>NZ_LMEW01000001.1 GCF_001426525.1 Massilia sp. Root133
GACCTCATGCTCCTGGAGCGGCCGATATCTGATTAGCTAGTTGGTGAGGTAAAGGCTCACCAAGGCGACGATCAGTAGCTGGTCTGAGAGGACGACCAGCCACACTGGGACTGAGACACGGCCCAGACTCCTACGGGAGGCAGCAGTGGGGAATTTTGGACAATGGGCGCAAGCCTGATCCAGCAATGCCGCGTGAGTGAAGAAGGCCTTCGGGTTGTAAAGCTCTTTTGTCAGGGAAGAAACGGCTCAGGCTAATATCCTGGGCTAATGACGGTACCTGAAGAATAAGCACCGGCTAACTACGTGCCAGCAGCCGCGGTAATACGTAGGGTGCAAGCGTTAATCGGAATTACTGGGCGTAAAGCGTGCGCAGGCGGTTTTGTAAGTCTGTCGTGAAAGCCCCGGGCTTAACCTGGGAATTGCGATGGAGACTGCAAGGCTTGAATCTGGCAGAGGGGGGTAGAATTCCACGTGTAGCAGTGAAATGCGTAGAGATGTGGAGGAACACCGATGGCGAAGGCAGCCCCCTGGGTCAAGATTGACGCTCATGCACGAAAGCGTGGGGAGCAAACAGGATTAGATACCCTGGTAGTCCACGCCCTAAACGATGTCTACTAGTTGTCGGGTCTTAATTGACTTGGTAACGCAGCTAACGCGTGAAGTAGACCGCCTGGGGAGTACGGTCGCAAGATTAAAACTCAAAGGAATTGACGGGGACCCGCACAAGCGGTGGATGATGTGGATTAATTCGATGCAACGCGAAAAACCTTACCTACCCTTGACATGTCAGGAACCYYCGAGAGATTGRRGGGTGCYCGAAAGRGAGCCTGAACACAGGTGCTGCATGGCTGTCGTCAGCTCGTGTCGTGAGATGTTGGGTTAAGTCCCGCAACGAGCGCAACCCTTGTCATTAGTTGCTACGAAAGGGCACTCTAATGAGACTGCCGGTGACAAACCGGAGGAAGGTGGGGATGACGTCAAGTCCTCATGGCCCTTATGGGTAGGGCTTCACACGTCATACAATGGTACATACAGAGGGCCGCCAACCCGCGAGGGGGAGCTAATCCCAGAAAGTGTATCGTAGTCCGGATCGCAGTCTGCAACTCGACTGCGTGAAGTTGGAATCGCTAGTAATCGCGGATCAGCATGCCGCGGTGAATACGTTCCCGGGTCTTGTACACACCGCCCGTCACACCATGGGAGCGGGTTTTACCAGAAGTAGGTAGCTTAACCGCAAGGAGGGCGCTTACCACGGTAGGATTCGTGACTGGGGTGAAGTCGTAACAAGGTAGCCGTATCGGAAGGTGCGGCTGGATCACCTCCTTTCTAGAGTGGCACGGGAGCTAACGCTCCATCATCAAGCGCCCACGCTTATCGGCTGTTATTAAAGTTAAACGAGAAGAGTTTTCGGGGCTGTAGCTCAGCTGGTTAGAGCACCGTGTTGATAACGCGGGGGTCGTTGGTTCGAGTCCAACCAGCCCTACCACGTTATGCGTCGGGGGATTAGCTCAGCTGGGAGAGCACCTGCTTTGCAAGCAGGGGGTCGTCGGTTCGATCCCGTCATCCTCCACCAACTCTCTGTTCACTGCATTTATGTAAGGCACAAGCTTTAGATAAGYGTAGTTCTCGTTCTTTAACAATCTGGAAGAAGTAAAGTTTTCTTTAAGCGTGTAGCTGGTCTAAYGATCAGATGCACACTTAGGGTAGTAATCTGTATGTATCAACAAACATAGTAAGCTGAACTCTTGTCGATATGACGTTCCCTGATACTCATGCAGGGGCCAACGTTATAGGGACAAGTGAATAAGTGCACATGGTGGATGCCTTGGCGATTACAGGCGATGAAGGACGTAGTAGCTTGCGATAAGCTGCGGGGAGTGAGCAAACACACTTTGATCCGCAGATTTCCGAATGGGGAAACCCGGCCTTTTAGGTCATTGCATACTGAATACATAGGTATGCAAAGCGAACGCGGCGAACTGAAACATCTAAGTAGCTGCAGGAAAAGAAATCAACCGAGATTCCCAAAGTAGTGGCGAGCGAAATGGGATGAGCCTTGTACGTGATAGTCGATYGAATAGTGGAACAGCCTGGAAATGCTGGCCATAGAGGGTGATAGCCCCTTACACGAAATTCGAACGGTGGTACTAAGCGTACGACAAGTAGGGCGGGACACGAGAAATCCTGTCTGAAGATGGGGGGACCATCCTCCAAGGCTAAATACTCGTAATCGACCGATAGTGAACCAGTACCGTGAGGGAAAGGCGAAAAGAACCCCGGGAGGGGAGTGAAATAGATCCTGAAACCGTGTGCATACAAACAGTCGGAGCCTCTTCGTGGGGTGACGGCGTACCTTTTGTATAATGGGTCAGCGACTTACATTCAGTGGCGAGGTTAACCGAATAGGGGAGCCGTAGAGAAATCGAGTCCGAACAGGGCGACAGTCGCTGGGTGTAGACCCGAAACCAGGTGATCTACCCATGGCCAGGATGAAGGTGCGGTAACACGCCCTGGAGGTCCGAACCCACTAATGTTGAAAAATTAGGGGATGAGCTGTGGGTAGGGGTGAAAGGCTAAACAAACCTGGAAATAGCTGGTTCTCTCCGAAAACTATTTAGGTAGTGCCTCAAGTATCACCATCGGGGGTAGAGCACTGTTATGGCTAGGGGGTCATTGCGACTTACCAAACCATTGCAAACTCCGAATACCGATGAGTGCGAGCTTGGGAGACAGACGTCGGGTGCTAACGTCCGGCGTCAAGAGGGAAACAACCCAGACCGCCAGCTAAGGTCCCAAAGATTGGCTAAGTGGAAAACGAAGTGGGAAGGCTAAAACAGTCAGGATGTTGGCTTAGAAGCAGCCATCATTTAAAGAAAGCGTAATAGCTCACTGATCGAGTCGTCCTGCGCGGAAGATGTAACGGGGCTAAGCCAGTCACCGAAGCTGCGGATATGTGCTTGCACATATGGTAGGAGAGCGTTCCGTAAGCCTGAGAAGGTGTCTTGTAAAGGATGCTGGAGGTATCGGAAGTGCGAATGCTGACATGAGTAGCGATAAAGAGGGTGAAAAGCCCTCTCGCCGAAAGCCCAAGGTTTCCTGTTCAACGTTCATCGGAGCAGGGTGAGTCGGCCCCTAAGGCGAGGCAGAGATGCGTAGCTGATGGGAAGCAGGTTAATATTCCTGCACCGTCGTATGATGCGATGGGGGGACGGATCGCGGAAGGTTGTCCARCTGTTGGAATAGYTGGTTCTTGACTCATAGAAGGYGCTTAGGCAAATCCGGGCRCGTAATTCAAGGGGTCGAGACGTGTGTCCTTGTGACACGAAGCAATCGGAAGTGGTTCCAAGAAAAGCCTCTAAGCTTCAGTCATACGAGACCGTACCGCAAACCGACACAGGTGGGCGAGATGAGTATTCTAAGGCGCTTGAGAGAACTCGGGAGAAGGAACTCGGCAAATTGGTACCGTAACTTCGGGATAAGGTACGCCCCRGTAGCTTGACCRSTTTACTGTGGAAGGGTGAAAGGGTTGCAATAAACTGGTGGCTGCGACTGTTTAATAAAAACACAGCACTCTGCAAACACGAAAGTGGACGTATAGGGTGTGACGCCTGCCCGGTGCTGGAAGATTAAATGATGGGGTGCAAGCTCTTGATTGAAGTCCCAGTAAACGGCGGCCGTAACTATAACGGTCCTAAGGTAGCGAAATTCCTTGTCGGGTAAGTTCCGACCTGCACGAATGGCGTAACGATGGCCACACTGTCTCCTCCCGAGACTCAGCGAAGTTGAAATGTTTGTGATGATGCAATCTACCCGCGGCTAGACGGAAAGACCCCATGAACCTTTACTGTAGCTTTGCATTGGACTTTGAACCAATCTGTGTAGGATAGGTGGGAGGCTTTGAAGCGGGGACGCCAGTTCTCGTGGAGCCAACCTTGAAATACCACCCTGGTTCGTTTGAGGTTCTAACCTTGGCCCGTRATCCGGGTCGGGGACAGTGCATGGTAGGCAGTTTGACTGGGGCGGTCTCCTCCTAAAGTGTAACGGAGGAGTTCGAAGGTACGCTAGGTACGGTCGGACATCGTGCTAATAGTGCAATGGCATAAGCGTGCTTAACTGCGAGACCGACAAGTCGAGCAGGTACGAAAGTAGGACATAGTGATCCGGTGGTTCTGTATGGAAGGGCCATCGCTCAACGGATAAAAGGTACTCTGGGGATAACAGGCTGATTCCTCCCAAGAGTTCATATCGACGGGGGAGTTTGGCACCTCGATGTCGGCTCATCACATCCTGGGGCTGTAGCCGGTCCCAAGGGTATGGCTGTTCGCCATTTAAAGTGGTACGTGAGCTGGGTTTAAAACGTCGTGAGACAGTTTGGTCCCTATCTGCCGTGGGCGTTGGAAATTTGAAGGGGGCTGCTCCTAGTACGAGAGGACCGGAGTGGACGAACCTCTGGTGTACCGGTTGTCACGCCAGTGGCATTGCCGGGTAGCTAAGTTCGGAAGAGATAACCGCTGAAAGCATCTAAGCGGGAAACTCGCCTTGAGATGAGATTTCCCGGAGCCTTGAGCTCCTTGAAGGGTCGTTCGAGACCAGGACGTTGATAGGTCAGGTGTGGAAGTGCAGTAATGCATTAAGCTAACTGATACTAATTGCCCGTACGGCTTGTCCCTATAACCTTGGCAGTCATTGCCAAYGCAAGGGTTCAGCTGTTTGTTGAGACAACAGATTACGAAAACTRCTTCTTCCRGATTCAGAGTGACGCACGCAWTAAGCTGCGGCACTCGTACAAGTTATGCCTGATGACCATAGCAAGTCTGTACCACCCCTTCCCATCCCGAACAGGACCGTGAAAAGACTCTGCGCCGATGATAGTGCTGCAACCAGTGTGAAAGTAGGTTATCGTCAGGCTAGTTATTAAGAAAACCCCGTCGAGTGATCTCGACGGGGTTTTTCGTTTTGGAAAAACGAAGCCCGCTYGCCCGGATTGGCACTGCCAATCCTCGCTCTGAGCGGGCTTTTTGCTTTTCTACCACCAAAGAACGATGCGCGGGATGCCGAAGACAGGGCGCATGTCCTGCTCGACCAGCTGGTACGGCCGTACAAACTGGCGAGCGGGAGCGTGCGGGTGGGAGCCAGCATCAGCGTGGCCCTGCAGTTGCTGCATGAACTGCAGGACCTTGCCAACCTGTTGGCACGCGCCGACCAGGCGCTGTATGCAGCCAGGCGCGAGGGCAAGGGCCGTGTTGCGCCGGTGGCGGAAGCGCTCGATCGGAAAACGTCCCGATCGGACGGGGTCAGACGCCCCAGAGCACGTCGGTCTGCAGGTCGCGCGATGCGCGCAGCATTTCCAGCAGCGGGAAGGCTCGGGTCGAGAACGTCACGGTTTCGATGGGCTGGTGTTCCGCGTCCTCTTCGCCTTGATGGGCCTTGACGTCCTGTTCCATCTCGTCGGTGGCCTGGTGCTTCCGGCTTTCTTCGATCTCGTTTTCCAGCAGTCTGACGGCTTGCGTCGCTTCTTCGGCGGTGATGACACCGCGTTCACTGTCCTTGTGCAGGAGGTCCAGGATCCGCTTGGCGTGGTCCTGGTACATCATGACGTTCGGGTAAGCCTTGGATTTAAAGGTGATTAACATAGTTGTCTCATTCTATTGTGAGTAGCCCAACGATATCACGAGTCGCGCCTGGAGGTCAGTGGGCTACCTCTCACACCGGGCGCCGCCGCATTGCGCGGGCCAGCAGCAGCACCAGCAACCCCGCCGTCAGCACCCCCGCCGCGGCGGGCAGCATCCAGGCCGGTCCACCGGCCGCCAGCGCGACCAGCAGCCAGCCGAGCCCGCCCCAGCACAGGCTGCTGATCAGTTCCAGCATCGTGCACAGGAAATTTTCCTTGCCGCGTGTTTTGAAATCGCTGCGCGGTGCGGGCCGTCCCGTCCACTGCACGATCAGGCCGGCGCTCAGCACGGCCGCGCTGACCGGGAACGCGACGAGCAGGCCCGTCAGCGGCGTGCGCACGACGAGCCACAGCAGCGGCAGCGCGACGAGCAGCAGGGCCGGCATCGTCGCCGCCGCCAGCTTGGCCAGTTGCAGCGTGCGGCGCTGCGCCGGCGCCGACAGCAGCAGGTCGGGCGCATCCTCGGCCGAGATCACGATCCAGGCGAGACTGCCCGTCAACGAACTGCACAGCAGCGTGAGGCCAGCGCCCAGCGCGGGGCCGGCCGAGTCGCCGCGCATGATCAGGAACAGCATCGGCACGAGATAGACCAACTGCAGCAGTACCTGGGCGATCAGGTGCGGGTCGCGCGCGATCAGGCGCCATTCCTTGCTGACGACAGTGTCGAACAGGCTGGCGCGGAAACGGAAGCGCAGCGCGCCGGCCGGGCGGGCACGCACGCGCCCCATGCCTGCGGCCTGCTGCAGGCCATGGACGAAGAAGCGGTGCGTGCGGGCCAGGGTCAGCATGAAGGCGAGCCCCGCCAGCAGGACGGCGCCCAGCAGCGGCAACGGCGCACCGAGGACGGCGCGGCCGGGCAGCCACACCACGCTGTCCGGTCCGAACAGGGACTGGTGCGTCATCATCTCCATGATGCGCGGTCCCACGCTCCCGTCATGGCGCGTGAAGTTATACGCCTGCGACAGCAGGAAGATCAGCGCGCCCGCGATGGCACCCAGCACCTGCGCCACCACGCGCGTGCGGCGCGCGCCCAGCACGCGCACGAGGGCAAGCGTGAGCAGCATGCCGGCGCAGGCCGTCAGCGTCGCGCAGGAGAATATCGTCACGTACAGGCCGAGCCAGCCGGGATGACCCAGCACCAGCGCGACGTTGGCGAACGGACCGGCCAGGTACACGTAAGGCAGGGCCGTGGCGGCCGCGATGCCGAGCAGGCGCACGGCGAAGATGCTGCGCGAGGGCAGGGGCGATGACAGCAGCAGATCGAGGTCGCCGCGCTCGAACAGCGCCAGCACGCAGGCGCGCAGGCTGCTCGACAGCATGAAGGTCGAGCATACGACCACCAGCAGGCTGATGGGGATGGCCAGCATGGCATCGCCGATGCCGTCGCGGCCCAATGCGCGCAGCAGCGCGAACGCGATCAGGTGCAAGCCGATGAACCCGACCACGAACACGGCGATGGCGGGCCAGCCCGGACGCCGCTTGCCGCCCTTGTTGATGGTCGCGCCATACCAGGCCAGGCGCAGCTCGTGGCCCAGCAGCCAGCGGATGCTTCCCGGCGCGGCACTCACCCTGGCTGTCCTTCGGTCAGATGCAGGAACACGTCTTCCAGGCTGCCGCCCTGCGTGCGTTCGCGCAGTTCGGCCAGCGTGCCCTCGGCGATCAGGCGGCCCTGGCGGATGATGCCGATGCGCTGCGCGAGGCGCTCCGCCACCTCGAGGATGTGCGTCGTCAGGATCACGGTGCCGCCCTGCTCGACGTGCGACACGAGCAGGTCCTTCACCTGGCGCGCGGCCGCCGCATCGAGGCCGGTCAGCGGTTCGTCCAGGATCAGGAGCTCGGGCTCGTGGATCAGCGCACCGGCCAGCGCCAGCTTCTGCTTCATCCCGCGCGAAAACCCTTCCGTCAGCTCGTGCGCGTGTTTCGTGAGGTCGAGCCAGTCGAGCAGGCGGCGCGCGCGCGGTTCGGCGTCCTGCGCGCGGATGCCCCACAGGCCGGCGACGAATTCCAGGTATTCCGTCGGCCGCAGTTTGCCGTACAGCAGCGGGTCGTCCGGCAGATAGGCCATGCCGCGCTTCGCGCCCGCGGGATCGCGCGCGAGGTCGATGCCGAGCACTTGCACGTCGCCGGCATCGGGGGCCAGCAGGCCGGTCACCATGCGCAAGGTCGTTGTCTTGCCGGCGCCGTTGGGGCCCAGCAGCGCGTACAGTTCGCCGCGCCGCACGGTCAGGTCGAGGCCGTCGACGGCGGGACGGCCAAAGGATTTGCGCAGGCCGGACAGGCGCAGGGCAGGGGACTCGCTATTCATCTCAGGGCAGTTTGAAAGACGTGATGAATTGTTCGACCTGTTCGGCGGGCAGCGCATCCTTCTTGCCGATCGCGATCACCTGGTAGAAGCGCTTGCCGCGCGCTTCGAAGTGGCCGACGAGGTGCATGGTCTCGCCGTTGCGGGTGCCGCTGGCGTCGACGTCGCGCGTGGCGCGGTCCGTGTCCGCCGTCGCCTTCTGGCTGGTGATGGTGGCGCCGATGTTGCGCACCAGCGCGAGCTGCATCGCTTCCAGCGCGGCCTGGGCGCGCGCCGCGTCCGGCGCTTCGGCCGCGCCGACGGCGAACGTCGCGCCATCGACCTCGGCCGCCGTCATCGTCATCGCGACCTGCATGCCGTCGAGGTCGATGGTGCGCGTGAACGTCGCCGGTTTCGCCGGGAACATGACGCGGTAGGGCGCGTCCGGACTTGCATAGTCGCGCCAGTTGTACTTGGGGGAACAGCCCGCTAGAAGCAGGCTGAGCGCGGCCACGAGGGCCGCGAAGCGTCGTCTTGTCATGACGACATGGTAACAGGGCCGGACGGTTCAGGCGACCGGGATCGGGTTCTCCGCGATGTGCGCATTGAACTCGTTGACCAGCTTGTGCTCGTCCGGTCCCGCGTTGTTGCGCAGCGGGACGGCGATGTCGACCAGCGCTTCTTCGCGGTCCGTGGCCAGGGCCTGCATGGTCTGGGCGATGAAGGCGTCCAGCGGCATGGCGCGCGGGTCGTCGCCTTTGTGGATCAGGTCGGTGTTGACCCACGGCGGCGCGATTTCCTGCACCGTCACGCCGGTAGCGCGCAGCATGAAGCGCAGCGACAGCGTGTACGAGTGCAGCGCGGCCTTGGTGGCCGAGTACACGGCGTTCGTGGCGATCGGCACATAGGCCAGCACGGACGTGTTGTTGATGATCGTCGCGCGCGGCTGCTTCTTGAGGTGGCCGACGAGGGCGGACGTCATGCGGACCGGGCCGAGCAGATTCGTCTCGATGGTCGACACGGCCGTGGCGTCGTCGATCATGCCGGACGGATCGTCGAACGGCATGATGCCGGCATTGTTGATCAGGACGTTCAGCGCGGGATACTCGGCGATGAGGGCCGCGGCGGCGCGTTCGATGCTGGCCGGATCGGCGATGTCCAGCTCGACGGCGCGCATGCCCGGGTTGGCGCGCGTCACCTCGTCCAGCAGGGCCTTGCGGCGGCCGCCGATGATGACCTGGTTGCCCAGTTTATGAAACGCTTCCGCCAGGCCGCGGCCGATGCCCGAGGTACCGCCGGTGATGAAGATGGTATTGTGCGTGAGTTGCATGGTGATTCTCCGTTTCGGTTATCAGGGATTTGGAAGATGTTGTCTTCTGGGATCAATGTTGGCGCAAACATGTTTGCCCTGAATGACAAAGAACCCTCGAATCAGGACAAAGTGTGCGTATGCACATATATTCGGATGCCTATCTACTTTGTCAGTTGTTTTTGGTTGGACCGGAGCGGTTGTCGTATGATTACCATCATGCACTGCAGCAGACGCTGTGGCGCCGGACTCTCCGGCGAACCTGATCATCACTGAGGACAACATGAAACGCAGAATCGGACTCTTGCTGCCACCCGGCTTCCAGGTCCTGGATCTCATGGCGACGACGGTCTATGAACTGGCCAATACCTTGCTGGAAGAAGCCAGCTACGAAGTCACGATGCTGTCGGAGCATGGGGGCGCGATGACCAGTTCCTCGGGCATCAGCGTGCTCACGGAAGCCGTCGCGCGCTACGACTACGACACCTTGCTGGTGGCGGGGCAGATGGCGCCGCGGCGTCCGTCGTCGCCGGGCTTCGTCGAGATCCTGCGCCAGGCCGGCGTGCAGTCGCGCCGCGTGGGCAGCATCTGCACGGGCGCCTTCCTGCTGGCCGAGGCGGGCCTGCTGGACGGCAAGCGTGCCACCACCCACTGGTCGCTGGCGCGCGACCTGCAGCGCATGTACCCGAAGGTGCGCGTCGAGGAAGACCGCATCTTCATCAACGAGGGCAAGGTGTGGTCGTCGGCCGGCATGACGGCTTGCGTCGACCTGTGCCTGGCCCTCGTCGAGAGCGACTACGGCATCGAGCTGTCGCGCAACATCGCACGCAAGCTGGTCGTCTACCACCGCCGCAGCGGCGGCCAGTCGCAGTTCTCCGCGCTGCTGGAACTCGAACCGAAATCCGACCGCATCCAGCAGGCGCTGTCGTACGCCAAGCGCCACCTGCGCAAGCCGCTGTCCGTGGACGAGCTGGCCGAGGCGGCCAACCTGAGCACGCGCCAGTTCAGCCGCACGTTCCGCATCGAGACGGGCCAGTCCCCGGCCCGCGCGATCGAGGTGCTGCGCGTGGAAGCGGCGCGCGCCATGATCGAGGGCAGCAACCACTCGATCGACGTCGTCGCGCGCGAGACCGGCTTTTCCGATCCCGAGCGCATGCGCCGAGCCTTCCTGCGCGCCTTCGGCCAGCCGCCCCAGGCCATCAAGCGCGCGGCGCGCGAACAGCAGACCACGGGCCTCGCCTGATCCTTCGACAGGGGAGCGATGGCCTGAATCGAGGCCGATTGGTCTCACGCGTCGTGCTCCGTTCTGAAAAGATGCCTGCATCAGGCAAACAGAACGGAGTCGACGATGTCCACCGAACCCACCTCCCTGCCCAGAGGCCTTTTATACACGCTGGCGCTGGGCACCTTCGCCATCGGCACCGAAAGCTTCATGATCGCGGGCCTGCTGCCGCGCATCGCGTCCGACCTGGCCGTGACCGTGACGCAGGCCGGCCTGCTCGTGACGGTCTTCGCATTGACGTATGCGATCGGCGGGCCGCTGCTCGCCATCTTCACGAGCGGCTGGCCGCGCCGCACCGTGCTGGTCGGCGGCATGGCCGCCTTCGCCCTCGGCAATGCGCTCGCATTCGCCAGTCATGACTACCTCGGCCTGTTGATCGCCCGCGTGCTGCTGGCGCTGACGGCCGGCCTGTACACCCCCAGCGCCAATGCCCTCGCCAGCGCCATCGCGCCGCCGGCGCAGCGGGGCCGCGCGCTGGCCATCGTCAGCGGCGGCCTGACCATCGCGATCGTCGCCGGCGTGCCCCTCGGCACCCTGCTCGGCACCCACCTCGGCTGGCGCGCCACGTTTGGCGCCGTCGCGCTGTTGTCCGCATTCGCCGCCGTGGCGCTGGCCGTGGGCCTGCCGAAGTCCCTCGGTGCCGGCGCGCCGCCCGTCAGCTTGAAGGCGAGACTCGACGCCGCCCGCCTGCCGGGCGTGCTGCCGACGCTCGTCGTGACCCTGCTGTGGGGTACCGGCACGTATGCCGTGCTGACCTACCTGGCGCCGTACCTGAAACTCGTGGCGGACATGCCGGCCGAAGGGATGAGCGGCGTGCTGCTGCTGTGGGGCGTCGCAGCCGCCGTCGGCCTGGCGCTGGGCGGACGGGCGACGGACCGCTTCGGGTCCCTCAACGTGGTCGTGCCCGCGCTGCTGTTGCTGGCCGCGTCGTTCTACTACCTCGCGGCGATGGCCGGCTTCGGCCATTGGCCGCTCGGCCTGCTGTTGCCGGGTGTCGTGCTGTGGGGCCTCGCCACATGGGGCTTTTATCCGGCCCAGCAGAACAGCCTCGTCAACCGCAGCGGCGTGGCGCTGGCGCCCGTCGTGCTGTCGCTGAACGCATCGTTCCAGTACGCCGGCTTTTCGCTGGGCGCGCTGGCGGGCGGGTTCACGGTGGCGCACGCGTCGCCCGGCGTCGTGGGTTGGGTGGGCGGCAGTTTCGAGGTGCTGGCCTTGCTGCTCGTGCTCGTCATCGAGCGGCGCCAGCAAGCTCGTGGATTAGTGGTCGCATAAGCCGCGCCGGTACTGGATCGCCTCGGCCACGTGCTGGGCATTCACCGTATCGGCGCCGGCGAGATCGGCGATCGTGCGCGCCACCTTCAACACGCGGTGATAGGCGCGCGCCGACCAGTGCAGGTGCTGCATGGCGTCGCCCAGCAGGCGCGCGGCGGCGGTGTCGAGGTGGCAGTGGTGGTCGATCTCGCGCGTCGTCAGCTTCCGGTTGGCCTTGCCCTGGCGCGACAACTGGCGCGCGTGCGCCTGCGTGACGCGCGCGGCAATGGCGGCGCTGGGCTCGCCGTCGGCCAGTTGCGCCATCGTGTCCGGCGTCATCGCGGCCACGGGCACCTGGATGTCGATGCGGTCGAGGAGGGGGCCGGAGATGCGGTCCTGGTAGCGCTGTACGGCGTCCGGCGTGCAGCGGCACTTGCCCGACGGGTGGCCGAGCCAGCCGCACGGACATGGATTCATCGCCGCGATCAACTGGAAACTGGCGGGGAAGTCGGCCTGGCGCGCGGCGCGCGAGATCGTGATGGCGCCCGTTTCCAGCGGCTCGCGCAGCACTTCGAGGACTTTCCGGTCGAACTCCGGCAACTCGTCGAGGAACAATACGCCGTGGTGGGCGAGCGAGATTTCTCCGGGACGCGGCCCCTGGCCGCCGCCGACCAGGGCCACGCCGGAACTCGTATGGTGCGGACTGCGGAACGGCCGTTTTCTCCAGCGCGCGATGGCGAAGCTGCCCGCGAGCGACTGGAGCGCGGCCGTCTCCAGCGCTTCCTCCTGGCGCAGCGGCGGCAGCAGGCCGGGGAAGCGCGACGCGAGCATGCTCTTGCCGGCGCCCGGCGGTCCGATCAGCAGCACGGAGTGCAGGCCCGCGGCCGCTACCTCGAGCGCGCGCTTGACCTGCTGCTGTCCCTTGACGTCGGCGAAGTCCGGGTACACGGGTGGACCGGCAGACGGCACGGGGCGGTAGCGCACGAGCCGCGCCTCGTCCGACTTCGCGGCGAAGTGCGCGCACACGTCCAGCAGCGAGCGGGCAGGGTAGATGACGGCGTCCGTCACGAGCGCCGCCTCGTCCGCGTTCGCCCACGGCAGCACGAAGGCGCGCGCGGACGTGTCCTCGTCGGCGTGCTGGCGCAGCATGGCAAAGCTCATCGCCAGCGCACCGCGCACGGGGCGCAATTCTCCCGACAGCGACAGCTCGCCCGCGAACTCGTAGCCGTCCAGCGCGGCGGCCGGGATCTGGTCCGACGCCGCGAGGATGCCCAGCGCGATCGGCAGGTCGAACCGTCCCGATTCTTTCGGCAGCTCGGCCGGCGCGAGATTGATGGTGATGCGCCGGCTGGGAACCTCGAAGCCCGAGTTCTGCAGCGCGGCGCGTACGCGGTCTTTCGATTCGCGCACCTCGGCGTCCGCCAACCCCACGATATTCATCGCCGGTAGCCCATTGGCCAGGTGAACTTCGACGCTGACGGCCGGTGCTTCCATGCCGGCCAGGGCGCGGCTTCTGAGGACGGCGAGGCTCATCGGACTCCTTCGACGGTGGGCGAGGCCTCATCTTAGGCAAGCGGAGACGATGCCTGTTGAGAGGGGACAGGCCTGTATGCCGAACTTTTTTCGCGTCGGGTCTGCGAGGTGTCTGGTAATGTAGCGGGCTCCGCCTTCTCCTGTCCACGCATGCCCCGACTGATCCTGACCCTGCTCGCCCTCGCGGTACTGTTCTGCCTGCTGTGCGGACCCGTCACGTGGGTTGCGCTGCGCCTGTGGAAGCGCGGGGATCTCGAAGCGTTCCGGCCGCTGCGGGCCATGTGGATCGCGCAGGTGGCGCTGGCGTCCGCGCTCGTCTTCGGCGCGGACAGTCTCGGGCTGGCCAATCCGATGGGGTCGATGGTGGCGATCGTGTTTGCGGTCAGCCTGGGCGGGGCCGCGCTGTACGGCCTCTGGCGTCTGTTGACGCGGGCCGCCGCGCATTGAGGTTCACCACAGCTGGCCGGACACCCCGGCCAGGAAGGCACGGTCCGCCGTCAACTGGACGCCGTTCACATGGCGCACGAGCGGTTGCTGGACGAAGCCGTAGACCTGCAGCCTGCCGTTGATGGCATAGGACAATCCGGGACTCAGGAACAGGTAACGGCCGCCGCTGTCGGCCGGTTCCGCCGCGCTCCCGCTGTCCGCGCGCTTGTGCACGAAGTTCAGCTGCAGCAGGGCGCCGAAGCCCGGGCCGAAGCCCTTGCGCACACCGGCGTCGGCACTGAACTGGGCGCCGGGCTTGTAGCCGGCGCGGCTGTCGACCGCGTGTTGGTACTGGGCCTGCACGAACCACGCGGCATCGCTGGCGTTGCGGCGCTGGTGGCGGTAGGCGCCGAGGATCAGGTCGGTCGTTCCGGTGCCGGGCTGGAGGCTGCGCTCGGCCCGCTCGTTGTCGCCGTTCGCGACCGTGAAGCGTCCAGTAGGCAGTTTCAATCCGAACGTCACGCCGCTGTCGCTGGGATTCAGCAGGTCGCCGCCGGACGCGACCTGATAGCGGCCGACGACGCGGACATCGCCCGGTTCCGTGAACGACCAGCTTTCGCCGATCTGTTCGCCATGGTGGTTGTGGACGTGCCGGTGATCGCGGTCGCCGAGCGGTGCGCTCACGGTCACGCCCCAGCCGTTGCCGAAGCCGCGGCTCCAGGTGGCGACGAGATTGCGGTTCACGGTAGCGACTTCGTCGTGGTGATGCGGGACCTGCCCGACCGCGACCTTGTCGCCGCCCGCCATTGGCTGGTCCTGGTCGATGTATTCGTAGTGCACGTCGAATGCCGGGCCGGGCGCGAGGAGCGCGCTCTGCGTGGTCCAGTTCGTGTTCACGGTGCAGAAGGCGGCTCCGCAGCTGGCGGAGGCGAGGGCGGGAAACAGGGCGGCGAGGGCGGCGGCCAGATGGCAGATCTTCATTTTTTTCCTCATCAATGTCGAATCGTCTTGTGCTGGAGAACAGCATAGGTGCGGTCGACATCGATTTCGTATGAACCAGATCAAGGTTCAGCTACAAACATATCGATTGCTTATGGCGAGTACATTTCTGTGTTGTTTACGAAATGCTTGATCTGGTTCATCCAGGGATTGGAACCGCGCCACGTAAGATTTTTTCGCAGCAAGTCCAAAACAACGATCGAGGTGAAAAAATGAAACGCAAGACGATGCCCGTGCTGATCGCAGCCCTCATGCTCGGCATGACCTTCCTGGCGCCCGCCCATGCCCAGCATGAGCATCTCCATCCCACGGCCGTGCAGACCGTCGCGGATGTCACGTTCACCCTGCGTACCGATATCGCCGACGGCAAGCTGGTCTTCATGGGCGATGCCGGCAAGATCGCGGGCAAGACCAATCCCACGTTGAATGTGCCCGTCGGGGCCGTCGTGCAGATCAATCTCGTCAATGGCGACGGTGCCACGCACGACCTGAGTGTGGCCGAGTTCGGCGTCAAGTCGAACCAGCTCAACGACAAGGGCGCCAGTACGGCCATCGTCTTCCGGGCCACGAAGAAGGGGACGTTTGATTACATCTGTACATTGCCGGGGCACGTGCAGGCCGGCATGATCGGCAAGATCGTCGTGGGCGAGGGTGCCGCCGACACCTCGCCGAAGGCCGCGGACCTCTCGCGCGATCCGCACGACCTGCCACCGCCGATCGGCAAACGCGCGCCGCAGCATCTCAAGGTCTCCCTCGAGACCACGGAGGTGACGGGCCAGTTGACGGACGGCGCCACCTACAAATACTGGACTTTCAACGGCAAGGTGCCGGGCCCGTTCATCCGGGTCCGGGTCGGCGATACCGTGGACGTCGACCTGTCCAACGCGAAGGACAGCCACATGATCCACTCGGTCGATTTTCATGCGGTCACGGGCCCCGGCGGCGGTGCGGCCGTCACGCAGGCCGCGCCGGGCAGCACCAAGGGCTTCACCTTCAAGGCGCTGAATCCGGGCCTGTACGTGTACCACTGCGCCACGCCGATGGTCGCCCAGCACATCTCGAACGGCATGTACGGCCTGATCCTCGTCGAGCCGGAAGGCGGCTTGCCGAAGGTGGACCGCGAGTTCTATGTGATGCAGGGCGAGCTGTACACGGCGCAACGCCATGGCTCGACGGGCGAGAACGAGTTTTCGCTGGAAAAACTGCTGAACGAGCAGCCCGAGCACCTGATGTTCAACGGTAACCACAACGCCCTGACGAAGACCCACCGGATGGAAGCGAAGGTCGGCGAAACGGTGCGCATCTATTTTGGCGTGGGCGGACCGAATTTCACCTCCAGTTTCCACGTCATCGGCGAGATCTTCGACCGCGTCTACAATCTGGGCGACCTGGTCTCGCCGCCGCTGCGCAACGTGCAGACGACGACCGTGGCACCGGGCGGCGCCACGGTGGTGGAATTCAAGGTCGACGTACCCGGACGCTATGTCCTCGTCGACCACGCCCTGTCGCGGATGGAAAAGGGGCTGGCGGGCTTCCTGTACGTGACGGGCGACCCGAATCCGGCCGTGTTCCGCACCGCCAGCACGCCGGACGCGCCTTCGGGGCATTGATCAGGTAAACGGCAACGCGGCCGCGCCGCACCGGTTCCCACCGGCGCGGCGCGGCCGCGTCGTTTACAAGGGCGGCTCAGGCCTTGGCGTCGGCCGTGGCCAGCTTCGCTTCCAGTTCGGCGACGCGCAGTTCCAGCGCCTCCAGCTTGGCGCGCGTCTTGGCCAGCACCTGGGCCTGGATGTCGAACTCTTCGCGCGTCACCAGGTCCAGCTTCGAAAAGCCCTGGGTCATCATCGCCTTGACGTTGCGCTCGATGTCCTTGGCGGGCGAGTTTTCGAACGCCTGGTTGATCTTGCCCTGCAAATCATTGAAAAAATTGTTCATTTCACACTAGTCCTTGAGTCGGCACCCCGCACCAAGAAGGTGCGTACATACCTGATTTGGTGCGTGCACCGTGACGGCGCACGCGTCCTGGTCCCGTTTGTATTTTGAAATTAAAAAACTGGGGGCGGAAGGGGTGAAAAACAAGCGGGAACCCGCCCGGCATGGGGGTGGCACGCATCCTGCTAATCAACCATTAACCATAAGAGGTCGCAATCCCGGATTGTAAACCGCAACCCAAGAATATGTTCAACTAAAGGGAGTGTCGTATGAAGCGTCGTAACAGCAACTGGTCCCACGCCGCAGTACTCGCAGCAAGCCTGTGGAGCCTTCATATCGGGCTGGCCGGCGCCGAAGAGCAGAAGCCGGACAATGAAGTGAGTTTCAACGCGGCGGTCACGAGCGATTATCGCTACCGCGGCATTTCCCAGTCCCGTCTCGACCCCGCACTGCAAGGCGGTGCCGACTACACGCACAACCCGACCGGCCTGTACGCGGGCACCTGGCTGTCCACCATCAAGTGGACCAAGGACCTGGGCGGCAGCGGCGACGTCGAGTGGGACCTGTACGGCGGCAAGCGCGGCAACCTCACGAGCGACATCACCTATGACGTCGGCGGCCTGTACTACTTCTACCCGAGCAATGGCCTGCATCCGAATGCCAACACGTTCGAACTGTACGGCCAGCTCGGTTTCGGCCCGGCCTACGTCAAGTACTCGCATTCGCTGACGAACCTGTTCGGCACGGCCGACAGCAAGGGCAGCGGCTACCTGGACATCGGCGCCAACGTCGACGTCGGCAGCGGCTTCACGCTGAACCTGCACGCCGGCCGCCAGAACGTGCGCCACAACGGTTCGCTGTCGTACACCGACTACAAGCTCGGCGTCACCAAGGACCTGGGCATCTGCTCCGTGGCCCTGTCCTGGATCAAGGCCGACACCAGCGCGTACGTGAGCCCGTCCGCGGAAAACCTGGGCAAGTCCGCGGCCCTGCTCACTGTTTCAAAAACTTTTTGAAGAGGCAATCACATGAAAATGATCACCGCCATCATCAAACCCTTCAAGCTCGACGAGGTGCGTGAAGCCCTCTCGGAAATCAACGTCCAGGGTATCACCGTGACGGAAGTGAAGGGTTTCGGTCGCCAGAAGGGCCATACCGAGCTCTACCGTGGCGCGGAATACGTCGTCGATTTCCTGCCGAAGACCAAGATCGAGGCAGCGGTCGACGATGCCATCGTCGACCAGGTGATCGACACCATCCAGAGCGCCGCGCGCACCGGCAAGATCGGCGACGGCAAAATTTTCGTCTCCAACCTGGAGCAGGTAGTCCGTATCCGTACCGGCGAGACCGGCAACGAAGCGCTGTAAGGGGAATCCGATGATCCACACCATCACGAAACTGATCGCAGGCGTATCCGTCGCCGTGGCGCTGGCAGCCGCCGCCCCGGCCATGGCCCAGGATGCCGCCAAACCGGCAGCCGCCGCGGAAGCCGCAGCACCCGCGGCCGCACCGGCCGCCAGCGCACCGGTCGCCGCCGCGCCGGCCGCAGCTGCCGCTGCAGCACCGGAAGCTGCCGCCGCACCGGCCGCGCCGGCTGCCGCACCGACCCCGCAGAAGGGCGACACCGCCTGGATGATGGTCGCCACCTTGCTGGTGATCATGATGACGATTCCGGGCCTGGCCCTGTTCTACGGCGGCCTGGTCCGTTCCAAGAACATGCTGTCCGTGCTGCTGCAGGTGTTCATGATCTTCGCGGTCATCATCGTCCTGTGGTGCCTGTACGGCTACTCGCTGGCGTTCACCGAGAAGACCGCGTTCATCGGCGGCTTCGACCGCCTGTTCCTGAACGGGATCTGGGATCCGGTCAAGGGAGCGTTCTCGACCGCGGCCACCTTCAGCAAGGGCGTCGTCATCCCCGAGTTCGTCTTCGTGGCGTTCCAGGGCACGTTCGCGGCCATCACCTGCGGCCTGATCGTCGGCGCGTTCGCCGAGCGCGTCCGCTTCTCCGCCGTGTTGCTGTTCGTCGTGCTGTGGTTCACGTTCGGTTACCTGCCGGTCGCGCACATGGTCTGGTTCTGGACCGGTCCGGATGCGTTCACCGCCGCGACCATCGATGCCGAGACCGCCAAGGCCGGCTGGCTGTGGCAGAAGGGCGCCCTCGACTTCGCGGGCGGCACCGTGGTGCACATCAATGCCGCTATCGCCGGCCTCGTCGGTGCGATCCTGATCGGCAAGCGCGTCGGCTACGGCCGTGAATCGATGGCCCCGCACTCGCTGACCATGACCATGATCGGCGCCTCGCTGCTGTGGGTGGGCTGGTTCGGTTTCAACGCCGGTTCGGCACTGGAAGCGGGCGACGTCGCCGCGCTGGCCTTCGTCAACACCCTGCTGGCCACCGCCGCCGCCACCGTGTCGTGGGTCTTCGGCGAGTGGATCACCAAGGGCAAGCCGTCGATGCTGGGTGGCGCCTCGGGTGCCGTCGCCGGCCTCGTCGCCATCACCCCGGCCTGCGGCTTCGTCGGTCCGATGGGCGGCCTGGTCATCGGTCTCGTCGCCGGCATCGTCTGCCTGTGGGGCGTGAACGGCCTGAAGCGCATGATCGGCGCCGACGACTCGCTGGACGTGTTCGGCGTCCACGGCGTGGGCGGTATCCTGGGCGCGCTGCTGACCGGCGTGTTCGCGGCACCGCAACTGGGCGGCCAGGGCATCTTCGACTACGTCACCAACAAGATGTCCGCCGACCCGTACTCGATCGGCCACCAGGTCCTCGTGCAGGCGGAAGCCGTCGGCACCACCATCGTGTGGTCGGCCGTCGTCTCGTTCATCGCCTACAAGATCGTCGACGTCGTCGTCGGCCTGCGTGTCCCGGAGGAAGAGGAACGCGAAGGCCTGGACATCACGAGCCACGGCGAGCAGGCTTACCACTCCTGATTATCAGGAATGCAATATGCGAAAGCGCCCTCCGGGGCGCTTTTTTTATTTCTAAATTGCATAAAGGTCTTTAAAAAACGTTCGAACACCCCAATCTCGGCTTACCATATCGCCAAGAAGCCCGAAGGACGTCATTTTTATGGTTCCCCACCTCGCCACCGCCGTGACCGGTCCCCTGCTGGACCTGGAAAAGAAGATCCTCGAAGCCACGCCTGCCATCGAACGCTGGTTCCGCCTCGAGTGGCAGGAGCACACGCCGCCGTTCTACTGCTCGGTGGACCTGCGCAATGCCGGCTACAAGCTGGCGCCGGTGGATACGAACCTCTTCCCGGGCGGCTTCAACAACCTGTCGACGGAAATGCTGCCGCTGACGGTGCAGGCCGCCATGGCCGCGATCGACAAATACTGCCCGGACGCCCGCAACCTGCTGCTGATCCCGGAAAGCCATACGCGCAACCCGTACTACCTGCAGAACGTGCAGCGCCTGATGCAGATCTTCCGCCAGACGGGCCTGCACGTGCGCCTGGGCTCGCTGTCGCCCGAGGTGACTGAGCCGACGCCGCTCGCGCTCCCGGACGGGAACATGCTGGTCGTGGAACCGCTCGTGCGCTCGCCCAACGGCCGTCGCGTGGGCCTGGCCGACTTCGACCCGTGCACGATCCTGCTGAACAACGACCTGTCCGCCGGCATCCCGGGCATCCTCGAAAACGTCCACGAGCAATCGCTGCTGCCGCCGCTGCACGCCGGCTGGGCCGTGCGCCGCAAGAGCAATCACTTCAAGGCGTTCGACGAGGTCGCCAAGAAGTTCGGCAAGCTGATCGACATCGACCCGTGGCTCGTGAACCCGCTGCACAGCAAATGCGGCGAGGTCAATTTCCAGGAAGACGTGGGCATGGAATGCCTGGCCGATAACGTGTCGGCGCTGTTGTCGAAGATCAAGAAGAAGTACAAGGAATACGGGATGAAGGACCAGAAACCCTTCGTCATCGTCAAGCCGGATGCCGGCACGTACGGCATGGGCATCATGACCGTCAAGGATGCGAGCGAGGTCAAGGACCTGAACCGCAAGCAGCGCAACAAGATGTCGGTCATCAAGGATGGCGTCACCGTCACCGACGTGATGATCCAGGAAGGCGTGCCCACGTTCGAGTCGATCAACGACGCGGTGGCGGAGCCGGTCGTGTACATGATCGACCGCTACGTCGTCGGCGGCTTCTACCGCGTGCACGCCGAGCGCGGCGTGGACCAGAACCTGAACGCGCCGGGCTCGCAATACGTGCCGCTCGCGTTCGCGCAGCAGCACGCGGTGCCCGACCTGAAGGCGAAGCCGGGGACGGCCGCGCCGAACCGCTTCTACGTGTACGGCGTGGTGGCGCGTCTTGCGTTGCTGGCTGCTTCGCTGGAGTTGGAACGGACCGATCCGGACCCGGAAATCTATTGATTCAGACCATACGGTCCGTCTCCGGCTTGCGCGCCATGTAGATGAAGTGGGAGCGCAGCGGCGGCAGCAACATCGCCAGCGCTTCCGGAATCAGCCAGGGCAGGGCGGCCAGCGTGCGCCCCACGGGCGGCGTCAGCACCAGCGTGCGGTAGTGGCGGCTGGCGGCAGGCCAGAAGCGCAGCAGTTCGACGTCCGTCACCTTGCGCACGTGGGCATTGCGCGGGCTGCCGTAGCGGACATCGAAAATCATCGTCCAGCCGCCCGGACGCAGCACGCGCCACATCTCGGCGGCCAGGCCGCGCCGCAGGTCTTCGTCCAGGAGCGCGGAAAACACCGTGTGCGCGCTCACGAGGTCCATGCTCGCGTCGGGAAAGACGTCGATCTGGCCCAGGTGCCAGCGCACGCCGGGCGCCGTGCGGGCCCGGGCCTGTTCCAGGCGGTCGGGCTGCAGCTCCGTGCCGGCGAGGTGGGACGGCGTGGCGCCCCAGTCGATCAGCTGGCGCAGGAAGCCGCCGCCGCCGCAGCCGACGTCCAGCGCGCGCACGGCGGACAGGTCGCGGCCCACCGTCAGCGGCAGCAGGTCGGCCAGCACGCGCGCCCGCGCCGCCGCCTGGCGGACGATGTCGGGCCGGTGCCAGGCGTGTTTCGCCAGCCCGGCGCCGCCATGCCATTGGCGATAGACCTGGTTGATGCGTTCCTGCTCGGCTTGGTCGCTCATCGTGTCCTCCTGGGACGCATCTTCCCAAGTGGTCCGGCGGCACGTTTGACGGTTCGCAAATGCAGATTGAATAGATGACGTTTTGCCAACAGGAAGATGCTCCGGTAACTCGTCCGCCGGACGCGGCCGCCTTTCCGCGAACATCCGCGTTTCCGGCTAAAATCGTGGTATTGCCTCCATTGGGACCATCATGAAAATCGCTTTTCTCGCAGATCCGCTGTCCGGCTTCAAAATCTACAAGGACTCGACGTTCGCGATGATGCGCGAAGCGGCGCGGCGCGGCCATCGGATCTATGCCTTCGAACAGCGCCACCTGGTGCTGGAAGAGGGCGTCGTGACGGCCGAGGCCACCGAGATCCAGCTGACCGGCGATCCGGACGACTGGTACCGTGAAGGCGACACCGATACCGTGCCCCTTTCCGCGTTCGACGCCGTCATCGAGCGCAAGGACCCGCCGTTCGACATGGAATACGTGTACGGCACGTATCTGCTGGAACTGGCCGAGCGCCAGGGCGCACGCGTGTTCAACAAACCCTCGGCGATCCGCGACCACAACGAAAAGCTGACCATCGCCCAGTTCAGCCAGTTCACGTCGCCCACGCTCGTGTCGTCGTCCGGCACGCGCCTGCGCGCCTTCCACGCCGAACACGGCGACGTGATTTTCAAGCCGCTGGACGGCATGGGCGGCGCCGGCATCTTCCGCGTCAAGGACGATGGCCTGAACCTTGGTTCGATCATCGAGACGCTGACGGACAACGGCGCGCGCACGATCATGGCGCAGAAATATATTCCCGCCATCGTCAAGGGCGATAAGCGCGTGCTCGTCATCGACGGCAAGCCGGTCCCGTTTTCGCTGGCGCGCATTCCGCAGGCCGGGGAAGTGCGCGGCAACCTGGCGGCCGGCGGCACCGGCGTCGCGCAGCCGCTGACGGAGCGCGACCGCGAGATCGCGGAAAGTCTCGGCCCGATTCTGGCGGCGCGTGGCCTGTTGCTGGTAGGATTGGACGTGATCGGCGATTTCCTGACCGAGGTGAATGTCACCAGCCCCACGTGTTTCCAGGAGATCACCGACCAGACCGGTTTCGACGTCGCGGCGATGTTCATCGACGCCGTCGAGCGCCGGGTAACGGGAAATTAAAGACATGGTAGGCATCCTGCTGATGACCCACGCACCGCTGGGCCAGGCATTCATCGCCGCGGTCGCGCACGTGTTCCGCGGCCCCACCGAGCGCTTCGAGGCGATCGACGTGACGGCGGACCAGGACACGAACGAGATCCACGCACTGGCGAAGAGTGCAATCCAGCGCCTGGACGAAGGCGATGGCGTGCTGGTCATCACCGACATCAAGGGCGGGACGCCGTCCAATTGCTGCAACACGCTGGCCGAGGCCGGTCGCGTGGAAGTCATCGCGGGCATCAGCCTGCCGATGCTGCTGCGCGCGATTACGTACCGGCGTGACACGCTGGACGTCGTGGTCGAGATGGCCCTGACCGGCGCGCAGAACGGCGCCGTCCGGGTCGACAACCGCATCCGGGTCGGCACCTGACCGGACAGATGAACGAGAGAAACGACAATTAAAATATGATTCAACAGGAACTCGAGATCATCAACAAGCTGGGCCTTCACGCCCGCGCATCCGCCAAATTCACCCAGCTGGCCGCCAAGTTCCAGAGCGACGTCTGGCTCACCCGCAACGGCCGCCGCATCAACGCCAAGTCGATCATGGGCGTCATGATGCTGGCCGCCGGCAAGGGCGCCAAGGTGACCCTGGAAGCGGACGGCCCCGACGAACAGGAATGCATCGCCGCGCTCACCGGCCTCATCAACGATAAATTCGGCGAAGGCGAGTAATGCCGGACAGCAGCCGAGCTGGCCGTCACCCGGGACCCTCCATGGCATCGTTCACACTGCACGGCATTCCGGTCTCGCGCGGGATCTCGATCGGGCGCGCGCACCTGCTCACGCCGGCCGCGCTCGACGTCAAGCACTACCTCGTGCCGGAAGAGCAGGTCGAGGCGGAAGTGAAGCGCCTGCAGGACGCGATCGCCGAGGTGCACCGCAACCTGCAGGAGCTGTGGACCGAGCTGCCGAAGGAAGCCCCGACGGAACTGGGCGCGTTCATCGACGTGCACGTGCTGATCCTGTCCGATCCGATGATCTCGGAGGCGCCCCTCGACATCATCCGCAGCCGCCACTACAACGCGGAATGGGCGCTCGTCACGCAGATCGACGAGCTGTCCGCGCAGTTCGACGAGATCGAGGACGAGTACCTGCGCGAGCGCAAGCAGGACATCCAGCAGGTGGCCGAGCGCGTGCTGAAGGTGCTGATGGGGACCGCGCTGTCGGCCCCGCCGGTGCCCGAGGAAGACCACTTCCAGCCGCAGATGATCGTCGTCGCGCACGACATCTCGCCGGCCGACATGCTCGCGTTCCGCGACCGCTCGTTCGTCGGCTTCGTCACCGACGTGGGCGGCCAGAACTCGCACACGGCGATCGTCGCGCGCAGCCTGGACATCCCGGCCGCCGTCGGCATGAGCCAGGCGTCGCGCCTGATCGAGCAGGACGACTGGGTGATCGTCGACGGCGATGCCGGCGTCGTGATCTGCAATCCGAGCGCGCTCGTGATGGAGCAGTACCGCGCGCGCCAGGCCAACCTGATGAAGGCGCGCAAACGCCTCCTCAAGCTCAAGAAGACGCCGGCCGTCACGAAGGACGGCACGCCGATCACGCTGCTCGCGAACATCGAGCTGCCGGACGATTGCGGTCCGGCGCTGGAAGCGGGCGCCGTCGGCGTGGGCCTGTTCCGTTCCGAATTCCTGTTCATGGGCCGTGGCGCACAGGGTTTGAAAGTGCCGGGCGAGGACGAGCAGTTCGAGCAGTACCGCAAGGCCGTGCTGGCGATGAAGGGCCGCCCGGTCACGATCCGCACGCTCGACGTGGGCGCCGACAAGCCGCTCGACCAGACGGAACACACGGCGCTGAACCCGGCGCTGGGCCTGCGCGCGATCCGCTACTGTCTCGCCGAGCCGCAGTTGTTCCTCACGCAGCTGCGCGCGATCCTGCGCGCGTCCGCATTCGGCAAGGTGCGCATCCTGATCCCGATGCTGGCGCATGCGTTCGAGATCGACCAGACGCTCGGCATGATCGAGCAGGCCAAGGCCCAGCTACGCGAGCAGAACATCAAGTACGACGCGGCGGTGGAAGTCGGCGCCATGATCGAGATCCCGGCTGCCGCGCTGGCGCTGCCGATGTTCGTCAAGCGCCTGGACTTCCTGTCCATCGGCACCAACGACCTGATTCAATATACGCTGGCGATCGACCGCGTCGACTACGAGGTGGCGCACCTGTACAATCCGCTGCACCCGGCGGTATTGAACCTGATCGCGATGACGATCGAGGCCGGGCACAAGGCCGGCATCGACGTCGCCGTGTGCGGCGAGATGGCGGGCGACGTCAAGCTCACCCGCCTGCTGCTGGGCATGGGCCTGCGCGAGTTCTCGATGCATCCCGCCCAGCTCCTGGCCGTCAAGCAGGAAATCCTGTCCAGCGACCTGGCGCGGCTCGTGCCGCGCACCAGGCGCATCCTGCGCGCGATGGAACCGGCGGCCATCGCCGAAGCCGTGGAGCAGCTGCAGTCCGTCTAGTTACAACTTAAGAGTCTTCATGGGATCGATCGGAATTGTCTCCCCCCAGGCGATGCACTTCGCCGAACCGTTGCGCCTGCAAAGCGGCGCGGCGATCGGCGACTACACGCTGATGTATGAAACGTACGGCACGCTGAATGCCGACAAATCGAACGCGGTGCTGATCTGCCACGCGCTGAACGCGTCGCACCACGTCGCCGGCCACTACGCCGACCAGCCGAAGAGCGCGGGCTGGTGGGACAACATGGTGGGGCCGGGCAAGCCGGTCGACACCGACCGCTTCTTCGTCATCGGCGTCAACAACCTCGGCTCCTGCTTCGGTTCCACGGGCCCGATGCACACGAATCCGGCCACGGGAAAACCGTACGGCGCCACGTTCCCCGTCGTGACGGTGGAAGACTGGGTCGCCGCGCAGGCGCTGCTGGCCGACCGCCTCGGCATCGCGTGTTTTGCCGCCGTGATGGGCGGATCGCTGGGCGGCATGCAGGCCCTCGCGTGGAGCATCATGTTCCCCGAGCGCCTGCGTCACTGCATCGTGATCGCATCCACGCCGAAACTCTCGGCGCAGAACATCGCGTTCAACGACGTGGCGCGCCAGGCCATCCTCACCGATCCGGACTACCGCGGCGGCGACTTCTACGAACACGGCGTGGTGCCGAAGAACGGCCTGAAGGTGGCGCGCATGGTCGGCCACATCACGTACCTGTCGAACGACGACATGGCGGAGAAATTCGGCCGCAAGCTGCGCAACGCCGCCGAGAGGAACGACTACAAATTCGACTTCGGCATCGACTTCGAGATCGAATCCTATCTGCGCTACCAGGGCGATAAATTCTCGGAATACTTCGACGCCAACACCTACCTCCTGATCACCAAGGCGCTCGACTATTTCGATCCCGCGCGCGAGCATGGCGGCAACCTCGCCAAGGCGCTGGAAAACACGCAGGCTCAATATCTCGTCGCGTCGTTCTCGACGGACTGGCGCTTCTCGCCGGAGCGCAGCCGCGAGATCGTGGAAGCGCTGCTGGCCAACCGCCGCAAGGTGACCTATGCCGAGATCGACGCGCCGCACGGCCACGACGCCTTCCTGCTCGAGGACGTGCGCTACATGAACATCGTCCGTGCCTACTTCCAGCGCATCGCTGCAGAGCAGAAGGAGGCCGCATGAAATACGAAGACCTGACCCTGCGGTCCGACCTCGCGTTCATCGCCCACTGGGTCGGCGACGGCGCCCACGTGCTGGATGTCGGCTGCGGCGACGGCGCCATGCTGCGCTACCTGGAGCAGGCCAAGCGCTGCACGGGCTACGGCGTGGAGATCGCCGACGACAAGGTCCTGGAAAGCACGCAGCGCGGCATCAGCGTGATCCAGCACGACATGGAGCAGGGCCTCGGCCTGTTCGCGGACGACGCGTTCGACGTGGTCCTGTGCCTGTCGTCGCTGCAGATGATGCAGCACGTGGAGGCGCGCCTGCGCGACATCGTCCGCGTCGGCAAGGAAGCGATCGTGTCGTTCCCGAACTTCGCGTACTGGCCGCACCGCGCCGCGCTGCTGAAAGGGCGCATGCCGGTGTCGCGCACCCTGCCTTACCAGTGGTTCGACACGCCGAACCTGCGCTACGCGACGATCTACGACTTCAAGGACCTGGCCGAGAAATGCGGCCTGGAAGTGCTGGAATACGTCGCGCTGGCCGAGGGCAAGCCGGTGTCGTTCCTGCCGAATTTGCGCGGCAGCCTGGCGGTGTTCCGCCTGCGCAAGCGCGATCTCGTGAGCAAGGTCTGACGTTTCCCCGCCTGCGTCGCTGCCCGGGTAGGCGTATCGTGTTGTACTTACGAGCGCGACTTGGGCATCATGTGTCCAGAACCCAGCAGGAGAACACCATGAATCGACTCTTCAAGCACGGCGCGGCCGTGCTGCTCGCCCTGAGCGTCGCCACGCCCGGCGCGTACGCCGCGCGCGCGCAGGACGACCGCCCGAACCAGGACCAGGTCGTGCAGGACGGCATCGCCGTCAAGCCGCTCAAGCGCAATTCGATCGGCGGCGTGTGGCGCGACATCGCCGCGCCCGAGGACGCCATCAACCAGCAGTCGGCCCAGCAATACCTGGCGCTGATGAGCAAGGCGAAGCAGGAAGGCGCGCTCGTGCCGGAATCCGACCCGCGCGTGCAGCGCCTGCGCGCCATCGCGAAACGCATCATCCCGAATACGGCGCGCTGGAATTCCGATGCCCAGCAGTGGAAGTGGCAGGTCAACCTGCTGCAGTCCGGCGAGGTGAACGCGTTCTGCATGCCGGGCGGGCGCATCGCGTTCTACACGGGCATCATCGACAAGCTGCGCCTCACGGACGACGAGATCGCGGCCGTGATGGGCCACGAGATCGCGCACGCGCTGCGCGAGCACGGGCGCGACCGCCAGAGCAAGGCGGCGGCGACGGGCCTCGCGAGCCAGCTGGGCGGCGCCGCGCTGTCGGCCTGGCTCGGCGTGGACGTGCGCGGCGCGACCAACGCGGCCGGCCAGCTCCTCGTGCTGAAATTCTCGCGCGACGAGGAACGCGAAGCCGACCTCGTGGGCCTCGACATCGCCGCGCGCTCCGGCTACGACCCGCGCGCGGGCATCGCGCTGTGGAACAAGATGGCGGCGCTGAACCAGAGCGGCGCGCCGATCGAGCTGCTGTCCACGCACCCGGGCGGCAGCGATCGCATCGAGCAGATCGACAGCCACATGAACGTGCTGCTGCCGCTGTATGCGCGCAGCAAGGGCACGTCCGTCGACCGGTTGCCGCCTTACCGCTCCAACGTCGCGCAACGCTGATAAATAAGGGATCGATGGTTCGTTTCGTCAGGAAGGGCCACCAGGCCGCGGCCAACGCCGTCGTGCCGCTGCCGGTGCGCGACGGCGTGGCGCCCAGCTATCTGTGGATCACGGCAACCCGGACCGGCGGCATGCTGGCCTTCCTCGAGGAGCGTTTTCCCGCCATCGCCGGCCCGTCCTGGGCCGAACGCCTCGCGCGCGGCGACGTCGTCGATGCGCAGGGTACGCCGTTGCAGGCCGACAGCCACGTACGCCAGGGCATGCGCATCTGGTACTACCGCGAGCTGGAACACGAGACGCCGATTCCGTTCGAGGAGGGCATCATCTTCCAGGACGAGCACCTGCTCGTCGTCGACAAGCCGCATTTCCTGCCGATGATCCCGACGGGGCGCTTCCTGCGCGAGACCCTGCTCGTGCGGCTGAAACAGAAGTTCGACCTGCCGCACCTGACGCCGATCCACCGCCTCGACCGCGAGACGGCCGGCGTCGTCATCTTCTCGCACAACCTCGCCACGCGCGGCACGTACCAGTCGATGTTCCAGAAGCGCAGCATCCGCAAGGTGTACGAGGCGCTGGCGCCCGTGCTGCACGGGCGCGACTTCCCGTTCACCTACCGCAGCCGCATGGTCGACGGCGACAAGTTCTTCGTGATGCGCGAAGAAGAGGGCGAGCCGAATTCCGAGACGTTCGTCGAGCTGCTGGAAACGCGCGGCGACGTGGCGCGCTACCGCCTGCATCCGCACACGGGCCGCAAGCACCAGCTGCGCCTGCACATGGCGTCGCTGGGCGTGCCGATCCTGAACGACGCCTTCTATCCCGTCGCGCTGCCGTGCAAAGGCGACGATTTCTCCGCGCCGCTGCAACTGCTGGCGCGGTCCATCGCGTTCGACGATCCGCTCACGGGAGAAGCACGCCGCTTCGACAGCCGCCGCGCGCTGGCGTGGCCGGCTTGAAACCGTCGCCCCCGTGAAGGCCGGGGCCCAGGTTCGTCACGCTGCGGCGACGCAAGCAAGACTTGGGTTCTCGCCTTCGCGGGAACGACTTTGGGTCGAGACGTCAGGCCGTCAGTCCGACGCCGAAGGTGTCGCTGCCGATGATGGCGACGTTGCCCGCCACGTCCTCGATCGCATTACCGTTCACCGTGAGGTGGTAGGCGCCGTTCAGCGTGCCCAGGTTGAGCTCCAGCGTGCGCGTGTCGGTCGCGATGTCCCAGTTGGTCAGCACGTCCCACGCATGGTGCGAGCGCCCCACGTTGCCGCTGTCGAGCACGTCGATCGTGCCGTTCTGCGCGAACACGATCTTTTCGCTGAACGTCAGGCTGTGCCAGTTCGCCCCCGCCTTGCTGGTCGACTGGGTCGATGCCACCGTCGGTGCCGTCGTGTCGATCGTGACCGACAACGGCGCGGATGCGACGCCCTGGTTGCCGGCCGCATCTTCCTGGACCACGGTGAACGTGTGCACGCCGTCCGTGAGCGGCCCGCCGCCGCCGAGCGTGACCGTCCAGCTCCGGTTATTGCCGACGTCGGCCCCACCCACCAGGGACGCGCCGTCGTAGACCAGGATCCGGCCGCCGCTTTCGGCCGCCGTGCCGGTCAGCGTGGGCATCGTGTCGTTCGTGATGCCGTCGGAGGACGAGACGCCCGTGTCGCTCGCCGCCGCCAGCACCGGCTGGCCCGGGGCGTCCGGTTCGATGGCGTCGACCGTGAACGTGAACGGGACCGACAGGTCGCGCGGCGTCACGTTGCCCCCGGTATCCTGCAGTTCCAGCGTGATCGTGTGCTGGCCGTTCGCGAGGTCCCACAGGGGCGAGAAATGCCATACGCCGTTGTCGCCGGCGGTGGTGGAACCCAGGATCGTGCCCCCGTCCCACACGGTCACCTGGGTGCCGGCGGCCACGGTGCCCGTCAGTGCCGGCGCGGTGAAGCTCGTGATGGTGTCGCTGGAGGACAGGCCGTTGTCGGCGCCCGGCAAGAACGTCGCCCCCGCGGCGGTCGAGCCGGCGACGGTGACCGTCAGCGGCTGCGACGGTGCGCTCGCATTGTGCGCCGCGTCGTACTGGACGGCCTTGACCGTGTAGGTGCCGTTGGTGCCCAGCAGGACGTCGTCGATGCTCCACTTGCCGCCGCCGTCGGCCCAGCCGCTGCCGACCAGGCGGTCGCCCACGTACAGTTCGATCTGGGCCCAGCCATCGGCGCCGCTGCCCGTGAAGGTGGGCGCCACGACGCTCGTGACGTTGTCGCCGGCGGTGCCGGTATCGGATGCGGCGGCGAGCGTCGGCGCGGACGGGGCGTCCGGGGCGTGCGTGTCGATCCGGATCGTGCTGCCGTAGCCGTCCGAGTCCCCGAGGTAGCCGTACGTGATGTGCGCGAGGTCGAGCACGTTGCCGGCGCCGTCCGCGAAATGGTCCGTCAGGTCGCCCCTGGTGGCGAAGTCCAGGCCGGACACGTCGTTGTCGCCGGCGGCCACCGTGTACTCGAACAGCGCGCTGCGATGGTCGTCGCTCAGGCCCTTGAAGTGGGCCTGGGCGCCGTTGTTGAGTTCGAGGCTGGGGGCGCCGCGTACGTCGACCGGTTCGCTGAACGTCACGCGGATCCCGATGGTTTCGCCGACGCCGTAGTCGCCGCCGCCGACGTCGGCGCGCAGGTTCGTCGCGCGCGGCGCCGTCACGTCGACGTAGGTGCCGGCCGTGTGGAAGACGATGCTGTGCTCCGCCACCTGGTTGCCGGCCAGGTCGGTCAGCGCGTAGGGCAGGTAGAGGGAATAGTCGTTGCCCGAGCCGAGGTGCAGCTCGTCGGCCGTGAGCGTGATGGTCTTGTGGTCGGCCGAGAAGTTCGCTTCCGTCAGGGGGATGTAGCTGCTGGCGCCGTCGAAGTCGTACAGCTGCAGGCCGTCGTGGCTGCTTTCCCCGCTCGTCCAGTACACGGGTTTGTCGAACGTGAGGACGAGGTCGCCCGCGACGTCGAACGCCGTGCTGCCGTCGGGCGAACCGGTGACATGCGGATTCGTCGTGTCGATCGTGATCTGCTTCGACACAGTGGCGCTGGCGTGGCCGGCATCGTCGACGATGCTCGCGGTGTACGTGTGCACGCCCGGGGTCAGGTACGCCTCGCTCGCGTAATACCAGTACGTGCTGCCGCCTTCCGCCGAGTACACGTGCAGGCCGTACGGGTCCACTTCCTGCTCGTCGATCATCACCTTCAACTGCTGGTTGCCGGCCAGGGTGCCGATGAAATAGCCGTAGGCGTATTCGCCGCCGCTGTTCGTGATGCCGTCGTCGGCATACGGACCTTCGTCGCTGACGAAGAGTCCGGAGATGTAGGCCGCCACCGTCGTGTCGTACGTGTAGTTGCCGGAGCTGGCCGTGCCGCTGCCCGCGTTGCCGAGCGTGTCGTGCACTTTCGTCAGGTCGACGCCGACGGTGTTGGTGTTGTCGACGATGCCCGCGTCGGCCGCGGACAGGGTCGCGTACCACGTCCGGTAGTCGTCCGAGTGGTGCAGGTTCGTGAGCGCGGCGTGCGGCGCGTCGAGGGCCGAGGCGTCGAGCGCCGTCACCGCCGCCGAGAAGCGCACCGTGAGACCGACGCTGCCGCCGCTGACCAGCGCGCCGCCGTCCAGGGAGACGGTGGCGGTGAGCGCATCCGTGTTCACGCTGTAGTGCGACAGCGACGCCGCGCTGCCGCTGCCCGCGTTGCCGGCCGCGTCGTGCACCTGGGTCAGGTCCACGCGCAGCTGGTTGCCCGTGCTGCTGCCGGCGCCGGCCTCGGCGTTCAGGGTGCCGGTCCACGTCTTGCCGCCGTCCGCCGTCGCCAGGCCGCTCACGGTCGCGTGCGGGGCCTGCAGCGCGGCGGCGGCCAGGCCGCTCACGCTTTCCGAGAACGTGATCGAAAAGCCGATGCCGTGCGACGGGCCGATCGTCGTGTCGTCGAACAGGATGTCCGCCACGACGGGCGGCTTGCTGTCGATCGCGTACGCGGCCGTGCTGGCCGCGAAGCCGCCGCCCCGGTTGCCGTGGGCGTCGACGACCTGGGCCAGGTCGAGCACGACGTGCAGGCCGCCCGTGTCCATGCCGGGTTGGGCCGTCAGCGTCGCCATCCACGTCTTGCCGGCGTCGGCCGTGTGCACGCCGCTCACGGTGGCGCCGGGCGCGCTGATCGCGGTTGCCGGCAGCGTGCTCACGCCCTCGGCGAACGCGAAGGTCACGTCCATCGTGCCGCCCGCGTTCAGCGTGCCGGCGGCAAGCAGGATCGTCGCGCCCGCGGGGCCGATCGTGTCGACCGCGTACGGGGCGCTCCACGCGCTGCCGGTGCCGGCATGGCCGCTCGCGTCCAGCACCTTGGCCATGTCCACGCCGACGACGTTGCCGGTCCAGTCGCCGCTGCCGTTGGCCGACAGCAGCGCGGTCCAGGTCTTGCCGTCTGCGCTGCCCACCAGGTTCGAGACGCTTGCATGCGGCGCCGAGATCGCGGCGAGGGGCAGGTTCGGCACGGCCTGCGTGAACGTGAACGTGGCCTGGATCGCGTGGGTCGCGTCGAGGCTCGTCCCGTCGAGGGCGATGACGAGCGTGTTGGCGATGCCCGCGACCGCATAGCCCTCCGACTGGGCACTGCCGCTGCCCGCGTTGCCGGCCAGGTCGTGCACCCTGGTGAGGTCGACGGACAGCACGTTGCCGCTGCTGGGCGCCAGGTCGTTGCTGGCCAGCGTGCCGGTCCACGTCAGGCCGCCGTCCGCCGTGTGCAGGCCGCTGACGGCCGCGTGCGGGGCGGTGATGGCGTCCGTGCCCAGGTCGGCCACCGCTTCGCTGAAGCGGATGGCAAGCGTGGCGCCGTGGGTGGCGTCCAGGTTCGTGTTGTCGAGCTCGATGCGGGTCACGGTCGGCGCCACCGTGTCGACCTTGTAGGCGGTCGAGACGGCGCTGTCGCGGCCGGCGTTGCCGAGCGCATCGTGCACCTTCGTGAGATCGAGGGTGACCGTATTGCCCGCTTCGGTCAGGCCCCCCTGCGGCGTGAGCGTGGCCGTCCAGGTCAATCCGTCGCTCGACTGCTTCAGGTTCGCGAGCGTTGCGTTGGGTGTTTGCAGCGCGCCCGCCGTCAGGTCCGTCACGGCTTCGCTGAACCGGATCGTCAGGGTGGCGCCGCCGCCGCTGTGCAGCACGGTGCTGTCCAGCGCCAGCGTAGCGGTCGGGCCCTGCGTGTCGACGGCGTAGTTGCCGGAGATCGCCTTGGCGCTGCCCGCGTTGCCGAGCGCGTCGTGCACCTTCGCGAGGTCCAGGGTCACGGTATTGACCGCATCCTCGATGCCGCTCGCCGGCGTCAGCGTGGCCGTCCACGTCAGCCCGTCGCCCGAATGCTGCAGGTTCGTGAGCGCCGCGTTCGGGGCCTGCAGCGCGGCCGCGGTCAGGTCCGTCACTGCTTCGCTGAACCGGATCGTCAGCGTGGCGCTGCTCCCGCCGTGCAGGGTCGTGCTGTCCAGCGCCAGCGTGGCGGTCGGGCCTTCCGTGTCGACGGCGTAGGCCGCGCCGGTGAAGGTGCCGCTGCCCGCGTTGCCGGCCAGGTCCTTCACCTGCGTCAGGTCGACGGAGACGGCATTGCCGGTCCAGGTGCCGCTGCCGTCCGCGGTCAGGGTCGCGGTCCAGGTCTTGCCGCCGTCGCTAGTCGCGAGGCCGGTCACGTGCGCGTGCGGCGCGCCGATCGTGGCGAGCGGCAGGTCCTGCACGGCTTCGTCGAACGTGAACGTGGCGTGGATGCTGTTGCCGCCGGCGAGCGTGGCGCCGTCCAGCGCGATGGCGACGGCGCCGGGGCCGTGCGTGTCGATGGCGTAGTTGCCGGAGGCCGTGCTGCCGCTGCCGGCATTGCCCGCGGCGTCGTGCACCTTCGCGAGATCGAGGATGACGGCATTGGTCGCGTCGGTGACGCCGCCCTGCGGGGTGAGCGTGGCCGTCCACGTCAGGTAGTCGGCGGAGTGCTGCAGGTTGGCGAGCGCCGCATTGGGCGCCTGCAGCGCGGCTGCCGTCAGGTCTTTCACGGCCTCGCTGAAATGCAGCGTCAGGCCCAGGGTGCCGCCCGTGCGCACGGCCGTTCCGTCCAGTGCCAGGGTGGCGGTCGGCCCCTGCGTGTCGACGGTGTAGGCCGGGCTCGCGCTCGTGCCCTTGCCCGCGTTGCCGGCCAGGTCGGCCACCTTGCCCAGGTCGACGCTGACGGCGTTGCCGGTCCAGGTGCCGGTGCCGTCCGCGGCGAGCGTCGCGGTCCAGGTCTTGCCGCCGTCGCTGCTGGCGAGATCGGACACCGTCGCATGCGGTGCCGTGATCGCGTCCGGCGCCAGGTTCTGCACGCGTTCCGCGAACGTGAACGTCGCATGGACGGGCTTGCCGGCGGCGAGCGTGGCGCTGTCGAGGGCGATGGCGACGGCGTTCGGTCCCTGCGTATCGACCGTGTAGGCCGCCGACACCGCGCTGCCGCTGCCCGCGTTGCCGGCCAGGTCCTTCACCTGGCCCAGGTCGACGGCAAGGACGTTGCCGCCCGCGCTGGTGGCCGCGGTGCCGCTCAGCGTGGCGGTCCAGGTCGTGCCGCCGTCCGTCGTGTGCAGGTTCGAGACGGTCGCGTGCCCGGCGCTCAGCGCGGCGGACGTGAGGCCCGTGACGGCTTCGGAAAACTTGATGGTCGCGACGGCATCGACGCCGCCGCCGAGCAGGGTGTGGTCGAGCGTGACGGTGGCCGTGGGTGCCTGCGTGTCGACCGTGTAGCTGGCGAGGTTGCTCGTGCCGCTGCCGTGGTTGCCGGCCGCGTCGAGCACCTTGGTCATGTCCAGGCTCAGGACGTTGCCGGGCGCCGTCGTGGCGTCTTTCGGCGCCGTCAGGGTCATTTTCCACGTGAGTCCGTCGCCGCTCCTGGTCAGGCTGCTGATCTCCGCGTGCTGCGCGCTCAACGCATCCGCCGGCAGTGCGTCGACGGCTTCGGAGAACGTCAACGTGACGACGATGCTGCCCCCCGCTTTCAGGACGCTGCTGTCGGTGTCGATCTTGAGTAACTGCGGGCCGAGCGTGTCCGGGGCGTCCGGCGTGACGATCGGCACCTGCGAAGTCGAGCGTACCCCGCCGAATGCCACATGCGCTGTCGACTGCAGCGCATCCGCGCCCATGACGAGGCTGTAGGTGTGGTCGGGCAGCAGGCCGGCCACGTCCAGCTTGACCTGGGTGCCCTCGATGACGAGGCTGGATGCCGATATCGTGTGCGTGTCGGTCGCGCCGACCACCCGCAGCGTGGGCTCGCCCGTTACGCGGTCGATCACGGTCTGTATGGCACCGTCCGTGATGATGACCGACCCGCTCCCAGCCGCCATGTCGGTGCTGAAATCCAGGGTAATACTCGTGTGGCCCGGCGTGAAGATCGGCGTAGGGGGCGCCAGTAACTTCGGCACGAAGGAAAGAGGGGTCTGGGTGGGCATGATCGTTCGCGGACAGTGTTTGACGTCGTGGAAAAAGATTCCACAAGGAAAACTTAGTGAACGATCATATCAACAAACCCACCTTGGAAGTGGGTAAGTTGATGTTTTTACGACATATATGAGTGGATTTCCCCCTTGCCGGGGGGAATTATCAGAGGTGGTAATCGATGATCAGCGGCGCATGGTCCGAAAACCGTTCGTCCTTGTAGATGGAGACGGTGTGCGCCTTCGCGGCGATGCCCGGCGTGGCGACGTGGTAATCGATGCGCCACCCGACGTTCTTCGCCCACGCCTGGCCGCGGTTGCTCCACCACGTATATTGCTCGGGACGCTGGTCGATGCCGCGGTGGACGTCCACGAGGCCCAGTTCGTCGAAGATCCGGGTCATCCAGGCGCGTTCTTCCGGCAGGAAGCCGGAATTCTTCTTATTGCCCTTCCAGTTCTTGAGGTCGATTTCCTTGTGCGCGATGTTCCAGTCGCCGCAGATCACGATTTCGCGGCCCTCGGCCTTGAGCGCCTGCAGGTGTGGCAGGAACACTTCCATGAAGCGGAACTTGGCTTCCTGGCGCTCCGGCGACGACGAGCCGGACGGGCAGTAGACGGAAATGACGGTCAGGTTGCCCACGTCGGCGCGCGTGTAGCGGCCTTCGTTGTCGAATTCGACGCAGCCGAAGCCCGTGCTGACGGCATCCGGCTTCGTGCGGCTGTAGACGCCCGTGCCCGAGTAACCCTTTTTCTCGGCATAGTGGAAATGGCCGTGGTAGCCGTGCGGCGCGAGGAATTCCTCGGTCATGTCGGCCTGCTGGGCTTTCAGCTCCTGGACGCAGATGAAATCGGCGTCTTGGCTGGCCATCCAGTTGAAGAAACCCTTCTTGTGGGCGGAACGGATGCCGTTCAGGTTGGCGGAGATAATTCGTGGCATGGATCTGGACAAAAGTGCGGTGGGCCAAGGGCGATAGTGTAGCTCGTTTTGACTTCCATCAACACATCCATGGCGGATAAACAAACGTTAAATGTCCGGTCCGGTATGTTAAACTGGTCCATTGTGCCCGGGGTCCGGGCACTTTCACCCCGCACAAGGAGTTGACGTGCTGATCAGATCGGATGATCTGCTGTCGGGGAAATACGGCAGGAGTGGACATTTCGTACGGTTCTACGACGAGGGCGACGTCATGCTGGACGAAGTCGCGACGTTCCTCGCGCAGGCCGTGCCTATGGGCGGCAAGGGCATCGTGATCGCCACGCCAGACCACATCGACGTGCTGCGCCGGCGCCTCGGTCCGGCGGCGGCCGTGCGGGTCGCGTGGATGGACGCCGACGCCGTGCTCGCGCAGTTCATGGTCGACGGGTGGCCCGACCCGGCGCGTTTCGAGGCCGCGGTGGGCAGCGCGGTGGCCGCGGCCTGCGCCGGCGGCACGACCGTCCATGCGTTCGGCGAAATGGTGGCGCTCCTGTGCGCGCGCGGCCGCCACGATGCGGCGCTGCGGCTCGAGGAACTCTGGAACGACCTGGCCCGGCGCCTGGTCTTTTCGCTGTTCTGCGCCTATCCCTGGGATGCGTTCCCCACGCCCGAGCTGGCGCAGGCGTTCCGCCGCGTGTGCGCCGAACACGATCATGCCTGCGCCGACACGGCGCTGGCCCTGCCGGCCGAGGGCGACGCCGACATCGGCCGCATCCGGCTCGAGCAGGAGGTGCAGGCGCTGCGCGCGGAGGTGCGCCGGTACAAGGACAATGAACGGGTGCTGCGCCGGAGCGAGCGCGAACTCGCGGACTTCGTCGAGAACGCGGTCGAAGGCCTGCACCGCGTCGGCGCCGACGGCACCATCCTGTGGGCCAACCGCGCGGAGCTGCAGATGCTCGGCTACGGCTGGGAGGAATACGTCGGCCACAACATCGCCGAGTTCCACGTCGACCGCCCGGTCATCGACGACATCGTCACCCGCCTCGCGTGCGGCGACACGCTGTACGACTATCCGGCCCGGCTGCGCTGCAAGGACGGCTCGATCCGGCATGTGCTGATCCACTCGAACGGCAGCTTCGAGGACGGCCAGCTGCGCTACACGCGCTGCTTCACGCGCGACGCGACCGAGAGGCGCGAGCGCGACATCGCGCTCAAGCAGCGCGACCGCATGCTGCTCGACGCCCCGGTGGCGGCGGCCCTGCTGATGGGGCCGGACTTCGTGTTCCGCCTGGCCAACCGTTGCTACCGCGACCTGGTGGGCCGCGACGGCATCGAAGGGCTGCCGCTGCTGCGTGCCTTTCCCGAACTGCGCGGCGGCGAGATCCACCACCTGCTCGAACACGTCCACGCCACCGGCCGCGCGGCCCGCGTGGAAGAGTTGCACGTGCACGGGCGCTATCTCAAGTTCAGCGTCGAGCCGCTGGCGGTGGAAGAAGGGGAGGAGCGCGGCATGATCGTGGTGGCCGTCGACGTCACCGAGCACGTGCGCACCCGCCAGGAAATCGAGCACGCCCACGCCGAACGCGCCGAACTGCTGGCCGAACTGACGGCCGCCAGCCGCGCCAAGGACGAATTCCTCGCCATGCTCGGCCACGAGCTGCGCAATCCGCTGTCGCCGATCGTCAGCGCGCTGAAACTGATCCGCATGCGCGGCGAGACCGGCTTCGCGCGCGAGCGCGAGATCATCGAACGCCAGGTGCAGCACCTGGTGCGGCTGGTGGACGACCTGCTGGACATTTCGCGCGTCACCCGCGGCAAGGTGGAGCTGCAGTGCGAACGGGTCGACCTCGCGCAGCCCCTGGGCAAGGCCATCGAGATGGCCCGGCCGCTGCTGGAACAGCGCCGCCACCGGCTCGACGTCGACATCGAACCGGACCTGGCCTGGGAGGGCGATCCGATGCGCCTGGCCCAGGTGGTGTCGAACCTGCTGACGAACGCGGCGCGCTACACGCCGCCCGGCGGCAAGGTCGTGCTGCGCGCGCATGGCGTGGACGGCGAACGGGTGCGCCTCGCGGTCAGCGACACCGGCATCGGCATGAGCCCGGAACTGCGCGCCCAGGTGTTCGATCTGTTCTTCCAGGGGAAGCGCGCCATCGACCGCGCCGAGGGCGGCCTGGGCATCGGGCTCGCGCTCGTCAGGAACATCGTCGGACAGCATGGCGGCCAGGTGGAAGCGCACAGCGCCGGGCCGGGCAAAGGTAGCGAGTTCGTCGTGCTGCTGCCCCGGCGTACCCCGGCCGCCTGCGCCGTGCCGGACGTGGCGCCGGCTGCGAACGCGGCGGCGGCCGTCCGGCGCCGGATCATGGTCGTGGACGACAACGTCGACGGCGCCGACACGCTCGCGCGCCTGCTGGCCGCGCACGGCCATGACGTGCGGGTCTTCCACGAACCGGTGGCTGCCCTGACCGCCGTGCCGGACTTCCTGCCCGACCTGGCCGTGCTGGACATCGGGCTGCCGGTCCTCGACGGCTACGAGGTGGCGCGCCGCCTGCGCGCGCTGTTGCACGACCACCCTTGCCGCCTCGTCGCCCTGACCGGCTACGGCCTGCCGGCCGACCGCGAGCAAAGTGCCCGGGCGGGGTTCGACGCGCACCTCGTCAAACCGGTCAATCCCGATGTCGTCGTGCGGCTGGCTGCGGGCACCGACTGAACGTCTGACGTTTTGATTTATGTCAATACAACGGCGACCTGAACGGCCGCCGCCGTCTTGACCGCCCTTGACATGGATAGAATGACATCTTTCATCCATCAGAAACCCCCATGCTGATCAAGACCGATGACCTGTTGTCCGGCAAACACGGCAAGACGGGGCATTTCGTGCGTTTCTACGACGACAGCGACATGCTGCTCGACGAGGTCGCGTCCTTCATCGAGCGGGCCTTGCGGACGCGGGGACGGGCCATCGTCATCGCCACCGGCGCGCACACCGATGCGCTGCGCCGGCGCCTGGACGAACTGGCGCGGGCGGAAGGGCGCTCCGCCCCGCCGTCGCGCGACGTCACATGGTTCGACGCCGAAACGACCCTGGCGCGCCTGATGGTCGACGGCTGGCCCGACCGCGCCCGTTTCGAGTACGAGGTCGGTCGCGTGGTCGCCGAAGCCTGTGCCGGCGGCGCGCCCGTCCACGCGTTCGGCGAGATGGTGGCGCTGCTGTGCGCGCGCGGCCGCTATGACGCGGCCCTGCACCTGGAGCGGCTGTGGAACGAGCTGGCGCGCAAGCTCGATTTCTCGCTGTTCTGCGCTTATCCCTGGACCCTGTTTCCGTCGCCCGACGCGGCGCACGTGTTCCGCCAGGTCTGCGCGGGGCACGACCACGCTTGCGCCGACGTGGCGGCGCCGCTGCCGTCCGGGCAACCCGTCGACATCAACCTGGTCCGGCTCGAGCAGAAAGTGCATGCGCTGCACGCGGAGGCGGCGCGGCGGCGCCAGGCGGAGCGCGACCTGCTGCGGCGCGAACGCGAGTTCGCCGACATGGTCGAGAACGCGGCCGAGGGACTGCACCAGGTCGGCGCCGACGGCACGATCCTGTGGGCCAACAAGGCCGAGCTGCAAATGCTCGGCTACCGCTGGGAAGAATACGTCGGGCACAACGCCGCCCGGTTCCACGCCGATCCGGCCATCGCCGCCGACATGCTGGCGCGGCTGGCGGCCGGCGAAACGGTGCTGGACCAGCCGGCGCGCCTGCGCTGTAAGGACGGTTCGATCCGGCACGTGCTCATCCGCTCGAACGCCTGTTTCGAGGACGGCCGCCTGCGCTACACCCGCTGCTTCGTGCGCGACACGACCGAACATGTGCGCATCCAGGCCGAACTGGAGGACGTCCGCCGCGCCGAGGACGCATTCCTCGCCATGGTCGGCCGGGCGCTGCGAGCGCCGCGCACGGAACGGCGCCTGCACCGTCTCGCGCGGGTGGTGGAATACCGGCTTCGCGGGCGGGGGCGGGGCGGATTACAATACCGGTTTTCACAGTTCGAGGGTCGTGTCGTGGACAATCTGCGCCAACAGTTCATTGCGTTTTCAGTCGAAGCCGAAGTCTTGAAGTTCGGCCAGTTCATCACCAAGGCGGGCCGCCAGTCGCCGTACTTCTTCAACGCGGGCCTGTTCCACGACGGGGCCACGCTCGGCAAGCTGGCCGATTTCTACGCCCAGACCCTGCTCGATTCCGGCCTCGAATTCGACATGCTGTTCGGCCCGGCCTATAAAGGCATCACGCTCGCCTCCGCGACCGCCGTGGCGCTGGCCGCGAAAGGCCGCAACACGTCGTTCGCCTACAACCGCAAGGAAGCCAAGGACCACGGCGAAGGCGGCACCATCGTCGGCGCCAAGTTGGCGGGCAAGGTCGTCATCATCGACGACGTGATCTCGGCCGGCACCTCGGTGCGCGAATCGGTGGCGATGATCCGCGCCGCCGGCGCCGAACCGGCCGCCGTGCTGATCGCGCTCGACCGCATGGAACGGGGCGGCAAGGACGGCGTGCTGTCGCCGCTGTCGGCCGTGCAGGAAGTCAGCCAGGCCTACGGCATCCCCGTGATCTCGATCGCCAGCCTGGCCGACCTGTTCTGCTACCTGGAAGCCGATCCGTCGCTGGCCCAGCACAAGGACGCCGTGGCGGCGTACCGCCAGCAATACGGCGTGGCCTGAACCCGAGGATTGTGATGTAATGGCGGCAACTATTTGGGAGCTGCCATGAACAATGTCGCGCGCGGTTTTCTGACTGCCATTCTCTCGTTGGCGCTCGCGGGCTTCGGCCTGTGCGGCGCCGCCGGCACTTTCGGCGGGCTGGCCGGCCTGTCCTCGCCCGGGCCCGAGAACTTCTCGTCGGTCGCGCTCGTCTTCGGCCTGATCGGGCTCGGCATCGCCTTCGTGTGCGGCTGGATTGTCGTCAGGTTGTGGCGCAAGCGTCCGCCCGGCGGCGCATGAACGGTCCCGCGCTTTCCGCCGCGACCGCGCAACCGGTCCATCTCGTATTCGAATGGCTGGCCCTCGCCGGCGGCGTGCAACTGTACCGCTGGCAGCGCCGGCGCGCCCATCAACCCGCGCTGCTGCAGCCGGACTCCTTCGCCGTCGTCGTCGGCTGCATCCTCGGCGCCGCCATCGGCAACAAGCTCGTGTTCTGGATCGAGATGCCGCACCTGTGGCAGGGCACCGTGCCGGACTGGCGCCTGATCGCGTCGGGCCAGTCGATCGTCGGCGGGCTGCTGGGCGGCCTGCTGGGCGTGGAGATCGCGAAGAAGCTCACGCGTATCCGCCGCTCGACGGGCGACCAGTTCATCCTGCCCCTCGTCGCCGGTACGGTCGTCGGCCGCATCGGCTGCTTCCTCGCGGGCCTGAACGATGGGACGTACGGCGTGCCGACCGCGCTGCCGTGGGGCGTCGATTTCGGCGACGGCATCGCGCGCCATCCCACGCAGGTCTACGACATGCTGTTCGTGCTGGGCGTGGGCGGCTTGCTGTGGCGCTGGCGCGCGCCGCTCGCGCGCAGTCCGGGGCTCGCATTCAAGCTGTATCTCGCGTCCTACCTGGCCTGGCGCCTCGTCGTGGACGCCATCAAGCCGGTGCCGTATGCGTATGCGTTCGGGCTGTCGGGCATCCAGTGGGTGTGCATCGCGGCGCTGGTGTGCTACCTGCCGTTCGTGTTCCTCCAGTCACGGGAGCTTGTCCGTACATGACTCTTTTCGCTGATTCCCGCGCACGTGGCGGGATGCTGATTTTGGCTCTCGCTTTCATCGGCGGCACCGGCTGCGTCGCGATCGATGCGGTCAACAAGAACCGCGATGAGCGTCAGCAGCGCGACGCGGAAGCAGCCCGCCAGCGCCGCATCGCCGAGCTGGCGGGCGCTGCCGCGGCGGGCAACCCGGCAGCGCGCACCTCGCTCGCGTATACCCTGGTGTCGACGCGGGACCGGAAACAGGCGGACGTGCCGCGTGCGCTGGATCTGCTGGAGCAGGCGAGCGCGCAGGACTACGCCCCGGCCCAGGCGCTGTTGGGCGAGATGTTGGGCGGTATGAGGTCGTGGGGCGGCTACGAACCTTTCGGCGCCAACCCACGGGATCGAGCGCGCGGCATCGTCCTGCTGCAGCGTGCCGCCACCAAAATTTGCGTGGTCCAGCCCGGACCGGACATGTTTCGCGTCGAGCCCGCGCTGCGGGCCGCGCAGCTGCTGGCCCGTGCCGGCCGCGCCGACGAGTCCCGGCTCTGGCGGGCGCGCAACATCCTGCATTGCGGCGGCGGAGACGTGAACTATCTGTCGTGGGAGGCGAAAGCAGATCGCGCTTCCCCCGTGGAGCGCATCGATGCGCTGGCGCTGCTGACGTTGACCGGCAACGCCGCGGCCGTCGCAGGCGCCAAAGCCATGCTTCCTGCAGATATGGTCGCCGCCGCCGACCGCCTGGCCGACGACCTGCGCCGCCAGGTCGCGGCGTCCGAACGCGACTATCCCGCGCCGCCGCGCAAGGAGCTCCCATGACCCGCAAGACCCGCCCCTATCTGTTCTACGACACGACGACGTCCGTCTGCTCGACCTGCCTGCATCCGGTCGAAGCGAAGATCGTGTTCAAGGACGACAAGGTCTACATGGACAAATGGTGCGGCGCGCACGGCACCGAGCGCGTGCTCGTCAGCGACGACGTCGCATATTACCGCCTGTGCCGCGAAGTCTTCGTCAAGCACCCCGAGATGCCGCAGCAGTTCAACACGAAGATGGAGTACGGCTGCCCGTACGACTGCGGCCTGTGCCCGGACCACATGCAGCACTCGTGCCTGTCCGTCGTCGAGATCACGGACAACTGCAACCTGAACTGCCCCGTGTGCTATGCGGAGAGCGGGACGCACCGCGAACGCCATCGCCCGCTGGAAGAGGTCATCCGCATGCTCGACGCCGTCGTCGCCAACGAAGGCGAGGCGGACGTGATGCAGCTGTCCGGCGGCGAGCCCACCCTGCATCCGCAGTTCTGGGCCATCCTCGACGCCGCGAAAGCGCGCCCCATCAGGCACGTGATGATCAACACGAACGGCATCGTGCTCGCGCAGGACAAGGCATTCGTGCGGCGCCTCGCGAGCTATGCGCCCGGCGTCGAGGTCTACCTGCAATTCGATTCGCTGCGCGCCGAGGTGCATCGCGAATTGCGCGGCGCCGACCTCACGCGCATCCGCCGCCAGGCGCTCGACAACCTCAACGAAGCCGGCCTGTCGACGACGCTCGTCGTCACGCTCAAGAAGGGCCTGAACGACGGCGAGATCGGAGACATCATCGACTTCGCGCTGCAACAGCCCTGCGTGCGCGGCGTGACCTTGCAGCCGATCCAGGATGCCGGCCGCGTGGAAGACTACGATCCGCGCCTGCACCGCCTGACGGTGTCGGAGATCCGCCGCCGCATCGCCGAGCAAAGCGGCTTGTTCACGCTGGAGGACGTGGTGCCCGTGCCGTGCAATCCGGACACGCTGGCGATGGCGTACGCGATCAAGACGGAAGAGGGCACCGTGCCGCTGACGCGCTGGCTGGATCCGCAGACGCTCGTCGAAGGCAGCGGCAATACGATCGTGTTCGAACGCGACCCCGCGCTGCACGGCGCCGTGAAGGACCGCATCTTTGAACTGTTCTCGACGAACCACTCGCCGGAATCGCAGGCCAACTGCCTGTCGGAGCTGATGTGCTGCCTGCCGCTCGTCAGGGCGCCATCCGCGCTCCGCTACGACAACGTGTTCCGGGTATTGATCGTGCAGTTCATGGACGCGTATTCGCTGGACGTGCGCGCGCTGAAGAAATCGTGCATCCACTTCGCGCTGCCGGACGGCCGCCTCGTCCCGTTCGAAAGCTACAACCTGCTGTACCGCGACGGCCGCCGGCTCGAAGCGATCCGCGCCGGCATCGCGTCGGACTTCGCGCGCCGGCGCGGGCCGGCCACGATACCGCTGGTACCCGTGACCGATTGAATCAGGCGACCGTGGGCTCGACGACGTACTGCGCCACCTGGGCCGCCAGCGCCTTGCGATAGGCGGGACGGGCCGTGCACCGGTCGCGCCAGGCCGTCAGGCGGGCGAAGCGCTCGACATAACCCATGCCGTCGAGCAGGCGCACGACGGTCGTCATGAGGATGTCGGCCGCACCGAATTCGCCGGCGAGATACGTGCGGCCTTCCAGCCAGTCGTCCACCTGGCCCAGGCGCTTGAGCGCGATCTCTTCGAGCACGGGGCGCTGCGCCTCGGCCCAAGGCTGGTCCATGGAAAACGCGACGAGGTTGGCGAGGTTGCCCACGTAGGGCTCGACCGAATTCAGCGCGGCGAACATCCACATCGTGGCCTGCGCACGCGCGGCCGGATCGCGCGGCAGCAGGACGGGATGGCGCTCGCCCAGGTGCAGCAGGATCGCGCCGGTTTCGAACAGCGCCAGGTCGCCGTCGTGCAGCACGGGCACCTGGGCGAACGGCTGCTCGCGGCGGTAGGCGGGCGATTCCTTGTCCTCGAAGCCGATCAGGCGCAGGTCGTAGGACTGGCCCGCTTCCTCGAGGGCCCAGCGCACGCGCAGGTCGCGCACGTGGCCCACGGCAAACGAGGGAACCGAACGGAAGGTGGTCAGCGTGTACATGTGTCGTCTCCTTGTGGTGAATGGAAACCAGAATACGCGGCCACATAATATGTTCAAGAACATAATGTGAATACGCGCATAATGCCGTTCTCGAAAGGAGACGCGAATGCCCTACAGTAGCGAACACAAGGCCCAGACCCGCGAACGCATCGTGCATGCGGCGCGCCGGCTGTTCAACCGCCATGGCTTCGAACAGGTGTCGATCGACCGCGTGATGTCCGAGGCAGGCCTCACGCGCGGCGGCTTTTATCACCACTTCGACAGCAAGGACGATCTGTACGCGGCGGCCGTCGCCAGCTTCAGCACCTGCAACCCGTTCAAGCCCGATTTCAAGGACTCGCCGCCGCCCGCGCCGCGCGAACTGGCGCGCATGCTGGTCGACATCTACCTGAGCGACGAAGTGTTCGATAACATCGAGGCGCATTGTCCGTTGTATGCATTGCCGGGCGACGTCGCGCGCGCGGGGCTGTCGCCGCAGAAGGCGTACACGCAGCTGATCCGCAATCTCGTGCACGTGTACGCGGGCGCGCTCGCGCACGAAGCGGACGGCGAGCAGCGCGCGCAGGCCATCGTTGCGCTGTGCGTGGGCGGGATGGTGCTGGCGCGGACGACGGACGATGCCGCGCTGCGCCGCTCGCTGCGGGCGGCCGCGAGGACGCAGGCCCTGGCCCTGCTGGAAGCGATGTAAACGCCGCGTATAAATTGGGGCGTCTCCCCGTTGTCATGACAATTGGTGAGTTTTTCGTGGCGTAAACACCCTAGACTGCTTGGCACCGGGTGGCGGGTGCTACCTGGTCACAATAACCAGGGAGTCAATACATGCCCACGCAGCCGCTCTTCGACATCGGAAACGTCATTCTCGCGCCTTCGCCCACCTTCGCACGGCTGAAGGACAAGCCTCGCCCTTTCATCCCGCTGCTCGTCCTGATCCTGTTGACGCTGGCCGTCAGCTGCTGGTACGTCTCGTCGCTCGATTTCGCCTGGTTCCGCGAGCACATGCTGGCGGCGCAGGGGCCCATGAAGCCGGAAGCGCGGGCCGCGATGGCGCAGTTCCTGACGCCGAAGACGATGATGTGGAGCTCCGGCGCCGGCGCCGTCCTGGGCACGCCGCTCATCTGCGCCATCGTGGCGCTGTACTACCTGTTGGCGGGCAAGGTGATGGGCACCGGCATCGGCTACGGCAAGTGGTTCGGCTTCGCCGTCTGGACCAGCATCCCGCGCCTGCTGACGGTGCCCCTGTCGGCGCTGCAGATCCTGACGTCGGGCGGCCGCCTGGCGCCGGAAGACATGAACATGGTGTCGCTCAACTACCTGCTGCTGCACGTGCCCATGTCCAGCCCCTGGTTCGGCTTCGCCACCAATCTCGACCTCTCGTCCGTGTGGTCCATCGCGCTGGCCGTGCTTGGCCTGAAGGCGTGGACGGGACGCTCGACCGCCGCCTGCGTGACGGTCGCCGTGCTGCCGTACGCGGTCGTCTACGGCATCTGGGCCGCGAAGATCGCCTTCCTCGGATAAGCGCATGAAGAAGAAACTGATAGGCGCGGCCGTCGTCGCGGCGTTCTTCATCGTCCCCGTGGCGGTGAAGTTCGCGGGCAAGCAGACGCGCCGCGAGGCCGAGCTGGCGACCGTGCAGAAGCTGGCCATCCACCCGGCCATCCTCGCGACCGGCAACCTCGTGTTCCGCCAGGAGGTGCAGCTGTCGGCGGAGGTCATCGGCAAGGTGGCCGGCGTGCTGGTGAAGGAGGGCGACCACGTCGAGCGCGGGACGATCCTGCTGCGGCTCGATCCGACCGTGTACCTGGCCGAGGTGGCGCAGCAGGAGGCGAACCGCCGCAACGCCGCCATCGCGATCGAGCGCGCCCAGATCAACCTCGCGAACCAGCAGCGCAACCTGGACCGCACGGGCCAGCTGTACAAGGCGAAGTACATCGACATCTCCAAGTACGACGACGCCGTGCACCAGGTCGATCTCGCCAAGGTCGAGCTGCGCGCCAGCCGCGAGACGCTCGAGCAGGCCAGCGCGCTGCTGTCGCAGGCGCGCGAGCACCTGGCCAAGACGGAAGTGCGCGCGCCCATCGACGGCACCGTGACGGCCGTGCCGATCAAGATCGGCGAGACGGCCGTCGCCAGCGCCACCGGCATCGCGGGATCGTCGCTGATGACGATCGCCGACGTCGGCTCGATCATGGCCGAGGTGAACGTGGACGAGGCGGACATCGCGCGCGTGGGCGTCGGCCAGCAGGCCAAGGTGTTCCCGGCCGCGTTCCCCGACCAGCCCGTGACGGGCCGCGTGGAAAGCGTGGCGATGGCGCCGAAGACCGTCCTCGGCGCGCAGACGCAGGGCCGCAGCTACGTCGTCAAGCTGCGCCTCGACGACGCGAAGCTCGCACTGCGCTCCGGCATGACGTGCCGCGTCGAGATCGTGGTCGGCAACGGCGCGGCGCGCGCCGCGGTGCCGATCCAGGCCGTGCTGAGCGAGGAAATCCCGGGTGCGAAGGACAAGGTGAAGAACACCAGCTACCTGTTCGTCGTGCAGGACGGGAAGGTCAAGAAGACGACGGTGGAACTGGGCCTGTCGGACGACGCCAACCAGGAAGTGACGAAGGGCGTGGTGGCGGGCCAGACGATCGCCGTGGGCCCCGCGCGCCTGCTGCGCGAGCTGCACGACGGCGATGCCGTGGTCGCGAAGAAGGCCGACGTGAAGGTCGCGGAAGGAGCGCATCCGTGATCCGGCTGGAAGGCGTGACGCGGCAGTACACGATGGGCGACCAGACCGTACATGCGCTGCAGGGCGTCGACCTGCACATCCGGGCCAATGAATTCGTCGCGTTCATCGGCGCGTCCGGCTCCGGCAAGTCGACCATGATGAACATCGTGGGTTGTCTCGATCGCCCCAGCAGCGGCGCGTATTGGCTCAACGGGCGCGAGGTCGCGACGATGTCCGGCGACGAACTGGCGCGCGTGCGCAACCAGGAGATCGGCTTCATCTTCCAGAGCTTTCACCTGCTGCCGCGCGCGAGTGCGCTCGACAACGTGGCGCAGCCGCTGATCTACCGCGGCATCCCGTTGCGCGAACGCCTCGCGCTGGCCGAACAGGCCTTGCAGCGCGTGGGCCTCGGCGGACGGCTGCATCACCGGCCCAACGAATTGTCGGGCGGCCAGCGCCAGCGCGTCGCGATCGCCCGTGCGCTCGTGGGCAAACCTTCCATCCTGCTGGCCGACGAACCGACGGGGAACCTCGATTCCGCCACCAGCGAAGAGATCCTGGCCCTGATCCGCGAACTGCATGCGGGCGGGCAGACGGTCGTCATGGTGACGCACGAGCCCGAGATCGCGGCGCAGTGCCGGCGCGTCGTGCGGTTGCGCGACGGGCGCATCGTGTCGGACACGAGGAATGATGCGGAGAACGCGGCATGAACCTGTTCCTCGAAAGCCTGCGCTCGGCGCTGGCATCGATCCGCGCGCACCGGCTGCGCAGCTTCCTCACGTCGCTGGGCATCATCATCGGGGTGGCGTCGGTGATCACGGTGATCTCGCTGATCCAGGGCCTGTCGAAAAGCGTCACCGACCAGTTCGAAGGACTGGGCGGCAACGGCCTGACGGTCCGGCCGCACAACGAGTTCAAGGAGGTCATGCGCGGCAAGGTGAACTACCTGCGTTTCGACGACGTGGAGCAGCTGCGCCTGCGCGTGGACGGCATCCGCAACCTCAGCCCCGTGTTCACGCCCGGTTTTTCCGAGGTTCGCTTCACGGGCATGTCGGCGACGGCGCAGGTGTTCGCCACGACGGCCAGCTACCAGGAGGTGAATGGCCGCTACGCGCGGCTGGGGCGGTTCCTCAGCGAGTCCGACGACGCCGGCGCGCGCCGCGTGGCCGTCATCGGCGAGAAGCTGATCGAGGACCTGCACCTGCCGCCGAACCCGGTCGGCCAATTCGTCCTGTACGCGAACGAGTGGTTCAAGATCGTCGGCGTGATGGAAAAGCGGGGCGAGATCTTCGGTATGTCGCAGGACAACTACATGATCATCCCGTTCAAGACGGGGCAGAGCATCATCGGCAACAACACGCGTCCGCAGCTGCAGATCACGGTCGCCGTGCGCGACCTGGGCCGGCTGGACGCGACCCGCAGCCACATCCGCATGGTCATGCGCCAGGCGCACCGCCTGAAGCCAGACGACACGGACGATTTCGAGATCGAATCGGCCGACCAGATCGCGAAATCGTTCGAAAAGCTGAGCGGCACCGTGACGCTCGTGATGGGCGGCGTCGTCGGCATCGCGCTGCTGGTGGGCGGCATCGGCATCATGAACATCATGCTGGTGTCGGTGAAGGAGCGCACGCGCGAGATCGGCATCTGCAAGGCGATCGGCGCGCGCAGCCGCGACATCCTGCTGCAGTTCCTGATCGAGGCCGTCACCCTGTCGCTGCTGGGCGGCCTGCTGGGCCTCGTGATCGGCTACGCGCTGGGCGTCGGCATTGCCGCGATGATCCCCGACTTCCCGCCGGCCGTCGTGCCGTGGTGGGCGGTGGCGCTTTCGGTGCTGTTCTCGGGCGGCGTGGGTGTCGTGTTCGGCGTCGTCCCGGCCAGCCAGGCTGCGCGCCTGGACCCGATCGACGCGCTCCGCTACGAATAAGAACCGGGGTCAGAGCCCTTTTTTTGGCAATATCCCGGCGAACATTGCCTAAAACCGGGCTCTGACCCCGGTTTTAGGCAATTGACAGGGATCAGGCCGCGAGCTTCTTCTTCAGCAGCTCGGTCACCTGCGCCGGATTCGCCTTGCCCTTCGACGCTTTCATGCATTGGCCGATCAGCGCGTTGATGGCGGCTTCCTTGCCGGCCTTGTACTGCTCGACCGACTTCGCATTGTTGGCCAGGACCTCGTCGACGATCGCTTCCAGCGCGCCCGTGTCGGAAATCTGCTTCAGGCCTTCGCGTTCGATGATCGTGTCGGCCAGGTGCTCGTCTTCCGACTGCGCTTCCCACATCAGGCTGAAGACCTTCTTGCCCGCGTTGTTCGAGATCGTGCCGTCGGCGATGCGCTTCAGCAGCAGGGCCAGTTGCGATGCTTCGACCGGCGAGTCCTCGATGGCGACGTCGGCGCGGTTCAGCGCGGACGACACGTCGCCCATCAGCCAGTTCGCGGCCGCCTTGGCGCTTTCCTTGCCGGCCTTGGCGACGACGGCTTCGTAATACGTGGCCATCGCCTGCGACGACGTCAGGATCAGCGCGTCGTATTCCGGCAGGCCGTAGTCGCCGATGAAGCGTTCGCGCATCGCGGCCGGCAGTTCCGGCATGCTGGCCTTCACGCGGTCGATCCAGTCCTGCGAGATCGCCAGCGGCGGCAGGTCGGGGTCCGGGAAGTAGCGGTAATCCTGCGCGTCTTCCTTGGTGCGCATCTCGCGCGTTTCCTTGCGGTCCGGATCCCACAGGCGCGTGGCCTGCACCACCTTGCCGCCGTCCTCGATCAGCTCGATCTGGCGGCGCACTTCGTAGTGGATCGCTTCTTCCATGAAGCGGAAGGAGTTCAGGTTCTTGATCTCGCAGCGGGTACCGAATTCCTTCTGGCCGACGGGGCGCACGGACACGTTGACGTCGCAGCGGAACGAACCTTCCTGCATGTTGCCGTCGCAGACGCCCAGCCACATCACCAGGCCGTGCAGTGCCTTCGCATAGGCGACGGCTTCGGCGGCGCTGCGGATTTCCGGCTCGGAGACGATCTCCAGCAGCGGCGTGCCGGCGCGGTTCAGGTCGATGCCGCTCATGCCGTGGTAGTCCTCGTGCAGCGACTTGCCGGCGTCTTCCTCGAGGTGGGCGCGGGTCAGGTTGACGGTCTTCGTCTCCAGCTTGCCGTCCTTTTCGAACGCGAACGTGAGGCTGCCGCCCTGCACGACCGGGTCTTCGAACTGGCTGATCTGGTAACCCTTCGGCAGGTCGGGATAAAAGTAGTTCTTTCGCGCGAAGACGGACTGCGGCGCGATCTTCGCACCGACCGCGAGGCCGAAGCAGATGGCGCGTTCGACCGCGCCCTTGTTCATCACGGGCAGCACGCCCGGCAGCGCCAGGTCGACAGGGCTCGCCTGCGTGTTCGGCTCGGCGCCGAACTTGATCGAGCTGCCGCTGAAGATTTTGGAGTTGGTCGTGAGCTGGACGTGGTTCTCAAGACCGATGACGACTTCCCATTGCATGGTGTTCTCTCTTGTATGTCAGTGCGTCAAACGCCTTCGGGCGCGCGGGTATGCCAATCCGTGGCTTGCTGGTACTGGTGGGCGATGTTCAGCAGCTTCGCCTCGGCGAAGTAGTTGCCGATGATTTGCAGGCCCACCGGGCGTTTTTCATTTTTCTCGCCCTGGCCGAAACCGACCGGGATCGACATGCCGGGCAGGCCGGCGAGGCTCGTCGACAGGGTGAAGATGTCGGCCAGGTAGTTCGCCACCGGGTCGTTCGCCTTGGAACCCAGGTCCCACGCGACGCTCGGGGCCACCGGGCCCATGATCACGTCGCATTTGTCGCGGAACGCGGCCTGGAAGTCGTCGGCGATCAGGCGCCGGATCTTCTGCGCCTGCACGTAGTAGGCGTCGTAGTAGCCGTGGCACAGCACGTACGTGCCGACCATGATGCGGCGCTGGACTTCCTTGCCGAAGCCTTGCGCACGCGTCTTCTTGTACATGTCCTGCAGGTCGGTGTATTCCGGGGCGCGGTAGCCGTAGCGCACGCCGTCGAAGCGCGACAGGTTGGACGACGCTTCCGCCGGCGCGATGATGTAGTACACGGGGATCGACAGCGACGTCTTCGGCAGCGAGATCTCGACCAGCGTCGCGCCCAGCTTCACGAATTCGTCCAGCGCGGCGCGCACGGCCTGTTCGACGTCTGTGGCCAGGCCTTCGCCGAAGTATTCCGCAGGCACGCCGATGCGCAGCCCGGTCAAGGGTGCGTTCAGGTCGCGCGTAAAGTCTTCGCGCGCATTGCCTTGCTCGGCCGTGAGGCAGGTCGAATCGCGCTCGTCGAAGCCGACCATCTCGTTCAGCAGCAGGGCGCAGTCTTCCGCCGTGCGGGCCATCGGGCCGCCCTGGTCGAGCGACGAGGCGAACGCGATCATGCCGAAGCGCGACACGCGGCCGTACGTCGGCTTGATGCCGGTGATGCCGCAGAACGCGGCCGGCTGGCGGATCGAGCCGCCGGTGTCGGTACCGGTCGCGGCCGGCGCGAGGCGCGCGGCGATCGCGGCGGCCGAGCCGCCCGACGAGCCGCCCGGCACGGCCAGCGCGTCCCACGGGTTTTTCACGGCGCCGAACGCCGAGTTCTCGTTCGACGAGCCCATCGCGAATTCGTCGCAGTTGAGCTTGCCCAGCGTGACCATGCCGGCGTCCGCGAATTTCGTGACGACGGTGGCGTCGAACGGGCTGACGTAATTGCCCAGCATCTTGGACGCGGCAGTCGAGCGCCAGCCTTGCGTGACGAAGATATCCTTGTGGGCGATGGGAATGCCGGTCAGCGGGCCGGCGTTGCCCGCCGCGATGCGGGCGTCGGCCGCCTGCGCCTGCGCGAGCGACAGGTCCGGATTCACGTCCAGGAACGCGTTATGCTGGCTGGCGGCGATGCGGTCGAGGAAGTGCCGGGTCAGCTCCGTCGCCGAGACTTGTTTCGAGTGCAGGAGCGCGGACAGCTCCTTGATGGTTTTTTGATGCATCATGATGGTCGACGTTCGCTGCGGGTTATTCGGTGGCGATGACTTTCGGCACCAGGTACAGGCCGTCCTGGGTCTTCGGGGCCGGGGCCTGGTAATCGTCGCGGTGGTTTTCTTCCGTCACCACGTCCTCGCGCAGGCGCAGGGGCAGGGCGAGCACGCTGGCCAGCGGTTGCGACAACGGCGCAACACCCGTGGTGTCGACAGCCTGCAACTGGTCGGCCAGGGCGAAGATCCCGTTCAGCTCGTTCAAGGCGATTTCGGCATGGGCCTCGTCCATATCGAGCTGGGCCAGGTTGGCGATCCGTTTTACGTCTGAAAGTGTCAGGGACATGGCAAAAGGCGCGGTTCGGCACCGCGTTCAAAGATGAGTGTGTAGATAATGAAATTTGGACAACGGCGCGCTAAAGCTGATAAAAGCTTTCTAATACCGTCGATCTCACAGGCTGATATGGGCACGAAACCACCCGTTTTTCAGCGTTTAATCGGTAAATTATAAGGTAGAATGGCGGGCTAATGCGTTCTCCGGGCGAAACCTGCCCCGCATCCACGCATGAAAAGCCCGCGAGGCGCTCGGCAGTCGCGGCGAGGATTCCCCGATTAATGTTAGGCGCACCCTATTGCGCATATCAGGACACACATGTTTGGTTTTTTACGTAGCTATTTCTCGAACGACCTGGCCATCGACCTGGGTACCGCCAACACGCTGATCTACGTGCGCGGCCTGGGCATCGTGCTGGACGAGCCTTCGGTCGTCGCGATCCGCCAGGAAGGCGGTCCCAACGGCAAGAAGACGATCCAGGCGGTCGGCAAGGAAGCCAAGCAAATGCTCGGCAAGGTTCCCGGCAACATCGAAGCGATCCGTCCGATGAAGGATGGCGTGATCGCCGACTTCACCGTCACCGAGCAGATGCTCAAGCAGTTCATCCGCATGGTGCACGATTCGAAGTTCTTCCGTCCGTCGCCACGCATCATCATCTGCGTGCCGTGCGGTTCGACCCAGGTCGAGCGCCGCGCGATCCGCGAATCGGCGCTGGGCGCCGGTGCGTCGCAGGTCTACCTGATCGAAGAGCCGATGGCGGCCGCGATCGGCGCGGGCCTGCCGGTGTCCGAGGCGACCGGCTCGATGGTCGTCGACATCGGCGGCGGCACGACGGAAGTCGGCATCATCTCGCTGGGCGGCATGGTCTATAAAGGTTCCGTGCGCGTGGGCGGCGACAAGTTCGACGAAGCCATCGTCAACTACATCCGCCGCAACTACGGCATGCTGATCGGCGAACAGACCGCCGAGTCGATCAAGAAAGCAATAGGTTCGGCCTTCCCGGGCTCCGAAGTCAAGGAGATGGAAGTCAAGGGCCGCAATTTGTCGGAAGGCATCCCGCGTTCGTTCACGATCTCGTCCAACGAAATCCTGGAAGCGCTGACCGATCCATTGAACAACATCGTCTCGGCCGTCAAGAACGCCCTCGAGCAGACCCCGCCGGAACTGGGCGCGGACATCGCCGAGAAGGGCATGATGCTGACCGGCGGCGGCGCACTGCTGCGCGACCTGGACCGCCTGCTGATGGAAGAGACCGGCCTGCCGGTGCTGGTGGCCGAGGATCCGCTGACGTGCGTCGTGCGCGGTTCGGGCATGGCGCTCGAGCGCATGGACAAGCTGGGCTCGATCTTCTCGTACGAGTAACCCGGCCGTGGCTGCGCGGACAGGGCGTGTGACCGTTCCGGCGATCCGGGGGCGGCACGCGCCGTCCGCGTTTGTTGGTGCCCGTCTGACGCGTACCCGCGCCGGGCGTCTGGATTGACGCGGGCGCCGCAGGCCCCGCATTATTGGAAGTCATGGAATACAGTCCTCCGCCGCTGTTCAAGCAAGGCGCCCCCGCAAGGGTCAAGGTGACCGTGTTCGCTCTCCTGTCGATCGCGCTGCTCGTGGTCGACGCCCGCCTGCACGCGCTCACCGCCGTGCGCCAGGTGGCGGCAACGGTCCTGTACCCGTTCCAGATGGCTGCCCTCGCGCCGCGCGACGCGCTGGTCAATATGGGGACGTATTTTTCCTCGATCTCCGCGCTGCAGAAGGAAGTGCGCGACCTGAAGAGCCAGCAGGTCGCGATGGCCCAGGCCATGCAGCAGGCGCAGCTCCAGATGGCCGAGAACGCGCAACTGCGCCGCCTGATGGACGCGCGCGAGCACCTGCCCGTACGCTCCCAGATGAGCGAGATCCTGTACGACGCGCGCGACCCGTCCACGCGCCGCGTGGTGCTCGACCGCGGCACCCGCAGCGGCGTCAAGCTCGGCCTGCCCGTGATCGACAACGCCGGCGTCGTCGGCCAGGTCACGCGCGTGTTCCCGTTCACGTCCGAAGTCACGCTCCTCACCGACAAGGAACAGGCGATCCCCGTGCAGGTGCTGCGCAATGGCCTGCGCAGCGTGGCCTACGGCCGCGGCCAGTCGGGTCTGCTCGACCTGCGCTTCGTCGCGCCGAATGCCGACATCCAGGTCGGCGACGTGCTCGTGACGTCCGGCCTGGACGGCGTCTACCCGGCCGGCCTCGCGGTCGCGAAAGTCATCCAGGTCGAGAACGTGGCGCAGGGCGCCTTCGGCCGCGTCGTCTGCCAGCCGCTGGCCGGCATCGACCGCCACCGCCAGCTGCTGATCGTGATGTCCGACCAGCCGCTGCCGCCGCGCCCGGCCGCGGAAGCGCCGAAGGCCAACGCCAACACCACGTCCCGCAAGAATCTGCCGCGCATGGAACCCGTGCCGCCGCTGCCGCTGCCGCCGCAACCGCTGGCGCCTGCCGTCGCGCCGCCCGCGGCCGCCGGTACCGCCGCCGGTGCGCGTCCGGCCGCGGCGCCCGCGAACCAGAACCCCACGCCCGCGCGTGCGAACTCCGCTGCCGCGGCGCGCAGCCCGGCTGCGGCCGCACCGGCGGCCACCCGGGCGCCGGCCACCGCCGCGCCGGCCGCAGCCAACACCGCGGCCCGGCCGAAGGAGGGCACCTGATGCCGACGACGAACCGTCCGCACTACATCCTGCTGCCGGTCAGCCCGCTGTTCATCGCGTTCAGCCTGGTCTGCGCGTTCATGCTCAACCTGCTGCCGTGGGGCCGCTGGGTCGGCGCGCCGGACTTCGTCGCGCTGGTGCTCGTGTTCTGGGGCATCCACCAGCCGCGCAAGGTCGGCATCGGCATCGCGTTCTGCATGGGCCTCCTGATGGACGTGCACGACGCCACGCTGCTGGGCGAGAACGCCCTCGCGTACACCTTGCTGTCGTACCTGGCGATCATGATCCACCGCCGCGTGCTGTGGTTCCCGCTCGTCACGCAGGCGATGCACGTGTTCCCGCTGCTGCTGCTCACGCAGGCGATCCAGGTGATGGTGCGCTTCTTCGTCACGGGCCGCTTCCCCGGCGCGCTCGTGTTCATCGAAAGCGTGATCGCCGTCGCGCTGTGGCCCGTGATCACGTGGCTGCTGCTGGCGCCGCAGCGCCGCGCGGTCGACAAGGACCATACGCGTCCGATCTGAAGCATTTATTCATCGCCTCCCCGAATGACCGAGATTAAAGACAGCGATCGCGAGATCCACCTGTTCCGCATGCGCCTGACGGCGATGGTGCTGTTCGTCTTCATCTGCTTCGGCCTGCTCGTCGCACGCTTCGTCTGGCTGCAGGTCGTCAAGCACAGCCAGTACATGGCGCAGGCCGAGGACAACCGCATCGCACTGGTCCCGATCGTGCCGAACCGCGGCCTGATCGTCGACCGCAACGGCGTCGTCCTGGCCAGCAACTATTCCGCCTACACGCTCGAGATCACGCCGTCGAAGCTGGAAGCGAACCTCGATTCCGTCATCGACGAACTCGCGAAGCTCGTCGCGATCGAACCGAAAGACCGGAAACGCTTTAAACGATTGATGGAAGAGTCGAAGAATTTTTCCAGCGTCCCGATCCGCACCCGCCTGACCGACGACGAGGTGGCGCGCTTCACCGCGCAGCGCTTCCGCTTCCCCGGCGTCGAAGTGCAGGCGCGCCTGTTCCGCCAGTATCCGCTGGGCGAAGTCGCTTCGCACGTGCTGGGCTACATCGGCCGCATCAACCAGGCCGAGGCCAAGGTCATCGACGCCAGCGACGATGCCGCCAACTACAACGGCACGGACCATATCGGCAAGGAAGGCCTGGAAAAGAGCTACGAGCGCCAGCTGCACGGCCAGACGGGCTACGAGGAAGTGGAGCGTTCGGCCGGCGGCCGCGCGATCCGCACCCTGTCGCGCACGCCGCCGACGCCGGGCAACAACCTGATCCTGTCGATCGACATCGAGCTGCAGAAGGTCGTCGAGCAGGCGTTCGGCGACTACCGCGGTGCGCTGGTCGCCATCGAGCCGGCGACGGGCGATGTGCTCGCGTACGTGTCGCGGCCCGGCTTCGACCCGAACCTGTTCGTCGACGGCATCGACACCCAGAGCTGGACGGAGCTGAACACGTCGCTCGACAAGCCGCTGATGAACCGTCCGCTGTCGGGCACGTACCCGCCCGGCTCCACGTTCAAGCCGTACATGGCGCTGGCCGCGCTGGAGCTGGGCCTGCGCCGCCCCGAGTACGGCATCAACGACCCCGGTTTCTTTATGCTGGGCGGGCACCGCTTCAACGACGACAAGCGCGGCGGCCACGGCTACATCGACATGTACCGGTCGATCGTGATGTCGTGCGACACCTACTACTACCAGCTCGGCAACGAGATGGGCATCGACCGCCTGCACGACTTCATGCAGCCGTTCGGCTTCGGCGAAAAGACCGGCATCGACCTCGAACACGAGAAGACGGGCGTGCTGCCGTCGCAGCAATGGAAGCGCGAGCGCTTCAAGCGCAACCGCGCGGCGCAGAAGTGGGTCGGCGGCGACACGATCTCGATCTCGATCGGCAACGGCTTCAACAGCTATACGCCGCTGCAGATGGCGCACGCGGTGGCGACGCTCGCCAACGACGGCGTCATCATGCGCCCGCACCTCGTCAAGCTGCTCGAGGACGGCGGCAACCATGCGCGCACGCCGACGGTGGCGAAGGAATCCGGCCGCATCCCGCTCAAGCAGCAGAATATCGACGTCGTCAAGCGCGCCATGGTCGGCGTGACGGCCGACCAGAGCGGCACCGCCTTCATCCCGTTCCGCAACGTGCAGTACACCGTGGCCGGCAAGACGGGTACCGCGCAGGTCGTGGGCCTGAAGGGCCAGAAGTACAATGCCGCCGCGACCCCGGAACGCCTGCGCGACAACGCGCTGTTCATCGCCTACGCGCCGGCCGACCATCCGCGCATCGCGATCGCGCTGGTCGTGGAAAACGCCGGCTTCGGCGCGGCGGTGGCGGCACCGATCGCACGCAAGGCACTCGATTACTACCTGCTCGGCAAGCGTCCGGGCGACGCGGACAAGCCGGCGCCGAAACCCGTCGACCCGGTCCCGGCCGACGAAGACCAGGTGGCGCCCACGGCCGGCGCCGATTTCAGGCCGGGCGGCGAGACCCCCGGCAACAAGGACTGAACCATGGCGCATTTTCCCGAACGCCGCTCGCTCAGCCGGCGCCTCAAACCGTATTTCACCGTCTTCGATCCGGCGCTGTCGCTGATCCTGTTCCTGCTGCTGTGCACGGGCCTCGTCACGCTGTCCTCGGCCGGCCACGACTTCCCCGGCCGCCTGGAAGGCCAGATCCGCAACATCATCGCCGCCTTCGTGTTCATGTGGGCGGCCGCCATCGTCCCCCCGCAGACCCTGCTGCGGCTCGCCGTGCCGATCTATACGTTCGGCGTCGCGCTGCTGCTCGCGGTGGCGACCGTCGGCATCATCAAGAAGGGCGCGCGGCGCTGGCTGCACGTGGGCGTGGACATCCAGCCGTCCGAAATCATGAAGATCGCCACGCCGCTGATGCTGGCCTGGTATTTCCAGACCCGGGCGGGCATCCTCAACTGGAAGTCATTCGCGGTGGCGGCCCTGCTGCTCCTGATACCCTTCGGCCTCATCGCCAAGCAGCCCGACCTCGGCACGGCGCTGCTCGTGGGCGGCTCCGGCTTCTTCGTGATCTTCCTGGCCGGCCTGTCGTGGAAGGCGCTCGGCGCGCTGTTCGCGGCCGGCTGCGCGGGCCTGCCGGTGGCGTGGTCGATGATGCACGACTACCAGCGCGAACGCGTGATGACGCTGATCGATCCCACGTCCGATCCGCTCGGCAAGGGCTTCCACATCATCCAGTCGACCATCGCGATCGGCTCGGGCGGCGTGACCGGCAAAGGCTATATGAAAGGGACACAGGCGTATCTGGAATTCATTCCGGAACGTACCACCGACTTCATTTTTTCGGTATATTCCGAAGAGTTTGGTCTGGTCGGCAATCTCGTGTTGCTGTTCCTGTACCTGCTGCTGATCGGGCGCGCGATGATGATCGCGGCCAATGCACCGAACCTGTTCACGCGCCTGTTGGGCGGATCGGTCGCAATGATGTTTTTTGTGTATGCCTTTGTCAACATGGGCATGGTCAGCGGCATCCTGCCCGTGGTCGGAGTTCCGCTTCCTTTCATGAGCTATGGCGGAACCGCGCTGATTACTTTGGGCCTCTGCAGTGGTATATTGATGAGTATTCAACGACACCGCAAACTGGTGCAGACCTGATATGCAAGAGAACGCGAAGGCCGTTCCGAGGTCGCTCCCAGCGGTCATTGCGATGTTGGCAATGATGGCGGGGTGCAGTACCACGGACCAGAACGGCGAACACAAAAGCCTGATCCCCCTGCCGTGGAAGCACAAGGTCACCCGCGTGGATCCGAAGCTTCCGAATTTGCCGCCGGCCGGTTCCGGCCGCGGCGGCTACTACCAGGACGACGGCCCCGGCGCGAATCCGCCGCCGGGCCTGCTGGACACCCCCGACGCCGTCGTCAAGTACGAGCCCTACGCCAAGTTCGCCAACAAGCCGTACGCCGTGTTCGGCCAGACATACACGCCGCTCATCAACGACGAACCGTTCAGCCAGCGCGGCGTGGCCAGCTGGTATGGCGTCAAGTTCCACGGCCAGCGCACGTCCTCGGGCGAAGCCTACGACATGTACAAGATGACGGCCGCGCACCCGACCCTGCCGATTCCCTCGTACGCGCGCGTCACGAGCCTGGAGAGCGGCAAGTCCGTCGTCGTGCGCATCAACGACCGCGGACCGTTCCACTCCGACCGCGTGATCGACGTCTCGTACACGGCCGCCCTCAAGCTGGGGCTGCTGGGGAAGGGCAGCCACCAGGTCCAGGTCGAGCGCCTGTTCCCGGGCGACGTGATGCAGCTCGCGTCCGCGCGCCGCGCCGCCGCCTCCGAGGCGCAGGCCTTGCCGGCACCGCCCGCCATCGCCGCCCTCATGCTGGAAGACCGTGTCGACATGGACAGCGCCGCCGTCGCGCGCCCACAGGCGCCCGTCGCCTCGACATCGGCTTCGGCCTCGGCCGACAAGGCCGCGTTGGCGCCGGGCTTCTATCTGCAACTGGGCGCTTACGGACGCGACGGCAAGGCCGAGGAACTGGGCGAAAAGCTCAAGCAGGCCGGCGTCGACCTGGCGGTCGAAGTCGTCCGTTCGGGCAGCGTCAACCGCCTGTACGGCGGCCCCTTCGAATCCCGCGCACTCGCGCAGGAAGCGGCGCGTGCGCTGCCGGGCGGACTTGGCTTGAAACCCATCGTCGTACGGCGCTGAGCGGCAGGGCAGGCCTGCGCGTCTACTACCCAGCTTCCATAGACATCAGACGTCTGATCAATGTTCATGGCAGTTCTTCCCGTAATCCCGACAATTTCCCGTGTCACATGCTGTATTTTCGTGCGGGAATGTCCTAAAACGATGCTTTCTGCATGTTTTATCATCAGATGTCAGACATCTACAACGTTTTTGGATTTGCTATACGCTACCATTTTTTGCGCAAGCAATTCGCGATTCTTCCAAACATAAAAAGGGACTTCGTCGAAAACAGCCTGATAAACGCAAAGTTACCGTCGATGTTTGCGCATAACATTTATGTTTGCGGGATTGACACCGTTAACATTGTGCTCCTACACTGATTTTGCCAGCCATAAAGACGACCCGTCGGGACGTCCCAGGCATAGAAAAACACAGGAGACAGCAATGATCGAGAAGTCCATACAACGGCGCCGCCAGCGTCGGCAAGTCGTGCTTGGCCTGAGCGTGCTCGCAGGCCTTATCCAGCAAGCATATGCGCAAGATACCGCAGCGCCGGCCCAGCCCGCGCCGGTCGTCCAGGCCGATACCAACGTCGTCAAGGTGACCGGCTACCGCGCCAGTCTGCTTTCGTCGGCGAAGGATAAAAAGGAGTCCGTCGGTTTCACGGACACCATCAGCGCCGAAGACATCGGTAAATTCCCCGACAAGAATATCGCTGAATCGCTGAGCCGTGTGCCGGGCGTGCAAATCGCCCGCGACGTGACGGGCGAGGGCATGAACATCCAGATCCGCGGCCTGGGGTCGAGCTTTACCAAGATCCTGCTGAACAATGCGCAGATCGCCGTGGCGTCGTCCGGCCCGATCGACGGCGCGAGCACCAACCGCGAAGTCGACCTCGACCTGCTGCCGACCGACCTGTTCACCAAGCTGACCGTCAGCAAGAGCCCGACGGCCGGCCTGATCGAAGGCGGCGCCGCCGGCGTCGTCAACATGCGCAGCGCGCGCCCGTTCGACAACCCGGGCACCCACGTGTCGTACAGCGGCACGGCGCAGAAACAGCAGATCGCCGACGGCGTCGGCGGCCGCGGCTCCATCGTGGCCAGCAAGACCTGGGGCGACACGTTCGGTATCCTGGCCGGCATCGCCGTCAACCGCCAGAAGTCGCGCACGACCGGTTACGAGACCGTCGGCCTGACGAACCCGAACCTGACGGCAGCCCAGAGCTCCTCGCCGACCCGCAACAGCACCGGCGGCGGCAACTGGACGATCCCGTCCACCGTTCCGGCCGGCGCCGGCGCCGGCCTTGCGGCGGGCACGCCGATCGACCAGGCGTTCCTGCTCGCGCACAACCCGGGCCTGACGATCGACCAGATCGACAACGCCCTCGTGCCGCGCCTGGGCCGCTTCATGGATTACTTCGGCACGCGCGACAAGGGCTCGGCCATCCTCAGCGCCGAATGGCGTCCGCTGGAAAACCTGCACTTCTACGTCGACACGCTGTACAGCAAGAAGGACGACGACATGCAGCGCATCGCCTACACCTGGGCGGTGCGCAACAATGCAGAGATCCCGCTGAACATGCAGGTGGACAAGAGCGACTGCACCACGGGTTGCACGGTCACGTCCGGCACGTACGCCAACTCGACCTACTTCATCGAATTCGGCCCGCGCCGCGACCGTACCGACCTGAAGGGCATCAACCCGGGCATGGAGTGGAAGATCACCCCGACCCTGAAACTGGAAGCCCAGGCCAACGCCACGAAGTCGACGTTCTCGCACGAAGCACCGACCATCATGCCGATCACGGCAGCGGGCAGCGGCCTCGTCACCACGTTCCAGAACAATGGCGGCGTGCCGAGCATTTCGTTCAACAAGGACGTCAACGACCCGGCGAACTTCGTCTGGGCCGGCGGCCGCGTCAACATCCAGAACGAGCTGCGCGAAACGAGCACGAAAGGCTTCCACACCGACCTGACCTGGGGCGATGCCAAGCTGAACGTCAAGGCCGGTCTCGCCTACGACGACATCGACCGCCGCATCCGCGGCCAGGACAACTCGGCCGCCTGGCAGGCCGCCGTCTGCGGCAACAACCCGAGCGTCTTCATCCAGGGTCCGAACGGCGCGCCGCCGTGCGACGGCGCCAGCACGCCGGGCGCCAGCGCCGCCGCGCTGTACCCGGGCTACGGCACCGGCTACACGGCCGGCCAGACGGCACCGCTCACCTACCAGGGTTCGCTGATTCCGCTGAACAAGCTGGCCTCCTACCTGGTGCAGGGCCCGCACGACCGCCTCGTCGTCGACTGGGACCGCTTCCGCAAGGATTCGAACTACGACGCGTACAACTCGAGCGCGCCGGATTCCACGAGCTCGTCGACGGGCGCCAGCTCGGGCTATGTGCGTGAGCGCACCACCGGCTTCTACACCGAGCTCAACGGCGAAACCAAGCTGTTCAGCTTCCCGGTCCGCTACAACGCCGGCGTACGCTATGTCCGCACCAAGCAGGAAGTGGGCTCCCTGAACTCGTTCAGCGATCCGCGCAACGCCAGCCTGACGCTGAACGGTTCGAAGTACCCGAACCAGACCGAGTGGGTCTATCAGGACACCACCTACAACAACACGCTGCCGTCGGCCACCGCGGCCATCACGCTGCGCAGCGACATCGTGGCCCGCATCGCGGCGTCGAAGACGATGACCCGTGCGAATCCGAACTCGCTGCGTCCGGGCATCAACTTCAGCGGCACGTCGGCCGACGTCGGCACGATCGGCAGCCCGGAACTGAAGCCCTACCTGTCGAACAACATCGACCTGGGCATCGACTGGTACACCGGCCGCGAAGGCTATGTGAGCCTGACCGTGTTCCAGAAGAAGGTGAAGGGGTTCACCGTCATCGACAACCTGTCGATGCCGTTCTCCGCCCTGGCCGCCTACGGCATCACGTACAACAACCTGATCCCGACGCAGCAGGTGGCGATCAACTCGCGCGGCGGCCCGGACGTGGCCACCGTCGTGATGAGCCAGGAACGCAACGCCGGCGGCATCCTGACCGTGCGCGGCCTCGAGATCGGCTGGGTCCAGCCGCTCGACAAGCTGCTGCCGATCAAGGGCTTCGGCTTCAGCGAGACCGCGACCCTGATCAACCAGAGCGCGAGCGGCGAGGGCACCAACGGCTTCGTGGCGCTGAACGTGCCGAAGAAGAGCAACAACTTCGGCTTCTACTACGAGAACCACGGCTACATGGCGCGCATCTCGCACCAGTACCAGCAGGGCAGCCAGAGCGCCAACGCGAACCAGAGCGGCGTGACGCTGGCGGCACTGTACGGCCGCTCGTACAAGCAGGCCGACTTCTCGTCCAGCGTGGACCTGGAAGAAGTGCTGAACCGCGACAACTGGCCGACGATCACGTTCGACATCGTCAACCTGAACAAGGCCAAGCGCGAAGGCTACTTCCAGTTCCCGAACGCACAGTTCACGTCGTTCGATCCGGGCCGCACCTTCCAGCTGGGCGTGCGCGGCAAGTTCTGATCGCTTAGCAGTACCTTTTACGTCCCCTGTCCCCGCTTTCGACCGGCATGCAACGCGCCGGTTGCGAGCGGGGCTTTTTCTTTTGCGGTAGCTCACACCGCTTCCGTTTTCCCCCGGGGATCCGGAACTGCCGGCCTGGCGTCCCTGTCGAACCGCATATCGACGCAACGACGCGACAGGAGGCTGGGATGGGGGCACGACTCGTGGAGCTGGTCACGCGCTTCGGCGGCCGGCTGGAAGGCGACCCGGACATCGAAGTGGCGCGCATCGCCCCGCTGGACCGCGCGGGCGCCACGGACATCAGCTTTCTCAGTAACAGCCGGCTGCGCGCCGTGGCCGCGCACAGCCGCGCGGCGGCCCTGATCCTGGCGCCGCTCGACGAGCCTGAAGTCGCGGCCACGTACGCGGGCGCGCGCATCGTCACGAACAACCCGTACGCGTATTTCGCGCGCACGGCGCAATACCTGTGCGCGCCCGGACATACGCCCGCGCCGGGCATCCACCCGACAGCCGCCGTGCACCCGGGGGCACGCGTGGACCCGACTGCCTTCCTCGGTCCGCACGTCACGGTCGAGGAGGGCGCGGCCATCGGGCCCGGCGCCGTGATCGACGCGGGCTGCTACATCGGCCGCGATGCCAGCGTGGGCGAGGACACGCATTTCTTCGCCAACGTGACCTTCCACGCGCGCTGCGTCATCGGCGCGCGCGGCATCGTCCACTCCGGCGCCGTGATCGGGGGCGACGGCTTCGGCTTCGCGGTGGATGGCGGCGTCTACATCAAGATCCCGCAGACGGGCCGCGTCGTCATTGGCGACGACGTCGACATCGGCTCGAACACGGCGGTCGACCGCGGCGCGCTGGACGACACGGTGATCGAGGACGGGGTAAAACTCGACAACCTGATCCAGATCGGCCACAACTGCCGCATCGGCGCGCACACGGCGATGGCCGGCTGCGTGGGCGTGGCGGGCAGCGCCAACATCGGCCGGCACTGCACGTTCGGCGGCGCCGCGATGATCAACGGCCATATCGACATCGTCGACAACGTCCACGTCACGGCCGGCACGCTGGTGCCGAACTCGATCACGGCACCGGGGCGCTACACGGGGTTTTATCCGATGGCGCCGAATGCGGAGTGGGAACGCAACGCGGCGCTGCTGCGCAACCTGTCGGCGATGCGCGAGAAGATCAAGGCGCTCGAGCGGGCGGTGAAGGTGCTGGGTGGCGAGCAGACGGGACAGTCATCCCGCGATGCGTCCGCGCTTACCCGCAGCTCTTGACGTCCGCCCCGTCATAACGTTCGGCAAAGCCCTCGATGCGCTTGCGGGTCGCCGCATCGAGTCCGCGCACGCGGTAGACGTAGTGCGTCGTCTGCGGCCCGCGCGGCGCGATGCGCGCCGAGTGGACGCCCTGCTTGCCCAGTTGCGCGAGCATCGCCTGGGCGCCGTTCTCGGTCTTGAACACGCCCAGCGAGATCGCGTACTTTAAAGGAGAGTCGCCCTGCAAGACGTAAAAATTGGTCACGCCCAGGTTGCGTAGTTCGGCGGCCTTGCGGTCGGCCGCTTCCTTGCTGCCTTGCGTCGGGATGTGCACGAGCCAGCTGCTGACGTCCTGGGCCTGGATGGTCTGGCGCGACTGGCGGTCGCCGAGGTCCAGCGCGGCGAGGCGCGCTTCGAAGCGGCGGGCGTCGGTGGAATTGAACGGGCCGATTTCCGTGCACGCATAGGCAGGGGCCGGAGCGGGGGCCGACGGCGCGCTGGCAGGTGCAGGCGCGCTTGCCGCAGCGCTTGCCGACGCGGTGACGTCCGCCGCATCGCCACCCGCCGGCGGGGCGGCAGCCTTCGCGGCGGCCTCGGCCTGGTCGCGCGTCAGCAGGGTCATCCTGGCCGTGTTGAACTGGCGCTTCAGGCGTGCCGGTTCGTGCTCGTTGCTCCTGGCGGTGCCGAGCAGGCCTTGGGCATACGCGAACAGGGCGGCGTTCAGGAATAGCAGGGACCAGAAGGCGAGTCGTAGCACGAGCATGTCCTCAAGCGGGAGCAGAGTCGGAAGCAAGGAAGGGTGCGGCCGCATGCAGGCCCACCAGCACAATATTATCCAGCATCCAGTGCGGGACGGACAGGAGAGGGGCCACGCTGGCCGCCGCGCCGCCGGAGACGATGCACAGGTCGGCCGGCAGGGCCGCGCAGGCGCGTTCGATCGCGCCCGCCTGCGCGGCCAGGCAGCCGGACAGGATGGCGTCGCTCGTGTGGTCCGCAAAGGTCGCCGGCGTCGCGCCCGGCACCACCTGCGGCAACTGGGCCGTGCCGCGCGCCAGCGCGCCCAGCATCAGGCCCAGGCCCGGCAGGATCATCCCGCCGAGGAAGTCGCCGGCGGCGCTGACGGCATCCACCGTCGTCGCCGTGCCGCACGTGGCCACGACGAGGTTCTTGCCGGGGGCGACGCAGCGTGCGCCGAGGGCGGCGGCGAAGCGGTCGCTGCCCAGTTGCGTGGGATTGCGGTAGCGGTTGCGCAGGCCTTTCAATTCCGCGCGCGACGTGAACCATGTGGGCGGCGCCGGCAGCAGCGGGGCGAGCAGGGCCGTCAGCTGGGCCTCCATCGCGTGGCCCGCCACGTTCGAGACGATCGCGCGCGCAAGCCCCTGGCCCGCCCACGCGGCCTGCAGGCGCTCCAGTTCCGCATGCGGCACGGCGCCGTGCGCGGTCCAGTCGCCCGGCGCGGCGTCAGGGGCCGCGATGGCCCATTTGATCCTTGTGTTACCAGCATCGACGAGCAGCAGCATTTGACCTCCCGGACATCAATCCTTCGTGCGCAGCGATACGTCGCCGGCCACGATCGTCACACGACCGGCCGCGGTGTCGAGCATCAGCCGCCCCGTGTCGTCCACGCCGGCAGCGAGGCCCTCGTGCTGCACCTCGCCGCGGTCGAGCAGGACGACCGGCCGGCCCTGCCACGCGTGCAGCGTGTTCCAGCGCGCGACGAAGGCGGCGAACCCGTCGCGCGCGAACAGCGCCAGCGCCTCGGCCAGGCCGTCGAGCAGCGTGGCCATCAGCTCGTCGCGGTCCATGCGCGCGAGCCACGGCATCGCGGCGGCGCTGCGGCCGATCCTGTCTTCGAGTGTGTCCGGCATCACGAGGTTCACGCCGATGCCGACGATGGTCCACGCGGCGCCGTCCGCCGCCACCTGCGTCTCGACGAGGATGCCGGCCAGCTTGTCGCCGTCCTTGAGCACGTCGTTCGGCCATTTCAGCTGCACGCTCTGGCCGAGTCGGCCGAGCGTTTCCGCCAGCGCGACACCGATCGCGAGCGGCAGGCCGGCCAGGCCGCGCAGCCCGCCGGCGAAGGGCCAGGCCAGCGAGAACGTCAGCGAGTGACCCGGTTCGGACAGCCAGCTGCGTCCCGCGCGGCCGCGGCCCGCCGTCTGGTGTTCGGCGACGAGCAGCACGGGTGCCGTCAACCGGGGCGCGCGCGCCAGCAGGTCGGCATTCGTCGACCCCGTTTCCGCCACCACCTCGACGGCGACGCCGGCGCGCGACAGCGCCATGATGCGGTCGGCGTTCATGGCGCCACCTTGCCGGATTTGGTCGGCGCGTGCGCGAATAGCGCGTCGAACAGGACGTTGGGCAGTAGGCGCAGGACCTTGGCGACGACGCCCATCGGCCACGGGATCACGCGGTAGCTCGTGCCGGCGTCGATGGCGCGGGCGGCCGCGGCCGCGAAGCGGTCCACGGGCATCAGGAAGGGCATGGGAAAACGGTTCTGGCGGGTCATCGGTGTGTCGATGTAGCCGGGCGCGATGGTCACGACCCGGATACCGTGGGGTTGCAATTCGAGGCGGAGCGATTCCGCATAGGTGTGCACGGCGGACTTCGACGCGCAGTAGGCGCCGGCGCCCTTCATGCCGCGGATGCCGGCCACGCTGCCGATGGCGACGAGGCGGCGCGGGCCGCGGTCGTTGACTTCCCTGCGTTTCATCGTCTCGACGAACGGCGCGAACGTGGCGACGGTGGCCGTCACGTTGATGGCGAAGATCTCGGCGAACCGGGACAAATCGTCGGGCCGTTCGGTCAGCGTCCCGGCCGAGACCCCGGCGCTGGCGATGACGATGTCGGCGCCGCCTTCACGCGCGATGAAGTCGGCGGCGGCCGCAGCCAGTGCCGCATGGTCCGTCACGTCGACGGCGTAGATGTGGTGAGCGGTGGAGAAGGGCAGCGCGTGCAGGGCATCCGCGCGGCGGCCCAGCAGGCCGAGGATGGCGCCGCGCGCCGCGTACTCGCGCGCCAGGGCGGCGCCGATGCCGCTGGACGCGCCCGTGATGAATACGCGCAGCCGGCGGCGCCGCGCCGCGGTCATTTCCTGTCCGCTTTCGCTTTCGCGACGAGGAAGTCCATCACTTGCAGGGCCGTCTGCTGTTGCTGCGCTTCCGTCGTGCCCTCGGGCGCGCCGGCGCCCGCGTGCGACGGCGACGTGACAAAGCGGCCGTCGACGACGACGAGCGGCCAGCGGTCCACGCCGTACGAATCCATCATCGCGCCAGCGCGGCGCAGCTTCGCCTGGATGCCGAACGAGCGGTACGTGTCGACGAATTTCGCGCGGTCGATACCGTTCTGCGCCACCCAGTCGAACACCTGCTCGTCGCTGGACAGGCGCAGGTGCTGCTGGTGCATGGCGTCGAACACCTTCTGGTGGTACTGGTTCAGCAGGCCCATCGCGTCGAGCGTGTAGAACAGGCGCTGCTGCGGCAGCACGCTGGCGCCGCCCTGGATGTGGACGCGCTTGAACACGATGTTGTCGCCCTGCTTTTTGACCCACGCTTCGAGCGCGGGCTCGAATGCGTAGCAGTGCGGGCAGTAGTAGGCGAAGAACTCGATGACTTCGACCTTGTTGCCCGCGTCGGTCGGCTGCACGGAAGGCAGCACGAGGTATTGCGCGCCCGCCTGCGGATCGGCGGCCGATGCGGACAGCGTGGCGGATCCGGCCGCGAGGCCGAGGAGGGCGGTGCAGAACAGACGGCGCGTCAGAGACATCGCGACCCCTTATCGTTGGTTACGCACGATGGCGACGTCGACGCCGCTGTCGAGCAGCTTGGCACGCGCCTTGTTCATGGCTTCGACCTGGTTGTACGGGCCGAGGCGCACGCGGTGCAGCACACCGCTGTCGCTCGTGCGGTCGCTGATCGCGGCTTCGAAGCCGAGCAGCGCGAGCTTGGCGCGGGTCGCTTCCGCATCCGACAGGTCGCGGAACGCGCCCGCCTGCAGATAGTAGATGTACTCGCCGCCGGCGGCGGCAGCGGCAGGGGCGGCGGCCGGTGCCGCGGGGGCCGCCGACGCGACGCGCGTCTCCGGCTTCGGCTCGACCCTGGCCGGTGCCGGTGCCGGCTCCTTCATCGCGGCGATCGCCTGGCCCAGCGGATCGGCGTCGGCCGGCCTGGCGCTCGGTGCCGGTGCGGCATCGCTGCCGCCGGAACGCGCGGCCGCCTTGTCCGTGATCTCCTTGTTGGCCACGCGCGCGGCGTCGCGGTTGGCGTACATCGGCTTGTTCGGGTCCTGGGCCTGGCCCGGCGCGGGATCGGCCGGGCGGCCCGCCTTGACCGTCTTGTCGGTGAACGGCGAGGCGCCCTTGGTGATCGTCAGCGCGACCGCGACCGCGATGCCCAGACCGACGATCAGGCCGATGATAAGGCCAGTGAGCGTGCTGCCCCGCTGGCGCGTGAAGGAGGATTGCGAGCGATTACGGAAAGCGGTCATGTAGTACGGTGTGGTTAAAACGCTTACATTTTCTCCGGCGCCGAAACGCCGATCAGGGCCAGGCCGTTGCGCAGCACCTGGCGGATGGCGGCCGCCAGCGCGAGGCGCGCGAGCTTGGTCGGCTCGTCGTCGTCGAGCAGCCACTTGTGCGCGAAGTAGTAGCTGTGCAGTTCGCCGGCCAGGTCGCGCAGGTAGAACGCGACCTGGTGCGGGCCCAGCTCGACGAGCGCGCGCTGCAGCATCTCCGGGTACGCGGACAGCTTGGCCAGCAGGCCGGATTCGTGCGCATTCGTCAGCGGAGAGAGATCGACGTCGGCCAGTTGCGCCACGTCGCCGCCCCAGTTCGCGAGGGCCGAGCAGATGCGCGCGTGGGCGTACTGCACGTAGTAGACGGGGTTCTCGTCGTTGGTGGCGAGGGCGACGTCGACGTCGAACACGAATTCCGTGTCGGCCTTGCGCGAGATGAGGAAGAAGCGCACGGCGTCGCGGCCGCGGGTCACGTCGCCGTTGCCCGACCATTCGATCAGGTCGCGCACCGTCACGTACGAACCGGCGCGCTTGGAGATCTTGACCTCCTCGCCGTTCTTCATGACGGTGACCATCTTGTGCAGCACGTAGTCGGGATAGCCCTGCGGGATGCCGATGTTCACGGCCTGCAGGCCGGCGCGCACGCGGGCGATGGTGCCGTGGTGGTCGCTGCCCTGGATGTTGATGGCCTGGTCGAAGCCGCGCTTGAATTTCTGGATGTGGTACGCCACGTCCGGCACGAAATACGTGTAGGTGCCGTCGGACTTGCGCATCACGCGGTCCTTGTCGTCGCCGTAATCCGTCGTCTTGAGCCACAGCGCGCCGTCCTGTTCGTAGGTCACGCCGGCGTCGACCAGGGCCTGCACGGCCGCTTCGACCTTGCCGTCGGTGTACAGCGAGGATTCGAGATAATAGTTGTCGAACCTGACCCCGAACGCTTGCAGGTCCTGGTCCTGCTCGTTGCGCAGGTAGGTGACGGCGAAACGGCGGATCGATTCGATGTCGTTCGTGTCACCGCTGGCGGTGGCCGGCTGGCCGTCGCTGGCCGCCACGGTCTTCTTCGCGAGGAAGTCGTCGGCGATGTCCTGGATGTAGTCGCCGTTGTAGGCCGATTCCGGCCATTCGATGTCGCCCGGACGGAAGCCGCGGGCGCGCGCCTGGACCGAATTGGCCAGCGTCAGGATCTGCACGCCGGCGTCGTTGTAATAGAACTCGCGCGTGACCTGGTGGCCCTGCGATGCGAACAGCGACGACAGCGCGTCACCCAGTGCCGCCTGGCGGCCGTGGCCCACGTGCAGGGGCCCGGTCGGGTTGGCCGACACGAATTCGATGATCACGTGGTGGCCGTCGCCCGAGTCGCCGCGGCCGAAGGCGTCGCCCTGCTGCAGGACGGTCTTCACGACCGACTGCTTGGCGCTTGCCGCCACGCGCAGGTTGATGAAGCCCGGGCCGGCCACGTCGGCCGATTCCACGAGACCCGCTGCCTTCGGATCGGCCAGCAGCGCGGCGACGAGGCGGGTGGCCAGTTCGCGCGGGTTCGTTTTCAGCGGCTTGGCCAGTTGCATGGCGATGTTGCAGGCGATGTCGCCGTGCGACGGATCGCGCGGGCGCTCCAGGACGACGTTAGGGCTGAGGTCGCTGCCGGCGACAATGGGAGCCAATGCGGCCTGGAACAGGGCAACGATCTCTTGTTTTTGTTGGGCTAACATGAACTGTGGTCGAAAATGTAATGGTCGGTGCAGCGTGGTCGGTGCGGCGCGGTGGCGGTGCCACTGGCAGGCTAAGCGATCATTATACTGGTTTGCCGCAACGCGCAAACCATCCGGGGCACGGGCACAAGCCTCGCTTAAGCCTGCGCAACGCGTAACCGTTACAATGAGCGTCTTTATGCATTGATCGATTTGCCATGACCGAAAAGCGCCCGACGCTCACTCTCAAACCCAAGGCCGGCGGCCGCAACGGCGGCAAGAAGGCCGGCCCGGCCCGGCCGGGTGGCGCATCCGGCAAAGGGCAGACCGCCCCGCGCGGCCCCGGCGGCACGCCGCCGCGCGGCACGCAACAGGTCGAGCCGGCCCCGCGCGACGCCGGCTACGCGCCGTCCCGCCCCAAGGACGAGGGCGCGCGCCTGCGTCACAGCCATGAGGTCAAGGCCCACGTCCAGCTCGATTACAGTCCCGACCTGCGCACGGATTCCCTCGCGTTTGCCCTGCTGGGCGCGGCGAGCAGCCTCGCGCGCGTGCGCGCCGGCACGGCGCTCCCCCAGGCGCTGGCCGAGGTGTTCCAGGCGTATGACGCCCCGCCGCAGGCGCGCGGCGCCATCCAGGACATCGCCTACCGCGCCATGCGCCAGCTGGGGCGCAGCGAGATCCTGCTTGGCCTGATGACGAGCAAGGCGCCCGAGCCCGCCATGCTGGCCGGCCTGCTGGAATGCGCGCTGGCGCTGCTCGACCCGCCCGAAGGCAGCGAGCCGCCTTATGAAGCCTTCACGGTCGTCGACCAGGCCGTCTTCGCCAGCTCCGCCCACCCGGATTTCGCGCACGCGAGGGCGATGGTGAACGCCGTGCTGCGCCGCTTCCTGCGCGAGCGCGAGCAGCTGCTCGGCGCCGCGCTGCGCGACCAGGTCGCCCAGTGGAATTACCCGCAATGGTGGATCGACTCGGTGCGTACGGCGTACCCGGACGACTGGCAGGCGATCCTCCAGGCGGGCAACCGCCAGCCGCCGCTGACCCTGCGCGTCAACCGCCGCAGGACGGACGTCGACACGTATCTGAATACGCTGGCTGCGGCCGGCATGCGCGCGGAGCAGGTGGGCCCGAGCGCCGTGCGCCTGGCGCAGGCCGTGAACGTGGCGCAGATCCCCGGCTTTGCCGACGGCCTCGTGTCCGTGCAGGATGCCGGTGCCCAGCTGGCCGCGCCGCTGCTCGACGTGCACGACGGCATGCGCGTGCTGGACGCCTGCGCGGCGCCGGGCGGCAAGAGCGGACACATCCTGGAGTCGGCCGACGTCGACCTGACGGCGCTGGATGCCGACGCGCGCCGCCTCGTGCGCGTGGACCAGAACCTGCAGCGCCTGGGGCTGTCCGCGACCGTCAAGGCGGGGGCGGCGGAAGCGGTGGATTGGTGGGATGGTCGTCAATACGATCGTATCCTCGCCGACGTGCCGTGCACGGCGTCCGGCATCGTCCGCCGCCACCCGGATATTCGCTGGTTACGACGCAAGAGTGACACCCACCAACTTGCAACACTTTCCGGCAAAATACTCGACAATCTTTGGCAGATGCTGCGGCCCGATGGTAAATTGCTGTTCGTGACATGTTCGCTCTGGCCGCAGGAATCGGAAGCGCAGGCCGCCGCCTTCGCGGCGCGCCACGGTGCGGTCCGTCTCGACGCGCCGGGCCAACTGCTTCCTCGAAGTGGCGCCGGGCAGGATCATGACGGTCTGTTCTACGCCCTGTTCCAGAAGGCCGGAGCGTGAGTAATCCCGACAACGCTTTTTAAGGCTCTGGCCCTAGTGACTGTACGACTTTTCCGCCTCCTCGCCTGCCAGTTCTTGCTGGCATTCGCATGCGCAACGGCGCAGGCGGCCGACGGGATCGAAATCACCCGCGCCAGTATCGAGGCTTCCGACGACGGCTACCGGCTGTCCGCCGCCTATTCGTTCGACCTGACACCCGGCCTCGAGCAGGCCATCCAGCACGGCGTGCCGCTGTCCTTCACCACCGAGATCGAGCTGACCCGGCCGCGCTGGTGGTGGACCGACGACCACGCCGTGTCCTCGCGCCGCACGGTCAAGCTGAACTACGACGTGCTGTTCCGGGTCTATCACGTATCCGTCCCCGGCAGCATCCAGCAGAATTTCGACACGCTCGACGAGGCGCTGCTCGCGATTCGCCGGCCGACCCGCTGGCTGATCGCCAAGCCGGGGTCGCTGAAGCCGGGCGAGACCTACAACGTTACCGTGCGCATGTTCATGGACCGCGAATACCTGTTGAAACCGCTCCAGGTCGACGCCCTGAACAATTCCGACTGGCGCCTGGCCTCGCACAAGAAGACCTTCACCTACCGTGCGGAGTAAGCCGTGATCCGGGCCTTGCGCTATGCCCTCGTGATCGGCAGCGCGATCGCGTCGATCCTCGTTTTCCTCCTCGCCTCCGCATCCAGCAACACGGGCTTCTTCGCCCGCAATTTCGCCTGGCTGTTCGGCCTGATCATCGTCGTCGCCGGCGCGCTGTTCGTGCTCGTGCTGGTCGCGTTCTGGCGCCTCTATTCGCGCTACAGGGCCGGCAAGTTCGGCTCGCGGCTGATGGTGCGCCTGATGGTGCTGTTCGGGGGGATCGGCATCCTGCCCGGGGTCGTCGTGTTCATGGTGTCGGTGCAGTTCGTTTCGCACTCGATCGAATCGTGGTTCGACGTCAAGATCGAGGCCGCGCTCGACTCCGGCCTGAACCTGTCCCGCGCCGCCCTCGACGAGGCGCTGGCCGACCTGAGCGCCAACGCGGGTACCGTTGCCGCCACGCTGGCGGGGCAGGGCGAACAGGATGCCCAGACGATCCTCATGCGTGCGCTCGACGACAGCGACGGCATGCAGAGCGCGCTGCTCTTGAATGCGGCCGGCAAGCCGGTCGCCAGCGCCACCGAGGACCGCCGTGCCGTCGAGTCCGCCGACCTGCCCACGCCGCAGATGCTCAAGCAGGCCAAGATGCCCGGCGGTTACGCCCGGCCCGAAGGCGGTATCGACGACGACTTCCGCGGGCCGCACGACGAGCCGCCCAGCGCCCTCGACGCCGCCACCGACCTGCGCCTGCGCGTGGTCGTGGCCGTGCCCGAGCCGCCCGGGATGGAAGCGCGCTACCTGCAATTGACGCAGTCCGTGCCCGTCAACCTGGCATCGAACGCCGCCGTGCTGCGCACCGCCTACCGCGAATACCAGGAACGCTTCGCGGCGCGCCGGGGCCTGAACAAGATGTACATCGGCGAACTCACGCTGACCCTGCTGCTCGCGATCTTTTCCGCCATCGGCGCCTCGTTCCTCATCGCCGGCAACCTGGCGCAGCCGCTGCTCGTGCTGGCCGAGGGCACGCGCGCCGTCGCGGAAGGCGACTTGTCGCCGCGCCCGATCGTCGAGACCAACGACGAACTGGGCACGCTGACGCAATCGTTCAATGCGATGACGGGCCAGCTGTTCGAAGCGCGCTCCGCCGTCGAACGCAACCGCGCCGCGCTGGAAAGCGCCAAGGCCCACCTGGAATCCGTGCTCGCCAACATGTCGGCCGGCGTGATCGTGATGGATGCCGATGGCGTCGTCGTCAACTCGAACGATGCCGTGCACCGCATCCTGGCGGTCGACGTCGCGTCGCTGGCCGGCCGTCCGCTCGACGCGATCGAGGGGCTGGAAGTGTTCGCGGGCGCCGTCACGCGCGCCTTCTCGGCGCAGAGCGCGCAATCGGCCGCGGGCCGCGGGCGCGGACGGGCGCATTGGCAGCAGCAGATCGAGATCCCGCGCCGCCCCGGCACCGACGACGACCATGACCTCACCCTGCTCGCGCGCGGCTCGCGCCTGCCGGTGGGGGCGGGCAGCGGCTTCATCGTCGTGTTCGACGACATCTCCGACGTGATCTCGGCCCAGCGCTCGGTCGCCTGGGGCGAGGTCGCGCGCCGCCTCGCGCACGAGATCAAGAACCCGCTCACGCCGATCCAGCTGTCGGCCGAACGCCTGCAGATGAAGCTGGCCGACCGCGTCGACCCGGATGCGGCGGCACTCCTCAACAAGGCCACCGACACCATCGTGAGCCAGGTGGCCGCGATGAAGCGCATGGTCGACGACTTCCGCGACTACGCGCGCACGCCGCCGGCCGTGCTGCACCCGCTGGACCTGAACGACCTGATCGACGAGATCCTGAACCTGTACCTGTCCGAGGATGGCTCGGACGTGATCCACCCGTCGCTCGCCCCCGGCCTGCCGCGCGTGATGGGCGACGCGACCCAGTTGCGCCAGGTGATCCACAACCTGCTGCAGAACGCGCAGGACGCGCTGGCCGACCGCCCGCCGCAGGACGACCCGCCCCGTATCGACATCGTGACGGAGGCCATCCACTATGTCGGCGCCGACGGCGGCACGGGCACCGCGGTGCGCCTGGCGATCGTCGACAACGGGCCCGGCTTCGCGCCCAGGATCCTGTCGCGGGCGTTCGAACCGTACGTCACGTCGAAAGCGCGCGGCACCGGCCTGGGCCTGCCGATGGTCAAGAAGATCGTCGACGAACATGGCGGCCGGATCGACGTCGCCAACCGCGCCGACGGAAGTGGCGCTTCGGTATCGATTTTGCTGTTAAAGTTAGCGCCAGAGGCGAACTTGGCCGAAGCGTGAATCGCGCATAAAATCTTGGCTGGAACGGGCGCCTCGAAAAACCGTCGCGAGCGGCCGCAATGCGGTTCGAGAAGCGCAGCTGTACGAAAGTACAGCGAGCATCGCAGGACCGCAGTGCAACGCGCAGCAGGTTTTTCGACGTGCCCGGAGAGAGTCAGATCATAAAAGGCATAACAAGATGGCGAACATACTCGTAGTTGACGATGAAATGGGCATCCGCGAACTGCTCTCGGAAATCCTTGGCGACGAGGGACACGCGGTCCAGCTGGCGGAAAACGCGCAGCAGGCCCGCCAGGCGCGCCAGCAGGGCACCCCCGACCTGGTGCTGCTCGACATCTGGATGCCCGATACCGACGGCGTCACCCTGCTCAAGGAGTGGCAGCGCGACGGCCTGTTGACGATGCCGGTCATCATGATGTCCGGCCACGCGACCATCGACACCGCTGTGGAAGCGACCCGTATCGGCGCCCTGAATTTCCTGGAAAAGCCGATCGCCCTGCAAAAACTGTTGAAAGCGGTGCAGCAGGGCCTGCAGCGCGGCCAGGAAGTGGCGCGCGCGCCGGCGATCGCGCCGCGTCCGATGGCGACCGTCGCCTCCGTCTCCGCGCCCGTGCCGGAGCCGAGCGCCGTCGCGCAGCCGATGTATGCGCCGCAACCGCAGGGCGGCTCGATGGGCGCGTCGATGGGCATGGTGCGTCCCGTCAGCAATGGCGAGGCGCACGCGCACGGCTACACGCTGTCGTTCGACCTGCCGCTGCGCGAGGCGCGCGACGCGTTCGAACGTATGTACTTCGAACACCACCTGGGCCGCGAAGGCGGCTCCATGACGCGCGTGGCCGAGAAGACGGGCCTGGAACGGACCCACCTGTACCGCAAGCTCAAGCAGCTCGGCGTCGAACCGGGCAAGCTGGGCAAGAAGAGTGCACAGTAATCCCGGCGGCCGGGACGATGCGCGCACCGTCCTGACGCTCGTCACCGGTCCGGGCGCCGCCGCGCGCGAAGCGGCCATCGCCGCCCACCTTTCCGATCTGCATGAAGACCGCCCGGCGCCCATCATGCAGGCCATCATCCTTGAAGGCCTCGCGTCCGGCATCTCCCCCCTCGACGACCTTCCTCCCGGGCAGACGCTTGCGCGGATCGCGCCCGGTTGCCTGTGCTGCACCGGCAATCTCGTTTTGCGTGTAACATTGAATCGACTGCTGCGCCAGCGACCCCGCCGTATCTTCATCGGTGTCGCGGACAGCGGGCATCTTGATCAGTTGCGATCGTGGCTCCAGTCCGAGCCATACGATCAGCTGTTACGGCTGACTTCCGACCTGAAGGCCTGAATCTTCCGCAGCGTGTTGATGGCATTCGTAACAAGTTGTAGAGGTTCTTGAATTCGGTTCGTCGTGGCCCCACCTCGTAGTTGAAGTGGAAAGAAAGTGGAAAGGCCAGCAAAGCGCCGTCCGCCGCCGGGCGGTCCTTGCACCCATCTGATCGAGTGAAGGAGTCATCATGAACATGATCTATAACAGCGAACAGTACAGCGTTGTCGAATTTGGCGTCGATCACAATCTCGAAGCCCTGCGCTTCGGCGGCTACGAGATCGTCGACAAGTCCGGCCGGCGCGAAGCGTTCATCGGCGGCAAACTGGCGCAAGCGTTCCGGCGTGATGTCAACAACCTGATCGCGAGCGAGCCGACCATGGAGGAAATCGACGATTTCCTGGGCTCGTACGATACCCTCATGAGCCAGCCCGTCGTCCTGCACTGAGTCTCCCCCCGGGCCGGACAGGACGTCCGGCCACTGCTCTGCCGCACCTGCGTTACGCAGCCTCGTTCGGGCCGGCGACGCAGGGCACCAACCGCATTTCCAATCCCATTTTCCTCGTACGGCTTTGCGTTCGCGCATGGTAAGCTTGACCCATGTGTCAGCTACTCGCCATGAATTGCAATGTCCCGACGGACATCGTGTTTAGTTTCACCGGCTTCGCCCATCGCGGCGGACGCACGGACACGCACCACGACGGCTGGGGCATCGCGTTCTTCGAGGGATCCGGCGTGCGCCATTTCGTCGATCACCAGGCCGCCATCGCGTCGCCGATCGCGGAACTGATCAAGCATTACCCGATCAAGTCGCTGAACGTCATCGCCCACATCCGCAAGGCCACGCAAGGCCAGGTGGCGCTGGAAAACTGCCATCCGTTCGTGCGCGAGATGTGGGGCCGCTACTGGGTGTTCGCCCACAACGGCGACCTCAAGGGCTTCGAGCCCGTCCTCGACGGGCCGTACCGCCCGGTGGGCAATACCGACAGCGAGCGGGCTTTCTGCTTCCTGCTGCAGCAATTGCGCGACCGTTTCGGCGACACGCCCCCCGCCATGCCCGTGCTGCGCGCCGCCATCGCCGACCTCGTCGCCATCATTGCGCGCCACGGCACGTTCAACATGATGCTGTCCGACGGCACGGCGCTGTTCGCGCACTGCTCGACGAAGCTGTGCTACGTCGTGCGCAAGTATCCGTTCACGGCCGCGTGCCTTGCCGACGAAGACCTGTCCGTCGATTTTTCCCAGGTGACGACGCCGAACGACCGCGTCGCCATCATCGTCACGACGCCGCTCACGACCAACGAGACGTGGACGGAATTCGCGCCGGGTGAATTGAAGGTATTCGTGGACGGCCTGCCGCAATCCTGACAAAGTTTTTTACAGGAAATCATTTTCACATAGTCACCGGGCGGCGGAATGCGTTAAAGTAGCTACGTTCCCTTGCTACAAGAGTCCATGATGACCGATACCGCCGCGAGCCTGGACCACGCGAACTACCCTCTGCGCGTGCGTGACTTCTACCTGGGGCGCCAGCCGGTGCTCGACCGCAACCAGGCCCTGTACGGCTACGAGCTGCTGTTCCGCAGCGCGCGCCAGGGCGAGGCCGACGAGACCGGCCTGTCCGCGACGGCCGCCGTGATCGCCCATGCGGCGCAACTGGGCCTCGCGCGCGCGATCGGCGATGCCACCTGCTTCCTGAACGTGGACGCCGAAGTCCTCGCGAGCGACATCTTCGCCTTCCTGCCGCGCGACCGGACGATCCTCGAGATCGTGTCCGACGTCGTGCCGGACGACGGCCTGCTGGCGCGCATGCGCGCGCTCGAGGGCCACGGTTTCCGCTTCGCGCTGGACGGCGTCGACGGCGACAGCCTGCGCCTGCAACGCCTGCTGCCGCTGGCCGCCTTCGTCAAGCTGGACCTGCGCAGCGTGCCGCCAAGCGCATTGCCGAACCTCGTGCGCCGCCTGCACGGCATGGAAAAGACGGTGGTCGCGGAAAAGGTCGAGACGCGCGACACCTACCAGGCCGCGATGAACCTCGGCTTCGACTACTTCCAGGGCTATTATTTCGCGCGTCCGTCCGTGCTGGGCGGCCGCAAGCTGTCGCCGTCGCAGCTGGCCGTCGTCGACCTGATGAACCTCGTGATGTCGGACGCGGACAATGCCGACATCGAAAAGGCCGTCAAGCGCGACGTGACGCTCGCGCTGAACCTGCTGCGCCTCGTGAACACGCCGGCCGTGGGCGCGACGCAGCGCATCGATTCCGTCAGCCAGGCCCTGCTCGTGCTGGGCCGGCGCCAGCTGCAGCGCTGGCTGCAGATCATGTTGTATGCGGAGCCGGCCACGCGCGGCCACAACCAGACGCCGTTGCTGATGCTGGCCACGACGCGCGGCCGCCTGATGGAGCTGCTGGCCCAGCGCCTGCGCCCCGGCCAGCGCGCCGTCGCGGACATCGCGTTCACGGTCGGCATCATGTCGCTGATGAACGTCCTGTTCGGCATCCCGATGACCGACATCGTCGAACAAATCCCCGTCAGCGACGAAGTGCGGCAAGCCCTCGTGGGCCGCGCCGGCTTCTTCGGCGAGCTGCTCAAGCTCGCCGAGAGCATCGAGCAGGCCGACGAGAACACGGAACTCGTGCTGCCCACCTTGAAGGAGCTGCAGATCTCGGGCGACGACATGATCGAGCTGGAGATGTCGGCATTCCAGTGGAGTGATTCCGTGGTTCGTTACGCCATCTGAACCGGCTTAATGCAGCCGCACCGTCGCCGCCGCGGCCTCAGCGTGGATGGGCATGGCGGCATCGTCGAACGACGGTGGGCCGAAGCGCCCGCGCGCGTCGCGGCTGAACCCATAGTTCTCGCTCGGGATGCCGATCAGGTTGCGGTCCAGCTCTCCGTTCGCGTTCTCGTCCTGGTAGGCCAGCACGGCCCACGTCCCCGGCGGCACACCCTTGATCGTCACGACCGTCTCGCCGTCGCGCGCGGGCACGCTGCCCGTGTACGCGCACTGCTTGAGGAAGCGCTCGCGGTCGCACACGGCCACGTTGACGTTGCCCTTGCCGCCGACCGTGTCGGTGACGTGGACGGCTATCGTCGCGGCGCCGGCGATCGTGGGCAGGGAGAAGAGCAGGGCGAAGTTAAGAAAAATCGTGAAACGAAACGTCATGAGGACCTCATGGGAAGTATGTTAGGCTCGGCGCATCTTCAATGAGGTGCGCGCCATGCTGTGGAATACCGTCATCGTCGTACTGACCGTCATCGCGATGGAAGTGTTTGCTATCGTCGCCCACAAGTACGTGATGCACGGCTTCGGCTGGGGATGGCACCGCTCGCACCACGAACCCCGCACGGGGTGGTTCGAGAAGAACGACCTGTACGCCGTCGTGTTCGCGGGTGTCGCCATCGCGCTCATCCATGCGGGCACGCAAGGAAGGCATCCGCTCGAATGGATCGGCGCCGGCATGACGGCCTACGGTGCGCTGTACTTCATCGCGCACGACGGCCTCGTGCACCAGCGCTGGCCTTTCCGGTACGTGCCGCGCCAGGGCTATCTGAAGCGGCTCTATCAGGCGCACCGGATGCATCACGCGGTGGCGGGCAAGGAGGGCGCCGTGTCGTTCGGCTTCCTGTACGCGCCGCCCATTGCCGCCCTCAAGCGCCAACTGCATGCGTTGCACGGTGGCGCGCCGCGTGCCAGAGTCCAGTCGGACGAGCACCCGGCTTCCTGAACCGCGACGCGAGCGCGTCGACCCCGCCCAGCGCCAGCAGGCGCAGTTTCGTCGCGCGCGACGTGCCCGCGCGCGTGTCCCAGGCGCGCGCGCCGCGCCGCTTCACTTCGATGCCGATCTCGCGATACACCCGGCGCGCCGTCGCGATGGCCCAGGCCGACCGCAGCGGCAGCGCGGCGACGCCGTCCATGGCCGAATCGTAGTAGGGCTCCGCATGGTCGACGAGGCGCGCGGCCACGCGCGCGAGCGCCGCGCGGTGCCGCTCGTGCGCGACGTCGGCGGTGGGGATGCCGGCCTCGCGCAGCCACCCGGCGGGCACGTAGACGCGGCCGACGCGCGCATCCTCGACGATGTCGCGCGCGATGTTCGTCAGCTGGAACGCGAGGCCGAGGTCGCACGCGCGGTCCAGTACCGCCGCGTCGCGCGCACCCATGATCGAGGCCATCATCAGCCCGACGACGCCGGCCACGTGGTAGCAATAGCGCAGGGTGTCGTCGATCGTCTCGTAGCGCGCATCGGCCGCATCCATCGCGAAGCCGGCCAGGTGGTCGAACGCGTGGTGCGGCGAGATCGCGTGGCGCAGCGCGACGTCCTGGAACGCCGCGAATGCCGGGGCGGATTGCGGTTCGCCCGCGTAGGCGCTGAGCGTCTGGTTGCGCAGGCGCTCGACCTGGGCCGCGGCGTCGGCCGGCGCAGTCGTGTTGTGGCCCAGCGCCTGGCCGTCGACGACGTCGTCGCAATGGCGGCACCACGCGTACAGCATCAGCACGCTGCGGCGGGTGTCCCTGTCGAACAGTTTCGCGGCCGCCGCGAAGCTCTTCGAGCCGACGCGGATGGTCTCCGTCGCGTGATCCAATAACGCTTCGCTCATGCCTGTGCCTCCAGCATCAGGCCGGCCGTCGCCTTCGCGGACCCGATCACGCCGGGCACGCCCGCACCCGGATGCGTGCCCGCGCCCACGAGGTACAGATTCGACAAATCGGCATCGCGGTTGTGCGGCCGGAACCACGCGCTTTGCGTGAGGATCGGTTCGAGCGAGAACGCGGAGCCGAGATGGGCGTTGAGTTCGTCGCGGAAGTCGAGCGGCGTGAAGATGCGGCTCGTGACGAGCTGGCTGCGCAGGCCCGGCATGTAGCGCTGCTCCAGATAGTCGAAGATGCGGTCGCGGTAGCGCGGTCCCTCGACCGTCCAGTCGATCGGCGCATTGCCCAGGTGCGGCACCGGTGCCAGCACGTAATGGCTGCCGCAGCCCGGCGGCGCCAGCGACGCGTCCGTGATGCAGGGCGCGTGCAGGTACAGCGAAAAGTCGTCGGCGAGGGCGTTGCCGCCGAAGATCTCCGTGATCAGCTCGCGGTAGCGCGGGCCGAAGCACACGGTGTGGTGGCGCAGCTGGTCGTGGTGGTGGTCTAGGCCGAAGTACAGCACGAACAGCGAATTCGAAAAGCGCTTTTTACGGAGCGCATCGGCCTGCGCCGCGCCGCGCGGGTGTGCGCCGAGGAGATGCGCGTACGTGTGCACGACGTCCGCATTCGATGCGACGGCATCCGCCTTGAACAGGCGGCCGTCGTCCAGCCGCACGCCGGTCACGCGCGTGCCTTGCGTCTCGATCGCGGCGACGGGCGCATTGAGTTCGATGCGCCCGCCCAGATCCTCGAACAATTCGACGAGCCCGCGTACCAGCGCGCCGGTGCCGCCGCGCGGGAACCATACGCCCCACTGGCGTTCCAGCGCGTGGATCAGCGTATAGATCGACGACGTGGCGAATGGATTGCCGCCCACGAGCAGCGAGTGGAACGAGAATGCTTGTCGCAGTTGTTCGTCCTGGATGAAGCGGGACACGATGCCGTACACGCTGCGCCACGCCTGCAGGCGCGCGAGCTGCGGCCCGGCCGAGATCATGTCGCGGAACGACAGGAACGGCATCGCGCCCAGTTTCAGGTAACCCTCCGCGAACACGGCCTGCGAATAAGCGAGGAAGCGCCGGTAGCCGGCGACGTCGGCGGGGTTGCGCGCGTGGATCTGGCGGTCCAGGGCCTCCTGGTCGTTCGCGTAATCGAAATGACTGCCGTCTTCCCAGCACAGGCGGTAGAACGGAGAGACGGGCAGCAGCTCCACGTAGTCGGCCATGCGCCGGCCGGCCGCCGTGAACAGTTCTTCGAGCGCGGACGGATCCGTGATGACGGTGGGGCCCGCGTCGAACACGAAGCCTTCGTCCTCGTACACGTAGGCGCGGCCGCCCGGCTTGTCGCGCTTTTCCAGCAAGGTGGTCTGCACGCCCTGCGCCTGCAGGCGGATGGCCAGCGCCAGGCCGCCAAAGCCGGCGCCCACGACGACGGCGGTGTTCGATGCGTTCATGCGGATGTCCCGATCTGGTGAGGGTGGATGCGGCGCGCCGCGTCCAGTGCCTGCAGCACGGGGACGGGCGGCTTGCCGGACAGGATGCGCGCCTTGTCAAACAGGGTCGTGCGGCCCGCGTAGAAGCGGGCGATCAGGGGGGCGGGCAGGCGATAGAAGCGCTGCATCACGCGCCAGCGCGCGTCCGGGCTGCCGGCCAAAAACAGCATGCGGTTCAGCAGGCGATAAAAGCCTTGCCCGCGCCACGCGGCACGCGCGTCGGCGCGGATCGCACCGAACAGCGCGGGGGCGTCCATGACGGACAGTCCGGCGAGACGCCGTGCCAGCCGCAGCGCATGCGGCAGCGAGTAGCCCGTCGTGAAGTGGAACAGCCCGGCGCGCAGGCCGGCGCACGGCTGGCCGTGCAGGTGGTGCCAGTAGCGCTCGACGTCGCCCGCCAGCACGATCGGCAGCGCGCCGTGTTCTTCGCGCAGGACCTGCGTGATGCGCCAGCCGCGTTGCGATGCATAGGCAGCGATGTTGGCGCGCAGGTGGTCCGCGTCGCGTGCGGCGGCGTCGACGTAGTGCGTGTCCTCGATCAGCAGCCGGTCCGGCCCGAACGGCAGCACGTAGACGAAGCGGTAGCCGCCCTGCTGCGCGACACTCGCGTCCATGATGATGGGCGCCGCCAGCCCGTGCGGCGCCGCGAGGCGCACTTCCTGGCCGAGGAACGTCTGCCAGCCCAGCGCGAGGCCGGCATCCGGCAGCGGGCCGCGGCCGTCGATCACGGCGCGCGCGTGCAGGAACGTGCCGCCGTCCAGCTCCACGTGCGTCGGCGTCAGCGCCGCGACGCGCGCCTGCGTGCGCAGCGCGGGGCCCAGTGCGGCTTCGATGACGCGCGCGAAATCGGCCGATGCGATGCTGCAGTAGTCGCCCTCCAGCGTGCGCGCATGGTCGGGAAAGCGCACGTCGTAGCGCGGCCAGCGCTGCGTGACCAGCGGCGCGATCCAGTCCAGTTCTTCCGCATCGAGGTCGCTCGCATGGAACGACCACGTGTGGTTGCCGCCGATGTGCGCGTCCTGTTCGAGCAGCAGGATCCGCAGGTCGGGGCGGTGCGTGCGCAGGCGCCACGCGATCAGCCCGTTGGCGAGGCCGCCGCCCGCGAGGATCAGGTCGTAGGCGCTCATGACAGCGCCGCTTCGACGATGTCGGCCGCGCGCGCCGTGCCGCCGGCCAGCGCTACCTTGGCGGCCAGTGGTTCCAGGCGCTGCGTGAACGTCGGGTCGTCCAGCAGGCGGACGAGGTGGCGCGCGAGCTGGCCGGCGCCGGTAAAACGGGCCGACGCCTGGATGCCCACGCCCGCATGGCGCATGCGCGCGGCGCCGCCAGGGTGGTCGAACGCGATGGGCAGCGCGAGCATCGGGGTCTTTGCGGCGACGGCGTCCATCACCGTGTTCCAGCCCGCGTGCGAGATGACGGCGTCCGCCCGCGCGAGCGCGGCTTGTTGCGGCGCGAAGTCCGTGACCCACGTCGCGCCGGCCTTCAGCAATGCCGTTTCGTGGCGCTTGCCGAGGCCCCCGCAATGGGCGAGCAGCAGCTGCACGCCGGCTTCGCGGCAGGCCTTCGCGATGCGCAGGAACAGGCCGAAGCGCCCGCCCTGCATCGTGCCCAGCGAGGCGAACACGAACGGACGATCGGCGGCGATGGCGGGCAGCGTGCGCGTATCCGGACGGTCCGCCACCGGCCGCAGCGGCCCCACGTGGTGGAAATGCGGCGGCAGCGCGCGGCGCGGGAATTCGAAGGCCTCCACCGTCTGGCTGATCTGCGCGCGCGGCGACAGGAACTCGTGCAGCATCCCGCGCACCGGCACGCCGAGGCGGCGCGACTGCGCTTCGACGGCGCGCCGGTGCGGCCGCATCATCCAGTCGTACACGCGCGTGCTCTCTTCGACGATCTTCAACGACTTCGCATCGGTGCCGGGACCGAACGGCATGACGGGCAGCGGGATGCCGGGCTCGCGGTTCACCGGCAGCGCGCACGCGATGGAGATGAAGGGCAGGCCCAGCGCCTCCGCCACGAGGCCACCCGCCGCTTCCATCTGGTCGGCGAGGAGGGCGTCGATGCGGAGCCGCTCGACGGCGGCCGGCAGCGTCTCGCACAGCATCGTCGTCGAGCGGGCCATGTCGCGGATCACGCGCGCGACGCCCAGCGGGCCGCCGGGATTCGCCGCAAGGCGCATGGACGCCGCCAGCGATCCCGGGGGATGCGTGGCCGTGCCGACGGCGTGGAAGCCGATGCGCGGGTCGCGCACGAACATGGCCGCGTCCGGCCGGTGGATGAACGTCACCTTGTGGCCGCGGTCGACGAGCGCGCCCGCCAGCGCACTCAGGGTCGTGAAGTGGCTGAGGAAGGCAGGCGCGACGACGCCGAAGTGGGCCACGTCAGTTGGGCGCGCCCGCCGCCACGCGGCCGAACAGGCCGTCGACGAAGCGGCGCGTGTCGGGACGGGGGCCGAGGGCGTCGGCCAGGTGGCGCTCGGCGTCGTGCAGGTGCAGCGCGAGGCGGCGCCGCGCCTCGTCCTGGCCGACGGCGTTGATGAGCGTTGCCTTGTGCGCATCCTTGCCGGTGTCCTTGCCGGTGACGGCGCTGTCGTTGCCCGCCACGTCGAGGAAGTCGTCGCGCAGCTGGAACGCGTGGCCGGCCGCGAGGGCGAAGGCGCGCAGCGACGCGGCGACGGTATCCTCGGCCTGGGCGACGATGGCGGCCATGTCGACGGCGACGCCCAGCAGCACGCCCGTCTTGAGTTCGTTGGTGACGGCGATGTCGTTTTCCGTGCCGCGGCTGCCGCGCAGGTCGAGGTACTGGCCCTGCACGAGGCCCTGCGTGCCGACCGTCTCGGCCAGCCGCGCAACGAGGCGGGCGCGCACGGCCGGCGGGACGTCCTGGGCGGCGGCGAGGATGCCGAATGCGCGGCTGAGCAGGGCGATGGCGGCGAGGATCGTCACGTCCTCGCCGAACTGCACGTGGACCGTGGGCCGGCCGCGGCGCAGCAGCGCATTGTCCATGCACGGCATGTCGTCCAGGATCAGCGAGGCGGCGTGCACCAGCTCGACGGCGCACGCGACGTCGACGAGCGCGGGCGACGTGCAACCGAGGTCGCGTGCGACGAGCATGACGAGGAGGGGGCGCATGCGCTTGCCGGCGCCGAGGGCGGCCGCGCGCATGGCTGCGTTTAGAAGGTCGGCATTCAGGAGGTCGGCGCGCGCGGCGTCAGGGTTCAGCCAGTGGCCGAGGCGGTGCTCGATCGCCTGGCGCAGCGTGTCGAGCTCGTTAGGCGGCTGTACCGGGAATCCGTCAAAAATGCCGACGTCCTCATGCCGCCTTGCTTGTATGGACATTCCCACCCCTCCCGCGCGCGCTGAATCGTCAGAATTGACGAATTCAGCCGATCATACCGGAACAACCTTGGCGAATCGCCAAGTGTTTCAAGCGTGCGCGGGACAAACCCGGTTCATTCATTCTTTCGGGGTCGGAGCATGGTGTTCCCGGGTGTGCTCCGACCCCGACTGATCAGAGATTCGGCGCGAGATAGCGTTCCAGCTCGTCCTTGGCCATGCCGCGGCGTTTGGCCATGTCCTCGAGCTGGTCCGGCCCGATCTTGCCGACCACGAAATACTTCGACTCCGGATGCGAGAAGTAGAAGCCCGACACGGCGGCCCCTGGATACATCGCGAACGATTCCGTCAGCTGCATCCCGATCTCGTCGGCCTGCAGGGTCTTGAACAGGTCCGCCTTGACGGTGTGCTCCGGGCACGCCGGATAGCCCGGCGCCGGACGGATGCCGACGTATTCTTCCTTGATCAGGGCCTCGTTCGACAGCTTCTCGTCCGCGACGTAACCCCACAGGTCCGTGCGGACGCGCTCGTGCATGTATTCGGCGAAGGCTTCGGCCAGGCGGTCGGCCAGGGCCTTGACCATGATCGACGAGTAATCGTCGCCCGCGGCCTCGAAGCGCTTCTCGATCTTTTCGGCGCCGATGCCCGCGGTCACGGCGAACATGCCGATGTAGTCGGCGATGCCGGACGATTTCGGCGCGATGAAGTCGGCCAGGCACTGGTTCGGGCGCTGCACGCCGTCGACGACGGGCTTGACGCCCTGCTGGCGCAGGCCGTAGTACGTGAAGGCGACTTCGCTGCGGGTGTCGTCCGTGTAGATCTCGATGTCGTCGTCGTTGACGCTGTTCGCGGGCAGCAGCGCGATGGCGCCGTTGGCGGTCAGCCAGCGCCCATCGATGATCTTCTTCAGCATCGCCTGGCCTTCCTCGAACACCTTCGCCGCCGCTTCGCCCACGACTTCATCGGTCAGGATCGCGGGATACGGGCCGGCCAGGTCCCAGGTCTGGAAGAACGGGCCCCAGTCGATGTAGCGGGCGAGGGTGCCGAGGTCGACGTTCTTGAAGACGCGGCGGCCGATGAACTTCGGTTTCAAAGGCGAGAACGCCAGCTGCGCCTTATTCGCGCGCGCCTGCTCCAGGCTCACCATCGGCAGCGCCTTCTTGTTCGCGTGCTGTTCGCGGATGCGCACGTAGTCTTCCGCGATCTCGGCGACGTAGCCGTCGCGCGTTTCCGCCGTCACGAGCGACTGGCCGACGGAGACCGAGCGGGACGCGTCCGGCACGTACACGACCGGGCCTTCGTAATGCGGCGCGATCTTGACCGCGGTGTGCGCGCGGCTCGTCGTCGCGCCGCCGATCAAGAGCGGAATGCGGCGGTCGCGGAACCACGGGTCGCGCTGCATCTCGCGCGCGACGTGGGCCATCTCTTCGAGCGACGGCGTGATCAGGCCGGACAGGCCGATGATGTCCGCGTTCTCCGCCTTCGCTTTCGCGAGGATCTCGGATGCGGGCACCATCACGCCCATGTTGACGATCTCGAAGTTATTACATTGCAGGACGACGGAGACGATGTTCTTGCCGATGTCGTGCACGTCGCCCTTCACCGTGGCGATCACCATCTTGCCCTTCGGTTTCGCGACGATGCCCGTGCGCGCTTCTTCCGCCGCCTTTTCTTCCTCGATGAACGGGATCAGGTGGGCCACGGCCTGCTTCATCACGCGCGCCGATTTCACGACCTGCGGCAGGAACATCTTGCCCTGGCCGAACAGGTCGCCGACGACGTTCATGCCGTCCATCAGCGGGCCTTCGATCACCTGGATCGGGCGGCCGCCTTCATTGGCGATCTGCTGGCGCGCTTCTTCCGTGTCCTCGACGATCCACTGCGTGATGCCGTGCACGAGCGCGTGCGCCAGGCGCTTGCCGACGGGCGCGTTGCGCCACTCGAGGTTCTGTTCCTGCTTCGCGCCGCCGGCCTTCAGGGTGCCGGCGAATTCGATCATGCGCTCGGTGGCGTCGGCGCGGCGGTTCAGCACCACGTCTTCCACGCGCTCGCGCAGTTCCGGATCGAGGTCGTCGTACACGCCGACCATGCCCGCGTTGACGATACCCATCGTCATGCCGGCCTTGATGGCGTGGTACAGGAACACGGTGTGGATCGCTTCACGGGCCGGGTCGTTGCCGCGGAACGAGAACGACACGTTGGAGACCCCGCCCGACACCTTCGCGTACGGCAGGTGCTCGCGGATCCAGCGCGTGGCGTTGATGAAGTCGACGGCGTAGTTGTCGTGCTCCTCGATGCCGGTGGCGATCGCGAAGATGTTCGGGTCGAAGATGATGTCTTCGGGCGGGAAGCCGACCTTCTGCACGAGGGTGTCGTAGGCGCGCTTGCAGATCTCGATCTTGCGCTCGAACGTGTCGGCCTGGCCCTTTTCGTCGAAGGCCATCACGATCACGGCGGCGCCGTAGCGGCGGCACAGCGAGGCCTGGCGCAGGAATTCCTCTTCGCCTTCCTTCATCGAGATCGAGTTGACGATGGCCTTGCCCTGCACGCACTTCAGGCCGGCCTCGATCACGGACCACTTCGACGAGTCGATCATGATCGGCACGCGCGAGATGTCCGGTTCGGACGCGATCAGGTTCAGGAAGCGCGTCATCGCGGCCTGCGAATCGAGCATCGCCTCGTCCATGTTGATGTCGATGACCTGGGCGCCGTTCTCGACCTGCTGGCGCGCGACGGACAGCGCCTCGTCGAACTGTTCGTTCAGGATCATGCGCGCGAACGCCTTCGAGCCCGTGACGTTGGTGCGCTCGCCGACGTTGACGAACAGCGAGGTGGCGTCGACGACGAACGGCTCCAGGCCGGACAGGCGCAGCGCGACGGGGATCTCGGGCACGGTGCGCGGCGGGCAGTCTTTCAGCAGCTCGCCGATGGCCTGGATGTGTTCCGGCGTCGTGCCGCAGCAGCCGCCGGCGATGTTGACGAAGCCGGCGTCGGCGAATTCGCGCAGCAGGGCCGAGGTGTCGGACGGCAGTTCGTCGAAGCCCGTGTCGCTCATCGGGTTGGGCAGGCCGGCGTTCGGGTAGATGCAGACGAACGTATCGGCGATTTGCGAGAGTTCCTCGGCGTACGGGCGCATCAGGGCGGCGCCGAGTGCGCAGTTCAGGCCGATCGTCAGCGGCTTCGCGTGGCGCACGGAATTCCAGAACGCGGACACGGTCTGGCCGGACAGGATGCGGCCCGACGCGTCGGTGACGGTGCCGGAGATCATCAGCGGCACGCGCGGCGTTTCCGGATGCTCGGTGAAGTACTGGTCGATGGCGAACAGCGCGGCCTTGCAGTTCAGCGTGTCGAAGATGGTCTCGACGAGCAGCAGGTCGACGCCGCCCTCGACGAGCGCATCGACCTGTTCGTAATACGCCGTCACGAGCTGGTCGAACGTCACGTTGCGGGCGGCCGGGTCGTTCACGTCCGGCGAAATGGAGGCCGTCTTCGGCGTCGGGCCGAGGGCGCCGGCGGCGTAGCGGGGCTTGTCCGGCGTCGAGTATTTCACGCAGGCGGCACGGGCGAGCTGCGCGGCTGCCACGTTCATCTCGCGTACGAGATGCGCCATGTGGTAGTCGTCCTGGGCGACGCCGGTGGCGCCGAACGTGTTCGTCTCGATGATGTCGGCGCCGGCGGCCAGGTAGCGTTCGTGGATTTCCTGGATGATCTGCGGCTGCGTCAGGTTCAGCAATTCGTTGTTGCCCTTGACGAACAGTTCACGTGCTCCGCTGTCGGCAGGAGCCGTGAAATCGATGAAGCGGCCGTTCGGGCCGCCGCGGTAGGCCTGCTCGTCGAGCTTGTATTGCTGGATGATCGTGCCCATCGCGCCGTCCAGTATCATGATGCGGCGGGCGAGGGCTTCGCGCAGCTGGGCTTCGACGGGGGACATGGCGTGGGCGGCGGTGTTCATCGTAGGGCTTTCCTGAGAGCGGCTGGATAGATATGAGGCGGGTCTGTGATTATACCGTTACTGGCCGAGTTTGTTCCCGATGCGGCCCAAGGACCACGGTTCGCTCGAAATCGGACGCGAGTGTAAAGACGTTTGTAACGTATTGTTTCAACTGTCGTATTGTTACATTGAGATACAAATTGCCCCATATTAGCAATTTCCCGGATACATACAGAGGTGACAATAAATCCCATTGAGACCGCCGCTGGCGCGGTTTCATTGATCTGTATCAGTCCAATCAACGGAAAGTGCGGACCGTCGCTCCGCCGCCAAAATGGGAAGAATTGCAAATGAATAAAGAGTACGAGCCTGAGTGGGACCAGCCGGCAGTCCGCAACGAAGACAACACCCCGACCAAGGCCCACGCTGTCGCTGGCGTGAAACAAATCGTCACCATTCGCCTGGATGTGGACATGCTGGAATGGTTCAAGTCGGCTGGCCCCGGCTACCAGACCCGCATCAACCAGGTCCTGCGTGAATACATGGAAGCGAATCGCGTGCGTGCTCAGGGCGAGCAGCACTGATTCCTTTCATGTCCTGATGGTCGGGGCACAGCGCCCCGCTGATTTGCAGACCTGATGCCGGAACGGCATGCCATCCGACAGAAAGCAAAAAGGGCATCACCGGCGCGAACCGGTTGATGCCCTTCTTCATGATTGCTGCAGGTAGTTACACGAACGCGAGCCCGTCGAACGAAAAGCCTTTCAGGAACTCGCCTGCCGCCAGGCGCTTGCTACCCGGCTTTTGCAGTTCCGTCACACGGAGCGCGCCCGTGCCGCACGCGACGACAATACCCTGCGCATCCGCCTGCAACACTTGGCCCGGCTGGCCGTGACCGTCCGCCGGTTGGGCGTTCCAGATCTTGATCGTGGTCGCGCCCGCCTGGCCATGCGCACCCGGGAACGGGTTGAACGCACGCACCTTGCGCGCCAGCTCGACGGCAGGCAGCGTCCAGTCCAGCTTCGCTTCTTCCTTGCCGATCTTGGCCGCATAGGTCACGCCGTCTTCCGGCTGGGGTACGGCTTCCAGTTGTCCCTGCGCCATTTTTTGCAGAGCCTCGACGATCATGCGGCCACCGAGCGCAGCCAGCTTGTCGTGCAGGCTGCCGGTCGTGTCCGTGTCGCCGATGGCGATGCGCTCGATCAGCAGCATCGGGCCCGTGTCCAGGCCTTCTTCCATTTCCATGATCGTGACGCCCGTCTCGGCGTCGCCCGCTTCGATCGCGCGGTGGATCGGGGCGGCGCCGCGCCAGCGGGGCAGGATGGAACCGTGGATATTGATACACGGCTTGATGTCCAGCGTGGAGCGAGGCAGGATCAGGCCGTAGGCCGCCACGACCATCACGTCATACGCCGTCGCCAGCAGGCGCTCGTGCGCGGCCTTCGCCTCGGCCGCGCGCTGCGGATCCTTCGCATCCATGCGCAGCGACAGCGGCTGCAGCACCTCGATGCCGTGCGCGACGGCGACCTGCTTCACGGCGGACGCCTGCAACTGCATGCCGCGGCCGGCCGGGCGGTCCGGCTGGGTCAGCACGAGCGGGACATTGAAACCCGCGTCGAGCAGGGCGCGCAGGGCGACGGCGGCGAATTCCGGCGTGCCGGCGAAGACGACCCGCATTTTCTCCCTGCTCATGCGCGGCGGGCGGACGAGCGCTGCATGTCGCGTTCTTCCTTCTGCAGCTTCGTCTTGATGCGGTTGCGCTTCAGCGGCGACAGGTATTCCACGAAAACCTTGCCCATCAAGTGGTCCAGCTCGTGCTGGATGCACACGGCCAGCAGGCCGTCGGCCTCGATCTCGAACGGCTTGTTGAACTGGTCGACGGCACGCACTTTCACGCGCGAAGGACGCTCGACGCCGTCATAGATGCCCGGCACGGACAGGCAGCCTTCGTCATAGACCTGCTTGTCCGGGCTGGACCAGACGATTTCCGGGTTGACGAAGACCAGCAGGTTGTCCTTGGTCTCGGTCACGTCGATGACGACGATGCGCTCGTGCACGTCCACCTGCGTGGCGGCCAGGCCCACGCCCGGGGCGTCGTACATGGTCTCGGCCATGTCCGCCACCAGCGTGTGGAGGCGGTCGCCGAATTCGGTGACCGGCTTGGCAACCTTGTGCAGGCGCGGGTCGGGGTAGCGGAGAATGTTCAGTAAGGCCATGGCTGTGTATTCGAAATCAATCAGTAATCGGTATATTGGGCCGCGCGGGCATAAACGCAACACGCCGCCCCCGCTCCCGGGTGCGGTTTGTCTTGCTAGTTCAGGGATTTCTCGGCAGAATTTGATTCAGTAAGGCAACTATTGCGACCCTTCATGATCCGCTGCGCGGTCGAAGAGTCGTCTGGTTCCTGCGTTGTTGCCGGCCGAGGTGGCGTAGCACCCGTGTCGATACGGCACTTTACGGACTCTCCAATGAAAAATTTTAGCACAGGCGTTGCCCGGTCGCTCGCGATCCGCGCCGCCGCCGCGGCCCTTTTCGCCTCCTGCGCCGCCGTTTCCGCCCAGGCCGCCACGAACTGCGCCTTCCGCCCGAATGCCCCCGACCAGCATGTCGTCGTCAAGGGCGATACCTTGTGGGACATTTCCGGCGCCTTCCTCGAGCACCCGTGGTGCTGGCCCCAGGTGTGGGGCATGAACCGCGACGAGATCCGCAATCCGCACTGGATCTATCCGGGCCAGGTCGTCTATTTCGATCGCGCCCGCGGCCGCCTGACCCTGAACAAGCCGGGCAGCGACACGGATGCCGGCGAGCCGCCCCTCGTGCGTCTCGCTCCGCAATTGCGCACGGAAAATATCGGCCGGGACAATGCCGTGCCCGCGATTCCGGCCGGCGTGATCGAACCGTTCCTGACCCAGCCGCTCGTCGTCGAGGCGCAGGCACTGGCGAATGCCGCGCGCATCGTCGCCGCGCAGGAAGACCGGCTGTACCTGGGCGAGGGCGACCGCATCTATGTGCGCGGCGCGCTCGACGGCGCAACCAGTTTCCAGGTCTTCCGGCCGGGCAAGGAACTGGTCGATCCGGAGTCCGGCAAGGTCGTTGCCCACGAAGCGGCGTATGTCGGCACGGCCCGCCTCGTGAAGGAAGCGGGGCCGGGCACGGACGTCCACACGTTCGCGGTCACCCGCTCCGTGAAGGAAATGGGCGTCGGCGACCGTCTGTTGCCGACGCCGCCCACGCCCGTGCGCAACTATGTCCCGCACGCGCCCGCGCGGCCGGTGGCGGCGCGCGTGATGGCGCTCGCGTCCGAATCGAATTACGCGTCGCAGAACCAGGTGGTGACTGTCAACCGGGGCACGCTTGACGGACTCGATGTCGGCGCCGTGCTGCAGCTTTATCATCTCGGGCAGACCGTGACGGACCCGGAAAGCAAAGGTTTCCTCGGGTTCGGCAAGGCGAAACTGAGGCTCCCGGACGAGCAATACGGCGACCTGTTCATCTTCCGGGTTTTCGACCACGTCTCTTACGGACTGGTCATGCAGGTGACGCAGCCGGTGCAGGTCGGCGACGTCGCACGATCACCGGAGTGAATCCACCGTGCAGGACACGGACCTTTCCGCAGCGCCTGCACGATCCTCTTCCCTGGCAGCCTGGCTCCGCCTGGAGCGCACCGCCGGCATCGGACCGCGCACGGCCGCCGCACTGCTGGACGCGTTCGGCAGCCCGGACGCCGTGTTCGCCGCCGACTATTCGGCGCTGGCCGCCCACGTGCACCCGGCCCAGGCGCACGCGCTGCTGCAACCGCCGTCCGATGCCACCCGCAAACTGCTCGATGCCACGCTGGACTGGCTTGCGCTGCCCGGCCACCACGTCGTTGCGCTGGGCGAGCCCGGCTATCCCGACCTGCTGGCCCGGATCCCCGATCCGCCTTTGCTTCTTTATATTAGAGGACTGCCCCATGTGCTGGATGGCCCGTGCCTGGCCGTCGTCGGCAGCCGCAATGCCAGCGCGCAAGGCAGGGCGAATGCGCTGGCGTTCGCGGAAGCGTTATCCGGTGCCGGCCTGTGCATCGTGTCCGGTCTCGCGCTCGGCATCGACGCGGCCGCGCACGAGGGCGCGCTGCGCCGTTGCGGCGGGACGGTCGCCGTCGTCGGCACCGGAGCGGACCTCGCCTATCCCGCCCGCAACCGCGACCTGTGCGAGCGCATCGCGCTGGAAGGCTGCATCGTCAGCGAATATCCGATCGGCACGCCGCCCCTGCCGGGCAATTTCCCGAAGCGGAATAGGATCATCAGCGGTCTCGCGGCCGGCGTGCTCGTCGTGGAGGCGGCGGTGCGGTCCGGCTCGCTGATCACGGCGCGCCAGGCGGCCGAGCAGGGGCGCGACGTGTTCGCGATTCCCGGCTCCATCCACGCCGCGCTGGCCAAGGGCTGCCACATGCTGATCCGCGAAGGCGCGAAGCTCGTCGACACGGCGCGGGACGTGCTGGAAGCGCTCGCGCTGTCGCCGCTGGTGGCGCAGCAAGCGGCCCGGCTACTCCCGCCAGATATGTCGTTAACAGATACCAAGATCGATAACAGTGCCGCCAGGCACTCCAGCATGCCGGCGGACGCCGCGCTGCTGGACGCCCTCGGCCACGACCCCGTCGAACCCGACATATTGCTGGCGCGCCTCGGCTGTAGCCCCGGAGAACTGGCCGCGCGCCTGCTCGTGCTGGAGTTGTCAGGGCGTCTCGAACGGCTGCCGGGAGGCCTCATCCAGAGGATATGGAAGGGATAATGAGCGGAAAATAGGGTGGCGAAGGCGATAAGGCCGATAAACAACGCTGATGTTTCCGCACGGCAGTGGAGCACGTGACGCACTTGTGCCGCACGGAGCTTAGCTGCTACAGTAGCGTCACCATGTTCGACATCCTAGTCTATCTTTACGAGACGTATTATCGTCCCGATGCCTGCCCCGAGCCGGCTGCCCTGGCACGCAAGCTGTCTGCCGTCGGTTTCGACGATGTCGAAATTTCCGAGGCGCTGGACTGGCTGAATGGCCTGACGGAAATGGCCGGGACTACCAATCCGGCCCTCGAATCGAGCGGTACGCGCTTTTATATCGCCCAGGAAGTCGATACGCTCGGCAGTGCCGCCGTCGGCTTCATCCAGTTCCTGGAATTGGCCGGCCTGTTGACCGCGTCGCAGCGCGAAATCGTCATCGAACGCGCGCTGGCGCTGGACGAATCGCCTGTCACGCTGGGCAAGCTGAAGATCATCGTCCTGATGCTCCTGTGGAGCCAAGGCAAGGAGCCGGACGCGCTGATGTTCGACGACCTGTTCGGGTCGGACGAGGAAGATGCGGCGCCGCGCCTGCTGCATTGACGGTGCTATCATCTACATAGTGAAACGGGGCTGCGGCCCCGTTTTTTCTTGCGGTAGAGCAAGATCACGCGTATTTTTCAAAGCAGCATGGCCGGGTTGCATCAAGGCGCACGCAGGCAGAGTCTACTTGCGGATTGCGCGGCAACCCGCTTATCATTGGCCGCTATCTGCCAGTTGTTACTAATAAGCTATCAAACGGCCGGCTTACATCGCCGCCCGACTTAGGAACCCTATGACCAAAGCCCTCATCATTGCCGAAAAGCCCTCCGTGGCGAACGACATCGCCAAGGCGCTCGGCGGCTTTACCAAGCACGATGAGTATTTCGAATCCGACGAATACGTCCTGTCGTCCGCCGTCGGCCACCTGCTCGAGATCGCGGTGCCCGAGGAATACGACGTCAAGCGCGGCAAATGGAGTTTTACGCACCTGCCGATGATTCCGCCATACTTCGCGCTGAATCCCATCGCGAAGACCGAGTCGCGCCTCAAAGTGCTGAACAAGCTGATCAAGCGCAAGGATGTCGACACCCTGATCAACGCATGCGACGCGGGCCGCGAAGGTGAACTGATCTTCCGCCTGATCGCCCAGAACGCCAAGGCCAAGCAGACTGTCAAGCGCCTGTGGCTGCAGTCGATGACGCCGACCGCGATCCGCGACGGCTTCGCCCACCTGCGCAGCGACAAGGAAATGCTGCCGCTCGCCGATGCCGCACGTTGCCGCTCGGAAGCGGACTGGCTGATCGGCATCAACGGCACCCGTGCGATGACCGCGTTTAACTCGAAAGAGGGCGGCTTCTACCTGACGACCGTGGGCCGCGTGCAGACGCCGACGCTGTCGATCGTCGTCGAGCGCGAAGAGAAGATCAAGAAATTCGTTGCGCGCGATTACTGGGAAGTGCGCGCGGAATTCCGCGCCGGAGCCGGCATGTACGAAGGCCGCTGGCTCGACACGAAGTTCAAGAAGGACGACGCCGACCCGGAAAAACGCGCCGAGCGCCTGTGGGCCAAGGTCGACGCGGAAGCGATCGTCGCCGCTTGCATGGGCAAGCAGGGTAATGTCACCGAGGAATCGAAACCGACGACGTCGATGGCGCCCGCGCTGTTCGACCTGACGTCGCTGCAGCGCGAGGCCAACGGCCGCTTCGGCTTCTCGGCCAAGAACACGCTGGGCCTGGCCCAGGCGCTGTACGAAAAGCACAAGGTGCTGACCTATCCCCGTACCGATGCGCGCGCGCTGCCGGAAGACTACCTGGACACCGTCAAGTCGACCTTGGAAGTGTTGAAAGGCAATTCGAACTACCACCAGTTCGCCAAGCAGATCCTGGACAAGGGCTGGGTCAAGCCGAACAAGCGCATCTTCGACAACAGCAAGATCTCGGACCACTTCGCGATCATCCCGACCGGCGTCGTGCCGAAGAACCTGTCCGAGCCGGAACAGAAACTGTACGACCTCGTCACCCGCCGCTTCATGGCCGTGTTCTTCCCGGCCGCGGAATTCCTCGTCACGACCCGCTACACGGAAGTGGAAGGGCACCAGTTCAAGACCGAAGGCAAGGTCATGACGAACCCCGGCTGGCTGGCCGTGTACGGCAAGGACACGACGGGCGACGACAAGGACGGCGCCAGCCTCGTGCCGGTGGCGAAGGGCGAGAAGGTGCTCACCGAAAAGGTCAACGCCAACGGCCTCGTCACCAAACCGCCCGCGCGCTACAACGAAGCGACGCTGCTGTCGGCGATGGAAGGTGCCGGCAAGCTGGTCGATTCCGACGAACTGCGCGACGCGATGGCCGGCAAGGGCCTCGGCACGCCGGCCACGCGCGCGGCGATCATCGAAGGCCTGCTGACGGAAAAATACCTGCTGCGCGAAGGGCGCGAGCTGATCCCGACGGCCAAGGCGTTCCAGCTGATGACTCTGCTGCGCGGCTTGGGCGTGAACGAATTGACGGCGCCGGAACTGACGGGCGAGTGGGAACACAAGCTGTCGCAGATGGAAAAGGGCCAGATTTCGCGCGAAGAATTCATGCGCGAGATCGCCGAGATGACCGAGATCATCGTCAAGCGCGCCAAGGAATACAACAACGACACGATCCCGGGCGAGTACGCGACGTTGCGCACGCCGTGCCCGAACTGCGGCGGCGTCGTCAAGGAAAACTACCGCCGCTTCGCGTGCACCAAGTGCGATTTCTCGATGAGCAAGGTGCCGGGCGGCCGCCAGTTCGAGATCGAGGAAGTCGAGGAGTTGCTGGCCAACCGCACGATCGGCCCGCTGCAGGGGTTCCGCTCGAAGATGGGCCGCCCGTTCGCCGCGATCCTGCGCATCGTGCGCGACGAGGACATCCACAACTACAAGCTGGAGTTCGACTTCGGCCAGGACCAGGACGAAGGCGAGGACGGCGAGGGCGTCGACTTCACCGGCCAGACCCCGCTCGGCCCGTGCCCGAAATGCACCGGCAACGTCTACGAGATGGGCCTCGCGTACGTCTGCGAGCACACGGTGGCCAAGCCGAAGACCTGCGACTTCCGCAGCAGCCGCATCATCCTCCAGCAGGAAATCCTGCCGGAGCAGATGGCCAAGCTGCTGAACGACGGCAAGACCGATCTGCTGCCGGGCTTCGTGTCGCAGCGTACCCGCCGCTCGTTCAAGGCCTTCCTCGTGCGTGGCAAGGACGGCAAGATCAGCTTCGAGTTCGAGGAGCGCAAGGCCAAGCCGGGCGCGAAAGCGAAGGACGAGGGTGACGGTGCCGACAGCGGCGCGGAGACGGCGGCCGCCAAGCCGGCCGCGCGCAAGGCAGCGGCAAAGCCGGCGGCCAAGGCTGCTGCGACCAAGGCCCCGGCCAAGACGGCCGCGGCCCGCAAGGCACCGGCGAAGCGCGCGACGGCGTCCAAGAAGGCGGTCGCGGGCGAATAAACACATCACGTCGTCCCCGCGAAGGCGGGGACCCATGCTGACGTACAGAATTCGAAGCATCTGCTTGATTGCGCATGCATCGAGTTCCGGAACTCAGTATGGATTCCCGCCTTCGCGGGAATGACGATAAAAAAAACCGCGACCCATCCGGCATCGCGGTTTTTTTTATCTTCAGCGCCGGCGTTATTCGCGCCAGTCGTCCTGCAGTGCGCGGATGGCCGCTTCGCCGTTGCGGATCGCCTTCACGCGGCGCACGATTTCGTTGCGCCAGGCTTCGTCGGCATCCTGGTCGCCGTCGTCGCTGTCCACCATCAGCAGCCGTAACAGCTCGTGCCTGTCCTGGGCGGACAATTGCTGGATCTGGGCGGCCAGTTCGGCGACGATAGGCATGAAGGTCTCCTAGCAGGATATTGTGACCAGATCATAACGTGAAGTTCAGTGCATGTCGACAGGCTGCATGTTGTCTGTCGGTTTCCTGTCAATCAGCTTGTTGTCGGGGTCGATACCGGCCCGTGCGGGGCGGCCGGCGACCACCAGGACGACCCGCTGGTCGGCCTGCGTCACGAGCCTGCGCTCGCGCGCGAGCGGGTTGCCCGCCTCGTCATCCACGCCGAATTCGATGTAGTCGCGCAGCTGTTGCGGCTGTTCCTCGCCCTGGTCGCCGGCGCGCACCTTGCCCGCGGTGGCGCGGATCTCGACCTCGTATTTGCCGTCCGGGCGGCGATGCGCCGTCGCGCCGTCGACGTGGTTTTCGTACAGGACGATGGATTCGAACAGGTCGTCGATCAGGTAGGCCTTGTCCGGTGGCGTGACGCCGCGCAGGCGCTCGACGAGCGTCGCGACGGTCGGATACGGCGGCCCCTTGTACGCATACTCCAGCAGCAGGCCGTGCAGCACGCCGTTGACGGCATCCTCGCCGACCAGGTCCTGCAGCAGATACATCGCGAGGCTGCCCTTGTGGTAGTGGATGTAGCTCTGGTTCTCGTTCTGCGCGAGCGGCAGCTCCTTCTTGTTCTCGCGCGCGCGGCCCATCAGGTATTCCTCGAGGTCGTAGCGCAGGAAGCGCCGCATCTTGCCGGAGCCCAGCGTGTTCTTCATCGACATCAGCGCCGTGTATTCGGCCAGGCTTTCCGACAGCACGGTCGCGCCGCGCATGTCGGCGCCGACGATCTGGTGCGCCCACCACTGGTGGCCCACCTCATGCGCGCTGACGTAGTACGGGTAGTCGATATCCTTGCGCGAGTCCGGATCGACCTTGGCGATGAAGCCGACGCTTTCCGAGAACGGGATCGTGCCCGGCGCCGCCTGCGCGTACGACGCGTAGCGGGGGAATTCCGCGATGCGCAGTTCGCGGTTCTGGTAGGGGCTGAAGTGCTTCGTGCCGTATTCCAGGGCCGCCTTGGCGCCGCGGATCATGCGGTCGACATTGAACTCGTGGCCGGGGTGGTAGTAGACGTCGATCGTCACGTCCTGCCAGCGGTCGTGGCGCACTTCGTAGCGGGCCGACTGGAACGTATAAAAATTCAGGACGGGTTTGTCGGCCTTGTAATGGAACCAGCGCCGGCCGCCGCTCATCCATTCCTGCTCCAGCATGCCCGGCGCGACCACGGTCTGGTCCGGGCTCGTGCTGACGACGGCGTCGAAGCGGATCCAGTCGGCGTCGTTGGCGATGTAGCTGTTCGCGCGCGCCGCTTCGTTCTCGTGCGCGGCCATGCGTTCGCGCGGCGCGAGGCCGTGGCGCTTGCGGTCGCGGTCGTCCTCCAGCTCGACCGTGCGCTGGTAGCCCACGTGCGGCAGCACCTCATTGCTGAAGAAGGTGCCGTTGCCGACGACGGCCGTGTCGCGGCCCAGGCCCAGCACGCCGCCCGGCGCGTCCAGCAGGTCGAATTCCAGCGCCGTGCGCGCGCCCGGCTGCAGGGGAGACGCCAGCAGGTAGTGATAAAAGCCGTGCTGCGGATCGGCGCGCAGCAGCCGCGCCGCCTGCGCGAAGCGCGGACGGAAGTCGGGGCCGGGCTTCTGGAACAGGATGACGTCGCGGATCGGAGAAGCCGTCCGGTTTTCCAGTTGATAGAAGCCGTGGACCTTCAGCGTGCGGGTATCGGGATGGATGTCGACCTGCAGGCCGACGTCGGTGATGCGCGGCTGCGGGAGCTTCGCATAGCGCTTGTAGCGCAGTTCATAGTCGGCGCGTACCTGTTCCTTGTGCCAGGCCGTCTGGTAGGCGCCGAGGTGGACGAGGTTGTACCACAGCAGGCCGCCGCTGGCCGCGAACACGAGGATGCCGGCCGCGAAGCCGGCGAGCACGCCCGGCGTCAGGCGCCGGCGGGCCAGCTGCAGGCGTTCGGCGAAGCTGTCGCTCACGCCGCGCGGCCACAGCACGAGCGCGGCGGTGAACAGGATGATCGCCGCGCCGCCCCAGTAGATTTGCAGGGTGCGCTGCAGCGGCAGGTAGTGGCCGAAGCCGTTCATCGCGGAATAGGTGATGTCCGGCAGCGCGCCGTACACGAGCATCGGGTGGTCGAGGCCGAAGCCGCCGAGGAACAGCGTGATGACGTAATACGTGACCAGCGCGAAGTACGCGAGGTATTTATGGTTCAGGATGGCCTGCGCGGCGATCGCCAGCACGGCCAGCAGCACGTAGCGGGGCAGCAGGATGCCGAACAGCGTCGCCAGGTACAGGCCCGGTTCCAGGGTCAGGTAGCCGTGCGCCAGCTGGATGCCCATCCCGCACACCATCGCGGCCAGCAGCAGCAGGACCTGCAGGCCGACGAGGGCGATGGTCTTGGCGGCCAGCGGCAGCCAGCTCGGGACGGGCAGCGCGTCCATCATCTGCGCCATGCGCGCCTCGCGCTCGCGCCACACCATCTCGCCCGCATAGAACGTCGTGACGATGAGGACGAACAGCGCGAACACGTCGCGTATGAGTTCCAGCACCATGTAGGTGACCGGGTACGTTTTCGTGCCGTAGATCGCGCCCAGGTCCAGCGAGCTGACGATGAGGGTCAGCATGCCGGCCAGGACGATCACGGCGAAGTAGACGTTCTTGACGGCCTCGCGCAGATTCATCCAGCTCGACCTGGCCAGCAGCACGGCGAGGTTGCGCGCGGCGAAGTCGGGCGGCTCGTGCAGGTCGGCCATGCCGGCCGGCGCTTGCGGCGCGCTTTCCGGTTCGGGCCGCGCCTGGCCGCGCCGGCCGGCCGGCGTGGACACGAAGCTGAAGCGCCAGTAGCCGAGCAGCAGGACGACGAGCGAGAACAGCGACCAGATGGCGCGATTGAGCAGATAGACGCCTGCGAACGGGACCTGCAGCGTGTTGCGCTCCGTGAGGTTCCAGTACTCGGTGAGGCGGATCAGCGCCGTCGTGCCGAACGGATCGATCAGCGCGGCGAGCGTCTTGTAATCGAGGTCGCGCGCCAGCGACGGCGCGACGATGTACCCGATCAGCATGACGACGCTGGCGACGTACACGGGCAGCATGCGCCGCGTGAGCGCCGCGAGCACGAAGAAGATGGCGCCGAAGATGAACAGGTTCGGCAGCAGGGTGAGGAAGTAGGGCAGCAGGTAGCCCGCGACGGAATACGGCCCCAGGCGGGCGGGATCGATGCCGGGCAGCGCGGTCCCCAGCAGGGTGCCGAACAGGATGGCCGAGAACACGACGGCGAGCGTCGCCAGCGCGCCGAGGAAGCGTCCGAACACGTACGCGTACTTCGGGATCGGGGCGCTGAAGAAGAAGTGGTGCATCTCGTATTCGAAGTCCTGCTGCACCGAGCGGCCCATCATCGCGGCGACGACGATGACGCCGAGGGAGCCGAGGAACGCCGCACTCAGCGCGATCTGGCGCGGCGCGTTGATCAGCACGCGGCCGCCGAACGAGACGAAGGCTTCCTTGAAGACGCCGCCCGCGGCGGCCATCCACAGCAGGGCCAGCGCGAAAAAGGCAAGGAAATACACCCAGGTCGACAGCAGCTTCAGGCGCTGCCGGGCCTCGAAGCCGGCGATGGCGAGGAGCGCACCCATGAATCAGCAGTTCCCGGCCATGTCGTTGTGGCGGCCGGCGATGGTGGCGAAGTAGACGTCTTCCAGGGTCGGGTGGATCGGCTCGAAGTCGTCGCCGGGATAGCGGTCCGCGTACACGTGGATCAGGGTGCGGCCCGACAGCAGGCGCGTGGAGATGACGGTGTGGCGCTTCTGGAACGCGGGCAGGTCGGCCTTGCCGACGACCCGCGCCCAGATCTTGCCCTCGATGCCTTCGATGAGGCGCACCGGCTCGCCGCACAGCAGCACGTGGCCCTTGTTGATGATCGCCATGTTGGCGCACAGGTCGGCCACGTCGGACACGATGTGCGTGGACAGGATCACGGTCTTGTCCTCGCCGATGTCGGACAGCAGGTTGTGGAAGCGCACCCGTTCCTGCGGGTCGAGGCCGGCCGTCGGCTCGTCGACGATGATCAGTTGCGGGTCGCCGAGCAGCGCCTGGGCGATGCCGAAGCGCTGGCGCATGCCGCCGGAGAAGGTGCCCATCTTCTGGTTGCGCACCTCGAACAGATTGGTCTGCTGCAGCAGCGCGTCGACGACTTCGCGCCGGCGGTGGCGCTGCGCCAAGCCTTTCAGTTGCGCGAAATGGTCGAGCAGTTCGTAGGCAGTCACTTTCGGGTACACGCCGAAATCCTGCGGCAGATAGCCCAGCAGGCGGCGCACTTCATCCTTTTCGTCCAGTACGTCGATGTCGTCCAGGAAGACGGAGCCGCTGTCGCATTCCTGCAGGGTGGCGAGGATCCGCATCAGGGTCGACTTGCCGGCGCCGTTGGGGCCGAGCAGGCCGAACATCCCGGGCGGGATGCTCAGCGAGACCCTGTCCAGCGCGACCACGCCATTGGCATAGGTCTTGGACAAGTTGCGGATTTGTAATTCCATGGAGACTCCATTGCTCGTGACAATGCACGTATTTCATGACTGTTGCATTGTATTAAAAAGGAGCCGACCCGGCAGCAGCGGTGCGACACACGGCATTTTCACAAGTCCAGAGTGCAGAAAAGCGGGAGCAGGATGCAGGCCAGCATACAGCGCGGAACGACTCATGTCTATTCTGGCAACATTGCCGGTGATATCCTGGCCCGGCAAGAAGATGCATAATGGCCTTATGGATACTCTCATCAACAAGGACAACATCCTGGCCGTTATGCGCCAGGGCCGCACCCGTGCCGAGTCGACGGACTGGTTCCGTGTCGCCGTCGGCCTTTACTACCTGGCCAACCTGATGACGAAGGAAACCATCGATTTCAAGACCGTGGACCGCGAGTTCAACCGGTTCATCTACCACACGATCGGCGGCGGGCACACGATCACGAGCGTCCTGCAATTCATGAGCGGCAAGGACGTGTTGCCGGTCGTGCAATCCGAGCGCTTCATGACCGCGTTCACGAGCACGTGCACCGACGTGCCGCCGGATTCGATTCCGTTCCTGCTGGAGCTGAACCTGGGCGTCGCGAAAAACATCTCGAAGCTGGAGGTGGAAGGGCCCGTGCACGACTGGCTGGAGGCGCAGAAGCGTGCCCGGGAGACACGTGAGGAAGGGGCGGCGGGCGAGGGCATATAATTCGGGTTATCGAACAACAAGCTGGAAGAAGGTCCCTCATGACAACCCGCACCATCAACCCTCTTGACCACCTGATCGTCGGCTTCGACAAGGCCTTGCGCGTCGTGGGCGGCGTGGCGAAGGCCGCACGGCCGAATCCGGGCGTCTCTGCCCCGGACTGCGAATTGAATACCCAGGAACAGCGTCACAGCGCCGGCCTGATGCGCGTGAACCACGTGGGTGAAGTGTGCGCCCAGGCGCTGTACGATGCCCAGGGCCGCCGTGCGTCGACGCAGGCCATGCGCACGCAGTTCGCCAAATCCGGACGCGAGGAAGAAGACCACCTGGCCTGGACGGCCGAACGCCTGGCCGAACTGGGTTCGCAGCCGAGCCTGTTGAATCCGCTGTGGTATGCCGGCGCCTATGCGCTGGGGACAGTCGCGTCGCGCCTGGGCGACGCCGTCAGCCTCGGCTTCGTCGTGGAGACGGAGCGCCAGGTCGAGGCGCACCTGAACAGCCACCTCGACCAGTTGCCGCCGCAGGACGCGAAGTCGCGCGCGATCGTCACGCAGATGCGCGACGACGAGATCGAACACGGTGCGAAGGCGCAGGAAATGGGCGCGGCCGAGATGCCGTTGCCGGTCAAGGCCGCGATGCGCGCCATGGCCAAGGTGATGACCACGACGGCGTACTACATCTGAGCCCGAGGCTCAGCCTTCGACGATCTCGAACGAGTGCGTGATCTCGGCCGTCTTGGCCAGCATGATCGACGCCGAGCAGTATTTGTCGTGCGACAGGTTGACCGCGCGTTCGACGGTCGCCTCCTTGAGGTTGCGGCCCGTGACGGTGAAGTGGAAGTGGATCTTCGTGAACACCTTCGGATCCGTCTCGGCGCGCTCGGCCTTCAGCGTGACGTCGCAACCGCGCACGTCTTCCCGGCTGCGCTTGAGGATCAGCACGACGTCGTAGGCGGTGCAGCCGCCGGTACCCAGCAGCACCATTTCCATCGGGCGCGGTGCCAGGTTGTGGCCGCCGCCCTCGGGGGCGCCATCCATGTTCACCAGGTGGCCGGAGCCGGTTTCGGCCCGGAAGCTCATCCCGGAGGGTCCGTTCCAGCTGACTTTGACTTCCATCGATTTCTCCGCTTTGTTGACAGGTAAAGACGTTCATTCTAAGCCAGCGCGACGCACCGTGCTGATAACGCCTCAGACGGCCAGCACGTAACGCTCGCTCTTCATGCGCCACGCGGCGAATGCGACGGCCGCCCACGCCGCGAGGGCGGAGCAGAGGAACGTCAGCACGAACGGCAGGAAGCCGATGTCGCCGCCCTTCGCCGTCTCGCGGAGCAGGGTCTGGTTCGACAGCATCGGCACGACGTACATCCACGACGCCGTTTTGAGTTCCAGCATCGACACGGCGAGCCCCGGCAGCATCGGCACCAGCATCACGATCGACAGCACGCTCTGCGCCTCCTTGAACGAGCGCGCGTTCATCGCCACCGCGATCTGCATGGCCGCCGCGAACAGCGACAGCGGCACGGACGCGAGGCAGACGAGCAGCAGCCGTCCCCAGCCCACGCGCCAGCTCATGCCGATTTCTTCCAGCGGCATCCACGACAGGATCGCATGCGCCAGCATCAGCTCCAGCGTGATGCCGATGACGGCCAGCGCCGCGGCCGCGAGCCACTTGCCGGCGACGAGTTCCCACGTGCGCACGGGTTGCGCCATCAGCACTTCGAGCGAGCGCCGTTCCCGTTCGCCCGCCGTGGAATCCACCGCCGCGGACAGGCCGCAGATGAACGCGGGGAAGAACAGGAAGCCGAGGATGCCGCCGATGACGCCGGCCGAACGCGCGGCCGTCGTGCCCGTGTCGTAGCGCTGCACCTGCACGGGCGACAGCGCGGCCGGCGACACGCCGTGCGCCAGCAGCCGGGCGCTGGCGATGTTGGCGCCGTAGGCGTTCAGCACGTCCTCGACGTCGCGCCGGCCATCCTGCTCCGTCGACGAGTCGAACCACAGCTCGATGCGCGCGGGCCGCATCGCGGCGTAGTCGCTCGCGTACTTGCCGGGCAGGCGCAGCACGGCCGCCGCCTTGTGGGCGCGCAGCAGGTCACCGATCGCGGCTTCGTCCATGGGCGGCGTGTCGCGCACGGTGACGTTCTTCTGCTTCAGCTGGGCCATCAACGTGGGCGCCTGCGCGCCGCCGATCACGACCAGCACGATGCCTTCGCGCTCGGGCTTCGTCGCGCGGTCGATCCACTGGTGCAGCAGGACGCCCAGCAGCACCGGGTACATCAGCGTGAACAGGGCGAGGAGGCCGAGCGAGCGCTTGTCGCGCAGCGATTCGCGGAACTCCTTTTTGAAGACGACGAGGAATTTCGAGGTCATGAGACGATCCCTTCGTCGGTGCCGACCAGGCGGACGAACGCGTCTTCCAGGTTGGCGATGCCGGTGCGGCGGCACAGGTCGTCCGGCGTGCCCTGGGCCACCGTATGGCCCTTGGCGATGACGATCACGTCGTCGCACAGATGACTCACCTCTTGCATCACGTGCGTGGCCATCACGACGCAGCATCCTTCCTTGCGCAGCGTGGACAGCGCATGGCGCACGGCGCGCGTGCTCATCACGTCCAGGCCGCGCGTGGGCTCGTCCAGCAGCAGGTGGCGCGGACGGTGCAGCAGCGCGCGCGCGAGGGCCACCTTGATGCGCTGGCCCTGAGAAAATCCTTTGCTACGGCGTTCCAGGATGTCGTCCATCGCGAGCATTTCCGAGACCTCGTCGATGCGCGCGGCGAGTGCGCGTCCGTCCATGCCGTTCAACTCGCCGAAATAGGTGAGGTATTCGCGCGTGGACAGGCGCTCGTACAGCCCGAACTGGTCGGTCAGGAAGCCGATGTTGGCGCGCACGGCGAGCGGGTCGCGTTCCGGGTCGATGCCGTCGATGGCGATGGTTCCGTGGTCGCGCTTGAGCATCCCGACGAGGGTGCGCAGCAGGGTCGTCTTGCCGGCGCCGTTGGGCCCCAGCAGCGCGGTGATGTGGCCGTCGCGCGCCGTGAAGCTGACGCCTCCCAGCGCCTGCACGGCGCCGAAGTGCTTGCGGACTTCTTGTGCTTCGATCATGGATAGCCTGTGTTCAGGGTTGCGGTCCGGCGCTGCCGAGCTGGAAGGTCGGGGCCGGGATCTCGTTCAGGCAGGCGCCGTCGACTTTCGCGTCGGGCCGGTCGAGGAAGGTGCGCAACAGGCGCGGGGCGCAGCCCAGTTGCGACACGCCGTGGCCGGCGTTCGGCGCCGTCAGCAGCTGCGCATGGTCCATGAAACGGGCGGCGTCCTGGGCGCGGCGCGGCGGCGTGACCGGGTCCAGGGCGCCGGACAGCAGCAGCACGGGTGCGGCGATACGCGTGGGGGGCGTCTCCGGCACGGCCGGCACGTTCATGGCGCGGCACAGGCCGCGCAGGCGGTCGGCCAAGGTGCGCGTCAGCGGACTCGCATCGCTCGCGGCCAGCGCGGGCGTAAAGCGCGGCATGTCCTCGGCGCAGACGACGGCCAGGTGCAGCAGCGTGGCCGGCGAGCCGTCGGGGGAAAAGTCGGCGGCCAGGTTGCGGCGCGCGACGAACGGCTGCCAGCGGCCCGCGCTCGCGCTGTGCACGAGGAACGGCAGGCGGCGCGCGTCGGCCGGCGCGTACAGCATGTTGCGCACGGTGTCGAGCAGGCGCGCGCTCGTCATCGTGACGTCGACCTGGCGCGCCGTGCGCGGGTCGGGCAGGTTGAGTGTCAACGGCGCGGCATCGAGCTTGCCGACGAGGGCGTCGAATTCGCCGCGCAGGTTCGGATAGGCGCGGGCGCAGGCGGCATCCTTGGCGCACTGGGCAAACAACTGGTCGAGCGCGGCCTGGCTGTCGCGGCCCCCGGCCGGGATCACCTGGTCGGGCGCGGCGACGGCGTCGAGCAGCAGGGCGCGCGTGCCCGCGGGGTAGGCGCGCGCATACGCCTGCGCGAGGCGCGTCCCGTACGAGCCGCCCCACAGGTTGATCTTGTCATAGCCCAGCGCGCGGCGCACGGATTCGATGTCGCGCGCCGCGGCGGCCGTCGTGTACGCGGCGAACGGCGCCTTGCTGGCCGCGATGCAGCGGCGCAGGGCGGCGTCGGCATCGGCATCGCTCAGCTGCGCATCCGCGTCGGCGTCGGACGGGCATTCCAGCTTGCCGGACAGCCCCGTGCCGCGCTGGTCGACGAACACGATGTCGCGCGTGGCGCGTACGCGCTTGAAGGCGGTGGACAACAGGGGGAGCACGTCGCTGCCCGCTTCACCGGGACCGCCTGCCAGCACGAACAGCGGATCCGGCCGCGCACCCTGGCGCAGGGCGGGGGCGATCGTCACGTGCAGGTTCAGGGTGGCGGGCTTGCCGGGTTCGAGCGGGACGGGCAAGGTCAGGCAGCGCAGGGCTTCCTCGACGCCGGGCAGGTGGCAGCTGCGCGTTTGCGCCGGCGTGGTGGGCGCAGCCTGTACCGCCGGCACCGCGGCCGCCAGCAGTGCGCCCAGGAGCAGGATGGATTTCAACAAGCAGTCTCCTCTTTGATGCGGGTCATACTAATTTGTCATCGATTTCGCGGTCAATCAAAAGTTGCAAAATTGCATGATTCGGCGGGGATGTCTTTGCGTTGGCTCCAGTCTGGTGCGGCTTGACTGTCGGGTGAGGAATCGGCTATAGTCGTGGGCTTTCCATTTGCTCGGGAAAAGACAATAAGGCAGAGTCCGCGATGTAGCATCGCCCGCGGAACCACCATTCGAGCATTAATTCCCTATACATAGGAAGTCAACATGAAAACTTTTTCCGCTAAGGGCCATGAAGTCCAGCGCGATTGGTACGTGATTGACGCGACGGACAAAGTCCTCGGACGTGTTGCCAGCGAAGTGGCACTCCGACTGCGCGGCAAGCACAAGCCGGAATTTACTCCGCACGTCGATACCGGTGATTTCATCGTCGTCGTCAACGCAGGCAAACTGCGCGTGACCGGCACCAAAGCCAACGACAAGAAGTACTACCGTCACTCGGGCTACCCGGGCGGTATCTACGAAACCAACTTCCTGAAAATGCAACAGCGTTTCCCGGGCCGCGCCCTGGAAAAAGCCGTCAAAGGCATGCTGCCGAAGGGCCCGCTGGGCTACGCAATGATCAAGAAGCTGAAAGTGTATGCGGAAGCTACGCACCCGCACGCTGCCCAGCAACCCAAAGCACTCGAAATCTAAGTAAGGAACTGACATGATCGGTAACTACAACTACGGCACCGGCCGTCGCAAGAGTGCAGTGGCCCGTGTGTTCATCAAAGCTGGCACCGGCCAGATCATCGTGAACGGCAAACCGGCCGCCGAATACTTCTCGCGCGAAACCGGCCTGATGGTCATCCGTCAACCGCTGGAACTGACCGGCAACGTCGAGCGTTTCGACATCAAGGTCAACGTGCATGGCGGCGGCGAGTCCGGCCAGGCAGGTGCAGTGCGCCACGGCATCACCCGTGCACTGATCGACTACGACGCAGGCCTGAAGGGCGACCTGGCACGTGCCGGTTTCGTCACCCGTGACGCCCGTGAAGTCGAGCGTAAGAAAGTTGGTCTGCGCAAAGCACGTCGCGCAAAGCAATTCTCGAAGCGTTAATCGGATCCGCAGCGCTTTTGCGCTGCTGCCGGACCGAAAAGCCGCCCGCTGCAAAGCCGGCGGCTTTTTTGTTTCCAAAAACCGGGGTCAGAGCCCGGTTTTTGGCAATGAACACTGGGTAATTGCCCAAAAATGGGCTCTGACCCCGAATTTGAGCCAATTCCATGTGGCAATGCAGCACGTGATTGGGCACCCTGCTAAAATTGTGGGTTCTTACGAGAACTTACCTATTTACCAAGGGGAAACAGACATGATCAAAGTTGGCATCGTTGGCGGCACCGGCTATACGGGCGTGGAATTGCTGCGCCTGCTCGCTGCCCACCCCGAGGCGCAGCTGACCGCCATCACTTCGCGCAAGGAAGACGGCCTGCCCGTCGCCGACATGTTTCCCTCGCTGCGCGGCCACGTCGACATCGCGTTCTCGAGCCCGGACAAGGCCGACCTGAAGCAGTGCGACGTCGTGTTCTTCGCGACCCCGCACGGCGTCGCCATGGCCCAGGCGCCCGAGTTGATCGCCGCCGGCGTGAAGGTGATCGACCTCGCGGCCGACTTCCGCCTGAAGGACCAGGCCACGTTCGAGAAGTGGTACAAGATCCCGCACAGCGCGCCGGACCTGCTGGAAGAGGCCGTGTATGGCCTGCCGGAATTGAACCACGAAGACATCAAGAAGGCGCGCCTGATCGCCAACCCGGGCTGCTATCCGACCACGATGCAGCTGGGCTTTTATCCGCTGCTGAAGGCGGGCATCATCGACGCCGGCAACCTGATCGCCGATGCCAAGTCGGGCGTGTCCGGCGCCGGCCGCAAGGCCGAGATCGGCACGCTGTTCTCGGAAGCGAGCGACAACTTCAAGGCCTATGGCGTGCATGGCCACCGCCACACGCCGGAGACGTCGGCTCAGCTGCAGCGCTACACGGACCAGAAGGTCGGCCTGATCTTCACGCCGCATCTCGTACCGATGATCCGCGGCATGCATTCGACGCTGTACGCGCGCCTCACCCAGGACATCACGAACGACGCTCTGCAAGCCCTGTTCGTAGAGCAGTACAAGGACGCGGAATTCGTCGACGTCATGCCGTTCGGCTCGCACCCGGAAACCCGCTCGACGCGCGGTTCGAACATGCTGCGCATCGCGCTGCACCGTCCGGACAACGGCAACACCGTCGTCATCCTCGTCGTACAGGACAACCTGGTCAAGGGCGCGTCTGGCCAGGCCGTGCAGTGCATGAATCTGATGTTCGGCCTGCCGGAAAGTACCGGCCTGAAGCAGATCGCGCTGCTGCCGTAATCGCGTCTCCTGGCAAGCCTTGATCTGCAGACACAGATCAAGGCGACCTGTGTTGGCAACGGTACATTGACTGTTGGACAGAACCAACGTCAAGCACAGGGGACAATCATGTTCGGTCGTAACGCAAAAAGCGAAATCGATAGCCTGATCGGCATTTCCGCACGCATCGAAGGGGATCTCGTATTCACCGGCGGCCTGCGCATCGACGGCGAGGTGCACGGCAACGTGGTGGCCGCGGACGGCAACGACAGCGTGCTGATCGTCTCCGAACACGCGCGCATCGAAGGCGAGGTGCGCTGTTCCAACCTCGTCGTCAACGGGTATATCGCGGGCACGGTGTATTCGTCCGAACTCCTTGAATTGCAGCCGAAAGGCCGCATACATGGAGATGTTCATTACCGCCTGCTGGAAATGCACGGCGGCGCCCTCGTCACCGGCAAGCTGACCCATCACGCCGAGTCGGTGGCGGCCGCCGAACCCGTCTTCCACCTCGGCGTAGCGGCCGAAGGGGCTTCAGCATGACTGGCGCCAACGGTCTATAATGGACGAAATCCGAATCCAATCAGGAGTTTATCCATGAATGCAGTCGCCGAAGTGCAAAACGCACAAGACACGATCCCCACGCCCATCAATTTCACCGACAGCGCTGCCCAGAAGGTTGCTCAACTGATCGAGGAAGAAGGCAATCCCGACCTGAAACTGCGCGTGTTCGTGCAGGGCGGCGGTTGCTCGGGCTTCCAGTACGGCTTTACCTTCGACGAAATCGTGAACGAAGACGACACGACGATGGAAAAGAACGGTGTTCAGCTGTTGATCGACTCGATGAGCTACCAGTACCTGGTCGGCGCCGAGATCGACTACAAGGACGACCTCGAAGGCGCCCAGTTCGTCATCAAGAACCCGAACGCCCAGTCGACCTGCGGTTGCGGTTCGTCGTTCTCGATGTAATCGATAAAGCCTCCACATCGAAAGCCGCCTCGGCATTGCCGGGGCGGTTTTTTTTTCGTCCGTCCAAAGTGTTGGATGCCGCCGTAATGACAAGTCATTAACAATTGCTAACAGTCACGCGCGTAGTACACTGACCACGCTCCACGTATGTGGCGGCAAGGAGACAAACAACCCCTATAACGAGAGAAAAACAATGTCGAGGGCACCAACTTTACTTTGCGGTGTTACCGCTATCATCCTCGCCTGGGCCGGTGCCGCCCACGCGCAAGTATCATCCACTCATCAAGCTGCCACCACCACCACGGCGGCAACCGACGACGGCGCCGGCGCCTACCGCACGCAGCGCTACCGCAACCTGTTCGTCGAACGCCTGGGACGCAGCCCGCAAGAGACGCACGCGAAGATCGAGCAAGCCTTCCAGCGGTTGTTCCATGGCGATGGCCAGGAGGAGCGCGTCTATTTCGAAACGGGCGCCAACGCCAACGGCACGCTCGCGTACATCACGGACTGGGCCAACAACGACGCCCGCACGGAAGGCATGAGCTACGGCATGATGATCGCCGTCCAACTCGGCAAGAAGCGCGAGTTCGACGCGCTGTGGAACTGGTCGAAGACGACCATGCTCACGACCGATCCCGCCAACCCGTCGCGCGGCTATTTCGCGTGGTCGATGGGCACGGACGGCACGCCGCGCGCCACCGGGGCCGCGCCGGACGGCGAGGAATACTATGCGATGGCGCTGTATTTCGCGGCGCGGCGCTGGGGTAACGGGAAGGGGATCTACGACTACCAGAAGGAAGCCGATACCATCCTGCGCGGCATGCGGCACCATCCGGTCGTGACGGCCACGCCGCCGTTCCGCATCCACCCCGGCGATCAACCCTTCGTCGAGCCGGCCACGCCCTGGCCCAGCCCCAACAACCGCCACGCACAGGAACAGGCGCAGAAAGCCGGCAAGCCGTGGCCGCCGCAGCGCCCGCACCGCGCGCCGCGCGCCGTCACCGTCGGGCCTATGGTCGACGAGGCCCACGCGATGGTCCGCTTCGTGCCCGAGACGTTCATCCCCGGCACCGACCCGTCGTACCACCTGCCCGCGTTCTACGAGCTGTGGGCGCGCTGGGGCCCGCGCGAAGACCGCGCGTTCTGGGCCCGCGCGGCGAGCGTCAGCCGCGACTTCTTCGTGAAGACGGCTGACCCCGGGACGGGCCTCGGCCCCGACCGCGCCGATTTCGACGGCACGCCGCTGAAGAACTGGGACGGCAGCCCGGGTTCGTTCAGCTACGACAGCTGGCGCACGATCAGCAACTGGTCCGTCGACAGCAGCTGGTGGAACAAGGACCCGCGCCAGCAGGCTTTGAGCGACCGCGTCCAGCGCTTCCTGTCTTCGCAAGGGATAGACCGCTTCGCCGACCGTTACACGCTGGACGGCAAGCCCCAGTCCGACCGCCACTCGACCGGCATGCTGGCGGCGGCCGCCGTCGGCAGCCTGGCGGCCAGGCCGGGGCAGGTGTCCGACGACTTCCTGCGCGCGCTGTGGGACACGCCCGTGCCCAGCGGCGAGCAGCGCTATTTCGACGGGATGCTGTACCTGATGAGCATGATGCACGTCGGCGGCGAATTCCGCGTGATCAATGCAAACAACAAATAACAAGGAGACAACCATGATGAAACAGACGACCGTAGCGGTTCTTCTCGCCTGCGCGGCGATGGGCGCGCAGGCGCAGGACCGCGCGTGGCTCGACAAATCGAAATCCGCCGACGAACGCGCCCGCGCCGCCGTCGCCGCGATGACGCTCGACGAAAAGCTGCTGCTGATCGTCAGCTACACGGACAAAAAAGACCTGGCGAAGCAGCCGGACGATATCGTGCCGCCGGCAATCAAGGCCGACGTCGCGGCGCACCATATCGAGGGCTCGGCCGGCTACGTGCCGGGCATCGCGCGCCTCGGCATCCCGCCGCAGTGGCAGACCGACGCGTCGATCGGCGTGCGCGTGGGCGGCATGGAGCGCACGGCGCTGCCGTCCTCGCTGGCGACGGCGGCCAGCTTCGACCCGGCCGTCTCCGAAGCGGGCGGCCGCATGATCGCGGACGAGGCGCGCGCCTCCGGCTTCAACACGTTCCTGGCCGGCGGCGCGAACCTGGCGCGCGAGCCGCGCAATGGCCGCAACTTCGAATACGTGGGCGAGGATCCGCTGCTGGCCGGCCGCATGGCGGCAGGTCTCATCAACGGCATCCAGGCGCGCCACGTGGTGTCGACGATGAAGCACTTCGCCGTCAACGACCACGAAAGCCAGCGCACGACGGTCGACGTCACGATCTCGCCCGAGGCGATGCGCCAGTCGGACCTGCTCGCGTTCGAGTTCGTCGACGAGCTGTCGAAGCCGGGCTCCGTCATGTGCTCGTACAACCTCGTGAACGGCCGCTGGGCGTGCGAGAACGAATACCTGTTGAACAAGACGCTGAAGCAGGACTGGAAGTTCAAGGGCTATGTGATGGCCGACTGGGGCGCCGTCCACTCGACGGCGGACGCCGCCAACTATGGCCTCGACCAGTTCACCGGCTACCCGTGCTGCAATCATCACGGCCCGTTCTACTCGGCGAAGAATTTCAAGGAGGCGATGAACAAGGGCGAGGTGTCGATGCGGCGTCTCGACGACATGGCGCAGCGCATCCTGTGGCCGCTGTTCCAGACCGGCGTGTTCGACGATCCGGCCAAGCCGGGCAAGATCGATTTCGCCGCGCATGCGAACGTCGCGCAGCGCGCCGCCGAGGAATCCATGGTTCTGCTGAAGAACGAGGGCAACCTGCTGCCGCTGGCGAACGTGAAGTCGGTGGCCGTCATCGGCGGCCATGCGGACAAGGGCGTGCTGGCGGGCGGCGGTTCGTCCGGCGTGACGCCGGTCGGCGGCAATGCCGTGCCGAACCTGGAGCCGACGAAGTGGCCGGGCCCCGTCATCTACATGCCGTCGGCGCCGCTGGCGGCGTTGAAAGCCGAACTGCCGAAGGCGAAGGTTGCGTACGCGAGCGGCAAGGACATCGACGCCGCCGTCGCACTGGCGAAGCAGTCCGAGGTCGCCGTCGTGTTCGTGACGCAGTGGATGGGCGAGGGCTTCGACGGCAAACTGGAACTGGACGGCAACCAGGATGCGCTGGTCGCCGCCGTCGCGCGCGCGAATCCGAAGACGATCGTCGTCGTGGAATCCGGCGGTGCGATCCTGATGCCGTGGCTGCCGCAGGTGCCGGCCGTGCTGGAAGCGTTCTATCCCGGCATCCGCGGCGGCCAGGCGATCGCGCGCATCCTGACCGGTAAAGTGAATCCGTCCGGGCACCTGCCGATCAGCTTCCCCGCATCGAACGCGCAGCTGGCGCATGCCGAGATCCCGGGCTTCGGCAAGCCGGACGGCATCCCCGTCCACATCACGTATCACGAAGGCGCGGCGATCGGCTACAAGTGGTACGACGCGAAAGGGTATAAACCGTTATTCGCGTTCGGCCATGGCCTGAGCTATACGAACTTCGCCGTCGCGGAGCCGAAGGCGAACGTCGCCAATGGCGCGCTGACGGTCGGCGCCGCGCTGCGCAACACGGGCAAGCTCGCGGGCAAGGGGGTCGTGCAGGTGTACGTGGCACCGGCGGACCTGAAGGCGTCGGGCTGGGAAGCGCCGAAGCGTCTCGTCGCGTTCCAAAAGCTCGATCTGCAGGCAGGCGGCGCGAACACGTTCACGCAGGCCGTCGATCCGCGCCTGCTAGCGACGTACGAGGTCGCGGACAACAGCTGGCGCGTCCGCGCCGGCACGTACCGCGTGCTGTTCGGGCAGGCGGCGGACGACCTGCCCATGTCCGTGGACGTGACGCTGCCGGACATGGTCTGGAGCGCCGTCCACAAAGAGTAAGCCGGGGCGTTATTTCGCCCAGTAGTCCAGCACCAGCGATTTGGCGAGAGAAGGCTTGAGCGTCTCGACGAAGCGCCGGTGCGCCGGGTGCACGAGGTAGGCGTCGCGGTCTTCGGCTTGCGCGAACGTCAGGGTAAAACAGTGCGTGAAACCGTCGTTCAGGCCTTCCGGGCTCACGTTCGTGCCCCATTCGTAGGCGGTGATGCCGGGGATGGCCGCGGGCAGGGCGGCGAAGCCGGTCACGATGGCGTCGACGTCGTCGTACGAAGCGTCATCCTTGAACGAGAACAGGACGACGTGGCGGAGCAGTTGGCTGGACATGGACGGTTGGATAAGTTGACGGAGGCGTCATCTTACATCAGGGCGCAAGGGCGATCACGTCGTCACCGGGCAGCGGCTCGCAGCCCGGTCCCAGCGGTTCCCAGCCGCGGTGCACGACGATGTGGCGCTCGTCGTGGCACAGTTCCACGCGGCGCGTCCGCGGGGCTTCTTTCCTGACGAAGTCCTCGATCGCGGTCGGCACGCTGATGTGCAGCGCGAGCGCGTGGATGTCGTCGAGCGGATGGTCGCCCACGTGCACGAGGGGCACGAACTGGCCGGCGAACATCAGCCAGTGCGACGGGATGCGGACAGGCGAGGCCGCGTAGCCTTGCGCGCGCAGCCAGGCCTGCGCACGCGCACGCGCGGGATCGGCCGGGTCGAGCCGGCCCCACGCGAACGCGATCAGCTCCGCCACCCACTGGTTGCAGTTCTGGTAGCGCGTGCCGAACGCGTACGCATTGGCGCTGTAGCTCGTGCCCAGCAGGGCGAGGGCCAGCGGCTTGTCGAGCGCGGCCTTCTCCAGCAGCGCGCTGTCCTGCTCGGGTGGGAACAGCAGGGCGACGTGGCCATGCGTGGGCGCGTCGGCGCCGAGCACGAAGCCGGACATGCCCTGGTCGAACAGGCGCGGACGCGATTCGTCGCACGCGTAATACAACTGGCGCACGGCCCACGGCCCACCGGGATTGTTCTTCAGCGCGATGCCCGCGTGCGAATACAGCAGGCCGAAACGGGAGAGGTCCAGGCCCGCGCGCGCGACGAGGGCGAGATTGCTGCCGGAGCGCGCCAGTTCATCCTTCACCGCGGCGGCGAAGCGCAGCACGCGGTCCTGGTCCGCGGCCGTGACCTTGTCGGCGCGGTCGCAGAAGGTCGGGATGCCGGCCGATGCCCCCGCGCTCGCGCACAGCAGCAGCGCGGCCGCGAGGAACCGCCGGAACATCAGATCGTCACTTTGCGCGACGCGAGGTCGCGGTACCAGTCGTCCTGCAGCGCGAGGAAGAACGGCTGCTTCGTGTCGCCGTACGCGAATTCGTAGCCGTACACGCGCTCGTTCACTTGCACGACTTCGCCCTTGCCGACGCGGCGGTCGGCCAGCGCGCGGTCGGGCACGTCGACCCAGAACTGGGTGGCGGCATCGCCCGCGACGGCGCGCAGCGTGATGCGCGTTTTTGCTTCCTTGCCCGCCTTGGCCGGCGCCACGGCGACGTCGATCACGCGGTACGGGCCGGTCTCCGCGCGCTTGTTGTCGCCGCTCGAGCTGTTGCTGGAGCCACCGATCGAATCGGAAATGCTGCCCGACGATGCGGAACCCGCGCTGGAGGCGGACGACGCGAAGCTGTCGGCTTGAGCGGGTACGGACACCACGGCGGCGGCGGCCAGCGCCAGGGCGAGCGCGCGGGTGAAATTCGTGTAGGTCATTGCGAAATCTTTCTTAAGCACATTGGATAGCGCAATGGTACAAGTGCCGTGTGCCGCTGAGAAGGCGAACGTGGTTTTGTTACAAACGATCCGCCGCCGCGGGATCAGTCGACTTCGGTGACGAACTGGTCGAGCGGGCGGCGCACCTTCGGCAGGTTGACCAGCCAGTCCTGCTCGGCCTGGCGGTAGCCCAGCGGCAGCATCACGACGCTGCGCAGGTGTTGCTCGCGCAGCTTCAGGATGCCGTCGACGGCCGCCGGGTCGAAGCCTTCCATCGGCGTCGCGTCGACTTCCTCGAACGCGGCCGCGATGACGGCCGCGCCGAAGCCGATGTAGGCCTGGCGTGCGGCATGCTCGAAGTTCACCTGCGCGCCGCGGCCCGGATAGGTCGACAGCAGTTGCTGGCGGTACGCTTCCCAGCCTTCGTTGCGGAAGCCGCGCACTTCATTGGTCAGGTCGAACATGTGGTTGATGCGTTCCGGCGTGTAGTCGTCCCAGGCGGCGAACACCAGCAGGTGCGACGCATCCGTGACCTGTGCCTGGTTCCACGCCACTTCACGGATCTGCGCGCGCAGTGCCGGATTCTTGATGACCAGGATCTCGTACGGCTGCAGGCCGGACGACGTCGGCGCCAGGCGGGCCGCCTCGATGATGCGGTCGATCTTGTCCTGGGCGACCGGGCGGGTCGGATCCATTGCCTTGGTGGCGTAGCGCCATTGCAGTTTATTCAGTAATTCCATGGGTGACCTTATGAATGGTGAGTGGTGACATTGTATTTTCTCCTCGCCGTGCAATAAACTAGGCGATCAGCAAATGATTTGTTCGTGAAAGGTGAAGATGGCCCGCAAGTTCGATCACTTGTCGGATGTCGAGGTGTTGCTCAGCGTGATCGAACACGGGTCGTTCAGTGCGGCGGCCGTGGTGCTGTCGACCACGGCGTCGGTGCTGAGCCGCGCGATCTCGCGGCTGGAAACCCGCCTGGGCGCGCAGTTGTTGCGGCGCAGCACGCGCAGCCTGAGCCTCACCGATGCCGGACGCCGCTACGCCGAGGAGGTGCGCGGCGCGTTCGCGCAGATCGAGCGGGCGGAACGCACGATCCGCAGCACGACGGTGCAGCTGAGCGGCAAGGTGCGCATGAGCGTGCCCACCAGCTACGGCAAGCAACGCCTGCCCGCGCTGCTCGCCGCCTATGCGCGCGCCTATCCGCTGGTCGAACTGGAGGTCGACATCAGCAACCGCAACGTCGACCTGGTGGCGGAAGGGTTCGACCTGGCCATCCGTTCCGGTCCGCTCCCGAGCAGCAGCATGGTGGCGCGTCCGCTCGAAGTGTCGCCGCTGTGCCTGGTCGCCGCGCCGGACTACCTGGAGGCGGCAGGACCGTTGTGCGGCCTCGCCGACCTGGCGCGCCAACGCTGCATCGCCTTCATCCGTCCCAGCACCGGCCGCGTGATCCCCTGGCATTTGCGCGACGACGGGCGCGACATCGACTGGATGCCGCCGGCCGCCGTCACGGTGGCGACGGACGTCATGGGCGTCGTGTGGTTCGCGGAGCAGGGGATGGGCATCGCGCTGTGCCCGCGCATCTTTGCCGAGGACAGCCTGGCCGCGGGCCGCCTGACCGAGGTGTTGCCCGGCCTGGGCGGGCGCACGCGGACATTCTCCCTGATTTATCCGGCCCACCGCAGCCTGTCGGCCGCCTCGCGCGCGCTGATCGACATGCTGGTGGCCGGCCGCGCCGGGATGGCTTGAGGAATCAGGCCGGATACAGCGCGCCGAGGATGCGTGGCCCCGCGGCCCCCGTCACGGCCGGCAGGTTGCCCGGCTGGCGCCGCAGGAAGCGGTAGCCGAGCCATGCGAAGGCGAGGGCTTCCACGCGGTTCGGCGCGACGCCCAGCGTGTCCGTCGACGCGACCGGGATAGTACCGCCGAGCGCGTCGGCGAGGTCGCGCAGCAGCACGCCGTTACAGGCGCCGCCGCCGCACACGTAGACGGCTTGCGCGTCGGCCTCCGCCTGGATGGCGCGGGCGATCGTCACGGCGGTCAGGCGCGTCAGGGTGGCCTGCACGTCGGCCGGAGACACGCCCGGCTGCTGCGCCAGTTTCGCGTCGAGCCAGTCGGCGTGGAACAGGTCGCGGCCCGTGCTCTTGGGCGGCGGCTGGCGGAAATAGGGTTCATCCAACAGCAGGTCGAGCAGGGGGGCGTCGACGGTGCCCGCCGCGGCCCAGGCGCCGTCCTGGTCGTAGGCCTTGCCCTGGTGGCGCGCGATCCACAGGTCCATCAGCACGTTGCCGGGGCCGGTGTCGTAGCCGGTCACGCGGCCGTCGCCATGCAGCACGCTGATGTTGCCGATGCCGCCGATGTTGACGACGACGCGCACCTGGTTGCGCTTGCCGAAACGGGCTTCGTGGAACGCGGGGACGAGCGGGGCGCCCTGGCCGCCGGCGGCGACGTCGCGGCTGCGGAAGTCGGCGATGACGTCGATGCCGGCCAGTTCCGCCAGCAGCGCCGGATTATTGGTCTGGCGGGTAAAACCCAGTTCGGGGCGGTGGCGGATCGTCTGGCCGTGCACGGCGACGGCGCGGACCGGGCCCGGCGCCGCGGCAGCCAGCGTCTTGACGCACTCGGCGTAACAGCGCGCCAGCGCGTTGGCGGCCAGCGCTTCGCGCTCCAGTTCGTTGGCGCCGGCGGCCTGCAAGGCCATCAGTTCGGCGCGCAGGTCGGCCGGGAAGGGCGTGAACGCGGCGTCCAGGGTGCGGATGCCGCGGCCGGAAAAATCGGCCAGCACGCCGTCGACGCCATCCAGGCTGGTGCCGGACATCAGCCCGATGTAGAGAGTGGATGCCATGATCGATTCCTAAAAGCAAAACGCCTTGCAGGCAAGCCGTGCAAGGCGTCCATATGTGCAACGCTGAAGGATCAGCGCGCAGCCATCGCGTTACCGGCCGGCGACAGCAGCGAGAAGCGGTGCGACATCTCGGCCGCGGCCATCTTGAAGCGGGTCATTTCGCCCGGCGTCAGCGGCTGCTGCTGCAGGTTCTTCATTGCCATCGGGTCGGTGGCGCGGCCGCCGATGCGGAATTCGTAGTGCAGGTGCGGACCCGTTGCCCAGCCCGTCGTGCCCACGTAGCCGATCACGTCGCCCTGCGACACCTTCTGGCCGCGGTGCAGGCCGCTGGCGAAGCGGCTCATGTGGCCGTACGCGGTGCTGTAGTTGGACCAGTGCTTGAGCACGACGAAGTTGCCGTAGCCGTTCTGGGTGCCGACGAATTCGACGACGCCGTCGCCCGATGCCTTGATCGGGGTGCCCATCGGTGCGGCCATGTCGACGCCTTCGTGCTTCTTCCAGGTGCCGAACACCGGGTGCACGCGCATCGAGAAGCCCGACGAGATGCGGTTGAACGCCACCGGCGACTTCAGGAATGCCTTCTTCAGCGACTTGCCGTCCAGGCTGTAGTAGCCGCCCTGGTGGGTGACGGGGTCTTCGTACCAGACGGACTGGTAGGCGACGCCGCGGTTGACGAACTCGCCGGCCAGGATGCGGCCCGTGCGCACCATCTCGCCATCCAGCCAGAAGGTTTCGTAGACGACGTTGAAACGGTCGCCGCGCTTCAGGTCCGAGCGGAAGTCGATGCTCGTCGAGAACATCTCGATGATCTGGTTGACGACGGAATCGGGGATCTGGCTGCCGTCGACGGCATCGTCGGTGGCGGCGTACAGCGAGCTGTTGATGTTGCGCGAACGCATCTCAACGCGGCGCTCGAGCTGTGCAGGCGCGGCATTCGATACGAATTTGTCGCCCTTGCGCGTGATGGTGACGGTCTTGAACTGGTCCTTGTCGGCGATCGTCGCGTGCAGGGTCAGCAGCAGCCCGTTCTCGTCGGTCTCGGCCTGGATGCGCTTGCCGGTCTTGAGCGAGAGGATGGAGCGGGCGGTCTTGTCGCTGCGGACGAAGGCTTGCGCTTGCTGGTCTTCGATGCCGAGGCGATTGAACACGGTGCCGAGCGAGTCGCCGGCACGGATGCGTTCTTCGTGGATGAACTGCTGCTGGTCTTGCTGGAGGGCGGCGATCTGGTCTGCCAGGTTCGGCAGTTGCAGGTCTTGCGCGACTGATTTGACCGGCATGTCCGACGCGTCCGGAGCGATCGGGGCGACTGCGGTGGCGCCGAAGGCGCACAGTGCCAGGGCTGCAGTACCCCCGGCTATGATGCGGGTTTTGCGGCTCGTTTCAGCCAGACCAAACCAGCGCTTGCCGGCGATTTTCTGTAATGGGTTCATGCAATCAGTTAAAATTTACCGCTTGAACAGCCCAAGACACCGTGATTTTTTGTCGTTGTTATTAGTGTTGTCGTTGAAACTTTTCGTGCGGCAAGATTGATGGGATCGCGAATTATATCAAAATACCGGGTCTTACAACCGCTTTAGTCCTTTTCCTACAAATTTTTTATGACTTCTCCAGAAATTTCTGGTAATGCAAAAATTGCAACGCCAGCAGCCGGTCCGGCTCCTCTGCCCCTGAGCGACGCCGTCCAGGAAGCCCTCGCCATCACCAAGCGCGGTGTGGACGAACTGCTGATCGAGAGCGAATTTGCCCAGAAACTGGCCCGTTCGGAACAGAGCGGCAAGCCGCTGCGCATCAAGCTGGGCCTGGACCCGACGGCGCCCGACCTGCACCTGGGCCACACGGTGGTGCTGAACAAGCTGCGCCAACTGCAGGACCTGGGCCACCAGGTGATCTTCCTGATCGGCGATTTCACGTCGATGATCGGCGACCCGTCGGGCCGCAACGCGACCCGTCCGCCGCTGACCCGCGAGCAGATCGAAGCGAACGCCACCACCTATTTCAAGCAGGCGTCGCTCGTGCTCGACCCGGCGCGCACGGAAATCCGCTACAACTCCGAATGGTGCGACGCCCTCGGCGCGCGCGGCATGATCCAGTTGGCCTCGCGCTACACCGTGGCCCGCATGATGGAGCGCGACGACTTTACCAAGCGCTACAAGAGTGGGACTCCCATTTCCGTCCATGAGTTCCTCTATCCTTTGATGCAGGGCTATGATTCCGTCGCTTTGAAATCGGACCTTGAGCTGGGTGGAACGGACCAGAAATTTAATCTGCTGGTCGGCCGTGAACTGCAGAAAGATTATGGCCAGGAACCGCAGTGCATCCTGACGATGCCGCTGCTGGAAGGCCTGGACGGCGTCGAAAAGATGTCCAAGTCCAAGAACAACTACATCGGCATCACGGAACCGGCCAACACGATGTTCGGCAAGCTGATGAGCATCTCGGACGTGATGATGTGGAAGTACTACGAGCTGCTGTCGTTCCGTTCGCTCCAGGACCTGGCGGCGTTGAAGGCGGAAGTCGAGGGCGGCCGCAACCCGCGCGATGCGAAGGTGGCGCTGGCCCAGGAAATCGTGGCCCGCTTCCACTCGCAGCAGGCGGCCGAGGATGCGCTGGCCGACTTCGTCAACCGCTCCAAGGGCGGCATTCCGGACGACGTGCCGGAAGTGGCCATCGCCGGCGCGCCCCTGGGCCTGCCGCAACTGCTGCGCCAGACGGCCTTGTGCGCCTCCAGCTCGGAAGCGATGCGCATGATCGACCAGGGCGGCGTGCGCATCGACGGCACGGTCGTCTCCGACAAGGCCTTGCAGGTGCAGGCCGGCACGTTCGTGCTGCAGGTCGGCAAGCGCAAGTTCGCCCGCGTGACGCTCACGGCATGATCGGCCTGCTGCAACGGGTCAGCGAGGCCAGCGTCACGGTCGACGGCGAGGTCACGGGTGCGATCGGGCGCGGCCTGATGGTGCTCGTGTGCGCGGAAAAGGGCGACACCGAGCGGGAAGCCGACGCGCTGCTCGCGAAGCTGCTGACCTACCGCGTGTTCGCCGACGACGCCGGCAAGATGAACCGCAGCGTGACGGACGTGGCGGGCGGCCTGCTGCTCGTGCCGCAGTTCACGCTGGCGGCCGACACCCGCTCCGGCACCCGCCCGTCGTTTTCTCCTGCCGCCGCGCCCGAGGACGGACGCCGGCTGTTCGACCATGTCGTGCGCCAGGCGCGCGGGCGTCACGGTATCGTCGAAACGGGTCGTTTCGGCGCCGACATGAAGGTGGCGCTGATCAATGACGGACCGGTGACGTTCTGGCTGCGCATTGATCCACCCCGTGTCGCGAACTGAATTCGGAAACCGCGCGCCGCGGCGAGAGTCTGAGGCTAAGGATGCAGGGAGAGAGAACATGAAGATCTGGAGCGATTCCTTTACCGAGGGCGACATGATTCCGCCCAGATGTGCGTTCGCCGAGATGGACCCCGGCAACCACATCAAGCTGTCGACCAACCGCAGCCCGCACATCGCCTGGGACGACGTGCCGGCCGGTACGCAGTCGCTGGTCCTGCTCGTGCACGACATCGACGTGCCGACGGACGGCACCGACGTGAACAAGGAGGGCCGGACCGTGCCCGATGCGCTGCCGCGCACGGATTTCTATCACTGGTCCCTCGTCGACATTCCCGTGTGCCTGAAATCCTTCGCCGAGGGCAAGTTCTCGGACATGGTCACGCCGGGCGGCAAGAGCGGGCCGCTGGTGCCGTTCACGATCAAGAACGGCACGGAACACCAGCTCCGCCACGGCATCAACGATTACACGGGCTGGTTCGCGAACGATCCCGACATGGCCGGCGAATACTATGGCTACGACGGCCCATGCCCGCCGTGGAACGACGAACGCGTGCACACCTATGTCTTTACGCTGTACGCCCTCGACATTCCACGTTTGCCGCTGGCGGGCCGGTTCACCGGCAAGGAAGTGCGCCTGGCCATCACGGGGCACATCCTGGACGAGGCGAAGATCTTCGGCGTGTACTCGCTCAATCCGGACGTGACGGGCAACCTGATCGGCCAGCCTTCCTGATATTTTTATAAGCCGACACGATCGCTCCGCGGTGCGGGGCGATGCATCCGCATGACGACAACCAACGCATCCGCAGCACCCACCGAGCTCCTCCTGATCCGCCACGGTGAAACGGCCTGGAACGCCGAACGCCGCCTGCAAGGCCACCTGGACATTCCACTGAACGACGAAGGCGAGCGCCAGGCCGCGCTGCTGGCGGGCGCGCTCGCGGGCGAGCCCCTCGACCTCATCATCGCGAGCGACTTGCGCCGGGCCCACCAGACCGCCCAGGCCGTGGCCGACCGCCGCGGACTGACGGTGGCCATCGATCCGGCGCTGCGCGAGCGCGGCTACGGCGGCTTCGAAGGCTTGCTGTACAGCGAAATCGAAGAACGTTTCCCACGTGAATTCGCCGCCTGGCAGGCGCGCGACGTCGATGCGCAACTGCCGCCGGGCCGCAACGTGGGCGAGAGCTTCCGGTCGTTTTTCGACCGCGCCACCGGCGCCATCCTCGCGCTCGCGGCGGACAACCCGGGCAAGACGATCGCGCTGGTCGCGCATGGCGGCGTGCTGGAATGCGCCTACCGGCTCGCGCGCGGGCTGCCGCTGGAGACGCCACGCGACTTCAAGGTCTACAACGCCAGCATCAACCGTTTCCGCTTCGATCCGGCCGATCGCAGCCTCGTCCTGGACAGCTGGGGCGAGGTCGATCACCTGCGTCCGGCCGTGCTCGACGAGCTTCCGTAAAAGTCATGCTGGCGGGATTGGCAAGCGATTTCTGGCGCGTGCGCAACAATCCCGTAAAAAAATGTGCTGATAAATTGAGCAGCGCTTCGGGTAAAATAGCGAGTTCCCGTCGCTTCCCGTAAATTTTCTGCCGTGCAAATTGGTCCTTATACGCTGCGTAACAATGTCTTCGTCGCCCCGATGGCCGGGGTGACCGATCGTCCGTTCCGCCAGCTGTGCAAGAAGCTGGGCGCGGGCTACGCGGTGTCCGAGATGGCCGCGTCGAATCCGCGCCTGTGGGCCAGCGAGAAATCGTCGCGGCGCACGGACCATGCGGGCGAGATGGAGCCGAAGGCCGTGCAAATCGCCGGCGCCGACCCGCACGACCTGGCCGAATGCGCCAAATTCAACGTCGAGCGCGGCGCCCAGATCATCGACATCAATATGGGGTGCCCGGTCAAGAAGGTGTGCAACAACTGGTGCGGTTCGGCGCTGCTGCAGCACGAAGACCTCGTGCAGCGCATCCTGGACGCCGTCGTGAACGCCGTCGACGTGCCCGTCACCCTGAAATTCCGCACCGGCTGGGATCGCCAAAACAAGAACGCGCTGACGATCGCCCGCATGGCCGAGGAAGCCGGCATCGCGATGCTGACCCTGCACGGCCGCACCCGCGCCGATGGCTACAAGGGCGACGCGGAGTACGACACCATCGCCGCCGTCAAGGCCGCCGTCGGCATTCCCGTCGTGGCCAACGGCGACATCACGACGCCGGACAAGGCGAAGTTCGTGCTGGATTACACGGGCGCCGATGCGGTCATGATCGGCCGCGCCGCCCAGGGCCGTCCCTGGATCTGTCGCGAAATCGATTACTTCCTGCGCACGGGCGAGTACATGCCGCCGCCGCTGGTGGACGAGGTGCGCGAGCTGATGCACGAACACCTGCCGGCCCACTACGCCTTTTACGGCGAATACCTGGGCGTGCGCACGGCGCGCAAGCACATCGGCTGGTATGTCGAAGACCTGCCCGGCGGCGAAGAATTCCGTCAGCGCATGAACCGTCTGGAGTCGACCGCTGAACAATTATCTGCCGTCGATGCGTTTTTTAAATCGCAACACCGGTATGGCGACCGGTTACAATACCGGCCCGCGCATCCTGACGATGACGCGATTGCCGCCTAAAAGGAGGCCCGTAAACCTGCTGCGCGTTGCAATTTTGTCCTGCGATGCTCGCTGTACTAGCGTACAGCTGTGCTTCTCGAACAAAATTACTGCCGCTCGTGACGGTTTCCGAGACTCCTTTAAACAACAATTAGAAGAACGTCGGAGACAAACGCTGCCAAAAGCAGCATTTAACCAGGATGAAGCTGTAAACCATGAGCAAAGAAAGTATCCAGGAAGTCGTTCAAAAAAGCCTCGAAGACTATTTCAACGACCTGGGCGAGCAGAAACCGACGAATATCTACGACATGATGCTCCTGACCGTCGAAAAACCGATCCTGCAAGTGGTGATGACGCGGGCGGAGGGCAATCAGTCGCATGCCGCGCAGATGCTGGGCATTAATCGCAATACATTACGCAAGAAGTTGCAGGAGCACGGGCTGCTGTAAGCGCCGGCGGAGGGGCCGGGGCGTGCAGGCGTGCGTCGGCCCTTTGTCCGGCGTGCGCGAGCCCGTCCAGATTTTTTTCAACAGGCCACTCCCATGATCAAACAAGCACTCATCTCCGTTTCCGACAAAACCGGCGTCCTCGATTTCGCGCGTGCGCTGTCCGCCCTCGGCGTGAACATCCTGTCCACTGGCGGTACCGCCAAACTGCTGCAGGACAATGGCGTGCCGGTCACCGAAGTCGCCGACTACACCGGCTTCCCGGAAATGCTCGATGGCCGCGTGAAGACGCTGCATCCGAAGGTCCACGGCGGCATCCTGGCCCGCCGCGATTTCCCGGAACACGTCGCCAAGCTGGAAGAGCACGGCATCCCGCAGATCGACATGGTGGTGGTCAACCTGTACCCGTTCCAGGCCACCGTCGCCAAGGAGCAATGCTCGCTGGAAGACGCGATCGAGAACATCGACATCGGCGGCCCGACCATGCTGCGCTCGGCGGCCAAGAACCACCGCGACGTGGTCGTGATCGTCGACCCGGCCGACTACGGTCCGGTGCTGGCCGAGATGAAAGGTACCGGCGAAGCGGCCGGCAGCGTCGGCTACGAGACGAAATTCCGCCTCGCCAAGAAAGTCTTCGCGCACACGGCGCAATACGACGCCGCCATCACGAACTACCTGACGAGCCTCGGCCCGGACAAGGAACACACGAACCGCGCCGCCTACCCGCAGACGCTGAACCTGCACTTCGAAAAAGTCCAGGACATGCGCTACGGCGAAAACCCGCACCAGACGGCCGCGTTCTACCGCGACCTCGTGCCGGCCGCCGGTAGCCTGGCCAACTACCGCCAGCTGCAGGGCAAGGAACTGTCGTACAACAATATCGCCGACGCGGACGCCGCGTGGGAATGCGTCAAGTCGCTGGGCGGCTTCAACATGCCGGCCGGCTGCGTGATCATCAAGCACGCGAACCCGTGCGGCGTCGCGATCGGCGCCGACGCGCTGGACGCCTACCAGCGCGCCCTCAAGACCGACCCGACCTCGGCCTTCGGCGGCATCATCGCCTTCAACGTGCCGGTCGACGGCCCGGCGGCGGAAGCCGTCGCCAAGCTGTTCGTGGAAGTCCTGATCGCCCCGGCATTCACCGCGGAAGCGCTGCAGATCATGTCCGCGAAGCAGAACGTGCGCCTGCTGGAAATCGCCCTCGGCGACGGCCAGAACGTGTACGACGTCAAGCGCGTGGGCGGCGGCCTGCTCGTGCAGTCGCCGGACGCGAAGAACGTCGGCATGGGCGACCTGCGCGTCGTGTCGAAAAAGCAGCCGACCCCGCAACAGATGCAGGACCTGATGTTCGCCTGGCGCGTGGCCAAGTACGTGAAATCGAACGCGATCGTGTTCTGCGCCGGCGGCATGACCCTCGGCGTGGGCGCCGGCCAGATGAGCCGCATCGACTCCGCACGCATCGCCTCGATCAAGGCGCAGAACGCCGGCCTGTCGCTGGTGGGCTCGGCCGTGGCGTCGGATGCGTTCTTCCCGTTCCGCGACGGCCTGGACGTCGTCGTCGATGCGGGCGCGACCTGCGTGATCCACCCGGGCGGCTCGATGCGCGACCAGGAAGTGATCGACGCGGCGGATGAACGCGGCGTGGTCATGCTCTATACTGGTACGCGTCACTTCCGCCATTAATTGGCGAATGGTCGAGGCAACCTTGTTGCCTCGACCTGTGTTTTTGCACAGTATTTTTCCCACGAAACACCCGCGCCGGTATAACATTCGATAATGATTATTCTCGGCATCGACCCGGGCCTGCGTACGACAGGGTTCGGCGTCATTGAAAAGCAAGGCAGCCGGTTGCGCTACATCGCGTCCGGCACCATCAAGACGGGCTCCGAAGGCGCGCTGCCGCCGCGGCTGAAAGTCATCCTGACGGGCGTCAGCGAAATCGTCGCCACCTACCAGCCGGCCTGCGCGGCCATCGAAAAAGTCTTCGTCAACGTCAATCCGCAGTCGACCCTGCTGCTCGGCCAGGCGCGCGGCGCCGCGATCACGGCCCTCGTCGGCGCCGACCTCGACGTGGCGGAGTACACGCCCACGCAGGTCAAGCAAGCTGTTGTCGGGACCGGCAAGGCCGTCAAGGCGCAGGTGCAGGACATGGTCGCGCGCCTGCTCAAGCTGCCGGGGCTGCCGGGCACGGATGCGGCCGACGCGCTCGGCATCGCCATCTGCCATGCCAACAGCCAGGATGCGCTGGCATTGATCGGCACGCTCGCGCCGGCCAATCCGAAAAAGCCGACGCTGCACATGAAGCGCGGCCGCCTCGTCTAATTATTGAAAGGTCACCATGATCGGTCGTCTCTCCGGAGTCCTGCTGGAAAAGAACCCGCCGCAAGTGCTCGTCGATTGCCAGGGCGTCGGTTATGAAGTCGACGTACCGATGAGCACGTTCTACAACCTGCCGCACACGGGCGAGAAGGTCACCCTGTTCACGCACTACGTCGTGCGCGAGGATGCGCACCTGCTGTTCGGCTTCGGGTCGGCGAACGAGCGCGCCGTGTTCCGCCAGCTGATCAAGATCACCGGCGTCGGCGCGCGCACGGCACTGTCCATCCTGTCCGGCATGACTGTGAACGATCTCGCCCAGGCCGTGACGTTGCAGGAAGCGGGGCGCCTGGTCAAGGTGCCGGGCATCGGCAAGAAGACGGCCGAGCGCCTGCTGCTGGAACTGAAGGGCAAGCTGGGCGCCGACATCGGCGTCGCGGCCGGCACGCCGCACGACGATGCGCAGGCAGACGTGCTCAATGCGCTGCTGGCTTTGGGGTATTCTGACAAGGAAGCCCTCATCGCCATCAAGAACATGCCGGCCGGGACCAGCGTCTCCGACGGCATCAAGCTGGCGCTGAAGGCGTTGTCCAAGGCGTAATTTTAGAAGTCAACGATGAGCATCCAGACCGACAATTTCACCGAGCAGCGCATCATCGACGCGGCGCCGGCCTCGCCCAACGAGGAGGCGATCGAGCGCGCGTTGCGCCCCAAGCATCTGGACGAATATGTCGGCCAGGAAAAGATCCGCGACCAGCTCGAAATCTTCATCCACGCGGCCCGCAAGCGCCGCGAGGCGCTCGACCACACGCTGCTGTTCGGCCCGCCGGGCCTCGGCAAGACGACGCTGGCGCACATCATCGCGCGCGAGATGGGCGTCAACCTGCGCCAGACGTCCGGCCCCGTGCTGGAGCGCCCCGGTGACCTGGCCGCGCTGCTGACGAACCTGGAAGCGAACGACGTCCTGTTCATCGACGAGATCCACCGCCTGTCGCCCGTGGTCGAGGAGATCCTGTACCCGGCGCTGGAAGACTACCAGATCGACATCATGATCGGCGAAGGCCCGGCCGCGCGTTCCGTGAAGCTCGACCTGCAGCCGTTCACGCTCGTCGGCGCCACGACGCGCGCGGGCATGCTGACGAATCCGCTGCGCGACCGTTTCGGCATCGTCGCCCGGCTGGAGTTCTACAACGTCGAGGAATTGACGAAGATCGTCGCCCGCAGCGCCGCGCTGCTGGAAGCGCCGACCGACGAGGAGGGTGCGCGCGAAGTCGCCAAGCGCGCCCGCGGCACGCCCCGTATCGCCAACCGCCTGCTGCGCCGCGTGCGCGATTATGCGGAAGTGAAGGGTAATGGCGAGATCACGCGCGAGATGGCCGACCGCGCGCTGCGCATGCTTGACGTGGACACGGTGGGCTTCGACGTGATGGACCGGAAGCTGCTGGAAGCGGTGCTGTTCAAGTTCGCCGGCGGCCCGGTGGGCATCGGCAACCTGGCGGCCGCCATCGGCGAAGCGGCGGATACAATCGAGGACGTGCTGGAACCGTTCCTGATCCAGCAGGGTTATCTGCAGCGCACACCGCGCGGGCGCATCGCCACGCCACTGGCCTACCGGCATTTCGGCGTCGCCGCGCCGCGCATCAGCCCGACCGGCGACCTGTGGGACAACCTCCCGCCTGCCTAGTTCACGTCAGGGCAGCGCCGGCTCCTGGCGGTCGCGCTTGCGCATGGGACGCTGGCTTTCAGGGAAGCCCGGAAAGACGAAGCTGATGAACATCAGCACGGAGGCCGCGAGCAGCGCGCCGCCGGCCACCAGCATCTCTTCCTGGGTACGCGTCAGCATGACGGCAACGCTGGCGGCCATCGGCAGCAGCAGCAGCAGGCCGCCCAGGATGCGCAGGATGATGGACCGGCGCATGCGCGACCCCAGCAGGGCGATGTACAGGAAGCTGCCGGAGACGAGGCTCATGCCGAACAGGCCGCCCAGCACGGGCCAGCCGGGCATGCCGCGGGTGCCGACATCGGAGAGCACGAGCGGCAGCGCCATGGGGATGACAATGCCGATCAGGAACGACAGGAGCCGCAGGAAGATCATGTGAATGCCAATTGGTTGAACGAAACATTCACCAGATTAGCATACCGGCATCGGCCGTGGCGCGCAGGACACGCACTGTTGTAAATACAAATGTCGTTATTCCTGGCGCAGCCAGACCTGCGACCGCCCGAACATCGGCACGCCCACATAGCCACGCACTTCGAGCTTCTTGCCGCCTTCGTGGATGCTCAGCTTGCTCTTGTAGACCTTGCCGTTCTTCGGGTCGAGGATCTCGCCGCCCGTGTACTCGTCGCCGTTCTTGCGCAGGCCCGACACGATGGTCATGCCGACGATCGGCTGGTCCTTGCGCGCGCCCTGGCACAGCGTGCATTTCGGGTTCTGGTCCTCTTCCGGCGTGCGGAACAGCTTTTCGATCTTGCCCTGCAGTTCGCCCTGGGTTTCCGTGATGCGGATCAGGGCGGTCGGCTTGCCGGAGGCATCGTCGATGGTCTTCCACAGCCCGACGGGCGAGGCGTCCTGGGCCCAGGCGAGCGGGGCGGCAAGAGCGGCGGCAAACGTAAGGATGGCGGCGTGGGCGAGAGGGCGCATTGTGTCTCCTGTTGGAATATTGGTTGCGTGCTCTGCCAGTGTAACAAACTGCACGGTCGTTCGGTAAACGACAGCCTGGCCTCAGGAGCCGTTTTGCCGGGCTTTCAGGCCGGCAATCGTCGAGGTGGCTTCGGGCGGCAGTGTCGCGCCGAGGCGGTGCAGGACGAACGGCGTCTTGTCCGGGCCCGTGCACGTGAAGGAGGGCGCGGACGCGTCGTAGCGGCAGGTCATCGCGACGTCCGTCGCCGGCGCGCCTTTCGGCAGGTAGGGCCGCAGCCGCAGCGTGTCGCCGTCCAGCGCCGCGCGAACCGGGAAGCCAATGATGGGGCGCGCGTTGTCTGCCCCCGTGGCCGGCGGTGCGGCGCCAGCCATCAGGCCATCGCCGTCGGCCTGCAGGTACATGACGGTTTGCGCGGAGCCCCAGCTGCCGGCGACGTGGGCTGGCAGGGGATCGGCCGCATGGGCGGACACATGCCATGCAAAGGCGAACAACAGCGGAATCAGGCGTTTCATGGGACCTCTCGATGGACGAAGTCCGGACGAGTATAGCGAAGCGCGTGCGCTGCATTGACTCACATTGTCACATCGGGCACGGACGGTTCCGTAATGACACTTGTAAATCGATAGGCGAAGTGTCGTTTTTTTCGTTTCACAAAAAAATTTCCGTGCGGCACTAAAAAAAGTGCGCTACTGTTCCGATTCTCGTCGTTTCTGCAAAGCAGGAAACTGGCATCAGGCTACATATGCGCAGCGGGTGTTCCATTGCGCGCTTCACTACATCGTATTGCGAGGAGTCTCCATGAAACACCCTCTCGACCGAGCGCCGGGTACGGAAACCCGGGCGATACTCGCCCTCGCGGACGGCAGCATCTTTCCCGGACATGGCATCGGCGCAACCGGTCACACCACTGGCGAGGTCGTCTTCAACACCGCGATGACTGGCTACCAGGAAATCTTGACCGATCCCAGCTACATGCGCCAGGTCGTCACGCTGACCTATCCGCACATCGGCAACACCGGCGTCAATCCGGAAGACGGTGAATCGTCCAATGGTCCCGCGGCGCGGGTTCACGCCGCGGGCCTGGTCATCAAGGATCTGCCGCTGCTGGCATCGAATTTTCGCGCAACCCAGGCACTCTCGGATTACCTGAAGGCCCAGGGCGTGGTCGCCATCGCCGGCATCGATACCCGCAAGCTCACGCGCATCCTGCGCAGCAAGGGAGCGCAGAACGGCGCCATCGCCGTCGGCTTGTCCGCCGACGAAACGGTCGCGCTGGCCCGCGGCTTCGAAGGCCTGGGGGGCATGGACCTGGCCAAGCTCGCCAGTATCCGCGAGCGCTACGAGTGGCGCGCGACGGAATGGCGCCTTGGCGCGGGTCATGGCGTCCAGGATGCGCCGCGTTTCCACGTGGTCGCGTACGACTTCGGCATCAAGGCCAACATCCTGCGCATGCTGGCCCAACGCGGCTGCCGCGTGACGGTGGTGCCGGCGCAAACCGGTGCCGCGGAGGTATTGGCGCTCGCTCCGGACGGCGTGTTCCTGTCGAACGGCCCCGGCGATCCGGCCCCGTGCGACTATGCGATCGCCGCGTCGCGCGACATCATCGAGCGGGGCGTGCCGACCTTCGGCATCTGCCTCGGCCACCAGATCATGGCGCTCGCTTCGGGCGCGCAGACCGTCAAGATGAAGTTCGGCCACCACGGCGCCAATCACCCCGTGCAGGACCTGGCCAGCGGCCGGGTCATGATCACGTCGCAGAACCATGGTTTTGCGGTCGACGCGGCCACCTTGCCGGCCAATTGCCGCGTGACCCACGTGTCGCTGTTCGACGGTTCGCTGCAGGGCTTCGAGCGTACCGACAGGCCGGCCTTCTGTTTCCAGGGCCACCCCGAGGCCTCGCCCGGTCCGCACGACCTGGGCACTCTTTTCGATCGTTTCATCTCGCTGATGGAGGCATCTCATGCCTAAGCGCACCGATATCAAAAGCATCCTGATCATCGGCGCCGGTCCGATCGTGATCGGCCAGGCGTGCGAATTCGACTACTCGGGCGCCCAGGCCTGCAAGGCCTTGCGCGAGGAGGGCTACAAGGTCATCCTGGTCAACAGCAATCCCGCCACGATCATGACCGACCCGGACATGGCCGACGTCACGTACATCGAGCCGATCCAGTGGGAAGTCGTGGCGCGCATCATCGCCACCGAAAGACCGGATGCCGTCCTGCCCACGATGGGCGGCCAGACGGCGCTCAACTGCGCGCTCGACCTGCATCGCCACGGCGTGCTGGCCGAGCACGGCGTGGAACTGATCGGCGCGACGCCGGACGCCATCGACAAGGCCGAGGATCGCTCCCGGTTCAAGGAGGCGATGACGAAGATCGGCCTGGGCTCGGCCCGTTCGGGCGTGGCCCACAACATGGCCGAGGCCTGGGCCGAGCAGACCAAGCTGGGCTTCCCCGTCATCATCCGCCCGTCGTTCACGATGGGAGGAAGCGGCGGCGGCATCGCGCACGACGCGCGCGAATTCAACGCCATCTGCGCGCGCGGCCTGGAACTGTCGCCTACCTCCGAACTGCTGATCGAGGAATCGCTCGTCGGCTGGAAGGAATACGAGATGGAGGTCGTCCGCGACAAGAAGGACAACTGCATCATCGTCTGCTCGATCGAGAACCTGGACCCGATGGGCGTGCACACGGGCGACTCGATCACCGTCGCGCCGGCGCAGACCTTGACGGACAAGGAATACCAGATCATGCGCAACGCGTCGCTCGCCGTGCTGCGCGAGATCGGCGTCGACACGGGCGGCTCGAACGTGCAGTTCGCGGTCAACCCGGCCGATGGCCGCATGATCGTCATCGAGATGAATCCGCGCGTGTCGCGTTCGTCGGCGCTCGCTTCCAAGGCCACCGGCTTTCCGATCGCCCGCGTGGCGGCCAAGCTGGCCGTCGGCTTCACGCTCGATGAACTGCGCAACGAGATCACCGGCGGCGCGACCCCGGCCTCGTTCGAGCCGGCTATCGATTACGTCGTCACCAAGATTCCGCGCTTCGCTTTCGAAAAATTCCCCGGTGCCGACACAAGCCTGACCACACAGATGAAATCCGTGGGCGAAGTGATGGCGATGGGCCGTACCTTCCAGGAGTCGTTCCAGAAGGCGTTGCGCGGCCTGGATATCGGCGTCGATGGGCTGCGGCGCAGGCGATCGTACCCCGAGGTGATCGAGGCGGAACTCGCGGCGCCCGGTCCGGAGCGAATCTGGTTCGTGGGCGACGCGTTCGCCCAGGGGTATTCGCTGGACGACGTGCATCGTCTGTCGCGCATCGATCCGTGGTTCCTGGCGCAGATCCAGGACCTGGTCGAGGTCGAACTGTGGCTGGAGACCCAGCGCCTCGGCGCCCTGGACGAACCCATCCTGCGCAGGTTGAAGCAACAGGGTTTCTCGGATCGCCGCCTGGCGGCGCTGCTGAAGACCCACGAGGACGAGGTCCGGGCGCGCCGCCACCAGTTGGGCGTGCGCCCCGTGTACAAGCGCGTCGATACCTGCGCCGCCGAATTCGCCACCCGCACCGCGTACCTGTATTCGACCTACGACGACGAGTGCGAAGCGGAACCCAGCGACAAGCGCAAGATCGTGGTGCTGGGCGGCGGCCCGAACCGCATCGGCCAGGGTATCGAATTCGACTACTGCTGCGTCCATGCCGCCATGGCGCTGCGCGAAGACGGTTACGAGACCATCATGGTCAACTGCAATCCGGAGACCGTCTCGACCGACTACGATACGTCGGATCGCCTGTACTTCGAATCGCTTACCCTGGAAGACGTGCTGGAAATCGTTGCTCTGGAAAAGCCGGAAGGCGTGATCGTCCAGTACGGCGGGCAGACGCCGCTGAAGCTGGCACTGGCGCTGGAGGCCAACGGCGTGCCGATCATCGGCACGTCGCCCGACATGATCGACGCGGCCGAAGACCGCGAGCGCTTCCAGCAGCTGCTGAACAGGCTGGAGCTGCGCCAGCCGCTGAACCGGACCGCGCGTACCGAGCTCGAGGCCGTGCGCATGGCGGAGGAAATCGGCTATCCGCTGGTGGTGCGCCCATCGTACGTGTTGGGCGGGCGGGCGATGGAGATCGTGCATGAGCAGGCCGACCTCGAACGCTACATGCGCGAAGCCGTCAAGGTGTCGCATGATTCGCCGGTGTTGCTGGACCGCTTCCTGAACGACGCCATCGAGTGCGACGTCGACTGCGTCGCGGACGGCACTGACGTCGTGATCGGCGGCGTGATGGAACATATCGAGCAGGCGGGCATCCATTCCGGCGATTCGGCCTGTTCGCTGCCGCCGTATTCGCTGGCGCCGGAGACGATCGCGGAACTCAAGCGCCAGACCTCCCGGATGGCGCGCGGCCTGAACGTCGTCGGCTTGATGAACGTGCAGTTCGCGATCCAGCAGGTCAAGGTGGACGGCAGGCTGCGCGACCATGTCTACGTCCTGGAAGTGAACCCGCGCGCCTCGCGCACGGTGCCGTTCGTGTCGAAGGCGACGGGACTGCAGCTGGCCAAGATCGCCGCGCGCTGCATGGCGGGGCAGTCGCTGGCGAGCCAGGGCGTGACGGCGGAAGCCGTCCCGTCCCGCTTCTGCGTCAAGGAATCCGTGTTCCCGTTCGCGAAATTCCCCGGCGTCGATACCATCCTCGGCCCGGAAATGAAATCGACCGGCGAAGTGATGGGCGTGGGGGCCACGTTCGGCGAAGCGTTCTACAAGGCGCAACTGGCGGCCAACGTACGCCTGCCGCGCGCAGGCCGGGTCTTCATGCGCGTCAAGCGCGGCGACCAGGCGCGCGCCGCGGCGCTGGCCCGTCAGTTGCACGCGGCCGGTTTCACGCTGTGCGCCAGCCACGTCACCGCGACCGTGATCGCGGCGGCCGACATTCCAGTCGTGACCGTGGACGACGCCGAGGCGCTCGATCTGATGCACGCCCGCGAGATCGCGCTGGTCGTGTTGACCGTGGACGAGAAGCGCGCCGCCATCTACGCGTCGAGCGCGCTGCGCGTGGCCGCGCTGGCATGCGGTGCACCGTGCTATACGACCATCGCCGGCGCCGAAGCGGCGCTGGAGGGAATCCGCCACATCGACAACTATGGCCTGTATTCCTTGCATACGCTGCACGGCGAGACCCCCGCGACGCCGTCCGCGCGCGGCCGCCCGGCGCCGACCGAGGCCGACCTGGCGGCCGCGGCGGCCACGATTCCCGAGCGCCGCCGGCACGAGCGCAAGCGCGTGACGGGTGCCGAGCCGCTGAAGGTGTTCATCCGCCAGCCGTTCACCGAATCGGACGCGCGGCAGCAGCGCATGATCAGCGACATCATGCACCTGATCGACAGCGCCAACGGGGCACCGTATGCGTTCGATTACCTGACCGGCACGCAGGCCGAAAGCGCTCTCACGTTCAAGCACTCCTTCGAACGCGAGCAGCACATGCCGTTCACGCCCCGGAACTTCCGCAACCACCGCCTGGGATTGCTGGACCACGCAGACGTGATGATCAACATCCGCGTCGGCATGAGCGAAAGCAGTGCCTTCGAACTGAGTTACCACATCTTCAAGGGACGGCGCACCCCGGTGCTGTTCCTTGTGTGGAAAGGCGCACCGATCAAGACGACCCTGATCCGCGAACTCGAGGACCTGGTCGACGTGACGTACGTCGAATTTGACGAGGTGGAGGAGCTGCGCTCGTCCATCCACCAGTTTTTCAACAGCCGCCGCTTCGATGGCGTATCGTGCCGCGCGCTAAACGATTGAGAACGCCGAGGAATGAAAATGTTAAATAATATGAAGATTAAGACGCTCGTCGTGACGGCATTGAGCTTGCTCGTCGCGCTGATGCTGGTGATTGGCGTCATGGGCTTGTACGGCGCGGACCGGTCGGTAGGCCTGATCCGCCACGTGATCCTGGCGGACCAGAAAAGCGCTTACGACCAAAAGTCGATCCGCCTCGACATGGAGCTGGCGCGCAGCCAGATCCTCCAGGCCTTGCAGCATAACCCGACGCTGTCCTGGTCGCAGCTGCATGACCACCCGCTGACCGTGCATTTCACGCAGATCGATGCCCTGTCGAACGCCACGACCGACAAGTGGACGAAGTACAGTGGGTCAATCCGCAATGGCGAGGAAAAGCGCCTGGCCGAGGAATGGTTCGCCAAGAGCGATAATCTGGGCGTGGCGCATATCAAGGCGGCGTCCGACGCGATCCGGGCGGGTGACTGGGACGGTGCGGAAACAATCCTGATCAAGAAGATCAATCCGTCGTACCGGATCGGTGACGAAGCCATGGCGGCGCTCACGCACGCGTCCGAGGCGCGCGCGGCCACCAACGAGGCGGACGTCGCCGACAGCCTGCGCCACACCGCGTATCTGGCGGGCGGCGTGCTGTTGCTGGCCGCGCTGGTCGGCGTCGCCGTGGGCGCGGCGATGATCCGTGGGATCTCGGCGCCGCTTGGCGAAGCAACCGCCATCGCGTCCCGCGTTGCCGCGGGCGACCTGACCGGACGGATCGAGGCGCGTGGCAACAACGAAATCGGCACCCTGCTGGCGGCCCTGTCCCAAATGAAAGCCAACCTGGCCGGTATCGTGGCGGAAGTGCGCACCAGTACCCACACCATTTCCAGCGCCTCCACCCAGATCGCGGCCGGCAACATGGACCTGTCGGAACGTACTTGCGGCCAGGCCAGTTCGCTGGAACAGACCGCCGCGTCGATGGAAGAGCTGACCGGCACGGTACGCCAGAACGCCGACAACGCGCGCCAGGCCAATCAGTTGGCGGTATCGGCGTCGGAGGTGGCGGTGCGCGGCGGCGGCCTCGTGGCACAAGTGGTGGACACGATGGGTTCGATCAACGAGTCCTCGCGCAAGATCGTGGACATCATCGGCGTCATCGACGGGATCGCGTTCCAGACCAATATCCTCGCGCTGAACGCGGCGGTGGAGGCGGCCCGGGCCGGCGAGCAGGGCCGTGGCTTCGCGGTCGTCGCGTCCGAGGTGCGCAACCTGGCCCAGCGCTCGGCCGGCGCCGCGAAGGAAATCAAACAACTGATCGGCGATTCCGTGAGCAAGGTCGACAGCGGCGCGCGCCTGGTCGACGAGGCCGGTGTCACGATGAAAGAGATCGTCAGCGGCATCCAGCGCGTGACGGACATCATGGGCGAAATCACCCAGGCGAGCCAGGAACAGACTTCCGGGCTCGACCAGATCAACGAGGCGATCGGACAGATGGATTCGATCACGCAGCAGAACGTGGCCCTGGTCGAGGAAGCCACTGCCGCCGCCACGTCGCTGCTGGACCAGGTCGGTGCGCTGAGCGGCGTCGTGGACGTGTTCGTGCTGGACGAGGTGCCGGGCCAGCGTCAACGTCATCGTGCGTCCGTCACGAGCCCGGGAACGAAGCCGGACGCCCCGGTGCGCGCACTGTCCGCGCCCGCGCGGCGAGCGACCGGCGCGGCGAGCGCGGGTGCGCCATCCGCCGCGAAGCGGACAACCGCGGTGGAGGACGAGGCGTGGGAAACGTTTTGATGGCGTAGGCCAGCGCGGGTCATGCGGCGAGCCTCAATAGGCCGCCGCGTAACCGCGTCAAGCCACGTCCGGCAACAGCAGGAGGATGTCCGTCGGACCGACGTCGATGCCCATCTGCGAGAACAGCGTCGTGGCCTGGCCCCGGTGATGCGTCTGGTGGTTGAACACGTGCAGCAGCACGTCGCCCAGGCGCTTGGTGCTGGCGATCCCTTTCATGGAGGTCCACGTGAGCGCGCCGTCCAGGCGCGCGTCCCGCACCTCCGCGCAGAAGGCGCTGATGGCCGCGTCCAGCTGCACGCGCAGCGCGTCCAGCTCGGGCAGCGTCGCGCACAGCCGGTGGTCCAGCGAGGTGGGACGGGGCAGCTCGTCCAGGCACTGCAGCGATGCCAGGCCCGGCACGCCGGCCGCGATGCGCTTGAACCAGATGAGGTCCGCGATCACGAGGTGGTTCAGCGTGCCGAAGACCGACCCGAAGAACGCGCCCCGGTCTTCATGCAGGCGCTCCGCCGGCAGCGCGGCGGCCGCGCCGTACAGCTTCCGGTTCATCCATTCGTTGTAGGCGGCCAGTTGTGCGAAGTGGGCAGTCGTCATGGGCGTGATCCGATAAAAAAAAACGCGCCGGTGTCGAGCCGGCGCGTCGTTCATTGGGGCGTCTACGGCATCAGGCCGGCGGCAGCTTGGCGAACTGCTCGTTCAGCTTGGCCAGCGTGGCGCTGAAGTTGTCCAGGCGCTCGCGTTCCTGCGCGACGACGGCCGCCGGTGCGCGGGCGACGAAGCTTTCGCTGGACAGCTTGCCATTCGCCTTGGCGATCTCGCCTTCGATGCGCACGATCTCCTTTTTCAGGCGCTCGCGTTCGGCGGCGACGTCGATCTCCACCTTCAGCATCAGCTTGGTCGTGCCGACGATGGCGACGGCGGCCGGCGAATCCGGCAGCGCATCGACGATCTGCACTTCCGACAGCTTGGCCAGCAGCGCGACGTAAGGCGCGAAGCCTTGTGCGGCCGCGCGGTCGGCATCGTTCGCCGGCTCGACGATCAGCGGCACGCGCACGGAAGGCGACAGCTTCATTTCGCCGCGCAGGTTGCGGGTCGCGTCGGTGACCTTCTTGAACTGGTCCATCCAGCTTTCCGCATCCGCGTCGATCAACGACTCGTCGGCGATCGGGTACGGCTGCAGCATGATCGTGTCGCCGGTTTTGCCGGCCAGCGGCGCGACGGCCTGCCACAGCGCTTCGGTGACGAACGGGATGATCGGATGCGCGAGGCGCAGCACGACTTCCAGCACGCGCAGCAGGGTGTGGCGGGTGGCGCGCTGCTGCGCTTCCGTGCCCTGCTGGACCTGCACCTTGGCCAGCTCCAGGTACCAGTCGCAGTACTCGTCCCAGACGAAGCTGTAAATCGAATTGGCGATGTTGTCGAAGCGGTAATCCTCGAAGCCCTTCGCCACGTCCAGCTCGACGCGGTTCAGGCGCGAGATGATCCAGCGGTCGGCCTGCGAGTAGTCGGCGGCGTCCGGCTTGCCGCAGTCTTTACCCTCGGTGTTCATCAGCACGAAGCGGGTGGCGTTCCACAGCTTGTTGCAGAAGTTGCGGTAGCCTTCGCAGCGGCCCAGGTCGAAGTTGATGTTGCGGCCGAGGGACGCGTAGCTCGCCATCGTGAAGCGCACGGCGTCCGTGCCGAATGCAGGGATCCCGTCCGGGAATTCCTTGCGCGTCGCCTTGGCGATCTTCTCGGCGGCTTTCGGATTCATCAGGCCCGTCGTGCGCTTGGCGACGAGCGATTCCACGTCGATGCCGTCGATCAGGTCGATCGGGTCGAGCGTGTTGCCCTTCGATTTCGACATCTTCTGGCCCGACGAATCGCGCACGAGGCCGTGCACGTACACGGTCTTGAACGGGACCTTGCCGGTGAAGTGCGCCGTCATCATGACCATGCGCGCGACCCAGAAGAAGATGATGTCGAAGCCGGTGACGAGCACGGAGGAGGGCAGGAACATCTCCATGTCCTTCGTCTGCTCCGGCCAGCCGACCGTCGAGAACGGGACGAGCGCGGACGAGAACCACGTGTCCAGCACGTCGTCGTCGCGTTTCAGTTCGCCCTGGACGCCGGCCGCCGCCGCCTTCTGCTGCGCTTCTTCCTCGTTGCGGGCGACGACGACTTCGCCGTTCGGACCGTACCAGGCCGGGATGCGGTGGCCCCACCACAGCTGGCGCGAGATGCACCAGTCCTGGATGTTGTTCAGCCACTGGTTGTACGTGGTCGTCCAGTTCTCCGGGACGAACTTGACCTCGCCGCTCGCGACCTTTTCCAGCGCCACGTCGGTGATCGACTTGCCCGGATTGTGCGTGCCTTCCGGCGCCGGCTTGCTCATCGCGACGAACCACTGGTCCGTCAGCATCGGCTCGATGACGACGCCCGTGCGGTCGCCGCGCGGCACCTGCAGCTTGTGCGGCTTGACCTGTTCCAGCAGGCCTTGCGCTTCGAGGTCGGCGACGATCTTCTTGCGCGCTTCGAAGCGGTCCAGGCCGCGGTAGGCTTCCGGCGCGTCGTCCGTGATCGTAGCAATGAGCGTCATGATCGACGGCATCGGCAGGTTATGGCGCTGGCCGACCGCGTAGTCGTTGAAGTCGTGCGCCGGCGTGATCTTCACGCAGCCGGTGCCGAACGCTTTATCCACGTAGCTGTCGGCGATGACGGGGATCTCGCGGCCGACGAGCGGCAGCTTGAGCATCTTGCCGTGCAGGTGCGTGTAGCGTTCGTCGGTCGGGTCGACGGCGACGGCGACGTCGCCCAGCATCGTCTCCGGACGCGTCGTCGCGACCGTCAGGTGGCCGCTGCCGTCCGCCAGCGGGTACTGGATGTACCACATCGAGCCGTCTTCTTCTTCCGATACCACTTCGAGGTCGGAGACCGCAGTGCCCAGCACCGGGTCCCAGTTGACGAGGCGCTTGCCGCGGTAGATCAGGCCCTGTTCGAACAGGCGCACGAACACTTCGGTGACGGTCTTCGAGCGCGGCTCGTCCATCGTGAAGTATTCGCGGTTCCAGTCGGCCGAGGCGCCCAGGCGGCGCATCTGGCCCGTGATCGTGCTGCCCGACTTTTCCTTCCACTCCCAGACCTTCTCGACGAAGGCTTCGCGGCCCAGGTCATGGCGCGAGATCTTTTGCGCGTCGAGCTGGCGCTCCACGACGATCTGGGTGGCGATGCCGGCGTGGTCGGTGCCCGGGATCCACGCCGTGTTGAAGCCACGCATGCGGTAGTAGCGGGTCAGGCCATCCATGACGGTCTGGTTGAAGGCGTGGCCCATGTGCAGGGTGCCCGTCACGTTCGGCGGCGGCAGCTGGATGCTGAACGACGGCTTGCCGTCGTCCATCGACGCGGCGAAGTAACCGCGCTGTTCCCATTCCGTGCGCCAGAATTGTTCGATGTCGACTGGCTCGAAAGACTTGGCTAATTCCATGATGTGGCTGTATAGGCTGTATGGGCTGAAAATGCGAAAACGACCATTATAGATGCTTTACGCGGCTGTAAATGAAAAGGGGCGCTCGTGGCGCCCCTTCCTCGTGCCGCAAAACGACGGATTATTTACCGCAGCCCAGCGACTTGATGCGATCGTACGCCGCCTTGGCCTGCACCAGACCGTAGCCGTACTTGGTGTCGCGGCCGGCCGTGCCCAGGTCGAGCGCGCTGTTGTCCAGCGACGTGCGGATCTGGGCGCCCGTGCAGGTCGGGAAGTAGCTCCACACCAGTGCGGCGACGGCCGACACGTGCGGCGTGGCCATCGAGGTGCCGTCGAAGTAGGCATAGTTCGATGCCTTCACGGCCACCGTCGCGCTCTGGCCCAGCTGGGCCTTCATCGCGGCGCCGTCCGTGTCGGAGGCGGTCAGCGACGGGATCGTCGTGACGGTCGTGCCCAGCGTACCGCCGAATGCGCCCGCCACGTTGTTGTAGACGATCGCGCCGACGCCGCCGCTGTTCTGGCAGTTGGCGACCTTGGTCGCGAAGTCGACGGTGCCGCGCTGGATCAGGCAGACCTTGCCGGAAACGGACGAGTTGACGGTGTCGCCGATGCCGAAGTCGGCCAGCGGCGCCGTCGCGGTCTTGACGGGCGAGCCTTCCATCGCCGACGAGGCGTAGTTCGTCGAGCCGACCGTCAGGGCGGTATCGACGCCGGTGCCCATCGGGACGGTCGACAGCACGGCCACGCCCGGACCGGCGATCTCGACGTCCTTGTTGTATTGCGAGAACGAGGCGACGACCTTGTTTTCGTCCACGGCCGCCACCGACATCACGCTGGCGTAGCCGGCCGGGTACGACGTCGTCGAATTGCCGTCGTTGCCCGCCGCCGCGATCGAGAGGACGCCCTTGGTCTGCAGGCTGTCGAAGGCGCGCTGTTCGGTCATGCTCTTGGCGCCGCCGCCCAGCGACATCGTGATGACGTTCGCGCCCGCCGCGCCGCACTTGTTGGCGGCGTTGGCCAGGGTCGACGAGTAGGTCCACGCGCCGTCCTTGCCGAACACTTTCACGATGTGCAGCTTGAGCTGCTTGTTCGGGTTCACGCCGACGACACCCAGGCCGTTGTTCACGCCCGCGATGGTGCCGAACACGTGGGTGCCGTGGTGGGTTTCGTCGGTGTACCACCAGCCGGTGCCGGCATCGTATTCGCCGGTGACGTTGGCGCCGTTGTCCTTCAGGTCTTCATGGCTGAAATCGACGCCCGAGTCGATGATGCAGATCTTGCGGTTGCTCGTGTTCGCATCGGACAACTGGTCGGCCTGCACCTGCTTGATGCCGTACGGGACCAGCTGGCCGGCCGTGTACGGTACGCCGGTCGACGGCGTCGTCAGCGCGAACGGTTTGCGGATCACGTCTTCCTCGACGTACTCGACGTTCGGATTGTGCTGCAGGCCCTGCAGCGCGGCCGTCGGCACTTCGATGGCCATCGCGTTCATGTTGAAGATTTCCTGCTTGACCGCGCCCCGGGCGGCCGCGACGGCAGACTTGATGTTGGCAGCCGAGCCGGGTTTGAAGGCGACGATCACGCGGGTCGTGTCGGGCGCGGCCGACACACTGCCCGAGAACGCGACGGCCAGGGCCGCCACGCACAGCCCGAGGGCCGGGACTATCTTCGATGCGCGAGTGTATTTCTGATTCATCGGTGTTTTCTCCGTCTAAGAAAATATCGTTATCGCAGCTGGCCTTGTGGGCCGCGGCTTATTGGTCGTACTCCTCTAACTACCGATACATCTTCGCTACCCGCTTTGGGCAGCGGAAATCAGTTTATTTTGAGAAGTTATACATATGCAATCGCATTTCAATCGTGCGCAACAGTTGTTGCGTAAGCGCAGAGATTGTGAATTTCTTTGACGAGACGGCTTGTCAACGTGTTATATTTTTGGCGCGCCGCAGGCGCCCATGCGACTGCGCGCCGCAACGGTCGCGTGCAACCTTTCGCTGCGAGAACCATCACAATGAGCGCGTACCTGCCTCCCCGCCGGCTGATCCTGCTGGTCGACGACGATCCCCTCCTGCTCGATTACCTGAAAACCGTACTGGACCATTCCGGTTACGAGACGATGACGGCCGAATCCGCCGCCGAAGCGCTGCAGCGCGTGGCCGAGCGCGAAGCCGACATCGCGCTGGCCCTGCTCGACATCAGCATGCCCGGCATGTCCGGCCTCGACCTGGCGCGCCGCCTCAAGGAGCACACGTCGGTCGCATTCATGTTCCTGTCGTCGGTCGACGATGCCGAGACGGCGCGCCAGGCCGCCAGCCACGGCGCCGTCGGCTTCGTCGTCAAGCCGGTCGACGCCGCGCGGCTGTTGCCCGCGTTCGAATCCGCGCTCGCCCGCGCCGACGAGATCCGCCGCTTGCGCCGCACCGAAGCGAACCTGAACGCGGCGCTGGCGGCGGGCCGCGAGACGAGCCTGGCCGTGGGGCTGCTGATGGCGCGCTACCAGACGGACCGCAACACGGCCTTCGAGGTGCTGCGCGACCATGCGCGCTCGAGCCGGCGCAAGGTCAACGAAGTGGCCGAGCAGCTCGTGGCGGCGGAAGAACTGCTCAACAGCCTGCACGGGGCGTTCGCGGGACGGTTGAAGGCAAAGTAGGTTTTGCGCCGGCTTGGTATCATGCCGAACTTTCTTTCATCATCTTCCAGGGACCGACAACATGAAAACCAGGGCCGCGATTGCATGGCAGGCAGGGAAACCGCTGACGATCGAAGAGGTCGAGCTCGAGGGCCCGAAGGCGGGCGAGGTGCTCGTCGAAGTCAAGGCGACGGGCATCTGCCATACCGACTACTACACGCTGTCCGGCGCCGACCCGGAAGGCATCTTCCCGGCCATCCTGGGCCATGAGGGCGCCGGCGTCGTCGTCGACGTCGGCCCGGGCGTGACGAGCCTCCGTAAAGACGACCACGTCATCCCGCTGTACACGCCGGAATGCCGCCAGTGCAAATTCTGCCTGTCGCAAAAGACGAACCTGTGCCAGGCCATCCGTTCGACGCAGGGCCGCGGCCTGATGCCGGATGCGACGTCGCGCTTCTCGCTGGACGGCAAGCCGATCTACCACTACATGGGCACGTCCACCTTTTCGAACTACATCGTGGTGCCGGAAATCGCGCTGGCGAAAGTCCGTTCGGACGCGCCGTTCGACAAGATCTGCTACATCGGCTGCGGCGTCACGACGGGCATCGGCGCCGTGATCTTCACGGCGAAGGTCGAGGCGGGCGCGAACGTCGTCGTGTTCGGCCTGGGCGGCATCGGCCTGAACGTGATCCAGGCGGCCAGGATGGTCGGCGCCGATAAAATCATCGGCGTGGACCTCAACCCCGGCCGCGAAGAGATGGCGCGCAAGTTCGGCATGACGCACTTCGTCAATCCGAAGGAAGTCGAGAACGTCGTCGACACCATCGTCCAGCTGACGGACGGCGGCGCGGATTACTCGTTCGAATGCATCGGCAACGTCACGACGATGCGCCAGGCGCTGGAGTGCTGCCACAAGGGCTGGGGCCAGTCGATTATCATCGGCGTGGCGGAAGCGGGCAAGGAAATCGCGACGCGTCCGTTCCAGCTCGTCACGGGCCGCGTGTGGAAGGGTTCCGCGTTCGGCGGCGCGCGCGGCCGTACGGACGTGCCGAAGATCGTCGACTGGTACATGGAAAACAAGATCAATATCGATGATCTCATCACCCACCATCTGACGCTCGACCAGATTAACGACGGCTTCGACCTGATGAAGAAGGGCGAGTCGATCCGTTCGGTTGTGGTGTTTTGACCGGCCCGGCGGCGCCGGCCGCGCCGCCTTCTCGTATTTCCTCCGTCTGTTCCGCGTTTCCTGCGGCCTGTCGCACGCGCGTCGCGGTACAGCGCGCGCACCGCTATCGTGCTGTCATCGCAACGCGCGTCCACACGGAGGAAAACCATGTCTAGCCTCAAGCAACTCATCGCGGTCGCCGGCCTCGCGCTGGCAACCGTCATCCCCACCCACGCCGCCGACCGCGGCGAGCCCTATGCACTCGTGCGCGACGGCGAGCGCGGCACCAGCATGACGGGCGACAGCGTCGACTGGTCGACCATCAAGACCCTGCGCAAGCGGATCAGCGGCGACTTTTTATGGTTCCGCGACGGCGGCAAGCCTTACATCGTGCAGGATGCCGGCGTGCTGGCGCGGGCACGCAAGGCGTGGGAACCCGTCGACAAGCTCGGCAAGGAGATGGACGTCCGCGGCCGCGAAATGGACAAGCACGGCAAGGTGATGGACGCCCTCGGCAAGGACATGGAACGCGCTGCCGCAGGTACGAAGCCGGACGAGGCGAAGATGCACGCGCTCGAGCGCCGCATGAACGATGCCGGCAAGCCGATGGATGCGCTGGGCAAGCAGATGGACGCCCTCGGCAAGCGCATGGATGCGGAAAGCCGCACGGCCGACAAGACCGTGCGCGCCCTGATCCGCGAAGCTTTGGACAAGGGCCTGGCGCAGCCGGCGCCGCAGGTTTGAAACGTCAGCGCAGCGGCGCGATGAGGCAGCCGTGGGCATCCAGGCTGCCGGCGTCCTGGTCCCAGCCGCGGGCGTACAGCGGCACGCCCATGCCATCCGGCAGGGCGGCCGTCGTCGACGCCAGGTTCGCATAGACCACGATGCGCTCGCCGTCCAGGCTGCGCACCATCCCGATGACGCCGTCCGGCAAGCCGTCGATGAAGACGGTCGCGCCGCGGCGCAGGGCAGGGTGGCGCCGGCGCAGATTGACCAGGGCGCTGAAGTGGGCGAATGCGGCGTGGTCGAACTTCGACCAGTCGAGGCGCCAGTCGTCGAACAACACCGTCCAGTCGCGCCAGCCGGACTCGCCGAATTCCTGGCCCATCAGGATGTGCGGCACGCCGTCCATCGTCAGCAGCACGCTTGCCGCGGCCAGGTGCGCGTCGTGGCCGAACACCGCGTCGGCGCGCGGCTGTTCCTTCTCTTCCAGCCAGCGCAGGCGCAGCGCGCCGCGCGGGAAGCTGTAGATCGATTCGTTCCAGTATTGCGCGAACTCGCGCGCGCCCGCTTCCCCGTGCGCCACGCGGCGCAGCATCTCGCGCGTGCCGCCTTCGTAGGTGAGGTCGCAGGCCGCGACATGGTGGAATTCGTCGTAGGCCTGCGAGATCAGCGCGATGTCGGGCCGCACCGCGGCCAGCGCCGCGCGGATCTCGTCCAGGAAATCCGTCGGCGTGATGTCGGAATCGTCGAAGCGCATGCCGTCCAGGCCGAAGCGTTCGACCCAGCGGCACATCGTATCGACCAGGTAGCGGCGCAGATCGGGATTGCTGAAATCGAAGCCGGCGAAATACGCGCGGCGCGGCACGGCGTACATCACGTTGCCTGCGCGGTCGCGCTGGAACCAGTCGGGGTGCGTCACCGTCAGCGGATGGTCGACGCTGCTGCGGTTCAGCGTCCAGTCGAACACGATGCGCATGCCGCGCGCGTGGATCGCGTCCACCAGCCGCCGCAGGCCGTCTTCGTCGCCGAGCGCCGGGTCGATGGCCTCGAAGTCGCGCACCGCATACGGGTCGCCCAGGCTGCCGCGCCGGCCGGCCACGCCGATCGGGTGGATCGGCATCATCCAGATCGTGTTCACGCCCAGGTCGGCAAGGTGGCCGAGGCGCGCACGCACGCCGTCGAAGTCGCCGCCGAACGCGCGTACCGACAGCTGGTAGACCACGGCGTCGGGCAGCCACGCGGGGCTCGTCAACGCTTGATGATTCCGGTACGGCACGCCCGGCGCTTCCGCACGCAGGCCGCGCCGGCGCAGGAACACGGTGCCGTCCAGGCAGACGGTGACACAGGAATTGCCCTGGCCATCCTCCGACATCCACGGGTTGGCGGGATCGGCGATCCAGTGCGTGTCGTCGAGGACGAATTTGTACAGGTGGCGGCCGGGCGGCAGCGGCAGGGTGCAGGTCCAGCGGGTCGGTGTCACGCGTTCGAGCATGCAGGCGTCGCCAACCCAGCTGTTGAAGGTGCCGGCCAGCGCGACGGTGCGCAAGTCTGCCGGGCCATCGAAGACGAAGCGCACGCCGCCGGCGGCGAGAGCGGGGAGCAGGGCGGGGTCGGCGTCACGGGCGATGTGCATGGGCTTCCTTGGTGTTGTTTTTGTTATTGAACTACAAAATTATCGCTTAGTAAACAGTAGCAATACTACATTTTCCTGTTTTGTAAATATTCGGGTACTTTTCGGCGATCCTGTTCAAATAAAAGTAAAGAACGAACGAACCCGACGTGAACGAGACCGACGACTTACAACTGCTGCGCGCGATCCGACAGGGCGACGAGGCCGCATTCCAGACCCTGTACCGGCGTCGACAACCTCAAGTTCGGCGACGTGCCGGCGTCCACGTTCGCCTTGCCGGAGGGTTACGCGATCCGCGATATCGCATTGCATGAATGACCACAGCATGGCAGCATGACGGGCCGCGCACGACGCGGCCCGTTTTCTGCCATTCTTACCAGGAATATTCATGCGATTGTCTCTTCGTCTTGCCGTCTCTGCCGTCCTGGCGGGATGCGCCTCCATCGCCACCGCCCGGGCCCCGGCCGAGCGTCCCGCCACATCGTTCCCGTACACGCCGGGCCTGGACGTGAACTCGATGGACCGCAGCGCCGATCCCTGCGTCGATTTTTACCAGTACGCGTGCGGCGGCTGGATCAAGAACAATCCGATCCCCGCCGACCAGGCGCGCTGGTCCGTGTACGGCAAGCTGGCGTTGGACAACCGCCGCTACCTGTGGGGCATCCTCGAAGACCTGGCGCAGCGCCAGGACGGGCGCAACGCGAACCAGCAAAAGATCGGCGATTACTTCGGCGCCTGCATGGACGAAAAGGCGATCGAAGCGCGCGGCGCCGCGCCGCTGACGCCGTACTTCGACGAGATCGCAACCATCCATTCGAACCGCGACCTGCCGCGCGTGCTCGCGCGCCTGCAACTGGCGCTCGCGGATCCGGGCCTGTTCTTCGGCTTCTCGTCGAGCCAGGATTTCGCGGATTCCTCGCGCGTGATCGCGTTCGCCGTCGCGGGCGGCCTGGGCCTGCCGGACCGCGACGCTTACCTCAAGACTGACGCCAGGTCGAAGGAAATCCGCGCCAAATACGTCGCCCACATTGCGAACACGTTCAAGCTGCTGGGCGATACGCCCGCGGTCGCGCAGCGCAACGCGGCACGCGTGATGCAGATGGAGACGACGCTGGCGAAGGCATCGCTGTCGGCCGTCGACAAGCGCGACCCGCATAAACTGTTCCACAAGGTCGACGCGCAAGGCCTGCAGGCATTGACGCCGGGCTTCGACTGGCACGCCTACCTCGGCGAGCTGGGCGAGGGCGGCCTGGGCACGTTCAACGTCACCGAACCCGCGTTCTTCAAGGCGCTCGGCAAGATGTGGACGACGAACGGCCTCGATGCCACGCGCACGTACCTGCGCTGGCACGTGGCGCGCAATATGTCGCCGGTGCTGGCGTCGAACTTCGACAACGAGCACTTCGATTTCTTCAGCAAGACGCTGCGCGGCGTGCAGCAGCAGCAACCGCGCTGGAAGCGCTGCGTGGCGCTCGTAGACCATCAACTCGGCGAAGCGCTGGGCCAGGAATTCGTCGGCCGCGCATTCTCGCCCGAGTTGAAGGACAAGGCGCTGCACATGACGCGCCAGATCGAAGACGCGATGAAGAAGGACATCGACGAACTCGACTGGATGAGCGCGGAGACGAAGCAGCAGGCCCAAACGAAGCTGGCCGCCATCGTCAACAAGATCGGCTACCCGGACAAGTGGCGCGACTACAGCGCCTACGTCGTGAAGGCGGGCGATTTCGCCGGCAACGTCGAGCGCGGCAACCGGTTCGAGGCACGGCGCCAGCTGGCCAAGATCGGCCAGCCGCTCGACCGCACCGAGTGGGGCATGACGCCGCCGACGGTGAATGCGTACTTCGATCCGCAGATGAACGACATCAATTTTCCGGCGGGCGTGCTGCAGCCGCCGCTGTTCGATCCGAAGATGGACGACGCGCCGAACTACGGCAACACGGGCGGCACCATCGGCCATGAACTGACGCACGCCTTCGACGACGAAGGCCGCCAGTTCGACGCCGACGGCAACCTGAAGGATTGGTGGACGAAGAAGGATGCCAAGGCGTTCGAGGACCGGGCCCAGTGCATCGTCGACCAGTACGCGCAGTACACGGTCGTCGACGACATCAAGATCAACAGCAAGCTCACGCTGGGCGAGGATGTCGCCGACCTGGGCGGGCTGATCCTTGGCTGGATGGCGTGGCAAACGGAGATGGCGGCGATGCCGCAGAAGGCGCAACCGCAGCCGTTGCGCGACGGCCTCACGCCGGAGCAGCGGTTCTTTGTCGGCTACGCGCAATGGGCTTGCGAAAACAATCGTCCGGAAAACCTGCGCGTGAGCGCGATGACGGACCCGCACTCGCCGGGGCGTTATCGCGTCAATGGACTGATGGTGAACATGCCGCAGTTCCAGCAGGCGTTCCAGTGCAAGGCGGGGCAGCCGATGGTGAAGGAAAAGCGCTGCCGCGTGTGGTAACGGTATTTTGACCGTCATCCCCGCGGAAGCGGGGATCCATACTGAGCTGACAGGGGATGCTCAGCATGGGTTCCCGCGTGCGCGGGAACGACGGCGAATAGAGGGCGCGTTCAGCGCCGCGAGGCCTGATCGCTCAGCTGCGCCTGCATATGCACGAGATTGGCCTCGAAGGCCTGCATCTCCATCCCGATCGACGTCAGGTCGAGCGCCGCCTGCTTGAGTTCGGGGAATAGCTGTTCTTCTTCCTGGCGGATATGGCTCAGGACGGCATCGATGAGTTCGCGTACCAGCGGCTCGGTGCGGGCTTCGTCCAGCGACATGCCTTGCAGCGTGGCCAGCAGGTCGTCGACGGCGAGGTGGTCTTCCTCGAAGCGGGCGATCAGGTTCGGGTCCACCCGGCGCACGCCGGGATAGAACACGCCTTCCTCGAGGCGCGAGTGCATGTGGATCGCCTGGATCAGCTGGGTCGCCGCCTGCTTCCGGACGTCGGCGCTTTGCGTGTTCCGGTACGCGTCGGCGAGCTTGCGCACCAGGTCGTGGTCGCGCTTTAGGGCCTGGACGGGATTGTCGACGGGGAACGCGTCCTGCGTCCTCGACCGTACGGAGTCGTCTGTCGTTGCCATGGGTTTCTCCTCAACGGTTGCCCGGCATATTCCGATATGCCGTCAGGGTTTCATCCTACTCCCCGGTCGCCCATGTACCGTGTTAGGTAACGCACCGTCGGTCGTGTCCGCAACGTCCGCCTGCCAAAAAAAACGCCGCCCGGCGGGCGGCGCTCATGAGAGGCGTCGTGCTCAGTGCTGCGAGATGCTGCCGCGCCATGCGCCCGTTTCCTTGCCGCGCTTCTCGAGCAGGTCCTTGAACTTCTGCAGGTTACCGCGGGCTTCCAGGCGGACGGCGCCGAGGGCGTCGCCGATCTTCTCGATCGCGCCTTCCGGCTGGTAATCCATCTGCAGGGTGATGCGGGTGACGTCGTCCGAGATCTTGTGGAAGGACACCACGCCGCCGTTCGGCACGCCGCTCGTGCTGCGCCAGGCGATGCGCTTGTCCGGGATCTGTTCCGTGATCTCGGCATCCCATTCCTTCTCTTCGCCGGCCACGTTGGCCTTCCAGTGCAGGTGCTTGTCGTCCAGCTGGCGGATTTCATGGACGCTGCCCATGAACTGCGGGAAGTCCTCGAACTGGGTCCACTGGTTATAGGCGGTACGCACGGGGACGTTGACCTCGATGGTTTCGATGATCGACGAGTCCATGCCCGATTTATTGCCTTTGAGTTTTTTGGACAGCATCATGCCGCCCACGGCCAGCGCGGCGACCGTCACTACACGGTTCAGCATTTGTTACCTCCTTATGCTATTGCGTTCGCTTGCGTTACACAAAACCGGTCCATGCCCGCATCAGGAGCTGGACCGCATCTGTCGTCAAAAGTACGTCAAAAGCGATCAACCCGGCGCCCGCGAGCCTTGCGGAAACATTTGCGAAGGCATGTTCGAATGTTGTGATACTGTATATATCATCAGTAAAAATCCTGCCGCGGCGATGCCGAGGGCGCCCCGACGTTTTATAATGCCCTCATGAATCTCCTCGACAATCTGAACCCCGAACAACTGGCGGCCGTCACGCTGCCGTCCCAGAGCGCCCTCATTCTCGCGGGCGCCGGGTCCGGCAAGACGCGGGTGCTGACCACCCGCATCGCCTGGCTGATCCAGACCGGGCAGGTGTCCCCGGCCGGCATCATGGCCGTGACGTTTACCAACAAGGCCGCGAAGGAGATGCTCACGCGCCTCTCGGCGATGCTGCCGGTGAATACCCGCGGCATGTGGATCGGCACGTTCCACGGCCTGTGCAACCGCCTGCTGCGCACGCACCACCGCGACGCCGCGCTGCCGCAGACGTTCCAGATCCTCGATTCGCAAGACCAGCTGTCGATGATCAAGCGCATGCTGAAAGCGCTGAACGTGGACGACGAGAAGTACCCGGCCAAGGACCTGATGTACTTCATCAACAACGCCAAGGACCGGGGCCAGCGCGCGCACGAGGTCGAGGCGTACGACCACGTGCAGAAGCGCATGGCCGAGCTGTACGACCTGTATGACCAGCAATGCCAGCGCGAAGGCGTCGTCGACTTCGCCGAGCTGCTGCTGCGCGCCTACGAACTGCTGCAGCGTAATCACCCGCTGCGCCAGCATTACCAGATGCGCTTCCGCCACATCCTCGTCGACGAGTTCCAGGACACGAATGACCTGCAATACAACCTGCTGAAGCTGCTGGCGGGCCACGGCGAGCAGCGCGGCGGCGCCCTGTTCGCCGTCGGCGACGACGACCAGAGCATCTACGCGTTCCGCGGTGCGAACGTGGGCAATATGCAGGCGTTCGAACGCGACTTCGAGGTGAAGAACCTGATCAAGCTGGAGCAGAACTACCGCTCGCACGGCAATATCCTCGACAGCGCCAACCACCTCATCTCGAACAACGCGAAACGCCTCGGCAAGAACCTGCGCACGGACGCGGGGCTGGGCGAGCCGGTGCGCATCTACGAAGCGTCGTCCGACCTGGAAGAGGCGCAGTGGATCATCGACGAAGCGAAGAGCCTGATGGCCGAAGGCGTGTCGAAAAGCGAGATCGCCGTGCTGTACCGCTCCAACGCGCAGAGCCGCGTGATCGAGCACGCGCTGTTCGCGGCCGGCCTGCCGTACACCGTGTACGGCGGCCTGCGCTACTTCCAGCGCGCCGAGGTCAAGCACGCCATCGCCTACCTGCAGTTGATGGACAACCCGCACAACGACTCGGCATTCCTGCGCGTCGTGAATTTCCCGACGCGCGGCATCGGCGCCCGCTCGATCGAGCAGCTGCAGATGGCGGCGGAGTCGTACCGCGTGTCGCTGTACGCGGCCGTGCCCTACATGACGGGCAAGGCGGGCACGGCGCTGGGCAACTTCGTGAAACTGATCGAGAGCGCGCGTTTCGAGACCCAGCAATTGCCGCTGCCGGAAATGGTGCGCGTCGTGCTCGAGCGCAGCACGCTGCTCGCGCACTACGGCAACGAGAAAGAGGGCCAGGAACGCATCGAGAACTTGCAGCAGATGGTCGGTGCGGCCACCCAGTTCGTGCAGGAAGAAGGTTTTGGTACGCATGCTCCGGCCCACCTCGGCCCGCAGGCGGCCGCGGCGAGCGGCACGGCGATCGTCGACGGCGACGGCGTCGAGGTGCTCGATGGCGACGCGCCGCTGGCGGCCGTGATGTCGCCGCTGTCCGCCTTCCTCGCGCACGCATCGCTGGAAGCGGGCGACGCCCAGGCGCAGGCCGGCCAGGAAGCGATCCAGTTGATGACCGTGCACTCTGCGAAGGGCCTGGAATTCGACGCCGTGTTCATCACGGGCCTGGAAGAGGGCCTGTTCCCGCACGAGAGCAGCGCGCGCGAGATGGACGGCGTGGACGAGGAACGCCGCCTGATGTACGTGGCGATCACGCGCGCGCGCCGGCGCCTGTACATGAGCTTTACGCAACAGCGCATGCTGCACGGCCAGACGCGCTTCAACATGAAGTCGCGCTTCTTCGACGAGCTGCCGGAGCACGCGCTGAAATGGCTGACGCCGCGCGTGCAGACGAACTGGTTCGCGGGCCGCAAGTCGACGACGGCATGGGACGACGCTACGTTCCGCGAAGGCGGCACCGACAACCACATCGCCAAGCAGATCGCGCAAAAGTCGACCAGCGGCAACGGCACCGGCTGGCGCATCGGGGAATCGGTGAGTCACGCGCGCTTCGGCGAGGGCGTGATCGTCAACATCGAAGGCGGCGGCAGCAACGCGCGCGCGCAGATCAATTTTGGCGCGGCGGGCATGAAGGTGCTCGACCTGTCGGTGGCCAAGCTGGAGCGGATCGGCCGCTGAGCATGTACGCGTCATGGTGGGGCCCTGTGCCCACCATGACGCCGACGTCATACCGGCTGCGCTGCCTTCTCCATCGGCTTGCCGAAGATGGTGCGGTACCCCGCATACATCGCGCACTGCAGCAGCAGCATGAACAGGAAGATCAGCCACATCAGCACGACGCGGCCCAGCGCCGCGTCGCCGAACACCAGTGCGGCCACGATGCATACGCCGAAGAAGATGCCGAACCACGCCGCCAGCAGCACGAGGAACGGGCGCGCCGTGCGGATGACGGCGAAGAAGCTGTAGAACGTGGCCTTGCCCGGTCCCATGTGCTTCCAGTAGGTGAGCGGGGCGGCGAAGCACAGCGTCACCAGCACGGCCACGTCCAGCAGGAAGACGCCGAACAGGGCCAGCATGTGCGACGTCTGCACGTTGGGCGGCGTCTTGGCGTCCGGCCGCGGCATCATCTGCATGATCACCTCGGGCGGAATCGCCAGCCGGGTGATCACCATCATCAGCAGCGACACGGCCAGGTAGACGAGTCCCAGCTTGCACAGCGCGACCAGCGCCGGCTGGCGGAAGCCCGTCAGCAGCACGGCCGGGGTGACCCGGTCGCCGTTCTCGATCATCAGGCACGCCTGCATGAAGGCCATCGTGAACGACGGAATCAATACGACCGCAAGTACCGAACCCAGGATCGGCACGGCCGACAGGCCGATGCTGAACAGGATATTGGCGAAGAGGAGCGTCGTCAGGGCGGCAGGCTGTTTGCGGAACAGGCCCATGCCTTGTTTCAGCCACTCCCATCCGGTACGTGCGGGTAAATCGTTCATGCTGTCAAGTTGGGGGCGCCCCGTGCGATGCGCTCGCGCAGGACTCTTTCGAAGTGAGTCGGATCGTGCGGCGTGAGCATTTCGGCTTCGCGCGGACGGTGATAATCATACAGGCGCGACAGCCAGAAGCGCAGCGCCGCTGCGCGCAGCATGGGCAGCCATGCCGCCTGGTCGGCTGGCGTAAATTGACGCACCGCGTGGTAGGCGCGCGTCAGCGCCACGACGCGTGCCTCGTCGAGGCGGCCGGTGTCCAGGTCGATGCACCAGTCGTTGACGGTGACGGCCAGGTCGAACAGCCACGTGTCCCAGCCGGCAAAATAAAAGTCGAAGCAGCCGGACAGGCGTTCGCCGACGAACATCACGTTGTTGCGGAACAGGTCGGCGTGGACGGGGCCGCGTTCCAGCTCGGCGTACGTCGGACCAGCCGCGAACTCGCGCTGGAATGCCAGTTCGGATTGCAGCAGCGCGGCCGTCTCGGCATCGAGGAACGGCAAGACCTTCGGCACCGTCTCGACCCACCAGTCCAGCCCGCGCAGGTTCGGCTGCTGCAGCGGGAAGTCGCGCCCGGCCAGGTGCATCTTCGCGAGGATCGTGCCCACTTCGGCGCAGTGGACCGGTTGCGGATCCATCTGCGAACTGCCGTCGAGCTTGCTGACGATGGCGGCCGGCTTGCCGTGCAATGCCACGACGAGCTCGCCGGCGTCGTTCGCCACCGGCGCCGGCACGGGAATGCCGCGCTCGGCCAGGTGGCGCATCAGCTGCACGTAGAAGGGCAGTTGCTCGAAGCTGAGGTTTTCGAAGATGGTGAGGACGTACTCGCCGCGTTCCGTCGTCAGAAAGAAATTACTGTTTTCGATACCGCTCGCGATGCCCTTGAGCGCGAGTGCTTTGCCAAGAGGAAATTGCTTGATCCACTGGGAGAGGTCATCCAGCGTGACCGGGGTGAAGACTGCCATTGTGTAGGAAAGAAAAGTCGCGGTAGCGGTCGCCTCAGGCGACCGGGCTTGTTACTTCTTCTCTGGCTCGGCGGTAGCCGGCATGGGAGGAGGAGGCGGCACGTCGGCCGTCGTCGGGGCGTTGGTGCCGGATTCGCTCGTGGCTTTCCGCTTGCCCGACAGATCGAACTCACCCACCTTCCACTGCGGCGCGCGGATCGAATTCGTCTGCGCGTTGCCGGGCTGGGTGTTCGGTTTCATGTAGTAATGGCTGCCACCGGGCGTGGTGACTTCGACTTCGGTGACCTGGCCGCCGTCGCGCGTTTCCTTGATCTGGGTGCCGCGCTTCGGCGGAATCGTCGTCGCGGGAACGTCGCTGCCCGGCTCGATACGCTCGAGTTTCGGCGGTGCCGGGCTCGGGGTCGGCTGCGTGGTCTGCTGCTGGGCCGCGGCCAATCCTGCCTGGCAAGTCAGGAACAGCGCGAAAGTGGCGAGGCGGATAGGGGTACGCGGCATGATGATCACCTTTGTCGTTTAGTCCATTGTAACAAAGGGCGCCACTTCTCTGTGAAAAGTGTGGCTTCGTCCCCATCTGGATGACATTGCCTGCCCAGCTTTTCTCCATTTCCGATTCTGCGATAATGGCGCACGTTTTGCCGTGCCGCCGCGGCCCACTTTTTACTCTGCCCTATGGACAACACCCTGCTTCTCGTCGACGGTTCCAGCTATCTCTACCGCGCTTTCCATGCGCTGCCCGACCTGCGCAGCCCGGACGGCTACCCGACCGGCGCGATGCACGGCATGGTCAACATGCTGCGCCGCCTGCGCGCGGACTTCCCGGCCGCGTACATCGCCTGCGTGTTCGACGCGAAGGGCAAGACCTTCCGCGACGACCTGTATCCCGAATACAAGGCGACGCGCGCCTCGATGCCGGAAGACCTGGCGAGGCAGATCGAGCCGATCCACGAAGTCGTGCGTCACATGGGCTGGCCGATCCTGATGGTGGAGGGCGTCGAAGCGGACGACGTCATCGGCACGCTCGCGGCGCAGGCGACGGCGCGCGGCCTGAACACGGTCGTCTCGACCGGAGACAAGGACCTCGCCCAGCTCGTCAACGACAAGGTCATGCTGATCAACACGATGAGCAACGAAAAGCTCGACGAAGCGGGCGTGCTGGCCAAGTTCGGCGTGCCGCCGAACCGCATCATCGACTACCTGACCCTCATCGGCGACACCGTCGACAACGTCCCCGGCGTCACCAAGTGCGGCCCGAAGACGGCCCTCAAGTGGCTGACCCTGCACGGCTCGCTGGACGGCGTGATCGAGAACGCCCACAGCATCACGGGCGCCGTCGGCGAGAACCTGCGCGCCGCGCTGGAATGGTTGCCGAAGGGCCGCGAACTGATCACCGTGAAGACGGACTGCGACCTCGTGGGCCACGTCGTGTCGATCGAGGAGACGCTCATCGGGCGCCCCGAGGACAAGGACGCGCTGCGCGATTTCTTCCAGCGCTACGGCTTTAAAACGATGCTGCGCGAGATCGGCCCCGGCAACGCGGGCAAGTACGGCATGCCTGGCGCGCCCGGTGCGCCGGCGCTGAATTCGCCGGAAGGCGCGGCGGGTACGCAACCGGGCATGCCGATCATCAAGGGCGAGTACGAGACCGTCACCACGCAGGAGCAATTGGAGCGCTGGCTCGCGCTGATCGACCAGGCGGCACTGACTTCCGTCGACACGGAGACGACGTCGCTCGACCCGATGACGGCCGAAATGGTCGGTATCTCGCTGTCGGTGGAGGCGGGCAAGGGCGCGTACATCCCCCTCGCGCACCGCTACGCCGGCGTGCCGGAGCAGCTGAACCGCGAGGACGTCCTCGAGCGCATGAAGCCGTGGCTGGAAAATCCGGACAAGCCGAAGCTGGGCCAGAACCTGAAATACGACAGCCACATCTTCGAAAACCACGGGGTGAAACTGCGCGGCATCGTGCACGACACCCTGCTGCAGTCGTACGTGTTCGAATCGCACAAACCGCACGACATGGACACGATGGCGCTGCGCCACCTGGGCTATACGACCATTCCCTTCGTCGACGTGTGCGGCAAGGGCGTGAACCAGATCTGCTTCGACCAGGTGGAACTGGGCCGCGCGACCGAGTACGCGGCCGAGGACTCCGACATCACCCTGCGCCTGCACCACGCGATGATCGGCCACGTGGAAAGCGACAAGGGCCTGGACTATATCTACCGCAGCATCGAGCTGCCGACGTCCGTCGTGCTGCAGAAGATCGAGCGCAACGGCGTGCTGGTCGACGCGGACAAGCTGGCGGCGCAGTCGAACGAGCTGGCCGCGCGCATCATGGAACTGGAGCAGCAGGCGTATGAACTGGCCGGCGGCCCGTTCAACCTCGGCTCGCCCAAGCAGATCGGCGAGATCTTCTTCGGCAAGCTGCAGCTCCCCGTCATCAAGAAGACGGCGACCGGCGCGCCGTCCACCGATGAAGAGGTCCTGCAAAAGCTGGCGGAAGACTATCCGCTGCCGAAGATCCTGCTGGAGCACCGCGGCCTCTCCAAGCTGAAGTCGACGTACACCGACAAGCTGCCGAAGATGGTGAACCCGAAGACGGGCCGCGTGCACACGAACTACGCGCAGGCCGTCGCCATCACGGGCCGCCTGGCGTCGAACGATCCGAACCTGCAGAACATCCCCGTGCGCACGAGCGAAGGCCGGCGCATCCGCGAAGCGTTCGTGGCGCCGGCGGGCAGCGTGATCGTGTCGGCCGACTATTCGCAGATCGAGCTGCGCATCATGGCCCATATCTCGGAAGACGAGGCGATGCTGCGCGCGTTCGCGGCCGGCGAGGACATCCACCGCGCCACCGCCGCCGAGATCTTCGGCCTGCCGCCGGAAGAAGTGCAGAGCGAGCAGCGGCGCTACGCGAAGGTCATCAACTTCGGCCTCATCTACGGCATGAGCGCGTTCGGCCTCGCGCAGAACCTGGGCATCGAACGGGGCGCCGCGAGCAACTACATCGAGCGCTATTTCCAGCGCTTCGCGGGCGTCAAGCGCTACATGGACGAGACCCGTTTGCTCGCGAAGGAGCGGGGCTTTGTCGAAACGGTATTCGGCCGCCGCCTGTGGCTCCCGGAGATCAACTCGCCGAACGGCCCGCGCCGCGCCGGCGCCGAACGGGCCGCGATCAACGCGCCGATGCAGGGCACCGCGGCGGACCTGATCAAGCTCGCCATGATCGCCGTGCAGGACTGGATCGAGAAGGATGCCCTGCGCACCCGCATGGTGATGCAGGTGCACGACGAACTGGTGCTGGAAGTGCCGCAGGACGAACTGGAACTCGTCAAGCAGAAGCTGCCGGAACTGATGGGCGGCGTGGCCACGCTGAAGGTGCCGCTGGTGGCCGAAACCGGTGTTGGAACGAACTGGGAGGAGGCTCACTGAGCCTGTAAGAACGCCCCCGCCAAGCGCGCGACTTCCGTCGTCGCCAGCAGGTTGTAATGCGTCGTCCCCGGCACGATGGCCAGCCGGGCGGCGGCGCGCAATGACCCATCCAGCCCCGCGTCGCGCTGGCCGCCGCCGAGCGCCTTGTAGAACCCGGCGATGTGGTCCAGCGTGATCGCATCCGCATCCGCGAACACCAGCATCGTCGGCGCCTGGATGCCACTCACCTGCGGCATCCAGTCGTAGTCGCGGCTCTGTAATTCTCCCATCTTGCGGAAAGCCGTTTCCCAGTTCACGGCCGGATACAGCTTGCCCAGCGGCGACTGCGCGACGTGGGCGCCGATCTGCGCGGCCTGCGTGTCCATGTGGTCGAAGGCCGTGCGCACTTCCGGATAAAAACCGTTCCGGCTGGCCGCCGCCGACACGACGATCAGCCGGTCGACGACGTCCGGATGCCGGATCGCCGTTTGCAGCGCGACGCCGCCGCCGAACGAATACCCCAGCAGGTCGGCCTTGCCCAGGCCGAGTTCCCGGATCACGCCCGCGACATCGTCCGCCAGCGTTTCGAAGCGCAGCGGGCGGTCCACGTCCGGCGTGTGGCCGTGGCCTTGCAGGTGGATGGCGATCACGCGGCGACCCGCGGCCAGCGCGGCGATGTTCGGGCCGAACGCTTCGCTGGCCATGATCCCGCCGTGCAGCAGCACGAGCGGCTTGCCGGTGCCGTGTTCTTCGACGTGGATCTGCATGCCGTTGACGGTGATGGAAGTAGTCATGATGGTCCTCGCAAGTGGGTGAGTGCCACGCAGAATACTCAGCCATATTATGTTGTCAAACATATCTTGTTCAGTATGTTCTAACCGCTACAAGATGCTTCAGGTGTAAGCAGACGTTTCAATGTGCGTTGCTTAACATAAAAATTTCCAGCTGGAATGTAGATTGTATGTACCGTCCGTGACGAGGCGGGCATTTCCACAAAAGGCACACACCATGAACAACACATTCCACCAAGCCGGGCTGCTGGCAGGCAGCGCTCTGATCGCAACCACTCTCGTCGCCTGCGGCGGCGGCGGCGGAGGCTCGGGCACGCCGGGACCGGCGACCACCGCGTCCACGGGTACCCTGAGCGTCGCGCTGACCGATGCGCCGGCCTGCGGTTTCGATGCCGTCAACGTCACGGTCAGCAAGGTCCGCGTCAATGCCAGCGCCAGCGCGGGCGAGACGGACGCGGGCTGGACCGACATCACCCTCAACCCGGCCCGGAAGATCAACCTGCTGAACCTGACCAACGGCGTGCTCGACACGCTGGGCCAGACGCCGCTGCCCGCCGGCCACTATTCGCAGCTGCGCCTCGTGCTGGATGCGAACGCGAATACCGTCGTGCCAACGGGCGGCACCGAACAGGCGCTAGTGACGCCGAGCGCCACGCAGAGCGGCATCAAGCTGACCAGGGAATTCGATGTCGCGGCCGGCCAGCAGGTCGACCTCGTGCTCGACTTCGACGCCTGCAAATCGGTGGTCACGCAAGGGAAGGGCCGCTACCTGTTGAAACCCGTCGTGAAGGTCGTGCCGACGGCCGCCGTCGGTATCTCCGGCGTCGTCGCCGCGTCGCTGCTGGGCAGCCACGCGACCGTGTCGGCGCAGCAGAACGGCGTCGTGATCGCGTCCACCGTGCCGAATGCGGCGACGGGCGAATTCTTCCTGTCGCACCTGGCGACCGGTAACTACGACGTGGTGATCACGGCCGACGGCCATGCGGCGGGCGTGGTCGGCGCCGTGCCGGTGGCGGCCAGCGGCAGTACGGTGCTGAGCACCACGGGCGCGCCGCTCGACCTGCCTGCCGGCGCGACGGGCTCGATCGCGGGCACCGTGACCCTGCCCGCGAACGCCACCGAGGCGGCCTATGTGTCGGCGAAGCAGACGTTCGCCGCCGGTCCGACGGTGACCGTCAAGTATGCCGGCGCCGATATTTCCACCGGTGCGTACGCGATCGCGAACCTGCCGGTGACGGCGCCGCAGTACGCCGTCTACAGCGCGACCCTGCCGCTGACCTTCACGGCAGCGACGACGGTGCTGCCGGGCGTGGGCAAGTACCGCGTCGAGGCGGCCGGCACGGGCTACACGACCAAGGCCATCGACGCCGTCGATATTTCGACGGCCAACGCGACCAAGGCCGATTTCACGCTGGCACCCTGAGCAAGCGCGCCGCCGCCGCCGCTGCTAAGATAGCAAGCCTTTCAAGACCCAACGAAGGAAGGCGATGAACGACAACGCAAGCGGCTTCGCGGCGGCCGCGCTACCCATCGCGGCGCAGTCCGTGATCCACACCGAGTCCGACGGCCTGGCCGTCGGCACCATCCGCCTGGCCATCGACGGCCAGGAAGTGCCCGTGTATGTCGCCCGCCCGGCGGGGCAGGACCAGCTCCCGGTGATGATCGTCGTGTCCGAGATCTTCGGCCTGCACGAACACATCGCCGACGTGGCGCGCCGCTTCGCCAGACAGGGCTACCTCGCGCTGGCCCCCGATTTCTTCATCCGCCAGGGCGACCCGTCCACGATCCCCGACATCCCGACGCTGATGGCGCAGATCGTCCGCAAGGCGCCGGACGCCCAGGTGATGGGCGACATCGACGCCTGCGTGGCCTGGGCCGGCGAGAACGGCGGCGATATCGACCGGCTCGGCGTCAACGGCTTTTGCTGGGGCGGCCGCATCACGTGGCTGTACGCGGCGCACAACCCGCGCGTGACGGCGGCCGTGGCGTGGTACGGCAAGCTGGTGGCCGATCCGAATCCGCCGGGCCAGCCGGCGCACCCGATCCACGTCGCGTCCACGCTCACCGTGCCCGTGCTCGGCCTGTATGGCGCGAAGGACACCGGCATCCCGGTCGCCACGGTCGAACGGATGACGGCCGCGCTGGGCCAGGGGACCAGCGATTCCGCGATCGTCGTCTACCCCGACGCCGGCCACGCGTTCTACGCCGACTACCGCCCGAGCTACAACGCGAAGGATGCCCGCGACGGCTTCGCGCGCGCGCTGGCCTGGTTCCGCGAACACGGCGCCGGCTGACGGCAGCACGCCCGTCGGGTTACAATCAACGGTTTGCGCCCGGGGCGTGTGCATCCGCACGCCCCCAGAAAAAGAAGAGGCTTCCAGATCGACCCGATTCTCATCTCCATCCTGCTGGCCACCGGCCTGGCGGGCGTGGTCAGCATCACGGCCGCCGCGGTGTTTTCCTTTACGCTGCTGTCGAAGGTCGTCGAACGCATGGTCAGCCTGTCGGTCGGCATCATGCTGTCGACGTCGCTGCTGCATGCGTTGCCGGAAGCGTTCGAGTCGAAGGCCGACACGCATGCGCTGTTCGCCACCCTGCTGGGCGGCCTGCTCGCGTTCTTCCTGCTGGAGAAGGTGGCGCTGCTGCGCCATTCGCACCATCACGAGGGCGACGGGCACCATCACGCGCATGGCCACGACGCGCGCCAGGCCGGGCGCGCCGGCTGGATGATCCTGATCGGCGACGGCATGCACAACTTCACGGACGGCATCCTGATCGCGGCCGCCTTCCTCGCCAATCCGCAACTGGGCATCGTCACCGGCGTGGCGATCATCGCCCACGAGATCCCGCAGGAGATCGGCGACTTCATCGTGCTGCTGAACGCCGGCTTCTCGCGCGTGCGCGCCTACGTGTTCAACCTGTTGTGCAGCCTGCTGGCCGTGCTGGGCGGGATACTCGGGTATGCGACCCTGGACCGCGCCAGCGACCTGATTCCCTATGTGCTGGTGTTCGCGTCGTCCGGCTTCATCTACATCGCCGTGAGCGACCTGATGCCGCAGATGCAGCGCCGGGCCACCGTGCGCGAATCCATTCCGCAAGTCCTGCTGATCGGCCTCGGCGTCGTCATCGTGCTGGTCCTGACGCACGGCCATTAAGATACTAAACGCTGCGCCCTGCGGTTGACAGGGCGATTCCTCGCGACCTATGCTGGGCCGTTAGCTGAACGGAGGCCGGCATGGCGAAGCTCTTGAGTGAATGGATTGCAGCATTGCGCGACAAGCCGTCGCGCTTCGCCTACGTGGTCGTGGCCCTCGTGCTGTCGGTCGTGTTGTTCACGCTGGCGGACTTTTTGCCGGCGCCGTACGACTTCAGTCATTAATCGACGCGGCCCATGAACGTCGCCCCTGCGAAGGCAGGGGCCCGATTTTGCAAGCGCTGCCACTGCGCGTAAAACCTGGATCCCCGCCTTCGCGGGAACGACGGCTTGGCTGAACATTCAGGCCGTCCCCGTCGCCACCGCGCGCTGCGGATCCGCCGTCCACTCGCTCCACGATCCCGGATACAGCGCCGCACCCGGCATCCCGGCCACTTCCAGCGCCAGCAGGTTGTGGCACGCGGTCACGCCGGAACCGCATTGCATGATGGCGTCCTGCGGATCGCCCACCGCCACCCCCAATTCCGCCTTCAGTTGATCCGGCGCCTTGAAGCGGCCGTCGGCCTGCAGGTTGTCCTTGAAGAAGCGGTTCTTCGCGCCCGGGATGTGGCCGCCGACCGGGTCGATCGTCTCGTTCTCGCCGCGGAAGCGGTCCGGCGCGCGCGCGTCGACGATGGTCTTGCCGCCGTGTTCCACGTTGTGCAGGATCGCGTTCACGTCGACCGTCGTCACGAGGGCCGGGCGCGAAGCGATGGTGCCGCGTGCGCGCGGGGCCGGCGTATCGGTGACGACGGGCTGGCCCGCCGCCTGCCAGGCGGGCAGGCCGCCATCCAGCACGGCGACGGCGCCGTGGCCGACCCAGCGCAGCATCCACCACAGGCGCGCGGCGTACATGCCGCCGTGCGCATCATAGGCGACGACTTGCGTGTCGTCGTCCACGCCCCAGCCGCGCAGCAGCTCGATGAACGCGTCCTGCTCCGGCAGCGGATGGCGGCCGCGGAAGTTGCCCGCGGCGTCGCGCCTGGCGCCCGACAGTTCCGTCTCCATGTCGGCGAAGACGGCGCCCGGGATGTGGCCGGCCGCATAGGCGTCCCGGCCGGCGGCGAGGTTCATCAAGTCGTGGCGGCAGTCGACGACGACCCATTTGGGGTCATTCACGTGTGCGGCCAGTGCGGCGGGTTCGATCAGGGTCGTGAAGCTGGACATGGCACTCCTTTATTCGCTGGCGATGGGATCGGTTTCCTTGACGACGGCGCCGCGCGCCGTGCGCGTCGTATTGTAGAACGTCGCGGCGATCCCGGAGGCCAGGATCACGCCCATGCCCAGCCAGACGTGCCAGTCGAACACGTCGCCCCACAGCATCATGCCCCACAGGCTGGAAAAGACGATGCCCGTGTACTGCAGGTTGGCGACGACGAGCACCTTGCCGATGCGGTAGGCGCGCGTCATCGCGATCTGGGCGCCCAGGCCGCTGGCGGCGATCGCCAGCAGCAGGCCCATGCCGTGCCACGATTGCGGGCGGAACGTATTCATGCCGTTGCCGAGCAGCGAGCCGACGAGGCCCGCCAGGCCCATCGTGACGGAAAAATAGAACACGACGCGGTATTCCGGCTCGCCCATCTGGCCCAGGCGGCGCACCTGCATATAGGCCATCGCGGCGATCACGGACGAGCCGATGGCGACGAGGCCGCCGACCCATTCATGCGTCTCGACGGCCGGCCGCAGCACGAGCGTCACGCCGACGAAGCTCATGGCGATGGCGAGGGCCAGCGGCCATTCGGGCAAGCCCTTGCCGCGCCACCAGCCGGTGACGAACATGTAGGCGGCGAGCCAGATCGGCGCCATGTAGTTGAGGGTCACGGCGGTCGCCAGCGGCAGTTTGGCGATCGCGTAGAACCACATCCACAGCGAGACCACGCCGACGACGCTGCGCCACAGGTGTTCTTTCGGGAAGGGTGTCTTGAAGTTGCCGCCCTGCAGGCGGATCATCGGGAGCAACAGCAGGGCGCCGATGACACCCCGGTACATCACGATTTCCGAGGTCGAGTAGAGCGAGGAAGCCAGCTTCACTGCCGCGCCCATGGCGGCGAACAGGAAGCTGGCGAACAACATCCAGAGTGGGGCCATCAGCGACTAACCATCACATCCCCGGAGGAATATCGTCGAGTTTGCCGCGATACCACTCGTGGAAGTGCTGCATGCCGTCTTCCATCGGCGACTGGTACGGCCCCGCCTCGGTCACGCCGCGCGCCATCAGCGCCTTGCGGCCGGCGTCCATGCGCAGGGCGATCTCGTCGTCCTCGACGCACGTCTCCATGTAGGCGGCGCGTTCCGCGTCGACGAAGCCGCGCTCGAACAGGACGAATTCTTCCGGGTAGTAGAACTCGACGACGTTGCGCGTCTTCTGCGGACCCAGCGGCCACAGGGTCGACACGACCAGCACGTTCGGATACCACTCGACCATGATGTTCGGATACAGGGTCAGCCAGATCGCGCCGTATTTCGGTGCCTGGCCGTTGTTGAACTTCAGGACCTGTTCCTGCCACGCCTTGTAGGCCGGCGAGCCGGACTTCTGCAGGCCGCGATGCACGCCCACGGTCTGGACGCTGTAGTCCGGACCGAATTCCCAGCGCAGGTCGTCGCAGCTGACGAAGTTGCCCAGGCCCGGGTGGAAGGGCTCGACGTGGTAATCCTCCAGGTAGACCTCGATGAAGGTCTTCCAGTTGTAGTCGCAGTCGTGCACCTCGACGTGGTCGAACATATAGCCCGAGAAATCCAGGTCCTTCGTGACGGACATGTGCTTCAGCTTGTCCATCACGTCGTAGCCGTTCTGTTCGAACAGCAGGCCGTTCCAGTTCTGCAGCGGCGTCCTGGACAGGTTCAGGCAGGGCGTGTCCGCGAAATGCGGTGCGCCGATCAGCTCGCCCTTCAGGTCGTAGGTCCAGCGGTGCAGCGGGCAGACGATGTTCTTGGCGTTCCCCCGGCCATTGAACATCAGTGCCTGGCGGTGGCGGCAGACGTTCGACATCAACTCGATGCCCTGTGCGTTGCGCACCAGCATGCGACCCTCGTTCTCCGATTTCAGGGTCGCGAAATCGCCCTTCTCGGGAACCATCAACTCGTGCCCGACATAGCGGGGGCCCTTGAGAAACAATTGCTGCAATTCACGCTGCAACAGCGCGTCGTCGAAGTAGACATTTACCGGAAGCTGGGCGAGCGAACGCGCCAGCTTGGCGTGGGTAGCCAGATCGGACATCCCAACCCCCCTTTACACAGATTTCAGCCAAAGAAGAGAAAGAATCCGAGAACCAGTATTTTTAGGGGAGCATGGAGATCTCCGGTGTGCAGCGCAGCGTGGTCGAGCGCGCACGCTCGAGGCGTCGCAACCCGACCAACAATGCTTCCGCTTATTCGGAGTTCTCGCTCCTTTAAAGAGCGGAATACGGTATTTCGGAGACAGAACCGGAGATTATAGCCTGTAAAAGGCCCTCCAGTCCCGGACCGGCTCGTGGTTGTGGTACGTGGGTGTTCAAAAATTGCCTAAACGGCATCGTTTTCATGAATCCCGGGGCGCTTTGCGATAAAATGTATCCTTGCTTGCAAGTTGGCGGCGACAGGCGCACCGTTCATGTCGAAACAGGATTGTTTAGAATAAGCGATTAGACTGGCATGCCGCGCACGGGTTGCGCGTGGCGTCGCCCGGCCCCGAATCGATCAAACTCATTATGCCAAATAAAACAAACGCGGAGAGCGCCGCACCACCGGCCGCCGCGAGCGCAGCGGCGTCCGCACCGCCCGAATCCTTCGAGCAGGCGATGGCCGAACTGGCCCAACTCGTGACGCAAATGGAAAGTGGGCAATTGCCCCTGGAAGCCTCGGTCGCCGCGTATGCACGCGGTTCCGAGCTCGTGCGCTATTGCGCGGCCCAGCTGGAAAAAGTCGAGTCCCAGGTCAAGGTCCTGGAAGGCGAGATGCTCAAGCCGTTCAGCGCCGACGGCGAGGACGACGTATGAGCGCGCCGCAGGCGTTCCCGGCCTGGATGAAGGCCGTGCAGGCCGACGCGGAGTCTGCCCTCGACCGCTTCCTGCCGGCTGGGAGCCAGGCGCCGGCCAGGCTGCACGAAGCGATGCGCTACACGGCGCTGGGCGGCGGCAAGCGCGTGCGACCGCTGCTCGTGCATGCGAGCGGCGCCCTGTTCGGCGCGGATGCGGATGCGCTCGCGCGCGCCGCCAGCGCCGTCGAGATGATCCACGTGTATTCCCTCGTGCACGACGACATGCCGTGCATGGACGACGACGCCCTGCGCCGCGGCAAGCCGACGGTGCACGTGGCGTACGACGAAGCGACGGCGCTGCTCGTGGGCGACGCGCTGCAGGCGCAAGCCTTCGAGGTGCTGGCCGGCACGACGACCGTCCCGGCCGCGCGCACCGTCACGATGCTGCGCCTGCTGGCCGAAGCGGCCGGCAGCAAGGGCATGTGCGGCGGCCAGGCGATCGACCTGGACAGCGTCGGCATCAGCCTCACGCTCGAACAGCTGGAGCGCATGCACCAGCTCAAGACGGGCGCCATGCTGCGCGTGTCCGTGCTGCTGGGCGCGCTGGCCGGCCGCGACCTCGCATCGCACGAGCAGGAAGCCCTGGGCGCGTACTCGCGCGCCATCGGCCTCGCGTTCCAGGTCGTGGACGATATCCTCGACGCGACCGCCGACTCGGCCACGCTGGGCAAGACGGCCGGCAAGGATGCCGCCGACAACAAGCCGACCTATGTGTCGATCCTTGGGCTGGAGCCGTCGAAGGCGCTGGCGGAACAATTGCGGCAGCAGGCGCACGACGCGCTCGCGCCGTTCGGAGAACAAGCACTGCGGCTGCGCGAGATCGCGGACCTGATCGTGCAGCGGAAGGCATAAATGAAACTGCTAGATACCATCAACGACCCGGCCGACCTGCGCAAGCTGCCGCGCACCCAGCTCACGCCGCTGGCCCATGAACTGCGCCAGTTCCTGCTCGATTCCGTGTCGAAGACGGGTGGCCACCTGTCGTCCAACCTCGGCACCGTCGAGCTGACGATCGCGCTGCACTACGTGTTCAACACGCCGGAAGACCGCATCGTGTGGGACGTCGGCCACCAGACCTATTCGCACAAGATCCTCACGGGCCGGCGCGAGCGCATGCCGAGCCTGCGCCAGCTGAACGGCCTGTCCGGCTTCCCCAAGCGCGACGAAAGCGAGTACGACACGTTCGGCACCGCGCACTCGTCGACGTCGATCTCGGCGGCCCTGGGCATGGCGACGGCCGCGAAGATCAAGGGTGAGAAACGCAAGGCGATCGCCGTCATCGGCGACGGCTCCATGACCGCCGGCATGGCGTTCGAGGCGCTGAACAACGCGGGCGTCGAGGACGACGTCGACCTGCTCGTCGTCCTGAACGACAACGACATGTCGATCTCGCCGCCGGTCGGCGCATTGAACCGTTACCTGGCGCGCCTGATGTCGGGCCAGTTCTACGCGGCCGCGAAAAACGTCGGCAAGACGATGCTGCCCGCGCCGATGCTGGAACTGGCGAAGAAGCTGGAAGAACACGCGAAGGGGATGGTCGTCCCGGCCACGATGTTCGAGGAATTCGGTTTCAATTACATCGGCCCGATCGACGGCCATGACCTCGATTCCTTGATCCCGACGCTGGAAAACATCAAGAAGCTCAAGGGCCCGCAATTCCTGCACGTCGTGACGAAGAAGGGGCAGGGCTACAAGCTGGCCGAGGCCGAGCCGATCCTCTACCACGGCACGGGTAAATTCAATCCGAGCGAAGGCATCAAGCCCGCCAAGGCGACCAGGATCACGTACACCGAGGTGTTCGGCAACTGGCTGTGCGACATGGCGCATGTCGACAAGCGCCTGGTCGGCATCACGCCGGCGATGCGCGAAGGCTCGGGCATGGTCCGCTTCAACCAGGAATACCCGGACCGCTACTTCGACGTCGGCATCGCCGAGCAGCATTCGGTGACGTTCGCGGGCGGCCTGGCAACGGAAGGCATGAAGCCCGTCGTCGCGATCTACTCGACGTTCCTGCAGCGCGCCTACGACCAGCTGATCCACGACGTGGCGCTGCAGAACCTGGACGTGACGTTCGCGCTGGACCGCGCGGGCCTCGTCGGCGCCGACGGCGCCACGCACGCGGGCAACTACGACATCGCCTACCTGCGCTGCATCCCGAACATGGTCGTGATGGCGCCGTCGGACGAGAACGAGTGCCGCAAGATGCTGACGACGGCCTACCGTTTCGACGGCCCGGCCGCCGTGCGCTATCCGCGCGGTGCGGGTATCGGCGCGGTCATCGAGCCGGCGCTGGACGTCATCGAGATCGGCAAGGGCATCGTCAAGCGCGAAGGCAAGGGCGTCGCGATCCTGGCCTTCGGTTCGATGGTGGCGCCGAGCATCAAAGCGGCCGACGGCCTGAACGCGACCGTCGCCGACATGCGCTTCGTGAAGCCGCTGGACGTGGAACTGGTGAAGCAGCTGGCGCAGAACCACGACTACCTGGTGACGGTGGAAGAGGGCTGCACGATGGGCGGCGCCGGTTCCGCCGTGGCCGAGGCGCTGGCGGAGGCGGGCATCGCCAAACCGCTGCTGATCCTGGGCCTGCCCGACCGTTTCATCGACCACGGCGACCCGGCGCTGCTGCTGGCGTCCGTCGGCCTGGATGCGCACGGTATCGGGAAGTCCATCCGCGAACGCTTCGGCATCGGCGAACCGCGCCTGGTGGTCAACAACACCTGACCCTGCGCAGTTTGCCCCTTTGAAGAACGCCATCCCGGCCCGTCCGGCGGTGGCGTTTTTTGCTATGGCGAATCGGCCGACGCGTCTGTCGCGACAGCCCTATAATGCCGCCTCATCGACTATCGAAAGCACCGTTCATGCTTTCCCCCGCCCTGTTCGAAGCCGTCTTCACTCGCTCCCCGAGCGGGCATTACCTCTTGTCGCCCACGCCGGAAGCCACCATCCTCGCCGTCAACGACGCGTTCCTGCAAGCGTCGGGGCGCACGCGCGAGGAGCTGGTGGGCGTCAGCCTGTTCGCGGCGTTCCCGCGCAACCCCGACGACCCCGCCGATACGGGTGAAACGGTCTTGCGCCGCTCCATCGCGCGCGTCATCGCGACGGGCCGGCCGGATCGGCTGGTGGCCCAGCGCTATCCGATTGCCGTCGTCCTGCCAAACGGCGCGACGGGCTTCGAGGAGCGGTTCTGGAGCGCCGTCAACACGCCGATCTTCGGTGCCGACGGCACCCTCCTGTGCATCTCGCATACGACCAGCGACGTGACCGACCAGGTGCGGTCCACCGCCGCGATGGCCGAGAGCGAGTCGCGCTACCGCGCCCTGGCGAATGCGACGGCGGACGTCCTGTACCGCATGAGCCCCGACTGGAGCCAGCTGCGCCAGCTCGACGGGCGCGGCTATCTGAAGGACACGGCCGACGCGAGCCGCTACTGGATCGACGACTACATCCCGGTGGAAGACCAGGCCCTCATCCACCGTGCGATTGCGGCGGCGATCCACGCCAAGTCGACGTTCCAGCTGGAACACCGCGTGCGCCGCCTGGACGGCAGCGTGGGCTGGACCTATTCGCGCGCCGTGCCGATGCTCGACGCGCGCGGCGAGATCGAGGAATGGATCGGCGCCGCCAGCGACATCACGGAACGCAAGCTGGCCGAGGAAAAGCTGAGGGAATCCGACCGCCGCAAGGACGAGTTCCTCGCGATGCTGGCGCACGAGCTCAGGAACCCGCTGGCGCCCATCGGCGCCGCGGCCGCGCTGCTGCAGCGCGCGCGGCTGGACGAAGGCCTCGTGCGCAAGACGAGCGAGATCATCGGCCGCCAGGTCGCCCACATGACGGAGCTCATCGACGACCTGCTGGACGTCTCGCGCGTCACCCGCGGCCAGGTCGAGCTGGACGAGGCTGCGCTGGACATGCGCGCCATCGTGGCCGACGCGGTGGAGCAGGTCATGCCGCTCGTCCGTACCCGGCACCAGCAGCTGGACGTGGACGTCCCTGCGCAACCCATGCCCGTGATGGGCGACGCGAAGCGCCTCGTGCAAGTCCTCGCCAACCTGCTCAACAACGCCGCCAAGTACACGCAGGAGGGCGGCCGGCTGCGGCTCGCGGCCAGGGTGCGGGGCAACGAGGTGGTTGTCGATGTCGTCGACAACGGCATCGGCATGGCGCCGGAACTGGTGGCGCGCGCATTCGACCTGTTCGCCCAGGCCGAGCGCACGTCGGACCGCGCCTCCGGCGGACTGGGACTGGGCCTGGCGCTCGTGAGGAGCCTCGTCGAGCTGCACGGCGGCACCGTCGCGTGCGAGAGTGCGGGGCCGGGCCGGGGCAGCCGTTTCACGGTGACCCTGCCGCTCATCGCGGCAGGCGCCGAGCCGGCCGGGCGGCGCGACGGCGCGCATGCGGCGGCGCAGGAAAGCAGCATGTCGATCATGGTGGTGGACGACAACGTCGACGCGGCCGAGACGCTGGGCCTGCTGCTGGAAGCGTCCGGGCACCGCGTGAGCGTCGAGCACGATCCGCTGCGCGCGCTGGAGCGGTCGCGCACGGAGGCGCCGCAGGTGTGCCTGCTCGACATCGGCCTGCCGGGCATGGACGGCTACGAACTGGCACGGCGCCTGCGCGCGCAACCTTCCACCGCGCACGCGTTCCTTGTCGCCATCACCGGCTACGGCCAGGACAGCGACCGCCGGCTCGCTGCGGAGGCAGGCTTCGACAGGCACCTCGTCAAGCCGATCGATCTCGATACGCTGCGGGACGCGCTGGCTGGCGCGTCCCGCACTACTTGAACAGGTCCTCGGCGCGGCGGTACAGGATCCACGACGTGGCCACGTATTTGTCGCCGCTCGTCGCGACGTGGCCCTTGTGCGTGTGGGTAAAGCCGGCCGGGGCGATGACCAGCCGGCCCTGGCGCGCCTCGACCTTGCGGCCCTGGTACAGGAATTCCGTCGCGCCGCCGTCCGCCACGTCGTTCAGGTAGAACTGGAACAGCAGCACGCGGTGCAGGGTCTCGCAGCTCGCGTTCTGCGGATAGATCTCGGAATGCCAGTGGTGGTAGCCGCCGCTGCCGCGCAGGTACTTCTGCAGGTTGATGGCGCCGAGACGGTACAGCGCCTGGACCAGCGCATCGAGGTGCGGGCGGCCGCATTCGTCGAAGTTGTCCAGCGAGAGCGCCACCGGCTGGCCCGTCGTCGGATGCGCCACCGTGGGCGCGAGGGCGCCCAGCAGCAGGGCGCGGTAGCGGTCCATGTACTCGACCAGGTGGCGCCGCACGGCCGTCGCCATCAGGTTGCACACGTCGTGCCATTCCTTGTGCTGGCTGATGGTGACGTCCCAGCTGTCCTTCTTTGCCACGTCCACGCCCATGCCCGTGCGGCCGCGCTGGTGCTTGTCGCTGGCCTCGAACCGTTCGAGGATGTGGGCGCATTGCGCGGGCGTGAGGGCGCCGTCGTAGATGCCGATGAAATCGTCGCTCATGTCGTCCTCTCCGCCGGCACGTGCAGCGAGCGCGCCAGCAGGTGGCCGGCCAGCCAGCCGCCGATGAGGCCCCCGATGTGGGCCGCGTTGTCCGTGTGCGGATACAAAAAGCCCGCCGCCAGGTTGAACGCCAGGAACGGCAGCAGCGTGCCGCGCAGGTCGTTGACGACGGTGGGCGGGATGCCGCTGTTCTCGCGCCGCATGAACGCGAACAGGCCGCCGACGATGCCGAAGATGGCGCCGGACGCGCCCACGCTGTTCACGTGCGGATTCCACGTCACGCTGGCGATGCCGCCGCACAGGCCGGCGACCAGGTACAGCGCGCTGAAGCGCAGGCTGCCAAACAGGCGCTCGACCAACTGGCCCACCTGCCACAGCGCGATCATGTTGAATGCCAGGTGCAGCAGGCTCCCGTGCAGGAACAGCGACGTGAGGAGACGCCACCATTCCCCGTGCAGCGTCCGGTCGCCCACGTTCGACCCCCAGATGACGAGTTGCGCCGAGCGCAGCATCGCGTCGTAGGCAGAGTTCCAGCCCCAGCCCAGCATCGATCCCATCGCACCGCCGGGCAGGCTGCGGCGTACGAGCCACATGAGGAAGTAGATGCCGATGTTCAGCGCCAGCAGAGTCCAGATCACGGGCGTCGACGGGCTCCAGTAATCGATCCGGTCGTGGAAGGCGTTGCGTTCCGCGTGGGCCACGGCGAAGGCTTCGGTCTGGCGCGCGGGCAGCAGCGCGAGGAGCCGTTGCGCCGTCGCCGCGTCCGGCGCGGAAAAGCCGACGGCCAGGTTCTCGCGCACGCCCAGCACGTGGAAATACACGTCCTCGCCTTCGCTGTATGCGTTGACGATGTCGACCATGCGCAGCCGGTGTTCCGCGCGCGCCGGAAAACGGAACGAGCGGTGGGTGCTGCCGCGCACGACAACGAAGTCGGGTTCGACGACGACCTGGCCCTTGCCCTGGAAGTGGAACGGATTGGCCGGCCAGTTGGCGCGGCCGGCGTGGAAGCGGACGTCGAAGGTTGCCGTCATCCGCACTCCGTCAGGTGCGCTTGCGTTCGTGCTGCCACAGCACGTCGCTGCCGCCCGCATGGCGGTTCAGCACGCGCGCCAGCACGAACATCAGGTCCGACAGGCGGTTCACGTACTGGCGCGGCTGCGCGTTGATCGTTTCGAGCTTCGACAGCGTCACGATGGCGCGCTCGGCGCGGCGGCACACGGTGCGGCACACGTGCGCGAGCGACGCGGCGCGCGAGCCGGCCGGCAGGATGAATTCCTTCAGCACCGGCAGGTCGGCGTTGTACTTCTCCAGCAGCGCGTCCAGGCGCGCCACCTGCTCGTCCTTGATCAACTGGTAGCCGGGGATGCACAGCTCGCCGCCCAGGTCGAACAGGTCGTGCTGGATCGTGACGAGCTCCTCGCGCAGGTCGCCCGGCATTTCTTCGCACAGCAGCAGGCCGACGAAGGAATTCAGCTCGTCGACGTCGCCCAGCGCCGCGATGCGCGCGCTGTCTTTACCGGTGCGGCTGCCGTCGCCGAGGCCGGTGCTGCCGTCGTCGCCCGTGCGGGTCGCGATCTTCGAAAGTCGATTGCCCATGCTTATATCCTGCCCACGAAAAAAGATAGCCGGAGCATACGCCAAATCCTTGGGATTGTGCTTACAATCGTTCCATGATTCCCTCGATTCCAGTCGACCCCGAGCGCAGGCAGCAGGTGGCCGCCGCACTGCGCGCCGTCCTTCCCGCGCGCGCCGTCCTCGCCGATCCCGAAGACACCCGTCCATACGAATGCGATGGCCTGGCCGCCTACCGCCAGTTGCCGATGGTCGTGACCCTGCCGGACGACGAGGCGCAGGTGCTCGCGATATTGAAAGTCTGCCGCGACCTGGACGTGCCCATCGTGCCGCGCGGCGCGGGCACGGGCCTGTCCGGCGGCGCGCAGCCGCTGGCGGACGGCGTCGTGATCTCGACGGCGCGGCTCAACCGCATCCTGCGCGTGGAACCGTATGCGCGCACGGCCGTCGTGCAGCCGGGCGTGCGCAATCTCGCGATTTCGGAAGCGGCCGCGCCGTTCAACCTGTATTACGCGCCCGACCCGTCGTCGCAGATCGCCTGCACCATCGGCGGCAACGTGGCCGAGAACTCGGGCGGCGTGCACTGCCTCAAATACGGCCTCACCGTGCACAACGTGCTGCGCGTGCGCGTCTGTACGATCGAAGGCGACGTCATCGAGCTCGGTGGCGAATCGCTGGATGCGCCCGGCCTCGACCTGCTGGCCGTGTTCATCGGTTCGGAAGGCATGCTGGGCATCGTCACGGAAGTGATCGTGAAACTCGTGCCGAAGCCGGCGCAGGCGCAGGTGATCATGGCCTCGTTCGACGACGTGGCGACGGGCGGCAATGCGGTCGCCAGCGTGATCGCGGCCGGCATCATCCCGGCCGGCCTGGAGATGATGGACCGGACGTCCTCGCGCATGGTCGAACCGTTCGTGAAGGCGGGCTACGACCTCGACGCGGCCGCCATCCTGCTGTGCGAGGCGGACGGCACGGCGCTCGAAGTGGCGGAAGAAATCGCGCGCATGACGGAGGTGTTGCGCGAGGCCGGCGCCAGCGCGATCACGGTGTCGCAGACCGAGGCCGAACGCCTGCGCTTCTGGTCCGGCCGCAAGAACGCGTTCCCGGCCGCCGGCCGCATCTCGCCCGACTACTATTGCATGGACGGGACGATCCCGCGCAAGCAGCTCGCGCACGTGCTGGCGCGCATCGAGGAGATGGAGACGACGTTCGGCCTGCGCTGCGCGAACGTCTTTCATGCGGGCGACGGCAACATGCACCCGCTGATCCTGTTCGACGCCAACCAGCCGGGCGAGCTCGATCGCGCGGAAGCCTTCGGCGCCGCGATCCTCGCGCTGTGCGTGGAAGTGGGCGGCACCATCACGGGCGAACACGGTGTCGGCGTCGAGAAGATCGATTCGATGTGCGTGCAGTTCGGCGCCAGGGAGCTCGACGCGTTCTTCACGGTGAAGCGCGCGTTCGATCCTGGCATGCTCCTCAATCCCAACAAGGCCATTCCGACACTCCGGCGTTGCGCGGAACTTGGCCGCATGCGCGTCACCGGCGGCGTGCTGCCGTTTTCTGATCTGCCGCGCTTCTGACCATGCAGAATCTCGTCGACCACTTCCAGGAGCTTGTGCGCAACGGGCGCCCCTTGCGCATCCGCGGCGGCGGCACCAAGGACTGGTACGGGCAGCGGCTCGAAGGCGACATCCTCGATACGCGCGACTACACGGGCATCGTCGATTACGAGCCCACGGAACTCGTGATCACGGCGCGCTGCGGCACGCCGCTGGCCGACATCGAAGCGGCGCTCGCGCAGCAGGGGCAGATGCTGGCGTTCGAGCCGCCGCATTTCGGATCCGGCGCGACGCTCGGTGGCGCGATCGCCGCCGGCCTGTCCGGACCGCGTCGTGTCAGCGCAGGCGCCGTGCGCGACTTCGTCCTCGGCTGCAAACTCCTGGACGGCAAGGGCGACGTGCTGTCGTTCGGCGGCCAGGTGATGAAGAACGTGGCCGGCTACGACGTGTCGCGCCTGCTGGCGGGTTCGCTCGGCACCCTGGGCCTGCTGCTGGAAGTCTCGATAAAAGTGCTGCCGCGTGCGCCGCGCGAAGCGACGCTCGTGTTCGAGGGCGTGAACGAGGTCGATGCGATCCGCAACCTGAACGAATGGGGCGGCCAGCCGCTGCCCGTCTCCGCCAGTTGCTGGCACGACGGCGTGCTGGCGCTGCGGCTGTCCGGTGCGAATGCTGCCGTCGACAACGCGATCCGTACGCTCGGCGGCGACGTGATGCCGGACTGCGCCCGCTTCTGGGCCAGCCTGCGCGAACAGCAGCATCCGTTCTTCGCTGGGGACATGCCGCTGTGGCGCCTGTCCGTGCCGTCGACGGTCGGCGCCATCGTGCCGGGCAGCCCGCAACTGATCGAGTGGGGCGGGGCGCAGCGCTGGCTGCGTGCGCCGGGTGACGCGGCGACGGCGGAACGCATCCGTGCGGTCGTGGCAGCGTGCGGCGGCCACGCGACCCTGTTCCGCGGCGGCGACAAGAGCGTCGGCGTGTTCCAGCCGTTGGCGCCGGCCATCGCCCGCATCCACGAACGCCTGAAAGCCGGGTTCGACCCGGCCGGCATCTTCAATCCCGGCCGGATGTATTGAGGGACCATGCAAACGAATCTCGCCGATTTCATCAAGGACACGCCCGAGGGCATCGAGGCCGACGCGATCCTGCGCGCGTGCGTGCACTGCGGCTTCTGCACCGCCACGTGTCCGACCTATCAGCTGCTGGGCGACGAGCTGGATGGCCCGCGCGGCCGCATCTACCTGATCAAGCAGGTGCTGGAAGGTGAGACGCCCACGCGCAAGACGCAGCTGCACCTTGATCGCTGCCTCACGTGCCGCAACTGCGAGACCACGTGCCCGTCCGGCGTGAAGTACGGGCGCCTCGTCGACATCGGCCGCAAGGTGGTCGAGGAACGCGTGCCGCGTCCGTTCGCGGACAGGGTCAAACGCACGACCTTGAAGGAATTCCTGCCGCGTTCGAACCTGTTCAAGCCCGCGTTCAGGGCGGGGCAGATGGTGCGCCCGCTCTTGCCGTCCGCGTTGCAGGACAAGCTGCAGCCGGCGCGCGCGCCCGGCCGCTGGCCCGTGCGCGGCCACGCGCGCAAGATGCTCGTGCTGGCGGGCTGCGTGCAGCCGGCGATGGCGCCGAACGTCAATGCCGCGACGGCGCGCGTGCTCGACGTGCTCGGCATCCAGCTCATCGAAGCGCCGCAAGCCGGCTGCTGCGGCGCCGTGCGCTTCCACCTGAACGACCAGGACGGCGGCCTGGCCGACATGCGCCGCAACGTCGACGCGTGGTGGCCGTACGTGGAGCAGGACGGCGTCGACGCCATCGTGATGACGGCATCCGGCTGCGGCGTGACGGTCAAGGACTACGGCCACCTGCTCGCCCACGACGCGGCGTATGCGTCGAGGGCGGCGCGCATCGCCGCGCTGACGAAGGACCTGTCCGAGATCATGTGCGACTTCGAGGGCGAGATTGCCCGTCTCCTGTCGGGCCGTATCCATGAGCGCGTCGCGTTCCACCCGCCGTGCACCCTGCAGCACGGCCAGCAGATCCGCGGCAAGGTCGAGGGCGTGCTGCGCGCGGCCGGCGTCGACGTCGTGCTGTGCGCGGAAAGCCATCTGTGCTGCGGCTCGGCCGGCACGTATTCCGTGCTGCATCCCGAGCTCGCGCACGCGCTGCGCGACCGCAAGCTGGCCAACCTGGAAGCGACGGGGGCGCAGGAATACGTCTCGGCCAACGTCGGCTGCATGTCGCACCTGCAGTCGGGGACGGCGACGCCGGTGACGCACTGGATCGAGCTCGTCGACCGCGCGCTGACGAGCGGCTGATTCGTCCTATAATGGTCTTGCCGTCGCGTTCACCCACAGCGCATGGCGCCCATCTTTACAGGACGTTTCCCGCATGGCCGAACCGCTTGCCTCCCGCCGCACTTCACGCAAACCCGCGTATCGCATCTCGACCGGGGTACCCGGGCTGGACGACATCCTCGGCGGTGGCCTGACCGCGGAGCGGGTGTACCTCGTCGAGGGAACGCCCGGCACGGGCAAGACGACCCTCGGCATGCAATTCCTGCTCGACGGCGTGGCCAAGGGGGAAACCGGGTTGTACATCACCCTGTCGGAAACTGCCGATGAGCTCGATGCCGTCGCGGAGAGCCATGGCTGGTCGCTCGACGGGCTGGCCATCTTCGAGCTGGCCAGCGACGAGGCGCTCGATCCGGAGGCGCAGCAGTCGATCCTGCATCCGGCCGAGATCGAGCTGGGCGAGACGGCGCGGGGCGTGATGGAAGAGGTCGACCGCATCAATCCGGCGCGTGTCGTCTTCGACAGCCTGTCGGAAATGCGGCTGCTGGCCCAGAATCCGCTGCGCTACCGCCGCCAGATCCTTGCACTCAAACAATTTTTTGCATCGCGCGCCTGCACGGTGCTGATGCTGGACGACAAGACCAACCAGTCGGACCAGCATCTGCACAGCATCGCGCACGGCGTCATCAGCCTCGAACAGCTCGCCAAGGAATTCGGCAAGGAGCGCCGCCGCGTCAATATCATGAAGATGCGCGGCATCAAGTTTCGGGGCGGTTACCACGACTACATCCTCGACACCGGGGGCATCCGGATCTTCCCCCGGCTCGTCGCGGCGGAACACCTCACGAAGTTCATCCCGGTGACGCGCTCCACGGGATCCGACGGACTCGATATGCTGCTCGGCGGCGGCCTCGTCGCCGGGACCAATACGCTGTTCGTCGGGCCTTCCGGCGTCGGCAAGACGACCGTCGTGGTGCGCTGCATGCTGGCGGCGCTGGAACGGGGCGAGAGGTCGTCGTATTACCTGTTCGACGAAGGCATGGGGACGTTTTTCGCACGCGCCGCCGCCCTCGGGCTGGACCTGTCGCCGCACCTGGAGTCCGGGCTGCTGACGGTGCGCCATATCGACCCGGCCGAACTGGCGCCCGGCCAGTTCGCCCAGATGCTGCGCGACGCCGTGGAAACCGACGGCGCCGTCTTCGTCGCCATCGACAGCCTCAATGCTTATCTGCAAGCAATGCCCGGTGAACAATTCCTGCTGCTGCAGATGCACGAGCTGCTCGCCTACCTCAACCAGAAGGGCATCACGACGGCGCTGATCCTCGGCGAGCACGGGGTTGTCGGCGAGGCTGTCCGGGACGTCGACCTCAGCTACCTGAGCGATTCGACGATGCTGCTGCGTTACTTCGAGTCCGGCGGCAAGCTGCGCCGCGCGATCACCGTGTCCAAGAGCAGGACGGCGCACCATGCGCTGACGATCCACGAGCTCCAGCTCGGTGCCGGCGGTGTCGAAGTGGGCGCCGCGCTCGAAGGCTTCGAAGGCGTGTTGACGGGCTTGCCGACCTACCGCGGATCGACGCCCATGATGATCGAATCCGATGCCGATGCCTGACCAGCGGGAAGAGCGCGTCCTGGTGCTCGCTCCGCACGGGCGCGACGCCGACGTGATCGCCGGCGTCGTGACGCGCGACGGCGTCGGGTGCGAAGTCGTCGCCGGTGCCGACGCGCTCATCGAGGCGATCGGGCAGGGCGCGGCGGCGGCCATCGTGGCGGAAGAGGCGCTGTCGGCGCTTACCCTGGCGCGCATCGCGGCGTGGCTGGCGGACCAGGAACCGTGGTCGGATTTCCCGTTCGTCGTCCTGCTGGCCAAGCGCTACGGCGCCGCGCCGGCGCAACTGAAGGCGACGTTCGCCGCCCTCGGCAACGTCCTCCTCCTCGAACGGCCGTTGAGCGCGGACACGCTGGCCACGGCGGCAGGGTCCGCGCTGCGCGCGCGCCGGCGCCAGTACGAGGCGCGCGAGGTGCTGGCGCAGCTCGCGGCGCTGAATGCGAACCTCGAGGCGCGCGTCGAGGAGCGCACGCGGGCACTGGCGCAGGCCAACGACCGGCTCACGGCCGAAGTGATGGAACGCGAACGCGCGCAGCAGGCGGTGGCGCAGGCGCAGAAACTCGAATTCCTCGGGCGCTTCACGGGCGGCGTGGCGCACGACTTCAACAACCTGCTGAACGTCATCCAGGGCAACCTGGAACTCATCGGCATGTTCACGCGCGAGGAATCGACGCAGGGCCGCGTGGACAAGGCGCAGGCCGCGTGCCGGCGCGGCGCCAAGCTCACGGGCCAGCTGCTGACGTTCGCGCGCGACCAGTCGCTCGACCTGCGCCCGTTGCCGGTGCGGACCCTGTTCGAGAGCGTCGAGGAGCTCGCGCGGCCGGTGCTGGGCGCGGGCGTCGAGCTCGTGCTGTCGATCGACGCCGACGTGGACAGCGTGCTCGCCGACGCCAGCCAGGTCGAGATGGCCTTGCTCAACCTGATGATCAACGCGCGCGATGCGATGAGCGGGCGCGGGCACATCCACCTGCAGGCATCGCGCGCCCAGCCGCCCGCCGGGACGCTGGCGGGCGGCGACTATGTCCGCCTCGCGGTGACCGACACCGGTCCCGGCATGTCGTCCGAAGTGGCGGCGAAAGTCTTCGAGCCGTTCTTCACGACCAAGGCCGTGGGCAAGGGCACGGGCCTGGGCCTCAGCCAGGTGTATGGCATGGCCCAGCAATCGGGTGGCGCGGCGTTCGTGCACAGCGTCCCGGGCGAGGGCGCGACGATCGAGATCTGGATGCCCGCCGCGCATGACGCCACGGCGTCGGAACGGCCCGCCGCGGTCGATCGCCGCAAGCTGGCCGGCCTGCGCGTGCTCGTCGTCGAGGACGACGAATCCGTACGCGCGGGGATCGTCGATGCCCTGCTGGCCCTCGGCTGCCACGTGTCGCAGGCGGGCGACGGCGGGGAGGGGTTGGCGGCGCTGGAGGGGGACCGGCCCGGCCTGCTGCTGACGGACTACCTGATGCCGGACATGACGGGCGTCGACCTGGCGGTGCGCGCCCGCGCGCTGTTCCCGAGCCTGCCCGTGCTGGTGGCGACGGGGTACGCGGACATGGGTGCGATCGAACACGCGATCGGCAGCGACGCCGTGCTGCGCAAGCCGTTCCAGCTCGCGGAGCTGGGCGCGGCCGTCGCCCGCGTGGCCAACCTGGGCTAGCGCAATCGGTGGTATAGTCCATCGACCACGCAGTTAACCTCCGATGCCTCTCGGTCGGCGCAAGACTTTCATAGCCCGACCCGACCAGGAGCCACCGATGATTCCCCCATCCCATGCCGTCCCGCTCGGCCAGTTCGTGCGCGACCACCATGCGGCGTTGTGCGCCGCGTGGCTGGAACACGCCGGCGCGCCGTCCGTCCCTGCGCACTGCGAACGCGTCCTGCAGGCCTTCGCCGAGGCGGCCGACGATCCGCAGGCCGGCAACATCGAAGGCCGCGCCTGGCGCGCCATGCGCGACACGCTCGACGACATCACCACGGCCCGGGCCGGCCGCGGCTCGACGGCGGCTGCGACCGTGGCCTTCGTGTTCGCGGTCAAGCAGCCGCTGGCCGACCTGCTGCGCACGCACCACGCCGCCGCGCCCGCGGCGCTGCGGGCCGTCGACACGTGGGTGGACCAGATGGGCATGTATGCGCTCGACGCCTTCCAGCGCAGCCGCGAACAGATCATCGCGCGCCAGCAACGGGAATTGCTGGAGCTGTCGACGCCGGTCATCAGCCTGTGGGAAGGCGTGCTGGCCCTGCCCCTGATCGGCACGCTCGACAGCGTCCGCGCGCAAGTCGTGATGGAAAGCCTGCTCGACCGGATCGCCGCGACCCACGTCCATACGGCCATCATCGACATCACGGGCGTCCCCACCGTGGACACGATGGTCGCGCAACACCTGATGAAGACCATCGCGGCGGCCCGCCTGATGGGCGCCGACTGCATCCTCAGCGGCATCCGGCCGCAGATCGCCCAGACCATCGTGCATCTCGGCGTGGACCTCGCCGGCGTCGTCACGAAAGCGACGCTGGCCGACGCGTTTCTCCACGCGACCGGGACGGCGGCCGGCTGAAAAACGCGGGCCGTGGTAGCATCGGCGCCCTGTTTCAGCGATCGATGGAGGACCCGGTGAGTTTCGTGTTTCGGCTGATATCCCAGGACGAGGATGCGGCGCCGTCCGTCGCCTTCCAGGACAGCATCAGTCCCGGCTACGTGCCGCTGTGGGAAGAGGTCGGCGTGTACGACGCCCTGTACAACAGCGACGGCCGCGAGGCCCGCGACATCTCGCGCGCGATCGCGTACGGCATCGACCGCATCGCCGCCGACGAATCGCTAGGCCGCATGCTGCCGTCCTCGTGCCGCCAGGAGGACGCGCTGCGCTTCCTGGAAAACGTGCACCGCGGCTGCACGATCCACGCGTCGGCGCGTGTCGAGACGCGCTGATTCCATGTCCCGGACCACCGTTACCCTGAGCGGCGAGCAAGTCGACCGCGCACGCATCGACGCGCTGCTGGCGGAAGACACGCTGCTCGTCCTCGAAGACTGCGACCTCGCCGGCGCGGACCTGTCGCGCCTGAACTTGCAGGACTGCGCATTCATCCGCTGTGCCGTATCCGAGACGTCGTTCTATGCCGCGAACCTGGCGCGCACGCGCTGGCAGCGCTGCCGCGGCGGCCATGCGGATTTCGAATCGGCCGACCTGGTCGATGCCCGGTTCGACGCCTGCGACCTGAACAACGCGGGCTGGCGCCGCACGAAGCTCGCCTCCGTCGCGTTCCGCGGCTGCAAGCTGACGGGCGCGCGCTTCGAAGAGGTGAGCCAGCTGGGGCTCTCGTTCGAAGACTGCCTGCTTGTCGGCGCCGACCTGCGCCGGATGTCGTTCCGCAAGGCGGTGCTGCGCGGGCTGGATTTCGCCGATGCGGACTTGTCGGGCTGCGACTTCCGCGAGGCCGTGTTCGAAGAAGGCTGCAGCCTGCGCGAGGCCCACATCAAGGACACGCGCTTCGATGCCGCCGATCTGCGCGAGGCGGATCTCGGCGGCCTGAAGCTGTCGAATGCGAAGCAGTTTGCCGGCGCGACGATTTCGACGCGGCAGGCGGCGGAGCTGGTACGGGGGTTGGGGTTGAACGTGGCTTAGCCAGGACGACCGGTACGTCATTCAGTCTATCATCGCCTTCGATCTAGCCTGATATCGGTGGTAGTTTCCCACCACATCATCATACATTTCCGCAGTCTTCTTCAAGTACGACGGATGATTGGCGTTGATGAAGATCCGTCCGCCTGCTTCGTGCACGCGTGGGCCAACGCGTCGGATTGCAGGATAAACGTGTTGTTTGATCGCTCGATAGGTCCCACCGCACACCACGATCCGGGGATCAACCAATTCGATCTGTTCGCGCAGGAAGATGGCGTCGCGTGCAGCGGCGTGCTCCACGGCGTTGGTCGCCCTGGCACCTCCCGTTGTCTTTTTCAGGTTGATGAAGGCGCATGCGAGCAGTGCAGTCTTCCTGCTCTTGTGCGCGTCCTCGAAGGTTGGAAAATTCGCGTCCCCGGCGTGGAGAAGTCCATGTGCCCAACGCCCGACATTGTGGAAGGTGGGGCGATCCCATAGTTTGCTGGATGGATGTGTCGTGCACGCTTTATGAATCAGCGCTGCGATGTTGCCGCGGTAGCCGTTGGTTTCTCGGAGTACGAAAAGAATCTGCGTGCCGGCCTGGATCCACCGGGCTGGATCGATGATACCGTCCTCGACGAAGTGGTCCTGAAAATCCGGACTGCTGGCGGGCCATCTCGAAAATAGATCGCTTGCTGCGGAGGGATAGTCCCTGATCATGGAAAGGGGCGGCCGTTCAGTGTACGAATCCAGTCGAGCCGCACGGTCGGGCCGCCACGCAGCCGCAGGTATTCGACGCCGGTGTCGGCGTAGACATCCTCGATCACGCCCGCCAGGTTGTCGAGCGTGCCATCGGGACGCTCCACGTCCAGCGTGCACGGGCGGCGCAAGGTGGCCAGCGCAAGGAGTTCGTCATGGCGCTCGCAATTGATCGGGATGTAGGGCTGGTCCATGCCTTATTCTAGCGCGTTGCCAGTCCGGCGATGACGTGCTGCAGCGGCGTGGTCCCCGCCCATTCGACGGCGGCGGGATCGCTCCTGATGTCGATGTGCGGGCCATTGAGGCCCCGCGTCATTTCCGTGAAACCGGCGAGCGCTGCCGGTGAAAAGCCCGCATCGGCCAGCGCGTCGGGCCACTGAGCGTCCGGCAGGACCACCACGTCGACCGGCTTCCCGAGCGTGGCCGCAACGCTGGCGGCGACGTCGTTCGGGGCGTAGTCCGCGGGCCCCGCGAGCGTGACGATGCGGTGCCCCGTCCATGCTTCCTGCAGCAAGGCGGCCGCGGCGTTGCCGACGTCCGCGGTGGCCACCATCGGGATGGCGCGCTGCGGCGGTGCCAGGAACGTCGGCAGGGTGCCGCTGCGCACGGCCTGGCCCACCATGGGCATCCAGTTTTCCATGAAATAGGCCGCGCGCAGGAAGGCGGCCGGCACGCCGGATTCGCCCAGGCGCTGCTCGAACATCCGGTTCATGCCGATCCAGCCCGTGCCGTTCTCGCGGTCGGCGCCCACCGAGGACAGGGCCACGAGCCTGGGCACGCGCGCGGCCGCCGCCGCGCGCGCCGTGGTGGCGGCAATCAGGTCGGCGTGCTCGAACAGGTCGTCGCGGCCGTATTGTTGAGGACTGACGACGTAGGCGCCGCGGACGCCACTGAGCGCCCTGGTCAGCGAGACCAGATCCGTCAGGTCGGCGATCGCGACTTCCGCACCACGTTCGGCCCAGTGGCGACCCTGGGCCGGGTCGCGCACGACGACGCGAACAAACTGGCCGGCGCGCAACAACGCATCGGCCGCGGCGGCGCCGGTTCGGCCGGTCACGCCGGACACGGCGTAAGGAAGAGAGGGGGCAGCAGTCATGGAAATCTCCTGTGAAGTTGAACCGGAAGCGTGCATGATTGCGGGACATGCATCAATGACATGAAAGGCATAGTGAAAATGCGCCAAGTGGATTTGACCGGGGCCGACCTCAACCTGTTGAAACTGTTCGAAGCACTCGTCCGGGAGCGCAGCGTCACCCGGGCGGGTCTCCGGCTGGGCCTGAGCCAACCGGCCGCCAGCCGCGCACTGGGACGATTGCGCACGATGCTGGGCGATCGCCTCGTCGTCCGCGGCGCGTCCGGGCTCGAATTGACGCCGCGCGGCGAGGCCCTGGCAGGCCGGGTGACCCGATTGCTGGACGACGCCCGTGGCATCGTCGCGCCTGCCGTCTTCGATCCCGCCGCAGCGACGGGGCGGATCACGATTGCCGCGCACGATCACCTGAGCCTGGTGGTCCTGGGTGAATTGATCGCCCGTTTTGAACGACAGGCGCCCGGATTGAGTCTGCATATCGCACAACCTGCCGGGGACAATGTGCGGCTCGTCGAGCAGGGGATGGCGGATCTGGCCCTGGGCACGTTCGAGAGCCTGCCGGGCAGTCTTTATCGACGCGGGCTGTACACCGACCGCTTCGTATGCGTAGTGCGGTCCGGCCACCCCGGCGCGGCGCGGGGACTCGGTCTGGAACAGTATGTGGCGCTGCGCCACGTGACCGTGACCATTTCCGGCCTGGGTGAAAGCGCGGTCGACGCCGCGCTCTCGGCACTGGGCCTCACGCGCCGCGTCGCGTTGCGCGTCCCCCATTTCATCGCCGCTGCGCTGCTGGTGGCGGACAGCGACATGATCCTCACGCTGCCGGGCCGCCTCGCGCGCCGGCTGGCGGACAAGCTCCCGATTGCGCTCCTGGATGTGCCGCTGGAGGTCGCCCCCTTCTCTCCGGCCATGATCTGGCATGAGCGCTGCCACGGCGATCCCGCCCATGTCTGGGTCAGGCAACAACTTGCGGACATCGTGGCGGCGTTCGTGTAGTAATATTACATCTCCATCATCCAGCCGGGTCGCTGCGCCGTCCGGCGCTTCGGGAGTGTAAAGATGCGTCTCCGTCCCCTCGCGCTTGCCGCGATGTTTACAAGCTACATGGCGGCGCCGGCCGTCTGGGCCCAAACCGTCGTGGCCACGGCCAGCTCGCCGGGCGGCGTGCTGACGGTCGACGTCCAGCTCGACGGCATGGGCAAGCTGGCCTATGACATCAAGCGCAAGGGCAAGGAGATCATCGCCCCGTCGCATCTCGGCTTCAACCTCGCCAACGCGCCCAAGATGGACGACGGTTTCACGGTGAAGGACAAGCGCGTCAGCGAGCATGACGACACGTGGGAGCAGCCGTGGGGCGAGCGCCGCTACGTGCGCAACCATTACCGCGAGCTGCGCGTCGACGTCGAGCAGACGAACCGCTCGAACCGCCGGCTCGCCATCGTCTTCCGCATCTACGACGACGGCATCGGCTTCCGCTACGAATTCCCCGACCAGCCGCAGCTGCGCGACGTCGCCATCACGGACGAGCTGACGGAATTCGTCGTCGCCCGGCCTGCGACGGCGTGGTGGATCCCGGCCGGCGAGTTGTCCGGGCTGGAGCAGATCGTCGAGAAGGCGCCGCTGGCCGAGATCGGCATGGCCAACACGCCGCTGACGCTGCGCCTGGACGACGGCACGCACATCGCCCTCCACGAAGCGGCGCTGGTCGACTACGCGACGATGTGGGTGCGCAAGGTCGCGGGCCAGAAGCTGCGCGCGCAGCTGGCGCCGTCCACGACCGGGGCGGCCGTCGTGCGCCATGGCGCGTTCACGACCCCGTGGCGCACCCTGCGCATCGCGGACGATGCGCCCGGCCTGTACATGTCGGACCTCGAGCTGAACCTGAACGAGCCGAATAAGCTGGGCGACGTGTCGTGGGTCCACCCGTCGAAATTCGTCGGCGTGTGGTGGGAAATGCACTTGAACAAAGGGACGTGGAACGCAGGGCCGAAGCATGCCGCGAACACGGCCAACGTCAAGCGCTACATCGACTTCGCGGCCGCCAACGGCTTCCGCGGCGTGCTGGTGGAAGGCTGGAACCGCGGCTGGGAAAGCGACTGGGGCCACGGCGGCGCGGACTTCAGTTTTACGCAGCCTTACCCCGACTTCGACCTGCCCGCGCTCGCCGCGTACGCGAAACGGAAGGGCGTGCGCCTGATCGGCCACCACGAGACGGGCGGCAACGTCGCGGCCTACGAAAAGCAGATGGATGCGGCCTATAAGCTGTATGCGAAGCTGGGCGTGGACAGCGTCAAGTCGGGCTATGTGCACGAAGCGGGCACGATGCAGTTCCCCGGCCCGGACGGCAAGGTCCACTACGGGAACTACGATTCGCAGGAAGGCGTGCGCCACTTCGTGAAGGCCGTGGCGGAGGCGGCGCGCTACCGCATCGCCGTCGACACGCACGAACCCGTGAAGGACACGGGCCTGCGCAGGACGTACCCGAACTGGCTCGCGCGCGAGGGCGCACGGGGCGTCGAGTACAACGCGTGGGGCGAGCCGCCGAACGCCGCCGACCACGAAGCGAAGCTCGTGTTCACGCGCATGCTGAGCGGCCCGATGGACTACACGCCCGGCGTATTGAGCCTCGTCGGCGCGGGCGGCAAGACGTTCAATTCGACGCAGGCCAAGCAGCTCGCCGACTACGTCGTGATCTATTCGCCGCTCGCGATGGCGGCCGACCTGCCGGAGAACTACGCGAAGTATCCGGCCGCCTTCAAGTTCATCCGCGACGTGCCGACCGACTGGGCCGACACGCGCGTGCTGAACGGCGCCGTCGGCGAGTACGCGACCATCGCGCGCAAGGACCGCCGTTCGGACGCCTGGTACGTGGGCGCCGTCACCGACGGCACGGCGCGCACGGTGGCCGTGCCGCTGGCCTTCCTCGACCCGGGCAGGCAGTACGTGGCGGAGATCTACCGCGACGGCGAGCAGGCCGATTACCGCAACGAGCACCGGTTCGATCTCGTGACGGAGACGAGGACCGTGACGGCGAAGGACCTACTCGACGTGCGGCTGGCGCCGGGCGGCGGGCTGGCGGTGCGGATCGTGCCGAAGCAGTGATTTTTCGATAGCCTGCGCGGGCGCCGTTCGTGGGATGATCGCGCCCATGAACAAACGCTTACTCGCATTCGTCGGCGGCATCCTGCTCGCCGCCTCGGCGGTCCACGCCGCGCCCGCCGCAAAGCAGGAACCGCTGGAACTCGGCAAGGCCGCCGCCACGCGCTTCACGCTGCAGCGCGACGGCGCGCCCGACATCCGCTACGTCATCTCGCAACCCCCGCACAAGGCGCCGCTCGTGCTGTTCGTGCAGGGGTCGGGTTGCACACCGCCCTTCGTCGGCCTGGGCACGCCGAACCGTTATTCCACCGTTTTCAATTTCGTGCCGCTGGCGCAGCGGGGCGACTACGTCGTGATGGTGGTCGACAAGCCGTACCAGCCGGACGCCCCGCCACAAGCGCCGCCGGGCGTGGCGACGGGATGTCCGGCCGCGTTCAACGCCAACTTTTCCTACGACACCTGGCTGGACACGCTGCGCGGCGCGCTGCGCCATGCTCTGGCCTTGCCGTGGGTCGACGGCAGCCGCGTGCTGGTGTTCGGCGTGTCGGAAGGCGCCGTGATGGCCGCGGGCCTGGCGCGCGCGCTGCCCGAGGTGACGCACGTGGCGCTGATCGGCGGCACCGGCACGAGCCAGCTGTTCGACTTCTTTGCCAACGCCTATCGAGCGGGAGATCGCGCGGGAAGCGGCGACGACGACACGCTCGCGCGCCTGCGCGACATCGACGCGACCGTCGACGCGATCAACGCGGACCCGCGCAGCAGCGTGAAATTCGCGTGGGGCCACACCTATCTGCGCTGGAGTTCCTTCTTCGCGCAGGCGCCCGGCGAGAACCTGGTCCAGTCGAAGGCGCGGGTCTGGCTGGCCAGCGGCATGCGCGACGACAGCGTGCCGGTCCTGTCGACCGAGGTCGCGTACGCGCGCCTGCGCGCGCTCGGACGCGACGTCACGTTCCGGCGCCTGCCGCGCGCCGGCCACAACCTGATGGCGGAAGGGGGCTCGATGGCGGACGTGCAGAAGGAATACGACGCCATCATGGCGTGGTTCGACCGCCGTTGAGCGTTGGCGCTTACGGCTGCAGCGCCTTCTCGATATCGCCCGCGATCTCTTCCGGCTTCGTCTGCGGCGCGTAGCGATGCAGCACGGTGCCGTCGCGGCCGACGAGGAACTTGGTGAAGTTCCATTTGATGCCCTCGGTGCCCAGCACGCCCGGCGCCTCGTTCTTCAGGTATTTCCACAGCGGGTGGGCGCTGTCGCCGTTGACGTCGACCTTGGCGAACATCGGGAACGACACGCCGTAGTTCTTTTCGCAGAACGCGCCGATCTCGGATTCCGTGCCCGGCTCCTGGCTGCCGAACTGGTTGCAGGGGAAGCCCAGCACTTCCAGGCCGCGCGCGTGCAGTTCGCGGTACACGGTCTCGAGGCCCTGGTATTGCGGCGTGAAGCCGCATTTGCTGGCGGTGTTGACGATGAGGAGGACCTTGCCGCGGTACTGGGCCAGGTCGACCGGCTTGCCGTCGAGGGAGGTGGCCTGGAAGTCGAACACGTTCATCGTGGGCTCCTGTAAGCTTGATTGATTCGAAGGCAACAGTGTAAGCCAAAGGAGACATCGATGCAGTCCACCGTGAACATTCCCCTGGCCGCCGGCGCGCTGCTCAGCGCCGGCGCCGCGCTGCTCCACCTGGGCATCGTCGCGGGCGGTCCCGCGTGGTACCGCTTCTTCGGCGCGGGCGAACGGTTCGCGCGCGCGGCCGCGCAAGGGCGCTGGTATCCGACCCTCGTCACGCTGGGGATTGCCGCCGTGTTGTTCACCTGGTCCGCGTATGCGCTGGCGGGCGCCGGTGTCATTGGCCCTCTGCCGTTCCTGAAGGCGGCGCTGGTCGCCATCACGGCCGTCTATCTCGTGCGCGGCGTGGCGTTCGCGCCGCTCGTTCGCGCCAGGGGCGGCGCGATCACGCCGTTCGTCGTGTGGAGTTCGGTGATCTGCTTCGGCTACGGGGTGGTGCACCTCGTCGGCCTCGTGCAGCGCTGGGCGGCGCTGTAGCCGACGCGGATCAGAGGAGACCGAGCGTCTCGGTGCCCGCGGAGAAATCGCGGTTCTTCGCGTGCTTGCTATTGAGCTTGATGTTCAGGCGCAGGTCGTTCACGGAGTCCGCGTTGCGCAGCGCATCCTCGTAGGTGATCTTGTCCGCCTCGTACAAGTCGAACAGGGCCTGGTCGAAGGTCTGCATGCCCAGCTCGCGCGACTTCTTCATGATCTCCTTGATCTCGTGGACCTCGCCCTTGAAGATCAGGTCCGAGATCAGCGGCGAATTCAGCATGATCTCCATCGCGACCACGCGTCCCTTCGCTTCCTTCTTTGGAATGAGGCGCTGCGAGATCAGTCCCTTCATGTTCAGCGACAGGTCCATCAGCAGCTGCTGGCGGCGCTCTTCGGGGAAGAAGTTGATGATGCGGTCCAGCGCCTGGTTGGAGCTGTTCGCGTGCAGGGTGGCGAGGCACAGGTGGCCCGTTTCGGCGAACGCGATCGCGTGTTCCATCGTCTCGCGGTCGCGGATTTCTCCGATCTGGATCACGTCCGGCGCCTGGCGCAGGGAGTTCTTCAGCGCTGCCTCGAAGCTGTCCGTGTCGACGCCGACCTCGCGCTGCGTGATCACGCAGTTCTTGTGCGGGTGGACGAATTCGACGGGATCCTCGATCGTGATGATGTGGCCGTAGCTGTTTTCGTTGCGGTAGCCGACCATCGTCGCGAGCGTCGTCGACTTGCCGGAACCCGTGGCGCCGACCATGATCACGAGGCCGCGCTTGGTCATGATCACGTCCTTCAGCACCTCCGGCAGGTCGAGGTCCTCGAACTTCGGGATCGTCGTCGTGATCACGCGCAGCACCATGCCCACGGCGCCCATCTGCATGAAGGCGGAGACGCGGAAACGTCCCAGGTCGCCGGGGCTGATGGCGAAGTTGGCTTCCTTCGAGAGCTCGAAGCCGGCGGCCTGCTTGTCGTTCATGATGGCGCGCGCCAGGTCGGCCGTGTGCGAGGCCGTGAGGGCCTGGCTGGACACGGGCGTCATGCGGCCGTCGATCTTCATCGCGGGCGGGAAGCCGGACGTGATGAACAGGTCGGAACCGCCCTTGCTGACCATCAGGCGCAGCAGGTCGAACATGAATTTGGAGGCCTGGTCGCGTTCCATCGTCGTGCTCCTTCTTTAGCCCGGGAAGTTTTCGGGAATCTTGGCGGCGGCGCGCGCGGCCGCCGACGAGATCACGTTGCGGCGCACGAGGTCCGTCAGGTTCTGGTCCAGCGTCTGCATGCCGACGTTGGAACCGGTCTGGATCGCGGAATACATCTGCGCGATCTTCGCTTCGCGGATCAGGTTGCGGATGGCCGGCGTACCGATCATGATCTCGTGCGCGGCCACGCGGCCGGCGCCGTCCTTCGTTTTCAGCAGGGTCTGCGAGATCACGGCCTGCAGCGATTCCGACAGCATCGCGCGCACCATCTCCTTTTCCTCGGCCGGGAACACGTCGACGATACGGTCGATGGTCTTCGCGGCCGACGACGTGTGCAGGGTGCCGAACACGAGGTGGCCCGTCTCGGCGGCGGACAGTGCGAGTCGGATCGTCTCCAGGTCGCGCAGCTCGCCGACGAGGATCGCGTCCGGGTCTTCGCGCAGCGCCGAGCGCAGCGCGTTGTTGAACGACAGCGTGTGCGGACCGACTTCGCGCTGGTTGATCAGGCACTTCTTCGAGTCGTGCACGAACTCGATCGGGTCCTCGATGGTGAGGATGTGACCGTACTCGTTCTCGTTCAGGTGGTTGACCATCGCGGCCAGGGTCGTCGACTTGCCGGAGCCCGTCGGACCCGTCACGAGCACGAGGCCGCGCGGCTTCAATGCGAGGTCGGCGAAGATCTTCGGCGCGTTCAGTTCTTCCAGCGACAGGATCTTGGACGGAATCGTCCGCAGCACGGCGGACGCACCCCGTTCCTGGTTGTACGCGTTGACGCGGAAGCGCGCGAGGCCGGGGATCGCAAACGAGAAGTCGCACTCCAGCATCTCTTCGTACTGCTTGCGCTGGCCGTCGTTCATGATGTCATAGATCATGCCGTGCACGTCCTTGTGCTCCAGCGGCGGCAGGTTGATACGGCGTACGTCGCCATGCACGCGGATCATCGGCGGCAGGCCGGCCGACAGGTGCAGGTCGGAGGCCTTGTTCTTGACCGAGAAAGCGAGCAGTTCGGAGATGTCCATTTATAATGATCCTTTGACGCGGAGATAGAAAACCGTCGTTCCCGACCTGGCCGGTCGCCTTGGCGGGAACCCAATTGCTGCGGGCATGCAGGCTGAGCTTGGATCCCCGCCTGCGCGGGGATGACGATGAGATATTGCACCGCCAGGCTAGAAAAATATTTCCTGAAGAAAACCATTATGTCCACAATCGCAGCCAACTTGCAAGCTGTCGAAGCGACAATCCAGGCCGCTTGCGAGGCCGCGAACCGGCCCCGTTCCACGGTCCAGTTGCTGGCCGTTTCGAAGACGTTTCCGGCAGAAGCCGTGCTGGAAGCGATCGAGGCGGGCCAGCGCGCGTTCGGCGAAAACTATGTGCAGGAAGGCGTCGACAAGATCGCCGCTGTGGCAAAAGCGCGACCCGGCCTGATGCTCGAATGGCATTTCATCGGCCCGATCCAGAGCAACAAGACGCGGCCCATCGCAACCAGCTTCCAATGGGTGCACACGGTCGAACGATTGAAAATCGCGCAGCGCCTGTCCGAACAGCGCCCGGCCGAACTGGGCCCGCTGGATATCTGCCTGCAAGTGAACATCAGCGGCGAGGCCACCAAAAGTGGCGTCAAGCCGGAGGAGCTGGAAGGCCTGGCCAAGGCCGTCGTCCAGCTGCCGAACCTGCGCCTGCGCGGGCTGATGGCGATCCCGGAACCGCAGGCCGACCCGGCCCTGCAACGCGCGCCGTTCGCACGCCTGCGCGCACTCGCGCGAGACCTCATCAAAGCCGGCATCCACCTCGACACGCTGTCGATGGGCATGTCCGGCGACCTGCAATCGGCCGTGCTGGAAGGCGCGACCATCGTACGCATCGGCAGCGCCATCTTCGGCGCGCGCCATTACGAGTGAATGAAAAAGCGCGCATCACGCGCGCCTAACCCCGGGATTCTCATGAAAATCAGTTTCATCGGCGGCGGCAACATGGCCACCGCCCTCATCGCCGGCCTGGCCGGCAAGGTCGCGCAGGCGGTGGACATCCACGTCGTCGACCCGAACGCGGACGCGCTCGAGCGCCTGCGCACGCAATATGGCGTGACGACGTCGCCCGACATCGGCGCGGCCGTCGCCGCCAGCGACGTCATCGTGCTCGCGGTGAAGCCGCAGCAGATGCGCGACGTGACCGTGCACCTGCAATCGCAGCTCGCGAACAAGCCCCTGCTGCTGTCGATCGCGGCGGGCATCCGCGGCGCGGACCTGTCGCGCTGGCTCGGCGGCTACGGCGCCATCGTGCGCACGATGCCGAACACGCCCGCGCTGATCGGGCAGGGCATCACGGGCATGGTGGCGATGGCCGGCGTCAGCGCCGCGCAAAAGGATGCCGCCGACACCATCATGCGCGCCGTCGGCCAGACCGTCTGGCTGGATGAAGAAAGCCTGATCGATCCGGTGACGGCGGTGTCGGGCAGCGGCCCGGCGTACGTGTTCTACTTCCTCGAAGCGATGCAGCAGGCGGCCGCGGAAATGGGCCTGTCGGCGGAGCAGGGCAAGGCGCTCGCGCTGGCCACGTTCACCGGCGCGGCCCAGCTGGCGGCGCAGTCGGACGAACCCGTCGACGTGCTGCGCCAGCGCGTGACCTCGAAGGGCGGCACCACGCATGCGGCCATCACGAGCATGGAAGCGGCCGGCGTGAAGCAGGCGATCGTCGACGCGATGAAGGCGGCGGCGGCGCGCGGGCGGGAGCTCGGCGCGGAACTGGGCAAGGACGCCTGACATGCTGTCCGCCACCGTGCGCCTGTCCGTCATGTCGATGCTTGCCGCGGGCCTGGCGGCGTGCACGCCGGTCCCGCACGTGGCCCATCTGCGGCCGGCCGTCGACGGGATCGTCCTCGATGAGGGGAAACCGGCTGCCGGCGTCGAGCTCTTCCTGGCCAAATTCCCCGGCAAGAATCATCCCTGCACCGACGTGGGCGAAGTCATCCCCGTGGCGTCCGATGGCCGTTTTTCATGGACGGCGGCCGACGAACGCCGGAGCACGACATCGCTGCTCGATCCGCCTTCGGTGAGCGGCGCGCTCACGGCCCTGTGCATCCGCCATCCCGCGAAGGGTGTGCTGATCGGGGCCGTGCTGTTCGTGATGCAGAATGAATCCGTCGCGGTGCGTCTCCGTTGCGACGTGGCGCACCCGCGCGCCAGCGGCGGCCCGCACACGGTGTCGGCGATGCTCGGTCAGCCCCAGTATTGCGAGGCGAGCGACGCCGGCTAACGGCCTGGCGCCCCGGCCGATGCCGGCCGGTTGCCCAGCAGGGCCCAAAGCGAATAGACGCCGATCGCGGTACCGAACGGGAAGTTGAGCAGCCCGAGCACGCTGAATATGATCGTGAACACGCGCCCCGTCGGTGATCCTTTCAGCAGCGCGATCCCGGCGATGGCTTCCGCTGCCAGCAGCAGCGCGAAGAATCCGGCCACCACCGCGCCGAAGCCGAAGAAGAAGTTCGCCACGGCGCCGTCGCCGCCGGCCGAGTCGGCGATGAAGTGGCCGATCCAGTTGGTGCCGAGCGCGAAGATCAGCATCATGCCGGCGCCCAGTACGCCGATGACGATGTGAAGTGCAGCGGTAATGCGAGTGTGGATGTCCATGAGGTTCCCGTTGATAAACCGGCATAGTGTATGCCGGTTTTACCTCGCATAAATACGCACAAAGTCACGTCAGGGCGATGGCGCCTTCAACCGGAACGAGACATCCCGGTCGCGGTCGACCTCGAGCCGGCCGTCCTTGAACACCAGCTCCGCCACCTGGATGACCGTACGCTGGTTCCAGCGCGCGTCCGTGTCCGCTTCCGCCTCGTTCACCTGGTGGACGAAGTAGTAGATGAACGCGCGGTCGCCATCGACGACGACGTCCGCGTGCTGTCCCTTGGCCCGGTCGGTGGCCTTGCGGCCCGGTTCGCCGAGGATGTAGCCTTTCTGTTCCGTCCAGGTACGCGCATCGTCGGACCGAAGCACCATCAGGCCCTTCCACACGTCGACGACCATCCAGTAATACCCCTTGAAGCGGAACACCTTCGGTCCCTCGCCCGTGGTCGGATTGACCGGCTCGTCGCTCACCTTCTTCCACGTGCGCAGGTCCTGGCTGTCGGCGGCCAGGATCTTGCTGCCGGCGCGCTCGTCCTTGTACCACATCCGGTAACCCTGTCCGAGCTTGATGACGGTCGGGTCGATCATGCGGCCCGTGTCCAGCTTCACGGTGCCTTCGCACCGCCATGTGGACAGGTCGGTGCTGGTCAGGTGCTCGATGCGGCCATCCGCGCCGGGGCCGCCCCACCGGTGGAAGATGCCAGGCACGATCGTGAGCCACATGTGGTACGTGCCGTTTTCATAGTAGATCTCGGGCGCCCACAGCGTCACGTCCGTGCACGCCTTGGGAAACTCGGCCGTGCCCTGGTAGCGCCAGTGCATGCCGTCCGGGGACGTCGCGATGCCGATGGCCGTGCCGTGCACCCATTCGACGTCCTTCGGGTCGGGCAACTTCATCGTCGCCCGGCGATTGGTATAAAACATCTTCCACAGTTTGGCGGCGCGGTCGTACACGATCGACACATCCGCCGCGCCGTCGTACACGGGGTCGCGGAACACCGGTTTCGGTGCGACGTCGGCCGCGCTGGCCGCCAGCGGCAGCACCAGGGCCAGGGTGGCGAGGAACGATTTCATGGGGTCTCCCTGGACTCAGAACTTGATCGACAGCGGTTTGCCGGCATACGTGACCGACTTCGTCGCGCCCGCCGGTTCGATGGCGGTCGCGTTGTCCCGGCCGACGACGACGACATTCAGCTTGCGCGTCCCGACCAGGCCCTTGAACGTGCCCTTGCGGGCGCCGATGGTCAGCGTGCGCGCGGCGTCGTTCCACGCCAGGTCGTACGTGGCGTACTTGCCCTTTTCGTAGTCGTACGTTTCGTTGTCGTCTTCATAGACCGTGAACTTGCCGTCGGCGCCCGGATAGACGCGGATCTCGTACGGCGCATCCGGCCGCTCGGTCGCGTACTGGACGACGGGGCCCATCGGCACGATCGCGCCGGCGCGCACGTACAGCGGGAAGACGTCGAGCGGCACGTCCCTGGCGACCGTGGTGCCGCCTTTGAAGCGCTCGTGCGTCCAGAAGTCGTACCAGTCGGTGCCGGCGGGCAGGTAGGTCTGCATCGTCGTGTCCGGCTTGCCCGACGTTTGCGCCTGCGCGGCCAGTTGCGACGGCGTGCGCCATGCCAGGCGCAGGCTCCGCTCCGACGTGGCGTTGTAATACTCGAGGGTGATGGGGAGGCTCTGGCCCTTTTTCAGGACGACCTTGGTGCCGGCGTAGCGCTTGCCGCCGTTTTTCCAGTCCTCGACGGCGGGCTTGCCGTCGACGATCAGGCGGTAGCCGTCGTCGCCTTCCGCGCCCAGCTCGTATTCGCCGTCTTCCGGCGCCACGACGGCGCCCGTCCAGCGCGCGGAGAAGTTGTCGAGGCTCGCCAGGCCGGCAGGCATGTCGGCCAGCGGCGGGCCGGGCCACTGGAAGTCGATGGTGGCGTCGACGGTCTTGCCGTGCGGCGTCTCGAAATTGGTGCCCGCGAAGTACTGGCCAGCCAGTCCGGGCTTGCCGTCGGGCGTGCGCAGCGCGGTCGCCGGGATGGTGGCGGGCGGCGGCGGCTGGAAGCGGTACATCTGGCGCGTGACCGGATGGACGAGGAAGGACGGGCCGAACTGGAACGCGTCGTTGATGTCGCGCACGCGCGGGTCGTCCGGGAAATCCATCGGCAGGGCGCGCATCAGCGTATAGCCGTCGCGGGTGACCTTGCCGGCCAGGCTGTAGGTATAAGGCAGCAGGCGGTAGCGCAGGCGGACGGCGTCGTACAGCGCCTTGTACATCTCGGGATCCGACTGCTTGAAGAGGTAGGGCTCGCGCTCGATGTCGGTGCCGTGGATGCGCATCAGCGGATTGAAGGCGGCGTATTGCAGCCAGCGGGCGTACAGTTCGCGGTACGACGCATTCTTTTCGCCGCCCGGGAATCCACCCCCGATGAAGAAGCCGGCGGTGTCCTGCGTCCAGTACGGGTTGCCGGTGATGGTGACGTTGACGCCGCCGTTGATCTGCTCGAGCAGGGTTTTCCAGCTCGCCCGCGTGTCGCCCGACCACGAGGCCGCCGCCGTCCGCTGCGCGCCGGCCCAGGCCGAGCGTGTCAGGGTGAACACGCGCTGGTTGCTGGTGGCGCGTTGTCCCTCGTACGTGCCGAGCGTCGTCATCAGCGAGTACGGATTGAGGTAGCGGGCGAAGTCGCCCATGGCGTTGTTGCCGAGTCCCTTGATGTCGCGCTCGTTGTCGGCGGCGTTGTGCGCGGCCGTGCCGACTTCGACTTCGGTCCCGTCCATCCACAGCGCGTCCACGCCCACGTCGAGCAGGCCCTGCTTGACATGCTTGAAGTAGATCTTGCGGCCTTCGGGGCTGTACGCGTCGTAGATGCGCGCCTTCTTCGAAATCCAGTGCAGCGGTTCGAAGCGCAGCTTGTGCTGGTCGAGTTCATGCGCCAGCGCGGTGTCGTTGCCGATCGAAGGCCAGATCGACACCATCAGCTTCAGGTGCATGTCGTGGATGGCCTTCGTCATGCCCTTCGGATCGGGGAAGCGCTCGCGGTTCCACGTCATGCCGCTCCAGGTACCGTCCTTGTCGCTGCCCCAGTACTGCCAGTCCTGCACGATGTAGTCGAGCGGGAACTGCTCCTTGCGGAACGTGCGTGCCACCTCGACGAGGCGGTCCTGCGTCTGGTAGCGCTCCTTGCTCATGAACAGGCCAAACGCCTGCTTCGGCACCATCGGCGCAGCGCCGGTGAGGTCGCGGTAGCCGGCCACGACGTCGTCCAGCGTGGCGCCGGCCATGAAATAGTAATCGACGCCGCCCGGCGCGCTTTCCGCCCACAGCGACGCGCCCTCGGCGTTATCCGTGAAGCGCATCTTCGAATACGTGTCCCACAGGATGCCGTAGCGTTCCGTCGACATCATGACGGGGATGATGATGCCGATATTCGTCTGCACCAGCAGCAGGTCCTTGTTGCGGCGGTTGATGTCGCCTTCGCCCACGAACCCGAACCCGTAGATGCCTTCGCCGGGCTTCAGGGTGAACGTGTTGCGCGCTTCATAGGTCGGCGCGCCGGCCAGCTCGATTTTCTTCAGCGTCTGCGGTGCGCTGCGTTTTTCCTGCGTATAGACCTTGCCCTGCGCATCCTGGAACGTGATGGCGCCGGTCGACTTGTCGATGACGATGCGCAGCAGCTTGCTCTCGAGCGTGAGGGAATCGGCGCCGTCGCGCGTCGTGAACGCGACGGCCGCGGGCGCGTGCGTCACGACGATGCTCGGATGGCGCCAGAAGTTTTCGCCGAGCGTCGTGTTCACGCGCACCGTCGCCGGGCCGTAGAAGATCACGTTCTTGGTCACGCCGCCGACGCGGACCTGCACGCCGTGCGCGATGGGCGCGTACGAGAAGGACGCCGTCGCGGCGGCGACCGGCAGCAGGTGGCCGTTGGCGTCGAGGCCGGCGAGCGGCGCCGCGTGCGCGCTCGCGGCGAGAGTTGCGAGCAGCGTGAGCGTCGGCAGCGCGGTATGTGGTTTCATGACATTCCTGGTCGATGGATGGCTGGGATTAACGCGGGACGTTAGCAGAATAATTTGTTCGGCGATAATACTAATTTTTACGATATCGATAACGAAAACGATATCGCAACGGCCGCGTACGTACCCCGGCGCGCCGAGATAGCGCTATCATCGTGTGATCACAATAAAGGAGACCTCATGAAGACACTGTTGGCAGCATGCGCCGTCGCGCTCGGCGTCGTCATCCCCGCCTCGGCGCAGCAGGCCGCCGCCCCGGCGGGCGAACGCCATTTCGTGCTGGAGAACACGCAGATCATCCCCGTGCAGTCGCAGTCCACGGGCAGGGCGCACGAGCTGGTCGTCGTGCTGCCGTCCAGCTACGCGGCGCATCCGGAAAAGCGCTACCCCGTCCTGTACTACCTCGACGCGTACTGGGACACGCCGCTCCTCACCGCCACCTACGGCAACCTGATCTACGATAACCAGGTCCCCGAATTCATCATGGTGGGCCTGTCGTATCCATCCGGCGCCAACTACGACGTCGAGCGCCGCCGCGACTACACCATCACCGCGACGGACGCGGATTCGGGCAGGGCCGACGCCTTCCTCGGCTTCATCACGAAGGAGGTCGCGCCGCTGATCGAAAGCCGCTTCCGCGCCGAGAAGACGGACCGCGTGATCTCCGGCAGCTCGCTGGGCGGCCTGTTCGCCATCGCGGCCGCGTACAAGGCGCCCGGCTTCTTCGCGGGCCACATCGCGATCAGCCCCGCGGCCGGCTGGGACCACGGCGCGCTCGGCAAGCTCGATGCCGCCTACGCCCGCGACCACAAGGCGCTGCCCGCGCGCATGTTCATCTCGCACGGCAGCATCGAATATCCCGCATTCCAGCAGCCCATCGTGGCGTTCCAGAAGCAGCTGGGCAACCGCAACTACCAGGGCCTGGCGCTGCAGACGTGGACGATGGAAGGGCTCGATCACACGGCCGTGAAAGGCGACGGCTACGTGCGCGGCCTGATGTGGGTATGGAAGCCGAAGAAACCGGCCGGACCGAGCGGGCTGACGAAGGCGATGCAGCAGCAGGGCGAATAGAAGCGTCGTTCAGCGTCCGCGGAAGTGCGATGCCTGCAGGAAGCGCAGGCCCGCGAGCACCTGGTCCACGCGTTCGCCGGACAGCCGGCCGATGCGTGCTCCCAGCCGTGCTTTCGGGATCGCACTGATCTGCGAAGGGAGGACGACGCTGCGTTTCTCGAGTCCGCCCTCGCCGGGTTCCAGCGGCACGCAACCGGGCTCGCTTGCCCGCCTGAGGTTCGTCGTCAGGGCGCAGACGATCACGGTGTCGATGCGCGAATGGTTGAACAGGTCGTCCTGCACGACGAGGTGCGGATGGGGATAGCCGGGCACCGAGCCGCGCGTGCCGTCCGGCGCTACCCAGTAGAGCTCCCCCTTGTCGATGCGCCGCGCGGGCGTGTGGTCGTTGTCCATGTGGTGTCCAATCCGTGGAATGATAGGATAGCGCTTTACGCACCATCCAGAGGAAGCCATGACCATATTCGCCATGCCCGTATTCGACGCCACCGTCATCTACGAAGGCAAGGAGCTGTTCAAGGGCCAGGGCGCCGCGCGCGGCTGGGCCGAGAAGCTGGCCAAAGAAATCGAGACGCCCGTCACGGTCGAGAAGATCGGCACCGGCTGGGCACTGTGCGCGCAGCTGGACGGCGTCGATTGCCGCTGGGGCATCCTGGGCCAGCGCTTGAAGCGGTTGGACTGATGGCCGCGTTGACGGTCGCGCGGATCCTGCATGCGGGCTACGTGTTCACATGCGAGGGTACGCGCATCGCCTTCGACACCATCTTCGAAAACCCGTTCAGCCGCAACTGCCACGCGTTCCCGGACGTGCGTTTCGACGAAGCGCTGATCCGGCGCCAGCGCTTCGACGCCGTCTTCATCTCCCACTTCCACGACGACCACTGCTCGCTCGAGAGCCTGGACCTGCTGGACCGCGCGACGCCGCTGTACATCTACTGCCTGTTCGACGAGCTGTTCGACATGGTGCGCGAACTGGGTTTTACGCGCGTCCACGCGCTGCAGCTTGACGTGCCCGTGGACGTCGGCCCGTTCCAGGTCGTGCCGCGCGAAGCGATGGATGCCGAGGTCGACTCGATGTTCCAGGTCCGTGCCGCCGGGCTGAACGTCCTGAACGTGGTCGACTCGTGGATCGACGATGCGGCGCTCGCACGTCTCGTCGCCGAGAAACCGTGGGACCTCGTGCTGTTTCCGTTCCAGACGATGCGCGAGATCGAGGTGCTGGCCCCGACGCGCGCCGAACCCGCGCCGCCGGCGCTGCCGGAGGAATGGCTGGAGCAGTTGCAGGCCCTGGACCCGCGCTTCGTCGTGCCGAGTTCCTGCCAGTTCCGGCTCGAGCCCTGGTCGTGGTACAACCGCGCGTTCTTCCCGATCTCGTATGCCCGTTTCACCGCCGAGGTGCAGGCGGTGCTGCCGCGGGCGCGCGTCGTGCGCATGGATCCGTCGGTCTCGATGCAGCTCGATGCGGACGGGTTGCATCCGGCGCCGCCGCTGGACTGGGTCATTCCCGTCGGCGCACAGGACGTCGACTACATCTATGAAGGCAATGCCGACGCGCCGCCCACGGCCGACATCGCCCGCCATTTCCCCGCGCTGACAGCGGACCAGTGGACGCGCGTGCTGGACTTTTGCCGCACCGGCCTGGCGGACCGCTACGCCGCGCTGGATGACGAGAGCGAGTATTTCGACAGCCCGCGCCTCTGGCAGTTGTCGATCCACGATCATGCGGGCGAGGTGACGCGCTTCTGCTACCGGCTGTCGCCGGGCAGCGCGGACCTGGTCGACGATGATGGGCCACTGGGCTGGACCACCGGGATCCCCGCCGTGAAACTGTACGCGGCGCTGGAACTGGGCGAGTCGCTGACGTCGCTGTACATGCGCATCAACGATGCGGTGTTCGACGCGGACACGGAGCGTGACGTGGCGCAGGCCGACGTGGTCGAGGATCCGCTGATCCGCTGCCTGTTCAGGGAGGGCTTCGGCGCCTACCAGCGGGCGCAGTTGCGGCGGTTGCTCAGCCCGGCGGTCCCAGGTCCAGTTCCGATTGCTCCGGCGGATACGTGATGCGCAAGCCTTCGACGTGGGCGAAGGGCGTCAGCTTGTGCGGCTTGCGCTGGCGCGCATCGATGATGTCGTCGACGGGCACGCCGCGCACCAGCAGCGCATCGGCGACGAGCGAGCGGTGGCAGCGCCACGGCACGGCTTCCGCGCACATCAGTGCGCACGTCCTGGTCTGCGCGAGTTCGATGACCGCGTCGACGTTGGCCGCGAATTCGTCGGTCTGCATGTAGTCCGCGTAGCCGCGGAACGACGTGTTGCGCCAGGCGGCATTCGGTGAATCCTTGAGCGGGCGGCGCAGGCCGCCGAGGCCTTTGATGTACCGGTATTCGATGCCGGCATCAAGCAGCGAGGCCGCGAGTTCATCCTGCCCGAATTGCGGATTGTGGCGCGATTTGGGGACGGTCCGGATATCGAGCAGGCAGGCGATGCCGTTCTGCCAGAGCAGCCCGATGAACTCCTCGATCGTACGGTTCGAATGCCCGATGGTGCAGACGGGTGCGGGTGTCATGGCCTTATTCTGGCACGGCCGCGCGGGGCGGGGCGCCCGCTTCCTTACAGACTGAAACGTCTCTTACACCGACCGCACAGAGCGTTTCGAGCGCGCGCGCTACGATGAAGTCATCCACTTCAATCGGGAGAACAAAATGACACTCAATAATCGCCCCCTCCTGCGCATCGCCGCGATCCTGGCCTTGAGCGCCGCCACCACGTCCGCGTTCGCGCAGAGCGCCGAATACCGCCGCGGCTATGACGACGGTTATGCCGCCGGCCTGCGCGAAGCCGGCGGCGGCCGCGGTGAAGGCCGCGGCTCGCGCATCTTCGTCGAAGACGCGGAATACGGCACGCACTTCGCTTCCTGCGACGCACGCCGCGCCGTGCGTTATCAGGTCGAGCGCAATCGCGGCACCGTCCGTGCCGACAACCAGCTGTGCGGCGATCCGGCGCGCGGGGAGTCGAAGCGGTTGCGCATCGTGTACCGGTGCGGTGACAGCGAGGCCGTCCGCGTCGTTGCGCGCGAGAATGAGTCGGTGCGGTTGAGCTGCCGGAGGTAAATGGGTTGCCCGGCGCGTGGCGCGCGATGCGCTGGGCGAAAATAGTCGCTAGAATCGCGCTATGGTAACTGTCTGATTTCCTCGATCCGCGATCTCATCGGTCAGCCGAATCCATCGGCTGGCCGGAGTTCGCGCGTCAGTACCCTGAACCCATCATGGTGATACAAGGAAAGCAGACATGGACTATCAAGACGTTCTCGATTTTTGGTACGGTACCCCGTCAAGCCAGGGCTACGGCGCCCCGCGCGACGCATGGTTCACCGCCGACCCCGATTTCGATACGGTGATCGCTACCCGCTTTGGCGAGACGATCGACCAGGCTCTCGCGGGAGGGCTGCGCCACTGGGATACCAACGGGCCCTCCGGAACACTTGCCCGCATCATCGTTCTCGACCAATTCACGCGCAACGTTTTCCGTGGCAACGCGAAATCGTTCAGTGGGGACGGTCTTGCTCTCGAGGCGGCTCAGCAGCTGCGGACCAGTGGTGCTCATCTATATCTGAGGCCGCTTGAGCGCTGGTTCGCATATATGCCGTTCGAGCACGCAGAGGACTTGGCCATGCAAGACATTTCAGTTGCGCTGTTCACGACACTGGCGGACGACTGCCCGGGTTTTGACGACGTGCTCGGATGGGTGCGAAAGTATCGCGATGTCATTGCCCGGTTCGGCCGATTCCCGTTTCGCAACAGCATACTCGGCCGTACTTCGACCGCTGAGGAAATCGCCTTTCTGAGCCGGCTCGGATACGCTGGGTCGCCTCACTGAGGCCTGCCACAAGCCGAGCTTTCGGCTTGTGCGACCTGCCGCTAGTGCGCCGCCAGCGTCAGCGCAATCCCCATCTCCCGATACGGCCGCAACACTTCCTCGCCGGTCGCCGCCGGCACCACCATCCCGCTGATCTCGGCCAGCCCGACGATCCGGTACGGGGATGCGGTGGCCAGCTTTTCCGACGACGCCAGCACGATGGTCTCGGCCGCCGCATGGCACAGCGCCCGCTTGATGCACGCTTCCTCGTAATCGCCGGTCGACAGCCCGCTCTCGGGATGCACGCTCGTCACGCCCATGAAATACGTGTCGGCGCGGATCCGGGCGATCGCTTCCAGGGTCGCCGCGCCCACGCCGACGGCCGAGTGGCGGAACAGGCGGCCGCCGAGCATGATCACGTCGATGTCCGGATGGTCCATCAGCTCCATCGCGATGGACGGGCTGTGCGTGACGACCGTCGCTCCCAGGCGCCGCGGCAGCGCACGCACGAGTTGCGCGCACGTCGTGCCGCCGTCGACGAACACGACCTGGCCCGGCTGCACGAGCGCGGCGGCGGCGCGGCCGATGGCGGCCTTGTCGTCGGTGGCGATAGCGTGGCGCGTCGCGAAGTCCGCCAGCGCCGGGCTGGCGGGCAGGGCGCCGCCGTGCACCCGCTGCAGCAAGCCTTCCTTCGCGAGCTCGCGCAGGTCGCGCCGGACGGTGTCTTCCGACACGCCCAGTTCCGCGCTCATCTTCGTGGCGACGATCTGGCCGTCGCGCCGCAACACGTCCATCAGATACTGCTTTCGCTGGCTCGTCAGCATGCCGTCCTTTCGTCGTGCTTGACATTGCACGATACTGCACGATAGTTTACACGAACTTCAATGACTGGAGAATATCGTGCAGGATCATGTGGAAATCAGGCAGGTCGAGCTGCTCTCGGACGACTGGGGCATCCTGAACAAGACGACGTTCGCGCTGCGCACGGCCGAAGGCGGCTGGGATGTGCAGACCCGGGAAACCTATGACCGCGGCAATGGCGCGACGCTGCTGCTGGCCAATCGCGCGCGCCGCACCGTCGTGCTGACGCGCCAGTTCCGCCTGCCGGCCTATGTGAACGGCCACGACGGCTTCCTCGTCGAGGCCGCGGCCGGCCTGCTCGACGGCGCCAGTCCGGAAGAACGCATCCGTGCCGAGGTCGAGGAGGAGACGGGCTATCGTGTCGGCAAGGTCACCCGCCTGTGGGATGCGTTCATGAGCCCCGGCAGCGTGACGGAGCGCCTGCACTTCTTCGTGGCCGAGTACGAGGCGCGCGACCGCGTGGGACCCGGCGGCGGGGTGGCGGCGGAGGGCGAGCGGCTGGATGTGCTGGAACTGGACATCGACGCGGCGCTGGCCATGATCGGCACGGGCATCGTCGACGGCAAGACGATCATGCTGCTGCAGTACGCGCGCTTGCACCTGTTCGCGCCGCGCGGGATGATGATCCTGGTCGCGGGCCCGTACCGGTCCGGCACGGACGGGGACCCGGACCGTGTCGCGGCCAACGTCGCGGCGATGGAAGCGTGCGTGATGCCGCTGTACGAGGCCGGACATCTACCCGTGCTGGGCGAATGGCTCGCGTTGCCGACGGTGCGCCTGGCCGGATCGCAGGCGCCGGGGGACGCGGTGTTCGACGCCGTGTTCCACCCGCATGCGCAGCGCCTGCTGGCGCGGTGCGATGCCGTCCTGCGCATCGGCGGCGCGTCGGAAGGGGCCGACCTGATGGTGGCGACGGCGCGGAAGCTGGGCAAGCGCGTGTACGCGGCCATGGAAGAGATTCCACCCGCGCCCAGCCTTGGTACAATCACATCACCATGAACAAGACTGCCATCTCCCTCATGCTGGGCGCGACGCTGGTCGCATCGCTGTCCGCCTGCAGCAGCAAGACGTCGGCCAACGAAAAGAACTTCGGCCTCACCGTCTCCCAGTATTTCGACAAGAAGGGCGACCTGTGCCTGGATCCCATCAAATGGCCGGTCGACGTGTATGAAACCGACATCCGCCAGCAGAAGATGTACCCGGACGGCGTGGCCGGCCAGATGTCGGCGCTGGAATCCGTCGGCCTTGCCAGGAGCGAGGACGTGGAATTACCCGGCGCCGTCGTCAATGGCAAGCCGAGCGGGGTGAAGGTCAAGCGCTACACGATGGCCGATGCCGCGAAGCCTTACCTGCACGCGAACGCCGGGAAGCAGCCGCGCATCTGCTGGGGGCGCAAGTCGCTGAGCAAGGTGCTCCGCTGGGCGGACCCGGCCAAGGTGGGGGACCACGAGGAGAGCAGCGTGATCTACACCTATCAGCTGTCGAACGTGGCCGACTGGGCCCGCAAGCCGCAGGTCAAGGAAGCGTTCCCCGAAGTCGGACGGAACGTCGACGGCGAGCGCTCCCAGAAGGAAAAACTGTACGTCAAGCTGACGCCGAATGGCTGGGAAGCGCTCGGCCTCAACGACTAGCGGCGCAGCTGCGCGAGGATGCCCAGCGCGCCGCGCGCCATCTTCACCGCCGACAGCGCCGACGTGACGAGCCCGGCCAGGCGCTTGCGGCGCATGAGGACGAGCCCCAGCACGGCACCGGCCGCACCCAGCACGAGCTTGCGGTTGGCGGCGACGTAGCCCATGACCGGATGCCCGGCCAGTGCATTCGACGGACGCAGCGCCTTCAGCTCGTAGGCGAGGCCCACGCGCTGTTCGGCGCATTGTTCGATCAGGGCCGCGCGGCGGGTGGCGAGATCAGGCTTGTTCATCGGTTGCCTCCGCATGATGTTGGGCCAGGCCATGGCGCAGGTAGTCGACGTCGTTGCGCAGTTCGGCCAGCGTGGCCGAGAGCAGCGGCGCTTCCGCGGTCATGCTGGCGCGGACTTTCATGAGGATGATGCCGGCCAGCACGCCGAACAGGACGGCCATGCCGCCGACGGCCTGCAGGCGGTACGTGTCCCAGAAGATGGCGATGACGAACAGCGCGGCCAGCAGGAGGGCGCCGGCCGCGAGGAACACGGCCAGCAGGGTCCACGCGAGGTGGCCCAGCAGGCGGCGTGCGTCTTCCTGGAATTCGACCGCGGCCAGCTCCAGCCGCGTGCCCGCCATCGCGACGAGCGTCGCACCGATCCGGCCTGCCGTCGCGACGACTCCCATTACTTACGCGCGATCAGCATGCCGATCACGACACCGACGGCGGTGCCCAGGCCGACGGCCTTCCACGGATTCTCCTTGACGTATTCGTCGGTGGCCTTGGCGGCGACCTTGGCTTTTTCGACCGCGGCTTCTTCCAGGCGGACGATGTCTTCCTTGGCCTTGACCAGGGTGCGTTCGAACTTGACCTTGGCGGCCTTGAATTCTTCGCCGGTCAGGTGGCCGCTGTGGCGCAGCCACGCTTCCGCGTCCTGGATGACGGTCTTCAGGTCGGACAGCAGCTGGTCGCGGGCGCCGGACTGGGTCGGGATTTTTTCCATCATGGGGGAACCTCTCGTTATGGATTGCGTTGCGGACAATATTATCCTAATGCATAGTCTAGCGCGACGCCAGCAAACACGGCCGCACCCAACCAATTGTTGTGGTTGAACGCGGCAAAACATTTCGTGCGGTCGCGGCCGCGGATCAGGGTGTAGTGGTAGACGGCCATCCCGGCCGCGACGGCGATGCCCGCCACGAACCACCAGCGCAGGCCCAGCGACCAGCCGCACACGAGGTCGATGCCCAGCGTCGCCGCGTAGCACAGCATGATCGCGGCGACGTCGTAGCGGCCGAACGTGATGGCGGACGTGCGGATACCGATGATCAGGTCGTCGTCGCGGTCGACCATCGCATACTCGGTGTCGTAGGCCAGCGACCAGAACACGTTGGCGACCAGCAGCCACCACGCGACGGCCGGGACGTGGTCCTGCACGGCCGCGAACGCCATCGGGATGCCGAAGCCGAACGCGATGCCAAGGTAGGCCTGCGGCAGCGCGAAGAAACGCTTGAAATACGGATAGCTGCCCGCGACGATCACGGCCACGACAGAGAGCTGCTTCGTCAGCGTGTTCAGCGGCAGGATCAGCAGGAACGAGACGATCGCGAGCACCGCCGCCACCATCAGCGCTTCCCAACCCTTGATGCGGCCGCTCGTCAGCGGGCGGTCGACCGTACGCTTGACGTGGCGGTCGAAGTCGCGGTCGGCGTAGTCGTTGATCGCGCAGCCGCTTGACCGCATCAGCGCCGTGCCGACGATGAAGATGGCGAGGATCATCGGATCGGGATGGCCGTTCGATGCCATCCACAAGGCCCACAGCGTGGGCCACAGCAGCAGCAGGATGCCGATGGGCTTGTGGCCCCGGACCAGGCGGAAATAAAGCGCCAGCTTGTTCATTGTGCGTTCGAATTGAAAATCTGCAAGGTCAGGATTGTAGCCTGTCGGGGCGCGCCCGGCTGTACGGCGCAGGACGATACGCGGCGATCATGCGCACGTCGACGATGCACAAGGCATGGCGCACGCGCGCGCTCTACGATGCCGGCTTCGGATCAAGGAGAATGCATATGCGGTTCGTAACCATGGTGGTGGCCGGAATCGGACTTGGAAGCTGCCTGCTCGCGCAGGCCGGCGGGCAGGAGCAGGGCGCGTGGATGGAGGCGCGGTCGCTGCGCGAGCTCCCTGCCGGCATCCAGGCGCTGCTGGGCGTGGGACTCGGACTCGCGGGCATCGCCGACCGGGGCGGCGATTTCAGCGAGACCGACGCCAGCGACGACAGCATGCCGCGGCGCCGCTTCGTGCTCGGGGTCGTGAACGGCGGCACGGCGCTGGTCGCGCTGGAGCAGGGCGGCCGCGTCTATGCCGTGCGCGCCGTCGAATTCAAACAGGAAGGCAGCACGTGGGACGCGGTGCGATGCGCGCCGCTGGTGTCGGTGCCGCAGCGGGGCACGGAACTGGTCGGCGCGCTGTCCGGAAAGCAGGCGGGACCCTGCGGCGGTATCGGCATCCGGACGGACGATGGGGACGCGGCACCCACCGCGGCCGCGCCGGTCCTGCCCGCGCGCGTCAGGCCGCGGCCTGGAGCGTGACCATCTCGACGCCGGGCAGCCCGCAGTCGGCCACGGCCTTGACGACGGCATCGATGGCCGCGCGGCGCGTAAAACTCTTGCGCCATACGATCACGACGCGGCGCGACGGGACCGGATCCTGGAACCGGACGAAGGTCAGCATGCCGTTCGGATCCTTCATGTCCGGCACGGAGGCGCGCGGCAGCACGGTCAGGCCGATGCCGCTCGCGACCATGTGCCGGATCGTCTCCAGCGACGAGCCCTCGAAGGTGCGCTGCATGCCGTTGCCCGGCGATGAAGAGAAGCGCGCCATCTCCGGGCAGACTTCGAGCACCTGGTCGCGGAAGCAGTGGCCGGCGCCCAGCAGCAGCATCGTCTCGCTCTTGAGGTCCTCGGCCGCGATCTCGGTGCGCGTCGACCACGGGTGGTTCTTCGGCATCGCGACGACGAACGGTTCGTCGTACAGCGCCTGCACGGCCATGCCGTGTTCCGGCAGCGGCAGGGCCATGATCGCGGCGTCCAGCTCGCCCTGGCGCAGCAGGTCGAGCAGTTTCACCGTGAAATTCTCCTGCAGCACGAGCGGCATTTGCGGCACGTTCGCGATCAGATTTTTCACGAGCGGCGGCAGCAGGTACGGGCCGATGGTGTAGATCACACCGAGGCGCAACGGGCCGGACAGCGGGTCCTTGTTCTGCTTGGCCAATTCCTTGATGGCGGCCGTCTGCTCGAGCACGCGCTCGGCCTGGGCTACGATCTGCGCGCCCAGCGGCGTCACGGACACTTCCGAGCCGCCCCGTTCGAACAGCGTGACGCCGAGTTCGTCCTCGAGTTTCTTGATGGCGACGGACAGCGTGGGCTGGGCGACGAAGCAGGCTTCGGCCGCATGTCCGAAATGGCGGGCGCGTGCGACGGCGACGATGTATTTCAGTTCGGTCAGTGTCATGGGATCGGAGTGTATTGAACGGCCGTGTTCTCGAAGACACGTTTGCCTGCCTTTTAAGCAGTCTGTCACTATTTTACCGGTAAAGCCATGGATATAATGGCCGGGCAGGCGACGTTGCCTTGCGTTAATAGGAAGACATCCATGTCCTCGACCTTCGGCCCGGCGGAAGCCCAGGCCTATATGCACAAGCTGCTCACGGTCATGCACCAGCAGGGCGGCTCCGACCTGTTCATCTCGGCGGACTTCCCGCCCAGCATGAAGCACCAGGGCGCGATGAAACCCCTGAGCCAGCAGCGCCTGACGGGCGACATCACGCGCGCGCTGTCCCTCTCCCTCATGAACGAGCGGCAGCGGACCGAGTTCGAAGCCGAGATGGAGTGCAACTTCGCGATTTCCCTGCCCGGCGTATGCCGGTTCCGCGTGAACGTGTTCGTGCAGCAGCAGAGCGTAGGCATGGTCGTGCGGACCATTGCATCGGAAATCCCGAACTTCGAAAAACTCGACCTGCCCGAGGTCTTGAAAGATGTCGTGATGACGAAGCGGGGCCTCGTCCTCGTCGTCGGCGGCACGGGTTCCGGCAAGTCGACGACCTTGGCGGCGATGATCGATTACCGCAACAGCAACTCGGCCGGCCACATCATCACGGTCGAGGATCCCGTCGAATACGTTCACAAGAACAAGAGCTGCCTGATCACGCACCGCGAGGTGGGCGTCGACACGCTGTCGTGGCACAACGCGCTGAAGAACACGCTGCGCCAGGCGCCGGACGTGATCCTGATCGGTGAGATCCGCGACACGGAAACGATGGAACACGCGATTGCGTTCGCCGAAACGGGTCATTTGTGCCTCGGCACGCTGCACGCGAACAATGCGAACCAGACGATGGACCGCATCATCAACTTCTTCCCGGAAGAGCGCAGGAATCAATTGCTGATGGACTTGTCGTCGAACCTGCGCGCCATCGTCTCGCAGCGCCTGGTTCGCACGGAAGACGGCAAGGGGCGCAAGGCGGCCATCGAGATCCTGCTGAACACGCCGACGATCGGCGAGATGATCCTGAAAGGCAGCTTCCAGAGCATCAAGGAGATCATGCACAAGTCGCGCGAGCTGGGCATGTGCACGTTCGACCAGGCGTTGTTCGAGCTCTACAACAAGGGTTACATCAGTTACGACGAAGCGATCCGCAACGCCGATTCCGCGAACGGCCTGCGCCTGCAGATCAAGCTGTCGGGCGAGAGAAAAGCGCCGGGGGAGGGCGGCGGTGCCGCGAAGCCGGCCGAGCTGTCGATGCTGATCGACGAGCCGGAAGAGGAACCGCCGGCCGCAAGTTAAAATGCACGCCATGGCTACCTTCGAACAAAAACTCTGCACCCGCGCCACCTTGCCGCAACGCATCGCCGACCTGCCGAAACCCGTCGTGCTGACGAACGGCGTGTTCGACATCCTGCACCGCGGCCACGTGACGTATCTCGCCCAGGCCCGCGAACTGGGCGCGTCGCTCGTCGTCGCCGTCAACACGGACGCGTCCGTGAAACGCCTGGGCAAGGGCGACGACCGCCCGCTGAACACGCTGGCCGACCGCATGGCCGTGCTGGCCGCGCTAGAATCCGTCAGCCTCGTCGTGGAATTCGACGAGGACACGGCGCTGGAAGTCGTCCAGGAAGCCCGCCCCGACATCTATGCCAAGGGCGGCGACTACGTCATGAGCGCCATCCCGGAAGGGAAGGAAGTGATTGCCTACGGCGGCAAGGCCGTCGCGATCGATTTCGCGCACGACCGCTCGACGACGAAGCTCGTTGCGAAGATCCGGCAGTTCGGCTGATCCTCAGCCCCCGCCCGCGTACCCGTTCTGGCGCCACGCCTCGTAGACGACGACGGCCACCGTATTCGACAGGTTCAGGCTGCGGTTGCCCGGCATCATCGGCAGGCGGATGCGTTGGGCCGGCGGGAACGATTCGCGCAAGGCCGGATCCAGGCCGCGCGACTCGGCGCCGAATACGAACACGTCGCCTGGGCGGAACGCGGCATCCGCGAACGGCGACGAGCCGTGCGTCGTCATGGCGAACATCCGGGTGGGGTCCGGCTGCGTGTCGGCCAGGAAGGCGTCCCAGTTCTTGTGGACCTTCATCGTGGCGTAATCGTGGTAGTCGAGACCGGCGCGGCGCATCTTGGCATCGTCCAGCGGGAAGCCGAGCGGCTCGACCAGGTGCAGTTGCGCCCCCGTGTTCGCGCACAGGCGGATGATGTTGCCCGTGTTGGGCGGGATTTCGGGTTCGACCAGTACGACGTGAAACAAAATCAATCTCCTTGGGTTACGGGTGGGGCGGCGTGCGCGCGAACACAAAATTCGTCACGCGCACCGCGCCGAACCGTTTAAAAGTGGCGGCCAGTTCGCCCAGCGTGTGGCCGCTCGTCATGACGTCGTCGACGAGGCCGACGTGGCGGCCTTCCACGAGGTCCGGGGCCTCCACGGCGAACGCGCCGCGCACGTTTTGCGCCCGCACGCTCGGGGCCACGCCCGACTGCGCCGGCGTGTCGAGCGTGCGCAGCGCCAGCGCCGGATGACATGCTACCCCGAGCGCCGCCGCCAGGGGCCGCGCGATTTCCAGCGCCTGGTTGAAGCCGCGTTCGACGAGCCGGCCCGGACCCAGCGGGACGGGGCACAGCAGATCGGGCAGCGGCAGGCCGGGCCGGGCCAGCACGGCATCGCGGATCTGGCGCGCGCACCACGGCGCGAGCGCGAGGCGGGCGCCGAATTTTAATTGAAGCACGAGCTGGTCGAGGGGAATCGCGTAATCGACGGCGGCGACCGTCGCGTCGAAGGCGGGTGGGTCGCGCAGGCAGGTGCCGCAAATGCCACTGACGTCGTCCCCGCGCAGGCGGGGATCCAAGTTTGCTTGCGTTCCCGGCAACTCCAACTTGGGCTCCCGCCTGCGCGGGAGCGACGGTATCTCGGCTAGCGGGTTTGCGCATTGGCCGCACCGCATCCGCCGCGCCCCCGCATATGCCTCCCGGCACGCCGCGCACACGACATCATCGCACCCGCCCCCGCACAGGGCGCACATCGACGGCACCAGCACGCGCAGCCAATGCCGCAGGGACAAATAACGGGCCGTCATCGTAAGTTCCACCCATCATGTACACTCCCGCCATTATCCCATTCACCGCAGCCCCATCATGGTTTCACCCCAAGCCCCCTCCAGGATGAGCGCCCCGATCGATCCGGTCCGCGTGCGCCAGCTGTTCGCCGACCCCGCCCGGGTCGCGCCATCCGATTTCCTGCGGCGCGAGATCGCCAGCCGCATGTTCGACCGCCTGACGCTCGTCAAGACCGCGCCGCGCCAGGTGCTCGACGCCGGCTGCGGCACCGGTGTCGACATCGCCGAGCTGCAGAAGCGCTACCCGGCCGCGCAGGTGCTCGGCCTGGACGCCGTGCCGGCCATGCTGGCGGCCGCCGGAGCCGCCACGTCGGCGCCCCGGTCCCTGTTGAGCCGTTTGCTCCCCGCCAAAGCCGGCATCGATCTCGTTTGCGCGGACTTCGGCAACCTGCCGTTCGGCCCGAACTCGCTCGACCTGGTCTGGTCGAACCTGGCATTGCACTGGCATCCTCAGCCCGACCGCGTGTTCGCCGAGTGGCGTCGCGTGCTGCGCGTGGATGGCTTGCTGATGTTTTCGAATTTCGGTCCGGACACGTTCCGCGAACTGCGTGCCGCGTTCGCGGCGATGGACGAGACCCCGCACACGCTGCCGTTCGTCGACATGCACGACTTCGGCGACCAGCTCGTGGAAGCGGGGTTCACGACGCCCGTCATGGACATGGAACAGATCACGGTGACGTACGACTCGGCCGACAAGCTGCTGGCCGACGTGCGCGCGTTCGGCGGCAACCCGCTGGCAACGCGCCGCCGCGGCCTCGTCGGCCGGGCGGCGTGGCAGCGCATGCGCGACGCGCTGGAAGCGGGCCGCCGTGCGGACGGCAAGCTGGGCCTGACGTTCGAGGTCATCTACGGCCACGCTTTCCGGCCGGCACCGAAGACGACGGCCGCGGGCGAGGCGATCGTCCGCTTCCAGCCGCCCAAGCCGCGGTAAGACCCATGCATCCTGTATACGATCGCGGTAATTTTCCTTGAATAAAAATTACCGCTTTCAGTATAATCAAACACACTTTTTTCGACTGGATCAAAAAAGCGCTAAAAAATTAAGCATAAAGGCGTGAAGTCGAGGGTTGGAGCATCACCCGGGGATACAAGGCAGCGTATCGGGTATCCCCCGCAAGCAAGGTTTGAAGGCATCGTTCAACGAGGGTTCCAGACGGTTCCCGGCTGGACGGTGTCGAGTCCCGAAGCGTCCGCCGGCGCGACGGGAAGTGGTTGCGTTTAGTTTAAAAAGGATTTCAGAACGGAAGTTGTCTTCCGTGGTTCCTCCATGGCGAGCCAGAGGAGGGCCGCTTCCGTTCTAGAAATTTCTCTTCTAAAGGTGGTTGGGGACAACATGACATATGCAAAACGATTCAAAGCGTTGATGCTCGGTCTCGCAGTAGCGGCCAGCATCCCGGCGATGGCGGCTACCGAGCCCGTCATTACCGGTCGTCCAGTGGAACATCAGCTCAACATGCAGGCGCCCGTGACGGGCATTGCGGCCTATATCTACAGCCTGCATAACTGGATGATGGTGGTCTGCCTGGTCATCTTCATCGGCGTGTTCGGCGTCATGTTCTATTCGGTGTTCAAGCACCGCAAGTCCCTCGGCCACAAACCGGCCACCTTCCACGAATCCACCACGGTCGAGATCGCCTGGACCGTCATACCGTTCCTGATCGTCATCGGCATGGCCCTGCCGGCCACGCACGCCGTCGTGCAGATGAAGGACACTTCCAACCCGGACCTGACCATCAAGGTCACCGGCATGCAATGGAAATGGGGCTATGACTACCTGAAGGGCGAGGGCGAAGGCATCTCGTTCCTGTCGAACCTGGCCACGCCGCGCACGCAGGTGGGCGAGCCGGGCATCGCACCGACCGAGAAGCGCACCGAGAACTACCTGCTCGAGGTCGACAATCCCGTCGTCGTCCCGGTCGGCAAGAAGGTCCGCCTCGTGCTGACCGCCAACGACGTGATCCACTCGTGGACGATTCCCGCCTTCGCCGTCAAGCAGGATGCCATCCCCGGCTTCGTGCGCGACACGTGGTTCAAGGCCGAGCAGATCGGCACGTACCGCGGCAACTGCGTCGAGCTGTGCGGCAAGGAACACGCGTTCATGCCGATCGTCGTGAAAGTCGTCTCCGCTGAAGACTACACTGCATGGGTGAACGGCGAGAAGACACGCATGGCCGCGCTGGCCGACGACCCGAACAAGGTCTGGACCATCGACGAGCTCAAGACGAAGGGCGAGAAAGTCTACGCCGCCAATTGCGTGGCCTGCCACCAGGCCAACGGCCAGGGCGTGCCGAGCGCATTTGCCGCGCTGGTCGGTTCGCCGGTCGTACTCGGTCCCAAGGCCGAACAGATCGCCGTGCTGCTGAATGGCAAGCACAGCGGTAAGTATCCGTCGGCGATGCCGGCGTGGAAGCAGCTGTCGGATTCCGAGATCGCTTCCGTCATCACTTATACCCGCAATAACTGGACCAACAAGGCCGACGAGAACATCGTCCAGCCTTCCGAAGTCCTGGCTGCCCGCGGCAAATAAGACAAGACAAGCAACAAGCGTTTGGATTACAGGGACCGGGCCGTCACCGCGTCACCGCACCACGGCCTTGCTGTCCCGCACGACTAGGATACTGACATGACTTCCAGCACTATCGATAACACGCACGATCATGGCCACGACCACGCGCACGACCACCCGGTCGGCGCGCGCCGCTGGCTCTTTGCCACCAACCACAAGGACATCGGTACGCTGTACATGTGGTTCGCGTTCATCATGCTGCTCTCGGGCGGCGTGCTGGCGCTGATGATCCGCACCGAGCTGTTCCAGCCCGGCCTGCAGTTCTTCCGCCCCGAATTCTTCAACCAGCTGACCACCATGCACGGCATCGTGATGGTGTTCGGTGCGATCATGCCGGCGTTCGTCGGCTTCGCCAACTGGATGATCCCGCTGCAGATCGGCGCATCCGACATGGCGTTCGCGCGCATGAACAACTTCTCGTTCTGGCTGCTGCCGCCGGCCGCGATCCTGCTCGCGACGTCGTTCTTCGTCCCGGGCGGCGCCACCGCCGCCGGCTGGACACTGTACGCGCCGCTGTCGACGCAGATGGGCCCGGGCATGGACATGGCGATCTTCGCCCTGCACATCATGGGCGCGTCGTCGATCATGGGTTCCATCAACATCATCGTCACGATCCTGAACATGCGCGCACCGGGCCTGACGCTGATGAAGATGCCGATGTTCTGCTGGACCTGGCTGATCACCGCCTACCTGCTGATCGCCGTGATGCCGGTCCTGGCCGGCGCCATCACGATGACCCTGACCGACCGTCACTTCGGCACCTCGTTCTTCAACGCGGCCGGCGGCGGCGACCCGGTCATGTACCAGCACATCTTCTGGTTCTTCGGCCACCCCGAGGTCTACATCATGATCCTGCCGGCCTTCGGCATCGTCTCGCAGATCATCCCGGCCTTCGCCCGCAAGCCGCTGTTCGGCTACGCATCGATGGTGTACGCGACGGCTTCCATCGCGATCCTGTCGTTCATCGTGTGGGCCCACCACATGTTCACCACCGGCATGCCGGTGACGAGCCAGCTGTTCTTCATGTACGCCACCATGCTGATCGCGGTGCCGACCGGCGTGAAAGTGTTCAACTGGGTCGCGACGATGTGGAAGGGCTCGATGACGTTCGAGACCCCGATGCTGTTTGCCGTCGGCTTCATCTTCGTGTTCACGATGGGCGGCTTCACGGGCCTGATCCTGGCCGTGACCCCGATCGACATCCAGGTGCAGGACACGTATTACGTCGTCGCCCACTTCCACTACGTGCTGGTCGCCGGCTCGCTGTTCGCCCTGTTCGCCGGCTTCTACTACTGGGCACCGAAGTGGACCGGCCACATGTATCCGGAACTGCGCGGCAAGATTCACTTCTGGAACTCGCTGTTCTGGTTTAACCTGACGTTCTTCCCGATGCACTTCCTGGGCCTGGCCGGCATGCCGCGCCGTTACGCCGACTATGCCGTGCAGTTCACGGACTTCAACCAGATCGTCTCGATCGGCGCGTTCGGCTTCGGCCTGTCGCAGGTGTACTTCCTGTTCTTCGTCGTGCTGCCGACCATCCGTGGCGGCAAGCCGGCCGAAGCGAAGCCGTGGGAAGGCGCCGAGGGCCTGGAGTGGACCGTGCCGAGCCCGGCGCCGTTCCACACCTTCGAAACGCCGCCGCTGGTGAAGTGAGATCGCGATGAACGATGATCGTTCGCAGCAGATCAGGAAGAACAACCGGCGCACGGCCCTGTGGCTGGCCGGGCTCGCGCTGTTCTTCTTCGTCGTGCTGTTCGTCAAGCGCCTGTGGCTGAACTGAGGCTGTCATGCAAGCGGAAACGAATGCAGGCCGCCACGAGGACAGTGGCCGCCTGCGGCCTCGCCGGCACGCGCTGAATCGCACCACGCTGATCAAGCTGATCGTCGTGGCCGGCATCATGTTCGGCTTCGGCTATGCGCTGGTGCCGATTTACCGCCAGGTGTGCGAGGCGCTCGGCATCAACGTGCTCACGCAGAAGGACGGCACGGTGGCGCGGCCCGCCAACACCCAGGTCGACCTGGCGCGCACGATCACGGTGGAACTGGACGGCAACGCCCAGGGCCCGTGGCGCTTCCGCCCGACGCAGCGCAGCATCGACGTGCACCCGGGCGAAATGGCGACCGTCGTCTACGAAGTCGTGAATACGCAGGGCCGTACGGTGAAGGCGCAGGCCATTCCGAGCTACGCGCCGCAGTCCGCGGCGCCGCATTTTAAAAAGGTCGAGTGCTTTTGCTTCAAGGAGCAGGTGCTGAAACCGCACGAGGCGCGCCAGATGCCGGTCGTGTTCTTCATCGACCCGAAGCTGCCGCGCGAAGTGAAGAACATCACGCTGTCGTACACGTTCTTTGAAATCGGTGGCGCCGTGACGGCGCAAAAATAATGGCCAACGACGACCAACGTGAACCTGTAAAAACCGCGTCGTTCGGCGCCACGATGAAGGCCGTGTTCTGGTCGTTCTTCGGCGTGCGCAAGCGCCGCGACTACGAGCACGACGCGGCCAACCTGAACCCGATCCACGTGATCGTGGGCGGGCTGATCGGGGTGGCGCTGTTCATCGGCATCCTGGTGTTCGTCGTGCGCATGGTCGTGGCAAAAAGTTAAAACACACAGCAATACGAAGGCGGGGAAGTACCCGACATTCGAAACAATGCTTGATTGAGGAGATATATATGAGTTCGCCCCATTCCGCGCCGTACTATTTCATCCCCGGCCCATCGCGCTGGCCGATGGCAGCCGGCATCTCGATGCTGGTCACGATGGCCGGCGCTTCCGGCTGGGTCAACGGCACCGCCTGGGGACCGGGCGTGTGCACCGCCGGCATCGTCGCCATGCTGATCGTGCTCTATAACTGGTTCGGCGACGCCATCGGCGAGTCGGAATCCGGCAAGTACGGCGAGCGTGTCGACCTGTCCTACCGCTGGTCGATGAGCTGGTTCATCTTTTCCGAGGTGATGTTCTTCGGCGCCTTCTTCGGCGCGCTGTTCTACGCACGAGCGATCTCGATGCCGTGGCTGTCCGACCTCGACCACAAGGTCATCTGGCCGGACTATTCGGGTCACTGGGGCAACATCGGCCCGGCCGGCACCGTGGAGCAGTTCAGCACCATGGGCCCGTTCCCGATCCCGACCATCAACACGGCACTGCTGCTGACCTCGGGCGTGACCCTGACCATCGCCCACCACGCCCTGCGCGCCGGCCACCGCGCCCGCACCGCGCTGTTCCTGTTCGCGACGATCCTGCTGGGCGCCATCTTCATGGGCTTCCAGGCGTATGAATACCACCACGCGTACAGCGAACTGAACCTGAAGCTGACCTCGGGCATCTACGGCTCGACCTTCTTCATGCTCACGGGCTTCCACGGCTTTCACGTGACGATGGGTGCGATCATGCTGTCGGTCGTGCTGTACCGCGTACTGCGCGGCCACTTCACGCCGGAACATCACTTCGCGTTCGAAGGTGCGGCGTGGTACTGGCACTTCGTCGACGTCGTGTGGCTGGGCTTGTACGTTGTCGTGTACTGGCTGTAAGGACTACCTGCGATCGCGTTAAACCGTCGTTCCCGCGAAAGCGGGAATCCATACTGAGCAACCGACTTCGGCACGTCAGCATGGGTTCCCGCGTGCGCGGGAACGACGTTGTTTTTTAGTGCAGTCCCTTCGGCTGAATCCACCCCATCTTGTACGCGAACAGCACGAACAGGAACAACGTGATCGACAGCCCGACCCGCATCGCCAGCGCCTGCACGGTGCGGTTGCTGCGGCCCTTGTCGCGCATCAGGAAGAACAGGGCGGAGGCGAGGCTGCCGATGATGAGCACGAAGGCGATGGCGACGACGGTTTTCATAGGCGGCCGGTAGAGTTTGTTTGGGTTGTACGATCATTGTATGCGACTGCGCTTCCGTTTCAGAACCATTCCTTTCCTCGCGACGCTCGTGCTGGTCGCGGTCGGCATCCTGCTCGGCAACTGGCAGGTGCGCCGCGCGGCCGAGAAGACGATGCTGCAGGCCCGGCTCACGCAGCGTACGGCCTTGCCGCCGCTCGTGCTCGATGGGACGCCGGTCGATCCGGCCGCCGTCGAATATCGCCGTGTCGTTGTGACCGGGGAATTCGTCTCCAACTGGCCGCTGTTCCTCGACAACCGGCCGCTCGAAGGCCGTACCGGATTCGTTTTGCTGATGCCGTTTAGAATAGCGGGTAGCGACGACGTCGTCCTCGTCGAGCGCGGCTGGGTCCCGCGCGATCCGGCCGTGCACGATCGCGTGCCGCAGGTGGCGACGCCAAGCGGCCGCACGACCATCGAAGGCCTGGCGATCCTGCATCCGGCGCGCGTGATGGAACTCGGCAAGGCGCCGCCGCCCCGGCCCGGCGCCATCGTCCAGAATGTCGACCCGGCCGGCTTCGCCCAGGCGAGCAGCCTGCGCACGCTGCCCGTGCTGGTGGAGCAGACGAATGCGGACGGTTCCGACCTCACCCGCAAATGGCCCGCCCCCGCGGTCGACGTGGACCGCAACAAGGGCTACGCGTTCCAGTGGTATGCGCTGGCGGCGATGGCCTTTCTATTTTTTGTGATAACAGGATTTCGAAGTGGAACCAAACAAGCTGGCTGAACCGGCAATCGACCCGAAGAGCGTTCGCAAGCGCGGCCGCTGGATGCTGTGGCTGGTGCTGCTCGTGTGCGCATCGCCGATGATCGCGTCGTATTTCACCTATTACGTCATCAAGCCCGAAAAGCGCAACAACTACGGCACCCTGATCGACCAGCGCGCCCATCCGGTCCCCGCGATGGCGACGACCACGCTGGACGGCCGTCCGCAGGCGCTGGAACAGTTCAAGGGCAAGTGGGTCATGTTGATGGTCGGGCCGGGCGCATGCCCCGACTCTTGCCGGAAGCAGCTCTTCGCGCTGCGCCAGCTGCGCCTGATGCAAGGGAAGGAAGCCGACCGCATCGAGCGCGTCTGGCTCATCACCGACCGGGAACCGCTGGACACGCTGATCATCCGCGAATACGACGGCACGCACATGCTGCGCGCGGATGGCGCGACGGTCGCGTCCTGGCTGCCGGCCGACACGGGTACGACACCGGCCGACCACATCTACCTGATCGACCCGCTGGGCCACCTGATGATGCGCTTCCCGAAGGATCCGCAGCTGCAGGAAGTGCGCAAGGTGTACAAGGACATCAACAAGCTGTTGAAGGCGTCGGCCGTCGGGTAAAGCGCAATGGAAGTCTCGAATTTCATCCTGCTGGCCCTGACCGGCATCCTGGCGGCCAGCGTGCCGCTCGCGCTCGTGTGGACGGCGACGGGCACCCATAAATACCGCAAGCTGGCGTGGGTGATCGCGTTCTTCACGTTCGACCTGATCGTCTTCGGCGGTTTTACGCGCCTGACGGACTCCGGCCTCGGCTGCCCCGACTGGCCGGGCTGCTACGGCGAAGCGAACCCGTTCCTCGCGCACGAACACATCGCCGCGGCCGAGGCGCTGATGCCTACCGGACCCGTGACGAAGGTGAAGGCGTGGATCGAGATGATCCACCGCTTCCTCGCGATGGGCATCGGCTTCCTGATCATCGGGTTGATGGTGGCGTCGTGGCTGGAATGGCGCAAGGCGCGGGCACGCGGTGTGCGGCCCACGCATGGCCCGGCGCTGCCGACCCTGCTGTTCCTGTGGGTGTGCGTGCAGGGCGCGTTCGGCGCGTGGACCGTCACCCTGAAACTGCAGCCGGTCATCGTCACCCTGCACCTGCTGTTCGGCCTGACCCTGCTGGCGCTGGCCGTGTGGCTGGGTGGACGCGAGGACAACCTGCTGGCCGCGCCGCCGGCTGCCCCGCCCACCGTGCTACGCAAGCTGCGTCCGCTGGCCTGGCTGTCCGGCGCCGTGCTGCTTGTCCAACTGGCATTGGGCGGGTGGGTGAGTACCAATTACGCGACACTCGCATGTAACGATTTCCCGCTTTGTAATGGACAAATTGTCCCAGAGATGGACTGGCAACATGGCTTCACCTTGTGGCGCGAGCTGGGCAAGACGGCGGCCGGACACTACCTGCCGTTTTCCGCGCTGACGGCGATCCACTGGGTGCACCGCAACTTCGCGCTCGTCGTCGTCCTCGTACTGGGCTATACGGCGTGGCGTGCGTGGCGTCTGCCGGGCCTGCACGGGACGGCGCGCAACCTGGCGTTGGTGCTTATCGCCCAGGCAACGACGGGCATCGCGACGGTGTTCCTGAACTTCCCGTTGCCGATCGCCGTGCTCCACAACGCGGGGGCGGCTGGCCTCGTCCTTCTGGTGACCATGCTAAACTACAAGGTACAGTATCAACTCGAGCTGGCGCTGCGCAGTCCACGACGTGAGGCGGCGACGTCCGCGAGCCACCCATGATTACGCAAACCGCCATCCACAAACCGCCCAGCCGCGTCGCGCAGTACTGGGCGCTGACCAAGCCGCGCGTCACGCAGCTGGCCGTCTTCTGCGCCGTGATCGGCATGTTCCTCGCCACCGACGGCTTTCCGGGCTGGCACGTGCTCGCCTGGGGCACGATCGGCATCTGGCTGCTGGCCGGCGCCGCGTTCGCCGTCAACTGCCTGATCGAGGCGGAAGTCGATGCCCGCATGGCCCGCACGGCGCGCCGCGCCACCGCGATGGGCGAGCTGTCGACCACGCAGGTCCTGATCTTTTCCGCCATCATCGGCGGTGCCGGCATGGGCATCCTGTACACGATGGTCAATCCGCTGACGATGTGGCTGACGTTCGTCACCTTCGTCGGCTATGCGCTGATCTACACGGTCCTGCTGAAACCCAACACGCCGCAGAACATCGTCATCGGCGGCTTGTCGGGCGCGATGCCGCCGGCCCTCGGCTGGGCCGCCGTCGCGAATACCGTGCCGATGGAAGCCTGGCTGCTCGTACTCATCATCTTCGTCTGGACTCCGCCGCACTTCTGGGCCCTGGCCATGTACCGCCGCGACGACTACGTGCGTTCCGGCCTGCCGATGCTGCCCGTCACGCACGGCATGCAGTACACGGGCCAGCAGGTGTGGCTGTATTCCGTCGCGCTGGCGGCCTGCACGCTGTTCCCGTTCGCCGTCGGCATGAGCGGCATCGTGTACCTGGCGGCCGCCATCGTCCTGAACGCGATCTTCCTGCGCCATGGCTGGATGGTCCACAAGCACTACAGCGACCAGGTCGCGCGCAAGGCCTTCGCCTGGTCCATCGTCTACCTGTCGCTGCTGTTCGCCGCGCTGCTCGTCGACCACTACGTGAAACACTACCTCTAGACCCGATGATGAAAAAACTGCTGTCCGTCCTCGTCGCCGCCTGCGCGCTGACCGTCTCCCTCGCCGCATGCGACAAGCTGCCGGGCAAGCAGAAGGAATCCTTCCAGAACACGGACGTCACCGGCCTCGATTACGCAAAAGGCTTCACGCTGACCGACCACACCGGCAAGCCGCGCACGCTGGCCGACTTCAAGGGCAAGGCCGTCGTCGTCTTCTTCGGCTACACGCAATGCCCGGACGTGTGCCCGACCACGATGGCGGAAATGGCCACCGTGATGCAGAAACTGGGACCGCTGGCCGACCAGGTGCAGGTGCTGTTCGTCACCCTCGACCCCGAGCGCGACACGCAGGAACTGCTGGCCAACTACGTGCCCGCGTTCGACAAGCGCTTCCTCGGCCTGCGCGGCACGCCCGAGCAGACGGCGAAGACGGCCAAGGAATTCAAGGTGTTCTATTCGAAGGTGCCGGGCACGGACCCGGGCAGCTACACGATCGACCACACGGCCGGCAGCTACGTCTTCGACCGCGACGGCCGCCTGCGCCTGTTCATCCGCCACGGCCAGGGCCCCGATCCTATCGTGCACGATCTGCGTGCGTTATTATCCTGATAATCTTAACGATTCGATTATCGGGATTGCATGGACAAACGGCCAGGTAGAAACTACACGCGCGCCGGCGTGGTCATTTTACTGACGCTCGGCTGCCTCTACGTCCTGCAACCCTTCCTGGCCGCGATCCTGTTCGCGGCCGCCGTCGTCATCTCGTCCTGGCCGCTGTACCAGCGCCTGCTGCTGCGCCTGCGCGGCCGGCGCACGCTCACCGCGCTGACGATGACGCTGAGTCTCACGCTGCTCGTGATCATCCCGCTGGCGCTCGTCGCGTACAACCTCGCGGACAACGTCGCGTCGTCGTTCGACCAGATCCGCGCCGCTTTGAACCACGGCGAACTGCTGCCGCCCAAGTGGATCCGCGACATCCCGGTCGTCGGCGACCAGCTCGACAACTACCTGCGCCAGCTCGTCGCCAGCCGCGACCGCATGATGGAACTCGCGCGGCGCATGGTCGAACCGGCACGCCACGCGCTGCTGTCCGGCGGCATCATGCTGGGCGCGGGCGTCGCGCAGATGAGCCTCGCCGCGTTCGTCAGTTTCTTTTTCTATCGCGACGGCGAAGCGCTGTTGGCCGTCATCAGGGCCGCCATGCACCGCATCATGGACGAGGAGGCGGAATCGGTCGCGGAGACCGTCAGCCAGACCGTGCGCGGCGTGATGTACGGCCTGCTCGGCACGGCGCTGGCGCAGGCGCTCGTCGCCGCGCTGGGCTTTTTCATCGCGGGCGTGCCCGCGGTGCCGCTGCTGTCGGTGCTCGTGTTCGTGTCGTCGCTGATTCCCGTCGGGCCGCCGCTCGTGTGGGGCGGGGCGGCCATCTGGCTGTTCGCGCAGGGCGAGACGGGATGGGCCATCTTCATGCTCGTGTGGGGCTTCTTCCTGATCAGCGGCGTCGACAACGTCGTGCGCCCGATGCTGATCAGCCGCGGTTCCAGCCTGCCGTTCCTGCTCACCTTACTGGGCGTGCTGGGCGGCGTGATCGCGTTCGGCTTCGTCGGCATGTTCATCGGGCCCACGCTGCTCGCGGTGGGCTACTCGCTGATGAGCGGGTGGACCCATACGAAGGATCCGATCGTCAGGCAGAACGGCAACGGCGTCTCGCCAAAGTAAATTTCCTTGCGGAAATGATATGATATTTCGTTAGTCGCGCTGTTGATTAATGGACTATTAACGCTCGTCTCGTACATACATAATTGTTCGACCTACTACGGTTACCGATCCGCGTTCACGCAGGCGCTGCAAGCCGTCGGGACCTTCTCGAACAAAACGGAGACGATGATGCAACTGAATAGCACGCTGGCCCTGACGCTGGGTCTGCTGTTCTCGCTGGGCGCGAACGCTGAGACATACCGCTGGGATAACGTCGCCATGGGCAGCGGCGGTTTTGTCAGCGGTGTCGTTCCCAGCAAACTGGAGCGCGGCGTGATCTACGCCCGCACCGACGTGGGCGGTTCCTACCGTTGGGATGCCCATAACGAACGCTGGGTCGCGCTGACGGACTGGATCAGCGAAAGCGATACCGGCCTGATGGGCGTCGAGTCGATCGCGGTCGACCCGCGCAACCCGGGCACCGTCTACATGCTGGCCGGCACCAGCTACTTCAGCAACGGCAAGACCGTGATCATGCGCTCCACCGACTACGGCCAGCATTTCGACCTGGTCGACGTGACGGCCCAGTTCAAGGCCCACGGCAATGGCATGGGCCGCTCGAACGGCGAACGACTGCAGGTCGACCCGGGCTCGAGCAACGTCCTGTTCGTCGGTACGCGCGACAACGGCCTGTTCAAGAGCGTCGATTCAGGCGCGACCTGGACTCATGTGAACGGGCTGAACGTGGCCTCGACGCCCAACGGCAACGGCATCAGCTTCGTGCTGCTCGATCCGACCAGCGTCAGCGGCGGGACGGCCAAGCGCATTGTCGTCGGCGTATCGCGTTACGGCTCGGTCGGGCCGAACCTGTACATGAGCAAGGACGGCGGCATCACCTTCGCCCCGGTCGCGGGTGCGCCGGCGAACCTGATGCCGCAGCGCGCGGCATTGACGAACAAGGGCCGCCTGTACCTGACCTATGCCAACGGCGCCGGACCGCACGGCCAGAGCGACAGCGAACCGATGACCACGGGCCAGGTCTGGGAATACAACATGGTCGGCGGCGCCTGGACCAACATCACGCCGGCAGGCATGACCAATGCGTTCGCCGGCATCAGCGTCGACCCGGGCAATCCGAAGCACCTGATCGCGTCGACCACCAATATGTACTGGCTACAGCACAGGAACCCGGACGGGTACGGCGACCACATCTTCACCTCCTACGACGCCGGCCGCTCCTGGGTCGACCTGATGCAACGCGGCATGGAGATCGACCCGAACGGTATCGACTGGGTCAAGGAATCCTCGATCCACTGGGCCGGCGACGTCGAGTTCGACCCGTTCGATTCGAAGACCGCGTGGGTGATCTCGGGTAACGGCGTGTTCAGGACCACCGATCTCGACGCAACGACGAGCGTCTGGAAGTTCGACGTGAAAGGCATGGAAGAGACCGGTTCGTTCGCCGCCGAGGCCATCCCGGGCGGCCCGTTCGTGTCGGTCATCGGCGACTACGACGGCTTCACCCAGCCCGATCCGTCCCAGTACGCCCTGCGCCATTCCCCAGGCGTCGGCACGACGACCGGCCTGGCCGTGGCGCCGAAGGCGACGCACGTGATGGCGCGGGTCGGCTCGAACGCCATGTACATCTCGACCAATACGGGCGCAAGCTGGCAAAAGGCGCCGACCATGAACGGCAAGTTCGGGAACCTGGCGCTGTCGGCCGATGGCGCCGTGCTGCTGCACAGCCCGGACGGCTCGACCACCACGTATCGCTCGACCGATTTCGGCGCCAACTGGGCGCCGGTGGCAGGCCTGTCCGTGAAGGACGCCTATCCGGTCGCCGACCGGGTCAACCCGGCCAAGTTCTACGTCTACGACATCGGCATGGGCAAGATGCTGGTCAGCACCGACGGCGGCGTGTCGTTCAACGCCACGGCCACCCTGCCGGCCGGCGGCAACAGCCTCGTGCGCGCCACGCCCGGCATCGAGGGCGACGTGTGGGCCTGCGTAGGTTCGAAGGGCATCTCCCATTCGACCGATTCGGGCGCCACGTTCACCAGCGTCGGCGGGATCGGCTCCTGCGGCACCATGGGCCTGGGCAAGGAAGCACCTGGCGCCAGCTATCCGACGCTCTACATGTGGGGTATGGTGGGCACGTCGCGAGGCCTGTTGCGCTCGATCGACATGGGCGCCCACTGGGACCGCGTCAACGACGACGCCCATCAATACGGCGGCACGCTGGGACGCTGGGTCACCGGCGACATGAACACGTATGGCCTGGTCTACATGAGCACCAACGGCCGCGGCATCGCCTACGGCAAGATCGATCCGACCGGCGACGTGCAAGTGGTGCCGCAAGTGCCCGTCAAGCCGGCGCCCACCGCCGTGTGCACGTACGAACTCTCCAGCACCTGGTGGGGCGGCGGCATCGCCACTGTCTCGATCACCAACCAGGGGACGGAGACGCTGCATGGCTGGGAAGTGTCCTGGACCTACAGCGACGGCACGTTCGTGTCGGGCAGCGCGTGGAACGGGGTCGTGACGGGCAGCGCGCCGACATTCACCGCGTCGGACGGCGGCGGCTGGAACAAGGACATCGCGCCGGGCGGCACGGCCTCGCTCGGCTTCGTCATCGCGGGCCAGGATGCGCTGAACGCGACGATCCCGAAAGTGACCGGCGACATCTGCAAATAACGAACCCTGACCCAGCAAAGATACCCACCATGAAAAAGACTCTGTTTGCATTGATTGCCAGCGCCAGCCTGATGCTGGCCGGCGCCGCCAACGCCGGTATCCTCGGCTTCGAGGACGTGGCCACGGACGGTGACTTCGCCGGCCTGGGCGACATCAATCCGTACGCCGGCCTGACCTTCAGCGACGACTGGTTTGCCGGCGACACCGGCATCGACGGCTACGGCAACGGCGCCCACGGCGGCACGCATTTCGCCGTGAACGGCTTTGGCTCCGATGGCGCCACCATCGGCAGCGCCACGCCGTTCAATTTTGCCGGCGCGTGGTTCGCGGCGCCGGACGGTGCTGCCGACAAGGCGTCGTGGATCGCCATCGCCGCCTATGACGCCGCCAATCACCTCATCGGCACGACCGGTAAGGTCGCGATCGGCAGCAGCTACACGTGGGCGGCCGCGGCATTCGACAACGTGTCGTCGCTGACCATCACGCGCGATACCGGCTGGTTCGTCATGGACGACTTCACCACCGCCGCTTCCGTTCCCCCCAGCGGCACGGTGCCCGAGCCGGCCAGCCCGCTGGTGCTCGGCCTGGGTGCGTTCGCCCTGATCCTGGGCCGCGCGCGCCGCCGCAAGGCGCCTGGCTCGGCGGCGTGAGGCCGGTCCGGCATTGAATCGTCGGGCCGGCACGGCGTGCCGGTTCCACAGATGCCCGCCGAGCACGGCGCCATCGTGGCATTGCCGCGGAAGGCCACGACGTCCGCCACGCGCCGCGGTTCACGCTCACGCTCGCGTAGAGCCCGAACAGGAACAGTGCGAGGACGGTGCGCGATCATCTGCCGTGCGATGGAACGCGTGTTCAGCGGTACGAGCGGTCGTCAGGCGTGCGCGCAGGCGCATGAACGGCGTCTCCACGCAGCGGTACAGCACCCAGCCGCCGGCGATGCCCGCGCCCATGACGGCGACGACGGTGAGCGGTGCGCCCGCATCGATGTGCAGGCGCTCGATGTGCGGCCGCAGCGCCATGAACACGGGCTTGTGCACGAGGTAGACGGCGTACGACCACAGCGCGAGCTGCGACGCGCCGGGGATGTCGATGCGGTTCAGGATGCAGGCGGGGGACAGCGCCGCGCACGTCATCAGTCCGAAGCCGAGTGCCAGCAGCGAGAAGCCGAACGTCGACGTGACGGCTGTCGTTGGCCAGTCGAGGTGGATGCAGGTCAGGATGCCGACGCTCAGCGCGAGGCCCGCCGCGCACAGCGCGTTCGCATGGCGCAGCAGGCGAGTGAATGCGTGCGGATGGACGTTGCGCAGCAGGGCGATGGCGACGCCGGGCAGCAGTTCGTCGGCGCGGCAGAAGCTCGAATAATAAACCTCGGCCATGAACGCATCGTGCCCGTGCAGCGCATACGCCGCGGCGCGCGTGGCCATGCCCGCGACGATGCCGCCCACGAGCAGGCCCCACGCGAGCCGCACGGGAAAGCCAATGCACGCGAGGGCCAGCACGACGAGGGGCAGCAGCACATAAAACTGCTCCTCGATGCACAGCGACCAGGAGTGGGTAAACGTCTGGCCGTAGGCGAGCCCGAAGTTCTGCGTGAACGTCAGGAAGCGCCACGGCGCCGCCATGCCCGAACCGCCGAGCGGCGCGCCGGGGAACAACCAGTACACCACCAGTACGACGTAGTAATTGGGCAGCGTCCGCAGGAGGCGCCTCACGAAGAAGGTCTTCAGCGACAGGGATTCTCCGCGCGCGGCAGGGGCGAGCAGCTGGTTGCCGATCAGGTAGCCGCTCAATACGAAGAACAGGTCGACGCCGGCCCAGCCGACCTTGCCGACGACCCCGAACGTGGGTGCGTGGCTGACGAAGCCCGTGTAGTGGCTCGTCAGGACGAGCAGGATGGCGGCGGCGCGCAGCAGGTCGAGGCCGCGCAGGCGGTAAGTGGAAGCAGATTGGGTCATGGGTGTGTATGCAAGGCCAGCGCCTGCGTCAGCGCCGGCATGTAGGTACGGCTCGCGCGCAGCAAGGTGCCGTCGCGCAGGCGCAGCATGGCGTCGCGGTTCGTCAGCGCGCGCAGTTCGGCGACCACGTCCAGGCGCACGATGCTGGACCGGTGCACGCGCTGGAACCGGGCCGGATCGAGGCGCCGGGCCAGTTCCTGCAGCGGTTCGCGCACGAGGTAGGTCTTGCCGCCGGCGTGCAGCGTGGCGTAGTCGCCGTCGGCCTCGATGCGTTCCACAGCGGCCGCGTCGACGATTACCGTGCGGGTACCGGCGCGCACCGTGAAGCTGCGCGTCCATGTGGGCGGTGCCGCGGGACGAAGGCGGCTCATGGCCGTGCGGGCGCGGTCCAGTGCGTCGTCCAGGCGGTCGTCGTCGACGGGTTTCAACAGATAGTCGAGGGCGGCCAGGTCGAAGGCGCGCACGGCGAAGGTGTCGTGGGCCGTGAGCAGGATCGCCAGCGGACGCGTGGCGCGGGGCAGGGCGGCCAGCATGTCGAGGCCGTTCTTGCCGGGCATCTCGACGTCGACGAACACGAGATCGGGCCGGATCGCCGCGAGGCCGGCGGCGGCCGTGTCGCCGTCGCCGTATTCCGCCACCAGTTCCAGGTCCGCGTGGCGCGCCAGCCGCGCCTTCACGGCGAGCCGGGCCAGCGGTTCGTCGTCGACGATCGCGACGCGCATCATGCCGCCACCTCAGTGTTCACCCTGAGGGGCAACGTCAGCGACACGTGGAAGCGGCCGTCGTCGCGCCAGCCCGCGTCCACCCGCTGGGCGTCGCCGTACAAATGGCGCAGGCGGTTCGCAACGTTGGCCAGGCCGATGCCGCCGCCGGCCTGCGTCGGCTGCGTGCCGTCGTTGCGCACGTCCACGCGCAGGTGGTCGTCCACACGCGCGACGCGGATGTCGATGCGCCCCGCAGCGGAGGACACCCCGGCCATGGGCGCGATGCCGTGGCGGACCGCGTTCTCGACGAGCGGCTGCAGCATCAGGTAGGGCACGGCGGCATCGAGCAGGTCGGGCCCCGCATGCATCGCCAGTTGCAGGCGCTCGCCGAGACGCGCCTTTTCGATGTCGAGATAGGCTTCCGTCAGCGCCAGTTCCTCGGCCAGCGTGTGCTCGTGGCGGCCGTCGTGCGCCAGCGTGGCACGGAGAAAATCGGACACGCGGGCGAGCATGCGGTTCGCGTCGCGGTTGGCGCCGGCCGCGACGAGGGCCGACACCGCGTTCAGCGTGTTGAACAGGAAGTGCGGATTGACCTGCAGGCGCAGCGCGCGCAGTTCCGCGTCGCGCGCGTCCGCGAGCGCCTGCGCGAGGCGCAGCCGGGTGCGCTGCAGCGACAGGTAGTACACGGCCACCGCATGCATCGCGCAGAACGCGACCAGCGCGAGCCAGCAGCCGTCCAGGCCGCGCAGGAGGTCGTCCCAGTGGTAGCCCGTCTCCAGCCCGAGCGCGATCGACAGCCACTGGCCCAGCAGCGAGTTCGCGACCGCCATCGCATACGACGCCGCGAGCAGGATCAGCGTCATCGTCCACCATGCGCGGCCCTGGCGCCACAACGCGCGCTGCAGCAGGACCAGCGGCACGGTCCAGACGGCGCAAGCGACGAAGAACAGCGTGCGAAACATGGGCGCGTAACCGTGGCCCAGCGCAGGCAGGCCGAGGATCACCATGCAGGTGAACACCGGCAGGGCGGCGAGGACGGGGACGAGCAGGGGCGTGTCTTCTTTCACGGCGGCGTGGCGTATGGACGGATCGGCCATTCTAGCCCGCGTCACTGGTGGACGGAATACAGCATCGCGACAATTTTCCAGCCATCGTCCGTGCGCACGAGCTGCCACGTTTCGCTGCCGCGATTCGTCACCTTGCCGTCGGCGAGGAAGTCGAAATCGAACCACACGGAGGCGACGGTGCCGTTCGTGCGGACGCGTACGTCGTAGAAGCGCTCCTCGATCGGCCTGGCGCTATGCGAAACGAATTCGGCGAACGCCTGCCATGTCGACGGCTCCAGGCGCTGCGCGGCCGGATTGCGCGCCTTGGCCGCCGCATACGTCGGTTCGTCCAGCACGGACCACCAGCTGCCGCCTTCCTGCACGAACAGCGAGCCGAGCGTCTTGCCGTCGCGCGCGACGATGGCGGTCTGGAATTGCTGCACGAGCTGGCGGATGGCGGCATCTTCGGCATTGGCCGCGTGCGCCGGACCGGCGAGGCAGAAGGCGAGGAAGAGAGAAAACAAGGCGCGCATGGCGGCTCCCGATATGGAAAGACACCACGATAGAAGCGTTCGCGCGTGCGGGCCAGCACGCTGCGCCGGACCGTGCCGGCCATGCGGCGAACCGGTAGCGGCTCAGCGCAGCAGCGCGGCCAGCGCCGCACACGCGGCCTGCGCGCGCCCAGGCGGCACGTTCGTCACGCCCAGCAGCAGGCCGCCGGGCGCGTCGTCTTTTTGCGCGCGCCACCACGACAGGGCGGACGGCGCGAGACCCACCGTGCGTGCGTGCGCGGCCAGCGCGGCATCGTCGACGCCATCCGCCAGCGGGAGGAGCACGGACAGGCCGGCCTCGGCATGCGCCAGGCCGAGATCGCGCAGGCAGGCGCACAGCGCGGCGCGGCGCTCGGCGTACACGCGCTTCATGCGGCGCAGGTGGCGCAGGTAGTGGCCGTCGCGCAGGAATTCCTCGATGGCGAACTGGATCGCGGGTGCCGGCGCGGCCGCGGCGACATCGGCCACGGCGGCGACGGCGGGCGCCAGCGCGGGCGGCACGACGAGGAAGGCGACGCGCAGCGCCGGGGCGATCGTCTTGCTGAAGGTCCCGATGTGCAGCACGCGGCCGGCATGGTCGCGCGCCGCCAGCGCCGGCGTGGCGCGGGCTTGCAGCTGCAGCTCGCCCAGGTAGTCGTCCTCGACGATCCACGCGTTGCGCGCGGCCGCCCAATCGAGCAGCGCATGCCGGCGCGCCAGCGACAACGTCATGCCCAGCGGCGCCTGCTGCCCCGGCGTGACGACCGCCAGTGCCGCCTTCGGAGAGGACGCGATGCCCGCCGCCACGGCTAGCCCCTCCGCATCGACGGGCACCGGGACAGGCGTCACGCCGTATTGCGCGAGCACGGTACGCGCCGACGCGTAGCCGGGATGCTCGACCCATGCGCTGCGTCCTTCCAGGCGCAGCGCGCGCAGGACGAAGCCGAGCGCGGCGGCATGGCCGTTCGCGACGAACACCTGCGACGGGTGACACGCGATGCCGCGCGCGATGCCGAGGTAGGCCGCGATGGCGGCGCGCAGCACCGGTTCGCCGCGCGGATCGGGATACCCCAGCGGCTGCGCGGCCGCGGTGCGCGCGGCACGGCCCATGATGCGTGACCACGTCTTGAACGGGAACACGTCCTGGCCCGGCACGCCGACCTGGAACGGGACCGGTGCGGCGAGGCGCGGCGGCGGGGCGGCCGGGCGTTCCGGCGCCGTCCCCGCACGCACCGCCTGCCGCGCGACGCGCGTCCCGGCCGCGCCGGCGGTGACGATGAGCTGCTGGTCGCGCAGGCTGTCGTAGGCGGCGCGCACGGTGCCGCGCGCGACGCCCAGCTGCACGGCCAGGTCGTGCCAGGACGGCAGCCGGGCGCCGGGAGAGAGGCGGCCGTCGTGGATGGCGGCACCGATCGCGGCGGCGATCTGGCCGGCGACGGGCGTGCGCGCGAAGCGGTCGATGTTTATCGAAAGGTCCATGCAGTAAATGGTACAGGGATTCATGCAATTCTTGCGTCTTTGCCCTGATCCAAGTGGTCACTACGATGAAAACCTCATCCACCGTCACCATGAAGGATCCCATGACCCTCATCCACTTCATCTCCGCCCTGGCCAGCGCGCTGTTCGCCTGCGCGACCTGCGCGACCTGCGGGGCCGCGGACGACGGCGCCACGCGCGCCGCGCACGCCGGCCAGCCGCTGATCGGCCAGCCGGCGCCGGCCGCCGTCCTGCGCACGCTCGACGGCGGCACCATCGACCTCGCCACCCGCTACGGCAGGCGGCCCGTCTACCTGAAGTTCTGGGCCACGTGGTGCGCGCCGTGCCTGCAGCAGATGCCGGGCTTCGAACGCATCCACCGGCAGTACGGCAAGCGCATCGACGTCATCGCCGTCAATGCGGGTTTCAGCGACACGGAGGCCGACGTGCGCGCCTACCGCGCCCGCCACGGCCTCACGATGCCGATCGCGCTCGACGACGGCAGCCTGGGGCGCCGCCTGAACCTGCGCGTGACGCCGCAGCACGTGCTGATCGGCGCCGACGGCCGCATCGCCTACGTAGGCCATCTCGACGATGCGGCCCTGCATGCGGCGCTGGATCGCGCTGCGCAAGGCCGGGTCGCGGCGCAACCGGTCGCGCTGGCACCGCAAGCGCAGGCGGCGCGTGTGTTCCGGGTCGGCGACAAGGTGGCGGGCCTCGATCTCCCGGCCGGCGCGGCCGGCAAGCCGCGCGCGCTCGTGTTCTTTTCGCCGTGGTGCGAAACATATCTGCGCGAGACCCGTCCCGCCACCGCACGGGCCTGCCGGCGCGTGCGCGAGGACGCGACGCGCCTGATGAAACGGGGCGGCGTGGACTGGCTTGCCGTCGCCGCGCCGCTGTGGACGTCGACCGCCGAACTGGCGGCCTACGCCAAGGCCCATCCCGGCACGCCGCGGGTGGCGCTCGACCGCGACGGCGCCGCCTTCGCCGCCTTCGGCATCCGCGCGATCCCGAGCGTCGTGCTGGTCGATGCGGAGGGCCGCGTGGCGCGCGTGCTGGGACCAGAAGAACGCGGCCTCGATGCGGCGCTGCGCGCGGTGAGGGGGCAATGATGAAGAAGAGCGACATTGCCTGCCTGACGGCGCTGGCCGCGCTGTGGGGCGCATCGTATCTGTTCATGCGCGTGTGCGCCGGCGAGTTCGGCGCGATGACCTTGGCCGGTGCCCGCGCCGCCATCGCCGCCGTGTTGCTGTTGCCGCTGCTCGGCGGCGACTGGCGTGCGTTGCGCCGGCACTGGAAACCGGTGCTGCTGGTGGGCCTGACGAATTCCGCGCTGCCGTTCGTGCTGTTCGCGCTGGCGGCGCTGGGCATCAACGCGAGCCTGTCCGCGATCTTCAACGCGGCCACGCCGCTGTACGCGGCCGTCATCGGGCGCGTGTGGCTGGGCGAGGCCATCGGCCGCACGCGTGCCGCCGGGCTGGCGCTCGGCTTTTGCGGCGTGGTGTGGCTCGCCGCGGATAACGCCGGCTTCACGCCCGGCGCAGGTGCAATCGCAACCGGATGGGCCATGCTGGCATGCGTCGCGGCCACGATGCTGTACGCGTTTTCCGCCCACTTCAGCAAGCACTATCTCGCGACCGTGCCGCCGCTGGCCGTCGCCGCCGGCAGCCAGCTGGCCGCCGCGCTCATGCTGGCACCGGCAGCACTGGCCCTGCATCCGGCCACGCCGCCGTCGCCCCGTGCGTGGGGCGCGCTGCTGTGCCTGGGCGCGCTGTGCACGGCGCTCGCGTACGTGCTGTTCTTCCGCCTGATCGCCCGCGTGGGCGCGGCGCGGACGATGGCCGTGCCGTTCCTCGTACCCGCGTTCGGCGTGCTGTGGGGCGTGCTGTTCCTCGGCGAGACTTTCACGACCGCGATGGCGGCCGGCAGCGCCCTGATCGTGATGGGGACGGCGCTGGCCACTGGCCTGATCAACCCTGCGCGGCGGCCAGCAGCGCATCCGCTTCCGCGGCCCGGCGCGCGGCCGGACGCGAACTGACGCGGTCGATGTAGGCCATGATCTCGGGCAGTTCCGGCACCAGCTTGAACATCGTGGCCCAGCCGAGCGAGATGCCCCACAGGACGTCGGCGGCGGAGAAGCGTTCGCCCAGCAGGTACGGGCCCGCGCGCAATTGGGCAGTCAACGCGGCCAGCATCGTGTCGAAGTCGCCGTACGGGCACATCATCGGCGGCGCGGGCTCGCGTTTCATCGCGAGGTCTGTGATCGCCGGCTCGAACGACGAACCGTAGAACGCGAGCCAGCGCAGATAGGGACCGCGCAGCGGATCGTCCAGCGCGGGCGCGAGACCCGCTTGCGGGAACAGGTCGGCCAGGTAGATGAAGACGGCCGGCTGCTCCGTGACGAGGGCATCGCCGTGGCGGATGGCGGGGACCTTGCCCATCGGGTTGATGGCCAGGTACTCCGGCGCGCGCTGCTCGTTCTTCTTGAGGTTCAGCACGTGCAGGTCGTAGGGGGCGCCGAGTTCTTCGAGCAGGATGCGGGCCGCGCCGGAGCGCGAATTCGGAGCGTGGAACAGGGTCGGGTTCATGGGGTCCTCGGGATGGCGGTGAGCCGACAGATTAGGCTTGCCTGCCGCCGCGGTCTAGGAAAAACGCGAATGCTAGAATGCCCCGATGAGCCATCTCCCCACCGTCACCGACCGCGCCAAGGGCGTCGTCGCGCCTGCCCTCGCCGGCAAGATGTTCCGGCTCGGCCGCTACCTGCCGCCGCCGGACCTGGCGCCGTTCCTCGACCACTACTGGATCGTCGAGTGGGACTTGCAGGGCCGCCCGGCACACACGCAGCGCACCTTGCCTTACCCGTGCGTGCACATCGTGTTCGACCGCGCCCGCACGGGCATCTGGGGCCTGACGACGGGCTCGTTCGATTACACATTGCAGGACGCGGGCAAGGTGTGCGGCCTGCGCTTCCGGGCCGGCGCTTTCCGCGGTTTGCTGGGCCGGCCGCTGCACACGATCACGGACAAGGTGCTGGCGCTGGGCGACGTGTTCCCGTGGGACGCGGCGGCCGCGCAGGATGCGGTGCTGGACACGGCGGACGACGCCGCGATGATCGAGGCGGCGGGGGCGCTGCTGCGAACCATGCTGCCGGCGCCCGATCCGCAGGTCGACCGGATCGCGGCCATCCTGCGTGCGGTGGAATCGACGCCCGGGCTGACGCAGGTGGAGGAACTGGCGGCGGTCGCGCAGATGGGCGTGCGCAGCCTGCAGCAGCTGTTCAGCGAGTACGTGGGCGTGAGCCCGAAATGGGCGATCCGGCGGTTTCGCCTGCACGAGGCGGCGGATCGTCTCGCGCAGGGAGGCGACGTCGACCTGGCTGCGCTGGCGCAGGGGCTCGGGTATTTCGACCAGGCGCACTTCACGTCGGATTTCCGGCGGCTCGTGGGCAAGTCGCCGGGGCGGTATCGGGAAGAGGCGCGGCAGGCGGGTGGGGCTTGAATTGGGCAACGCAACCGATCGTGCCGTCGACCGCAAGCCCGTCGCTTGGAAGCTCATGCAGCTCATCACGACGTTTGCCGTGCCGTCTTTGCTTGTTGGCGGCCTACGCCTGGCAGCGTACGCTCAACGAGAAACGCCCAGAGGCGACGGGACAATGGGTCAAGTCGTCTTCTCGGTATTCTTCGCGTTGTCCATGTGGTCACTGACGATCATGATGACTGCGCGCCGTCGCATGGGCGTCGTTCGCTGGATCGGTGGGGCCTACATCGCGCTGCTGATCCTCATCAGCCTCGCCGCCCTGTGCTTCCTTATCGATGGCATGAAGGCGGGTAACGCGACGGACGCCGCACTCGCGGCCGGCGCTACCCTGGTCATCGTCGCCGAATGCTGGTGGCTGTATGCGTTTGCCTTTTCGGCGGAAGCCGCGCGTTATGTCGATCCTGCATGAACTTGATTGTATCGAACACCTTCAGTCCAGATCATCCTCATCCGCCCCGCGCTCCAGCTGCGGAATCACTTTCACGAGCAGGATGCGTGGCCCGTTGGTCTTCTTGACCACGACGTCGAACCTGGGAAACTCGATCCGCTGCCCCTGCTTGGGAATATCCCCCAGCTTGGCCATCAACAGCCCGCCGACGGATTCGACTTCATCGAGCCCCATCTCTTCGTTGTTGATGTCGATGCCGAGCACGCGTTCGAGCGAGACGATCGGCAGGCTCGCCTTGCCGATGTAGGTGCCGTCGCCCTGCGGCAGCCAGTCGTTTTCGTTGAGGCGGAACTCGTCGCGGATCTCGCCGACGATGGCGCCCAGCAGGTTGTCCAGCGTGATGAAGCCGACCGGACGCTTGCCTTTCTCTCCGATCAGCGCGAAGTGCGGGGCGCCGCCGCGGAACCGGCGGAACAGCTCGATTGCCGGCGTGCGCGCCGAGATCAGTTCGACGGGACGCAGGTAATCCGTCAGGTCGTCGACGTCCTTGCCCGACTGCTCGGCGAAGAACAGGTCCTTCAGGTGGATCACGCCCAGCACTTCCTCGCCGTCCTCGTCGAAATACGGGTAGCGCGAAAAGCGGTTGCGGCGCATCGTGTCGAGGTTCTGCTCGAGCGAGCGGCTCGCGTACAGCGCGCTCACCTCGTTAATCGGACGCATGAGGTCCGCCACCGTGTGCTGGGCGAACTCCAGCGACTGCGCGAGGATGTGGCGCTCGTCGTGCGTGAAGCGCTCGCCCGGCGTGCCCGTGTTCGTGCGCAGGATCAGCTTGAGTTCGTCGTTCGAGTAATGCGTCTCGTGACCGCCCACGCCCGAGAGGCCCGCCACGCGCAGCACGAGGTTGGCGCTCGCGTTGAGGAGCCAGATGGCCGGGTACATCGCCCAGTAGAAGCCGTACAGCGGCATGGCGCTCCACAGGCCCACCGCTTCCGGCACGCGGATTGCCAGCGACTTCGGCGCCAGCTCGCCCACGACGATGTGCAGGAACGAGATCACGCTGAACGCCACGACGAACGACACGCCGTGGATGATCTGCGGGCTCGTGACGCCGACCAGCGAGAACACGGGTTCCAGCAGGTTCGCGAACGCGGGTTCGCCAACCCAGCCCAGGCCCAGCGACGCGAGCGTGATGCCCAGCTGGCAGGCGGACAGATAAGCGTCGAGCTGGCTGTGGACTTTGTAGAGAATACGTCCGCGCAGGCCGCCGGTCTTGGCGATGGCGCGCACACGGGTCTTGCGCAGGGTGACGATGCCGAATTCGGCCGCCACGAAGAAGCCGTTCAGCGCCACCAGCAGCAGCGCGAGAACGACGAGCAATACGTTTTGCATAGAAGGTATGTTTACTCGAAAGGCAAAAGCCGAGCTGCATTGTAACGGTCAGGCCGCCGGGGGAGTCGCTTTTCGCGATCCCGCCAGGATGGCCTCGACCGCCGGGTGCATGATCTTGCGGTCGCTCGAGATCATGTAGAACTGTTCGCGCACCGTCGGAACAAGCCCGACCCGCACGGCGCCGAACTGCTCGGCGACGTCGTCCGCCAGCGCGGCCGGCGCGAAGAACAGGCCCAGGCCGCGCCGGCCGAATGTGTTGAGCAGCGCGTTGTCTTCGAACTCCCCGACCACGTCCGGCCGCACGTGGTGCTGCACGAACCACTCGTCAATCTTGCCCCGCAGGGCATTATTGCGCGCCGGCAGCAGGAACGGCGCGCCGTTCAGATTCTGTGGAAACGCATCGTCCGCGCCGCCGTAGCGCTGGGCGAGCACGGGCGTGCCCACGACCACCATCTCGCTGTCGAACAGCTGGTGGCTGAACACTTTCAGGGTCGCGCCGGCGCGCACTTCGCGGTCGGTCAGCACGACGTCGAGCTTGTGCAGCGCGAGATCGGCCAGCAGCGCCTCGAACTGGTCTTCGTAGCAGACGATGCGTACGGGGCGGTCCATGCGCGTGACGGCTTCCAGCATGCGGTAGGCCGACAGCTTCGGCAGCGAGTCCGAGATGCCCACCGTGAGGCGCGTGCGGCCGCTGTCGAACTCGTTCAGCGCTTCCTGCATCTGCTCGCCCAGCAAGAAGATCTGGTCGGCATAGCCCAGCGCCAGCCGGCCCGCTTCCGTCAGCACGAGCCGCCGGCCCTGCTGCGCGAACAGCGTCTTGCCCAGCGCTTGCTCCAGCAGCGTCAATTGCGAACTGACCGTCTGCACGGCGAGGCCGAGCCGTTCGGCGGCACGCGTGATGCCGCCTTCGTTGGCCACGACCCAGAAGTAGTACAGGTGGCGGAAATTGATGTCGGATTTCATTATCACGTGAATAACGCAGGTTTTTTCGAAGTGATTCTCTTGTTATCTTCGCTTTTTTGATTGGATCATCGCCTCTACACTGCGCCTTGTCAACAACACATATCCCAAGAAGGGACATAAGAATGAAGCATTTTAGGGTGTCATTCATCGTCACGGCGCTGTGCCTGCTGGGCTCGGCCTGGTGGGGCTACGAGCATGCCGGCGTGGCCGGTGCGCTGACGGCGATGGGTATCGCCGCGATTCTCGCGGTCATGGAAGTCTCGCTGTCGTTCGACAACGCGGTGGTCAACGCCTCCGTACTGAAAACGTGGGACGCGTTCTGGAAAAAGCTGTTCCTGGGCGTCGGCATCATCATCGCCGTGTTCGGCATGCGCCTGCTGTTCCCGCTCGTGATCGTCGCGGTGGCGGCCGACCTGGGCCTGATGGACGTGTGGAACATGGCCTTGCAGGATCCGAAGCAGTACTCGATGCACCTGACGAACCACCACGCGGAAGTGGCGGCATTCGGCGGCATGTTCCTGCTGCTGGTCTTCCTGAACTTCCTGTTCGATGAAGAGAAGGAACACCACTGGCTCGGCCACTTCGAAGCCAAGCTCGGCTCGCTCGGCAAGGTGTCGTCGATCGCCGTGATGATCTCGATCGGTGCGCTGATGGCCAGCCTGTCGCTGGTGCCGGAAGCCCAGAAGATGGTCGTGCTGATCTCGGGCCTGTGGGGCATCCTGATCTACGTCGGCGTGGACGTGCTGTCGAACCTGCTCGAGAAGTCGGAAGAGGGCGGCGGCGACGTCGGCGAGATGGTCAAGCGCGGCGGTATCGGCGGCTTCCTGTACCTGGAAGTGCTGGATGCATCGTTCAGCTTCGACGGCGTGATCGGCGCGTTCGCCATCACCAACGACGTCGTGATCATCATGCTGGGCCTGGCGATCGGTGCGATGTTCGTGCGTTCGCTGACGGTGTACCTGGTGGAAAAGGGCACGCTCGACCAGTTCGTGTACCTGGAGCACGGCGCTCACTACGCGATCGGCATCCTGGCCCTGATCATGCTGGCGAGTATGAAGTTCCACGTGCCGGAACTGGTCACGGGCCTGGCGGGTGTCGCCTTCATCGGTGCCTCGGTGTGGTCGTCGATCCGGTATCGCAAGAAGCAGGAAGCGTTGGGTGTGGGCAGCAAAGAGTTCGCCCACGTCGAATGAAGCGTGAAAAAGGCAGTACTTATCAACCTGAAGGAGAATCATCATGGCAATCAGCTTGCAAAAAGGCGGTAACGTCAACCTGTCGAAGGAAGCACCGGGCCTGTCCAGCCTGAAACTGGGCCTCGGCTGGGACGTGCGCGCCACCGATGGCGCCGCGTTCGACCTGGACGGCGTCGCGTTCCTGCTGAACCAGTCGGGCAAGGTCCGCTCGGATGCCGACTTCATCTTCTACAACAACGCCAAGTCGTCCGACGGCTCGGTGACGCACTCGGGCGACAACCGCACCGGCGCCGGCGAGGGCGATGACGAGACCCTCAGCATCGACCTGACGAAGGTCCCGGCCGACGTCGAGCGCATCGTGCTGGCCGTGACGATCCACGAGGGCGATACGCGCCGCCAGAATTTCGGCATGGTCGGCAAGGCGTTCATCCGCTGCATCAACGCGGCCAACGACAGCGAGATCGCCCGCTACGACCTGTCCGAAGACGGTTCGACCGAATCGGCCATGATCTTCGGCGAGGTGTATCGTAACGGCGCGGACTGGAAGTTCCGCGCAGTGGGCCAGGGTTTCAACGGCGGCCTCGGCCCCCTCGCCAAGAACTATGGCGTGAGCGTCTAATTTAAAACGCCGGCCTGAAAGGAAGCCAAATGCCAGTGTTTACCGTGACCGGGGACGTCGATCCCTTCCTGCATGTGTCGCTGAAGCGCGGAGAGACCATCTACTGCGAATCGGATGCGATGGTCATGATGGAATCGACGCTCGACCTCAAGGGCAAGATGAAGGGGGGCCTGGGCAGCGCGCTGATGCGCACCTTCGCCAACGGCGAGTCGTTCTTCCAGCAGCACATCGAAGCGACCCGCGGCGACGGCGACTGCCTGCTGTCTCCCACGCTGCCGGGCGCCATGCAGGTGGTCGACTGCGGCCCGAACCAGTTCATCATCAGCGACGGCGCGTTCGTGGCGGCCAGCTCCGGCGTCGACCTGCGCGTGCGCACCCAGAGTCTCGGCAACGCGCTGTTCGCCCAGAGCGGCGGCTTTTTCGTGACCGAGACCTCGGGCAGCGGCCAGGTCGTCGTCTCCGGCTTCGGCTCGATGAACGTGCTCGATGTGGAACCGGGCAAGGACGCGATCATCGACAACTCGCACGTCGTCGCCTGGGACAGCACCCTGCACTACGAGGTCTCGATCACGACCGGCACCAGCGGCGGCTTCCTGGGTAACCTGATCAACAGCCAGACCAGCGGCGAGGGCCTCGTCCTGCGCTTCTCCGGTCGCGGCAAGATTTATGTCTGTTCGCGCAACCGCGCCACGTTCAAGGCGTGGGTGCAGGCGCCCGGACGCTGACAAGCAAAGGAGTAATTCAAATGGCAGTCAATCTGCAGAAGGGCCAGAAGATCTCGCTGGAGAAGGAAGCCGGCGGCGCCCTGTCCCGCGTGACGATGGGCCTCGGCTGGGACGTCGCGAAGTCCGGCGGTTTCTTCGGCTTCGGCGCGAAGAGCCAGGCGGTCGACCTGGACGCCTCCGTCGTGATGTTCGACGAATCGAACCGCCCGGTCGACGTGGTCTGGTTCCGCCAGCTGAAAAGCCGCGACGGCAGCATCACGCACACCGGCGACAACCGCACGGGTGCCGGCGACGGCGACGACGAACAGATCGTCGTCGACCTGCGCACGGTGCCGGAGAGCGTGAGGTCGCTCGTCTTCACCGTCAACAGCTTCACGGGCCAGAATTTTTCGACGGTCCAGAACGCGTTCTGCCGCCTGTTCGATACCAGCAACGGCAAGGAAATCGCGCGCTACGACCTGTCGGTGCAGGGCTCGCACACGGCCCAGATCATGGCCAAGCTGTACCGCCATAACGGCGAGTGGAAGATGCATGCGATCGGCGAGAACGGCACCGGCCGTACCTTCGACGACCTCATGCCGCTGATCGTCCCGCACCTCTGATGTAACGTTTTTTGTCGTCCCTGCGGACCAGTCTCCGTCCGCAGATCCAACGTGGGCGGCTTGGCGCCCACGCCCTTTAACGGCTCCCTCGCGGAGCCGTCTTTTTTTGTAAATATCGCTTGACGACGATACACCGCCGGCGTACTGTATTACTCAATTAATACAGTAGACACCATGCCCACACACACTGCCAGCCTGTTTTCGATCGCGACCGGCTCGTCCGAACCGATCTACCGCCAGCTCGTCGAGCAGGTGCGCCGCCTGTCCGCGAGCGGCCAGCTCCGCCCCGGCGACGAGATGCCGTCCGTGCGCGAGATCGCGCAGGCGCTGGCGCTCAATCCCATGACCGTCTCCAAGGCCTACAGCCTGCTGGAGATGGAAGGCGTGCTGGCGCGCCGGCGCGGCCTCGGCATGGTGGTCGCCGAGTCTGCATCCACGCAGCCGGCCGACCGCGCCGGCCTGCTCCGTCCCACGCTCGAGCGCGCCGCCGTCGAGGCGCGCCAGCTCGAGCTCGATCCAGAAACCGTCCTGTCCCTGTTCGCAACCATTCTGAAGGAAACAAAATGAGTGCCGCCATCGTTCGCATGTCCTCGGTCAGCAAGTACTTCGGCAGCCAGCGGGTGCTTGCCGATCTCGACTGGCAAATCGCGCCCGGCCAGGTCGTCGGCCTGCTGGGCCGCAATGGCGCCGGCAAGTCCACGCTGCTCGAATGCATGCTCGGGTTGCGCGAGGCCGACGGCGGCGCGGTGACGCTGTTCGGCGAAGACGTGGCCGGGCTGTCGGACGACGCGCGGGGCCGCATCGGCTATGTCCCGCAGCGCACCGATTTGTTCGACTGGCTGACGCCCGTGCAGATGTTCGACTATTTCCGCGCGATGTACCCGCGCTGGAACACCGGCAAGGTCGACGGCCTGCTGTCGCGCTGGGACTTCGGCCCGGAGCTGCGCAACAAGCCGATCAAGCGCCTGTCCGGCGGCGAGCAGCAGAAACTGGCCATCATCCGCGCGCTGGCGCACGAGCCGGAACTGCTGATCCTCGACGAACCCGTGTCCGCGCTCGATCCGGTCGGCCGGCGCGCCTTCCTGCGCGAGCTCGTCGACCAGGTGATCGAGTGGGGGACGACCGTCGTGTTCTCCACGCACATCCTGTCCGACCTGGAGCGCGTCGCGTTCGACCTCGCGTTCTTGAAAGATGGCCGCATCGCGCTGCAGGGCCAGACGGACGCGCTGCTGGAAGGCGCGCGCCGCGTCGTCGTGCCCGCCGCCACGCTGCCCGGCGCGCCGCTGGCGGGCGAGGTGCGGCGGCGCCAGGAGGGGGCCATGACGAGCGTGATCGTGCAGGCGCCGGGCGACGACGTCGCGCGCCTCGCGCGCGAGCCGGGCGTGCGCGTGGAACCGTTGACGCTGGAAGACCTGTTCATCGAGGTGACGCAATGAACGCCGCGCTGCAGGATTTTCGGACGATCTGGCGCGCGGCCGCGGCGCAGCGCGAACCGGGCTCGCTGCGCGGCGTTTACCTGGTGGCCGGCGCTATCGCCTCATGCGGCATCATCGTGGCCGTGCTGGGCAACCTGTCTCCCTTGCAGGCGCTGCGCTTTGCCATCGCCGTCGTCTTCATGGCGCTGGCGTTCATCTGGACTTTCCTCTTCGTGCCCGGTTCCATCCGCCTGAATTCGCCAATGAACGCATGGCTGCTGCCGCGCCAGCGCCGCCGCCTCCTGCAGATGACGGCCGCGTACTTGTGCATCGCCACGCTCGGCATCGCGTACGGCCTCGGCAACTGGGCCGTGCTGCCGATCGTCGCGCTCGGCACGCTGTGCATGGCGTTGATGATGGCGGGGAACAAGTACGTCGTGGTCCTGCTCGTGTTGGGCGGCAACGGACCGTGGCTGGTGCACTTCATGCTGCCGCCCGCGTGGGTCGAACGGATGACGGGCAATGCCGCCTTCTGGGTCATGAGCATCCTGGTCCTGCCCGCCGCGGTGTGGGGCCTGCGCTGGATGTATCCGGCCGGCGGCGACGCCTTCCTGGCGCGGCGCGGCGACCAGATCAGGCGCCTGAACCACTTCGCTTTCCGCAAGGAACAACAACAGCCCATGCCCGACGGTATGGTGTGGCAAGGCAACTTGTCGTTGTACCGCGTCGCGCTGCGTTGCGAGCGCCGGCGCGCCGATCCGGGCACGATGCTGATGCATGCGCTGGGACCGATGGCGCACTGGACTTCCTGGGGCGGCGCCATCGTCGTGGTCGTGGTCGTCAGCGTCATCGTGCACATCGTGCTGGCCGTGCCGCGCGGCGCGGCGGCGCAATCGTTCGCCGGCGTGTTACTGGACGCCGGGCCGGGCATGATGGCGCTCGTCGTCGCATTCAGCACGGCCCAGTATGGCCAGCAGCTGCGCCGCACGCAGGGCGAGCAGGCGTTGCTGCGCCTGACGCCGCTGGCCGGCAACGCCGCGCTGCTGAACCGCCGCCTCGCCACGCGGCTGCTGCGTCAGGCGCTCTCGGTGTGGGTGTTGTTGACGGCAGCCTTGACGGGCGCGTCGTTCGTCCTGGGCACGGGACCGGATGGGCTGCTGCGCCAGCTCGGCCTGTGCAGCCTGGCCGGCCAGGTGGCGATGATGGGGCTGCTGGGCGATTACGCGAGCGTCCGCGGCGGCTGGAACCTGGCGCTGGGCCTGCGCGCCGGCGCGTATGCGCTCGTGCAGGCGCTCGCGGCCGTGGCCCTCGGCAAGCTGACCGGCACCACGGCGTGGCCGTGGCTGATCGAAATCTCGCTGGCCGTCTGCCTCGTGCAATTGCGGCTCGACTGGCGCCGCATGCTCGCCGCGCCGCCGGCCTTTCCCGCCGGCCGGCTGGGTTGATCAAGGTGTGGATTCAGTGCGCGCGCTTCTGCACGAGCGCCGTGCCGATGCCGTGGCGGTGGCCTTCGCTGACCGCCGTCACGGTGCCGTCGGGATTGAACACGATCGCGTTCGCGGCGCCGATCTCTTCGGGCTTCGCTTCCCACTTGTGGCCGAACTGTTCCAGCGCCTGGGCCTGCGGGGTGCCGGTAAAACCCGGTTCGACCGAGGTCTCTTTCGCGTTGCGCTGCGATAGCCGCGGCGCGTCGATGGCCTGGTCCATCGTCATGCCGAGGTCGATGTAGTTGACGATCGTCTGCAGCACCGTCGTGATGATCGTCGCGCCGCCCGGGCTGCCGATGGTGAAGGCGGGCTTGCCGTCCTTGAAGGCGAGCGTCGGCGCCATGCTGCTGCGCGGGCGCTTGCCCGCTTCGGGGACGTTCGGCGCCGGACCGGTGAAATCGAAGTCGGTCATCTCGTTATTCAGCAGGAAGCCGTAGCCCGGCACGACGATGCCGCTGCCGCCCCACGACTCGATCGTGAAGGTGTAGGCCACGACGTTGCCCCATTTGTCCGACACCGTCAGGTGCGTCGTGTGCGTGCCTTCTTTCATGATCAGGTTCTGCTGCGGGCGCAGCGGAAAGCTCTGGTCGTTCTCGTACAGGAAGGCGTCGCCGGCGGGGACGACGCCGGCCGCGCGGTCCGGCCGGATCAGCGACCGGCGCTGCGCCGCGAACTGCTTCGACAGCACGCCTTCGATCGGCGCGTCGACGTATTCCGGGTCGCCGAGGAAGGCGTTGCGGTCGGCGAAGGCGAGGCGGCTTGCTTCCAGGTACAGGTGTTCGACGTTCACGCGCGGCATCGCCTTCAGGTCGAAGCCTTCCAGGATGTTGAGCGCTTCGGCGACCGTCACGCCGCCGCTGCTGGGCGGCGGCATGCCGTAGATGTCGTAGCCGCGGTAGGTGGAGCGGATCGGCTGGCGGATGCGCGCCTCGTAATTGGCCATGTCCGCGAGGCTCATCGTGCCGGGGCGGACCTGGACGCCGGCCGTGACGGGCGGGCGGTTGACGGCCGCGACGACGGCCTGCGCCAGCGGGCCTTCGTAGAACACCTTGTAGCCTTTCGCCGCCAGCTCGCGGTAGGCCTTGGCGAGGTCCGGATTTTTCACGACGGTGCCGGCCGGCAGGGCCTTGCCGTTCTTGAGATACAGCTTGCTCGTCGTCTCGAACATGCCGAATTTCTTCTCGTTCTCGACGATCAGGCCGTGCATGGTGTCGCTGACGGGGAAGCCTTTCGTCGCGACCTGGATCGCGGGCGCCAGCACCTGCTTGAACGACATCGTGCCGTAGCGCTCCAGCGCCTCGTGCCAGCCGCGCACGGTGCCCGGCACGCCGACCGATGCGCCGCTGGCGACGGCCGTGTCGAAATCGATCGCCTTGCCGTTTTCCTGGAAGACGGATGGGCTGAACGACGCGGGCGCCGTCTCGCGGTGGTCGATGGTGACGACGCGCTTGTCTTTCGCAAGGTACACGACCATGAAGCCGCCGCCGCCGATGCCGCAGCTGAACGGATCGGTGACGCCCAGCGTGGCCGCCGCCGCGACGGCCGCGTCGATGGCGTTGCCGCCCTTGTTGAGGATCGCGAGCGCGGAGGCCGACGCCTTTTCGCTGATCGTGGCGACGGCGCCGCCGGTGCCTGTCGTGACCGGGGTCTTGCCCAGCGCGAGCGGCGGTGCCAGGACGATGGAGAGGATCAGGCCGCAGGCGAGGGTTTTGGCGGAAGTGGTCGACGTGGTCATTTGGTGGAGATCTTGAGCGTGACGGGAATGATGTCGCTGGGGCGCAGCGTGCCGGCCGCGCGCGCGGGCGGGATCGCGGACGTGTCGAGCGTGATGCGAGCCCCGTGCAGCGACGCGGGCGTGGCCGTCGGCTGGTCGGGACCGAGCGTGAATTCTTCGGCGCCGTTCGGGCCGTCGATGAGGAAGCGGAAGATCAGCCGGCCGGCCCAGACGCAGCGCGTGTTCGCGGGACAGCGGCTGTCGCTGTAACTGTCGTACGTGAGCACGGTGCCGCGCGCGAGGACGACGCTTTGCTCGGGCCGGAGCGGGTACACGGCGTCTTGCGGCGGAGGGGCGGCGCAGCCGGCCAGGATCGGCATCGACACGGCCGCCGCGAGGGCGGCCAGGGACGGCAGTTTCATGGAGCGTCCGGTTGTTGGTGTGAAACCAATCATAGCAAAATCGCCAGTCGAGGCCGGCGCGCTTGCCGCTCGGTGGCGCTCAAACGAGCGGGTAGCGCTGGAAGACCGGCAGTGCTTCCGCGCGCGCGGTCCAGGCGGCCAGGTGCGGGAAGTCATCGGGCTTCACGATCTGCGCCACGTTCAACTGGACGAACGACCACGTGACGGCGGCCGTGACCGCGGCCTGGTCGAGTGCGGCGATGTCGAACGCGTCCGTCTCCGCTTCCAGCAGCCTGAGCGCGGCGAACAATTGCTGCTGCACGCGGTCGAGCCACGGCTGGTGCTGTTTTTCCTGCGGACGCAGCGAATACTCGTAGACGATCTGCGCCGTCTTTTCGCACGCCGCCAGCGCCGGGCCGATGGCACGCAGCGCCCTGGCCCGCGCGGCCGGGGCGGTGGGCAGCAGGGAGTTGCCCGCCAGCGCGTCGCCGTATTCGAGCATCAGCGTGGAATCGATCAAGAAGGAACCGTCGTCCAGCACGAGCGTCGGCGCCTTGACTGTCGGATTGATGGCGGAGAATTCGTCGAAGTTGCGGAACACGGACAGCGCCTTGTGTTCGAACGGAATGTCCTGCAGATCGAACGAGATGGCGACGCGGCGGACGAACGGTGAATCGAGCATGCCGATGAGTTGCATGGGATCTCCTGGTGGGTTGCGGTGGTCTTCCATTCTATTTCCTTCTGGATAGTGATGTGCGTTATGCATCATGACTTGACGATGCGCGTCCGCCGGCGCATATTTGAAATCGATTTCATACATGGGGAACAGGATGGAAAAGCCGGCACTTTCCACGCCGCGTGTGATTGCCATCGACCTGCTGCGCGGCCTGGCCGTGATGGGCATGATCATGGTCGCGTACGCGGGCGGCTGGGACCGGCGCTTCACGTTCCTGACGCATGCCGACTGGCGCGGCTTCGCCATCGCCGACATGATCTTTCCCGCCTTCCTGTTCTGCGCGGGCGCCGCGCTGCCGCATGCGCTCGCGCGGCGCGCGGGGCAGGGCAGGACGGCCCTCGTCGGCCACGTGCTGCGCCGCTCGGCCGTGCTCGTCGCGCTCGGCGTCGTGCTGAACCTGCTGCCGGGCTTCGACTTCGCCCACGTCCGCCTGCCGGGCATCCTGCAGCGCATCGGACTGTGCTATGCGATCGTGGGCACGGGCTGCGTGCTGGCGTTGCGGCGCGACGGCCTGCGCGTCTCGGTGCCGGTGGCGGCCAGCGTGGCGCTGCTGGCCGGCTATGCCGCGCTGCTGCTCGCGTGGGATGCGCCCGGTTGCGGGCGCGCGTGTTTCGACTCGATGCACGCGCTGCCGGCCGTCGTCGACCGCGCCGTGTTCGGCGTCCCGCACCTGTGGCCGTGGGGCACGACCGGCGCCGTCGTCACCTTCGATCCGGAAGGTCTCGTGTCCACCCTGGGCGCGCTCGTCAACGTGCTGTTCGGCGTGGCGGCGTCGCTGCTGTTGATGCGGTCGCACAAGCGCGCCACGCTGACGGCCCTCGCCATCGCCGGCGTGGCCTGCCTGCTGGCCGGCTTCCTGCTCGATCCGCTCGTGCCCATGGTGAAAAAACTGTGGACGCCCAGCTTTGCGCTGGCGTCCGGCGGGTTCACGCTGCTGTCGCTGCTCGTGCTGATGCGCGTCGTGCCGCCCGGCCAGGAAGCGCCCGCGTGGACCCGGCCGGTGCTCGCCTTCGGCACCAATGCGACGCTGGCCTTCGTCGGCATCACGCTGATCGATACGGCGATGCAGCTGCCGCTCGGGGCGGGCAGCTTGCACGACCTGCTGGCCGCGTGGCTGGCGCAGGCGATTCCCGAAGCGCGGGTGGCCTCGGCCGCGTATTCGGCGTTGCTGCTGCTCGTGCTGGGGGCGGGGCTATGGCAGCTGTTCAAGCGGCGCATCGTCATCCGGATCTGAAGTATGCTGGCGCTCTTGGACCCGACAGGAGGCTGGACATGACACGTTTGACCGCAGCGGATTTCGACCCCGAGGTACTGAAACTGTTCGATGGCTATGTGCACGGCCGCGTGTCGCGCCGCGATTTCCTGTCGCGTGCCAGCCGTTATGCCGCCGGCGGCACGACGGCCGCCGCGTTGCTGGCGCAGTTGTCGCCGTCGTTCGCCGCGCCGCTCGTTGCCCCGGCGGACGCGCGCCTGAAGACGCGGTATGTCGACTTCCCGTCGCCGCAGGGCTATGGCAAGGTGCACGGCTACCTGGCCGAGCCGGCGCACGCGAAAGGAAAGCTGCCGACGATCCTCGTCGTGCACGAAAACCGCGGCCTGAATCCGCACATCGAGGACGTTACCCGCCGCGTCGCGCTCGACGGCTATGTCGCCTTCGCCCCGGACGCGCTGTACCCGCTGGGCGGCTATCCGGGCGACGAGGACAAGGCCCGCGAACTCTTCCCCAAGCTCGACCAGGCCAAGACGCGCGCGGACTTCATCGCCGCCTTTCATGCGCTGGCCGCGCTGCCGCAGGGTACGGGCAAGGTGGGCGTGGTGGGCTTCTGCTACGGCGGCGGCATCGCCAACTACCTCGCGACGCAGCTGCCGGACCTGGCCGCCGCCGTGCCGTTCTACGGCATGCAGCCGCCCGCGGCCGACGTCGCCCGCATCCGCGCGCCCCTGCTGATCCACGACGCCGGCAAGGACGAGCGCATCCTGGCCGGCTGGCCCGCGTACGAGGCCGCGCTGAAGGCGAACCGCGTCGACTATCAACACTTCGTCTACCCGGGCGTGGAGCACGGCTTTAATAACGACACGACGCCGCGCTACGACGAAGCGGCCGCGACACTGGCATGGGGCCGGACGATGGCGTTCTTCAAGGCGAAGCTGGCGTAGCGGAGCCTGTTTCGAACAGTCAGGTTGGCATTCGGCTTCAGGCAATGCGGCGGACGGTGCCCGATGGCGCGGCGATTGGCGCGCCGATCCGGAATACCTGGACCGCCTGCGCCAGCCGCGCCGCCTGTTCCTGCATCGCCGCCGCCGCCGCGGCCGACTGCTCGACCAGGGCAGCGTTCTGCTGCGTGACCGCGTCCAGCTGCGTCACCGCCTGGCTGACCTGCCCGATGCCGCTGCTTTGCTCCCGGCTCGCGGCGGCGATGTCGTTCACGATGGCGTTGACGCGGCCGATGCTGGCGACCACCTGGTCCATCGTCGCGCCAGCCTGGCCGACCAGCCGCGTGCCGGTTTCGACCTGAGCTGTCGATGTCCCGATCAGGTCCTTGATTTCCCTGGCGGCGGCCGCGGCACGCTGGGCCAGGTTGCGCACCTCGCCCGCCACCACGGCAAAGCCGCGCCCTTGCTCGCCGGCACGCGCCGCTTCGACGGCGGCGTTCAGGGCAAGGATATTCGTCTGGAAGGCAATGCCGTCGATGACCGCTGTGATCTCGGCGATCTTGCGCGCCGACGCATCGATGTCCGCCATGGTCGCGATCACCTGGCCGACCACGGCGCCGCCTTCGCCCGCCACCTTCGACGCGGCATGTGACAGCTGGTTCGCTTCCTGCGCATGGCCGGCATTGCGCTGCACGGTCGAGGTCAGCTCTTCCATCGACGCCGCCGTTTCCTCCAGGGCGCTGGCCTGCTGTTCGGTGCGGCTCGACAGGTCGAGGTTGCCGGCGGAGATTTCTCTGGACGCGGTCGCGATCGTCTCGGTGCCGTCGCGTACGCGGCCGACGATCGCGGCCAGGCTGTCGTTCATGTCGCGCAGCGCGCGCAGCAAGGCCGCGGTCTCGTCCCGGCCGTGCACGGCGATGGCCTGGGTCAGGTCGCCGGCCGCCACCGTACGGGCGATTCCCACGGCCGCGCGCAGCGGGCGCACGATGCCGGCGGCCAGCAGCCACGCGCAGGCGGCACCCGCCAGCACGCCAGCCGCCGTCAGGGCCATGGACAGGCGAGCGCTGCGGGCCTCGATGGCGAGGATGTCATGGTTTTGCGCATCCATTTGGCGATGCTGCAGGGCCAGCAGCGCCTCCAGCAAGTCCTGGTAGCCTCGCGCCGTCGGCACGAAGGATTCGTTGAGGAGGCGCTCGGCCAGCGCGGTGTCGCCGGCGGCCTTGGCTTTCATCGCCGCGGCCGTGATGGCGCGGTAGCGCTGGCGCTGGGCGTCGATGCGGCGCAGCAGGGCGGTTTCGTCGGGCGTGGTCAGCAGCGGTTCGATCTGGCGTGCGAGATCCGCCGAGCGCTTGATGGCCTCGTCCATCTCACCTTTGAAATATGCGGCGACGCCGGGATCGTTACTCTTGACGATGGCCCCGGTGCGGCGGATCGCGCCGAAGACTTGCATATTCCATTCGGCGATGAGGCGCTCCTTCGCCAGCGGCGCGGCTATCGCCTGCGCCGCCAGGGCGATGTCGTGCATGCGCCAAATGCTGAAGCCCGTGGTCAGTACGCCCAGGCCCAACACCAGCCCGAAGCCCACGGCAAGCCGTCCGGCAATGTTCATCTTGGCCAACCATCCCGTCATTTCCCCACCTCGACTTATCGAAAAAATCTATCAATTAATAGAAAAAACTTGTTTCGCGATCCAACAAAAAATTTCTTGTTTGAAATATGAATGATGCCGCAGCGAGCGGTGAAAACGCAAATGCCTCGTATAAATTTTGTGAAAACTGTGGCGCACGGGATGCAGACAAAGATTGTGATTATGCGGGTTTTCGGATAAGTCCAAAGGGTAGGTCTTTGATTTGATAGGAGCGATTGTCAAAATTATTCGATTTATCAATAGAATCTTTTTGCTTATTCTTGCTTGACTTTTGCCCTATATTGATTCGGCGTCACATGAGGGAAATCGTGGCGACGACCCGCTTGCAACGAGCGCAGCGACACGAAATGCGTGGGCGGGCCAACGCGACAATCAATGAAATTGTGCGCAGTTGTTTATAAATACTGGAGACAAATTATCAAACCGAACGTCCTTGCACTGGTAGCGGGTGTCCTGAGTTGTGGCGCCGCGCTTGCTCAAACCAATGTCCAGCTCTACGGCAGCGTCGATGAAGGCCTGGATTACGTGAACAACGCCGGCGGCCAATCGCTGAAAGCCGTCAACGCGGGCAAGCGCTCGCCCGACCGCTTCGGCTTTCGCGGCACCGAAGACCTGGGCGGCGGGCTGAACGCTTTCTTCAAGCTCGAGACCGGCTTCAATTCCGACTTGGGCAACCAGGCCAATCCGAACAAGTTCTTCAACCGCTACGCCCAGGTCGGGCTGTCCAGCACGCGCTTCGGCACGCTGACCCTCGGCCACATGCCCGACTTCGCCTACGACTACGTGGGCGTGCTGAACAACAGTGTGCCCGGCATCTCGTGGTCGTACTCGCCCGGCAACCTCGACAATCTGGCCAACATCTTCGGCATGGACAATGCCATCCGCTACGAGACGCCCGTGATGGCGGGCCTGCAGGTGGGTGTGATGAACGGCTTCGGCGAGGATCCGTCCAATTTCTCGCGGTCGCGTACGTACTCGGTCGGCTTCCGCTACAACAACGCAGCCCTGAAGCTGGCCGGCTCGTACTCGATGTTCCACAACCGGACGGCCGACCTGAAATCGATCTTCGGCGTCACGAACGTACTCGGCCAGAGCCTGGCGGGCGCGCAGTTCAATGCCGACCGCTTCAGCACCGGCGTGCTGGGCGCCAGTTACCAGGTCGGCATCTTCGTCCCGCACGCGACCATTACCCAGGTCCAGCTCGAGAATGCGCGCGGCGAAGTGATCCAGCGTAACCTGCAGGCTGGCGTGAACACGGACCTGAGCGGCGGACGCAAGACGCGCATCCTCGGCTTGTCGACGGCGCATTCCACGTTCGAAGCCATCACGTATAACCAGTACAACGCATTCCTGAGCCAGTATCTGAGCCCGACCGTCCAGATCTACTGTGGCGCGGCTTACGTCCACGCGTCCGGTCCCGGCGCCCGGGCGACGGCCTTCGGCTACACGCCGTCCAGCGGACGCACCCAGACCCTGACGCGCGCCGGCGTACAAGTGCAGTTCTGATCCGATTCGTATTCATCACAGAAGGTGCCACATGTTATCCAGCATTACCGACGTCAAGGTTTCGTCCAGCCCGGCAGCGGCCGACCAGGACGGCAGGGGCGCCGCCCTCATCGCCCGCATGGAAAGCGTGCCGATCTCGCGCTGGCACGTCCGGGCCCGTGTCGTCATGGGCAGCGCCACGTTCTTCGACGCCTTTGACGCGCTGTCGCTGGCCTACGTGCTGCCGGTGTTGATCGGCATGTGGCATTTGGCGCCCGGCCAAATCGGCTTGCTGATCGCCACCGGCTACATCGGCCAACTGGTCGGCGCTATCTTCTTCGGCTGGCTGGCCGAGCGCATCGGCAGGGTCAAGAGCGAGTTCTGGACGATTCTCCTGATGTCGGTGATGAGCCTGGCGTGCGCCGCGACGGGCAACTTCAACGGACTGATGGTGTGCCGCTTCATCCAGGGTATCGGCGTGGGCGGCGGCAATCCGGTCGCGGCCGTCTACATCAACGAGTTGTCGGTGGCGCACAACCGCGGCCGCTTCTTCCTGCTGTACGAACTGATCTTCCCGCTGGGCCTGCTGGCCGCCGCCCAGGCGGGCTCGCTGCTCGTGCCCCACGTCGGCTGGCAGTCGATGTTCCTCGTGGGCGGGATTCCCGGCCTGCTGATCGTCGGCTTCATCTGGTGCCTGCCCGAGTCGCCGCGCTGGCTGATCGGCAAGGGCCGTTTCGACGAGGCCGAGCGCATCATCGAGCGTATCGAGGCGAGCACGGACAAGCGCATCGAGGTCAAGGCACGTCCGCGGGTGCCCGCGCAGGCAGCCAGGAAGGCCGGCGTGCGCGAACTGTTTTCCGCGTTCTACCGCAAGCGCACGTTCGTCGTGTGGGCGCTGTGGGGCACCGCCTACTTCGTGGCAAACGGCCTGAACAACTGGATGCCCAGCCTGTACAAGACCGTGTACCACCTGCCGCTCGGCCAGGCGCTGCGCCTCGCGTCGATGTCGAACGTGCTCAGCGTGATCTTCGTCCTCGCGTGCGCGTTCCTCGTCGACCGCGTGGGCCGCCGCCGCTGGGTGATGTCGTCGTTCTCGATCGCCGGCGTGCTGCTCGCCGCACTGTACTTTACCGGCGCGCCGTCGGCGTACGGCGTGATGCTGCTGGGGTCGACCGCATACGCCGTGATCGGCACGACGACCATCCTGCTGTTCCTTTACACGCCGGAGATTTATCCGACCCGGATGCGCGCCGTCGGCACGGCGCTGGCGACGTCCTGGTTCCGCGCCGCATCGGCGGCCGGCCCTGCGATCGTCGGCGTGGTGCTCGGTACCAAGGGCGTCGCTCCCGTGTTCCTGATGTTTGCCGGGGTCTGCGTGCTCGGTCTGCTGGCGGCCCTCGGCATGACGGAGACACGCCAGAAATCACTCGAGGAAATCGCACCCTGATGCGCACCCTGTACGACAAGCTCTGGGACGAGCACCTCGTGGACCTGGACGAGGACGGCGGCGCGCTGCTGTACGTCGACCGCCACCTCGTGTACGAAGTCACCAGTCCGCAGGCGTTCGCGGGCCTGGCCGCGGGGGCACGCCCGGTATGGCGCCCCGGCGCCACGTTCGGCGTGTGCGACCACAACGTGCCGACCGCGGGCCGTGCCGGCGGCATCGCCGATCCGCTCTCGCGGCTGCAGGTGGAGACGCTGGCGCGCAATTGCGACGACAACGGGATCCCGCAATTCCGCATGCTGGACCGGCGCCAGGGCATCGTGCACGTGGTCGCGCCGGAGCAGGGGTTGACCCTGCCGGGGATGGTCGTCGTGTGCGGCGATTCCCATACGAGCACGCACGGCGCGCTGGCCGCGCTCGCGTTCGGCATCGGCACGTCCGAGGTCGAGCACGTGCTGGCGACGCAGACGCTGGCCACCCGCAAGAGCCGCACCATGCTCGTGCGGATCGACGGCGGCCTGGCACCCGGCTGCAGCGCGAAAGACCTCGCGTTGTACCTGATCGGACGCATCGGCACCGCGGGCGCCACCGGGCACGCGCTCGAATTTACCGGCGCTGCCGTGCGCGCGCTGTCGATGGAAGGCCGCATGACGCTGTGTAACATGGCGATCGAGGCGGGGGCACGCACGGCGCTGGTCGGCGTGGACGACACGACGCTCGACTACCTGCGCGGGCGGCCGTACGCACCCGCCGGTGTGCAGTGGGACGCGGCGGTGAAGGTCTGGCGCGGCCTCGTGTCCGATCCCGGCGCGCGCTTCGACCGCATGCTCGCGTTCGACGCCGCCGCGGTGGCGCCGCAGGTCACCTGGGGCACGTCGCCCGACATGGTGGCGCCGGTGGGCGCCGCCGTGCCCGACCCGGACGACGAGGGCGACGCCGGGCGGCGCCGCGCGATGGAAGCGGCACTCGACTACATGGCTCTCGTGCCGGGCACCCGCATCGCCGATATCCCGATCGACAGGGTCTTCATCGGCTCCTGCACCAACGGCCGCATCGAGGACCTGCGCGCGGCCGCCGCCGTGCTCGCGGCCGCGGGTGGCCGCATCGCGCCGAACGTGCGCCAGGCGCTCGTCGTGCCGGGTTCGGGACTCGTGCGCGAGCAGGCCCAACGCGAGGGCCTGGACCGCGTCTTCACGGCGGCCGGCTTCGAGTGGCGCGAGCCGGGATGCTCGATGTGCCTGGCGATGAACGACGACCGTCTCGCCCCGGGCGAACGCTGCGCGTCGACGTCGAACCGCAATTTCGAAGGGCGCCAGGGCGCCGGGGGACGCAGCCATCTCGTCAGCCCGGCGATGGCGGCGGCGGCCGCGCTGGCCGGCCGCTTCGTCGACGTGCGCGCCTTCGCGCGGGGAGGACGGTGATGGAACCGTTCACCGTCGTCGACGGGTTGGCGGCGCCGCTGCGACGCGACAACGTCGACACCGACGCGATCCTGCCCAAGCAGTTCATGAAGTCGGTCGCGCGGACGGGCTTCGGCCCCAATTTGTTCGACAGCTGGCGCTACCTCGATCCGGGCGAACCGGGCCAGGATCCGGCCATGCGCCGGCCGAACCCGGATTTCGTGCTGAACCAGCCGCGCTACCGCGCTGCGACGATCCTGCTGGCCGGGCGCAATTTCGGCTGCGGCAGCTCGCGCGAACACGCGCCCTGGGCGCTGCTGCAGTACGGCTTTCGCGTGCTCGTCGCGGTGGGCTTCGCCGACATCTTCCGCCAGAACTGCACGAAGAACGGGGTGCTGCCGGTCGAGCTGGGCGACGCGGCGCTGGACATATTGTTCGCGGCGGCGGAAAGCGAGGGCGGCTGCCGCCTGCGCGTCGACCTCGAGCACCAGCGCGTGACCGGGCCGGGCGGTTTCGCGGCATCGTTCGACATCGCACCCGCGGCGCGTCACGCCCTGCTGGGCGGCCAGGACGAGATTGGCCTGACCCTGCGCCGGCGCGAGCGCATCGCCGCGTTCGAGCGCGAGCGGCTGGCCCGCTACCCGTGGCTGGCCGCGTCGATCCAGACCTGATCCGCGCTGCTAGAATGGGGGCTTCGGAATCCGTTGCCGGCAGCGGCCGGCGGTATGCGTCATGAACCTCTCCCTCAGGCAGCTCAAGGTCTTCCTCGGCGTTGCGCAGGCCGCCAGCTTCACCAAGACCGCGCAACGCCTGCACCTGTCGCAGGCGGCGCTGTCCGCCATCATCCGCGAACTCGAAACCCAGCTGCAGTGCCGCCTGCTCGACCGCACGACGCGCTCGGTCGCCCTGACCGAGGCGGGGCGCATGTTCCTGCCCACTGCGGCGCATATCGTCGAGACCATCGAGAACGCGGCGCTCGAACTGCGCAAGATCGGGCGCGAAGAACAGCGCCTGCTGCGCGTGGGCGTGATGCCGCACATCGCCGTGAGCCTGATGCCGGCGGTGCTCGGCCGCTTCGCCACCCTGTGCCCGCTGGTGCGCGTGGAAATCGTCGACAGCACGCCGTCCGAGCTGTTGCGCATGGTCGAAGACGGTGCGCTGGACGCCGCCTTCGGCCCGTTCTTCCGCAAGGAATCCGGCGTCGAGCGGCTGCAGATCTTCCCCACCCAGCTGATGCTCGCCACCGGGTTGCAGGAGACCGACTGGCCGGACTTCAGCGCCGAGCAGGAAACCTGGCGCGCGCTGCAGGGCGTCCCGCTGATCTGCTTCCTCGGCGACACGCCGATCCAGCGCATGGTCGAAGAAAGCCTCGGCGCGGCCGCCGTCACCACCGGCAAACGCACGTTCGTCGGCCACCTCGAGACGGCGATCGCGATGGCGGAGGCGGGATTCGGCGTGGCCGTGGTGCCGTCTATCTCGGCGGCGGCGTGCCAGCGCTACCGTGTACGCCTGCATCCGATCCGTCCAGCCATCGAGCTGCCGTTCTACTGCATCACGCGCGCCGGCCGCGCCAGCAACGAGACGCTGTCCCAGCTCTCGGCCGTGTTCGAGCAGGTCGCGCAAGAATTCAGCGGTGGCAATCCCGTGCTGAAGAAGAGCCGCAAGCGCGCCACCCCGGCATCCTGACGCTTCGATACATACTGTTTATATTGTTCGATTTTCCCGATTAAACGATAAATTCTTTTTGCTTCCGCTCGCCTGGCCCTTTCTTTATATTGGGTCGCACAAGAACTCAGCGAGACAGCACATGAACATCGTCATCATCGGGGCGGGCCTCGGCGGCCTGACCGCCGCCAATGCCTTGCTCGACCGGGGCTTCCACGTCACCGTCCTCGAACAGGCCGCGCAACTCAAGGAGATCGGCGCGGGCGTCCAGCTCAGCGCGAACGCCACCGGCGTGCTGTACCGGCTCGGTCTCGGGCCGGCACTGGAACGCATCGCCTCCGAGCCGGCCGGAAAGCGCGTGCGCCTGTGGAACACCGGCCAGGCCTGGCCGCTGTTCGACCTCGGCGCCGTGTCGCGTGAGCGCTATGGCTATCCTTACTTCACGCTGCACCGCGCCGACCTGCACGCCGTGCTGGCCGACGGCGTGCGCCGGCGCAGCCCGGACGCGATCCGGCTCGGCGTCAAGGTCGACGGCCACCGCCAGCACGACGACGGCCGCGTGACGGTGCATGCGGCCGACGGCACGACCGTGGTCGCGGACCTCGTGATCGGCGCGGACGGCGTTCACTCGCGGACCCGCGAAGCGCTGTTCGGACCGGACGCGCCGCGCTTCTCCGGCATCATGGCATGGCGCGGCGTGATCCGCGCCTCCGACCTGCCGGCGCACATGCGCGAACCGTACGGCAGCAACTGGGTGGGGCCGGGCGCGCACGTGATCCAGTACCCGCTGCGCGGCGGCGAGCTCGTGAACTTCGTCGGCGCCGTCGAGGGCGGCGGTTGGGAAGTCGAGTCCTGGTCCGAGCGCGGTACGCACGAGGAGTGCCTGCGCGACTTCGCCGGCTGGCACGAGGATGTGCAGGCGATGATCCGCGCCATCGACGTGCCGTACAAATGGGCCCTGATGGTGCGCGATCCGATGCCGCAATGGTCGCAGGGCAGCGTGACGCTGCTGGGCGACGCCTGCCATCCCACGCTGCCGTTCCTGGCCCAGGGCGCGGGCATGGCCCTCGAGGACGGCTATGTCCTGGCGCGCGCGCTGGACCAGTACCGCGGTGACGTTCCCCAGGCGCTGCGCAGCTACGAGGCCGCGCGCCACGAGCGCACCGCGCGCATCGTGCGCGGCTCCGCGGCGAACGCCGCGCGCTTCCACAACCCGGCGCTCGGCCATGCCGAGGGCGCCGCCGCCTACGTCGGCACCGAATGGAGCGAGGACCGCGTCAAGGAACGCTACGAATGGCTGTTCCAGTACGACGTCGACGCCGTTCCCCTGTAAGCCAACCGTACAAGGAGACATCATGACCAAGCCGCCCGCCGTGCGCGGACTGCATCACTTCGCCTGGCGCTGCCGCGACGCCGAGGAAACCCGGGCCTTCTACGAAGACCTGCTCGGCCTGCCGCTGGTGCACGTCATCCGCCTCGACCGCGTGCCCAGCACCGGCGAGTACTGCCCGTACGTTCACCTGTTCTTCGAGATGAGCGACGGTTCGAACATCGCTTTCTTCGACCTCGGCGACGGCGTCCGCGCCGAGCCCTCGGCCAACACCCCGGCCTGGGTCAACCACATCGCGCTGCGCGTGGACAGCCTGGCCGGCCTGGAGGACATGAAGGCGCGCCTGCAGGCCGCCGGCGTGGACGTGATCGGGCCGGTCGACCACCACTTCGTCAAGTCGATCTACTTCTTCGATCCGAACGGCTTCCGCCTCGAGTTCACGACGCCGACCGGCACGCCCGCGCAGCACGCGGCGTTCCGCAGCGAGGCGCGCGGCCAGCTCGACGACTGGACCGCGGAAAAGGCGGCGCGCGCCGCCCGGGCGGTGGACTGACATGGCGCACCTGAACCCGACCCACGACCCCGCGCGCCGCGCCTGGGTGGCGTCCGCCAACGTGCCCGACGCCGAGTTCCCGATCCAGAACCTGCCGTTCGGCGTGTTCTCCGACGCCCGCCGCACGCGCGCCGGCGTCGCGATCGGCGACGAGATCGCCGACCTCGATGCGCTGCTCGGCGCCGGCCTGCTCGACGGCGACGCCGCCAAGGCCGCGCGTGCCTGCGCCGACGGCCGCCTGAACGGCCTGATGGCGCTCGGCCCGCATTACGCATCGGCCCTGCGCGCCGCGCTGTCCGAGCTGCTGCGCAGCGACGGGGCACGCCGTGCCCGCGCCGAAGCCATGCGCGAACACATCCTGGTGCCGATGGCGCGCGCCACGATGCAGCTGCCGTGCGCGATCGGCGACTACAGCGACTTCCTCACGTCGCTGCACCATACGGAACGTCACGGCCGCTACAAGGGCCTGAAGGACCCGCTGCCGCCGGCGTTCAAGTCGCTGCCGATCGCCTATCACGGCCGCGCGTCGTCGATCCGCGTCAGCGGGACGCCCGTGCGCCGTCCGCTCGGCCAGTACCGCAACCCGGACGGCGCGGTCGAATATGGCCCGGCGCCGATGCTCGACTTCGAGCTGGAGCTCGCGGCCTTCGTCGGCCAGGGTAACGTGCTGGGCCAGCCGATCCCGCTCGGCGCGGCCGCCGACCATATCTTCGGCTACTGCCTGCTGAACGACTGGTCGGCCAAGAGCATCCAGTGGTGGGAGCAGGTGCTCGGCCCCTTCCTCGGCAAGAGTTTCATCTCGTCGATCTCGCCGTGGATCGTGACCCAGGAAGCGCTGGCACCGTTCCGCCTGCCGGCGCCGGCGCGCCCGGACGGCGACCCGGCTCCGCTGCCGCATCTGACCGACGCGGGCGACCGGGCCGAAGGCGGCATCGACATCGCGCTGGAAGCCTGGCTGTCGACGCCGTCCCGGCGCGCGGCCGGCGAGGGACCGCTGCGCATCACGAGCACGCACCTGCAGAACCTGTACTGGACCTTCGGCCAGATGCTGGCCCACCATGCGAGCAACGGCTGCAACCTGCGGCCGGGAGACCTGATCGGCAGCGGCACGATTTCCGGCGCCGACGATGCCGCGCGCGCCTGCATCACGGAGCTGACCAATGCCGGCGCCGATCCGCTGAAGGTGGGGCCGGACGAGTTCCGCACGGCGCTCGAGGATGGCGACGAGATCGTCCTGCGCGCCCGTGCGCAACGGCCGGGTGCGGTGTCGATCGGGTTTGGCGAATGCCGCGGCCGCATCGAGCCGGCGCTGTCCGTCGCCGCCGCGGGGAGGCCGCGATGACCGCCCCGACGACGACGCAGCTGGCGCAGTTCGGCCACGAATTCGGGCGCGGACCGCGCAAGGTAATGGTGTTCGGCGGCGCCTTCGGCCATTCCGGCGACTGGCGCGCGTTCTGCGAAGGGCTCGATCCGGATGCCGCCACCTGGGTGTTCTTCGACTACCGCGGCTACGGCCGTGCCAGGGCCACCCTCGGCAACTATACCTTCGAGGAAGCAGCCGTGGACGCGCTGGAACTCGCCGCCGCGCTCGGGTGGGGGCGCTTTTCTCTCGTCGGCCATTCGATGGGCGGCGTGGCGATCCAGCGCGTGCTGCTGGCGGCGGCGCCGGGCCGGATCGAGCGCATGGTCGCGCTCACGGCGGTGCCGGCCTGCGGATCGCGCATGGACGCGCAGCGCCTCGCCATGTTCGACAAGGCCGCGCACGACGTCGCGCAGCGCCAGTTCATCCTCGATTTCTCGACCGGCCGCCGGCTGCCCGCCGTGTGGCTGCGGCGCCAGGCGCTCGATTCGGCCGCGTGTACGGCACCGCAGGCGTTTTCCGGCTACCTGCGCGACTGGGGCACGGTCGACTTTTCCGAGCGCGTGCGCGGCAACCCGGTGCCGGTCATGGTGCTGGCGGGCGCCTGCGACCCGACATTGACGCGCGAGCTGATGGAGCGGACCTGGCTCGCCTGGTACCCGAACGCGACGCTGGAGGTGCTGGACGGATGCGGCCATTACCCGATGCTCGAGGTGCCCCTGGCACTGGCGCGCGCCGTCGGCGATTTCTTGCAACAGCCTTGAGAGAGACAACGTGTACGCATTTTCCTATGTCCGGCCGGCCACGCTCGCGCAGGCGCTGGCCATCCTGGACGAGCATCCCGATGCCAAGGCGCTGTCCGGCGGCATGACGCTCGTGCCGACCCTGAAACAGCGGCTGGCCGCGCCGGCCTATCTGGTCGACCTGACCCGCCTCGACGAACTGCGCGGCATCACGCTGGAGGGAAACCTGTTGCGCATCGGCGCGGCCACCCGCCACGCCGAAGTGGCCGCGAGCGGCGTCGTGCGCGGCGCGATTCCCGCGCTGGCCGGCCTGGCCGGGCTGATCGCCGATCCGCAGGTGCGCAACCGCGGCACCATGGGCGGGTCGGTGGCCAACAACGACCCTGCCGCCGATTACCCGGCCGCCGTGCTGGGCCTGGGCGCGACGGTCGTGACCAGCGCGCGCCGCATCCCGGCCGACGCGTTTTTCGTCGACATGTTCGAGACCGCGCTGGGCCCGGGCGAACTCGTCGTCGCGATCGAATTCCCGCTGCCGCGCCGCGCGGCCTACCGCAAGTACCGCCATCCGGCGTCGGGCTATGCGCTCGCGGGCGTGTTCGTCGCCGACGGCGATGCCGGCGTGCGGGTCGCCGTGACGGGCGCGGCGCCGTCGGTGTTCCGCTGGCACGAGGCCGAGCAGGCGCTGGCGCGCGACTGCGCGGTGGACGCGCTGGCCGGCGTGGCGATGGATCCCGGCCGGATGCTCGACGACGAACGCATTCCCGCGCGCTATCGCGCCAGCCTCGTCGAGGTATTCACCCGCCGCGCGGTCGCGGCCATGACCGGCGCGTGACGCCGGCATCCACAAGGAGACAAGCATGGAATTCAACGGAACCCAGGTGATCGCGGCGCCGCGTCACGAAGTGTGGGCAGCCCTCAACGACCCGGCGGTGCTGCAGGCCTGCGTGCCGGGCTGCGAATCGTTCGGCGCGCGCAGCGACGACGAATACGAAGCCGTGGTGCAGGCCGCGGTGGGCCCCGTCAAGGCGCGTTTCAAGGGCAGCCTGACGCTGTCCGAACGCCGCCCCGACGAGGGCTACCGTATCGCCGGCAAGGGCGAGGGCGGCATCGCCGGCTTCGGCAAGATGCAGGCCGTCGTCACGCTGGCCGACGCGCCCGACGGCGGCACCGAACTGACCTATGCGGCCACGGCCGAAGTGGGCGGCAAGCTGGCCCAGGTGGGCTCGCGCCTCGTCGCGTCGGTGGCCAACCGCATGGCGGACGAGTTCTTCAAGCGCTTCGGCGAACAATTGGCGCCCCCCGTCGAAGCGGCCGCGCCGGAAGAGGGGGCCGAAGCGGCACCGAAGAAATGGTGGCAGCGCGGCTGACGCGGCATCGAACACGAACAGGCAGGTGACAAGTGGTACAAGTAAACATACAAGTCAATGGCCGGCAGGTCGGGCGCGAGGTCGAGGACCGCACGCTGCTGGTCGAATTCCTCCGGCGCGAAGCGGGCCTGACCGGCACCCACGTCGGCTGCGACACGACCCAGTGCGGCGCGTGCACCGTCCACCTCGACGGCGCGGCCGTCAAGTCGTGCACGGTACTGGCGGCGCAGGCCGACGGCGGCAGTGTGCGCACCGTCGAGGATCTCGAGCGCGACGGCCGGTTGAGCGCCGTCCAGCAGGCCTTCGTGCAATGCCATGGCCTGCAGTGCGGCTTCTGCACGCCCGGCATGATCATGGCGATCGAGTACTTCCTGCGCGAGCGCCCGGCGGCGCTCGACGACGAGACCATCCACACGGCGCTGGAAGGCAATATCTGCCGCTGCACCGGCTACGTGAACATCATCGAGGCGGTGCGCCACGCGGCGCGCGCGCTGTATCCGGAGGTGGCGGCATGATCGGCCAACCCCTGCCGCGCCTGGAAGACCGGCGCCTGGTGACGGGCAACGGCCGCTACACGGACGACATCGACGTGCCGGGCCAGGCGTACGCCGCGTTCCTGCGCTCGCCGCACGCGCATGCGCGCATCGTCTCCATCGACATCGGTGCCGCGCTGGCCGCACCCGGCGTGATCGCCGTTCTGACGGGCGCAGACTACCTCGCGGACGGCTTCCAGGGCATGCAGCACGTGCCGATGCCGCTCGACGCGATCGACCCCACGGCGCCGGCGTTCCGCGATGCGCTGCACGTGCCGGCCTACAGCCGCCTGCACCTGCCGCTCCCCGTGGACAACGTGCGCCACGTCGGCGAGGCCGTGGCGATGGTGGTCGCCGACACGGCGGCCCGCGCACGCGACGCCGCCGAGATGATCATGGTCGACTACGACGTGCTCGACGCCGTCGTGCGCGCCGACGACGCACTGGCCCCCGGCGCGCCGCAGCTGTACGACGATGCGCCGGGCAACCTGTGCTTCGAGGTGCAGCTGGGCGACCGCGCGGCCGCGCAGCGGCTGTTCGCCGATGCCCACCTCGTCGTGCGCCGCGATTTCCATAACAGCCGCGTGGTGAATTGCCAGATGGAGCCGCGCGCCGCGATCGGCGTGTACGATCCCGCCGAGGGCAGTTACACGCTGATCTCGGGCAGCCAGGGCGCGGTGCGCCAGAAGATGTCGCTCGTGGGCGCGCTGCGCGCACCGGCCGACAAGGTGCGCGTGATCTGTCCGGACGTCGGCGGCGGCTTCGGCCCGCGCAGCTCGGTCAACGTCGAGCAGCTGGCGGTGGTCTGGGCGGCGCGCCGCTGCGGCCGCGCGGTCAAGTGGACGAGCGACCGCAGCGAGGCGTTCCTGGCGGATTACCAGGGCCGCGACGCCGTGCTGCGCGCCGCCATGGCCTTCGACGCCGAGGGCCGCATCCTCGCCACCGACCACGAGTGGCTGGGCAACGTGGGTGCGCACACCGTGTCGTACGTGCCGATGTCGAACGGCACCCGCATCATGACGACCGTCTACCACGTGCCGGTAGCGGCCGTGCACATCCGCGCGGCGCTCAGCAACACGGCGCCGACGGCGCCCTACCGCGGCGCCGGCCGGCCGGAAGCGCACCACATGATGGAGCGCCTGCTCGACCTGGCCGCGCACCGCCTCGGCATCGACCGGGTCGAGATCCGCCGCCGCAACATGGTGCCGCGCAGCCGGTTGCCGTACCGCAGCGCGATGGGCCTGACGTACGACAGCGGCGACTTCATCGGCAACATGGAACGCGTGCTGGAACTGGCCGACTGGGACGGCTTCGCGGCGCGCCGCGCCGCGTCGGCCGCGCGCGGCAAGCTGCGCGGCATCGGCCTGGCCAACTATGTCGAGGCCCCCGTCGGCGCGCCGCGCGAGCGTATCGAGATGCGGGTACTCGCCGAGGGCGTGGTCGACCTGGTGTCCGGCACGCAGACGCAGGGCCAGGGCCACGCGACCACGTTCGCCCAGGTCGTGGCGGCGCAGCTGGGCGTACCGCCCGAATCCGTGCGGCTGCGCACGGGCGACACCGCTTTCGTGAGCGTCGGCGGCGGTACGCACTCGGACCGCAGCATGCGCCTGGGCGGCACCCTGATCGTGCAGAACGCGGCCCATGTCGTGGGGCAGGGCAAGGCGGCGCTGGCGGACCTGCTCGGCGTCGACGTGGCAACCGTCCGCTTCGAGGACGGGACGTTCATTGCCGGCGACACGCGCCTGGGCCTGTTCGAACTGGCGGCCAGGCTGGAAAGCGCGGGCAAGCCCCCGCTCGCGTCCGACGCCGAGTTCAACGGCCGCATGGCGGCGCATCCGACCGGCGCCGCGGTGATGGAACTGGAGATCGACCCGGATACGGGCGAGGTCGAACTGTTGCACTATGCGTCCGTGGACGACGTGGGCCAGCCGATCAATCCGCTGATCGTCGAGGGCCAGGTGCACGGCGGCCTGGCGCAGGGTATCGGGCAGGCGCTGTCGGAGGGGTATTACGTCGACCGCGACAGCGGGCAGGTGATGTCCGGCTCGTACATGGACTACGGCGTGCCGCGCGCCGGCCGCGTGCCGCCGGTCTCGCTCGTATTCGCCGAGGACCCGACCGCCGGCAATCCGCTGCGCGTGAAGGGGGGAGGGGAGAGCGGCATCACGCCAGCCACCGCAGTCATCTTCAACGCCCTGGCCGACGCGCTCGGCGAGGATGCCCCCGAAGAACTGGAGATGCCCGCCACGCCGGCGGTCATCTGGAATGCCATCCACCGAGAAAGTCATGCACATGAGTGAACACGTCCACATCCGGCGCGACGGCGCCGTCCTCGACATCCTCCTCGACCGCGCCGACAAGGGCAACGCGCTGACCGCCCCGATGGGCGCGGCGATCGTCGCCGCGCTGCGCGGCATCGACGATGACGTCAAGCTCGTCCGCCTCGGCGCGGCCGGCCCCGATTTCTGCACCGGCCGCGATTCGCCGATCCCGACGCTGGGCGCCAGGCCGTCGGCCGAGACGGTGCGCCAGAAGGTCGCGCTGCCGCCACTCGAACTCTACGACGCCATCAAGGCGGTGCCGGTGCCCGTCATCGCCGTCGTGCGAGGGCGCGCCGTGGGCGCGGGCTGCGCGCTGGCCTGCGTGGCCGACCTGGTGGTGTGCGCGGACGACGCCGTCTTCCAGATTTCCGAGATGGAGCGCGACATTCCGCCGACGCTGGTGATGGCGGCGCTGGTGGACCGCGTGCCCGTCAAGACGCTGGCGCACATGGTATATGGCCGCGCGCCGCTGGACGCTGCGGATGCGCGTACGGCCGGGCTGGTGTCGCACGTGGTCCCCGCGGCCCGGCTGGATGCCGCCGCCGCCGCGCTGGCCGACACCATGCTGGGCAACAGCGCGGTCACCCTGCGCGCCGTGAAACAGTTCCTGGCCGTCGCGCCGGGCATGCCGCCGGCCAGTGCCAGCGCCTTCGCCGGTCACCTGGCGGCGACGGCGCTGTCGATCCGGTTCTAACTTCCCCCGGTAGTGCCTTGAGCCCCGTGCGCGCGAGCGTACGGGGCTTTTTTCGTCCCGTGCGGACGCAAAAAAGCCGTCCGGTTTTTGCCGGACGGCCGAGGCGGGCGGTGGCGGTCAGGCGTAGTGGTAGCGGCCCTCGTCGTCGCGGCCGATGGCGCGGGTCGCGCCCGTGTCTTCGAGCCAGCGCACGATCTCGCGGCCGTCGCGGCTGCCGACGGCAGCCATCAGTTCCGCGAACAGCTTGGGACCGTGCCGCAGCGCCGCGTCGAGCGAATCGAAGCGCGCGCCATCGAAGGTCGGCGCAGCGGGCACGCGGTGCTCGATCGAGCGGCTCGTGCCCGGGCGCAGGAAGGGCAGGGTCAGGTCGAAGCCGGCCTTCGCCGTGTGATGGGTGCCGGCGAGCGACGGGTCGAGCGGCATCGCGCGCATGCGGTCCTGCACGACCAGGTCGCGGTCGGCCTGGAAGCGCGTGGCCAGCGCCCAGTCCATTTGCCGGTCCGAGAAGACGTCGATGTCGGGATCCACGACGAACACGTGCTTGACGTTGGCGAGGCATGCGAACACGGCGGCGATGGCGTTGCGCGCCTCGCCCGGGACGCGCTGCCGCATGGCGATGCGCACGTTGAACATGCCGCCGTTGGCGGCGCTGGCGTACACCGCCTTCACTTCGCGCACGGCGACTTCCAGCGCGCGCCACACGGTCACCTCGGTGCGCAGGGCGCACAGCTGGGCGGTATCGGTGGTGTCCATGTCGCGGCCGCTGATCGTGGAGGTCTGGAACACGGCGTCGCGGCGATGGGTGATCGCGGTCAGGTGAAAGAGCGGGTTGCGCTTGACGCCGCCGTAGTAGCCCAGGAACTCGCCGTACGGGCCTTCCGGTTCGACGTGGCCGTTCGGGTCAAGGTAGCCTTCGAGGATGAATTGCGCGTCGGCCGGTACCAGCAGGTCGTTGGTCACGCACTTGACGACGCCCAGCGTCTCGCCGCGCAGGGAAGCCAGCAGTTCGAGTTCGTCGGTCGGCAAGCGCATCGTCGCCGCGACGTGGTCGATCGGGTGCGTGCCGACGGCGAAGGCGATCGGCAGCGGTTCCCCGCGCGCGGCGTGCTCGAGGTAGATCGCGCGCAGGTCCGACGGTGCGATCAGGTCGATGCCGGCGGTGCGGCGGCCGCGCAGCATCAGGCGACGCACGCCGACGTTGGTCCAGCCCGTCGTCCTGTCGACCGTGAAGTCGATCGAGGAGGAGATGTAGGGGGCGCCGTCGAGCCCGTGCTGCAGGTGGACGGGCAGCTTCGTGAAATCGCAGTCGCCGCCGGTCAGGACCACTTGCTGGACCGGCGCCGCCGTGCGCGACACCTGCTCGATGGCGGCTTTCTTGCGCAAGCGTGCGAGCACTTCCGCCAGCAGCTTGTCGGTGGTCGTGCCGAAGGCGGCGGCGAGGCGCTGCCGGCTGCCCGCGAGGTTGCCGCACAGCGGGATCGCGTCGGCGCCGGGTTGTTCGAACAGCACGGCTTTCGGGTTGCCTTCGAGGAGGCGGGCAACGTCGGCCAGCTCGACCGGCCCGGCATGGCGCTCGAACTCGCTCGCATCGAGCGAGGCGGCGAAGCGGCGCAGGTCGAAGCGCTCGAGGTCCGGACCGGGGCCGGCCGGCCGTTGAGCGGACGTGCTGAAATCGGAATGGGAATTCACTGTGGTCTCCAGAGGGTCATGGTGGCTATCACAGCGAATCTAATGCACCCGCGCATAGAACTGAAGCAACAATAAATGATCGATTCATCGAAAAATCTAATTAATTTCGGTGGTCGTCCGTGGTGTGCAACGGTCTGCTACCATCGGCGCTTCCATCGATTATTCACCAGCGATCATCAATCATGCATGCGTCAACCCGTCCCCGTTTCATCGTCGGCATCAGCGGCGCCTCTGGCGTGGTGTACGGCATCCGCCTGCTGCAGTTGTTGCGCGAACTCGACGTCGAAACACACCTCGTGATGAGCAAGTCGGCCCAGGTCACGCTGGCCTATGAATCGGACCTGAGCGTGGCCGACGTGCGGGCGCTCGCCGACGTCACCCACGCGAACACCGACATCGGCGCGGCGATCTCCAGCGGTTCGTTCAAGGTGCAAGGGATGATCGTGGCGCCTTGTTCGATCAAGACGATGTCGGAGATCGCCACCGGCGTGACGGGCAGCCTGCTGGCGCGCGCGGCCGACGTGATGCTGAAGGAGCGCAAGCGCCTCGTCCTGATGCTGCGCGAAACCCCGCTGCACCTTGGTCACTTGCGCACCATGACGACGGTCACCGAAGCCGGCGCCATCGTGTATCCCCCGGTGCCGGCCTTCTATGCGCGGCCGCAGTCGCTCGACCAGATGGTCGACCATACCCTGGGACGCGTGCTCGACCTGTTCGGCCTCGACACGCAGACGGTGACGCGCTGGAACCCGCCGCGCAACCATCCCGCCCGCGAGGGTGACCGATAAAACAAAAGGCACCCGAAGGTGCCTTTGTTGGTAGCCGACAGGATGGCTTACACGTAAGCCGCCAGTGCGGTTTTCATCTTCTTCAGCGCGGCCGATTCGATCTGGCGGATGCGCTCGGCCGACACGCCGAATTCCTCGGCCAGCGTGTGCAGCGTGGCGCCCGAGCCGTCGTCGTTGGCCAGCCAGCGCGCTTCCACGATGCGGCGCGAGCGCGGGTCGAGTTTCGACAGGGCCGTTTCCAGGCCTTCCGATTGCAGGCGCACCACTTCTTCGGCTTCCAGGACCTTGGTCGGTTCCTGCTGGTCCGAGGACAGGTAGGCGATCGGCGAGAACTTGTCGTCTTCGTCGTCGGTCGGCGCTTCCAGCGCGATGTCGCGGCCGGACAGGCGCGTTTCCATCTCGATCACTTCTTCGCGCTTCACGTCGAGCATCTTGGCCAGGTCGTCGACTTGCTGCGGCGACATGGCGTCCAGGCCCTGCTTGTTGCTGCGCAGATTGAAGAACAGCTTGCGCTGCGCCTTGGTCGTTGCAACCTTGACCAGACGCCAGTTCTTCAAGATGTATTCGTGCATCTCGGCCTTGATCCAGTGCATGGCGTAAGACACCAGGCGGACGCCCTGGTTTGGGTCGAAACGCTTGACTGCCTTCATCAGGCCGATATTGCCTTCCTGGATCAGGTCGGCGTGCGGCAGGCCATAGCCCAGGTAGCCGCGCGCGATCGACACGACCAGGCGCAGGTGCGACAGCACCAGTTTCTGGGCCGCGTCCAGGTCATTCTTTTCCTGCAAACGCGTAGCCAGGGAAACTTCTTCCTCGTGGGACAGCATCGGCAGGCGGTTCACCGCCGAGATATAGGCGTCGATATTACCGAGATTGCCACTGAAACCCAGTCCCAGTGCACGATTGCCGGCCGGAACCAATGCGGATTGTGCGGACATAGTCACTCCCTCGTAGATAAACTGCTGCATCGTCTCGCCATCTCCAGAGCCCCGAAGGCGCAGCTGGCTGGCTTGTTGTCGGGATGCTGACGGTGCTATCAAAACCATTTCCCGCGATAGTCTGACGTAATATTAGCACTCTCTTGAGGTGAGTGCTAGGCGCCACCATATCCCTTACGATGGGTTTAAGTTTCATTAAAGTATTGCCCGCAGGAATCAGAAAAACGGGTTCGATTCAACTGTAGAGCAGGTACGAGCGGTTCAGTTGATGCGGCTCAAATGTGGCGTTCGTATCGTTTGAAATCGGTAGAAGACAGGTTAGGCGACACGTGCTGCGCTTTCTGTTGGCTGGCGCACGTTGCCATGTAGGTGAATGCCTCGCGTCCGCTGCCGGATTTGACTGGCCAGCAGCGGACGGGTTCACGGAACGGGCCTCGATATTCCTGAATGGTTGACTTGGATCGGCTGGATGGCGGCCCAGGTAGTGGGAAGACGATCATAACTGGCAAGCCACGGCGGTAGCTTTGGATCGATCCACGCGACGACCTCGATAGCTTTACCGTGCAAGTCAATGAGAGAAGGGCTTAGCCAAAGTAATTGCTCGTGATGGAAAACACGGTTGCGCAGTTCCCGTATCTGGTTAAGTGCCGACGAGACAGTATGGCGCTGACGCTGTGGCTTCGGGCAGCGCGGGAAAATCAGCCGCAGGTCTTTCCAAAGGATGGTCTGGAACTGGACGTTGAATAACGAACTCCAGAAGCCGAAGGGTAGTTCGGCAATAATCTTGTCCGGGGTAAGCGCTTCGGCTCGGCGTTGCAGTTTTGCTTTCGCACTGACTACCTCACGAACCTGCCAGGCAAACGATGGGTCGCTCACCCAAGAGTCCCACCAGTCGGATCGTTTGTACAGGGTAATCAGGCGTTGATGTACGCCATTTTCCAGAGCGATTTCAAGCACGTTCAACATCGGCATTGTCGCTTCTGCCAGAAGCATGTTGTTCACATATGCTTTTGCTGCCCTGGCGACGTCGCCATTGCACGAGGCCCGATAACGGCCCAACCGTGCTGCGGAAAAGTGCTTTTCGAGGTCGCTCTAGTCCATCGCGCATCATTTTTGATCAGGCATGCTCACGATGATATACTCTGAACGCAGCCCTAGGTTTTGTCCTCTCCCAGCCTCCATACTGGTGATGACGCTAGGTCAGTTTTCGGTCCCGTTCCGCGGGACCACCCCGAATTCAAAACAAAACCCGCCTTCGTGGCGGGTTTTGTTTTTGGCCCAGCGTCGAGGAGTTATTTCAGACGCGCCAGATGCCTCTGCACCGACAACATGGCCCCGACCAGCCCCAGGCCGGCACTGATCGCCAGCAAGGCCGCCATGCCCAGCGGCGGCAGGGGCGTCAGCTGGAATTCCGACGCATACAGCCGGGCGAACTCGGCGATGGCCGTGTTCAGCGGACGCAGCGCCAGCGCAACGGCCCCCAGCGCCACCGCCCCCGCGCACAGGCCCAGCAGGGCGCCCGTGTAGTAGAACGGGCGGTGGATGAAGTTGTCGGTCGCGCCCAGCAGTTTCGACACGGCGATTTCCTCGCGCTGCGTCAGCACCTGCAAACGGATCGTGTTGAACACGACGGCGATCACGACGACGCCCAGCGTGATCGCGAGCAGCAGCAGCGCCAGGCGCAGCACGCCCAGCAGGGCGGCGAGGCGCTTGACCCAGGCCGAGTCGACCTGCACGGAGTCGACATCCGGCAGGGCGCGCATCTGCTCGGCCAGGCCGTCCACGCGCGCGGCGTCGGCGCCGCTGGCGAAGCCTTCCAGCTTCATCACATAGCTGTCCGGCAGCGGGTTGTCGCCCAGCGTTTCGATCACGTCGGTGAGACCGCTCTTTTCCTTGAGGCTGGCCAGCGCCTGTTCGCGCGGCACGAAGCTGACTTTCGCATGGCTGCCGTGCAGGATCTGCTGCAGCTGCGGCGCGAGGGCCTGGGCCTGGTCGCGCGGGGTGTCGGTCTTGAGGAACAGGCTGATTTCCGGATCGACGGACAGTTCTTCCGATAACGGGCGCGCGTTGTCGAGCAGGGTGACGCCCGCGAAGGGCAGGGCCAGCGCGACGGCGACGACGAGCACGTTGAACAAAAAACTGCCCGGCGCCTTGCGCACGTGGGACAGCGCGGCGCCGAAGGCGAAGCGGTGCTGGCGGAACCAGACGTTCATGCGCCACCTCCCGTCACATGGCCGTGTTCGAGGCGGATCACGCGGGCGGCGCTGTCCAGGATCTGGTCGTCGTGGGTCGAGATGACGCACGTGACGCCCACGGCGTGGAATGCGTGCAGCGCGTCGATGACCTTGTCGGCCGCGGCGCGGTCGAGGTTCGCGGTCGGTTCGTCGGCCAGGATGATCTGCGGGCGGTTGACGATGGCGCGGGCGATCGCCACGCGCTGCTGTTCGCCGCCGGACAGTTCCATCGGCAGGGCGAGGGCACGGTCGAGCAGGCCGACCTTGTCCAGCGCCGCGCGGGCACGCTGTTCGGCTTGCGCCCTGGGCGCACCGGTGACGATCAGCGGCAGCATCACATTGGACAGCAGGTGGCGGTCGTTCAGCAGGCGCTGGTTCTGGAAGATCAGGCCGAGGTTGCGGCGCAGGAAGGGGATGCCGGCCTTGCGGATGCGGCCGACGTCCTGCCCGTTCACGATCACGCGGCCGGACGTCGGGCGCTCGATGGCGGCCACCATCTTCATCAGCGTGGACTTGCCGGCGCCGGACGGGCCGGCGAGGTACACCAGCTCGCCCTTGGCGATGTTCAGGGATACGTCGGACAGCGCGAGCGTGTCGGCGGAATCCGAGTACTTCTTGGAGACGGACTGGAATTCGATCATCGTGCGTGTTATCCCAGCAGCGCCTCGGCGAATTCGTCGGCGCTGAAGGGTTGCAGGTCCTCCAGCTTTTCGCCCACGCCGATGAAGTACACCGGCACCGGACGGGTGCGTGCGATGGCGGCCAGGATGCCGCCCTTGGCCGTGCCGTCCAGCTTCGTGATCACGAGGCCGGTCAGCTGCAGCGCGTCGTCGAACGCCTTCACTTGCGCCAGCGCGTTCTGGCCCGTGTTGCCGTCGATGACGAGCAGGATTTCGTGCGGCGCGTCTTCCATGCCCTTGCCGATCACGCGCCTGATCTTCTTGAGCTCTTCCATCAGGTGCAGCTGCGTGGGCAGGCGGCCGGCGGTGTCGACCATGACGACGTCGACGCCGCGCGCCTTGCCCGACTGGACGGCGTCGAACGCGACGGCGGCCGGATCGCCCGACTGCTGCGAGATCACGGTGACGTTATTTCTCTGGCCCCAGACCATCAGCTGCTCGCGCGCGGCGGCGCGGAACGTGTCGCCGGCGGCCAGCAGCACGGATTGTTCATGGCGCTGCATGTGCTTGGCCAGCTTGCCGATGGTCGTCGTCTTGCCGGCGCCGTTGACGCCCGCGATCATCATCACGAGCGGCTCATGGCGGCCCAGCTCGAGCGGCTTTTCCAGCGGACGCAACAGGTCGACCAGCAGGCCCTTCAGCGCCACCTTGACGGCGGCCGCGTCGAGCAGCTTGTCTTCCTTCACCTTGCGGCGCAGGTTGTCCAGCAGGAATTGCGTGGCGTCCATGCCGGCGTCGGACATCAGCAGGGCGGATTCGAGTTCCTCGTACAGGTCTTCGTCGATGCGCGCGCCGACGAACAGCAGCGACAGGTTGCTCGACGTCTTGGCCAGGCCGGCCTTCAGGCGCGACATCCAGGAACGCCTGGCTTCCGCTTCGCTGACGGGACGTTCGGCGGTTTCGGGGAACAGCTGGCCTTCGTAGGCCGTCGAAGCGCCCGCAACAACTTCCTCGGGCGCGGCGGGTGCGTCATCGCCACCGCCGAACAGGCGGCGCAGGAAACCCGGCTGCTCGGCTGGCGTGGCGACGCCCGGCGCTTCAGCCTCCGGGGCCACGGGCACTGCGGGTTCGACCGCAGCCGGCGTCTCGGCTTCAGGTTTTTTCTTTTTGAAGAAACTAAACATTGTGTATTCGGGAGGGCGGCGGAATGCCGGATAGGGTCGCGCGTATTCTACCAGAGCGGGAACACACTTCTGAGGTGCGCCTGCTCGACCATATTGTGGCTAGAATACAGCTCAACAATGCCAATCCGCTCATCGTGCTGGAATTTAGTACGTAACGGGTGTAGATTGTGAGCATCGATAAGAAGACGCGTCACCGAGGGACGATCGTGAACGTATCCAGGTTTATCAAGAGGCTCATCGCCGGCGATCACGTGGTGGGCAGCTCGGCGCCATCGCTGCGCAATGTCATCGTCTGGCTCTTCATCGCCCTTGTCGCCCTGTTCCTGACCCATCCATCCAGTCCCGCCAGCGCCTTCGACGCGCCCGTGCCGTGGCCGGCCGAACTGGGACTCGACACCAACCTCGGCATGTAATCTGCGCTGCTGGTATCCTGTTATTTCCGAAGGACACCTTGCGGTTGCAGCGCCATGAAACACAGACTTTTTCTTTTCGACCTCGACGACACCCTGCTCGACTTCAAAGCTTCCGAACAATTATCGTTCGACCGCACGATGCGCGCGCTGGGCCTGGCCGCGCTTCCCGACGGGCTGTTTGCCCGCTACCAGGCCATCAATACGGCACTGTGGCGAAGCTTCGAGACGGGCACTGTCTCGAAGGATTTCCTGAAGGTGGACCGCTTCCGCCAGACCTTCGCCGCCAGCGGTCTCGACCTCGATCCCGAAGCGGCCAGCCGCCTGTACCTCGAATCGCTGTCGGACACGGTCGTCCTCATCGACGGCGCGAAGGAACTCTGCGCGACGCTGGCCGCCATCGGCGAAGTGGGCATCATCACCAATGGTGTCGAGCAGATCCAGCACCGCCGCATCGTCAGTGCCGGGCTGCGCGACCATGTGTCGTTCGTGGCGACGTCGGAGGCGTGCGGCCATGCGAAGCCGGACAGCCGCTTCTTCGACTACACTGTCAGGATGGCGCGCGCGTTCACGCATGCGGAAACGATCATCGTGGGCGACCGCCTCGATGCCGACATCCTCGGCGCCAACCGCTTCGGCATCGAAAGCTGCTGGTTCAATCCCGGCGGCCTCGCCAACGACACGCATGCGCTACCCACCTTCGAAGTGGCGCGACTGCACGACGTCGTCCCCGCGCTGCGCGGCCTCGCTATTGCCTGAGGAACAGGCCGTCACATATCGATGTGAGCAGCCCGCCCGCGTCGCGCCGAGCTTCAGCCGCCTTTCGCCGCCTGGGCGTTGCGGCGGATCGTGTCCAGGGTGGCGCCCGGCGTGATCAGGTTGCCGTCGTAGCGCAGCTCGATCAGCGCCGGCAGCTTGTGCGTGCGCGTGAACGCGATGGCGCGCTCGAGCGCCGGGCCGAAATCGGCCGTCGTCTCGACCGCCTCGCCGTGGCCGCCGTACGCTTGCGCCAGCGCGGCGAAGTCCGGATTGTGCAGCTGCGTGCCCGACACGCGGCCAGGATATTCGCGTTCCTGGTGCATGCGGATCGTGCCGAACATGCCGTTGTTGAAGACCAGGAAGATGACGCCGGCGCCGTATTGCACCGCGGTCGCCAGTTCCTGGCCCGTCATCATGAATTCGCCGTCGCCGGCGAAGGTGACGACGGTGCGCTCCGGCCGCACGATCTTGGCTGCCACGCCGGCCGGCACCGCATACCCCATCGCGCCGCTCGTCGGGGCGAGCTGCGTGCGCATGGCGCCGTAGCGCCAGAAGCGGTGTGCCCACGTGGCGTAGTTGCCGGCGCCGTTCGTGATGATCGTGTCGCGCGGCAGGGCGGCCTGCAGGTCCTGCACCATCTGCCATAAATCGAGCGGCGCGCTGCCGTCCTTGAAGATCGGCGGCTGTTCCTGCCACGCGCGCAGCTCGGCCTTCGCTTCCTCGACCGTGTGGCGCCATGCCGATGCATCGACCGGTTCCATCGCCGCCAGCATCGATGCGGCCTGCGGCGCGCCGCTCGCGATCATCAACTCGGCCTGGTAGACGCTGCCCAGTTCTTCCGGATCCGGATGGATGTGCACGAGGCGCTGGCGCGGCACGGGCGCTGCCAGCAGCGAGTAGCCGCTCGTCGTCATCTCGCCCAGGCGCGGGCCGAACGCGATCAGCACGTCGGCTTCCTTGACGCGCGCGGCCAGCTTCGGATTGATGCCGATGCCGACGTCGCCCACGTAGTGCGGGTGCTCGTTGTCCAGCAGGTCCTGGAAGCGGAACGCGCACGCGACGGGCAGGGCGTTCGCCTCCGCGAACCTCTGCACGTCCGCGCACGCTTGGTCCGTCCACGTGCCGCCGCCCAGCAGCAGCAGCGGCTTTTTCGCTTGTGCCAGCATGGCGCGCAGCTGGTCGATTTGCGCAGACGACGGCGCGCCCTGCGTGGGCTGGTAGCGGCGCGTATCCGCCACTTCCGCGCGGGCCACGAGCATGTCTTCCGGCAACGCGAGGACGACGGGGCCGGGACGGCCGCTCGTCGCCACCTGGAACGCACGCGCCATGTATTCGGGGATGCGCTCGGCGCGGTCGATCTGCGCGACCCACTTCGCCATCTGGCCGTACATGCGGCGGTAGTCGATTTCCTGGAAGGCTTCGCGGTCCATGAAGTCGGTGCCGACCTGGCCGATGAACAGGATCATCGGCGTGGAATCCTGGTACGCGGTGTGCACGCCGATGGAGGCGTTCGTTGCGCCGGGGCCGCGCGTGACGAAGCAGATGCCGGGCTTGCCCGTCAGCTTGCCGTAGGCCTCGGCCATGAACGCCGCGCCGCCTTCCTGGCGATTGATGACGAAGCGGATGTTCGAGTCGTGCAGCGCGTCGAGCACGTCGAGATAGCTTTCGCCGGGCACGCCGAAGGCGGTGTCCACGCCGTGGACCTGGAGCGCATCGACCAGGATCTGGCCGCCGCTGCGGGAGGGGTGCGTCATGGTGAGGTCATCCTTATCACGATGGAATCCGGGCATTCTATGCAACTCGCCCTGAGCTGGCTTTTCAAATAGCGACACGACCTTTCACAAAAGGCAGCGGCGTATCCTGTACAATGCAGCCCGTGAAGCAGGCCAGACAGCCGCTGGTCCACGCCGCAAGGTCGTGGGCGGGAGGAAGGTCCGGACTCCACAGAGCGGGGTGACGGTTAACGGCCGTCCGCCGAAAGCCCGGCGCAAGCCGGGTATAAGGCGAGGAATAGGGCCACAGAGACGAGCGTATTAAGTTACGGTGAAACGCGGTAACCTCCACCTGGAGCAATTCCAAATAGGCACGCGTTGAGGTTGCTCGCGGAGCGTGCGGGTAGGAAGCTTGAGCGCCGGAGTAATTCGGCGCCTAGAGGAATGGCTGTCATAGCGTCCGCAAGGACGTTACACAGAATCCGGCCTATCGGCCTGCTTTACACATGATTCACGGCCCGGGGAGCTCGACGACGATGCGTTACATCCTCGCCCTCGACCAGGGCACCACCAGTTCGCGCGCCATCCTGTTCGACCGCCAGGGCCAGGTGGTGCGCATCGCCCAGCAGGAATATCCCCAGCATTTCCCGCAGCCCGGCTGGGTCGAACACGACCCGCTCGACATCTGGAACAGCCAGCTCGCGTGTGCGCGCCGCGTCCTCGCGGACGGCGGCATCGATGCGTGCGAGGTGGCCGCCATCGGCATCACGAACCAGAGAGAGACGACGGTCGTGTGGGACCGCGCCACGTCCGAACCGCTGTGCCACGCCATCGTCTGGCAGGACCGGCGCACGGCCGCGCTCTGCGACGACCTGAGGGCCGCAGGCAAGGCGCCGCTCATCCAGCGCAAGACGGGTCTCGAACTGGATGCCTATTTTTCCGCGACCAAGCTGCAATGGCTGCTCACGCACGTGCCGGGCGCACGCGCACGCGCGGAGCGGGGCGAGCTCGCGTTCGGCACCGTCGACAGCTGGCTCACTTATAAATTGACGGGACGCCACGTCACGGACGCGAGCAACGCGGCGCGCACGATGCTCTTCAATATCAACAGCCTGCGCTGGGACCCGGAACTGCTGTCCCTGTTCGGGGTGCCGGCATCGATGCTGCCGGAAGTGGTGCCCAGTTCCGGCATCGTCGCCGACGCCGACCCGGCCTGGTTCGGCCGCGCGATCCCCATCGCGGGCATCGCGGGCGACCAGCAGGCGGCCACGTTCGGTCAGGCCTGCCACCGGCGCGGCATGGTCAAGAACACGTATGGCACCGGCTGCTTCATGCTGATGCACGCGGGCGATACGCCGCCGCAGTCGCACAACCGCCTGCTCGCCACCGTCGGCTGGACCGTCGGCAACCACACCGACTACCTGCTCGAAGGCAGCGTGTTCATGGGCGGCGCCACCGTGCAATGGCTGCGCGACGGCCTCGGCATCATCAAGCAGTCGGCCGACGTCGAGGCGCTCGCCCTGTCGGTGCCGGACAGCGGCGGCGTGATGCTCGTGCCGGCCTTCGTCGGCCTCGGTGCGCCGCACTGGGATGCGTACGCGCGCGGCACCATCGTCGGCATGACGCGCGGGACGACGGCCGCGCACATCGCGCGCGCCGCCGTCGAAGCCATCGCCTACCAGAGCGCGGAACTGCTGGCCGCCATGCAGAAGGACGCCGCCTGCGTCGTGCACGAAGTGCGCGCCGACGGCGGCGCCGCGCGCAACGACCTCCTGATGCAGTTCCAGGCCGACCTGCTGGGCGTGCCCGTCGTGCGGCCGCAGGTGACGGAGACGACGGCCCTCGGCGCCGCCTACCTGGCGGGCCTCGCCGTCGGCTTCTGGTCGTCGCGCGACGAGATCGCGGCGCAGTGGAAGAGCGAGCGCCGCTTCGAGCCGCAGCTGCCGGCCGCGCGGCGCGACGAGATGATGGCGCGCTGGTCGCGCGCGGTCGCGCATGCGCGCGCGTGGGCGGTGCCGGAACACCACTGACGCTCGCGTGCGGCCGCGCCGGCGCGGTTCGGGCACAATCGATGCAATATTGTCATCGATGCGTTGCGACCGGAGGCGTCCTTGAAACTCCTGAAGTTTTTCTTTTCGACCGCGCACGCGGTGCTCGGCTTCCTGTTCGTGCTCGTGTCCGTGCTGATCACGGTATTGGCCGTGCAGACCGGCTGGCAGGCGGTCGGCGTCGAGGCCGAAGAGAGCGCCGAATTGGCCATCGAGGCGATCGGCCTGCTGGCCATCGCCGTCGTCTCGCTGCAGATCGCCCAGACCATCACCGAGGAAGAAGTCGTGCGCGACGCCCACATCAGCGCACCCACGCGCGTGCGCCGCTACCTGTCGCGCTTCATGGTCGTCGTCGTGGTCGCACTGTCGATCGAAGGGCTGGTCGGCACGTTCAAGGCCTTGCACGAGGAACCGGAACTGCTGCCGCACGCGGCGTCGGTGCTCGTCGCGGCGGGGCTGCTGATGGCCGGCTGGGGCGTGTTCATCCGCATGAACAAATCGGCGGAAGTGCTCGAGCCGGAGGCGATGGAAGCGGCCAAGAGCGAGGATGCGAAGGTGGACGAGTAGGGCTACGTGCCGCGCAGGATCGCGAGGTTCGCCGTCATCCGCGCGTGCAGCGTCGCGCGCCAGTCGTCCGTGAGCCACGCGGCGGCCAGCGGAAACGCCGCCTCGATGCGCGCCAGCAGCGCGTCGAGATACGCCGCGCAGGCGTCGCGTGCTGTGAAGCCGAAGCGGACGGCGTCGCCGAGGACGGCGTCCCGCGCGATGTCGAAGCGCGCCCTGGACAGTTGCATGGCCAGGCGGCGCGGCGTTTCTGCCGGATTCGGCACGACGTCGAATGCCGGTGCGAGGCGCCAGCCCTTGCGGCCTTGCCCATGGACGATCGCGTGGTTGCGCACATGGTCGTCGTCATTGCCGCAGACGGCGTTGAAGACCATGCGGCCGAACAGTTCGATACCATCCTCCGGCGGTGCGCCGACCCGGCGCAGTTCCTCGGCCAGGCGCGGGTAACTCCAGCGGTCGGTGCGCGCCGGATTGTCCGGATATTCCGCCTGCAGCAGGGACGCCGCGCTGGCGCACATGAAGCGCCGGTCGCCGGCGCGATCGAAGCGGCGCACGCGCAGGACGCTGCGGCCGCCCGGCCCCGGATGCAGGACGGTTTCCGCCACATCCAGCCCGCTCGCCGCGCCCCATTCGCGGGCGAAGTGTTCGAGGCGCGGGATGTCGGCCGGGTCCATGAGCATCCGCGGCTTGACCAGCCAGAAGGCGCCGGCGTCGTCGCGTACGGTCGTCTTCGGACGCGCGCCGCCGATGCTGGCCGTCTGCACCAGCCGCCGCCGGATGGCGGGCCGGACCGGCGGCCGGTGTTCCGCCAGCGCGGCCAGTTCCTCGACCAGCTGGTCGAGCAGGGGCAAGGGAGGACTGTTCAGCGCCGCGCCGGAAAACCGGGGGGCTCCGTATGCGATCTGAACAGTGCGATTCCTTTTAATGTGAAATTGTGAGAGCTTTTCGTTCACTTTGATCGATATACTGCCCGGTAATATTTCTTACCTTTCTTTTATGTTTGATGGGCAAATCATCCTTCCCGAACATGCCGATTTCGCGTGCCTGCTGAACCAGGTACTCGCCTGGTGGCCGGAGGAATTGACGGGAGATGCCGGCGACGACGCCGAGGCACGGCAATCGTCGGTGGCCCGGCTGTACGAAACGAGCATTGCGCCGCGGGCGATCCAGTCGGCCAGCATGCTGCTGTTGCAGCTCGACTGGATCCTGTTCGGGATCGTGATGGATTTATCGCGCAAGGTGTCGCGGGTGCGCGTCCGCGACATCCGGCCGCAACTCATCAAGGACAGATTCCACGCGTTGCTGACCCATAGCGCATTGCCGCAACTGCTCGGCGAAAAACAATGGGATGGATCGTTCGAGCGCGATGAACTGGTGAATTATCTGCGCGTCGAGGAAATGGCCTCGGTGTGAAAAATCGATGAGGACCCGATGACGATCATGACCCGCCCCGAGGATGCGCCCCTGGCGTTCCAGGCCGCCTGGAACCGCCACGACATGGAAGCCTTGCGCACATTGTTCCACGACGATGCGACCTTCGTGAACCGGTTCGGTCGCTACGTACGCGGCATCGACGCGATCGTCGAGATGCATGAGCCTATCCACGCCACTGTCTACAGCGATTCCACGCTCGACAACGCGTTGATCGACGTGATCCCGATCGGCGCCGATGCGGCGGTCGTGCACTTCTGGAGCCGCCTCGCGGCCGGTCCGGCGCATCCGGCCGGTCCCCACGCCGTCGACACGCTGATTCTTGCCGTGCTGACGCGGCAGGCCGGCGCCTGGCGCATCAAAGCGCTCGAGAACGTCACGCTGACGAATCCCAGGACGGGGGAACCGGTCTTGAGGGACGGCGTCTGAAGACTTTCGTGCCCGCAACATCGACCGACATCAAACAATGCTCCGGTGCAATCACGTAAGCTGCCCGCTGGTTCCATGAATGGAGGCGGCATGAACATCAAACACTGGAAAATCGGTACCCGGCTGGGCGGCGCGTTCGGGCTGCTGCTCGTGTTGCTGGCGGCATGCATCTGGTTCGGTATCGCCAGCCTGCACCGGCTGAACGATGGAACGTCGAAGATCGTCGACGAGGATTATCCGAAAACGGTCCTTGCCTACGAAAGCCTGGATGTCGTGAACCGCAATGCCCGCGCCATGCGCAACATGCTGTTGTGGGACAAACCGGAGGAAGTGGCGCGGGAACGGCAGGCCGTGCTCCAGAACAGGCAGGAAAACACCGTCAATCTCGACAAGCTGGCGGCACTGATCAAATCCGACGAAGGCAAGGTCAAGCTGAAAGCCGTGCAGGATGCGCGGGAGGTGTACCGCACGTCGCAGCAGGCCTTTCTCGACATGATGGATGCCGGTAAAAAACCGGAAGCCGCGGCCTTTCTGCTGACCCAGGTGCGCAAGGACCAGCGCGGCTATGTCGATGCCGTGCGCGAATTGATCAAGTTTCAGGATAGGCGCGTGCTCGACAGCGGCCACCGGGCCGAGGAGACATATCAGGCGACGGTTGCGTGGCTGATGGGATTGGCGGCCATCGCGCTCGTGCTCGGCTCGATCGTGGCCGTCTGGATCACGCGTTCGATCACGCGGCCGCTGCGGCAAGCCGTCGACGTGGCGCGCACCGTGGCCACCGGCGACCTCGGCACGCGGATCGAGGTGCACTCGGCGGACGAAACCGGCCAGTTGCTGCAAGCCTTGCGCGACATGAACGAAGCGCTGGTGGGCATCGTCGGCGAGGTGCGCAGCGGCACCGAGACCATCGCGTCCGCGTCGCAGCAGATCGCGTCTGGCAACGCCGACCTGTCGTCGCGCACCGAGGAGCAGGCGTCGTCGCTGGAAGAAACGGCATCGTCGATGGAAGAACTGACGTCGACGGTGAAACAGAATGCGGACAATGCGCGCCAGGCGAACCAGTTCGCCGTGTCCGCATCGGAAGTGGCGGAGAAGGGCGGCGCGGTGATGGCGGAAGTGGTCGACACCATGGGCGCGATCAACGAATCGGCGCGCAAGATCGTCGACATCATCGCGGTCATCGACGGCATCGCCTTCCAGACCAATATTCTCGCGCTGAACGCGGCCGTCGAAGCGGCGCGCGCCGGCGAGCAGGGACGGGGCTTTGCGGTGGTGGCGTCGGAAGTGCGCAGCCTGGCGCAGCGCAGCGCGGCGGCCGCGAAGGAAATCAAGGCGCTGATCGACAACTCTGTCCAGAAGGCGGACGACGGCAGCAGGCTTGTCGACCAAGCCGGCACGACGATGCGCGACGTCGTCGAGAGTATCCGCCGCGTGGCCGACATCATGGGCGAGATCAGCGCCGCGAGCCAGGAACAGACCGACGGCATCGGACAGGTGCAGCTCGCGATTTCCCAGATGGACCAGGCCACGCAGCAGAATGCCGCGCTCGTCGAGGAAGCGGCCGCCGCGTCCGAGCAGTTGCGCGAGCAGGCGTCCAAGCTGTCGCAGACCGTCGCCGTGTTCCGGCTGGGCGGTGCGCACGACCGGGCCGCGACCGTACCCGCCGCGCAGCCGAAACAGGCGGCGCCGGCCATCGTGCCGCCGGTGCGGAAAACACCTGTCGCGCCGGCCCGGGCGCCAGCGAAGCCGCCGCGCGCCAGGCATCTGGCCAGTGCCGGCGCGGACGAGGAGTGGCAAGAGTTTTGACCGGCCTTCAGCCGCCCAGCAGTTTGCCATTCACCAGGATACGCAGCGTACGCACGAACAGCACGACAATGGCAATCGTCACGATGGCCAGGAGCGCACCCGCCAGGTACTCCAGGACGATTGTTTGTCGTGCCGCCGCATATTTCAACGCCGCGTTCGACAGCGCAGCCATGGGGAAGCTGATGGCCCACCACGCGGTCGCGAACGCGATCGAACGCCGGAAAATCCGGGTGGCCAGGATCGCGAAGAAGAACAGGCCGACATAGAACAGCAAGGCCGCAAATGCGTCGATGCGGTGTACGACGTTGACATAAGCGAGGAACCCGACCTCGAACGGTGCGATGAGGATCATCATCGACGGCATCATCCCCGATGCGAGCGGCGCTTGGTGGACGAGCCGGGAAAAGATCATCGTGAAGAATACGATAGCCACGACCGCACCGGCGCTTGCAGCGAACAGATTGACCTCATGCGCCCAGGCCATCGGCAAGGTCCCGCCTGCTACCGCGATATCGAGTGTGGCAACGCCAGAGATGAGCAAGGAGGGCGTCGCGTGGGCGACATCCATATTTCCCTTGAGAAGTCGAGTCAGACTGATAAAGCTCAATGCGATTGTCAAGATCGTGCCAATCGCCCAAACGATCTCCTGCAGCAATGTGCTGTAGGTTGCCACCACGGTTGACAGCAGCAAGATGCCGATCGTAATCGTGCCGAAGAAATTGCCGGCGATTGGATGGGTGAATTCATCTTTCACGGCGGACGGATATTTTGCCCACTTTGCGCCATAGCCAAGTGCAAGCGCAATGAACACGACGATTGCCGTCATCCCGGCGGCGTCCGCAATCATCGTCCCGGCGCCAAACACAGTCGAGGCGACCCGCCACGCCAGCGACAGGCCTGCCAGGCCCATCACGGCGCCGAACAGATTGACGGGCAGGTGCTTGAGCGAACCCCATGGAGCGGTCAGTGCCGGCCGTTTGTCGATACTGGTTTCCATTCGGTTATCCCGGTCGTGATGAATCAGCGTTTTCCGATGCCGGCCGTATCATGTCCAGCTTGACGCGCGCCAGCGCAAAGACCTCCCGTAATACCGCCATATCGCCAATTTGGTTGGCGAGCAGTAGTACGACTTGGCTATCGAGAATTCGGCGCCGGGCCGGGTCGAGCCCGGCGTGGGAGTCGTCCAGCATGCTGTAGAAAGTCTCGAAGTCGTCCAGGTTCTGTCGTAGCTGCATCAGGGGCAGGGTGTTCATAATCTCTCCTCGGGATTGGTGAAATGAGAGTCTATGAAGTTGCAGCCGTAAAGAGAATCCCATAGTATTGAAAGTCATTCTTTCAATAATCGAGAGTATCGATGGATCGCCTCGAGGCCATGTCCATTCTGCTGGCCGTGGTCGATGCCGGTAGCCTGTCGGCTGCGGCACGCCGTCTCGGCATGCCGCTCCCTACGGTCAGTCGCAAGGTCGCGGAGCTGGAAGCGCATCTGCGCGCGCGCCTGCTGCACCGGACGACCCGGCAGTTGTCGCTGACCGAAGCAGGCGCTGCCTACGTCGCGGCGTGCCGGCGCATCCTCGACGACGTCGGTGAAGCCGAGCGGATCGCGACCGGCGAGTACGGTGCACCCAAGGGTGAGCTCGCGGTAACGGCACCGATCGTTTTTGGACGGCTGCACATCGTCCCGGTGGTGGCGGAATTCCTCGCGCAGTATCCGGAGATCAGGATCAAGCTGCTGCTTACGGACCGCGTCGTCCACTTGATGGAAGAGCAGATCGATGTCGCGCTGCGCATCGGCGAACTTCCCGACAGCACCCTGGTGGCGAGTCGGGTGGGCACGGTGCGCTCGGTTGTCTGCGCGAGCCCTGCCTATCTGGCGCAACGCGGCGTGCCGGCCGGGCCGGAGGCACTGGCGGGGCACGACTGCATCGGTTTCGATGTGCTGGAATCCCGGCGCGCCTGGGTATTTGGCGACGGCAAGTCCACGGTGTCGGTGCCGGTGATCCCGCGTCTCGAGGTCAACACGGCGGAGGCGGCGATCGCCGCGGCGACATTGGGCGTGGGATTGATACGGGTGCTGTCCTACCAGGTGGCGGACGCCGTCGGCAACGGCGCGCTCGGCGTCATTCTGCGGGACTACGAGCCGGCGCCGTTGCCGGTCAGCCTGGTGCACAAGGGGCAGACGCCGCTGCCGCGCAAGCTTCGGGTCTTCCTCGATTTCGCGGCGCCACGCCTGCGCGCCCGCATCACGCAGGCGCCCGGCTAGAACCCGATCCGCCCCTTGCCCGGCGTGGGCTTGAGGCGGATGTCGTCCACCTTCACGTGCGCGCGCCCATCCGCGACCGCATAGCCAAGCCCATCCAGTAACGTCTTGCGCAGGTCGCGCGGCGATACGCCCGCGAGCTTGTCCAGCACGACGTCGCCCAGGAACGGATCGAACGCCGCCAGGTTCAGCTCGCGCAGCAGCCCGGCATACATGCGCTGGGCGATGCCGGCGGCCTGTTCCGGCGTCGGTGCCGGGACTTCGTAGACGGCCATCCGGTTCAGCAGCGGGTGCGGGATGCCTTCGGTGGAGTTCGCCGTCAGCACCCAGAAGATCTGCGAGGCGTCGATGTCGACGTCGATGAATTCGTCGCGGAACGCGCTGGCCGTTTCCGGCTCCAGCAATTGATACAGCGCCGCGAGCGGGTCGGATTGCGAGGAGCCCGTCGCCTTTTCCACCTCGTCCAGCACGATCACCGGATTCGCGAACTGGCCGCGCACGAGGCGTTCGGCCACCTTGCCGCACTTGGCGCCGCGCCAGCTGGCCGAGCTGCCCGTGATGACGAAGCCGGCCGACAGCGCATTCATGCTGATCAGCTCGCAGTCCGTGTGCATGACCTTCGCCAGGCGCTTGGCGAAATGGGTCTTGCCCACGCCCGGGCCGCCCAGCAGCAGGATCGGCATGACGTTGAAGCCTTTATCGCCGGCATGGGCCAGGCGCAAATAGCGCGCGAGGTCGTCCAGCACTTCGTCGAAATTCGGACATTCCTCGAACAGCGGGTCGAGGGCGTCGGTGGAAGAGGGAGTGGTGACGAAACGCTCGGCGCCGGTCTCGAGCATGCGTTCGTAGAACGCTTCGAGTTCGGGCGAACGTCCGCGGCTACGGTCGAGCGCGCCCTGTACTTCATTGAGATCGTAGACGGCACGGCTGCGGGCCAAGGTAATGCTCATGGCAAAACTCCTGCGCGATAGTACGGACTCACTTATACTACTGGGCTCCCCGAAAAAACCGTCAAGCGAGCCGGAAACGGCCGGGTGATCGCCTCGTCTTCATTCTAACGCGCACGGGATGAAATCGTCGTTCCGGCCGTGTTGCTTCTGTTGCCATATGGCAACCTACCGATAGTCAGGTCTTGTCTTTTATCAAGGGTAAAACACATGTGTGCAGATGAGGTGGCACATGCATTGTTTTACCTAAGTCCCTAATTTTGCTCAACATTTTTACTTGAGGTTCCGTCAAGTAAGTTCGCTAAGTCATTGGTTTCATTGGCAATTTCGCCGTTTTCAAAACGTGAATTCGCTTGACCACAGACAACGCTTCCTCTAAAGTGGGAAACGGTGGCAAAAAGTGCAGTTTTGTGGGAGATCGGTGTATCTCCCGGCGCCTAAAAATAATCAGACTGATAACTCTCCAAAACTAGGTACAACGTGTTTCAGGGCGCGTCAGCGATCAATCTCGATGCCAAAGGACGGATGTCAATACCGGCCAAGCATCGCGACGCCTTGATGCAGCAATGTGAAGGCCGTATGACGCTCACGAAACACCCACATGGTTGCCTGTTGTTCTTCCCGCGCCCGGTGTGGGAAGAGCATCGCGAACAGATCGCCGCCTGGCCGATGTCGGCGCGGGCGTGGCAACGCATTTTCCTGGGGAACGCCTGCGATGTCGAGATGGACGGCGCGGGTCGGGTGCTCATTTCGCCCGAGCTGCGCAATGCAGTTGGTTTGGAGAAGGAAGTGATGATGCTCGGGATGGGGACCCATTTCGAGATCTGGGACGCCGCCAAGCTGGCAGAAAACGAGGCCCAAGCCGTCGCGGGTGGCATGCCCGATGTCCTTTCCAATTTCTCCTTCTAAGGCGCCGCATGAATGTGACTCAGCCGGTGCCCGGTTTGCAGCATCGTACGGTGCTGCTGGATGAAGCAGTCGATGCACTCGCCCTCGAAGGCGAGCGCGCTGCGGGTACTTATATAGATGGCACGTTCGGCCGCGGCGGTCATAGCCGGCTGATCCTGTCGAAACTGGCGCCCGAGGGGCGCCTGATCGGTTTCGACAAGGATCCCCAGGCGATCGCGACGGCCGAGCAGATGAACGATCCGCGCTTCTCGATCGTGCACGACAGCTTCGCGACGATGCGCGAAGCGCTGGCGGCACGGGGTGTGCACCAGGTCGACGGCATCCTGCTGGACCTGGGCATCTCCTCGCCCCAGGTCGACGATGCGAGCCGTGGGTTCAGCTTCCGCAACGATGGTCCCCTGGACATGCGGATGGATACGACACGGGGCATTTCCGCCGCCGCCTGGCTGGCCGAAGTGCCGGAGAGACAACTGGAAAAGGTGATTCGGGATTATGGGGAAGAACGGTTTGCTTTTCAGATTGCAAAGGCGATTGTTGCTGGCCGGGCAGTCGAACCAATTTCAAGCACACGACAGCTTGCCGCAATCGTGGCAAACGCGGTCAAAACCCGGGAGAAAGGCAAGGATCCGGCAACCCGCACCTTTCAGGCTGTCCGGATTTTCATCAATCAAGAGCTTGAGGACCTTGAAGCAGGTCTGAACGCCGCCTTCGAACTGCTGAAGCCCGGCGCTCGCCTGTCGGTGATCAGCTTCCACTCGCTGGAAGACCGCATGGTCAAGCAGTTCCTGGCGTCGAAGGCCAAGGTCGAGCAACCGGATCGCCGGTTGCCGATCCGCGCCGTCGATTTGCCCAAGCCCTTGATGAAGTTGATCAGCAAGACGAAACCCTCCGACGTGGAAGTCGGCGCCAATCCGCGCGCCCGTTCGGCGGTGCTGCGCGTGGCCGAGCGGCTGGCAGTGGACGCGCCGGAGGGGGGCCGATGAGCGGCAAGCTGAACGTCGTGCTGACCGTGCTCCTCGTCGGCTGCGCGCTGTCGGTCGTGAACGCGCGCTACCAGGCACGCCACCTGTTCATCGACCAGGAAAAGCTGCTGCAGCAGCAGCGCCAGCTCGAGATCGACTGGGCGCAGCTCCAGCTCGACCAATCCACCCTCGGCAAGAACGAGCGCATCGACCAGATCGCGCGCTCGCAGCTGGACATGGCACCGCTGTCTCCGGCGCGTACCCAATACCTGACGGAAGGCGGTAAATGAAGGCCGGCACCAACGGATCCCGCGTCGCCGCCGCCAAGGGCGTAGCATTTTCCAAGAGCCCCGTGCTGGCCGTGCGCCTGCCGGACTGGCGCTCGCGCGTCGTCCTGTTCGTGCTGTTCGCCGCGTTCCTCGCGCTGGCCGGACGCGCGCTGTGGCTGCAGGGCGTCTCCAACCGCTTCCTGCAGAAGCAGGGCGCGAGCCGCTACGAGCGCACGCTCGAACTGCCGGCCACGCGCGGCAAGATCTTCGATCGCAACGGCATCGTGCTCGCGTCGTCGCTGCCGGTGAAGGCCGTGTGGGCGATCCCCGAGGACGTGCTGGATTCCCCGCGGCCCAAGCTGCGCGAACTGGCGCAGCTGCTCGACCTGCCGGAAGCCGACCTGCTCAAGAAGCTCGACTCGGACCGCACCTTCGTCTACCTGAAGCGCCAGGTGGAGATGGACGTCATCGCCAAGATCGAAAAGCTCGGCATCGACGGCATCGACACGCGCAAGGAATACAAGCGCTATTACCCGCAGAACGAGGTGATGGCGCACATCGTCGGCTTCACGAACGTCGAGGACGCGGGCCAGGAAGGCATCGAACTCGCGCAGCAGAAGAACCTCGTGGGCCAGACGGGCAGCCGGCGCGTGATCAAGGACCGCCTGGGCCGCATCGTCGAGGACGTGGGCCTGTCGCGCGAGCCGCATGACGGCAAGGACATCACGCTGTCCGTGGATTCCAAGCTGCAGTACATCGCCTTCAACAGCATCAAGGACGCGGTGGAGAAGTTCCACGCCAAGGCCGGCGCCGCCGTCGTGCTGGACGTGCACACGGGCGAGGTGCTGGCGTTGGCCAACTGGCCCACGTACAACCCGAACGACCGCTCGCACCTGACCGGCGAGCAGCTGCGCAACCGCGTCATCACCGATACCTTCGAGCCGGGTTCCACCTTGAAGCCGTTCACCGTCGCGCTGGCGCTGGACAAGGGCCTGATCAAGCCGACCACGCTGTTCGACACGGGCAATGGCCGTTACCAGACCGGCGGCCACACGATCCGCGACACGCACCCGCACGGCGTCATCGACGTCACCACGATCATCCAGAAGTCGTCCAACATCGGCACGACCAAGATCTCCGAGCTGCTGTCGGCCCAGGAGATGTGGGAGATGTTCACCAAGGTCGGCTTCGGCCAGGCGCCGCGCTACGGTTTCCCGGGCGCCGCGGCCGGCCGCGTGCGTCCCTACAAATCGTGGCCGATCGTCGCCAAGGCCAACATGTCGTTCGGCCAGGGCATCTCGATGTCGCTGCTGCAGCTGGCGCATGCCTGGCTGATCTTCGCGCGCGACGGCGACGTCATCCCGCTGTCGTTCCAGAAGGTGACCGAGAAGCCGGTCGGCCAGCAGATCATCTCGCCGAAGACCGCGGCCCAGGTCCGGACGATGGTGGAATCGGTGGTGAGCCCGCAAGGTACGGCGTCGCAGGCGCAGGTGGCCGGTTACCGCGTCGGCGGCAAGACCGGCACGGCGCAGAAAGTCATCAACGGCCGCTATTCGCAGACGCACTACGTCGGCAACTTCGTCGGCATCGCGCCGATGTCGAACCCGCGCTTCGTCATCGCCGTGATGATCGACGATCCGTCCGGACCGTTCCACACCGGCGGCGCGGTCGCGGCGCCGACGTTCGCGGCGCTGGCCGCGAATGCACTACGGGCCGCCAACGTGCCGCCCGACTCCACGGTCACCGACATCATCATTCCCGAACATCCTCTCGAGGAGAGTAATTGATGGCCGAGACGCCGAACATCGTCCAGTGGATTCAGGCCGCCGCCCCAGGCGGCCGTCTCGTTTCCGACTCCCGCCGCGTGCGCAGCGGCGACGTGTTCTTCGCCTATCCGGGCGAGGCCGCCGACGGCCGCCGTTTCATCCGCTCCGCCATCGAGAACGGCGCCGCCGCCGTCGTGTACGACGGCCGCGATTTCGCCTGGGATCCCGCGCTGGATGTGCCGCATCTCGCTGCGCAGGACCTGAAAAAGAATGTCGGCCCGATCGCGCACGCGGTCTACGGCACGCCGGATGCGGCCATGTTCACCGTCGGCGTCACGGGCACCAACGGCAAGACCTCGTGCGCGTTGTGGACCGCGCAGGCGCTCGCGCATCTTCACGAGACGGCGGCCGTCATCGGCACCCTGGGCGTGGGCCTCGTGCGCGGCCGCGCCGAGCCGGAATTCGACGCGACCGGCTACACGACGCCGGACGCCGTGCTGCTGGCGACCGAACTCGCCCGGCTGCGCGACGCGGGCGCGACGTCGCTCGCGATCGAGGTGTCGTCGATCGGCCTCGTGGAGCACCGCACGGCCGGCATGCACTTTGACGTGGCCGTGTTCACGAACCTCACGCGCGACCACCTGGACTACCACGGCGACATGGCCGCGTACGAAGCGGCCAAGCGCCAGCTGTTCGACTGGCCGGGCCTGAAAACGGCCGTCGTCAACCTGGACGACGAAGCGGGCGTGCGCATCGCGCAGCACCTGCGTTGCGCGCGTCCCGAAGTCGCCGTCCTCGGCTACACCTTGCGCGCGGTGCACGAACAGCCCGTGCTCGACGGCGTGGCCGTGCTGCGCGCAACTAACCTGCGCAGCCGCCCGAACGGCAGCGAATTCCACATCGAGTCGCCATACGGCAGCGCGGTCGCGCGCACGCACATGGTCGGCCACTTCAACGCGAGCAACGTGCTGGCTGTGCTGGGCGCGCTGCTGGCGAAAGGCGTCGAATTGCGCGCCGCGCTCGACGCCGTCGAGGCACTCGTGCCCGCGCCGGGCCGCATGCAGCAACTCGGCGGCCACGATGCGCCGATGGTCGTGATCGACTATGCGCACACGCCGGACGCGCTGGACAAGACGCTCGAAGCGCTGCGCCAGGTCGCGCAGGAGCGGGGCGGCCAGCTGTGGTGCGTGTTCGGCTGCGGTGGCGACCGCGATCCGGGCAAGCGTCCGCAGATGGGCCGCATCTCCCAGATGGCCGAGCACGTGCTCGTGACAAGCGACAATCCGCGCAGCGAAGAGCCGCGCGCGATCATCGAGCAGATCGTGGCCGGCATGGACCCGCATCATCCGACGTCGACGCACCAGGCCATCGAGGACCGCGCCGCCGCGATCCTGTCGGCCGTGAAGCATGCCGCCAAGCCGGACGTGATCCTGCTGGCGGGGAAGGGCCATGAGCCGTACCAGGAAATCAAGGGCCGGAAGATTCCGTTTTCCGATGCCGACCACGCCGCGCTGGCGCTGACCGCGCGGCTCACCATGATGAGGACTGTCTGATGATTCGTGGCTCGCTCGAGCAAGTGCTGGCATCGATCGAAGGCGCGCGCGTCACGCGCGACGCGTACTTCCAGGGTGTGTCGACCGACAGCCGGCAGGTGATGCCGGGGTCGCTGTTCGTCGCCCTGCGCGGCGACCGCTTCGATGCGCACGACTTCCTCGGCCAGCTGGTCGACAAGCCCGTCGCCGCCGTCGTCGTCGAAAAGCTCCCCGACCACTATCCGCTGCCGGCCATCGTCGTGCCGGACACGCTCGTCGCGCTGGGCCGCATCGGCAACTTCTGGCGCCGCCGCTTCGCCATTCCCGTCATCGGCGTCACCGGCAGCAACGGCAAGACGACGGTCAAGGAAATGATCTCGTCCATCCTCGTCGCCGCCTTCGGCGCGGAGGGCCGCCTGGCCACGCAGGGCAACCTGAATAACGAGATCGGCGTGCCGCTGACGGTGACGCGCCTGACGGACGCGCACAAGGCCGCCGTCGTGGAACTGGGCATGAACCACCCGGGCGAGATCGCGCGCCTGGCCGCCATCGCCGAGCCGACCGTCGCCCTCGTCAACAACGCGCAGCGCGAGCACCAGGAATTCATGCACACCGTGGAAGCGGTGGCGCGCGAGAACGGCGCCGTGCTGCAGGCGCTGCCGGCGGACGGCGTGGCCGTGTTCCCGGGCGATGATGAATACACCGACCTGTGGCGCGGCCTGGCGGGCGAGCGTGAAGTGCTGACGTTCGGCCTGACCGACGATTGCGATGTGCGCGCGACGTACACGACGACAGATTTCGGCAGCGAACTCAAAGTTACGTCGTTCCCGCGGAAGCGGGAACCCATGCCGGGCGCGCAGGACCAGCAAAATGCGCCTCAACGCGACGTCGGCATGGCCCCCCGTTTTCACGGGGGCGACGTGGCTGAGTTCACGATCAAGTTGAACGCCGCCGGCGTCCACAACGTCCGCAACGCGCTGGCCGCCACCGCCTGCGCGCTCGCGGCGGGCATCCCCGTCGATGCCGTCGTGCGCGGCCTGGAAACCTTCGCGCCCGTGAGCGGCCGCCTGCAGCGCAAGCAGGCCGCGAACGGCGCCACGATCATCGACGATACGTATAACGCCAACCCCGACTCAGTGCGCGCCGCCATCGACGTGCTCGCGCAGTACCCGTCGCCGCGCATCCTCGTGCTGGGCGACATGGGCGAGGTTGGCACGCAAGGACCTGAGTTTCACCAGGAAATCGGTGCGTATGCCGCAAGTCGCGGCATCGACACCGTGCTCGCGACCGGCGAACTGGCTCGCCACATGACCGGATCGGGAGCGCAACACCACGAGCAGTTCGACGAATTATTGGCAGCACTGGATCAAAAACTGGGCAGCAAATCTGACGCAACTGTGTTGGTGAAGGGCTCGCGCTTCATGAAGATGGAACGCGTGGTCCAACACCTGACCGCATCAACCAACACCGGCAAGGAAGCCCACTAGACTTATGCTGCTTTGGCTCGCACAATATTTTCAGGACTATCTCGGTCCGCTGCGCGTTTTTAACTACATCACGTTCCGCGCCGTCTTCGCGACCATCACCGCGATCAGCATCGGCATGCTGTGCGGTCCGGCCGTGATCCGCAAGCTCACCGAGATGAAGGTCGGCCAGGCCGTACGCACCTACGGTCCGCAGACGCACCTGTCCAAGCACGGCACCCCGACCATGGGCGGCGTGCTCGTGCTGATCGCGATCGGCGTCTCGACGCTGCTGTGGTGCGACCTCTCGAACCGCCTGATCTGGCCAGTCCTCGTCGTCACGCTGGGCTTCGGCGCCATCGGCTGGGTCGACGATTACCGCAAGGTCGTCTACAAGGACCCCGAGGGCATGCGCTCGGGCGAAAAATACTTCTGGATGTCGCTGATCGGCATCACCTCGTCGCTGTACCTCGCGTTCTCCGTGTCGGCCGCGACGCCGTGGGAAGTGTGGCAGCTGTTCTTCGCATGGGTGCAGTCCGGCTTCTCGATGGACCTGCCGCCGAAGGCCGACCTGATCGTCCCGTTCTTCAAGACCATCAGCTATCCGCTGGGCGTGTGGGGCTTCATCGCGCTCACGTACTGCGTGATCGTGGGTGCCTCCAACGCCGTCAATTTCACCGATGGCCTCGACGGCCTCGCCATCATGCCGACCGTGATGGTCGGCGGCGCGCTGGGCCTGTTCGCTTATCTCACCGGTAACGCGACGTATTCGAAATACCTGTTCATCCCGCACATCCCGGGCGCCGGCGAACTGCTGATCTTCTGCGGCGCGATGGCGGGCGCGGGCCTGGCTTTCCTCTGGTATAACGCGCACCCCGCGCAGATGTTCATGGGCGACGTGGGCGCGCTGGCGCTGGGCGGCGCGCTCGGCACCATCGCCGTCATCGTGCGCCAGGAGATCGTCCTGTTCATCATGGGCGGCGTGTTCGTGGCCGAGACGCTGTCCGTGATCATCCAGGTCAGCTGGTTCAAGTACACCAAGAAGCGCTATGGCACTGGGCGCCGCGTGTTCCTCATGGCGCCGCTGCACCACCATTTCGAACAGAAGGGCTGGAAGGAGACCAAGGTCGTCGTGCGGTTCTGGATCGTGACGATGATTCTGGTCCTCGTCGGTTTCTCCACCCTCAAACTGCGCTGATAACGGGTAACCGAGATGAACTACGACGGCAAAACCGCACTGGTACTGGGACTCGGCGAATCGGGCCTGGCGATCGCGCTGTGGCTCGCGCGCTGCGGCGCGCGCGTGCGCGTGGCCGACACGCGCGCCGAACCCGCGCGCCTGCCCGCGCTGCGCGCTGCGGTGTCGGATGCGGACTTCGTCGCCGGCCCGTTCGCCGCGAACCTGCTGGACGGCGTGGACTTCGTCGCCGTCAGCCCGGGCCTCGCCCCGAACCGCGAACTGGCCGAGATCGCGCCTGCCGCCGCCGCACGCCATGTGCCGCTGTGGGGTGAGATCGAGTTGTTCGCGCAGGCGCTGTCGGCGCTGAAGGCGGACCGGAACTACGCGCCGAAGGTCATCGCCATCACGGGCACCAACGGCAAGACGACGGTGACGAGCCTCACCGGTCTGCTGTGCCGCCGCGCCGGTCTCACGACTAAGGTCGCAGGCAACATCAGCCCCGCCGCGCTGGACGTGCTGCGCGAAGTGCTTGATGCGGATGCGCTCCCGCAGGCCTGGGTACTGGAACTCTCCAGCTTCCAGCTGCACACGACGTACAGCCTGAACCCGGACGCGGCGACGGTCCTGAACATCACGCAGGACCACCTCGACTGGCACGGCAGCATGGCCGCCTACGCCGCCGACAAGGCCCGCATCTTCGGCGCCGACACCGTCCGTGTGCTGAACCGCGACGACAGCGTCGTGATGGGCATGACGGCGCCGGGCGCGACGATCACCACGTTCGGCACGGGCGAACCGGATGCGCCGGGCAGCTTCGGCCTCGTGAACGAGCGCGGCGTGCTGTGGCTTGCGAATGCGAATCCGGGTGAAGAACCCGAGAAGAAGAAAAAGAAGAACGAGCCGGTAGAGCCGATCGACGTGATCGTCAATCGATTGATGCCGGCCGACGCGCTGCGCATCCGCGGGCTGCACAACGCTTCCAACGCACTGGCCGCGCTCGCGCTGTGCCGCGCTTGTGGCCTGCCGCTGGCGCCGCTGCTGCACGGCCTGCGCGACTACCAGGGCGAGCCGCACCGCGTCGAACTGGTCACCAGCATCGACAACGTGGAGTACTACGACGACTCCAAGGGCACGAACGTGGGCGCCACCGTCGCCGCGCTGGAGGGTCTCGGTAAAACGTTCGGCGAGACGGACCGCCAGATCCTGCTCATCGCGGGCGGCGACGGCAAGGGCCAGGATTTCAGCCCGCTGGCCGGCCCGTGCGCGCGCTACGTGCGCGCCGTGCTGCTGATCGGCCGCGACGGCCCCGCCATCGGCGCCGCATTGGCCTCCACCGGCGTGCCGTGCTTCGGCCTGCCGGGATTGCCGGAAGCCGTGCGCCGCGCGAGCGGTCTGGCGAAATCCGGTGACGTCGTGCTGCTGTCGCCCGCGTGCGCGAGCCTGGACATGTTCACGAACTACGCGCACCGCGCCCAGGTCTTCGTCGACGCCGTGCGCGACATCGCGCTCGAGAAGGGACAGGAGCTCTGATGGCTTTCCAGATTCCCTTCAAGTTCGGCGGCAGCTCGAGCGACGCGACCATCGCGACGCGCGCACGCCCGTCGCGCATGATGGAATACGACCAGCCGCTCGTGTGGGTCGTGCTGCTGCTGATGCTGTTCGGGATGGTGATGGTGTACTCGGCGTCGATCGCGCTGCCGGACTCGCCCAAGTTCGCCTACCTCGCCGGCAAGAACAACTACTTCCTGGTGCGCCAGGCCATGTTCATCGTGATCTCGATGGTGACGGGCCTGTTCGTCTTCCGTATTCCCGTCGCGACGTGGCAGCGCTTCGCGCCGCTGATGTTCGTCGCCACGCTGGTCCTGCTGGCGCTCGTGCTGATCCCCGGCGTCGGCGTCGTCGTCAACGGCGCGCGCCGCTGGCTGTCGCTGAAGATCTTCAATTTGCAGCCGTCCGAGATCATGAAGGTGGTGTCCGTGCTGTACGCGGCCGACTTCACGGTGCGCAAGCAGCAGTACATGCACAAGCTGACAAAGGGCTTCATGCCGATGGCCGCCGCGATGGCGCTCGTCGGCGCGCTGCTGATGCTGGAACCCGACCTCGGCGCGTTCGGCGTCGTCGTCTGCATCTCGATGGGCATCCTGTTTCTCGGCGGCTTCAACATGATCTGGTTCGGCGGCATCGGCGCCGTGCTGGTACTCGTGTTCTCGACCATCATCGCGCTGTCGCCGTTCCGCCGCGCGCGTATGTTCGCGTACATGAACCCGTGGGAAGAGGGCAATGCGCTGGACAAGGCGTACCAGCTGACGCACTCGCTGATCGCATTCGGCCGCGGCGAGTTCTTCGGCGTGGGCCTGGGCGGTTCCGTCGAAAAGCTGCACTACCTGCCGGAAGCGCACACCGACTTCATCATGGCCGTCATCGGCGAGGAGCTGGGTCTCGTCGGCGTGCTCGTCGTGATCGGCCTGTTCTACTGGCTCGTCAAGCGCGCGTTCGACATCGGCCGCCAGGCCATCGCGCTGGAACAGCACTTCGCCGGCCTCACCGCGAAAGGCATCGGTATCTGGATCGGCGTGCAGGTGTTCATCAACATGGGCGTGAACCTGGGCCTGCTGCCCACCAAGGGCCTGACGTTGCCGCTGATGAGCTATGGCGGTTCCGGCGTGCTGTTCAACTGCGTCGGTCTCGCGATCCTGCTGCGGATCGACTACGAGAACCGGGTCAGGATGCGGGGAGGCCGCCAGTGAGTGAGCAAATGAGGAAACGCTTGATGATCATGGCCGCCGGCACCGGTGGCCACATCTTCCCCGGCATCGCCATCGCCCAATCGATGCGCGAGCGCGGCTGGGAAGTCTCCTGGCTGGGCACGATGTACGGCATGGAAAAGGATATCGTGCCGAAGCACGGCATCCCGATGGACTCGATCGACTTCGCCGGCTTGCGCGGCAAGGGCCTGGCGCACACGGTGTCGGGCGCATTCAAGCTCGTCGCCAGCTTCGCCTCGTGCCGCAAGTACCTCGCCTTGCGCCGCCCGGACGTCGTGCTGGGCATGGGCGGCTACGTGACGGTGCCGGGCGGGATGATGGCGCGTTCGCGCGGCATTCCGCTCGCGCTGGTGAACGCGGATGCCGCGCTGCTCCTGTCGAACAAGACGCTGACGCCGCTCGCGCAGCGCGTGCTGTTCGGCTTCCCGGCCGATTTCGGCAAGGCGGCGGGTAAAGCGGTCGTCACCGGCAACCCGGTGCGCAAGGAAATCCTCGAGATGCCGTCGCCGGGCCACCGCTTCGCCGGCCGCACCGGTCCGCTGAACATCCTCGTCGTGGGCGGCAGCCTCGGTGCGAAGGTGCTCAACGACAGCGTGCCGGCCGCGCTGGCGCTGATCCCGGAAGGCCTGCGCCCGACCGTGACCCACCAGTCGGGCAAGAAAAACATCGATGCGCTGCGCGCCGCGTACGCGCAGGCGGGCGTGCAGGCGAACGTCGTCGACTTCATCGACGACATGGCGGCGGAATACGCGAACGCGGACCTCGTGATCTGCCGCGCCGGTGCGATCACCGTGTCGGAACTGACGGCGGCCGGTGTCGCGAGCGTGCTCGTGCCGTTCGTCGCCAGCACGACGAGTCACCAGCGCGACAACGCGGCCTGGATGGCGGGGCAGAAGGCGGCGGTGCACCTGCCGCAAGGCGAACTGAATCCGCAGCAGCTGGCAAGGCTGCTGCAAACCACCACGCGCGACGACTGCCTGGCGATGGCCGAGGCGGCGCAGGCCGTGGGACGGCGCGACGCCAATGCGGAGATCGCGCGCGTACTTGAAGAACTGGCGAACGGCGGACAATGAAACACAAGATCAAACACATTCACTTCGTCGGCATCGGCGGCAGCGGCATGAGCGGCATCGCGGAAGTGCTGCTGAACCTCGGCTATAAAGTGTCGGGCTCGGACCTCGCGTCGAACGCGGCCAGCCAGCGCCTGCAGCAGCTGGGCGCCGACGTGCGCATCGGCCACGCGGCGGACAACATCGCCGGCGCGGACGCCGTCGTCACCTCGACCGCCGTCAACGAAGCGAATCCCGAAGTCGTCGCCGCGCGCGCCGCGAAAGTCCCCATCGTCCCGCGCGCGATCATGCTGGGTGAGCTGATGCGCCTGAAGCGCGGCATCGCGATCGCCGGCACGCATGGCAAGACGACGACGACGAGTCTCGTCGCCTCCGTGCTCGCGCAGGGCGGCCTCGATCCGACGTTCGTCATCGGCGGGCGCCTGAACAGCGCCGGCGCCAACGCGAAGCTGGGCACGGGCGACTACATCGTGGCCGAGGCGGACGAATCGGATGCGTCCTTCCTGAACCTGTCGCCGATGATCGAGGTGATCACGAACATCGACGCCGACCACATGGACACGTACGAGCACGACTTCGAGAAGCTGAAGGGCGCGTTCGTCAACTTCACGCACCGCCTGCCGTTCTACGGCCGCGCCATGATGTGCATCGACGACGCGAACGTGCGCGCGATCCTGCCTCAGGTAACGAAACCGGTGACGACCTACGGCTTCTCGGAAGACGCCGAAGTGCGCGCCCTGAACGCGCGCGCCCAGGGCATCCAGATGCATTTCACGGTGCGCCAGCAGGGCTATCCGGACAAGGACTTCGTGCTGAACCAGCCGGGCATGCACAACGTGCTGAATGCCTGCTCCGCGATCGCGATCGCGCGCGAGATCGGCGTGCCGGACGAGGCGACGGCGCAGGGCCTGCGCGAATTCAACGGCGTCGGCCGCCGCTTCACGCGCTACGGCGAGATCGAACTGCCGCAGGGCGGCAGCTTCACGCTCGTCGACGACTATGGCCACCACCCGGTGGAAGCCCAGGTCACGCTGGCCGCCGCGCGCGCCGCGTATCCGGGCCGCCGCCTCGTGCTGGCGTTCCAGCCGCACCGCTATAGTCGCACCCGCGACCTGTTCGAGGACTTCGTCAAGGTGCTGGCCGCGCCGGACTTGCTGCTGCTGGCCGAGGTGTATCCGGCCGGCGAAGCCCCGATCGTGGCGGCGGACGGCCGCGCGCTCGCGCGTGCGCTGCGCGCGGGGGGCCAGGTCGAACCGATTTTCGTGGAAGCGATCGCCGACATGCCGGCGACGATCCTCAAGGTGGCGCGCGACGGCGACGTCGTGCTCACCATGGGCGCCGGCTCCATCGGCGGCGTCCCCCATCAACTGACATCGAATCAAAAGGTAACATCGTGAGCATTACGGAAACCGACGCAAAAGCCCTGGGCAAGGTCGGCGTGCTGTTCGGCGGCCGGTCCGCCGAGCGCGAGATTTCGCTGATTTCGGGCAACGGCGTGCTGCAGGCGCTGAAATCGAAAGGCATAGACGCGCATGCGTTCGACCCGGCCGAGCGCTCGCTGGCCGAACTGGCGGCGGAAGACTTCGACCGCGTGTTCATCGCGCTGCACGGCCGCTACGGCGAGGACGGCACGCTGCAGGGCGCGCTGGAACTGCTGGGCATCCCGTACACGGGCAGCGGCGTGATGGCATCGAGCGTCGGCATGGACAAGGTCACGACCAAGATCGTGTGGCTGGCGGCCGGCGTGCCGACGCCGCGTTACGTCACCATCGCGGCCGGTGCGAACGTCGACACGGACGCCATCGTCGCCGAACTGGGCCTGCCGCTGATCGTCAAGCCGCCGCTGGAAGGTTCCACCATCGGCATCACCAAGGTGCTTGATGCCGCCGGCCTGCAGGCCGCCGTCGACCTGGCGCGCCAGTACGACAAGGTGGTGCTGGTCGAGCAGTTCATCCAGGGCCGCGAATTTTCCGTGCCGGTGCTGGGCAGCGGCCCGACCGCGCGCGCGCTGCCGATCGTGGAGATCGTCGCGCCCGAGGGCAATTACGACTACCAGAACAAGTACTTCACGGACGACACCAAGTACCACTGCCCGGCGCCGCTCGACGCGGCGACGACGGCCGCGATCCAGGCGCACGTGGTGAACGCGTACCGCGCGCTCGGCTGCGACGGCTGGAGCCGCATCGACGTGCTGCTGCGCGCGTCGGACAATGCGCCGTTCCTGCTGGAGGTGAACACGTCGCCGGGCATGACGACGCACTCGCTCGTGCCGATGGCGGCTCGCGCCGAGGGCACGAGCTACGAAGACCTGTGCGTGGACATCCTGCGCTCCGCCAGCTTGAAAGCTGGTCAGGTGAAGAAGGGATAAGGAAGCAAAATGTGGCATGACGTGCGAGCTCTGAATGCAACCGCCAGCGCGCTCACCGCGCTGGTGGCGCTCGCGTGCGTGGCGTCGGGATTGTGGTGGCTGTCGCAGCGCCCGATGTTCACCTTGCGCGCGGTGCGGGTCGAGAGCATGTACGGGCTGGACCTGCAGCACGTGAACGAGCTGACGGTGCGTAACGGGGTGCTCGGGAAGATCAGCGGTAACTTCTTCACGACCGACCTCGAACAGGTACGCACCACCTTCGAGGCCGTGCCGTGGGTGCGCAAGGCGAGCGTACGCCGCGAGTGGCCGAACCAGTTGATCGTGCAGGTGGAAGAGCACGAGGCGCTCGGCACCTGGGGCGAGGACGGCAAGCTGTTGTCGGTGAAGGGCGATGTGTTCACGGCCAACCTTGGCGAGGCCGAGACCGACGAGGACCACGCACTGCCTGCGTTCGATGGTCCTCCCGGCAGCGAGAAGGAAGTGCTCACGCGCTTCGCGGAACTGCGCCGCTGGTTCGCGCCGATCCGCCTGGTGCCGGAGTCGATCAACCTGTCGAACCGTTACGCCTGGACCGTGAAGCTGAACAACGGCATGAGCGTGGAGCTGGGACGCGAGAAGGACAAGGACACGCTGCACGGGCGCGTGCAGCGGCTGGTGAGCATTTACCCCCAGCTGGTGGCTAGACTGCAGGAGGGGCGCATCGATACGATCGACATGCGCTATCCGAACGGTCTGGCGCTGTCCTCGGCGGCATTGACCGTGCCGGCGGATGCGACCAAGCCCGTGAAGGCGGCAGTGAAGAAAAAAACAAATACCAAAACTACAAAGCAGATCTAATTTAAGCAGGCGACAGCAAACATGACAAAAGACGCGAAGAACCTGATCGTCGGCCTCGACATCGGTACCTCGAAGGTAGTGGCGGTGGTGGCCGAGGTGATGGCCGACGGGCGCCACGAGGTGATCGGACTGGGCCAGCACGAGTCCAAGGGTTTGAAGAAGGGCGTTGTCGTCAACATCGAAGCGACCGTCGAATCCATCCAGCGCGCGCTCGAGGAAGCCGAGCTGATGGCCGACTGCAAGATCCGCAACGTGTATGCGGGGATCGCCGGCAGCCATATCCGCTCGTTCAACTCGAGCGGGATGGTCGCCATCAAGGACAAGGAAGTGACGGCCACGGACGTGGCGCGCGTGATCGAGACGGCGAAGGCCGTGAACATCCCGACCGACCAGCAGCTGCTGCACACGGTGCCGCAGGAATTCATCGTCGACAACCAGGAAGACGTGCGCGAGCCGATCGGCATGAGCGGCATCCGCCTCGAGGTGCGCGTGCACATCGTCACCGGTGCGGTGTCCGCGGTCCAGAATATTGTAAAGTGCGTGCGCCGCTGCGGCCTCGAGGTCTCGGACCTGATCCTGCAGCCGATGGCGTCGGCCGATTCCGTGCTGACGAACGACGAGAAGGAACTGGGCGTCGTGCTGATCGACATCGGCGGCGGCACCACCGACATCGCGGTGTTCAGCGACGGCGCGATCCGCCACACGGCCGTGCTGCCGATCGCCGGCGACCAGATCACGAGCGACATCGCGATGGCGCTGCGCACGCCGACGGGCGAGGCGGAAGAGATCAAGATCCGCTACGGCGTGGCCAAGCAGGTGCTGGCCGATCCGGGCGAGTCGCTGGAAGTGCCGGGCCTCGGCGACCGCGGTCCGCGTTCGCTGTCGCGCCAGGCGCTGGCTGCCGTGATCGAGCCGCGCGTGGAAGAACTGTTCGCGATGGTGCACCAGGTCGTGCGCGAGTCCGGCTACGAAGGCGTGCTCTCGTCGGGCATCGTGCTGACGGGCGGTTCGTCGATCATGCCGGGCATGATCGAAATGGCGGAAGACATCTTCCTGAAGCCGGCGCGCCTCGGCACGCCGGAATACCGCGGCCAACTGGCGGACGTCGTGCGCAGCCCGCGCTACGCGACGGTCCTCGGTCTGCTGCTGGAAGCGAAAAAACAGTACCTGCGCGGTCATATCGTCACCCGTCAGGACGGGTCGGTGAAGGCAGTGTGGCAACGAATGAAAGAGTGGTTCCTCGGGAATTTCTGAGGCGGCGGAGGACCGCAGCGCGCGTGAGCCAGGATGGGAACAACGTAAACGCAACGGGTGGCGGGTTTTTCGGAGTTGTTGTAACAGCTAGTAGCAGATTTGCTTGGTAACGGACACGAAACATTTTTAAAATAGTGGCGCGTTTCCAATCTCGAGCCCTGGCTTCTTGTGCGAGGATTCGGGCTTGGAAACGGCTCATCGAGATTAGGAGTTCATCATGGAGTTCGATATGGTCGATAACGCAGCATTGGGCACGGTCATCAAGGTCGTCGGCGTTGGCGGCGCGGGTGGCAATGCGGTCCAGCATATGATCAACAAGGGCGTCGCCGGCGTGGAGTTCATCGCGGCGAATACCGACGCCCAGGCGCTGGCCGCATCCAGCGCCCACAACATCATCCAGATCGGCGAGTCCGGCCTGGGTGCGGGCATGCGTCCGGAAATCGGCCGCCAGCTGGCCGAGCAATCGCGCATGCGCATCGAAGACGCGCTGCGCGGTGCGCACATGGTCTTCATCGCCGCCGGCATGGGCGGCGGCACGGGCACCGGCGCCGCGCCGATCGTCGCGGAAGTCGCCAAGAGCCTGGGCGCGCTGACCGTGGCCGTCGTCTCGAAGCCGTTCTCGTACGAAGGCCAGAAGTGCATGGACGTCGCGGAAAACGGCCTGAACGAACTGACCAAGCACGTCGACTCCTTGATCGTCATCCTGAACGAGAAGCTGGAAGACATCTATGAAGACGAATCGATGCTGGACTGGATGAAGCATGCGGACGATGTGCTGAACAACGCCGTCGCCGGTATCGCCGAGATCATCAACGTCCCGGGCCACATCAACGTCGACTTCAACGACGTGAAGACCATCATGAGCGAGCAGGGCAAGGCCATGATGGGCACCGCGACCGCGTCGGGCGTCGACCGCGCACGCATCGCCGCCGAACAGGCCGTCGCTTCGCCGCTGCTGGACGGCATCGACCTGTCGGGCGCGAAGGGCGTGCTGGTGAACGTCACCGCATCGCGCGGCCTGAAAGGCAAGGAGATCAAGGAAGTCATGGCCGCCGTGCGCGCCTTCGCTGCACCGGACGCCGCGATCGCACAAGGCATTGCCTACGACGACGAGATGGGCGACGAACTGCGCGTGACCGTCGTCGCGACGGGCCTGGGCAAGAACAAGGCCAACATCTCGCTGGTGCAGCCGCAGCAGGTGCTGCGCACCGGCACGTACGGCGCGCCGATGATGTCGGGCACCCCGGGCGTGACGGCCGGCGTGACCATGGGTACGGCGACCGCCGGCGCAATGGACGGCATGAAGCAGCCGGCCGTGTGGCGCCGCGAGCAGGCCTCCGAGCAGGTGCGCGCGATGCAGAACAACGGTGTCGAGACCTACGACATCCCGGCGTTCCTGCGCAAGCAGGCCGACTGAGTAGCAGACTCCAACGCCGGCTGACCACCGGCGCTCCATGATGCGGGGCCAGGCTGTTCCAAGCAGCCTGGCCTTTCGTTTTTGAGAACCGGGGTCAGAGCCCGATTTTTGGAAACAGCTCCCAGGCAGTTGCCAAAATAAGGGCTCTGACCCCGGTTTGGTCTGGATCGGGCATACTTGCGGGTTCTTGAAACTTGAAAGGAATACCACCATGACGATCCAGATCGGCGACCGCCTGCCGGAAGGCGCCCTGCAAGAATTCATCGACATCGAAACCGAAGGCTGCGCGCTCGGTCCGAACACGTTCAACGTGGCCGACCTGGTGAAGGGCAAGACCATCGCCATCTTCGGCCTGCCGGGCGCCTTCACCCCGACCTGCTCCGCGCAGCACCTGCCCGGCTACATCCAGCTGGCCGACCAGCTGAAAGCCAAGGGCGTCGACGAGATCTGGTGCATCTCGGTGAACGACGCGTTCGTGATGGGCGCCTGGGGCCGCGACCAGAAGGCCACCGGCATCGTCCGCATGATGGCCGACGGCAGCGCCACGTTCACCAAGGCGCTGGGCCTGGAATTCGACCTCGTCGCCAAGGGCTTCGGCGTGCGCTCCAAGCGCTACTCGATGCTGGTGCAGGACGGCGTCGTCAAGCAGCTGAACATCGAGAGCGGCGGCTTCGACGTGTCGTCGGCCGAAACGCTCCTGAAGCAACTGGGCTGATCTTGATCGTCAACGCCGAAACGCCGGACCAGCCCGAGGTGCGCGACATGCTCGCGCGTCTCGACGCGTACTGCGCCGCGCTGTATCCGGCCGAGAGCAACCACCTGATGGACATCGCGTCGCTGATGCAGGGCGACGCGCTGTTCCTCGTCGCGCGCGACGTCGACGGCGCGGCGGTCGGGTGCGCGGCCCTCGTCAACAAGCAGGAGTATGGTGAGGTCAAGCGCATGTTCGTGGACGAGCGCAAGCGCGGCCTCGGGACGGGCCGCAAGCTGCTCGAGCACCTCGTGATGTTCGCGCGGATGTCCGGCCTGTCGGTGTTGCGCCTGGAGACGGGCATTCACCAGCCGGAAGCCATCGGTTTGTACGAGCGTCTCGGCTTCGAGCGCCGCGCGCCGTTCGGCGATTACCGGGAGGATCCGCTGTCGCTGTTCATGGAGATGCGCCTTTGAGTCGCCTCGCCGGCAACATGCGGAGCATCCGCGCGATGCTGGTCTGCGTCGCCATGTTCTCCATCATGGACATGACGATGAAGCTGCTGTCCGCGCACTTCCCGGCGCTGCAGGTGGCGGCGATCCGCGCGCTGTCCGCGCTGCCGCTCGTCGGTGCGTACCTGTTCTGGCGCGGCGGGCAGCGGTCGCTGCTGCGCATCCGCTGGCCGCTGCACCTGCTGCGCGGCGCCATCGGCATCGCGATGCTGGCGCTGTTCACGTACGGCCTCAAGACGCTGTCGCTGGCCGAGGCGTATTCGATCTTCTTCATCGGCCCGATCCTGATCACCGTGCTGTCCGTGTTCGTGCTGGGCGAGCGCGTGAACGGCGCGCGCTGGATCGCGATCGGCGTCGGCATGGCGGGCGTGCTCGTCGTGCTGCGGCCGACCGGCGCCGGCTTTTTCTCGCTGGGCGGACTCGCCGTGCTGACCGCGGCCGTGTGCTATGCCGTGTCGGCCGTCGCCGGACGCGTGCTCGCGCGCACGGACCGGGGCGAGCACATGATGTTCTGGCTGATGGTGCTGATGGCCATCGGTGCAACGCCCATGGCCGCGCCCGCGTGGGTGCCCGTGCAGGCCGAGCACTGGCTGCTGATCCTGATGCTGGCCGTGAGCGGCTTTTTCGGCCAGCTGGCGCTGACGGAGGCGTTCAGCCACGGCGAGGCGTCCGTGGTGGCGCCGTTCGAGTACACGGCGCTGGCCTGGGGCGTGGCCATCGACTGGCTCATGTGGAAAACCTTGCCAGATGAATACACTTTATTGGGTGCCGCCATCATCGTCGGCAGTGGCCTGTACCTGATCCGCCACGAAACCACCCACGCGGAAGCCGAGCATCCTTGAAAACGTGGTGTTCCTGCCACCGGGGGCGGCGGTCCCCGGCAAGGCTGTAAACGCTACGATATAATCGAACGATGCTCAAACAACGAACCATCAAACAACTGGTGCGCACGACAGGTGTCGGTTTGCACTCCGGCACCAAGGTCGAGCTGACCCTGCGTCCGGCGGCCGCCGATACGGGTATCGTGTTCCGCCGCGTCGATCTCGATCCCATCGTCGAGTTCCCGTCGAATGCCGATATCGTGGGCGATACGCGCATGGCGTCGGTGCTCACACAGGGCGATGCGCGCGTCTCGACCGTCGAGCACCTGATGTCGGCCTGCGCCGGCCTCGGCATCGACAACCTGTACGTCGACGTCACGGCCGAAGAGATCCCGATCATGGACGGTTCCGCGTCGTCGTTCGTCTTCCTGCTGCAGCAGGCGGGCGTGCAGGAGCAGGCCGTACCCAAGAAATTCATCCGCGTGCTGAAACCCGTGGAAGTCCGTCAGGGCAGCGGTGCCAACGAGAAATGGGCGCGCCTGAGCCCGTACGACGGCTTCAAGCTCGACTTCTTCATCGAATTCAACCACCCGGCCGTGGACGGCACGACGCAGCGCGCGATCGTCGACTTCGGCAAGGTCTCGTACGTGCACGACGTGGCGCGCGCCCGCACGTTCGGCTTCATGCAGGACGTGGAAAGCCTGCGCGGCATGGGTCTGGCGCGCGGCGGCTCGCTGGAAAACGCGATCGTGATGGACGAGTACCGCATCCTGAATGCGGACGGCCTGCGCTACGACGACGAGTTCGTGCGCCATAAAATCCTCGACGCGATCGGCGACCTGTATCTCGTCGGCTCGCCGCTGCTGGCCAGCTACGAGGCGCACAAGTCGGGCCACGGCCTGAACAACCTGCTGCTGCGCGAGCTGCTGGCGCATCCGGATTCGTACGAGATCGTGACGTTCGATGCGCAGGAGCGGGCGCCGGTGTCCTACGGCGCGCAGATGGAAAGGGAGTGGGCGCTGACCTAACTGCCGTCATTCCCGCTCAGGCGGGAATAGTGCCACTGGCACTATTCCCTCCATACGCCGTGTGCTCGCTGGCTCAGCATGGGTTCCCGCTTCCGCGGGAACGACGTTGCTATTTCTTCCGTCTCTCCGCCAGCCTCTTGATTGCCGCGATCAGCGCCGCGTTCTGCGGCGTTTCCGGCAACGTTTCCCCCAACTGCTCGAACGCATCCACCGCCGTCGGCGGCAAGGTCAGCGAGGACGGCTTCAGCTCCTCGCGCACGGGCACGTTCGGCCGCATCTGGATCTTGATACGCACGTTCTCCACCTGCCATCCCTTTTTCTGCAAACCCGCCTGCAGCTTGGGCAGCTGCTGCTTGAGCTTGGCCGCGACGGCGGAAGAGGGCACGGCGAGGGTCAGCACGGCATCCTGGAACGACAGCACGTCGCAGCCGGCGTACATCGGCGGCAGGATCACCTTGACGTCGCGCTGCAAATTGCCCACGCGCAGGGCGGTCGGCATCAGGGCGGCGAGGCGGTCGTTGGCGCGCAGGAAGTCGGTCGCCACGAACGACGTCTTGCGGTCGCGGGTGCCGTAGATGTGGAAGGGGCGCTGGTTCGAAGAGGACTGCATGCTTGGAACATACCACAGCCGCGCCCCCTGTCGCGAAGAATCGTGTGCGCCTGTGTGAAATCGAATGCAGTTTGATAACATTTTTTGCCAGCCGCACTTGTGATCCGCCGGGCGACCCCCAAGTGTGGCCGGATCGCATGATAAAATCGGTGGCTTTTTGCCATTGGCGCTCTCGGGGAGATATGTTTTTGCTATCATCCTGGGCTCCTCGGACCTTTTTCGCGGCGTACTTTTGAAGAACACAGCATGTCATTCCTGACCAAGATTTTCGGCAGCCGTAACCAGCGTCTGCTCAAGCAATACCAAAAATCCGTACGCGAGATCAACGCGCTCGAGCCGCAGATGGAAGCGCTGTCCGATGCCGATCTCCAGGCAAAGACAAACGAATTCAAGCAACGCCTGGCCGGGGGCGCCACCCTGGACGACATCCTCGTGGAAGCCTTCGCCGTCTGCCGCGAAGCCGCCAAGCGCGTCATGAAGATGCGCCACTTCGACGTGCAGCTGATCGGCGGCATGGTCCTCCACTACGGCAAGATCGCCGAGATGGGCACCGGCGAGGGTAAAACGCTGATGGCGACCCTGCCCGTGTACCTGAACGCGCTGTCCGGCAAGGGCGTGCACGTCGTGACGGTCAACGATTACCTGGCCCAGCGCGACGCCGAGCAGATGGGCCGCCTGTACGGCTGGCTCGGTTTGACGACGGGCGTGAACCTGTCGCAGATGGATCACGACAGCAAGCAGAAAGCCTACGGTTCCGACATCACGTACGGCACCAACAACGAATACGGCTTCGACTACCTGCGCGACAACATGGTCTACGAGATGCGCGAGCGCGTGCAGCGTGGCCTGAACTTCGCCGTGGTCGACGAGGTGGACTCGATCCTGATCGACGAAGCGCGTACCCCGCTGATCATTTCCGGCCAGGCCGAGAACCACACGGAGCTGTACCACAAGATCAACGAAGTCCCGCCGCTGCTGACCCTGCAGATCGGCGAGGAGACCCCGGACGGCAAGGGCAACATCGAAGTCCCGGGCGACTACACGAAGGACGAGAAGGCGCACACCGTGCTGCTGACCGAGGCCGGCCACGAAAAGGCCGAGTCCATCCTGACGAAGATGGGCCTGCTGCCGGAAGGCGCGTCGCTGTACGACGCCGCCAACATCACGCTGATCCACCACCTGTACGCCGCCCTGCGCGCGCACGTGCTGTACCACAAGGACCAGCACTACGTCGTGCAAAACAACGAGGTCGTGATCGTCGACGAATTCACGGGCCGCCTGATGACGGGCCGCCGCTGGTCCGACGGCCTGCACCAGGCCGTGGAAGCGAAAGAGGGTGTGCGCATCCAGAACGAGAACCAGACGCTCGCGTCGATCACGTTCCAGAACTACTTCCGCATGTACAGCAAGCTGTCCGGCATGACCGGTACGGCGGACACCGAAGCGTACGAATTCCAGGAGATCTACGGCCTGGAAACCGTCGTCGTCCCGCCGAACCGTCCGTCGCAGCGCAAGGACCGCCAGGACCAGGTGTACAAGACGGCGCAGGAAAAATACCAGGCGATGGTGAACGACATCCGCGACTGCTACGAGCGCGGCCAGCCGGTCCTCGTCGGCACGACGTCGATCGAGAACTCGGAACTGCTGTCGGGTATCCTGGACCAGGCCAAGCTGCCGCACAACGTGCTGAACGCGAAGCAGCACGCCCGCGAGGCGGAGATCATCGCGCAGGCGGGTCGTCCGAAGATGATCACCATCGCCACCAACATGGCCGGCCGCGGTACCGACATCGTCCTGGGCGGCAACGTCGAGAAGCAGATCCAGTTCATCGAGGCCGACGAGGCGCTGACGCCGGAGCAGAAGGCCGAGCAGTCGGCCAAGCTGCGCGAGGAATGGCAGTCGCTGCACGACCATGTCGTCGCGCAGGGCGGCCTGCACATCATCGGCACCGAACGCCATGAATCGCGCCGCGTCGACAACCAGCTGCGCGGCCGTTCCGGTCGCCAGGGTGACCCGGGTTCGTCGCGCTTCTACCTGTCGCTGGACGACCCCCTGCTGCGCATCTTCGCGGGCGACCGCGTGCGCGCCGTGATGGACCGTCTCAAGATGCCGGAAGGCGAGCCGATCGAAGCGGGCATGGTCACGCGCTCGATCGAAGGCGCGCAGCGCAAGGTCGAGGCGCGCAACTTCGACATCCGCAAGCAGCTGCTGGAATACGACGACGTCGCCAACGACCAGCGCAAGGTGATCTACACCCAGCGTAACGAGTTGCTGGAAGCGGCCGACATCTCCGAGCTGATCGCCAGCCTGCGCATCGGCGTGTTCACCGACGTCGTGCGCACCTATGTGCCGGCGGAGTCGGTGGAAGAGCAGTGGGACATCCCGTCGCTGGAACGCGTGCTGGCCGACGAATGGGCCCTCCCGGTGCCGCTGGCGAAGATGCTGGAGGAAGAGCCGAACCTGAACGACGACGACATCCTCGAGCGTGTGCTGGCCGCGGCGGAAAGCTCGTACGAAGCGAAGGTCGGCATCGTCGGCAAGGAAGCGTTCGGCGGCTTCGAGCGCAACGTCATGCTGCAGAACATCGACACGCACTGGCGCGAGCACCTGGCCGCGCTGGACCACCTGCGCCAGGGCATCCACCTGCGCGGCTATGCGCAGAAGAACCCGAAGCAGGAATACAAGCGCGAAGCGTTCGAACTGTTCGGCGCCATGCTGGACCAGATCAAGAACGAAGTCATCCGCACCATCATGACCGTCCGCATCCAGACCCGCGAGGAAGTCGAGGCGGCGGAAGCGGCAATGCAGGCAGCGGCTGCACACCTGGAAAACATCAACTACCAGCACGCCGACTTCGACCCGACGGCGGCGCCGGAAGAACTGATGGCGCCGCTCGCGGCGACCCCGGGCACGACGGCGATGGCGGACGATCCGGCCACCACCTACATGGGCGTGAAGGTCGGCCGCAACGACCCATGCCCGTGCGGCAGCGGCAAGAAGTTCAAGGCTTGCCACGGCAAGCTGGCGTGATGCCGTAACCCCCAACGAAAAAAGGCAGTCCAGTGGACTGCCTTTTTTTATGAGCGTTTCGTAATGCGTGCGCCCGGCCGGGTGCGCTAGGATGGTGGGATGCCGATCTCGACCTCCCACAACGCTTTCGCCAAGGTCCCGGCCGTGACCCTCGGCTTCTGGATCATCAAGATTCTCGCGACGACGCTCGGCGAGACGGCCGGCGACGCCGTGACGATGTCGATGGAACTCGGCTACCTGGCAGGCACGGCGATCTTTGCGGCGCTGCTGGCCGTGATGCTGACGGCGCAGATCCGCGCCACGCGCTTTCACCCGTTGCTGTTCTGGGCCGTGATCGTCGCCACGACGACGGTCGGCACGACGCTGGCCGACCTGTGCGACCGCTCGCTGGGCATCGGCTACCTGGGCGGCTCCGCATTGCTGGCAGCACTGCTGGCGGCGACATTGTATGGCTGGCACCGCACGCTCGGCTCGGTGTCGATCAACCGGCTCGATACGCGCGATGCGGAAGTCTTCTACTGGATCACGATCCTGTTTTCCCAGACCCTCGGCACGGCCCTCGGCGACTGGGTGGCCGACCCGGAGGCCAGCTGGGGTCTGGGCTACGGCGGCGGCGCCGTGCTGTTCGCGGCGGGCCTCGCCGCCGTAATCGCGCTGTATTTGTGGACACGTACCTCGCGTACGGCCCTGTTCTGGGCCGCGTTCATCCTCACGCGGCCGCTGGGGGCGACGGTCGGCGACTTCCTCGACAAACCCGTCGCCGCCGGCGGCCTCGCGTGGAGCCGCTACACGGCATCCGGTGCACTCGTCGCCGCCATGCTGCTGCTCGTGCTGCTGTTGCCGCAGCGCGCCGAGCGGCTCGTGCCGTCGCGTGACTAGGCGCTCAGCGCCTTGCGCAGCCAGGCCAATGTCGCGTCGCCGATGCCCGGCCCCATGCGCAGCAGGGGTTCCGTCGCGGTGGCCTTGCGGAAGGCGTCGACGTCCTGCGGGTCGGTGCCGACCATGTCGTGGAACAGGTCCATCCACTGGCGTCCGAGTTCACGCGCCCGCGGGCCCGTCGCATCCGGATCGGCCTTGATTTCGGCCTGCACCTGCGCGATCAGGGGCGTCCACTCCTCGCCGCGCGTGGCGATGTGGCGGCGCATGCGGTCGAGGACTTCTGGCCGCAGATACTTCGCCCACGTGTCGAATTTCAGTTCGCCGACGGCGGCCTTCACGTAGCCGAAAATCTGCGCCGGCATGCCGACGGCGTCCTGTTCGCGCTCGACCATCGCGTTCAGCTTCGCCTGCAGCGCCGAGTCGCCGCCGGTGTCGCGGTCGAACGTCTGCAGCCAGCGCAGGGCGAACGCCTTGGCGGCATCCGAGTTCGGCGGCACCTGCGATTCGATCAGGCCGCGCACCTGTTCGACCATCGCCTGCCATTGCGCCTGGGCGGCGTCGCTGCGGACCATCGGCAGGCGCTCCAGTTCCTCCTTGGTGAAATAGCGTTCATATACGTTGATCATGTCCATGGTGTTCTCCAATGTGGTGAGCCACGTGGACAGGTCCGGCGCGCTGCCGCGCACGAGTTCTGCGCGCACGCGCAGCAGCTGGTCGCGCAGGCGCCTGGCTTCCGCCATGCGCGTTTCGAGCGCTTCCAGCTGGCGGTCGACGATCGCCAGCGGCGAGCCGGCCGGACTGTCCAGCGTGAGGGCGATGTCGGCGAGGCTCAGACCGAACGCGCGCAGGGCCTGGATGCGGTGCAGGCGGGCCACGTCGTCGCGGTCGTAGAGCCGGTAGCCGGCATCGGAACGCGCCGAAGGGCGGAGCAGGCCGATGTTGTCGTAGTGGTGCAGGGTGCGCACCGTCAGGTTGGCCAGCGCGGCCAGCTCTCCCACTTTCAGCATCGTTCGTCTCCGTTCTTCAGCGTGCGGCCAGTCTCGGGCCTCACGTTAGGTGAGGGTCAAGCGGTATGCGCCTCGCGCAACGCGCGCGCCTCATGCCACAGCGTGACGAACAAGGTCATCACGACAGGCCCGACGAACAGCCCGATGAGACCCAGCGTCTCGACGCCGCCGAGGATGCCCAGCAGGACGGCGACGAACGGCAGCTGCGTCGCATTGCCGATCATCGCCGGCCGCACGAAGTGATCCGCGATGAACAGGATGACGGCGCCCCAGGCGAGGATCGCGATCGCCGCGATCGTCGCGCCCTGGTACGCGAGCAGCGCGGCGGCGGCGCCGAAGGCGAGCGGGGCGCCGAACGGGATGATGGCGAGGATGCCCGTGGCGGCGGCCCACAGCACGGCCGACGGCAGGCCCGCGACCTGGTAGCCGATGCCCAGCAGGACGCCTTCCGCGAGGCCGACGAGCACGAGCCCGTTGACGGTGGCGCGCACCGCGACGGGCACCTTCAGCGAGAACAAGGTCCAGCGCCGCGTGCCGATCAGGTGGGCGCCGATGGCGTCCGTCTGGCGCTGCAATGCGGCGCCATCCTTGTAGAAGAAGAACAGGCACAGGAAGGCGAACAGCATGTCGACGAGGCGGTGCATGACGCCGCTGCCGACGCGCTTGAGGACTTCGCTCGCGGTCTGCATGCGGCCGACGGAGCCGTCCTGCAGCAGGTGCGCAAGGCCGTGCGGCTGGCCGAGCGTGGCCAGCCACCAGTTGTAGATGGCGTCGCCGGCGAACGGGATGCGGTGCAGCCACTCGGGCGCAGCGAGGCCTTCCGTATTGGCGCTCGCGACCAGCTGCGCCAGTGCGGGCGCCTGGCGCGCGGCCGACGTGACGCCCAGCGCGAGGGGCGCGATGAACACGATGGCGACGATGAGGGTGACGAGGGCCGCCGCGGCGATCGTGCGCCCGCCCAGCGCCGTGCGGACGCGCGCGTACAGCGGCCACGTGGCGATGCACAGGATCGCGGCCCACAGCAGCGGCAGGATGAAGCGCTGCGTCACGAACAGGGCACACAGGACGATCGCCAGCGAAAAGCCGGCGCTCATTACATCGCGTTGGTTGTCGGTCATTGCTTCTCCAGTGGATGGGCCATCTTACCAAAGCGTCATCGCCGGGCAAGTAGTGTTGCCGATTATTAAGTGGTCAACTTAAGCGTGTATTAACAGCAGGCGTCCGTGAGCTCGGCGCATATGAACCGTCGCCCCCACGGAGGCGGGGCCCAATTTTGCATGCACAGCGGCAGCGCATAGAAACTTGGATCCCCGCCTGCGCGGGGATGACGTATTCGGCGGCCGCGGACAGCAGGCTCGCGAACGTGCGTGTCGTCTGCAGGCGTTACAATACCGGACCTTCTTTCCATCTTTTCATTAGAGAACGCCATGGCCGTCAATTCCCCCCTGCCCGTCGCCGCCGACCTGAAACCCGTCGCCGGCATCGAACTCGGTTACGCCGAAGCCGGCATCAAGAAGCCGAACCGCAAGGATGTGCTGGTGATGAAGCTCGCCGAAGGGGCGACCGTCGCCGGCGTGTTCACGAAGAACCGCTTCTGCGCGGCGCCGGTCCAGGTCAGCAAGGCAAACCTCGAGGCTGTGAAGGGCGGCGGCAAAGCGATCCGCGCGCTGGTCGTCAACACGGGCAACGCGAACGCGGGTACCGGCGAGCCAGGCCTGCAGAACGCGCAGGCCACGTGCGCCGAAGTGGCGCGCCTGCTCGGCCTCGACGCGCAGCAGGTGCTGCCGTTCTCCACCGGCGTGATCCTGGAACCGCTGCCGGTGCAAAAGATCGTCGCGGGCCTGCCGGCCGCCATCGCGAACCTGAAGGCGGACAACTGGTTCAACGCGGCCGAAGCCATCATGACGACGGACACGCAGCCGAAAGCGGCGTCGCTGACGACGACCATCGGCGGCCACACGGTCACGATGACCGGCATCAGCAAGGGCGCCGGCATGATCAAGCCGAACATGGCGACGATGCTGGGCTATCTCGCCTTCGACGCGAAGGTCGCGCAACCCGTGCTGGACGAACTGGTGAAGTACGCGGCCGACCGCTCGTTCAACAGCATCACGATCGACGGCGACACGTCGACCAACGACTCGTTCATCCTCGTCGCCACGGGCGCGGGTTCGCTCGTCGTCGATTCGACCGAGAGCCCGGACTACGCAGCGCTGCGCGACGCCGTCACCGGCATCTCGCGCCACCTGGCGCAGCAGATCATCCGCGACGGCGAGGGCGCCACCAAGTTCATCACGATCACCGTGGAGCAGGGCCGCGACATCGAAGAATGCCGCAAGATCGCCTACGCCATCGCCCACTCGCCGCTCGTGAAGACCGCGTTCTTCGCATCGGACCCGAACCTGGGCCGCATCCTGGCCGCCATCGGCTACGCGGGCGTCGACGACCTCGATACGGCCAAGCTCGACCTGTACCTGGACGACGTCCTCGTCGCCAAGGCCGGCGGCCGCAATCCGGACTACAAGGAAGAGGATGGGCAGCGCGTGATGAAGAAGGCCGAGATCCTCGTGCGCGTCGTGCTCGCGCGCGGCGAGGCGGATGCCACCGTGTGGACCTGCGACCTGTCGCACGACTACGTCTCGATCAACGCCGACTACCGTTCCTGAATCGATGAACCAGCTGGAAAACTTCCTGCACCGCGCCGAAGCCCTGCTGGCGCGCGTGGAGGCTTTATTGCCGCCCGCGGCACCGCGCGATCCGGATTTTCGCCACGGTTACGCCTACCGCTGGCGCAAGCGCCCGGGCGCGGGCAACATCAAGTACCTGCAGGCCGTGGCGCACACGGCGAACATCCGCCTGGACGACCTGCAGCACATCGGTCCGCAGAAAGAGCAGATCGAGCAGAACACGCGCCAGTTCGTGACGAAGCGCCCCGCCAACAACGTGCTGCTGACGGGCGCGCGCGGCACCGGTAAATCGTCGCTGATCAAGGCGTGCCTGAACCAGTTCGCGCCGCAGGGCCTGCGCCTGATCGAAGTGGACAAGGCCGACCTGGCCGACCTGCCGGACATCGTCGACCTCGTCGCGGGCCGGCCGGAGCGCTTCGTGATCTTTTGCGACGACCTCAGTTTCGAGGAGGGCGAGGCGGGCTACAAGGCGCTGAAGGTGGCGCTGGACGGCAGCATCGCGGCGCAGTCGGACAACGTGCTGATCTACGCGACGTCGAACCGCCGTCACCTGATGCCGGAAAAATTCTCCGACAACGCCGGCTACAAGCACGTGGCCGACGACGACCTGCACCCGGCCGAGACGGTCGAGGAAAAGATCTCGCTGTCCGAGCGCTTCGGCCTGTGGCTGTCGTTCTATCCGTTCAAGCAGGACGACTACCTGGACATCGTCGGCCACTGGCTGGCGAGCTTCGGCTGCACGCCGGAGCAGATCGAAGGCGCGCGCGGCGATGCGCTGCGCTGGGCACTGGGCCGCGGTTCGCGCTCGGGCCGCGTGGCGTGGCAGTTCGCCAAGGACTACGCGGGCAAGCTGCCGCCCGCGCCGGTACAGGAACAGGTCGATGTCTGAAGCCGTGGACAAGCCGGTCGACGTGGCCGTGGGCGTGCTGATGCGCCCGAACGGCGACGTGCTGCTGGGCCAGCGCCCGGACGGCAAGCCGTACGCCGGCTACTGGGAATTCCCGGGCGGGAAGGTCGAGCCGGGCGAGGACATCTTCCACGCGCTGCAGCGCGAATTCGTCGAAGAACTGGGCGTGAAGGTGATCTCGGCCGAGCCCTGGTGCTGCGTCGAACACGTGTACGAACATGCGCACGTGCGGCTCTACTTCTACATCAGCCGCGCGTGGGAAGGCGAGCCGCAAAGCCTGGAAGGGCAGGCATTCGCGTGGCAGGGCGCGTATGCCGTCAGTCCTCTGCTGCCCGCGACGATTCCGTTGCTCGAGTGGCTGGATCAGGTGCGGTACGCGGGGCGTTCCGGCGCCTGATCTGCTCCGTTATCGCATCCAGTTCCGCATTGGTGCGCCTGCGCTCCTCGCGCCGGCGCGACGACCCGCAATCGGCCACGTCGCCCACGCAACCGAGGGCGTCGACCGCGGTATCGACCGACACGCAGTGACCATGTCCATGACAGGGCAGGTCGCACGGCCCGTCGCAAAAGCCCCGCTGGTATTGCAGCCGCGGATGCGGCGGCGCCGCTGCGCGCAGGCGCGCATGCGCGTGGCCGCACAGCTCGAAGCGCCGCTGCAGCAGCCCGAGCCCGCGCCCGAGGCCAAACCGCGCGATGACGGCGTGGCCATACGCCGAGCAGCTGTCACCGCCCGTCGCCACGCGCAGTGCGCAGGAAAAGCCCTTGTACGGTGAAATGAAACGCTGGTAGACCCGGATGGCGGCCAGCGCCAGTGCGGCGGCCTTCACGCGCCCTTATTCTTTCGAGATGGATTCGTCGTCGGCGTCCCCGGGCGGCGCGCCGGGAATCGTGTATTTCTCTTCGGCCCAGGCGCCCAGGTCGATTTGCTTGCAGCGTTCGGAACAGAATGGGCGGAATTTGTTTTCCGGCTTCCATTCGACCTTCTTGCCGCAGGTGGGGCAGGATACGACGGTCATGGTGTGCTTCTAAAAATTGCAGAGTGTGAGTTCGAACGGGACGTCTTCTTCCAGCGGCTTCGGTTTCAGGTCGCCGCCCTGGGTCGTGAAGCGTACCCACAGCATGTACTTGTTGGCGGAAATCTCAGGGATCGCGCCGAGCGATTCGTCCACCGACAGGCGCAGCATCTGGTACATCTTACCTTGCAACATCTGCTGGTAGCTGCCGGACGAGGCGATCATCTTGACGGGGCCGCCGGAATTGCGCAACAGGCGCAGCACGAGGGCCAGGGCCTCGAACAGCGGGGCCAGCGGGGTGAACCACGCCATGATGTCGGCGTGGCGCTGTTCGGTCGGGCGCCGCTGCCACGCGTGGTAGGACGGCAGGTCGAATTCGCAGGCCCCGCCGGGAATGATCGTGCGGCCGCGGATGCTCATCAGCCATTCGTTGTCGCGCACGTTCTGGCCCGTCTTGCCCTGGGCGTTGACGAGGGCGTTGCTGACCGTGTCGAGCTCGGCCAGCACGGCGTCGAGCATGTCCCTGGCGACGGCGGGATTGCTGCGGTAGCCCAGCAGGCTCTGCTTCTGGCGTTCGAGTTCCTGCAGCAGGTCGGACTTGAGGTCCGCGCGGCCCGCCACTTCCAGCATGTCGAAGATCGTCGCGAGCGCGACATGGTGCTGCAGAGGATGTTCTTGAGCTACAAAGAATTTGAACTTCTCGTACAGGTCCTCCAGCCGCAACAACGTGCGAATCCGCTCGTTGAATGGGTATTCATAGACGATCAAAATGTCATTCCTCTCATTCCCCTGAATGTAGGCTGGCGAGTAACCTCGTGATTCTGAACCATGATGCACAAAATTACAAACGCTGGCTTGGCGGCACTGTTAATCTTGCCGCTTCGTCAAGATAAAAGCGGTGCAAGCGTTCTACTTGTGGCAACAGGGCGTCGATGCCGGCGTCGTTCAGGATCACGTCGTCCGCTTCTTCCAGGCGGCGCGCCCGCGTCACCTGGGCCGCCATGATGGCGCGGACCTGGTCTTCCGTCAGGCCGTTGCGCGCCATCACGCGCGCGACCTGCGTCGCCTCGGAACAGTCGATCGCGAGCACGCGCCCGACGCGCTCGCGCCATGTGCCGGATTCGATCAGCAGCGGCACGACGAAGATCGTGTAAGGACCATCCGCGAGCAGGGCGGCGGCGGCCGTCGCTGCGCGGATGCGGGGATGCAGGATGCCCTCCAGGCGGGCGCGCGCGGAGGGGTCGGAGAACACGAGCGCGCGCATCTTCGCGCGGTCGAGGGCGCCGTCCGGCGTGGCGTAGTCGGGACCGAATTCCGCGATCAGCGCGGGCATCGCGGCGCCGTGCGGGGCCGTGAGGCCGTGGGCGATCTGGTCGGTGTCGATGACGGCGGCGCCGCGCGCGGCGAACAGGTCGGCCACGGTCGTCTTGCCGCAGCCGATGCCACCGGTGAGCCCTACCGCAAAACGTGAAGCTGTCTCCATGCGATCCTCGGGCCCGGCGCGAGGCTAGACCAGGTAACCCTGCGCGTAGCGGGTGAGTGGTATTCCGTACAAGAGTGCGATCATACCAGCCGCGGCGAGATACGGTCCGAAGGGAATTGGATTATTGCGGTCGCGGCGCGCGAACACGATCAGCGAGATGCCGACGATGGCGCCGACGACGGACGACAGGATGATAATGGTCGGCAGCATCGTCCAGCCCATCCACGCGCCCAGCGCGGCGAGTAGCTTGAAGTCGCCGTAGCCCATGCCTTCCTTGCCGGTGGCGAGCTTGAACAGCCAGTACACGGCCCACAGCGCCAGGTAGCCGGCCATGGCGCCGATCACGGCGTCGCGCAGCGGGACGATGGTGCCGTCCAGGTTCACGAGCAGGCCCAGCCACAGGAGCGGATACGTGAGGTCGTCCGGCAAGGTCTTCGTGTCGTAGTCGATCAACGTCATCGCGATCAGGAAGTACGCGAACGCGAGGCTCGCGAGGCCCAGCCAGCCGCTGCCGAAATGCCAGACCAGCACGGCCGACAGCAGGCCCGTCACGGCTTCCACGATCGGATAGCGGGGAGAGATCGGCGCCTTGCACGCGCTGCATTTGCCTCTTAGGGCCAGCCAGCTGACGATGGGGATGTTTTCCAGCGCCGTGATCTGGTGGCCGCAGTGCGGGCAGGCCGAGCGGGGCACCATCAGGTTGAAGCGGTCCGGGTGCGGCAGGTCCTTGCCCGCTTCGTGCGCGATGTAGTTGTCGAGTTCGCGCTGCGCCATCACGGGCAGGCGGTACACGACCACGTTCAGGAAGCTGCCGATCAACAGGCCGAACAAGGCGGCGGCGAGGGTCGCGGCGAGGGTCGCCGGGGCGGCGAAGAGCAGGGTTTCCATGAGTACGATGATCCGGTGGGTGGCTGATTCCGTGGATCAACTATTCTAGGGGTTTTCCCGCGCTTTGGGCAGCATGGTGAGGCGTCCCCGCCACGTGTGGCGTCCCCGGCCCTATCCATTCTGTGGTTTGACGCTGTACATACGGCCGCTAGACTGGGCTGGCATTGCCGTCCTGTCCACAACACGAAAGGAACATCATGAACACGAAGCACTGCCTGGGTATTGCCTTTGCCGCTTTGCTGCCGTTCGGTGCAGCCCATGGCGCCGCCTCGACGCCCCAGAAGGAAGTCGTCGCGAGCAAGGACGCGCCGGCCGCGGTGGGACCGTACTCGCAGGCGATACGGTCCGGCGGCATGGTGTTCCTGGCGGGACAGATTCCCATCGATCCGAAGACGGGACAGACCAATACCGGCACGATCGAGGAGCAGACCGCGCAGGTGTTCGAGAACCTGAAGGCGGTGCTCGCCGCCGCCGGAATGACGCTCGATAACGTCGTCTCGACGACGGTCTACGTGAAGGACCTGAACGACTTCGCGAAGCTGAACGCCGTGTACGCGACGTATTTCAAGGACAAGCCGCCGGCCCGCGCCACCGTGCAGGTCCAGCGCCTGCCGAAGGATGCCGCGGTGGAGATCTCGGCCATCGCGGTGCACTGACGCTGCACGATCAGGCCGCCTGCGGCTGCGCGATCAGGTCGAACAGGCGCTCCAGCGGCACCGGGCGGCCCGGCAGCCAGCCCTGCACGAGGGGACAGCCAAACTGGCGCAGATAGCCCAGCTGGGCATCGGTCTCGACGCCTTCCGCGACCACCGTCAGCTTCATGTGCCGGCCGAGGTCGAGGAGCGAGCGCACGATGGCGCAATCGTTGCGGTCGTACGGCACGCCGGCCATGAACAGCCGGTCGATCTTGAGCGAGCCGATCGGCAGGTTCTTCAGCAGCGACAGCGACGAATAGCCCATGCCGAAGTCGTCCAGGCCGATGCCGAAACCGCGCCGGCGCAGTTCGCGCATGATGGCGATCGATTTGTCGGCATGCTTCATCACGACGCCTTCCGTCAGTTCGAGGCAGATGCCGCGCGGATCGACGCCGGCCGCCGCGGCGATGGCCGTCAGCCGGTCCGGCAGTTCGGCATCGATGAATTCCGGCGCCGCCATGTTGACGTGCACGCGCACGCCGCCCAGCCCGGCCGCGCGCAGGCGCGCGAGGTCGTGGCAGGCCTGGCGCACGACCCAGCGGCCGATGTCGACGATCAGGCGGCTCTGTTCCGCCAGCGGAATGAACACGTTCGGCGGGACGATTTCGCCGTTCGGCCGGCGCCAGCGGATCAGCGCCTCGACGGCGTCGATGTCCATGTCGGTGGTCGTGCGGATCGGCTGGTACTCGAGGAAGAATTCGCCGCGCCGGATCGCGCAATGCAGGTCGGTCAGCAAGCCGATGCGATGGCCGGCGTCGGCCGGCGCGCCGTCGCCGCTGAAGCGGCTGGCGAGGTTGCGGCCGTTCCGCTTGCTGGCGTACATGGCCGCATCGGCCGCATGCAGCAGTTCGCGCGTGCAGCCGCCGTGGTCGGGATACGTGCTGATGCCGATGCTGGCCGACACCGCGAGCCGGTGCTCGCCGTAGACGAAGCGGCGCCGCGCCGCGTCCAGCACGGACTCGGCGACGCGTTCCAGTTCCTGCGGCGTGACGCCGGGCGCCGACAGCAGCGCGAACTCGTCGCCGCCCAGGCGGCCGATGCGCCAGCCGGGCGGCGCCAGCGCGCGCAGGCGTGACGCGAACGTCGTCAGCACGACGTTGCCGGCGTCGTGGCCGAATGCGTCGTTGATGGGCTTGAACTGGTCGAGGTCGACGAACAGCACGCCGAACGTCTGCCCGGCCCGCGCGTCGCGGCACTGGCGGTCGACCTGGTCGTAGAAATGGGCGCGGTTGGCCAGGCCCGTCATCTCGTCCGTCTGCGCGCGCACGCGGATGCGCTCCTGCTGCGTCATGCGCTCGACGGCCTGGGCGATCATCGCGGAGATCGATTTCGCCAGGCCCGGCAACTGCGCGTCTGGCTGGCGTTGCTGGACGCTGAAGAATTCGAGCACGCCGGGCCGCATCAGGCAAGCGTCCGACGCGACGAACGTCACGGGGAAGAAGTACGCCGACTGCAGGCCGCACGCGCGCGCCGCCTCCGCCCGCAACAGGTCGGCCGTGCCGCTCGCGTCCTCGATCCAGCGGGCCTCGCCGCTGTCCCAGACGGTGCCGATCAGGCCTTCGCCGGGCGCCATCGCCAGGCGCGCGCTCGCGGCCCGGAACGGCGCCAGCGCCTGTCGCGGCGCCTGCCATGCGTACCGGCAGCGCAGCGTGCCGGTGCGGTCGTCGACCGCCCAGAATGCGCCCCATTCCCAGCCCAGTTCCTCGCACACGAGTTGCAAAATGCCGGTGACGGCGTCGTCGATGCTGTCGGTGCCCACCAGGTATTGCGTGAGCGCGAAATTGAACCGCTCGCGCGCGGCAGCCTGCCTGGCGGCCGTCACGTCGACGAGGATCCCGGTGGCGGACGTGCCGGTCTGCTGCAGGCGCAGCCAGCGCAGGCCGAGTCCGTCGGTGCGCACGCGGAATTCGCATTCGGCGCCGCCGTCGCCTTTCCTGATGCGGTCGAGGGTCGCATGCACGAGGGCGCGGTCGTCGGGCTCGATGCGTGCGAGGCAATCCGGATGCCGGCCGGTGCCGAAGAACGATGCGGCCACGGCCGACAACGTGATGCGGCCGTTCACGGGGTCGAGCCACCAGCGGCCGAGTCCGGCCAGGCGGTCGCCCGCGTCGTCGTGGAGGAGAGCGATGTCGATGTTCTGCATGTAATGTCAGGCGTGCACCAGAACCGGACGGGCGGTGTCGATTTGCACCGAAACGGGCTGGTTGCCATCGTAGTATTGGACTAACCCGTACAATGCAAGTTACATGCCGGTGTTCGATCCGGCCTATTGGAGCCACCATGAAACGTCATCTCGTCCTGCTGTTGACCGCACTCGCCGCCACCACCGCATTCGCCCAGACCACCGTGCCGAACCCGCTGGCACCGGACAAGGGCGCGCCGACCGCGCCGGCGGCCAGCAAGCCCGCGCCGAAGAAAGAAGCGTCCGGCGGCGGCGCGGGCAAGGTGTGGGCGAACAGCGCCAGCAAGGTCTATCACTGCGAAGGCAGCAAGTACTACGGCAAGACCAAAAAGGGCGAGTACATGACGGAAGCGGACGCCAGGGCGAAGGGCTATCACGGCGTGGGCGGCAAGACCTGCACCTGACGGGCCGCGGGCCGTGCCGATACGCCCACCGCCGCGAGCACGAACGCGATGCCGGCAAACTGCCGTGGTCCCACCGGCTCGTCCAGCAGCAGGGCCGCCAGCAGCAGCGCGGCCACGGGTGCCAGCGCCGTGAACAATGCAGCCTCCGTCCCGCCGACGCGGGCCGTGCCCGCATACCACAGCAGGAACCCGCCGACCGTCGGCAGCAGCGCGTAGTAGCCGACGGCGAGCAGCGCCGCCGGCGTCACGGCCGCCATCGAACCGCGTTCGGCCAGCGCGAACGGTAGCGACGCGGCGAGGCCGATGGCGCTCATCAGCGTCGACAGGGCGAGCGGCGATATCGCGATCCGCACCCGTTTATTCAGCAGGATGAACAGCGCTTCGCACAGCACGGCGCCGAAGACGAGCGCATTGCCCGTCAACGACCCGGCGCCGCGGCCCGCCGGCTGCAGCACGAACAGGCCGGCGCCCGCGAGCAGCACGGTCGCCATCAGCGCGGGCCGCGGCCGCTCGCCGAGCACGAGCACGGCCACGACGGCCGACACGACGGGCAGGGTGCCGAGGATGACGCCGGCATCGAGCGCCGAGGTCGCGCGCAGCCCGGCCATCAACAGCGCCGTGTACCCGGCCGTGCCGGCCAGCCCCTGCACGACGAGGAGGGCGCCGTCGCGCCAGCCCGGCCGCGGCAGGCGCTCGCCGGATACATGCAGCAGCACCAGAAAACAGGGCAGCGCGAGCGCGAAGCGCAGGGCGGTGGCCGTGAACGGCGGCAGGCCGGCGGCGGCGATCTTGCTGGCCACGACGGTGCTGCCGACGAGCACCATGGCCAGCGTCAGGTACCAGTAACCCAGGGTCTTATCGGACACGGCGTTCTCCTCGTCATCGACATGGGAACGCAGGTTAGCGGCCGCCTTTCAATGGGTATTGAACGAAATTGCAGGCGTACGCGCCGGGCGTGATGCCATAGGTGCGGATGAACAGGCGCGTCATGTGGCTCTGGTCGGCGAAGCCGCTGGCGGCCGCGGCGTCCGCCAGTGTCGACCCGCGCGCCAGCAGCGCACGGGCCGCGTCGATGCGGCGCTGGATCAGGTAGGCGTGCGGCGTCAGCCCCGTCGCCCGCGCGAATTGCCGTACGAGCTGGAAGCGGCTGAGCCCACAGGCCGCCGCCAGGTCGGCGAGACTGGGTGCGGCGGCCGGCGCGTCGTCGATCATCGCCCGTGCCCGCGCGATCGCGGCCGTCGCCGATGCGGACCCGTTGCGCGGCGCATCGCCTTGCAGCCCATGCAGCAATTCGAGGAGCAATTGCTCGCGCAAGAGGGCGGTCGCGTCGCCGGTGACGGCCGCGTACAGCCGCCGGAAACAGCCGGCCAGCGCGGCATGGTGGGCGACCGGCTGGTGAAACGCGTAATCGCGGCGGGCGCCTTCGCCCAGGTCGGCCGCGACGGCATCGGCGAGTTGCGGCGGCAGGTACAGCATGCGCCACGCGCGGGGCGCGCCGCCGAGCGGGGCGCCGTCGTGCACTTCGCCCGGATTCACCGTGATGATGTCGCCGGCCAGCGCCTCCACCTGGCCGCGTCCGCTGCTCGACGTCTGGCCGCCGGCCAGCATGAGGCCGACGCCGTACTGGTCATGGCTGTGGCGCGCGAAGACGTGGTCGCTGCGCGCTTCCACGGCCTGCACCCCCGGCACTGCGGCACTGACGATCCTGAAATCGGCGTTCTTCCTGGACTTGGGCATCCGCTCAGTGTACCAGCGGAGCGATGTCGATCGCCCCGGCCATGGCGCGGTAGCCCGCATCGCCCGGATGCAGATGATCGCCCGAGTCGAAGTCGGCCCGCAGGCGGCGCGGCCGGGCAGGTTCGCGCAGGACGGCGTCGAAGTCGACGACGGCATCGAACACGCCGGCCGTGCGGATCCAGTCGTTCAACTGCCGGCGCAGGCGTTCCTTGTCGTGACTGTAGTGGCCGGCGTACGGCGTGCCGGCGAGGGCGCCTTCGAACGGCGGCAATGTCGCCGCCGTCACGCGTACGCCGCGGACGTGGCTTGCTGCGACCAGTTGCCGGTACGCGGCCGTGAGTTCCTCCAGCGTGGCGGGGTGCTCGGCCGGCGCGAACGGACTGCCGGGCCAGCCGATGTCGTTAATGCCGAGCAGTACGATGACATCCGACACGCCGGGCTGGCTCAATACGTCCTGCTCGAGGCGTGCGAGGGCGCTCACGCCCATGCCGTCGCGCGCCAGCCGTCCGCCCGAGATGCCGGCATTGGCGACGGCGACGCCGTGCGGCACCAGTCGTTCGGCCAGGATGTCCGGCCAGCGGCGGTCGGCGTCCGGCGTCGAGCCGTTGCCGTCCGTGATCGAATCGCCGAGCGCGACGATGGTGCGGGCGGGTTGTGCCGACTCGACCAGGACGGCGCTCAGGAACAACCGGCCGCCGACATGGGCGCCGTCGATCTGCACGGTCTGCTGCGCGCCCCAGTGGAAACTGGCGACGTTGGTCGGCGCGGGCAGCCGCGTCGTCACGGCCAGCCGGGACAGCGGCCGCACGGGGAGGGCGAGCGGATCGCTCGTCACCGTGGCGCCCGGCAGGATGGAAGCGCCCGGTTGTCCGGAAAACGTCAGCGCCAGGGCCGCGTGCGGGTCGTCGGCGGGGCCGACGCGCACGGCGCCGAGCCTGACCGGTTCATGGCCGTACCGGTTCGAGAACACGAGCCGGATGCGCTGCCCGCCCGCGCTCAGGCGGACGGTCTCGCGCAACGTCGCGTTGTCGAGCCTGGTGGGGACGTTCATCGGCAACGCGAAACTGCCGTCCCAGGCGGGTTGCGGGGCCGCATACCAGGACGTGGCCCAGTGCTCGCCCGCCGGCGCGTCGGGTGCGGCGAGCAGCAGGGAAAGGGTGAGTGCGGCGATCGGTTTGGACATGGTGGACTCCTTGGTTGAGGACTCCACGTTAGGTCATTCTGGAGTGGCGATGAAGATGGTAGGATCGAAGGTCACTCATTCCAATTTAGAATAAATGGATACGCTCCACGCGCTGCGCGTCTTCGTACGCACCCTCGAACTGGGCAGCCTGTCCGCGGCGGCCCGGGAATTCGGCACGACGCAGCCCACCGTCAGCAAATGGCTGGCCCGGCTGGAACGGCAGCTACGCGTACGCCTGGTCGAACGCAGCACGCGCGGCCTGTCGCCGACGGAGCAGGGCCAGCGCTTCTACGCCGACGCCAAACGCATCGTCGAGCAATTCGACGCGGCCGTGGGCGACGTGCAGGGCATGACGGGCCAGGCGGCGGGACTGCTGCGCATCAATGCGCCGGTCGCGCTGGGCCAGTTCCGCATCAATGCGATGGTCCAGCGCTTCCTGGCCGACCATCCGGCCATCGACGTCGAACTGATTCTCAACGACCGTTTCGTCGACCTCGTCGAGGAAGGCGTCGACGTCGCGTTCCGGCTGGGCGGCACGTTGCCGCCGGACGCCATCGGGCGGCACCTGGCCACCGTGCCGCGCTTCCTGGTGGCGGCACCCATGTATCTCGCGCGGCGGGGCGTGCCGTCGGTGCCGGACGACTTGGCGACGCACGACGTCGTCCGCTTCGCCTGGACGCCGGGCAGTACCGTGGAATTGTTCCGTGGCGAAGACCAGGCACGGGTGCCGACGTCGAGCCGCTTTCGCGTGAACAACGCGTTGGCGATACGGGAGGCCCTGGTGCTGGGCGGCGGGATCGGCGTGTGCCCGGACTGGCTGGTCCGGGATCTGCTGGACAGTGGGGAACTGGTGCGGGTGCTGGACGAGTGGGCCGCGCGGCCGCAGGATTTAACGTTGCTGTATCCGTCGCGGCAGTTTCAGGCGCTGCGGACGCGGCTGTTCATCGACTTCGCGGTCGGACAATTCAGTGGGATTGCTGGCTTTGCAGGCGGGCAAGGATGAATCGCGCGGTCCGGCTCGATGCCTGGTGTTTTGCCGCCAGTGTCATGAGCTTGGGGAAGACGACGGAGCGTTCGCCGCAATCGCTGCACAGGATGTGCTTGCTGCTCCACAGGATACGCATGAGGGGCGTACGCGGAATCCGGCGTACGTAGGAAGAACCACATTCGGGGCAAGAGGCCATGAGCATACCGGTAAGCGTTGAAGAATCGTCAACTAAAATACCAGTCATGGATGAGCTGGACGGTGCGGTGGCTCACACATCCGCGGTCATGCATGGTGCGTTAGGCAGATCACGGTCGGCCATCGTTGCGCTTGCTAATCTGCAAACATGGCAATCCCGGTGTCCGATCGAAAACTCTATGCGATGAAACGCATGTCGCTCGCGCTGCAGCGTGCGGCGGCGGCGCGGCCGCTCGGGACGTCCACCGACCGCGCGCTGCGCTGGGCCGCGGTCTGGGGCATTGTGGCCGGCATCCGGACGCGGCATACGCGAGTCCGGCTCCGGCGCACGACGTTGGTCGGCACCGCCTTCAGACCACCGACCCCAGCTTGAAGATCGGCAGATACATGGCAATCACGAGACCGCCGATCAGCACCCCGAGCACGACCATGATCATGGGCTCCATCAGCGACGACAGCGTCTTGACGGCCTCGTCCACTTCTTCCTCGTAGAAGTCGGCCACCTTGCCCAGCATGCCGTCCAGCGCGCCGGATTCCTCGCCGATGGCGACCATTTGCGTGACCATGTTGGGGAAGACATTGGCGTTCTGCATCGCGGCCGTCAGGCTCGTGCCCGTGCTGACTTCCGTCTGGATCTTTTTCGTGGCTTCCAGGTAGACGTTGTTGCCGGACGCGCCGCCCACGGAGTCCAGCGCTTCCACGAGCGGCACGCCGGCCGCGAACATCGTCGCCAGCGTGCGGGTCCAGCGGGCGATCGTCGCCTTGCGGATCACTTCGCCGAACACGGGGAGGCGCAGCAGCACACGGTCCATGAACTGCTGCATTTTCAGCGACCGGCGCCAGGACTGGAAGAAGAAGTACAGCGCGCCGAAGATCGAGCCGAAGATGATGTACCACCATTTCACGACGAAATCCGAGATGCCCATCACGATCAGGGTCGGCGCCGGCAGGTTCGCGCCGAAGCTGGAGAACACGGATTTGAACGCGGGCACCACCCAGATCATGATCACGGCCGTGACGATGAAGGCGATGGCGATGATCGCGCACGGGTACATCAATGCACCCTTGATCTTGCTCTTCAGCGCAAGTGTCTTTTCCTTGTAGATCGCCAGGCGCGTGAGCAGGTCTTCGAGGATACCGGCCTGCTCGCCGGCGCCGACGAGGTTGCAGAACAGCGGGTCGAAGTACAGCGGATACTTGCGGAACGCGTTGTTCAGGCTGGTGCCCGTCTCGATGTCGGCGCGCAAGTCCATGATCAGCTTGGACATCGACGGATTCGAATGGCCCTTGCCGACGATGTCGAACGATTGCAGCAGCGGCACGCCGGCCTTCATCATCGTGGCCAGCTGGCGCGTGAACAGCGTGAGGTCCTTGTCCTGGATCTTCTTGCCGCTGCGGTACACCTTCTTCTTGACCTTGGTGACCATGATGCCCTGGCGGCGCAGGGTCACGTTCACGATGGTCTCGCCGCCGGCGCGCATTTCGCCGCGCACGGTCTTGCCGGTCTTGTCCTTGCCTTCCCAGGCGAAGATGTGTTCCTTGACTTGCGCGCTGGGCGCGCGGCGTGCCGGGGCGGATGTCGTTGCCATGATGGATCCTTATTCGTTCGTGCAGCCGAGCACTTCTTCGAGACTGGTGAGGCCTTGTTTCACTTTCAGCAGGCCGGAGCGGCGCAGCGAGTTCACGCCCTCGGCCTCGGCCTGGGCGGCGATCTGCATCGCGTTGCCGTGCCCAAGAATCAACGCTTCGATCGCGGGCGTGATCGGCATGATCTGGTAGATGCCCACGCGGCCCTTGTAGCCGGAGCCCAGGCAGCGCTCGCAGCCGACGGGGCCGTAGGGCTTCCAGTCGCCGTCGAAGTCGGTGTCGCGGAAGCCTGCGGCCTTCAGCGTGTCGCGGCCGATGTCGAGCGGCTGCTTGCACGTGCACAGGCGGCGCGCGAGGCGTTGCGCGGTGATCAGGATGACGGACGAGGCGATGTTGAACGGCGCCACGCCCATGTTCATCAGGCGCGTCAAGGTCGACGGCGCATCGTTCGTGTGCAGCGTGGAAAACACCATGTGGCCCGTCTGCGCCGCCTTGATCGCGATGTCGGCCGTTTCCAGGTCGCGGATCTCGCCGACCATGATGATGTCCGGATCCTGGCGCAGGAAGGCTTTCAGCGCGACGGGGAACGTGAGGCCCGCCCTTTCGTTGACGTTGACCTGGTTCACGCCGGGCAGGTTGATCTCGGCCGGGTCTTCCGCCGTGGAGATATTGATCCCTGGCTTGTTCAACAGGTTCAGGCAGCTGTACAGCGACACGGTTTTGCCCGAACCCGTCGGGCCCGTTACGAGCACCATGCCGTACGGACGCGTGATGGCGTCGATCAGCAACGCTTTCTGGTCGGGGTCGTAGCCGAGCGCGTCGATGCCCATCTGGGCCTGCGTCGCGTCGAGGATACGCATGACCGTTTTTTCGCCGAACAGGGTCGGCAAGGTGCTGACGCGGAAATCGATCGTCTTCGTGGGCGACAGCACGAGGCGCATGCGGCCGTCCTGCGGCACGCGCTTTTCCGAGATGTCGAGCTTGGCCAGCACCTTGATGCGCGAGACGAGCTTGTCGCGGATCGACAGCGGCGGGGCGAGATGGTCGCGCAGCACGCCGTCCACGCGCAGGCGGATGCGGTACTGCTTTTCGTAGGGCTCGAAGTGGATGTCCGACGCGCCCAAGGTAATTGCATCCATCAGCACCTTGTTGAGGAAGCGCACGATGGGCGCGTCCTCGACTTCCGCCGCGGCGGCTGCCGCTTCCGCCGCCTGCGTCTGCGGTTCTTCGTCGGCGAATTCGATGTCGCCTTCCTCGCCGGCCAGCTCGCTCAAGTCCTGTTCGGCGCTCTTGGCGATGTTCGCCAGCAGCGCCAGCAGGGTGTCGTGCGCGACGATCACCGGTTCGACGGTCGATTCGCTCTGGAACTTGATCTGGTCGAGGGCCTGCGTATTCGTCGGGTCGGACACCGCCACCGACAATTTGTTGCCCCTGCGTGCCAGCGCGACGACGCGCTGGGCCTGCATCAGCTTCGGGTCGATCGCGTTGACGGGCAGGGCGTCGTGGCTGAACGTGCCCAGGTCGAACAGGGGATAGCCGAAGGTCTCGGCGCAGAAGACTGCCAGGGATTTCGCATCGATGGAGCTGCTGCCGAGCAAGGTGTCGATGAAACCGGCCTTGTCGGCGGACGCCTTCTTTTGCAAGGTGTCCGCTTGAGGCAAGGTCAGCCGTCCGGCCTGCACCAGGGCACGCGCCAGCCCGGGCAACGCCGTGCCGGGGGTGGTGTTGGGAAGGACTGCTGCCATATGGTCAGGTTTGGAAGGACGACAGGAAGCCGGGCAGGATGGACGGCCCCGGCGGATCGTCTCGATGATGCCCGTAGGCATCAAAACGGTCAAGACTTTGTCGTAGTGAAAGATGCGTGCATACCACGTGGATGAAATGGCATGTAACCGGCTCGCAATGTCGTGTGAACAACATCGTTATTCCTCGTGCAAGAACAAGGGCTTACCGCCGGATCGTGTCCGGCGGCGCTCGGCCGGTGAAGCCCGGTCAGGCTGCCAGCCAGCGTTTGACCGCGACCGGCCGCAACAGTTTCACGACCTTGATGGCCTGGTTCTGCACCTGCACGACTTCGATCACGCAGTTGCCGATCCTGAGGGCGATGGGGAATTCCGGAATCTCCTGCAACTGTTCCAGCAGCAGGCCGTTGACGGTCTTCGGGCCGTCGAGGGGCAGGTCGAGGCCCAGCTTCTTGTTGATGTCGCGCAGCGGCGTCGTGCCTTCCAGCAGGACCTCGCCCTGGGCATTCCACGCCATCGCATCGCTGCGGGCGGCGCCCGGCGTCGAGGTCGTGAAGTCGCCGATCATTTCCTCGATGATGTCTTCCAGTGTCACCAGGCCCTGGACCTCGCCATATTCGTCCACGATGATGCCCAGGCGCTCCTTGTTTTCCTGGAAATACTGGAGCTGTGTGAAGACGCCCGTGTCCTGCGGAATGAAGTAGGGCTCCGTCAACAGTTCGCGGAAGTGGTCGATCGTGAGGTCGTCTTCCTCGTTCAACAGCGCGACGGCCTTGCGCACGTGCAAGATGCCGACGATGCGGTTGATCTCGCCCTCGTACACGGGCAGCTTGTTGTGGTAGCAGGTGGTCAACTCGGCCTTGAGGTCGTCGACCGGCAGCGCGAGGTTCAGCGCTTCGATCTGGCTGCGCGGCGTCATGATGTCTTCGACCGAGATCTTTTCCAGTTCGAACAGGTTCAGCAGGATGCTCTTGTGCTTTTGCGGGATGTAGCTGCCCGCTTCCAGCACGACGGAGCGCAATTCCTCCGGCGACAGTCTCTGCTGGGCATCCGCATGCCCCACGCCCACGCCGCGGATGCGCAGCACGCGCAGCAGGCCATTGACGAACAGGTTGACGAACCAGATCGCCGGCTTCGCGACCTTCATCAGCGCACGCAACACATAGCTGGACCCGAGCGAGATGCGCTCCGGGTACGTGGCGCCGATGATCTTCGGAGAGATCTCCGCGAACACGATCAGCAGGAACGCGACGACGGCCGTGGCGATCGTGATCACGCTTTCCTCGTGGCCGAAGAACAGGATGGCGATCGCGGTGACGAGCGCCGTCGCCATCGCATTGATCAGCGTGTTCGCGATGAGGACCAGGGACAGCAGCTTGTCCGTGCGGTCCAGCAGCCACAGCGTGGTGATGGCGGCGCGGTTGCCCCGCTTCGCGAGATGGCGCAGGCGATATTTGTTGGCCGCCATCAGGGCGGTTTCCGCCATCGCGAAGAAGGCCGAACAGAGGATCAGGAGGGCGAGTGCGAGAATGAGCACCCAAAGTGGTACGGTTTCCAAGGATCACCGTGAAGAATCGTCGGGAATCTGGCGAGGCCAGCGCAGAGGCCGATTCTAAGACAAGGGGAGGGGGCTTGCAAGTTTGGCTAGGGAGGCGCGGTGCCCGGGTTCAGGCTGTCGACCATCGAACTCGGGATCAGGATGGTGGCGCCCCGCTCCTTCGTCGTTTCATAGATGATGTTCATCGCCCGCAGCTGCAGGGCCGCCGGATGGCCGGCATACATGTCGGCCGCTTCCACGAATTTCCCGGCGATGGCGGCCTCGGCGGAACCGAGGATGACGCGGGCCTGCTTCTCGCGTTCCGCCTGGGCCTGGCGCGACATCGCATCCTGCAGCACGACGGGAATGGCGACGTCGCGGATCTCCACCGAACCGACGGAGATCCCCCACGGCGCCGTCTTCCGGCCGATCGATTCCTTCAGTTGCGCGTCCGCCTCCTTGCGCTCGGACAGCAGCGCCGTCAGCATCGACATGCCGATCATTTCTCGCAGCGACGTCTGCGCGACCCGGTCGATCGCCTCGCGGTAGTTGGTGATCGCCAGCGCGGCCTTCTCCGCATCGTGCACGTGCCAGAAAATGATGGCGTCGACGTTGACCGGCACCGTATCCTTGGTCAGCGCCTGCTCGGCGTTGAAGGCCGTCGTCTGGATGCGCACGTCGATGACGGCGATCACGTTGTCGATGACCGGCACGATCGCGAACAGGCCGGCGCCCTTGACGCCATGGAGCTTCCCCAGCCTCAGGATGACGAATTTTTGCCACGTGTTCGCCATCTTCAGCGAGAACGCGATGATCACGGCCAGCGCGACGAACAGCAACCCGGGCAGCGGATTGACCCACCAGGTCAGGGCGATGCCGATGCCCAGGCTGACGGCGACCAGGAACGATGTGACCGGATTCATGATGTCAGTGATGCATCCGTTCCCAGCCATGGCGCATGGCCAGCTTGACCTTGTCCCAGGCGGACGCCTCGCTGCCGGCGTGTCGGTATTCCCACTCGCGCTTCAGCGCGGGCTCGACGTCTTCCCAGGCCTGGTCGGACTGCGGCGCCTGGGCGCCGGCAGGCGCGGCCCACGTGGCGTCCTCGTCCGGGTTGTCCCACCGCGCGATACTGCCCATCGTCTCCTTGAACGTGTTGCCGGCGGGCGGAGCGTCGGCGTCCTGGGTGCCGAAATAATGGCTGTCTTCGTGCGGATGGTGCTGCAGGGCGCCCGGCGCGGTGCCCGGCGGGTAGTCGCGGCGCGGCGCGACGGTCCCGGTCCAGGCGGCGGGATCGCCCTCGTCGGGGATGTCTTCGACGCCGGTCGGGCGGTACTGCCCCATGATGCCGGTGGCGCGCGCGGCTTCCGGATCGGTTCCCGTCGTGAGCGTGACGATGTGGCGTTCGCGCGTGTCGGCCGGCAGCGCGTGCCGGTGGTACAAGGTGCCGAGCAGCCGCGCGGCGGTATGCCGGAGCGAGGTGTCCGGTTCCGTCGTGCGCATGTTCGAGAGCGCCATGTCGGCGCGTGGGTAGCCCGATGCCAGCAATGCGTCCAGGGCGTGCTGGGCATCGCTGCGTTGGTCGAAGACGGCTTTCAAGGTGTGACGCATGATGATCTCCCCGTTGTTTCATGGAGAGCGTCGTGCCGGCGAGTGGCCGCCGCTGGCGGCCGGGTTCCGTGCGTTGCCGTTGATTCCGCGCGACCAGGTCGGTCACTGCATGCAGTACGGCGCTTGTGCTGACAGCATACGCCGAATCTGAACTGGATGTGCAATGTCCATCGCGAATTTCGCGTCGCCGTTCAGCCGCGCGCCAGCGCCAGCCGTGCCTGGCCCGCCGGCGCCCCCAGCGCGTGCCCGGCCGCCAGCTTGAACTGCGCCAGCGCGCCCGACAACTGCTCGGTCTGCTCCGCCAGCGATTCCGCCGCGGCCGACGCTTCCTCGACGAGCGCCGAGTTCTGCTGCGTCATCTGGTCCATGTCGTCGATCGCGCGGCCGATCTGTTCGATGCCTTCGGCCTGGCGCTGGCCCGCGACGCTGATCTCGGCCATGATGTCGTGCACCTTGCGCACGGAGGCGACGATCTGTTCCATCGTGGCGCCCGCTTCGTCGACGAGCGCGCTGCCCGCGTCGACCTTGGCGACGGAATCGCCGATCAATTGCTTGATCTCCTTGGCGGCGGCGGCCGAGCGCTGCGCCAGGTTGCGCACCTCGCCCGCGACGACGGCGAAGCCGCGGCCCTGTTCGCCGGCACGGGCCGCTTCCACCGCGGCGTTCAGCGCGAGGATATTCGTCTGGAAGGCGATGCCGTCGATCACGGAAATGATTTCGACGATCTGCTTCGCGGACGCGTTGATGGCGCCCATGGTGGACACCACATTGCCGACCACTTCGCCGCCGCGGGTGGCGATGTCGGTGGCGGACACGACGAGCGCGTTCGCCTGGTTCGTGTTGGCCGCGTTCGTGCGGACCGTATCGGTCAGCGATTCGACGGCGCGCGTCGTGTGCTCCAGGCTGCCGGCCTGCGATTCCGTGCGGCTGGCCAGGTCGGCGTTGCCGCGGGCGATCTCGGCGCTGGCTGTGGCGATGGTCTCGGCCGACGTCTTGATGCCGGACACCATCGTCGCCAGGCGCGTGCGCATTTCCTGCAGCGCGGCGAGCAGGCTGTGCTGGTCGCCGGCGTCGAGGCGGATGTCCATCGACAGGTCGCCGGCCGCAACAAGCCGCGTGATCTCGCGCGCGTACTCCGGCTCGCCGCCCAGCTGCTGCCAGATGGTGCGGATGACGAACCACGACACGCCGATCAGCGTGGCGATCACGATCAAGGCGGTGACGATGGTGACGGACAGCACGCGGCGCACGCTCGAGCTGCTGCGCGCGATGCCGTCCTTGAAATTCTGCTGGGCCTGGTCGTTGAGCTTGGCGACATCGGCATTGAGCACGGTCAGCGCGCCCTGCATGCGCTGCACGGTCGCCTGCGGATCGCCCTGCTCGAGTTCGAGCATGATTTTGGCGGCAGAGACGGCCGGCGCATAGTAGTCCTCGAATTCCTTCGCGAGGCGCTTGCCGGCGGCATCCATGCCTGGGGTCTTCGTCACGTCGGCCAGCTTGGCGCGGACCTTGTTGGCCTGGTCGCCGATCTGGGCGATGCGGGCCTTGTCGCCTTCGGAGACGGCATCGCGCAAGCCGTCGGTGATGCCCTGCAGGTCCGCCGTCAACGCCTTCGCCGTGCCCAGCGCCGGGTAATCCACCGCTTCGGTCGTGTGGATCGAGTCCAGGGCGCCGCTGGCGATGCTGGCGGAGACCGCCACGCCGAGGCCGAAGATGAGTTGCAGCAAAAATTGCGACAAGGAAAAACTCACGAATAAGTTTCTCTATTCAATTGTGACCGCTATCTTTGTTGTGCAGATCAGACAGCGCGCCCTGTCAGAATTGGATGATGTATTTAATTCCACCAATGCGTCGTCGTGCCCGCTTCCGGCAGGCGCGCCTGCCGTGCCGCCTGGACGATGCCCGCCTCGACCGCCTGTTCGGCCGTGTAGATGCGGGCGCCGCCCGTCAGATAGGAGCGGATGTCGTGGGCGCCGGGTGCGCCGCGGGTGGCGTCTTCGTAGATGGCGGCATAGCGCTCGGCGTCGAAGTCGAGGCAGTCGCGCCATTCGGAGATGCGGGCGTGGTCCGCCGCGACGAGGTTGCCGAAGCCCCAGTGCAGCGGGTGGATGAGGAAACGCGTGCCGGGGCAGGCATAGCGTTGCTGCCCGGCCAGGAAGATGGCGACGCCGACGGACTCCACGCTGCCCACGTTCCACGTCGTGAGCGGCAGCGGCAACGATTTCAGGAAGTAGTACAAGGCGAAGCCGGCCGTCATGTTGCCGCCTTCGGTCGACATGTGCAGCTCGATCTCCGTCGCACCGCTTTGCAGTGCCTGCAAGCAAAGGTTGCGCACGGTACAGGCGGAATTTGCGTTGATCGGTCCGATGAAATGTACGATGTGCAAAGCCATGACGCCTCCATTGACGGCTCAAGCATAGCAAGTTTCACAAGCTCACGTCGCGCTATTGAAAATATCTGATATTCAAAATCGGTATTCCAATATATCCAGCCTGACCCCCGGTGCTACTCTTGCATCCAGTTAGTCATAATTTTCACAAGATCCTTTCTGAGGCGATGATGTCCACACCGATCCGATTTTTCTACCGCGGCGCCGTCCATGAAGTGAACGACGTCGCGCCGACGCAGACCATCCTGCAGCACCTGCGCGAGGACCTGCACTGCACCGGCACCAAGGAAGGCTGCGCCGAGGGCGACTGCGGTGCCTGCACCGTCGTCGTCGGATCGCTGGAGAACGGCGAACTGCAGATGCGCTCCGTGAATTCCTGCATCCAGTTCACGCCCACCCTGGACGGCAAGGCCCTGTTCACCGTCGAAGACCTGGCGCAGCAGGATGGCAACCTGCACCCCGTGCAGCAGGCCCTCGTCGAATGCCACGGCTCGCAATGCGGCTTCTGCACGCCGGGTTTTGCGATGTCGCTGTGGGGCATGTACCTGAAACAGGAAGGCCGCGAGCCGAGCCGCTGCGAGATCGACGACGCCCTGTCCGGCAATCTGTGCCGCTGCACGGGCTACCGTCCCATCATCGACGCGGCCAAGCGCATGGTCACCTTGCCGCGCGTCGATTTCGACCGCGCCGCCGTCACCGAACAACTGCAGGCGCTGCAGCGCGACGCGGGCGCCACCTACGAGTACGACGGCCAGACCTTCCACGCCCCGCGCACCCTCGATGAACTGGTCGCCGTGCGCGCCGCGCATCCGAAGGCGACGATCCTCGCCGGCTCGACCGACGTCGGCCTGTGGGTCACGAAGCAGATGCGCGACCTGACCGACGTGATCTACCTGGGCCACGTGGCCGAACTGAAGACCGTGCGCGAGCAGGACGGTTTCATCGAGATCGGCGCCGGCGTCTCCCTCGAGGATGCGTACGCCGCCATCTGCAAGCATTACGAGGCGGCGCTGGGCGAATTGTGGCAGCGCTTCGCGTCGCTCCCGATCCGCAACGCGGGCACGCTGGGCGGCAACGTGGCGAACGGCTCGCCGATCGGCGATTCGATGCCGTGGCTGATCGCCATCGGCAGCGAACTGGTGCTGCGCGGCCCGGACGGGGAGCGCACCATGCCGCTCGAGAACTTCTACCTCGGCTACCAGGTCAAGGACTGGCGCGACGGCGAGTTCGTGCAGGCCGTGCGCGTGCCGCTGCCGCGTCCGAATGTCGCGTTCCGCACCTATAAACTGGCCAAGCGCTTCGACCAGGACATCTCGGCCGTGTGCGCCGCCTTCGCTTTCACGCTGGCAGACGGCATCGTGGTCGAGGCCCGCATCGCCTACGGCGGCATGGCCGCGACGCCGAAGCGCGCCGCGCAGGCGGAAGGCCTGCTGAACGGCCGCGCGTGGGACGAAGCTGCCGTGACGGAAGCGATGGCCGCGCTGGCGCAAGACTACGCACCGCTGTCCGACATGCGCGCATCGAGCGCCTACCGCATGAAGACGGCGCAGAACCTGCTGCGCCGCTACTGGCTCGAAACGCGCAAGGACAACCCCCTGCCGCCGAACGCGGTCAACCCGTTCGCGACCGCATTGGCTTGAGGAGACACACATGAACGACGCAGGATCCCCCGCACTGACCAAGGCCGAATGGAAGCAGGTCGGCCTCGGCAAAGCCCATGAATCGGCCCGGCTGCACGTGCTGGGCCAGGCCGACTACACCGACGATATCGCCGAAGTGCGCGGCACCTTGCACGCGGCGCTCGGCCTGTCGGGCAAGGCGCACGCCCGCATCCTCGACATCGATTTTACGGACGTCCTGGCCAGCCGCGGCGTGCGCGCCGTGCTCACTGCAAAGGATATCCCGGGCACCAACGATTGCGGCCCGATCATCCACGACGACCCGATCCTCGCGGACGGCCTCGTGCAATACATCGGCCAGCCGATCTTCGTGGTCGTGGCCGACAGCCACGACCTGGCCCGCCGCGCCGCGAAGAAGGCGAAGGTCAGCTACGAGGAGCTGCCGGCGATCCTGACGCCGCAGGCCGCGCGCGCCGCCGGCTCGTACGTGCTGCCGCCGATGCGCCTGACGCGCGGCGACGCCGAAACCGCATTCGAACGCGCCCCGCTGCGCGTGAAGGGCGAGCTGTACGTCGGTGGCCAGGAGCAGTTCTACCTCGAAGGCCAGATCTCGTACGCGATCCCGCAGGAAAACGACGGCATGCTCGTGCTGTGCTCCACGCAGCACCCGAGCGAGATGCAGCACGTCGTGGCGCACGCGCTGGGCCTGCATTCGCACAACGTGGTGGTGGAGTGCCGCCGCATGGGCGGTGGTTTCGGCGGCAAGGAATCGCAGTCGGCACTGTGGGCCGCCGCGGCCTCCATCGCGGCGAAACGCCTGGGCCGCGCCGTGAAGCTGCGCGCGGACCGCGACGACGACATGATGGTGACCGGCAAGCGCCACTGCTTCCACTACCTGTACGAGGTGGGCTACGACGACGCCGGCCGCATCGTCGCGGCGAAGGTCGACATGGTGAGCCGTGCCGGCTACTCGGCGGATCTCTCCGGCCCCGTGGCCACCCGCGCCATCTGCCACTTCGACAACACGTATTATTTGTCCGACTGCGACATCCGCGCGGCGGCCGGCAAGACGAACACACAGTCGAATACGGCGTTCCGCGGCTTCGGCGGTCCGCAGGGCGCCATCGCGATCGAGTACATCATCGACGAGATCGCGCGCAACCTCGGCAAGGATGCGCTCGACATCCGCAAGCTGAATTTCTACGACAAGATCGACCGCAACGTCACGCCGTACGGCCAGCCCGTCGTCGACAACGTGATCCATGAACTGGTGGGCGAGCTGGAACAGACGAGCGAATACCGCGCGCGCCGCCAGGCGATCCAGGCATACAACGCGACGAGCCCCGTGCTGAAGAAGGGCCTCGCGCTGACGCCCGTGAAATTCGGCATCGCTTTCAACGTGACGCACCTGAACCAGGCCGGCGCCCTCGTGCACGTGTACGTGGACGGCTCCATCCTCGTCAACCACGGCGGCACGGAGATGGGGCAGGGCGTCAACACGAAGGTGATGCAGGTCGTCGCGCACGAACTGGGCGTCGACCTGACCCGCGTGCGCATCGCCGCGACGAACACGAGCAAGGTCGCCAACACGTCGGCGACGGCGGCATCGACGGGCGCGGACCTGAACGGTAAAGCCGCGCAGGATGCGGCGCGCCAGATCCGCGACCGCCTCGCCGCCTTCGCCGCGAAGCAGTACGGCGGTGCCGTGGAAGACGTGCGCTTCGTCGCCGATACCGTGTTCGCGAACGGCCACGAAGTCCCGTTCGGCGAACTGGTCGCCAAGGCATACCTGTCGCGCGTGCAGCTGTGGTCGGACGGCTTCTATGCGACGCCGAACCTGCACTGGGATCCGAAGACGATGACGGGCAACCCGTTCTTCTACTTCGCATACGGCGCGGCGGTGGCGGAAGTCGTCATCGACACGCTGACCGGCGAGTGGAAGCTGCTGCGCGCGGACGCGCTGTACGACGCCGGTAACTCGCTGAACCCCGCCATCGACATCGGCCAGGTGGAAGGCGCGTTCATCCAGGGCATGGGCTGGCTGACGACGGAAGAACTGTGGTGGAATGCGCAGGGCAAGTTGATGACGCACGCGCCGTCCACGTACAAGATCCCGGGCGTGTCGGATTGCCCGGACGCGTTCACGGTGAAGCTCTTCAACAACCGCAACGTGGCCGATTCGATCCACCGCTCGAAGGCCGTCGGCGAACCGCCGCTGCTGCTGCCGTTCTCCGTGTTCCTCGCGCTCCGCGACGCCATCTCGGCCGTCGGCGACCACAAGGTGAACCCGCCGCTGCGCGCACCGGCGACGAGCGAGGCGATCCTCGACGCCGTGTCCTTCGTCGAACAAGCCGTGCGGGAAAAGGCAGCCTGACATGGACGACTGGCTCATCCCCACCGCGCAACCGGCCGTGCTGATCACGGTCGCGAAGGTCGACGGTTCCGTACCCCGCGAACCGGGCGCGCGCATGCTCGTCGACGCCGGCGGGCAGTGGGGCACCGTCGGCGGCGGTCATCTGGAACTGCGCGGCATCGAGACGGCGCGCGCCATGCTGCAAAGCGGACAAGCGCGCCGGCTGGAACGCTTCCCGCTCGGCCCGAGCCTGGGCCAGTGCTGCGGCGGCGTCGTGCACCTCGCATTCGAACTGGTCGACCGCGACCAGTGCGCCGAGCTGGCCGCGCGCCGCCATGAAGACGTGTGGCGCGTCGTCGCGCTGGACGGCGAGCCGGACCTCGCGCTCGTCGACGCGCTGGGCCATAACCTCCAGCGCAAGGGCGGCCGCTACCCGGACTTCGAACGCGGCGGCGGCACGCGCGTGCTGCTCGACGACGCGGGGCGGCGCTGGCTCGTCGACCACGTCCCGGCGCCGCGCGCGCACGTGATGCTGTTCGGCGTCGGCCACGTGGGCGCCGCCATCGTGCGCCTGCTGGCGGACCTGCCGTGCAAGGTGACCTGGGTCGATGAGCGGGAGGACCTGTTCCCGGCCACCGTCGCCCCGAACGTCGTCGTGGAAGCGACGGACATGCCGGAAGCCCTCGTGCGCACGGCGCCCGCCGGCACGAGCTTCCTCGTCATGACGCACAATCATGCGCTGGACCAGCGCCTGACCGAAGCGATCCTCCGCAGGCCCGCGAACCTGGACTGGTTCGGCCTCATTGGATCGGAAACCAAACGCAAGCAGTTCGAGCACCGCCTGCGCGACCGCGGGATTTCGCGCGCGCGCCTGGACGACATGGTGTGCCCGATCGGCGTCCCCGGCATCAAGGGCAAGGAGCCCGCCGTGATCGCCGTCGCCGTCGTCGCGCAACTGCTGATGGTCTGGGAGGCGGCGGCCCGCGCCGCGCCCGCGACCGCAACCGAAGTCCCACTGGAACAAGACTGAGATGTCCAACGATACCCGTACCGTGCAGGCCTACCGAGCGAGCCTGCTGCACTTCCACGCCGATCCGGCCTTCGCCGAGAACGCCCACGCCTGGCACCGGGACGGCCTGCTCGTCGTCGAGAACGGCCGCGTGCTCGCCGCCGGCGACTACGACAAGCTGGCCGCCACGCTGCCCGACGGCACCGACGTCGTCGACTACCGCGGCCAGATCATCACGCCCGGCTTCATCGACACGCACCTGCACTTCCCGCAGACCGACATGATCGGCTCCCCAGCGCCGGACCTGCTGCCGTGGCTGGAGAACTACACGTTCCCGACCGAGCGCCAGTTCAAGGATCCGGTGCACGCGCGCACCATCGCCGAATTCTTCCTCGACGAACTGCTGCGCAACGGCACGACGACGGCGCTCGTCTACTGCACGGTGCACAAGGAATCCGTCGACGCGTTCTTCGAGGCGAGCGCCGCGCGCAACCTGCGCATGGCCGGCGGCAAGGTGCTGATGGACCGGAACTGTCCGGACTTCCTGCAAGACACGGCAGACCTGCGCGACAGCGAAGACCTGATCCGCCGCTGGCACGACCACGGCCGCGCCATGTACGCGATCACGCCGCGCTTCGCGCCGACGTCGACCCCGGCCCAACTGGGCGCGGCGGGCGAGCTGGCGCGCGCGTACCCGACCACCTACATCCAGACGCACGTGTCGGAAAGCCGCGACGAATGCGCGTGGGTGAAAAGCCTGTACCCGGACAACCGCAGCTACCTGCAGGTGTACGAGCACCATGGGCTGATGCGGCAACGTTCCATGTTCGGCCACTGCATCTGGCTGGACGACGTCGACTTCGCGCTGATGGCCGACACGGGCGCCGCGATTTCGCACTGCCCGACGTCGAACCTGTTCCTCGGCAGCGGCCTGTTCGACGTCGCGAAGGCGGACAGCGTGCGTGCCCACGTGTCGCTGGGGACGGACGTCGGCGCGGGCACGTCGTTCTCGATGTTGCAAACAATGAATGAAGCGTATAAAGTTGCGCGGTTAAAAGGCAGCTATCTCCCGGCCCTGCGCATGTTCTATCTCGCCACGCTGGGCGCCGCGCGCAGCATGCAGCTCGAAGGGACGATCGGCAATTTTGCCGCCGGCACCGAGGCGGACTTCATCGTCCTCGACCCGAAGGCGACGCCGCTGCTGGCGCGCCGCACGGCGAACGGCGACTCGCTCGAGGAAACCCTGTTCGCGCTGGCGCTGCTGGGCGACGACCGCGCGATCCGTGCCACGTATGCGGCGGGCAAGCGGGTGCACGAGCGGCATTGATACGTCATCCCCGCGAACGCGGGGATCCATGCTGAGCCGAACAGGACACTCAGTATGGGTTCCCGCGTGCGCGGGAACGACGACTTCGGCGCTGGTGAGATACTGTCGACAATCACTCACAGCCGAGACCAACATGACAAAAACCCTGAGCAGCAGCCTGCTGATCACCCTGGCGGCCCTCGCGGCCGCCGCTTCCGCGCGCACCCCGGCGTCCGGCCCCAACGAAGCGGCCACCGCGCGCCACTACGCGTCCCTGATCGCGGGCGCGCAGCCGAAGACGGCGGAGCTGGTCCTGTTCTTCTCGCAGATGCCCAAGGGCGGCGACCTGCACCACCACTACTCCGGCGCGATCTATGCCGAGACCTATGTCGACTGGCTCGACAAGCAGGGCTATTGCGTCAACAAGCTGACTTACAAGATCGAGACCGACAAGAGCGTCGTCGAGCACGAACGCGCGAAGCAGCCGAAGGACCGCGCCTGCCTGTCGTCGTCCGACGTGTATGCCGACGACGCCACGTGGCGCGAGCTGCTGCAGCGCTGGTCGAGCAAGGATTTCAATAACCACGGCGCCATCCAGCCGCCGCCGGACCGCCAGTTCTTCCAGACGTTCGGCTACTTCGGCCCCGTCTCCGACCGCAACTTCCACGACGGCCTCGTCGAACTGAAGAACCGCGCGCTGGCCGAGAACGTGGCCTATATCGAGACGATGTTCAAGAGCCCGGACACGGTCTCGGATCCCGAATTCGACAAGCGCGCGTGGGACAGCGCGCGCGACGAGGCGAAATTCGCCCAGTTGCTGGAATCCGCGCGCCAGAAGCTGAACGCGACGCCGGCGTTCCGCACCTCCGTCGACACGTTCGTCCGCACCGTCAACGAAGCGGCGCTGGGCATCGACGACGAGAACTTCACCATGCGCTACCAGACCTACGTCGTGCGCCTGTTCTCGCCGTCGCGCGTGTTTTCCTCGATGCTGGCCGCGTTCGAATCGGCCGCGCGGGGCGGCAAGATCGTCGGCGTGAACATCGTGGGCCAGGAAAGCCAGATGGTCTCCATGCGCGACTACACCTTGCACATGCAGATGTTCCGCTACCTGAAGAAGGTGTACCCGAAGGTCAACGTCGCGCTGCACGCGGGCGAGCTGGCGCTGGGCGACGTGCCGCCGGAAGACTTGAAATACCACATCGACCAGGCGCTGAACGTGGCGGGCGCGCAGCGCATCGGCCACGGCATCGACCTCGCGCACGAGACGAACGCCGTCGGCATCATGAAGACGATGCGCGCGAAGGACATCCCGGTCGAGATCAACCTGACGTCGAACGCGTTCATCGAGGGCGTGCAGGGCGAGAACCACCCGATCACGCTGTACCGCAAATACGGCGTGCCGTACGTGATCTCGACGGACGACGCGGGCGTCACGCGCCACAACCTGGCCAACGAATACGTGCTGTTCGCCAGCCGCTACAAGCCGAGCTATGCGGAAGTGAAGAAGGCGTCGTACAACAGCATCCGCTACAGCTTCCTGCCGGAATCCGACAAGCAGCGCCTGACGCGCCTGCTCGATGCACGCTTCGCACGCTTCGAGTCGGACGTCGCCGCGCTCGAACGCACCGCCGTGAAGCATTAAGTATCGACCTCCCGCCGGCGGCGGTCCCGCCGCCGGCATCTTCCTCCAAACTCCGGTTGCCACCCGACCAGGTGGAACAGGTATATGCATATGCCGTCCCTGTGGCCAACTCGCTACAGAATGGATTAATTCTCACGTCGCTTGCTTAAAAACCAAGCTAAACAATTTCATTCCAGAACGCCCCATTTATCATCCCGCCGTGTCTGTTTCTGAGGGAAGAGGCAACCTGCACGCGATCATCTGCTCACTTCTTAAGCAACTTATACGCGCAAGCTATAAATTCCCAAGTGAAAACGTATTTGTCTCGATAAACGGCTTCATGCCATATTGGCCTTTTATTAAGCCAACGTCCGAGAAAATGCGCGGTTTTGGGTGTAATAGCCTGGAAACAATTAACCGCTAGACTCGCGTGCGCTGCTTTTTGCTGGTGCATTGTCATCCGCATCCGCACCATCGAACAGCAGGCAGACAGAACAAGAGACCGGCCGTCATGAGCGACCGGTCCAGGATTGCAGTACTCAAGAGGGGGGAACTCCGTTCCCAACCATAACTATCAAGTCTATTTGGGGTTAATCCAATGATCTATCAAAAACGGATCCAGCTGACGAAGCTGGCGCTGGCTCTGTCGATTGCGCTCGCGGGGGCGCCGGCCCTGGCGCAGAACACGACGTCGGCTGTCGGTGGTCGTATCTCGAGCGCTGACGGCCGACCGGCCGCCGGCGCCGCAGTGCAAATCGTTCACACCGAATCCGGTTCGGTCAGCAATGTCGTCACCGATGCGGAAGGCCGCTATATCGCGCGCGGCCTGCGTACCGGCGGTCCGTACACGATCATCATCACGAAGGACGGCGTTACCGAAAAACGCGAAGGCATCTACCTGCAGCTGGCGGAAACCGCCACCGTCGACGCGACCGTCGGCGCACCGATGCAGACCGTGACCGTCGCCGGCAACCGCGCCCGCTCCGACATCTTCAGCCGCTCCAACATGGGCGCGGGCACCGCGATCAGCAACGCGCAGCTGCAGATCCAGGCGTCGGTCAACCGCAACCTGCAGGACTACGCCCGCGCCGACCCGCGCGTCTCGCAGACCGACAAGGAACGCGGCGAACTGTCCGTCGCCGGCCAGAACTCGCGCTACAACTCGATCACCATCGACGGCGTGAACGTGAACGACACGTTCGGCCTGGAAGCGAACGGCAGCCCGACCTCGCGCCAGCCGATCTCGATCGAAGCGATCCAGTCGACCCAGGTGAACGTCGCCAACTACGACGTCACGCAGAAGGGCTACACCGGCGGCAACATCAACGCCGTCACCAAGTCCGGCACGAACCAGTGGAAGGGCGGCGTGTACTACGTGTACCGCGACGACCGCCTGGCCGGCCAGCGCTACAACCCGGCCAACGACACCTATTCGGATCCGGTCCCGTTCAAGGAAACGACCAAGGGCGTGTGGGCGAGCGGCCCGCTCGTCGAGGACAAGCTGTTCCTGTACGCGCTGTCGGAAGAGACCAACTCGTCGCGCAGCGCGCCCGACTACGGTCCGGTCGGCTCGAACAACGGCACGACGGTCGCCGTGACCCCGGCGGAAATCGCCGCCGTGCAGAACATCATGAAGAACCAGTACGGCGTCAACGCCGGCGGCCTGGCGCAGGGCGGCGGTAACTTCGTGTCGCGCGAGCAGATGCTGAAGGTCGACTGGAACATCAGCGACAACCACCGCGCCAATATCCGCTACCAGCGCACCACGCAGGCCGAGCCGCAGTATTCGCTGTTCAGCGCCACCGGCCTGAGCCTGGATTCGGCGTACTACTCGCAGGGCAAGCAGATCGAGACGACTGTCGCCCAGCTGTTCTCGGACTGGACCCCGACGTTCTCGACCGAACTGAAGGCGTCGTCGCGCAACTACGACTCCGTCCCGACCAACAACACGCAGCTGCCGACCATCGGCGTGCAGTTCACCGGCGCGCTGCCGGCCGGCACCCCGAGCAACGTCACGACGGGTAGCCGCACGATCAACCTGGGCACCGACAACTCGCGTCACATGAACCTGCTGCGCACCCGCACGCAGGACTTCTACGCGGGCGCCAACTGGACGGTGGGCGACCACGAGATCAAGTTCGGTGCGGACTACCAGAAGAACAAGATCTACAACGCGTTCCTGCAGAACGTGTACGGCAATTACACCTTCGGTTGCGACAACAACCTGAGCTACTCGTTCGGCAGCATCAACTGCACGACCGCGTCCCAGGCGCAGGTCGAAGCCGCGGTGCTGGAAAACCTGCGCAGCGGCCGCTACACGTCGTACACGCTGCAGGTCGCCGCACCGGGCTTCACGCTGAACGACGCCGTCGCGCAGTTCAACATGACGAACACCGGCCTGTTCCTGCAGGACACCTGGAACGTCAACCGCCAGCTGACCCTGAACTACGGCTTCCGCGTGGACCAGGTGGGCGTCGGCGGCACGCCGGTCGCGAACACGAAAGTGGCCCAGGCTGCCGTGCTGAACCCGAACGCACGCCAGACCGGCGGCTTCGGCTACAACAACCAGCAGACGATCGACGGCACCAAGCTGTTCCAGCCGCGCTTCGGCTTCAACTACAACTTCGACACCCCGCGCCGCATGCAGCTGCGCGGCGGCTTCGGCCTGTTCCAGGGCGCCGCGATGTCCGTCTGGCTCGCGAACCCGTTCCAGAACACCGGCATGACGACGCAGCAGATTACCTGCTCGGCCACGGGTAACACCAAGTGCCCGCCGGTCGCCGGCACGCCGAACGGCGCGTTCAGCACCGACATCAACAACCAGCCGAAGCTGGGCGGCTCGACCCCGCCGATCGCCAACGTCGACCTGATCGACCCGAACGTGAAGCAGCCGTCCGTATGGAAAGCCAACCTGGCCTTCGAAACGGAACTGCCGTGGTACGGCCTCGTCGCCGGCGCCGAAGTGCTGTACGCGCACACCAAGGACGGTATCTTCTTCCAGAACCTGAACCTGGGCCAGCCGACCCGCATCGGCGTCGATGGCCGCCAGCTGTTCTGGAACGCGAACGGCCTGTCGCAGAACTGCTGGAGCGTGGGTAACAACGCCGTCAGCACCGCCAAGGGCTGCACCAACACGACCAAGTCGCTGTCGAATTCCGCGTTCGGCAACGTGATCAAGGTCACCGGCACGGACAAGGGCGAGAACCGCGTCTCGACGCTGTCGCTGTCGTACCCGATGACCAAGGGCTTCGGCTGGTCGGTCGCGGCAAGCCACACCTATGCGACGGAAGTCTCGAACCTGACGTCGTCGACGTCCGGCTCGAACTACGGCGCCCGTTCGGCCCTGAACCCGAACGACAACGTGGCCGCCAACTCGGCGTACCTGGTGAAGAACCGCATCAACGCGCTGCTGAACTTCGAGAAGGCGTTCTTCGGCAAGTACAAGACCCGCTTCGGCGTGTTCTACGAAGGCCGTACCGGCAAGCCGTACAGCTGGACCTTCAAGAACGACATGAACGGCGACGGCATCGGCAGCAACGACCTGATGTACATCCCGAAAGCCTTCGGTTCGGGTGAAGTCGTGTTCGCGGGCGATACGGCGACCAGCCACGCCAACGAGCAGCGTTTCTGGGACGTCGTCAACGCCAACAAGGCCCTGCGCCAGGCAGCCGGCGGCACCGTGGCCCGCTACGGCGACTTCTCGCCGTGGACGAACAGCTTCGACCTGCGCATCAGCCAGGAAATCCCGGGCCTGTTCGCACGCAACAAGGCGTCGGTCTCGTTCGACATCCTGAACGTCGGCAACCTGCTGAACAAGAAGTGGGGCCAGATCTACGAAGCACCGTTCTTCTCGAACGGCGGCCAGACCCGCGGCTTCGTCGACTACGCCGGCATGGACAGCCAGGGCCGTTATGTCTACGCGGTCCGCTCGGCCGCCGATCCGCTGCAGATCCGCCAGGTGAAGGGCGAGTCGCAGTGGTCGGCACAGGTCACCGTCAAGTACGAGTTCTGATCCGGGCCTGACATGACGTAAATGAGACGGCCGGTGGCGACACCGGCCGTTTTTCTTCCCTTGTAAAGACCAGAAAGGCGAACGCGCGTGCCATAATCGATGGCTGCCGTTTGCATCACAAAAGATTTCATATGATCGTAACCCGTCCGTTCGCGCTGGCCCTGGGCGCCGCGTTGCTGCTGTCCGGCTGCGCCTCCGCGCCGGTCCGTCCGCTCGAGATCAATCTCGTCGCGCTGAACGACTTCCACGGCAATCTCGAGCCCAGCAAGTACACGTACACGCCGCCGGGTTCCACGCAGCCGCGCACGATCCAGGCGGGCGGCATCGACGTGCTGAAAGGCGCGCTGGACACGTTCCGCAAGGACGACCCGGACCTGCTGTTCGTCGCGGCCGGTGACCTCGTCGGCGCGAGCCCCGCCGCGTCGTCGATGTTCGCGGACGAACCGAGCATCGAGGCGCTGAACCGCATGGGCCTCGTCGCCAGCTCGCTCGGCAACCACGAATTCGACCAGGGCCCGAAGGAACTGCTGCGCCAGCAGCACGGCGGCTGCGATTCGCCGCGGCCCGCGAAGGCATGCCGCCTCTCGCCCGATTTCAAGGGCGCCGGTTTTACCTACCTCGCCGCGAACGTCGTTGACGCGCAGACGGGCAAGACCCTCGTGCCGGGCTGGCGCATCGTCGACGTCAAGGGCGTCAAGGTGGGCCTGATCGGCGCCGTGCTGCACGACCTCGCCTCCGTGACGATCGCCTCGTCCATCAACGGCCTGGCCATCGAGGATGAAGCGGCATCGATCAACGCCGTGCTGCCCGTCATGCGTGCGCAGGGCGCGCAGGTGTTCGTCGTGCTGATCCACGAAGGCGGTTTCGCCGACCAGCCCTACGACAAGGCCGATTGCGACACCCTGCATGGCCCGATCGTCGCCATCACGAAGCAACTCGACCCGGCCATCCGCCTCGTCATCAGCGGCCATTCGCACACGGGCTATCTGTGCAAGGTGGACGGCAAGGTCGTCACGCAGGCGGACGCGTACGGCCACCTGCTGTCGCGCATCCGGCTGACGCTCGATCCGGCCACGAAGGCCGTCCAGGACATCCAGGTGCGCAACGTCGTGATGGCGCCGGACGCATTCCAGCCCGACGCGAGCCTGTCCGCGTACCTCGCCGACGTGCGCGCGAAGAGCCGCGCGGCGCTCGCGAAACCGGTGGCGCGCGTGCAGGGGGCGTTGTCGCGCAAGGAGAATCCGGCCGGCGAATCGGTGCTGGGCGGCGTGATCGCCGACGCGGCCGTCGCCGCCACGCGCGACCAGGGCGCGCAGGTCGGTTTCATGAACCCGGGCGGCATCCGCAAGGACCTGGAAACGGGAGAAGGCGGCATCGTCAGCTTCGGCCAGGCGCAGGCCGTGCTCCCGTTCGGGAACACGCTCGTCGTGATGGACCTCACCGGCGCGCAATTGCGCCGCGTGCTCGAACAGCAGTGGGACCGGCCGGCGGCATCGAGCCCGTCGGTCCTTGCGGTGTCCAGCAGCCTGACGTACGACTGGGATGGCACGCAACCCGCCGGCCGCCGCACGGCGAACGTGAAGGTGGACGGCAAGGCGCTCGACGATAACAAGGTGTATCGCGTCGTGGCCAACAACTTCCTGGCCGAGGGCGGCGACAACATCCCGATGTTCGCGAAGGGCACGCGCCGCGTGGAGACGGGCCTGCGTGACCTCGATGCGCTGATCGCGTACCTGCAGAAGCATCCGGAAGCCGGCGGCATGAGCCTGACCGCACCACAGCGCATCCGCAAGGTCCGCTAACGATATAAACCGTATTGAGAGATAGCTCATGAAGAAAATCGCATGTGTCGTGGCGCTGGCCGGCGCCTTCGTGTCGCTGGATGCGGCCGCATGGGGCACGGACGGCCACCGCGCCGTGGGCGCCATCGCCGACAAGCTGATCAAGGGCACGCATGCCGAGGCGCAGGTGAAGGCGCTGCTGCTGCCGGGCGAATCGCTGGAAGCCGTGTCGACGTGGCCCGACTGCGTGAAGGGCAACTGGTGCGGTCCGCAGACGCCGGAAATGATCGAGTACGTGAACGCGAATCCGAAGCACAGCGAATACCACTACACGGACGTGCCGTTCCAGCTCGACCACTACCACGACGGCGCCGCCGGCACGGCCGACGACGACATCGTGCAGACCTTGAAGGAAGCCATCGCGGTCCTGCAGGGCAAGGACACGCCGGCGACCAATCCGCACAAGTTCACGAAGCGCCAGGCGCTGATCCTCGTGACCCACCTGGCGGGCGACATCGTCCAGCCGCTGCACGTGGGCGCCGCCTTCGTCGACAAGGACGGGAAGTTCATCGTGCCGAAGACGAAGGCAGAGATCGACGAGACCGTCGTCTTCGATTCGCGCGGCGGCAACAACTTCCTGATGGACGACGCCAAGATCGAGCAGATGTCCGCCAACCTGATTCCGCCCGGCGAACCGACGCCGGCCAAGCCGGGCGTGCCGAAGGCGCTGACGAAGCCGTTCCACTCGTACTGGGACAGCACGACGGTCGACTACGCGTTCCGCCGGATCCGCACGAAGACGCCGGAACAGTTCGCGCAAGCCGCCATCGACGGCAAGCCGAACGTGGCGCAGAACAGCGGCGATCCCGTCACGTGGCCGTACCAGTGGGCGGACGATACGCTGGCCGTCTCGAAGATTGCATTCGCCGGCGTCACCGCGGGCAAGATCGTGCCGCAGGTGAGCAAGAAGGGCGAGACCTATTACACGTGGACCCTGGAAGTGCCGGCCGACTATCCGGTGCCCAGCTCCGCGCTCGCAAAGACACAGATGATCAAGGGCGGCTACAACCTGGCCGCGCTGCTGAAGGCGATCTGGCCGTAATCCCGGCGCCAGCCTTCCGCAAGCCGCCGCGCGCCCACAAGGCCGCGGCGGTTTTTTTTCGTGGGTTAGAATCGCGGCATTCATACGGACCCTCACCATGCCCACGATTCTTCGTTTCATCATCCCCGCGTCCACACTGGTGGCACTCGTGCCCGCCGTGGCCGCCGAACCCAACCTGCCGCTGTGGGAAGCCGGCATCGGCGCCGCCGTGTTCAACACGCCCGCCTATCCGGGCGCATCCGACCGCAGCAACCGCGGCCTCGTGCTGCCGTTCCTGCTCTATCGCGGCAAGGTGCTGCGCGCCGACCAGCAGGGCGTCGGCGCGCGCCTGCTGGACACGGACAAGGTCGAATTCGACATCGGTTTCGCGGGCGCGCTGCCGTCCCGTTCGGACGACGTCGAGGCGCGCCGCGGCATGCCCGACCTCGGCACGCTCGTCGAATTCGGCCCGCGCGTGAAGTATAAATTCGCCGACCTGGGCGAGGCGGGGCGCCTGCGTTTCGAACTGCCCGTGCGCGCCGTCATCGAAGCCCGCGGCGGCCTGCGCCGCCAGGGCTGGACGACGGAGCCGCGCTTCGTGTGGGAACGCCGCGGCGATGGGGGCCGCTGGACGATGGAGGCGCAGGTCGGGGCCGTGTTCGGCGACCGCCGCATCCACGGCTATTTCTTCGACGTCGCGCCGCAGTATGCGACGGCGGACCGCCCGGCGTACCGGGCCGGCAGCGGGTTGATGCTCGTGCGGACGGGCGTGTTCGGTACGGTCAGGGTCAATCCGGACGTGCGCGCGTTCGCGTTCGTGCGGCTCGACAGCTATGCGGGGAATGCGAACCGGGAGAGTCCGCTGTTCAGGAAGGATGTCGGCGCGTCGGCCGGGGTGGGGCTGGCGTGGACGTTGGCGCGCTCGAGCAAGCGCGCCAACGAGTGATGTTCAACGCGACTTGACGAACGGCTTGCCGATGGCCTTCGGCGCGACCGACTTGGCCATCAGGCCGGCCAGCACGACCACGGTAACGATATACGGAATCGCCTGGATCAGGGACCCCGGCAGGCGGCCGACGACCGGCAGGTCGACGCCTTCGAGCTGGATCTGGATCGCGCCGAACAGGCCGAACATCAAACAGCCCAGCACCGTGTGCAGCGGGCGCCAGTTGCCGAAGACGAGCGCCGTCAGCGCCAGGTAGCCGGCGCCGGCCGACATGTCACGCAGGAAGAAGCCGCTCTGGACCAGCGTCAGGTACGCACCCGAGAACGAGCACAGGACACCGGCCACGAACATGCCGAGATAGCGTGTGCGCTCGACGGACACGCCGGCCGCGTCGGCCGCATGCGGATTCTCGCCGCACGCGCGCAGGCGCAGGCCGAAGCGGCTGTGGTACACGACCCAGTGCACGACGGGCAGCAGGAGGAACGCGACGTAGACCAGCACCGATTGGCCGCCGATCAGGTGGCCGTACAGCCAGCCGATGACGGGAATGTGCTCGACGGCCGCCGTGCCGGGCAGGACGACGTCGAACAGGCGCGCGTTGCGCAGGTCCGGCGTGCGGCCGCCCTGCTGGAAGAAGAATTGCGCGAGCACGAACGTCAGGCCGCTCATCGCGATGTTGATGGCGATGCCGGCCACGAGCTGGTTGCCCTTCTGCGTGATCGACACGAATGCCTGCACCATCGCGAGGGCGACCGACACGCCCATGCCGGCCAGGATGCCATACCACGGATTCTGCGTCGTGTACGCAACAGCGGCCGATGCGAACGCGGAGGCGAGGATCTTGCCTTCGAGGCCGATGTCGACGACGCCCGAGCGCTCGGCGAACAGGCCGGCCAGCGCGGCGAACATCAGCACGGGCGCATTGCGGACCGTGGAGACGATGATGCTGGCGAGTTGGAAGTCTTCCATTCAAATCCCCTTGTTGGTACGGGTGACGTTGAGCAGTTTCAGGATGGCCGGGGCGTAGAAGTTTTCCATCGCGCCGCAGAACAGGATGATCAGGCCCTGGATGAAAATGAACGTCTCCTGTGGGATGTTCGGCTTTTCCAGCGACAGGTCGAAGCCGCCCTGGATCAGCGCGCCGAACAGCACGGACGACAGGAAGATGCCGACCGGATGCTGGCGGCCCATCAGCGCGATCGCGATGCCGACGAAGCCCGCGCCGGCGGGGAAATTCAGCGACAAATAGTGCGTCGAGCCCATCACGGAGTTGACGGCGCCCAGGCCGGCCAGGGCGCCCGACACGAGCATCGTCACGATGATCGTGCGGCTGATTTTTACGCCGGCGTAGTGCGCGGCGTGCGCGTTCAGGCCCGTGGCGCGCAGCTGGTAGCCCCACGACGAACGCCACACGACGGCGCCGTAGATGACCAACGCGAGGAGCGCGAGAACGAAGCTGATGTTCAGCGGCGTATCGCCGAACACGGGCAGCACCTTGTTCAGCAGGGGCAGGGCGGCGCTGTCGGCGAACACGCGCGAGGCCGGGTTCTGCTGGCCTTCCGGGATCAGGTATTTGACGATCACGAAGTTCATCAGGCTCGCAGCGATGAAGTTGAACATGATCGTCGTGACGACGACGTGGCTGCCCCGTTTCGCCTGCAGATAGCCGGGAATGAACGCCCACAGCGCGCCGAAGACGGCCGCGCCGATCATCGCGAGCGGGATCATCAGGATGCCGGGCAGGTGTGCGTCGAGCGCCAGCACGGCCCACGTCAGGCCCAGGCCGCCCACGTACATCTGGCCTTCCGCGCCGATGTTGAAGAGGCCCGCCTGCATCGCGATCGACACGGCGAGGCCCGCGAAGATGAAGGTGCTCGCGTAGAACAGCGTGTAGCCGAGGCCTTCCGGGTCGAGGATGGCGCTGTCGACGAGGATGCGCAGCGATTCCGACGGGCTCTCGCCCAGCAGGTGGATCACGAGCCCCGCGACGAGCAGCGCCGACATCAGGTTCAGGATGGGCAGGACGAAACCGGTGGCCCAGCGTGGCAATTCAGTCTTTGGCATGATGTCAGTGCTTGTGCATCCCGCCCATCAAGAGGCCGATGCGGGTGGTGTCGAATTCGTCGATGGGGAGGATGCCGGTGATGCGGCCGCCGGACATCACGATGATGCGGTCCGCGAGTGCGCGCACCTCTTCCAGTTCCACGGACGACAGCAGGATCGCCACGCCTTCGTCGCGCAGGCGCAGGAGCTGCGTGTGGATGCTTTCGATGGTGCCGATGTCTACGCCGCGCGTCGGCTGGCCGACCAGCATCAGCTTCGGCTTCGCGGCCACTTCGCGCGCGATGACGACCTTCTGCTGGTTGCCGCCCGAGAGCAGGCCGATACGCAAGTCCGGATTGTTCGGGCGGACGTCGAACGCCGTCATCAGGTGCGCGCAGCGCTGCGCGATCCTTTTATGGTCGAACAGGCCCCAGCGGTTCGTCACCTTGTCCTGGTAGCCGAACACCGTGTTCTGCATCACGGAGAAATCCTTGATCACGCCGTCGCGCAGGCGGTCTTCCGGCACGTGGCCGATGCCCAGTTCGCGGAATTCTGCCGGCAGGCCGTCCGCGTTCGTGCGGCCGCCGTACGGCAGCGCGCGTCCATCGAATTCGACCTTGCCCGACGTCGGCAGGCGCATGCCGGACAGGATTTCCAGCAGCTCGCTCTGGCCATTGCCTGACACGCCCGCGATGGCGACGACTTCGCCCGCGCGCAATGTAAAATCGATGTCGGCGAGGAGGGCGACGCCGTTCGCATCCTGCAGCTGCAGGTCCGACACTTTCAGCACCTCGGTGCCCGGATTGTACGGCGCGCGCGGCAGCTCGCTCTGGATCGGGCGGCCGACCATCATGTTGGCCAGTTCTTCACGCGACGTCTCCGCGGTCTTGACGGCGCCGACGACGCGGCCCGCGCGCATCACCGTCACCTCGTCCGTGATCTCCATGATTTCCTGGAGCTTGTGGGTGATCAGGATGATGGTCTTGCCTTGTTCCTTGAACAACCGCAGGATCTCGAACAGCGACGCCGTCTCCTGCGCGGTCAGCACGGCGGTGGGCTCGTCGAGGATCAGGATGTTGGCGCTGCGGTAGATCTGCTTGAGGATCTCCACGCGCTGCTGCGCGCCGACGGATAGATCGTGGATCGTCGCGAGCGGATCGACGTCGAGGCGGTAGCGGTCGCAGATCTCGCGCAGCTTCGCTTCCACGGCGCCGCGTTTCGCGGCCAGCTTGAAGCCGCCCTCGTTGCCCAGCATGACGTTGTCGAGGACGGTCATGTTCTCGACGAGCATGAAGTGCTGGTGCACCATGCCGATGCCGAGCGCGATCGCCTCGTGACTGGTGCGGATGTCCTGGGGCTGGCCGTCGATGAGGACCTGGCCGCTGTCGGCGTTGTAGTAGCCGTACAGGATGCTCATCAGGGTCGACTTGCCGGCGCCGTTTTCGCCGATCACGCCATGGATCGAGCCCTTGGCGATGGCGAAGCTGACGTCGGCATTCGCCTGCACCGCCCCGAAGGCTTTGCTTATGTTGCGAAATTCTACGGCTGGCTGCATAGCGGTCTGTCCATTCATTTAAAAGCGCGCCGCGCCGGCATGGAAACCGGCGCGGCGCGCTTCACTGTCAAACTGTGTTCGATGCCGTGTTACTGCACTGGGCACGAATTGGCCGCGCGATAGTCGACCACCTTGATCTTGCCGGCGATGATGTCGGCCCGGGCGCCCGTCACGCGCTTTTCCATCTCGGGCGTGACGACCATGCGGTTGTCCTTGTCGAGCACCCAGTCCACGCCACCTTCCTTCAGGCCTTCGTACGTGATGCCGGACGTGAACTGGCCGTTCTTCGCCTTCATGAACGCTTCGTACGCGGCGTTATCGACGCGCTTGACCATCGACGTCAGCATCGTGCCCGGGTACAGGTAGTTCTGGTTGGAGTCCACGCCGATCGCCAGCTTGCCCTTTTCCTTGGCCATCTGCAGCGCGCCCATGCCGGAGCCACCCGCGACCGCGAAGACGACATCGGAGCCGCGTTCGAATTGCGCGCGCGCCAGCTCGCCGCCCTTGGCCGGGTCGTTCCAGGCCGCGGCCGTCGTGCCGACCATGTTCTGCAAGACCTGCACCTTCGGATTGACCGCTCGCGCGCCCTGCACGTAGCCGCAGGCGAACGCGCGGATCAGCGGGATGTCCATGCCGCCGACGAAGCTGATCGTCTTCGTCTTCGACGCCATCGCCGCGGCGACGCCGACGAGGTACGAGCCTTCCTCTTCCTTGAACAGGACGGAGTTGACGTTCTTGCCCTGCGCATTGCCGTCGATGATGACGAAGTGCACGTTCGGGTATTCGGCCGCGATCTTTTGCACGGGCTGCGTCTGCGAGAAGCCGATCGAGACGATCAGTTTCAGCTTCTTGCGGGCGAGGGCGCGCAGGACCTGCTCGGCCTGGGTGTCGTAGTTAGCCTGGGCTTCAAACACCTTGACGCCGGTTTCCTTCGTGAACCGCGCGACGCCTTCGGCGGCGGACTGGTTGAAGGATTTGTCGAACTTGCCGCCGGCATCGTAGACGATCGCCAGTTTCGCGCCCGCCATGTCGGCACTGGCGCCGGCGCTGATGCACAGCGCCGCGATCATCGTACAAAGTTGCTTGAATTTCATCGATTTGGGCTCCTGGATCCCGTATTTTACCGGCGCAACGGCTGTGCAGGGAGGGGGATTTTCGGAACTATGCATCAGCCAGTTTATTCGTGGCAAATACGATTTTACTTTGCTATTTATTTCGTTGACATATAAATAGCGCCGTTTCAGTCGGCGAGCGGGAGCGCGGGCGGAACGGCGATGCTGGCGACGGCGGTGGGGGCGGTGGCTGTCGTCACGGTTGGGATGACGATGTCCGCGGCCGGCGCCGGAATCGGTGCGGCGGATGCGAGGTTGGCGACCTCGATCGGCTTGGCGAACTGCGACGTGAGGAAGCGCGCGATGCGGGTTTGCGTGTCTTCCAGGTACGGGATATTCAGGTGGTCCGAGTCGGGCACGGTCTCGTCCCCGATCAGCCGGGCCAGCTTGGCGACCAGCTGGTCGGTGTGCGAGTGCGGCACGATGTCGTCGCTGGCCGCGCGCAGCACGAAGGTCGGTGCCTTCAGCGTGGGTGCGTACTTGATCGACTCGAAACGGTGGCGCAGCATGTATTCGATCGGCATCACGCGGAACTTGCGCTTCGCGAGGGCGAGGATCGAATCGTACGGCGTGATCAGCACGACGGAATGCACGGGCCGCTCTTTCGCGACCTGCACGGCCACGCCGGACCCGAGGCTGCGGCCGACGACGGCGATGCGTTTCGGGTCCACGTGGTGGTGCGCCGCCATCCAGTCGAACAGCATGCAGGCGTCGTCGATCATGTGCGCTTCGGCCGGGTCGCCGTGGGAGTCGCCATAGCCGCGGTAGTTCACGGCCAGCACGGCCATCCCGGGGAACAGCTTGCCGGCATCGCGCACGACCCAGGACACTTCCTCGGACCGGCCGCCGAAATAGACGACGGCGGGACGCAGGCCGGGCATCTTCGGCGTCATCAGCCAGCCGGACAGCCGCGTGCCGTCCTTGGCGCGCAGCACGACAGGGCGGGTGCGGTGGCCGCTGCTGCGCGGATGCGCCACTTCGCGCTCGACGGTGGGATTGAACACGAGACGGCGCTGGTTTGCCGCGACCGCGGCCGTGAGGCCCAGCCACAACATGCTGGCAAAGCCAGCCATACCTGCCGCCAATTTTTTATGTGTGCTCATGTATACAGTCTACCTCTGGCTACGGATGAAGTCTGTGCGCTGCCCATCAAATACACCTTCATTATGGTGCGAATTCACGAAGAGTAGCTTTGCTGCAACATCCTGTTACAGCGCGGGCGTTGTCGTCGCGTGACAGGCTTTGTTAGGCTGTCCATGAAGACAGGATGTGGAGGCGGGATGACGTGGAAAGCGGTCGTGCCGGCATGTGCCGGGCTGGGCCTGTTGGCGGTGCTGATGGTGCCGGCGTGGCGGTCGACGCCGCCGGCCGTCACGCCGGCGGTGGCGCCTGTGCCGCCCGCGTCGACGACCGGTGCGGCGGCCGGGCCGGCCTGGCTGTCCGACCTCGGCGCGCCGCCGGTCCCGCTGCCGGCGCCTGCCGAACCGCTGGCGCAGCGCATCGAGCGGCTGGTGGCGAGCGGCGATCCGCGTGACGCGTATCGTGCGTGGTGGCTGTTGCATGCCTGCGTCGTGTTCGGGCGCACCGGTCACCTGCCCGAACGTGACGGGACCGAGCCGGATGCCATCGCCGATCCCGCGCATGCCTGCGCGACCGTCAACGAAAGAATGAAGATGGCGCGCATCGACCATCTCGAACGCGCCGCGCGCGGGGGCGTGGACGGTGCGCTGGCGGAACTGGTCGAAGAGGGCCCGTTCGGCGACCCGACCGCCCTCACGACGCGTCCCGACGATCCGCTCGTGAAGGAATGGAAGGAAAGGATCAACGGGATGCTGAACGAGCAGGCGGAGCAGGGCTACTGGGCGAGCCTGTACCAGCTCTTTACCGGTTTCTGGTTCGGCCATCCGGCCATCGCCGCGGACCGCCAGAGCGCGCTGGCCTACGGCATGGCGCTGCGCGACATCATGGTCAAGCTGGATGGCGTGCCCGAGCAGCAGGCCATCCCGTTCAACGGCCCGTTCCTGGACGAGATCGGCACCGGCCTCACGCCGGAACAGAAAGCGCGTGCGCAGGCGCATGCGGATGCGATCGTCGCCCGCGCGGCGGATCAACGGGACATTGCAAATCGGATATCGATCAAGCAAAAAAAGTAATTGGTCCAGGTCATGTGATCGACTCTACGATGGGAGATTCTTGGAGAGATCGATAACATGAATATTCTAAAATTGTTCTTCAGCCTGGCGCTGCTGTTGAGTGGACTGCCGGCCTGGGCATCCACCCAGGCGGCCCGGCCGGAAGGCCCCTGCGACATCTATGCGAAGGCGGGCGCGCCCTGCGTGGCCGCGCACAGCACCACGCGCGCGCTCTATGCCGCGTACGACGGCCCGCTGTACCAGGTCATGCGCCAGTCGGACGGCAAGACGCGCGACATCGGCGTCGTGCGAGGCGCCGGCTACGCAAACGCGGCGGCGCAGGACGCATTTTGCGCCGACACCTATTGCTGGATCACGATCCTGTACGACCAGTCGGGCAAGCGCAATCACCTGGTCCAGGCGCCGCGCGGCACGTGGACCGGGCCCGCGCTGGGCGGCATGGACAACCTGCCGCTCGCGGACCTGGCGCCGGTCACCATCATGGGGCACAAGGTCTATGGCGTGTACATTGCGCCCGGCATGGGCCTGCGCCTGAACGATACGCACGGCGTGCCCGTCGATGACCAGGCGGGTGGGCAATATGCCGTCATCAATGGCTATCACTACAACGGTGCCTGCTGCTTCGACTATGGCAACGGCGAGATCGACAGCATCGATGACGACAACGGCACCATGGAAGCGATCTATTTCGGTAACGCGAAAGGGTGGTATCGCGGCAGCGGGGCCGGGCCGTGGGTGATGGCCGACCACGAAAACAATCTCGTCGGTTGCGTCAACGACGACAAATCGAAGCTGTGCGCCAACCTGCCCACCCTCGCTACGCGCTTCGTCACCGCCGTCACGAAAGGCAAGCCCGGACATTGGGCAACCCTGGGCGGCGATGCCCAGCGGGGACAACTGGCCGTCATGTACGAAGGCCGCCGGATCGATGCGTCGTACGACCCCATGCGCAAGCAAGGCGCCGTCCTTCTCGGCAATGGCGGCGACAACAGTACCGCGTCGCAAGGCACGTTCTACGAAGGCGCGATGACGGCGCCGCGGACGTATCCGTCCAACGAGACGGACCAGCTGGTCGCCCGGAACGTGGCGGCGGCCCGCTACGACGCGGCTGCCGTGAGTGTCGGGGCCACGTCGGCGTCCGACGTCCCGGCCAGCCTGCACACGTTCGCGCCGCGGGCGTCCAAGGACCTGGCGGTCACGTTCACGAATACGACGGGCCAGCCCGTCCGGGGCGTCGCGCTGTCGCTGGCGGTGCCGAAGGGCTGGCATGTCGACGCGGCCGCGCAAACCATCCTTGATGCGATCGCGCCCGGTCAGAGCGTGCATGCCGTGTTCAAGGTGACATCCGGCGCCGCCCCGTTCAATGGCGATCTGAAAGGCGTGGCGACGTGGGCAGGCCGCACCGAATCGGCCGCCGCGAAGGTGCGCAACGTGGCGCCGGTAAAAATCAACGAATTCCGCCTGAGCGACGGCGCGCGCACGAACGCGACCAATGCGTTCGTCGAGTTATACAACGCCGGCGAGAAAGAAGTCGATATCTCGAACTGGACGTTCGCGCAACACGCGACGCGCGAGCCCCTGTTTTCCAAGGTGAAGATGCCTGCCGGGACCCGGCTGGCGCCGCACGGTTTTTATGTACTGGGCTTGTCCAATTCGGGCCTCGTGCTGCCTGCCCGGCCGGGCGATGCGACCATCCACGTGCGCAACGTCGATGGCATCAAGCCGGGCGACACCATCGTTGTCGGCGACGAAACCCGCAAGGTCGTCCGCGTCGGCACGGCGGCCGGCCAGGCGACGCCGCTGTGGCAGCCGCTGCCGGACGGTCCCATCATCACCATCCCGGCCGGTTCGACGACCGTCCCCGTGACCAGCACCGAAGGTTTTGCCGTCGGCGATACGCTTGCCCTCGGCTACGGCACCGCGTATCCGGTCGATGGGCGCGCGACCGAGCACTACGAAAAAGTGACCATCACCGGCGTCGGCACCGCGGGCAGCCAGGCATGGCTGGGTCTCGATGCGGCGCCAGGTTCCACCAATATCCAGGTGACGTCGACCGCCGGCATCGCCGCCGGCGACAGGATCCGTCTCGACATCGACAGCGCCGATCACGGCATCGATACGGTCACCGTCAAGCACGTGGGCACGGCCGCCCGCCGTACGAGCCTGGCCCGTGATGCCGCTGCGGGCGCCACGACGATCGTCGTGCATGGCGCGATCGGCTTCCCCACGAAGAAGAACGTCGATTACACGCCCGGCAAGGCCGTGATCGGCGCGCCGGGCAAGCTCCAGACCGTGGACATCGTGCGCGTCGAGGGCACGCCGGGCGGCAACCTCACGCTGACCATTTCTCCGGCGCTCGCCCAGGACCACGTGGCCAACGAACCGTTCGTGGAACCGGGCACGGGCCTCGACCTGGCGGCGCCATTGAAGTACCCCCATGCCGCCAACCTGCCGTTCAGCGTGCGCGGTACGGGCATTACCTTCACCCCCGCCACCCGCCATGCGCACTCGAGCAACGAACCGGTGCGCCCGGCGGGCAGCGGAATCGTGCTCGACCGCGCCCTGGCGCGTGCGCATGACACGGATGCCGTCGTGCGCGTGGACACCGTGACCGCCGCGGGATTCCAGGGCACACCGAACCAGTGGTTCGGCGGCCCGGCGCTGTCGCGCGAAGCGGGCAGCATGGTGTTGCGCGATGCGGCGGGGCACGTCGTCGACAGCCTGAACTACGGGGATCTCGTCGATCCATGGGCATCCGGTGGATTCCGCGGCGCCGCCGGCAAGGCCGCCACCTGTCACGCGGCAGCGCCGGGCATCGCCAACGAGCCGACGTGGGACCGCGCACTCCCGGGCATCCCGTTCAGCGGCGCCGTCGCGCAAGTCGACGCGGCCCAGGGCAGCACGGGACGCTATCCCGACGGCCAGGACAACGACAACGATTGCACGGATTTCGTGACGTCCGTCTCGATCCGGACGGGCGCGACGGCGGCGGGCTCGACGAGCGTCAGGGCCGCCACGGTCGCGCACTTTGCGCCCGGCCAGTCCGTCGTCATCGATGCGGGCGACCACGCCGAAACCCTGACGGTCGCCACGGTCGGTTCATCGGGGCTCACCCGTGCCTCGGCGCCCGCCGACAAGGGCGCGACGGTCGTCCGCGTCGACGACGCGCGCCAGTTCGTGGCCGGCCAGCCGGTGATCGTCGGTAGCGGCGCGGATGAAGAGCAAGGTGTCGTCGCCGCGGTGGAGACGGGTTGGCGGACGGGCAAGCTGACGCTCCAGGCGCCGTTGGCCCGCGCCCATGACACGGGCGCCAGCGTATCGGGCACCGGCATCACCCTTGCCGTCCCGCTCGCCAAGGCCCACCCGGCAGGCACGGTGATGACGGCGGCGGGCGACCTGGCGACGCCGGGCGCGCCCAACAACGGTGTCCGCCGTAGCGCTGCCCAGCTCTAGTGCAGCATGGGGCCGGACGAGGGCGCGTAACGTTCCGCGTCGTGCAGCGCGTGATCGATGCGTTCGTCGCCCGGCAGCATCCTGGCTGGCGATTGGCTACGCACGGTACATTCATGGCGTATCGCCATCGTCGACGAACTGCGCCTTGATCGTCTGGTTCGCCACCAGTCCGGGCGGCCTCGGGCAGTTGCAGATGCACAAGTCGTTCTCCAGCGCGACCTGCTTGCCGTTGTAGCGCTCCGGAAGGCGCGGCCCGACGCAGCGGATGACGCCCGTGCTGCCGCACGTCCGGCAAGCGACCGTGTCGCCCTCCAGCGCAACGCGGACGCCGTTGATCGAGACCAGCGCGCTCGCGGAGGTCACGGTGCCGCCGGCCGTGGTGGCCGCACCCAGTGTGATGTGATGTCGCTTCATCTTCCCATGCTGTCACGCGCCGCCGTCGTGGACGTTGTGCAAACCGCCTTGACACGGCGCCGCCGCGCCGAAGCGATTACCATGTCCCGCACCATCGCGTTTTTACGGAGACCTACTGTGCACTTCCTGCTGATCTATGACCTGGCCCCGGACTACCTTGAACGCCGCGGCGCATTCCGCAACGAACACCTGAAGCTGGCCTGGGACGCCCAGCAACGCGGCGAGATCGTCATCGCCGGTGCCCTGGCCGATCCTGCCGACAAGGCCGTGCTGCTGTTCAGCGGCGAATCGTCGGACGCCGCCGAGCGCTTTGCCCGTGCCGATCCGTATGTCGTGAATGGACTCGTCACGCAGTGGCACGTGCGGCCCTGGATCACCGTGGTTGGCCAGGACGCCAGCACCCCGGTCCGCCCGGAGTAATCATTTCGCCGGCAACAGCTTCACGACGAGGTTGTGCGTCGTGAGCGCGATCGAGCGGTCGGGGGCCAGGGCCACACCGATCGGCCGGTCCAGGCTGCCGGGCAGGGCACCGAGGGTGATGCCCGCGTGGCCCGGCACGCCGGCCACGGTGCTCGTCACGTTGTCGAGGTTGATGCGGCGGATCGTCGAGTTGCCCGTGTCGGCGATATAGAGATCGTTGCCGTCGACCGCGATGCCGCTGGGCGCGCACAGGCGCGAGACGCCCGGGCTGCCGTCCACGGCGTCGCAGCGTCCCGGCTGGCCGGCCAGCGTGGACACGACACCCTTGTCATTCACCATGCGGACCGTCGAATTGCCGGTGTCGACGACGTAGACGTTGTTCCAGTTGTCGACGCCCACGTCCTGCGGTTCGCAGAACTGCGCCTGCCCGCCGTTGCCGTCGCGGCTGCCGCACACGCCCGGGCTTCCGGCGACCGTCGTGACGTTGCCGCCCGCGTCGATACGGCGCAGCATGTGGTTGCCGGTATCGGCCACCCACACATTGCCCACGCGGTCCAGCGCGATGCCGCGCGGCTTGCAGAAGCGCGCCGCCGTGCCTTTGCCGTCCGCGCTGCCGCAGGTGCCGTCGCCGGCGATGGTCGTCGTCGTGCCGTCCGGCGCCACGCGGCGGATGACGGAATTGCCGCTGTCCGTCAAGTACACATTGCCGTTGCCGTCCGCGACGAGCCGGCTCGGATCGTTGAAGCGGGCCGCCGCGCCGGTCCCGTCCGCATAGCCGAGGGCGCCGCGCGTGCCCGCCAGCGTCGTCACCACGCCGTCGGGAGAAATCTTGCGCACGGTGGCGCTGGCGCTTTCCGCCACATATAGATTGCCCGCCGCGTCCGCCGCGATGCCCTGCGGACCGTTGAAGCGCGCGCCGCCGCCGGTGCCGTCCTGCGAGCCGGCGCATTGCCCGCAGACGTTGCCCGCGATCGGAAACAGGCCTGTGGCGCCCTGCGGCCGGTCGGGCCAGCTGGGCCAGTCGGGATGGTCGGGCCATGGATGGTCGGGCTCGTGGAACCAGCCGATCCCGATGCCGATGCCCACGTCGCCACCGCAACTGGACAAGCCCAGCAGCAGGACGCCAGACACAAACCAGCGTAGCGTGCGTTCGAAAACTGTCATGGCCTTACCCCGAATGGAAACGGCATCGAGCTTAGCGCGCATCGCCCCGTAGGCCATGCGTGCGCGCAAAGCGTGCCGGCCGCTTGTGTGCAGGTCGGCGGGGCGTCGTGGCGAAGCGACGGCATCACCGGATGCACAAGACACGAGCGGCGCAGAGCTAGCTCTAGGTTAAGATTCCGCACGCAACCACAACCGCTGGAGGATCATGCAATCTGCCGTCAACCTGTGGCCGCTGCTCGGCATTGCGGCCGTGGCCGCCGGATTCGTGTTGCGCGCCAATCCGGTGCTCGTCGTGATCGTGGCCTGCGGCGTGACCGGCTGGGCCGCGCACCTGCCGCTGCTGCACCTGCTGGAATCGCTCGGCACGGCGTTCATCAAGACGCGCAACCTGCCGCTGATCCTGTTGCTGCCGCTGGCCGCGATCGGCCTGCTGGAACGCTTTGGCCTGAAGGAGCACGCGCAGGCCAGCATCGCGCGCATCCGCTCGGCCACGACGGGGCGCCTGCTGACCGTGTACCTGCTGGCGCGCGAGGTGGCCGCCGCGTTCGGCCTCACGAGCCTGGGCGGCCATCCGAACATGGTGCGTCCGCTCGTCGCGCCGATGGCCGAGGCGGCGGCCGAGGCGCGCCACGGGCACCTGCCCGAACCGCTGCGCCAGCGCATCCGGGCGATGAGCGCGGCCACGGACAACGTCGGCCTCTTCTTCGGCGAGGACGTGTTCGTCGCGTTCGGCGCCATCGTGCTGATGCAGACGATCCTGAAAGCCGAGGGCCTGGACGTCGATCCCATCCACATGGCGTTGTGGGGCATCCCGACGGCGGTGACGGCGTTCGTGATCCACGCGTGGAACCTGCGCCGGCTCGACGCCCGCATCCGCCGCGAGACCGCGCGATGATCGTATCTCTCGACTTCTTTTACCTGCTCGTCGGCCTGCTGTTCGCCGCCTGCGCGCTCATGACGCTGGGCGACAAAACGAATCCGCGCCGCTACACGACGGCGTTGTTCTGGGGCCTGTACGCGCTCGTCTACCTGCTGGGCGAACGCCTGCCCCCAAGCGTCGCCGGCGTGCTGATGATCGTGATGGCGCTGGTCGCCGGATTCGGTTTCGTGCGGCCGGGGAAGGCGGACGTGCTGCCGGAAGACCAAAGACAATCCACCGCCGCGCGCCTGGGCAACCGCCTGCTCGTGCCGGCGCTGGCGATTCCCGTCGTGACGATGCTCGGTTCCGTCGTCCTGAAGGACGTCCACGTCGGCATGCGCTACCTGCTGGACCCGAAGAACCTGACCCTGGTGAGCATGGGCTGCGGCAGCATCGCCGCGCTGGCGCTCGCATGCTGGCTCACGCGCGCGACGCCGCTGCAGGGCGTGCGCGAGGCGCGGCGCCTGATCGACGCGATGAGCTGGGCCGTCGTGCTGCCGCACATGCTCGCGGTGCTCGGGCTGCTGTTTTCCGAGGCGGGCGTGGGCAAGGCCGTGGCCTACGTCGCGACGAGTTACATCCCGCTCGATTCGCGCCTGCTGGCTTGCGCCGCGTTCTGCGTAGGCATGGCATTATTTACCGTCGTGATGGGCAACGGCTTTGCCGCGTTCCCCGTCATCGCGGGCGGCATCGGGATTCCCGTGCTGGTCGGGGTGTACCATGCGAACCCGGCCGTGATGGCCGCGATCGGCATGTTCAGCGCGTATTGCGGCACCCTGATGACGCCGATGGCGGCGAATTTCAACATCGTGCCGGCGGCACTGCTCGAACTGCCCGACAAGAATGCCGTGATCAAGGCCCAGCTGCCGACCGCGTTGCCGCTGCTGGGCGCGAATATCGTCCTGTTGTACTTCCTGATGTATCGATGAGCCGACCATGACCGCACCCACCACTCAAGTGCCCACCAGGACCGTCCTGCTGACCGGATTCGAACCGTTCAACGGCGCCACCATCAACCCGTCGTGGGAAGCCGTGCGCGCGCTGGACGGCTGGTCCGGGCCGGGCTTCGCGGTCGTCGCGCGCCAGCTGCCGTGCGTGTTCGGCACCGCCCTCGACGTGCTGCGCGAATCCATCGCGGGCGTCAAGCCCGACATCGTGATCGCCGTCGGCCAGGCCGGCGGCCGTTCCGAGATGTCGCTGGAGCGCGTGGCCATCAACGTCGACGATGCGTCGATCCGCGACAACGCGGGCAACCAGCCCCTCGACACGCCGATCGCGGCCGATGGCCCGGCTGCCTATTTCACCACCTTGCCCGTCAAGGCCATCGTGAAGGCGCTGCGCCTGCGCGGCTTCCCGTCCGGCGTGTCGCAGACGGCCGGCACGTTCGTGTGCAACCACGTGTTCTATGGCCTGATGCACCACGCGGTCGGGCAACCCGTGAAGGCGGGCTTCATCCACGTGCCGTTCCTGCCCGAGCAGGCGGCAGATCGTCCGGAGCGGCCGCCGTCGATGGCGCTGCGCGACATCGTCGATGCGCTCAGGATCGCGGTGGAGGTGGCGGTGGTGACGGAGACCGATACCCACGAGGCGGGCGGCGCCACGCATTGAGGCCGTCACGGGGCCGCGCGCGCCTCGTCCTCGATCACACCCATCAGCCAGTGCAGCGCCGCGTCGTCGTCGCGCCGCGCATGCCATGCCATCGACACGGTGAAGCGGTCCATCGCGATGGGCAGCGCGCTCGACGCCAGCAGGCCCGCCGCGGCCCAGCGGTCCGCCAGCACTTCCGGCACCGTCGACACGATGGCGTTCGCCCCGAGCACGCCGGGCACCGCCGAGAAGCGCGGCGTCGTGTAGCACACGTCGCGGCGCAGCCCGAGCCCGGCCAGTACCGCGTCGGCCGTGCCTTCGACGGCGCCCCGGTAGCTCACCAGCAGGTGCGGCACGGCGACGTACTGCGCCAGCGTCACGGCGCCCGCGAACGGCAGCTGGCGCGGGTCGTACACGCAGCGGAACCCCATCTCGCGCAGCGGCCGCTGATGCTGCCAGCGCGGGCCGGTTCGCAGCGCCGCCACCCCGAGTTCGATCTCGTCCTTGTCCAGCATGTCGCCGACGGCGAACGGATTGCTTTCCTTGAGCACGATGCGCACGCGCGGCGCCAGCCGGCGCACCCGCGTCAGCAGGCCGGGCATCAGCCAGTGCTCGACCCAGTCCGGCATGCCGACGACGAACAGGCGCTCGCTGCTCGCCGGGTCGAAGGCCGGCGGCACGGCGATCGCCTTTTGCAGCAGCGCCACGGCCGGTTCGATGGCCGCTGCAAGGTCGAGCGCGCGCGGCGTCGGTTCCATGCCGCGCGTGCCTCGCACGAGCAATTCGTCGCCGAACAACTGGCGCAGCCGCGCCAGCGCACCGCTGACGGCCGGCTGGCCGAGGAACAGCTTGTGGGCGGCGGCGGACACGCTGCGTTCGCGCATCAGCACAAGAAATGTCACCATCAGATTCAGGTCGACGCCCCTGAAATCATTTTCACTGATTCCCATAATCTCGATAATCGATTTGATTGATGTCGTGCGCCATTGGATCATGGATGCATCGTTCAACGCCAGAGGAGTTCACCATGACCACGCTTTCACCCCTGTTCCTGTCCGCCGCCGTGCTGCTGGCCGCGCCCGCATGGCTGCCCGCCGCGCACGCGGCCGCGCCCCAGGTGCGCACCCAGGCGCCCGGTTTTTATCGCGTGCTGCTCGGCGACGTCGAGATCACCGCGCTGTCCGACGGCACCGTGACCATCGCGCTCGACAAGCTGCTGACGAATACCAGCGCGGCCCACGTGAAGGACGTGCTGGCGTTCCACCACCTCGGCACCCAGGTCGAGACGTCGATCAACGCCTTCCTCGTCAACACCGGCAAACAGCTGGTGCTGATCGATACCGGCGCCGGCGCCAGCTTCGGCGCGCACGGCGGCCACCTGGCGGACAGCATCCGCGCCGCCGGCTATCGTCCCGAGGACGTCGACGCCGTGCTGCTCACGCATATCCACGGCGACCATTCGAACGGCCTGGCGATAGACGGCAAGGCCGTGTTGCCCAACGCGGAGGTGGTGGTGGCCAGGCGCGATGCCGATGCGTGGCTGGATCCGGCCAACCGCGCGAAGGTGCGGCCGGAAAGCGTCCACGTGATCGACGAGGCGCTGGCGGCGTTCGCGCCTTACCGGAAGGCGGGCCGGGTGCGGACGTTCGACGGTCCCGGCGAGGTGGTGCCCGGCATCCGGGCGGTGCCGGTGCCGGGGCATACGCCGGGCCACACGATGTATGAATTGACGGCGGGCGGGCAGACGCTCCGTTTCGTGGGCGACGCGGTGCATGCGAAGGACGTGCAGATGGCGGAGCCGCAGGTGACGATCCGTTTCGACGAAGATGCCGCCGCGGCGCGGCGCCAGCGCGAGACGCTGTTCGCCGACGCAGCGGCGCGCGGCTATATCGTGGCGGCGGCGCACACGCCGTTCCCCGGCCTCGGCCACGTCGAGCGCAGCGGCAGCGGCTACGCGTGGGCGCCGCTGAATTACAGTTCGCTGCGCTAGACGATCACTCGCCGGCCGGATGCAGGATCTTGAGGAATGCCCGCACCACCGGCGCATCGTCCTGCGTCGGATACGTGATGTACAGATTGGCCGACGGTGGATTGGTACGCACCGGCAGGAAGCGCACGCCGGGCCAGCCGATGCGGCTCGTCGTCGCCGGCATCAGCGCCACGCCGAGTCCCGCGCCGACCATCGCGAGCAGGGTCTGCGGCTCCGCGGCTTCCTGGAAGATCGTCGGCTGGAAGCCCGCGTTGACGCAGCACTGGATCAGGTAGCGCGGCTCGGCCGACTGGTCCAGGTGCAGGGTCAGCATCGGCTCGTCGGCGATGGCGATCAGTTCGATCGCATCCTGCTGCGCGAGCGGATGCTGGGCGTTGATCGCGATGCACACGTCTTCGCGGAAAGCCAGTTCCTGGCGCAGGCCGGCGTTCCTCAGCATGTCCTCGTCGATCTTCGGCTCGCGCCAGAAACCCACGTCGATCTGCTTGCCGCGCAGCGCGTCCCACTGGTCGTTCGGGCCGAGTTCGTGGATGGTCCACGTCACGCGCGGGAACTGGCTCTGGAATTGTTCCAGCAGGCCGGGGATCGGGCCCCACATCGCCGAACCGACGATGCCCACGCGCAGGCGGCCCACTTCGCCGCGGTCGATCTGGCGGATGGTGTCGATGGTCATGCGCATGCGGCCCAGCAGGTCGGCCGCTTCGTGCATCAGCGCCTTGCCGGCCACCGTCAGCTCGAAGCTGCGCGTCGTGCGCGCGAACAGGCGCACGCCCAGTTCGCTCTCCAGCTTCATGATCTGCTGCGACAGCGGCGGCTGCGAGATGTGCAGGCGCTCGGCGGCGCGGCTGAAGCTTTTTTCTTCGGCCACCGCCAGGAAGTATTTCAGTTGCTTCAGGTCGATCGACATGATGGTCTCAAACGTGGGCCGCCGCGTGCAGCGCCACCGCGAGGCGGGCGCCGACGAGGGCATTGTGCTTCACGAGCGCGATGTTCGTGGCGAGACTCCGGCCGCCCGTCAGGTCCTTGATGCGGGCCAGCAGGAACGGCGTCACGGCCTTGCCTTTCACGCCCTGGTCGGCGGCCTCCCGAAGGGCCTGCGCGATGATGCCGTCGATCTCCTCGTTCTTCAGCGCGGATTCCGCCGGCACCGGATTGCTGACGACGACGCCGCCCGTCAAACCCAGCTGCCACTTGGTGCGGATGAAGCGGGCCTGCTGTTCCGGCGTGTCGAGCTGGAAGTCGGCGTTGAAGCCGGATTCGCGCGTGAAGAACGCGGGGAAGCCGGGCTGGCCGACGCTGACCACCGGCACGCCATGCGTCTCCAGGTATTCCAGGGTGAGGCCGATGTCGAGGATGGATTTCACACCCGCGCACACGACGGCGACGTTGGTGCGCGCCAGTTCCTGCAGGTCGGCGGAGATGTCGAAGCTCGTCTCCGCGCCGCGGTGCACGCCGCCGATGCCGCCCGTGACGAACACCTCGATGCCGGCCAGCGCCGCGCAGATCATCGTGGCGGCGACCGTCGTCGCGCCCAGCTTCTTCTCGGCCAGCACGTACGCGAGGTCGCGCCGGCTCACTTTCAACGCATCTTTGGCGGTGCCCAGTTGTTCGAGCTGGTCGTCGGCCAGGCCCACGCAGATGCGGCCGTCGATGAGGGCGATGGTGGCCGGCACCGCGCCGGCGTCGCGGATCACCTGCTCGACCTCGCGCGCCGTCTGCACGTTCTGCGGGTACGGCATGCCGTGCGAGATGATCGTCGACTCGAGCGCGACGACGGGTTTGCCGGCCGCGCGCGCGGCTTGCACTTCGGGGGAAAACTGGAGGAAGGCTTGCATGTTCAGTCCTGTGAAATCGGAGGGGATTCGGTGGCGAGGCTGTCCGGTCCCAGGCCAGGATGCACGGTCTCGGGCACGCCCAGGGTGAGGGCCGACAAATGCAGGCCGCGGCGGCACGCGAGCACGAGGTCTTCGGTCCCGGCGTCCTGCACGAGCGACCAGCAGACGGCGGCGGCGAACGCGTCGCCGGCACCCGTCACGTCGACGACGTCGACCGCCGGCGCGGGCAGGTCGACGATGGCATCGCCCGCGCTGACGAGGACGCCGCGCGCGCCGCGCGTGACGATCAGGTCTTGCGCGCCCTGGGCCTGCACGGCGCGGATGGCCTCCGCGAGCGCAGCGTCGTCGACCAGCGGACGCCCGACCCGCGCCGCCAGCTCGCCGGCGTTGAGAATCAGCAGGCGCACGCCGGACAGGTCGTCGGGCAGGCGCGCCATCTTCGGTTCGGACACGGCGACGAGTACGAGCGGCGTCGCGTTGCGGCGCGCCTGGTGGGCGAGGGCGGCAACGGTGTCGCGCGGCAGGTTCAGGTCCGCGACGACGAGCGCGGCGCCCGCGAGCTGCGCCTGGCGCGCGTCGACGAACGCCGGCTCCATGCGGTCGTACAGCGCCATGTCGGCCAGCGCGACGACCATCTCGCCGTCGCGGTCCAGCACGGCCGTGTAGGTGCCGCTGCAGCAGCCGTCGAGACGCAGTGCGCCGCGCACGTCGATGCCGAGGCTGTCCGCGTGGTCGAGCAGGGCGGCGCCGGAGGAATCCGCGCCGATCGCGGTCAGCAGCGCGACCGTCGTGCCCAGCCGGGCGAGGTTCTCGGCGATGTTGCGCGCCACGCCGCCGAACGATTCGCTCTGGCTGGCCGGGTTCGACGTGCGCAGGGCGATCGTATCCGTCGAGCGCAGCTTGCGGTCGAGGTTCGCCGCACCCACGCACACGACGGGGCGGTGGTCCGGCAGCACGTAGGCGCGCCCGAGCAGCTTGCGCTCGCGGATCAGGCCCGCGATATAGCCGGCGACCGCGGAGCGCGACAGCCCGAGCTGGTTGGCGAGCTCCTGCTGCGAAATGAAAGGATTCGCGCGGATGGCCTCGTAGAGCTGTTGTTTCTTCGACGGTTCTGTCACGATGACGAATAGTTTAAACTTTTGTTTTTCATATTAAACATTTGTTTGCGCAAGGTCAACGCGGACATATGCATGGCTAAAGTCTAGTGCGAATTTATTGCGTGAAGATATAAATACCCCAGAAAAATGGTATTTGCCAACACAATCGGCATTCATGCATAGTTGACATATTTTGGTGCATCCCGCCGCCCCATCCTCGACCAGACCGCGACAATGACTACTCACCAGTTCAGCAACACCCCCTTCGAAGCCGCCGACGTCATCCGCGCCCGCAAGCCGGGCTTCATGCCGCGCGTGGCCCTGATCCTCGGTTCCGGCCTCGGCGTGCTGGCCGAGCAGATGGAGGATGCGGTATCGATCAGCTATGCCGACCTGCCGGGCTTCCCGATCAGCACCGTGCACGGCCACGCGGGCGAACTGGTGCTGGGTACGCTGGCGGGCGTGCCGGTCGTGTGCATGAAGGGCCGCGGCCACTTCTATGAAGGCTATGGCCCGGCCGTGATGACCTCCGCCGTGCGCACCTTCAAACTGATCGGCTGCGAACTGCTGTTCGTGACGAATGCCGCCGGCTCGCTGCGTCCGGAAGTGGATGCGGGCAGCGTCGTCGTGCTGACGGACCACATCAACCTGCTGCCGGGCAGCCCGATGGCCGGCCCGAACGACGACCGCTTCGGCCCGCGCTTCTTCAGCATGGCCAATGCGTACGATGCCGACATGCGCGACCTGATCAAGGCCACGGCGGCGGAGAAGAACATCACCGTGAACGAAGGCGTGTACCTCGCCTGCCCGGGCCCGAACTTCGAAACGGCCGCCGAGATCCGCGCGTTCAAGGCGCTGGGCGCGGACGTCGTCGGCATGTCGGTCGTCCCGGAAGTGATCTCGGCCCGTCATTGCGGCCTGAAGGTCGCGGGCATGTCCGCCATCACGAACCTGGCCGAAGGCCTGACCCCGTTCCCGCTGTCGCACGAGCAGACCCTGAAGTATGCTGCGGTTGCGGCCAAGGATATGGTTACGCTGATTCACGGGTTTATTGAACGACTGGGTAAAACGACTAACGCGGCCTAAACACACCGTCGTTCCCGCGGACGCGGGAACCCATGCTGAGGTGCCGGCAATCGTTACGGGTAATGCCGACGCTGTCGAGTTCCGGGCTTCAGTATGGATTCCCGCCTTCGCGGGAATGACGTGTTATCTGACTTGGAAAAATAGACATGTCACGCGCATTCATCCTCCTGCTGGACTCCTTCGGCCTGGGCGCCTTGCCCGACGCCGACAAATACGGCGACACGGGCGCCAACACGCTCGGCCACATCGCGAAGTGGGCCGCGGATGCGGGCAAGCCGATGTCGCTGCCCACGCTGGAAACCATCGGCCTCGGCGCCGCCGCGCACAAGGCGAGCGGCGAATGGCCAGCGGGTTTTGCGAAACGCGACGGTTTCACGGGCGCCTGGGGCGTCGCGCGCGAACGCTCGACGGGCAAGGACACGCAGAGCGGCCACTGGGAAATCGCCGGCGTGCCCGTGCTGTTCGACTGGGGCTACTTCCCGAAGACGGTGCCCACGTTTCCGCAAGAGCTGACCGATAAACTGGCCGGGATCACGAACGTGCCGGGCTGGCTGGGCAACTGCCACGCGTCCGGCACGACGATCATCACGGAACTGGGCGACGAGCACGTCGCTACGGCTAAGCCGATCATCTACACGTCGGCCGACTCCGTGATGCAGATCGCCGCGCACGAAGAGCATTTCGGCCTCGAGCGCCTGTACCAGGTGTGCGAAGCCGCCTATGAGCTGGTCAAGCCGTACAACATCGGCCGCGTGATCGCGCGTCCTTTCACCGGCAGCAACGGCAACTACAAGCGCACGAGCAACCGCCACGATTACGCGGTGCCGCCCGTCGCGCCGACCTTGCTGGACCACGTGAAGGATGCCGGCTTTGAGGTCATCGCGCTGGGCAAGATCAGCGATATTTTTGCCGGCCAGGGCGTCACGCAACTCATCAAGGGCGCCGACAACATGGCGCTGTTCGACCGCCTGCTGGAAGTGACCGATACCGCGCCGGACAAGTCGCTGACGTTCGTGAACTTCGTCGACTTCGACATGCACTTCGGCCACCGCCGCGACGTCGCGGGCTACGCGAACGCGCTGCACGAACTGGATGCGCGCCTGCCGGACTTCATCGGCAAGCTGAAAGAGGGCGACCTCGTCGTCATCACGGCGGACCACGGCTGCGACCCGACGTGGGCCGGTTCGGACCACACGCGCGAACACATCCCGATGCTGTTCTTCGGCCCGGCCGCGCCGGCGCGCGAGCTGCCCGTGTCCGACACGTTCTCCGACATCGGCGCCACCCTGGCGCACCACCTCGGCGTCAAACCTACTGCCAACGGAACCGCTTTGCTATGAGCCCGAACCTCGATTTCAAACGTAATACCGCGATCGATCTTGACCTGGGCTGGATCAACCACCTGAAGGTCAACCGCAACGCCGCCGACCGCCGCGCCGCGAGCCTCGCGAACCGCCGCACGGTCAAGAAGGAATACCAGGCCGCGTGGCTGATCCGCGCCATCGAGTGCATCGACCTGACGACCTTGTCCGGCGACGACACCCCGGGCCGCGTCGAGCGCCTGTGCCGCAAGGCGATGCGTCCGCTGCGCGCGGACCTGATGCAGGCGCTGGGCCTGGACTCCCTGACGACGGGCGCCGTGTGCGTCTACCACGAGATGATCCAGCCGGCCGCGCAGGTGCTGCAGGGCCGCCTGCCGATCGCCGCCGTATCGACCGCGTTCCCGGCCGGCCTGTCGAGCCTCGAAACGAAGATCCGCGAGATCGAACTGTCCGTGGCCGCGGGCGCCACCGAGATCGACATCGTCATCACGCGCCAGCACGTCCTGACGGGCAACTGGCAGGCGCTGTACGACGAGATGGTCGCGTACCGCCAGGCGTGCGGCGAGGCGCACGTGAAGGCGATCCTCGCGACGGGCGATCTCGTCACTTTGGAAAACGTAGCAAAAGCATCGTGGGTCTGCATGATGGCAGGCGCCGATTTCATCAAGACATCGACCGGCAAGGAAGGTGTGAACGCGACCATTCCCGTGTCGCTGGTGATGGTACGAGCGATCCGCGAGTACTATGAACGCACCGGCTACAAGGTCGGCTACAAGCCGGCCGGGGGTGTGTCCTCCGCCAAGACCGCATTGCAATACCTGACCGTGATGAAGGAAGAGCTGGGCAACGAATGGCTGCAACCGCATTTGTTCCGCATCGGTGCTTCCAGCCTCCTGACCGACATCGAGCGCCAGCTCGAACACTACGTCACGGGCAGCTATTCGGCCGCCCACCGTCACGCGCAACCTTGATCGATCGGACCTGTCATGCCCACTATTAAAGAGATTCTGCAAACGATGGATTACGGCCCCGCACCCGAGAGCACCAAGGAAGCGCAAGCATGGCTGGACGCCCATGGCCGCCGTTTCGGCCTGTTCGTCGACGGCACCTGGACGGATGCCGAAGGTGACGACACTGCGACGTTCGGCTCGTTCAACCCGGCCGACGGCAGCGAGCTGGCGCAGGTGACGCAGGCGAGCCAGGCCGACGTCGACCGCGCCGTGGACGCCGCGCGCCGCGCGCAGCCGGGCTGGGTCGCCCTCGGTGGCCACGGCCGCGCGAAAGTCCTGTATTCGCTGGCGCGCCTGCTGCAAAAGCACGCGCGCCTGTTCGCCGTGCTCGAGACGCTGGACAACGGCAAGACGATCCGCGAAACGCGCGACGCCGACCTGCCGCTGGCCGCCCGTCATTTCTACCACCACGCCGGCTGGGCCCAGCTGCAGTCGGAAGAATTCGCGGACTACCGCGCCGTCGGCGTCGTCGGCCAGATCGTGCCGTGGAACTTCCCGCTCTTGATGCTGGCCTGGAAGATCGCGCCCGCGCTCGCCGCCGGCAACACCATCGTGTTCAAGCCGGCCGAGTACACGTCGCTGACCGCCTTGCTGTTCGCCGAGATCTGCCAGCAGGCCGGCGTGCCGGCCGGCGTCGTCAACATCGTCACCGGCGACGGCCGCGTGGGCGAGGCGATCGTCAACCACCCGGGCATCGACAAGCTGGCGTTCACCGGCTCGACGGAAGTGGGCCGCATCATCCGCAAGGCCACGGCCGGCACGGGCAAGAAACTGTCGCTGGAACTGGGCGGCAAGTCGCCGTTCATCGTGTTCGACGACGCCGACCTGGATGCGGCCGTCGAAGGCCTCGTCGATTCGATCTGGTTCAACCAGGGCCAGGTCTGCTGCGCCGGTTCGCGCCTGCTCGTGCAGGAAAGCGTCTACCCGCGCTTCATCGAGAAGGTCAAGGCGCGCATGCAGAACCTGCGCGTCGGCTCGCCGCTGGACAAATCGAACGACATCGGCGCGCTCGTCGATCCGGTGCAGCAGCAGCGCATCCACGGCCTCGTGGAAGCGGCGCGTGCCGAAGGCTGCGAGATCTGGCAGCCGCAAGGCGAAACGCCGGTTGCCGGTTCGTGGTATCTGCCGACCCTGATCACGGGCGCGTCGACGTCGGCCACCGTGTCGCAGACCGAGATCTTCGGCCCCGTGCTCGTCGCGTCGAGCTTCCGCACGCCGGGCGAAGCCGTGCAACTCGCGAACAACACCGTGTACGGCCTGGCCGCGTGCGTGTGGAGCGAGTCGATCAGCCTCGCGCTGGACGTCGCTCCCCAGATCAAGGCCGGCGTCGTGTGGATCAACACGGCGAACCAGTTCGATGCCGCGTGCGGCTTCGGCGGCTACAAGGAATCGGGCTTCGGCCGCGAGGGCGGTAAAGAGGGCATGACGGAATACCTGGTGCCGCTGGCGGAAGATGCGCGTCCGGCCGCACCGGTCGTGGCAGAGAAGGGCAAGGTAAAACTGGCAAGTGGCGACAGCCCGTTCACGATCGACCGCACGGCGAAGCTGTACATCGGCGGCAAACAGGCGCGCCCGGACGGCGCGTACAGCCGCGCGATCCATGGCGCGGGCGGCGAGTTCCTGGCCGACGTGGGCGAGGGCAACCGCAAGGACATCCGCAACGCCGTCGAAGCGGCGCACAAGGCGTCCGGCTGGGCGAAGGCGACCGCGCACAATCGCGCGCAGGTGCTGTACTACATCGCCGAGAACCTGGCGATCCGCGCCGACGAATTCGCGGCGCGCATCTTTGCGCAGACCGGTGCCAAGGATGCCGAAGGCGAAGTAAAAGCGTCAGTCGAGCGCCTGTTCTACTGGGCCGCATGGGCCGACAAATACGACGGGCTGGCGCATCAGCCGCCGATGCACGGCATCACCGTCGCGCTGAACGAACCGGTGGGCGTGATCGGCATCGTGTGCCCGAACGAGAACCCGCTGCTGGGCTTCATCTCGCTCGTCGCGCCGGCACTGGCGCTGGGCAACCGCGTCGTGGCGGTGCCGTCGGAAGCGCATCCGCTCTCAAGCACGGACCTGTACCAGGTGCTGGACACGTCCGACCTGCCGGGCGGCGCGCTGAACATCGTCACGGGCAGCCACGACGAACTGGCCCGCACGCTGGCGTCGCACTTCGACGTGGATGCCGTGTGGCGCCACGATGGCTCGGCGGAAGGCTGCGCGGAAGTCGAGCGCCTGTCGGCCGAGTCGCTGAAGCGCACGTGGACGGGCGGCGCGAAAGGGCGCGACTGGTTCGATGCGAAGCAGGCGGGCGGGCGCGCGGTGCTGCAGCACGCGAGCCAGGTCAAGAATGTGTGGATTCCGTACGGCGTTTGAGGCCCGGAACCCCAAGCCCGTCATTCCCGCGCAGGCGGGAATCCATACTGAGGCACCGAAGTCGACTTCGATCGCTCAGCATGGGTTCCCGCTTCCGCGGGAATGACGTTTTAGAGAAAACTCTTAAACGGGATAACCTATGTTCCTCCCCCAGGAAATCGTCCGTAAAAAACGCGACGGCGGCACCTTGACCGCGGAAGAGATCCGCTTCTTCGTGCGCGGCATCCCGGACGGCAGCGTCACCGAAGGCCAGATCGCCGCGCTCGCGATGGCCGTTTACTTCAACGACATGTCGATGGACGAGCGCGTCGCGTTCACGCTCGCGATGCGCGATTCCGGCCAGGTCATGGAGTGGAAGTCGCTGGACCTGCCCGGCCCCGTCGTCGACAAGCATTCGACGGGCGGCGTCGGCGACGTCGTGTCGCTGATGCTCGGCCCGATGGTCGCGGCATGCGGCGGCTTTGTCCCGATGATTTCCGGCCGCGGCCTCGGTCACACGGGCGGCACGCTCGATAAATTCGATTCGATTCCCGGCTATTGCACCGTGCCGGATCCGGAACTGTTCCGCAAGATCGTCAAGGACGTCGGCGTCGCCATCATCGGCCAGACCGCGCAGCTGGCGCCGGCCGACAAGCGTTTCTACAGCATCCGCGACACGACGGCCACCGTGGAATCCGTCGCCATGATCACGGGCTCGATCCTGTCGAAGAAGCTGGCGGCGGGCCTCGACGCCCTCGTCATGGACGTCAAGGCCGGCAGCGGCGCGTTCATGCCGACGTATGAAAAATCCGTCGAGCTGGCGGAATCCATCGTCCACGTGGGCAACGGTGCGGGCACGCGCACGTCCGCGATCCTGACCGGCATGAACGAGTCGCTGTGCCCGGCGGCCGGCAATGCCGTCGAGGTGCGCGTCGCGATCGACTACCTGACGGGTAAATCGCGCCCGGCCCGCCTGCACGAAGTGACGATCGCGCTGTGCGCCGAGATGCTCGTCATCTCCGGCCTCGCCGCCACCGACGAGGCAGCGCGCGCCAAGCTGCAGCACGCGCTGGATTCGGGCGAAGCGGCCGAGCGTTTCGCGCGCATGGTCAAGGCGCTGGGCGGTCCGGCCGACCTGATGGACAATCCGGACGCGCACCTCGCCAAGGCGCCGGTCGTCGTGCCTGTGCCGGCGCTCGAATCGGGCTACGCGTACGCGACGGATTGCCGCGGCCTGGGCCTGGCCGTCGTCGGCCTGGGCGGCGGGCGTATCCGTCCACAGGACCCGATCGACTTCGCCGTCGGCCTCACGGACCTCGTCGAGCTGGGCACGCGACTGGAAGCGGGCCAGCCGCTGGCGCTCGTCCACGCGCGCACGCAGGATGCCGCGCAACGCGCCGTGCGCGAAGTGCAGGCGGCCTACCGCATCGCGGCCGAACAGCCTGCCGCGCAGCCGATGATCTACAAGACCATTCGCCCATAAGATCATATCTACCGTCGCTCCCGCGGAGGCAGGAGCCCAAGTTACCTGCGTAGTCGATACGCAAGCAAAATTGGGTCCCCGCCTTCGGGACGACGTTCCTGGGAGTCCCCATGAAATACGAAACACTGATCGACGAAGCCCGCGCCGCGCGCGAACTGGCCTACGTGCCTTATTCGCGCTTCAAGGTGGGCGCCGCGCTCGAGACGAAGGACGGCCGCGTGTTCCGCGGCTGTAACGTCGAGAACGCATCCTACGGCCTGTGCAACTGCGCCGAGCGCACGGCATTCTTTTCCGCCATCGCGCACGGCTACGTGCCGGGCGATTTCGCGGCGCTGGCCGTGATCGGCGACACCGACGGTCCGATCGCCCCGTGCGGCGCCTGCCGCCAGGTGATCCTGGAACTGGGCGGCAACGACCTCGCGGTCGTGCTGGCGAACCTGAAGGGCGACGTGATGGAGACGACCGCGGCCGCACAGTTGCCGAACGCGTTCGGCGGGCGCGACCTCCAGAAGTCTTGAGCGCACGGTTCAGCGCCGTTTAAGGCAATCTTGCCCGGATGCTGTCAAACTTGAATTCAAGGACGGGCCCACAACATGTGGGCTATCCGACCATTCAAAGGAGCAGACGTCATGAGCCCGCAAGATTCGCAGATGTTGCACGATTTCCTGAGCCAGTTGATCCAGGCCCGCGGCATCCAGAAAGACCCGGAAGCGGATGCCCTGATCCAGCGCGCCGTGGCCCAGCAGCCCGATGCCGCCTACCTGCTGGTGCAAAGGGCGTTGCTGCTCGAACAGGCGCTGAACAATGCCAAGGACCGCATCGCGTCGTTGGAAAACCAGGTACGTTCCGGTCAGCAAGGTGACGACGGTAAATTCCTCGACGCAAACTCGTGGGGCAATAGCGGCAGGACGCCGCCGGCGCAGTCCTACCAGCGCGATACCCAGCAGCCGTACCAATCCCAACCGCAAAATCAGCCGCAGTATCAGCAGCCGCAATATCAGTCGGCACCGTCGTCGGGCTTCCTGCGCGGCGGCTTCGGCGGCTTTGGCGGCACGCTCGGCTCGATCGCCGCGACGGCGGCGGGTGTCGCGGCCGGCGGCTTCCTCTTCCAGGGCCTGGAGAACATGTTCGGCCACCACGACCAAGGCGGCAACCGCTTGTTGAACAGCGACGATCCGAGCAACAACCTGTTCAGCGACCAGTCCGGCAGCTCACTGGCCGACCAGGCGGGGCTGGGCGATGTGGACCGTGTGCTGGACAATGGCTCGTCGGAAGGGTTGTTCGACAGCAGTGTCGACAATGGCAGCATCGACGGCGGGCAGGGCTTTTTCGACGGGGATGGTTCCGACGAAGGGCTGTTCAGCTGAGATAAGCTCGTCATTCCCGCGCCAGCGGGAATCCATGCCGACTTACAGAATTCGGTATCTCGGAGGCACCGAAATATTTTTAACGTCTGACTTCGGTGCCTCATTATGGGTTCTCGCCTCCGCGGGGGCGACGGTAGCTATGAATTCGTGGCAAACAAATCCTCCGGCTTCCACGGATCGTACGTCCCCACATTCCACACATGGCCTTCGAGGTCGCGGCACATGAAACCGCGGCTGCCGAACTCCGTGTCGCTCGGTTCCTGCAGGATGATGGCGCCGGCATTGCGCGCGCGCTCGCACACGCGGTCGGCGTCGTTCACCTGCAGGTAGACGGTCTGGGTCTGGCGGCCCTTGATCTCGTCCGGCTGCACCAGCACCTTGCCATATTCTCCCTCGTCGCTGACCGAGCCCAGCATGATCATGCCGTCGCCGAGCGTCAGTTGCGCGTGGGCGATGGCGCCGTCGATGCCGGGCACGGCGACCTGGCAGGCGAAGCCGAAGACTTCGCACAGCCAGTCGATGGCGGCCGGGGTGTCGCGGTAGCGCAGGCAGGGGATGGCGATCGAGGGCATGGCGGTCTCCTATGGGATTGATTCACATCTGCTGGAACAGATAGCTGTGGTTGCGGCTCACTTCCAACTCGCCCGGATAGCCGCGCACCTTCAGCATCTGGCGTCCGCGCAGGTCGCGTTTCACTTCGGCGATGGCGTCCACGCGCACGAGCGTCGAGCGGTGGATGCGCCAGAACTCGTCCGGGTCGAGTTCGTCCAGCAATTCCTTCAGCGTCTTGCGAATCAGAAACTCGGCAGCGCCCGTCTGCACCCGCGTGTATTTTTCGTCCGACTGGAAGAACAGGATCTCGCGCGTGCTCACCATGCGCAGGCTGGCGCCGACCTGGGCCTGGATCCAGCGCAGGTAAGTTGGCTTTTCGGGCTTGCCCTTGTTTTCCAGCAAGGTGGTCAGCTTCGCCAGTTGCTGGCCGATATCCTGTGGGGGCGCGGCATCGGCCGACGAACGTTTGTGCAGGCGTGCCTGCAGCCGCGCGCAGGTGGTCGCGAGCCGTTCGGCCGACACGGGCTTCAGCAGATAGTCGAGCGCGCCCTGTTCGAACGCGTCCAGCGCGTACTGGTCGTAGGCCGTGGCGAACACGATGTGCGACCTCTCGTACAGCCGCCGCGCCGCTTCGATGCCGGACAGGCCCGGCATGCGGATGTCGAGGAAGGCGATGTCGGGCCGCAGCTTTTCGCCCAGCTCGACGGCTTCCACGCCGTTCGCGGCCTCGGCGACGATCTGCAGGTCGGGCCACGCCTGCTGCAGGCGTGTGCGCAGCAGGTCGCGCATCGGGGCTTCGTCGTCGGCGATCAGGGCGGTAACCATGTTCAAGCATCCTCCATCATCTTGTAGGGCAGCCGGATCGTGGCGCAGGCGCCGCCGCCCGGCGGGGTCGAGATGGCCAGCGACGCTTCCGCGCCGTACAGCAGTTGCAGGCGCTCGCGGATGTTCGCGAGGCCGACGCCGTCGTCCGCGTGCGGATCGATGCCGACGCCATCGTCGCACACTTCCACGTGCAGGTCAGCCCCCACCACGTGGGCGCGCACGGCGACTGTGCCGCCTTCGATCTTCGGCTCCAGGCCGTGCTTGATGGCGTTCTCGATCAGGGTCTGCAGCATCATCGGCGGGAACGGGGCGCTGCCGAGGAAGTCGGGCACGTCGAAGCGCACGTTGAGCCGTTCCTTCATCCGCGCCTGCATGATGGCGAGGTAAGCCCGCGACAGCTCGACCTGCTTGCCCAGTGTCGTGCCGCCGCGCTGGCGCATCTGCGGCAGGGTCGAGCGCAGGTAGTCGATCAGGTGGGCATGCACGCGCGCCGCTTCCTTCGGGTCCGTCTCGATCAGCTGGCCGATCAGGGCCAGCGTGTTGAACAGGAAGTGCGGTTCGACCTGCGCCTGCAGCGCGGCCATCTGCGCCTCCATCAGGCGGCGTTCCAGCGTGGCGACGTTGGCCTGCGCCGTGGCTTCGCGCGCCATCAGCTCCGCCTTGCGCTTGCCGCCCGCCAGCACCTTGACGGCGAACGAGATGAAGATGTACCAGAAACCCGGCTCGGGCGTATTCACGAGCTGGAAGAAGATCACGACGAAGAACCACGTGAGGAACAGCTGGCGCCATTCGACGACGGCGAGCCAGTCGAAGAAGCGCCACCACAGCTTGCTGGCTTCGTGGAAGGCGTCGCGTACGAAGTCGAGTACGCGGTTGATGTCGCTGGCGCGCATGATGCTCTCCTGCTTATTTCTCGCTGTAGTGGTCGCGGCTTGTGCGGCGCTGGTCCACGACGAATGCGCCGATGATCACCTTGATGCCCATGAACAGGACGAACAGGAACAATGCGAGCGGCAGGATGCTGATCACGACGGCGAGGGCGATGCAGCACACCAGCATCGCGGGCCACGGCATCACGGCGATGGCGCGCGCGGCGCGGCGGCAGGCGTCGACGATGTCGCGGGCGAGGTCTTCCAGCGTGGCGCCGAAGCTGCGGTGGTAGGTCCTGGTCATGATCACTCCTTGCGGTTGGAACTTGTTTCGATGGAGTCACTCTACATCCCTGCAGGCATCGTGGCCACGGGGCGCCGACGAACTGCCGAAAATGCGGGATGACTGGTCGTGCGGCCGGATGGGCGGGGGCGTCTGGACCCCGCCGGTCCGGCGTAATATGATGTCGTCCATGAAACTTTTACGCCTGCCATGAGCCGCACCGGACGCCTGTTCCAGCTGATGGACGCCCTGCGCGGCCACCGCCGCCCCGTGACGGCCAGTGCCCTGGCCGAACGCCTCGGCGTGTCGGAACGCACGATCTACCGCGACATCCAGACGCTCGTGCAACTGGGCGCGCCCGTCGAGGGCTCGGCCGGTGTCGGCTATGTGCTGCGCACGGGCTTTTTCCTGCCGCCGTTGATGTTCGACGCCGACGAGCTGGAAGCCCTCGTGCTGGGCGCGCGCTGGGTGCGCCAGCAGGGCGACGCGGCGCTGTCCGACGCGGCCGACCGCTCCCTGGCCAAGATCGCGACGGCCACGCCGCGCGACCTGCGCGACCACATGGCCGAGATGAGCCTGTGGGTGCCGGCCTTTCCGGAAGCGGCGCCGGTCGAGGCGTTCATCCAGCCCGCGCGCGAGGCGATCCGGCGCCAGTGCAAGCTGCGCATCGCCTACCGCGACGAGCGCGACACGGCGACGGAGCGCATCGTGTGGCCGTTCGCGCTCGCGTTCTTCGAGGGCAAGCGCGTGATGGCGGCGTGGTGCGAACTGCGCGATGCGATCCGCCACTTCCGCGTCGACCGCATCGTCCGGGCCGAACCGAGCACGGAGCGCTATCCGTCGCCGCGGCACCAGCTGCTGCGGGAGTGGCGCAAGCTGTACGACATTCCGGAATACTCCTGACAGGATCTGTCAGTGGCCCGTCTTAACATAAACGCATCAACCAACCCACAGGAGACGGCCATGCAGCTTTATTACAACCACTACTCGTCCAATACCCGCCGCGTGCTGCTGGCAGCCGACCACCTCGGCATCGAGTTCGACCTCATCCAGATCAACCTGGCCAGCCAGGACGACCGCCGTCGCCTTGGCGAGGTCAATCCGAACGCCAAGCTGCCCGTGCTGATCGACGGCGACTTCATCCTGTGGGAATCGTGCGCGATCATGCAATACCTGGCCGAGGGCACGCCCGGCCAGACCGTGTGGCCGCAGGAGCGCCGGGCGCGCGCGGACGTCGGCCGCTGGATGTTCTGGGCCTGCCAGCATTTCGCTCCGGCCATCGGCGTGTTCACGTGGGAACACCTCTGGAAGAAATTCGTCACCGGCCAGGACGCCGATCCGACGGAAGTCGCGCGCGGCGCAGCCGACCTGGCCGAGGCGGCCCGCGTGCTGGACCAGCACCTGGCCACGCGCAACTGGCTCGCCGGCGACGGCGTGACCCTGGCCGACTACGCCGTCGCGGCGCCGCTCATGTACAAGGACAGGGCGCACCTGCCGCTGGATGCGTATCCGCACCTGCTGGCCTGGTTCGAGCGCATTCAGGCGCTGCCGGCGTGGCAGCGGACGGCGCACGAATGGTGATCAGGCCGGCCTGCCCACCAGCGCGGCGATCCCCGCCGCGGCGACGTTGACGGCTGCGCTGGCCACGATCGGCACCGTATAGCTGCCGCTCGCGTCGAACAGATAGCCGGCCGCGGTGGGTCCGAGCAGCGTACCCACCGCGACGCTCGTGTACAGGACGCCGATGATGCTGCCGACCTGGCGGTTGCCGAACAAATCCGTCACCACGGGCGGCATGATCGCGACCCAGCCGCCGTAGAACAGGCCGAACAGCAGGGCGAACCCGGCCAGTGCGAGGAAGCCCGTCGAGACGGCCCACACCGCCAGTGCGGCAGCCATGCCCGCAAACATCGCCAGCAGGAACGCCAGTCGCCCGACCCTGTCCGCCAGTCCACCGAGGAAGAACCGGCCCAGCGTGCTGCCGATGCCGATCGACCCCAGCAGGTAAGCCGCGTCCTTCTGGCCGATGCCGTGGTCCAGCGCATACGGCACCAGGTGGACGAACGGCACGAACACCCCGAACGAGCAGACCAGGCAGGCCGCGTACAGCAATGCGAATTGCCGCGACCGGACGGCCTCGCGCAGCAGCATGCCGGCATGGACGCGGGCCGGCCCCATGTCCTTGTCGACGGGATCGTCGGCAATGAGCGCGGCCATGCCGATGCCGGCGACGGCGGCGCCGCAGCCGAGCGCGAGGTAGGCGCCGCGCCATCCCAGCGCGTCGATCAGCGCGGTCGCGAGCGGGGGCATGACCAGCGTGCCGACGCCGATGCCGCTGACTGCGAGGCCCGATGCGACGCCGCGGCGCGTGACGAACCAGCGCTGCACGGCGCCCAGCGCGGGCACGTACGCACAACCGATGCCCAGGCCGACGCCGAGGCCGTAGGCCGCGTACACCGCATGCAGGCTGCGCGCGACGCCGGCCAGCGCGAGGCCGGCGCCCACCAGCAGCATGCCGAGCATGGCCAGGCGGCGCGCGCCCCAGCGGTCCGCGAGCGGGCCGCTGACGACGCCCAGCGCAAAATACAGGAACCCCGCCAGCGAAAACACGAGCGACACGGACCCGCGCGACGCCGCGAAGTCCCGCTGCAGCGCCGGCACGAACGCGCTGAACGTGTACGCGCAGCCGAATCCGACGAAACAGACCGCGAACGCCGCCGCGACGACGACCCAGCCATAGAAGACACGCGATCCCATGCTAGCGCTCTGGATGGCGCCGGTGCCATGGCGTTCGCGCCTGGAACGCGGCGCCGGCGCGTACGAGCGCGTCCTCACGCCAGCGGGGCGCCACCAGTTGCAGGCCGACCGGCATGCCAGCGTCGGTGAAGCCGCCCGGCAGCGTGAGCGTCGGATGGCCGGACATGTTGAAGGGGCACGTGTAGCGCTGCAGCCCGGCGATGAGGTCGGGCTGCTCACCCAGCGTCCGGATCTGCGCGAGCGTGAGCGGGGCGAACGGTTGCACGGGCGTGAGCAGGACGTCGACGGCTGAGAGGACCCGGTCGACACGGCCGCGGAAGGCCGCGCGCCGCAGCAGGATGGCCTGGTAATCGGTGCCGGACAACGCCTTGCCGGCCTCGATGACCGCCGCGAGGACGGCGCCGTAATCCGCTTGCATGCGCGGATAGCGGTCCCGGTGCGCCACGGCCGCCTCCACGGCACATTGCGGTACCCAGTCGGCGACGGCCTGCGCGACGTCGGGGAAGCGGACGTCGACGATGCCGGCGCCCAGCGCGGCAAACGTCGCGAGCGCGTCGGCGAGGACCGCGCGCGTGCCGGCGTCCACGCCGTCGCGGTTCCACGCCGCGTCCACGCCGATGCGCCAGCCCGCGATGCCGGCGCCTGCCGTGTCGTCGGGGACAGGCATCAGCGACGCCGTCGGGTCGTCCGGATCGGCCCCCGCGATGGCGCCCAGCAGGATGCCGGCGTCGATGGCGCTGCGGGCCATGGTCCCGACATGGTCCAGCGACGCCGCCAGTTCGGCCGCGCCGTGGCGGCTCACGCGGCCCCACGTCGGCTTCAGTCCCGTGAGGCCATTCGCCGCGGACGGCCAGCGGATCGACCCGCCCGTATCCGAGGCCAGCGAGCCATATGCCATGCCTGCCGCGACGGCGACGCCGGAACCGCTCGACGAGATGCCCGGCCAATAGTCCGCGTGCCACGGATTGCGCGGCGGGCTGACGGCCGGGTGGTGATCGGAATACGCGCCTTCGGTGAGCTCGGGCTTGCCGATGAGGACAGCGCCGGCGTCGCGCAGGCGCCGCACCACCGTCGCGTCGCGGGTGGCGACGGGCTGGCTGCGCAGCCGCATGCCGGCGCGCGTCGGCACACCTTCGATGTCGAACAAGTCCTTCACCGCGATCGGCACGCCGTGCAGCGGCCCGCGCCATCCGCCGGCCGCGATCTCCCTGTCGGCCGCGTCGGCTTGCGCGCGCGCGGCGTCGGCCAGCACCAGCGCGTACGCATGCAGGTCGCCGTCGAGCGCGGCGATGCGATCGAGCAGCGCTTGCGTCACCTCGCGGGAAGACACGTCGCGGTTGCGGATCAGGGCCGCAAGCGCGCCGATGTCGCGATAGTGCAGGACGTCTGTCGGTTTAGTCATTCTCTTTCCTGAATCGGCTTACAATGCGGGTACTGTAGCCTCGGCGTGACAGTGGCACAACCGAGTTTTCCTGTCTGTTTCAATTGAGATTTTCTAAATGATCCGTGAACCGGTGCCGCCCTTGAAGCCGCTGCGCGCGTTCGAAGCCGCCGCGCGGCACCTGTCCGTGAAAGCCGCGGCGGAAGAGTTGTGCGTGACGCCGGGCGCCGTCAGCCAGCTCGTGCGGCAACTGGAGGAGCACCTCGGCGTAAAGCTGTTCGAGCGGGTCAACCGGGGCATCCTGCTGACCCAGGCGGGCCGCGACTACCTGCCGCCCGTGCGCAACGCCTTCCGGCAGATCGCGCAGGCCACGCAGCGCCTCGCGGCGTCCGCGGATGCCGGCACGCTGACGTTGAGCGTCACGCCGTTCTTCGCGTCCGCGTGGCTGATGCCGCGCCTGCAGCGGTTCCGCGACGCGCATCCCGGCATCGACCTGCATATCGTGACCAGCACCGCGCTGGCGGATTTTGCGCGCGACGGCGTGGACGTCGCCGTCCGGCACGGCGCGGGCCGCTATCCCGGCTTGCGCAGCTATCGCGTGGCCTCCGTCGAGATCGTGCCGGTGGCCGCGCCGGCCCTCGTGGAACGCCTTGGCTTGCCGTCATCTCCTGCGGACCTGGCGCGCTGGCCGCACGTGCACGACGCCGACCGCAAGGGATGGAGCTTGTGGTTCCAGGCAAACGGCGTGGACGACGTCGCGCTGCCGCGCGGCCCGTCGTTCGACGACGCCAGCCTGCTGCTCGCTGCAGTCCTGGCCGGGCAGGGCGCCGGCCTGCTGCCGGCCGCGATGGTGGCGCACGAGGTGGACGCCGGGCGCCTGGTCAGCCTCGCGAAACCGGCCCACATGGAGACGTTCGCCTACTACCTGGTCTATCCGGAGGCCCGGCAGGACAACCCGAAGGTGGCCGCGCTGCGCGACTGGATCCTGGCGGTGGACTAGCGGATCACCCGTTCCAGTGCCGGCGCAGCAGGCCGTAATACACCGTATCGGCGGGCTCGCCCTGCACGATCCAGCGCTCGGGCATATAGCCTTCCTTTTGAAAGCCCAGCTTTTCCAGCACCCGCGCGGACGCCCCGTTGCGCGGGTCGACGTCGGCCTCGATGCGGTTCAGGTCCAGCGTCGTAAAACCGTAGGCCAGCAGCGCGCGCAGCGCCTCGCTGACGTAGCCGCCGCCCCAGTGGGCGCGGGCCAGTGCGTAGCCCATTTCGCAGCGGCGGCTGGTGTCGACGAAGCGGTGCAGGCTCACGTTGCCGATCAGTTCTCCCGTGTCGATCAGTTCCACGCCCAGGCGCATGCCGCTGCCGTCCGCATAGGCGGCCTGGGTGGCGGCGATATGCTCGCGCGACTGGTCGAGCGACGTCCACGGCCCGCTGCTCCAGTAGCGCGCCACTTCCGGATCGGCAAACACGGCATAGTGCGCGTCGACGTCGCGCTCGTCCATCCAGCGCAGTTTCAGGCGGGGTGTGAACAGTTCGATGGGGCTCAGGGTGGGCATGGATTCTCCTGGAGGCCGACGGCGGCGAGGACCATGCCCGTGATCAGGCGCTCGGCGTCGTCGAAGTCGGATGGTTCCAATTGTTCGCGGTCGAGCACGAGCGTCATCTGGGCGGCGAAGTCGGCGTACGACTGCGTCATCGCCCAGACGGCGAACAGCAGATGGGTGGCGTTGACGGGCGCGATTTTTCCTTCCGCGATCCAGCGCTCGAACACGGCGATGTCCGCGCGCAGCAGCGGGATCACGCGGCGGCGGATCTGGTCGGCGTACAGCTTGGCGCCGCCGATCACTTCCATCGCATACACGCGCGACGCGAGCGGCTGCTCGCGCGAGAACGTCAGCTTCGCGCGCACATAGGCGCGCAGGACGTCGCCCGGGTCCTTGCCCGGATCCGCGAGGCTGGCCATGCGCGCGAGCCAGTCGTCCAGCACGTTGTCGAGCACGCGCTGGTACAGGGCCTGCTTGGTCGGGAAGTAGTACATCAGGTTCTGCTTCGACAGGCCCGCGCGCTCGGCGACGGTGGCGATCGACGTGCCTTCGTAGCCGCATTCGGCGAACTGGCGCACGGCTTCGCCGAGGATGGTCGCTTCGACTCTGTCTCGGTGACTGATGCGATGACTGACGCGGTGTTTGACGGGGGCAACGGTCATGGGTGTTCTCCTCAAATCGAACGCAGGAAGTCGAGCAGGGCCGGCTCGTGGGCATAGGCGACGTTGAAGCGGAACCAGGCCGTGGCGGGCGGCTTCAGCGCAAAGAATTCGCCCGGCGCCAGCAGGATGCTCGCGCGCAGCGCCCGTTCGGCGATGGCGCGGCCGCTTTGTTTTTGCGCCGGCCAGCCTGCGCTGACGAACATCCCGCCGCGCGGCCGGGCCAGCGGCACGAGGCCCGCGCCGCCGAGGCGCTCCAGCGCCAGCTCGCGCGCGTCGTCCAGCTGCAGCACGAGGCGCTCGACCTGCTTGCGGTAGGCGCGGCTGCTGACGGCATCGTACACGGCGCGTTCGTTCACCTCGGACGTCGTCAGGCCCGTGAGCATCTTGACGCGCACCAGTTCCGGCATCAACGAGCCCGACGCGCAAACGGAACCCACGCGCAGCACGGGCGACAGGGTCTTGGAAAAGCTGCCGATGCGGATCACGCGGCGCAGCCCGTCCATGGCGGCCAGCGACGAGTCGCCGCGGGCGGCCAGTTCGCGGTAGATGTCGTCCTCGACGAGCCAGAAATCGTACTGCTCGGACAGCGCGAGCAGCCGGTGCGCCTGCGCCTGCGACAGCGACGTGCCGAGGGGATTCTGCAGCACCGTGTTGACGAACATGAGCTTCGGCTGGCGCGCCTGGGACTCGCGCGCGAGGACGTCCATGTCCAGGCCATGGGCGCCGCGCGGGATGCCGACGGCCTCGCAGCCGTGATGCCGGACGAGCGCGAGCAGATTGCCGTAGCCGGGATCCTCGACGAACACGACGTCGCCCGGCCGCGTGAGCGTGCGCAGCACGAGGTCGAACGCATGCGTGGCGCCGTGCGTGAGCAGTATCTGTTCCGGTTCAACCGCGCACAGATCGGCCGACAGCGTCGTGGCGAGATGCTGGCGCAGGCTGGGAAAGCCGAGCGGATGGCCGTAGCCGCGCAGGCGGCCGGCCGGGATCTTCATCGCGTGGCGCACCGCGTCGAGGATCGTCGATTCGCCATACCACTCGGGCGGCAGCCAGCCGGCGCCGACGGGCAGCGCATCCGTCTGGCCGGAATAGAGGTCGGGCGTGAGCGTGTCGACGACATTGGCGGCCGCGGGGAGGCACGCTTGCTGCGCCGGGGCTTCCGCGCCGCGCGCGACGAAAAAGCCGGACCCGCGCCGCGATGACAGCAGGCCCAGGTGCAGCAGGCGGTCGTACGATTCGACGACGGTGAAGGTGCTGACGCCATTCACTTTTGCGAATTGTCGAACGGACGGCATCTTCGTCCCGGCGGGCAGCGTGCGCCGATTTACCATCTCGGCGATGGCCGCGACGATCTGGTCGACCAGGCTGCCGCGGCGCTGGCGGTCGATCGCCAGCACCGGCCATCCCTCGCTCTCGCTCTTTTCGGTGGGTTCCATGCGCCTCCATCGCGCGACGTCCGAAACTGTACAGGCTATGCTACCTATACGGTTGGCCATTTTCGCAGACTGTGTATATGTGCCACTGTTGTACTGCTGTCTATTATTGCATCATTGTTTTTGCCAGTTGGTAAATTTTGTACTGGCCACTGATTCTAAAAGGGGAGTCGCATGAACGAGTCCAGACCCGAATCGATGTCATCCTTCTGGATGCCATTCACCAACAACCGTGACTTCAAGGCCCATCCGCGCCTCCTCGTCTCGGCACAAGGAATGTATTACAAGGACGTCGACGGCAACGCGGTCCTCGACGGCACCGCCGGCCTGTGGTGCGTCCCGTGCGGCCACGCGCAGCCGAAGATCGTCGCCGCCGTCAGCGAGATGGTCGGCCAGCTCGACTTCGCACCGACGTTCCAGATGGGCCACCCGGCCGCCTTCGACCTGGCCGAACGCCTGATGGACTACACGAACCACAAGTTCGGCCACGTGTTCTACACGAATTCCGGCTCGGAAGCGGTGGACACGGCCCTCAAGATCGCGCTCGCGTATCACAAGGCCCGCGGCGACGCCGGCCGCACGCGGCTGATCGGGCGCGAGCGGGGCTATCACGGCGTCGGCTTCGGCGGGCTGTCCGTCGGCGGCATCGGCCCGAATCGCAAGGCCTTCGGGCCGCTGCTGCCGGGTGTCGATCACCTGCCGCACACGCACAATCTCGGCAAGAACGCGTTCTCGCGCGGCGAGCCGGAACATGGCGCGGAACTGGCCGACGAACTGGAACGCATCGTCGCGCTGCACGACGCGTCGACCATCGCCGCCGTCATCGTCGAACCCGTGGCCGGATCGACGGGCGTGCTGATTCCGCCGCAGGGTTACCTGAAGCGCCTGCGCGAACTCTGCACGAAGCACGGCATCCTGCTGATCTTCGACGAAGTGATCACGGGCTTCGGCCGCCTGACGACGCCGTTCGCCGTCGATTACTTCGACGTCGAGCCGGACATGATGACGACGGCGAAAGGCCTCACCAACGGCACCGTGCCGATGGGCGCCGTGTTCTCGAAAAAATTCATCCACGACGCGTTCATGGAAGCGCCGGCCGGCATCGAACTGTTCCACGGCTACACGTATTCCGGCCACCCGCTCGCGTGCGCCGCGTCGATCGCCACGCTGGAAGTCTTCAAGGAGCAGGGCATCCTGGAAAACGCGAAGTCACTGCAACCGTACTGGGAAGACGCGGTGCACAGCCTGCGCGGCCTGCCGCACGTGATCGACATCCGCACCATCGGCCTCGTCGCCGGCATCGAGCTGGAAAGCATCCCCGGCAAGCCAGGCGCGCGTGCCTTTGCCGCGTTCAAGCAGGCTTTCGCGGACGGCATCCTGATCCGCACGACGGGCGACATCATCGCGCTGTCGCCGCCGCTCGTGCTGGAGAAAAAACATATCGACGAATTGTTCGGCAAGCTGGCCGCCGTCCTGAAAAACCTCGACTGAAAGGCGACCATGGAGACCATCAACCACTTTATCGGCGGCCGCGTGCTTGACGGCGGCGAACGCTTCGCCGACGTCTACAACCCCGCGCTGGGCGAGCCTTGTGCACGCGTGGCGCTGGCGAGCGACGACGACGTCGCCGCCGCCGTGGCGGCCGCCGGCGCCGCATTCCCCGCCTGGGCCGCGACACCGCCGCTGGCCCGCGCCCGCGTGCTGTTCAACTACCTGCAGCTGTGCCAGCGCCACACGGACGAATTCGCGGCGCTGGTCGTGCGCGAACACGGCAAGACGTTCGCCGACGCGCGCGGCGAAGTCGCCCGCGGCATCGAAGTCGTCGAGTTCGCGGTGGGCATCCCGCAGCTGCTCAAGGGCGAATTCACGGACCAGATCGCGCGCGGCATCGACGCCTGGTCGATGCGCCAGCCGCTGGGCGTCGTCGCGGGCATCACGCCGTTCAACTTCCCCGTGATGGTGCCGATGTGGATGTTCCCGGTCGCCATCGCGTGCGGCAACACGTTCATCCTGAAACCGTCCGAACGCGATCCGTCGGCGTCGCTGCTGCATGCGCGGCTGCTGAAAGAAGCGGGGCTGCCGGACGGCGTGTTCAACGTCGTCCAGGGCGACAAAGGCGCGGTCGACGCGCTGCTGGATCACCCGGACATCCAGGCCGTCAGCTTCGTGGGCTCGACGCCGATCGCGGAATACATCTATGCGCGCGGCAGCGCTGCCGGCAAGCGCGTGCAGGCGCTGGGCGGCGCGAAGAACCACATGGTCGTGATGCCGGATGCCGACATGGACATGGCGGTCGATGCACTCATCGGCGCCGCGTACGGATCGGCCGGCGAGCGCTGCATGGCGATCTCGGTGGCGGTCGCGATCGGCGACGCGGGCGACGCACTGGTCGCGCGGTTGGCCGAGCGCACCCGCGCCCTGAAAATCGCGGACGGCATGGCGGATGGTGCGGAGATGGGGCCCGTGGTCACGCAGGCGGCCAAGCAGCGCATCGAAAAACTGATCGGGGAAGGCGTGGAGCAGGGCGCGACGCTGGTCGTCGACGGCCGCGGCTTCAAGGTGCCGGAGCGCGACAACGGCTTCTTCGTGGGCGGCACCTTGTTCGACCACGTCCAGCCTTCGATGTCCATCTACAAGGAGGAAATCTTCGGCCCCGTGCTGTGCGTCGTGCGCCTGCCCGACGTGGGCAGCGCTTTGGCCCTCATCAACCGCAACGAGTACGGCAACGGCGTCGCCGTATTCACCCGCGACGGCGGCGTGGCGCGCGAATTCGTGCGCCAGGTGCAGGTGGGCATGGTCGGGGTGAACGTGCCGCTGCCGGTGCCGATGGCGTTCAACAGCTTCGGCGGGTGGAAGAAAAGCCTGTTCGGCGACCACCATGCGTACGGGCCGGAGGGCGTGCGGTTCTATACGCGGCACAAGGCTGTGATGCAGCGCTGGCCGAATACCGCGAGCAGCGGGGTGGAGTTCGCGTTCCCGCAGATGAAATGACGGACACGATCCGTTGATACGTCGTCCCTGCGAAGGCAGGGACCCAAGTCGCACGCATCTCGACGACGCACGCAACTTGGGCTCCCGCCTGCGCGGGAGCGACGGTGGTTTTTTTGAGTCACTACGAAAAGAAGGGATGCTTCATGATCGAGTCACTCCACCACCTGCCCCCCGCCGCCGGCACGCACGGGGCCCTGTCCGAGCGCTTCACGGACCTGGCCCCGGCGCTGACCGCGCGCCAGGCCGCCATCGAAAGCGCCCGCTGCCTGTACTGCTACGACGCGCCCTGTACCCGCGCCTGCCCGACGGGCATCGACGTCGCGAGCTTCATCCGCAACATCCACGAGGGCAATGTGGAGGGCGCCGCGGTCAACATCCTCAAGCAGAACATCTTCGGCGGCAGCTGTTCGCGCGTGTGCCCGACGGAGATCCTGTGCGAGGACGCCTGCGTGCGCAACGACGACGCCGAAGGCCAGCCCGTGAAGATCGGCCTGCTGCAGCGCCATGCCATCGACAACGCCCACTTCGCCGATCACCCCTTCCGGCGCGCGCCATCGACCGGCAGGACGATCGCCGTCGTGGGCGCCGGCCCGGCCGGGCTGTCGTGCGCGCACCGGCTCGCGCTGCTGGGCCATGACGTCGTCGTGTTCGAAGCGCGCGACAAGGCCGGTGGCCTGAACGAATACGGCATCGCCAAGTACAAGCTGCCGGGCGACTTCGCCCAGCGCGAGGTGGATTTCTTGTTGTCGATCGGCGGCATCGAGATCCAGTACGGCCGCATCCTGGGCAGCAACCTGCACCTGCAGGACCTGCACACGCGCTACGACGCCGTGTTCCTCGGCCTGGGCCTCGGCGCCAGCCGCCGTCTCGGCCTGACGGGCGAGGATGCGCCGGGCCTCGCGGCCGCCGTCGACTACATCGCCACGTTGCGCCAGGCCGCGGACCTCGCGGCGCTGCCGGTACCGAAGCGCGCGGTCGTGATCGGGGCCGGCAACACGGCCGTCGACATGGCCGTGCAGATCGGGCGCCTGGGCGCGGAAGATGTCACGTTGGTGTACCGCCGCGGTGTCGAGGCGATGAGCGCGACCGGCCACGAGATCGAGATCGCGAAGACGAACGGCGTGCGCATCCGCACGTGGGCCGCGCCGCACGAGATCCTGCTGGACGCTGCGGGCCGCGTGCGCGGCATGCGCTTCGAGGAGACGCGGCTGGAGGACGGCCGCCTCGCCGGCACGGGCGCGTTCATCGACATCGCGGCCGATGCCGTGTTCAAGGCCATCGGCCAGCACATGGACGGAGACGCCCTGTCCGATCCGCTCGCGTGCGAGCTCGAACGTGAAGGTGACAAGATCCACGTCGACGCGCGCTTCCGCACCAAGCTGCCGGGCGTGTACGCGGGCGGCGACTGCGTGGCGCCGGGGCAGGACCTGACGGTGCAGGCCGTCCAGCACGGCAAACTGGCGGCGCTGGCGATCCATGACGACATCCTTTCCAAAGCGGAGGCATGATGGCCGACCTGAGCATCGATTTTTGCGGCATCAAGTCGCCGAACCCTTTCTGGCTGGCGTCCGCACCGCCGACCGACAAGGCCTATAACGTCGTGCGCGCCTTCGAGGCGGGGTGGGGCGGCGTCGTGTGGAAGACGCTGGGCGAGGATCCGCCGGCCGTCAACGTGTCGTCGCGCTATTCCGCGCTGCACGGGAAAAACCGCGAGGTCATCGGCTTCAACAACATCGAGCTGATCACGGATCGCAGCCTCGAGATCAACCTGCGCGAGATCACGGCCGTCAAGAAGGCCTGGCCCGACCGGGCGCTGGTCGTGTCGATGATGCTGCCGTGCGAGGAAGCGCCGTGGCGCGAGATCCTGCCGCTCGTCGAGGCGACGGGCGCGGACGGCATCGAACTGAACTTCGGCTGCCCGCACGGCATGCCCGAGCGCGGGATGGGCGCGGCGGTGGGCCAGCAGCCGGACCTGATCGAACTCGTCACGCGCTGGTGCAAGACGACCACGCGGCTGCCGGTGATCGTCAAGCTGACGCCCAACATCACCGACGTGCGCGCGCCCGCACGGGCGGCGCTGGCGGGCGGGGCGGATGCGGTCTCGCTGATCAACACGATCAATTCGATCACGCACCTGGACCTGGACCGCATGGTCGCGTTCCCCGCGGTCGGCAACGCCAGCACGCACGGCGGCTATTGCGGCACGGCCGTCAAGCCCATCGCGCTGAACATGGTGGCCGAGATCGCGCGCGATCCGGTGACGCAAGGCTTGCCGATCTCCGGCATCGGCGGCATCGGCAACTGGCGCGACGCGGCCGAGTTCATCGCGCTGGGCGCCGGCTCGGTACAGGTGTGCACGGCCGCGATGCTGCATGGCTTCCGCATCGTCGAGGAGATGAAGGACGGGTTGTCGCGCTGGATGGACAGCAAGGGTTATGCAAACATCGCCGCGTTCTCGCGCAAGGCCGTGCCGAACACGACGGACTGGAAATACCTGGACATGAATTACCAGGTCATCGCGCACATCGACCAGGACAAGTGCATCCAGTGCGGCCGCTGCCACGTGGCGTGCGAGGACACGTCGCACCAGGCGGTCGCGCGGCTCGTCGACGGGAATGCGCGCAAGTACGAAGTCATCGCCGAGGAGTGCGTCGGCTGCAACCTGTGCGAGATCACCTGTCCGGTCGAGGGCTGCATCACGATGGTGCCGCAGGAGACGGGCAAGCCCTATATGAACTGGACGCAGGATCCCCGGAATCCGAGGGCCGAGGGAGTACTATTGGACGGTGTGTAACGCCCACCCCACGGAGACCGCCCCGATGAGCCCAGACCCCGCAACGAACCAGGATCTCTGGAACGAAGACCTCGCGCCGACGAGCGCCGCCCAGCGCACGTGGCGCTGGTATCACTTCGCCGCCCTGTGGGTCGGCATGGTGATGTGCATCCCGGCCTATACGCTGTCCGCCAGCCTGATCGAGGCCGGCATGTCCGCGTACCAGGCCGTGTTCACCGTGTTCCTCGCGAACGCCATCGTGCTGCTGCCGATGCTGCTGATCGGCCACGCCGGCACCAAGTACGGCATCCCGTACGCCGTGCTGGCGCGCGCCGCGTTCGGCACGCGCGGGGCGCGCCTGCCGGCGCTGATGCGCGCCATCGTCGCGTGCGGCTGGTACGGCATCCAGACGTGGTTCGGCGGCAGCATGATCTACACGCTGCTGGGCGTGCTGGCCGGGCACGAGATCGGCGGCGCAAGGCTGGCCGGCCTGGGCATCAACGGCGCGCAGCTGCTGTGCTTCCTCGCGTTCTGGGCGATCCAGTTCTATTTCATCGTGCACGGCATGGATGCGATCCGCAAGCTGGAGACGTACACGGCGCCGCTGAAGATCGCGATCTGCTTCGTGCTGCTCGGCTGGGTCTACCAGAAAGCGGGCGGCTTCGGCCCGCTGCTGGACGCGCCGTCGCAATTCGTCGAAGGCGGCAAGAAGGCCGGCCAGTTCTGGTCCACGTTCTGGCCGTCGCTGACGGCGATGGTCGGGTTCTGGGCCACGCTCGCGCTGAACATCCCCGACTTCACCCGCTTCGCGCGCACGCAGCGCGACCAGATCCTGGGCCAGTCCGTCGGCCTGCCCGTGCCGATGGGGTTGCTGGCGGCATTGGCCGTCATCGTCACGTCGGCCACCGTCGTCCTGTACGGCAAGGCGTTGTGGGACCCGGTCGACCTGGCCAGCCGCATGACGGGCGCCGCGGTGCTGATCGCATTGATTGTCCTGCTGGTCGACACGGTCAGCGTCAACCTGGCCGCCAACCTCGTCGGCCCGGCCTACGACTTTTCCGCGCTGGCGCCGCGCCGCATCTCGTACCGCACGGGCGGCTACATCACGGCCGGCATCGCGCTCGCGATGATGCCGTGGAAGATACTGGAATCGACGCAGGGCTATATCTTCACTTGGCTGATCGGCTATTCCGCGCTGCTGGGCCCCATCGCGGGCGTGCTGATCATCGACTACTACCTGATCCGCCGCACGCAACTGGCGGTCGACCACCTGTACAAGGACGACGGCATCTATGGCTATCGCGGCGGCTGGAACCCGGCGGCGATCGTCGCCTTCGTCGCCGGCGTGCTGCCGAACATCCCGGGTTTCATGAACGCGGCGTTTCCGGAATCGTTCCCGGACGTGGGCGCCGCGTTCAAAACCCTGTACACCTATGCGTGGTTCGTCGGGATCGCGATTTCCGCGGTCGTGTACGGCATCATGATGAAGGGCAGGGCGGCGCCGGCGCTGCATCCGGCCCGTTCGCTCGATTGACCCGAGGAGACGTCAATGACCCTGTTGATACGCGGTGGTACGGTGGTGAACGCCGACCGTGCATTTCGTGCCGATGTGCTGTGCGAAGGCGGCAAGATCGTCGCCGTGGGCGAGAACCTGGAGGCGCCCGCGCACGCGGAAGTGATCGATGCCGGCGGCCAGTACGTGATGCCGGGCGGGATCGACCCGCACACGCACATGCAGCTGCCGTTCATGGGCACCGTCACCGCCGACGATTTTTACACCGGCACGGCGGCGGGCCTCGCAGGCGGCACGACGACGATCATCGACTTCGTCATCCCCGACCCGAAACAACGCCTGATGGACGCATTCCAGACGTGGCGCGGCTGGGCTGAAAAGGCCGCGGCCGACTACACGTTCCACGTCGCCGTCACGTGGTGGGACGACACGGTGCACGAAGACATGGGTACGCTCGTCAAGCGCCACGGCGTGAACAGCTTCAAGCACTTCATGGCGTACAAGAACGCCATCATGGCCGACGACGAGACGCTGGTGAAAAGCTTCCGGCGCGCGCTCGAACTGGGCGCGATCCCGACCGTGCACGCTGAGAACGGAGAGCTGGTCTACCAGTTGCAGCGCGAACTGCTGGCGAAGGGCATCCGCGGGCCGGAAGCGCATCCGCTGTCGCGTCCTCCGGAAGTGGAGGCCGAAGCGGCCAACCGCGCGATCGCCATCGCGGGCGTGCTGGGCACGCCCGTGTACATCGTGCACGTGTCGTGCGCCGAATCGCTGGAGGCCATCACGCGCGCCCGCGCACGCGGCCAGCGCGTGTACGGCGAGGCGCTGGCGGGCCACCTCGTCATCGACGACAGCGTTTACCGCCACGCCGATCCCGAAGTCGCGCGCGCCTACGTGATGAGTCCCCCGTTCCGCTCCAGCCACCATCAGACGGCGCTGTGGCAGGGTCTCCAGGGCGGCAACCTGCACACGACGGCGACCGACCACTGCACGTTCTGCGCCGGCCAGAAGGGAATGGGCGCGGACGATTTCACGCGCATCCCCAACGGCTGCGGCGGCGTCGAGGAACGCATGGCCGTCGTGTGGGACGCGGGTGTGAACACGGGGCGTCTGACGCCCTCCGAATTCGTGCGCGTGACGTCGACCAATGCGGCCCAGATTTTTAATATTTATCCGCGCAAGGGTTCCGTGTCCGTGGGGGCGGATGCCGACGTCGTCGTGTGGGACCCGCAGGGGACGCGCACGCTGTCGGCCGCGACGCAGCATTCGAAGGGCGACTTCAACGTGTTCGAAGGGCGCACGGTGCGCGGGATTCCCACGCACACGGTGGCGGCCGGGAAGCTCGTGTATGCGAATGGGGATTTGCGGGCGGAGCGTGGGGCCGGGCGATATGTGGAGCGGCCGGCTTTCACCAGCACTATTTGAACGCTACGCACGTCATTCCCGCGGAAGCGGGAATCCATGCTGAGCCTGCGCGCATTGTTGACGCCACCAGATCGCACACTCAGCATGGGTCCCCGCTGTCGCGAGGATGACGATGATGCAAGCACCAACTGGAGAGCAAACCATGAACGACCTGCGCATCAACGGCACCCGCCTCTGGAACGCCCTGATGGAACTGGCGCAAATCGGCGCCACCGAGAAGGGCGGCGTGAAGCGCCTCGCCCTGACGGACCTCGACCGCCAGGGCCGCGACCTCGTCGTGCAATGGGCGAAAGCGGAAGGCCTCGGCGTCACCGTAGATAAAATCGGCAACGTGTTCATGCGCCGCGAGGGCACGAATCCGAGCCTGCCCCCGGTCGTCACGGGCAGCCACATCGACACCCAGCCGACCGGCGGCAAGTTCGACGGCAACTACGGCGTGCTGGCCGGCCTCGAAGTCGTGCGCACGCTGAACGAGCGGGGCATCCGGACCGAGGCGCCGATCGAAGTCGCGTTCTGGACGAACGAAGAAGGCTCGCGCTTCGTGCCCGTGATGATGGGCTCCGGCGTGTTCTGCGGCGCGTTCAGCCTGGAGACGGCGTATGCGGCGCGCGACGTCGACGGCAAATCCGTCGGCGAGGAACTCCAGAGGATCGGCTACCAGGGCGAGCAGACGCCCGGCGACCACCCGATCGGCGCCTACTTCGAAGCCCACATCGAGCAGGGCCCCGTGCTGGAGGACGCGAACAAGGTGATCGGCGTCGTGCCCGCCGTGATGGGCCTGTCGTGGTACGACTGCACCGTGACCGGGATGGAAGCGCACGCCGGCCCCACGCCGATGCATCTGCGGCGCGACGCGCTGCAGGTCGCGACGACCATCATGCGGGAGACGGTCGCCATCGCCAACCGCTACCCGCCGTACGGCCGCGGCACCGTCGGCATGGTCCAGGTGTTCCCCAACAGCCGCAACGTGATCCCCGGCCAGGTCAAGTTCAGCATCGACCTGCGCAACGTCAGCGACGAGCTGCTGAACACGATGCACGGCGAGATCGAGGCGTTCGTCGAGCGCACGCGGCGCGAGACGGGCCTGGGCATCGACCTGCAGCGCGTGTCGTACTATCCGCCTTGCCCGTTCCACCCGGATTGCGTGGGCGCCGTGCGCGCCGCGACGGAACGGCTGGGCTATTCGACGATGGACGTGGTGTCCGGCGCCGGCCACGACGCGATCTATGTCGCGCGGCTGGCGCCCGCCGGCATGATCTTCGTGCCGTGCAAGGACGGCATCAGCCACAACGAGATCGAGGATGCCCAGCCCGGCCACCTGGAAGCCGGCTGCAACGTGTTGTTGCACGCGATGCTGGAACGGGCCGGCATCGTTTCCACGTCCGCGGCCGATGAGATTGTTGCTCAAAAGTAACAACATGCAATTTGTTGTTACTATTCTGGCCGATCGGACGCGCCGGTAGCATACTGTGGTCCGAAGCCGCCCGCCGGGCGGCACGCGTCTGACCGACGATGCTGACCGGATACTATGAAACCCCGCTCGTCCTGACTTCGATCCTCGTCGCGATCGTCGCGTCGTATTCCGCCCTCAGCCTCGCGGGCAGGGTCGCGGAAGCCGCCGGGCGGACGAAGTTCGCCTGGATGCTGGGCGGCGCGATCGCGATGGGCTCCGGGATCTGGGCCATGCACTTCGTCGGGATGCTGGCGTTCCGTCTCCCGATCCCGGTCGCCTACGACATCCCCATCACCCTCGTCTCGCTGGTGCTGCCGATCCTGGCGTCCGGCCTGGCGCTGTGGCAGGTGAGCCGCGCGGACCTGGGCCCGGTGCGCCTGGGCGTCAGTGCCGTCATCATGGGCGTCGGCATCAATGCGATGCATTACACGGGCATGGCCGCCATGCGCATGCAGCCCGGGATCGTGTACGACCCGCTGCTGTTCGCGCTCTCGGTACTGATCGCCGTGGGCGCGTCGGCGCTGGCGCTGTGGATCGCGTTCCGGCTGCGCCGCAGCACGCCGGACGTGTGGGTGCCGCGCATCGGCGCCGCCGTCGTGATGGGCTGTGCCATCGTCGGCATGCATTACACGGGCATGGCGGCCGCGAACTTCCCGGCCGACAGCGTGTGCATGGCCGCGCGCGTCGGCGTGCATCGCGACAGCCTCGCCACGCTCGTCGTGCTGGCCACGTTCTGCGTGCTGGGCCTGGCTCTCATCGCGTCCGTGTTCGACGCGCACCTGGAAGCGAACGCGCGCATCCTCGCCATGTCGCAGGCGACGGCGGCCGAGCGCCAGCACCTGCTGGAACGCGAGCGCGTCGCGCGCGACGAAGCCGAACGCCTGTCCGCACTGAAGGACGAATTCCTCGCCACCCTGTCGCACGAGCTGCGCACGCCGCTGAATGCCATCCTCGGCTGGGCCGGCATGCTGCAGCGGGGCGTGAAGGACGAGGCGACCATGAAACGCGCGCTGGAGACCATCGAGCGCAACGCGCGCGCCCAGGGCAAGCTGATCGACGACCTGCTCGACATGAGCCGCATCATTTCCGGCACCGTGCGCCTGGACGTGCAGACGGTCGACCCTTCCCGCATCATCGAGGCGGCGCTGGGCACCGTGCACCCGGCCGCCTCGGCCAAGATGATCGCCCTGCGCGCCGACCTGGGACGCGAGCCGGGCACGTTGCCGCTCGAAGTGCGCGCCGATCCGGGCCGGCTCCAGCAGGTGCTGTGGAATCTGCTGGCGAACGCGGTCAAGTTCACGCCGTCGGGCGGCAGCGTGCAGGTGCTGCTGGGGCGCGACGGCAACGACGCCGTGATCCGCGTGATCGATTCCGGCATCGGCATCGCGCCGGACTTCCTGCCATACGTGTTCGACCGCTTCCGCCAGCAGGATGCGTCGATCTCGCGCCAGCACGGCGGCCTGGGATTGGGGTTGTCGATCGCGCGGCAGCTCGTCGAACTGCATGGCGGGACGATCGTCGTGGACAGCGCCGGCGTGCACACGGGCACCACGTTCACGGTGCGCCTGCCGCTTGCGCGCCCGAGCGCCGTCACGGTGCCGGGAACGGGCGTGCTCCCGATGGCGCAGGCGGGCACGGACGACCTGGCCGACCTGACCGGCGTGCGGGTGCTGGTGATCGACGACGCGCCGGATACGCTCGACGTGCTGGAACAGATCCTGTCGTACAGCGGCGCCGCCACGATGACGGCGCCGGGCGCCAGCGCCGCGTTGGCCCTGCTGGAGCGCGAGGTGCCGGACGTGATCGTTAGCGACGTCGGCATGCCCGAAGTCGACGGCTTCGAACTGATGCGGCGCATCCGCCGGCGCGCGGCCACGGCGGACGTTCCCGCCATCGCGTTGACGGCATTCACCCGCCAGGACGATCGCGCCAAGGCGCTGCAGGCCGGTTTTACCGATTATCTCGCCAAGCCCGTGGAGCCGGCGGCGCTGGCGGCCGCGATCCGGCGCCTCGTCGCCACCGCGCGCGAAGCGTGACGGGACAATCAGCTTATTGGAACGTGGTTTCGCGTTCCGGCGTGGCGCTGATGCGGTGGATGGCCAGGTCGGCGCCGTCGAATTCCTGTTCGGCGTCCAGGCGCAGCCCGACGGTCGCCTTCAACAACCCGTAGACGATGATGCCGCCGATGCCGGCGATGGCGACACCCAGCAGGGTGCCGACGATCTGCGACGCGAGCGACACGCCGCCCAGTCCCCCCAGCGCCTGGCTGCCGAAGATGCCGGCCGCGATGCCGCCCCACGCGCCGCACAGGCCGTGCAGGGGCCACACGCCCAGCACGTCGTCGATCTTCCAGCGGTTCTGCGCCAGCGTGAACATCACGACGAAGATCGCGCCCGCGATCGCGCCCGTCACGAGCGCGCCCATCGGATGCATCAGGTCCGATCCAGCGCACACGGCGACGAGGCCGGCCAGCGGACCGTTGTAGACGAAGCCCGGGTCGTTCTTGCCCAGCACGAAGGCGGTCAGGGTGCCGCCCGTGAGGGCCATCAGCGAGTTGACGGCGACGAGGCCATTCATCTTGTCCAGCGTCTGTGCGCTCATCACGTTGAAGCCGAACCAGCCGACCGTGAGGATCCACGCGCCCAGTGCGAGGAACGGGATGTTCGACGGCGGGTGCGCCGAGATGCGGCCATCCTTGGTGTAGCGGCCGCGGCGCGCGCCCAGCAGCAGCACGGCCGGCAGCGCGGCCCAGCCGCCGACGGCGTGCACGACGACGGAGCCGGCGAAGTCGTGGAACGGCGCGCCGAATGCGGAGGCAAGCCAGTCCTGGATGCCGAAGCGATTGTTCCAGGCGATGCCTTCGAACAGCGGATAGACGAAGCCCACGAGCAGGGCGGTGGCGGCCATCTGCGGGTGGAACTTGGCGCGCTCGGCGATCCCGCCCGAGATGATGGCGGGGATCGCGGCGGCGAACGTCAGCAGGAAGAAGAACTTCACCAGTTCGTAGCCGTTCTTGGCGACCAGGGTGCTCGTGGCGCCCATGAAGTGAATGCCGTAGGCGATGCCATAGCCGACGAAGAAGTAGGCGATGGTGGAAACGGCGAAGTCGATCAGGATTTTTACCAGCGCGTTGACCTGGTTCTTGCGGCGTACCGTGCCCAATTCCAGGAAGGCGAAGCCGGCGTGCATCGCCAGGATCATGATCCCGCCGAGCAAGATGAAGAGCGCGTCCGCTCCGCTTTTGAATGCATCCATGCGTACTCCAAAAAAGTGCAAGTTGGTCTGATTGCACTTCTGGGTAGCAATAAACGTTCCAATTTGGTGAAGAGGCGCACTCCCAGTGGGCATGCCCGATGGGTTGCCCCGCAAGCGTGCACGAGCACCGTCGCGGTGCGTATTTGCGCCAAAATGGGGAGGTGTGGTCGATCCGGCAATCGTAGTATGCTGTCAAGCAACAACCTCACAAAGGAGACCCATGAATCGCACGATGAACGCCGCCATCCTCGCGGCTTTGCTGTCGGCCGGCGCACCTATCCTGTCCGCCCACGCCGCAACGACCCAGACGTCCCCCGCCGCTTCGTCGGCCGAACGCCAGGTCGACCGCATCGCTGCCCGCTTCTACGATGCGCGCGCCCGGTTCGACCCGATGCTGTACGCGACCGCGAACGGCGACAGCCGCTACGACGACCAGATCGGCATGGCGATCGACCCGAAGGTCCGCGCCCGCTACTTCGCGCAGAACCACAGGCTGCTGGACGACCTGCAGAAGATCGACAAGACGCACCTGTCGGAGAAGGCGCGCCTGAACTACGACATCCTCGCTTTCGAGATCCGCGCCCAGCTCGACCTCGCGCGCTTTCCCGAGCACCTGCTGCCGCTGAACCACTTCGACAACATTCCGAGCAACCTGGCGAACTACGCGAGCGGCACGGGCTCGCAGCCGCTGGCGACGCCGGCCCAGTACCGCGCCTACCTGTCGCGCCTGGAGCAGCTGCCGGCATGGATCGACCAGGCCATCGCCAACATGAAGGAAGGCGTCAAGAAGGGCGTCGTGCAGCCGAAGGCGATCACGGCCAAGATGCTGCCGCAGTTCCGCCAGCTGGCCGCGACCGATCCGGAAGCGAGCATCTTCTACACGCCCATCAAGAACCTGCCGGCCGGGTTCTCCGACGCGGATAGAAAATCGCTCACGGCCGGCTACCGCCAGGCCGCACAAAGGATCGACGCCGCGCTCGCGCGCCTGAACACCTACCTCGAGAAGGACTACCTGCCCGCGGGCCGCACGACGGCCGGCTATGGCGCGCTGCCGGACGGTGCCGCGTGGTACCAGGCCCGCATCCGCAACAACACGAACCTCGACCTGACGCCGGCGGAGATCCACGCATTGGGCGAGAAGGAAGTGGCGCGCATCCAGCAGCAGATGGCGACCCTGGCGCCGAAGCTGGGCTACGACGGCCCCCTGAAGGCCTTCCCGCAATGGGTCGCCGCGCAGGCGCGCTTCAAGCCGTTCAAGACCGACCAGGAGGTGCTGGAGCGCTACCGCGCCATCTATGCCGCTGTCGAAGCGAAGCTGCCGCAGTATTTCAGCCTGCTGCCGAAGGCGAAGCTGGACATCCAGCTGGAGCCGGAGCTGACGCGCGCCACGGCGTCCGACCATTACACGCCCGTCGCGGCCGACGGGTCGCATCCGGGCGTGTTCTGGGCCGTCGTCAACGACCCGAAGGAGTACAGCACGGTCGGCATGACGAGCCTCCTCCTGCACGAGGGTGTGCCGGGCCACCACCTGCACGCGGCGCTGCTGAAGGAGCTGCCGCTGCCGGACTTCCGCAAGTTCTTCACCGAGCACCCGAGCGCCGCCGCCTACACGGAAGGCTGGGCGCTGTACTGCGAGACGCTGGGCCGCGACTTCGGCCTGTACGACGATCCGGCCGCGTACTACGGCCACCTGAACGACGAACTGCTGCGCGCCGTGCGCCTCGTCGTCGACACGGGCATGCACGCGCAGGGCTGGTCGCGCGAGCAGGCGGTCAAGTACATGATGGATAACCTGGGCTACAACGAGGCGCGCGCGTCGAACCAGATCGAGCGCTACATGGTGTGGCCGGGCCAGGCGCTGGCGTACAAGGTGGGCGCGCTGAAGATCCTCGACCTCCGCGCGCGGGCGCAGAAGGAGCTCGGACCGAAGTTCACGTTCCCGAAGTTCCACGCGGTGGTGCTGGGGGATGGGACGCTGCCGTTGCCGATCCTGCAGGCGCAGGTGGAGAAGTGGATCCAGTCGGAAAAATAGAACCGTCGCCCCTGCGAAGGCGGGATAGCGCCCCCGGCGCTATCCCCCCAAGTTTTAAGCGTGCCGTAATGCATGCAAACTTGGATCCCCGCCAAGGCGGACGGCCAGTCCGGGGACGACGTTTTGAAGCTAACACAAGTCGGTTGAGATTACGTTCCTCGCACAGTGTGCGCAACCGTACATATCCCCGCCCCACATGGGTGCATGATGGGTTTCATGAAACCCGATGAACCCACCATCGCGCCCCCGTCGCCGGAAGCCTCGACCTGGCTGTCGAAGCTGGGCCCGGGCCTGATCACCGGCGCGGCCGACGACGACCCGAGCGGCATCGCCACGTATTCGCAGGCTGGCGCCCAGTTCGGGTTCAACCTGCTGTGGACCCTGCTGCTGACGTATCCGCTGATGGCCGCCATCCAGGTCATCAGCGCCAACATCGGCCGTGTGACGGGGCGCGGCCTCGCCACCAACCTGCAGCGCTATGCGCCGCGCCAGGTGGTGTGGGGCGTGGTCGGCCTGCTGCTCGTCGCGAACATCATCAACATCGCGGCCGACGTGGCGGCGATGGGCGAGGCGATGTCGCTCGTCGTGCCCGGCCGGCCGCTGTGGTATGCCGTCGGCTTCGGCGTGCTGTCCGTGCTGCTGCAGGTGTTCATCCCTTACCAGCGCTACGTGAACCTGCTCAAGTGGCTCACGCTCGTGCTGCTCGCGTACGTGGCCACCGTGTTCGTCGTCCACGTGCCGTGGGGCGTGGTGCTGAAGACCACCGTGTGGCCCCGCGTCGCATGGAACAAGGACTACCTCACGACGATCGTCGCCGTCTTCGGCACGACGATCAGTCCCTATCTGTTCTTCTGGCAGGCGTCGCAGGAAGTGGAAGAGCTGCGCGCGGACGATGCCGCCCAGCCGCTGCGGCAGGCGCCCGAGCAGGTGGAGCGCCAGTTCAGCCGCATCCGCTTCGATACGCTCGTGGGCATGGGCGTGTCGAACAGCGTCGCGTTCTTCATCATGCTCACCACCGCCGCCACCCTGCACGCGCAGGGCGTGCACGACATCCAGTCGTCGGCGCAGGCCGCATCGGCTTTAAAACCCGTCGCGGGCGAACTCGCGTTCGTCCTGTTCGCGCTCGGCATCGTGGGCACGGGCCTGCTCGCGATCCCCGTGCTGGCCGGTTCCGCCGCGTATGCGATGGCGGGCACGTTCCACTGGAAGAGCAGCCTGGGCGCGGAGTTTTCGGCCGCGCGCAAGTTCTACGGCATCATCATCGTCGCCACGCTGGCGGGCGTCGGCATCAACTTCATGCCCATCGATCCGATCAAGGCGCTGTACTGGAGCGCGGTGCTGAACGGCGTCATCGCCGTGCCCGTGATGGCGATCATGATGCTGGTGGCGTCGAGCCCACGCATCATGGGCAACCTGACGATCGCGCCGCGCCTGCGCGCCATGGGCTGGCTGTGCACCGGCGTGATGGCGGCGGCGACGATCGCGATGTTCGCGTCCTTCTTCTGACATTTACTGCAGGTCGATCCGGCCGTAGATGCCGTGTGCCTCGTCATTCGGACCTGCCGTGTAGAACAGCGTGTTCGTGGGCTGGTTCTGCACGCCGTTGCCGAACGCGATGCCCCACAGGCCGTCGATGACGATGGGCGTGCGGTCGGCCTTCGACAGGGTGCCGATGAACGCGCCCGTGGACGGGTTGTAGGCGTTGATCTTGCCGTCGCCGAAGTTCGCGACGAGCACCGCGTTGCTGAAATCCCCGAAGTTGGCGGGCGCCAGCGCCATACCCCACGGCGCATTCAGCGCGCCGCCCGCCGCCAGCCGGTGCAGGAAGACGCCGCCCATGTCGTACACGTCGACGACGCCCAGTCCCGCGCCCTTGACCTCGTCGTTGCCGGCCGTCTCGCGCTGCGCATAGGCCACGTAGATGCGGTCGCCGATGGCCTGGATGCCGAACGGCCCGTAGCCGGCCGGCAGGTTCGGATCGGTGAAGCCGCCGGGCAGCGTGGCTTTCTGGAAGCCGGCGTTGTAGACGTCGATGCGGTTGTTGCGGAAGTCGGCCGCGTACAGGTAGTTCGCGCCCGAAAATGCGCCGATGGCCAGGCCTTTATAAACGGCGCTGCCGCCCGTGTCGACGGCCGTCACGGCGTTCGTGCGATTGACCGCCGGCGACCAGCCCGACACGGTGCCCGTCTCGCCCACGAAGATGAAGGGGCTGGCGCCCGTCACGCCGTTCTGCGTGACCTTGAAGTCCTGGCTGCCGTTGTAGACGATGCCGGTGACGCCGGCGGGAACCGTGACGACGAGCGTCTGCGGCACGCCGTTGCCGTCGTACAGCGTGGACGTCGCCGTGCCGTTGTTGGCGACCCAGACGAAGGCCGTCGGGTTGAACGCGAGGCCCCACGCGTTGACGAGATGGGTGTCGGTGTGGGCCGCGCCGCTGGACTGGTCGGTGACGAGGGCCGTCGTGGTGAAGGCGCTCGTGATGGCCGGCGGCATGGTGACGGGCGGCGTCATCGGATGGTCGTCGCCACCGCCGCCGCAGGCCGCGACGGCGGCGCCGAGGACGATGCCGCACAGGAGGCGCGCGGCCGGATTCGATTGCAGGTTCATGATTGCACCTCAGGGGAAGGGGACGACGTTAATGCCCTCGTCCACGCGCAAGGTTCAATCGGATCGCACCTTTTAGAAACGCAGGCTGGCGCCGGCGAACAGGGCGCGGGCGCGCGGGAGGCCGCTGCCGTGCACGAGGGTCTGCACGCCGGCCTGCAGGCGCCAGTCGCCCGTGTCGTATGCGAGCGTGGCGCGCAGGTCCGCGCGGTCCCGGTCGCTCCAGTGGTAATCGCTATCGAGCGGATGCAGCAGCCCGGCATGCAGGGCCAGCGCCACGCGCTCGCCCAGCGGGATGCCGCCGTTCAGGTCGAGGTACACCGTGCGGCCCCCGCCGTAATACGCGGGCGAATACGAGATTCTCGCGTTGACGCGGTCATACGTGAGGCCGGCGTAGAACTCGTGGTAGTCGACTTCGTGGTTGCGCAAATAGATCGTGCGCGTGACGCCGGCATCCCACGACAGCCGCGTGGTCAGCGGCAGCGCCCGCCCGCCGTAGACGATCAGCAGGCCCTGGCCGCGGCCGTACAGGTCGATGGGCGACGCGAAGGTGCCGGCGTACCAGCCGCCGTCGAAGTCGTGGTCCACGCGCAGCTGCACGGCGGGATTGCGGCCCTGCGAGACGCCGCGCACCGTGTATTCGGACACGACGGAGAGGTCGGCGCTGGTCTGGGCCAAAGCACCGGGCGCCGCGCAGAGGGCGGCGGTGAAGAATGCGAACGCGCCCGCGACGGGTTTCAGTGCGGCGGGCGCGGGGAGGGAAGGCTGGCGGTCGTGGTCGTCGATGGGCATAGGCAGAAACAGGCTCCGGCGGCGCGCGCAACGGCCGCGCAGGCGTCTATGCTACCAGCTTGTCCGGCGCCGGAGGCCAGCGCGGCGGGCACGATGCGTGCGCCGCCGTCGAGGTCGGCCCGCAGCCTGGCCGGCGTTGTTCCGGGACGCAGTTCCAGCACCAGCGCGGCGAGCCCCGCCACGTGGGCCGACGCGTACGACGAGCCGGACACTAGCCCGAAGCGCGCGCCCGGCAGCGACGTGGGCACGTCCGTCCCCGGCGCGCGCAGCGACCCGGGCGGCGGCGCGCGCTGCGTGTCGGACGCCACCGCGATCACGCCCGGATGCGACGCGGGAAAGCCGCCGTCGGGCTGCGCCGGATCGGCCGCGCCGACGAGCGTCACGCCGCGCGCGAGGGCCGCGTCGAGCAGGGTTTCCAGCAGCCGGTCGCGCGGGCCGCCGAGGCTCATGTTGATGACGCGCGCATCGCTCATCAACGCAAAATTGATCGCCTTGCCCAGCGTGAAGCTGTTGCAGCGGGCGGGCGGCCCGGCCGTCTCCCAGCACGCGCGCAGCGCAAGCAGTTTGGCACCGGGCGCGATGCCCGCGATGCCCAGGCCATTGCCTTCGCGCGCCGCGATGATGCCGGCGACGGCCGTGCCGTGCGCTTCCGCACCGTCCGGATACGCGTCGACGAAGTTGCGGCGCAGTTTGATCTGGCCGTCGAGGTCGGGATGGTTCGCATCGACGCCGCTGTCGATGACGGCCACCGTCACGCCGCGTCCCGTGCTGGCGCGGTGCAGCGCGGGCAGCTGCCATGCGTGCGTGGCCGGCTGCACGGGCAGCAGCGGGTCGCCGTCGGCCAGGCCGTGGTAGTCCTGGATCGCCTGCGCCCATGCGACGCGCGAGTCGTGCGCGAGCGTGTCGAGCAGGCGGTCGACGGGGCCCGTGCCCGTGTCCTCCATCAGGAAGCAGTCGATGCCGATGGCGGGCATCGGCCAGTCGTCGACGACGCGCAGGCCGTAGGTGGCGGCGAGGTCGCGCGCGACGCGGCGGCGCGCGGCGCGGGTGCCGTCCTCCGTGTAGCCGCCGCCGTAGGCGCCGTCGGGCCGGAAGTGCGGCGAGGGCATGCGCAGCATCACGAGCACCTGGCGCGTGGCCGGTGCCGGCGTCGAGACAGGGTGCGTGGCCGCCTGCGTAGCCGCGCTCGCGCGCGGCACCACGCAGGCGAACGCCATCAAGACCGCGACCAGGGCGAGGAGGGCGGCTTTCACGGCTGCTTGTCCACGACGAGCGGTTCGGCCAGCGTCACCGCCGGCTCCGCGCGCAGCCGGGCCAGCACCGGGTCGAGCCGGCCGTCCGCGCCGACGAGCCACGCCTCCGTGACGGTCGGCCCGCCGACGATGCGCGCACCGCTGGCGCGCACGATGCGGCGCAGTTCCGCCTCCGGCGTGTCGGGCCGGAAGGTCACGACGACTCGCGCCATGCCGTTCGCGCCGGCGGCGCCGAGGACGCGGTAGCTGGCCGGCGAATCCGGCTGCCCGGAAGGGCGCGCCAGCAGCGCCGCCAGCACCGCGATCGCGCCGAACTGAAAGGCGACGGCGGCGCGCAGCCACGTGCGGTCGTTGGCGGCGGCGCGGTCGCGCCAGCGTTGCAGCAGGCCTGTCCTTGCCTGCACAGGTGGGGCATCCAGCTGGGGCATCAGCCGGGCCAGCGCGCGGTCCGGATCGAAGTCGAGGTCCGGACCCGGCCCGGCCGCATGCACCGTGCGCAGCAGGGCGAGGTCGGCGCGGCACTGGGCGCAGGTTGCAATATGCGCCTGGACGCGTTCCAGTTCGGCGCCGGCCAGGGTGCCGTTGGCGAGCCAGGGCAGGGCGTCCTGCGCGTCGAGGTGGTCGGTGCGTGTGTTCATGGCCGGACCTCCAGCTGGTCTTCCAGCAGCGTTGCCAGGCGGCGGCGCGCGTGGAACAGGCGCGTCTTGACGGTGTTGACGGGACATTCCATGATTTCTGCGATTTCTGCGTAACCCATGTCGTGATAGAAGGTCAGCTGGAAGGCGGCCCGCTGCGCCAGCGGCAACGTGGCGACGGCGGCGTCGACGGCGTGCGCGAGGCGTTGCTGTTCGAAGCGCCAGTCGGGCCGGCCCGCGTCGTCCGCCGCGCACTCGTCGGCCGGGGCATCCAGCGGTTCGTCGAGCGCGTGCAGGGCCTTGCAGGCCTTGCGGTAGGCGATCGCGAACACCCAGGTCGACACCTTGCAGCTGCCGTCGAACGTGGCGGCCTTCTGCCAGACGACGAGCAGGGTGTCGTTGACGATTTCCTCGATCAGCGGCACGCTGCGCGTCATACGTTGCAGGAAGCGCGCCAGGCGCGGAAAGTACGCGCGGTACAGCGTCTCGAAGGCGCGCCGGTCCCCGGCCGCGACCCGACCCACCAGGCTGGCCTCGTTCTCGGCCGCTCCTTCATACTTTCCGTCCACGCTTGCGCTCTCTGCTGTTTTGCGGTGAATACCCGCCGGCCGCGCCAAGGTTCATGCGTTCCGCAAATATTTTTTGCCGCACGTGATTTTTACACGGATCGGCGTTGCCGGGACGCGCCGGGCATGTCACGATGTCGCCATGCTAATTCATTCTTGCCCCATGAAACGACTTGCCATCCCCTTCCTCGCCGCCGCCCTGGTCTTTTCCGGCGCGGCCCACGCCCAGTCGAAGCAGGAGCCCCGTCCGCTCGGCTACAAGAAAGTCGCCGATGCGCTGGCCGCACTGCAAAAGAATCCGGACGCGAAGGTCTCCCATCCGGGCGGCTGGACCACGTACGCCATCCAGAAACCGGAGGTGGCCGTGTGGTCGTTCGTGCCGCAAGGACATGAAGCCTACCCGGCCGTCGTGCGGCGCCTGGTCCGCAAGACGGACGAGGGCACGTTCGTCGAGATGAAAGTGCTGTGCGAAGCGAAGCAGGACGCGTGCCGCCGGCTGGCCGTGCACTTCCAGCAGATGACGGCGCAGATGCAGCAGAAACTGCAGGAGATGCAGGCGCAGAAAGGCCAGGAAGCCAAGCAGTAGGGGGCATTTGGGGCCGGGGGCCCCAAATGCGTGCCCACGCGTGCCTACCGGTTGACCACCACCTTGGCCGCAGCCGTCACCTGGTCGCGCAGCCACTTGTGCTCCGGCGACTGGTGCACGCGCTGGTGCCACAGTTGATAGAAACGCATCGGCGGGAACTTGATCGGCACCGTGAAGTTTTTCAGCGGCAGCGTCTTTTCGTAGAACCGGATGAACTGGCGGCCCGTCGTCAGCACGAGGTCCGTCTGCGTGAGCATGTACGGGATCAGGCCGAAATAGGGCGATTCCACGGCCACCTTGCGGTGCATGCCTTGCCGCTCGAGGAAGGCGTCGATCACGCCGTGGTAGCCGGGCAGCATCGCGGTCGGCGCGATGTGCGGCAGCGTGAGGTAGTCCTCGACCGTCATCGCGTCGGCCGCCGTGCGCTTGGCGTAGGCGCTGTCGGCGCGCATCGTGCAGATGATCGGGTCTTCGAACAGTTTCGAGATGTGCAGGTGCGACGGCGGCTCGTCCCAGTTGGCGATGACGAGGTCCATCTCGCCGTCCGACAGCATGCGCAGGTAGTCCGTGCCCGGCCCCAGGTGGTGGATGGTCACGCGGCTGTTCGGCGCGCCGCGCCGGATCGACGCGACGACGCCCGGCAGGAACTGCGTGTCGAGGTAGTCGGGCGCGGCGATGTGGAACGTGCGGTCGGCCTGTTCCGGCACGAACGGCGTCTTGCGGACAAAGAGGCTTTCCGTCTCGTCGAGGATGCGCTTGGCCGGCTTGAGCAGGCTTTCGCCGTGCTGCGTCGGCACCATGCCGCGCGCGCCGCGCACGAGCAGCGGGTCGCCCGTCAGTTCGCGCAGCTTGCGCAGCGACGCCGAGATCGACGGTTGCGGCTGGTTCAGCTTGAGGGCGACGCGCGAGACGTTCTTCTCGACGAGCAGCAGATAAAGGATGCGGATCAGGTGCAGGTCGAGGTGCTGGGGCAGGCTGGACATGGGAAGGTTTTTTTATAGGATTGTTATATACGTAGTCTGATTTTAAATATACGATATTTTTCATGTTCCAGAAAATATATCGACAACGGTGTCGCCTGCCGGTCACGCTGAGGAGTGCTGATGGAATACCTGATCCCGTATGGTCTCGAATGGATGAACATGCTGGTGCGCTGGCTGCACGTCATCACCGGCATCGCCTGGATCGGCGCGTCGTTCTACTTCGTCTGGCTGGACAATTCGTTGCGTCCGCCGGCGGCCGGTTCCGATCTCGCGAAGAAGGGCGTGGCGGGCGAGCTGTGGGCCGTGCACGGCGGCGGTTTCTACAATCCGCAGAAATACCTCGTCGCGCCGGCCGAGTTGCCGGCGGAGCTGCACTGGTTCAAATGGGAAGCGTATTCGACGTGGTTGTCGGGCTTTGCGCTGCTCGTCATCGTGTACTGGCTGAATGCGCAGGCGATGATGGTCGACCGGTCAGTGGCCGATTTGTCGAGCTGGCAGGCGATCGGTCTCGGACTCGGGAGCCTCGTCGCCGGCTGGGTCGCGTACGACCTGCTGTGCCGCTCGCCGCTCGGCAAGCACGATCTCGCGTTCGGCGTCGTGGTGTTCGCGCTGCTGGTCGGCGCGGCCTGCGTGCTCACTCACTTCCTCAGCGGCCGCGCGGCCTACATCCACGTGGGCGCGATGATCGGCACGATCATGGTCGCGAACGTGGCGATGGTGATCATTCCGGGGCAGCGCAAGATGGTCGAAGCGATGCGCGCGGGCTTGACGCCGGATCCCGTCCACGGCATCCGCGGCAAGCAGCGCAGCGTCCACAATAACTACTTCACGTTGCCGGTGCTGTTCATCATGATCAGCAACCACTTCGCGATGACCTACCGCCACCCGCACGCGTGGGCCGTGCTGGGCACCATCATGGCGGCCGGCGTCTTCATCCGCCACTTCTTCAACCTGCGCCACAAGGGCAGCGTGGAGTGGGTGTATCCGGCGATCGGCGTGGTGCTGCTGCTGGGGCTCGCCGTGGTGCTGGCGCCGCCGCGGCCGAACGTGTCGGCGGGGACGGTGCCGTTTGCGCGGGTGGAGACGATCCTGCGCGCGCGCTGCGTGTCATGCCATGCGGCGCATCCGACGCAGCCCGGGTTCGCGAGCGCGCCGGCCGGGGTGATGCTGGACGACGCGCATGGCATCGCGCAGAACGCGCCGCGCATCTATCAGCAGGCCGTGCAGCTCAAGGCGATGCCGCTGGCGAACATGACCAATATGACGGAGGCGGAACGCGCCGAGTTGGGCGCGTGGTTCGAAGCCGGGGCGAAGACCGACTGATGAATCGTCATTCCCGCGCAAGCGGGAATCCATGCTGAGTGTCCGCAGTCAGCTCGGCATGGGTCCCCGCTTCCGCGGGGACGACAGGGGGTTACTTCAACGTCCGCTCGAACAGCTGATAAATCCGCCGATACTCGTCATACCACGCCTCCGGCTGCACGAACGAATGCCGCTCCAGCGGGTACGGCGCCAGCTCCCAGTGATCCTTCTTCAATTCGATCAGCCGCTGCGCCATGCGCACGGAGTCCTGGAAGAACACGTTATCGTCGACCATGCCGTGCGCGATCAAGAGGTGGCCCTTCAGGTTCTGCGCGTACTCGATCGGCGACGACGTTTTATAGGCTTCCGGATCCAGGTCCGGCGTATTGAGGATGTTGGCCGTGTACTCGTGGTTGTACGTGGTCCAGTCGGTCACGGGACGCAGCGCGGCGCCGGCCTTGAAGACGTCCGGTGCACGCAGCATGGCCATCAGGGTCATGAAGCCGCCGTAGCTGCCGCCGTAGACGCCCACGCGGGCCGCGTCGCCCTGCTGGTTCGCGATCATCCAGTTCACGCCGTCCAGGTAATCGTCCAGTTCCGGATGGCCCATCTGGCGGTAGATCGCCGTGCGCCATTTGACGCCATATCCCTTCGACGCGCGGTAGTCCATGTCGAGGACGACGTAGCCGTTCTGCACGAGCAGGTTATGGAACATCTGCTCGCGGAAGTAGGGCGTGTAGCGCTGCGTGACGTTCTGCAGGTAGCCCGCGCCGTGCACGAACATCACCACCGGATATTTTTTGCCCGGCTCCAGCTGCGCGGGGCGGTACAGCTTGGCCCAGATCGGATCGGCGCCATGCGTCGACGGGATCGTCACGAACTGCGGCTGGATCCACTCGCGCGCCTTGAATTCGGGCGTGCGCGTGTCCGTCAGCCTGACGGCCTCGCCGCCGTGCGACGGCACCGTCGCGAGCTGCGCCGGCAGGTACGGGCCGGAATAATGGACGAGCAGCTTGTTCTGGTCCGGCGACAGGCGGAAGTCCTGCACGCCCGCGAGGCTGCTGACTTCGCGCGTGGCGCCGTTCGCCGCATCGACGGCGCAGACCTCGTACGTGTGCGGCGCCTTGCGGTTGCACAGCAGCCAGGCCGTGCGGCCGTCCGCCGACCATGCGACGTCGCCCGCTTCCCAACGCCCTTGCGTGAGCGCGCGCGTGCGGCCGCCCGCGTCGCGCACGTACAGGTGCGCGTAGCCGCTTTCTTCCGACAGGTACCACAGGGTCGAGCCGTCCGGCAGCCAGCCGAATTCATTGTTGTCGTAGTTGACCCACGCGTCGTCCGTCAGGCGGTGCACCGGCTGGAGCGCCGCGCGCGGCAGGTCGACGGTGGCGATCCAGCGGTCCTTGTTGTCCACCGAGCGGAACATGACGGCCACGTTGGCGCCGTTCTGGCTCCACGTGATCGCTTCGCCGTCGAAGCCGATCATCACCGGACGGTTGCCCTTGATCGGGTCTAGCTTGTGCTCCGCGCGCTGTTTGGCCAGCGGATCGACCGCGATGCCGGGCAGGGCGTCCAGCGCCAGGTCCTTCACCTCGCGCGTCGCGAGGTTCACGAGTTTCAGGCCGTGGCCCGCGGGGTTGTTGCGGCCCACGCGCGTGCGCTCTTCCGAGAATTCCTCGTAGCCGCTTTCCGTCACGTAGCGGGGCATCTTGCCGGCGCGGCCCTTGTCCGCGTTCTTCGGACCCGTGACGACGAGCAGCCAGCGGCCGTCCGGCGACAGCGCGCTGTTCAGGATCGCGACCTTGTCGCCCAGGTAGATCGGCGCGGGCGCGCGGGTCGGGTCGGCGCGGCGCAGTTCCTCGGCCTGCGCGCGGGTGGCGTCGCGCTCGTCCTTCTGGCGCTTCAGGATCGTCGACAGGCGCAGCTGCATGTCGCGCAGCGCGTCGGCCTCGGTCACGTTCGGATCCTTGGCGGCGCGCGGCAGGGCGACGGGACCGGTCACGCGGTCGGTGCGGTCCCACGCGAACCAGTCGTCGCCGATGCGGTACTGCACGCCGCGCTCGTCGGCCGTGTACTGGACGGCCTGGATCGCCACGCCGCTGCCGCGCGTGATCTGCAGGAGGGCGCCCGACTTGAGGTCGCGCTCGAACAGGTCGCCGTTGCGCACGATGACGGCGCGGGTGCGGCCGCGGTTGTACAGCATTTCCGGGCTGTCCAGCTTCGCCTGCTCGGCGTCCGTCACCTGTACCGGCGTGCCGGCCTTCGCCGCGTTCACGCGGTAGGTGTCCCGTAGGGGCGACCCGGCGCGCTTCTGCTTGTAGATGACCTGCTTGCCGTCCCAGTTCCACCACGCCGCTTCCACGGGAGGTCCGATCCAGTCGGGGTTGGCCATGGCCTGGTCGAGGGTCACGGGTGTGGAGGCGGCAGCGGGTAGCGCCAGCAGTGCGGCAAGAACGGTAAGGACAGGGAGTCGCATCATCAGTCGGGTGGATAAATGAAGAACAAGAATGCTTTTCTTGGTCAGAAATTGCAAAAAAGCATTCTAGCGCAGCCGACTATGGTGCTGTGTGGATTCGCTGGCAGGAGTGGCGCGCGTGCGTAAGTACGTCGGCGACCTTAAGGAATATTGCGGCGCACAAAAGACAACGCCCGGCCAATGCCGGGCGTGTGGAGACGATGTGGTCAGTCAGATATTACGCGGCTGCCTTCGGCTTCGCGTACTCGCCCATCCACAGTTCAGTCGGCTCTTGCGCCAGCCACAGTTCGGACGGTGCGGTCAGCGACGGGTTGCGCACGAACATCACGATACGGGTGACGACGGCGGCGGCTGCGATGGCGACGGTGAGGTATTCGAACGGGGTCATGATCTGTATCCTTGGCTTGATTAGTTGTTCGGCGTTTCGCGGACGGCTTCCGGCGCCAGCGCGGCTGCGCAGAACGGACCCAGGATGATGATGCCAGCCTGCTGCTGCATCTTGCGGCGGGCGAGGGCGCCGCTGCCCGGCTGGGCGGCGTCGGGCACGATCAGGCCGCCGTGCGCTTCATACAGTTCGATCGCAAAGGTGCGGATCTTGCCCAGGGTGTCGGCAATGTGCTGGCGCAGAGTCTTGTTCTGTGCCTGGTTGATCGTTGCGGTGTTCATGGTCATCTCCGGTGAGAAATCTGTCGTGTTGCGATGCAGTATAGGGATAACCGCGTCATAAATGAACTTTTTGTTTGTGATGCTTCCCATGCGTTTCGTGAATATTTTCTGTACGACAACTAATGTTGATTCGTACTCCTGAAATACGGAACATGAATATCTGGTTGGTTGGCCCGGAACTTGCATATCCAAAGGGCATGAAACTGCCGTCCAAGGTCCAGCGCACCCTGCGCATCGTCGTCGTCAACACCGCGTCCAGCGATGCCGCGGACGAGGCCACGCTCGCCGCGCAGGCAAGACGCAACACGGCGCTGCGCATCGGCCTGCTGGAATCGGGCTATGACATCGTCGCTTCGCTCCCCGCCGACATCTTCCTGCCGGAGCGGATCGCCCAGATCCAGCCGGACATGATCATCATCGACAGCGAATCGGACGCGCGCGACGTCCTCGAACACATCGTGATCGCCACGCGCGACGAGCCGCGGCCCATCGTCCTGTTCACGGACGACCAGACGTCCTCCAGCATGGATGCCGCGATCGAGGCGGGCGTCACCGCGTACATCGTGGCCGGGCTGCAGGCCGAGCGCGTGAAGCCCGTGCTGGATGTGGCGATGAAGCGGTTCAACCGCGAACAGAAGCTGCTGGACGAGTTGTCCGACACGCGCCGCCAGCTCGCCGACCGCAAGCTGATCGAACGGGCCAAGGGCGTGCTCATGGCGCGCAACCGGCTGACGGAGGAAGAGGCCTACCAGCGGCTGCGCAGCATGGCGATGAACAAGAAGCTCAAGCTGGCCGAAGTCGCCCAGCGCATCCTCGACGTCGAGGATCTACTCGGCTAAAACAGCAAAGGAAACGATGGCTCACGCATTCATCGCCGGCTCGGACCGGCCGGAAAAGACCGTGATCAGGGCCGGTTTCATGCCCCTGACGGATTGCGCGTCCCTCGTGATGGCGTCCGTGCTCGGGCTGGACGACAAATACGGCATCAAGCTCGAACTCGCGCGCCAGCATTCGTGGTCGGGCATGCGCGACCGCCTGCTGCAGGGCGAGATCGACGCGGCGCATGTTCTATATGGTTTGCTGTACGGCGTGGAAAACGGCATCGGGAGTCCCCCCACGCGCATGGCCGTGCTGATGAACTTGTCGCGCAATGGCCAAGCGATTACCCTGTCGCGCGCACTGGCCCGGCAGGGCGTGACGGACCTCGGCACGCTAGCCGCCGTGATGCGCGAGGGCACGCGCCGCTACACGTTCGCGCACACGTTCCCGACCGGGAACCACGCGCTGTTCCTCTATTACTGGCTGGCGGCGGGCGGCATCGATCCGGTGCGCGATGCGCAGGTGGTGACCGTCCCGCCCAGCCAGATGGCCGTGAACCTGGCGGCCGGCCACATGGACGGCTTTTGCGCCGGCGAACCGTGGAGCGCCCGCGCCCAGCTGGACGGCAGCGGCTTCACCGTCGCGACGAGCCAGGACATCTGGCGCGACCATCCGGGCAAGGCGCTCGGCGCGACGGCCGCCTTCGTCGACGCGAACCCGCACGCGTGCCGCTCCCTGATCGCGGCCGTGCTGGAGGCGGGGCGCTGGCTCGATGAATCGCCGGCGCACCGCGACGTGGCGGCCGAGGTGCTGTCCAGCCCCGCCTATGTGAACGCGGACCGCCGCGCCATCGCCGCGCGCCTGCATGGCGACTATGACAACGGCCTGGGCAAGCGCTGGATCGATCCCGATCCGGTGCGCTTCCACGACGAGGGCGAGGCCAATTTCCCTTACCTGTCCGACGCGATGTGGTTCATGACCCAGCACCGGCGCTGGGGCCTGCTGCGCGACGACGTCGATTACTCGGCCGTGGCCGCGCGCGTGAACCGCGTGGGCCTGTACCGCGAGGCGGCCGTGCTGGCGGGTGTACCGGCGTCGTCGAGCCTGATGCGCCGCTCCGTGCTCATGGACGGCAAGGTCTGGGACGGCCTCGAGCCCGACGCGTATATCTCATCCTTTCCCATCCGCCGCACCGCCCTGGCCGGTGCGTAAAAGCCGGCTCGTCGTTCCCGCGGAGGCGGGAACCCATGCTGAAGTACCGAAGCCAGTTACTAAATACGTTGCAGCATTTCCAGCGTACCTGATCCGGTTGCTCGGTATGGATTCCCGCTTTCGCGGGAACGACGGGGCACGCTTCATTGCAGTGCGCCATGAGCGTGCATGGTGCACTGCAATGAAGCGTGCAAGGCCCGGTCAATACGATCTTCCCTCTGAAAACCATCTGGCACGGGTCTTGCTGATACGGAGGTAAAGGATCAACGGCGATCCCTGAGTAAAAAGCGCCGGTCCAACGAGGGACCGGCAACAGGACAACGGCGTCCGCTGCACCCGCTTGAACGATTTCTGGAATCGTCTTCGCGGCCAGGCAGCGGGCGCCTTTTCGTTTTCAAGAAGGGAATAACAACATGGCCGGCAAAGCAAACAGTATCAAGCTATTCTCGTTTGATACGCCCCAGATGCGCGCGTTCCACCTGACCTGGGTGGCCTTCTTCGTCTGCTTCTTCGCCTGGTTTGCCTGCGCACCGCTGATGCCGGTGATCAAGGGCGAGTTCCACCTGTCGGTCAGCCAGATCGCCGACATCAACATCGCGGCCGTCGCCATCACCATCGTCGTGCGCCTGATCATCGGCCCGCTGTGCGACCGCTTCGGTCCGCGCAAGGCCTACACCGGCCTGCTGGCGCTGGGCGCGATCCCCGTGCTGGGCGTCGCCATGGCCCAGAGCTATGAAAGCTTCCTGCTGTTCCGCCTCGGCATCGGCGCCGTCGGTGCCAGCTTCGTGATCACCCAGTATCACACCTCCGTCATGTTCGGCCCGAAGGTCGTCGGCACCGCCAACGCGGCCTCGGCCGGCTGGGGCAACAGCGGCGGCGGCGTCGCGCAGGCCACGATGCCGCTGATCATGGGCGCCATGGTCATGCTGGGCGTGAACGAGACGATGGGCTGGCGTGCCGCCCTGGTCGTGCCGGGCGTGCTGATGCTCATCATGGCCGTCGTCTACTACAAGTTCACCCAGGATTGCCCGGAAGGTAACTTCACCGAACTGCGCGCCGCCGGCGTGCCGTTCGAAGCGGGCGGCAAGGGCGGCTGGGCGAGCTTCTTCGAAGCCTGCCGCAACTACCGCGCCTGGCTGCTGTTCATTACCTACGGCGCCTGCTTCGGCATCGAACTGTTCATCCACAACGTCGCCGCCACGTACTACGTCGACCACTTCGGCCTGTCGCTGAAACAGGCCGGCATGGCCGCCGGCAGCTTCGGCCTGCTGGCCCTGTTCGCCCGTGCCCTGGGCGGCTGGATCTCGGACAAGGTCGCGGCCCGCGGTGACCTGAATTCCCGCGTGAACCTGCTGTTCGTCCTGATGCTGGGCGAGGGCCTGGGCCTGCTGTGGTTCTCGCAGACCACGAGCGTCACGCTGGCCATCGTCGCCATGCTCGCCTTCGGCCTGTGCACCCACATGGCCTGCGGTTCGACCTACGCCCTGGTGCCGTTCGTGAGCCGCAAGGCGCTGGGCGGCGTGGCCGGCATCGTCGGCGCGGGCGGCAACGTCGGCGCCGTGCTGGCCGGCTTCCTGATGAAGGGCACGGGCGACGTGCGCCAGACCCTGATGATCCTCGGCGGCGCCGTCCTCGTCGCGGCGCTGTGCGCCATCGGCGTGCGCTTCACGCTGACCGTCCCCGAAACGCCGGCACCCGCCGCCGCCTGAACACGTTATTGCAGCATAGGAGTCGCAACATGAAACTGATCGTCATCGGCCACGGCATGGTAGGCCACAAATTCCTCGAAACCCTGTTCGCGGAAGCCAAGCAGGATGCCCATTTCCACGTCACCGTGCTGTGCGAGGAACCGCGCCCGGCCTACGACCGCGTGCACCTGTCCTCGTTCTTCTCCGGCACCACTGCCGACCAGCTGTCGCTCGTCGCACCGGGCTTCTTCGAACAGCACGCCGGCCAGGTCGACCTGAAGCTGAACGCGCAGGCCGTCGCCGTCGACCGTGATGCGAAAACCGTCACCTTGGCCGATGGCGCCGTGCTCTCGTATGACAAGCTGGTGTTCGCGACGGGTTCCTACCCGTTCGTGCCGCCGGTCCCGGGCAAGGAGCGCAACGACATCTTCGTCTACCGCACCATCGAAGACCTGGAAAAAATGACGGAATGCGGCGCCCGTTCGAAATCCGGCGTCGTCGTCGGCGGCGGCCTGCTGGGCCTCGAATGCGCCAAGGCGCTGCGCGACATGCACCTCGACACGCACGTCGTCGAATTCGCACCGCGCCTGATGGCCGTGCAGGTCGACGACCTGGGCGGCCGCGTGCTGCGCAGGAAAATCGAAGAACTGGGCGTCAACGTCCACACGCAAAAGAACACGCTGCAGATCGTCGCCGGCGAGTCGGCCACGCACCGCATGGAATTCGCGGACGGCAGCTTCCTCGAAGCGGACATGATCGTGTTCTCGGCCGGCATCCGCCCGCGCGACGAACTGGCCAAGGCCTCCGGCCTGGCACTGGGCCCGCGCGGCGGCATCGCCATCGACGACGCCTGCCTCGCCTCCGACCCGCACATCTACGCCATCGGCGAATGCGCCTCGTGGGGCGGCCAGACGTTCGGCCTCGTCGCACCGGGCTATGAAATGGCCCGCATCGTCGCGCGCGCGCTGATCGGCCAGGAAGCCGCCTTCGCCGGCGCCGACATGAGCACCAAGCTGAAACTGATGGGCGTGGACGTCGCATCGATCGGCGACGCCCACGGCAACACGCCGGGCTCGCGCAGCTTCCAGTTCACGGACGAGCGCAAGCAGGTCTACAAGAAAATCGTCGTGTCCGATTGCGGCAAGAAGCTGCTGGGCGCCGTGCTGATCGGCGACGCGGCCGAATACGGCAGCCTGCTGCAGATGATGCTGAACGATATGGAGCTGCCGGAGTCGCCGGAATTCCTGATCCTGCCGCAGCTCGAGGGCGGTGCGCGTCCGGCGTTGGGCGTCGACGCGCTGCCGGCAAGCGCGCAGGTCTGCTCGTGCAACGCCGTCACCAAGGGCGTCATCGCCGACGCGGTTCTAGGGGGCGCATGCGACATCGGCGCGATCAAGTCGTGCACGAACGCCGGCACGTCGTGCGGCGGCTGCGTGCCGCTCGTCACGCAGATCATGAAGTCCGAGATGGCGAAGGCCGGCATGGCCGTCAACAACCACCTGTGCGAACACTTCCCGTACTCGCGCCAGGAACTGCACCACCTGATCCGCGTGGGCGGCATCAAGAGCTTTGCCGAACTGCTGCACAAGCACGGCACGGGCCTGGGCTGCGACATCTGCAAGCCGGTCGCCGCCAACATCCTCGCGTCGACGTGGAACGACTTCGTGCTGAAGCCGCAGCACGCGAGCCTGCAGGATTCGAACGACTACTTCCTCGGCAACATCCAGAAGGACGGCACGTATTCCGTCGTGCCGCGCATGCCGGGCGGCGAAGTGACCCCGGACGGCCTGATCGCCGTGGGCGCGGTCGCGAAGAAGTACGGCCTGTACACCAAGATCACGGGCGGCCAGCGCGTCGACCTGTTCGGCGCCCGCGTGGACCAGCTGCCGGCGATCTGGGAAGAGCTGATCGCGGCCGGTTTCGAATCGGGCCACGCCTACGGCAAGTCGCTGCGTACCGTGAAATCGTGCGTGGGCTCGACGTGGTGCCGCTACGGCGTGGGCGATTCCGTCGGCTTCGCCATCGCGCTGGAAAACCGCTACAAGGGCCTGCGCGCGCCGCACAAGATCAAGTTCGGCGTCTCCGGCTGCACCCGCGAATGCGCCGAGGCGCAGGGCAAGGACGTGGGCCTGATCGCCACCGAGAAGGGCTGGAACCTGTACGTGTGCGGCAACGGCGGCATGAAGCCCCGCCACGCGGAACTGATCGCGTCGGACCTGGATGAAGCGACGGTCGTGAAGCTCGTCGACCGCTTCCTGATGTTCTACGTGCGCACCGCCGACCGCCTGCAGCGCACCAGCACGTGGCGCGAGAACCTGGAAGGTGGCCTGGATTACCTGAAGCAGGTCGTCGTCGACGACAAGCTGGGCATCGCCGCCGAACTGGAAGCCGACATGCAGCGCGTCGTCGACACCTACGCCGACGAGTGGAAGAACGCCGTCGAAGACCCGGCCGTGCGCCAGCGCTTCCGCAGCTTCGTCAACACCGAGGGCACCGACGACAACGTGGTGTTCATGCCGGAACGCGGCCAGATCCGTCCGGCCACGCCGGACGAACGCCGCCGCGTCATCCCGATTGCAGCAGCCTGATAGATGGACTGAAAAGGAGAACACCATGCACCGCGATATTCAACTCAACCAGTGGAACGCCGTCTGCTCGCTCGACCAGATCGTCCCGGACACGGGCGTCGCCGCCCTGCTGAACGGCCGCCAGGTGGCCGTGTTCCGCGTGGGCGCCGAGGCGCCGCGCGTGTTCGCCATCGATAACTACGATCCGAACTCGGACGCCGCCGTGCTGTCGCGCGGCCTGGTCGGCAGCATCGGCGAGCGCATCGTCGTCGCGTCGCCGATCTACAAGCAGCACTTCGACCTGCAGACCGGCGAATGCCTGGAAGCGCCGCACCACTCGGTGTCGAGCTACCCGGTGCGCGTCGAGGATGGCAAGGTCTGGGTGGGTGCGTAAATGAAGACTCATCCGCGCCTGGTCGTCATCGGCAACGGCATGGCGGGCATGCGCACGGTCGAGGAGCTGCTGAAGCTCGCGCCCGACATGTACCGCATCACCGTGTTCGGCGCGGAGCCGCACGGGAATTACAACCGCATCCTGCTGTCGCCCGTGCTGGCGGGCGAGAAGACCGTCGACGACATCATGCTCAATACGCGTGAATGGTACGACGCCAACGGCATCACGCTGCACGCGGGCGACCCGGTCGTGCGCATCGACCGCAAGAAGCGCGTCGTGCACGCCGCGTCCGGCCTCGTGGTGCCGTACGACCGCCTGTTGATCGCCACGGGTTCGAAGCCGTTCATCGTGCCGGTGCCGGGCCACCAGCTGCCGGGCGTGATCGGCTTTCGCGACATCAGCGACGTCGACACGATGCTGGACGCCGCGCGCGCGGGCGGGAAGGCCGTCGTCATCGGCGGCGGCCTGCTCGGCCTGGAGGCGGCCAATGGCCTGCTGCGCCAGGGCATGGAGGTCGCCGTCGTGCACGTGACGGGCAGCCTGATGAACCAGCAGCTCGATCCGCCCGCCGCGGAACTGCTGCGCGCGAGCCTGGAACAGCGCGGCCTGCGCATCCTGCTGAACCGCCAGACCGTCGCCATCGAGGGCGAGGACCGCGTGCGTTCGGTGCGCTTCGAGGGCGGCGAGACCGTGGACGCCGACCTCGTCGTGATGGCCGCGGGCGTGCGTCCGAACGTCGAACTGGCGAAGGCCGCGGGCCTGCATTGCGAGCGCGCGATCGTCGTCGACGACACGCTGCAGACCTACGACCCGCGCGTGTACGCCGTCGGCGAATGCGTGCAGCACCGCCGCGCCACGTTCGGCCTCGTCGCGCCGATCTGGGACCAGGCGCGCGTCGCCGCCGCCCACCTCGCAGGCTCGGGGCACCGCCGCTACGTGCAGCAGGCCACCGCGACGAAGCTGAAGGTGACGGGCGTGGACCTGTACTCGGCCGGCGACATCGTCGGCGGCGAAGGCAGCGAAGACCTCGTGCTGCGCGACCGCCGCGGCGGCATCTATAAACGCCTCGTCGTCGCGGGCAACCGCCTGACGGGCGCCGTGTTGTACGGGGACGTCGCGGACGGTCCCTGGTACTTCGACCTGATTCAACAGCGGACGGACATCTCGTCCATCCGCGACCAGTTGCTGTTCGGCCGAGCGGCCTGACGAGGAGTTTCACATGGAGTTGTCCGCGCATTTTCCCATTGCTTCAACCACCGTCAAAACGACGTGCCCTTACTGCGGCGTCGGCTGCGGCGTCAGCGCCCAGGTCGGGCAGGACGGCACGCTCGCGATCGCGGGCGACGCGGCGCACCCCGCAAGCCAGGGGCGCCTGTGCGTGAAGGGTTCCGCATTGGGCGAGACGCTCGGCAACCGCGGCCGCCTGCTCGCGCCGATGCTGCGCGAAGAAGGCGCGCTGCGCGAAGCGTCGTGGGACGAGGCGCTGGACAAGGTCGCTTCCGGCTTCGCGCGCGTGATCGCGGAGCACGGCCCGGACGCCGTCGCGCTGTACGTCTCCGGCCAGCTGCTGACCGAGGACTACTACGTCGCCAACAAGTTCATGAAAGGCTATGTCGGCAGCGCGAACATCGACACGAACTCGCGCCTGTGCATGTCGTCCGCGGTGGCCGGCCACAAGCGCGCGTTCGGCGAGGACATCGTGCCGGGCTGCTACGAAGACTTCGAGCAGGCCGACCTGATCGTGCTCGTCGGCTCGAACGCCGCATGGTGCCACCCGACGCTGTACCAGCGCATCGCGCGCGCGAAGCAGGACCGGCCGGACCTGAAGGTGGTCGTCGTCGACCCGCGCCGCACCGCCACGTGCGACATCGCCGACCTGCACCTGCCCGTCAAGCCGGGCACGGACGTGTGGCTGTTCGACGGCCTGCTGGGCCATCTCGCCCAGCACGCGGCGGACGACAGCTTCATCGAAGCCCATACGACGGGCGTGGCCGATGCACTGGACGCGGCCGGCAAGGCGGGCACGCTGGCAGAAGTGGCGAAAGCTTGCCGCCTCGACCCGCGCGACCTGGAGCGCTTCTACGACCTGTTCGCGAACACGGAGAAGGTCGTGACGGCGTTCACGATGGGCGTGAACCAGTCCACAAGCGGCGCCGACAAGGTCAATGCGATCATCAACTGCCACCTGATCACGGGCCGCATCGGCCGCCCCGGCATGGGGCCGTTCTCGCTGACCGGTCAACCGAATGCGATGGGTGGACGTGAAGTGGGCGGCCTCGCGAACATGCTGGCCGCGCACATGGACCTCGACGACGCCGCGCAACGCGGCGCGCTGCAGGAGTTCTGGGGTTCGCCGACGGTCGCCGGCAAGCCGGGCCTGAAGGCCGTCGACCTGTTCCGCGCCATCGAGGACGGCAAAGTGAAGGCCGTGTGGATCATGGCGACGAATCCGCTCGTGAGCCTGCCCGATGCCGACCAGGCCCGGCGCGCGCTGGAAAAGTGCGAGCTGGTCGTCGCTTCCGACGTCGTGCTCGGCACCGACACGAACGACGCGGCCCACGTGCTGCTGCCGGCCCTCGGCTGGGGCGAGAAGGACGGCACCGTCACCAATTCCGAGCGCTGCATCTCGCGCCAGCGCGCGTTCCTGTCCGCGCCGGGCAGTGCGCGCGCCGACTGGGACATCATATGCGACGTCGCGCGCCGCATGGGTTTCAAGGGCTTCGATTTCACGTCGCCGCACGAGATCTTCGATGAGCATGCGCGCCTGTCCGGATGGAAGAACGGTACCGACGGCCAGCGCCGCCGCCTGTTCGACGTCAAAGGCCTCGCGGGCATGACGCGCGCCGACTACGATGCGCTCGACCCCGTGCAGTGGCCGGTGCGTACGCCGGAAGAACGGACCGCACGCCTGTTCGGCGACGGCCGCTTCGCGCATGGCGACGGCCGTGCGCGCTTCGTGCCGACGGTGCCGCGCGCGCCCGCGCACCTGCCGGGCGGGGAGTATCCGCTCGTGCTGAACACGGGCCGCGTGCGCGACCAGTGGCACACGATGACGCGCACGGGCCGCTCGCAGAAACTGGCCGAGCACATCCCGGAACCGTACATCGACATGCACCCGCAGGATGCGCTGCTGTGTGGCGTGAAGGCGGGCGAACTGGCGCGCGTGACGAGCGACTGGGGCGCCGTCGTGGCGCGCGTGCAGCACGGCGGCGGCATCGCGCGCGGCAGCGTGTTCATGCCGATCCACTGGAGCGGCCAGACGGCGTCGGACGCGCGCGTGGGCACCGTCGTCAACCCGGCCGTCGACCCGGTGTCGGGCGAGCCGGAATTCAAGCACACGCCGGTGCGCATCGAACCGTTCGGCGTCACGTGGTTCGGTTTCATCCTGTCGCGCACGGAACTGCCGCTGCGCGAGGCGTCCAACTGGACGCGCGTGCAAGGCAAGGACTTCGTCCGCTACGAACTGGCGGGCCGCAAACCGTTCGCCGCCGCGCACGACTGGGCGCGCAAGCTGCTGGACGTGCACGACGACGACGCGGACTGGATCGAAGTCGAGGACAAGAACGGCGGCATGTACCGCGCCGTGCACCTCGTCGACGGCCGCATCGAAGCGTGCCTGTTCGTCGCGCAGCGCGCCGACCTGCCGGCCCGCACCTGGCTCGCCAGCATGTTCGACAAGGAGCAGCTGGAGCCGGCCGACCGTATCAGCCTCCTGGCGGGCCGCGCGAAAGAGCCGGGCATCGATCCCGGACCGACCGTGTGCTCGTGCTTCGGCGTGGGGCGCAAGACCATCGAGATCGCGATCCGCCAGAACAACCTGTGCGATGCGGCGGGTGTGACGGCGTGCACCAAGGCCGGTGGCAATTGCGGGTCGTGCATTCCGGAGATCCGGTCGTTGCTGGCGGAGACGCAGGTCGCGGAAGCATAGCTTCGTCGTCCCCGCGAAGGCGGGGACCCAAGTTCTGCTTGCATTACGAAAACGCGTGCATATTGGGTTCCCGCCTGCGCGGGAACGACGGTTTTGGATCTAACGGCCCGGCGGCGCCACCACGCCGTACGCCTGCGGCACCGCCACGCGCATGATGTCGATAAAGCGCCGCAGCCGGGCCGGATAGAAGCGCGCCGGCGGGTAGATCAGCCAGATCGGCAGCGGTGACGCCTGCCAGTCCGGCACGAGCTGCACGAGCCGGCCCGCGTCCAGTTCCTCGCGCAACGCCCAGCGCGACCCCAGCGCCGCGCCCACGCCCAGCGTGACGGCGCTGCGCATCGCATACAGGTTGTCCGTGTAGAGGCGCGGCTGGACGGGCACGCGCACCGTGTCGCCCGTCCGCGCATGGGTCAAGGCCACCTCGTCGCGGTAATAATGGCTGACGGCGATCCAGGGCAGCGCCGCCAGTTCATCCGGATGGGCGGGCAGGGCGCGGCCGTCGAACAGGCCGGGCGTCGCGATGACGATGCGCGGCACGTCACCCAGCCGGATCGCGACCATCGACGGATCGGGCACCTCGCCCACGCGGATCGCACAATCGATGCCTTCGCCGATGAAGTCCGGCGTGCGGTCGTGCAGGACCCAGTCCACCGTCATGCGCGGATAGCGCGCGAGATACGCCGCCAGCGGCGCGACCAGTTGCTGCTGGCCGAACGCGTGCGGCGCGACGACGCGCAGCATCCCCACCGGTTCGTCCACGGCGCCCCGGATCTCGCTCTCGAATTCCTGCCACCCCGCGATGAGCTCTTTTGCGCGCGCATAGCAGCGCATGCCGTCGTCCGTCAGCTTCATCGCGTGCGTGGACCGCTGCAGCAGGCGCACGCCCAGCGATTTTTCCAATGACTTCAAACGCCGGCTGATCGTCGGCTGTGTCGTCGCGAGTGCGCGCGCGGCGGCGGACAGGCTGCCGGCATCCACGATGCGGACGAAGGTTTCGACCAGCATCATACGGTCGGCAGATGGATTAATCGTCGAAAAGTCCGTGCTCATACGTGTGGAGTATAACAGTTCGACGTTCGCCGGTGCTACACAGCCATGTTTCGGCTCTCCATAATGCACTGCAACAACGCACCCACCATGGAGTCCAACATGAGCATCGCACACACGACGGCGACTGTCATACCGATCCGCACGACGCTGACCTCGCCCCTGATCTTCCTGCTGGCCGCAAGCACGGGCCTGTCCGTCGCCGCCCTGTACTACAGCCAGCCCACGCTGGGCGTACTGGCGACCGACCTGCACGCCAGCAACCAGGCCGTCGGCTGGATCCCGACCCTGACGCAGTTCGGCTACGCGCTCGGCCTGCTGTTCCTCGCGCCGCTGGGCGACCGTTTCGATCGCCGCACCATCATCGTCGTGAAATCGCTGCTGCTGGCCATGGCGCTGCTGGCCATCGCCGCCGCGCCGAGCCTGTCCGTGCTGCTGGGCGCCAGCCTCGCCGTCGGCCTGCTGGCCACCGTCGCCCAGGACATCGTCCCGGCCGCCGCAACGCTGGCCCCGGCCGCGCACCGCGGCCGCATTGTCGGCACCGTCATGACCGGGCTGCTGCTGGGTATCCTGCTGTCGCGCGTCGTGGGTGGACTTGTGGCGGAAGCACTCGGCTGGCGCGCCGTGTTCGGCGGCGCGGCGGTCGTCGCGGCCTTCACGACGGCGATCCTCGCCCGCGGCCTGCCGAGCTTCAAGCCGACGAGCACCAGCCCGTATCCGGCCCTGTTGGGCTCGCTGTTCGCGCTGTGGAAAGAACACCGCGCGCTGCGCCTTGCCGCCATGGCCCAGGGCCTGCTGTCGATCGGCTTCTCGGCCTTCTGGTCCACGCTGGCCGTGATGTTGCACGGCGCCCCGTTCCACCTGGGCTCGGCCGCCGCCGGTTCGTTCGGCCTGGCCGGTGCCGTCGGCGCGCTGGCCGCCCCGTTCGCCGGCCGCCTGGCCGACCGCCGCGGTCCGCAGTTCGTGACCCGGCTCGGCGCCGGCCTGAGCGTCGCATCGTTCGGCATCATGTTCGCCATGCCGCACCTGTCGACCGGCGCGCAGCTGGTGCTGCTGGCCCTCGCCACGGTCGGCTTCGACCTGGGCGTGCAGGCGACGATGATCGCCCACCAGACCATCGTCTACGGTATCGCGCCGGAAGCCCGCAGCCGCCTGAACGCGATCTTCATGACCACGATGTTCGTCGGCATGGCAGCGGGCGGCGCGCTCGGCGCCCAGGCGCTGGCCGCATGGGGCTGGAACGGCATCGTGCTGCTCGCCGTCGCATCCAGCCTGGCCGCGCTGGTGGTACGGATCCGGGCTGCGTCGGCGCAATAACAGACATCAGGAATGACCAGCGCCAGGCCACGGCCACGCGGCCTGGCGCTGTGCTTTTCCCGGCCGCGCCGCCCGGGCGACGAGCACCGTCGTGCCCACACAGGCGGCGGCGACGGCGACGAACGCGCCGTAGCGTGCCGGCGTCGGCTGCTGCATCAGCGCCTGGCCGGGCAGCGTCGTGCCGATTCCGACGAGCAGCATCATGACCGGGAAGTGGAAGAAGAAGGTGAACGCGGGGGCCGGGTCGTCGGGCACCGTCGTGTGCTGCGCGCCGGGCGGAGCCAGGGCCCAGGCGATGGCGGCGAAGCCCCACCCCACGAGCAGGAATTTGCAGTCGGCGAGCCAGGCGCCGAACGCTGGCGGCCCGTGTACGCCGGCGCCGAGGAAGCGGGACAGCAGCAGCGTGGCGAGAAAGCCGACGATGGCGACGGGCAGCGACGGCCTGGCCCTGCGCAGCGCGCCCATGTGCGCCACCGCGAGGCCGGTCAGCCAGATGGCCGACCAGATCAGGAACAAGGGCGGCGCCAGCACGACCACGGCCGTCAGCAGCACGACCCGGCCGGCGCGCGTGGCGCGCAGCAAGACGTCCAGCAGGATGATCGACCAGAACAGGAACGACAGCAAGTACAGCATGCCGTTGCTGCCGAACGTGGGCACGACGAAGGGCTGCAGCATGAACATGTTGCCCAGCAGAGAGGCATAGCCGAGCGTGAGCGTGCTGAAGGCGGGGTAGGCCGTGTACAGGCCGGATCCGTTGAAGAACCGGACGCCCGCGACGTCGGCGGCGGCCCCGAGGACCAGGCCTGGCAGGAGGAGTCCGTACAGCGCGACGGCACGCCGGCCCGGGATGGTACCAGCCCGCAGCGCGCGTCCCGTCAGGATGCCGTCGAGGACGAGAAAGACGGCGAACGATTCATGGCCGAGTCCCGTCAGGAAATAAAAGACGTTCGTCAGCCACGTTTTCGCGTGCACGTGTTCGTAGTCGACGAACAGCAGGAAGCGGACGTGGTACATCAGCGCCACCAGGACGCTGGCCCAGCGTGTCACGAGCAGGAACGACAGGTAAGGGGTGCGCATGATTACAAACAATGTCCTTGCGAACAATGCTGAAAGACATTGAGCCAGTTCAGCGGTCGGATTGCCCGTCAATGGTAGGGAACCGACGTTCAGCGGATTTGAGACTGCGCAGCCGTGGGGCTATTTTGAAGGAAGGTGGATTTCCTGCGCGAGGTACTGCAGTACCGTTGCGACGCGCCTGAGATGACGGCTTTCCGGATGTGTGAGCAACCACAGCTGAGTCACGCATTCCTCGATCTCCGGACCGACCTGACGCAGGTCCGCGCGCGGCGCCGCGAGAAACAACGGCAGCACCGCCACGCCCAGCCCGAGGGCGACGCACTCCGCCGCCGCCAGGATGCTGCTCACCCGATACGCCGGCGCGATCTTCGGAAAGTGCCGGCGCCGCCACAGCACCGACGGATGGTCGGGTAGCGCATCGTCCGGCGCGACCCACGCCACGCCGCGCTCGACCGCGTCCTCGATCGAGCGCAGCCGGCTCCTGCGCGGCGCGAACAACGCGACGCGGATCGGTCCGAGCGGCCGCCCCACCAGGTGCTCGGGCGGTTCGCGCGTCGCGCGGATCGCGATGTCGGCATCGCGCCTGCCCAGGTTGACCGGGGTGTTGCTGGCGTCGAGGTCGAAGTCCAGCAGCGGATGGCGCGCGCGCAGCGCCTTCAGCGACGGCGCGACCAGGGCGTGCAGGATGGTGTCCGTGGTGGTGATGCGGACCTGCCCGGAGACCTGGTCCGGCCGGGTCTGCACCAGCGAGCGTGCCGCCTCGAGCTCGCTTTCCTGCCGCTCCGCATGGCGCGCGAGGTTCAGCGCGAGTTCGCCCGGCAGGTAGCCGGAACGCGTGCGCTCGAACAGCGCCTGGCCCAGGCCGCGCTCGATGCGCTGCAGGTTGCGGAAGACCGTCGAGCCGTCGACGCCCAGTCGTTCGCCGGCCTGCGCGAGGGTGCCGGCGCGGACGAGGGCCAGCACGGTCTCCAGATCGGCGCTGCCGATGCGGTAGGGCGGCGATTATCAAGGAGAGTCGTCGTGAGTAATTCTTTCGTTCTCGTCAGCCACGCCCTGTGTCCCTATGTGCAGCGCGCCGCCATCGTCCTGCACGAGAAGGGCGTCCCGTTCGAGCGGCGCGACGTCGACCTGGCGGACAAGCCGGACTGGTTCCTGCGCGTATCGCCGCTCGGCAAGACCCCGGTGCTGCTGGCCGCCGGCGAAGCGATCTTCGAGTCGGCCGTGATCTGCGAATACCTCGATGAGACGACTGCGCCGCGCCTGCATCCGCTCGACCCGCTGCGGCGCGCGCGCCACCGGAGCTGGATGGAATTCGGCTCGGCGCTGCTGAACGCCATCGCCGTGTTCTACAACGCGCCCGACGATGCGGCCCTGCTGCGCGCGGCGGCCGACATCCACCGGCGCTTGCGGCAGGTGGAGGAGGTGCTGCACGCGCCGCCGTACTTCGACGGCGAGCGCTTCGGCATCGTCGACGCGGTGTTCGCGCCGGTGTTCCGCTATCTCGACGTGTTCGAGCGCATCGGCGACTTCGGCCTGCTCGCCGGCCTTGCCAGGGTGCAGGCATGGCGCGCGGCGCGGGTCGGCACTCAGTGGGCGCATGCGGGACGAGGGGATGGAAACGAAAACAGCGGCCGATAGACGCTGTTAGCCACATCAGGAATGACCAGCGCCAGGCCACGACAATGCGGCCTGGCGCTGTGCTTTTGCGGGCTGCGCTCCCACGCCACCCCGACGCCTGTCGCCGGTTGTGTTCATAGTTTTATATATATAAAATGCAATGATTAAAACAGGAGACTACACATGACTACATTCGCACGGGCTCTCGCCACGGCCGCGCTGGGCGCACTTTGCGGCGGCACCTTCGCGGCCCCAACACTGCCGGACACGATCCTGTTCGGCGTCGCCTACTACGACGAGTACACGCCCGTCGACCGTCTCGACGAGGATGCGCGCATGATGAAGGAAGCGGGCATCAACGTCGTGCGCATCGCCGAATCGACGTGGGGCACGCTCGAACGCGACGAAGGCGTGTTCGACTTCACCCACGTGGACCGCATGCTGGCCGCCTTCCACAAGGCCGGCATCAAGGTCATCGTCGGCACGCCGACCTACGCCATCCCGACCTGGCTCGCGCGCAAGCACCCGAACGTGCTGGTGGTCGCGCCGAAAGGCCGCGCGGAATATGGGCCGCGGCAGAACATGGACATTACCGACCCGGATTTCCGCGCGGCGGCGGAACGGGTGATCGTAAAGCTGGTCGACCACGTGAAGGACCATCCCGCCGTCATCGGCTACCAGGTCGACAATGAGACCAAGGCTTATGCCACGAGCGGCCCCAATGTGCAGCGGGCGTTCGTCGCGTCCATGCGCAGGAAGTTTCCCGACCTCGACCAGCTCAACAAGGCGTTCGGCCTCGATTACTGGAGCAACCGCATCAACAGCTGGGACGATTTCCCGTCCGTGAACGGGTCCATCAACGCGAGCCTGTCGAATGCGTTCACTGCATTCCAGCGGGACCTGGTGACGGACTACCTCACCTGGCAGGCCGGCCTCGTGCGCGCGCATGCGCGCGGCGACCAATTCATCACGCAGAACTTCGACCTCGGCTGGAAAAACCATTCCTACGGTGTGCAGCCGGAAGTGAATCACTGGGACGCCGCACAGCCGCTCGACGTCGCCGGCATCGACATCTACCACCCGAGCCAGGACAAGCTGACCGGCGTCGAAATCGCCTTCGGCGGCGACCTGGCGCGCTCCATGCGCGACGGCCAGAACTACCTGGTCATGGAAACCGAGGCACAAGGCTTCTCGCACTGGACCCCTTATCCCGGCCAGATGCGCCTGCAGGCCTTCAGCCATCTCGCTTCGGGCGCGAACATGGTCTCGTACTGGCACTGGGCGACGACGGCCAATGCGATTGAGACTTACTGGCGCGGCGTGCTGTCGCAGGATTACCAGCCGAACGAGGTCTATGCGGAGGTGAAGACCATCGGCGCCGACCTGCGGCGGCTGGGACCCAAGCTCGTGAACCTGCGCAAGAAGAATCAGGTCGCAGTCTATGTCAGCAACACGGCGCAGGCGGGGTTCAACGCGTTCAAGGTGTATGTCGACGGCAAGGCGTTCGACTACAACGATGCGATGCGGCCCTGGTACGACGCGCTGTACCGCATGAACGTGGAAGCGGACATCCTCTCGCCGGCGTCGAAGGTACCGTTGTCGGACTATAAGCTGATCGTGGTGCCGTCGTTGTACGCGGCGAGCGACGCGGAGATCGCGCGCCTGAACGATTATGCGAAGCAGGGCGGCCACGTGCTGTACACGTTCCGCAGCGGCTTTTCGGACGAGAACACGAAGGTGCGCTACGCTGTGCAACCGGGTGCGATCAGTGCGGCGGCGGGCGTGACGTATCACCAGTTCACGAACCCGGTGGACGTGACGCTCGCGGGCGATCCGTTCAAGGTCGGCGCCGCAGACAACAAGGCACGCTGGTGGATGGAGTTCCTGAGGCCGACGACGGCAACCGTGGTCGCCCGCTTCCAGCATCCTTCGTGGCCGGACTATGCGGCCGTCACGCGCAATGCCTGGGGCAGCGGGGAGGTGGGCTACGTCGGCTTCATGCCGACCGACGCCGTGATCGACGGGATCGTGACCGACCAGGTGAAGCGCGCCGGCATCGATCTGCCGAAGGTACGCTTCCCCCTCATCGTCCGCGGCGGCACGCTGCAGGACGGGCATCGGGTACGGTATGTGCTGAACTATTCCGCCAGGCCGCAGCGACTGAACTATGGGTATGCGAGCGGTACGGACCTGTTGTCCGGACGTAAGGTGACGCGCGGCCAGCAACTGGCGCTGAAGCCGTGGGGCGTGGCGATCGTCGAAGAAGAGTAGGCGGCGGAAACGAAAACAGCGGCCATCAGCCGCTGCTTGCATGAATTCTGTGGTCGGGGTGAGAGGATTCGAACCTCCGGCCTCTACGTCCCGAACGTAGCGCTCTACCGGGCTAAGCTACACCCCGACTGGTATGGGTAATGCTGAGGGAGAAAAACAGATGGTCGGGGTGAGAGGATTCGAACCTCCGGCCTCTACGTCCCGAACGTAGCGCTCTACCGGGCTAAGCTACACCCCGACTGTTTGAGACTTCGTCACCGAAATCTCGGGAAGGCATTACTATAGTTGCCTCAGTGGTTTCTGTCAACAGCGAAGCTGCATAACTGCAGGAGGCTGTCCTTGTATTCGCTCGGCGGCAGGTCGGCGATCGCGGCGGCGGCGCGGCGTGCCGCGGTCTCCGCTTCGCGGCGCGTGAAGTCCAGCGCGCCGCTGCTCGTGACGGCCGCCAGCACGGCGTCGAAATGGGTTTCGTCGCCCTGCTCGATGCAGGTGCGGATCAGCTCGCGCTGCTCGGCCGTGCCGTTTTCCATCACGTAGATGAGCGGCAAGGTCGGCTTGCCTTCGCGCAGGTCGTCGCCCACGTTCTTGCCGATTTCGGCGGCGTCGCCCGCGTAGTCGAGCACGTCGTCGATCAGCTGGAACGCGGTGCCCAGCGAGCGGCCGTATTCGCCGGCCGCTTCGATCTGGGCGTCGTTCGCGCCGGCGACGAGGGCGCCCAGTTGCGCGGCCGCCTCGAACAGTTTCGCCGTCTTCGAGCGGATCACGCGCAGATAGCTTTCCTGCGTGACGTCCGGATCGTGCATGTTCAACAGCTGCAGCACTTCGCCTTCTGCGATGACGGTCGTGGCGCGCGACAGGATCTGCATGACGCGCATGTTGTCCAGGCTCGTCATCATCTCGAACGCGCGCGAGTACAGGTAGTCGCCGACCAGCACCGACGCGGCGTTGCCGAACATGGCGTTCGCGGTCTGGCGGCCGCGGCGCATCGAGGATTCGTCGACGACGTCGTCGTGCAGCAGGGTGGCGGTGTGGATGAATTCCACGACGGCCGCCAGCTCATGGTGGCCGGCGCCCTTGTAGCCGTAGGCGTTCGCCAGCAGCAGCACCAGCACGGGGCGGATCCGCTTGCCGCCGGCACTGATGATGTACTCGGCGATCTGGTTCACCAGCGCGACTTCGGACTGCAACCGCGCGCGGATCACCGTGTTGACGGCCTCCATGTCTGCTGCGATCGTGCGGGTGATGGGGTTCTGTTGTGCGGTTTGGGTGGCGGCGGACAAGGCGGACCTGCTGACGTTGGATGCGGATAGGTTTTGTTGAGTCGCGATTATACGACATGCAAGGAAAAGACGCCCTCTTTCCCAGTGGCGCCCGAGGGGCTGCCGCGGCACCACAACCATTTTGACGCTGCGCACCATTCCATGTATAATCCTCTGTTCCCCGAATCCCCGGCTGTTTACCTCGCCAAGACGAGGGGAATATTTCTTAACAATCAATGAGGTTTCAAATCATGTACGCGGTCATAAAAACCGGTGGCAAGCAATACAAAGTTGTCGCTGGCGAAAAACTCAAAGTAGAACAGATACCGGCAGACATTGGTTCCGAACTCACTATCGATCAGGTTCTCGCCGTCGGCGAGGGCGAGAGCATCAAGTTTGGTGCTCCGCTGGTGGAAGGTGCTTCGGTTCGCGTGACTGTTGTTTCGCATGGTCGTCACGACAAAGTGCGTATCTTCAAGATGCGTCGTCGTAAGCACTACCAGAAGCGTCAGGGCCACCGCCAGAACTACACCGAAATCCAAGTGGTTGCGATCAACGGCTAATCGCCGCGCGTACCTTCTTCAGCTAATCAAGGAGCATTTGAAATGGCACACAAAAAAGGCGGCGGCACTACGCGAAACGGCCGTGACTCAGAAAGCAAACGCCTCGGCGTGAAAGTCTACGGCGGCCAGGCGATCAACGCCGGCGGCATCATCGTGCGTCAGCGCGGTACCCAGGTTCGTCCGGGCACCAACGTTGGCCTGGGCAAGGATCACACCCTGTTCGCCCTGGTCGATGGCACGGTCAAGTTCGTCAAGCAAGGCGTCGGTTCGAAGCAGTTCGTGACCGTCGTGGCTGCTGAGGCAGTCGCTGCTTAATTGCGGCGCAGCGGGGCAGGCTGAGTCAAAGCGTGCCCCGCCCGGTAAGGCGTCAAGCCTTGCAATCGATAGGCTCTGCCCTCCGGTAGGGCCTTTTTAATTTTCGGCGTTGTCACCGTTAAGTGCGGAACGTTCCGCGGCCGTTCGTCTATCATGGACGCCTGGTCCGCTTTTAACAGTGACACAGCCTTTCGTTTTGGTGGTCTCATCATGAAGTTTATCGACGAAGCACGCATCGAAGTCATCGCCGGCGACGGCGGCAACGGCTGCGCCTCGTTCCGCCGCGAGAAGTTCCGCCCGTTCGGCGGTCCGGACGGCGGCGACGGCGGCCGCGGCGGCTCGATCTGGGCGGTCGCCGACCGCAACGTCAACACGCTGGTCGACTTCCGCTTTTCCAAGGTCCACACGGCGCGCAACGGCGAGCCGGGCCGCGGTTCCGATTGCTACGGCAAGGGCGCCGAGGACGTCTACCTGCGCATGCCGGTCGGCACGCTGATCATCGACGACGTCACCGGCGAGATCATCGCCGACCTGACGGAGCACGAACAGACCGAGCTGCTGGCCAAGGGCGGCGAGGGCGGCTGGGGCAACATCCACTTCAAGACGTCGACCAACCGCGCGCCGCGCCAGAAGACGGACGGCAAGGACGGCGAGCGCCGCGAGCTGCGCCTCGAATTGAAGGTGCTGGCCGACGTGGGCCTGCTCGGCATGCCGAACGCGGGCAAATCGACGTTCATCACGGCCGTGTCGAACGCGCGCCCGAAGATCGCGGACTACCCGTTCACCACGCTGCATCCGAACCTCGGCGTCGTGCGCGTGTCGCATGCGAAGAGCTTCGTCATCGCCGACATCCCGGGCCTGATCGAAGGCGCGGCGGAAGGCGCCGGCCTCGGTCACCAGTTCCTGCGTCACCTGAGCCGCACGGGCCTGCTGCTGCACATCGTCGACGTCGCCCCGATGGACGGCAAGACCGATCCGGTCAAGGAAGCCAAGGCGCTCGTGAAGGAACTCGAGAAGTACGACGAGGAACTGGTCAACAAGCCGCGCTGGCTCGTGCTGAACAAGCTGGATGTCGTGCCGGAAGAAGAGCGCAAGAAGGTCGTCAAGGACTTCGTCAAGCGCATGGGGTTCAAGGGCCCCGTGTTCGAGATCTCGGCGCTGAACCGCGAAGGCTGCGAAGACCTCGTGCACGCGATCTACAAGTATCTCGAAGAGACGCGCCACAGCGCGCAGCGCTCGGAAGAGACGCAGATGACCGAGGAAGCGCGCGGCATCTCGTCGATCGATCCGGACGATCCCCGCTTCAAGATCCTCGAAGATTAAGTCGTTGGCAGTCACCTTCGCCCCGACCGCAAGCAGCACCTGGCGCGCGCGCCTGCGCGGCCAGCTGCTGTCGGTCGCGGCGTCCGTCCATTCGCTGGCCGCGCTCGCGGCCCTGCTGGATCCGGACCGCGTGGCGGATGCGATGGGACTGTTCCCCGTGGGCGTGAACGGCTACAGCCAGTTCTTCGCCCTCTACGTCGGAGTGCGCCTCGCCACCGCGGGGCTGGCTCTGCTGGCGGCCAGGCAGGGCGACCAGCCCATCCTCGGCGACCTCGCAGCATTGTTCATCCTGGCGCAGCCGCTCGGCCGTCTCGTCGCGGCCTTCGCGATCGGCCTGCCCCAGGGCTTATTGTTCGTCGTCAGCGGGATCGAGCTGGCGGTCGGCCTGGCGCTGATCGGCCTGCGCCCGCAAGGACGCTTCCTGTCAATCCGACCGTCGCCATGAAATCCGTCCTCCAGTCTTCCAGCCGCATCATCGTCAAAGTCGGTTCCTCGCTCGTCACCAACGAAGGCCGCGGCCTCGATCACGAAGCCATCGCGCGCTGGGCCGCGCAGATCTCGTCGCTCCGTTCGCTCGGCAAGGAAGTCGTACTCGTGTCCTCGGGCGCCATCGCCGAAGGCATGCTGCGCCTGGGCTTCACGTCGCGCCCGACCGATATCCACGAACTGCAGGCCTGCGCCGCGTGCGGCCAGATGGGCCTCGCGCAGATCTACGAGACGAGCTTCCGCAGCCACGGCGTGAAGACGGCGCAGGTGCTGCTCACGCACGCCGACCTCGCGGACCGCGAACGCTACCTGAACGCACGCTCCACGTTGACCACCCTGTTGGGCCTGGGCGTCGTCCCGATCATCAACGAGAACGACACCGTCGTCACGGACGAGATCAAGTTCGGCGACAACGACACGCTGGGCGCGCTCGTCGCCAACCTGATCGAGGCGGATGCCCTCGTGATCCTGACCGACCAGAAGGGCCTGTACTCGGCCGATCCGCGCAAGGACCCGTCCGCGCGCCTGATCGAAGAAGCGCAGGCGGGCGACACGTCGCTGGAGGCGATGGCCGGCGGCGCCGGCAGCAGCATCGGCCGCGGCGGCATGCTGACGAAGGTGCTGGCCGCCAAGCGCGCCGCGCGCTCCGGTGCGCATACGGTGATCGCGTGGGGCCGCGAAGACAACGTCCTGACGCGCCTCGCGCACGGCGAAGCGATCGGCACGCAGCTGACCGCGCCGACCGCGCGCCTGACCGCGCGCCGCCAGTGGATGATCGACCACCTGCACACGGCCGGCCAGCTCGTGCTGGACGCCGGCGCGGTGCAGAAGCTGGTGAAAGAGGGGAAATCGCTGCTGCCGATCGGCGTGACGGCCGTGCGCGGCGAATTCGGCCGCGGCGCCCTCGTGGGCTGCGTGGACGACGCGGGCACCGAGATCGCGCGCGGCCTCACCAACTACACGAGCGGCGAAATCAAGCGCATCATGCGTCACGCGTCCAGCGAGATCGAGGGCATCCTCGGCTACGTCGAGGCGCCCGAGCTGGTTCACCGCGACAACCTGGTCCTGATCTGATTCACCGCGCCTGGCTGGCCAGCAGCATGCGCACGCCCGCATACGCGAACACGCCGGCCAGCACGGCATTCACCCAGCGCTCGCCCGCCCGGTAGGCGCGGCGCGCGGCGTCGGTGGAAAACGCCAGTGCATAGCAGCAGAAGATCGATGCGCTGATCGCCGCGCATGACAGCACGAACGCCAGCGCATCCGCCTGGCGCGCGCCGGCGGGCAGGGCCAGCGAGACCACCGACAGCCACACGACGATCGATTTCGGATTCGTCAGGTGCATCGCCAGGCCGCGCGCGCACGTGCGCGCATAGCCTTCGTCCACCGCCTCCGCTGCCGGCACTCCCTTCGTGCCGCGCACTTTGCGCGCAGCCTGCCAGGCCATCCACAGCAGGTACACGCCGCCGATCGCCTTCACGACGGCCAGTGCGCCGGACCAGCGTTCCATCAGCGCGGCGAGACCGAACGCCGCGCACAAGCCCCAGCACAGCGACCCGCAGACGACGCCGGACGCCAGCGCGAGCGCCCGCGCGCGGCCCTGCGCCATCGCGGTGCCCATGACCGCGAGGACGCTCGGTCCGGGACTCGCGACGCCGATCGCGAAGGCGGTATAAGCGAGGAGCATCATGTCAGTGCCTGTTCAGGCCGGGTCGTGGCACACCACGCACAGCTTGTTGCCGTCGGGGTCGCGCACGTAGGCGCCGTAATAATGCTCGTGATAGTGGGGGCGCAGGCCCGGCGCGCCGTCGCCGTGGCCGCCGTGCGCCAGCGCGATCTCGTACGCCGCATCGACGGCCGCGCGGTCGGGCGCGAGCAGGGCCGTCATCTGGCCATTGCCGGGGGCGTGCGGCTGGCCGTCGTAAGGCGCGCCGATGAGGAACAGCGGGCGCGCCCGGCCGGGTTGCTGCCAGCCGGCCCACGGGCGCGACCGGTCGCAGAAGCGCGCCTCCAGTCCCAGCGCTGCCAGCAGCGGTTGGTAAAACGCGAGCGCCCGGTCGAAATCGCGGACACCAATGAAGACATGGGAAAACATCGTCGCCTCGTCGGGAAAACCATCCATCATACTGAACTTCTTGTCATCAAGCGCCGTCATGCTTATCGCATACTAGATTGCCATGAGATGGCAATTTTCATTGCGATGAAAGTGTAATTTAATGATCAAACACGGAATCATGTGTGTTAAATTGGCGCATGATCCGTTGTTTCCATTGAAAGGAAGACGATGTCCCGATTGCGCCGCCTCGGCCTGTATGGCCTGCTGTTGACTGCCTTCCCGGCCCATGCGCAGGGCCTGAACATCGCTTCCGAGCTGCTGCATGGCGGCATGGGCATCGTCGCGATCGGCGCGTTGTCCGTGCTGGCGCTGGCCGTGACGTTCGAGCGGCTCGCCAACTTCCGCCTGGTGAAAGTGGCGCCGCCGGACCTGGCCGCGGAGGCGGAGATGCTGTGGCGCGCGGGACGCTTCGACCAGTTGCGCGAACGGGTGGCGGACGGCGACAGCAGCCTCGCGCGCATCCTCGGCTGGATGGTCGAACAGCGCCACCTGCCGGCCGAAAAACTGGGGGCGCGCGTGGCCGAGATGGCGGGCGTCGAACTGCGCCTGCAGCAGCAGAAGGCGTACGCGCTGAACGTCGTCGCGACGGTCGCACCGATCGTCGGCCTGCTGGGCACCGTCATCGGCATGATCGAATCCTTCCACGTCATCGCGTTCAACGGCATGGGCGATCCGACCCTGCTGGCGGGCGGCATCTCCAAGGCGCTCGTCAACACGGCGGCCGGCCTGTCGGTGGCGCTGCCGTCGCTGGCCATGCACCACGTCTTCCGCAACCGCATGGTCGGCATCGGCATCGCGCTGGAACGCCAGCTGAACCGCGTGCTGGACGGCATGCCGGCGCGCACGCTGGAGGTCGTCCATGCGCATTGATCTCGGCGACGACGAACAGCCCGAGATCGGCCTGATCGCGCTGATCGACTGCATCTTCTTCCTGCTGATGTACTTCATGGTCGCGACGTCGTTCCGGCACCCCGACGGCGAAAAGCCGGAAAAGGACATGCCCATCGTGCTGCCGACGTCGCAGGTCAGCCTCGATCGCGCCACGGCGGCGCCGGCGCCGCTGGTCATCGGCGTCGATGCCGGAGGCGGCCTGTATATCGACCGCAAGGAGGTGTCGACGCAAGCCCTGCACGACCTGCTCAAGCGCGAGGCGGCGCGCGATCCGGCGCGGCCGGTCCGCATCGACGGCGACCAGTCCACGCGCTACCAGGACATCGTGCACGTGCTCGAACTGTGCCAGTTCGAGGGGCTCACCCACGTGTCGATGCACACGCGCTGACGATGTTCGCCGACGATACTGCGCGGCCCGCCCCGGCGTTCGGGCCCATACGGCGGCATCCCTTCATCTTCCTGTCGCTCGTGCTGCATGCGGTGCCGCTCGTCGCGCTGTACCACCTGGGCAGCCAGCGCATCGAGATCGCCCAGCGCGCGCGCCAGCAGCGGCAGGTCGAATCGGGCGCCCGGCTGACGGCGCAGGCGCGCCTCGAAAAGCGCGTGCACGACATGGAGCGGATCCAGTCCCTGCTCGCACAAAGCGCGGGCAAGCAACCTGCCGGGAACAAGGAAGACGAGGTGCAGTTCAGCGCGCAGCCGAAGGCGCCGGACGAATTGCTGAAGCAGGCGAAGGATCTGGCGCGCAAGATCGACGAGATCGAGCGCGACACCAAGGCGGAGCGGCTGGCGCAGCTGCTCGACATCCCGAAGGAAAAGGCGTTGGAACAGGTCGCGGAGAAGGCCAGGGCGGAGGAACCGCCCGCCGCCGAACCGCAGACGCCGGCCGAAGCTGCGGCGCAGATCGAGCAGCTCGAAGCGAAGGCGCGCGACGCATTGGAACAGCGCCGCCAGCAGCTGGAGCAGCAGCAGAACGGCGTGCAGGTCGCGGCCGACGCAGGTGCGGCGCAGCGCGGCGCCGGCAAAGGCAACGGCAAGGCCGATGGCAAGGGCGACGGCGAAGGCAAGGGTGACGGCCAGGGAAACGGCCAGAGCGGACGAGGCCTCGGGAACGGAAGCGCCGGCGGCGTGGGCCGCCAGATGCTGGACCGGATCGCCGCGTTCACGAATCCCGACCTGCCGGATCGCATGACGAAGGCTTACCTCGGGGGCGCGGGCACCATGTTCGGCGGCGGCATCGCGCACATGCCCACCGTCGATGCGGCCACCATGGTCAAGGGCGCGGGCAGGATGATCGGCGCGGGCGGCACGTACGCGAACCGCGTCTGGGTCAACCGCTGGTACCTGATCGGTCCATTCGACGGACGGCACGGCGCAGGGCTGTTCGCCAATTACCATCATCCGCCCGAGCAGGGCGTCGTGCTGGATGCCGCCTATCGGGGCAAGGGCGGGCGCCTCGTCAAATGGGACTACGTCGATATGGCGCGCTATCCCCTGGAGCCGCCCGTGCACGCGGAAGACGCCGTGTACTACGGCTATACGGAGTTGATGCTCGACGCCGCACAGGACCTGACGATCTGGGTCGGCGCCGACGACGATGCGCAGCTGTGGCTCAACGACCGGCTGGTCTGGGAAGGCGGGAACGCCAACAAGGACTCGTTCTTTGGCCAGGTCTACGAGACGCGGAATACCTTCGTGCGCGACTACAACCTGAACGAAGGCAAGCGCGTCGTGCACTTCCGCAAGGGCCGCAACAAGCTGTTCTTCAAGCTGTCGAACGGGCCGACGCGGATCTTCTTTTCGCTGGTCCTCACGAAGTGAATGGGGCGCCGCGCTGCATCCTTTGCCAGGCCGACGGCGTCACGCCCACGCTGCCCTTGAAGCGCCGCGTCAGGTGGCTCTGGTCCGCGAAGCCGCATTCCAGCGCGACGGCGGCGAGCGGCGTGCCGCGGCGGATCAGGGCCTGCGCCTGCGCGACCCGCACGGCGTTGAGGTACACGTGCGGCGGCATGTGGTAGGCGGCGGTGAAGGCGCGGGTCAGGTGCGCGCGCGACAGGCCGGCGGCCAGGGCCAGGTCCGAGACGGTGATGTCGTGCGCGTAGTACGTGCGGATATGGTCCTTGACCCGGGCCAGCGTGGCGGCACCGATGGCGGCCGGCCCCGCGCCGGCCTGCGGCCGTTCGCCGTGCCGCGCCAGCATCGTGCCCAGGAACGCACGCATCAGCGTTTCCGCGCGCAGCGATTCGGCCGGCGTCTGCGCCAGGCTGGCGGACAACGCCCCGAACGCCTCGGCCAGCTGCCGGTCGGCCGCATGGGGCTTCGCAAAATACCGCTTGCCGTCCACGCAACTGGCGACGAATGCGGCGGGGACGTACCACATCGTGTAGCGGAATCCATCCGCCGTCCCGCGGCAGCCGTCATGGTCGTCGTCGGGGTTGAAGAGGACCAGGTCGCCGGGCCGGCTGTCGTACTGCCTGCCCTTGCAGCGGAAGCGCTGGATGCCGTACGTCGTCGCGCCGAGCGCGAAGCAATCGTGGCTGTGGCGCTCGAACGCGTGGTCGGAAAAGTCCGCCCGCATCAGCGTCACGCCGTTGGTCAGCGCCCCGAAAATGGCCTGGTTCATGCAACGATTGTACAAGACCCGCGGTTCGGCGGCCCCTCACAATGAGGTTTTCATCGGAGGCATCATGCACGCTGCAATCGATCTGGCCGCCAAGCTGGCCACCTTTACGGAAGCCTTTCAACCCCGCACGGTGGCCTTGTTCAACGGCCACGACGTGATGGTCGCGAAGCTGCGCGGCGACTACCACTGGCACGTCCACGACGACACCGACGACTTTTTCCTGGTGCTCGACGGGCGCGTCGAGATCGATCTCGAGGACGGTTCGACGGTGACGCTCGATCCCGGCCAGATGTTCGTCGTCCCCAAGGGCATGCGCCACCGGCCCCGCGCGCAGGGAGAAGCGCACATCCTGCTGATCGAGCCGACGGGCACGCCGAACAGCGGCGACCCGCTGACGGCGGCGCCGCGCCGGGTCATCTGAGTCGGGCAGCGTTCACGCGTCCTTCGGCGCCGGCGTCTTGTCCTTGTACTCGCACAGGTCGTTGATGATGCAGTTCCAGCACTTGGGCGTGCGCGCCACGCAGGTGTAGCGGCCGTGCAGGATCAGCCAGTGGTGGGCGTCGTGCAGGAAGTCCTTCGGCACGAATTTCAGCAGCTTCATCTCGACTTCGTCGACGTTCTTGCCCGGCGCGATCCTGGTGCGGTTCGCGACGCGGAAGATGTGCGTGTCGACGGCCATCGTCGGTTCGCCGAACGCCGTGTTCAGCACGACGTTTGCCGTCTTGCGGCCCACGCCGGGCAGGGCTTCCAGCGCCTCGCGCGAGCGCGGCACTTCGCCGCCGTACTGGTTCACGAGGATCTCGCACGTGGCGATGACGTTCTTCGCCTTGTTGTTGTACAGGCCGATCGTCGAGATATAGGTCTTGAGCTCGTCCAGGCCCAGGTCGAGGATCGCCTGCGGCGTGTTCGCGACCGGATACAGCCTGCGGGTGGCCTTGTTGACGCCGACGTCCGTCGACTGCGCGGACAGCAGCACGGCGATCAGCAGTTCGAACGGCGTCGTGTATTCGAGTTCGGTGGTGGGATGCGGATTGGCGTTGCGAAAGCGCGTGAAGATCTCGAGGCGTTTGGCGGGATTCATCGATGCGTCAGTCTTTCTTGTCGGAGGCGGCTTTCTGTTTCGCGCGCTCGATGGCGGCGGCGATGATCGCGCGCTTGCGTTCCTTTTCCGCCAGCTCCTCGGCCGTATTCGTCGTTTCCGCCGTCACGGCGCGCATCTTTTCCAGCGCCTTGGCGGCCAGGCGCGCATCGTTTTCTTCCTTTTCGCGGCGCAGGCGCTCGGTGCGGAAGTCGTGGCGCGCGCGCGCGGCGTCGGCCTCTTCCTGCGACCACGCGGCCCAGCCGGTCGGCTCGCTCGCAGGGTCGTCCGTGCGCGGGATCATCGCGATGCAATCGACGGGGCAGGGCGCCACGCACAAATCGCAACCCGTGCACAGGCTCGGGATGATGGTGTGCATCTGCTTGGCGGCGCCGAGGATCGCGTCGACGGGGCAGGCCTGGATGCACAAGGTGCAGCCGATGCACAGGCTCTCGTCGATGAACGCGACGGGGCGTGGCCGCTCGACGCCGTTGGCCGGGTTGATCGGGATGACGGGCCGGCCGGTGACCCGCGCCAGCCGCGCGACGCCTTCCATGCCGCCGGGCGGGCACTGGTTGATCTCGGCTTCGCCGCGCGCGATCGCTTCCGCGTACGGGCGACAGGCGGGATAGCCGCACTTGGTGCACTGGGTCTGCGGCAGCAGGTCTTCGATCTGGTCGGCGAGCGTCTTGGTCACGGCGGTGCTACTTCGAAACTGGATAGACCGTCATTATCCGCTAAAAGCCCCGTTCAGGCGAAATGCCCTTGGGTAATGCAGATCGCATGCTTTCGTGATGCAGCGTACGGAGTGACGGTCCAGTCCGGTGGTCTACTAGAGTCCAGGCAATGACAATCAGGAGGGTCGCATGAACACGAAGCACCTCGCCATGTCCACGCTGCTGGCCGCGCTGCTGAGCGCCGCCGGCGCATCGAGTTTTGCCCAGGATCGTTACCACGGCGACCGGCGCGACGACAGCCGGTATGGCCAGCGCGACAACGATCGCGGTGATCGGCGGGTCGACAGCCGCGATGACCGCCGCCGTGACGACCGCCGCGGTGACGACCAGCGCGGTGACAACCGCCGCGACGGTTACCAGGCCCGCGGCGGCGGCGGCCACGGCGACGCAGGGTACGGTGGCGATCGCCGCTGGGACGGTGCCGGACCCAACCATGATATCCGCCGCGGCGGCCGTTTGCCGTCCCGCTACCGGAATCACCAATACGTCGTGGACAATTGGCGCGACCACCATTTGCGGCCTCCGCCTCGAGGCTATCACTGGGTGCAGACGGGTGGCGATTATGTGCTGGCGGCCATTGCCACCGGCGTCATCGCAGACCTGATCATCAATCACTGACGCCGCGGGCTGCCTTCAAGGCGGCCCCGGCAGGTGAAACGCCAGGCCGTTCCCGTTCGCGCGGGGACGGCCTTCTGTTATTCTTGACGTGCCAACAACAAAAGAAAGGAGGACATCGTGTACCACGCATTCCTGGACCATACACTTCACCGAACCAGCGACCTTTATGCAAGCGATTCCAACGATCTATTTTCCCGGCCTGTGCGCCGAAGCCCTTTCTTTTTATCGTGACGTCCTGCACGCCGACGTGCTGTTCCAGCTGACGGCGATTCCCGATTCACAACCACGGTTCCTCGAGCCCGGCAGTCCCGGCAAGATCATCCGGGCCGGCCTGCGCATCGGCGAGTCGACCGTCTATTTCTCCGAAGGCCATCACCCCGGCCAGGCACCGGTGTTCGCGGGCTTCTCGATGAACCTGCACGTGGACAGCGCGGACGAGGCGCTCCGCATCCTGCAAGCGCTGGGCGAGGGCGGCGACGTCCGCGTGCCGTTGCGCGCGACGGCATGGACGGATGCGTTCTGCGCCGTCATCGACCGCTACGGCCTGCACTGGATGATCGAAACGGGCAGTCCGCAATAAAAAATGCCGCGGTCCAGGCCGCGGCATTTTCAAGGATCCACCTGCAACGCTCAGGCGTTCTTGCGGATGAACTCGCCAATCATCGGACAAATGATCTCGCGCCAGCGGCGGCCCGAGAAGATGCCGTAGTGGCCGCACTTCGGCGCCGTGAACTGCTGCTGTTTCTCGGCCGGGATGCCGCTGCACAGGTCGTGCGCGGCATGGGTCTGGCCGGCGCCGGAGATGTCGTCCAGTTCGCCTTCGATGGTGAACAGCGCCACGCTCTCGATGTCTTGCGGACGCACGAGCTGGCCGCCCACTTCCCACGTGCCTTTCGGCAGGCGGGTTTCCTGGAATACCGTTTTAATCGTTTCCAGGTAATACTCGGCCGGCATGTCGAGGACGGCGTTGTACTCGTCGTAGAACTTGCGGTGCGCTTCCGCCGAATCGTCGTCGCCGCGCACCAGGTGCTGGTAGAACTCGCGGTGGCTCTGGGCGTGGCGGCCCGGATTCATCGCGATGAAGCCGGCGTGCTGCAGGAAGCCCGGATAGACTTTGCGGCCGAAGCCCGGGTAATTGCCCGGCACGGCATAGATCACCGTGTTCTCGAACCACGAGTACGGCTTTTCGACGGCCAGGTCGTTGACGGCCGTCGGCGACTTGCGCGGGTCGATCGGACCGCCCATCATGACCATCGACTTCGGCAGCTTGGCATCCTTGTTCGTCGCCATCAGCGAGATCGCGGCGAGCACCGGCACGGTCGGCTGGCATACGGAGATCACGTGCACATCCGGGCCCAGGTGGCGGATGAAGTCCTGCACGTAATAGATATAGTCGTCCAGGTGGAACGGACCGTCCGACAGCGGCACCATGCGCGCGTCGACCCAGTCGGTGATGAAGACGTCCTGGTCCGGCAGCAGGGCGCGGACGGTGTCGCGCAGCAGGGTCGCATGGTGGCCCGACAGCGGGGCCACGACGAGCACCGTCGGCTGCTTGAGCGCGGCAAAGTCCGTGTCGCTCATGTCTTTCTTGAAATGCAGCAGCTTGCAGAACGGCTTGCTGACCACTGGGCGTTCCACGATGCCGACCGTCTTCCCGTTAATGATGGTCGAGGTCAGGCCGAAAGCAGGTTTCTCATAGTCCTTGCCGAGGCGGTACATCAGCTCGTAGCCGGCAGCGATACGCTGCGAAAACGGGGTGTGCGCGAACGGTGAGACTGGATTCGAAAACAGTTTGGCAGAGGCATCGGCCCACTGCATCAGCGGGTTCAGGAAGGAGCGTTGCATTTCGTGCAGTTGATAAAGCATAATTTTTTTCCTTCATGACTCTGTGCGCAATTGCAATCGTTTGCGCTACGTGTTCGGTGAATTATAGGCTCATTCGGCTTGGCGTGGGGCAACATCGAGCCTGAGTCACAATCTGTTTGTTACTGCATTGCACAATATGTATCACACTTGTCAGCACCCGGTTCGTTAAGTGCAGTACATAAGAAAAATGCCCCGCACAGGCGGGGCATTTTCGTCGTAGCTGAGTTACGGAACGTTAGTCGAACACAGGCGTTTCGACGCCGAGGATCTTGTGCAGCTTCGGCGACGTCGTCGTGTACTGCATGTGGATCTTCTTGTCCGGGAAGATGTACGGCGCGGCGCCGAAGGCGGCCAGCGCGGCTTCGTGGAAGCCCGACAGGATCAGCTTCTTCTTGCCCGGGTAGGTGTTGATGTCGCCCACGGCGAAGATGCCCGGCACGTTGGTCTCGAACTTCTCGGTGTCCATGACCTTCAGCTGGCGGCGTTCGATGTCCAGGCCCCATTCGGCGATCGGGCCCAGCTTCGGCGACAGGCCGAAGAACACCATCAGCATGTCCAGCGGCACGCGGCGGGTCACGCCGTCGGCACCGGTCACCTTGACTTCGGACAGCTGGCCATCCTTCTCATCGAAGCCGGTGACCTGGCCGGTGATCAGTTGCATTTCGTAGTCTTCGCACAGCTGCTTCATCTTGGCGACGGAAGCCGGGGCGGCGCGGAAGTCTTCGCGACGGTGCACCAGCACGACGGATTCGGCCTTGCCGACGAAGTTCAGGGCCCAGTCCAGCGCGGAGTCGCCGCCGCCGCAGATGACGAGGTTCTTGCCTTCGAACAGGCTCGGATCCTTCACGCGGTAGAACAGCTGGCTGTTCTCGAACTTCTCGATGCCGTCGACCTTGATCGTGCGCGCCTGGAACGAACCGACGCCGGCCGCGATGAAGATGGTCTTGGTGATGAAGCGGGTACCGGTCGACGTCTCGACGTTGAAGCGGTGGTCTTCACGGCGCTGGACGGTGGTGACTTCCTGGCCCAGGTGGAAGGTCGGCTCGAACGGCTCGATCTGCTTGAGCAGGTTGTCGGTCAGTTCCTGGCCGGTGCAGACGGGCACGGCCGGGATGTCGTAGATCGGCTTGTCCGGATACAGCTCCACGCACTGGCCGCCGACGGCCGGCAGCGAATCGATCACGTGGGCCTTGATCTCCAGCAGGCCCAGCTCGAACACCTGGAACAGGCCGACCGGGCCCGCGCCGATGATCACGGCATCGGCTTCGATGGCGCCGGCAAAGGAGCTGTTGGGAGCGATGGTGCCCACTTCGGGGGTCGTAGTCATGCTGTTTTCCTGAAAATTATGAGCTGTAGATAAGCGAGGGCGATAGTGTGCCATCAATGGCGCACACCTGCAGGGACCGGCAAAGGACGCCGGCCGCAGCGGGCCGGCGTACACGAACGTATTAGCGGGCCAGTTGGTCCAGCTTGTTCTTGACGTCTTTCCACTCTTCCGCGTCGGGCAGGGCCGGCTTCGTTTTCGTGATCGACGGCCAGTTACGCGACAGGTCAGCGTTGATCTTGATGAATTGCTGCTGGTCCGACGGCACGTCTTCTTCCGCGTAGATCGCGTTGACCGGGCACTCAGCCACGCACACGGCGCAGTCGATGCACTCGTCCGGGTCAATGGCGAGGAAATTCGGGCCTTCCCGGAAACAATCTACCGGGCATACATCCACGCAATCGGTATAGCGACAACGGATGCACGATTCGGTGACAACGTGGGTCATAACAGTCCTATCAATGAGTGGAAGCGGCGGCGTGTATTGTTCGGAGAGCGGTCGCCGGACGCGGCAAAGCACTGTATTTTAGGGCAATTCTGCTTCTACGACAAATCAGGCTTATACACAATACACATAAGCAAATGTATTCGTAGTCCGCTTGCCAGGCCGCTTCCAGGGCTCATCGAAGCCTGTCCGTGGCCCCCAGGTCCACGACCGCCGTCGTCGCGACGGCCGCGCCGGAACCGTCCGTCACCGTGACCGTGGTCAGCGCCACGGCCGCCGGCGGCTCGCCCGCCGGACCGGACCGGCCGTGCGCCGCGCACCAGCGCGCGAGGGCGTCCGCCTCCGCCTGGAGCACGCGTTCGACATCGTAGTATTCGGCCAGGTTCATCGTGCCGCAGCAGGCGCGCCGGTCCTGGCGCGCGCCCGGGGCGTCGGTCACGAGCGGCGCCAGGCGCAGGCCGGCCGGGTGGTCGCCCGTGATCCCGGCCGGCACGTCGAACACCTCGCGCTGGGCGAACCGGTCGCGGATGGCGTTGACGATGGCCTGCGGTTTGCCGTCCTCGAACGCGAGGCGCAGCATCTCGTTGGCCACGTCGGCGAACGTGGCGGCCGTGTCCGGGGCGGCCATCAGCGCGCGCAGCACGAGCCCGCGCAGCCAGCCGGCCACGCGGTGCAGGACGCTGGCGCAATCTTCCAGCGCGGGATCGCGCTCGAGGGCGAACACGTCGGCCAGGATGTCGTAGACGGCGCCCGTGAACACTTGCGAGATCGCATGCACCTCGGTCCCCGCCTGGGACAGGGTGAGGTCGTTGTCGGCATTGCGCAGCCCGGTCGTGCTGCCCAGGGCGAGGCCGAACTGCTCGGCGATGTCGGCCAGGAAGGTCTTGTCGTGCAGGTGCGCCTTGGTCTGGGCGATGACGGCCTCGCACTGGTCGAGCTGGGACAGCGCGAGGAAGATCGCCGTCAGGTCGCCGAACGATTCGTGCAGGCCGCCCGTCTGCGGCGGATTGTCGGCCAGCAGCCATTGCGGCTTGAGGCCGTCCAGCACGGCGTGGCCGGTCTCGTGCGAGACGATGTCGAACGAGCGGCACGTGTACACCCGCGCCGTCTCTCCGCTGGGCACGAAGTCGCCGAACTTCAGGCAGGCCTGCGCGCGGCTGTAATAAGCATTCATCACGTTCGGCAGGCCGTACGGCCAGACCTGCAGCGGCGACGTGTCCACGCCGCTGTTCCATTGCCAGGGCAGGGGCATCGCGCTGCCGGCCGTCGACAGCGCGCGCTGGTACATCGTCAACGTCTGGCGCACGACGGCGAACGTGTGGACGGCGTCGAACTGCGGCGTGTCGGGCATCGTCACGAAGTCGCCGAAGGCGTTCGGCTCGACCGGCGGGATGCCGGCATCGCTGGAGGCCAGCACGATGCGCGCGTCGCGCGGCCCGGCCAGCACGACGCCCGGCAGGAAGACCTTGCGCGTACCGATCTCGTCCACCGATGGATCCTGCTTCCACATCAGCACGCGCGCGCCGGAGGCGTAGGGCAGGGGGACGTCACCCGGCTGGCCGCCTTCAAGTGCCGACGCGCTGCCGGGACCGGATTGCGGCCGTGGCCGGCCCGGCTGGTCGAGCAGTTGCGCGGCCTTGCGGTGCTGGCGGTACGAGGCGGTGGGCGTCGGCACGAAACCGACGGGGGGCTGGGTGGGCGTCGAATCCATGGTAGTCCTCCTTGATGACACGAGGAATGGTCGCCCCTTGCCCAAGTTGGGTTTTGAGACTCATCAATTGATTATTCTCTAGGCAAGCGCTGGCCTTTGCGCCCATCAACTGGCATCATGGCGGGCTGTTTGCTTTGAATCAGTAAGGAAATCGAATGCCGGACATCAGCATCACCCAGCCGCACAGCCTGAGCCAGACCGACGCGCGCGCCGCCGCGCAAAAGGTGGCGGACAAGCTGGCTCGCGAATATGGCCTGACGTGCAATTGGGACGGGGACGTGCTGCGTTTCGCCCGCAGCGGCGTGGAGGGGGCGCTCACCCTGGGCGAGCGCCAGGCCGCGTTGCGCATCAAGCTGGGATTTTTGATGAGTGCTTTCGCGGCCACCATCGAGCAGAAGGTGGCGGAAAGCATGCGCAAGGTATTCAGTAACTGAGTCAGCAGCTGATTACTTCAGGTCTTCGATCAGGTCGACGTACTGCTGCATCGCGTCTTCCCGTGCCGTGCCTTTCAGCGCGGCCCACGCGTCGTACTTGGCGCGGCCGACCATGTCGGTGAAGCCGGGGCGTTCGCCCGTGACGTCGCCGCTCGAACCCTGCTTGAACAATGCGTAGATCTTCAGCAGGGTCATGTTGTCCGGACGCTCGGGCAGGTTCTTCGAATCGAGCTGGGCCTGGGCGAACTGTTCTTGCAAACTCATGGTAACTCCTTTGACGATGTGCGGGCATCTTAGCGCATCGTCATCGGAATCACGCCTAACTCGACCGTATTTTAGAAGAGTTGCTCAAACGTCGAGGAGTTCGACGTCGAAGATCAGCGTGGCGTTCGGCGGAATCACGCCGCCGGCGCCGCGCGCGCCGTAGCCCAGGCTCGCCGGGATGATCAGGCGGCGCGCGCCGCCCACCTTCATGCCCTGCACGCCTTCGTCCCAGCCGCGGATCACGTGACCGGCGCCCAGCGGAAACTGGAACGGGTCGTTGCGGTCCTTGCTGGAGTCGAACTTGACGCCGGTGCTGCCGTCGTCGTTCTGCAGCCAGCCGGTGTAGTGCACGGTCACGTAGTTGCCGGCCTTCGCTTCGGCGCCGCTGCCGACGACGGTGTCTTCGTATTGCAGGCCGGAATTCGTGGTGGTGATGGACATGGATCTTCCCTTGTTATTCAGAGTGAAAGGCCGATTGTAGTCCATGACCTGTCAAAGCGCTATTAACGCTCTGTCCACTGTGTTGCGGCCGCGCGCCGCTTGTGTGCGATTCCATCGTTCTACGCTTCGGAGCGTTCAAGTTTCCCCGTAGAATAAAGCTTCCTTCCACTGAGCCTGTGTCGTTCCATGCTGCGTCGCCTCCACAAGTCCCTCGTCCTCGGTTTTACATTGTTTTCGGCCATCCAGGCTGCCCATGCGAACGTCGTGGTCGTGCTCAATTCGCGCGATGCCACCGTCCAGCTGCTCGACCAGAAGACGGGCGCCGACAACGGTACGTTTGCGGTCGGCAAGGAGCCTCATCACCTGATGGCCACGCCGGACAACAAGTCGGTCATCGTCGCCAGCTCCGTCGGCAACGAACTGATCTTCCTCGACCCCGTCTCGGGCAAGATCCAGCGCCGCCTGGCGGACGTGCTCGACCCGTACCAGATCGGCTTTTCGCCGGACCAGAAGTGGTTCGTGTCGGCGTCGCTGCGCCTGGACCGCGTCGACGTCTACAAGTACGAAGGCGGCAACCTGTTGCTGAGCAAACGCCTGCCGCTCGCGCGCATGCCCAGCCACATCGCGTTCGACGCGGCCAGCACGACCGCGTTCGTCACGCAGCAGGGCAGCGACCAGGTCAGCGCCATCGACCTGAAGACGCAGACCGTCAAATGGACCCTCCCGGTCGGCAAGCTCCCGGCCGGCATCGCGATGACGCCGGACGACAAGTACCTGCTCGTCGGGATCATGGGCAGCGACTACGTCGAGGTGATCGACTGGCGCGCGCAGAAGACCGTCAAGCGCATCAAGACGGGCAACGGCGCCCACAACTTCCGCGCCCTCGGCGACCGCCGCCACGTGTTCGTGTCGAACCGCGTGCAGAACTCGATCAACATCATCGACCAGACCACGCTGGAAAACGTCGGCATGATCCCCGTGCCGGGCGGCCCGGACTGCATGGAACTGACGAACGACGGCAAGACCTTGTGGGTGACGCTCCGCTGGATCAAGAAGGTCGCCGTGATCGACGTCGCCAGCCGCAAGGTCATCAAGATGATCCCCGTCGGGCGTTCGCCGCACGGTGTGTTCTTCGCCAACTCGGCGCCGCGGATGTGATGCAGCGTGCTGCTGTCGGGTTTCTGCTGGCCGTCGCCTCCGTCGCGCACGCGGGTGACGCGCCCGCGTGCAAGGGCACGATCTACCTGACGTTCGACACGGGCAGCCAGTCGCAGGCCGGGCTGATCGCCGACACGCTGCGCCGCCACCACATCAAGGCCACGTTCTTCCTCGCCAACGAGAAGACGGTGCGCGGCGACTGGTCGCTCGATCCGTCGTGGGCGGACTACTGGAAGGCCCGCGTGGCGGAAGGCCACGCGTTCGGCAGCCACACGTTCGACCACGTGTATTTCCAGCGCGACGAGGCGGATAGCCGCATCGTCGTCAAGCCGCAGTTCGGCGCGCACGCGGGGCAAAAGCAGACGTGGTCGCAGCAGCAGTACTGCGACGAACTGCGCCGCGTCGACACGCGCTTCGAACAGCTGACCGGCCGCCGCCTGGACCCGATCTTCCGCACGCCGGGCGGCCACAGCTCGCCCAACATCCTCGCGGCCGCCAGGGCATGCGGTTATCAACACGCGGGCTGGGCGCCGGCCGGCTTCTCGGGCGACGAGACGTCCAGCGACAAGTTCCCCAACGCCGTGCTGCTGAAGCGCGCCCTGGACAACCTGAAGGATGGCGACATCTTCATGGCCCACATGGGCATCTGGTCGCGCAAGGACCCGTGGATGCCCGCGAACCTCGAACCGCTGATCTCCGGTCTCGAGCGCAAAGGCTTCTGTTTCGCTACACTGAGAGCGCATCCGGACTACCGATAAAAACATGATCCAGCCAACGACATGAGCCAGCATTTCCTCGATGGTTTCGCCTTCCTGCAGGGATGGCTGTTCGAGAACGCGGTCGAACCCGCGATGTTCGCCATGGGTCTCGGCGAATACATCGAAGACGCCTTCGAAGGCGTCGAATGGTTCCTCGCCGGCCTGTGCGAAGTGGCCGCCCTGTACCTCGTGCTGCGGCCGCTGGAAGCCGTCATCCCGGCACAGAAGATGACGGACCGCCGCGCGCGCATCAACGATTTCATCTACACGCTGATCCATCGGCTCGGTTTCTTCAGCATGGCCGTGTTCTTCACGCTCGACCCGGTCATGGACAGCATCGCCGCGGCGCTGCGCATGGAAGGCGTCCGCCCGTTCAACCTGGAGAACCTGATGACGGGCTTCCACCCGCTCGCCGGCTTCCTCATGTACCTCGTCGTGCTGGACTTCTTCGATTACTGGTTCCACCGCGGCCAGCACAAGTTCCGCTGGTGGTGGGCCCTGCACAGCCTGCACCACAGCCAGCAGAACATGAACCTGTGGAGCGACGACCGCAACCACCTGCTGGACGATCTGCTGCGCGACGTCTACATGGCCGTCATCGCGCTGGCGATCGGCGTGGCGCCGAGCCAGTACGTGCTGCTCGTCTCCGTCTCGCGCGCGCTGCAAAGCCTGCAGCACGCGAACGTGCGCATCCACTTCGGCCGCCTGGGCGAGCGCCTGCTCGTGTCGCCGCGCTTCCACCGCACGCACCACGCCGTCGGCATCGGCCACGAATCGCAGGGGCGCGAGCTGGGCGGCTGTAATTTCGGCGTGCTGCTGCCCGTCTGGGACCAACTGTTCGGCACCGCCAACTTCGCGCCCGGCTGGCATGGCACGGGCGTGCGCGACCAGTTCGCGCGCACCAATCCGGACGGCACCGTCCGTCCCGCCCGCGACTACGGCCGCGGTTTCTGGCGCCAGCAGTGGCTCGGCCTCGTGCGCCTCGTCGAAGCCGGCAACCGGCGCAACGCGGCATGATGCGCCCCGTCGCCATCGCCTACGGCCGCGCGCTGCGCTCCCAGTTCTCGGGACGCATGCTGCTGTTGTCCATCGTGCCGCTGCTGCTGTCGCTCGCGTTGTGGGGCGGCCTGCTGTACGCCGGCATGCAGCCGCTGCTGGACTGGCTGCACGCGGTCTTCGCCGACTACGGCCTGTTCGAGACGAGCGGCAGCATCCTCGCCACCTTGGGCCTCGGTTTCCTGAAAACGCTCGTGATCCCGCTCGTGGCGATGCTCGTGCTGCTGCCGCTGATGATCATCACGTCGCTGCTGTTCATCGGCGTCGGCGCGATGCCCGCCATCGCGCGCCACGTCAGCCGCGTGCAGTTTCCCACGCTCGAACGGAAGGAAGGCGGCAGCTTCATGGGCAGCCTGGGCGTCAACCTGTCGGGCATCGTCGTGTTCGCGCTGCTGTGGCTCGTCACGCTGCCGCTGTACGCGCTGGCGCCCGTCGCCATCGTCGTGCAGGCCGTGCTGTGGGGCTGGCTGACGGCGCGCGTGATGGGGTACGACGCGCTCGCCATCCACGCGAGCCTGGAAGAACGCCGCACGATCGTGCACGCGCGCAAGCGCTCCCTGCTGCTGATCGGCACCGTGTCCGGGCTGCTGGGCGCGCTGCCGGGTGTCGCGTGGATCGGCGGCGCGCTGTTCTCCGTCGTGCTGTTCCCGTTCCTGGCCGTGCTGTCGATCTGGCTCTACCTCGTGATCTTCATTTTCACGGGCCTGTGGTTCCAGTACTTCTGCCTGCAGGCGCTGGCCGACCTGCGGGCCGGCCAGGTAACGAAAGACGCCTGAACCGCTTCAGGGCGTGCCGAGCGTGACGAGCACGAGGCGGCCCTGCGCGCCCTGTGACTCGTTGACGGTGACGAGCACGCGTCCCTGCGGATCCTGGGCGATGGCCGTCACTTCCGCCACCGACGCATCGTCCAGGTCGCGCGCATAGCCGGGCAGCAGGGTCGAGAGGTCCGTCCACGTTGTGCCGCCATCCTTCGACCAGGCCAGGTACGGCTTCTGCGTCGCCTTGTCGAAGCCGCCCGCGACGAGCGTGTCCGGCTTGCCCGCGAGGGCCAGCAGGTGCCGGATGTACGGGTAGTTGTTGCCGCCGCTGAGCGGATGCTGGATCACGAACTTGAAGGACTTGCCACCGTCCTCGCTGCGCAGCAGGCCGCCCTCGACGCCGGCGAACACGCGCTGGGTGCCTGTCGCCTGGATGAATTGCACGTTGCGGTTTTCCAGTTCCGGCAAGGCGACGGGCAGGGCGGTGCGCGATGCGAGGCTGACGCCATCCGCAGCCAGCTGGTAGGCGCGCAGGAACGCGGAATCCAGCGGGCATTCGCCGCCGACGAGCAGGCGGTCGCCGACGATCTCGAACGCGGGATGGGTGCAGATGTCCTGGTCGAAGAAGCCCGTCAGCACGCGCCAATGGGCGCCGCCGTCGTTCGACGCGAGCACGTTCTGGCCGCCGCCGGCATTCGTGTACAGGCGGTCGTCCACCCGTTTCAGCTCGTCCATCGACAACGTCGTGCACACGCTGCCCACGCACGCTTTCAGGCCGGCGTCGCGCGGCACGAAGGTGGTCCGGTCCGCGCTCAACGCGCACAGCGCGTGTTCGGGGCGCGCGTCCGGGCCCTTGTCGTACCAGGGCTGGAACAGCCACAGATCGGATCCCAGCATGCGCAACGATGGTGCACGCAGCGGCCAGGTGCCGCTGTCCTCGCGTGCGAGGCCGCATTCGCCGAGCGCGACGCCGCTCCACGCGGAATCCGCCCGCAGCGGCAGGCCGGCGCGTACCACGGCCGTGTCGGTGGTCGCGGTATTCGACAGCGACAGCCAGGCAGTGTCGCCACTGAAGGCAATGCTGTCGATGCCGCCGGCCGCCGTCGCCAGCACGTCGGCGCGCGCGGGGTGGGCAACGGGGGCCGTCGGCTGGGTGGCGACCGGGGGCGCTGCGGCCGGATCGTCCGAGCCGCCGCAACCGGCAAGCAAAAGGGCCAGCGCGCACGCGCCGGCGACATGTCGTCCTGATGGAATCATCGTTCATCCTGTTCGGCGCCGCGCAGCCCGCGGCCGGCGCGCCGATTCTAGGAGGGGGCCCGTGTAGCGTCTTGGGGGCCTTTGTCACGAGTTTGTCCGCAAATGTCACACACGGTACGCGGCCACGGGCGCGGCAGGCTCCGGCGCACTGTGGCACACTGGACGTATGGAGGACTGCATGGCATTCGGTCTCATCATCATCGGCGACGAGATCCTGTCCGGGAAACGCCGCGACCAGCACCTGCCCAAGGTGATCGAACTCCTGCGCGAGCGCGGCTTGCGCCTGGCGTGGGCCGAGATCGTCGGCGACGAACCGGAACGCATCACGGCCCTGCTGCGGCGCACGTTCGCAAGTCGCGACATCGTGTTTTCCTGCGGCGGCATCGGCGCCACGCCGGACGACCACACGCGCCAGTGCGCGGCGGCGGCGCTGGGCGTGCCGCTCGCACTGCATCCGCAAGGGCGCGCGTTGATCGAGGAGCGCATCCGCGAGACGGCCGGTCCGGACGCCGACCTGGAAGCGCCGGAGAACCTGCAGCGCTTCAGGATGGCGGAATTCCCCGCGGGCGCCAGCCTGATCCCGAATCCGTACAACCGCATCCCCGGCTTCACGGTGGCGCGGCACCATTTCGTGCCCGGTTTTCCCGTGATGGCGTGGCCGATGATCGCGTGGGTGCTCGATACGCTGTACGCGGACAAATTCCACCGCGAGGCGCGGCTCGAAAAGTCGCTGCTGGTGGTCGAGGCGGCGGAGGCCGCGCTCACGCCGCTGATGGAAGCACTGGAAGCACGCTACCCCGCCGTGCGCGTGTTCAGCCTGCCCAGCGTGGGCGATGCGCACACGCGGCGCCATATCGAATTGGGGGTAAAAGGCGATCCCGGCCAGGTTGAAGCGGCCTGGACCGACATGTGCGTGGAACTGGAAAAAATGGGGGCGGAGGTGCAACCGTTGCGGGCGGTGGACAGCCGTTCGAACTGAGCCGTTGTTTTTTTGCGAAAATGTCAGGACGACGTCAAAAAACTGCGTGAGCGGTTCCTGCATGTCACATTGATGTGGTGGAATGATGTCTGTGAGCAGGGGCGATCCGGAGTGAGGTCGCCGTAGCTTTGTGAACTTTTACGACCTGGATCACTCGAACCGACCAGCAGCAGGATGGCGAGCAGGTTGACGGGATTTGCAGGCGTGTTTCAAACCGGTTGAGCCATCATGGATAGTATTCGCCGTCAACGACGGCCCCGTTTCTTCTCCCGCGCGCTGCGCCGCATTCTTGGCCAGGCTGCGCCGGGCCAGCCTGCATTGGCCGGCATTCCCGCCGTGGCAGCCGAGCAGGATCTCCCTGTCCGCAATATCCCCTCGCGCCAGGAGCCGAATTTCGACTCCAGCCTCGAGCCCGCCGTGGAACCCGGCGGGGTCGGAGCGGACACGCCGCCCGAGCCGCCGCCGGCGCCGCCCAGGCGCCGCTGGCGCATGGTCAAGCGCACGTTCCTCGTGCTGCTGCTGCTCGCGGTCGCGGGTGCGGCCGGCCTGGCGGTCTACGAAAGCCGCACGTCGGCGCTCGAAGCGCACTTCTTCGCCGGCCTGACGAAGAAACTCAACTACCGCATGGCCAAGGGCCCGAGCGACGCGATCCGCTTCCCGCAGGCCAGCCCGTACGACGAGCGCCTCGGCTACTCGAACCTGCCGAACTACCTGGCCAAGCTCAAGACGCGCGACTACGTCGTCGTCGAACAGGCGCGCATGTCGCCCAAGATGCTGGAACTGGCCGACATGGGCCTGTTCGCCACGTACCACGAAAAGACGCGCGCCGGCCTCGACATCCTCGACTACAGCGGCGAGCCGCTGTTCTCGGCCCGCTTCCCCGAGCGCCTGTACGAGAAGTTCGACGCCACGCCGCAGCTGCTCGTGAAGAGCCTGCTGTTCATCGAGAACCGCGAGCTGCTCGACACGACGTATCCGAAGCGTAACCCGGCCGTCGAATGGGACCGCTTCTCGAAAGCCGTGTTCGACAAGACCTTGCACTCGATCGGCGTGGGCAGCGGCGGCCGCGTCGCCGGCGGCAGCACGCTCGCCACGCAGATCGAAAAATACCGCCACTCGCCGGAAGGCCGCACGGCCTCGCTGGGCGACAAGCTGCGCCAGATGGCGTCGGCCACGCTGCGTTCCTACCTGGACGGCGAGAACACGGGCCCGACCCGGCGCCGCATCGTGCTCGAATACCTGAACACCGTGCCGCTGTCGGCCAAGCTCGGTTACGGTGAGGTGAACGGCATCGGCGACGGCATGTGGGTCTGGTACGGCCGCGATTTCGCGGAGGTGAACCGCATCCTCTCGAGCAGGCAGGTCACGCCCGAATTCGCATTGGTGTACAAGGAAGCGCTGTCGCTGATGATCGCGCAGCGCCGCCCCGCGTACTACCTGGGCGCCGGCGAGAAGGACCTGGAAATCCTCACGAACTCGCACCTGCGCGTGCTCGCGCAGGCCGGCGTCATTTCGCCCGCGCTGCGCGACGCGGCCATCGCCACCGTGCTGCATCCGGCACTCGGTTCCGGCGTCGCCCCGCCGCCCGCGAACACGTTCGTCACGCGCAAGGCCGCCAACGCCGTGCGCAACCACCTCGCCACCCTGCTGGGCGACTCGCGCCTGTACAACCTCGACCGCCTCGACCTGTCGGTGGTGACGACCTTGAATTCGGACGCACAGAAGGCCGTGACGGCCACCTTGCGCAAGCTGACCGACAACGAAGCGGCCGCGGAAGCGGGCCTCACGGGCAAGGGCATGCTGGGCAACGGCGACCCGTCCAAGGTCGTGTACAGCTTCACGCTGATGGAGCGGGGCGACAAGGTCAACTACCTGCGCGTCCAGACCGACAACTACGACCAGCCGCTCGACATCAACGAGGGCGCCAAGCTCGACCTCGGTTCGACCGCGAAGCTGCGCACCCTGACGACCTATCTCGACATCGTCGACCAGCTGCACCAGCGCTACGAGCCGATGTCGAAAGCTGAACTCGCCCAGGTCAAGGTCGATCCGAAAGACCGCCTGACCCAGTGGGCCGTCGACTACTTCCAGACCTTGCCGGACGGCGCCGACCGCGGCCTCGTGCCGATGCTGGGCGCGGCGATGGAGCGCAAGTATTCGGGCAACCCGGGCGAAGCGTTCTTCACGGGCGGCGGCGTGCACATCTTCGGCAACTTCAGCAAGCTGGACGACAGCCGCATCCTCACCGTCCAGCAGGCGCTGCAGAACTCGACGAACCTCGTGTTCGTGCGCCTGATGCGCGACGTCGTGCGCTACTACATGTTCCAGCTGCCCGGCTCGTCCGCACAACTGCTGGCCGACGCCGACGATCCGCGCCGCGCGGAATATCTGTCGCGCTTCGCCGACCGCGAAGGCAAGGATTTCCTGGCCCGCTTCTGGAACAAGTACCGCGGCAAGAACTGGGACGAGGTCGAGACGGCGCTGATGCAGGGCGTGCGCATCCGTGCGTCGAAGGTCGCGGCCGTGCACCGCACGATCTACCCGGACGCGTCGCTGGCCGAATTCGGCACCTTCCTGCACAAGTACCTGCCGGCCGACGCCGAGGTGGACGACGAGCGCATCGCCAAGATGTACGACCAGTACGCCGTCGCGAACATGTCGCTGGCCGACCGCGGCTACGTCGCCTCCGTGCACCCGCTCGAACTGTGGCTCGTGGGCTACCTGCGCACGCATCCGAAAGCGGGCTGGGACGAAGTCGTCGGCGCGTCGACGAAGGAACGCCAGGAAGTGTATTCGTGGCTGTTCAAGACGCACCGCAAGCATGCCCAGGACAAGCGCATCGCCGGCCTGATCGAAGTGGAGGCCTTCCTCAAGATCCACGCGCAGTGGAAGAAGATGGGCTATCCGTTCGACTCGCTCGTGCCGTCGTACGCGACCACGCTGGGCGCGTCGGCCGACCGTCCGATCGCGCTGGCCGAGCTGATGGGCATCCTCATCAACGGCGGCGTGCGCAAGCCCACGCAGCGCATCGACTCGCTGCATTTCGCCAAGGACACGCCATACGAGACCCTCGTCAAGCGCGGCGACGCGGAGAAGGGCGAGCAGGTGCTGAATCCCCAGGTGGCGCGCGCCGTCGTCAACGCCATCCGCGGCGTCGTGCAGGAAGGTACGGCCAAGCGCGCAAAGACGGCGTTCGTCAAGGACGACGGCAGCGTGATCGCGCTGGGCGGCAAGACGGGGACGGGTGACCAGCGCTTCGACGTCTACGGCGCCGGCCACCGCCTGATCGAATCGCGCTACGTGAACCGCTCGGCCACGTTCGTGTTCAACATCGGCGAGCGCTTCTTCGGCAGCATGACGGCGTACGTCCACGGTCCGGATTCCGCGCACTACGACTTCACCAGCGCCCTGCCCGTGCAGCTGCTCGTGAAACTGGCGCCGAGCCTGATGCCGATGATCCAGCACCAGGACACGGTCACCATCCCGGGCCTGCACGTCGAACGTGCCGCGCCGGCGCCGGCGGGCCCGGCGGATGCCGTCGCGCGCGACACCGAGCAGCCCGTGCCGGCCGATGCCGCGCCGCCCGTGGAGGCTCCGGCCGTCGAGGAACCGGTCGCGAAGCCGGTTGCGAAACCGGTTGCCAAGCCGGCGGTGAAGGCCGCCGAGAAGCCGGCCGAGAAGCCCGCGGTGAAGAAGCCGGCCGCGGAAGATCATCCGAAGGCGGTCAGCGTCCGCAAGGCCGACGCCGACGTCCCGCCGAAGCCGGCGCCGCACAAGCCGGCGGTCAAGCGCGATGATCCGGCCGCGCCGTCACCGAAGCCCGCGCGTCCCAAGCCGGCCGCCGTGGAAGAAGTGCTGCAGTGAGCCGGGCCGCATGAAGCGGCTCCCGCTGCGTAAATTCAGTCTCGTCTCGTTGCGCGACCTGCTGGTGGCGGTCGCGCCGACGGCCGTGCTCGTGCTGGCCGCGTGCATCGTCGCGTACATCGTCGTCGACCCCGCGCCGCCGCGCCACGTGATCCTCGCGACGGGGCAGGAGAACAGCGCGTACGAGGAATTCGGCCGCAAGTACGCGACCATCCTGGCCCGCGACGGGATCAAGGTCGATCCGCAGCGCACGCTGGGATCGGAAGACAACCTGCAGCGCCTCATCGACGGCAAGGCCGATATCGCGTTCGTGCAGAGCGGGTCGACGAGCGAGGCGCAGGCCGAGCGGCGCGGCCTCGTGTCGCTGGGCAGCCTGTTCACGGAACCCGTCTGGCTGTTCCTGCGCGAGCGCGATGCGCACGGCCGCAAGCGCGACATGGACAGCATCGTGCAGCTGAAAGGCCTGCGCATCAACCTCGGGCCGGAAGGGACGGGCGTGCCGAAGCTGTTCCGCCAGGTCCTCGCCGTGAACGGCCTGGAGCCGCGCCAACTGAAGCTCTCCGCGCTCGAGAACACGCCCGCCACCGTGGAGTTGCTGGCGGGGCATATCGATGGCCTCGTGTTCAGCTCCGCGCCGGAAGCGCCGCTGATCCAGATGCTGCTGCAGACGCCGGGCATTCGCCTCTTCAATTTCCGCCAGGCGGAGGCGTACACGCGCCGGCTGCCGTTCCTCACGCACGTCGTGCTGCCGCGCGGGATCGTCGACCTCGGACGCGACATTCCGGCCCAGGATTTTCATCTGATCGCGCCGACGGCCACGCTGGTCGCGCGCGAGGACCTGCATCCTGCATTGATCGACCTGTTCGTCAAGGCGGCCACGGAGATCCATGGCGGGACGGGCTGGTTCCAGCAGCAGGGCCAATTCCCGTCGCCGCGCTACACGGAGATCCCGGTGGCGCGGGAGGCGGCGAAATACTACCGCGACGGTCCGCCGTTCCTGCAGCGCTACCTGTCGTTCTGGCTGGCGAACCTGTTCGACCGGCTGTGGGTCGTCGTGGTGGCGCTGGCGGCGCTGATCATTCCGCTGTCGAAGATCGTGCCGCCGCTGTACGTGTGGCGCATCCGCTCGCGCGTGTACCGCTGGTACGGCGAGTTGCGCGCCGTCGAGCAGGCGCTGGAAAACGCGAAGGACGAACACCGCGACGAGGCGCGGGAAGAGTTGCTGCGCCGCCTCGACGGCATCGAGCAGCGCGTCAATCACATCTCGATCCCGCTCGCTTACGCGGATGCGTTATATGGCCTGCGCAGCCACATCAACTTCGTGCGCCAGCGCGTGCGGCTCATGCTGGCCGCGAAGAACGCCGCGTAATTACTGCGCCAGGACGATCTTCACGACGGCATTGCCCGACGACGCGTACAGGTTGCCGCTGCCGTCGACCGCGATGCCGCGCAGCTGCGCGAAGCTGCCGGGCAGCTTGCCGGTCCGCAGCGTCGTCGACGCGGCCGTGCCGGCGGGTGTCGCGACAATGCCGTCCGGCGTCGTGATCTTGCGCACCGTGTTGTTGATGGCATCGGCGCCGTACAGATTGCCGTCCTTGTCGATGGCCAGCGCGATCAGTTGCTGGAAGCGGGCGGTCGACGCATTGCCGTCGGCGTTGCCGAACTGGTTGCGCGCGCCGACGAAGGTCGTGAGTGCGGTGGCGCCGGACGTGGCACGGCTGAGGGTGCGGAACAGGTCGGCCACGTACACGGTGCCGTCGGGGTCGACGACCACGCCGCGCGGCACCAGCTGGCCCGTGCCGTAGATGGACGCGACGGCGCCCGTTTCGAGCGTCGTGGCGCGGCCCGGATTCGCGACCGGGATGCGCCGCGTGTCGACGCCCGACGTGACGTACAGGTTGCCGTTGTTGTCGGCCGCGATCCCGGCCGGCATGTTCTGCGGGTCGATGCCGAAATTGCCGAACGAGAGCCGGGTCACGGTGGTGACGGTGCCGTCGGAGGTGATCTTGCGGATCGTCGTGCCGTCCAGGACGTACAGGTCGCCGCTGCCGTCGATCGTGACGGCGGTGGGTTGCGTGAAGCGGGCGCGGTTGCCCTTGCCGTCGGCCGTGCCGCTGGAACCTGCCACGCCGGCGAACGTGCTGACCGTGCCGTCCGGTGCGATCTTGCGGATGGCGGCGTTACCCTCGTCCGCCACGTACACGTTGCCGTTCGTGTCGACCGCCAGGCCGCGCGGCGTGTTGAACCGGGCGGCCGTGCCTTTCCTGTCCACCGTGCCGCCGGTGGCGGCGTCGCCGGCCAGCACGCTGATGCCCGTGCTCGGGCCGGAATCGCCGTCCTTGCCGTCGTCCGTCTCGCGCTTCGGGCCGCCGGGACCGCACGCGCACAGCAGCGCCGCGATGCCGGCGCACAGGAGGCGCACGCGCAGGCGGGCAGGGACAGCGGATGGGGTCGTCATGGCTACATCTCCAGGTCAGCAGTGAGCCCGCATGCTAGCACGCGCGCACCGTGGCGAATCTCTGCGATTCTCACGTGCGACCGGGAGGCCGGGCGAAAGTTCAGGCGCCGATCCAGGGCAGGCCGGCCTTGCACCAGCCGCCGACCGTCTTGCGGTGGCCTTCCGGATCGCGATCGCCCTCGAAGCCTTCCAGGATGTCGAACGCATTCCGGTAGCCCAGTTCCGTGGCGGTGCGCGCGGCGTGGCGCGAACGCACGCCGGAACGGCACAGGAACAACACGACGTCGTCCGGGGTCGCCACGTTCTGCAGCTGCGTCGCGAAATCCGGGTTCGGCGCACCACCGGGGTACAACGTCCATTGCACGGCGCCGTGCTGGGTTTCCGGGATCGCGGGGCGGCCGACCCAGTCGCGCTCCGCATTCGTGCGCACGTCGACCAGTTTCACCCTGGGGTCGGCTTGCAGGAGTTCGAACGCTTCCCGGGGCGTGACGGCGCCCGCGTACGGCTGGCCGGGCGTACGGGCCCTGGCGTCTGCGAGGATCTCGTCGGTCGTAGTCATGTCATCAATTCCTTGTAGGCTGGTTGCGCACCGTCGCGGGTCGTTGCTAAGCTAGGGCTCGCACTTTTGGTGCATCGCGCATTAGTTTGGTGCATACTCGAAAAATTGCACTTGTTTGGTGCGTATGGACGAGTTTGCGCCAAGATCGTGCACGCTTAAGGTGTCATTGATTTTAAGGGGCAAATTGAGCGGCCTCAAAGTAATCATTATTTATTTGTTCATGGAAAAATGCTGGCATAATTTCTGCTTAGAAGGTTATGCGCCTGTCGCATGCCCGGTTGGCATCGACACCCCTTTTTGACTTAGGAGATACTGGAATGGCAAGGACCGCCGCAGATGTAATGCAGATGCTGAAGGACAACGAAGTCAAGTTCGTTGATTTGCGTTTCGCCGATACCCGCGGCAAGGAACAGCACGTGACCGTTCCCATCTCGCACTTTGACGAAGACAAGTTCGAATCCGGCCACGCATTCGACGGCTCGTCGATCGCCGGCTGGAAAGGCATCGAAGCATCGGACATGCTGCTGATCCCTGACCCGAACACTGCGAACATCGACCCGTTCTTTGAAGAGACCACCGTGTTCATGCAGTGCGACGTGATCGAACCGTCGGACGGCAAGGGCTACGACCGTGACCCGCGTTCCATCGCCAAGCGCGCCGAAGCGTACCTGAAATCGTCGGGCATCGGCGACACCGCCTACTTCGGTCCGGAACCGGAATTCTTCATTTTCGACTCCGTCCGCTGGAAGATCGACATGTCGGGCTGCTTCGTCAAGATCGATTCGGAAGAAGCTTCCTGGTCGACCGACAAGGAATTCGAAGGCGGCAACAGCGGCCACCGTCCGACCGTCAAGGGCGGCTACTTCCCGGTCCCGCCGGTCGACAGCTTCCAGGACATGCGTTCGGAAATCTCGCTGATCCTCGAATCGATGGGCATCCCGGTCGAAGTGCACCACCATGAAGTGGCGGGCGCGGGCCAGATGGAACTGGGCACCAAGTTCTCGACCCTGGTCGAGCGCGCCGACTGGACCCAGAACCTGAAGTACGTGATCTGGAACGTGGCCCACAGCTACGGCAAGACCGCCACCTTCATGCCGAAGCCGATGAACGGCGACAACGGCTCGGGCATGCACGTCCACCAGTCGATCTGGAAAGACGGCAAGAACCTGTTCGCGGGCGACGGCTATGCCGGCCTGTCGGAAACGGCCCTGTTCTACATCGGCGGCATCATCAAGCACGCCAAGGCCCTGAACGCCATCACCAACCCGGGCACGAACTCGTACAAGCGCCTGGTGCCGGGCTATGAAGCGCCGGTCAAGCTGGCTTACTCGGCCAAGAACCGTTCGGCATCGATCCGCATCCCGCACGTGGCGAACCCGAAAGGCCGCCGCATCGAGACCCGCTTCCCGGACCCGCTGGCCAACGTCTACCTGTGCTTCGCAGCCCTGCTGATGGCCGGCCTGGACGGTATCCAGAACAAGATCCACCCGGGCGAAGCCGCGACGAAGGACCTGTACCACCTGCCGCCGGAAGAAGACAAGCTGATCCCGACGGTCTGCTCGTCGCTGGAAGAAGCACTGGACGCCCTGAACAAGGACCGCGAGTTCCTGACCCGCGGCGGCGTGTTCAGCGATTCCATGCTCGACGCGTACATCGACCTGAAGATGAACGAAGTCCAGCGTCTGCGCATGACCCCGCACCCGGCCGAATTCGACATGTACTACTCGTCGTAATTCGTTGGCATCACCCGGTGTCGCATTGGAAACGATTGACACCGGAGTGTATCCACACGGTAACGAAAACGCGGGGAAAGCCAGCCGGCTGCCTCGCGTTTTTTACTGGATGGGGTATAGTCGGAAGCTTCCCAACCATGCATCCAGACCGACCTGATGCGAATGACAAGCTGCTTCCTCCTGCGTCTGTTGTTGCTCGCAGGACTTGCCGTGCACGAGGCGCGGGCCGATTCCGTCATCTACAAATGCGTCGACCAGAACGGCCGGGTGGAATTCACCGACATCAATAAACCGGGCTGCAAGGTGCTCGACCTGCCGGGCTATGTCGCGTCCACGCCCGCACCGGCGCCGCGCGCCGCGCCCGCGGTGACGATGCGCCAGGGGGCAGGGCGCCCGGCGGCGGCGAGTCCGAATCCCGCCGGCTTCCCGCGGGTGGACACGGCCACGCAGAAGGCGCGCGACGACGACCGCCGCACGATCCTCGAGGACGAATTGCGTGCCGAGGAGCGCAAGCTGGCGGACCTGAAGCGCGACTATAACAACGGCGAGCCGGAACGCCAGGGCAACGAAAAGAATTACGCGAAGTACCAGGAACGCGTGGCCCAGATGCGCGACAACATCGGCCGCAGCGAAAAGAACGTGGAAGCGCTCAAGCGCGAGATCGCCAACATCAAATGACATGAACGGGACATCGGCCCAACTTCTCCAGCACGACCGTTTCGCAGGCCTCGACATGCTCGCCTCCGCCGTGCTGGTGGCAGATGCCGGTGGGCTCGTTCGCTACGCCAACCCGGCCGCCGAGCACCTGCTCGACATGTCCGCCAAATCGCTGTCGCGCCAGAAGCTGGTCGGGCTGTTCACGAACGGCGACGAACTGGGCGTCCTGTGCGAACAGGCGATCGCCCACAAATATGCCGACCTGCGCCAGGACCTGACGCTGTTCCGCCCCGCGCGCGACCCGCTGCACGTGCACAGCATCGTCAGCGCGGCGGGCGAGGCCGAGGTCGTCGTCGAGCTGCGCGAGAACGTCCAGCAACTGAAGACCGACCGCGAGGAGCGCCTGCTCGACCAGAGCCTGGCCAACAAGGAACTCATCCGCAATCTCGCCCACGAGATCAAGAACCCGCTGGGCGGCATCCGCGGCGCGGCCCAGCTGCTGGAGCTGGAACTGCCGGCCGTGCACCTGAGTTCGCTGCGCGAATATACGCAGGTGATCATCAAGGAGGCCGACCGGCTGCAGACGCTCGTCGACCGCCTGCTGGCGCCGCACCGCCGCCCGCACATCGTGGGCGACGTCAACATCCACGAAGTGTGCGAGCGCGTGCGCAGCCTCGTGCTGGCCGAATTCCCGTCGGGCCTCGCGATCCGGCGCGACTACGACGCGTCGATTCCCGAGTTCCGCGGCGACAAGGAACAACTGATCCAGGCCGTCCTGAACATCGTCCACAACGCCGCCCAGGCCCTGCGCACGCGTATCGCGGCGGGCGACGCCGAGATCGTCCTGCGCACCCGCGTTGCGCGCCAGGTGACCCTGGCGAAGGTCCGTTACGGCCTGGCATTAGACTTGCATATCATCGACAACGGACCGGGCATCGCCCCCGATATCCGCGACCGCATCTTCTACCCGCTCGTCTCCGGGCGCGAAGGCGGCAGCGGTCTCGGGCTGACCTTGGCACAGACCTTCGTGCAACAGCACCTGGGCATGATCGAGTGCGAGAGCCGGCCTGGATTGACGGATTTCCGCATCCTGATTCCCCTGCCATAAGCGGGTGAAGACGAGGGGCATGTCCGGCAATCCCCCTTGAACCTTCGCGGGAAGTAGAACTACATGAAACCAATCTGGATTGTCGACGACGATGCATCGATCCGCTGGGTGCTGGAAAAGGCCCTGGCGCGCGAGAACCTCGCCACCCGGAGTTTTGCCAGCGGCCGCGAAGCGCTGGCGGCATTCGAAACGGACACGCCGCAGGTGCTGGTGTCCGACATCCGCATGCCGGGCGAATCGGGCCTGGACCTGCTGGCGGCCGTCAAGGAGCGCCATCCCGGCCTGCCGGTCATCGTCATCACCGCCTTTTCCGACCTCGACTCCGCCGTCGCCTCGTTCCAGGGCGGCGCCTTCGAGTACCTGGCCAAGCCGTTCGACATCGACAAGGCCGTCGCCCTGATCCGCCGCGCGCTCGAGGAGAGCCTGCGCGAGGCCAGCGTCGACATCGCGCCGTCCGAAACCCCCGAGATCCTGGGCCAGGCGCCCGCGATGCAGGAAGTCTTCCGCGCCATCGGCCGCCTGTCGCAGTCGAACGTGACGGTGCTCATCACCGGCGAGTCGGGCACCGGCAAGGAACTCGTCGCGCGCGCCCTGCACAAGCACAGCCCGCGCGCGCAGCAGCCGTTCATCGCGCTCAACACGGCCGCGATCCCGAAGGACCTGCTGGAATCGGAATTGTTCGGCCACGAGCGCGGCGCGTTCACCGGCGCGCAGGCGATGCGGCGCGGCCGCTTCGAACAGGCCGAGAACGGCACGCTGTTCCTCGACGAGATCGGCGACATGCCGTTCGACCTGCAGACGCGTTTGCTGCGCGTGCTGTCCGACGGCCATTTTTATCGCGTGGGCGGCCACCAGCCCGTGAAGGCCAACGTACGCGTGATCGCGGCCACGCACCAGAACCTGGAACAGCGCGTGCGCGACGGCCTGTTCCGCGAAGACTTGTATCACCGCCTGAACGTGATCCGCCTGCGCCTGCCCAGCCTGCGTGAGCGGCGCGAAGACATCCCCATTCTGGTGCGCCACTTCCTGGTGCAGAGTGCACGCCAATTGGGCGTCGAGACCAAGCGCATGAGCGACGACGCGCTGCGCTTCCTCACCGGCCTGGAGCTCCCCGGCAACGTGCGCCAGCTGGAAAACCTGTGCAACTGGATCACGGTGATGGCGCCGGGCCAGACCGTCGAAGTCAAGGACCTGCCGCGCGACCTGACCCAGGCGCAACCCGTGCCGGCCGGCGGCAACGGGTTCGCCGTCGGCATCAGTTCGGGCGTGGGCACGGTCTCGCTGGCGTCGCCGTCTTCCGGCAGCGCGCACCACGCCGAACCGGGCGCGCTGCCGAACGGCGCCGACGGCTGGATCGGCCTGCTGGAACTGCAGGCCGCACGCATGCTGTCGGATGGACAGGTCGAGGTGATGGACGTGCTGGGCCGCCAGTTCGAATCCGCACTGATCCGCACGGCGCTGAAGCACACGCACGGCCGCAAGAACGACGCGGCGATCCGGCTCGGGATCGGGCGCAATACCATCACGCGCAAGATTGCCGAGCTCGGCATCGATGGGGCAAAGGACGAATAAGGTCCGGGGGACCTTATTCGAAGGTCCGGGGGACCTTATTCGAAGGTCTGGGGGGCGTTATTCGAAGGGCGGTATGGTGTAAGCTCTGTCATCCTAGCAACAACGTTTCGATGACATGCTGATCAACTGTGTCGCCTACCAGGAAGGCAAGAAGCTGTCCGACATCCCCGTCGAGGACATCAGCGACTACCTCTGCAAACCCGGCTGCTTCGTCTGGGTTGCGCTGCGCGACGCCACCGACGCCGAAATGGCGCAGATGAAGGAAGAGTTCAGCCTGCACGAACTGGCCGTGGAAGATGCCGCGCGCGGCCACCAGCGCCCCAAGATCGAGGAATACGGCGACTGCCTGTTCACCGTCGTGCACATGCTCGACCTCGTCGATGGCGACCACGTTGCCACCGGCGAGCTGGCGATCTTCGCCGGCGCGAACTACGTCCTGTCCGTCCGCCGCGATTCCGCCAAGGGCTTCTTGGGCGTGCGCGCGCGCGCCGAGCGCGAACCGCATCTGCTGAAGATGGGCTCGGCCTTCGTCATGTACGCGCTGATGGACGCCGTCGTCGACCGCTACTTTCCCGTCGTGGACATGCTCGAATCCGAACTCGAAACCGTCGAGGACCGCATCTTCACGCACGGCGCCCAGCGCGAGAACGTCGAGCGCCTGTACCAATTGAAGCGCAAGGGGCTCGTGCTGCGCCACGCCGTGTTCCCGCTCCTGGAAGCGATCGGCCGGCTGCACGGCGGCCGCGTCCCGCCGCTCGTGCAGGGCACCGAGGATTATTTCCGCGACGTGCACGATCACCTGATCCGCATCGCCGGGCGCCTCGACGCGATCCGCGACACGATCAGCACCGCGATCCAGGTGAACCTGTCGATGGTCTCGATCGACGAGAGCGAAGTGAACAAACGCCTGGCCGCGTGGGCCGCGATCTTCGCCGTGTTCACGGCGTTCGCGGGCGTGTGGGGCATGAATTTCAAGTACATGCCCGAGCTGGAATGGAAGTGGGGCTATCCGATGGCGCTCGCCGTCATGGTCGGCGTGTGCGCCTATCTTTATCGGCTCTTCAAGAAGGCCGGCTGGCTATAAAAAAAAGCCCGGTGCGCGCTGCACCGGGCTTTCGATTTGCTGTTCGACTACGTGCTTAGAACGTGTAGTTCACGCGCGCGTAGAAGGTGCGGCCCAGCGGATCCGTGTAACGCGGATCGTAGCCGGCCTGGAACGTGTAGTCCTGGTACGACAGTGGCGGATCCTTGTCCAGCAGGTTGCGCACGCCGACGGTCAGGCCCAGGCCCTTCTTCTGCTGCCATGCGCCGAACAGGTCGAACGTCGTGTAGGAAGCGACATGGTTGGTCGGATCCTGGTCGATGTAGCCGCTCTTGTAGCGGGCGGTCAGGCCGGCCGACCAGGCGTCGCGGTTCCACACCACGTTGTTGGTCGACTGCCAGCGGAACACCGGACCCGTGCCCGAGTACACGCCGACGTTCTGGTGCCACTCGCCGCCTTCCGTGTTCTGGTACTCGTACCTGTGGACGTAGGTCGTGTTCGACGCGAACGAGAACGTGCCGTAGCCGTGGCTGCGCAGGCGGTAGTTGGCCGACAGGTCGAGACCGTTGGTGATGATGCCGCCCAGGTTCTCGTTCAGGCGCTCGATGTAGCCGCAGGTCGCCGGGTTCGGGCACTGCGAACCGTCCACCGACAGTTCGCCGGCCGGGTTGCGGTGGTACCGGGTGCCGTACTTGACGTTGTCGGCGAAGATGTCGTCCAGGCTCAGCACGCCGATCTGGTGGTCCAGCTTCAGGGCCCAGAAGTCGACGCCGACGCTCAGGCCTTTCAGCGGCTCGAGCATGATGCCCAGCGTGGCGTTCTTCGACTTCTCCGGCTGCAGCGCGGGGTTGCCGCCACCCAGCACCTGGAACTGCTGGCCGCAGTTCGCGGCGCGCGAGTGGCCCGGCAGCGGGGTGCCGCCCGGGCAGTTGACCGGGTCGTCATACGTGCCGGCGCTGTTGGTGAAGGTCTGGGCCGAGTGGATGTCGTACAGCGACGGGGCGCGGAAGCCGGTCGAGTACGAACCGCGCACCAGCACGGCCTGCGTCGGCTGCCAGCGGAACGACACTTTCGGATTCGTCGTGTTGCCGAAGTCGCTGTACTTGTCGTAGCGGACCGAGCCCGTCACGTCCAGGGTCTTGAGGATCGGCACGTTCAGTTCGCCGTAGACGGCGTACGTGTGACGCGAGCCCGAGTTGAGCGTGTTCGGGTCGATACCGGTCGAGGCGACGACCTTCTCGGCGAACTCGGTATTCGCGGCGCTCGTGAACTTGTCGTACGTCGTTTGCGCGCCCAGCGCCACGGCGGCGCCGCGGCCGGCGTTCAGCCAGTCGCCCAGCTCGCGGCTGGCGTGGAAGTCGAGGCCCGTGGTCTGGCCGCGCGCGGTCTGGATGGTGCCCGACAGTCCGGCCGAGTTCAGCAGCGCGGTGCCGGCGGCGGACTGTTCGCCGAACGGGTTGATGATGCCGTCGCGGACGCCCTGCGTGATGAGGCCGCCGTCGCTGTAGCCGAACAGCTGCTCCTGCACGCGGTTCTCGTTCCACGTGACGGCGCCGTCATAGTCCCAGCCGGCCACGTTGCCGTTGAGCGAGACGACCAGGCGTTGCTGGCGGTTCGTGTTCTTGTCCTGGCGCACGCCGTTCGGGATGTCGCGCCATTTCACGTGCGCGAAGCCCGGCTTCACGCCGGCCGGCATGAACGGTTCGGTGTAGGTCGGGTCCAGGCCGGCCGGGTAGTACGGGTTGGCCGTGCCGTCCGGACGCAGGCGGTTCATGTACAGGCCGCCGTACGGGACCTGGGCGATCGTGGTGCCCACGACGCTCTGGCTCGTCAGGTACTCGACGCCCAGTTCGTGCTGGCCCAGCTTCAGGGTGCCGCGGATCAGGCCGGAGTCGCGGATGTTGCGCGGGATGTAGTCGACGAACGACGAGGTCGTCATGATGCAGCCGGAACCGCCGTCCGGGATCGTGTGCACGCCGGTCGTGCAGCCCGGGCCGGCCGGGTTGACGCTGTCGCCGCCCTGGTAGTAGTTGGCCGGGAAGGTCGACGTCGACAGGCCGCCCGGGTAGCGGGTGTTGTACGAGCGGTCGGTACCGGTGAGCGGGTACTGTTCCTGGTGGTCGATCACGGCCGAGATGTTCCAGCCCTGCGTATCCAGGTCACCCCAGCCCAGCGCGACGTTCGCGTTGATCGAACGGCCGCCGCCATGCGACGGGACGTCTTCGCCGAAGGTGGCGCTGCCGCCCTGGTAATTTTTCTTCGTGATGAAGTTGATCACGCCGCCCACGGCGTCGGAGCCGTACAGCGACGATGCGCCGTCGCGCAGCACTTCGACGCGCTCGAGCGCGGCGAACGGGATCATGTTCAGGTCCGGTGCCGAGCTGTCGTAGGCGTTGTTCGCCAGGCGGCGGCCGTTCAGCAGCACCAGGGTCTTGTTCTGGCCGATGCCGCGCAGGTTGGCGAACGATGCGCCACCCGTGCTGGAACCGACCGACTGGCTGGTGCCTTGCTGGGCTTGCGAGACGCTCAGGTTCGACATCACCTGTTCGATGGTGGTGAGACCTTCCTTCTTCAGGTCTTCGACACGAAGCACGGTAACGGGCACGGCCGTTTCCGCATCGATACGCTTGATCGCCGAGCCGGTGATTTCCACACGCGCGATCGGCGCCTGTTGCACTTCCTGGGTTTGTGCCAGGGCGGTGCCGGCAAAACCGAAGCCGGCTGCCAGCGTCGTGCCGGAGAATACGAGGCGCAGGGTCCGCGCCATGGTTTTTTCTGTGAGCATCTCTTGGTTCCTGTTTTTGTAGGTTACAAGTTTGAAATAGTGGATCGCCAATATTTCAAGAACAGTAAACATACACCACAGAAACTAAAATTCGCGCAAATTTGTTGTGTAATTACGTCAAAAACAGACAGATTTGCATTAGCACTTGTAAAAACCTGAAACAATATTTCTTTGTGAAATTGAATGTGTATTTACGACATGTTCATGTAAATACGTCTAAGTTGGAGGAAATGTGTTGTTTCGGCCATGCTGGCGGGCGCCGGCCGTGCGACCGGCGCCGGGGATGAGGCAGTGGGAAATCAGCCGACCATGGCCAGTGCGACGGCTTCCGCGACGCGGATGCCATCGATCGCAGCCGACATGATGCCGCCCGCGTAGCCGGCGCCTTCGCCGGCCGGATACAGGCCTGCCGTGTTCAGGCTCTGCAGGTTGTCGTCGTGGCGCTTGATGCGGATCGGCGACGACGTGCGGGTCTCGACGCCGGTCAGCACGGCGTCTTCCTTGTAGTAACCCTTGATCTGCTTGTCGAATGCGACGAAGGCTTCGCGCAGCGCGACGGTGGCATAGTCGGGCAGGGCCGGGGCGAGGTCGGTCAGGTGCACGGCCGGCTTGAACGATGGCGTCACACTGCCGAATTCTTTCGACGGCACGCCGCGCACGAAGTCGCCCATCAACTGGCCCGGAGCATCGTAATTGCTGCCGCCCAGCACGAAGGCGCGCGATTCCAGTTCGCGCTGGAAGGCGATGCCGGCCAGCGGATGGCCCGGATAGTCGGCCGGGGTGATGCCGACGACGATCGCGCTGTTGGCATTGCGCTCGGCACGGGAATACTGGCTCATGCCGTTCGTGACGACGCGGCCTTCCTCGGACGAGGCGGCCACGACGGTACCGCCCGGGCACATGCAGAAGCTGTACACGCTGCGGCCGTTGGAGGCGTGGTGGACGATCTTGTAGTCGGCCGCGCCGAGGATCTCGTTGCCGGCGTTCGGGCCGAAGCGGCAGACGTCGATCAGCGATTGCGGATGCTCGACGCGGAAGCCGATCGAGAACGGTTTTGCTTCGACGTACACGCCGCGCTCGTACAGCATCTCGAACGTGTCGCGCGCGCTGTGGCCGACGGCCATCACGAGGTGGCGGGTCGGGATGGTCTCGCCCGTGTGCAGCTTGACGCCCACGACCTGGCGCGCATTGCCTTCACCCTCGATCAGCACGTCTTCCACGCGCGTCTGGAAGCGGATTTCCCCGCCCAGCGCGAGGATTTCCGCGCGCATCTGTTCCACCATTTTCACCAGACGGAACGTGCCGATGTGCGGCTTGCTGACGTACAGGATTTCTTCCGGCGCGCCCGACTTCACGAACTCGTTCAGGACCTTGCGGCCATAGTGCTTCGGATCCTTGACCTGGCTGTACAGCTTGCCGTCCGAGAAGGTGCCGGCGCCGCCTTCGCCGAACTGCACGTTCGATTCCGTGTTCAGCTTGCGCTTGCGCCAGAAGCCGAAGGTGTCGACGGTACGCTCGCGCACGATCTTGCCGCGTTCCAGCACGAGCGGCTTGAAGCCCATCTGGGCCAGGATCAGCGCCACGAACAGTCCGCACGGGCCCATGCCCACGATCACCGGCCGCGGCGTGCCCGGTGCGGGCAGGGCCGCCGTCACGAACTTGTAGCCGGTGTCGGGCGCCGGGACGATGTGCGGATCGCGCGCCAGCCGGGCCAGCACGGCCGCCTCGTCGCGGACTTCCACGTCGAGGGCGTAGATCAGGACGATGGCGGTCTTCTTGCGCGCATCGTAGCTGCGCTTGAAGAGCGTGAAATCGATCAGGTCTCCGCTGTCGATGCCAAGCCGGCCGACGATGGCGTCGCGCAGGGCGTGGTCGGGGTGATTCAGGGGCAGTTTGAGTTCGTTAATTCGCAGCATGATGAGTGGTGGGCCGGCGCGCGGCGGCGCCGGACGGGCGCCGTGCCGGCGGGGGCAGATCGGTACAGGCGCCAGTATAAGGCATCGGCCACCTGGGCCGGCAGGAAAGGATTGCCACGGTTTGTGTTGTAGGCAAGCAACCGACGTTGGCTTCCCCCATGCATGGTGGCAACCTGAACATCCAGTATCAGGGGCCACGTTTCCAGTCGAAATGCGTAACGTTCAGAATTTTCCTGTTGCGGTGCGTCGAGGATATACGGCGTCGAAATCAGACTATATGCATGTCAAGTTCTTGCGACTCACTTCAATAGTGCAATATTTGTTCAAAACAAAACCCTTTATGGTGCTGCGGCGCATCAGGAAAAAGCGTGAATTCTTCGGTGTTTTAAATGTGTTGTTTCTACACATTTCGGCAATTGTGTTTTATTGACACTTTCGCTTTTGCTATGGTTTTATCGACAAATCAGTAACGTTTGATATCTAGGAAACGTTAATTGAGAGGGTTCGTCCTACAGGGCGAATGATGAAAAAACACATCGATTAGTGTGGTAGTCACCAGTAGTTCAAACGCACCAGGCCAAAAGCCTTTGCAGGCAACGGGGTGCAAGTTGGGGCGGCGCAGATTGGCCGCCCCCGCGTGTAAGCGCCGTGTCCGCATTTGGTGAACGTAAGAAACCACTTTGAGAGATACGAGAAGGAGAAGTATTCATGACGTTTAAATTGAAGTCGATGCCATTGGCGATTTCGTGCGTTCTTGCCAGCGGTGCGCTGCTGGCAGCACCAGCAATGGCTCAGACGCAAGACGCGGTCAGCGCCCAGACCCCGGCGCGCGTTGTCGTCACCGGTTCGCTGATCAGCCGTACCGACACCGAAACCCCGACCCCCGTGCAGGTGTTGACGGCTGCGGACATCCAGAAAAGCGGCAAGACCTCCGTCGCCGAACTGCTGAACGACCTCGCCGCCAACGGCCAGGGTACGCTCGGCACCGGCTTCTCCGGCGCATTCGCGAACGGCGCTTCGGGCATTTCGCTGCGCGGCCTGACGGTCGGCGCGACCCTGGTGCTGGTCGACGGCCACCGCCTCGCCCCGTATCCGCTGTCGGACGACGCCCAGCGCGCCTTCGTCGACGTCTCCTCGATTCCCTTCGATGCCATCGACAGCATCGAAGTCCTGAAAAGCGGCGCTTCGTCGCTGTACGGTTCCGACGCCATCGCCGGCGTCGTCAACATCAAGCTGAAGAAAAACCTGAACGGCACCCGTCTGGCCGCCGAATCCGGCAACACCCAGCACGGCGGCGGCAAGACGCACCGCGCGTCGATCAGCACCGGTATCGGCGACCTGGACAACGACGGCTACAACGCCTTCGTCACCGCCGAATGGCGCCGCCAGGGTTCGATCAAGGTAGCGGACCGCGACCAGTTCGACTGGGCCAATGCCGACTGGCGTTCGCGCGGCGGCAACAACATCCGCCTGGGCGTCCCGAACGGCCTGAACTCGCGCCTGACCGCGACCAACAGCCCGTTCCTGTACAACCCGGCGGGCACCGGCGGCACCAGCAACCCGGCCAACTTCCAGTTCCTGGATCCGACCAAGTGTAACTACAACCTGTACATGAGCGGCGGTTGCGCGATCCGCGATACCGTCACCAACATCCAGCCGCAGACCGAGAACATCAACCTGCTGGTCGGCATGACCAAGAAGCTGAACGCGGACTGGGAACTGGCCTTCAAGGGCTCGATGTTCCAGCGTAACAGCATCAACAACCGCGGCAGCTACCTGTCGGCCTATTCGCCGACCACGTTCGGCGGCAACAACTCGCTGAGCAATGGCGTCGTGACCTCCGGCAACAGCCGCGTGCCGAGCACCCTGATCCCGGCCACCGCGACGTTCAACCAGCTGGGCGCCCCGGCCCGCCTGTATGGCTTCATCCCGGGCACCGATCCGTTCGCGACCCAGGACAACACCGCGACCACGACCCGCTTCGCGCTCGACCTGCATGGCAGCGCCTACGGCTGGGACATCAACGTCGCCGGCGGCATCACCAAGGTCAAGACCGACATCGACTACAGCGGCTACATCGACCGTGCCGCCCTGTACAACGCGATCTTCAACGGCACCTGGAACCCGGTCGGCGGCAACTCGCCGGCCCTGCTGAATACGGTGTCGCCGCACTTCTCGAATACCCTCGAGTCGAAGCTGAACTACTTCGACGCGGTCGGTTCGCGCGAGCTGATGCAACTGGGCGCCGGTCCGCTGGCCCTGGCAGCCGGCCTGCACTACCACAAGCGCACCCAGAACTCGCCGGCGGCCAGCCTGACCGCGAACGGCCAGGTGGCGCAGACCACGGCATTCGTGATCGGCGACGAGACGAACACGGCAGCCTTCGCCGAACTGCAGGCAACGCCTATCAAGAACCTGGAACTGCACGCGTCGGGTCGTTACGACCACTACAAGAACTTCAACAAGTTCACGCCGGCGGCCAGCTTCAAGTGGGCACCGTCGAACATGTTCGGCGTGCGCGGTACCTACGCGAAGGGCTTCCGCGCGCCGAACCCGGCCGAGGTGGGCAATGCCGGTTCGTTCTTCACCTTCAACGGTATCGACGACCCGGTCCTGTGCGCGAACGGCAACCCCAACACCAAGGGCAACGTGCCGACCGCCTGCGGCCTGAACCCGCCGTACGTCCAGCTGACCACGCCGTCGCTGTCGCCCGAGAAATCGACGTCCTACACCCTGGGCGTGATCCTTGAGCCGGTGCGTGGCCTGAACGCCACCCTCGACTATTACAACATCAAGGTCACCAACCAGATCGTGTCGGCCGCCGGTAACGATCCGAGCTATGTCCCGGCATTCGTGCGCGGCCCGATCACCCCGCTGGACATCGCCAACGGCGACGGCACCACCACCGTCGGCACCCCGGCGCTGGGCCCGATCATCTACGCGACCTCGCCGTACGTGAACCTGGGCGGCACCAAGACGAGCGGTATCGAAGCGGACATCGGCTACCGCTGGCGCCTGCCGAGCGACCTGGGCACCCTGAAGGCGAACCTGAGCGCCGCGCACACGTTCAGCTACATCACGGAAGCGGCCGGTGGCGTGAGCTACCAGCTGGCCGGCACGCAAGGCCCGTCGGCGATCTCCGGCGCGACCGGCAGCCCGAAAGACCGCGCACAGTTCTCGCTGGCCTGGAGCCGTGGCCCGGTGGACGTAAACACGACGGTGAACTACACCAGCGACTTCTCGACCATCGACCCGTCGCTGGGCGTGACCGACTGCTCGGGCCCTGGCGGCACCAGCTTCAACGTGGGTGGCCGCGCGTACTTCCGCAACCTGCCGCAGCCTGAGTACTACTGCCATGTTGCATCGTTCACGTCGGTCAACCTGAACCTGCAATACAGGCTGAGCCAGAACCTGACGCTGAAGGGTTCGATCCTGAACCTGTTCGACCGCCAGCCGCCGGCTGACGTGGCGACCTACGGCAACTCGGGCGCCCAGACGTCGTACAACGCCTCGCTGCACCAGGCAGGCGCCATCGGCCGCTTCTTCAGCCTGGGCCTGGCCTACACGTTCTGATAATGGCGTCCTGAGCCTGGCGTCGCCGGGCCTCGAGCACCCCGCGCTGGACATCGTCCACCGCGGGGTGTTTTTTTTGGTTGTGTACGTACCGATCGGTGAATTGCTGATATGATGGTCATCATGCGAGCAAAACAGACCAGGTCGTCCGTCCAGGAACGCAAGGAAGCCACCCACGAGCGCATCGTCGACGTCGCGGCGCGCGCCATCCGGCGCAGTGGCTACGGCGGTACGGGCGTGGCCGACATCATGAAGGAAGCGGGTCTGACGCACGGCGGCTTTTACGCGCACTTCGCGTCGCGCGATGCGTTGCTGGCGGAAGCCGGCGACCGCGCCGGCGCCGAGTCCGTGGCCCTGGCGGCCGACATCGCGGCGGCGGCCCCCGCGGGAGAGGCCTTGCAGCACATCATGGAGGCGTACCTGTCCGATGAGCACCTCGGCGCCATCGAGACGGGCTGTCCGATCGCCGCGCTCGGTTCGGAAATGCCGCGCCAGGCGCCGGAAGTGCGGCACGCGGCGACCAGCCGCATCAAGGAAATGATCGACCTGCTGGCCCGGCAGATGCCGGACTGGGGCGAGCCGGAAGCCCACGAGCGGGCGATGATGCTCGTGTGCGGACTGGTCGGCACGATCATGATCGCCCGGGCCGTGGACGACCCGAAGATGTCGAAGGCATTGCGGCAGGCGGCGATGAAGCGGCTGATACCGGCCGGCGGCTCCACCTGAGCCGTTTTTTTTGCGCACAGATATGATGATCGTCATATGAATTGCTCACTCAGGAGAACTAGCATGGAAAGAAAGATCGCACTGGTCACGGGCGCATCGTCCGGCATCGGGGCCGCCGTGGCGCAACGACTGGCCGGCGCCGGCTACAAGGTCTACGGCACCAGCCGCCGCGGTGCACAGGGCGGGAGCGCCGGCTTCGAGATGATCGCGCTGGACGTCACCAGCGACGCGTCGGTGCAACAAGCGGTCGCGACCGTCGTGCAGCGGGAAGGGCGCATCGACCTGCTGGTGAATAATGCGGGCTTCGGCGTGGCGCCGGCCGGCGCCGAAGAAAGTTCCATGGAGCAGACGCAAGCGATCTTCGACACCAATGTCTTCGGCGTAATGCGCATGACCCGCGCCGTGCTGCCGCAGATGCGCAGGCAACGGGCCGGCCGCATCGTCCACATGGGTTCCGTGCTCGGCTTCCTGCCCATGCCCTACGGCGCGCTGTACGCCGCCACCAAGCACGCGATCGAAGGCTATTCGGAATCGCTGGACCACGAACTGCGCAACTGGGGCATCCGCTCCATCGTCGTCGAGCCGGCCTACACGAAGACCCCGTTCGACGCCAACCTGCTGGAACCCGACGCCGTGCTCGACGCCTACCGCGACGTCCGCGCCGCCGTCACCGGGCGCCTGAAGGAATTGATGCAAGGTGCGGAAGGACCGGACGTGGTGGCCGACACCGTGCTCGAGGCCGCGCAGGCGCCCCGTCCGAAACTGCGCTACACAGCCGGCAGGCTGGCAAAGCGCCTGCGCCTGCTGCGCACCCTGGCCCCGAGCGCGATGATGGACGCGGGCCTGCGCAAGGACCTGCACCTGGCCTGAGACCGACATGAACGACACCATGCAAGCACTGATACTCGAGCGCTACGGCGCCGACGGGCTGCACATCGCCGACGTTCCCCGCCCGACGATCGGACCGGACGAGATCCTGGTCCGGGTCCATGCCGCCGGCATCAACCCGATCGACAACATGATCCCGAAGGGCATGTTCAAGCCCATCCTCAAGTTCGACCTGCCGGCCGTCATGGGCAGCGACCTCGCCGGCACGGTGGTGGAAGTGGGCGGCCGCGTGAGCCGGTGCCAGGTCGGCGACGCCGTGTACGCCAGCGTCTTCGACCTGGGCAGGGGTAGTTTCGCGGAGTTCGTGGCCGTCCCCGAGCGCGTGGCGGCCCGCAAGCCGGCGAACGTTGGCTTCGTCGAAGCGGCGTCCCTGCCCATGGTCGGCCTGACGGCGTGGCAGGCGTTCAAGGAACGGCTGCGGCTCGAACCGGGGCAGAAGGTGTTCATTCCCGCCGGGTCGGGAGGCATCGGCACCTTTGCGATCCAGCTGGCGAAGCAGCTCGGCGCGACGGTCGGCACCACGACGAGCACGGCCAACGTCGACCTGGTGCGCGCGCTCGGGGCCGACGACGTCGTCGATTACAAGCGCCAGGCGTTCGAGCAGGTCTTGCAAGGCTATGATGCCGTGCTGGGCACGGTCAGGGGCGACGGCCTGGAAAAGGCCTTGCGCATCGTCCGGCCCCATGCCCGGGTCGTCTCGCTGGTCGGCCCGCCGGATGCGGCATTCGCCGCCGCGCGTGGCATGAATGTCGTGATGAAACTCGTGTTCGGCCTGCTGAGCCGCAAGATCCGGCGCCTGGCCAGGCAACGCGACGCCAGCTATGCGTTCATGTTCGTGCGCCCCGATGGTGCCCAGCTCGCCGCAATCGGCGACCTGGTGGAAACCGGACGGATCCGCCCCGTGATCGACAAGGTGTTCCCGTTCGCCGACGCCCGGGCCGCACTCGACTATCTCGAGCAGGGGCGGGCGAAAGGCAAGGTCGTGCTCCGGATGAGTGCGGACTGACGCCCCGTCAGATCCCGCCCCAGCCCGCCGCGAGGATCGCCAGCGCGGCCAATCCGGCCGTCTCCGTGCGCAGCACGCGCGGGCCCATCGACAGCGCCAGCGCGCCGGCCGCCCGCGCCGCATCGTCTTCCTGGTCCGTGAAACCGCCTTCCGGCCCGACGAGCAGGGTGACGTCGTGCGCTTGTGTCGCGCGCACCCACTGGGCAAGCGATGCGTCCGCGCGCGGGGAGAGCAGGATGCGCGTGCCGGTACCGGGCGTCGCCAGCCAGCGGTTGACGTCCTGCACGGGCGCGACGTCTGCCAGCCGGTTGCGTCCGCACTGCTCGGACGCGCTGACGACGACGCCCTGCCAGTGCGCCAGCCGCTTGTCGGCACGGTCTCCGGACAACCGCACAACGGACCGCTGCGCCGCCAGCGGCACGATGCCGGCCGCGCCCAGCTCGACGGCCTTTTCGACGATCCAGTCCATTTTGCTGCCTTCCGGCAAGCCCTGGGCGAGCGTGACGCGGAAAGGGAGTTCCACGTCGACGGCTTCCAGCGCGAGCACCTCGGCGCTGGCGCGGCGCTTGCCGATCTCGGCGAGGCGCGCACGCACCTGGCCGCCCTCGCCATTGAACAGCACGAGCTCGTCGCCGCTCTGCTGGCGCACGACGTGCAGATGGTGGGCGACCGCTTCCGGCAGGTCGACGACGCTGCCGGGAAGGAGCGGCTGGGGACAGTAAAAACGTGGCATGGATGGCAATCGGAACCGTTAACGAGCGGGCATTTTAAAGCGAGGTTGTCATGCTCTGGTAAAATACCCGGTTAAGGCCAGCTCGTGCCACCGCTTCCCTATCCTCAGACCCACACATCCATGAAATCTCTGCAAACCACCACCCTGATGGCCAACGCAATTCGTGCGCTGGCGATGGACGCCGTCCAGAAGGCGAATTCCGGCCACCCCGGCATGCCGATGGGCATGGCCGAGATCGCCGTTGCGCTGTGGGACGGCCACTATCGCCACAACCCGGCCAATCCGGGCTGGATGAACCGCGACCGTTTCCTGCTGTCGAACGGCCACGGCTCGATGCTGCATTACGCACTGCTGCACCTGTCGGGCTACGACCTGTCGATGGACGACATCCGCGACTTCCGCCAGATGCATTCGAAGACCCCGGGCCACCCGGAAGTCGGCATCACCCCGGGCGTGGAAACGACCACCGGCCCGCTGGGCCAGGGCATCGCCAACGCCGTCGGCATGGCGCTGGCCGAGTGGCTGCTGGCGAAGGAATTCAACCGTCCGGGCTTCGACATCGTCGACCACTACACGTACGCGTTCCTGGGTGACGGCTGCCTGATGGAAGGCATCTCGCACGAAGTCGCGTCGCTGGCCGGCACGCTGCGCCTGAACAAGCTGATCTGGCTGTACGACGACAACGGCATCTCGATCGACGGCAAGGTGGAAGGCTGGTTCACGGACGACACGCCGCAGCGCTTCGCAGCGTACGGCTGGAACGTGATCCCGGGCGTGGACGGCCACGACGTCGCCGCCGTGGACGCGGCCATCGCGCAGGCCAAGCAGTCGGACCGCCCGACCTTGATCTGCTGCAAGACCATCATCGGCAAGGGCTCGCCGAACCTGCAGGGCGGCGACAAGGTGCACGGCGCCGCGCTGGGCGAGAAGGAAGTCGCCGCGGTGCGCGAACACCTGATCTGGGACGCCGTGCCGTTCGACATCCCGGCCCCGATCTACGAAGCCTGGGACCAGAAGCAGAAGGGCGCCGCCGTCGAAGGCGCGTGGAACGAGCTGTTCGCCGGCTACCGCGCGCAATACCCGGAACTGGCCGCCGAATTCGAGCGCCGCATGAAGGGTGACCTGCCGGGCAAGTTCGAAGAAACGCTGGCCGCCGCCATCGCGCAGACGATCGAGAAGAAGGAAACCATCGCGACCCGCAAGGCGAGCCAGAACGCGATCCAGGCGCTGGCCCCGGTGCTGCCGGAATTCCTGGGCGGCTCGGCCGACCTGACCGGCTCGAACCTGACCAACTGGAAGGAATCGATCCCCGTCCGTTCGGGCACCCCGGGCAACCACATCAACTACGGCGTGCGCGAATTCGGCATGTCGGCCATGATGAACGGCGTCGCCCTGCACGGCGGCTTCATCCCGTTCGGCGCCACGTTCCTGACGTTCTCGGACTACAGCCGCAACGCCCTGCGCATGGCCGCGCTGATGAAGATCCGTTCGCTGTTCGTGTTCACGCACGACTCGATCGGCCTGGGCGAAGACGGCCCGACGCACCAGTCGGTGGAACACGTCTCGTCGCTGCGCCTGATCCCGAACCTGGACAACTGGCGTCCGTGCGACACGACGGAATCGACCGTCGCCTGGGGTGCAGCGGTCAAGCGCAAGGATGGTCCGTCGACCCTGATCTTCTCGCGCCAGAACCTGCCGTTCATGGAGCGTGACGCGGCGACTGTCGCGAACATCGCCAAGGGCGGCTACGTGCTGCGCGATGTGGCGAATCCGGCCGCGGTCCTGATCGCGACGGGTTCGGAAGTGGAACTGGCGGTGAAAGCCGCCGAAACCCTGGCTGGCCAGGGTATCCAGGTGCGTGTGGTGTCGATGCCGTCGACCGACGTGTTCGAGCGCCAGGACGCGGCCTACAAGGCTGCCGTGCTGGGCCGCGGCATCCCGCGCGTGGCCGTCGAGGCTGGTGTGACGGACTTCTGGTACAAGTACGTCGGCCTGGAAGGTGCCGTGGTGGGCATCGATACTTTCGGCGAATCGGCTCCGGCCCCGGTGCTGTTCAAGCACTTCGGCTTCACGGTCGAGAATGTCGTCGCCAAAGTGAAATCTGTCCTCCCGGCCTGAGGGATTGCACCCGCCGGACTGTGCGTACGGCGGGTTTCAAGCTATGCTTCGGTGTTAGGATTTTTTTAATCAGGAGTGAATAAATGACGATCAAAGTAGCAATCAACGGTTATGGCCGTATCGGCCGCAACGTGCTGCGCGCTTTCTACGAAGGCGGCAAGAAGCAGGACATCCAGATCGTGGCGCTGAACGATCTCGGCAACGTCGAGCACAACGCCCATCTGACCCGTTACGACACCACGCACGGCAAGTTCCCGGGCACCGTCGAAGTGGACGGCGACTACATGATCGTCAATGGCGACCGCATCCGCGTGTACGCGCAGCGCAACCCGGCCGAGCTGCCGTGGGGCGAGCTGGGCGTGGACGTCGTGCTGGAGTGCACCGGCTTCTTCACCACCAAGGAAAAAGCCTCGGCCCACCTGAAAGGCGGCGCCAAGAAGGTCATCATCTCGGCACCGGGCGGCAAGGATGTCGACGCCACCATCGTGTTCGGCGTGAACCAGAACGTGCTGAAGTCGACCGACACCGTGATCTCGAACGCCTCGTGCACCACCAACTGCCTGGCCCCGCTGGTCAAGCCGCTGAACGACGCCATCGGCCTGGAAAACGGCCTGATGACCACCGTGCACGCCTACACGAACGACCAGGTCCTGACCGACGTGATGCACGAAGACCTGCGCCGCGCCCGTTCGGCCACGCAGTCGATGATCCCGACCAAGACCGGCGCCGCCGCCGCCGTCGGCCTCGTGCTGCCGGAACTGAACGGCAAGCTGGACGGCTACGCGATCCGCGTGCCGACCATCAACGTGTCGATCGTCGACCTGTCGTTCATCGCCAAGCGCGACACGACGGTCGAAGAGATCAACAAGCTGATGAAGGACGCATCGGAAGGCGCGCTGAAAGGCATCCTGACGTACAACACCGAGCCGCTGGTCTCGGTCGACTTCAACCACAACCCGGCGTCGTCGAACTTCGACGCGACCCTGACCAAGGTGTCGGGCCGCCTGGTGAAGGTGTCGTCGTGGTACGACAACGAGTGGGGCTTCAGCAACCGCATGCTGGACACCACCGTGGCGCTGATGAACGCGAAATAATCGGGTTCTGCACCATGAAAAAACGCTCCCTCGGGAGCGTTTTTTTATTTCGTCTTCGGCCAGGGCGTCAGGATCTCGAAGCCGTTCTTGGTCACCGCGATCATGTGTTCCCACTGCGCGGACAAAGACCGGTCGCGCGTCACGACCGTCCAGCCGTCGTCGAGCTGTTCGACGTCGGCGTCGCCCAGGTTGATCATGGGCTCGACGGTGAAGGTCATGCCTTCCTTGATGAGGAGGCCCGTGTTGGGGCGGCCGTAGTGCAGCACCTGCGGGTCTTCGTGGTAGACCTTGCCGATGCCGTGGCCGCAGTATTCGCGCACGACGGAATAGCCCTGGGCTTCCGCCAGCTTCTGGATCGCATGGCCCACGTCGCCCAGGCGCGCGCCCGGGCGCACGGCGCGGATGCCGGCCATCATGGCGTCGTACGTCGTCTCGACGAGCTTCTTTGCCTCCGGGCTCGGCGTGCCGACGAAGTACATGCGGCTCGTGTCGCCATGCCAGCCGTCCTTGATCACGGTGACGTCGATGTTGACGATGTCGCCATCCTGCAGGATCTCGGCGGGGGAGGGGATGCCGTGGCAGACGACGCTGTTCACTGACGTGCACAGGGTCTTCGGAAAGCCGTGGTAGCCGACGTTGGCGGGCGTCGCCTTCTGCACCTTGCGGATGTATTCGTTGCAGCGGCGGTCGAGTTCTTCCGTGGAGACGCCGGGGACGACGTATTCCGCGATCATTTCCAGCACCTCGGCCGCCAGGCGGCCGGAGACGCGCATCTTGGCGATGTCTTTGTCAGTCTTGAGTTTGATAGGCATGGTTCGTTGAGTGTGCACCGATCGCTCATGATAGCCGATGCACGAAAAAAAATGCCCGCCAGGCGAACCTGGCGGGCATTGTTCAGGCTGTCACTTGCGTGATCAGAAGGCCTGGTTGTAACGCACGTAGATGAAGCGGTCGAGCGGCAGGTTGGCGTCCACCGCCGACGAGGACGATGCGCCCAGCACGGTGGTGCGCGGTGCCTTGTCGAAGACGTTGTTGGCACCGACCATGATCTGGCCTTTCCACGAGGTCTTATACGCGACGCTGACGTCGTTGTAGACCATCGCACCCTTCAGGTTGTAGCCGGTACCCCAGTTGGCGTGACCCTGCGGGGTCGAGCATTCGACGGTGCTGCTGTAGCACTTGTCGCGCATGCTGCCGAAGTAGCGGGCCGTCCAGGTGGCGCTCCAGTTGCCCAGGCTCCAGTCCAGCGCGACGTTCGACTTGATACGGTAGTAGGCGATGCCGCCGCTGCCGTCGTATTCGCCCAGCGAGCTTTCCCAGTCGGCCGTGTTGTCGGCCTTGGTGCGGTACTTGGTCACGAAGGTCGAATCCGAACGCACGCCGAACGAACCGTAGGCGCTGCGCGGGAAGCGGTAGGCGAACGACAGGTCGTAGCCTTCGGTTTCCAGCGCGCCCAGGTTGGCGTTGCCGCGCGACAGGTTCGTGATCTGGCCGGTGATCGGGTCACGCTTGATCGCGTTGCAGAACGAAGCGACGCCCTGCACGTAGCAGTACTCGGCGACCTGGGTAGCCGAGATGCCGGTGATCAGGTTGTCGACACGGATGTTGTACCAGTCCAGCGAGCCCGACAGACCCGGCAGGAAGGCCGGGCTGTAGACGAAGCCGAAGGTCTTCGTCTTGGCGCGTTCCGGCTGCAGCGACGCGTTGCCGGCGCCCGACATGAACGGGTTGGCGCTCTGTGCGCCGCCCGAGTCGGTGACCGGGGTGTTGGTCTGGTCGGTCTGGCGGAAGCCCGGACGAGCACCCGCCGCCGTGCAGCGTGCGTCGACGCCCGGCGTGGAACGCTGGCCGTAGGCGCTGTCGCATGGGTCCATGTACGTGTCGTACGTCTGCTGGCCACCGCCGAACGTGTCACCCACGGTCGGAGCGCGGAAGCCCTGGGCCCACGTGCCGCGGACCAGCAGGTCCTTGATCGGCTTCCACATGAAGCTGGCTTTGCTGTTGTGGGTGTTGCCGAAGTTGCTGTAGTCCGAGTAGCGGGTTGCCAGGTCGACGCTCAGCAGTTCCGCGAAGCGCACACCCTTCAGGATCGGGATGTTCGTTTCGAGGTAGGCTTCACGCACCGAGTACTTGCCGATGGTCGAGTTGCCGGCCAGGTCGGTCGAGAAGCCCGATTGCTCGAACTGGCCCGGGATGTCGTAGCCGCGCACTTCGCGGTGTTCGATGCCGCCTGCCACGCCCAGCATGCCTGCCGGCAGCTGCAGCAGTTCGCCGCTGATGTTGGCGGTCGCGCTGTTGATGGTCGAGCCATAGGTGGCCTGGCCGGTCGACATGACGTAGTCCAGGGTTTCCTTGTTGGTGGCGCCCGGACCGGCGATGATGTTGAACGGCTTGCATTCCGCCAGCGGGATCGGGGAGGCCGCGGTGCCGCACTGGACGACGCCGCTGGCGTTCAGGAACGACGGACCCAGGGCCTTCTTCAGGTTCAGCAGGTTGACGTTGCCGGTGCCCATGGTCGAGCCGCGGACGGCGCTGTGGTTGTAGCCCACGTCCCAGTTCCAGGCCTTGCCTTGCCAGTCGAAGTTGCCCGACAGGGTGGTGTCGACGTGGAACGTGTTGTTGGTGTTTTCCGTCACGCGCGGCACTTCGACGGTGCGGCGGATGAAGTACAGGTCTTCACCGAACGGGTTGTAGTAGTTGTCCTTGTCGATGTAGACCGGGTAGCTCGGCTGTGCATCGCTGCGCAGCGGATAGCCTGCGACCTGCGCCGACGACTGGCGCTGCGAGTACATCGCGGTCGTGCTCAGCTGCATGTTGTACGGCAGTTCCAGCGTGCCCTTGGTGAACAGCGTGTCCAGGCGGTTCGGCATCTGGAACATCATCTGCGAGGCGCTGTTGAACTTGTCCTCGACGATGCTGCTCTTCCAGTCGTGGTAGTTGGCCGTGTTGCGCGGATCGGAGCCCGTGCCCATGCCGTTGCCGCCGGCGCCGCCGGTGTGGTTCAGCACGTAGTCGAAGGCATCGCCGTTGGCCGGCAGGACTTCAGCCCACGGGCCTGCGCCCAGGCCGGCGGTCGGGTGAGCCGGGCCCTTCGGGTATTTGGTGATGTCGCGGTCGCGGGCCCACACGGTGCCCTGTTCGGTGTGCGACAGGCCGACCATCAGCGACGCCTTGTCGGAGCTGGCGCCGTACGTCAGCGAGAAGTCCTTCGCGCGGCCGTCGGCCTTGTCGTTGGCGCCGCTGTAGATGCTCAGCTGGCCGCCATCCATGCGCTTCTTCAGGATGATGTTGACCACGCCCGAGATCGCGTCCGAGCCGTAGATCGACGAGGCGCCGTCCTTCAGGACTTCGATGCGCTCGATCATGGCCGACGGGATGGTCGACATGTCGGTATAGCCGTCGACGGACTGGGTCCAGCGCTTGCCGTCCACCAGGACCAGCAGGCGGTTCGAGCCCAGGTTGCGCAGGCTGATGTACTGGCCGCCGTTTTCACGGTTCGACGTCAGCGAACCGCCGCGGTCGAAGTCCGGCGTACCGGCGGAAGACAATTGGTTCAGGATGTCGCCGACGGTCACGAGACCCGTCTTTTGAATCTGTTCCTGGGTCATCACCTGGATCGGTTGTGCCGTTTCCAGGTCGACCTGGCGGATGCGCGAGCCGGTCACTTCGACGCGCTGCAGCGGCGCCGGTTGGGTCTCTTGCGCGTAAGCCGCTTGCATCCCGAGCGCGACGCCGCCGAGGCAGATCAGGCGGATCGAGCGGGACAAGACTTTTTCCATCATGGTTACAAAACTCCTAGGTTAGGGCACGGCGAACTGGGTAGCAGCAGCCGTGTGAGGCCGTCGCTGTGAAGCGACTGTTTTGAAAGCAATGTGGTTAACATTTTTTTTCAAGCTGGCAATGGAAGCATCCACCGTGGCAGCCTGTCAATGTTCGAGGATGCATATTTGTGCGTGTTGCGGGTTTGCGTAATTACAAGAAAATCACCAGCGTTGTGCGTATTTACGGAAACAAATATTGTGTACAGACATGAATCTATGCCGAAAACATCAGTTTGGGCGTAGAACCCCCTATAGATCGCTGGATTAGGTGCAACATTCTTTTACGGCAGGAATGCACCAGATTGGGGCGAGACGATTCGAATGCTTTTTCAAGTGTTACATTTGTACAACAGGCAAAATTTCTTGAAAGGTCAGAACGACGGGTGATCGCGTACGTAGGCAGGGGACCGATCGGCAGCTGCGGGTCGACGGGCGCGCCACTGCCGGACCGCGTCGCCAAGGGCACGGCCAATGCGCTTCTCGTTCGTTGTGACATTGAGTCTCCGATATAGACATTGCTGCAGATCATGCAACGTTAGCCATACGGGTCGCCAATGTATTGACGAGAATCAAACTGTAAATATGTTTGCGAGGAAAAGTTAAGGAAAAACAAATTCCCGAGCGAAATAATGCGCTCGGGATAGCGTCAGACGCGGAAGCAGTCGTGCCACAGCCGCACGACGACGTCGGCATGTTTCGCGACGAGGCTGCGTTCTACGCGAGCATTTTCCTGGCCCTGCAGGCGGACCTGGTGCTGCAGCTTGCGCATGGCGCGGTACGCCGCGGCGGCGCCGTCGGCCAGGTCCATGTCGATGAGGCCCAGCGTGCCGCACAGTTTCAGCAACGCGATGTTGCCGACGTTCGCCGTCAGCTGCGGATACGCGGCCGCATGGCGCAGCACGAGGTATTGCACGATGAATTCGATGTCGATCATGCCGCCTTCGTCGTGCTTCAGGTCGAAACGCTCGTCGCGGGGCGGGTGCGCGTCGCGCATGCGCTGGCGCATCTTGACGACTTCAAGGCGCAGTTCGGCCTCGCGGCCGGACCGGTCCTGGCGCAGCACCTGTTCGCGGATCGCCTCGAAGCGGGCGCCGATGCCGGCGTCGCCCGCGCAGAAGCGGGCCCGCGTGAGGGCCTGGTGCTCCCACAGCCACGCGGAGGATTGCTGGTAGCGTTCGAACGCCCCCACGGACGACACGAGCATGCCGGACGCGCCGTCCGGCCGCAGCGCCGTGTCGATGTCGAACAGGATGCCGGCCGGCGTATGCGTCGTCATCCACGTGATGAAGCGCTGGGCCAGCTTGGCGTAGTTCGACGGCGCCATGTCGTCCTCGTCGTCGAACAGGAAGATGACGTCCAGGTCGGACACATAGCCCAGTTCCTTGCCGCCCAGCTTGCCGTAGGCGATCACGGCGAAGCGCGGCACCTCCACGTGGCGCGACGCGATCGTGCGCCAGGCGCGGCGCACGACTTCGCACACGATCAGGTCGGCCAGCGCGGACAGGTGGTCGGCCAGGCGTTCGACGGACAATTCTCCCGCCAGGTCCAGCGCGAGCAGGCGGAACATCTGGGCGTGGTGGGCTTCGCGCAGGATGTCGAGCTGGCGCTCGGTATCGCCCGTGGCCGCGTCGAGCTGGGCCGCGAGGCTCGCCGCCAGCGAAGGCAGATCCTCGGCCGCGTTGCCGCGGTCGTCCAGCAGCTCGTCCAGCAGGATCGGGTGCTGGGTGAGGAACGTGGCGGCCCAGCCGGACGCGTTGATCATGCGGAGCACCCGCTCCAGCGTGTGCGGATATTCCGTCAGCAGCGACAGGTAGGCGGAGCGGCGCGCAATGGCTTCGAAGAAATCGAGGAGGCGGCCCAGCGTGGCCGCGTGGCTGCCGGCACCCGCTTGCGCGACGACGTTCGGAATCTGCGTCAGCGCCGTGTTGACCAGGGCGACGAGCCGGTGGCGGCTCGCCTCCGGCAACGTCTGCAGCCGGGGCGCCTGCCACGTGGCGACGAGGCGGTTCGCGCCGGCCTGCGGGTCGTCGAAACCGAGGCTCGCGAGGCGGTCGGCGATGGCGTCGCGGTTGTCCGGATCGGTCAGCAGCGCGTCCGGGTCGACGGGTTCGGCGCCGGCGGCCTTGTCGGCGAAGATCGCGTCGAACTGGGCGGCGACGAAGACGCGCCAGGCGTCCAGCCGGGCCAGCAGTCCGGCCTCGTCGGCCATGCCCATCATGCGCGCGACGGTGTTGCGATCCTCTGGCGCGACGGGCATCGTGTGCGTCTGGGCATCTTCCAGGTATTGCAGGCGGTGCTCCAGGTTGCGCAGGAATGTATAAGCTTCGAGCAATTGCTCGACGGTGTCGACGGCCAGCAGTTCACGTTCGGCCAGCAGGCGCAAGGTCTTGCGCGTGGAACGCTCGCGCAACGCCGGGTCGCGGCCGCCGCGGATCAATTGAAACACTTGCGCGAGGAATTCGATCTCGCGGATGCCGCCGCGGCCCAGCTTGACGTTCTGGTTGCGCTCCGGATGCAGGCGTTCCTGGCGGTTGACCTCGGCGCGGATCTGGGCGTGCATGGTGCGGATCGCATCGATCACGCCGAAGTCGAGATAGCGCCGGAACACGAACGGCCGCACGATGGCGTCGAGGGCCGCGATGTCGGCCGGGTCGCCGGTGACCGCGCGCGCCTTGACCCAGGCATATCGCTCCCATTCGCGCCCCTGTACGATCAGGTAGTCCTCGACCATGTTCAGGCTCGCCACGAGCGGGCCCGACTTGCCGTTTGGACGCAGCGCCATGTCTACGCGGAACGTAAAACCGTCTTCGGTGATTTCGGACAGCGCGGCGATCAGCTTGCGGCCGAGGCGCCCGAAGAATTCGTGGTTGGACAGGGATTTCTGGCCGGGGCCGGCCTTCGTATCGCCGTCCTCGGGGTAGACGAAGATGAGGTCGATGTCCGACGAGACGTTCAGTTCGCCGCCGCCGTGCTTGCCCATCGCCAGCACGATCATCTGCTGGGGACGGCCGGAATCGGCGCCGACCGGCTCGCCGTGCAGCGCGGTCATCTCCGCCATCAGCTCGGTGAGATGCGTCTGGACGGCGAAATCGGCGAAGCGGCTCATGGCGGTCACGACTTCGTCCAGGTCGGCCTGGCCGTCGAGATCGCGCCGGATGATGGTGCAGATGAGCAGGTTTCGCAGCCGGCGCATGGCCCGCGTTGTCGGCAGGACCGTGCCGTTGGGACCAGAGGCGGCCTCGGTCGCCAGCGCTGCGCCGAAATCGAGGGAGGCCAGCGATAATGCGGACAGGGTATCGACGCGCCCGGCACGGGCCGGATCGGCGGCGAGCCAGCGTTGGTAAAAGCGCGACATTTGAGGGAGACACTGCGGAGAAGCTGGGAACATAGGGCGAATTCCAGACGAGTTGTGCGTTTCGGGACGCTTGCTATGGGGTAAAATTGCCCGCCATGCTGCCCTGGGTCAGCACGATGGTAAGGTAGACGCCGCGGATGTTGCAAGCGCTCTCTTAATTTACAGTTAAACAATATTCGGCGACGAGTCTTTGAGCCTTTTGATGCACAACCCGGAACCGCAGACGCAGCGCGAGCCCGACGCGCATGAGCAGGCGCACCCCCAGACGCATGTGCATCAGCATGTGCCTCTGGTGGAGCGCTGGGCCCGCGCGCGCACCTGCTACCGCTATGCGAACCTCGCGTCGCATCATGTGCTCGGCTTCACGATCAAGACCGTCCTGCTCGTCTACTTCGCGTTCATGGTGCTGTTCCTGGTGCTGCGCTACGCGGTCCTGCCGAACATCGATTACTACAAGCCCGACATCGAACGCGCCGCCAGCCGCGCGCTGGGCAACCAGGTGACGATCGCGCGCGTCTACGCGTCGTGGCGCGGCCTGCGCCCGAACCTGTACCTGGGCGATCTGCGCCTGCACGACCGCGCCGGGCGCCAGTTGCTGGCGCTGCCGTCCGTGTCCGCCACCGTGTCGTGGTGGTCGGTGGTGGCGGCCGAACCCCGGTTCGAGGCGCTGGAAATCAACCGGCCGGAACTGGACGTGCGCCGCGGTGCCGACGGCATCGTCGCCGTCGCGGGCGTACGCATCGATCCGAACAAGAAGGAGGAGGGCGGCGGCGCCGACTGGCTGCTGCGCCAGCACGAGGTCGTGATCCGCGAAGGCCGCCTGACGTGGACGGACGAATTGCGCGGCGCGCCCACGCTCGCGCTGTCGGACGTGACGCTCGTGCTGCAGAACCGCTGGACCACGCACCGCTTCGCCCTGAAGGCCGCGCCGCCGGCAGGCGCGGGCGACCCGCTCGACCTGCGCGCGCGCTTCTCGCACCCGCCGTTCGGCGCCAAGCCGTCCGACGCCCGCCGCTGGAAGGGCCAGGTGTATGCCGACCTGCGCAACACCGACCTCGCCGCCTGGAAGCAGTACGTCGATTATCCGTTCACCCTGCAGGAAGGCCGCGGCTCCGTGCGCGCCTGGCTCGACTTCGACCACGCCCGCCTGGCCGGGTTCACGGCCGACCTGGCGCTGGCCGGCGTCAGCGCGCGCCTCGGCCCGGATACGCCGCCGCTGTCCCTGGCGCGTGTATCGGGCCGGCTGTCGGCCAGCGAGACCATCGCCCCGAACGTGGACGACGGCAAGCCGACCTTCGGCGCGCTGGGCCACGCGATCGGCCTGGAAAATTTCTCCGTCGTCACGGAAGGGGGCGTCGTGCTGCCGCCGGCCACCTTGAACGAATCGTGGCGCCCCGCCACGCGCACCCAGCCGGAACGCTTCGAAGTGCGCGCCGAACAGCTGGACGTGGGCGCGCTGGCCGCGCTGGCCGTGCAACTGCCCATCGCGCCGGCGCACCGCCAGCTGCTGACGGAACTGGCGCCGCGCGGCCGCGTCAACGACGCCGAGGTCGAATGGCAGGGCCGCTTCCCGCACATCGCCGGCTACCGTGTGCGCGGCAACGTCGAGAACCTCGGCATGAATCCGCTGGCGGCGCGCGCCGAGCTCGCTGCAGCCGATGGTCACCCGGCCCAGCCCGCACGCCCCGCGCTGCCGGGTTTCAAGAATCTGTCGGGCCGCATCGACGCGAGCGACCATGGCGGCAGCGTCGACATCGATTCCGACAAGCTCGTGCTGGCGCTGCCGGCCTGGTTCGCCGATCCGGAAATGCCGTTCGATCAATTTGCGCTGCACGCACGCTGGACGCAGCTGGCGGACGAGCAGCTGGCCGTCGACGTGGACAGCCTGGACCTGACCCAGGGCGCGCTGAAGGCGACCCTGACGGGCCGCCACGTGCTGTCGTTGAAAGCCGGCCAGGGACCGGGCAATGCCGACTTCACGGGCACGGTCGACAATTTCGAGATCGCCAGCATCGGCCGCTGGCTGCCGCTCGCGACGCCGGAAGGCCTGCGCGAATGGCTGACCGGCGCGCTCCAGGGCGGCATGCTGCACGACGCGCGCCTGCGCCTGCGCGGCGACCTGGCCCAGTTCCCGTTCCGCGCCGAGAATGCCGTCCAGCGCGCCAAGGGCGAGTTCCGCGTCGGCGGCCGCATCGAGGACGGCAAGCTCGAGTACTCGCCCGGCCACAAGGCGGCCGACGGCAAGGCGCCGCTGTGGCCGCTGTTGGAAAACATCAACGGGTCCATCGTGTTCGACCGCGCCCGCATGGACATCCACGCCGACACGGCGCGCACGCAGGGCATCGGCCTGTCGAACGTGCGGGCCGTGATCCCCGAGCTGGGCATCCACGAGATGATGCTCGACATCGACGGCACCGCCGCCGGCCCGTTGCCCGACTTCCTGCGCTACGTGGCGGCCAGCCCCGTGCTCGAATGGATCGGCCATTTCACCGAGGACACCAAAGGGACCGGCCCGGCGAAGCTGGGCCTGAAACTGCACCTGCCGCTCGCCAGCCTGCACGACGCGAAGGTGCAGGGCGCGCTGCAGCTGCAGAGCAACGACGTCGTGCTGTTCCCCGACCTGCCGCCGATCGAGGCCGCGCTGGGCCGCATCGAGTTTTCCGAACACGGCGTGAACCTGAACGGCGTGGGCGCCAGCTTCCTCGGCGGACCGCTGCAATTGTCCGGCGGCACCCAGCGCGACGGCAGCATCCAGATCCGCATGGCCGGCAGCGCCACGGCCGAGGGCATGCGCCAGACGCGTTCCCTGCCGGCGCTGCAGCGCCTGGGCAATAAACTGTCCGGCGGCGCGCGCTTCGGCGGCACCGTCACGGTGAGGGACCGCCAGACCCAGATCATCCTCGACACCAACCTGGCCGGCCTCGGCATCGAACTGCCCGCGCCGCTGAACAAGCCCGCGCCGGACGCGCTGCCGCTGCACTTCGTCCTCACGGGCCAGCCGACGGGTGTGGATGGCGTGGGCCACGACGACATCCGCATCCAGCTCGGCAATCTCGCGGCCGCGAAATACGTGCGCGAGCGCCAGCCGCATGGCCCGTGGATCGTCAAGCGGGGCGGCATCGGCGTCAACGTGCCCGCGCCCGAACCCGACAGCGGCATGATGATCAACGTGAACATGAAGGCGCTGAACGTGGACCGCTGGCTCGCGGCGGCCGCCGACATCGCCGGGCCAGGCGAGGCCGCGCCGGCTTCCGGCCCGTCCGCGGAAGGCGGCATGGGCCAGTACGTCGTGCCGGATATCGTGGCTGCCCGTGCCGGCGAACTGGTCATCGGCGAGCGGGCGCTGCGCGACGTCGTCGTCGGCGCCACGCACCAGAACAATACGTGGCAGGCCAGCATCGATTCGCGCCAGGTCGTCGGCTACGTCACGTGGGCCGAATCGGGCCAGGGCCTGGGCAAGGTGACGGCGCGCCTGGCGTCGCTCGTGATCCCGGAATCGTCCGCGAACGAAGTCAAGGACCTGCTCGAATCGAACAAGGGCGCCAGCGCCAGCATCCCGGCCCTCGACATCGTGGCCGATCGTTTCGAGCTGTTCAACAAGCAGTTCGGCCGCCTGGAACTCGTGGCCAGCAATGCGCAGGCGCTGGCCGGACGCGAATGGCGCATCGAGAAGCTGGCGCTGACGAATCCGGACGGCCAGCTGAAGGCGAACGGCCGCTGGCTCACGCGCGACGGCAAGAGCAACACGGCACTCAATTTCACGCTCGACATCAGCGACGCCGGCCGCCTGCTGGATCGCCTGGGCTTCCCGGAGACGCTGCGCCACGGCAAGGGCTCGCTGTCCGGCGACATCTCGTGGGCCGGCCTGCCATACTCGCTCGACATCCCGAGCCTGTCGGGCCAGATCCAGATGAATGTCGAGGATGGCCAATTCCTCAAGCAGGATCCGGGCGCCGCCAAACTGCTGGGCGTGCTGAGCCTGCAGATGCTGCCGCGCATGCTGAAGCTCGACTTCCACGACGTGTTCTCGGAAGGCCTCGCCTTCGACGGCATCACGGCGAACGCGATGATCACGCGCGGCGTCGTGCGTACGGACAATCTCAAGATGCACGGCGTGGCGGCGACGGTGCTGATGGACGGCACGGCCGACATCGCGCACGAATCGACGAACTTGCACGTCGTCGTGATCCCGGAATTCAATCTCGGCACCAGCTCGCTCGTGTACGGCCTCGCGGTGAACCCCGTGATCGGCCTCGGCAGCTTCCTGGCCCAGCTGTTCCTGCGCGCGCCCGTCATGAAGGCGCTGACTTACCACATGCAGGTGACGGGACCGTGGAAGTCGCCGCACATCGTCAAGCTGGAGAATTCGCCGGCCGTGACCGCCGCCGCCGAGAACGCGGCCGCGCAGGACCGCAACAAGGACAAGAAGGGATCCAAATGAAGACGACCGCTCAGTTTACTGTCGCCGCAATCCAGATGGTGTCCACGCCGAACGTGGACGAGAACATCGCCACCGCGCGCCGCCTGATCGCGGACGCCGCCGCGCGAGGCGCGCGACTGGTCACGCTGCCGGAATACTGGCCCATCATGGGTATGACGGACACGGACAAGGTCGCCCACGCGGAACAGCCGGGCCACGGCCCCATCCAGGATTTCCTGGCCGGCCAGGCGCGCGAGCATGGCATCTGGCTCATCGGCGGTACCTTGCCGTTGGTCTCCGATGACGCGGGTCGCGTGCTGAACACGACGCTCGTCTATGATCCGGCCGGGCAGCATGTCGGCCGCTACGACAAGATCCACTTGTTCGGTTTTAATAAAGGCAGCGAATCGTACGACGAGGCCCGCACCATCGTCCCGGGCGAGACGGTCGGCGGCTTCGACGCCCCGTTCGGCAAGGTCGGCCTGGCCATCTGCTACGACCTGCGTTTCCCGGAACTGTTCCGCGCGATGGGCGAGTGCGCGCTGATCATCGTGCCGGCCGCGTTCACGCACACGACGGGCCTCGCGCACTGGGAAGTGCTGCTGCGCGCCCGCGCCATCGAGAACCAGTGCTACGTGCTGGCGTCGGCCCAGGGCGGTACGCACACGAATGGCCGCCGCACGTTCGGCCACAGCATGCTGATCGATCCGTGGGGCGAAGTGAAGGACGTGTTGCCGGAAGGCGAGGGCGTCGTCAGCGGCGAGATCGATCCCGACTACATCGCGAAGGTGCGCGAGAGTTTGCCGGCACTGAAACACCGCAAACTTTAAGGTATGGCACAATGCCCCATCCCTATCAGAAAGACCTGACGCAATGACTCCATTCGAACCGAATCTCTCCTCCCTCGCTGTCGCGCGCGACGTCCTGTTGACGCCATTCGGCCTCGACGAAGGCAAGCTGATCACGACGCTGGGGACCATGTTCACGCACAAGGTCGACTATGCCGACCTGTATTTCCAGTTCACCAAGAGCGAAGGCTGGAGCCTGGAAGAGGGCATCGTCAAGAGCGGCAGTTTTTCGATCGACCAGGGCGTCGGCGTGCGCGCGGTGTCGGGCGACAAGACCGCTTTCGCTTACTCCGACGAAATTTCGCAGGCCGCCCTGCTGGACGCCGCCGCGGCCACGCGCACGATCGCGCGCGCGGGCGCCGGCCGCGTGAAGGTTGCAGCGAACGTCCAGCCGTCCGGCGGCCGCTCGCTGTACCTGCCGCATGACCCGCTGGCCTCGCTCGACGCGACCGCGAAAGTCGCGCTGCTGGAGCGTGTCGAAAAAATCGCGCGTGCAAAAGACCCGCGCGTCGTGCAGGTGATGGCCGGCCTGGCCGGCGAGTACGACGTCGTGCTCGTCGTGCGCAGCGACGGCGTGCTGGCGGCCGATATCCGTCCGCTCGTGCGCGTCTCCGTCACCGTCATCGCCGAGCAGAACGGCCGGCGCGAGATGGGCTCGTCGGGTGGCGGCGGCCGTTACGATTACAATTATTTCAGCGACGAACTGCTGGAAAAATATGCCAGCGAAGCCGTGCAGTCGGCGCTCGTGAACCTGGAAGCGCGTCCGGCCCCGGCCGGTCCGATGACCATCGTGCTCGGCCCGGGCTGGCCCGGCGTGCTGCTGCACGAAGCCGTCGGCCACGGCCTCGAAGGCGACTTCAACCGCAAGGGCTCGTCCGCGTATGCCGGCATGATCGGCCAGCGCGTCGCCGCGAAGGGCGTGACCGTCGTCGACGACGGCACCCTGCAGGACCGCCGCGGTTCGCTGAACATGGACGACGAGGGCAACCCGACGCAGTGCACGACCTTGATCGAAGACGGCATCCTGAAGGGCTATATCCAGGACACGATGAACGCGCGCCTGATGAAGATGCCGGTGACGGGCAATGCGCGCCGCGAATCGTTCGCCCACCTGCCGATGCCGCGCATGACGAACACGTACATGCTGGCCGGCGACAAGGACCCGGCCGAGATCCTGGCCTCGGTCAAGAACGGCCTGTATGCGGTGAACTTCGGCGGCGGCCAGGTCGACATCACGAACGGCAAGTTCGTGTTCTCGGCCAGCGAGGCCTACATGATCGAGGACGGCAAAGTGACGTACCCGGTGAAGGGCGCGACCCTGATCGGCAACGGTCCGGACACGATGAACCGCATCTCGATGATCGGCAACGACATGCGCCTGGACTCGGGCGTGGGCGTGTGCGGCAAGGAAGGCCAGAGCGTCCCGGTGGGCGTGGGCCAGCCCACGCTGCGCATCGACGGCGTGACCGTCGGCGGCACGGCGTAAGGCCTCGCCGCACCGCGATGGCCTCCGCCTTCGCCACCTTCTCTACCATAGCGCCCGCCCCGTGCGGGCGTTTGTTCTTCCGGGCTGCCTTGATCACGCTCGCCGTTGCGACGCACCCGTGGTGCGCCGCGGCCGACGAACACACGAACGTCGCCACCCGCTTCGGGCCGGTGGAGACGCAGCCCGGCGCCGACCGTTCCGACATCCGCTTCCGCGGCGCATCGCTGGGGCAGGTCGACGGCAATGCGAGCCTCGTCAAGCTGACCGTGCAGGACGATGCGGACTACGTGCTCGTCGATGCGGCGTTGCCCGATCCGCAGTGCCGGCACCGCTTCACCCTGCTGCAGATCGGGCCGGGCGACGACGCGACGATGTCGCAACCGTTCGGCGACTGCCTGGCCGGGTTCGGCGCCCGCCGTGCAGGCGACAAGCTGGTCGTCCAGCTGGCGCAGGAGGGCACGGGACAGGTGCACGAGTTCGTCTGGATGCAGGATCGCATGAAGGAACTCACCAACGTGCTCACCCGCTGTGAAGCGGCCCAGGTCACGGCCGCGTCGCGCTGGCTTCCGGTGGCCGCCGGGCAGGCCGGCCGCGTCATCACCGGCACAGGCCGCGCCTGGTTCCACACGGCGCCGCTGGACGAGTGCAAGCTGCCGCAGTTGTTCGTGATCCCGGGCGACGTGCTGACCGTCTTCCACACGTATGGCGATTACGCGGACGTCGCGTACCGCAATCCGCGCACGGGCCGCGAGGCCAGCGGCTGGATCAGGCTCGATCGGCTCGCGCCGATGCGGACGCCATCGGCGCCGGCCTTGTGACACACTGGTTCCGACCGATCATCATCGCAAGGAGTCCGACATGGCCAACGATCAAGCACAGCAACCAGGCGCACAGCCGCCTCAGACCAACGCACAGCAGCCCGACGCGGCGGCGCCGGCACCGCAGCAACCTCCCGACTTCGACGGCCTCGAGGGCAAGAAGCCCGAAGAGCTGACGCCGGAAGAGTTGCGGCTGATGGCCGACACGATGCCCGGTGAAGGGCCCGGGGACTAGAACGAGTAGCGCGCCCCCAGCGTATAAAAGCGTCCGCGCGCACCCTCGTAGTCGAGCGGGTTGTACGCCTGCGCGCCATAGGTCAGCGGGTCGAGCGGTGCGATCTTGTCGAACAGGTTCTGGACCGAGCCGAACACTTCCCAGCGCTGCTGCGGCTTCCAGCGCACCACCAGGTCGACCGTCGTGAACGACGCCAGTTCGCAACCGTTCGGGGCGTCGGCGCCGTTGGCGAAGGTCACGGCGCAACCGCTCGGGTCGCCCCGGAAGAAGCGGTTTTCCAGCACGCCGCGGTAGTTCACGTTGGCCGATACGCGCAGGTTGTTGCGGTCCCAGCCGAACCGCATGTTGACGCGGTCGGCCGGCGTGCCCGTGCAGTTCGTCACGTCGCAGTTGCCGTGCGTGCCCGCGAATTCGCGCGACGTGCCGTCCTGTTCGGTGCGCAGCCATTCGAAGATGTGCGTGTACTTCACGTCGAACGTGGCATTGCCCCAGGCGTCCGGCAGGCGGTGGTTGTAGCGCGCGTCCACGTCGAGGCCGCGCACCTTGCTCTGGGCGGAGTTGACGTAGCGGGTCAGCACGGCGGTGATCTGGCCCGGGTCGCCCGGGATGCCGCTCACGCTGCCCGGATCGCGCGCCACGCTGCCGGCGGCGATGGCAGCGTCGACCTGTTCCTGGTTGATCTCGTTCTTGCGCTTGATCTTCCAGTAGTCCACGGAGATGCTCGTGCGCGGCAGCGGGTCCCAGATGACGCCCAGCGTGTAGCTCTTCGACCGTTCCGGCGACAGGTTCGGGTTGGGCGACGTGATCAGCGCCACCGATGCCGGGTTGCAGGCGTTCGTCACACCCAGCGCGCAGCGCACGGGGTCGGCCGCGGTGGAGAAGGCGGCCAGGCCGCCGACACCGTTCTCGGCCGGACTCGGCGCGCGGAAGCCCCGCGCGAACGTGCCGCGCAGCGCGAATTGCCGCACCGGCGTCCACTTCAGGCCGAACTTCGGCGTCCAGGAACTGCCGACGTCGGTGAAGTGGTCGTAACGCAGCGCGGCCGACGCTTCCACGTTGAACGGCAGCGGCGCCAGGCCTTCGCCGTACAGCGCGAACACGTTGCGGGCGCCGGAGTAGGCGGAATAGCCCAGGCCGATGATATTGCCCCGCTCCGTGCCGGTGGTGGGCCGCAGTTCCGTCATCTCGTGGCGGAATTCCGTGCCCAGCGCCAGGCCCAGGTTGCCGGCCAGGTAGGGGATGCCGGCGAACTCGCGCGTGCCCTTGAAGTCGACCTGCGCGACCTTGGTGTTGGCCGCGTTGCCGATGGCCGGCGACAGGGCGGCATACAGTGCCGGCGAATTCAGGGGCGCGTTTTCGGCGATGCGCCAGACGGTACCCAGCGGCAGCGCCGCATAGGCGGGGCTGTTCGCCGCCGCCGTCGCGATGTTGGCAGGGGTGGGATCGAGCAGGGCGAAGGCGACGTCGCGCTGCAGGAAGCCGTTCTGCGTGTTGTTGACGTGGTTGTGCGAGAACAGCAGGGCCGAGTCCCAGTCCCAGCCGTAGTGCGTGCCCTTGGCGCCGCCGAGCCAGCGCAGGAAGTTGGAATCGATGTTGGACTTGCGCGGCCCGACGTCGGCCGCCAGGTAGCGGATCCGCGCGGCCGTGCCGAAATACGGGTTGTCCGGATGGTTCGCACCGAGCTGGACGACGGCATTGTTCACGGGCCCGCCGGGGAAGCCCACGGAGGCGCTGACGGAGGAGGGCGTCGTGGCGGTGTCCGTCTGGCTCGTGTACCAGTTGAACTCGCTGTACAGCTGGAGCGACGGGTCCAGCTGCAGCGTGCCGCGCAGGAAGAAGCTCAGGTTTTCCTGCTTCGGCTCGATCTGGTTGTACTGCATCGAGGCGTCGATCAGGCAGCCGCCGCCGGGATCGCCCTGCGGGTGGTTCGTGAAGTTGGAGCAGGCCGCGCCCGGGAAGGTGCGGGTGAAGCCGGGGCCCGCCAGGTTGCCGCGGTTGTAGTAATTGGTCGGGTCGGCCGGATTGCGCACGTTGCCGTTGATGGCGTTGCCGGCCGTGCCGGTGCCGGGCAGGATGGCGCCGGTACCGCCGAGCGCCTGGTCGGCCGAATAGCCCCAGCGGCGCAGGTCGTTGCGGCCGATCCACTCGCGGTCCGCGCGGTCGCGGTACCAGATCTCGTCGAACTTCTTGTACTCGATGCTGAACAGGACGTTGTAGCGGTCGGTGTCGAGGCTGCCGACGCCCTTGGTGAACGCGACGTTCGTGCGCTTGCCGTCCCAGTCGTCGCTGGCGCCGCGCGAGAAGCGCACCGTGTTGCCCTGGAAGTCGCGGCGCAGGATGATGTTGACGACGCCGGCGATGGCGTCCGAACCGTAGATGGCGGACGCGCCGTCCTTCAGCACCTCGACGCGCTCGACGGCATCCGTCGGGATCACGTTCAGGTCCGTGAACTGCTTCTGGCCGTCGTCGGCGAGGCCGTACGGGGCCATGCGGCGGCCGTTCAGCAGCACGAGCGTGGACGCCGCGCCCAGGCCGCGCAGCGAGATGCCCGAGGCGCCGGCGGCGAAGCCGTTGCCGAACGTGGTGGGCACGGAACCCTGGTTGTCGACGGCCAGCGTCTGCAGCAGCTCGGCCACGGTGGCCTTGCCGGAACGCTCGATGTCGGCGCGGTTGACGGTGATCACGGAGGACGCCGTTTCGGCCTCGGAGCGGCGGATGTTCGAGCCGGTGATCTCGACGCGCGGGACGGGTTTCGGTGCGACTTCCTGGGCCGGCGCCGGCAGTGCGAGGATCGTGAGGCCGATGGCGCCCCCGCCCGCGAACAGGCGTCGGATCGTTCGGGATATCGGGGTTTCAGTCATGTCCAGACTCCAATGCGATGAGGGATGGTCGACCCGGTGCGCATCAATCCGGGGCTCGTTGCGACTTTTGCATCTTGCATAAAGCGGCAACTGACATCTCTCAAGCGTGTCCGGCACAGCGGAAAAGATGTCGGGTTGATGCAACCGATCGCCTGTATAGGCAACCGTAACCGACAGATCACAGGCCAAATAAAGTCTTGCCAACGTCGCAGCAATGTTGTTATAGTCAATCGACTACTTCGGAATCTCTCCATGCGCCACGCCGTTTTCTTTACCTTTTATTTTTGGTTTAGCCATTCCAGCCCGACGGCGGTGGAGTAGCGGCAGGTTCACGCAGCAACAGAACAGAGTCCGACACAAGAATCCAAAAGACCGCCGAGCTGGCGGTCTTTTTTTTTACGCCCCAGAATTTAACCAGATCAAGAACGGAGAACCGCAATGCCTCGCACCGACGATTTACGCATCCGCGAAATGAAGGAACTGACGCCGCCCTCGCACCTGATCCGCGAATTCCCGGTGACCCCGGAAGCGGAACAGGTCGCGTCGCAGGCGCGCATGGCGCTGCATCGCATCCTGCACGGGCAGGACGACCGCCTGATGGTCGTGATCGGCCCGTGCTCGATCCACGATCCGAACGCCGCGATGGAATACGCCCGCCGCCTCGTCGAGCAGCGCCACCGCTTTGCCGGCGAGCTGGAAGTGATCATGCGCGTGTACTTCGAGAAGCCGCGCACGACGGTCGGCTGGAAGGGCATGATCAACGACCCGTACATGGACAACAGCTTCCGCATCAACGACGGCCTGCGCATGGCGCGCGAACTGCTGCGCGACATTAACGAACTGGGACTGCCGGCCGGCACCGAATTCCTCGACGTGATCAGCCCGCAATACATCGCCGACCTGATCAGCTGGGGCGCGATCGGTGCCCGCACGACGGAATCGCAGGTGCACCGCGAGCTGGCGTCGGGCCTGTCCTGCCCGGTCGGCTTCAAGAACGGCACCGACGGCAACATCAAGATCGCGGCCGATGCGATCAAGGCCGCGTCGCAGCCGCACCACTTCCTGTCCGTGACGAAGGGTGGCCACTCGGCGATCGTGTCGACCGCGGGCAACGAGGACTGCCACATCATCCTGCGCGGCGGCAAGGCGCCGAACTACGACGCGGCCAGCGTCGAGGACGCCTGCAAGCAGCTCGCCGCCAACGGCCTCGCGAGCCGCCTGATGATCGACGCGTCGCACGCCAACAGCAGCAAGAACCCGCAGAACCAGGTGCCCGTATGCGCGGACATCGGCAGCCAGATCGCGGCGGGCGATACGCGCATCGTGGGCGTGATGGTCGAGTCGCACCTCGTCGGCGGCCGCCAGGACCTCGTGCCGGGCAAGGAACTGACGTACGGCCAGTCCGTCACCGACGGCTGTATCGACTGGGAGACCAGCATCGCCGTGCTGGAAAACCTCGCGGCCAGCGTGCGCGCACGCCGCCTGCGCGACGACGCGTAATAGTTCTTGCCAACCGGAAGCGCCCACTCCAGAATCGTATGTACGTGTACATACTTGAAGGGGTGGCATGGCTTCCAACGAAGGTGAAATCGCCGCCTGGGAACGCGCGGCACAGGCGGCGCTGAAGGGCGCCAATCCACGCCTGGCGGCGCAGCTGTGGCAGCGCATCCTGCAACAGGTGCCGACGCACGGACCGGCGCTGCTCGGCATGGCGCAGCTGCACTACCGGTCCGGCGCGCTGCCCGAGGCCCGCGCGCTGCTCGAGCGCCTCGTCGCGGCGGACGGGAGCGACAAGCAGCAGTGGATCAACCTCGCCGTCGTCAGCATGGCCCAGCACGACGAGGCGCGCGAGGAAGAGGCGATCCGGCGCGCGCTCGTGCTGGAGCCGACCGACCTCGTGGCGCTGATCCTGCGCGCCGGCCTGCTCACGCGCCAGGGCAAGCGCCACGCGGCCGCGCGCGCGCATGGCGCCGTCGCCGCGGTGGCGCCGCCGCTGCAGCAACTGCCGCCCGAACTGCGCCCGGCCGTGCAGGAAGCCATGGCCTACCGCGAACAGTACGACACCGATTTCGGCCGCTTCCTCGACGACCACATGGCGCCCCTGTTGCGCGACCTGCGCGGCGAGCGCGTGCAGCGCTTCACGGCATCCCTCGACATCATGCTGGGCCGCAAGCGCCGCTACGAGCCGCAGCCCGCGCTGTTCCACTTCCAGGGCCTGGCGCCCATCACCTTTTTCGACCGCGCGGACTTTCCGTGGCTCGATGCGTTCGAGCGCGAGCTTGACGCCATCCGCGCGGAATTCATCGCCGCGCAGGCTGGCGCCGACGGTTTTACGCCTTACATGCAGTATGGCGACGACCAGCCGCTGCGCCAGTGGGCCGAGCTGAACAACTCGCTGCGCTGGAGCGCCTTCCACCTCGTCGAAGCCGGCAAGGTCAACGAGGCCAACGCAGCGCGCTGCCCGCGCACGATGGCCTTGCTGGCCGGTGCGCCGCAGCCGGACCAGCCGGGCCGCACGCCCGTCGCGATGTTTTCCGTGCTCAAGCCGAAGACGCGCATCCCGCCGCACTGCGGCGTCAGCAACGTCCGCCTCGTCACGCACGTGCCGCTCGTCGTGCCGCCGGGCTGCGGCTTCCGCGTCGGCAACGACGTGCGCGCGTGGGAAGAGGGCAAGGCGTGGGTGTTCGACGACACCATCGAGCACGAGGCGTGGAACGACAGCGACGCTGCCCGCGCGATCCTGATGTTCGACATCTGGCATCCGCACCTGACGGGGCCCGAGCGCGCGCTCGTGACGGCCATGAGCGACGGCATGAATGCATTCTCGGCGGACGAGGGCAGCTTCGGGCTGTAATCGTCGACGGAACAAATGAAAACCGCCGCCGGCCTCGCAGCCGGCGGCGGTTTTTTTACGGCGCCCGATCAGGCGATCAGAAGCGGTAAGTCACGTTGGCGTAGATGAAGCGGCCATACGCGTCGTACACCTGCGGGAACGTGTTGCCGTTGCCGTAGGTACCCGTCACCGAGCTCGACGAAGCGATCGACGGATCCTTGTCCAGCAGGTTGTTGACGCCGAAGCTCAGGGCCAGCTTGCGGCTGAAGCGGTACACGCCGTTCAGGTCGAAGTAGCTGCGCGACGCCAGGTACGCGTCGCGCTGCGTGTCCAGTTCGCCGGCCAGCTGCGTGTTCGAATCGAGCATGTCGTTCTTCACGCGGTCGATGTAGCGCCAGGTGAGCGACAAGTCGAGGTTGTACGGGCTCGACCAGGTCGTGCGCAGCTTGTGGCGCCATTTCGGCATCGCCGGCGCGGAAATGCCGCAGGTCGGGCCGTACAGGCCGGCGCAGTCGTAGCTGCCCGTCCCCGGCAGGTTTTCCACCGTGTAGCTCTTCAGGTAGGTGCCGTTCAGCGTGAAGTCCAGGTTGCCGTAGCTTTGCGGCAGGCGGGTGCGGTAGCTGGCGCCCACGTCCAGGCCCGAGGTGCCCTGCGAACCGATGTTCGTGGTGCCGGCTTCGACGTAGCCGGTCGGCAGCAGCCACAGCGAGCCCAGCGAGTCGCGGTGGATCATGTTGCAGTACAGCGCATTGCCGGTCTGCAGGCACTGCGTGAACACGCTCTGGGCGTTGACGGCCTGGATCGCGTCCTTGATCTTCAGCTTGAATGCGTCCAGCGTGATGGTCAGGTTCTTGATCGGGTCGATCACGATACCGATCGTGTACGTGTTCGCGGTTTCCGGCTTGACGTTCGGGTTGCCGCCGGTACGGCCGTTGTACTGGTTGGTCGAGTTTTCCGCGACCTTGCCGTACAGCGAAGCCGGCAGGCCCGTGTTGGCGCACTGGGCTTGCGTGGCTTTCGGGCTCTCGCCGCCGCACGGGTCGTCGTTCGGACCGGCCAGCACCACGGCTTGCGGCGTGTACAGTTCATAGATGTTCGGTGCGCGGACGGCGCGCTGGGCGGAACCGCGCACGCGCACCTGGTCGATCGGCTGCCAGTCGAGGCCCAGGCCGAACGTGTTGGTCTTCGCGTCCGTGCTGTAGTTCGAACGGCGGTACGAGCCCGACAGGTCCATGTGCTTCGAGAAGGGCATGTTGTCCAGCAGCGGCAGCTTGAATTCGCCGAAGGCTTCCTTCACGTTGTACGCGCCCGTGACGGCCGGGGAAGCGCCGCCGGCGCCGGACAGGTCGCCGGTCTGGTTTTCGTAGTCGGGCTGGAACGACAGCTTCTCCATGCGCTGCTCGTAGCCGAACGACACGCCGGCGCCGCTTTCGGCGGTCGGCAGCTTCAGGCCGAAGCGGGTCAGGTCGGTGCCGAAGTTCAGGCCGAACACGGATTGCTGCGTGAAGCCGCCGTTCGAGCCGGTGGCGTTCAGGTAGTCCAGCGCGGCCTGGGTGACGCCGCCCTGCTTGAACAGGTTGTACGGCACGCAGGCGGGGTCGGAGCCGTTGACGACCGAGCGGCACACGGCCTTGCCCGTGGTCGGGTCGGCGACGACGTCCAGCGCGTTGGCGATCAGGCGGGTCGAGAAGTAGCCGGTCGCGCGGTCGCTGTGGTTGACGCGTGCGAACTGGCCGAACACGTCGTACGACCAGTCGCCGATCATGCCCTTCACGCCCAGCACTTCGCGGAACGACGAATCGGTGATGTTGGTCGAGCGCGGGCCGCCTTCGACGTTACGCTTGCCGACGGAGAGGGTCGTGGTGTCGCCCGGTGCCTTCAGGCCCAGCGCGGCGCGCCAGGCATCGTTCAGCAGCGGGTTGTCGTAGCCGATCGTCGCCTGCTGGCCGTAGAAGATGCCGCCCGGCGCGATCTGGGCGTCGGTCGTGTAGTTGTGGAAGTTGAATTCGCTGTACAGGCGCGCGTTCTCGTTGATGTCGTAGTGCAGCATCGAGTTGACGTTGTACTCGTCCGACGGGCGCTGGAAGAAGTTCAGGGGGCCGAAGTTGTAGGCATCGGTGGCCGACACGTACTTGCGCGGATTGCCGTTCGCATCCGGGGTGAACGTGCCGACACGGGCGATCGACGTGCCGGAGCCCGAGCAGGCGAAGCCCGGATCGGACGCGCCCAGCGAGCAGGCCGAGAAGTCGCGCTGCGATTGCAGCAGGGCGTCGGCGTGGCGGTGCGACACGAAGAACGTCGCGTTGCCCTTGTTGTCGGCGAAGTTCGAGCCGGCCAGCAGGCTGAAGTCGTACTTCTTGGCGTCGAACGTGTGGTTGCCCGGCAGCGGGAAGCCCTTCTTGTTGACGACGCCCTGGATCTCGTCGTTGTGCTGCTTGTGGTTGGCGCCGGAGATATTGGCTTCCAGTTCCACGCCTTCGTAGTTGTCCTTCAGGATGAAGTTGACGACGCCCGACACGGCGCCCGAGCCGTACACGGCGCCGGCGCCGCCGGTCAGCACGTCGACACGTCGGATCAGTTCACTCGGGATCTGGTTCAGGTCGGCTGCGACACTGAGCACGCTGCCGGAAGGCAAGCGCTTGCCGTTGACGAGCACCAGGGTACGCTGCGAGCCCATGCCGCGCAGGTCGACGGTGGCGGTGCCGCTGGCGCCGTTCGAGATGGCCGCACCCTGCGACGCGAACACCTGGGGCAGGTTGTTCAGCAGGTCTTCGGTATTGCGCACGCCATCGATCTTGATGTCCTTGGCGCTCAGGGTGGTGATGGGGCTGGAGCCTTCCGTATTCAGCGATGGAATGCGCGAGCCCGTCACTTCCACGCGCTGCATCGACGCGGCGGGTGCCGCGGCATTGTCCTGTGCATGAACGACGGACGCGCCGAGCGCCATGCCGCCGGCAAACATCAATCGAACCGATCGAGATAAAACTTTTTCCGACATCATTTGTCTTGAGTCCCTTCTGAGCTGGACCGGTGCGGACTACGCGCCGGCTCGCAGATCCTGTTATTGATCTTCATCCATCCTTTTGGGAGGGAATGTTTATTTGCTACAAGACAATGAAATCATTGCTAATAAACAAAGTCAACGTGTAAATATGCATATATGCATAAATACTGTAAATACCAAATCAAATTTTTTTAAATGGAAAAATGACTCATAGAAATTCTGCTTGAAATGTTGTATTTAGTTTTTTATTCGAAATTTTATGGGCGCGTAATTACAACTCTTTGCCCCATTGTGGTGCGGCGCTGCACCAAAAACAAACGGGACAGTGAGTGCTCACTGTCCCGTTCATCATCGACCGACGATCAGCCGGCGAACCGGCTGTCTGTCATCAGAACTGGTAACGCACGCCGGCCTTGAAGAAGCGGCCGATGGCGCCGCTCGCGTCCATCGGGTTGTAGCTCATGCCGCCGTAGGTCAGCGGATCCAGCGGTGCGATCTTGTCGAACAGGTTCGTGATCGAGCCGTAGACCTGCAGTTGCGGCGTGACCTGGTAACGGGCCGACAGGTCGATCGTCGTGAACGACGCCAGGCGGCAGTTGCCCGGTGCCGGCGAGCCGTTCGCGTACTGCGAGGCGCACTTGTCGCCCGCGAAGTACACGTTCTGCATGTCGGCGCGGTAGTTCGCGGTCGCCGTCACGTTCAGGTCCTGGCGGTCCCAGGACACGGTCGTGCTGATCTTGTCTTTCGGCGTACCGGCGCAGTCCGACGTATCGCAGTTGCCGTGCGTGCCGGCGTACTGGAAGCGCGTGCCGTTCTTCTCGGCGCGCACCCACGATGCGACGTGCGTCCAGGTCAGGCCCACGGTGGCGCGGCCGTAGTTGCCCAGGCGGAAGCGCTGCTTGACGTCCAGGTCGACACCCTTGACTTCCGTGAAGCTGGAGTTCTGGTACGGCGCCTTCGACAGCAGCAGCGTGCCCGTGTTCGGGATCGCGACGCCATTCACGACCAGGTTGTTGTCGTTGCGGATCGCGGTCGGCAGGGCGGCGGCTTCCACGTACGACAGCGGGTTGATCTCGTTGGAGCGCTTGATCTTGAAGGCGTCCAGCGACAGCGCGGTGCCGTCGAACGGATCCCACACCATGCCCAGCGTGTAGCCCTTCGATTTTTCCGGCTGCAGGCTCGGGTTGCCGACCTTGACGGCGCCGATCGTGATCGAGCAGTCGGCCTGGGTGGCGCCGCCGGCGGCCGGCGTGCCGCCCGGGCAGCGGATCGGGTCACGCACGGCCGAGTTGCCGGTGCTCTGCGAGGCCGGGCTGAACTCCGCCGGGCCCGGAGCGCGGAAGCCTTCCGTGTAGGTCGTGCGCAGCGCGAAGGTCTTCAGCGGGGTCCACTTGGCGCCGAATTTCGGCGTGGTCGACGAGAAGTCCTTGTACTTGTCGTAGCGGACGGCGGCGTTCAGCTCGACCGTCTTGACGATCGGCGCAGCCACTTCGAAGAACACGGCCGACACGTTCTGGGAGCCCTGGGCAGCCACGTACGACGAGTTGATCGAGCCGTCCGACGTGCCCGACAGCGACGGGTTGTCCAGCGACTGGTGGCGGTATTCGCCGCCGACCGCGAGACCCAGCGCGCCGCCCGGCAGTTGCATCAGTTCGCGCGACGCCTTGAAGTCGAGGACGTCCAGCTTGGTGGTCGAGTGCGACGTGGCGTTCGTGGCCAGCGCGGCATACAGCGCCGCCGGGTTCTTGCCGGCCTGCGCGCCGATGTAGTACGGGAACAGGGCGTTCGTCGGATCGCCCAGCGCGGCCTGCAGCACCTTCATGTTCAGCATGTTGCTGTAGTTCAGGTCGAGTGCCGACTGCGAGTGCGTGAGGCCGGTGTCGAAGTCCCAGCCCGCCACGGTGCCTTTCAGGCCGAACACGAAGCGCGAGAATTCGTTGTCGGCCGAGCGGGTGCTGGGGCCGACGTCGAACAGGGAGTAGCGCAGGCGCACGGGGACGCCGTACGGGTTCTGCGGATGGGTGGCGCCCATCAGGATCGCGTTGCCGTAGTTGATGATGCCGGTCGGGTTGGCGGCGTTCGGCGGGAACGCGATGGTGCCGCTGGTCGACGGCGGGATCAGCGTGAATTCGGTGTCGCGCTTCGAGTAGCCGGCTTCGGCGTAGAACTGCAGGTCGTTGCTCAGGTTCTTGGTGAAGCGGGTGTAGAAGTTCATGCCGCCGATCTTCGGCTGCATCGAACGGAACTGGTCGGCGTACCACAGGCAGCCGCCGGCCGGGTCTTGCGCCGCGGTGACGGAGAACTGCGAGCAGCCCGGCAGCGACACGTAGTTGCCGGTCTTCGGATCGCGCAGCGCGCCGGTCGGCGTCGGCTGGGACGCGCCCGACGTGATGTAGCCGTAGCCGAACTGGGTGTTGGCGGCATAGCCCCACGGACGGATGTCGCCATGGCCGATCCATTCGCGGCCCGCGCGGTCCTTGTTCAAGAGCGACTGGTTGCCGTAGAACTCGGCGTTGACCATGACGTTGTAGCCGTCTTCGTCCAGGCGGCCCTTGCCCCAGGTGAGCGCGGCCTTGCCGGTGCCGGCGTCGTGGTAGCGCGATTCGCCGACTTCGGCCTTGAAGGTCGTCCCGACGAAGTCCTTGCGCAGGATGATGTTGACCACGCCCGCGATCGCGTCGGCGCCGTAGGTCGACGAGGCGCCGTCCTTCAGGATCTCGATGCGCTCGACGGCTTCCATCGGCACGGTCGACAGGTCGGTGAAGCTCTTCTGGCCGTCGTCGGCGCGCGCGAACGGTGCCATGCGGCGGCCGTTCAGCAGGACCAGGGTCGAGGTGGCGCCCAGGCCGCGCAGCGAGATGGCGGTGGAACCGGCGGCGAAGCCGTTGCCGAAACCGGTCGGCAGCGAACCGGCGCCGTCCGACGTCAAGGTCTGCAGGTATTCCGCGACGGTGCCCTTGCCGGACTTGGCGAGGTCTTCGCGGCTGACCACCTGCACGGGCGAAGCCGTTTCGGCGGTCGCGCGCTTGATGCTGGAACCGGTGATTTCGACACGCTGGATCGGACCCTGGGCGTCTTGCGCCACGGCCGGTGCAGCGCCCAGCGCCGCATAGGCGAGGGCGAGCGTGACTGCTTGTGCGATAGCTTTCTTTTGATACATTTGCAACTCCAAATGGGGCTTCGATGGCGAGGCTGAGCATCGATGCATTCCAGATTCGGAACATTCATGGTATGTATATGCCGAACTGGAAAATCTAATGTTGTAAGCTCTCTCTCATTGTCCAAAAATCTAGAATTCATTTTTTGGCAACGCATCAGACCACCGCAGCGTGCAATGTGTCAATACGATGACAATGCATATTGCGTAAACACCACAACAGCCCATCCATTTGGTTATGGCCTCATGACATCTTTTCCCGGCAGGGGCGGCGCAATCTGGTCTATAGTTCCGAACGCGTTCGAAGACTCACCCGGGAATCCCGATGTTTGCTTATATCCTGCGGCGCCTGTGGCAGATGCTGCCGACGATGGCCGGCGTCGTCGTGCTGGTGTTCGTGCTGTTCAACTGGGTCGGCGGCGACCCCTCGTACCTGTTGGCGGGCAAGATGGCCGACGCGCGCGCCATCGCAAACATCCGCGCCCAGCTGGGGCTCGATGCGCCGTGGTACGTCCAGCTCGGCATCTTCGTGAAGCAGATCGTCACGTTCGACTTCGGCAACGCGTGGGCGACGGGCGAGCCCGTGTCGCACATCATCGCCAGCCGCCTGGGGCCGTCGCTGACGGTGCTCGTGCCGCTGACGTTCCTGGAGACCACGATCGGCATCGCGCTGGCGCTCGCCGTCGCCTTCGTGCGCGGCTCGCTGACGGACCGCGTCGTGATGGTCGCGTGCACGGTCGGCATGTCGATCTCGATCCTCGTCTACATCATCGTGTTCCAGTATGGTCTCGCCTATAAGCTCGGGTTGTTCCCCGTGCAGGGGTGGGGCGAGCATTTCACGGAAAACCTGCTGCGCTACGCCACCCTGCCGATCCTGATCGGCCTCACCGTGTCGCTGGCGCCGACGTTGCGCCTGTTCCGCAGCTTCGTGCTGGACGAAGTCGGGCAGGACTACGTGCGCACGGCGCGCGCGAAAGGCCTGCCGGAGCGGCGCATCGTCTGGGTGCACGTGTTGCGCAACGCCGCCATTCCCATCATCACGTACGTCATGGCCAACCTGCCGGCGCTCCTGATCGGCGCCTTCCTGCTCGAGCGCTTCTTCGGCATCCCCGGCATCGGGCGCGAAGTGATCCTCGCCGTCGAGCGCAGCGACTTCCCCGTGATCAAGGCGATCACCGTCTACGTCGCCGCCGCCACGATGGTGTTCAACCTGCTGGCGGACCTGATGTACCAGGCCGTCGACCCGCGCGTGCAGCTCAAATGACGGGTCAAGAGCTGAACCTCCCCGCAACTCCTGTCGGCCTGTGGGGTCTGGCCTGGCGCCGCCTGCGTGCCGACCGCGTCGCGATGGTCGCGCTGGCGGTCGTGGGCCTGTTCCTGTTGTCCGTCGTGCTGGCGGCGACGGGCCTCGTCGCGGCCGACTGGGAAGACGAGGTGGCCGTCAATTACGCGCCGCCTTCCTTCGTCGGCCCGGATCCAGCGCTGGCCGCGCTCGCGCAACCGCAGCGGCCGGCGCCGCCGAATGCGTTCGATCCGCTCGCGGGCGACATCGCCGAGCTGCGGGCGCAACTGGCACGCCAGGGCCATGCCGCGCATGCGGCCAAACGCACCACGCTGCCGTTCGGCGCCGACAAATGGGGCCACGACATCGTGAGGAAGACGATCAAGGGCGGCCAGACGTCGATCGTCGTGGGCCTCGTCGCCGCGTTCGTCGCCGTCGCGCTGGGCACGCTGTTCGGCGCGCTGTCCGGCTTCTATGGCGGGCTGGTCGACGATTGGTTCAACTGGTTCTACAACGTGTTCACGGCGATCCCCTCGATCCTGATGATCCTCACCGTGGCCGCCGTGCTGCAGACGAAGGGTGTGCTGACGATCGTGCTGATCCTCGGCCTCACCGGCTGGACGGGGCCGTACCGCCTGATCCGCGCCGAGTACATCAAGCACAAGGCGCGGGAATACGTGATGGCGGCCGACGCGATCGGCGCGTCCGGCTGGCGCAAGATGTTCGTGCACATCTTCCCGAACGTGTCGCACGTGGCGCTCGTGCAGATGTCGATCCTCGTCGTCGGCTTCATCAAGGCCGAAGTGATCCTGTCATTCCTCGGCTTCGGCGTGCCGGTGGGCGTCGTCTCGTGGGGCAGCATGCTGAACGAGGCGCAGAATGAACTCATCCTCGGCAAATGGTGGCAACTGACGGCGGCCGCCAGCGCCATGGCCATCCTGGTCACGGCGTTCTCGCTGTTCGCCGATGCGCTGCGCGATGCGCTGGATCCGAAACTCAAATGAGCACCATGAATCTTCTCGAGGTCCATGATCTGCGCGTGTCCTTCCGGACCGACAGGAAGAACACGTTCGAGGCCGTGAAGGGCATCTCGTTCAGCCTGCCGCTCGATGCGACCGTCGCGCTGGTCGGCGAATCGGGCAGCGGCAAGTCCGTCAGCTCGCTCGCCGTGATGGGCCTGTTGCCGGCCGAGACGACGATCATCCATCCCGGCTCGTCGATCCGCTTCGAAGGCCGCGAGCTGCTCGACCTACCGATCGCGGAACGCCGGCGCCTGTGCGGCAAGGACATCGCGATGATCTTCCAGGAACCGATGTCGTCGCTGAATCCCGTGTTCACGGTCGGCTTCCAGATCGGTGAAGTGCTGCGCCTGCACCTCGGCATGGACAAGCGCCAGGCGCGCGCCCGCACGCTCGAACTGCTGGAGGAAGTGGGCATTCCCGATCCGGCGCAAAAGATCGACGCCTATCCGAGCCAGATGTCGGGCGGCCAGCAGCAGCGCGTGATGATCGCGATGGCCATCGCGTGCGAGCCGAAGCTGCTGATCGCGGACGAGCCGACGACGGCGCTGGACGTGACGATCCAGAAGCAGATCATGGACCTGATCGCGGCGCTCCAGCGACGCCGCCGCATGGCCGTGCTCTTCATCACGCACGACCTGGGCCTGGTGGGCGAGATCGCGGACCGCGTGATCGTCATGCGCCACGGCGAGGTGCGGGAAGAGGGCGCTGCCGCGCAGGTGCTGGGCGATCCGCGCGATGCGTACACGCGCGCGCTGCTGCACTGCCGCCCGCCGCTGGATGCGCGGCCCGTGCGGCTGCCCGTCATCGACGACTACCTGAGCGGACGCGCGCAGCCCGGCGACACGCTGCCCCAGCGCGCGCGCGGCTATGCGCCGGGCGACGAGGACATCCTCGTGGTCAAGGGGCTGGCGAAGAGTTTCTACGTGCGCGAAGGCCTGTTCGGCAAGCGCGAATTCCAGGCCGTGAAGGACGTGTCGTTCACGCTCCCGCGCGGGAAAACGCTGGGCGTCGTGGGCGAATCGGGATCGGGCAAGACGACGGTCGGCCTCACGCTGCTGCGCCTGCACCGCGCGACCGGCGGCAGCGCGCTGTTCGACGGCCGCGACCTCGTCGCGATGAGCGATGCCGAGTTCCAGGCGTACAAGCGGCGCATCCAGATCGTGTTCCAGAATCCGTACGCGTCGCTGAACCCGCGCTTCACCGTCGGCCAGATCCTGCTGGAGCCGATGCGCATCCACCGCATCGGCGCGAACGATGCGGAGCGCACGGACCATGCGCGCCATCTGCTGCAGAGAGTGGGTCTCCCAGTGCAGGCGTTCGACCGCTATCCGCACGAATTCTCCGGCGGCCAGAGACAACGCATCGCCATCGCGCGCTGCCTGACGATGAAGCCGGAGATCCTCGTGTGCGACGAATCCGTGTCCGCGCTCGACGTGTCCGTGCAGGCGCAGGTGCTGAACCTGCTGCAAGACCTGCAGGACGAGTACAGGATGAGCTACATCTTCATCTCGCACGATCTGTCCGTGGTGAAGTACATCTCGGACCGCGTGATGGTGATGCACCACGGCAGCGTCGTCGAGATGGCCGATGCGGACGAGCTCTATCGCAATCCGCAGCATCCGTACACGCAGCAACTGCTGGCCGCCATACCGGGGTCAGAGCCCTGATTTTGGCAATTGCCCAAAATCGGGCTCTGACCCCGGTGTGCGGTGTTGCGCGCGGGCTGCGCGCGTTGCCGCTTTCGCCACGCCGGTGCCGGTTTTCCGCTACCATATGAGGATGGCCCAGCTCTCCCACCTGATTCACGTATATGGCGTCCTCATCGTGTTCGGCATCGTCCTGCTCGAACAGATCGGACTGCCCATTCCCGCGTTTCCGGTGCTGATCATCGCCGGTGCGCTGGCCGTCGACGGCGGGGCCAACTGGCCGCTGTACCTGGCCGCGGCCGTGCTGGCTTGCCTCATCAGCGATTATTTCTGGTTCCGCGCCGGCCGCTACTACGGCAAGCGCATCCTGCGCCTGCTGTGCAAGATTTCGCTGTCGCCCGATTCCTGCGTCAGCCAGACCGAGGACAATTTCAGCCGCTGGGGCGCGAAATCCCTCGTCGTCGCCAAGTTCATTCCCGGCTTCAACACGATCGCGCCGCCGCTCGCCGGCGCCATGGGCACGACGACGCCGCAGTTCGTCTGGCTGTCCGTCGCCGGCGGCCTGCTGTGGAGCGGCGTGGGCATGGGCCTCGGTGCCTGGTTCCACAACAGCGTGGATGACGTCATCGCATGGTTCGAGACCCTCGGCAGCACGGCGCTGATGGTCGTCGGCTTCCTGCTCGTGCTGTTCGTGGCGTTCAAGTACATCGAGCGCAAGCGCAACCTCGGCGGGGCCAACCTGCCGCGCATCACGATGGACGAGCTCAAGACCCTGGTCGAGGCGGGACACGATCCGCTGATCGTCGACGCCCGCGGCGTCACCGCGCGCCAGCTGGAAGCAGGCATTCCCGGCGCGCTGGTCTATGGCGACCATGTGCCGGAGCGCCTGATGGCCACGCTCGACAAGGACCGCCACATCGTCATCTATTGCTCCTGCCCGAACGACGTCACGGCGGCGCAGGTGGCGAAGGAATTCGTCAAGAACGGTTTTCATCGCGCCCGTCCGCTGCACGGCGGCCTGGATGCGTGGAACGACCACTGCGCGGCCGCCCAGGCCGACGCCGAGCTCAAGCCCAAGCACGGCTGATCAGTATCCCGTTTCCCGATCACGCGGCGCCGGCCCGGCGTCGGCGCTCGCCCATGCTTTCGATAAATCCCGCACATTGGTAGCTGGACTACTCGTCACCGCACAGGGGTTTTACGCAGATTCGCCCAAGTGTTGGGTCGGATGTACCTAAACTACAATAAAAGCTTGCGCTGCAGCCAAGAAATCCTTAAGCTTCGAGGAATCTGTTTCTTACGGCCTGCCATGATCGTTTCGCCCGTTGCCATCGTCGATCCGTCCACCGAACCGCGCCTCGACAGCGCCCGATACGCGAGCCCGCGCCTGCTGGCCGACATCGGCGGGACCAATGCGCGCTTCGCGCTGGAAACCGGACCAGGCACGGCCGGGCTGATCGAAGTCCTGCCCTGCGCCGCGTACGCGACCCTCGCCGACGCACTGCGTGCCTACCTCGCGCTGCCGCACGTGGCCGCCGTGGGCGCCGTCCGCCATGGCGCGATCGCGATCGCGAATCCCATCGTCGGCGACTTCGTGCGCATGACCAATCATCACTGGGAATTCTCGATCGAGGCGCTGCGCCGCGAGTGCGGATTCGACGCGCTGGCCGTCGTCAACGATTTCTATGCGCTGGCGATGGCGCTGCCGCACCTGGCGGACAGCGAGAAGCGCCAGGTCGGCGGCGGCGCGCCCGTCGCGGGCAGTCCGATCGGCCTGCTCGGGGCGGGGACGGGCCTGGGCGTGTCCGGCCTGGTGCCGGCGGAAAACCTGCCGGCCGGCGCCAAGGCCGCCTGGACGGCACTGCGCAGCGAAGGCGGCCATGTGACGTTTTCCCCGGCCAACGAGACGGAAGTCGCCATCCTGCAATTCGCCTGGCGCGAATTCGAACACGTGTCGGCCGAGCGCTTCCTGTCCGGTTCCGGCCTGGAACTGATCTACCGCGCGCTGGCAAACCTGCGCGGCGGCGCGGTGGAGGCGCTGGATGCCCCCGAGATCACGCGCCGCGGCCTGGCCGGCACCTGCGTCGTGTGCGACGAGGTCATCGAGGTCTTCTGCGGCATGCTGGGCACCATCGCCGGCAACCTGGCCGTTACGCTGGGCGCCCAGGGTGGCGTCTACATCGGCGGCGGCATCGTGCCGCGCCTGGGCGAGCGCTTCGCCGCCTCGTGCTTCCGCGCCCGCTTCGAGCAGAAAGGCCGCTTCGCCGGCTATCTGGCGCAGGTGCCGACCTATGTGATCACGGCCGACTACCCCGCCTTCGTGGGCGTTTCGGCTATCCTCGCGGACCATCCGGGCGTGTGATCCGCGCCCGCGGTGTCGCTTCCGATGCATGGCAATGTTCTTTTCCCGGTTTTATCGGGTACAATGGCCGTCAGTTGGAAGAAACGATGTCGTTCGCTTAGCCCGGCGCCAGGAGCCTCGCCTCCAGAGCCCAGTCTCCCGATGGAGCCGGTAGCCCCGTTTCTCTTGAAAATCAACCGTTTGCGGTCCACTTTCCGGTGAGCCGCCCCGTGGCAGGGCGCAAACCCTCACGGTATCCCGTCCGGTACGCCAATCCGGGCGATGGAACCCCGTTTCAAAGCATGAAGTCTCAGTCTGGCGGCTGCCGCGCAGCTGGTGGAACGGGTTATGTTTGATGATTCTTAGCATCCAGAGTTGCACACTCCGCTGACGACATCGTTATGAACACTGATGAGGCCAAGAAGGTCCTCGAGACCGCCTTGCTCTGCGCGCGCGAGCCGATGACGATCCACGCCATGAAGAAGCTCTTCGTCGACGTGGACAAGGACGGCCAGCCGCTCGGCGCCGGCGTCGGGTCGGATACGATCAAGATCCTGCTCGAAGAATTGCGCCAGGATTGGCAGGATCGCGGCATCGAGATCGTCAGCCTGGCATCGGGCTGGCGTTTCCAGAGCCGCCCGGAAATGAAGCCTTACCTGGACCGGATCGCGCCGGAAAAACCGCCGAAGTACTCGCGCGCGACGCTGGAAACCCTGGCGATCATCGCCTACCGCCAGCCGGTGACGCGCGGCGACATCGAGGAAATCCGCGGCGTGGCGGTGAATTCGCAGACGATCAAGATGCTGGAAGACCGCGGCTGGATCGACGTGGTGGGCCACCGCGAAGTGCCCGGGCGCCCCGCGCTGCTGGGAACGACGAAGCAGTTTCTCGACGATCTGGGGCTCGCCGCGCTGTCCCAGTTGCCGCCGCTGCAGCAGGTGGCCGACGTCGGCGCCGGGCGCAGCCTGGAAGCACTGGAAGCGGCCCTGCAACAATTTGACGACACTTCACCCGTTGAAGTCCCGATACACGACCAAGCGCTCGCGTCCAACGACTGATCGTCGCGCCAGGTCAGCAAAACCAAGAAACGAATGATGAATCCAACTGACATGAACGAGACGACCCCTGCCGAGGCAGGACAGGAGACGGCCGCCAAGCCGAAGCGTCGCACCAAGCCGAAGGCGGAGGCCGCACCCGCGCCCGCACCGGAAGGCGCGCAGCCGGACGCCGTGGAAAAACCGAAACGCACGCGCAAGACCGCGGCCCAGAAGGCGGCCGAGGCAGCGGAAGGCGCGGCTCCGGCCGCCGCCGCACCGGCCGCCGAACCGGCGCCGCGCAAGCCGCGTACCCGTAAGGTGGCCGAGGCTGCGCCCGCCGCGGCCGAGCCCGCGCCTGTTGCTGCCGCACCCGCACCTGCACCCGCACCCGCACCCGCACCCGCACCTGCCGTAGCCGCTCCGGCGGACGAGGCTGCAAGCCAGCGCAAGCCGCGCGGCCCGCGCCAGATGCGCGAGCAGCGCCAGCAGCGCGAACCGCGCCAGCCGCGCGTCGAGTCGGAAGCGCCCGCGGTGGAAGCCGTTGCCGCCGAGGCAGCGCCGGTCGAAGCCGGTCGCAACGAGCAGCGCCGCGACCAGCGCGGCGGCAAGCAGCAGAAGAAAGGCCAGCAAGGCCAGCAGCGCGGCCAGCAGGCACAGAACGCCCAGGGCGGCCAGGGCGGCCAGAACGCTCAACCGCAGGGCCAGAACCAGAAACAGCAGGGCAAGGGCAAGAACGCCAGACCGGGCAACAAGCCGGCCAAGGGCGGCAAGGGCAACGATGCCGACGCCGTGTTCTCGTTCGTCACGTCGGACGCGTTCGACGCCAACGAGGGCGGCCGCGGCCAATCGCAGCCGACCAAGGCGCGCCGCGACCTGACGGCCGAGGACGACGCACCGAAGCTGCACAAGGTGCTGGCGGAAGCAGGCCTCGGTTCGCGCCGCGACATGGAAGAACTGATCATCGCCGGCCGCGTGTCGGTGAATGGCGAGCCGGCCCACATCGGCCAGCGCATCCTGCCGACGGACGCTGTGCGCATCAACGGCAAGCTGCTGCAGCGCCGCGTGAACAACAACAAGCCGCCGCGCGTGCTGGTGTACCACAAGCCGGCCGGCGAAATCGTCAGCGCGGACGATCCGGAAGGCCGTCCGTCCGTGTTCGACCGCCTGCCGACCATGAAGAGCGGCAAATGGCTGGCCGTGGGCCGCCTCGACTTCAACACCGAGGGCCTGCTGCTGTTCACGAATTCCGGCGATCTGGCGAACCGCCTGATGCACCCGCGCTACAACATCGACCGCGAATATGCCGTGCGTACGCTGGGCGAGCTGGAAGAGGGCATGCGCCAGAAACTGCTGGCCGGCGTCGAGCTCGACGACGGCACGGCTTCGTTCACCAAGATTGCCGATGGCGGCGGCGAAGGCGTCAACCGCTGGTACCGCGTGGTGATCGGCGAAGGCCGCAACCGCGAGGTGCGCCGCATGTTCGAGGCGGTGGGCCTGACCGTCTCGCGCCTGATCCGTACGCGCTACGGCGCCATGACCCTGCCGTCGGGCCTCAAGCGCGGCCGCTGGGAAGAGCTGGAAGAAAACGACGTCCGCAACTTCCTCGACGCCTTCGGCATCGAGAAGAAGGGCGGCGGACAGAACAACAAGGGCGCTGCCGGCGGCAAGGGGCTGGGCAAGGGGCAGGGTGGTCCCAAGGGGCGCGGCAACGACGATCACCGCTCGAACGGCAACCGCATCGACCGCGCCGACGCCAACCGCAACGTGGATCCGTTCGGCCCGCCGGTGGCGCGTGTCGGCTCGGGGCGCGAAGAGGGCGGCATCCTGGGCGGCCGCGGCGGTCAGGGTCAGGGTCAGGGCCAGGGTGGACGCGGCTTCGGCGGTGGCCAGGCACGCGGCAGCAACCAGCCGCGTGGCAACAACCAGCCGCGCGGTAGTGGCGGTGGCGGCGGTGGCGGTGGCGGCAAGGGCCCGCGCCAGCCGGATCCTCTGCAGACGACGTTCGGTTTTGCCGGCGCCGGCCAGAACCGCCGCAGCCAGGGTCCGCGCGTGAGCGACCACGGTATGCCGCGCCGCGGTCGCCGCGGTTAATTCGTCAAATCGCGCGGGCATGATTTGAGTCATGCCGCGCGAAAATGAATCGCTCGCAGCGCCGTATTCTTCAAACGTGTAAACTGTTGCATAGCTGTTCATTTTGCAGTGCGGCGATTGCGGCCGACCCTGTATCGGGTTATAATGCGTGTCTAACCCGAGTGCTTCCCAATATTGTTTTGGCGAACAAGCTCCAGTTGGGAATACAAAAGATGGGCAGTTGCCCATTTTTTTTTTGTTGAATCGTTTTAAGGGTCCGGCACCGGACCGTGGAGAAACCTGTGCAGTTGTTTGATTTGATTGCCACGACAGTCAGCGGACTGGGCTACGACCTCGTCGATATCGAACGGGGCGAGCGAGGCATCCTGCGCGTGTTTATCGACTTCCCGGCGGCAGTGGCGGACGAAAAGGGACCGATCTCGGTCGAGGATTGCGCCACGGTGAGCCACCAGCTGTCGCACGTGTTGATGGTCGAAAACGTCGACTACGAGCGCCTGGAAGTGTCGTCGCCCGGACTGGACCGTCCGGTGCGCACCCTGGCCGACTTCGAGCGCTTTGCCGGCAGCGAATGCACCGTCAAGCTGCGCGTCGCGATGCCCGGCACCGCGAACCGCAAGACCTGGACGGGCATCCTGCATGCGCCGCAGGGCGACAAGATCGGGTTGGAATTTGAAAGCAAGGATGGGCCGGCGTTGCTCGAATTTACGCTGGCCGAACTGGACAAGGCACGCCTGGTGCCGAAGGTGGATTTTAGGAGTCGCAAAGCATGAGTCGCGAAATTTTGTTACTGGTTGATGCGCTCGCGCGCGAAAAGAACGTCGATAAGGAAGTGGTCTTCGGGGCGCTCGAGTTCGCCCTGGCGCAAGCTACCAAAAAGCGCTATGAAGGCGAGGTCGACATTCGCGTGTCCATCGACCGCGACACGGGCGAATTCGAAACCTTCCGCCGCTGGCACGTCGTGCCCGACGAGGCCGGCCTGCAGCTGCCCGACCAGGAAATCCTGCACTTCGAAGCCAAGGAACAGATTCCGGACATCGAAGTCGACGAATACATCGAAGAACCGATCGAGTCGGTCGAGTTCGGCCGCCGCTTCGCCCAGGACACGAAACAGGTCGTGCTGCAGCGCGTCCGCGACGCCGAGCGCGAGCAGATCCTGCAGGACTTCCTGGAGCGCGGCGACGCGCTGGTCACCGGCACCATCAAGCGCATGGAGCGCGGCGATGCGATCGTCGAATCGGGCAAGATCGAGGCGCGCCTGCCGCGCGACCAGATGATCCCGAAGGAAAACCTGCGCATCGGCGACCGCGTGCGTGCCTACATCCTGCGCGTGGACCGCAACATGCGCGGCCCGCAGGTGATCCTGTCGCGCACGGCACCGGAATTCATCATGAAACTGTTCGAACTCGAAGTGCCCGAGATCGAGCAGGGTCTGCTGCAGATCAAGTCGGCCGCCCGCGACCCGGGCGTCCGTGCGAAGATCGCTGTCTTTACCGCGGACAAGCGCATCGACCCGATCGGTACCTGCGTCGGCATGCGCGGTTCGCGCGTGCAGGCCGTGACCGGCGAACTGGGCGGCGAGCGCGTGGACATCGTGCTGTGGTCGGAAGATCCGGCCCAGTTCGTGATCGGCGCGCTGGCTCCGGCCAACGTGTCGTCGATCATGGTGGATGAAGAGAAGCACGCGATGGACGTCGTCGTCGACGAGGAAAACCTCGCGATCGCGATCGGCCGTTCGGGCCAGAACGTACGCCTGGCGTCCGAGCTGACCGGCTGGAAGATCAACATCATGACCGCCGAAGAGTCGGCCAACAAGGCTGCCCAGGAAACCGCTGCCGTGCGCACGCTGTTCATGGCAAAGCTGGACGTGGACGAGGAAGTGGCGAACATCCTGGTCGAGGAAGGCTTCTCGAGCCTTGAAGAAGTCGCATACGTGCCCATCTCCGAAATGCTGGAGATCGAATCGTTCGACGAGGACACCGTCAACGAACTGCGCACCCGCGCACGCGACGCGCTGGTGACCGAGGCGATTGCTTCGGAAGAAGGTCTCGAGGGTATGGAAGAGGCGCTGGCCAACCTGGAAGGGATGGACCGCACCACCGCCGGCAAGCTGGGTCTGGCCGGTATCAAGACCCTGGAGCAATTCGCGGGTCTGGCCTACGACGAGTTCAGCGCCATCCTGGCGCTCCCGACCGATCGTGCCCGTGAACTGATCAAGAATGAATTTAATGATGTGACCGACGATGAGATGAAACTGGTCGACGCCAAGTACGACGACCGGGCCAAGGCCCTCCAGGCGAAAGCCTGGAGCCAGGTCGAAACGGCCAAGGCATAAATGAGACGCGACAGACCGGAGCACATTGCTTTCCGGTCTTCGCGCTTTATTAAGCTAGCAAATTTCTTTATCATCTCGCGACACATAGAAAAGAGGACTGAATGGCGAGTAACAACGTAGCCCAATTTGCCACCGAACTGAAGATGCCTGCAGACTTGCTGCTGACGCAGCTGCGTTCTGCCGGCGTCGAGAAAAGTTCGACGTCAGATCCCTTGTCCAAGGATGATAAGGATAAGCTGCTGAACCATCTGCGCCGTACCCACGGTGCCGCCGAATCCGGCGAAAAGAAGAAGATCACGGTGACCCGCAAGGAAACCTCCGAGATCAAGCAGGCTGACGCGAGCGGCAAGTCGCGCACGATCCAGGTCGAAGTGCGCAAGAAACGCACTTTCGTGCAACGTGACGATCTCGTCACGCCGAAAGCGGCTGCCCAGCAGTCGCCGGTCGTCGACGCCGCCGAGCAGGCGCGTCGCGATGAAGAAGCGCGCCGTCAGGCAGAGCTGATCGCGCGTCAGGAAGCGGAACTGCGCGAGAAGCAGGAACGCCTGGCCAAGCTCGAATCCGAAAAGGCCGAGCAGGCCAAGGCGGCCGAAGAGCAGGCCAAGCGCGACGCGGAAGAGCGCGCCAAGCGCGAAGCCGCGGAAGCCGAGGCAGCCCGTGCCAACGAGGCGCAGAAAGCATCCCAGGCGTCGGCAGGTGCTGCGAACGCCGCCGAGGAAGCGAAGCGCGCCGCCGCCGAGGAAGCCAAGAAAGCGGCTGCCGAGGAAGCCAAGCGCAAGGCCGAAGAGGCCGCGAAGGAAGCCGCCGAACGCGCTGCCGCCACCGAGCGTGCACGCAAGGCCGTGGCCGATGAAGTCGCCCAGATCAAGGCGATGATGGCCCAGCCGCGCCGCGTGATCAAGGCGCCGGAAGTGGTGCCGGCTGCGAAACCGAAGGCGGCCGAACCGAGCACCCTGCACAAGCCGGCGACGGCTGCGAAACCGGCCGAAGCCAAGCCGGCCGACGGCGCGGGCGCCCGTGCCAAGCCGGGCGACAAGAAATCGATCAAGTCGGCCAACGTGGCCTCGACCTGGTCGGACGACAAGAAGCGCGGCGGTCCGAGCAGCGGTACGAAGGGTCGCGGCAACGCGGCGCCGACCGGCCGTGACGGCTGGCGCGCGGGTGGCGGCCGTGGCGGCCGTCGTGGCGGCCACGACGATCGCGAATCGAACTTCCAGGCCCCGACCGAAGCCATCGTCAAGGATGTCTACGTGCCGGAGACCATCACCGTCGCCGAACTGGCGCACAAGATGGCCGTCAAGGCATCGGAAGTCATCAAGCAGCTGATGAAGCTGGGCCAGATGTGCACCATCAACCAGGTGCTGGACCAGGAAACCGCGATGATCGTGGTGGAAGAGATGGGCCACAAGGCCTTCGCCGCCGCCGAGGACGATCCGGAAGCGCTGCTGGCCGACCACGGCGAGCATGCCGATTTCGAGTTGAAGCCGCGTGCGCCGGTCGTGACCGTCATGGGTCACGTCGACCACGGCAAGACCTCGCTGCTGGACTACATCCGCCGCGCCAAGGTGGCGGCGGGCGAAGCCGGCGGCATTACCCAGCACATCGGTGCTTACCACGTGGACACCCCGCGCGGCATGGTCACCTTCCTGGATACCCCGGGCCACGAGGCGTTCACCGCCATGCGTGCCCGTGGTGCCAAGGCGACCGACATCGTCATCCTCGTGGTGGCGGCCGACGACGGCGTGATGCCGCAGACCAAGGAAGCAATCGCTCACGCGAAAGCGGCCGGCGTTCCCCTCGTCGTGGCGATCAACAAGATCGACAAGCAGGGCGCGAATCCAGACCGCGTGACCCAGGAACTGGTGGCTGAAGGCGTCGTGCCGGAAGAATACGGTGGCGAATCGCCGTTCGTCCAGGTGTCGGCGAAAACCGGCCAGGGCATCGACGACCTGCTGGAAAACGTGCTGCTGCAGGCCGAAGTGCTGGAACTGAAGGCGCCGGTGGAATCGCTGGCCCGTGGCCTGGTGGTCGAAGCCCGCCTGGACAAGGGCCGCGGCCCGGTCGCCACCATCCTGGTGCAGTCGGGTACGCTGAAGCGCGGCGACGTCGTGCTGGCGGGATCGTCCTTCGGCCGCGTCCGTGCGATGCTGGACGAAAATGGCAAGTCGGTGACCGAAGCCGGTCCGTCGTTCCCGGTCGAGATCCAGGGCCTGACCGAAGTCCCGAGCGCGGGCGAGGAAGTCATGGTCATGGCCGATGAACGCAAGGCGCGCGAAATCGCACTGTTCCGTCAAGGTAAATTCCGCGACGTGAAACTGGCCAAGCAGCAGGCAGCGAAGCTGGAGAACATTCTCGACCAGATGGGCGAAGGCGAAGTCAAGAACCTGCCGCTCATCGTCAAGACCGACGTCCAGGGTTCGCAGGAAGCGCTGGTCGGCTCGCTGCAGAAGCTGTCGACGTCGGAAGTGCGCGTGCAGATCGTGCACGCGGCCGTCGGCGGCATCACCGAGTCGGACGTCAACCTGGCAACCGCGTCGAAGGCAGTCATCATCGGCTTCAACGCCCGTGCCGACGCCCAGGCGCGCAAGCTGGCGGAAACGAACGGCGTCGACATCCGTTACTACAGCATCATTTACGATGCGATCGACGAGATCAAGACGGCACTGTCGGGCATGCTGGCACCGGAGAAGCGCGAGCACGTCACTGGCCAGGTGGAAATCCGCCAGGTCATCCTCGTGTCGAAAGTCGGCGCGATCGCGGGCTGCCTGGTCACGGACGGCGTCGTCAAGCGTACCTCGTCGGTCCGCCTGCTGCGCAACAACATCGTCGTGTGGACGGGCGAGATCGAGTCGCTCAAGCGCTTCAAGGACGACGTCAAGGAAGTGCGCGCCGGTCTGGAGTGCGGTCTGTCGCTGAAGAACTACAACGACATCCAGGTGGGCGATACCCTGGAAGTGTTCGAAGTTCAGGAAGTGGCGCGTACGCTGTAATCACGGCCTTTGCCGATCGGAGTACCATTTGGGGCCAGGAGCTCGCGCCTTGCGGCGCGGGGCGACTGGCCCCAAATCATTTTTCGTCGTTCCCGCGCACGCGGGAATTCATGCTGAACGTATCGGGTTGCGCTGATGGCTCGATCGATACGGTGATCGAAGTCGATTGTTTTTCGATTTCTGAACGTCAGCATGGGTTCCCGCTTTCGCGGGAATGACGGGTGATAACAAGAATACACGGCAGTAAACGAACATGGCAAAACACAGCAAAAGCATTCCCCAGCGCGGCTTGCGCGTGGCCGACCAGATCCAGAAGGACCTGGCGGAACTGATCGCCTTCGAACTGAAGGATCCGCGCGTCGGCATGGTCACCATCAGCGAGGTCAAGCTGACCCCGGACTACGCGCACGCGAAGATCTATTTCACGCTGCTCAAGGACAGCCCGGAAGAGATCAAGCAGACGCTCGAAGGCCTGACCAAGGCGTCCGGCTACCTGCGCAACCTGCTCGGCAAGCGCCTGCACATCCACACGCTGCCGCAGCTCCACTTCGTGCACGACACGTCGACGAGCCGCGGACTCGCGATGTCGGCGCTGATCGACCAGGCGAACGCGACGAGAGCAAAAGACGACGACGAAGATTCGGATTCCGAGTGAACGCACGTCCCCCGAAAAAGCCCCGCGACCTCGTCGACGGGGTGCTCCTCATCGACAAGCCGGTCGGCCTGTCGTCCAACGATGCGCTGATCAAGGCGAAGCGCGTCGTCAACGCGAAAAAGGCCGGCCACACCGGCACGCTGGACCCGTTCGCCACCGGCCTGCTGCCGCTGTGCTTCGGCGAGGCGACCAAGTTCTCGCAAGACCTGCTGGAAGCGGACAAGACGTATGACGCCGTCGTCCACCTGGGCATCACGACGACCACGGGCGATACCGAAGGCGAGGCCGTCGAGACCCGTCCCGTGAACGTCACGGTCGAGCAGATCGAAGCGGCGCTGGCGAAGTTCCGCGGCCCCATCCTGCAGGTCCCGCCGATGTATTCGGCCCTGAAGCGCGACGGCAAGGCGTTGTACGAGTACGCGCGCGAAGGGATCACGCTGGAACGCGAAGCCCGTCCCGTCACGATCCACAAGCTCGAGATGCTGGCGTACGACGCCCCGATGCTGACGATCCGCGTCACGTGCAGCAAGGGCACGTACGTGCGCGTGCTGGGCGAGGACATCGGTGCCGAACTCGGCTGCGGCGCGCACCTGAACGCGCTGCGCCGCATCCAGGTGGGCAGCCTGACGGTCGACGGCATGGTGACCCTGGAGCAGTTGCAGGCGCACGACAATCCGCTGTCGCTGCTGGCCCCCGTCGATGCGCTGCTGTCGAGCTTCCCGCGCGTCGAGCTCACCCCCGAACTGGCCGCGCGCTTCCTCAACGGCCAGCGTCTCGCGCTGAACCGCGAGCCGGTGACGCTGCCGGAGACGCCCGGCAGGGTGCGCGTCTACCACGACGATAAACTGCTGGGCACCGCGATCCTGCAGGACTGGGGCGTGCTGGCGCCGGAACGGCTGATCGCGCGGCCGCAGGGTTAACCGCTTGCTCTGGCGTCAACATTGCGCCAGAATCAAGTGATGCAAGCCACCGACTCCCTCCGCACCGAAGCGCAACTGGCCGGCCGGGCCACCGGCGCCATGTTCTTTTTCGTGTTCGGCGCCGTCTGGCTGGAAGGCTGGGCGACGCAAGCTCACGAGGGCGCTGCGGCATGTGCCGGCATCGCGTTAATGGCCCTGGCCCTGCTGGCCGTCGCGTGGCGCCGTTACCGCCGCTACGCGCCCGCGCTGGCGCACGCGCAGGACACGCCGGAGCGGCGCCGCATGAAGCGTGTCTTCAACATCGTGAACGCGGCACAATGGACCGCCATCTTCATCCTCGCGCAGGTGCTGGTCAACCTGGGCAAGGGCGCATGGATCATCCCGATGGCCATCGCCATCATCGGCCTGCACTTCCTGCCGCTGGCCCATGTGTTCAAGAATCCGCCGCATTACGTGACGGGCCTGGCGATGGTCGCGTTCGCCGCGCTGTATCCGCTGCTGGCGAGCGGCGGCCCGACGGCGCCGGTGGGCTTCCTCGGTGCCGGACTCATCCTGTGGCTCAGCGCCGCCTGGGCACTGCGCGCCTGACGTCATCGTCGTTCAACATTTCGGCGTTATTCTGGCGATGCAGGCCGTTGCGGCGCAGCAGAGGCCTGTAAGCATGCTATACTAGTGGGTTCCGGAAGTCGAAAGTCTCGAGCTCTTCCGCCCATCACGCAACATTTCACTGTTGAAAACGCATATGTCAGACACCAAACGCGCGATTCGTAATATCGCAATCATCGCCCACGTTGACCACGGCAAGACCACCCTGGTGGACCAGCTGCTGCGCCAATCCGGCACTTTCCGTGAAAACCAGGCGGTCGACACCCGCGTGATGGACTCGAACGACCTCGAGAAAGAACGCGGCATTACGATTCTGTCGAAGAACTGCGCGGTCGAGTACGAAGGCACCCACATCAACATCGTCGACACCCCGGGCCACGCCGACTTCGGCGGCGAGGTCGAGCGCGTGCTGTCGATGGTCGACTCGGTGCTGCTGCTGGTCGACGCCCAGGAAGGCCCGATGCCGCAGACCCGCTTCGTGACCCGCAAGGCACTGGCGCTGGGCCTGAAGCCGATCGTCGTCGTCAACAAGATCGACCGTCCGGGCGCGCGCGCCGACTGGGCGATCAACCAGACGTTCGAACTGTTCGACAAGCTGGGCGCCAACGACGAGCAGCTGGACTTCCCGATCGTCTACGCCTCGGGCCTGAACGGCTACGCCGGCATGGACGAAAGCGTGCGCGGCGGCGACATGAAGCCGCTGTTCGACGCCATCCTGAAATACGTGCCGGTGCGTGACGACAATCCGGACGGTCCGCTGCAGATGCAGATCACGTCGCTCGACTACTCGTCGTACGTCGGCAAGATCGGTATCGGCCGCGTCAACCGCGGTCGCGTCAAGCCGGGCATGGACGTGCTGGTCGTGAACGGCCAGGACGACAAGAATCCGATCAAGGGCCGCATCAACCAGGTGCTGAACTTCAAGGGCCTGGAGCGCGTGCTGGTCGATGAAGCCGTCGCCGGCGACATCGTGCTGATCAACGGTATCGAAGACATCGGCATCGGCGTGACCGTGACCGCGGTGGATACGCCGGAAGCGCTGCCGATGCTGACCGTCGACGAGCCGACCCTGACGATGAACTTCATGGTCAACAACTCGCCGCTGGCCGGCCGCGAAGGCAAGTTCGTCACCAGCCGCCAGCTGCGCGACCGCCTGGACCGCGAACTGAAGTCGAACGTGGCGCTGCGCGTGCTGCCGACCCCGGACGACACCGTGTTCGAAGTGTCGGGCCGCGGCGAGCTGCACCTGACCATCCTGCTGGAAAACATGCGCCGTGAAGGCTTCGAGCTGGCCGTGTCGCGTCCGCGCGTCGTCTTCAAGGAGATCGACGGCGTCAAGTGCGAGCCGTACGAAAACCTGACCGTCGACGTCGAAGAAGTCAACCAGGGCGGCGTGATGGAAGAACTGGGCCGCCGTCGTGGCGACCTGCAGAACATGGAATCGGACGGCAAAGGCCGCGTTCGTCTGGAATACCGCATCCCGGCCCGTGGCCTGATCGGCTTCCAGGGCGACTTCATGACCCTGACCCGCGGCACCGGCCTGATGAGCCACGTGTTCGACGCGTACTCCCCGGTCGACAACGGCAAGGGCGAACTGGCCGGCCGCCGCAACGGCGTGCTGATCTCGCAGGATGACGGCCAGGCCGTCGCCTACGCACTGTGGAAGCTGCAGGACCGCGGCCGCATGTTCGTCGAGCACAACACCCCGGTGTACGAAGGCATGATCATCGGCATTCACTCGCGCGACAACGACCTGGTCGTCAACCCGATCAAGGGCAAGCAGCTGACCAACGTGCGCGCGTCGGGTACCGACGAAGCCGTCCGCCTGGTGCCGCCGATCCAGATGTCGCTGGAATACGCCGTCGAGTTCATCGAGGACGACGAACTGGTCGAGATCACGCCGAAGAGCATCCGCCTGCGCAAGCGCCACCTGAAAGAGCACGAGCGCAAGAAGGCCAGCCGCGAAGCCGCATAAGCTTCACCGGTTCCGACGAAAAACCCGCTGTTCGCAGCGGGTTTTTTTATGGCTCGGGAATCCATCGATTTGGCTTCCCGGGCAAGGACAAAACGATGTGGTTATTGCATTGGAAGGAATAACATTATTTCCACTTAATTGACTTCCAATTAAGGCAAAAGCGGTCCCGACGCAGCCGTCCCGATTGGCCACAAGCCGCAGAGGAACCGATGCGGACGCGCGGGTAAGCCCGAAGAGATTCCGTCGATCACAATAACACTGGAGATACCATGAAACTGCTGAAACAACTGACCGTCGTTGCCGCCCTGTCCTCGATCGCTTCGTACGCATCGGCCCTGACCCCGATCGCCGATGCCGAACTGTCCAAGGTCTCGGGCCGTGACGGTGTGTCGATCGCCGCTGACCTGCATGTGAACATCGGTTCGTTCGTCTACACGGATACCGATACCGCAGGCGGCTCGGTGAGCTTCAACAACATCAAGATCGCCGGTGCCATCGCTGCAACCATCGACATCATCAACAACGCCACGTTCCAGGCCGACGCCAGCGCAGCGTCGGGCGCATCGAGCGTCCTGGGCGTGACCGGCGGTGCCGGCCTGGCCGCCTTCATGCCGGCTGGCGACGTCGTCAAGATCGCCATCCCGCTGATCGACACCAACAAGAACCTGAGCATGTCGGTCGACTCGATCAAGATGGGCAACTCGACCGCTTCCTACGGTTCGTTCGCCGCCAACGACATCAAGCTGCAAGGCACCACCGTCTACATCTGGGCGCACTGAGCGGCCCGGGTTGGGTGATGGACGGCCCGCGGGCTTGCCCCGGGCCGTTTTTTTGAGCTCGTTTTCCCTCTGGTTCGACCATGCGCACCTTGCTCGCCGCATCCATCGTCGCACTCTCGCTGTTGCCCTGCGCGGCATGGGCCCAGATGCGCCCGATGTCCGACACCGAACTGTCCACAGTCAGCGGCCAGGGCCTGTTCACGGTCAGTAACTCCAGCTACAGCGGTTTCGATTTCACGCGCATCAGCCTCGACGCCGACGTCACGCTGAACGCCAACCTCGCCAACATGCGCCTGGGCGAGTACACGTACGCGCCGCGCAACGGGTCCGGCGCCGACCTCGACATCGGCGCGCTGCAATTCGGCCGCACCGACGCGTCCGCGGCACAGCGGCTCGTGCAGATCACGAATCCCTATTTCGAATTCGTCTACAAGAACACCGCCGCGGGCAGCGGCAGCCAGCGCGAGATCGTCGGCATGCGCCTCGGCTTCGACGGCATCTCGGGCGACATCGGCATGAAGATCGCCACGCTGTCCGGCGCCATGCGCATCGACGCGGGCGCCGCCGGCATCATCGACAGCATGAACGACGCCGGCGGCGGCAAGCGCTGGGACGGCACGTGCGCGGGCTGTACACCGCTCGCCAACGTGGGCGGCGTCACGGCGGGCGATGCGAACGGTCCGAGCCGCGATTTCTGGATCGCGATCCTCAAGCAGCCCGTGACATTCCAGGCCGCCGCCGGCATGCCCGCGCTGACCGAGGCGCAGGCCGGCATCTGGCTGAACTGGCGCGACAAGCTGACCGCGCTGAACCTCACCGGCACCGTGCCGGTCAATAACGCGGCGGGGCATTGATGCGCGCCGTCGCCGCCGCCATCCTGTTGTCCGCGCCGGCGCTGGCCGCCGCGCTCGAACCGCTGCCGGACAGCGCGCTCGCCAAGGTGGCGGGGCGCGACGGCATGAGTTTCAACCTCTCGAATTTCGCCATGAGCGGCAACGCCGAGCTGCGCTACTACGCGCCCGGCGGCGGCAGCCTCGGCGTCGGCAACCTGGCCGCATCGCGTTCCGACAACACGGACGCGCCGTTCGCCGATCCGTACCGCCTCGACATCAGCGCGGGCGGCCAGGGCCGCGCCGACATCATCAACATCGCGTTTCCCGAGAACGCGGCCGGCCGCGAAGTCTGGCAGGTCGCCTACGACTTCGGCGTGAACGCCGGCGGCTTCGACGTCAGGAACGGCAGCGTGATCCTCAAGGATCTCGTGGTCTACGGCGGCGGCCTGCAGTGGTCGACGCCGGCCGTGGGCGACGGCCTCGCGTTCGGCCTCGCCACGCGCATCGAGCTCGGGAGCCTGACGCTCGCGCCGAACGGCCGCGCGGCGACGGGCGAGGCGATGGTGCTGTCGGACGTGAGGATCGGCGCGGCGACGGCGGACGGCTCCGCGCCCACGTCGCCGTGGCGCATCGCCGACGTGACGAACCAGGCCGGCATCTTCAATGCACGCACGGATGCGGCAGGTAATCCGAGCCTGCACATCGGCGTCAACTGGCCCGATGCGGGGCAGGCGGCACCGAGCGGCACGCTGCAGATCGGGAACATCGGCTTCCGCAGCGACGCGGGGGCGAACATGGACCTGGGCAGCTCGCGCATCGGCGCGATCCAGTTGCAGTACCTCGACGTCAAGTTCCGCCAGTGAGCACGCGCCTTCTCGCCCTCCTGTTGCTCTGCACGGCGCGGTGTGCGCTGGCAGGGCCGCAGCCGCTGGCGGATGAAGAACTGGCGCAGGTACGCGGCGCCGACGGCGTCAGCTTCGCCGTGCGTTTGCAACTGAACCGACCGGGCGACGGTACGACAGGCGACAGCCGTCTCACCATCGGCCAGACGGTCGACGGCCGCACGACGTACACGGTCCTGAAAAACATCGGCGGCGTGATCCAGATGGTGGGGCTGAACATCAGCCCGCAGGCGGCCGCGGACGGCACGAACTACCTGGCACTCACGCTGCCGGCGTGGACGAAGTTCACGGACGCCGGCTTCGATTCGCTCAGCGTGCAGGCCGACCCGCGCGGGCCCGTCACGCAGAGCCTGGGGCAGGTCACCCTGAACGGCGAACTGCAGATGCAGGGCCAGCTGCGCCTGTGGTCCCATTGACGGCCGCTTGTCCGTGGGCGTTCAGCCGGTCCTGCTGGAACTCGCCGGGCGCCTTGCCGAACCAGCGCAGGCAGGCGCGGTGGAAGGCGCTGGGGTCGGCGAAGCCCAGCTTGTAGCTGAGGTTCTTGACGCTGATTCGGTCGCTGCCCAGGTATTGTTGCGCGATCGTGCGGCGCACCTCGTCGACGAGCGTGGAAAAGTCGGTGCCCTCGTCCGCAAGACGGCGCTGCAGGGTGCGCTCGCTGATCGCGAGGCGCCGCGCGACGGCATCGCGCAATGCGCCGCCCTGGTCGATCATCGTCGGCAGCAGCTCGCGCACGCGCGCGGCCACGCTCGTGCGCTCGGCCTGCGCGAGGCGTTCGTCGAGCAGGCGGAACAGGCCTTCCGCCGCGAGCGGGTTCGCGGTCGGAATGGGCGCCGTGATGTCGGCATTGGCGAATTCGAGCGCGTTGGCGGGCGCGCCGAAACGCACGGGGCAGCCATACTTTCGCATGTACGGCGCCGTGTCGAGCGGGGCCGGATACGCGTATTCGACGAGGGCCGGCTTCAGGTCCGGCCGTGCACCGACGAAGCGCAATGTCGCCAGCAGCAGGTTCCAGGTGAAGTCGTAGCGCGCCTGCGGCACGGCGCGCGCGCCGCCGACGAGGTTCAGGCCCACGCGCACGCGGTCCGCCTTCGGCTCGATGGTGGCGCGCACGACGGGCGACACGAGCGGCATGTAGCGCGTCAGGCTGTCCGCGGCCTGGCGCAGGGTGGGCGAGGCGAGCATCAAATGGCCCAGTACGCCGAGCCAGCTGAGCGGGTCGGGGGCGAACACGCGAAAGCCGACGAGGGCATCGCCGCTGGCGGCCGCGAGGCTTTCCCACAGAATGCTGAACTGGTCGGACAACGCGAGCAGGTCGGCCGCGCGCTGTCCCTGCGCGCCGTGCTCGAACCATTCGAGGCCGGCCCTGGCGAACAGGGCGTCGACGTCGATGCCCTCGGCGCCGAGGCAGGTCTTGATGCGTTGTACCACGTCCGTGGCGGACAGGTACTTCACGCTGGCGACCGCGTACGTGCGGACGCGTCCTGCGCTGGTCTCATGCTTGGTCTCCTGACTCATTTATCGAGTGGCCACGGGTTCTTGTGCCCGGGTGTGTTTTTTATTATGTGTGCATGCGAAATCGCAACGCTTCGGAAAATGATCCCGTCTTTATCAAAAAACGATCATTTTCGACAGGCAAGATTTTCAATTTGATGCAACGCAAACCCGGCGTTGCCGGCGCGGGTCAGGACCGTGCCTGCTGGCGTGCCCGAGCGGGCGTGATGCCGTACGCGGCCGCGAAACAGGCCGTCATGTGACTCTGGCTGTTGAACCCGCATTGCGCCGCAACACGGGCGATCGAGAAGCTGGTCCGGGTCAGTAATTCATGCACCCGTTCGAGGCGTAAACGCAACACATAGCGGTGCGGCGTCATCCCCATCGCTTCCTGGAAGATGCGGCGGAAGTGCGATTCCGACACACCCGCGCGCTCGGCCAGTTCGGCATTGGACAGCTCGCTCGACAGGTTCTGGCCGATCCATTCCAGCACGCCCTGCAGGCGGCCCAGCTGGAGGGCGTCCGGGGGAAGGTGGCGGCCCGTCTTGCCTTCCAGCACGCGGCACGCCTGCTCGATCATCAGGGAACAGGCCCGCTCCACGAAGCCCGTGTTCGGCGTGCTGGTGCGGGACACTTCCGCCAGCAGCTGCTGGGCGGCCGCATGCACGAGCGGGTCGGAGAACATGGGCGACTTGGCGCGCGCGGCGAGCAGGCGCTGCAGGTGGCGCACCATCTCGTGCTCCGGGTCGAGGAAGTGGAACATCGCCATGTCGATCGCACCGAAGAACGACCAGCGGCTCGCGAAGCCGGGCTGGAACACGGTCGCGGCGCCGGCCAGGAAATCGAACGAGCGGCCCGGACTGCGCCCGGCCGTGGCGCGCGCGCCGCCGAGGTGGCAGGCCAGCACCATCGAATCGAGCGGCGGGACTTCGCAGCCGCCCAGCTGGAAGATGTAGCGCTCCGCGCGCAGCGGCACGCCGCCGATCTCCACGCTGGTGACCGGCTCGCCCAATGCATTGCTGATCCTGTCCCAAGTGTGCACGATGCCTCAATGAATGAGCGGTTTTTTATAAAAACGATAGCGTTTTATAACATCCGTCAGCCGTGGCTGCATCCAAAATATAGAAAAAGTGCAATAAACGTGGCCAAAACACCACGTTGGGATGCATGAAAAATCCGCCATCCGGGCGCCATGAACGCGCACGGAGCCGGGCCACAAGGGGCCGCATGAAGCGCCCCAGGGAGACATCATGTACACATTCCTGCTGGGGATCCTCGCGGTCCTCGTGGGCGGCGGCGGCGTGCTTGCCAGGCACGACGTGCAGGACCGTCCGCTCGACCATTTCGACCTGCCGACGACCATGTCCGTGGCCGCGGCCGGGATTCCGAACGTGTCGATGGAGCCGTTCTCCGAGCTCAAGTACAAGAACATCGTCCACCAGGCCTACGACTACAGCTGCGGCTCCGCGGCGCTCGTCACGATCCTCAAGTACCACCTGGGCATCGACGTCACCGAGCAGCAGTCGATGGAAGGGATGATGGCCTTCGGCGAGAAGGACAAGATCATCGAGCGGCGCGGCTTTTCCCTGCTCGACATGAAGCGCTACCTCGCCTCGATCGACGTGCAGAGCGCGGGCTTCCACGCCGAGATGGCGGACCTGCTCACGCTCGATGCGCCGGGCATCGTGCCGATCGACTACGCCGGCTTCAAGCACTTCGTCGTGCTGCGCGGCGTGCGCGGCGGCCTCGTGTTCCTGGCCGACCCGTCGGCCGGCAACATCACGTTCTCGGTCGAGGAATTCGCCACGCTGTGGGACCGCAACACGCTGTTCATCGCCTATCCGCCGAAGAACCATCCGCCCGCGTTGAAGCTCGCGCTGGCCGACGACGAACTGGGCGTGGTCGACATGGACCGCATCCGCGACCGCGGCCTGCAGCGCCCCATCGACACGCAGGTGGCGAACGAGCGCCTGCTCAACGGTTTCGGCGGCATCTCGATCCGCAAACACTAGACCCACCACGAAGGACCACCATGAAGATTTCCACTATGTCGGCGTGCGCGCCGGCGCTGGCTTGCACCCTCCTGCTCGCCCAGGTGCCGGCGCAGGCCCAGGACACGGCGACCTCGGAAGCCGTGCGCGACGCGCTGGCGAAGAAGGAGGGCGATGCCGACAACACGACGCTGCTGAAGGAAACGCTGACCGCGGTGGACAAGCAGTACTCGCTGATCCGCAAGGGCAAGGTGCAGCTGAACTACGAGCTGGGCTACACCTACATCGGCCAGGAAAAGATCAACACCGACCTGTCGTCCGGCACCGCCACGCTGTTCTCGATCGAGAACACGAACTCGCACACGATCACCAACACGATCATGGCGGACTACGGCGTGCGCAACAACCTGACCGCCAACCTCACGCTGCCCCTGATCAGCCGCTACTCCGATTCCGGCGGTTTCTCGGGCGTCTCGCACACGATCGGCGACGTGGGCCTGGGCGTGCGCTGGCAGCCGCAGGAGGTCAAGCGCGACGAGGTCGCGTACACGCTCACGGGCAACGTGCGCCTCGCGACGGGCACCAGTCCGTACAAGGTCGACGTGCAGAAGGGCGTGGCCACCGGCTCCGGCGTCAACACCTTCAACATCGGCGCCAACATGACGCGCATCGTCGATCCGGTCGCGCTGTTCGGCTCCTTCAACGTGGGCTACAGCCTCGCCGCGAAACACCTGAGCCAGCAGATGTACGGCGCCACGCTGCGCGAAGTGAAGCCGGGCGCCAGCTTCGGCTTCGGCCTCGGCTTCGCGTACGCGCTGTCGTACAAGATCACGACGTCGTTCTCGTTCCAGGAATCGATCCAGGCCCGCTCCACGCTCACCTTCGACAATGGCAACAAGGCACAGACGCAGACGCAGAGCGCGGGCATTCTGGCGATCGGCGCGGGCTATCGCATGTCGCCCAAGACCACCGTCAACGTGACGGTCGGCGCCGGACTCACGGCGGCCGCGCCGAACCTGTCGCTCACCATGAGCCTGCCGTTGTCGCTGTGAGGCCGTGCCCATGAACGCCGCGCCGTCACCGATCGTTCTGCTCGCCGCGGCCGGCCTGGCCATGGCGCTGGCGCCGGTCGCCCATGCCGGCGTCACCGACAACCTCGTCACGAGCCCCACCGCGATGGCGATGGGGAATGCGGTGACGGCCGATCCGCCCGGGATCGAGTCGATCCACTTCAACCCGGCCGGCCTCGCGCGCCTGGAAGGCACGCATCACATCGATTCCGTGTTCGTGGCGACGATCCGCAACCCGAACCGGTTCGTGTCAGCGCCCGACCTCGACATCGGCGGCTTCAAGGACGATCCGATCAACGGCAAGTCGAGCGGCCCGGTGCGCCAGGCCCTCTACATTCCGTTCTACGGCGTCCCCAAGGCGCGCCTGCCGGGCGTGCTGGTGCCGAGCATGGGCATGTCGTACAACGCGCCCGGTTCGCGCTGGACGTTCGGCACGAACGTCTACCTGGCGGCCGCGATGAGTATCGACCGCACCAAGGACCCGGACGATCCCGCCCGCTTCGACGGCCGCCTCGTGCAGCTGCAGCGGCTCGTGTACCTGTCGCCGGCGGCCGCGTACAAGGTGTCGGACACGCTGAAGATCGGCATCTCGGTGCCGATCGCGTATTCCGCGTTCGCCATCAACACCGACTTCCGCGCGCCCAACAAGCTGCTCGGCACCGTCGGCCAGCTGCAGAAGGCCGTCTGCCCGGACGGCAACGGCACCGTGATCGACACGCTGACGTTCGGCCTGTGCGGCGGCGGTCCGGAAGGCATGGTCAACCCGTTCAAGCGCGCCGCGAACATCGACTTCGACCTGCGTGCGTCGTTCGACCCGACGGTCAACATCGGTGTGCTGTGGGAACCGAAAAAATGGTTCGCGCTGGGCCTCGTGTACCAGGGCGGCGCGCGCACGACCTACACCGGTTCGTACACGTTCCACAGCGACCCGATGCTGCGCAGCTTCGTGCGCGGCCTGAATTCGAGCCTGCTCGGACCGATCGTCGGCGCCGTCACCGGCATGCCGCAGGACATACCCGAATACCAGTCGGGGAACATGACGGCGCAGATCCCGTTCCCGTGGCGCGTGCAGGCCGGCATGAAGCTGATGCTGACGGATTACGTGCAGGTGAACGCGGACGTCAGCTACGCCGACTGGTCCCAGTGGAACGAGCTGACGTTCCAGTTCGACCGCAGCGTCAAGCTGCTCGAGATGGCGCGCCTGTTCGGCTATGCGAATTCGAGCCAGGCCACGTTCAAGATGGGTTTCAGGAGCGTCGTCAACTACAGCTTCGGTACGCAGCTGAACCTGACGAAGAAGCTCGCCCTGCGTTTCGGCTACGAGCCGCGCAAGAGCTCCATCCCGGGCAACCAGATGAGTCTTCTCGCGCCGCTGCCGGACACGAAGCTCAGGAGCGTCGGCCTGCGCTACCGCTTCGACGACGGCGGGGAACTCAACCTGACGGGCAGCTACATGAAGGGGACGTACGACATCCCCGCGCGCAGCGACTGCAATCTGAATTGCGACAATTTCTTCAACCTGATCTACAACCCTTACGCGGCCACCAACGTGTCCGGCAGCCTGATCGTGAAATACGCGGGCGCCTCGTACACGCGGCCGTTCTGACTGGAGACGACGATGTTGCGAACGATGTGGATGACGATGGCGCTCGGTGCGGGCGTGGGCCTGGCCGCGGGCGCGCACGCGGAGGGCATGACCGGCGTGTCCCCCGCCAAGCAGGCGCTCGTGCAGCGCGTGCTGGACAAGATGGGACTGGAATCCGTCGGCCTGCAGATGCTGCAGGCACCCGTGGCCGACATGCTGCGGCAGTCGCGCGTGGTGGTGCAGAGCCGCGTCCCGGCCGACAAGCAGGACGCGACGATGAAGGACATCACGGCGGAGGCGACGACGTTCGTCGAGCAGGAATCCGCGGGCCTGCGCACGAGCACGCGCGCGATCGTGCAGTCCAGCGTGGCGCCGCTGCTCGCGCAGAAGTTCAGCGAGGAGGAGCTGAAACAGCTGGCGGGCATCCTCGAATCGCCCGTGCTGGCGAAGTTCGAGAGCGTCGTGCCGGAGATGAAGAAGGCCGTCGGCGACAACGTGGCCAAGGCCAACGCGGCGCAGATCCAGCCGAAGATGACGGCGCTGCAGAACCGCGTGGGCCTGAAGCTGCGCGCGGCCGTCGGGCAGTGATGACCACACCATGAGGAGGCGGGGATGAGCGACTGGATGACACGCAGTACCAACAGGTCCCGGCTGGGCCAGATCCTGATCGAGAAGAAGCTGATCTCGCAGGACCAGCTGGACGCGGCAATCCGCGCGCAGGAACAGAGCGGACGCCGGCTGGGCGAGATCCTGGCCGACATGAAGCTGATCACGCAGGCGCAGGTGCGCGGCGCCGTGCGGCGCCAGCGCAGCCTGCGCATGGCGGCGGCGCTGGCGACCGCATTGCTCGGGCCTTTGCACGCCTACGCGGCGGTGGCGGCGGCGCCGGCGGCGGCCGTCTCCACGCGCCAGGGCGGCGAAAGCGGGCGCGAATTCGGCCGCGGATTGCGTGCGCTGTCGGATGAGGAACTGGGGGAGGTGACGGCCCAGGGACGCAAGGAGGATCCACTGAGTGATGCGCTGCGCGACCAGGCCCGCCAGGCGGAACTGCGCCTGATCGCCATGGCGGCGCAGGGCGGCCAGCATGGGGTGCAGACCGCCGTGCAGCACGCGCTGCCGGACGACGGCGTGCGCGTGCTGGGCGAACTGGCGACGGTGTTCAATCCGCTCGCGCTGCTGCTGTCGGCCGACACGACGGTGCGCGACGTCAGCTACGACCCGGGCAATTCGCACGCGACCGTGAACAAGGACGGCTCCATCACCTTGCGCCTGCCCAGCACGATCGGCGAGATCAGCTTCCGCAACATCCGCGTGGGCAGCCATCCGGGGCCGACGTTCGGCAGCATCGAGATTCACGACATCGATTTGCGGGGGACGACGATCAGCGTGAAGCCGCTGGGTCGTTGACCCATAAACGTCGCCCCGCCTGCGCGGGGGCGACGGTGGTTGTTAGCGGAGCCCGAGCAGCGCGAGGACGCGATCCCGGCTGACGCCGACGAGCGCCGACGTCAGGGCGATCAGCGACTCGTAGTCCGTGCTGGCGGCGACCTTGCCGAAGTCGTCGACCGCGATCGTCATGTCGGGCGGCGGCGTCGCGGCATCCGACACCTGGGCGCTGGCAGCCTGCAGGGCGGCGCTGGCGGCGGCCTGCGAACGGTGCACGCGTTCCAGCGCCTGCACCACTTCGCGCAGGCTCTGGCGCAGCGCGTCGGCATTGCCGGTTTCCGTGCCCACGTTCCACAGCTGGGGTGCCAGGTTCGCCGGCAGTTCTTCGGTGGTCACGCGGCCGCGGCCGCTCACGGCGATGCTGTCCTTGACGGACGACCAGTTCGATTCCGGCGTCGAGAACACGAGTTCCCCGTTCTCGTCCAGGCTCGCATGCACGCCCATCGGGGCGAGGGCGCGGTCGAGGGCGCGGGCGACTTCCTGGTTCGACTGGTCCGGCTCGATGTTGACGCCCATCTGCGGGCCGCCGGCGCTGCCGACCGAGAACGAGATGTTCAGCGGCGCGCTCTGCTTGATGCTGGCGATGTCGAGACCGCGGATACGGAAGCGCTGCGTGGCCGGCTTCGTCGAATAATTCAGGTTGTTGTCGACGCTGCCGCCGCCGGTCTTCTTGCGCTCGGCCAGCGTTTGCGCAAGCTGGCGCGCGTGGACTTCGAGCTGCAGGCGCGAACCGTTGCGGGTGCCGGCCAGCTTGGCCGTCAGCTCGCCCTTCAGCGCCTCGAGCTGGTTCGACACGCGTTCGAGGTAGTCGAGCGCCTGCTGGGCGCCCGCCACCTGGTCCTGCAGGCCGCTGGCGATCTTCGCCGCGCTGCCGTTGGCGCGCAGCGGCGCCGCGGATGCGGCGGAGGCCGCCGTCGTGGCGGCCGCCGTGTCGTCGACCGACCCGCTCGAGCGGGTCGGAACGAGGCGGGACGAGGCATTCGCCCGGGTGCCGAGTGTGCCACCGGTTCCGCCGGCGGTCGTGGGTCGTAATGTGGTATCCATCGCCGTCAGAGCACCGAGAACAGGGACAGGGTGCCGATCTTGCTGTAGGCCTTGTAGCTGGCCTGGAGTGCCGTCTGGTAGCCGTTCAGCTCGATGGCCGCGGTACCGACGTCGAGCTGGCCGATGTCGAGGATCGCCGTCTGGTTCGACAGGCTGACGTTCTCGTGGTTGGCGTCGATCGTCTTGAGGACGTTCTGCTGGCCGCCGATGACGGCGACCTTGCCGGTAACGAGATTCAGCGCATCGTCGAAGCCGTCCAGGTTGGCCTTCAGGATGGTGCGCACGGCGGGGTCGTTGGCGTTGACCGTGCTGCCCGACAGCGTGCTGATCGTCTGGTCGAGCTGGTTCAGCAGTTTTTCCAGCCCGCTGATGTTCTGGTTCGCCACCTGGGTGATGCCGTTGCCCACCACCACCAGCTGGTCATTCGTGTTACCCGCATAGCTGTAGCGCGAACCGAGCGGGGCGGATGCATTGTAGGTGATCGGGGCCGTGCCGGTCTCGGTGCCGGAAAATACGTAGCGGCCTTCCTGGTCGACCGTGTTGGCCGAGTACATCAGGCTGTCGCGCAACGAGGTCAGCGGGCTGACCATGGCGTTCAAGTCCTGCGGGGTGTTCGAACCGTTCAGTGCCCACACGAGCAGGTCGCGGCCCGGGCCCATGTCGTTGACCATGTTCTGCAGGTAGCCTTCGTTCTTCGTGAGCCGTTCGTTGATCGCGGCGATGTTGTTGCGGTACTGCTTGATGCCGGCTTCTTCGCGCTTGAGGCGCGACAGGCGCACGCTGTCGACCGGATCGTCCGACGGCAGCTGGATGCGATTGCCGTTGGCCATCTGCTGCGTCACGTAGGTGATGCTCTCCTGGTTCAGCTCGAGCGACTGGGTCATCATCGCCTGGTATTGACTGGTGGCGATACGCATGCTTTTCTCCTTTAGCCCATCATCTGCAAGGTGGCGTCGAACAGCGCGTTCGCGACGGACATCACCTTCATATTGGCCTGGTACATGTTCTGGTATTCGACGAGATGCACGGCTTCCTCGTCCTGGTTCACGCCGCTCGTCGACTGCCAGTCCGCGACGGCCTGGTCGCGCATCGTCTGCGCGGTCTTGAGAGCCCCCTTGTTCTGCTGGCTGTCGACGGCGAGGCGGCCGACGAGCTGGGTGTCGGCGTCGCTGATGAGCACCGTGCCGATCTTCGCCATCGTGATCGTCTGGCTCTTGATGGCGACCAGTTGTTGCAGGTTGCCGGTGTCGCCCGGCTTGCCGTCGCCGGAAAATGCGAGGTCGGACGTCTGGTAGCCGTCCGCCACCTGCAGCATGTTCGACGTGCTGCCCGGGTTGTACACGAACAGCGGCTTGCCGGCCGAGCCGTCCATCGCATACCCGGCCTTGAGCTGGGTATTGACCTTGTCGGCGATCTGCTGCGCCATCTCGGCCACGCCCTGCTGCAGCGGCAGCAGCGTGTCCTGTTCATAGACCGACAGGCCGCCCAGCTGGCCGCCGGCCTTCGTCGTGTCGAGGTCGAACGTCGTGCCGGCGAACGTCAGGGTGAAGGTCTGCGCGGCGCCGCCGCTGACCGACAGCTTGCCGGGGACGCCGCCCAAAACCAGCGACTGGCCGGTCTTGAGCGACACGTTGCGCGTGCCGTCCGGCTGGTCGCTGACTTCCAGGCCCATCTGGCCCGCCAGGCTGTCGATGGCCTGGTCGCGCGCGTCGATCAGGGCCGACGGATTGCTGCCGGTGGCATTCGCGTTCGCGATCTGGGCGTTCAGCGACGCGATCGACGCGATCGTCGTGTTGGCCGAGTCGACCAGCGCGCTGCGCTGCTGGCGCACCGATTGCAACTGGGCGTTGTAGACGTTGTTCATGCTGTTGAAGCGCTGGGCCAGCAGGCCGGCGGCGGTCACCACCTGCTGGCGCAGCGGGGTCGACGTCGGGTCGACGCCGGCCACCGAGTTCAATGCCGCGAAGAAGCCGTCGACGCCGCTCGACAGGCTGGCGGTGTCGTCGCCCATCACCTTTTCCAGCTGGGTCAGATAGGGCTGGGTCTGCGAATGCGCGCCCAGGTCCGACGCGCTGCGCCACATCTGCTGCGTCTTGTAGCTGTCGGAGAACCGCATCAGCTCGGTCACGCGCACACCGTTGCCGGCCTGGCTCGAACCGGCCGCCGGCGCGACCGCGCTCAGCAGGGCCGACTGGCGGGTGTAACCCTTGGTCTGCAGGTTGGCGATGTTCTGGCTGCTGGCGGACAGGGCCAGTTGCGAAGCGACTGCTCCGGACAGGGCGTTGTTCAGGATGCTCATGGGGCGTAGCCTTCTTGTGCGTGATCAGTAATGACAGGCGACCGTTCAGCTCGTTTTATTAAGCGGCGCGGGCAAGATCTGCCGCAAAATCGCATCGGCGACGCCGAAGGCGCGCTGTTGCGCCATGTTACCGGCCAACATGTTGTCCACCATGTCGGTCATGTCCTGGTTGACTTTGTCCTTCGTCGGGCTGTCGTCCGGTGCGATGGCGCGCGTGCTCTCGCGCATCTGGTGCAGCATGTGCGAGATGAAGAAGCTCTCGAATTCGACGGCGGCCTTGGTCGCCTTGGCAACGTAGGCCTTGTCCAGCGCGGCGGGCGCCACCTTCTCTTCGCCCGTGGCCTGGTCCGGCTGTTCCGGACCGATTGCGTTGACGTTGTTCAGCATTAGATCACCACCAGTTCGCCTTCGATCGCGCCGGCCTGGTCGAGGGCTTGCAGGATCGCCATGATGTCGTCGGGAGACGCGCCGAGGCTGTTGACCGTGTCGATAATGGTCTGCAGGCGGGCGCCGGCCGGCCAGTGGAACATCTGGCCCGAGCCCTGGTCGACGGACACCTTCGATTGCGGCGTGACCTGCGTCTGGCCTTTCGAGAACGGTCCCGGCTGGCTGACCGCCGAGCTTTCCGAGATCACGACCTTGAGCGAGCCGTGGGTCACGGCGGCCGATTTCACGCGCAGGCCGTCGGAAATCACGACGGTGCCCGTGCGCGAGTTGAACACGACGCGCGGCACTTCCTCGCCGGCTTCCACCGCCATGTTTTCCAGCTTGGCGACGAAGGCGACGCGTTCGGTTGGATTCGTCGGCGCCACGACCTCGACGCTGGTGCCGTCGGCGGTGGTCGCGACCTGGCCGAAGCGGCGGTTGATCGCGTTCACGACATTGGTCGCGGTGTCGAAGTTCGGGTGCCGCAGGCGCAGCAGCACGGCCGGGCGGGTGGCGAAATCGGTCGCGATCTCGCGCTCGATCATCGCGCCGTTCGGGATGCGGCCGCTGGTCGGCGTGTTGACCGTCACCGACGAGCCGCTCTTGCCGGCCGCCGACAGGCCGCCGACGACGAGGTTGCCCTGGGCCAGCGCATAGACGTCGTTGTCGGCCGCGCGCAGCTGGGTCAGCAGCAGGGTCCCGCCGCGCAGGCTTTTCGCGTCGCCCAGCGACGAGACGGTCACGTCGATCTGCTGCCCGCGGCGGTAGCCGGGCGGGAACACGGCCGAGACCATGACGGCGGCGACGTTCTTGTTCTTCGCTTCCTCGCCTTCCGGCAGCTTGACGCCGAACTGCTTGAGCATGTTGACGACCGACTGGCTCGAGTACTTCACCTGGGTGGAGTCGCCGCTGCCGTTCAGGCCGACGACGAGGCCGTAGCCCACGAGCGGGTTTTCGCGCACGCCTTCCACGCTGGCGAGGTTGCGCAGCGGCTGGGTGCGCGCGAGGATGGCCATGTCGGGACCGGCGGACGCGGTCTTCACGGCGGGGGCGGCCAGGGCCGGCAGCGCCAGCACCGCGGCCAGGACCAGGGAAGCGAAACGTAAGGTGCGGGTCATGACGTCCTCAGAAGGGCATGAACGGACCGGTGAAGAACCGGGTCAGCCAGCCGGGGGTATTGGCGTCGGCCAGGGAGCCCTGGCCGGAATAGGCGATGCGGGCATTGGCCACGCGCAGCGACGACACCTGGTTCTCGTTGTCGATGTCGGCGGCGCGCAGGTAACCCTTGATGCGCACGTATTCCTCGCCCTGGTTCAGCTGCAGGCGCTTTTCGCCGGCCACGCGCAGCAGGCCGTTCGGCAGCACTTCCTGCACGAGCACGGTGATCGCGCCGGTCAGCGCGTTCTGCTGGGTGCTGGTGGCGTCGCCGTTGAAGCTGCGGTCGCCGGCGATCTCGAGGCCGGTGCGGCCGAAGGTCTTGCCGAGTGCGCTGATCGGCGTCACGGAGGCGGAGGAACCCTTGCTGAAGCTGGTCCCGGCCTTCTTGCTGGCCTGGGTCGTTTCCTGCAGCAGGACGGTGACGACGTCGCCCACGCGGAACGCGCGCGCGTCCGAGGTCAGCGAGACGGTATCGGCGCTGAACACGCCGCCCCCGACGCCGGCGCGCGCCGCCTGCGCTTTCGGCAGGGCGAGGGCGTCGTCCACGGGGGCCGGGTTGTTCAGGGGGACGCGCGAGGCGCATCCGGTCAGCACGAGGCTGGCCGCCATCCCGGCGGCGAGGGCGAAGCGTTTCATGGTCAGCGGGACGCCTGGGACAGGTATTGCAGCATGTTGTCGGCGGCCGACAACACCTTGGTGTTCATTTCATAGGTGCGCTGGGCGGCGATCATGTCGACCATCTCTTCGACGACCTGCACGTTCGACCCTTCCAGTGCGCCCTGCTTGATCTTGCCGAAGGCGCCGTCGCCGGCGCGGCCTTCGTTCGGCGTGCCGCTGGCGGTCGTTTCCTGGAACAGGTTGTCGCCCAGGGCCAGCAGGCCGGCCGGGTTGACGAAGGTCGTCAGCGTGAGCTGGCCCAGTTCCGTCGGGGCGATGTTGCCCGGAACGGTCGCGCTGACCATGCCGTTCTCGCCGATCGTGATCGCGGTCGCGTTGTTCGGGACCGTGATCTGCGGCACCAGGGGCAGGCCCTGGGCGTTGACCAGCACGCCGTTCGAATCGACCTGCAGCTGGCCGGCGCGGGTGAACGCCGGCTGGCCGTCCGGGCGGCGCACCTGCAGGAAGCCGTTGCCGTTGATGGCCACGTCGAGCGGCTGGCTCGTCGTCTGGATGCTGCCGTTGGTGAACACCTTCTGCGTGCCGACGATGTTCACGCCGTTGCCGAGCTGGACGCCGTTGCTGACCGTGTTGTCGGCCGTCTGGGCGCCCGGCTGCTTGTCGACCTGGTAGAACAGGTCTTCGAACACGACGCGGTCGCGCTTGAAGCCGACCGTGTTCACGTTGGCCAGGTTGTTGGCGATGGCTTGCAGTTTCGCATCCTGCGCCTGCACACCGGTCTTGCTGATCCACATTGCTGGATTCATGGTTTCTCTCTCTTCTGATTCGGTTGGGGACGCGCGTTCAGCCTGCGATCAATTTGTTGCCGACTTCGTTCATGCCGTCGCTGGCCTTGAACAGGCGCATCTGCACCTCGAAGCTGCGGTTCAGGCTCATGGTGGCGACCATTTCCTCGACGGCCGAGACATTGCTGCCTTCGAGCGCGCCCGGGCGGACCTTGACGTCCGGATCGGCCGGCAGCTGGGCGCCGTCGCGCGTCACGATCAGGCCCGCCTCGTTCTTCGTCAATTCGGCGCCGGTGGCGTTCACGAGGCGCAGCTTGTCGACGACCTGCATCTGCGTGGCGCCTTCGGTCAGCACGGAAATCGTGCCGTCCTTGCCGATTTCGACCGCGGTGTGCGGGGGCAGCACGATGGGGCCGCCTTCGCCCATCAGCGCATGGCCGTGGACCGACAGCGCGCCGTCGGGACCGATGTCGATCTCGCCGGAGCGGGTATAGGCTTCGCTGTCGCCATACTGCACGGCGAGATAGCCCTGGCCGCCGATCGCGACGTCGAGCGGACGGCCCGTTTCGCGGACCGTGCCGGCACGGGTCGAGACCATGTCGGCCTGCATCGACGACATATGCCGGTCGTCGTAGCCGAAACCGCCCAGCTGCTGGTTGGTCGCCACTTCCATGCTGGCCCGGAAGCCCGCGGTGTCCAGGTTCGCCAGGTTGTTGGCGTGGACCTGTTGGGCGCGCATCAGGCGCTCGGCGCCGGAAACGGCGGTGAAGATCAGTTTATCCATGGGGCGTCAGTCTTACAGGGCCTGCATCAGGGCCTGCATCATCTGGTTCTCGGTGGTCAGGACCTTCGAGTTGGCCTGGTAGTTGCGCTGCGACGTCATCAGGCCGACGAGTTCCGACGTGATGTCGACGTTCGAGCCTTCCAGTGCGCCGGTCGCCAGTTTGCCGGCCAGGCCCACGCCCGGGGAGCTGTACAGGGCGGCGCCAGAATCGGCGTTGGCCACCCAGCTGGTATCGCTGATGGACGACAGCGCGCCTTCGTTGGCGAAGGTGGCGACGGCGACGGTGCCGACCACCTGCGACTGGTCGTTGCTGTACTTGGCCACGAGCGAGCCGTCGGCCGCCATTTCCACGCCCACGAACGTACCCGACGCATAGCCGTTGCTGCGGTTGGTGGTGGTGGTGGCTTCGCCGGCGAAACGGGTCGTGCCCGTGTAGTCGATGGTGACGTTGCCGGCCGCGGCGCCGCCCGCAGCCGTGATGGCGACCGAGTTGCCGGTCGTGGTCTTCAGCGCGCCGGTGGCGTCGAACGTCAGCACGGCGGGCGTCGTGCCCGGCGTGGCGCCGTCCAGCGAATAGAACGCGTTGACGGTGTTGGCGTCCTTCTTGACGAAGTATTGCGACAGGGTGTGCTGCGTGCCCAGCGAGTCGTACACGATCGACTGCTTGACCATGTTGTACGAGGTGTTCTTGGTCGGGTCGAACGGGGTGACGGTCGGTACGGTCCAGTCGGCCGACAGGTTGCCGGTGTAGGCGATGCCGGTCGTCGCGACGGCCGGGATCTGGCCGGTCGGGATCTGCACGTCGCCCATCGCGCCCAGCGTGCCGTTCTTGGACGGACCGTAGCCCTGCACCTTGTTGCCGTTGCTGTCGATCAGCATGCCGGTCGAGTCGGTCGAGAAGATGCCCACGCGCGAATACTGCGTCGTGCCCTGGGCGTTGACGCTGACGAAGAAGCCGCGGCCGTCGATGGCGGCGTCGAGGCCGCGGCCGGTGGTCTGGGTGCTGCCGTTCGTGCTGATGTTCTGCGTGACCGAACCGATTTCCACGCCGTTGGGGCGGCTGCCGGCCATGACGGACGCGAAGTTGGCGCGGCTGCCCTTGAAGCCGTAGGTGGCCGCGTTGGCGATGTTGTTCGAAACGGTGTTCAGTTGCTCGTTGATGGCCTGGATGCCGGACAGTGCGATGTCGAAGCTCATGTCGATTCCTTAAATGCGTTGCGGTAGAGGGTGGGCGCCGTTCAGGAGCCCGTCTTGCCGTTGAAACCCGTGACGGCCGAGGGATCCACCTCGCCGATGTTGGCCACCTGGAGCACGACGCTGGCGCCGTTCACGCGCACGCTGTTCAGGCGCGCCGCCACTTCGATCGTCGGGGCGCTGCCGTCCGATGGCTTGGCCTGGATCTTGTACGTGCCGGGCGCCAGGCCAAGGGCGTCCGGATCGATCGTGAACGACTGGGCGCCGGAACCCGGGCCCAGGTCGATCGCATGCTGCTGGCCGTCGCCACCGGTCAGGACCAGGCTCGTGCCGGCCGAGAGACCGTTCAGTTGTACGGTGCCGTTCACCTTGCTGCCGTCGAGCCTGACGGTGTCCGTCGCGACCGTGACTTCGGAACCCACCTGGCCGCCCATCGCGAGCGTCTGCAGGCTTTGCAGGACGGATGCGCTGGCGGTCGTCGTCTGCGACAGGTTCTGCAATGCCTCGGTCTGCGACAGCTGTGACAGCTGGTTGACGTACTGGGTGGGATCCTGTGGCGACAGCGGGTCCTGGTTCTGGATCTGCGCCACCAGCAGCTTGGTGAACATGTCCTTGTTGGCGTCGGTCGGCGCCTGCGTTGCGATCTTGTTGCTGCCCGTATTCGACGTGCTGCCGAACTGGGTGTTGGTGGCGTGATTGGTGGTCACCATGTTCAGGATTCTCCCAGCTTGAGCAGCGACTGCTGCATGGATTTGATGCGTCCGAGGACTTCGACGTTGGTTTCGAAGGCGCGGCTGGCGGACATCATGTCGGCCATCTCGGACACTTCGTTGACATTCGTGTAATAGACCATGCCGTCGGCATCGGCCTTCGGGTTGCCCGGCTCGTGCACGCGGCGCAGCGGCTCGGCGCTCTCGACCACGTCGAGCACCTGCACGCCCGCGCTGGCGTCGTTGCCCATGACGGCCGCGAAGACCGGCTTGCGGGCGCGGTACGCTTCCGCTTCGGAGCCGGCCGCGACGTCGGCGTTGGCCAGGTTGCTGGCAATCGTGTTCAGGCGCACCGACTGCGCCGCCATCGCCGAACCGGCGATCTGGGAAATGTCCTTGAAGCCCATTGTTGACCTGTTATTGACCGTTGATGGCTTTTGCCAGACCGCGCAACTGCATGTTGATGAAGGTGAGGCTGGTATTGAAATCGGAAGAGTTCTGGCCGAACGCGGCCTGCTCGACGCCGATCTCGACGGTGTTGCCGTCGGCGCTCGGGTGGTAGGGCACGCGGTACAGGGGCTGGTCGTCGCTCAGGCTGAGCTCGCCGTTCTCGGTGTCGATACGATCCTGCAACATGGCGCCAAAGTCGATGTCACGGGCGGTGTAGCCGGGCGTGCTCTCGTTGGCAATGTTCGCCGCCAGCACCTTGGTGCGCTCGGCGCGCAGTTCCAGCGCGTCGGCATGCACACCCAGTGCATCTTTGAAATTAATCGTCATGTCGGGAACTCCTGTCGGTTGAACTTCAGATGATTGGTTAGAATCAGATTTTTTCCGCAGCCACTATTCTCTAATGATTGCTTTCTGTAAGGCAACCCTTGCCGCTTTATCACTGATGCTGTTTTCTGCGTTCGCGCAAGCGGCGACGCCGTCGATTCCCATGCAAATCGAGCAATCGGCCCGTGCCGAACTGGAAAGACAGATGGCCGCGTCCGGCCTGACCGAACCGCAATTCGAGATTGCCGTCGTGACCGCGCGGCCGGCGCCGCCGTGCAGCCAGCAAGTGGCCGTGGAACCGCTCGATACCCGCTTTCCCCAGAGGATGCGCTTCGTGGCGCGCTGTCCGGACACGCCCGGATGGCGGTACGAGTACGTCGTCCGCGCGCGCGTGACGGCCATGGTCGCGATCGCGGCGGCGCCGGTGGCGGCCAACGAAGCGTTGACGGACACACAAGTTACGATCGAGCGGCGTGATATTTCCAACATTGCCGATCCGATCAGTAATCCAGCCGACGCGGTCGGACAAATGTCTCGTCGCATGTTGCGTCCAGGAGACATTTTGCGCAGCGGCCAGCTCAGCAGCCCCGTCCTGGTGAAGCGCGGCGATGCCGTCATGATGATCGCGCGGCGCGAAGGTATCGAAGTCAGCATGGCCGGAGAAGCACTGGATGCGGGCGGAAAGGGTGCCGTCGTGCGCGTGCGCAACGCCGGCAGCGGGCAGGTCGTGCGCATGCGCGTCGCCGGACCCGGCACGGTTGAGCCGATCGACATGGCGATCAGCCGCTGATGTTCTGCAATTTGCCGGCCAGGCGCGACAGCTTGGCCGCATAGGCGGGATCGGTGGCATAGCCGCCCTTGGCAAGGCCGGCGGCAAAGGCCCGGGCGTCGGTGCCGGCGCCGAGTGCGCCGTGGAAGCGCGGGTTGTCGATCAGCATCTGCGCATAATCGCGGAAGGCGCTGGCCTGGTCCGGGTAGGCGCGGAACTTCGCGCTCGTCTTGATGGCGGCCCCGCCGACGTATTCGGTCGTGGCGGACTGCGCGACATCGCCTTTCCAGCTGGCGCCGGCCTTGATGCCGAACAGGTTATAGGATGAACTGCCGTCCGTATTGCGCAGCGGACGCTGGCCCCAGCCGGATTCCAGTGCGGCGTGCGCGGAGACGAGCTCCGGCGCCACGCCCAGCTTGTCGGCCGCTTCTTTCGCCCACGGCGCGATGCTTTCCAGGAAAGCCTGCTGGTCGGGCGACGCGTCGGTATCGCCGCCCATCAGTGCCGCCGTTGCGCCCTGGCTGCGTGCGGCCCACATGCGGCCCTCCGCGCTGAGCTGTGCGCTCGGCGCGAAATCGCCGCCGCCGTTCTGGATGAAGTCGGTGACTTCGCCCTGCACCTCGTTGAAGATGCCGCCGAACTTCCCGCCGCCGTTGCCGATCGGCGCGGTCGGCGCGGTGGCCGCGGTCGGGGTCAACGAGGGGATGGACGTCGTGAATTCAGCGTGGCGCATAGGTATCGTCTTCGCCGTGCAGCAGGCGTTGCATGATCGTAAATTGTTCAGCCATCAGGTTGCCGTTGCGCGTCGTCGCCTGCTTGCAGTCGCGCACGAGCGTCTCGAGCTGTTCCCAGTCGGCCTGGCCGCGCGTGCGCTGCGGCGCCGGCAGGCTGCCGAACAGGTCGTCCATCGTCGCTTGCTGGCCCAGCAGGGCGCGCACGAGCTGCACGCGCTGCTGGCGGCGCTGTTCCATCGCGTCCAGCTCGGGCGTGAGGGCTTCGGCCAGCAGCGCCAGCTCGGTGGCGCGGTGGCGCATGGCGGCCTGGAATTGACGTTCCAGCAGGTCGCGGATCGTGCCGCAGGCGGTCATGTCGGCCTGGACACCGTCCAGCAGGCGCGCGACGGCCTGGTCGCGGGTCATGCGGCTCATGGGGTCAAGCCTTGCTGCCGTGGAAGCGCTGGATCAGGCCGGCCAGGCGGCCCGCGTCGAACGGCAGTTCGCCCTTGGCCAGCGCGTCGCGCAGCTCGGCCACGCGGGCGGCGTCGAAGTCGGGCAGGGCGCCAAGCGCTTTCTGGGCCGGCTGCAGCATGGCGGATTCGAGGGCGTCGTTGCCCGCCGGGGCGGCAACCGGGGCGGCCGCCGGCGCGGCGGCTGCGCCGCCCGCCTGCGGGGCGATCGAGACGGAAGGCGAAGAGGCGCTGGAAATCTTCATGCGTGGTCCTCGGGTTTTCGATTGAATCGTCATGGTTTCTTTACCATCTGGCTGCGCAGGTCCTTCAGCGCCGGATCGTCCGTTTTGGACGTGGACGCATCGGAGGTCAGGGCTTCGGTATCCGCCGGAGTGCCGAACATGGTCTTGATGGCAGCCGCTTGCTTGCTGGTCAGGATTAACAATTCGATACGGCGGTTGGTCGAGGCATCCGGATGGGCCGCATCGATCGGGGCGCGGTCGGCCATGCCGACCAGTTGCAGGATGCTTTCGCTGCGCATGCCGCCGATGAGCAGTTCGGACCGCGCAGCCAGAGCGCGGTTGACCGACAGGCTCCAGTTGGAATAGCTGGTCGGTCCGGCCTTAGTGTACTGCAAGGAGTCCGTGTGGCCTACGATCAACATCTGATTTTCCATCTTTTCGAACAGCGGTGCCATCGCACGCAACAGTTTTGCGAATTTGGCGGTCGGCAGCGGGCTGCCGCGCACGAACATGCCCTGGCGGTCGGTGTCGTGCAACATCACGCGCAGGCCGTCCGGCGTGATCACGGCGGCAAGGTTCGATGCGAGGCCGGCGTCCACGCTCATCTGCTCGAGCCGGTGCGCCAGCGCGGCCAGTTCGGACGGCGATTCGTACTTCGTGCGGACCGTATCGGTATTCGCCTTGGCGCCCGCGGCCGGGCCTTCGGCGCCGCCGTTGCTCTTCGGGAGCTGGAAGCGTTCGATCAGGCTGCCGGCGGGGCTCGATTTGACTTCCGGCTTGCCGCCCGTGCCTTCGAGCAGGCCGCTGGCCGTGTTGTCGCGCACGATGTTCTTGGTTTGCTGGGCTTCGCGCGCGGCGATCAGCCACAGCACGAGGAACAGCGCCATCAGCGCCATGCAGAAGTCGGCGAACGCGACCTTCCACGCGCCGCCGTGTTCGTCGTCGTGATGCTTGCCGCCGCCACGCTTGACGATGGTCGCTTCGTGCTTGTCGGCGGCGGCTTTCTTGGTAGCTTGCACTTATCGCTCCAGATCAGGCCTTGCGCCTGGCGCCGGCGTCCTCGCCGTCGGCCATCGCGTTGATCCACGCTTCGAGCTGGGCGAAGCTGGGCTTGGTGTTCAGCTGGATCAGGCGGCGGCCCGCGTCGATCGCCAGCAGGGGCGGCTTGCCGGCGACGTGGGTGCACAGCACGACCTTCACGGTTTCCATGGTCGACGCTTCGGAATTGACCAGCTGTTTCATCATGCCGGAGATCGGATCGAGCACGCCATAGCAGAAGAAGATGCCGATGAACGTGCCGACCATCGCGGCGCCGACGTGTTCGGCGATCTCGGCGGTATCGGCCCCTTCGCCGACCGAGTTCATCGTGATCACGATGCCCAGCACGGCGGCCAGGATGCCGAAGCCCGGCATGGCCTCGGCGATCTTGTGCAGCGATTTCGACGGCTGGGTCAGTTCGTCGTGGATGGCCTCGAGTTCCTGTTCGAGCACGCCTTCCAGTTCATGGGCGTTGATCTTGCCCATTGCCATCAGGCGGAAGTTGTCGACGATGAACGCCAGCAGCTTCGGCTCTTCGAGGATCCGCGGATAGCGCTGGAACATCGGGCTGTCCTTCGGCGCCTCGACGTGAGCGTCGAGCGCCTTCAGGCCGCCCGCGGCCGTCTGCAGCAGTTCGTACATCAGCAGCAGGAGCTGGCGCTGGAATTCGGAGTCGTGCTTGTGCTTGCTCGCGACCTTCCTGACCTGGGAAAACAGTTCGGCCAGCACGTGCTTGGGGTTGCCCAGCACGAGTGCGCCGACGGCGGCGCCACAGATGACGAGCATCTCGGTCGGTTGCCAGATGGCGAGGGCGCTGCCGCCCATCATGAGGTAGCCGCCGAACACGGCACCGAGCACGATGAGAATGCCAAGGATTTGCATGATTGTTATACCTTTCTTGTCTGGTCGTTCAGGCCTGGGCCAGCGCCGCTTTCATCTTGGCCAGCGCACTCTTGTTGAGCTGGCAGACGCGGGCGTCGGACAGGTCGAGCACGGCCGCGATTTCCTTGTAGCTGAGCTCGAATTCATAAATCATCTGGATCACGCGCTGCTCGCGTTCGTTCAGGGCGCCCAGTGCCTGCTCCAGGCTGCGGCGCACCATGAACTGTTCTTCCGGACCGGGGGCGTTGTGGGCGCGCTCGGTCGCTTCCTGCAGCACGTCGTCGAAGCTGAGCAGCTCCTCGGCAACGTCATCCAGCAGGAACTGGCGCCAGTCTTCCTGGCTGACGCCGAGCGCGTCCGCCGCTTCCTTGTCGTTCGGCTCGCGGCCGAGCTTGCGGGTGAGGGCGCGCACGGCGTCGCGCATCTTGTGGCTGTCCTGGCGCACGGCGCGCGGGCGCCAGTCCTGGCGGCGCAGCTCGTCGAGGATCGCGCCGCGCACGCGCAGCGACGCGTAGCTGGCGAAGCCGGTGTCCGGGGTGCCGTAGCGGCGCAGCGCTTCGAGCAGGCCCATCAGCCCGATCTGCTCCATGTCTTCGCGTCCCATCGCGCCCGACACCTGCGACGTGAGCTGGCGCGCGATGCGCTTGACGAGCGGCGCATAGGCGACGAGGTGTTTCTGCTCTTCGGCCGCGCTCATGGCCGCATGGATGGCGGCGTCGGCATATTCGCTGCTGGCGTAGCTGTCGGCGTAGTCGGTCATGTAACCCACGTTGTCCCCGATGGTTATTCGATGATCAGCTTGCCGATCATGACTTGCACGAACGGTTTTTCCGTGTGCTCGTGCTCATAATTGGCGTCGAAGGATTTGTTCAGTTCTTCCGCGTACTGTTCCACCGTCATGCCGGCCGCTTCCTTCATCGTGTAGGCCGACAGGGTACGCACCGCCAGGCTGCGCAGCAGCGGCAGGTTTTCCTTCGTTTCCTTTTCCTTCGCCGCTTCCGTCGACAAGACGAGGTCGGTCGACAGGTAGTGGGTGTCGGCGTCGTCCGGGCCGCGGCGCAGCATCACGATGACCTTGTCCAGCGTCACGTACTTGACCGGCTTGCCTTCCCTGGCCTTTTCCGCTTCCGCTTTTTTCGCCGCGCCGGCGGCTGCCGCGGGCTTGGGCATGAACCACCAGACCGCGCCACCCGCACCGGCCGCGCTCACGATCACGGCGCCGGCGATGGCAATAATCATTTTCATTTTGCTCATGTTGGTACTTGCGCCCGAAAGCGCTCTCGATTCGTCCGTTGCTTACGAGTCGCGGCCGAGATTGAACACGGACGCGGGGTTGCCGGCTTCGGCCAGACCGCGGCCGGGCTCGTTGTCCTGGTCGCGGCCTTGCTGGCGGCCGCGGCCCTGCTGCTGCGGGTCGCCGAACGGCGCCGCATTGTTCTTGGGTGCCGGTGTCACCGTCACGGCGACCTCCGTGTACTGGCGCTGCGACAAATCGTTGCGCAGGTTGTCGCTGACGGTCTGCAGCTGGCGCAGCACGTCACCGTTGGTGGCCGAGATATTCACTTCCAGCGTGCCGGCGCTGTGGCGGATCGCGATGTCGATGCGGCCCAGTTGGGGCGGCTCGATGCTGATCGTGGCCTGCTGCACGTTGCCCGCGACGTGGACGTTCAGGCGGTCGCCCAGCGTTTCCTGCAGAGTCTGGCGCCATGCCGTCGGCGGACCGGCCAGCTTGACGGTGTCGGCGGCCGGCTGGGCAGCCGGCAAGGTCACGGCGCCCGCAACCGGCGCGGCCGTGGCGGTGCCCGGCTGGACGCCCTGCGCGCCGGACCCGTCCGTCGCAGCGTCCTGGCCGCCGGTACCGGCGTTGCCGTTGGCGGGATTGCCCTGGACGGCCAGGCGCACGGTGGTGGCGGTCGCATCCTGCTGGGCGGCTTGCGCGAGCACGGCCTGCGGCAGGGCCACCGGTGCGCGGCGGACGTCCTGGCCCGAGACTGCGAGCGGCTGCGCCGGCGTGTCGGCCTTGCCGGCCTCATCCGTGCCGGCGTGCGTGCCGCCCTGGGCAGCCTGCACGGCCTGGGTGACCTGTTGCGGCGACAGCGGCATCAGCGGCATCGTCATCGCGGCCAGCAGGGGATTGTCCGGCGTGGTGGCGGCGTCGGCCGGCGCGGTGTCGGTCGCGGCGTCGGTGGGCGCGCTCGCTTGCGCGGCGGCGGCGTCCGCTGCCGGATCCGCCGCGGCGTCCGTCGGCACCTGTGCGCCCGCGACGTTCTGCAGGCCGAGCCAGCGGGCGAACGTCTTGCCCGGCGCCGGCGCCGGCGCCGGCGCAGTACCGGCGGCCGTGGATTGCGCGGGTGCCGCCGCGGTCGGTGCGTCCTTGGTGGCAGCCGGGGCATTCGCCTGCTTGGCGGCCGGCAGGGCCGACGTGGACGGGTTTACGGTGTTGAGCATCATGGTCATTCCTGGCTTGCGCCTGATTCTGTTTCGCTGTGCATCGCGTAGGCGATCCAGCCGTCCTTGTTGGCGCGCATCTCTTCCAGGCGCGGTTCGAGCGCGCGCGCGGCGGCGGCCACGTGGCGCGCGGCCGTGTCGTGCTGGGCACGCACGCGTTCCAGCGCGGCGCGTTCCCCGGCGGTCCACGGGCCCTGTGCGGCGAGCGCGTGCAAGGCCGGGAAGAGGGCACGGGCCTGTTCGCCCAGCCGGTCCCAGTCCTGGCGCGCGGCGGCGTCCTGCAGGGTATTGCCCAACAGCGCCAGCCGTGCAAGCCGGTCGGTCCGGTCAGCCATTACGCGCCTGTACGCCGGCCCAGCCCTGGCGGATGGTGGTCAGGATGCGCACGACCTCGTCGATCATCGCCGGGTCCTGCTTGATGCCGGCGCCATGCAGGTGCGTGACGCAGAAGTCGTACAGGTTGGCGAGGTTGGCGACGACCTGGCCGCCGGTCTCGAAATCGAGCGAGCTGGACAGGCCGTTGATGATGTCGACGCATTTGTTGATGCTGTTGGCGCGCTGTTCGTAGCGCTTGGCCACGATGTGGGCGCGGGCGCGCGCCAGTTCGTCGAGCAGGCCGTCGGTCAGCACCAGGACGAGTTCGATCGGCGAGGCGCGCGACGTTTGCGCGTCCAGGCTGGTGGCGTGATAGCTGCTGTAGGCTTCGGTATAAGACATCTCGAATCTCTCAGTTGGATGAGTTGCTGTTGAACAGCGCGCTGAACATCGAAGAATTGTTTTGCATGGTCGACTGCAGGGCCTGCAGGGCGGTGTACTGTTTCAGGTAGCGCTGATAGGCCGCGTTGTACTTGTCATCGAGGTCCGTCTGGCGCTCGGTCAGGCGCGACTGCAGACTGCTGTTGGCGTCGGTACGCTCCTGGATCTGGCCGGTGGTCGCATTGCTCCACATGTTCAGGTAGGTGTTCAGCGAGCCCGCGATGCCTGTCGGTGCCGACGTGCTGGCCGTACCGATCAGCGTGTCGAGGCCGGTCGGATTGACGGCCAGCTGCTTTTGCAGGCGCGCCGAATCCAGGCTGAGGGTGCCGTCGTGCGCGGCCGTGATGCCGTAGCTGGCCAGCGACAGCACGCCGCTCGGCCGCAGCAGGTCGACGACGCGGTTGCGCAGCGCGGTCACGCCCGCGTCGTGAGCAAACGCGCCGGCCGCGACGTTGTTCTTGGGGTCGCCCGCCGAGAGGAGACCGTCGAGTGCGCTCTTGAGTTTGTTGTAGGCGTCGACGAACGCCTGCACGTTCGCCGTCGTGCCGGTGGCGTTGCCGCCCACCGTCAAGGTGATCGGCGTGGCGCCCGGCGCCTGGGCCTTGGTCGCCGTGAACGATACGCCGTCGATGTTCGTGAAGGTGTTCGACGCCTGCTTGACTTCCGTCGTGGGGTCGGTGGGATCGCCGAAGTTGACGATGGCGTCCTGGGCCGTACTCATGACCGTGGGCGCGGCGTTCAGGGCGGCCTGCAGGTTGGCGTCGAGCACGCCGGTCGTATCGAGCGAGATGGTGTTCGCCGCGCCGGTTTTCGTCGACGACAGCACGAGACGCGACGTCGCGCTGGCGCCGGTGCCGATCGTGACGATGCCGGCCGTGACCTTGCCGCCATTGTCGGCGGACTGGTTGATGGCCACCGCAAGCTCGCGCGCGGTGAGCGTGCCGTTCTTGTCCGCATCGGCGGCGGCGAGGTCGACGTTGATGGTGACGGGGGTCGCGGCGAGGTCGGCCGGGTCGGCCAGGTTCAGCTTCAATACGCCGGGCTGGTAGGTGCCATCGGGCTGCTGTTCCGCGCTCAGGTCGAAGTCGCCCAGGTTGTAGGCGATCTGGCTCGGCGTGGCCACCTGCTTGACGAAGACGCTGTAGGCGCCGGGCGTCGCGGTCGAGCTGGCGGTGGCCGTACCAAGCGTCGTGTCGGACAACGTTGCGCTCTGGGCGAGCATCGACTTGCCGATGCCGGCCAGGCTGGCGAGGGACGTCTGGTAAGCGGAGATCGCGGAGCTCAGCGTCGTCAGGGCCTTGGCCGTGGCGTTCGCCGTATTGGTCTGCGTGGTCAGCTGGGTCTGTGCACCTTCGATGTACTTGTCGGCCAGGGCCTTGGCGGTGCTGGTCGGGTCGTAGGTGGGGGCGGTGATCGCGCTCGTTGCCATATCGGTTCTCCTGCTTATGCGTTCTTTGCCAGCCACGACTGCGTGGCGATCTCGTCTTCGCGTTTGCGCTGCGTGCGTTCCTGCGCACGCGCATACGCGACCTCGTGTTGCTCCAGCACCTTGCCCAGCAGCTCGCGCCGCGTCCAGGCCTGGGCCAGATGCTTCTGCGCGACGGCCATGTCGGCCTCGTGCAACTGCAGGTCGGTCCGGTGCGTATCCGCCAGCGCGAACACGGCCTGCTTGTAATTGCCGCAGTTGATGGCCAGCGCCGGCGACAGCGCGCGCGCGCCGGCCGGCTGCCCCGACGGGCCGCTGCCTTCCGCCAGCGCCGTCAGGCGCTCCACGCTGGCCTGGAAGCGCACGCGCGTCGCCTCCTTCTTCGCCAGCGCCGTCTGCATGCGTTCCACTTCGGTGCTGCGCACGCGTACGAGCGTGTCCAGGCTGGTGATCGTCTCGCGCTTGCTCATGCCATCATCGCTTTCAGTTGGTCGACGCAGGCCGCGAACGGCGCGTCTTCGCGCGTGCCCTGGCACAGGAACGCCTCGATGTGCGGGTTCAGCTTCACGGCGCGGTCGGTTTCCGGATCGGCGCCCGGCTGGTAGGCGCCGAGCGGGATCAGGTCGCGCACGCGCGCATGCTTCGCCAGCGCGGCCTTCAGCTTGCGCGCCGCCTGGGCGTGTTCCGGCGTCACCACCTGCGCCATGCAGCGGCTGATGGATTGCGCCACGTCGATCGCCGGGTAGTGCCCGCGTTCGGCCAGTTCGCGCGTCAGCACGATGTGGCCGTCGAGGATCGCGCGGGCGCTGTCGACGACCGGGTCCTGCTGGTCGTCGCCCTCCGCCAGCACGGTGTAGATGGCGCTCATGCTGCCCTGTTCGTTTTCGCCGTTGCCGGCCGATTCGACGAGCTGCGGCAGGTTCGAGAACACCGACGGCGGGTAGCCGCGCGTGGCCGGCGGCTCGCCCAGCGACAGCGCCACTTCGCGCAGCGCCATCGCGTAGCGCGTCAGCGAATCGCACAGCAGCAGCACGTTCTGGCCGCGGTCGCGGAAATGCGCCGCGATCGAGTGGCACAGTTCCGTCGCCATCACGCGCATCAGCGGGCTTTCGTCGGCCGGCGCCACCACGACCACGGCTCGACGCAAACCCTCCGCGCCGAGCGACTTCTCGATGAACTCGCGCACCTCGCGGTTACGCTCGCCGATCAGGCCCACGACGATCACGTCGGCCACGGTCTGGCGCGTGATCAGGCCGAGCAGCACGGATTTGCCCACGCCGGAACCGGCCATCAGGCCGACGCGCTGGCCCTTGCCGATCGTGAGCATCGAATTGATCGCGCGCACGCCGACGTCCAGCGGTTCTTCCACCGGGGCCTTGCGCAGCGGGTTGACCTTCGGCGGCGTCGTCGACAGGGTTTCCTCTCCACCCAGCTTGCCGCGGCCGTCGATCGGTTCGCCCAGGCCGTTCACCATGCGGCCCATCCACGAGGGGCCGATCTGGATGCTGGACGGGCCCGTGGCCGGCAGCACGCGCGCGCCGGTCACGAGGCCGTCGGCCTGCTTGAACGGCATCAGGTACGTGACCTTGTCGCGGAAGCCCACGACCTGCGCGTCGAGCCACGAGCCGTCGACGGTCTCGACGCGGCAGCGCTGGCCGGTGTGCAGGCGGCAGCCCACGCTTTCGAGCAGCAGGCCCTGCACCGCGACGAGGCGCCCGGTGGGCGTCGCGACCGGCGGAGCCTTGATCTCGAGTGCGCGCAGGGTTTCGGCCAGTGCGCTCACTCGGCGTCCTCCTTCGCGGTCGCGTCCAGGCTTTCGCGGACTTGCGTCATGCAGGCGGCGAGGCGGTTCTGGCAGCCGGCGTCCACTTCATGGTCGCCCGCACGCACGCGGCACTCGCCCAGGTCCAGGGCAGGATCGGACATCAGGTTCCACTTCTTGGCGCGCTTAGGATCGAGTTCCTGGATGCGCTTGAGTTCTTCCGGATTCATGAACACTTCCACCTCGTCGCGCGTGGGCGGCATCGCGGCCAGCGCCTCGTCGACGAGGTTCAGCATCTGCACGGGTTGCAGCGCCAGCTCGGCGCGGATCACCTGGCGCGCGATCTTGCCGACCAGGTCCACCACTTCCTTGCGCTGGGCGTTGCGGAATTCGGTCTTCATCTTCTTCAGGCTGCGCAGCATGGCGTCGACGGGCTTGGCCATCTGCTCCAGTTCGGCCAGCGCCTGCTGGCGGCCTTCGGCGATGCCGCGTTCCACGCCTTCGGCATGGCCCGCGTCATAGCCGTCGGCACGGCCTTCGTCCAGGCCGACTTCATAGCCTTCGCGCTGGCCCTGGCGATAGCCGTCGGCCACCGCGCTCTGCCAGTCCTCGGTCGGCGTGGCGGAGGAGGACGATTGCGCGCCCTTGGCCGCGCCGGCGGCGATGAACTGCGCCAGCGGCGGGAAGTGATAGGGCCGGAACTGCTTCATTCGGCAGTCGCCTCGGCAAACAGCTGGACCTCGATCTCACCGTTGTCGACGAGCTCCTTGACCTGCGCCATGATCTCCTGGCGCGTCTGCACGATGCGCGACATCGGCACCGGGCCGGAACGCTTCATGAGATCCTCGAAGCTCTGTGCCTGGCGCTTCGGCATCGCGCCGAGCAGCGCGTCGCGCAGCGCGGGTTCGGCACCCTTGAGCGCGATCGCCCACTGCTCCAGCGGGATCTCGTCGAGCAGGCGGGTGATCGTCTGTTCGGTCTGTTTCGACAGGATGAAGAAGTCGTACATCGACATCTCGATCTTCGACACGACATCCGGATCGTGCGCGCGCAGCAGCTCGACCATCGTGGCGCGGTTGTTCGGCAGGCGGTTCAGGATGTCCGCCGCCTGGCGCACGCCTTCCACGGTGGCGCTCTGCGTGTCCAGTGCGGACAGGCAGCGCTGCACCAGCTCTTCCAGCTCGGTGAGCAGGTCGCGGTCGATCTCTTCCAGGCGCGCCAGGTTCAGCAGGACCATCTCGCGGCTGCCTTCCGGCAGCGCATCGATGATCTGGCCGGCCAGCGCGGGCGGCAGGAAGGCGAGGAACACGGCCTGCATCTGCACGTGTTCGGCGGCGATGTAGTCGGCCAGCCACTTCGGCGATGCGTACTGCAGGCGCGCCATCATCGGGCGGATAGCGTCGCCGTAGATCGTGTTGAGCACGGAATTGGCGATCTCGCTGCCCAGGGCCAGGTCGAGCGAACGCTTCAGGTAGCTGCGCGAAGCGCCGTGCAGGCCGCTCTGCTGGCGGTAGTCGTCGAAGAACTTCTGGATCGAGTTCTTCACGGCGTCGACCTTGATGCCGCTCATGCGGCTCATCACCTGGGTCAGCTCGATCAATTCCTCGCGTTCGAGGCAGCGCAGAACGGCCGCAGCCGGTTCTTCACCGATGGACAGCAATACGATTGCGGCCTGTTCGACCGGGCTCAGCACTGCTTCTTGCACGTCGTTATTGTTCAGATCCGCCATTTTTCTTTTGCACCCATTGTTTGACCACTTCCGCCACCCGCTCCGGCTCCTTGCCCGCCAGTACTTTCAGGTGGTCGACCATCACATCCACGGCCGAGCCGGCCGGGGGCAAATCGTATTCTTCGAGCAGCGCCTGGACCGGCAGCGTGCCGCCGGTCGATGCTGCCGTCGTTTCGCCCGGCAGGGCCGCCGCCGCGGTGGCGCCTGGGGCCGGCAGCGCGCCGGCGCTGTGCACGGCGCCCGGCAGGGCGTTGCTGGCGCCGGCCTGGACGGTCGCCAGGGTCGGCGCGGCGGCTGCCGCTGCCGCTGCCGGCTGCGGGGCGACGCGCTGGTTCAGCATGCGCATCAGCGGACGCAGGACCAGCAGCCAGCCGAGCAGGGCGCCCAGCGCAACCATGCCGTAGCGGACCATGTCGACGATGTTGTCGCGCTCCTGGTACCACGGCTCGACCGCGACCGGGGCCGGGAACGACAGCGCGGACACCGTCAGCACGTCGCCACGGGTGGCGTCGATGCCGAGGCCGCCGCGCAGGATCTTGTCGATGTTGGCGATCTCGGCCGGGGTCCAGCCCGTCTTCGGCGTCGCGGCCTTGGCGTTGTTCAGCACCACCGCCACCGACAGCTTCTTCAGGCGGCCGCGCGAGCGCTTGATCTGCGTGATGGCGCGGTCGTAGGCGTACTGGCGCGTCGTCGCGTTCTTGCGGGCGCTACCGTCGTCCGCCTTGGCGTTCGGGTCGGCGGCGGCGCCGTTGGCAGCGGCGTTCGGATCGGCCGGCGGATTGGCGGCGACCGGCGGACGGTTCGACAGCGTGCCCGGCACGCCCAGCGCCATGCGGCTCTTTTCCATCTCCTCGCGCATCGCTTCGCTGGTGACTTTCGGCGCTTCGCCGTATTTCTCCTGCGTTTCCTCGATCTTGTCGTTGTCGACGTCGGCCGTCACGCTGACCTTGAAGTTGTCGGCGCCGAGCACGGGGCCGAGCAGGCCGGCCACGTTGGCGCGCGCTTCATCCTGGTAGCGCTTGGCGGCGGCATCGCCCTGGGCGGCGCCGTCGAAGCCTTCGGTCAGGTCCACGCGCGACGACAGGTAGTTGCCGTTCTGGTCGACGAGCGACACGCGCGCCGGCGCCAGGCCCGCGACGCTGCCCGAGACCATGTTGACGATCGCGGCGATCTGTTCGTTCGACAGCGTGTGGCCCGGCTTGACCGCCACCACGACGGAGGCGGACGACTTGTCGCCGTCGCTGGCGACGAACGACGAGGACTTGGCGATGGCCAGGTGCACACGCGCCGAGGCGATGGCGTCCAGGGTCAGGATCGACTGCGCCAGCTCGCCTTCCAGGCCGCGGCGGAAGCGCACGTCCTGCACGAATTGCGACACGCCCAGCGGGTCGTTCTTGTCCATCAGCTCCAGGCCGGCCGGCAGCTGCGCGGTGACGCCCTTGGCGGCCAGCAGCATGCGGACCTTGCCCAGCTGGCCGGTCGGCACCATGACCTGGCCCGAATCCGGGTGGATGCGGTAGGGCACGTGTTCGGCGTCGAGCACGCTCATCATGTCGCTGGCGACGACTTTCTCGTGGGCGCCGAACACCGGTTTGTAGCCGGCCTGGTCGTTCCACATGTACAGCATGACGGCCGCGGTGATGCCGATGGCCAGCACCAGCATCGGGGTCAGGTTCTTGGTCAGCGCGGGCGGCAGGGCCAGGCGCTTGCCGCCGATGGCGGACTTGAGAGTAGCAATCACGATCGGTTCGTTCCCGTTACACCGGCAGCTTCATCAGCTCGTCGACGGCGCCCATCACCTTGTTGCGGACCTGCATCAGCATGGAGAAGGACAGGTTGGCCTGCTGCGACGACAGCATGGCGCCGACCAGGTCGTCGCTCTTGCCGCTGTCCACGTCGGCCATCTTCTGGTTGGCCACCTGCTGGTCCTGGTCCACGCTGACGAGAGCATTCTTCATGCTCTGCGCGAAGGAGAAGCCGCCGTTGCCATCGCCCAGGGTGGGGTGGCCGCCATCGACCGCAGGCGCCACGACGGCGAGGCGGTTGGCATCGTTGGTGAGGGCTGCCAGGTCGGCCCGGATCAGGCCGGCAAGTTCAGTTCCCATCGTGTTCATCGCTCCCATGCTTAAGTTTGCGGTTGTAACTTTTAGTCAATCTTGCTTCGCCTGCGGCTGTTACATTTTCTGCAAGAAACGTTGACATTTAGAAAATTGTTAAATTCTTAGTGTCATACTGTGGCTTGGTTTCTCTCGCGGAACCGAGGAGAATAGCAGCGGTTTCGTCCGATCCCCAGAGTGTAGTTTGATTTCCCCAGCGCAGTGACAGCATCTTACCGTAGGGCAATGGCGAATTCAAAGGGGAAAATCAAATGGCGTGACACAATTTCCCGGGTATAATTGTTGCCCAGAGGAATGAAAAGAAAGCATCTCTGCTTATCATTTTTTTAACTTGACCATGCCGATTGCAAACCCCGACACCACCCTGCAGCACCAAGTGCTCGACCCCTGTCTTCTAGGGCGTCCGGTACATCTGCTGCCCCAGTTTGCGGCGCGTCTCCAGGAAGACCTGGACACTGCCATGCAGGGCAGCGCACGCCGTTACTGGGCCGGATGGCGTCTCGAAACCGTTGAATTCGGCCGCGTGCCGCAAGAAACGAGCCTGCGCTGGATGGCCGTATTGGGTGCGCTGGGCACCGTCGCGGTGACGTTCGAGCGTGGTTTATTACTGACACTGTTGGAGCGACGCTACGGTGGACGTAGCGCCGGCGCAACTCAGCGGGACCCGCAAACCGAGCGCGTGACGGCCACCGAAGAAAGATTAGGCGTCGTACTGACGCAACAAATGGTGGATCTGTTGTATGCACGCGTCGCTGTCAATGTGGCAATGGAGGTGGCCCCGTGGCCCATCCAGGCCAATGCCGTGGTGCCTTCGGCAATGCCCGGCGAAAGCAACTGGGCCCTGCGCCTGCAGGTCCGTGATAACAACGACAACACCGGCCAGTTCTGGATCGCGCCCGACCAGCAGCTGATGGCCATGATCCTGGGCACGCTGCGCCCGGAAACTGGCCGTCCGGCCGCCGCGCGCGGTCCGGCCGAGCCCCTTGCGACCAAGCTCCAGGTCAAACTGGACGGCCGCCTGGTCAGCAAGGAAATCACCCTGGGCGCACTGTTCGACCTGAAGGTGGGCGACGTGATTCCGGTGAACGTGGGCCGGGCCGACGTCCTGCTCGACGAGGCGCGGTTGTTTACCGCCGCCGTCGCCGAGCACAAAGGCAAGCTGTGTTTAACCTCTTTTGAAGACGCCGAGTAATCAATATGAACCTGAACGATCAATTCGCCGGTGACGACATCCTCATCGACGACGAGCTGGCGGATGAAGCCGCAGAAGGTAAGCAAAGCGCGGCAGCGGCACCGAAAGCCGCGCCGCGCCTGCCGCAGATGATGCGCCGCATCCCGGTGACGCTGACGCTGGAAGTGGGTTCGGCCCGCATCTCGCTGCAGGAACTGATGGCGATCGGCCCGGACAGCGTGCTGCCGCTCGACGCCATGGCGGGCGAGCCGCTCGTCATCAAGGTCAACGGCGCCGCCATCGGGCGCGCCGAAGTGGTCGTCGCGGGCGAGCAGTACGGCCTGAAGGTGATCGATCTGGACGGCCTCAACCTGGACCTGATCGCGTCATGACGTTGCAACGCCGCGGTGCCGGGGTGGCTCACACCTTGCACCGTTTTGCGCCCGCCATCGCGGGCGCCGTTCTTTTGCTGGCCAGCGCAGGCGCATGGGCCGCACCGGACGTGCTGCCCGGCGTGATCCCCGGCTCGTCCAGCGGCCTCACGGTGAAGTCGCAGATCCTGGTCCTGATGACCATCCTCGGGCTGTTGCCCGTGATGGTCATGATGATGACCAGCTTCACCCGCTTCGTGATCGTGCTGTCGCTGCTGCGCCAGGCCCTGGGCCTGCAGCAGGGCCTGCCCAACCGGATCATCACCGGCGTCGCCCTGATCCTGACCCTGCTCGTCATGCGTCCCATCGGCGAGCAGGTGTGGAACGAGGCATTCGTCCCGTACGACAAGGACAAGATCTCGCTCGAGCAGGCGCTCAAGATCGCCGAGGTACCGCTGTCGCGCTTCATGCTGGCCCAGACGAGCAAGACCGCGCTGGCCCAGATCGCGCACCTGGCGGGCGAGCCGGCCGAGATGAAGCCGATGGACCGCGGCTTCACCGTGAAGCTGGCCGCTTTCGTGCTGTCCGAGTTGAAAAGCGCGTTCCAGATCGGCTGCATGCTGTTCATTCCGTTCCTGATCATCGACCTCGTGGTGTCGTCGGTGCTGATGGCGATGGGCATGATGATGCTCTCGCCGCTCGTCATCTCGCTGCCGTTCAAGCTCCTCTTGTTCGTGCTCGTCGATGGCTGGACCCTGACCGTGAATACGCTGGTCGGCAGCATCCACGGCATCTAGCATTCATTCACATGACTCCTGATATCGCCGTCGACTTCGTCGTCGAAGCCCTGCAGCTGGTGATGCTGCTCGTGATGGTGCTGGTGGTGCCGGGCCTCGTGGCCGGCGTCATCGTCGCCCTCGTGCAGGCCGCCACCCAGATCAACGAGCAGACGCTGAGCTTCCTGCCGCGTCTCCTCGTCACGCTGGTGGCCCTGATCCTCGCCGGTCACTGGATGACCGGCAAACTGATGGACTATTGCGTGAGCGTGTTCCAGCGCGCCGCGACCCTGGTCGGCTGATGCTGGAAGTGTCTCACCTGCTGCTGCCGTTCATCAGCGCGCTGTGGTGGCCGTTCTGCCGCGTGATGGCGCTGCTGTCGACGGCTCCCGTCATCGGCGACGCGCTGGTGCCGGTACCGGTGCGCGCGCTGCTGTCCGTGGTGCTCGCGTTCCTGATGCTGCCGCTGACGAAAGGCGCCGTCATGCCGGATCCGTTCTCGCTGGCCGGCGTCGTCGTGATGATCGAGCAGGCCGTGATCGGCGGCGTGATCGGTCTCGCCCTGCAACTGACGATGGCCGTCGTGAACATGCTCGGCTTCCTCGTCTCGAGCCAGGTGGGCTTCTCGATGGCGCAGATGAACGACCCCATGAACGGCCAGCAGTCGGACGTGATCTCGGGCCTGCTGGGCATCGTCGCGATCCTCGTGTTCTTCGCCGTCGACGGCCATCTCGTGCTCGCGGGCGTGCTGGGCCAGAGCTTCAAGGCGTGGCCGGTCGGCGGCGGCTACAACAGTCTCCTGCTGGAGACGGTGGCGCTGAACGTGGGCTGGGTGTTCTCGGCCGCGATCCTGCTCGCGCTCCCGATCGTGTTTTCGACGATGGTCGTGCAGATCGGCTTCGGCTTCCTGAACCGGGTCGCGCCGTCGCTGAACCTGTTCTCGCTGGGCTTTTCGCTGGTGACGCTGTTCGGCCTGATGATGCTGGTGCAGGTCGTGCGCTTCATCCCGGAACACTATGTGCAGATGACGAACCAGGTGCTGGAGATGCTGCAGCAGCAGATGGGGGCGGCGCATGGCTGACAATACCGGCGGCGACAAGTCGGAAAAGGCGTCAGCCCAGAAGCTCAAGAAGGCGCGCGAGCAGGGCCACGTCGTCCGCTCGAAGGACCTGGCCACCGCGGTCGGGATCCTGGTGAGCCTGAAGCTGTTCGCGTTCCTGCTGCCCGGCTACCTGGAATCGTTCCGGTCGCTGTTCCGGCTCGTGTACGCGCCGCTGGGCGCGGCCGGCTCGATGGAAAACGCGATGACCGTCGTATGGAGCGGCGCCGCCGTGCTGCTCGTGAAGATGGTGCTGCCGCTCGCCGCCGTGCCGCTCGCGATCGTCGCCGCGAGCCTGGTGCCGGGCGGCTGGGCCGTTTCGACCAGCAACCTGGTGCCGAAGTTCGACCGCTTCTCGCCGGTGAAGAACCTCGGCAACCTGGCCTCCGGCAAGCACTGGACGACGTTCGCGACGTCGGTGGCCAAGGCCGCGCTGCTCGCCGTGGTGCTGGTGCACGTCGTGCGCTCGGCGCTGTCGGCGTGGGTCAACCTGCAGCGCATGCCGCTGTCGGACGCGCTGCTGCACGGCGCCAGCATGATGTTCGACGGCCTGATGGCGCTCGTCACCGTGTTCGTGCTGTTCGCGCTGATCGACGTGCCGCTGCAGGCCTTCCTGTTCGCGCGCAGCCAGCGCATGAGCAAGCAGGAAGTGAAGGAAGAATACAAGAGCACCGAGGGCAAGCCCGAGATCCGTGCGCGCATCCGCCAGCTGCAGCAGCAGATGGCACGCCGCAACGTAAACAAGACGGTGCCGACCGCCGACGTGGTGATCGTGAATCCCGAGCACTACGCGGTCGCGCTGAAGTACGACACCAAGCGTGCGGAAGCGCCGTTCGTGGTGGCGAAGGGCATCGACGAGATGGCCCTGTACATCCGCTCCGTCGCGGCGAAGCACCAGATCGAGACGATCGCCTTGCCGCCGCTGGCACGTGCCATCTACAACACCAGCCAGGTGCAGCAGCAGATTCCCGCCGCGCTGTACCAGGCGGTGTCGCAGGTGCTGAACTACGTGCTGCAATTGAATGCGTTCCGTGCGGGCCGGCGCCAGGCCGCCCCGCGGTTCCCGAGTGACGTGGCCGTGCCGGCCGCTTTGAGTGAGGTATCCCCGACATGAATTTCCTGAACAGCTTGATGCTCGAGCTGCGCCGCCAGAAGATCGCCACGCCGGCGTTCCTGCTGACGCTCCTGGCGATGATCATGCTGCCGCTGCCGCCCGCAGTGCTGGACGTGCTGTTCACGTTCAACATCGTGCTGGCGTTGATCGTGATCCTGACGTCCGTCTCGACCAGGCGGCCGCTGGACTTCTCGGTCTTCCCGACCGTCATCCTCGGCACCACCTTGCTGCGCCTGGCGCTGAACGTGGCGTCCACGCGGGTCGTGCTGCTGCACGGCCACGAGGGCACGGGCGCGGCGGGTCACGTGATCGAAGCCTTCGGCAACGTCGTCATCGGCGGTAACTTCGTCGTCGGTATCGTCGTCTTCGTGATCCTCATGATCATCAACTTCGTCGTCGTGACGAAGGGTTCGGAACGTATCTCCGAAGTGTCCGCGCGCTTCACGCTGGACGCGCTGCCCGGCAAGCAGATGGCGATCGACGCCGACCTGAACGCGGGCCTCGTGAACCAGGAACAGGCGCAGTTGCGCCGCAAGGAAGTGGCGGCGGAAGCGGACTTCTACGGCGCGATGGACGGCGCCTCCAAGTTCGTGCGCGGCGATGCGATCGCGTCGATCCTCATCCTGCTCATCAACATGATCGGCGGCGTCGCGATCGGTGCGGTGATGCACGACCTGTCGTTCGGCGATGCCTTCCGCCAGTATGCGCTGCTGACCATCGGCGACGGCCTCGTGGCCCAGGTGCCGGCGCTGCTGCTGTCGGCCGCGGCGGCGATCCTCGTCACCCGCATCAGCGACTCGGGCGACTTCGAGCAGCAGGTCGGCGGCCAGTTGCTGGCCAACCCCTCGGTCCTGTACTCGGCCGCCGGCGTGATGCTGATCCTGGCGATGGTGCCGGGCATGCCGTCGCTGTTCTTCATGGCGTTCGCCGCGGCCATCGGCTACGTCGCCTGGAAGCTGGCGCGCGAAGACGTGAAGCCGCCGGGCGAATCGGGCGTGGCCGCCATCGAGGCCGCGCTGCGCGACGACCGCGTGCCGGAACTCGACTGGCAGCAGCTGCCCGTCGTGCAGCCGATCTCGATCACCGTCGGCTACAAGCTCGTGCACCTGGTCGACAAGGCCCAGGGCGAGGTGCTGACCAAACGGATCAAGGGCGTGCGCCAGAGCCTGTCCGAGCAGATGGGCCTGCTGCTGCCGCCCATCGGCGTGCGCGACGACCTGACGCTGCGCCCGAACCAGTACGCGATCGCGATCAACGGCACCGTCGTGGCCGAGGGCGAGGTCGTGGCGGAATGCCTGATGGCGATCCCGTCGCCGAACGTGTACGGCGACATCGACGGCATCCCCGGCATCGAACCGGCGTTCGGCATGGCCGTCACGTGGATCGATCCGGAGCAGAAGGCACACGCGCTGGGGCAGGGCTACCAGGTCGTCGAGGTGCCGAGCGCGATCGCCACGCACACGTCCAAGGTCGCGCGCGACTACATGGCGGAGCTGTTCCGCCACGAGGACGTGCCGGCGCTGATGGAACGCCTCACCGCGCTGTCGCCGAAGCTGGCCGGTGCGCTGGACAAGGCGCTCACGCACACGCAGCTCCTGCGCGTGTTCCGCGTGCTGCTGGCCGAGAACGTGTCGCTGAAGGACATCGTCGTGATCGCGACCACCTTGCTGGACAGCTCGGAAACGACGAAGGATCCGATCCTGCTCGCGGCCGAGGTGCGCTGCGCGCTGCGCCGCCAGATCGTGTCCGGCCTGTACGGCAAGAAGAAGGACATGCCCGCGTTTAACCTGTCGGGCGAGCTGGAAAACATGCTGCTCGGTTCCCTGAACCAGGCGCGCCAGAGCAACGGCGGCAAGGTCGTGCTGGACAACTATCCGATCGATCCTCAGCTGCTGCAGCAACTGCAGCTGAACATGCCGGTGGCGCGCGAGCAGATGAAGCAGCATCATACGCCGCCGCTGCTCCTGGTGCTCCCGCAGATCCGCCCGTTGCTGGCCCGCTACGCGCGCCTGTTCGCGCCGGGGCTGCACGTGCTGTCGTATAACGAGATTCCCGAGAACCGGGAAGTCTCGATCATCGGCACGGTCGGCTGATTACGCCGCCGGCAGCAGTAGCGCCAGTTCCGCCATCGCGCGGAACACGGGCAGGCTGAGGGCGGCCGCCGCCTCGGTCGACGGCAGGCGCGCGTGCACCCGGCCTTCCGGCAGGGTGTCGTTCCAGGTCCAGCCGAGTACGCGCAGGCCCGAGCGGCGCACGGCGTCTTCCAGCTGCGGCTGCAGGGCGCGCAGGTGCAGCAGGGTGCCCGGGTCGAGCGTGCACAGTTCGAGCATGACCCCATCGGCCAGCGGCTCCGCCTGCACCGTGACGACGGTGCCGTCGGCCAGCACCAGTTCCAGGCGCAGCGCGGCACGGCGCCGGCGGCGCTGCGGTTTTTGCGATTGTTCCTCTTCCCCGATCACGCGCAGGTGCTGTGCCTGCGGTCCACCCGCATGCACGGTGAACCGCCAGGCGTCGGGCGGCAGGGTCGCGAGATCGGCCTGGCGCAGCACGCGCGCATCCAGCCCGCTCTGCAGCAGCGCGCCCGGCAGCGACTGGCCCGACTGTTGCCGGGACGCCTGCACCGCGCGCGTGACGAGCTGGGTGCCATAGTTGCGCACCATCCCGCGCCACGACGTGGCGAGCGCACCGCCGTCCGGACGCGGCCAGGTGAGCTGGCGCGCCATCACGACCTGGTCGGGACGCATCGCCGCGGCATCGGGCAGGGCATCGCCGGCGGGCAGCGCGGGTGCCGGCTGCGCGGCAGGCAGCGGCAGCGGGATTGCCTCGAGCTCGGCCTGCAGCAAGGCGACCGGGACGGCGGCCGCGACCGCACCGACCGGCGTGGCCGGCAGGGTGCCGGGCGCGCTCGCCGGGATGACGGGTGGCGGAAGGGCGGGGATGGATAGACTGGCCATGATCTCGGCAGTGTAAAGTGAAAAGGCCAGCTTGTGGCTGGCCTCTTGCGGATTCCGGCTGGACTAGCCCGGGGTGGCCATTACTGGCCCTGCGATTACTGCAGCAGGGACATGACCATCGACGACATGCTGTTGGTCTGCTTCAGCATGGCGGTACCAGCTTGCATCAGCATCTGGTTCGAAGTCATGCTCGACGACTCGGTCGCGAAGTCGACGTCCATGATGCGGCCGGTAGCGGCTTGCGTGTTGCTCGAGATGTTCGACAGGTTGTTGTAGACGTGGTCGAGGCGGTTCGACACGGCGCCCAGCTTCGAACGCAGGGTCGAGACGGCGTCGATGGCCGTGTTCAGGCTGCCGATCGCAGTGTTGGCGTCGGTGAACAGGATCGAACCGGTCGACGCGGCGATCGGCGCACCGGCGGCGTTCGAGACGAAACCGGTGGTCGCCGTCGTGATCGAGTCGGTCACGCCGCCGGCCGCGGAGAGTTCGGTGTCGAAGTTCGCCGTCATTTTTTCCGAGCTGTCGGCACCGATCTGGAAGGTGATGCCGGCGGCGGCGTTCAGCTTGCCGTTCGCGCTGGTCGACAGCAGCTCGGTGCCGCCGAATTTGGTGTTCGAGAAAATGTTCGAAAGTTCGTCGGTCAGCGAGTTGTACTCCTTGTCCATCGCTTTCTTGTCGTCGTCGGACGAGGAACCGTCGGCGGCCTGGGTTGCCAGGTCCTTCATGCGGGTCAGGATGTTGGTGACTTCGTTCAGCGCGCCGTCGGCGGTCTGCAGCATCGAGATCGAGTTCTGGGTGTTACGCATGGCGACGGCCATGCCGCTGCTCTGGGATTTCAGGCGGGTGGCGATCTGCAGGCCGGCAGCGTCGTCCATTGCCGAGTTGATGCGGTAACCGGTCGACAGGCGGGTCATCGAGGTCGACAGCGAGCTCTGGGTGCGGCTCAGCGAATTTTGTGCGGAAAGCGATGCGACGTTGGTGTGAAGGCTCAGCATGATATGGCTCCTAATGGCTTGGATACTGTTGGGAGGTTGCGCATCTCGCGCTCTCACAAGTACAGGACGACCATTTCACGTCCGTCATTAAATGCCGAGCGGAAATTTTTTAAATTTTTTTTTGCGGGTTTCATGTTGTCATTTTGACTGTTGTACGTATGGCAGGGCTGTCATGCGTAAACCGGATATACAAGACCGAAAGTATTCGTTCGTCTTTCGAGGGGGTGTGCTTAACCTGTGCCTTCCAGAACCTTTCGAAAAGAGCCTCCATATGTTGTCAAGAAAACTGATCCAGGCCCTGGTCGGCATCGCGCTGATCGCCCCGACCGTGCATGCCGCCGACATCACTCTCCTGAACGTGTCGTACGATCCGACGCGCGAGCTGTACCAGGACGTCGGCAAAGCCTTCGCCGCCAGGTACAAGGCCCAGACCGGCGACAACGTCACCTTCAAGGCGTCGCACGGCGGTTCGGGCAAGCAGGCCCGCTCCGTGATCGACGGCCTGCAGGCGGACGTCGTCACGCTGGCCCTCGCCTGGGACATCGACGAGATCGCCGAGCGCGGCCTGATCGCCAGGGATTGGCAGAAGCGCCTGCAGCACAACAGCTCGCCGTACAACTCGACCATCGTGTTCCTGGTCCGCAAGGGCAACCCGAAAGGCATCCACGACTGGAACGACCTGATCAAGCCGGGCGTGCAAGTCATCACCCCGAACCCGAAGACGTCCGGCGGCGCGCGCTGGAATTACCTGGCGGCCTGGGGCAACGCCCTGAAACAGCCGGGCGGCAATGAAGCGAAGGCGCGCGACTACGTGGCCAAGCTGTTCAAGAACGTGCCGGTGCTGGATTCCGGCGCCCGCGGCGCGACGACGACCTTCGTCGAACGCGGCATCGGCGACGTGCTGATCGCCTGGGAAAACGAGGCGATCCTGGCCATCAAGGAACTGGGCCCGGATAAATTCGAAATCGTCGCGCCGAAGGCGAGCATCCTGGCCGAGCCGCCGGTGGCCGTCGTCGACAAGGTCGTCGACAAGCGCGGTACCCGCAAGGTGGCGGACGCCTACCTGCAATTCCTGTACACGGATGAAGGCCAGGACATCATCGCGAAGAACTACTACCGCCCGATCAACGCTGCGATCGGCGCGAAATACGCGGCGCAGTTCCCGAAAGTGAACCTGTTCACCATCAACGACGTGTTCGGCGGCTGGACGAAGGCACAAAAGACGCACTTCGCGGATGGCGGCACGTTCGACCAGCTGTACCAGCCGGGCAAGTAAGCATCGGCGTAAGATAGCCTGACGTCGACGCCGGCGCTTTCCGTGCCGGCATTCTCTTTTTACGGACCCATCATGGACTGGCTCGATCGGGTGACATGGTTCCTGGTCATCGTGCTGGTGATCGCCGCGCTGTGCTTCCCCTTCAACCGCGGCGACTAGCGGGAGCCGCTGCAGCGCCGTCCGTGAACTGGATGGCGTACTCGAAGCGGTGGACGGGGCGCCTGGCCTGCCGCCACCACCGTCAGGCCACATACGGGCAAGCTGAGGCGGATGCGCGTGATACCGATTTTTTCGTCGAGTTCGAATCCCATGTCGGCTGCTCTCTTCACGATGTGGAAAAGTGTAGGCGCCGGGGGGCGGCCCGGGTAGGCATGCGGGAAGCCGCACCGTGGTGCATGCGGCGCTCCAGTGCCGATCGAACCCGTCAAAAAGCGTGACGGATGCCGAGCGCGTTCGTTGCCGCGTAGCCCGCGCCGGTTTTCTTGTCGCCCGTGTGGATGAGATACACGTCCGTTCGTTTGGACAGCCGGTAGTCATAGCCGAGCGACGTCGTGCGGCGTTGCGTGTTCGCGCCGCGCGCCGGCGTCAATCTCGTGCGGGCGCTCTCCAGCAGGATCGCGCCCCGCGCGCCCACCGGGACCGACAACCCGGCATCGAGCAGCCGCGACGTGTTCCCGCCGTCGATGCCGGCGTGGCCGGCATTGCCGTAGACCTTGACCGGACCGAAGTCGTAGGCGACGCCCGCCATCCACGCCTTCTGTTCCACCGGCAGCGGCGTGAGGATGTTGACGCGCAGCCGCTGTGCGCTGACGGCCGCGCTCCACGGGCCGTCGTTGTAGTCGGCGTGCACGCCCAGGTTCGCCACGCCCGCCCGGCCGGCCTGTTCGCCCGGGCCGTAGTCGATGCTGGCGCGCACGCCGCCGACGCGCGGCGTCGTGTACCGGATCACGTTGTTCCACACCGTGTCCCCGAGCACGTTGCTGCCGTACGCCGCGACGAAGCTCTGTGTCGCGAGCGGCGAGAACACCACCGAGGTGCCGAACGGGCTCAGTTGCAGCATCTGCTGGTACATCGGATTCGTCTGCCGGCCCAGTGTCAGCCTGCCGAAGCTGCCTTCCACGCCGACCCAGGCATTGCGGGACCAGAACGGGTCTGTCGCGTTGCGGCCCTGCTCACCGGTATCCGGGCGGTAGAAGCTTTCCAGCGACCAGACGATGCGGTTACCCGATCCGAGATCCTCGCTGCCGCGCAAGCCGAGGAAGGACGTCGTCAGGCCACCGCCGTTCAGCTGCGTGACCGCCTGCGGCTCGCCGCTGCGCTTCACGCTGCCCAGGTAGGTGCCGATCAAACCATAGAGTTCGACGGACGATTGTGCGGCCGCATTTGCGCACAGCAGGCATGCGAGGGCCCCTGCCGCGGCCAGCGCGGCTTTGTTGTTTTCGATTGTCATGGTGTCTCCGGGTGCGGGCTATCGCCTCAGGGCGAGATTTCTTCGAGCGAGCGGTTGGTGGTTTCGATCATGCCGAGGGCCGCGACGAGGCCGACGACGGTCATCCCGGCGAACATGAGGAACACGGTGTTGATGCCGTCCTTCGCCAGCACGACGCCGACCAGTGCGGGCGCCGTCGCCGATGCGGCGCGCAGCCACGACGTGGCGAGGCCGGTACCGATCGCGCGGATCCGCGTCGGATAGATCTCCGGCGTGTACAGGTACAGCATCACTGTCGTCGTGCCCATCACGGCGTACGCGGCCGAACCGAGGATCATCACGTGGGTGGCGCTGTCGGTACCGAGCGTGACCAGGCCGACGAGCAGCAGTCCGGCCAGGACGAAGCTGCCGATGGCCCAGCGGCGGCGCCCCGTACGGTCGATCAGCAGTGCGCAGCAGACGACGGCGCAGGTACTCAGCACGTTCGACAGCGATGCCATGTGCAGCGCTTCCTGCAGCGGCAGGTGGTACACGGTCTTGTAGAGACTGGGCAGCCAGTTGTTGATGCCGTTGGCGACGAAGTACGCGCTCGCCCACAGCGCCCATACGACGAACGTGCGGCGCTTGTAGACGGGCGAGAACAGTTCCTTCCACGACCCCTTGCGCTTGTTCTGCAGCGTGCGGGCCAGTTCCGCGGTGCGTGCCGCGCAGGCGTCCGGCTGCGTGGCCGGATCGAGGTGGCGTCCACGGCTGGAAGCCTCGACGGACGCGATGATGCGCTCCGCTTCCGCGTAGCGTCCGCGGCCGATCAGCCAGCGCGGCGATTCCGGCAGGCGGAATACGAGGAGGCAGATCAGCAGGCCGGGAAGGCCGCCGATCAGGAACATGTACTCCCAGCCGAAGCGGGGCACGACGAACGCGCCCGCTTGTGCCGCACCCAGCAGTCCGATCGGGAAGATCAGTTCGTACAGCAGGAAGAAGCGCCCGCGGCCCTTCGCCTGCGACAGTTCGTTGATATAGGTGGCGGCCACCGGCACCTCGCCGCCGACGCCGATCCCCTGGATGAAACGGGCCAGGAACAGCATGTTGAAGTTGCCGGCCAGCGCGCAGCCGATGCTCATGATGGACATGAGGCCGATCGTGATGCCGGCGCTGCGCACGCGCCCGATGCGCTCGGCGAGCCAGCCGAAGAACAGGGCACCGACGACCTGGCCCAGGTAGCCGGACGCGATCAGCAGGCCGACCTGCCCGGGCGTGATCTTCCACAGCCCGATCAGGACCGGGAGGACGAAGGCGAGCGACAGGGCGTCGAACGCGTCGAAGAACGTGGCGCTGCCCATGATGACCCTGGCCTTCGTGTGCCAGCGCGACATGTGGACGTTCTCGAGCCGGAAGAGCAGTGGGGCGGCCTGCGCGACGTTCTGGTCGCGCTTGGGCGATGGTTCGAACTGGTGTTCGGGTGTGACTGTCTGGTTTGCGATGCTCATGTTGTCTCCGTGATTATTGATTGTGGTGCCGTCTGGGCGGCCTACGGGAGCTTCTGCGTATGTGACCGGTTCATGTCTCCTTGTGGGCAAACACGGCCAGCGTCGCTTCGATGTCGTCCTGGTCGATGCCGCGTGTGATGAACACGAGACGCGTGCGGCGGTCCGTGCCTGGCCAGGCGTCCAGCTTGCGGGGCGGATGGAAGATGTGCTGGACGCCGTGGATGACGATGGGCGCTTCCGGATGCTCGCGCACGTGCACGATGCCTTTTACCCGCAACAGGTCCGGACCGCGCATGGCCGTCATCATGTCGAGCCAGGCCTGGAAGCCGCGCCACGACACCGGATCGTCGAGCACGACGGCATGCGAGCGGATGCCCCCGGCGTGGTCGTGGTGATGATGAGGGTGATGGTGATCGTGATCGTGATCGTGATGGTCATGCCCGGTCGCCCGGGCGATCCACGCGTCGCTGTCGGCCGCGTCGTGCGCGACCGCGCCGCCGAACAGGATCTCCGGTTCGATCCTGCCCTGGGTGGCGGGGCACACGGGCGCACCCGGGTTGAGTGCGGCCAGCCGGCGTTCGAGTGCCGCGCGTCCCTGCGGCGTGGACAGGTCGGTCTTCGTCAGCACGAGTCGGTCGGCCAGTGCGACCTGGTGCCGTGCCGCGTCGTGACGCGCCAGCGTGTCCGCGCCGTTCACCGCATCCACCGTGGTGATCAGCCGGTCGAAGCGGAAGTGCTCGCGCAGCGACGGTTCGGCCATCAGGGTGTGCAGGATCGGCGCCGGGTCGGCCAGGCCCGTCGTCTCGAGCACGACGCGGTCGATGCCGTGCGCCGCTCCGTCGCGCGCCAGCCGGGCCAGCGTGGCCTGCAGGTCGCCGCGCACGGTGCAGCACACGCAGCCGTTCGCCAGCAGGACGAGTTCCTCGCGCGTCTGTTCGAGCAGGTCGTGATCGAGCCCGACTTCGCCGAACTCGTTGATGATGACCGCGGTGCGGGCGAAGGCCGGATCGCGCAGGATGTGCGACAGCAGCGTGGTCTTGCCGCTGCCCAGGAAGCCGGTCAATACGGTGACGGGCAGCGGCAGCGTGGGTTTGTCGTTGGGGCTCATGTGTGTTCCTCAACCATGGAGTTTAGCGAAAGAACGCAGGGTCTTGCCGAGCCGGGCGACGAGGAAGGCACAGGTGTCGTCCCCTGGCGCCCCGGCCAGCGCCCCGAGCAGGGCGCCGATGCTCCAGGTGCCGTCATCCGCGCGGCCCCGTTCGCGCAGCATCGCCGCGACGTCCGCGCGGCCGTTGCGCTCCGCCTGGCCCAGCAGGTAGTCGGCGATGTCCTGCTCGAAGTCCTGCAGCTGCAGCGTGACGCCACCCGCGCTGCAGGCGCAGCTTCCCGCCAGCGCCACGTGCTGGCGTGCCAGGCGGTCCCAGATGTCGAGCAGTTCGCGTGCTTCGACCGATACGGCGTGGGCGGCGGCTTCCATCATGGCCTCAGGCGGTGACGGACGCGGTGCCGCGAAGCCGTGCCGTGGCCGCGGCATCCAGCTTGCCGTCGGCGCCGACGATCACCTTGTAGGCGCTCGCGGCCTGCTCGCGGCTGACGTAGCCCTCGCGCACGTCGTCCGCCACCAGCGCGGGATCGCGCTCGGCCGGATCGCCGAATCCGCCGCCGCCGCCCGACAGCATCTTGTACGCATCGCCGCGCGCCAGGCGGACGTTGAACACCTTGGCGTTCGCATGGCTTTCGTCCCAGACGCCGTCCTTGCGGATGCCGATGCCGTTGCCCGCCGCTTCATGGCCGCCATCGAGGCCCCACGGCTTGCAGTGGACGCGGTCGATACGCGTCGTGACCGAGAACGGCGACAGCGCCTGCACCACCATCTCGGCGCCGAGACCGCCGCGCTGGCGGCCGGCCCCCGCGCTGTCCTGGCGCAGCCGGTAGCTTTCCACCAGCACCGGGTATTTCGCCTCCAGCTGCTCGGTGGGGCTGTTGTGGGTGTCGCCGTCATTGATGCAGACCGTGGCCGACACGCCGTCCTCGCGCGACTTGGCGCCCCAGCCGCCGCCCAGCGGACCGATGCCGACGATGAACAGGCGCCCGTCTTCCGGCGAGATGCCGTGGATGTTCGGGAACACGAGGTCGGCGTGGTGGCCGGCGATCGCGCGGTCGGGAATCGCGGGGGCGAGCGCCTTGAAGATCGTGTCGATCACCGTCATCGGGAACGTCATCCACACGCGCATCGGGAACGGCCGCTCCGCGCTGATCACGGTCCCCATCGGCATGATGACTTTCAAGGGACGGAAGCTGCCGTCGTTGACGGGATAGTCCGTCGGCGTCGTCAGGCACTTGTACGCGACCTGGGCGCAGGCGATACCCGTCGTGAAGCCGGAGTTGTAGAAGCCGCGCACCTGCTTGGCGACGTCGGTGAAGTCGACCGTCATCTCGTCGCCCTGCACGACCACCTTGACGCGGATCGGGATGCGCTTGCCGACTTCGAGGCCGTCGTCGTCCATGTACGATTCGGCTTCGTACACGCCGTCCGGGATGCTCAGGGTGTTGGCGCGGGCCAGCGCTTCCGAATGGTCCATGATCTGCACGACGGACGCGCGCACGGCCTGCCAGCCGTAGCGGCGCACGAGTTCCAGGTAGCGGCGCTCGCCCGTCGTGATCGCCGTGATCTGCGCGCGCAGGTCGCCCATCGCGCGCTCGGACAGGCGCACGTTCATCGCAATGATGTCGACCAGGTCCTGGTTGACGATGCCTTCCTTGCGATACTTGACGATCGGGATCTGGATGCCTTCCGAATAGATGTCGGTCGTGATCTGGCCCAGCGTGCCGCCCACGTCCAGCCAGTGCGCCATGCAGCAGGTGAAGCCGATCAGCTCATCCTCGTGGAACACCGGCATCGTGAACGTGAAGTGGTTCAGGTGGCTGCCCGTCGTGTACGCGTCGTTGGTGACGAGGATGTCGCCCGGCTTGATGTTCTCGAGCCCGAAGTGGCGGATCTTCGCTTTCACGGTTTCGCTCATGCCGCGGATGAACATCGGCAGGCCGAGGCCGATGGAGATCGAGTCGCCTTCCACGGTGAACAGGCCCACGGTGAAATCCAGCGCCTCGTAGATGATCAGGTTGTAAGCCGTCCGCGTGAGGTTGGATTTCATTTCTTCCGTCACCGCGATCAGGCCGTTGCGGATGATCTCGACGGTGACGGCATCGACCGCTTCTGCGGCGTGTGCTTGCGTGTTCATTACAGTTCGCTCCCGATGGAAATTTGCAGGTTGCCGAAGGCGTCGACGAGTACCTCGTCGCCCGGTTGCACGACGGTGGTCGATGCGTGTTCCTCGACGAGCGCCGGTCCGGTGATGCGGTTCCCGCTGCGCAGCAGGTGCCGCTTGTAGACGGGCGTGGCGACGAAGCCGGCGGCCGAGCGGAAGTACACGTCCTTGCGGGCACGCAGCGCTTCGTCCGGCGGCACGGCGCTGCCTTCCTCGACGGCGTGGCGGGGCGGCTTGCGCATCACGCCCAGCACCGTGACGCGCAGGCTCACGAGATCGGCCGGCTCGCCCGGTGCCGACGTACCGTAACGAACATTGTGGACGGCGTCGAAACGCTGCTTGATCGCGCCGCGGTCCTGGCGCTCGAAGAATTCGGTCGGCAGGTCCACGGCGACGGCATGCTCCTGGCCGACGTAGCGCATGTCGGCCGCGCGCTCGATCACGATGGATTCCGGCGCCACCGCGGACTGCGCCAGCGCGGCGCGGCCCTCGGCCTCCATGCCGGCGTAGATCGCCTCGATCTCCTCGAACGACACGTCGTCCAGCTTGCGGAACACCGAGCGGACGTAGTCGTAGCGCAGGTCCGAGAACAGCATGCCATAGGCCGAGAAGTAGCCGGGCGCGAACGGAATCAGCACCTTGCGGATGCCCAGTTCGCGGGCGATGGCGGAGGCGTGCAGCGGCCCCGCGCCGCCGTAGACGACCATCGTGAAGCTGCCGGCGTCCAGGCCGCGCTCCGTCGTCACGGCCTTCACCGCGTGCGACATCGAGGTCACCGCGATGCGCAGGATGCCGTCGGCGGCGCGCACCGGATCGATATCGAGCGGATCGCCGATCTTCGTCTGCATCGCGCGGTAGGCACGGTCCTTGTCGAGCAGCATTTCGCCGCCGAGGAAGTTGTGTTCGTCCAGGCGGCCCAGCAGCAGGTTCGCGTCCGTCACGGTCGGCTCGGTGCCGCCGCGCTGGTAGCACACGGGGCCCGGGATCGAGCCGGCGCTTTGCGGGCCGACGCGCAGCGCGTTGCCCACTTCCAGGCGCGCGATGCTGCCGCCGCCGGTGCCGACCTCGAAGATGTCGATCATCGGGATCTGGATCGGCAGCGCCTTTTCGTAACCGCCGATCAGGGCGCTGCTGCTCGTCAGCGGCTTGCCGTCGTTGATGACGCCGGCCTTCGCCGTCGTGCCGCCCATGTCGAACGCGATCGCATCGCCGAGGCCCAGTTGGGCGCAGATCGCCTGCGCGCCGATCACGCCCGCGGCCGGGCCGGATTCCAGCATGCGCACGCATTCGCGGCGTGCGTGGTCGAGGGGGAACAGGCCGCCGGTCGATTGCACGGCATAGAAATCGCCCGGGAAGCCCTGCTGGTCCAGGTGCTCTTCCAGTTCGCCCAGGTAGGCGGACACGCGCGGGCCGACGTAGGCATTGGCCGCCACCGTCGAGACACGCTCGAACTCGCGGTATTCCTGCGACAGTTCGTGCGACGCGGTGACGAACACGCCGGGGATCTCCTCGCGGACGATGTCGCGCACCCGGATCTCGTGCGCCGGATTGCGGTACGAGTGCAGCAGCAGGACCGCGACCGCGTCCACGCCTTCGTCCTTGAGCTGGCGTGCCAGCGCGCGCACCGCATCCTCGTCGAGCGGCCGGTAGACCGTGCCGTCGGCCAGCAGGCGCTCCGGCACTTCGAAGCGCAGCGAACGGCGGATCAGGGGCTCGTGCTTGGAAAAGAACAGGTTGTACGCGTCCGGACGGTTGACACGGCCGATCTCGTAGATGTCGCGGAAGCCCTGCGTGATGAGCAGGGCCGTCTTCGCGCCGTTCCGCTCCAGCAGCGTGTTGATCGCGATCGTCGAGCCGTGCAGGAACAGGCCGCCGTCCTCGACGTGCGCGCCGGCGCTGTCGAGCGTGTTCTGGATGCCGTTCACGAGCTGGCCGTGCGTGGACAACGCCTTGCCGAACGACAGCTCGCCCGTCTTTTCGTTGAGGATCGCCAGGTCCGTGAACGTGCCGCCGATGTCGACGGCGATGCGCAGGTGGCCCGCGGTGTTTTCCGTGGTCATGCTGATGTCTCCTTGTTTGCTTCGATGGGCTCAGAGAGCCTTGACGGTGTTCTTCAGCAGTCCGATGCCGCTGATCTCGACCTCGACCGTGTCGCCCGGCTTCATGTACAGCGGCGGCTCGCGGCGGTCGCCGACGCCGCCCGGGGTGCCCGTCGCGATCACGTCGCCGGGGGAGAGGGGGGTGAACGTCGACAGATACGAAATGATGACGGGCAGCGTGAAGATCAGGTCCGACAGCGGCGCCTGTTGCATGACGGCGCCGTTCAGCCGGGTCGTCAGCACGGATTGCGTGATGTCGGCGATCTCGTCTGCCGTGACCAGCGCCGGGCCGAAGGCGCCGGTGCCAGGAAAGTTCTTCCCGGGCGTCCACTGGTGCGTGTGGCGTTGCCAGTCGCGCACGGTGGCGTCGTTGAAGCAGGCATAGCCGGCGATATGGGCCATTGCATCCGCCTCGGCGATGTCGCTGCCGCCCTTGCCGATGACGACGGCGAGTTCGCCCTCGAAGTCGAATTTTTCCGATTTGCCGCTCGGGTAGCGCAGCGGCGCGCCGTCGGCGATGAGGGAGTCCGCGAAGCGCACGAAGATCGCCGGGTGCTCGGCATCCGGACGCTTCGTCTCGGCGACGTGCGATTTGTAGTTCAGGCCGACGCAGAAGATCTTGCGCGGGTTGGCGAGCGGCGGCAGCAGTTCAACGTCCGCCAGGGCCAGCGTGGCCGGTGCACTGGTCACGACTTCCTGCAGTTTGGGCAGCGCGCCGCCGTCCAGGACGGAACGGATGTCCGGATAGCGTTCCAGGAAATCCTTGCCCGGGGCGGCGATCCGGTCGCCGGACAGCACGCCGTAGCCGGCCTTGCCTTCGTATTGGTAAGCCACGAGTTTCATCCCGTATCTCCTCCGTTGTGTTGTTAGTCGATTCAGATTGGCAAATCGAGTCTAGGCCGTGCTAGGCTATGCCGGAAGCCATCAGTCAGACATTTCAGACATGCCTAAAAACGCATACCAAGAAGACGCCATCCATTACGGGGCCTGGAAGCTGTTCATCGTCGTGAGCGAGCTGGGAAGCCTGACGAAAGCAGCGACGGCCTACGGGACGACGCAGCCGCACATCAGCCGGCAGATCACCGAGCTGGAGCGCGAGTGCGGGGGGCGGTTGTTCGTTCGTACGGGACGTGGCGTCGTGCTGACGGAGCTCGGGCGCCGGATCGCACCGCGCATCCGCAGGTGGATTGCCGACACCGACCAGCTGACGAACGATATCCGCGCGACGGCGGACACGCCCGTCGGCGCGGTCCGGCTCGGGATCCTGCCGTCGACGGCCCATCCGTTCGTCACGACGCTGTATTACCGGCTGAAGGAGCAGTTCCCGCTGATCCAGTTGACGATCCGGGAAGGGCAGGGGGCGCAGCTGGAAACCTGGCTCGAGAATGGCGACGTCGACCTGGCACTGCTGTACCGGCACAGCGCGACCCCCAACCATGGCGACGTCTACCTGTCCGAAGTGGAGACGTACCTCGTCGGCCCGCCCGGCGATGCGTTGACGGGCGCACCGACCGTCGCTTTCCGGTCGTTGAACCGGCTGCCTCTCGTAATGTTCTGCCGGCCGAACTCATGGCGCGACAGGCTCGACCATGTCGCGGCCGAGCATGGGATCGCGCTGAATGTCGTGGCCGAGGTCGATTCGCTCGCGTTACAGACGCGGATCGTGAGCAATGGCGGCATGTATGCACTGCTGGGGCCGTATGCTATTTCCGGCGCAACCCGGTCCCTCCAGCTCCAGTCCAGCGCGATCGTCGAGCCGCAGCTGCTGCGTCATATCGCGTTGGCGGTGTCCCAGCAGGGACCGTTGACGCTCGCGGGCAAGACGGTGATGCAGCTCGTCAGGGAAATCGCGAACGAGGCACAGGTTGGCGGCATGCCGGTCAGTGTCGGGTGAAGACAGGTTCGAGGGGCGTCGTATATACTGACCGGTCTCGGTGCCGAGCCTGGATAGTATGAAATACCGCAAGAGAACGTTAAGTGTTGCCCCGATGATGGACTGGACCGAGGAAGCGCTGTTTATAGAGTGAGGAATGGGGCAGCTGTAGCAAATTTGTAGCAATTGGTTTTCGCGAAGACGAACGGCCCGTGCGAAGGCGGCGTTCGACACTGCCAAGGCATTCGTGGTCGAAGCCGTGCCCGAGCCCTTACGTCGGACTCCGGGGAACCTCGGTTGTGTGTCCGGCCGCTACGGTCGGCGTAAGTCGTTGGTTCAGATATGCCCCGACGTCGCGGCTGTTCGGTTTGCATGCTTGGCACTGCGCATGTGCTGATTGCCGATCGATATAAACAGTTTATTTAATAACGCCTCATGAGAAAAATCGCTGGCTGCCTTGCCACCGCGGTGATGTCAATGCAGGAGCGGACATCGGTCATGCGGTTCTAAGTCAACTCGTCCGCGGCACTGGCGGCCCTGACCGCACGGCTCGACGCGCTGGCCGCGCAGGCGCGTTTACAGCTCGACAGTCACGTACTGTAGTCTTACGACTAAGCCATTTCTCGAAACGGCCCCTGGCAGTGGGACAGCCTCCGCGGGAGCAGGACGGACAACACGGCGAACCGCGCCATGCGATGTCATAAGCCGACGCTGAATGCGCTGCCGATGGCCACGGTGGAACCCATGGCGAGGGCGCTCCAGCACGTGACGCGGAGCGCGGCCGGCATGGCGGGCGCGCCACCAGTCTTTGCCGCCAGTGCCCCGAGTCCGGCAAGCCCGACAAGTGTGGCAACGACCAGCACCGCAATGAGCAGCCCGGCTGGCGCCAATGCCGTGATCGCCAATGGCATGGCGGCGCCGACAGCAAAACTCGATGCGGAGGCAAGGGCCGCCTGCAATGGGCGTGCCTGCGTGGCTTCGGACATCCCCAGTTCGTCGCGGGCATGGGCGCCGAGAGCGTCATGCGCCATGAGTTGCGCGGCAACGCGCCGGGCCAAATCCGCCTCCAGGCCCCGCTGCACGTAGATCGCGGTCAATTCGCGCAGCTCCGCTTCCGGGTCATTGGCCAGTTCGTTTTTTTCCTGGCCGATCGATGCTTTCTCCGTGTCGGCCTGAGACGCGACCGAGACATATTCGCCCGTCGCCATCGACATGCTCCCGGCCACGAGTCCAGCGAAGCCGGTCAACAGCATATTGCTATGCGACGCATGAGCTGCGGCAACGCCGACGAGGAGACTGGAGGTCGAAATGATGCCATCGTTCGCCCCAAGGACGGCGGCGCGCAACCACCCCAAGTGTTTGATACGGTGCATTTCCTGGTGTCTCATGCTTCCGACCCGTAGTTGAGGTGGCTTTATTTTATGGCAAGCCAGGGGCATGCGCGAGTGGATAGTTGGGTTAAACTGACTTCATGCCTCCTGGTCCGCACCCGATTCACACCCTGGAACTCCGCGTCCGCGAGATCGAACAGTTATTCAATTCGCTCGACCCATCACCTCTCCTGAACAAGGATCTCGACCGCAGTTGTGAAGCATTCATTGAAAGCTGGGCGTTGGCCTTGCCTCACGAAAGCCGTTTGCAACTGACTATTTTCGTCGAAAAAATCGAGTCCACCGCAAAGGCCTGCGAACTTGTTTCTGATGCTATCCACAACTATTACCGATACAAGGCCGAGATGGTGCGTTATGAACTGCGCCAGTTATTAAGGCAGGGACGGATGAGTCTTGCAATCGGTGTGGCTTTCGTTTGTGTTTGCTTATTCCTTGCAGAGGTCGCGGGAGGTCTTATTCCCAGCCCCACCCAATCGATCGTACGCGAGAGCCTCACGATCATCGGTTGGGTTGCAATGTGGAGACCGGTGCAGATCTTCCTGTACGACTGGTGGCCGCTCAAAGGGCGAATCCGGGTCTTCGACAACCTGCGCTTTGCACGCGTCTCGATTATCGAGGCCTGATTTGTAACTGATTTGCCTGTTATGAAAGCAAAATACTCATCTTGGATCGCGCTTTGATTTGCATCAATTTTCAAAAAGATAAATTTGTGTCGATATAAGCGTTTTCGGCTATATTTTCCAGAGCTATCTGCTTGCTGTCAGACGCTTTCGGGCATTGGATATATTCTCTCCGCTTTTACCCGGGCACCCCGTCGAGTCGTCATCGCAGGTCCGATCTATGTATCGCTCCGACACTCCATCATGAAATTACTTCCAGTTTTCGTCGTGTTGACTGCTCTGGTCTGCAGTGATAAGGCGTCGGCCCATGTCGACTGTACGGACCCGGTTGACCAGTGGAAGCCACGTGATACGTTGCGGCAAGAGGCCGAAAAAAACGGTTGGACCATACAGCGCATCAAGGTGGATGACGGTTGTTATGAGGTGAGGGCGGTGGATCGCAACGGCAATAAGGTAAAAGCGAAATATTCTCCTGCTACCCTGAAAATTCGCAGTTTTGAAGTCGAGTTCCAAGAAGAGGCGGATACGGCGGAATATCTCCCGCCGGTTGGGAGAAGACATAACCTCGGGGCGAAGCACGACCGATAAAGGAAACTTTCGTGAAAAAAATAACCACATATATGTGCATCGCGAGCGCGTGCGCGCTTCCGACTGCCGCTTGGGCCAAGCCGGTAACGTTGAACGCTCAATTGCAGAATTATGGCGGCAATGGGGCTTATCTGGCGGTGTATCTGACCGACGCTGCCGGAAAATACAAGAAAACCTTATGGGTCGCGGGAAAGAAATCGAAATACTACAAGCACATGAGTGCATGGGCCCGGGGTAGCGGTCTCAATACCCGCGAGTTCGACGGCATCACAGGCGCCAGCGTCGGCAGCGGCAAAGGACTCAAGGTCACAGTCGAAATCGCTGATGTCCTGATCGACGCCGGCTATGAAATCAGGATCGATAGTGCTGTCGAGGACGGCCGGGACAATCCTGCCGAAGTGCGTGTGCCCCTGACGAAACAGGGCAGCGGAAAAGCGGTCAAGGGCCGAGGCTATATCAATACCTTCAGCTACGATCTGTAACCGCGGACGTATGTTACGCAAGATTCACTCGCTCCCGGGGCTTGTCGCCGCGCTGTTCATCGCCGTCGTGGGCGTGACGGGTGCGATCCTGTCGGTCGATCCGGCCGCCGAGCGGATGGGAGCGAGCCTGCCGGCGGGTCTTAACGTGGCCCGGCTGGCGGAGCGGGTGCAGACACGCTATCCCGGCGCGGAACAGATCCAACGCACGCCGTCGGGCGCTCTCATCGTGTATTACCAAACCGGGAGCGGCGCCGGGGCAGACCAGGTCGATCCAGCGAGCGGCAACCGTATTCGGCCGTACACCCCATCGGCGTTCTTCCGATGGGTTAAACAGTTGCACAGATCGCTGTTCCTCGACACGACCGGCCGCATCGCAACTGGCGTGACGGCGGTCGTGATGCTCGTGCTCTGCGTGTCGGGACTCATGCTGCTGGTCCATCGCGTCGGCGGTTGGCGGGCGCTGGCGCGGCCTCTACACGGCAGCAGAAGCCAGCGCTGGCATGCCGAGGTCGGACGGCTAGCCATTGCGGGCCTGTTGATATCGGCGATCACGGGCACGTACATGTCGGCCGCGACGTTCGGCTTCGTCTCCGACGGCATGCAAGACGAGCCCGATTTTCCGTCGACGACGTCGGGTGGGCCACCTGCGCCCGTGGGACGATTGCCTGCCCTGGTCGCCACCGACGTAGCCGACCTGCGCGAACTCGTGTTTCCGGAGCCCGGCGACGCTGCGGCCGTCTACACGTTGCGAACTGTCCAGGGAGACGGATACGTCGACCCGTCGAGCGGCGCCTTGCTCGCTTTTCGCGCGCACAGCGGCACGCGCGAGGCGTACGAGTTGCTCTACCGCTTGCACACGGGCGAAGGTCTCTGGTGGTTCGGTTTGATTCTGGGCGTGTGCGCATTGACGTCACCCTGGATGGCGGTGACGGGCGCGACTGTCTGGTGGCAGCGGCGGCGCGCGAAGCCGCGCCTGTCAGGCAACAGTCGGGCGCGGTCGGCGGAGATCCTGATCCTGGTGGGCAGCGAGAACAACAGTACATGGGGATTTGCGCGCGTTTTGCACGATGCGCTGCGCGAGGCGGGAAGGCGGGTGTGCACCGCGCCGATGAACCAGGCCTCGTTCCATGACAGCCCCGCACGCGTGGTCTTCGTCCTGACAGCGACCTATGGCGACGGCGGCGCGCCTTCATCCGCCGACCAGTTCCTGGCGCGGCTGGCTCAACGCCCGCCTGACCCGGCGACCCGATTCGCCGTGCTTGGTTTCGGTGACCGGCAATTTCCGAAATTCTGCCAGTTTGCCAAAGACGTCGATGCGGCTTTCCGTGCGCATGGCTGCCAGCCGGCCCTCGAACTGGTCACGATCAACCGGCAATCGTCGCAGGAATTCGCACGTTGGGGCGTTGCGGCCGGCGACATGCTTGGCACCGGGCTGAAGCTGGAATACACGCCGGTCCATCCGCAGACCTTTCCGTTATGCCTGCAGGAGCGGATCGATTATGGCCGGGAGGAATCCGAACCGACGGTCGTGCTGCGTTTCGTTGCCGCTTCCGTTGCGGCCCCCGGGGGCCTGTTGAACAGGCTGTTCAAGAGAGATCGACTGCCGCATTTCGAGGCGGGGGACCTGGCCGGCATCATTCCTCCCGGTAGCGCCATGCCGCGCTTCTATTCACTGGCGAGCGGTTCCGGGAACGGCGTGCTCGAAATTTGTGTGCGTAAGCAGCCGGGCGGCATGTGTTCCACATATCTGCACGGTCTTCGGGTTGGCGACCGTGTTGAAGCGTTCATCCAGCCGAATCCCCAGTTCCGTCCCGCGTCCGGAAAGTCGCCGGTGATCCTGATCGGAGCCGGCACCGGCATTGGCCCGCTCGCGGGTTTTATTCGAAATAATACCGGCAAATATCCCATGTATTTGTACTGGGGAGGGCGGGATCCCGAATCGGACTTCCTGTATGAACCGGAGTTGAAGAATTATCTGGCCGACGCCCGGCTCACGCAGCTTCACACCGCATTTTCACGTGTCGGCAATGGCGTCCGCGTGCAGACGCGATTGACGGAAGATGCCGAGAACATGCGCAGGTTGATTGGAGGCGGTGGCCAGGTTCTCGTCTGCGGCAGCAGTGCGATGGCGCACAGCGTGAGGATGGCTCTGGACGAGATCCTGGCGCCCATGAACCTGAGCGTACAAACGCTCAGAACGACTGGACGGTACCGTGAAGACGTTTTCTGAACAGCAGTCCCATGTCGCCTTGCGGCGCTACAGCCTGAATGGCAAGACGATGGGGACGCGCTATACGGCGATCTTTTATGCGTCGGAGCCCATCGATGCGATGGCAATCGGCGCGCGGCTGCAAGCCGCCGTCGACAAGGTGGATCTGCAAATGTCGACCTGGATACCAACGTCCGATGTGTGCCGCCTGAACGCCGCGCCCGAAAACACCTGGGTGACGATACCCTTCGAGCTGATGGAGGTACTCGACATCGGGCTGCGGGTCGGCCAGGCATCGCATGGCGCCTTCGACATGGGTGTTGGCGCACTCGTGGACGTGTGGGGATTTGGTCCATCGGCCCGGTCGTTCGCGGCGCACGATCCCGCGCCGGATCCGCGGCGACCCACGCAAGCGGGTGCAATCCTCGATACGGACCGCGCACGTCGGCGAGTCCGCAAGCTGCATCCGGTCACGTTGGACCTGTCGGGGATCGCCAAGGGCTACGGCGTCGACGAGCTTGCGCGCTGTCTCGAACGTCTGGGTGTCGAGCGTTACCTGGTCGGTATCGATGGCGAAATGCGGGCGCGTGGCGTCAAGCCCGGCGGGGAAGCTTGGGCTGTCGCGGTCGAGAAGCCGGTCTTCGGCCAGCGCGAGGTCTCCGGTGTCATGGAACTCGTTGACGCAGCCATCGCAACATCCGGCGATTATCGGCATTGGATCGAAGTCGATGGGAAGCGGTATGCACACACGATGGATCCGCGATCCGGACAGCCGTTGTCGAATGCCGTCGCGGCGGTCACCGTGCTCATGCCGACTTGCGTCCTGGCCGACGCCTGGGCCACGGCGCTGCTTGTGCTTGGTGAACAGGACGGTGTCGTCCTTGCCAGGGCAAACGGGATCGATGCGATTTTTGTCCTGCGCGAGGACGACCGGTTGCGGGAGATCCTGGTTCCTGGTCGTTTGCTGCAATGAGATCGGCGTCACCCGGCCGGCGCAGTGCCGCCTTGCCGCTTGCGAAGTACCGTCTTCACGACCTCGAACCACAGCGTGGCTACGATCGCGGCCCCCGCGGCAATCGGCAGTATCCCGGCCGGCGGTCGTACGAACGAGAACAGGCGCGCGATGGCGGGAATCGTGAGAACGATGGTGAGCACGGCGAGCGTCGACACGGCCATCCAGTTGAAATAGCGGTTCCCGGCATGTTCGCGTTGCCACGTGGCGCCTTCCCAGGTACGGTTTACATAGATGAGTCCGATGTTGGAAAGAACCAGTACCGTGAAGGTCATCGCGCGGGCGGCATCGTCGGAACCCGTGTGATGGCGGCTCCACGCGTACATCCCGCAAAGTAACGCCAGCAGACCCGCTCCCTGCCATAGCCCCCTGATCAGCACAGCCGTGTCGAACAGTCTGTCTTCCGGACGCCGTGGCTTGCCACGCATCGCATCCCGTTCTGGCTCCTCCGCTTCGAACACGAGCGAGCAGCTCGGGTCGATGATCAGCTGGAGGAACAGGATATGGGCTGGCAGGAGCACCAACGGCCACCCGAGCATGACGGGCAGAATGGACAGGCCGACGATCGGCACATGGACGGCGACCACGAACACGATGGCCTTGCGCAGATTGGAGAAGATGCGACGGCCATAGCGTACTGCCGTGACCAGTGAGGAAAAATCGTCCTCCAGAAGCACGAGGCCGGCAGCCTCGCGCGCGACGTCGGTGCCTCGCGCACCCATCGCGACCCCGATATTCGCCGCTTTCAGGGCCGGCGCATCGTTGACGCCGTCGCCGGTCATCGCAACGACTTCGCCGCTTGCCCGGAACGCCTGCACCAGCCGCAACTTGTGCTCAGGCATCACGCGGCAGAAGATATCCGTCGCCGCCAGGCGCATCCCGAGTTCGTCGTCGCCGAGCGAGGCCAGCTCCGCTCCCGTCATGAAGTTGCCATTCGCAGGCAGGCCCGCCTGGCGCGCAATCGACAATGCGGTGGCCGGATGGTCTCCGGTGATCATCACGACGCGGATGCCGGCTGCGCGGCATTCGGCGATGGCGTCGGGCACGTTGGCGCGCACCGGGTCTTCCAGTCCGACCAGGCCGAGGAATTGGAAATCGAAATCGTGCTGGCTCTCCGGCAGATCGCGGGCCGCGAACACGGCCCTCGCTACGCCGATCACACGCAGGCCGTCGGCCGCCATGCGCGCGACCTGATCCGCGATACGCGCGCCGCGTACCGGGTCCAGGTGGCATAGATCGACCATCGCCTCCGGCGCACCCTTGGCCGCGATCATGCGTTCGGTGGTGTCCGGCGATTGCCACACCCGCGTCATGGCCAGCATCTCGCGCGACAGGGGATAGTCGTCGACGAGCGTCCAGTCGCCGTGTAAATGCTCGGTGTCGGCAAGGAGCGTCTTGCCCGCCTCCGTGATGGCCGTTTCCATCGGATCGAAGGCGCGTCGGTGGCTCGCCAGCACGGCATACTCCAGCAGGCCATGAAAGGTTTCCGGAAATAGCGCATCCAGTGCGCCCCCGACGTCAAATTCCGTACCGTCGCACCAGAGCTTGCGGACCACCATGTGATTGGTGGTCAGCGTCCCTGTCTTGTCGACGCACAGCACTGTCGTGGCGCCGAGCAGTTCGACAGCGGGAATGTTCCTGGCTAAAACGCTTTGCCGGGACAGGCGCCAGGCACCGAGTCCGAGGAAGAGCGTCAGGACAACCGGCAACTCCTCGGGAATGATCGCCATTGCCAGCGTCAATCCCGCCAGCAGGGCGTGCAGCCACTCCGCGCGCAAGATGCCATAGCCGAGGGTCAATAGCGCAGCCAGCGCCATACCGGCCAGGGCCACGACCTTGACGATATGGCGGGTCTCGGCCTGGATGGGTGTACTGTTGCCGCCCAGGCCGGCAAGCGATCTTCCGATCCTGCCGAGGGCGCTTTGCTCGCCGGTGGCGACGACTTCGCCGCGCGCCGTGCCCTGGGTGACAAGGGTTCCGGAAAACACGTTGACGTTTGCATTGTCGTCCGGGGCCGCGCTGTCGGACGCCGCCCGCTTGGCGACAGGTACCGACTCGCCTGTCAGCATTGATTCGTCCACCATCAAGTTCGACGATTCGTGCAGCCGGATGTCGGCCGGCACCCGGTCGCCTTCCGCGAGGAGAACGACGTCGCCGCGCACCAGTTCGCGGCCCGGAATCCGTCGAGCCTGGTCTCCGCGCAAGACGAGCGCCCGCGGACTGGACAGGTCACGCAATGCATCGAGAGAGTGTTCCGTGCGGCGCTCCTGGACAAAGGTAATGCCCATCACGACAAACACGAACCCCAGCAGCATCGACGCTTCCTGGCGGTCGCCCAATACCATGTAGATGGCGCCACAGGCGACCAGCAGCAGGAACATCGGCTCGAAGACAATGTCGCGCAGCAGGCGCAGGACGCTGCGCGGCTTCGATGTGGGCAGTTCATTCGGACCTTGTTCGCGCAGTCGTCGTCCGGCTTCCTCGTCGTCGAGCCCGCAAGGCTGGGCAGGCCGCATGTCAGCTCCTTGATCCATCGGGGTGGTGTTTCTTCTGTCGGCTCACCCGCCGTGAGGCAGTCCGAGGTTCTGGTTGGCGGGGACGGCGATGTCGATCAGTTTGGGTTTCGGCAAATTCAGCTCTCCCATCAGTTTAATGAACTCTTCCCGGCTGCGGTTGGCGAGACGCGCGTTGTGGCGCTTCTCCCAGCCGACCGTCGACACCGACTGTCCCTTGTAGTCGTGACCTGGCCAGACGCGCACATCGTCGGGCAGGGCGAAGAGCTTGCGGGTTACGCTGTCGTACAGGGCGTCGGCGCTGCCGCTCTGGAAGTCGGTGCGTCCGCACCCGTCGATCAGCAGCGTGTCGCCGGTGAACACATTGCCGCGCCAGAGATAGCTCATGCTGCCCGCGGTATGGCCGGGTGTATGGATCACCTCGATCATTTCACCGTTGCCGAACGTGAGAACGTCGCCGTCGTTGAGTTGCATTTCGGCCGGCGCGATACCGCACCCACTCGGCACCGCCGCCTTGGCGCCGGTCAGGTCCCGTAGTTCGCCGGCCGACGTGACGTGGTCGGCGTGCGCGTGCGTTTCAAGTACGTAGGCCAGCTTCAGGCCGAGCCTCTCGAGATGGCGCAGATCGCGCTCGAGCTGGCGGTCGACAGGATCGACGATGACCGCTTCGGGACTTCCCGGTGCCGAGAGAATATAGGTGAAGGTCGATGACTCGGTGTCGAACAGCTGAATTGGATTGAGATGCATGGCGTACTCCATGGGCGTCGTGTGGTGCTTACAGTAATGTCTTGGCGATCATGCCGACAGCGACCACGGCGGATACCGTGGCGAAGGCTCTTTGCAAATGTGGGCCGGACAGCCGCGCCGACAGCGTGCGGCCGCCGAGCATCCCTGCCAGCGCGCCGGCGGAGAATGGTAGAGCGATGCCCCACGCGAGCGTGCCGCTGGCCGCGCTGGTGGCGACCCCGGCCGCCGAGATCAGCGCGATGACGGCCAGCGACGTCGCCACCGCCGACTGCATCGCCAGGTCGGTATGGCGCTGCAGCGCCGGCACCATCACGAAGCCGCCGCCGACGCCCAGCAAGCCGGACAACAGGCCGGCAATCGAGCCGGACAGGGCGAGCGCGCGGGCGCACGGACGGGTCCAGATGAAGCGGCCCGTCCCCGCCCCGCGCTGGCAGACCGGCCGGCGTGCTGCTTCTTCTACCGCAGCGAGATGGCCGGCGCGCGTCTTGCGAAACGTGTTCAAGGCGACATACAGCAGCACCAGCGCGAACAGCACGCCGAGCCAGCGGTTGTCGATGCGGTGCGCCAGCCACAGTCCGGCAGGGGAGAACAGCATACCCGTCATGGCGATCAGGAGTGCCGCGCGATAGCGCACCACCCCGGCGCGCAGGCCGAGGAGGGCGCCGAGGGCGGCCGCCATCCCGACCGCCATGAGGCCGATCGGTCCGGCCTGCGCCACGCCGATATGGGTGCCAAATACCAGCAACGGCACCGCGAGGATGCCGCCGCCCGCCCCGGTCAGTGCCAGGATCAATCCGACCGCCAGTCCGAGTAACAGCGAAGTCAGCATCGCACGGCTCCGGTTATGCGGCGCGCGTCCTGGCCGCGGCGACGCGTCGCTCCAGGAATTCGAACACGACCATCCCGGCCAGCATGGCGCCGGTGAAGATCAGGACCTTGCTCCCGCCCGTGGCCAACGACGCCAGTGCGGGGCCCGGGCAGAAACCGGCCAGTCCCCATCCGGCGCCGAATGCCAGGCTGCCCAGGACGAGACGGCGGTCGATCCGGCTGACGGTCGGCAGGCGCATGGCCTCGCCCAGCATCGAGCGCTCACGCGTGCCGGCGAAGCGGAAGGCGACGAGCGCGACCAGGATCGCACCGCCCATGACGAAGGCCAGCGACGGGTCCCAGCTACCCGCCAGGTCGAGAAACGCCTGGACCTTGGCCGGATCGGTCATGCCCGCGACGATCAGCCCGATCCCGAAGACCAAGCCGACGATGAATGCGCTGACGATTTGCATGATTTATTCCTCCTCAAGCGGCAAGGTGCCGTATGACGAACACGGTGACAAACCCTGCCAGCATGAACGCGGCAGTCGCGACCAGCGAGCGCGGCGACAGGCGGGACAGGCCGCACACGCCGTGGCCGCTGGTGCATCCCGACCCGTAGCGGGTGCCGAGGCCGACCAGTAGGCCGGCGGCGATGAGCGTGCCGTCGCCGGCTTCAATATGGGCGGCGGGCAAGGTCCGGAACAGGCCGTAGAGCAGGGGAGCGGCCACCAGCCCGGCCAGGAAAGCGACGCGCCAGGCGATATCGCCCTGCACCGGGCGCAGGAGACCGCCGAGAATGCCGCTGATGCCGGCGATCCTGCCGTTGAGCAGGACGAATGTCGAGGCGGCCAGTCCGATCAGCAGCCCCCCGGCCAATGCTGTCCAAGGGGTAAAGTGGGTCCAGTCAATCGTCATTGTCTTCTCCCAGTGGTTGGACACAGTACAGTTGGTAAAGCACCTGCAGCACCGCGGTGGCTTCCTTGCTCGCGAGGCTGTAGTAAATCTGCTTGCCCTCACGGCGGGTACTCACCAGCTGCTCCTCGCGCAGTACACCGAGTTGCTGGGAAAGCGTGGGTTGCTGGATGCCGAGCTTGGATTCAAGATCGCTGACGCAGAACTCACCCTGCGTCAACTGGCACAGCAGCAATAAGCGGTCCGGATTGCCGAGCACCTTCAGCAAGGCGCAGGCCCGTGCGGCGGCGGCCTGCATGTCCTCCAGGTTGAATTTGTCTTGGTCGTGCGCCACAGGTTGACTCCTCAATTTCAATATAGCCGTGAATATTATATTGATTTACGATATATATTTCAATAGAATGATTTCATCGGCGATGATTTTCATGAAAGGGGACAAGATGACGGGCAACCGGTTCGAGGACGCGGCAAGAGTCTGGGACGAACGTTATGACACGTCGGAATTCGTTTTTGGTACCGAACCAAACAGTTATCTCGCCAGGCATGCGCCTCTTCTGGAGGCTGGCCAGAGTGCCCTCTTGGTAGCGGACGGCGAAGGGCGCAACAGCGTTTGGCTGGCCAGGCAAGGATTGCTCGTGGACGCCTTCGACATATCGTCGACGGGCGTTGCCAAGGCCCGCAGACTCGCGCGCGATGCGCGGGTGTCGGTCAACTACCAGGTAGCGGACTGCACCACGTGGTCCTGGAGTCCGGATGCTTACGACGTCATTGCCGCCATCTTCATCCAGTTCGCCGATCCGGCGCTACGCGTCCGGATCTTCGCCGGAATGACGGCCGCGCTCAAACCGGGAGGGCTGCTCATCTTGCAGGGGTATACGCCAAAACAGTTGGAATACAACACGGGCGGGCCGGGCGTCCTCGATAATCTGTATACGGAGCAGATGCTGCGCGCGGCATTCGCATCGCTCGAGATCCTGGAGCTCGAAGAGTACGAGGCCGAACTCGGCGAAGGGAAGCGCCATGCGGGCCTCTCGGCGCTCGTTGGGATGGTTGCGCGCAAGTCTGCACTTCCTTGAAAGGTTGTTCTCGCGCGGACAGTTGAGTATGCTGGCCAAAGCTTGTCTTTCTAGTCTCACTCTACTAAAGGCAAAGGCTGATGAAAATCAAAGTCTTGGAAACCGAACGCGAGAAGTGCCAACGCGTCGTTGCACTACTTGAAGACATGGCTCGCGCTACCGGTGTGTCGATTGATATCGCAGAGGTCACGGACAGGCAGGACATCGAGCGGCTGGGTGCGACCGCGACGCCAGCCATCCTCATCGATGGCGCGCTCGTCCACGGCGGCAGCATGCCAACACGCGATCAGGCGGCAAACTGGCTCAAGGCGAAAACGCCGGGTTTCCTGGATAGGCCGACCCGGCACCTGTTTTTTACAGGTAAAGGAGGCGTCGGCAAGACGTCGCTGTCGACCGCGACGGCGCTGGCGCTCGCCGATGCTGGAAAAAGGGTGCTTCTCGTCAGTACCGACGCCGCATCGAACCTCGACGAAATGCTGGGCATCGAGCTTCGCAACAAACCCTCTCCGGTGCCCGGCGCACCGGGATTGTCCGTGCTGAACATCGACCCGGACGCGGCCGCCGAATCGTATCGCCGACGGGTCCTGGCACAGATGGACGCCAGCGCCAGCGATACAGACCGCGCAACTGTGCGTGAACAATTGTCCGGCGCTTGTACTACGGAGATCGCTTCGTTCGACGAATTTGCCTCCCTGCTGTTCGACGCAGCCGATGACTACGACCATGTCGTGTTCGACACGGCGCCGACGGGGCACACGCTACGCTTGCTCAGCCTGCCACAGGCGTGGAGCGGTTTTCTGGCCGGTAACGATCGTGGCGCCTCCTGTCTTGGCCCGCATTCGGGCTTGAAGATGCAGGAAGTACGCTTCAAGGCTGCGATGGATGCCCTGACCGATCCGGGCCGGACGACAATCATTCTGGTCGCCCGCGCCGACAAGAGTGCGATTGCCGAGGCGGCGCGCACGTCGGAGGAATTGCACACGCTCGGCCTGAACAACCAGCGTCTGGTCATCAATGGGGTGTTCCACGCCAGCGATCCCGACGATATGGTCGCGGTTGCCATCTGGACTCTGGAACAGCGGGCATTGGATGAGATGCCGACATGCCTGCAATCATTACCGCAAGATCAGGTGCCGCTGCGATCGTTCGACACGGTCGGGCTTGCTGCCTTGCGTGCGCTTTTTACGGCAAATGCGAGCCCGACCATCAAGAGCAATGCCGCCAATGATCCCATCGAGCCGCTGCCCGGCCTGGACGCGTTGGCCGACGAGCTGGCACTTGCCGAACACGGTTTGATCATGGTGATGGGTAAGGGCGGGGTGGGCAAGACGACCCTGGCCGCCGCCTTGGCGCTCGGTCTGATCCGACGCGGGAAAACCGTCCACCTCAGCACCACGGATCCGGCAGCGCACCTTGCCGGCACGTTGGATGCGGAGGTGTCTGGTCTGCATGTCGATCGCATCGACCCGAAGGTTGAAACCCAGCGCTACATCGCCAAGGTGATGGCAAGCAAATCGTCGGGGTTGAATGCGCAGGAAAAAGCCTTGTTGCTGGAAGATTTGCGCTCGCCGTGCACCGAAGAAGTAGCGGTTTTTCACGCCTTCTCGAAAATCGTCAACGAAGCCCGGAGTGCCTTCGTCGTGCTCGACACGGCGCCAACCGGGCACTCCCTGCTGTTGATGGATGCTACCGGTGCCTATCATCGGCAAACGCTGCGCGAATTCGAGGGCCTTGGCAGTGGACGCGTGACCACGCCCTTGATGCGGCTACAAGATGGAACCTACACAAAGATCATCCTGGTGACCTTGCCGGAAGTGACGCCCGTTTCGCAAGCAGTGGCGTTACAGGACGACTTGCGCCGCGCCGGCGTCGAACCCTATGCGTGGGTGATCAACAAGAGCATACTTGCTGCCGGCACGCGTGACCCGCTTCTACAGGCGCGGATGGCCGGCGAGCGCGAGCAGATGAGACGCGTGGCTGATGGATTGGCAGAGCGTTTGTTCGTCGTGCCCTGGCGTACTACGCCACCAGTTGGCAACCTCGAGTTATCCAGGCTGGTCAGTAAACCGCAGGACAAGGAAGATGCTGACGACGGGCGGCCAGCGTCGGTTCACTGACATTGCTGCCGCATCATTTCCATATGTTGTAGGCGCATCTCGGGAGACATCGCTTGCATGTTCCGTTCCATCATCGCTTGCCGAGCCTGCTCTGTCGGAGCGTCGCGCATGCCGCGGTACATGGCGCACATCGCATCCTTATCCATCATCGGCTGTCGTTGCGTAGAGGCGGTGGCATTTCCGCAATCCGTCATCGGGCAGCTGCCATTGCTTCCTGTCATGCCGGCGCCCATCATTCCGCCAGTCGACTGGGGGCCACCCGGTAAGCCATTGCCAGCGGTTTCTGCAGATTGATCCGCGTGATGCCGACCATGGTCGCCGTCAGGACTGGCACACGCGACAAGGCCCGCTGTCGCGAGCAATCCAAGCATCACTCGAAAAGAACGGGGCCGTTTGATTGACATGTTCGCGCTCCTTGTTCTGACGTCGAGGTGTGCGCTTAACATACTCTTTCATCGCGGGCGGGGCAAGGATTGCGACAGCATGCTTTAACGTGAGATGGCGGCAGAGACCTCGATGCGGGATAATCCTGTCTTTGGATGGCTACTGAACCATGCATTCATAACTAATTTGAGTTTGAATTAAGTCAACAGCCACGAATGTAATTTTGAGATATTGATGAAATACCGCAAGCGAACTTTAAGTACGGCACCCATGATGGACTGGACGGACCGCCACTGCCGCGTCTTCCACCGCCAGATCACGCAACACACCTGGTTGTATACAGAGATGGTGACGACGGGCGCCCTGATCCATGGCGACGTCGAGCGCCACCTGCGCTACGACGACGTCGAGCATCCCATCGCGCTGCAGCTGGGCGGCAGCGATCCCGCCGACCTCGCCAAGAGCGCCAAGCTGGGGGAGCAGTGGGGCTATGACGAGATCAACCTGAATTGCGGCTGCCCGTCCGAGCGCGTGCAGAAGGGGGCGTTCGGCGCCTGCCTGATGCAGGAACCGCAACTCGTCGCCGATTGCGTGAAGGCGATGCGCGACGCCGTCAGCATCGACGTCACCGTCAAGCACCGTATCGGCATCGATCACAACGAAGAATATGGCTTCGTGCGCGATTTCATTGGCACCATCGCCGACGCCGGTTGCCGCACCTTCATCGTCCACGCGCGCAATGCCGTGCTGAAGGGGCTGTCGCCCAAGGAAAACCGCGAGATCCCGCCGCTGCGCTATGAAGTCGCGTACCAGCTGAAGCGCGAATTCCCCGACCTCGAGATCATCATCAACGGCGGCATCAAGACCGACGACGAGATCGCCACGCACCTGCAGCACGTGGACGGCGTCATGATCGGCCGCGAGGCATACCATAATCCCTACGTGATGGCCGGCTGGGACGCCCGTTTCTATGGCGACGCAACCCCGCCGAAAACGCGCGAGCAGGTGCTGGAAGCCATGATTCCATACATCCGCGCCGAGCTGGAGCGCTACGGTCCGCTGGGCCTGCGCCTGAACAGCATCACGCGCCACATGCTGGGCCTGATGGCCGGCCTGCCGGGCGCGCGCGGCTATCGCCAGTTGCTGTCCGATTCCCGCCGCCTCGCCGCAGGCAACCCCGATCTCCTCCTCGAAGCCGCCGGCAAACTGCGCCTCGCCGCGTAAGCGCCGCGTAAGGTTGACTTTTAGTTATTTTGCTACCCCGGTTGCATGAAAATGGCCGGGATGTTCAAAATCCGCTACAAAAAATGTTGCAAACTTTTAATCGTTTGCAACGTTATCCTTGCCCTATAGCAAGAATAGACCCATAATCTGGGCTCTTCTCCTTGCATGACATCTAATCCTGTTGTTGTGGTGAAACATAATTACAGCGGTGCATGTTTTCTGTCTGCAAATCGTCGTTTTGATTTATCCTGACGGAAATACGTAAGTCCACCGGGAAGATGGACTTTCCGTAACAAAAGACAAAGACTCCGGAGCGGGTCTGATCACTTGAAACAGGGAAGATAAGGAATGAACTTAGCAAACATGAAGGTCGGCGTGCGTCTGGGCCTGGGTTTTGCCCTCGTGCTCGTGCTGCTGGTTATCGTTACCGTCGTCGGCATCCTGCGCATGGCGCAGATCCAGAACCGGCTCGACCACGTCGTGAATGTCAACAATGTCGTCACCCGCCTGGTCGTCGACATGCGTAACAACGTGAGCGAACGCGTCACCTCGCTGCGTACCCTGACCCTGATGACGGACCCGGCCGACATGGAGCCGGAACTGAACCGTTTCAAGGAACAGACTGCCAAATACGATGCTCTGCAACAAAAACTGGCAGCTAAGTTCTCTGAAGAAGCGTTGCCTGAAGAAAAATCCCTGCTGAACCAAGTGAAAGAAGCCGAAGGCGCCGCCATGCCGGCCATCGCCAAGGCATCGGCACTCTACCTGGCCAATAACGCGATGGACGCCACCCGCGTGATGGTCAAGGAAATCCGTCCTGCCCAGAAGAAGTGGCTGGACGGGCTTGACCAACTGGGCAGGCTGGAAGACAAGCTGAACGCGCAGTCCCAGGTCGACGCGGAAGCCGCCTTCGCCAGCGCCCGTAATTTCATGCTCGTGCTGCTGGCCCTGGCCGTCACACTCGGCATCCTGGCTGCCACCATCATCACCCGCGGCCTGCTGAAGCAGCTGGGCGGCGAACCGGACTACACCGCCAAGATCGCCGGCAGCATCGCCGAAGGCGACCTGTCGATCGCCATCGACACCAAGTCGTCGGATCGCGGCAGCCTGCTGATCGAAATGAAACAGATGCGCAACAGCCTGGTCGACATCGTCAGCCAGGTCCGTCGCGGCACGCATACCATCACCACCGCATCGCGTGAAATCGCAGCCGGCAACACCGACCTGTCGTCGCGTACCGAACTGCAAGCCAGCTCGCTGGAGAAGACTGCGTCGGCGATGGAAGAACTGACGTCGACCGTGAAGCAGAACGCGGACAATGCCCGCGAAGCGAATCACCTGGCCGCCACCGCATCGGACGTGGCACGCAAGGGCGGTGACGTGGTGTCGCAGGTCGTCGGCACGATGGGCGAGATCAATAGCTCGGCAAGCAAGATCGCCGACATCATCGGCGTCATCGACGGCATCGCCTTCCAGACGAACATCCTGGCACTGAACGCCGCCGTCGAGGCAGCCCGTGCCGGTGAACAGGGTCGCGGCTTCGCCGTCGTCGCCTCGGAAGTGCGTAACCTGGCCCAGCGTTCCGCAGCGGCCGCGAAAGAAATTAAGCAGCTGATCGGCGACTCCGTCGAGAAGATCGGCCGCGGCAGCAAGCTCGTCGGCGAGGCCGGCGAGACGATGGACGAGGTCGTTGCCAGCGTCAAGCGCGTGACCGACATCATGAGCGACATCGCCAGCGCCAGCGCCGAACAGAGCGCCGGCATCGAACAGGTCAACCTGTCGATCATCGAGATGGACGGCATGACGCAGCAGAACGCCGCGCTGGTCGAAGAAGCCGCCGCCGCCTTCCAGAGCCTGCAGGACCAGGCCGCTGAACTGCAGCGCGTCGTCAGCATCTTCAAGCTGGCCGAAGGCGAGGAGCAGGCCATCGTGGACGCACCGGCGCCGGCCGCCGCCACCGCCAGCCGCGCTGTCGTCGTCCGCCCGGCCGCCAAGCCGCAGCTGAAGAAACCGGCCGCCGCGAAGGCCAAGAAGCCGGCCCAGCAGGAACGTCCGGCGGATGCGCCGGCATCGACCGCGAAAAAAGTCGCAGCGGCAGCCGCCAGCGACGATTGGGAAGAATTCTGAGCCAGGACGGCTCGTCCAGCGCCGGTGGAGAGCACCGGCATCAAAAAAAACTTTGTTTTTCGGGGGTAATAAAAATGTCCAATAAGAAATTTTCTGTGAGCCTCGTCGCTCTGCTGGTCTCCGGTATCGCTGGTTCGGCTTTTGCAGGCGAAACGCCGGCGACGTTCGATCCGTCCAAATGCAAGGTCGAATATCCGAAAGCGTCGCTGATGAACGAAGAGCAGGGCATCACGTCGATGTCCTTCCTCGTCGCCGCCGACGGTTCGGTGGCCGATTCGAAGCTGGAGAAATCGAGCGGCTTCAAAGGCCTGGACAAGGCTGCAATGAAGGGCCTGTCGGCCTGCAAGTTCAAGCCAGGCACCAAGGATGGCGCACCGGCCCAGACCTGGACCAAGGTCGACTACGCCTGGAAGCTGGACTGATCGTCTGGCGGGTGCCGGCCGGCCTGGCTCGGCGCCCCAGGTGAGGCTCTGCGTCCCCGGCATCTTGGCCGGGTGCGCGCGAGACCTGGGCCTGGCGGCATCCAACAGCTCGAAAAGGGCGTCCCCGCGGTGAACTGAACCCCAAAAGTTGGACACCAACTTTTGGGGTTTTTTCATGACGAAGTACGATGAGCGGTTCAAGCTCTCTGTAGTTCAGCAATACTTGGACCAGCAAGGCGGATACAAGACGCTGCGCTGAAGCACGGGTTGGCGCACTCGATGGTTAGGCGNTGAACTGAACCCCAAAAGTTGGACACCAACTTTTGGGGTTTTTTCATGACGAAGTACGATGAGCGGTTCAAGCTCTCTGTAGTTCAGCAATACTTGGACCAGCAAGGCGGATACAAGACGCTGGCGCTGAAGCACGGGTTGGCGCACTCGATGGTTAGGCGGTGGGTCGAGCGGTTCCGCGCCCATGGCAGCGAGGCTTTCAAGAAGAAGTTCAGCCACTACAGCGCCGAGTTCAAACTGTCAGTCTTGCGGCACATGTGGGAAAATGAGATGTCATACGGCCAGACGGCCGTGCAGTTCGATATTCGCAATCCCGGCATTCTCAGTGTGTGGGAGCGCAGCTTTCATAGCGGCGGACTGGATGCATTGAAACCACGCCCACGAGGAAGACCCACAGCAATGGCAGTCCCGACAGCAAAGCCTGATATGCCCTCCGATGAAAAGCGATCCAGGGAGGAATTGCTGGCCGAACTGGACTACCTGCGCATGGAGAATGCTTACCTAAAAAAGTTGCAAGCCTTAGTTCAGGCCCGGCCGAAGCAAGCGTCGCCGAAAAAACGCAAGTAGTGCACGAACTAAGGCAGCATTACYCTATGGCTGGCCTGCTCAAGCTGGCGCAGCTCTCGCGTAGCACGTTCTATTACCGGCTGAGTTTGCGACATGAGGGCGACAAGTACGGCGAGCTGAAAGCCGCGATCAAAGCCATCTTCGAGCGTCACAAGGGGCGTTATGGTTACCGGCGTATCACGGCTGTCGTGAAGCAGTCGGGGCACCTGGTCAATCACAAGGTGGTTCAGCGTCTGATGGGCGTGCTTGGCCTGAAATCGCTTGTACGACCGAAGAAGTACCGCTCGTTCAAGGGCGAGGTAGGGCAAACCGCGCCGAATGAGCTACARCGCCAGTTCAAGGCCGARGCAGCCAATCAGAAATGGGTGACGGACGTGACCGAGTTTAACGTCGCGGGTGAAAAGTTGTACCTGTCGCCAGTACTGGACCTGTACAACGGTGAAATCATTGCCTTCGAAACGAAYAGGCGTCCCGTCTTCGATATGGTCAGCTCGATGCTCAATAAAGCCTTGGCCAAGCTGCAACCGCATGAAAAACCGATGCTTCACTCCGATCAGGGCTGGCAATATCGGATGCCAGCTTACCAGCGTCAGCTACGGGAGAGGCAACTCGTGCAGAGCATGTCCCGCAAAGGCAACTGTCACGACAACGCAGCGATGGAAAGCTTCTTCGGCGTGCTCAAGTCCGAGTTTTTCTACCTGAACAGATTCGACAGCGTGGATGAATTA
>NZ_LMEW01000002.1 GCF_001426525.1 Massilia sp. Root133
GATGATAGTGCTGCAACCAGTGTGAAAGTAGGTTATCGTCAGGCTAGTTATTAGAAAAGCCCGCTCAGTATGCACTGAGCGGGCTTTTTGCTTTTCAGCGCCTCGAAAACGGATATTTGAATCGGAAAAAACGAAACCTGATAAGCTTGTGTTCCAACAGTTGTAGCAAAAGCAAAAACCGCTAGCTTCGATAGCCCGATTCGCTTTCTCTACATTCAAGGAGCACTATGCACTTCCATCGTGTTTTTCCTGCAATTGTCCTGGGCGCCATTCTCACCGCCTGCAGCCATCACGACAGCGACACTTCGCCTTCCACGCCCGCACCGCCACCCCGGTTCAGCGCCGACATCACCCGCACGACCCACGGCGTCGTCCACGTCAAAGCGGCCGACTTCCGTAGCTTGGGCTATGGCCTCGCGTATGCCTACGCGCAGGACAACCTGTGCATGTTTGCCGATTCTCTATTGACCGTACGTGGCGAGCGTTCACTGTATTTCGGCGGCGAAGCCCGTGCCACGGCGCGTAAGGGCGATGAATACGGTGCCGCCAGCGGATTCATGGACCTGAAAAACGAAGACAGCGATTTCTTCTTCAAGGGCTATCTCGACGTCGACCAGCTGCGCGCCGGCTATGCGGCAGGCGCCAAGGAACCGCGTGATCTGCTCGAGGGCTATGTCGCCGGCTACAACCGCTACCTGAAGGACAATGCCGGCAATTATCCGGCCGCGTGCAAGGACGCGAAGTGGGTCAAGCCGATGACAGTCGAGGATATGGTTCTGGTCCTGGCCGAGAAAGCGCTGCACGCATCGGGCGAAGTGTTCGCGAAGGAGGTCGTCGCGGGCGCTCGCGATGCGACCGCGACGGTGGCATCCCGGTCGCGTCAACAAAACAAGCTCGACCCCGCCTTTCTCCTCGCGCGCCTGGACAAGGTCGTGCACCAGGGCTTCGGCAGCAATGCGCTGGCCGTCGGCAAGGATTTGTCCGCCAGTGGACGCGGCCTCCTGCTCGGCAATCCACATTTCCCCTGGACGAGTACCGACCGCTTCTACCAAGCCCATCTCACCGTGCCCGGCCGCTATGACGCGATGGGTGTCGTGCTGGGCGGCTTGCCGGTCGTCGTCATCGGGTTCAACAAGGATGTCGCGTGGTCGCACACCGTCACGGCCGCCACGCACTTCACGACCTTCAAGCTGGCCCTCGATGCGGGCGACTCGACGGGCACGACCTATCTGATCGACGGCGAGAAGAACAAGATGACGTCGAAGACTGTATCCGTCGACATCCTGATGGCGGACGGCACGACGACGAAGCGTACCAAGACCTTTTACTTCAGCAAGCAGGGCGCCGTCATCGTGAAACCGGAGGCGGGGCTGATGTGGAATAGCACGACGGCCTATGTCCTTGCGGACCCGAACCGCGGCAATACCCGCATGCTCGAACAATGGCTGGGCATCGGCACCGCGACGAGCGTGCAGACCCTCAAATCGTCGCTGGACACCGTCGTTGGCCTGCCGTGGGTGAATACGATCGCGGCCGATCGCGCCGGCAATGCGCTGTATGCGGACGCAAGCGTCGTCCCGCGCGTCACGTCGGATAAATTCGCCGGCAACTGCCTCTTGCTGCCGGCTCTCGTGTTGTTCGACGGTTCGCGCAGTGCGTGCGGCTGGGGCCAGGATGCCAGTGCGCCTGCCGGCATTTTCTCGCCGGTCAATGCGCCATCGATGCTGCGCACGGACTACGTCGGCAATTCGAACGACAGCTACTGGCTGACCAACGCCCGTTCCCTGCTGACGGGGCCGGCGCCGCTGGGCTATTCGCCGCTGTACGGCAAGACGGGCGTCGAGCAGCGCCTGCGCACGCGGATCGGCTTCATCCAGTTCGAGGAGCTGGCGCAGCAAGGTCATAAATTCCAGCTGTCCGACCTGCAGACGCTCGTGTTCGCCGACCGCATCTACGCTGCCGAGCTCGTGCTGCCGGAACTGCTGGCGGCCTGTCCGGCGAACGATGCGACGCTGGTCCAGGCGTGCACGGTGCTGGGTGCGTGGGACCGCCATGCGAACCTCGACAGCCGGGGCGCCGTCCTGTTCCGCGAATTCTGGACCGCGGCCTCGCAGATCCCCAACAAGTGGAAGGTGCCGCTGGACCCGGCCGACCCCGTCCACACGCCCAACGGCGTCGCGCCGGCCGCGCTGCCCGCGATGTTCGCCGCGCTGAAGACGGCGGCGCAGACCTTGCAGTCGCTGAACATCCCGCTCGACGCGAAGCTGGGCGATTACCAGGGCGAGACGCGCAACGGCGTGCGCACGCCCTTGCACGGCGGCGTGGGCGACATCGACGGTTCGTACAACTCGCTGCGGATGAGCACTGGCCTCACGGCCACCGGCTACAACAACGTCTATTGGGGCACGAGCTATGTGCAGACGGTGACGTTCGACGATGCCGGCCCGGTCGCCCAGGCGATGCTCGTCTATGGCCAGTCGACGGACCCGAAGTCGCCGTACTACGCGGACCAGTTGCCGCTGTATTCGCGCAAGGAATGGCCGTCCATCCCGTTCACGGAGGCCGGCATCAATGCCGACCCGAACCGCAAGACCACAACGCTGACCGAGTAATCCGCGTCAGGCTTGGGACAGCGGCGCTGGATCCTGCGCCACGGCCGTCGCTGTCTTGCTTTGCGTGATGCTCTCGCCATCTCCGCGGCGCAAGCGCGCAAAGACGAGGGACGACAGCATCGTCATGACGGACAGGGCGATGAACGCGTGGTGCAGCGCCTTGGTGACCATCACCTGGTCCGTCTGCGGCACGCGGCCCAGGAACCACGCCGTCACGATCGAACCGGCGGCGAGGCCGAAGCTCATCGACAGCTGCTGGAACGACGAGGCGATCGTGCTGGCCATGCTGGAGTCCTTCGATTCCACGTCGGCATACGCGAGCGTGTTCATGCTCGAGAATTGCAGCGAATTGAAAAAGCCCTGCAGCAAGCCGATGCCGGCGATGGCGTACCACGGCGTGGACGGGCCGACCAGCGCGAACAGCCCGATCGTCAGGCCGATGCAGATCGTGTTGAACATGAGCACTTGCCGGTAGCCGAAGCGCGCGAGGACTTTCGGCGCGATCAGTTTCATGCCCATCGCGGCGGCGGCGGTCGGCATCATGAGCAGGCCCGATTGCCACGGCGCGAGCTTGAGGCCCAGCTGGTACAGCAGCGGCAGCAGGAAGGGCAGGCCGCCGATGCCCAGGCGCGTGATGAAGCCGCCCAGCACCGAGATGCGGAACGTGCGTACCTTGAACAACGCCAGGCGCAGCAGCGGGAACTGGGCCTCGTTCGCGTGCCAGGCATACGCGGCCAGCAGGGAGATCGAGAGCGCCAGCATTAGGCCGGCCGTCATCGGGTCGAGCGTGTGCTCGCCGAATACTTCCAGCAGCCAGGACAGGATCGCCGTCCCCGAGCTGAACAGGATCAGCCCGATCACGTCCAGCGGACGCGGCTCGGCGCCGTGGTAATCCGGCATATGGCGCCAGACGAGGTACAGCGCGAGCAGGCCAACCGGCACGTTGACGAAGAAAATAAAGCGCCAGGAAACCCAGTGCACGATCAGGCCGCCGACGGTCGGGCCCAGCAGCGGGCCGATCAGCGCCGGCAGGATCACGAAGTTCATCGCGCCCAGCAACTCGTTCTTGGGAAACGTGCGGATGATGGATAACCGGCCCACCGGCATCATCATCGCACCGCCGAGGCCTTGCAGCAGGCGGGCCGCGACCATCATCGGGGCGTTCAGCGACAGGCCGCACAGCACGGACGCCACCGTGAAGATCGCGATCGCCGTGAAGAACACGCGGCGGGTGCCGAAACGGTCGGCCATCCACCCGCTCACGGGAATGCCCACGGCGAGGCTGAGGATGTAACTCGTGACGACGGATTTGAGGCTGAGCGGTGTGACCTGCAGGCTGGCCGCGATGCTGGGGACGGCGGTGTTGACGATGGTGGCGTCGAGCTGCTCCATGAACAGCGCGGTCGCCACCAGCCACGGCAGATAGCGTTTGATGGTGTCGGTATCGGTCATCGGATGGATTCTCACACAAATCCGATAACCGGGTCGCAACCGGGGTCAGAGCCCGATTTTGGGCAATTGCTTAAATTCGGGCTCTGACCCCGGTTTGATCTTAATAGTGGTACGCCGCCTTCAGCAGCAGCAGGTTCACGCCGCCGTTCGGTTTCTTGATGCCGCCGTTCGAGTAGTGCTGCAGGCGCGCGCCCAGCTCCCATTTGTTGGCGAAGACATAGCCGACGCCCACGTGGTCGGCGAATTCGAACGCGGTCGACAGCTGGCGGTGCGTATTGCGGTACACGCTCGAGAAGACGGCGGCGCCGATGCCGGCGTCGGCGTAGAAGCCCAGCTTATTGTCGGCTTCCCAGCGGAACACCGGCGTGATGCCGACGACTGCCAGGTCCTTCGTGTTGCCCTGCTGGTCGAGCCACTGGTTGGCGCGCCAGTAGGCGACGTTCGCGTCCCAGTAGCCGTTCAGGTGGTAGCCGCTGGTCGGCAGCCAGGATTTGTTCCAGTCTTTCTGGACCGCGAGACGGACGACCTGCACGTGTTCGCCGCCGCCGACTTCCACCGACGAGGAATCGAAATAACCGTCGGCGGCATGGGCCGCCGTCGCGGCCGACAACGCGGCCACGGCCGCCAGGGAACGCATCATTTTTTTCATGGAGAACATTGCCTTTGCTGTGAATGAGAGCCGTGCACGCAAAATGGTCACGGCCAAACCGCTATTGTAACGAGGTCGTTGAAAGGACGTAGTCGACCTATCAATTGTTAAAATACGGACAATGAATCATCGAGAGGAAGCAATGACGTTACCGACTGTGGCATTTCTCGGCATCGGCCTGATGGGCAAGCCGATGGCGACCCGGCTGGCCCAGGCCGGCTATCCCCTGCGCGTGTGGAACCGCACGGCCGCCAAGGCCGAGGCGCTGCGCGACACCGGCGCCGAACCGCATGCCGACCTGCACGACGCCGTGCGCGGTGCCGACATCGTGATCTCGATCCTCGAAGCGGGCCCGATCGTCGGCCAGGTCATCGATGATGCCCTGCCGGCACTCGCACACGACACGTTGTGGATCGACATGAGCTTCACGCGCCAGGACGAAGCCGTGGATTTTGCCACCCGCCTGCGCCAGGCCGGCGGCCGCTTCGTCGATGCGCCCGTGTCCGGCGGCGTGGGTGGCGCGGAAGCGGGGCAGCTCGCGATCATGGCCGGCGCCGATGCGGCCGACTACGCCCAAGCCGAGCCCGTGCTGCGCGTGATGGGCTCGCCGAAAGCCGTCGGCCCCGTCGGCAGCGGCCAGGTGGCCAAGCTGTGCAACCAGTTGATCGTCGGTGCGACGATCAATGTTGTGGCGGAAGCGCTGCTGCTGGCGGAAGCGGCCGGGGCCGATCCGGCCGCCGTGCGCGAGGCGATCCGCGGCGGCTTCGCCGGCAGCCGCGTGCTGGAAGTGCACGGCCAGCGCATGCTGGAGCGGAACTTCATGCCCGGCGGCCAGGTCAAGACGCAGCTGAAGGATCAGCGCAACATCCTGGCGGCAGCCAGTGGCGCCGGCGTCACCTTGCCCGTGACGGAACTCGTGACGCGGCAGTTCGAGAGCATCGCAGGCGACATCCCGTCCGCCGACCATGCGGCCGGCCTCATCGCGCTGGAGCGGATGAATCCCGGCAAGCGGCTGGGCACCGCGCCGGACCGTATGCCATAAGTATTTATTCGCTACCTGTTTGCGCTATCAGTACAACCTCGTATAATTCCCAGAGGTATTACATCGTTACGTAATATCACGGAGACAATGGAGTAGATGGCCCGCCGCAACAGCCTGTTGCCCCGGGCCTCAAACTTCTCTACCCTTGCCGCACATAACGAACCCAATACAGGGGCAGCATGGATAATCTGGGAAACGGCTTCCGCACGCGGCGGCAGCTGTTGAAACTGGCGTCGGCAATGGCGTTGCCGTCCGCTTTGGCGGCGTGTTCTTCGGAGAAGAAAAGCGCATCACTGGTCGTCGGCGGCTTGCCGGTGACCTGTAACCTGACCCTGCCCGTCGCGTGTGCGGCCAAGGAGGCCGAGATCGCCGCGAAGGATGCCGCAACTAAGCCAGCGAACCCGCTCGGCTTCGAGTACAGCAAATACAGCGGCTTCCCCGAACTGAAGGAATCGCTGATGTCGGGCCGCATCCAGGCCGCCTACGTGCTGGCGCCGATGGTCATGGACCTCGTGTCCAGCAATATCCCCGTCAAGGTCGTGTCGCTGGGCCACCGCTCCGGTGCCGTCATCATGGTGCGCACGGATGCCGGCTATAAAAAATTCCGCGACCTGCAGGGCAAGCGCGTCGCCATTCCGAGCCGTTTCGCCGTCGACCTGCTCTTCCTGCGCAAGATGCTGGCGGAAGAGGGCATGAACATCAAGGACGTCGAACTGGTCGAGATGCCCCCGCCGGACATGCCGGCCGCGCTGTATGCGAAAGCCATCGATGCCTATTGCACGGGCGAGCCGTTCGGCGCCTCCGCGCAGATGGCCGGCTACGCGACGCCGCTGCGCATGACGCGCGACGAATGGCCGAATTACATCTGCTGCGTGCTCACCGTGCGCGAAGACCTGATCGCGAATAACCGCGCCGCCGTGCAGGACCTCGTCAACTACGTCCAGGCGGCCGGCAGCTGGATGGATGCGGATGCCGCGCACCGCGACAAGGCGATCGCGATCGCGGCCACCAGGAAGTACTTCAACCAGGATCCGAAGATCCTGAAATTCGTGATGACGAATCCGAGCGACCGCGTCACGTATGGCGACCTGCGCATCATCCCGAAGGAATTCGACGAATTGATGCAGATGTCGCTGGATGCGGGCACGCTGAAGAAGCCCGTCCAGTTCAACCAGTACGTGGACGAAAGCTTCTTCAAGGCCGTCCGCCCCGTCACCGTCACGCTATGAAACGCCTCGCCGCAGCACTGCTGTTTGCCTTGCCATTGGCCGCGAGCGCGGATGCATTGAAATCCGGGGAATTCTCGCCGCCCCGCATGGCGCCCGATTTCACGTTGCAGGGTTCGACCGGCAAGCCTCTTAAATTGTCCGATTACCGCGGGAAGGTCGTGGCGCTGGGCTTCGGCTTCACGTCCTGCCCGGCCGTCTGCCCGACGACACTCGCCGAACTGGCGGCCGTGAAAACGAAGCTGGGCGCGCAGGGCAAGGATTTCCAGGTCGTGTACGTGACCGTCGATCCGGCGCGCGACACGGCGGAGCGCATGCGCGCCTATCTGACGGCGTTCGATCCGACGTTCGTGGGCGCGACCGGCCTTGACGCGCAGTTGGCCGAGGTGCGCAAGGAATACGGCGTCACGTCCACGAGGACGGGTAGCGGTGCGAATTACGGTTTCAATCATTCGTCCTTCGTCTACCTGATCGACCGGTCCGGCAAGCTGCGCGCATTGAGCCCGTACGGCCGCGCGGTGGATGATGTCGCGCACGACGTGCGCGTCTTGCTGAATCAATGACGCGTTCCCGCATCCTGCTGCCGGCCGCGGTGATACTCGCCAGCGCGGCGCTGTGGGCCATGTTCGCGCCGATTCCCGCAAGCTCGCGCGAGCAGCTGTTCGAGATTCCCGCCGGGACGTACGCGCGGCGCGCGGCGGGCGACAAGGTCGAGATCCTGCCGACGTCGATCCGGCTCACGCTGGGCGTGAAGGACATCCTCGTGCTGAAGAATCTCGACAACGTGCCGCAGACGTTCGGGCCCGTCTTGATCATGCCGGGGCAGAGTTTCAGGATGCCGTTCGGCGTCGCGGGGGACGTGCAGTTCGAATGCACGGCGCACGCGAGCGGCCAGATGCGCATCGTCGTCGAGCCGGCGCCGGATGCGGGCTGGCGGCGGCTTGTGTGGCGCGCACAACATTGGTTGTAACCATAAGAGGGAGACAAGAAGCTGTGAAAAAGAAGAGTTTTTTTGCACGGAAGCGGGCGCGGATCATCGCGCCGGCGGTCGTGCTGGCGTTATTGATCGCGGTCTGGTGGATCGTCGTCGTCCAGACCAGGAGCGCGATCTTCCCGACGCCGGGGCAGGTCGTCACGGGCACGTGGGAACTCGTGCAGGACGGTACGCTGTGGGACCACATCGGTTCCTCGCTGATGCGCGTCGGCACCGGCTTCTTGCTGGCGATCGCCGTCGCCATTCCGCTGGGCCTGTGGATCGGCCGCATGGAGGGCGCCTGGGTCACGCTGAATCCGCTGTTCCAGCTGCTGCGTCCGATCTCTCCGATCGCGTGGATTCCGCTCGCGATCCTGTGGTTCGGCGTGGGTAACGCGTCGCCGATTTTCCTGATCTTCATCGCGTCCGTGTTCCCGATGATCGTGCAGACCGCGGCCGGCGTACACACGATCGAGCGGCGCTACCTGCGCGCGGCGGAAAACTTCGGCGTCTCGCGCGCCAAGCTGTATCGCCAGGTGATCATTCCCGCGGTGCTGCCCGAGATCATCGTCGGCATGCGCATCACGCTGGGTGTCGCGTGGCTGGTCGTCGTGGCGGCGGAAATGATCGCGCTGCGCTCGGGCCTCGGCTACCTGATCATGGATTCGCGTAACGCGGGCAACCGCTACGACCTGGTCATCGCCGCCATGATCATCATCGGCATCATCGGCCTCATGCTGGACGGGATCACCCGTCTCCTGGAACGTCTCAAATCGGTAAGGTGGCGCTATGGACGCTAAGGTGAACTACAAGGTCGCGGACAAGATCGTCGTCGACGACATCCGTAGAAGCTTCGAGACACGCAAGGGCACGTTGCCGGTCGTCGGCGGCATCAGCCTCACGATCCGCGACGGTGAATTCGTCGCCATCGTCGGGCCGTCCGGCTGCGGCAAATCCACGTTGATGAAGATGCTGTGCGGCTTCGATCAACCGGACGAGGGCCGTGTCGTCATCGATGGCCAGGTGCGGCATGGTCCGAGCCCGAAGGGCATCCTCATTTCCCAGCACGGCTCCGTGTTCCCGTGGCTGACGGTGCAGCAGAACCTGATGTTCGGCCTGGACGGCATCAGCGAGGCCGAGAAGGCGGAACTCGCCGACCACTACACGGCGATGGTGGGATTGAAAGGTTTCGAAAAAAGCTATTCGCACGAGCTGTCGGGCGGCATGCTGAAACGCGTGGAGATCGCGCGGGCGCTCGTCATGAAACCCGAGATCCTCTACATGGACGAGCCGTTCTCCGCGCTGGACGCGCTCATGAACCTCAAGATGCGCATGGAGCTGCTGCGCATCCTGGAAGAGGAGCGCCACACGGTGCTGCTGATCACGCACGACGTCGAGGAAGCCGTGCACCTGGCGGACCGCATCGTCGTGCTGTCGCCGCGGCCGACGACGATCCAGGCCACGTTCGAGGTGAACATCCCGCATCCGCGCAAGATGTCCAGCCTTGACGCGCAGGACCTCAAGGAAGCCGTGTTGAAGGAGCTTGGGCTGTAAGGCTCATCTCGACCAATCGCGCCCAGAAGCTCGCGCCGATGGGCAGCAGGTGGTCGTTGAAGTCGTAGCTGCCGTTGTGCAGCTGGCACGGTCCGAGGCCGTGCCCGTGGCTTCGATGATCGCCGTCGCCGTTGCCGATGAAGACATAGCAGCCCGGCTTTTCCTGCAACATGAACGCGAAGTCCTCGGCGCCCATCGTCGGCTCGACGTTTGTATCGACATTGTCCGCACCCACCACCGCGCGCATCGCCTCGATCGCGAACGCCGTCTGTTCCGGATGGTTGATCAGGGGCGGGTAGTTGCGCTTGAACGAGAAGTCGATGGTGGCGCCGAAGCCCGCGGCCAGCCCGTTCGCGAGTTCGTTCATGCGCCGCTCGATCAGGTCCAGCACATCCGTCGAGAATGTGCGCACGGTGCCGATCATGACGGCTTCGTCGGGGATGACGTTGGTGGCGCTGCCGGCGTGGATCTGCGTGATTGACAGGACGGCCGTATCGAGCGGGTTCTTTTCGCGTGAGATGATCGTTTGCCACGCTTGCGCGATCTGCACGGCGACCATCACCGGATCGATGCCGCGGTGCGGCTGCGCGGCGTGCGCGCCCTTGCCCTTGACGACGACGCGGAACTCGTTACTGGATGCCATCATCGGCCCCGCGACGACGCCGAAGCTGCCCGCCTTGATGCCCGGCCAGTTGTGCATGCCGTACACGGCGTCCATCGGAAAACGTTCGAACAGGCCGTCGTCCATCATGCGGCGCGCGCCGGCGCCGCCTTCTTCGGCCGGTTGGAAGATCAGGTAGACGGTGCCGTCGAAGTTGCGGTTCTGCGACAGATAGTGGGCTGCACCCAACAGCATCGTTGTGTGCCCGTCATGACCACAAGCATGCATCTTGCCGGCGTGGCGCGACGCGTGATCAAATGTGTTGAGTTCCTGCATCGGCAGGGCGTCCATGTCGGCGCGCAGGCCGATGGCGCGGTCCGAGGTGCCGTTCTTGATGATGCCGACGACACCCGTCACGCCCAGCCCGCGCACGACGGGGATGCCCCATTCGGTGAGGCGCGCGGCCACCACGTCGGCCGTGCGTTGTTCTTCGTAGCAGAGTTCGGGATGGGCGTGGATGTCGCGCCGGATCGTTTCGAGCTCGGATTGGTAAGCGAGTATGGGTTCTACCAGTCTCATTGATCTCTCCTCATGCCTGATAGGCATGCATGTTTTGAACTATTGTAGCCCTTCCATCATGCGGAAGGCCAGAGCCCCGACGGCTGCCACCGGAATCGTATAAAGTACTGGTTTATCGACGTTTTTCTGGATGAATCCGATGACCAAGACCATCGTCCGCGGCGCCTGTCCGCATGACTGCCCCGATACCTGCGCGTTGCTCGTGACCGTGGAGGACGGCGTGGCCACGGAGGTCAAGGGCGATCCGGATCATCCGACGACGGCCGGGGTGCTGTGCACGAAGGTCTCGCGCTACGTCGAACGCACCTACCACCCCGATCGTCTGCTGTACCCGATGCGCCGCGTCGGCAAAAAGGGAGAAGGCAAGTTCGAACGCATCACGTGGGAGCAGGCGCTCGACGAGATCGCGCACCGCCTGCAACCTATTGCCGCGCGCGACCCGCAGGCGATCCTGCCGTACAGCTATTGCGGCACGATGGGCCTTGTGCAGGGCGAGGCGATGGCCATGCGTTTCTTCAACACGCTCGGTGCTTCCCTGCTCGACCGCACCGTGTGCGCGAACGCCGGCGCCACGGGCTACAAATACACGATCGGTGGTTCGATCGGCACGGATACCGAACAGTTCCAGGATGCGAAGCTGGTCTTGATCTGGGGCGGCAATCCCATCGCGTCGAACCTGCATTTGTGGATGCGTTTGCAGGAAGCCAAGCGCCGCGGCGCGAAACTGATCGCCATCGATCCGTATCGCTCGCTGACCGCCGAAAAATGCCACCAGCACATCGCGCTGATGCCAGGCACGGACGCCGCGCTGGCGCTGGGCATGATGCACGTGCTGGTGAAAGAGAACCTGCTCGACCACGACTACATCGAGAAGCACACGTTCGGCTTCGCGCAACTGAAGGACCGGGTGGCCGACTGGACGCCGGAGCGCACGGCTGCAACCTGCGGCATCACGGTGGAAGAAGTCGTCGACCTCGCGCGCGCGTACGGACGCACGGCGCGCGCGGGCGAACCGGTCGCGATCCGCATGAACTACGGCCTGCAGCGCGTGCATGGCGGCGGCATGGCCGTGCGCACCATCGCTTGCCTGCCGGCGCTCGTGGGCGCGTGGCGCCACGCGGCGGGCGGCGTGCAGCTGTCGACGTCGGGCACGTTCCCGGCCAATAAAACCGTCCTGCAACGCCCGGACCTGTTGCGCGGCAAGCTGCCGCGCACGATCAACATGAACACGATCGGCGCCGACCTGCAGCGCGACGCCTCGCCGGATTTCGGCCCGAAGATCGACGCGGTCATCGTGTACAACTCGAACCCGCTCGCGATCGCGCCGGATTCGGCGCAGGTGCAGCGCGGCTTCGAGCGCGAGGATTTGTTCACGGTGGTGCTGGAACACTTCCAGACCGACACCGCCGACTACGCGGACATCCTGCTGCCGGCCACCACGCAGCTGGAACACGTCGACGCGCACCTCGCGTATGGCCATTTGTACATGATGGCGAATAATGCGGCGATCGCGCCGTTGGGCGAATCGAAGCCGAACACGGAAATCTTCCGCCTGATCGCCAAGCGCATGGGCATGAACGACCCGATCTTCGACGAGACGGACGACGAACTGGCCGCGCAAGCGTTCGACAAGAAACACGAACGCGCCGTGCACTTCGACTGGTCGTCGCTGAAGCGCACGGGCTGGCAAAAGCTGAACATGCCGGTCGCGCCGTTCGCCGAAGGCGGCTTTCCGACGCCGTCCGGCAAGTGCGAGTTTTATTCGGCATCGATGCAGGCCGATGGCCTCGATCCGCTGCCGACCTATATCCCGAACTATGAATCGGTCGCCTCCAACCCCGAACTGGCAGAGAAATATCCGTTGGCGATGATTTCTCCGCCGGCCAGGAACTTCCTCAACTCAACCTTTGTCAATGTCCAGAGCCTCCGCGCAACGGAAGGTGAACCGCACCTGGACATCCATCCCGCCGACGCTGCCTCAAGGGGTATCGCGGACGGCGAGATGGTGCGCATCTTCAACGACCGGGGCGCGTTCGTCGCGCGCGCCCGGGTCACCGCCAAAGCGCGGGCCGGCCTCGTCGTCGGCTTGTCGGTCTGGTGGAAGAAGCTCGCCAGCGACGGCAAGAACGCCAACGAAGTCACCAGTCAGCGCCTGACCGACATGGGCCGGGCGCCCACCTTTTACGACACGCTGGTGCAGGTTGAAAAGGCCGCACCATGATCTGGAAATATGAAACTCACACGGATTACCCCGTGGTTCCGCCCCGTGCTGATCGCAGGCACGGCAGCGGGGCTGCTGGCCAGCTGCTCGACGCTGAACTACTACACCCAGGCGGCCCAAGGGCAGCTTGAACTCCTGTCGGACGCCCGTCCGATCGATGACTGGATCGCCGACCCCGGCACCAGTACCAAACTGCGCCATCGCCTCGAGACGGCGCGCCAGATCCGCCGCTTCGCAGTTGCCGAAATGGCTTTACCCGACAACAACAGTTACAAAAACTACGCGGCGCTGAAGCGGCAATACGTGCTGTGGAACGTCGTTGCGACCCCCGAGCTGTCGCTGCGGCCCCTGCAGTGGTGCTTCCCCGTGGCAGGCTGCGTGAACTACCGCGGCTATTACGACAAAGCCGCCGCGGAGTCGTACGCGAAGGAATTGCGCGATGCGGGCGACGACGTCGAGGTGGGCGGCGTGGCCGCGTATTCGACCTTGGGCTGGTTCAGCGATCCGCTGATCTCCACGTTCATCAATTACCCGGATGGCGAACTGGCGCGCATGATCTTCCACGAACTGGCGCACCAGATCGTGTACGTGCAGGGCGATTCGCAATTCAACGAAGCGTTCGCGTCGACGGTGGAAGAAGTCGGCGTCGAACGCTGGATGGAGCGCTTCGGCAACCAGCAGATGCGCGATGCTTATGCGCGCTACCGGAGCCGCAAGAAGGATTTCCTCGGTTTGCTGATGAAGTACCGCAAGGCGCTCGAGCAGAATTACGCGCTCGTCGACCGCAGCGATGCGCAGAAGCGGGCCGTCAAGGCGCGTTTGTTCCAGGACTTGAAGGACGAATACCAGGTACTGAAGGGCAATTGGGGCGGGTATGCAGGGTATGATCGGTTCTTCGAGCAGCCGTTGTCGAACGCCCACCTGGCATCGATCGCAACGTACGAGGATTTCGTGCCCGCGTTCCGTGCGCTATTGCAACGCGAGGGCAGCTTCCCGAAATTCTACCAAGCCGTCAAAAAACTGGCCGACATGGACCGTTCCGACCGCCACCGTGTGCTGAATGCGCTGGTGCCGCCGCTCGTGACGGCGCCGTTGATGGTGCAGCGCAGCGAAATACGCCCGTAGCCATTTTGATCAAACGTCGATAGAGTCGTTGTTCGAAAAGCGCAAAAGTGCTTGCGTCGACGCGCGCTGCCCGATAGCATCTTGCTTAATAATATCAGCACGACCGTGCGATTTTTTTTGGGCCGCGCTCAGAACGATAACGATACTGGAGACAGAGGCACCGATGGACAAGATTTGGCTCAAGGCTTACCCGCCCGGCGTGCCGGCGGAAATCGATCCCGACCAGTATGGTTCGCTGGTGCAAATGCTGGAGGAATCGTTCCGCAAGTATGCGGCGAACAACGCGTACGTCTGCATGGACAAGTTCCTCACCTACGGGGAACTGGACAATATGTCGAAGCGCCTGGCGGCCTGGCTGCAGAGCCGCGGGATGAAGCCGGGGGCGCGCGTGGCGGTGATGATGCCGAACGTGCTGCAGTATCCGGTGGCGCTGGCCGCCATCCTGCGCGCGGGCTATACGGTCGTCAACGTCAATCCGCTGTACACGCCGCGCGAGCTGGAACACCAGCTGAAGGATTCGGGCAGCGAAGCCATCATCGTGCTCGAGAACTTCGCGCACACGGTCGAGCAGGTATTGAGTAAAACGTTGGTGCGCCACGTCGTCGTGGCCAGCATGGGCGAGCTGCTGGGCGGTGCCAAGGGCATGCTCGTCAACTTCGTCGTCCGCACCGTCAAGAAGATGGTGCCGGACTTTACGATCCCGCACATGGTGCGCTTCAAGGACGCGCTGGCGCAGGGCGCCAGGATGCCGTTCCAGCCGGCGCAGCTGAAGAATTCCGACGTCGCCTTCCTGCAGTACACGGGCGGCACGACGGGCGTGTCGAAGGGTGCGACGCTCACGCACCGCAACGTCATCGCCAACATCCTGCAGACGGAGGCGTGGTCGAAGCCGGCGATGAGCCAGCCGCCGCTCGTCGAATTCCCGACCATCGTGTGCGCACTGCCGCTGTACCACATCTTCGCGCTGACGGCGTGCGCGCTGTGGGGCATGCGCGTGGGCGCGCTGAACATCCTGATCCCGAACCCGCGCGACATCCCGGGCTTCATCAAGGAACTCAAGAAGTACCGCATCAACATGCTCCCCGCGGTGAACACCTTGTACAACGCGCTGGTGAACCACCCCGATTTCAAGGACGTCGACTTCAGCGCGCTGAAGGTTTCCAACGGCGGCGGCATGGCCGTGCAGCAGGCCGTCAACGACAAGTGGAAGTCGCTCACGGGCACTAACATCATCGAGGGCTACGGCCTGTCGGAGACGTCGCCCGTGGCCACGTGCAACCGCTGCGACGTCCCCGGCTTTACCGGCACGATCGGCCTGCCGGTGCCGTCGACGGACATCGCCATCGTCGACGACGACGGCCGCCCGCTGCCGGTGGGCAGCATCGGCGAGATCGCGATCCGCGGTCCGCAGGTGATGGCCGGCTACTGGAACCGTCCGGACGAGACGGCGAAGGTCATGACGGCGGACGGCTTCTTCAAGTCGGGCGACGTCGGCATCATGGACGACAACGGGTACGTGAAGATCGTCGACCGCAAGAAGGACATGATCCTCGTGTCGGGCTTCAACGTGTACCCGAACGAACTGGAAGCGGTGATCGCGGCGCATCCGGGCGTGCTGGAATGCGCGGTGGTCGGCGTGCCGGACGAGCATTCCGGCGAGGCCGTGAAGGTGTTCGTCGTGCGCAAGGATGCGAGCCTGACGGCCGAGCAGCTGATGGACTACTGCAAGCGCGAATTCACCGGCTACAAGAGGCCCAAGTACATCGAATTCCGCACCGAGCTGCCGAAGACGAACGTCGGCAAGATCCTGCGCCGCGCGCTGCGCGAGGAAAAGCAGGCGGCGTAGCCCTGGCGCACAGCGCGGTACGAACCGCCCTTTTGCCGGGCGGTTTTTTTGCGCATACGATTTATATAATTGAGAACTAGCGAGGCAATGACATGGACAAATTCTGGCTGAAGTCGTACGAGGCGGGCGTGCCTGCGGAAATCGACTGGACGCAGTACCGCTCCCTCACGCACCTGCTGGAGGATTCCTTCCGCAAGTACGCCAACCGCGACGCCTTTGCGTGCATGGGCAAGTCCATGACGTTCGCGGAGCTGGACAGGCTGTCCGGCGCGATGGCCGCGTGGCTGCAGCAGAAGGGCCTGGCGCCGGGCGCGCGCGTGGCGATCATGCTGCCGAACGTGCTGCAGTATCCGGTGGCGATGGCCGCCATCCTGCGCGCCGGCTACACCATCGTCAACGTCAACCCGCTGTACACGGCGCGCGAGCTGCAGCACCAGCTGAACGATTCGGGCGCGGAGGCCATCGTCGTGCTGGAGAACTTCGCGCACACCGTCGCCGAAGTCGCGCACAACACGAAGCTCAAGCACGTCATCGTCGCCACCATGGGCGACCTGCTGGGCGTGAAGGGCCTGCTCGTCAACTTCGTCGTCCGCACCGTCAAGAAGATGGTGCCGGCGTGGTCGCTGCCGTCCGCCGTGCCGTTCAAGCGCATGCTGGCCGAAGGCGCGCGCCTGTCGCGCAAGCCGGTCGAGTGCGGCCATGAAGACGTCGCCTTCCTGCAGTACACGGGCGGCACGACGGGCGTGTCGAAGGGCGCGGTGCTGAAGCACAGGAACGTGATCGCCAACGTGCTGCAGAACGAAGCGTGGTTCGCGCCGACCCTGGCCAAGATCCCGGCCGGCGAGACGCCGCTGTTCGTGTGCGCGCTGCCGCTGTACCACATCTATGCGCTGACCGTGTGCGCCCTGATGGGCCTGCGCGCGGGCGGCACGAACCTCCTGATCCCGAACCCGCGCGACATCGGCGGCTTCATCAAGGAGCTCAAGAAATACCGCATGCACGTCTTCCCGGCCGTGAACACGCTGTACAACGGCCTGCTGAACCATCCGGAGTTCGCGAGCCTGGATTTCTCGGGCCTGAAGGTGTGCCCGGGCGGCGGCATGGCCGTGCAGAAGGCCGTCGCCGACAAATGGCTCGCGGTGACGGGCGCGCCGATCGTCGAAGGCTACGGCCTGTCGGAGACGTCGCCGGTGGTCGCCGCCAACCGTTGCGACATCACCGAATTCACGGGCACGATCGGCTTTGCGCTGCCGTCGACGGAGCTGCGCATCGTCGACGAATCCGACAACGAAGTCCCGTTCGGCACGGCCGGCGAGATCGCCGTGCGCGGCCCGCAGGTGATGGCCGGCTACTGGCAGCGTCCGGACGAGACGGCGAAGGTCATGACGGCGGACGGCTTCTTCAAGACCGGCGACATCGGCGTGATGAACGCCACCGGCGCCGTGAAGATCGTCGACCGCAAGAAGGACATGATCCTCGTCTCGGGCTTCAACGTGTACCCGAACGAAGTGGAAGACGTCGTCGCCTCGCATCCGGGCGTGCTGGAAGTGGCGTGCGTGGGCGTGCCGGACCAGCATTCGGGCGAGGCCGTCAAGTTGTACGTCGTCAAGAAGGACAAGACGCTGACCAAGGACGACCTGCTGGCCTTCTGCAAGGAACAGCTGACGGGCTACAAGCGGCCGAAGTACGTCGAGTTCCGCGACAGCCTGCCCAAGACGAACGTCGGCAAGATCCTGCGGCGCGAGCTGCGGGATGAGAAGCAGACTGCCTAACCGTCGTCCCCGCGGAGGCGGGGACCCATGCTGAACATCAGTAATCGCGATACCTGAAGCGCCGCAGCATTTCTAACGTTGCGACGCCGGCGCCTCAGCTTGGATTCCCGCGTGCGCGGGAATGACGGTTTTTAATGCAGCGGCAAGAAACACGTTCTAGACCGCCGTGATCTCCACCCCAGGTTTCCCATCCTCGACCCGGAAGGCCGCCAGCTCCCGCTGGACGGTCTTCGGATCGCGCACCTCGTCCAGCCCCATGAAATGCGTGCGCGTCTCGCCGGGGGTAATCTCCATCAGCATGTACCCCCGCTTGTCGCTGCGCCCGTACCGGAGGTGCGGGTTCATCGCCACGTATTGCGACGTGCGCAGCTGCGGGCGCGAATTCGACGTGACCGACGTGCCGACGAATTCCGTCGCGACGACTGGATTCGCGGTCGACACGGGCCGGTTGAAATCGCGCCGCAGCTCCGTCGCGTAGAACGTGTGCACGTCGCCGCCCAGCACGAGCGGGTTCGCGGCGCGCGTGTCCACGAGCGTGTCGAGCAGGCGCCGGCGCGCGGCCGGATAACCATCCCAGCCATCCGTCCAGAAGCGGCCGCCGTCCTGCGGCGTGACGGGGATTTGCGACGACTGCGCCATCAAGGTCTGCTGCGCGAGGATGTTCCAGCGCGCCTTCGATGATGCCAGCCCCGTCTTCAGCCATGCTTCCTGCTCGGGCCCGAGCATGCTGCGGCGTGGATCGAGCAGGGCAGGGCAGGCGCGCGGCGTCACGGAATTCGAGCCGCCGATGCCCGGATGCGAGCACGCTTCCCACGCGCGGTACTGGCGGTCGTCCAGCACGTGGAAGCGCGCGAGGCGTCCCCAGTCGTAGCGCTGGAACATGCGCACGCTCGCGTAGCTCCTCGGTGGCGGCAGCCGCAGCGGCATATGTTCGTAAAAAGCCTGGTAGGCGGCCGCGCGCCGTTGCACGAAGGTCGGCGACAGGCGCTCGTCGCGGTCCGCCGCGTAGTCGTTCGCGACCTCGTGGTCGTCCCACGTGACGATCCACGGCGCGATCAGGTGCGCGGCCTGCAGGTCCGGGTCCGTCTTGTATTGCGCGTAGCGGCGGCGGTAGTCGGCCAGCGTGAACGACTCGTCCTGGCGCACGATCCGCACGCCCGGCGCCGGATGCTGCAGGCGGTACGCGCCCCATTCGTAGATGTAATCGCCGAGGAAGGCGACGAGGTCCAGGTTCGCCTGCGCGAGGTAGCGGTGCGCCGCATAGCTGCCGAACTCCCAGTGCTGGCACGATGCGACGGCGAGTTTCAGGCGGGCCGGCATGCTGTCCGGCGCCGGCGCCGTGCGCGTGCGGCCGACGGGGCTGACGGCGTCGCCCAGCATGAAGCGGTACCAGTACCAGCGTCCCGGTTCCAGGCCGCGCACGTCCACGCGCACGCTGTGCGCCAGTTCCGGTGTCGCGACGGCGGTGCCCTTCGCGGCGATCTTGCGGAAGGCGCCGTCGTGCGCCACTTCCCAGCGCAAGGTGAGGGCGAGCGGCGGCGTCCTGGCCGCCTCGAGCGGATCGGGTGCGACGCGCGTCCACAGGATCACGGAGTCGGGCAGGGGCGCGCCCGACGCGACGCCGAGGCTGAACGGATAGCCGGCCGCGTTCGATGGTTTGGCGAGCAGCAGCGACGACGATGCCGCTGCGAGCCGCGCGGCGTTCAGCAGGAACAGGCGGCGCGGCCAGGTCATCGATTGATGCTTATTGCGCGATCAGCGATTCGAGCGGCGGCAACTGGCGCGGCTTGCGGTCCGGGCCCGTGGCGACATAGGTCAGCGTCGCTTCCGTCACCTTGACGACGTCCGTCTGCAGGCGGTTGCGCTCCGCATAGACCTCGACGTAGACGGTGATCGACGTATTGCCGACCTTGACGATGTCGGCGTAGAACGACAGCAGGTCGCCGACGAACACGGGATTCTTGAACACGAAGGAATTCACGGCGATGGTGGCAACGCGGCCGTTCGCGCGGCGCACGGCCGGCAGCGAGCCGGCCACGTCGACCTGGGCCATGATCCAGCCGCCGAACACGTCCCCGTAGACGTTGGCATCGGACGGGGCGGGCATCATCCGCAGCACGGGCATCTTTCCTTCAGGCAGGCGGGTGATGGACGGGGTGGTATTTTCGGGCTGGGTCATCTTGAATTTTCGGTAGAAGCTACAATCGTCTTGAATTGAACCATAAATCGACAAGCCCCGCCATGCGACGCTCTTCTCCGAACTCCCTGCCGCCCCAGCCCGATCCGAACGCGAAACGGAACGACTGGGCCACGATCGGCACCTTGCTGCCCTATTTATGGGTCTATAAATGGCGCGTGCTGGCCGCACTGATCTGCCTCGTCGGCGCCAAGATGGCCAACGTGGGCGTGCCGCTCGTGCTGAAAAAGCTCATCGACGCGCTGACGATCAGCCCGACCGATCCGCACGCGCTGCTCGTGCTGCCGCTCGGCGCGCTGGTCGCGTACGGCGCACTGCGTTTTTCGACCACGCTGTTCACCGAGCTGCGCGAATTTTTATTCGCGCGCGTGACGCAGCGCGCCGTGCGCACGATCGCGCTGAAAGTGTTCCGGCACCTGCATGCGCTGTCGCTGCGCTTCCACCTGAACCGCCAGACGGGCGGCATGACGCGCGACATCGAGCGCGGCACGCGCGGCGTCAGCTCGCTCGTGTCGTACTCACTGTTCTCGATCCTGCCGACGCTGGTCGAGATCACGCTGGTGCTGGGCTACCTCGGCACGCATTACGACGCCTGGTTCGCGGGCATCACCGCGATCGCGCTCGTCACCTACATCACGTTCACCGTCACCGTGACGGAATGGCGCACGCACTTCCGCCGCACGATGAACGAGCTGGATTCGAAGGCGAACACGAAGGCCATCGATTCGCTGATCAACTACGAGACGGTGAAATACTTCGGCAACGAGGACTACGAGGCGAAGCGCTACGACGAAGGCCTGCAGAAGTACGAGCAGGCCGCCGTGCGCTCGCAGACGTCGCTGTCGTTCCTGAACACGGGCCAGTCGCTGATCATCGCGGCGGCCGTCACGGCGATCCTGTGGCGCGCGACGCAGGGCGTGATCGACAAGACGATGACCCTGGGCGACCTCGTGCTCGTGAACTCGTTCATGATCCAGCTGTACATCCCGTTGAACTTCCTCGGCGTGATCTACCGCGAGATCAAGCAGAGTCTCGCGGACATGGAGCGGTTGTTCGGCCTCCTCGAGCAGAACCGCGAAGTGGCCGATTCGCCCGATGCGAAGCCGCTGGTCACGCACGGAGCCAAGGTCGAGTTCTCGCACGTGGAATTCAGCTACGACCCGAAACGGCAAATCCTGTTCGACGTCGACTTCACGATCCCGCCCGGCACGACGACGGCCGTCGTGGGCCACAGCGGTTCGGGCAAGTCGACCTTGTCGCGCCTGCTGTTCCGCTTTTACGACGTGCAGCAGGGCGCCATCCGCATCGACGGGCAAGACGTGAAGAACGTGACCCAGGATTCGCTGCGCCACGCGATCGGCATCGTCCCGCAGGACACGGTGCTGTTCAACGACACCATCGAATACAACATCGCCTACGGCCGTCCGGGCGCGAGCCGCGCGGACATCGTGGCGGCGGCGCGCGCGGCGTCGATCCACGACTTCATCGAAACCCTGCCGGACGGCTATGCGACAATGGTGGGCGAACGCGGCCTCAAACTGTCGGGCGGCGAGAAGCAGCGGGTGGCCATCGCGCGCACCCTGCTGAAGAATCCCGCGATCCTGATCTTCGACGAGGCCACGTCGGCGCTCGATTCGAAGTCGGAGCAGGCGATCCAGGCGCAGCTGAAGGAAATCGCGAAGCAGAGAACGACGCTCGTCATCGCGCACCGCCTGTCGACCATCGCGGACGCCCACCAGATCCTCGTGCTCGACCACGGCCGCATCGTCGAACGGGGCACGCATGCCGCGCTGATCGCGGCGGATGGCCTGTACAGGCAGATGTGGGACCGCCAGCAGGCAAGGCAGGACGAGGATCTCGCCTCACCGCCGGTCGAAGTGGTACAAGATTAAGGATTGAACAGGATGGAAAAACAGATCGTCGAGATCGACATGGCCGACGTCGGCCACGGCAACCCGGCCTGGATCGCCGCGCTGGAAGCGGGCAAGGTGCTGTACTTCCCGAACTTCGCGCAGCACGGCTTCGCGCCGCAGAAGGAAGAGCTGGCGCTGTTCCGCGAAGACATCCGCGACCCCAAGATCCGCAACATCAGCCTGTCCACGAGCGGCGACCTGAAAGGCGTCGTCGGCGACGATGCGACGAAGGCGCTGATGGCCGGGATGATCGGGCGCTTCCGCGCCGAGGCGGAAGGCCTGCTCGCGAACCTGGTGCCGCGCTACGGCGAACACCTGCGCCGCGGCGCGACGAGCTTCCGGCCGTCGGTGGTGGAAAACCGCGTGCAGTCGTGGCGCGCCGACGATCGCCGCATGCACGTGGACTCGTTCCCGTCGCGCCCCAACTACGGCGAGCGCCTGCTGCGCGTGTTCACCAACGTGAACCTGGAAGGCGAGCCGCGCGTGTGGCGCGTGGGCGAACCGTTCGAGGACGTCGCGCGCCGCTTCCTGCCGAAGGTCAAACCGTATTCGGCATGGCAGGCGAAGGTGCTGAACGCGCTGCACGTGACGAAGTCGCTGCGCAGCGAATACGACCACATCATGCTGCAGCTGCACGATGCGATGAAGTCCGACCTCGATTACCAGAAGAACGCGCCGCAGGTCACCTTCAACTTCCCGCCGGGCTGCGCGTGGGTGTGCTTCTCGGACCAGACCTCGCACGCCGTGATGGCGGGGCAGTACATGATGGAGCACACGCTGCAGCTGTCGCCCATGCACCAGTACGACAAGGAGGCGAGTCCGTTGGCGATTCTCACACGGATGCAGGGACATGCGCTGGTGTGACAAATGAAAAACGGCCGCGCGATGCGGCCGTTTTGTCGTTGGGACGTCGATCAGTACGTATAGAACATCCGCTGAATCTCCTTGGTGCTGTTCGTCTTCGTGAGCGCCAGCATCAGCAGGATGCGCGCCTTCTGCGGATTCAAGGTATCGGCCACGACGAAGTCCAGCTGGTCGTCATTCGCTTCGCCATTGCGTGCCACGATGCCCTGGCCCACGCGGCTCGCGCGCACGATGATCACGCCTTTTTCGCGTGCGGCCGACAGCGCCGGGCGCACCTTGTTCGGCAGGCTGCCGTCACCGACACCCGCGTGGATCAGGCCCTTGGCGCCGGCGGCGACCAGCGCGTTGACGGCGGTCGGGCCCACGTTAGCGTAGGTGTAGGCGATGTCGACCTGCGGCAGCGCGGACAGGTTGCTCACGTCGAATTCCGTGTCGACCGTGTGCTTGCGGGTCGAGGCGCGGTAGAAGTGCGCCTTGTTGCCCACCACGTAGCCCAGCAGGCCCAGTTCCGTCGCCTTGAACGTGTCGGTGGTCGTCGTGTTGGTCTTGCTGACGTCGCGCGCGGCGTTGATCTGGTCGTTCAGCACGACGAGCACGCCCTTGCCGACGGCGTCGGGACTGCCGGCCGTCAGCACGGCGTTGTACAGGTTGATCGGGCCGTCGGCCGAGATCGCGGTCGACGGACGCATCGCGCCCACCACCACGACCGGCTTCTTGCTCTTCACGACGAGGTCGAGGAAGTAGGCGGTTTCCTCGATCGTGTCGGTGCCGTGCGTGATGACGATGCCGTCCACGTCAGGCTTGGCCAGCAGCGTGTTGACGCGCTTCGCCAGCGTGAGCCAGTGCTCGTTGCTCATGTTTTCGCTGGCGATCTGGAACACCTGTTCGCCGGTCACGTTGGCGACCTGCTTCAGTTCCGGGACGGCCTTGATCAGGTCATCGACGCCGACCTTGGCGGCCGTGTAGCCGACCGTCGTCGTGCTGGTGGCGCCGGTGCCGGCGATCGTGCCGCCGGTGGCGAGGATCACCACGTTGGGCAGGCGGGCCGCCGTCTGGGCTTGCGCGGATGCGGCCAGCAGCGTCATGAGGCACAGTGCGAACCACGTGCGTACAAGTTTTAAGAACATACGATCTCCTTTTTTAACAATTTTTGGAAGGCAAAAAAAAGGCTCCTTGGGAGGAGCCTGGTTCGGGGTGCCGGTCAGCGCAAGGGCGCTGTGGCGATATCCTTGTCGGCAAGCGCAGGATCGGTGAGATCCCCCTCCCACTTCGCGACGACCGCGGTGGCGATGCCGTTGCCGATCACGTTCGTGGCCGAGCGGCCCATGTCGAGGAAGTGGTCGATACCGAGCAGCAGCAGCAGGCCGGCTTCGGGAATATGAAACTGGTTCAGCGTGGCGGCGATGACGACGAGCGACGCGCGCGGCACGCCGGCCATGCCCTTCGACGTCAGCATCAGCACGAGCATCATGGTCATCTGCGTGGACAGCGCCAGCTCGATGCCGTAGGCCTGGGCGATGAAGACCGAGGCGAAGGTGCAATACATCATCGAGCCGTCCAGGTTGAACGAGTAACCGATCGGCAGCACGAACGCGGCCAGGCGGTTCTTGACGCCGAAGCGCTCCAGGCCTTCCAGCGTCTTCGGATACGCGGCTTCCGACGACGCGCAGGTGAACGCGAGGATGGTCGGCTCGCGCAGCAGGCCGAGGAGCTTGAACAGGCGCGGGCCGACGAACAACATGCCGATCGCGATCAGGATGCACCACAGCAGCGCGATGCCGAGGTAGAACTCGCCCATGAACTTGCCGTAGGTGCCGAGCACGCCGACACCGCTCGTGGCGACGACGCCCGCGACGGCCGCGAACACGGCGAACGGTGCGAAGTTCATCACATAGCCCGTCACTTTCAGCATCACGTGCGTGGCGCCGTCGATGGCGGCGATCATCGGCGCGGCGCGATCGCCGATGGCGGCGGCGCCGGTGCCGAAGAAGATCGAGAAGATCACGATCTGCAGGATCTCGTTCCTGGCCATGCCGTCGAAGATCGACGTCGGCACGAGGTGGGTGATGAAGTCCTTCAGCGTGAGGCCGGAAGCGGTGATGCCCGACGAGGCGCCGGCCGCCGGCAGGGTGCCGGACAACGCCATCGCGTCGCCCGGGCGGAACAGGTTCACGAGGATGAGACCCAGCGTGAGCGACAGGAGGGAAGCGATGATGAACCAGCCCAGCGCCTTGATGCCGATGCGGCCGACTTCCGCGGCGTCGCCCATCTTGGCGATGCCCACCACCAGCGTGGAGAACACGAGCGGAGCGATGATCATCTTGATCAGGCGGAGGAACAGCGTGGTGACCAGCGACATCGTGTCGGCGAAGCCTTTGGGATCGGCGAGATTCGTGTGCGCGATGTAGCCGGCGGCGATGCCGAGCGCCAGGCCCACGAGGATCCAGGTGGTGAGGCGGTTTCTTTTGTTCATAAGCTTCCTCTAGGGTGGCGGATGGCGGAGCAGGGGAGATCGTCCGTCCTGTTCCGCTGCCGTGGCACAATCTCGTGCAAGATCAGGGAGTTGCCGGGTGCCTGGTGCTGCGATATTGACAAGTCCCGGCAGTATCCTAGGCGTTGATGGTACTGTCAAGCACGCCCGGGACAACGAAAAGACGACAATACAGATGATCGAAATCGACAACGTCAGCAAGTGGTACGGCCCTGTCCAGGTTCTGCGCGACTGCACGACACGCGTCGCGCGCGGCGACGTGGTGGTCGTGTGCGGGCCGTCCGGTTCCGGCAAGTCGACGCTCATCAAGACCGTCAACGGCCTGGAGGCCTTCCAGCAGGGGACGATCAGGGTGGACGGCACGTCCGTCGGCGACCCGGCCACGCGCCTGCCGGCGCTGCGCGCGCGCATCGGCATGGTGTTCCAGAATTTCGAGCTGTTCCCGCACCTGTCCGTCCGCGACAACCTGACGCTCGCACAGGTCAAGGTGCTCAAACGTTCGCGCGACCAGGCCACGGCGAACGGCCTCGAATACCTGGACCGCGTGGGCCTGCTGGCGCACCAGGACAAATTCCCGGCCCAGCTCTCGGGCGGCCAGCAGCAGCGCGTGGCGATCGCGCGGGCGCTCGCGATGGACCCGGTCGCGATGCTGTTCGACGAGCCCACGTCCGCGCTCGATCCGGAAATGGTGGGCGAAGTGCTGGACGTGATGACGGGCCTGGCGCAGGACGGCATGACGATGATGGTCGTGACGCACGAGATGGGATTTGCGCGCCGCGTGGCGGACCGTGTCGTGTTCATGGACGAGGGGCGGATCGTCGAGGACAGCGCCGGGGAGGCGTTTTTCGAGGCGCCGCAGTCGGAGAGAGCGCGGGAGTTCCTGGCCCGGATCATTCACTAGACCGTCGTCCTCGCGAAAGCGGGGACCCATACTGAGCTGACCAGGGATGCTCAACATGGGTTCCCGCCTGCGCGGGAACGACGTGGCTAGAGGTTACGCAATACTAAACTGACCCCACCGGTGATCAGCACGACCCACACCGCCTGCTTGATCCGCTCCGCCGGCAGCCACTGGTGCAACCGGTTGCCGACATACAGCCCGCCGAGCGCGAACGGCAGCAGCACGATGGCCAGCAGCGGCAGCGCCGGCTGGTTGTACAGGCCCGCGCCTGTAAACAGCACGAGGCGCGAGATGGCGCTGAAGAACAGCACGCCGCTGAGGGTGGCGCGCAAGGCCAGCTTGTCGTCCAGGCGGCTCGTGAGGAAGATCGTGTAGAACGGTCCGCCGGTGCCGAACAGCGCCGTGAAGATGCCGCCCACGACGCCGAACGGCACTGCCCACGCGGGCGCAAACGGCGGCAGCTTGCGGCGCGCGAACAGGCTCCAGGCCGAATAGCCCAGGATGAACAGGCCGAGCACGACCAGCAAGGTGCGCTCGGGCGCGCGCACGAGCGCGAGCACGCCGACGGCCATCCCGACCGCCATGAACGGGATGAGGCGCAGCGCTTCGCGCTTGTCGATGTGGCGGCGGTTCTTCACGCCCAGCAGCACGTTCGAGACAAAGTCGAAGATGAGCATCAGCGGCACCGCCATGCGCAGCGGCATGAACAGCACGAGCAGCGGCATCGCCGTCACGGACGAGCCGAACCCGGTCAGCCCCAGCACCGTGTAACCGAACACGATGATGAGCGCCAGCTGGGCGAGCGTGAGCAGATCGAACGTCATGCCGCGATTTTAGCCCTAACGGGTGATTTCGTTCTGTATTGCAATGTATCGTGCGTAGCAAACAACGCGTGCCGGCAACTTGACCTCCTAGTAAAATGTCGGGGTTCGCAATCCGAGAGCCGCCATGTCCATCATCGAATCCCCCGACACCCTCACCATCACCCGCCCCGACGACTGGCACCTGCACCTGCGCGACGGCGCGGCCATGGCCAGCGTGCTGCCGCACAGCGCGCGCCAGTTCGCCCGCGCCATCGTCATGCCGAACCTGAAGCCGCCCGTCACGACGGCCGCGCTGGCCGCCGAATACCGTGCGCGCATCCTGGCCGCGCTGCCGCAAGGCATGTCGTTCGAGCCGCTGATGACGTTGTATCTCACTGATAACACCGAACCGGACGAGATCCGCCGCGCGCGCGACACCGGCTTCATCCACGGCGTGAAGCTGTACCCGGCCGGCGCCACGACGAATTCCGCCGCCGGCGTGACCGACCTGCGCAAGTGCTATAAAACACTGGAAGTGATGCAGGAACTGGACATGCCGCTGCTGACGCACGGCGAAGTCACGGACCAGCACATCGACCTGTTCGACCGCGAAGCCGTGTTCATCGAGCGCGTGATGCGCCCGCTGCGCAAGGATTTCCCGGAACTGCCGATCGTGTTCGAGCACATCACGACGAAGGACGCGGCCGAGTACGTGGCCGAGGCCGAAGGCCCGATCGCCGCGACGATCACCGCGCACCACCTGCTGTACAACCGCAACGAGATCTTCAAGGGCGGCATCCGCCCGCATTATTACTGCCTGCCCGTGCTGAAGCGCGAAGAACACCGCCTGGCGCTGATGACGGCTGCGACGAGCGGCGACGAGCGCTTCTTCCTCGGCACCGACTCCGCGCCGCACGCCATCCACACGAAGGAGGCCAGCTGCGGCTGCGCCGGCTGCTACACCGCGTTGCACGCGATGGAACTGTACGCCACCGCCTTCGAACAGGCCGGCGCGCTGGATAAACTGGAAGCGTTCGCGAGCCTGAACGGCCCGGCCTTCTACGGCCTGCCGGTGAACGAGGGCACGATCACCCTGAAGCGCGAGGCGTGGAGCCTGCCGGCGACGGTGCCGATGGGCGAGCAGGAACTCGTCCCGCTGAACGCGGGCGAACAGATCGGCTGGAAGATGCTGTAACGGGATGTTCCCCGAGATCGACTGGACGCGGCCGTGGTACGACACGGTCCGTCCCGCTTTCGACAGTCTGCCCGCCGGGCCGTTCATCGATGGGTTCAACGCGAACGCGGCGCGGCTCGGCCTCGTCAACGTGGACGGCGAGCCGATCCGCTTCGTGCCCCAGGCCGACCTGCCGGAGGGCGTGGCGTACGAAGCCTACATCGGCGCCACGGGATGCGTGCCCACGCGCGCGAACCTGCACGATTTTTTCAACGGCCTCGTGTGGCAGACCTTCCCGCGCATCAAGCGGGAACTGAACGCGCTGCAGGCCGCGCAGATCGCGCAGGCGGGCGTCGGCAAGTCGCGCGGACCGGCGCGCGACGCCGCCACCATTTTTGACGAGAACGCGGCGCTGCTCGTCGTGCGCACTGACGCCGCCGGCCACGCGCTCGTCGACGACTTGCGCGCACACCAGTGGCGCTCGGCCCTGTTCGACAAGCGGACCATGTTCGGACGCGATGCCGAACTGTGGCTGTTCGGGCACGCGCTAATGGAAAAGCTCGTCGCGCCGCGCAAGGCGATCACGGCCCATGTGCGCGTCGTGTTCGCCTGCGACGATTTTTTTGCGCTCGACCGCGAGGGACGCCGCGACTGGATCGATGGCGCGGTGTCCAAGACGATAGCGGCCGAGGGCCTGTCCACGGCCGGCTTCACCCCGCTGCCCGTGCTGGGCGTGCCGGGCTGGTGGCCGGACCAGGACGAAGCCTTTTATCTCGACCACACCGTGTTCCGGCCCAAAAGGCCGGCCAGCACCAACGAAGGAGGACACCATGACCGATAAGGTACGTTGGGGCATCCTTGGCACGGGCAAGATTGCCAAGGCCTTTGCCTCCGCATTGAAAGACACGCCGGACGCGCGGCTCGCCGGCGTCGGTTCGCGCAACCTGGCCAGCGCCGATTGGTTCACCCGCGAGTTCGGCGGCACGGCGTACGCATCGTACGAAGACCTCGTGCATGCGCCCGACGTGGACCTCGTCTACGTCGGCACGCCGCACCCCATGCATTACGAGAACGTGCGTTTGGCACTGGAAGCCGGCAAGGGCGTCCTGTGCGAAAAGGCGTTCACGGTGAATCGCCGGCAGGCCGAGGAACTCGTGCAACTCGCGCGCGACAAGAATCTGTTCCTGATGGAGGCGATGTGGACGCGCTTCCTGCCCGCGCTGGCCGAGGTGCGCCGCATCGTCGACTCGGGCGAGATCGGCACCGTGCGCCAGGTGAACGCGGACCTCGGCTTCAAGGCCGAATTCGGACCGGAACACCGTTTGTTCAACCCGGTACTGGGCGGCGGCGCGCTGCTCGACCTGGGCATCTATCCGCTGTCGATCGCCGTGGCGCTGCTGGGGCCCGTGGACACCGTGCTGGCCCATGCCGACATCGGCCCGACCGGCGTCGACGAGCAGATGGGCATCCTGCTGCGCCATCGCAGCGGCGGCATGTCCGTGTGCAGCTGCTCGCTTCGGGCGCGCCTGCCGAGCGAGCTGACGATTGCCGGCGAACGTGGCCACGTCCGCATGAACACGATGTTCTACCGCACGCAGACGGTGACGGTGGTGCGCGCCGACGGCATCGCGCGTACCGTGCCCACGCCGTACATCGGCAACGGCTACGTGCACGAAGTCATCGAGGCGCAGCGCTGCTGGCGCGCGGGCCTGATCGAGAGTCCCGGCATGACGCATGCGGACACGCTGGCGCTGATGGGCGTGATGGACGAGATCCGGCGCCAGATCGGCCTGACCTATGACGCCGATTCGACACAGATGAGTGGCTAACTACCAAGGAGAAAGAATGAAACGCGATCCCCGTTCGACCAGCCGCATGCGGCGCCTGAAGCCGCGCCAGCGCAAGAAGCTGCGCGTCGGCGAATTCCAGGAACACTGCTTCGACGTCGAACTCGTCTTCCACAACCCGATGCGCGGCGAGCCGTATCACGACTTCATCAACGACTTCTTCGGCGCGCTGGAAGAACGCGGCCTGCTGGGCGGCGGCTTCGGCGGCCGCGAGCCGTTCAGCGAGACGGAAGGCGTCATTGCCCGCATCGAGCGCGGCTCGCCGTCGGAAGAAGACCGCGAAGCCGTGATCGCGTGGCTGCGTGCGCGGCCGGAAGTCGTCGACGCGCGCGCCAAGGACTTCAAGGATGCGTGGCACGGCTACGGGTTCTGATACGGTCGAGTTGTAAGGATCTGTCAGCGCGGTAACGGATTGTAAAGCCCGTCAACAGGCGGGCCGGCCGCGCCGTTTTAGGGACAAGTGCAGCGCAAAACGACCTGCACCGACCCCAAAAACTCTGAGGACCCTTCATCATGAAAAAGACCATTGCTACCCTGATCGCCGGCCTGTTCGCAACCGCTGCCTTCGCCCAGGCGCCCGCGCCTGCCGCCACCACGCCGGCCGCGGCCAAGGTCGAAGCCAAGCAGGAGAAGCAGGATGCCAAGGCTGAAGTGAAGGAAACCAAGGCCGCCGCGAAAGCCGACGTCAAGGAAGCGAAGAAAGAAGCCAAGGCCGACGTGAAGGAAGCCAAGGCCGATGCCAAGGCCAACGTGAAGGAAGCCAAGGCGGACGCCAAGGAAGTCAAGAAAGAAGCCAAGGCCGACGTGAAGGAAGCGAAGGCGGAAGCCAAGCATGCGAAGGCCGAGCACAAGGCTGAAGTGAAAGCCGAGCACAAAGCGACGACCGTCGCCGCCGTAACCAAGTAGCCGGTTCGTTACGCCGTCAAGAAGCCCGCGCGATGCGGGCTTTTTCGTTATTGCAGGCTGCGCCAAAAAGCAATAATCCTTGCACGTCCTGTAAGCATCTGTCAGGCACGTAACCGATTGTAAAGTTCGTCAACAGACGGACAGGCGGGCTCGTTGATGGGAGAAGTCACACACAACGATGTGCACATTGACCGACAACCGAGAGGACCCTTCATCATGAAAAAAACCATCGCTACCCTGATCGCCGGCCTGTTCGCCACCGCAGCTTTCGCCCAGGCACCTGCTCCCAAGCAAGCAGTGCTGGTCAACAACGCCGATGTGAAGGCAACGAAGACGGAGACGAAGGCAGCGCAAGCCGACGTGAAGGAAGCGCACGCCGATGCGAAGACGGCGAAGACCCATGCCAAAGAAGCAAAGGCCAGCGCCAAGCATGCGAAAGCCAAGACGAAGCATGCCGTGAAAGAAGACACGGCCGCCACGACGGCACCGGCTGAAGCGGCAACTCCAGCCACCCCGGCCGCTCCGGCAATGGGCAGCTCGGGTACCGCGGGCACGTCGGATTCCTCGGCGACCCCGGCCACTCCGGCCACGCCGGCCACCCCGGCTGATCCTGCCACGCCGGCGACCCCCGCACCGGAAGCCGCACCTGCTGCACCGGTCACCCAGTAACTCTGCAGCTCTCCTCACGAAGCCCGCGCGATGCGGGCTTTTTTATTCCGCGTGTTCTGCGTGCATCGCACGGAACAGCCCCGGACTGACGCCGAACCGGCGCGCGAATGCTTTCGACAACTGGCCCGCCGTCGCATACCCGGTTTGCGTGGCTACCGTCTTCAGCGCCATCGACGTCTGCAGCAGCGTGCGCGCATGGTCGAGGCGCAGCGTCTCGACGAAGCGTGCCGGCGTCTCGCCCAGCGCGTCCGTGAAGCGGCGGTGGAAGGTGCGCGGCGACATGCCCGCGCGCTCCGCCAGGCTGGCCACGTCGAGTTCTCCGTCCAGGTGCGTGCGGATCCAGTCGACGAGACGCGCGAACGGGCTGTCCGCCTTTTCCTGCGCCGCCAGCACGGTGCTGAACTGCGACTGGTAGCCGGGCCGGCGCGCATACAGCACGAGCCGGCGCGCGATCGCGTTGGCGACGGCGTCGCCCAGGTCGCGCGCGACGAGCGCCAGGCACATGTCGATGCCGGTGGTGACGCCGGCCGACGTCCACACGCGGCCGTCCTCCACGTACAGCGCATTCGCATCGACGTCGACGCCGGGATGCCTGCGCCCGAGGATGTCCGTCGCTTCCCAATGCGTGGCGACGCGCTTGCCGTCCAGCAGGCCGCACGCGGCCAGCGCGAACGCGCCCGTGCACACGGACCCGTAGCGGCGCGCGCGGGCGCAGGCGCGCTGCAGCCACGCTTGCGCGTCCCGGTCCTGCGTGAGCGCCTGCAGGCTGCGGCGGCTGGAGCCGGCGACCAGCACCGTGTCCATCGCGCCCGGCTTCACGCTGGCCAGCGGCTTGGTGACGACGGCGAGGCCGCAGTTGCTCGTCACGGGGCCGCCTTGCGGTGACAGGATGTGCACGCGATAAAAGGTGTAGCCGGCGGCGTCGTTGGCGGCGCCGAACACGGCGGCGGGGCCGGTAACGTCGAGCACCTGGACGTCGTCGAACGTGATCAGCGCCACCTGGCGTGATGATGAGGGCATGGCAGGAATCGACACAAGTTTGACATTGCTGCCAATGCTAGCCGCTTTCTAGAATGGGGTCATCCTTCATCCACAACGGAGCCCGACATGAACATCGGATTTTTGCTGTTCCCCCGCGTGACCCAGCTCGACCTGACCGGTCCCGCCCAGATCCTGAGCCGCGTCCCCGGCGCCCAGGTACACCTCGTGTGGAAGACGCGCGATCCGGTGCCGACCGACGTCGGCTTCACCATCAACCCCACGACTACCTTCGCCGACTGCCCGCAGCTGGATGTGCTGTGCGTACCGGGCGGCTTCGGCATCGAAGACCTGTTCGGCGATGCCCACACGCTGGCCTTCCTGCGCCGCCAGGGAGAGCGCGCGCGCTATGTCACGTCCGTGTGCAACGGCTCGCTCGTGCTGGGCGCGGCCGGGCTGCTCGACGGCTACCGCTCCGCATGCCACTGGATCTGGTTGCCGTTCCTGACGCGCTTCGGCGCCGTACCCGTCGCGGAGCGGATCGTGCGCGACCGTAACCGGATCTCGGGCGGCGGCGTGACCGCGGGGATCGACTTCGGCCTCGCGCTGGCGGCCGAACTGGCCGGCGACGACGTCGCGCGCATGATCCAGTTGGCGCTCGAATACGATCCGCAGCCGCCGTTAGATGCCGGCTCGCCGCAGGGCGCCGGCGCCGAGCTCGTGGCGCGCTACCGCGAGATGGTGGCGCCGCGGCTGGCGCGGGTCGAGGCGGCGCTGGCGCAAACGGCCGGGCTGTAAGAGATTGTCAGGCGCGTAAGCATTTGTAAATCGCGTCAACAGGGGAGCGTCCCCGGCCGTTTTCAGACACAAGCGACGCGCAAACGTGGTCGCAGAAACCCAAAACTACCGAGGACTCTTCATCATGAAAAAAATCGTCGCCACCCTGATCGCCGGCCTGTTCGCCACCGCTGCTTTCGCCCAGACCCCGGCTCCGGCCCAGACGACCACGCCGGATTCGGCCACGCCGCCGGCCGTCGCCAAGGCCGAAGCGACGCACGAGAAGCAGGAAGCGAAAAAGACCACGAAGCACGTGAAGAAGGCCAAGCACGCGAAGAAAGCGGCGACCAAGGAAACCGCGAAGGATGCGGCGGCCGATACCACGGCGCCGGCTGCGACGAAGTGATGCATGGTGGGCACGGGGTGCCCACCCTACGTATCAACGGCTGTAGGGCGGGCTCCTCGAGCCCGCCTTTATACCTTCAAGAACTCCTCGCGCCCGCCCAGCCACCGCTGCAGGTGCGCATCCACGATGGCCTCGGCTTCCGGCCGATCCGACTCCAGCAGCCACGCCGCCACGTCGCGCGCCTGCTCGACGATCCACTGGTCCGTCTCCAGGTTCGCGAAGCGCAGCATCGCCTGGCCGGACTGGCGCGCGCCGAGGAATTCGCCGGGTCCGCGGATTTCCAGGTCGCGCCGCGCGATCTCGAAGCCGTCGGTCGTCTCGCGCATCGTCATCAACCGCTGCTTGGCGACGGGCCCCAGCGGGCTCTGATACAGCAGCAGGCACACGCTCGCGGCCGAACCCCGGCCCACGCGGCCGCGCAACTGGTGCAGCTGCGACAGGCCGAAGCGCTCGGCGTGCTCGATCACCATCAGTGATGCATTGGGCACGTCCACGCCCACCTCGATCACCGTCGTCGCCACGAGCACGTGCACCTCGCCCGCGGAAAACGCGTCCATGATCACCTGCTTTTCCGCCGGCTTCATGCGGCCGTGCACGAGGCCGACGACGAGGTCGGGCAGGGCTTGCGCGAGCGTCTCGTAGGTCTCGGTGGCCGTCTGCAGCTGCAGCGCTTCCGATTCCTCGATCAGCGGACAGACCCAGTACGCCTGCCGGCCTTCCTGCGCGGCCGCGTGCACGCGCTCGATCACTTCGTCGCGCCGGTTCTGGTCGATGGCGCGCGTGACGATGGGCGTGCGGCCCGGCGGGAGTTCGTCGATGACGGAGACTTCCAGGTCAGCGTAGTACGTCATCGCCAGCGTGCGCGGGATCGGCGTCGCCGACATCATCAACTGGTGCGGGACGAGGCCGTCGGACCCCTTGTTGCGCAGGGTGAGGCGCTGGCCGACGCCGAAGCGGTGCTGTTCGTCGACGAGCACGAGGCCCAGCTTCGCGAACTGCACGGTGTCCTGGATCAGGGCGTGCGTGCCGATCACGAGCTGCGCTTCGCCCGATTCCGTCATCTCGCTGGCCGCCGTCTTCTCCTTCTTTTTCAGGCTGCCCGTCAGCCACGCGACCTTCACGCCCAGCGGTTCCATCCACGCGGCGATCTTGCGGAAGTGCTGCTCGGCCAGGATCTCCGTCGGCGCCATCAGCGCGGCCTGGTAGCCGCTGTCGATGGCCTGCGCGGCGGCGAGGGCCGCGACGACGGTCTTGCCGCTGCCGACGTCGCCCTGCAGCAGGCGCTGCATCGGGTAATCCTCGCGCAGGTCGCGGCGGATCTCTTCGACCACGCGCTGCTGCGCATTGGTCAGCTTGAACGGCAGGGCTTCCAGGAACGACGCGGACAACGCGCCGACCGCGCCGAGCACAGGCGCCCCTTTTTCGCGGCGTGCCTGCTGCGCGCGTTTCAGCGACAGCTGCTGCGCGAGCAGTTCGTCGAACTTCACGCGCGTCCACGCGGGGTGGCTGCGTTCCGTCAGCGCGTGCTCGTCGACGTCCGGCGGCGGGTAGTGCAGCAGGCGCACGGCAGGCTGGAACTCGGCCAGGTTCAGCTTTTCGCGCACGGCGCGCGGCACGGTGTCGGTCCAGTCCACGCGCTTCATCGCGTCGGCGATCGCGCGCCGCAATATCGTCTGCGACAGGCCTTCGCCGGCCGGGTACACGGGCGTGAGGGCGTTGGGGAGCGGGGCGCCCTCGTTGACGATTTTATAAACCGGATGGACCATCTCGGCGCCGAAGAAGCCATGCCGGACCTCGCTGCGGGCGCGCACGCGCGTGCCCTCGGCCAGCTGTTTCACCTGGCTGCCGTAGAAATTCATGAAGCGCAACTGGATGTCGGACGTCTCGTCGGCGATGGTCACGAGCAGCTGGCGCCGCGGTTTATAGGCGATCTCGTTCTTCGTGACGACGCCTTCGACCTGCGACACGTGGCCGCCGCGCAGGGAGGCTTCGCGGATGGGGACGATCTGCGTCTCGTCCTCGTAGCGCATCGGCAGGTGCAGGACGAGGTCCATGTCCGTGCGCAGGCCGAGCTTGGCGAGCTTGCTCTCGATGCTTTTCGGTGCTTGTTTGGCTGCGGCTTTGGCCGCCGGTTTGGCGTTCGTGGCTGGCATGGCGGTTCGTTGGCGCGTGTTGTCGGCTTATCAGGATTTGGGCATAACGGTTATGGCCTGCGCCCGCCGGCCGGAATCCGGGTGTAAAATAATGGGTTCGCCGCACGCTGTAGCCCATATTGTAAGGCGGCTCGACGAGTTTTTCCCAGATGAGCAAAACGTACTCCCTCTCCGACTTCGATTTCGACCTGCCCCCCGAGCGCATCGCCCAGGTGCCGCTGCCCGACCGCAGCGCATCGCGCCTGCTGCATCTGGACGGCGACCGCATCACCGACCGACAATTCTCCGACATCGTCGACCAATTGCAGGCCGGCGACACGCTCGTGATGAACAACACCCGGGTGCTGAAGGCGCGCTTCTTCGGCCAGAAGGACACCGGCGGCCAGGTCGAAGTGCTCGTCGAGCGCGTGCTCGACCCGCGCACGGTGCTTGCGCAGGTGCGCGCGTCGAAGTCGCCGAAGCCCGGCTCGCGCATCCGCCTCGCGGACGCGTTCGAGGTCGGCGTCGGCGAGCGTGCCGGCGAGTTCTTCACGCTGCACTTCGACGGCGACGTGTTCGAGCTGATCGAGGCCCACGGCCGCCTGCCGCTGCCGCCGTACATCGAGCATGACGCCGACGATTTCGACGAGCAGCGTTACCAGACGGTCTATTCATCGGCGCCGGGCGCCGTCGCCGCGCCGACCGCCGGCCTGCATTTCGACCAGGCGCTGCTCGACAAGGTCGCGGCGAAAGGCGTGCGCATCGCATACGTGACCTTGCATGTCGGCGCCGGCACGTTCCAGCCGGTGCGCGTGGAGAATCTCGCCGAGCACAAGATGCACAGCGAGTGGTACACGATCCCGCAAGAGACCGTCGACGCCGTGCGCGCCGCGCAGGACGCGGGCCGTGACGTCGTCGCCGTCGGCACGACGTCGCTGCGCGCGCTGGAGTCGGCGTCGCAGTCGGGCGCCCTCGCGGCCGGCAGCGGCGACACCAACCTGTTCATCACCCCGGGTTACCTGTTCAAGACGGTCACCCGGCTGATCACGAACTTCCACCTGCCCAAGTCGACGCTGATGATGCTCGTCTCGGCCTTTGCCGGCTACGACGAGATCCGCGCCGCGTACGCGCACGCGATCGCCAGCGAATACCGCTTCTTCAGCTATGGCGACGCGATGCTGCTGACGACGCACTCACGCGCAAACAAGAATTGAACCATGCTCGAATTTACCCTTCTTAAAAAAGACACGAGCGGCCTGTCGCACGCCCGCCGCGGCCGTTTAAAACTGAACCACGGCACCATCGAGACGCCGATCTTCATGCCCGTCGGGACCTATGGCTCCGTCAAGGCGATGGCGCCGAACGAGCTGAAGGAAGTGGGCTCGCAGATCATCCTCGGCAACACGTTCCACCTGTGGCTGCGCCCGGGCACGGACGTCATGGACAAGTTCGGCGGCCTGCACGGCTTCATGGGCTGGGACAAGCCGATCCTCACCGACTCCGGCGGCTTCCAGGTGTTTTCGCTGGGCGCGATGCGCAAGATCACGGAAGAGGGCGTGAAGTTCGCGTCCCCGATCGACGGCTCGCGCCTGTTCCTGTCGCCGGAAATCTCGATGCAGATCCAGCGCTCGCTGAACTCGGACATCGTGATGCAGTTCGACGAGTGCACGCCGTACGAGATCGACGGCCGTCCGGCCACCGCCGAGGAAGCGGCCAAGTCGATGCGCATGTCGCTGCGCTGGGCCCAGCGTTCGATGAACGAATTTAACCAGGGCGAGAACCCGAACGCGCTGTTCGGCATCGTCCAGGGCGGCATGTACGAGCGCCTGCGCGACGAATCCCTCGCCGGCCTGGAAGAGATCGACTTCCCGGGCCTGGCCATCGGCGGCCTGTCGGTGGGTGAGCCGAAGGAAGACATGATGCGCGTGCTGCAGCACGTCGGCCCGCGCCTGCCGGAACACAAGCCGCACTACCTGATGGGCGTGGGCACGCCGGAAGATCTCGTGGAAGGCGTGGCGAACGGCGTCGACATGTTCGACTGCGTGATGCCGACCCGGAACGCGCGCAACGGCTGGCTGTTCACCCGCTTCGGCGACCTCAAGATCAAGAACGCCCGCTACAAGGACGACCAGTCGCCTTTGGACGAGTCGTGCTCGTGCTACTGCTGCAAGAATTTCTCGCGCGCCTACCTGCACCACCTGCACCGCTCCAAGGAGATCCTGGGCGCGCGCCTGAACACCATCCACAACCTGCATTACTACCTGAACCTCATGCAGGAGATCCGCGACGCCATCGATGCGGATCGGTTCCACGCCTTCCGCCTGCAGTTCAACGCGGACCGCGCCCGCGGCGTGTAAACAATTAAATTTCCGATAATATCTTGCATTTCGGCATGCCAGTTCCCACATCGGGGGAATTGGCTGTTGCCAGTTTGCCGGTGCTAGAATACAGCGCTTGTTTTTTCATCTCATAATCGGAGTCCTTGTGTTCATTTCCAACGCTTACGCGCAAACCGCCGGTGCAGCCGATCCGGGTCTGATGGGTAACCTCACCACGTTCGCCCCGCTGATCCTGATGTTCGTGGTCATGTACTTCCTCATGATCCGTCCGCAGCAGAAGCGCCAGAAAGAACTGAAAACCATGATGGACGCGCTGGCCAAGGGCGACGAAGTCATCACCGTCGGCGGCATGCTGGGCCGCGTGACCAAGGTCACCGACACGTACGTGACCGTCGAAGTGTCGGCCGGCACCGAAGTGGTCGTGCAAAAGAACGCCGTGACCGCACTGCTGCCGAAGGGCACGCTGAAGTCCCTGTAATCCGGCCGCGCGGCCCGCGCCGCGCTTTCCGCCCGATCCTGAACGCTGGAACATCATGAATCGTTACCCCCTCTGGAAGTACATACTGATCCTCGCGACAGTACTCGTTGGCCTGCTGTACACGGCGCCCAACTATTTCGTCGACTCGCCGGCACTGCAGGTGACGACCTCCAAGGCGACCGTCAAGGTCAACAGCGACACGGCCACCCGGGTTGCCGAAGCGCTCAAGCGCGACGGTATTCCTGCCGACGCCGTGGGTCTGGAAGGTTCGGGCGACAGCGCTTCCGTGCGCGCGCGCTTCGCGACCCCCGATATCCAGTTCAAGGCCAAGGCGGCGCTGGAGCGCGACCTGAACCGTGACCCGGCCGACCCCGACTACATCGTCACCGTCAACCTGGTCAAGAACACGCCGGCCTGGATGCAGGCCATCAACGCCAAGCCGCTGAACCTGGGCCTCGACCTGCGCGGCGGCGTGCACTTCCTGCTGCAGGTGGATGCGAAGGCCGTGGAGGAAACCCGCATCAAGGGCGTCCTGTCCAGCGTCCGCAGCGAGCTGCGCGACAAGAACATCCGCCACGCCGGCATCGACCGCGTCGGCAACAATGTCGAGATCAAGTTCCGCGACGAAGCCACCCGTACGCAGGCGCGCAACGTGCTGGCCGCGCAGAACGCCGACCTGGCGTTCTCCGACGCCGCCGACGGCTCCGACCTGAAGCTGGTCGTCACCTTGAAGCCGGCCGCGCTGCAACGCGTGGTGGAAGAGGGCGTCAAGCAGAACATCAGCGCGCTGAGCAAACGTATCAACGAACTGGGCGTGAGCGAGCCCGTGATCCAGCAACAGGGCCGCGACCGCATCGTCGTCCAGCTGCCGGGCGTGCAGGACGTCGCCCACGCGAAGGACATCATCGGCCGTACCGCCACGCTGGAATTCCGCGTGACCGACGATACCGTCACCCCGGGCACCGAGCTGTCCGCCGCGATCCCGCTGAATTCGGAACTGTTCACCGAAGGCGCCGGCGCGCCGGTCGTCGTGTCGAAGGACGTCCTCGTGAGCGGCGATTCGGTCATCAACGCCGTCGCCGGCTTCGACCAGAACCAGCGTCCGGCCGTGAACATCGAGCTGAACGCCGACGGCGGCCGCAAGATGCGCGCGATGACCCGCGAGCGCGTCGGCAAGCGCATGGCCACGCTGCTGAAGGAAAAAGGCAAGTACAACGTGCTGCAGGTCGCGACCATCCAGAGCGAATTCGGTTCGAACTTCCAGACCACCGGCATGGCCAGCCCGCAGGCCGCCGCCGAGCTGGCGCTGCTGCTGCGCTCCGGCGCGCTGTCGGCCCCGATGGAATTCGTCGAGGAACGCGTCGTCGGTCCGCAACTGGGCGCCGAGAACATCGCGAAGGGCCTGCACTCCACGCTGTGGGGCTTCGTGGCGATCGCGATCTTCATGGTGATCTACTACCAGCTGTTCGGCTTCTTCAGCGTCGTGGCGCTGGCGTGCAACCTGCTGTTCCTGCTCGCGCTGCTGTCGATGCTGGGCGCGACGCTGACCCTGCCGGGTATCGCGGCAATCGCGCTGGCACTGGGCATGGCGATCGACGCCAACGTGCTGATCAACGAGCGCATCCGCGAAGAACTGCGTGCGGGTAACACACCGCAGGCGGCCATCTCGGCCGGCTTCAGCCATGCGTGGGCGACCATTCTCGACTCGAACGTGACGACCCTGATCGTCGGCCTGGCGCTGCTGGTGTTCGGTTCGGGCGCCGTGCGCGGCTTCGCCGTCGTGCACTGCCTGGGCATCCTGACGTCGATGTTCTCGGCCGTGTTCCTGTCGCGCGGCGTCGTGAACCTGTGGTACGGCCGCAAGAAGAAGCTCGGCAAGATCGCCATCGGCACCGTGTGGAACGCGGATGCCGCCGCGGCCAAGGCGGCCGTCAAGAAAGGATAATCGGGGTAGACCATGGAATTTTTCAAGATTAAACGGGACATCCCGTTCATGCGCCACGCGTTGATCTTCAACGTGATCTCGGCGCTGACCTTCGTCGCCGCGGTGTTCTTCCTGGTGACCAAGCACCTGCACTTCTCGGTCGAGTTCACGGGCGGTACCGTGATGGAACTGCGCTACCCGCACGCGGCCGAGCAGGAAAAGATCCGCCACACGCTGGAAAAACTGGGTTACGAGCAGCCGGAAGTGACGAGCTTCGGTACCGCGCAGGACATCATGCTGCGCCTGCCGATCCGCAAGGACGTCGCCGGTTCGGGCACGTCGGCCACCGTGTTCAACGCGCTGTGCGCCGCCGAATCCGGCACGCCGAAGCAGGTGCAAATCACCACCGACAAGGGCGAGAACGTCGCCCGCACCAGCTGCGTCAACGCGGCCGGCGCGGAAGTCTTGAGCCAGCAGCGCGTGGAATTCGTCGGCCCGCAGGTCGGCGACGAACTGGCGCAGAACGGCCTGAACGCCCTGATCATGGTCGTCGTCGGCGTGATGATCTACCTGGCCGTGCGCTTCGAATGGAAATTCGCCGTCGCGGCGATCGTCGCCAACCTGCACGACGTCGTCATCATCCTGGGCTTCTTCGCCTTCTTCCAGTGGGAATTCTCGCTGACCGTGCTGGCCGCCGTGCTGGCCGTGCTGGGCTACTCCGTGAACGAATCGGTCGTGATCTTCGACCGGATCCGCGAGACCTTCCGCAAGGAGCGCAAGCTGTCCGTGACCCAGGTCATCGACCACGCGATCACGAGCACGATCTCGCGTACGATCATCACCCACGGCTGTACCGAGATGATGGTCCTGTCGATGCTGTTCTTCGGCGGCCAGACGCTGCACTACTTCGCGATCGCGCTGACAATCGGTATCCTGTTCGGTATCTACTCGTCCGTGTTCGTCGCGGCCGCCATTGCCATGTGGTTGGGCGTCAAGCGCGAAGACCTGATCAAGCCGATCAAGGCCAAGGACGAAACCGACGGCGCCGTCGTGTAAGTTCGCTGGTCTCCATGACAGCAAAAGCCGCCCGGCCTGGCCGTGGCGGCTTTTGTTTTTTACTTTGTGTGAAACAGCGCACAGAGCGCTGACACAAGGCGGCCGTAAGATGGACTCGTCTCTTTCAGGACATCCCTAGTTTTGGACTTCACCCGCTCCCGCAAGGAGCGGGTTTTTTTTAGGCCGGCGGCAGCGGGATCCCTTCCGCGCGCGCCAGCCGCTCCAGCGCCGCCTCGAGGATCATGCGGGCCTGGCCGGCGGACTGGTGCAGATCCAGGTGGACTTGCGCATCCGCGCTGTTGCGCGACGCGCACTGGGCGCTGTAGCGCTCGAAGCTGCCCACCATCAGCAGCAGTTCCGCCATGTGGCGCGGGCATTCGCAGGCCAGCGTGCTGCTCGCGCCCGTGATGCCGGCCAGCGTCTCTTCGTCGAAGCGCGGCCCCGCGGACGGGCTGTGCGCGGCGCGGGGCGGCAGATGCTGTCCTTCCAGCGCCTGCTGGCACAACGGCACCAGTTCACCCATCTCGGATGGCACGCGCGCCACGAGCCAGCCCTGCGCCCGCAGCGCGCGGATGGCCGCGCTCGGACTGAAGCGGTACAGCACGACGACGGCCGCCGCGTGCAGGGCGCTGCTCGCCGCTTCGATCATCGGGATCGCCTGTTCGTCGAGTTCGGACAATTCCACCAGCAGCACCTCGGTGCGCAGGTCCGGCCCGAGGCAGTCGGCGGGTTCGAAACGCGAGCAACTGGCCTGCACGTTCAGCAGCAGGGTGTCGTGCGGGCTCGCGGCGATCCGGCGCGCGAGGCCCAGGCCGATGACGACGACGTCGATGGGCCGCACAAGCACGCCGTCGCGCGGCGCGCCGCCGCCCAGCCTGCGCAATTCGTCCGTAGACAAATGGGCCAGCTGGCCGATGGGATGGCCGCGGTCGACCAGTTGTTTCAGCAGACTCAGGCGTTGCACCTGGTCTGCCGTGTACAGGCGTTGGCCGCTGGCCGAGCGGCGCGTGCCCGACAGGTCGTAGCGCCGTTCCCACACGCGCAGGGTTTCCACCGAAAGGCCCGCCAGGCGGGCCGCTACGCCGCTGCGGTAGGTCAAGTCACTGGCATTGTCCTGGGGTTGTTCGTCTATTGCATCCATGATGAACCGAAGCTGAACCGGAAAGCTGCGATTATATCGGTTCAAGGATTGGACGTTACCGGAATTACATTTACATTGTCAGTGTGGAGCTACCAAGCTGGTTGAGCCGTCCTTTGCGCTTGGGCACGAATTAGTCAAAATATTTAACAAATGTGAGTTCACGCACAGAGTGCACGCGCCGTGGGAACTAAGATGGACTCGTCTCTTTCAGGACATCCCTAGTTTTGGACTTTGCCCACTCCCCGGAGTGGGCATTTTTTTATCTGGATGCCATAAAAAAACGTCGTCCATGCTTGCGCAGGGACGACGCCGGTGCAGCAGACCCGTTGCCGGGTCCGGGGAGGGGAATCAGAAGCCGTATTTCAGGCCGACGGTGTAGACATCGGCCTTGGCGCCGAATGCCTTGTCCTTGCCGTAGCGTTCGTATTCGGCGTTCAGGGCCAGGTTCTGGTTCAGCTTGTACTCGACGCCGACGCCGCCGTACAGGCCGGTGTCGTAGCTGTTGACCTGACCCAGGGTGCTGCTGCTGTACTTGCGCTCGTTGTACGACACGCCCAGCTTGCCGTAGCCGGTGAAGCGCTCGCCCAGCGGCATGCTGTACTTGCCGGCGACATAGGTGCCGGAACCTTTCACGTTGCCGAGGGACGTGTCCTGCTTGTCGAAGTTCGTGTAGCCGGCTTCGACGCCCCAGTTCTGGTCGAATTCATAGCCGCCGTAGATCTTGGCGTTCGTGTGGTAGTCGTCGGTCGACTTGTTGTCCGCGGTGGCGGCACCGATGCCGACGTAGGCGTGCGGCGTGGTGGTCTGGGCTTGTGCGACGCCGGCGACGGCGGAGGTGGCGATCAGTGCGAGCAGCAGTTTCTTCATGGTTCACTCCTTGGTGTTCTCGGGCTCGCGATTCGTCGTGAATCGCAATATGGCCAAGATAGCACCATGTTTCCCTAAGAGAAGTTCTCAAACGGTAAGGAATGTAACAAGATGAAAGTAAGTGACTCGAAAGTCACATATGTACGAACGACACCGGCCGCATGCAGCGGCCGGTGTCGAGGTGAGGATCGGGAATCAGGCCAGCGCGGCCGTCAGGCTGTGCACTTCATCCTCCGATTCCTGGAGGATGGTTTTCAGCGTGCCTTCGCCGACGGCGAAGTCGATGGTGGCGCCCACCTGGATGCCGGACACGCCAATATCGCGTTCCAGTAGCGGCGATGCGACGGGCGACAGGTCGTTCGCCAGCAGCAGCGTGTCGCCCAGCGTTTCCGGCGGCAGCGCGCGCATGCCGTTCCACAGCGCCTCGATGGCGCCCATCACGGGGGCGGGCACGCCCAGCTTGAGCAGGACGCCGCGGCCGATGGCCGTCTCGCCATGCTCGATCCATTCGTCGGCGCCGCCGTCCAGCAGGCCCGGAAACTCGGCCGCGCGCGACAGCAGGTAAAAGCCGCCGACTTCGTGCACGATGCCGGCGAACATCGCCGTTTCCGGATCGACGAACGACACACGCCGCGCGATGACCTGCGACAGCGCGGCCACGTGGGTCGAGTGCAGCCACAGTTGATCGGCCTTGGCGCGCAACTCGGGGTCGTGGATTTCGCTCGCCAACTGGCGCACGATGACGGCGGCGGCGAGCGCGCCCAGCGTGCGGAAGCCGACGCGCTGCACGGCCGCCTTGACGTTGGTGACGTCGTTGCCGAAGCGGTTATAGGCGGCCGAGTTGGCGATGGCGACGGTGCGGGCGGCCAGCAACGGCTCCGTCTGCACGAGACGCGCCGCTTCGTCGATGTGGCATTCCGGGTCGGTCAGCGTGCGCTGCAGCTTGAGCGTCGCGTCGACGTGGGTAGGGAAGTGGAGGTCGCCGCGCCCGGCCTGCGCGGCAATGCTCTTGAGGGCGTCGATTCTGTCCATGGGAAAAAATTATACCCCCAGGAACTTCGTCAAGGCTCGCTGAAAATGGCGTCGCAGCCGTCTTTCGGTTCCTCGGTGTCCTGCAGCTCGTCGACGAGGCCGAGGTCGAACAATTCCTCGACCGCGTTCATGAAGCTGTTCAGGGTGGCGGCGCCGATCAGGCGGTAGATCTCGCCGTCATCGTTGCGCACGCCGATCACCATCGGTTCCTCGCGCACTTCGGCGGGCGATGCCACGTCCAGCAGCAGGTTGCCGATGATGTGCTTGTCGAAATGAGGCGGTTTTTTGCCTTCCAGTAGTGCTGTATTCATATCATCCTTCGTCGGCGGGAACATGCCCGCCCGGTGTGACCAGGCCCGGCGCATCGAGCCGGGTGCGCAGCCGGCGCAGCGCGTGGTCAAGTTGTTCGAAATCGCCGTCGCCATAATCGGCGAACAGCTGCTTGCCGTGTGCGACCACGGCCGGAAACACGTTGCGGAACAGGGACTCCCCGTCCGCCGTCAGGCGCACGAGGAACGAGCGCTTGTCGTCGCAATTGCGCGCGCGTTCCACGAGTCCCTTCTGTTCGAGGCGGTCGATGACGCCGGTCAGCGTCCCCTTCGTGATCAGGGTTCGCTCGCCCAGTTCCTTGTAGGTCATGCCGGGCGTGTTGCCGAGGGTGGCGATGATGTCGAATTGCGGATGCGTCAGCCCATGCCGGCGCACCGGTTCGGCGACGAAACGCTCGAACCCTTGCAGGCACTCGGCCAGCAGGCGCACACTCTTCAGATATCGTTCACCCATGAAACGATTATAGCCGCCAGCGCGGGCCGGCCCCAGTCTTCGTCGTTGTGGCCGGGTCCGGTACCATAGCAATCTTGCCAGAATTTATTTCACGTTTCATGACCCAGCATCTGCGCGGCATCCTCGCCCTCGTCGTCGTCGTCCTCGTGTGGGGGACGACATTTCCTGCGATGAAGGAACTGACGGCCTATTTTTCTCCCGTCTGGATTATTTTGACCCGTTTCGCCATCGCGACGGCGCTCTTGTCACCGTTCCTGTGGCGCGCACGCCGCACGGACCTGATGCTGGGCGGCATACTCGGCTTGCTGCTGTTCTTCTGCTACCTGTTCCAGGTGGAAGGTCTCGCGCTGACGACCTCGAACCGCAACGCCTTCATCTGCGGCCTGAACGTGCTCGTCGTGCCGTTGCTGGGCCTGCTCGGCGGACGCCTGCCGGAGCGCCGCATCGTCATCGCGCTGCTGCTCGCGATCGCGGGGCTCGCGGCACTGTGCTGGGACGGCGGGGGCGGCTGGGGCCGCGGCGACACGCTCGCGCTGCTGGCCGCGCTCACGTTCGGCGCCTACATCAAGGTCATGGAGGTGTATACGCGGCGCGCCGTCCGTCTGATGACGGTGACGGCCGCGCAGATCGGCACCGTCGCCTTGTGCGCGGCGCTGTGGCTGTTCGCGCGCGAGGTACCGCGGGGCAGCATCGACGTCGCGTCCGATGCCGCCAACTACTGGGCCTACATCGGCCACGGGCTGCTTCACTATGCGCCGAACTTCGCCTACCTGGGCGTGCTGTGCACGGCCGCCATCATCTCGATGCAGGCCTGGGGCCAGGCGCGCACGAGTGCCAACGAGGCGGCCGTCATCTATGCGTTCGAGCCCGGCGGCGCCGCGTTTTTCGCGTATTTCTGGCTGGGCGAGGCGATGGGCGGCCGGGGCTGGCTCGGCGCGGCTTTGTTGATCTCCGGTATGATAGTCAGTCAATGGAATGCCGAAAGCCGGCCGGCCGCCGCGCTCGCCCCCGAGTGATGATCCCTGTTCGTCCCAATGCAGCAGCTTGAATTATCCCGCCTCGCGCAGGAGGCGCCGCTGCGCGTGCTGCTCGTGCATGCGGGCGAGCCGGATTCGCTGACGTGGTCCGGCCTCGTGCAGCCGCTGCGCCTCGCGGCCAAGGTGCTGGGGCCGGAGCGCCTGCACGTGGACGTGCGCACCCCCGACAAATTCGCGGCCGACCAGCGCCATTGGCACCTCGTGCTCCTCGTCGCCGACGAGGCCGAGGCCGGCTTGCGTCCCGCCAACCTGCGTACGGTCGTCTCCCGCTGCCGGGCGGCGCCGTGCTGGGGCGGCGTCGGCGCGGGTGTGCTGTGGCTGGCGGAGGCGGGCGCGCTGAACGGTGCGCGCGCCGCGTTGCCGTGGTCGCTGTATCCCGACGTCGACATGCGCGCCGACCAGGCCCTGCTGAGCCCGCACCTGTACGAGATCGACGGCGCGCGCCTGACGTCCTGCGGCGGTGCGGCCAGCATCGACTTCGCGCTGACCCTCGTCGACCTGCTGTTCGGCGCGACGGTCCAGGCGCAGGTGAAGGAAATCCTGTGCGTGGACCGCGTGCGCGGCCCGGACGAACGCCAGCGCGTCGCGCTGCAGGCGCGCTTCGGCGTGCTGCAGCCCAAGCTGACGGAAGCCGTCACCCTGATGGAAGCGAACATCGAGGAACCGCTGTCGACCGACGACATCGCCCAGCTGGCGGGCGTGTCCCGCCGCCAGCTGGAGCGGCTATTCAAGCAATACCTGGGCAGCCTGCCGTCGCGCTACTACCTCGAACTGCGCCTGCAACGGGCGCGCCAACTGCTGCGCGACACCAATTACTCCATTGTGCAGGTGGGGCTGATGTGTGGTTTCTCGTCCGGGTCGCACTTTTCTACCGCTTTCGGGGCGCTGTTCGGGAATACGCCGCGCGAAGAACGCCAGCGCAAACTGAGCCAGTAAACACCGGGGTCAGAGCCCGATTTTGGGCAATTTCCAAAAATCGGGCTCTGACCCCGGTTTTTTGTTGCTCGTCCAAAAATGAAAATGCCTGTCGCAGTTTGGAAAGAACGGCAAGGATTGGCTTCTCTATAATGAGTCGCTCGGCGCGGCTGCTGGAGTCCGCGCAATCTTTTATTTGGATGAGGAAAACGTCATGAATGCTAAGCTCGACTCGGGTGTCGCCACGCGGCCTGTCACACGCCAGACTTTCGACGAGGTGCTCGTCCCGACCTACGCACCCGCCGCGATGGTGCCCGTGCGCGCGTCGGGCCTGGACGTCTGGGACCAGGACGGCAAGCATTACCTCGACTTCACCTCCGGCATCGCCGTCAGCAGCCTGGGTCATTGCAACCCGGTCGTCGTCGAGGCGCTGACCCGCCAGGCCAATACGCTCTGGCACGTCGGCAACGGCTACACGAACGAGCCGGTCCTGCGCCTGGCGTCGGCCCTGATCGAGGCCACGTTCGCCGACCGCTGCTTCTTCGCCAACTCGGGCGCGGAAGCCAACGAAGCCGCCCTGAAGCTGGCGCGCAAGTACGCGCACGGCAAGTTTGGCCCGCACAAGTCGCGCATCGTGTCGTGCTATTCCTCGTTCCACGGCCGCACGCTGTTCACCGTGTCGGTCGGCGGCCAGTCGAAGTACACCGAAGGCTTCGAGCCGCTGCCCCCGGAAATCAACCACATCAACTACAACGACATCGAGTCGGCACGCGCCGCCATCGGCGATGACGTCGCGGCCGTGATCGTCGAGCCGATCCAGGGCGAAGGTGGCGTGATCCCGGGCGACATCGAATTCCTCAAGACGCTGCGCGAGCTGTGCGACAAGACCGGCGCCCTGCTGATCTTCGACGAAGTGCAGTCGGGCGTGGGCCGTACCGGTACCTTCTACGACTACATGAACGTGGGCGTGACCCCGGACGTGCTGACGTCGGCCAAGGCCCTGGGCAACGGCTACCCGATCGGCGCCATGCTGACCACCAACGAGATCGCCCAGTACCTGGCCGTCGGCAGCCACGGCACCACGTACGGCGGCAACCCGCTGGCGACGTCGGTGGCGCTGGCCGTGATCGAGCAGATCAACCAGCCGGCCTTCCTGGCGCGCGTGCGCGAGGCGAGCAGCAAGATCGTCGCGAACCTGGAGAAGCTGGCCGCCGACTACCCGAAGCTGTTCACCAGGCCGCGCGGCAAGGGCCTGCTGCTCGGCCTGCCGATGGCCGACGGCTACAAGGGCAAGTCGAAGGACTACACGAAGGTCGCGGAAAAGCTCGGCCTGATGCTGCTGATCGCCGGCCCGGACGTCGTCCGCCTGGCACCGGCGCTGGTCGTCTCCGACGAGCAGATCGCGGAAGCCGACCGCATCATGCGCCAGGCCGCCGACGCGTTCCTCGCCGGCTGATACTGCCAGCACCACCCGGCCGGAAGGGGGGGCACCCCCAATCCGGCCGGCTCCGTGAGTTCGATGCCTTTGTCGGGAGAATCCATGTACGTAGTTCGTCCGGTAGAACCAGCGGATGTCGGCGCCCTCGAGACGCTGCTTGCCGCGTCCACGCCGGGAGTGCACACCCTGCCGCGCACGCGCGAGAAAATCGCCGCGTTCGTGGAGCGTTCGGTGGCGTCGTTCGCCGCCCACGTCGACATCCCCAGCGAAGAGTCCTACCTGTTCGTGCTCGAAGACGTCGACAGCCGCGCGCTGGTCGGCACCGCCGCGATCCACGCGTCGGCCGGTTCGAACGGCACTTATTTCGCGTTCCGCAACGATGTGATCCAGCAGGTCTCGCGCGACCTGAACATCAGCCACAGCGTGCACGCGCTGACCCTGTGCTCGGAGCTGACGGCGTATTCGCAGCTGTCCGGCTTCTACATTCGCAATCAGGATACTGCCGGCCGCGAGTCCGCGCTGCTGTCGCGCGCCCGTCTGCTGTACGCCGTGCTGGCGCCGCACCGCTTCGGCGACCGTTTCTTCGTGCCGCTGGCCGGCGTCACCGACGCGGGTGGCCAGTCGCCGTTCTGGGATGCGCTGGGCCGCAAGTTCTTCAAGATGGATTTCCTCGATGCGGAGCGCACGATCGGCGGCGCCCGTAACCGCACCTTGATCGTCGAGCTGATGCCGCACTACCCCGTGTACGTGCCGCTGCTGCCCGGCCCCGCGCAGGCCGTGATGGGCCAGATCCACCCAAGCGGCGAACTCGCGTTCGACCTGCTGACGGAAGAGGGCTTCGAGGCCGACGAATACATCGACATCTTCGACGGCGGTCCGATCCTGCAGGCGCACAAGCACGCGCTGCGGTCGTTCTCCGGCTCGATGGTGAAGAAGGTCGCGAACGCCGAACTGCAGCCGCCCACGCGCGGCGGCAAGGCCGCGATGGTGAATTACGCGGTGGCCAGCAGCGAACGCAAGTTCCGCGCGATCGTGCTGCCGTGCGACCCGGCCGAGAGTTCCGACGCCATCTGCCTGCCGCCCGCGGCACGCGAGGCGTTAGGCGTCGCGACCGGCGACAGCGTCATCTGCGTACGCATCTGACGCTTTGGAAAACCATGAGGAACCCATGCTCGTAATCCGCGCAATCACCCTGAACGACATCGATCCGCTGATCGAGATGGCACGCCAGGTCGGCAGCGGCATGACCACGCTGAAGCCGGACCGCGCCATGCTGGGCGAGCGCGTCGAGACCGCGGTGGCATCGTTCGCGCAGACGATCCCGCCCGAGGAACGCGACTACATGTTCGTGATGGAAGACACGTCCAACGGCCGCCTGGCCGGCGTGTGCGCCATCAAGGCCGCCGTCGGCCTCACGGAGCCGTTTTATAACTACCGCATCGGCACGCTGGTGCACTCCAGCCGCGAACTGGGCGTGTTCACGCGCATGGACACGCTGTACCTGTCGAACGACCTGACCGGCTCCACGGAACTGTGTTCGCTGTTCCTGATGCCGGAGTACCGCACGGGCTACAACGGCAAGTGGCTGTCGAAGAGCCGCTTCCTGTTCATGGCGCAGTTCCAGCACCTGTTCACGGAAAAGATCATCGCGGAGATGCGCGGCTACCAGGCGGAGGACGGCACGTCGCCGTTCTACGAGGGACTCGGCCGCCACTTCTTCAAGATGGATTTCAACCACGTCGACGGCCTGACGGCGCTCGGCAAGAAGTCGTTCATCGCGGAGCTCATGCCGCGCCAGCCGCTGTACGTCGCGTACCTGCCGGAAGACGCGCAGGCCGTGATCGGTCAGGTGCACCGCTCCACGCTCCCTGCGCGCAAACTGCTGGAGCAGGAAGGCATGCACTACGAGGGCTACGTCGACATCTTCGACGCGGGGCCCGTGCTGCAGGGCCGCGTGGCCGAGCTGCGCGCCGTGCGCGACAGCGTGCTGACCACGGCCGAGGAAGGCCAACCGGAAGGTGAGTGCGAAGTCACGCTCGTCTCCAACACGAAGCTCGACGATTTTCGCATGGTCCTTACCCAGGCCTGCGACGGCGGCCGCAAGGTCGCGCTATCCGTGCGCGAACTCCAGTTGCTGCATTGCCAGCCGGGTGACCCTATTCGCTCGCTGGCCCTCAACGTAAGGAAAAACAATGGCTAAAGAATTGAGCTCTAACTGCGCTAACTTCATCGGCGGTGAATGGCTGGCCGGCAGCGGTCCGCAACTCGAGACCATCGACCCGTCCACCGGCCGCCAGACCTGGACCAGCAACGAATCCACGGCAGAAGATGTGGACCGCGCCGTAAAAGCCGCGCGCGCCGCGTTCGAAGACTGGGCGCTCACGCCGCTCGAACAACGCATCGCCATCTGCCAGCGCTTCCGCGACCTGCTCAAGGAGCACAACGAGGAACTCGCCGCGATCATCGCGGAGGAAGTGGGCAAGCCGCTGTGGGAAGCCCGCACGGAAGTGACGACGATGGCCAACAAGGTCGACATCTCGGTGCAGTCGCATGCCGCGCGCACGGGCGAAACCGCCGCCAAGGTCGCCGACGGCAACGCCGTGCTGCGCCACCGTCCGCACGGTGTGTTCGGCGTGTTCGGACCCTACAACTTCCCCGGCCACCTGCCGAATGGCCACATCGTACCGGCGCTGATCGCGGGGAACACGCTCGTGTTCAAGCCGAGCGAATACGCGCCGCGCACCGCCGTGCGTACCGTGCAGCTGTGGGAGCAGGCCGGCCTGCCGCAGGGCGTGCTGAACCTCGTGAACGGCGGCCGCGCGACCGGCGTGGCGCTGTCGCAGCATCCGGACGTGGACGGCATCCTGTTCACCGGCAGCAGCCAGACCGGTGTCGCGTTGCATAAACAGTTCGGCGGCCAGCCGGGCAAGATGCTGGCGCTGGAAATGGGCGGCAACAACCCGCTCGTCGTGTGGGACGTGCAGAACGTCGACGCGGCCGTGCACCACGCCGTGATGTCCGCGTTCATCTCGGCCGGCCAGCGCTGCACGTGCGCGCGCCGCCTGATCGTGCAGGACGGCCCGCAGGGACAAGCCATCGTCGACCGTCTCGTGGAAGTGGCGGGCAAGCTGGCCGTCGGCCCGTCGAACGCGGAGCCGCAGCCGTTCATGGGCCCCGTCGTCTCGGCCGCCGTGGCGAAACGCCTCGTGCAGGCGCAGGAGATGATGGAAGCGCAGGGCGGCAAGGTCCTGCTGCGCATGCGCCAGCTCGACCCGAACGCGGGCTTCGTCACCGCCGGTATCGTCGACGTGACGGATGCGCAGGGCATCCCGGACGAAGAGTGGTTCGGACCGCTGCTGCAGATCGTGCGCGTGGCCGATTTCGACCGCGCCATCGCGGCCGCCAACGCGACGGAGTACGGCCTCGCCGCGGCACTCCTCTCGCCGTCGGAAGACTTGTGGAAGCGCTTCGCGGTCAAGGCTAGAGCCGGCGTCGTCAACTGGAACCGTCCGACGACGGGCGCCGCCAGCTCCGCGCCGTTCGGCGGCGTGGGCAAGTCCGGCAACCACCGTCCGAGCGCCTATTATGCGGCCGACTACTGCGCGTACCCGGTCGCCTCCATCGAAACCTCTGAACTGGACATGCCGGCCAAGCTGTCGCCCGGTCTCACCTTCTGAACGATATGCGCAACGCACGCGAATTCAACTTCGACGGCCTCGTGGGCCCGTCGCACAACTACGCCGGTCTCTCGTTCGGCAACGTCGCCTCGTTCAACAATGTGCGGAGCGCGTCGAACCCGCGCCAGGCCGCGCTGCAGGGCCTCGCCAAGATGCGCGCACTGGCCGCACGCGGCTTCGCGCAAGGCTTGCTGCCGCCGCAGGCGCGTCCGAACTTCCGTCTGCTGCGCCGCCTCGGCTTCACGGGCACGGATGCCGACGTGCTGGCACGGGCGTACCGCGAATCTCCGGTGATCCTCGCGTGCGCATACTCCGCATCGCCGATGTGGACCGCGAACGCCGCCACCGTCAGCCCGTCGGCCGACACGGCGGACGGCCGCGTGCACTTCACCGCCGCGAACCTGAACAACAAGCTGCACCGCGCGGAAGAACACGTGCAGGCGACGCGCACGCTGCGCGCCCTGTTCGCGAACCCGGACCGCTTCGTCGTGCACGACCCGCTGCCGTCGACGCCCGCGTTCGGCGACGAGGGCGCCGCCAACCACACGCGCTTCGCCAGCGCCCACGGCGCGGCCGGCGTCGAATTCTTCGTGTATGGCCGCGTCGAGTTCGACCCGTCCGCGCCCGCGCCGACCAAGTATCCGGCACGCCAGACGCTGGAAGCATCGCAGGCCGTCGCCCGCCTGCATGGCCTGGACGCGGCACGTACCGTATTCGCGTCGCAGAATCCGGCCGTGATCGACCAGGGCGTGTTTCATAACGACGTGATCGCGGTCGGCAACGGCAACGTGCTGTTCTACCACGACCAGGCGTTCGCCGACGAAGCGGCCACGCTGGAAGCGCTGCGCCGCGCGCTGGGCGTTACCGGCACCGACCTGCGCGCCGTGCGCGTGGACACGGGCGTCGTCCCCGTCGCCGACGCCGTCGCCAGCTACCTGTTCAACAGCCAGCTGCTGTCGAAGCCGGACGGCGGCATGGCGCTCGTCGTCCCGCACGAGTGCCGCGAGGTCGCGACCGTGGCCCGCTACCTGGAGCAGTTGGTGGCATCCGGAAGGTCGGGAAACGGCGCGATCGACGAGTTGATCGAATTCGACCTGCGCCAGAGCATGCGCAACGGCGGCGGCCCCGCGTGCCTGCGCCTGCGCGTGGTGCTCACGGACGAGGAAGCGGCCGCGATGCACCAGGGCGTGCTGATGACGGAAGACCTGTACGCGCGCCTCGTGCCGTGGGTCGAGCGTCATTACCGCGACCGCGTGGAGCCGAAGGACCTGGCGGACCCGCAGCTGGCCATCGAATGCGCGGCCGCGCTGGAAGACCTGGAACGCATCCTCGGCTTGCCCGGTCTTTACCACCTTTCGTGATTTAATAGCGCATCGTTTCCGGGAGGGTGTACCTCGAAAAACCGTCCAGGTTTTTCGACGTACACCCGAAGAAGCACAAGAAATCTGGACGGGACAACCCTGTCCGTACCAGCCGGGAACATGTGGCCACAAGCCGTGCCGAACCCGGCGCAACAACCAGCTTTTGGAGAAGCTAAAAATGAACAAAGACATGCCTCACGATCTGCGCACGCAAACCCTCGCGCTGGTCAACGAGAACAAGCCGGTGGACGCCTCGGAACAAGTGGGCGCGCTGATCGGCGCCTGGATCGGCGCCCTGGACGAGGACGACCTCGCCGGCATCGATCCCCGCAACCTCGCCGCCATCCTGTGGGATGCCTTCGCCCAGGTGGCGCAGCGCACGACCGACGGTTGCCAGATCGCGGAGAATCGCTACACGGACGGGCGCTGCGGCATGTCGACCGCCTTGCTGATCCTGAACGAGGACATGCCCTACCTCGTCGACTCGTTCGTGATGGCGCTGCGCCGCCAGCGCGTCGTCGCGTCGGGCGTGCTGAATACGGTGCTGCCCGTGCGCCGCGATGAAGCCGGGCGCGTGGTCGCCGTCGGCGAAGCGGGCGCGCCGCTGGAATCGTATGTCCTGTGCCTGCTGGCGGAAGACCTGCCGCAGGACGAGCTCTCCGAACTCGTCGCCCGCATCCAGATGGTCGCGCGCGACGCCGCCATCGTGCACCGCGACGCCGTCGCCATGGCCGACCGCATGACTTTCGTCGCCGCAGCAGCCGCCGAGAAAGGGCATGATGCGGGCACGCCGTCCGGCCAGGAAGTGGCTGCCTTCCTCGACTGGGCCAAGAACGAAGGCTTCGAACCGTTCGGCTATGCCTATTACTTCGTCAAGCCGGGCGTGCGCGAACTCGAACGCGATATCCCGAGCCGCATCGGCGTGCTGCAGGATACGTCGCACCCCGTCTACGGCACCTGCCTGCAGAACATCCCGGGCGACTTCGAGATCCTGTCCAAGCGCGACGAGACGCTGTCGATCGTGAAGGCCGACGTGGCCGGCACCTTGCACCGCGACCAGCCGCTGGATTTCATCGGCGTGCGTGACACCGACACGCAAGGCAACACGATCGGCGAACACTGCTTCGTCGGCCTGTTCACCCGCGCCGCCACGTCGACCCCGCTGGCGCGCCTGCCGTTCGCACGCGGCCGCGTCGCGAAAGTGCTGTCGATTGCCGGCGTGCGCCAAGAAGGCTTCCGCGCCGAGAAATTCCTCGAGATCCTGGAGTCGCTGCCGCGCACGGAAGCGCTGGAAGCGGATCCGGACTGGCTTGCCCAGGTGTGCAGCTCCGTCGTCTCGCTGTACAAGCAGCCGCGCGCGAAAGTCTTCGCCCGCCGCGACGTCTATCAACGCCACCTGAACGTCCTCGTCTACCTGCCGCGCGAGCGCTACAGCGCCGCCGTCGTCGCGGCGCTGGCGCAGGCACTGAAGGAAAGCTCGGGCGCCGTCGACGTGCGCACGCAGACCCTCGTCGCCGATGGCCCGCTGGCCCGCGTCTACCTGATCGCCCAGGCCGCGCGCTATCCGCTCGACCTGGAATCGGACATCCAGAAACCGCTGCTGTCCGTGCTGGACGGCTGGCATGACCGCTACACGGCGCTGACCGACACGGTCGAAGATGTCCCGACCCGCAACGCGCTGCGCAAGATCCTGCCGACGCTGCCGGTCAACTACGTGGCCGCGACCGCGCCCGAAATCGCCTTCCGCGACGTGAGCGCGATCATCGCGAACGGCCAGCAGGGCCACGTCTCGGTCCGCATCGAGACGGATGAAGCGGGCGTCACGTCGCTGCGCCTGTACTCGACGAACACGATGCCGTCGCTGTCGCGCATCCTGCCGGCGCTGCAGAACGCCGGCGTCGCCATCGACCGCGAACAGAGCTTCTGGATCGACACGGCCGACGGCACGCGCCGCTACATCACGGGCCTGATCGTCGACGCGGATTCGGCCGCCAAGCTGGCCAAGCCGGGCGTCGCGGAAGTCGCGGGCGAACTGTTCGCCGCGCTGTTCAACGACGAAGCGGAAGACGGCCGCCTGAACGGCCTGACCATCGAAGGCGGCCTGGCCATGCGCGAAGTGCAGCTCGTGCGCGCCTACATCAGCTACTGGCGCCAGGCGGGCAGCAAGTTCTCGACCCGCTACATGGCCGAGACGCTGCGCCCGCGCGCGAACCTCGTCAAGGAACTGGTCGAAGGTTTCGAGCTGCGCTTCGATCCGAAACGCAGCGCCGAGGAACGCGCCGAAGGCGATGCGAAACTGGCCGCGCTGAAGGCGGACCTGGCCAGGGTCAACCACGCCGACACCGAGGAAATCATGGCCGCGCTGGTCGATCTCGTGATGGCGACAGTGCGCACCAATTACTATCAAAACGATGGCGAGAAGATCATCTTCAAGCTCGACACGAGCCACCTGGCGCTCGTGCCGGAACCTCGTCCGTTCCGCGAGATCTATGTGTTCTCGCGCCGCTTCGAAGGCTTGCACCTGCGCGGCGGCCCGGTCGCCCGCGGCGGCCTGCGCTGGTCCGATCGCATGGAAGACTACCGCACCGAAGTGCTGGGCCTCGTGAAGGCGCAGATGGTCAAGAACGCCGTCATCGTGCCGGCCGGCTCGAAGGGCGGTTTCGTCTGCAAGCAGATGCCGAAGGATGCGGCGCGTGACGTCGTGGCGGCCGAAGGCGAAGCCGTCTACCGCCTGTTCATCGCGAGCCTGCTGGAAGTGACGGACAACCGCGTGCGCGGCGAGATCGTGCCGCCGACGGACACCGTGCGCTACGACCAGGACGACCCTTACCTCGTGGTCGCCGCCGACAAGGGCACCGCGACGTTCTCCGACATCGCCAACAGCATCGCCGTCTCGCGCGGCTTCTGGCTGGGCGACGCGTTCGCATCGGGCGGTTCGAACGGCTACGACCACAAGAAGATGGGCATCACGGCGAAGGGCGCGTTCGAAGCCGTGAAACGCCACTTCTACGAAATGGGCCATGACATGAACACGACCCCGGTGACGATGGTCGGCGTGGGCGACATGTCGGGCGACGTGTTCGGCAACGGCGTGCTGCTGTCGCGCCAGCTGAAAGTGCTGGCCGCGTTCGACCACCGCCACATCTTCCTCGACCCGAACCCGGACGTCGTCGTGTCGTTCAATGAGCGCAAGCGCATGTTCGCGCTGCCGCGTTCGTCGTGGGACGACTACGACAAGGAACTGATCTCGGAAGGCGGCGGCGTGTTCCCGCGCACCGCGCGCCACATCGAGCTGTCGCCGCAAGTGCGCGAAGCGCTGGCCATCGAAGAGACGTCGCTCACGCCGGAAGAACTGATGCACCGTATCCTGCTGGCACCGGTCGACCTGTTCTACAACGGCGGCATCGGCACCTACATCAAGGCATCCACCGAGACCCACGCGCAGGTGAAGGACCGCGCCAACGACAACATCCGCGTCAACGGCAACGAGCTGCGCGTGAAGGTTGTCGCGGAAGGCGGCAACCTGGGCGCCACGCAGGCCGGCCGTATCGAATTCGCGCTGGCCGGCGGCCGCATCTTCACGGATGCGATCGACAACTCGGCCGGCGTGGACTGCTCCGACCACGAAGTCAACGTCAAGATCTGGCTCGACACCGAAGTCAACGCGGGCCAGCTGGACGAGGGCGAGCGCAATCGCCTGCTGACCGAGATGACGGGCGATATCGAGAAGCTGGTCCTGCGCGACAACACGCTGCAGACGCACCTGCTGGTGCGCGAGGCGCAGGCGCAATCGGACAGCGCCGTCGTCGACGGCTACGCTGCCCTGATCGCGAGCCTGGAGGCGGAAGGCGCCGTGTCGCGCGAGCTGGAGCAGCTGCCGAGCGAGACGGAACTGCAGCGCCGCAAGGCCCTGGGCCTGGGCTTGAGCACGCCGGAACTGGCCGTCGTCGTCGCCAACGTCAAGAACCGCTTCAAGCGCATCCTCGCCGCGCTGCCGCTGACGGAACAGCCGTGGGCCGAGACCATCCTGCGCCCGTACTTCCCGGCGCAGCTGGTCGCCACGCGCGATCCGCTGGCGCATCCGCTGGCCAACGCGATCCTCGCGACCGTGCTGGCCAACGAATCCGTCAACCGCTGCGGCCCGCTGATGCTGCGCGACCTGGCGCTGGAACACCGCATAGACGACGCCGAAGTCGTGAAAGCGTGGGGCCAGGCCTGGGCCGCGCTGCACCTGGCGCCCGTGTTCGAGGCACTGGACCATGACGCGCTGGTCGTGCCGCGCGACGTGTCGCAGACCGTCGATGCGCGCACCCGCGTGATGCTGCGCACCGTGATCGAAGGCGTGCTGTCGCTGCCGGCCGAGCAGGCCGGTGCCGGGGGCATGGAAGAGCTGTCGAACCTGTTCGCCCAGCCGGAACAACTGCGCCAGCTGATGCCGGCGAAGCTTGACGCGGACAGCCACGCGGGCCTGTCGTCGTCGTTCGTGCAGGCGTGGAAGGCCGTCGACACGGTCGAATCGCTGGCGGCGTTCCTGTTCGCGGCCGTCTCCGTCCAGCGTCCGCAAGGCATGTCGCTGGCCGAGTTCCTGCGCGTCGGCATGCTGCTGCGCGAACAGGCCGGCATCGACACCCTGGAACGCGGCCTCAAGCTGCCGGCCACCAGCAAGTCGCAGGAACAGCTGCGTAACTACGCGCTGCAAGCCCTGCGCCGCACGCAGCAACGCCTGCTGACGGAAGTGCTGGCGGCGAGCCGCACCAGCGGCGACATGCAGTCGGCCGTGCGCGAGCTGGCCGCGGCGATGGGCCTGTCGGCCGGCTACGTCCAACCGACGGACCTGGAGCAGGCGATGCTGGCCGTGTGGTCGCTGTCGGAAGGGTCGAGCCCGGACCGCATCGCATCCGGCACCGCGGCGTCGACCGTCGCCACCACCGTCGCGAACCTGGCGTAAGCGATGGCGGCCACCTTACCGAAGGAAATCCGGGCACTTGCCGAAGGCGACTTCGGCGAGGTCGCCGCCCGCTTCGCGCAAGCCGGCTTCACGGTCGGCCTGCCCGCGAAGGGCGTGCTGACCGTGAAGGCTGCGACGCCGTCGGCAGCGCGTGCCGCCGTGCTGCTGTCGGTGGGCGTCCATGGCGACGAGACGGGGCCGATCGAGATGGCGGCCTACGCCATCGAGGCCCTGTCGCGCACGCCGGGCGAGGTCGCGGTGGACCTGATGCTGTGCGTCGGGAACATCGACGCCATCGCGGCCGGCAAGCGCTTCATCGACGCGGACCTGAACCGCATGTTCCGCGACCAGCGCGGCGACCTGGCCGGCACCTTCGAAGCCGGCCGGGCGGACACGCTGATCGCAGCCACGGCTGCATTCTTCGACGGCAGCGGCCCGCGCCGCTGGCACCTCGACCTGCACACGGCGATCCGCGGCTCGCGTTATCCGCGCTTCGCGATCGTGCCGGAGCTGATCGCGGACGAGCCTCGCCGCGCGCTGATCGCGTGGCTGGGCCTCGGCGGCATCGAAGCCGTCATCATGAACCCGGCATCCGCGGGCACGTACAGTTACTGGACGGCCGAGCGGCACGGCGCCGCGGGCACCACCGTCGAACTGGGACGCATCGGCACGCTGGGGCAGAACGACCTGTCGCAGTTCGCGGCGATGGCGTCGGCCTTGCACGGATTGCTGCGCGGGCAGGCGCAGGCGGGCGGCAACCAACCCATCGTGTTCAACACGGCCCAGTCGATCACCAAGCTGTCCGATGCGTTCACGATGAGCTTCGGGCGCGACACGGAGAACTTCACGCCGCTGAAAAAGGGCGACGTGATCGCGCGCGACGGCGATACCGTTTATACCGTTCAGCACGACGAGGAGTGCGTCGTGTTCCCGAATCCCGACGTGCGCGTGGGATTGCGGGCAGGGATCATGGTGGTGCGCGCCGGTTGAAAGCGCGTTTGCGCCATGCGCGCTAGACTGGTTCTTTGGAACACAAAGGGGAGTCTTCACCCATGAGCAAGCTGTTTTCTCCGATCCAGCTCGGCCCGCTCGAGCTGGCGAACCGGATCGCCATCGCGCCGATGTGCCAGTACTCCGCCGACCGCGGTTTCGCCACCGACTGGCACATGATCCACCTCGGCCACCTCGCACTGTCCGGTGCCGGTCTCCTCATCATCGAAGCGACCGCCGTGACGGAAGAGGGGCGCATCACCTATGCCGACCTGGGCCTCTGGTCCGACGAGCATGCGGCGGCGCTGGAGCCCGTCGTCAATGCGATGCGCAAGCACGCACCGATCAAGATCGCCATCCAGCTCGCGCACGCCGGCCGCAAGGCATCGAGCGAGGTGCCGTGGAAGGGCGGCGCGAACATCCCTGCCGACCATGAGAATGGCTGGCAGACCGTGGCGCCGTCCGCGATCCCGCACGCGGAGGGCGAGACCGTGCCGCTGGCGCTCGATGCCGCCGGCCTGCAGCGCGTGAAGGACGGTTTTGTCGCCGCCGCGCGCCGCGCCGATGCGCTGGGCCTGGACGCCATCGAACTGCACGGCGCCCATGGCTATCTGCTGCACCAGTTCCTGTCGCCGCTGTCGAACCGGCGCGACGATGCATATGGCGGTTCGCTGGAAAACCGCATGCGCTTTCCGCTCGAGGTGTTCGAGGCCGTGCGCGCGGCCGTGTCGCCCGAGATGGTGGTCGGCATGCGTATCTCGGCCAGCGACTGGGTCGAGGGCGGCTGGGACCTGGAACAGAGCCTCGTGCTGACCAAAGCGCTCGAAAAACTGGGCTGCCAGTTCATCCACGTCTCGAGCGGCGGGCTGTCGCAGCACCAGAAGATCCCTGTGGGTCCGGGCTACCAGATCGAGTTCGCCGCGCGCATCAAGGCGAACACGCCAATGCCGACCATCGGCGTGGGCCTGATCACGGAAGCGAAGCAGGCCGAGACCATCGTGCAGACCGGCCAGGCGGACATGGTGGCGCTGGCGCGCGCGATGCTGTACGACCCGCGCTGGCCGTGGCATGCGGCGGCGGAACTGGGGGCGACGGTCAGCGCGCCGCCGCAGTACTGGCGCTCGCAGCCGCACGAGTACAAGCATCTGTTCGGCGATACGCGCCTGGGCCAGCGCTGACGGTCGTCGCAGGTTTTCCTCCGTTCGTTCCGCGTTTTACACCGTCCGTCGCATGCAGGCGGACGACCCCGGGTACCCTTGCTAGAGTGGCATGGTCAATAACAACAAGGCCATCCACCATGCGTACTCCGTTCGCCATCGCTCTCACCTGCGCCATCCTCGGCGGCTGCGCCATCATCGTCGCCCCCGGCGGCGATGGCGACTACCAGGTCCGCACGCCATTCTCCAGCGATTCCATCGAAGGTAACGGCGTGCCCGCGCGCGACGAGCGCACGATCGCCACCGTGCCGGCGCTGGAAGTGAACGGCACGATCACCGTCGACGTGCGCGTCGGCCCGGCGACGTCGCTGGTCGTGGAGGCGGACAGCAACCTGCTGCCGTTCATCCGCACGGAGCTGCGCGGCGACCGGCTGGTCATCGAGAAGGAGCGCTCGTTCCGCACCAACAATCCCGTGCGCGTGACCTATACGGTGCCGCGCTTGACGGACGTGCGCCACAATGGGTCCGGCCGCATGTCCGTGCAGGACCTGAACGGCGGACCGCTGGTGGTGGAAGAGCGGGGATCGGGTTCCGTGCTGCTGACGGGCCGCGTCGCCGGCCTGGACGCGGTACTGAACGGCTCGGGCAGCATCGACGCGACGACGTTGCAAAGCAGCGGCGGCAACCTGACCCTGAATGGTTCCGGCCGCGTCGTCGCGGGCCGCATGCAGGGCGAGCGCCTGACGGCGAGCCTGAACGGCTCCGGCCAGCTGCGCGTGACGGGTGCGGTGCGCCACCTGGCGGCGCGCTCGAACGGCTCCGGCCACCTGGACCTGGCGGACCTCGTCAGCGAGCAGGCGGACCTGTCGTCGACGGGATCCGGTGGCATGACCGCGAACGTGCGCCAGTCGCTCGTCGCGCAGAACGGCGGTTCCGGCGGCATCCGTGTGTATGGCAATCCGTCGCAGCGGACCGTGAGCGGGAAGCTCGTCCAGGTCGTGAATTAAAAACGCCGGCGCGAAGGCCGGCGTTTCGATTACAGCAGGTGGTCGAGCAGCTCCGGCCCGAACACCTCGCGGTACAGGCGGCCGGCCGGCACGCCCGCGTTCAGGAGACCGAGCCACTGGACCTGCATGAACTTGTGCGGGCCGCACAGGTAGACCGACGCCTCGTCGTGCGGCCATGCCGGCAGCTTCGCCACGTCCATGCGGCCTTCGATCACGCCGGCGGCACCTTGACCCTCCTCGTGGAAGGTCACGACCGACAGGTTCGGCATCACGGACACCAGGCCTTCGACTTCCGCGCGCAGCGCATGGTGGCCGGCGTCGCGAGCGGCGTGCGCGAAGATCACGCGGCGCTGCGGATTCACCTGCGCCACGCGTTTCAGCGCGGAGACCATCGGCGTGACACCGACGCCGGCCGACAGCAGCACGAGGGGTGCGTCGCCTTCCGTCTCCGGCAGGAACTCGCCGAACGGGTGCGACACCTGCAGCGTGGCGCCGACCTTCACGTTGGCGTGCAGCCAGTTCGACACTTCACCGGCCGGCGTATCGTCCACGCCATCTTCGCGCTTCACCGAGATGCGCAGGTTTTCACCATTCGGCGCATCCGACAGGCTGTACTGGCGCAGCTGGTGACGGCCGCCCGGCAGGTCGACGGCGACGCTGACGTACTGGCCCGGCTTGAACGCGGGGACCGGCTTGCCGTCGGCGGGGACGAAGCGGATCGACAGCACGTTGACGGATTCCGTCTTGACTTCCACGACGCGCATCGGACGGGTGTCGCCCGGCTGGATGCCGGCCGTGCTGTACAGGTTCGCTTCCGCTTCGATCAGCAGTTTGGCGAGCGAGTTGTAGGCTTCCTTCCACGCGTTCAGCAGCGGTTCCGTGGCGGCGTCGCCCAGCGTGGCCGCGATGGATTCCAGCAGGTGCTTGCCGACGATCGGGTAGTGCTCGGCGCGGATGCCGACCGACACGTGCTTGTGCACGATGCGCTCGACGACGGGACCCAGCGCGCCCGGGTTGCCGATGTTGGCCGCGTACGCGAACACCGCCGATGCCAGCGACTGCTGCTGCGCCCCACTGGCCTGGTTCCCCATGTTGAAGATGCGGGTCAGTTCAGGATGCGCGCCCAGCATGTTCGTGTAGAACAGCTTGGTGATCGTCAGGCCGTGCTGGCGCAGGACGGGGACGCTGGCATCGATGTAGGGGCGGGAAGCTTCCGAAATCATGGTGGTTCCTTTAATTATGCATTTAAAATGCAGATTTAAGATTCAAAAAAAGGCCCGCGCGGCGGGCTTGCCATCAAATTTGAAGTTAGTCCTCGCTCACCGGCTCGGGTAGGGCCACGGCGGTTTTCGCTGCGGCGCCATCCAAAAACATGCGGTGCATGCGCACGACCTGTTCGCCCGTGTTGCCGGCGGTGGCGTGGGCCAGCGTGTAACGGTCCATCGCGTCGTAGAACGCCCGCATGCCTGCGCGCAGCATGCCGCGCAGCTGGCAATCCATCTTCAGCGCGCAGTCCGTGCCGTCGCAGTCGACCAGTTCGTCGTCTTCGCCTTCCAGCTTGCGCAGCACCTGGCCGATCGTCAGCGTGGCGGGATCGGCGGCGAGGCGCAGGCCGCCGTTGCGTCCGCGGGTCGCCTGCACCCAGCCCAGCTTGGCCAGTTGCCCGACCACTTTGACCAGGTGGTTCAGCGGGATGTTGAATTGCTTGCCGATCTCGGCCACCGTTACCGGATGCAGACGTTCTCCCGCGCGTTCCAGATAGATCAGGACACGCAGGCCAATATCGGAAAATCGGGTGAGTCGCATCGGATCAGCTCAGTGGTTACGAGCGTATTCTAACTCCATGGGCGTATTCTACCTAAATCTGCATTAAAAATGCAGGTTTAACGGAAGTATTTTTTTCCCGCAGTGAAAGCGGTGCCGGAAACTGGCCCTATAATCGCGGACTTTGGACAAGACTACAGCGCTACCCGCGCCAAGAGGACGACGACGTGAACCAGACACTGAGCCAAAAGCTCTTTCGTACCAAGACGTCCGAGCACAAGCTCGATGACGGCCATGCCCACGCCCTGGGCCGCTCGCTGGGCTTGTTTCCCCTGACGATGATCGGCGTCGGCGCCACGATCGGCACCGGTATTTTCTTCACGATGGTGGAAGCCGTGCCGAAGGCCGGTCCGGCCGTCGTGCTGTCGTTCCTGATGGCCGCCATCACCGCGGGCCTCACCGCGCTGTGCTATGCCGAACTGGCCAACCGCGTGCCGGCCGCCGGCTCCTCGTATTCGTTCGCCTACGCCACCGTGGGCGAGTTCGCCGCGTTCATCGTCGCGGCCTGCCTGCTGCTGGAGTATGGCCTGGCCGCCAGCGCGACGGCCATCGGCTGGTCCGATTACCTGAACAACTTCCTGCAGAACGCGCTCGGCTGGCAGATCCCCGACGCGCTGCGCTCGCCGCTGGTGGTCGCGGGCAAGCACGGCGGCGTCGAATTCCACACGGGGCACATCAACCTGCCGCCGATCCTGCTCGTCGTGCTGTGCTGCGTCCTGCTGATCCGCGGTACCAAGGAATCGGCGACGACGAACGCCATCATGGTGCTGATCAAGCTGGCGATCCTCGTGTTTTTTTCCGCGATCGCGCTGTCCGGCTTCGACATCAACAACTTCCACCCGTTCGTCTGGCCGGCGGACGGCAAGGGCGTCGGCGGCCTGGCCGGCGTGACGGCGGCCGCGGGCACCGTGTTCTTCTCGTTCATCGGTCTGGACACCATCGCCACCGCCGGCGAGGAGGTCAAGGATCCGACGCGCGACGTCCCGATCGGCATCCTGGCCGCCCTCGTCATCGTCACCGTGTTCTACATGCTGGTCGCGATCGCGGCCCTCGGGGCCCAGCCGGCGTCGATGTTCGCGGGCCAGGAAGCGGGCCTCGCCGTGATTCTGCAGAACGTGACCGGCAAGGCATGGCCGGCGCTCGTGCTGTCGGCCGGCGCCGTCATCTCCGTGTTCTCGGTGACGCTGGTGACGATCTACGGCCAGACGCGCATCCTGTACGCCATCGCCAAGGACGGCCTCGTGCCGAACGCCTTCCGCAAAGTCAATCCGCGCACGCAGTCGCCGGTGACGAACACGCTGATCGTCAGCATCGCCGTGGGCGCGGTGGCGGGCCTCGTCGACTCGACCTTCCTGTGGGACATGGTGAGCATGGGCACGCTGGTCGCGTTCATGGTCGTGTCGATCGCGGTGCCGGTCATCCGCCGCAAGCAGGGCGAGACGGGCCGCAAGGGCTTTCGCGTGCCGTTCGGGCCTTACCTCGTGCCGGGGCTGTCGATCCTCGCGTGCCTGTATCTCGTCGGCGGATTGTCCAGCACGACTTATACGGTGTTCACCATCTGGATGGCGGTGGCCGTTCTCACGTATTTTGGGTATGGGATGCGGAACAGCCGGTTGAACAAGGCGGATGCGGCGCAGGCGGAGTTGACGCACTAAGCTCGTGAGCAGTCAAGGGGACGAATGCATGGCGCGTTTGGCCAGCGTCTCTTGCAGGGCTTTACGGAGTTCGGCCAGATCTTCCGGCGAAAGTTCCACTTCTTCGACACCACTGGCCGTCAAGCGCCACGTGTGCTGCGCGTCGATGAGGCAGATGCGGCCGCAATCTGGGAAGCCTGACTTGAAGGCGCCGAACGTCGCGGGATCGGCCCCGGCCAGCCGGGTTGCGCCGACATAAACGGCGTTCCGGTCACGGGCGAAGACGCCATCGTTCGTATTTCTCGTGTCCAGCTCTCGCACCGGCAGGTCGGCCCTGAACGTCGCCAGATCAGCTTCCTCGACCACGTCTGCACCATAAAGCACATAGTGACCATCGCTGGCATACCATGCGCATGGCTCGGTTTCCGTGGTCAACGCGGTTCCAAAGTGCGAGGGACATGTCAGCATTTTGAGCTTGTCGATGTTGACGGGTGGTGCGTCCGCTGTAACCCGACGCGTGTCACTGAACAGCGAACGTCCGTCGGTCATGTAGTCACCGACACCGAGCGCGCGCAGCCGGCCGATGTCGGGGTCGCTATCCACGTGCGTGAAGGACATCGTGGTGGTAGTGCGAGCGCGGATCGGTATCGGAATGCATGCGACGCCAGTCATGCACTGCCACAGCGTGGCCGGTTCATGGACATGCCAAACGTCGATGCGGTAGGTCTTCCCTGCGATGACGCCGTAACGGTTGCCGCCAACCTCCCGCGACTTGACGTTGGCCGGACAGCTGATCGGGGCGTCCTTGATTGGGTTTCCCTTGCTGTCGTTCCATTCGGACTGGCACACCCTGACCGGAATATGGAAAGGCGCGATCACGAATAGCGGCCCCAGGGCGAGTATGGCCGCAATTTTGAGGTAAATTTTTTGTTTTGCGCTAAGCATGGACCCGTTCGTCTAAAAATGGTTGGGCGTTTGAAACTGCCAATAGTGTTGCCGTTCGGCTTTTCAAGACCCAGTGTACGGCCTGTATTGCGGTATGGACGATCGTCGCCGCATTCAGTGGATAAATCCATTTGTGCATACAAGTGAACGTCGCGCTAAGGTGTACCCAAGTTTCCCGTGCTCGCAATCAGGACGGCGCCGCACGAGGTTTTGTGTCCTGAATAGGCGACGGGAATGCCGTCGACGACGTGATGCGGATCGCCTTCCGCAATCGTGCAGTTGTCATGTCCCTTGATGGGACAACTGCAAACATCGCCGAGGCGTGCGACCGCAATGCCTTCAACCGTGACATGGGATGCGCTCGCACTCATGACCTTGCCGCCGTGAGAAGTGGCGTCACCGAGTCGAATTACGTTACGCATCGCGGCCCTTGTTATGTGAAGATGAGGACGTTGTGTCGCCGTGCGTATCTGCCCCGGCTTCGGGTGCGCCCAGGCTGACATATTCCAGGTCGCCACGCATGTCGTTGGCATTGCCGAGCCAATGCCAGGTAACCTCGTGGGCGCCAATGTCAAGATGCTGTTCTTTGGGATCGGGGAAATGCCGGCCTTGTGTCACATAGGCTTGCCGATACCATTGATTGAACACGGAGGATGATGGATGACTTTGTGGCACCTCTGCGCGCCATATGCCGGTGAGCGGGCAGGTAAAGTGACTTTTGCATTGACGCGACAGTGTGGGCATGTCGCCATAACGGCCAATGCCCCGGATGACGAATGGATGTTCGGTGGCCGCAACCGGCACTGTCTGCTCGACCGGCTGGCCGAGATAATGAAACTGGATGCGGCCGTCTTCGTCACGCAAACCGGGACGGCTGCGATCGAACAGTTCGCCTTTTTCGTAATGGAGGGGGACCTGGGCGGCATTCCAGGCGAGATGGCGGTCCGTCATGGGATGCATCAGACGCGCGATCCAATACCCGTCGAGTGACGCGGCGGTGCTTTCGTATTGGGCTGCCACCCGTGTTTGCGGCTCGGAGGGAAGGGTCCAGCCTTCGGGTATATAGGCTTTTCCAGTGCGCGGCCCGGCCGAAAGCGGTACGGGTTTGGGTGGCGTTACAGGTTTGGGTACGACCGCTTTGGCGGCATTGATGAGGGTTTCCTTGTCCCCGTTCCACAGTGGCAGTTTGGCGGGAGGCAGCGGCAATATTTTGTCGAGGTTGGGGAAGCGCAGGTCGGGATTTCTGGAAAGTGCGTCCCCAAGAACCATGTAACGTTCGGAGCGGGAATTGTCGAGTTCTGCGACGACGCTTGCCGTATCCAACGACTTTGCGCCAAAGTCAACGCCAAGAAAATTCGCTGCGTTTTCGCTTCCTAACTTTACTGCCTGTTGAAAGTATTGAAGCGCCGATGCTTTTTTTGTCTTGTCATCTTGACCGAGAGTTGCGTACTCCAAGCCCAATTCATAGCCTGCTCTGGCATAACCTTGAGCAAATGCGCATTCCAACATCTTCATGCCCACATTTCTGTTGGCCCACGCTTCCGGTGGCTGATCGCTGGCGGCAAGCAGCTTCGCCCCAATATAGGTTTGCGCAGCCATGCTCCCCATGTCAGCGGCCTTCTGCCAGAACGCGTACGCCACGGTTGCGTCCTGCTCGAGCGGTCCGATGCCACCCATGTAGTATGCACCCATGTTGTCCCAAGCAGCCGGCACACCTTTCCGCATCAAATCCTCGGTCAGCGCGAGTGCCCTTTCGGTGTCCGGTGGAACGCCAATTCCCTTCAAATACAGTCCGGCCAGATTGAATTGCGCTTTCCAATGGCCCAGCTTCATTGCATGTTCGTACAGCGCGGCGATCTTCGAGTAGTCACGTTGCGCGGGCCACAGGTCATGATTGTCCAGCCTCATGGCCTGCTGGAAAACAGCTTCCGCTTCTACTGAGATTGGCGGGGTGACATCCGTTTCGTGCTTACATGCAAACTCCGCGCGGTGAGGGTTGAACGCTTCGAGCTTCGTAAAGCGCGGAAGCGAAATATCATGTGAATTATCTTTCATGGAGCAGCCCGGTAATAGAATTGCCAAGGCGAAAATTGTCGCCTCGGTAGCTAAAAATAGGTGTTTACGCATCGAAATGCAGGCCTTTTCTTTCACATTATGCGAGCCTGACTAGCGGCTCTCCTCGTGGGTCTTCAAAGGGATGTATAAAGCTATTGCTTTTTGGTGGATGCTTGGCAAATCTATTTTTTTTGTTAAGATCTATACGCTGCTGCCATCCTTTACGCGTTGCTTCGACATCTTTTCTCGTGCCTTCGCCGCCGTCGAAATCCTCACCAGCGAGATTCCCCCAAACTCGTTTGCGGGCCGCCTTCGTAAAAGCCCATTCCTCGGTGCAAATGTTTAATTCGCTGTCGCCAGCCATGCTGCGTGCATTCAAGTTCGCGCTGCCCAGCGTAGTGTACACATCGTCCACGAACATCAATTTGCTGTGAATATAAATCTCCCGGTAGGAGCGCGGAATAACGTTGTATTCGCTGTAATTTCCTGTATCCAGATCGTCGTCTTTTTCTTTTTTAACTTCGGCATCGGTATTATTTTTAGCTCTATTTTTGGCTTCCGCTTCCGCTTCCGCTTCCGCTTCCGCTTCCGCTTTCGCTTTCGCTTCCGCTTTCGCTTCCGCTTCCGCTTTCGCTTTCGCTTCCGCTTTCGCTTTCTCTTCTGCTTTGGCTTTCGCTTTCGCTTCTGCCTCCTGCGCATCGTTGTCGCGCTTCTTGATCCGGATATGCTCGGCCTCCTTGCCGGCATCATAGGTCATCAGCATGGCGACAACGGTCTTGATGCCCAAGGCTTCAAGTTCAGCTCGTGGATTGGCGGGAGCGGTCTTCAGCGAATCCTTGACAATGAGGCCGCCCGAGTTTTTGGGGTCACCCTTGCGCCGGCCCTGCACCAGTGTGTCGTAGGCGCCGATTGACCGGCCTTGGCCCAACTGGTTGATGGTGTCGTAGGTATTCGGCACCATCTCGGCACGCTCGGGCTGCGGGATTACCACGAACATGTTCAGCGGCGCAATGTCAGCCGGTTTTGCGCCAGCCTGCATCATCGCCTGGCAGTACTGCTCCCGCAGTTTCTTGATCATACGGGGCCAGTCGTCCAGCTGGAAATACTGGTTCTCGACATAAATATAATTGACGGCGTTCGACGCTGCCAGGACGTACGCCTTGAGGATGGTAGCGTCTTCTTTTTCCGGGAAGGTACGCAGGACCTGCGCCCGGCATCGAGCACCGCGTGCCACAGGAAGATCCTTGGGATGGGCCGATTTGCGCTCCTTTTCCAGGCTACTGCTGAAAATCGAAGCGCCGTTCGCCATGCCATAGCCGCTGGCGTTATCCCATCCTTCCACAAAATTTTTGTTGAGGCTGTATAGCGCTTCACCTTGCACACGAATAGCGTAATCGCGGTAGGGTTTCAGCCGCCAAGGTCTCGTCCAGAAGGCGCCTTCGGGGCTGTATTCGCGCAGGCCGTCGTTGAAGCGGTGCTCGCTCGTGTCCCAATAGTCCGTTACACTGTTGAGGCCCATGACATAACCACACGAGTTGGCTTTGGCTGCGGTTGCCTTATCTGGGGCATAATCGATGAGAATCGGTTTTTGATGATGTGTGCCAATTTCCATCATGCCGGCAGCTTCAGTCAAAGTCCTGACGGAGCCGGGCAGATATTTCCCCACATTTTTACCGATTGCATCTGGATACGCTTTGCGCAGGCGAATTTCCAGATTGGTGAAACCTCCACGAAGCGCAATACGCCACCATGAACGGCAATACTCCTGCCGCAATTCCATCACCTCCGACGCTGACTTGCCAACAGTATCAGGGGCGCTCAACTCCGTCGGCAGCGTGGGCCATGGGATACCGCTCAGACTTCCGATATCCGGGACATTGTTAACAAGATTTGAAGCAATGTTGTAACCTGGAACCCACCCGACAAAAGGGGTGTGTGCATAAAAGACCAAGAGGCGAACTTTTACCCCTTCACGCGCCTTTGCGGTCAGCAGATCGCCATAGGTTGTACCGCGTGGCCAGACGTTTCCTTTGCGCACTAATTCCATGCCAGGGTCGAACCCCCAAAGCACCAGGTCAATACTACTGACCGCCGCGCGAATGTCTTTCTCGATAGCAGTAAATGCGTCTTGCCCGCAAATATGAAATTCCAGGTGATTGTTGTCATGAATAGGATGAGTCTTGCTGTCCTTTTCAAGAAACCATTGCAGGCTGCCTTTGGCGCGTCGCTTGATCATGTCGACGTGACTCTTTTCAGGATTCTGTATCTCTGAAAGAAGTCTGGTTAGATCGGTTGGCTGAGAGAGCGTCATATCGATGGGGTGTCTATTGATATGTACTTATTAGGAAGTGCCACGGTTACGCTGCGATAGCCGTTTCTCGGCATCCTCACCGTCGGCCCGATAACCTTTATTCGATAACTGTTGTTCGTTGTACTCGGGACTATCCGGATCGGATTCCATCCGCTCTCGCGCTATCGGCACATCGTGCAGCGTGCCATTATGTAGACGAACCTGATAAGTCGCTCCCTTCTCGGCTTTGTCCACCGTCAGGCGCCCGTACTCATCGAATAAACCTTTTTTGATTTCCGCGCCGTCTTTCAGCAGCGTATAGGGTTGTCCCGCAAACAGCGCTGGGGATGGCCCCGGGATGTGCTGGACTGAAAACGCCACATGGTGTTCAGGCGGAGTTTCCTTCAATGCAACCTCGATTGGCTTTGCTTCGGGAACGGGACCATTGGCTGGTCCGACCATGGCATGCTGGGCCGCATGTGAGCGCCAAGTGCCGTTGGTGCCTTCTTCGATACCCGATGCATTCCAGCGGGAATAGCTACCTCCGCCGTTGATCACGACTTCTTCCTTCGCCGTAATCGAGATACGATTGGCAGAATGCGTAATGTTCAGCTTGGCGAGAATATTGACGCTTTCCTTCAATGCCGTGATGTCGATGTCGGCACTGGCGGACACCAATTTCATGCCGGCCTTGTAGGCAAAAAGGCGTACGGCCTCCTTGACACTGACCAGCAAACTTTTTCCGGCGCTAATACTGGCATGTCCACCGCAAGTTAGGGCGTTGTGCTCAGTACTGATCATATGGGTTGAGCCTTCCGTGCTGGCTTCTATGCCGGCGGGACTGGCAAGTGTCAAATGAGGCGATTGAAACTCCGGAAACTGGCCTTTTTCACGCGAATTTTTCTGCCCGTTGATTGCCTTGATCTGGGCTTGAATCGCCTGGACGACGTGATCCTGATCGCCGCTTTGATGGGCCTGAGCCTGCAGTGCTGCTTGGGACAGATTGTCGAGCAGGTCGTGACCTTGCGTCATACGAGCCAGGGTTTCGGCCATGTCCGTGATGTGCGCCTCCGCATCGGGGCGCGCTTCGGTGGTGATCAATAAACCCTGTTGCGCACGCAAAGCGCCGTGCCCATCCGTGCGAAGCTCGAATCCCTGGCCTCTGGGGTCCTTGCGTCCGGCGTTGTCCTCGATGCGGGTAATATAGCCGAGGCTAAGCTGGCTGGCCTGGTGGTCGCTCTTTAACTGGGCCTGGATCTGGTTGGCCGTATCGTCGAGCACGAGATGGTTGCTGCGTCCGCCCGGCTGGTTGCCGCCGCCTGCGGTCAACTCCCGGCTGCGCAAGCCCGTCAGCGCCTGTTGTTCCGGCAGTTTCCAGGGCGGCATCGTGCTCTGGTTGTGCACACATCCAGTCACCAATGGGTGGTCTGGATTACCGTCGAGCCATTGCACAACGACCTCTGAACCGACTCGCGGATGGCTCGTCAGTCCTTTTTCGCCGCCAGCCCAGTTGGTGGCGACCCGCACCCAACAGCTGCTTGTCCCATCGCGGTCCCAATGAAAGCGAACTTGAATGCGTCCGTATTCGTCGACGTTCAGGCTGCCTCTTTCTTCGGGACCGACAACCAGCGCGGTTTGCAACGCCAACAATTTGGTATCGGTGCTCGCAAAACCACGTCCCGGGCGCCACGGCACGTTCTTGGGCTGACAAATGAAGCTGTTCTTGTATTCGGATGCCGTGTCTTTGCCGTGCAGGTAATTGTTGCTGGCTTCGTGATACACCTCAAGGATCAGAAATTCATTGTCCTTTGCCGTGTAATTGAAGTGACCGACCAGCCGAAACCACTTCCCTGGGGCGACGCTTCTGTTGTTGCCGCGCGCTTGGCAATACGTGCCGCGCGCCTCCATTTCTTCCATGCGTTGACGGGCCAGACGGTACGCCCCTGCCCGTTGTCTAAAGCCGTAATGACCTTCGTAGCTATGCACTTCCAGTCGAGGAATGTCGCCTTGCTGATTGATGGTAGTGGTATCCACATGCGTTGGACGGGGACTCTTGAAGTCGAATCCGCTGATCGCGGACTGCGCTGATGCCGATTGACGCACCGTGCTCCAATGCGCAATCGCGTCTTCTTCTTGAGAACCTTCCTTGCTGTGATAGCGGATGTCAGGTGGATACGTATCAATAGGCTCGACACTGGGAGTGTCATCGGTGATCGTCAGCGTATGTCCCTTCTCCGTATGGTCGTACCAATACGCGTAGCCGTCCGCTTCCCAGCGCCGGGACAAATAATTGTGGTCCGACTCCGACCATTGAGTGCACATGGTGTATTGCGGCTGTTCACCCAGGACTTTCCATTCCCAGACAGGAAGCTGTCCATATTCCTTCAGGATTTCCGCAGTTTGCTGCTGAAGGGTCTGGTTATGAAACAAACGGTTATTTTGACGCAACCGCGCGTAGTGCAGCCAAGGAACGAGCTTTGCTTCATAAAAAGCAACGCCGCCATCGGTTTTTACGAGTTTAAATTCAGAAACGTAGCCCGTGAATGGCCGCAATTTGCCATTAGCCTGCACCAATGAAATGCAAAGTAACTTGCCTTGCATCGTTTCGAGCCCAATGCTTGCATTGTCGCTAAGCAGTTCGACGGTGAACTCGAAGTCCCGTGACAACGATTCCGTACCGCTGAAACGATTGACCATGAGCCGGCTTGGGGGCGCATCGTCATGCGGGAAAGATAAACGCAGCAGGCGTTTGTTCTGGTGGGCTTGTAGTAAGTCTTGCAGGAGCGTCATAAGCCGTTGTTCGTTGCGTTGGGAACTGGCGTATTAAACTATTGATTCTATGGTTGAAATAAGAAATTGATGATGCAGAGTTTCGTTCTTATGTTTCAAATCAAAAGACAGGCGGCGTGTATTCGACGTCAATGCTCGGGTGTAGTATTGCGGAGGCTAACCGCGATATGCCGCGGCCAACGTACACAAGTGGTTCGGAGCGCACACGCGAGAGAACGGGGCGATTGGAAGTCATGGGCTACATGCATGATTACGAAAAACGCAAAAGGCATGGAACGGAAGACTGAACTCGTTTGCCGAACCTGCAATCCAAAGCGCGTTTGCCAAACGATGCCAAGCATGCTGGATGCACGCCTTCGTCTCGGTTGCGGTCATGACAAGGTGGGCAAACAGGGGACGGAATACCTGCGAGGTTGGTACTCTATCAGAGCATCACGGCTCTAAAATGCGTCCTTTGTCACAGGGCTGATTTGACATTTGCGCCGACCTGTTCAGGCAACGACCATTGAACGACGGACGTATATTGACCGGTTGCCTGTACAGGAACCAGCGTGTTTGGCCTTCAGGAAAGGTAGTCGATGCGTCATGGTCGGCAGGACGATCGCATCGCCATCATCGACGTCCGGTTCGATTTCCGGACACGGTACCGGGACCAACTTGCGGGACTGACCGTGTATTCGCCGGGGACAGCCAGCAATGCCGGCCAGCATGGCAGCTGGCCGTCGACACTGCGTCATCCCGGCAGAGTGCCAAAATGGGCGTCCAGCCTACCGAAATGATGCATTGAGTTTTACTGCGCGAGCGGCCGGACGTACGTCAGCAGGCTGACGAGCGTCTTGCCCGGCTCCTCCCACGGCACCATGTGCGCCGACCGCTCGAACCACACCGCCTGTTTCGACGGCGCCTTTACCTGTTTGAGCCACACCTCCGTCGGTGCCGTCGGCGTCGTGTAATCGTGCCGGCCCAGGAACATCACCACCGGGATCGGGAAGCTTTTCACGTTCGAAAAATCCACCTGCACGAACTCTGGCAGGATGCGGCCCAGCGTGAGCAGGCTGCCCTGGTCGATGTCCTTCACCTGCTGCGCATCGTATTCGGGCGACAGGCGCGGGCCGTCGAAATAATAGGCCGACTCGCTGCGGTAGGCGCTCAATCCGCCGTAGTACTGCGGCCATTTGCGCGCCACGATGATGCGTTCGCGCGTGATCGGCTGGTTGCCGGGGTAGGGCGCGATCGACTGCAGGTCGCGCAGCGCTTCCTCGTTCTTGTGCGCCTTCGCCTGTGCCAGCGCGTAGTCGAAGCTGATGCGCTCGTTCTCGCGCACGCTGATCACCTGGCCGATGCCGACGTAGGCATAAAACAGGTCCGGACGTTTCAGCGCCGCCTTCATGCTCACGATGGTGCCCCAGCTGTGGCCCATCAGGACCAGCTTCTTCTTGCCGTAGCGCCGGCGCAGGTGCTCGGCCACTTCGATGGCGTCGTCGACGTAGCGGTCGATGTGGATCGTGTCCGCGACCTGCGCGGGATCGGTCTCGCCGTACGTCTTGCCGGCGCCGCGCTGGTCCCAGTTCGCGATGGTGAAGTATTCCTCGAGCGGGCGTTCGAACTGCCACAGGGTCGGCGTGACGGGCGACGCGGGGCCGCCGTGCACGAACAGGATCATCGGGTTGTCGCGCTCCTGGCCGCGCACGGTGAGCCACTGGTCGATGCCGCCGATGCGCGTCTTGTACGATTCCTGCACGCCGTGCGGCGCGACGATTTTATCGAGGTCCGCCACGATGGCGCGGGCTTGCGCCCATGCCTGCGTCCGCACTTCCTGAATGTTGTCGTCCTGCGCGCGCACGTTCGCGCATGCGACGGCGAGCAGTGCCCAGATCCAGATCCGCTTCATACCGATTCTCCTTATGGGTGATGTGCAGGCAGTGTAAGGAATCGGCTCCGGGCCGGCAGGCCCGATGGCATGGATTGCGCATTGCGCGGTATGAGATGCAGACGGCGCGGATGGAATACTTGATACACTTGTTCGACTGTCAACCGATCGAGCCCACCATGAACCATTCCAACCTCCAGCCATCCCGCAACGACATCCTCCCGCCCCACGTCGACCATCTCAGCGCCATCCTGCCGGACGATCCGTTATTGATGATGGGCGCCGGCCCGGTGCCCATCCCCAGCGCGGTGGCCCGCGCGAATTCGCTGGTCATCAACCACCTGGGCGAGACCATGGCGAAGATCATCACCCAGGTCAAGGACATGGCGAGATACGTCTTCCAGACCCGCTCCAACTGGGTGCTGGGCGTGGCCGGTCCCGGATCGGCGGCGATGGAAATGGCGATCTGCAATCTGGTCTGGCCCGGCACGCGCGTGCTCTCGATCTGCAATGGCTTCTTCAGCGGCCGCATGGCGGAAATGAGCCGCCGCGCGGGGGCCGACGTCGTCACGATGAACGAGATCTTCCCGCACTCGATGTCGCTGGAAAGGCTGGAAGCGCTGCTGGACGAACACCGGCCGCACTGCCTGACGCTCGTCCAGGGCGAAACGTCCAACACCACGTTCAACAACGACGTGAAGAACATCGCGCGGCTGGCGAAGGCGCGGGGCTGCCTCGTCATCGTCGATGCCGTGTGCACGCTCAGCACGACGCCGTTCGAGATGGACGACTGGCAGGTCGATGCCGTGATCACGGGCGGGCAGAAAGGGCTGTCGTCGATTCCGGGCGTCTCGCTGCTCGCGTTCTCCGACGCCGCGTGGAGCCGGATCCGCGAACGGCCCACGCCGAATACGCACTGGTGCCTGGACGCCCTGCTGGCCGAGAATTTCTGGCACAAGGCGTCGTACCACTACACGGCGCCGGTGTCGGGCGTGCTGGCGCTGCACGAAGCCTTGCGCCTCGTGTGCGAGGAAACGCTGCCCGTCAGGTTCGCCCGCCACCTGCGCTGCTCGACCGCGCTGCAGGACAGCATCGAGGCGATGGGCCTGTCCCTGTTCGCGCCCGCGGAATCGCGGCTCAATTCGGTGGTCGGGATCAATCTGCCGGAGGGCATCACCAACCAGGCCGTCTGCTCCACGATCTCGAGCCGCTACCAGGTCGAGATCTCGGGCGCCTTCGGCCTGCCGATCGTCCGGATCGGGCAGATGGGCGAGCAGTGCCGCGCGCATCACCTGTTCCGCACGGTGCACGCGCTGGGCAGCACGATGCGCGACCTGGGCGCGACCGTGGATCTGCCGTCCGGCATGGCGGAACTCGAGAACTCGCTGCAGCGCTCCAAGGCCGACTGATTACAGCACGCCCATCTCCTTGAGAAGGTTGTCCGCATGGTCGACCTTCTCCATGTTCCACAGGATGTAGCGGACGTCGACCTGGATGTCGCGCGTGGCGCGCGGATCGAAATCCCAGTCGGAGATGATCGAATCGAGCGTGCCGTCGAACGCGAGGCCCACCAGTTCGCCGCGCGCGTTCAATGCCGCCGATCCCGAGTTGCCGCCCGTGATGTCCAGCGTGGCGAGGAAGTCGACGGGCACCGTCTTCAGCTTCGGATCGGCCCAGCGGCCGAAGTCCTTCGCGCGGATGGCGGCCAGCTGGCGCGCCGGCGCATTGAACTCGCCTTCGCCCGTGTGCTTGGCGACGACGCCCTTCACGGTCGTGAACGCGGTCCATGAGCCGGTGCCGTCGGCGCCGTAGTCGCGGCCCTTGACGTTGCCGTACGTGACCCGCAGGGTGCTGTTCGCATCCGGATACACGGCGCGGCCCTTGCTGTTCATGTACGCGATCTTCGCCTTCATGGTGCTGGCGTAGGTCTTCTGGATGCGCCCCGCCAGTTCGTCCTCTTCCGCCTCGCGCTTCATGTCGGCGTCGTACATCGCGACGGCGGCCTTGATGAAGCTGTCGCTGCTGGCCCTGAATTCCTGCGGGGTCTTCGTCAGCCACGCCGTGCGCACCTCCTTGTCCTGCAGGTGCGAGCCTGCGTAGATGCGGTCCAGCGCCGCTTTCAGCTCGGCCTCGCTCATGCCCGGCCCGATGCCCAGCGCGCCGTCGAAGGCGGCGTCGTGCTGGTCGACCGGCTGCGCGTTGTACTGCTTCAGGAAGTTCAACACGAGGGCCTTGTCGACCTTTTCGTCATACGTGCGGTCCTGGCCGCCGATGACGGACGCCAGGCGCGGCAGGTCGCGTTCCTGGTAGCCGGACTTGCGTTCGATGTCCGGCTTCATGCGCTCGTTCGCCAGCCGGTACAGGGTGCGCGCCGAGTTCAGGAAGCGCGGCACCGAATACCCGAGGAAGAACTCGCGCCGCGAGTCGGCGTCGCGCCGGGCGATCAGTTTTTCGACCGCCTCGATGTCCGCACCGAATTCGGCCTTGCGCCGCGGGTCCGCGGCGACCCAGGCCTTCAGCGCATTGTGCTCGGCCGTCTTGCGCGCGAGGATGTCGCTGCCTTCGTAGCTGGCGATCATGCCCTTGCGGTTCTTGTAGTAGTTGTTGACGCTCGCGATCTGGCCCGCGTACTTCAGGTGCGCGGCGGGGTCGTTCTTCGTCTCGCGTTCGATGACGGCCAGCGTCTCGCCCGACGCCTTCACGAAGGCCGGATAATTCCAGTCGAACGTGAACGCCACTTCCGACGGCAGGCGGTGCCGGTTCGTGCGGCCCGGGTAGCCGAGGGCCATGACGAAATCGCCTTCCTTCACGCCGTCCTGCGCGATCCTGAGCCACAGCTTCGGGCGGTACGGGACGTTGTCCTTCGCGTAGTCCGCGGCCTTGCCGTCGCGGCTGACGTAGGCGCGATAAAAGCCGTAGTCGCCCGTGTGGCGCGGCCACATCCAGTTGTCCGTGTCGCCGCCGAACTTGCCGATGCCGCCAGGCGGCGCGTGCACGAGGCGCACGTCGCGGATCTCGAGCTGCTTGATGCGGTAGAACTCGAGGCCGCCGTAGAAGCTCGCGACGGTGCAGCGGTAGCCGGCATCCTTCTCGCATTCGGCGACGAGTACTTTCTGGTTCTTCTCCATCGCATCCAGGCGTGCCTTGCCCGTCAGTGTCGCGACGTCGGGCGTGATCACGCGCGTGCTGACGTTCGTGACTTCCTCCGTGACGAACACGCGGCTGCCCGGCGCGGCGGGCAGTTCCTCCGCCATCGTCTTCGCGAGGAAGCCGTCGGCGAGCAGGTCGCGCTGCGGCGTGGAGTTCACGGCCACGCTGTTGTACACGCAGTGGTGGTTCGTGATCACGAGGCCTTGCGGCGACACGAACGACGCCGAGCAGCCGCCCAGGCTCACGACGGCGCCCATCGGGAACGCGGTCAGCCGGGTCAGGGTGCTTGGGTCGAGCTTGAGGCCGGCAGCCTTGAGTTGCTGCGCGATTTGCGGCAGCTGCTGCGGCATCCACATGCCCTCGTCGGCCTGTGCGGAAAACGAGGCGACAATCGCGAGCGCAATGAGGGTTTGTTTCATGGCTTGTCCTTTATAGCTGCGCCCCGATCAGGTCGGCCAGCTTGCCGCCGATTTTCTCCATGAATGGACGGTTTTGCCACGCCTGCAAGGTGATGGGGCGCGCGTGTTTCCAGTCGTCTTCGAAGACAGCTTCTTGTTGCTTGGCAAAGTCAGGATCGAGCACGTTCAGGTTGGCCTCGTCGTTGAGGATGAACGAGCGGTTGTCGAAATTGGTGGAGCCGACCGAGACGAGCAGCGAATCGACGACCAGTGCCTTCACGTGGTACATCGTCGGCTGGTACTCGGCCATCTTGATGCCGGCTTCCAGCAATTCGCCCCAGCGCTCGCGCGAGGCGGCGCGCACGATGTCGGAATCGATGATGGGACCCGGCGTGATGATGCGCACGTCCACGCCCCGTTTCGCCGCCGCGACGAGCGCCTTCACGGCCAGTTCGTCCGGCACGAAGTACGAGTTCGACAAGTGAATCGTGTGGCGCGCCGCCGTGATGGCCAGCAGGTACATCAGGTGCATGCTCTCGCTGCCGCCCGTGGGCGAGCTGGAGAACATCTGCGCGGGCATGTCGCCCTGCGCGACGAGGGCCGGGAAGTAGGCAGGCCCGTCGAGGACGGCGCCCGTCGCCTTGGTCCAGTTGTCGTTGAACACGGCCTGCATCTGGCCGACGACCGGGCCTTCCACGCGGAAATGCGAATCGCGCCAATGCTCGGGATCCTGGGCGTGGCCGCGCCATTTGTCCGCGATGCCGACGCCGCCCGTGAAGCCGACCTTGCCGTCGACGATCAGGAGTTTGCGGTGCGTGCGGTTGTTCAGGCGCGCGAGTTTCCACCAGACGGGTTTGTGGTAGCGGTGCACTTCGACGCCGGCGCGGCGCATCTCGTCGAGCGACTTGTCGTCGATCTTCATGCTGCCGATCCAGTCGAGCAGCACGTGCACCTTGACGCCGGCGCGCGCCCGTTCCGACAGCGCGTCCGTGAATTCGCGGCCGATCGTGCCTTCCCAGTAGATATAGGTTTCGAAGCTGATGGACTTTTGCGCCGAGCGGATCGCGTCCAGCATGGCGGGAAAAATCTTGTCGCCGTTGAGCAGCACTTCGGCCTTGTTGCCCTCGATGATGGGCGGGCCCAGCAGCACGCCCAGCGAGCGGCGGAATTGCGGATCGTCCGTGTCGTACAGGCGCGTGAGCTGCGTGTCGATCTTTTTTTCGCCGGGTGCAAAGTTCAGCACGAGCAAGCCTGCCACGAGCGTGGCGATGCAGGTGATGAGGACGACCATGGGACGTTTGATACGCATGAGTTCGACTTTAAGACGTAAAAAAACCAACGCCAGCCGACGTTGGTTTTCAAAGCGGGGCTTGCACCTGCTTAGCGGACGCGGCCGCGACGCAGCAGATTCACGATTGCGAGCAGGATCACAGCGCCCAGGAACGAGACCAGCAGCGACGACACACTGAAGTCATCGGAGTTGATGGTGCCACTACCGAACAGCGGGGACAGCAGCCAGCCACCCAGGAAGGCTCCCACGATACCGACCACGACATTGAGAATCATGCCTTGCTCAGCATCCGTCTTCATGATCATGCTGGCGAGCCAGCCGAGCACACCACCAACAACGATCCAGATAATGAATAACATGTTGAGTCCTCCTCAAGTTGGAAAAAACATACTCCAGGCCAATTGAATGCCGAGGCCATGTGCAAAGTCTATTGATGCACACGGTACCGGGTCGGTGCGTTGCCGAACGTTAGACGCGCAAACTGCGGCGACGTTCTCTTGTTGTGCGGAATGTCCCCAACACGGTGCGTCACCGAACAGAAGCGCCTTGCTCGGCAGGCATATCGTTTAAGCCACTTTGCACCAAGTGAACACTACACCCCGGACCGCTTCGATTACTGAAAGGATTTCATCATGGCTATTTTCGACAACAGCACGAACGAGCAGAACAAGCAGAACCGCATGGTGACCGGGCTGTTCCCCGACCGCGCCAGCGCGGAGCGCGCCTACGGCGCCATCTCCACCCGCGGCTATACGAAGGACGACGTCAACCTGATGATGTCGGACACGACCCGCAAGACCCATTTCTCCGACACCGAGACTGAGCTGGGCAGCAAGGCCGCGGAAGGCGCCGCTGCCGGTGCAGGTATCGGCGGCACCATCGGCGCCGTGCTGGCCGGCGTGGCCGCCATCGGCACCTCGCTGGTGATCCCGGGTGCAGGCCTCGTCGTCGCCGGTCCGCTGGCAGCGGCACTGGCCGGCGCAGGCGCGGGCGGCATCACCGGCGGCCTGATCGGCGCGCTGATCGGTGCCGGCATCCCGGAAGAACGCGTCAAGCACTACGAGGAAGGCATCAACAACGGCGGCATCGTGATGGGCGTGACGCCGCGTTCGGACGAGGACGTTGCCTACCTGAACCAGACCTTCACCGATAACGGCGGCTCGCACGTGATCGGCACCGGCATCGGCGCCGCCGCGGGTGCCGCCACCGGCGCCGCACTGGGCGCGGCCGGCGGTCCGATCGGCATGGCGGCAGGTGCCGCGATCGGCGGCATCGCCGGCGGCATGGCCGGCAAGGGCGTGGGCGAAGTCGTCAACCCGAAATCGGGCGACGACCTGGGCGAACACTATCTGGCCAAGGGCACGGGCGCCGGCGCCGGCGCCGCAATGGGCGCGGCTGCGGGCTCCGTGGCAGGTCCGGTCGGTGCCCTGGCCGGTGCCGCGATCGGCGGCCTGGCCGGCGGCGCAGCGGGCCGCGGTGCGGGCGAAGTGGTGAATCCGCATTCGGAAGACCGCCTGCATGAACACAACCTGGCCCAGGGCACCGGTGCCGGTGCGGGCGCACTGACCGGTGCCGCCGTGGGCAGCGCGGCCGGTCCGATCGGCACTGTCGCGGGCGCAGCCATCGGCGGTATCGCGGGCGGCATGGCCGGCAAGGGCGCGGGCGAAGTCGTGAACCCGAAACCGGGCGACGACCTGCATGAGCACAACCTGGCCGGCGGCGTCGGTGCGGGTGGCGGTGCTGCAGCCGGTGCGGCAATCGGCGCCGTGGGCGGCCCGGTCGGCATGGCGGCAGGTGCAGCCATCGGCGGCATCGCCGGCGGCATGGTCGGCAAGGGCGCCGGCCACCTCGTGAATCCGACGGTAGAGGATGCGTACTGGCGCTCGAACTACCAAACGCAGCCGTACTACACCACTGGCTACACGTACGACGATTATTCGCCGGCGTATGCGCTGGGCTACAACAATGCCCGCCGCTTCCCGTCCTACGACCTGGCCGAGCCGCACATGGCCGACGAGTGGGATCGCGTGAAGGGCCATTCGCGCCTGTCGTGGGAGCAGGCCAAGTCGGCCAGCCGCGCCGCGTGGGATCGCGTGGAGCGTGCCATTCCCGGTGATTCGGACCGCGACGGCCGCTGATCGATCGCGTCAATGAAAAAGTCCCGCGGCCAGCTCGGCCGCGGGGCTTTTTCGTTTGGGTACGGCCAGATTACTGCTTGACGGCTTCGACCTGGATCGCCAGCTTGACTTCCGGCTTGAAGCCCATCTTGACGCCGTAGTCCACGCCGAAATCGGCACGGTTGAACGTGGCCGACGCATCGGCGCCGCACACTTCGCGCTTCAGCATCGGGTGCTGGATGCACTTGAACGAATTGATGTGCAGGGTGACCGGCTTGGTCACGCCGTGCAGGGTCAGTTCGCCGTCGACGGTGGACGGTGCGTCGCCCTTGAACACGATCTTGCCCTTGTAGGTGGCGTTCGGGTACTTGGCCACGTCGAACATGTCCGGACCCTTGGCGTGCTCGTTCATCTTGGCGTGGCCGAAGTCCAGGCTGTTCGCGTCGATGGTGATGTCGACGGTGCCCGTCTTGGCCGCGCGGTCGACGACGATGCTGCCTTCCGTCTTGTCGAACTTGCCGCGCCAGTTCGACAGGCCGCCGAAGTGGTCGGCCTCGAAGCTCGGGTAGGTGTGGTTCGAATCGATCTTGTAGGTGTCGGCGGCGAAGGCGGCGCTGGAAGCGAAGGCGACGGCCAGGAGGGCGAGGTGCTTGAATTTCATGTAAGACGATCCTTTAACGATTGATGATGTTTACTGTCCCGCTGCGACGCGGAATTTGATGACGACTTCGTCGGCGACCATGCTCGTGTCCTTCCACTCGCCTTCGCCGATGTTGAAGGCCAGCCGCTTGATCGGCAGTTGCCCTTCGAAAACCTGTTTGCCGCTTTCCGGCTTGATGGTGACCGGGAAAGTCACGTCCTGGACCCGGCCCTTGATGGTCAGCTTGCCCGAGACGGCGAGCTTGCCCGCGCCCGCCGGCTTGATGGCGGACGAGACAAAGGTTGCCTTCGGAAACTTGGCCGAGTTGAACCAGTCCTTGCCGGCCACTTCCTTGTTGTACTCGGCCTCGCCGATGTCGAAGCTGGCCGTGTCGATGTCCACGCGCGCCGTCGCTTTTTCCGGGTGCGCCGCGTCGTAGTCGATCTGCGCGTTGAAGCTCTTGAATTTCGATTCGACCGGCACGTTCATCTGCTTGAACACGGCCGAGACGCTGCTGTGTGCGACATCCGTTTTCAGGGGGACGGCGCTGGCGATCAGCGTCACGCCGGCCAATACGGCAGCGAGGCCGCCACGGGTGAATTTCATGATTTTCTCCTTCAGTGGGAACGGCCGGGCAGCATGCGTCCGAGCGTGCCGTCGCGGTCGACGAATTGGTGCTTCAGGGCGGCGACCACGTGCAGGCCGACGAGGCCGGCCATGACCATGTTCAGCCAGTAGTGGATCGGCTTCAGCGTGTCGGCCAGCGCCGGATTCTTGGCGATGAACACCGGCAGCTGGAACAGGCCGAACCAGACGACCGGGAAGCCGGCCGCCAAGGTGTAGAAATAGCCGGACAGCGGCACGGCGAAGATCAGCACGTACAGCAGATGATGCAGGCCGTGGGCGGCGCCGCGCTGCCACGCGGGCATCGAGTCGGGCAGCGCCGGCGGGCGGTTCTTCAGGCGCCACAGCAGGCGGATCGTGGCGAGCAGCAGCACGGTCACGCCGGCCCATTTATGCCACGAAAAATACTTCAGCTTGGTGGGCGAGATGCCGGGAATGTCCGTCATCACGAGACCCAGCGTGAACGCACCGATGATCAGCACGGCGATCAGCCAGTGAAGCACGATGGCGGTCGTGGTGTAGCGCGGCATGACGGGTCTCCGATGAATTAGTACGAATTAGAACTAAATATTACCAAACTACCCAGCACACTAGCATGAGTTGCGGGTAGCTGTGGATTTGCAATAGGGATACTTTAACGGTTCCAAATATTGCGCGGAAGCTATCCATACGGATAACTTTGTTCAGCCAGTGGGATAATCCGTGGCGCATATGCCATGTCTGCCCATGTGCGCACTGGGCCGCGCATGCGTGAAGGTAAAATGTTAAAAAAATGGATTTATAAAACATAATGACCCACACGCCCGGTCTGCCCCTGTTAGTGGCGGCGCTGATGCTGGCCTTGCCGGCGCATGCCGAGGAAGCGGCGCGTCGCGCCGAGTTCGCCGACCTGTCGATCGAAGAACTGGCCAACATCGACGTCACGTCCGTCTCGCGCCGGCCCGAACGCCTGCAGGACGCGCCGGCCTCCGTGTACGTGATCACGGCGGACGACATCCGCCGTTCGGGCGCCCGCAACCTCGCCGAGGCGCTGAACCTCGCGCCGAACCTGCAGGTCGCGCGCGGCAGCAACGCGAATTATTTCATCTCCGCGCGCGGCATGAACGGCACGAGCAACAGCCCGGCCAACAAGCTGCTCGTGATGATCGACGGCCGCTCGGTCTATTCGCCGCTGTTCTCCGGCATGTTCTGGGACGAGCCGGACGTGATGCTGGAAGACGTCGAGCGGATCGAAGTGATCAGCGGCCCCGGCGGCACGTTATGGGGCGTGAATGCCGTCAACGGCGTCATCAACATCACGACCCGCCACGCGCGCGACACCCAGGGAGATTTCCTCGTGCTGCGCGCCGACGTCGACGGCGCCCTGGCCGCGTTCCGCCACGGCGGCGCGATGGATAGCGGCCACTGGCGCGCCTACGGCAAGGCATTCGGACTGGGGCACAGCGAACTCGCCTCCGGCCGCGCGATCGACGACGACTGGACGCAGGGCCAGGTCGGCTGGCGCGGCGACTGGGAACGGGGCGCGGAGCGGTTCAGCGTCAACGCCAATGCCTGGCGCGGACGCGAGGGCCAGCCGGCGCCCGGCGTCATCGCGGCGCCGGGCGCCGGCACGGGCCTGGACGACATCCGGCTGCACGGCGCCAACGTCACGGGACGCTGGGAACATGTGCTCGACGGCGGCGGCAGCGTGACCGCGCAGGCGTATTACGATTACCGCTACCGCAAGGTGCCGCCCACGTTCACGGACGCCGTCGGCATCCTCGACCTGCAACTGCAGCACGCGCTGCCCGCGCACGGCCGGCACAGCATCGTGTGGGGCGGCGAATACCGCACCAGCCGGGACCGCGTCGACAACAGCCGCTTTGTCGCGTTCCTGCCCGCGCGCGACACGCAGACCTGGGCCAGCCTGTTCGCCCAGGACGAGGTGGCCCTGCGCGACGACCTGAGGGCCACGGCCGGCGTGCGCTGGGAGCGCAATCCGTACACGGGCACGGAATTCCTGCCGAACGTGCGCCTGTCCTGGCGCGCCACGCCGATGCACGCGTTCTGGGCGGCCGTGTCGCGCACCGTGCGCGCGCCGTCGCGGCTGGACGTGGACGCGTACGTGCCCGGTGCGCCGCCCTACCTGCTGGCGGGTGGCCGGGGCGTGCGGACGGAGACCGCGCGCGTGCTCGAACTGGGCTACCGCGGCCAGGCGGGGCAGATCGTGTCGTATTCCGTGACGGCGTTCCGCAACCTGTACGACCATTTGCGCACGCAGGACGTCACGCCTGCCGGGCAGATCGTGTTCGGCAACCTGATGGCAGGCCAGGCGCGCGGCCTGGAGGCGTGGGGCAATGTGCAGATGACGCAGGCGTGGCGCCTGTCGGCCGGTGCGACGCTGCTGCACGAGGAATTCGCGTTGAAGCCGGGCAGCCGCGACGAGGGCAGCCTGATGACGACGGGCCGCGATCCGGCCTGCACGGCCCAGCTGCGTTCCAGCCACGCGATCGACGCGGCGCGCGAACTGGAACTGGCCGTGCGCCGCAACGGCGCGCTGGGATTGCCGAACGTGCCGGCTTACTGGGCCGTCGATGCCCGCTTCGGCTGGCGTTTTGCGCCGGGGATGGAGTTGTCGGTGATCGGGACCAATTTGAACGGCGGCCATGCGGAATATGGCGTGGCGTCCGTGCGGACCGAGGTGCCAAGGACGGTGGGCGTGAAATTCACGTGGGAGAGATAAGCCCGTCGTTCCCGCGCAGGCGGGAACCCAATTTTGTACGAGCTGTCGAGACGCATACAGAACTTGGGCCCCCGCCTGCGCGGGGGCGACGTATCAGTTTTCGCGGCGCTATCCGCGGGAGACTTAGATGGCCTTCGCCAGCTGCGCCGCCAGGCCGGTGTAATTCGCCGGCGTCATGGCCAGCAGCAGGTCCTTGGCATCCTGCGGAATCGCCAGCTTGCCGATGAATTCCTGCAGCGCGTCGCGCGTGATGCCCTTGCCGCGCGTGAGTTCCTTCAGTTGCTCGTACGGGTTCTCGATGCCGTAGCGGCGCATCACGGTCTGCACCGGCTCGGCCAGCACTTCCCAGTTCGCGTCCAGGTCCTGCTCCAGGCGCGCCGGGTTCACTTCCAGCTTGTTCAGGCCGCGCAGGCAGCTGTCGTATGCGAGCAGCGCGTAGCCGAAGCCGACGCCGATATTGCGCAGGACCGTGGAGTCGGTCAGGTCGCGCTGCATGCGCGAGACCGGCAGCTTGTCGGCCATGTGGCGCAGCACGGCGTTGGCCAGGCCCAGGTTGCCTTCCGAGTTCTCGAAGTCGATCGGGTTCACTTTGTGCGGCATGGTCGACGAACCGATCTCGCCGGCCTTCAGCTTCTGCTTGAAGTAGCCGAGCGACACGTACGTCCAGATGTCGCGGTTCAGGTCGAGCAGGATCGTGTTCGTGCGCGAGATCGCGTCGAACAGCTCGGCCATGTAGTCGTGCGGTTCGATCTGGATGGTGTACGGGTTGAACGTCAGGCCCAGGCGCTGTTCGATGACGTTCTTCGAGAACGCCGGCCAGTCGAAGCCCGGATACGCGGACAGGTGCGCGTTGTAGTTGCCGACGGCGCCGTTCATCTTGCCGAGGATTTCCACGTCCGCGATGCGTTTCACGGCGCGTTGCAGGCGGGCGACGACGTTCGCGAATTCCTTGCCGAGCGTGGTCGGGCTCGCGGTCTGGCCGTGCGTGCGCGACAGCATCGGCAGGTCGGCGTTCGTGTGGGCGATCTCGGTCAGCCTGGCGATGACGGCCTGCAGCGACGGCAGCAGCACGCCGTCACGCGCAGCCTTCAGCATCATGCCGTGCGACGTGTTGTTGATGTCTTCCGACGTGCATGCGAAGTGGATGAATTCGGAAGCGGCGACCAGTTCCGGCACGTCCTTCACTTGTTCCTTCAGCCAGTACTCGACGGCTTTCACGTCGTGGTTCGTGACGGCCTCGATGTCCTTGATGCGGGCGGCGTCCGCGTCGGAGAAGTCGGCGGCCAGCTTGTCCAGCAGGGCGGATGCGTCGGCGGAGAACGGTTTCAGTTCGGCGAAGCCGGCCTGCGACAGCGCCTGCAGCCAGGCGATCTCCACTTTCACGCGGTGGTGCATGAAGCCGGCTTCCGACAGGATCGGGCGCAGCTTGTCGGTCTTGGCGGCGTAGCGGCCGTCCAGCGGGGACAGGGCCGACAGGGTCGAGGAGGATGCGGTAGAGGTCATGGGAGGAGGGAGGCGGTGAGTGCAAAAACGCGATTCTACCATCGGCAGGCTGGGGTTGGCCGCTTTGTCAAGTCTCATTTGGCCACCGTTGCGGGCGTTTCGCTGGCGTTTGGCGGGCGATAGGCCGATGTTATACTGTCTGCCAATCCACATGACTGAGCATCTATGAAACTCATCGGTTCCTTCACCAGTGCCTACGTGCGCAAGGCGCGTGTCGTCCTGGCAGAGAAAAAGCTCGACTATCAGTTCGAGCTGGAAAACGTCTGGGCGCCGGAAACGAAGATCGTTGCGTCGAACCCGCTGGGCAAGGTGCCGTGCCTCGTGATGGAAGACGGCAGCACGATGTACGACTCGCGCGTGATCGCGGAATACCTCGACACGCTGACGCCCGTGTGCAAGCTGCTGCCCGCGAACAGCCGCGACCGCGCCAACGTCAAGGTGTGGGAAGCGCTCGCGGACGGCGTGCTGGACGCGGCCGTGCTGGCCTACCTGGAGCGCACGTGGCGCCCGGGCGAGCAGCAGAGCCAGGCCTGGTTCGACCGCCAGATGGGCAAGGTGCACGGCGGTCTTGCCGTGATGTCCGAGAACCTCGGCGAGCAGCCGTTCTGCATGGGGATCCATTACACGCTGGCCGACGTCGCCGTCGGCTGCACGCTCGGCTGGCTGTCGTTCCGCTTCCCGGACATCGACTGGCGCAGCGCGTATCCGAACCTGGCGCGCCTGTTCGACAAGCTGTCGGAACGGCCGTCGTTCAAGGACACCGTCCCGCGCACCCACTGACCGTCGCCCAATGACGACGTCGTCCCGGCGGTTGCAAATGGCCGACATCGCACGCCTCGCGGGCGTGTCGACGTCGACCGTCTCGCGTGCGCTCAGCCACAGCCCCCTCGTCAACCAGGAAACGCGCGACCGCATCCTCGACCTCGCGCGCTCGCTGAACTACACGATCAACATCGGCGCGCAAAACCTGCGGCTGCAGCAGAACCGCACGGTGGCCGTCGTGATTCCGATCGAGCAGGCCACGCGCCAGCAGCTGTCCGACCCGTTCTTCCTGTCGATGCTCGGCAGCCTCGCGGACGCGCTCAGCGACCAGGGCTTCGACATCCTCGTCTCGCGCGTCGATGCCGACCAGGTCGACGCCGCCGCCGCCCCGTTCGACGGCGGCCGCGCCATCGGCGTGATCCTGATCGGCCAGGGCCGCCACCACGCTGAACTCAACAAGATGGCCGCGCGCGGCGTGCCGTTCGTCGTCTGGGGCGCGCAGCTGCCGCAGCAGTTGTACACGACGGTCGGCGGCGACAACGTCACGGGCGGCCGCCTCGCGACGGAACGCCTGCTGGCGCAGGGCCGGCGCCGCATCGCCTTCTTCGGCGACACGAGCCTGCCCGAAGTCGAGCAGCGCTACCGCGGGTACGTCGAAGCGCTGGCCGCGCACGGCCTGTCTCCCGATCCGCAACTGCACGTGGCATCGTCGTTCCTGCCCGAGAGCGGCGGCCAGTCCGTCGCGGAGCTGGCCCGGCGCGGCGTCGCGTACGATGCCCTGTTCGCCAGCAGCGACCTGCTCGCGATGAAATCCATCCACGCCATGCGCGCGCAGGGGAAAGACATCCCGGCCGACGTGGCCGTCGTCGGCTACGACGACATCGAATTATCGAGCTACTTCCACCCGCCGCTCACCACCGTCGCCCAGCCGCGCGACGTGGCCGCGCGCGCGCTCGTCGATGCGCTGCTCGTCCTCGTCGACGGCCGCGGCGCACCCTCCGTCCAGCTTCCCACCGAACTGATCGTCCGCGCCAGCGCCTGACCCGGCGGCGCCCGGCATGCTGCGGCACGCTTGCTGCAAGCTGACTTGCAAACGTTTGCAAAATACATCTCTGATCGCCCTGTCTTGTCGCGAATCCCACATGACAGGCTGATTGCAGCGTTTTAGCAACGTTATTGCAATCGTTTGCAATTTTTCCAGAATAGGGAAATAATGGCCGCGTGCCTGACAAGGTGCCAACAAATCGAATACAAACGGAGGAGACATGGAAGTTCGCATGAAGCACACGGCGCGTGCCGTGGCGCTGGCTTTGCTGCACCTGGGTGCCGCGTCCGCACAGGAAGCCGCCGCGCCGGCGTCGTCGACCGATGGCCTGAAGATGGAGCGCATCGTCGTCACCGGCACGCCGATCGGTTCGAGCAAGATGAAGTCGAGTGTCTCGGTCAGCACGCTGGAAGCGGACGCCATCCAGAACCTCGCGCCGACCAGCGCCGCCGAAGTGCTGCGTTCGATCCCGGGCGTGCGCTCGGAGTCGTCGGGCGGCGAAGGCAATGCCAACATCACCGTGCGCGGCGTGCCCATCTCCGCGGGCGGCGCGCGCTACGTGCAGATGCAGGAAGACGGCTTGCCGGTGCTGCAGTTCGGCGACTTCAACTTCATCACCCCCGACAGCTACATCAAGATCGACGGCACCCTCGACCACGTCGAAGCCGTGCGCGGCGGCTCGGCTTCGACGCTCGCCACCAACTCGCCCGGCGGCATCATCAACTTCATCTCCAAGGACGGTGCGCAGCAGGGCGGCAGCATCGGTCTCACGCGCGGTCTCGATTACGACAGCACGCGCGTCGACTTCGACTACGGCGCGCCGATCTCGGAGCGCGACCGCTTCTTCGTCGGCGGCTTCTACCGCCGCGGCGAAGGCATCCGCAACGCGGCCGGCAAGGACGAGCGGGGCGGCCAGCTGCGCGCGAACTTCACGCACGACTTCGACGGCGGCTACGTGCGCGTCTCGCTCAAGCACCTCGACGACCAGAGCCCGACGGCGCGGCCCGTGCCGGTCCTCGTGGGCAACGGCCACATCTCCGAAATCGCCGGCATCGACCCGCGCTACGCGTCGTTCTATTCGCCGTACTGGGTGCAGGACGTCTCGCTCACCAAGGGCAACGGCCACGTTGCGAGCGACGTCAACGACGGCCTGTCCGTGAAGAGCAATGCGATCGGCCTGGAAGGCTCGTTCGACCTGGGCAACGGCTGGACCGTGACGGACAAGTTCCGCAAGGCGTCCAACAGCGGCCGCTTCGTGGGCGTGTTCCCGGCCGACAGCGGCACGGTGGGCAACTATACCTTCGCGACGGGCCCCGACGCCGGCCAGGCCTACAACGGCCGCGCGTTCAACGCCGTCGTCTTCAACACGTCGATCGACGACGCGGGCAACACGCTGAACGATGCGCGCCTGACCAAGACGTTCAAGATCGACGGCGCGAAGCTGAACGTGACGGCCGGCTGGTACTCGTCGCTGCAGAAGCTGGGCCTGACGTGGAACTTCAACCAGTACCTGATGCAGGCGACCGGAGACGATCCCGCGCTGCTGAAGACGGCAAGCAGCACGCCGGGCTACGTCGGCCCGGCATTCGGCGCCTGCTGCTCGCGCGCGGTGGACGTCGAATACCGCACCAACTCGCCGTACGCGAACATCGGCTGGGAGCAGGGCACCGTCAACGTGGACGCCAGCGTGCGCCGCGACCGCCAGCACGCCGGCGGCAGCGCCAACATCGCCACCAATGCGGCGGCGTACCAGCCGGGCACCGTGCAGCGCGTCGACTACGACATCGGCCACACATCGTATTCGGTGGGCGGCAACTGGAGGATCACGCCGTCGCTGGCACTGTTCGCCCGCACGAGCGAAGGCGTGGCGTTCAACGCCGACCGCATCCTGTTCGGCACCCCGCTGGACGGCAGCGCGCCGATCAGCATCAACACGGTGAAACAGCTGGAAGGCGGCGTGAAATGGCGCAGCGGCGGCCTGTCCACGTTCCTGACGCTGTTCCATGCGAAGACCCGCGAGAGCAACTACGAAGCGACGACGCAGCTGTCGACCGCGAACAGCTACGACGCGAAAGGCGCCGAACTGGAAGCGGCCTATCGCGTGGGCGACTTCCGCGTCACGGGCGGCCTCACCTTGACCAATGCGAAGATCACCGCGACGGCACCGGGCGGCGAAGCCACGATCGGCCACACGCCGCGCCGCCAGGCGCACGCCGTGTACCAGCTCACGCCGAGCTACGACCTGGGCGCGGCCAACTTCGGCCTGGCCGTCGTCGGCACCGGTAAAAGCTGGGGCGACGATGCGAATACGCTGGTCCTGCCCGGCTACACCGTCGTGCATGCGTTCCTGAATTACCAGCTGACGCCGAAGGTGCAGCTGTCCCTGAACGCCAATAACCTGTTCAACCGCATCGGCTATACCGAGATCGAAGGCGACGGCCACGCCGCCCGCTCGATCACGGGGCGCGCCGTGAAGGCCAGCGTCAAGTACGCGTTTTAAGGATCCATGAGCACGATGTCCCATTCCCTGCGCCGCCTGCTCGACGGGCTGCCGCCGGCGCGCCACGCCGACGCGCAGCGCCGTTTCGCGCGCCACGAGGCCGTGCTGGCCGACCGCCTGCACCGCCTGTACGGCCATCTGCCCGGCCACGCCGCCTGGTTCGACAACCTGATGGCCGGGATCGGGGGGCTGATGGCCGCGCGCCCGGCCGCGCTGCAGGCGCTCGACGCCGCCCGCGAGGACGAGCCGCGCTGGTTCTGCGAACCGACGATGCTGGGCTACAGCGCCTACGTCGACCAGTTCGGGAGCGACCTGCGCGGCGTGAAAGAGCGTATTCCGCACCTGCGCGACCTGGGCGTCACGTACCTGCACCTGCTGCCGTTCCTGCGTCCGCGCGCGGGCGAGAGCGACGGCGGGTTTGCCGTGGCCAGCTTCGACGAGGTCGACCCGCGCTTCGGCACGATGGCCGACCTGGAAGACCTGACGGCGGCGCTGCGCGAAGCGGGCATCAGCCTGTGCTCGGACCTGATCCTGAACCATGTGGCCGACGACCATCCGTGGGCGCTGGGCGCCCTGACCGGTGACACCGCCATGCGCGCCTTTTTCCACGTGCTGGACGAAGACAAGGCGCGGGCGTATGAGCGTACGCTGGGCCAGGTGTTCCCGCAGGCGGCGCCCGGCAATTTCACGCATGTCCCGGCGCTGGGCGGCTGGGTGTGGACCACGTTCTATCCGTTCCAGTGGGACCTGAACTACGCCAACCCGGCCGTGTTCGAAGCCGTGGCGGCGGCGCTGCTGCGCCTCGCGAACCGCGGCATCGACGTGTTCCGCCTCGACTCCACCGCGTTCCTGTGGAAGCGCCTCGGCACCGACTGCATGAACCAGCCGGAAGCGCATCTGCTGCTGCAGGCGCTGCGCGCCATCGTCGACATCGCCGCGCCCGGGGTGCTGTTGAAGGCCGAGGCGATCGTGCCGACGCGCGAACTGCCCGCGTACTTCGGCGATACCAAGGCGCCCGAATGCCACCTCGCGTACCACAGCACGCTGATGACGGCCGGCTGGGCCGCGCTGGCCGAGGAAGACGCGGGCCTCGTGCGCGCGGTCGCCGCCGCCACGCCGCCGCTGCCGTCGGGCGCGAGCTGGCTGACCTATGTGCGCTGCCACGACGACATCGGCTGGAAGCACCTGCTGGCTGAAGCGGGCAGTCTCGATCGGCTGGCCGCCGTCGCGCGCACTTACAACGAAGGGCCAGGCGTCGGCTTCCAGGGCGGCCTCGCGACCAACGGCACGGCCGCGGCGCTGAGTGGCGCGGACGGATCCGAGGAAGGCTTGCGGCGCCTGCTGCTCGTGCACGGCCTCGCGTTGTGCTTCGGCGGCCTGCCCGTGCTGTACATGGGCGACGAGCTGGCGATGGCCAACGACGACAGCTACCTCGCCGACCCGGCGAAGGCGCACGACAGCCGCTGGATCCAGCGCGCGCCGTTCGACGAAGCGCGTTACGCGGAGCGTGGCGATATCACGACGCCGGCCGGCCGCGCGTACGCGGGCCTGCGCCGGCTGATCCGGCAGCGCCGCGAGACACCGGACCTCGCGGCCGGGACGCCGTGCACGGTGCTGCCCGCCGGCGATCCGGCCCTGCTGGCGCTGGCGCGCGGCGAGCGCTTCCTGGGCCTCTTCAATTTTTCCGGCCGCGCGTTGACCGTCGACCTGGCCGCGTACGGCCGCGCCGGCACGGTGACGCTGGCGCCGTGGGATCAGGTGTGGCTATGATGACGCAACGTGTAAATGGAACCGTCGCCGTGTTCGGCGAAGCGCTGGTGGACGACTTCGGCGACCGCCAGGTGATCGGCGGCGCGCCGTTCAACGTGGCGCGCCATTTGGCCGCGCTGGGGCAGGATGCCCTGATGCTCACCCGCGTGGGCCTGGACGAGAACGGCGCCCGCATGCGCGCCGAGTTCGAGCGCTTCGGCCTGCCGATGGCCGGGCTGCAGGTCGATGCGGCCTTGCCGACGGGCCGGGTGAGTGTGGAACGCCACGGCGACGGCGGCCACCGCTTCACGATCCTGCCGCACCAGGCTTATGATGCCATCGAGGCGGAGCCCGCGATGGCGGCCATGACGGCCGCCGCGCCCGCGACGCTGTATTTCGGCACGCTGGCCCAGCGCGAGCCGGCATCGCGCGATACGCTGGCGCGGCTGCTGGCGGCGACCGATGCCTGCCGCTACCTGGACCTGAACGTGCGGGAAGGGCAGGTGACGGAGCGCTGCGTGTTCGCATCGCTGCACGCGGCCGACATCGTCAAGGTCAACGAAGAGGAGTTGCAGGATTTGTTCGGCTGGTACACCCACATGCGGCTCCCGACGGACGACATGGCATGCGCCGACGTGCGCCACGCGTGCGCGACCTTGCTGCGCGTGTTCAACCTGACGGGCCTGATCGTGACGCTGGGGCCGCGCGGTGCCGTGTATTTCGGTGCCGACGGTGCGTATCACGCCACGCCGGCACCGTCCGCGCCCGTGCAGCTGGCCGACACGGTGGGTGCCGGCGACGCCTTCTCCGCCGTGTTCCTGCTGGGCCGCGCGCGCGGCTGGGCGCTCGATGCCACGCTTGCCCGCGCCAACGAATTCGCCGGCGCCGTGTGCGGCATCGTCGGCGCCGTCCCGGACGATCATGCGTTCTACCGTCCATTCATCGACCGCTGGGAGCCATGATGGCCAAGCCGCGCATGACGTTCTGGCAGATCGTCAACATGAACATCGGATTCTTCGGTATCCAGTTCAGCTTCGGGCTGCAGCAGAGCAGCATGAGCCCCATCTACAAATACCTCGGCGCCGACGAGGCGAGCCTGCCGTATCTGTGGCTCGCGGGGCCCGTCACGGGCCTGCTCGTGCAGCCGCTGATCGGCGCGATGAGCGACCGCACCGTCAGCCGCTGGGGGAGACGTACGCCATACTTCCTGATCGGCGCGATCCTGTGCAGCCTTGGCCTGCTGGCGATGCCGTACAGCCCGACGTTGTGGATGGCCGCGAGCCTGCTGTGGATCCTCGACTCCGCGAACAACGTCACGATGGAACCGTACCGCGCCTTCGTCAGCGACAAGCTGCCCGCGAGCCAGCACTCGCTCGGCTTCCTCACGCAAAGCGCGTTCACGGGCCTGGGCCAGACGCTGGCCTACCTGACGCCGTCGCTGCTCGTGTGGATCGGCATGGACAAGGATGCCGTCAACGGCAGCCATATCCCGCAGGTCGTCGTCGCGGCATTCCTGATCGGCGCCGTGTGCTCGCTCGTCTCCGTGCTGTGGTCCGTCAAGACGACGCCGGAAGACCCGCTGCCGCCGCACGCGCTGGCGGCGCTGCGCGCGACGCCCGGCGGCTGGCGCCACACGCTGGCGGAGATCGCCGCGGCCGTGCGCGACATGCCGGTGACCATGAAGCAGTTGGCCCTCGTGAAGCTCTTCCAGTGGTACGCGATGTTCTGCTACTGGCAATTCATCACGCTGTCGCTGGCGCGTACCCTGTTCGGCACGAGCGACGCGGCCTCGCCGGGCTTTCGCGACGCGGGTCTCCTCAACGGCCAGATCGGCGCGTTTTACAACTTCATCGCATTCCTCGCCGCGTTCGCGCTGGTGCCGTTCGCGCGGCGTCACGGGCCGCACGTCGTGCACGCCGTGTGCCTGCTACTGGCCGGCGCCGGCATGCTCGCGATCCCGCACATCCACACGCCGGTGCTGCTGCTCGTGCCGATGGTCGGCATCGGCCTCGCGTGGGCCAGCATCATGGGCAATCCGTATGTGATCCTCGCGTCCAGCCTGCCGCCGGAACGCACCGGGGTCTACATGGGGATCTTCAACATGTTCATCGTGATCCCGATGATCATCCAGATCTTCACTTTGCCGCTGTACTACCATAGCTGGCTGGGCGGGAACCCGGAAAACGTGATCCGCCTGGCCGGCGCGCTGCTCGTTTGCGCCGCTTTCGCGATGCGGCTGGTGCGCTACAATGCCCCGGGTACGATCGAACGGACGGAGATGGCGTATGGTGAAGTGGAACGGGATGGCGGTGGTGTTCGGCGAGGTGCTCGTTGAGGAAGGCGCGGGCGCCCCGGTCGTGGGCGGCGCCCCGTTCAATGTGGCGCGCCACCTGGCCGCCTTCATGGCACCGCACCTCTTGATCACCCGCATCGGCGACGACCGCAACGGCGCCGCCGTCCGCGCCGAGTTCGAGCGCTTCGTGATCCCGGAAACGGGCTTGCAGATCGACACGATGGAAGAAACGGGCCGCGCCGTCGTCGAGCGCCAGGGCACCAGTCATCGTCTCACTTTGCTGCCGCGCCAGGCCTACGATTTCATCGACCCGTCGCTGGCCGCCGCGAGCGTTTCCGGCGGCGCGTACGACACCGTGTATTTCGGTACGCTGGCCCAACGCGAAGAACGCTCGCGCCTCGCGCTGGCGGCCGTGCTGGACGCGACGCCGGCGGCCAAGCGCTTCCTCGACCTCAACCTGCGCACGGGCCACGCGACCGAACCGATCGTCACGAAGGCGCTGACGGCGGCCGACATCGTCAAGGTCAACGAGGAGGAATTGCAGGCGCTGTTCCAGTGGTATTTCCAGATCGGCCCGAACGACGCGGCGCTGTCGACCGAAGAAGTGCACGCGGCCTGCCGCGCGCTGATGGACCGCTTTTCGCTGGAAGCACTGATCGTGACCCTGGGCCACCGCGGTTCCGTGTACTTCGGCGCGGACGGCAGCTACGTCGCCACCCGCGACAACCCGGCGCCGCCGTTCGTGATCGACACGACGGGCGCGGGCGACGCCTTCGCCGCCATCTTCATGCTGGGCCGCGCGCGCGGCTGGCCGCTGGAGCTCATCCTGGCGCGCGCCAACGAATTCGCCGGCGCGATCTGTGCGGTCAGCGGGGCGGTGCCTGCCGACATGGGTTTCTATGACAAGTGGGTCGCACGCTGGCGCGAGGCATCTTAAAAAGGAACCTCGAGAAACCGTCGCGAGCGGAAGCAATGTTGGCCGAGAAGCGCAGCCGTACTTACGGTACGGCCGGTCCGCCGTAGCGGAGCATCGGAGGCCAACAGTGCGACGCGCAGCAGGTTTATCGACGTTCCTTATTCGCCCATCTGCGATTGCAGGTAATTCTGGATGCCGACCTTGACGATGAGGTCGAGCTGCGTCTCCAGCCACTCGATGTGTTCCTCGGTGTCTTCGAGAATCTCCAGCAGCAGGTCGCGCGACACGTAGTCGTGCGCGATCTCGGCGGCGGCGATGCCTTCCTTGACCGTGACCTGGGCCGCGCGTTCCAGCTTCAGGTCGCATTCCAGCATCTCCTGTACCGATTCGCCGATCAGCAGCTTGTGCAGCGCCTGCAGGTTCGGCAATCCGTCGAGCATCAGGATGCGGTCGATCAGGCGGTCGGCATGCTTCATCTCGCCGATCGATTCGTCGTATTCTTTCTTGCCCAGCTTGTCGAAGCCCCAGTGCCTGTACATGCGGGCATGCAGGAAATACTGGTTGACTGCGGTGAGCTCGTTGGTCAGCTGAGCGTTGAGCAGCCTGATGATGTTGGGATCGCCCTTCATGGATTGCCTTTTCGTGCGGTTGTCGTCATAGCATCATAGCAAACCATGAGGCGGGCGGGCAGGGCATATGATGGAGGAGGTCATATCGCCGCCAGTGCCAGGCCGCCCGCCGCCAGCAGCGACACGGCCCCGATCACGATGCCCACCGTGCGCCGCCGGTTGGTGAGCGACCACAGCACGACGCCGGACAGCGACAGCAGGATGATGGAACCGGCCAGCGTGTCCACGAGCAGGATCCATGCGGCACTCATGCCCACGCCCTTGTGCAGGTTGACGAGGGTGCCGAACACATTGTTCTCGGCGCGTTTGACGGTGACATAGCTGTTGCCGACCCAATACTCGGCCTGGACATTGCCCGACGGTGAAGTAAAACTGGCGCTCCAGCGCGCGGGCTGGATCAGGGACTTGTCGCCCCACGCGACGGGGCGCGCCGCCTCGGCTGTTACGCGTCCGGGCTCAGGCTCCAGCCGCAACGAGCGCTTGAGCCAGGTCGCCAGCGCCTGCGGACTGCCGGGTGACGGACTGGGCAAGGGAACCTGGACCGTGGACGCCTGCGCCTGGACGGCGGGAATTTTCATCACGGCACGGTGGTTGAGGAGGATGCCAGTGCTGCCGAACAACAGGCCGAGCACGGCGCCCCATAGACCTATCCAGCCATGCGTCTTGCGCAGCCATTTGACCATGACGGCGCGGCGCGACGGCTGCGGGGGCGGCTGGACCGTAAAGGGCGCTTGGGGTGGGCGGAACGGGATTACGGGCATGGGAGTGAAATCCGGATGCGTCGGAAGTCACATATTACCAAGACCGGGTCGTGCATGGTCGGGTGCACGTACCGATTTTGCATGGCAATATCGGGCGCCGCGGCGGCCTGCGCGGGAAGGTGCGTGGATCAGGCGACGAGCCCGTCGGCCGGCGCACGGCGCAGCTCGGTGACGACAGTCTTGCTTTCCAGGTGTTCGTGCATCACTTCGCGCGCATAGCTGACGCATTTGCCGCAGCAGGTGCCGACGCCCAGTTCCTTGTACAGGTCGGCCATCGACGTGAGGCCGAGGTCGACCGCCTGGCGGATTTCGCGGTCGGAGATGTTATTGCAGACACAGACGATCATGGACGGTTCCGGTGGTGGATGCATCACAGGCCGTTGCTACTTGGTCTATAATGCGAATCATTCTCATTACCCTTCGTATTCTGCTCAAGTTGGATCGCGAATGCAAGCGTTTTTGTTGCGTTGTTGCGTTAAATGAAGGCTGAGAGATCGGAAGTAGACAAACCGCAAATAGAAATAATTCGCATTTAGGTTTATGATGTACCCAACCGTAAAAGCATCGCATCACTACCCGGAAGCGACACCATGACTCTTGCTCCTACCCTGACCACGCTCGACAGCCTCAAGGCCGGCCAGAGCGGCACCGTGATCCATCTCGCGCCGAACGCGGTCGGCAGCCGCGACGGCGGTATCGACGTGTCGCGCCGCCTGATGGAACTGGGTTTCGTGCCGGGCGAGCGCATCCGCATGCTCAAGCGCGGCCTGCCCGGCGGTCCGCTGGCGGTCAAGGTCGGCCAGTCGACGTTCGCCCTGCGCCGCTTCGAGGCGGCGCTGGTCTCGATCCAGCCGGAGTAATGGAACCAATATGGGAGCAGTAGATCAGCAGGTCCAGGCGGCCGCAAAAACGCCGCTCATCGCCCTGCTGGGTAATCCGAACTGTGGCAAGACCGCCTTGTTCAACCGCCTGACCGGCGCGCGCCAGAAGGTCGCGAACTACGCCGGCGTCACCATCGAACGCAAGGAAGGCAGCTTCACGCTGCCGGGTGGCCGCGCATTGCGCGTGCTCGACCTGCCGGGCGCCTACAGCCTGAACGCCCACACGCCCGACGAAGCGATCACGCGCGACGTCGTCGCCGGCCTGCGCGCCGGCGAGCAGACGCCGGATGCCGTCGTCTGCGTCGTCAACGCGACGAATTTGCGCCTGAACCTGCGCCTCGTCCTCGAGATCAAGCGCCTGGGCCTGCCGATGGTGCTGGCGCTGAACATGGTCGACGTGGCGAGGAAGCGCGGCATCGAGATCGACACGGCGCGCCTGTCGAAAGAGCTGGGCATGCCCGTCATCGAGACCGTGGCCATCCAGGCAGGCGGCGAGAAGGGCCTGCTGGCGGCACTGGAAGCCATGCCGTTCGACCTGCAGATCAAGCCGAACCCGCTGTCGGCCATCGACGCCGTCCCGGTCGAGGAAACGCAGCGCGAGGTGCGCCGCATCATCGACGCGACGGTCGGCTTCGACAACGACAAGGGCAATCTGAGCGAGCAGATCGACCACGTCGTGCTGCACCCTGTGATCGGCCCCGTCATCCTGGCGGCCACGATGTTCCTGATTTTCCAGGCCGTGTTCAGCTGGGCCGCCGTGCCGATGGACCTGATCAAGAACGGCGTCGACGCCATCGGCCAGTGGGTCGGCGGCGCCATGGCCGATGGCCCGCTGCGCAGCCTGATCGTCGAGGGTATCCTGGGCGGCGTCGGCAGCGTGCTCGTGTTCCTGCCGCAGATTTTGATCCTGTTCTTCTTCATCCTCGTGCTGGAGGATTGCGGCTACCTGCCGCGCGCCGCGTTCCTGCTCGACCGCATGATGGGCGGCGTCGGCCTCTCGGGCCGCGCGTTCATCCCGTTGCTGTCGTCGTTCGCCTGCGCGATTCCCGGCGTGATGGCCGCGCGCACGATCCAGAATCCGCGCGACCGCCTCGTCACGATCATGATCGCGCCGTTGATGACGTGTTCCGCGCGCCTGCCCGTGTACGCGCTCGTGATCGCCGCGTTCATCCCGAACCGCGAACTGACCGCCGGCATCAACCTGCAGGGCATGGTGTTGTTCCTGCTGTACGCGGCCGGCATCATCAGCGCGATGGCCGTCGCTTATGTATTCAAACGCACGATGGGCGCCAAGGGCCACCAGCCGCTGATGCTGGAACTGCCCGCCTACCACTGGCCGCACCTGAACAACCTGGCGTTGGGCCTGTGGGAACGCGCGCGCATCTTCATCACCCGCGTGGGCACCGTGATCCTCACCCTGATGGTGCTCGTCTGGTTCCTGTCCAGCTTCCCGGGCGCACCGGAAGGCGCGACGCATCCGCCGATCTACTACAGCATCGCGGGCATGCTGGGCCGCGCATTGGCCGTCGTGTTCGAACCGATCGGCTTCGGCTGGCAGATCTGCATCGCGCTCGTGCCGGGCATGGCCGCGCGCGAAGTGGCCGTCGGCGCGCTGGGCACGGTGTACGCGTTGTCGGGCGGCGGCGACGACGTGGCCAGCTCGCTGACGCCGATCATCGCCGCATCGTGGAGCCTGCCGACGGCGTTGTCGCTGCTTGCGTGGTATGTGTTCGCGCCGCAGTGCCTGTCGACGTTGTCCGTCGTGCGCCGCGAGACGGGCAGCGTGCGCTACGCGCTGCTGATGGCCGGCTACATGTTCGCGCTCGCGTACACGGCCTCGTTCCTGACCTTCCACATCGCACGGTCCGTGCTGGGGAGCTGATCATGCTGCAATACCTGATCGTCGCAGTCATCGTCGCCTTCGCTGCGCTGTATGCGGCGGTCAAGTACCTGCCCAAGGCGTGGCGCGAAAAGCTCGTCTACAAGCTGTCGGGCGGCACCGGGAAGGGGCGTTTCGTGAAGTGGCTCGGCACGGATTCGAGCTGCGGCAGCGGGTGCGATACGTGCGGCACGTGCGAGACCGAGCCGCTGCCCGAGAAGGATGCGAAAGGGCGCAAGATCATCCAGGTGCACGTCCAGCGCTAAAACCCCGTCGCCCCGCGAAGGCGGGAGGCCAACTTTGTATGCGTCGACGCAAGTACTTGGATTCCCGCCTGCGCGGGAACGACGGTTCATGCCGTCCCAAGAATTCCCATCAACCGCTTCGCATCGAACGGCGCCCTGACCTTGATGTCGTTGTCGAAGTAGCAGTACACATCCCCATTCTCCGCCCAGGCGCGGATGCGCGCGGCCCAGCGTTCCAGCGATGCGTCCTCGTACCCGCTCGCATACAGCTCGTGCTCGCCGTGCAGGCGGATGTAGACGAAGTCCGCCGTCACGTCATCGACCTCCAGCCATTTGCCGGCCGTATCGGCCACCACCAGCGCCACGTTGTACTTGCGCAGCAGCGCGAGGAAGGCCGGGTCGCGGAAGCTCTCGTGCCGCACTTCGACGGCGTGGCGCAGCGGGCGCACGGCGTCGATTTCCAGCAGCGCGCGGCCTGCCAGCTTGTCGTCGTGGGTGCGCGCGATGGCGAGCGCCTGGCCCGTGTCGTGCGGCAGCAGGGACAGGAAGTGCTCGACCTTGTCCGCGTCGAAGCGCAGCTGCGGCGGGAACTGCCACAGGAAGGGACCGAGCTTCTCGCGCAGCGCGAACACGCCGGAGGCGAGCACGTTGGCGAGCGGCGTCTCGATGCCGCGCAGCTTGAGCATGTGGGTGAGGAAGCGGTTGCCCTTCACGGCGAAGATGAAACCGGGCGGCGTTGCGTCGTACCACGCCGCGTAGCTGGATGGGCGCTGCAGCGAATAAAAGGAACCGTTGATCTCGATGGTGGGCAGGAAGCGCGATGCGTAATCCAGTTCGCGCGCCTGCGCGAGGCCGGGCGGATAAAACACCCCGCGCCATGGTTCGTAACGCCAGCCCGAGATGCCGATGTAGATTGCGCCCATGTCCCCAGTCTAGGGCAAACCGCGGAAATCAGGCGCGCCGGCGGCGCCACAATCCGATGCCGCCCACGCCCGCCAGCAGCATCGCCCATGTGGGCGCTTCCGGCACGGCCGGCACCGATTCCGTGCCGGGCAGGGCGGCCGACATCGTGAATGTCGTACCGTCCGTCCAGAGCAGGTGGTGTTCCGAACCGCCGTACGGGTTGAACTGGTAGTCGTAGACCATCTGCCCCGTCGTGACGAAATGGCCGCCGCCGTAGAGACCTTCGGGATCGCTGGAATACTCGCTGACGCCGAACGACAGGCCGCTCTCCGCGGAGAAGCGGAAGCTGTCGGCGTCGCAGTGGTAATAGGTATTGCTGTCCGCGGCGCAGGCCACGTAGTCCTTCGCATCGACCAGCAGCGACGTCAGCTCGCCCCGCTCGAGGACCCCGTCGCCGTTGGCATCGACGCCGGTGAACGAACCGTCGATGCGCAGGCCGGGCAGGAAGGCGGCGGCTTCCTGGTCGTAGAAGCCGGTGTAGCTGAAGGCCCAGTGGGACGTCTGGGCGTGGGCGAGTGTGCTGGCCAGCAGCAGGGCGCCGGCGGTGGCGATGAATTTCATTGGCAGGACCTCGTGGAGCGACAAGGGACAGCCTACCTTTCCGTCCACGAAAGTCCTACGGATTTAACATATGTGTCGCCGCTCAGCCACAGTGCATGAATTACTTCCCGGCTTGCACCACCGGCAGCTCGATCGCGCTCTCCAGTCCGGGCGCGTGATAGACGCGTTGCGTCGCCTTGCGATAATCGCCCGGCTTGGCGTAGAAGATGTTCGGCACGAACGTCTGCGGGTTGCGGTCGTACAGCGGGAACCAGCTGGACTGGATCTGCACCATGATGCGGTGGCCCGGCAGGAACACGTGGTCGACGTTCGGCAGCGCGAAGCGATAGCGCTCGGCCTTGTTCGCGGGGATCGCGGCCGGCTTGTCCAGGCCCTGGTAGTAGCGGCCGCGGAAGATGTCCATCGCGATCGGCAGCTGGTAGCCGCCCATTTCCGGCTGCGCCGCGACTTCGTCCGGGTACACGTCGATCAGCTTGACGACCCAGTCGCTGTCCGTGCCCGACGTCGACGCGTACAGGTCGACCATCGGCTGGCCGGCCAGCTGCAGCGGGGCGGTGAGCGGAGCGGTCGTGTAGGTCAGCACGTCGGGGCGATCCGAATAGCTGCGCTGGTCCGTCACGAGCCACGGCTTCCACACGTTGGCGTCGTTCAGGTGCACGGGACGGGGCACGAACGGCACCGGCTTCGCCGGATCGGACACGTATTCGTCGAACGCGGCCGTCTTGTCGGCCTTGCCCTGCGCCTTCTCGAACGCGAGGCCGAAGCCCGGCTTCAGGTACAGCGGCGTTGCGGCCGGCACGAGCGGCCACTGGTCGAGACGGCGCCAGCGATTGACGCCGGTCTGGTACGACCACACGGGCGGCGTGTCGAACGCGGGCGCGCCATCCTTCAGGTACTGGTTGAAGAACGGGAGCATGACTTCACGGCGGAATTCGCGCGCGGTGTCGCCCGTGAATTTCAGCGCGCCCAAGGTCGAGCCTTCGTAGTTGACGCCACTGTGGCGCCACGGGCCCACCACCAGCGAATTCAGTTTATTGGTCTTGTCCTGCGGCTCGACGGCGGCATAGGTTGCGTAGGCGCCGTAGATGTCTTCCTGGTCCCAGCGGCCGACGACGGTCATCGTCGGCACGGCCAGCGGACGCCTGGCGAGGATCTTGTCCAGCGCCTGCTCCTGCCAGTAGTTGTCGTAGGCCGGATGCTCGAACAGCTTCTTCGTGAAGTTCAGCTGGTCGACACCGTAGAGGTGCGCGAAGTCGGACGTGGAGCCCGCGCGCAGCCATGCGTCGTAGTCGTCGTTGATGCCGGTGACGATCTTCTCGCCTTCGCCGCGCGCCGCGTTCTGGCTGGCGATGTAGGCGAGGTTCGGGTTGCGGAACGCGCCGTTGTGGAACCAGTCGTCGCCGCGCCAGCCGTCGACCATGGGGCTCATCGGCACGGCGGCCTTCAGCGCCGGGTGCGGGTCGACGAGGGCCATCAGCACGGTAAAACCTTCGTAGGACGAGCCGACCATGCCGACCTTGCCGTTCGATTGCGGGATATTCTTGATCAGCCAGTCGATCGTGTCGTACGCGTCGGTCGTGTGGTCGACTTGTGTGTTGTTCAGCGGGCCGCGCACGGGGCGCGTCATCACGTAGTCGCCTTCCGAGCCGTACTTGCCGCGCACATCCTGGAATACGCGGATGTAGCCGTTCTCGATGAAGGCGTCGTCACCGTCGCCGAGAATCGACGTGATGTGCGGGCTCTTCATGCGGCCCGCGCGGCCCGAGGCGTTGTACGGCGTGCGCGTCAGCATGATCGGCGCCTTGCCATCCATGATGCTCTTCGGGATCACGATCACGGTATGCAGCTTGACGCCGTCGCGCATCGGGATCATGACGTCCTGCTTGACGTAGTCGGCGTTCGGGACCGTCGTCTCGAATTTTCCGGCCGGGATATCCGGCGCCATCGGTGACGTCTGGGCGTGCGCGGCGCTGGCGAAGGCGGCAGCAAGCACGAGGGAAAGGACGGACAGGGACGGCAGGCGGTAACGCGGCATCGGATTGGTCTCCACGGGACGGTTGAGTGAGCAATCTTGGATAAAGATTGCAACCGAGCATGGTACCGAACCGTGGAAAAGTCTGCAAACGCGCCACCAAAACACCGGGGTCAGAGCCCTGTTTTTGGAAATTTCCCAAAAACGGGCTCTGACCCCGGTTTAAAGAAATGGTCTGGGGATCAGGCGGGCAGGAGCTTGCGGCCTGCCGGTGTCGCGACGGCCGGCGTGCTTGCGGCCAGCTTGAAGGTGCTGACGACGGCATCCAGTTCGCGCGCCTGTTCCTGCAGCGCGGCTGCGGCGGCGGCGGCTTCTTCGACGAGGGCCGCGTTCTGCTGCGTCGCGTCGTCCATCTGCGCGATCGCCTGGTTGACCTGCGCGATGCCCAGGCTCTGTTCCTGGCTGGACGCCGCGATGTCGCGCATCAGGACTTCCGCACGGCGCACCGACGTGACGATCGCTTCCATCGCGTGGCCCGCGCCGTCGGCCAGCGTGCTGCCCGCGTCGACCTTGGCGACCGAGTCCAGGATCAGCTGGCGGATCTCTTTCGATGCCGCCGCCGAGCGCTGCGCCAAGGTGCGCACCTCGCCCGCGACGACGGCGAAGCCGCGGCCCTGTTCGCCCGCGCGCGCGGCCTCCACGGCCGCGTTCAGCGCGAGGATATTGGTCTGGAAGGCGATGCCGTCGATGACGCCGATGATCTCGGCAATCTTGCGCGAGCTTTCCGTGATGGCGCCCATCGTGCGCACGACTTCCGCCACGACGGCGCCGCCTTTCTCGGCCGACTGCGCCGTCTCGGACACGAGGCGGTTCGCTTCCATCGCGTTATCCGCGTTGTGGCGCACGGTGGTCGTCAGTTCTTCCATCGCGGCCGCCGTCTCTTCGATGCTCGACGCCTGCGCTTCCGTGCGCGCCGACAGGTCCAGGTTGCCGCGTGCGATTTCCTCGGTGGCGTCGGCGATCACATGGCTGCTGTCGCGCACCTTGCCGATCGTGCCGCTCAGCGAGCCGACGAAGCGGTTGAACGCCTGCGCCAACTTGCCGACTTCGTCCTCGCCGTCCGCCTGCAGACGGCGGCTCAGGTCACCTTCACCGTCGGCGATCTCGCCCAGCATGCCGGCCGCACCCATCACCGGCGCCGAGATGGCGCCCGCGACGAACCAGATCGCGGCGAGACCGACGGCACCGCCGACGAGGGCGGCAACGATGGCGGACACCGCGGCCGTCTGTCCGATGTTACCGAGCACTTCGGCCTCCGGCACCTCGGCCACGACGTACAGGTTCAGCTCCGGCACATACGACGAGGCGACGAACTGGCGGCCCGCCGGCGCGTCGTAGCGGCTCGAGGCGAATGCCTGCTTGCCCAGCAGAGAACGTACGAGTTCGGGCGTGAAGCCGGGCTGCTTGTCGAGGGTGTGGTGGCCGTCGAGCAGGCTGCGGTCGCGGTGGACCAGCAGCGTGCCGTCGTTGCTCACCAGGTAGACGTAGCCGGATTTGCCGAGGCGGTAGCTGCGGATGCTGTTCGCCAGCGCTTCGGCGGACAGGCCCAGTCCGGCGATCGCCAGCTTGCCGCCCGGCGTCTGCACGCGCGAGTCGATGAACAGCGTGTAGACGCCCGTGGTGCCATCCTTGTCCAGGTTGAGCGAATAGGACACACCGCTGTCCAGGAATTTCTTGAACCACGCATCCTTGTCCGACTGCTTGTCGATCGTGCGGTCGAACCCTTTTTCGGTGAAGTATTTCGACGTCGTGTCCGATACCCAGAACACGGTGGCCGCGTGGTTGGCCTCGAACAGGCGCTTGGACTGCGCGGTCCACGCGGCGAGGCCGTCGTCCGGATTGCCGGCGTCTTCCCACGCCTGCAGGAACGTGTTGTTCGCCAGCGTCTGCGAGATCGCGGCCGGTTCCGCGATCTGGCGCTGGATGTCGTTGCGGATGGCGCCGACCTGGGCCGGCAATTCATGGTCGACGACGCGCTCGCGCATCTGCGCGCTCGTCATCGAAATGGACAAGGTGGAGGAAATGGCGATGAAGACGAGCAGGCACACGCCCATGCTGAGCATGAGCTTGCTGCGGATGCCGAGTTGACGAAAGTTCATGAGCGTGAATTGATTTGTGGAAAGTCACATGGAGTGTAATCAGGGAAGCGTTGGATGAAGCCCGTCATTCGTGAACTTCGTCAAATTACATGCCTTGACGCGGCATCTCTACAACGTTCTTTTATAGTCTTGTAAATGGTCAGGGAGCTGATCTTTCCAGACATATATGGGCTATCTTCCCTGGAGTATGTTGTCGGTTTGCTTCTGGTCGGCACGCAAGAATGCTAAGCTACCGCCTTTCCCATCCTGGTACACGCTGATGATCGTCGTCCATCACCTGAACAACTCGCGCTCCCAGCGCATCCTGTGGCTGCTGGAAGAACTGGGCCTGGACTACGAGATCAGGAAATACCAGCGCGATCCGAAGACGATGCTGGCGCCGCCCGAACTGCGCGCCGTGCACCCGCTCGGCAAGTCGCCCGTGATCCAGGATGGCGACACGATCGTGGCCGAATCGGGCGCGATCGTCGAATACCTCGTCGACCGCTACGCCCCCGCATTGGCACCGAAGCCCGGCACGCCCGAGCGGCTGCGCTACACGTATTTCCTGCACTACGCGGAAGGCTCGGCGATGCCGCCGCTGCTGTTGAAACTCGTATTCGACCAGGTGGAGAAAAGCCCGGCGCCGTTCTTCGTGCGTCCGATCGCCAAGGCCATCGCGAACAAGGTCAAGAGCAGCTACGTGCTGCCGCAGATCCGCCAGCACCTGGCGTACCTGGAGGGAGAATTAAGCACGCGCACGTGGTTCGCGGGCGACGCGTTTTCCGCCGCCGACATCCAGATCAGCTTTCCGCTGGAAGCGGCAGCCGCGCGCGGCGGATTGGATGGACAATATGCGAACCTTGTCGCCTTCCTCGACAGGATCCACGCGCGCCCGGCCTACCGGCGTGCCCTGGAACGGGGCGGACAATACGATTTTGTGAAGTAAGAGATACATGGCGAAGCTGCTGGCCATCGACGGCCTGAACATCGTGCGGCGCGTATACGAGGCGAGTCCCGAACCGGACTCCGACCTCAAGGCGAGCATCGCCCTGCGCCACGCGTTCTCGTCGTTCCGCAACCTGCTCGAAGCGCACGCGCCCACGCACGTGCTGGCCGCGTTCGACTACGGCGGCCCCACATGGCGGCACGCGCTGTATCCGCGCTACCGCGAAGGCCGGGCGCCCATGCCGGGCGTGCTGCGCGAGGCGCTGCCGGAATTCCACGACCGTCTGCGCAGCGTCGGCCTGCACGTGCTGATGCTGCCCGAGGTCGAGGCCGACGACGTCATCGGCACGGGCGTGATGCGCTGGCTGGCGGAGGGGCGTGGCGATGCCGTCGTCGCCACCACCGACAAGGACTTGCACCCGCTGATCGCGCACGGCGCGCTCGTGTGGGATCATTTCAAGGGAGAGTGGCACGACGATGCCTGGGTGCGCAACAAGTTCGGCGTCGCGCCCGAACGCCTGCACGACCTGCTGGCGCTGATGGGCGACCCGACGGACGGCGTGCCGGGCGTGTCGAAGATCGGCATGAAGACGGCGGCGCGGCTGCTGGGCGCGTACGGCGACCTGGACGCCGTCATGGCCGGCGCCGGCATCCTCAAGACGCCGCTGGGCGAACGCCTGCGCGCGGAACGCGAGATCCTCGAGGTGTCGCGCAAGCTGGTGCAACTGAAGACCGACGTGCGGCTGGGCGTCACGTGGAACATGCTGGCCTACGAGTCAGACTGAAGAAAGGAAATCGATGCTCAAGGCGATCATCGTCGACGGTAGCGCCGTCGCGCGCGGCCTCCTCAACACGGTGCTGACGGACGGCGGCTACGACGTGGCCGGCCAGGCCCATACGGCGGCGGCCGGATTCGCGCTCGCGCTCAGGCACCAGCCGCACATCTTCTGCATCGCGCGCGAACAGTTCGAGGATGGCCGGGAAGCCGTCGACCAGCTGCGCGCGCAACTGCCCAAGACGCTGATCTTCATGGTCTCCGGCTCGCTCGACGCGCCCGCCATCCAGGCCGCGGTCGCGGCCGGCGTGCACGGCTTCATCGTCAAGCCGTTCAAGGCCGACACGGTGCTGCGCACGATCCGCAATACCGTCATCTCCATCGTCAAGAAGCACCGCGGGCCTTGACCTTCAGGTTCGGCGCCGCAGCTCCTCCACGGCGATGGCCGCCAATTCCTGCAATGCCTTGATCTCGCGCGCGCGCAGGCGGCGCGGCTCGCGGTCCAGCACGCACAGCGTGCCGAGCGCATGGCCGCCCGCATCGACCAGCGGCACGCCGGCGTAGAAGCGCACGCGCAGCGGTCCCGTGACGAGCGGGTTGGCGGCAAAGCGCGCATCGCGCGACGCATCTTCCACCATCAACGGTTCTTCCTGCACGATCGCATGGCTGCAGAAGGCCCAGTCGCGCGGCGTTTCCGCGAGGTCGACGCCGGTGCGCGCCTTGAACCACTGGCGGCGCGACGTCAGCACCGTGACCAGCGCCATCGGGCAATCCGTCACCTGCGTTGCCAGCCACGTCAGGCGGTCGAATACGGGCTCCGGCGCCGAGTCCACCAGGCCGCTCGCCGCGACGGCGGCCAGGCGTGCCTTTTCGTCCGGCGGCACAGGATGTCCCGGCGCGTGACCGGGGCGAAATTCGGGATCGGTGGCCGGCCCGGCCCGGGGCGGCGCTTGCCCGGCCTTGGCGGACAGCAGGCGCGTCACGGCGGACAGGCGCACGCGCCGGTGGCCGCCCGGCGTCTTCCACGAGGGCAGGGCGCCGCTCTCCAGCCAAAGCTGGGTCGTGCTGACGGCCACGCCGAGCAGGCGCGCGGCGGCGGCGGTGGTGAGGACGGGATCGTCGGAATCGTCGATGCGGGGTGTCGGCATGGTCACGGCATTCTACTTGCATATGTGTCATTCATCAACAAAATTGACGGATTTGAGTTGTTGCTTTGCTAGATATCCGGCAAGTATTTGATTATACGACTCAAGTATTTGTTGACTATTGGAAATTTGCCGATCAGAATCCAATAAATTAGTCAAATCCGTCAAATCAAGTAAGGCAACCATGCCCCTGTCCCACCTCCGCCCGCGCGGCGAAGCCGCCCGTCTCGATGTGTTGCGCAAGCTGAACCTGCTCGACACGCCCCCGAGCGAGGCCTTCGACCGCATCACCCGCATGGCCGCCCAGTTGTTCGGGCTGCCCATCGCGGCCGTGTCGCTGACGGACAGCAACCGCCAGTGGTTCAAGTCGCGCGTGGGCGTCGAGCACGACTCGATCCCGCGCATGAAGGCGCCATGCGGGCAGGTGGCCGACGAGCGCGCGCTGCTGGTCATCGAGGACCTGCAGCTGGATGCGTGCTATCACGACGGCGTGCTGGCCGCGTCCGGCGTGCGTTTCTACGCGGGCGCGCCGCTCGTCACGCACGACGGCTGGTGCCTGGGCGCGATGTGCGTGCTGGGCCCGAGCCCGCGCACGATCACGGACGCCGAGCGCGTGGCGCTGAAGGACCTCGCGGCGATGGTGATGGAACAGATCGAGCTGCAGCATGCGCTGGGCCGCGTCGACGCCGTCAGCGGCCTGCCGAACCGCACGCAATTCCTCGATGATTTCAAGGACCTCACCATGGACTGCCCGCGCGGCGAACACCGCCTCGCCGCGCTCGTGAACCTGGCGAGCCCGGAGCAGCTGGGCAACGCGATGCGCGCGATGGGCGCGGCCTACCTCGACGAAATCGTCGGCGAGGCCGTGCGCATGCTGGACGCGACGATCGGCAAGACGAGCACCGTGTACCACATCGGCGCGACGGAATTCGCCTTCATCGCGCCAGTGGGCATCGAGCTGGATGCGTTCTACGCGGACCTGGGAGACTGGCTGCGCCAGCGTGCGCAATCGGTGACGTCGCGCTTCGTGACGACGGCGACGGTGGGCATCGTGCCGTTCCAGATCGGCCCCACGGCGTGCGCGGACCTGCTGCGCAACCTGCACTCGGCCGCGCGCCATGCGTTCGAGATGGACCGCAACGTGTCCGTGTTCTCGTGGGAGCAGGATGCCGTGTACCGGCGCCGCTTCTGGCTCATCAACGAATTCGGCGCGGCGCTCGAGAACAGCGGCCAGCTGCGCCTCGTGTACCAGCCCAAGGTCGACCTGGACAGCGGCGCGTGCATCGGCGCGGAAGCGCTGCTGCGCTGGACGCATCCGACGTTCGGCGACGTGTCGCCGGCCGAGTTCATTCCCATCGTCGAGCAGACGTCGATGGTGCGCGCGACCACGCGCTGGGTCGTGGAGACGGCACTGCGCCAGCTGGCGGCGTGGTGGGAAGCGGGTATCGAACTGCAGGTGGCCGTCAACGTGTCGGCCGTGAACCTGCTGGAGCCGGACTTCTGCGAGCGCATCGTCGACGGCCTGCGCCGCCACGGCCTGCCGGCAGCCAGCCTCGCGCTGGAGATCACGGAGAGTGCCCTGATGAAGAACCCGCGGCTGGCCGAGGCCACCCTGCAGGCGCTGGATGCGGCCGGCGTGCGGCTCGCGATCGACGATTTCGGCACGGGCTACAGCAGCCTGGCCTATCTGCAAAGCCTGCCGGCGCAGGTGGTCAAGATCGACCAGTCGTTCGTGCGCGGCATCGAACGCGACGAGCGCAAGCGCTCACTGGTGGCGGCGATGATCAAGCTGTCGCACGACCTGGGGCACCGCGTGGTGGCGGAAGGGGTGGAGACGGCGGACGTCGTGGATGTGCTGAAGCAGGCGGATTGCGACGAAGCGCAGGGCTATCTGTATGCGCGGCCGCTGGCGCCGCAGGCGTTCGTGCAGTGGGTTGAGAAGAGAGCTGCCGTGGCAGCCTGACGTCATCCCCGCGGAGGCGGGGATCCATACTGAGTTCGCGTTTCCGCACACCCTGCATGGGTTCCCGCCTGCGCGGGAACGACGGTGTTATGCCGCGTCTTTCGCCGCCGCCAGCAACCCCATCTCTTCCGACCCGAGCAGCTTGTCGATATCGAGCAGGATGAGCATGCGCTCGTCGACGGTGCCCAGCCCGCGCAGGTATTCGCCCGACACGGTGGCGCCCAGGTCCGGCGCCGGCTTGATCTGGTCCGGCGTCAGCGTGACGACGTCCGAGACGCTGTCCACCACCATGCCGATCGTGTGGTTGTTGATGTTCAGGACGATCACGACGGTGAACGCGTCATACGTCGGCGCGCCGACGTTGAACTTGATGCGCATGTCGACGATCGGCACGATGCTGCCGCGCAGGTTGACGACGCCCTTCAGGTACTCGGGCGCGTTGGCGATGCGCGTGACGGCGTCGTAGCCGCGGATTTCCTGGACCTTCAGGATGCTGATGGCGTATTCCTCGCCGCCCAGGCGGAACGACAGCACTTCGGTCGCGTTGTTGACGATGTTTTCGGCCATTGATAATCCTCGTTAATTTCCGTGTGGCAATATACCGAGAGATTACGACATTTTTGTGTCAGATACGATGGACAAATGACAATCGCGCACAAAAATGCCGTGGCTGCGGGACGAACGCAACACTCAGACGGCGCTCGCCGTGTCGATGATGCCGCCGCCCAGGCAGACGTCGCCGTCGTACAGCACGGCCGACTGGCCCGGCGTCACGGCCCATTGCGGGTCGGTGAAGTCGAGCGTGAAGCGGTCGAGGCCTTCCGGCGTCACCGTGCACGGTACGTCGGCCTGGCGGTAGCGCGTCTTGGCCGACAGTGCGCGGGGCTCCGGAGGTTCGCCCGCGATCCAGCTGGCCTGGCCCGCGCCGAGCTTCTCCGACAGCAGCCACGGGTGATCGTGGCCCTGCACGATGTACAGTGTGTTGGTGGCGATATCCTTGCGCGCCACGAACCACGGCTCGCTCGTACCGTCGGCATTCTTGTGCGACTTCAGGCCGCCAATGCCGATGCCCTTGCGCTGGCCCAGCGTATAGAACGACAGGCCCACGTGCTCGCCCACCGTCTGGCCGTTATCGAGTTTGATCGGGCCCGGCTTGTGCTGCAGGTAGCGGCCGAGGAATTCGCGGAACGGGCGCTCGCCGATGAAGCAGATGCCGGTCGAATCCTTTTTCGCCGCGTTGGGCAGGTTCAGCTTTTCCGCGATCTTGCGCACTTCCGTCTTGGCGATCTCGCCCAGCGGGAACAGCGATTTCGACAACTGCGCCTGGTTCAGGCGGTGCAGGAAGTAGCTCTGGTCCTTGGTCGAATCGAGCGCCTTCAATAATTCGAACTTGGTGCCGTTCTGGCGCACGCGCGCATAGTGCCCGGTCGCGATCAAATCGGCGCCCAGCTTCATCGCGTGGTCGAGGAAGGCCTTGAACTTGATCTCGGCGTTGCACAGCACGTCCGGGTTCGGCGTGCGGCCGGCCTGGTATTCGCGCAGGAATTCCGCGAACACGCGGTCCTTGTATTCGGCGGCGAAGTTGACCGCCTCGATGTCCACGCCGACGACGTCGGCCACGCTGGCCGCGTCGATCCAGTCCTGGCGCGTGGAACAGTATTCGGAATCGTCGTCGTCTTCCCAGTTCTTCATGAACAGGCCGACGACTTCATAGCCCTGTTCCTTCAACATCCAGGCCGCGACCGAGGAGTCGACGCCGCCCGACATCCCGATCACGACTTTCTTTTTGTTCATTTCAGGTTACGTCCGGTTTGAGAGTGAGTCCGCCGTCGAAGACCGAGTGGTCCGTGTACAGCAGGTCCAGCGGGGTGCGCTTGCCCGCCAGGTAATCGTCCACGCAGCGCAGCACGATGGGGCTGCGGTGGCGCTCCTGGCACGCGGCCAGTTCGTCGCGCGTGAGCCACAGCGTGCGCAGGATGCCGTGGTCCAGTGCCTGGTCGTACTGCCTGCCGGCCTTGCCGCAGAACGTGAAGCGCAAATACGTCACGTCGTGCCCGCGCGATTTCGAGTGGTAGCGCGACAGATACATGCCGACGAGGGCCTCCGGGATGAACTCGTGCGCCGTCTCTTCCATCGCCTCGCGGATCACCGCCTGTTCGAGCGATTCGTGCGGGTCGAGGTGGCCGGCGGGCTGGTTCAGGCGGATGCCGTCGCTGGTTTCTTCTTCGATCAACAGAAAGCGGCCATCGCGCTCGATGATTGCGGCGACGGTGACTGACGGTCTGAAGGTATGGGTCATGCGCGTCCTTGTAGTGAGCCGACATTCTACCTTGATGGAACGTGCGTTGCTCGGGCGCACGCTGCGGTGCAACAGTTCCGGACAGGTTGGAATATTGATGTGCAACAAAAAGCTTGAGACTTTAGCTAGGTTCTCGGGGGCTTGGCCACGAAAATTGCCGATCTGTTTACGAAAAACCACTCATCTGTATTGATCGAGTGCATTACATGCTAGATTGTAGACAGTTTATCAATTATACGGAGGCATCATGAGAATTGGTGTGCCGGCCGAAACGAGGCCGGGCGAGACGCGTGTCGCAGCAACTCCCGAAACCGTCAAGAAGCTGGCTGCCCAGCACGAAGTGATCGTGCAATCGGGCGCCGGCCTCCACGCTGCCGCGATCGATGATGCCTATGTCGCCGCCGGCGCCCGCATCGGTACCGCGGAAGACGCCCTCGGGGCCGACCTCGTCCTGAAAGTGCGCAGCCCCGATGCCCGGGAACGCGCCCTGATGCAACCCGGCGCCGCCCTCGTCGGCATGCTGAATCCGTTCGATACCGACAACCTGGCCGCGCTGGCCCAGCAGCGCATCACGGCGTTCGCGCTCGAAGCGGCGCCCCGGATCACGCGCGCCCAGTCGATGGACGTGCTGTCGTCGCAGGCCAACATCGCGGGCTACAAGGCCGTGATGATGGCGGCGAACGCCTACCAACGCTTCATGCCGATGCTGATGACGGCCGCGGGCACCGTGAAAGCGGCGCGCGTGCTGATCATGGGCGTCGGGGTCGCCGGCCTGCAGGCCATCGCGACCGCCAAGCGCCTCGGCGCCGTCATCGAGGCGTCGGACGTGCGGCCGCCCGTGAAGGAGCAGGTGGAGTCGCTGGGCGCCAAGTTCATCGACGTGCCGTTCCTCACGGACGAGGAACGCGAGATCGCGAAGGGCGTGGGCGGCTATGCGCGCCCGATGCCGGCCGACTGGATGCGGCGCCAGGCGGAACTCGTGCACGAGCGCGCGAAGCTCGCGGACATCGTCATCACGACCGCGCTGATCCCCGGCCGCAAGGCGCCGGTGCTCATCGCGGAAGAAACGGTGCGCGCGATGAAACCGGGCTCCGTGATCGTCGACATGGCCATCGAGCAGGGCGGCAACTGCCCGTTGACGGAACTGGGCAAGACGGTGATCAAGCACGGCGTGACGATCATCGGCGAACCGAATCTGCCGGCACTCGTGGCGGCCGACGCGTCGGCCCTGTACGCGCGCAACGTGCTGGACTTCCTGAAGCTCGTGATCGACAAGGACGGGAAGCTCGTCATCGACCGCGAGGACGAGATCGTGCGCGCGGTGCTGGTCGCCATCGACGGCGACGTGTTACGCAAATAGGAGGGGACGCCATGGAAATCAGCCACACCATCATCAACCTGATCATCTTCGTGCTGGCGATCTACGTCGGCTACCACGTCGTGTGGACCGTCACGCCCGCGCTGCACACGCCGCTGATGGCGGTGACGAACGCCGTCTCGGCCATCATCATCGTCGGCGCCATGCTGGCGGCCGGCCTGACGGAAGGCCTGACGGGCAGGGTTGCCGGCACCATCGCCGTGGCGCTGGCCGCCGTGAACGTGTTCGGCGGCTTCCTCGTCACCCAGCGCATGCTGGAGATGTTCAAGAAGAAGGAACCGAAAGCGAAGCCGGCACCCGCCGCGAAAGATGCCGTGGGCGCCGCGAAGGAGGCCGCATGAACCTGATCAGCATGAACGTCGTGACGCTGCTGTACCTCGTGGCGTCCGTGTGCTTCATCCAGGCCTTGAAGGGCTTGTCCTCGCCGTCGACCGCGCGCATGGGCAATGCGTTCGGCATGACGGGCATGGGCATCGCCGTCCTCACGACCATCGCCCTGATGTTCAAGCTGAAGGAGCAGATGCAGACGGGCGGCATGGGTTTTGGACTCGTGCTGCTCGGCGTCGTGGTCGGCGGCGCGATCGGTGCCGTGGCCGCGAAGCGCGTCGAGATGACCAAGATGCCGGAACTGGTCGCCGCGATGCACTCGCTGATCGGTCTCGCCGCGGTGTGCATCGCCATCGCGGCCGTCTCCGAACCGTGGGCTTTCAACATCGCGGCGCGCGGCGAAGGGCTCCCGTTCGGTAATCGTCTCGAACTGTTCATCGGCACGTTCGTGGGCGCCGTCACGTTCTCCGGTTCCGTGATCGCGTTCGGCAAGCTGGCCGGCAAATACAAGTTCCGGCTGTTCCAGGGCGCGCCCGTGCGCTACCCGGGCCAGCACATGATCAACCTGGTCGTCGCCCTCGCGATCATCGGCCTGGGGTTGGTCTTCTGCTTCTCGGATGGCGCCGCGCCCGCATGGACGCCGTACATCGTGATGGCCGTGCTGTCGTTCATCCTGGGCGTGCTGATCATCATCCCGATCGGCGGCGCGGACATGCCCGTCGTCGTGTCGATGCTGAACTCGTACTCCGGCTGGGCGGCGGCCGGCATCGGCTTCTCGCTGAACAACTCGATGCTGATCATCGCGGGCTCGCTCGTGGGATCAAGCGGCGCGATCCTCTCGTACATCATGTGCAAGGCGATGAACCGCTCGTTCTTCAACGTGATCCTGGGCGGCTTCGGCGGCGAGGCGGCAGCGGCAGATACGGGCGGCGCGAAGGAACAGCGCCCGGTCAAATCGGGCTCGCCGGAAGACGCGGCGTTCATCCTGCAGAACGCGGAATCCGTCATCATCGTGCCGGGCTACGGCCTCGCGGTGGCGCGCGCCCAGCACACGGTGAAGGAGCTGGTCGACAAGCTGACGGAACACGGCGTGCAGGTGCGCTACGCGATCCACCCGGTGGCGGGCCGCATGCCGGGCCACATGAACGTGCTGCTGGCGGAAGCGGAAGTCCCATACGACCAGGTCGCGGAGATGGAAGACATCAACGGCGAATTCGGCCAGACGGACGTGGTGCTCGTGCTGGGCGCGAACGACGTCGTGAACCCGGCCGCCAAGGATCCGAAATCGCCGATCGCGGGGATGCCGATCCTCGAAGCCTATAAAGCCAAGAGCATCATCGTCAACAAGCGGTCGATGGCGTCCGGGTATGCGGGGCTGGACAATGACCTCTTCTATCAGCCGAACACGATGATGGTGTTCGGCGATGCGAAGAAGGTCATTGAATCGATGGTGAAGGCGGTCGAGTGATTACCTGCGGCCGAACATCATCAGTTCGGCCAGCAGCATCCGCGCAGGTTTGACGGTATCCAGCGCGGCCAGCGCGAGCCCGAACAGCGGCTGCAACGGTCCCGTGTTCGCGAACACGCGCGCCATCGCATCCGTCGTGCGGATGATGGCGCCGCGGTCGCGCGCGCGTTCTTCCGCGAAGCGCGCCAGCGCGTCCGCGATGCCGTGATCCTGGTCGATGCCGCGCGCGAGCAGGCGCGCCAGCACGGCCGCATCGCGCAGGCCGAGATTCAAACCTTGTCCCGCGACCGGGTGCAGCGTCTGCGCCGCATTGCCGATGGCGACCGTGCGTGCGCTGAAACGAGGATCCGCATTCAGCCCGAGCGGAAACGCCGCCCGTTCCGATGCGCGCGTAAAAGTGCCGAGACGTTCGCCGAACGCGTCGCCCAGCTGGCGCAGGAATTCCGGTTCGCCCAGGTCCAGCAACTGCTGCGCGCGTTCCGGCCGCACGCACCACACGAGCGCATATTGATGGCCGTCGGCGCCGTCCTGCGGCAGCAGCGCGAGCGGGCCTTCGTCCGTGAAGCGTTCGAAGGCGCGGTGCGGGATCGCCTGGCTGCCCGACACGCGCGCGATGACCGCGGTCTGCACGTAGTCGCGCCGCCGGGTGCGTTCCGCCTGTTCGCCGAACACGCCGCCCTCGGCCTGCACGGCCACCTTCGCGTGGAGCTTGCGGCCATCGTCCAGGTCGAGCACGACGCCGTCGCGGTCTTCGTGGAGCGCCGTCACGCGCACGGGGCGCAAGGTCTGCACGCCCGCGCGGTCGCAGGCGCGCACCAGCGCGTCGACGACGTCGCCGTAGCGCGCCACATAGCCCAGCGCGTCGACCGCGTGTTCGGCGCGGTCCATCATGCTGCGGCCCAGGTGGCCGCGGCGCGACACGTGGATCTGGTGGATCGGCGTCGCGTGCGGCTGCACGTTGGCCCACGCGCCCACGTCGACGAGCAGCTGGCGGCTGCCCCACGACAGCGCGATCGAGCGCGGATCGGAGATCGCCTGGCCCAGCGCCTTCGCGTCGACGAGCGCGATGCGCCTGGCGTCCACGCCGCGGCGCGCCATCAATGCCGCCAGCGCGAGGCCGACCGGGCCGGCGCCGCAGATCGCGACATCGACGGAGAGCGTCTCTTCAGCCATGCGTGGTCCCCACGATCGCTTCGATCTCGGCCACCGTCTTCGGCGCGGACGCCGTCAGCAGGCGGTAGCCGTCCCCGGTCACGACGACGTCGTCCTCGATGCGGATGCCGATGTGCCAGAAGCGTTCCGGCACGCCGTCCGCCGGGCGCACGTAGATGCCCGGTTCCACCGTCACGACCATGCCTTCCTGGAGCGGGCGCGAAGGCTTGTCGGCCTGCGTGACGTCGCGGTAGGCGCCCACGTCGTGCACGTCCATGCCGAGCCAGTGGCCCGTGCCGTGCATGTAGAACGGGACGTGGGCCTTGTCGGCGATGGCGTCGTCGACGGTGGCGTATTTCGTCTTGTCGACGAGGCCCAGGTCCAGCATGCCCTGCACGAGCACGCGCAGCGCCGCTTCGTGGAAAGCGCTGTACGGCCGGCCCGGTGCGATGGCCCTGAACGCCGCGTCCTGTGCCGCCAGCACGAGCTCGTAGAGTGTCCGCTGGGCGTCCGTGAAGCGGCCATTCACCGGGAACGTGCGGGTGATGTCGGACGCGTAGCCATCCAGCTCGCAGCCGGCGTCGATCAGCACGAGGTCGCCGTCCTGCATCTGCCGGTCGTTGACGTTGTAGTGCAGGATGCAGGCGTTCGGGCCGGATGCCACGATGGGCGTGTAGGCAGGGAACTGGGCGCCGTGCTTGCGGAACGCGTACAGCAGTTCCGCTTCCAGCTCGTACTCGAACATGCCGGGCTTTGCCGCGCGCATCGCGCGTGCGTGCGCGCCGCCCGAGATCTCGCCGGCGCGCAGCATCAGCGCCTGTTCGTCGGCGTCCTTGATCAACCGCATTTCGTCCAGCAGCGGGAGGACGTTGACGACCGTGTCGGGCGCCGTCGTGCCGGTGCGGCCTTGCGCGCGCACGGCCTTGATCCAGCCGGTCACCTGCGCATCGAGCGCCGCGTTCGACGCCACCGCGTAGTACAGCGCGGGCGCATTGGCGAGGATGCGCGCCATGTGCGTATCCAGTTCGGAAATGGGATAGGCGTCGTCGAAACCGAACGCCGTGCGCGCCGCTTCCGGCCCGTGGCGGTAGCCGTCCCAGATCTCGCGTTCGACGTTCTTCTCGCGGCAGAACAGGATGGCGCGGGCCGGCTTGTCGCCATGCGCGGCGACGAGTACCAGCACGCTTTCCGGTTCCGTGAAGCCGGTCAGGTAGTAAAAGGAACTGTCGTGGCGGTAGGGGTAGTCGCTGTCGCCGTTGCGCAGGATTTCCGGCGCGGTGGGCAGCACGGCCACGCTGCCGGGCTGCATCTGCGCGGCCAGGCGCGCTCGCCGTTTCCCGTACTGTGCCGCGTAATCCATCATGCCCCAGCCTTCGCGACGGAGCCTGGCGGCGCGTTGAGTTCTTCCAGCTGGCGCACGGTGCCCACGTTGACCCATTGGCCGTCGTAGATCTCGCCGCCCACGCGACCCTGATCAATGAACTTGCGCATCAGCGGGCCGAATTTCAGGAACTCGCCCGCCTTGATCCCGTCAAACATTTCAGGACGATAGACGCCGATGCCGGCGAAATTCCACTTCGGGTTGCCCTCGTTGGACAAGGTGTACATCGTGAGGCCGAAGTCGCCGTCCGGGTTGTGCCACGGGTTCGGCGTCAGGTACAGCCAGGCGATGTCGCGCTTCTCGGTCGGAATGAGCTGGCCGACGGCGTCGTGGTCCTTCAGCACGTCGAGGACCTGCTCGAAGTCGAAGTAGGGCGCGTAGATGTCGCCGGAGACGGCCAGGAACGGTTCGTCGCCGAGCAGGTGCAGGGCGTTGGCGATGCCGCCGGCCGTTTCCAGCGGCGTCGGCTCGTGCGAGTAGACGATGCGCGCGCCGTAGCGGCTGCCGTCGCCCAGCTCTTCCTCGATCATGTGGCCGAGGTGCGAGTGGTTGATGACGATGTCCTTGATGCCGGCGCGCACGAGGTTCAGCACGTGCCAGGTGATCAGGGGACGGCCCCGCACCTTGAGCAGGGGCTTGGGGCAGGTGTCGGTCAGCGGACGCATCCGCTCGCCGCGGCCTGCGGCGAAGATCATGGCTTTCATCGGCTTGTCTTTAGAAGGTGTAGCCGACCTGCGGCGCCTTGTCCTCGAGCGCGTCGAGCAGGCGCAGGAGCGGCTTGAGTTCGGTGTAGCGGTTGGCGGTCTTGCGCACGTAATCGATTACCGTGGGCAGGTCGCCCAGGTAGTGGGATTTGCCGTCGCGGTAATTCAGGCGGCAGAAGATGCCGAGGATTTTCAGGTGGCGCTGCAGGGCCATGTATTCGAAGTCGCGGTAGAACGCGTCGATGTCCGGATTGACGGGCAGGCCGACCTGCTTCGCGCTTTGCCAGTACCGCACGACCCAGTCCAGCACGAATTCCTCGTCCCACTGGATGTAGGCGTCGCGCAGCAGCGAGGCCAGGTCGTAGGTGACGGGGCCGTAGACGGCGTCCTGGAAATCCAGCACGCCCGGGTTGCCCTGGTCGAGGAACATCAGGTTGCGCGAATGGAAATCGCGGTGCATGTAGACCTGCTGTTGCGCGAGCACGTTCGCCGTGATCGCCTCGAACACTTTATCCAGCTGGGCGCGCTGGATGTCGTTCAGCCTGGCGCCCAGGTGGCGTTCGATGAACCACTCGGGGAACAGGTTCAGCTCGCGCAGGACGAACGCGCGGTCGAATTCCGGCAGCACGCCGGCGTGGCTGGTCATCTGGAACTTGATCAGGGCGTCGATGGCGTCCGAGTACATGAACGGCGCGTTGTCGACGTCCAGGCGCTGCAAATAGGTCGTCGTGCCGAGGTCGGACAGCAGCAGGAAGCCGGCTTCCACGTTGCGGGCCACGATGGCGGGCACGGTGACGCCGGCGTCGCGCAGCAGGCCGTCGACGTGGATGAACGCGGGCACGTTTTCGCGCTCCGGCGGAGCGTCCATGGCGATGAGCGTATCACCCAGCTTGTCGCGTAGCGCCGGCACAACATCGAGGCGGAAGTAGCGGCGGAAACTCGCGTCGGCCGACGCGGGGCGCAGGCTGGCGACGTCGACCAGGTCCAGCGAGACGAGCCATTCGGTCAGCTGGGAGAGGCGGGCATCCTTGTCAGAGGCGGAGGGAGCGTGTTGGGGCGAAGAAGACATGAAGCGTCCCGGTGAACGGGTTCGTGACTGGTTGGTAAGTTTGCCCATGCGCGGGCAGGGCGGTTCGGGTGTAATGATACGTCATTTGCACCCGCATCGGACCATCCGAGGCTAAGGTGGGAAAGATCCCATTGTTAAAATTGTATCTATCGGTAAAAATCATTTCCCTTTGAAAATCAAAGGGTTATGGTCCACCGTCGCGCTTCCAAAGTATTACCGTTGGGCCGACTAACGCGACCGTGCCGCACGAATTCCCCTATAATAAGGGATTCAATCCAAACAATCGCCCTCCATGGTGCAACGCGACCTTTCATGAGCTGGATGACGGCCCTACCATTCCCGCGGCGGCGAACTGCCGCCGCTGTGTCCGCCCTCGTGGCCGTGGCCGCGGGACCGCTGTATGCGCAAACGGCGACACCGGCTGCCCCCCGCACCGACGAGCAGGACCTGCCGATCACGATGCGCGCCGAGTCGTTCAGCGGCCGCCCGGACCGCATCCTGAACATGGAGCGCAACGTCGAGATCACGCGCGGCGCCACCGGCGTCACGGCGGACACGGCGTGCTACCGCCGCGTCGAGGACGAGGTCACGGCCGAGGGCCACATCACGATGTGGCGCTTCGGCGACCGCTACAAGGGCGACGCCCTGCAGCTGAACCTGGAAACGGGTAAAGGCTGGGTGCTGCATCCCGAATATCGGCTGGTGATGAACAATGCGCAGGGCAAGGCGCAGCGCATCAACTTCCTGGGCGAGGACCAGGCCGTCGTCGTCGACGGCACGTACAGCACGTGCGAAGGCCCCGATCCGGACTGGTATCTTAAATCCAGCACGCTGCGCCTGGACCAGGGCCGCGACGTCGGCACGGCCGGCAAGACGATCATCTATTTCAAGGACGTGCCCATCATCGGCACGCCGGCGCTGTCGTTCTCGCTGTCGGGCGCGCGCCGCTCCGGCTGGCTGCCGCCGACGATCGGCGTCGGCTCCAAGGGTTCGGCCGAGCTGATGGTGCCGTATTACGTCAACATCGCGCCCAACCGCGACCTGACGCTGTTCCCGCGCTACATCTTCGCGCGCGGCCTGCAACTGGGCGCGACGGGGCGCTACATGGGCGAGACCGACCGCGGTCCGTACCACGGCGAGACGCACGTCGAATACCTCGCGAACGACCGCCTGGCGCACCGTAATCGCTGGTGGGTCGACACGCTGCACAACCAGTACCTGGACTCCAACTGGACGTTCGGCTGGAACGCGCACGCGGCGTCCGACAACGAATACCCGTCCGACTTCTCGCGCACCGTTGCGGCCAGTGCCGAGCGCCAGCTGCTGCGCGAACTGCGCACGGACTACTACGGCCAGTACTGGAACCTGACGGCGCGCGTGCAGAGCTACCAGGTGCTGCAGGATCCGGGCGCCGTCGCGAATCCGGACCTGACCGTGGCCACGCCGTACAACCGCCTGCCGACGATTAACTTCCACGCCGGCCGCTACGACGTGCTGGGCGGCTTCGACTGGGCGGTGGACGCGGAAGCGACGCGCTTCACGCACCCGGACGACAAGCAGGTGCAGGGCGACCGCGCCAACATGGTGGCGCAGGTAAGCTATCCGTGGGTGCATCCGGGCTGGTTCGTCACGCCCAAGCTGATGCTGCACGCGACGCAGTACAACCTGACGCATAACGCAGTCGGCGCCGACGACAAGATCTCGCGCGTGCTGCCCACGTTCTCGCTGGACAGCGGCCTCGTGTTCGAGCGCAAGACGTCGCTGTTCGGGCCGGACGGCACGCAGACGCTGGAGCCGCGCCTGTTCTACGTGCGCACGCCGTACAAGAACCAGGACGACATCCCGAACTTCGACACGGGCGTCGCCGGTTTCAACTACGCCCAGCTGTTCACGGAAAACCGCTTCGTCGGCGCCGACAAGGTGTCGGATGCGAACCAGCTGACGGCGGCGATCGTGTCGCGCTTCATCGAGTCCAACGGCGCCGAGCGCCTGCGTCTCGCGGTCGGCAGCCGCTATTACTTCACCGATCCGCGCGTGCGCCTGAACTCGAACGAGCAAAGCAATCAGACCCGCTCGGACGCGCTGGTCGCGGCGTCGGGCCGCATTTCGGAATCGTGGACCTTCGACAGCGGCGTACAATACGATGCACAGGCGCGCAGCCTGTACAGCTCGAATGTCGGGGTGCAGTGGCAGCCGGCCCCGATGAAGGTGTTGAACGTCGAATACCGCTACCAGCGCGACACCTTCGGCATCGCCAACGGCTTCCGCAACGCCGACGTCTCGGGCCAGTGGCCGCTGTCGCAGCGGTGGTATGGTGTGACCCGGGTCAGCTACTCGGTGCGCGACCGCAAGCTGCTCGAGAGCCTCGTCGGGCTCGAGTACAAGGCGGATTGCTGGGTGTTCCGCATGGGCGCACAGCGCTTCGTGACCGCCGCGCAGAACGTCTCGACGACGAGCTTCTTCCAGCTCGAACTGAACGGCCTGTCGCACCTGGGCTTCGGTAATCCGCTGGAGACTTTCAACAAGAGCATTCCCGGCTACACCCGGCTGAACACCAACGTCGGCCGCCCCTGACCGGGCCATGGACAACTAGATACCTGAAATGAGTGCTTTCCTGAATATGCGTACTACCCGTCTGTCTCCGCTCCGCCCGCACCAGCTCAAGCTCGCGGCGGTGCTGCTGTGCGCCCTCGCCACCGGCGATGTCCTGGCCCAGGCCGCATCTACTGCCAAATCGGCTGCTCCCGCCGCCGCACCGTCGACGAAGCCAGGCACCGGCTTCCTGCCGCCGGCGTCCAGCAACGCCCACGTCATCGATTCCGTGTACGTGATCGTCAACGACGAAGTCATCACCAAGCGCGAAGTCGACCAGCGCATGGCCGAGATCGCGCAGCGCCTGAAGGCGCAGGGCGCCCAGATGCCGGCCGAGGAAGACCTGCGCCGCCAGGTCGTCGAGGCCATGATCACCGAGCGCGCCCAGCTCCAGCTGGCCAAGGAAATGGGCGTGCGCGTCGACGACACGACGCTCGACCGCGCCATCGGCCGCATCGCCGAAAACCAGAAGATGACCGTGCAGGACATGCGCAACGCGATGGAGAAGGACGGCCTGCCGTTCTCCCAGTTCCGCGAGCAGATCCGCAACGAGATCATGATGCAGCGCCTGATCGAGCACGAAGTCGACAGCAAGATCCAGGTGACCGACGCCGAGATCGACACGTACATGGCCGCCGAGAAGGCCGCCGCCGCCGACCGCGTGGAGATGGACATCTCGCAGATCCTCGTGCGCATCCCGGAAAACGCGTCGCCTGAACAGATCGCCGCCCGCAAGGCGCGCGCCGACGAAGTGGCGCGCCAGCTGCGCACGGGCGCCGACTTCGCCAAGATGGCCGCGACGTATTCCGATTCGCCGGACGCGCTGAAAGGCGGTTCCGTCGGCTGGCGCGACCCGGACCGCCTGCCTCCGATCTTCGCGAGCGAGCTGCACAAGCTGAAGCCGGGCCAGGTGACGCCGGTGATCCGCACGAACGTCGGCTTCCACATCATCAAGCTCGTCGACCAGCGCAAGCTGGCGGATGCGCAGAAGGCCGACCAGGCCGTCGTGCAGCAGACGCACGCGCGCCACATCCTGCTGAAGATCACGCCGACGCAGAGCGAGGACGACGCCCGCAAGAAGCTCACCGAGATCAAGCAGAAGATCGACAGCAAGCAGGCGACCTTCGAAGACATGGCGCGCCAGTACTCGAACGACGGTTCGGCCTCGAAGGGCGGCGATCTGGGCTGGCTGTTCCCGGGCGACGCGCTGCCGGAATTCGAGAACCCGATGAACGCCCTGAAGCCGGGCGAGGTATCTGGCGTCATCAAGACCCCGTTCGGCCTGCACCTGATCCAGGTCGTCGAGCGCAAGTCGGAAGACGTGTCGAAGGAGAAGGAACGCGCGGCCGCGCGCCAGGTCCTCACCGACCGCAAGCGCCAGGAAGCGCTGGAAGACTGGAGCCGCCAGGTCCGCGACCGCGCCTACGTCGAGTTCCGCGAGGACAAATAATGACATCGAGCCTACGGCTCGCGCCAACCTCGCGCCCACGTCCCACGCTGGCGATCACGGTCGGCGAGCCGGCCGGCATCGGTCCGGAGATCTCGATCCGGGCCGCGTGGGCGCTGCGCGCCGACGCGCGCTGCGTGCTCGTGGGCGATGCCGCCTTCCTGTCCCTCACGGCGAGCCTGATCGACCCGGCCATCCGCCTGTCCGCGATCTCCACGCTGGCGCTGCGCCACAGCGGCCTGCCGCACTTCGGCCCGGACATCATCCCCGTCGTCGACGTGCCGCTCGACGCGCACGTCGTCCCGGGCAAGCTGGACGTCGCCAACGGCCGCGCCGTGCTGGCCACGCTCGATCTCGCGATCGAGGGCACGCAGGCCGGCTGGTGGGACGCCATCGTCACGGCGCCGCTGCAGAAAAGCACCATCAACGATGCGGGCGTCGCGTTTTCCGGCCACACGGAATACCTGGCCGAGAAGACGGAGACGCCCAAGGTCGTCATGATGCTGGCCGGCTCGCCGGGCGCCGATCAACCGTACCTGCGCGTGGCGCTGGCCACGACCCACCTGCCTTTGAAAGACGTGCCGGGCGCCATCACGAAGGACAGCCTCACGCAGGTGCTGGACATCCTGCACGCGGACCTCGTGCGCAAGTTCGGCATCGCGGCGCCGCGCATCCTCGTGACGGGCCTGAACCCGCATGCGGGCGAAAACGGCTACCTGGGCCGCGAAGAGATAGCCGTGATCACGCCCGTGCTGGACGATGCGCGCGCACGCGGCATCGACGCGCGCGGCCCGTATCCGGCCGACACGCTGTTCCAGCCGAAGTACCTGCGGGACGCCGACGCGGTACTGGCCATGTACCACGACCAGGGCCTGCCCGTACTCAAGCACGCGACGTTCGGCCGCGGCGTCAACATCACCCTCGGCCTGCCGCTGATCCGCACGTCCGTCGACCACGGCACGGCGCTCGACCTGGCCGCCACAGGCCTGGGCGAGGCCGATTGCGGCAGCATGGAAGAGGCGATCCGCGTCGCCGTTTCGATGGTGCGCGCGCAACAGCAACAACCCGCATAAGACAATGAAACACGTAGCCCGCAAGCGCTTCGGCCAGAACTTCCTGACCGACGACCACGTCCTTCACGACATCATCGAAGGCATTAACCCCCGCCGCGGCGACACCATGGTCGAAATCGGCCCGGGCCTGGCCGCGATGACGGCGCTGCTGCTCAAGGAGCTCGACCACATGCACGTGGTCGAACTGGACCGCGACCTCGTCGCGCGCCTGGAAAAAGCGTACCCGCGCGAACGGCTGACCATCCATTCGGGCGACGCGCTGAAGTTCGATTTCGGCGGCATCCCCGTCCCCGAAGGCAAGAAGCTGCGCGTGGTGGGCAACCTGCCGTACAACATTTCCAGCCCGCTGCTGTTCCACCTGGCCGAATACGCCCACCTCGTCGAGGACCAGCACTTCATGCTGCAGAAGGAAGTCGTCGAGCGCATGGTGGCGGAGCCGGGCACGAAAGCCTACAGCCGCCTGTCCGTGATGCTGCAGTGGCGCTACGACATGGCCATGCTGTTCGTCGTGCCGCCGACGGCATTCGATCCGCCGCCGCAAGTCGATTCCGCCATCGTGCGCATGGTGCCGACGCGGCGCCAGCTGCCGGCCGACGCGGCCACGCTCGGCGCCGTCGTGCAGAAGGCGTTCTCGCAGCGCCGCAAGGTGATCCGCAACTGCGTGGCCGGCATGTTCACCGAACAGCAGCTCGTCGACGCCGGCATCGATCCGGGCGCGCGTCCGGAGGCCGTGGGGCTCGAGCAGTACGTGGCGCTGGCCAACATCCTCAAGCCGCAAGGCTGATCAACGCGCGGGCTGCCACGCGCGCGCCCGCGCCGCTTCCTCGCCCGCCGCGTCGAGCGGCCTGTCCGCGATGCGCGCGTCGATCGCGTCCAGCACGGCCGGCGGCAACGCGCTGCCGGCCTGGCGGTAGCCGCCCGCCGCTTCCTTCTCCGCCTCGGCCAGCACGGGAATCTTCCACTGTCCGCCTTCCCGGCACGCGAGGCCGGCCGACGCGCCCATGACGAAGCCGCGGCAATAGGCGCCGTCGCGGGCGGCGAAGCTGACGCCCACTTTCACCGCGCCCTCCGCCTTGCCGCCGACCTGGCGGTCCAGCGCGGCCGCGAGTTCTCCCTGCGCCAACACCTGGTTGCCGTTGCCGGCGATGGCCGGACCGCCGCCGCCAGGGATCATCCGGCCGGCCAGGACGCCGACGACGAGCGTGGCCGCCAGCGCGCCCCATTCCGGCCACGACCAGCGCCGCCGCTTGTCGCGCTCCACAGCCAGAGATACGACGGGTGCCGGCGGCCGCAGCCGCGCTGGCACGGGTTCGTCGAGGATGCCGGCAAACGCGGCGGCCACGTCCGCGCGCAGGGCGCGGTGGCGCTCCACGGCGGCGGCGATGGCGGGATCGGTGCGCATCGCCTGTTCGATGGCGGCCCGTTCGGCGGCTTCGAGCTCGCCGTCGGCATAGGCCATCAGGGTGTCGTCGGAATACGTCATGGTGTCCTTCGTGTTGGGTCGGCCAGCAGTTGCTGCAGGGCGTCGCGGGCGCGTGCGAGGCGGCTCGTGAGCGTCCCGACGGGGATCTCGAGCACGTCGGCCGCTTCCTTGTACGGCAGGCCGTCGACAAGCACGAGGCCGACGACGAGCCGGTGTTCCTCGGACAGCAGGCTGATCGCCTTCTGCAGCGCGAGCCGCTGCTGGTGCGCCTGCGCCGTGTCGTCGCCCACGTGTTCGCCTTCCTCCTCGGGCGCGAACAACTCGGCGCGCCGCGTCCGGCTGCGCACTTCGTCGATCCACGCGTTCTTGATGATCCGGAACAGCCAGCTGTCGAGCCGCGTGCCCGGTTCCCACTGCTCGCTGCGGCCGAGCGCGCGCTCCATCGCGATCTGGACGAGGTCGTCCGCGTCTTCGCGATGAAAGGTCAGTGCCCGCGCGAAGCGGCGCATGCGGGGCAGCAGGGCGGCAATGTCGTCGGCAAGCATGGTCTCTATGAGATAAACGATCCGGGCAGGGATTTTCTTCCCGGTGCCGTTCGTTATTGGGGTATTCAGCCAATCATATATGATCCATTCATGAGTCTCTTCGTAAATATGCGTGCTCTTGTGGCCCTGGCACTGCTGTGCGGCACGGCCTCCGCGCACGCGCAGCTGGGCCTGCCCTCGCTGCCGCTGCCCAGCCGCATCGGCCCGCTGGGGTTGGACGGCGTGCGCCGCCCGGTCGACCGGTTGCTCGACCGCGCGCCGCTGCCGGATCTCGGCAACCTGCGCCTCGACACCGTCCGGCGCCTGCTGCGCGACCATCCGGACCAGTTGGAGGCCGACCCGCGCGGCGAGCCGGCATTGCGCGGCGAGGTGTTGGCGGGGGCGCCGTCCGAGGCGGCCTTGCAGGCGGCGCGCGACGCGGGCGCGGCGGTCGTGCGCGACGAGGTGCTGCCCGGGCTGGGCGAACGCATGGTGGTGCTGCGCCTGCCGGCCGGTGCGTCGACCGCGGCCATGGTCGAACGCCTGCGCGCCATCGATCCCGCCGGCAGCTACGATTTCAATCATGTCTACACGGGCAGCGGGGCGGCGGGCGGCGTGCGCGCCGGGGAGGGGGCCGCCGTGCGCATCGGTCTCGTCGACAGCGGCGTCGATGGCGACCACCCCGTGTTCGAGGATGCCGCGATCACGCGCTGGGGCTGCGGCGGCCAGGTGATTCCCGCGCCGCACGGCACGGCGGTGGCGGCGCTGATGGTCGGGCGTTCCGACTACCTGCGCGGCGCGGCGCCGGGCGCGCGCCTGTACGCGGCCGACGTGTATTGCGGCAGCCCGGTGGGCGGCGCGGCCGACCGCATCGCCGCCGCGCTGGGCTGGCTCGACCAGCAGCAGGTCGGCGTCGTCAACATCAGCCTCGTCGGCCCGGCCAATGCGTTGCTGGCGCGGGCCGTCGCGGCGATGCAGGCGCGGGGACACCTGCTCGTGGCCGCCGTCGGCAACGACGGGCCGGCGGCACCGCCGCTGTATCCGGCCAGTTATCCCGGCGTCGTCGGCGTGACGGGCGTCGACCGGCGCGGCCGGCCGCTGCCGGAAGCGGCACGCGGGCCGCAAGTGAAATTCGCCGCCCCGGGCAGCCAGATGGTCAGCGCCGCGCCGGGCACGCCGCCGTACCGCCAGGTGCGCGGCACGTCGTTCGCGGCGCCCATCGTCGCGGCCCTGCTGGCGCAGCGGCTGCCCCGGCCGGACCCGACCGGCGCCGCGCGCGCCGTGGACGCGCTCGCGCGCGAGGCCGGCGGCGCCGTCGCGAACGGCGAGACCGGGTACGGCATCGTCGGCGCCAACCTGCGTACGGACCCGGCGGACCTGCGCTGAAAAATTTTTTTGAAGGGATGGAAGAAAACGGCGAACCCAGCCGTTTTCCTTGTATCGGCGGTGAGAGACACCGCCCCATCACAAGGAGAACAGTCATGAAAGCCAAGTACATCACCCTCGTCCTCGCCCTCGGTCTGGCCACCCAGGCCCACGCGCAGCTGCTCGGCGGCCGGCTCGGCGGCTCATTGGGCGGCTCGCTGGGCGGTTCCATGGGCGGCCTCAGCGGGATGAGCGGCATGAACGACATGGGCCGCGTGCACACGATGGGCGGCACGCTGCGCGACGAGACGGCTGGCCGCGCGCGCCGCGCCACGCCCCAGCCGGCAGCCGAGAGCGCACCCGCGCAGCGACCGGGCCTGCTGGCGGGCGCCGGCAGCCTGGCAGGAAATGCGAGCGCCGGAAGCGCAGCCCGCGCAGAGGGATCCGGCTCGGCCAGCGTGGATGGTCGTGCCGTCACTGGGGCACTCGGCGGTGCCGCCGGCGCGGCCCGTGGCGCGGCAGGCACCGCCCGCGGTGTCGTCGGCTCGGTTCGCGACACGGCATCGTCCATGAGTGGCAGCGTGGCCGTCGAAGGCAGCGCGAGCGGTTCAGCGGCGGGCAGCGCGGGCGGCTCGGGCACGAGCGCGAGCCAGGCATCCGGTACCGCGTCGCGCCAGTAAGACGTTACATATCCCCTTGCCAGTACCGGCGCGCCTTGTCGAACACGCGCGCGCCGATCTTTCTTCCCACGTCCTGACCGGCCCCCGGTCCCGCCTGCGCCGCCAGGTCCGTGAATGTGGCGTCGTCCAGGATGTCGCTGCCCGTGAAGCGGCGCAGCGCCTCGGCGGCGGCAAACGCGGCGCACACGCCGTCGCGCGCGGCGTGGTCCGCGTCGGCCAGCGCATTGGCCAGCACGAAGAACAGCAGCACGTCGCGGTCGTCGTCATGCCCGGCGCGAAGGGACACGCGCTGCGCCACGTCGCACCACACCGCGACGAGCGCCAGCGGCCGTGCGGCGGCGGCCGGGCGGACCTCGGCCGGCATCAGCGCGAACGGCTGGTCGCGGTGGCGGACGTCGAGCAGCGCGGCCGCCTGCATGCGCCCGATGCCCTCGGGCGTGAACAGACCGGCATCCGTGCCCGCATCCGCGCCAGACCGGGCGTCCAGGCCGGCGAGGACGGCATGGGCCGCATGACCCATCGCGGCGGCCTGGCTGGCGGCGTCGCGTTCGGCCCGCGGCAGGCGCACGGCCACGCCATGCGCGGTCTGGCGGGCGTGATCGTCGTACGCCGCCCACGCGTTGTACATGCAGGTATGCACGAGGGCGAGCGCACGCGCGGGCTCATGTGCGAGTGCCACGGTGCCGATCGTTCCGAGTGCCAGCGCATTCCAGGCCCGCACCGTCGCCAGGGGCGTAGCCGCCCCGTTTGCCTCGAGTTCCAGGATGCTTTGCCGATCCATGTCGCCCCCTTTGTGCCCTCGAGAAGTATCGCCAGCGAATCCGGCCCGGCTGTTGAGCGTTCTCATGCGTCGGCTGCTCATGCGGCAACGCACCATCCGCTTTTTGGGCGCGCTTTTGATCCTTCCATCCCGTGTTTTTTGCGTTTCGTCGCACGCCGGTGGAAGGGAAGGGGGCGGTCGCCTACAGTGACACCATCGACGAAACAAACACACAAGGAGAGCCAAAATGAACGTCCTCAAACACATGGAAGCCATCTTCCTCGCAGCCGCCGTCCTCGTGGGTGTGACGAGCGCCGCACACGCCGCCAGCATCGCCAAGCACGCCCGCTACGACGCGCAGGTGACGATCGAAGGCCAGCAGATGGCCGTCGTCAAAGTGACCGCGAAACGCCTCGCCGCCGTCGGCAAAGCCGCCATCTGAACACGTCAAGGAGAGCCCAAATGAACATCCTGAAAAACATGGAAGCCATCTTCCTCGCAGCCGCCGTCCTCGTGGGTGTGACGGGCGCCGCGCACGCCGCCAGCGTCGCCAAACACGAGCGCTACGATGCGCAGGTAACGATCGAAGGTCAGCAGATGGCCGTCGTCAAGGTGACCGCGAAGCGCCCGTAACACCCGTAGTGGAAGCAGCTGCCGCCCGGCAGTGATGACGCAGAACGCGCAGCTCGAGAGCGCCGTTCGGCCCCGGCCCCAGAGGCCGATCGCACCAGACAACACCGGCACCTCCGCCGGCACCCCGCAGACCTCGACCAGCCGCGACGGCATGCCGCCGCAGGGACGCTTGTTGCCGTATGGGCGAAAAAAAAGCCCGCTGTTGAGGCGGGCTTAAATCCAATTCTTTCTGAGGAGAGTTGGAGGAGACAGGTGCAATTATGCTGCGCTACAGCATATCAGTCCAATTTTTGTTTCGCATATTCGTTATAAGAATTTGCGATATCTCATCCATTCTCTCTGGGCTCAGTTATTGACGCAGGTCACGACCAAGTTGCCCACGCCGCCTGCCGCTTCCGCCGCATCGTCCATCGTGCCGCCGCCGAAGCCGTTCGCGCCGCCGGTAACGGTGCAGGTCTGGGCCGGGCTGGTGGGCTGGGTCAGGACGGTCACGCCATAAGTCGTGTTGTACGGAACCGAGTTCATGATGAGGGCCACGTCCGCGCCGGTCGGCTTCTGGTTGGCGTCCAGCGCGGGGCTGACGCCGATGGTACCCGTCGTGCTGCCGTTTGCCAGGACGAGGCCGGTACCGGTCAGGCCCTTGACCGTGCCGCCGAGCGGGTAGGCGTTGATGGCGCAGACGAAGCGGATGTCGATCCTGGCCAGTTGGCCGGCCGTGCCGTACGGCAGGTATGGCGATGCCGCGCATTGCTGGTGTTTCGGCTGGGTGCCGCCTACCGGGGTGTGATTGGTGACGACCGCGCCTTTCGGGATCACTTCATAGATCTGGCCGTATTCGATCTGGTTCGGGAAGACGGCCGTGACGTCCTGGCCGGCCGTGGCCGGCGGATTGATGGGCAGGTCCTGGCCGTTCGTGCTCAGGACCAGGCCCGGGTATTGCAGGCCGGAGACCGTGACGTTGATCGGGAACGTGGCCTTGCCGCCACCGCCGCAGGCGGCCAGCGTGGCCAGGATCGCGAGGGCGAAGGCCGGACGCGCGAGGGAAAACTTCATGTGGGTCTCTCCAGATTCCAGATTTAAGCGCAGGTGACGGTGACGGTCGTGTCTTCGGTCGCGCCCATGGTGCCCGCACCCTTGCCGTTGCCGCCGCCGCTGACGGTGCAGGTCTGGCCGGCCGGCTGCTGCAGGACGGTGACGCCGTACGCGCCGTCTTCGTTCACGGGTGCCATCGGCACGGTTGCGGTGCCCGCCGCGACTTCCTTGCGGTCGGCGCCATTGATGATCACGAGGCCGCTGGTCGTCAGGTTGACGATGCTTGCGGTCAATTTACGCTGGCGGATCGCGCAGTCCACGCGGATCTGTGCGATCGTGTAGTAGTTGGCGCGCGCCTTGCCGTTGGTGACGATGCAATCCGAGATCTTCTCGACGTTCGACGGGACGCTCTTGACCGTGATGTTGAACTGGTCGTCGGTCGAGATGCGGTTGTTGAACTGGAACGAGGTGTAGGGCGTCGTCACGGCCAGGTCTTCGCCGTTATTCGTCAGCACCAGACCGTCCTTGGTGACGTTATAGACCGCGCCGGTCAGGTACAGGTCGCCGCTCCCGCCGCCGCAGGCGGACAGGCCCAGCGCGCATGCCAGCGCTACAACGCCGGCACGCAGGATCGAGCTCTTCATAAAATCTCCACAGTGGAATGGGTGGCGCGCGGACGCTGCGCCGGTACGGCTGAATAGAAAAATGCCCATCATTTTAGTGCATTTGGCAAGCTGCGGCCCTATTTGGCTTTGTATCACGGTGTAACCATGAGCCCGTGTCCGGGGCGCCATTGCTTTTCAGCGCTGCCCTCGTTATGCTTGGACCGCTCCTTTCCACTCTCCAAGCTTCGTTTCCGGAGCCGCAATCCCGACCATGAACACGCGCCGCGCCTGGCCCAAAGCCATCCTGTTCGACCTCGACGACACGCTGTGGCCCATCGCCCCCGTGATCCTGCAGGCCGAAGAGAAGCTGTTCGCGTGGCTGCGCGAGCACGCGCCGCGCGTGGCCGAGCGCTTCACCATCGACACCCTGCGCCAGGCGCGCCTGGAGCTGCTGGCGAGGAAGCCCGAATTCCAGCTCGACCTCGGCAAGCTGCGCCATGCCGGCCTCGTCGAGGCCTTCCAGCAGGCCGGCGAGGATGCCGCCAAGGTCGAGCACGCGATGGCGCAGTTCTTCGCCGCGCGCAATGCCGTGATCCCGTACGACGACGTGCTGCCGGGCCTGCTGAAACTGAAGAACCGCGTGCTGATCGGGTCGATCTCGAACGGCAACGCCGACCTGCGCACGATCGGCCTGTCGCACCATTTCAAGGTGTCGGTGGCGGCGTCGGCGTTCGGCGTCGCCAAGCCGGATGCGGCGATCTTCCTGGCCGCCTGCGAGGAACTGGGCGTGGCACCCGAGGATGCGGTCTACGTCGGCGACGACGTGCTGCTCGACGTGCGGGGCGCCCAGCGCGCCGGCCTGCGCGCCGTGTGGATGAACCGCACGGGTTCGACGAAGCACATGGAGCACGAAGTCGTGCCGGATGCGATCGTAAGCGACTTCGACGAGTTGCTGGACTGGCTCACGCGCGAACACGAACAACAGCGCGGATAAAGCACAAGCGCGCATCGAACGTGCATAATGACATAAATGAAACGAAATCCTGGCTAGACCATGCAACTCGATAACCGTGCACAAACCCTGTTGAAAGCCCTGGTCGAGCGCTACATCGCCGACGGCCAGCCGGTCGGTTCGCGCGCGCTGTCGAAGATCTCCGGCCTCGACCTTTCTCCGGCCACGATCCGCAACATCATGGCCGACCTCGAGGAAATGGGCTACGTCGCCAGTCCGCACACGTCGGCCGGCCGCATTCCCACGCCGCGCGGCTACCGCCTGTTCGTCGACACGCTGCTCACCGTGCAGCAGATCGACGAGAACGCGGTCGAAGCCGGCATGCGCCTGCCCGCGCACCAGCCGCAGAAGGTGATCGCGAACGCGGCGCAAATGCTGTCGTCGCTGTCGCAGTTCGCCGGCGTCGTGCAGAGCCCGCGGCGCGAATCGGCGTTCCAGCAGATCGAATTCCTGCGCCTGTCGGAAAAGCGCATCCTGCTCGTCATCGTCGACCCGCGCGGCGACGTGCAGAACCGCCTGCTGCTGACCGACGTGGATTATTCGCCGTCTCAGCTGATCCAGTCCGCGAATTACCTGAACCAGCATTTCGCCGGCCTGTCGTTCGACCAGGTGCGCGCGCGCCTGACGGGAGAATTGCGCCAGCTGCGCGACGACATGGGCCGCCTGATGCAGGCCGCGGTGGAGGCGGGCAGCGAAGCGCTGGCCGAGACGGACGACATGATCATCGCGGGCGAACGCAACCTGCTCTCGGTGGCCGACCTGTCGTCCAACATGAGCTCGCTACGCCAAATGTTCGAGATGTTCGAGCAGAAGACGGGCCTCATGCAGCTGCTCGACGTGTCGAGCAAGGCCGGGGGCGTGCAGATCTTCATCGGCGGCGAATCGAAGCTCGTGCCGATGGACGAGATGAGCGTCGTCACCGCGCCGTACGAAGTGAATGGCAAGATCGTCGGCACCCTCGGCGTCATCGGGCCCACGCGCATGGCCTATGAGCGCGTGATCCCGATCGTCGACATCACGGCCAAGCTGCTGTCGAATGCGCTGAGCCACTCCTGAGCGGAGCGGCAGGCGGTCAGTGCCGGTGCGGGCAATCCGTCTTCTGGCAGTGGCCGTAGATGGCCAGGGCGTGCTCGGCGATCTTGAAGCCGCGTTCGCTGGCGATCTTCTGCTGGCGGCTTTCGATCTCGTCGTCGTAGAACTCTTCCACGTGGCCGCAGTCGAGACACACGAGGTGGTCGTGGTGCGAGCCGGCGTTCAGCTCGTAGATCGCCTTGCCGGTTTCAAAGTGATTGCGGTTCAGGAGGCCGGCCTGTTCGAACTGGGTCAGCACCCGGTAGACGGTCGCCAGGCCCACGTCCATGTTTTCGTTCAGCAGGGTCTTGTAGACGTCTTCCGCCGTCAGGTGCCGCACCGCGCTGTTCTGGAAAATTTCCAGGATTTTTAGCCGAGGCAAGGTCGCTTTCAGGCCGCTGGCTTTCAGGTCGGTTGGATTGTTGCTCATGTTTTGTTACTCGGATATGGGCGGAGTGCTTTATGATATAGCGTTTTACAAGCTCCCGCCTCATCGATTTTAAGGTCAGATATGCGCACTAAAGCCGTTTTCCATCGTTCCCACGCACGGGCAGCGCTCGTGGCCGGCCTCGCCTGCATGACGCTGGCGCTGTCCGGCTGCGCGGCCTGGCGTAACCAGACCAAGCCGGCGGCGCCGGTGAGCACCGCCCCCGACGCGGTCGCCGCCGATGCCGGCAAATCGGCGGCAATCGCGAATTCGGGCGCGCAGACGACGACCGTCACCAAGCTGCAGAAATTCCTGTGGATTTTCTCGCCGTACCGGCCGGACATCCAGCAGGGCAATTTCGTGTCGCAGGAAATGCTGAACCAGCTGAAGGTCGGCCAGACCCGCGACCAGGTGAGATTCATCCTCGGCAGCCCGCTGCTGCAAGACGCCTTCCACAAGGACCGCTGGGATTACCCGTTCTACCTTGCGCGCGGTAACGGCGAGCTGACCACCAGCCGCGTCACCGTCTATTTCAAGGACGACAAGGTCGACCACTTCGACGGCGGCAACCTGCCGACGGAACGCGAATACATCAATCGCCTGATCGGCATCTCGAAATACGAAACCAAGACCGAGCAGGAATCGCTGGACGAGCTCAAGCGCAAGCGCGACGAGGCTGCGAAAGGCGGCGGAGGACAATAATGACCCAACTGAAAATCGCCGTTGCCGGCGCCAGCGGCCGCATGGGCCGCATGCTGATCGAAGCCATCGCCGCCGCGCCGGACGCCGTCCTCGCCGGCGCCCTCGACCGCGAAGGCAACCCGTTCATCAATTCGGACGCCGGCGCGTTTTCCGGCCAGCTGACCGGCGTCGTGATCCAGTCCGACCTGGCCAAGGGCCTGGCGGACGCCGACTTCCTGATCGATTTCACGCGCCCGGAAGGCACGCTGCAGCACCTGGAATACTGCGCCGCGCACGGCATCAAGATGATCATCGGCACCACCGGTTTCGATGACGCCGGCAAGGCCGCCATCCGCGCCGCCGCCGAGAAGACCGCGATCGTCTTCGCCCCGAACATGAGCATCGGCGTGAACGTCACGCTGAAGCTGCTGGAAATGGCTGCCAAGAATTTCTCCGAGGGCTATGACATCGAGATCATCGAGGCCCACCACCGCCACAAGGTCGACGCCCCGTCCGGCACCGCGCTCAAGATGGGCGAAGTGATCGCCGACGCGCTGGGCCGCGACCTGAAGGAATGTGCCGTCTACGGCCGCGAAGGCGTGACGGGCGAGCGCGACCCGTCGACGATCGGCTTCGCCACCGTGCGCGGCGGCGACATCGTGGGCGACCACACCGTCCTGTTCGCCGGCATCGGCGAGCGCATCGAGATCAGCCACAAATCGAGCAGCCGCGTCAGCTACGCCCAGGGCTCCCTGCGCGCCGCGCGGTATATTGCCGACAAGGCAACGGGGCTGTACGACATGCAGGACGTGCTGGGTCTCAAGGCCTGATCCGAACTGGACGGCCTGGCTGGCGATCTGCTGGCATACTGGCTACCAACCCGTCATCGTATAACTACCGTCATTCCCGCTTCCGCGGGAACGACGCGAATGAAGGAGATTTCCATGGCCACCGTCGAGCTCAACGGCGCCGCGATCACCGATGCGGAAAGCTTCCACGTCGAGAGCCAGCGTGCGTTCGGCTTCCCCGATTCGTACGCGCACACGATGGATTCCTGGGTCGATTGCCTGAGCTACCTGCGCGACGAGGACGGCATGAGCAGCGTCCGCCTGAAGAAGGACGAGGTGCTGCACATCGTCGTGACGCACTCGGAGGCCCTGCGCGAACGGGCGCCGGACGTGCTGGAAGAGATGGCCTTTTGCATCATCGGCATCAACGAGCGCTACGAGGACTACGGCGAGAAGGCGGCGCTTGAGCTCGAACTGCGGTAGGTCGCTTGTCATGTGACACGATATAATGTTCTGCTCACCTCCTTCAGTCCGCAGAACATCATGCAAGAAAAATATAGTCCAGCCGAAGTCGAACAGGCCGCGCAGGCCTACTGGAAGTCGATCGACGCGTATAAAGCCGTCGAGAACGACCCGCGTTTCCCGAAAGGCAAGTATTACGCCTGCTCGATGCTGCCCTATCCGTCGGGCAAGCTGCACATGGGTCACGTGCGCAACTATACGATCAATGACGTGATGTACCGCTACCTGCGGATGAACGGCTACAACGTGCTGATGCCGATGGGCTGGGACGCCTTCGGCATGCCCGCCGAGAACGCGGCGATGGCGAACAACGTGCCGCCGGCCCAGTGGACCTATTCGAACATCGCCCACATGCGCGGCCAGATGGAGTCGATGGGTCTCGCGATCGACTGGTCGCGTGAAATGACCGCGTGCAAGCCGGACTACTACAAGTGGAACCAGTGGATGTTCCTCAAGATGCTCGAGAAGGGCATCATCTACCAGAAGACCGGCACCGTGAACTGGGATCCGGTCGACCAGACCGTGCTCGCGAACGAGCAGGTCATCGACGGCAAGGGCTGGCGCTCGGGCGCGGTCGTGGAAAAGCGCGAGATCCCGATGTACTACGTGCGCATCACGGACTACGCCGACGAACTGCTGGACCACGTCGAGAACAAGCTGCCGGGCTGGCCGGAACGCGTGCGCATCATGCAGGCCAACTGGATCGGCAAGTCGACGGGCGTGCGCTTCGCGTTCCCGCACGTGATCATGGACGAGCAGGGTGAGCTCATCAACGAGGGCAAGCTGTACGTCTTCACGACGCGTGCCGACACGATCATGGGCGTGACCTTCTGCGCCGTCGCGCCGGAACACGCACTGGCCCAGCACGCGGCCAAGGACAATCCGGAACTGCAGGCATTCATCGCCGAGTGCAAGCAGGGTTCCGTCATCGAAGCCGACATGGCGACGATGGAAAAGAAGGGCATGCCCACGGGCCTGTTCGTCACGCACCCGATCTCCGGCGAGCAGGTGCCGGTCTGGGTCGGCAACTACGTGCTGATCACGTACGGCGACGGCGCCGTGATGGGCGTGCCGGCCCACGACGAGCGCGACTTCGGCTTCGCGAAAAAATACGACCTGCCGATCAAGCAGGTGGTGGCGGTCGAAGGCGAGACGTTCTCGCTGGACGGCTGGCAGGAGTGGTACGGCGATAAAGAAAAGGGCGTCGTCATCAATTCGGGCAAGTACGACGGCCTCGATTACACGTCGGCCGTCAACGCCGTCGCGGGCGATCTCGCGAACCTGGAGCTGGGCGACAAGAAGGTCACGTTCCGCCTGCGCGACTGGGGCATCTCGCGCCAGCGCTACTGGGGCACGCCGATCCCGATGATCCACTGCGAGAAGTGCGGCACGGTGCCGGTCCCCGAGAAGGACCTGCCGGTCGTGCTGCCGGAAGACTGCGTCCCGGACGGTTCCGGCAACCCGCTGAAGAAACACGAGGCGTTCCTCAAGGTCGACTGCCCGTGCTGCGGCGCGCCGGCACGCCGCGAGACGGACACGATGGACACGTTCATCGACTCGTCGTGGTACTACATGCGCTATACGTCGCCGGGTTCGAACGACGCGATGGTCGACCCGGCCCGCAACGATTACTGGATGCCGATGGACCAGTACATCGGCGGCATCGAACACGCCGTGCTGCACCTGCTGTACGCGCGCTTCTGGACGAAGGTCATGCGCGACTTCGGCCTCGTGAAATTCGACGAGCCGTTCGTCAACCTGCTCACCCAGGGCATGGTGCTGAACGAGACCTATTATCGCGAAGACGCGTCGGGCAAGAAGACGTGGTACAACCCGGCCGACGTCAGCCTCACGTTCGACGACCGCGGCCGTCCGCAATCGGCGGTGCTGAAGGACGACGGCCAGCCGGTCGTCATCGGCGGTACCGAGAAGATGTCGAAGTCGAAGAACAACGGCATCGACCCGCAGGCGCAGATCGAGCAGTACGGCGCCGACACGGCCCGCCTGTTCACGATGTTCGCCGCGCCGCCGGAGCAGACGCTCGAGTGGTCGGAGTCGGGCGTTGAAGGCGCGAGCCGCTTCCTGCGCCGCGTCTGGGCGTTCGGTCATGCGAAGCAGCAGAGCGTGGCCGCCGCACTGGCCGCCCAGCAGCAAGGCACGCTCGATGAAGACCAGAAGACGTTGCGCCGCGAAGTGCACAAGGTGCTGCAGCAGGCCGACTACGACTTCAAGCGCATCCAGTACAACACGGTCGTCTCGGCCTGCATGAAGATGCTCAATACGCTGGAGTCGGCCAAGCTGGCCGAGGGTGCTGCGAGCGACGCCGTGATCACGGAAGGCCTGTCGATCTTCCTGCGCATGCTGAACCCGGTCGCGCCGCACATCACGCACGCGCTGTGGCAGGAACTCGGCTACGCCGGCAAGTACGGCGACATCCTGAACGTGGCCTGGCCGGAAGTGGATCCGGCCGCGCTGGAGCAGGCCGAGATCGAGCTGATGATCCAGGTGAACGGCAAGCTGCGCGGATCGGTGAAGGTGCCGAAGGAGGCCGACAAGGCCGCCATCGAAGCCGCCGCGCTGGCGTCGGAAGCCGCGCAGAAGTTCGTCGAAGGCACGCCGAAGAAGGTCATCGTCGTCCCCGGCAAACTGATCAACATCGTGGTGTAAGCCATGCGCGCCCTGACCCGGAAGTTGGCGGTGCGCGCGGCCGCGGCCCTGCTGGTGGCATCCGCCATCGCAGGCTGCGGCTTCCAGCTGCGCGGTTCGAACGGCAGCTACACGATGCCGTTCCACAGCATCTATCTCGGCTTCCCGGACACGTCCGCGCTGGGCACGGAGCTCAAGCGCAACCTGCGCGCGACGGACCAGGTGGTCATCGCGGACAAGGCGGCGGATGCCGAGGCGCAGTTCGTGCTGCTGGGCGAGTCGCGCAACAAGTCCATCCTGTCGCTGAACAGCCTGGGCCGCGTGCGCGAATACCTGCTGACGTACACGATGTCGTTCACCGTGCGCGACGCGAAGGGCGCGGAACTGGTGCCGCCCACGCAGATCTCGCTGCGCCGGAACATGGCGTTCGACGAGACCCAGGTGCTGGCCAAGGAATCGGAAGAAGCGCTGCTGTACCGCGACATGCAGGCGGACCTCGTGCAGCAGATCATCCGCCGCCTCGCGTCGATCAAACCAGCGACTTGATTAAAAAGGACCACCATGCAGTTGCGGCCTGAGGCGCTCGACGGGCACCTCGCCAAGGGGCTCGCGCCCCTGTACGTGATCACCAGCGACGAGCACCTGCTCGCGCTGGAAGCGGCGGACAAGATCCGCCGTGCCGCGCGCGCGCAAGGGTATTCCGAGCGCGACGTGCTCACGGTCGAGCGCAACTTCAAATGGGGCGAGCTGCTGGCCGCCAACCAGGCCATGTCGCTGTTCGGCGACAAGAAGCTGATCGAGCTGCGCATCCCCGGCGGCAAGCCCGGCAAGGACGGCAGCGCGGCCCTGCAGAACTATGCGAAAGACCTGAATCCCGACAACCTCACCCTGGTCACCCTGCCGAAGCTGGACTGGCAGACGGCCAAGGCGTCGTGGGTGGCGGCGCTGCAGCAGGCGGCGGTCTACGTCGAGATCCCGAACGTGGAACGCGCGCAGCTGCCGGGCTGGATCGGCACACGTCTGGCCGCGCAGAACCAGAGCGCGGACCGCCAGAGCCTGGACTTCATCGCCGACCGCGTCGAGGGCAATTTGCTGGCGGCGCACCAGGAAATCCAGAAGCTCGGCCTGCTGTACGAACCGGGCAGGCTGACGTACGAGCAGGTGCATGACGCCGTCCTGAACGTGGCGCGCTACGACGTCTTCAAACTGTCGGAAGCGATGCTGGCCGGCGACCCGGCGCGCCTCGTGCGCATGCTGGAAGGCCTGAAAGGCGAGGGCGAGGCGCTGCCGCTGGTGTTGTGGGCCGTCTCCGAAGAAATCCGTACGCTGCTAAAATTAAAGGCAGGGATGGCGCAGGGACGCCCGCTGGGCGCCCTGCTGAAGGAATACCGCATCTGGGGCCCGCGCGAGCGCATGATGGAACCGGCGCTGCGCCGGATCTCCCTGCCGACGCTGGAAGCGGCGCTGCAGCAGGCGGCGCAGGTCGACAGGATGGTCAAGGGCCTGCGCGCGAAGCAGTTCGCGGGCGATGCGTGGGATGCGATGCTGCAGCTGGCGTTGAAAGTCGCGTCGACATAACGAAATCACAGGAAGAAGCACGATGGATATCACCGAGACCATGCACACAATGGGCCGCCAGGCACGCGCGGCGTCGCGCGGCATGGCGCGCGCGGACAGCGCCACCCGCAACCAGGCCTTGCTGCTGATCGCCGCCGCCATCGAGCGCGACGCCGACCAGCTGCGTGCCGCCAACGCGCGCGACATGGAAGCGGCGGCCGCCGCCGGCCTGGAACCGGCGCTGCTGGACCGCCTCGCGCTGTCCGACAAGGCGATCGCCACGATGGTCGACGGCCTGCGCCAGATCGTCGCGCTGCCCGACCCGATCGGCGAGATCACCGACCTGAAATTCCGCCCGACAGGCATCCAGGTGGGCCGCATGCGCGTGCCGCTGGGCTCAATCGGCATCATCTACGAAGCGCGTCCGAACGTGACGGTCGACGCGGCCGGCCTGTGCATCAAGAGCGGCAACGCCGCCATCCTGCGCGGCGGCTCGGAAGCCATCCACTGCAACCGCGCGCTCGCGGCCCTCGTCGCCGAAGGCCTGCGCGGCGCCGGCCTGCCGGAACACGGCGTGCAGGTCGTCGAGACGACGGACCGCGCCGCCGTCGGTGCCCTCATCACGATGCCGGAATTCGTGGACGTGATCGTCCCGCGCGGCGGCAAGGGCCTCATCGCGCGGCTGATGAAGGAATCCACCGTCCCGATGATCAAGCACCTGGACGGCATCTGCCACGTCTACATCGACGCCAAGGCGGACATCGCCAAGGCGCTGCCGATCGCGATGAACGCGAAGACGCACCGCTACGGCACGTGCAACACGATGGAGACGCTGCTCGTCGCCCGCGCGATCGCCCCGGCCGTGCTGCCGCAACTGGCCGAGCTGTACGCCACCAAGGAAGTGGAGTTGCGCGCGGATCCGGAAGCGCTGGCGATCCTGCAGGGCTATCCGCATCTGACGCCCGCGACGGAAGAGGACTGGAGCACGGAATACCTGGCGCCGATCCTTGCGGTGAAGATCGTGGACGGCATCGACGCGGCCATCGAGCATATCAACACGTATTCCTCGAAGCACACGGACGCCATCGTCACCGAGGATTACACGGACGCGATGCGCTTCCTGCGCGAAGTCGATTCGGCCTCCGTGATGATCAACGCGTCGACGCGCTTTGCGGACGGCTTCGAATACGGCCTGGGCGCGGAGATCGGCATCTCGAACGACAAACTGCATGCGCGCGGCCCCGTTGGGCTGGAAGGCCTCACGTCGCTGAAATACGTGGTATTCGGCCACGGCGAAGTGCGCAAATAAATTCGGGGTCAGAGCACATTTTTCGGAAAATTCGGGGTCAGAGCACATTTGAGGACAATTGTTCCTACGTGCCTCTAATAGCTGCAGACTGCATCCGCGAGGCGGGAAGAGGGACTTCGTAGATCTCTTGGCGCCCGTTGATTCTTAAGAGCCATTGCGCAAAAAAGTGCTCTGACCCCGCGCAAAAAAGTGCTCTGACCCCGAATTGGAGCTCTTGAATAAAGGAATTGCATGTACCTCTGGATCAAAGCGCTGCACATCGTCTTCGTCGCCTCGTGGTTCGCCGGCCTGTTCTACCTGCCGCGCATCTACGTGAACCTGGCCCAGGAAAGCAATCCGGCCGTCGTCGAGCGCCTGCTCGGCATGGGGCGCCGCCTGTACCGGTTCACGACGATCCTGATGGTGCCGGCGCTGTTGCTGGGCCTGTGGTTGTGGCTGGGATTCGGCATCAAGGGCGGCTGGCTGCATGCAAAACTGGCGCTCGTGATCCTCGTGATCGGCTACCATCATGCGTGTGGTTCGCTGCTGAAAAAATTCGAACGCGGCGTCAATACGCGCAGCCATAAGTGGTTCCGCGTGTTCAACGAAGTGCCGGTTTTACTGTTGCTGGCAATCGTGATCCTGGTCGTCGTCAAACCGTTCTGACCTGAAGATTCAACCAGATTGATTGGCGGCCGGGCCTACATCCCCGGCCGCTTCGTTTTAGTCAGTCGGGGTCAGAGCCCACCCGTGAAAACCGGGCTCTGACCCCGAATGTTTTTCAACTACGGATAAAGGGTACCCCATGACTTCCTATTTTTGCCCCTGCCCGCGCGGCATGGAACAGGCGCTCGCCGACGAGCTGGCCGAGATCGCACAGACCACCGGCAGCACGTCGCTGAAGGTGCACAACCAGGTGCCGGGCGGCGTCCACTGCTCGGGCACGGACACGGACGCGTACCGCATCAACCTGCATTCGCGCATCGCGTCGCGCGTGCTGCTGCGCATCGCCAACCGCACGTACGCCAACGAGAACGACATCTACGACCTCGTGCTGGAACAGCCGTGGGAAGACTGGTTCAGCGTCGACCACACGATCCGCGTCGACATCACCGCGATCAAGTCGCCGCTGACGAGCCTCGAGTTCACGACCTTGAAGATCAAGGACGCCGTCTGCGACCGTTTCCGCGACCAGTTCGGCCGCCGCCCGTCCGTCGACACGCGCACGCCGGACATGCGCATCATGGGCTTTCTCGACCAGCGCAACTTCACGATCTACCTCGACACGTCCGGCGAAGCGCTGTTCAAGCGCGGCTGGCGCGAGGAGACGGGCGACGCGCCGCTGCGCGAAAACCTGGCCGCCGGCCTGCTGCGCGTGGCCGGATGGAAGCCGGGCATGACGCTGTTCGATCCGATGTGCGGCTCGGGCACGATCCTGATCGAGGCCGCGCAGATGGTGCAGGGCATCCCGCCCGGCGCGCGCCGCCGCTTCGCGTTCGAGAAATTCAGGAACTTCAATGCCAAGGCCTGGCAGGAGATGAAGACGGCGATCAAGCCGAATCCGCTGCCGGCCGAACCGACGATCTTCGGCTCCGACATCTCCGGCGACATGGTCGCGATGACGCGCCATAACCTGCGCTCGGCCGGCATCCTGTTCGAGGTGCCGCTGAAGCAGATCGAGGCGCAGCAGGTGCAGCCGCCCACCAGCCAGCCTGGCCTGCTGGTGACGAATCCCCCGTACGGCGAGCGGATCGGCGTGCGCGGCGACTCGACCATCCCGCAGGACGAGATGGCCGTCGGATTCTACCAGCAGCTCTCCGCCACCCTGAAGCAGCGCTTCGCCGGCTGGACGGTGTACCTGTTCACGGCCGACCTGGGCCTGCCGAAGATGCTGCGCCTGAAGGAATCGCGCAAGACCCCGTTCTTCAACGGCGCCCTCGAATGCCGGTTGTTCCGCTTCGACATGGTCGCCGGCTTCAACCGCCGCGACGCAGCCAAACCCAAAGACGACCAATAAATGCTACCCGAACCCGAACCGGACAATCTACCGAAAGACCCCGTCACCCCCATCCCGCTGCCGGCGCCGCACAAGATCGCGATGCTGTCCGCGGGCGGCCTCGCCACCCTGCTGGCAGCGCTGTCGATGCTCGGCCCGTTCTCCGTCGACGCCTACCTGCCCGCGTTCCCCGCGATCCAGGCATCGCTGCACGCGACCGGGCTGGAAGTGCAGCAGACGCTGACGGCGTACATGCTGGCCTTCGCCGCGATGTCGCTGTGGCATGGCGCGCTGTCGGACGCGTTCGGGCGGCGCAACGTGGTCCTCGTCGGATTGATCGTGTTCGCGGTCGGGACGCTCGGCTGCGCGTCCGCGCATTCCGTGCACTACCTGTGGATCTTCCGGATCATGCAGGGCGTATCGGCCGGTGCCGGCGTCGTCGTGGGCCGGGCGATCATCCGCGACCTGTATTCGGACGCGCCGGCCGCGCGGCTGCTGTCGATGGTGACGATGATCTTCTCGATCGCGCCGGCCATCGCGCCCGTGCTGGGCGGCTGGGTCGTGTCCGCGTTCGACTGGCGGTCGATCTTCCTCGGCCTGCTCGCGTTTTCCGTCGTGCTGTGGTGGGTGTGCTGGCAGCACCTGCCCGAGACGATGCCGGTGGACCGCCGCCAGCCCTTCAACCCGCGCTTCCTCGCGCGCAGCTACTGGGACATCTTCAGCTCCGTGCTGTTCCAGATGAAGTCCGGGATCGTCGCGTTCAACTTCGGCGGCATGTTCCTGTTCATCGCGGGCGCGCCGGTGCTGCTGCCCGTGCACCTGCACCTCGGGCCGTCGGATTTCGCGTGGCTGTTCGTGCCGGCCGTGAGCGGCATCTTCCTGGGCGCGCTGGTCGCCAACCGGCTCGCGGGCAAGATGACGTTCTCGCGCCAGATCACCATCGGCTATGCGTTGATGCTGGCGGCCGTCACCGGCTCCGTCGCCTACCACGCCGTGCTGCCGCCGGCGCTGCCGTGGACCGTGCTGCCGATGTTCTTCTATAACTTCGGCAGCTCGATCATCAACCCCAGCGCCACCTTGCTCGCGCTCGACCTGTTCCCGCACATCCGCGGCACGGTGGCGTCGTGCCAGTCGTTCGTGACCACGTTGATGGGCGCGCTGGTGGCCGGCATCATCGCGCCGGCGCTGACCCATTCCGTGCTGGCGATGGCGCTCGGCCAGGCCGCGTTCGCGCTGGCGTCGCTGGCATGCTGGATGACGTCGCGCCAATACCGCCGGTACAAGGCTCTCGCTTAAAAAGTAGTTACGGTAATGATAGTGATCGTAAATAAATGCTAAATTTCGGGAACTTCTCTGTGCATTGTCAATACATTTCAGTTGAAATTTGATTCTAAAACGCGTCAATTTTCTTGGAAAGTATTGTTCCTGGTCAGAAATGTATATATGCTAAGATAAGTTTTTCATGCTTGGAATAATGATGTAAGCATTGCTCTATTCCAGGGACCGCAAGAACGAACACTGTGGCAGCCCCCGCAGGGGAGAGCGGCCATCACCCAAAAACCAAGTTGGCGGCCGTGCTTGAATCCATACATCAACCTGACCAGGACATCCGCAATCGCCTGCTGATCGCGCGCTTGCCGGCCATGCCCCAGATCCTCATCAAGCTGCTTGCACACCTGCAGGCGGACGATCTGGGCATGCCCGAACTGGCCGCGCTGGTTGCGAAGGATGCCGGCATGACGGGCAAGATCCTCACCGTCGCCAACAGCTCCGCGTACCACCGCAACAGCCGCCAGCCGAACCTCGAGCAGGCGATGGTGGCGCTGGGCACGGACATGATCAAGACGCTGGTCATCAGCGACTCCGTCTTCCAGACCTTCAACAGCTTCCCGAATTCCAGCGCCACCGACCTGCGCGCGTTCTGGAAGAACTCGTTGACGGCCGCCGTGCTGGCGCGCGAGACCGCGCGCCGCATGAACTACGCGCAGCCGGAAGAAGCGTATCTCGCCGGCCTGCTGCACAACGTCGGCCGCCTGGCGCTGCTCGCGACGGCACCGAAGGAATACGCCTTCAACTTCACGGCGCGCGACGACGAAGACCTGTGCGCCGTCGAACAGCGCACCCTGCAGATCACGCATGCGGAAGCGGGCGCCTGGCTGATCGAACGCTGGCAGCTCGATTCCTTCCTCGCCGATTCCGTGCTGTACCACCATGAGCCGAGCGAGCGCCTGGAAGCAGCGCATCCCTTGATCCGCATCGTGCGCGTGGCCCACGTGCTGGCCTGCCACGCGCACGACGATGCCCTCGTGGACGAGGCGCGCGCGCTGTGCGGCCTCGGGCCGGAAGCGCCGGACGAATTGCTGGGCCTCGCCGCGCGCCAGGTCGAAAAGGCCGCGATCCACCTCGGCATCGATCTCGCCGGCGCCGACGACCTGCCCGTGCCGGCCGCGTTCGCGCCGCCGCCGCCCGTCGATCCCGTGCAGCAGCGCCTGTCCGAGGAAGTGCGCAACCTCGTGCTCGTGTCCGAAGTGGGCCAGACGTTCGCGCGCCAGCAAGGTGAATCGGGCCTGCTGGAAGCGATGACGCGCTCGGCGCGCATCCTGTTCGATTTCGAGAACGCCGTCGTGCTGCTGGAGAACCCGACCGGCCAGGCCCTCATCGGCGCGCCGACCGCGAACCAGCAGCGCATCGCGGAATTCACGGTACCGCTGGCGAAGGGCGGCGCCGTCGCGCAGGCCGCGCTGGACCGCCGCCTCGGCTTCATCCGCCGCGACGGCCGTCCGCTCGGCCTCGCGGAAGAACAGCTGCTGCGCATGCTCGGCACGGAATCGCTCGTGTGCCTGCCGCTCGTCGCGGGCGCGCGCTGCCTCGGCGTGATGATCGGCGGCGTCGCGACGTGGCAGCTGCCGACGTGCCAGAAGCGCGAACGCTTCCTGCAGGCGTTCGGCGCGCAGGCCGCGGGCGCGCTGGAGACGGCGATGTCGGAACGCGGCCACGCGCGCCGCCAGCTCGCCCACGTGGCCGAGGAATACCGCGAAGCGTCGCGGCGCGTCGTGCACGAAGTGAACAACCCGCTGGCTATCATCAAGAACTACCTGTCGGTCCTGGACAGCAAGCTGGAACGCCAGGAACCCGTCAGCGCCGAGCTGTCGATCCTGAACGAGGAGATCGACCGCGTGGGCCAGCTGGTGGGCAGCCTGACGGAGATCCAGCCCGGCGTCGCGACGTCGAAGGTGGACAGCGCACCGGCGGCCGACGTGGCCCGCGTCGTGGACGACGTGCTGCGCCTGTTCCGCACGACGAATTTCATTCCGGCGAACGTGGAGATCGTCGTGAGCATGTCGGACGCCGAGAGCCGCATCGAAGGCGATCCGGACATCCTCAAGCAGATCCTCGTGAACCTCGTCAAGAACGCGATCGAGGCGCTGTCCGGCAGCGGCGGCCGCATCGAGATCGCCAACCGCGGCCACGTGAACCGCGAGCGCAGGCTGTACCTGGAACTGGTCGTCTCCGACACCGGCCCGGGCCTGTCGCGCGAGGTGCTGGCCAATCTGTTCTCGGCCGTGAAGAGCACCAAGGAGGGACCGCACCACGGTCTCGGCCTGTCGATCGTGCACAGCCTGGTCAAGAAGCTGAACGGGCATATCGCCTGCCGCAGCGGAACGACCGGCACCAGTTTTGAAATCCTGCTGCCGGCGCATGCCGGCGCCGGCGCCCCGGCCACATTGCCGGTGCGCGCGCTTGGATCCGTATAAGGTAACAATGAATCCATTCTCCGCCAGCGCCACGTCGTCCAGCCCCCACGACACGCAATCCTCGCTCGGCATCGACCAGCCCCGACTCCTGCTCGTCGACGATGAACCGCGCCTGCTCACCTCCCTGTACGAACTGCTGCAGGGCCGCGGCTACCAGCTCGTCACAGCCGCCACCGGAGGAGAAGCCCTCGCGCACCTGGCGCGCCTGCGCTTCGATCTCGTGCTGCTCGACCTGCGCCTGCCCGACATCGGCGGCCACGAGATCATGGACTTCATCAACGAGAAGGGCATCGACGCCGACGTGATCGTGATGAGCGGCGAGGTCGGCATCGACGCCGCCATCGGCGCGCTGAAACGCAACGCCTACGATTACCTGCGCAAGCCGTACAGCCGCGAGGAACTGCTCAAGACCGTCGCGAACGCACTGAAGCAGCGCCGCCTGCAGGAAGCCAATGCGCGCATCGCGAACCAGCTGGAAAACTCGGAGAAGATGTACCGCTACCTGGTGGATTCGTCGCCGGACATCATCTACACGCTGAACCACGAAGGCAAGTTCACCTTCATCAACGACCGCGCCTACCAGCTGCTCGGCTACAAGCGCGAAGAACTCATCGGCCAGCATTACTCGATCCTCGTGCACGACGAAGACCTGGAGCGCGCGCGCTACGTCTTCAACGAGCGCCGCGTCGACGAGCGGGCCTCGCGCAATGTCGAACTGCGCCTGAAATGCCACGCGGGCGCCAACCAGGAACGCACCTTCAACAACACGCTGATGACGATCTCGCTGAACGCCATCGGCATGCACGTGCCCGACCAGGAAGTCAAAAGGCTCGAGTTCTACGGCACGTACGGCGTCGCGCGCGACATCACGGACCGCAAGCGCGCCGAGGAAGTCATCTCGTACCAGGCCTACCACGACATCCTGACCGACCTGCCGAACCGCATCCTGTTCAAGGACCGCCTCGGCCTCGCCGTCATCCAGGCCAAGCGAAAACAGACGGAACTGGCCGTGATGTTCATCGACCTGGACCGCTTCAAACTCGTCAACGACACGCTCGGCCACGTCAAGGGCGACGAACTGCTGCAGCAGGCCGCCGGCCGCCTGAAGGAATGCCTGAGGAAAGGCGACACGCTGGCGCGCCAGGGCGGCGACGAATTCACCATCGTGCTGCCGGAACTGCGCGACCGCGACGACGCGCGCATGGTGGCCGACAAATTCCTCGAAGTGCTGCAGGAGCCGTTCGACCTGGACGGCCACGCCGTGCACATCTCGGCGTCGATCGGCATCGCGGTCTATCCGGCGCACGGCGAATCGATCGACGAGCTGCTGCGCCACGCCGACATCGCCATGTACCAGATCAAGGGACAGGGCAAGAATGGCCACGCGTTCTACGACCCGGCGATGCAGGACGTGTCGCACCAGAAGATCGCGCTGGAACAGAGCCTGCGCCGCGCGCTCGAGCACAACGAGCTGGAGATGTACTACCAGCCGCAGATCGACGCCATCAGCGGCCGCATCGTCGGCGCCGAGGCGCTGATGCGCTGGAACCATCCCACGCGCGGCATCGTGTCGCCGGGCGAATTCCTGCCGTTCGCCGAAGAGAACGGCCTGATGCTGCCGATCTCGGACTGGATGATCGGCGCGCTGTGCCGCGACATGCTGCAGTGGAAGAACATCGGCAACCAGGTGCGGCTGTCGCTGAACCTGTCGCCGCAATACCTCGACCGGGGCGACTTCTTCGAAAAGATGCGCGGCGCGCTCCTGCGTTACGGGATCGCGCCGAGCCAGATCGAAGTCGAAATCACCGAGAACATCTGCATCCGCAACCCGCAGCACGCGATTGAGCAGCTCAACAAACTCGGCCAGCTGGGCGTGTCCGTCGCGATCGACGACTTCGGCACCGGCTATTCGTCGCTGGCCTACCTGCACCGCTTCCCGGTCCACACGATCAAGATCGACCAGTCGTTCGTCAAGGAGATCCACGACGAGCACGGGCACTATCCGGTCGTGCTGGCGATCATCTCGATCGCGCGCGGCCTGGGCCTGAACCTGATCGCGGAAGGCGTCGAGACGGACTCGCAGGCCCGCTACCTGCGCGCCAACGGCTGCCTGACGATGCAGGGCTATTTGTACCACCGCCCCATGCCGCTCGGCCGCTTCATCGACGTGCTGCGTGGGCAGACACTGCCGGCGGGCGTCTTGAACGTGCTCGCCTTCCAGGCCTGATGCGCCATGTCGTCCAGCCACACCGCTGAATTCCTGCGGGTAAAAGCGCTCGCCGAGCGCGGCGTCGCCACGGCCCAGCACAGCCTCGGCTTCATGTACGTGAACGGCCAGGGCGTGCCGCGCAACGACGAGCTGGCCGTCGCGTGGTACCGCATGGCCGCGAGCAGCGGCCTCGAACAGGCGCAGTACAACCTCGGCGTGATGTACCAGAAGGGGCAAGGCGTGGCGCAGGACCTGGGCCAGGCGCTGCACTGGTACCGGCAAGCCGCGGAACAGGGCTACGTCCAAGCCCAGTACAACCTGGGCTGGCTGTACGCGAAAGGCCAGGGCACGCCGGCCGACGTGCACGAGGCGCTGCACTGGTTTAACAAGGCCGCCGCACAGGGCGACCCCGGCGCCCAGCACAATCTCGGCATGATGTACGAGGGCGGCAAGGGTGTCGCGCAGGACGTCGCGCAGGCCGTCGAGTGGTATCGCAAGGCGGCCGACCAGAATTATGCGCGCTCCCAGTTCAACCTCGCGCTGCGTTACGACAGCGGCCAGGGCATCGCGCGCGACGCGCAGCAGGCCATCCACTGGTTCCGCAAGGCCGCGGAGCAGGGCTATGCGCCGGCCCAGTTCAACCTGGGCCTCCGCTACGACAAGGGCCAGGACCTGCCGCAGGACAGCGAAAAGGCGATCCTGTGGTACGGCCGCGCGGGCGAGCAGGGCCACGCCAGCTCGCAGTTCAACCTCGCGCTGATCCACGATACCGGCCACGGCGTCGCGCGCGATCCGCAGCTGGCGCTCGCGTGGTTCCGGCGCGCGGCCGAGCAGGGGCATGCGGGCGCGCAGGACAACCTTGGGCTTCGGTACGAACATGGCCAGGGCGTCGAGCAGGACTATGCGCAGGCCGCGCACTGGTACGCCCTCGCGGCGGAGCAGGGCTTCGCCGGTGCGCAGTACCATCTGGGCCAACTGTATGACGCGGGCCATGGGGTCGCGCAGGATCCGTCGATCGCGCTGGACTGGTATCGCAAGGCCGCGGAACAGGGCCACCTGCGCGCGCAGTTCGATCTAGCGCTGCGTTTTGAAAGCGGCAACGGCGTCACGCAGGACGAGCGCGAAGCCGCGTACTGGTACCGCAAGGCGGCCGACCAGGACTACGCGCCCGCGCAGTACGCGCTGGGCCAACTCCTCGACCGCGACGACACCGGCACGGTCGACCCGCGCCAGGCGACGCTGTGGTTCCGCAAGGCGGCCGAGCAGGGCCACGCGCTGGCGCAGTTCGCGCTGGGCCTGCGCCACGACAGCGGCCACGGCGCCGAACGCGATTACGAGGCGGCCCATTTCTGGTACCTGTGCGCCGCGCGCCAGGGCCATGCGCGGGCCCAGTTCAACCTCGGCGTGATGTATGCGGCGGGGCAGGGCGTGCCGCTCGATCTCGTCGAAGCCTATGCATGGCTGCACCGCGCGGGCGCCGCGGGCATCGCGCCGGCCGCGAACTACATCCGGCGCATCGCTGCGCGCATGGAGCCGGCGTTGCTGGCGCAGGCCAACGGCTATATCGGCGCGGCGTAGATCCTAGAGCACGATGTGCCCGGCCGGCGCCGCCGGTGGCGGGGCGTGGGGCAGGCGATGGAGCACGCTCAACTCGACTTCGATCGCCCGCGACAGGGACGTGATCGGCACATCGTTGGCGCTGCCTTCGAACGGATTCTCGGTGCTGGCGCCGACCTGGTCGAGTGCCAGGTACATCCATCCGATCAGCACGCTGAACGGGACGGCCAGCCACGCCATTTGCCCGTCCAGCCGCGCGAATTCTCGCACCATCCCCAGTGGCAGCAGCAGGGCGAACAGCCAGACGAACAGCGAATTGACGATCGCGTACTGGCGCGGATAAGGAAAGTTCTTGAGACGTTGCGCGCGCGCGTGCTGATCGATCAGGTCCTTCAGGGTCTTTTGCAGCTCGGCGTATTGCAGCATCTGCAGCGCCTGGTCGTGGAACAGGTCGCGGATGGCGCGGCTCTGCAGGGACATGAGCGCGGCGGGGACGTCGTCGACGGTCAGGAGGTGGGCGACGGTGTCCGGCGGCAGATAGCGGGCCAGCGCGGCCTCGAGCGGCACGCTGCGTTCCGCCACGTCGAACATGCGTTCCCGGTATTCGGCATTGGGCGCGGCCGCGGCGGCTTCCCACACGCGCGGTGCGCGCAACTGGTAGCGGACGGCCGTCAGCCAGGCCAGGTGGCGGGTCACCAGCGCGGGGATCGCGCGCTCGTTGGTCGGAAAATCGCGGCAGATCAGGCCCCAGTGGCGGCTGGCTGCCGCGAGGGACGACCAGATCTGCTGGGCTTCGACCGTGCGGCCATAGCTTTGCGCATTCTTGAACCCGACGATGAAGGACGCGGCGGTACCCAGCAGCGCGAGCACGGGCCACGGCAGGGAAAGCCAGTGCCAGCCGCCCAGCTGGTACAGCGCCACGGCCGTGCCGGCGCACGCGGCGAGCGGGTAGACGCGGCGCCGGGTCCAGTGCACGAACTCGAACAGCCCGTAGGACTTCCCGATGTGCATGGGCGTTCGGTCAGGCTTCCTCGGCGCGCAGCGCGTCGCGGACCGCCGGATCGCGCGACATCCGCTCGTGGAACGCGGCCAGCGCATGCAGGTCCGACATGTCGACGCCTTTCGCTTGTGCCCAGCGCAGCACGACGTAGAGGTAGGGATCGGCGATCGAACGTTGTCCAGTGAGCCAGTCGCGGTCCGCGAGCGCGCCGTCGAGGCGTTCGAGGTATGCCCGGACATGGCGGCGCGCGTTGGCCGCCAGCTGCTCGTCCAGGTCACGCCCGTCGAGGAAGCGTTCCGGCGCGAACAGGGGTTTGAATGCCTTGTGGACGTCTGAATTGAGGAACGCCAGCCAGCGCATCACCTCGGCCCGGCCGCGCGGACTGCCGTCGCCCGCCAGCTGCGCATGTGGATGGAGGTCGGCCAGGTAGCCGAGGATGGCGACGTTTTCCGTGAGGGCGAGGTCGCCGTGCACGAGCAGCGGCACGTTCCCGCCGGGGTTGAGCTTCAGGTAGGCCGGCGCCTTGATCGAGTCGAGCGTCATCGGCACGATCTCGTGCGGCACGCCGAGCCAGCCGAGAACGATCAGGTCGGCCAGCGAACAGGCGCCGCGCATGTGGTAGAGCTGCATGGTGTCTCCGGTGGTGTCGATAGCGGCGCCACTATCGCACGGGACCATGCCGCGCATTGGTGCATTTTCGGCACCGGATTGCGTCCTGCCTTACACTGCCGGATTGGCGGCGAGCCGTCCATCCTGGCGCAACGCCCGCGCGAGGAAGGTATCGATCGCGACCGAGCTGGCCGTCGGCGCGCTCAAATGCGGGCAGTGGCCCACGTTGTCGATGACCTGCAGCGTGCTGTGCGCCAGGTGCTCGTGCAGCCACTCGCCCACTTCGCGCGGCGCGATCAAATCGTCGCTGCATTGCAGGATCAGGGCCGGGACCGTGGAGCGTGCCACCTCGGCGCGGATGTCGGCCTGGAAGGTCACGCGCGCGAAATGCTTGGCGATGGCGGGATCGTTGCGGCAGAAGCTGCGCGTCAGTTCCGCGCCCAGTTCCGGACGATTGGGCGCGCCCATGATCGCGGGCGCCATCTTGCGCGACCAGTCGAGGAAGTTCGTCTCCATCGCCTGCAGCAGACCGTCGATGTCCTCGCGGTTGAAGCCGCCGATGTAGTCACCGTCGTTGATGTAGCAGGGCGACGGTCCGACGAGGACCTGGGCCAGGAAGCGCTCCGGCGCCGCCACCGTCGCCAGCAGCCCGATCGACGCGCCGACCGAGTGCCCGACGACGATGGTCGGACCGGCCGCGCAGGCGTCGAGCACGTCCAGCAGGTCCGTCACGTGGCCCTGCAGGCTGGCGTACTTCGCGCGGTCGTAGGCTTCCCAGTCGGAGCGGCCGCTGCCCGTGAGGTCGTACAGCACGACGCGGAAGCGCTCCGCGAACGCCGGCGCCAGGAAGCGCCACATGGCCTGGTCGCAACCGAAACCGTGCACGAACACCATGGTGACCGGCCCCGAGCCCGTCACGTGAACGTTGTTGCGAAACTGTACAGACATGGTGAATCCTGGCCGAAGCATGTAACAATCCACTGATCTTACCACTGTGAAACCACCATCAGCGGTACTCACATTGATCTAGCGCAAACCGCACCACAGTGCGTTCGCGCACGGCACGGCAGGGACGATTCGCGATATACTGTTCATATATACAGTATTTATCGCCCGATGGAACTCAAAGACAAGCTCGAGATCCTGGCCGACGCGGCCAAGTACGATGCCTCCTGCGCCAGCAGCGGCGCGCCCAGGCGCGATTCCGTCGACAAGGACGGGCTGGGTGCGACGAACGGCATGGGCATCTGCCACAGCTATACGCCGGACGGACGCTGCGTGTCGCTGCTGAAGATCCTGCTGACGAACTTCTGCGTCTACGATTGCCAGTACTGCGTGAACCGGCGCACGTCGAACGTGCCGCGCGCCCGTTTTTCCGTCGACGAGGTCGTGAAGCTCACGCACGATTTTTATCTGCGCAACTACGTCGACGGCCTGTTCCTCAGCTCCGGCATCATCCAGTCGAGCGACTACACGATGGAGCAGCTGGTCGAGGTCGCGCGCCGCCTGCGCGAAGAGCACCAGTTCCGCGGCTACATCCATTTGAAAACGATCCCGGACGCCGACCCGCGCCTCATCGAACTGGCGGGCCGCTATGCCGACCGCCTGTCGGTGAACATCGAGCTGCCCACGCAGGACAGCGTGACGAAGCTCGCGCCGGAAAAAAGCGTCCACACGATCAAGCTGGCGATGGGTTCCATCCGCACGAAGCTGGACGAAAAGGACGACCACCCCAAGGCGCCCACGTTCGCGCCGGCGGGGCAGAGCACGCAGATGATCGTCGGCGCGGACGCCAGCGACGACCAGACGATCCTGAATACCGCGCAGACGCTGTACGGCAGTTATAAACTGAAACGCGTGTACTACTCGGCGTTCAGCCCGATCCCGCACAGCCCGTCCAGCGTGCCGTCCGCGCCGCCGCCGCTGCTGCGCGAACACCGTTTATACCAGGCCGACTTCCTGCTGCGCGGCTATGGTTTTACGGCGAAGGAGCTGATGCCCACGGCCGGGAACCTGGCGCTGGACATCGACCCGAAGCTGGGCTGGGCGCTCGCGAACCGCGACCACTTCCCGCTCGACCTGAACCGCGCGGACGAGACCATGATCGCGCGCGTGCCGGGCATCGGGCTGCGCACGGCCAAGCGCCTGATCGACCTGCGGCGGCTGCGGCGCATCCGCTGGGAAGACCTGTCGCGCCTGCGCTGCAGCCTGAAAAAGCTGGCGCCCTTCGTGATCACGGCGGACTACAAGCCGGCGCAGGGCACCGCATCGTCCGACCTGCTGCGGCGTAACCTGGCCGACGCCCCCCAGCAGATGAATTTGTGGCCGGAACTGCGGGCGGCGTGATGGCGGCGGATGCGCTGGTCCGGACAGGGCAGCCGGTGCAGGTCGAGACGTTCGCCGAGTGGCGCGAGGCCGCGCGCGAGCTGCTCGTCCACGGCATCCCGCCCGACCAGGTGACGTGGGGCGTGCCGCATATGGGCGACCTGCTGGCGGGCGGCGACCTGTTCACGGGTGCGCCGGCCGCCGCCGAGGCACCGCATAATCCTTCCATACCGCCGCCGGACGAGCCAAAGAATGAGCCACTGAGGCCCGCGCCGCACATCCCGCGCTCGCTGATGGAGATGCTGCAGTCGGCCGCCTGCTGCCGCGTGCCGGACCGCTGGGCCTTCCTGTACCGCGTGATCTGGCGCTGGCAGCAGGGCGAGCACGACGTGCAGTCGCCGGCCGACGAGGACGGTGCCCGGCTGAATGCGATGGTGAAGGCGGTCCGCCGCGAGGAACACGACATGCATGCCTACATCCGCTTCCGCGAGCGCCCGGAAGAAGCCGGCCCGCCGCGCTTCGTCGCCTGGTACGAGCCGCGCCACGACGTGCTGCCCCAGGTGGCCGACCATTTTGTCTCGCGCATGGGCAAGGTCAGCTGGATGATCGCCACGCCCGAGGCGAGCGTCCTGTGGGACGGCCATACGCTGCACAACACGGGCCCGCTGGTGCGCGATGCGGCCGATCTCGAAGACACGGGCGAGGCCTTGTGGCTGACCTATTACCGCAGCGTGTTCAATCCGGCCCGCCTGAACACGAACGTGATGCACCAGCATATCCAGTCGGACCGGTGGAAGAATTTGCCGGAGGCGAAGATCGTGCCGCACATGGTCAGCGAGGCGGCGCTGGGCGCGCGCAAGGTGGGGCAGTACGAGGCCGTCGGCCAGCGCAAGGGCACGACGATCCCGATCGCCCCCGAGGACGCTCAGCCGGAACGCCAGCAGCCGTCGAAACTGGACGAATGCCGGCGCTGCGAGCTGTGGCAGTTCGCGACGCAGGCCGTGGGCGGCGAGGGACCCAGGCGCGCGAAGATCATGTTCGTCGGCGAGCAGCCGGGCGACCAGGAAGACCTGGCGGGGCAGCCGTTCGTCGGCCCGGCCGGCAAGCTGCTGGACCGCGTGTGCGAGGCGGCCGGTGTCGACCGCGACACGATCTACGTCACCAACGCCGTCAAGCATTTCAAATGGGAGCCGCGCGGCAAGCGGCGCCTGCACAAGACGCCGGTCCAGCGCGAAATCGAGGCCTGCCACTACTGGCTCGACAAGGAATTGGCGAGCGTCAAGCCGACCGTCATCGTGGCCCTCGGCGCCACGGCGTTGAAGTCGGTGCTGCGCACGGCGAACGTCACGCTCAAGAATTCCCTCGGCAAACCGCTGCGCCATGAAGGGCACTGGGTCGTCACGACATACCACCCGTCGTATGTTCTGCGCGTGCCGGGCGAGGACGCGAAGCGCGAGGCCTTTAACACGATGGTCGAGGGCCTCAAGCTGGCGCACGAGCTCCTGGATCGCCCGGTCGACGTACCGGACGCGTGAACGTTGCTGTTGCGACATATGCATGTCAAAGTTGTAACACTTCGTTGCCTTGATAGGCTAAGCTCATCGGTGGCGCTAAGCTTTTGCGCACACAACAACAACGATGGGATGCCCGATGAGCAAACGGTATGCATGTGCGCTTTACCTGAGTTTCCTGACCCTGCCGGTCCTGGCCCAGACCGCGCCCGAGCCTGAACCCGCGCCCGCGCCCGCCGCCGTCGAGGCCGCCGATGCCGTCCCCGCGACCGTCGTGGTCGAAGGCCGCCGGCCCGGTCCCGGCGTCTGGAAAGTCTCGAAGGGCGACCACGTGATGTGGGTGTTCGGCGTGTATTCCCCGCTGCCGCAAAAGATGGAGTGGGATGCGGCGCGCGTGGAGCGTCTTGTCGGCAAGTCGCAGGAAGTGCTGACGCGGCCGGGGGCCCGCATGGAGGTCGGCTTCTTCCGGGGCCTGACGCTGCTGCCGACCGCGATCGGCATCGACAAGAATCCGGACGGCGCCACGCTGCACGACGTGCTCCCGGCGGACGTGTATGCGCGTTGGCAGGTATTGAAGGGCAAGTATATCGGCGATGACGACGGCATCGAGCGGCGCCGCCCGATCTTCGTCGCCGATACGCTGCTGAGCAAGGGCTTGTCGAAAAGCGGCCTGACCCAGAATACCGGCGTGGAAGAGCAGATCGAAAAGGCGGCCAAGCACAACAAGGTCAAGATCACGTCGACGGCGCTCAGCATGGACGTCGACGATCCCCGTGCGCTGATGAAGGAATTCAAGAAGTCGCAGGTGGAAGACGTGGCGTGCTTCACCAAGACCCTGGAACGGCTGGAAGGCGATATCGACGCCATGCGCGTGCGCGCGAACGCCTGGGCCAATGGCAATATCGCCGAGATGTCGAGCCTCGATTATGCCGAGCGCGACAAGGCGTGCAACGACGCCATCTTCAACAGCCAGTTCGCCAAGAACTCTCCCGCATTCCAGCATCTTCCTGAGCGCATCCGTGCCAACTGGATGAAGGCGGCCGAGAAGGCATTGGCCGACAACACGGCGACATTTGCGCTCCTGCCGATGAAGAACGTCATCGGTCCGCAGAGCTACCTGGCCGACCTGCAGGCGCAGGGCTATACGGTCGAGAGCCCGAAATAAGGAACACGCCATGACGAAGACAATCAACGGGTATGTGTTCTCGTTGGCTCTGCTGGTCCCGCCGGCGTTCGCGCAGAGCGTGGACCAGACCGCGCAACCCGCCGACGGCGTTCCCGCGACGGTCGTCATCGAAGGCCGCCGTCCCGGCCCCGGCGTGTGGAAGGTGTCGAAGGGAACGCACGTGATGTGGGTCTTCGGCACCTATTCTCCGCTGCCGCGGAAGATGGAATGGGATGCGTCGCGCGTCGAGCGCCTCGTGGCGAAGTCGCAGGAAGTCCTGATGCCGCCCGTCGCGAAAGCCCACATCGGTTTCTTCAGCGGATTGACGGCCTTGCCCAGCCTCATCGGCATCAAGCGCAATCCGGACGATGCGGTGCTGCATGACGTGGTCCCGGCCGACGTCTACGCGCACTGGACGGTGCTGAAGGCCAAGTACGTCGGCGAAGACGACGGCATCGAGCATTACCGGCCCGTCTTCGCGGGCGAGGAACTGCTGCTCGCCGGCCTCAAGAAAAGCGGCCTGAGCTATGGGAGCGAAGTGCTCGGCAAGATCGAGGACGTCGCGAAAAAGAACAAGGTCAAAATGACCGACTCGGGCTATGACGTGATGGTCGACGACCCGCGCAAGCTCGTGCGCGACTTCAAGAATTCGCAGGTGGACGACCTCGTCTGCTTCACGAAGACGCTCGACACCCTGGACACCGATCTCGAAACGATGCGCGTGCGCGCGAATGCCTGGGCCAACGGCGACATCGGCGAGATCCGCGGCCTGAACTTCGCGGAGCGGCGGGATGCATGCCTGGACGCCGTCATGAACAGCTCGATCGCGAAGGACGCCGCGGCCCTGCGCCAGGTGCGCCAGCGCCTGCGCACCTCCTGGCTGAAGGCGGCGGAGAATGCGCTGGCCAGTAACGCCATCACCTTCGCCGTGCTGGAGATCCAGGACATCCTCGGCCCGACGAGCTACCTGGCCGGCCTGCAGGCCAGGGGTTACGTCGTCGAAAGTCCGAGGTAACTAAGCCGACTCGCCCGATATGTCCGATGCGCCCAGGTCGTCCTCGCGCGATGCGGCCTGGGCCACGCGGGCACCCGCCGGCACGTCGTGCGTCAGCCAGACATTGCCCCCGATGACGGCGCCCTTGCCGATCGTGATGCGGCCCAGCACGGTGGCGCCCGCATAGATGACGACGTCGTCCTCGACGACGGGATGGCGCGGCAAGCCCTTTTGCAGCGAGCCGTCGACATTCGCGGGGAAGCGCTTCGCGCCCAGCGTGACGGCCTGGTACAGGCGCACGCGCTGGCCGATGACGGCCGTCTCGCCGATCACGACGCCCGTGCCATGGTCGATGAAGAAGCCGGCACCGATCGTCGCGCCCGGATGGATGTCGATGCCCGTTTCCGCATGCGCCTGCTCGGCGATGATGCGTGCGAGCAGCGGCAGGCCGAGTCCGTACAGACAATGCGCGAGGCGGTAATGGATCATCGCGTGGATGCCCGGATAGCACAGCAGCACTTCGTCGACGCTGCGCGCGGCCGGGTCGCCCTGGAAGGCGGCGATCACGTCGCTGTCGAGCAGGGTGCGGATGCCGGGCAGCGCGGCGCCGAACGCGCGGGTGGCCTCGAGCGCCTGCGGCTCGATGTCGGTATGGGTCAGGTGGCGCAGCGCGGCGCTGTAACGCAGCTCGATGCGGACCTGGCGCAGCAGCGCGTGCAGGGCGGTGTCGAGCGCGTGCGCGACGTGGAAATCCTCGCTTTCCTGGCGCAGGTCGGGCGGGCCCAGGCGCAGCGGAAACAGCACGCCTTTCAACTGCCCGAGGATCGTCGCCAGCGCGTCGCGCGACGGAAACTCGATACCGCGCACCTCGCCGGCCGGACGATGCGCCTGGCGCCATTGCCGGCGCGCCTCGTTCAGGTCGCGCACGATCGCGCCAATGTCGAAGTCGGCCATCAGTCGTGCTCCCGGAGGCGGTGTTGGTCGGAAAGAATTGGCCTCACGGTGCCTCCGCTGTGCTGATGGACGAGTGTTCAATATACGAGCCCATCCATGGGTGGCTCAACGAATTTTTCGACACAAGCTCATGTCGAAAAATGTCTAAGGTGACAAAGGAACGTGAACCCGCGTAGAATGCGGGCAACGCGGGTGTAGCTCAATGGTAGAGCAGAAGCTTCCCAAGCTTACGACGAGGGTTCGATTCCCTTCACCCGCTCCATGCTTCGATCCCTCCCCTGAAACATACCGACCGCTGCGCGCGCCCTGCGGCAAGCCCTTATGGCACACTGGCGTTGTTGCTTCAACCAGTGTCAATCATGCAAGAAAACAGACAACAGTCTGACGAAAACCATGCCGGCGCCCTGATGTTCCTGAGCGGCGGCGGCGAAGTGGGCGCGACGATGCGTGCGCACGACTGGTCCACGTCGCCGCTGGGCCATCCGCGCACGTGGCCGCAGGCGCTGCGCACGGTCGTCGGGCTGATGCTGAACTCGAAATTCCCCATGTTCGTCGCCTGGGGGAAGGAACTCGCATTCCTGTACAACGATCCGTATCGCGAGGTCCTGGGCGACAAGCATCCGGCCGCGCTGGGCGGGCGGTTCCACGACATCTGGGCCGAGATCTGGCACGACATCAGCCCGCTGATCGAACGCGCGCTGCGCGGCGAGGCGACGTATGCCGACCGCCTGTACCTCGTGATGAACCGCCACGGCTACGATGAGCCGACCTGGTTCACGTTCTCGTATTCGCCCGTGCGCGACGAGAACGGGGCCATCGCCGGCATGTATTGCGCGTGCGTCGAAGTCACCGAGCAGGTGCTGGCCGAGAAATACCGCAACGAGGAGAACGAGCGGCTGCGCGGCCTGTTCTCGCAGGCGCCGGGGATCATGGCCGTGCTGCGCGGCCCCGAGCACGTGTTCGAGCTCACGAACCAGTCGTACATGCAGCTGGTCGGCCACCGCCCGATCGTCGGCAAGCGCGCGCGCGACGCGCTGCCGGAAATCGTCGGCCAGGGCTTCCTCGAACTGCTCGACCGCGTGTACGCGACGGGCGAGCCGTTCGTCGGCCACGCGCTGCCCGTGCGCCTGCAGCGCGAACCGGAAGGGCCGCTGGAAGAACGCTACATCGACTTCGTCTACCAGCCGATCCGCGACGAGAACGGCGCCGTCAGCGGCATCTTCGTGGAAGGCAGCGACGTCACCGACCGCAAGCTCGTCGAGGACGAGCTGCGCGCCGCCAACCGCCAGAAGGACCAGTTCCTCGCGATGCTGGCGCACGAGCTGCGCAATCCGCTCGCGCCCATCATGACGGCGGCCCAGCTGCTGAAGCTCGGCCGGCTGGACGCCAAGAGCGTGGCCAACGCCAGCGAGATCATCGTGCGCCAGGCCGAGCACATGACGGACCTCGTCAACGACCTGCTGGACGTCTCGCGCGTCACGCGCGGCCTCGTCACGCTGGAGAAGGACGAGCTGGACCTGAACGTGATCGTGTCCGCCGCCGTCGAGCAGGTGCGGCCGCTGATCGACGCGCGCCGCCATGCGCTGACCCTGCAACTGTCGGGCCAGCCGGCGCACGTGACGGGCGACCGCACGCGCCTCGTGCAGGTCATCTCGAACATCCTCAACAACGCCACCAAGTACACGGCGCCGGGCGGCCGCATCGTGCTGGCCGTGACCGTGGGCGACGAGCAGGTGACCGTGTCCGTGCGCGACAACGGCGTCGGCATCGCGCCGGAAGTCCTGCCGTACATCTTCGACCTGTTCACGCAGGCCGAGCGCACGCCCGACCGGTCGCAGGGCGGGCTCGGGATCGGCCTGGCGCTGGTGAAAAGCCTCGTCGCGCTGCACGGCGGCACCGTGCATGCCAGTAGCGAGGGCCTGGGACAGGGCAGCGAGTTCTCGATCTGCCTGCCGTGCGCGGCGCGCGCGCCGGCGGACGCGGCCAACGAGGGCGGCGCGGCCGCGGCGGGCGCGGTGCCGGACAATGGCAACCTGCGCGTGCTGGTCGTCGACGACAATGCCGATGCGGCCCAGATGCTGGCCGCGCTGCTCGAAGTGCAGGGCCACGCGGTCAGCGTCGAATACGATGCGCGCGGCGCGCTGGCGCGGGCGAAAAACGAGCATCCGGACGTCCTGCTGCTCGACATCGGCCTGCCCGACATGGACGGCTACGAACTGGCGCGGCGCCTGCGCGCCCAGCCCGAGAACGCGGGCGCCACGCTCGTCGCCCTGACCGGCTACGGCCAGAACCAGGACCGCGAGGAAGCCCAACAGGCCGGCTTCGACCATTACCTCGTCAAGCCGGCCGACCTGAACGAGGTCAACGAGGTGCTGGCCCGGGCGGAAGCGCGGCGTTGAACGTTCTTGCGTGCGCGTATTGCCGCGCGGAACAAGGAGCGTTATCCTGAGTGCATGCCCTCCTGCGTAGGTTGCGCGCCGGGGCGGCGTATTTTCGTACCATAGTCAACGCGGGCGAAAAACGGGGACGAACATATGTACGACACCATCGAAGAGCCGCAGGAGATCAGTCTCCTCGAGCGGCATGGCGGGCAGGCGGCGACGCAGGGCGTGGGCCCGGACAAGGGGGCCGCGTCGACGGCCAGGTCGCCGCATGCGGGCCCGGCGCCCGCGGCGCGGGACGCCGCCGGCGCAGCCGCGGCCCAGCCGGGCGTGCGGCGCGTGCTCGTCGTCGACGACAACGCCGACGCCGCCCAGACGGTGGCGATGCTGCTGGAGGTGCTGGGCCACGAGGCGTCCATCGAATACGACCCGCTGCAGGCGCTCGCCTGCGCGCGCGATCGGTCCTTCGACGCGTTCGTCCTCGACATCGGCCTGCCGGGCATGGACGGCCACGAACTGGCGCGCCAGATCCGCGCGCTGCCGCGTGCGGCCGGGGCGCTGTTCATCGCGCTCACGGGCTATGGCCAGCAGCAGGACCGCGACGCATCGAAGGCCGCGGGTTTCCATTACCACTTCGTGAAGCCGGCCGACGTGGATGCGCTGGCGCAGGCGCTGGCGAAGGGCACGCCGGCCTGACGCGCGGCCTTGTCATCATCCCGTCACTTTCTTTTCTTACACTGCGAGTTGCTGAACAGTAACTGAGCGTGCATCCCCGCACGCCTTCTGACGGAACCCGCATGTCCAAGTCCAGTGCGCACACCGCCCCGCGCACCCACCGATTCCTCGCGCTGCTGTGGCCCGCGCTGGCCCTGCTCGTCTGTGCCGCCCTCTGGACCGCCACCATCCTGCACGCCGGCGCTGAACGCCGGCGCGCCGAGGAGCAGGCGTTCAAGGAGGCTGACGCGTATGCCGAAGCCTACGAGCAGTACGTCACCCGCTCGGTCGCCCAGGTCGACCAGATCACCATGCAGCTCAAGCACAGCTGGGAGCACGCGCGCGACCGCAGCCTGATCGAGAACATGCGCCGCGACGGCATGTTCACCGACGCCGCCTTCGTCAACGTGAGCGTGATCGGGCCGGACGGCGCGGTCCGCTCCTCGAGCCGCATCCACGCGCGCGGGCTGGATCTGTCCCGGGCCGACTTCTTCATCCAGCACCGCAACGCCATCTCGACCGCGCTGCGCATCGGCACGCCGCCGCCGGAACTGGACGCGACGCTCGGCTCGATCCTGCGTGGCACCATTCTCTTCACGCGCCGGCTCGACACGCCTGACGACGGCTTCGACGGCGTGCTGCTGATGGCCGTCGACGCCGCGTATTTCACATCGTTCGTCAGCTCGCCCACGCTGGGGCCGGGCAGCCTGCTGGCGCTCGTCGGCACCGACAATGCCTTGCGCGTCGAGCAGGACGCCAGCGGCATCGTGCGCTCGATGGGCGCCGCCTCGCTGCTGCCCGCCAACGCCGACCGCTGGCCGGTGGCGCGCGGCGTGCAGCTGGTCGACGGGCAGGGCGGCTTTGCCGACGGCGAGCCGCGCGTGCTGGGCTGGCGCCGCTCCGGCGCGTATCCGCTCGTGGCCCTCGTCGCGCTGTCGCATACGGCCGTGCTGGAAGCGGCCGACGCCTACTGGACGGACAGCCGCAACCACACGCTGGTGGCCACCGCCGTGCTGACCATGCTGGCGCTGGGGGCGAGCATGCTGTCGCTGCGCGCGTCGGCGCGGGCGCGCGAGCGGGCCGAGATCCAGCGCGCCTACCGCACGGCCACCGAGAGCGGCAACGACGGCTTCTACATGGTCGCGCCGGTGCGCGACCGCAAGGGCCAGACGGTCGACTTCCGCATCGTCGACTGCAACGAACGCGGCGCCTTCTTCTACGGCAGCACGCGCGCGCAGCTCGTCGGCAGCCTGATCTCCGCGGTCCACCACGGGAAGTCCTTCGACGAACTGGTCGCCAACTACCGCACGGCGCTGGCCGTCGGCTTCCACCAGGAAGACCGGCGCATGCCCGACAACAACCGGCTGAACATCCGCTGGGGCCACCGGCGCATCGTGCGCGTGGGCGACAACCTCGCCGTCACCTTGCAGGACATCAGCGAGCGCAAGGAACACGAATCCCAGCTCGCGCGCCTCGCGAACGAGGACAGCCTCACCGGCCTGCCGAACCGCCACTGGTTCCTGAACTTCGTGCCGGTCGCGCTGGCGCGCGCCGAGGACGGCGATCATGGCGCGGCGCTGCTGTTCATCGACCTCGACGAATTCAAGCAGGTCAACGATACGCACGGCCACGCCGTCGGCGACCGCCTGCTCCAGCTGGCGGCCGAGCGCCTGCTGTCGCAACTGCGTCCGGGCGACAGCGTGGCGCGTTTCGGCGGCGATGAATTCGTCGTCCTGCTGAGCCCTTTCGACAGCGACCAGCAGGTGGCCATCGTCGCCACGCGCATCGTCGAAGCCTTCAGTAAACCGTTCCCGATCGCCGACGACCAGCACATGATCGGCGCCTCGGTCGGCATCGCCGTGTACCCGCGCGACGGCCTCGATGCGGCCACGCTGATCCGCCACGGCGACATCGCCATGTACGCGGGCAAGGCCGAGGGCAAGGGCCAGTACCGCTTCTTCGACCCCGCGCAATCGAACATCCTCAAGACGCGCACCCAGCTGCGCCAGCGCCTGCTGGAAGCGATCGACAAGCGCCAGTTCGTGCTGCACTACCAGCCGCGCGTGGACACGCGCACGGGCGAGCTCCTGAGCATGGAAGCGCTGCTGCGCTGGGAGCATCCGCAGCTGGGCATGATCCGCCCGGACGAATTCATCCCGCTCGCCGAATCCAGCGGCCTGATCGTGCCGATCGGCGCCATCGTCATCGACCAGGCTTGCGCCCAGCTGGCGGCCTGGCGCGCGCACGGCGCCGTGCCGGTGCCGGTGTCGATCAACGTCTCGCCGAAGCAGTTCCTGCGCGGCAGCGTGCAGCGCGAGCTCGAAGACGCGCTGGCCCGCCACGCCGTGCCGGCCGGCCTGCTCGAAGTGGAGATCACGGAGTCCGCGATGATGGGCGACCAGGCCGAGATCCTCGCCGAGCTGGCCGCGATCCGCGCGCTGGGCGTCAAGCTGCACGTCGACGATTTCGGCACCGGCTACTCGTCGCTGTCGCAGTTGCAGCGCATGAAGATGGACGTGCTGAAGGTCGACCGCTCGTTCACGGCCGAACTGGGACGCTCGCGCGAAGGCACCGTGTTCTTCCAGGCGATCGTGTCGATGGCGCACGCGCTCGGGATGGAGGTGGTGGCGGAAGGCGTCGAGAACGAGGAACAGCTGCAGATCCTGCGGGCGCTGAAGTGCAACGAGGTGCAGGGGTATTTTGTTGCGAGGCCGCTGCCGGCGGCGGGGATCGCGCCGCTGCTGGAGCAGCGTTACCTGTTCAAGGAAGCGCTGGCCGCCTAGTCGTCGTCCCCGCGAAAGCGGGGATCCATGCTGAGCTTCCGAATCCTGCGGCTCAGCATGGATTCCCGCGTGCGCGGGAATGACGGTTCAGGCGCCCAACAGACTCCCCGTCCGCCAGGCCTCCGCCCCCGCGATCTTACAGACGTGCATCCCGCGCAGCAGATGCCGATGCGCCGTGCTGGCGAACAGCACGCCCGACTGCGTGGGCCGCAGGGTCGTCGTCCTGCCGCTGACCGGATCGACGATGTCGGCGACGGCATCGCCCGCCTGCACCTGGTCGCCCAGTTTTTTCAGGAACACGAGCACCCCCGCATGTGGCGCGTGCAGCGGTTCCACGCCTTCCAGTGGCGTCGGTTCGCACAGCGGCGCCGGCAGCGGCGCGACGGGCAGGTCGACGACGCCTTCGCGCGCCAGGTACTGCAGCAGCGCGTGCGCGTCCCGTTCGGCCAGGTCGTAGCGCACGTCGTTCTCGCCGCGCAGCTCGACTGTCACGCCCACGCAGCCGGAGGGGATCGGGAAGCGGTCGCCGAAGTGTTCCGCCAGTTCCCACCACACGCGGCTGCACGCTTCGTCGAACGGCTCGCCGCCGGATTCCGTCGCCAGCAGCACGGCGTGCGCGCCCATCAGCGCGGCCAGCGGTTTTACCCGCCCGGCGAGCGGCGTGCCCGTGTACATGTGCAGCACAGCCTCGTTGTCGCAGTGGAGGTCGAGCATGATGTCGGCGTCGATCGCCATGCCCAGCAGCGTCTTCTTGAGCTCTTCCGTCGCGCTCGATGGCAGCCATGCGGCCACCTCGCGGCGCGCGTGCTCGCGCACGAGGGCCGCGTTGGCGGCGGGATCCGCGCCGAGCTTGTCCTGCAGCGACGCCTTCAACGCCGCGGCCACGTGCCGGTACGAGCGGTTGAAATTGGTGCCGGTAGCGAGGTCGAAACGCCCGAACGGCGCGCCGTGGATCACCTGCGACAGCCCGATCGGATTCGCGGCCGGCACCAGGATGATTTCGCCGGTGACCTTGTTCTCCGCATCCAGCCGGTCGAGCTCACGGCGCAGCACGTGCGCGACGAGCATCGCGGGCACCTCGTCCGCGTGCAGCGAGGCCTGGATGTAGACCTTCCTGCCGCTGCCTGGCGTACCGTAGTGGAAGGAGGTCAGGCGGTAGGCGGCGACGTTGTCTTCGGTGGCGATCGGGTGGGTCTGCTGGCGCATCGGTGGCTCCTGGTTGCAACAGATGCATTATGTCCGAGATCGCGGCCGGAAAGCGCCGGGTTATAATGGCGCCCGTTTTTTCCTCATTCTTTCATTCCCCATGTCCGCCGATACGCCTACCAACGAGCAGGGCCGCCCGATGCTCTATGACCCGACCGACCGCCGCATCCGCAGTTTCGTCACCCGCGCCGGCCGCCTGTCGACCGGCCAGGCGCGCGCGCTGGAAGCGTATGGTCCGCATTACCTGATCGAGTACCGCAAGGCCCAATTCGATTTCCACGCCCCGTTCGGCCGCACCGCGCCGCTGATCCTGGAGATCGGCTTCGGCATGGGCGACACGACGGCGCACATCGCGAAGGCGATGCCGGACAAGGATTTCGTCGGTGTCGAAGTGCACACGCCGGGCGTGGGCAGCCTGCTGAAACTGGCCGGCGAACAGGACATCCAGAACCTGCGCCTCATCCAGCACGATGCCGTCGAGGTACTGAACAACATGATCGCCGACGGTTCGCTGGCGGGCGTGCACATCTTCTTCCCCGACCCGTGGCACAAGGCGCGCCACAACAAGCGCCGCCTGATCCAGCCGCCGTTCGTGCAACTGCTGTGCCAGAAGCTGGCGCAGGGCGGTTACATCCATTGCGCGACGGACTGGGAAGATTACGCGGTGCAGATGCTGGAAGTGCTGGGCAACGAGCCGGCGCTGCAGAACACGGCCGAGGGCTATGCGGAAAAGCCGTCGTACCGGCCGCTGACCAAGTTCGAGAACCGCGGCCTGAAACTGGGCCACGGTGTGTGGGACCTGGTGTTCACGAAGAAGTAACGGGGTTCAGACCATCTCGCTGATGATCCCGACGATCTCGTCGCCGTAGGACGTCAGCTTCTTCTCGCCGACGCCCGAGACGCCGCGCAACTGGTCGAGCGACACCGGCTTGACCTTGGCGATCTCGCGCAGGGTGGCGTCCTGGAACACGACGTACGCGGGCACGCCGTGCGCGCGCGCCGTCTCCACGCGCCACCAGCGCAGCTTGTCGAAGATCGCCTGTTCCGATGTCGACAGCTCGACTTCCTCGTAGCTGCCGCGCGGCGTCGACGTGCGCTTGGGTTTCACGGGCTTCTGGTACTGGCGCAGCTGCACTTTCTGCTCGCCTTTCAGCACGGGCCGCGCCGCTTCCGTCAACTTGAGTGAACTGAACGCGTCGTGGTCGACGGTGACGAGGCCGAGGGCGATCGTCTGGCGCACGATGGCGCGCCATTCCTGCTCGCCGCGCTCGGCGCCCACGCCGAACACGGTCAGCTTGTCGTGGTGCCACTGGACGATGCGCTCGGAGCTCACGCCGCGCAGCACGTCGATCACGTGGCCGGCCGCGAAGCGCTGGTCGACGCGGTAGATGGCCGACAGCAGCTTTTGCACGGGCACGGTCGCGTCGAACGACGTCGGCGGAATGAGGCAGGTGTCGCAGTTGCCGCACGGGCCGGAGCGCTCGCCGAAGTATTCGAGCAGGCGCATGCGCCGGCAGCTGAGCGTCTCGCACAGGCCCAGCATCGCGTCGAGCTTCGACGACAGCACGCGCTTGAAATTCTCGTCGGCCTCGGACTCGTCGATCATCCGGCGCTGCAGCACGACGTCCTGCAAACCGTAGGCCATCCAGGCATTGGACGGCAGGCCGTCGCGGCCCGCGCGGCCCGTTTCCTGGTAATAGCCTTCCAGCGATTTCGGCAGGTCGAGGTGGCAGACGAAGCGCACGTCCGGCTTGTCGATGCCCATGCCGAACGCGATGGTCGCCACCATCACGATGTTGTCTTCACGCAGGAAGCGCGCCTGGTTGTCGGCCCGCAGCGAGTACTCCATGCCCGCGTGGTAGGGCAGGGCGCGGATGCCGTTCTCGTTCAGAAATTCCGCCGTCTCCTCGACCTTCTTTCGCGACAGGCAGTAGACGATACCCGAGTCGCCCGGGTGTTCCGCCGAGATGAAGTCGAGCAGCTGCTTGCGGCCGTTCGTTTTTTCGACGATGGAATAGCGGATGTTCGGACGGTCGAATGACGACACGAACTGCCGCGCCTCTTCCAGCTGCAGGCGCTGGGCGATTTCCGCGCGCGTGAGCTGGTCGGCCGTCGCCGTCAGTGCGATGCGCGGCACGTGCGGGAAGCGCTCGTGCAGGATCGACAGGCGGATGTATTCGGGCCGGAAGTCGTGGCCCCATTGCGACACGCAGTGCGCCTCGTCGATGGCGAACAGCGAGATGTGCGCGGACTCGAACAATTCCAGGCAGCGCGGCGTCATCAGGCGCTCGGGCGCCACGTAGACGAGGTCCAGCTCGCCGGTGCGCACCATGCGTTCGATGCGCAGGGTCTCTTCGAACGTCTGCGTCGAGTTCAGGAACGCGGCGCGCACGCCCACTTCGGCCAGCGCGTCGACCTGGTCCTGCATCAGCGCGATCAGCGGGGAGACGACGACGCCGACGCCGTCGCGCACCAGCGCGGGAATCTGGTAGCACAGCGATTTGCCGCCGCCCGTGGGCATCAGCACGAGCGCATCGCCGCCGGACGCCACGTGCTCGACGATGTCGGCCTGCTGACCGCGGAAGGCGGGGTAGCCGAAGACCGTCTGCAGGATCTGCAGCGCGCGTTGCTCGATGTCGCTCGTCATGATGGTACTTGCTGCTCTCGAATTATTCGGCCCAGACCACCCAGCCGAAATGGGCGGTGATCAACACGACCACACCGAATACGATACGGTACCAGGCGAAGCCCGTGAAGTCGTGCGTGCTGATGAAGCGCAACAGCCAACGTACGCACAGGAAGGCGGAAATGAACGCCGCCACGCCGCCGATCAGGAACAGCGGCAGGTCGGACGCGTGCAGGTCGTGGCGCGCCTTGAAGACGGAATACACGGTCGCGGCCAGCAGCGTGGGAATCGCGAGGAAGAACGAGAATTCGGTGGCGGCCGTGCGCGACAGGCCGAACAGCATGCCGCCGATGATCGTCGCACCCGAACGGCTCGTGCCCGGGATCAGCGCGAAACACTGGGCGCAGCCGACCTTGAACGCGTCGACGACGGTCATGTCGTCCACGGTCTGGACGCGGTGCGCGCCCGGCAGCACCTTGTGGCGGCGCTCCGCCCACAGGATCACGAACGCGCCGACGATGAACGCCAGGGCCACGGGCACCGGCGCGAACAGGTGCGCCTTGATCGCCTTGCTGAACAGGAAGCCCAGCACGGCCGCCGGCAGGAACGCGACGATCAGGTTGACGACAAGCTTTTGCTGGCGCGGATCGGACGTGATGCCACCCAGCACGGCGCCGATGCGCGCACGGTATTCCCACATCACGGCCAGGATCGCGCCGGCCTGGATAGCGATTTCGAACACCTGGGCCACTTCGCCCGTGAAATTGATCAGACTACCGGCCAGGATCAGGTGTCCGGTGGACGAGATCGGCAGGAATTCGGTGAAGCCCTCGACGAGGCCCATGATGATCGCTTTCAGGGCGAGAATGATATCCATTGGTGTGTGCGGTTCGGTAGGGTTGGGGACGCGTGCGCGGTAGATATTGCGCGGGCCGCAAGCTTACCATGAGGAAGGGGGCTGCCGTCGAGTTACCGTGCAGGCAATGTCAGGCCGTCAAGCGCTCCAATTCGGCCAGGAAGAACATCGCCTGCTCGCGCGTGTCGCCGCACATCTCGCGCGATGGCGGCAGGCTGCCGCAGACGCGGGGGCGGTCCGGCTGCCCGAAAATCCTGCAGCCGTTGTGCTCGTCCAACTGCATGCAGCGCACGCCAGCAGGCTTGCCGTTTGGCATGCCTGGAATCGGGGACGTGATCGACGGCGCGATGCAGCAGGCGCCGCAGCCGGGGCGGCAGGAAACAGGAGAAGGCGGGATATGCATGTAAAGACCGGGGACGGGCAAGCAGACAGTATACTACTGGTGACGGCCACCGTTCTTGACTGGCCAAATCCCCAGGTCTATATTTGCTGACTCAACAGTTAGTTGTCGGACAGAAGCATGCCATGCCCTTTTGACACCAAGCCGCGCTGGGAGCGCCGTAAGGACGCGCGGCCCCAGGAGTTGCTCGAGGCGGCCATCGACCTGTTCGTCGAGCGTGGCTACGCCGCCACACGCCTGGAAGACGTCGCGCGCCGCGCCGGCGTGTCGAAGGGCACCTTGTACCTGTATTACGAGAACAAGGAAGAACTGTTCAAGGCCGTCGTGCGCAGCAATATCGTGCCCGTGATCGGCGAGGCGGAGGCGTCCGTCGCCGAATTCGATGGCCACAGCGCCGACCTGCTGCGCCAGCTGATCCACTCCTGGTGGCAGCGGCTGGGCGCGACCAAGGCCTCCGGCATCATCAAGCTCGTCATGGCGGAAGCGGACAATTTTCCGGAACTGGCCCGTTTTTACCAGGAAGAAGTCATCGCCCGCGGCACCAAGGCGATGGCGTCGATGCTCGAACGGGGCATCGCGCGCGGCGAATTCCGCAAGATCGACGTCAATACGATGACCCAGGTGCTCGTCGCCCCGATGCTCACCCTGATCATCTGGAAGCATTCGGTCGGCCCGTGCCCGCGCGCGGAGCTGGAGCCGCTGGCCTTCCTCGACACCTTCCTCGACATGGCGCTGCATGGCCTGCTGCCGGCCGCGCCTCCCGTTTGACCCCGTTTTCCTACGTCAAGACGCTGTTTTCCGGGGTTCATGCCCCGGAAACTGCAGACTGTCGCAATTTCCGCTGGCACTCAGCCCCATGTCGTTAAGATATGTTTGCTGAAGCCGTTCAACGATAAAATATCGGATTATTTATTTTCCCACCGAGTCTAAAGATGAATATCGAACAAGCCCGCTTCAACATGATCGAACAGCAGATCCGTCCGTGGAACGTGCTGGACCAGGATGTGCTCGACCTGCTGCACGTCGTCAAGCGCGAACAGTTCGTGCCGGCGGCGTACCAGAACCTGGCGTTCGCCGACGTCGAGATCCCGCTGCCGGGCGGTGACGCCATGCTGGCGCCCAAGTTCGAGGCGCGCATCCTGCAGGAAACCGGTGTGAAGAAGCACGAGACCGTGCTGGAAATCGGTACGGGTTCGGGTTACATGGCCGCCCTGCTGGCGCACCGCGCCGCCAAGGTGACCACCGTGGAAATCAATCCGGAAACGGCGGAACTGGCCAAGAAGAACCTGGCCAATGCCGGCGTGCACAACGTGACCGTCGAAGTCGGCAACGGCGCCCAGGGCTGGGAAAAAGGTGCGCCGTACGACGTGATCGTGATTTCGGGCGCGCTGGAAGTGTTGCCGGAAGCGATCCTGAAGCAGGTGAAGGTGGGCGGCCGCATCGCCGCGATCGTCGGCCAGGCACCGGTGATGGAAGCGGCCATCATCACCCGTACCGGGGACAACGCGTACAGCACGGTCAAGGTGTTCGAGACCAACGTGCGCTACCTGACGGGCGCCCCGGTGCCGTCGCACTTCCAGTTCTGAGAGGCGACAGACGCATGCAGCACATTACCGCCCCCGAGTTGGCCGCCTGGCTGGCCGACTCGTCGCGTCCGCAGCCGCTGCTGCTCGACGTTCGGGAAAACTGGGAATTCGAGACCTGCCATATCGAAGGCTCGACCCAGATTCCGATGAACCTGATTCCGATCCGCGTGAGCGAGCTGGACGACGGCCAGGACATCGTCTGCGTGTGCCACCACGGCGCACGCAGCATGCAGGTGGCCGCCTTCCTGGAGCGCAACGGATTCAGCAACATTACCAACCTTACAGGCGGGATACACGCCTGGGCCGTGCAGGTCGACCCTTCGATGCCGAAGTATTGACTCTGCGTCCTTAACTATTGATGACTCCGACGGAGAAAGTAATGCAGAAGCCCCTCATCGCCGTACTGTTGGCCAGCGCGTTTTCGCTCAATGCCCAGGCGGCCGATCTGATCCAGGTGTACCAGCAGGCATTGGCGAACGACGCCACGTATGCCAGCGCCCGCGCGTCCGCCGCGGCGGGTCGCGAACGTATCACCCAGGGGCGAGCCGGCCTGCTGCCGACCGTCGGCATCAATGGCGATATCACGAAGAACAATACCGACATCACGCCGTGGAACAACGTACCGTCCCCCGGCAGCAACCTGCGCACCAACGAAATCCAGGTGACCCTGCAGCAGCCGCTGTTCCACTGGGACCGCTGGCAAACCTACCAGCAGAGCAAGCTGTCGCAAGCCATTTCCGAAGCACAGTTCGCCCAGGCCCAGCAGGACCTGATCACGCGCGTCGCGCAAGCGTATTTCGATGTGCTGGCCGCCCAGGACACGCTGGAATCCACGCGCGCGCAAAAAGTCGCCGTGACCGAGCAGCTGGCTTCCGCCAAGCGCAACTTCGAAGTCGGCACGCAGACCATCACCGACACCCATGAAGCCCAGGCCGCATACGACCTCGTGGTGTCTCAGGAAATTGCTGCCGTCAACGATCTGGAAACCAAGAAGACGGCGCTGCAAGCCATCATCGGCACACCGCCGTCCACGCTGGCGACCTTGCGCACGGGCGTGTCCCTGACGGCGCCGCAGCCGATCAACGTCGACCAGTGGGTGTCCGCCGCCGAGAACCAGAACTACGCCGTGACCGTGGCCCAGCTGCAATTGGAATCGGCCAAGCGCGACATCTCGAAGAACCGCGCCGGCCACTATCCGACCGTGGACCTCGTCGCATCGTCGCTGCACCGCGACGTCAATGGCCAGACGACCTCGTCGGGCAAGACCAACAACAACTCCATCGGCATCCAGTACAGCATCCCGATCTTCAGCGGCTTCGCCGTGACGAGCAAGGTGCGCGAATCGATCGCGCTGGAAGACAAGGCCCGCAACGACCTGGAAGCGAACCGCCGCAACGCCGCGCTGGTGGCGCGCCAGTCCTTCCTCGGCGTGAACAGCGGCCTCGCGCAAGTGAAGGCGCTGGAAGCGGCCGAAGTGTCGAGCAATTCCGCGCTGGAATCGAACAAGCTCGGTTACCAGGTCGGCGTGCGTATCAACATCGACGTGCTGAACGCGCAGCGCCAGCTGTACCAGACCCGCACCGACCTGGCCCGCGCGCGCTACAACACGATCCTGGCCGGCCTGAAGCTGAAAGCCGCGGCGGGTTCGCTGCGCGAGGAAGACCTGCAGCCCATCAACGCGTTGCTGCAACAGCCTTGAACACCGGGGTCAGAGCCCGAATTTTGGCAATTTCCTGAAAACGGGCTCTGACCCCGGTTTGAAAAGACGGCGCTCGATGCGCCGTTTTTTATTGCCCTTCGAAATCTCGCTTGAGACGCCCCAAGCAAGCTCCTCATTCATCGAACTCGCGCGACACGCACTCCTACACTCAAGCGTGAACCATTCGAAAGCGAGGTCGCCATGTTCACGTTCTCCCGCGCATCCGCATCCGCCGCTGCGCTCGCATTCACACTGACGCTGACCGCCTGTGGCGGTGGCCACCATCACGGCAATCCGGGCGGGCCCGGGCCTGGTCCCGGTGACACGGGACCTGCCTACGACGTCATCCCGATCGGCCTGCCGGGCATCGCGTATGGCGAGGTCACGCGCCGCGGCATCGCGAACGGCGGCATCGTCGCCGGCACGTCGCGCGGCGCGGACGGTGTCGCGCACGCATTCCTCTACGACGGCAGCAAGACGATCGGGCTGGGCACGCTTGGCGGCGATTCCTCGCAGGCGATGGCTGTGAACGCCTGCGGCCATGTGACGGGCTGGTCCACGACAAAGGCCGGCATCGTGCACGCCTTCCTGTACGACGGCACCATGCATGACCTGGGCACGCTCGGCGGCAGCGATGCCGAAGGCACCGTGATCACCCATTGCGGCCAGATCACGGGCTGGTCGGCGACGGCCGCCGGGCAGACCCACGCGTTCCTGTACGACGGCAAGAAGCTGAACGACCTTGGTTCGCTCGGCGGCAATTCGTTCGGAAACGGGCTGAACAACCTGGGCGTGGTCGTGGGCTATTCTTACGGCCCGGGCAACGCCTGGTTCCATGCCTTCCTGTACGACAGCCGCACGGGTGGACCGTTGGTCGATCTCGGCTCGCCGGTCGGCAATTCCGTCGCCGTCGACATCAACGATGCCGGCCAGGTCACGGGCTGGTTCCGCAACGGCGAGGGGCCGATCGGGGCGTTCCTGTACGAGCTGGGCAAGATCCGCGACATCGGCACGCTCGGCGGCGCCGGCGCGGAAGCCGTTGCGATCAATGGTGCGGGCCTCGTCGTCGGCATGTCCGCAACCGCCGACGGCAGCAACCGCGGCTTCGTCTACGACGGCACGACCATGACGAGCATCGGCGCTCTCCCGGGCGGCAATTTCTCGACCGCGGAGGCGATCAATGCGAGCGGCCTCGTCGTCGGTGCGTCCGCGACAGACACCGAGGCGCATGCCGTGTCCTGGACCCGCAGGGACGGCCTCGTCGACCTGAACGACCGACTCCATGCGCCGCCGGCCGGCCTCGTGCTCGTGCACGCGCTGGCGGTGGCCGACGACGGCTACATCGTCGCGCGCACCAACCAGGGCCTGGCGCTGCTCAAGCCCAGGAAGTGAGACGGCTTACGCGGCTTGCTGCTCGTTGCGCGACCGCCAGGCGATCAGCTCGGCGATGGTGAGGATCGGAAAGCCGCGTTCGCGCGCGAAGCGTTCGATGGCGTCGCCGCGCATCATCGTGCCGTCCTCGTTCATCAGCTCGCACAACACGGCCGCCGGCTGCAGGCCGGCCAGCACGGCCAGGTCGACGGAACCTTCCGTGTGGCCCTTGCGGCCCAGCACGCCGGCCGGGTTGGCGCGCAGCGGGAACACGTGGCCCGGACGCACGAGGTCGGACGGCTTCGCATCCGGCGCGATGGCAGCGCGGATCGTCGTCACGCGGTCCGCCGCGGACACGCCCGTGGTCACGCCGTCGCGCGCTTCGATCGAGACCGTGAACGGCGTGCCGTAGCGGCTGCCGTTGTCCGCCGCCATCGGCGGCAGGTCGAGCGCGCGGACCTTGTCGGCCGGCAGGCACAGGCACACGATGCCGCTGCATTCGCGGATCATCAGCGCCATCGTTTCGACGGTCAGTTTTTCGGCGGCGACGATCAGGTCCGCTTCGTTCTCGCGGTCGAAATCGTCGAGCAGGATCACCGGAACGCCGGCGCGCGTGGCATCGAGGGCGGCGGCGATGCGGCCGTCGAGATCCTCGCTATACAGAGTAAAAGTTTGGGTGGTCATTGAGACGCTCCTCGCAAAAAATTGGCACACAAAGGTGCAAAGCGAAAAACGCATCAGGGCAAAGCGAAACGACGCGCACGCCCATGCCTGGCGGCACAGCGTACACATGATGACGCACATCTTCTTTCATCCGGACTATACCGTCGGCCCTGGCTTCTCACCAGGTCTGCTGACCCTGCAACCGCAGGCGCTCGCGGGCTCGGCCATCGTGATGGCCATACCGCCGGTGGGGAATTTCACCCCGCCCCGAAGACGTAGTTAAATTGTCGCCCGTCGCGAAACGGGCGCGGTGATTGTAGCAGGGTGGGTGATTAGCTGCCGAGGCCGCCGCCGCCGGCATTGTCGGCGCGCTCGATCAGTTCGACCTTGTAGCCGTCCGGATCGGTGATGAAGGCGATCACGGTCGTGCCGCCCTTGACCGGGCCCGGCTCGCGCGTGATGTTGCCGCCGGCCGCGCGGACCTGGTCGCAGGTTTTATAAATGTCGTCGGCCGAGATCGCGATGTGGCCGTAGGCCGAGCCCATGTCGTACTTGTCGACGCCCCAGTTATAGGTCAGCTCGAGTTCCGCATGGTCCGGATTGTTGCCGTAGCCGACGAAGGCCAGCGTGTATTTGTATTCCGGATTTTCGCTCGTGCGCAGCAGTTTCATGCCGAGCACCTTGGTGTAGAAATCGATGGAGCGCTGCAGGTCGCCGACGCGAAGCATGGTGTGCAGGAGGCGCATTGTTGTCCTTGTTGGTTCGTGGGGGAAAACGGGAATTTTATGCGCTCGTGCGGATTCGTGCAGGCGTGCCGCGCGCGGCACGCCGTGTGCTTACGCTTGCAGTTTCGCGTCCAGCGTGATGTTGGCATTGAACAGCTTCGAGACCGGACACCCTTCCTTGGCCTTGCGCGCCGCTTCCTGGAACGCTTCCTCGCTCGCGCCGGGAATCGTGGCGACGAGATCCAGGTGCACGGCCGGGATCGCGAAGCCGCCGTCGGCCTTGTCGAGCGACACGGTGGCCGTCGTCTCCAGCTTCTGCGCCGTCATGCCGGCTTCGCCCAGCTGGGCGGACAAGGCCATCGTGAAGCAGCCGGCGTGCGCGGCCGCCAGCAGTTCTTCCGGATTCGTGCCCGCGCCATTTTCGAAGCGCGTGTTGAAGCCGTATTGTGCCTGGTCGAGGACGCCGCTCTGCGTGGACACGGTGCCCTTGCCATCTTTCAGTCCGCCGCTCCAGACGGCGCTTCCCTTACGTTTGATCATTGTTTTGCTCCCTGGTTGGTGGCGGCCGGAGTGATCCGCCAGACGATGTTGCCGACGTCATCCGCCAGCAGGATGGCGCCGGTCCGGTCGACCGCGACCCCGACCGGGCGCCCGTACGCGTGCTCGTCCTTGCCGAGGAAGCCCGTCAGGACATCCTGCGGCGGACCGCTCGGCCTGCCGTCGGTGAACGGCACGAACACGAGCTTGTAGCCGGAATACGGCTTGCGGTTCCACGAGCCGTGCTGGCCGATCAGCGCGCCGTTCTTGAACTGCGGCAGCAGCTCGCCGTCGTAGAACGCCAGGCCCAGCGAGGCCGTGTGCGCGCCCAGCGCGTAATCCGGCGGGATCGCCTTCGCGACGAGGCCGGGGTTCTGCGGCTTGACGCGCGTGTCGACGTGCTGGCCGTAATAGCTGTACGGCCAGCCGTAGAACGCGCCGTCCTTCACGGCCGTCATGTAGTCCGGTACGAGGTCGTTGCCCAGTTCGTCGCGCTCGTTGACGACGGTCCACAAGGCCTTCGTCTGCGGCTGGAAGTCCATGCCGTTCGGATTGCGCAGGCCGCTCGCGTAGATGCGCGACTGGCCGCTGGCGAGGTCGTATTCCCAAATGGCGGCACGGCCCTTTTCGATCTCCATGCCGTTCTCGGCCACGTTGCTGTTCGAGCCGACCGTGATGTACAGCTTCTTGCCGTCGGGCGCGGCGACGACATTCTTCGTCCAGTGGTGGTTGATTCCCGCGGGGAGGTCGAGCACCTTGGTGCCCTTGGCCGTGATGCTCGTCTCGCCCGATTTGTACGGGAATTTCCGCAGCGCGTCGGCATTCGCGACATACAGGTCGTTGCCGACGAGGGTCATGCCGAACGGCGACGTCAGGCCCTGCATGAACGTGGTCTTCGTATCGGCCGTGCCGTCCGGCTTGAAGCCGCGCAGCAGGATGATCTTGTCGGGCGACTCGACGCCGGCGCCCGCCTTCTTCTGCGCCAGTCCCTGCACCTTGGCGCGTATGCCTTTTTCCTTGGGCGCATTGCCGGGCTTGTTACTCTCGGCGACGAGCACGTCGCCGTTCGGCAGCACGTACAGCCAGCGCGGATGGTCGAGGCCGGTCGCATACGCGGTGACGGCCAGGCCGGCGGCCGGCGTCGGGCGCGTGCCTTGCGGCCATGCATCCGCCTCGGCGATGTTGATGGTCGGTATCAGCGACCTTTCGGGTGCCGGCAGGGCCGGATTCGGTCCCCAGCCGACGGGATACTGCTGGGCGTGCGCCATGCCGGCGCCCAGCAGAGGAAGGATCAGGAGCGCAAGCCTGGCACGTGCTGTCATCGGTTCTGCCCTCCGTCCGGAATGGTCGAATCGTGGTCGCGCATGTCGCGATGACGGTCGGGCTGCGGGTTGGCCTGACCGGTGGCGTCCGGTGCCGGGTTCACGGCTTCGCTGGCGCCCGGGGTCGCGCGCGCATCGGTGTCGACGAGGCCCTGCTCGAGATCTTCCGCCGCCTGCTTCATGATGCCGCGCGGCCGGACGCCTTGCCCGTCGGGCGATTCGTCGCGCTCGTGCGGTTCGCGCTTGTAGCTCTGTTCCTCGATCTTCCGGTCGGTGTTCACGACGCGGTCTTTTTCTTCCTGCACCATAGCAACCTCCTTCGATTCAATTGATTAAATCCTAATCCTTCGAATCGAAGGCGGTCGCGCAATTGGATGATGCTTTTTTGCAATGAACTGTTTAACATGCTGGTTGATATGACAAATGGTACGAACGTCGTGAACACGCCAGCCCATCTCCATCACACCGCCAGTGACTGCCCGAACTGCAACGCCGTCGTTTCCGGTAATTTCTGTCACGAATGTGGCCAGGAAACGGTGCTGCATCCGCCCAGCACGCGCGAGTTCCTGCACGAGTTCATCGGCCATTACGTCGCGCTGGAAGGCAAGCTTTGGAAGTCACTGCTGCTCCTTTTGTTCCGTCCGGGGCAGTTGACTTTGGAGTACATCAATGGCCGCCGCGTGCGCTACATCCAGCCGCTGCGCCTGTACCTGACGTTCAGCCTGATCTTCTTCGCCGTCGCGAAATACGGCGGCCACGACCAGGTCCCGGCTCCCGCCGGGCAGGGACATGCGCCGGTTGCCGCACACGGCCAGGCGGACAAGCAGGGCGGGCTGATGCGCGAAGACGCGCCGGGTGAAATCGCCGAGGGCACGGTCGACCTGCGCAAGAGCATCGGCAGCGTCAACGCGCACTGGGGCGAGCAGGCGGACCGGTTCGCGAGGATGGCGCCGGCGGAGCGGGACAAGGTGATGCGGACGGCCTTCGGCAGCTACGTGCCGTATGCCGTCTTCCTGATGATGCCGCTGTTCGCGCTGTACCTCAAGATCCTGTACCTCGGATCGGGACGGCGCTACGGCGAACACCTGCTGTTCGCGCTGCACGTGAATGCGTTCGCTTTCCTGGCGCTGACCCTGCTGATGGTGGTCCCGGATATCGTTGGCATCGTCTCCTTCGTGCTGTGGGCGTGGCTCCTGCTCTACACGCCCGTTGCGATGCGGCGCGTGTACGGCGGCTCGCGCCTGGTGACCGGCGTGCGCTGGCTCGTGCTGATGGCGCTGCATGTGACCGGGGTCGGGGTGGCGATCGGTGCCGCGTTCGCATTCGGCATCCTGCATTGAAGCGGGCTCGACTGTCCGCTTGCCGGAAGTCCATCCGCCCAACTATACTGTGCGTTTGTACAGTATTTGCTGAGTTGCGATAGTGCAGAAGCCGGGCGAATCGGTTAATCTTCTGTCTCCCTAACACCTGCTGCCGAGAGTCGTATGTCCGTGACGCCTGAACCGCAACAAACCATCGCGCTCGTCGTACGGCACAACACGGCCGGGATCGACGAGCCCGTGCAGGCCATCGTCGACTTCCTGCAGGGGGCCGGCTACCGCGTCGTGTTCGAGCAGGAAACGGCGGGGCACGTGAAGGTCGCCGGCGTGGCCGCCATGACCATCGACGAGATCGGCGCGCACTGCGGCACCGCCATCGTCGTCGGCGGCGACGGCACGATGCTCGGCATCGCCCGCCAGCTCGCGCGCTACCGCGTGCCGCTCATCGGCATCAACCAGGGCCGCCTGGGCTTCATGACCGACATCCCCATCGACCGCATGCTGCCCGCGCTGGGCGACATCCTCAGCGGCAAGGCCAAGACCGAGGAACGCTCGCTGCTGGAGGCGCGCGTCGTGCGCGACGGCGTCGAGATCCACTGCTCCGTCGCCGTCAACGACGTCGTCGTCGCGCGCGGCACGGGTGCCGGCATGGCCGAGCTGAAGGTCACGGTGGACGGCACGTTCATGTACAACCAGCGCTCGGACGGCCTGATCGTCTCGACGCCCACCGGTTCCACGGCGTACGCGCTGTCGGCCGGCGGCCCGCTGCTGCACCCCACGCTGGCCGGCATCGTCCTGGTGCCGATCGCGCCGCATGCGCTGTCCAACCGCCCGATCGTCGTGCCGAACACGAGCGACATCGTCGTCGAGATCATCAACGGCCGCGACATCAGCGTGAATTTCGACATGCAGACCTTCACGAGCCTGCAGCACGGCGACCAGATCATGATCTCGCGCTCGCCCAACACCATCACCTTCCTGCATCCGGAAGGGTGGAGCTACTACCACACCCTGCGCGAGAAGCTGCACTGGAACGAATATCCGTCCGGTGACGGCAAGCTCAAATAAATCCAGCATCCATCAGGAGACCTGTTTCTTCATGTTGCGCACACTGACCATCCGCGACTTCGTCATCGTCGACACGATCGAGCTCGAGTTCTCGAACGGCTTCACGGTGTTCACCGGCGAGACCGGCGCCGGCAAGTCGATCCTGATCGACGCGCTCCAGCTCGCGCTCGGCGGCCGCGGTGAGGCAAGCATGGTGCGCGAAGGCGCGGCCAAGGCCGACATCAGCGCCGACTTCGCGCTGACCCAGGCCGCGAGCATCTGGCTGGAACAGAACGAGTTCGAAACCGACGAGGGCGGCGCGCTGCTGCGCCGCGTGATCGACAACGCCGGCCGCTCCAAGTCGTATATCAACGGCATCGCGGCAACGGCCAGCCAGCTGCGCGAACTCGGCGAGCTGCTCGTCGACATCCACGGCCAGCACGCGCACCAGTCCTTGTTGAAACTCGATGCCCAGCGCGCGCTGCTCGACAACCAGGTCGCCGTGCGCGACCCGGGTGCGACTGCGCAGGTGCAGGAAGTCGCGAGCGCGTATAAAGCGTGGAAGGCGCTGGCGCGCCAGCGCGAGGAATTCGAGACCAACGCGAAAAACGTGCTGCTGGAACGCGAGCGCCTCGAGTGGCAGGTCGGCGAGCTCGATAAACTCGCGGTGAAGCCGGGCGAGTGGGCCGAGATCACGAATGAACACAGCCGCCTGTCGCATGCCGCGAGCCTGATCGAAGGCGCGCAGGAAGCGCTGAATGCGCTGTCGGAATCGGAGCAGCCGATCCTGTCGCAGCTGTCGTCGCTGAACCTGAAACTGTCGAAGCTGGCCGGCGTCGACGCGGACCTGCAGGCCGTGCTCGACTGCATGGAGCCGGCGCGCATCCAGCTGCAGGAAGCCGTGTACGCGCTGAACACCTACGTCGACAAGGTCGAGCTCGATCCGGACCGCCTGTCGCAGGTCGATGCGCGCATGGACGCCATCCACAGCACGGCCCGCAAGTTCCGCGTGACGCCGGAGGAGCTGCCGGAGGAGCACGCGACCCTGAAGGCCAAGCTGCAGCAGCTGGCCGACGCGAGCGACGTCGACGGCCTGCGCAAGCAGGAAGACAAAGCGAAAGCCGTCTACCTGGCGGCCGCGCAGAAGCTGTCCGCGACGCGCGCGCAGGCGGCGCAGCGCCTGTCGTCGCAGGTATCGGAAGCGATGCAGGAACTGTCGATGAGCGGCGGCCGCTTCGTCGTCGCGCTGAACCCGTGCGAGCCGGCCGTGTACGGCTGCGAGCAGGTCGAGTTCCTCGTGGCCGGTCACGCCGGCGTCGCGCCGCGGCCGCTGGCCAAGGTGGCGTCGGGCGGCGAACTGGCGCGCATCTCGCTGGCCATCTCCGTCATCACGGCGAACGCGACGACGGTGCCGACCTTGATCTTCGACGAGGTCGACACGGGCATCGGCGGCGGCGTGGCGGAAGTCGTCGGCCGGTTGCTGAAACGCCTGGGCCAGAGCAGGCAAGTGCTGTGCGTTACGCACCTGCCGCAGGTCGCGAGCCAGGCGAACCAGCACTTCCAGGTGGCCAAGGGCACGACGGATGGCGGCAAGACCGTGTCGCGCATCGACGTGCTCGACAACAAGGCCCGCGTGGAAGAGGTGGCGCGCATGTTGGGCGGCATCGAGATCACCGAGACCACGCGCAAGCATGCGCGCGAACTGCTGGCATCCTGAGGTCCTTCATGCCCTTCAATAAAGAACCGGTGTACCAGCACGGTACCATCGCGAAGAGTGCCATCGTCCTCGTCAACCTCGGCACGCCCGACGCGCCGACGCGGCCCGCGGTGCGGCGCTACCTGAAGCAGTTCCTGTCCGACCCGCGCGTCGTGGAAATCCCGCGCGCCGTGTGGAATTTGATCCTGCACCTGGCGATCCTGCCGTTCCGCTCGGGGCAGTCGGCGAAAAAATACGCGACGATCTGGAGCCGCGAAGGCTCGCCGCTGAAGGTGTACACGGAGCGGCAGGCGAACAAGCTCCAGGCGCTGCTCGAACAGCGCGGCCACCACGACGTCGAGGTGGCGATGGCGATGCGCTACGGCTCGCCCGCGCTGCCGGACGTGCTGGACGAACTGAAAGCACGCGGCGTCGAGCGCATCGTCGTGCTGCCCGCGTACCCGCAATATTCCGGCACGACGACCGCGTCGATCTGGGACGCCGTCTTCGACCACTACAAGAAGGTGCGCAACATCCCCGAACTGCGCCTCGTGAAGCACTACCACGACCACGAGGGCTATATCGATGCGCTGGCCGCGTCCGTGGAGACGTACTGGGAGACGCACGGCCGCGGCGAGAAGCTGGTGATGAGTTTCCACGGCGTGCCCAAGCGCACGCTGCTGCTGGGCGACCCGTACCACTGCGAATGCCACCGGACGGCGCGCCTGCTGGCGGCGCGCCTGCGCCTGGCGCCGGACCAGTACATGGTGACGTTCCAGTCGCGCTTCGGCAAGGCCGAGTGGCTGCAGCCCTACACGGCGCCGACCGTGCAGCAGCTGGCGCGGGACGGCGTCAAGCGGATCGACGTCCTGTGCCCCGGTTTTACGAGCGACTGCCTGGAGACGCTGGAAGAGATCAACATGGAAGTCCGTCACGACTTCGAATCGAACGGCGGCCAGGAATATCGCTACATTCCCTGCCTGAACGATAACCCGGCCTGGATCGTCGGCATGGCCGAGATCGCCGAGCAGCACCTGATCGGCTGGCCGACGATGCTCACGCCCGCGCAACGCGAGGCGCAGCGCAAGGATGCGGACATCGCGCGCGAGCACGCGGTGAAACTAGGGGCATAAGCGCCGTCGCCCGACGGCGAGATGCTAGAATGCCACGTTTTGCGGCGCCGACCCGAGCTCCGCCAGGCAGATCGCAGCCAGCGCAAGCAGGGTGTAGATGAGCACGGCGCCGCTGATCAGATGCAGTTTCATGGTCTTTCCCATCGGGTCGGTGGATGTCTTGACGACACGATAGTAGAACGGCTAGCTGTCGATGGTGACTACGAGCAAGTAAATCTTGTAACAAAAGAATACGCACGTCTGCATATTGTTTCTTCAATTCCCCTTGAAAATGTAGGCGAATGCCCAATATGCGGCGCTGTGTGACTGCAACAGTCGTCCAACCAATCAGCCAAGTCCTTGATTTCAGGAGTTTTTTCGATGCAAGACCAAGAAAACCAAGAGGTGAGCAATCAGCCGGAAGCCGCCGATGCGGCTGCAGCCGCGGCAGCGCAGGCCGCACCGGCCAACGAGCCCGGCCTCGAAGAACAGCTGAGCGCCACCGAGGCCAAGCTGGCCGAGATGCACGATGCCTTCATGCGTGCCAAGGCCGAGGCGGACAATATCCGCCGCCGTGCCCAGGAAGATGTGAGCAAGGCCCACAAGTTCGCCATCGAAAGCTTCGCGGAGGCCATGGTGCCCGTGCGCGACAGCCTCGAGATGGCGCTGAAAGTCGAAGCGCCGACGGTCGAATCGATCAAGGAAGGCGTCGAGATGACCCTGAAGCAGCTCACCGCCGCGTTCGAAAAGAACCGCCTGGTCGAAGTGATGCCGCAGCCGGGCGACAAGCTCGACCCGAACAAGCACCAGGCCGTGGCCGTGGTGCCGTCCGACCAGGAAGCGAACACCGTGGTGGCCGTCCTGCAGAAGGGTTACATGATCGCCGACCGCCTGCTGCGCCCGGCCATCGTGACCGCCGCCGCACCGAAATAATGTCGCGACAGAGGTGAATAACCTCTTGAAACTTAGCGACATTTCCCAATATTCGACACATCTGAAAACTGAGTACTAAAAAGGAAAATATTATGGGCAGAATCATCGGTATCGACCTGGGCACCACCAACTCCTGCGTGGCGATCATGGAAAATGGTCAGCCCAAGGTCATCGAAAACGCGGAAGGCGCCCGTACTACGCCTTCGATCATCGCTTATCAGGAAGATGGCGAGATCCTGGTCGGCGCGCCGGCGAAACGCCAGGCCGTCACCAACCCGAAGAACACCCTGTTCGCGGTCAAGCGCCTGATCGGCCGTAAATTCGACGAGAAGGAAGTCCAGAAGGACATCAGCCTGATGCCGTACACGATCACGAAGGCCGACAACGGCGACGCGTGGGTCGGTGTGCGCGACAAGAAACTGGCGCCGCCGCAGATCTCGGCCGAAGTGCTGCGCAAGATGAAGAAGACCGCCGAAGACTACCTCGGCGAAGAAGTGACGGAAGCCGTCATCACGGTCCCGGCGTACTTCAACGACTCGCAGCGCCAGGCGACCAAGGACGCCGGCCGCATCGCGGGCCTGGACGTCAAGCGCATCATCAACGAGCCGACCGCGGCCGCGCTGGCATTCGGCCTGGACAAGACCGACAAGGGCGACCGCAAGATCGCCGTGTATGACCTCGGCGGCGGTACGTTCGACGTGTCGATCATCGAGATCGCCGACGTGGATGGCGAGAAGCAGTTCGAAGTGCTGTCGACCAACGGCGACACGTTCCTGGGCGGCGAAGACTTCGACCAGCGCATCATCGATTACATCATCGACGAGTTCAAGAAGATCAACGGCCTCGACCTGTCGAAGGATCCGATCGCCCTGCAGCGCATCAAGGCTTCGGCCGAGCGCGCGAAGATCGAACTGTCGTCGTCGCAGCAGACCGAGATCAACGAGCCGTACATCGCGATGGCGAACGGCGCGCCGGTCCACCTGAACCTCAAGATCACCCGCGCCAAGCTGGAAGCGCTGGTCGAGGAACTGATCGCCAAGACCATCGAACCGTGCCGCGTCGCGATCAAGGATGCGGGCGTGAAGGTCTCGGACATCGACGACATCATCCTGGTCGGCGGCATGACCCGTATGCCGAAGGTGCAGGAAAAGGTCAAGGAGTTCTTCGGCAAGGATCCGCGCAAGGACGTGAACCCGGACGAGGCCGTCGCTGTCGGCGCCGCCATCCAGGGCTCCGTGCTGGCCGGCGACCGCAAAGACCTGCTGCTGCTGGACGTGACCCCGCTGTCGCTGGGTATCGAAACCCTGGGCGGCGTGATGACCAAGATGATCCAGAAGAACACCACGATCCCGACCAAGTTCTCGCAGGTGTTCTCGACCGCCGACGACAACCAGCCGGCCGTGACCATCAAGGTTTATCAAGGTGAACGCGAGATCGCCGCCGGCAACAAGGGCCTGGGCGAGTTCAACCTGGAAGGCATCCCGCCGGCACCGCGCGGCACGCCGCAGATCGAAGTGACCTTCGACATCGACGCCAACGGCATCCTGCACGTGGGCGCGAAGGACAAGGCCACCGGTAAAGAAAACAAGATCACCATCAAGGCCAACTCGGGTCTGTCGGAAGACGAGATCCAGAAGATGGTGAAGGACGCCGAGCTGAACGCGGAAGAAGACAAGAAGGTCAAGGAACTGGCCGAGTCGCGCAACCAGGCCGACGCGCTGGTGCACTCGACCCGCAAGTCCCTGACCGAGTACGGCGACAAGCTGGACGCCGGCGAGAAGGAAAAGATCGAAGCCGCGATCACCGACCTGGAAGGTTCGATCAAGTCGGGCGACAAGGCCGAGATCGACGCCAAGGTGGCTGCGCTGTCGACCGCCGCGCAGAAGCTGGGCGAGAAGATGTACGCCGACATGCAGGCCCAGCAGGGCGCCGCGGGCGCACAGGCTGGCGGCCAGCAGCCGGGTGCCGAGTCGGCCAAGCAGGAAGACGACGTCGTCGACGCCGACTTCAAGGAAGTCAAGGACGCCAAGTAAGGACGTCCTGGCGGGGCGGACCTGATGCAAGGCCCGCCCCGCCGCCGCAACCCCGAGCCGAAGCGACCTCATGGTGCCCGGCTCGTTTTTTTGTGGTGTGTCCAACATCAGCGGGAGCGATTCGGCCGTTGTTTTTACGGCCGAGTCGCGCAAGCCCGACATGCTCACTGTATACTCGTATCCTTTTGGGCTGTGCGTTCGCAGGTGTCTGCCTGGTCCGCCACAGTTCTTTTGTAGATAGACAGCAAGGTGCCGACAAATGGCAAAGCGTGATTTTTACGAGATCCTCGGCGTCGCGAAGACCGCTTCGGAAGACGAGATCAAGAAGGCCTATCGCAAGCTTGCGATGAAGTACCATCCGGACCGCAATCCCGACAACAAGGAAGCGGAAGAGAAGTTCAAGGAGGTCAAGGAAGCCTACGAGATGCTGACCAATCCGGAAAAGCGCGAGGCTTATGACCGCTATGGTCACGCTGGCGTCGATCCGAACGGCGGCATGGGCGGCGGCTTCGGTGCCGGCGGCTTCGGCGATGCGTTCGGCGACATCTTCGGCGACATCTTCGGCGGCGGCGGCCGTGGCCGCAGCTCGGGCCCGCAGGTGTACCGCGGCGCCGACCTGCGCTACAACCTGGAAATTTCGCTGGAACAGGCAGCCGCCGGCTTCGACACGACGATCCGCGTGCCGAGCTGGGACAAGTGCGACACCTGCCACGGCAGCGGCGCCAAGCCGGGCACGTCGCCCGTCACCTGCACGACCTGCCACGGCCACGGCCAGGTGCGCATGCAGCAGGGCTTCTTCTCGATCCAGCAGACCTGCCCGAAGTGCCACGGCAGCGGCAAGATCATCCCGGAACCGTGCGCATCCTGCGGCGGCGCCGGACGCATCAAGCGCAACAAGACGCTGGAAGTGAAGATCCCGGCGGGTATCGACAGCGGCATGCGCATCCGCTCGACCGGCAACGGCGAGCCGGGTACGAACGGCGGGCCGCCGGGCGACTTGTATGTCGAGATCCACATCAAGCCGCATACCGTGTTCCAGCGCGAAGGCGACGACCTGCATTGCGAAATGCCGATCTCGTTCAGCAAGGCTGCACTGGGCGGCGAGATCGAGGTGCCCACGCTGGGCGGCAAGGTCTCGTTCACGATCCCCGAAGGCACCCAGACCGGAAAGACCTTCCGCCTCAAGGGCAAGGGCATCAAGGGCGTGCGCTCGGGTTACTCGGGCGACCTGTTCTGTCACGTCGTGGTCGAGACGCCCGTCAAGCTCACCGAGAAGCAGAAGGACCTGCTGCGTGAATTCGATCGTCTGACGGTCGAGGGTGGCGCGAAGCACAGCCCGCAGAGCAAGGGCTGGATGGACAAGGTAAAGGACTTCTTCGAGTAAGATGTCGGATGGACCGCCGGGTGCGCGAGCCCCGGCGGTTTTTTTTGACCAGAATATGGTCGATTAGATAACATCGTCATGCCCGCGCACGCGGGAATCCATGCCGCGACTCCCAAGTTGCTACCGTAAGGTTACTCGTGCAACTCGCGGAGCCTCAGCATGGACCCCCGCCTGCGCGGGGGTGACGGTTCTGCTGAATAGGAAAACGCCATGGCAAAGACCCCCACCGGCCTCACCGCCGCAGACCTCTTCGAACGCAACCGTCAATGGGCGGCGTCGATGATCCAGGAGGATCCCAATTTCTTCAAGGACCTGGCCTCCCAACAAAACCCAGAATATCTGTGGATCGGCTGCTCCGACAGCCGCGTGCCCGCGAATGAACTCGTCGGCATGGCGCCGGGCGAACTGTTCGTCCACCGCAACATCGCCAACGTCGTCTCCCACTCCGACCTGAACTGCCTGACGGTGCTGCAGTTCGCCGTCGATGTGCTGAAGGTCAAGCACATCATCCTGTGCGGCCATTACGGCTGCTCGGGCGTGGGCGCGGCGCTGAACAACACCCGTGTCGGCCTGGCCGACAACTGGCTCGGCCACGTGCGCGACGTGCGCGACAAGCACGGCAAATACCTGGGCAACGTCGCCGGTACGGCCGCCACCAACCGCCTCGTCGAACTGAACGTGGCCGAGCAGGTCATCAACATCGCCCAGACCACGGTCGTGCGCGACGCGTGGGAGCGGGGCCAGGACATCACCATCCACAGCTGGGTCTACGGCGTGCACGACGGCCTGCTGCGCGACCTCGGCTGCACCGTCCGCAGCTACGACGAGATCCAGCCGAAGCTGGACAAGATCCTGCAGGGCTACCTCAAGTGACGGGCACGTCGAAACACCTGCTGCGCGTTGCACCGCCGTTCTGCGATGCTCGCTGTACGACTCGTACAGCTGCGCTTCTCGAACAGCATTGCTGCCGCTCGCTACGGTTTTTCGAGGTGCCCTGATGCAGCCCGGCGGCGAACTCGACCAACTGCGCGCCATCGTGCGCCAGTTCGTCGAGGAGCGTGACTGGGACCAGTTCCACACGCCGAAAAACCTCGCGTCCGCGCTGACGGTGGAGGCGGCCGAGCTGCTGGAACACTTCCAGTGGCTGCAGCACGGCCGTGCGGACGAACTCGGCGCAGACAAGCTCGTGGAAGTGCGCCACGAGATGGCCGACGTGCTCGTTTATCTCGTGCGCCTGGCGGACAAGCTCGACGTCGACCTGCTCGCCGCGGTGCAGGAAAAGATGGTGCTCAACCGCGCCAAGTATCCCGCGGATCAGGTGCGCGGTGACGCGCGCAAGTATTACGAGTACAAACCCAGGTAAAACGCCGGCAGTCCGTCGGAATCCTCGATCCCGAGAATATCCATGAATTGCCTGAGCCCCGCGGCGACGCGTTCGCGCGTCGCCGCGGGCGCATCCCGGGCATCCTCCAGCACTGGCTGAAACTGCTTCAGCACCCAGAACTTCGTCGGATGCGTCGCGACCCCGGCGATCAGCCCGTCCGCCACGCGCGCGAGGTCGGCGTCCAACCCGGGCCCGTTGCGGAATGTCCGCAGGGCGTTCAGCGTGCGCGGCACGATGAACAGCGGCGCGTCGCGCACCCGATGAAACGGGTCCTCGGCCATCACATCCCTCCCAGGCAGATGTACTTGATGACGAGATAGTCATCCATGCCGTATTTCGACCCTTCGCGCCCCAGCCCGGATTGCTTGACCCCGCCAAACGGTGCGACTTCATTGGAGATCAGGCCCGTGTTCACGCCCACCATGCCGGACTCGATCTGCTCGGCCACGCGCCACACGCGGCCGATGTCACGGGCGTAGAAGTACGACGCGAGCCCGTACTCCGTCGCGTTGGCCAGCGCGATCGCTTCCTCGTCGGTCTTGAAACGGAACAGCGGCGCCACGGGGCCGAAGGTTTCCTCGTCCGAAATCAGCATCTGCGGCGTGACGTCGGCCAGCACCGTCGGCTCGAAGAAGGTCAGTCCCAGCGGGTGGCGCTTGCCGCCCAGCAGCAGACGGGCGCCCTTGCCGAGCGCATCGGCGATGTGGTGCTCGACCTTCTCGACGGCTTTTTCTTCGATCAGCGGTCCCTGGTTCACGCCCGGCTCCATGCCGTTGCCGACCTTCAGCTTCGCGACGGCGGCCGTCAGCTTTGCGGCGAACGCCTCATAGACGCCATCCTGCACGTAGATGCGGTTCGCGCACACGCAGGTCTGCCCCATGTTGCGGTATTTCGAGGCCATCGCGCCTTCGACGGCGGCATCGAGGTCGGCGTCGTCGAACACGATGAACGAGGCGTTGCCGCCCAGTTCCAGCGACAATTTCTTGACCGTCGGCGCGCATTGTTCCATCAGCAATCGGCCGACCTGCGTGGAACCCGTGAAACTGAGCTTGCGCACGATGGGGTTCGCGCACATCTCCGCGCCGATCGCTTTGGAGTCGCCGATCACGATCGAAAACACGCCCTTCGGCACGCCGGCGCGCTCCGCCAGCACGGCCAGCGCGAGGGCGGAATAGGGCGTCAGCTCCGCCGGTTTCAGCACGATGGGACAGCCCGCCGCGAGCGCCGGGCCGACCTTGCGGGTGATCATCGCGGCCGGAAAATTCCACGGCGTGATCGCGGCGCACACACCGATCGGTTCCTTCGTGACGACGATCCGGCGGTCGCGCGCGGGCGATTCCAGCACGTCGCCCTCGATGCGCTTGCCCTGTTCGCCGAACCATTCCAGGAACGAGGCGGCGTACGCGATTTCTCCCTTCGATTCGGCCAGCGGCTTGCCCTGTTCGGCCGTCATGATGGCGGCCAGGTCGTCCGCGTTGTCCAGCATCAGGTCGTTCCATTTGCGCAGGATGAGGGCCCGTTCGCGCGCCGTCTTCCTGCGCCACGCGGGCCAGGCCGCCTGTGCCGCATCGATGGCGCGCCGGGTTTCCTGTGCGCCCATGTGTGGCACGGTGCCGAGCGTTTCTCCGGTGGCGGGGTTGATCACGGGGACGGTCTTGCCGTCGTCGGCGTCGCACCAGGCGCCGTCGATCCAGGCCTGCTGGCGCAGCAGGGAAGCGTCATTGAGGTTCAGCATGGGTTCCTCGTTGTCATGTCGTTCGGGCGGGAACACCATAGCACGATGCTGACCAAGGCCCCGTTTGTGTTGGCATCGTTCTTCAGTTGACGTTAAGCTTTTGCTACGGGTTACAACAGCGAACCCGCTCGACTAGCAGATCCCAGGGAGCGTTTGCATTGGGAACGCGGTTTCCTTGATCTGAAACAACGGCCACTCGCATTCGGACCACTTTGTACGTATGATGGTTCCTGTGCGCTCACTACAAGGTAGAGACCATGCGCCCGATCGTTTTCGTCCCCGCTTGCACCCGCGATTTCGGTGAACACCCTTACCACGCGGCCCAGCACAAGTATGTCGACGCCGTCGTCCTCGGTGCCGACTGCGCCCCGCTGATCCTGCCGTCGCTGGGGGAAGCGCTCGACCTGGAGACGATGCTCGCGCTGTGCGACGGGATCATGCTGACGGGCTCGGCGTCGAACGTTCATCCAAGCTATTACTCCGAAGAAGTGCTCGACCCGTCGCTGCCGCAAGACCCGGCACGCGACCAGACCACGTTGCCGCTGATCCGCGCGGCCGTGAAACGCGGCATCCCGATCATCGCAATCTGCCGTGGTTTCCAGGAAATGAACGTGGCGCTGGGCGGCAGCCTGTTTCAGGCCGTGCAGGCGGTGCCCGGGCACTTCGACCACCGCGAGAATCCGGAGCTGGGCATGGACGAGCAGTACGGCGATGCCCACAAGATCAAGCTCGTGGAAGGCGGCATGCTGCACCAGATCATCGGTTTGCCGGAAATTCCCGTGAATTCGCTGCATGGCCAGGGCGTGAACGAACTGGCAAAAGGCCTCGTCGTCGAAGCGACGGCGGAAGATGGGCTCGTGGAAGCCTTCTCGGTGAAGGACGCGCCCGGCTTCACGCTGGCCGTGCAATGGCACCCGGAATGGCGCATCGTCCACAATCCCCATTCGATGAAGATGTTCGGCGCATTCGGCGCCGCCTGCCGCGCCTACAGATCAACGAAACGGACACCGTCATGACCCCCGATGCGAAATGGGCGGTCACGCCCGTCCCATAGCTTCCCTGATCCCTGCTCGATCCCACGCAGCCCGCGGGCGGCGCGTTTGCGCTTGCGTGCAATCCATTAACGGACAGAGAGAACATCATGGCTATCCGCGACAATTTTTCATACAACGACATGGACGAGTGGCTCAACGGCAAACGAGTCACCGAAATCGAATGCCTGGTGCCCGACCTGACGGGCGTCGCGCGTGGAAAAATCCTCCCGCGCGTGAAATTCACCGAGGACCGTGGCATGCGCCTGCCGGAAATCGTGCTGGGCATGACCGTGACGGGCAATTCACCGTCCGACGACGATGCCTTCGACCGCGCGATCTCGACCACCGACCGCGACATGATCCTGAAGGCCGACCCGGGCACGATCACGATGGTGCCGTGGGCCGTCGACCCGACGGCGCAGGTGATCCACGACTGCTATTTCTCCGACGGCAAGCTGGTCGATTTCGCGCCGCGCAGCGTGCTGCGCCGCGTGCTGAAGCTGTACGAGAAAAAGGGGTGGAAGCCGCTCGTCGCGCCCGAACTGGAGTTTTATCTGACGGCGAAAAACATCGACCCCGACCTGCCGCTGGCCGCCCCGATCGGCCGCAGCGGGCGCTCCGAGACGAGCCGCCAGGTCTACAGCATCGACGCCGTCAACGAATTCGACCCGCTGTTCGAGGACATCTACGATTACTGCGACATGATGGGCCTCGACGTCGACACCCTCATCCACGAGATCGGCGCCGGCCAAATGGAAATCAATTTCCAGCACGGCGAACCGCTGGGCCTCGCCGACAAGGTCTTCTACTTCAAGCGCACCCTGCGCGAAGCGGCGCTGAAACACGATATGTACGCCACCTTCATGGCCAAGCCGATGGCTGGCGAGCCCGGCTCGGCGATGCACGTGCACCAGAGCGTCGTCGACGCGGAATCCGGCCGCAACATCTTCAGCAATGTGGATGGATCGCCGTCCGACCTGTTCCGCCACTACATCGGCGGCTTGCAGAAATACATGCCGTCCGCGATGGCGATCGTCGCGCCGTACGTGAACTCGTACCGCCGCATCGTGCGCCACACGGCCGCCCCGATCAACCTGCAATGGGGCGTGGACAACCGCACCGTGGGCTTCCGCGTACCCGTGTCCGGCTCGCAGGACCGGCGCGTGGAAAACCGCGTGATCGGCGCCGACGCCAATCCCTACCTCGCCCTCGCCGTTACCCTGGCTTGCGGCTACCTCGGCATCCAGGAACAGCTGGAACCGACGCCGATGGTCGAAGGCAGCGCCTACAAGATGAAGGTCGAGCTGCCGCAAGGCCTGTCCGAAGCGCTGACCCTGCTGCGCGGCGAGGACCGCCTGCGCGACATCCTCGGCGAGCGCTTCGTCGACGTCTATTCCGCGGTCAAGGAACTGGAGCACCAGGAATTTATGACGGTAATTAGCCCGTGGGAACGAGAGCACCTTCTTTTGCACGTATGACCATGCGACGACGACGACAAGGAGATCATCATGACTTTCGACACCATGGCATTCGAGGCAGGCCCGCGCGCGCCGGTCCGTGAGGACCATGACACCCGGACATTGCAACAGCTCGACAGCGCTCACTTCCTGCACCCATTCACCGACCACGGCGCCCTGAGCGCGAAGGGCGCGCGCGTGATGGTGCGCGGCGAGGGCATCTACCTGTGGGATTCGGACGGCAATAAAACCATCGACGGCATGTCCGGCCTGTGGTGCGTGAACGTGGGCTATGGCCGCACATCCATCACGCAAGTCGTCGCACGGCAGATGGATGTTTTACCGTTCTACAACAGCTTCTTCAACACGACGAACGTGCCGGCCGTGAAGCTGGCGGAAAAGCTGGCGAGCCTGGCACCGCCCGGTTTCGAGCACGTGTTCTTCACGAGCTCCGGTTCCGAGGCGAACGACACCGCGCTGCGCATGGTGTGGCGCTATTGGCAGCTGATGGGGCAGCCGGAGCGGCAGATCGTCATCAGCCGGCGCAACGCCTACCACGGCAGCACGATTGCCGGCGCGTCGCTGGGCGGCATGGCCGCGATGCATGCCCAGGGCGCGCTGCCGATCCCGCACATCCACCACATCGAGCAACCGCATTTCGGCGAGCACGGCCGCGGCCTTTCGGAATCGGAATTCGGGCTGCTGGCCGCGGACTGGCTCGAACAGAAGATACTCGAATTGGGGCCGGACAAGGTCGCCGCATTCATCGGCGAACCGGTACAGGGCGCGGGCGGCGTCATCATCCCGCCGCAGACGTACTGGCCGCAGATCCAGCGCATCTGCGACAAGTACGGCATCCTGCTCATCTCGGACGAGGTCATCTGCGGCTTCGGCCGGCTGGGCACGTGGTTCGGCAGCGAGCGCATGGGCACGCGGCCCGACCTGATCCCGTTCGCGAAGGGCGTCACGTCCGGCTATGTGCCGCTGGGCGGCGTGCTGGTAGGCGAACGCGTGGCGCGCGCGCTGATCGAGCGCGGCGGCGATTTCAACCACGGTTTCACCTATTCCGGTCACCCCGTCGCCTGCGCGGCGGCACTGGAAAACCTGCGCATCATCGAGGACGAGAAACTGGTCGACAAGGTCGCGCGCGAGACGGGGCCGCATTTGAAAGCCGCGTTCGCGCGGCTGGCCGAGCATCCGCTCGTCGGACACGCGGAGAGCATCGGCATGACCGCCGGCCTGAACCTCGTGCGGCGCAAGGCTGCGACGGTGCACGACTGCGAACCGTTCGTGCGCGACCTGGCGGTGGGGATGGTGTGCCGGCAGCACATGTTCGACAACGGCGTCATCATGCGCGCCGTCGGGGACCGGATGATCGTCGCGCCACCGCTCGTGATGACCTGTGCGCAGGTGGATGAGATGGTGGAGCGGATACGGTTTTGCCTGGACCGGACGTTGGCGGATGTCGCTGGTCGTGGGTGGCTGGACTGACTTCGGACGGGAAATTGGTTCCCCGCGCAGGCGGGGACCCAAGGAAAAGTATCCAAAGTCGCAGTTATACGCTGACCGCCGTCTTGTGCGGCTCGTGCCGGTTCTTGAGCACCTGCGGCGCCAGCGAGCCGATGAACATGCCCGCGAACGCCGCGAGCAGGCCCGCCAGCTGGCCCGGGAAGACTTCGCCCAGCGGCGAGATCTGCGGGAAGAACACGATCCACGTGGCGATGCCGGCGACCAGCGACAGGATCGCGCCCTGCGTCGTCGCGCGCTTCCAGTACAGGCCGGTGACGAGCGGCACGAAGGCGCCGACGAGCGTTACCTGGTACGCGGACGACACGAGGTCGTAGATCGACGTGCCCTTCATCGCGATGGCGTAGGCCAGCACGAGCGAGGCGAACACGACGATGGTGACGCGCATCGCGAGCAGTTGCTGGCGGTCGCTCATGCCCGGGCGCAGGTTTTTGAGGATGTTTTCCGTGAAGCTCGTCGACGGGGCGAGCAGCGTGGCGGACGACGTGCTCTTGATCGCGGACAGCAGGGCGCCGAAGAACAGGATCTGCATGATCAGCGGCATCTTCGTCATCACGAACGTGGGCAGCACGCGCTGGTAATCGCTCTTGGCCAGTTCCAGCGCATCGTTGCCCATCACGATCACGGCGCACGCGACGACGAACATCGGCACGAACGCGAAGATGATGTAGCTGGCGCCGCCGATCACGGCGCCGGCGCGCGCGGTCGGGGCGTTCTTGGCGGACATCACGCGCTGGTACACGTCCTGCTGCGGAATCGAGCCCAGCATCATCGTCACGGCCGAGCCGACGAAGAAGGCGATGTCGGTGAACTTCGCGTCCGGCAGGAAGTGCCACAGGTTCGCGTTGTTGGCCATGTCGATGACGGCACCGGTGCCGCCGGCCAGTTTCGCCGAGAACACAGCGATGATGGACAGGCCGACCACGAGCACGATCATCTGGATGAAGTCGGTAATCGCGACGGCCAGGAAGCCGCCGATGACGACGTAGATCAGCACGGCGAGCGTGCCGACGATCATGCCGGCCGTCTCCGACATCGCGCCGCCCGTCAGCACGGAAAACACGAGGCCCAGCGCGGTGATCTGCGCCGCGACCCAGCCGAGGTAGGACAGGATGATGGCGGCCGAGCAAAAGACTTCGATGCCCTTGCCGTAGCGGGCGCGGTAGTAGTCGCCGATGGTCAGCAGGTTCAGTTTATAGAGGCGGGCGGCGAAGAACAGGCCGACGAGGATCAGGCAGGTGCCGGCGCCGAACGGGTCTTCCACCAGCGCGCCCAGGCCGCCCTGCACGAATTTCGCCGGGATGCCCATCACGGTTTCGGCGCCGAACCAGGTGGCAAACGTCGTCGTGATCACCATGATCAGCGGCAGGCTGCGGCCCGCGACGGCGAAATCGGACGTGTTCTTGATCCGCGTGCCGGCCCAGACGCCCAGGCCGAGCGTGCCGAGCAGGTAGAGCACGACGGACGTAATCAGGATGGTGTTCATATCGGTGTGCTCCGGGCTCGCAATAGAAAATGCGGGTGGGAAAAATTTCGGATTATAGCGGCAGAAATCGGCGTTTGGATCGATTTTGTTTGCTAGTATCGGCCTGACAACAGGATGACATCTGCACGGAGACAATATGACCACGCCAAGCTGGCATGAACGATCCAGAACGGTGCACATCGACGGCCGCGCCGTCATCGAAGGCCGGCGTGTCGACGCCGCATCCGGCGCCCGTTTCGACAATATTTCTCCCATCGACGGCCGCATCCTGGGCGAGGTCGCCCGCTGCGACGCCGCCGACGTCGACGCCGCGGTCGCCAGCGCCCGCGCCGCGTTCGAGGATGGCCGCTGGGCCCGCAAGCCCCCGGCCGAGCGCAAGCGCACCCTGATCCGCTTCGCCGACCTGATGCTCGCGCACGAAGACGAGCTGGCCCTGCTGGAAACCCTCGACATGGGCAAGCCCATCCGCTACAGCAAGAGCGTGGACGTGCGGCTCGCGCAGAACTGCATCCGCTGGTATGGCGAAGCGATCGACAAAATCTACGACCAGGTTGCGCCGAGCCCGCAGGACAGCCTGGCCCTCATCACGCGCGAACCGGTCGGCGTCGTCGCGGCGATCATCCCATGGAATTATCCGATGCTGATGGCTGCGTGGAAGATCGGGCCGGCCCTCGCGGCCGGCAACAGCGTCGTGCTGAAGCCGTCGGAAAAGGCGCCCCTGAGTTCCTTGCGGCTGGCCGAGCTGGCGCTGGAGGCCGGCGTGCCGGAAGGCGTGTTCAACGTGCTGCCCGGCTATGGCGACGAAGCCGGCCGCGCGCTCGCGCTGCACATGGACGTCGACTGCATCGGTTTTACCGGTTCCACGCGCGTCGGCAAGCAGATCCTGCAGATGGCGGGGCAGTCGAACCTGAAACGCGCGTGGACGGAACTGGGCGGCAAGTCCGCCAACATCGTGTGCGCGGACTGTCCCGACCTCGACGCGGCCGTCGCGGGCGCCATCGGCTCGATCTATTTCAACCAGGGAGAAAGCTGCAACGCGCCGTCGCGGCTGTTCGTGGAGGAATCGATCCGGGAAGCCTTCCTCGACAAGGCCCTCGCGTTGATCCCGCAGTACGCGCCGGGCGACCCGCTCGACGAATCGACCGTGATGGGCGCCATCGTCGATGCGATCCAGATGAAGACGGTGCTCGGCTTCATCGACGACGGCAAGGCGGCCGGCGCGCGCCTGCTCGCGGGCGGCCATGCGGCACGCGCGGAGACCGGAGGTTTGTACATCGAACCGACGCTGTTCGACAGCGTGGAGTCCACGATGCGCATCGCGCGCGAGGAAATCTTCGGGCCCGTGCTGTCCGTGCTGTCGTTCACGGACCTCGACGAGGCGGTGCGGCAGGCCAACGCGACACCGTATGGCCTGGCGGCCGCCGTGTGGACGGCCGACATGAGCCGCGCGATCCGCACGTCACGCAAGCTGCGCGCGGGCACCGTGCACGTGAACCAGTACGACAACGACGACATCACGGTGCCGTTCGGCGGCTACAAGCAGTCGGGCAATGGGCGCGACAAGTCGTTGCACGCGTTCGACAAGTACACGGAACTGAAGACGACGTGGATTCAAATCTGACCCGTATACCCAAGACCGTCGCCCCAGCGAAGGCCGGGGCCCCAGGTTCGTTGCATGCCACTGCGCTCAATACTTGGATCCCCGCCTGCGCGCACTAGTGTCCGGAATATTGTTTTCAAAAACCGTCAGAAATAGCATCGTCATTCCCGCGCAAGCGGGAATCCATACTGAGTATGCTAACTACGTGTTCCCGCTTTCGCGGGAAGTCGTTTCCGGCAATGCCGGGAACGACGGTTTTTCCCTATGGCGGGCCGATTTTCGACGGTAAAAATTATTCCGGACAGCAGTGCGCTTGCGCGCGGACGACGTTGGTTGATTGCGCGTCTGATTAAATCGCCATCTCCCTGAGCACCTTCGACGCTTCCCGGCTCGCCGTGAGCACGGCCCCGTCGCGCATCGTGATCTCGAGCTGCGACTGGTCGTCCGCGCGCATGGAGTCCACGAAGTCGAGGTTCACGAGCGCCGAGCGGTGGATGCGGATGAAGCGGCCCGGGTCCAGCTGGGCTTCCAGTTCCGAGATCCCGATGCGCACGAGGAAGGTGTGGCCGCGCGCGGCGATCGCTGTGTATTTCGCATCCGCCTTCAGGTAGGCGATCTCGTTCACGGACAAGGGAAAGATGCGGCCGCGGTCGCGCACGAGGATGCGTTCGATACGGCTCGGCACACGATCGACCGCCAGCGTGAGCGCGCCGCCGATGACGTCGGGCGCGGGGACGGACGATCCCGGCGTCTCCAGCAGGCGCGCGACGGCCGCGTCGAAGCGGGCGCGCGTAAAAGGTTTCAGCAGGTAGTCGACGGCGTTCAGTTCGAATGCGGTGACGGCGTACTGGTCGTACGCGGTCGTGAACACGATGTCCGGCACGACGGTCAGGCGGCGCAGCACGTCCAGGCCCGTCATCTCGGGCATCTGGATGTCCATGAAGACGATGTCGGGGCGGATGCGGTCGATCTGCGCGAGCGCGCTGGCGCCGTCCGCCGCTTCGCCCACGAGGCGCAGGCCTGCGTGGGCGTAGATGAAGTCGCGCAGGACGTCGCGCGCGAGCGGTTCGTCTTCCGCGATGAACACGGTCCGGGCATTCATGTGAATTCCTTGTCGTTGGCGGCGAGGGGAATGGCCATCGTGACGACGAAGCCGGCGCCCGGCGCCGTGTCGATGGCGAGTCCCTCCTCGGTGCCGTATTCCAGTTGCAGGCGGCGCTCGACGGTGCGCAGGCCCAGGCCGTTCGACGCGCGCACGCGTCCGATGTCGGCACCGGGGCCGTCGTCGCCGACGGACAGCACGAGCCTGCCCGTGTGCACGTCGAGGCGCGTGCGGATCAGCAGGCGGCCCGGCCGGCTGTGCGGGTTGAACGCGTGCTTGATGCTGTTCTCGACGAGCGGCTGCAGCGACAGCGCGGGCAGCAGGTGGCCGGAGGCGGCATCGTCGAGCTCCCAGTCGACGTGCAGGCGCGCGCCGAGGCGCAGGCTTTCCAGTTCCAGGTAGTCGCGCACGAAGCGCAGTTCGTCGTCCAGCGTCACGCGGTCGTTGCCCGTCTTTTCCGTGTCCAGCACGTAGCGCAGCATGTCGGAAAACTGGAACAGCGCGGTCTCCGCGGCGTTCGGGTCCTTGCGGGTGAGGGCGATGATCGAGTGCAGCGTGTTGAACAGGAAGTGCGGATTGAGCTTGCTGCGCAGCGCGTTCAGCTCCGTCGCGACGAGCAGCGCGTGCGCCTGCTGCACGGCGACTTCCTGCCGGCGGCGCGCATCGTTGGCGCGGATCATGTGGAACGCGGTGGCGATGACGCCATAGCCCATCATCGAATACAGCACGGGCCACACGTAGAACGACAGCGGCTGCGTCGTCTCGTAGATCAGCGCCGGCAGCGCGTACGACAGGATGGCGTACGTCGGCGCGCCCACGCCGTGGATCAGGCAGCGCGTCGCGAACGGGACGTGGCGGCGTTCCATCCAGCCGCTGAGCGGCCAGTGCAGGGCGAGCACGAAGGCTTGCGGCACGATCCACAGCATCGGGATCAGGCCGCGCCAGTTGTAGCCGTGCTGGCTGGAGTCGGCGAGCCGCAGCACGACCGCGAGCAGCACCATGTACGCAAGCCAGGCGCAGGCGTAGTTACGCCACATGCGGGTGGTTTTCGGCTGTGTCGTGGTCGTCAGCTGTTCCATTCATAAAGTATGACGCAGGACGGCGCCCGGCGGAATGGCGATGACGCGAAGTGCGGTAACACGGCAACGAATTGCAGAAACGGGGCCGTCCGACCCGCGCGCGGCCTAATAATCGCCGATGCTATATTGACCCGCATCGAGTCAAGCGAGAGTGTGATGGATTCCGAAGCGCATAATCCGATGCGCAATTTTCTGCGCGAACACAATATCCACGAAGTCGAGTGCGTCATCGCCGACATGACGGGCATTGCCCGCGGCAAGATCCTTCCGAAAGACCTGTTCCTGGCGGGCGAGCACATGCGGCTGCCGAAGAGCGTGCTGCTGAACACAGTCCACGGCGAACAGCCGAACAATACGCCGTACGTCGGCTCCATCGATCCCGACATGGTCTGCGTGCCCGACCCCGCCACGATCCGCGTCGTGCCGTGGGCCACGGAGCGCGTCGCGCTCGTGATCCACGATTGCACGAACTTCGACGGCACCCAGGTCGACCTCGCCCCGCGCTCCGTTCTGCGCCGCGTGCTGGGCCTGTACGCCGAACGGGGCTGGCGGCCCGTCGTGGCGCCCGAAATGGAGTTTTATCTCGTCGCGCGCACGACGAATCCGCACGAGCCGTTGAGCCCGCCGACGGGCCGCAGCGGCTTCACGGAGCAGGGCCGGCAATCGTATTCGATCGATGCCGTCAACGATTTCGATCCGTTCTTCCTGGAACTGTCGGCGTTCTGCAAGCAGCACGAGCTCGGCGTCGAGACGCTGATCCACGAGGCCGGCGCGGGCCAGATGGAAATCAATTTTACGCACGGGGACGCGCTGGAGCTGGCCGACCGCGTGTTCCTGTTCAAGCGGGCCGTGCGCGAGACGGCGCTGCGCCACGGCATCTTTGCCACCTTCATGGCCAAGCCGATGGAGACGGAGCCGGGCAGCGCCATGCACGTGCACCAGAGCATCGTCGACGCGGACGGCCGCAACATCTTTTCCAACGACGACGGGACGGAAAGCACGCTGTTCCGCCACTTCATCGGCGGGCTCGAACGCTACGTGCCGGCGGCGACGCTCCTCTTCGCGCCGCACGTGAATTCCTACCGGCGCCTGTCGCGCTTCCAGTCGGCGCCGATGAACGTGCACTGGGGCTACGACAACCGCACGTGCGGCATCCGCATCCCGAACTCGAGCCCGGCCAGCCGCCGCGTGGAAAACCGCGTGCCGGGCGTGGACGTGAACCCGTATCTCGCGATGGCGGCCACGCTGGCCTGCGGCTTCCTCGGCATGGTCGAAGGGCTGGAACCGCCGGCGCCGACGCCGGAAAGTGCGGAGCACATCCACGGCGACCTGCCGCGCAATCTCGAGGATGCGATCCTGCAGCTGCGCGGGTGCCCGGCGCTGGCCGACATGCTGGGGCCGTTGTTCGTGCAGGCGTTCTGCGAAGTGAAGGAGCTGGAGTTCGCGACGTTTTCGCGCGTGATCAGCTCATGGGAGAGAGAACACCTGATGTTGCTGGTGTGATCACACGCACGGCAGGGTGATGGTCAGGCGCGTGTGCCCATCGCCCGTCTCCATGGTGGCGTCGCCGCCTTGCACTTCGGCCATCAGGCGGATCGAATAGGTGCCGAGACCCATGCCGCCCTGCTTGCCGGCCGTGGCGTACTTGTCGAAGAAGCGGCCGCGCATGGTGAGCGGAACCTCGCCCTCGTTGTCGATCACGACGTGCAGGCTGCCGGGGCCCGGCGCCACGTCGACCTTGATCGTGCCGCCCGGCGGCGCCGCCTCGGCCGCGTTCTTGAAGGCGTTCGAGAACATCGAATAGCACAGCAGCGATTCGCCCAGGCAGACGGTGTCGCCCGGCGCGGCGAAGCGGATGGCGATGCGGCGGTCCGTGAACGCGAGCTCGGTCTGCTGGGCGACGCGCGACAGCAGCGCTTTCATGTCGAACGGCTGCAGCGCCGGCTGGTACTCGCCCTTTTCCATTTTATGGATGTCGAGCGTGCGGTTGATCATGTCGAGCGCGTGGTTGGCGGCCATCTCGATCATGTGCGCGCGCTCGCGCTGCGCATCCGGCAGGTCGCCCGCGAGCAGCGCCTGGCTCGCGTGCAGGGTGACGGCGATGGGGCTCTTGAGGTCGTGGCGCGTCATCCGCTCCACGTCTTCGCGCAGGTGCGCGTTCTCGATCAGCAGTTCGTTCTGGCGCTTCAGGTCGCCCATCGCCGTGGCCAGCGCCAGATGTGTTGCGATGCGGGCCTTCAGGATCGTCGGGTCCGCGGGCTTCGACACGTAGTCGACGGCGCCCAGGCGCAGGCCGCCCACGATATCGTCGACGGCGTCTTTCGCGGACAGGAAGATGATCGGGATGTGCGCCGTCCTCGGATCGGCTTTCAGGTGGCGGCACGTCTCGAAGCCGTCCATCACGGGCATCATGATGTCGAGCAGGATGATATCGATGGGGAAGGCCCCGGCGATCTCCAGCGCCTTGCGGCCGCTGATCGCCACCTTGATCGCGTACTCGTCCTTCAGCGCGCCGGCCAGCACCTCGATGTTGGTCGGGACGTCGTCCACGATCAGCACCGTGCAGCGCTTCAGGCGCTCGGCCAGCGGGGCCTGCAGGCCGATGACGTCGGCCTGGACGGGCGTCGGCTTCAGCACCGGCGGCGGCGCGGAATCGGGCCGGGGCACGGGTTCCGGCGCAGGCTCGGACTCTTGCACCGTGCCGATCATCGCCATGAACTTGCTGGCGAAGCTGTGCACGGTGAACGGCTTGATCATGTACGCGTTGACGCCGGCCTGCAGGGCGCTGCGCACGGAGGCGGGATTGGCCTCGGCCGTCAGCATCATGAAGGGCGTCTTCGCATAGCGCGCGTCGTGGCGCATCCAGTGCAGCAGGTCCAGGCCGCTCATCACCGGCATGCCCCAGTCGCCGATGACGATGTCGATCGTCTGCTTGCGCATGAGGTCTTGCGCGGTCTTGCCGTTCTCGGCCTGGAACACGTTGGAAAAGCCGAGTTCCGTCAGCACCTGGCGCACGGCGGTGCGAATCAGGAGATAGTCGTCGACGATCAGGATGGCAGCGGACTTATGCATATTGTTCTGATAATGAATGCAGGGAGTGTAGCAATGATTAGGCCGTCAACCAACCATCAGACCGCTCGTATGCATGAATGTGCATGTTTGCATTGATTCTTGCTGGTTTATGCGTAAACGTGTACAGTGCTGCGCAAAGGAGAAACCTATGCAATTAGCGGAAGAACGACGGCAGCACATCGTCGACACGGTCGAGCAGCAGGGCAAGGTGCTGGCGGCCGAACTGGCGCAGCGGTTCAACACTTCGGAAGACACGATCCGCAGAGACCTGCGCGACCTGGACGCGGCGGGCCTCTTGCGCCGCGTGCACGGCGGCGCGATGCGGCGCACGCAGCCGGTACCCAGCTTCGGCCAGCGCGTCGATGCCGACGAAGCGCGCAAGGAGATGCTCGCGCGCGCGCTGGCCGACAGCGTGCGGCCGGGCGACACGGTCCTCGTCGATGCCGGCACGACCAATCTCGCGTTCGCGCGCCAGCTGGAAGACGGCCGCGCCGCGACCATCATCACCAACAGTCCGCAGATCGCTCTTGGCCTCGGCCACCTGCGCATTACGCGCGTCGTGCTGCTGGGCGGCGTGTATTCGGCCCACGTCGGCGCCGTGATGGGCGCGCAGACGCTGGCCGAGATCCAGCGCCTGCGCGTGGACGTCGCGGTCGTGGGCGTGTGCAGCGTCGAGGCCGAACGGGGCCTGGGCGCGAGCGACCCCGAGGAAGCCATCCTCAAGCAGGCCATCCTGGCTGCGGGCAGCCGGCGCGTCGTCGCCGCGCTGAACGAGCGGCTGGAAGCGCCCGCGCCGTTCCCGATCGCGCCGCTGGCGGACATCGACCGCCTCGTGCTGGAAGCGGATGCCGCGCCCACCGTGGTCGCGCGCCTGCGCAAGGGCGAGCGCGCACCTGAAATCGTACTCGCAGCAAGGAGCCGCGCATGAGCCGCATCGACGACACACTATCCCTCCAACGGGCGCCGGCCGCCAGCGTGAACGCCGCGCGCTGGTCGGTTTCCACTATCTTCCTGCTGAACGGCGCCGGCATCGGCGTGTGGGCCGCGCACGTGCCGCTCGTGCAGGCACGCGCCGGCATCGACACCGGCGTGCTCGGCTTCCTGTTGCTCACCATCGCGGGCGGCGCGATCTCCGCGATGCCGCTGTCCGGCTGGATGGCGGGGCGCTGGGGCACGCGCGCCGTCGTCGTCGGCAGCGGCCTGCTGTTCGCGCTGATGAGCGCCGTGCTGATGAACGTGAGCGGTCTCTTGCCGCTGTTCCTCGCGGCCTACGTGTTCGGCGCCAGCAACGGCGTGCTGGACGTGGCGATGAACGCCAACGCGAGCGAAGTCGAAGCGGCGCGCGGCATCCCGACGATGTCGTCGTTCCACGGCTTCTACAGCCTCGGTGGCCTGATCGGCGCGGCGCTCGGCGGCGTGTTGATCGGCGCGGGACTGGGCGACGGCCGCGGTGCCATGATGGTGAGCTGTGGCATCTTCGCCGCCGTGGTGTCGTGCGGCGGGCGTTTGCTGGTCGTCCCGCCGGTGCCGCATGCGAGCCATTTCGCCTTGCCGCGCGGGCCCGCGCTGTTCCTCGGCCTGCTGGCCCTGCTGTGCTTCGCCATCGAGGGCGCCCTTGTCGACTGGAGCGCGCTGCTGCTGAAGGAGCGCACGCAGGTCGACGCGGCGACGGCGGCCCTCGGCTACTCGGCGTTCTCGGTGACGATGGCCGCGTGCCGTTTCGCGGGCGACCGTCTCGTGCTGCGTTTCGGTCCGCTGCGCGTGATGATCGTCGGTGGCCTGGGCATGTTCGCGGGGTTGATGCTGGCCGTCGTCAGCACGCAATTCTGGCTGTCGGCGCTGGGCCTCGCGCTGATCGGGCTGGCCGCGGCGAACGTCGTGCCGCTGATCTTCGCGGCGGCCGCGCGCATGCCGGGGATGTCGGCCGGCGGCGGCCTCGCGACCGTCGCCACGCTCGGTTACGCGGGCCTGTTGATGGCGCCGCCGCTGCTCGGGGCGATCGCGGCGCACACGAATATCGCCGTGGCGCTGGGCATCCTGTCGTTGTCGGGGATCGTGATCGCGGCGAATGCGCGGATCGTGAAGCGTAATAATTAACGGTATTCGCGCAGCACCGTGTAGGTGCCGGCGTGCGATGCGACGAGGGCGTAATGCGTCACCGCCCAGTCGATCGCGGGACCGGCGGCGGGCATGACCGCCCCGTTCGCCCGGCGCGCCATCGTCACGTGCGGCCGGTAGGCGCGGGCTTCCGGCACGAGGCCCAGCGCCAATAAGGCATCCGACAGGCGCGCATGCAGGTCCAGCAACCCTTGCGGTTCGCTGTGCGGCTCGATCCACGCGATGCCGCTGCGCTGCAGTGCGGGGCGGCCGAACTGCAGGTCGAACGGTTCGAAGGGCACCTGGAAGCCATCCAGGAATTCGGGCAACCGCGCGGTGGGCTGGTTGCCGAGGAAGTGCAGGGTCACGTGCAACTTGCTGGCGTCTACCGGCGTGGCGCCGCGCGGCCACGTCCATGCATCGCGCCACGCGCGCAACTGGTCACGCACGGGCTCGATCGGCCACAGGGCCAGGAAGAGGCGGGTGGTGTCCGGCTGCGCGCCCATGGCCGGAAATCAGAAGCAGTGTTCCGGCGCCGGGAAGCTGCCGTCCTTCACGGCGGCGACATAGGCCTGCACGGCCGCGTCGATGCTCGTCTGGCCTTCCATGAAGTTCTTCACGAAGCGCGCCTTGCGGCCCGGGAAGACGCCCAGCAGGTCGTGCATGACGAGCACCTGGCCGGAGCAGTCCGGACCCGCGCCGATGCCGATCGTCGGCACCTGCAGGATGCCCGTCACTTCCTTGCCCAGCGCCGCGGGCACGGCTTCCAGCAGCACCATCGCCGCGCCGGCTTGCTGCAGCGCCAGCGCGTCGCGCTTGAGCTGTTCCGCGCCTTCGTCCGTCTTGCCCTGCACGCGGTAGCCGCCCAGCTGGTGGACGAATTGCGGCGTCAGGCCGATGTGGGCGCAGACGGGGATGCCGCGCTCGGTCAGGAAGCGGACCGTTTCGGCGAGCCACTCTCCGCCTTCGATCTTGATCATCTGGGCGCCTGCGCGCATCAGCGCGGCGCAGCTGTCGTAGGCCTGAGGTAGGGTGCCGTAGCTGCCGAACGGCAGGTCGGCCAGCACGAACGCGTTCTTGCGGCCGCGTACGACGGATGCCGTGTGGTAGGCCACGTCGGCCACCGTCACGGGCAAGGTCGAGTCGTAGCCGGCGCACACCATGCCCAGCGAGTCGCCGATCAGCAGGATGTCCACGCCGCAGCGGTCCATCAGCGACGCGAAGCTGGCGTCGTAGCAGGTGAGCATGGCGATCTTGTCGCCGGACGCGCGCATCGCCAGCAGCGAGGGCAAGGTCACGGCCTTGCGTGCCGGTGCTTCGTTCGTCGAGGTGCCGCCCAAGTAAGCGCTCATAGGTTTCCTTTGCAAATCAAATAAGCCGGGGGATCGCCCCGGAGTGTCACGCGCCCCGGGCAGGCATGCGGTCACAGGCGTGCCCGGTATGGTTTGTTAAGATGCGCGATCTTACCTGAAATCGCCACATCCCAATGGCCACGACCATCCTCATCATCTTCCTCATCGTCTATCTTGGCATGATCCTCGGCGGCCTGCCGTTCCTGCGCCTCGACCGGACCGGCGTCGCGCTGCTCGGGGCGATCGCGCTCATCAGCATCAATGCGCTGACGCTGGAGCAGGCGGTGGCGTCGATCCATTTGCCGACGATGGCGCTGCTGTTCGCCTTCATGGTCGTCTCCGCGCAGATGCGGCTGGGGGGATTCTACGACTGGGTCACGCAAAAACTGGCGGGGCTGGCGCTGAGTCCCGCCAGCCTGCTGGGCGTGCTGATAGGCGTGTCCGCCGCGCTGTCGGCCGTCTTCAGCAACGACATCGTCTGCCTCGCCATGGCGCCGCTGCTCGTCGATGCGTGCCGCCAGCGCCAGCTCGCGCCGGTCCCGTATCTGCTGGCGCTCGCATGCGCCTCCAACATCGGCTCGGCCGCGACCCTGATCGGCAATCCGCAGAACATGCTGATCGGCCAGACGATGCGGCTGTCGTTCGACGGTTACTTCCTCGACGCGATCCTCCCGGTCGCACTGGGCCTCGCCGCCTGCTGGGTGCTGATCGCCTGGCAGACGAAAGGGCGCTGGAAAGAGCGCGCGGCCGCCGCCGAATCCCAAGCCGCAACGGTGCCTTTCGATGCGTGGCAGACGACGAAGGGCCTGCTGATCGCGGGCGCGCTGCTGGTGGCGTTCCTCGTCGCGCCGTGGCCCCGTGAGCACATGGCGCTGATCGGCGCGGGCATCCTGTTGATGAGCCGCCAGCTGCGTTCGCAGAACATGCTGGGCCTCGTCGACTGGGAATTGCTGGTGCTGTTCATGAGCCTCTTCGTCGTGAACGCCGCGTTCCAGAGCACGGGCTTCACGGACCATGCGATCACCTGGCTCGCGTCGCTCGGCGTGCGGCTCGACCAGCCGGGCGCCTTGTTCGCCGCCACGTTCGTGCTCTCGAACCTGGTCTCGAACGTGCCCGCCGTGATGCTCCTGATGCCCGTCGTGCACCATCCGCTGGGCGGCGTCATGCTGGCGCTGGTCAGCACCCTGGCGGGCAACCTGCTGATCGTCGGGAGCATCGCGAACATCATCGTCGTGGATGCGGCGGCGCGGCGCGGCATCGTCATCGACTGGCGGCGCCACGCGCGCGTGGGCGTGCCGGTCACGTTGATGACGCTGGCCGTCTCCGGCGTCTACCTGGCGCTGCGCTTCTGAACGGTGGGCGCCAGGCTTTTGCCATAAATAGTTCTTTTGAGCTGCAATTGAATTGCTAGCTAATAGCAAAATGATTGCTGGCAGATGGACTTCCCGTGATAGGATCTGTTCAATAACGAACTGTTATCCATCACATCGGTCCGGCACATGCTCAACACCCGTTCCACGTCATTCGCTGCTGCCCACCTGGCGGTAGCGCTGTTGTCCCTCGATGCCGCCGGCGCCGAGCCGGTCCCGCAGGCCCGGGTCGAGGTGCGCGGCTCGGCCGGGCAATACGATGCGCGGCGCGACGACACCTCGACCAGGATCGTTGTGACCCAGGAGGAACTCAAGAAATACGGCGACAGCACCGTGGCCGACGTGCTCAGGCGCCAGCCGGGCATCTCGGTCAGTGGCGGTGGTCCCGGACGGGGCGGCGAGATCCGCATGCGCGGCCTGGGCAGCGGCTATACGCAGATCCTGCTCAACGGTGAACCGGCGCCGAACGGTTTCTCGCTCGATTCGCTGGCGCCGGCGCTGGTAGAGAGAATCGACATCCTGCGCGTGGCGACCGCCGACATGAGTGCGCAATCGATCGCCGGTACCATCGACATCATCCTCAAGCGCAAGGTGCGGCAGGGGCAGCGCGACCTGAAGCTGCAGGCCGAGCATTCCAACGTGTTCTTCTCGCCGAGCGCGTCGCTGCAGATCGCGGACAAGGGCAAGGCCATGTCCTATTCCGTCGTGGCGGACGTGCGCAAGGGCAGCTTCGAACAGGATTACGACCAGGTCGAGCAAGGCTGGGACAGCGCCGGCCGGCCGGTCTTGCTGCGCAAGGTGGCGCGCAAGAACGACGGCGGGTTTCGCGCGCTGTCGCTGACGCCGCGCGTGAACTGGACGCTGGACAACGGCGACACGCTCAGCTCGCAGTCCTTCGTCCGCGTGCAGCGCTCGGACAGCCGGACCGAAGGCCACTGGAACGCCACCCTGGGCGACCTGCCCGACTACCCGAACGACCGCACCTGGCCGGACGATCGGCGCAGCCAGCTGCGGTCCGACCTCAATTGGATGCACAAGCTCGGCCAGGACGAGAAACTGGAAGCGAAAGCGGGCCTGAACGCCAGCCGTGTACGCAACCGCCAGCACGAAGCCGGCTACGACACGGCCGGGGAACGGACGCTGGACCGCGACGTGCACAACGATACGGACGGGCGCGGGGCTACGCTGACCGGCAAGTACAGCAAGTCCTACGCGAGCGGGCATCAGTTCAGCGCCGGCTGGGATGCGGCGCGCCAGTCCACCGATGCCGCGCGCGCGTCCCGCGAACTGCAAGGACTGGCCGGCACGCCGGTGCGGGACGACCGGCAGTACGACGCCACGCTGCATCGCCTCGCCTTGTATGCGCAGGATGAATATGCCATCACGCCGCGGCTGTCGACCTACCTGGGCCTGCGCTGGGAGACGCTGCGCACCCGCAGCGCAGGCAGCGATTTCAGCGCCATCCACAACACGGCCAATCTGCTGAGCCCGATCCTGCATGGCCTGTGGAAGCTGGACGGCAAACAGGACCAGCTGCGCGTCGCGTTGTCGCGCACCTACCGTGGCGTCGACCTGGCGCGTTTGATACCGCGCGTGACCCGCTCGCTGAACAACACGGAGGTCACCCCCGACACCGCCGGCAATCCGGCGCTGAAGCCGGAACAGGCGTTCGGCGTCGACGCGGCCCTGGAACACTTCGGCGGCCATGGCGAGCAGGCGAGCCTGTCCGTGTACGCGCGCCGGATCAGCGACACCATCCACGACGACACCCGCCTCGTGGCGGGCCGCTGGGAGACGACGCCCGTGAACGACGGCAGCGCACGCACGCGCGGCATCGAGTTCGACGCCAGGCTGCCGCTGCGCGCGCTGGTCGCCCGCGCCGCCAATGTCGACCTGCACATGAACGTGACGCGCAACTGGTCCAGCGTGAGCAACGTGCCCGGCCCGGACAACCGCCTGGCCGGCCAGACGCCGCTCACGGCCAACGCCGGCGTCGACTACCAGTTCGGCGCGGCCGTCAGCGGCGGCGCGAATTTCACGTTCCGCAGCGGTGGACCGCAGCGGATCTCGCGCACGACGGGCACGTATTCGACCGTCAAGCGCGAACTGGACCTGTATGCGTTGTGGAAGCTGACGCCGAAGACGCAACTGCGCGTGACCGCCGTGAACCTGTTGGCCGAACCTGCCACCGAGGAGACGCGCTACGGCGACGCGTCCGGCAGCCTGCGCAAGACGTCCGTCTACCCGTTCAGCGCCATCCTGCGCGTGGGACTGGAAACGCAGTTGTGATTCAGCCGAGCCGTTCGATCGCCTGGTCCGCGACCTGCGCGCGCAGCGCGCGCACGGCACCGCGGCCGGGAATGACGAGATCGGGCGCGACGTCGGCCAGCGGCGCGAGCACGAACGCGCGCTCGTGCATGCGGGGGTGCGGGACGATCAAGGTGGGCGCATCATCGATGACCTGGTCGCCGTAGAGGAGCAGGTCGAGGTCCAGCGTGCGCGGCGCGTTGCGGTAGGGCCGCTCGCGGCCATGCGCCTGTTCGATGGCGAACAGCGCCTGCAGCAGGGCGTGCGCATCGAGGTCGGTGTCCAGCGCGGCGACGGCGTTGACGTAGTCGTCGCCCGAGGAATCGATGGGGGCCGTGCGGTACAGCGGCGACGTCTGCCGCAATGTGGCACCCGGCAGGCGCGACAGGCGCTCGATCGCATCGAGCACGTTCGCGTGCGCGTCGCCCAGGTTGGCGCCGATGCCGACCCAGGCGATCATTCGCCGCTCGCGGCCTGCGGGGCGTCGACCGGTGCGCCGCCTTCGCCCTCGGCGCGGCGCGGGCCGCGGCGGCGCGGGCGTTTCTTCTGGCTGGACGGCTGGACGTCGCGCGCGGAATTGACCAGGCGTTCGCGCTCGGCGATGTCGCCGGCGTAGAACGTCGCCCACCAGTTGCCGATCTCCGCATCGAGCTCGCCCGATTCGCAGCGCAGCAGCAGGAAGTCGAAGCCGGCGCGGAAGCGCGGGTGCTCCAGCAATTTATACGGCGTCTTGCCGGTGCGGCGCTCGAAGCGCGGCTGCATGGCCCAGATGTCGCGCATGTCGGTCGCGATACGGCGCTGCAGGGCGAGGTTGTCGGTCTGGTTGTCGAGGACGTCGTCCGCCGCGAGGTGCAGCGCGGGGATCGGCGATTCGCCGGCGGCGCGGTAGGCGTTCCACTTTTCCAGCACCTGGTGCCACAGCAGCGACGCGAACAGGAAGCCCGGCGACACGCCCTTGCCGGCTTTTACGCGCGTATCCGTGGATTCGAGGGCCAGCGTCACGAACTTCATGCCGATCGGCTGCTCCAGCACGACGTCCAGCAGCGGCAGCAGGCCGTGGTGCAGGCCGGACGAACGCAACTCCTTCAGGCAGGCCAGCGCGTGGCCGCTCATCAGGAGCTTCAGCATTTCGTCGAACACGCGCGCGGCCGGCACGTTGTTGATCAGCGGGGCCATCACGGGGATCGGGGCGCGGGTCGCCGGTTCGATCGTGAACTGCAGCTTGGCCGCGAAGCGCACGACGCGCAGCATGCGGACCGGATCTTCGCGGTAGCGCGCTTCCGGTTGGCCGATGATGCGCAGGACCTTGGCGCGGATGTCCTCGATGCCGCCGTGGTAGTCGAGCACCGACTGCGTGGCCGGGTCGTAGTACATGGCGTTGATCGTGAAGTCGCGGCGCTCGGCGTCCTCGTGCTGCGGACCGAAGTTATTGTCGCGCAGCACGCGGCCATGTTCGTCCTTCGGCGCGTTGTCGCTGCCCTTGCCGCGGAACGTGGTCACCTCCAGCAGGTCCTGGCCGAACATCACGTGCACGATCTGGAAGCGGCGGCCGATGATGAAGGCGCGGCGGAACAGCTTTTTCACTTCCTCGGGCGTCGCGTCGGTGGCGATGTCGAAGTCCTTCGGTTTCACGCCCAGCAGCAGGTCGCGCACGGCGCCGCCGACGACGAACGCCTTGAAGCCGGCTTCCTGCAAGGTCTGGGTGACGCGCACCGCGTTGTTCGACACGAGCTTCGGATCGATGCCGTGCTGCTCCGGCCCGAGGATGACGGGTTCGGTCGGGTCGCGCTCGTCTTTGACGCCCAGGATTTTGCGGATGAATTTTTTAATCATTGAAGAGGTGCAGTGAAGTCCAGCCGAGGGCGTTGGCGTGTTGGTTCAGTTTCTCGCTCGGGTTGGTCGCCACCGGGTGCGAGACGACCGACAGCAGCGGGATGTCATTGTGCGAGTCGCTGTAGAACCAGCTGCGCTTGAAACTGTCGAACGGGCGGCCCAGGCCGTCCAGCCACGCGTGCATGTGCGTCACCTTGCCGTGGCCCTGCGTGGGCGTGCCGGCCAGCTTGCCGGTCGGGTGGCCGCGCTCGTCCAGCTCGGGGCGCGCGGCGATCAGGTGTTCGACGCCGAATTCGCGCGCGATCGGCGCGGTGACGAACGCATTGGTCGCCGTGATGATCGCCACGAGGTCGCCCGCGTCCTGGTGCTTGCGCACGAGGTCGAGGGCCTTCGGGCGGAGCGCCGGCTTGATCACTTCCCGCATGTACTGCGCCTGCAGGTCCTTCAAATGGGCCGGATCGAAGCTGGCCAGGGTGCCGAGGGCGAATTCGAGGTATTCGACCGGGTCGAGCGTGCCGGCGTTGTACTGCGCGAAGAAGGCGTCGTTGCGGCGCTGGTGTTCGGCGGCGTCGACGACTTTCTCACGCACGAGGAACTGGCCCCATTCGTAGTCGGAATCGATCGGCAGGAGGGTATGGTCGAGGTCAAACAGCGCGAGGTCGTTCATTCTTTTGTTTCGGAGTGTGGACTGCTGGGATTGCCCTGAAGCAAGAGATCACGCAGCAGCGGTACCGTGACCGGACGCTGGGTCTCGAGCGAATACTGGTCGAGGGCATCCAGCATGGTCGACAGGGAGCGCATGTCGCGCTTGAAATGGGACAGCAGATAGGGTAACACGCTGGCGGACAGCGTCAAACCGCGGGCCTCGGCGGCCTGCGTGAGGGCGGCGATCTTCTGGTCGTCGGACAGGCCGTGGATCTGGTACACGAGACCCCAGCCCATGCGGGTGCGCAGGTCTTCGCGCACCGGGAGCACGGCCGGCGGCACCGGACCCGTGCAGACCATGTAGGCGCCATGCTCGCGCACCTGGTTGAACAGGGCGAAGGCGTCGATCTGGCGCTCGGGCGACAGCTGGTCGACGTCGTCGACGAGGTACAGGCTCACGGAAGGCAGAAATACGAAGTCGTCCGCACCGCTCGTCGCCGCGATGTAGCGCGCGCCATCGGTGGCGGCGAGGCCCTGCAGCAAATGCGTCTTGCCGGCGCCCGTTTCTCCCCACAGGTAGCAGAAATGCTCGCGCGATGCGCGCTGGGCGAACTGGTGCATCAAGTGCGCCATTTCGGCATTTTCCCCTATCTGGAAGGTGTCGAGGCTTTGCGCCGGCTCGGCGCCCAAATCGAGCACCAGCTGTTTCATGGCTCGGTTCTCATCATGTCGTGTGCGTATGAACTAGGCATTATAAAAGCTGCTGCGCAGATAGTGGCGTTTCAAGTGACGGAATGCCACCATCAGCACGGCCGATGCCGGCAGCGCCAGCAGCACGCCCACGAAACCGAACAGCTGGCCGAAGGCGAGCAGGGCGAAGATCACGGCCAGCGGATTCAGCCCGATGCGCTCGCCCACGAGTCGCGGCGTGAGGAAAAAGCCTTCGATGACCTGGCCCGCGCCATAGATCACCGCGACGGCGATCACGCCGCTCCAGTCGGAAAACTGCAGGATGGCGGCCGTCAGCGCCAGCACGAGCCCCAGGCCGTAGCCCAGGTAGGGGATGAAGACGAGCAGCCCAGTCAATATGCCGACCGGCAGCGCCACCTCGAAGCCGGCCAGCGCCAGCGCGGCCGAGTAGTACAGCGCCAGCACGAGCATCACGAGCAGTTGCCCGCGCAGGTATTGGGCCAGCAGCGCGTTCACTTCCTGGGCCATGCCCACCGTCTGGCGCACCCAGCGGCGCGGGACGGCGTTTTCCAGTTGCAGCAGCAGGCGGTGCCAGTCCAGCAGCAGGTAGAACAGCACGACGGGGATCAGGATCGCCGTGGCGACCCAGCCGAGCAGGGCGCTGCCACCCACGCGCGCGGACGCGAGCACGGTCGTCCAGATCTCGTCGCTCGACGTCATGATCTGCTGCGTGAGGATGGTGCGCAGGCTGCTGCCGTCCAGCTTGATGTGGATGCCCAGCTGCGCCAGGCGGGGCGACAGGATGGTGTCGACGCGGGCGAGCGCGTCCGGGATCTGGGCTTGCAGCAGCGGCAATTCCGTGCGCAGCACCGGCACGACGATCAGCACGAGGGCAGTGACGGACGCCAGGAACGCGAGGATCACGACGACGACGGCGAGCGAACGGGGCAAATGAAGCTTGCCGAGACGCGTGCGTTCGAGCCGGTCGACGGCGCCGTTCAGGGCATAGGCGAGGATGGCGGCGGCGATGAATGGGGTGAGGATGGGCCCGAGGGCGTACAGCAGCAGACCGCAAGCGAGCCAGAGTGCCAACCAGAACGCTGACTGTTTTTGCTCCTGGCTGAGGGAAAAAGGCATGTAGTTGTTGTTCTTGACCGTTAAAACGGTGCCGGGGCAGGCCGTTTTGATAAAATAATGGATTGACCGACTGGCTGCCGCCGGTACGTGCCGTCAAATGCCCAGTTGTCAACCGCCTACTATTTTACCGCCTCCGCTGCCAAATACCATGAGCCAACCATCTAATGTTTCTCTCTCCTACCGCGACGCTGGTGTCGATATCGATGCCGGCGACGCCCTGGTCGAAGCGATCAAACCTTTTGCCAAGCGCACCATGCGCGAAGGCGTGCTCGGCGGCATCGGCGGTTTCGGTGCGCTGTTCGAAATCAGCAAGAAGTACAAGGAACCGGTCCTCGTGTCCGGCACCGATGGCGTCGGCACCAAGCTGAAGCTGGCGTTCGAACTGAACCGTCACGACACGGTCGGCATCGACCTCGTCGCCATGAGCGTCAACGACATCCTCGTGCAGGGCGCCGAGCCGCTGTTCTTCCTGGATTACTTTGCTTGCGGCAAGCTGGACGTGCCGACCGCGACCGCCGTCGTCAAAGGCATCGCCACCGGCTGCGAACAGGCCGGCTGCGCCCTGATCGGCGGCGAAACGGCCGAAATGCCGAGCATGTACCCGGACGGCGAATACGACCTGGCGGGCTTCGCCGTCGGCGCCGTGGAAAAATCGCAGATCATCGACGGCACCAAGATCGCCCCGGGCGACGTCGTGCTGGGCCTGGCTTCGTCGGGCATCCACTCGAACGGCTACTCGCTGGTGCGCAAGATCATCGAAGTGTCGAAGCCGGACCTGGAAGCCGACTTCCATGGCAAGAAGCTGTCCGACGCGCTGATGCAGCCGACCCGCATCTACGTGAAGCCGCTGCTGGCGCTGATGCAGGCGATGGAAGTGAAGGGCCTCGTGCACATCACGGGCGGCGGCCTCGTCGAAAACATCCCGCGCGTGCTGCAGGATAACCTGACGGCCGTGCTCGACAGCAAGTCGTGGACCCTGCCGCCGCTGTTCCAGTGGCTGCAGCAGCACGGCGGCGTGGCCGACGCCGAGATGCACCGGGTGTTCAACTGCGGCATCGGCATGACCGTGATCGTGTCGAAAGAGAATGCCGACGCGGCCGAAGCCCAGCTGAAGGCGGCCGGCGAGACCGTGTACCGCATCGGCGAGATCCGCGCGCGTGGCGAAGGCCAGGCGCAGACGATCGTCGAATAAGCCATGACGGCGCCCGCTGTTCCGCTGCCGCTTGGTGACGAAGAACGGCGGCGCCCCACCGGCGCGGTGGTCTGGATTACCGGACTGTCAGGCGCCGGCAAGACGACGCTGGCCCAGGCCGCCGAACGGGTCCTGTTCGAGCGTGGCTGCGGCGTGTTCGTGCTGGACGGCGACAAGGTCAGGCATGGCCTGTGCGCCGACCTCGGTTTTTCCCTCCCCGAACGATCCGAAAACATCCGCCGGATCGGCGAAGTCGCGCGGCTGTTCTACGAGGCCGGGCAGATCGTGATCGTTTCCGCCATCTCCCCGCTGCGCGCCGACCGCGCCCGCGCCCGGGCCCTGATCCCGGCCCCGTATTTCATCGAAGTCCATTGCCGTTGCCCGCTCGCCGTGTGCGAGGCGCGCGACCCCAAGGGCCTGTACCGCCGGGCGCGCGCGGGCCTGTTGCCGGAATTTACCGGCATCTCCTCGCCCTACGAGGCGCCGGATGGGCCGGAACTGGTCGTCGACAGCGCGACCACGTCCGTCGCGGACGAAGTCGCGCGCCTCGTCGACGTGCTCGAGCGGCGCGGCCTGCTTACCCAGCGCGGCTGAATGGGAACGCCGACTGTCTCGGTTTCGGAACACATTGCTGTATTTTTCGTTTTAATGTCATTTCTCTATTGCTCCACTGAAATAGCCTTTGCATGATGATGGGAATACACGGGTGATTTGCTTCATCCGGATTTATTTCCCATTTTTCATGAGTGACCATTCCAGTGTCAGCGAACAGGAAATTCCATTTCATTTCCGGCTTGCCGCGTTCCGGCTCCACGCTGCTGTCGGGCATCCTGCTGCAAAATCCGCGCTTCCATGCGGGCATGTCGAGCCCGGTCGTCGGCCTGTGCTCGTCGATCATCAGCCAGTTCAGTGCGGGTTCGGAATTCGCCCCCGTCGTCGGCCGTGACAAGCGCAAGGCTCTGCTGCGCGGCATCTTCGATGCGTATTACGCGGACGTCGACCGCGAGATCGTGTTCGATACGAACCGTGCCTGGTGCGCCAGGCTGCCCCTGCTGCTGGACCTGTTCCCACAGGCGAAGGTGATTGCCTGCGTGCGCAATGTCGCGTGGATCATGGACAGCATCGAGAAGATGGTGCGCGCCAATCCGTATGAAAACACGCGCCTGTTCGGCGCCGGCGGCGGCCGCGGCACCGTGTACAGCCGCCTCGATTTCCTGGCCCATCCGGACAACCTGGTCGGGTTTCCCTGGGCCGCGCTGCGCGACGCCTTCTATGGCGAGCATGCGGGTTCGCTGCTGCTGGTCGACTACGACCTGCTGGCCAAGGCGCCCGCCAAGGTCCTGCCGTTGATCTACGACTTCCTCGGCGAGCCGCATTTCGATCACGACTTCGACAACGTCGAGTACGACGCCGAGGACTTCGACCTGCAGGTGGGCGTGCCCGGCCTGCATCGCGTGAAGGCGCAGGTGAAATTCACGCCGCGCCGCGCCGTGATCCCGGCCGACCTGTTCGATAAATACAGCAAGATGTCTTTCTGGAATGACTCCACCGGCAGCACCGCCAACGTCGTTACCGCCCAGTCTCCACAACAAGGAAAACCTGAATGAGCTCCACTTACCTCGATGGCATCGGCGACGATCTGATCATCTCGACCGGCGCGGCGCCCGCCGCCCCGTCGCTGGATGCGGCGTTCCAGGACGTGCAACTGGCGCGGCCGCGTACCGAGATCGTCTTCATCGAAGACAACGTTGCCGATTACCAGTCGCTGGCGCAGCAATTGGGCGCCGGCCGTGAAGTCGTCATCCTCGATTCCACGGGGGACGGCGTGCACCAGATCGCCGACGCGCTGGCCGGACGGACCGGCATCGATGCGCTGCACATCATTTCGCACGGCGCGGCCGGTACCGCCAGCCTGGGCGCGCTGACGCTGGACGCGGCCAGCCTGGGCGACCACCAGGCCGACCTGAACGCCATCGGCAGCACCATGGCCAAGGACGGCGACATCCTGCTGTACGGCTGCGACACCGGCGCCGGCAGCCGGGGCCGGGCCCTCGTTGACAAGCTGGCGATTGCCACCGGGGCCGACGTGGCGGCATCGAACGACCTGACCGGCAGTGCGGCGCGGGGCGGCGACTGGCAACTGGAAGTGACGAGCGGGAAGGTGGAAACGGCCAGCGTCGGCGCGGCGGGACAGAGCCTGAGCTACGACGACGTGCTGGCGCTCACCCAGGCGACCGCCACATTCGATTTCAATTACGGCTATTCCGGGTCGTGGGGACCGCAAGGGGCAGACCTGTATTTCAGCCTGACGCAGGATGGGGCGTACCAGATCCATCTGCACAACGACGTCGCCGCGAATTTGATGACGCCCGACATGGTCCAGTACATGGTTGGGTCCTACGCCATCGCCGCGCATCCGGCCGAGGTGTCGTTCTACGCCGGCAAGGTGTTTTCGGTGACGTCGCTCGATCTGTCCCTGGACAGTTCGGGGGCGAACTACGGTTCCGGGGTCCAGCACGCCGACGTCACGATCACCGGCCTCGACGCGCACGGCAACACGGTCGACAGCAAGACTGTCGACATTGCGTACGATTTCAACAACGCCTTCTCCCAGCTCAACACGGTGACGTTCAGCGGGATGACCGAGATCACGACGCTGAAGATCGTCGTGGACAATAACTCCAGCAATTTCAAGTTCGTACTGATCGACAACGTGGCCGTCACCAACGTCCACGGGCTGGATACGACCCCTCCGACCACGACGAATGCCAGCGTCGCCTTCTCGGCCGACACCGGCGCGTCGAGCACCGACCTGATCACCCAGACCGCGGCGCAGAGCATCAGCGGCACGCTGGGCGCCAACCTGGCGTCGGACGAGCACGTCGAAGTCTCGCTGGACAACGGCGCGCACTGGACGACGGCCAGCGCCACCGTCGGTACCAACACCTGGTCGCTGAGCGCGACGCTGACTGGCAGTAATACGCTGAAAGTACGCGTGGTCGACAGCGTCGGCAACGCCGGCACGGCCGACAGCCATGCCTACACGCTCGACACGGCCGCGCCGGCCGCATCGTCGACGCCGGTGCTGGATGCCGCCAGCGACACGGGCAGCTCGCACAGTGACGGCATCACGGCCGCGACCACGCCGACCTTCACGGGTACGGCCGAAGCGGGCGCCACCGTCGACCTGTACGAAGGCAGCACGCTGCTGGGCAGCGCCGTCGCCACGGGCGGCACCTGGAGCATCGCCAGTTCGACGCTGGGCGCGGGCCAGCACACGNCGCCGGTGCTCGACGTCGCCAGCGACACGGGCAGCTCGCACAGTGACGGCATCACGGCCGCGACCACGCCGACCTTCACGGGTACGGCCGAAGCGGGCGCCACCGTCGACCTGTACGAAGGCAGCACGCTGCTGGGCAGCGCCGTCGCCACGGGCGGCACCTGGAGCATCGCCAGCTCGGCACTGGGCGCGGGCCAGCACACGGTGTCCACGATCGTGACCGATGCCGCCGGCAACGCCAGCGGCGCCTCGGGCGGCCTGACGTTCACCGTCGACCTGACCGCCCCCACGACCACCGTGGGCGGCATCGCGTTCTCGGCCGATCATGGCGCATCGAACACCGACTTCATCACGAACACGGCCGCGCAGACCATCAGCGGCACCTTGAGCGCCGCGCTGCAGACCGGCGAGCAAGTCGAGGTTTCGCTCGACAACGGCGCCAGCTGGACGGCGGCCCAGGTCAACGGTACGGCCTGGTCGCTGGCGGCCACGCTGGCCGGCAGCGGCACGCTGCAGGCGCGCGTGGTCGACGCCGTCGACAATGCCGGGCCGGNCCAGGTCAACGGTACGGCCTGGTCGCTGGCGGCCACGCTGGCCGGCAGCGGCACGCTGCAGGCGCGCGTGGTCGACGCCGTCGACAATGCCGGGCCGGTGGCCTCGCAGGCCTATGTGCTGGACACGGCTGCGCCGACGGTGACGATCACCAGCGACGCCGCCGCGCTCAAGGCCGGCGAGACCGCCACCGTCACGTTCACGTTCAGCGAAGACCCGGGCGCGAGCTTTACCTGGGACGGCACGCAGGGCGACGTCATCGTCAGCGGCGGCACGCTGTCCGCCATCAGCGGTTCGGGACTGGTGCGCACGGCGACCTTTACGCCGGACGCCAGCACGGACGGCGGCACCGCCAGCATCACGATCGGCGCCGGCAGCTATGCCGACGCGGCGGGCAACACGGGCGGCGTGGGGACGACCCCGTCGCTTCACTTCGACACGCTGGCGCCGGCGGTACCGCTGGCCCACCTGTCGCCGCTCAGCGACAGCGGCGCCATTCCGGTCGACGGCGTGACCACGGTCGTCACGCCGACCTTCGACGGCTTCGCCGAAGCCGGTTCCACCNCACCTGTCGCCGCTCAGCGACAGCGGCGCCATTCCGGTCGACGGCGTGACCACGGTCGTCACGCCGACCTTCGACGGCTTCGCCGAAGCCGGTTCCACCATCACGTTGTACGATACCGACGGCACCACGGTGCTGGGCAGCACGGTCGCCACCAACGGCTTCTGGTCGATCACGTCGTCGACGCTGAGCGAGGGCGTACACACGATCACCGCCAGGGCGAKCGATGCCGCCGGCAACGMGAGCGCCGCATCGATCGGCACGCACGTCACGATCGACACGACGGCACCGGACGCGCCGTCGACGCCGACGCCGGGCGCCACCACGACCAGCGACACGACCCCGACGTTCACGGGCACGGCCGTGGCGGGCACCGCCGTCGACCTGTTCGATACCGACGGCACCACGGTGCTGGGCTCGACCGTTGCCGACGGCAACGGCGCCTGGAGCATCACGGCCACGACGATGGGCGAGGGCACGCATACGGTGACGGCCAAGGCCACGGATCTGGCCGGTAACACCAGCRCCGCCTCGCCGGCGCAGRGCGTCACGATCGACACCACCGCGCCGGCCGCATCGYCGRCGCCGGTGCTSGAYGYCGCCAGCGACACGGGCGTATCGAACAGCGACGGCATCACGGCCGCGACCACGCCGACCTTCACGGGTACGGCCGAAGCGGGCGCCACGGTCGACCTGTACGAAGGCAGCACGCTGCTGGGCAGCGCCGTCGCTACCGGCGGCACCTGGAGCATCGCAAGTTCGACGCTGGGCGCGGGCCAGCACACGGTGTCCACGATCGTGACCGATGCCGCCGGCAACGCCAGCGGCGCCTCGGGCGGCCTGATGTTCACCGTCGACCTGACCGCCCCCACGACCACCGTGGGCGGCATCGCGTTCTCGGCCGATCATGGGACATCGGGCACCGACTTCATCACGGACACCGCGGCACAGACGATCAGCGGCACCTTGAGCGCCGCGCTGCAGACCGGCGAGCAAGTCGAGNGCCCACGACCACCGTGGGCGGCATCGCGTTCTCGGCCGATCATGGGACATCGGGCACCGACTTCATCACGGACACCGCGGCACAGACGATCAGCGGCACCTTGAGCGCCGCGCTGCAGACCGGCGAGCAAGTCGAGGTCTCGCTGGACAACGGCACCAGCTGGACGGCGGCCCAGGTCAACGGTACGGCCTGGTCGCTGGCGGCCACGCTGGCCGGCAGCGGCACGCTGCAGGCGCGCGTGGTCGACGCCGTCGACAATGCCGGCCCGGTGGCCTCGCAGGCCTATGTGCTGGATACGGCGGCGCCGACGGTGACGATCACCAGCGACGCCGCCGCGCTCAAGGCCGGCGAGACCGCCACCGTCACGTTCACATTCAACGAAGATCCGGGTGCGAGCTTCACCTGGAACGGCACGCAGGGCGACGTCATCGTCAGCGGCGGCACGCTGTCCGCCATCAGCGGTTCGGGCCTGGTGCNCGAAGATCCGGGTGCGAGCTTCACCTGGAACGGCACGCAGGGCGACGTCATCGTCAGCGGCGGCACGCTGTCCGCCATCAGCGGTTCGGGCCTGGTGCGTACGGCGACCTTCACGCCGGACGCCAACACGGACGGCGGCACCGCCAGCATCACGATCGGCGCCGGCAGCTATGCCGACACGGCGGGCAACGTCGGCGGCGCGGGGACGACCCCGTCGCTTCACTTCGACACGCTCGCGCCGGTGGTACCGCTGGCGCACCTGTCGCCGCTCAGCGACAGCGGCGCCATTCCGGTCGACGGCGTGACCACGGTCGTCACGCCGACCTTCGACGGCTTCGCCGAAGCCGGTTCCACC
>NZ_LMEW01000003.1 GCF_001426525.1 Massilia sp. Root133
CACTTGACGCCAAAACGCCCGTCCTGGCACTCAAGGAATGGCAGAAGAAGCGGCCGGAACTATTCATCAAACGCGTCTACGATCAAACGGGACTCGACACTTAGCCTCTTCTTTTTCCCTCCTCCCTGCCGGGTCGATCATCTCTTCCTTTACCAACCTCCACCAGCTTTCAGTATTATTTAAGTAAATTTCTCCATAAGGATCTTCATCGCCGAGCAAGGTATCAACCTCTTCCGAAATCCCTTGCATATTTACCATTGCATAGCTTGCGCGAAGCCAATGTCTTGGCCCTTTATCAGTTTGCGTTTTATACTGTGCAGTAGGCAACAACTCCAATGGCCCCGGTGCATTGGCCATAACTGCCGTACACTCGGCCCCATTTCTCCCTAGCAAGACTTGCTCTACCCCCTCAAAACCGGCCCGAATACGTTTATATGTCGCGGGCGCACCGATCGCTGGCATGACGCCATGCACAATACCTAGGATACGATCTGCCACACCGGGAATTTGTGCACATGCTCGTCCAACGAGGCCACCCATGCTATGCGTAACGATTATAACTTTGTCGCAGATTTTTCCCTTACTCCGATAATGACCAGTAATGCGTTCAATTTCCTGCGCTAAGTGTTCGCCGGATTCTTTATTACTTCGAAGCCAGTTATAGCCGACGGCATGTACCGGATAAAGAACGTCGGCGGCATCACGCAAATGTTCTTCCTGCAACGGCGTGAATGGTTTCTGCGCACCGAGTTTCGCTGGATCCTGCTGGTCCATCACCAGTGTTTTCCATGTCGCGGTAAGCTGTTTGCCTTGGGTGGCCGGATCAAAAATAAGTGCGAGGCACTTCTCGAGCAACGAAAGAATCCCCCCATAGCTCTTTCCGTACAACTGTCCCCAGCCTCGCCATTTGGCGCGTTCGGCGTCAGTCGAGCCAGGAGCAATAGCCAACAGTGCCTTGCTGGACTCATCCGGGTGCGCTGGGCCGTCAGCGTCCACTTCGGTATTGTTTGGATCAAGCAGTTTTTGCCGGTCAGCGGCTGACTTATTGAGATGCTTGAGCACGGTGACGAGGCCTTCCCAAGTACTCTCCGGGGGAAACCACGCTGATGCATCTCTGTTCTTCACTTTGAGACGTGTCCCCATAATGCCCGGCACGAACAAAATAGGTACGACAAGATCCGGCGTCGTCAGGCACAACGCACGAACCTTCAGATTGGTACCCGTAAGGACAGACTGCGCGGTATCGTTGCCGTGTTCGTCCCAGCCGGTGCCGACCAGGCGGGTAGCGGTATCGGTATCACTCATGGGTTACTCTTCCATTACTCTTTCAAAAGGGTCAGGCGCGCGATCTTCAGCGCCATGTCCTGTGCCAGTTCGGTATGTCCGTTCTGATCGGTGACGCCTTCGATGGTGCGGCCGTCGTCCAGGTCGATCCGGTAGCGTTGATTGGCGTGCGGGCGTCCGCTGCCGCGGCGGGCGAGCACGAATCGTTCGTCCGTTTTCAGCGTACTGACGGGAAGTTCGACACCGGGCGGCGCGCCGCCTCCCGGCCCCACGTGCGCGAACGTCGACGACTTGATGGTGTGCGCCCCGCTGCTCTGCTGCGTGATGGCGCCGCCGCCGATGTCCACCTGCGCACCCTGCGCCACGAATCGCACCTTCGGCGCCTGCAGCACGATCTCGTCGGCGGCCGTCAGCACGATGCGCTTCGCCGACGTGAGTTCGATATCGTCGCCATGCGTCTGCAGTTCCAGCTTGCCGCTGGCGGCGATCAGCTTGATGCCCAGGCGATGCGCGAACAGGCTGATGCTTTCCGAGACGCGCGCCAGTAGCCGCTTGCCGACGGAGAACTGGGTATTGCCGACGCTGACCACATCGACGTGCGTCTGCGCGCCGAGCGCGATATTGTTCTGGCTCGCCATCGCCATGCCGGCCGGTGCGGACAGTGCGACGACAGGCTGGCCGCCTCCGTCCGTGATGCCGCTCGCGGTATTGGTGCCCGCTTCCCATTGTTTCAGGTGACCGAGCAATTGCTTCAGTTCGTGATCGTCCGTGTCATCCGCGTGATGCGTCGACGACAGTTCGGACAGCTGGCGTTGCACGCCATGCAGCACTTCCATCAAGCCGACCAGTTCGGCGCGATCGAGTTGCTTGCCGCCGGCTTGCGTACGGGCGTCGGCACTGATCAGGACACCCTTGGCACCGCGCACCGCGACGGCATGGTCGCTGCGCAGTTCCGCGCCTTCGCCGCGTGCCTCGCCTTTGCCCTCGCTGCGAGGATGCGTGAGCCAACCCAGATTGAGCTCGCTGTGACCGTGCTCCGAAGACAGCTGCGCGTTGATCTCGCCCGGCGTATCGTCCAGCCGCAGCTGGTTGTAGCGGGTCCCCTGCACTTCCTTGCTCTTGATCCCGGCAAGGTATTTATTGCCGGGCAGCGTGCCCGTGTGGGTGAACGACGGCGGCGGCGCCGTGCCGCCATACACTTGCGCCACGATGATCGGCTTGTCGGGGTCGCCGCCCAGGAAATCGACGATGACTTCGTCGCCGACCCGAGGCAGCGTGATGGTACCCCATTGGTTACTGGCCCACGTGCTCGCCACGCGGACCCAGGCGGAGTCGCGGTCGCTGTCACTGGCACCGGCGTCCTGCGCATGGCCGTGGTCTTCCGGCCGGGTGCCAGGAAAGCGCACCTTGACCCTGCCATGTTCGTCGCAATGCACCTCTTCGCCCGCCGGCCCGACGACGCGCGCGCTTTGCAGGCGCGGTCGCGGCAAATCGGCCCGGGGATCGAACGCGGGTACGATCGGAATGCCTCGGCGTACGCACGAAAAACGGTTCGTGTAACGCATGCCGCGCTCCATACTGGCTTGCTGCAGCGCGTCGGCAGAAGGTCCGTCATCCCAGCGGCTGAGGGCAAACAGCCGCCGGACCTGGTCGTCGATGGTCTTGGGCAGATTGTTTTCCGCCTCGACCTCGAGCCGGGTCACGACGAATTCGCGTTCGTTCTCGGGATGTGTATCGATCTCGGGATGCCCGGTCAAAGCGACCCATTCGCCGACGCAAAGCGCGCGTACGCTGCCTTCGCCATAAAAGCATTTGGATTCGTATTCGTGGCGCTTCATGCGCAATTCGCCGAGCTTGCGGTAATCGTCACCGTCCTCGCCCGCATGCGGCATGTCGATCAGATAGTCGTCCAGGCTGGCTGCGAACTGGTTACCCGTTTTCCCCTGGTCGATGCGCGACGACGTATTGCTCGTCATCGGACGGGATTGCAGGTAATCCCAACTCTGGCGTGAGACATTGCCCGGTTTGAGCGTGCGCACGGCATTCCAGGTGATGACTGTGTCGCCTTTTTCCGTACCGGCGTCGCGGTGATAACGCACCGTCCCGGCGGCATTCTGCGGCAGCGTGAAGGCGTCGTCGAACAGCACGAGAGAATGGACCGGCGTTTCCTGGTCGTGCGCCTGGCTCGCCCGTCCGGGGCGCATGCACCATGCGATGCCGCGCCGTTTCCACAAACGCCGCAAGAAGTCGGCATCGGATTCGTTGTGCTGCATGGTGAATTCGCGGGCCGGATAAGTGTTGATGATATGCGACCAATCGACGTCGAACGCTTTTGCCAGCACCGGATTATTCTGGCGCCACTCGTCGAGAATGACCTCCGTGATATCCAGTTCGTTCCGGTTCCGGAAGACGCGGGTATTGGTCCGGTGCTCCATCAACGCCAGAGCATCGCGCACCACCAGTTCGTACGTCGCCAGGCCACCGTCGCTCTGGCCCGCTGCCGCTTGTGCCACGATGCCGCAGACGGCGCGCACATCGCCGCGGTCCGTCACGAACTGGAGTTCGACGGGCAGTGTGATGAATTCCTTGAGGGGCAAGCCGGCATGCGTCGATACGCACAGGAGCCGGTATTCCAGGCCGCCACACATCGCTTCATTGCCGGTGACACGCTTGACCAGCAGGACATCATCGAGCACTTGCCGCTCTTGAGACAGTCGTAAACGGATGGGGCGATTCGCCTCGGAGAGGCCGGCAAATGCTTCAATGAGATCCTTGAGGTTCATGCAAAACTTCCTTGCCAGGCACGGTCGGATAAGTCGGTATATTGAGTGGAGAAACCGACACAACCATATATGTTATTTCGAATCAATAGAGACTGTCCATGCGCACGATTCGATTCGGGCAAATATTCTATCCATTTTCTAAGCCCTTGATTTTCCAGAATAATCCTGAATTAATATCCATTGCACAGAATCATATTTATTTTCCTTTTCGACATTAAAATGACGTATTTTGAGATAATTCGTGAAATATAAAAAAGCCGGAATGCGTGAATAATCGCGGCAGCAATTCCGAATCATTATGCCGAGTTCATGCCGATCGATTTACAGAATGCAGCACACGACAGCCCAAATAAAAAAGCCCGCCGATCGGCGGGCTTCGTCACGTGAGCGCTGCAGGAATCAATCCCAGTTCAACGCCCCACCGGTCTGGTACTCGGTCACGCGCGTCTCGAAGAAGTTGCGTTCCTTCTTCAGGTCGATCATCTCGCTCATCCACGGGAACGGGTTTTCCTCGTTCGGGAACAGCGCGTCGAGGCCGATCTGGACGGCGCGGCGGTTCGCGATGAAGCGCAGGTAGCCCTTGAACATGGCTGCGTTCAGGCCCAGCACGCCGCGCGGCATCGTGTCTTCGGCGTAGCGGTATTCCAGGTCGACGGCCTGCAGGAACAGCTGCTTGATCTCTTCGCGGAATTCCGGCGTCCACAGCTGCGGGTTTTCCATCTTGATCGTGTTGATCAGGTCGATGCCGAAGTTGCAGTGCATCGATTCGTCGCGCAGGATGTACTGGTACTGCTCGGCGGCACCCGTCATCTTGTTCTGGCGGCCCAGCGCCAGGATCTGCGTGAAGCCGACGTAGAAGAACAGGCCTTCCATCAGGCAAGCAAACACGATGATCGAGCGCAGCAGCTTCTGGTCGTTTTCCAGCGTGCCGGTGTGGAACGTCGGATCGTTGATGACTTCGATGAACGGGATCAGGAACTGGTCCTTGTCGCGGATCGACGGGATCTCGTTGTAGGCGTTGAAGATTTCCTTCTCGTCCAGGCCCAGCGATTCCACGATGTACTGGTAGGCGTGGGTATGGATCGCTTCCTCGAACGCCTGGCGCAGCAGGTACTGGCGGCATTCCGGCGCCGTGATGTGGCGGTAGGTGCCCAGCACGATGTTGTTGGCGGCCAGCGAGTCGGCGGTCACGAAGAAGCCCAGGTTGCGCTTGACGATGCGGCGCTCGTCTTCGGTCAGGCCGTTCGGGTTCTTCCACAGTTCGATGTCGCGCTGCATGTTCACTTCCTGCGGCATCCAGTGGTTCGCGCAGCCGGCCAGATATTTATCCCACGCCCATTTATATTTGAACGGGACCAGCTGGTTGACGTCGGTCTTGGCGTTGATGATGCGCTTGTCGTCCGCATTCACGCGCTTGGCGACGTCGGCGGCGCTGGCTTCAGGATTGACGGCAGCAAGGTTAGCAACCGCGGCCGGTGCGGCGGCCGGTTCATCGTCCCAGGAGAGAGCCATGATATTTTTCCTTCTTGAATTCTTTTAGCGGCATCGCCCGGGAGCCCGGGCGATGCGTGGTTACGTTAAGGTTCTGATCTATTTACTGGCAGCTTATTGGCAAGCCTCGCACTCGTCGAAGCCCGCATCGCCCGGCCGCAGATAGCAGGCCGCGCCGTCCACGACGTCCGGAGCTGCTGCGGCGACCGGTGCCGGTGCTGCCGGTGCGGCTGCCCCGCCGGACAGGCCGCCATCGACCGCCACGGCGTTCAGCGCGCCGGTACGGGTGGTCGACTTCTCCATGTGCGTCGCGGCGATCGTGCGCAGGTAGTAGGTCGTCTTCAGGCCGCGCAGCCAGGCCAGCTTATAGGTCTCGTCCAGCTTCTTGCCGGAGGCGCCGGCCATGTAGATGTTCAGCGACTGGGCCTGGTCGATCCATTTCTGGCGGCGCGACGCGGCTTCCACCAGCCACTTCGGCTCGACTTCGAACGCCGTGGCGTAGATGTCGCGCAGGTCTTGCGGGACGCGGTCGATGCGCGACAGCGAGCCGTCGAAGTATTTCAGGTCGTTGATCATGACCTCATCCCACAGGCCGCGCGCCTTCAGGTCGCGCACCAGGCAGGCATTGATCTCGGTGAACTCGCCCGACAGGTTCGACTTCACGTACAGGTTCTGGAACGTCGGCTCGATGCAGGCGGAGACGCCGATGATGTTCGAGATGGTCGCGGTCGGGGCGATCGCCACGCAGTTCGAGTTACGCATGCCGAACTGCTTGATGCGGCTACGCACCAGGCTCCAGTCCATCGATTCCGACGTGTCCTGCTCGAGGTAGCCGCCGCGCTCTTCGGCCAGCAGCTTGATCGAGTCCTGCGGCAGGATGCCGCGGTCCCACAGCGAACCTTCGTACGACTGGTAGCGGCCGCGTTCCTCGGCCAGCTCGGTCGACGCCAGGTAGGCGTAGTAGCAGACGGCTTCCATCGAGCGGTCGGCGAATTCCACGGCTTTATCCGACGCGAACGGCACGCGCATCATGTGCAGGCAGTCCTGGAAGCCCATGATGCCCAGGCCGACCGGACGGTGGCGCAGGTTCGAGTTCTTCGCCTTGTCGACGGCGTAGTAGTTGATGTCGATGACGTTGTCGAGCATGCGCATCGCCGTGCGGATGGTCTTCTGCAGCTTGACCACGTCCAGCCCGTCGCCCTTCATGTGGGCCGGCAGGTTCACGGAACCCAGGTTGCAGACGGCGATTTCGTCTTCGTTCGTGTTCAGCGTGATCTCGGTGCACAGGTTCGACGAGTGCACGACGCCCACGTGCTGCTGCGGCGAGCGGATGTTGCACGGATCCTTGAACGTGATCCACGGGTGGCCCGTTTCGAACAGCATCGACAGCATCTTGCGCCACAGGTCGAGCGCCTGGATCTTCTTGTGCACGGTCATCTCGCCGCGGGCCGCCTTTTCCTCGTACTTCAGGTAGGCTTCCTCGAATGCGCGGCCGACCTTGTCGTGCAGGTCCGGGGCTTCCGACGGCGAGAACAGGGTCCATTCGCCCTTTTCCATCACGCGCTTCATGAACAGGTCCGGAATCCAGTTCGCGGTGTTCATGTCGTGCGTGCGGCGGCGGTCGTCGCCCGTGTTCTTGCGCAGGTCGAGGAATTCCTCGATGTCCAGGTGCCACGTTTCCAGGTAGGCGCAGACGGCGCCCTTGCGCTTGCCGCCCTGGTTGACGGCGACGGCGGTGTCGTTGGCGACCTTCAGGAACGGCACGACGCCCTGCGACTTGCCGTTCGTGCCCTTGATGCGCGAGCCGAGCGCACGCACCGGGGTCCAGTCGTTGCCCAGGCCACCGGCGAATTTCGACAGCAGCGCGTTTTCCTTGATGGCGTCGTAGATGCCTTCCAGGTCGTCGGCGACGGTGGTCAGGTAGCACGACGACAGCTGCGAGCGGCGGGTGCCCGAGTTGAACAGGGTCGGGGTCGAGCTCATGAAGTCGAACGTCGACAGCAGGTTGTAGAACTCGACGGCGCGCGCTTCGCGGTTCTCTTCACGCAGCGCGAGGCCCATCGCGACGCGCATGTAGAAGGCCTGCGGCATCTCGATGCGGGTTTCGCGGATATGCAGGAAGTAGCGGTCGTACAGGGTCTGCAGGCCGATGTAGCCGAATTGCAGGTCGCGGTCGGCGACGATGGCCTTGGCCAGCTTCTGCAGGTCGAACTTGCCCAGTTCCTCGTCCAGCAGCTCGGCGGCTATGCCCTTGGCGATGTATTGCGGGAAGTAGGTGACGTATTCGGCGGCGGCGCCGGCTTGCGGCACCTCCTTGCCGAAGATCTCCTTGCGGATCGAGTGCAGCAGGATGCGCGCGGTGACCTGGCTGTAGGCCGGATCCTTTTCCATCAGCGCGCGCGCGGCCAGCACGGCCGACTTGTGCAGTTCCTCGACGGGCACGCCGTCGTACAGGTTCTTGACCGTCTCGGCCAGGATGGCGTCGGCGTCGACGTGCTTTTCCAGGCCGGCGCAGGCGGCGTCGATCAGGGACGACACTTCGTTCATGTCCAGCAGGCGGCGCGCGCCGCCGTCGACCACGTGGATCTGCGGGGCGGCGATTTGCGTCGTGCCGGCGGCTTCCTTGGCGGCGCGGCGCTCTTCCATGCGCTTGGCGCGGTACAGCACGTATTCGCGCGCGACGTCATGCTCGCCCGAGCGCATCAGGGACAGTTCCACCTGGTCCTGCACATCCTCGATGTGGAAGGTACCGCCGTTCGGCTGGCGGCGCACGAGCGCCGCGACCACGTTGTTCGTCAGTTGCGCGACCAGCTCGCGGATGCGTGCCGACTCGCGGCCCTGCTCGCCATTGACGGCCAGGAACGCCTTGGTCATCGCGACGGCGATCTTGCTCGGCGCGAACGGCACCACGGCGCCGTTACGGCGGATGATGCGGTAGTCGCTGCCCGCGACCAGTTCGTCCGCGCTCTTGCCGGCCGTCGTAGCTGCCGCGACGGTATTGATGGAAATGTCCGAAGATGTTTGCATTGAGCCTCCCAGCATTGGCGTCACAGACTGCCACCGCCTTTACGAATTAGGTAGATATGGACCCCTCGGAGTGAATCCAGGGAACGCTGCCAACTCATCAAAATTGGCAACTCGATAACTTTCTGCCGATAAAAAATAGGAGCGGCAATGTTGAGAAAAAAAGCGTCGCGCTCCTACTCAGCCTGTTCGGCATTAAGGCCGTTGACCACTAGATGTAGTAGACAACGGCCTTACAGACCTAATTGTAGTCGATGTACGCGATTTTTATGAGCTCTGTCAGTAAGATTTTTTTCTTGACATCGATCAGTGCCGATACTTGAAGCCTCCACGGCGAAGTAAGCGCTAACATTGAATTTGTAGCGCGAATTCGTGTGCTTATTAATCGTGCAAAATCGGCCCGTTTGGCGTTGCTGCGTTGGCGAAAAGACCACGCGCTTCACAGTTCTTGACTCAGGGCTCCGGCGCGTGGATATCCAGTTTCTGCATCTGGTAGCGCAGCTGCCGGACGCTGATACCGAGCAGGCTCGCGGCCTGCGTGCGGTTGAACTGGGTCTGGTTCAGCGCGCGCAGGATGATGTCGCGCTCGACCTGGCTCAGGTAGTCCGGCAGGTTGCTCGGCAGCGCGTCGTGCGCGAGCGGCGGCGGCGGCGCGGCCTGCTCTAGCGCCGCTGTCGGCCCCGGTGCCACGCTCACCGGCGTCTGCGGCGGCTGCGGCACGACGGCCGCATCGCCCAGCTTCGCCCCTTTCAGCAGCAGGTCGCCCACTTCGATCACGCCGTCGTCGGCAAACGCGAGCGCGCGTTCCAGCACGTTTTCCAGCTCGCGCACATTGCCCGGGAACGCGTAGCCGCGCAGTGCGTCCAGCACGCCGGGCCCCAGTCGCGCCCCGCCCGGCCCGGCCAGGCGCGCGAGGATGGCGTCCACCAGCAGCGGCAAATCGTCCAGCCGTTCGCGCAGCGGCGGCAACGTGAGCTCGATAACGTTCAGGCGATAGAACAGGTCCTGGCGGAAGCTGCCGTTTTCCACGCATCTGGCGAGATCCTTGTGCGTGGCGCTGATGATGCGCACGTCGACCGGTTCCTCGACCGTCGCGCCGATCTTGCGCACGCGCCGCTCCTGGATCGCGCGCAGCAGTTTGACCTGCATCGCGAGCGGCAGGTCCGCCACCTCGTCGAGCATCAGCGTGCCGCCGTTGGCCGCCTGGAAGAAGCCGTCGCGCTCGTCGTTCGCGCCCGTGAACGCGCCCTTGCGGTAGCCGAAGAACTCGGCCTCCATCAGCGCCTCGGGGATCGCGCCGCAGTTCACGGCGACGAACGGCTTGCCGGCGCGCGCGCTCTGGGCGTGGATCGCGCGCGCGGCCAGTTCCTTGCCGCTGCCGGATTCGCCGTTGATCGCGATCGGCGCCTGCGAGCGGGCCAGCCGCGCGATCTGCGTGCGCAGCGCCTGCATCGCGGGCGATTGGCCGACCAGGCGCGACGTGTCTCCGGCCTGGCTGGCGGCCGGCGCCGCCGCGGGGTCGGACAGTTTCAAGGCCGCGCGCACCATGGCGCGCAAATCGTCCAGCACGACGGGCTTCGACACGTAGTCGAACGCCCCGGCTTTCAGCGCGACGACGGCATTCTCGGCGCTGCCATACGCGGTGATCACGGCGATGGGCGTGCTCTTATGATGGACAGCGACTTCGCGCACCAGTTCCAGCCCGAGGCCGTCGGGCAGGCGCATGTCGGTCAGCACCAGCGCATAGGGCTTCTGCCCCAGCAGCGCACGCGCCTCGCGGACGGTCGCGGCGCTGTCGACGTCGAGCCCCATCTTGAGCAGGGTGATCTCGAGCAGCTCGCGCAGGTCGGGTTCGTCGTCGACCACCAGGATGCGGGGTGAGCTCATGCCTTCTTTCCGTGACATTAGATAGTTGCACCGAACGTGATCACGAAGCGGCCGCTGGCCTCACCCGTGCCGCCGGTGCCCGCGCCGGGCCGCACGTCCTCGGTGCGGTATTCGTAGTCGAGCATCGCGCCGTTGTTCAGGCACAGCTCGCGCGCCAGGTACAGGCCGAGGCCCGTGCCCTTGCTCGACGTCGTGTAGAACGGTTCGAACAAATGCGCCCGCACTTCCGGCGTAATGCCCGGACCGTCGTCCTGCACGTGCAATTCCATGCGTCCCGTCGCGTCGAGCACGGGGACCACGCGGATGCTGGCCGGCTTGCCGCTCGCGTAGCGGATCGCGTTGCCGAGCAGGTTCACGAGCACTTCGCGCAGGTGCAGGCCGTCGAAACGCACGGACCGGCCGCCCGCATCGCCCACCCACACTATATCACCGGCCATGCCGTGCATTTCCGTGAACTCGGCGCGCAGCTCGGGCAGGAAGTCGTCCAGCGCGACCGGCGTGCCGTTCGGCTGCACCTTGCGCGACAGTTTCAGGATGTCCTCGACCATGCGGTTCACGCGCGCCACGTTGTCGTTCACGATGCGCAGCAGGCGCGTTTCCGCCGGACCGTGCAGGTCTTCCGCGAGCAGCGACGTCGCGTGGCCGATTGCCGACAGGGGATTCCGCACCTCGTGCGCGATACTGGCCGTCAGGCGTCCCATCGATGCGAGCTTGAGTTGCTGCGCCTGGTTTTCGATGGCGCTCACGTCCTGCAGGAAGACGAGGCTGCGTTCGGCCGTGCCCTGCGGCGTGTCCACGCGCGCGAAGCGCAGCTTCAGGTGCACCGGCTGGTCGAGGCGGCCGCACACCGGGCCGTCCGTCTCGTGCCAGCGCTTGACGGTGACGAAGCCGCCGGTCGCCGCCGCCGGCGCGTCCATGCAGCGGCCGACCCAGTCCGTGAAGCGCTGCGCCACGGGTTCCAGCGCCGCCAGGTCGGTCAATCGAAACGTGTTGCCGTCCTCGCCCGGCTGCGTCTCCAGCCCGAGCATGCGGCGCGCCGCCGGATTGCCGCCGAAGACGGTGCCGTCGCGCCCCAGCACGAGGATGCCGTCGTCCACGTCGTCGACGACGATGCGGTAGATCGCCTGCTGGATGCGCAGGTCGGCGCCGTGCCGCGCGGCCAGCTCTTCCTGCTTGATGAGACGCGCGGCCAGGCGGTTCACCACCAGCACCACCGCGAAGAATGCGGCGCCGGTGAGCCCGGCCTGGGTCAGCGGCGGGTCGTCCGCGCGCATGAAGATCCCCCAGGTACTCTCGCCCAGCACGAACAGCGTGGCCAGCGCGGCCGAGAACAGGGCCAGCACCAGCGGCGCGAGGATCGCGGCGCCCGCGAGCGGGAACAGGTACAGCAGCGCGAGGCCGCTGCGCATGCCGCCGGCGGCGAGGTACAGCAGCGAGATCGCGACGATGTCGACGAGGACCTGGGCCGACAACTGCCACAGGAAGCGCCGCCGCCAGCGCTGGGCGACGACCGCGAACATCAGCGCGGCCAGCACGTAGGCGATGCACGTCTCGGCATACGCGGTGCCGTCGACGCGGCCGCGCCGCACGTCGATCGACAGGTACAGCAGCAGCACGAACGCGATCACGATGCGCGTGACCGTGAGCGTTTGCAGGGAGCGCCAGAACGTCGAGCGCGACTCGGCGGAAAGGGAAAGCCGGCTCGCCATGCGGCGGCTTACCGGGCCTGCTGGTGCGCCTCGCGCGCGTGCGCCGTGCCGCAATAGTCGCGGCCATCGGCCCGCACGGCTTCCGACGCCGGGAAATAGATGCCGCAATGGGCGCAGCACAGCATCGTCTCGGATTGGTCCTCGACGCGGCTCCAGGCCTTCGTGTCCCCGCCGGCGGACGCCGGTGCCGGCCCGGTGCCGGTGGCCGGGCCTTGTGCGCGCGTCATCGCGGCGCGCAGTTTGCTGCGGATGGCGGCCACCACGAGGATGACGAGCGCAATCCAGAAAAGCAGTCGCGTCATACGAACCCCCGGTGCAGAACGACTTCGAAAACGAACCGGCTGCCGACGTAAGCCAGCGCCAGCGTGGCGAATCCCGCCAGCGTGAAGCGCAGCGCGGTCTTGCCGCGCCAGCCGCGCCAGCGGCGTCCGGCCAGCAGCGCGGCGAACAGCACCCACGACAGCAGCGCGAAAAAGTTCTTGTGGTCCCAACGCAGCGCGCGGCCGAACAGCTGTTCGGAGAACACGATGCCCGACAGAACGGTCAAACTGAGCAGGACGAAACCGATGCCGATCATGCGGAACAGCAGCCGCTCCATCGTCAGCAGCGCCGGCAGCTGGTCGAGCGCGCCGGTAAACCAGCCCTTCTTCGCGCTCTTCGTGTGCAGACGCGCCTCCTGCAGCGCCATCAGCACGGCATGGAAGGCGGCGATCGTGAGCGTGCTGTACGCGGACACGGCAACCGCGACGTGCCAGCCGAACGCGGGCGACTGGTCCTGCACGGGCATCAGGTTGCCGGGGAACAGCGGCGGCAGGATCGCCGCGACGGCGGCGCACGGCATGACCATGCGGCGCATGCCGTCCAGCGCGAAATTGCGGTTTTCGATCCAGTAGGCGGCGACGGAAATCCACAGGGCCGCCGACAGCATGAATGCGAAGCCGACACGCAGCGTGCCGTTCGACACGATATCCGGCCACAGCGCGGCACCGTGCACGGCCCAGGCGACGGCGGTCACGGCCGAAATGGCCGAGCCCTGCCGCGACGGCAGCAGGGCACATACCGCGTACAGGATTGCCGCGGCGATGAATAGGGTGAGTTGCATACGCGCGAGTCTACACCATCCGATGGGGGAAGGTTGGGTTGTCAAAGGGATAACCGGGCACTACATACCGTCGTTCCCGCGAAGGCGGGAACCCATACTGAGTTACCGAAGTCGCGCCGGCATTTCAATGTCGCGATTCCTAAAACTCTGCATGGATTCCCGCTTTCGCGGGAACGACGAGCGGGCTAATCGACGGCCGCCGCCTTGATTTCGGCATCATGATGCCGCTGCTGCTCCTCCATCACCATCAGCCCCAGTTCGCGCTTGAGCGCATTGAACTCGGGCGCCGCCGGATCGCGCAGGCGCGGCAGGTCGACCAGGAGGTCGCGCTTGATCGTGCCCGGCCGATACGTCATCACGACGATGCGGTCGGCGAGATAGATCGCTTCCTCGATGCTGTGCGTGACGAAGATGACGGTCTTCTTCAGTTCCGCCCACAGGCGCAGCAGCTCGTCCTGCAGGTTGCGCCGCGTGAGGGCGTCGAGCGCGCCGAACGGTTCGTCCATCAGCAGGATCGGCGAATCCAGCGCCAGCACGCGCGCGATCGCCACGCGCTGGCGCATGCCGCCGGACAGGTCCTTCGGATAGCGTTTGGCGAAATCCTCCAGCGACAGGAGTTTCAACAGCCCGCCCACGCGCGCCGCGATCTGCGCGCGCGCCATGCCCTTGATCTCCAGGCCGAAGCCGACGTTCTGCTCCACCGTCATCCACGGGAACAGCGCATATTCCTGGAACACCATGCCCCGCTCCGGCCCGGGCCCGGCGACCGGCACGCCGTCGGCCAGCACGCGGCCGGTCGTCGGCGGCGCGAAACCGGCGACGGCGTTCAGCAGGGTCGACTTGCCGCAGCCGGACGGTCCCAGCAGGCAGACGAACTGGCCGTGCGGGATCTCCAGCGAGATGTCCTGCAGCGCGACCATGCGCCGGCCGTCCCCGTCGAACACTTTACTGACATGGTCAATCACGATGTGTGCGGTCATGGTCAGTGCTCCAGGCCGCGGTGCCAGCGCAGCAGATGGTTGTTCAGTTTATTCATGCCGACGTCGATGGCGAGACCGAGCAGGCCGATCGTGATCATGCCGGCGATGATCTTGTCCGACCAGAAGTACTCGCGCGCCTCCGAGATGCGGAAACCGAGGCCGTTGTTCACGGCGATCATCTCGGCCACGATCACGACGATGAACGCCGTGCCGATGCCGATGCGCATGCCGGTCAGGATGTACGGCACGGCCGCCGGCAGGATCACGCGCAGGAACAGCGTCGTCCCGCTCGCGCCCAGGTTGCGCGCCGCGCGCAAATAAATGCCGTCGACCTGGCGCACGCCCGCGATGGTGTTCATCAGCACGGGAAAGAAGGCGCCCAGCGCGATCAGGAAGAAGGCCGGCGGGTTCCCGAGGCCGAACCACAGCATCGACATCGGGATGTAGGCGATCGGCGGAATCGGGCGCAGCAGCTGGAACAACGGATTCAGCCAGGCATGCGCGATGCGGCTCGCGCCCATGGCGAGGCCGATCGGCAGCGCCAGCGCGGCGCCGACGAGGAAGCCGACGATCACGCGGTACATGCTGCCGATGGCGTCGGTGATCAATTCGCCGGAGACCATCCACGCCAGCCGCCCGCCGCCGTTGGCCTCGTGCCAGGCCGGGTAGTCCTGCAGCGGCAGCAGGTACGCGATCCACTTGTGCCAGACCTGCAGCGGGGACGGCAGGACATGCTCGTTGACCCATCCCATGCTCGCCACCCACTGCCAGATCGCGATCGCGACGATCGGCACGACCAGGCCGATCGCGATGTCCTGCCACCTGCGTTTCAGCATCTCCGCTCCTTGCGTGGTTTGATTTACTTGATGTTCAGGCTCTTCTTCGCCTCATCCAGCAAATCGGTCTTGACCCAGTCCTTCGCCACCGGCGGCTTGGCCATCCGGCCGACGCCCGTCTTGAACATGATGTCGGCCGTGGTCTGGATGTGCTCCGGCGTGATGTCGTAGGTATAGGGCGAATTGCTGATCGCGTCGTCGAAATCGTCCTTCGTGATCTGGCCCTTGAACACGACTTCGCGCACGTATTTCTCGGCCAGCGCGCGGTCGCGGATGAAGGCGCTCGTGGCCATGACGAAGCAGCGCATGAATTTCTCCGCCACGGGGCGCTTCGTGTTGTAGAACTTTTCCGTCATGACCATCGTCCGCACCGGTTCGCCGATCGGCGTGTCGTACGGTTTCAGGACCTCGACGCCGAAGCCCTTGTTGATCGCCTGCGACGACTGGGGTTCGGACTGCATCATGGCGTCGATGTTCTTGCCCAGCAGCGCCTGGTTGAGGTCGGCGTATGCCAGGTAGACGATCTGCACGTCCTTGCCGGGCGCCGGGTCGGCACTGAGGCCGGCCTTTTGCAACTCGGCCATCAGGAGCACTTCCTGGATGCCGCCGCGCGTCACGCCCACCTTCTTGCCCTTCAGGTCCTTCACGGCCTTGACGTTGGCATCCGCGCGCGCGACGAGCCGGGCGCCGCCCTTCGCGAAGCCGGCCACGACGTAGATCGGCGCACCGCCGGCGCGGCCCGAGATCGCGGCCTCGGACGCCGTCGTGCCGACGTCGAGTTCACCCGCGATGATGGCCTGCATCACGTCCAGGCCCTTCGCGAAGATGCGCTCCTCGACCTTGATCCCGCACTTGGGCGCGATCTCCTTGATGTATGACACCGCGCCGTAGTGCGCGAACTTGAGGTTGCCGAGGCGGACCACGTCCTGCGCCTGGGCGCCGCTCGCGGCCAGCAGCGCGGCGATGGCGAGGGTCTTGCCGAACACGTGTGCTTTCATTGCCTGTCTCTCCGATTGGGGTAGAACTTTTATTGGAATGAACTGCGTGACGCCTCTGGAACATAAACTCGAAGCAATACATTGTCAAACCGTCCAATCAGGTTTTACCAAGAATCAAATCGAATCGTTGACTATGCCGCTTGCGAATGGCTGAATTCGGGTCTTGACGGGGAAAAACCCGCCCCGACATGCGGTAAAATGGCGTGTTGCGCGCCCGCCGCTTATATATATCAGTACAAAAGGTAGAACATGCTGGATAACCTGACACAACGCCTTGCCAAGGTCGTCAAGACGATGCGTGGCGAGGCCCGCCTCACCGAGGCCAACACCGCCGAGATGCTGCGCGAAGTGCGCCTGGCCCTGCTCGAGGCCGACGTCGCGCTGCCGGCCGTGCGCGAATTCATCGCCAAAGTGAAGGAAAAGGCCCTGGGCGAGGAAGTCATCGGCTCCCTGTCGCCGGGCCAGGCCCTCGTCGGCGTCGTGCAGAAGGAACTGGGCGCGCTGATGGGCGCCGACCTCGGTCCGGACGCGTCGCAGCTGTCGTTCGCGCAGCAGCCGCCGGCCGTGATCCTGATGGCCGGCCTACAGGGTGTCGGTAAAACGACCACCACCGGCAAGCTCGCCAAGTACCTCAAGGAAGAAAAGAAGAAAAAGGTCCTGACCGTCTCCGCCGACGTCTACCGCCCCGCCGCGATCGCGCAGCTGGAATCGGTGACGAAGCAGGTCGGCGCCGACTTCTTCCCGTCCACCGCCAGCGACAAGCCGGTCGACATCGCGAAGAACGCGATCGACTGGGCGAAGAAGCACTATCACGACGTCGTCATCATCGACACGGCCGGCCGCCTGGCCATCGACGAGGCGATGATGCAGGAGATCGCCGCCGTGCACGCGGCCGCGAATCCGATCGAGACGCTGTTCGTCGTCGACGCCATGGTCGGCCAGGACGCGATCAACACCGCGAAAGCCTTCAACGACGCGCTGCCGCTGACCGGCGTGATCCTGACGAAACTCGACGGCGACTCGCGCGGCGGCGCGGCGCTGTCCGTGCGCCACGTGACGGGCAAGCCGATCAAGTTCGCGGGCGTGTCGGAAAAGCTGGACGGCCTGGAAGCGTTCGATCCGGCCCGCATGGCCAACCGCGTGCTGGGCATGGGCGACATCCTCGCGCTGGTCGAGGAAGCGCGCAAGGGCGTGGACATGAAGGCCGCGGCCGACATGGCCAACAAGATCAAGTCGGGCGGCAAGTTCGACATGAACGACTTCCGCGCCCAGCTCGCGCAAATGAAGAAGATGGGCGGCATGGCCGGCCTGCTCGACAAGCTGCCGGCCCAGTTCCAGCAGGCCGCAAACGGCGCCAACATGGACCAGGCCGAGAAACAGGTGCGCCGCATGTGCGGCATCATCGATTCGATGACGCCGGCGGAACGCGCCAAGCCGGAACTGATCAAGGCCAACCGCAAGCGCCGCATCGCGGCCGGCGCCGGCGTGCAGGTGCAGGAAGTGAACCGCATGCTGACCCAGTACGATCAGATGAACACGATGATGAAGAAGCTCAAGGGCGGCGGCCTGATGAAGATGATGCGCGGGATGAAGGGCATGATGCCTGGTATGCGCTGATCCTTGATCCGCCCCAACGACGCCGTGCGCGACCACCGTCCCGCACGGCTTTTTTGTGCTTGGGAGGCCTGTTTTTTCGCTCTAGGGAGGTCCGGGTAACACAACGGGCTGTTTTAGGGCTTGTAAGAGTGAAAAAATTTCGAAAAAGACTTGCACGAACACTAAAACCCTACCAATATAAGCCGGGTGCGCTCAAGCGCAAATTTCCATGTGTTCCGTTTAGGAGGCTCGAAGATGGCAACAGCCAAAAAAACCACCGCAGCGCCCGCGAAGAAAGGCTCGGCTTCGCCAGTGGCGAAGCCGAGCGCCAAGCCGGCGGCGGCCGCTAAAAAGGCAGCAGCTCCTGCCAAAGCAGCAGCACCGAAAGCAACCGCAGCAGCAAAGAAGCCTGCCGCGGCACGCAAGCCCAACGCCGCTTTCATGAAAGAGATGACCCCGTCCGCAACGCTGGCCGCCGTCGTCGGCGCGAAACCGCTGCCGCGCACGGAAGTGACCAAGAAAGTCTGGGACTACATCAAGGCGCAAAACCTGCAGGACGCGGCCAACCGCCGCATGATCAACGCCGACGACAAGCTGAAAGCCGTCTTCGGTGGCAAGGCGCAGGTGTCGATGTTCGAAATGACCAAGCTGATCTCGGATCACCTCAAATAAGAACATCTGGCTGGCTGCCCCATGGCCCCATACGAAAAGCCCCGGCGAGCCGGGGCTTTTTGCTTTACATGACCTCCGACATGAGATTCGACCTGGTCGACCTGCAGCTGTTCCTGCACGTGCTGGATGCCGGCAGCATCACGGCCGGCAGCCGGCGCGCGCACCTGGCGCTGGCGTCCGCGAGCGAACGCATCCAGCACATGGAAGAGACGCTGGGCGTACCCCTGCTCGTGCGCGGCCGGCGCGGCGTGCAGCCGACGGCAGCGGGCCTCGCCCTGCAGCGCCACGCCCGCCTCGTGTTCCAGCAGTTGGCGCGCCTGCGCGCGGAACTGGGCGAGCACGCGGCGGGCCTCAAGGGCCAGGTGCGGCTGCTGTGCAATACGGCGGCGCTGTCGGAGTACCTGCCGGAGCGGCTGGCCGGCTTCATGGCGCGCCATCCGGACGTCGACATCGACCTCGAAGAACGCACCTCCAGCGACATCGCGCGCGCCGTGCGCGAAGGCGGTGCGGACCTCGGCATCGTGGCCGACACGGTCGACCTGTCCGGCCTGGAGACCTTCCCGTTCTGCACCGACCGCATCGTCGCGGTCGCGCAGCCGGCATTGGCGCGCACGCTCGTCACGCAGGAGGGACAGGCGGTGACGTTCGCGCGGCTCGTGGATTTCGACCACGTCACGCTGACGGGCGACAGCGCCCTGTTCCGCTATCTGACGCAGCTGGCCGAACGCGCGGGCCGCACCTTGCGCGCGCGGGTGCGCCTGCGCAGCTTCGACGCCGTGTGCCGGATGGTGGAGAGCGGGGTCGGGATCGGCCTGGTGTCCGAACCGGCCGCGCGGCGCTGTGCGCGCACGATGGACCTCGCCGTGCTGGAGCTGGCCGACGCGTGGGCGGTGCGCCAGCTGTCGCTGTGCATGCGCAGCTTCGAGGGCTTGCCACGCCACGCGCAGCAGCTGATCGAGGAGATTCGGGCGTAGGCTGAGAAAAATCAGCGGCTGGACACCATCACGTCCTGCTTGAACTCCCAGTTCTTCCACGCCGCCAGCACCGCATTCGGATACTCGGGCTTGCCGCGGCTGCCGTTGTAGCGACCGAGGGCGAGGTACAGATTGCCCCCTTCCATGTCGATGTACATGCGCAGGATCGAGCAGCCGTAGCGCAGATTCGTCTGCATGTCGAACAGCGCGCGGCGGTTCGAGTCGCCGATCACCTTCGTCCAGAACGGCATCACCTGCATGTAGCCGCGCGCGCCGACCATCGACACGGCGTACTTGCGGTACGCCGACTCGACCTGGATCAGGCCCAGCACGAGCCCCGGATCGAGGCCCGCGCGCGTCGCTTCGTACCACGCGATTTCGAGGAATTCCGTGCGCGTCTGATCGTCCGGCAGGCGGCGCTTGAGGCGCGCCGACATCGCGTCGAACCACTGCTGGTAACGGACGCGCGCGACCTCGTCGCGGAAGACCGGCTTGGGCGGCCGGCCGTCGCGAATGGCGTTTTCCAGTGCAAGACGGACCGCGTCCCCCAACGCTTCCTCTTTCTGGTTGCCGGCCTGCGCCGCGCCGCTGCTCATCAGTGCAGCGGCGAGCAAGACCGGGCCGAGCCGGGCTGCTGCCCGGCTGATCAACCGTCGCGCCATCACTTGCCCAGCTTGCCCTTGATGAAGCCGAGCATGTCCGCGGCAGGAACGGCGGTCGCCTCGGCATCGCGGCGGCCCTGGTATTCCAGGTTGCCTTCCTTGAGGCCACGCTCGCCGATCACGACACGGTGGGGCACGCCGACCAGTTCCCAGTCGGCGAACATGGCGCCCGGACGCAGGCCGCGGTCGTCGACGATGACGTCCACGCCGGCCGCCTGCAGCTCGGCATACAGGCGATCGGTCTCAAGCTTCACCAGATCGCTGCGGTCATAGCCCATCGGGCACAGCACCAGCTCGAACGGCGCGATGGCGTCCGGCCAGATGATGCCCTTGTCGTCGAAGTTCTGTTCGATGGCGGCGCCCAGGATGCGGGTCACGCCGATACCGTAGCAACCCATCTGCATCGGCGCCGGCTGGCCTTTCTCGTCCAGGTAGACGCAATTCATCGCGGCGGAGTACGCGGTACCCAGCTGGAACACGTGGCCCACTTCGATGCCGCGCTCGATCGCGAGGGTGCCCTTGCCGTCCGGCGACGCATCGCCTTCGACCACGTTGCGCAGGTCGGCGACGACCGGCTCGGCCACGTCGCGGCCCCAGTTGGCGCCGGTCAGGTGGTAGTCGGCTTCGTTCGCGCCGCACACGAAATCGGCCATGTTGGCGACGGTGCGGTCGGCCACGATGTTGACCGGCTGCTTCGTACCGATGGGGCCGAGGTAGCCCGGCACGGTGCCGTAGGCTTCCTGGATCTCGGCTTCGCTGGCGAAGCGGAAGTCCTTCAGGCCCGGCACTTTCGTGACCTTGACTTCGTTCAGTTCATGGTCGCCGCGCAGCAGCAGCAGCCAGTTTTCCCTGACCTGCCTGCCGTCGACGTCCTTCTCGACCGTCAGCGCGATCGACTTGACGGTCTGGTCCAGGCCGATGCCGAGCAGCTTGGCCACGTCTTCGCACTTGGTGGTCTTCGGCGTGGAGACCTTCGTCAGCGGCTGCGTCGCGGCGCCGCGCTGGGCGATCAGCGGCAGCGCCTCGGCCGCTTCCATGTTGGCCGCGAAGTCCGAGTTCGGGCAGTAGACCAGCGCGTCCTCGCCGGTGCTGGCGATGACGTGGAATTCGTGCGAGCCCGTGCCGCCGATGGCGCCGTTGTCGGCCGCCACCGCGCGGAACGTCAGGCCGAAGCGGTTGAAGATGCTGACGTAGGCGTTGAACATCGTCTCGTAGGACTTCTGCATGCCTTCGACGTCGCGGTCGAAGGAATAGGCGTCCTTCATCGTGAACTCGCGGCCGCGCATCAGGCCGAAGCGGGGACGGCGCTCGTCGCGGAACTTGGTCTGGATGTGATAAAAATTCAACGGCAGCTGGCGGTACGACTTGACTTCGGTACGCACGACGTCGGTCACGACTTCTTCCGAGGTCGGCTGCAGCGCGAAGTCGCGGCCGTGGCGATCCTTGAGGCGCAGCAGTTCCGGCCCCATCTTGTCCCAGCGGCCCGTCTCCTGCCACAGCTCGGCCGGCTGCACCAGCGGCATCAAGAGTTCGATCGCGCCCGCCTTGTTCATCTCTTCGCGGATGATGCCCTCGACCTTGCGAATGACGCGCAGGCCCAGCGGCATGTACGTGTAGATGCCGGAGCCGAGTCGCTTGATCATCCCGGCGCGCATCATCAGCTTATGGCTGACGATCTCGGCGTCGGAGGGCGCTTCTTTGAGCGTTGAAATAAAAAATCGTGAGGCGCGCATATCGGTGAATTCTTTTTAAAAAGAGAGGGTTATAATCGACCTAATTTTAAAGGATTAGCTGGCTGATGCATCCAATCTTTATTCAAATGGATCCGAAACACGTGGTGCATGCTGTTGTTCCTGTGCAGGTTGCGCGACAGACGTATCTGGATTGCTAGGTAAAAATGTAAGAGGGATCAGCCGGCAGAAAGTTTCGAGGTGAATTATGCTCGATCGTGAAGGGTTTCGCCCCAACGTCGGCATCATCCTGCTGAACGCCAACAACGAAGTGTGGTGGGGCAAGCGGGTGCGTGAGCATTCTTGGCAATTTCCGCAAGGGGGTATCAAATACGGCGAGACGCCGGAACAGGCGATGTACCGCGAGCTCGAGGAAGAAATCGGCCTGCGCCAGGAGCACGTCAAGATCGTGGGCCGGACCCGCGACTGGCTGCGCTATGAAGTGCCCGATCACTTCATCAAGCGCGAAGTGCGCGGTCACTACCGCGGCCAGAAGCAGATCTGGTTCCTGCTGCGCATGGTGGCACGCGACAACGACGTCAACCTGCGCCTGACCGACCACCCCGAGTTCGACGCCTGGCGCTGGCACGATTACTGGGTCCCGCTGGACGTGGTCATCGAATTCAAGCGCGACGTGTACCAGCGCGCTCTGCAGGAACTGTCGCGTTTCATCACGTGGCCCGCGAACGGCGAACGCCGCCACAGCTCGCGCTACCTGCGCCAGCCGCACGAGCGGCGCGCCCAGGGCGGCAACGGCAATGGCGGTAACAAGGCCGTGGCGAATGGCGGCAACGCCAGCAAGGCGGTGGCGGCAGCCAGCAAGGCCATCGCCGACGCGGCCGGCAGCTCCAAGATGGTGTTGGCGCAGCAAGGTATAACGCGCAAGGAGTGATCTGCGCGATTAGCGCGGAAGCAACACAACAAAGGCAAAGCAGCCGCGCGAGCGGGTGTCTTTGCCTTTTTTACATTTTGGTAATGTTGTTTTTACAAAATTGCGAAGTAGAATCATCGTCATGACGATGCCGACTTTGCCGATTTTCCGTGCCCTCCCCCTCGTGCTGGCCGCGCTGTGCTCGTCCGCACGCGTCCACGCCGAAGACACGCCGCCCAAGTGCACCTACGTCGAAGTGGCCAGCCTGCCCATCCGCTACGTCGGCCAGGGCCTGGAGCCTGCGGTCGACGGCACGATCAACGGCACGCCGGCCACGATGCTGATCGACACCGGCTCCGACCAGACCCACATGACGATGAACGCCGCGACCCGGCGCGACCTGAACTTGTTCATGACGGGGCGGTACGTCGAAGGCCTCGGGGGCCTGTCGCGCCTGTACGGGGTGCGGCTGAAGGATTTCGCCATCGGTCCGGCGCACGCGGGCCGCCGTCCGGAACTGACCGTGATCGGCAGCACCACGTTTACGCCGAGCTTCGACGCCATCGTCGGCGCCCCGTTCCTGCTGCAGGCGGACCTCGAGCTCGACCTGCAAGCCAAGCGGATGAAGTTCTACCGCCCGCTCGAATGCCAGAAGGCGGAGCTGCTCCTGTGGAAGGAAAACACGGTCGTGCTGCCGTTCGGGCGCAACTACGGCAAGAGTCCGAACCCGCATTTCACGGTCGTCGTGAACGGCAAGGAGATGGACGCGCTGATCGACTCCGGCGCGCACCGCAGTTTCATGATGCTGGACGCCGCGAAAAAAGCCGGCATCGACGTCAACGGCCCGGACGCCGTGCGCATGGGCGACAGCGGCGGGATCGGATCCGACCGCGCGCCCCACTGGATCGCCCCGGTCAAGACCATGCAGATCGGCCAGGAGACCATCAGCAACGTCGAATTGGGCATCATCGATTCGCAGGGCTCGCGCACCGCCGACGTGTACCTCGGCCAGGACTTCCTGCGCACGCACCGCGTGCTGTTCGCGATGAGCCAGGAAAAACTGTACATCGCCTACCTGGGTGGCGACGTGTTCACGCGCGGCACGGGACTGGAACCCTGGATGCGCGCCGAGGCCGACGCCGGCAATGCGGACGCCCAGTACGCGCTGGCCCAGGTCTACAACACCGGCCGCGGCGTGCCGCGCGATCCGCTCCAGGCCGGCGTCTGGCTGGACATGGCGGCGCAAGGCGGCCAACCGAACGCCAGCCTGCTGCGCGGCCGCCGGCAGATGCTGGCCGGGCAACTGGACACGGCGATCCCGCAACTGCGCCACGCGCTCGACCTGCTGCCGGCCGACCGTGTCGGCCCGCTGTGGCTGTACATCGCGCGCGTGCGCCACGGCGAGGCGGCGCTGGCGCAGACCGAGCTGGAAGCGGCGCTGAAACAGCAGAAGGAAGACGACTGGCCCGCGCCGATCGCCGACTTCTACCTCGGCAAGACCAACGCGGCGCGCCTGCTGGAAGAAGCCGGGAAGGACGCGAAGCTCGCGCATGCGCGCACGTGCATGGCCCAGACGTACATGGCGGAGTGGCACGACGCGCGCGGCGATGCGGCCGAAGCGAGCGCGCTCAAGGCCGCGCTGCGTGCGAACTGCGCGCCCGCGGCCGCACGCAAGCCGGCCCCATGACCGCGCCGGCAGGGTGTGCGCCATCGCGCTACAATGACGCCCTTCCTCCTGCTTTTCCGACGGTTCTTCCATGTTCACCCCCTCCTCCAACGACGTCCGCCGCTTCTTCTGCGAGGCCTTGCGCAAGCGCCGCGCCGGTGAGATCCTGACCCCGATGGACGCCATCGCCGCCGACTGGATCGAGCAGCATCCCGAATACCACGACGAGCTGGCGGATGCCGATGCGGCGGTGGCACGCGACTATGCCGTCGAAGGCGGCAAGCCGAATCCGTTCCTGCACCTGTCGATGCACCTGTCGATCACGGAACAGGTGTCGATCGACCAGCCGCGCGGCATCCGCGCCGCCTACGAGGCGCTGGCCGCGCGCGTGGGCGAGCACGAGGCGCACCACGGCATCATGGAATGCCTGGGCGAGATGATCTGGTCGGCGCAGCGTCACGGCACGCAGCCGGACACCGACGCGTACGTGGAGTGCGTGCGCAAGCGCGTGCGCTGAAAAACCTCTCACGAGCATCGCAGGCCGGCAGCGCAACGCGCAGCGGCTCGGGAGACGTTTTTAATCGAGCTTGTCGTCCGCGACGCGATAGCGCGGGTCTTCCGGCAGGTTCACCTCGATCATGTCCTTCGCGCGCTCGAGCAGCGCGCGACAGTCCGGGCTCAGGTGGCGCAGATGCAGCCGTTTGCCGAGGGCGCGGTAGCGTTCCGCCAGGCCGTCGATGGCCTGGATCGCCGAGTGGTCCGCCACGCGCGCGCGGCGGAATTCGACGACGACGTCCTGCGGGTCGTCCTTCGGCGTGAACAGCGCCTGGAAGCCGGCCACCGACGCGAAGAACAGCGTGCCCTCCAGTTCATAGACTTTCCAGCCGTGCGCATCCTGCCCCGATGTCACGCGGATCTGCTTGGCGTGCTGCCACGCGAACACCAGCGCCGACACGACCACGCCCACCAGCACCGCGGTCGCCAGGTTGAAGACGAGCGTCACGCCGGCCACCAGCACGATCACGAGCGCATCGGCGCGCGGCACCTTGCCGAACAGGCGGAACGTGCCCCACTCGAACGTCTTTTCGCACACGACGAACATCACGCCGATCAGTGCGGCCAGCGGAATTTGCTCGATCACGCTCGCGCCGAACAGGATGAACGACAGCAGGAACAGCGACGCGCAGATGCCCGACAGGCGGCCGCGCGCGCCGTTGCCCACGTTGATCATGCTCTGGCCGATCATCGCGCAGCCGCCCATGCCGCCGAAGAACCCGGTGACGACGTTCGCGACACCCTGGGCCAGGCTTTCGCGGTTCGGCTGGCCGCGGGTGTCCGTGATCTCATCGATCAGCGTGAGCGTCAACAGCGTCTCGATCAGGCCCACGCCCGCCAGCACGAGCGAGTAGGGGAACACGATCTTCAGGGTCTGCAGGTCGAACGGCACGTTCGGCACGCGGAACGCCGGCAGGCCGCCGGCGATGGAGCCGAGGTCGCCCACGGTCTTCGTCTCGATGCCCGTGAAGTGCGCGAGCAGCGCGACGGCGAGGATGCCGACCAGCGTGGCCGGCACGGCCTTCGTGATGCGCGGCGTGAGGTACACGATCGCCATCGTCAGCGCGACGAGGCCGAGCATCGTCCACAGCTGCGGGCCCGCCATCCAGCCGCCGCCCACCTTGAAATGCTCGAACTGCGCGACGAAGATCACGATGGCCAGGCCGTTGACGAAGCCCAGCATCACGGGATGCGGCACCATGCGGATGAATTTACCGAGCCGCGCGGCCGCGAACAGCATTTGCAGCACGCCCATCAGCACGATGGCGGCGAACAGGTATTGCGCGCCGTGCTGGACGACCAGCGCGACCATGACGACCGCCAGCGCGCCGGCCGCACCGGAAATCATGCCGGGCCGGCCGCCGAACGCGGAGGTGATGAAGGAGACCAGCACGGCGGCATACAGGCCGGTCAGCGGCGACACGTGGGCCACGAGGGCGAAGGCGATGGCCTCGGGGACCAGCGCCAGCGCGACCGTCAGGCCGCTCAATACATTGGTCTTGATGTGGGAAGGGGATACGTCGGACACGGCGGAACTCCAAAAACAAAATCCCCCCGGCCGCCAGGCGGCAGGAGGGATTCGGACAAACCGAAGAAGCCGTTATTGTAACGGCCCGCGTAGATCAGCGTTTCGTGACGAGCGCCGCAGGCAGGCCTTGCAGGTAGGCGGCGATGTCGGCCATGTCGCGATCCGACAACGGCTGGGCCATGCCGGCCATGATCGGGTTGTTGCGACCGTTGGCGGCTTTGGTGCCGCGCTTGTACGCGGTCAGTGCATGCACGAGGTAGTCGGCATGCTGGCCGGCCAGCTTCGGATAGCTGGGATCGATCGGGGTCTTGTAGTCGGCGCCGTGGCAGGACGCGCAGTTGTATTTCTTCGCCAGTTCGGCGCCGTTGGCGGCATTGCCGGAAGCCAGCGCCTGGCCGGACAGGGCCAGCGAGGCGGCGCCCAGGGTCAGCGCGACGATCAGTTTATTCATGGCGCGCTCCTTACTTGGACGGGGATTGTTGCGAATAATACGCGGCGATATCGGCGATGTCCTGGTCGGACAGGCTGGCCGCGATACCCCGCATGGACGGGTGGTTGCGGTCGCCTTTCTTGTATGCCTGCAGCGCGGCTTCGATGTACTTCGCCGACTGGCCGCCGATCTTCGGTACGCGATAGACTTCAGGGAACGTGCCCTTGTACTCGGGGATGCCGTGGCAGCCGATACACTGCTCGATCTTGTTGGGTGCTGCCTTCGGATTGCCGACGATGTCGGCTGCGCCGGCCGTGCCGGCCATTGAGGCGCCGGCTGCTAGCACGAGTAATGCTGTTGAAATTTTCATGGATGACCTATCGTTGGGTTGAATCGATAGGGCGCCTTGCGACCCGTGCGGCGGCAGCAGGTTTTCTAGACCCCCGGTACTGCAACTGCAATGGCATTTTTGCCACGATCCAATCGATTCTATCCGAAGAATATAGTCGAGTCCATTGGGCAGCGCAGCATGGACGCCCTGCCCGCGCCGCGGTTCTGGCATATACTCGTTGGCATTCCCATACGATAGCCCCAGGCCCATGCACGCACCCCGACGCTTCGAAGGCAGCGATAACTATGTCGCCACCGCCGACCTGAAACTGGCGGTCAACGCCGCCCTCACCCTCGCGCGGCCCCTGCTGATCAAGGGCGAACCCGGCACCGGCAAGACGATGCTGGCCGAAGAGGTCGCGGCCGCGCTGGACATGCCCCTGCTGCAATGGCACATCAAGTCCACGACCAAGGCCCAGCAGGGCCTGTACGAATACGACGCCGTCTCGCGCCTGCGCGATTCGCAGCTGGGCGACGAGCGCGTGCGCGACATCCACAACTACATCGTCAAGGGCGTGCTGTGGCAGGCGTTCACGGCGCCGGAGCCGGTCGTGCTGCTGATCGACGAGATCGACAAGGCCGACATCGAATTCCCGAACGACCTGCTGCGCGAACTGGACCGCATGGAGTTCTACGTGTACGAGACGCGCGAGATGGTCGTGGCGAAGCACCGTCCCCTCGTCATCATCACGTCGAACAACGAGAAGGATTTGCCGGACGCCTTCCTGCGCCGCTGCTTCTTCCACTACATCAAATTCCCGGACCGCGACACGATGGCGGAAATCGTCAAGGTCCACTACCCCACGCTGAAGGCCGACCTGCTGTCCGCCGCGCTGCAGAGTTTTTATGAACTGCGCGACGTGCCGGGCCTGAAGAAAAAGCCGTCGACGTCGGAATTCCTCGACTGGCTGAAGCTCCTGCTGGCCGAGGACATCCCGGCCGAGATCCTGCGCAGCCAGGACGGCAAGACGATCGTGCCCCCGCTCGCGGGCGCCCTGCTCAAGAACGAGCAGGACGTGAGCCTGTTCGAGCGCCTCGTGGCGATGGCGAGGCACAACCGATGATCCAGGTCGCCCCCGTCACCCTCGAATTCAACGGCGTGCGCCTGGAGCCGCTCGGGCTGCACCACCTGGACGGCCTGCGCGCCGCAGCCGCCGACGGCGAACTGTGGAACCTGCGCATCACCTCCGTGCCCGAACCGCAGGACACGGAAGCCTATATCCGCATGGGGCTGGAGACGCCGAACCGGGTCGCCTTCGCCGTGGTCGACGCGTCCAGCGACACCGTGATCGGCACGACCAGCTACCACGACATCATGCCCGCGATCGACCGCGTGGAAATCGGCTACACGTGGTATGCGAAGAGCCGCCAGCGCAGCCACGTCAACACGAGCTGCAAGCTCCTGCTGCTGTCGCACGCGTTCGACACCCTGGGCTGCGCCGTCGTCGGCCTGCGCACCGATAATTTTAATTACGCGTCGCAGGCCGCCATCGAGCGGCTCGGCGCAAAGAAGGACGGCGTGCTGCGCCACCATGCGCCGCGCCGCGATGGGACCGTGCGCGACACGGTCATGTACAGCATCGTGCGTGGCGAGTGGCACGAAGTGAAGTCGCACCTGCACTATCGCCTCGCGCGCCACGCAGAGTAACAGGGGCGCGCGATGCTGATCGACTTCTTCTTCACCCTGCGCGACGCCAAGGTCCCCGTCACGATCAAGGAATTCCTCACGCTGCTGGAAGCGCTGCAAAAGCAGGTGATCGCGCCGTCGCTCGACGAGTTTTATTATCTCGCGCGCCTGACGCTGGTGAAGGACGAAGCCCATTTCGACAAATTCGACCGCGCGTTCGGCGCCTTTTTCAAAGGCATCGAGACGGTGTTCGATAGCGGCGGCACTGCCGGCGCGCCGGATATTCCACTCGACTGGCTTTTGAAACGCCTGGAGCGCGAGCTGACGCCGGAGCAAAAGGCGGAGCTGCAGAAGCTCGGCTACGACAAGCTGATGGACCGGCTGCAAGAACTGTTGAAGGAACAGAAGGAGCGCCACGAAGGCGGCAACAAGTGGATCGGCACCGGCGGCACGTCCCCGTTCGGCAACGGCGGCACGAATCCCGAGGGCATCCGGATCGGGGGCAAGGGCGGCAACCGGTCCGCGGTCAAGGTGTGGGACCAGCGCACCTACCGCGACTACGACGGCGAGCGCGAACTGGGCATCCGCAACATCAAGGTCGCGCTGCGTCGCCTGCGCCGCTTCGCGCGCCAGGGTGCGCCGGACGAACTGGCGCTGGACGAAACGATCCGCTCGACCGCCAACAACGCCGGCTGGCTCGACATCAGGATGCAGCCGGAGCGGCGCAACCGCATCAAGGTGCTGATGCTGCTGGACGTGGGCGGCACGATGGACGACCACATCGAGCGCACCGAAGAACTGTTCTCGGCGGCGAAGGCCGAGTTCAAGCACATGGAGTTCTACTATTTCCACAACTGCGTCTACGACCACCTGTGGAAGAACAACCGCCGCCGCCACGCCGAGCGCTTCCCGACGTGGGACGTGCTGCGCACCTACCCGCCCGACACGCGACTGATCTTCGTCGGCGACGCGACGATGAGTCCCTACGAGATCCTCGCGCCGGGCGGCTCCGTCGAATACGCCAACGAGGAAGCGGGCGCGGAATGGCTGGCCCGGTTCTGCCACGCGTTCCCGAAATTCGCATGGCTGAATCCGGAACCGGAGCACCTGTGGCAGTACCGCCAATCGATTGCCGTCATCCGGCAGATCATGGGCAACCGCATGTTCCCCGTGACGATCGACGGCCTCGAACGGGCCATGCGCCTGCTCAGCAAGTAGTCACCGGGCGCGTGCCGCCGCGCGCACGATCAACAAGCCGATGATGTCGATCCACAGGTGCACGAGCACCGCCGCGATCCAGCCGACGTACTGGTAGATCAGCCCCAGCGCGACGCTGCCGCCGAACACGCCGGCCGCCTGCGCCAGCGTGGCGAAGTCGAGCCGGCGGAAGCGGTATGCAGGCGTGTGCGTGACGACGAAGATCAGCGACGTGATCCAGATACCCAGCAGCGGCTGCAGCGCCGCGCGGAACAGCGTCTCTTCGCCGATGGCGGCGGCCAGCGCGATCCACAGCGGATTCAGGCCGCGCAGATCCAGCCGTGCATAGCTGGCGATCGTGTCGGTGGTCGACTTTGCCCGCGCCGTCAGGCGGAACATGACGTACGAGCCGGCGGCGGCCAGCAGCGCGAGGCCCTGCCCGACCAGCAGCTGCCGCATGGGCGCCATCGGGCCGCCGAACGCCGCGAGCGGATCGCGCTGGCCGAACCAGATGATGGGTGCGGCCAGCAGGCAGAACATCAGGCACGTGAGCACCTGGGCCGTGAGGCGGATCGGGGGGCGCGAGGCCGGGGCGGAGATCGATTGGGTCATGCGGCATTCTACCTTCCGCAATTCCTACATGTAATCGTGCGCACATATCCCTCTTGTAGAATCGGTCGCAGGTCGTAACATTTTGACAAAGGAGCAGGTATGCAGGAATTCCTGTCTGTCCTCACGAGCCTTGCCTGGCCCTTCGCGATCACGCTGGCCTGGCTGGTCGGCGAATTCGGGCAGCGCTGGACCGGCCTGCCGCGCATCAGTTTCTATGGCCTCGTCGGCTTCATCCTGGCCGCGCCCCAGCTGGGCGTGCTGCCGTTGCCGCCGTCGGGAGGCGGCACGACCCTGCTGCTGGCCGACGTCGGGTTCGGGCTGATCCTGTTCGAGCTCGGCTACCGCATCAACCTGCGCTGGCTGCGCACGAATCCGTGGATCGGCATCACGGGCCTGTTCGAAGCGGGCCTCACCTTCGTCGGCGTGTACCTTGTCGCGAACGCGTTCGGCGCGGCGCTGATCGACCGGCTGATGCTCGCGTCGCTGTCGATGGCGACGTCGCCGGCGACCGTCGTCCGCGTGATCAACGAACAGAAAAGCTCGGGCCAGGTGACGGAACGGGCATTGCACCTGTGCGCGCTGAACTGCGTGCTGGCCGTGTTCGCGTTCAACGCCACCGTCGGCCTGTGGATCTTCCGCACGTTCGAGGACGTCGGCGACGCGCTGTGGAACAGCCTCGTCGTGCTGGGCGTCTCGGCATTCACGGGCGCCGTGTTCGGCCTCGTCGTGCCGGGCATCCTGCGCCTGCTGGGCAAGCTGGCGCAGGACGCGACCGTCGCCTTCGCACTGGCCGTGATCCTGCTCGTCGCGATCACGTACGCACTGGGCCTGTCGCCCGTCGTCGCAGCGCTCGCGTTCGGACTGGCGGCGCGCCACCGCCGCGTCGCGTTCAGCCAGGCGCAGCGCAATTTCGGCGCGCTGGGCGAGCTGCTCACCGTCGTGCTGTTCGTGTTCGCCGCCTCGACGCTCGACTGGCGCCGCGTATGGGCCGGCGCCCTGCTTGCCGGCGCCCTCGTGCTCGTGCGCCTGCTCGCCAAGACGGCCGGCGTGACCGCGTTCGCGCATTTGTCCGGCATCTCGTGGCGCAAGGGCGCGCTGACGGGCGTGGCGTTGACGCCGTTGTCCGTGTTCGTGATCCTCTTGATCGAGCATGCGCGCCACGCCGGCGTGCAGGTCGTCGAGGAATTGCGCGCGGTGGCCGCCGTGACGATGCTGCTCGAAGTATTCGGTCCCATCATCCTGCAGCGCGCCCTCGTGTGGGCGCGCGAAGCGCCGGAGGTCAACCATGCCGCTTGAACCCTTCGCCACCTCGGCACCGCTGACGTTCGGCGTGGAGCTGGAACTGCAGCTCGTCAGCCTGTCCGACTTCGACCTCACGCCGGCCAGCCCCGACCTGATGCATCTGCTGAAGCGCAAGCCGTTCCCCGGCAACGTCACGCCCGAGATCACGGAAAGCATGATCGAGATAAATTCGAGCGTGCAGACGCACTACCGCACGCTGCTGGCCGAGTTGCTCGACATACGCGATACGCTGGTCGCCGCCAGCGACGTGCTGAACATCGGCATCGCCGGCGGGGGCACGCATCCGTTCCAGCACTGGTCCGAACAGCGCATCTCGGCCAAGCCGCGCTACCAGGAATTGTCGGCGCTGTACGGCTATCTCGCCAAGCAGTTCACCGTGTTCGGCCAGCACGTGCACATCGGCTGCGCCAGCGGCGACGACGCGCTGTTCCTGCTGCACGCCCTGTCGCGCTACATCCCGCACTTCATCGCCCTGTCCGCGTCGTCGCCGTTCGTGCAGGGCCACGACAGCGGCTTCGATTCGGCGCGCCTGAATTCGGTCTCGGCCTTTCCGCTGAGCGGCCGCGCGCCGTTCACGCTCAGCTGGGCGGACTTCGCCGACGTCTACTTCGCCAAGATGGAGCGCACGCGCATCATCAAGAGCATGAAGGATTTTTACTGGGACCTGAGACCGAAACCGGAATACGGCACGATCGAGCTGCGCGTGTGCGACACGCCGCTCACGGTCGAACGGGCCGCGGCCCTCGCGGCCTACCTGCAGGCGCTGTGCCGCCACCTGCTCGAACGGAAGGAAGCGCCGCCGCTGGAAGACGACTACCTCGTCTACAACTACAACCGCTTCCAGGCCAGCCGCTTCGGGCTCGACGGCGTGATCACGCATCCGAAGACCTACGAACAACTCCCGCTGCGCGAGGACATCATCGCCACGCTGGACCTGATGGAACCGCACGCGCAGGCGCTGGGCAGCCTGGACGCGCTGCCGCACCTGGCCGCGGCGGCCAGCGATGGCGGCGACGCGAGTTTCCTGCGCGGGCAGTACGAACGCCAGGGCAGCGCGGAGGGCATGGTCGACGCGGCGATCCGGCGCTTCCGCGGACGATAAATTTTTTATCCTCGTGTCGATCCGCAGGCCGCCCGTTCGTCGTAGGATCAGAGGGATGTCCTCTGCCACTTACGCCAAGGAGACCGATCATGTCCACGAATACCGTCGAGCTGCACCGCGTCCTGAAATCCACCGCCGACCGCGTCTACCGCGCGTTCGTCACGCCTGCCGCCGTCGCCAAATGGCTGCCGCCGCACGGCTTCACCTGCACCGTGCACGAACAGGACGCCCGCGTCGGCGGCCGCTACCGGATGTCCTTCACGAACTTCACGACGGGCGGCAGCCACTCGTTCGGCGGCGAATACCTGGAACTGGAACCGGGCAAGCGCCTAGTCTACACGGCCGAATTCAACGATCCCAACCTGCCCGGCCGCATGCAGACGACCGTGGAACTGCGCGACGTGTTCTGCGGGGTCGACATCAAGGTCAAGCAGGAAGGCATCCCGGCCGCGATTCCCGCCGAGATGTGCTACCTCGGCTGGCAGGAATCGCTGCTGCTGCTCGCTCAACTCGTCGAGCCCGAGATCAAGGAGTAACAAGGTCGGGCGGAACCTCGTCGCGCTCGTGCAAGCCATAGTCGCGCACGACCGCGGCCACGCGCAGGCGGTAGTCGGCAAAGATGCCGGCCCGCCCCGCCGCCTGCATGGCGCGATGCGCGGGCAAGGTGCGCCAGCGTTTCACGGCATCCTCGTCGCGCCAGAACGACAGCGACAACATCTTCTCCGGCCGCGTCAGCGATGCGAAACGTTCGATCGAGATGAAGCCGTCGATCGCTTCCAGCGCGGGACGCAGCGCGGCGGCCGCGTCCAGGTAATCCTGGCGCTTGCCGGGCGCCGGTTCGACTTCGAAGATCACGGCGATCATGCGACGTTCTCCAGGAACGTCCGCTCCTCGCGCAGGATGAAGCGTTTTTCGCGCGCAAACTGGAAATTCGCCACTGCCTCGCCGTCGTTCTTCAAGCGCAGCCGATACGCTTCGTAGTCGGCCAGGCTGTCGAAGCCGACGAGACCCCATGCCTCGTAATTGGTGCCTTCGTGCGGCAGGAAGTAGCCGAGCAGGCGACCACCCAGGCGCGGAATGATGCGGCCCCAGTTCCCGGCATACTCGCGGAAGGCGTCGCGCTGGATGGGGTCGATCTCGTAGCGGATGAAACAGGTGATGGGCATGATGGCTCCTCGTGACGTTGAAGCCCCATGGTAGCCACTGGCCCTGACGCTATGCTTCGGCTAAGATCGAAGCATATGAGAGACGGACCGAATATCGCCAACATCGCCGCACTGATCGGCGACCAGGCGCGCGCCGAAGTGCTGAACGTGCTGATGAGCGGCATGGCGCTGACGGCGACCGAACTGGCCGACGCCGCCGGCGTCACGCGCCAGACGATCAGCACGCATCTCGCCAAGCTGCGCGAGGCGGGCCTGCTCGCCGTCGAGGCGCAGGGCCGGCACCGCTATTTCCGCATCGCCGACGCCGACGTCGCGCACCTGCTCGAATCCATGATGGGCATCGCGTTCGGCACAGGATCCGTGCGCGTGCGTTCCAGTCCACGCGAACCGGCGCTGCGCAAGGCGCGCGTCTGCTATGACCATCTGGCGGGCGAACTCGGGGTGCTCGTCTACGAAAGCCTGGCCCGGCGCGGCGCGTTCGCGCTGGATGCCGGCGGCGTCACACTGACCGACCGTGGGCGCGCACTGATCGCGGCCATCGGCATCGATCCCCTGCCGTCCGCCACGCGGCGGCCGTTGTGCCGCCATTGCCTGGACTGGAGCGAGCGCCGCCATCATTTGGCCGGCGCCCTCGGGACGGCGCTGCTGGAGCGTTTCCAGCAACTGGGCTGGGCGCGCCGCGTGCCGGAGTCGCGCGTGCTCGCGTTCAGCGCGGACGGCGAAGCGGCGCTGCGGGCCTGGCTCGACTGAGTCAAGCCAACGACGGCCGGCCCTGCCCCAGGATCCGCGCCAGCAGCGGGCGCTTGACGGGCGCCGGCAGGCCGCGGTCGACGAGGCCCGCCCATTTCACGCTCAGCTGCTCGCAGGTGGCGCGCAGCACCGGATCGGCATCCGGCAGGCGCGCCAGCGCATTCAGGTGGCGCTCGATCACCGAGGCCAGTTTCACGCACGGCCCGTCGCCGCTCGCGCGGTCGCAGGCGTCCGCATTGTTCACGGTGTATTGCGACATCAGGTGCAGCAATGCCGCCACGAGCAGTTCGTGGCGCGTGGTGCGCCGCCCGTCCGGCGTGTTCAGTTCGTCCAGCAGATCGTCGTCCATACAGCCTCCTCGCATTTAAATGAGAATGATTCTCGTTTAGATTATGGAGCGGGACGAGACCGAACGCAAGCGCAATCTGTTATTGCCGGACCACGGCCATGAACCCCGCCGCGAGCAACACCATGCCGCCGGCCGAACCGTCGATCACCCGGCGCCGCTTGTCGCTGAGCTTGCGGCCACCGACCCGGCCCAGGGCAAGGCAGAGCGAGGTGTACACGACCCCGCACCAGAACATGAAGGCCGCGGACAGGGCGACCGCCTGCAGCGTCGTGTCGCCGCCGTGCCGGTCCATGAACTGGGGCAGGATGGCGACGTAGACCATCATCCCTTTCGGGTTCAGCAGGGACGTGAGGAATCCCCTGGAGAGCTGGTTCGCGACCTGCCCCTGCGGCACGACGAGCTCGCCGGCGCGCAGCGCCGCCCGGATCAGCTTCGAGGCCAGGTAGACCAGGTACGTGATCCCCGCCCAGCGGATCACCTCGAACAGGAGAGGCGACGCGGCCACGACGGCGGCAAGGCCGAGCGCCACCAGGAAGGAATGGACGCAGTAGCCGAGTAGCACGCCCGTCGTGGCGCGCAGGCCAGCGGGCGTCCCGCCGGACATCGCTTGCGACGCGATGAAAAGGATGTCGGGGCCGGGCGTGCAGATCAACGGCAGCACGGTGGCGGAAAACAGCAGGAGGGTATGGGTATTCATGAGGAACAGCGTACTGCGCCGCCACGAAAATGTGCTGCCTAAGGCTTGTCAACCAACCACGATTTCGGGCAACATCTCCCGCATGGACGATTACGACCGGAAGATTCTTGCGGAACTCCAAAAGGATGGGCGCCTTTCTCTCACCGACCTGGGAGAACGCATCGGCTTGAGCCTGTCGCCGTGCCACCGGCGCGTGCGGGCACTGGAAGACGCGGGGATCATTGCCGACTACCGCGCGACCATCGAGCCGGCGGCCGTCGGACTGAATTTCTCGGCCATCGTCTTCGTTACCTTGCGCGCCACGGACCGGGAGAGCGTACGTGCCTTCGAAGAACGCGTGCCCGGCGTTCCGGAAATCATCCAGGCGCAGCGCCTGTTCGGCGACCCGGACTACATCCTGAACGTCATCACGACGGACCTGGCGGCGTACCAGAAACTGTGGGACGACAGCCTGTCGACGTTGCCGAACGTGTTGCGGCTGACGTCGACGCTCGTGATGAAGAGCGTCGTCCAGGGGCGGCCCTTACCATTTTGATCAGAGGCGTGTCTCGCGCGCGGCGCGCAGGAATTCATCCAGCACCGGCGTGCAGTCGAGCAGGTCGCCGCCCGTGGCGCGGTGGAATTCCGGATGCCACTGCAGGCCCATCACGAACGGCGCGCGCTGGTAGCGGATCGCCTCGACGACGCCGTCCGGCTCGGACATCGCTTCCACGTGGATATCGCGCCCGAGGTCCTTGACGGCCTGGTGGTGGATCGAGTTCACGACGGCGCGCTCATGCTGGGGAAACATCTTGCGCAGCGACGACCCGTGTGGGAACACGATGGCGTGGCGGTGGGCGTCGTAGATGTCGTGCACGTGCGGCTGGGCGCCGGTCACGTTCGTCACGATGTCCTGGTGCAAGGTCCCGCCGAATGCGACGTTGATCAGCTGGCAACCGCGGCAGATGCCCAGCACGGGCTTGCCCGCGTCGACGAATTCGTGCAGCAGTTCCAGTTCGTACACGTCGCGCGGGCGGTCGCCGCTCCATTCGGGCCGCGTCGGCGTTTCGGAATATGTCATCGGCGACACGTCCGCCCCGCCCTGCAGCACGAGGCCGTCCAGGTGGCGCGCGTAATGACGCATCGTGATGTTGCTGGGGTGCAGCAGCCCGTTCGTATTCACGGTCGGGACCATGAACACGAGCACGTCCCGCGACATCACCCATTGCGCGATCGATTCTTCGAGGTATTGGAGGTTCTTGCTGCGCAGGCCTTTCGCGCCCTCTTCCGGGTGGAAGATGCGGGCGGAGACGCCAATGCGCAGCGTGCGCCGCATGAAGTCGCGGTTGAACTTGTCGGCCAACGCACGCCAGCGCGAGCGCAATACGCGGCCGGCCAGGTTCAGCGGCGTGTCATCGGTACGCAGGTAGCGTGACGCGCCGCCGTTGGCGCGCCGGTCGGGCACACGCGGCGGCGGTCCGTCCTGCGGCGGGCCGGCGTCGTTAGCATACTTGTCATTGTCCTCAGCCATGATCTCAATATATCCTTGCGACGGTCGCGCACGATTCGTTTTAAAAAAAATATCGTTTTAGTAATGAAATTCCCGCAGCCACCCGCATATGCACAGGATGCCGCGATGCCGCTCACTTGGCAATCCGTGCAACGAACACTTGCAAACTTGCGCTTAACAAGCAAAAATACTGTATTTCCATACAGTTGTTTCGGCCGCACGCCGCGTCCTGCCCTGTAGAACCCACCGCGTGAAGTCGCTTATTTTCCGCGCGACAAGATAGAATGCGCAGCATTCGAATGATTGAAGATCAAGCATGGCCACCAAGAAACCCGCACCCGATTACAGCGAATCATCCATCCGCGTCCTGAAAGGACTGGAGCCCGTCAAGCAGCGTCCGGGCATGTACACCCGCACCGAGAATCCGCTGCACATCATCCAGGAAGTGATCGACAACGCCTCGGACGAGGCGCTGGGCGGCCACTGCAAGAACATCGACGTGACGATGAATGCGGACGGTTCCATCACCGTCGAGGACGACGGCCGCGGCATCCCGGTCGGCCTGCATCCGGAAGAAGGCGTCTCGACCGTCGAGATCGTGTTCACCCGCCTGCACGCCGGCGGCAAGTTCGACAAGGGCTCCGGTGGCGCCTACGCGTTCTCGGGCGGCCTGCACGGCGTCGGCGTGTCCGTCACGAACGCGCTGTCGAAGCGTCTGGAAATCACGGTGTGGCGCAAGGACGACGACGGCAACGGCGTGCACAAGCTCGTGTTCGCCGACGGCGACGTCATCGAACCGCTGACCTCCGAACCGTTCGAACGGGGCGGCAAGAAGAACGGCACGCGCGTCACCGCCTGGCCGGACGGTAAATACTTCGATTCGCCGAACATCCCGATGAGCGAGCTGCAGCGCCTGTTGCGCTCGAAAGCCGTGCTGCTGCCGGGCGTCACCGTCACGCTGACCAATGCCAAGACCGGCGACAAGCAGACCTGGCGCTACGACGAAGGCCTGCGCGGCTACCTGACGGAAGCGCTGGCGCAGACGGCCGGCGGCGGCCAGACCGTGATCCCGCTGTTCGAAGGCGCACAGTACGCCGCCGCCGGCGATGAAGGCTTTGCCGAGGGCGAAGGCGCGGCTTGGGTCGTGGCCTGGACCGAGGAAGGTTCGGTGGTACGCGAATCGTATGTCAACCTGATCCCGACGGTCAGCGGCGGCACGCACGAGTCCGGCCTGCGCGACGGCCTGTTCGGCGCCGTGAAGGGCTTCGTCGAGATGCACTCGCTGCTGCCGAAGGGCGTCAAGCTGCTGCCGGAAGACGTGTTCGCGCGCGTCTCGTTCGTGCTGTCCGCGAAGGTGTTGGACCCGCAATTCCAGGGCCAGACGAAGGAACGCCTGAACTCGCGCGACGCGGTGAAACTCGTGTCGGCGTTCACCAAGCCGCCGCTCGAACTGTGGCTGAACCAGCACGTCGAATATGGCCGCAAGCTGGCGGAACTCGTCATCAAGCAGGCGCAATCGCGTCTCCGCTCGCTGCAAAAGGTCGAGAAGAAAAAGTCGTCGGGCGTGGCCGTTTTGCCGGGCAAGCTGACCGACTGCGAATCGACCGACATCACCCGCAACGAGCTGTTCCTCGTCGAGGGCGATTCGGCGGGCGGCTCCGCGAAGATGGGCCGCGACAAGGAATTCCAGGCGATCCTGCCGCTGCGCGGCAAGGTCCTGAACACGTGGGAAACGGACCGCGACCGCCTGTTCGCGAACAACGAGATCCACGACATCGCGGTGGCGATCGGCGTCGACCCGCACGGCCCGGACGACAATCCGGATATCTCGGGCCTGCGCTACGGGAAGATCTGCATCCTCTCCGATGCCGACGTCGACGGCTCGCACATCCAGGTCCTGCTGCTCACTTTGTTCTTCAAACATTTTCCGGCCCTCTTCAAGAACGGCCACGTGTGCGTCGCGCGCCCGCCGCTGTACCGCGTGGACGTGCCGGCGCGCGGCAAGAAGCCGATCCAGAAGCTGTACGCGCTGGACGACGGCGAACTGCTCGCCATCGAGGACAAGCTGAAAAAAGAAGGCCTGAAGGAAGGCACGTGGAGCATTTCCCGCTTCAAGGGCCTGGGCGAGATGAACGCCGAGCAGCTGTGGGAAACAACGATGAACCCGGACACCCGCCGCCTGCTGCCGGTGGCCTTCGGCGACTACGGCCTGGCCGAATCGTCGGCGCGCTTCAACATGCTGATGGGTAAAGGCGAAGCCGCCGCCCGCCGCGCGTGGCTGGAAGAGCACGGGAACGAGACGGAAGCGGATATTTGATAACGGATGCGCCGCATGAAATTGGGCCCTGCCTCCGCAGGGGCGACGGTCTTACGGCCAACACAATAAGCACGTCGTTCCCGCGCACGCGGGAACCCAAGTTTGCATGAACGAACAAACAAAATGACCCAAGCAAGCCTCTTCGAACAAACCACTCCCCCCGGCGGCGGCGGCGACGACGCCGAGACGCTGACCCTCTCGACTTTCGCCGAGCGCGCCTACCTGGACTATGCCGTCTCGGTCGTCAAAGGCCGCGCGCTGCCGGACGTCTCGGACGGCCAGAAGCCCGTCCAGCGCCGCATCCTGTATTCAATGAACGAACTGGGTCTCGGCCCGACCGCGAAGCCCCGCAAGTCCGCGACCGTCGTCGGCGACGTGCTCGGCAAGCTGCACCCGCACGGCGACCAGTCGGTGTACGACGCCCTCGTGCGCATGGCCCAGGACTTTTCGCTGCGCTATCCGCTGATCGACGGCCAGGGCAACTTCGGCTCGCGCGACGGCGACGGCGCCGCCGCGATGCGTTACACGGAAGCCCGTCTGACGCCCGTCTCGCGCCTGCTGCTCGACGAAATCGACATGGGCACCGTCGACTTCCAGCCGAACTACGACGGTTCGAGCGAGGAACCGCGCACCCTGCCCGCGCGCCTGCCGATGCTGCTGCTGAACGGCGCATCCGGCATCGCGGTCGGCATGGCCACCGAGATCCCGTCGCACAACCTGCGCGAAGTGGCCGCCGCCGCCGTCGCGATGATCCGCAATCCGAAGATCACGCACGCCGAGCTGATGACCCTCATGCCCGGTCCGGACTATCCGGGCGGCGGCCAGATCATCACCCCGGCATCCGCCATCGCCGACATGTACGCGTCGGGCCGCGGCTCGATGAAGGTGCGTGCGCGCTGGAAGATCGAGGAACTGGCGCGCGGCCAGTGGCAGGCCGTCGTCACCGAGCTGCCGCCCGGCGTGTCGTCGCAGCGCGTGCTGGAAGAGATCGAGGAACTGACCAACCCGAAGATCAAGGTCGGCAAGAAGACCCTGCTGCCCGAGCAGCTCACGCTGAAGCAGACGATCCTCGGCGCGCTGGATGCCGTGCGCGACGAATCCGGCCGCGAAGCGCCGGTGCGTCTCGTGTTCGAGCCGAAGTCGAAGAACCAGGACCAGACCGAATTCATGCTGATGCTGCTGGCGCACACGTCGCTGGAAACGTCTGCACCGATCAACCTCGTGATGATCGGCGGCGACGGCCGTCCGCGCCAGAAGGGTCTCACCGAGATCCTGCAGGAATGGATCGAGTACCGCTTCGTCACGGTCCGCCGCCGCACGGAATTCAAGCTGGGCAAGGTCAACGACCGCATCCACATCCTGGAAGGCCGCGAGATCGTCCTGCTGAACATCGATGAGGTCATCCACATCATCCGCAATTCGGACGATCCGAAGGCCGCGTTGATCGAGCGTTTCCGCCTGTCCGAGCGCCAGGCCGAGGACATCCTCGAGATCCGCCTGCGCCAGCTGGCGCGCCTGGAAGCGATCAAGATCCAGCAGGAGCTGGCCGAGCTGCGCGGCGAAAAGGAAAAGCTGGAAGACATCCTCGAGAACCCGTCGTCGATGAAGCGCCTGATCATCCGCGAGATCGAGGCCGATTCGAAACAGTACGGCGACGACCGCCGCACGCTGATCGAGGAAGCGCAGAAGGCCGTGGCCGAGCAGAAGATCATCGACGAGCCGGTGACGGTCATCGTCTCCGAAAAAGGCTGGGTGCGCGCGCGTACCGGCGTCGGCCACGATCCGGCCCAGTTCACGTTCAAGGCGGGCGACTCGCTGTACGGCGCGTTCGAGTGCCGCACGGTCGACACGCTGTTGTGCGTCGGCGACAACGGCAAGGTGTATTCCGTGCCCGTGGCCGCCCTGCCCGGCGCGCGCGGCGACGGCGTCCCCATCACGACGCTGGTCGACCTGTCGGGCGGCGGCCGTATCCTGTACTACTACGTGGGCCCGGCCGAGACGCGCCTGCTGCTCGCGACGACGACCGGCTTCGGCTTCATCACGAAGGCCGGCGACATGATCACGCGCCTGAAAGGTGGTAAATCGTTTATCACGCTGGACGACGGCGCCGTGCCGCTGGCGCCCCGCGTCGTGGTGGACAACGCGGGCGCCATCGCCTGCCTGTCCGAGAAGGGCCGCGTGCTGGTGTTCGGCATCGACGAGATGAAGGTGCTGCAGAACGGCGGCCGCGGCGTGATCCTGATGGGCCTCGAGCCTAAGGAAAAGCTGCTGGCCGTGCAGCCGATCAGCCAGAAAGGCCTGAACGTGGTCGGCACCTGGGCCGGCGACAAGCCGCGCACGGTGGAGTTGTTCGCCTCCGGCCTGGAGCCGCACTTCGGCAAGCGCGCCAACAAGGGCAAGCCGTTGTCGGCCAAGCTGAAGGCGAAAGACCTCGCGATGCGCCAGACGGACGGCGGTTGATGAAAAAACAAACGGACCCACGCGGGTCCGTTTGTTTTTGGGCGGCCGCAGGATTACTTGGCGGCGTCCTTGTGTGCCTCGGCAGTGGCTTCGGCACGCTTTTCGTTGGCCTTGGCGTGGGCCTTGGCTTTATCGGCGTTGGCGTCCACGACCTTCTTCTGGGCCTTTTCGTCGGCCTTGATCATGGTCTTCTGGGCGTCGTAATTGGCTTCGGCGGTCTTTTCCTCGGCCTTGGCAGCAGCCTTGGCCTTGTCTTCCGGATCAGCCTTGGCGACTTTCTCGTGAGCCTTGGCAACCTTCTTCTCGGCCTTGTCGTGTGCCTTGGCCTTCTTCTCGTTGGCCTTGTCGACGGCCTTGTTAATCTTCTCGTCCTGTTTCGACATCTCCTTGGCTTCCTTCTCGTTGGCCTTGGCGATCTTCTTGTCGGCATCCGCATTGCCGGTCGAGGTCGTACCAGCGGTGCCGCTCTGGCCCGACGACATGGTGGTGTCGGTGGTCGTGACCGGGGTGGCCGGTGCCGTCGTGGACTGGGCGTAGACCGAGGTGGCGAACAGGCCGGCGATCAGGGTGGCGAGCAGTTTATTCATCGTAGTTCTCCTGAAGATTATGGTGGGGCGCGCCGTGACGCGCCAATATGTTTTTGTTAAGTCAGGGCTTCAGAATATGCTTCCGACAACTTCCGCTCTGTTCGGCAGCGCACGCAGTACATACTGGCTATCATCCAATTTGTGACAAGATTTTTCAGCGCTCGGCCGCCTTCTCGGCACCCTTGCGCTTCGACTCGGCGTGTTTTTTCTTGCTTGCCTTTACGGACGCTTCGGTCTTCATGCGGCTGCCCGGCGGCTCCTTCACGGCGCGCGCGTTCGCCTGCATGACTTCGCTCTCGGCCTTCGTGCCGGCTTTGCCGCGCCCGCCGGTAGCGGCCGCATCGGTGTCGGTGTTGTTGGGTGCCGTCGTGTTGGTGGCCTGGGCATTCACGCTGTCGGCCTTGCCCGGCGCCGGATTGATGACGGCCGTGCTCTTGCCGACGACCTGTCCGGCATGGTTGACGCCCGCTGCCTGGCGGCCCGTGGCGTCATGCGCGGAACCGGTGTTCGCCGTGCCATCCGTGCGCAGGCCCGTGCCGGACACGCCGGCGGCCGTGGTGTTGTGGCCGGAGACAGCCTGGCCGATCGGCGCCGTATTGGCCGTGGTCTGGGCCCAGGCCGACGATGCCAGCAGCGCACACACGAGGGTGGGGAGGAATTTGTTCATGATGATCTCGTTTCGTAAGGTGAGTAACTCGAAACGAGGATAGGTGCGCCGCCCGGGTGACTCTGTTCGGCAGCGCACCCGCCGGTGCTACTTTTTGGCAGGACGGCCCGCGTACAGGTCGATGATGTCGCTGATGCCGTCCTGGCAGACGGGGCAGAACTCGCCGCTGCGGTCGAACATGATGCATTGCATGGCCGGACGGTAATAGCCGGTCGCTTCGTAGTTCGCCCCTTCGAACGCGCCGATCGCCTTGCGGTACCTGGCCTGCGCAAACAGGGCGTTCGAGTGCGCCAGGTCTGCGCGGAACAGCGCGCTCATCTCCGACTCCGGCCGGTTGGCCGCCCGCAGCGCCGCCCGCTTTTTCTGGTACTCGCGCGAATACGCTTCGTACTCGGCCTTGGGCCACGGCGTCGGCAACGGCGTGCCGGCCTGCACGTATTGCTTCCACTTCAGGCGGGCCGGATCGCGCAACGCCGTCACGTTCGGCTCCCATGGCTCCATGCGCGCGCCGCTGGACTGGTACGCGACGGGCGACGTGTAGTACTCGTCGGCCAGTCCGGCGAAGTGGTGGCCGAACTCGTGCACGAACAGATAGTCCGCCCAGTCGTTGTCCGCGGCCGCCGTGCTGAACTGGCCGAAGATGCCGCCGCCGCCATACGTGTCGTTGTTGACGAGGATCTCGATGAATTCGTACGGCGCGTACTGCGCGATGTCGCGCAGCGCACGGTTGTCCAGGGTCAGCACATAGCGCTCGCTGCCGAAAATGTCGTAGCGCGTGCCCAGCGCGGACGCGTGATGGACGCCTGTCGACGGCCGCGACACGCCCGATTCCTGCGTCGGCACGGCCAGCGCCCACACGTTGAAATCGTTCGCGCGCTCCCTGAACGGCGACACCTCGAACAAATGCTGCGCGAGGCGGCGCACCGCGGCTTCGAACTTCGGCATCTCGGCCTGCGTGTAGCCGTCGCCCAGCACGAGCAGGTCGACCTTGCGCGGCGACGGTCCGCTCACGCGGATCGGAATCGGCCTGGCCGGCGCCGGCCCCTGCGCGCGCACGACATCCTGCGCATCCGTATCCACGTCCACGCTCCACGCGACGGAGAACTGGTTGCGCTCGTCGCGCTTCAGGATGCGCACGCGCACGGGGCGGTCGGGCTTCGGAAAGCGCACGGACTCATGGAACCCGCGGCTGAGTTTATTTGCCTCTTCCGTCGTCTTCCACTCGCCGAACACGGTGGAAAAGTCGCGCGAATACAGCACATCTCCCGTCTTCGCATCGGCCACCTCGACGCGGTTGTTGCCGCGGTTGGTGTCGTCGAACGGCCGCGCCATATCGCCCGGCCATGGCAGCGGTTCGATCAGCACGCGCTCGATCGCGTATTGTTCGGACAGGGCATTGCCGCTGTGGATGTAGTCGAGGCGGACGGTGGCGGGCTGGGCGGCGAGTGCCAGTGCGGGGAAGGCGCAGGCGGCCAGCAGGGAGAACAGGGATCGGATCATGGGGCGCTCCGTCGTCAGTTTGGCAGGCTCTTCAGCAAGCCTTGCAGGTTGCCGTCGATGCTGCCGTAAGCGCTGCGTATCTGGGTCAAGGTCTTGAGCATCTGGTGCGGTGTCGCGATGCCCGTTTCGAGGTCGCTCAACATGTCCATCATGCGCGGGCCGTCGAGGAAATTCGCACTGCCGGCGCCCGTGAGCGTCTGTACGTCACGCATGTTGGCATAGGCCGTCACATAGCGCTGCAACTGCTCGTCCTGCATCCATGTCACGGCCTGGTTGGCGACGGCGGCGTCCCATGCTTCGTGGCGCAACGTGGGTACCTGGATGCCGAGGGTGATGCCTTCCTTCCAGTCGGTCTTGAAGCGCGCCATCAACACATCGTCGGCCACCTTGTCGCGGATGCCCTGCAACAATTCGGCGCGAACCCGCTTGACTTCTTTCAGGTCGCTCTCGTTATGCGCGAGCACGGTCTGGACGTCCTTCGCATTGAGGCGCAGTTCGGCCTCGATCTTCTCGGCGGCCTCGTGCGCAAGATGCTTGTGATGGATGGTCTGTACGGCGTGCTCGAGCGTCAGGGCGGTCAGGATACTGATGACGATCATCACGTACTCGCCGCCGAACTCCTTCAGCTTCTTCGATTTCGGGACTTCGAAATGCATAGTCAAACCCGCAGATATAGGAAAGTTGCAATCTAGCGCAGGTTTGGCTTTCTGACAATCAACCTTCGGTTGACATCTCGGGCAACGCGAGCCGCCAGTGTTCCCAATCCGGATCGGGCGCGCCGCCGAAGCGGCGGTACAGCCGTTTCGCGCCAACGTTGGTGGGGAGCACGAGCCAGGTGATCTGTCCGGCGCCGATGCATTCCGCCTCGCGCCGCAAGTGGGCAAACAGATCCGCCGCAATGCCCCGGTTTCGGTACGCGGCGTCGACGAACAATTCCTTCAGAGTCACAGTTGGGCGCAGGTCGAACGTGAATGCCTGGACGAGCCAGACGGCATAGCCGGCAAGCCTCCCGCCCTCGCCCTGTGCGACGAGGATCCCGCACTGTGCACCCGGCCCGAAGGCGCGGGTACGCAGGTCGCGGGCCGTCACCCGGAACCGGGGCAGATAACCCTCGCATGCCGCCAGCGCGCGCATCATGCCGATGAGCGCCTCCGCGTCTTCCGGCCGCGCGGGCCGGATCGGACAGCGATCATGCGCCATCGCCGGTCGCCAGTTCGAACCCTTCGTCGATCCAACCCGTGACCCCGCCGATCATCAGCTTGACGGGCCGCCCCAGCTTCGCCAGCCGGTACGCGGCGCGGTGCGCGCCATTGCAATGGGGGCCGGCGCAATAGACGACGAACAAGGTGTCCAGCGGATAATCGCGGAGCTTCGCCTCGACGATCTTCCCGTGCGGCATGCTAATGGCCTGCGGAACATGTCCCCGAGCATATAGGTCAGGGCTGCGCACATCGAACAGGACGAAATCCTGCGTTCCACTGGCGATCGCGTCGTACACGTCCCAGCAATCCGTCTCGAATTCGAAGGCGGTACCAAAATGAACCATCGCGCGCTCGCCGGAGGCTGCGGGGATGGCGGATACGGATGAAGTCATGGATCTCTCCTGTGTATGAGACGCTAGTGTCGCAGCGCCGGCGCACTGGTGGCAGTGCCTTGCGCGACAGAAATTGGTAACATCGTGCCATGTCCCATCACGTCTCCATCATCGCCTACGACGGCCTGTGCACCTTCGAATTCGCCTGCGCCATCGAGCTGTTCGCCCTGGAGCGTCCGGAGCTGGGCGTGCATTGGTACAACCATACGGTGTGCGCCATCGAGCCGGGCCCCCTGCGCGCCAGGGGCGGCCTGACGGTGCAGGTCCCGCACGGCCTCGACGCGCTCGACCGGGCCGATACGATCGTCATTCCCGGCTGGCGCGACCTGGCGGACGTGCCGCCGCGCGCCCTGATCGACGCGTTGCGCGCCGCCCATGCACGAGGTGCGCGCATCTGCTCGATCTGCACGGGCGCGTACGTGCTCGCCTATGCCGGCCTGCTCGACGGCCGCGTGGCGACCACGCACTGGCACTACCTGGACGACATGCGCGCCCGCTTTCCCGACATCGCGATCGATACCGACGCACTGTATGTCGACGCGGGACGCATCGTCACGTCGGCCGGGTCGGCGGCCGGCCTGGACATGCTGCTGCATATCGTCCGCTCCGACTTCGGCGCGGACATCGCCAACAAGGTCGCACAACGCCTCGTGATCCCGGCTCACCGCGACGGCGACCAGGCGCAACTCGTGGCGCGCCCCCTCCCCACCGCCGGCGCGGACACCATTGCCCGCCTGATGGACTGGGTGCGCGAGCACATCCGCGCCAATCACACGGTCGCCTCGATGGCCGACCAGGCACGCCTTGGGACGCGCACGTTCCAGCGCCGGTTCAAGGAGCGAACGGGCCTGCCGCCTCTCGCGTGGCTCGTGCGCGAGCGCATCGCGCTGGCGACCCGGTTGCTCGAATCGCGACAGGCGCTCGACATCGACGCGATCGCCGACCTTGCCGGGCTCGGCTCGGCCGAATCGCTGCGCCGCCATTTCCGCGCGCATGGCCTCGCGCCGCCGGGACGGTATCGCCGCCAGCGCAGCGAGCGGAGCATGGCGTGACTTTGGCGAATCGATCGGCGCATCGAATGCACGCGGTGCTTCTGAAATTTGCGGAGAACAAGACCTGCAGGCGCGCGTGGATGCCGATCCGTTCGTCGTCCATGGCGTGGTCCAGGCCGAGATCCTGGAGATCAAGCCGGGCAAGGCCGATCCCCGTCTGGAATTCCTGCTCCAGTGAGCACGCGACCTATTTGTACTGGTATAGCGGACGGCGGATGAGGATCGGCCGGATGTCCAGCCGCACGTCGTAGATCGAATAGGATTCCATCGACGACGACTGGTAGCCGACGCTGTCGTCCGTACGTGTAAAGCGGAATTCGAAGCCGAGGTCGGGCTGGACGCCGTTCGGGCTGCCGAGCGTGATGCCGATCGCGTCCGGCTGGTCGCTGTCGATCAGCTTGCTCATCAGGTCGACGACGGTGCTGTTGCCGAGGATGTCGGCGGTGAACAGCGGTTCGCGGTAGTACGGCCGCGACGGGTCGAGCTTGTTGTCGGCCTTGTCCTCGGACGGCGTGCATTCGCGCGTGACGATATTGAAGTGGTCGCCGTTGTCGAGGTAGCTGACGCGCACGTTGGTCACGTTGAACGCGCCCTCATGCACGATCGCGTTCGACAGGTCGAGCACGAGCGCGCCCTTGTAGCCGATCACCTCGACGTCGCGGTTGGGCAGCACCACCATCGCCGTGTCCTCGTCGATGCCCAGGCCCAGCTTGTAGCCTTTCTTGAGCATGGCGGGCAGCATGCGCGCGAAACGGCCGCGCACGAGCAGGTGCTGGTCGATGAATACGTCGTCGCCGACGAAGCCGAGCCCGTCCGTGATTTCCTCGCCCTCTTCCACGCCCAGCTTGAGCGTGGCCAGCACGGTGCGGGGCCGGCCGAACATCGTGCTGCTCATGATGGCGGCACCGGCGCTGGAGCCGGCGATCACGCCGCCGCGCCGGTACATGTCCCACAGGGCATCCAGGACGCGGGTATTGCTGCCGTCCTCGTGGCGCAGTGCGCGCGTGATCCGGCTCTGGTCGCCGCCCGCGAAGAACGCACCGTTCGCGTTGCGCACGGCTTCGGCCAGGCCCCGGTCGTCTGCCGCCGCCTGGTAATTACTGCCGGACAGCTTGACCGCGACGGGGACGAAAAATGCTTTGGCGCCATAGCTGTTGAGGCGCTCGACGAGGCTCTTGCCGGACCGTTCCGGCGTGCCCGACGCGGACGCGAACACGGCGATGCGCGCCCCCTTCCCGCCCGCGAGCTGGATGATGCGTTCCCACACGGGACCATTCGAGGGGCGCAGATTGCCGCCGATGATGACGAGGGATCCCTTGGGCTGTACCACCGCATCGGCGGCGGCGCACCAGGGCGCGCCGGCCAGCAGCAGCACGGCCAGGAAAAGACGCAACGCAGACCGAACCATAAAACCCTTCCCGACTTCGACAAACAGTAAGCCTGATTGTAGAGGACCGGCAGCGTGTTGCGTCCGGTCAGGAAAGATATATGTTCGGGTAGTAGCGTTCCATCAGTGTGTCAGGACGCTCGGACGGCGCGAAGCCGAAGCGGGAAAACAGGCTGTGCGCGTCGTTCGTGTTGAGGGTGAACCGGCGCATGCGCTGCAGACTCGGATGCTCCATGACGATGCGGATCAGCTGCTTCGCATAGCCGCGCCCGCGGTACTCGGGCACGACGAAGACGTCGCACAAGTGGGCCATCGTCGCATAGTCGGTGATGACCCGCGCGAACGCGATCTGGCGGCCGTCGATGTAGCCGCCGAAGCACAGCGAATTCTCGATCGAGCGCTCGACCACGGTACGCGAGATGCCGACGGCCCAGGTCGACTGCTCGCTGAGGAAGCGGTAGATCATGGGAATATCGAGCGTCGTCCGGTCCGTGCTGACCTGGAAACTGGAATCGTTGGTGGTTGGAATCATGGACACGCCAAACCGTCAATCTGGTAAAAAAACCAATTCTAGCCCCGTTCCGGTCCGCATGGACGTTTCCGCCAATCGTGCGCGCATGAACCGGTCAGCGCCTGGGCAGATAGCGCTCCGGCAGGCGCAGCGACGCGTCCTCGGCGCGCCATAACAAGTTCACGATCCACCAGCGCTTTCCGTCGTGGTACAGCTGGATGCTGTTGATGCCGCGCTGGAACGGTTCGGCGTCCCCGCGCGCATGCCGCGATTCGTATGTGCTGAACACATGGACGATCTGGCCGAACGTCTCCGTGCTGCGCGCTGCCTCGCGCTCGAAAAAGCCCATCGTCGCGAACGCCTTCGAGTTACGGGCGATATAGTCCTCGACCGTCATGGCACGCAGGGCATACACGCCCTCCGGCCGCGCGCCGACGGCCATCAGCCGGCCTTCCGGTGCGAACAGCGAGCGCATCCGGTCCCAATCGCGCGGCTGGCCGGCCGTGCCGGAAATGACGTCGTACAGCGCGGCAACGATGCCGTCGACAGTGGCGACGTCGACCGGGCGGGCGGCAGGGCTCGCCGCCGGGGTTGCGGCCGGCGTGGTCGCGGCGGCCACCGGCCCCGCCGGCGGCACCTGTCCCGGCTGGGCATGCGCCCCGCCCACGATCGCCATCGCCGCCATCCAACCCATCCAGTGTCTCGCTGACATGTCCATCTCCCGTCGTTATGTTATGGAATTACCAATAACAACGACATCATCGGCCATTTGCGGATGAAAGTCATCGGGGCGCAATCGCCGGGGGTAAGTCTGCACAGTTTATAATCAGGAAATCCAAGAACATCCCGTCACCCGTCTCCCATCATGACTGATCAATTTGCCAAAAAAGCGGAAGCCTGGTCGGCCCGCTTCTCCGAACCCGTCTCCGACCTCGTCAAGCGCTACACCGCGTCCGTCTTCTTCGACAAGCGCCTGGCCCTGTTCGACATCCAGGGTTCGCTCGCCCACGCCGAGATGCTGGCTGCCCAGGGCATCATCAGCGCCGCAGACCGTGCCGAGATCGAGCGCGGCATGGCGCAGATCCGCAGCGAGATCGAAGCCGGCCAGTTCGAGTGGCTGCTCGACCTGGAAGACGTGCACCTGAACATCGAAAAACGCCTGACGGAACTGGTCGGCGACGCCGGCAAGCGCCTGCACACGGGCCGTTCCCGCAACGACCAGGTGGCGACCGACATCCGCCTGTACATGCGCGCCGCCATCGACGACATCCTCGCCCTCTTGAGAAGCCTGCGCGGCGCCCTGACCGACCTGGCGGAACGCAACGCGGACACCATCATGCCGGGCTTTACGCACCTGCAGGTGGCGCAGCCGGTGACCTTCGGCCACCACCTGCTGGCCTATGTGGAAATGTTCGGCCGCGACGCCGAGCGCATGGCCGACACGCGCCGCCGCGTGAACCGCCTGCCGCTGGGTGCCGCCGCCCTGGCGGGCACCACCTTCCCCATCGACCGCCTGCGCGTGGCCAGGACCCTCGGTTTCGAAGACGTCTGCCACAACTCGCTCGACGCTGTATCTGATCGCGATTTCGCCATCGAGTTCACGGCGGCCGCATCGGTCTTGATGATGCACATCTCGCGCATGTCGGAAGAGCTGGTGACGTGGATGAGCCCGCGCATCGGCTTCATCGACATCGCCGACCGCTTCTGCACCGGCTCGTCGATCATGCCGCAGAAAAAGAACCCGGACGTACCGGAACTGGCGCGCGGCAAGACGGGCCGCGTCTACGGTCACCTGATGGGCCTGCTGACCCTGATGAAGGGCCAGCCGCTCGCATACAACAAGGACAACCAGGAAGACAAGGAGCCGCTGTTCGACACCGTCGACACGGTGCTGGACACCCTGCGCATCTTCACCGACATGGCTTCCGGCATCACCGTCAAGCCCGACAACATGCGCGCCGCCGCCCTGCAGGGCTATGCGACGGCGACCGACCTGGCCGACTACCTCGTCAAGAAGGGCCTGCCGTTCCGCGATGCGCACGAAGCCGTGGCGCACGCCGTGCGCGCGTGCGACGACGCGAAATGCGACCTGTCGGAGATGTCGCTGGAGCGCCTGCGCGAGTTCTCGCCGCTGATCGAGCAGGACGTGTTCGCCGTGCTGACCTTGGAAGGTTCCGTCGCGGCGCGCGACCACGTGGGCGGCACGGCGCCGAACCAGGTGCGCGCGGCCATTGCCCGTGTCCGGGCACAATTGGCGGAATAAGGACGCCCCGGGTGTCCGCCCTGACGGAGGACACCCATGCAACGCTACGGCGACCAGAGTCGTGAATCCGGCGTCGTCGCCTACGACATCGACGCCGGCCAGATCATCGTCCAGTTCAGGAACGGCGAACGCTATCTCTACACGGAAGACAGCGCCGGCGCCGCCAACATCGCGCGCATGCAGGAACTGGCCCGGGCCGGCCGCGGGTTGTCGAGCTTCATCAGCCAGCACGTCCACGACCGCTACGCCCGCAAGATCAACTCGCGCCGACCGTAACCCACAAGAAAGATCCATGACTGCAACGCCAGCCCTGCCCCAACGCGATTTTTCCGCCTTCCTGTTCGACATGGACGGCACCATTCTCACTTCCATCAAGGCCGCCGAGCGGGTCTGGGGCGACTGGGCCGCCGGCCACGGGCTCGACGTGGCCGCCTTCCTGCCCACGATCCACGGCAAACGCACCGAGGAAACCATCCGCGCACTGGAACTGCCCGGCGTGGACCCGGTAGCGGAAGCCGCGTTCATCACGCGCGCGGAGATCGAGGACGTGGCCGGCATCGAAGCCATCGAAGGCGTGGCCGACTTCATCGCCAGCCTGCCGGCCGGGCGCTGGGCCATCGTCACGTCCGCGCCGCGCGCGCTGGCCGAAGCGCGCATCGCGGCGGCCGGCCTGCCGTTGCCGGCCGTGCTGGTGGCCGCCGAGGACGTCGAACGGGGCAAGCCCGCGCCCGATCCTTTCCTGCTGGGCGCGCGCAAGCTGGGCGTGAAGCCGGAAGACTGCCTCGTGTTCGAAGACACACTGGCCGGCCTGCGTTCGGCCGCCGCTGCCGGCATGGACAGCATCGTCGTAACGGTCACCCACGCACATCCGCTCGAGACCGATGTTGCTTCCGTGCTCGATTACGCGGATCTGCGCGCCGTAACGACGGCCGACGGCCTGCTGCGCGTGCAGCGCCGGCCGTAACGTCTGTGAGGAGCCGCTAGCGGGGTTCGTCCGGCACGATGCCGGCCTGCTCCCCGTGGTCGGCCCGGAACACGCGCGGGTCCAGCGTCTTTTCGTCCGTTTCGAGCGCTGCGGACGGCGCGGCCGCCGGCATGGACGAGGTGCGCGTATCACGCTTGGGATACGGCGTGCCGTCGCGGTGGGCATAACTGTCGGTCTTGCCGTCGTACACGAGGTCGATGTCCGGATACTCGGCGCGGTCCTCGGGAATGCGCGAGCCCACGCACAGGAGCAACGCATTGCCCCAACCGCGATTGATGAGCTGGTGGCCGTTCGGCCGCCCGGCCGGGAACGCCGCGCAATCGCCCGCGCGCATCAGGGTTTCGCCTTCGTCCGTGACGAGCGTCAGCTCGCCGGAGACGACCATCACGAATTCATCCTCGTGGCTGTGCCAGTGGCGCTGCGACGAGGCGGCGCCGGGCAGCAGCTCGACGAGGTTGACGCCGAACTGCGTCAGGCCACCGGCATCGCCCAGCGCCTGCTTGCTGCGGCCATTGACGGCTTCGGCAAAGGGATCGGGATACCCGGTACCGGTCAGCACGGGAATACTGCTCAGGTCTAGCCGCGACATGATCACTCCTTATCAGGTTTGCGCGCGGCCTTGGCCCTTCCTCAGCCGCGTTTTTGCACCAGCGTCAGGATATCGTAACTTGCGACGAGTTCGTCGTTCTGATTCGTCACCTGGACGTCCCACGCCACCACGCCCTGCCCACGCCCCTGGTCGTCCGTGCGGTTGCGGTCGACCTTGCGCTTGCACGTGAGGCGCGCGCGGATCGTGTCGCCGATCGCCACCGGCGCCACGAAGCGCAGGTTGTCCAGGCCATAGTTCGCCAGCACGGGGCCGGGCGCCGGCGACACGAACAGGCCCGCCGCCGCCGACAGCACGAAGTAGCCGTGCGCGATGCGCTTGCCGAACTGCGTATCCTTCGCCGCGATCTCGTCGAAGTGCATGTAGAAATAATCGCCCGAGACGCCGCCGAAGTTCACGATGTCCGCCTCGCTGACCGTCCGGCGGTGCGTCAGCAGCGAGTGGCCGGTCTCCAGGTCTTCGAAATAGCGCCGGAACGGGTGCACTTCCGATTCCTTGACGGCCGCGCCGCGCACGTATTCTCCCGTGACGGCCGCCAGCATCGTCGGCGAACCTTGCACCGCCGCCCGCTGCAGGAAGTGTTTGACCGCGCGGATACCGCCGAGTTCCTCACCGCCGCCGGCGCGGCCCGGGCCGCCGTGCTTGAGCATCGGCAGCGGCGAGCCGTGGCCCGTGGAGTCCACGGCCGCGACGCGGTCGAGGATGTGCACGCGGCCATGCGATGCCGCCGCCACGGGCACCGCATGCGCCGCGATGGCCGGGTCCTTCGTCACCAGGGTCGTCACGAGGCTGCCCTTGCCGCGCGCCGCCAGCGCCAGCCCTTCGTCGATGTCGCGGTAGGTCATCATCGTGCTGACGGGGCCGAACGCCTCGATGTCGTGCACGGCATCGTTGACCATCGCGTTACGGCACAGCAGCAAGGTGGGTGCGAAGAACGCGCCGGCGGCGCAGCCGTCGCCGACAGGATTGAAACCGTCGCGGGCGCTGAACAGCACCTCGTTGCCGCGCGCGAGCATCTCGACGCGCTCGCTGACGTCGCGCTGCTGGTCCAGCGACGCCAGTGCCCCCATGCGCACGCCCTCGACCTTCGGATTGCCGACGACGATCTTCGCGAGGCGCGCACGCAGGCGCTCGCCGACGACGTCCGCCAGGTGTTCGGGCACGATCACGCGGCGGATCGCCGTGCACTTCTGGCCCGCCTTGCCCGTCATCTCGCGCGCCACTTCCTTGACGAACAGGTCCAGTTCTTCGTCATCGGGCGTGACGTCCGGCGCGAGGATGGCGGCATTCAGCGAATCCGCCTCCGCCGTGAACGGCACGGATTCGCGGATCAGGTTCGCGTTGCCGCGCAGCTTCGCGGCCGTGTCGGCGGAACCCGTGAACGTCACCGCATCGAAGCCGTTCAGGCGGTCCAGCAGGTCGCCCGTCGAGCCGATGACGAGCTGCAGGCAGCCCTCCGGCAGCAGCGCCGACTCCATCATCATCTTGACCACCGCATGCGTGAGATAGCTGGTGGCGGTGGCCGGCTTGGCGATGCAGGGCATGGCGGCGAGGAAGCTCGGCGCGAATTTCTCCAGCAGGCCCCAGATCGGGAAATTGAAAGCATTGATGTGCACGGCGACGCCGCCGCGCGGCACCAGGATGTGCGTGCCCGCGAAGCCGCCCCGCTTGCCGAGTGCCATGGCCGGCCCTTCGTGCAGCACGTTCGACGACGGCAGCTCGCGCCCGCCGATGCTGGCATACGCGAACAGCGTGCCGATGCCGCCTTCGACGTCCACCCAGCTGTCCTGCCGCGTGGCGCCGGTCAGGTGCGAGATCTCGTACAGTTCTTCCTTCCGCTCCATCAGGTAAGCCGCGAGGGCTTTCAGGCGCTGGGCGCGCTTCTGGAAGTCCATCGCCATCAGCGCCTGCACGCCCGTCTTGCGGGCATACGTGACGGCTTCGCCGAAGTCGATACTGTCGGCGTGCGTGTGATAGATCAGCTGGTTGTCCAGGGCGCTGTGCAGCGGCTGGTGCGCTTCGCTGCCGAGCCAGCGGCCGGCGATCAGGCTTTGCAGGGTGGTTGGGGTGTGCATCCTCGTCTCCTTATGTCTTTGGCTTGTGCGGCTCGTCGAACACGATGCGCTGCCGCTCCGGTTCCACTTCCGTGTACGCTTCCACTTCACGCATCGTGCGCATCGACCTGACGTTCAGGTCGTGGTACTGCCGCGTGCCATAGCTCTTCCATGCGATCTCCTCGTCCGACACGGCCCGCACGATCTTCGCCGGCGCGCCCAGCACGAGGCTGCGCGGCGGGATCACCATGCCCGCCTTCACGAACGCCGCCGCGCCCACGATGGATTCCGCGCCGACGACGGCCTTGTCCATCACGACCGCATTCATCCCGACCATCGCGTTCCTTCCCACGCGGCAGCCGTGCAGCACGGCGCCGTGGCCGATGTGGCCGTCCACTTCGACGACCGTGTCGTCTTCCGGAAAGCCATGCATCACGCACGTGTCCTGCACGTTCGCGCCCTCTTCCAGGATCAGCCGCCCGAAGTCGCCGCGCAGCGACGCCAGCGGCCCGACATAGCAGCGCGGGCCGACGATCACGTCGCCGATCAGCACCGCCGTCGGGTGCACGTACGCCGTCGGGTGCACGACGGGGCGCAGTCCGTCGATTTCATAGACCTTGACCATGACGTTCTCTCTTCCTTACACGCGTTCCACGATCATCGCGATGCCTTGGCCGACGCCAATGCACATCGTGCACAACGCGTAGCGGCCACCGGTGCGGTGCAGCTGGTTGACGGCCGCCGTGACGAGCCGCGCACCGGAGGCGCCCAGCGGATGGCCGATGGCGATGGCGCCGCCGTTCGGGTTCACGTGCGCGGCGTCGTCCGGCAAGCCCAGGTCGCGCAGCACGGCCAATCCTTGGGACGCGAACGCTTCGTTCAGTTCGATCACGTCCATCTGGCCGATGCTCAAGCCGGTCATCGCCAGCAGTTTCTTCGTCGCAGGCGCGGGGCCGAAGCCCATGATGCGCGGCGCCAGGCCCACCGTCGTCATGCCGACGACGCGCGCGCGCGGCGTCAGGCCGAATTTGTCGATGGTCGCGCCGGAGGCGACCAGCACCGCACAGGCGCCGTCGTTGACGCCGGACGCGTTGCCTGCCGTGACCGTGCCGTCCGGCGTCACGACGCCTTTCAGACGGGACAGCGATTCCAGGCTCGTGTCGGGGCGCGGGTGCTCGTCGGTGTCGAATACGCGCGACTCGCCTTTCTTGCCATGCAGCGTCACCGGCACGATCTCGTCTTTGAACACGCCGGCCGCCTGCGCCGCCGCCCAGCGCTGCTGGCTGCGCAGCGCGAACGCATCCTGGTCGCCGCGCGCGATGCCGAAATCGCGCGCCACGTTCTCCGCCGTCTCCGGCATCGAGTCGATGCCGTACTGCGCCTTCATCTTCGGGTTGACGAAGCGCCAGCCGATCGTCGTGTCTTCGATCTTCGCGCTGCGCGAGAACGCGCTGTCCGCCTTGGCCATCACGAACGGGGCGCGCGTCATGCTCTCCACGCCGCCGGCGACGATCAGGTTCGCCTCGCCCGCGCGGATCGCGCGCGCGGCGCTGCCGACGGCGTCCAGGCTGGAGCCGCACAGGCGGTTGATCGTGGAACCCGGCACGGATGGCGGCAAGCCGGCCAGCAGCGCGGCCATGCGCGCGACGTTGCGGTTGTCTTCGCCGGCGCCGTTCGCGCAGCCGTACAGCACGTCGTCGACCTGGGACCAGTCGACGCCGGGATTGCGGGCCATGAGCGCGGCGATCGGCAGCGCGGCCAGGTCGTCCGCACGCACGCCGGACAGGGCGCCGCCGAAGCGGCCGAACGGGGTGCGGATGGCGTCGACGATGAATGCGTCAGTCATTGGAATCTCCTTAGTTATTCTTGGGCCGCCTGTCGACCACGCGGCGCGCCTTGCCCGTGAGCGAGCGTTCGATGCCCTGCGCGGGCAGCAGGGTGACGGCCGTCGTCACGCCGATATACGTCTTGATGCGGTGCTGCAGCTCGCGGGCCAGCGCGTCCACGTTGTCCGCGCCCTCTTCGCGCAGCTCGCAATGGACGGCCAGCGCATCGAGGTGCCCGTCGCGCGTGACGACGAGCTGGTAGTGCGGCGCCAGCGCCGGCATCTGCAGGATCTGTTCCTCGACCTGGCTGGGGAACACGTTCACGCCGCGGATGATCAGCATGTCGTCCGAGCGGCCGTTGATGCGGCCCATGCGGCGCATGGAGCGCGCCGTCGGCGGCAACAGCTTCGTGAGATCGCGCGTGCGGTAGCGGATGATCGGCAGCGCTTCTTTCGTCAGCGACGTGAATACGAGCTCGCCCTCTGCGCCGTCCGGCAGCACCTCGCCCGTGTCCGGGTCGATGATCTCGGGGTAGAAGTGATCCTCCCAGATCACGGGGCCGTCCTTCGCTTCGATGCATTCGCCGGCGACGCCGGGCCCCATCACTTCCGACAGGCCGTAGATGTCGACGGCGTCGATGCCGGCGCGTTCCTCGATCTCGCGGCGCATGGCGTCCGTCCACGGCTCGGCGCCGAAAATGCCCACCTTGAGCGAGGACGCGGCCGGATCGAGGCCCTGGCGCCTGAATTCCTCGACGATGTTCAGCATGTACGACGGGGTCACCATGATAATCGAGGGTTTGAAGTCCTGGATCAGCTGGACCTGCTTTTCCGTCTGCCCGCCCGACATCGGCACGACCGTGCAGCCCAGGCGCTCCGCGCCGTAGTGGGCGCCGAGACCGCCCGTGAACAGGCCGTAGCCATAGGCGATGTGCACCATGTCGCCGGGACGTCCGCCCGCCGCGCGGATCGAGCGGGCGACGACGCCGGCCCACGTGTCGATGTCGCGCTGCGTGTAGCCGACGACGGTCGGCTTGCCCGTCGTGCCGGACGACGCGTGCACGCGCACGACCTGCTCGCGCGGCACGGCGAACAGGCCGAACGGATAATTGTCGCGCAGCGTCTTCTTGTCCGTGAACGGGAATTTCGCCAGGTCGGCCAGCGTCTTCAGGTCGTCCGGATGCACGCCCGCCTCGTCGAACGCGCGGCGGTAGTGCGCCACGTTGTCGTAGGCGTGCTTCAGGCTCCACTTCAGCCGTTCCAGTTGCAGGGCCTGCAGTTCGTCGCGGCTGGCGCGCTCGATCGGCTCCAGTTCGCCCGGTTGCGGAATGCGTTGCACCATCGTTGTCTCCTCCGTTTATAGATCGACGACATGGCCCGCGACGCGATGCGACTTCCCGCGGAACAGCGCGACCTTGCGCCCGTCCTGGTCGGTCACGACGACGTCGTAGACACCCGTCTTGCCGGCCAGCGCCTGCTCGACCGCTTCGGCCACGAGCACGTCGCCCGCGCGGCCCGGCGCGAGGTAGTCGATCGTGCAGCCGGCGCCCACCGTGTTGAAATTGTGCGAGTTGCAGGCGAATGCGAACGCGCTGTCGGCCAGCATGAAGATATAGCCGCCGTGGCAGGTGCCGTGGCCATTCAGCATGTCCTCGCGCACCCGCATGCGCATGCGCGCGTAGCCGGGGCGGATCGCGTCGAGCGTCATGCCCAGCGCCTGGCTGGCGGGATCGCGTTCGTACATCGTTTTGCCGGCCAGTTCGGCCAGCGCTTGTGCGTCACTGTGCATGGATGCGTGCTCCGGTCGGGTTGGCGGCGAGCTTGCGGCGCAGCAGCGGCGACACGCGGTAGCGGTCCTCGCCATACGTCGCGCCCAGGTTGGCCAACACGGTGAACACATGATGCAGGCCGATCGCATCGGCCCACGCCAGCGGACCGCGCGGATAGTTCACGCCCTTCTGCATCGCGATGTCGACGGCGGCCGCGCTGCACACGCCCTGGTTGACGGCGTCGAGCGCCTCGTTGGCCAGCATCGCGACGGTGCGCATCACGGCCATGCCCGGCACGTCGTCGAGGCGCGTCACGGTGAACCCGGCCTGCTGGAACAGGCCCACGGCGGCATTCCAGGCGGCGGCGCTGCACTGGTCCGCGCGCGCCAGCGCGATGCGCGTGGCCTTCACGGGGTCCAGCAGCAGGTCGAACAGAATCGTGTCCGGGCGGCCTTCATCGAGAGCGCGCTGGGTGGCGCTGCGGCCGTCGGTCAGGAAGATCGTGGCGGCGCCCTCCGAGCTGCCCATACGCGCTTTCAGGGCAGCGGTTACCGGATCGGCGCCGCCAAGCGTCGCCTGTGCGGCCCCCTGCTGCGCGGACTCGGCCTGCGCCTGCGGCGGCACCACGTCGTCGCCGTAGCGATAGAATCCACGGCCCGTCTTGCGGCCCAGGAAGCCGGCATTCACCAGTTCCTGCTGCACGACCGACGGCGCGAAGCGAGGGTCGCCGTAGTAGGCATTGAAGACGGATTGCGTGACCGAGTAATTGACGTCGTGGCCGATCAGGTCCATCAGCTCGAAGGGGCCCATGCGGAAACCGCCGCAGTCGCGCATCACGGCATCGATCGTGGCCGGGTCGCCCGCCTGTTCGAGCAGCAGGCGCAGCGCCTCCGCATAATACGGGCGCGCCACGCGGTTGACGATGAAGCCGGGCGTCGACTTCGCATGCACGGGGTTCTTGCCCCAGGCCGCGGCGGTCGCGACCACGGTGTCCGCGACGGCCTTGTCGGTGGCGACACCGGAGATCACTTCCACCAACGCCATCAGCGGGACCGGATTGAAGAAGTGCATGCCGACGAGGCGCCCCGGGCGTTTCATTTTTGCGCCGATGGCCGTGACGGAGATCGACGACGTGTTCGTGGCGAGGACGCAGTCCGGCCCGACGATGCCTTCCAGGTCGGCGAACAGGGCGCGCTTGACGTCGAGGTCCTCCACGACGGCTTCGACGACCAGCGCGGCATCCTTCGCTTCGTCGAGCGCACGCATCGCGTGGATGCGCTCGCGCGCGAGATCCGCTTCCGCCCCGCCCATGCGGCCTTTTTCGACCAGTCTTGCCAAGGCTTTGACGATGCCGGCGATGGCCTTTTCGACGGCTTCCGGACGGGTGTCGTACAGCCGCACGGTGTGCCCGGCGACGGCCGCCACCTGGGCGATGCCGGCGCCCATCGCGCCGCTGCCGATGACGGCGACGACGCTGTTTTTCTCCAATGCCTGGGTCATGTTTACTCCCCCTTGAACGCGGGCTGGCGCTTGGCGATGAACGCGGCGACGCCTTCGCGGTAATCGTGGCTGTAGCCCAGTTCGCGCATCATCTCCGCTTCCAGTTGCAGCTGCTGTTCCAGCGTATTGCCCCAGCTTTCCTGCATGGCTCGCTTCGTGAACGCCAGACCCTTCGTCGGCGCGGTGGCGAAGTGGCGGGCCATGGCCAGCGCTTCGTCCATCAGCGATTCGTCCGGCACGCAGCGCCAGATCAGGCCCCATTGCTCGGCCTTCTCGGCCGGCAGCTTGTCGCCCAGCAGGGCGAGACCCATGGCACGCGCGGGACCGAGCAGCCGGGGCAAGGCCCACGTGCCGCCCGTGTCCGGGATCAGGCCCAATTTGCAGAACGCTTCGATGAAGGATGCCGATTGCGCGGCCAGCACGATGTCGCACGCGAGCGCCAGGTTGGCGCCGGCGCCGGCGGCCACGCCGTTGACGGCGCAGATCACGGGCAGCGGCAGGCTTTTCAAGGTGAGCACGAGCGGGGCATAGAATTTTTCGACGGATTCGCCCAGGTCGACGCCCGGCGCGCCCGGCTCCACGGCGCGGTCGTTCAGGTCCTGGCCGGCGCAGAAGCCGCGGCCGGCGCCCGTCAGCAACAGCACGCGCACCGACTTGTCCTGTTCCACGCACTTCAAGGCGGCGCGCACTTCCAGGTGCATCGCCCGGGTAAAACTGTTCAGGCGTTCGGGGCGGTTCAGGGTCAGCGTGGCGATGCCCTGCTCGATCGTGAACAGGATGGATTCGTAGGTCATGGTGTCTCCTCGTTCTCAATTCCGTCATTCCCGCGCAGGCGGGAATAGTGCCCCCGGCACTATTCCCTCCATACTGAGCGTCCGAAGCCGATTCAGCATGGGTCCCCGCCTTCGCGGGGACGACGGAGGGGTGTTTATTCGACCACGTCGAAATCGACGACAACCTTGTCCGTCACCGGGAAGCTCTGGCAGCTCAGCACGAAGCCGCGCGCGACCTCGTAGTCTTCCAGCGCATAGTTGACGTCCATGTCGACCTGCCCCTCGCGCACCTTGCAGCGGCACGTCGAGCACACGCCGCCCTTGCACGAGTAGCGCATGTCGAGGCCCGCGCGCAGGCCGGCGTCGAGGAGCGATTCCTTGTCGCGGTCCATCGTGAAGGTGGCGTGGTTGCCGTCCATGATCACGGTGACTTCCGTGTGGTGGTGCGTCTCGCCGGCGGCCTGGCCGCGCGGCTTGCGCGGTTCCTGCGCGGCGCCGGCGGCGAACAGTTCGATGCGGATGCGCTCCTTCGGCATGCCCGCTTCCTGCAGCGCGGCGGAGACGCCATGCATCATGTCTTCCGGGCCGCAGATGAATGCGTAGTCGACGTCTTCCACCCGCAGCCAGCGCTGGAACAGCTGGCGGCATTTGTCCTGCGTGATGCGGCCGTTGAACAGCTCGATGTCCTGCTGCTCGCGGCTCATCACGTAGACGAGGTTCAGGCGTTCCAGGTACTGGTCCTTCAGCTCGGCCAGCTCGTCGCGGAAGATGACGGATGACGACGCGCGGTTCCCGTACAACACGGTGAAGCGGCTGTGCGGCTCGGCGATCAGGGTCGTCTTGACGATGGACAGGATCGGCGTGATGCCGCTGCCGGCCGCGAAGGCCAGGTAGTGGCGGCGGCTCCCGGGTTCCAGCGGCAGGTTGAAGCGGCCTTCCGGCGGCATCACGTCGAGCGTGACGCCGGGCCGGATGCACTCGTTGGCCCAGGTCGAGAACAGGCCGCCTTGCACGCGCTTGATGGCGACGCGCAGCTTGTCATCCTGCACGGCCGAGCAGATCGAATAGGAGCGGCGCACGTCCTCGCCGTCGATCATCGTGCGCACTGTCAGATGCTGGCCCTGGCGGTAGCGGAAGGCCTCGCGCAGCGGCGGCGGGACGTCGAACGTGACGGCGATCGCGTCGCGCGTCTCGTGCTTCACGTGCGCCACGGTCAATGGGTAGAACTTGCTCATGTGGGCCTCAATGGCATTTGAAGTAGTCGAACGGCTCGCGGCAATCCAGGCATTGATACAGTGCCTTACACGGGGTCGAGCCGAACTGGCTGGTGAGACGGGTATGCATCGAGCCGCAGTGCGGGCAAGCCACGTCGGGTTGCCGGATCGCGTGGCGCTTCACGCCGCGCGCCAGGCCGCTGATGTCGATCACCTGCTGCACCGGCGGCGCGATGCCGTAGCCCTTCAGCGCGGCCTTTCCGGCGGCGCTCATCCAGTCCGTCGTCCATGCGGGCGACAGGCGGGTGACGATGCGCAGGCGGTCCACGCCGCGTGCGCGCAAGGCCTTGTCGACGTCTTCGGCGATGACTTCCATCGCGGGGCAGCCGGAATACGTCGGGGTGATCGTGACGACGCATTCACCGTCGTCGTGCACGTCCACGGCACGCACGATGCCCAGGTCCACGACGGAGATCACGGGAATCTCCGGATCCGGGACCTCGCCCAGCCAGGACCAGACCTGGCCGGCCGTGATCGGTGACGCGGCCGCGGTCATCACCATGCCACGCCCGGGTAGGCGCGCTGCAGGAACTGCATCTCGGCGAGGATGTAGCCGAGGCGCTCCGTGTGCCGGCCCTGCTTGCCGCCGCGCTGGACATAGGCATCCACGGGCGGCATCGTCAGCGTCGCCTCAATCAGCACCTCGGCCACGTGGGCCAGGAATGCATCGCGCAGCGGCTCCGCGGCCGGTGCCACGCCCTGCGCGACCATCGCCAGGTCGACGTCGTCGTAGATGAACATCTCGCCGGCGTAGGTCCACAGTTCGTCGAGCGCGTCCTGCATCTTGCGGTGGCTGACGTCCGTGCCGTCGCCCAGGCGCACGACGAGGTCGCCGCTGCGGCGCAGGTGGTACGTCACCTCCTTGATCGACTTTTCCGCGATCTCGCCGATGCGGCGGTCGCTGGACGCCAGCAGGCCGCGCATCAGGAAGTAGTGCCACGTATCGAACAGGAACTGGCGCGTCAGGGTCTGCGCGTAGTCGCCGTTCGGCTGCTCGACGAGCAGGCAGTTGCGGAAGTCGCGGGTATCGCGCAGGTACGCCAAACGATCCTCGTCGCGGCCGTGGCCTTCGATCTCGCCCGCATACGTCAGCCACATCCGCGTCTGGCCCAGCAGGTCGAGGGCGACATTGGTCAGCGCCATGTCTTCTTCCAGCGCCGGGCCCTTGCCGCACAGCTGCGACAACTGCTGCGACAAGATCAAGGCATTGTCGCCCTGGCGCAGAAGGTATTCGAACTTGTTCGCGTCCATGGTCCGCTCACAGGTTCTTGACGTCTTCCGGCATCGGGAAGAACGTCGGGTGGCGGTAGACCTTGCTGTTCGACGGCTCGAACAGGGCGTCCTTGTCGGCCGGGCTGGACGCGACGATGTCGGCGGCCTTCACCACCCAGATCGACACGCCTTCGTTGCGGCGCGTGTAGACGTCGCGCGCGTTGTTGATCGCCATCCCGGCATCCGGCGCGTGCAGGCTGCCCACGTGCTTGTGGGCGAGGCCGTGCTGGCTGCGGATGAAGACTTCCCACAGGGGCCATTCCTTGCTCATTGCTGTCTCCTTCATGCTGCGGCTTTTTTAGCGGCCTGCTTGTCCGCGTGCGCGACGAGCGCCTCGCGGAACCATGCGCCATCCTCGTACGCCTTTACGCGGGTCCGCAGGCGCTCCTTGTTGCACGGTCCGTTCCCTTTCAGGACGTTATAAAACTCTTCCCAATCGATCTCGCCGAAGTCGTAATGACCCCGTTCCTCGTTCCACTTGAGGTCCGGATCGGGGACGGTGAGGCCGAGGAATTCGGCCTGGGGCACGGTCTGGTCGACCATGCGCTGGCGCAGCTCGTCGTTCGAGAACAGCTTGATGCGCCAGGCCGTCGACTGGGCGCTGTTGACGGATTCCGCATCGGACGGGCCGAACATCATCAACGACGGCCACCACCAGCGGTTGAGGGCATCCTGCGCCATCGCCTTCTGCTCGGGCGTGCCCTGGGCCAGCTTCATCATGATGTCGTAGCCCTGGCGCGCGTGGAACGACTCTTCCTTGCACACGCGGATCATCGCGCGGGCATACGGACCGTACGAACAGCGGCACAGCGGGATCTGGTTGATGATCGCGGAGCCGTCCACGAGCCAGCCGATGGCGCCGATGTCGGCCCACGTCAGGGTCGGGTAATTGAAGATGCTCGAGTACTTGGCCTTGCCGGAGTGCAGGGCGGCCAGCAGTTCGTCGCGCGACACGCCCAACGTCTCCGCCGCGCTGTACAAATACAGCCCGTGGCCGGCTTCGTCCTGGATCTTGGCCAGCAGGATCGATTTGCGCTTCAGCGTGGGCGCGCGCGTCACCCAATTGCCCTCCGGCAGCTGGCCGACGATCTCGGAGTGCGCGTGCTGGGAAATCTGGCGGATCAGCGTCTTGCGGTACGCCTCGGGCATCCAGTCCTTGGCTTCGATCTTCACGCCGGCGTCGATGCGCGCCTGGAACGCCTGCTCTTCCGCGCTCATGTCGGCGCGGGTCTGGACCTGTTTCAGGCCGGTTTCCACCATCTGGGCATACATGGCTGGTCTCCCTGGGTTCTGTGTCGATTCATAATACGATACACTAATCGCGATGTATAGCGAAATTTTGAATCATATTGAGACGCGGTAAAATCGCCCACCATGACCCAGCCCAGCAGCCACGAGTGGATCAACCACTTTCTCGAGACCGACCCGCCGCGTTCCAAATCGCTCGTGATGACGATCTTCGGCGACGCCATCGCGCCGCACGGCGGCCGCCTGTGGCTGGGCAGCCTGATCGAACTGGTGGCGCCGCTCGGCGTCACGGACCGGCTCGTGCGCACGAGCGTGTTCCGCCTCGTGCAGGAGGGCTGGCTCGTCGCGAACCGCGAGGGCCGGCGCAGCAGCTATGCGTTGCAGCCCGACGCCGCGCCCCGCTTCGCGCGCGCCAACCGCCGCATCTACGCGCCGCCCGGCGTCGACTGGAACGGCCGCTGGACCCTGCTGCTGGCCCCCAATGGCAGCATCGACAGCGCGCTGCGCGCGGCCGTGCGCAAGGAACTCGAATGGGAAGGATTCGCCATGCTGGCGCCGGGCCTGCTGGCGCATCCGGCGGCCGACCCGGACGGCGTGGCCGAGGTGCTGAGGCGGGTGGAAGGCGGCGGCAAGATCTTCGTCTGCGCCGCGACGGAGCTGCCTTGTGCCGGCGCGCGGCCGCTGGCCGAACTGGTGCGCGAAGGGTGGGATTTGTCTGCCGTCGTGACCGGCTACCGGCGTTTCATCAAGGAATTCTCGCCGCTGCTCGACCTGCTGCGCGGCGAGCCCGAACCGGATCCGCAGCAGGCCTTCATCGTGCGTACCCTGCTGATCCACGCGTACCGCCGCGTCCAGTTGCACGATCCGATGCTGCCGCTGGCGCTGTTGCCGCAGCCGTGGCCGGGGTCGGAGGCGTATGCGCTGGCGCAGGCGATCTACCGCCTCGTGTGGGCGCCGGCCGAGCGGCATCTGATGGACGTGCTGCGGCGCGAGGATGCGGCGGCGCCGGCGGCGGACAGTGGTTTGTACGAAAGATTTGGCCAGTTGCGCTGATCGCGACATAAAACAACGTCATTCCCGCGCAAGCGGGAATCCATGCGGTGTCACAACTCAAGCGACGCATGGGCTCCCGCCTTCGCGGGAGCGACGGTGTTAACAATCCAGCGCAAACTGCGCCGCCGCCATCGGATGACGAATACGGTCCAGCGCCAGTTCCAGGTCGAGCCCCGGCCAGTACAGGCATTCCGCGCCCAGGGGCTGGATATGGCACAGCTGCGCCACGGTGGCGTGCTCGAACCAGGGGAACAGCGCGAACGGCACATAGAGCTCTTCGTCGCGCCAGCGCAGCCAGAAGCCGCGCCGGTCGATGGTTGTGATTTCCGGCCGCGCCACACGGATGTTCATCATGTTCCCTCCTCCTCGATGAGGCCAAGCAAGAACAGTAGCAAACCCTTGGTCGTCATCCATTAAGCAGTATCATGCCGGCTCACACCCAACAACATCAGGACGCACTATGTCTATCAAGATCAGCAGCCAGTTCGACGCTGGCGCCATCGATATCGTGAACGCCACGAGCGCGAACGCCATCGACCTGAACATCCGCAAGGACTCCCACGCCGACATCACGCAGTGGTTCTACTTCCGCCTGCAGGGCGCGCAGGCGCAGCCGTGCACGATCCGCCTGCTCAACGCCGGCAAGTCCGCGTATCCGAAGGGCTGGGAAGACTATCACGCGATGGCCAGCTACGATCGCGTCAACTGGTTCCGTGTGCCGACGAGCTTCGACGGCCAGGCGCTCACGATCGAGCACACGCCCGCCATGGACAGCGTCTACTACGCCTATTTCGAGCCGTATTCGTGGGAACGCCACCTGGAGCTGCTCGACCGCGCCCAGCTGTCCGAACACGTGCGCATGCTGGACCTCGGCTCGACCGTCGACGGGCGCGACCTGAACCTGCTCGTCATCGGCGACGAGGCGGCGAACAAGAAGAAGGTGTGGGTCATCGCGCGCCAGCACCCGGGCGAGACGATGGCCGAGTGGTTCGTCGAAGGCATGCTCGACGCCCTGCTCGACCCGGCCCATCCGTTCGGCCGCCAGTTGCTGAAAGAGACCGTGTTCTATGTCGTGCCGAACATGAACCCGGACGGGTCCGTGCGCGGCAACCTGCGCACTAACGCGGCCGGCGCCAACCTGAACCGCGAGTGGCTGAATCCGTCGCTGGAACGCAGCCCGGAAGTGTTCCTGGTCCGCAAGAAGATGGAAGAGACGGGCGTCGACCTGTTCCTGGACGTCCATGGCGACGAAGGCCTGCCCTACGTCTTCATCGCCGGCAGCGATGCCCTGCCGACCTTCACGGCGGAACAGGCCGCCGCGCAGAAGGCGTTCTCGGACGCGTTCATGATCGCCAGCCCGGACTTCCAGGACGTGCATGGCTACCCGAAAGAGCCGTACACGGACGAGGTGCTGACGATGGGTTCGCCGTACGTGACGCATGCGTTCGGCTGCCTGTCGCTGACCCTGGAACTGCCGTTCAAGGACAATGCCAACGACCCTGACCCGCTGGTCGGCTGGGACGGCGCCCGCAGCGCACGCCTCGGCGCCGCGGTGCTGCAGCCGGTGCTGCAGGCCGTGCGTCAGTTGCAAAAATAAGAAACGGGGCACGAGCCCCGTTATCCGCTTACAGGAAAGTAAACACCTGTTCCTGCGTGAGACGCGATTTCGGCAGGCTTGCGTTGAAATCGCTGTCGGCGTGGTAGCCGAAGCTCAGCAGGACGAGGCTGGACAGGCCTTTCTCGTGCAGGCCCAGTTCCGCGTCCAGCGCGGCCGGGTCCAGGCCTTCCATCGGGGTCGTGTCCACACCCAGCGCGCTGGCGGCCAGCATGGCGTTGCCCAGCGCGATATAGGCCTGCTTCTCGAACCACTGCGGCAGGTCCTTCAGCGTGTAGCGGTGCAGGTTGACGTAGCCCTGGCGGCCCTTGGCCTGGCCGGCCCTGGCGGCATCGTCCTTGAAGCGGCCGTCGCGCTGTTCCTGCTCGAGCAGGCGCTCCAGGTGGCCGCCTTCGGCGTCGACGCGCGTGCAGAACAGGATCACGTGCGACGCGTTCAGGATCTTCGCTTCGTTGTAGCTGTACGGACCCTGCACGCCCTTGGCCAGGCGCGCCTTCGCTTCCGGCGTGCTGGCGACGATGAAGTGCCAGGGCTGCGAGTTCACCGACGACGGGCTGTTGCGCAGCACTTCATAGATCTGCTGCATCGTCTCTTCGGGGACGCGGCGGGTCGGGTCGTAGGCCTTGGCGGTGTAGCGCTTGCGGGCGGCGGCAAGAATGTCCATCGGGTTCCTTTCAAAAATGCGTATCTGCACATTATTGCAGGAACCCGAAAAACGCGTGCGTCACATGGTCATGATGGGCGCGTCGAACACGAGGCCGTTGCCGATCAGCTGCACGCTCAGGTCCACGTTTTCCGGACTCTCGCTGATGCCGGCGAGCACCTCGCCACGGGTGGCGATCTTGCGGTCCAGGGCGTCCGTCCAGAAGTCCAGCCCGGCCTGGTCCGGCGCGCGGTGCAGGATGTGCTCGTAATACTTGACCACCAGGTCGCGGTTGGCGAGGCCGCCGTACAGCTTCTGGTATTCCGCCGATGCGAGGAAGGCGCCGGTGATCCCCGCCAGTGTCGCGCCCCCGCCATCGATCTGCTGCGTCCAGAAATCCAGGCCCGGCTCGTCCGGATTGCGGCCGAATGCGGCCTGGTACAAGCGGAACAGCTGGCCGCCCGTGTTGTCGACGCTGATGAGCGCGACGTCCTTGTCGTCGAAATACACGCGTTCGACGCCCGTCAGCGTGTCGATGCCGCCGGTGCCCTTCAGGTCCGCGATCGTCCACGCGGCGCCCGTGCGTTCGATCCGGTAGTCGGCGTAGGCGCCCTTGTAGGCGATGGTGTCGAAACCGGCGCCGCCGTCGATCACGTCGCTGCCCGCGTCGGCACCGATGCGGTCGTCACCGCCGCCGGCCCGGATGATGTCGCTGCCCGCGAAGCCTTGCAGGATATCCTTGCCGGCGCTGCCGGTGATGGTGTCGGAGCCGGCCAGCAGGGCCGTATAAATCTGGGTATCGGTGGTGGCCTTGAGGACCGTGTCCAGGAACGTCCCGCCATCGATGGTCAGGTCCGTCGCCTGGAACACCGGCAGGCCGGAGTAGCCCAGCTGGACCAAGTTCACGGCGGTCGCGGTGCCGCTCACGTCGCCGGACGGGCCGATCGCGAAGTTACCCAGGATGGACAGGTGCTGGAGCCCGTTTTCCAGCGTGACGCTGCTGGACGAGGTCGAGATGATTTTCCATTGCACGGCCGTGCTGCCGATCAGGTCGAGCTGCAGGCCGAAAGTCTGGAGTGTTGCCATGACGTCTCCCGTGACATAGAAAGTCGTCAATGTAACACATGGTTATGACATTTTTGCAATAGATTGTCGCGACCTCATGGCAAATGTGAAATCAATTGCCCGCGACGACCATCTGCTCGATCAGGATGGAACCCGTCGACTTGTTCCCGCGCGTGAGCACGTCGTTGCCGACGCCGACGATGGCCTGGAACATGTCCTTCATGTTGCCCGCGATGGTGATCTCTTCGACCGGATACTGGATGACGCCGTTCTCGACCCAGTAGCCGGACGCCCCGCGCGAGTAATCGCCCGTGACGTAGTTCGTGCCCTGCCCCATCAGTTCCGTGACGAGCAGGCCGGTGCCCATCTTGCGCAGCATGCCTTCGAAGTCGTCGGCGATCTTCGTTTCTTTCGAGATGATTTCCAGGTTGTGCGAGCCGCCGGCGTTGCCCGTCGTCTGCATGCCCAGCTTGCGGGCCGAGTACGACGACAGGAAATAGCCTTGCAGCACGCCGTCGCTGACGACCTTGCGGCGCTGGGTACGCACGCCCTCTTCGTCGAACGGGGCCGAGCCCACGCCGCCGATCAGGTGCGGGTCTTCGACGATCTGGATGTGGGATGGGAAAATGCTGCTCCCCAGCGAATCGAGCAGGAAGCTCGACTTGCGGTACAGGGCACCGCCCGAGGTCGCCTGGACGAACGCACCCAGCAGGCCGGCGGCCAGCGGCGCCTCGAACAGCACGGGGCACGTGCGAGTGTCGAGCTTGCGCGCGTTCAGGCGCGCGAGGGCGCGTTCGGCGGCATAGCGGCCGATCTTTTCCGGATCGCCCAGTTTGTTCGGATCGCGCGCCGACGAATACCAGTCGTCGCGCTGCATGTGGGCGCCCTTGCCCGCGATCGGCGCGACGGACAGCGTGTGGCGCGAGAACGGGTAGCCGGCGCAAAAGCCGAGCGAGTTGGCCGCCACGAAGTGCGACTGCTGCACGTAGACGCTGGCGCCTTCACTGTTGGTGACGCGCTTGTCGACGGCGAACGCGGCCGCCTCGCAGCGCTGGGCGATGGCGACGGCGTCCTCGGCGCTGATGTCCCATGGGTAACACAGGCGCAGGTCGCGCGGGTTCGTTTCCAGCAGGTCGGCATCCGGCAGGCCGGCGGCCGGGTCCTCGGCCGTGAAGCGGGCGATGTTGTACGCCGCCTCGACGGTGGCGCGCAGCGAGTCGCGCGAGAAGTCGGACGTACTGGCGTGACCACGGCGCTGGCCGGAGTAGACGGTCACGCCGATGCCCTTGTCCTTGTTCTGCTCGATGGTCTCGATCTGGCCCTTGCGGACCGTCACCGCCAGCCCGCTACCCTCGCTGATCTCGACCGACGCATCGCTGGCGCCCGTTTCCTTGGCAATGGCAAGCACGTCCTGTGCAAGCTGCTTGAGCTGATCCTGGGTATGGGTGAAGACGGTATCGGTCATGTGCGTTTTTCGTAGCGAGCCCTAAAACAGTTATCATAGCAGCCGTTTACTGTTTTTACCGGCCGGCTTCGTGCCTGCCGAATCTAGATCATCATGCCAAATGCCAACCGCGGCTCCGTCGGCTTCCGCTCCGACGAGTTCGACCAGGAATACGACCGCCCTTCCAAGTCCGAACTCAAGCGCCAGAGTAACGAGCTGCAGAAGCTCGGTGAACAGCTCATCGAGGCGCCGCGCGACCGCGTCAAGCGCGTCCCGATGCCGGACGAAGTCCGCGACGCCATCCTCATGTGCCAGACCATCACCAACCACGAAGGCCGGCGCCGCCAGCTGCAATTCGTCGGCAAGTTGATGCGCTCGCTCGACGAGGAAGAGGTCGCCGTCATCCAGCGCACCATCGAAAGCTGGAAGGGCACCTCCAAGGCCGAGGCGGCCGCGCTGCACGCGCTGGAGCGCCGCCGCGACAAGCTGCTGGCCGACGACAAAGCACTGACCCAGTTGCTGGAAGAACACCCGGACCTGGACGTGCAGCACCTGCGCACGCTGATCCGCAATGCGCGCAAGGAACAGGCGGAGAACAAGCCGCCCAAGGCCTACCGCGAAATCTTCCAGATCCTGAAGGACCTGGCGAAGGCGCCGAAGGCCGCGCCTGCCGATGAAGCCTCCGGCGACGAGGACGAAGACGATGAGTCTGGACAATAAAGTCGAAGAGCTGGTCGTCGGCCTGGTCTCGGTCTCGGACCGCGCCAGCGGCGGGGTCTATGAAGACAAGGGCATTCCCGCGCTGCGCGAGTGGCTGGAAGCGGCCCTCGTCACCCCGTTCCGCGTCGAGACGCGCCTGATCCCGGACGACCGCGCCAGCATCGAGCAGACGCTCGTCGAGCTGGTCGACACCGCGCGCTGCCACCTCGTGCTGACGACGGGCGGCACGGGCCCCGCCCGCCGCGACGTCACGCCGGAAGCAACCGTCGCCGTGGGCACGAAGGAGATGCCGGGCTTCGGCGAGCAGATGCGCCAGATCAGCCTGCACTTCGTGCCGACCGCGATCCTGTCGCGCCAGACGGCCGTGATCCGCGAGACGCCCCATCACGCCGCCCTGATCATGAACCTGCCGGGCCAGCCGAAGTCCATCAAGGAAACGCTGGAAGGCCTGAAGGACGCGGACGGTCGAAACATCGTCGGCGGCATCTTCGCGGCCGTCCCGTATTGCATCGACCTGATCGGCGGCCCGTACGCCGAGACCGACCCGGCCGTCTGCAAGGCCTTCCGGCCGAAGTCGGCGCAACGACCAAAGGACCCCGCATGAGCGACCTGCTCGAACACATCCAGATCGAGACCAACGACAACCCCGAGATCGCCATCATCTGGATGCACGGCCTGGGCGCGGACGGCAACGACTTCGTGCCGATGGTGCGCGAACTGGACCTCGCCGGCCTGCCCGGCATCCGCTTCATCTTCCCGCACGCGAACACGATGCCGGTGACCATCAGCAACGGCTACGTGATGCGCTCCTGGTACGACATCACGGGACTGGAACTCGGGCGGCGCGAAGACGAGAACGGCCTGCGCGCCTCGCAGAAAGACATCGAAGCCTTCATCGAGCGCGAAAAGGCACGCGGCATTCCCGCCTCGCGCATCATCCTGGCCGGCTTCTCGCAGGGCTGCGCGATGGCCATCCAGACGGGCCTGCGCCATCCGGAACCGCTGGCCGGCCTGCTGTGCCTGTCCGGCTACGTGCCGTTGTCGGCCAACGTGGCGACCGAACGCTCCGACGCCAGCAAGTCCACGCCGATCTTCATGGCCCACGGCCGCTACGACAACGTGGTGCCATTCAATCGCGCGGAAGCGTCGCGCGACCTGCTCGTCTCGCTGGGCTACCGGCTCGAATGGCATGAATACGCCATGCAGCACACGCTGTGCCTGGAAGAAGTCCAGCACATCTCGGCGTGGCTCAAGAAAGTACTGGACTGAATCATGGCAAAGAAAGAGGAACTCGACGAGGAAACGCTGGCGCTGATCCACTGGTGCATCGAGGTCGAACACCACCTCGTCGCCGGCGGCGCCACGCAGAAACAGGCGCAGGAACACATCGAGGAACAGGTCGAGTGGTTCACCGACATGTTCTACGAAGGCCTGACGCCGGAACAGGCGGCGAAGGAAGCGCTGGCCTGAGCTGACCTGAGCCCGCCTACTCGGGCACGCAGCGCGGCGAATTGGCGGCAGCCCATTCCGCGGCCGTCCTGAGCGACGCCTCGACCGGCTCGCCTTTCGGCGCCGGCTGCATGGGCGCGATGCCGCCGCGGAAGACCGGACCATCGGCCAGCGCATACCGCATTTCCGTCAGCAACAGCATGGCGCCGTCGGGCAGCCAGTACACCTTGTTCGCCGTCGACATGCCGTACGACGCCTGGCCGAACGTCCGCACCCGCTCCTCCCCCATCAACGCGACGAGCAGCATCTCGCCCGCGCTCGCCGTCTTCGCGCCGACCAGCACGGCCAGCGGCCCGGCGGCAAAGGACGAGAATGGATTGGCGCGGTCCCCCACGTCGCGCGCGGCCATGCCCGCGAGACCGGTGCGATCGACCACCGGGATCGCCTTGCCGTCGCGATCCACCCAGCGCGCCTTGTTGGCATTGCCGAACAGCGGATACATGGCGATGAACGGCGGCCACGCGTTGCCGCCCGTCTGCTCGCTCAGGTCGACGACGAGCGCGCAGGCCCGTCCGACGCCGGGCAGCGCGGCCGCGTCGTCGTACACGCGCCGCACGTAGGCCGACATGGCCGCGGGCGCCATGTCCGTCGTCGCCGGCGGCACCCAGCGCAAGACCGTGCCTCGGCTCGTCGCGACCAGCTGGAACGGCGCAACGCGGGGACCGGCCGGCTGCGGCAGCGCGGACTGTCCCGGCGCCTGGGGCGGGAACAGGAACGAGTGGCCGCCCGTGTCCAGCGTGCCGAGCACCTTGCGGACGCGCGCATACAGGTCGTTCCGGTCGACGTCCGCCGTCTTGCCGTCAACCGCGGCCAGCAGGTCCTGCTTCGCCTGTGCGTATTCTTCCTGCCGGCGCGGGTACAGGCCCTTGCTCTCGACCAGGCTGATCGCCTGGTCCGCGATGGCGCGCGCCAGGGCCAGCGGCATGGTCTCCGCGGCGCCGGCGGCGGTAGCCGCGGCAAACGACAGGGCGCAAACGGCCGCCCGCAACAGGTTGCGATTCATGGTGTCTCCTTGTTGAACGAGGCGGCTACATGCCGCGGAACAGATATTGAAAGCGCTGGCTGACCGGCAGTCGCGCGGGATGCCCGCGCAGGTGCACCCACAAGGCGCCATCCTCGGCGCGCGCGGCGCTCGCGATGCGCCGCACGGCCACCATATAGCCCCGGTGGATCTGCCAGAACGCGGCCGGGTCGAGCGAATCGGCCAGTTCCTTCAGGCTCAGGCGGATATGGGCTTCCAGCCCGTCCGTCACCACGCGCGTGTACTTGGCATCCGCGCAGAAATACAAGACGTCGGCCAGGTCGATGAAGTGGATCGTGTTGCCGACCGTGGCCTGCAGCCACGCGGGCGCCCTGGGTGCGGGCCGCAAGCGCGACACGAGGTGCGTGAGGTCCGGCGGCGGCGATGCCAGGCGCGCACGCACGCGCTCGACCGCGCGCGCGAGGCGTTCCAGCGCGATCGGCTTCACGACGTAGTCCACGGCACCTTCGTCGAACGCGGCCAGCGCATGTTCGCCGTAGGCCGTCACGAACACGACGTGGGTCCGCGCACCGAACACGCGCGCCAGTTCCAGGCCGTCCAGGCCCGGCATGCGGATGTCGAGGAAGGCCACGTCCGGCATCCATTCGCGGCCCAGGCGCAGCGCCTCGATGCCGTCCTGCGCGGCGGCGATCTGCGCGTCCGGCCATAAACGTTCCAGCGCTTCGACGAGTTCCGCGCGCAACAGCGGTTCGTCATCGGCGACGAGGACACGGGGCGCCGTCATGCCATCACCTCCAGCGCGGCGGCGGCCGGCAGCGTCAGCACCGCTTCCGTCAGGCCCGCATCGCCGCGGCGCAGGACGAAGCCGGCACGCGCCCCATACAACGCTTGCAGGCGCTCGCGCAGGTTGCGCAGGCCGACGCCGCTGCCCAGCGTGGTCTCGCCGATGCCGGCGCCGTCGTCGGCGACGACGATGGTCAACACGTCACCGTCGCGAACCGCCGTCACGGCGATGCGCACGGTGCCCGGCTTCGGCTCGAGGCCGTGGCACACGGCGTTCTCGACGAGCGTCATCAGGAGCAGCGGCGGCATCGACACGGCTGCCAGCGCGGGCGGGCAATCGAGCTGGTATTGAAGACGCTCGCCGAAGCGGATCGCCATCAGCGCGAGGTAGTGGCCGGCCAGTTCGAATTCGCGGCCCAGGGTCGACGCCTGGCTGCGCATGTCGGGCAGCGCGCTGTGCAGGTAGGCGATCAGGTGTTCCAGCATCTCGACGGCGCGCGGCGGCTGGTGGCGCGCGAGATATCGCGTGTTGGCGAGCGTGTTGTACAGGAAGTGCGGTTCGACCTGGGCCTGCAGCGCTTTCAGCTCGGCCGCCAGCGCCGCGTTGCGCAGGTCGGCCAGCTGCTGCGCATGGGCGCGGGTGCGGGCGAACCACAGCGGCAGCCCGAGGACGGCGACATTCACGCCGACGACGCAGGCCAGCACCTGCTGGTCGGGCAGCGCCTGGACGCCCCACGCGGCGAGCACGCTCTGGTATGCCGGCAGCACGGCCCACGCGCCGGCGCCGGTCGCGGCCAGCAGCAGCGTCATCGCGCTGGTCCAGCCGAGCCGGCGCGCGGCCACCAGCAGCAGTGCGCACGTCACGAAACCCGGCACCACGATCGCGCCGAACAACGCGAGCAAGGCGTAGCGCCGCAGCAGCAGCGCGCCGCCCGCGACGAGCGCCAGGCACAGGAGGCTGAGCAGCCCCTGGCGCCATGCACAGCCGTACAGGCGGCGGATGGCGCGGGCGCAGTCGTCGTCGGTCATCGATTCGCTCACAAGGTCGGCGTGGTCGGGATGGCGGCCTGCGGCGGCATGTGGTCGACGGGGACGTCACGGCCGACGGTCTCGAACGCGACCGGCTCCATCCACACCTGGCCCGTGCCGCCGCCGATGGCGCCGAACACGATCAGCGCCGCGTTGTCCGGGACATCCAGCACGACGCTGCGCTCCTGCCAGCCGGTGGTGCCCTTGAGCGGCTGGCTTTTGGTGTTATAAAAGGCGACCGACTTGCCTTCGTGCGTATCGACACGCATCCACAATCCCGCCCAGTCGCTTATCGCCTCGGTACGCAGGCGCGCGCGAAACCGCACGCGCTGGCCGAGGTAGCGCTGGGCCTGGACAGGCTGGACCAGGGCTGCCCACGCCTTGGGATCGTTCGTCTTACTGCGCAAGAACTTGGCCCCGCGCCCTTCCGGCGACGTGTCCACGCCGGCCGTGAATTTGTCGGGATTTGCACCGGTCACGTGCCAGTTCGGCGGCAACGGCGCGGGCGTAGCGGCCAGCGCGAGGACGGTCGTGGCGGCCGCCGCGGCGGCGAGGATGTAATGGGGTTTCATCGGTTTGTCTTTCGCGAGTGGTTGGGAGCCGTCACTATGCCGCCAGCGCCGGCGATGCGCCGGGCAATGCGACGGACGACTACCGCGCCGCGACGAACGCGGCCTGGCGCCGATGGGCTAATCGGGCAGCGGCGCCGCACTCGACGCCGGCGCTTCCGTGCGCGCCGTGTTCATCACCATCGCGAGGAACGTGTAATAGCCGTTCACGCCCATCAGGTCGACGACGCCCTGCTCGCCGAACAGGGCCAGCGCGTCGTCGTAGACGCGGTCCGACACGCGCTTGTGGCGGTGCAGTTCGAGGCAGAAGTCGTACACGACCGCTTCGTCGACGAGCATCGCGGCCGGCCGCTCGTGCCCCGCGATGGCCGCGATGACGTCCGGCGGGACGCCCACCTGCTGCGCGATCGGCGCGTGGATCGCCCACTCGACCTGCTGGTCCCATTCGCGCGCCGTGACGAGGATCGCCAGCTCCGACAGGCGCACGCCGATGGCACTGCGGTAGCGCAGGTACTCGCCGACCCGCTGCGCATGGCCCATCAGCTCGGGACTGCGCAGCAGCGGCACGAACGGGCCGTACAGCGCACCGCGCGGGCCATTGATGATCTCCTGGGCCGCGGCGCGCTGGGCGTCGGTCCAGTCTTCCGGCGGAATCGGGCGAAGGCGGTCTGTCATGACGAAAATATTCGCATGCCTTGAGGCAAAAATCAAAAGAATCCCGACGGTTCCCGTTTATTGTCAAACGTCAACTTTTTGGGGAGCTTCCAATGACGCATATCCTGCATCGCAGCCTGCGCCAGACGCCGCCCGTCGCGGTCGGCGGCGCGGGCGTCTATCTGTACGACAGCCACGGGCGCAGCTACCTGGACGCGAGCGGCGGCGCGGCCGTGTCGTCGCTTGGGCATGGCCATCCGGACGTGATCGCGGCCATGCACCGCCAGATCGACCAGTGCGCCTACGCCCACACCGCGTTCTTCACGACCGAGGTGGCGGAGCGGCTGGCCGACCGCCTCGTGGCGAACGCGCCGGCCGGCATCGAAGGCGTGTACCTCGTGTCGGGCGGATCGGAAGCGATGGAGACTGCGCTGAAGCTGGCGCGCCAGTACTGCGTCGAAGGCGGAGAGCCGCAACGCTCGCTATTCATCGCGCGGCGCCAGAGCTACCACGGGAACACGCTCGGCGCGCTGGCCGTGGGCGGCAACGAATGGCGCCGCCAGCCCTTCGCCCCGCTGCTGATCGACGTCGAGCGGGTGTCGGCCTGCTACGAATACCGCGGCCGGGCCGAGGACCAGACCGTCGACCAGTACACGGCGATGCTGCTGGACGAACTCGAAGCCGCGATCCTGCAGGCCGGCCCGGACCGCGTGATCGCGTTCTGCGCCGAACCCGTCGTGGGCGCGACCGGCGGCGCGATCCCGCCCACGCCCGGCTACTTCCGCGGCGTGCGTGCACTGTGCGACAAGTACGGCATCCTGTTCATCGCCGACGAGGTGATGTGCGGGATGGGCCGCACGGGCACGATGTACGCGATCGAGCAGGATGGCGTGGCGCCCGACCTGATCGCCGTGGCGAAAGGCCTGGGCGCGGGCTACCAGCCGATCGGCGCGGTGCTCGTGAACGGCGCCATTATCGAACGCCTGCGCGCCGGCAGCGGCGCATTCCTGCACGGGCACACCTACATCGGGCATCCGGTCGCGGCGGCGGCGGCCCTCGCCGTCCAGCAGGTCATCGAGCGCGACGACCTGCTCACGCAGGTGCGCCTGCGCGGCGCGCAGCTGCGGGCCATGCTGGACGAGGAATTCGAAGACCATCCGCACGTGGGCGACATCCGCGGCCGCGGGCTGTTCCTGGCCCTGGAACTGGTGCGCGAGCGCGCGCACAAGACGCCGTTCGCGCCGGATCTGAAACTGCACGCGGCGATCAAGGCGCGCGCGATGGAGAACGGGTTGCTGGTGTATCCGATGGGCGGCACGATCGATGGCCGCCACGGGGATCACGTGCTGCTGGCGCCGCCGTTCGTCGTCACGCAGGGGGACCTGGGCGAGATCGTGGGGCGGTTGAAGGAATCGGTAGAGGGGGCGTTAAAAACAGTGGCTATCTAAAACAACGTCGCCCCTGCGAAGGCAGGGGCCCAATTTCTTGGCTCAGCTACGAACTTGGATTCCCGCCTGCGCGGGAATGACGGATCAGAGGTCACGGGCCATATCAGGCTTTGGGAAACGCGACCACTTCCTGCTGCTGCTCGCCCAGCCCCGCAATCCCGAGGCGCAGCTTGTCGCCCTTCTTGAGGAAGCGCTGCGGGCTGCGGCCGAGGCCCACGCCTGGCGGCGTGCCCGTGGTAATGATGTCGCCCGGTTCCAGGGTCATAAAGCGCGACAGGTAGCTGACGATCTGCGCGACAGTGAAGATCATCTTCGACGTATTCCCGGTCTGCACGCGCTTGCCGTTCAGGTCGAGGTACAGGTCGAGGTCCTGCACGTCGAAGATCTCGTCCTTCGTCACGAGGAACGGGCCGACGGGGCCGAAGGTGTCGCAGCCTTTGCCTTTATCCCACTGCGAGCCGAGTTCGAACTGGTAGGCGCGTTCCGAGACGTCGTTGACGACGCAATAGCCGGCCACGTATTTCAGCGCATCCTTTTCGTCGACGTACTGCGCGCGGGTGCCGATGACCACGCCCAGCTCGACTTCCCAGTCGGTCTTTTTCGAGCCTTTCGGCAGCTGGATGGGATCGTCCGGGCCGTTCAGGCAGGACGTCGCCTTCATGAACATGATCGGTTCCTTCGGGGTCAAGGCCCCGACTTCGGCCGCGTGGTCGGAGTAATTCATGCCGATGCCGATGAACTTGCCGACGCCCTTGACCGGCACGCCGAAGCGGGGGTTGCCGCGGACGACCGGCAGCGTTTTCCAGTCGACCTTGGCGAGCTTGCGCAACGCCTTTTCCGACAGCACCGACGCGTCGACGTCGTCGATGACGCCGGACAGGTCGCGCAGGCGGCCTTCTTCGTCGAACAGGCCCGGTTTTTCCTTACCGGGGCGACCGTAACGAACCAATCTCATATTCTTCCTTCTGGGTGAGCAAAGCGATGCCGCATTTTACTTGACGGCGCCGAAGGAAGTCGTGGACGTACCCGAGCAGGCCAGGCATCTGCAGCGCCACCAGCACGCCGAATGCGACGCGGTAGGCGAGCGCCGGAAAGTGGCCGGCAGCGTCGGGGCGCCACAGGCCGACGATCAGCCCGAACCCCGCCTGCACGAGGAACGCGCCGATGAAGATCAGGAGGTTCAGGCACGTCGCCGCGCGTCCCGTCAGCGTGCGCGGCAGGCTCTGGGCCACGATCGCGTATTCGATCCCGGTGATCGTCCCCACGAGCGTGAACAGCACCGACAGCAGCTGCAGGCTGGGCCGCCAGTTCAACACGATGACGACCTGCACCAGGATGAAGAGGAACACGCCGACGGCGGCCACGTCCAGCGCCTCGATGCCGCGCCGCCCCGCCCATTCCGTGATCATGCCGACCGCGATGGCGCCGAAGATCACCGACGCCATGCCCATGTACAGCAGGTAGGCGACGGCGGCGTCGGGAAAACGGGCCACGTCGGCCAGCCAGCGCCCGATCCACAGGCCCTGGATGCCGAAGAAGATCGCATGCGGCACGAGCACCAGCGAGATCGTCGCGCGGAACGCGGGCGCGCGGTACACGTCCAGCACCGAGCGCACGGTGGGCAGCGCGCCGCCGGGCGCCTGCGACCTGGGCGTGACCAGCCAGATCAGCAGGCCGCTGCAGGCGGTGAGCGCGGACAGCAGCATGAACAGGCCGCGCCAGTCCGTGTGCTGCAACAGCACCCGCACCGGCATCGTGCTCGAGGCCGCGCCGAGCCCGCCGACGGCGATCAGGTAGCCCTGCACTGACGGCAGGCGCGTGGGCGCGATCCAGGTGGAGATCGCCTTCACGGCCGACATGAAGCACCCACCGAGGCCGCAGCCGATGATGGCGCGCGCCAGCACCAGCTGGCCGAACGAGCGGCCGGTGGCGAACAACAGCGCGCCGATGGCCGCCAGCATCAACAGCACCACCTGCACCTTGCGCGGGCCGTAGCGGTCGAGCGCGATCCCGACCGGCAGCTGGACGAGGGCGAACGCGAAGAAGAACGCGCTGGTGAGGAGGCCGAGCTGGCCCGGCGTCAGCGCGAGCGCGCCGACCAGATGCGGTGCCAGCACGGCGTTCACGTTGCGCAGCAGCGAGGACAGGTAATGCCCCAGCGCGAACGGCAGGAACACGTAGAAAAACACTGCCACCCCGTTGAGGCGCGACTGGCTCTGGTCGGTTTCCATGGACATCTCCTGCGGGTCAGGCCGCGTCGGGTTGACTGTCGCTGGCACGCCGGTCCTGCGCCTGGACAGCCTGGATCGGGATCACGCGGCCCGCCGCACCAAACGTGTCGTGATCGTCCTCGCCGCCCTCGAAGAAGAATTTCTTGCGGCCGAACGCGGGCTTCAGGTGATCGAGCCAGGTGGCGTCGGGATCGTATTTCGCGAAGAACGGCCGGCGCACCCAGTCCGGATTGCGCGCCTGCAGGAACTGCAACGCGAACAGCTTTTCGCCGTTGATGGTGACGACGCCGTCGATCACGACCTTGCCCGGGAACGCGCTCATCGACGGCCCGCGCACGGTGCGCGACAGGCCCGACACCATGCTGTACGCGGACTGGAAGATCTCGTGCGCGCGCGCCAGGGGCAGCGCGAAGTACTCGCGCGGCCCGGTGTCGCGCTCGACGAACATGTAATAAGGGATCGCGCCCAGGCGCACGCCCGTCGTCCACAGTTCGGCCCAGCTGTTCGGGTCTTCGTTGATGTGGCGGATCAGCGGCCCCTGCATGCGCAAGGTGGCGCCCGTGCCGACGATGCGCTTGACGGCCTGCTGGGCCACCGGCTGGCGCAGCTCGACGGCGTGGTTGTAATGCCCCATCAGCGCGAGGTTCTTGCCGGCCTTGACGACTTTTTCGAACAGTCGCATCAGGTCGTCGCTGTCCTTGTCCGACACGTAGCGCTGCGGCCAGTATGCGACCGACTTGGTGCCGATCCGGATGTTCTGGATATGCGCCAGTTCGGGCGCCAGCAGCGGTTCGATGAACTCGGCCAGCGAGCGCGTATTCATGATCATCGGATCGCCGCCCGTGATCAGGACGTCCGTCACGTCTGGATGCGTGCCGAGGTAGGACACCAGTTCCGTCGATTCGCGCGCATCGAACTTCATCTCTTCCATGCCCACGAACTGCGGCCAGCGGAAGCAGAAGGTGCAATAGGCGTGGCACGTCTGGCCCGCGCTGGGGAAGAACAGCACGGTTTCCTTGTACTTGTGCTGCAAGCCCTTGAGCGGGGCGTCGTTCACGCGCGGCACGTTGTGCGTCATCTGCCCGGCCGGGTGCGGATTCATGCGCATGCGGATCTGGTGCACGAGCTGCGCGATCGCGGCGTCGTCCTTATTGACCAGCACGAGGTCGCGCAGCTGCTCGTATTCGCGCGCGGGCAGCATGTCGCGGTGGGGGAACGTCAGGCGATAGATCGGATCATCCGGAACATTGCTCCAGTCGATCAGCTGCTCCATCACGTATTCGTTCGTGCGGAAGGGCAGCACGTGGGACACCACCTGCACTGCTTCCTGCAGATCCGGGCTCAGCCATTGCCATTGGCGCGCGTTCTGGATCGACTGGCGGGTATAGGGCTTGAACTTGGCGGGGGTTGCGTCGAGGGTCACGGGATTTCTCCTGAGGGAAGTGGTTGATGGCAGCAAAAGGTGACGCATGGAAATAATTGCCGACAGGAACCGATGGTAGGGAGGCGGCCTCGCCTTTGAGTTGCCCTCAGTCAAGTTCCGATTCCATTTCTCACTGATTTCCACATGCCCTGCGAAAGATCAGCGTTGCCGTTGCGGCGGCACATCGGGCGCTACTTGCGTTAGCACAACAGCCCGGCTGGGGCCGCGGCGTAGAGTAGGAAATGCAAATAGGCAACATTCAGACCTATTCATCTTTTCCCCCGAAAGGACATCCTATGAAGCTGACCGCAACCGTAGTCGCTACCGCCCTGACCCTGTCCTGCGCCGACACACTGGCGGCCGAACCGACCGAGAAAGATGCGATCGCCATGGCCGAGCGCGGCGCCGCGATGGTCAAGGCCAAGGGCAAGGAAGAAGTCATGAAACGCATCACGTCCAAGGATCCGGAATTCGTCCAGGGTTCGCTGTACATCGACATGCGCGACGTCAAGACCGGCATCGTGCTGGCCCACCCGTACAACCCGTCGATCGTCGGCAAGGACTTGACCGACGTGCCCGATGCGAACGGCAAGAAATACCGCCGCGAGATCATCGAACTGGCCGCCGCCAAGGGCAAGGGCTGGGTCGACTACCAGTACAAGAATCCGACCACGGGCAAGATCGAGCCGAAGACGACGTATATCCTGCTCGTCGACGGCGTCGTGCTCGAGGCCGGGCTCTACAAGAAGCAATAGGTCGTGCACGCGGGCGGCATGCCCGCGTTCGTTGTTCTGGCGGGCGGCATGCCCGCGTTCTTTTTTAAGCGGGAGCGCAACATGCTGAAAAAACTGAGGATCGGTCCGAAGCTGCTACTGGCGCCCGGCATGGTGTTGGTGCTGCTCTTGATGCTGTCCGGTGCCGCCTGGTACGGGATGGTGCGCCAGAACGCGTCGCTGGAAAACATGGTGCAGGTCCGCGCGGCGCGCCTGAAAAACGTGGCCGACGTGGCCGGCGACGCCAAGTACGTCCACGCCAACGCTTATCAACTGCTGGCCTGGATCAACGGCAGCTTCGCCAAGAACCGCCTCGACGCGCTGATCGCCGACATCGGCAAGCGCCACGCCGCCGTGCAGGCGCAGTTGCAGGAACTCGCGCGCACGACCGAAGGCGTGGAACGCAAGCCCGTCGACGCGTCGCTGGCCGCGCTGGCGGCCTACCGCAAGGCCGTGCAGGAGACCATCGAGATGGCGCAGGTCGACCAGTCGATCGCCACCAACTCGATGCAGAAAGCGGAAAAGGAATTCATGGTGCTGAACCAGCAGCTGGCCCAACTGGCCGCGCTGGAAAAGACGCTCAGCGAACAGGCCTACGCCGCCGCGCGCACGGAGTTCCACGACCTGGGCACGTGGATGGCCGCGCTGGTGCTGCTGTCGATCGCCGCGTCGCTGGCCGTCACGATGTTCGTCCGCCGCGCGATGTTGCGCGACATCGGCGCCATCTCGGCCGTCGTGGGCGAACTGGCCGAAGGCCGCCTGTGCGTGAGCGCCCACAACGACGGCCGCGACGAAATCGCCGACACGGCGCGCGCGCTCGACCAGACCATCGCCAACCTGAACACGACGCTGCGCAGCGTGCTCGATTCGGTGCGCTCGATCGACACGGCATCGAAGGAAATCGCCAGCGGCAACCTGGACCTGTCGACCCGCACCGAGCTGCAGGCCGGTTCCCTGCAGCAGACCGCGAGCGCGATGGAGACGCTGACCCAGGCCGTCAAGGGCAATGCGGACAACGCGCGCCTGGCAACGGAACTCGCGGCCGAGGCGGCGCGGCTGGCGGCCGGCGGCGGCCAGGCCGTCGACCGCGCCGTCGCAACGATGGAATCGATCCGCGCCAGCTCGCGCAAGATCGTCGAGATCACCGGCGTCATCGACGGCATCTCGTTCCAGACCAATTTGCTCGCGCTGAACGCCGCCGTCGAAGCGGCGCGCGCCGGCGAGCAGGGCCGCGGCTTCGCAGTCGTCGCCAGCGAGGTGCGCACGCTCGCGCAGCGCTCCGCCTCCGCGGCCAAGGAAATCAAGGCGCTGATCGCCGATTCGGTCGCGATCATCGACAACGGCAGCGCCTCCGTCAACGAGGCGGGATCCAGCATGGGCAGCGTGGTCGCGTCGGTGCAGCAGGTGAACGACATCATCAACCGCATCAGCGCCGCCAGTAGCGAGCAGGCCGAGGGCATCGCCGAAGTCAATCTCGCCGTCGGCCAGATGGACGACATGACGCAGCAGAACGCCGCGCTCGTCGAACAGGCCGCGGCGGCGGCGGCCAGCCTGCACGAGCAGACCGTCAACCTGGCGCGCGCCGTGGCTATCTTCCGCATCGAGGATGCCCAGGACGAGGCACCGGCCCCGATCGAACGGCGTGCCGCGGACAGCGCGATGCGCGGCCGGCCCGCGCTCGCGCATCATGCGACGCAAGACGAAGAAGACGCGCCACGACCGCAGGCAAACGGTGCGCGGGCGCGGGCCGCCAACGGCCGCTAATCGTTCAGCGGAACGGCTTGCTGACCCAGCGCGACCCGGCCAGGCCGAACCGCCAGGGCACGTCGACGGCTTTCGAAATCCCGATGCGCGGCCCGCTGACCACGTCGATGCCGGCGGGTGCCGGCGCCAGTTCGAACGGCGCCGCAGCCAGCGAGCGGCCGTTCAGGTCGCGCGTCACGCCCAGTGCCTGGCACAGCTTGCCGGGCCCGGAACACAGCAGCCAGTGGTCGCGCGTGCCGCGCCGCTCGGCCATCGTCTCGATGCCCGTCACGGGTTCGAGCGCGCGGATCAGCACCCCGGCGCCATGCCCCTCTTCCCGGCAGACGAAGTTCAGGCACCAGTGGATCCCGTACGAGCGGTAGACGTAGGCGTGGGCCGGCGGGCCGAACATCGCGAAATTGCGGTCGGTCGGGCCGGAATAGCTGTGCGACGCGGGATCTTCGCCGTCATAGGCCTCCGTCTCGACGATGCGGCCGCCGACGCCGTCGACGAGCACCGTGACGCCGATCAGCTGGCGCGCGACCAGATGCGAGGGTGCTAGAAAATCAATGTCGGCAAGGATGGTTGAGGACATGGAGCAATTCTATATTGTTAAGATTTGACAGGTCGCACTGTCGGTTTTGCTACACAAAAGCAATACTTTGCTGCAACTTCAAAGGCACTGGTTTATAGTGACAAACTTCGCACGGATTTCCGTGCAGCATCATTTTGTTCCCTTCCCGTCATGAGTACAGCAGCTGCCCTGGCGCGCCCGAGCGCCGTCGCCGAGGATCCCGTCGACGCCCTGATCAGGTCGATCCGGATCCCGCCGCGTCCCAGCCTGCTCGCCGACCTGCAACGGGAGCTCGCGTCGTCCGATCCGAGCCCGGCCGCCATCGGCCGCATCGTCGCCAGCGACGTCGGCATGTCGGGCGCGCTGCTGAAGCTTGCCAATTCATCCATCTTCGGGGGCCGGCGCAAGGCCAAGTCGATCGAGCAGGCGATCCTGTTCCTCGGCATTAACCAGGTCGCGTCCCTGATGACGGGCCTGCTCGCGCGCCGGGCGATCCCGGCCAACAGCGCGGCGCTGGCCAGCTTCTGGGAAGTGTCGAGCCGCCGCGCCGAGGCGATGGTGTTCCTGTCGCGCCGCCTGCGTATCGGCGAGGCCGACGTGGCGCACACGTTCGGCCTGTTCTGCGATACCGGCGTACCGCTGCTGATGGACCGCTTCCCCGACTACGCCGTCACGTACGCCGCGGCGTCGCTGGAGACGGAGCGTCCGTTCACGGCGCTGGAAGAAGAGCGCCACAACACGAGCCACACGGCGATCGGCACCCTGCTGGCGCGCAACTGGGGCCTGTCGGAAGACGTCGCGTGGTCCATCCTGCACCACCACGATTACGCGGTTCTGGACGACGCCAACACGACGCCGACGGTGCGTTCGCTCGTCGCGCTGTCGCTGCTGGCCGAAAGCGCGATCTGCAAATACCAGGGCGACGCCGAATCGCTCGAATGGAACAAGGGCGGCGCGCGCGCGCTCGCCTACCTGGGCCTCTCCGACGAGGAAACGGCCGAGCTGCTCGACGAGCTGCACGAAGCCTTCCACGACGACCAGTAGCGCGTCTTTACTTCCGCCCCGGACCGGCAGATACTTCATTCACAAGAATGAGAATCGACGAATCGCCGGCCGAGGAGGAGACATGAAACGCCTGGCGTCCCTATTGCTCGTATTACCTTTGCTGCTGGCCGGCTGCGCCGGCACACCGCAACTGAGTGCCCCGCCCCCGCTGTTCGCCGACGCGTCGTTCAAACCGCCGTCCGAGACCATCGGCGCACACAACCTGTTCACGCTGAGCCCCGCCATGCAGGCCTACGTGCACAGTCCCGCCTTCGAAGCGCATCTGCGCAGCAAGGGGTTGGAACGGGGCCTGATCGACGCGCTGTACAGCAAGACCGACCTGAAGCTCGAATACGATTCCAGCCGCACCCGCACGGCGGCCGAAACGTACGAGGCGCGCACCGGCAACTGCCTGTCGCTCGTCGTCATGACGGCCGCCTTCGCGCGCGAACTGGGCATGACGGTGCGCTTCCGCAGCGTGCTCGTGGACGAGACCTGGAGCCGCGACGGCGGCATCTATCTCGTGGCGTCGCACGTCAACATCGCGCTGGGCCACCGCAAGCGCAACGGCCTGCTGTACGACGAGACGTCGGAGCACGAACTGGTCGTCGATTTCCTGCCGCCGCCGGAAGCGAGCCGCTTCCATACGCGCCAGCTGGAAGAAGAGGACATCGTCGCGCTGTACCTCAACAACCGCGCCGCCGAGTCGCTCGTGCAGGGCAAGATCGACGACGCCTACTGGTGGGCACGCGCCGCGGTGGCGACCAATCCGCCGAACGCGATCACCTACAACACGCTGGGCGTCATCTACCAGCGCCACGGCGACCTCGTCATGGCCGAACGGGCCTTGCGCACGGCCCTCGAACGCGAACCGGAAAGCCTCGTCGTGATGCAGAACCTGGGCCCCCTGCTGGCCGCGACGGGCCGCACGGCCGAAGCGGCCGAGATGGCGCGGCGCGTGGCCAGCATCGAGCCGGTCCCGCCGTTCCAGTACTTCGACAAGGGCATGGTCGCGCTCAAGGCGGGCGACTACGACGCCGCGCGCAAGCTGTTCGAACGCGAAGTCAAGCGCGCGCCCTACTACGACGAGTTCCACTTCTGGCTGGCGGTGACGCTGCTGCAGCTGGGCGAGGCAAAAGAAGCGCGCGAACAGCTCGCGCTGGCGATCGACACGAGCACGAAGTCGGACAATCGCCAGCTGTACTCGGCCAAGCTTGCGCACCTGAAACGCCAGAGCGCGAACAGCGTCCGCATCTACTAGAACGAAAAACGGCCGCGTCGGCGGCCGTTGTGTCGCTGTCGCCCGCCGATCAACGGCGGCGCTGGCGCGCGGCCGACGGCGCGGGGGTACCGCGGGTTTCGAGATGGCGGAACACGATGCGTCCCTTGTTCAGGTCATACGGCGACATCTCCAGCGTGACGCGGTCGCCGGCGATGATACGGATGTGGTTCTTCTTCATCCGGCCGGACGTGTACGCGACCAGCTGGTGACCGTTCTCGAGGTCCACGCGGAAACGCATCTCCGGCAGCACTTCGGTGACCTTGCCATTCATTTCGATCAGATCTTCTTTCATGGATTTCCTTTCAATGTGATCCCTGCCCCTCCGTATGGCACGCGCCCGGGATGGCGAAACGGCCATCGCAGCGTCATCCTCGGGACGCTGGTCACGCATTGCCTGCTGGGGTCGGGAAAAGCGGCGCCGGCTTGGTTCGTGGCGCCGTGAATGGGGATGGCACCGATATGGGGACGTTGCTGCGAAAAAAAAGGGGGAGACACTTTCAGCTTTTGTTGCCACGAAGCCATAATCTTGTAAAGTTTCCCAATATCCATGCTAAGCTTTCAATCAAAAATATCAGGTCAGCAGACTAAGCCTCGACCGACACAAGACAGATAACCGCCGTGCTGCCAGGGCCGGCACCGGCACGCAGCCGAGGCACAGCGTGCGGAGGGAACTCAATGGGCTTGATGGCTTCCATCTCGCCGGGAAGCGTCTTGCGCCGCCGGCTCGTGCTGGTGTGCGCGCTGCTGGCATACGCGTTGCACGCCGACGGCAAAACCCTGCACGTCGTTACCGACAACAACTATCCACCTTATCTTTTCCTGGATACCAACGGGCGCCCCGAGGGATATATCGTCGACCTCTGGCACCTGTGGGAACAAAAGACAGGCGTCCACGTCGACCTCCAGCCCATGCAGTGGAGCAACGCACTCCAGACGATGCAGGACCGCCGGGCCGACGTAATCGACATGATTTTCCGGACCCCGGGGCGCGATGCGCTCTACGATTTCTCCCGGCCGTACGACACGCAGACGGTCGGCATCTATGTCGATCCGTCGATTTCAGGCATCCATGACGTGCAGTCGCTGAACGGCTTCCTGGTCGGCGTGCAGCGCGGCGATGCCTGCGCCGAACAGTTGGCCAGGCAAGGCATCACGAACCAGGTCGCCTACCCCGGCTACGTCGCCATCCTGGATGCCGTCCGCGCCGGCGACATCAAGATCTTTTGCATGGACGACAGTCCGGCGAACTACTATCTCTATCTCTACCGCGACCAGAAGAAGTTCGCCAAAACCTTTACGCTGTATTCGGGACAGTTTCGCTGGGCCGTCGCCAAGGGCGACAAGGCGACCTTCGATCTCGTCGAGCAGGGCATGGCGCGCATCACGCCGGCGGAGCGCGAGGCGCTGCGGCACAAGTGGTTCAACCAGCCGATACAATTCCGGCCCTATCTGCGCATCCTCGCGTTCGCGATCCTCGGCGCGCTCTCGGCGCTGGCCGCCACCCTGCTGTGGATCCGGTTCCTGCGCCGCGCCGTCCATGCGCGCACCGCCGAGATCCAGCGGACCGCCCGCGCGCTCATGGTCGAGCAAGCCCAGCTCCGCACGCTGGTCGAAAACAGCCCCGATGCCATGGCGCTGAAAGACAGGAACAACGTCTACGTCCACTGCAATGCCGGCGCCCAGTCCCTGCTCGGCCTGCCGGAGGACAGGATCATCGGGCGCACCGACGACGACCTGTTCGCGGACAAGGCGTTCGCCGCGTTCAGCAAGGAAAGCGACGAGCAGGTCCTGCGCACGGGCCAGACGCACAGGTACGAGGAAGCGATCGCTGCGCCGGACGGCACCCTGCGCGACCTGGAAGTGATCAAGGTGCCGATCCGGGCGGACGACGGCGAGACCGCGGGTGTCCTTGCCGTCGCGCGCGACATCACCGAACGCCGCCGCGCCGAGCGCGAACTGCGCGTCGCCTCGGTCGCCTTCGAAAGCCAGGATGGCATGCTGATCACCGATGCCCAGGGACACATCGAGCGCGTCAACGCCGCGTTCACCCGCATCAGCGGCTACGCAGCCCTGGAAGCCATCGGCCAGAGTCCGCGGCTCCTGCGCTCCGGATTGCACGAGGACGGTTTTTACCACGCCATGTGGTCGACGCTGACGGCGACCGGGTACTGGACCGGCGAGGTGATCAACCGTCACCGCGACGGCAGCCTGTACACGGCGCGGCTCTCGATCACGGCGGTACCGGACGCGCAGGGCCGGACGATCCACTATGTCGGCAACCTGCAGGACATCACGGCGGAAAAACAGGCCCGTGCCCTTGCCGAGCGCCTCAAGTCGTTCGATCACCTGACCGACCTGCCGAATCGCTTCCTGCTCGCAGACCGCATGGCCCATGCCATGGCCGGTGCCGGCAGCACCCGGGAGTTCGGCGCCGTCATGATGGTGAACCTCGACCACTTCCAGAAGCTGAACGACTCCCTTGGCCATGCCGTGGGTGACCAGTTGCTCGTGGAAGTGGCGCGCCGCATTCGTTCGATCCAGCGCGACGACGATACGCTGGGCCGGTTCAGCGGCGACAGCTTCGTGCTGCTGACCGAACGCCTCGGCACGGACAGGAATACGGCGGCGGCCCGCGCGCTGCTTGCCGCCGACGCCATCAGGACGGCGATCGCCGAGCCGATGATGCTCGACGGCCACCGGCTGACCTGCACCGGCTCGCTCGGCGTCACGTTGTTTCGCGACGGCGCGGACAGCCCCGACGCGCTGCTCTGCCAGGCCGAGCTGGCGCTGTACAAGAGCAAGCAGAGCGGACGGAATACGGTGCGCGTCTTCGAGGACGAGATGCAGGCCGAGCTCGACGGCCGCAACTGGCTCGAGAAAGCGTTACGCGACGCCATCCGCGACGACGCGCTGACGCTGCATTACCAGGTCCAGGTCGATGCCTGCGGACGTCCGATCGGGGCCGAGGCGCTGCTGCGCTGGACGCACCCCGAACGCGGCGCCCTGTCGCCCGCCGCGTTCATTCCGCTGGCTGAGGAGACCGGACTGATCGAACCGATCGGGCGCTGGGTGCTCGCCACGGCCTGCCGCCAGCTCGCTGCATGGGCGCGTCACGAGGCCATGCGTGGCCTGACCCTCGCCGTGAACATCAGTGCGCGCCAGTTCGAGTCGGAAAGCTTCGTCGACGACATCCTCGCCGAAGTCAGGCGGTCGGGGGCGCCCGTGGACAAGCTGAAGCTCGAGGTCACGGAAAGCCTGGCATTCGGCGACCTCGACGCGTCGATCCGCAAGCTGCACGTCCTCCGGGCCAACGGCTTCAGCATCTCGCTCGACGACTTCGGCACCGGCAATTCCTCGCTCAACTACCTGACCAAGCTGCCGCTCACGCAGCTCAAGATCGACAAGTCGTTCGTCGACGAGCTGCCGGCCAGCCATCGCGACGCGATGGTGGCCCAGACGATCATCGCCATGGGGCGGGGCCTGGGACTGGACGTGATCGCCGAAGGCGTGGAGACGGCCGCGCAACGCGATTTTCTCGTCGCGCACGGATGCCATTCCTTCCAGGGCTATTTGTTCGGCAGGCCGCTGCCGGTACGCGAATTCGAGGCGCAGGTGCTGGCCGCGCTGGTCGCGGCGGAGGCATAGCGCCCGCCGCGCCAACCGATTTATCCACTCAAGAGAAGACAATGCGACGACTGCTCCCCCTCCTGTTCGCTGCCGTTTCCCAAGCCGCCAGCGCCAACCCGCCCGCCGTGACCCTGCACACGGAATTCACGGGGCGTAACCACTGCCTCGATATCGTCAACGCGGATAACCGCGACCAGTTGCACATGGCCCGCTGCGGTCGCTATTCGGGCCAGATGTGGGAGATTGCGCCCGACGTCGAGAACAGCTTCGTGCGCCTGCGGACGCGCTTTACCGGCGCGGACATGTGCCTGGACGTGGTCAACGACGGCACCAACGACCAGGTGCACATGGCGTCCTGCGCCAACGTGACGGGCCAGCTGTGGCACATGGACCAGACCGGCCCCGGCCCGGGTCTGCGTTTGTGGAACCAGTTCACGGGCCCGGGCAAGTGCCTGGACATCGTCAACGATGGCAGCGGCCGCGTGCAGCTTGCGTCATGCGGCCATTATTCGGGCCAGTACTGGAGCAGGCGCGGTTTTCGCTGACCGGTTCAATCGCCAAGCAACCGCCTCCAGCTTGCCAGCTTCTGCTCGAACGTCAGCGCCATGTGCGCCGGCGACGATGACGGCAGCACGACGGTCCGATACCCTTGCTCCGCGAACTGCGGCGCAAACTTGCCCGACGTCTGCCCGTTGAACCCGACCGTTTCCAGCTCGGGACACAACCGGTGCAAGCGTTCGAAGTCATTGGCTGCCGGATTGCGGATCGCGGAATCGAGACTGCCTTCGCGCTCGCATGCGGCCAATACGTCCCACAGGCCGAAGCGGTGCGCGACGAGGCGCGGCAGGCGGTCCGCATACGGCAGTGAATAGAGATCCTCGCCGACCAGCGCGCCGACCAGTTTCCAGAACTGGTTACGAGGATGCGCGTAATACTGCTGGGCCGCGAGCGATGCGGCGCCCGGAAAGCTGCCCAGGACGAGGATGCGCGTGTCGGGGGCAATGACGGGCGCGAGGCCGGTGAGCGGGGAAGAATCGGTCATGGCGCGATTCTAGCCCGCGCACGAAAAAAGCGGCGATACGCTCACACGTACCGCCGCAAAGGGCATTACCGGAATCACAGTAAGGCCAGGGACTTCGTCTTCAGTTGCGCGCCTGCGCGGTATCGTCCGCGCGGGTAGTGGCATCCCAGCCGCCACCCAGCGCGCGGATCAGCGCCACGGTGGTGATCGCACGGTCGCCGCGCAGCTGCACGGCGTTGCGCTCGACGTTCGCCAGGTTGCGCTGCGCGTCCAGCAGTTCGAGGTAGCTGCCGCGGCCCGCGTCGTACAGCTTCTGCGCCAGGTCGGCCGAGCGGCGGGCGGAGATCACGCCCGCCTCGATCTCGGCGCTCTGCCCGGCCAGGATGCGCAGGCCGGCCAGGTTGTCCTCGACCTCGGCGAAGGCCGTCAGGACGCTCTGGCGGTAGGAGCCTACCGCTTCTTCCAGCGCGGCCTCGCTGCGCACGACGTTGTTGCGGTTGCGGCCACCGTCGATCAGCGGCATCGACAGCGCGGCGCCCAGCAGCCACGAACGGCTGCTCCACTTGAACACCTCGGCGAAGCTCGTGCCGATGCCGCCGGCGCCTGCCGACAGGTTCAGCGCCGGGAACATCGCGGAGCGGGCCACGCCGATGCGGGCGTTCGCCGCTTCCATCGAGCGCTGGGCGCTGGCGATGTCGGGACGGCGCTCCAGCAGCGTGGACGGCAGGCCGGCCGGAATCACCGGCAGCGCGGCGACATCCGACAGCGGCGCCGACGGTGCGGTGAAGTTCGACGCCGGCTTGCCCAGCAGGACGGCCAGCGCGTGTTCCGCCGCGGCGCGCTGGCGCTGCAGGCCGATCGCTTCCGAACGCGCCGTCGCCAGTTCCGTCTTTGCCCGCGACAGGTCGAATTCGCCGATGTCGCCGGCGTCGAAGCGGCGGCCCGTCACGCGCACACTCTCTTCGCGCAGCTGCACCGTGTGGTTGACGGTCGCGATTTCCGCATCCAGAGAACGGAGGCGGAAATAGGTCTGCGCCACGTCGGCCTGCAGCGACAGCAGCACGGAGCGGTACGTCGCTTCCACCGCGCCGGCGTCGCCGCGGGCGGCCGCCACGTTGGACGACACGCGGCCGAACAGGTCGACTTCGTAGCTGGCCGACAGCCGCGCGCTATAGACGTTCGCCGGCGCGACGGGAGAACCCTTCGGCAGCGACGCTTCCAGCGGCGACAGGCGTTCACGCTGCGCGCCGACACCGACGCCGACCTGCGGGATGCGGTCCGCTTCGGCGATGCCCGCGATGGCGCGGGCCTGCTTCACGCGGGCGGCGGCCACCGTCAGGCTCTGGTTGTTGGCCGCTGCTTCCGCGATGAGGCCATTCAGCGTCTCGTCGTGGAAGGCGCGCCACCATTCGCCGCGCGGCTGGGCTTCGGCCGGACGGCCGACCGTCCACGTCGTGCCGTCGGCGGCGCTGCGCACGTCATTGGCTGCGCCGGCAGGCACCGTTTGCGACTCCTTGAACGCCGTCGGCGTCGCGATCGCCGGTTGCTTGAATTCCGGGGCGGCGCACGCCGTCAGCAGCAGGGCCGCCATCAGCGGGGCCACGCCCCTTGCAATCATCGTTTTCATATCAGTTTCCTTCCAGGGCCGGTGCATGGTCGCCATCGACGACGGTATTCGGCGCCGTGTCGTGGGCGTGGGCATGCTTCGGCTTCTCGAAACGCTTGGCCAGCGTGCGCAGCAGGACGTAGAACACCGGCGTCAGGAACAGGCCGAAGAACGTCACGCCCAGCATGCCGGCGAACACGGCGACGCCCATCGCGTGACGCATCTCGGCACCTGCGCCGTGCGACAGCACCAGCGGCACCACGCCCATGATGAATGCGATCGACGTCATCAGGATCGGACGCAGACGCAGGCGGCAGGCTTCCAGTGCGGCGGCCACGATGCTGCGGCCATGGTGTTCCAGCTCCAGCGCGAATTCCACGATCAGGATCGCGTTCTTCGACGCGAGGCCCACCAGCACGAACAGGGCGATCTGCGTGAACACGTTGTTGTCGCCGCCGGTGAGCTTGACGCCGATGAGGGCGCACAGGATCGACATCGGCACGATCAGGATCACGGCCAGCGGCAGCGTCCAGCTTTCGTACTGCGCGGCGAGCACGAGGAACACGAGCAGCACGCACAGCGGGAACACGTACAGCATGGTGTTACCGGCCAGGATGTCCTGGTAGGTCAGATCCGTCCATTCGTACGAGATGCCCTTCGGCAGCGTGGCCTTGACGATTTCTTCCATCGCGGCCTGCGCCTGGCCCGACGACACGCCCGGTGCCGGACCGCCATTCAGCTCGGCGGCGACGTAGCCGTTGTAGCGCTGCACGCGATCCGGACCATACGTGTCCTTGACCTTCATGAGCGAGGACAACGGGATCATCTCGCCCTTGTCGCTGCGGACCTTCAGCTGCGCGATCTGCTCGCGCTGCGAACGGAACGGCGCATCCGCCTGCACGCGCACCTGGTACGTGCGGCCGAACTGGTTGAAGTCGTTCACGTACAGCGAACCGAGGTTGATCTGCAAGGTCTGGTTGATCTCGGCCAGCGGCACGCCCAGTTGCTTCGCTTTCACGCGGTCGACGTCGGCGAACAGCTGCGGCACGTTGATCTGGTAGCCGGAGAACACGCCTTGCAGGCGCTTGTCGGTCCACGCCTTGGCCTGGACGGCCTGCACGGCTTTATACAGCTCGTCGTAGCCGACGCCGGCGCGGTCTTCGATCATCATCTTGAAGCCGCCCGTCGTACCCAGGCCGTTCACCGGCGGGGGCGACAGCACCATCACGAACGCGTCTTCGATGGCGCCCATGCGCTTGTTGATCTCGGCGGCGATCGCGTCGGCGCTCTGCTCCTTGCCTTTACGTTCATCGAACGGTTTCAGCGTGGTGAACACGATGCCGGCGTTCGGCGCGTTGGTGAAGCCGTTGATCGACAGGCCCGGGAACGCGACCGACGATTCCACGCCCGGGATCTGCTTGGCCACGTCCGACATCTTGCGGATGACGGCGTCCGTGCGGTCCAGCGAGGCGGCGTCCGGCAGTTGCGCGAAGCCGATCAGGTAAGCCTTGTCCTGCGCCGGCACGAAGCCAGGCGGCACGGCCTTGAACATGAAGACGCCGGCGATGGCGAGCAGCACGTACACGCCCAGCGCGGCACTCTTGCGCTTCAGGACGCCCTTCACGCCGCCTTCGTAGGCATGCGACGAGCGGCCGAAGAAGCGGTTGAAGCCGGCGAAGAAGCGGCCGAACACGGCGTCCATCATGCGGGTCAGGCGGTCCTTCGGTGCGTGGTGCGACTGCAGCAGCGCGGCCGACAGGGCCGGGGCCAGGGTCAGCGACGAGAACGCGGAGATCACGGTCGAGATGGCGATGGTCAGCGCGAACTGGCGGTAGAACTGGCCGGTCAGGCCCGACACGAACGCGATCGGGATGAACACGGCGCACAGCACGAGGGCGATCGCGATGATCGGGCCGGAGACTTCCTTCATCGCCTGCACGGTCGCGTCGTGCGGATTCAGGCCGTTCGCGATGTTGCGCTCGACGTTCTCCACCACGACGATCGCGTCGTCGACCACGATACCGATGGCGAGCACGAGGCCGAACAGCGACAGCGTGTTGATCGAGAAGCCGCAGGCGAGCATCACCGCGAACGTGCCGACGACGGACACCGGCACGGCCAGCAGCGGGATCACCGAGGCGCGCCACGTCTGCAGGAACACGATGACGACGATGGCCACCAGGATCACGGCTTCGATCAGCGTGTGGATCACGGAGTCGATCGACTCACGCACGAATTGGGTCGGGTCGTACACAATGCTGTATTCGACGCCTTCCGGGAAATCTTTCGACAGCTCCTTCATCTTGGCGCGCACGTCGGACGACAGTTGCAGCGCGTTGGCGTTCGGCGCCTGGAAGATGGGGATCGCGACGGCCGACTGGTTGTCCAGCAGCGCGCGCAGGGCGTACGAGTTCGAGCCCATTTCGAGGCGCGCGACGTCCTTCAGCAGCGTGGTCGCGCCGTCGGCATTGGTCTTGATGACGATGTTGCCGAACTCCTCGACCGACTGCAGGCGGCCCTGCGTGTTGACGGTCAGCTGGAAGTCCGCGCCTTTCGACGGGCCCTGGCCGACGACGCCGGCCGCCACCTGCACGTTCTGCTCGCGGATCGCGTTCACGACGTCGCTGGCGGTCAGGTTGCGTGCCGCGACCTTTTGCGGATCGAGCCAGACGCGCATCGCGTAGTCGCCCGAACCGAACAGCTGGACTTCGCCCATGCCGTTGATGCGCGCGAGTTCGTCCTTGACGTTCAAGGTGGCGTAGTTGCGCAGATAGAGGTCGTCATAACGGCCATCCGGCGAGCGCAGGTGGACCACCATCGTGATGTTGGGCGAGCTCTTGACGGTCGTGACGCCGATCTGGCGCACCTCGTCCGGCAGGCGCGGGAGCGCGCGCTGGACGCGGTTCTGCACGGCCGTCTCGGCCTGCTCCACGTTGGTGCCGATCTTGAAGGTCACCGTCAGCATCAGCGCGCCGTCGGAGGTGTTCTGCGACGTCATGTACAGCATGTTTTCGACGCCGTTGATTTCCTGCTCCAGCGGCGTCGCGACGGTTTCCGCGATCACCTTCGGGTTGGCGCCCGGGTACTGGGCGCGCACCACCACCGAGGGCGGCACGACGTCCGGGTATTCGGAGATCGGCAACTCGAAGATCGAGATGAGGCCGGCCACGAAGACCAGCACCGACAGCACGGCCGCGAAGATCGGCTTGTCGACGAAAAAGCGTGAGATGTTCATTGTTGTTGTCCCTCGATTCCTATGGGATTACTTCGTGTCCGCCATGGCCAGCTTCGCGTCCTTGGCGGGCGCTTTCGCAGGCGCCAGCGATGCGACCATCGGCACGGTCTGCGCCGTGATGGGCGCACCCGGATGCACGCGCTGCAGGCCGTTGACGACGATCTTCTCGCCCGGCTTCAGGCCGGCGCGCACCACGCGCAGGCCGTCGACGACGGGGCCGAGCTTCACTTCGCGGTACTCGGCCTTGCCGTCCGCGCCCACGACGAACACGAACTTGTGGCTCTGGTCCGTGCCGATGGCGCGGTCCGTGATCAGCAGCGCGGGCTTGGCGTCGCCGCCGCCGATCTGCACGCGGGCGAACAGGCCGGGCGCCATGCTGCGGTCCTTGTTCTCGAACGTGGCACGCATGCGCACGGAACCGGTCTGCGAGTCGAGCTGGTTGTCGACGAATTCCAGCTTGCCCTCGTGCGGGTAGCCTTCTTCGTTGACGAGGCCCACCTTCACCGGCACCGACTGGCCGTCGTGCGCCTGCTTGGCAACGCGCAGATAGGTCTCTTCGTCGCCGTCGAAGCTGGCGTAGATGCGGTCCAGCGACACGACGGACGTCAACACGGCCGATGCATCGACCAGGTTGCCGAGGGTGATCTCGGCCTTCGACACGCGGCCGTTGATGGGCGCGACGACGCGGGTGTACGACAGGTTCAGGCGCGCGGCGTCGGCCTGCGCTTCGGCGGCGCGGGCGGACGCGTCCAGTTCCTTCTGGCTCGACAGGCTCGCATCGTATTCGCGCTGCGCGATCGCCTTGTCGCCCAGCAGGCGCTCGGCGCGCGCCAGTTCCGTGCGGGCCAGGTCGGCCTTGGCGCGGGCCGATTTCGCGGCCGCGATGGCGCGCTCGGCTTCGGCCTGGTACGGACGCGGATCGATCACGAACAGCACGTCGCCCTTTTTCACTTCCGCACCCGGCTTGAAGTTGACGGCGGTGATGTAGCCCGACACGCGCGGACGGATCTCGACGCGCTCGATGGCTTCGAGGCGGCCCGAGAATTCCTGCGTTTCGGCGACCGGCTTTTCGAGCACGGCGGCCGCCGACACGGGCGGACCTGCCTGCGCCTGGGTTTGCGCCTCGGCTGCCTTGCCGGTCGCGTCGGAGCATCCGGCGATCAGGGCGGCGACGCCGGCTGCGCCCAGCGCCAGCACGACGGGTCGCACGGCCATCTGGAATTGTTGAATCGTTTTCATGGTTAGCCCTCCGGTTATTAACTAGCTTTTAATGATTGGACGAAAACGGTCCTTTCCAGGCTTTTGCAGGAAAAGACAGGTCTCCCGTGCCTCGCAGGCACGTTTTATCGTTGGTGGTAAATCAGATGAATTGCGTGATCAACAGCTGGCCGGTTCGTCTTCCTCGTCGAGTCCGGCAATGAAGTTGGCAATCTCGCTCAACGCGTGGCCCCGACAGGCACACGTGTCGCGCGCATTCGGTTCCTGCAGGGCTTGCGCCGCCTGCAGGCGTCTGACCGTCGTCGGCACGCCCGACTGGATCAGTTTGCCGCCGTAGGCTTCCGCTTCGTCGCGCAGCGGGTCGTCTTCGATCGACAGGATCAAGGCCGGCGGCAGGTTCTTCAAACGGCTCGACTGCAGCGGCGATGCATACGGATGGCTGCGGTCGGCCGCGTGCGGCAGGTAGCCCCGGTAGGCGGCGGCGCATTCGTCGAACACCTTCGCCTTGTCGGGACAGGTCGGCATCTCGCGCATCGAGCAGGTCGAGAGGCCCGGGTCCAGCATCGGCATCAAGAGGATCTGGCCAGCCAGCCGCGGCGCACCCCGGTCGCGCGCCATCAGGGTGCACACGGCGGCGAGGTTCGCGCCCGCCTCGATGCCCGCGACCAGCATGCGCTTGCCGGTCCAGCCGAGCTTCGTCTTGTTCTTCTTTGCCCACAGCAGCACGGCATGCGCATCTTCCGCGGCGGCCGGGAACGGCTTCACCGTCGCCAGCGTATAGGTCGACGACAGCACGACCGGATAGCCGCTCGCCTCGGACAGGTGGCGCAGGAACGGATCGGCATCTTCCAGGTCGCCGTCGACGAAGCCGCCGCCATGGAAGAACACGATCAGCACATCGCGCTTGCCGTCGACGGCAGCCTTGTACAGGCGGGCCGCCAGCGGTCCTTCCGCGCCCACGACCTGCAGGTCGCGTACCGCCAGCGTATGGCCGTCGTCCGGCTTGCGCGCTGCGCTCATCGATTTACCTCATTGGACGCCACCAGCACGGCCGGGATCGCGGTCGTATCGCATTGTTCGCCCGTGGCGACGACGTGGAACAACGCATCGTATCCGCGTGCCTCGGCACCGGCCGCATGCGCGTACTCGTCGGTGAGTACCGTGCCTGCCATGGCCACGACGCCGAGTATCAGCCCGAACACTGCCGCGATTCCATCGCGATGCGCTTTCATGATCCTCTCCTTGGGTGTGTCAAATATCGAAACTATCAGCTACCGTACCGACACTATAAACTTCGACTAGAATCTAATAAATAGCTCAATTGCGAATCCATTGTTCAGATTTTTGAACAATCACGCATTCTCACCGCTTATATGATGCCGATCTAGTATGAACAAGTTACAAGCGATGGAAGTTTTCGTGCAGGTCGTGGACGCCGGCAGCTTCACCCGGGCGGCCGAGATGATGAACCTGCCCAAGGCGACGGTGTCGACACTCGTGCAGGCGCTCGAGGCGGCGCTGTCGGCCAAGCTGCTGCACCGGACCACGCGCCAGGTGACGGTGACGACGGACGGTGCCGCTTATTACGAGCGCTGCCTGCGCATCCTGTCCGACGTGCGCGACGCCGAGGAATCGCTGTCGCGCACGCGCCTGTCGCCCAGCGGCCGGCTGCGCGTCGATTCGCCGACGGGGCTGTCGAGCGAGATCCTCGTGCCCGCCCTGCCCGACTTCTTCGAGCGCTATCCCGACATCATGCTGGAACTGGGCAGTTCCGACCGTCCCGTGGACCTCGTCGAGGAAGGCGTCGACTGCGCCGTGCGCGGCGGCGCTTTGGGCGACACGAGCCTGATCGCGCGGCGCGTGGGCGTCGTCAACTTCCTGACGGCGGCGTCGCCTGCCTACATCGCGCGCCACGGCATGCCCCAGCACCCGCGCGACCTCGACCGGCACCGCTGCGTGAATTATTTCTCGGCCAAGACGGGCAAGATCTACGACTGGGACTTCAACCGCGGCGACGAACGGATCGAAGTGCCCATGCGCGGCGTGATCGCGCTGAACGATTCCAACGCCTACGTGGAAGCGGGGCTGGCGGGCCTCGGCATCATCCAGATGACGGACTACCTGCTCGACAAGCACGTGGCGACGGGGCGCATGGTGCAGGTGCTGGCGGACTGGCGCAGCGATCCGCTGCCGATCCACGTCGTGTATCCGCAGAACCGCCACCTGTCCGCGAAGGTGCGCGTGTTCGTCGAATGGGTGGCCGAGTTGTTCGCCGCGAATCCGTACATGCACATGGGCGCGGTGCCAAGAGTCCCTGCGCCTGTCCCGGCCGCGGCGTAATCACGGGTGTAGAATCGAAAGCACCACAGGACAGGAGACCACGATGCCCCGGACCATCGACGTGCTGCTCGACCAGTACAGCGACAGCCACCGCAATCCGACCAACGAGCTGATCCATATTGTGTGCGTGCCCGTGATCGTGTTCACCCTGCTGGGCATCCTGTGGAGCATCCACCCGGCCGTCGCCGTCGTCGCGGTGCTTGCGGCACTCGTGTATTACTTCCGGCTGTCGCCGCCGTTCGCATTCGGCATGCTGTTGATGAGCGCCGTGATGCTGGCCCTGCTCGCGCTGATGCCGCCGTTCACCGTGCTGCCGCTGTCGATCGCGATCTTCGTCGTCGCGTGGATCGGCCAATTCATCGGGCACAAGATCGAGGGCAAGAAACCATCGTTCTTCGACGACGTGCGCTTCCTGCTGATCGGTCCGCTGTTCGTGCTTGGTTTTTTGTATCGTCGCCTCCATGTCGCTTATTAATTGCTTTGGAGTAAACATGAAACGCATCGCCATCCTCGCCCTCGTCCCGCTGACCGCCCTGCTTGCCGCATGCGCGGGTCCGTCGAACTCGGGCAGCGTCTACAGCAGCTACCAGACGATGAATGAACAATCGGTGCGCATGGGCACCGTGGAATCCGTCCGCAACGTGACGATCGCGAATCCGGAATCCGGCGTCGGCACGATGGCCGGCGCCGCGCTGGGCGGCCTGGGCGGTTCGCAGGTCGGCGGCGGCAACGGCTCGGCCGCGGTGGGCATCCTGGGCGCCGTCGCGGGCGGCATCATCGGCAACCGCGTCGAGAACCAGGCCAACAACCGGCCGGGGTTTGAAATTACCGTCAAGCTCGACAACGGCGAACTGCGTTCCATCACGCAGGCGGCCGACGAGATGTTCCGGCCGGGAGAACGCGTACGTCTGCTCAGCAACGGGTACACGACGCGCGTGACGCACTGACATTTACCACCGGCCACGACAGACGAGGGATCGCGATATACTTTCGCGATGCCCTCCTACGTCCTCTTCACCATTGCGTCCCTGATCTGGGGATCGACATTCTTCGCGATCACGCTCGAGCTGGGTGAAGTCCCGCCCGCGGTGTCGGTCGTCTACCGGTTCGCGCTCGCGTCGCTGACCTTGTTCGCGGTCTGCCTGCTGCGCGGCGACAAGCTGCGGCTGCCCTGGCGCGTCCAGCGCTGGACCCTGCTGCAAGGCTTTTTTACTTTTTGCGTGTCGTACGTCTGCACGTACAACGCCGAACAATATGTCGTGTCGGCGCTCGTCGCCGTGCTGTTCGCGCTGATGGTGTTCTGGACGCCGATCTGTGCCCGCATCGCGTTCGGCACCCCGATCCCGCGCCGCACGTGGGGCGCCGGCGCGGCGGCCATCGCCGGTGTCACGCTGCTGTTCTGGCATGCGATCGGCACTGAGCTGCGCCACCTGGGCCAGGGCGTGCAAGGCCACTTCACCCTCGGCCTCGTGCTCGGCATCGCGGCGTCGATCGCCAGCTCGGCGGGCAGCATCGTCGTGGGCAAGGTGCGCGAGGAATCGAACAACCTGGTGCTGACGACGGGCTGGTCGATGTTCTGGGGCACGTGCATGGTCGCCGCGTGGTGCCTCGCGACCGGCCAGGCCTTCATCATCCCGCGCACGGCCAGCTACGTGCTGGGCCTGCTGCACCTGTCCATCTTCGGCTCGGTCGTCGCGTTCATCTGCTACTTCACGCTGATCAACCGCATCGGCTCGAACAAGGCCGTGTACATCGGCGTGATCACGCCCGTGATCTCCGTGCTGCTGTCGATCAAGCTCGAACACTACCGCCCCGGCCTCACCGAATGGCTGGGCATGGCCGTTTGCCTGGGCAGTGTCGCATGGGCCCTGCGCGCGCCCGCGGCCAAACCAGCCGTATCCGTCAACCTCAACGATTGCATCGAAACGACGCCATGACTCTTGATACCACCTTCGCGATCCGCCCCGCCACCCCGGCCGACGTCCCCCACATCCAATCGATGATCGTCGAGCTGGCCGTGTTCGAAAAGCTCGAGCACCTTGTCGTGGCGACGGAAGAGAAATTGCACGAAGGCCTGTTCGGCCCGCAGCCGGCCTGCGAAGCCATCGTCGGCGAAGCGGATGGCGACGTCGTCACGTTCGCCCTGTTCTTCCACAATTTCTCGACGTTCCTCACCAAGCGTGGGCTGTATCTGGAAGACCTGTACGTGCGGCAATCGCATCGCGGCAAGGGTTACGGCAGCCGCATGCTGAAGCACCTGGCGCGCCTGGCCGTCGAGCGCGGCTGCGGCCGCTTCGAATGGTCGGTGCTGGACTGGAACACGCCGGCAATCAATTTCTACCAATCGATGGGCGCCGAGATCCTGCCGGACTGGCGCATCTGCCGCGTGACGGGCGCGCCGCTGGAAGCGCTGGCCCAAGGCTGATTCTGGCAAGAAAAAACCCGCGGGCTGTTCGCAGCGCCGCGGGTGAACCCATTCGTCGATGGGGAGGGGAGACTTGAATCCAACGGCTTCAATATAGTCTCCCGACCGCGGCATTTGCAGATTCCTTACAAATGCTTACCTCGGTAACAGAAAGCTGGAGTTTGTGGGCCGGACGCGATTGAGTGATCACAAATGCAAGAACGCGTCGAGCGGGACAATGTGCTCATTCACGAGGACATGGACATGAAAACGATCACCCGATGGGCCTACCGGGTTTGGCTCCGCTCCCGGATAGACACCTATACCCGCAGCCTGCACGCCATCGCCGTCCAGCGCGAAAACGACTTCCACGCGGAACGCATCCTGCACCGCGCGATCTCCACGACCCGTTCCAAACTTCAGTCGCTGTAGCGCCGGCGCGCCAGTAGGCGCTCGCACAGCTCGAACGCCGCCTGGGTCAGCAAGGCCAGCAACGCGGCCGGGATCGCGCCCGCCAGCAGCATGTCGTTGTCGTTCAGCGCGAGGCCCGTCGTGATGCGTTCGCCGAAGCCGCCGGCGCCGATGAAGGCGGCGATGGTGGCCGTACCGACGCTCATCACGGCCGCCGTTTTCACGCCGGCGAGGATCGTCGGCATGGCCAGCGGCAGCTCGACCTCGACCAGCGATTGCCGCCGTGTCAGCCCCAGCGCCAGCGCCGCCGTGCGCAGGCCGGACGGCACCTGCAGCAGCCCCGTGCACGTATTGCGCACGATGGGCAGCAGCGCATACGCGCACAGGGCGACGAGCGCAGGAACGGTGCCGATGCGGCCGAGCAACGGGATCAGGATCGCGAGCAGCGCCAGCGACGGCACGGTCTGCAGGACGCCCGCCACGGCCAGCACGGCCTGGCGCAGGCGCGGCACGAGCGCGGCTACGATGCCGAGCGGAATGCCGGCGACGCTGCCGAGCAGGACGGCCAGCACGACCAGTAGCAGGTGTTGGCGTGCAAGGTTCATGAAACCATTGCCGAACGTTTTGGTAAGCAGACCGTCGCGCACGATGATCGCGGAGTTTGTAGGGTGGACGGGTTTCCCGTCCACCCTACCCAGCCACGACTTCGCAATGCTTGCGAAGCTCTGACCGTCGAGTTCGGCCGCCGCGTTCATCGCGATCATGTCGTTCACCGTGATCGTGCCTTCCAATTTCTCGATGGCACGCCACGCCTGCGGAAACCGCTGCGGCACGTCGAGCCGGTACAGCAGCACGGCGTCATAGCGCGGGAAATATTGCTTGTCGTCGTCCAGCACGCGCAAGCCGTACTGGCGGATCTTGGCGTCCGTCGAATAAATGTCGATGGCGTCGACCTGGCGCTGCGCCAGCGCCTCGTACGCGATGCCGTGGTCCAGGCCGCGCGGTTGCTGCGCGAGGCCGTAGCGCCGCGCGAGGCCCGGCCAGCCGTCCGCGCGGCCCAGGAATTCATGCGACAGCCCGATTTTTATTTCTGGATGCGCCGCCAGGTCGGACAGGCGGCGCACATCCGCATCGCCACGCACCGCCAGCGCGTAGCCGTTGGAAAAGCCCAGCGGCACCGCGACACCGAGGCCCAGCGAGCGCAGCGCCGCGCGCATCGCGTCGAGCGACGTCGGCTGGGCATTCTTGAGGATTTCGAGGTCGATGGTGCCCAGGTATTCCGGATAGACGTCGATGGCACCCGAGCGCAGCGCACCCAGCACGATGGCCGTGTTGCCCAGGCCTTGCTTGTGTTCGGCCGGCCCGACGCGCGCCGCGGTCTGGGTGAGGATCTCGCCCAGGATGTACGACTCGGTGAAGCGCTTGGAGCCCACGCGCAGGGTTTCGTCGGCATGGGCGGACGACAGGATGCCGGCGCAGGCGAGCACCAGCATGGCAAATCTCAGCATGCGGTTTCCGGTGGCGTTGTGGATGAGCCGTCAGGATACCTGATCGCGCCACACGCCGGCATGGACGACGCCCCGGCACGGGTTCGCGCCGATCGCATACGCCAGGTCGGCCGGCCGGGCGATGTCCCACAAGGCGAAGTCGGCGCGCTGGCCCGGCGCCAGGGTGCCGGTCTCAAGCAGGCCCAGCGCGCGCGCCGCGTTGACGGTCACGCCCCGCAAGGCTTCCAGCGGCGTCAGGCGCCATAGCGTGCACGCCATGTTCATCGCGAGCAGCAGCGACGTCATGGGCGACGTGCCCGGATTGCAGTCGGTGGCCACCGCGATCGGCACGCCTGCGTCCCGTAAGAGAGCAAGCGGCGGCATGCGCGTCTCGCGCAGGAAGTAATAGGCGCCGGGCAGCAGCACGGCCACCGTGCCCGCGCGCGCCATCGCGGCCACGCCCTCGTCCGACAGCCACTCCAGGTGATCGGCCGACAGCCCGCCGTACCGTGCCACGAGCGCCGCGCCGCCCTGGTCGGACAGCTGCTCCGCGTGCAGCTTCACGGGCAGGCCGAGACGCCGCGCCACGTCGAACACGCGCGCCGTCTGGTCGTGCGAAAAGCCGATGCGCTCGCAGAACGCGTCGACCGCATCCACGAGACCCTGCGCGGCCAGCGCCGGCAGCATCTCGCTGCACAGCATGTCGATGTAGTCGTCCGCGCGGCCCGCGTACTCGGGCGGGAGCGCGTGCGCGCCGAGGAAGGTCGTGCGGACCGTCACCGGCAGCAGCTCGCCCACGCGGCGCGCCACGCGCAGCATCGTCGCTTCGGATTCGACATCGAGACCGTAGCCGGACTTGATTTCCAATGTCGTCACGCCCTCGGCCAGCAACGCACGGATGCGCGGCAGGCTGGCTTTCAATAAGTCGTCCTCCGATGCCGCCCTGGTGGCGCGCACGGTCGACATGATGCCGCCACCGGCCCGAGCGATGTCTTCATAGGTGGCGCCGTTCAGGCGCGCTTCCCATTCGTCGCTGCGGTTGCCCGCGTAGACGACGTGCGTGTGGCAGTCGACCAGGCCGGGCGTGAGCCACAAGCCGCCGCAATCGTGAACGTACAAAGCCGGCGGCGCCTCGGCACGCGGCCCCACCCACGCGATACGGCCGTCACGCACGGCGACGGCGCCATCGTCGAGGATCCCATAGCCATCCGCCAGCGTCGCGACGCGCGCATTCGCGTACAGGACGTCGACGGCTTCACTCATACATGCCGTCCTCGTTGTCGAGGTCGTCCTCGTCGTCGTAGTAATGGATGTCGACGATGAAGATGGCGCCCTGCTCCGCCCGCAGTTTCCACTTCGTGTCCGGGTCGAGCACGACGGCGTCGAAGCGCACGAGGTTGATGCGCTGGTCGTCGCTGCAGAGTTCCAGGCTGTCGCCTTCGGCCAGGAACAGCACGGTGACGTCGGCGCGCGCGACGAACGTGGAGTCGCCGTCCAGCCGGCGGCGGCCAAAGCGGTGCCAGCAGCGTTCGGTACGGGTCATCACGTTGAAGTCGGTGCTGGCGCCGCGGTTCAGCTTGGCCTCCACGCGCGACTCGCCGTCGAACGCGGCGACCGGCTCGCCCTTCGACAGCAGCGTGGGTGCGCCGTCGATGTCGAGCGTCATGCCGGGACCGTCGACGAGCACCAGCGTGCGCTCGACGCCGGGGAACATGGAGAACGGGCCGTCGTTCGCGATCGTGGCGAGACTCACGCGCCAGTCGAAGTCGTCGAAGCCGGCGTCCGGTGGGAACACGGCGATTTCGGTCGTGCTGCCGCCGCCGTTCTTCCACGACACCGGTTCGAGGTTCGCATACGGAATCAGCATCGTCATGGCTTGCTTCCCTTCGTCGTTGGCATCAATGTGCGTGCAGTGTACGCGCTGCGGCCTTGTAGCGCTGCGCGATCGCGTCCTGCGCCTTGTGGCGGCCGCCCTGCACCACCCAGTGGCCGCCGGCCAGCACGTCGCGCACGAGGTTGTCGTTGCCGCTGAACAGGAAGCGGCCCAGCACCTCGTGCGGCGGCACGCCGTCCAGGTTCGGGTGCGCGCTGTCCAGCACGAGCAGGTCGGCGCGCCGGCCCTGCGCGAGCACGCCGAGACGGCGCCCCGCCGCCTGCGCGCCGCCCGCCAGCGCCTGCTGCCACAGGAAAGCGCCGACGTCGCGCTCCTCGCCGTGGACGGCGATATTGCGGCGCAGGTAGCGGAGCCGCTGGCCGTATTCGAGCCAGCGCAGTTCTTCCACCGGACTTTGCGACACGTGGCTGTCGCTGCCGATGCCGAAGCGCCCGCCGGCCGCGATGTAGGGAGACAACGGGAACAGGCCGTCGCCCAGGTTCGCTTCCGTCGTCGGACACAGGCCCGCGACGGCGCCGCTGGCCGCGATGCGGTCCCGTTCTCCGTCCGACAGATGCGTCGCGTGCACGAGGCACCAGCGCGCGTCGACGTCCACCTGCTCCATCAGATAATCCACCGGGCGCATGCCGGTCGCCTCCACGCACTGCGCCACTTCGAGCTGCTGCTCGGCGATGTGGATGTGCAGCGGCCGCCCTGCCGGCAGCGCCTGCGCCAGTTCGCGCAGCTGGCTCGCCGATACGGCGCGCAGCGAATGCGGCGCCGCGCCCACTTCCAGCTGCGGCCCGCGCAAGGGTTCCAGCGCTTCGACGATGCGCAGCACCTGCGCGGGATCCGTGCGGAAGCGTTCCTGGTCCTGGCGCAACGGCGTGTCGTTGAAGCCCGCGTACGCGTACATCACGGGCAGCAGCGTCACGCCGATGCCGGCTTCGCGCGCGGCCTGGGCGATGCGCTGCGCCGTCTCGGCCGGATGGCCATACAGATGGCCGCCCGGCGCGCGCTGCACGTAATGAAATTCGCAGACCGCCGTGTAGCCGTGGCGCAGGCATTCCGCGTACAGCTGCGCGGCCACGGCTTCCATCTGCTCGGGCGTGATGCGGTTGGCGACGCGGTACATCAGGTCGCGCCAAGTCCAGAAGCTGTCAGGTCCGCTCCCTGCGCGTTCCGTCAGCCCGCCGATGGCGCGCTGGAACGCATGCGAATGCAGGTTGATCATGCCGGGCAGGACGTAATCGACGCGCGCCACGCCGAGCGGCGGCGACGCCTCCGGCGCGACCTTCGTCAGGTCGCCGCGCACGTCCCATTCGAGCAGCACGTCCCGCTCCCAGCCGCCCGCCAGCAGCGCGTGGCGCGCGAACAGCGCGTTCATACGTGGCCCCCTGCCCGCGCCCATCCAATTGCCGATTCCATGAGTTCGCGCAGCAAAGGCTGCACCTTGCCGGCGATGTCGGGCTGATAGGCGAACGGCGGCGCCTCGTCCATGTACAGGCACTGGCACATTTCGAGCTGGATCGCATGCACGCCGGCGGCCGGATCACCGTAGAAGCGCGTGATGTGGCCGCCCTTGAAGCGCCCATTGAAGACGAACGTGAACAGATCCTGGGAGCCGGCCACGCGCATCATCTCGCCCTGCAACTGCAGCGAGCAAGAGTGGCCGTCGGCCGTGCCGAAATTCAGGTCGGGCAGGCGGCCGTCGAAGAAGCGCGGCACGACGGACGCGATCGAATGTGCATCCCACAGCACCACTTGCCCGTGCAACGCGAGCAGGCGGTCGAGTTCCGCGCGCAGTTGCTGGTGGTATGGGCGCCAGTACAGGTCCAGGCGGCGCTCGATCTCCCCGGCGTCCGGCTCGCGGCCGTCCTGGTATAACCGTTCGCGCGCGAACGTGTCGACGGGGCACAGGCGCGTCGTGTCCTGGCCGGGATACAGATTCGTGTCCTCGGGCGGCCGGTTCAGGTCGATCACGTAGCGCGACCAGCGTGCGGACAACGTGGAGGCGCCGATGCTGTCCGCGAATGCGTACAGGTCGGGCAGGTGCCAGTCCGTGTCGGCCCGCACCAGCGCGCACGGCGCCATGGTCGCCGCGATGTCGTCGGGAATGTCGGTGCCCGCATGCGGCATCGACAGCAGCAGCGGCACGGCACCCGGCTTGAACCAGAAATCCATCGTGATCCCCTGATCAGTGCAGTGAGGCGAACAAGTCCTTGCACGCGGCCGACAGCTCGCCTTCCATCACCATCCGGCGCGCCGCCTCGATGTCCGGCGCGAAGAACCGGTCTTCGTCGAACGCCGGCACGTGCTCGCGCAATTTTGCGTGGACATGTTCCAGGTGGCTGGAGCTCGTCAGCGGGCGGTGGAATTCGATCCCCTGCGCCGCCGCCAGCAGCTCGATGCCGACGATGACACCCGTATTGTGCGCCATCTGGCCGAGACGGCGCGCCGCGAATGTCGCCATGCTGACGTGGTCTTCCTGGTTGGCGGACGTCGGCAGGCTGTCGACGCTGGCCGGATGCGCCAGCGACTTGTTTTCCGATGCCAGCGCGGCCGCCGTCACGTGCGCGATCATGAAGCCGGAGTTCACGCCCGGCTCGCGCACGAGGAACGGCGGCAGGCCGGACAAGGTGGAATCGATCAGCAGCGCGATGCGGCGTTCGGCCAGCGCGCCGATCTCGGCGATGGCCAGCGCCAGGATGTCGGCCGCGAATGCGACGGGTTCCGCATGGAAATTCCCGCCGGAAATGACTTCGCCGGAGTCCGGGAACACGAGCGGGTTGTCCGTGACGGCATTGGATTCGATGAGGAGGGTCCGGCCGGCCTGGGCGATGAGGTCCATCACGGCGCCCATCACCTGCGGCTGGCAGCGCAGGCTGTACGGGTCCTGCACGCGCTCGTCGCCGACGAGGTGCGACGCGCGGATCGCGCTGCCCGCGACCAGCTGGCGATAAATCTTCGCCGCCGCGATCTGGCCCGGCTGGCCGCGCACTTCATGCACGCGCGGGTCGAACGGGGCGTCGCTGCCGCGAGCGGCGTCCAGCGACAGCGCGCCCGACACCATCGCCGCTTCCAGCAGGCGCTCCGCGAGGAACAGGCCGTTCAACGCGAGCGCAGTCGACACCTGCGTGCCGTTGATCAGCGCAAGACCTTCCTTCGCCGCGAGCACGACAGGCTCGATGCCGGCCGCGGCCAGCGCGGCGCGCGCGTCCATCAATTCGCAGCGCATGCGCACCTGGCCGACACCCAGCATCGCGAGCGTCATGTGCGCCAGCGGCGCGAGGTCGCCGGATGCGCCGACCGAACCCTGGCAGGGAATCGCGGGCATGATGCCGGCGTTGTACAGCGCGATCAGGGTGTCGACGATCAGCGGCCGCACGCCGGAATAGCCGCGCGCCAGGCTGCCGATCTTGGTCAGCAGGATCAGGCGCACGACGTGGTCTGGCAGAAGCTCGCCGGTGCCGACGGCGTGCGACAGGATCAGGTTCTGCTGCAGCTGTTCGAGCTGGGCCTGCGGGATGTGGCGCTTGGCCAGGATGCCGAAGCCCGTGTTGATGCCGTAGGCCGGATCGCCCTTGGCGACGATGGCCTGCACGGTGGCGGCCGACGTCTCGATGGCGGCGTACGCGGCCGGCGCGAGCGTGAGCGGGCCGTGCGCGCCCCAGACGGCGCGCAGGTCGTTCAGGGACAAGGCGCCTGGTTGCAGGATGAGGTGATGGTCTTGGGTCATGGTGTCGTGATGGAGCTATGCAGTCTTACTTGATCATCGGGAGGCGCAGGCCGAAGCGCTTGGCCGTCTCGATCGCGAGTTCGTAGCCGGCATCCGCATGGCGCATCACCCCGGACGCGCAATCGTTGACGAGGACGCGGGCCAGGCGTTTATCCGCGGCCTCCGTGCCGTCCGCCACGATGACGAGGCCCGCATGCTGCGAATAGCCCATGCCGACGCCGCCGCCGTGGTGCAGCGACACCCACGTCGCGCCGCCGGCCGTGTTCAGCATGGCGTTCAGCAGGGGCCAGTCGGAGACGGCATCGGTGCCGTCGCGCATCGCTTCCGTCTCGCGGTTCGGGCTCGCGACGGAGCCCGTGTCCAGGTGGTCGCGCCCGATCACGATCGGCGCTTTCAATTCTCCCGTGCGCACCATCTCGTTGAACGCGAGGCCGGCCAGGTGGCGCTCGCCGAGGCCGAGCCAGCAGATGCGCGCCGGCAGGCCCTGGAACGCGATGCGGTCGCGCGCCATGTCGAGCCAGCGGTGCACGCGGGCGTGCTGCGGGAACAGCTCCTTGATCTTCGCGTCGGTTTTATAAATGTCTTCCGGATCGCCGGACAACGCCACCCAGCGGAACGGGCCGCGCCCTTCGCAGAACTGCGGGCGGATGTATGCCGGCACGAAGCCGGGAAAGTCGAACGCATTTTTCACGCCCTGGTCGAAGGCGACCTGGCGGATGTTGTTGCCGTAGTCGACGGCGTACGATCCCATCGCCTTGAAGTCGAGGATCGCCTGCACGTGCACGGCGCAGGATTCGGCCGCAGCCTGCTTCAGGGCCGCGTGCTGCGCCGGGTCGCGCTGGGCCGCCAGCCACTGCCCAACGGTCCAGCCGCGCGGCAGGTAGCCGTGGATCAGGTCGTGGGCGGATGTCTGGTCCGTCACGAGGTCCGGCACCATTCCACCCTCTTTGGCGCGGCGAACCAGTTCCGGCAACACGTCGGCCGCATTGCCGAGCAGGCCGATGGAGACGGCCTCCTTGCGCGCCGTGTGGTCGCGGATCATGGCCAGCGCGTCGTCGATGTCCTTCGCCTGCTTGTCGAGGTAGCGGGTGCGCAGGCGGAAGTCGATGCTGCTTTGCTGGCATTCCACGTTCAGCGACACGGCGCCGGCGAACGTCGCGGCCAGCGGCTGCGCGCCGCCCATGCCGCCCAGGCCCGCCGTCAGGATCCAGCGGCCGCTCATGGTCCCACTGAGGTCGCCGCCGAAGTGCTGGCGGCCCGCTTCGGCGAAGGTCTCGTAGGTACCCTGCACGATGCCCTGGGTGCCGATGTAGATCCAGCTGCCGGCCGTCATCTGGCCGTACATGAACAGGCCTTTGCGATCGAGCTCGTTGAAATGCTCCCACGTCGCCCATTTCGGCACGAGGTTCGAGTTCGCGAGCAGCACGCGCGGGGCGTCGGGATGGGTCTGGAACACGCCGACCGGCTTGCCGGACTGGATCAGCAGCGTCTGGTCGTCGTCGAGATCGCGCAGCGACGCGAGGATCTGGTCGAAGCAGGCCCAGTCGCGCGCCGCGCGGCCGATGCCGCCGTAGACGACGAGGCCCTGCGGGTTTTCCGCCACCTCGGCATCCAGGTTGTTCTGCAGCATGCGGTAGGCCGCCTCGGTCAGCCAGCTTTTACATGTGAGCTCGCTGCCGCGCGGGGCGCGGATGACGCGGGTGGGATCGAAACGCGGATCTCCGGCGGGAGAGGCTGTGGTCATGACGGACTCCTCGATAAGCGTTCCAGAAAGTCTAAGTTGTCTATACAACTCCGTCAAGGGCGATCATTGAACCTTGCGATACACCTGGCGGCCGCCGACCCAGGTCTCGAGGACGCCGATCTTGTGAATGTCGTAGGGCGATATCTTGAAGAGGTCGCGGTCGATGACGATGAAGTCCGCGTACTTGCCCGCTTCGAGGGAGCCCTGCGTCTGTTCCTGGTGGCCGGCGTAGGCCGCGTCGAGCGTGAAGCAGCGCAAGGCCTCTTTCAGCGACATCTCCTGCTCGGGATACCAGCCGGCGATCGGATTGCCGTTTGCGTCCTGGCGCGTGACGGCCGCGTGGATGCCGAAGAACGGATTCGGCGCCTCGACGGGGAAATCCGAGCCGCACGCGATGCGCGAACCCTGCGCGAGGAACGTGCGCCACGCGTACGCACCCTTGATGCGCTCGGGGCCGATGCGCTGCTCGGCCATGTTCTTGTCGGACGTCGCGTGCGTCGGCTGCATCGACGGGATGATGCCGATGCGCTTGAAGCGCGGGATGTCGGCCAGGGTCACGACCTGCGCATGCTCGATCCGGTGGCGCAGCGCCTGGCCGCGGTTGGCCGGGATCTCCTTCGCGAAGGTGTCGAGGATTTGCCGGTTGCCGGCGTCGCCGATCGCGTGCACGTTGACCTGGTAGCCCTTCTTCATGGCCTTGGCGATCATCGCGTCGATCTCGCCGTTCGAGTGGAACAGCAGGCCGTGCGAATGCGGATCGTCCGTGTACGGCGCCAGCAATGCGGCGCCGCGGCTGCCCAGCGCGCCGTCGGCGTACAGCTTCACGGCGCGCAGCGCGTACATGTCGTGGCCGTACGTGTTCAGCGGGCCGTTCTGCGCCAGTTGGTCGAAGTCGGCGCCGGTGCCACCGATCATCGCGTAGATGCGCGCCGTCAGCTTGCCGTGGTCCGCGTAATCGCGGTACAGCCGGTCCTGGGCGATGCCGATGCCCGCGTCGTGCGCACTGGTGAGGCCGACGCTGGCCATCGTGCCCAGCGCGCGGTCGAGCATCGTGCGCGCTTCCTGTTCGGTCGGTTGCGGCAGCACTTTCTGGATCATCGCCTGCGCCGCATCCACCAGCACGCCCGTCGCATGGCCGGCGGCGTCGCGCACGATCTTGCCGCCGACGGGGTCCGGCGTCTGGTCCGTGATACCGGCCAGCGCCAGCGCGCGGCCGTTGGCCCAGCCCGCGTGGCCGTCGACGCGCTCCAGCCACGCAGGCCGGTCGGCCACGACGCCATCGAGTTCCCGCGCGGTCGGGAAGCGCCCGAGCTTCCAGTTCTCCTGGTTCCAGCCACGCCCACGCACCCACGCGGCCCTGGCGTTGCCGCGCGCGTAGTCGCCGATGGCGGCCAGGGCCTGCGGCAGCGACGTCGTGGTGGACAGGTCGAGCTGCGTCAGCATCTCGCCCAGGCCGAACACGTGGCCGTGCGCGTCGATGAGACCCGGCAGCACGGTGCGGCCGGCCATGTCGACGCGCTTCGCCTGCGGGGCCTTCGCAGCGACGTCAGCGGCGGTGCCGACGGCGAGGATGCGGCCGGCGTCGTCGAACGCGAGCGACGCGAACTGTACGACGTCGCCCTTCGCGTTCAGCGTGTAGCCGTTGGCGTTGTCGATGACGGTGGTGGCGTGGGCCGTGGCGGTGGTGAGGGCCAGGGCGATCAGGGTGTGCCTGAGTTGCTTGTGGCGGGGGCGCATCGGGGTCTCCGTTGTCGTTGTGGATGAACCGGGGTACGGCTCAGTAGCAAGAAACAGAGTGTATAGAAATTTACATTGTGGTCAATCGCGGGCCTGTGGTTAGATCGCAAGAACCGGAGGGTGCGGCGTTTTACGCGGTGGTCCAATCGTGTTTTTTCACCGGAGATAACGATGCACACCCTGTACGATTACCTGCCCTCGCAGAACGCCTGGAAAGTCCGCCTGTTGCTGAACCATCTCGACATCCCCTATCGCACGGAGATCGTGCGCATCTTCGAAGGCGAAGGCCAGCGTCCCGACTTCCTTGCCGTGAATCCGACCGGCGCCGTGCCCGCGCTGCGCCTGCCCGACGGCCGCACGCTGGCCGAATCGAACGCCATCCTGACGTACCTGGCGCACGGCACGCCGTATCTGCCTTCCGATCCGTTCGGCGGGGCGAAGGTGCAGCAATGGCTGTCGTTCGAGCAGGACCACGTGGCGTCGATCGCGACGCTGCGCCACTGGACGCTGACGGGCAAGCTGGCGCGGCGCGCGCCGGCGCTGGTCGACCGCCTGCGCCGCGTCGCGGACAAGGCGCTGGCGATCCTCGACCGCGAACTGACGCAGCGCCCGTTCATCGCGGGCGCCGCGTACACGATCGCCGACATGTCGCTGTTTGCGTACGTCCACCGGGCCATTGATGCCGGGCTGGCGCTGGCTGACTACCCCGGCATCGTCGGGTGGATCGCCCGCGTGCGCGCGCAACCGGGATTCCTCGGCACCGTGTACCCGTACTCGATCGATCCGTTTTCGGGCGGCGAGCTGCCGTAAAGGGCGGGCTTACTCGAGCTGGATGCGCGTGATGTAGTACCCCGCGTAGGCGGCGCCCTGGCCTTGCCAGATGAGCGTGTCGATGGTCTTGCCGGCCGCGTTGATGTCCTTCAGCGGCACTTCGACGGCGGCCCACGTCTTCGCCTTCAGCTGGATGGCGAAGTCGGCCTCGATCGCCTTGCCGTCGGCCATGGCCTTGACCATCAGGGTCTGGCCGCCGTTCATGCCGCCGTTGATGACGAAGGTCAGCTTGCTGTAGCCCTCGGTGGAAAACGGTTCGTGGTGCAGGGCGAGCGCGCTCCACGGCTCGCCTTCGACGCGGATCGGCTTGCCGTTCCCGACCGGCACCGACAACTGCGTCTTCGCCCAGCTCCAGTTCTGGAAACCGTTCTTCAATTCGTCATCGTAAATGACGAGGGGTTGCGGCAAGTCCCCGGCCCGGGCCAGGCTCCCGCCAGACACGCTGGCCACGCCGAGGGCGGCCAGGAACAGGCGACGCGATACGCTCATGGTTGTCTCCGTTGGATTATCTTTTTTTATGCCTGCTAAGGTGCAGGTTTGTCGATGCTACGACGGAAACGTATGCATGCCCAACATCTGGTAAAAATTCTACTTCCCTTAGCACATTTCATAAAACCGGGGTCAGAGCCCGGTATTTGGAAAGATCCGCCTGAAAATGGTCCGAATACTTTGTACAGTTGATTTTCCTCGCTGTCTTCGGACGACGGTTTTGTATCGTCTCGTCTTCCGTAACGTTTCGCTTTCGCCATGCCACGTCCGCGCCGCCTTGTCCTGCCGTCGGTACCGCTCCATGTCATCCAGCGAGGAAACAATCGGATTCCGTGCTTCACCTGTCGAAGCGACTATCTGGTGTATCTCGACATATTGCGTGAATGCGCATACGACTGCGGTTGTGCTCTGCATGCCTATGTACTGATGACCAATCACGTCCATTTGCTATTGTCTCCAGATGATGAGCATGGAGCCAGCGTACTCATGCGGCGCCTGGGCCAGCGTTACGTTCAATACTTCAACCGTCGCCACACGCGTACGGGCACCTTATGGGAAGGCCGCTTTCGTTCCTGCCTCGTGCTCGACGAGGACTATTTTCTGGCATGTCAGCGCTACATCGAGTTGAATCCTGTGCGCGCACACATGGTGGACAAGCCAGAACATTACCCCTGGTCCAGCTACCAAACAAATGCCCTCGGACACGATAGCCCGCTGGTCAAGCCGCATCTCGCATATTTGCGCCTGCACCATGAAACGATCACGCGCCAGGCTGTGTACAGGCAGCTATGCGAAGACGCATTGCCCGATCGACTCATTTCCGAAATCAGGGTCGCCAGCAATGGCAATCGTCCTCTCGGCCTGGCAGCACCAAGCGAGACGACGCTAGACTAAGCGCTGGAGCAATTTCCAAAAATCGGGCTCTGACCCCGGTTCTCAACAAGCGTCGTGGAAGATGATCCCGAGCGTGTGCCGCTGCCCGCTGCGCACGCGGCTGACGCCGTGGCGCATGTTGACGCGGTAGATGCCGCGCGTGCCGTTGACGGGGCGCGTGTGCACGGGGAAGACGACGGCATCGCCCTGCCCCAGCGGCACCGCTTCGACCCGCGACTGCATGCGCGGACGCTGTTCCGTCAGGACGAATTCGCCGCCGCTGAAATCGACGCCGGGGCGCGACAGCAGCACGGCCACCTGCAACGGGAAGACAAAGTCGCCGTACAGGTCCTGGTGCAGGCAGTTGTAGTCGCCCGGACCGTATTGCAGCAGCAGGGGCGTCGGGCGCAACTGGCCGGCCGCGTGGCAGCGCGCCAGGTAGCCGGCATGCGCGTCCGGGTAGCGCTCCTCCAACCCGAGCGCCGCCTGCCAGCGGTTGGCGATGCGCGCCAGCGGCGGGTACAGCGCCGTGCGCAGGTCCGCCAGGCCAGGCGGCAGCGGATACGCGTAATAGCGATATTCTCCGCGCCCGAAGCCGTGCCGCTCCATCACGACGCGGCTGCGGAATTGCGCGTCGTCGCCATAGCCGGCCGCATACGCCGCGCACTGCTCCGCATCCAGCAGGGACGGCAGCACGGCGCAGCCGAAGGCGTCGAGGTCGTCGGCGACGCGGTCCCAGTCGATACTCATGACGCCTCGGCCTCGCGCTTGAGCAGCGCCTGCTTGCGTTCGACGCCCCAGCGGTAGCCGGAGATCGAGCCGTCGTTGCGCACCACGCGGTGGCAGGGAATCGCCACCGCCACCGGATTGGCGGCGCAGGCGCCGGCGATGGCGCGCGCGCCCTGCGGCATGCCGAGGCGCGCGGCCAGTTCGGCATAGCCGACCGTCTGCCCGGCCGGAATCTGGCGCAGCGCCTGCCACACGCGCTGCTGGAACGCGGTGCCGCGCACGTCGAGCGGCAGGTCGAGCCCGAGACGCGGCGCCTCGACGAAGGCGACGACCTGCGCCACCGTGCGTTCGAAGCCGGGTTCGGCGCCGATCAGCTCGGCCTTCGGAAAGCGGTCCTGCAGGTCGCGCACGAGGGCATCCGGATCGTCGCCCAGCAGGATGCAGCAGATGCCCTTGTCGGTCGCGGCGACGAGCAGCGCGCCCAGCGAGCACTGCGCCACGGCGAAGCGGATGGCTTCCCCGCCGCCGCCCGCGCGATAACGCTTCGGCGTCATGCCCAGCACGCCGGACGACGCGGCATAGAAGCGGCCGCTGGAATTGAAGCCGGCGTCGTAGGCGGCCGCGGTGACGCTGCCCGCCTGCGCCAGCCCCTGCTTCAATCGCTCGGCCCGGCGCGCCGCCGCATAGGCCTTCGGCGTGATGCCCGTGTGCGCCTTGAAGATGCGGTGGAAGTGGAAGCGGCTCATGCCGCAGGCCTCGGCCAGGCTGGCGAGGTCCGGTTCGTCCTCGGCGGCCTCGATCAGGCGGCACGCCTTCGCCACGGCCTCGGCCTGGCGTTCGGCCAGCGGCGGCGCGTCCGGGCGGCAGCGCAGGCAAGCACGAAAGCCCGCCGCCTCGGCATCGTGCGGCGTCGCGTGGAAAGCGACGTTGGCGCGGCGCGGTGTGCGCGACGGGCACGAGGGCCGGCAATACACGCCCGTGCTGCGCACCGAATAATAAAACTGGCCGTCGGCTGCGCGCGCGCGGGCGACCACGGCGGCCCAGCGCTCGTCGTCGGTGAGCCAGGCGGCAGCGGATTGGGGGAGGGTGGCGGTATTCATCTCGGTCTCCAGATTCTCGATGGCCCCATCGTAAGCGTTGGCGTTCCGGCAAACACTTCGGGTCTTGCTTTCGAATTCGCGATGCTAGAATGTCGCCTCCCCGACGAGGTGACAGATTCCGGAGAGTAGTTTGGACGAACAGATCGCGCAAGACAGCACGCCCATTTTCCAGCGTATCAAGGATTATCTGCTCGGCGAGATCGCGTCGGGCCGTTGGAAGGAAGGCGACCTGGTGCCGTCCGAGCAGGCGCTCGTGCGCCAGTTCGGCGTCTCGCGCATGACCGTCAACCGCGCCGTGCGCGAGCTGACGGCGGAACAGGTGCTCACGCGCCGCCAGGGTTCGGGCACCTACGTCGCGCCGCAGAAGTACCAGGCGACGCTGGTCGAGATCCGCAACATCGCCGACGAGGTGCGCGCGCGCGGCCACGTGCATGCGAGCCATCCGCGCCTGCTGGAACAAAGCCCGGCGGGCGAGACGCTGGCGCGCCAGTTCGAACTGGAACCCGGCACGCCGCTGTTCCATTCGCTGATCGTGCACGACGAGAACGGCCGGCCGATCCAGGTCGAGGACCGCTGGGTCAATCCGGCCTGCGCGCCCGCCTACCTGGACCAGGACTTCGCGCGCATCACGCCCAACGAACACCTGATGGAAGCGGCGCCGCTGCAGGGCGCCACGTACAGCATCGAAGCGCTGCCGGCGCCGCGCGAAGTGGCGGAGATGCTCGGCATCGGGACCGGCACGTCGTGCCTCGTGCTCAAGCGCCGCACGACGTCGGGCGGCCGGGTGGCCTCGGTCGTGACGATGTGGCACCCGGGACATTTATATAAATTCACCGGCAGCGTCGGCTAATTGTGGTGATAATTGGTGAGGTCAATCAAGAACCTTGAGCATGTTGAGATTTTGTACAAAGCTCACGAACACGTTCCAAAAAAATCGGTTATTATTCCGATTAAACCCCGCCTGACATCCTCTTGCAGCTCTTCCACTATTGAATATTGCACACATTGGCACCACCTTTGTGCAGCAAGCCAGTCTGACAAATATGGGAACCGGCTGACACTACCGAGCAGGATCGACGAGAGTCCGAAAGACCTGCAGGCGTTAATTACTTACCTCTCTTGAGGAAAACATGAGCGAAAACATCAAACACATCAGCGATGCATCTTTCGAAACCGACGTGCTCAAGTCCGAGCGCCCGGTCCTGGTCGACTTCTGGGCCGAGTGGTGCGGCCCCTGCAAGATGATTGCCCCGATCCTGGAAGAAGTCGCGAAAGAATACGACGGCAAGCTGCTGATCGCGAAGATGGACGTCGATGCCAACCAGGCCGTTCCGGCCAAGTTCGGCATCCGCGGCATCCCTACGCTGATCCTGTTCAAGAACGGTGTCGCAGCCGCCCAGAAAGTCGGCGCGATGGCAAAAGGCCAGCTGACTGCTTTCATCGATAGCAACATCTGATACCATAGGTGGCGGCAGCGCGCCCGCACTGCCGCCTGTTCCGGACCGGGTAGGCGATCGATTCCGATCCTATCCCTTTGATTAACCCACGCAGTTCCCTCCCCTACCTTTACTTTCCCGTCACGGGACACCCGACACATGCACTTATCTGAACTGAAGGCAATGCACGTCTCCGCCCTTCTGGAGATGGCGATCAGCCTGGATATCGACAACGCAGCTCGCCTGCGCAAACAAGAACTGATGTTCGCGATCCTCAAGAAGCGCGCGAAACAAGGCGAACAGATTTTCGGCGACGGTGCGCTCGAAGTGTTGCCGGACGGGTTCGGTTTCCTGCGTTCGCCGGATGCGAGCTACATGGCTTCCACCGACGACATCTACATCTCGCCATCGCAGATCCGCCGTTTCAACCTGCATACGGGTGACTCGATCGAAGGCGAGGTCCGCACGCCGAAGGATGGCGAGCGCTACTTCGCGCTGGTGAAGGTAGACAAGGTCAACGGAGAATCGCCGGAAGCCTCGAAACACCGCATCCTGTTCGAGAACCTGACGCCGCTGCATCCGAACGAGCCGCTGCGCCTCGAGCGCGACATGAACGGCGCGGAAAACATCACCGGCCGCATCGTCGACCTGATCTCGCCGATCGGCAAGGGCCAGCGCGGCCTGCTGGTCGCCTCGCCGAAGTCGGGCAAGTCGGTCATGCTGCAGCACATCGCCCACGCGATCACCGCCAACCACCCGGACTGCACGCTGATCGTCCTGCTGATCGACGAACGTCCCGAGGAAGTGACGGAGATGCAGCGCTCGGTGCGCGGCGAAGTCGTCGCGTCGACCTTCGACGAACCGGCCACCCGTCACGTGCAGGTCGCGGAGATGGTGCTGGAGAAGGCCAAGCGCCTCGTCGAGATGAAGAAGGACGTCGTGATCCTGCTGGACTCGATCACCCGCCTGGCACGCGCCTACAACACCGTGATCCCGGCCTCGGGCAAGGTGCTGACCGGCGGTGTCGACGCCAACGCGCTGCAGCGTCCGAAGCGTTTCTTCGGCGCCGCGCGTAACGTCGAGGAAGGCGGCTCGCTGACGATCGTCGCGACCGCGCTGATCGAGACCGGCTCGCGCATGGACGACGTGATCTACGAGGAATTCAAGGGCACCGGCAACATGGAAGTCCACCTCGAGCGCCGCCTGGCCGAGAAGCGCGTCTATCCGGCGATCAACCTGAACAAGTCGGGCACCCGCCGCGAGGAACTGCTGATCAAGCCGGACCAGTTGCAGAAGATCTGGATCCTGCGCAAGCTGCTGTACTCGATGGACGAGATCGAGGCGATGGAGTTCATCCTCGACAAGATGCGCGCGACCAAGAACAACGTCGAATTCTTCGACCTGATGCGTCGCGGCGGCTGATCCTCCAGCCCTGGCATCGAACGGAAAAGGCGAGTCGTACTCGCCTTTTTTGCTTTATGCGCTACGATTCATCTAGGTCAAGCCGAGGAGTGTCCAGGCGCGGAGAATCCGCACCAAGACAACCAAGGAGGCCAAGATGATCTTCAACGAATTACGCGACGTCCCGGCGCGGCACGACAAGGACGTCGTGCTCGACCGCCGGCTGACGGTTCTCGAAACCCGCTTCGACACCACGCTGACCATGTTACCCAACAAAGCAGACCTGTCGGAACTGAAGGCCGAACTCAAGGCCGACATCCATGGCGAATCGGCCCACCTGAGCAAGTGGATGGCGGCAACCGCCGTCACGATGCTCATCGGCTTCGGCCTCGGCTTCGGCGGCATGATCCTCACCATGATGTCGCGCCTGCACGGCGCCTGAACGGTGCCGAAACCGCAACGGTTGCCTTGGGTGCAGGGCTGGCTTATAATCGCCGGTTCCGTATCCAACCCTGGCAAGTGATCGGCAATCGGGTCAAGAAGCAGGTCGACCGACGAAGTGCCGTTTGGCTACCAACTTAAACCAAGGCAAAACCATGAAGACCGATATCCATCCGGATTACCGCGAAGTCGTGTTCCACGACCTGTCCTGCGATTTCAAATTCATCACCCGCTCGACCATCTCGACCCGCGAAACCATCAATTTCGAAGGTAAAGACTACCCGCTGGTCAAGATCGAGGTGTCCGCTGAATCGCACCCGTTCTTTACCGGCAAGCACAAGATCGTCGACACCGCTGGCCGCGTTGAAAAATTCCGCCAGAAGTTCGGCTCGGTCGGTTCGAAGACCAGCGTCGCCAACGGCTAAGTCCCCGACGAGCGAACATCCGGGAAGCCTCCTGGCCTCCCCAAAGGAAGCCCAGGGGCTTCCTTTTTTTTCGTCGTCGCCCACCCGCGTTACGCCTCGTAGCAATACCACCCGCGACGCTTTGCCACGGTCCCCTTATACTACGCGACATTAATTTATTGCATTACTTCGCGCGCTATCGATGAAACCCGTCCGCCTACCCGCCGCCGCCACCCTCGCGCTGCCACGCTGGGCTTTGTACGCACTCGGCCTGTTGTACATCCTGCCGGGCCTGATCGGGCGTGACCCGTGGAAGGATGACGCCGCCAGCTTCGGCATCATGTGGACGATGGCGCACGGCGGCATCCAGGATTGGCTGATGCCGCACATCGCCGGCCTGCCCGCGCCCGAGGAAGGGCCGCTGGCGTTCTGGCTCGGCGCACTGTGCATCAAACTGTTCGGCTGGCTCCTGGGCGACGTGCTCGGGGCGCGCATCTCGACCATCGGCATCTTCGTGCTGGGCACGGTATCGCTGTGGCACACGGCATTCCACCTCGGCCGGCGTTCGGAAGCCCAGCCGCTGCGCCTGGCCTTCGGCGGCCAGCCCGAGCCGGACGATTATGGCCGCACGCTGGCCGACACGGCCGTCCTGATCTACCTTGGCTGCCTGGGCCTGCTGCTGCACAGCCACGAGACGCTGGCCGTCACCCTGCAGGGTGCGCTGCTGTCCTGGTTCCTGTTCCGCTCGGTGCGCTACATCGAGGACAGCACGCCGCGCAACGCCGTGTACGTCGGCGTTGCGCTGGGCCTGCTCACCTTGACGCGCGGCTTCGCGCCGCCGCTGGCCCTGCTCGCCGCCCTCTACCTGTGCATCCGCTTCCTCAAGCTGCCGTCGGCCTCCCTGCTGCGCCATCTCGGCCAGGCCGCGGGCACCGCGCTGCTCATCACGCTCGTATGGGCCATCCCGGCCACGCTGGCGCATCCGTACGGCCTGTCGCCCGTCGGCGGCTGGCTGGCCTGGAATGCCGAGCAGCTGAGCGTGCCGGGCTGGCATGCGATCAAGGCGTTCTTCCGGGTCGGCATCTGGTATTTCTGGCCGGCGTGGCCATTCGCCGCTTGGGCCGCCTGGGCCTGGCGCCGCCAGCACGGGCTGCTGCACATCATCCTCCCGACCTTCTTCGTCGGCGTGCTGACGCTCGTGATCCTGTGCGACCCGATTCCCGAAAGCGGCGACCTGCTGAAGCTGTTGCCGCCGATGGCGCTGATGGCCGCGTTCGGCCTGCCGACGATGAAGCGCGGCGCGATCAATGCGATCGACTGGTTCTCCGTGATGGTACTGACCCTGCTGGGCGGCCTCGTCTGGGTGTTCTGGATCGCCAAGCTGACGGGCTGGCCCGCGCAATTCGCCAAGAACGCCCTCAAGCTGGTCCCGGGCTTCAAGCCGGAATTCGGCATCGTCGCCTTCCTCGTCGCGGCCGCGACGACGGTCGGCTGGATCTTCCTCGTGCACTGGCGCCTGTCGCGCCAGCCTTCCGTGCTGTGGCGGGCCGTGGTGCTGTCGTCGGGCGGCCTGATCCTGCTGTGGGTGCTGCTGATGACGCTGTTCCTGCCGGACCTGAACTACGGCAAGAGCTACGCCAGCGTGGCCCAGCAGATCGCCGCGCGCCTGCCGGCCGGCGCCGACTGCATCGACACGAACGTCGGTGCGCCCCAGCGTGCGTCGTTCGCCTACTTCGGCCACTTGCCGTTCGCCCCCGTCGACGGCGGCGCGTGCAGCTACATGCTGCTGCAGGACAGCGTCGGCCAGAAGGGGCCTGCCCAGTCGGGCGCGATGCAGAACGGCGCGCTCGTGCGCGGCGGTGCGGCGCTGCCGTTCCACGGCCGCGACTGGACGCTGCTGTGGGAAGGCCGCCGCCCGTCCGACCGCGACGAACGCTTCCGCCTGTACCGGCGCGTGCGCTGAGCGCTCAGCGGCGCCGTACGTCCGCGCGCACGCGCGCGGGCTGGCGCCGGCGCCATGCCAGCGTCGTCAACACGCCCAGGCCGGCCAGCAGCATGCCCCAGGTCTGCGGCTCCGGCACCGGCGAGATCGTCAGATCCGCCCCGAACGCCCCGCCCCCGACACCGCGCACCTCGCCATTCACCTGGACCGCGTAGGCGCCGCTCGTCAGCCCGAAGCCCGACAGCGCCCACGAATCCGGCGCATCGGCACCCGAACCCGTCAGATCGATGCCCGCGATGGCGGTCCCCAGCACGGCCTTCGTGACCGGATCGTAGCGGTACAGGGAGAGGCCCGTGATCAGGAGGTCCTTCGTCTGCGGCGTGTTCAGGTAGGCCGACGTCAGCGAGGCGGCCGCGTCGAACGGCGTGCCGACGTCGAACGTGAAGACGTCGCTGAAGGTGCTGCCGGTGGTCGACTGTGCGAACGTGTCGCCGAAATGCGCGTTGAAGCCGCCCAGGCCATCGTCCGTCGTGACGACCGGGGCCGTGCGGTTGACTGTCGCCGCCCCCGCGCCTTGCGCCATCAGGGCCGCGCCCGCGACCATGGCCAGAACGAGAGATTTGAGTTTCATGATAGTTCCGTTGAGAGATTAATCGGACTCGCTATCCAGGAGCAGGTGTCTTTACACCGATCCGTCGGAACAGCTTAAGTTCCGAAAGCCTGACTAACCGTTAGATCTCGCACAAATTTCTATCATTTCTGAATAGAAAAGAATTTTCCGACCAGGAACCTTTCATTCCAAAACAATTCTTCTCGGAAAAAGCGAATTTGAGAAAGGTCAATCCGCCCTGGGGGCGCTTGATCAAAATGGAATTTGTAGCTGGTCCCAGCCGTCGTTCAACGTAAGGAGTGCGACATGAAAAGCGTGACGTTTTCCGAAATCGAGCGCGTCCGGAAGGAAGCGCACCGCCCCACCTCCCCCGCTCCCGCGCAACGTCGGATACTTCTCTTGCTGAGCATGGTGCTGGGCCTGGCTGCGCTGGCCTTCGCCTTCCACCTCGTCGATCCGACGGCGCCGCTCGGCTACATCGTCGTGCCGGTACTGCTGGGTGGCCTGCTGCCGGCGATCGCGCCCACGCTCCCCGGCCGCCTCGAGGTCACGACCCGCTTTTCGGCCTGCCACCTGGTCGGCACCTTGGACGATGCAATGGAACGTCTCGGCTACGCGCCGGCCGAACGCGGCCCCGGCACCGTGCGCTACCGCATGCGCGCGGCACGCTGGCCTGCGGGGAAGAACGCCGACATCACGGTAACCGTGCGCGACCACATGCTCGAAGTCGCCGGCCCCGTGCGCACGCTGCACGCGCTGCGCCAGCAACTCAGCTGCTGACGAACCTCACACCTTCATCGGCAGGATCACCATCTGCAAGCCTTCCAGGTGCAGGCGGCGCTGCACCGCCAGCGACGCCTGGTTGTGCAGCAGCCGCGTAAACCAGTTGTCGGATGCGAAGATCAATTTACTGGTGAAGAAAATCGAGTTCGGATACTCGCGGTTGATCTGCTCGCACATGCGGGTCACCTCTTCCACCGCATCCGTGCCGAAGCCGATGTACGACGCCGACGCCATCCCGTGGCTCTGGCAGAAATCGACGAAGTATTCCAGTGTCCGCGCCGCATCCTTCCGCATCTTCTCGAGCGCGCCCTCGCCGCCGTAGGCATGGGCGTCGACCGTGCGCGCGTTCACGAACAGGAAATTCTTGAAGTGGCCGGGGAACATGCGCAGCACCCACAGCAGCGCATGCAGGCCGCCGCCGCGCGAGTTACCGACGATGAAGACGGCCGTCTGCGCATCCGGTTCCGGATCGACGGCTTCCTTCACCGGGCCGAACGGCTGGTTGGCGAACACGCGGTCGACGGAACGGATGGCGCGCTTGGTTTCGCGGTAGTGGTTGCGGATGAAGATGCACAGGCCCGCGATGGCCGCGATGATCAATGCCGTGGCCCAGCCGCCCTGCGTGAAGCGCTCGACGAGCAGCACGGCGAGGATGCCGGCGCAGATGATGAAACCCGTCAACGACAGCAGGAAGCGCCGGACCCAGCGCGCATCCTTGCGATGACGCCACCAATACAGGCACAGGCCGAACAGCGAGATCGCGAACGTGAGGAACACGGAGATCGAATACAGCACGACGAGCAGCGTGACCTGGCCGCGCGTCCAGAACAGGATCGCCAGCGCGGCGACGCCCATCACGAGGATGCCGTTCTGCGTGACGAGGCGCGTGGACAGGTAGCGGAACTGGTGCGGCACCCACGAATCGCCCGCCATGTTCGACAGCACGGACGGTCCGCCGAGGAAGCCGGTATTGGCCGCCACGAACAGGAGCCCGGCCTCGAACGCGAGGACGACGGCGAGCACGATTTGGTTCACGAGCTCGCCGCCCAGGCCCATGCTGGCGATGATGCGGCGGAAGGTGGTCGCGTTCAGCGTCTCGCCCGCGGTCGGCTGCGCATCCCACAGCAGGTACAGCAAAATGATGCCGCCGGCCGTGACGGCCAGCGACAGGGCCATGTAGAACATCGTCATCTTGCCCGTGCGGACGCGCGGCTCGGCCAGCAGGTTGACGTTGTTCGACACGGCCTCGAGGCCCGTATAGGTACCGCCGCCCTGCGAATACGCGAGCAGCAGCATGCCGGCCACGCCGGCCCAGCCGATCTCGCCGGCCAGCGAACCCGTCTCGGCGACCGTACTGGGCACGAGCTGCGGCAGGTGCGACGCATGCGCGACGATGCCGTACACGATCAGCACGAGGTGCGTGGCGACGAAGCCGAGGAAGATCGGCAGCAGGATCTGGATCGCCTCCTTCAGCCCGCGCAGGTTCATCACGATCAGGAGGCCGATGAAGAACGCCTCGGCCCAGAGTTTATAGGGCTGGAAGCCGAGCGGCAGGAACGACGCGAGCGCATCGACGCCGGACGCGATCGAAATCGCGATGGTCAGCACGTAGTCGAGGATCAGGGCGGCGCCGGACACGAGGCCGAGATACGGCCCGACGAGCTTGGTGGCCACGCGGTAGCCGCCGCCCCCGGTCGGGAACAGTTCGATCACCTGGTTGTACGCAAGCGCGATGATGAAGACGGTGACGGCGGTGGCGACGGCCATGTACAGGCCGAGGTGGGTATGGGCGCCGAGCGCGCGAAAGGTTTCTTCCGGACCGTACGACGAGGAGGACAGGCCGTCCGCCCCGAGCCCGACCCAGGCAAGGAAGGCGACCAGGGCCATCGAGTGACGCGTCTCGCTCTTCATGGGGTCGAGCGGCTTGCCGAGGATGATCTCGCGTATTTTCTTATTCTTCATCGTACAGGCCGTCTTGCCGGACGGCGCGTTTGCTCAGGTAGGCGAGATCATACGCCGGAACGCCCCCTGCGCCCACTGCGGGCGCACGCACTCTGGTCAGTTTTGCATTCCATGTGCTAATATGCGCGCCTGCGCTTGCAGCCTCTGTGGCGGAATTGGTAGACGCACTTGACTCAAAATCAAGCGCCGAAAGGCGTGCCGGTTCGATTCCGGCCGGAGGCACCACCTACTCATCCGTAGTAGTCCCGCAAAGTCCAAGAAGCCGCGTTTCTCCCCCTGGGAACGCGGTTTTTTTGTGCGTCGAAGTTTGAGCTCGTCCATTACCAGCCATCGTTTTTGTCGTAAGCGGATGCTGCGCTGTCGGGCAACGCATACAAGCCGCGACCCAGCTTGAGCAGCCGGCGTTCGTCGGTCAGCGACGCGAGTATTGCGAGCGATACGCCGGCGCAGTCCACAACGCGTGTACTCGGCACGCCCTTGAATCGTGCCAGCTCAAGAATTTGGTCGGCCTGGAGCTTTATCTCACCACCCCATACAAAACCTCGACCGGCGTCGCGCAAAGAGGCGGGTTTTCGTCATGACGGAATTTGTCCTGCCAACCTTGTCAAAGGTTGCCCATTTGAAACAAAAATATAGATATTGAACAGCTCCGCATTACAATAGCAATTAGCTCAACAGCAACGACAGCAGTCGATGTCCGCTATCCCCTATTACGAACAGCACGCAACTCGGCTGGTTACTCAGTACGAGTCGCTGTCTTTTGAGGACGTCCACGCGGACCTGATCGGCATACTGCCGGCGTCGGGAAGCACGGTCCTCGATATCGGCGCAGGTTCCGGCCGGGACGCGGCGTGGCTCGCGGCAAAGGGATACGACGTCGTGGCCGTCGAGCCATCCGAAGCCATGCTCGCCCACGCGCGCGCAAAACACACGTTGAGCCGGATCCAATGGCTGTCCGACAGCCTGCCTGACCTCGCGAACGTGCGCCGCCTCGGCTTGAGCTTCGACCTCATCCTGCTGTCCGCCGTCTGGATGCACATTCCTCCATCCGATCGGCAGCGTGCGTTGCGCAAGCTGGCGACGCTGCTGGCGCCGAAAGGACGTATCGCCATCAGCCTCCGGCTCGGCGCGCCCGACACCGAACGCGCGATGCACGAGGTCTCGCTGCCGGAACTGGCCGGCCTTGCCCAGCAATTCGGGCTGCGCATCGTCCACACCAGCGACAGCCAGGACAAGCTGGGGCGGAGCGAAGTGTCGTGGACGAACGTCGTGCTGGGGCTTCCCGACGACGGCCTGGGCGCCCTGCCCCTGCTGCGGCACCTGATCCTCGTGGACGAAAAGTCGTCGACGTACAAGATCGCGCTCCTGCGCGTGCTTGCCCGCAGCGCGGATACCGCTGCGGGACTGGCCCGCTACGACGCGGATTCCGTGGTCGTGCCGCTGGGTCTCGTATCGCTGTTCTGGCTGCGCATGTACAAGCCCCTGATCGAACACGCCCTGCCCCAGATGCCGCTCACGCGGCTCGGGACCGGCCCCGGTTTCGTCACCAACAGCTTCACCTCGCTGCGGCCCGTGACCGCGGTCGAACTGCGGATCGGCTCCGTGTTCAGCGACCAGACGGCGAAGCACCTGCACCAGAGTCTTTCCGAGATTTCGCAGGTAATCCGCAACATGCCCGCGAACTACCTGCGCTGGCCCGCGAGCGACAAACCGATCTTCGACGTCACGCGGCGCCGCATGGCATCGACGCCGTCCCCGCTGCAGATCGACGAAGCCTTCCTGTGGAGCCTCGGCGACTTCCGCATCCCGCTCGAGATCTGGCAGGCGCTCACGCATTACAACGTGTGGATCGAGCCCGTGCTCGTGTCGGAGTGGGTCAGGCTGATGGAGTCCTATTGCAACGACGGGCGACCGGACGTTCGCGCCCTCGCCCACTCGCTGCTCGCATGGGTGGATCCCGCGCGCGACACCGGCTTCGCGAGGGCGGCGGTCGACCGCATGCGCGCGGCCGGCAAGCCGGTGTACTGCGTCTGGTCCGGCGCGCGCCTGCGCGACGAGTACGACGTCGACCACTGCTTCCCGTTCGCCGCCTGGCCCTGCGGGGACGCATGGAACCTGATGCCGGCGTCACGCCAGGTCAACATCCAGAAGTCGAACCGGCTCGTCACCCAGGCCGCGCTGGAACGCGCCAGCGACACCATCAGCAGCTGGTGGAACGACGCCTTCCTGAGCCAGGGCGACGGTCTGAGGCGCCAGTTCTTCCTCGAGGCGTCGCAGACGCTGCCGATTCTCGTGGCCACGCCGGAGCCGGCCGACGTCATCGACGCGATGAAAGTCCATCGCATCAGGTTGAGCAAGGATCAGGGACTGCGTCCTTGGGAGCCGGCCAATACCTCCGATCGCAACCGGGCAGCGGCCGCAAGCCTCCCATCGATGCATCAACCGACTATCGAATGAGTTCGCACACATGAAAACTATCTTCGTCATCGTCATCCTTGCCGTTCTTCTAGCGGGAATCTTCGCAGTGCAGTTGAAGACGGCGAAGGGAAAAGGTCGCACCGGTGCGTACCGCCGCCGCAGATTCATGACCGATAACGAGGAGGAGTTCTTCGGCCGACTCGTCGTAGCACTTCCTGACCATTACATTTTTCCGCAGGTCGCGATGTCAGCCCTGCTCGACACGGCGAGTAGCGACAAGCGAACAGCCCATGGCGACCGATTGCGGATCGCCCAGCAGCGCGTCGATTACGTCGTCTGCACCCGACGCTGCGAGGTCGTCGCGGTCGTCGAACTGGACGACAAGACGCACTCGCGCGCAAAGGATGAACTGCGGGACGCGCGACTCGAACAGGCGGGCATACGGACTATCCGCTTCCAGGCGCGTAACAAGCCAAAGGTCGAGGCCATCCGGGCCATGATTCTCGGCCCCACGGTGACCGAGGCCGGCAAGGCTGCAACCGAACCTACCGGTCAGGGTGCCGTGCCTGCCGGCGCTACGTCACTCACACAGCAATAGTCCGCGCATGCGCCGGATTTCGTCATGACAAAATTTGTGGTTCGGGCTGCCGTGATGGCGGCCCTTCCATCATTGCGAACGACGGCGAACTCGCAGACACGCCCGACAGCTCCGATGTGATCCGGTAGTTCAACCATCGTCCCGACCGGGCATCGCTGCAAATGGACGACACGAATCAGGGCTCTTAGCCACCGTGCCGGCAGGCTTAAGGCCAGCGTCTATCGAGCGCGGGTAGTCAGGACAATCGGATAACATGCCGGGCGGTAACTCGACCGAGTCAGCGCCGTCGTCTGAGTGCGCGTCTGCGCCAAGGCCTGATGTCATGGCCGCCTCGGGAGGTTCTGTCGACGACAGCTGCGACTAGGGCGACGTGCAGTGAGCGGTGTCGGACGGTGTGCGCAAGGGGACTGGCGATGCAGGAAGTATCACGTGTCTGGAACGATCTGAAGCGAAAAGAAGACCAGTTGACGTGGAGCGGTGGCCATCCTGGTCACGGCGAACAGTACGACAGCATGGGACGGCCCGCCGGTACCTCGGCTCACCTGGGCGGCGCGTGGGGCTATGACCAGCTCGGCCGCGTAAATCGTGTGCGCAAGGCGCTGCACAACTCCGGGCCGCTGGCGCAGCGCATGATCGTCGAGCGCCTCGCTGGTATCGACTTGTCGATGATCGCCTCCATCCTTGTGTCGGCGTGCCAGGACCTGGCACTGATCTACGGTGGCTCGACCGTTATCGGTGGATTCATCGGCGGTGTCGGCGGCGCCTTCTTTGGTGGCATCGGTGCGGTGCCGGGCGCTGCCGCCGGCGCCGCCGCGGGCAGCTACGTCGGCGGTCTCATTTTGAGCGTGCTGGGCCTGAAGTCGCTGGTGGAAGGCATCGCAGAGGCGATACCGGCCGCGCTGCGGCACTACCAGAAAGGCATCGCGGAAGCATGGGGTCCCGAGCGGCAGGACGACCGCTTGCGCCTGGGCCTGGGTATGCGCGGCGACACCGCCGTGGCAGCGTTCGACCTCGCCAACGGCCACGTGATCGTGATGATGGCGATCCTGTCCGTCATGACGGCGTATATGTCGCGAGGGAAGGCTGACCGGGTGGTCCTGCTGAACGAAATCGAGCGCAGCCCCCGGCTTGGTCCGCGCGTCGCGGCCTGGGTTGAGCAGAACGAAGAGCGGCTACGTCGGCAACCGGCGCTGCAGGCGACTCATGGAGGCGCTGGCGGTCCGCACGGACCCGCGCAGGAGCCGCCGCCATCGCGGCCGCGTGACGGACGACGCGAGAGCGAGGGATCCCGCCCGCTCCTGATGCCGACGGCGAAGGTTCCGTGTTTCAAGACCAACGGCTTGCCGTCGACTCGCTTTCCTGAATTCGACCGCCAACTGGCCGGGCAGGAGACCGGGCTCAACGACATGACGGTGGCCGATTACCTCGATGGTCGCGACGCGTTCGAAACCCGCACGGTGGTGCGCAATCCGAATATGGCGCGCACGGCCCGTACAACCCATAAAGGCAAGCTGGAACGCAAGTTCTTCAACACACTGCGCAACCAGGGATTGTCTGGCCTCGAAGCGACGGCGAAGGCCGCCGAGATGGCGACCGACCAGATGAAAGTCCTCGCCGCACTGCATAATCCGGATATGGTCGCCGGCGGGAGGGACGTGATCGCCGGGTTTGGCGACCGCTCGATCAATTCGCGTATCGGAGCACAATGGAAGGCGTGGACTAAAGAGAACGGCGCGAGAACCACTCGACTGGCCGAGCTGGACAAAGCCGCCGAACGCGTACCCGAATCGCTGCGCACTACAATGAAAATGAACGCAAAACTTGAACGCTGCAAATGAGGATACCCCCAAACATGGATGAGGATTTCGCTCTTTTTCTAACGCATTTTGGACCACCGATTGACAGGCGTTACGTGCCACCCTCGACGATTGATCGTTACCGCGGCAAACTCCCTGACCAGTTGCTGGCATACTGGGAAGAGTATGGCTGGTGCGGCTATGCGGACGGGTTATTCTGGACCGTGAATCCCCAGGAGTACGAGCCAGCACTGGAGGCATGGATCGGCGAGACCCCGTTCATGGAGCAGGACGCCTACCACGTCATAGCACGCAGCGCTTTCGGCACCCTATACCTCTGGGGCGAAGAGACCGGAGACACACTCAGCGTGATGGCGCCGGCCTCGACCTGTTTCACCTCGCCTCCCGATGACGACATCGACCGCGATTTCCAAATGCGTTTGTTCTTTGGGGGGATGTCGCGCGGGGCCAATGATGTCGAGGGCCTGTTCGCGCCGGCGTTGCAACAGTTGGGGCGCCTCGCGCACGACGAAATGTACGGCTTCGTTCCGGCGCTCGCGCTCGGTGGCGCTCTAACGCTCTCCAACCTGCGCAAGGTCAAAGCAGTCGAGCACCTCGTCATCCTTGCACAGCTTGCGCCGCTTCACGTAACTGAAATCTGATCGGCGGGCGCCGTCCGGCCGCGTGACCGGCCTCAGTCCAGGCCTGCGATGGCGCAGCCGCTTCCCGCCAAAGGACGCTTGACATGGATGAAGATTTCGCCTGCTTCTTGGCAGAGTTTGGACCGGCGATCGATAGGCGCGACGTGCCGCCATCGACGATCGCACGCTATCGCGGCAAGCTGCCGGACCAGTTGTTGGCGTACTGGGACGAGTACGGCTGGTGTGGCTATGCGGATGGGTTGTTCTGGACCGTCGATCCTCAGGAATACGAGCCTGCGCTCGAAGCGTGGATCGGCGATACACCATTCATGGAACAGGACGCCTACCACGTCATCGCACGCAGCGCTTTCGGTAAGCTTTACCTCTGGGGCGAAGAGACCGGGGACACACTCAGCATATTCGCGCCAGCCTCGACCTGTTTCGCATCGCCTCCCGACAACGACATCGACCGCGATTTCGAAATGCGTTTGTTCTTTGGGGGAATGTCGCGCAAGGGCATTGACGTCGAGGGCCTGTTCGCGCCGGCCCTGCAGCATTTGGGGCGCCCCGCGCACGACGAAATGTACGGCTTCGTTCCGGCACTCGCGCTGGGCGGCGCTCTAACGCTCTCCAACCTGCGCAAGGTCAAGGCGGTCGAGCACCTCGTCCTCCTTGCACAGCTTGCGCCGCTTGACGTAACCGTAATGTGATCGGGCGGGTGCCGTCCGGCCGCGTGACCGGCCTCAGTCCAGGCCGTGATGGCGCAGCCGCTTCCCGCCAAAGGACCCTTGACATGGATGAAGATTTCGCCTGCTTCCTGGCAGAGTTTGGACCGGCGATCGATAGGCGCGACGTGCCGCCATCGACGATCGCACGCTATCGCGGCAAACTGCCGGACCAGTTGTTGGCGTACTGGGACGAGTACGGCTGGTGCGGCTATGCGGATGGGTTGTTCTGGACCGTTAATCCTCAGGAATACGAACCTGCGCTCGAAGCATGGATCGGCGATACGCCGTTCATGGAACGAGACGCGTATCACGTCATCGCCCGCAGTGCGTTCGGCACGCTTTACCTGTGGGGCGAGAAAACCGGCGACACGCTGCGTATCTTTGCGCCGGCGTCGTGCTGCTTTTCGTCTATGCCGGATGAAAGCATCGATCGCGACTTCGCCATGCGCGTGTTCTTCGGGGGATTGTGGCGCCACTTCAATGACGTCGAAGGCTTGTTCGCACCCGCATTGCAAAAGCTGGGACGCCTTGCACACGACGACATGTACGGCTTCGTTCCGGCGCCCGCGCTCGGTGGAACGCTAACGCTCGCTCACCTGCAAAAGGTCAAGGCGGTCGAGCACCTTGCCTTCATCGCGCAGCTCGCGCCGCTCCACGTGATCGAAGTCTGATCGGCAATAGCTGGCGCAACGTCAGCCTTTCCTCGCCTCGAAACGACAGTGAACCAAGATTCACGACAAAGGTCAAAGTGATCAGCGGGATTCCGCGTTAGAAAACCGCATCCATACCCTAAACGGTTGAGCATCCATGGGTGTATCCATGCCACAGCCGAGCCCGCCACGAAAACCCAGCAGCCACGCGCCTTCCAGCGAACTCATCGATTCCGGCCAGGCACCACCTACTCATCCGTAGTAGTCCCGCAAATTCCAAGAAACCGCGCTTCTCCCCCCTGGGGAACGCGGTTTTTTTGTGCGCCGAAGTCTGAGCCGGCAGTCCGCTCCTGATTGCCCGGCGCCCGCCGGATTCACTGCGTTCAGAGAAACCGCAGGCGGATCGGGTACACGCCAGTGATGGATTCCACGCAGCCTTCGGCGACCAGAATCGGCGCCAGCACGGACGCCAGCCTGCGCGACTTGGCCGGGTAGTGTTGATTGATCCAGTAGCCAAGCGTGCCGGGCTCGACATCGCCGGTCATGTTGGCACCGAGACCAGCTTCCTCGCCCGCTGGAAAATCGTTCAGCAAATCTTGCAGGAAGTCACTGTCGATGGTGAACGGCGTCTCGCTCCAGACGCCCGAAAATCCGATGTGGACGTTGCCCGCGTAGCTGATGTTGGGTGTCTTGCCGTTCAGCGTGCTGATCAGCGTGCGCGGCAAACCCGCATGATCGCGCCTGAGCCGTGCCGCCCCCGCCCGCTGGATGTGCTTGCGTTGCCGCTCGTCGATGCCAGCCCCCGGCGCGTTCTCCTTCAGGCAGCTGACGTCGTAGCCGATCATGAACAGGCTCGCTTCGAACGCATGCATGCGGTCTTTTGCCGCCTCTGCCGCGAACAGCCCGGGCGCTTTCTCCGACACCGCGGCCATCAGCCAGCCAAGCCGGATCTTTGCGCTGCACCAGTCGGCGGCCGTCGCGGCGGCGGCGGCGGGTGCGTACGACAGCACGCCGGGGCTCTGCGCATCCGCGAACAGGCTGTGCACGGAGCGGTCGGACGGTGTCGCCGGAAAGGCCAGTTCGGATGGCAGCGGTGCGCCTGCCTTGCCCTGCGAGCGGCGCCACAACTCGACGAGCGCAGCGATCGCCGCCGCGACCCGCGAATCGTAAATCGGCAATCCGTCGTGCGATGCGAGCGCGTGGACCTTGGTCAGCATCGAGTTCATCTTCACAGCCTGCGGCCGACTGGCGTCAACGACGGCGACGTCGAGCGCGAATGCGCGGCTTGATGTGCCCAGGTATTCCGCCAGCTTTCCCTCCGCATGCAACGCTTTCAGGAACGGCATGGCGCCTTTTGCATCGTTACGGTTACCACCCCACGCGAGGACGCGGCGGCAGACGTCCAGCACCTCGTCCTCGTTGCGGCCGGCGATGGCCCGCTTCAACGCATCGCCCAGTTCGTGCAGATAATCCCGCGTTTCCTGCCAGTTGCCTGTTTCGCTGCCCTTCGTTCGCCAGCGGTAATGCCGCAGCAAGTCCAGTCCAGAAACGTCCGTACGGATGCCACCCGGGACGAAGCGCGACGATTTGATGTCGAGCCGGATCGACAGGCTACGATAGTGTTCAGCCAGCCAGTCCGTGAATGCGGCGACGTCCGACGACGCGATAAATGCGTTTCTGTTCATGCGATAAACTTTCTTTAAAGAAACTTTGATCCGAATTATAGCAATGCGGGTCAAGCGCGCGTTTCGGTCAAAAATAACGCCAGCGTTCGTCGTCGAACCTGGCGCCCGGGGGCACGAGGCCGGCGTCGATCAATGCGCGGAAGAGCAGCGTCTTGAGTTCATCCGCACCGGCCGCGGTATATTCGCCGTTGTGATGCGATTGCGCGGGAATGAAGCGCGCCGGCCGCTTCGCCGGATCTTCTTCCGTGATGTCGACGGTTACGTGGATGATCAGCCCCGGCGTCCCGTCCGCCGGCCGGATCCCGCGCGTGCCGATTGTCGCGAACGTATGGTCGCGGCTGACGTACACGGCCAGGCCACCCGGCGGATCCCTGACCGGTTCATGCTCCTCGTGCAGGGTTCTGGCGCTGTAGAAGAAACCCATGGATGCGGGCCCAGGCGTCGAACGGGGATGCAGCAGGGCGCCCACCGAAGGACAGCGCTGGACGAAATACCCGCCGAGTGCGGCGTACACCTGGTTCAGAGCCGTCTGCACCTGCCGGATGGTTCGGTCATTCAACGTGCGCGCGTACGCCGGCGCCAGCTCGAACTGCTGCTGTTCGATGGCGGCCTCGTCCCCGCCCCACCGGGCCGGATGTGGATCGATGGGCAGAACGGTGCGCGCCAGCGTGCGTCCATCCGGCGCGACGCATCCCGACCGGTAGTGCGCCTGCACGCCGCGGTACCACTGGCTCTCCGGCGCGAAATGGCGGTCCACGATTTGTACCAGCGTTGGATTGGCGGGGATCACGAGCCGGTCGCGCACGACGTCCGCGAGTAGCGCCCCCGTCGTGCGCACGTGTCCGTCGACGCGGGCGAAGCACGCATTCGCATCCGCGATCCTGTCCGCATCGACCGTGTCGTCGGCGTGGATAAACCCGCGCGCGAGATGCCCGGCCAGCCGGTTGACTTCACGGCAAAGTCCGTCGACTTCGACATACACGCGGTAATACACTGGCCAGTGCCGGACGATCACGTGCGGACCGGTAAACATGCCGAACACCAGGTTGCCCAGCTCCGTCAGTTCGCGCAACAGGTGTGGCGCGCTCGTCGTCTGCTTCAATGCGTTCTCCTTTCGATATCCGATTCCCGCGGCTTGTTGCCCGGCACCGGTACCGATATAGTGCGACGGATTAGCGACAAAATACGTCGGGAACCATGCCCAGAGATTCCACCGAACGACAGCTGGCCCGCAGGCTGGCGATCATCGACCTGTTGCCCCTTCTGCCCGAGCACGGTACCGGACAGGGGGCGACAGTCGACCAGCTCATCAACAGGCTGGGAGACACCTTCGCGGTGGATCGGCGCACGTTCGAACGTGACCTGCGGGACCTCGCCGACCCGCAGGGTCCGTGGCGGCGACAGTTCGGCCTCGAGGTGGAGTCCCGTCCCAGCGCGGACGACGGCAGGGTCAACGAATGGTTCACGACCGCGCACAGCAAGATCCCTCTGTTCAAATCGGTGACGGCCGTCGACGCGCTGGTGGCCAGCTTCGCCCGCCAGGAACTGGGGCCGTTCCTGCCGCGCGACGCGCGCCGGGCGCTGGACGAGCAGGTCGCGACGATCGAACGGAAACAGCGGCATCTGCACCAGACCGACGCGCATCGGCAAGTCATCGCCTACCAGGACAAGATCCGCCGCCTGCCGGACGGCCGGCCGATGGGACCTGGCAAGGTGGCTCAGGCGCATCTGCAGACCGTCAACGACGCCTTGATGAAGCATCTGATGCTGCGTCTCGTCTATCGCGCGGCCAGGTCCGAGGTGAACAAGACGCATCGCGTGTATCCCGTCGGCCTCGTGATTCATGATCGTACGCTGCGCCTGCTGGCTGTCGACGAGGCCGAGGTCACCCTGGATCCAGCGGCGATGACGGTCAAGAGTTTCCACCTTCACCGCATGCGGGAAGTAGCCCTGGGCGATCCGGTCGCGCGCAACATCAGGGTGCCCACGTTGGACGAGGCGCTCGCGCGCGGCACGCTGGAGATGTGGTCGAAGGGCCGTATCACCCTTCACCTGCGCTTCGCCGGCGGCGAGAACGCGGACGTCTTCGCGCGTACACTGGAAGAGATGCCGTTGTCCGACGACCAAACCATCTTCCTCAACATGGCCGGACAGCGGGAATTGATGGCCACCGTGACCAATACGTCGACGCTGCGTCGCATGTTGCAAAGCATGGCCCGCGAAGCCAAGGTGCTGGCGCCAGCCGATCTCAAACAGGAGATGTGCGCCTTCCTGGCCGAGGCGCTCGCCTTGCAACAGGGCGACTGACGGAACGGCCAGACAGCCTTGACCGGCACGCCGATCGCCTGCCCGATCCCGGTCGCATGAACGGTCAGCGCGACTTCACGCCCCAGCCGTCGTACTTGTGCACGATCGCGCTCGAGGTCCCGTCGCGCTCCATGGCTTCCAGGGAACCGTTCATGCGCGCGACGAGCGCATCCGGCACGGCGCGGTTGCAGGCCAGGTAGACGCGGATGCGGTTGAACACGAGGACCGGGACCACCTTGCCCGCGTAGCCCAGGCGGTCGAGCGTGAGGCTGCCGCGGCGGATGCTGGCGGCCCACAGGTCGATGCGGTCCATCATGAGCTTGCGGGGATTGATCAGGTCGTTCGGCGCGGGGTCGACGTTGAAGCCGCGCGCGCGCAGGAACTGGTCGCGCGCGTCGCCGTTGTAGGTGCCCACGCGGTAGGCGCGCGCGTCGTCCAGGGTGCGCACGTCGAAACGGCGGTCGGCGCGGCCCATCAGGACCCACTCGGCCTCGCCGATCGGTCCGATCCATTTGAAATGCGATTCGCGCTCCGGCGTGCGCGTGGTCGAATAGACGCAGGCGTCCTTGCGTTCCAGCGCGGCCGTGTAGGCGCGCTTCCAGGGCAGCAGGTCGATCGAATAGGCGATGCCGGAGCGGACCATGATCTCGCGCACCATGTCGGTACCGATCCCCGTCACGCGGTCGCCTTCGCGCATGCTGTACGGTGCCGAGGTCTCGGTGGTCAGGTACAGCCGCGGCGCCGGCTCCGCCCGCGCCCACGTGCAGGCTACCGCCAGCAATGCGGCAAGAACTGTCGTTTTCATACGTTCGCACCCAGTGCGGGCGTCCCCGGCGGACAACCCGTTTAACTAGCATAGCAGCAACATCGCGCACGCGGCAACGCATAACAAGCCGGCAATGTTGACCACTCACCGGTAGCGTATTTGCGACATTTTGCCGAGTCAGTTGGCGTTAAATTCTTCCAAGCAAGACTTTCAGTGGTGAAAGTGCCATACTTTGGCCATTCTCACCAAAAATCACACGCCATGCTGTCCGTGTTCACGCTTCCTTCCGACCCGTCGCTGCTCAGCTACGGGCTGTACACGCCGAAGCTCGTCGCGTTGTCCATCCTCGTCGCCATCTTCGCATCCTGGATGGGCCTGCAAATCGCCGGCCAGGCCGCCGCCAACCGCGCCCAGCGCTGGATCATCCTCGGCACGGGCAGCCTTGCGCTCGGCGCCGGCGTGTGGGCCATGCACTTCATCGGCATGCTCGCGTTCGACCTGTGCACGGAGGTCGACTACGATCCGTCCGCCACCATCCTCTCCAGCCTGCCGAGCATCGGCGCCTCGTTCGTGGCGCTGACCCTGATCGCGCGCGAGCGCCTGGGCGGCTGGGGCCTGCTGGCCGGCGGCGTGATCGTCGGCGCGGGCATCGGCGTGATGCACTACGCGGGCATGACCGGCATGCAGATGGGCCTGGAACTGCGCTACGACCCGTTCATGTTCGGCCTGTCGATCGTCGTCGCCGTCGTGCTGGCGACGCTGGCGCTGTGGGTGCGCTTCGGCCTGTCCAGCCTGTCGCACCGGCTGAGCGAACAGCGCCGCCTGCTCCTGGCCGCCATCGTGATGGGCTGTGCCATCGCCGGCATGCATTACACGGGCATGGCCGCGGCGCGCTTCGTCGGCCACACGGTGACGCCGGCGACCCACAAGACCAGCACCTTCCTCGCACTGGCGATCACGCTGATCACCGTCGCGTTCACCGTCTTCGTGCTGGCCGCCAACGGCCTGCTGCGCTACCGCCAGATGTTTCGCGAACTGTCGCGCAGCGAGGCGTGGATGCGGGCACTGCTCACCACCACCGTCGACGGCGTGATCACGGTCGACCGCCAGGGCACCATCCGCGAGTTCAATGCCTCGGCCGAGCGCATCTTCGGCTGGCGCCGCGACGAGATCGTCGGCCACAACATCCGCCTCGTGATCGGCAACGAAACCGCGTCCGAGGAAGTCGGCCTGCTGCACTCGCTGCGCATGGGCCAGATCAGCCCCAGCGCGCGCGGCGCCGAGGTGACGGGCCGCCGCAAGGACGGCAGCATCGTGCCGATCCGGCGCGCCCTCGGCCATGCGCGCCTGGACGGGCAGGACCTGTTCGTCTGCTTCATCACCGACATCACCGACCGGCGCAAGATGGAGCAGGCGCTGCGCGCCAGCGAGCAGCAGTTCCGTTCGCTGATCGGCAATATTCCCGGGATCTCGTACCGCAGCAGCCTGATCGAAGGCGAGGCGCCGATGCTGTTCATCAGCGACGCCGTCGAGCGCATCACCGGCTATCCGGGCCGCGACTTCCTGGGCGCCACGCCGCGCCGCACGTTCGCGCCGCTGATCCATGCGGCCGACCGCGTGCGCGTGTCGGAAACGATCGCCACCGCGCTGCGCGAGGACCGGCCGTACCTCGTCGAATACCGTTTATTGCATGCGGACGGCAGCACCCGCTGGATGTGGGAAAACGGCACCGGCGTGCGCAACGAGGCGGGCGAGCTGTGCTGGCTGGACGGCGTCATCCTCGACATCACGGAGCGGCGCGAGATGGAAGACGCGCTGCGCGTGGCGAAGGAAAACGCCGAACAGGCGGCCGCGGCGCGCGCGAGCTTCGTCGCCAACATGAGTCACGAGATCCGCACGCCGATGAATGCCATCCTCGGCTTCACCGACGTGCTGCTGGACGGCGAGCTGAACGTCGACCAGCGCCGCCACCTGGACACGATCCGCAGCTCGGGCCGCGCCCTGCTGCGCCTCCTCAACGAGATCCTCGACACCGCCAAGCTGGAAAAAGGCGCGGTGGAGCTGGAACATAACGACTACAACCTGCTGTCGCTGATCGACGAGCTGTCGTCGACGCTGGCCGCGAACGCGCGCGCCAAGGGCCTGCACGTCGACATCCATTACGATCCGGCGCTGCCGACCTGCCTGCGCGGCGACGAGCTGCGCGTGCGCCAGGTGCTCACCAACCTGCTCGACAACGCGATCAAGTTCACGGAACAGGGCAGCGTCACCCTGCGCGCCGACCTGAAGGACGAACACCTGCACTTCACGGTCAGCGACACCGGCATCGGCATCGCGCCAGAGCGCCTGGCCGCCATCTTCGAACCGTTCACCCAGGCCGACGCGTCGATGACGCGGCGCTTCGGCGGCACGGGCCTCGGCACGACGATCTGCAAGCAGCTCGTCGAGCTGATGGGCGGCCGCATCTGGGCCGAGAGCGAACCGGGCCGGGGCACGACCTTCCATGTCGTGCTGCCGCTCGCACTGGCGCGCTTCGCCCCGCAGCAGCCGCGGGTGCGCACGGCCGCCGCGCTGCCGCCGCTGCGCGTGCTGGTGGCGGACGACGTGCCGCAGAACCAGGAACTGCTGCAGCTGCTGCTGGCGCGCCGCGGCCACACGATGACGGCCGTCGGCGACGGCGCCGCCGTCGTCGAGATCGCGGCCCGCGAGCGCTTCGACGTCATCCTGATGGATTTCCAGATGCCGACGCTGGACGGTCTCACTGCCACGCGCATGATCCGCGAACAGGAAGCCGCCACCGGCCGGGCGCGCGTGCCGGTCATCGCCATGACCGCCAGCGTGCTGGCCGAGCACCGCCGCGCCAGCGCCGAGGCGGGCATGGATGGCTTCGCGAGCAAGCCGGTCGACTGGTTCGCGCTGTCGCACGAGATCGCGCGCGTGCTGGGCCTTGGCCCCGGCCACCACGCGGACGACCTGCCGGCGCAGGAACGCCAGACCCTCAATCGTCACGCCGGCCTGCGCCGCTGGAGCGACAAGGAAGACGCGTGGCTGGAAGCCCTCGCCCACTTCGCCGCCCAGCACGACGGCCTCGGCGCCACGCTCGCGGCCCACGCCACGGCGGCCGACTACCGCGCGCTGCGCATGCACGCGCACAAGGTGCGCGGCATCGCCGCCAACCTCGGCCTGGAACTGCTGGCCGATGCGCTCGCCAAGCTGGAAGGCCTCGTCGACGGCGACAGCGGCAAGCTGTATCCGGCCGCCGAGTCCACGCTGGAAGCGTCGCTGGAGGACCTGCGCGGCCTGCTCGACACCGCGCTGGACGCGATCCGCGCCGCCCTGCCGAAGCCGGCCGCCGCCAAGCCGCAGGCGGCCCGCCCCGTGGCCGACCTGGACCGCGCGCGCCGCGCCGGCAACGTGCTGCGCGATGCGCTCAAGCGCGGCGGCCTGGACGACGCCGCGCTGGCGGGCCTCGCCGCCGCCACGAGCGGCCATCCGCTCGCCTCCCGCGTCGCGCAAGTCCACGCCGCCATTTCCGATTTCGACTTCGACCTCGCCCTGCAACAACTTGACACCGTGCTGGCCGCCATCGACGAGCCGACACAGGAGACCATCGAATGACCACCGTCAACCAACCGCTGATCCTCGCGGTCGACGACGAGGCCAGCAACCTCCAGCTGCTGCGCCAGATCCTGCAAGACCACTTCCGCCTGCGCTTCGCCAAGGACGGCCCGCGCGCGCTCGAACTGGCGCGCGAAGAGACGCCCGACCTGATCCTGCTCGACGTGATGATGCCCGGCATGAGCGGCTACGAAGTGTGCGCCGCCCTCAAGGCCGATCCGGCGCTGGCCGCCGTCCCCGTCATCTTCGTCACCGCACTGAACGACACGAGCGACGAGGTGGAAGGCTTCGAGGCCGGCGCCGTCGACTACATCACCAAGCCCGTCAGCCCGCCGATCGTGCGCGCACGCGTGCGCACCCACCTGTCGCTCGTGCGCATGGAAGAACTGCGCGCGTCGCGCCTGGAGATCGTCCAGCGCCTCGGCCTGGCCGCCGAATACAAGGACAACGAGACGGGCCTGCACGTCATCCGCATGAGCCATTTCGCGCGCATCCTGGGCCTCGCGGCCGGCATGACGGAAGCGGAAGTGGACGACCTGCTGCACGCCGCGCCCATGCACGACGTCGGCAAGATCGGCATTCCCGACCGCGTGCTGCTGAAACCCGGACCGCTCGATCCGGACGAATGGAAGATCATGCAGAGCCACGCGCAGATCGGCGCCGAGATCATCGGCCACCACGACCATGGCGTGCTGGCTCTGGCGCGCAACATCGCCCTCACGCACCACGAGAAATGGGACGGCAGCGGTTATCCGAACGGACTGGCCGGCAAGGACATTCCGCTCGAAGGCCGCATCTGCGCCATCGCCGACGTGTTCGACGCGTTGACGTCGATCCGGCCGTACAAGAAGGCGTGGACGGAACAGGAGGCGCTCGACTTCCTCGTCAAGCAGAAGGGCAAGCACTTCGACCCGGAGCTGGTCGACCTGTTCCTCGCGCAGATGCCGGCCATCCGCGCGATCCGCGAGCGGTGGGCGGAGCAGGAAGTGGAACCCGCGGCAGCGCCGATGCAGGCGGCGGCGTAATCAGCCGAGGCGTGGCGCGGCCGCGAGCCGCACTTCCGCCCGGCGCGCCACCAGTTCCTGGTACAGGCGCGCATAGTTGTCGGCCATCTGCGCCGACGTGAACAGCTGCCAGTAGCGCGCCTCCGCGCGCTGGCCCATCTCCTGCGCCATCTGCGGATCGTGCCACAGCCGCGTCATCGCGGCGCGCAGCGCCTCGTGGTCGGACGGCGGCACGACCAGGCCGGTCTCGCCGTGCACGTTGATGTACGTGGTGCCCGTGCCGATCTCGCTGGAGATCATCGGCTTGCCGTACATCGCGCCTTCCAGCAGCGAGATGCCGAAGGCTTCCGAGCGCAGGTGCGACGGGAAGGCGACGGCGTAGCAGAGCTTGAGCAGCGCCGCCTTGTCGAGGTCGTCCACGGCGCCGACGAACTGCACGCGCTTCAGGCCCAGGCGCTCGGCGTGCGCCTTCAGTTCCGCCTCGATCGGCCCCGCACCGACGATCACGACGGGGTAGTCCGTGCCGGCCACGGCGTCGAGCAGGATGTGCAGCCCCTTGTAGTAGCGCAGCACGCCCACGAACAGGAAGAATTTCGGGCCCACCCGCGCGCGCCAGTGGTCCAGGCGGGCCTGGTCCGGTTCCGGGTAGCCGGATTTGTCGAGGCCGAACGTGATCACGCGCGTCTTGTCGCGGTAGCGGTCGAGCACGGCCGACGACGCCAGGTAGTTGGGCGACGTCGCGACGATCGTGTCGACGCTTTCCAGGAACCGGTGCTTCAGGGGCTGGTACAGCTTCAGCAGCGCTTTCTGGCGCACGATGTCGGAGTGATACGTGACGACGGTCGGCTTGTCGATGCGGGCGATGAAGTGCGCCAGGTCCATGAACGGCCACGGGAAGTGGTAGTGCACGACGTCGGCTTCCGCCGCCATGCGCGCCAGCTTGCCGATCGCCTGCACCGACACCGCGTTCGACGCCACCTCGAAGTTCAGCGGCACGCGGTGCACCGTATGGCCTTCGTAGTCGAACGGTTCCAGGCGCCGGTCGCGCGACAGCGACAACACCTGGTTCGTGATGCCCAAACGCCCTGTTCCCACGCACATCTGACGGATGACCTGTTCGACACCGCCGACCGAATCGGGGAAATAGGTCTTGTAGAAGTGCAGGACACGCATGGGCTGGGACATGGAGGCAGTCTGGTCAGAGTAAAGAGCGGTAGACGGCGGCGGTCTGGCGCGCCGTCGCGTTCCAGGTCAGCTGGGCGGCGCGCGCGCGCCCGGCCGCGATGCAGCGCACCCGCACGGCGGGTTCGCGCGCCAGCGTGAGCATGGCGTCGGCGATCGCGCCGGTGTCGAGCGGATCGACCTCCAGTGCCGCGCCGGCCGTCACTTCCGGCAGCGACGTCGTGTTCGACGCGACGACCGGCACGCCGGACGCGAACGCCTCGACGACCGGGATGCCGAAGCCTTCGTACAACGACGCGAACACGAACACGCCCGCGCCCGCGTAGACGTGGCGCAGTTCGGTGTTGTCGGTGAGGCGGTTCAGCCAGACGACGTTCGCGCCGTCCTGCACAGCGGCGGCGATGCGGCGCAGCAGTTCTTCCGAACGCGCACCGGCACTGCCGACGATGACGAGCTGGCGCTCCGCGCGCACGGCGGGCGGCAGCGACAGGTAGGCGTCCAGCAGGCGCTCGACGTTCTTGCGCGGCTGCAGCGTGCCCACGAACAGGAAATATCCCGGACGCAGTCCGTTGGCCTGCAGGGTCGTCGCCACGGCATGCGCCGGCGGGGGCGCCAGCCATTCTTCATCCACGCCGCACGGCACGACGGTGATGCGGCGCTCGTCGATGCCGAAGCAGTCGACCAGTTCGTCGATGGCGAAGTGCGACAGCGCGATCACGTGGTCGGCCTTTTGCGCGGCCTTGCGCTGCAGCCAGTTCTTCAGGCCACGCATGCGCGGGTTGCACCACTCGGGATGTTTCACGGGCAGCGCATCGTGCAGGCTGGCGACCACGGGGCAATCCATGCGCACGACGCGGTAGTCCGTCACGTGGAACACGTCGACGGGCATGTGCACGCGGTGCGCGTCCGGGGTCATGAGGTCGACGAAGGACGCGCGTTCGAACGTATGGGGCAACGCTTCGCCCTTCGTCACGGGCCCGGCGCTGCGCAGGCGCGGCCAGGAATACGGCCGCATCGCGCAGCCGGCGTGCGGCAGGTGGCGCAGCAATGCCTGCGTATAGACGCCGATGCCGTCCAGGTGTCCGCCCGTGAACGCGGGTTCGATCATGGTCGTGCCGATGCCGATGCGCAGGTCCGGCTGCACGAGCGCATCGTTGGCGGCCTCGGCGGAACCAGGGAGCGCGCGCAGGCGGTCCTGGAGGGCGGGCGCGCCGTCCGGTCGTCGTTTAGGGAGGCCCAGTTCGATCATGGTGGTGTCCAGGCCGGTCGGGACCCTGTTCATGCCTGGTACATCCAGCGCAGCGTGTCGACCAGCGGCGTGGGCTCGATCGTACCGATCGTGCCCGCCAGCTTGGCGTTGCTGCCGGACAGCGTGAGCACCTCGTTGGCGCGCACGAAGGCGGGGTTGACGTGCACTTCGATGCGGTAGCCGGCGATGTCGCTCATCATGTCGATCAGGCTCTCCAGCGAGTGCGAGCGGCCGGAGCAGACGTTGAAGACTTCGCCGGCGGGCGCCGCCGCGAGCAGGCGCCGGTAGCTCTTCGCCACCGTGCGCACGTCGGAAAAATCGCGCGCGATCGCCAGGTTGCCCAGCTCGATGCGGCGCGCGCCCTTGCGGAAGTGCGACACGATCTTGGGCAGCAGGAAGTTCTCGTTCTGGCCGACGCCCGTGTAGTTGAACGGCCGCGCGATCACGATCGGCAGCTTGTCCATCCACAGGCGCGCCATGTATTCCATCGCGAGCTTGCTGACGGCGTAGTCGTTCGCCGGCGCGGGCGGCACGAATTCGTCGATTACGGGCACCGCGGCGTTGCCGTAGATATTGGCGGACGACGCGAGCAGCACCTTGGATGGCTTGTGCGCACCGTGCGCCAGCGCTTCCAGCAGGTTGCGGGTGCCGACCACGTTGACGCGGTACATTTGCTCGGCGTCGTTGTGGGCCACGAACGCGATGGCGGCCAGGTGGACCACCACGTCCGGCCGCACCTGTTCGATGACCGCGGCCAGCGCGGCGCGGTCGGTCAGGTCGACGGTGAAGATATCCGGTCCGGTCTCGCTGCCCGGCAACACCGTGCCGAACACGTGATAGCCCGCGGCGGTGAGCTCGCGCGCCATGTAGTAGCCGGTGAAGCCGCGCAGGCCGGTGATGAGGGCGCGCTTGCCCTCGCCTTCCTTGGGCTCAACCATCCGGACGAGGTCTTCCGTGACCATGCGGTTCATGTCAGAACGAAAAACCGGTCTCGTTGCGACGCAGGTCGGCGTCGACCATCATCTGGCACAGCTGTTCGAGCGACGTCTCGGCCTTCCAGCCCAGCTCGCGCTGCGCCTTGGACGGGTCGCCGATCAGCAGGTCGACCTCGGCCGGACGGTAGAACTTCGGCGACACGCGCACGAGCAGCTTGCCGGTACGGGCGCAATGCCCCGTCTCCTGCTCGCCCTTGCCTTTCCACTCGACGTCCAGGTTGGCGCCGCGGAAGGCCATGGTGACGAAGTCGCGCACGGTTTCGGTGCGATTGGTGGCCAGCACGAACGTATCGGGCTCGTCGGCCTGCAGGATGCGCCACATGCCTTCCACGTATTCGCGCGCATAGCCCCAGTCGCGCTTGGCGTCCATGTTGCCCAGTTCCAGCACATCCAGCTTGTTCAGGACGATCTTGGCGACGGAATCCGTGATCTTGCGGGTGACGAACTCGCGGCCGCGCAGCGGCGACTCGTGGTTGAACAGGATGCCCGAGCTGCCGAAGATGCCATAGGATTCGCGGTAGTTCACGGTCATCCAGTGGGCGTACAGCTTGGCGACGCCGTACGGGCTGCGCGGGTAGAACGGGGTCGACTCGACCTGCGGCACGGCCTGCACCTTGCCGAACATCTCGGACGTGGAGGCCTGGTAGAAGCGCGCTTTCGGGTGGACGATGCGGATCGCTTCCAGCAGGTTGACGGCGCCGATGCCGGTGATCGAGGCGGTGGTCACGGGCTGGTCGAACGAGACGCCGACGAAGCTCTGCGCGGCCAGGTTGTACACCTCGTCGGGACGGGTGGATTCGATCAGGCGGATGCTCGAGGAGAGATCGGTGAGGTCGTATTCGACGAGGTTCAGGTTCGGATGCTGCTCGATACCGAGTTCGGCAATGCGCCAGAAATTAACCGAGCTGGACCGGCGAAAAGTGCCGGTCACCAGGTAGCCCTTTTCGAGGAGCAATTGTGCCAGATAGGCTCCATCCTGCCCGGTAATACCGGTAATCAGGGCCTTTTTTGTTGTTTGCATGTTCTTGGTGATCCAGTGGTGGTCCGTAGCGGCCGCCGCAACAGCCGAGGCGGGTCGGCATGCGGATTGTCGGCCGCGCTGGCGCGGACCAGATAATTTTCCAACAACCCCGCATTGTAACAGAGTGGTGCTTGGGCCCTTGCACAAAAGAAATCGTGCAAAAGAAACAATATGTACTCGTCTATTATCGCCTGAAAGCCCGCAAACACGTCGCGTGATTACGCATTGTTACGAGTCCCTCAAGCTTTATTACATATTCACGAAATGTCGGGAACTTCTACATTTCAATGACAAAAGGGCCGCAATGGGCCCTTTTGAGTCATTTCGTCACAGGTGGCAAATCTACAACACAAAGGTGTCGTATCAACGCTCCGAGACGGCGTCGACGACGCACAGCGCCGTCATGTTGACGATGCGGCGCACGGTCGCCGACGGGGTCAGGATGTGCACCGGACGCGCGCAGCCCAGCAGCACGGGGCCGATGGCGACGCCGCTGCCGGCTGCCGTCTTGACCACGTTGTAGGCGATGTTCGCGGCCTCGATATTCGGCATGACGAGCAGGTTGGCGTCGCCCTTCAGCGTCGATTGCGGCATGATCTTCGCGCGCAGCTTCGCATCCAGGGCCGTGTCGCCGTGCATCTCGCCATCGACTTCCAGGTTCGGCGCCTTTTGCTGGATGAGGCCCAGCGCGGCGCGCATCTTCTTGGCCGACGCGCTGTTCGACGTGCCGAAGTTCGAGTGCGACAGCAGCGCCACGCGCGGCGTGATGCCCAGGCGCTCCAGTTCCTCGGACGCCATCAGCGTGATCTCGGCCAGCTCTTCGGCGGTCGGATTCTCGTTGACGTGCGTGTCGACCATCGCGATCTGGCGTTCCTGCGTGATGATGAAGTTCAGCGCCGCATAGACGTTGCTGCCGGCACGCTTGCCCAGCACCTGCTCGATGTACTGCAGGTGCACGTCGGTCGTGCCGTAGGTGCCGCAGATCATGCCGTCGGCGTCGCCCTTGTGGATCATCATCGCGCCGATCAGCGTGTGACGGCGGCGCATCGCCAGCTTGGCGAGGTCTTCCGTGACGCCCTTGCGCATCACCATCTGGTGGTACGACTGCCAGTAATCGCGGTAGCGCTCGTCGAAGTCGGGGTTGATGACGTCGAAGTGCTTGCCCTGCTTCAGGCGCAGGCCGAATTTCTCGATGCGCTTTTCCAGCACGGCCGGACGGCCGACGAGGATCGGACGGGCCAGGTTCTCGTCGACGACGACCTGCACCGCGCGCAGCACGCGCTCTTCCTCGCCCTCGGCGAAGACGATGCGCTTGCGCTCGGCCGGCGCGCTCTTGGCGATCTGGAACAGCGGCTTCATGAAGCTGCCGCTGCGGTAGACGAATTGCTGCAGGCTCTCGGCGTACGCGGCCAGGTCGGCGATCGGACGGGTGGCGACGCCGCCGTCCATCGCGGCCTTGGCGACGGCCGGCGCGATGTGCGTCAGCAGGCGCGGGTCGAACGGCATCGGGATCAGGTATTCCGGCCCGAACGACAGGTTCGAGATGCCGTAGGCGGACGCCACGATGTCCGACTGTTCGGCGTGGGCCAGGTCGGCGATCGCGTGCACGACGGCGATTTCCATCTCGCGCGTGATCGTCGTCGCGCCGCAGTCCAGCGCGCCGCGGAACATGTACGGGAAGCACAGCACGTTGTTGACCTGGTTCGGGTAGTCCGAACGGCCGGTGGCGATGATGACGTCGTCGCGGACGGCCTTCGCGTCTTCCGGCAGGATTTCCGGGTTCGGGTTGGCGAGCGCCAGGATCAGCGGGTTCGGCGCCATCTTCGCGACCATCTCCGGCTTGAGCACGCCGCCGGCGGACAGGCCCAGGAAGATGTCGGCGTCGGGGATGATCTCGGCCAGCGTGCGGTGCGGGGTGTCCTGCGCGAAGCGTTCCTTGTCCGGGTCCATCAGCTCGGTGCGGCCCTTGTAGACGACGCCGGCGAGGTCGGTCACGTAAATATTCTCGATCGGGAAGCCGAGGTCGACGGCCAGGTCGAGGCAGGCCAGTGCCGCCGCGCCCGCGCCGGACACGACCATCTTGCACTTCTTGAGATCCTTGCCGACGACCTTCAGGCCGTTCAGGATGGCGGCGCCGACGATGATCGCGGTGCCGTGCTGGTCGTCGTGGAAGACCGGGATCTTCATGCGCTCGCGCAGCTTGCGCTCGATGTAGAAGCACTCGGGCGCCTTGATGTCCTCCAGGTTCACGCCGCCGAACGTCGGTTCAAGCGCGGCGATCACCTCGATCAGCTTGTCCGGATCGGTTTCGTTGATCTCGATGTCGAACACGTCGATGCCGGCGAACTTCTTGAACAGCACGCCCTTGCCTTCCATGACCGGTTTCGAGGCAAGCGGGCCGATGTTGCCAAGGCCGAGCACGGCGGTACCGTTCGAGATCACCGCGACCAGGTTGCCGCGCGCCGTATATTTATACGCCGTGGAGGGGTCCTTGACGATTTCTTCGCACGGCGCGGCAACGCCCGGCGAATACGCCAGGGCCAGGTCACGCTGGTTCAAGACGGATTTGGTCGGGGTGACGGCGATCTTGCCGGGAGAGGGAAACTGGTGGTACTCGAGCGCGGCAGCCCGCAGTTGTTGACGTAGTTCTTCTTTTTTATCGATTGACGAATCCATGCTTTGCAGCCTTCCTGAACTGACCGGGGGTCTCCGATTTTAGCAGAGTGTCACCGCGCACCGTCTACGTATTTCTTGGTATCGACAGTAGTGACCGGAGGCAGGTAGCATGGCACCTGCCTCCGCTTCTCTCCCGTTTCCGCTTCAGGCGGGCGCTTTCGGGAAGTCCACCACCGTATCGTTGATGCGGTTCAGCAGGTTCGTGAACGTGATGCTGGTGACCGCGAAGATCGTGTCCACCACCTGCGTATCGGTGTAGCCGGCCGCCCTGAACGCATCCACCACCGGCTGCGGCACGGTGCCGCGGGTGCCCGCCACTTCACGCACGAACGTCGACAGCGCGTCCAGTTTCGCATCGCCGCCCGGGTTGCCCTTGCGTGCGGCGAGGATCGCCTCCGGGCCCAGGCCGGCCATCTTGCCCATCAGCGTGTGCGCGGCCAGGCAATAATCGCAACCGCTCACTTCGCTGACGGCCAACTTGATCACCTCGATCTCTTTTTTCGACAGGCTCGTGTCGGCCAGCTTCGCATCGAAGCTCAGCAGCGCCTCCAGGGCCACGGCGCTGTTGCTGCCGATCGTGTCGTACGCGTTCGGGACCTTGCCCAGTTTCGCTTTGATGGCGGTGAAGAGTTCGGCGGTACGGCCGGTGGCGTTGGTACCCAGTGCGTTAAGACGGCTCATGATCTTTCCTTTCGTTGTGGGTTGGTGTGGAAAGAAGTCTAGGCCTTCGGACTAGTACGATGAATGCCCGGATGCTGCGATAATTTGCCCGATCGTCTCATCTGATAAAAACATGGATACCCTGAGCCGCCTGCTGTCCCTCTACACGATCCGCACCTCCCTCGACATCCGCTGCGAACTGGCGGCGCCCTGGGTGCTGGACGAACCCGCCGCGACGCCGGGCGTGGCGCCATTCCACGTGATCGTCGAAGGCGGCGCGCGCGTCGACGTCCCCGGACACGCCACGCTGGACCTGGCCACGGGCGACGTCGTCGTCTTCCCCAGCGGCAGCGCGCACCGCCTGCACGCGGGGCCGGCCGCGGACGCCGCCCCGGTGCGGTCACTCGGCGCCGACGGCCCGCTGCAACGCAAGGGCAACGAGGGCGATGGCCCCGCCACCGCGATCCTGTGCGGCAGCTTCGTGTTCGACGGCGCCGCGCGCCAGGCCCTCGCGCGCGCCCTGCCCGACGTGATGGTCGTGCGCGCCAGCCGCGCCGATGACTTCCCCGGCCTGCATGCGCTCGTGCGGCTGCTGCAGCACGAGACGACCGCGGTGCGGCCCGGCGGCGACGTCGTCGTCGCCCAGCTGTCGGGCGCCCTGTTCGCGCTACTGCTGCGCGCCTGGCTGGACGGGACCGGTCACGAGGCGCCCGGCCTGTTCGCCATCCTGGCCGACCGCCGCCTGGGCAACGCGCTCGCCCGCATGCTGGAATCGCCCGAGCGGCCGTGGAAGGTGGAAGACCTGGCAGAGGCCTGTCACATGTCGCGCGCCACGTTCGCCCGCCTGTTCGCGCGCCTGTGCGGCATGCCGCCGGCCGACATGCTGACCCAGCTGCGCATGGCGCGCGCCGCCCGCGCCCTGCTGCAGGGCGAAGGCGCCGTCGGCGACGTCGCGCTGGCCGTCGGCTACCAGTCGGAGGCGGCGTTCAACCGCGTGTTCAAGCGCCATTACGGGATCGGCCCTGGCGGCTACCGGCGCGCGGCCCACGTGGCGACGATCACGGATTAGAATCGCGGCATGCTCTCCGAATTCGATCTCATCAAACGCTACTTCCAGCGCGACCGTGCGCCCGGCCCCAACACCTTCCTGGGCATCGGCGACGATTGCGCGCTGCTGTCCCCCACGCCCGGCAAGGTGCTCGCCATCTCGTCCGACATGCTGGTCGAGGACCGCCATTTCTTTGCCGGCGCCGCCCCGTTCACGCTCGGGCACAAGTGTCTCGCCGTGAACCTGTCGGACCTCGCCGCGATGGGCGCGCGGCCGCTGGGCTTCACGCTGGCGCTGTCGCTGCCCGCGGCGGAACCCGACTGGCTCGACGCCTTCTCGCGCGGCCTGTTCGCGCTGGCCGACGCCCACGGCTGCGAGCTGGTCGGAGGCGACACGACCAAGGGCCCGCTGAACGTCTGCATCACGATCTTCGGCGAACTGGCGCCCGGCCAGGCACTGCGGCGCGACGCGGCGCGCGCGGGCGACGACATCTGGATCTCGGGCACGCTGGGCGATGCGCGCCTGTGGCTGGCCGCGCGCCGCAGCGAGGTCGCGCTGGACGCCGCCGACCACGCCGCCACCGGCCAGCGCATGCACGCGCCCACGCCGCGCGTGGCGCTCGGGCGCCTGCTCGCGGAAGGCGGCCTCGCGCACGCCGCGCTCGACATCTCGGACGGCCTCGTGGGCGATGTGAAGCACATCCTTGCCGCGTCGCGCGTGGGCGCCGTGCTGGACGTGGACGCGCTGCCGGCCGGCCCGGCGCTGGCCCGCCAGCCGGTCGGACTGCGCCGCCGCTTCGCCGCGGCCGGCGGGGACGATTACGAACTGTGCTTCACGGCGCCGGTGGCGCAGCGCGATGCCATCGTGGCCGCCGGCACGGCCTGCGGGACGGCCGTGACGCGTGTGGGGTCGATCACTGCCGAACCGGGCCTGCGCCTCGTCGACGCGGACGGTGCGGCGCTGGATTTGCAGCTGGCCGGCTGGGACCACTTCAGTCCGGGCTGACCTACGCCGCTTCCTCGTCCCCCCGCGGCGTCTTGCGGTCGTCGTACGGCCCGTGCGTGAGCCAGTACTGGCGGAACGCGAGCCGCACGTTGTCGCGCAATTCCGTCTCGTTCCACGGCTTCGTGTAAAAACGGTAGATGGCGCCCCGGTTGATCGAATCGAGCACCGTCTCCACGCCCGTGTAGCCGGACAGGATGATGCGCATCGTGTCCGGATACATCTCCTTGACCTTGCTGAGGAATTCGGTGCCGTTCATCCCGGGCATCTTCTGGTCGCACAGGATCACCTGCACGTGGTACAGCGCCAGCAATTCAAAACCCTCGGACGGCGACGCGGCCGTCAGCACACGGTAGTTGTCGCGCCTGAACAGCCGGTGCAGCGCGCCCAGCACGTTGACGTCGTCGTCCACCAGCAGCAGCGTCTGGACGTTGCGGTCGTCCTCCGCGGGCCGCGTGGGCTGGGCGCGGTTCTCCAGCACCAGCCGGGCCAGGTCGGCCGGCAGCAGCGCGCGCGAAAAATGAAAACCCTGGATCTCGTCGCAGCGGTGACGGCGCAGCAGCGCCATCTGCGCGCGCGATTCCACGCCCTCCGCGATCACTTGCATGTGCAGGCTGTGCGCCATGCTGATGATGGCCAGCGCGATCGCCGCGTCGTCCGGGTTCGTCGTGATGTCGCGCACGAACGCGATGTCGATCTTCAGCTTGTCGATCGGGAAGCGCTTCAGGTACGCGAGGCTCGAATAGCCGGTGCCGAAATCGTCGATGGCGATGCGGATGCCCAGCGCCTTCAGGCGCTCCAGCACCTGCACCGTGTGCTCGAAGTTCGACATCAGCGCGCTTTCCGTCAGCTCCAGTTCGAGTAGGCCCGGGTCCACGCGGTGTTCCGCCAGCGCCGCGCGGATGTCGCCTTCCAGGTCGCCCTCGACGAACTGGCGGCTCGACACGTTGACGGCCACGCGCACGTCGCGCACGCCTTCCGCGTTCCAGGCGGCGATCTGGCGGCAGGCCTCGCCGATGATCCACGCGCCCACGCGCACGACCATGCCCGTGTCCTCCATGACGGGCACGAATTCGGCCGGGTACACGAGGCCCACGCCGGGACGGCGCCAGCGCAGCAGCGCCTCCACGCCCGTCACGCGACCCGTGTTCAGGTCCAGCTTGGGCTGGTAGTGCAGCTCGAACTGCTCGCCGTCGATGGCCGCGCGCAGCGCCAGTTCCAGGTCGAGCCGCGCCAGCACCTGCACGTTCATCCCGGCCGTGAAGAAGCGGTAGCCGTCGCGGCCCGCCTCCTTCGCGCGCACCATCGCCACGTCCGCGTATTTCACCAGCGTGCCCGGGTCCGTGGCGTCGTCCGGGTACATCGCGATGCCGATGCTGGCCGTCAGCACGGCCTGCTGGCCGTTCAGGTCGAACGGCGCGCGCAGCGCCTCGCGCACCTCGTTGGCGACACTGACCGCTTCGTCCTCCGTCTGCTCGCGCGTCATCGTCAGAATCAGCGCGAACTCGTCGCCGCCCAGCCGGCCGATCGTGTCGCGCAGGCGTACGCAGCGCACCAGTCTCGTGCTGAACTGGCGCAGCAGTTCGTCGCCCAGCGCGGGGCCGAGCGAGTCGTTGACGATCTTGAAGCGGTCGAGCGTGATGAACAGCACGGCGATGCGCCAGTTCTTGTCCTGCGCGAGCTCGATGGCGTCGCGTAGCGTATGGAAAAACAGGCTGCGGTTCGGCAGGCCGGTCAGGCTGTCGTAGTTCGACATGTGCTTCAGGCGCTGCGCGGCCTGCAGGCGCTCGCTGATGTCGCGCGCGACGGCGATCAGGATGCGGTGGCTGTTGTCCTGCTGCTGCAGCTGCCAGCTGATCTCGACCGGCACCGCGCCCTGCCCGTCCGAGCGCAGCAGCTCCGTCTCGACGATGTCGTGCTCGCGCGACGTGGACGCCGGGTCCGCATAGCGTTCGAGCTGCGCGCGTTCCGCGAGGCCCAGCGCCACCGGATCGATGCGCAGCAGCGCCTCGCGCGAAAAACCCAGCATGCGGCAGGCGCCGTCGCTCACGTCGATCATCGCCATCGTGCGCGCGTCGACGAGGAAGATGGCGTCGGTGGTCGCGTCCATCGCGCCGCGGAAGCGCTGCAGCTCGGCCGTCCGCTCGCGCACCGTGCGCTCCATGCGCGCGCCGTAGTCCTGCGACTCCTTGTGGAACAGCCGCACTTCGAGCAGGTTGCGGATGCGCGTCAGGACCTCCACCGTGTCGAACGGCTTGCCGATGAAGTCGCGCGCGCCCGCTTCCAGCGCGGCCAGCTTCTTGTCCGGCTCCGCCGTCACCACGAGCACGGGCAGCCAGGACTCGCGCTCCATCGGCTTCAACGCTTCCATCACCTGGAAGCCGTCCATGTGCGGCATCTGCAGGTCGAGGATGATCAGGTCGTAGCGGTGCTGCAGGTGCAGCGCGGCCACCTGGCGCGGGTCGGTGGTGCTGGCGACGTTCTCGTAGCCGCTGGTCTTGAGCAGGAACTCGAGCAGCTGCACGTTCACCGGCTCGTCGTCGACGACGAGGATGCGCGCGTGGCGGATGTCGGCGGGGGAAATCATGGGGTCGTCCTCATTCGGGCTGACAGTACGGCGTCGATCGCCTCGTTGAACTGGCCGATGTCGATCGGCTTGGTCAGGTAGTACGTGAAGCCGGCCGCCAGCGCGCGGTCGATGTCGGCGCGCATGGCGTTGGCGGATACCGCGATGGCCGGGATCCGCGCGGTCTCGGGTTCGCGGCGCAGCTGCGCCAGGACCTCGAACCCGGAGAGGCCGGGCAGGTTCAGGTCCATCAGGATGATGTCGGGTTTCTGGCTGCGCGCGAGCGACAGGCCGAAGTGGCCGTCCGGCGCGCTCACGAGGCGCAGGTCGGACCGGAAGCGCACGATCTCCTGCACGAGCTTCAGGTTGGCCGGATTGTCTTCGATGTACAGCACCGTATGCGGCTCTCCGGGTCCGGCGCCGTCCGCCGGGACGGGCACCGACCGCGCGGCAGGCGGAGCGGCGGGCAGCGCGCCATCCGTACCGGCGACGGCCAGCTCGATCCAGAACACGCTGCCCACGCCGGGGCTGCTGGTCACGCCGATCTCGCCGCCCATCAGCTCGACGAGGCGGCGCGTCACCACGAGGCCGATGCCCGTGCCTTCCTGCGTGCCCGCTTCCTGGCCCAGGCGGTTGAAGGGCTGGAACAGCCCCGCGACCTGTTCGGGGCTCAAGCCCATGCCCGTGTCCTGCACCGACAGGCGCAGGCGCTGCGGCGCCGGTTGCGCGCAATCGACGACGATGGCGCCGCCGTCGCGGTTGTACTTCACCGCGTTCGACAACAGGTTCAGCAGGACCTGCTTCAGGCGCGTGCGGTCGGCCTGCAGGCGCGCCGTCGGCGCCTCCGGGAACAGCACGCGCACGCCGCGCGCGGCGGCCAGCGGCGCGATCATGCCCTCGCATTCGGCGAGCACCTCGGCCAGCAGCACCGGTTCCATCGACAGGCTCACGGCCCCCGCCTCGACCTTGGCCAGGTCGAGGATCTCGTTGATCAGGGTGAGCAGGTGCCGGCCGGATTTCAGGATGTGGCCGGAGAATTCGAGCTTCTGCTCCGGCGTCGTCGGCATGTCCTTCGATGCCAGGATCTGCGCGAAGCCGAGGATGGCGTTCAGCGGCGTGCGCAGTTCATGGCTCATCGACGACAGGAACGCGGACTTGGCCTGGTTGGCATTCCGCGCCTCGTCGATCGCGAGTCCCAGTTCCGAATTGGCGAGCTCCAGTTGGGCCGTGCGTTCCTGCACGCGCGCTTCCAGGCCTTCGTTCAGGCGCACGATCTCGCGGTTCGAGTCTTCCAGCGCGCGCGTGCGCTGCTCGATCTCGGTCAGCATCGCGTTGAAGGAGTCGACGAGTTCCGCCGCCTCGTCCTCGCTGATGCGCGGCGCGCGCCGCGAATAGTCGCGCCGCGCCACGACCTCGCGCGCGATCCTGGTGATGGCGTCGATGGGCGTCGTGATCGTGTGGCCGAGACGGCGCACGAGCAGCCACGCGGTGAACAGGGCCAGCACCGTCACGCACGCGCAGATGACGAGATAGTCGCGCATGCGTTCCATCAGCTGGTTTTCCGAGCGCAGGTAGACGGTGCCGAGCAGGTCGCCGTTTTCGATGATCGGCTTGTACAGCACCAGCTCGTCGCCGCTCCCGACATAGGTTTCCGTGCCGCCCGCATGCACGGACCGGCCGCCCTTCGCGGGCCGCGCCGGGAACGTGCTGTCCGCGCCGGGCGCCACGTAGGTCGCGAACAGCGCGCCCTTCTCGTCGTAGATCGCGGCGGCGCGCACCGACGGCCGGCTGCGCAGCAGGGCCAGGTTCTCGCGCGCCAGGCGCGCATCGTCGAAGGCCAGCGCGGCCGACGTCATGTGCCCCACCAGTTCGGCCTGCGTCGCGAGGTCGTTCAGCAGCGCATGTTTATAGCTGCGCAGGTCGTACACGACGACGGTGCCGACGGACACGGCCAGCGCGGCGAGCGTCGTCGACATCACGATCGTGACGAGTTTTTCCCGAATGGAGCGGCGCGGACGGATCATGGCGTCACCACGTCGCCAGCGCCAGCAGGCGCGCGCTGATGCGCAGCTGCGCGGCCATCGCTTCGAGCCGGTCGATGCGCAGCCGCAGGCGATCCCCGTCCGCCACGAGTCCGACGACGCAACCGAGTTCGGGGACGCCGTCGCACACCGTCAATACGGGCTGGCTGCGCACGGCCGCGAGCAACCGGCCGCGCGCGGGCGATGCGGCCACGTACAGGACGTGCAGGCCGGGCGGCAGCGCGCGCGGGTCGACGCGGCGGACCGCCAGCTGGCGGCCATGCACGAGGCGGCCCGTCATGAACTGTGCGGCTTCGATGGCCAGCGCGTCGTTGCCGGCGACGCCGACCAGCAACGGGCTCCCGGCGCGTGCGAACGCGGCGTCCGGCCAGTCGACGAACGTGGCCACACGGTACAGGTAGGCCGCCTTGAGCTTGTGCTCAGGCGCGCCAAGCGGGCCTGTGCCGGCCTGGCCGGCACCCGCGAAGATCAGCAGGCACAGCGCCGCCCGGCGGACAGGCCGCGCGGCTGCGCGTGAAAAGACCATCATGAGTACGCTGGCCCCGGATGGTCATGCGCGAAACGGTCGAGCGGCATGCGAGGTCCTGGTTCGGTCAATGAACAAGAAGCGGGCCAGCCCGCAAGGCGAGGAGGATAGCAGCACGACCGGGGGTGATGTCGCACGGAACGGGGCCTGCCATTTACAGCGGTAAAGACATTTGCGTTTGTAAGGACAGCAAAGGCATAACCGCAAGAATGGCTTTTCGTTAAGATTACGACGCCGCAGGGCGGGAAGGCGCGCTAGAATGGACGCGAGCGCGCAGCGGAACATTTCCGCGACCGGCACACGGCGGCGCCTCGGTTGGATCCTGGAGACCTGGCGGTTCTCTGCTACCGCCATTACAAGGAGGAGCGACACGTGACGAACGACATCATCGACCTGGCCACCCGTGTGGGCCGGGCACTCGAATCCAAGAACCTGCTGCTGGCCACCGCCGAATCCTGCACCGGCGGCGGCGTCTCCCAGGCCATCACGGAAATCCCCGGCTCGACCGGCTGGTTCGAATGCGGTTTCGTGACGTATTCGAACGCCTCCAAGACGGAAATGCTGGACGTGCCGGCCGCGCTGATCGCGCAATTCGGTTCCGTCAGCGAGGAAGTCGCGGGCGCGATGGCCGAGGGCGCGGTCGCCAACAGCAACGCCGACGTGGCCGTGTCCACGACCGGCATCGCCGGCCCGACCGGCGCCGTACCCGGCAAGCCCGTGGGCACGGTGTGCTTCGGCTGGTCGAAGGGCGACACGACGTACACCGAACGCCTCGTGTTCTCCGGCGACCGCCACGCGGTACGCGAGCAGACGGTGGCGCACGCGCTGGCCGGCCTCTTGCGGCTGCTCGAGTAAGGATGCGCCGTCTGGCCGCGGCCGCGCTCCTGGCGGCCGCTTCCTTGAACGCGGCCGCAGCAAGTCCGGACCAGGGCATCACCGTGTACGCGGCCGGCGACATCGCGCGCTGTGCGTACCGCGATCCGGCGTATTCGGGCGCGGCCGACACGGCCGCCACCGTCGCCGCCGGCCTCGCGCAGGACCCGCGGGCCGTCGTGCTGGCGCTGGGCGACCTGACCTATCCGCGCGGCGCCATGAAGGAATTCACCGGCTGCTACGCGCCGACGTGGGGCCGCTTCAAGGACCGCACGTGGCCCGCACCCGGCAACCACGAGTACTACACGCCGGGCGCGAAGCCCTATTTCGACTGGTGGGGCGCGCGCGCCGGCCGCGGTTACTACAGCTTCGAGCTGGGCACCTGGCACATCGTCTCGCTGGACAGCAACCTCGCCCCGGCCCAGCACGCGGCCCAGCTGGACTGGCTGCGCGCCGACCTCGCCGCCCACCCCGCGCGCTGCACGCTCGCCTACTGGCACCATCCGCTGTACAGCTCGGGCGGCCACGGCAGCATCCCGAAGATGCGCGACGCCTGGCAGCTGCTGTACGCGGCCGGCGCCGAGCTGGTGCTGTCCGGCCATGACCACGACTACGAACGCTTCGCCCCGCAGGACGCGGATGGCCGGCTCGACCGGACGCACGGCATCCGCCAGTTCGTCGTCGGCACCGGCGGCGCGTATCCGACGCCATTCCTGTTCACCGTCGCGCACAGCGAAGTCCGCGACAGCAACCGCACCGGCGTGCTGCGCCTGCGCCTGTACGCGGGCGGCTACGGCTGGGAATTCGTCGAGTCGACGCGGCTCGCGTCCTTCAGCATCGCCCCGCCCGACCGCGGCAGCGCCGCCTGTCATTAAAAAACGGAGCCCGCATGAAACGCCTCCTGTCCTGCTTGTTTCTGTCCCGATTTTCCCTGCTCCTCCTCCTCGCAGGGCCGGCGGCAGCGGCCGAGGTGCCTGAGGTCCGCTACGACAAGACGACGCTCCCCAACGGCCTGGAAGTGATCCTCGTCGAGGACCACCGCCTGCCCATCGTGGCCGTCAACATCTGGTACCACGTCGGCCCCGCCAACGAGGCGCCAGGGCTCACGGGCTTCGCCCACCTGTTCGAGCACATGATGTTCGCCGGGACGCGGCACCTGCCGCGCGGCCTCGCCGACCGCCTGCTGGAAGGCGCCGGCGCCACCGACAGCAACGGCAGCACCGACTACGACCGCACCAATTACTACGACACGGTGCCGGCTAACCAGCTCGAACTCGCGCTGTGGGTCCACGCCGACCGCATGGGCTACCTGCTCGACGTGCTGGACCAGGCGGCGCTGTCGAACCAGCAGGACGTCGTGCGCAACGAGAGGCGCCAGAGCGTCGAGAACCGCCCGTACGGCGTCGTCGAGGAAGCGCTGAACCACGCGCTGTTCCCGAAGACGCACCCGTATTACGCGGCCGTCATCGGCTCGCACGCCGACATCCAGAACGCGAAGCTGGCCGACGTGCGCGACTTCTTCAAGCGCTACTATGGCCCGAACAACGCCAGCATCGTCATCGCCGGCGACATCGACAAGGTCAAGACGCGCGCCCTCGTCGCGAAATACTTCGGCAGCTTCAAAAAGAGCCCGCCGGTCGTGCATCCGAAGGTGGCCACGCCCGCCATCACGCGCGAGCGCCGCATCACGGTACCGGACCGCGTGGAGCTCCCGCGCCTGTACATGGCGTGGCTCACGCCGCCGGCCTTCCAGCCGGGCGACGCCGAGCTGGCGGTGACGGCGCAGATCCTCGCCGGCGGCAAGTCCAGTCGTCTGTATAAAACCCTCGTGTACGAGCGCCAGATCGCGCAGGAAGCGGCGGCCGCGCAGAATTCGAACGCGCTCACCTCGACCTTCATCGTCGACGCGACCGCACGCCCGGGCCACGAACCGTCCGAGCTGGAGACGGCGATCGATGCGGAACTCAAGGCGCTGCGCGACGCGGGACCGTCCGAACAGGAAGTCGAACGCGCGCGCAACACGATCGAGACGGCGATGCTGACGTCGATCGAAAAGCTGGGCGGCACCGGCCTCGCGAACCAGATCAACCAGTACAACCAGTACACGGGCGACCCGGGCTACCTGCCGAAGGACATCGAGCGCCTGCGCCGCGTCACCGCCGCCGACGTGCGCCGCGTGGCGCAGGCCTACCTGCAGCCGAACGCGCGCGTGATCGTCGCCGGCGTACCGGGCAAGCCGGACCTCGGTCCAGACGTGCCGGCGCCGCCCCAAGTCTCGAAGGCCGGCAGGACCGACCGCGCCGCCGGCATCAACCACGACGAAGCGTGGCGCCGCACGCCGCCGAAGCCGGGCCCGGTGCCGCGCTTCACGCTGCCGCAAGGCGACGCGTTCAAGCTGCCGAACGGGCTGACCGTCATCGTCCACCCGAACCCCGCGCTGCCGCTCGTGGCGGCGGAACTGGTCGTGAAAAGCGGCTCCGACGCCAATCCATCCGACCAGCCGGGCCTCGCCGGCTTCACGGCGCAGATGCTGGACGAAGGCACGGCCATCCGCAGCGCGCCGCGCATCGCCGACGAGATCGCGCAGCTCGGCGCCTTCCTCGGCAGCGGGAGTACGGCGGACGCGTCGACCGTGTCGCTGCTGGCGCTGCGCTCCACGTTCCCGCAGGCGCTGGACGTGCTGGCCGACGTCGTGCTGCATCCGGCCTTCCCGACCGCCGAAGTCGAACGGCAGCGCGCCTCCCGCATTGGCGAACTGACGCAGCAGCGCGACGATCCCGCCCTCGTCGCCGCCGTCGCCGCGGCCGGTGCCCTGTACGGCCCGGATCATCCATACGGCTACGGCCAGCTGGGCACGGAACAGGCGATCCGCGCGACGACGCGCGAAGACCTCGTGCGCTTCTGGCGCCGCCACTACCTGCCGGGCAATGCGGCCCTCGTCGTCTCCGGCGACATCACGGCGGACGAGCTGCGCACGCTGGCGGCGGCCCGCTTCGGCGGCTGGGAACGCGCCGATGCGGCCGTGACGTCGGTCGGCGATCCATCCGGCACCCGGGCGCGCCTCGTCGTCGTCGACAAGCCGGGCACGCCGCAGACGGCGCTGCGCGTGACGACCATCGCGGCCGCGCGCAGGACGCCGGACTATCCGGCCATGCAGGTGATGAACGCGGCGCTGGGCGGCCTGTTCTCGAGCCGCATCAACCTCAACCTGCGCGAAGAAAAGGGCTACAGCTATGGCGTGTTCTCGGCATTCCGCTACGACCGCACGCCGGGCCCATTCACCATCGCGGGCAGCGTGCGCACGGACGTCACGGGGCCTGCCGTCGCCGAGATCTTCAGGGAAGTGAACGGCATGCGCGACAAGCCGCTGCCGGGCCCCGAACTCGGGGGCGCGCGCGACTCGCAGGTGTATTCGCTGCCGGGACAGTTCGAAACGAACAGCGGCATCGGGGCGAGCCTGGCCGAGACCTTTGTGTTCGACCTGCCGGCGGATTACTGGCGCACCCTGCCCGACCGCTATCGCGCCGTGACGGCGGCGCAGGTGCAGGCGGCGGCGCAGAAATACTTGAAACCCGAGCAGTTGAAAGTCATCGCCGTCGGGGATCGGGCGGCGATTTTGCCGCAGTTGCAGAAGCTCGGGCTGGGGCAGCCCGAAACGCGCGATACGGACGGCCAGCTTCCGTAACGCATCGCTTCACCACGCTTGCATACGATATGGCTTGCGTCCGCCACGTCTATGCGATTAACATGTGAACAGTTCTTCAAACGTTAAGCATGAGCATCCCACCCGACATCGACAACGCGGTCGACGAACTCGCCGACCTGTTCCACCTGCTGGGCGACCCCACGCGGTTGCGGATCGTGCTCGCCTGCCTGGCGCAGCCGACGGCCGTGGGCGACATCGCCGGCGCGTTGAACCTGTCCAGTTCGCTGGTCAGCCACCACCTGCGCCTGTTGCGCGCGGCCCGCATCGTCAAGGCGGAGCGCCAGGGCAAGCAGGTGTTCTATGCGGCCGCCGATGCCCACATCAGCGGCCTGCTCTCCAATATGTTCGAACACATCGCCGAACCCACCACCGGACTGGACGCATGAGTCACCACCATTCCCACGGCCATGGACATGGCCATCATCATCACCCGACGCCGGGCGACAACGGTCGCGCGTTCGGCATCGCCATCGGCCTGAACACCGCGTTCGTCGCCATCGAATTCATCTACGGCTTCATCGCCAACTCGACGGCGCTGATGGCCGATGCCGGCCACAACCTGTCCGACGTGCTGGGGCTGGGCCTCGCCTGGGGCGCCGCGCTGCTGACGAAGAGCGCGCCCACGCGCCGTTTCACGTACGGCATGCGCGGCACGACCATCCTGGCCGCCCTCGCCAACGCCCTGCTGCTGATGGTGGCCTGCGGCGCCATCGCGTGGGAAGCCGTGCACCGCTTCGCCCATCCGGAACCGGTGGCCGGCACGACGGTGTCCATCGTCGCCTTCGTCGGCGTGCTGATCAACGGCTTCTCGGCCTGGCTGTTCGTGGCCGGCAGCAAGGACGACATCAACGTGCGCGGCGCCTACCAGCACATGGCGGCCGATGCCTTGCTGTCGCTGGGCGTCGTCATCTCCGGCGTCGTGATCATCTACACCGGCTGGTCGTGGCTCGACCCGGTCGTCAGCCTCGTGCTCGTCGTCGTGATCGTCGTGGGCACGTGGTCGCTGCTCAGGGAGTCGATCCAGATGGTGCTGGCGGGCGTACCGGCCAGCGTCGACGCGACCGGCGTCACGGCCTACCTCGCCGCGCAACCGGGCGTGACCGAAGTGCACGACGTGCACATCTGGGCGATGAGCACGACGGAAACGGCCCTCACGGCCCACCTCGTGATGCCGGACGGCTATCCGGGCGACACAGCCATCGACAGCATCGTGGAACACCTGCGCGAATATTTTTCCATCCACCACTGCACGCTGCAGGTGGAACAAGGAACGACCAAGCACCGCACTTGCAGCCTGCACGATGGACTGGAGGCGCATGCGCACGATGACCACGACCACAACCACGACCACGACCATCCACACGGTCACTCGCACGCGCATTAAAAAAGGCCCGCATGCAAGCGGGCCTTGTCGTCGAGGGAAGCCTGATCAGCCGGCCAGGTCCGCGTACAACGCCGTACTGAGATAGCGCTCGCCGAACGACGGAATGATCGTCACGATCAGCTTGCCCGCATTTTCCGGCCGTTTGGCGACCTGGATCGCGGCCCACAGGGCAGCGCCGGACGAGATGCCGACCAGCAGCCCCTCCTCGCGCGCGGCCGCACGAGCCGTCTCGAAAGCATCCTCGTTCTTGACGGTGATGACTTCGTCGTAGGCTTTCGTGTTCAGCACGTCCGGAATGAAGCCGGCGCCGATGCCCTGGATCGGGTGCGGGCCCTTCGTGCCCTTCGACAGGATCGGCGACGCTTCCGGTTCCACGGCGATGGCCTGGAACGACGGCTTCCTCGCCTTGATCACTTCGGCCACGCCCGTGATCGTGCCGCCCGTGCCGATGCCGGCCACGAGGATGTCGACCTTGCCGTCGGTATCGCGCCAGATTTCCTCGGCCGTCGTGCGGCGGTGGACTTCCGGGTTGGCGGGGTTGTTGAACTGCTGCGGCATGAAGCAGTTCGGGTCGGCCGCGACGATTTCCTCGGCGCGGCGGATGGCGCCCAGCATGCCTTCCGGCCCCGGCGTGAGCACCAGTTCGGCGCCGTACGCGCGCAGCAGCATGCGCCGTTCGTTGCTCATCGTTTCCGGCATGACGAGGCGGCAGCGGTAGCCGCGCGCCGCGCACACCATTGCCAGCGCGATGCCCGTGTTGCCGCTGGTGGGCTCGACGATGATGGTGTTCGGGCCGATCTTGCCGGCCTGCTCGGCCGCTTCGATCATGGCCCAGCCGATCCGGTCCTTGACGCTGTGGGCCGGATTGTAGAACTCGAGCTTGGCGGTGAGGTCAGCGCCGGCGCCCTGCGCCAGGCGGCGGATCCGCACCAAGGGGGTATTGCCGATCAGTTCCGTCACGTCGTTCGCGATGCGCATGCAGTCCTCCTGGTTGATGAGTTTTGACTTAAGAAAACATCGAAAAACCTACTGCGCGTTGCACTGTCGGTCTTCGATGCTCGCTGTACTAGCGTACAGCTGCGCTTCTCAACCGACATTGCTGCCGCTCGTGACGGTTTTTCGAGGTTCCCTTATTTGACCTTCAGGAGTTCCACGTCGAAGATCAGGTCGGAATCCGGCGGAATCGAACCGCCGCCGGCGCCGCGCTTGCCGTACGCGAGTTCGCTCGGGATGATCAGCGTGCGCTTGCCGCCCACCTTCATGCCCTGCACGCCCTGCTCCCAGCCCTTGATGACCTGGCGCGCACCGAGCTGGAACTCGAGCGGTTCGCGGCCCGCGTCCAGCGACGAGTCGAATTTGCGGCCGCGTTGCTTGGCGGCCAGCGGCTTGTAGAACCAGCCCGTGTAGTTGACGACGACCGTGCTGCCGACGCTGGCTTCGGCACCCTTGCCGATCACGTGGTCGATGACCTGCACCTTCGGCCCTTGCTGTTCCTGGCCAGCGGGCGTCGGGTCGACGGGATTGTTCGGGTTACCGGGATGGGCCGCGTTGGCGGTGGCCTGGGCCGGGTCCTTGGGACCTTGCAGGCCGTCGCCGGCCTGCTGGGATGCGTCCTGCGCGTTGGCGGCGACGGCCGCCAGCAGCAGGCTGGCTACGGCAATACGACGGATCATGGAGCCTCTTTTCACGAATCAGTAAAAAACTGATCCTATGATAACAAGGCCTCTTCCACTTGGACAGCGTCGACGGATTCGGTTACATGTACCGGCACGGCATTCGCCTCCTCCGCCATCTTGCGCAGCATGTGGCCGGCCGCGACCATGCCGAACGTCGCGGTGACGACCATGCTCGAGCCGAAGCCGGCGCAGTTCAGGCCCGTGATGCTGTTCGCGTCGACTTCGCAGGCGTCGCCGGACTGCGGGTAGCGCAGCGGTTCCATCGAGAACACGGCGTCGATGTGGTACTTGTTCTTTTCGCCGCGCGCGAAGCCGTAGCGGGCACGCAGGATCTTGCGCACTTTTTTCAGCAGCGGCTCCTGCTCGGTACGGGCGAGGTCGCGCACTTCGATCCTGGTCGGATCCAGCTGGCCGCCGGCGCCGCCGATGACGATCAGCGGGATCGCATGCTGGCTGCAGTAGGCGATCAGCGCGGCCTTGGCCTGGACGCTGTCGATCGCGTCGACGACGTAGTCGAATCGGGCCGCGCCGGGCTTGTTCGTCCCGATCATCTGCGGGATGTTGTCCGGATCGATGAAGTCTTCGACGAGCTCGACTTCGCAGTACGGATTGATGAGCGCAATGCGCTGTTTCAGCGCCTCGATCTTGGGCATGCCGACCGTGGTCGACAGGGCCTGGATCTGCCGGTTGATGTTGGATTCGGCCACGTTGTCGAGGTCGATGAGCGTGAGCCGGCCGACGGCGCTGCGGGCCAGCGCCTCGACGATCCAGGAGCCGACGCCGCCGACGCCGACCACGCAAACGTGCGCCGCACGGAACCGTTCCAGTGCACGCTCGCCGTAGAGGCGGGCAATGCCGCCGAAGCGCCGCTCGAAGTCGACGTCATCGAAGAGGGAGGTGGAAATCGTAGTCATGATCCCTTCATTTTACCGGACGGAATGGCGCTCATTGCTCTAAAATAACTTTCAGTCAATCAAAAAATTTCCGCATTCTGCACGTCCACAACAGCGATCATGAACAACCTTCTAGCCGACCCCGCTCCCGATTTCGACCAACCCGTCGCCGTCCTCAAACATTGCCACGGCCGCATCCGCAAACAGCTTGCGACCATCGAAAAACTGCTCGCCCACCTGCCCGAACACGGCGCCGACGAGCAGGCACGCCAGGCGGCAACGGCCGTACTGAAATACTTCGACAAGGCCGCCCACCTGCACCACGAAGACGAAGAGCAGGACCTGCTGCCGATGCTGCTCGCCGTCGCCAAGGGCGAGGATGCGGCCACGCTGCAGGCGCTCGTGCCCGTGATCCTGCAGGAACACAAGGACATGGATGCGATGTGGCAAGACCTGCACGAGCAACTGACGGGCATCGCGGACGGCAGCGGCACGCAGCTGTCGGCGTCGATCGTGCGGCGCTTCGTGCAGGGCTATCACGGCCATATGGAACGCGAAGAAGGCATCGTCGCGCCGATGGCGCTGCGCCTCTTTGGTCCGGATCAGATGGCGCGCCTGGGCGGCGCGATGCGCCAGCGCCGCGGCCTCGAACAGGCGGTGGCCCCGGCACCTTCCATCGGCGAAAAAGTCGCCGACCTGCGCAAGGATTACGGCCAGGCCCGCCTGGACGAAAGCGACGTCGCCGACGACCCGATGGACCAGTTCACGCGCTGGTTCGAGGAAGCGCTGAAGGCCGAAGTGAACGAACCGAACGCGATGAGCGTGGCCACCGTGGGCGAGGACGGGCGGCCGACGTCGCGCATTGTTCTCGTCAAGCAATTCGATGCGCGCGGCTTCACCTGGTACACGAATTACGACAGCCAGAAAGGCAAGCAGTTGGCAAGCAAGCCTTTTGCAGCTCTGCTATTCTTCTGGAGTGAACTTGAACGGCAGGTGCGGATCGAAGGCAGGGTTGAGCGCACGAGTGCCGAGGAAAGCGATAAGTATTTCAACAGCCGACCATTGAAAAGCCGGCTGTCGGCGATCGCGTCCGAACAAAGCGAGCCGATCGCAAACCGTGCCGCCCTCGAAGAACACTACGAGGAAGTGGCGCGTCAATATGGCGAAGCACCGCCACGGCCACAACACTGGGGCGGTTTTCGCCTGGTGCCGGAACGGATCGAGTTCTGGCAGGGGCGGCGTTCACGCTTCCACGACCGCATCGTCTATATGCGGCAGGAAGATGGCAGCTGGACGCGGCAACGTTTGCAACCCTGACCCGGTGCATCCGGTTCAGGATCAGCCGGAGAAGACGCGTGTTCGATCAAATGAAGCTTTCCGCCTGGACCTCAGGCATACGCAGTAAATTCAACCTGCCCCTGCGCGTGGAATTATGGAATGGCGCGCAGGTGGACTTGTCCCCTGAGCAGCCACGCGTGAAAATCCGCGTCCCGAACCCGGGCGGCCTGCGCTACCTCCTCGCGCCGTCGCTGGGCAACCTCGGGGAAGCCTATGTCGAAGGCGCGCTCGAGATCGAAGGACGCGCGGCCGACATGATCCAGGTGGGTTCCGCCCTCGCGGAAACGACGGGCAAGCCGGCGCGCGCGAGCCGCGTCGCCAGCGCCGCCCTGCGCCTCGTCTCGCCGCACACGCGCGAGAAGGATGCCGAGGCAATCCGCTACCACTACGACGTCTCCAACGAGTTCTACAGCCTGTTCCTCGACCCGGCCATGGTCTATTCCTGCGCCTATTTCGAGAACGGCGACGAGGACCTGGCCACCGCCCAGCAAAAGAAGATCGACCACATCCTCACCAAGATCGGCGTGCAGCCGGGCCAGACGCTGCTCGACATCGGCTGCGGCTGGGGCGCGCTCGTGATCCGCGCGGCCAGCAGGTTCGGGGCGCGCTGCGTCGGCGTCACGCTCTCCGAACGCCAGTACGAGCTGGCGCGCGAGCGCGTGGCGCAGGCCGGATTGCAGGACCGTGTCGAGATCCGCTTGCAGGACTACCGCGACGTCGCGGGCAGTTTTGACCGCATCACGAGCGTCGGCATGTTCGAGCACGTGGGCGTGGACAATTTACCGGAATACTTCCGCCGCATCGGCAAGCTGCTGGCGCCGGGTGGCGTCGTGATGAACCACGGCATCACCACGACCGATGTCGAGCAGCGCAACAGCCCGCACGGCAGTGGCGAGTTCATCGACAAATACGTGTTCCCGCACGGCGAGCTGGCGCATCTGTCCACCGTCATCCGCACGATGCAGGAAGGCGGACTCGAAGTCCGCGACGTGGAAAACCTGCGCCGCCACTATGCCCGCACGTGTGCGCTGTGGACCGAGAATTTCGAGAACAATGCCGACCGCATCCGGGCGACGTGCGATCCGAAGACGTTCCGCATCTGGCACGTCTACCTGGCCGGCTGCGCGTACGGCTTCGCACACGACTGGATCAGCCTGTACCAGATCGTGTGCGGCAAGGCGGGCGAGGAACCGGACCTGATTCCGTGGTCGCGGCGGTACATGTATCGTTAGCGCTATTTCACTCGGTCCGTGAACATCTTGCGGAACTTGGCCACCTTGGGCGCCACCACGAACGCGCAATACCCCTGTAACGGGTGCTGCGCAAAATAATTCTGGTGGTAGTCCTCGGCCTTGTACCACGGCTCGGCCGGCAGCACATGCGTGACGATAGTCGCATCCCACACGGCGGCCATCTCGGCCATCACCTTGCGCGCCGTGGCTTCCTGTTCCGGCGACGTGAAGAAGATCACCGAGCGGTATTGCGTGCCGACGTCGTTGCCCTGGCGGTTCAGCGTCGTGGGGTCGTGGATGGTGAAAAAGATTTCCAGGATGTCGCGATAACTGATCACGTTCGGATCGAATTCCAGGCGCACGACTTCCGCGTGGCCCGTCGTGCCCGCGCACACCTGCTCGTAGGTCGGCGCAGGGGCCTCGCCGCCCATATAGCCCGATTCCACGCGGAGAATACCGCGCGCTTCCAGATAGACGGCTTCCAGGCACCAGAAACACCCGCCGCCCAGGATGGCCACTTCGGTTGCTGATTGCTGGCTCATGCTGACTCCTCGAGGGATAAATAGTTGTCCATGGTTTCACTGTAAACGAAAGTGCGCGGTCGTGCAGGCTCGGGGAGGCTGCGGCCATTGATGGCATAATGCGCGCATGAACACCAGCTCACCTCGCGCCACCACGCGCGGTTTCGATTCCGCCCATTTTCGCCAGGCCCTGTCCCAATTCGCGACCGGCGTCACCGTCATCACGACCCGCCTGGGCGACGGCAAATTCCGCGGCCTGACCGCGTCCTCTTTCAATTCCGTATCGCTGGAGCCGCCGCTGGTGCTGTGGAGCCTGTCGAACGTCGCCAACAGCCTGCCCATCTTCACCGGCAATTCGCACTACGTCATCAACGTATTGTCCGCCGGCCAGGAAGAGCTGGCGCGCCGGTTCTCGCGACGCGGCCACGATCCGTTCGAAGGCGTCGAGTACGAATTGTCGCGCACCGGCCAGCCGATCCTGAAAGGCGTCTCCGCCTGGTTCGAATGCCACAACCGCAGCCGCTACCCGGAAGGCGACCACGTGATCTTCGTGGGCGAAGTGGAAGACTGCGCCGTGCACCCGCAGTCCGCCCTGCTGTTCCATGGCGGGCGCTTCGGCAGCACCTGATCCCTGTTTGAAAAATGAAAATGCCTGTCGCAGTTTGAAAAGATGCGGCGGGGCTGGGTTTCTATAATGGATCGACCCGGGCGGCCATCCATTCGCCCGCCACATTCTTACAAAGATTGAGACAGGAGCCCCATGAGCCGTTCCGATACGCCCCGCAAAGCCCAGTTCCATTGGGATGACCCGTTGCTGCTGAACGAGCAGTTGCTCGACGAAGAACGCATGGTGCGCGACGCCGCCGCGGCCTATTGCCAGGACAAGCTGCTGCCGCGCGTCCTCGAAGCCTTCCGCCACGAAACCACCGACGCGTCCATCTTCCGCGAGATGGGAGAGCTCGGCCTGCTGGGCCCGACCATCCCCGAGCAATACGGCGGCCCCGGCCTGAACTACGTCAGCTACGGCCTGATCGCGCGCGAAGTCGAGCGCGTCGATTCCGGTTACCGCTCGATGATGAGCGTGCAGTCGTCGCTCGTGATGGTGCCCATCCATGAATTCGGCAATGAAGAGACGAAGCAGAAATACCTGCCGAAACTGGCCACCGGCGAATGGATCGGCTGCTTCGGCCTGACCGAACCGAACCACGGCTCCGACCCGGGCTCGATGGTCACGCGCGCGCGCAAGGTCGACGGCGGCTACTCACTGTCCGGCTCGAAAATGTGGATCACGAACTCGCCGATCGCCGACGTGTTCGTCGTCTGGGCGAAGGATGACGAAGGCAAGATCCACGGCTTCGTGCTGGAAAAGGGCTGGAAAGGCCTGTCGGCGCCGGCCATCCATGGCAAGGTCGGCCTGCGCGCGTCGATCACGGGCGAGATCGTGATGGACGAAGTGTTCTGCCCCGAAGAAAATGCTTTCCCGGAAGTGCGCGGCCTGAAGGGTCCGTTCACGTGCCTGAATTCGGCCCGCTACGGCATCGCCTGGGGTGCGCTGGGCGCCGCGGAAGACTGCTGGCATCGTTCCCGCCAGTACGTGCTGGACCGTAAGCAGTTCGGCAAGCCGCTGGCCGCCAACCAGCTGATCCAGAAAAAACTGGCGGACATGCAGACGGAAATCACGCTGGGCCTGCAGGGCGTCCTGCGCCTGGGCCGCATGAAGGACGAGGGCACGGCCGCGGTCGAGATCACGTCGATCATGAAACGCAATTCCTGCGGCAAGGCACTGGACATCGCACGCATGGCGCGCGACATGATGGGCGGTAATGGCATCAGCGACGAGTTCGGCGTGGCGCGTCACCTCGTCAACCTGGAAGTCGTCAACACGTACGAAGGTACGCACGACATCCACGCGCTGATCCTGGGACGTGCGCAGACCGGTATCGCGGCGTTCTGATCGCCCCGGTGCACGAAAAAAAACCCGCCGAACACGGCGGGTTTTTTATTGCGCGAAACGCGATCAGAACTTGTAGCCAAGGGTCAGCACAGTCGACTTCGGGTCCAGCTTCATGTGCTGGTTCTGCCCCGTCGAGAAGTGCACGTCGGTCCGCAGGCGGGTCTTCACGAGCGCGGCGTTGAGGAACCATTTCTCGTTGAAGTTCCAGACGGCACCGATCTGGCCCGAATAGGTCAATTTGTTGTCGATGCTAAACGTCGTCGGCGGACCGCCCGGGTCCGTTAGCGCGGTCATGCGGAACGAGCCGGTTTCCTTGTAAAAGTAGGCATAGGTCACGCCCAGGCCGACGTACGGACGGAACGCCGCGTTCGGCGAGAAGAAACGGTATTGCGCGAACAACGTCGGCGGCAAGGCATGTGCCGTGCCCAGCTCGCCCGTACCGGCGATGGAACCCGCGCCGTAGATGCTGTGCTTGTATGGCTTCGCGATGGTGAATTCGGCGGTGATGTTGTCGGTGATCCCGTAGTTGATGATCGCCACCGGTTCCGTGTCCTTGCCGACGTCGCCCAGCGAATTCGGCAGGGCCGGAGCGGAAATCGCGCCGCTTTCCACCTTTGGTTCGATCTCGATGGCGCCCAGCGACACGGCCCACTTCCCCTTGGCCTGTGCCGCGGCGCTGCCCGCCACGGCCAGCGCGCCAGCAGCGACCAGCAGCTTCACGACATTGGAACTTACTTTCATGTTATCTCCTGATTCTTATTGATGGCCCGTCCGCGGGGACGAGCCTGTCGTGATGATTACAGCCAGCCTTTGACTTCCATCTTCTCGAGAACATAGCGCGCGAGCAGCCAGTTCACGAACGGCGTCGGATGGACTTCGTCGGCGAACATGTAGTGGCTGACGTCGCCTGCGATCACGTTCTTCGCGTTGCAGACGAGGGACGTGGTACCCAGCGCGTTCGGGCCGCAGGCCGGGGTCGACGTATTGGTGAGGCCATACGGTGCCGGATTGATCACTTCGTCGTGGCTGACGCTCCACACGTCGACGTACAGGACTTTCGGCTCGTCCGCGACACCGGCTTGCAATTGCGCATTGAAGGCGTCGACGGCTTTCACGATCAGGGCCTGGACGGCCGCGGACTGCGACTTGCCCGACGGCGTCGATGCCACATCCGGCAGGTTGTTCACGACCACATAATTCGCGCCCTTGGCGACGATCTGCGTCTTGACCAGCGCGGCCAGCTCGGCGCCGGCCGTCGCCATGGCGGTGACGACACCCGCGGCATTCGCGGTCAGGTAGTCGGCGCCTGCTTTCTGGCCGGCGGCCGTGGCGTCCGCCTGGGCCTTGGCGACCATCGGGCCGTACACGGTCGCCTGCGCGGCGGCAGTGTTCCCGGCCATGACGGCGGCGGTGACGGCGGCTTGCACGATCGAGGCGTCGGTGTGGCCGGCGCGCGCCGCTTCCGTCTGGATCGCGAGGCCGATGGCCTGGGCCGCGGTGGCCGGGTTCGTCGCACCGGCGGCCAGTTGCGTCGTCAGCGACACGGCGAAGGCCTGGGAACCGGCGGCAGTGCCGGCGGCGGTGGCGCTCGACGACAGCTGGCCCAGCAGGAACAGGATGTCGTTACCGCCGGCCATCACGGTCACGAGTTCGGTACCGCTGAATTTGCCCCCGGTCTTGGCCAGGTGGTTCGCGATCTGCGTCACCACGGGCACGGTGGTCAGGCCCAGCGTCGGGTTCACGACCTTGTTGTTCGGGCCGATCGGATTCGTCACGCGCGAGCCGCCTTGCGCGTAATTGAGGCAGTTGGTGTTGAAGGAGACAGGGACGGCGAAGCCCTTGGTCGCGTCGCCCTGCAGGCCGGTCTGGGCCGGGCACGGTGCTGGCAGGCTCATTTGGGCCGCGACGAGTTCGGTCCAGTTCTTGCCGGTCAGTTCCTTGTTGATCGACGTGTTGTCGCCGTTGATCGTGAACTTGCCGCCGCCCAGCGCCTTGACGGTACCGACGGCATACGAGCCGACGTCGGACAGGCTGTCGCCGAACGATACCTGTGCGCTGAACTTGGTAACCGGGGTCTGGTCGCCGCCGCGAGGGCTGGTGCTGCTGCCGCCGCAAGCCGACAGGACGGCAGCGGTCAACAGCGCGAGCGCGAATGAGGTCTTACGCATTGTGTCTCCTAAAGAAATTTTTCTCTTATGCAACGAACGGCCGTGCTATTCGTGTGCCAACTAATATGCCAGTGTTCGGCATCGTTGTATAGCGAAAAGCTTTGTCGTGCACCGGCAACAACACCCTGTTGCGACGGCTGGGAGACGAGGCCGGCAGCGCGGCCGATTATAGCAACGCCGCCGGCGAATTCATGTCTTAATGTGACAATGTTGTTTGAAAATAATCGCGTGTCGCCGCCATGCAGAACGGCGCCACGAGACCGGCGTGATAGGCCGACGCGACGGCGCCATCGCCTGACGACGCGCGCAGGATCGTCCTGGCCGCCACGAAGCCTGCCTTGGCCGAGCGGTACGGGTCGTTCAGGCTCGGCGTGTCGTCGATGTCGAGCAGCGTGATCCTGCTGCCGCGCGCGCTGAAATAGCTCGCGGCCGACGTCGCGTTGAAGAACGGGACGACAGGGTCGTCATGGCCGCCGCACAGCATCGTGGGTGCGTTCGGCATATAGCTGCGCAGGTCATTGCGCACGAGCCATTTGCGCAGGTTGTGGGCTGGAGAACAGGCCAGCGGCGACGTCGCGCTCTGGTCGCACGGGTGCGCGGCGAGATCGGCCAGGTAGCCGCTGCGGTAGGTCGTGCGGATCAGGTTGTTGGCGCCGAAATACGCCGTGTAGCCGGGCGTCTGCGGCTGCGAATCCGCGGCGAACAGGGCTGATGCCGGCAGCTTGCCCTGGTCGACGAGGTCACCGCTGCCGAGGCTGCCCGGCACCAGGTCGGCGATCGATGCGGCGTACTGCGTCTCGTAGACATCCGATGGGGTCGCGTACAGCGCGGCACTCGCATGCTGGCCCGCGTTGATGATCATCGGCACGATCACGGTGGCACCACTACGCGGTGCGCCGCCGAACAGGTCATCGCCGAAGCGGGCGATGGCATACGGGCCCGACATGCCGGACGCCGCCGTCAGCGTGAACTCGTTCGTGCCCATGTCTTGCATGGCGCGCTGCGTGGCCAGCGCGACATAGCCGCCTTGGGAATAGCCGGTGACCATCAACTTGCCGGAATCCTTGGCGCCGATGGCCCCGAACGACGTGCGTGCGGCGCGCAGCGCGTCGATCATGTCGGCGGCCTGCGCGACGCGGTCCAGGTACGGGTGGTAGCCCAGCGACGAGCCGCTGTAGCCCGTGTAGTTCGGCGCCACGACGATGAAGCCCTGGGCCGCGAACACGGCCGCCGCGAGGCGCGCTTCCGTGTTGTTGGCGATGTCGGCCATGTCGTAGGATTTCTGCAACGAGGTGCCGTGCGCATACAGCACGACGGGCCGCGAGTTGCTGCACGACGCGCCGCCGCCGGTGGGTACGAAGACGGCGGCGCTGCCGTCCGTCGCTTCGCCGGCGCCGCCGATGGTGTTGTAGTGGACCTTGTACACGGAGACCGAGCACTGCGGCTGTCCCGCAACGGCCAAGGTGCCCTGCTGGGCCGATTCGAGGAAGCCGGCCAGCACGGTCGGAGTCAATGTGGTGAGACTTGCACCGCCGACGCTGACGGCCACGGAGGCGGCCTGCCCCACGATGCTGCCGCGCGTCGCGACGGGCAGCGGTTCAGGATTCGCGACGCCGGTCGGCGTGCCGCCGGCGGTGGTGCCGCCGCTGCAAGCGGCAAGCAAATAGCCCAGCCCGAGGCTGCAGGCCAGGGTTAAGAGGGAACGCATGGGTGTCCTTCGACTCACTGATCAAGACAAAAGGCCCGCGCAGAAAGGCGGGCCGGGATTGCCGAGTAGCATGCACCGGACTAGCGTTTTTGGGAAGATTCCCGACTGATTACAGCGCGGTAGTGTTGTTTATCAACCCGTGCACGATGCCGGTCGAACCATGCGCGGCGCGGCGCAGGCGGTCGTTGACGCCCAGCCAGGGCCCATCCTGCGGCGGCGCCTCGACGAGGATGACGTCGGCACCCGCGCCATCCATCGCGCGCAGCGCCGCGTACAGCGCATGCGCAAAGCCCTCCGGCGAGGCGGGCAGGCGGACGGCCGCGTGCGTGGCGGCCAAATCCGAATAATGGATCAGCGCAACCTTGCGTCCCGCCTCTTGCAACCTGGACAAGGTGTCGGCCAAGGTCGCCGTGTCCTGCATCGCGACCGGCGTGTGCGGCGCGTAATGCGATTCCAGCGTGCCCGAGGCGCGGGGTGCCGCGGCATCCGGACGGGCCGGCACCTGGTCGATCACGGCCGCGATGGCATCCGCCGAGATATGGCCCGGACGCAGCAGCACGGGGCCGTGCGTCGCCAGGCGCGACAGGTCGACGATCGTCGATTCGATGCCGACCTCGCTCTGGCCGCCATCCAGCACGAAGGCGATGCGGCCGTGTTCTCCGATGTCGTCGCCGAACTCGTCGCGCACATGCTGCGCGGTCGTCGGGCTGACGGCGCCGAATTTATTCGCGGATGGCGCCGCGATGCCGCCCTTCCCGCCCTTGAATGCCTGCAGCAGTTCGATCGCCACCGGATGCGACGGGCAGCGGATGCCGACCGTGTCCTGCCCGCCCGAGACGGCGTCCGGAATGTGCGGCGCACGTTTCAGGATCATCGTTAGCGGACCGGGCCAGAAGGCATCGGCCAGCTGGCGTGCTTCCGACGGGATGTCGGCCGCCCAGTAGTCGAGATCGACGCCAGGAGCCACATGCACGATCACGGGGTGATCCTGCGGGCGGCCCTTGGCGGCATAGATCGCGGCAACCGCGGCCGGGTTCTCCGCGTCGGCGCCGAGGCCGTACACGGTCTCGGTCGGCAGCGCGACGAGGCGGCCGGCCTCGAGCGCGAGCGCGGCGGTTTTGATCACATCGGTCACAGCGCGATCCCGAGGATGGTGCAGGCCTGCGCAAAGTTTGCTTGCGCCTCTTGCAGCGTCGGCGCGACGAACGTCACGTGCCCCATCTTGCGGCCGCGGCGCGGGTCGGTCTTGCCGTACAGGTGCAGGTTGGCGCCGGGCAGCGCCAGCACGGCATCCCATGCCGGTTCACGGACGGTCTCACCATCGAACCACACGTCGCCGAGGATATTCAGCATCACGGCCGGCGAATGCTGGCGCACGTCGCCCAGCGGCAGTTTCGCCATCGCACGGACTTGCTGCGCGAACTGGCTCGTGATGCACGCGTCGATCGTGTAGTGGCCGCTGTTGTGCGGCCGCGGCGCCATCTCGTTGACGACCAGCGAACCGTCCGCCAGCACGAAGAATTCGATGCACAGCACGCCGACATAACCGAGCTCGGCCACGATGGCACGGGCCGCATCCTGCGCCTTGCGCGCGCATTCGGCGGACACGTTCGGGCCCGGCACGGTCGTCGTGAACAGGATGCCGTCGCGGTGCACGTTTTCCGCGATCGGGTAGACGACCGACTGGCCATCCGCCCCACGCGCCGTCAGCACGGACACCTCGTACGCGAGCGGCAGCATCTTTTCCAGCAGACAGGTCACGCGGTCCATGGATTCGAACGCGGCGCGGACGTCCTCGCGCGTGCGCACGCGCACCTGGCCCTTGCCGTCGTAGCCCATGCGCACCGTTTTCAGGATGCCGGGCAGCAGGTCGTCGGCGATGGCGTCGATGTCGGCATCGCTCGCGATCACCTTGTGCGGCGCCGGCATCACGCCGGATTTACTTGCGCAGGCGACGAAGAAGGATTTTTCCGCGATGCGGTCCTGGGCGACGGACACGCCGTGCGCGTTCGGCGCCACGAACACCTGCTGCGCGAGGCGCGACAGGCTGGCGGCCGGGACGTTTTCGAATTCGGTCGTGACGGCCACGCATTGCGCGGCCAGCGCATCCAGGCCGGCCGCATCTTCGTAGCCGGCCTCGACGAGGCGCTCGGCGACCTGGCCGGCCGGGCAGTCATCCGACGGCTCCAGCACGGCCACGCGGTAGCCCATCGCCTGTGCGGCGTGGGCAAACATGCGGCCCAGCTGGCCGCCGCCCATCACGCCCAGCCACGCAGGTTCCGCGGCTTCCGGCAAATAGGCTAGTGACTTCGTATCACTCATCAGTCGTTCACAGGCAGGGTCATGGCCTTGGCGGCGGCGGTCTGTTGCTGGCGGAATTGTTCAAGCTGGCCCGCCAGGGCGTCGTCGGTGGTGGCGATGATGGCGATCGCGGTCAGCGCGGCATTCGCGGCGCCGGCTTCGCCGATGGCGAACGTCGACACGGGCACGCCCTTCGGCATCTGCACGATCGACAGCAGCGAGTCTTCGCCGCGCAGGTATTTCGACGGGACGGGCACGCCCAGCACGGGCACGACCGTCTTCGCGGCGACCATGCCCGGCAGGTGCGCGGCACCGCCGGCACCGGCGATGATGGCACGCAGGCCGCGGCGACGGGCGGATTCCGCGTACGCGAACATCTCGTCCGGCATGCGGTGCGCCGAGATCACCTGCGCCTCGAACGGCACGCCGAACTGCTTCAGCATGGCGCAGGCGTGCTGCATCACGTCCCAGTCGGAGCTGGAGCCCATGATCACGCCGACCAGCGGCTTATTCTGCTGATCCGCCATCTCAGACCTTCAGCTTCTCGCCGGTCAGGCGTTCGATGGCTTCGAAGTACTTGGCCTGGGTCTTGTCGATGACGTCCTGCGGCAACGCCGGTGCCGGCGGGGCCTTGTTCCAGTCCTTCAGCGTTTCCAGGTAGTCGCGCACGAACTGCTTGTCGAACGACGGCGGCGACATGTCCGGGGCGTACGAGTCCGCCGGCCAGAAACGCGAGGAATCGGCGGTCAGGACTTCGTCCATCAGGTGCAGCACGCCGTTCTCGTCCAGGCCGAATTCGAACTTGGTGTCGGCGATGATGATGCCGCGCGTGGCGGCGTAGTCGGCGGCGGTCTTGTACAGCTGGATACTGATGTCGCGGATTTTATTTGCCAGTTCCGAACCGATGCGCTGTTCCATGTCGGCGAAGCTGATGTTCTCGTCGTGCTCGCCCAGGTCGGCTTTCGCGGCCGGGGTGAACAGCGGCTCGGGCAGCTTGTCGGCCTGGCGCAGGCCGGCCGGCAACTGGATGCCGCAGACGGATCCGGTCGCCTGGTAATCCTTCCAGCCCGAACCGATGATGTAGCCGCGCACGACGGCTTCCACGAGGATCGGCTTCAGGCGCTTGGCGACGACGGCGCGGCCTTTTACCTGCTCCACTTCCTCGGGTGCGACCACGGATTCCGGCGCCACGCCGGTCAGGTGGTTCGGCACGATGTGGCCGAGTTTTTCGAACCAGAAATCGCTCATCTGGTTCAGCACCATACCCTTGCCGGGGATCGGTTCGTTCATGACGACGTCGAAGGCCGACAGGCGGTCGGTCGTGACGATCAGGATCTTGTCGTCGCCGACGGCGTAGTTGTCACGGACCTTGCCATGGCCCAGCAATGGCAGGGAGGAAATAGTGGATTGGTAGAGGCTTTTCATAGAGGGGATATCTTGATAAAGCGAAACCGGCGAAGAGGCCGGTCGGATGGGCGAAGGCTAGTGAGAGCCGGTGCCAAAGCGATATTTTACGCGAATATTGCGTGGAAATCGTCGCCCCCGCGAAAGCGGGGGCCCATGCTGAGGTTCCGAAGTTCGTGTTCAAAAGCCTCGCGCTGCTTTCAACTTACCGAATCTGGCGATTCAGTATGGGTTCCCGCCTTCGCGGGAACGACGGCTTGGGGATTACTGAACGATCTGCGCCAGCTCACCCGCCTTGTAGCGCTCCGCCATTTTCTCCAGCGGAATCGGCTTGATCTTGGCAGCCATGCCTTCGCAGCCGAAGGAGATATAGCGTGCCTTGCAGATCTGCGTCGCGGCTTCGCGGGCCGGCTTCAGGTAGTCGCGCGGGTCGAATTTCGACGGGTTCTCGAACAGGTATTTGCGGATCGCGGCCGTCATCGCCAGGCGGATGTCCGTGTCGATATTGATCTTGCGGACGCCGTGCTTGATGCCTTCCTGGATTTCCTCGACCGGCACGCCATACGTTTCCTTCATGTCGCCGCCGAATTCGCGGATGATCGCCAGCAGCTCCTGCGGAACCGACGACGAACCGTGCATCACGAGGTGCGTGTTCGGGATGCGCGCGTGGATTTCCTTGATGCGGTCGATGGCGAGGATGTCGCCGGTCGGCTTGCGCGTGAATTTATACGCGCCGTGCGAGGTGCCGATGGCGATGGCCAGCGCGTCGCACTGGGTGCGCGCGACGAAGTCGGCGGCCTGCGCCACGTCGGTCAGCAGTTCTTCGCGGGTCATGGTGCGGTCCGCGCCGTGGCCGTCCTCCTTGTCGCCCTTCATCGTTTCCAGCGAACCGAGCACGCCCAGTTCCGCTTCGACGGTCACGCCGATCGAGTGCGCGAATTTCACCACTTCCTTCGACACCTCGACGTTGTAGTCGTAGGAGGCGACGGACTTGCCGTCCGCTTCCAGCGAGCCGTCCATCATGACGGACGTGAAGCCCGAACGGATCGCGGCCATGCAGACGGCCGGCGACTGGCCGTGGTCCTGGTGCATGACGACGGGAATGTGCGGGTAGGCTTCGACGGCGGCGTCGATCAGGTGGCGCAGGAACGCTTCGCCGGCATATTTGCGGGCGCCGGCCGAAGCCTGCATGATCACCGGGCTGCCGGTCTGGTCGGCCGCGGCCATGATGGCCTGGACCTGCTCCAGGTTGTTGACGTTAAACGCCGGGAGGCCGTAGCCGTGTTCGGCGGCGTGGTCCAGCAGTTGACGCATTGATACGAGTGCCATGGTTTAGCTCCATAGGAATAAAGAAACCTTTCCGGGTCTCACACCTTCTGCGCGTGCGTGCGTCTGGCCTCGCGCGAAGGCGCGTCAGCCATGCACATCATCCGTTCGACAGTCTGGCGCGGCCGCGGTTGCGGCCGCGCGCTCAGGTGTTGAGCTCCCTCTTAATTGAATTCACCGACGCGAACGATCTTGAGCGCGTTCGTGCCGCCGACCTGGCCCATCGGCTCGCCCCACGTGACGACGATCGTGTCGCCCTTCTTGACGATGCCGTTGGCGACCAGCAAGTCTTCCGCCTGTTTCAGGACGGCGGCGCTGTCGCCGCGCTGCGTCAGGTGGTACGCATGCACGTTACGATACAACGCAACCTTGCGTTGGGTGGTGACGCTTGGCGTCAGGGCGAAGATCGGGGTGTCGACGCGGTGGCGGCTCATCCACAGCGCGGTCGAACCGGACTCGGTCAGCGCGACGATCGCCTTCACGCGCAGGTGGTGCGCGGTGAACAGGGCGCCGTACGCGATCGACTGGTCGATGCGGGTGAACTGCACGTTCAGGAAGTCGGCTTCCAGCTTGTTGTATTCGGAACGTTCCGCTTCGACGCAGATCGCGGACATCATCTCGACCGTCTCGACCGGCCACTTGCCGGCGGCGGTCTCGGCCGACGTCATCACGGCGTCGGTGCCGTCCAGCACAGCGTTGGCCACGTCCGACACTTCGGCGCGGGTCGGCACGGCGTTGACGATCATCGACTCCATCATCTGCGTGGCGGTGATCGCCAGCTTGTTGCAATCGCGCGCCATGCGGATCATGCGCTTCTGCAGCGCCGGTACGGCCGCGTTGCCCACTTCGACGGCGAGGTCGCCGCGGGCGACCATGATGCCGTCGGAGGCGTCCAGGATCTCTTGCAGAACGGGAATTGCTTCCGCGCGCTCGATCTTCGCGATCATCATCGGCTTGTGGCCGAACGGCTCGCCGGCGATGTTCGCCAGCTGGCGCGCCATTTCCATGTCGGTCGCCGTTTTCGGGAACGAGATCGCCAGGTAGTCGGCCTGGAAGGTCATCGCGGTCTTGATGTCCTCCATGTCCTTCGCGGTCAGCGCCGGCGCCGTCAGGCCGCCGCCCATGCGGTTGATGCCCTTGTTGTTGGACAGGTCGCCGCCCACCTTGACGATGGTGTGGATCTCGCTGCCGGCCACGCGCTCGACGATCAGCACGATCAGGCCGTCGTTCAGCAGCAGCGTGTCACCCGGACGGACGTCGTTCGGCAGTGCCTTGTAGTCGAGGCCGACGCGTTCCTGGTTGCCCAGCTCGCCGTTCTCGCCCCAGCGGGCGTCCAGGATGAAGCGGTCACCGTTGTTCAGTACGATCTTGCCTTCTTCGAACTTGCCGACGCGGATCTTCGGGCCCTGCATGTCGGCCATGATCGCCACTTCGCGGCCGCACTCGGCCGCGGCGCGACGCACCAGGTTGGCACGGTCGATATGGTCCTGGGCGCGGCCGTGCGAGAAATTCAGGCGCACGATGTCCACGCCCGCGCGGATCATGCGGACGAGCGTATCGAAGTCGGAGGAAGCGGGGCCGATGGTTGCGACGATCTTGGTACCACGAGACATTGATCTATCCTTGAAGTGAAAAGCGCAGCCCGTGGGCTGCGCCGGTGACCGTGAGGTGTTATTTCGCAGCGCTACGCTGCAGCAGGATCTCCACCGCCGGAAGCGTCTTACCTTCGAGGAACTCGAGGAAGGCGCCGCCGCCGGTCGAGATATAGCCGACTTGGTCGGCAATATTGTATTTTGCGATGGCAGCCAGGGTGTCGCCGCCGCCCGCGATCGAGAAGGCTTTCGATGCGGCGATGGCCTGGGCCAGGGTCTTGGTGCCTTCGGCGAACTGGTCGAACTCGAACACGCCGACCGGACCGTTCCACACGATGGTGCCCGCCTTGGCGATCTGCTCGGCGAGCTGGGCCGCGGTCTTCGGGCCGATGTCCAGGATCATGTCGTCGTCGGCCACATCCTTGACGTCCTTGACGGTCGCGGTGGCGGTCGGCGAAAACTCCTTCGCGCACACGACGTCCACCGGGATCGGCACGGTCGCGCCACGGGCGGCCATCTTGTCGATGATGGTTTTCGCCTCGCCGACGAGGTCCGCTTCCGCCAGCGATTTGCCGATGTTCAGGCCCACGGCCTTCATGAACGTGTTGGCGATGCCGCCGCCCACGATCAGGTTGTCGACCTTGTCGGCCAGGCTCTGCAGGATCGACAGCTTGGTCGACACCTTGGAGCCGGCGACGATCGCCAGCAGCGGACGCTGCGGCGCGCCCAGGGCCTTGCCCAGCGCATCCAGCTCGGCCGCCAGCAGCGGACCGGCGGCGACCACGGGCGCGAACTTCGCGATGCCGTGCGTGGTCGCTTCGGCGCGGTGCGCGGTGCCGAAGGCGTCATTCACATAGATGTCGCACAGCTTGGCCATCTTCTGCGCCAGCTCGTCCGAATTCTTCTTCTCGCCCTTGTTGACGCGGCAGTTTTCCAGCAGCACGACCTGGCCCGGCGCGACGTCGACGCCATCGACCCAGTTCTGTTTCAGTTCAACCGGCTGGCCCAGCAGCTCGGACAGGCGCTTGGCGACCGGCGCCAGGCTGTCTTCCGGCTTGAACTCGCCCTCGGTCGGACGGCCCAGGTGCGACGTGACCATCACGGCCGCACCCGCATCAAGCGCAGCGCGGATCGCGGGAACCGAAGCACGCACGCGCGTGTCTTCCGTAATGTTGCCGGCGTCGTCCTGCGGGACATTCAGGTCGGCGCGGATGAAGACGCGCTTGCCTTTCAGCGCGTCTTGGTCGATCAGGTCTTGCAAGCGGGTGAAATTGAGAACGGCCATTGTCAACAATCTTGGAATGTTTAAAAAACGCTATTTTACCTTAGCCGACCCCATGGAAAACACCAGAAACGCGCAGCACAGTAAATACCACCATGCCAATAACGATGGTCTGCAACATGTTCCGCCGCCACAGGTAGTAGGCCAGCGAGATGATACCGGCCAGGAGTTTCGGGTTCGTGACGGCCAGCTCGACCTCCCCCTGCGGCCCCAGCATGAAATCGGGCGCGACGATCGCGGCCAGCGCGCAGGCGGGCGCATAGCGCAGCATTTCCTGCACGCGCCGGGGAATCGTCACGCGGTGGCCCACCATCCACAAGGCGCTGCGGCAGCATGCGGTGGCGACACCCAGCACCACGATGACGGTCCAGATTTCCCAGTCAGCCATGGCGGACCTTGCGGCGTTCCTGCGTTTCCTCGATGGCGATGGCGGTGACCATGCCGACGAGAACCGCAAGCAGCAGCCCGAGCTTGTACGGCAGGCCATGCGCCAGCACGGACACGATGCCCGCCACGAGCACGCCGCACAGGGCCGCGCTGTTCATGACCAGCGGGACGAGGATGCACAGGATGGCGAGCGTGCCGGCAAAGCCCAGCTGCCATTCCGTCGGCACGGCGCTGCCCAGGAAGATGCCGATGAACGTGCCGACCTGCCACGCGACCCAGCTCGGATACAGCAAGCCCTTCAGGAACGACAGCTTGCCCCGTTCGGGCGCCGTGCGGGGATAGCGCTGCAGGAAGAGCGCGGTGGTCAGGTCGCCGGAGATATGGCCAAGATAAAAACGCTGCACCACCGGCAGGTGCGAGAAATGGGGGGCGAGCAGTGCGGAAAAGATGACGAACCGCAGGTTGACGACGAAGGCGGTGGCGAAGATGACGCCGATGGGGGCGCCGGTGGCGATCAGCGGCAGCGATGCAAGCTGCGCCGAACCGGAATACACGATCAGCGTCATGGCGCTGGCTTGCAGCACCGTGAGGCCGCTCTTGACCATCGCGACCCCGACCACGATGCCCCATGCGCCGAGGCCGAACAGCGTGGGCAGGCCGACCTGGAAACCCTCGCGCCAGGCGACGGGGTCGTGCCCGTCGACATCGTTGCCGCTCTCCATGCGCACTCCGCTCATGTCGCGTTCCTGCAACAAAAGCGGTCGACAAGCATGGCGGACAGGCTGCGTTCGGACATGAAACGAGGGCGTGAAAATGCGCGTAGATTTCCCTGTCGGAAATTCTACTCGACAGTATTAAGGTTGCTATTCTACCGGACCATTCCGGCAATCAGGTCGAATCCGTTAGAATCGTGGTTTTGGGAATGCTGTGTTTCCCTACCTATTAGCTGACGGAGAAATGAATGAACGACAAGACCATCCCGGTCGTGGAACTGGAAGCCAAGGACCTGCCGGCCTATTGCCCGAACCCTGCCATGCCGCTGTGGTCGTCGCACCCGCGCGTGTTCCTGGACTTCGATCATGACGGCAACGCAAAGTGCCCGTACTGCGGCACCCAGTACCGCCTGAAGCCGGGCACCGTGCTGGCGCATCACTGATTTCTTTCCTGTCGGGAGCTTGCCGTGAACCAAGCGGGCGCAGCAGGCTACCAGGCGCCGTGGTGGCTGCCGGGCGGTGACCTGCAGACGATTTATCCCGCCGTCTGCATCCGCAAGCCGGCCGTCGCCTACCGGCGCGAACGCTGGAACACCCCCTGCGGCCAGGATTTCATCGACGTCGACCTCGTCGACGGCGCCTCCCCTGCTTCTCCCTGCGTACTGCTGTTCCATGGCCTGGAAGGGTCGTCGGACAGCCATTACGCGCGGTCGCTGATGGCGGCCGCCAAAGCGCGCGGCTGGCATGGCGCGATCCCGCATTTCCGCGGCTGCTCGGGCGAGCCGAACCTCGCGCCCCGCTTCTACCACTCCGGCGACGCCGAAGAACTCGACTGGATCATCCGCCGCCTGCGCCCCCGCCATTCCGGGCCGTTCTACGTGGCCGGCGTCTCGCTGGGCGGCAACGCGCTGCTGCGCTGGCTCGGTGAACAGGGCCATGGCGCGGGCATCGTCGATGCCGCCGTGGCCATCTCCGCCCCGCTCGACCTGGCGGCCGGCGGCGCCGCGCTGTCGGCCGGCTTCAACCGCCTGTACACCCGCATGTTCCTGCAGACGTTGAAGCCGAAGGCATTGGCCAAGCTGGACCGCTTTCCCGGCCTGTTCGACCGCGACCGCCTCCTCGCCGCGAACGATTTATATAGTTTCGACAACGTCGTCACCGCCCCGCTGCACGGTTACCGCGACACGGACGATTACTGGCACCGCGCCAGCGCCCGCCACGTCCTGCACGACATCGTCGTGCCGACGCTCGTGCTGAATGCGCAGAACGACCCGTTCCTGCCCGGCCGGCACCTGCCGCGGACAGCTGCACACGCGGTGACCCTGGAGTATCCCGAGACGGGCGGTCACGTCGGCTTTTCCGTCGGTCCCTTCCCGGGGCGGCTCGACTGGCTGCCGCAACGCATCCTGACATTTTTCGACGACACGGCCATGCGCGCGCCCGCGCCCGCGCGGCTGTGCGAAGCTTGAACCATGGACGACATCGTAAAACAGGCAATGGCCAAGTGGCCGAACGTGCCGTACTGCTACGGCTGGCTGGCACTGGACGCGCGCGGCGCCTGGCGCATGCGCGACGAGGCGGCCCAGCGCGCGGGCGCCCCTGGCGACAAGCTGACGAATGCCGCACTGGTCGGCTTCATCGCCCGCAATTATTTATCGGATGAGCGCGGCTGCTGGTATTTCCAGAACGGTCCGCAGCGCGTGTACATCAACCTCGAGACAACGCCCTTCATCGCGCGCACGGATCCGGCGCAGGGCCTCGTGCTGCACACGGGGCAGCCGCTGGGCGCGCCGGAAGAAACGTTCATGACGGACGCCGGCGGCATCGTGCTGCGTGCTGGCCGGACGGTGGCCCAGTTGGACGACCGCGACGCGGCGCAATTGCTGCAGGCGTTCGAGCTGGATGGGCGGCCTGCGTCTGACGACGAGGTGATGACGTGGATGGCAGGCGGCGCCGGAGAGCTGGCGCTGCGCTGGCAGGACAGGCGTATTGCGGTGGGACGGCTAACGGCGGACGAGGTGCCGGCACGCTTCGGGTTCGTGCGGCTGCCGGACTTGCTGCAAGGGCAAAAATAGATAACATGTGAACGTCGATCCCGCGAAGGCGGGAACCGAATTTTTGGGTAGGTCGCTCACGCAAAATTAGGCCCCTGCCTTCGCAGGGGCGACGTGGTTTTGGGTTACCGATCCTTGTCCTTCTTCTCTTTCTTCTCGTCCTTCTGCCGCTCGTTCAGCTCGCGCTCGCGCGCATCGATCACGGCCTGGTCGTAGAACGACACATCCTTCGCCTTGCGCGCGAGATTGAGCTGGTCGACGGCCGCCGGCAACGCGCCCGACAGCACATACGATTCTGCCAGCGCCATATGCTGCAGCGCGATCTTGCCCTGGGCCGCATAGGCCTTGGCGAGCTGGTCGTACAGCTTGGGCTCTTCGCGGTATTGCTGCACCTGGTCGCGCAGGAACTGGGCCGCCTTGTCCAGCTGGCCGTCCGCGATCAGCGCGTCGGCATACTGGCGCGCCAGCATGCGCGACAGCGGGAATTTCTGGTACGCGGCTTCCGCATCCTGCACGGCCTGGTGGACGACGGCGGGCGGCTGCCCCGGCGCCAGCTTGATCTCGGTGCCGAGGGCGGCGAACATGGCGCTGCCATCGGTACCGCTGCGCTCGCTCGAAAACACGCCGGGACGCGGCCTGGTCGATGCCTTCGCCTTGTCGAGCCAGCTCTGCGCCCCTTTCAGGTCGCCCTGCTTCAGCGCGAGGAACGACAGGCCGTACATCGCGGCCGTCTGCTGCTGCGTGTTCGGCTGGGCCAGCTGGCTGTCGAACGTGGATTTCGCTTCGTCGCGCCCCTTCTGGCTTTCGTCCTGCAGCACGCGCGCGCGCGCGCGTACGAGGTGGAACTCGATGCTGTCCGGCCGGATGTGCATCACCTTCGGATTGTCGCGGATGCGCGCCTGGATGTCGGCGATGCGCTCACCCGTCAGCGGGTGGCTGCTGAGCCAGGCCGGCGCCTCGCCATAGACGCGCGTCGTGCTCTGCAGGCGCTTGAAGAACGCCACCATGCCCGACGTGTCGTAACCGGCCGCGCGCATCGTCTGGAAGCCGACGCGATCGGCCTCGCGCTCGGCGTCGCGGCTGAAATTCAGCTGGCGCTGGATGGCGAGACCTTGGCCGCCCAGCATGACGCCCATCGCCGCATCGGCCCCGCCGCCGGCCTTGCCGACGAGCGCCGCCAGCAGCAGCGCGGCCAGGGGCAACAGCGCATCCTGCTTCTGCTGGCCGATCATGCGCGCGATGTGGCGCTGCTGCACGTGGCCGATCTCGTGCGACAGCACGGAGGCCAGTTCCGACTCGTTCTGCGCCGAAATGATCAACTGCGAGTGCACGCCGATGAAGCCGCCGGGCAGCGCGAACGCGTTGATCATCGGATCGCGCACGGCAAAGAAGAAGAAATCGGCATTCGTCTCGCCGCGTGCGCCGGGCGCGAACGACACGAGGTTTTCGCCGAAATTGTTCAGGAACTCGATGATCGCGTCGTCGTCCAGGTAATCGGGATCGCGCCGGATATCGTTCATGATCTCCTCGCCCAGCTTGCGCTCCAGGAAGGGCGACAAGTCGGCACGCGCGGTATCGCCGAGCGTCGGCAACCCGGTCGTATCGGCGCTGCCGCGCAGGACGGGGACGGTAGGGGCGGCAAACGCGCCGGCGGTGGCCACGACCAGGCCGACGGCGGCGGCGACACGGCGCCATGGCCACCTTGGTGAAAGCTGCAACATCGCTGAAATCGGGTTAGGTTTCACGATGCTATGATAACCGCTTCCCGGCCATCGCTACTGCTGGGCCATATTTTGTTACTTCGTTCCCTCGACAACATGACAACATCCCCTCTGACCCACTTCGACGCCACCGGACAAGCCCACATGGTCGACGTCGGCGCCAAGGACGCGACCCACCGTATCGCCGTCGCCGCCGGCACCATCCGCATGCTTCCGGCCACCCTGGAACTGGTGACGTCGGGCTCGGCCAAGAAGGGCGACGTGCTGGGCGTGGCGCGCATCGCGGCCATCATGGCGGCCAAGCGAACGAGCGACCTCATCCCCCTGTGCCATCCGCTGGCCATCACGCGGGTCGCCGTCGATTTCGAGATCGACGCGGCGAACAACAGCGTGCACTGCCGGGCGCAGGTGGAGACCTACGGCAAGACCGGGGTCGAGATGGAAGCGCTCACTTCGGTGCAGGTCGGCCTGCTGACCATTTATGACATGTGCAAGGCGGCGGATCGGGGGATGGTCATGACCAATGTGCGGGTGCTGGAAAAGCATGGCGGCAAGTCGGGCGACTGGACGGCGGCGGTGTGATTAATGTGTTTAGACTCGTTGGGTTATATGCCCATCCGTAGCTGGCCACTCTTCAAGAGTCGGTCAACGACAGAAGATTCGTCCGCACGGGCACCCGTTTAATAATCGAAGAAAATTCCAGAAACCCCATTCTTGAGACTTGATTTTTCCCCTTCACTTCACTTGACAGTTACCAACGACGGCGCCAGCGGCCCGGTCGAAAATATTCGCTTCCCTCAACTTGTACCGGAGAGAAGCATGGCTACTGACGTTTATCTGAGTATCGATGGAATCAAGGGCGAGTCAGCAGACTCTGCGCACCAAGGATGGATCGAGCTGACTTCGGCACAATGGGGCGTCACACAGCCCCGTAGCGCAACCGCATCCACAGGAGGCGGCCATACTGCGGAACGCTGCGAGCACCGCACCCTCGCAATCAGTAAGCTTGCGGACCTCGCCTCCCCCGTTCTGATGCAGACCTGCTCGATGGGTAAAACGATCCCGAAGGCCAAGCTGGAGTTCATGCGCGCTGATGGCGATGGTGTCCGCGTCAAGTATTACCAAGTCGAGTTAGAAAACGTCATGATCGCCAACATGGAGCAAATGGTGCATGGGGGCGGCATCCTGCATGACGAAATCGGACTACGCTTCTCCAAGATCAAATGGTCGTACACGCAGCAGAAAATCGGTGGGGGCGCCGGTGGATCGACAACGGGCGGCTGGGATCTGGCTTGCAACAAATGCGCCTGAGGAGGCTACCCCATGCCTACCGAATGGACGACCGAAGACGACGACAGGTGCCCCGACCCGATCCGTCCTCGCCCGACACAGGATTCGCGAGGCTTCTTCATGCTTCCACAAGCGCCTATGGACTCGGGCTACTATGTGTATGGTGATCTCTACAAGAAGCCGGCTAAAGGCGCCTATCAGTACGCTCACCCGATCATGATGACGGCCGTGCTTCGTGTGGCGCTGGAGTGGCAGGCCATCGATAAGCGACGTATCGGTATCGGAGACATCAGCCTCCCGGACGGCAGGAGAACCCCGGATCACAACTCACATATGAGCGGGCTGGAGGTTGATGTGCGGCCGCTACGCAAGGACGGTCTCGAACTTCCGGTGTTCTGGTGGGATGCGGAATGACAAACAAGGCACCGCAAAGCTGATCGAGATGTTCAGAACATTTGCTCCAGTCGCTTTTGTATTGTTTAACGGCCCCGATATCCCGTTCGTCAGAAAGGCCACGAATCACGACCATCATTTTCATGTGAAGCTACGGGGCTGACATGCGCAAAACGATAACCTTACTGACCTTGGGCGCGACGGCAATCGCGCTGTCGCTCGCCCATGCTGCCGACCCGTCTTCCGATCCGTACCGTCTCTGGAAACCAATGCAAGGGGCAATCTACAAAGTCCATTCCGGCATCGTTTCAGATCGCACGCCGGCAACGGCGAACGATCGCAAGCTGACAGTTCTCGTCGATGGCAAGTCTGCGAAAGACATTTTCGATTCCATTGGTCCGGACCTGCCCGAAACATGTACCGGAGAACCGGGCGACCGGATGCGGAAAAAAAAAGGCCTTCATTGCAGCTACACCGCGCAGGACAAGGGAACGAAAGATGGCCCCTATCGATGCTGGATCGGTCTCGATCTTCGGACTGGGGACAGCGTCGGAACCGTGAGTTGCTAGCTACCGCTCCCACGCAACCGCGTCCCGACCCACCAGTAATTCCCCTGCGCGTCCTGCCCCCCCGCCGTCCGGTCCCCATACGGCTGGTCGCGCGGCTCGGACAAGCTGGTTGCGCCATGGTCCAGCGCCCGCGCATAGACCCGGTCGACATCCTCGACATACACGTGCACCGAGGCGATCAGATCGGCCCCCGGCCGGCATCCCATCATCACCACGGAATCCCCGATCCTGACCTCCGCGTGCCGGATCCCGCCGTCGGCGTCCGGCTGGCGCCGCAGCTCGGTCGCGCCGAACGCGTGGGCGAGAAAATCGAGCATGGCGCGCACATCCTTCACAAGCAAATACGGCGATACCGCGTTATAGCCGTCCGGTTTGTATCGTTCGTCCATCTGCGTCTCCCAGTGTTCACACGAAACTGAACAATTCTGTCACAGATGTATCGTCGTGCAATACAACTGTTCATCTTTGACACAGGCCTGCCCAGCAAATAGAGCGCCACGCCATGTGGCATGGATATTGCGAATTCCTCCTTGACTGCGCGCCGCGCATTCATAACCCATCCAACGATCAAGGAGACAACCATGGCCTGGACCAAACCCGAATTCATCGACTGGCGTTTCGGCTTCGAAATCACGATGTACATCGCGAATCGCTGATGCAGCCCACGCCCGCGGCAGCGCCGCGGGCTTACCGGATCCCCGTCATGAAGATCGTCGTATTAGGCTCCGCAGCCGGAGGCGGTTTCCCGCAGTGGAACTGCAATTGCCGCAATTGCGCCGGGCTCCGTAACGGCACCGTCCGCGCGACGGCGCGCACGCAATCGTCGATCGCCGTGTCGGCCAACGGGACCGACTGGGTGCTGATCAACGCGTCGCCGGACATCCTCGCACAGATCCGCGCCACACCCGCGCTGCAGCCGGCACGCGGCCAGCGCGATACGGGCATCGCCGCCGTCATGCTGATGGATGCGCAGATCGACCATGTCACCGGCCTCCTGATGCTGCGCGAGGGGAAAGAGCTGCCCCTCTATTGCACCGCACAGGTCTGGCGCGAACTCAACCAGGGGCTGCCGCTCGTGCCCGTGCTGTCGCACTATTGCGGCGTGCGCTGGCATGCGCTGCCGATCGAAGGCGGCATGCACGTGCCCGGCATCGACGGCATCCGCTTCACGCCGCTGGCACTGAACAGCAAGGCGCCGCCCTATTCCGACCACCGCAACGATCCTCACCCGGGCGACAACATCGGCCTGCTGATCGAGGACACGCAAACAGGCAAATCCGTGTTCTACGCACCTGGTCTTGGCGCAATCGATCCGCAGGTGGATGCCGCGCTGCAGACAGCGGATTGCGTGCTCGTCGACGGCACGTTCTGGCGCGCGGACGAGATGATCGCGCTGGGGTTTTCCAAAAAAATGGCGGCCGACATGGGCCACCTGCCGCAGTCCGGCGACGGGGGCATGATCGCCGTCCTCGACGGCATCAAGGCGCGGCGCAAGGTGCTCATCCACATCAACAACACGAATCCGATCCTGGACGAAGACTCGGCAGAGCGCGCCCTGCTCGCGCGCCACGGCATCGAGGTCGCGTTCGACGGCATGGAGATCAAGTCATGAGTACCGAAGCCTGGAGCCGCGACGAGTTCGAGGCGCAATTGCGCGCCCGAGGTGCCGGCTACCACATCCATCATCCGTTCAACGTCAACATGAACGAGGGCCTGCTGGGCCCGGACCAGATCCGCGGCTGGGTCGCCAACCGGTTTTATTACCAGGTCAATATCCCGCAAAAGGATGGCGCCATCATCGCCAACTGCCCGGACCGCGCCACACGGCGCCGGTGGGTGCGCCGCATCCTCGACCATGACGGCTGGGGCGATAACGAAGGCGGCATCGAGGCGTGGGTGCGGCTCGGCGAGGCCGTCGGCCTGACGCGCGAGGCACTGTGGTCGCAGCGTCACGTCGTGCCCGGCGTGCGCTTCGCGGTCGATGCGTACGTCAATTTTGCACGCCAGGCGCCGTGGCAGGAAGCCGTCTGCTCGTCGCTGACGGAGATGTTCGCGCCGAAGATCCACAAGGACCGGCTGGCCAACTGGCCGACGCATTACGCGTGGATCGATCCCGACGGCTTGCAGTATTTCCGCAGCCGCATCTCGCTCGCCGAGCGCGACGTCGAGCACGGCCTGGAAGTGACGCTCGGCCATTTCACCACCCGCGCCCAGCAAGAGCGCGCGCTCGAGATCCTGCAGTTCAAGCTCGACATCCTGTGGGCCATGCTCGACGCCATCGAGAAGGCCTATCCCTGAGGAGGCAAGCCATGCACACCGTTCCCGATCAACCCGCCCTGTCGCGCCTCTTCCGCATGCAGTGGGAAGAGGCCCAAGGCAACTACGTACTCCTGTATCCGGAGGGGATGGTCAAGCTGAGCCAGAGCGCGGCCGAGATCCTGAAGCGCTGCGATGGCGCCCGTACCGTGCCGGCCATCGTCGGCGAGCTCGAACAGGCGTTCAACTGCGGCGGCCTGCGGGACGACGTCGACGATTTCCTGCGCGTCGCCAGCGAACGCGGCTGGATCGTGTGAGCCCATCATGAATGCCCCGACCTTCCGCCCCGCCATCGCGCCGCCGCTGTGGCTGCTGGCCGAGCTGACCTATCGCTGCCCGCTGCACTGCCCGTTCTGCTACAACCCGGTCGATTCCGCCAATGACCGCACCGAACTGACGACCGAGCAATGGTTCGACGTGATGCGCCAGGCGCGCCAGCTCGGCGCCGCGCAACTCGGCTTCTCGGGCGGCGAACCGCTGCTACGGGACGATCTCGAAGAACTGGTCGGAGAAGGCCGCCGGCTGGGGTTTTATACGAACCTGATCACGTCCGGCATCGGCCTCACCGAATCGCGCCTCGCCCGCATGAAGGAACTGGGCCTCGATCACATCCAGCTGTCGTTCCAGGATTCGACGCGCGAACTGAACGATTTCCTGTCGAGCACGAAGACGTTCGACCTGAAGGCGCGCGTCGCCCGGCTCATCAAGCAGTACGCCTATCCGATGGTGTTGAACGTCGTGCTGCACCGCTTCAATCTCGACCACGTGGAGCGGATCATAGCCATGGCGCTCGAGATGGGCGTCGAGTACCTGGAACTGGCCAACACGCAGTATTACGGCTGGGCGCTCGTCAACCGCGACCAGTTGATGCCGACGCGGGAGCAGGTCGCGCATGCGGAAAGCGTCGTGAACGCATGCCGCGCGCGGATCGGCAACAAGATGCGCATCCTGTTCGTCGTGCCCGACTATTTCGAGGCGCGGCCCAAGGCGTGCATGAACGGCTGGGGCGGCGTATTCCTCGGCATCGCACCGGACGGTACCGCCCTGCCCTGCCACGCGGCCCGCACATTGCCGGGCATCGATTTTCCGAATGTGCGGGACACGCGCGTGAAGGAGATCTGGTACGACAGCGACGCATTCAACCGCTACCGCGGCGATGCCTGGATGAAAGATCCGTGCCGCACCTGCGACGACAAGGCGAAGGACTTCGGCGGCTGCCGCTGCCAGGCGTATGCGCTGACGGGCGACGCCGCCAACGCGGACCCGGTCTGCGCGAAGTCGGCGCGGCACGGCGACGTGCAGGCGATCGTCATGCATGCACAGCGAACACAGCAAGACGCCGTGTGGCAGCCGGCGCAACCGATCGTGTTCCGAAAAAATCCCCAAAAATAGGTCTCTGCACAACAATCTTTTATTGAACAGATATCGAACGACGCAGGCACGAACGTAAGTGTTGGAAAAACGCGCCAAATCGTACATACGGACCCGAATTCTCACAGATTATTTCCGCACATCAATTAACATTTACCTGAACTCATCATCAGGAGATGTGCCATGTTCAAACAGATGAAGGTCGCGACCCGGCTGACCCTTGGTTTTCTTGCCGTCGTCGTGCTCGGCGCCATCGTCGCCGGCATTGCGATCTATAACATGACGCAGATGAACGAGCGCGCCAAGCGCATGTACCAGAAGGAATTGCTGGGCATTTCCTACGTCAAGGAAGCCGATCTGAACCAGGTCTCCCTCGGCCGTTCGCTGCGCGGCGCCATGCTGGCGTCGACCGACGACCAGCGCACCAGGATGCTGGCCAACGCCGACAAGTACAAGCAGCTGCTGCAGGAAAACCTCGACAAGGCGCGTCCGCTGTTCCACTCGGACGAAGGCAAGCGCATCTTTGCCGAAGCCGATGCACAGCTGCGCGACTTCGACGGCATGACCACGGACCTGGTCAAGCACGTGAAAGCGGAGCCGCTCGAGACGAAGCGCGATTCCGTCGACTACCTGTTCGGCACGCTGCTGCCGAAGTCGCAAGACCTCGACGCCAAATTGGCGGAACTGGCCCATAACAAGGAAGCGATGGCCCAGGAAACCAATCTGAGCAACAAGAGCGCCTATGAAAACAGCCGCGCCACGCTGCTCGTGCTCGTCGCGCTCAGCGCCCTGCTCGGCACGGGCTTCGGCATCCTGATCACCCGGAGCCTGACGCGCCAGCTGGGCGGCGAGCCCGCCTATGCGGCCGAAGTCGCAGGCCGCATCGCCGCCGGCGACCTGGGCACCGACGTGCAACTGCGCGCCGGCGACGAGAGGAGCCTGCTGTTCGCGATGAAATCCATGCGCGACCGCCTGGCCCGCATCGTCAGCGAGGTGCGCCAGGGTACGGACGCCATCGCTTCCTCCTCCGCCGAAATCGCGAGCGGCAACCTGGACCTGTCGTCGCGCACGGAACAACAGGCCAGCTCGCTCGAGGAAACCGCGTCGTCGATGGAAGAGCTGACGTCGACCGTGAAGCAGAACGCCGACAACGCGCGCCAGGCCAATGTGCTGGCGCAAACGGCGTCGACCGTGGCCGGCCAGGGCGGCGACGTCGTGGCGCAGGTCGTGCAGACGATGGGCTCGATCAACGACTCGTCGAAGAAGATCGTGGACATCATTACCGTCATCGACGGCATCGCGTTCCAGACGAACATCCTGGCGCTGAACGCCGCGGTCGAGGCCGCGCGTGCCGGCGAACAGGGCCGCGGCTTCGCGGTCGTCGCGGGCGAAGTGCGCACGCTGGCCCAGCGCTCGGCCGCCGCGGCCAAGGAAATCAAGGGCTTGATCGGCGACTCCGTCGACAAGGTCGAAATCGGCACCAGGCTCGTCGACCAGGCCGGCAGCACGATGCACGAGGTCGTCTCAAGCATCCAGCGCGTGACGGACATCATGGCCGAGATCAGCGCCGCCAGCCAGGAGCAGACCAGCGGCATCGAGCAGATCAACCAGGCGATCAGCCAGATGGACAACGTGACCCAGCAGAACGCGGGCCTCGTCGAGGAAGCCGCGGCCGCGTCGGAAGCCCTGCAGAACCAGGCGGGCAAGCTGGCGGAACTAGTCAGCGTGTTCCGCCTCGACGACCGTGTACAGGCGGCCGCACCGGCCGCGCCGGCGGCGCCGGTCCGTGCCGCGAAACGTGCCGCGACGCTGGCGGCACCGAAGCCGGCACCTGTCGTCAAGCCGGCACCGGTACGCGCGCCCGCGAGGGCGCCGGCCGCTGCGGACGAGTGGGCAGAGTTCTAAGGCCCGTTCCCTGCTCCATCTTTCGCGTGGTAAATTGCTGCCTTTCACCGGCTGAGCCAACAGGCGCAGCCGTGTATTCACAAGCCACAAGCGAGAGGACAGGATGAAATTACGTATGCTGGCGCTGGCCGCCGCCCTGACGGGCGCGGCGCTCGGCGCGACGGCCGCACCGCGCGGATTTACGGTCGAAGACCTGGTGACGATGGAAAGAGTCGGCAGCCCGGCGGTGTCGCCGGACGGCGGCAAGGTCGTCTATACGGTGCGCACGACCGACATGGGCAAGAACCGCGGCCATACCGACCTCTACCTGGTCGACCTGCGCGCCGCCGATCCGGTGCCGCAACGCCTGACGTCGGATGCCGCCAGCAGCACGGATCCGGAATGGTCGCCGAACGGCGACGCGATTTACTTCCTGTCGGCGCGCTCGGGATCGGGCCAGGTGTGGCGCGTGCCGGCGGCCGGCGGCGACGCGGTCCGCGTGACCGATCTGCCGCTCGACGTGGACGCCTTCCGCGTCGCGCCGACGGGCGACCGCATGCTGCTCAGCATGGCCGTATTCCGCGACTGCGCCGACCTCGCCTGCACGAAGGCGCGCGTGGACGCGAAAGAGAAGGACAAGGCCAGCGGCAAGGTCTACGACCGCCTGTTCGTGCGCCACTGGGACACGTGGTCGGACGGCCGCAACAACGTGCTGTACGCGGCGCCGCTGGATGCGGCCGGCCGCGTGAACGGCACGCCGGTCAGCCTGTCGGGCGCGCTCGACGGCGACGTGCCGTCGAAACCGTTCGGCGATCGCGAGGAATTCCGCTTCAGCCCGGACGGCAAGACCGTCGTGTTCTCGGTGCGCATCGCGGGCAAGACCGAGGCGTGGTCGACGAACTTCGACGTGTACACCGTCCCCGCCACGGGCGGCACGCCGCGCAACCTGACTGCCGACAATAACGCCTGGGATACGAAAGCGGTGTTTTCGCCGGACGGCCGCACCCTCGCCTACCTGGCCATGACCCGCCCCGGCTTCGAGGCGGACCGCTACCACATCGTGCTGCTCGATCTCGCCACCGGCAAGAAGCGCAACGTGGCCGACAGCTGGGACCGCTCGCCGGGCAGCATCCAGTGGACGGCCGACGGCAAGACGCTCATCGCGGACGCCGAGGACATCGGCCAGCACCGCCTGTTCGCCATCGACGTGGCCAGCGGCAAAGTGTCGCCGCTGACCGACAAAGGTTCCATCGGCGGCTTCGACGTGCGCGGCAATACCGTCGCGTTCACGCAAACGAACCTCGCGTCGGGCGCGCAATTGTTCGGCATGCAGATGGGCACGAACAAGGCGAAGCAACTGACCCACGTGAACGAAGCCAAACTGGCCGACGTGCGCTGGGGCGACTATGAACAGTTTTCGTTCAAGGGCGCGAACGGCGACACCGTCCATGGTTACGTGATGAAGCCGTGGAATTACGAGCCGGGCAAGAAATATCCGATCGCCTTCCTCGTGCACGGCGGCCCCCAGGGCAGCTTCGGCAACGGGTGGAGCTACCGCTGGAACCCGCAGGTGTACGCGGGCGCGGGCTACGCGACCGTGTTCATCGATTTCCACGGCTCGACCGGCTACGGCCAGAAGTTCACGGACGCCATCAGCGGCGACTGGGGCGGCAAGCCGCTCGAGGACCTGAAAAAAGGGCTGGCAGCGGCCACGACGAAGTACGCCTGGCTGGACCGTTCGCACGCGTGCGCGCTGGGCGCGTCGTATGGCGGCTACATGATGAACTGGATCGAAGGTAACTGGTCCGACGGATTCAAGTGCATCGTCAACCACGACGGCGTGTTCGACACCCGCGGCATGGCGTATTCCACCGAAGAACAATGGTTCACCGATTGGGAAAACGGCGGTCCGTACTTCGCCGTGCCGGACAAGCACGAGCGCTTCAACCCGGTGCTTCACGTGAACAAGTGGAAGACGCCGATGCTCGTCGTGCAGGGCGACCTCGACTTCCGCATCCCGACGACCCAGGGCCTGTCCACGTTCACGGCACTGCAGCGCCGGGGCATCGACAGCAAGCTGCTCGTGTTCCCGGACGAGAACCACTGGGTACTGAAGCCGGCCAACTCCGTGCTGTGGCATCACACCGTGATCGGCTGGCTGGACCAGCACCTGAAGCAGTAAATCCGCGCAGTATTCTTGCCTGGATGACGAAAAACGCCTGTACGTACAGGCGTTTTTTTCGTTTCCAAAGAATTGCCCCAGTGCTACTATTGGTCGCTTACGAAGATGAAAACATCATGAACGACCCGCAAGCGGACCGCGAACTCAAACCCCAGGAATTCGAATTCGAATCGATGAACCTGCAGGTCGGCGTACGCCTGCAATTCATCACGCACCGGCGCCTGAAACCCGTGCAGCACTTCTCCACGCTGATCGGCTGGTTGAAGGACGAATACCTGATCGTCAAGATCCCGATGGACAACGGCGCGCCGATTCCCCTGGTCGAGGGCGAGCGCGTGACGATGCGCGTATTCTCGGGCATCCACGTGTGCTCGTTCGCATGTACGGTCGAGCGCGTGTTCGGCCGGCCGTTGTTGTATGCCCACATCTCCTTCCCGCGCACGATCCAGGGCACGAGCCTGCGGACGGCGATGCGGGTCAAGGTCGACATCCCCGCCAAGGTCATCCCGAAAAACGCGACCGTCCCCGGTGCCGACTGCCTGCTGACGAACCTGAGCGTGAACGGCGCCCGCGTCGAATCGAAGAAGAGCCTGCCCCAGGACGAGGACGAAATCGACCTGGAATTCGCCCTGCTGGCCCCGCCCAATAACCAGGAAATCCGCGTCCGTACGCGCGCGGCGGTGCGCAACATCAGTGCCTTGTCGGGCGGGTCGGAACAGGCCGAGGGGTTTGCATACGGCGTCCAGTTCGTCAGCCTCGACCCCGTGCACTACACGTTGTTGCAGAACCTGACGTATGAGGCGTTGCTGGCGGATCGCCAGAAGATCGTCTGATCAGAAGTAGCCGGCCTTCCACAGGCGGGGCCATTGCGAGCCCGTGTTGACCGCCTGCTGCGCCGGCGTCGGATCCTCGCTGCGCAGCCTGGCGCCCGCGTCCGGCCCTGCGCCGGCGACCACCCCCGCCATTGCCGCGACGATGCACACCGCACCTACGCCATAGCGGACGCCGCCCGGTACGGCGGTTGGCGCCGGGCCGGCGATCCGGTGCCAGCCGATGGCGCACCCCAGATACAACGCAACAGCGAGCTGGCTCTGCGGCATCACGAAAATGCCGGACACGAGCCCGTCGACGAGGATCGCCACGGCGCCCGTGAGCAGCGCGGCGAAAACGGCCTGGTTGGCGCCGTCGTCGTCGCGGACGCGCGCGCCGGATCGCAGCAAGGCGCGCAGCCCGTACGCGAGCGCGGCAAGCAGGCACGCAAGGGCGGGCAATCCCCATTCGGCGGCTACCTGGAACAGCCAGTCGTGCGGATGGGCACCGATGTGCAGATAACCGGCATGGTGTGCGAAATGCATCGGTCCGACGCCAAGCCACGGATGCTGTTCAATCAGCGCGGCGGCAAGCCGCCACAGCAGCATGCGGCCGGACGCCGGATCGGCGGCCGTGCGTTGGAACGTAGACGAAAACGAGCTCATCCCGGCGGCACCCAGCAAGGCCGGCACGATGGTCAGGAAGAAGAAGTACGCGACCAGGCCCAAAGCGGCCGTCATGGCGACATGGCGCAGATAGGGTACGGCCCGCCGCCGCGCCAGTACGGCGGCAACGGCGCAACCGGCCATCATGCCCACCAGCGTGCCGCGGCCCGCCGTGGCATACAACGCCATCCACCAGTACGCCGCCACCGCCGTCCACAGCCAGCCCACCCTGGACGCACGCGGCGTCAGGCAGCACAGCAGGATCAGCAGCGGCAACGTCGAGGTCTGCGTATGGTTGAAAAAGCGGATGTTGCTGAAGTTGGTCGTGAAATCGTCCCGGGCCAGCGGGATACCGAGGCTGAGCCCGCCGACATACGCGACGATGAACAGGAAGACATAGAACGCGCACATGCCGCCCAGGCAGCGAAGGACCAGCAGGAGGGCCGATTGCCCGTTACGCGTGATCTCGGCCGCGACCATGGCGGCCAGCACGTACAGCAGAAACAGGTTGGCAACCTCGAAGGCGGCGAAGCGCGGCGAGAAGGCGGCTGCGATGCTCAGGATGCCGAGCAGGAAGAACGCAGCCAGCGCCATGCCGGGGCGTCCGGAAAACAGGCCGGAGAGGGTCTTGCGCTCGACCAGGGCGATGCTGCCGCCCAGCAGCACGGTGCCGATCTGGACGAGGCGCTGGTGATCGTGGCCGGCCACCAGCATGAAGTTGGCCAACAGGGCGAGACACAGCAGCGCCGTGAAGCGCATCTGCAACAGCGCCGATGGATGGGTTGCCGTCGTAAGCACGCTAGACCTCGTTCGATCCGGTAATAAAAAAGCCGCCCAGCTTACACTGGGCGGCTCCTTGACGCTATGTCCGTTGAGTCAGGACAGATTAGCTGCCGGTGCAGGACGTGCCAGCGATCTTCGGAATGTCAGCCACGTCCAGAGTCGATTTGCACGACCAGGCGCCGTCGTCGCCACGGGTCAGCGTAATCGTCTTCCCCTGCACGGTGGTCGGGCCGCCCTGGATCTTGCAGAGCAGGGTCGTGCCCGTCGCGTCGAACTCACAGTTGGAGGTCGGCGTCGCTTTTGCCGCGAGGCCAACTTGTTCCGGAGCGGAAATGGTTGCGCCTTCGTTCAGTTTCACGTCGAAACCGGTCTTGCCTGCGGACACTTCAGCCAGCGCAGCCGTGAACTTCGACTTGGCAACATAGTTCTGGTAAGCCGGGATGGCCACGGCGGCCAGGATACCGATAATCGCGACAACGATCATCAGTTCGATCAGGGTGAAGCCGGCTTGGGCTTTCTTGACGATTTTCGGTGCTTTCATGATGTCTCTCCAGGTGGGGCACTGCAAAATTAAGGGGTACTGCGTATCTGGTTACTGCCTGCTTCTGCCCTTTACACTATGCAATCGGCGTGCCAGGACGTTTCCGCACGGAATCGTTAGCACGGTGCCATCAAATAGTGAGTTTTTGCGTGGTTTTTGCATTGCCGCATGACAATTTTTGTCACGCGGGCATGGCGAAAATTGTCACCCCGACCGTTTTTGTTGAGTTGCGACAAAAATTGTCAGCCCCAAAAAAACGGGACGCCGAAGCGTCCCATTCATTGGATGCGAATCCAGAGGATTACAGCATCGCCTTCAGCAGACGAGCCATTTCCGATGGGTTCTTGGTGACCTTGATGCCGCAGGCTTCCATGATTTCCAGCTTGGCGTCGGCGGTGTCGGCACCGCCCGAGATCAGCGCGCCGGCGTGGCCCATGCGCTTGCCCGGCGGCGCGGTGACGCCGGCGATGAAGCCGACGACCGGCTTCTTCATGTTGTCCTTGATCCAGTACGAAGCATTGGCTTCGTCCGGGCCGCCGATCTCGCCGATCATGATGACGGCGTCCGTGTCCGGATCGTCGTTGAACATCTTCATCACGTCGATGTGCTTCAGACCGTTGATCGGGTCGCCACCGATGCCGACTGCCGACGACTGGCCCAGGCCCAGTGCGGTCAGCTGGCCGACAGCTTCATACGTCAGCGTGCCCGAACGGGACACGACGCCGATGCGGCCTTTCTTGTGGATGTGACCCGGCATGATGCCGATCTTGATCTCGTCCGGGGTGATCAGACCCGGGCAGTTCGGGCCCAGCAGCAAGGTCTTCGAACCGGCCTTGGCCATGCGGTCCTTGACTTCCATCATGTCGCGGACGGGGATGCCTTCGGTGATGCAGATTGCCAGGTCCAGCTCGGCTTCCACGGCTTCCCAGATGGCGGCGGCGGCGCCTGCCGGCGGAACGTAGATGACCGACACGGTCGCGCCGGTGTTCTGCTTGGCTTCCTTGACGCTCGCGAAGATGGGGATACCCTCGAAGTCCTCACCGGCTTTCTTCGGGTTCACGCCTGCGACGAAGGCTTCACGGCCGTTCGCGTAGTCGCGGCACATGCGGGTGTGGAATTGGCCGGTCTTGCCGGTGATACCTTGGGTGATGACTTTGGTGTCTTTGTTAATCAGAATCGACATGTTATTTCCTTTGCGAATTAGGCTTGGCCAGCTGCAGCGGCAACGACCTGCTTCGCTGCGTCTTCCATGGTGTCGGCCGAGATGATCGGCAGGCCGGAGTCGGCCAGCATCTTCTTGCCCAGGTCTTCGTTGGTGCCCTTCATGCGGACGACCAGCGGCACTTGCAGCGACACGGCCTTCGATGCGGTGATCACGCCTTCGGCGATCACGTCGCAGCGCATGATGCCGCCGAAGATGTTGACCAGGATGGCTTTCAGGCCCGGGTTCTTCAGCATGATCTTGAAGGCTTCGGTGACCTTCTCGGCGGTTGCGCCGCCGCCGACGTCCAGGAAGTTGGCCGGCTCGCCGCCGAACAGCTTGATGGTGTCCATGGTGGCCATGGCCAGACCGGCGCCGTTCACCAGGCAGCCGATGTTACCGTCCAGCGAGATGTACGCCAGGTCGAATTTCGATGCTTCGACTTCGGCCGGATCTTCTTCGTCCAGGTCGCGGTAGGCGACGATTTCCGGGTGACGGAACAGGGCGTTCGAGTCGAAGTTGAACTTGGCGTCCAGGGCGATCACTTTACCGTCGCCGGTCAGGATCAGCGGGTTGATTTCAGCCAGCGATGCGTCGGTTTCCCAATACGCTTTGTACAGGCCTTGCAGGTTTGCGCGCGCAGCGGCGATCGAACCTTCCGGCACGCCGATCTTGCGGGCGATGTCGTCGGCATCCGCATCGGTCAGGCCGACGCTCGGTTCGATCACGACGTTGTGGATCTTTTCCGGGTTGCTGTGTGCAACTTCTTCGATGTCCATGCCGCCTTCCGACGAGGCCATCAGCACGACTTTCTGGGTGACGCGGTCGGTGACCAGCGACACGTACAGTTCTTTCTTGATGTCGGCGCCTTCTTCGATCAGCAGGCGGCGGACTTTCTGGCCTTCCGGACCGGTCTGGTGGGTCACCAGCTGCATGCCCAGGATCTGGTTCGCGTATTCGCGCACTTGTTCCAGCGACTTGGCAACTTTCACGCCGCCGCCTTTACCACGGCCGCCAGCATGGATCTGGGCCTTGACCACCCAGACCGGTCCGCCCAGCTCTTCAGCGGCTTTGACAGCCTCGTCGACCGACAGGCATGGAATGCCGCGCGGAACGGTCACTCCGAATTTTCGGAGGATCTCTTTGCCCTGATACTCATGGATTTTCATGCTGGCTTCCCTTCTTCTGTTACTGATGTAGTTTAGAAATGCGGTTGAAAAATAAAGCGACAAATCCGGAGTCTACTCCGGACAACACTACCCCGGCACCGCCTTGAGCGACCAGCGCGGGTAATACGTTTCGACGGCGGGGCCGTCGAGACGCAGCGCGTGGCAGCGGTCCAGTTCGTAAGGCCGCCCGGCCGAAGCATCGGCCGGGCGGTTGGCCATCGCGTCATCGGCGAAGGCCTGGATTGCCGCGGTGGGCAGGACTTGCGCGAGTTCGGTCAGGTGGGTGCAGCCGAGTACCCCGGACAGGCGGTCCTTCAGATGCAATCGGAAATGTTTCAGCAGCGACAAGCCGATGAGTTTTTTATACGCAGGGGCGATGGTGTCGCAGAAACCGGGATAGGGTACGGCATCGGACGCGGCTTCGGCGTCGACGATGTTCATGTCGCGGTCGATAGTCACCCGCAATTTGAGTTCGTGCACCGGCAGGCCGGCCGGACGGGCGCCGGAAGGCAGGGCAATGTCATGCGTCTTGGTGTCGCGGATGCACGCGTCGAGGTCCCACAGGCCATCGTCGCGCGCGAACGCTTCGACGCTAATGGCGCGCGTGTGCCTTGGCTTACGCGGAGCGGGAGGAGACAGGGGCATAAACACCAATGCCGGAATGCGGCGAAAAAATTTGCAGCCGTTGTGCCTGATGCACGTTGCCGCAGCTTCTACGGCAACAACCGCTCTTGCGGCGCTGCTTAAACCATGAAAGTTTAGCACAGGGTAACGGGCTGTGCACCGTCTCCCCGGTTACAGAAGGGTTTTTGCAGGGAAGATAAGGGGAGATGTTGCGAAGTTGTGATGCCGAAAGCGCAAGCTTGCCGTCATAAACGGAACGACAGTCCGTTATTCACAACGATGAGATCAGAGGTCGTCGTCGTCGTGGCCGCCCTTCAGCGCGGCACGCACCGCACTCTGGGAAAAGCCGCGTTGCAACAGGAAGCGCATCTGTTTGCTGCGTTCTTCGGCATCCTGTGGAACCGTGCCGAACTTGCGGCGCCAGACTTCACGCGCCCGTGCCGTTTCGGATTCCTTCAGTTCGGACTTGAGTTCGTCGAACGCTTCGCCGTTGACGCCATGCTGCTGGAGTTCGGCGAGCACCCGGGCGTTACCGTAGCGTCCGGCTCGCCGGTGAACCAGCGATTCGGCAAACCGCTCCTGCGACAGCCAGTTGTTCTTTTCAAGGAAATCGAGGAGGGCTTCGACGTCGTCGCCCTCCTCCGCATAGCGGGACAATTTGCGCGCCAGCTCGAGCCGGCTGTGCTCGCGCGTCGACAGATACTTCAACGCGCGAGCCTTGAGGCTCAGCTGCTGGCGCGGCATCAGGACGATTACTCGTCGTCGCCGATGGCTGCCGGCTCGACCGCAGCACTGCCGGCCGGGGCCGGCGGCAGTTCGCGCACGCCGAGGGCGGCGCGGACCTTGTTCTCGATTTCGCGTGCCAGTGCCGGACGCTCCCTCAAGAAGATACGGGCGTTGTCCTTGCCCTGGCCGATGCGCTCGCCACCGTAGCTGTACCACGAACCCGACTTCTCGACGATCTTGTTGTCCACGCCCAGGTCGATGATCTCGCCTTCGCGCGACGTGCCTTCGCCATACAGGATGTCGAAGTGCGCTTCCTTGAACGGGGGCGCGATCTTGTTCTTGACGACCTTGACCTTGGTTTCGTTACCGATCACCTCGTCGCCGGTCTTGATCGAACCGGTACGGCGGATGTCCAGGCGCACGGAGGCGTAGAACTTCAGCGCGTTACCGCCGGTCGTCGTTTCCGGGCTGCCGAACATGACGCCGATCTTCATACGGATCTGGTTAATGAAGATCACCAGGGTGTTCGTACGGTTGATCGAACCGGTCAGCTTGCGCAGCGCCTGCGACATCAGGCGGGCTTGCAGGCCCGGCAGGGAGTCGCCCATGTCGCCTTCGATCTCGGCGCGCGGCGTCAGCGCCGCCACCGAGTCGATGACCACCATGTCGACACTGCCCGAACGCACGAGGGCGTCCGTGATTTCCAGTGCCTGTTCACCCGTGTCCGGCTGCGAGATCAGCAGCTCGTCCAGCTTGATGCCCAGCTTTTGCGCATAGGTCACGTCCAGCGCGTGCTCGGCGTCGATGAACGCGCAGGTGCCACCCAGCTTTTGCATCTGGGCGATGGTCTGCAGGGTCAGCGTCGTCTTGCCCGACGATTCCGGACCGTAGATCTCGACGATACGGCCGCGCGGCAGGCCGCCGACGCCGAGTGCGATGTCCAGGCCCAGCGAGCCGGTCGAGACGGTTTGCACTTCCTCGACGGGCGCATTGGCATCCATGCGCATCACCGAGCCTTTACCGAATTGCTTTTCGATCTGCGCGAGGGCTGCTGCCAGCGCCTTGCCCTTCTCGGCTGCATTTACTGCGGATTTTTTGTCGTCCATAACTTTCTTTCTGTCCTAGAGTGAACCAAGGTGTGGGCCGCTCGCGCGATTTCAATAGGAAGTACTGTATAAAATCCCAGTGGTTTTGGCAAGCGATATTTACCATCGCTCGCCCGATTCGACATGTTGCGAAACTTCACACACAATAAGCGAACGTCGAAAAACCTGCTGCGCGTTGCACTGTCGTCCTGCGATGCTCGCTGTACTACTCGTACAGCTGCGCTTCTCAAACGACATTGCTGCCGCTCGCGACGGTTTTTCGAGGTCCGCACACGCGAGTTAGCTGGGTCGAACAACGAAAGCCGGGGGAAAAGATGCGTATTTTACTAGCCGAAGATGATAGCGTATTGGCCGATGGGCTGACGCGCTCCTTGCGCCAATCCGGCTACGCCATCGACTGCGTCAAGAACGGCCAGGACGCGGACACGGCGCTGTCGACCCAGGAGTTCGATCTCCTGATCCTCGACCTCGGCCTGCCCAAGCTGTCCGGCCTGGACGTGCTGCGCCGCCTGCGTGCGCGCGGCTCGCTGCTGCCGGTGCTGATCCTCACGGCTGCCGACTCCATCGAGCAGCGCGTGGGCGGCCTCGACGCCGGCGCCGACGATTACATGCCCAAGCCGTTCGCGCTGTCCGAACTGGAAGCGCGCGTGCGTGCCCTCACCCGGCGCGGCCAGGGCGGCGGCTCGACCGTCATCCGCCACGGCCCGCTCGTGTACGACCAGGTCGGCCGCAGCGCGTACATCAACGACCAGATGCTCGACCTGTCCGCGCGCGAACTGGGCCTGCTGGAAATCCTGCTGGCGCGCACGGGACGCCTCGTGTCGAAGGAACAGCTCGTCGACCACCTGTGCGAATGGGGCGAGGAAGTGTCGAACAACGCCATCGAGGTCTACGTGCACCGCCTGCGCAAGAAGATCGAGACGGGCGGCATCCGCATCGCCACCGTGCGCGGCTTGGGCTACTGCCTGGAGCGCTTTTCCGATACACCCCGCGACAGCGCCCGCAAGAGCGCCGAAGCAGCCAGCGGCCAGAAGTGAAGCGGTTCAAGCGGCGCGCGGCCGGACCGGATCCGCTCGCCGTCACGGAACCGGTCGACGACCTCTACGTCCCGCCCAGGCCGGAACCGGAAGAAAGCATCCAGCATTCGCTGTTCGGCGAAATCCTCGACTGGATGCTGGCCCCGCTGCTGCTGCTGTGGCCGATGAGCATCGCGATCACCTACCTGGTCGCGAAGTCGATCGCGAATCAGCCGTTCGACCATGCGCTGGAAGACAGCGTCACGGTGCTCGCGCAGCAGGTCAAGGAGGTCGACGGCCAGGTCGTCGCGCGCCTGGGCGGCACCGCGCGCGACATCCTGCGCGCGGACGACGTCGACAGCGTGTATTTCCAGATCAGCGGCCCGCACGGCGAGATCGTCGACGGCGACCGCGACCTGCCGCCGCCGAACCCCGACGACGCCGAGCGCAGCGGCCGCGTGCACTTCCGCACCGAGACCCTGCACGGCACGCCGATACGCATCGCCTATGCCTGGGTCAATTTGCAGCCGTTGCTGGACGCCACGCAGGAACCGCGCCTCGCGCTCGTGCAGGTGGCGGAAACGCTCGACAAGCGCGCGCAGCTGGCCAACGAGATCATCAAGGGCGTGATCCTGCCGCAGTTCATCATCCTGCCCGTGATCCTGGCCCTCGTCTGGTTCGCGCTGTCGCGGGGCCTGTCGCCGCTGGCGCAGCTGCAGGAACGCATCCGCGCCCGCCCGCCGGACGATTTGTCGCCCATCGATTCGCGCCAGGTGCCGGAAGAGATTTCGCCGCTCGTGGGCTCGCTGAACGACATGCTGGCGCGCCTCGCGCACACGATCGACGTGCAGAAGCGCTTCATTGCCGACGCCGCGCACCAGATGAAGACGCCGCTCGCGGGCATGCGCATGCAGTCGGAGCTGGCGCTGCGCCAGGTCGATCCGAACGAGATCCACCGCTCGCTCGAGCAGCTGGCCACGAGTTCGGAATCGGCCACGCGTCTCGTAAACCAGCTGCTGGCACTGGCCCGCGCGGAAAACCAGCCCCATGCGGGCCAGACGCTGGAACCGCTCGACCTTGCCGCATTGGCGCGCGACGTCGTCCAGGACTGGGTGCAAGCCTCGTTCGCGCACGAGATCGACCTCGGCTACGAAGTCATCGGCGACCCGCCGGAGATCGACGGCAGCGCCATGATGCTGCGCGAGCTGCTGTCGAACCTGATCGACAACGCGCTGCGCTACACGCCGCCCGGCGGCAGCGTCACCGTGCGCGTGCGCGGGACGAACATTGGCAACGGCAGCCAGGCTTTACTCGAAGTCGAGGACACGGGCCCCGGCATCGCGCCGTCCGAGCGCCATCGCGTGTTCGAACGTTTTTATCGCATCCTCGGTTCGAGCGCGTCCGGTTCCGGCCTCGGTCTCGCCATCGTGCGCGAGATCGCGCAGCAGCACGGCGCCGACATCGAGATCTTCAACAACCCGCGCAGCACGCACAAGAAATTCCCGGGCAGCCTGTTCCGGCTGACCTTCCCGCCCACCGTCACGCTTGTCCCCGATGCCGACCGAGACCGCCCCTTCCTCTGACCCCGACCGCGAGCGCCAACGCATCGTCGCCGCACGCGCCGCGCACTGGGCGCGCGCGCGCCGCCTGATCGCGCTGCTGCTGGCGCTGTGGCTCGCGACCAGCTTCTGCACCGTGTTCTTCGCGCGCGACCTCGCGCACCTGTCCGTGTTCGGCTGGCCGCTGTCGTTCTACCTCGCGGCGCAGGGCGCGTCGCTCACGTACCTCGCCATCATCGGCGCGTACGCCTGGCGCATGCGCATCCTCGACCGCGATTTCCAACGCATGCTGGAGGGCCGTTCATGACCGGGACGGCCGCCAAGACCCGCAGCTACTTCCGCCGACTGGCCCGCTACTACCTGTGGTTCACGCTGTGCTTCGCGCTGTTCCTGGGCGCGCTGGCGATCCTGGAACACGAAGGCATGCCGCGCCAGTGGATCGGCCACCTGTACATGTTCGCGACGATCGTCCTGTACGCGATCATCGGCGTCGTCAGCCGCACGTCGAACGTGTCCGAATACTACGTGGCGGGACGGCGGGTGCCGGCGCTGTTCAACGGCATGGCGACGGCGGCCGACTGGATCTCGGCCGCCAGCTTCATCAGCCTGGCGGGCACGCTGTACCTGCACGGCTTCGACGCCCTCGCCTACGTGATGGGCTGGACGGGCGGCTACTGCCTCGTCGCCCTGCTGATCGCGCCCTACCTGCGCCGCTTCGCCCAGTACACGATCCCCGACTTCCTCGCCGCCCGCTACGGCGGCGAGACCGCTACGCGGCAGGGCAGCATCGTGCGCGCGCTCGCGGTCGGCGGCACCATCGTCGTCTCGTTCACGTACGTCGTCGCGCAGATCTATGCCGTCGGCCTGATCGCGTCGCGCTTCACGGGCGTCGATTTCTCGGTCGGCATCTTCCTCGGCCTCGCCAGCATCCTCGTGTGCTCGTTCCTGGGCGGGATGCGCGCCATCACGTGGACGCAGGTGGCGCAGTACATCATCATCCTCGTCGCCTTCCTGATCCCGACGATCTGGCTGTCGATGAAATTCGCGGGCAACCCGGTGCCGCAGGTCGCGTACGGCTCCGTGCTGCCCAAGCTGGCCGCGCGCGAAGCCCAGCTGGCGGCCGACCCGCGCGAGGCCGAAGTGCGCGCCCGTTTCCACGCCCGCGCCGACGACTACGCGGCGCGCATCGCCGCCCTGCCCCATTCCTGGGAAGCGGGCAAGATCGAAGCACAGCGCCGGCTGGACAAGGCGCGCGGCCGCAACGCGCCGCTGACCGAGGTGCGCAGCGCGGAACGCGAGCTGCTCGACTATCCGCGCACGGCCGACGAAGCCGCGCGCGCGTGGACCGAACTGCGCGCCGCCAACCTGGCGCGCGCCCAGCCGCCGGAACCGCACGCGGAACCGTTCCCCGGCAAGACGCGGGAAGAATCGGACATCCGCCGCAACAATTTTCTATCCCTCGTGTTCTGCCTGATGTTCGGCACCGCGGCGCTGCCGCACATCCTGATGCGCTCCTACACGACGCCGTCCGTGCACGAGACGCGCGTATCCGTGTTCTGGACGCTGTTCTTCATCCTGCTGATCTACCTGACGATGCCTGCGCTGGCCGTGCTGGCCAAGTACGACATCTACACGGCCCTCGTCGGCACGGGCTTCGATTCCCTGCCGACCTGGGTCTCGTACTGGGCCAACGTCGACAAGTCGAATCCCCTGATCAGCATCGTCGACATCAACGGCGACGGCATCGTGCAGCTGGCCGAGATCGCGATCGACGGCGACGTGCTCACGCTCGCCACGCCGGAGATCGGCGGCCTGCCGTACGTGATTTCCGGGCTGGTGGCGGCCGGCGGCCTGGCGGCGGCGCTGTCCACGGCGGACGGGCTGCTGCTCGCGATCTCGAACGCGCTGTCGCACGACATCTACTTCAAGATCGTCGATCCGAGCGCCTCCACGCAGAAGCGCGTGACGATCTCCAAGCTGCTGCTGCTGGCCGTCGCGTTCATCGCCGCGTACGTCGCGTCGCAGAAGCCGGCCGACATCCTGTCGCTCGTCGGCGCCGCGTTCTCGCTCGCGGGGTCGACGATGTTCCCCGCGCTGGTGGCGGGCGTGTTCTGGAAGCGGGCCAATTTCGCGGGCGCGATCGCGGGCATGGCGACCGGCTTCCTCGTCTGCATCTACTACATGCTGCACACGAACCCCATGCTGGGCGGGAACCTCGATGCGGTCTGGTTCCACATCGCGCCCATCTCCGCAGGCGTGTTCGGCGTGCCGGCGGGGGCGCTGGCGCTGGTCGTGGCGAGTCTGGTGACGGCGCCACCGCCGCGCGCGAGCGGCGGGCTCGTGGCGCATATCCGGGCGCCGGAATAAATGTTATCTTTATGCAATGTTCTCACTGAGGATCTTGCATGCTCCCGCGCCGTACCCTGCCGTATTTTTTCGCTCTCTCCGCTTCGCTCGCCGGTGCCGCCTGGGCCGCGCCGGCCGCTGTAGCCACGCCGCCGGCCATCGCCTTTTTCCAGCATGCCGCCATCCATCGCGTCGCGCTGTCGCCCGATGCGCGCTACCTGGCGGTCCGTGCGGGCGCGCCCGACCGCAAGGACTATCTCGCCGTGATCGACCTCGCCACCAACAAGCCAACCGTGGTGGCCGCGTTCGACGATGCCGACATCGACGACTTCGAATGGGTGAACGGCACCCGGCTCGTCTTCGACCTGACCGAAAAGAATACCGGCCAGGGCGACGTGCGGCACGGCCCGGGCCTGTACGCCGTCGACCGCGACGGCCAGCATTTCGCGCAGCTGGCCGACCGCTATTTCGACTCCGCTTCGCGCCACGAACTGATCGGCAAGGTGCCGATGCAACCGTGGAACACGTTCCTCATCCGCCAGCGTCCACGCAAGGACGACATGATCTATGTGTCCCGTCCCATCTGGGATGCGGGCGATGAACACCTCTACACCGACCTGGTCCGCCTGAACACGCGCACGGGCCACGCACAAACCATTCCCCGCCCGGGACCGGTGACCAGCTGGCTGCTCGATCACGAAGGCGAACCCCGCCTCGCCACCGCCGTCAAGGATGGACGGATGACGATCTACTACCGCGATCCCGCCGACCAGGACAAGTGGCGCACGCTGGCGCAGTTCGCGGCCTATACCGCGAGCGAAGGTGCGTTCAGTCCGGTAAGCTTCGGTCCCGACGGCACGCTGTACGTCGCCGCCCACAACGGCCACGACACGGAGGCGCTCTACGCCTACGATCTCAAGGCCGGCAAGCTTGCCGCCGAGCCGCTGCTGGTCACCAGGGGCTATGACTTCACCGGCAGCCTGGTCAAGAGCCGCACGAAACTCCTGGGCGCGCTCATCACCACCGACGCCCGGTCGAACGAGTGGTTCGATCCGGGCATGAAGGCGCTGCAGGACAAGCTCGACAAACTGTTGCCCGCCACCGTCAACCTGATCGACGTTCCGGCCGACGATTCGCCCTGGGTGCTGATACGGTCGTATTCCGACGCGATCCCGATGCGCTACACGTTGTACAACACGGCCACCGACCAGTTCAACGACATCGGTTCGTCGCGCCCGGCCATCGATCCGAAGCGTATGGGCCGCCAGCAGATGGTGCGCTACAAGGCGCGCGACGGCCTGGAGATCCCGGCCCTCCTGACCCTGCCGCGCGGCGCGAACAAGAACCTGCCGATGGTCGTGCTGGTGCACGGCGGACCATGGGTGCACGGCGCGGTCTGGGGCTGGGACCCCGATTCGCAATTCCTCGCCTCGCGCGGCTACGCGGTGCTGGAGCCGGACTACCGCGGCAGCACCGGCTATGGCTTCCGCCACTATCAGGCAGGCTGGAAGCAATGGGGCCGCGCCATGCAGGACGACCTGGCCGACGGCACCCGCTGGGCGATCGCGCAGGGCTACGCCGATCCGAAGCGGATCTGCATCGCCGGCGCCAGCTACGGCGGCTACGCTACGCTGATGGGCCTCGTCAACGACCCGGACCTGTACAAGTGCGGCGTGGACTGGGTCGGCGTCACCGACATCAACCTGATGTACACGGGCGCCTGGAGCCGCGAGTCCGACCTCACGGACCAGTGGAAGGCCTACGGCATGCCGGAACTGATCGGCGACCGCGTGAAGGATGCGGCGCAACTGAAGGCCACGTCGCCCATCGAGCAGGCGGCCCGCATCACGCAGCCCGTGCTGCTGGCCTACGGCGGCGTCGACCGCCGCGTGCCGCTGTACCACGGCCAGAAGTTCTACGACGCCGTCACGAAGACCAACAGGAACGTCGAGTGGATCGAGTACCCGGAAGAAGGCCATGGCTGGCACCTGCCGAAAAATTCGGTCGACTTCTGGACCCGCGTCGAGGCCTTCCTCGACAAGAACATCGGTCCTGGCGGGGGCCGATAACGACACACGCGGCGGCGCTGCTGATTTCGTACTCCGCACATGACAACGGGCGCCACGCGGCGCCCGTTGTTCATCGCCTGCGCAATGGTTACACGATGAAATCCCAGTCGGTGGCCGCACGCTGGTGGCCGATCATCTCGACGGATGCCACGAACTCCGTGGCAATATGCTCGAGGCTGACGCCATTGCGCATCGCTTCGGTCCAGAAGGCCAGGCCCGGCGCGTCGGGAGCGCGGTCGAACAAGGCCTGGTAGAGCATGCCGACATCGTGCTCGGCATTGCCGTTGAACGCGTCGTGGCTGGCCGCGTACTCGGGCGAACGGATGATGTCCAGCGCAATCCTGCCCCAGCTGACGCCCGCCTGGTGCGCGTCGGCCCAGAACTCGATGCCGTACATATCGGCCTGGCGCCCGAGCGCGGTCTGGTAGATGCTGGCCAGCGTATCCATGGCGCCGCTGTCCTCGACCTTGACGGTGGCATCGCTGAACTGCAGCTGCTCGACGTTGACGACCAGCGCCTTGGCCGCCGGCGCGGCCTTGCTGCTCACCACCAGGTAGCCGTTGTGGGTTTCCACGTCGAAGTCGGCACGGGCGCCGGCGAACGTCGCGGTGTCGCTGCCCGTGCCGCCGTGCAGGACCGTGGTGGCCGGCGTCGACGCGGCATTCGCGTGGGCCGCGCCGCTGGCGCTCGCCGCCCGCGCCGCCGGTACACCGAAGCCGAGCGTATCGTCGCCGCCGCCGCTGAACACCTGCGTGTCGCCGCTGGACGCCAGCGTGACGTGCTGGCTGGCCGCATCGCCGGTCAGTATCTGCGTGCCGCCCTGGACGACGATATTGGCTGCGCCGACGATCGCCGCAAAATTGACGTTCTGCAGCGCGATGGTGCTGCCGGGCGCCAGGCCGCCGGTCTGGATCACGAGTGCCACTTGCTGCTGGGCGCTGCTCGCGGCACTCAGGGTCAGGACACCGTCCAGCCCCCCCTGGCTGCTGACCGGCGCGATGGTCTGGACCAGCAGCGATTCGCTTCCCTGCAGTTGCGCCAGGTAGCTCTGGCCGTTGCCGCTCATGTGGACGAGGTCGCCGCCGGACGTGGTCGCCGCCTGGATAGCGGCGATCAGGCCGGCGCCGCCGTTTGCCACCGTCGTATTGGCGCCGCCGCTGGCGGTCAGTCCGTAACCGATGCCCACGTGGGCCATCAGCAGATCGGTACCGCCGGCCAGCGGAATGTCCGCCGTGGCGGCCGCACCGGTCTGCTCGACGCGGCCTGCACTGACGATCGGGACCTGGACCTGGCTGCCGGACGCGCCGCCCGGCAGCGAGACCGGCACCGTCACCACGCGCACCCCATCCACCAGCGGCACCGGCGCTTCCTCGACCGTCAGGGCGAAACTGCCGCTCGCCGCGGACACGTTGCCTGCGGCATCCGTATCGGTCACGCTCAGCGTGTGCCGGCCGAGGCCCAGCGCCTGGGCGGCGATGCTCCAGTGGCCGTGCGCGTCCGCATGGGTCGTGCCCACCACGGTCGTGCCGTCGTACAGGGTGACGAGGTCGTTCGCCGCCGCATTGCCCTCGAGGACCGGCACCGCGTACGTGACGCCGTCGCCGACCGAGTCCGTATCGGATTGCGCCTGCAGCTGCGGGGCCGCGGGCGCCGCCGGTGCGGTCGTGTCGACCGTCAGCGTGAGGGCCGGGCTGGCGGCCGATTCGTTGCCGGCCGCGTCGACCTGCCTGACGGTCAGAACGTGCGTGCCATCGGCCAGCGGGGACGCCGGCATGATCCAGTTGCCGTCGGCATCGGCCCCCGTCGAGCCGAGCGCGGTGGTGCCGTCGGTGTCGTACAGCGTCACCCAGGCCCCGGCTTCGGCCGTGCCGCTGAACGTCGGCCTCGTGACCTTCGTGATGTGGTCGCCCGCGATGCCGCTGTCGCTCGCGGTGGACAGCACCGGGGCGGCCGGGGCCGACGGCGCGTGCGTGTCGATCACGACCGCCAGCGCGGCGCCTTGTGCCGAGACATTCCCTGCCACGTCGGTCTGCGTGATACGTAACTGGTGGGTGCCGTCGGCCAGCGTCGGGGTGGTGAGGCTCCACATGCCGCCGGCATTGGCGGTCGTGGTGCCCAGCACCGTCGCGCCGTCGTACAGGGTGACGAGCGCATGCCCTTCCGCCGTACCGTTGACGGTCGGCGTCGCGTCGGCGGTGATGCCGTCGGTGGACCAAGCGCCGGTGTCGCTGGCTGGTTGCAGCACCGGGACCCTCGGCGCATCCGGCGCCAGCGTGTCGAAGTGAAGCGACGGGGTCGTCCCCGCGCCGCCCGTGTTGCCCGCCGTGTCGGCATAGCTGCCGGCGCCGATCGTGATGCTGGCGGTGCCGCCGTCCGTGCTGGCGTCCGGCGTAAAGGTCGCCGTGCGCACCAGGCCCGAACCGCTGATGGCGGACAGCGTGCCGCCGCTGACGATGACGTCGCCCTGCGTGCCGTTCCAGGTGAAGCTCGCACCCGGATCTTCGCNGCACCAGGCCCGAACCGCTGATGGCGGACAGCGTGCCGCCGCTGACGATGACGTCGCCCTGCGTGCCGTTCCAGGTGAAGCTCGCACCCGGATCTTCGCTGAACGTGAACGTGACGGTGGCGGTCTCGCCGGCCTTGAGCGCGGCGACGTCGCTGGTGATCGTCACCGTCGGCGCCGCCGTGTCCAGCACGTAGGCCTGTGAGGCCACCGGCCCGGCATTGTCGACGGCGTCGACCACGCGCGCCTGCAGCGTGCCGCTGCCGGCCAGCGTGGCCGCCAGCGACCAGGCCGTACCGTTGACCTGGTCCGCCGTCCAGCTGGCGCCGTTGTCGAGCGAAACCTCGACTTGCTCGCCGGTCTGCAGCGCGGCGCTCAAGGNTGAGGCCACCGGCCCGGCATTGTCGACGGCGTCGACCACGCGCGCCTGCAGCGTGCCGCTGCCGGCCAGCGTGGCCGCCAGCGACCAGGCCGTACCGTTGACCTGCGCCGCCGTCCAGCTGGCGCCGTTGTCGAGCGAGACCTGGACTTGCTCGCCGGTCTGCAGCGCGGCGTTCAAGGTGCCGCTGATCGTCTGTGCCGCGGTGTCCGTGATGAAGTCGGTGCCCGATGCGCCATGATCGGCCGAAAACGCGATGCCGCCCACGGTGGTCGTGGGGGCGGTCAGGTCGACGGTGAACGTCAGGCCGCCCGAGGCGCCGCTGGCGTTGCCGGCGGCATCCGTCACGATCGTGGACACCGTGTGCTGGCCGGCGCCCAGCGTCGAACTGGTGATGCTCCAGGTGCCGCCCGTGGCAACGGTGCTGCCCAGCAGCGTGCTGCCTTCGTACAGGTCGACCGTGGCGCCCGCCTCGGCCGTACCCGTGAAGGTCGGCGTGGTCGCGGCCGTGATGCCGTCGCTGTTCGATACGCCCGTGTCGCTGGCGGCGTCCAGCACCGGCATCGACGATGCGGCCGGCGCCAGCGTGTCGAAATGAAGCGACGGGGTCGTCCCCGCGCCGCCGACGTTGCCCGCCGTGTCGGCATAGCTGCCCGCGCCGATCGTGATGCTGGCGGTGCCGCCGTCCGTGCTGGCGTCCGGCGTGAAGGTCGCCGTGCGCACCATGCCCGAACCGCTGATGGCGGACAGCGTGCCGCCGCTGACGATGACGTCGCCCTGCGTGCCGTTCCAGGTGAAGCTCGCACCCGGATCTTCGCTGAATGTGAACGTGACGGTGGCGGTCTCGCCGGCCTTGAGCGCGGCGGCGTCGCTGGTGATCGTCACCGTCGGCGCCGCCGTGTCCAGCACATAGGCCTGTGAGGCCACCGGGCCGGCATTGTCGACGGCGTCGACCACGCGCGCCTGCAGCGTGCCGCTGCCGGCCAGCGTGGCCGCCAGCGACCAGGCCGTGCCGTTGACCTGCGCCGCCGTCCAGCTGGCGCCGTTGTCCAGCGAGACCTCGACTTGCTCGCCGGTCTGCAGCGCGGCGCTCAAGGTGCCGCTGATCGTCTGTGCCGCGGTGTCCGTGATGAAGTCGGTGCCCGATGTCCCATGATCGGCCGAGAACGCGATGCCGCCCACGGTGGTCGTGGGNCTTCCGATCTCTCGACTTGCTCGCCGGTCTGCAGCGCGGCGCTCAAGGTGCCGCTGATCGTCTGTGCCGCGGTGTCCGTGATGAAGTCGGTGCCCGATGTCCCATGATCGGCCGAGAACGCGATGCCGCCCACGGTGGTCGTGGGCGCGGTCAGGTCGACGGTGAAGGTCAGGCCGGCCGAGGCGCCGCTGGCGTTGCCGGCGGCATCGGTCACGATCGTGGACACCGTGTGCTGGCCCGCGCCCAGCGTCGAACTGGTGATGCTCCAGGTGCCGCCCGTGGCGACGGCGCTGCCCAGCAGCGTGCTGCCTTCGTACAGGTCGACGGTGGCGCCCGCTTCGGCCGTACCCGTGAAGG
>NZ_LMEW01000004.1 GCF_001426525.1 Massilia sp. Root133
CCGGGACTGCTGAACCCAGCAATCAAGTCACCCAGCATAGCCCTTGCACGAAACAAAGGCCAGCTACGACGAGGAAGATGATCGCACGAAACTAAACACTTAGCTTAGTCGGAACCGCTTCCCCGGTTACGTCAGTGAATTCGACGCGCCGGTCCAGGCCACCGGCCTGATCCATTAATTCTTTCCCAGTAGCCTTGTCAACCCTGGCCAAAGCCTGGATCATCTCATCCCGGTTTTCAGGAAAAACACGATTTGTTCTCCGCCCCCTTCCAGGTAACGATCTGTTCCCGCAAGCTCTTGGCTAGCAGCTGGACCTCGCCAGACCGCCAACGACTCACCGTCCTTGATCTCATATTCGACGAACCATCCGTTCTGATTCCAATCTGGCTTTACAGCGAATCGTTCTCGCCACTCATCCCGATTCCTGAGTGCCTTGAACTCCTCCTCGGTCATCCAAAATATTCCCGCTCCTTCGTTGGACGGATCGACGATACGATAGAGCTTCGCGGGCCCCTTGATTTTATCTGCCCTCATTCCGCCTTCCTTCCTAGAGAAGGTCTTGACAAGCCACTCCTGGAGCGGTGGATGCCCCGGATTTTCTTCCATCAGTGCCTTCATCTTTTTCTCTGACAGTTTCAGACGGGGATGCTTCATCCTGTTAGGGCGCTTCTTCGCCCATTTCGGCGGGTTGGCATTAATTAGTCTTGCCGCCCCGGATTCGGACATGGGCGCTATCCACCCGCGATTAGTCCGATAGACCTGCACACGCCATGCCTGATCGTCCAGGCGCTTGGCCAGAACCTTCAGCACGGCCCGCACCGGCTGCACGAACTGCTGGACGGCATTGCCCATACCCCGCCGGTTCGCATCGACCAGCTTCATGAAATCATCAATGTTTTCGCGAACGGTCGTGGGTACAATCGGCCGTATCTTGCGCAGCAAAGCCTTCAACTCGCCGATCTTTTCGTCCAACAGCTTTCCCAGCTTCGCCGGGCTCAATGTCTCCGACATGTCGCGTATCGTCTTCGCGAGGAACCGGTACATATCCGGAATCTTGCCGTCCGTCGCCCACTTCAGCACGCGGTTGTGCTGCAGGTAATCCGTGATTTTCGGAAGTGCCGCATCGCATGCGCGATTGGCCGCCGTCACCAACCTGCTCACATTCAGGATGTCGTCGGCATGCTTGATGACGGGCTTCAGATAGACCCACACGAGCCGCAAGGCACTTTTGACGACCGTCCCGGCTTCTGGGAAAAAACCCACGGCCGTGGTCGCAATGAAAAACAAGGTGACCTTGTTGTCTGGGTCGCGCCGGTATTGCCGGATGTTCGCGCACACGTCGCGCAAGTCGCACACGGTGTCGACGATCGGGAACAACGACACCACCATGTCCAATCCGATCTGCCCCGCCGACCGCTCCTGGTTGAAGTCGCCCTGAAGGGCACCCCAGATCCATTCGCCAATACCGATGTCGTCCGGTTTTTCCCGGCCGTGGACTTCATTCAACGCATCCAGGGTATCGTCGCTTGCCGCCATCATTTCCCTCCCTTTCTGCGGGACGTGGCGACGTTGTCCGGCGCGCCTTTGACAAGAGAATCGACCTTTGCAAGCAGATCTGCCCCGGTCGGCCGCGGCTCGTCTCTGGCAGAAAGCGCGTTGTGATACACGACCTTGGTGACGGCTTCCGGCAGCTTACGTTCTTCGGCCATGCCATTACCATCCAGGATGCCGCTCTTTTGCTTGCCGTCCGCGAAGTGCAACGTGTAAGGCACGCCTGCCATCGGGTGTCCCTGGAAGCCATCCAGATCGAGCTTCAGCCAACTGGTGTGCTCGGCCGCTGGAAAGAACGGCAACGCCGTCTCCTTGCGGGCAGGACCTTCCCATTTGTGGGCTCCCGCCTTGACCGTGAAGTCGCCTGCACAGCCCTGCTCGATCTTGCCGTCTGCGATCCTGATGTAGGCACCTCCACACGACAACGTGATGCTCGTCTTGGCCGCAATGACGATGTCGCCCTGGCTGGCGGTCATCGTCACGTCGCGGTCCGCGGCGATACCGATGCTATCCTGCTGTGCCTGGATCTCCACCTTGCCGGCGCGCGCGATGTACTTCATGCCGTCCCAGTGCGCAAACAGCGACATGCCTTTGCCTGCATGGATGTTCACGCGCTGTCCCGCAACCGCCTGGATGTGCTGTTGCGCGACGATGTTTTGCTGTCCGCCGCTGTAATTCACGCTGGAGTTCGGCGTCGCGCTCAGGAAGCCGCCCTCCGCATATGTCGCGATCAACGGCGCAGCACGGTGGGTGCTGTCCTCCGCCTGGGTATTGGTGCCCTGCTCGGCATTCCTCAGGTCTTCCTCCAGTTGCCGATGTGGCGCGAGATCGACCGGCAGCGCCTGATGCTGCTCGGCGAATTCACCCAGTTCCTTGAGAAGTGCCTGCGACCCTTCGAGCAGTGCCTGTAACGGCGCCCGTTCCAGTTGCTTGCCGGCCCCGCCGAGCATGGCCTGGGTCGTCAACAGCAATAGTCTGGCCGCGCGCACCACCACCGATTGATCGCTGCGCAATTCCGCGCCTTCGCCGCGCGGGCGCCCGTTCATACCGGTTCTCGGATGTGTCAACCAGCCCAGGTTCAGCTGACTATGCCCGTGTTCGCTGGCCAGTTGCGCGCTGATCTGCCCCGGCGTGTCGTCCAGTCGCAACTGGTTATAACGCGCGCCCTGGACTTCTTTGCTCTTGATGCCGGCCAGGAAGCGATTGCCGGGCAGCTCGCCTGTATGACTGAACGCCGGGGGATGCGCCCTGCCGCCGAATACCCGCCCCACGACGATCGGCTTGTCCGGGTCGCCGCCCAGGAAATCCACCAGCACTTCGTCCCCGACGCGGGGAAGACTGATGCTTCCCCAGCGGTCGCCCGCCCAATGGCTTGCGACACGCACCCAGGCGGAATCCCGGTCGGAGTTGCTTGCGCCGGCGCCGTGCGCATGATCCTGCTCGCGCGTACCGGGAAACCGGATCTTGATACGCCCGAGCTCGTCGCAATGAACTTCTTCGCCCGGCGGTCCAACGACGACAGCGGACTGCAACCGCACGTGCGGCAGGTCCGCTACGGGGTCGTACGCCGGCACGATCGGAATGCCGCGCCGTACGCAGGTGAACCGGTTGGTGAATTTGACGCCGCGTGCTTCACTCGCCCGTACCAGTGCTGCATGGTCCGATCCTGCATGCCACGCGCTATCGTCAACAAGGCGCCGTGCGCGTTCGTCAAGTATCTCGGGCAGGTTGTTTTCAGCGGCAAGCGCCAGTTCGGTGACCACGAACTCGCGTTCATCGTCGGGGTGGGTATCGATCTCCGGATGACCTTCCAGCCGAAACCATTCGCCGACACACAGATCGCGCACGCCGCTCTCGCCATGGAAGCACTTGGCTTCGTATTCATGACGCTCCATGCGCAGTTCGCCCAGCGTGCGATAATCGTTACCGTCGTCGCCCGCATGTGGAGAGTCGATCCGGTAATCGTCCAGGCTGGAGGCAAACCGGTTGCCCGCCTCGCCTTGCCGCATCGTGGTGGGCGCCTGGGCCGACATCATCCGACCCTGCATATAATCCCAGCTTGCACGCGTAACGCTGCCAGCCTTCATCGTACGGACCGCGTTCCAGTCGATGACGCCATCGCGCGCCTCCGTGCCCGCATCGCGATGAAAGCGTACCGTGCCGGAGGCACTGCGTGGGAGCGATCCTGGCTCGTCAAACAGGACGAGCGTATGCAAAGGGACGGCCGTCCCGCCGGCCACGCTGGCGGAGACGTGGCGCATGGACCACGCGAGGCCTCGCCGCTTCCACAACCGGCGCAGGAAAACGGCATCGTGTTCATTCTGCTGCATCGTGTACGCGCGCGCCGGATAACGCTGTGTCACGCCGGACGTATCGAGGTCGAAGGCAGCCGCGAGGATCGGGTTGGCGTGCTGCCATTCGCGCACGAGCTGTTCCGATATATCGACCTCGTTCAAGTCGCGGAAGATACGCGTGTTGACACGGTGTTCCATCAGCGCCAGCGCATCACGCACCACCAACTCGTAGGCTGCGAGCCCGCCGTCGCTCCGCCCGGCGGACGCCCTCGCTACGATCCCGCAGACCGATCGCAAGCCGCCCCGGTCCGTGACGAACTGCAGCTCGACGGGCAGCGCCATAAATTCTTTCAACTGCAAGCCCGCGTGGGTGGCGACGCATAGCAGGCGATACTCGAAGCCGCCGCACAACACTTCGCGGCCGTGGACATGCTTGACCAGCAGTACGTCGTCGAGCGCCGCGTCCCTGACCCATACCCGCAGGCGAATCGGACGGTTTCCTTGGGTGGGAATGGCGGCGAACCTGGGGAAATTCGGCAGCTTCATGGGAATGACCTTTCGCAAGAAAAGCATTTCCGCAAGAAATTGCCATACGACCTATTGAGGTGAGTTGACGTACCTCATTGCAATACCCTAAGCACTACGCGCCTACAAACGTTTTCAGATAATCCTGAGGAATGTCGACCCGGTACACACCGCCCGCCAGGATCGTCACGATCACGGCCGCCGTGATGACGCCGATGCCCGCTGCGAGCGCGGCGACAACCACGCGCCGTTCTCCGGCACGCCGCGCCAACGCGCACCCCAGGTGCACGAACAGCGCGGCCACCGCCAGGAAATAGTAGGGCACGAAGAACAGCACGAACGGCCACACGTGCAGGCCGGCCGCCGCGAAATGGAAATTCGTATCGAGCCCGCCCGCGCGCCCCGCCAGCACGGCCGCCACGTGGATCGCGAGGAACAGCGCGACGTACGCGCCGGATCCCGCCTGCAGCCACGCGAGCACGCCGCGCCGCCGCTGCCGCCCCGTCCACAGCATGCGCAGCCCGCTCGCCGCCTGCAGCACCACGCATGCAAGCAGTACGGCTTCCACGACCGGCTGCCGGTACACGCGGCGCGCGGCGTCCATGAAGCGGACATGGGCATCGACGCCGGCCAGCGCCGCCAGGTGATTCGCCACGTGCACCACCAAAAACACCGCGAGCACGGCGCCCGCGGCCCGGTGCAGGCGGCGCGGCGCGATCATCAGGTGCGCGCCGTGATGCGCAGCGTGAGCGGCGTCTCCGGCCTCAGCGTGATGTTGAAGACGGGCTTCGGCGGCGCCATCCCGGCCGGCGCCTCGACCATGTACCGCTGCAGGAACATCGCGGCCAGCAGCGTCATCTCCGCCAGCGCGAGATGCTGGCCCAGGCACACGCGCGGGCCCGTCCCGAACGGCATGAAGGCGCCGCGCGGGATAGCCGGCGCGCCGGGCGCGAAACGCTCGGGGCGGAACGCATCCGGTTCCGGGAACCAGCGGGCGTCGTGATGCATCAGGTGCAGCGGTATGCCGAACATCGTCCGGGCCGGCAGCTGCCAGCCGCCCAGCGTGATCGGCCGCACCGACCGGCGCGTGATGAGTATGGGCGCGGCGGGATAGAGGCGCAGGGTCTCCTGCAACGTGCGCCCCAGATAGTCCAGCGCGGGGAGGTCGGCGGCCGCGGGCAGCCTGCCCTGCAGGACGGCGTCGACCTCCGCGCGCGCGGCCGCCTGAACGGACGGATTCGCGGCCATGCACCATGACCACCACGTCAGGGCCGCGGCCGTCGTCTCGTGGCCAGCCAGGAACGTCGACATGCACTCGTCGCGCACGGCCTTCAGGGGCCACGTGACCGGGTCGCCGACGTGCAGCGCCAGCAGGCGGGTGAGCAGGTCCTGCGGCCAGTCGGCCTGCGGCAGCGCCATGCGCGCCTGCACGTGGCCGTCGATCAGCCGGTCGAGCGTGGCGAGCGCGCGGCGCTTCCTTGCCTTCCAGGGCATCCAGTCGGGCCAGCTCCTTGGCCAATACATCTCGGCATTACCGGCGACGGCCACGTCGTGCACGGCCCGTTCGGCGTCGCGGGCGTCCGCCACGATCCCGCTCGAGAACATCATCCGCACGATCACGTCCATGCCCAGCGACGTGAAGGCGCTCTCGATCGCCCAGGCGGCGTCGGACCGCGGCCACTGCGCGAACGCGGCGTCGGCGGCATGCGCCATCGCGGGCAGGAAGGCCTGCACGGCCCTGGGCGTGAAGGCCGGCTGCAACGCGTGCCGCTTCGTGCGCCATGCGGCGCCTTCGGTGGTGAGCGTACTGTGGCCATGCACTTGCGCGAACACCTCGATGGCGCGCTCCCAGCGCACCAGCGCGTCGTGATGGTCGACGAGCAGTTCACGCACCCGTTCGGGGTCGGTGACGACGATCTGGTGCTCGGGCCAGATCCGCAGGTGCACCATGCCGCCGTACTCGTCGCGCCAGGCGGACAATGCGCCGAGCAGGTCGCGCGACATCGCGCGCAGGAAGCGCCAACCCGTCAGGCCGGAGGGCGGTCCGGGAGGCCAGGTGCCGGGTGGATGGGATGCCGGCGCGCTGCTCGCGGCGCCGGCGTGGAAGGGGCAGGAGGGGGGCGTGGTCGTTTTCATGCCTGGCATTCTCGGCCCGGCGCGCGAACCCGGTATTGAACGAAAACGACATCGACGATCAGTTGTCACGCCGAACCGGCAGCTTCTATACTGTCGGGAATGACGTCAATCTTTCGACCCGTCGCGGCGCTGGTGGCAGCCGTCGCCTGCATCCACCCCGCCCACGCGGCGCCCGTGGACAAGGCACCCGTGCTCGACCTGCCGCACGCCAGCTGGACGGCCCGCGAGGGCGCGCCCTCCAACATCACCGGCATCGCGCAGACCCCGGACGGCTGGATCTGGATCGGCAGCACGTCCGGCCTGTACAAATTCGATGGCGTGCGCTTCCTGCGCGCGGCAGGCAGCGAGGCGCCGCTGTCGTCGAACGTGGCCGGCGTCGGCGTCCTGCCCGATGGCCGGATGTGGGTCGGCTACAAGTACGGCGGCGTGAGCCTGATGGCGGACGGCCGCATGCGCCACTACCCCGGCGGCAAGGCGGGCGGACCGGCCGGCTCGGTCTTTGCCGCCGCGCGCGACGCTGGCGGCCGCCTGTGGCTCGCCACCGGCCGCGGCCTGCTCGTCCTGGGCGCCGATGGCCGCTGGCAGCCATGCGATTCCGCGCTCGGGGTGCCCGACAGCGGGTTCGCGTCCCTGCTGGCGGACCGCGACGGCACGCTGTGGGCCGGCGGCACCGCCGGCGTGTTCGTGCTGCCGAAGGGAGGCGCCCGCTTCGAATTGCTCACACCCCTGTCGACGCTGTTGCCGCTGGTCGCCCACCCGGACGGCAGCATCTGGGCGACGGACGAGGCGCGCTCCACCCTGCGCATGCTGGCCGGCCCGGCGCGCGGAACGCCGTCCGCGTGGGATGTGCCGAACGGCGCGACCCTGTTCGCCTTCGACCGCGACGGCCATGCGTGGATGGCCGACGGCGCGGGCATCGTGCGCGGCGCAGCGGACGGCCGGCTCGGGCGCATGTGGGCCGAGCACGGGCTCTCCGGACGCAAGGTGCAGGCCGTGTTCGAGGACCGCGAACGCAACATCTGGGTCGGGACCGAGAGCGGCCTCGACCGCTTCCGCGCGCCGCGCGTGCGGGCCGAGGCGCTGTCGGGCGATGCCGCGTCGGACGCGCTGCCGCTCGCGGGCGGCGCGGGCGCCGGCGTATGGGCCGGCCATGCGTGGCTCGCCGCCCCCGGCGCGCCCGCACGCGACTACGGCCACGCGCCGCCCGGCGTGAACGACACGATCACCGCGTTGTACCGGGGCCCGGCGGGCGACGTCTGGGCCGCCGGCTTCGGCGGACTGTGGAGCGTGCGGCCAGACGGCTCGGGATGGCGCCGCCTGCATCCCGGCATCGATGGCCCGGCCACCACCTACGCGATGGCGCAGGACAGCGCCGGCACATTGTGGATGGCGCTGGGCCGGCGCGGCGTCGCGGCCTGGCGCGAGGGACGGTGGATCGCCGGGGGCGGCATCGCGGCACTGGAGACCTACGCGGCGGCTACCGTCGCGGCGGACCGGCGCGGGCGGGTCTGGTTCGGCTCCGTCGGCGACGACCTCGTCCTCCTCGACGGCGGCCAGATACGGCATTACGGCCGCGCGGACGGCCTCACGGTCGGCACCGTCGTCCAGATCCTGCCGGCCGGCGCCGGCGCCTGGATCGGCGGCGAGAATGGGCTCATGCATTTCGACGGCACCCGCTTCACGCCCGTCGCGGGCCGCAACGGCGAGCCGTTCGCCGGCATCACGGGGATGGTGTTCGCGCGCGACGGCACCCTGTGGCTCAACGGCGCCGGCGGCATTTCCAGCATCGCGCCGGCCGAACAGCAACAGGTGTTGCGCGAGCCCGGGTACGCCGTCTCCTACGGCCGGCTCGATTACCGCGACGGCCTGCGCGGCACGGCCGGGGCGATCATCCCGGTGCCGTCCGCGACCCGCAGCGACGACGGCACGCTGTGGTTCACCACGATCGGCGGCGTCTACGGCTTCGACCCGGCCGCGCTGCCGCGCAATACCCTGGTGCCGCCCGTCGTCATCACGGGACTGAAATCCGGCGCGGCCGCGTTCGCGGCACGCGCCGGCATGCGCCTGCCGGCGGGGACGGACACGCTGGACGTGGACTTCACCGCGCTCTCCTACCGCGAGCCCGGGCGCGTGGCCTTCCGCTACCGGCTCGACGGCGTCGACCACGACTGGCGCGACGGCGGCGAGCGGTCCGCCCACTACACCAATCTCGGGCCGGGCCGCTACCGGTTCCGCGTGCTCGCGTCGAACGACGACGGCGTGTGGAACACGGAGGGCGCCGCGCTCGCGTTCGACATCGCCCCGAGCCTGACGCAGACCACCTGGTTCCGCGTCCTGTGCGTCGTGGCGGCGGTGGTCGTCGCATGGCGCCTGCAGTTGTTCTGGATGCGCCGGACCGCACGCCGGCTCGCCGTCCGCATGGGCGAACGGACCGCCGAACGCGAGCGTATCGCGCGCGAACTGCACGACACGCTGCTGCAATCGATCCAGGGGCTGATGCTGCTGTTCTGGAGCACGGCCAGCCGGCTGACGGCGGACGCGCGCGCGCCGCTGGAAGCCGCCCTGGCGCGCGCCAATGGCGTCGTGGCCGAGGGCCGCGACCGCGTGGCCGGCCTGCGCACGTCCGCCGTGCCCGATGCCGACCTGGCGGGCGCGCTGCGCCGCTTCGCCGAACCGCTGGCCCGCGACGCCGGTATCGCCTTCCACCTGTATGCCGACGGCCGCGCGCGCAGGCTGCGCGAACCCGCCGCCGACGAAGCTTTCGCCATCGCCCGCGAAGCGCTGTGGAATGCGTTCACGCACGCGCGCGCACGTGCGGTCGACGTCACGCTGCAGTACGCGCCGTCGGCGCTGGTCGTCACGATCGCCGACAACGGCGTCGGCCTGCCGGACGATATCGACCTCGAACGCGGGCGCGACGGCCACTGGGGCATCCCCGGCCTGCGCGAGCGCGCCCGCACGCTGGGCGCGGCGCTGACGGTCCAGACGTCGCCCGGCGACGGCACGGCGTGGACGCTGCGCGTGCCGGCGCCGATCGCCTATGCCTGAACACCCGATCAAAGGAGCACTCACATGGATACCGCACCATTCGCCCACTGCGCCTGGCACAACGAACCGCCGGCGCACCGGATCGAAGACGGCACGCTGCATGTCGTCACCGGCGACCGCACGGATTTCTGGCGCATCACGGGCTATGGCTTCATCCGCGACAACGGCCACTTCTTCGGCGCGCCCGCCGCCGACGGATTCACGGCCCAGGTGCACGTACGCGCGGCGTTCGCCGAACTGTACGACCAGGCCGGCCTCATGGTCCGCATCGACGAGCAGCGCTGGATCAAGGTAGGTGTCGAGTTCTCGGACGGCCAGGCGCTGCTCAGCACCGTGCTGACGAACGGGACGTCCGACTGGGCCGTCGCGCCGGCGCCGGCGCTGCCCGACGGCTTCTGGCTGCGCGTGACCGTCGGCGCCGGCGTCATCCGCGTGCAGTACTCGGCGGACGGCACGACGTGGCCGATGCTGCGCCTGGCGCCCTTCCCGGCCGCGCCGCGCTATCTGGTGGGACCGATGTGCTGCACGCCGCAGCGCGCGGGGCTCGCCGTCGCGTTCAGCGACTTCACGCTGGGCCCCGCACTCGGCAAGGACCTGCACGACCTGAGCTGACTAGCCCGGAAACATCAGGCGCAGCAGATCGTCCGCCACGGCCTCGAGCTGGGCGACGTCGCGGTACACGCGCTCCAGCACCACCATGCCCCGCGTCGTCGTCGTGACGAGGCGCGCGGCCGCGGCGGGCGGCAATGCGAGCCGGCCGGCGGCATCGGGCTGCCCCAGGCGCTCCGCCAATGCCTGCTGCACATCGTCCAGCAGGCCGCGCAGCGCGGCCCGGATCGCATCGTCCATCGCCGTCTCGTCCGTCGCGGTCTTGGTCGTCAGGCAGCCGCGCGTCACCTCGTCGTCGTCGACGGCCGTCACCATGTCGATCGCCAGGCGCAGGTAGCGCCGCAGCGCTTCCTCGGCCGTGGGCGCGGCCAGCGCTTCGCGCAGGCTGTCCAGGTAGCGCGTGCGGTAACGCCCGAACACGCGCAGGAACAGCGCCTGCTTGTCGCCGTAAGCGTGGTACAGCGAACCGCGCAGGACACCGGTCGCCTGGGCGACGTCCTGCATGGACGTGGCGCCGAACCCGCGCCGCCAGAACAGCAGCAGCGCGCGGTCGAGCACCTCGTCTTCATCGAATTGTTTTGTGCCTGCCATGCCTCGATTATCGGCATCCTTGACAGCCCTGTCAAGTTTGACTAACCTGTCAAACATGAACCCACAACAAGGATCCAGCATGGACACCACCCTCGACCGCGCCGCCGCCACGCGCGCCATTCTCGCCGGCCTGTGCGCCAGCCTGGTCGGCATCGGCCTCGCACGCTTCGCCTACACGCCTTTGATTCCGCCGCTGATCGAGGCGCACTGGTTCGCCGCGCAGGACGTCATGTTCCTCGGCGCGGCCAACCTCGTCGGCTACCTGGCGGGCGCGCTCGCGGGCCGGCCGCTCGCCGCGCGCCTGGGCAGCCGGCGCACCCTGCAACTGATGATGGCCCTCGCCTCGCTCGCGTTCTTCGCCTGCGCCCTGCCCCTGTCCGTCGCCTGGTTCTTCGGGTGGCGCTTCCTGTCGGGCCTGTCCGGCGGCATCATCATGGTATTGGCCGCGCTGAGCATCCTGCCGCAGGTGCCGCCGGAGCGGCGCGGCGTCGCCAGCGGCGCGATCTTCCTGGGGCTCGGGCTCGGCATCGCGGCCTCGGGCACCGTCGTGCCGCTGCTGCTGAACGAAGGCCTCGCCGCCACCTGGGCCGGGCTGGGCGCGCTGTCGCTGCTGCTCACCCTCGTCAGCTGGCGCTGGTGGCCGCAAGCGGCGGCCGCCGCGCCCGCGGCCAGCGCCGGCCGCGCGCCCGCGCACGCCGGCTTCGCGCTGAAACTGATCTATGCGCAGTACGCGCTGAAGGCCGTCGGCCTCGTGCCCATGATGGTGTTCCTCGTCGATTACATCGCCCGCGGCCTGCACCTGGGCAGCCATACGGCGGCGCTGTTCTGGGTCGTCTACGGCCTCGGCGCGACGGCCGGGCCGATGCTGTACGGCGTGCTGGGCGACCGCTTCGGCATCGGCACCGCGACGCGCATCGCGCTGGTCCTGCAGATCCTCGCCGCGGGCGTGCTGGTCCTCGCGCACGGCCTCGCCGGCCTGCTGGCGGCCACGTTCGTCATCGGCACCTACCCGCCCGGCATCGTCCCGCTGACCCTCGGCCGCATCCGCCACACCTTGCCGCAGGACGTGCCCGCGCAGGGTGCCGCCTGGAGCCGCGCGACGACGATCTTCGCCCTGTTCCAGGCGCTCGCGGGCTACGCGTATTCCTGGATCTTCGCGGCGACCGGGGGCGACCACCGGGTGCTGATGGAGATCGGCGCCGCGGCCCTCGCCGTCGCGCTGGTGTCGGACCTGCTGCTGGCGCGCGCGGCGTGGGCGCCGCTCGCCGGCGCGGCGGATCAGGCGGCGCGCCTGTCCACATCCGCGCCGGCCCGCAACGACCGCGGCGGCACGCAGGCCGGCCGCGCCAGGTAATAGCCCTGCACGTGGTCGATGCCGAGCTCGCGCACCTTCGCGAGTTCGGCTGCCGTCTCGATGCCCTCCGCGATCACCTGCGTGCCGCAGGCCCGCGCGATGTCCCGGATCGCGGCCAGGAACGCCTGCCGCACGGGGTCGCGGTCGATGCCGCGCACGAACACCATGTCGATCTTGACCCAGGCCGGCCGCAATTCGAGCCACAGGCGCAGCGACGCGAAGCCGGCGCCCAGGTCGTCGATGGCGAGCGTGAAGCCGTGCCGGCCGAGCCGGCGCGCGACCCGGCGCAGGCGCGCAAAGTCGCCCACGGCCTGTTCCTCGGTGAGCTCGATGGCGACCCGGCTGCCGTCGATGCCGAGGCCGGCCAGCTCGCCGATGAGCGCGCGCGGCGCCAGCAGCGTCGCCGCGCTGGTGTTCGCGAACAGCCGGCCGGGCAACGCCAGCGCGGCGAAGCGCGACCAGACCGTGCGCAGGCAGGCCCGTTCCAGCTCCGCCTGCCGGCCGGCGGCGCGCGCCGCGGCGAACAGCGCCGCCGGCATCTCCAGCGGCGATCCGGCCGGGCCGCGGATCAGGCCTTCGTACCCGACGATGTCGAGATCGCGGCTGGCGGCGATCGGCTGGAACACGGCCGCAAGCCGTCCTCCGCGCAGGACGTCGTCAAGGGAGTCGTTGGTCATGGCGTGCCCGTGGAGTGAAAGAATGCGTAGCCGGCCCCGCCGGCCTGCTTGGCGCGGTACATCGCGGTGTCGGCGTGGCGGAGCAGCGTGCGCGCGTCCATGCCGTCGTCCGGGAAGACGCTGACGCCGATGCTGCACGCGGCGGCGGCCGGCGCGCGCACGACGCGGTCGAGGATCGCGGCGATGTCGGCGCGCGCGGCGACGTCGGACAGCACGATGACGAATTCGTCGCCGCCGATGCGTGCGACCATGTCCTCGCCCCGCACCTGGCCCCTGAGCTGGCGCGCCAGGTCGACCAGGGCCAGGTCGCCCGCCTCGTGGCCCTGCGCGTCGTTGATCTGTTTGAGCTTGTCCATGTCGACGAACGCCACGCCCACGCGCAGGCCGGCGGCGCGCGCGGCGCGCAGGGCGCCGTCCAGGTGTTGCTGGAGGCCGGCGCGGTTGGGCAGGCCCGTCATGGCGTCGTGCGTGGCCAGGTGGCGGATGCGGCGCTCCGACCGCTTGCGCTCCGTGATGTCTTCCACCATCGCGATAAAGTACTGGGGCGTGCCGTCGGCGCCGCGCGCAAGCGAGCTGTTGACGCTCACCCAGACCGGCGTCCCGTCCTTCCTGACGTAGCGCTTTTCGCGCGTCGTGTACGGGATGTCGCCATCGAGCAGGCGCCGGTACGCGAGCGCGTCGTTGTCGGTGTCGTCGGGGTGGGTGGTCTGCCGCACCGTCAGCGCGAGGAGTTCGGCTTCCGGATAGCCGACGATGGCGGCGAGCCGCGCGTTCACGCGGCTCCAGCGGCCGTCCAGCGTGACGTGGGCGAGGCCGATGGCGGCCTGGCTGAACGTGATGCCGCAGCGGGTGCTCGCGGCCCCCAGTTCGCTGGCCGTGCGCACCCACGCGCTCGCGTCGCGCAGCGCCACGACGAGCAGGTCGCGCCCGGCCACGCGCGCGCGGGTGGCGCGCAGCGCGACCGGCACCGCGCCGCCATCGGCCCGTATGAAGCGATACGCGCCGTCCTCCGGCGGCGCCAGCAGCAGCGCGGCGGGTGTCGGCGTGCTGCCGTCCTCGGTGCGCAGGCGCCGGCAGATGGCGTCGAAGCCGATGCCGGGCAGCGCGGCGCCGTCGAGCTCCAGCAGCACGAGCGCGGGCGCGTTGATCTGGCGGACCCGCCACGTCCGGGTGTCGACCACCACCACGCCCTCGGCGCTGCCGTCCAGGGCGGCGCGGGCGAGCGCGAGCTCGTCTTCCAGTCGGGCAAGCCGCTCCGCCCCATCGGGTGCCATGGCTGTGCTTGAAAAAATTGCTACGGATGATGTCGACATGGTATGTTCATTGAGCTGAATCAAAAAAGGCCATGGTGACGATTATTGGGCACTTTGCCGACATAAAACAGATTCAGTTGCAGCGCGTTTTTCCATATCAGATGCAGACCGAAGGGATCCAATGAAGCGTTACGAGCTCCTGGCGGAAGAGATCGCCACGTCGATCAGGAGCGGCATGCTGGACGTCGGCGACCGCCTGCCGTCGGTGCGCCAGATCAGTACGAGCCGGGGCGTGTCGGTGTCGACCGTGTTCGAAGCCTATTATTTGCTGGAGGCGCGGGGCCTGATCCGGGCGCGCGAGCGGTCGGGCTATTACGTCACCGCGGGTAACACGAGGCTGCCGCCCGAGCCGGTCATCCACAGCAATTGCAGCACCGGCGCCCACCCGGTGCGCGTCAATGACCTCGTATTTTCGATCCTGGAATCGGCCAGGTCGCGCGACGTCGTGCCGCTGGCCTCGGCCTTTCCCAGCCCGCTGCTGTTCCCGCTGCCGCGCCTGGCCCGCTCGCTGGCGCGGGGCGCGGAAACGATGGACCCGTGGTCCACGGTGGACGCCATCACACCCGGCAGCGCCACGCTGCGCCGCCAGATCGCGACGCGCTACCTGGCCGACGGCGCGCTCGTCCAGCCGGACGACGTCGTCATCACGAACGGCGCGCTGGAAGCGCTCAACCTCTGCCTGCAGGCGGTGACGCAGCCGGGCGACGCCGTGATCGTCGAATCGCCGACGTTCTACGGCGCGCTGCAGGCGCTGGAAAACCTGGGATTGCGGGCGATCGAGGTGCCGTCCTGCCCGCGCGACGGCATCTGTCTGGACCGTCTCGCCCAGGCCCTCGCCGCCGACAAGCCGGCCGCCTGCTGGCTCATGACGAACTTCCAGAATCCGCTCGGCAGCCTGATGCCCGACGCGAACAAGCGCGCCCTCGTCGACCTGCTGGCCGCGCACGGCGTGCCGCTGATCGAGGACGACGTGTACGGCGAGTTGTATTACGGGCCGCGCCGCCCGCTCCCCGCCAAGGCGTTCGACCAGGAAGGGCTCGTGCTGCACTGCTCGTCGTTCTCGAAATGCCTCGCGCCCGGCTACCGCCTGGGCTGGGCGCTGCCGGGCCGGTTCCGCGAACAGGTGGCGCGCCTGAAGCTCACGCGCACGCTGGCCGTCGCGGCGCCCGTGCAGGAAGGCCTGTCCGACTACCTGGCGCGCGGCGGCTACGATCGTCACCTGCGCCAGCTGCGCCACACGCTGGCGCTGCAGCAGACGGCGATGTCCGCCGCCGTGCTGCGCCATTTCCCGGCCGGGACCCGGGCCAGCCGGCCGGAAGGCGGCTACTTCCTGTGGGTCGAATTCCCGGCCGGCGTCGACGCGCTGTCGCTGCAGCGCGAAGCCTGCCTGCGCAATATCGGCGTGGCGCCCGGTCCGATGTTTTCCGCGCGGGGCGAGTTCCGCAACTGCATCCGCCTGAACTTCGGCCACCACTGGGATGCGAAGATCGAAGGGGCGATCGCCACGCTCGGCGCGCTCGCCGCGGCGCAACTGGATAGTCCGCGGCCGGCGCCCGCGATCGAGGAGCCGGGCCTGTCGGCGCTGGGTGCATGACGGCGGCCTGCCCCGATCCGCTGACGCGCGCGCCGCGGGCCGCGCCCGACGGCCCGCCGACCGACTGGCTCCGTCTGCCGCCGGCGTCGCTGCAGGGAGCGCTCGTCGCCGTCGTCGGGCGCGACGTCCGCAACGTGACCCTGGACGACGCCCAGCGCCTGTCGCACTTCCCGTCGTCGCAGCTCGTGTCGCTGTCGTGGTACCGCGACATCGACGCGGGCCAGGTCTGCATGGAGGGCGGCGTGCCGGTGTGGCGGCCGTTCGGCACGGCGTGCGTGGTCGCCGGCACCCAGGCGCATCCCACCACGTCGTGGGCGCCGACGACGGGCCACGGCTGCATGGCCCTGTTCCAGGCGGATGCCGCGCAGGCGCTGTTCGGCCTGGACCTCGCGCGCGTGCAGGACCGCTTCGTGCCCGCCGCCGACGTCATGGGCCGCGAGTGGACGCCGCTGTGGGACGCGTTGCTGGCGAGCCGCGACGAAGACATGGTCGGCGTGTTCGAACACCATCTCGCGCGGCGCTGGCAGGCGCTGTCCGGCCGCGCCACGGACCAGCCGTCGCTGCGCCAGCTCGGCCGCAACTGGGTCGAGCGCCTCGCGTGGCAGGCGCACGAATGGCGGCGCGAGCACAGTCCGCGCCACGTGGAGCGCCGCATCAAGTCGTTCAGCGGCCGCTCGCTGCGCGAATGGCAGTCCATCGTGCGCACGGAAGGCCTGTTCTTCGCGGCGCGCGACCGCCACGACGCCGGCCAGCCGTTCGACTGGGCCACCATGGCGCTGGACGAAGGCTTTGCCGACCAGGCCCACATGACGCGCGCCGTGCGCCGCATCACCGGCTTCACCCCGACGGAGTTCGCGCGCCGCTTCGCCGAGGACGAATCGTTCTGGATGTACCGGCTGTGGGTGTGACCCGTCGGCCGACGCTCAGTTGAATGTGTAACGTACGCCGACGCGTACCATGCGCGGCGCGCCGGGCGCGTAGAACGTCGAGTGTGCGCGGTCTTCCTTGACGAAGCCGCCGTCCGCATCGAACCCGGTCGTCCCGAGCTGCGCCGCCGTCGCATAGCGCCGGTCGAACAGGTTGTCCACCTGGGCGAACACGCGCAGGCGCGGCGTCGCCTGGAACGCCGTGCCGAAGTCGAACACGGCGTGGCCAGTCGTGGCGCCGCGGCCCAGCCAGTCCGTGCCGTCCGGGCGGTGCAAGCCGTTCTCGTTGCCGCGCGCCGTCGAGCCGGAGACCGCCAGCACGCCCAGTTCCGCCGACCACGCAGGCGTGACCTGCCATTCCGCGCGCGCCTTGAACACGTGGCGCGGCATCAGGGGGATGCGGTCGCCGGGACGGATCGCGATATTGCCGTCGGCATCCGCGCTGCTGTTGCCCGCGCCGCCCACGGTCTCGCCGCTTGCGAACGTCGCATGCAGGTACGTGTAATACGCGGAGACGGTCACCGGTCCGGCGCGGCCGTCGACGCCCAGCTCGACGCCCTGGCGCCGGGTGCGGCCGAAATTGCGGAAGTAGCCGAAGCCCGCCGCGTCGTCCGCGACGAACAGGATGTCGTCGTCGTTCGTCGCGCGGAACACGCTGGCGTTCCAGTGCATGCGGCCGATGGTGCCGCGCACGCCCGCTTCCCACGTGCGCGTGACGACCTGCTTCAGCGGCGGATCGCCCGCCATCGCGTTCGGCAGCTTGCAGGGATTCGCCGGATCGGCGCAGCCCAGTTCCACCGCCGTCGGCGTGCGGCTGCCTTCGTCGTAGCCGGCATAGACATTGAATGTGCGCGACGGCGCCCAGGTGATGCCGAGCGCCGGATTGAAGCGGCCGAAATGGTGGTCGCCGTCGAGCGAGCCGCTGCCGCCGCCCGGATGGATCCGGTCGCGGTTATGCACCGCCGTCCGGTTGTAGCGCCCGGACAGCGTCACGTGCAGGTCGTCGAGCAGGTCGATGGTATCCGTCGCGAAGACGCTCCACGTGCGCGTGCGGCCGACGAGGTCGATGGCCATGTCGTCGTCGAACGTATTCACCGGCGTGACGCTGCGGTCCGCATGCAAGTCGCCATATTGCGCATCCTGGCGGAAGTCCGCGCGGCTCGCGTCGTACGCCGCGCCGACCGTCAGCCGGCCGGAGAACTCGGCCTGTCCGCTCAGCCCATGGTTCGACTGCGTGCTCGCGGTGCGGTTGACGATGGCGTCGAACAGCCCGTCGTCGTCGTTCAAGTCGCCATTGAACGTGGTCGTGCGGATGTGGCGGTAATACGCGTTCCCGGACAACAGCACATCGTCCGCCACCTTGCGGCTGCCCGTCAGGTTGAGCAGCACGGCGCGGTTGCGCGTCACGTCCGGCTTCGTGTAGACGCTCGCGTAGTCCCGGTCGAGCAGCCGCTGCTCCTGCAGCCCGTTGCCGGCCAGGCGGCTGCCGGACAGCGCGATGCTCGCCGCCACGTCCGTAACGCCGTCGTGCCAGCCCGCCTTGCCGAACATCTGGCCGAGGCGCGTGGGCGAGTCGTCGCGCCAGCCGCCGTCGCGGAACGCCGTGCCGGTGACGTACCAGTGCAGGCCGCGGTCGTCGTGGCCGCCGTGCTCGAACACGATCTCGCCGCGGCCGTAACTGCCGGCCTGGGCCTGCACGGCGCTGCCCGCATCGTGCAGGCCATCCTTCGTGCGGACGGCCAGCGCCCCGCCCAGCGTATTCAGGCCGAACAGCGGATTCGAGCCCGGCATGAGGCTCAGCGTGGAGATGGCCGCGCGCGGAATCAGGTCCCAGCTGACGACGTCGCCGAACGGCTGGTTCATGCGCACGCCGTCCACGTAGACGGACAATCCCTGCGGCGTGCCCAGCAACGGCGACACCGTGAAGCCGCGGTAGCTGACGTCCGGCTGGAATGGATTGCCCTGGATCTCGTTGACGAACACGCTGCCCAGGCGGCGGTTCAGCGCGGCCGGCAAGGTCGCGGCGGACGGGTCGTTCATGTCGTCGCCATCCAGCGCCTGGACGTTCGCGGGGATCCGCTCGCGCGCGACGCCCAGGCCCTGCAGCGGCGTCGTGCCGACGATTTCCACGATGGCGGGCGCCGGCTCGGCCGCGGCGATGCCGTGACAGAGTGCCGCGACGGCGGCGGCGAGTGCGGTGCGGGTCATATCGATGTCTCCTTGTGTTTTCTTTTGCACGAACTATTCCAGCGCCGCCGCGGCGGCGACAGGGAAAAATTCCCGACTGGTATGGAAGTTGCGTACACGAGGGCAAACAACACACACGAGGGGAACATGGACCTGCGCCGCCGCCTTCTCGGCTCGCTCTGCCTGCTGTTGGGCAGCCTGCTGGCCATGACCACGCTGATACAACTGTATTCGCTCCGGAGCGACATCCGTGCCGAGGTGGACGCGTCCACGCGCCTCGTGAACGTGCTCGCGGCGGCCGGCAGCGCCCCCGCCGACGACGCGGGCGCCGTACGCGCGCTGCTCGCCGGCGCCGGCCTGCGCCACCTGAGCATCCGCACGGCGGACGAACCGCCGCCGCAGCGCGCCGCGCACCCGCTTCCGGCCTGGCTGGGGTTCGCCCCGCCGGACCGCGGCGAGCGGGCGATACGCATCGGCGGGCAACTGCTCTACATCGCGCCGAATCCCGAGTCGGAAATCGGCGAGCGCCTGCACGACACTGTGCAAATCTGGATCACCCTGTTGTTCTTTTCCGGTACAACCCTGGCCGTCACGTGGTGGTGCGCCGACCGCGCGCTGTCGCCCGTGCGCGCGCTGGAGGCGGGCCTGCACCGCCTGGCGCGGGGCGAACCCGATCCCGCCCTGCCCGCGTTCGCGCTGCGCGAATTCCGCCGCGTGGCCGACGCCATCACCCACCTCGCGCGCACGCTGGCCGACGCGCGCGGCGCGCAGCACGCGCTGGCGCGCCAGCTGATCACGGTGCAGGAAGACGAACGGCGCGTGCTGGCGCGCGAGCTGCACGACGAGATGGGCCAGACGCTGACGGCACTGAACGTCACCGCGACCCATCTCGCGCGCCATGCGAACATGCTGACGCGCGACGCGGTGGCCGAATGCGCGACCGACCTGCGGCGCGAGATCCGCACGTGCGGCGAGCAGTTGCGCGCGATGCTCAAAACGTTGCGCCCGCACGGCCTGCACGCGGCCGGCCTGGCGCAGACCCTGCGCGAACTGGTCCTGGGCTGGCGCGCGCGCCACACGGACATCGATTTCGAGCTCGACCTGCCCACGCAGCTGCCGGACGTGGGCGAGCTGTTGTCGCTGACGGTCTACCGCGTCGTACAGGAAGCCGTGACGAACGTGGTCCGCCACAGCGGTGCGTCGCTGTGCGTCGTGCGGCTCGCGGTGCGCACCGGCGGCCTCGTGCTGGAAGTGCGCGACGACGGCCGCGGCCTCCCCGCGGAGGGCGCGACGTGGCACGGCGGCCTGCTCGGCATCACGGAACGTATCGCCATGGCGGGCGGCCAGCTGCGCCTCGTGGCCGGCCCGGCGGGCGGCCTGCGCCTGCTGGCGACGCTGCCGCTGCCGGTGCCGGAGGCCACGGAGGTGCCGGCATGATCCGCATCGTCCTCGTCGACGACCACGCCGTCGTCCGCAGCGGCTACCGCCGGCTCTTGTGCGCCGAACCCGATTTCGACGTCGTCGGCGAGGCGGCGAGCGCGCCGGAAGCGAACGCGCTCGTCCAGCAGGTCCGGCCGGACGTCGCCATCGTCGACCTGAGCCTGAAAGGCAGCAGCGGCCTGGAAGCCATCGCCGGCATGCGCGCCCGCCAGCCCGGCCTGCGGGTGCTGGTGCTGTCGATGCACGACAGCGCCGGCCATGTCGCCCAGGCGCTGAAGGCGGGCGCGCACGGCTACCTCACCAAGCGCAGCGAGCCGGAAGAACTCATCACGGGCATCCGCGCCGTGATGAACGGGACGCGCATTCTGTCGTCCGACGTGGCGGCCGCAGTGGCGCCGGCGCCCCTGGACGGCCTGACGCCGCGCGAATTCGACATGCTGCGCCTGCTCGTGCACGGCGAATCCGTGCAGGCCATCGCGGCCCAGCTCACGGTCAGCCCGAAGACGGTGTTGAACACCCTCACGTCCGTGCGCCAGAAGCTGGGGGCGGACAACGATTTCCGGTTGATGCACCTGGCGGCGCGGCTGGGGATCGTGGAGTTCGGGGGGGCGGTGCCGGCGTGATGGTTCCAACGTCCTTCCCGCGCAGGCGGGAATCCATGCTGAGCGACCGGTGTCGCCCTGGCGAAATGCACCGCGATGGTTCCGGCGTACCGAATTCTGTATTTCAGCATGGGTTCCCGCTTCCGCGGGAACGACGGATCACGGCGCCGTAAACACGCGGTTCAGCTCAGCCGCCGGCAGCGCATCGTCCGCATACCCGAAGGTGCCCTGCTCCAGGACTTCTTTCGCGTCGCGCACGAGCGCGCCGTACGCGGCGCGCGCAAGCGACGCGCCCAGGCTCACGCGTGTGACGCCCAGCGCCGCCAGTTCCGCCACGGTCAGGCCCAGGCCCGGCGCACCGGCCATGAAGTTCACGGGCCGGTCGACCGCGCGCACGACGGCCGCGATGTCTTCCCGTTTCGCGATACCCGGCGCGAACAGCACGTCGGCACCCGCTTCCTGGTAAGCCTGCAGGCGGCGGATGGTGTCGGCCAGGTCCGGCCGGCCGACGCGGAAGTTTTCCGCGCGTGCCGTCAGCATGAATTTGAAGGGGAGTCCACGCGCCGCCTCCACGGCCGCGCGGATGCGGTCGGTGGCGAGGCCGATGTCGAACAACGGCGCGTCCGGATCGTCGGTCGCGTCCTCGATGGAACCGCCGACGATGCCCGTCGCCGCCGCCTCGACGATCGTGCGGGCCGCGTCTTCCGGCGCGTCGCCGAAGCCGGATTGCAGGTCGGCGGACAGCGGCAGGTCGGTCGCCGCGGCCAGTTCGGCCAGGTGCGGCAGCATCTCCGCGATGGTGATCGTCGGATCCGTCTTCGCCTTCGAGAACGCGAAGCCGGCGCTGGTGCCCGCCAGCGCCTGGTAGCCCAGGTGCTGCAGCAGCTTCGCCGATCCCGCATCCCACGGGTTCGGGATGACGAAGCAGTTGCCGCGGCGGTGCAGGTCGACGAATGCCTGCGCTTTTTCCAGCTGGGTCTTCATGCGTTTCTCCTGTCGGTGGTGGAAACCCTACGTTACCAGAGCCGCACGGCAGAAGATGCGCACATAGTCACACGCCCGGTTCCTCGCCCACGCGCACGACGTGCAGCAGGTTCGTGCGGCCCGGACGCCCGGACGGGAAGCCCGCCACCACGACGACGTCGTCGCCCGCATCGGCCAGGCCATGGAAACGCGCGGCCGCGACGCCGTCCGCCACCATGCGGTCGAAGCCTTCCGCTTCCTCGAACGGGACCGGATGCACGCCCCACACGAGCGCGAGGCGGCGCGCGATGGCCATCTTCGGCGTCAAGGCGAGAATCGGCGCGGTGGGACGCTCCCGGCTCGCGCGCAGGCACGTCGCGCCGCTCGCGGTGTACGTGACGGTGGCAGCGGGCGCCAGCAAATTCGTCACGCGGCGCAGCGCGCAGCAGATGGCGTCCGCGGTCGTCTTGTCGGCCGGCTTGTGGCTCGCATCCAGGCCTTCGCGCCAGCGCGGGTCCTGCTCCACTTCGCGGATCACGTTGTCCATCACGGCCACCGATTGCACCGGGTACTGGCCGGACGCCGATTCGGCCGACAGCATCACGGCGTCCGCGCCTTCGTAGATGGCGGTGGCGACGTCCGACACTTCGGCGCGCGTGGGCACCGGCGCCGTCGTCATCGATTCCAGCATCTGCGTGGCGACGACGACGGGGCGGCCGGCCGCGCGCGCCGCGTGCACGATCCGGCGCTGCAGCACGGGCACCTGTTGCGGCGGGAGTTCCACGCCCAGGTCGCCACGCGCCACCATGATGCCGTCGGCCAGCGCCACGATGCCGTCCAGCGCATCGATCGCGGCCGGCTTTTCCAGCTTGGCCATGATCCACGCCCGGTCGCCGATCAGGCTCCTCGCCTCGACGATGTCCTCAGGGCGCTGCACGAACGACAGCGCGACCCAGTCCACGCCCAGCTCCAGGCCGAACGCCAGGTCGGCGCGGTCCTTCGTCGTCAGCGGGGAAATCGGCAGCACGACGCCGGGCACGTTGACGCCCTTGCGGTCGGACAGCGCGCCGCCCACCATCACGGTCGTCTGGGCGAAGTCGGCGCCGCAGGCGTCCACGCGCAGGCGCAGCTTGCCGTCGTCCAGCAGCAGGTCGGTGCCGGGGCGCAGCGCGGCGAAGATCTCAGGATGCGGCATGCCGGCGCGGGTCGCATCGCCTTCCGCCGTGTCGAGGTCGAGGCGGAAGCGGCTGCCGGTTTCGAGGACGGCTCTGCCGCCCGCCATGCGGCCCACGCGCAGCTTCGGTCCCTGCAAGTCCATCAGCACGCCGATGGGCCGGCCGATGTCGCGCTCGACGCTGCGGATGGTGTGATAGCGCGCGGCGTGGTCGTCGTGGCTGCCGTGGCTGAAGTTCAAACGGAAGACGTCGGCGCCGGCGAGTGCGAGCGCGTAGATCTGGTCGGGGGTGGAACTGGAGGGGCCGAGAGTGGCGAGGATGCGGGCGCGGCGTTGGCGTAGCATGGGTTAATCCTTAAAAAAAAACGGGTACGCCGCCGCCGCGGCGCACCCGTTAAAGGGAAGACTTTCTCTTCTCTCGGGGTCAGAGCCCGGTGTTCACGGGTGGGCTCTGACCCCGACTGACTAAACGACGTAGATTGCGCGGAAATCGTTCACGTTGGTCAAGGTGGGCCCCGTGATGAGGGAATCGCCCAGCGCACGGAAGAACGTGTGCGCATCGTTGCTCTCGAGGCTCGCGCGCGGCGGCAGGCCGCGTTCCCAGCCGCGCGCCAGCGTGTCCGGCGTGACGAACGCGCCGGCGATTTCCTCGGCGCCGTCGACGCCGTCCGTGTCCCCGGCCAGCGCGTGGATACCCGGCGCACCGTCCAGCGCGACGGCGAGCGCCAGCAGGAATTCGACGTTGCGGCCGCCGCGGCCGTTGCCGCGGATGGTGACGGTCGTCTCGCCGCCGGACAGCAGCACGCACGGTCCCGCGACCGGCTGGCCGTGGCGGCGCACCTGCAGGGCGATGCCGGCCATGACCTTGGCCACGTCGCGCGCCTCGCCCTCGATGCTGTCGCCGAGGATCAGCGGCGTCACGCCGGCCTTGCGGGCGACGTCGGCCGCGGCCTCCAGCGCCATCTGCGGCGACGCGACGATGTGCGTGTCGACGTGGTCCAGGCGGCGGTTGCCCGGCTTGACGGTTTCACCCATGCCGGATTCCAGCAGGCGGCGCGCGCCCGCCGGCAGGTCGATGCCGTAGCGGCGCACGACTTCCAGCGCATCCGCGCAGGTCGTCGGGTCGCCCACGGTGGGACCGGAGGCGATGTCCATCGGGTTGTCGCCCGGGACGTCGGAAATCAGGAGGTTGACCACGCGCGCCGGGTGGCAGGCCGCGGCCAGCCGGCCGCCCTTGATGGCGGACAGGTGGCGGCGTACGCAGTTCATTTCGGTGATGCTGGCGCCGGAAGCGAGCAGCGCGCGGTTGATCGCCTGCTTGTCTTCCAGCGTGACGCCCTCGCCCGGCAGCGGCAGCAGCGCGGAACCGCCGCCGGAGATCAGGCAGATCACGAGGTCGTCCGCCGACAGGCCGCGCACCGTGCGCAGCACGCGCTGGGCGGCTTCGCGGCCGGCGGCGTCGGGGACCGGATGGGCGGCTTCGACGATCTCGATGCGTTCGCACGGCACGGCATAGCCGTAGCGCGTGACGACGAGGCCCGACAGCGGACCGGGCCAGCTGCGCTCCAGCGCCTGCGCCATCGCGGCGGACGCCTTGCCGGCGCCGATCACCACCGTGCGGCCCTTCGGCGGCGCCGGCAGGTTGCGCGGGATGCACAGCGCAGGCTGGGCCGCGTCGACGGCGGCGGTGAACATGCTGGCGAGCAGTTCGCGTGGGGTCATGGTGGTCATCGTAGTCTCCTGTCCGGTCGCCGTCATTACTGCTGCTTCTGGCCGATCTCGAAGTTCGACATGATCTCCAGCGCGCGCACCATCGCGGAGTGGTCCCAGCTGCCGCCTTCGTGCGCCGCGCAGGTGTTGAACAGTTCCTGCGCGGTGGCGGTGTTCGGCAGCGCCACGCCCAGCTGGCGGCCGGTGGTCAGCGCCAGGTTCAGGTCCTTGCGGTGCAGGTCGATGCGGAAGCCCGGCGCGAACGTGCGCTTGACCATCCGTTCCCCATGCACCTCGAGGATGCGCGAGTTCGCGAAACCGCCCATCAGCGCCTCGCGGACGCGGGCCGGATCGGCGCCGGCCTTGGCGGCCAGCAGCAGCGCCTCGCCGACCGCTTCGATCGTCAGCGCGACGATGATCTGGTTCGCGACCTTGGTGATCTGGCCGTCGCCGTTGCCGCCGACGAGCGTGATGTTCTTGCCCATCTTGTCGAACAGCGGCTTCACTTTCGCGAACGCCGCCTCGCTGCCGCCGACCATGATGGTCAGGCTCGCGGCCTTGGCGCCCACTTCGCCGCCCGACACCGGCGCATCCAGGTATTCGCAGCCCAGCGCGTTGATGCGCTTGGCGAAATCCTTCGTGGCGACCGGGGAGATCGAGCTCATGTCGACGACGATCTTGCCGGCCGACAGGGCCGATGCCACGCCGTCCTTGCCGAACAGGACCTCGTCCACCTGCGGGGTATCCGGGACCATGATGAAGATGATGTCCGCCTGCGCGGCCACTTCGGCGCCGTTCAGGCACACGCGGGCACCCGCTTCGACGAGGGCCGACGGGGTCGGGCCGACGGTGTTGGTGAACAGCGTGTGGCCGTCGTTGATGAGGTGTCCCGCCATCGGGGCACCCATGATGCCCAGGCCGATGAATCCGATGTTTGCCATGATGTGTCTCCTTGTAGTTTGATTAAGCGTTCAGCCGGGCGATCCAGTCCAGGCCCGCGCGGGTGTCGGCGGCCGGCTTGTACTCGCAGCCGATCCAGCCGTCGTAGCCGATGCGGTCGAGGTGCTTGAACAGGAACGGGTAATTGATCTCGCCCGTGCCCGGCTCGTTGCGGCCCGGGTTGTCCGCGACCTGGATGTGGGCGATGCTGCCCAGGTGCTTCTCGACCGTCTTCGCCAGCTCGCCTTCCATGCGCTGGGCGTGGTAGACGTCGTACTGGACGAACAGGTTGTCCGCGCCCACCGCGTCGATCAGGTCGAGCGCCTGCCGCGTCGTGTTCAGGTAGAAGCCCGGAATGTCGTACGTGTTGATCGGTTCGATCAGCAGCTTGACGCCGGCCTGCTTCAGCTGCGTCGCGGCGTAGCGCAGGTTGTCGACGACGGTGCGGCGCAGCGTGCCTTCGTCGACGCCGGCCGGCGCGATGCCCACCAGGCAGTTCACCTGGCGGCAGTTCAGCGCTTTCGCGTAATCGATGGCGCGGGCGACGCCTTCGCGGAACTCGGCCTCGCGGCCCGGCAGCACGGCGATGCCGCGTTCACCTTTGTCCCAGTCGCCGGCCGGCAGGTTGTGCAGGACCTGCGTCAGGCCGAATTCCTGCAGGCGTTCCGCCAGCGCTTCCTTTTCGAACCCGTACGGGAACAGGTATTCGACGCCCTTGAACCCCGCGTCGCGCGCCGCTTCGAAGCGGTCGAGGAACGGCAGTTCGTTGAACAGCATCGTCAGGTTGGCAGCAAATCTTGGCATGTCGTTCTCCTGAGTCTTCTTACTTTTAAACGCGAATCGCGGTCGGGGCATCGCCCGGATGGTCGGCCAGCGGTTCGAATTCGTTGATGGCGTCGATCTCCAGGCCCATCGCGATGTTGGTCACGCGCTCCAGGATGATCTCGACGATCACCGGCACGCGGTGCTCGGACATCAGCTTGCGGGCTTCGGCGAAGGCCGGCTGGATGTCGTCGACCTGGCGCACGCGGATCGCCTTGCAGCCCAGGCCTTCAGCCACCGCCACGTGGTCGACACCGTAGGCGCCGAGGTCCGGCGCGTTGATGTTCTCGAACGCCAGCTGGACGCAGTAATCCATGTCGAAGCCGCGCTGTGCCTGGCGGATCAGGCCGAGGTAGGCGTTGTTGACGACGACGTGCAGGTACGGCAGCTTGAACTGCGCGCCGACGGCCAGCTCCTCGATCATGAACTGGAAGTCGTAGTCGCCGGAGATCGCGACGACGTCCGTCTTGGCGCCGGAGGCGACGACACCCAGCGCCGCCGGCACGGTCCAGCCCAGCGGGCCCGCCTGGCCGCAGTTGATCCAGTTGCGCTCCTTGTACACGTGCAGGAACTGCGCGGCGGCGATCTGCGACAGGCCGATCGTGCTGACGTAGGTCGTGTCCTTGCCGAAGGCGCGGTTCATCTCTTCGTACACGCGCTGCGGCTTGATCGGGTTGTTCTCGAAGTGCGTCTTGCGCAGCATCGTGCGCTTGCGTTCCTGGCACTGCGCCGCCCAGGCGCTGCGGTCCGGCAGGCCGCCGATGGACGCCATGCCGCGGGCCACGTCGATCAAGAGGTCCAGCGCGGCGGCCGCGTCGGAGACGATGCCCAGGTCCGGCCCGAACACGCGGCCGATCTGGGTCGGTTCGATGTCGATGTGGACGAACTTGCGGCCCTTCTTGTAGACATCGACGGAACCCGTGTGGCGGTTCGCCCAGCGGTTGCCGATGCCGATCACGAAGTCGGATTCCAGCATCGTCGCGTTGCCGTAGCGGTGCGACGTCTGCAGGCCGACCATGCCCGCCATCAGCGGGTGGTCGTCGGGAATCGCGCCCCAGCCCATCAAGGTCGGGATCACGGGCACGCCGACGATCTCGGCGAATTCCTGCAGGCGCGCGGCGGCGTCGGCATTGATCACGCCACCGCCGCAGACGATCAGCGGACGCTCGGCCGCGTTCAGCATCGCCAGCGCCTTCTCGGCCTGGGCGCGGGTCGCGGCGGGTTTATAGACCGGCAGCGGCTCGTAGGTGTCGATGTCGAATTCGATCTCGGCCACCTGCACGTCGAACGGCAGGTCGATCAGCACGGGGCCCGGGCGGCCCGAGCGCATCAGGTGGAAGGCCTGCTGGACGACGCGCGGCAGCAGGTCCGGCTCGCGCACGGTGACGGCCCACTTGGTGACCGGCTTGGCGATCGACTCGATGTCGACGGCCTGGAAGTCTTCCTTGTACAGGCGGGCACGCGGGGCCTGGCCCGTAATGCATAGGATAGGTATCGAATCGGCCCAGGCGGAGTACAGGCCCGTGATCATGTCGGTGCCGGCCGGACCCGACGTGCCGATGCAGACGCCGATGTTGCCGGCCTTGGCGCGGGTATAACCCTCGGCCATGTGCGAGGCGCCTTCCACGTGACGGGCGAGCACGTGCTCGAAGCCGCCGTTCTTCTTCATTGCCGAGTAAAACGGGTTGATCGCGGCGCCGGGCACGCCGAACACCGTACTCACACCTTCCTTGCGCAGCACTTCCGCCGCTGCGTCGATTGCTCTCATTCGGGCCATATTCTCCTCCGTTGCTATGGTTAGTCTTGGACTGATGACCCAGCATAGCCATAAGCCACGGTAAGTTGAATTGCTGCTATTATCGGCTCTGTCGATACTTTAAGTATTGAATGGGATAAAAGGCATGGACCGCTACACGGAAATACGCAGCTTCGTACTCATCACCGAAAAGGGCAGTTTCGCCGGCGCCGCGCTGGCGGAAGGCGTGACGCCCGTCGTCATGGGCCGCCGCCTGGACGCCCTGGAACAACGCCTCGGCGTGCGCCTGATGCACCGCTCGACGCGCGGCCTCACGTTGACGGCGCTGGGCGAACAGTTCATCGAACCGTGCCGCCAGCTGCTGCGCGATTTCGACATCACGGAGAACAGCATCAGCGCGGGCCGCAGCACGGTGCGCGGCCACCTGGTCGTGTCGGCGCCGGCGGCGTTCGGGCGCAAGCACGTGGCCCCGCACGCGCCGGCATTCCGGGCCATCCACACGGAACTCAAGATGTCGTTCAACTTCACCGACAGCGTCGTCGACCTCGTGCGCGAAGGCTACGACATGTCGATCCGCATCGGCGAAGTGACGGACCCGAACTACGTGGCGATTCCGCTCTTCCCCAACCGGCGCGTCGTGTGCGGCACGCCCGACTACTTCGAGCGCAACGGCGTGCCGCGCGCGCCCGAAGATCTCGCGCGCCACAACTGCCTCGCCTTCAACCTGCAGGGCGGCCAGCAGCGCGGCTGGACGTTCCAGCGCGACGGCAAGCTGTTCGCCGTGCGCGTGGACGGCGACCTCGCGTGCAACGACGGCGAGCTGCTGTTCGACTGGGTGAAACAGGGACTGGGCATCGGCTGGCGCTCCACGTGGGAGATCCAGGCCGAGCTGAAACGCGGAGAGCTCGTGACGGTGCTGGACGACTACGCGGTCGGGAATTACCCGATCCAGGCCGTGTTCCCGCAGCAGCGCTACCTGCCGGCGAAGATCCGCCACTTCATCGACCACCTGAAGGCGGTGTACAACACGCCGGGGTATTGGGAGTCCTGACGCCGGCGGTCAGGCCGCCGCCCGGACCGGCGGCGCGGCCGGCCCGATGACGGTCGCCAGCGCGAGCACGTCGTCGGCGGCCGTCCGCTTCAGGTCCGCATCCGCCGCGGCGATCACGTGCGGCGCCAGCGCGGCGGCGTCCACGATCCCCACCGCCCGGTTACGCCCGCCCTGCTTGGCCGCGTACAGGCACAAGTCGGCGAGATGGACCAGTTGCTCCCAGTCCGGATCGACGTCGCCCGGGCTCAGGGACTTGGGGCAGAAGCCGATGGAAATCGTCACGTCCAGCGCGCGGTCGTCCAGCGCGATCGGCGTGCCGCCCACGGCCGCCAGCACGCGCGCGCACACCTGGCGCGCCTCGTCCGTGCCGATGCCCGGCAGGTAGGCGAGGAACTCCTCGCCGCCCCAGCGCACCAGCACATCCTGTTCGCGCAGCGTGGCAGCCAGGCGCGCGGCCACGTTCTTCAGCACGACGTCGCCCGCGCCATGGCCCAGCGTGTCGTTGATCGACTTGAAGCGGTCGATGTCCATCAGCAGGAACACGCCGCCCGTGCGCCCTTCCGCGCCGGCGCGCCGTTCGGACGCGGCGCCCGCCTTGCGGTGGTGATGGGGCACGACGTGTTCGTAGAAGTAGTGCCGGTTGAAGAGCCCCGTCAGCGAATCGCGCGTGCTTTGCAGGAACAGCTGGTCGTTCTTCTGTTGCAGCGACTTGTTCGCCTTCGCCACGCGCCGGTACAGGAAGCCGATCAGGACGACGGCGATGCAGGTCGTCGCGCACAGCGCCACCCACAGGCTCCGCTGGCGCCGGGCGTTCTGCAGGTCCGCGGCCTTCAACACGCTCTCGTGGTGGAGCGCGGTGAGTTCGCTCTGCTTCTTCTGGTTGTCCCAGGCCCGCTGCAACGCTTCATAGGACGATTGCTTTTCCTTGCGCCACGCGGCCAGCGATACGGAACCGGCTTTTTCGTAGATCGTCAACGCCGCCTCGCCAAAACCGACCTGGCCCAGCGCATGGCCGTAGTTGAGCAGCATGCGGACGTACTGGTCGTCGTTCTTCAGCGCCTCGAGCGCCTGGTCCGCCATGGCCCTTCCTTCGGCGATATTGCGGAAGTAGATTTGGGAGAGTCCGAGTTCGAACGAGGCGAGCTGGATGCCGTAGTCGTCGCCGACGGCGCGCGAGATGCGCAGCGCCGCCACGGCCGCCCGTTCCGCTTCGCCGAAGCGCCGGCTCTGCATGTAGAGCTCCGCCAGATTCGCCAGCGGCACCGCCAGTCTCTCCCGCGCATGGAGTTTTTCCAGGATGTCGACCGCGGCTTTCAGCGCGGCCTCGGCACGCTTCAGGTTGCCCGCGCGCGCGGCCGTCCCGTATTCGGACAGGCGCGCATGCGCGAGTTGGCCGGCGATGCCGCGCGCCCGCGCGGCGGCGATCATCTCGTCGGTGCGGGCAAGCGCCTCCGTGGTCTTCCCCACAATGGCCAGCAGGCGCGCCTGTTCACGCAACGCCATTTGCAGGGCGTCCGGATCGGCCCCGGCCCGCGCGACGTCCACCGCGCGGGTGACGAATTCGATGCCGCCAGCCGTGTCCCCGTCCTCTTCCACCAGCAATCCCTGCGTGACGAGTGCCTGGGTTTTCAAATAGGGGTCGGCGGAGTCGGCCGCGAGCCGGGCTGCGCCCTGGATCAGCCGGCGCGCGGCTTCCTGGTCGTGCACGAACATCGACAAGGCATACGCGTGGCTCAGCATCGCCCTCGCCAGCAAATCGTCGTCGTGAAGCTCGCGGCCGAGCCGTTCGGCCCCAAGGGCCGCATCGACGGCCCGGTTCTTGTCCTTCATCCACCAGTAAGCGCGGCTGGTCACGACGAGAACCTGGCCCAGTTCGCGGCCGGTGTGCGCCTGCCGCAGCGCATCCAGCCGCTGCAATGCCGCGCGCGGCATGACGTACGCTTCTTCCCGGATAACGGTCAAATCGCGGGTAAAGTCTTCATGCACGTCGCCGGACCGGGCCACGGCCGCCTGGCAGACGAGCAGCAGGCCCAATAATATCCGGCGCACAACCATGCTTCCTCCAAACGTAGTCCCGGATAGTAACATCAGGAAACGTCAGATTCCACAAATCAAGTTGTAACGTATCTATTGACCCACGGAAACGTATTAGCCGGGCATCTTTTCGCCGGCCCGCAAGGTCAGCACGCGCACGCCGCTGCGGGTCACGGCCACGGTATGCTCGAACTGCGCGGACAGCGCGCCGTCGCACGTACGCACCGTCCAGCCGTCATCCTCGGTGTGCACGGCGGAGCGGCCCGCGTTGAGCATCGGCTCGATCGTGAACACCATCCCTTCGCGCAGCACGAGGCCCGTCTGCGGGCGGCCCCAGTGCAGCACCTGCGGCGGCTCGTGCATCTCGCGCCCGATGCCGTGGCCGCAGTACTCGCGCACGACCGCATAGCCGTGGCGGCGCGCATGCCGTTCGATGGCATGGCCCACGTCGCCCAGCCGCGCGCCGGGACGCACGGCGCGGATGCCCTTCCACATCGCCTCGTACGTCACTTGCACGAGCTTTTGCGCCGGCGCCGCCACGGCGCCGACCAGGTAGGTCTTGCTGGAGTCGGCGATGTAGCCGTTCTTTTCCAGCGTGATGTCGAAGTTCACGATGTCGCCGCTCTGCAGGACGTCCGCCGGCGACGGCACGCCGTGGCACACGACGTCGTTGCGTGACGCGTTCAGCGCGAACGCATAGCCGTACTGGCCCTTGCTGGCCGGGCGCGCGCCGAGCGTGTTCACGATGAAGTCGTCGACCAGGTCGTTCACCTGCATGGTCGACATGCCAACCAGATCGAGCCGGTCGAGCTGCGCGAAGACGTCCGCCAGCAGCTTGCCGGCCGCCGCCATCAGCGCGACTTCCTCCGGCCGCTTCGTCATGACGCCACCTTGAGCGCCTGCGGCACGACGCCCGCCGCCCTCAACTCGCGCGCCATGATCTCGTTGAAGCTCTGCGTCGGATTCAGCTCGCACAGCATGCCGATGCGGACCCAGAATGCGGCCTGCGCGTTGATCGAGCGGCACGACACCGTGCTCGCCTTGCGGATCTGGTCATGCAGCTCGTCTTCGATATTCACGATGCCCATATGCCTACCTTTCATATACGTTCCATATACGGAGTATATATTCTAGCCATGCAGCGCCGCAAGCACTGTCGGAAAAACTTACACACAACAACATTGATTGCCATAAGTCATTGATTATTATCAAGTGGCATCAATATTGCTTTATGTCCGTCAATATCTATAAACCTCAAGGACCGACATGAAATCCACAACTCTGAAACTCATCGGTGCAATGCTGTTCGTGGCGTTCGGCGCAAGCCAGGCGCAGGCAAGCGTCATCACCTTCGACGACCAGGCGGGTACGTCGACACTGCCGGTGTCCGCCGGCGGGCTGACGTTCACCTCCTCGGGCGGCTACGCCTACGTCTGGACGGCCGGCGGCGGCAAGGCCGACAACGGCACCAACAACCTGATCTACGGCCTCGACGCCACGGTGACCATCACCAGGACCGGCGGCGGCACCTTCACTCTCAACGGATTCGACGCGGGGCTGAGCTGGTACACGTCGGTGAACGCGTTCGACCTCACGCTCAACGGCACGGACACGATCTCGCTCGGCAATGCTTACCAGGGCTACCAGTTCGCGAATCTGAAGAACGTCACGTCCGTCACCTTCTCCGGCGCGCCTTCGGATGGCTATATCGCCATCGACAACGTCGACTTCGACGTCGCCCAGGTGCCCGAGCCGGCCAGCCTGACGCTGCTCGGACTGGGCCTCGCCGGCCTGGCCGCGGCTCGCCGCAAATCGGCGCGCTGATTGCCTGCGCCGCGCGTGGCGGCAACAGGATTCAGGTTCGCCACGCGATGTTTTCCAGCTCGTCCGAAATGACCTGCTGCCCGTGCTCCACCATGAATTCGTGGAACGACGCGGCCACCGTCGGAATCGCGCGCGCCGCCTTGTGCATCACGTGCCATTCGCCCTGCACGACGACGCCGGGCACCGGCAGCACGGCCAGCAGCCGGTTGCGCACTTCCAGCGTGCACGCGTGGACGGACAGGAAGGCGACGCCGAGGCCCGCCGCCGTCATCTGCTTGATCGCCTCGTTGCTCGACAACTCGGACCCGATCGCGAGCGCCACGCCCTCTTCCTCGTAGCGCCGCTCGATCGCCGCGCGCGTGCCGGAGCCGCGTTCGCGCACGAGCAGGTTGTGGGCCGCGATGTCGGCCAGCGTCACGTTCTCCTTCTCCAGCAGCGGATGGCCGGGCGCGACGAAGAACGCCATCGGGTGGCGCGCGAAACGGCTCGCGCTGGTCGGGAATTCGCGCGGCGGCGTGCCCATGATGGCGAGGTCGATCTCGTCGCGCGACAGCATGCCGATCACCTCCGGGCGCGAGCCCACCTGCAGCTTGATGCGCACGTGCGGGCGGCCCGTCGTGAAGCGCACCAGCATCGGCGGCAGCAGGTGCTCCGCCGTCATCACCGCGCCGATGCGCAGCGTACCGGACGTGACGCCCTTCAGCGCCGCGATCTCGTCGCCCGCCTCTTCCCAGAGGCCCAGGATGCGCTCCGCGTACCCCACCAGCAGCTCGCCCGCGGCCGTCATCTGGATGTTGCGGCCCTGGCGGCGCGTGAGCGGCACGCCGGCGGCTTCCTCCAACAGTTTCAGGTGCAGCGACACCGCCGGCTGCGTCACGTGCATCGCCTCGGCCGCGCGCGACACGCTCTGGTGACGCGCCACGAGCATCAGCGCCTGCAGTTGTTTGAAGCTGGCTGGATACATAAGCTATACCTTATCGAATTCTAAAAAAGATTTATTTTTATTTTATCCCGCCCAGCCGTATAGTAAAAACAATTCAAGCGACAACGACCTGCAAAAGGAGATCATCATGACGGCACAAGCGTTCATCTTCGACTTATCCGCATTCCGTTCGACGGACATCCCCGCCGACGCCGAGCGCCTGCTCGACCAGGCGATCGAAGACGGCCTGCCGTGCGCCCTGATCTCCGAACTGCCGCACCAGGAGGCGGGAGAACAGCTGCGCCGCCGCTTCGGCGACACCGCGCACCACATCTTTTCCGTCGTGCTGACGGGCGCCGATTTCGAAGCGCGCGGCCACAAGGCCCCGTATTCCGTCGTCCTGGACCAGCTGGGCGTACAGCCCGACGCAGCGCTGGCCGTGACGACGTCGCCGCGCGCCATCGCCGCCGCCCGCACCGCGCGCATCGGCGTACGCACGCCCAAGGCGATCGTCATGCGCAAGGTAGCGATGCAGGCCACGACCCACTGAAGCAGTCTTCCCGGCATCCGCGGGCGCTGCTCCCGCCGGATGCGCGAACGCAGCGCGGCGCGGGGAGCCCCCGGTGCCGCATCGATTCGAAAAAAGAAGGGAGCACACCATGCAGTCCATCGTCATCGTCGGAGGCGGCGTCGCCGGCCTCGAACTCGCCACCCGCCTGGGACGCCGCCTCGGCGCCCGCCACCGGGAACGCGTGATCCTCATCGACAGCGCCCCCACCCACTTCTGGAAACCCCTGCTGCACGCGGTCGCCGCCGGCACCATCGACCCGGCCGACCACATGATCGACTATGCGCGCCAGGCCATCGACAACCACTTCACGTTCGTCTGCGGCGAAGTCGTCCACGTCGACCGCGCCTGCCGCACCCTGACCGTCCGCAGCCGTTTCGATGATGCGCCGGATGCGCATACCGTCATCGATTACGAACGCCTCGTGCTGGCCTACGGCTCCGTCACGAACTTCTTCGGCATCCCCGGCGCACAGGAACACTGCCTGGCGCTCGACAGCGTGAAAGGTGCGGAAGCGTTCCGCCAGCGCTTCCTCGGCCTGTGCGCCCAGGCGGGACGGCGCCGCAATGCCCGCACGGATGCCGGCGCGCCGCTGCTGGACATCGTCATCGTCGGCGCCGGCCCGACCGGCATCGAACTCGCGGCGGACCTGCGCCACACGGTCGACACGCTGGCCCACTACGGCCTCGCGGGTCTCGAGTCGCCGCACCAGGTGCACATCCGCATCGTCGAGCGCGGGCCGCAGGTGCTGCCGTCGCTGGACGCCGAAGCATCGAACCTGGCCGTGCGCAAGCTGCGCGCGATGGGCATCGAGATCTGCACCGACACCGCGATCGCCGAAGTGCGCGAGGACGAAGTGACGACGACCGACGGCCGCGTGTTCCCCGCCGCGATCACGGTGTGGGCGGCCGGCGTGAAGGGTCCGCGTTTCAGCGCGGGCCTGAACGTGGCGCTGAACCGCAACGACCAGGTGGTCGTGGACAGCCGGCTGCGCAGCGTGACCGATCCCGAGATCCACGCGATGGGCGATTGCTGCACCCTGCTCAATCCGGACAAGACGGCGATGGCCCCGCCCAGCGCCCAGGCCGCGCGCCAGCAGGCGATCTACCTGGCGACGCTGCTGGCGCACAAGGCGCCGGACGCCCTGCCGGGCTTCCAGTACCGCGACTACGGCACGCTCGTGTCGCTGGGCCAGGCGGGCGCGGTCGGCATCCTGCGCCGCGCGATCGGCAACCGCCACCTGCATGTGAAAGGGCCGTTCGCGCTGGCGATGTACGGTCTCACGTACCAGCGCCACGTGATGGGCCATCTGGGCCTCGTGCGGATGTGCGGCAACCTGCTGGCGCGCTGGTTCCGGTCGAAGATGCTGATGCCGGTGCGCTGGTACTGACACCCGCGGCGCGGCTACAGGCGCGCCAGCCGCGCGCCATCGACCCGCAGCGACGCGCCGTCGACGAAGCGGGCCTCGTCCGTGAGCAGGAACGCGATGGCGGCGGCAAGGTCCTCGGGCGCCCCGACGTCGGCCTTGTCGATGACTTCGACGCCGGCCTTCACGTTCGGGTTATCCCACAACATGGGCGTGTCGACGGCCCCCGGCAGCACGGCATTCACGCGGATGCCCTTGGCCTTGCCTTCCAGCGCGGCCGAACGCGTGAGCGACAGCAGCGCCGCCTTCGCCGCCGCATACGGCGCGACGAGGGGTTCCGTCTCGACGGCGTGGACGCTGGAGACGTTGACGATGGCGCCGCCCCGGCGCATGCGCAGGAAAGCCTGCTTGGTGAAGAAGAAGGCGCCCAGCAGGTCGACGTCGAGGATGCCGCGCCAGTCCTGCTCCGTCTGCTCCTCGATCGGTTTGAACAGCATCGTGCCCGCGTTGTTGACGACGTAGTCCCAGCCGCCGAACTGCCCGATCGTCGCGTCGACGGCGGCAATGACCTGGTCTTCGCACGACACGTCGCAGGCGATGGTGGCCATGCGCGCGGGGTCGAATTCCTTGCCGAGGTCGGCGCGCGTGGCGTCGAGGCGGTCCAGGTGCAGGCCCGCGAGCATCACGGCGGCCCCGTCCTGCAGCAGGCGCCGCACGGTGGCCCGGCCGATGCCGCCGGATGCGCCGGTGACGATGGCGGTGCGCTGGTCGAAACCCATGACGTTCCCTCCTGTGCATGTCCTTGACACTGCCCGACGATACCACGGGCGGCCGGTTGGGCGGCGCATCGGTCATAATTGCGGTCGCCCAACCATCGCCCAGGACATCCATGTTCGAGATCAGCCAGCTCCGCTGCTTCGTCGCCGTCGCCGAGGAATTGCATTTCAGCCGCGCCGCGGAGCGCCTGAACATGACGCAGCCCCCGCTGAGCCGCCAGATCCGCCTGCTGGAACACCACGTCGGCGCCCAGCTCCTGGAGCGCAACAGCCGCACGGTCCGGCTGACGGCCGCCGGCAAGGCGTTTTTCCCCGAAGCGGCACGCATCCTCCGGATCGCCGAGGAAGCGATGTTTGCCGCCCGCCGCGCCGCGAAGGGCGAACAGGGCAGCATCGCCATCGGCTTCACGTCGGCGTCCGGCTACAGCCTGCTGCCGGAAGTCGTGCGCCGCCTGCGCGAGCGCTCGCCGGGCGTGACGCTGACGTTGAAGGAACTCGTCAGCACGGCCCAGGTCGAAGCGCTGAACGCGGGCGACCTGGACCTGGGCCTGATGCGCCCCCACCCCGTCAGCGCGGACCTGGACAGTCAGCTGATCGCCACGGAAGCCCTGATGCTGGCCATCCACGAGCGCGACGCCGACCAGTGGCCCCAGGAACCCACGCTGGCCGACCTGCACGGCCGGCCGTTCGTCATGTATTCGCCGTACGAGGCGCGGCCCTTCTACCAGATGCTGAGCGAGCGCTTCGCCCGTGCCGGCGTCGTGCCGGACGTCGTCGAGCACATCGGCCAAGTGCACACGATGCTGGCGCTGGTCCGCGCGGGGATCGGCGCCGCCCTCATCGCGGAAGGGGCCGCCCGCCTGAAATTCGACGGCATCGTGATGCGCCGGATGGTGACCGAGCCCGTCGAGACGGTATGCACCTATCGACGCAATCACGACAACCCGGTGCTGCAACTCTTCCTGGAGCAGGTTCTGCCGACGTTTCGGACGCCATAGATTCAATTGTTGAATACTTGCCTTCCTAATTTAGTTTGCTGCTGAATCGATCGAAAGATATCATGGGGCACGATTTATCCCCCAACCGATACAGCCAACATGACCACCATCGTTACCAGCGCCCCTGTCGTCACCGAACTGCGCGTCGTCCCCGTCGCCGGCCAGGACAGCATGCTGCTGAACCTCTCCGGCGCCCACGGCCCCTGGTTCACCCGCAACATCGTCATCCTCAAGGACAGTGCGGGCAACACGGGCCTCGGCGAGGTGCCGGGCGGCGAAAAGATCCGCCAGACCATCGAAGACGCGCGCCCCCTCGTCGTCGGCAAGACGCTGGGGGAGTACAACAACGTCCTGAACGCGATGCGCAGCGCGTTCGCCGACCGCGACGCGGGCGGCCGCGGCCAGCAGACGTTCGACCTGCGCACGACGATCCACGCCGTCACGGCGGTGGAATCCGCGCTGCTCGACCTGCTGGGCCAGTTCATGGGTGTGCCGGTCGCGGCACTGCTGGGCGAAGGCATGCAGCGCAACGCCGTCGAGATGCTGGGCTACCTGTTCTACGTCGGCGACCGCGGGAAGACGGACCTCGCCTACCGCGCCGAGCCGGACGCCGGCAACGACTGGTTCCGCCTGCGCAACGAAGAAGCGCTGACGCCGGACGCCGTCGTGCGCCTGTGCGAGGCCGCGCGCGAGCGCTACGGCTTCAACGATTTCAAGCTGAAGGGCGGCGTACTGCCGGCCGACGAAGAGATGGATGCCGTCATCGCGATGCACGAGCGCTTCCCGGACGCGCGCATTACGCTCGATCCGAACGGCGCCTGGTCGCTGGCCGAGGCGATCCGCGTGTGCCGCGACAAGCACGGCGTCCTCGCGTACGCGGAAGACCCGTGCGGCGCCGAGAACGGCTTCTCGGGCCGCGAAGTGATGGCCGAATTCCGCCGCGCCACCGGCCTGCCGACCGCGACCAACATGATCGCAACGGACTGGCGCCAGATGGCCCACTCGATCCAGCTGCAATCCGTCGACATCCCGCTCGCCGACCCGCACTTCTGGACGATGCAGGGCGCCGTGCGCGTGGCGCAGCTGTGCCAGATGTTCGGCCTGACGTGGGGTTCGCACTCGAACAACCACTTCGACATCTCGCTCGCCATGTTCACGCACGTGGGCGCGGCGGCGCCGGGCAAGGTCACGGCGATCGACACGCACTGGATCTGGCAGGACGGCCAGCGCCTGACGAAGGAACCGCTGAAGATCGAGGGCGGCCTCGTGCACGTCCCGGCGAAACCGGGCCTGGGCATCGAACTGGACGAAACGGAACTGGAAAAAGCGCACCAGGCGTATAAAAACATGGGCCTGGGCGCGCGCGACGACGCCGTCGCGATGCAGTTCCTGATCCCGGGCTGGAAGTTCGACAACAAACGCCCCTGCCTGGTACGTTGACACCGGACGCCGGCAGGCCCTACACGACCCAGGGCTTGCCGTTGACCACGACGTTCTCCACCACCGGCTTGCCCGCGTTTTTTACCTGCAGCCGCTCGTCGGTTAGTTGCACATCGATATTCCGCAGCACGATCCCGCCGATGTCGGTCTGGCCCGGGTTCGGTGCGACGATGCCGAAGGCGCCGAACCGGCCGCGCAGGCCGTCCAGCACGAGGCCGCGCACGAACGAATGCGGCGGCGCCTCGCCCTGCAGGTCGAAGTACTGGCTCCACGGGCGGATCGCCACGATCTCGCCCTTGCCGGAGTCCAGCACGAGGTCGCGGAACGCGATGTCTTCGTAGCGCTGCGGCGTGTCCGGCCGCAGTTTCAGGTGCGCGATGGCGCCCACGTCCTGCACGCGGCAACGTTCGACGACGACGTCGCGCACGACGGTCGCCTCGCTCCCGCACGTGAACAGCGCGTGGCCGCGGCGGAACGTGCAGTTGCGCACGCGGATGCGTTCCGTCGGTGGACTGTCCTTGTCATCGAGCGCATGCGGTCCCTTCGTGCCCTTCGCGGCGATGCAGTCGTCCGTCACGGAAAAGCGGCAGCCGTCGACGAGCACGTCCTGGCAGCTGTCGATGTCGATGCCGTCCGTGCTGGGCGCCTGCTTGTAATCGTCCGGCACCTCGAAGCTGGCATGCTTCACGACCACGTCACGGCAGCGGTACAGGTGCAGGTTCCAGAACTGCGAATCCTTGAACGTGATACCGGCGATCGTCACGCCGCGCGAGCCTTCGATGACGGCCAGCCGGGCGCGCGGCACGTCCAGGTTGCGGAAGTTACCCTTCTCCTTCGACGCATTGCGCAGTTTCCAGAACTGGTCCCAGATCGGGCGGCCGGCGCCGTCGAGCGTGCCTTCACCCGTGATCGTCAGGCCGTCGCAGCCGGACGCGTTGACCAGGCCCGGATTGAAGCGTTCTTCGAAGTGACCCTCGATGCGCGTGCGCTGGACCGGGAAATGCCGCATGTCCGTCGAGCAGCGCAGCACGGCGCCCTTGTCGAGGCGCAGGTGGACGCGCGGCTTGAGGAACAGCGCGCCGCTGACGAACACGCCCGCCGGCACGACGACGGTGCCCCCTCCCTGCCCGGCCAGGCGGTCGATGGCGGCCTGGATGGCGCGCGTATTGACCGTGGCGCCGTCGGCGACGGCGCCGGTGTCGAGGATGGACACGCGCTTGCCGTCCGGCGCCGCGTGGCTCCAGAGCGGAACGGACAATAACGAGAGGATGAAACGGCGACGGGCGGAAGGAAGCAATGGCATGATGGTCCGGATCGTGGTCAGATCCGGTTCATGCTAAAGCAGCCGCACGGTTTGCGCGGATCAATTCGCTGATCGATTCACCCGAACAGCGACCTGAACGCCCACACGATCGTTTTCGCGACGAATTGCGCGAACGGCAGGGCCAGCACGACCAGCAGGATGATCTGCGCGACGCGCAGGACGGGCTCGAACGCATGCCAGTCGCGGTGCATCATGTGCGGCATGTGGAAATGCGGGCGGTGGATGTGCGACAGGTGCAGGTGAGCTTTTACGCGGCCGGGTTGCATTCCGAATTTCATCGTTGTCTCCGCTATATGTATATGCAACTTAAGCATATGCTTGTGCGGCGCGCTCTGCCGATGATTTTTTCGATCGCGCGGCGGTACGACATTGACAGAATCAATTTGCCGTTCCGCCGGTCTGAACTATGCTTAAAGGCTGTGCCTAGAACCGGTAGGCAAGGTTCGCCAGCACGGCCGGCGAATGCGTGGATTCGTCCGTCTGCGATGCCCCGCCGTGCGAACGCCAGGCCACCGTGACGCCGGCTGTCCACGCATCGCGCGCATGGCGCACCCCGATGCCGCCCCCGCCCAGGGCACGATGGTTGTCCAGCGTGGTCCACGGCGACTTGTTCAAGGTGACGCGGCCCGCGTCGTAGAACAGGTAGGGCACCACAGCGCCGACGGCATAGCGGATTTCCGTCTGCGCCACCCAGCCCATGTCGCCATAGCCTTCGCCGTTCGGATACGCACGCACGCCGTTCACGCCCCCCAGGCCCAGCTTTTCCGACGAATCGAGATTGTGGCCCGTCCACTGCGCCGACACGCGGGCGTACACGTCCAGCCGGTCGTTGATCGACTGGATGCGGGCCAGGTCCAGGTTGAAGCGGTTGAAGCTGCCCGCCGAACGCGCGCTGGTCGCATCGACGGCCTGCGTGTCGCCATTCATCCCCAGCTTGCCGCGGGTCCAGCTCAGCGCCCCGAACGTGATGCCGGCGTGAAGGAACTGGTCGCGCACGTCGAACGACAGGGTCACGGGGACGACGGTGCTCGATTTCTGCGTGTCCGTCAGCGTGGCGTCCTGGCGGTCGTGCAGGCGTTTGTGGTCGACGCTGGCGGACAGGATCAGGTTGCGCACCTGCGACCGCACGATCGGGTACGACAGGCCCAGGCTCGCCACGTCCGCCGTGCCGCGCGCGCCCAGCGCGGCGAAGCCGCCGGCCAGGTCGTAGTACGAATGCGTGTAGCTGGCGCGCCCGCGCAGGCCGCTGTAGCCCAGCGGCGCCGCATACGCGAGGGAGCCGAACCACATGCCCTCTTGCGTGTACAGCGCCTGCGCGGCGAGCTGGTCGCCCAGCATGAACGGGCTGTCCACGTCCACGCTCGCGTGGGCGCGCGTGCGGCCCGTCGCGCGGGTGCCGTAGTTGTCGAGGCCCGCCTCGCCCTTGTAGCGGTGGTCGCGCTTCACTTCGACGAGCAGGTCGCCCGTGCCGACCTCGGCGCCCGGCCGCACGAGCGGCACCGTGCGCACGCCCGGCTGGTCGTCCAGCAGCAGGGTGACGCGCTCCAGGCGGCCGCTTTCGATGATGTCGCCGTGCGGCAGCGCGGACAGGAAGCCCTGCGCGCCTTTGACGAACGCCGGTTCGCCGTGGGCGGTGACCTTGCCGTAGCGGCCTTCCAGCACCTCGACACGCAGGTCGCCGCCGGACAGGTCCTGCTGCGGCAGGTAGGCGCGGGCGAACGGATAGCCGGCCTGCTGGTAATGCGCGGTCACGCGCGCGGCGAGTGCCGCGAGGCCGGCGAAGTCGAACGACTTGCCGTCCACGGGACCGATGGCCGCCAGCAGCGCCTCGCTGCCGATGCGCGTATTGCCGCTGATGACGACGCGGCGCAGGGTCGCCTGCTGGCCGCCCGCCTGCATGGGAGCGCCGGCGGGCGCCGGTTGCACGGCGGGTGCGGCGCCCGTGCGGGGCTGCGGCAGCTGCCGCGCGTTTTCCTGCAGCGAGGGCTGTTGCGCGAGGGCCGGCAGGGACGCCGCGACCAGCAGGGCCAGCGGCAGGAGTTTCAGGTGGTATGTCATGCGTTGTCCGGGTTCGTTACGGGGTCGTGGCGTCCTTGCCGCCCGACTGGTCGTTGCCGGCGCCCGGCATGCGGATGCCGCCGGAGACGACGAGCACGTTCAGGAATTTGACGTCGCGGCCCGCCGCCAGCGCCTGGCTGGACGACTGGCGGCGGTTGGTCGCGCCGACGGCCGAATCGCCGCCGCCCTGCCCGTCCGCCGCCGCCGCGCCGCCACCGCTCGCCGCGCCCGATTCCGGGACGGCGACGTAAGCGAGGCCGCCGACGGCCGGCGCCGGCAGCACGGGCGCGAGGCCCAGCGATTGCGGCGCGATCGTGGCCGCCACCACCGAGGCGGTCGCGGGGACCGGTGCCGGTGCCGGCGTCGGGACCGGCGTCGGGGTCGGCGCCGGCGTCACGACGACGGGCGCGGGTTCGGGCGCCGGTACCACCACGACCGGTGTCGGCTCGGGCGTCGGCGCCGGGATGGGGGTGGGCTCCGGCGTCGGCGTCGGGACCGGCGTCGGCGTCGGCGTCGGCGTCGGCGTCGGCGTCGCGGCGGCGATGATGGTGCCGGTCGTCGCCGTGCGGCCTTCGAATGCGTAGTTGCCCGCGTCGGCGCCGGTCAGCGCGAGGCCGTTCACGTCCACCGCGATACCCGTGCCGGCCGTGGCCTGCGCGAACTGCGCGGTGGCCGCGCTGCCGCTCACGGCCACGTTGTCGCCCGCGATGGTGCCCTCGAGCGTGCCGGGCGCCGTCAATGTCGCCGTCTTCGTGCCGTCCGCCGTCTTGCCGGCGACGGCCGCGCCGGTCACGGTCAGCGCCTTGCGGGCGATATCCGCGGCCGCCGTGCGCTGGATCGTGGCCGCGTAGTTGCCCGCGTCCGCGCCGCCCAGGGTGCCGGCCAGGTCGACGGTCTTGCCGTTGCCCGCGTTCCGGTCCGCGAACGCGCCGGTCGCGGCCACCGTCACGGTGTCGCCGGCCACGAGGCCCGCCAGCGTCGCGTTCGCGCCGCTGACCGTGGTCGCCGTCGTGCCGTCGTAGGTCTTGTTCGCGGCGGTGATGCCGGACACCGTCAATGCCTTCGGCGTGATGGCGGCGCTGGCCGTGGACTGGCCCGTGATCGCATAGTTGCCGGCGTCGCGGCCGCCGAACGTGTTCGCCAGCGTCACCGCCTTGCCGCCGCCCGCGTTCTTGTCCGCGAACGTGCCGGTGGCGCCGACCTGCACGTCGTCGCCCGCGACGAGGCCTTGCACGACCACGCCGCCCATTCCCAGCGCGGCCGCCGTGGTGCCGTCGTAGACCTTGTCGGACGCCGTGATGCCCGTCACGGTCGCGGCCTTCTGGCCGATCGACGCCGTCACGGTACCCGGCTGCGCCAGGCTGTAGTTGGCGGCGCGGCCCGTGCCGTCGGCGAGCGTGCCGCCGCCGACCGTCACGGTCTTGCCCTGGCCCGCGTTCCGGTCCGCGAAGGTGCCCGCCAGGCCCGCCACGCGCAGCGTCTCGCCGCCGACGAGGCCGACGAGCGTGCCGCCCGCCAGTGTGGCGGCGGTCGTGCCGTCGTAGGTCTTGTCCGCGGCCGCGAGACCGGCCAGCGTCAGCGTCTTCGGCGTGATCGCCGCCTGCGTCGCCGCCTGGCCCGCGATCGCGTAGTTGCCCACATCGGCGCCGCCGTACGCGCTGGCGAGTAGCACGGTCCTGGCGCTGCCCGCGTCGGCCTCGGCGAAGGCGCCGGTGGCACCGACCGTGACGGTGTCGCCCGCCACGAGGCCCGCCAGCCGCGCCTGCGCCGTCGACACCGTCGCCGCCGTCGTGCCGTCGTAGACCTTGCCGGAGGCCGTGATGCCGGACACCGTGAGCGCTTTCGGCGTGATGGCGGCGGACAGTCCCGCCGGCGTGGCGATCGCATAATTGGATGCGAGGCCCGTGCCGTCCGCGATGGTGCCGGACACCGTCACCGCCTTGTTCGTGCCGGCGTTCTTGTCCGCGAACGCGCCCGCCAGCCCGCCGAGGTTCAGCGTTTCGTTGCCGACCATGCCGGACAGCGTGCCGCCCGTCAGCCGGGCCGCCGTTGTGCCGTCATAGACTTTGTCGGACGCCGTCAGGCCCGTGAGCGTCAGCGCCTTCGGCGTGATCGCGGCCGTGGTCGAGGCCTGGTCCGTGATCGCGTAATTGGCCACGTCCGCGCCGCCGCGGGTGCTGGCCAGCGTCACCGTTTTCCCAGTACCCGCGTTGGCATCGGCGAACGCGCCGGCTGCGCCTACGGTCACCGTGTCGCCCGCCACGAGGCCCTGCAACGTCGCGCCGCTCGTGGACACCGTGGCCGCCGTCGTGCCGTCGTAGGCCTTGCTTTCGGCCGTGATGCCGGACACCGTCAGGGCCTTCGGCGTGATGGCAGCCAGCGCCGTCGTCTGGCCGCCCAGCGTGTAGTTGGCGGCGTCCTGGCCGGACAGGCCCGTGGTCAGCGCCACCGTCTTGCCGTTGCCGGCATTCTTGTCCGCGAACGCGCCGCTGGCGCTCACGCCGATGTCGTCGCCGCCGATCACGCCGCCCAGGGTCGCCGCATCGACCGACACCGTCGCCGCCGTCGTGCCGTCGTAGACCTTGCTAGCCGCGGTGATACCGGACAGCGTGAGCGCTTTCGGCGTGATCGCAGCGGACAGTGCCGCCGGCGCGGCGATCGCATAATTGGATGCGAGGCCGGTGCCGTCGGTGATGGTGCCGGATACCGTGACGGCCTTGCCCGTGCCGACGCTCTTGTCCGCGAACGCACCCGTCAGGCCGCCGAGGTTCAAGGTCTCGTTGCCGACCATGCCGGACAGCGTGCCGCCCGTCAGGCGGGCCGCCGTGGTGCCGTCGTAGACCTTGTCGGATGCGGTCAGGCCGGACAGCGCCAGCGCCTTCGGCGTGATCGCGGCCGTGGTGGACGCCTGGTCCGTGATCGCGTAGTTGGCCACATCGGCGCCGCCGTGGATGCTGGTCAGCGTAACGGTCTTGCCCGCGCCCGCATTCGCGTCGGCGAACGTGCCGCTCGCGCCGACGGTCAACCAGTCGCCCGCCACGAGGCCGGACAGCTCGGCATTCGACGTCGACACCGTGGCCGCCGCCGTGCCGTCGTAGGTCTTGCTGGCGGCGGTGATGCCGGACACCGTCAATACTTTCGGCGTGATGGAAGCCAGCGCCGTCGTCTGGCCGCCCAGCGTGTAATTGGACACGTCCTGGCCGGAGAGGCCCGTGGTCAGTGCCACCGTCTTGCCGTTGCCGGCGTTCTTGTCGGCGAACGCGCCGCTGGCGCCCAGGACGATGTCGTCGCCGGCGATCGCGCCGCCCAGGGTCGCGGTGGCGACCGACACCGTCGCCGCCGTCGTGCCGTCGTAGACCTTGCCGGAGGCCGTGATGCCGGACACCGTGAGCGCTTTCGGCGTGATCGCAGCGGACAGTGCCGCCGGCGCGGCGATCGCATAATTGGACGCAAGGCCGGTGCCGTTCGTGATGGTGCCGGACACCGTCACCGCCTTGGTCGTGCCCACGTTCTTGTCCGCGAACGCGCCCGTCAGCCCGCCGAGGTGCAGCGTCTCGTTGCCGACCATGCCGGACAGCGTGCCGCCCGTCAGCCGGGCCGCCGTGGTGCCGTCGTAGACCTTGTCGGATGCCGTCAAGCCCGTGAGCGTCAGCGCCTTCGGCGTGATCGCGGCCGTGGTCGAGGCCTGGTCCGTGATCGCGTAATTGGCCACGTCCGCGCCGCCGTGGGTGCTGGCCAGCGTCACCGTTTTCCCAGTACCCGCGTTGGCATCGGCGAACGTGCCCGTCGCGCCCACGGTCACCGTGTCGCCCGTCACGAGGCCTTGCAACGCCGCGCCGCTCGTGGACACCGTGGCCGCCGTCGTGCCGTCGTAGGCCCTGCTTTCGGCCGTGATGCCGGACACCGTCAGCGCCTTCGGCGTGATGGCAGCCAGCGCCGTGGTCTGGCCGCCCAGCGTGTAGTTGGCGGCGTCCTGGCCGGACAGGCCCGTAGTCAGCGCGACCGTCTTGCCGTTCGCGGCATTCTTGTCCGCGAACGCGCCGCTCGCGCCCAGGACGATGTCGTCGCCGCCGATCGCGCCGCCCAGGGTCGCCGCATCGACCGACACCGTCGCCGCTGTCGTGCCGTCGTAGACCTTGTTGGCCGCGGTGATGCCGGACACGGTGAGCGCTCTCGGCGTGATCGAAGCGGACAGGCCCGCCGGCGTGGCGATCGCATAGTTGGATGCGAGGCCGGTGCCGTTCGTGATGGTGCCGGACACCGTCACCGCCTTGCTCGTGCCCACGTTCTTGTCCGCGAACGCACCCGTCAGGCTGCCGAGGTTCAAGGTCTCGTTGCCGACCATGCCGGACAGCGTGCCGCCCGTCAGCCGGGCCGCCGTGGTGCCGTCGTAGACCTTGTCGGATGCGGTCAGGCCGGATAGCGCCAGCGCCTTCGGCGTGATCGCGGCCGTGGTGGACGCCTGGTCCGTGATCGCGTAGTTGGCCACGTCCGCGCCGGCGTGGGTGCTGGCCAGCGTGACCGTCTTGCCCGTGCCCGCGTTGGCGTCGGCGAACGTGCCGGTTGCGCCCACGGTCACCGCATCGCCCGTCACGAGGCCCTGCAGCGCCGCGCCGCTCGTGGACACCGTGGCCGCCGTCGTGCCGTCGTAGGCCCTGTCGGCCGCCGTGATGCCGGACACCGTCAGGGCCTTCGGCGTGATGGCAGCCTGCGCCGTCGTCTGGCCGCCCAGTGTGTAGTTGGCCGCGTCCTGGCCGGACAGGCCCGTGGTCAGCGCCACCGTCTTGCCGGTGCCGGCATTCTTGTCGGCGAACGCGCCGCTGGCGCCCAGGGCGATGTCGTCGCCGTTGATCGCACCGCCCAGCGTGGCGGCGCCGGTGGCCACGGTGGCCGAGTTCGTCCCGTCGTAGACCTTGTCCGATACCGTGATGCCGGCCACCGTCAAGGCCTTCGGCGTGATGGCGGCCGAGAGTCCCGCCGGCGTCGCGATCGCATAATTGGAGGCGAGACCGGTGCCGTCCGCGATGGTGCCGGACACGGTGACGGCCTTGCTCGTGCCGACATTCTTGTCCGCGAACTCGCCGGTCAGGCCGCCCAGGTTCAGCGTTTCGTTGCCGACCATGCCGGACAGCGTGCCGCCCGTCAGCCGGGCCGCCGTCGTGCCGTCGTAGACCTTGTCGGATGCCGTCAGGCCCGTGAGCGTCAGCGCCTTCGGCGTGATCGCGGCCGTGGTGGAAGCCTGGTCCGTGATCGTGTAGTTACCCGCGTCCGCGCCGGCGTGGGTGCTGGCCAGCGTGACCGTCTTGCCCGTGCCCGCGTTGGCGTCGGCGAACGTGCCGGTTGCGCCGACGCTCACCGTGTCGCCCGCCACGAGGCCCTGCAGCGTCGCGCCGCTCGTGGACACCGTGGCCGCCGTCGTGCCGTCGTAGGCCTTGCTTTCGGCCGTGATGCCGGACACCGTCAGCGCCTTCGGCGTGATGGCAGCCAGCGCCGCCGTCTGGCCACCCAGCGTGTAGTTGGCGGCGTCCTGGCCGGACAGGCCCATGGTCAGCGCCACCGTCTTGCCGCTACCGGCGTTCTTGTCGGCGAATGCGCCGCTGGCGCCCAGGGCGATGTCGTCGCCGCTGATGGCGCCGCCCAGCGTCGCCGTGGCGACCGACACCGTCGCCGCCGTCGTGCCGTTGTACTCCTTGTCCGACGCCGTGATGCCGGACGCCGTGAGGGCCTTCGGCGTGATCGTGCCGCTGACGCTTGCCGGCACCGTGAGGCTGTAGTTGGCCGCGCGGCCCGTGCCGTCGGCGAGCGTGCCGCCCGACACGGCGACCGTCTTGCCGGTGCCCGCGTTCTTGTCCGCGAACGCGCCGGCGAGGCCGGACAGGTTCAGCGTCTCGCTGCCCACGAGGCCGGACAGGGTGGCGCCCGTCAGCTGGGCCGTGGTCGTGCCGTCGTACGTCCTGGTCGCGGCGCCGAGGCCGGTGATCGTCAACGCCTTGGGCGTGATCGCGGCCGTGGCGGACGCCTGGTCCGTGATCGTGTAGTTGCCGGCATCCGCGCCGCCGTGCGTGCTGGCCAGGGCGACCGTCTTGTTCGTGCCGGCGTCCGCATCGGCGAACGCGCCCGTCGCGCCGACGGTGACCGTGTCGCCGGCGACGAGGCCCTGCAAGGTGGCGCCGGTCGTGGACACGGTGGCCGCCGTCGTGCCGTCGTACGTCTTGTCGGAGGCGGTGATGCCGGATACGGTGAGCGCTTTCGGCGTGATGGAGGCCGTGACGCCGGCCGGCTGCGCCAGCGTGTAGTTCGATGCGCGGCCGGTGTTGTCGGCCAGCGTACCGCCGGCCAGCGTCACCGCCTTGCCGGCGCCGACGGTCTTGTCGGCGAAGGCGCCGGTCAGGTTCGACACATTCAGCGTCTCGCTGCCCACGAGGCCGGACAGCGTGCCGCCCGTCACCTGGGCCGTCGTCGTGCCGTCGTAGGCCTTATCGGAGGCCGCCAGCCCCGTGAGGGTCAGCGCCTTCGGCGTGATCGCCGCGGTGTTGCCGGCGCCGGCCGCGGTCAGGCCCGGCAGGCGGTAATTGCTTGCGAGGCCCGTGGCGCCGTTCGCCAGCGCGATGGCGCTGACGTAGCGCGCGTCCGCGACGTCGGCGCTGTTGGCCGTGATGCCGGAGGCGACGAGGTCCTCGCCCGCCACGAGGTTGCCGAGGTCGACGGTCGAGAAGCTGTTGGTGCCGTCGTACGTCTTGCTCGCATCGAGCGTGACGGTGCGCTGCGTGATGCTGGCCGTGGCGCTGGCCGAGTTCCCCGCCAGCGTATAGTTGCCCGCGTCCGTGCCGCCCAGCGTGATGTTGCTGATGCTGACCGAATAGGTGCCCACGTTCTTCGAGCCGAAGCTGCCGGTGCCGCTGGCCGTGACGTTGTCGCCTGCGATGGCGCCGGACATGGACACGGCCGCCGTGGTCGTGCCGTCGTAGACCTTGTCCGCCGCACTCGGGGTCAGCGCCTTGCGCGTGATGGCGTAATCGCCGTTATAAAAATAGCCGACGGCGTACGTGGTGCCGCCCGACGTGACGTTGCGCGGGTTGGTCGCGCCCGGCGTCAGCGTGCCGTACGTGCCCACGTTCTTGCTGCTCGTGTTGAACACGGGCGCGGGCGACAGGCTGGCGGGCGTGAAGCCGGCGGGACCGCCGACCGACGAGAAGCTCATGCCCGTCGCGAGGGTGGTGCCGTCGTACACCTTGGTGCCGCCGCTGGCGCCCAGCACGTAGATCGGGTTGGTCGACATGTCCACGGCCTGGTAGGTCGCGTACAGGTAACTGTTGTTCCGGCCCGTCACGAGCAGGTAGCCGCAGTTGGGGTACGGATTCAGGCAACCGGACAGCTGCGGCGCCTGCGTGTACGCGGAGGGCCGCGGCGCGCCGTTGATATAGATGAGCCAGTGCGCGACCGACGGGCCCTGGAACACGACCTGCTCGCGGCTGCCGTAGTTCACCATGCCCATGGCGCCGGCGTCGCGATCGTCGCTCGTGTAGTTGGCGCCCGGCGTCGTGTTGTTGGCGTTGATCAGTACGGTACCGGCGCCAGGCGCGCTGCCGACGGTCGTGACGGTGCCCGAGCCTGCCTCGAAGCCGATGCCGAATTCCTTGATGTGCCCGATGCTCTCGCCGGTCATCTGCAGGTTGCCGGTGCCGGCCAGGATCGTGGCGCCTTGCTTAATGAAGATGCCGCCCTTGGTGCCGTCCACGCTGCCGCCCTGCGGCGCAAGGTTGGTCTTGCCGTTGATCGTGATGTTGCCGCCGCTGGAGAGGATCGAGACGTTGCGTTCGATCGTGACCGCCGCGCTCGTGCGGGTGGTGTTCGCGTTGCGGGCGAAGCCGATGCCCCCAGATGCGCTGCCGCCGTTGCCGCCGATCAGGATCGTGCCGCCGTTCGATGCCAGGTTCGCGTTGACGTCGACGCCGCCGACCGTCGCGCCGGCCGCGTTCGCAGCCGACAGCGTCAAGTTCAGCCTGCCGCCCGTCGCCGTGATGGCGCTGTCGACGATGACGTTGCGGTCCGCGCGCAGGGTCAGGGTCGCATCGCTGCCGCCCGTCTTGGCGATCGGGCTGGCCACCGTGATATCGCCGTTGCCGTTCGATCCGCTCACGGTGCCGAAGCTCGTGTCGCTCGACTGCGTCGTCACCGTCACGCTCGTGCCCTGGTTCAGCGAATTCGAGATCGTCGCGGCGCCGGCCGCGTTGATCGTGTAGTCGTACGGGTCGACGAGCCATTCGCCGCCCTTGCCCGCGGCCGCGCCGGCATTCACCGTCAGCCCCGGCGCCGTCGTCACGTGCGCGGCCGACGTCTCGATGTTGCCGCCGTTGCCGCCCGCCGGCGCGCTCGCGTCGAGCGTGCCGCCCACGTTGGCGGTGCCGGTCTGCATGTCGCCCAGCAGCAGGATCTGGCCCTGCGCGCCGGTCGCGAGCGTGCGCGCCTGCACGATGCCGCTGTTGTTGATGACGGCACCGGACAGTTCGCCGGCCGACTTCGCCGTCATCAGCACCGTGCCACCGTCCGCGCGCACGGCGCCGCCGTTGTCGACGAGTGCGTCCAGTGCGCCCTTCCGGACCTGCAGCTTGACGGGACCGCCGAAGTCGACGACGACGTCGCTGCCCGCGCCCAGCAGCGCATTGCCACTGTCGGCCACGATCTCGCCCGTGTTAACGACGCGCGCCGCCACCAGTGCGACGTTGCCGGCGCGCAGCACGCCCTGGTTCTGGACGCCTTGCGCGCTGCTGCCTTGCAGGCGGTAGCGCCCGGCGAGGAAGTCGTCGTTGCTCATGGCCAGCGTGGACGCCAGCAGGCCGCCGACGTTGACCTGGGCCGTCGGGCTGAACAGCACGCCGTTCGGGTTCAGCAGGAACACGTGGCCGTTGGCGTTCAGGGCGCCCTGGATCATCGACGCGTCCGCGCCGAGCACGCGATTCAGCGCGACGGCGTTGGCCGAGGGCTGGACGAAGTTGACGGTATGGCCTTGTCCGACCGAAAAGCCGGTCCAGTCGATGGCGGCCTTGTTGCTGCCCTGGTTGACCGTGAGCGTCTTGCCCGCATAGTTCAGCGTCGCCTGCCCGGCCGTCACGTGGCCGCCCGCCGGCAACGGATCGGCGGCATGCGCGCCCGCGGCGGCGGCGGCCAGCGCCATCAACGCCAGCTGGCGGCGCCGGCGCGCACGCCCGGTCGACGATTTGGCGCACTTGGAACCGAGTTCCGACGCGACCTGCCAAATGTTTTTTGCTGCATTCCAGACGATGCGATAAATACGGTTCACGAGAATTCCGGGCGGCTAATAAGAATCCACTTAGTTTAGGATATTTCCCGACAGGAAATCGATAAAATCAATAAATCGTGAATTATGAGTCGCGCACCGGCAACGAATTACCTAAAAGAATTATCGCGATGATATGAAATAGAAAAAATCAGCGACGATGGATGCGTTTTCCAATCATTTGCTCGTCAATTCAATAAGTTACACGCGTGCCACAGACAAGATAATATGATGCAAAAACGAATTTATTTATCTACAAAAGTATTTCTCCAAATATATTCACCACCAATTGAATTGCGATCATTCAGCCCGCGTCGTTAATTCGGATGCGTGTCATTTTTAATTTGATTTAACACGAATCAAATGAATGTGGATGGCCGACGGCGTCACCCGCGAGCTGCTGAAAAGGTCCCGTGCGCCGCTCCTCCTCGCGCACTGAGACGGTGCGGCGCCGATTTACCGGAGAGGGAATCCCTAGCTTTTGAGGCAGATCAAACGAAAAACCCCGCGTCGCCCGGACACTGCTCGTCATCATCGACGAGAGTGAGGTAGATCATGCATTTCCATCATCCCGACGCCGATCCGCTCGCGGCTTGCGCGGCCCTGCGCACGAGCCGGGCGCGGCTGTGCGCGCGTGTCGCCGCCCTGCAGGCGCAGCCGGACGACGCCTTCGTCCAGGATTTCCCCGCCGTCGTGGCGGCTGTCGAAGCCGATTTCCGCCGCGAGGAAGCGCTGCTGGAACGGCTCGGCGACGCCGCGCTGCACCCGCGCCGGGCCGACTACGCCGTCGTGCTGTGCGCCCTGCACCGCACACTGCCCCAGATCGAGGGCGGCGATGTCGGCCTGGGCCGCCAGGTCGCCGATGCGCTGGAGGCCGTGCTGTCGCTACCGTGGGATGCCGGCACGGAAGTGGCCGCCGCCACGCGCCAGGCACTGCCGCCGGGTACACGGCCACAACGCGTGCCGGCCCACCTGCATTAGACAACGATCAATGTCACGATGTTTCCACAGGAAATTTTTATTTCTGTCGAGAATCTTTACATGACGCCGCGACATTGATTTTTGTTCAAAATCGATTTCCTTACAGAACAGATAGTTATAGTTTTTGGCACGTTCCTTGCGTTAAGTCGATGAGCAAAACAAAAAATGTCACAAGACAACCTCATCGTTTGATCAACCCAAAGGAAACAACATGCTGAAGACTACCCTGAATGCTGCCGTGCTCGCCGCCATGAGCGCCCTGGTCCCGACCCTCGCCCACGCGACGCTTCTGGCCCCGACCACGACGACCAAGTTCGACGTGAGCAATACTGTGACGGACACGCTCGGCGGCGGAAAGACAAGTTCCGACGGCGCGAGCAGCGGCAAGGCGAATACGAACATGGATACCCTCAAGACCGCCGCAGTCGCGCAGTTCGACAAGAGCAAGGGCGTGCTGACGGGCGCCACCGTCAACCTGGTGTCGAAGTACAAGCAGACGACGACCGTCACCGTCGGCACCGGCGGCACCGGCGGGAACAACGACGGCACGTTCACGGCCAAGGGCACGGCCAGCAGCTCGATCAGCCTCGGCATTCCGACCGGCGTCACGGGCGCGAGCGCATCGCAAAGCGACATCAAGGACACCTGTACCTTCACCGGCAAGATCAAGACGGGCTGCAGCGATGGCGTCAGCGAAAAGCAGGTCGACAACAGCACGACGGTGAAGGGCACGGCGCTGAATGCCTACGTCGGCAGCGGCAGCTTCCTCGCCGACCTGCTCGCGGTCTCGAACACGGCGGAAACGACGTCGAACCAGTTCCTCACCGACGCCACCACGACGTCGACGATCAACTGGACAGGCGAGCTGAGCGCAACCTACAGCTACCTGCTGCACGCGGCACAGTCGTTCGACGGCAAGTCGGCGGTCACCGAGCTGACGCTCGATTTCGGCAATGTCTACCTGAACGACACGGTGAAGGCCAAGGACTTTTCGATCGCCAACCTGGCCGATAACGACCGCGTGGGCCTGAAGCTGACCAACTTCGCGGAGACGGACGCGAACAACGTGTTCGGCACCAGCCTGGCGCTGTTCGACAACCTGGTGCAGGGCGGTTCCAACGGCTACACGGCATCGTTCCTCGCGACCGTCCTGGGCAAGAACACGGCAACCTACCAGCTGACCCTGGCCGACGCGACGCCGGACGGCACCTATGCGTCCGACACCCTGGGCAAGGGCTATAACCTGACGCTGAACCTGACGGCGAACGTCATCCAGCGCGCGGCCGACACCGCCGGCGGCCAGGTGCCGGAACCGGCGTCGCTGATGCTGCTGGGCCTGGGCGCTGCCGGCCTCGCGGCCGCACGCAAGCGCCGCCAGTCCTGATCTGCGGCAGCGCCCGGGCGGTCAGCGCAGCGCGAGCTGCGCGGCCGCCGGGCGCGCGGCGGCGCCGGCCTGCACGTTCAGGCGGAACGCGCCGACCGCCAGCGCCAGGCTGTCGGCTTCCTCGCGCAGCTGCTGCGCGGCCGCCGACGCCTGCTCCACGAGGGCCGCGTTCTGCTGCGTGGCCTGGTCCATCTGGACGATGGCGTGATTCACCTCCTCGATGCCGGACGACTGCTCCTCGCTGGCCGCCATGATCTCCGACATGATGTCCGTCACGCGGTTGATGCTGCCGACGATCTCGCCCATGGTGGCGCCGGCCTGATCGACCAGTGCCGAGCCGTGGTGCACCTTCCGCACCGAGTCGTCGATGAGCGACTTGATTTCCTTCGCGGCGGCGGCGCTGCGCTGCGCCAGATTCCTCACTTCCGATGCCACGACGGCAAAGCCGCGGCCCTGCTCGCCCGCCCTGGCCGCCTCGACGGCCGCGTTGAGCGCGAGGATATTCGTCTGGAACGCGATACCGTCGATGACGCCGATGATGTCCGCGATACGGGTCGCCGACGTGTTGATCGCGCCCATCGTCGCCACGACCTGCGTCACCACCGTGCCGCCCTTGGCCGCCACTTCCGACGCCGACTGCGCCAGCGTGTTCGCCTGGCGCGCGTTGTCCGCGTTCTGGCGCACGGTGGAGGTCAGCTGTTCCATCGACGTGGCCGTGCGTTCCAGCGACGCGGCCTGTTGCTCCGTGCGCTCCGACAGGTCCAGGTTGCCGCTCGCGATCTGGCCCGAGGCCGAGGCGATCGTATCGGTCGACGTGCGCACGCGGCCCACGATGCGCGCGAGGCCCGCGTTCATTTCGCTCAGCGCGCGCATCAGTTGACCCGTCTCGTCGCGCCCGCGGACAGGGATATCCTGCGTCAGGTCGCCGTCCGCGACGGCGCCGGCGATGCGCACGGCCTTGTCCAGCGGCCGCACGATGCTCTTGATCAGCATGGCGCCCACGAAGCCGGCCAGGATCAGGCCCAGCACCATGCCGGACAGGCAGACGAAGCGCACGATCTCGTACATCGTTCGCGAGCGCTGGTTGGCAGCGGCCGCCTCGTCCAGCTGGATCTGGATCAGCGCGTCGATCGACGCCTTCACGGGGCGGAACAGCTCGACCATCGGACCGTGCACGAGCGCCGTGCCGCGCGCCGTGTCGCCGGCGCGCACGGCGGCGACGATCGGTTGCTGCGCCTCGTCGACGAACTTCGTCTTGAGCTGCATGAAGCGCTGGGCTTCCTGCTGTTCATGGCCGGTCATCGCCGTGGCCATGTACGCCTTCCACTGCGTGTCGATGACTGCATCATTGCGCGCGATGTCGTCGACGAGGCCGGCGACCTTGCCCGGCTCGGCCGTCAGCGCGCGCGACAGGTTGACCTGGTTCTCGTCCATGGCGCGGACGATCTTGTCGAGCTCGCCCACACAGACGAGCCCGTCCGAATACATGGATTGCATCTGGCCGTTGGCGTGGCCGAGGCTGACCAGGCCGACCGTGGCACCCACGATCAATTCCAGGCCGAGGAGCGCGATCACGAAGATCAGGCGCGTTTTAATAGTGATATTTTTTAGCATGATGGGCAGGACGTTGGTTGATCCGATTAATTATAGAAACCATTAGTGCCTAGTGGAAATGAACTAGGCACCAATTAATCAGATTTCGTCCCGCCGTCGCCAATCTGCAACGCAGCGTTGCCAGACTGGTGCGGCCTGCGCGCGGATCAGCGCAGGTTGCCCGTGTGGCCCAGCGAGTAGCGGCCAGGTTGCGGCCAGACCGTCAGGCCATGCGGTTCGCCGCCGACCTTCACCTTCTGCATGGCGCCCGTCTTCGTGTCGATGCGGTAGACGACGTCGTCGAAGCGGCCGGACAGCCACAGCCACTTGCCGTCCGCGCTGACGTTGCCCATGTCCGGGCTGCCGCCGCCCGGCACCGGCCAATTGGCGACGATCTTGCCGGTGGCGAAGTCCAGCACGGCCACGCTGCCCTTGCCCTTCGGCTTGCCGTGGATGCGGTGCGTGCCGCGGCTCGCGATGTACAGGAACTTGCCGTCGCGGCTCGGGTACAGGCCGTGCGTGCCGATGCCGACCGGGATGAAGCCGATCTGCGTCAGGTTGTCGCCGTCGACGACGTGCACGCCGTCCGCGTCCATGTCGGCGATGTAGAAGCGCTTGCCGTCCGGCGACATGCGCACGTCCTGCGGCATGCCCTTCTTCGACGTGCAGATCTCGCTGGCGCCCGGCGCCGTCGGGTCGACGCCTTCGCGGAAGCGCGTGGACGGCATCGTCAGTTTCAGGTAGCCGAGCACCTTGCGCTCCACGAGGTCGATCTTCGCGAGGCTGCCGTCGAATTCGCACGTGAACAGCGCATAGCGGCCGTCGATCGAGAACTCGGCATGGTTGATGCCGCCGCATTTGGGCACCTCGATCGCGTACTGCATCGCCATCGTGTGCGGATCGCGGAAGTCGAGGCGGTGGCGCGCTTCCGCCACGACGATCGCCGACTTGCCGTCCGGCGTGAAATACATATTGTACGGATCGTCGACCGGGACGTTCGCGCCGGGCTTGCCGGTGCGCGGATCGATAGGCGTCAGGCTGCCGTCGCCCGTGCGCTCGGCATTGTTCGCGACCCACAGGGTGCGCAGGTCCCAGGACGGGATCACGTGCTGCGGGCTGCGGCCCACCTTGAAGCGGTCGACGACCTTCAGCGTCGCCGGATCAATGACGGACACGTCGTTCGAGCGCAGGTTCGGCACGTACACGCGTTCCAGGTCGCCCTTGACGACGGGACTCAGCTGCGTGATCTCGCTGTAGACGTTGTGCGGATCGACGACGCGCGGCATGCCGGGCACGGAGACCACGGCCGGAGATTTGGTGACGGGCGCAGGCGCGGTCGCGGACGCGGTCGCGGTCGCATCGACGAAGCGCGACGCGACGACGCCGCCGGCCACGACGGCCAGGGCCAGGACGGCACCGATGGTGGTTTTGGAGGACACGATGACTCTTTACTTTCGATGGGAGGAATTCGGAGACGGTGCGCGGGCGGCGCGGATCGCGGCCACGGACGCATCGACGATGCGCTCGACGCCGACGCGGCCCAGGTCCGCCGTGGCACGGGTCGGATCGCCATGCACGCCCGCGCGCACGCCGCCGCGCGCGCCGGCCGCGACCTGTGCCGGACGCACGAGCGCCGGGTCGACGGCCAGCGACAGCGCCGTGTCGGCGAGGCCCGCGTGCGTGCCGATCTCGGCGTCCGTGAAGCCGCGCTGTTTCAGGTCGGCGTTGAACGTGGTCGTGGCGGCATCGTAATAGGCGCCCAGTGCGTGAGCGCGGCAGCCGCCGGCACCGCCGTTGCTTCGATTTACCCGCGCCGCGGCCCTGGCTTCATTCGTTTGGTAGCCGCCGTGGTCGCCCAGGAAGAACACGTCGCGGATGCCGTGCTGGCACAGGCTTTTCGCGGTGGACTCCAGCAGCGCCTCGAACGCGGCGTCCGGGATCGAGATCGTGCCGGCGAAGCGCATGTGCGCGGCCGGCGGCGCGATCGCCCCTTCCGGCACGTAGGCGACGACGGGGGCGACGACGGCATCGCCGAGTTTGGCGGCGATGCGTCCCGCCAGCACGCGGGCGCGGACGTTGTGCTTGCCGAGGACGATGTGCGGGCCGCTCTGCTCGGTGCCGCCGATGGGTACGAGGGCCGTCGTGGCGCCGGCCACGATGCGGTCGCGCAATTCCGGCGACGTCATCTCTTCGAGGTAGACGCCGGGGGTGACGGACGAGGCGGCGGACCCTGCGAGAGGCAGGGCCAGGCCGGCAATCGCCAGCGCGCGGCGGACGACCGAAATGTGCAGGTGAAACATGTGATCCGTGTTCCTGATGCTTTACAACTATTGTAGAGCATCCTCACGCACGGGACGGAACGCGGACCCCGTATTTTTTATTACCGGAGCATTACCGTTGGTTTATCCGTCACGGCGGCTCGTGCCGCGGTCGGCCGTTGCGGCCGCATCGTCCGGCGTCTGCGCCTCGCCACTCTGGCGGTTGCCCCGGTCGACGCCGGGAATCGGTTCCGTCGCGCTGCCGTGGCTGCTCTGCGGCGCGCCCGGCGGGTTCACGTTGCTTTCTGGCGACGCGGCCGGAAAGTTCGTATGGCGGCTGGGATCGCCGCGTTTCTGATCCGTCATGATGTGCTCCTTGGCGTAACGACAATACACGCCATATGGGACCGCACCGCATCCCGCCCAATCGGACGACACGCCGCCGCCGCGTAGGAGCATGACTCCAGTCGAACCAAACGTGATTGAACGTGTCCACTCGCAATCATGGAAAGACGCTGCGACGGTGGGAGCGCGTGGCTCGGCTTGTCCCGGTGGCCCGCGGCCTGCTGGCCGCCGCCCACATCGCCGCCAAGGTCCTGAAATGGAAGGACGGCGAAGCCTCCATCGTCGGCTGGCTGCCGCAGAGAAGGGTCTCACCGAGATCATCTTCGCCAACATCCTGCTCGACAAGCAGATCATCACGAGCGAGACGTTCACGGCGCTGCTTTTGATGGCCGTCGGCAGTACAATGCTGACTGTCCCGGTCGTGCATCCGAAACTGCATCGCGTGCGGCACCGCGGACTGGTGAATCAGGCCAGTTCCTGATCGGATTCGACGAAGGTGGATGACACATGGCGCGCAGCGGACTCACGAAATCACAGGTCAGGGAAGCCCGCGACCGGCTGCTCGCGGAGGGCCGTCATCCCTCCGTCGACGCGGTACGCCATGCACTCGGCGACAGTGGGTCCAAGTCGACCATCCACAAATACCTGAAGGAGCTGCGCGCCGAAGACGGCGGCGCGGACGCCGTGCCGGGCATGCGCCGCGAGGACACGGGCCGCGCCCTGCACGCCCTCGTCGACGAAGTGGCCGACCGCCTGCACGCCGACTTCGACGAGCGCATGCGCCTGCTGCGCGCCGCCCACGAGCAGGCCTTGCTCGAGCGCGACCGCGAACTGGCCGAATTGCGCAGCACCGTCGCCACCCTGACCGCCCGGGTGAAACAGCTGGAGCTGGAAGCCCAGTTCGGCGCCGACGAGACGCCCCTGCGCCACTGGCAGGACCGCGCCGGCGTGCCGGGCGGCTTCGGCCACTTCGACAACAACTTGCTGAACTCGCGCTCGGCCGTGCGCGACATTTCCCCCTTCGACCTGATCCGCGCCGCCGCCCGTTCGTGATCGCCACCGCACGGACGCGCCGCCGCCGACCTGCTACAACGTGGTCAACGATAGCCAGGGAGAACGAGCGATGCTAACACTGGACAATATGGACCGTGCGCGGGTCGACCGGCTCGGCGCATTGACGGCGCACGTCGTCGAACACGCGCTGGCCTCGGGCCTCGCCTGGGACGAAGCGATCCTGGCCTTCGGCATCGCCGCCAGGGCGATGGCGATGAAGGCGTCCGACCAGGGCGCCGGCACGCCCGAACAATGCGCCGCGCAGGCCGAGCGCCGCCTGAAATCGGGCATGACGCAAAGCGCGGACGTGTTACGCGCGTGGCTGGATTGAGCGCGACGGTCCTGTTGTCGGCACGCGATCTGCGTTCGCCGTTCGGCGGACCGTTCACCTTCGACGTGCACGCGGGCGAATGCATCGCGATCCAGGGACCGTCAGGCGCCGGTAAAAGCGTCCTGCTGCGCATGCTGGCCGACCTCGATCCGCACGACGGCGACGCCCTGCTGGACGGGCGGCCCGCGTCATCGATGTCCGCGCCCGACTGGCGCGCCGCCGTCGTCTACCAGGCGGCCGAACCCGCATGGTGGGAAGCGACGGCCGGCGCGCACTTCGCAAACGCCGGCCGTGAGTTCATGGACGCCACGCTGGCCGCGCTGGGCCTGGCCCCGGCCCTGCTGGACACGGAGATCGAACGCCTGTCGACGGGCGAACGCCAGCGCCTCGCCCTGGTCCGCTCGCTGGCCCGGCGTCCGCGCGTGCTGCTGCTCGACGAACCGACGGGCGCCCTCGATCCCGACGGCGTCGCGCGCGTGGAGGCGCTGCTGCGCAATCAGCTGGCGGCCGGCATGGCGATACTGGTCGTCACGCACGCGGGCGAACAGGCGCGCCGCCTCGCGCAGCGCATCTTCCGGCTCGAACAGGGAAAGCTGACGACGACATGAATGCGATCCACCTGGGCACATGGGACCTGCTCGCGGCCGCGCTACTGATCGTACTGGACGCCGCGCTGTCGCTCGCGCTGGGCCTCGGACTGCATCGCCAGATCCTCGTCGCGGCCGTGCGCATGGTGGCGCAGCTGGCCATCGTCGGCCTCGTGCTGCGCCACGTGTTCGCCACGAGCTCCGCGGCGGCCACGCTGGCCGTCGTCGTGTTCATGATCGCCGCCGCCGCGCGCGAGGTCGCGACCCGCCCGAAGCAGCGCCTGAAACGCCACGTGAACTACCAGATCGGCGCCGCCGTCGTGTCCTGCACCGGTGTCGCGACCGTGCTGCTGGCGCTGACGACGGCCGTACGCCCGACGCCGTGGTACGAACCGCGCTACGCGATCCCGCTGATGGGCATCGTCCTCGGCAGCGTGCTGAACGCCGCCAGCCTCGCGCTGGACGGCATCCTCGACGGCGTCGTGCGCGAGCGCGCCCGCATCGAGGCGCGGCTCGCGCTCGGCACGCCGCTGCGCGAAGCCATCGGCCCGCTCGTGCGCAACGCGACGCGGCGCGGCATGATCCCCGTCGCGAACCAGATGTCGGCCGCCGGCATCATCACCCTGCCCGGCATCATGACGGGCCAGCTGCTCGCGGGCATGGACCCGATCGAGGCCGTCAAATACCAGATCCTGCTGATGTTCCTGCTGGCCGGCGCGAGCGGCCTGGCGTCCGTCGGCGCCGCCATGCTGGCCGTGCGGGCCCTCGGCGACGACCGCCAGCGGCTGCGCGTCGACCGTTTGCGCGCTTAAACCGGACGGGCCACGATCAGGGCCGTGTCGACCGTGAAGCTGCCGTCCTCCCCGATCTGGAAATAGTCTTTCACTTCGCTCGCTGCGCGCGCGTGCAGCGAACGGATCGCGGCCACGTGGACGTCGGGCGTGCGCATCCGCGCGATCCACGACGCGAATTCCAGGCGCAGCCTGTACGTGACCACGTCGTCGACCGCGAAGCCGACGGCCGCCAGCGCCGTCTGCCATTCCGCCACCGACGCGTTGCGCACATGGGACGGATCGCGCAGCAGCTCCAGCGTCTGCAGCCATGTGTCGAGCAACGGCACGCCGGGCGAGACGACGTCCATGAACAACCCGAGACCCTCCGGCTTCACGACGCGGCGCATCTGTGCGAGTCCGTCGCGGAAGGCGCCCCAATGGTGCGCGCTGTAGCGGGTGGCGACGACGTCGAACGACGCATCGGGACAGGGCAGCGCTTCGGCCGCGCCCTGTTTCGTGACGAGATTGTCCAGCCCGCGTCTACGCGCTTCCGTGCCGACCGTGTCCAGCATCGCGGCGGACAGGTCGTACGCGACGACCTTGCCGACCTGGCCCGCCATGCGGAACGCCACATGGCCGCCGCCGCAACCCATGTCCAGCGCGACGGCATCCGGACGGCGGCCGATCAGGTCCGCCATCCGCTCCAGGTCCGCGCCGGCCGCGTGCACGGCGCTGGTGAGATAGGCCTCGGCGCGGGAATCGTATTGTTCGAGGACGGTGGCATCGTGGTTGTGCATATTGGCTCCTGGGTTGGTCGTTTGGTCATTGTCTGCGAGGCGTTTTCCTGTTACAAGGAGCCTGTTTATCCTGGTATAAGGAGCACCATGACCGACGCACACCGGCGCCAGATGCTCGGCGCCTTCATCCGCGCCCACCGCGCGCGCCTGACGCCCGCCCGGCCCGGCACGCGCCGGCGCACGCCCGGCCTGCGGCGCGAGGAACTCGCGGACGCGGCCGGTCTCGGCGTCACATGGATCACGTGGCTGGAACAGGGCCGCGACGTGCAGCCGTCCGTCGCCGCGCTGTCGCGCCTGGCCGACGCGCTGCAGCTGTCCGCGGCCGAGCGGGCGTCGCTGTTCGACCTCGCCGGCAAGAAAGACCCGCGCGCCCTGCCCGACCACGCCGACGACCTGTCCCCGGCGCTGCTGGCGCTGCCGGCGCTGATGGCCGCGCCGGCCTACCTGCTCGACCACACGTGGACGGCACGCGCCTGGAACGACGCCGCCACCGCACTGTTCGTCGGCTGGCTGGACGCGGACGCGCCCGACCGCAACCTGCTCCGCTACGTCTTCCTGCATCCGGCCGCGCGCGAGCTCATCGTGGACTGGGACACGCGGGCCCGGCGGCTGGCGGCGGAATTCCGGGCCGATTTCCACCGGCGGCCCGCGGATGGGGACATGCAGGCGCTGGTCGAACAATTGTGCCGCGACAGCACGTTGTTCGCACAATGCTGGGACAAGCAGGACGTGCTGCACCGGGAAGGCGGGGAGCGGCGGTTCCGGCATCCCGTCAGGGGGGAGCTGGGGTTCGTCCAGACCACGTTGCTGGTGGCGTTGCAGATGGAGATCAAGCTGGTGTGCCTGGCGGCGGGAACCTCTGCCGTCTGAGCCGGTCGATACCCTGGTGTGATCGACGCCTGGGAGAACGCGCATGGACGGCCACGCCACAGATACCTTCGACGTTGCCGGGCTGGTGCCGGGCTTCCGGCCGCCGCCGCAGCCCGCACCGGCCCAGGACAATGCGCAACTGGCCGCGGCCGACGCGCGCGTGCGGCACTGGCGCGAGCCGGCCGACGGCCCCCTGGTCCCCGGCTCGGACCGGCACGGCGACGCCACGTGCCGCATGTTCCGCGACACCTTCAATCCCTACCGCCCCGCCGTGCTGGACTGGCCCGTGCTGGAACCGGCGGTGCGCGACCGCATCGTCGCGCTGCCGATCTGGGACATCGCGGTCCAGACCGAAGGCAAGGCGCGCCTGCGCATGGCGGCCTACGCCGGCACCCTGCACGATCCCGCCATGCGCGACGCGCTCGCGCTGAACGCGTGGGAAGAGCAACGCCACAAGGACGTGCTCGCGCGCATGGTCGCGGCGTACGGCATCGACCTCGCGCCCGAACCCGTCCAGCACCCGCCCCGGGATCCGGAGTGGGGGTACCTCGTCACCGGCTATAGCGAATGCATCGACAGCTTTTTCGCCTTCGGCCTGTTCGAACTGGCGCGGCGTTCCGGCCTGTTCCCGCCGTCGCTCGTCGACACGTTCGAGCCCGTGATGCAGGAAGAGTGCCGGCACATCCTGCTGTTCGCCAACTGGGCCGGCTGGCACCGCGCCCGCCTGTCGTTCCTGCGCCGCGTGCGCTTCGAAGCGAAGGTCGCCGCCGTGTGGGCGTTCCTCGCGTGGGAGCGGATCGGCCTCGCACGCGCCATGGACGCGGACGGCGCGCGCACGCAGGACAATAATTTCACGCTGCACGGGGCGCAATCGGTCGCGGACGATGGCGCCGGTGTCCGCGACCTGCTCGCCCTCTGCCTTGCAGAAAACGACCGGCGCTTTGCGGGTTATGACGAACGGCTGCTGCGGCCGCGGACAGTGCCGCGCCTGGCCCGGTTCGTGCTGCGGCTGGCCAGGCTGTTCGGGCGCGGGCGCTGAATCTGCGCCGTCCGCGTCGTCAGCATGGTCAGCGTCGTCCCTGGCGGCATGGAGCCGGGGTATCGCAAGAGCCTAAACCACACCCCGCGCCCGCGCCGGGACCAATGCCGCGTGTCACGGCACGCCTACCGCACCTACGCCAGATAGCCTTCCCCCAGATACCCTTCCCGCCCGAACCACGCGACCGCCGCCCGCACGCCGGCAACGTACGGTCCCGGCCGGTAGCCGAGCTCCCGCTCCGCCTTGTCCGACGAAAAAAACATCCGGTTGCGCGACATCTTCAAACCATCCACCGTCAAGAACGGCTCSCGCCCGCGCAGGCGTGCGAGCGCCTCGGCCGCGTGCGCCAGCGGCACCAGCGGAGCGGCCGGCAATCTGACGCGCGGCGGCCTGCGCCCGACGAGTTGCGCGATCTCGCCCAACAGCTCGCGCAGCATCACGTTCTGCCCGCCGAGGATGTAGCGCTCGCCCACGCGCCCCCGCGTGAGGGCGAGCAGATGCCCGCGCGCCACATCCTCGACGTCGACGACGTTCAGCCCCGTCTCGACGAATGCCGGCATCCGGCCACGGGCCGCCTCGACGATGATGCGTCCCGTCGGCGTCGGACGCACGTCGCGCGCGCCGACCGGTGTCGACGGATTGACGATCACGGCCGGCAAGCCGTCCTGCGCGACCATGCGCTCGACGAGACGCTCGGCCGCCACCTTGCTGCGCTTGTACACACCGATGGCCTCGCGCTCCGCCAGCGGTTCGTCTTCCGTGGCCGCCGCGGTCGACGGACTCACCCGCAACGTGGCCACGCTGCTCGTGACGACAGCGCGCTCGACCCCGGCTGCCAGCGCCGCCCGCATCACGGTCGCCGTGCCCTCCAGGTTGTTGCGCATGATCTCGCCGGGATCGGGTGCCCACAACCGGTAATCCGCTGCGACATGCAGCAGGAAGCGCACGCCGGCCAGCGCGCGCCCGACCGCCGCCGCGTCGCGCATATCACCTGCGACGACCTCGGCGGACAACCCCGCGAGATTGCGGCGCGGACTGCTTGCGCGCACCAGGGCACGGACGGCATACCCCTGTTCCAGCGCCGCGCGCGCCACGGCGGCGCCGACGAACCCGGCCGCGCCCGTGACCAGCACGAGGTCGCCTCCCGCCACCATGGCCTCCTTCCGGCATCCATCTGCAGCGCATTCTAATCAGATATGCGAGGCGCATACGCATCTGGATCAAACGCCGCGTGCGAACTTGCGCGCCGGCGGAGACTCCAATCTGCACCGAACGGAAAGCACCGCAGAGAACCGTCATGCACGTGATCCTAGCCCAGCCGCGCGGGTTTTGCGCGGGCGTCGTCCGAGCCATCGAGATCGTCGAGCGCGCGCTCGAACGGCATGGTGCGCCCGTGTACGTGCGCCACGAAATCGTCCACAACAAGGCCGTGGTCGACGGCCTGCGCGCCAAGGGCGCCGTGTTTGTCGAAGACCTGGACGAAGTGCCGCCGCAGGCGGTGACGGTGTTCAGTGCGCACGGCGTGGCGCGCACGGTCGAGGCCGAAGCCGGCGCGCGCGCCCTGCGGGTGCTGGACGCGACCTGCCCGCTCGTCGCCAAGGTCCACATCCAGGGGCGCCAGTATGCGGCCGGCGGCCGCACGGTGATCCTGATCGGCCATCCCGGCCACCCGGAGGTCGAGGGGACGATGGGGCAGATCGACGGCCGCGTGCTGCTCGTGCGCGACGCGCGCGCGGCCGAGGACCTCGACCTGCCGCCCGACACGCCGGTCGCCTACGTGACGCAGACGACGCTCAGCGTGGACGACACGCGCGGCGTCATCGCGGCCCTGCGGCGGCGCTTCACGGACATCGTCGGACCCGACGTGCGCGACATCTGTTACGCCACGCAGAACCGCCAGCGCGCCGTGCGCGACCTGTGCCGCCGGGTCGACGTGCTGCTCGTCGTCGGGGCGCCCAACAGTTCGAACTCGAACCGGCTGCGCGAAATCGGCGCGGAGACCGGCACCCCGACCTGGCTGCTCGCCGACGGCAGCGAGCTCGACCCCGCCTGGGTCGCGGGCGCGGCGGTGGTCGGGATCACGGCCGGCGCGTCCGCGCCCGAGGCCATGGTCGAGCACGTCATCGGTGCCCTGCGCGCACTCGCGCCCGTCGAGGTGTCGACGATGGACGGGGTCGAGGAACACATCGAATTCCGGCTGCCGCGCGCGCTCGCTGCCGGGCCGGAAGCCGGCACACATTGACGACAGGGACACGAGCATGGCCATCCCGCTCCTGCAGAAAGCTCTCGTCGGCGCCTACGTGCTGCGCAAGCACCTGGCCGGCGAACGACGCTACCCGCTCGCGCTGATGCTGGAGCCGCTGTTCCGCTGCAACCTGGCGTGCGCGGGCTGCGGCAAGATCGATTATCCGGCCGAGATCCTCGACCAGCGCCTGTCGGTGGAAGAGTGCCTCGGCGCCGTCGACGAATGCGGCGCGCCGGTCGTCTCGATCGCGGGCGGGGAGCCCCTGCTGCACGAGGACATGCCCGCGATCGTCGCCGGCATCGTCGCACGCCGCAAGTTCGTCTACCTGTGCACGAATGCGCTGCTGCTGGAACGGCAGCTCGACCGGTACCGCCCGAGCCCGTTCTTTACATGGTCGGTGCACCTGGACGGCGACGAGGGCATGCACGACCGTTCGGTCTGCCGCGCGGGCGTGTACCGGCGTGCCGTGGCCGCAATCCAGCGTGCCAAGGCGGCGGGCTTCCACGTCAACGTCAACTGCACGCTGTTCGACGATGCCCGCCCGGAGCGGGTGGCAAGCTTCTTCGATACATTGAAGACGATGGAGGTCGACGGCATTACCGTGTCGCCGGGCTATGCCTACGAACGCGCGCCGGAACAGCAGCATTTCCTCACGCGCAACCGGACGAGACAATTGTTCCGTGACATATTCGCGCGCGGCGAAGGGGGGCGGCGCTGGGCGTTCAGCCAGTCCAGCCTGTTCCTCGACTTCCTCGCGGGGAACCAGACCTATCATTGCACCCCCTGGGGCAATCCCACGCGGACCGTATTCGGCTGGCAGCGTCCATGCTACCTGCTCGGCGAAGGCTATGCCGCATCGTTCCGGGAACTGATGGACGACACCGACTGGGAGGCCTACGGTACGGGCCGCTACGAGAAATGCGCGGATTGCATGGTGCACAGCGGCTACGAGGCAAGCGCCGTGCGGGACACGCTCGCCCGCCCCCTGGCGGCGGCCCGCGTCGCGCTGCGGGGCGTCGCCACCGACGGGCCGATGGCACCGGATATTCCGCTGGGCGGACAGCGGCCCGCGCAACACGTGCATGCGCAGCAGGTCGCCATCCGTCTCGACGAGATCCGGGGCCGCAAGGCCGGGCTGAATGGAGGAACCCGATGATGCCGTCCTTCGTCACGCTGGCCGGCTCGACGCTGACGGTGCTGGCCACGCTTTACGCGCTGGCGGCGCTGCTCTGCCACGGCCGCATCCGGCGCGCGCGCGCGGTCCGGCCACCGCTGTGGACGCCTGTCACCGTGCTCAAGCCCCTGTGCGGTGACGAGCCCCGGCTGGAAGAGAATCTCGCCGGCCTGTGCAGCCAGACGCACCCGCATGTCCAGCTCGTGTTCGGGGTCCGCGATCCGGCCGACCCGGCCGTCGCCGTCGTCGGGCGCCTGGCCCGGCGCTTCCCCGCCGTCGACATGCGGCTCGTCGTCGATCCGCGCATCCACGGCAGCAACCTCAAGGTGAGCAACCTCATCAACATGATGCAGGCCGCACGCCATCCCTGGCTCGTGCTGGCCGACAGCGACATCGCCGTCGGGCCCGAGTACGTCGCCCGCGTGACGGCGCCGCTGGCCGAGCCGCAGGTCGGCATCGTCACGTGCCTGTACCACGGCCGGCCGCCGGACGGTGTCTGGCCGCGGATCGGCGCACTCTTCATCGACACGTGGTTCGCCCCCTCCGTGCGGGTCGCGAGCAGCGGCGGCAGCAGTGCCTTCGCGTTCGGGGCGACGATCGCGGTGCGCGCGGCGACGCTCGAGGCCATCGGCGGCGTCGAGGTGCTGGAGAACCGGCTGGCCGACGACTACCGGCTCGGCGAACTCGTGCGCGGTCTGGGCTTGGCGACAGTGTTGTCCGACGTGAACGTGGGGACCGACGTGACGGAAACGGGCCTGCGCGCGTTGTGGTCGAGGGAGCGGCGCTGGATGCAGACGATCCGCTCGCTCAATCCGCTCGGCTACGCCCTGTCGTTCATCACCTTCACCCTGCCGATGCTGGCGCTCGGCCTGTGCCTCGCGCCGACGGCGTGGAACGTGGCACTGGCATTGTGCGGCGCGGCGGCGCGGCTCGGCCTGCACTGGCGCAGGCCGGCGCCGGACATCCCCGCACCCGGTCACGCCTGGCTCGCGCCGCTGCGCGACTGCCTGCTCGTACTGGAGTGGGCGAGCGCGTTTGCCGGCACGACGACGCACTGGCGGGAGCACTGTTTGCCCATCGACACGGGCCGGGCGGCGGCCCCCGACCGGCCCTGCGGTGTGCCGGCCACGCATGACCGGCCATCCTGGCGATAACGATCATGGACACCACCGCGATGCATACCGCAATGCTGAAGACCCTGTTCCTGCAGGCGCCGTCGTTCGAGGGCTTCGACGGCGGCGCCGGCTCGCGCTACCAGGCGAAGCGCGAAATCCGCTCGTTCTGGTATCCGACCTGGCTGGCCCAGCCCGCCGCCCTCGTGCCCGGCAGCCGGCTGCTCGACGCGCCCGCGGACGGGCTCACCGTGGCGCGGACGCTGGACATCGCCCGCGACTACGACCTCGTGATCATCCACACGAGCACGCCCTCGTTCCCGGGCGACGTACGGTTCGCCGGGATGCTCAGGGAAACGCATCCCGCGATACGCATCGGCATGGTGGGTGCCAGGGTCGCCGTCGATCCCGGCGGAGCGCTCCGGGCGGGCATTCCCGTCGACTTCGTCGCGCGCGAGGAATTCGACTACACCTGCCGCGACGTCGCCGCCGGCCGGCCGCTGGCGGACATCGACGGCATCAGCTGGCGCGATGCCGGGGGCGCGATCCGGCACAACCCGTCGCGCGCGATCATCGAAGACATGGACGCGCTGCCGTTCGTCGCGCCCGTCTACCGGCGCGACCTGAACATCCGCAATTACTTCATCGGCTACCTGAACTATCCGTACGTGTCGCTGTACACGGGACGCGGATGCCGCTCGCGCTGCACGTTCTGCCTGTGGCCGCAGACCGTCGGCGGCCACCGCTACCGCACCCGGTCCGCGGAAAACGTGCTCGCCGAGGTCCGCTGGATCCGCGCGAACATGCCGGAAGTGAAAGAAATCATGTTCGACGACGACACGTTCACCGACTTCCGTCCCCGCGCCGAGGAGATCGCGCGGGGTCTCGGCAAGCTGGGCGTGACATGGTCGTGCAATGCGAAGGCGAACGTGCCCTATTCGACGCTCAAGATCATGAAGGAAAACGGCTTGCGGCTACTGCTCGTGGGCTACGAATCCGGCGACGACCAGATCCTTCTGAACATCAAAAAGGGCTTGCGGACCGACATCGCGCGGCGCTTCGCTGCCGACTGCCGCGCGCTCGGCATCACCGTCCACGGCACGTTCATCCTCGGGCTGCCGGGCGAGACACGGGAGACGATTGCGAAATCGATCGCATTCGCCAAGGAAATCAACCCGCACACGATCCAGGTCTCGCTGGCGGCGCCGTACCCGGGCACCCGGCTGTACGAACAGGCGCTGGAAAACGACTGGATACCGGACCACAAGACCATTCCGCTCGTCGACGGCAGCGGGGTGCAACTGGCCGCGCTCAGCTATCCGCACCTGTCGAGCGACGAGATCTATCACGGGGTGGAACAGTTTTACCGCAGTTTTTACTTCCGCCCCTCGAAGATCTGGGAAATCGTCAGCGAGATGCTGCAGAGCTGGGACATGACCCGGCGCCGCCTGCGCGAAGGCGTCGAATTCTTCCACTTCCTGCGCGCCCACGGCGCGTCCCATTCATGAGCGCGCCGCGCGGACGGGGCCTCATCGTCACGGCCGACGACTTCGGCGCGCACCCGAGCGTGAACGCGGCCGTCGAGCGCGCGCATCGGGACGGCATCCTGACCGCGGCCAGCCTGATGGTGGGCGCACCGGCCGCCGAGGATGCGATTGCCCGCGCACGTGCGTCGCCGGGACTGCGAGTGGGCCTGCACCTCGTCCTGGCCGACGGTGCGTCCGTGCTGCCGCCGCGGGCCATCCCCGACCTCGTCGACGCGCAGGGCCGCTTCGGGGGGCGCATGGCACGCGACGGCGCGCGCTACCTCTGCCTGCCGCGGGTACGCCGCCAGCTGGCGCTGGAGATCCGCGCCCAGTTCGACGCGTTCGCCGCCAGCGGCCTGCCGCTGGACCACGTCAACACGCACAAGCATTTTCATTTGCACCCGACGATCCTGACGCTCATCCTCGACATCGGCCGCGCGTTCGGGCTGCAAGCCGTCAGGTTGCCGCGCGAGACGGGGCCACCGGGGAAAGCGTCCCCTGCTTGGCTGCGGCCCTGGTTGGCGCTGCTCGAAGCCAGGCTTGACGCCGCCCGCATCGGCCACAACGACTACGTGGCCGGGATCCGCCAGTCCGGGCGCTTCGACGAGGCGGCCCTGCTGGATGCACTGTGCAACCTGCCGACGTCCGGCATCGGCGAGCTGTACCTGCATCCGGCGCTCGCATCGGGCGCGGAGATCGCGCCATCGATGCGCGGCTACCGCCACGCCGACGAGTTCGCGGCACTCGTCTCGCCGCATGTGCGTGCGGTGTGCGGCGCCCTGCGCGCGCAGGGCTGGCGCTTCGGTGGATTTGCCGACCTTGTCGCCGCAAGAGGCGACGGGGCGGACATCCGCGCCGTCGGGGCGGACATCCGCGCCGACGATGCGGGCACAGGCGGCACCGGAGGGCATTTGGCAGGCCACGCGGACGCGCCGCCGGACACACCACCGGCCGGCGTACCGCCATGCCTTCGCGGGAACGCGGCCGCCGGGCGCACCACGGACCACCGCGACGGCCCATGAGCCACGCCCGCACGATGGGCCGGCTGGCCTGGACGGCATCGATCGCGGGGCTCGCGCTGGTGGCGGCGCTCGTCGCCGCCGAAGGCTGGACCGGCATCGTGGCCGCATTCGAGCGGGCCGGCTGGGCGCTGCTGCTCGTCGTGCCGGCAAGAGTCGTCACACAGGTGTTCGACGTCCGCGCATGGCGCGTGCTGCTCGCGCCGTTCGACCCCGGGCGCGCGGCCGGGCCGCTGTTCCTGTTGTGGGTGGCGCTCGTGCGCGAGGCCGTCAACCGGCTGCTGCCGGTGGCGAACATCGGCGGCGAAGTCGCCGGCGTGCGGCTCGCGGTCCTGCGGATACCCGATACGGCCGGCGTCGCGGCAAGTGTCGTCGTGGAAGTGTTGATGACAATCGTCGTGCTCTACCTGTTCTGCGGCGCCGGCGCGCTGCTGATGTTGACGCTGGCGGGCGGGCCCGGCCTCGTCGGGATCATCGTGGGGGCGCTGCTGCTCTCGCTACCGCTGCCCGTGCTCGCCTGGTGGCTGCTCCGCCACGGCGCGCCGTTCGCGCGGCTGGAGCGCCGGGTACTGCGCCTGCTCGGGCCGCAGAACGTCATCGCACTGCACCTGGACGGCGCGGGCATCGACGCGGCCGTCGTGCGCCTGTTCCGGCAACGCGGCCGTCTCGCCCGCGCCGGGGCGTGGTCGTTGCTGGCCAACGTGCTGGGCACGTTCGAAACGTGGTATGCGCTGGCTCTGCTCGGCCACCCCGTCGGCTTGCAGGCCGCGCTCGCCATCGAGGCGCTGACGCAAGCCGTGCGCCACGCCGGCTTCATGGTGCCCGCCGGCCTGGGCGTGCAGGAAGCGGCCGTGCTGCTGTTCGGCCAGCTGGCCGGCGTGGGCGGGGACGTGGCGCTGTCGCTGGCGCTCGTCAAACGGATGCGCGAGCTCGCGACCGGCGTGCCGGCCCTCGTCTCGTGGCACTGGTTCGAAATGCGCCGCTTGCGTCCGCTCAGGGAGCGCGCTCAGGGACCACGATTATGAGCCGCCAGGTATCGGATGAGGCCGTCGATGCCCTCCGCCGCCAGGCGGGCGGCGAACTGCTGCCGATACACCTGGATCATCCACGCACCCATCATGTTGATGTCGTAGATTTTCCAGCCGGCGGGCGTCTTGTGCATCCGGTAGTCGATCGGCATCGTGTCGCCGCCCGTGACCACGGTCGTCCTGACGACGGCATCGGTGGCGTTCGCGGCCGAGCGGGCCGCGGGCGCGTAGCGGAACTGCGTGTTCTCCTGCTGGATCTGCGTCAGTTGGATCGCGTAGGTCCGCGCCAGCAAGGTCTGGAACTCGCGGAACAGCGCCTCACGCTGGGCCGGTGTTGCCTGTGCCCACGCGCTGCCCACCGCGTACTGCGTGGTCAGCATGAAGTCGGTGGATGGCAGGAAGTCGCGGCGGACGATCTCGAGGGTCCGTTCGGGGTCGCCGGCGCGCGCGCCGGGGTCGCTGCGGATGGCGCTCATGACCTGGTCGATCGTGCTCTTCAACGTTTGCTCCGGCGTACGCTCGGCCACCTGCCGGGCACAGGCCGGTGGCGGCATGGAACAAGCCAGGGCAAGCAGAAATAAGGACGGTTTCATGGGATTCTCGATCGGCACATCCATATGACCGTCGTCCGGCCGTCAGTGTTCCCGCGCACGGCTGCGCCAGATCATACGGTCACCCGCACCGCATCCGTTCTAATGAACACACCATGCTGACCCACCAGATTGCCAGGCTCGTCCACCTGTCGTGCCGCCACCCATGGGCGGTGCTGGGGGCGTTTGCGCTGCTGGTACTTGCATCCGGACTTTATGTCGCGCGCCATTTCGCGATCAATACGGACGTCGGCCAGTTGATCGACGCGAATGCGCCATGGGCCCGGCGCGACGCCGCCATCGCCGCCGCGTTCCCGAACCGGGGCGACACGACGCTGGCCGTCATCCGGGCCCCCGCGCCCGAGTTCGCGGCGCAGGCGGCCCGCGAACTGGCCGACCGCCTGCGCCGGCAGCCCGCCCTGTTCCGCGCGGTGGACCTCGGCGCGGGTGCCGATTTCTTCCGCCGCAACGGCCTGCTGTACCTCGACGCGCACGAGGTCCGCGCGCTGGCGGCGCGCCTCGTCGATGCAGGGCCCCTGCTCGATGCGCTCGCGCGCGACCCGTCGCTGCGGGGCGTCGCGAACCTGCTGGCGGTCACGCTGGGCACGCCCCTGCTGACGGGCCAGGTCACGCTCGCGCAGATGGCGCCGCTGCTGGCGCGCAGCGCCGCCACGGTCGAGGACATCCTCTCCGGACGAAACACCGCGCTGTCCTGGCAGGATCTCGCCATCCACGGTGCGGCGGCCGAACCCGGCCTCGTGGAAGTCCGTCCCGTCCTGGACTATGCCGCCCTGCTGCCCGGCGCCGCGTCCAGCGACGCGATCCGCGCGGCCGCCGCCGACCTGCGCCTGGCCGGGCGCTACGGCGCCCACGTCACGCTGACGGGGCCGGTGCCCTTGTCGGACGACGAGTTCGCCTCGCTGCAGGAAGGGTCGCCGCTCGTCGGCAGCATCCCCGTCGCCATCGTGCTGGTGCTGCTGTGGCGCGCGGTGCGTTCGACCCCGCTCGTGCTGGCACTGTGCATCACGATGCTGGGCGGCCTCGCGCTCACGGCCGCGCTCGGGCTCATGATGGTGGGTGCGCTGAACCTGATCTCCATCGCGTTCGCGATCCTGTTCGTCGGGCTCGGCATCGATTTCGGCATCCAGTTCGGCATGCGCTTCCGCGAACTGCGGCGCGTCCGGCCCGGCACCGGCACCGCCCTGCTGGCGACGGCGCGCGCGCTCGCGCTGCCGCTCACCCTCGCGGCGACGGCCACCGCGTTCGGCTTCCTCGCCTTCCTCCCCACTGCGTACCGCGGCGTGGCCGAACTCGGGCAGATCGCGGGCATCGGCATCCTGTGCGTCGCCCTGCCCGCCTGCCTGACAGTGCTGCCCGCGCTGATACGCATCGCCGATCCGCCGGCGGGGGCGCGCGCGCCCGGCTACCCGTGGCTGGCCGGCATCGACCATGCGCTGCAGACCCACCGCAAGACCGTGCTCGCGGTCACGCTGGCGCTCGTCGCGGCCGGCATTCCGCTGCTGTGGCGCCTCGAATTCGACTTCGATCCGCTGCACCTCAAGAATCCCGGCAGCGAATCGATGGCCACGCTGACGTCGCTCGCGCGCGGCACCGACATCGGACTCGACAACGTGCAGGTACTCGCCCCGTCGCTGGCACAGGCCGCGGCCCTGGCGGCACGCCTGGAACGCCTGCCCGACGTGGCCCATGCGCTGACGGCCGCCAGCCTCGTGCCCGACCGGCAACCGGAAAAACTGGCTGCCATCGCCGCGGCCGCCGCGCGCCTGCTGCCCGTACTGGAGCGAGCGCCGATTGCACCGGCGTCGGACGCGCAGCGCACGGCCGCGCTGCGCACGGCCGCGCAAGCGCTGCACAATGCGGCGCTCGATCATCCAGGTCCCGGTGCGGCCGAGGCGTCGCGGCTCGCGCGGGCGCTCGCTGCCCTGGCGCGCGCAGGGCCGGCCGCCCGCGACCGCGCCGACCAGGCGCTGGCGGGTACGCTGCGGCTCGCGCTGGACGCCCTGCGGCTGGCCCTCCGGCCGGAACCCATCACATTGGCGACCCTGCCCGCCGCGATGCGCCGCAACTGGATCGCGCCCGACGGCCGCGCGCTGGTCGACGTCAGTCCGACGCGGCCCACGGGGACGAGCCTCGGCGGCGACAGCCGGCTGGGCCGCTTTGCCGATGCCGTCCTGCGCATCGCACCGGATGCGGCCGGCGGCCCGATCTCCGTGCGCCACGCGGCCGACCTCATCATCGCCGCGTTCGTGCAGGCGGCGCTGCTGGCCATCGCGACCATCGCGCTGCTGTTGTGGATCGCGTTCCGGCGCGTGGGCGATGTGCTGCTGACGATGGTGCCGCTGCTCGTGTCGAGCCTTGTCACGCTGGAGGCCTGCGTGCTGCTGCGCATCCACCTGAATTTCGCGAACATCATCGCGCTGCCGCTGCTGCTGGGCGTCGGCGTCGCTTTCAAAATCTATTACATCATGGCGTGGCGCGCCGGGCAGCCGGCCCGGCTGGAGCATCCGCTCACGCAAGCCATCGTCCTGAGCGCGGCGACCACCGGCACCGCGTTCGGCAGCCTGTGGCTGTCGCACCACCCCGGCACCGCGAGCATGGGCAAGCTGCTGGTGCTGGCGCTGGTCTGCACCCTGATCGGCGCCGTGTTCTTCCAGCCCGTCCTGCTGGGGCAGCCCCGTGTCCCGGCACCTGCCGAACGAGGTCCGCCATGACCCACCCGCCGCCGCGGATCGTTGCCACCCTGCTGCTCACGCCCCTCGCGCTCCTGTCCGGCTGCGCCACGGGCCCCGGGCGCGATCCGGCCGATCCGCTGGAACCGCTCAACCGCGCCACGTTCCGCTTCAACGACACGCTCGACCGCCACATCGCGCAACCGGTCGCGCGCACGTACAACCGCACCGTGCCGCGCTTCGTCCGCACCGGTGTGGACAATTTCTTTTCCAACCTGGGCGATGTCCCCGTGATGCTCAACGATTTCGCCCAGCTGCGCCTGATGGACGGCATGAACGACCTGATGCGCGTGGCCGTGAATTCCACGTTCGGCCTGCTGGGCGTGCTCGACATCGCCACGCCGGCCGGCATCGCTAAGCACAACCAGGACTTCGGCCTCACGCTGGGCCATTATGGGGTGCCGGCCGGCCCCTATCTCGTGCTGCCCCTGTTCGGCCCGAGCACGTTCCGCGACGCGGCGGGCTTCGGCGTCGACCAGTACGCCTCGCCCGTCACGTACGCGAAGCCGGCCTTGCGCAATACGCTGTGGGGCGTCGACTTCGTCAGCACGCGGGCCCGTTACCTGAACGCGACCAATCTGCTGGAACAGGCCGCGCTCGACCGCTATCTGTTCGTGCGCGACGCCTACCTGGGCCGCCGCCATACGCAGCTCGACGAGGGCAAGGAAACGCCGCTGCCGGATTACGACAAGGAAGATGGCGGCAAGCAATAACACCCCAGCCCCGCCCCCAGTCGCGCACGTGCCCGCAGCAGCGAACGCCGCGCCACCCACGCCTCCCCCGCCAGCACGCACACGGAGGCGATCTGCCCCGGCGCACGCACCAGAGCGCGCAGCACGGGCCAGACCCCGCCCGTGTCCAGTCCGGCCAGCGCGGCCGCGGGCACGGTGCGCCAGGCCGGATCGAGCACGACGCGGCAGGCCGCGAACGGCAAGCCGTGGCGCCGTGCGGCCAGCGCGGCCGCATGCGTTTCCATGTCGACGGCGGCGGCGCCCGCGTCACGCCACAGCGCGGCCTTGGCGGCCGGCGTGGCGAGAGGCGCGTCCGCCCCCGCGAGCAGCCCGGGACGGGCACCGGGCAGCCGGTCCAGCAATGCGCGCGACCAGTCCGGGTCCGTCGCGACGAGGCCGTCCGGCGTCAGCACGGCCGTGGCCACCACGCAGTCGCCGCACGCGAGGGCCGGATCCAGGCCGCCCGCACAGCCAAAGCTGATGATGCCGGCCCAGTCGCCGGGGCCGTCCAGCATCCCGTGCAGCCGTTGCGCCACACGCCACGGTCCGGGCCCGCACACGCTGGTGACGCCGGGCCCGTCCGCGATCGCCGCCTCGAACGGCATGCCGCAGACGACGAGCACGCCCGGCGCCGAAGGCATGGTCTACATCCCGAACGCGACCCGGCCGCTGCCGCCGGCCCGCAGGTTGCGGTAGCGGGCCAGCGCCCACAACGGAAAATACCTGGCGTAGCCGTGGTAGCGCAGGTAGAACACGCGGGGGAAGCCCGTGGCCGTGTGCTGAGGCTCGTCCCACAGGCCGTCCGCGCGCTGGTGGTCCACGAGCCAGGCGATGCCGCGCGTGACGGCCCGGGTCTCGACGGCGCCCGCCGCCATCAGGCCCAGCAGCGCCCACGCCGTCTGCGATGCCGTCGACGGCGCCCACGCGTGGCCGGTGTGGTCGAGCCGGTAGCTGTCGCCGCCTTCGCCCCAGCCGCCGTCCGGATTCTGCACGTACGCGAGCCAGCGGGCGGCGCGCGCGACAGGCGGCGCCTCCGGCGGCAGGCCGGCCGCCGCGAGGGCGCACAGCGCGCACCACGTGCCGTAGACATAATTCACGCCCCAGCGTCCGTACCAGCTGCCATTCGCTTCCTGGCGGCGCAGCAGCCAGCCGAGCGCCCGCGCGGCCGGCGAGCGGCGCCGCGCGCAGGCGCCCGGCTCAAGCTGGGCCAGCATCGACAGGCAGCGCGCGGACACGTCGGCCGTCGGCGGATCCAGCAGCGCGCCGTGGTCGGCGAACGGGATGTGGTTCAGGTAGTCGTGGGTGTTGTCGGCTTCGAACGCGCCCCAGCCGCCGCGCCTGCCCTGCATGCCGACGATCCACTCGCGGGCGCGGGCGACGGCGTCCGCGTACCGGTCCGGCAGCGGCCACGGTTCGAGGTGAGCGGCCCGGTGCATGGCCATTGCGACGACCGCCGTGTCGTCGACGTCGGGATAGCAGGCGTTTTCGTACTGGAACGCCCAGCCGCCGGGGCGCACGTCCGGCCGGCGTGCCGCCCAGTCGCCCGGCTGGTCGAGGATCTGCAGCGGCAGCAGCCAGTCCAGGCCCCGGCGCGCCGCATCCAGCGCGCGCGGCGTGCCCGTCTCCAGCAGTGCGTGGCACATCAGCGCCGTGTCCCACACGGGCGACAGGCAGGGCTGGCAATAGGCCTCGGCGCCGTGGTCGACGAGCAGCCGGTCGATGGCACGGCGCGCGGCGGACGACTCGGGTGCATCCGGCGCCAAGTCCAGCACGTCGAGCATCTGCACGGCGTTGACCATCGCGGGGAAAATAGCGCCGAGGCCGTGCTCGCCGTTCAGGCGCGCGCGCACGAACGCGGCCGCCTGTTCCAGCGCGCGCCGGCGCAGGCGCGCGGGCAGGCGCGGCGCCAGCAGCCGCATTTGCGACTCCAGCGCGCGGAACAGCGCGAACCACATGCGGTCCTGGTGCGGCGCGCGCGGCGCCAGCCCGAGGCCGTCCGGCGGCGCGCGGAACAGTTCCGCGACGCCCACGGCGCGCGGATTGCGCGCCCGCGGCCGCAGCGCGCCCAGCACGAGCAGCGGCGTCAGCACGGTGCGGGTCCAATACGAGACTTTCGACAGGTGAAACGGCGCCCAGCGCGGCAGCAGCGCGATCTCCACCGGCATCACCGGTACGGCCGACCACGGCATCTCGCCGAACAGCGCCAGCAGCATGCGCGTGAACACATTGCTCCGCTCCGCGCCACCGTGATCCAGGATTGCCGAACGCCCCCGCGCCATGTGCGGCGCATCGGGCGAATCGCCGATCATCTTCAGCGCGAAATACGCCTTGACGCTGGCGCTCGGGTCGAAGGCGCCGCCGTGGAACAGCGGCCAGCCGCCGTGGTCGCCCTGGCGCCGGCGCAGATACGTTCCGATCTTGCCCTCCAGGGCCGTGTCCGGCGTCTCGCCCAGGTAGTGCACCATCAGCACGTACTCGGCCGGGATCGTGACGTCCGCTTCGAGTTCGTAGACCCAGTGCCCGTCGTCGCGCTGGTCGGCGAGCACGGCCGCGAGCGCCGCATCGATGGCAGGCTCCAGGCGTGCGCGCCGGGTGAGTGTGCGCTCCGCCTCGACGGCGCCGGCCTGCGCCATGGACCGGAAGGACGAGTAGCGCATGACATCCCCCGTGGCTACCGGAGCGCGTGCCGCACCAGGATGCCGACCTTGGCCAGGCGGCCCAGCCGGACGGGCGCGCGCGGACTGCCCCAGCCGCGCGCCGCAAGCCGCACCAGCAGTGCGGCATACACCGCCCCCATCAGGCGCGGCGCCCGGGCCGCACTGCCCCGGTGGCGGCGCAGCACGAAGTCGGCCGCGGCGTAATGCCGGCGTGCCTGCGCAGCGAGGTCGGCGCACGCCCGCGGCAGCGCCGGATGCTCGGCGATGTCGTCCGCGCCGGCCGCGCACACGCGGGCTTCGACGCCGGCAGCGAGCAGCAGTTCGCGCGGCACGTAGGCGCGGCCGATGGCCGCGTCCTCGTCGATGTCGCGCAGGATGTTCGTCAGCTGCAGCGCGCGGCCCAGGTGGTGGGCGAGCAGGATGCCGTCGTCCGCCGGGAGGCCGAACACGCGCACGGACAGGCGCCCCACGGCGGCGGCCACGCGGTCGCAGTACAGGTCGAGCGTGTCGGCGGGCGGCGCGCAGATGGGGCGGTCCTGCGCATCCATCAACATGCCGTCGATCACCGCATGGAAATCGGCGCGGGCGAGGCCGTACGCGGCGATGTGCGGCGCCAGCGCGCGCAGGCGCGGGGCCCAGGTGCCGGCGTACGCGGCGTCGACGTCGGCCCGCCACCGTTCCAGCGCGGCGCGGCGTTCACGGGGCGGCGCGGGGCAGTCGGCGACGTCGTCGACGGCGCGGCAGAACGCGTAGATGCCGAACATCGCGGCACGCCGCGGCGCCGGCAGCAGGCGCATGGCCAGGCCGAACGAACTGGCCGGCGTGTGGTTAGGCACGGTGAGCGCATCCGTTTCGGGAAGCATGGGGCACCTCTCGCTAACTACTGTTCGCTACGAGCAAAGGAGCGTCGGCACGATAACGCTGGCGGATGGCAGCGGCGATGCCGGCCGCGTCGAGCCCGGCGGCGCCCAGCAGCGCGGCGGGGTCGCCGTGCTCGATGAACATGTCCGGCAGGCCGAGCATCAACAGCGGCCGCTGGATGCCGGCCGCGGCCAGCGCCTCCGCGACGGCCGCGCCCGCGCCGCCCATGACGGCGCCCTCTTCCACCGTCACGAGTTGCGCATGGTCGCGCGCCAGCGCCGCCACGAGGTCCGCGTCGAGCGGCTTCACGAACCGCATGTTGACCACCGTCGCGCCCAGTTCCGCGCCCGCGTCGAGGCTAGGCGCAAGCATCGGGCCGAACGCGAGAATCGCGATGCCGGACCCGCGCCGGCGCACCTCGCCGCGGCCGAACGGGATGGTGTCCAGCTCGGCCGCCGGCACGATCCCGGGACCCGGTCCGCGCGGATACCGCACGGCGGCCGGTCCCGGATGGCGGTAGGCGGTCGTCAGCATGCGCCGGCACTCGGCCTCGTCGGACGCCGCCATCAAGACCATGTTCGGCACGCAGCGCAGGTAGGCGATATCGTAGTTGCCCGCATGGGTGGCGCCGTCCGCGCCGACGAGGCCGGCGCGGTCGAGCGCGAACGTCACGTCGAGGTTCTGCCGCGCGACGTCGTGGATCAACTGGTCGTAGGCACGTTGCAGGAACGTGGAATAGATCGCGACGACGGGCTTCATGCCTTCGACGGCGAGGCCGCCCGCGAACGTCAGCGCGTGCTGCTCCGCGATGCCGACGTCCACGTAGCGGTCGGGGAAGCGCCGGGCGAAGCGCACGAGGCCGGACCCTTCGCGCATGGCGGGCGTGATGCCGACGAGGCGCGGGTCGTGCGCGGCCATGTCGCACAGCCAGTCGCCGAACACGTCCGTGTACGCGGGCCGGCCGCGGGCGCTGTCCGCCACGCCCTGCGCGGGGTCGAAGCGCCCTGTGCCGTGGTACAGCGTGGGTGCGGTCTCCGCGCGCGCATAGCCCTTGCCCTTGCGCGTGACGACGTGCAGCACCTGCGGACCGGCACGGCCCCGCGCGGCCTCCAGCGCGGGAATCAGCGCGTCGAGGTCGTGGCCATCCACCGGGCCGGCGTACGCGAATCCGAGCGCCTCGAACAGCGATGCGCCGGGGCGCACGCGGCCGGCGGCGAGATCCGACAGATGCCGGTCCAGCGCGCCCACGGCGGGCGAAATGGACATGCCGTTGTGGTTGACGACGACGAGCAGGCGCAGCGACGGATCGACGCCGGCGTTGTTCAACGCCTCGAACGCCATCCCGGCGGACAGCGCGCCGTCGCCGCAGACGGCCACGGCATGGCGGTCGTCGCCCTGCAGCTTCGCGGCCAGCGCCATGCCGAGCGCGGCGGACAATGCGGTCGACGAATGCGCCGTGCCGAAGCAGTCGTGCACGCTCTCGCAGCGGCGCGGGAAGCCCGAGAGGCCGCCCGCCTGGCGCAGGGTGTGCATCTGCGTGCGCCGGCCCGTCAACACCTTGTGGCCATAGCTCTGGTGGCCGACGTCCCACACGATGCGGTCCTGCGGCGTGGCGAACACATAGTGCAGCGCGATCGTCAGTTCCACCGTCCCCAGGTTCGACGCGAGATGGCCGCCGGTGCGCGCCACCGTGTCGAGCAGGAAGCGGCGCAACTGGCGCGCCAGCATCTCCAGGCGTGCGCGGGGCAGCGCGCGCAAGGCGGCGGGATCGTTGATTGCCTCGAGCAGGTCCATGCGGTCCTCCATGCGGCGTGCGACAGGCACCGCTGGCGACCCATTCTAGAACATCCCGGCCATCCGTTCAGGTATTCGCTTCAACCGTGCGCCGGCCTCTTCGGAGATATGGTACGCACGAAAAATCTCCGAAGAAATCAGCCTTGATGGCGGATCGCATCGAGCACGACGGCCAGGGCGCGCGACGCATGGCGCCGGCTCGGATAATAAGCGTGCAGGCCGGGGAATTTGGGGCAGAAGTCCGCCATCACACTGACAAGGCGGCCGGCCTGCAGGTGCGGTACCGCCATGTCTTCGGTCATGTAGGCGAGGCCGTTGCCGGACAGCGCCGCGTTCAGCATCTGGTAGACACCGTTGAACGTGTAGCGGCCGCGCACGCGCACGTCGATGGCAGCGCCGCGCTCGACCATCTCCCACGCGTAGACGCCGCCGCCAGCGAGACGCAGGCGGATGCATTCGTGCTTCATGAGATCGTCGATGGATGCGGGCACGGGACGGTGCGCGAAGTAGTCGGGTGCGCCGACGATCATCGTCTGCGTGTCGGGCGTGAGGCGCACGGCGATCATGTCCTTCTCGACCTGGTCGCCCCAGCGCACGCCGATGTCGTAGCGTTCGGCCGCCACGTCCACCATGCGGTATTCGGAACTGATCTCCAGGTGGATGTCCGGGTACTGCGGCAGCACGGCGGCCAGGCGCGGCCACAGCACGTTGTCGATGACGTGGTCCGTGGCTGTGATGCGGACGGTGCCGGCGGGCCGGTCACCGAGCTCGCTGACGGCGGCGATCTCCGCGTCGATCTCTTCCAGCCGCGGCGCCACGTTCTGCAGCAGCCGTTCTCCGGCCTCGGTGGGCGACACGCTGCGCGTCGTGCGCGTCAGGAGCCGCACGCCCAGTCTCGCTTCCAGCGCGCGGATCGTGTGGCTGAGGGCCGACTGCGTCATGCCCAGTTTTACGGCCGCGCGCGTAAAACTGCGTTCGCGCGCGACCGCGAGGAAGACGAGGATGTCGCTGAGGTTATCGCGTGCCATGCCGCGATTCTAAACTTAAACCTGTGCGCGCGCGGCCTTGCGGGCCAGCGCCGCGGCGATGACGAGCAGCAGCGCGGCCAACCCGAACGTCGCGCGGAAGCCCCAGGCGTCGAACAGCACGCCGCCCAACGTGGCACCGAGGCCGATCGCCAGCTGGACGACGGCCACGATCAGGCCCCCGCCCGCCTCCGCATCGTCCGGCAAGGTGCGCGCGAGCCACGTCCACCAGCCGACCGGCGCCGCCGTCGCGACGAAGCCCCACACGGCGAGCAGCACGGCGACGATGGCCGTCGACCCGCCGAACGCCACCAGCGCGCCGGCCAGCACGGCCATCACGAGCGGGATGACGGCCAGCGTGCGGTACAGGTGGTGGTCGAGGACCGCGCCGATGCACGTCGTGCCGAGGAAGCCCGCGATGCCGATCGCCAGCAGCATGCCGGTCAGCGTTGTCACGCTCGCGTGCGTGACCGTTTCGAGGAACGGCCGCAGATACGTGAACAGCGCGAACTGCCCCATGAAGAACAGGCTCACGCCCGCCATGCCGTACGCGACGGCCGGGCGCTTCAGCAGTGCGAACACGCTGCCGGACCGTGCGTCCGCTGTCGCCGGCAGCGCAGGCAGGCTGACAAACTTCCACGTGAATGCCAGCGCCGCGACAGGCACGATCGCGAAGAATGCGCCGCGCCAGCCGACCAGCGCGCCGAGGAAGCTGCCGGCGGGCGCCGCGACGACGGTCGCCAGCGCGTTACCGCCGTTGACGATGGCCAGCGCGCGCGGCACGAGGCGGTCCGGCACGAGCCGCATCGCGGTCGCCGCCGACATCGACCAGAACCCGCCGATCGCCACGCCGATGCACGCCCGCCCCGCCATGAACACGGCGTAGTTCGGCGCGAATGCGGCGATGGTGCCGGACACGATCATCATCAACGTGAGGCCGAGCAGCAGCACCTTGCGGTCGAGGCGTCCGGCCAGGCGCGCGACGCACAGGCTCGTCACGAGGGCGAACGCGCCGGAGACGGCGATCGCCTGCCCGGCCTGGCCTTCGCTGATGCGCAGGTCGGAGGCGATGGGGCTCAGCAGGCTGACGGGCATGAACTCGGAAGCGACGAGCGCGAACGCGGCCAGGGCGAGCGCGAACACGGGGCCCCATGCGGCGGACGCGTCCTGCGTCGCGCCGTTCGGGAGCGGCGAGACCTGAGGCTGCATCAGGCCGCCAAAGTCGCGTTGTCGATCACGAAGCGGTACTTCACGTCGCCCTTGAGCATGCGTTCGTACGCGGCGTTGATCTCGTCGGCCCGGATCAACTCGATGTCCGCGACGATGCCGTGCTGCGCGCAGAAGTCCAGCATCTGCTGGGTTTCCGGGATCCCGCCGATCATCGAGCCGGCCAGCGCGCGGCGCTTCGTGATCAGGTTGAACACCTGCGGCGACGGGTGCGGCGTCGCGGGCGCGCCGACCAGCACCATCGTGCCGTCGCGTTTCAGCAGGTTCAGGTAGGCGTCCAGGTCGTGCGGCGCGGCGACCGTGTTGACGATCAGGTCCAGGCTTTTCGCCCGCGCGGCCATCGCATCGGCATCGCGCGACACGACCACCTCGTGCGCGCCCAGCGCCTCGGCATCCGCGCGCTTCGACTCGGACGTCGTAAAGGCGACGACGTGCGCGCCCATCGCGCGGGCCAGCTTGATGCCCATGTGGCCAAGGCCGCCGATGCCGACGACGCCCACCGTCTTGCCCGGGCCCGCGTTCCAGTGGCGCAGCGGCGAGTACGTCGTGATGCCGGCGCACAGCAGCGGCGCCACGGCCGCGAGCTGCGCTTCCGGATGGCGCACGCGCAACACGTAGCGCTCGTGCACGACGATGCGCTCGGCGTAGCCGCCCAGCGTGTGGCCGGGGGCGTCCGCGGTCGGGCCGTTGTAGGTGCCGACCATGCCGTCGCAATAGTTTTCGAGGCCGTCCTCGCAGTCTGCGCAGTGCCGGCAGCTGTCGACCATGCAGCCGACGCCGACCAGGTCACCTTCCTTGTAACCCTTCACGTGGGCGCCGACGGCGGAGACCCGGCCGACGATCTCGTGGCCCGGCACGCACGGGTACAGGGTGCCGGCCCACTCGGCCTTCACCGTGTGCAGGTCGGAGTGGCACACGCCGCAATAGGCGATCTCGATCTGCACGTCGTGCGGACCCGGCGCGCGGCGGGTGATGTCCAGGGATTCGAGCGGCTTGTCGGCGGCATGGGCGCCATAGGCCTTGACGGTCATGGATGATCCTTTCGTAAGGTTGTCGTTTGCATCGCAGGCCGACGATGGTAACGGCAAACCTGCCGTGTGGGACCGGCCGGGATTGCTTGACCTTATGAATGGGATTCATGAATCCGCGGCGGAATCATGTCCGCAGCGTCATTAAAGATCCTTGCGGCGGGGCGCCGGCGTCGGCAGCAGTCCCAGCATGCCCTTCAGCGCGTACAGGACCACGAGCGCGCCCAGCATGTCGCCGGCCGCCATGACGGCGAAGCCCTGCGCCAGGTCGACCTGGTCGCCATGCATCCAGAACCACAGATGGTGCATCAGCGGGCTGGCCACGCCGAACAGCGGCACGAGCAGCAGCAGGCGGCGCGACGTCAGGTTGGCCAGCGACGCCTGCATGCCCAGCACCCGCAGCGCGAACTGATACACCAGGTAGGGCGCGAGCGCCGAGCTGATGCCGCCGGCAAAGGAGCGCACGGGATCGTCCGGATACAGGTGGAAGAAGCATTCGCACCACGACCCCACCAGGACGCCGACGGCGCCGGGCAAGCCCAGCAGCAACGGGCACAGCAGCCGTGCGCCTGCCGGCAGGTAGATCCAGCCGACCCCGCGCATGAACTCGACGTTGGGGAACACCCAGTCCTGCAACCGCGCCAGCAGCAGGTAGAACACCACCGAGCCGACGACGCTCGCGCAGGCGACACCGGCGCGGTCGGATACGCCCGGTCCAGCGTGGTTACCAGGAGTTAAACGGAATGGCATGAAGGTTTGTAGGTGATGGAGTTCGTGTGGCTATCGCATTATAATCTGCGCATGAGCAAATCGACCCGTCCCGCTGATATCTATCTGCGCTTTCTGCAACTCGCGGAAGCCTTGCGCGGGTTGCCGTCCCTGCCCTCGCTCGACCCGCTGGAAGAACGCATCCTCGGCACCGTCGCGCGCGCCATGCAGGATGGCGAACGCCTGTGCGTGCGCGACATGATGGCCAAGAAGGAACTCGGTGCACCGGCCACCGTCCACAGCCGCCTGACGTCGATGCGCGAGAAGGGCTGGATCATGCTGACCGACACCGAGGACACGAGGCGCAAGCAGGTGACGCTCACGCAGGCGGCGCTGGCGCACTTCGACAAGCTGTCGAAGTGCATGGTCAAGGCGGTCGAGAAGGCCTGACCACGTCGCGGCAGTGCTGGCAAGGTGGATCCCCGCCTTCGCGGGGACGACGACGTTTTAGTCCCCGGCAGTGTAGGTATAGACCCGCTTGCGCTTCTGCGCAATCGCCGGCCGGATCCGCTGCGGCGAGATCGACACGCTCGCCCCCGCCGACGCCGCGCCGCCCTTCTGCACGGCACCCAGCACGACCGACACCGCCTTGCCCCCGATCGGCACGCTGCTGGCCTTCACCGGCGACGGCGGCAGGCCGCCGCCCACGAAGATCGACGAGCGCGCGCCGCCGCACAGGCCCGGCACGTTGATGGCGCCCGAACCGTTCAGCAGGTTGACCCAGTAGCCGCGCGCCTCGCCCAGCGACGTCGAGCAGCTGGCCGCGTCGGGCGGGATAGGACGGTTCGTGCTGAACGTGATCATGCCGCTCGCGATCAGCGCCGACGTCACCACCTGCTCGCCCTGCCCGTACTGGTTCAGGTCCATGAACCAGCCCTTCGTCCCCGAATTCGGCAGCACCTTCGCGGCGGCGCAATTCGTGTTGGTCGTGTAGTCCGTCATCGCGTCCATGTCCGTCGCGGGCGTACCGGTGGCCGCCGTCAGGTCGTCCAGGTAGACGTAGAACCGGTTGGTCACGTCGGCATACGGGTATTGCGACTGCAGCGGATGCTCGCGGTCGCCGCTGCCCAGCGCCACGTAGACCTTGCCCTGGATGGCCAGCAGCGCCGGCGCGAACAGGAACTTGCGGCCGGCGCCCGCCGTGTACGCGACCTTGCGCGCGCTCCACGACTCCGACGCGAGCGGCGTGCGGCCCGCATAGCTGCCCACGAAGTCGACCCGGTAGATGCCGCCGCCCAGGTCGGCCGCGTAGGCGTAGTCGGGATAGCCGTCGTTGTCGACGTCGACGAGGGCCACGTCGGCCGCCACGCCGCGGTCGGTCGCGAACGAACGGATCACCGCGCCCGTGTTCGCATCCAGCACGTACACGAAGCCGCCCTTGCCGCTGCCGCAGGACGGCGACGCCGTGTCGGCGTCCTCGCAGGCATCGTAGCCGCCGCCGACGACCAGCACGGGCGTCGTCGTCGAATACCCCTTGATGAAGGCGACGTTCGGCGTCGACCACGTCTGGCCGACGCCCGACATGCCGGCCGTGCAGCCGACGTCGTCGGTCAGGTTCGGGCAACCCGCCTTCCACTTGTACGCCGGCTGGTCGGGATGGGTGACGTCCAGGCCGTACAGCATGCGCCCGCCGCGCCGCATCGCGGGGAAGATCCACACCTTCGAGTTGTCGGCATTCTGGTACAGGCCGATCGACCCGTCGAAGAAATAATCCTTGCGCGCCGGCGCCGGCGAGATTGCGCTGCTCAGGTTCGGGTAGCTGACGAGCGGAGAATTGTCCATCAGGCGCTGCAGGCGGCCGAAGAACTCGGGCGCGACGAACGACCAGGCCTCGACGCCCGTATTCGCGTTCACCGCATGCAGCGCGCCGTCGTTGGCGCCGTAGAACACGCGCACGCCGGTGGTGCCGCCATAGTTCACCGGCAGCGGGCGCGAGTGGATCACGTCGCCGTGGATCGAGGGCCGCGTCGTCGTCGTGGCGCCCGCGCCCTTTTCGTTGTTGACGTCCGCGCCCTGGATGAAATTGACGAGGTTCGCGGCCAGGCCCGTGCTGGCCGTGTTGAACGTGGCCAGCGTGGTGCCCGACAGCGTCAGCATGTTGCGGTTGACGGCCTGGTTGCCGCTCCACGTGCCGGCCACGTTACCCTGCCTGAGGATCTCCGCCGCGCCGCCCTTCTCCACCTGCGGACCGTCCGGCAGGTCGGAATAGACGCTCACGCCGTCCGGCGCGCAGGCGCCCGCCGGGTCGGGATTGATACCGAGCCCGCTCCAGTACGTGCCCGAGTCCGACGTCCAGTAGCTCGCCGCGCACGGCGTGACGAAGCCGGTCAGCGTGTTCACGGCGATCTTGCCGTTGACGTCGCCCAGCTCGATGTTGGCGCCGCTGGCGATCAGCTGGTAGCGTTTGAGGTTGCCGAACCAGCGCGGCTTCGCGTCCGGATCGGGGCGGAACATGCCGATGAAGACCTGGTTCTCGTTCTGCGAGCGGTTCGTCGCGTTGACCGGGAGGCTGGTCGAGGCGAACGTCGTGTTCACGGCCTGGATCTCGATGATGATCTGGCGCAGCGCGTCGAGGATCGCCTGCTCGTTTTTGGCGGCGAAATACTTGCCGCCGCCGGCCTTGGCCATGCTCATCAGCAGGGCCGTGTGGGTGGCGTTCGGCTGGGCGTTGTAGACGTCGATCGTGTACGTCGTCACGGGCGAGCGCACGGTCGTCGAGCCGGGGACCGGCACGCCCTTGTCGTGCAGGAGCCGCGACCATTCGTCGGCGTTGCGCGGCCCCGTGTCGGTCGACGTGGTGCCCGTCGGGACGTCGGTCAGCACGGTGTTCGTGCCGACGATGTTGTACGCGCTCGTGCCGGCCGGGCAGGATGCCAGCGTGGTGCTGGTCGGCGTGTTGTTGTACGTGCAGCTGATGTTCGTGCCCGTGCAGGACGCGGCGTAGTCCGACGTCGACGCCGGCGGCGTCGCATAGCACTGGGACGTCATGCCGAGGTTCGTGGTCGTCGTGTAGGGCGGCGTCGTCGTGTTGCTGATCGACGTGGGCGAGATCGTCTGCGTGATCGTGTACTGGCGCTTCGCGGTGGCGGTCTGCTTCACCGTCACCTGGCGATAGCCGTTGCCCTTGCAGCCGCCCGCATTGCTGGACAGCTCGCCGGAATACGTGCAGCTGCTGTTGGTTGGGCAGGACAGGCCGCCGAAGTCCGTCGTCGTGGCCGGATTCCAGTTGCCGGCCGCCGTGCCGACGCCGGTGTAGCAGCCGGCGCCCTTCCCGTCCGGGTCCTGCGCGGCGGTGGCGGTGTCCGTCGCCGTCGTCGCGGTGCCGACGGCCGCACCCACCGTGTACGCGCAGCTGTAGGTCGTCGTGGTCGTGCTGGTGCCGTTCGTGGTCGTCTGCGTGGCCGGGCACGTCAGGCCGCCGTGGTCGCCGGTGGGGACGTCGGCCGCCGTCGCGTAATAGCCGGTCGTCGTGCCGGTCGCCGTCGTGACCGTGCCCGGCACGGGCTGCCCCGGACTCGTCGTCGCCGGATGGTAGACGGATTGCGTCACGGTGTACGAGCGGCTGCCGGCCGGACAGGCGATCGGGTTCACGTTGGCCGTCGCCGCGCCGATCGAGCAGCCTTCCGTGAACGTCGAACACTGCGCCGCGTACGCGTCGGCCTCGCCGGCCGCGTCCGCGGGGTTCGCGTAGCAGGCGTTCGTGACGCCCAGGTTGCTGGTCGTCGTCGCGTTCTGCGTCGTGAAGTTCGGCAGCCCCAACTGGCTCACGGTGCTGCCGTTGAGCTGGTTGAGCAGCGCGGTGTTGGCCGAGGAGTCGCTGGCCGGGCCGCTCGCGTTCGGGTTGCCGATGAAGATCACGAAGCTCTTGCCGCACGTGTTCGCGGCCGTCAGCGGCGAGCGGAACGTGGAATACGGCGTCGTGTAGCCGGCGGCATCCGCGATGCTGGCGATGACGCCGCCCGGCGAATACGCGTCGGCGCCGGCGAAGTAGTTATAGACGTCGTACATCAGGTCGCCGTACGGCGTGTGCGAATTGCGCTTCTCGTTCGGCGAATTGATGCCGTTGTAGATGGTCGAGAGCTGGCTCGTGAAGCTCGTCTTGGCCGAGTTGTCGAGGGGGCGGATGGCGGAGCGGATGAAGCCGCCGTCGTCGTTCGCATTGCCGCCCGTGACGAATTCCATCAGGCCCAGGCTGACCGTGCTGTCCAGCGTGGTCAACAGGTTGCTGATCGCGCGCGCTTCCGACTGGCCCTGCTGCAGTCCGCCCGGCCATTGCTGGCTCTGGCGCGCCCAGTTCGACGTGTTGTCGAGCACGATCAGGATGCGCGGGTTGATGTTGTTGCCGGCGGAGGCGCCGGTGAAGATGTCGATGTCGTCGGCGGCCGCGACGACTGGCAGGCCGGCGAGGCTCGCGCAGAGCGCCAGGGCGAGTGTGGAACGGATCATGGGCTGGCTCACGGTTGCGGGCAGTTGGTGGCGACGTCGTCGCGGGCGATGCGCACGGCGACACCCTGGACGACCTTGACGGAGGCTTGCGTCGCGTCGTCGGTGGCGACCGCGCTCACGTCCCAGACGCTGTTGTCGCAGTCGGAATTGCCGTCCGACGCACCTTCCACGCCGTGCATCTGCGAGGCGCCGACGGCGCAGCCGATGTCTTCGTCCTGGTTCAGGTCGAGGTCGGAATTCTTGATCGGCTGGACCTTCACGCAGCTGGGCGGCGGGCTGAGGGTGACCTTGATGTCGGTCTTGCCGTCGCCGTCCGTATCGACGCAGCGCTGGTTCGGCGCGCCGCACGTGTTCGACAGCGCGCTGTTCGGCGTCTGCGTGAACGTCGGCGAACTGATCGTCTCTTCCAGCACGGCGTGCGCCGCGGCCAGGGCCTGGTCGCGGCGCTGCATGTTGCCGACCACCTGCAGGTTCGAATTGCCCAGGTTGACGCTGGCCAGCGCCAGCATCGTGAGCAGCAGGAGCATGATCAGGGCGGTCACCAGCGTGATGCCCTGCTCGCGGCGCGGGATCCTCATGGCTGTTTCCTTCCCACCGGATTGGCCAGGGTCACGAGCGTCTGGAACACGTGGCGCTTGTAGCCGTCGTTGAACGGCCCCGCCGTGCGCGCGCTGCCGTCGGCGGCCGTGCCGAGATTGTAGGTCTTCGTGTCGGTCCAGCCGGGCGTCGTGCTCGGGCTGCGCGCCAGCACGTGCAGGCGCACGGCGACCACGTTGCGCCAGTTCGAGACCGCGCACGCCGGCGCGGTGCAGCCGTTGGCGCCGGCCGGCGCGCTCGTCGTGACGCCGACGCTCCCGTCGCCATGCGTGTCGATGCCGTATTCGACCTGCAGGTCTTCCACGCCCTCCACCAGCGGCACCTTCACGAACTTCAACGTGTTGTCGACGTAGCGCAGTTCGGCGCGCTTCAACGTGGGGATGCCGTCGTCCGGCTCGTCGTTGTTGGCGACGTAATAGATATGCGTCTGGTAGCGGCGCGCGACGGCCGCCGTCGTGCAGTCGCGCCGGGTACGCAGCAGCTGGGCCGGATCGGTGTCCAGCGCATACCAGTTGGCCGGGTCGCCCGAACCCAGCTCGCCCGCGCCGCCGCACAGCGACGCCTGGAACAGCGGTCCGGCCGGATCGTTGGCACTGCAGTTCGGATCCCCGTTGACGCAGGCCCGGGTATGGCGCACGACGACGAGGGCCGTGCCCGCGCGCACGTCGGACACGCAGGACGGCAGCGTGTCGGCGGGGCTGAACCCCTGCACGTGCAGCGGCAGCATGGCCTTCAACGCGGCCAAGGTGGCGGCGCACGGGTCGGGAACGGCAGCCGGGTCGGGCAGCAGCGTCGGGTCGAATTCGCCGTAGAAACCGGCATTGCGCAAATCGTTCCCGAGCAGGTCGACGGCAAAGCGGCCGCTCTCGATCTGGCGGTTGGCGCGCTCGATCTCGGCCTGGGCGCGGCTGTTGTGGAAGAACAGCGTGACCATGCCGACGACGATCAACAGGCCCATCGTCACCGACACGAGCAGCTCGGGCAGGGAAAAACCGGCGGACCGGCGCTTGGGCAGAGGTACGGCAACCATCACGTCTCCTAGGTACACGACGGCAGGCCGATCGCCAGCTGCACGGCGATCGCGCGGCGGTTCGCGTCCGGTCCGTACTGGTTGGCGCCGCACGCGAGGCCCGACGCCTTGGTCGGATGCAGCCCTTGCCACGCCACGCTCACGCGATAGATGCCCGGCTTGCACACGCCGGCCGTCGGGTCGGGCGCCTGCAGCTGCTCGACGCAGCCGCGCGCATCGATCATCGCGCCGGTCGCCGCGCCCGCGCCGGTCTGCTCGGCGGCGCCTTTCAATTCCTGGCTCCATTCGCACTGGTCGCGCGCGCTGCCGATGGCCAGGGTGGTGCAGTCGGTGGGCTGGTCGTCGTTCTTGCCGAGCGCCGCCGCCGTCACGTAGTCGGCCGCATGGGCCGAATTGCCGAGGATGCGGGCGCGCATGTCATCCACCAGCACGACGGCCTGGGCGCGCTGGTAGGCCTCGATCGACCCCACCTGCACCTTGGCCTGCAGCGCGGCGATACCCAGCAGGCCGAACGCGAGGATGACGACGGTCACGAGCACTTCGACGAGGCTCAGGCCCGCGCTGGGGAGTGTCCGCGCGCGCCGCATTCAGCACCCCGACGCCTGCAGGCGCGGACGCCCGCTCAGGTCCACCTGCACGCAGCGGTGGGTTTCCGCGCCGTCGACGGCGACGTCGAACGACGGCGGCGTATCGCTCGCGACGCGGCCGTTGGGCAGGTACACGACGGCGTCCGGGCCGGTGATCGTCGCGCCCTGCACCGGGCCGTGGTTCGCGACCGGGTGGCCCGTATCGGACGGATTCGGGATGCGCCAGCCGGCCTGCCAGGTGTCGGCGGCGGGTTCCAGGGTCACCTGGGTAGCGCGTTTGATCGCTTCGCTGCGCGCGAGCACGAGGGCCGCGTACAGGTCGGTGCTGGCGGTGCGCGCGCGCTGGCCCGCGACGAGGCTCTTGAACGCCGGCGCGGCCATGGCCGACAGGATCGCGGTGATGGCCACGACCGTCATCAGTTCGATCAGCGTGAAGCCGCGCGCACGCATTACCATACGTTGGACGGCGTCCGGGCGCCGCTGTTGTCGATGGTGAGATTGCCGTCGCCGGCCTGGCGCGACCCGATCACCGGCCTGGCCGTGATCGTGAAGGATGGCGGCGGGCCGGCGGCGGCGTCGATGCTGACGTCATAGTAACTCGCAACCTCGGCCGGCACGGGCAGGTTGAGTGCGGTCGGCGTGCCCGCGTACTCGTGGGCGTCGGCGAAATACTGCGCCTGCGCCTGCGCCAGCGTGAGCAGATACGCCTGCGCCGCCGCGCGGTTGCCGCGCACGAGATATTTGCCGTAGGCGGGCAGCGCGATGGACGCGAGGATGCCGACGATGGCCACCACGATCAGCAGTTCGATCAGGGTAAAGCCGCGGGAGCGGCGCGCAGTAATGTGCGGAATTCGGTAAGACATGATGGACCTCATGGGGCGCGTGGGCCAACATTACATATTTCCATGTGGAAATTCTATCAGAATGTGTCAGTCCGTGGCATATGCACGACACTTGATTGACGTGCGAGACAGGCCAACGCCGGTACAATAGTGTCCTCTCGACAACAACCCGACGCATGGACTACCTCGACATCCTGTTGCGCCTGACGGTCTCGGTCCTCGTCGGCGGCCTGATCGGCCTGGACCGCAACCTGCACGGCAAGCCCACCGGCATCCGCACCCTGGGACTCGTGTCCCTGGGCGCCTGCGTGCTGACCCTGGCGGGCGCCAATTTCCTCACGGGCGACGGCCAGGCCGATGCGTCAGCCGTCAGCCGCGTGATCCAGGGACTGGTGACGGGCATCGGCTTCCTCGGCTCGGGCGTGATCATCCGCGACAACGGCAGCGACCGCGTGCGCGGCCTGACGACGGCCGCGTCGATCTGGATCACGGCCATCCTCGGCATCCTGTGCGGCATGGGCTCCTGGCAGATCGCCGCGATCGCCCTCGTCCTCGTGTTCCTCCTGTTCGTGTGCGGCAAGCCCATCGAGCGGGCGTTGCACCGGCGCTGGCTGGACAAGCCGGAGAAGGAGAAGCAGGCGATCACCCTGCACGAGGAATGAGCGTCAGGACGCCGGCGGCACCACCGGCAGCTTGATCGTGAAGACGGTGCCGACGTCCGGCTTCGAGGCCACGTCGATACGCCCGCCGTGCTTGTTGACGATGCTGTACGACAGCGACAGGCCGAGGCCCGTCCCGCTGCCCACCGGCTTGGTGGTGAAGAACGGTTCGAAGATGCGTTTCAGGTTGTCCTGCGGGATGCCGCAGCCGTTGTCGCTGATCTTCACCCACACCCAGCCCTCGCTCGCCCCGGTGGCGATCGTGATCACGCCCTTGCTCTTGATGGCCTGGGCGGCATTCACGAGCAGGTTCATGAACACCTGGTTCAGCTGCGAGGCCAGGCACTTGATTTCCGGGAGCTTGCCGTAGTGCTTCTCGACCGTCGCCTTGTACTTGATCTCGTTGGCGACGATGTTGAGCGTGGTGTCGAGGCCCGCGTGCACGTCCGCGTACTGCCAGTCGTTCTGGCCGACGTGGGAAAAATCCTTCAGCGCCTGGACGATGTCCTTCACGCGCTTCAGGCCGTCCATCGACTCGCTCACGAGGTCGGCGATGTCGTCCTTCAGGTAGCCGAGGTCGGCCTCGCGGTTGATTGCCTCGATCTGCGCCGTCAGCGCCGAGCCGGGCGCCGCCTTCTGCACCGCCTCGCCGTACGCGTCCACCACGTTCAGCAGCGTGTCCACGTAGTGCCCCAACGTCCCCATATTGGAGTTGACGAAGCCGATCGGGTTGTTGATCTCGTGCGCGACGCCGGCCGCCAGCTGGCCGATCGACGCCATCTTTTCCGACTGCAGCAGCTGCTCGTGCGCCTCGCTCAGGCGCGCGATCAGCTGCTGCTGTTTCTGCTCCATGTTCTTGCGCGAGGTGATGTCCGTCAGCGAGCCGATGACCTCCACCGGCGTGCCGTGCTCGTCGCGGATCAGGCGCAGGCGGTCGTGCATCCACACGAACTCGCCGCTCGCGGTGCGGAACCGGTATTCGTAGGTGCGCTCGCCTTCCACGAACAGCTGGGCCAGGCTGGAAAAGATGGTCGGGGCGTCGTCCGGGTGGAGATGGTCGAACCAGAAGTTCGGATCGGCCAGCATCTCTTCCGGCCGGTAGCCGAGGACGTTGTAGGCATTGTTGCTCACGAACGTCATCTTGAAGTCGCCGCTGGGCACGGTGGTGTAGATGATCGCCGGCGTGTTGTCGATCAGGTATTGCAGCCGGACCAGAGGCGACGCGGCTTCGGCCGGCGCGGGGCTCGACGATAGCGATTCGAAAACTTCAAATTCCATGGCGTTGGCTCGGCGTATCTACGGAATTTCCATTATCCGGAGGAAACGCCGAGCGTGGGGGCTTTCTTGAAACTCTTGCATGCAAGAGTTTCGGTCGCTATCGCCTGATTACAACACTTCCCCCATTGCAAACATTCCTCAGGCAGCTCGAACAATTGATCAGCAATCAGTTCGCAGAGGCCCAACCCGGCGAAGATGTCGCATCAATATCATGGAGGCGCAAATGGCAATCGACGTTTATCTACAGATCGACGGAATCAAGGGCGAATCGGCTGACAGCGAGCATCAGGGCTGGCTCGAATGCCTTTCGGTCAACTGGAAGCTGAATCAGCCCAAGAGTGCGACGTCGTCGACGGCCGGCGGGCACACCGCCGAACGCGCCGAGCTGTCGGACGTGACCTTCATGAAGCTGTGCGACCTCGCCTCGCCGATCCTGGCCCAACACTGCGCGATGGGCAAGACGATCCCGAAGGCAAGGTTCGAGTTCTTCCGGGCGGACGGCCAAGGCACCCGCGTCAAGTACTATGAGGTCGAGCTGGATAACGTCGTGGTGGGCGAAGTGGCGCAGTCGGTGTCCGCCGGCATCGGGATGGTGGACCACATCGGCCTGAAGTTCTCCAAGGTAAAGTGGAGGTACACCCAACAGAGGATCATGGGCGGCGCCGGCGGCAATACCGCTGGCGGTTGGGACCTTGCCACCAATCGGGTTGCGTGACATGGCGGCCCCGTCGAGCGCTGACCGCGCCGTCGCCATCGTCGCCCTGATGCTGGCGGCGGCTTCCGTGCCGGCATCGCAGATCCCGGATGACGAGCATCCCTTCATCATGCCGGGGACGCCGGCCAAGACCATTCCCGCGCCGGCGCCATGGCTCACGAGTGCGCAGTTGCTGCGGCAACTGGAGCAGGGCGATGCGAGCGCCGTCGAGTACGTCAAGGGCGTGTATGACGCCACGGAGAGCGGCTTATGGTGTTACACGGGCCGCACTCATGTGAAGCTGCACAAGCAGTCGCCCGAGGCCATGCGTGCGGATGCGGTGGCCTACCTGCGCAAGCTGACGGCCGCGCAGCGGAAGGAGCGTGCATCCGATCATCTCGTCCGCATGTGGCAGATTCGCTGGCCTTGCCCGCCAGATCACTGCTGCCCCTGACCCGGGAGGATACTTTGCGCGTGCCCACACCACCTTATGCGCTCCTGCGCATGCACTTCCCCGATCCGTACAACGTGCCGTCCGAAGAGCTATGGCGATGGATCGGGCACACGGAAAAGATACTCGACTCGGCGTGGCGCAACACCTGCGCCATCCGCATGAGCCTCGCGCTCCATGGTGCAGGTATCCACCTGCCGGCCGGGTATCTGAAGATCGATGCTGGGAAATACCGCGGCCAGTTCATCGAAATCAAGCAGGAGACACTGGCAAATCACCTGTGCACGATTTGGGGCGAACCGGAAAAATTCGGAGCGGCGCGACTGCACGATTCAGTCGGCACCCGACGCGGCGTGATTCGCTTCGTTGGCCTGTGGGGTCCGTACGACCCGCAAGGGCACATCGACCTGATCTGCCACGACGACCATCACCGCCTCGCGTGTGAAGGCGGCCATGTCTACTGGCAGGCCGTGGAGTGCTGGTTCTGGGAATGCCCCTGATTCGTTGCTTGTCCTCGGGCAGCCGGTCCGAATGCCGGTCGAAATTGCGCCGAGCGGACCGTAGTTGCCGCCGACGAAGGCGTCGGAGGCTGTGATCCGCTGGCGCAGAAAGGCGTCGAAATCATCCGGCATGGCTGGTCTCCTTGCGCAGGATTCCAGCCAAACCGGAGCCTGGACGCCGCGCGCTTACTGCGCCTGGGTGTCCAGTGTCACCTGCGCCCCTTCGAGCCCGTCGGCGCTGGCCGTCAGGGTCAGCTTGCCCGCTTCGCCCGCCTTCGTCTTCACGATGGCCAGCGCCAGGCCGTTGAAGGCCTTGCGCTGCGGCGACTGGAACGCTTCCAGGTCGGTCGCGTCGCCATTGTCCGTCGCGACGATCTCGCCCGGCCCGGACAGCTTGAAGGTGATGCGGTCATGCGAGCGCGGTACCTGACGGCCATCCTTGTCCGCGATCGTGACCGTCACGAACGACAAGTCCTTCCCGTCCGCGCGCAGCCTGGCACGGTCGGCCGACACGAGCAGCTTCGCGGGCGCGCCCGTCGTCGCGACGGTGTCCTCGGCCCAGCGCTTGCCCTTCTTGTACACGACCGCTTTCAAGGTGCCGGGCTGGTAGACGACGTCGTCCCAGCGCAGGCGGTAGTCGCGCGGGCCGCGCTTCTTGCGTCCCAGCGATTTGCCGTTCAGGAACAGCTCCGCCTCGTCGCCGGACGTGTACAAATGCACCGGCGTCACCTGGCCCACGCGCTCCGGCCAGTTCCAGTGCGGCAGCAGGTGCGCCATCGGCAGTTCCGGACGCCAGCGGGCCTGGTACAAGTAGAAGCGGTCCTTCTTGAAGCCGGCCAGGTCGATGATGCCGAAGTACGAGCTGCGCGACGGCATCGCGATCTTCTTCAGCGTCGCCAGTTCCTGCGCGGCGCGCGCCTGCTGGGCGGGATCGGTGAAGTTCAGCAGGTTCGTCGTGTCGTCGTTGTACGGCGTCGGCTCGCCCAGGTAGTCGAAGCCGGTCCACACGAATTCGCCCGCCACGAACGGATTGTCGTCCTGCCCCTTGAATTCGACGTCGGGCGACGTCGCCCACGGCGGCGCCGTCAGGTCGTAGCTGCTGACCTGGAAGTTGGCGGCGCCTTTCGATTTGTCGTCGCTGACCGGGAAGAAGTATTCGCCGCGCGAGCTGATCGTCGACGCGGTCTCGCTGCCGTAGATCGGCAGGTAGGGCGCGGACGCATGCATCTTGCCGTACTCGCCCGGCTTGTAGTTGTAGCCGAAGATGTCGACCACGTTCTGGAAGCCGTTGTAGCCGGAATCCGTGTGGTTGTATGCGGACGTGATCGGGCGCGTGCGGTCCTCGCCGCGCGCGATCTCGGCCAGGTGCGCGGCCAGCTTCCAGCCTTCCGGCTTGCCCTGCTCCGGGATCTCGTTGCCGGTGCTCCAGGCGATCACGCTCGGGTGGTTGCGGTCGCGCCGGATCTGCGCGCGCAGGTCCTTCTCGTGCCATTCGTCGAACGACGTGTGGTAGTCGTTCGGCGTCTTCTTCTCGTGCCACATGTCGAACGCCTCGTCCAGCACGACGAAGCCCATGCGGTCGGCGAGGTCCAGCAGCTCCGGCGCCGGCGGGTTGTGGCTCGTGCGGATCGCGTTCGTGCCCATCTCGCGCAGCAGCTCGAGCTGGCGCTCGAGGGCGCGCTCGTTGATCGCGCTGCCCAGCGCGCCCAGGTCGTGGTGCATGCACACGCCGTTCAGCGGCACGCGCTGGCCGTTCAGCAGGAAGCCCTTGTTCGCGTCGAACACGGCGCTGCGGATGCCGAACGGGGTCTCGACGACGTCCGTCACCTGGCCGTTTTCCGTGACGGTGGTGACGGCCACGTAGCGCTGCGGGCTCGCGATGCTCCACAGCTTCGGCTGCGGCACCGTCAGCGTCTGCGTGAGCTGGGCCTGGCGATCCGCCTCCACCTTGGTGACCTTCGTGGCCGCCTGGCGCGCGACCGGCGCGGCGCCGCGCTTGCCGGCCGCGTCGAGCGCGTAGATCTCGGTCGCGACCTGTACCTGCGCCGCGCGGCCGTTGCTTTCCACCGTCGCCTGCACGGAGACGGTGGCCTGCGCCTTCGACACCTGCGGCGTCGTCACGAACGTCCCGTACTGGGCCACGTGCACGGGCGTCGTCTTGACGAGCCAGACGTGGCGGTAGATGCCGCCGCCCGGATACCAGCGCGACGACTTCTCGGGATTGTCGAGCCGGATCGCCACGACGTTGTCGCTGCCCGGCTTCGCGTACGGCGTCAGGTCCACGCGCCACGACGCATAGCCGTACGGCCACCCGCCCACGTATTGACCGTTCACCCAGACCTTCGCGTGCGACATGGCGCCGTCGATGTCCAGGTAAACGCGGCGGCCCGCGTCGCCGGCCGGCAAGGTGAAGTGCTTGCGGTACCAGCCGACGCCCCACCACGGCAGCTTGCCCGTCTCGCCCGGGTATTCCTGCTTGAACGGCCCTTCGATGCCCCAGTCGTGCGGCAGGTCGAGCTTGCGCCACGCGGCGTCGTCGAAGGCCGGCTGGGAGGCGGCGTCCGCTGCCGCGCTGCCGGCCGGATCGCCTTTCGTGAAGCGCCAGCCGGCGTCGAACGACTGGCGTTCGCGGACGTCGGCCGCATGGGCGCCGCCGCACAGCATGGCGACGCCGAGGGCAACGATGGTGAGGGAACGGGGAAGAAGCGTCATAGTCTCGTCGTTATGGTTATGAGAAGTGAAACCCCAAGTATGAGCCAGCCTCCCCGCGCCCAGCTATATGAAATGGGCCGGGCCGGTATCCAAAAGCGCGATAGCAGAGCCTCCTTCACGGGTTCCCGTGCAGCCGTTTCGACTCGAATTCGGCGAACGCCTCGCGCACCGCCTCGTCCAGTTCCGTGTCGATCCATGGTTTCGTCAGGAACTTGAAGATCGCGCCCCGGTTGACGGCCTCCGTGACCGACTGCAGGTCCGTGTACCCCGACAGCACCATGCGCACGGCGAGCGGATACATCTGCTTCACGCGCGCGAGGAATTCGGTGCCGCTCATCCCGCGCATGCGCTGGTCGCACACGATGACGCCCACCTCGTTCGTCGCGAGGATCTCGAACGCCTCGCGCGCATTGCTCGCGACGAGCACGCGGTAGCCGCTCTGGCGCATCGCGCGCCGGATCGCCGCCAGCAGGTTCACTTCGTCGTCCACGTACAGCAGGGTGCGGTGGTAGGGCTGCGGCTGCAGCTTGTCCAGGGCGAGCGACTTTTCCTCGCGCAGCATGCGGCCGCAATCCTCGGGCGCCGCGGGCCGGCCGAACAGGTAGCCCTGCACCTCGTCGCAGCCGTGCTGCGCCAGCAGCGCCAGCTGCCCTTCCGTCTCGACGCCTTCCGCGATCACGTCCAGCCGCAGGCCGTGTCCCATCGCGATCACGGCACGCGCGATCGCCAGGTCGTCCGGGTCGGACGTCAGGTCGCGCACGAACGACTGGTCGAGCTTCAGGCGGTCGACGGGGAAGCGCTTCAGGTAGTTCAGGTTCGAGTAGCCCGTGCCGAAATCGTCGATGGCCAGGCGCACGCCCATCTCCTTCAGCTTGCACAGGATGTCGACGGTCTTCTGCGGGTCTTCCATCGACGCGCTTTCCGTCAACTCCAGTTCCAGCAGCTTCGGTTCCAGCCCCGTGTCGGCGAGGGTCTTCGCGACCGTGTCGACGATCCGTTCCGAGAACTGGCGCGCCGACAGGTTCACCGAGACCGGCACGGCGCGCAGGCCCTCGCGCTGCCAGGCCATCGACTGTTCGCAGGCCAGCCGCAGCACCCGCTCGCCGATGGGCAGGACCATGCCCGTCTCCTCCGCCAGGCCGATGAAGCGGCCCGGCGGGATCAGGCCCAGTTCCGGATGCTGCCAGCGCAGCAGCGCCTCGAAGCCGATGAGCTGCCCCGTGGCGAGACTCGCCTGCGGCTGGTAGTACACGATCAGCTCGTCGCGTTCGAGCGCGCGCCGCAGCGCGTTTTCGAAGCGGTAGCGCTCGTACACCCCGTCGTTGAGTTCCGGCCGGTAGAACGCGTAGCGCTCGTCCTTGCTCGCCAGGGCGCGCTGCAGCGCCGCCTCGGCGTCCTGGGTGAGGCCGTCGTAGTCGTCGGCGTCGTTCGGAAACAGGGCGATGCCGATGCACGGGTCCAGGTGCACGTCCTCGCCGTCGTGGACGAACGCCTGGTCCATGCGCTCCAGCACCAGGCGCGCCAGCGCGGCCATCTCCGCCTCGTTCGCGCGCAGGGCGGCGAGCGTGAACGTGCGCTCGCCCGTGCGCGCGACCGTGAGGTCGGCGTCCTGGAGCTCGCCGAGACGGGTCGCGGCCTGGCGCAGCAGCGCCTGTTCGGCTTCCACGCCCACGCTGGCGCGGATCACCTGCAAGCGCGTCAGGCGCAGCAGCATGTAGCCGAGCAGCGGCTTGCCGTCGATGACGCGGGCCTGCATCTGGCGCACGCGGTCGCGCAGCAGCACGTCGTTCGGCAGGCCCGTCTCGCGGTCGAAGTTGGAGAGATAGCGCAGGCTCTCTTCGGCGCGGCGCAGCTCCGTCACGTCCATGCCCGCCGTGACGACGTACTGCACGCTGCCGTCGGCGCGGGGCAGCATGGTCGACGACCAGATCACGGAGCGGACGGACCCGTCGCGCGCGACCCATTCGCCGGTCTGCTGCACGGGCACTGTCCCGGCGGGCGACGCATTGAATTCCACGGGCGCGTTGTCGGCGCGGCGGAACAGGTCGCGGAACGGCCGTCCCAGCACCTCTTCCGCGCGCCAGCCCGACGTCTGCTCGCAGGCCGGATTGAACAGCCGGATGCTGCCGTCGCCGTCCACCACGCAGACCAGCGCTCCGGACAGGTTCACGACGGCCGCCAGCAGCGCACGCTCCGATTCCAGCGCCGCCGTGCGCTCGTCGACCAGGCGCTCCATGTTGCCGTACAGGTGCGCGCGCTCGACGGCGACGGCGATCTGGCTGCCGACCGTCTCCAGTACCTGGCGGTCGTCCTCGGCCAGCGGGCCGTCGCCGACGGTCAGGCACATCATGCCGCGGCTGCGCGTGCCGGTCGACAGCGGGACGCGCAGGCTGGGAAAGCCGCGGCACGTCGACCGCATCACGGCCGCCGGCTGCGGCCCCGCCGGCATGGCGCAGGTGCACGGCGCCATGACCGCGCCGGTGCCGTCGCGCGCGACGGCGAACGTGGGCCGGCCGTCGTGGTCGTGCAGCCGGATCGTCGCGCCGGTGACGCCCGGCAGGTCCAGCACGCGGTCGAGCGCGCGCTCGGCCACGTCCTGCTCCGACAGCACCGGATTGATCGCCTCCGCGACCCGGTACAGCCCTTCCAGCGACTGGTACGAATGGGCGATGCGCTCCTGCTGGGCGCGCAGCTGCTCCGTCATGTGGATCGCTTCCTCGTACGTCGAAATCAGGAGGTCGAAGATCTGCTGGCGTTCCGCCGTGATGAAATGGGTCTGGCCGCCCAGGTTGATCTTCATCCCCAGCTGCACCCGCTCGTTGGAGCGCAGCGCGCGGTTGGCCAGGATGAAGCGGATGCGGCCCAGCAGGTAGTCCGCCTCGAACGGCTTGCGGATGAAGTTGTCGGCGCCGCAGTCCAGGCCCTTGATCACGTCGTACAGGCTGGAGAGGGACGTGAGCAGGATCACCGGCACGTCGCGCACGTGCGGGTCCTGCTTGATCGCCTTGCACATCTCGAAGCCGTCCATGCGCGGCATGTTGATGTCGGTGACGATGAGCGTCGGCGGCCGCTGTCGGGCCGCCTCCAGGCCCGCGCGGCCGTCGGACGCGATGCGCACGCGGTAGCCCACGGTTTCGAGCAGCTGCGCCAGCTGGCGGGCCTGGGTGGCGCTGTCCTCCACCACCAGGATCTCGATGTCGTTCGCGGTATCCGTCCCGCGTTCGACGACATTGTCGGGAGAGGTGCTCATGGAAGGTCCCCAAGGGTTGGAAAAACGGAGGACGGAAACGGCTCGGCCGGCAGGCGTGCCAGCACCTTGCCGATTTCCGCGGGCTCCAGCACCAGCATCGCGGCGTCCAGCCGCAACGCCTCGCCGGGCATGCCGTAGACGACGGCGCTCGCGCGGTCCTGCGCGATCGTCAGGGCGCCGTGCTCGCGCAACAGCTTCAATTCGGCCGCGCCGTCCTTGCCCATGCCGGTCAGGAGGACGGCCGCGGTGGCCGGACGCAGTTCGGGATCGATGGCGCGGAACAGGTGCGACACGGACGGGCACATGCCGTGTTCCGGCGGCGCCAGCACGAGCCGGCCGACGAGCCCCGGGCCCAGCGTCGCCTGCCAGCCTTCCGGGACGAGGCAGGCGCGCCCGCCCACCAGCGGCGCGCCATCCTTCAGCACCTCCACCGGGTAGCCGCTGGCCTCGCCCAGCCACGTCGCCAGGCCGTCCATGAAGCCGGGCGCGAGATGCTGCACGATCACGACCGGCAGCGGATAGTCGGCCGGCAGTTCGGCCAGGATGTCGCGCAGCACCGTCGGTCCGCCCGTCGACGCGCCGACGGCCACGAGCCGCCGCGGCGCTCCCTGCAGCGGACGCGCCGCGCGCCGCGCATCGCTCCAGCGCCGCACGACGCGCACCTCGGCCATCGCCTTCACCGTGCGCACGAGGTCGCGCGCGCTGTCCGCATGCGCCGGGTTGCCGATGCCGAGCGGCCGCCGCACCAGCACCAGCGCACCCGCCTCGATCGCGCGGAAGCTGGCGTCGACCTCGGCCCGGTCGTCGCTGCCGCTGACGACGACGATGCGCGTGGGGCATTCGCGCATGATGCGGCGGATGGCTTCGAAGCCGTCCATGCGCGGCATGTGCAGGTCCATCGTGATCACGTCCGGCTGCAGCTCGCGCGCGAGCTTCACGGCTTCCTCGCCGTCCGCCGCGCACCCGACCACCGCGAGGCCCGGGGCCGTGCCGAGGATGTGCATCAGCAGCGCCCGCACCGAATTCGAGTCGTCCACCACCAGTACCCGGATCATGATGCCTCCATCCCCGCCACCCGGCGCACCGTCGCCAGCAGGCGGTCCTGATCGAAACTGCCCTTCGTGAAATACGCGTCCGCGCCCGCGCGCAGGCCGGCCTCGCGCTGCTCGGGTGTCTGCAGCGACGTCACCAGGATCACGGGCAGCTCGGCGGTGGCCGGCGTCGCCCGGATGCTGGCGGTGAGCGCCAGGCCGTCCATGTTCGGCATCTCGACGTCGCTCACGACCACGTCGTAGCGCCCGGTGCGCAGGCGCGACTGCGCGTCGAGGCCGTCGACGGCCGTGTCCACCGCATAGCCGGCGCCTTCGAGGATGTGCTTGAGCAGCAGGCGCGACGTGACGGAATCCTCGACGACGAGCACCTTGCGCGGTCCCGCCGCCGGCGCCGGCGCGGCCGCCGCGGCGGCCCCTGCGAGCCCGCGCCCGGCGACGTCCTCGAGCGCGATCACGGGCGCAAGCGTGCCGTCGCCCAGCTGCGCCGCACCGCTGAACCAGCGCACGCGCCGCAGCAGCGGCCCCAGGGGCTTGGGCAGCAGGTCCTGCTCGGCGACGATGGCGTCGACCAGCACGCCGAACGCCTGGCCGCCCGCCTGCGCGGTGATCACGACGCCCTGGTCGCCGTCGGTGCCGGGCCGCGCCGTGCCGAACAGTGCGGCGAGGCGCACGAGCGGCAGCACGCGCCCGCCCACCAGCACGGTCTCGCGGCCCTCGACGGTGCGCACGGCCGCCTGCGCCGCGCTGCGCACGGCCTCCAGGCCGGCCAGCGGCAGCGCGTAGCGGTGGCCGTCGACTTCCACGACCAGCGCGCGCAGGCTCGCCACGCCCACCGGCAGCAGCAGTTCGAACGACGCGCCGGCGCCCGGCACGGTGCCCACGACCAGCTGGCCGCCGCTGGCCGCCACCTTGTCCGCCACGATGGCCAGGCCCACGCCGCGGCCCGACACGGACGTGACCTCGGTGCGGGTCGACACGCCGGCCCTCAGGGCGAGCTGCAGGCGCTGCTGTTCGCTCATCTGCGCGAGTTCCGCCGCGTCCACGCCGGCACGGCGCGCGACCGCGTCCGCGTCGATGCCGGCGCCGTCGTCGCGCACGCGCACGCACACCATGCGCGCGTCGCGCTGCGACACCGCGATCTCGATGCGCCCGGCCGGATCCTTGCCCGCGCGCGCGCGCTCGTCGGGCGTCTCGATGCCGTGGTCGACGGCATTGGTGACGAGGTGGATCAGCGCTTCGCGCACGACGCCCAGCACGCGCCGGTCGAGGTCCACGTCGGCGCCCAGCGTCTCCAGCCGCACCTGCTTGCCGCGGCCCCGCGCCAGGTTGCGCACGAGCGCGGGCAGCTCGCCGAACGCGGCGGCGGCCGGCACCAGCGCCGTTTCCAGCACGGCCTCGAACAGGCGCGCGCGCACGCCATGCAATTCCTTGCCCGTGTTTTCCAGCCCCGTGGCCAGTTGGGCGCACGCGAGCTCGAGGCGCGCCGCTTCGTCGTCGAAGGAGGCGACGCCTTCGCGCCGCCGCGTCGCGATCCCGGCCGCGAGAGCGCGCAATTCGTCGACGTGGTGGCGCAGCTTCAGTTCGACGGGCAGCAGGCCTTCCGCGTGGGCGCGGATCGAATCGATGCAGCGGCCGTCGACCCGGATGCGCTCGTCCGTCCGGTTCGGCTCCGTCTCGTCCGGCGGCGCGTCCGGCTCATTTTGGCCTTCCGGCGCGGGCGCCTCGTCGGGAAGCGGCGCCTCGGCCACCTGCGCCGGCAGCTCGGCCGCGGCGGTCTCGAGCTGCCCCGCCAGCAGGCCCGCCACCTTGCGGCTGCGCAGGGCGGGCGCGTCGACGACCTGGCGCGCGGCGGCGGCGGCCCTGTGCAGCAGGTCGAACTGTTCGGCCGTCGCGGACAAACCCGCCGCGCGCGCCGCGCCCAGCATGCTTTCCAGCGCATGGCACAGGCGCTCCAGCTCGATCTCGTCGACGGTGCGCGCGGCGCCCTTGAGGGTATGCAGCACCTTCAGCAGGCGTTCGAACAGGGCGTCGCGCTGGCCCCCGCCCGCCTGTTCGAGCGCCACCAGGCCCACGTCGATCTGGGCCAGGTGCTCGCGCGCCTCTTCGCCGAAGATGGCGCGCAGCCGCTCCCGGAATGCTTCGTCGGTCATCGCGCGATCAGAACTGGAAGCGGGTCACGGTCTGGCGCAGCGACTGCCCCAGCGCGTGCAGATTGCGCGCGGACGCCTCCGCCTGGCGCGTGCCCGCGGCGTTTTCCGTGCTGGCCTGCTGGATGTTCTCCATCGCCAGCACCACCTGGTCCATGCCGGCCAGCTGCTGCTGGCTCGAGACGGCGATCTGCACCGCCGCCTGCGCCGCCTCCGTCATGTTGTCCGTCAGCCCGCGGATGGCCTCGCCGGCCTGCGCGGCCCGCTCGACACCCTGCGCCACCGTCCTGGCGCCCTGCTCCGTGATCATCACGGCCGCGCCCACGCTCTTCTGGATCTCGCCGAGGATCTCGCGCACCTGGCGCGTGGCCTGGCGCGACTGCTCGGCCAGGCTCTTGACTTCCTGCGCCACCACGGCGAAGCCGCGGCCATGCTCGCCGGCCTTGGCGGCCTCGATGGCCGCGTTCACGGCCAGCAGGTTCGACTGCTCGGCGAGGCCCGCGACGGTCGCCGTGATCTCGCCGATCGCGTGGCTGCGCTCGGACAGGCGGACGACGGTGGACGCGATGGCTTCCATCTTTTCCTGGATCGACTCCATGCCCTTCATGCTGTCTTCCAGTGCGCGCCGGCCCTCCGCGGCCGTGCGGGCAGCCTGCTGCGCCGCGTCCGACACGGCGCGCGACTTCTCGGACGCCAGCAGCGACGTCTGCTTGACCTCCTCGACGGTGGCAGTGGTCTGGCTGACGGCGGCCGCCGTCTCGGCCGTGCTGGCCGCCGCCTGCGCGGTGCTGGACAGGATTTCTCCGGCGGCCCCCGTCAACGTGGCGACGCCGCGCGTCGTCTCGGCCGCGACGGTGCGCCAGGACTGCACCATGTCGCCCAGTGCGCGCAGCATCTGCCCGACCTCGTCGCGGCTCGTGCCGGCCGGGACGTCGGCGCGCAGGTCGCCCGCCGCGATGCGCGCGGCCACGGTGGTCGCTTCGCGCAGCGGGACGGCGATGGCGCGGTTGAGCCACACCGTCTTCGCGAACGCCAGCAGGACGACCCCCAGGTTCAGGATGATCAGCGTCGCGCCCGCGGTTTCCACCAGCGCCTCGCCGTCGCGCATCCGGGCGCGGGCTTCCTGCATCTGCTTCGCCGCGATCTCGTCGGCGACCGTCCTGAGCCGGTCGAACGTGTTCTGCAAGCGTCCGGTCGCCGCTTCGCCTGCCGCCGCGCGCTGTCCGGACCGCACCTGCGGCAGCACGTCGTTGTCGCGCACGACGCCGTATTCCTGGTAGGCGTTGACGAGACGCGCGTAGTCCGCGGCAAACGCCTGGTCGGCGTCCTTGTGCGCGGCGAGCTCGCCGAGCAGAGCCCGGATCGCACCTTCCTCGGCTTCGAGCTGGCGGCCGAACCCCGCCTGCACGGTGCTGCCCGCCACCAGCGTCGACAGCAGCGCCACGCGTTCGCGGTTGATGGCGCTGCGCAGCTCCAGCACCTTCATCGTGATCGCCAGGTCGTCGTTGTACAGACGTTGCTGCAACGCCCGCTGGCGCGCGAGTCCGTTCCACGACGAGAAGCTGGACAGCGCCATCGCCACGACGATCAATCCGAAACCGACCATCAGTTTCGCGCGGGTGGAAAAGTCGGCCAGGGCGCGCATGGGAATCTCCTCTTGTTATTGGTGGTCCGTATTCACGATGAGCGTGGAATCGGCAAGCAGGCGCCGCGCGTCCAGCAGCGCGGTGCGGTCGGGGGCGACGCCGAGCAGGTAGCTGGCGTCCGGGTCGGCCAGCATCGGCAGGTCGTGCCCAAGGCAGTCGTGCGGAAAGCACCGGGTGCCGTCGATCGCCTCGGCCAGCACGGCGAACCGGCTCTCCTCGCCGCGCAGGATGATCAGCGCGCCGGGGTCGGCCAGTTCGGTCAGCGGCAGCGCGAGCAGCACGCGCAGGTCGACGACGGCCAGCACCTCGCCTTCCCACATCGTGATGCCGGCAATGACGTCGGGCACGCCGGGCAAGGCGGTAAGCGGCAGCGCCGGCAGCACGCGCGCGACCCAGGCCGTGTCGAACGCATAGCGCTCGCCCCCGCAGCGGAAGGCCAGCACCTCGATGCCCGCGGGCGCGACGGCTTCCGGCGCGGCGCCCGCCACGGCCAGCGCGGCGGCACGCGCGGCAAGCAGGCGCTCGCGGGCGCCGGGGTCGATGCGGTCCAGCGCGTCCAGGCCCGCGGCCGCCGCTTCGAGCCGGCGCGACAGGGCTTCCCAGTCGAAGGCGGCCGTCATGACATCCGCTCCAGCCACGCCGCCGCCGCGCCGCCCAGTTCGGCGTCGGCGGCGCCCGCCAGCCTGCGGCAGTCGCGCAGCAGGCTGCGCGCGCGCGGCCGCCGGCCCGCGGCGTCTTCGATCAGCGCCCACAGGTAGTGGCCGAACGCGCTGTCCGGTTCGAGGTACAGGAGACGCCGCACGCAATGGCGTGCGAGGGCCGGGTCGCCCTGCTCCAGCGCAAACAGCGCGGCACGCTGCTGCAACGGGGCCGACAGCGCCTCGGCCTCGACGGCGCGGCGCAGGCATTGCAGCGCCTCCTCGCGCCCACCCGCCTGCGCGAGCGCGTGCACGCGCGCCATCGCCGCATCGTCCGGCGCCACCGGCGCGGTCGGCGCCGCGGCCGGCAACGGTTCGGGACGCGGCGCCGGCGCCGGCCGGGCCGCGGCCGGCGCGGACTCCACCGGCACCGGCGCCGGCGCGGGCAGCGCGTCCTTGCGGAAGAACACGGCATCCTCCAGGTACACGGGGGTAAAGCCCTGGAACAGCCGGGTCGAGGCCTCGCTCGCATTCACGACGAGCCAGCCGCCGTCGACGAGGGCGGCGCGCAGCCGCGCGACGACGCGCGCGGCCTGGTCGGGCCCGAAGTACATCAGGACGTTGCGGCAGACGATGACGTCCATGGCGGACGGATACGTGCCGCTGGCCAGGTTGAGCTGCGCGAAGCGGACCTGGGCGCGCAGCGTGGCGTCGACTTCGAAGCGGCCGTCGCCGAGCGACTGGATGAATGGGGCCAGTTCGGCCGGGTCGGTGCGGCGGAACGACCAGCGCCGGTAGACGCCCGCACGCGCGACGTCGAGGAAGGCGTCGTTCAGGTCGGTGGCGAGGATGTCGACGCGTTCGGGCGGCAGTTGCGGGACGTCGCGGCGCAGCGCCAGCGCGATCGAATACGGTTCCTCGCCCGTGCAGCAGCCGGCGCTCCAGATGCGCAGCGGGCGCACCGTCCCCCGGGCCAGCAGCGCGCGCGCCTGGTCGCACACGAGGTCGAAGGCGCGCGGCTCGCGCAGGAAATACGTTTCGCCGACGGTGAGGAAGCGGGCGCACAGGGCGCTGAGGGCATCGTCCCACGGCCCGGCCAGCAGCCACGACGCGCACGCCGCGGCGCCCGGCAGTCCCAGCGCGCCGGCCATCCGCTCCAGTGCGGCGTCGAACTGGCGGCGGCGCAGGCCCGCGAACGTCAGGCCAGTCGCGGCCTCGACCCGCTGCGCCGCCAGGTCGAACACGTCGGCGACGACGATGTCGTCAATGGCGCTCACCCACCGCTCCCAACGCCTGCGTCAGCTGCACCCGTTCGTGCTCGAACAGGAACCGGGCCGGATCGATCACGAGGCACAGGCCGTCCGGCAGGCGCACCACGCCGTCGACGTAATCGGCGGCGCCCGCGGCGTCCGGCCAGCCGCTGTCCGGCACCGCGGTGCCGGGGCCGACGACCGCGTCGACCACGAGCGCGCACAGGACCCCGTCCATCTCGACGATGAGGAATTGCTGGGAAGGCGTGATGACTGTCGGGCGGCCGGTGGCGCGCAGGGCGAAATCGACGACGGTGACGGTCTCGCCGCCCACGTCGAGCACGCCGAGCACGATGTCGGACGCCCCCGGCAGCGGCACCGGCCGCGCACTGAGCACGGCCCGCCGCACGGACGCCAGCGGCACGGCAAAGCGTCGCCCCCGGCAATCGAATTCAAGAACCTGCAGTGCTGCCGGTTGCCGGGCCGGCAACGCCGCTTCGGGCGCAAAAGCGGAGGGATTCATGCTCATCTCCTGTCGATGCGATACCAGGCGACCGCTGGCATTCTTCGCATGAGCCTGATCCTAGCGGACCTTGCGGCCGGCGTGTCAGTCCCATCGCGCGTGGCATGGACGTATGTACAGGCTCGGCATGCAGCAAGAATGGCCAAACCTAGGGATTTCATGAAATTTCTAGCAATAAATCGCCCACGCGCATCTTAAAATACCGCAAATTCGATAATTCTGTCGCAAATTAAACGACAGCGGTTATCGTTATATTGTTGCTAAAAATTGACATTCCTCACAACGAGTGTGGGTAATGCAATTAGGTCTCGAGGTGGGCCAGCTTGCCGAGGCAACGGCGCTGGAAGCTGTCGAGTCCATCCGTGACGAGGGCATCGTCCTCGGGCACGGTGCCGGCGTCGATCAGCAGGCGCAGTTTGGCGATGCGGTCGCCCTGCGCGAGCGCCCGCGCGAGGTTGGACGCGTCCGGCGCGCCCGCCTGTTCGATGGCCAGGGTCACCTCCGCCGGAAATTCCCAGTGGCGCGCGATGCCGGCCGACAGCTGACGTCCCAGCGCCAGCAATTGGCTGCTGAACCCGGTGGAACCGGGGACGGCGCGGTCCGGGCACAGGCGGAACGCGACGATCAGGCCCACGTTCTGCATCAGGCCGGCCAGGTACGCTTCGAAGCCGCCGGCGGGGATGCCCGGCGCGATGAGGCTCGCGGCCAGCGCGCACCGCTCCGACTGGTCCCACACGCGCGGCGCGACGCGGCGCGCGAAGCCGTCCGACTCCATGTTGATGACGGGCCGGAACGCGACGCGCGCCAGCACCATGCGCAGGCCGTTCTGCCCCAGCAGCTTAATGGCGGCCTCGACGGTATCGACCTTCGTCATGGGGCGGTAGAACGCGCTGTTGGCCTCGCGGATCACTTCCGCCACGAGCACGGGATCCTGCATGACGAGGCGCGACAGGTCGGTGGTCGAGACGTCTTCCGCGCCCAGCCTGCCCAGCAGCTGGGGGATCACTTCGGGAACGCGCGGCACGAGCCCGGCCGCATCGCCGGGCCGGGCCGCGAGCGCCCGGACCTCGTCGAGGATGCCTTGTTCCACGTCCGGCGCCGCATCGAAACGGGCCGAGCCCGTCAGCCAGCGGTAATACGCCGCATCGATGTCGTGGCCGATGCGTTCGGCTTCGCGCGCCTGCTCCAGTTTCTGCTCGCCGGCCTTGGCCGCCGCCGCGGACGGGCTGGCGCCGCCGTCCGAACCGCCCATCAAACGAGAAATCCAACCCATGACATGCCCCCGTGCCGATGTAAATATCGTTATGGGCGGGATTGTGTCAAATAAATTGCCTCATGGCAACTCAATCCACATAAAATCTCTGATTTTACGGCGCTGGAACGCCATTTCCCGCCGATCCGGACAGGATGCCGCGTCAGAACAGGCGGATATTGCCGTCCTCGTCCCAGTCGACGCGGGTGATGCCCGGCTCGTCCCGCTCGAGGCGGCGCAACGCGTCGTCATGCCCGTCCGCCGCGTCCGGCGCCGGACGCGGCGGCGCGAGGCGGTCGCGGCGGGCGAACGCTTCGCGTACCGTCGCGACCAGTTCTTCCTGCTGCCACGGCTTGGCCAGGTAGCGGAACACTTCGGCGCGGTTCACGGCATCGGCCACCTCGAGGATTTCCTTCGTCGCGGAGACGACGATGCGGACCGCTTCCGGCTGCAGGCCTTTCATGAGCTGGAGCACGTCGGCACCGTTCAGGCCGGGCATGCGGTAGTCGGAGATGACGACGTCGAAGTCCTGTTCGCCGCCACGGAGCACGGCCGCCTCGGGCTCATCGAACGCTTCGATCACGACGTCGTCCGGCGGGAATGCCGCGCGCAGGGTGCGCCGCAATGCGCTCAGCACGGACGGTTCGTCGTCAAGAATGAGAATGCGACGCATCGGGTGACCCTGACTTCACGAAAAGTTGTAATTCGATCGACGAGCGGCGCTCGTATTCGGCGAGCTGCTTCAGCATCCGGTCGGACAAGACGTGGTCGGCCGACAGCAGCAGCGCCCCTTCCGGCGACAACAGGTCGCGGCTTAGCACCATGCCCGGCTTGAGCTGGGCCGTGCCCATCGCGACTTCCGCGATCACCTCGGCCACGCTGCGCCCGGTGCGGATATCGTAGAACGCTTCGACGACGGCCGGGTCGTAGCGCTTGCCGCGGCTTTCCGCGACCAGTTCCGTCGCCTGCGCAGCATCCGCGCGGCGCTGCGCGAGCAGGCCCCGCTGCAACGCCTCGTAATCGTGGGCGACCGCCAGGATGCGCGCGCCGAGCGGGATGTCGAAGCCGGCCATGCCTTCCGGAAAGCCGGCGCCGTCGAAGCGCTCGCGGTGGGCGCCGATGATGCGCGCCGCCTCGCGCAATTCCTCCAGCGGCATCAGGATCTGTTCGCCCAGGTGCGGGTATTTGCGGTAGAGCCCGAGGTTGTCACCTTTCAGCACGGACTCCGGAATGCCGATCAGGCCGTCGGGAAAGCCGGTTTTGCCGATTTCGTGCAGCAGGCCCGCCACGAAGATGTCCTGCGCCTCGCGGGCCGTCAGGCCCATGCGCAAGGCGATGCGGCGCGCCAGGTCGGCGACCTTGCGGCCGTGGCCGGGCACGGCGCCGGCGCGCGTCTCGACCATGCTCGAGAACACCTTGATGAGCGTGAGGAAGTTGTTCTTGAGGCGCTCGTGCGAGGCCTGCAGCGATTTCTGGGCCGCGGACAATTCCGCCGTCCGTTCGCGCACGCGCTGCTCCAGGTTCGCGTTCAGGTCGCGCAGCTGCTCGTTCTGCTGGCGCGTCAGTTCTTCCAGCCGGAGCTTTTCGCGCTGGAGCCCTTGCCGTTCCAGCGCGTCGCGCACGACGAGCAGGATGGCCTCCTCGTTCCACGGCTTCGTGATGTAGCGATAGACCTCGCCGCGGTTGATCGCGCCGACGGTGGCCTCGTGGTCGGCGTGGCCCGTCAGCAGCAGGCGCAGCGTGTCCGGCCAGCGCTGGCGCACGCGTTCGAGGAATTCGGTGCCGTTCACTTCCGGCATCTGCATGTCGGAGATCACGATGTCGACGTGCTCTTCTTCCAGCACGGCCCACCCGGCCGCGGCGCTGCCCGCGACGAGGACCTTGTAGTGTTCGCGGCGGAACAGGCGGCGCAGCGCGGCGAGGATGTTCGGCTCGTCGTCGACGCACAGGATCGTGGCCGCGGGCGCGTCCGAGCGCGCGGTGGCGGAAAACGTGTTCATGACTGAGCCTCCATGGCGCCAGCCCTCTCGATAATGTCGTTCATGGCTAATCCTGCATCAAAAGGCGGCACGCTTCCTCGAACTGCCCTTCCGTCTCGCGGCACACGGCCTGCACTTGTTCCGGCAACAGGCCGAGGTTGGCCGCCGCCACGCCGGCCATGCGCCCGTTCGGATCGAGCGCGTGCACCAACCCGTTCGCCACGTGCACGACGCCGGGGATGTCGGCCAGGTCGGCCGCGGCCGGCGCGTGGTGCCGGCCGATCGCGCGCTGGATCACGGGCGGGAACTTCCACGCCTCGGCGAGCAGTTGGCCGGCATGCTCGTGGTCCACGCCGAGCACGCGCAGCTCCAGCGCGGACAGGCCCGTGTCGTCGTACTCGGCGATCACCCGGGCATACTGTTCGGGAAAGCTGATCGCCAGCACGAGCCGGCCGATGTCGTGCAGCAGGCCGCCGATGAAGGCGGCATCCTGGTCGAGACCCGCCTGGCGCGCGAGGCTGCGGGCGCACAGCGCGGTCGCGATCGAATGGCGCCAGAAGTGCGCGACGTCGACCCTGGGCCGGCCGGCGCCGCCGAAACGGTCGATGACGGTGCTCGCCACGGCCAGCGCCCGCGCGCTGTCGAACCCGAGCACGACGATCGCCTGCTTGACCGTTTTCACCTTGGCGGGCAGGCCGTAGAACGACGAATTCGCCAGGCGCAGGATCTTCGCGGCCAGCGCCTGGTCGCGCGACATCTTTTCCGCCAGCGTCGTCACGTCGACGTCCTCGCGCCCGAACGAACTGATCAGGTCGAGCACGATGGACGGCAGCGCCGGCAGGTCGCGCAGGCGCTGCACCACCTGGGTGAGTTCCACGGCGGTCGTCGTCATGCCGCCTCGATCACGATCAGCCAGCCCCGCGACTGGGAGCCGTTGCCCATCGGCTGCATGCGCGCATGGACACTTTGCTCGCCGAGCCGGTGTGCGAACGCGAAGCTTGCGTCGGCCGGCAACGACTCCGGCAGGCCGGGGAACAGCTGGCGCAGCTCGCATCCCAGCACCGCGCCCTGCGTCGCGAACAGCCCGTGGGCCGCGCGGTTGGCCAGCACGACGGTGCCGGTATCGTCGCTGGCCAGCACCGGCACGGGCACGTTGTCGAGCGCCTCGTGCACGATGTCGAGGCTGATCTCGCCCTGTTCGATGTCGCTCCGCTGGCGCGCCAGCACCGATTCGAGCTGGCGGTTCACGGCCGCGAGCTTCTGGTTCGCCGTGCGCACTTCCAGCGTGAGCAGGCGGTTTTCGTTGGCCATCGCGCCGTACGCGACCGCTTCCTGGATGTGGCTGCGCAGCTGCTCGTCGTCCCAGGGCTTGGTGAGGAATTTGTAGATCGCGCCGCCGTTCACCGCGTCCGTCACCGTCTGCAGCTCGGTGTAGCCGGACAGCACGATACGCACCGTGTCCGGGTACAGCTGGCGCACCTTGCGCAGGAACTCGACGCCGGTCATCTCGGGCATGCGCTGGTCGGACACGATCAGGTCGACGGTATGTTCTTCCAGCAGCTTCAGGCCTTCGCTGCCGCTGTTCGCGGTCAGGATGCGGTAGCCGTCGCCGCGCAGCAGGCGCCGCAACGACGACACGATGCTCGGCTCGTCGTCGACGAGCAGCAGCGTGGGCTGCGTGCGGTTGAAACGCAGCAGGCGCGGCGCCAGGCCGGGGCCCGTCTGCAGCAGCGCGGTCAGCGCGTCGAACGGCACCGGCGCGGAGACGAAATCGCCCTGCACCGCATCGCACATATGACGCGCCAGGAAGTCGCACTGCCCTTCGCGCTCGACGCCGTCGGCGACGACGCGCATGCCGAGGCTGTGCCCCATCGTGACGATCGCATCCACGACCGCCGCCGCGCCGTCCCCGTCGGGCACGCGCGCGATGAAGGAGCCGTCGATCTTGAGGACGTCGATCGGCAGGCGCTGCACGTTGACGAGGCTCGACGAGCCGGTACCGAAGCCGTCGAGGCACAGCCGGATGCCCTTGTCGCGCAAGGCGTGCAGGCAGTCGGCCAGCCGGTCGATGTCGTCCGCCAGCAGGTTCTCCGCCAGTTCCAGGTCGAGGCAGGTCGGCGGGACGCCCGCGGCCGCGAGCGCGGGCAGGATGGTCCCCTCCAGGTCGCACATCGAGAACTGGCGCGCCGACAGGTTGACGGCCACGCGCAGCGCCGTGTGGCCGTGCGCGCGCCACTGTGCCGCGTGCGCGGCCGCGTGGCGCAGCACCCAGTCGGCCAGCGCGCCGCCCAGGCCGCACTCCTCGGCCACGCCGAGCAGGGTGGCGGCCGGCACCGCGGCGCCGTCGTGGTCCAGGCACACCGACGTTTCCACGGCGCAGATCGTGCCGCTGACGAGGTCGACCCGCGGCCGGTAGCGCAGCGACAGGCCGTCGCCCGCGAGCGCCTCGCGCAGCGCGAAGCCGAGCCGCAGCCGGTCGAGGCCACCGTCGCCGGGCAGCGTCTCGTCCCAGCGCTGGGTGCCGGCGCCCGCTTCCTGCGCGCACGCGAGGGCGCGGTCGGCGGCCAGCAGCAAGTCTTCCGCCGTCCCTCCGCTCAGGGGGAACACGGCACCGCCCACGCAACAGGTCACGTACACACTGTGTTCGGCGTGTTCGAACGGCGCCGCGACGGTACGAACGATCGCGTCGATGCGCGCCGTCACCTGCGGCTGCTGCGTCCCTTCCAGCAGCAACAGGAATTTGTCGGCACCGTCGCGCGCGACCGTCACGTCCGGCCCGGCGGCGCGCCCGATGCGCCGCGCGATCTCGACCAGCATGCGCTCGCCGCCCTCGTGGCCGACCAGCGCATGGACCCGCTTGAACAGGTCGAGCTGCAGCGCCGCCACCTGCACCGGACGCTGGGCCCGCGCGGCGCGGCGCAGCGCGTGTTCGAGGCGGTCGCGGAACAGCGCGTGGTTCGGCAAGCCCGTGAGCATGTCGTGCGTCAGGCTGAATTGCAGGTCGCGCTGGGACACCGTCTCCATCGTCACGTCGCTGCCCAGGATCAGCAGGCCGGCGCCGCCCTGCGCCGCGCTGTGCGGCACGGGTTGCGCCACGAAGTCGACGTAGCGCTGCTGCAGCGCGCCGCCGGGACCGGGCAGCTGCACCGGCCAGGCACGGTGCACGACCGGTTCGCCGGTGGTCAGCGCCGCTTTCAACAGTGCCACGACGCCCTGCTCCGCGACCTCCGGCAGTGCGTCGCCCATCGGCAGGCCGATCAGGTCGGCCCGCCCCACCAGCTGTTTGTACGCGTCGTTCGCATGGGCGAACACGAGGTCGGGACCGACGAGGAAGGCGGCGAAGCCGGGCGCATGTTCGAGCCATTCGAGCGCGACATAGCCCTCCGGGCAAGGCGGCGTCGGCGCCGCCCTGGGCGCGGGATGATGTGAGGTGGCTGCATTCATGGCAGTTTGACAAAACTCGATCGGCTTGAGAGGAATCAAGCCTTATGTCGAGAATATAGAACATTGCCGCACGGAATGTTCACATATTTGCGGAAACTGTGTCCCTGCGAATACAGTCTGGACGCCCTGGCAACGCTACACCGTACGCGAATACTGCATCCTTTGCAACGGCACGGCGGCCGGCTTGCCGAAATAATCATCGAACACCATGCAGATGTTCCGCACCAGCAGGCGGCCCTTCGGCGTGACGTCGATGCGGTCCGGCGTCACGGCCAGCAGGCCGTCGCGCGCCAGGTCGGCCAGCCGCGCCAGCTCGGGCGCGAAGCGCGCGGCGACGTCGACGTCCCGGCTTGCCGCGAGGTCGCGCAGGTCGAGCGCGAAGTCGCACATCAGCTTCTGGATCACCTCGCGCCGCAGCAGGTCGTCGCCCGACAGCGCCAGCCCGCGCGCCACGGGCAGCTCGCCGCGGTCGATGCGCGTGTAATACCGCTCGAGCGATTTCTCGTTCTGCGCATACGTGCCGTTCACGGCGCTGATGGCTGACACGCCGCAGGCGACCATGTCGATGTCCGCGTGCGTCGAATAGCCCTGGAAATTGCGGTGCAGGGTGCCGTCGCGCTGCGCGCGCGCGAGTTCGTCGTCCGGCCTTGCGAAATGGTCCATGCCGATGTACACGTAACCCGCGGCGCCGAGCCGCTCGATGCACAGGCCCAGCATCGCCAGCTTCGTCGCGCCGTCCGGGAGGTCCTCGTCGCGGATCAGCTTCTGCGACTTGAACAGCTGCGGCATGTGCGCATAGTTGTAGACCGAGATGCGGTCCGGCGCCGCGGCGACGACCTTGTCGAGCGTGGCCGCCATCGTCGTCACGTCCTGCAGCGGCAGGCCGTAGATCAGGTCGATGCTGATGGAGCGGAAGCCGGCCTCGCGCGCGGCGGCGATGGCGTCGCGCGTCAGCGCTTCCGGCTGGATGCGGTTGACGGCGCGCTGCACGTCCTCGTCGAAGTCCTGCACGCCCAGCGACAAACGATTGAAGCCCTGCCTGCGCAACGTGCGGATGCGGGCGGCGTCCACGGTGCGCGGGTCGATCTCGATCGAGAACTCGCCCGCGTCGTCGGACGCGAACGTGTAGCGGCTGCGCAAATGGCCCAGCAGGTCGCCCATCTGGGCGTCGCTGAGGTAAGTCGGCGTGCCGCCGCCGAAATGCAGCTGCTCGACGACGGCGCCGTCCGCGAACAGCGCGGCCTGCATGTCGATCTCGCGCAGCAGGTAGCCCAGGTACTTCACCGCCTTGCCGCGGTCGTGCGTGATGATCTTGTTGCACGCGCAGTAGTAGCACAGCGATTCGCAGAACGGGATGTGCACGTACAGCGACAGCGGCTTGCCCGGCCGCGCAGCGGCGGCAAACTCGCCGGCGCCGAACGCCGGGGTAAATCGGTCCGCGGTGGGATACGACGTGTAGCGCGGACCGCGCTGGGTCATGCGCGCGATCAGGTCGGCGTCGAATTCGATGGTGGGATGCATGGTCACTCCGGTTCAGCCTTCGCGGCCGTCGATGCGGGCGGCCGTCAGGTAAGGCACATAGACCGCCAGGTAGGCGAGGAAGGCGGCGCTCCAGCACGCGGTGGCGAGCACCAGGCCGATGTCGCGCCAGGCCGGCACGACGCCGGCGGCGAAGCGCAGCACGACGGCCGCCTGCACCAGCACGAACATCGCGGTCTCGCCGCGGCCGGCCTTCAGGGGACGGCCCGTGTGGCCCAGCGCCGTGCGGGTGATCATGCCCATGATCAGGCCGGCGAGCGCGCCGACCGTCAGCACGTGCAGCGCGGCGCTCCCCGTGACGACGCCGTACTGCGCCAGCGCCAGCAGCAGGAAGCCGAACGGGATCCAGAAGTACGACATGTGCAGGATCCACAACAGCGGGTTGCGCCACGTGCGCCACGGCTGCCAGCCGAGCAGGCGCACGGCCTGGCCGACGGCGGCGAACAGCGCGAGGCTGGCCGTCGCGGGCGCCGGCAGGCCGGCGATCCACGCCAGGCCCGCCAGCACGGTCAGCACCAGCGCCCATTTGTCGCGGCGCGCATCCTGCACGGGCTGGCTGCCCGGCGCGCCGTTGCGCGTGAACATGGGGATCACGCGGCCGCCGATCACGATCTCGATCACGACGATCAGGAGGATCGCGGCGTGCACGGGCGCCAGGGGATCGGCGTGGATCCAGCCCAGCGCGGCCGCGTGGTAGCACACGTTCGCCAGGGTGAGCAGCGCGAGCAGGCCGACGAGGAACATGTTGCGCATGTTCCCCGCCTGCTTCAGCACGCGGAACAGCGGCCACGCGGCGATCGGCAGGAACGCGGCGTCCACCAGGGCACCGACGACGGGCGGCGCGGCCACCATCGCGATCCGCCCCGCCACCCACACGGCGGCGATGGCGGCAAGGACCTTGCCGCGCGGGGTCCACAGCTTCGTCCAGGCGTACCCGGCCGTGTACAGGAAGCCGACGACGACGGCCAGCGCGAAGCCGAACACCATCTCGTGCATGTGCCACAGCATGTCGATGCGCACGGGCAGGCGCACGCCCGCCTGCGCCGCGATCCACAGCGGCACGGCGAGGGCGCCGAACGCGGCGGCCAGCAGGTAGAACGGACGGAAGCCGAGGGCGAACAACGGCGCGCCGCGGCCGGGCGCCGGCCGGGCTTCTTCGATGGTCATGAGGGCCATGGCGGCCTCCTTTTTAAAGTGGTATCCCGGCTACATGTTATGAGCCGCCGGGGCGCCGGACAATCGGCCAAAGTGACTAGTCCGCCGTGCCGATGGGCGTGTCCCGCGCGCTTTCCTAAACTGGGTCAAGCATTTCAAATAAAGCTGCATTTGCGATGCAACTATTGCGGTGTTTCGCCGCACAATGCGGTCCAGGCGCCCCGCTGCGCCACCGATCAATCACAGTGAAGGAACACAAGCCATGCACGCTACACGCAGACTCTGGACCTGGCTGGCGATCATCTGCGTACTCTCCTTCGGCACGCTCTTGTTCGTGGGCCGGGAGATCTACCTGAAGGCCCCGCCGATCCCCCGACAAGTCCTCGACCAACAAGGCCACGTCATCTGGACGGGCGACCAGATCACCCGGGGCCAGCAGGCCTGGCTCGCCGCCGGCGGCCAGCAACTGGGCACCGTATGGGGCCACGGCAGCTACGTCGCCCCCGACTGGTCGGCCGACTGGCTGCACCGCGAAGCCGTCGCCCTGCAGGACGAACTCGCGAAGCGCGGCCACGGCAAGCCGTACGCGCAGCTGGATGCGGCCGCACGGGGCGGCATCGACGCCCTGGTCAAGGACGCCCTGCGCCGCAACACGTACGACGCCGCCACCGGCACCCTGACCTTGAGCGCCGAGCGCACCGCCGCCATCGCGGCCGTCGCCAGCCATTACGCGGGCCTGTTCGGCACCGATACTAAGCTCGACAAGCTGCGCGAGCAGTACGCGATGAGCGCCGGCTCCCTGCCCGCCGCGGACGACCGCACCGCGCTGACCGGCTTCTTCTTCTGGTCGTCCTGGGCGGCCGCCACCGACCGTCCGGGCGAAACCGCGCTGTCGTACACGAGCAACTGGCCGCACGAGCCCCTCGTCGGCAACACCCCGACGGCCGGCGCCGGCATCTGGTCGGTCGCCAGCATCATCGTCATGATCGGCGCCATCGCCGGCATGGTGTTCTTCCACTCCGCGCAGCCGGAAGAAGCCGATCCGAAGCCGCCCAAGGACGACCCGCTGTTCAAGCTGAAGGCCACGCCGTCGATGAAGGCCACGCGCAAGTACTTCGCCGTCGTCGTCGCGCTGATCCTCGCCCAGGTGGGCATGGGCGTGATCACCGCGCACTATTCCGTCGAAGGCCACAGCTTCTTCGGCTTCCCGCTCGGCGACATCCTGCCGTTCACGATCAGCCGCACGATCCACACCCAGTTCGCCGTGCTGTGGATCGCCACCGCGTGGCTCGCGACGGGCCTGTACATCGCGCCCGCCATCTCCGGCCATGAGCCGAAATTCCAGGCGCTGGGCGTGAACGTGCTGTTCTACGCGCTGCTGTTCATCGTCGCCGGTTCGACCGCGTGCGGCTGGCTCGGCACGCTGCAGCACCGCGGCGTCGACTTCAGCTTCTGGCTCGGCAACCAGGGCCTGGAATTCACCAGCATGGGCCGCGTGTGGCAATACCTGCTGTTCGTCGGCCTGCTGTTCTGGGCCTTCCTGCTCGGCCGCGGCCTGTGGCCCGCGCTGCGCCGCCCGTCGGAAAGCCGCGGCCTGATCGCCATGGTGTTCCTCGCGGCCGTGTGCATCGGCGGCTTCTACGCCACGTCGCTGACCTGGGGCCAGCACACGCACTACGCCATGGTCGAGTACTGGAGATGGTGGCTCGTGCACCTGTGGGTCGAAGGCTTCTTCGAAGTGTTCGCCACGGCCGTCATCGCCCTGCTGTTCACCCGCCTGGGCCTGATCCGCGCGGCCAGCGCCAACGCCGCCATCGTGCTGGAGACCATCGTGTTCCTGTTCGGCGGCATCCTCGGCACCCTGCACCACCTGTATTTCACCGGCACCCCGACCGCCGTGATCGCGATCGGCGCCATGTTCTCGGCTCTCGAAGTGGTGCCGCTGTCGATGATCGGCATCGAAGCCTACCGCAACTACCAGCGCATGAAGGCCGCGCCGTGGGTGGCGAGCTACCGCTGGGCGATCCTGTGCTTCATCGCCGTCGGCTTCTGGAACACGGTGGGCGCAGGCCTGCTGGGCTTCTCGATCAACACCCCGATCGCGCTGTACTACATGCAGGGCCTGAACATGACGGCCGCGCACGGCCACGCCGCCCTGTTCGGCGTGTACGGCATGCTGGGCGTGGGCCTGATGCTGTTCTGCCTGCGCGGCTTGACGGACCGCCTGGCCTGGTCGGACGCCCTCCTCAAGCCGATGTTCTGGCTGCTGAACATCGGCCTCGCGATGATGGTGTTCATGGCGCTCGTCCCGGCCGGCATCTACCAGGCCTGGGCCAGCATCTCGAAGGGCATGTGGTTCGCGCGCTCGCCGGAAGTCATCCACTCCCCGTTCATGGAGAACATGGTGTGGCTGCGCGTGCCGGGCGACATCGTGTTCGCGCTGGGCACCCTGTTCCTCGCGCTGTTCGTGCTGCGGGTGATGCGCCGTCCGGCCCGCCCGGCCACGGTCCCGGTGGAAGTGCCGATCGAGATCGCCGGCCGGCCCGCCGCCAAGGCCCGCGTTTCCACCAAGGCCTGAACCCACGGGCACCGGAGCGGACATGCGTCTCACCGAACATACCGACTATGCCCTGCGCGTCCTGATGTACCTGGGCGCCAACCGCGGTCGCCTCGCCACCACCGGCGAGGTGGCCGCCCTGCACGGGATCTCGCATCATCACCTGACGAAGATCGTGAACGAGCTGGGACATGCCGGGTTCGTGGAGACCGTGCGGGGCCGCTGCGGCGGCATCCGGCTCGCCCGCGCGCCCGCGGACATCACCGTGGGCGACGTCGTGCGCCACACCGAGCCCGATTTCAACCTCGTCGCCTGCCTGGACGGCCGCGCCCGCGCGTGCCCGCTCGCGCCGGCGTGCGTGCTGAAAGGGGCGCTGTGCCGCGCGACGGCCTGTTTTCTCGAGTCGCTGGACGGCATTGCGCTGTCCAGCCTCATCGCACCATCATGAACGATCTTCTCGACCTGCGGGCCCTGCCCGCACCCGAACCCATGGAGCGCGTGCTCGACGCGCTCGATTCCCTCGCCGACGGCGCGCGGCTGCGCGTGCTGCTGGCGCGCGAACCGCACCCGCTGTACGGCATCCTCGCGCGTACCGGCTACCGCTGGCGATCCGAGTGGCAGGACGACGGCTGCCTCGTGACCATCGCGCGGAACGCCTGATGCGGCGCGCCGTCGACACCACCCGCCTCCCGCCGCCCGCCGTGCCGCTCGCGTTCCTGCTCGCGGCGCCGTGGTTCGGGGTGGCGGCGGGCGGCGTCGTCGCGTGGCATGGCGCGGCCGTGTTCGCGTCGCGCTGGTCCGCGCCGGCGCTCGCCGCCGTTCACCTCGTCACACTGGGCTTCCTGACGATGACGATGGCCGGCTCGCTGCTGCAGATGGTGCCCGCCGTGGCCGGCCTGCCGCTGCGCGGGACGTACCGCCTCGCCGTCTGGAGCTGCCCGCTGCTGGGTGCCGGCGCGGCGCTGCTCGCGGCCGCGTTCCTGTCCGGGCATGCGCTGCTGTTCGCGCTGGCGGGCGCCGTGCTGCTGGCGGCGTTCGGCGCGCTGCTGGCTTGCCTGCTGCCCTCGCTATGGCAACGAACCCGCGCCGCGGCGGCCACCGCCCACATCGCCGGCGGCATGCGCGCGGCCGTCGCGGCGCTGCTGGCGTGCGTCGTGGCCGGCCTGCTCCTTGCAAGCTGGCTCGCGGGCGGCCCGGCCGTCCCCGTGCTGCCGCTGGTCGACACCCACGCGGCGCTGGGCCTGGCCGGCTGGGTGGTGCCGCTCGTGATGGCCGTGTCGTTCCAGGTGATCCCGATGTTCCAGGCGACCGACCCGTTTCCGCCGCTCGCCGCGCGCGCGCTCGTGCCGCTCGTGCTGCTCGCATTGGCCGGATGGGTCGCGGGCCGCTGGCTGGACGCGCCCTGGCGCGCCGTGCCCGCGCTGGCCGGCGCCGCGCTCGTCACGGCCTATGCCGGCCTCGCCGCTTCCCTGCTGCTGCGGCGCGAACGCACGCGCACGGCGGCCGGCACGCCGTACTGGCTGCTGTCGCTGGCGGCGCTGGCGGGCGCCGCATGGCTGTTCGCGTGGCCGGGCGGCGCGGCGGACGTCCTCGTCGGCGCCTGTTTCCTCGCGGGCTGCGCGATGTCCGCCGTGAACGGCATGCTGTACCGGATCGTCCCGTTCCTCGTGTGGCACCACCTGCGCGCCCGCCTGCCGCCGCACGTTCCGGCGCCGAAGTTCGCGGAACTCATCGCCCCCGGCCGCCTGCGCACGCAATGCCGCTGGCACGCCGCGGCCGTCGCGATGCTGCTCGCCGCGTGCGCGCTGCCACCCCTGGCGTCAGCCGCCGGCCTGTTGCTCGCCGTGGCCTGCCTGCGACTGGGGCTCGACCTCGCGGCGCCCGTGCTGCGCCACCGCCACAGCCTCGCGCCTTGACCTGCGCGCCCAGCCCAGCATGCCGAGGCCCAGCGCGAACACCGCCGCCATGCCGGGTTCCGGCACCTCGCCCGCCGGCGGCGCCTGCAGGACGAACGACAGGTTGTCCGCATAGCCGTCGTTGTCGCCCGAGACGAGCCGCTCCATCGACAGCCAGAACGACAGCTTGCGGGTGCCCGTCGGCACGAAGCCATCGGTCTCGCGGTACATCAGGCCGGTCTGGTCATTGCGGTCCTGCGGCGTGACGGGGCCGAGCACCGAGTTCCCGACTTCGTTGTCGAATTCGTCGAGGAACTGCACATAGAACAGCGCGTTGTCGCCCTGGTCCTGCCAGCCGCCGAGCCAGCCGGTCAGCGAATAGGCGATCGTGCCGGACGTCGCGGTGCCGAAGTCCAGCGTCTGCCAGCCGACGGCATACTGGCCGAACCCGGCGAACATCTTGTTGCCGCGGTCCGCCGGCCCCGGTTGCGTGGGCAGCACCCAGTTGCTGCCGTAGTCCACGGACTGGAAGGCGCTGTAGCCCGCGTAGCCGGTCCAGCCGGCGAGGCCGGCTTCGGCATCGCCGTTGACGACGAGGTTGCTGCCGTAGACGACGGCGGCCTGGCTGTTGCACGCCGCGGCGAGCAGCGCGGCGGCCATGAGGAAGCGAACATGCATGGAAGTCTCCAGATCAAACGATACGATACTGGTCGAGTTGCGCCGCGCCCCGCATCGCCGGGTCGCTGATCGACGGCAGGCCGTTTTCCAGGTGGCCGGCGAAACGCCGCAGCCAGCCCGGCATGCCGTCGACGCGCGCCGCGTAGTCGTACCAGTTGGCGGTCTGCGCCAGCGACAGCCGCAGCGTGCTGCGCGAGCGCGCGGGCACGCGCACGTCGGGGATCCGCATCGTCGTGTACTTGTTGGCGACGAGCTGGAAGGTGCATGGCTGGCCGCCGTTGTTGACGAAGTCGACGACGAGCTCTCCGGCCCGACGGTCGGCGCGCACGACCACTTCCGGCAGCGGGGCGTCCGCGGCGCGGCGCACGTCGCCCGCGATGTGGCGGTGGAAGCCGTTCGGCCCCAGCACCCACAGGTCGTAGGCGGCGCCCGTGGTCCAGCGGCCCGTCAGCTGCTTGCCCGCTTCGACCGTGTAGCGGCGCGGGATCTGGTCCAGCGCGCGGCGGTCGTACACGTGGAACACGGCACCGGCTTCGCCCGCATTCTCGAACGCGAGGTCGACCAGGCCGCCGGTCGCGGACACCTGCGCCTGTACCTGCAGTTCGTACGGCAGCGCGCGGGCCGGACGCACGCCGGCCGCCTGCACCGGTGCCGACAGGGCCGTCGGGATCGCCGGGACCTTGGTGCTGCCGAGGCTCAGCGCCAGCGCGCGCCGCGCGGCCGTATCGGGCAAGGCGACCGCGCTGTCGTTCGGGTTCACGAAATCGAAGCAGGACAGCAGGTTGCCGCTGACGGCACGGCGCCATGGGCTGATGAGCGGCTCGCGCACGCCGAAGCGCGCCTCGATGAAGCGGACGATCGACGAGTGGTCGAACACCTGCGAATTGACCCAGCCGCCCTTGGTCCACGGCGAGATGACGTACAGCGGCACGCGCGGGCCCAGGCCGTACGGGCGGTGCAAGGTGCGCGCGTCGGCGCCGTTGAGGATGTGGTGGTATTCGCCGGTCGTGTCGACGGTCGACGCGCCCGCGAGCCGGGCCTGCGCCGGATCGGGGCTGTACGTCGTGTACGACGGGACGGCCGGCGGCGGCATGTGGTCGAAGAAGCCGTCGTTCTCGTCGAAGTTGATGATGAAGACCGTCTTGCTCCAGCTTTCCGGATTGGCCGTCAGCGCATCGAGCACGCGGGCGATGTAGTCGGCGCCGGACGCGGGGCTCGACGGCCCCGGGTGCTCGGACCCTTCCGCGGTGGCGACCACCCAGCTCACCTGCGGCAGCCGGTTGGCCAGCACGTCCGCCTTGAGCAGGTCGAGATCGCGCGTGCTCACGCCGCGGTTGCGCAACGACGGCGAATAACCCGGGCGCTGGTACCACGCGTTGCGGAACGAACGGAAGCCGGCCAGCGAATTGTCGGTGAAGTTGTCCGCCATGTTCTGGTAGACCTGCCAGCTGATCCCGGCCGCTTCCAGGCGCTCCGGATACGTCGGCCAGCGGTAGTCGGTGTTCGGGTCCGGATTGAAGTCGTCGTGGCTGTTGTCGGTCGACGGGCCGCCCGCGGCGCCCAGCGGGTCGTTATGGCCGGTGAACAGGAACAGGCGATTCGTGTTGGTGCCGGTCTGGGTCGCGCAGTGATAGTGGTCGCAGATCGTGAAGGCGCGGGCCAGCGCGAACTGGAACGGCACGTCGGCCTCGGCGTAATGGCCCAGCGAATGGTTCTGCTTCACGGTACACCAGTCGTTCATGCGGCCGTGGTCCCATGCCAGCTGCGCATCCAGCCACGCGTGCGGCGTGCCGGCCACGCGCATGACCGGGAAGTCCTGCACGGTATTCAGGCGGAACGGCGCGATGGCGCGGCTCTGCGGCCAGTTGGGCCGGCCGGGCACCGGCGCGCCGCCGACCGTCTGCTGCACGAAGACCGTCTTGCGGGTGAAGAGGTTCTGCCGGTCCATCACAGGAATCGGGAACGGATCGCCGAATCCCCGCACGCCTTCCAGCGTGCCGAAATAATGGTCGAAGCTGCGGTTCTCCTGCGTCAGCACGACGATGTGCTCGACGTCCTGCAGGCTGCGGGTGCGCTGGTTGGCCGGCAGGGCCAGCGCTTTCTGGATCGCGGGCGGGAAGGAAGCGAGGACGGCACTGGCGCCGCCGGCCTGGGCCAGCGTGCGGAGGAAGCCGCGGCGGCTCATGCGTGCACCATGACGACGGGGAACGCGAGATCAGAAAGTTGCATTTGACTCATCCAGGTTGATTATCGGAAATGACGGATTTGATGCTCAGCGAGGCTTTAGCCTAGGCAACAATCATGAAATGTTGATGACAAATTAATCTTTCTCAAAACGTCCGGTTGTTTCGTCAATTGAAGCCCCATACAGGCAGTTTGACCTGCATCAATGACGATGCGGCAACCGGAGGTCTATCGTGCAGCCATGAACGTCATCGCCTCCCGCTGGCTCTGCTGCCTCCTGTTCGTCCTTGTCCCCGCACTCGCCGCCGCCGTCCAGGACACGCCGCGCGGCCCCATCGACGCCCGCGCGCTGACGGCACGGCTGTTTGCCGGCGCTGCGCCACCGCCCGCCTGGCTGGACGACGGCGGCGCCCGTGCACGCGAAGCCGTGCGCCTGCTGCGCGACGCCTCCGCGCACGGGCTCGACCCGGCGCGCTACGACGCCGACCGACTGGCCACGCGGCTCGCTGCCGGCGCGGACGACGTGGCCGCCCTCGCGCTGGAACGGGACCTCGGCACCGCCATGCTCCAGTACCTGGCCGACCTGCACTTCGGCCGCGTCGCCTCCGGCTACCGCCTGCCGTCCGACGACGCCTTCGACCCCGTGGAGCACCTGCGCCAGGCGCTGCGCACCGGCCGCCTGGCGGAAGCGGTGGACACGGCGTCGCCACAGTTCCCGATGGTGCGCCGGGTCGAGGCCACGCTGGCCCGCTACCGCGCCCTCGCCGCCGCCAGCCCGCATTGGCCGGACCTGCCGCCGCTGCCGGCGAAGCGGATCGAACCGGGCATGCGGTATGCCGGCACGGCCCTCGTGCGCGAGCGTCTGCGCCTGGTCGGCGACGCGGATGCCGATACGCCCGCCGGCGACGTCTACACGCCCGAACTGGCGGTCGCCGTGCGCCGCTTCCAGGCGCGCCACGGCCTCGCGCAGGACGGCGTGCTGGGCGCGGGCACGCTGGCCGCGCTGGCGGTACCGCCGGCCCGCCGCGTGACGCAGCTGGAACTGACCCTGGAACGCCTGCGCTGGCTGCCGCGTCCGCCGCAAGGCCGTGTCGTCGTCGTGGACGTGCCGGCCTATCGCCTGTGGGCATTCGACGGCCGCGATCCGGCCGGGCAACTCCTCGAAATGCGCGTGATCGTGGGTGCGGCCGCGCGCACGCCCACGCCGCTGTTCATCGGCCAGATGCGCTACCTGGAATTCAATCCGTACTGGAACGTCCCGCGCAGCATCGAGAAGGCCGAGATCATCCCGAAGCTGGCACGCGATCCCGGCTACCTGGCTCGCAACGACATGGAAGCCGTATCCGCCGCCGGCCAGGTCCTGCCCGACGCCGCTGCCGCTGCCTCCCTGCGCGCGGGCACGGCGCGGGTCCGGCAGCGGCCGGGCCCGAAGAACGCGCTCGGCGCCGTCAAGTTCGCCATGCCGAACCCGATGAACATCTACCTGCACTCGACGTCGGCGCGGGAATTGTTCACCCGGTCGCGGCGCGACCTGAGCCATGGCTGCATCCGCGTCGAAGATCCGGCCGCGCTCGCGCAATTCGTACTGGCGGATCCGGCGCGCTGGGATGCCGGCGCCGTGGCCACGGCGCTGCGGCCGGGCCGCACGGTCACGGTGCCGCTGCGGGAGCCGGTCCCCGTCGTGCTGTTCTACGCGACGGCGCTCACGGACCGCGAGGGCCGCGCCCTGTTCGCCGACGATATCTACGGCCTCGACGAACAGCTGGTGCAGGCACTGCGCGCTGATTAACCATATTTCAAGATTTTGATCTAGATCAACGATCTGAATTCGATCAAACCGGTAAGGTGGGTGCATGGACAAATTCAACCCACCAGCCACCGACCCCTGGGCGGATATCGAACCTCCCACCATGACCGACCGGATGCTGCACGCCGCGCTTGGCCGCATGACGTTCGGCATCTCGCCCGCCGCGCTGGCGCTCGCGTGGATGGACTGGAGCCTGCACCTGGCGCAGTCGCCCGGCAAATGGGCCCGGCTGTGCGACAAGGCCTTGCGCAAGGCGGGCCGCTTCGGCGACTACGCCGCGCGCGCGGCAGCCGGACCGGCGGCACCCTGCATCCAGCCGCTGCCGCAGGACCACCGCTTCGACGGCGCCGCGTGGCAGCAGTGGCCGTTCAACGTGATCCAGCAGGGCTTCCTGCTCAACCAGCAGTGGTGGCACAACGTCACCACCGGCATCGGCGGCGTCGCGCCGCACCACGAACAGGTCGTGTCGTTCGTCGCGCGCCAGCTGCTCGACATGATGTCGCCCGTGAACTTCGTCGCGACGAACCCGGAGGTACTGCAGGCCACGGCGCAACAGGGCGGCATGAATGTCGCGAAAGGCTTGGCGCATGTCGCGGACGACTGGTGGCGCCTGCTGACGGACCGCCCGCCGGCCGGCGCCGAGGACTTCGTGCCGGGCCGCCAGGTGGCCGCCACGCCGGGCCGCGTCGTCCTGCGCAACCGGCTGATGGAACTGATCCAGTACGCGCCCGCGACGGCGGACGTGCATGCGGAACCCGTGCTGATCGTGCCCGCATGGATCATGAAGTACTACATCCTCGACCTGTCGCCGCACAATTCGCTCGTGAACTACCTCGTCGGCCGCGGCCACACGGTCTTCATGATCTCGTGGCACAACCCGGGCGAGGCCGACCGCGACCTGGGCATGGACGACTACCTGCGCCTGGGCGTGCTCGCCGCGCTCGACGCCGTCAACGCCATCGTCCCCGACCGGCGCGTGAACGCCGCCGGCTACTGCCTGGGCGGCACCCTGCTCGCGATCGCCGCCGCGTACCTGGCGGGCCGGAGCGACGCGCGCCTGCAATCGCTCACCCTGTTCGCCGCCCAGACCGACTTCACGGAGCCGGGCGAGCTGTCGCTGTTCATCGACGACAGCGAACTGGATCTGTTGGAAGACATCATGTGGCGCCAGGGCTACCTGCAGACGCGCCAGATGGCGGGCGCGTTCCAGCTGCTGCGCTCCAATGACCTCGTGTGGTCGCGCCTCGTCAACGACTACCTGCTCGGCCAGCGCCAGCCGATGAACGACCTGATGGCGTGGAATGCGGACGCCACGCGCATGCCGTACCAGATGCACAGCGAATACCTGCGCCGGCTGTTCCTGAAGAACGATCTGTTCGAGGGGAGGTATCGCATCGACGGCAGGCCCGTGGCACTGGCCGACATCCGCGCGCCACTGTTCGTCGTCGCCACCGAATCGGACCACGTGGCGCCGTGGAAGTCCGTCTACAAGATCAACCTCGTCGCCGACGCCGACGTGACGTTCGTGCTCACGAGCGGCGGCCATAACGCGGGCATCGTCAGCGAACCGGGGCACCGCGGCCGGCACTACCGCCGCGCGCGCCGCAGCGATGGCGACACGTACGTGGCCCCGGACGACTGGCTGGCCGCAACACCCGCGCGCGACGGCTCGTGGTGGCCCGCCTGGGCCAACTGGCTGGAAGCCGGCAGCACGGGCCGCACCGCGCCGCCCGCGCCGGGCGCCGCGCTCGGTCCGGCACCCGGCCGCTACGTGCTGGAACGCTGAACCCTCACTGGAGAATCCCATGCAGAACGCTCTCATCGACCTGCGCGGCAAGCGCGGGCTCATTCTCGGCATCGCCAACGACCGCAGCATCGCCTGGGGCTGCGCGCGCGTCATGGCCGCGTGCGGCGCCGAACTGGCCGTAACGTATTTGGACGACGCCGCCGAGCCCCACGTGCGCCCGCTGGCCGAGGCGCTGCGCTGCCCGCTCGTGCTGCCGTGCGACGTGCGCGCGCCCGGCCAGCTCGAGGCCGTGTTCGACGCGGTGCACACCGCATGGGGCACGCTCGATTTCGTCATCCACGCGATCGCGTACGCACCGAAGGACGACCTGCAGGGACGCGTCGCCGACTGCTCGGCGGCAGGCTTCGCGCTGGCGATGGACGTGTCGTGCCACTCCTTCATCCGCTGCGCGAAACTGGCGGAGCCGCTGATGCCGCACGGCGGCTGCCTGCTGACGTTCACGTTCTACGGCGGCGAGAAGGTCGTCCCCCACTACAACCTGATGGGCCCCGTGAAGGCGGCGCTGGAAGCGTCGGTGCGCGCGCTCGCGGTGGAACTGGGCAGCCGGCGCATCCGCGTGAACGCCGTGTCACCGGGCCCGATGGGCACGCGCGCCGCGTCCGGCCTGGAACACTTCGACGAGCTCCTCGGCGACGCCTGGTCGCGCGCGCCCGAGCACATGCTGGCCCGGCTGGACGACGTGGGCGCGTTCGCCGCCTTCCTGGCGAGCGACGGCGCGCGCCTCGTGACGGGCAACGTCGAATACGTCGACGCCGGCTACCACGTGCTGGGGTGAACGATGGACACGATCAGCAACCGCACGTTCGCCGAACTGAAGGTCGGCGACAGCGCGAGCCTCGCGCGCACGCTGACCCGCGCCGACATCGAACTGTTCGCCGTCATGTCGGGCGACGTCAATCCGGCCCACCTGGACGAGGAATACGCACGCGGCAGCATGTTCCATGAAGTGATCGCGCACGGCATGTGGAGCGGCGCGCTCGTCTCGACGGTGCTCGGCACCCAGCTGCCCGGTCCGGGCACGATCTACCTAGGCCAGTCGCTGCGCTTCCTGGAGCCGGTGGGCCTGGGCGACACCGTGACCGTGCTGCTCACCGTCACCCGCCTCGATCCGGACAAGCACCGCGTGACGCTCGATTGCACGGTGACGAACCAGCACGGCCAGCAGGTGGCGAGCGGCACGGCGGAGGTCATCGCGCCGACCGAGAAGGTCGCGCGGCCCCGTATCGCGCTGCCGGAAGTGCGCCTGCGCGAGCGCGGCGGCCGCTACCGCGCGCTGCTGGCGGCAGCGCAGGATGCGCCGCGCGTGCCCACGGCCGTCGTCCACCCGGTCGACACGGTGTCGCTGCTGGGCGCCGTCGAAGCGGCGCGCGCAGGCCTGATCGCACCGGTTCTCGTCGGCCCGGAAGCGAAGATCCGCCAGGCGGCCGCGCAGGCGAACGTCGACCTCGCGCCGTACCGCATCGTGCCGACGGCGCACAGCCACGCGGCCGCCGCCGCCGCCGTGGCGCTGGCGCGCACGGGCGAGGTCGGCGCCATCATGAAGGGCGCGCTGCACACGGACGAATTGATGCACGCCGTCGTCGCCCGCGACACCGGCCTGCGCACGGGCCGCCGCATCAGCCACGTGTTCGCGCTGGACGTGCCCACGTACCCGCGCCCGCTGCTCCTCACGGACGCCGCCATCAACATCTACCCGACGCTGGAAGACAAGCGCGACATCGTCCGCAACGCGATCGAGCTGGCGCACGCGCTGGGCATCGCGGCGCCGCGCGTGGCGATCCTGTCCGCGCTCGAGACGGTGTCCCCGAAGATCGCGTCGACCATCGAGGCTGCCGCGCTGTGCAAGATGGCGGACCGCGGCCAGATCGAGGGCGCGATCATCGACGGGCCGATGGCGTTCGACCTCGCCGTGTCGGAAGAAGCGGCGCGCACGAAAGGCTTCGTGTCGCCGGTGGCCGGCCGCGCCGACATCCTCGTCGTGCCCGACCTGGAAGCGGGCAACATGCTCGCCAAGCAGCTGGAATACCTGGCGGAGGCGCAGGTGGCCGGCATCGTGCTCGGCGCGCGCGTGCCCATCATGCTCACCAGCCGCGCGGACGGGCCGCTGGCCCGCCTCGCCTCGTGCGCGTTGGCGTCCCTGCTCGTGCGCCACTCGGCGGCCGCCGCCGTGATCGGATCGCCATGACGGACAACGCAGCCAAAGGATATGCATGCATCAACGCCGGCTCGTCCAGCATCAAGTACGCCGTGTACGTGGAACGGGGCGCGGACCTCGTCGCGACCGCGCACGGCCAGGTGGAGGGCCACGGCCCCGCGCAACTGCGTACCATCATCGGCCAGGTCGAGAGCCATCTCGCGCCGGCCCGGCTCGCGGCTATCGGCCACCGCGTCGTCCACGGCGGGAACAACCACGCGGGACCGGCGCTCGTCACGCCGGCGCTGCTCGCCGAACTGCAGGCCCTCGCCCCGCTGGCGCCGCTGCACCAGCCGCACAACGTGGCCGGCATGGAAGCGATGGCGCGCCTGCATCCGGGCCTGCCGCAGGTCGCCTGCTTCGACACCGCGTTCCACCTCGGGAACCCGCGGGTCGCGCGCCTGTACGGCCTGCCGCGGGCATGCGCGGATGAAGGCCTGCTGCGCTACGGCTTCCACGGCCTGTCGTACACCCATGTCGCCGACAGCTTGCCCGCGATCGAGCCGCGCGCCCGTGGCCGCGTCGTCGTCGCCCACCTGGGCAGCGGCGCCAGCATGTGCGCCATGGTCGGGGGCCGGAGCGTCGCGACGTCGATGGGCTTTTCCGCGCTGGACGGCCTGCCGATGGCCACGCGCTGCGGCGCCCTCGACCCCGGCCTCGTGCTGCACCTGCTGCGCGCAAAACGGATGACGCCAGACGCGCTGGAACGCCTGCTGTACCGCGACAGCGGCCTGCTGGGCCTCTCCGGCATCAGCGGCGACATGCGCACCCTGCTCGCGAGCCCGGACCCGGCCGCGCGCGAGGCGGTCGACGTGTTCGTGTACCGCATCGCGCGCGAACTCGGGTCCCTGGCCGCGGCGGCGGGTGGCCTCGACGTGCTCGTGTTCACGGGCGGCATCGGCGAACACGCGGCGGACATCCGCGCCCGCGTGTGCGCGCAGGCGGCGTGGCTGGGGGTGCGCCTCGACGCGGACGCCAATGCGACCCACGGCCCGCGCCTGCACGCGCCGGACAGCGCCGTCGCCGTGTGGGCGCTGCCGGCCGACGAGGAAGCCGTGATCGCGCGCGAGACGAAACAGGTCGCGGACGCTTATCCCTCGTAGGCGCGCAATCCGTTCGCGTCGAGGATCGCGATGTCGCGCCCGTCCACGCGCACGAGTTCGCGCCGCGTGAGATCGTTCAGCACGCGCGAAAAATACTCGGGTGTGATGTTCAGGCGCGACGCGACGAGGCGCTTGCTGACGGACAGCCGCACCGTCGCGCCGGATTCGGGCGCATCCTTCAGCAGATAGCCGACGACGCGCTGGCCGCCCGTGTGCAGGGTGTACGCCTCGACATCGGCGACGAGGCCGTGCAGGCGCCGGCTCATCCCGGCCAGCATGCGCCGGGCGAATGCCGCGCTCTGTTCCAGCTCGGCGAAGATGGCTTCCTTGCGGACGTGCAGCAGCAGGCAGTCTTCCAGCGCGGTCGCCGTCACGAAGTACGGCTTTTCCATGAACATGACCGCCTCGCCGAACGTCTTGCCGGGGCCGAGGATCTCGATGACCTTTTCCTGGCCCTGCGGCGAGATGAAGGCCAGCTTGACCTGGCCGTACAGGATCGAATGAAATCCCTCGCACGGGTCGCCCCGCTCGACGATGGTGCGGCCGCGGTCGACGTGCTGCTCGGTGGCGGCCGCGCCGACGGCGCGCAGCTCGTCCTCGCCGAGGTCGGAAAACAGCGGCAGGCGGCGCAGGAAGGTGCAGGGATCGATGGTGGCCACGGTCGCGGGATGTCATGAAATGGTCGGGATGCCGCCATTCTCGCGCGTACGACGGCCGTGCGGGATAGTCCGGAAGAACTAGGCGGCGTCCTCCATCGTGCCGACTTACGCGCGCGGGGAAGCCGCCTACAATCGGACCATCCTCCCCTTTGTCACGGATTCCCCATGCAGCTCTCGAATTTTTCCGATTTCCTCGCCGCCGCGCGCGCCCAGCCCGAGGCGCAGCGCCTGCTGTTCGTGTTCGCGGTCGCCGAACTGCCCCAGACGCACACGCCGGGCCAGGCGCGCCGCTTCGAGGAAGGCCGCGGCGGCGCATTGGCGCCCGTGATGTGCGTCGACAAGGGTCTCGACGAGCTGGCGGATTTCGGTGCGCTGGCCGCCGAGTCGCGCGCGACGGGCCAGCCGTGGGACATGGTGTTCGTCGCGGCGCTGGCAGGCGAACAGCAGGCGGCCGGCGTCGACCGCGGCCTCAAGATGATGATCGACGCCGTGCACCGCGGCGCCATCGAACGGTTCCTCGCGTTCGACACGGAAGGCGACGCCGTGCGATTTGCTTGAACCCGGATTTACTTATCCTCGTTCAAGGCGCCGCGGGCGGCGCGTGACTAAGCTTCCTGCGTTACCGTTCACCCGCCCGCCATGACCTCTCCCTCCCTCGAACTCGTTTGTCCCGCCGGCAGCCTGCCGGCCCTCAAGGCCGCCATCGACCATGGCGCCGACTGCGTCTACCTCGGCTTTCGCGACGCGACCAACGCGCGCAACTTCGCCGGCCTGAACTTCTCCGAAGACGCCATCGCCGAAGGCATCCGCTATGCCCACGACCGCAACCGCAAGGTGTTCCTTGCCCTGAATACCTATCCGCAGCCGGGCGGCGACGGTCCCTGGCGGCGCGCGCTCGACCGCGCCGCCACGCATGGCATCGATGCCGTGATCCTCGCCGACCCGGGCCTGATGGAATACGCGGCGCGCGTGCATCCCCAGTTGCGGCTGCACCTGTCCGTGCAGGGCTCGGCGACGAACATCGACGCCATTGCCTTCTATCACCGCCACTTCGGCATCGCGCGCGCCGTGCTGCCGCGCGTGCTGTCGCTGGCCCAGGCGGAAAAAGTCATCGAGCATTCGCCCGTCGAGATCGAAGTGTTCGGCTTCGGCAGCCTGTGCGTGATGGCCGAGGGCCGCTGCCAGCTGTCGTCGTACGCCACCGGGGAATCGCCCAACACGCACGGCGTGTGCTCGCCCGCGAAGGCCGTGCGCTGGACGCGGACGCCGCGCGCGCTGGATGCGCGCCTGTACGACGTCCTCATCGACCGCTACGGCGACGGCGAGCAGGCCGGCTACCCCACGCTGTGCAAGGGCCGCTTCGACGTGGACGGCGAGACGTATTACGCGATCGAGGAGCCGGCAAGCCTGAACACGCTCGAGATCCTGCCGAAGCTCGCGGCGGTGGGCGCGCGCGCCGTCAAGATCGAAGGCCGCCAGCGCAGCCCCGCGTACGTGGCCCAGGTCACGAAGGTGTGGCGCGCCGCGATCGACGCCTGCCTCGCGGAACACGGCCGCTACACGGTCCGGCGCGAGTGGATGACGAGCCTGGACAACGTCGCCGAAGGCAGCCAGCACACGCTGGGTGCCTACCACCGCCCCTGGAAATGACCCCGTACCGAAAGACCATCATGAAGATTGCCCTCGGGCCCCTGCAATACTACTGGCCGCGCGATACCGTGTTCGCGTTCTACGATGCGCTCGCGGAGACACCCGTCGACATCGTCTACCTCGGAGAAACCGTCTGCTCGCGCCGGCACGAGCTGCGTCCTTCCGACTGGCTCACGCTGGCCGACCGCCTCGCCGGCGCCGGCAAGGAAGTCGTGCTGTCGACCCAGGTACTGATCGAATCGCCATCCGACCTGAGTACCCTGCGCCGCGTCGCCGGCAACGGCCGCTTCCTCGTCGAGGCCAACGACATGGGCGCCGTGCACTGCGTCGACGGCCGCCCGTTCGTCGCCGGCCCCCACCTGAACGTGTACAACCCGGCCACGCTGGCCGTGCTCGCCCGCGCCGGCGCCGTGCGCTGGGTCGCGCCGCTGGAGATGCCGTCGACCAGCCTCGCGGCCATGCAGGCCGCCCTGCCGGCCGGCGTGGAGACCGAGGTGTTCGCCTACGGCCGCATGCCGCTCGCGTTTTCCGCCCGCTGCTTCACGGCGCGCCACCGCAACCTGCCCAAGGACGATTGCCGCTTCAGCTGCCTGGACCATCCGGACGGCCTCGTGCTGAACACGCAGGAAGGCAAGCCGTTCCTCGTCCTGAACGGCATCCAGACGCAGTCGGCGAAGGTGTACAACCTCGTCGACGCGCTGCCCGCCATGCGCGCGCTGGGCGTGGGCGCCGTCCGATTGAGCCCGCAGTCGGCCCACATGGCGGACATCGTCGCCAGCGTGCACGGCGTGCTGACGGGCGCCCTGACCGGGGCCGCGGCGCGCGCGCAGATGGGCGCGTGGATGCCGGGGGCCGCCTGCAACGGCTTCTGGCACGGCCGTCCCGGCCTCGAGGAGGTGGCCGCATGAACGCGTCCCCCTACCGCCTGCCGGCGCCCGTCCGCCACGTCCTGTCCCGGTTGCCCGGCCGGCCCGGCGCGTGGCTGTTCGCGGCGGGCCTGAACGCGGGCCTGAAACCGCACCTGGACGACGACTCGCGCGCGCAGCTGCTGCGCAAGCGGCTGCGCCTGGCCGTGCTGGACGCGGGCGTCACTTTCGACGTCGCGTGGAACGGGCGCTCGTTCGCGGCCGTGACGTCGAAAACTGCACCGGACGTCGTCATCGGCGCGACCCTGTACGACCTGGGCCTGCTCGCCACGCGCCGCGAAGATCCCGACACGCTGTTCTTCAGCCGCCGCCTCGTGATGGAAGGCGACACGGAGCTGGGTCTGCTCATCAAGAATACGCTGGACGCCATCGACCGTTGACAGGAGAACCTCATGGGCCGTGATCGCACCGTTTTCCCCCTCGTCTATTCCTGCTCCGGCTGTTCCAGCGCGGCGCAGATGGCCAACCACATCGCCCTGGAGCTCGACCGGGAGGAAGTCGCCGAAATGTCCTGCATCGCCGGCGTGGGCGGCGACGTGCCGTCGCTCGTCAAGCTGGCGAAATCTGGGCGGCCCGTCGTCGCGATCGACGGCTGTCCGCTCGAATGCGCGCGCCACTGCCTCGCGCGCCACGGCGTGACGCCCGACCTGCATTTCCAGCTGGCCGAACACGGCGTGCGCAAGCGCTACCACATGCAGTTCGACCCGGCCGAAGCGGCCGCCGTCGCGCGCGAGGTGGCGGACGACGTGGCCCTGCTGGCGGCGGAACGCCGAATGCTTCAACCAGTTTAAGGCGGGGCCGGCGGGCCTCGGGGATAGTGGACGCCTGACTATCACCGAGGATGACATGAACGCCAACGAATCCCTCTTTGCCGCATCCATGCCGACGCAGGACGTGTCGGCCGACGTACTGCAGGAAAAATACGCGAAGGGCGACGAGACGACCGTCGCGCAAGTGCGCGCCCGCGTGGCGCGCGCGCTGGCCGCGCACGAACCCGAGCCGCTGCGCCTGGAGATGGAGCAGCGCTTCCTGTGGGCGCAGGACCACGGCTTCGTGCCCGCCGGCCGCATCAACTCGGCGGCCGGCGTCGGCCTGAAGGCCACCCTGATGAACTGCTTCGTGCAGCCCGTCGGCGACGCGATCAGCGGCCGCGACGGCGCCATTCCCGGCATCTACGGCGCCGTGGCCGAAGCCGCGGAAACCATGCGCCGCGGCGGCGGCGTCGGCTACGATTTTTCCGCGATCCGCCCCGCCGGCAGCCTCGTGAAAGGCACGCGGTCGCGCGCGTCCGGCCCCGTGTCGTACATGGCCGTGTTCGACGCGTCGTGCCGCACGGTCGAATCGGCCGGGGCGCGCCGCGGCGCCCAGATGGGCGTCCTTCGGATCGACCATCCCGACATCGAGGCTTTCGTCGCCGCCAAGGACGGCGGCGCGTTCAGCAATTTCAACCTCTCCGTCGGCGTCACGGACGCGTTCATGCGCGCCGTGCTGGACGACGATCCCGTCGAGCTGACCCACGCGGCCGAGCCGGGGCCGGACGACCAGGCCAACGGCGCGTACCTGCGCCCGGACGGCAGCTGGGTGTACCGCACGGTGCGGGCGCGCGACCTGTGGGACAAGGTGATCCGGTCGACCTACGACCACGCGGAGCCGGGCGTGCTGTTCCTGGACCGCATCAACGGCGAAAACAACCTGTACTACGCCGAGACGCTGGCGGCCACGAACCCGTGCGGCGAGCAGCCGCTGCCGCCGTACGGCTGCTGCGACCTGGGCTCGCTCGACCTCACGAAGTTCGTGCGCCGGCCGTTCACGCCGGAGGCGCGCTTCGACCTCGACACGTTCCGCGAAGTGACGGCCGTCGGCGTGCGCATGCTCGACCTCGCGCTCGACGCCACCGAATGGCCATTGCCCCAGCAGGCGGCGGAAGGCCGCGACAAGCGCCGCATCGGCATCGGTTTCCTGGGCCTGGGCAGCGCGCTCGTCATGCTGGGCCTGCGCTACGACGCCGACGAGGGCCGCGCGTTCGCCGCCGACGTCACGCGCGCCCTGCGCGACGCCGCGTACGAAGCATCGGTGGCGCTGGCGCGCGAAAAAGGCGCGTTCCCGCTGTTCGACGCCGAGCGCTACCTGGACGGCGCATTCGCGCGGCGCCTGCCGGACGAGCTGCGCGAAGCGATCGCCCGCCACGGCATCCGCAATTCGCACCTGATGTCGATCGCACCCACGGGCACCATCGCGCTCGCGTTCGCGGACAACGCCTCGAACGGCATCGAGCCCGCTTTTTCGTGGGTCTACCAGCGCAAGAAGCGCATGCCGGACGACAGTACGCGCATCTACGAGGTGGCCGACCACGCGTGGCGCCTGTACCGCCACCTCGGCCACGACGTCTCCGCACTGCCGGCGCAGTTCGTGACGGCGCTGGAGATGTCCGCGCAGGACCACCTCGGCATGATGGCGGCCGTGCAGCCGTACGTGGACGGCGCGATCTCGAAGACGGTCAACGTGCCGGCCGACTACCCGTTCGACGACTTCAAGGATTTATATACGGAGGCGTGGCGCGCCGGCCTGAAAGGCCTGGCCACCTACCGGCCCAACGCCGTCACGGGCAGTGTGTTGAGTGTCGCGCCGCCGCCCGCGGCCGAAGCACCGGGCGATGTGGATCCGCTGCGCCGCCGCTTCGAAAGCCGTCCGGCGGGCGAACTGGAATCGGTCACCTCGAAGGTCGAATACACGACCCAGGAAGGCAAGAAGACGGTGTATCTGACCATCAGCTTCATGCGCGTGGAAGGACGGCTGAACGGACGCGACCTCGCCATCGAGCGCCCGTTCGAGTTCTTCATGCCCGCCAACCAGCGCAGCGACGGCCACCAGTGGATCACCTCCACGATGCGCCTGCTGTCGCTGGCCGCGCGCGCCGGCAGTTCCATCGCCAAGGCCCTCGCCGACATGCGCGCGGTCGTGTGGGAGAAGGGACCGGTGCGCTGCGGCCACCTGACGCGGGCGGACGGCGTGCAGGTACCGATGTACCACGATTCGGAAGTGGCGGCGATCGCCTTCATGCTGCAGCGGATCCTGATCCGGCGCGGCTTCCTCGATGCCTACGGCAACCAGGTGTCCGCCGACGTGCTGGACCGCCTGCTGGCACGGCGCGGCACGCCGGACGAGGTGCCGGCACCGGGCATCGCGGCAGTCGAAGAGACGGGCGCCAAGTGCCCGGAATGCGGCGCGCGGGCGTTGCGCAAGGTCGACGGCTGCACGCGCTGCACGTCGTGCCACTACCTGGGCGGCTGTGCCTGATTCGTAAAACCTGAAACCGGTTCAAGGACAGGGGCGGCGCGCCGCCCTACCCTGACGGTGTACCAACGACCCAACGCAAAAGGAGCACCATGCAACACGATTTCCAGTTCTCGGCCCCTCTCGCCTTCGCCGACATCGAACGCCTCACGAGCGCCCTGTGCACGCTGCCCGGCGTGCGCGGCATCGACCTCGAACCGGGCGGCCGCGAGATGCACGTGGAGTTCGACGAGGACGCCACGTCGACGCAGGACATCACCGCGGCGCTGCTGGGCGCCGGCTACGGCGAAGCGCGCAAGGAAAAGAGCGGCGGCTGCTGCGGCGGGTGCTGCGGTGGTTGAGAGCCTGTCGGCCGGCGTGCGCCGCCACGCCTGGCTCGCCACCGCGATGACGGCGCCGATGATGCTGATGCCCGCCGTGCTGGCGTGGCAGGAGTGGGCGGCCGGCGATCGGATCGCCACGTGGGCCGGCGCCGGCGTCGCGGCGCTGGCGATGGCCGGCACGGTGGCCGGTATCGATGCGCTGATGCGGCATGACGATCATTAGGAGCGCCTGACAACCCCCTGCAATTGCCATTGAAGCAACAACCGCGTACACTGAGCCGGTCCAACCGTTGCCTTACCCCGACAGAGTCCAAATGATAATATCCAGCAAGACACCATAAGCCGCCAACACATCCAATGACATCCAGCGCTTCCACAGCAAGTTTCGAGAACTTCGGCCAGCAGGGTGCCGCGCAGCACAGTGAACTGCTGGACTACATCTCAAATGACGTCACGTTTCCCACCGCATATCTGAAGGCAGTGGCTGCGATTGCCAGCTCCGACGGCGTGCTCAACGTTGCAGATTTCAATGCCTTGGACGATGTCGTGACACTGCTGAACGATTCGGCCCTGGCACAGGTTGTGTTGCTGGAATACATTGAACATCCACTGCCTTGGAAAGCCGCCTTCCTCGAGCTCGAGAAGGCGTCCGAAAGCATCGGGCAAGCGACCGCCTCGACCGCCTTCGAGGCCGCCCGCGCGCTCCTGTTGCTGCAAGGGACGCGCGGTAGGGAGCTGGCAAAAAGTTTCGCTGGCGCCTTGCGTTATCAACTTCCGCCGAACGACCTTGATAGTTTCCCGACGGATGATCAAACAATCTGGAACAAAGTGAGCATCGGTTCGGTACGCCTGCTCAAGGGCCGCAAATACGCCGATTTGGCGGACTTATGCATGCGCGCCACCGGTGACGTCGCGCTCGCGGGCGCCGTACTCGAGTTCGAACAGGGCACCCTCGATAAAGCCGAACTGGCCCAGCGTATGACGGCAGCGTGCGCGCGTGCAACCCACGAGATCAGCGCGTTTAACCAGCGCATCGCGGACATCGAAGCGACCGGCGAAATGTCCACAGCCTTCCTCGAATCGGCGCACGCGCTGCAAAAGCAGGTGCGCCAGCGTCTGGCGATCTCTGATGCGCGGATCGCGTTTGAACGTGAGACGTTTGACGAGGACATCGAGGAATATATTCACGACGCCGGTAACGCATTCGAGCGTGAAGTCGCCGGACGCCTTGGCACGGACCAGTGGAAACGCAAGATAGTGTGGGAAAGCATTGCCAGGTCCACGTTTGGTAAAGAGCTGGAGAGAAGAATCAACCGGATCATCTCCCGGCGCGAAGAGTCGCTCCGGCTAATCCACGAAGACCTGCGGCTCTTCCAGGAAGAGATGGCACTGTCCCGCAGCACGCTGCTGAGACGGCTGCATCACACCCAGTTTGCAGGTTCGGCTCCCGCACTGCGCTGGAGCACGCGTTTCAAGAATGGCGCCGAGAGCGCCGCCGGGGCGACCTTGAGGGTCGGCGGCTGGACTGCCTTGGGGACGGGTGCGGCGGTGTATTTTCTGGGCGCCTCCGCGGTCATCCCACTGGTGGCGCCAGTTGCGCCTTTCGTCGGCGGCGCGGTCCTCGTTGCCGGTGTCATCAAGTGGTTGATGAACCCGGAGGAACGGAAGAACGGCGAAATTGGCCACCAGCGCGAAAAGTTCGAGACTGTGTTCCGCGCGCAGCTCGATACCGCGCGCCAGGAACTGACCAGGCAGCTCGACGCGACCTCGCAGCAATTTCACGAAGCGGCCGAACGGCTGGTGCGGCCACTCATTCTTGAGGCGCAAGCGGCGGAACGGCTGGCCGTCCTTCATCTCAGAATTGCGCGCAAGCTGAACGAGCATTCGCAAAAGGCGGTGGCAGAGATGCTGGCGGCGTTGCCCAGCTGAGATAATGGCCTTCGCGGGAGCCAACCTCGCCCACACAGGAAAGTAACGGCAGAATGGAAATTTCTGGAGCACACCTCAAGACGATGCGCGACCGTGATCGCCACCTTTCCTGAAGAGTCGTTCGAATTCCCTGGAAGGCTTGAGAAGCTGCGCTTTCTACGCGCAGTGCACATCAACGCAACCGCCATCGTTGCGCTGCTGCGACGTAAGCAATCTCTCCACTGTTAACACGCAAGCCCATGAATCGTTCAGTAACGAGTTTGCCATTCTATAAAGTCGACGCATTCACCAGCCAGCTTTTTGGGGGAAACCCGGCCGCTGTGATCTTGATGGAGACGTTTGCGGACGATGGACTCCTACGTCAAATTGCTGCCGAAAACAATGTTCCGGAAACTGCCTTTCTGGTACCGGACGGTGACAATTACCGCCTGCGCTGGTTCACGCCCACGGTTGAAGTGCCGCTGTGTGGCCATGCAACGCTTGCAAGCGCTGCCGTCGTCATGGAGCGGCTGCAGCCAGGGCGCACGACGGTGACGTTCGATTCGGCGAGTGGCCCCTTGACCGTCAGGCGCATGGACGACCGGTACGTGATGAATTTTCCGGTACGCGTGCCGCGATCGATACCACTTCCAGAGAGGCTGACCGAAGCACTGGGAATCGAGCCAGTGGAGACGCTGGACGACGGTTTTAATTACATCGCAGTACTGCAGGATATGGAGGCGGTCCGTGGCCTGGCACCAGACATTGCCGCGATCGCGCGGCTCGACCGCCCCGGCGTCGTCGTCACCGCTCGGGGAGACCAGCGATGGGATTGTGTGAGCCGCTATTTTGCGCCCGCTAAAGGAATACCTGAAGATCCGGTGACCGGCGGCGCTCACTGCGGACTCGCGCCGTATTGGAGTGCACGCCTGGGAAAGACCGAACTCCGCGCATTCCAGGCTTCGCGTCGTGGTGGCGAACTGACGTGCCGGCTCGTCGGCGACCGTGTCGAGTTGGAAGGCGCTTGCGTGTTTTATCTGGAAGGTAAGGTTGCCGTTCCCGTTGATCAAAGCGCCGAACGTGGCTACCGTTAGACGCGCCCGGCGGATTCGAGCCTGAACATGCGGATCGTGTCGTTCAGCGTATGCGCCTGTTCCTGCAAGGCCTGCGCCGCGCCGGCCGCCTGCTCGACGAGGGCCGCGTTCTGCTGCGTCACGCTGTCCATCTGGCCCACGGCCTGGTTGACCTGTTCGATGCCGATGCGCTGCTCGTCGCTGGCCGCCGTGATGTCGGCCATGATGCCCGTCACCTGGCGCACGCTGGCCAGCACGCGCCGCATGGTGTCGGCCGCGCGGCCGGTGAGTTCGGTGCCGCCCGCGATCTTCGCGGTCGAATCGTCGATCAGATGCCGGATCTCGCGGGCCGCAGCGGCCGACCGCTGCGCCAGGTTGCGCACCTCGGTGGCAACGACGGCGAAGCCCTTGCCCTGTTCGCCCGCGCGCGCCGCTTCCACTGCGGCGTTGAGCGCGAGGATATTGGTCTGGAACGCGATGCCGTCGATGATGCCGGTGATGTCGGCGATGCGGCGCGCGCCGTCGCTGATCTCGTCCATCGTGGCCGCCACGCGCGCGACGGCGTCGCTGCCTTCGGCGGTGATCGTCGCCGTGGCCGCCGCCAGCGCGTTCGCTGCGCGCGCATTGTCCGCGTTCTGCTGCACGGTGCCGGTCAGCTCTTCCATCGACGAGGCGCTCTGCTGCAGCGCGCTGGCCTGCATCTCCGTGCGCGCCGACAAGTCCATGTTGCCGCTCGCGATCTGCGAGGACGCCGTGGCGATCGTCTCGGTCCCGCGTCGCACTTCGCCGACCATCGTGCAAAGGCTCGCGTTCATCGCCGCCAGCGCGCCGAGCAGCTCGCCGACTTCGTCCTTCGAACCCGCCTCGATCCGGCTGGTGAGATCCCCGCCGGCCACGCGCTGCGCCACCGCGACGGCGCTGCGCAGCGGCAGCACGATCGAGCGCGCGAGGCGGACGGCGAACACGAGGCCGACGGCCAGCGCGGCGCCGCCCAGCGCCAGCATCAGCACCCGGCCCGACGCGATCCGGTCCTGCACGGTCTTGCCGGCGGCGACCGCGCGCCCCTTCTGCAGCACGTTGAGGTCATGCACGGCCTGCTGCAACACGTCCAGGCGCGGCAGGGTTTCCGCCAGCACCAGTTGCTGCGCCTCGTCGCGCTTGCCCGCGTCGACGAGGGCGTTCACCTGCGTGAATGAGGCCACGTACGCCTCGCGCCGCTCGGTCACCCGGGCCAGCACGGCCTTGCCTTCTGCGCTGGCGACGAGGCGGCGCAACGTGGCCAGCGCACCGTCGATCTCGTGCCGGTTCGACGCGATTTTCTCGCGCACCCGGGTGCGGTAGCCGTCGTCCGGCGCGATGAACAGTTCCAGCGTGCGGCGCGCATTCGCCCGCGTCATCGTGTCGATGGTGGCGGCGGCTTCTGCCTTGGCCCAATCGTCGTCGATCAGCGTCGCCGTCGCCCGGCCGACGTCGTGGAAGCGCTGCAGCCCGACCGCGACCACGAGCGCGAGCAGCACCAGCACGAGGCCGAAGCCGGCGGCAAGGCGCGTGCCAATCCTGAAATTTGACATTTTCATATGAATTCCTCTCGTTTCGACACATTCTTGCCGATAGGAAATCAAGTCTAGCGGCAGCCTGCGTGGCCCAACATACGCCGAAAGAACTAGCTCCCGTCATCCGTCATGCCGACAGCCAGAGTGGCGCGCGGTCTCTACAATCTTCACCATCACCCCTTTGGAGAACCGCAATGTTGCGCGACCGCTACGGCCGAACGATCGAATACCTGCGCCTGTCCGTGACGGACCGTTGCGACCTGCGCTGCACGTATTGCATGCCGACGGGTTTCAAGGGGTTCGAGGAGCCGGAGGACTGGCTCACGTTCGACGAGATCGAGCGCCTGCTGCGCGCGTTCGCCCGCCTCGGCACGCGCCGCATCCGCCTGACGGGCGGCGAGCCGCTGCTACGCCGCCACGTGACCGACCTGGCCGGCCGTATCGCCGCCATCCCCGGCGTCGACGACCTGTCGCTGTCGACCAATGCCACGACCCTGCGCCGCCACGCCGAGGCGCTGCGCAAGGCCGGCGTCGCGCGCATCAACGTCAGCCTCGATACGCTGGACCGCACCTGCATGGAATCGATCACGGGCCGCGACAGCCACGCGCGCATCCTGGACGGCATCATGGCCGGCAAGGAGGCCGGTTTCGATCCCATCAAGATCAACATGGTCGCGATGCGCGGCGTGAACGACGGCGAGATCGAGCGCATGGCGGAATTCTGCATCGGCCACGGCTTCGTGCTGCGCCTGATCGAAGTGATGCCGATGGGAGAAACCGGCCAGAACGCGGCCTACATGGACCTGCAGCCCGTGCGCGAACGGCTCCAGCAACGATTCGACCTCGTACCGCAGGCGCTGGAACTGGGCGGCGGACCGGCGCGCTACCTCGCCACCCGCGACGGCAGGAGCAGCATCGGCTTCATCACGCCGATGTCGCAGCATTTCTGCGCCACCTGCAACCGCGTGCGCCTGGCAGTGGACGGCACGCTGTACCTGTGCCTGGGCCAGGAAGAGAAATTCGAATTCCGCCCGCTGCTGCGCGCCGGCGCCAGCGACGCGGAGCTCGAAGCCGCGATCCGCCACGCCATCGAACTGAAACCCCACCAGCACGACTTCACGGCGCGGCCCGAGAAAATCGTGCGCTTCATGTCGCAGACGGGAGGCTGACATGCAGGACATCGAACGCTTCATCCGCGGCTTTTCCCGCTTCCAGCAGCGTTTCATGAGCGAGCCGGTCGTGCGCGCCTCGCTGCGCGACGGCCAGCATCCGTCCACGCTCGTCATCGGCTGCTGCGATGCGCGCGTCGACCCGGCCCTGCTGACGGGCTGCGATCCGGGCGACATTTTCGTCGTCCGGAATATCGCGAACCTCGTCCCGCCGTGCACCGCGGACGCGTCGGCCGGCGTCAGTTCCGCCATCGAATTCGCCGTATGCGGCCTGGAGGTGGCGCGCGTCGTCGTGCTCGGGCATGCGCGCTGCGGCGGCATCCGGGCCCTGATGTCGGGCCAGCGCGTGACCGAGGAGACGGATTTCGTCGCGCGCTGGATGCGCATCGCGGAGCCGGTGCGCGCGGAAGTGCTGCGCGCGCTGCCGCACAAGCACGACGACGCCCGCTGCCGCGCCGCCGAGCAGGCCAGCATCCTCCATTCGCTCGACAACCTGATGACCTACCCGTGGCTGCGCCGGCGCGTGGAAGCGGGCAAGGTCGCGCTGCACGGCTGGTATTTCGACATCGGGACCGGCGAGCTACTGGCCTACTCCCCGCGCAAGCAGGAGTTCCTCAACCTCGTCCAGCCGCTGGACGCCGCGGCATGACGACGCCGCCCGCTTATCCGCCGATCCCGGGCCACCTGCGCCTGTCGACCCGCATCGCCGGGGCCCTGGTCGGCTTCCTGCTGCTCGCGCTGACCGCCATCGGCACGACGTTGTGGCTGTCGTGGCAGCTGGAAGGCTCGGCGGCCGCCATCAACGAAACGGGCGGCGTGCGCAAGCAGGAATACCGGCTCGCGATGCTGCTCGGCCGCGAGGTGCGCGCGCCCGGCGGCGGCTACGCGCGCGACGCGCGCGCGCAGATCGCGTCCATCGATGCGACCCTCGCGCTGATCGACCGCGGCGACCCGCAGCGTCCCCTCGGCCTGCCGCCGACGGCCGCCATCCGCGACAGCTTTTCCATGGCCACGCTGCGCTGGCAGCGCGAACTGCGGCCGCTCGCGCTGCAGGTGCTGCAGGCACGCGGCGACGAGCGCCTGCCGCCGCTGCGCGACTTCCTCGGCCGGGTCGATGCCTATGTCGCCCAGATCGACGCCATCGTGGGCCTGATCGAACGGGACAACGAGGTGCGCACGTTCTGGCTGCGCTGCTCGCAGCTGGCGCTGATGGCGCTGGCGATGGGCGGGACCGTTGTCCTCGTGTACCTGATGTTCAGCCTCATTGTCGACCCGGTCGAGCGCCTGCAAGCGGGGATGCGCAGCATGGCGGACACGGATTTCGGCGTCCGCCTCGACGTGGCCAGCCAGGACGAATTCGGCCAGCTGGCGGCCGGTTTCAACCGGATGGCCGACCGCGTGGAACAGGTCTACGCGAGCCTGGAAGACAAGGTGCGCGAGAAGACGGCCGCGCTGGAAGGCCAGAACCGCGAACTGGCGCTGCTGTACGACAGCGCCGCCTTCCTGCAGGTGCGCCAGACGCTGGAGCCGATGTGCGAAGGCTTCGTCGAGCGCATCATGCGTTACTTCGGCGCGGACGGCGGCTCGGTGCGGCTCATCGACGCCAATACGGACAAGGTGCATCTCATCGTGCAGGCCGGCCTGTCCGACGAGATGGTCAAGGCCGAACGCTGCATGCCGGTCGGCGACTGCCTGTGCGGCGAGGCGGCGCAGGGCAAGCTCCCCGTCGTGCGGCTGCTGCGCGCGGTGCCCGGCCCCGACGTGTCGCGCTGCGCGCGCGAAGGGTTCGCGACGGTGTCGGTGTTCCAGATTTTCGCCCAGGACCAGCACCTCGGCGTATTCAGCCTGCACTTCCGTAGCGAGACGTCATTCAACGACCGCGAGACCGCCCTGCTCGAAACGCTGGGCCGGCTGCTGGGCACTGCCATCGAGAACATGCGGCTCGCGGCGCGCGAGCGCGAAATGGCCATCTCGGAAGAGCGCAACATGGTGGCGCGCGGCCTGCACGACAGCATCGCCCAGGGCCTGAACTTCTTGAACCTGCAGGTGCAGATGCTGGAACAGTCGCTGCACGACGGGCAGCAGCAGGATGCGGCCGCGATCGTGCCGCTGCTGCGCGCAGGCGTCAAGGAAAGCTACGAGGACGTGCGCGAACTGTTGCAGAATTTCCGCAGCCGGCTGGAAGAGGATGACCTCAACAGCGCCCTGCGCAAGGCCGTGCGCAAGTTCCGCGACCAGACGGGCGTGGAGGCCAGCTTCAAGGCCGAAGGGGGCGGCGGCCTGCCGTTCCCGCGCGAGGAACAGCTGCAGCTCCTGTTCATCGTGCAGGAAGCGTTGTCGAACATCCGTAAACACGCCCATGCCGACAAGGTGCTCGTCCAGGTCCGCGACGGCCAAGACTTTTCTCTATCGATCAGCGATAATGGCGTCGGGTTCGATGCCGCCGCCGTGCCCGCGTCCGGCGACAGCCACGTGGGATTGCACATCATGCGCGAACGGGCCCGGCATATCAACGCCGACCTGGCCATCGAATCCGGGAGCGGCGCCGGCACCACCGTCCGCCTGTACGTCCCCAGCGCGCACCGGCGGGCCGCTTGAATCGAATGGAGTTGTGTATGGAAGAAGCCCTCGAGCCGATCAGCGTGCTGCTGGTCGACGATCACACGTTGTTCCGCAGCGGCGTACGTTCGCTGTTGCAGCGCAATCCGCGCTTCACCGTCGTCGGCGAGGCGTCGGACGGCATCGACGGCGTGAAGCGGGCGATGCAACTGAAACCCGACGTGATCCTGCTCGACCTGCACATGCCCGGCATGACCGGCGTGGAGACGCTCGAACTGATCCTGCAGGGCTGGCCCGAGGCCGCCGTCATCATGCTGACCGTGTCCGAGGAAGGCGAAGACCTGGCCACCGCCCTGCACGCGGGCGCGCGCGGCTACCTGATCAAGAACATCGACGCCGACTACCTGCAGCGCGCCATCGAGCGCGCGGCCGCCGGCGAATCCGTGCTGGCCGAATCGATGGCCGCCAAGCTCGTGGCCCAGCTGCAGAAACAGCGCGAACCCAAGCCGGCGGCGCCGCCGTCGGACCTGGACAAGCTGACGCCGCGCGAACGCGAGATCCTCGCCTGCCTGGCGCGCGGCGAAAGCAACAAGCTGATCGCGCGCGTGCTCGACCTGGCCGAGAGCACGGTCAAGATCCACGTGCAGAACATCCTCAAGAAGCTCGGCCTGTCGAGCCGCGTGCAGGCGGCGGTGTTCGCCGTCGAGCAGGGGATCGGCAGCGGGCCGGATCGGCAGGGTTGATCAGCGCAGCGCGAGCAGCGCCTTTTTCGCGTCCTCATACGCGGCGGTGAGCAGCGCCATCTGCTCCTGCGCATCCTCGAAATTCTCCGCCTTCCCCATCAGTTCGAGGTTCGTGCACGGCACCCGCATCCGGTTCGCGCCGACGAAATCGATGCTCGACAACAGATAGTGCGCGGTCACCGCCAGCAGCTGCCCGTCGTGCTCCCGCACTGCGTGGTCGAGCTTGTGCAGCAGTTGCGGCACCTCGCCCACGAACGCGTTCACGACGTCCTCCAGCAGTGAGGCATCGTCGTCGATGGCGCGCAGCTGCGCGATGCGGGCCGGGTCCAGCACGGCGTGTCCCGCGCGGCGCGCCGCCACGTGGTCGCGCGCGGCGGCCAGCGCCTTGTCCAGCACGTCCATCTCGATCGGCTTCGGCACGTAGTCGTTCATGCCCGCGTCCAGGCAGCGTTCGCGGTCGCCCGGCATGGCGTTGGCCGTCATCGCGATGATGTAGGGCGCGTTGGCGCCGCGGAAGCGCTCGCGCAGGCGGCGCGTCGCTTCCAGGCCGTCCATTTCCGGCATCTGCATGTCCATCAGGATCACGGGATAATCCTGGCGCTCCAGCGCCGCCACGGCTTCGAGGCCGTTGCCGACGACGTCCGCGCGGTAGCCCAGGTGGCGCAGCAGTTGCCGGATCACCTTCTGGTTGATCGTGTTGTCCTCGGCGACGAGGATGGCGAGATCCGTCTCTTCGCGGGCCGGCACCGGCGCCGGCCGCGCCGCGGCCTGGCGCTCGCCCAGCACCTGCTGCAGCGCCTCCAGCAGCGCGGCCGGCTTGATCGGCTTGCTCAGCCACGCGGAAAATTCGCGCACCGCGTCCCCGTCCGCACCGGTGTGGCGCTGGCCGACGGACGTCAGCAGCACGAGCGGCAGAGCGGCCCTGTCGCGATGCTTGCGCAGTTCGCCCGCGAGGCGCGCGCCGTCCATGTCGGGCATTTGCATGTCCAGTACCGCGACGTCGAACGGGTGGCCGTCGCGCACGAGGTCCAGCGCCTCCACGGCCGACGCCGCGGCCAGCGGCGACATGCCCCACAACAGCGCCTGCTTCATCAGGATGCGGCGGTTGGTCGCATTGTCGTCGACGATCAGGATGCGGCGTCCGCGCACCGTGGCCGCGCGGTCGCGCAGCACGTGTTCGGCCAGCTGGTCGTCGAACGCGTCGGCGACGATGGCCGCGCTGAACGTCGAGCCGCGTCCCGGCTCGCTGTCCACCGTCAACCCGCCGCCCATCATCTCCGCGAGGCGCCGGCTGATCGTCAGGCCCAGGCCCGTGCCGCCGTATTTACGCGTGGTCGTCGCGTCGACCTGCGTGAACGAGTGGAAGATGTCGTCCAGGCGGTGCGGCGGGATGCCGATGCCCGTGTCGCGCACGGCGAACACGAGACGGTAGCCGCCCTCCTCGCGCGGCTCGCCCGACACGGTGACGACGACCTCGCCGTGGTGCGTGAACTTGATCGCGTTCGACAGCAGGTTCACGAGGATCTGGCGCAGCCGCGTGGCGTCCGCGAGGATCGTGGCCGGCACGCCCGGTTCGATCATGTACGCGAGGTCCAGGTTCTTGTCGCTCGCGCTGGGCGCGAGCAGGTCGAGCGCTTCCTCGACGCAGCGGCGCACTTCGAACGCGTGGCGCTCCAGGTCGAGGCGCCCCACTTCCAGCTTCGAATAATCGAGCAGGTCGTTGATGATGGCCAGCAGCGCCTCGCTGCTGGAGCGGATCGTCTCCGTGTAGTCGCGCTGTTCGTCGTCGATGTCCGTGTGCAGCAGGAGGCTCGTCATGCCGATGACGGCGTTCAGCGGCGTGCGGATCTCGTGGCTCATATTGGCCAGGAACATGCTCTTGGCCTGCATGGCCGCTTCGGCGCGGTCGCGCGCCAGTTCCAGCTCGCGCTCGTAGGCCTTGCGTTCCGAGATGTCCTGCAGGATCGCCGTGAGGATCACGCGCCCGCCCGCCGCCGATTTCGAGATCGTCGCCTCGGCCGGGAATTCGCTGCCGTCCTTGCGCACCGCGTAGATGGTGCCCCGCTCGCCCATGCGCCGGGCCGTGCGCTCCCCGTGCTGGAAGCCGGCCACCCGCTCCGCGTGGCCGGGACGGAAGCGCGGCGGCATCAGCATCGCCAGGTCCTGGCCCGTCACTTCCGCGGCCGTCCAGCCGAACACCCGTTCCGCACCCTTGTTGAACAGGATGATTTTCTGCCGCTCGTCCGTGCAGATCACGGCGTTTTCGGCGATGTCGATGATGTTGCTGAGCTGTTCGGGGCTGAGTGCGTGCGGCATAAGCGGTTCCGTGCGACTGGGGCGCAATAGGGGCGATAGGGGCAATAAGCGCCATCGTACACGGACCTACGCCTTTATGACTAGGGCGCCTAGCTCCATTGCGCTGCCGCGCCCACCCCTCCGGCCAATGGTTGGGCTGGCCCCCGCCACGTACGCTTCCGGCATCACCACGTGCTTTTATCAGGAGAACAAAAATGAGCACCGACAGACGGCCCCTCGCGGTCCTGGTCAGCAGTACCTTCGCATTCACGATCTGCTTCGCGATCTGGATGATGTTCGCGGTGCTGGGCATCCCCATCAAGACGTCACTCGGCCTGAACGAAACGGAATTCGGCCTCCTCGTCGCCACGCCCGTGCTGAGCGGCGCCCTCGTGCGCGTCCCGCTCGGCATCTGGACCGACCGCTACGGCGGCCGCATCGTGTTCTTCACGCTGATGCTGGCCTGCGCGCTGCCGATCTGGATGATCAGCCATGCCACCGCCTACTGGCACTTCCTCGTGCTGGGCCTCTTCGTGGGCCTGGCCGGCGGCTCGTTCTCGGTCGGCACGCCGTACGTAGCGCGCTGGTTCGGCAAGGAGCGCCGCGGCCTCGCGATGGGCGTGTTCGGCGCCGGTAACTCCGGTTCCGCGCTGACCAAGTTCGTGGCCCCCGCCATCATCGCCGCCCTCGGCTGGCAGGCGTTGCCCAAGGTGTACGCCGCCGTGATGGTCGCCACCGCCCTGCTGTTCTGGTTCGGCACCTATTCCGATCCGTCGCACAGATCCGCTTCCGGCGAGAGCTTCGCGGCGCAGATGCGCGTGCTGAAGGATCCGCGCGTGTGGCGCTACTGCCAGTACTACTCCGTCGTGTTCGGCGGCTACGTGGCGCTGGCGCTGTGGATGACGAAATACTACGTAGGCGAATACGGCTTCGGCCTCAAGGAAGCCGCCTTGCTGGCCGCATGCTTCTCGCTGCCGGGCGGCGTGCTGCGCGCACTGGGCGGCTGGATCTCCGACAAGTTCGGCGCCTACAAGGTCACCTGGTATGTGATGTGGGTGTGCTGGGTGTGCTTCTTCATCCTGTCGTATCCGCAGACCACGATGAGCGTCAAGACGGTCTCCAGCAGCATGGACCTGCACATCGGCCTCGGTCCCGTGACCTTCACCCTGCTGCTGTTCGTCGTCGGCGTCGCGATGGCCATCGGCAAGGCATCCGTGTTCCGCTTCATCGCCGACGATTTCAGCGACAACATCGGCGCCGTCTCGGGCGTCGTCGGCCTGGCCGGCGGCCTCGGTGGCTTCATCCTGCCGATCATGTTCGGCGCCATCGTCGACCTCACCGGCATCCGTTCCAGCTCTTTCATGCTGCTGTACGGGACCGTGTGCGTGTCCCTCGTCTGGATGCATTTCTCGTTCAAACCGCAAACCAGGGCGGCCGTCGCCGCACCGGCGCATTCCTCAACCAAGCCGTTGCGCAAGGCCGCTTGATACCACTTCAATAATCACAGGAGAACATCGTGAGTCGTTACCTCATCTCGACCTGGGAACCCGAGGTTCCCGCCTTCTGGCACAGCCGCGGCAAGCCCACGGCCAGCCGCAACCTCTGGATCTCGATCCCCGCGCTGATGCTGGCGTTCGCGATCTGGATGGTGTGGAGCGTCGTCGTCGTCAACCTGCCGGCCATCGGCTTCAAATACAGCACCAACCAGCTGTTCTGGCTGGCCGCCGTGCCGGGCCTCTCGGGCGCCACACTGCGCATCTTTTACTCGTTCATGGTGCCGATCTTCGGCGGCCGCAAATGGACCGCCATCTCCACCGCGTCGCTGCTGATCCCCGCCCTCGGCATCGGCTTCGCCGTGCAGGATCCGAATACCAGCTACCCGACCATGCTCGTGCTGTCGCTGCTGTGCGGCTTCGGCGGCGGCAACTTCGCGTCGTCGATGGCCAACATCAGCTTCTTCTACCCGAAAGCGCAGAAAGGCTACGCCCTCGGCATGAACGCGGGCCTCGGCAACCTGGGCGTCTCCGCCGTGCAGTTCGTCGTCCCGCTCGTGATCACCTTCGCGCTGTTCGGCGGCGAAGCGCAAACGTGGACCAAGGCCGCGGCCACCAAGCAGATGTGGCTGCAGAACGCGGGCTTCGTGTGGGTGCCGTTCATCATCGTCAGCACGCTGGCCGCCTGGTTCGGCATGAACGACCTCGCGTCGGCCAAGGCGTCGTTCGCCGAACAGGCCGTGATCTTCAAGCGCAAGCACAACTGGCTCATGTGCTGGCTGTACGTGGGTACCTTCGGCTCGTTCATCGGCTATTCCGCCGCGTTCCCGCTGCTGACCAGCACCCTGTTCCCGCAAGTGAACCCGCTGCAGTACGCATTCGTCGGTCCCCTCGTCAGCGCCCTCGCCCGCGTGGCCGGCGGCTTCATCGCCGACAAGCTGGGCGGCGCCCGCGTCACCGTGTGGACGTTCGTGTGCATGATCCTGGCCGTGCTGGGCGTATTGCACTTCCTGCACGCCGGCAGCTTCGCCGGCTTCTTCGGCATGTTCCTCGTGCTGTTCGCCTGCACCGGCGTCGGTAACGCATCCACCTTCCGCATGATCCCCGTGATCTTCCTGACCCTGCACCAGCGCGCCGCCAAGGGCCAGTCGGAAGGCGCACAAGCGCAGGCCGTCGCCAGCGCCAACAAGGAAGCGGCCGCCGTCCTCGGCTTCACCTCGGCCATCGCCGCCTACGGCGCCTTCTTCATCCCGAAGAGCTACGGCACCTCGATTGCCCTGACGGGCAGCGCCGACGCCGCCCTGTGGTGCTTCATCGGCTTCTACGTCACCTGCATCGCCGTCACCTGGTGGTTCTATGCCCGCAAGGGTGCCGAGATCACCTGCTGAAAGCGGGGATCTCGCAAACCGTCGCGAGCGGCAGCGATGTCGTTCGAGAAGCGCAGCTGTACAAATCGTACAGCGAGCATCGCAGGACGACAGCGCAACGCGCAGCAGGCTTGCGACGTTCCGGCTAGTCATAAAGGAGTAGACGGCCTACTCCCTAATCCGGGCCGGGACCGACTTCTTGCGAATACCGCGTAGTCGGCCCGGTCCGTAGACTGAACACAGCTGCACCACACCGAATATCGAGAGCGCGCCCCGGCGCGCCGTTGGAGAAACCATGAGTCACTTTTTGGACCGCCTGAAGTTTTTCGGCAAACCGAGCGAGACGTTTTCGAATGGCCACGGGGCCGTCGTCAACGAAGACCGCACCTGGGAAAAGGCCTACCGCCAGCGTTGGCAGCACGACAAGATCGTGCGCTCCACGCACGGCGTCAACTGCACGGGCTCGTGCAGCTGGAAGGTCTATGTCAAGAACGGCCTGATCACCTGGGAGACCCAGCAGACCGACTACCCGCGCACCCGCCCGGACCTGCCGAACCATGAACCCCGCGGTTGCCCGCGCGGCGCCAGCTACTCGTGGTACGTCTACTCGGCGCAGCGCGTCAAGCACCCGATGGTGCGCGGCCGCCTGATGCAGCTGTGGCGCGAAGCGCGCGCGACCCGCGATCCGGTCGCGGCCTGGGATTACATCACGAACGATCCGCAGAAGGCCGCCAGCTACAAATCCGTGCGCGGCCAGGGCGGCTTCGTGCGCGCCAAGTGGGACGAGGTCAACGAGATCATCGCCGCCGCCAACGCCTACACGATCGGCAAATACGGGCCGGACCGCATCATCGGCTTCTCGCCGATCCCCGCCATGTCGATGGTCAGCTATGCCGCCGGCACCCGCTACCTGAGCCTCATCGGCGGTGTCGCCATGAGCTTCTACGACTGGTATTGCGACCTGCCGCCATCCAGCCCGCAGGTGTGGGGCGAGCAGACCGACGTGCCGGAATCGGCCGACTGGTACAACTCCACGTACCTGATGGTATGGGGTTCGAACGTCCCGATGACCCGCACCCCCGACGCCCACTTCTACACGGAAGTGCGCTACAAGGGCACGAAGACCGTCGCCGTGTCGTCCGACTTCGGCGAGATGGCCAAGTTCGGCGACATCTGGCTCGCACCCAAGCAGGGCACCGACGCGGCATTGGCCATGGCCATGGGCCACGTGATCCTGAAGGAATTCCACGCCACCGGCAAATCGACGTACTTCCGCGACTACGCCAAGCAGTACACCGACTTCCCGATGCTCGTCATGCTGAAGGAACGCGACGGCACGCTGGTTCCCGACTACTTCCTGCGCGCGTCGCACCTGGCGAACAACCTGGACGAAGCCAACAACCCGGAATGGAAGACCCTCGTCATCGACCAGGCGACCGGCAAGATCGTCGCGCCGAGCGGCTCGATCGGCTTCCGCTGGGGCGAGTCGGGCAAGTGGAACCTCGAACAGAAGGAAGGCGCCACCCGCAATCCGATCGATCCGCAGCTGTCGCTGCTGGACGGCCATGACCGCATCGTCCCGGTGGGCTTCCCCTACTTCGGCGGCAAGGACGCCGAGGACCTCCTGCTGCGCAACGTGCCGGTGAAATCCATCACGCTGGCCGACGGCACCACCGCGCTCGTCACCACCGTGTACGACCTGTCGATGGCGAACTACGGCGTCGACCGCGGCATCTGCCCGAACGCCGCGAAGAGCTACGACGACGACGTCCCGTACACGCCCGCATGGCAGGTGAAGCACACCGGCGTGAAGGCCGCAGACGTCGTGACCGTGGCGCGCGAATTCGCCGACAATGCCGACCGCACCCGCGGCAAGTCGATGGTGATCGTCGGCGCGGCGCTGAACCACTGGTACCACATGGACATGACGTACCGCGGCATCATCAACATCCTCATGATGTGCGGCTGCGTGGGCCAGAGCGGCGGCGGCTGGGCGCACTACGTCGGCCAGGAAAAGCTGCGCCCGCAGACCGGCTGGACGCCGCTCGCCTTCGCACTGGACTGGAACCGCCCGATGCGCCAGATGAACGGCACGTCGTTCTTCTATGCCCACACGAGCCAGTGGCGCCACGAGAAGCTGCACACGTCCGAGATCCTGTGCCCGACGGCGGACGGCAAGCTGGAAGAGATGGCGCTGATCGACTTCAACGCCAAGGCCGAGCGCATGGGCTGGCTGCCGTCGGCGCCGCAGCTCGAAACGAACCCGCTGGACGTCGTCCGCGCCGCGGAAAGCGCGGGCCAGGACCCGGCGCAGTACGCGGTCGAGCAGATCAAGGCCGGCAAGCTGAATTTCTCGTGCGACGACCCGGACAACCCCGCGAACTTCCCGCGCAATATGTTCGTGTGGCGCTCCAACATCCTGGGCAGCTCGGGCAAGGGCCACGAGTACTTCCTGAAATACCTGCTGGGCACCCAGAACGCGCTGATGAGCGACGAAGACGCCTGCGTCAAGCCGCGCGACGTGAAGGTGCGCCCGGCCGCCGAGGGCAAGCTGGACCTGCTCGTGGTGCTGGACTTCCGCATGTCGACGACGTGCCTGTACGGCGACATCGTGCTGCCGACGGCGACCTGGTACGAGAAGGACGACCTGAACACGTCCGACATGCACCCGTTCATCCACCCGCTGTCCGAAGCCGTGCAGCCGCTGTGGGAAGCGAAGTCGGACTGGGAAATCTACAAGGGCATCGCGGCCAAGCTGTCGGAAATCGGCGGCGCCCACCTGGGCACCCGCAAGGACCTGATCCTCACGCCGCTGCTGCACGACACCCCGGGCGAACTCGGTCAGCCGTTCGATCCGAAGGACTGGCGCCTCGGCGAGTGCGAGCCGGTGCCGGGCAAGACGATGCCGTCGATGACGGTCGTGGAACGCGACTACCGCCAGATCCACAAGAAATTCACGTCGATCGGGCCCCTGCTGGAAAAAGTGGGCAACGGCGGCAAGGGCATCGACTGGAAGACGGGCCATGAAGTGGACGTCCTGCGCGGCATCAACCGCACCGTGCTGGAGGAAGGCGTGTCGAAAGGCCAGCCGCGCCTGGACACGGCGATCGACGCCGCCGAGATGATCCTCACGCTGGCGCCGGAAACGAACGGCCACGTGGCGGTGAAGGCCTGGGAAGCGCTGTCGAAGATCACGGGCCGCGACCACACGCACCTGGCCATTCCGCGCGAGCATGACAGCATCCGCTTCCGCGACGTGCAGGCGCAGCCGCGCAAGATCATCTCGTCGCCGACGTGGTCGGGCCTGGAAAGCGAGGAAGTCAGCTACAACGCCGGCTATACGAACGTCCATGAACTGATCCCCTGGCGCACGCTGACGGGCCGCCAGCAGTTCTACCAGGACCACGTCTGGATGCGCGACTTCGGCGAGGGACTGTGCGTGTACAAGGCCGCGATCAACACCAAGACGACGGAAGCGATCATGAACCGCCGTCCGAACGGGAACAAGGAACTGGCGCTGAACTGGATCACCCCGCACCAGAAATGGGGCATCCACTCGACCTACTCCGACAACCTGCGCATGCTGACCTTGTCGCGCGGCGGCCCGCACGTGTGGCTGTCCGAGATCGACGCGAAAGCGGCGGGCATCGAGGACAACGACTGGATCGAGGTGTTCAACGTGAACGGCACGCTGACGGCGCGCGCCGTGGTGAGCCAGCGCGTCCCGGAAGGCATGACGCTCATGTACCACGCCCAGGAAAAGATCGTGAACGTGCCCGGTGCGGAGATGTCGAAGAAACGCGGCGGCATCCACAACTCGGTGACGCGCACGGTGACCAAGCCGACCCACATGATCGGCGGCTACGCCCAGCTGTCGTACGGCTTCAACTACTACGGCACGGTCGGTTCCAACCGCGACGAATTCGTGGTGGTCCGCAAGATGCGCGACGTGAACTGGATGGAAGGCGCCCGCGACGAATCGCGTCCGAACGGCGAGCAGCAACCGGCGCGCCCCGCCCCGGCACGGCCGGCAGGCACGCCGAAGCACGAGACGGAAGACCGCGAACCCGCGCTGGCACGCGTCGCCAGCCCGAAGGGTGCTTGAAAAGATAACGAGGTAAAGACATGAAAATCAGAGCACAAATCGGCATGGTGCTGAACCTGGACAAATGCATCGGCTGCCACACCTGCTCGGTGACCTGCAAGAACGTCTGGACGAGCCGCGACGGCGTGGAATACGCATGGTTCAATAACGTCGAGACGAAGCCCGGCATCGGCTACCCGAAGGAATGGGAGAACCAGGACAAGTGGAACGGCGGCTGGAAACGCACCGCGTCCGGCAAGATCGAACCGCGCCAGGGCAGCCGTTTGAAAATCCTGGCGAACATCTTCGCCAACCCGAACCTGCCGCAGATCGACGAGTACTACGAGCCGTTCACGTACGACTACGAGCGGCTGCAGAACGCGCCGCTGTCCGAGACGCCGCCGACCGCCCGTCCGATCTCCGTCCTGACCGGCAAGAAGATGGACAAGATCGAATGGGGTCCGAACTGGGAGGACGACCTGGGCGGCGAATTCGCCAAGCGCAGCAAGGATAAACTGTTCGACAACGTGCAGAAGGAGATGTACTCGACGTTCGAGAACACCTTCATGATGTACCTGCCGCGCCTGTGCGAGCACTGCCTGAACCCGACCTGCGTGGCATCGTGCCCGTCCGGCTCCGTGTACAAGCGCGAGGACGACGGCATCGTGCTGATCGACCAGGACAAGTGCCGCGGCTGGCGCATGTGCATCTCGGGCTGCCCGTACAAGAAGATCTACTACAACTGGTCGTCCGGCAAGGCCGAGAAGTGCACGTTCTGCTACCCGCGCATCGAAGCGGGCCAGCCGACCGTGTGCTCGGAAACCTGCGTGGGCCGCATCCGCTACCTGGGCGTGCTGCTGTACGACGCCGACAAGATCGAAGCCGCGGCCTCGGTCGCCGACGAGCAGGACCTGTACGAAGCGCAGCTCGGCCTGTTCCTCGATCCGCACGATCCCGAGGTGATCGCGGAAGCCCGCCGCCAGGGCATCCCGGACTCGTGGCTCGAATCCGCCAAGCGCTCGCCCGTCTACAAGATGGCCGTCGAATGGAAGATCGCGTTCCCGCTGCACCCGGAATACCGCACGTTGCCGATGGTCTGGTACATCCCGCCGCTGTCGCCGATCCAGGCCGCGGCCGAAAGCGGCAAGATGGGCATGAACGGCATCCTGCCAGACACGAAGAGCCTGCGCATCCCCGTGCGCTACCTCGCCAACCTGCTCACCGCGGGCAAGGAAGCGCCGGTCGTGCATGCGCTGGACCGCATGCTGGCGATGCGTGCCTACATGCGTTCGAAGTCGGTGGACAAGGTCGAGAACCTCGACGTGCTGCGCCAGGTGGGCCTGTCGCAGGCGGTCGTGGAAGACATGTACCACATCATGGCCATCGCGAACTACGAAGACCGCTTCGTGATCCCGAGCAGCCACAAGGAGATGGCCGAGGACAGCTTCAACGAAAAGGGTTCGTGCGGCTTCTCGTTCGGTAACGGCTGCTCGGACGGCACCAGCGACGCCTCGCTGTTCGGCAAGAAGAAACAGGGATCGACGATCTTCATCTCGATGCCGAAATCGCGCAAGAAGAAAGAAACGGAAGGAGCCTGACATGACCCACTACCGCATCCTGTCCGCGTTGCTGCTCTACCCGGAGGGCGACCTCGTCGCCGCCCTGCCCGAGCTGGAAGACGGCCTGCCGCTTCCGATGCGCGCCCGGGTGGCGCCGCTGCTGGCGCACCTGGCCGAGAACGACATGATCACGCTGCAGCAGGAATACGTGCAGACGTTCGACCGCACGCCGTCGCACTCGCTGCATTTGTTCGAGCACATCCACGGCGAATCGCGCGACCGCGGCCAGGCCATGGTCGACCTGATGGAAGAGTACAAGAAGCACGGCCTGGAAATGCAGGGCGACGAGCTGCCGGACTTCGTGCCGCTTTTCCTCGAATTCCTGTCGCAGCTGGATGAACAGGAAGCCGGCCGCCTGCTGGGCGACGCGGTCCACGTGCTGGCCTTCATCGGCCGCAAGCTGGCCGCGAACGGCAGCCCGTATGCCGGCGTGTTCGACGTGCTGGAAGGCTTGTCCCCGGTCGCGGCGGAAGAACTGTCCGAGCCGCCGATCAAGGACATGGACGAAGCGCTGGAAACCTTCGGCCCCGGCGCGGACGGCGTCGAGCCCCTGCTCAAGCCGCAGGCGTCGGGCCCGCAACCGATCAATTTTTACCCGCGCGGCACGCGTCCTGCCGTGCATCAGGAGGAGGCAGCATGAACTATATAAATCAATTCCTGTTCGGCATCTACCCGTACATCGCGCTGGCGATCTTCCTGCTCGGGAGCCTGATCCGCTTCGACCGCGAGCAATACACGTGGCGCTCCGAATCCACGCAAGTGCTGCACAGGGGCCAGCTGCGGCTGGGCAGCATCCTGTTCCACGTCGGGATCATCGGCCTGCTGGGCGGCCACGCCGTCGGCCTGCTGACGCCCGTGTGGGTGTGGGATACGCTTGGTGTCACGCACGGCGCCAAGCAGCTGTTCGCGATGGCCGCGGGCGGCGTGATGGGCACCCTGTGCCTGTTCGGCATCCTGCTGCTGCTCGCCCGCCGCCTCGGCAACGAGCGCCTGCGCGCCGCCACCACGTTCAAGGACAAGATCGTGCTGCTGTGGATCCTCGGTACCCTGCTCCTCGGCCTGTCGTCGATCTTCGTGTCGGCGGGTCACCTGGACGGCCACATGATGGTCCTGCTGATGACCTGGGCCCAGCACATCGTGACGTTCCGCGGCGACGCCGCCGGCTTCATCCTCGATGCGCCGCTCGTGTTCAAGCTGCACCTGTTCATGGGGATGTCGCTGTTCGTCATCTTCCCGTTCACCCGCCTCGTCCACATCTGGAGCGGTTTCGGCGCGGTGACTTACCTGGGCCGTGCCTTCCAGCTGGTCCGTCCGCGCTAAGGAGCAATCATGGGTATCTCCGTCAACGGCGTCGAGATCGACGACCGCCAGATCGAACAGGAACTGCCGCACCACAAGGGCACCCCCAACCCGCTGAAGGCATCGGTGCACGAAGTCGTGCTGCGCACCGTGTTGCTGCAGGAAGCGGACCGCCTCGGGATTGCCGGCGCCGACGACGACGCACGCGTCGAGGCGCTGCTGACGCAGGAGGTCAGCGTGCCGCAGGCCGACGAGGCGGCGTGCCTCACCTACTACCGGAACCACCCGGACAGGTTCACCCGCGGCGCAATGGTCGAAGCGCGCCACATCCTGTTCCAGGTGACGCCGACCGTGCCCCTGGACCTCGTCCGCGAAACGGCGGAGGACATCCTGGCGGCGCTGCGGGCCGCGCCGGAACGCTTCGGCGAACTGGCGGCGCAGTATTCGAACTGCCCGTCCGGCGCCGTGGGCGGCAGCCTCGGCCAACTGAGCCGCGGCGACTGCGTGCCGGAATTCGACGACGTGCTGTTCCGCCTCGGCGAAAACGAGCTGGCCGCGCGCCCCATCGAGACGCGCTTCGGCCTGCACATCGTCCAGGTGCTGCGCCGCATCGACGGCTCGCTGCTGCCGTTCGAAACGGTGAAATCGCAGGTCGCCGCATGGCTCGCGACGGCCGCGCTGCAGCGGGGCATCCACCAGTACCTGCAGATCCTCGTGGGCCGCGCACGCATCGAGGGCATCACGCTGGAAGGGAGCGCGACGCCGCTCGTGCAGTAGAAATTACAGGCTCGTGAAGAACTGCCCCGGCTGCGGACGCACCCGGGGCGTTTTTTTCGGTTCTCCAGTACCGATGCCGATGAAGCAGACCGCACGCTCGTGCGCGTCGAGGGCCAGCAGGCGGCGCATGGCCGGCGTGTCGAGCGCCCCGCCGCTCGCGAGACCGCTGGCAAAGCCCAGCGCCTGCGCCGCGAGCAGCACGTTCTGCAGCGCGCAGCCCAGCGACACCAGTTTTTCCTCGACCGGGATGGCGGTGCCGGGTGCGTCGACGAGGACCGCCACGAGCAGGCACGGCGCGTGCAAGGCTTTCGCGCGCGCGGACGCCCGCGCTGCATCGTCGGCCGTGGGATCGCGCTGCGCAAGCGCTTCCTCGAACACGGCGCCGAGATCGTCGCGCCGCTCCGGCGGGATCAGCACGAAGCGCCAGGGCAGCAGGCAGCCGTGATCGGGCGCCTGCGCGGCGGCGTCCATCATCCGCGCCAGCGCGGCATCGTCCGGGCCCGGCGCCTGCAGGCGGCGCAGGGCCACATGGCGGCGCGCCGCCAGCGTGTTCCACAAATCCGAGTTCATGGCGCCCATTATAGGGTCAGGTCGCGGTACGGTTGCGCCCTGCTTCCTTGGCCCGGTACAGGGCCGCGTCCGCGTGCGCGCCAAATGCGCGGTCGGGGTCGTCCGCCTGCTCCGGCACGGCGGCGTATGCGCCGATGCTGACGGTGACGACGCCCAGCGGCGATGCCTCGTGGCGCAGCGCGTGCGCGGCCACGCTGGCATGGATCTTTTCGGCGACTTCGCGCGCGCCGGCCAGGTCGGTGTCCGGCAGCAGCACGACGAACTCTTCCCCGCCATAGCGCGCGGCCAGGTCGCCACTGCGCCGCTGGCCGCGCAGGATCGCCTGTGCGACGGTCTTGAGGCATTCATCGCCCGCCAGGTGGCCGTAGCGGTCGTTGTAGCGCTTGAAGTGGTCGACGTCGATCATCAGCACCGCGAGCGACGCCCGGTTGCGGAACGCGCGCCCGTGCTCGCGCTCCCAGGTCTGCTCGTAGTAGCGCCGGTTGAACAGCTCCGTCAGGCCGTCGACATAGGCCATCGCCGACAGCGACGCATTCGCCGTCTCGAGCAGCGCCTTCGTGGTCAGCAGGTCGCGCTGCAGCCGGTCGCGCAGCCCGATCTGGCGCACGGCGCGCCGCCCGAGCAGCAGCAGGCCGGCGATCAGCACGAACAGCGCCAGGTACGACAGGATCGCGCTGTGCAGCCAGGGCCGCAGCGCCACGTCCTTCGAACGCAGCACCGTGATCCGGGCCGGATAGTCGCCGACGCGCGACTCGGTGCGGATGAACGTCGCGCCGTCGATCTCGGCGTCGCGTCCGCGCAGGCGGAAGACGGGATCCTTCCGGGTGTCGCGCCCGATACTGGCCGTGTCGAACGGCACGCGCAGCAACAGGGTGCCGTCGTCCAGCGTCATCAGGATGCGGCCGTCGCTGCCGATGTCGAGGCCTTCGTAGAACGTGCGGAAGAAGTCGATCTTGATCGTCGCCAGCGCCACGCCCGCGAAGCTGCCGTCGGGATGGTCGATACGGCGCGACACGGGAATGATCCAGGCGCCGCTCGTGCGGCCGATGATCGGGCCACCGACGTGCACGCCCTGCGCCGGGTGCTGCTTGTGGTACTGGAAATAGGCGCGGTCGCTGTTGTTGCGGCCGTCGAAGCGCGTGCCGGCGGAATTCACGATCCAGCGGCCGTCCTCGTCGTAGATGAACAGCCCCTGCAGCGCCGGCATGTCCGCCATGTGCTTCATCATCAGCGCGCGCAGGCGCGCCATGTTCGCGGCCGACCATCCTTCCACTTCGACCTTGTCGACGAGCGACACGAGCACCGTGTCCGCCATCTTGAACGAGGAATTCGCCTGGTTGGCGAGCGTGTGCGCCGTGTTGGACGCGGAGATGGACGCGCCGGACAATTCCAGCGCGCGCGAGTGATAGCCGCTCCACGCCATGACGGCGACGGAGGTCAGGCACGCCATCGCGATCAGCGCGATCGTGACGACCTTCAGCGGCCGGCGGCCGCCGTCCAGCGCGTCGACACGATCCTGCCCCGCCTGTCCGGCTTGCGACTGCAACAACGCACTGGCTCCCTTACGAAACAACACCCACCCCGACGATTCGACAAACAGCCGAGTGTATGCGATCGCCTGCCCGTCGGGTCGGCATCCGATGCAATACCGGCAGCTTATGTATCCGTGCAACAACGAATGTGACCCGCCGTTACATTGTGCCGCTCGTGTTGTATTGATCGCTCGCCGGCGCGATTCCGAATTCATATCCCTTGTCTTTATCGCACGGTTAGGTTATTTTGCCGTTTGACGGAAAACGTTTAACCTGACATGTAACTCCAAGGTATCTGCGATTACTTGTCCTGTTTTGGACAATCGTTTTCTTTCATGATTGAGACGGACGGAGCGTACCGTCTTTTTATTTCGCCGGAATTGGAAACGTTGCCAATCGAGTGACGCCACCGGCCAGACCGATAACAAGGAGACTCACATGCGTTACCCCGGCACACCCAAGCCCGTGGCCGCCGCCATCGCCCTGCTCGCCATGAGCGCCCATGCCCAGGAGGCGCGGCAGCCCGAACCCGCCAGACTGGAAACCGTCGTCGTCACCGCGAACAAGCGCGCCCAGAACCTGCAGGACGTGCCCGCGTCGATCACGGTCCTTGGCGACGCCGTCCTGCAGCGTTCCAACGTGCGCGAACTGGACGACCTGCCCGCCCTGTCGCCCGCACTGACGCTGTCGTACGGCACGCAGCCCGGCAACTTCAGCATCAACATGCGCGGCGTCGGCACGTACTCGCTGGGCATCGGCGTCGAGGCCGACGTCGCGGTGATCGTCGACGACATCCCGCTCGGCATGCAGGCCAACGCGTTCAAGGACCTCGCCGACGTCAACCGCATCGAAGTGCTGAAGGGGCCGCAGAGCACCCTGTTCGGCAAGAGCTCGATCGCGGGCGCGCTGAACATCACGACGAAGCCGATCGGCGGCCCCGTCAGGACGACGGCGACCCTGCTCGCGACGAACGACGACGAATGGCGCGCCGGCGTCAGCGTGTCGGGAGCCGTGTCCGACACGTTCCGCATGCGCGTCGCCGCCAGCAAGACGAATTACGATGGCACGCTGAACAACCTGACGACGGGCGGCAAGCTCAATGGCAGCAAGGGCGACAACCTGAATGCGAAGTTCGAATGGCGCCCGACCGACGACCTGACGTTCACGCTGACGCCCCATTACAACCGCACCGAGAAATTCTGCTGCACGACCGCGTTCACGTCGATGACGCCGGGCGGCCTGTATCGCAATGCGCCGCAGCTGCCGCAGTCCGTCGTCCTCGCGGGGATCAACATCAATCCGTCCAACCGCGACGTGCGCAACGACTACCCGACGGGCGGCAAGTTCCACGACTGGGGCACGGGCCTCAAGATCGACTACGGCCTCGCGAACGGCCTGACGCTCAGCTCCATCTCGTCCTACAGCAAGTACCACATGGACGACTATCAGGATAACGACGCCACCGACATCGACATCCTGCAGTTCCTCGCCCTGCCCAACGGCGCGCCCACGCAGATGCACGGGGGCCTGTACCAGTACGGCGTGTTCAACGTGAAGTCGACGACGCAGGAATTCCGCATCACGTCGCCGGACCGCGGTCCGATCCGCTACGTGGCCGGGCTCTGGTACGGCAAGAACGACCTGAATCGCGAGCTGGCCAAGGCCCCGCTGATCCAGAACTACGGCACGAACTACGGCGCGGACGCTTGGAACATCAACAAGGCGATCTACGGCCAGGGCAGCTGGGACTTCCGCCCCGACACGAGCGTCATCGTCGGCGCGCGGCTGAACGACGAGGACACGGGCTACAACTTCCGCCGCTACACGGTGCCGCCGCAGGCGTTCGCGCAGACCGAGTTTTATACCCGCTCGGACAGCAACACGAGCCGCACGTGGAAGCTGGGCCTCGAGCATCGGCTGGACAAGGACGCGATGGTGTACGGTACGATTTCGACGGGCCACAAGGGCATCGCGTACGACCTGACGTCGAGCTTCACGGCCGTGCTGGCGGCGCGTCCGCCGGTGGCGCCGGAAACGGCGCGCAGCTACGAAGTGGGTTGGAAGCAGAGCCTGTGGGACAACCGCGCGATGTTCTCACTGGCCGCGTTCCGCACCGACTTCCGCAACTTCCAGCAGTCGGCCGGCTTCTTCGACTACGACGGCATCTTCCGCACGGCGCTGAACAGCATCGGCGGCCTGCGCACGCAGGGCGTGGAACTGGAAGGCAGCGCGCGCGTGACGCGACGGCTGCAGCTGAACGGCAGCCTCGCCTACACCGAGGCGACGATCCGCGAATTCCGCAACGGCCCCTGCTACAACGTGCTGAACGCGGCGGGTACGGCGGCCGTGCCGGGGCCGGGCTGCTACCAGAGCCCCGAATTCAACAACACGAACGTGCAGGACCTGGCCGGCAAGACGCTGCCGAACGCGCCGAAAGTCAAGCTGAACCTGGGCGGCCAGCTCGACGTGCCGCTGCCCGCGCTGCCCTTCGACGGCTTCATCGCGGCCACCACGCGCTACCAGAGCCGCACGCAGTTCTCGCTGAACCAGGATCCGAACACGATCCAGGGCGCCTACAGCATCACGAACCTGACGTTCGGCGCCGCGGACCGGGGCGGCCGCTGGAAGGCCACGCTGTTCATCAACAACCTGTTCGACCGCCAGTACGCGGCGGGGCTGAACAACAGCATCGCCAACAGCACGTGGAGCCCGAAGGCGCCGAACACGCCGCATGCCGTGAACACCACCGAATGGCTGCCGCCGCGCGACTGGCACCGCTATTTCGGCGTGCGTGCCGACCTCACGTTCTGATAAGGACAAGGCGACCCGGTGAACCCGAGCGCCGCCTTCCGACGGCGCTCCGGGGGCCTCAAGGCCCGGTCAGCTCGATGGTCTGGCGCAGCCGGATGTCGTCCGATGCGCTGCCGACCATCAGCTCGAACGTCCCCGGCTCCGCACCCCACGCCAGCTTGCGGTCGAAGAACGACAAGGTGTCGCGGTCGACCGTGAAGTTGACGGTGCGGCGCTCGCCCGGTTTCAACGCGATACGTTGAAAACCCTTCAGTTCCTTCACCGGCCGCACGACGGACGCCACGGGGTCGCGCAGGTAGAACTGCACGACCTCGGCGCCGGCCACGCGTCCGCTGTTCGTCAGCGTGAACTGGAGGGTGATCTTCCCGTCGGGCGTCATCCGCGTGCTGGAGAGACGCAGGTCGCCATACGCGAACGTCGTATAGCTCAGGCCATGGCCGAACGCGTAGCGCGGCGTGTTCGGCGAATCGATGTAGGCGGACCGGTAGACGCTGTTCCCGTTGTCCAGCACGGGGCGGCCCGTCTGGTATTGCTGGTAACCGATCGGAATCTGCCCCATATTGCGGGGGAAGGTCATCGGCAGCTTCGCCGACGGATTCACGTCCCCGAACAGCACGTCCGCGATCGCATTACCGCCTTCGCTGCCCGGGTGCCACGCGTACAGGATGGCGTTCGCCCCTTGCGCGACGTTCTCGAAGATCAGCGGGCGCCCGGCCATGATCACGACGACGGGCGTCTTGCCGATCGCCTTCAGCGCGTCGAACAGTTCCGCCTGGCGGCCCGGCAGGCCGATATCGGCGCGTGATTTCGCCTCGCCCGACATGTCCCAGCTTTCGCCGACGGCCAGCACGACGACGTCGGCCGCGCGCGCGAGGTCCAGCGCGGCCGCGAAGCCGTCGGTGCCGCGGCAGGCCACGTCGCAGCCGGCTGCGTACGCGACGCGCGTGCCCGGTCCCGCATGCGTGCGCACGGCATCCACGAGGCTCGCCATCGTCGCCGCATTCGAGTCCACGATCCAGCCGCCTTCGAGATCGCGCCGCGCATCCGCCAGCGGTCCGATCACGGCGATCGAGCGCGCGTCCTTGCGCAGCGGCAGCGCGCCGCCGTCGTTCTTCAGCAGCACCATCGATTCCGCCGCGATCCGGCGCGCGGCCGCGCGGTGGCGCGGATCCGCCAGCGCCGCCTTCTCGCGCGCGGGATCGGAAAAGCGGTATGGATCGTCGAACAGGCCCAGTTCGAACTTCTTCGTCAGCACGCGCCGCACGGCATCGTCGACGAGCTTCACGTCGACCCGGCCGCTGCGCACGAGGTTCGCGAGCGACGAGGCGTAGGCGCTGCTTTCCATATCCATGTCGCTCCCCGCGGTGATGGCCTTCGCGGCCGCATCCGGCAAGTCGTTCGCATAGCCGTGGACGACCATCTCGCGCACCGAGCCCCAGTCGCTGACGACAAAACCCTTGAAGCCCCAGCGGCCCTTGAGGATGTCCCGCTGCAGCATCGCGTTGCCGGTGGCCGGGATCCCGTTCAGCGTGTTGAACGAGTTCATGAACGTGGCCACGCCCGCATCCACCGCGGCCTTGAACGGCGGCAGATAGGTCTCGTAGAGCTGGTGCTCGCTCATGTCGACGGCGTTGTAATCGCGGCCGGCGAGCGCGGCGCCATAGCCTGCAAAATGCTTCGCGGTGGCCATCACGGATTCGAGCCCGCCCAGCTTCGTGCCCTGGAAGCCGCGCACGCGGGCCGCGGCGATGCGCGAACCCAGGTACGTGTCTTCGCCTGCGCCCTCCATCACCCTGCCCCAGCGCGGATCGCGGCCGATGTCGACCATCGGCGCGAACGTCCAGTGGACGCCGGCCGCGGAGGCCTCGCGCGCGGCAATGCGGGCCGATTCCTCGATCGCGTCGAGGTCCCACGACGCCGCTTCGCCCAGCGGCACGGGGAACACGGTGCGGTAGCCGTGGATGACGTCGAGCCCGAACAACAGCGGAATGTGCAGGCGCGACTGCAGCGCCAGCGCCTGCACCCGGCGCGTCTCGGCCGCGCCGCGGATGTTCAGCATGGAGCCGATCCTGCCGTCGCGGATGTCGCGTTCGATGTCGCGCACCTTGCCGGAACCCGGGCCAGTGCTGAAGTCCTTGCCCGACAACTGGTTCAGCTGGCCGACCTTTTCGTCCAGCGTCATCTGCCGCAACAGCGCTTCCACGCGCTGGCTCACGTCGGCCTGCGCCGCGCCCGCGAGCGCCATCAGCGCACAGGCGATGGCCGTGCGCGTAAAACGTTTTTTCTCCATATTCTCTCCACCAGGGTTATCCGCTGCAATATAACCTCAAGTAAAACGTTTTACAACGGTGGCGAGCGCCCTACCATTCGACGGCGCCGGAGCCGCGGAATGGCTGCCAGGTGTAGTAAAGACCGATGGTGTCGCGCCGCTGCTGCCGCTCCGGCACGTTGGCGAACGCGAACGTGCGGCGCGACGTGATGTACTTGAGCGAGACCGCATGGCGGCCGCTCAGGCGGTAGGTCAGCGTGGCGTCGCCCCGGAACACGCGGTCCGTGCCGCCGGTCTCGGGACTGGTCAATTTACCGTTGAAGAATTCGCGCGCCGCGAGGTCGAGCGCGATCTTCTCGCCGCCGATCACGCGCAGCATCAGCATCGCCTGCGGCGCGAAGCCGTAGTTGTACTGGCCGCTCGTGCTGGCGCGCACGGTGCCCGTCGACGTGTAGCCGACGCCGGCCGATGCGTGGCCCTGCAGCGCGAGTCCGTCGGCCACCCACCATTGCGCATTGGTGCCCAGCGACAGGCCCGTGCTGGCCACGCGGAACAGCTGCGGCGCCAGGTAATCGTAGCTGCCGTAGAGGCCCGCGATGCCGCGCACGTTGCGGCCCGGCGCATACGGCGCGCCCCACAGCAGGCCGCGCGAGGCGAGGCTTTCGATGCCCTGGATGTTCGACAGCCGCAGGCGGAACAGGAAATAATCGAAGGGCCGGCGGTACGTGTAGCCGGGTTTGCCGGGCAGGCCGTAGTCGAGCGCAAAGTCGGCCGACACCTCGTTGCGGTGCGGCGCCTGCGACGGCCCGACGTTCCTGTGCGAGACGCCGCCGACGCCCAGCTGCAGGCGCGCGTAGATCTCCGGGCTGTTGCTGGGCCAGATCCCGGACCCGCGCCCCGGACGCACGTAGCGGTTGAAGCCGAGCGGCGGCGACACCGCGGCCGCGGCGGCCTCGCGCCAGCGCGGGGACAGGCCATAGCCCTGCTCCAGCACGAGATTCGCCATGCGATACAGGGATTCGCCGAGGAAGCTGCCGCCGAAGCTCGTCGTGATCTGGTCGTTGCGCGAAGGCGGCGTCGTCTCGCCCGCGACTTCCCACACCGCGCTGCCGGCGAACGCGAAGCCCAGCGATTCCCAGAACGTCAGGCCGTTGCTGCGCGCGAGGCCGAAGTAGACGGAGCCCTGGTACGGGTGGCCCAGCTGGTTGATCTCGAACGGATCGCGGTCGACCACCCAGCTGCTGTGCAGGTTGCGGCGGATGGAGCCGACGCTGACGCCGTAATCGTCCGGGCGGACGAAGGCGTGATCCACGCGGTTCAGCAGCAACTGGAAGGTGGCGATTTCCAGCGCCGCGGCGCCAAAGCTTTTGTATGGACGTTGGTCGCCGTCATGTCCGGGCTCCTGCAGCGGATCGTCGTCCGCCAGGACGGCGCCGGCGGCCAGCGCCAGCAGCACCGCGCAGGCGCAGCGGCGCGGCATGAAGCGATTCCTCGATACCTTCATGTTCCTCTCGACAGCGGGTGAGCATTGTTAATCTAAATATAACGAATGCCCACCGTCGATGTCGCACGGAACCGGATGGGTCAGAACAACACGTCCCAGGTCACCGTCACCATCTTCGCGTTCTTGGTGAAATCGTACGCGCTCGAATCCTTCACCGAGTCCCACTGCACCTTCAGGTCCATGTTCTTGCGAAAGTCCCAGCGCACGCCGACGAAGCGCGTGTTGTCATTCTGCGTTTCCGTATAGGTCGCGGTCTGCTTTTCCTTGTACGAGGAAAAACCGGCCATCGGCATGAACTGGCCGATGCGGTAGCCGACCGTCGCCGTCCAGCTGGACGACTTGTAGTCCAGCGCGGGACGCATGAAGCGGTTGGCTTCCGCGCGCACCATCCAGTTGCCGTAATCGATGCTGCCGGACAGGCCCACGATGCGCTGGCGCGTGCCCCGGGCGAACGTCGGGTCTTCGCCCGGCGGATACATCGACAGGTCGATCGAGTTCTGCATGTAGATCAGGCGCGCACCGAACACCTCGTTGGACACGTCGAGGTAGCCGCCCAGGATGTGCTTCCAGTCGTCGTCGACGCGGTAGCCGTAATAGATCTTGCGCTGCTCGGTGTTGTTCTCCGTGGTCTCCTGGCCGGCGAACACGGTGCCGGTGACGGCCCAGTCGCCGAAGCTGCGCGAATGGCGCACGTTCACGCCGTTGTAGGCGCCGACCTCCCAGCCGTAGATATCCTGCGGCACGCGCGCCCACGGCAGCGTGTAGCCGATGTAGACGCTGTCCGAGTACGCGTAGATCGGCAGCCGGCGGCGGCCCACTTGCACCGTCGTATCGGGCGCCACGTCGTATGAGAGATAGGCCCAGTCGACTTCCGGCTTGCCGTGCTCCGACGCGCGCGCCACCGCCTGGACGGTGCCGGACAGCTTGCCGGTGAAGCGGTAGCTGGCCTGCAGGCCCACCAGCGATTCGCGCGCGAGGCTCCATTCGTTGCCGTGGTAGACGGCGCCGTGCTCGTAATTGCCGATGAAGCAGGGACACGGCTGCCCCATGAACTCCCCGTCGGAACCGCCATAGGCCTTGCCCGCGGTGACGGTGGCGAACCCCGAAATATTCAAGTCGCTGGCCTGTGCCATGCCGGCGCTGGACAACAGCGCGGCGATCATCAGTTTCTTCATGCTTTTTATCGGTTAGTTGGCGGTGGCGATGACCTTGACGGTGGCGTCAACGTCCTTCCTGTCGATGTAGCCGACGGCGTTCGGATCGGCGGCGACGGCCTTGCGCATCGCCGCGCCCGAGTCCACCTCGGCGGGCGGCGTGCCGGTGCCCGTGAAAATCAGCTTGCCCCACATGGCCTGGACCTGGACCGGGTCCTTCTTGCACGCCTTGGCGAAGAACTCGTCGCGCAACGGGTTCTTTTCCGTGAGGTTGATCGGGGTCGGCGACTTGATCTTACCGAGGAACGCCTGGCATACCTGCGTCACGGGCGGCGCCAGCGACGAGTGGGCGGACACGATGATGCTGATCTCGGCGTGCGCGGGCGCCGCGGCGCACGCCGCGAACGCCACGGCGGATGCCGCAGCGGGAAGGACTCTCTTCATGATGATGGTGTGGTGTTGAAAAGGATGCGGGTCAGGCGCGGCGCCGCGCGACGGAACTGTTCGATGCCGGCAGCGCGAGCCTGTCGCGCGCGGCCGGCTGCGGCAAGGCGTCCTGGCGCGCCAGGGTGAACACGCTCACGACGGCAGCCAGGCTGGCGGCCTGCTCGCGCAGCGCGCTCGCCAGGCCCGCGGTCTCGTCGACGAGACCGGCGTTGCTCTGCGTGTCCAAGTCCATCTGGGCGATGGCATCGTTGATATGCTCGATGCCCGCGGTCTGCGCCTTGCTCGCTTCGGCGATCGCGGCCATGATGTCGGTGACGCGCCGGACGCTGCTCACGATCTCGTCCATCGTGCGGCCGGTCTGGTCGGCCAGTGTCGTGCCCAGTTCGACCTGGGAGACCGAGCGCCCGATCAGGGCCGTGATGTCCTTCGCCGCGGCGGCCGAACGCTGCGCGAGGCTGCGCACTTCGTTCGCCACGACGGCGAAGCCGCGCCCGTGTTCGCCGGCGCGCGCCGCCTCGACGGCCGCGTTCAGCGCGAGCAGGTTGGTCTGGAACGCGATGCCCTCGATGACGCCGACGATGTCCGCAATTTCGCGCGACGACGCATGGATCGCCTCCATCGTGGCGATCACCTGCCCGACGACGGCGCCGCCCTGCGTGGCGACATTGGCGGCGAATCCGGCCAGTTCGTTGGCCTGCGCGGCATTCGCCGCGTTTTCCTTGGCCGTGCCGGTGAGCGCGCCCATCGACGACGACGTCTGCACGAGCGCCTGCGCCTGGTGTTCCGTGCGCCCGGCCAGGTCGCCATTGCCCTGCGCGATCTGGACCGAGGTGGCGGCGATGTTGTCGGTGGCGCTGCGCGCCTCGCTGACGATCCGCACCAGGCTGCCGTTCATGTCCCGCAGCGCCTTCAGCAGCTTGCCCGTCTCGTCCTGGGCATCCACGGCGATCATGCTGGTCAGGTCGCCCGCGGCGACGGTTTCCGCCACCCGCACCGCCTCGTTCAACTGGCGCACCAGCGTGCGCGCGACGAGCAGCGCGAAGGCCAGCGTGACGACGAGGCCCAGCAAGCCCGTGACGGCGCCGCCGAGCACGGCCCGGTTCGACGAATCGGTCGCCGCGCCCACGGTGCCAGTGAAGCGGTCGCGCGCCGCCGTGCGGAACCCCGCGACATCCTTGCGATAGGTCGCCAGCGCCGCAGCCATCGCCTGCAGCCTGTCCTTGGCCGGCATGCCGTTGTGATTCGCCATGGCGTCGGAAATCACGCGGGCCGTCTTGTAATACGTGTCGAACTCCAGCGCCAGCCGGCCCAGGTCCGCCTCATGGACCTGGTCGAGCGCGCGCACGCGGCGGTAGTTGTCCGCCACCTTCGCAGCCAGGGCGTCGGCGCCGGCGATCTGCTCGGGTTCACCGGCGGCGGCGGCCGAATTCAGCACGTCGATGATCTTGTCCAGGGCGCCCGTGTTCTCCGTCAGCGCATCGAGCACCGGATACTGCACGTCGCGCACGTCCGCCAGGCGCAGGTTGTTCTGCTTAAAGACGATGGCCGTGAAGGTCAGGTAAGCCCCCATGCACAACATCGCAATGGCCGGCGCCAACAGGACTTTCCACAGCACGGGCAGGCGGCTCAGCATCTTCACTCCACGCAGAAGCCGCAGGCCGGCCCCTCAAAGTTGACTTGAGGCAAATGTTATCTGGTATTTACTCATTCTGGCAAGAAAATAATTTCGTATAGACAACATTTGTGAAGTGTGTGAAATCCGGACTACGCCAGCCTGGCCAGGTCGCCTTTGAGGTGGGCCACCGTCGGCGTCACGACTGCCAGGAACGCTGCTTCACGCGCACGGCGGGCGTAACCGCCGCTTTCCGCGCGCAGCAACGCCCGTCCTCCCAGCGCCTGCAACTCCAGCGCGACGGCAGCCGCCGCGATGTCGACCATCCGCAGGCGCAGCGTCAGCAGGTCGCGCGGCCGTTCGCGCAGGCTGCCGTCATCGAGACCGGCGCACAGCGTCTGCCGGCACGCCGCGATCTCCGCATCGAGCGCGTCGATGTCGCCCGCCAGGACCGACGGCCTGCCGTCGAGCGCCGCCCGCGCCGCCCCCAGCGATGCGCGTGCGAGTCCGAGCCCGAGACCGCATTGCAGGCCGACGAAAACGGGACGGATCGAGGGCAGGAAGACCCGTGCCTGCGGGTGGATCTGCCAGGAGGCATCGAGGACGACCTCGTCCAGGCGCAGGGCGGCCGTGTTGGTGCCGCGCAGCGCGAGCAGATCGAGGTCGGGTTCGCGCACCACGCCGCGCGCGTCGTGGGGGAGCGCAAACACGGCGGGATTGTCTCCATGTTCGCCGCCGACAGCGATCGCGGCGACGAACCCCTGCCTGCGCACATTCGTCGCCCAGGCCACCGTGCCGTTCAGCCGCATGCCGTCCGGTGCGGCGGTGCCCGTGATGCGCAGCCGGTCCAGGCCGCCCAGGAATTTCATCGCATTCGACAAGCCGGGCGCGCCCGCAAGGCGGCCGTGCAACAAGTCTGGCAGGAGCCGCCGCACGAGGTCGCGGTTCGGGCTCGCCAGCAGGCAGGCGATGACGGCACGCTGTGCCCAGTACACGAAGGCGGCACTGAGCGAGTGTTCGGCGAGTCCCGCGACGACATCGGCGGCGGCGCTCAGGGCGCAGCCGTCACCGCCCTCGCCTTCAGGCACGGCCGCCGTGAACAGGCCGGCCTGGGCCAGACGGGCCGGCAGCGCATCCGCATGCAGCGTGTCCGCATCCAGGCTATCCGCATGCGCGTCGAGCCATGCGACCAGCGATTCATCCATTCGTACCATCGATTCGTCCCGTGTAAAAACGCATTGTAGCGATGCTAGGCGAAATCAAGATCCATACAAACAATAGCAATTTTGATGCTTCGGGTTTCCATGTAGACTTCGAGCGGTCCGATCACAGGTAGCAACATGCGCGACATCTTCGTTTTCATCATGGCTTGTTCGTTACTGTCCGCGCATGGACAGTCTTTTGCCCAGGAGGCGAAGCCGCCGCGCGTCGAATTTCCTGTCTGGGAACGGGGACTGTCCGGCACACTCGGCACAAAGCCGATCAATGTGGCGCTGACCCGCATCGCCGGGAATGTGTCGGGCTGGTATTGCTACGAGCCCTGTTCCGAAAAGACCCGACAACAGCTTGAGCTGACCGGCACGGTGAAAGCCAACACGCTCAAGCTGGCCGAGCGCGATTCGCAGTCTGCGAAGAACATCGCGACCGGCCGCTGGACCGTGAACCTGGACGGAGATAATGCCTCGGGAACCTGGACATCGCCCGATGGCAGGAAGACGTTTCCGCTGCACCTGCGCGATACGCAACCGGTGCCGTTCGAGCTTCGCCTCGTTGCCGACGCGATGCCGAAAGAATCGGATGACAGCGACGCAGCGCCTTACGTAACGGCCATCAGGATTTATCGAAACGGCCGGCTCGCGCAGGAATTGCCGACCGATTCCCAGGGGCCAGGCCGCGTCTTCATTCCATCGTTCGTCGACGCCAATTTCGATGGCTTCCCCGATCTGACGATCGCGCTCAGTTTGCCGGCGGGACCGAACATTCCGCAGCAAACCTGGCTGTTCGATCCGGGCACGCAGCACTTCGTCGATGCACCGGAAACGCTGCTAGGGATTGCCTCACCCGAGTTCGACAAGAAATTCAAAACCATTGTTTCGCAATGGCGTAACGGATGCTGCGAACATGGCGTGACGACGTATCGTTGGGATGGTGGGCGCCTGAAGGAAGCCGCCACGGCATCGAGCGTGCAATTGCCGGTGCTGGTCGGCCAGAAGATCCTGTATTGCTACACGATTCCCGAGTCCCGGGACGGGCGTATCGAATTTCCCGACCGGGTGGAACAGGTCGGCGATCGCCTTACGTTGACGTTCGATGACTTCAGCGGCTGCGAATCGCAGGCATTGCCCAATGTGTCGGGCGACATCGCGATTTGGAAGCGTGACGGAGCGGGGGAACTCAAGGTCGTGCGGACGGAGAGCACGGCGTGGAAACCGATCGATACGACGGCTGGGCGCCGTTATTGTCCGGAGATGCCGTATATCGCCAATGGACAGATCAAGCGGAGGGTGCTGATGGATGGTACTCAAGAGGATTGTACCGGGACCGTCCCGTGATCACACGAGACGGCGCAATTCAGGCTTGTTGGGCGAGAACGATCGGAAAAAACTAACGCCGCGCCCTGCCGAGCGCGTAAGTCGCGGCATCTATTTCGTCGCCAAATCTCAGCACATCGTTGAATAAGCGGTTCGAATGATCAGTCAGCAACGTCTCATTATCTGCACCATAGAATTTCCGGAATACCTGGCCCGATTGCGCATCCCACCGGAACATTACCTCCTCAAGTTCATAATCGACAAATACGTCGCGATCTTTACATAACGCAGATTTACTAATTCCCATTCGCTAGCCTTCTTATCGATTCGTAGTATGACCTACTCTCAGCCTCAATTTGAGAAAGGCGTTCTGATTCCGGAGGCAATGAGCGGCCCATTTCATATAACAAATGGCCTTGCCCGCCTGGAACCGTGACCTTCCTTGCAATTTCTTCGTACACATCGCTACCCAAGATTCCGCGAGCAAGGTCCTCAGACTCCTTAGCATAAATCATTTCTGGCGAATTTACCTGAATCTCCGCGATCAGACCACTCTTGGTTTTCAAATTACTGTTGACTCCACTATATCCGAACGGGTCAGTCTCAGGATCAATGCGTTTTACTGCTGCGCCGGCCTCCTTGAGGTCGCGCACTACATCATCGATTTTCTCACCGGGGACGATAATCGTATTTCTCGCCAAGTCCTTGATTCGTGTGGGATCGCCCTCGTAGTCGTTGACGATTTTCTCCATGGCGCGCTTTTCGGATTTGATTGGCGCCTTGGCTACTCGACCACCATATCTTGCTGCTATCTCATCCGCCAGCGCGTCGATCTCAACTTTCGCGGCGGGGGCTTTCGCATATACGGCTGCAAAATCTTCCGCAAGCACCTCTTGCCGTTTGGAATTCGGACCTTCTTTAGGTTTCTCTGGAGGGTCAGGCAAATCTTTGCGAGGAGGCGCTCCTGAGTTATCCCCTCCACTAGCACCACCATTTTTTTCGGATGCATACGATGCTTTAGACTGGGCCGTACCGTTACGGGCGCCGCTGCCGGAATACTCGGAAGAGGCCGACTTCAAAGGTTTGCCAGCGGTGTCATTAATATGTTGAGCAACTATTTCAACCTTCTCTGGACGCGCTGCCTTTACCGCTGGGATAACCGTGTGCGATTCCTTTGGTGCGACCTGCGCGAGAAGTCTTCCGAGTCTCGCATCAAGCTCGACCAACGCCACCGGCAGCTGCTTTATCGCGGCTGCCTGAACGGCGTAGAACTTCCTCTCCCACTCGCCCAATGTCACAATTGCTCTTCGTGCCTCACTAAAATACTTGAAATGCTCAAGTTGCGCACGTAAGCCCCTGCAAATTTCGATAAGCTTGTTTACTGTCTTCTCAAAGGCCTGCAACAACGCTTTTTCATAGATCCCGAACTTGATTGCTCTAAGAAAACCGATCAAGTCGCCTTTTACAAATTTCTGGAGAAACCTGATGACATCACCAAGCTTCGCAGCCTCTTTGATGAGCAAGAGCATAACCGCACGCAAGGCTGCGCCCAACTCGGAGCCTGCAATGCCGCCAACTACGGCACCGATACCTGCCGCCACTGCTCCACCTGCGGCCATTGCCAACGGCAAGGCCAGAGTTATCATACAGGCAGCGAGAACGATCCATTCCATTGTGTCATCCCGCTTCTCAGGATGCTGTGCAAGCCGGACAATCACTGCGACGGCATCTCGTGCGCTGGTAACGATTACAACCCCAGGGACGAAACTGACCAGCATGTCGGCAACGATCACCGACAACGGCCTATTGTCCGCGAACTCACCGAATAAAACGGATTTCAACCAATCCAGTCCTCCAATCGCACTGGACCAGACATCGTCGACAATCGATTTGCGCTCACTCATGCCGTGTTTCCATCCGATTCGTCTGGATCCGTTGGCAGCCTGTTGATCGAAGCAGCAAAAAACGCGTTCACGTCGTCGTCGAGCTCCGCGCGGACATGCGACTTGGCTGGATTCGTGTCCCGCTGATACTCCACGCGAGCTGTCACACCGAGCGGTACGTCGCCGAGTCGGGCATAGCCATCGGCATCAAGGGTACCCTTTCTGACCGTGCCATCACTTAAAAATGCCTTGAACGGACGCCCAGCAATCACTTCTCCCCAATCAGTGAAATAACGGAATTCGATCTCATCCTTTTTCAATTCGACGCGAGGGAGGTGCGGCATGGCGAAATTGGACCGGGCCCCGCCTGCAAAGCTCTTTCTCCCCGCATGCACCGCAATCTTCCCCGGACACTGCACCGTAATATTCCCGCCTTCGATGGTGATATTCGCCCCATCCGCCGTCGACAAACTGATCCGCTTCGCCGCCGCCCAATCCACATGCGCATTCGCACTGACGACATGCACGTCGTCTCTCGCCTGCACATCGAGTGTCCCGGCCTGCGCCTGCACATCGACCGCATCCTGCGCCGCGATCATCTGCAGCCCGACGCCGCCTTCGTCCGCCTTCACGGCGCCGGCCAGTATGCCGATCGCCTGCCCGGTATGCATCCGCATGGCGCCACCGGTGACGAACTGCGTGTCCTGCCCACTCATCAAGCTGACCGTCTCGCCGTTCGACAGCTGCACCGCATCCGCCGCGGTCACGCCCAGCCCGGCCTTCGCCGACAGAGCGATCACGGGCGCCGCCACGTGCGGCAGCTTGTCGTCGCCCGATGCAGCGCCATCCAGCGCCACCGTCCCGGCCACCGCATTCAACATGGCCTGCAACGGCGCCGCCTTCGCATCCAGCGCGCTGGTGCCGGCCTTCGTCGCACCCAGGTGCGCTGCCAGGCCCACTGTCTTGTGCGTCGTCGCCGCCTCGCTGAACGTCTCGCCCAGCTTGACGGCCTGTTTCAGCAGCGCGATGCCGGCCACGTTGTCGCCCACCGGCTCGCGCGACGACGCATCGTGCTCGATGCGATAACTCGATACGAGCAAACCCGCGCCCGCGCGCAGCGCGCCATAGGCATCGGTGCGCAGTTCGGCGCCCTGGCCGCGCAGGCTGCCGCGGTAGTTGTCGGCGCCGTGGATCAGGTGGCCCAGGTTCAGTTCCGTCGCGGCGTGCGTCGTGCGCAGCTGCACGCGGCCCTGCGCGTCGGTGTCGTCGAACAGCAGCTGGTTGTAGCCTGCACCACCGAATTCCTTCGTGCGCACGCCCCACTGGGCCGCGGCGTTGCGGTGGCCCGCGACGGCAGCCGAGGCGCCGTGCCACACGGGGCTGTTGCCGCCGGCGAGGTTGCCCTGGCCGGACGCTGCGTGGTCGTGGGCGGCGTCGAACGGATCGGTGCCGGCGTCGCGGTGCTCGCCGCCCGGGGTCGGCGGCACGCCGCCTTCGCCCTGGCCGTTGTACAGCGCGCCCACGATGATCGGGCGGTCGATGTCGTTTTCGATGAACTGGACGACGACTTCCTGCCCGATCCGCGGCAGGAACTGGCTGCCGATGCCGCCGCCCGCCAGGCGCTGCGCCACACGCACCCAGCACGTGGCGTCGCCGCTGTCCTGCCAGTGGAAGCGGATGCGCACGCGGCCCAGGCGGTCGCAATACAGTTCGTCGGCGCCGCGTGGCGTGTCGCTGCCGTCGGCGCCGACGACGATCGCGCTCTGCGCGCCGGCCGCCGTCGGGCGCGGGTGGCTGCGGCCGTCGCTGCCGTCCAGTTGCGGACGCCACACGACGTCGGCGGCGACGGCGTCGAAGCAGTTCGCGTAGCCGGCCACGCGTGCCTGCGCGAGCGCCAGGCCGAAATCTTCCGGCAGGTCGTCGCGCATGGTGTCTTCCAGCAGTTCGGGGATGGGACCGAACAACTCGGCCAGCGCATCCTGCGCCCGCGTCGGCAGGTTGTTCACGCCGACGCTCGTCACGCGCAGGACCGTGAACGGTGCCGCCGCGCCGAGCGCGCTCACCGGGGCGCCGATCACGGTCAGGCGCGTGCCGGCGCGCAGTGTGCGCAAGGTCGAACGGCCGCGCCACGACTGGCTGCGCGCCTCGCGCGCTTCCATCTGCAGGTCGGCGTAGCGGCGGGCCTGGGCACTGTCGGCATACGCGTACTGTCCAGGCGTGTCGAACGATTCGAGCCACGGCAGGCTGCCGTTCGACTGGCGCGACGGCGAGTTCGCGGCGACCGCCTGCTTGCTCTTGTAATCGTAACTGAGCACGGTAACGGCGGACGCGCCGACGCCGCGCAGCGCCGCCAGCGCCTGCACGCTGTCGCTTTTTTCGCGTGCGTGCGCGCCGTGGAAGCGCGCGCCGCCGGCGTCGATGCTGGGGTCGTCGGTCACGGCGGACGCATCGCGGCTGTCCGCGAACAGCACCATGCGCGGGCCGTCGTTGGCCTGTTCGAAGCGCCATGCCAGGCCTTCTTCCGCGAGCAGCCGCTCGACGAACGCGAGGTCCGATTCGCGGTACTGGCAGCAGTAGCTGCGCGGGTTGGCGCCGTCCATGAACGGGCCGACGTCGTCGCTCCAGCGCCAGCGCGCGTCGGGCGCGTAGGCGGAAAAGACGTCGTCGACGATGTCGATCACGGACTTGTCCTGCCACACGCGGCTATTGCGCACGTGGGCCAGGCGCCACACCCAGTGCGCGATGCGGACGCGGTAGCGCGCCAGGCCGCCGTTGCTGCCCAGTTGCGCCGCCGCGCAGATCGCGCCGGCGAAGTCGGCCCGCGTGCCGTCCGCCAGGGTGACTTCGAGGGCGGCCGGCCGGCCCAGCAGCGCGGATGGATCGAGCGCGGCGCTGGTCGACAGCGCGATCACGTCGCGTACGCCGAGTCCCTGCACCGCATCGTCGGCGACGAACGCCTCGACCAGCAGTTCACCGCCGGGCAAATCCGTATCGTCGTCCCCGATCCGCAACGCGTACAGGCGCGTGACGCTGTCGAATCCGGCAAGGGCGGCCAGCGCTTCCAGCGCCTGGGTCATAGCTTGCTGCAAGACACACTCTCCAACTCATCCATACTTAACAAACTTAACTTTACGCTAATCACAAGCGCTACGCTATAGCCTGAAAGAAACTGCATAACTGTTACAAACCGTGATTAAGAACACCGTTTTGCCCAGCTATAATGCGGGAAAAATATTGTCTGCATGTAACATTGCATGCTGAACATATGTAACGGTGACGGAAGAAAAACATGGCAGGACCATTGATCGTATTGGGTGACAGGACCTCGCACGGCGGCAGCGTGATCGAGGCGTCGACGCTGAGCGATTGCGACGGCAAGGGCATCGCGCGCGTGGGCGACATGACCGTGTGTCCCCGCCACGGCCGCTCGCCCATCGTCAGCGGCGACACCACGTTCATCGTGGACGGCAAGGCCGCCGCCCGCCATGGGGACAAGGCCGGCTGCGGCGCCACGCTGATCGCCGGCCAGCAGGCGACGGTCGATCATGTGTAACCCGTGCCGCCGCAGCCGGATGCGGAGATGGACCTGATGGGCACATGGATCCGCGGCGGCATCCTGACGATGCTGACGTTCGGCGCCTTCTGGGGTGGCGCGATCTTCACCTGGCGCGGCACCGACCGCGCGCCCACGACCTCCGACCTGGTCACGTACCTGTTCGCGCTGCCGCTCGCCGTGCTGGCGGGCGTGCTGCTCGTCCGTCGCCTCGCGCGCACGGAGCCCGCATCCGCATCCGCTGCCGCTGCCGCTGCCCCGGCGACTCCCGTTCCCGTCGCGGCCGCGCGCCTGCCCGCGCTGGCGCTGGTCGACGCGGCCGTGCGCCTGCGCCACGGCGACTCGATCGACGAACTGGCCGCCACGATAGCCGCACAACGCGCGCGCCCCGACCCGGACCCGGAACTCGTCGACGACGCCGGCTATCCCGTGATGACCGTGCGCGTGCCGTCCGCCGCCGACGCCGCGTGGCGGGCCGGCGCCGAGCCGTGGCTCGCCGCACAGGGCCACCCGGACGCCCGCTTCGGTGAAGCGCACTGGCGCGCCCTCGCACTGGCGAGCAGTGTCGTGGACGAACTTGCCGGCGCCGCGCTGGACGCCGCGGACGGCACGCTGCTGCGCATCGCCCCGCTGGCGCCGGCCGACTGGACCGCCGCGCAGCGCACGGCGGCCGGCGCGTGGCTCGCGCACGTGGCAGCGCAGGCGGGATGGGATGCGGACAAGGTGACCGTCAGTCCCGCGCCGCCTGGCGAACCCGCCGCCGCCGCGAGTGCCCTGTTGTCGGTACTGGCCGGCCAGGCAGTCACCGAGCCGGTGCTGACCTTGCTCCTTGCTTTCGATTCGCGCATCGACCAGGCCCGCGTCGACCGGATGGCCGCCGAGGGCACGCTGTTCACGGCGGCCCATCCCCAGGGACTGGTGCCGGGCGAAGGCGCCGCCGGGCTCCTGCTGGCCCATGCCGCGCACGCGGCGCCGACGCTGCAGGCGGCGAGCACCACGCGCGGCGCATCGGCCGACGCGACGCCGCGCGCCGACGCGACCGACCTGCGCCGCCTGGCGGAACGGCTGCTCGCCGAGACGGCCGTCGATGCCTCCGCCGTGTCCGCGCTGTTCGCGGATGCCGACCACCGCAGCAATCGCGTCCTCGAGGCGATGGCACTGGCCCACGACGATTTGCCGCACCTCGACGCCGGCATCGACGTCAGGACCACCGGTCCGGCCTGCGGGCAATCCGGTGCCGTGGCCTTCCTGGCCGCGCTCGCACTGGCCCGCCACCAGGCGGTGGAAGCCGCGGGCGCCGTGCTGTGCGTCGCGAACAACGATCCGATCCATCGCAGCGTCGCCCTGGTCCGTCCGGCCGGCGCCGCCGCTGCCGCCACAGTCGGATGAGCCGCACGTCCACCCATGTGTCGATCGGCTATTTCGGCAAGATCCCCAGCCGCGGCGACTTCGTCAAGGGTTCCGACAACCCGGCGCTCGTCAAGCTGCTGGACGACTGGCTCGCGCGCGCCATGGACCTCATGATGGCCGACCCGCAGTGGAAGTCGCGCTACGACGCGGTCGCCCCGCTGCACTTCGTCATCGCGGGTCCGCGCCGCCGGCACGCGATCGCCGGCCATATCGTAGCCAGCAGCGACGCATCCGGACGGCGCTTCCCGTTCCTCATGACGGGCATGCTCGACGTGGCCGAACCGGATGCGTTCGTCCCATCGGCACCGCAGATGCTGGGTGTCCTGTGGAACCGCCTGGAAGCGCTCAGCAAGGGACTGGTGGCGGCCCCCGACGCCGACGCGCTGCTGCACGCGGCCGCCGGCCAGGTCGTCGAACTCGACCTGCGCTCGCACGCCCACGCGCCGGCGTTCGCCGACTTCATCGAACTGCAGTCCCTCGACACGCTGCAGGCGCTGCTGGCGCAGGCCGGCTACGCCGGATCGGTGCGCCGGGTGCTGCTGGGGCTCGGCCTGCTGCTGCAACCGGTCCTGGCCAGCAGCACGAGCCGGCTGGAGAAAAGCCTGGTGCTGCCGCTGCCGGCCGATCCGCTGTACCGCGGCCTCGTCGGCGCCTACTGGATGCATGCGATCGCCCCGTTCCTCGCACGCGCCGATTTCGAGCTCGCCCTGTTCGTCACGCGCCTCGGCGCGCAGCCGCGCCTCGTGCTCGGCTTCGGCGGGGCGTCGGCGCACACGCTGCAGGCGGTCATGGATCCACAGGCAGCCAGCGAGCGCCACATCGCCTTCGACGACCTGAACTGGGTCGAAGACCAGGTGGACTCCGACTATGCGGTCGCCAAGCTGTCCCGGCACCTGAGGCGGCCCGACGTCTCGCTCAAGTCCGCGCTGGAGGCGTTGGGCGCGGCATTCATCGGCACCTGAACCATGCGACTTCGAGAACCCCGCGTATGCTGACATCCTCTCTTCCTCTGACGGTCCAGGCGATCCAGGCACTCGTCGCGCGCTTCACCCAGTCGAGCCGCGCGCTGCGCCTGCATACGCCGCTGGGTGATGACGTCCTGCTGGCCGAATCGCTGCACGGCGAGGAAGCCATCGCGACGGGTTACCGGCTGCGCGTCTCGGCCCTGTCGACGGATGCGAGGCTGGCGCTCAAGTCGCTGTTGGGCCAGCCCGTGCTGCTCGAGCTGCTGGCCGGCCCGTTCCAGGGCGTGCGTCCGTTCCACGGCCACGTGACGGCGGCCGAGATGACGGGGGCGAACGGCGGCCTGGCCAGGTACACGCTGACGATCGAACCCTGGACGGCGTTCCTCGCACTGGGCCGCGACAGCCGCGTGTTCCAGGACAAGACGATCGTCGACATCATCGACACCGTGTTTTCCGCATACGACGGCAAGGGCAGGCTGGCGCCGGCCTGGCGCTTCCAGGTCGACCACTCGCTCTACCCGCGGCGCAGCCTGACGACGCAATACCAGGAAAGCGATCTCGCGTTCGTGCGGCGCCTGATGAGCGAGGAAGGCCTGTTTGCCTTTTTCGAGCACGAGGGCGATCCGGACGGCGCGACGCTGGGCGCACACACGCTCGTCATCGCCGACAGCAACGACGCGTTCAAGCCGAACACGCAGGCGCTCGTGCGCTTTACGCAATCCGGCGCCGTGATGCGCGAGGACAGTATCGACCGCTGGCGCACCGAGGCGCGTCTCGCGACGAACGCCGTCGAACTGCGCAGCTGGGACTATCGCGCGCGCCAAGTGCGGGCCGTCGGCGCGGCCGGGCAGGATCCGGTCGAACTGGCCAGCCGCGACATCCCCGGCGTGTACGCATACACGAGCCGCGAGCACGGTGCGCGTATCGCCGAGCGCCAGCTGCAGGCACTGGAAGCGGGCAAGGTCGTCCACGTGGGCGCGGGCACCGTGCGCACCTTCACGCCGGGGACGACGTTCACCCTCGCGGACCATGCCTGGGACAGCGCGGCCGATGCGTTCCTGCTCGTGCGCGTGCGCCACCTCGCGCACAACAACCTGGATGCCGATACCGCATCGACGCTGGCCCGTCACCTGGGCCACGATCCGGTCGCGGCGCTCAACGACGAGATCCTGTCGGCGAGCATGCATGCGCGCGGCAAGCGCGTTGCGGAACGCCCCGTGTACCGCAACAGCTTCGACGCGATCCCCGCCGCGACGCCGTACCGCGACAGCCAGGTGGACGGCCACGGCCGCCTGCTGCATCCGCGCCCGACGGTGCAGGGCCAGCAGACGGCGATCGTGGTGGGCCCGCCCGGCACGGCGATCCACACGGACCGCGACCACCGCATCAAGGTACAGTTCCACTGGCAGCGCGGCGCGGCGAGCCACAGCCGCCTCGATCATCCCGACGCGGAGGGCCACACGGGCGCGCCTGCCGACGACCGCGCCGGCACCTGGGTGCGCGTGGCGACGCCGCTCGCACCGGTCGCCGGCGCCAACTGGGGCAGCCACGCCCTGCCCCGCGTCGGCCAGGAAGTGCTGATCGATTTCCTGGACGGGAACATCGACCGGCCGGTCGTCATCGGCGCCGTCTACAACGGTGCGGGCGCCGGCGACGCCCAGCACAACACGGTGGTCGGCGGCCCGGGTGCGGCGACCGGCAACGCGGGCGCGTGGTTTCCCGGCGCCGCGGGCGCACACGCCCATGCGGCGGTGCTGTCCGGCCTGAAAAGCCAGGCCATGCAGGCCAGCGGCAACGGTGCCGGCGCGTACAGCCAGCTCGTGTTCGACGACACACCGGGGCAGGCGCGCGTGGCGCTGCAGCGGCATGCGAAGGCCCATCGGGGGACGACGGAGCTGAATCTCGGGCATCTGGTGCATCAGACGGATAACCAGCGACTGGGGGCCGTGGGGCTGGGGGCGGAGCTGAAGACGGAACACGGCGCGACAATTCGCGCCGGGCGCGGCTTGCTGGTCGCGACGGAGCGCTCATCCGCTGAAGGAAGCGCGCTCGAATCCGGACCGGCCGCAGCACAGATCGAACAGAGCCGTACACTCCAACACGGACTGGCCGAGACCGCCGGCAAGCACAACGCCAGAATGGCCGGGGAAACGTCGTCCGACAAATTGCCGGCGATCGATGCGCTCGCCAAGGCCGCAGCGACGCTGACCACGCCATCGATCGACGGCGCCGTGACCGCGTACGGCCAACCGCAACTGCAACTCTACGCACCCGCCGGTATCGCAGCGGCCACGCCGGCATCGACCGTCATTGCTTCAGGCACGACAACCAGCATCACGGCGGGACAGGATATCGGCTTTGCCTCGCAAGGCAACATCATTCACTCGGTAAAGGCCGGGGTCAGCCTGTTCACGTACGGTAAGGCGACGGGCAACAGCAAACCGAGTCAGGAAACCGGCATCCGCATGCATGCGGCCAGCGGCAAAGTCAGCACGCAAAGCCAGAGTGGCCAGACGCGGCTGACGGCCGACAAGATGATCACGGTGGCGAGCATCGCGAAGAGCGTCAACGTCGCAGCCAAGGATCATGTGCTGTTGACGGCGCAGGGTGCATATATCCGGCTTTCAGGCGGGGACATCGAACTGCATGGCCCCGGGACAATCGCCTTCAAGGCAAGCATGAAAGAATTCACTGGACCACAGAGCGCTACCCCCTCGCTTCCATACATGCCGCACCCGGCGAATATCGAGAATTATCTTGAGCTGAATTACAGGTGGGATGACATGCAACCGATGGTCGGCGCGCCTTACACGGTTGTTTTCGATAACGGCGTCACCAGGCGAGGAAAGCTGGACCAGAATGGATTCGCTCATCTGGACAACGTACCGGCGATTGGCGCCACCGTGATGTTCGGAGAGGACGAACGCGACGCCAGGCCGCGCCGCCCCTGGAAGCCAAACGCGCTGCATGGCACTAGGCCATCGAGCGCCGAGCACGCAGAAGAATTGTTGGAACAATATTTCGCGCAAGAAGACGCCCACCTTAAACAGAACTACTTTCCGGATGAAATCGAGACCATGGTCGTCGGCAGTGATCACGACTATGAATTCCATTACGACGACTACCTTTACGAAGGCGAAGATACTGCGGATTCCCGTCAATTGGTCCGCACCTATCGCGAGTTGCACGACGACGAACACGGAGATGACGCCCGGGACGGCGAGGAGGCACAAACATGAGTGCCGTTAGCGTGTCGTCCCGCGCCATCAAGGATGTCGACGATGGTGTCGGTACATGGCTGGCCGATCTCGTGACGGGCGCGGGCTCATCGCCCTCCCACATCATCGTCACTGGTATCCTGGGGGTCGTCCCCGGAGTAGGCCAGGCCATGGACGCGCGCGACCTCGTGCTGGGTGTCATCGCGGTCGCGAAGACGCCCGGCGCAGTCGGTGTGTGGATCGAACTGGTGATTACGCTGATTGGTTGCATCCCGGCCGCAGGCGACGCGTTGAAAGTCGGGTTCAAACTGATGCGAAAAGGCGTGCCTTTCGGCCGCGTGCTGGAAGCCGTATCGCCGAAACTGCGTGGCAACGTCGAACAGTTCATGAGTAAAATTGATTGGACAGGATTGGCGGCGCAATCCAAGACCTTGTTCGGAAGGAGCATCGACGCGTTCGTCGACGGTCTCGATTGCTGGGTCGTCAAAGCGGTCGCTGGTCGCGCGGAGGTGGCCCAGATTACACAGGAACTGCGCGCGCTCGAGCGCCGCGGCCCCGCAATGATCGACGAGGCCTTCGGCGAACTTCGGCAGGTGCATCAGAAGATGCTGGGACATGAACTGCCGAAGAATACCGCGACGGTCACCCCCACGCGACCGGCCGTATCGGCAAACACCGCCGTCCGGACGTCCGAACAGGAGCTCGAGGCCGTTCGGCGCGAACGCAAGCTGGCGCAAAAAAGGGCCGCTCAGGAAAAGGGCGAAAAATTATCGCCCAACTCGACCCATACCAGCACAAAGAAAAAAGCCAAAACGAAAGAGAAGCCCTGGATAAGCGGCATTCCTGCCGAGCATATCACCGATTATTACGTGCGTCGGAAACATACGCATTATCGCAAGGCGAATCACGACGGACGGCTCATCGAGGAGTACAGCAAGGGACACAACGGGCTCGATCATTTATGGCGCAACATGACGACCGGGCGGCCCTTCGTCGTGGGCGAAACCAAGTCGAGCATATTCGATTCGTTCAAATTGATGGCTGCATTGCCTGCACACCTGCAGCAGGCTTTCGACGCTCTGCGCGCGGACGAAGCGGCGAATCCGGCCAGGAACGGGCAACCGAACATCTTCGAGAACGCTGATCGCGACCAGTACTCGAATCGTCGGGTGCCGGTCGGTAGCGATGAAACTACCGATGCCGAGCTCCGAAAAGGGCTCGCCAAACCCAACGAGAGGACCAGCCTAGCTACGCAGATGAGCCACCTCTGGATCCGTAGAAGCCTCGAAGAGGACAAACATCTGACACTCGAGGGCAAGCGCCTCATACGACTCATTCGCGATTGGGAGGATGGCGACATTGACTGTCCCTACAACCGGTGGATCTCGCTGGTGACCGGGCGGCAGTTGACGACCCATAGAAAATCGGGTGGCAAGACTCACCAGGTGCAAACCATGTTGAACCTTCCGGACAATATCTTGAACCGCTAAAACCGGCTGCCGTGGCGACCCGGTAACGTATGCGATCGTTGAAAACAATCTGCGAGAAACCCATGATTCATATCCTAGCGAAGTCCGAATTCAAACAATCAAGACGAGAGCCTTTACTCGACTATGACGCCTACAACGATGAAGCAGAAGACATCGCCAGGCGCATTCCCAACGCCCAAAAGAAGCTGAACGATGCAGAGTGGCTCTCGGGCAAAGACGAGGCCGCGCTGGTACGTCTTACCCAGGCACGCTGCGATTACGCGCTCGACCTGCTGACGATCAGCTACTCGGCTGGGGCGAACATCGTGGAGTTGGAGAAATTTTTCCCATACATCGTCGACTATTTTGACGAGTACGCCTTATATACCCAGGCATTCAATCGAACCGACGAGGGAGCGAGAATTAATTCGCCGGCCGTTCATCTGCAGGATGTCGAATTCCAGATTGCTAACCGCTTGCTCTGCTTCTCGCTCTTGCTTGGACAAACGAAACTGATCCCCCGGATCATGGCAATACTTGATTACAACAACCCGGTGCGCGACGGTCTGCTCGAACGGATTGCGTCGCTTTACATCCGACGCCCGTATCCTTTGCCCAATGAATGCACACGCCATTTACCCTACTACACGGCGTTGGCGATCTTCGAGGCAAGACCATCCGACCGCCCGGGACTGATCAAGGAGTACCTGTTGGGCTGGTACGAAGCGAGCCGTCGCGAACCTTATTACGACGCTCACACCAACGGCTCGTCTTTCATGGGCTATTGGGCCTGGGAAGCCGCAGCAATCACGATTGCTTTGGATGTCGACGATCGACCGTATCGGGACCTGCCGTTCTATCCACGCGACCTGGTTGATCATGTCAGGAACTCGACCGCAGCAAGCTCGACAGTAGCGCCGAACGAATTGGCTGCAGAAATTCGCGCGAAAGCGGGCGAAGCATGCCCCGTCGGAGGACACTGGCAATCGATCGGTGTACCCGTCCACCAGGCGGTCTATGCAGAGGGTGCACCGATGCAGGATCTGAAGTCACCCTATGGATTGACGGTCTGGCGCTTTGTCGGTGCAGCGTAGTCGAGCGTTTTTATCCTGACTATGGAAAAGAGCACGCAAGTACTGCGTAACGCAGCCGCCGCCCTTGCCGCTTGGTTTTGTGTCGGCGTCCATGCGCCGGCGGTTGCGGCGCCGGCACACAACGAGGTGAAGCTCACTTACGGCGTCAACGAGGTCAAGCTGGGCAAGATGTCGCTGCGCATCGTGCGCGGGATGGTCGCCAACGGCACGGCGAGCAGTTTCGACACGTTCACCGTGTACCTGATGCCGGACAGCGTGGGCGATCCGTGGCTGCAGGTGACGACCAGCACGCCGAAAGGCCTGGGCTACAACTTCCGCGACTACGAGTCCGGCGATGCGAATACGCAGGCCGTTGCGTTCTACGTCGAAGGAAATCACCTGTTCGCTGTCCAGGCGACGAAAGTCGGGCCCAGCGCCGATGCGCAGGGTGCGCGCAAGACGCCGTTCGATTTCGAAGTCGTCCGGTTCAACGAGAACGAGGATATTCCGCTGTTCAAGAGCGACAGCAAGCAACGTTCGAAGGGCCAGTACGTGGATGGACGCGATGCGATCGGCCATGAATTCTTCGGCCGCTGAGGGGTAAACCGATGTTCGTACGGGCGACCTATTATCGCGAAAAGAAGACCGTCCACTACTTCGACGAGAACGGCGAAGAGACGCTGTACATCGGCGGCTCCTTCGCGTGGCGCACCAACAATCCCGGCAACATGGCCAAACCGGGCAAGCGTGTCGTCAGCACGAGTATCGGCTATGCCCAGCGCACATCCAACCCGAAGAGCCTCTTCCTGATTTTTCCCGACCGCGCGACCGGCGATGCCGAGCGCATTCGCCTGCTCAAGGAGGTCTACGGCGACAACTCGATCGCATCGATGATCGAGGCGTACGCGCCGCGCAATGAGAACGACACCGACGGCTATATCGCCACCGTGAGCAAGGCGACCGGCGTCGACAAGTCCACGCGCCTGGATGCGCTGACCGACGACCAGTTCAAGAAACTGACGGCGGCGATGGCGAAGCACGAAGGCTGGATCCCCGGGAAGATCGTCCCGCTGGGCAAACCGAAGACGGCGGAATTGCGCGACAAGCTGCAGCAGCCGTTGGCCGGGCAGCCGGTCGCCCTGAGGGGCGGCAAGCAGGAGATCACCGTCAAGACGGATGCCGGCGGCGCCCTGCCGCTGTTGTACCCGAAGCTGTTCGAGGACAAACTGTCGCTCTACCTCGACTACGTGGGCGACAAGATCGGCGATCTGCTCGACACCGGCACCGGGTACGCGTGTACGTTCATCGCACCGTACTTCGCGATGCAAAGCAATGCCGAGGTCCACGAGACCAAGGCCAGGACGGCGCCGCTGATCCACATCGTCAAGGGCGGGGAAACCCTCGGCACGATCGCCGCAAAATATCCGGGCGTGACCGTCGATGCACTGGTCGCGGCGAACGGGCTGAAAGACCGCAACCGGATCTTCGCGCGCCAGCACCTGCGCATTCCCGGCAAGGCCGCGGCAACCGCGCCCGCGCCGAAACCGGCATCGCCCCCGAAGCCGGCCGCGGCGCCAGCCAAACCGGCACCGAAGCCGCAACCGAAGCCACGTCCTTCCCCGGCACCCGCCGTCCAGGTCGACCGCCAGCGCACCGACAAGAATCATCCGATTACGGTACTGAGCAGCCCCCAGCTGGAAGCCAGCGGCAAGCAGTGGTGCGGACGGTTCCTCGGCAATAACACGCTGGCGGGCCTGAATGCCGACTTCCGTCCGAAGGCGACGCGCTTCATCGCCGCGCTCAAGGCCGCGGGCGTCGGCGTGAAGGTCAACGCCGTCTTCCGTCCGATCGAACGCTCCTACCTGATGTACTGGTCGTTCATGATCTGCCGTGGTACCGACCCGACCACCGTCCCGCCCTGGCCGAACGTCGCCATCGACTGGACACATCGTGGTTCCGACGGCAAGCCGGATCTCGCGGCCGCCAAACAGGCGGCGGAAGACATGTGCAAGGGCTACGGGATCAAACCGCACTCGAAGTCGCAAAAAGTCGGCCGTCCCAAGCGCTCACGCCACAACTTCGGCGGCGCGCTGGACATGAACCTGAGCGCCTATGTCGGCAAATCCGTCAAGGACGCCGACGGCAAGGACGTCAAGGTGAAAGGGTTTTCGACGCTGGTCGACATCGGCGCGACCTATGGCGTCCTCTACTATCCACAGGAAGACATGCACTGGTCCGACACCGGACACTGATCGATGCCCATGAAAAAATATCTCTTCTTCCCCCTCAGCGCGCTGGCCTGTGCCGGTTGCCATGCCGACGACCGGCCCATCACGGGTATCGTCGAACAGATTCCCGTCATGGCCGACGGGGCCAACGTCAGCGCGCGGCCGGTCTACGTCATGATCGACCAGAAGTTGTCCGCGCCGGCCGTCTTTAGCGGCCTGCAAGGCGTCGGATCGACGCTGACCGTCGCCTGCTGCTTCGAAGTCAGGAACACGGCGCCAACCTCGCTCGACGCCGAGCTGGCGAAATACGGCAAGGATCCCGAGTTCGCCGCCCACATGAAAAGCATCAAGGGCTATCGCTACATCTACATCGCGCAGCCCTCGTCCGACAAGCAGCGCTGGACGCCGCTGATGAAAACGCTCGCGCGGAATGCTGCGAACCCGGACGACGCTTCGCCGTTTTCCGCGGCGGCTGTCGCGGCGCAGTTCGACGAGCCGACCTTGCCCGCGTCGTTCAGTGCCAACAATGTACCGATGACGCTGCAGGTCCGCACGGACAAGAAGACTGGCCGCACGGTGTATGCATTCACGCAGAGCGGCAACAAGGTCGAGTTCTCTGAAAGCGCCTTCGCGGACTGATCGCCGCGAGACACCGACATGAACAACATTGCCCCGATCCTGGCCCTGAGCATCGCGGCGACGTGCTGCCTGCCGGCTTCCGCCCAGCAGCTCGACGTTGCCAGGTTCCTCAAGGAACGCGGTGCGGAGAGCGCCGAACTCCGTCAGCTGGCGCGCTCGCCCAGTCAGGCGGTAGTACCCGTCGCGACGTACTACATCTCCATGTTCAGATCGGACGCCAGCAAGCAGCTGGTCGCCATCGCGTCCATCGCGAACGACGGCGCGCTGAAGGTCGAAAAAGACCTGTCCGCCGACATCAATCGCGCAGGCGCAACCGGCGATATCAGGGCGGCCAGGACCGCGCTGTCGCAACGCCTGGGCGCCCTCCGCAATCCACCAACCCGACAATGACACTGTTCTGACATGGATCTCGCAACGTTGAGCGAAGCACTCCGCCGCTTCGGCACCGGCCTGTCCCAGCACGCCCGCCTGATCACGCTGGCCAGCGCGCACGACGCCGCGCTGCCGCAATCCCCGCTCGCGGAAAGCGTGCGCGGCCGCGAAGCCGTCAACGATGCATATCGTTTCGACGTCGACGCACTGAGCACGTCGACGGATCTCGATCTCGCGGGCTTCATCGGCGAAGAATTGACCGTCGGCCTGCTGCAGCCCGACGGGTCGCGCCGCGCGTGGCACGGCATCTGCACCGCGGCCGAGTGGCTGGGCGCCGACGGCGGCGTCGCGCGCTACCGGCTGCGCCTGGAGCCCGCGCTGGCGCTGCTGCGCCTGCGCCGCGACAGCTACATCTTCCAGGACAAGAACGTGCGCGACATCGTCACCGAGCTGTTCGCGGACTACCCGCAACTGCGCTTCGACTTCGACATCACGCAGGACCTGCCGTCGCGCCCCATCTGCACCCAGTACCGCGAAAGCGACTACGATTTCTTCGTGCGCCTGATGGCATCGGAAGGCCTCTCCTGGCGCTTCGAGCACGACCAGGCCGTCACGGCCGACGACGGCCAGGCGCGGCACCGCGTGATCATTTTCGACAGCGCGGCCGAGTTTCCCGCGACGCCGGGCGACGCCGCCATCCGTTTCCACGGCGTGCGCGCCACCGACACCGACGACGCCATCGACGGCTTCCGCGCGCGCCGGCGCGTGCAGGCGAACGCCGTCTCGATCAGCAGCTGGGATCCGGCCCAGGTCCGCGCGCCCGCCGCCGAACAGCAATCGATCCTGGACGCCGGCGCGCTGCCGCTGCTTACGGTGTACGACGGCGCCGGCGAACGCATCGCCACCGACGCCGGCGCGGCCGACCTGCACAGCCGCCTGATGCTGCAGGCGCTGGAACTGGACAACAAGCTGTTCGAAGGCGAAGGCGCCGCGCGCCGGCTCGCCGCCGGCCACGCGTTCACGCTGACGCAGCACGACCGCTACCCCGACGGCGACAACGCCTTCAAGGTGCTGTGGGTCGAGCATGAGGCGCGCAACAACGTCGGCGCGCAGATCGCGGCCGTGGACCGCGGCGGCGTCGAGCCCGGCACGTACCGCAACCGGTTCGGCTGCGTGCGCGACGCCGTGGCCGTCGTCCCGCGCGCGACCGCCCTGCCCCAGCCGCACACGGCGCTCGGCCCGCAGACGGCGCTCGTGGTCGGCCTGCCGGACAGCGTCGCCACCACGACTCGCGACCACCAGGTGCGCGTGCAGTTCGCCTGGCAGCGCGGCGCCGCGGCGAACCGCGGCGGCCTCGATCACGACACGGACGACGCAGGCTGCGCCCCCGGCAACGACCGCTCGGGTACGTGGGTGCGCGTGGCCGAAGCGCTGGCGGGCCCCAACTGGGGGTCGCAATTCACGCCGCGCATCGGCACCGAAGTGCTGGTCGACTTCATCGACAACGACATCGACCGCCCCCTCGTGGTCGCGCAGCTGTACACGGGCGCGGATGCGCCGCCATTCGCGGCGGGCGTCGATTCCGGCGTCGACCACGCGGGCACGATCTCGGGCATCCACACGCAGACGTTCGACGGCGCCGGCTGGAACCAGTGGCAGCTGGACGACACGCAGGGCCAGCTGCGCATGCGCCTGGCCACCAGCACGGCGGCCACGCAGCTCAATCTCGGGCACCTCGTCCGCCAGGCGCCAGGCGGCGCGCAGCGCGGCCACTACCGCGGCAGCGGCTTCGAACTGCGCACGGATGCCTGGGCCGTCGTGCGCGGCGCGGAAGGCGTGCTGCTGACGACGCGCGCACGCTCCGCGCAAGGCGCCGGCGTCAGCTCGACGCAGATGGACGCGGCCGAAGCGGTAGCGAGCCTGAAAGCGGCGCAATCGCTCGGATCAGCCCTGCTGGACGCCGCGACGGGACAGCATGCGCTGACCAGCAAGGCGGCCGTGCAGGCGCAGAAGGATTTCCTCGCGCAAATCGATCCGGCCGACAAGGGCAAGTTCGCCGGCCCGGCGAACGGCCAGGACGCCGCGAAGCCGACGCCCGGATCGCGCGACCTCGACCCGTCGTCGCCCGTCGAGAGATTCGGCGCGCCGGTCGTGCTGCTGGATTCGCAAGCCGGCATCAACTGGGCGACACCCGCGTCGACCGTGCTGTTCGCGGGCCAGCATCTGCACTGGACGACACAGTCGGACATGCACGTGACGGCGGCGTACACGTCGTCGTCGGTGTCGGCCGAGGCGACGTCGTTGTATGCGCACGAGGGCGGCATACAGGCGGTTGCGGGTAACGGGCCGGTGTCGGTACAGGCGCATACGGACCAGCTCGAGATCCTGGCAGACAAGGAAGTCACCGTCATCTCGGTCAACGACGGGATCGAGGTCAAGGCGAGCAAGAAGATCGTGCTGCAGGCGGGGCAGGCGTCGATCACGCTGGAGGGGAAGGACATTACGTTTGCTTGTCCGGGCAGGTTTTCCGTTAAAGGCGCGCAACAAGTATTTGATGAAGGTTCATTCGGTGCCGCACGATTGGAAGAGCTCCCGCATCGTCTTGTTACACCAATACTACAGCCATATAGCATACGCTGGGCAGCGACATCGGCTATCACGGGTAAGCCGGCGGAAGGCGTCGATGTCGACGTCTTTGACACCGAAAGCTTCGAGGTTGCGTATACCGGCACTACGCAAGGCGATGGCAGGACGCAGCGACTAACCGATCAAGAACGTCCGCAAGAATTCGTCGTCCTTGTCGGAAGCGGAAATTGGGTTACCGACATAACTGCCGATCAGGACCCCGTGACGTTAGAACCAGACGACTGGATGGATTTGGAGGCAGAAGAATGAACAGGATATATGTGGTAAAAAAGGGCGACACCCTAACCGGTATTGCGGCCCGGGAAAAGGTCGATCGATATGAACTCGCCTCATTAAACGACATACACAACCATAATCTCATTAAAATAGATCAAGTACTTATATTGCCGCGTCTGGCTATTAAGGTAACACCTGAAGAGCTCGGTCCGTTACCACTCCCGCAGCTCGATGATCTCTCGATTATTACTTGCCAGTTTATTGATGCCTCAAATGAGCCTATAGAAGGCATGCACGTCAATCTAACGATTGGCGCACACAAATTGCATCACTCAACTGACAGCGATGGATTCGTCCCTGCTGTCGTCCTCGAGCCGAGTGACGAAATTAAGGTTTCCGTGAAGACATTGGCCGGAGAATGGAAGACCATTTCCGAGGTAAAGCCAGCGGGTCCCACAACACACGCGCGAGTTGTTAGTCCAAAAATAAAAAGGACTTCTGAACAGAAATTACATGAAGGTCCAGGTCAACCTGCCAAACCTGTCGAAACAACCCGACAAGAGATTGGAAGCACTACCTTTACTCGGAGCCAGAACGGCCATCCTGTACAGCAGGTCGCATTGGAATGTCCGAATCCTGAAAATCTGAGGCTGGAAGCCAACCATAAGTATCGCGAAATCATTCTTGGAGCCTCGCGACGTTCAAAACTGTCTCCTCATGCTATTGCTGCCATTATGAACGCAGAGGCGGCTCGCATTATAAACGTAAAAAAATTGCCAGTTATTGACAAAAAAACTGGCAAACAAAAAACTGACGCACATGGCACGCCAGTATTTATCAAGCAAACATACGATACTGGTGAGTGGGACCCTCGTTCTGAGAATCCAAGATCGTCTGCCAGAGGAATGACACAGTTTCTTGACGCCACATGGATAAGCCTGGCCCTCACCAAGGGCACGTTCTTGTACGAACGCGCTAAACGCGAGGGATGGATTACTGAAAAGACAAAGACCGTGCTGCGCGGTAAAGACAAATTGGAGAAAACATATCCTCAATTCAACTTGGCTGACGGCACAGTCATCACTTCCGCACCGAAATCCAGCCTCGATAGATTACTTTCTTCACGTAGGTTTATACAGAAATGGGCCACGTCGAGTGATAAGAATATTCAGAATCTCCTCGATTTGCGGTATGATCCCGAATGCGCGATCAATACAGCCGTTGACTATGGCCTTCAGAACCTCGAGATATTGAAGTCTAAAGGCGTAAAAGTAGACAGCATTCCAGACGGGGAAAAGGCGAAAGTGATATATTTAACCCATCATCTCGGAGCAGATGATGCTATATCTTTCATTTATAATACAATGAGTGCAAAGAAGGCGGAGCTTCTTCTTAGAACCCAGGTCAAAGATGAAGGCGCGGAAATACGTGCAAAGCGGGCGGGTGGTGATTATCTCAAGGCCCATCGAAATTGGCTCGGCGAGTTTATTGACAACAAGATCATAATTTTCGACAAAATGTGTACAAGACAGGGCACGCTCCCGCGCCACCTTATTGACCTTACAATCGCTATTCGCTAATCAATCATCAATAAATAATGAAAAAGCTCTATTTTACAATCCTGCTTTGCACCGTCGCAAGTTTGTGCCACTCAGAAAATGCCAAAAGGCCGATTGACGCACAACAAAAAGTCTTGTTGGATGAACGAGGCTCCGATTATTATTCGTACCATACCGGACTGGGAACGCTTGAGTTTTTGGACCGTTCTGGCGAGCGGGGAACCCCTGCAATCAAAATTCTCTTGAACGGAAAAGCCATCGTGAATTTAGAAGGCGTTACCGACAAAGGAGGATCCGAACAATCACTCATGCTTGACAGCTTCACAAATGTCATCGATTGGGCTTCCAGCAAAGGTAATCAGAGCGGCCCGAGTGATGTGAAAAGGATGATCGTTTCTGTTGGCGCAACGAGTAACTGCGTGAGACGTTATATCATGCTTGACTTTACTGACACAAAGCCCTTTGTATCTAAGCCGTTCTCCTACAATCCTGACGATGACATATGCGAACACCTGAAAAAAGTCAAGTGGGGAAAACAGGAAACCTTTATTGATTTAGCTGGACCTCAGCGCTATTTATATCGCCCTCAACGGGAAGTGATAGGTCCGATCGGCGATTGATACCACCTTTTTAAAAATTAACTCGTCTTTGAAATATTTTCGAAATGAAATACAGTCGCCTATCCGACAGCCGTAGGCTCGGTCTGCCGGACAGCGGCTCCACTATTCGCGTTATCGATGACACCCCTAGCTATGCGTTAATATAAAAGACTTGTCTAAAACCTGAGCATCGGCCGGAGCGTCTTTTTAGGGGTGCCGGCTATTTTATCTACGATCAAAGTACAAATACTTTACGAGGAATATGGTCGGCATCGACACAAATCAATACCGCAATTCCATTCCCCACTGCCGAGCCGGAAATAGCGATTAAAAGAATAAAAGACGGGTATAAGTTTGATTGGACGGGATCGTTTCCGAGCGACAGTCCACCAACGCAAATGACAGTCCATAATATTTATAAACACGACGTCAGAAAGGACGGGCGGCCAACCCTTCACGCCGGCTCAAAAAGAACAAAATGTGTGAATGCTTTAATCTTGAACGCATAAACAATCGGTTATTTACAACTTCTTTCAGGAAGCTAATCGATAAAGCTAGACCGGACATTCCTTGCGTGCGGGTCGGGGCTTGCGCCGCATATGCGCATAACCATCATCGCACTGACCATCGCCATACTCGGCTACACTTCCCAACGGGCATGGAGCCATGAAATTTCGACAACGTCCTCTCAGTGCACAAGCGAACCGTGTGGAAACACTCCTACCGTAGAAGACCCGCAAGATGTCTTGCTGCGCGAGGCGCGCGCGGAGCAGAACAAAATAAAGGCTGATGGGCCTGATCAGGTTCGCTGGCAAATTCCGATCTATTCAACCTCCACGAAAAACCCAGATCTGGAGATGCTGATAACGAAGAGTACGAAATTCTCAATGCGACTGGAGCCGGCGCAAGGGCTTCTTTACTTCAGCACCCCCAATTTCAATCACGCATTCAAAATCGACAAGCCAAACACCCCGGCAATCTTTGCCCAAGGTACAACCGCCAGATTGTCGACGCTTCAGACAAGCACGCGGTGATACAGAAAAGCTGTCCGCGGCTCCTGTATAGAACAGGTAAATTCTTCAGTGGCGTCACGTACTATTTGTATGAGGTTCCTACTGCCACCATGCATGACATCTGGCGGGCAAGCGCTGTCGGCAGCAAGAATCCATTACCGCTGGCCGAACCGGTTCCTTTAATGAAAATTATCGACAGTGCCTCTCTTTTCGCCTGGAATGGAGTGCGCCCGGGCGGTTCTTCGACAAGTTCAGCCACCATTCAGAATAAGTATGTTAGAAAGGCGGAAAACAACAAGCAAACCCTGATTTGTATTGACATGAAAGTACCAGGCGGCGCCGTTGAGGACGACATGTGTGAGGGACGCACCGTCCCCAAAACGAACTAAGTCATGTGCGAGTTCGGGGGCGATGGCTCCACAAATAAGGGAAAATAATGAAGTGTTGCTTGAAGCGAGTCCATAATCACCCTGTATACCTGCTGAGGCCAGCCAAGACTGGTCTCACCGTGGGGATATTACTTGCCGCAGCCGGTCTCTGCGTTTCCGGCTGCTCGCCACAAGATAAAAAACTCAAAGCTTCCGACGATATCAAGGCATTGCAACAACTCGTCGATCTACCCGCCGACCTAAAGTCGGCCCGGTGGGAAATGTTCGGAACTCCGGAATACGATGGTGGCGTCCCAGGACACACAGATTACATGACGCTTGTCGCGGAAATCGAACCGCTCACGCATACCGATGGCTTCACGCGCGGTACGAACGACAAACTTATTTATATTGTCCCGGAAGCTGCACGGCCCTGGCTCTCGAACCAATTCCGCACTATGCTGGAGAAGAACAGGAACGCAAATATCAATCTCACGACAGCTGGCGGATGCCATGAATATGATACGGAGATAAAGGGCTCCGGACGCAAGGTGAGCGGTTTTTCCTGCAAAAAATCTGGAAAAATACTTGTCTATCTTTCAATATTTTGATGACTCGATCGCCTGGCCGTTTCTTCGACCATGGCCAGCATAAAAAGATGCGCCTTTGCACGCGCCCGCGGGTCTCTGGCTACGCAATGGATTCACGTTCGTAGCGCCCGGGGAATCGATCAAGATGGACGAGTACCGTTCGCCAACGGCGATCAGGGGCCTGAGGGAATGGATGATTGATCTTTCTGCGAAGTACACCATCAATATCCCCGTCAAACTGGAAGGCGCCAAGGTTCCGGTGCGCCAGACCACAAGCACGTCACTCCGGATTATTGGACGCGACAGGCCGAACTCGACGACAAATAACGCGACCTGAGCGGCTCCCAACGCTATCTATACCGCCCCTATCACGATATCATTGACCCATCGGCGATTGATCACCCCGACCGATCAGTCGTCGGCGCCCATGCTTGACCCGATACATATCCCGATCCGCCAGTTCGATCAGGTGCTCTATATCCTCGCCATCATCCGGCCACAGCGCAAACCCGATACTGGCGCTCAGCGGCAGCGCGCGACCTTCAAAGTCGAACGGCATACCGATCGCCGTAGTCAAAGCATCGCACTTGCCCGTAACGCTGGGCCGGTCGCGCACGCCGACGAGGATTACGCCGAACTCGTCGCCCCCCACCCGTGCCGCCATGTCGTCCGCGCGCAACTCGCCGCCGATGCGTCTGGCGATCTCGCACAGCGCCGCGTCCCCGGCGCGGTGGCCGAGACTGTCGTTGATCGCTTTCAGCCCATCCATGTCGATGTTCAGGACGGCGACGTGCCCATGGCACCGCGCCGCCCGCGCCAGTTGCTGGCGCAGGCTGTCGTAGAACTGGGCCCTGTTGGCGAGACTCGTCAGGGCATCGTGCGTCGCGCGGTAGTACAGGTCGTTCGACGCGTTCTGCACCGCGTGATAGATCGCCGCGCCGACGAGCGTCGACAGCAGACCGAGCACCTGCGCATGCCAGGTGCCGAAGGCGTTCACCGACGACGACACGATTTTCAGCACGCCCACCGAATGGTCGTCATGGCGTAGCGGTACGACGAGCATCGAGCGCAGGCCGACCTTGCGGCACGCTACGCGGTCCACGCGCGGGTCGAGCTCGGCGTCGTCGCAGCGCAGGATTTCATTCCTGTCCACGGACAGGCCGGACAGACTGCCTTCGCGCCGCAGGCGCAACCCCAACTGCGCCCGGGCCAGCCCGGCTGCCGCGCGGTACACCATCTCATTGCCCTCGGCCAATTCCACCGCAGCGCCCTCGGCCCGGCACAGCGTCGCGGCGCGCTGGCTGACCAGCTGCATGACGCCGCCCAGATCCAGGCCCTGGCAGGCGATCTCGGTCTGGATGTCAATGATGTCCAGCAGCACGGCCGCGTCCAGCGTGACGGTACTCATGTCTAGTCAAGGAGAAATATCACAAATAATCACACAACCAGTGTGGACCATTTGCCCTTTGTTGACAAGTTAATACTGCTGATTGTCGATGCGATAAGTCACCCTGTCCACGTCCACATAGCCATGTTCTCCCGCCGGATTGAACGTGAACACGCCGACACGGCTGCCGCGATACGCGCCCCACGTCAACGACAAGCCGGGCAGCACGGTCTCGTAGCTGGCTCCATCCGCGCTGACGGCCAGCGTCGTCTTGCCATCCAGCCCCCACGTCGAGCGCAGCCAGATCGCATCGTGCTTCCACGGCTGCAATCGGGTATAACTGCCGTCCCGGGACACTTCGAGGTAACGCTCGCCCGCCACCATCACGATGCCCGCGGACGCCGTGGATTCGGCGGGATTGGCGGCGCGCGGCTGTGCCGTGAAGTGGACGAGGCCGGCATGCTGGCCGTCGGCCATCCCCGCCAGCCCGATCCGCGCGGCGAACGACTGGCTGCCCGTCCGCGCGACGCGCTGGGTCAGCACATTGCCCACTTTGAGGAGGTTGGCGCCGTCCAGGCCGGGAAAGGCGTGCAGGCGCAGATGGCCGGGACGGGCCGCCAGCGACCACTTGTCCTTGCGCGGCTGATAATTCCATTCCCAGACGGGCGCGAGCGTGGCGGCATCGAAGTCGTCGCCGCCTTGCGGGAACCGGCGGACCGACGGCATGCCCGGCATCCGTCCCTCCCACACCATGGTGCCGATGCCGGCCCGGTCGGGCTGCCCGATCACCGGCCAGCCGTCGATCCAGTGGACCGGCAACAGGCTCGCGGCCCGTCCCGCCCAGTCGCCGCTGCCGTGGTGGGTGAAGAAATACCAGTTGCCGTCCGGGCCCTGGACGATCCCGCCCTGGTTCGGCTCCATGGCGGCGCGGTCCGCCTGCATCAGCTGGCGTTTCGCCGACCACGGTCCGCGGATCGACGGCGCCCGCCGCATCATCATCACGCGCGAGTCTCCCTGCACTTCACTGAAGAAGTGGTAATAGGTGCCGTTGAACTTGTACAGTTTGCTGGCCTCGCTGCCCTTCGACTGGTAGATCACCTGGTCGGTCCCGGGCACGAGGCTGCGGTTGTCCGCGCTCAGTTCCCACAGATGGATCTTGTAGCCGTCGCTGAAGTGCGTGCCGACCAGGTAGCCCTTGCCGTCATCGTCCCAGAACGGGGCGCAGTCGTCCCATCCGGTTTCCCGCAGCACGTGCTGCAACGGCGCCCACGGCCCTTCCGGCCGTTCCGCGCTCGTCATGAAATAGCCTTCGTCCGGGGTGCCGAAATAAATCCAGAACCGGCCCGCGTGGTGGCGGATGGCGCCGGCCCAGATGCCACGGCCGTAGCGGTTCATCCGTGTCCAGTCCAGTTCCGGCGAGATCTGCGTGAGGTCGGGCACCGCGTGGCCCACCGTGCGCCAGTTGACCAGGTCGCGCGAATGCAGCACCGCCATCCCCGGAGAAAACTGGAACGTCGACGTAATCGCGTAGTAGTCGTCGCCGACGCGGATCGCATCCAGGTCGCTGTAATCGGCCGGCAGGACGGGATTGCGATAGCGGCCGTTGCCGAGATCGCCCCACCGGGTCCAGTCGCCCCAGGTGACGCCGTCGCCGGCCTGGCAAGGGCCCGCCATGGCAGCAGCGAGCAGGCCGGACAGTGCGACTGCGCACCAGCGGGAGAGTTCATGTTCGGGAAAGGTGGGCATGTCCGTTGCAGATGGTCCTGATCGTTAAAAATTTGTGTCCGCCGGTTGGGATTCGGTCTACAATTGTATGGTATCGATAACGTACATTCCTGTCCAGTCAATCGGGCCGATTTGCACCGGTAGCGCTGTCGATACCGCTGGGAAACTGGCCTATTTCATACATTAAAAACCTCTGGAGCGAGATTTTGGGATTTTTCCAGGCCTTGGCTCCGGCACAAGATGTTATCGGTAACCTAAACACGAGAAGAGGTAGAAAAATGGGGGGGACAAACATGAGAGCAATCAAACTCGACCGTGCGGCGAGGCGTATCGCCTGCATGGCGGTATCGATCGGTATCGCCGCGACGCTGGTGCCTTACCCGGGCCAGGTCGCCATGGCCGCAGACCCGATCGATACGATGGTGACCAGCTACCAGCCCGTCATCAGCGAATCGATCGATGCGAACGGCTTCAAGCATCCCGGGGTCGGGCTCACGAAGGCGACCCTGGAAACCATGCGGACCCAGGTCCTGGCGAAGAAGGAGCCCTGGAATACCCACTTCAACATGATGCTCAAGTCGGGCAAGGCGTCGCGTACGGTGGGCATCTCGAACGTCAATGGCGCCGACCCGACGCAGCCGCGTATCCTGGGGATCGATTCCCAGGGCGCCAACGGCCTGTTCATCAACGACGCACTGACCGCCTACACACAGGCGATCCTGTACTACGTGACCGGCGACGACGTCTATCGCGCCAACGCCATGCGGATCATCCGCCTGTACGGGAAAATGGATCCGTCGAAGTACGTGTATTTCGTCGACTCGCACATCCATACCGGGATCCCGCTGAGCCGCATGACGGCGGCGGCGGAAATCCTGCGCTATACGAGCACCCAGACGCCGGCGCTCGCGTGGACGGAGGACGATACGGTCAACTTCTCGAGGAACCTGGTCACGCCCGTGATCCAGACCTTCGACAACTGCAACTGCCGGTTCATGAACCAGCACCTGTACACGACCATCGCCAAGATGTCCGGTTCGATCTTCATGGGCGACCGCGACGGGNCAGACCTTCGACAACTGCAACTGCCGGTTCATGAACCAGCACCTGTACACGACCATCGCCAAGATGTCCGGTTCGATCTTCATGGGCGACCGCGACGGGTACAACCAGGCCGTCGAATGGTTCACCGTCAACAAGGATGCGCCCGACCCCGCATGGACTGGCTCGATCAAGCAATTATTCCGGACGGTGACGCGCAATGACGCCACCGGCGAAGAGATTCCGCCGCAGATCCAGCACGTCGAGATGGGCCGCGACCAGGCGCACGGCGCCGGCGACCTCACCAACTCGGAAATCCTNCGCCACCGGCGAAGAGATTCCGCCGCAGATCCAGCACGTCGAGATGGGCCGCGACCAGGCGCACGGCGCCGGCGACCTCACCAACTCGGAAATCCTCGCCCGCCTGATGCTGGCTCAGGGTACCAAGGTCGATCCCGCGGCGGGCACGCCGTCGACGGCATCCAACGCCGTCGGCCCGTACGAGTTCATGGACGACCGCCTGCTGGCCGTCCACGAACTGTGGGGCAAATACATGATCGGCTACGACATCCCATGGGTGCCCGTCGCCATGAGCGTCAATCCGGATGGCAGCATCCGCGCGATGTACAACAACGTGAATCCGTCGTACCGAGGCCGGCTCTCCCAGAACACCTGGGAAGCCTTCTATTACTACAAATACGTCCGCGGCATCGACCTGGAGCAGCTCGCACCGGGCTATACGACGATCTACGCCAAGCGCAAGGCCTACAACTGGGATGGCGTCGACGGCGGCGGCGACTTCTGGCTGACGCTTCCCAAGGCCGCCGAAGCGGAAGGCAGCAAATACCTGGGCATCCCCATCGTCGATCCGTATCGCGAGGTGGAAGACCGGTTCACGGCGTACGACGGCAATGCGGTCGCGCAGACCGAAGGCACGACCGGTTTTGTTAGAACCACAGCCACGCCGGAAGGCACGCGCATCGCCGTGTACAGCTATAACGGGGCCGCCATCCCCAACATGGGCTTCCGCATCCGCACCAGTGGCCAGGCCATGATGGACGTCGACGGCCTGTCGCTCGCGTTGCCGAATACGCGGGGCCAGTGGCGTTACGTCGTGGTGCCGCTGAACCTGGGCGACTTCCTGCCGCTCAAGGTCACCGGCGCCGGTACGACGGTCGACATCGACCATATCAACGTCAAGTCCAGCACCCTGCTGAGCCCGCCGGTCTTCAAGTCCGGCACCGGCGACGCGACGGCGTACACGTATGCCGGCGCCACCATCCCGGTGACGCTCGACCTGTCGGCCACCGACCCGGCCGCGGGCGACGTGGTGACCTACAATATGGACAACCTGCCGCAGGGCGCGACGTTCGATACCAGTACGGGCGCGTTCTCGTGGCAGCCCACGCAGGCCGGCACCTACACGTTCATCGCCGAAGCATCGGACGGTACCTCGGTAACCACCAGGCGTGTCATCGTCGAAGTTGCCGCGGACCGGCAGGCTGCCGTGGCGACCGTCGCCGCGCCGTTCAAGCCGGACACGCTGTACGTCACCGCGACGAAGACGGCCTACGAGAGTGCCTACGCCGACATGCAGAACACGATCGGCTCAGGCACCGACGATACCTACTTCCAGAAGCTGGGGGCATTGCGCAACGCGGTCTCCGGCCTGCGTGAACTGACCCCGCTGCTGAAGGACGGCAGCATGGACTACACGAACCTGTTCTTCAAGACGAACCTGGTCACGAACTTCGGCGACTGGGCGGCGAATGGCGTCGATGACAATACCGACAGCTTCATCGCGTTTACCATCGCCCGCGACACCAATCACACGTTCACGCTGGACTTCGGTCCCAGCTTCAAAGTCGCTGCGAACAAGTTCCAGCTCCAGCCGCGCACCAGCTTCCCGGAACGCGTCGGCGGCGTGACCATCTTCGGTTCCAACGACAATGAGAACTGGACCCGGATCTCGCCCGACGAGACGCTCGGGATCGAGGGCTGGCAGACGCTGAACGTGGCGGACGAGTTCCGCACGAAGCGCTACCGCTTCTACAAGCTCTCGATGATCCATGATCTCTGGACGTATAACATCCTCGAGCTCGGCGAATTCCGGATCTTCGGCACCCGCTATGAAACGGTCAACAAGCTGACCAGCGTGTCGCTGGGTTCCGACCAGGCGCTGAAGAACCGGGTCGTGCCGGGGAATACGATCAAGCTGACGTTCCAGTCGTCCGAGCCGATCAACAACGTGAGCGCGACGATCCAGGGCGAACCGGCCACCATCACCACGACCGATAACCTGAACTGGACGGCGACGACAGTCGTCAACGCCACCATGGCACCGGGACCGGTGAAGTTGCTGCTCAACTACAAGACCGCCGACGGCACCGCCGCCGAACCCGTCCTGTTCACTACCGATTCGTCGACCCTGTCGATCGCGGACCAGAAGGACTACATCGACAACGTGCTCGACATCGCCACCGTCACCGATTCCAACGGCCGCAATGCGACCGACGTGATCAAGAACGCAAAACTGCTGTTCGACAGCAACCTGACGACGAACACCGACTTGCGCCTCAACGGCAGCGGCAACAATGGCTGGGTCAAGTTCGACTTCCGGCCCGGCGTCACCACGGTGTTGTCGCGCGTCGACGTCATCGGTCCCCAGAACCAGTACTCGGGCCGTATCAACGGCACCGTCGTCCAGGGTTCCAATGACAATGCGACGTGGACCAACATCTCGACCTTCGCCGGGAATACGCCGGAGTGGCAGTCGCTGAAGATCACCGACACCACGCCATACCGCTACATCCGCATGACGAACGCCAACGCCTGGTTCGGCAACATGACGGAACTGCGCCTGTACGGTACGGTGAACGCCGCGGACACGACCGCACCCAGCACCACCGCCACCGCGCCGCAAGGCACGGTGACCACGGACGCGACGATCACCTTCGCGGCCACGGACAACCAGGGCGGCTCGGGTGTCGCTGCAACGTACTATACGGTCGACGGCGGTGCCCAGCAGACGGGCAACACCGTCACGCTGACCACGAGCGGCACGCACACGGTGAGCTACTGGAGCACGGACTGGGCGGGCAACACCGAACAGGCACACGCGGTGACGGTGTCGATCGATAAATCGGCGGACGTGACCTCCTCCGTGTCGATCGCGCGCTCGGGCCTGACGGTGAACCGCTTCACCAACAAGTACACGGGTACGGTGACGATCACGAACACCGGTGGCCAGGCGCTGACGGGTCCGCTGCATCTGCGCCTGCAGGCACTGACGGCCGGCGTCACGCTGGACACCCAGACCGGCGTCAAGGATGGCGTGCCGTACATGGCGCTGCCCGTCGCCAGCCTGGCCGCGGGCCAGAGCGTCACCCTGACGACCACTTTCTCCAACCCGAACAAGGCCGGCATCGCGTACACGCCGGCCCTCTTCAGCATCCAGTAAAGGACCTGACCATGATTCGCTTCAAGCACTTCCTATCCTGGCTGACGCTCGCGGCCGCGC
>NZ_LMEW01000005.1 GCF_001426525.1 Massilia sp. Root133
ACTTGACGCCAAAACGCCCGTCCTGGCACTCAAGGAATGGCAGAAGAAGCGGCCGGAACTATTCATCAAACGCGTCTACGATCAAACGGGACTCGACAGCTAAGAGCCAGAGTTGTTGATCCGCACATCAAGGGGCCGATAAGTACTGGATGGGGCGCAACAGACTACACAGAGCAGGAAGCGCAAAAGATCTTGCTGACCGTACCGGCAACACAATGAACACTACAATCAAGAAAGGAAGGATATATGCGGAACCTTCACCTGGAAGCTGCCATATGGAATTTGTTTATCTCGGTCGACTTTTTTGAGGAAGCCGCACGCGAATGCGAACGAACAATGGATTGGTTTGGCGCTCTCGCCCTCACGCGACATGTTTCCAATTTTGGCAGAAATAACCAGATTCACGACAGGCTCAAAGAAAAGGCGAGTGAATTCAGGCGTGGTGCTGAATTGGCCAGGCTCGGCGATTATCAGCTGATCTGGCAGGTCTCGCAGAGTGTCAGCGGCGATGCACGCGGGTTCATGGAGCAACCGTTGCATAGCTGGATGACGCCAGCCGAGTATCGCGAGTTCGGCGATGTAAGATTGAGCCGAATGTTCGCGTACGCCGACCAGATTACAAATGCGCTCAATAACGCCTTTATAGCCGCGGAAGATTTTGTTGATCCTGATCCGGATTGTCCGGAATCTAATGACGACGATGAGGGTTTTCCTGGTGGCAGTATCGTCGAAATATACACCGAAAAAATAAACCAATATAAGGAGCCGCTATTTTGGAACTTGCCAACCCCTCTACCGGAATACATCATCGACAAGTCTGTCGCGTGCCGGACGGGCGACGAAGTGCCTTGGACAGGCGTCTGGTATCCCGATACCGGGCTGGAGGGGCACAGCCTCACGTTTGCGATCAAAGGCATGCCCATGCAGCCCGCATTCCGGGTTGTAAAGACGATCGAAGAACTCGAACGCGAAAATGACGGAGGTGTTTTTGGTAGCCCGATAACCGTTGCCGTCGCCACGACATGGCACCCTGTCCTTCCGTCCGGGCGTACGCTTGACCCGGAGGCGGAACTGCGCGCCAAAGCAGGGGACCCGTGTCCAAAAGCCGGCATCTGGCAGCCGATGGAGCCCGGTGCGTCCGATCGGCGATATGAGGCCGGTGAGATGATGGGAAGCCTTGGCACACCCTATGGCTACACGGTCTGGCGCTGGAAGTCGGAGCGATAACTGGCCCGACCTGATCTGCGGAAGGGGGAGACATGAAGGGCGTCATTCGACTGGGCGACGCGACAAGCCATGGCGGCAAAGTGATCGCCGCCACCGGCACCTCCACTGTGCATGGCATCGCCGTGGCACGACAGGGCGATGCGTGCGTATGTCCGATCCCCGGCCACACCGGGTGCGTGATCGCGGAAGGCGACCCGTTGGTTACGATCGATGGCGTCCCGGTCGCTTTCGGCGGACATAAAACGTCCTGTGGCGCCGCGCTGGTCTCGTCGGTGCCAACCTCGGGCAGATCCTGATCGGCCCGCAAGGCCGATACCAACGAAAACGGGCGCCGAAGCGCCCGCAACCACGAGGGCGGAGGAAGTCCTTAATCGAGCAGGTCGAACAGCGTACGCGCAACGACCTTGGTCGCGCGGCGCAGGTCTTCCAGGTCGATGTGCTCGTCGGCGCGCTTGGCGTTGCTCTCGCCGACCGTGCGCGGACCGCAGCCGTACAGCACGGCCGGGACGCCCGCTTCGCCGAACAGGCGCGCGTCCGTGTACAGCGGCGTGCCGGCCGCGCCGATCTCTTCGCCGAACACGCTGGTGGCATGGCGCGACAGCGCGTCGACCAGCGGCCGGTTGCCTTCCAGCGGCTGCAGCGCGTTCGCCAGCAGCATGCGCTTGATCTCGACGGTGATGCCCTGGCAGTCGGCGACGGCGTCCTGGATCACCTTGCGGATCGTCGCTTCGACGTCAAGCGGGTTCTCTTCCGGGATCATGCGGCGGTCGAGCTTCAGCACGACCTTGCCCGGCACGACGTTCGTGTTGGTGCCGCCTTCGATCAGGCCCACGTTCAGGTAAGGGTGGTTGATGCCCTTGACCTGGCTCTTCACCTTTTTATATTGCGTGTTCTGGTCGTACAGCGCGACGAGGATGCGGGTCGCGGCCTGCAGCGCGTCGACGCCCGTTTCCGGGACGGCCGCGTGGCCCATCTTGCCGTTGACCGTCACTTCCATCTGCAGGCAGCCGTTGTGCGCGGTGACGACCTGGTAGCTGAAGCCCGCGGCGATCAGGAGGTCGGGCTTGACGAGGCCTTGCTGCAACAGCCAGCCCGGGCCCAGTTCGCCACCGAATTCCTCGTCGTACGTGAAGTACAGTTCGACACCGCCCTTCAGCGGGGCGCCCAGTGCTTCCAGGGCGCGGGTCGCGAACGTGAAGGTGGCGAAATCGCATTTGCTGACGGCGGACGCGCGGCCGAACAGCTGGCCGTCGACGACTTCGCCGCCGTACGGATCATGCGTCCAGCCTTCGCCCGGCGGCACCACATCGCCGTGGGCGTTCATCGCGACGGTGCGGCCGGCGCCGTACTTGCGGCGCACGATCAGGTTCGTGATCGTCTCCAGGCCGGCCGCCTTGACGGTCGGCGCCGGGACCGAATGCTTCTCGGCCTCGAAGCCGAATGCCTTCAGCAGGTCGGCGGCGCGCTCGGCGTGCGGCGCATTGTTGCCCGGCGGGGTGTCGGTCGGCACGCGCACGAGTTCCTGCAGGAAGCGCACTTCCTCGTCGAAGTGGGCGTCGATCCAGGCATCCAGCGCTTCGTAGGGCGCGGCGGTGTTGTTGTTGGCGGTCGTGGTCATGTCAGAATTCCGTGGAGAGTTGGTCGAGAAGGGCCTGGAAGGCCTTGACGCACAGGTCGGCGTCGTCGTTGGTGATGGATTCGAGCGGGTTGTGGCTGATGCCGGCGTTCAGCCCGCGCAGGAACAGCATGGCCTGCGGCAGGATGTCGTGGATCTTCATCGCGTCGTGGCCGGCGCCGCTGGGCATGCGGAACACCGGCAGGCCGAGCGTCCCGACGGCGCGTTCCCAGCGCTGGCGCCATTCGGTCGCGCATGGCGCGGCGGCGGCGCGCATCGTTTCTTCCAGCGAGAACTGCAGGCCGCGGCGGGCGCAGATCGCGGCCAGTTCGGCCTGGATGTCGGCGGCCGCGGCATCGCGCACTTCATTGGTCGTGGCGCGCACGTCCAGCGAGAAGCGGCAGCGTCCCGGCACGACGTTGATCGAGCCGTTCGGCACCTCCAGCATGCCGACGGTGGCGACGAGATCCGGCACGGCGCCGCCGCGCTTCTCGGCGAACAGCACCAGCTCGGCCGCGGCGGCTGCCGCGTCGCGGCGCATCGTCATCGGCGTGGTGCCCGCGTGGCTGGCGACGCCGACGATCTCGCCGACGAATCGCACGCTGCCGTTGATCGAGGTGACGACGCCCAGCGGCAGGTCGAGGTCATTCAGCACCGGACCCTGCTCGATGTGCGTCTCGACGAAGCCGAGATACCTGGACGGATCGCGCTTCAACGCCGCGATGTCGTCCACGTTCAGCCCAGCGTGCGCAATCGCGTCGCGCATCGTGACGCCGTCCGCATCCTTCTGGTCGAGCCAGTTGGTGTCGAAACCGCCGCACAGCGCACCCGACCCGAGGAACACGGCCTTGTAACGCTGGCCTTCCTCTTCCGCGAAGCCGACCACTTCAATGCTGTACGACAGGCGCTTGCCCTGGCGGTGCAGTTCGCGCACGCAGGCCATCGGCACGAGGATGCCCAGGCGGCCGTCGTACTTGCCGCCGTTGCGCACGGTGTCGTAGTGCGAGCCGGTCAGCAGGCGTTGCGCGGCCGGATCGGCGCTATGATAGATGCCGACCACGTTGCCGACGGCGTCGATCGTGACGTCGTCGAAGCCGCAGTCTTCGCGCATCCATGCCGCGAGCTGCGCGGCGGCCGCGCGGTGGGCGTCGGTCAGATAGGTCACGCACAGCTCTCCGCGCTCGGCGTAACCGGGTTCGCTGTGGGCGGCCAGCTGTTCATGCCAGTCCCACACGAGGTTGCCCAGGACCGGATGCTGGTCGAACTTGTCGTCCAGGCGGATCTCTGCGATGCGGTGGATGTTGCGCAGCGCTTCCGCGAATTCGAAGTCCGGGCCATTGGCCAGGCGGCGCGCGAACGTGGCGATGATCTCCGCCTTTGGCAGGCCCAGGCCGCGCGGGCCGCGCACCGCCAGGATGAACGGGAAGCCGAATTTGGCGTTGTAGTCGGCGTTGAGCTTCTGGATCGTCGCGAATTCCTCCGGCGTGCAATTCGTCAGGCCGGCCTTGTTCTGTTCATTCGTCGATTCGGCCGTCAGCGTCTTGCTGACCATCGCCTTGCCGGCGAGCTCCGGGTGGGCGCGGATCAGGCCCAGTTGCTCTTCACGCGACGCGTCGCGCACGGCTTCGACGAGGCCGCGCTTCAGCTGCGCCAGCGTGGCGAACGGGCGCTTGGCCCAGGCGCGCGCGGCGATCCACGGCGAGTGTTCGTAGACGCCGTCCAGCAGGGCGGTGAAGCCCGCTTCATCGGCGGCGTTGAGTGTCTCCAGGGTTAACATTGTTCTTACTCCCACGCGAATGCGGTGTCGGGGTTGTAGGGATGCACGCTCTTCCAGTGGCGCGCGATGTCGATGCGGCGCGTGACCCACACGCGGTCGTGCTGTTCGATATAGTCGAGGAAGCGCTGCAGCGCGCGGAAGCGTCCCGGACGGCCCAGCAGGCGGCAGTGCATGCCGATGCTGAGAATCGAGGGGCGCTCGCCGCCTTCCTGGTAGTGCACGTCGAACGCGTCGCGCAGGTAGGCGAGGAACGGGTCGCCGTGCGAAAAACCTTGCGGCAGGGCGAAGCGCATGTCGTTCGTGTCCAGCGTGTACGGCACGACCAGTTGCGGGGCCTGCGTGCCGTCGGTCTTGCGGACCTTCAGCCAGAACGGCAGGTCGTCGCCGTAATAGTCGCTGTCGTATTCGAAGCCGCCGTAGTCGGCGACGAGGCGGCGCGTGTTGGGGCTGTCGCGGCCCGTGTACCAGCCCAGTGCCCGTTCGCCCGTCAGGCGTTCGATGGCTTCCATGCCGCGCGCCATGTCCGCGCGTTCCGTCGCTTCGTCGACGTTCTGGTAGCTGATCCAGCGGTGGCCGTGGCACGCGATCTCGTGGCCCAGTTCCTTGAACGCGGCCGTCACGTCCGGCGAGCGTTCCAGCGCCATGCCGACGCCGAAGATTGTCAGCGGCAGCCCGCGCTTCTCGAATTCGCGCAGGATGCGCCAGACGCCCACCCGCGAGCCGTATTCGTAGATGCTTTCCATCGACAGGTGGCGGGCCGGGAACGAGGCCGGGTTGAACATCTCGGACAGGAATTGCTCGCTGCCGGCGTCGCCGTGCAGCACGCTGTTCTCGCCGCCTTCCTCATAGTTCAGGACGAACTGCACGGCGACACGGGCGCGGCCCGGCCAGTCGGCGTACGGTTGCTCGCGGCCATAGCCGGCGAGGTCACGTGGATAGTGCTGGGTCATGATGGTGTCTCTGATTCAATGGTGGAGGATGTCGGCCAGGTCCACGCGCTGCGGATCGAGGTGCAGGTTGTGCTGGACGTTGGCCAGGTGCTTGGAGACGAGGCGCACGGCCGCCTTGACGTCGCGCTTTTCGAAGGCGTCGACGATGGCCACGTGCTCGTCGAGGGATTCTTCCGCCGACTGCGACGACTGGCGCATCAGCGCGATCAGCGAGGAGCGCGTCAGGAGTTCTGAGAGCATCTGCACGAGCACCTGGTTGCCGAGCATCTGCGCCAGCACGAGGTGGAAATCGCCCAGCAGGCGCGTGCGGCCCGGGACTTCCGCATTGTTGACGGCGGCGCGTTCCAGTTCCAGGTGTTCGCGCAGCTGTTTGACCTGCGCGTCGGTGATCGTCGCGCACAGCTGCTTCGTGACGGCCGTCTCGAGGATCGCGCGCACTTCGAACACGTCGTTCGCTTCCTCGGCCGTCGGGGTGGCGACGAACGCGCCGCGGGCCGGCTCCAGCACGACGAGGCGGTCGCGCGACAACTGGTTGAACGCCTGGCGCACGACGGTGCGCGACACCTTGAAGATGTCGCCGATCTTCTGTTCGGACAGTTTGGTGCCCGGCATCAGGCGGCGTTCGGCGATCGCGGTGGTGATGGAATCCACGATGCGCTGGGTGGCGCTGCCGGACGGCGCGCTCGCGGGCGTATCATGGTCCGCAGTCAAGGGGACGATCTTCAGGGGTTGGCGGGCTCGGTTCATGGTCGCTCGGAACAATAAGTGATTGACATCGTGTTTGAAGTGTATACACTTTTCAAAAAAAAGAAAACAGAAAGTGTATGCAATTTTTTACGTCAATCAACAAGAAAGGAAATCAGATGGGACACCTCAGCACCCACGTGCTCGATACGATGAACGGCTGCCCGGCGGTCGGCATGCGCGTCACCCTCGAAGCGCTCGACCATGACGGCAGCGCGCGCACGATCAAGACGCTCACCCTCAATGACGACGGCCGCAACGACGGCGGTCCGCTGCTGAATGCGGAGACGATGGCGGTCGGCCGCTACCGCCTCACGTTCAGTGTGGCGGCGTACTTCCGCGAGAAGGGCGTGAACCTGCCCGAACCGGCCTTCCTCGACGTGGTGCCGCTCGAATTCGGCATCGCCGACGCGGCCGGCCACTACCACGTGCCGCTGCTGGTCAGCCCATGGTCGTATTCCACGTATCGTGGCTCGTAAGCACGGCGCGTTGTTTTTCTCATAAAGTCATACCCTTTTTCAAAAAGATCGTATACAGTTGTTGTGTCGCCGCGGAGCGCATCGGCAGCAGGGCCCAGCCCCTCGCCGGTGGTTGCGATGATTTGCCCCTCACAGAGCCCGCTGTGGTGATGGGACAGCCTGGTGTGTTGCTTGCGCCATGCTTCCTTTGTTTTTGAGGCTCTCATGGAAACCTATCTGCTCGACTGGGTGAATCTGCTGTTGCGCTGGACCCACGTCATTACCGCGATCGCCTGGATCGGCGCATCGTTCTACTTCGTCTTTCTCGATAACTCCCTGACCAAGCCGACGTCGCCCGACCTCGTCCAAAAAGGCGTCGACGGCGAACTGTGGGCCGTGCACGGCGGCGGTTTCTACCATCCGCAGAAATACCTCGTCGCCCCCAAATCCATGCCCGAGGGCCTGCACTGGTTCTATTGGGAGAGCTACGCCACGTGGCTGTCCGGTTTCGGCCTGTTCACCGTCCTGTATCTGTTCAACGCCGGCACCTTCATGGTCGACAAGCAGGTGCACGACTGGACGGCCGGCGCCGCCGTCGGCACCGCGCTGGGCTTCCTCGTCGCGTTCTGGCTCGTGTACGACACGATCTGCCGCACGTTCGGCCGCAGGAAGAACGGCGACGCCATCGTCGGCGCGATCATCTTCGCGTTCGTCGTGTTCGCCGCCTGGCTCGCGTGCCAGCTGTACGCCGGCCGTGCCGCCTTCCTGCTGGTCGGCGCCATGCTGGCCACGTCGATGAGCGCCAACGTGTTCTTCTGGATCATCCCCGGCCAGCGCAAGGTCGTCGCGCAGCTGAAGGCCGGCCAGCCGGTGGACCCGATCTACGGCTGGCGCGCCAAGCAGCGCAGCGTCCACAACACGTATTTCACGCTGCCGGTGCTGTTCGCGATGCTGTCCAACCACTACGGCTGGCTGTACTCGGGTGAGAACAACTGGGTCGTGCTGGTCCTCATGATGCTGACCGGCGCCCTGATCCGCCAGAGCTTCGTCGCCCGCCACAAGGCGCTGGTGCACGGCAAGCGCGTGCCGTGGGAATTCGCCGGCTTCGGCGTGGCCGCCATGCTGGGTCTCGTCGTCTTCCTGACCCCGAAGCCCGAGGCGGACCTGCCGGTGATCGCGTCCGCCGCGCCCGTGAACAGTGCCGCAGCCGCCGGCGCCACCGCGCAGAACGTCAGCTTCGACCAGGTGAAAGGCGTCGTCGCCCAGCGCTGCGCGATGTGCCACTCGGCCGCCATGGCCAGCAAGGGCATCTCGTTCGATTCGCCCGATTCGATCAAGCGCCACGCCCAGCAGATGTACCAGCAGGCCGTCGTGACCAAGCAGATGCCGCTGAATAACGCCACCCAGATCACGCCGGATGAGCGCAATCTCATCAAGCGCTGGTACGAAGAGGGCGCCCCGACCAACTAACCCGTTGTACCCTGTCCGGCGGCCCTCCACAGCGGGCCGGCGGACACGCTCGCGCGCCCGGCCCAGATGGCCGGCGCGTGGCGGGCGGCATGCTTCTTTTGGTTTCGAACGCAGTCCAGCAGTTCATAAAAAACTAAAGGGCCTCGGAGAACCGTCGCAGGACGGCAGGGCAACGCGCAGCAGGTTATCCGAGGTCCCACTACAGGAGACAAAGCATGACCCAGCCGTCCCGCCATCCGGTGGACGAACGGCTGCCGCTCGCGCGCCTCGGTGCGCTCGGGTTGCAGCACGTCCTCGTCATGTACGCCGGCGCCATCGCCGTCCCCCTCATCGTGGGACGCGCACTCAAACTTCCGCCCGAACAGGTCAGCATGCTGATCTCGGCCGACCTGTTCTGCTGCGGGATCGTGACACTCATTCAATCCCTTGGCCTGACATCCTGGTTCGGCATCCGCCTGCCCGTGATGATGGGCGTGACCTTCGCGGCCGTCGGTCCGATGGTCGCCATCGCGAATGCGGTCCCCGGCGTCGACGGGGCGCGTGCGATCTTCGGTGCCGGCATCGGTGCCGGTGCCGTGGCGCTGCTGCTCGCGCCCCTGATGAGCCGCTTGCTGAGGTTCTTCCCGCCGGTCGTCACGGGCACCATCATCCTGATCATCGGCGTGACCCTGATGCGCGTCGGCGTGGGCTGGGCGATGGGCGGTCCGGAAAGCACGGCGCAGAGCGTCGATACCGTGAAACTGGCGGCGATGGTCGATGCGGCGCGCGCCAGCGCCGCGCAGGCCGCGGCCGCGCTGCCGCCGGGTGCGGAAGCGCCGGCGCTGAAGCTCGCCGGCCCCGTGCCGATGACGTCGAACCCGAACTACGGCGCGCTGGACCACCTGGGCATCGCGGCCTTCGTGCTGGCCGTCGTGCTGTGCCTCGTGCGGTTCTGCCGCGGCTTCCTGGCCAATATCTCCGTCCTGCTGGGCATCGTGGCCGGCTGCGTCGTCACGTTCGCGCTGGGCGAGATGAACTTCGACAAGGTGGGCAAGGCCGCCTGGTTCCAGCTCGTGACGCCGCTGGCGTTCGGCACGCCCACGTTCGACCTGGTCATGATCGTCACGTTCGCCGTCGTCATGATCGTCGTGATGATCGAGTCGGCCGGCATGTTCCTCGCGCTGTCCGAACTGACAGGCAAGGATCTCGACCGGAAACAGCTCGCCGCCGGCCTGCGCACGGACGGCCTGGGCACGCTGATCGGCGGCCTGCTGAACACCTTCCCGCACACGAGTTTTTCGCAGAACGTGGGACTCGTCGCCGTCACGGGCGTCAAGAGCCGCTGGGTGTGCGTGGCGGGCGGCATCATCATGATCGTGCTGGGCATGCTGCCGAAAATGGCGGCCCTGGTCGAAGCGATTCCCCAGTTCGTGCTGGGCGGCGCGGGTCTCGTCATGTTCGGCATGGTGGCCGCGGCGGGCATCCGCATCCTGACGCGCGTGGACTTCCGGAGCAACCGCTACAACCTGTATATTGTCGCCCTGTCGATCGGCTTCGGCCTGATCCCATTGGTGGCACCGCGCTGGGCCCAACAGATGGCCCACAGCCTGCATCCGTTGCTGGAGTCGGGCATCCTGCTGACCGCCGTCGCCGCGGTCGCGCTGAACCTCTTCTTCAACGGTACCCGCGACATCCCGGCCGAGAACCACGGAGACGCTGGCGCCACCAACAACCACCCACCTATCGCCCAAGGGAGCAAAGCATGAAAAAAACCGTCCTGACCATGGCGCTGTGCGCATGCGCGGCAACGTCCGTCCAGGCCGCGGAATGGAGCGACACGTCGATCGGCTACCGCACCGGCGGCCGCTTCCGCGAGCCGTTCAACGCCAGTGAAATCCACAAGGACATCATCGACATCAACCACGTGAGCGGTTATGCCTACGGCACGAACTTCTTCAACCTGGATGTCCTGTTGTCGAACAAGACCGATCCGTCGGCGCCGGGCGCGAAGTCGGGCGCGCAGGAGTTCTACCTCGTGTACCGCAACACGATCTCGCTGGGCAAGGTGAGCGGCAAGGAATTCGCCTACGGCCCCGTGAGCGACGTCGGCCTGACCTTGGGCTTCGACGCCAACACGAAGGACGATGCCGGCTACAACTCGAAGAAGCGCATGCTGGTCGTCGGCCCGACTCTGGCCTTCAAGGTTCCGGGCCTGCTGAACGTGGGTATCTACGGCCTGTGGGAGAGCAACGCGCCGAACAATGAATTCACGCAGACCAGCGTCTCGCGCTACCGCTACGACACGCACCCGATGCTGGGTGCCGTGTGGGCGTTCCCGATCGGGGCGTCGGGCTGGTCGTGGGAAGGCTTCGCGAACTGGATCGCGGCTAAGGGCAAGGACGAATTCGGCAACCAGACGGCGCCGGAAACGAACATCGACATGCAGCTGCTGTACGACCTGGGCCCGCTGCTGGGCGCCAAGCCGAAGACCTTCCGCGCCGGCTTCGCCTATCAATACTGGCACAACAAGTTCGGCAACGACAGCAAGCGCGTGCCGGGCGCCTCGGCGAGCACGCCAATGGTCAAGGCGGAGTACCACTTCTGATTTCCGAGTAGGACGGGACGGCACGGCGGTGCCGGCCCGTCGTTGCCACCGGCGCGCTTGCCTTCGGGCGGCGCGCCGTTTTTTATTGCGGATGCCGTTTGTAGGGGAACGGCCAGATGGACTTTTCCGAGGATCACCGGAAACATGCCTTGGTATGCTCGAAAAAGAGCTTTAACAGTTCTCCTCAGAATTCATTTCTAACTCATCTTATTCAGAGGTTCGCATGGTCCAAGCCACCACCCTCCAGCCGGGGCAAATTCGTCACCTTCTCCGCGTTACAGCGGCCACGAGCAGGCATCCAGAGCGAGTCTGCTTGGTCTTGTGGCTGGGGCTAACGGCCGGTATGCGTGTGACCGAGATCGCGCAGATCGAAGTTCAAGACGTGCTTTTCCCGTCGGGCGCCCGCCGTGACGAAGTCAGCCTTCGTGCGGCGATTACGAAAGGATGCCGGCAGCGCTGCATCTACCTGAGCTACGCGAAGACAATTGAGATGCTTGAACGATACCTGAACTTTCGGATAGCGCGGCGCCTGCGTACGACTGTTGACCCTGCCCGCTATCGAGGCCTGGAGCCCGAGAGCAAGCTAATCCTAATGCACAAGGGATATAAGTTCCACCTCAACACCAAGAAGCGCATGGACTGTGCCGGCGAACAGGTCGATTACCTAGCCTGCGATAGCTTGCAATCTCATGTCACGAAGCTGTACCGCGATGCCGGCATTCGGAGCGGATCGTCGCACAGCGGTCGCCGTCCGATGGCATCGCGACTGATTCAGCAAGGAGCGGACGTAGAAACTGTCCAGCTTCTATTAGGGCATGCCGAGCTAGCTCATGTGCGACCGTACCTTGAAGTATCGTCGAAGAAGCTCGAGGAGATGTTCGCCGCATTGCCTTGACGTGATCGGCGACTACGCAACACAAGAATGCAGCGAGCATCGCCTCGTTTCGCTACAAATTTTAGAGTGAATTTTGCTAAGTTTTGTAGACTACGGTATTGATGGGATATAAAATTGCAAAAACGAAATCTTTGTTGCGCATAGCTTGGGCGAATCCGAATAGCGACGTGGGTCAATGAGGCAGGAAATTTTATGGAAAGAAGCAGCAAACTTGGGTTTAGCTTGATCGCAAACGGTGTCGATGAAGCGCTACCGCTTCTGTACAGAATCACCGTCGCCCCGACAGCAGGTGCTGACCCGGTCACGATCTACGTCGGACAGACCAAGAACGGGTCAAAGCGCCCGTTTGAGCGATATGACGCCAATGTCCGAAATATGCTCGACGGGAAGCGACCACTGAATGGCAAAAGCTTTCGTCCAGTCCACCACGACCTTAAAGCTGCGCATCACGTGGGGCATAAAATCTGCGTTGAGCTGATCAGGAACGTTGATCTTACGATGGAAGATATTTTGGGCGCTGAGCGGAGCTTCAAGGGCGGTATGGGGTCGAGCCGGTCGGAAGGACTGAACGTAGGATGTTGAACGACGACGGCGCAAGCTCGTAGCTGGCCTGGCATATAGGAAAGGCGCTAGATATCGGCCTCGTCGTTGAGTGCCTTGAAGTGAGTAGTGCATACGCATATGAAGCCCAAACTAACGGTCCGCAATCGCAAAGCCAGCACGCTTTCTAGGCTGAGGAAACGACTGAAACGATCAGTTTGATGGCACTGGACTGGCTGGATGGGTTTTTTCGCGCGGAGCTGGATGGCATGCAGAGTTCGGTGATCTAGATCCTCGAGACGGATTCTGTATGCCGTCCGGATGGCCCTGCTATCCATTTGATGGGTACGACGCGATCAAGTCGGCCTTGACTACATGAGAAGGATAAGACAATGAAGACTTCGGGCGTGAAAGCCATGGTTCGGGAAGTGCTCGCGACCCTTCAGGCGCCCTACACAGAGCATGTGATCGATGACGTATTCCACGCGATAGAAACGAACCCCAAGTTCCTTTCTCTATACCACATTCTGTGCCATGACCTGGGAAAAAATGTAGTGAACAACTGGTGCGGTCAGTGGGTTGCTCATGCGCTCGGCAAAATCGGAGAAGTGCAAGTGCAAAGCCGGCGCAGTACTTTGATAGGCTCATATTCCCTGCTGGACACTGACGCAGCCACGATTGCCCGCAAGCCAAACGAGCATGAATCGCGTCAACTGATGTGGGACTACTATCAAGCCCACAAGGCTAGCCTGCCTGCCGATATCCGTTCGCACCGGAACGACATTGTCGAATTGCTCATAGCCGGCAGTAGCGTGCAAGACGCGTTTGCGGCTGTCATGCACTCAGATTTATCCAGCGCTAATTGATCTCGGAAAAAAACCAAGCAGCACCGAAGCCCGCCACGAGCGGGCTGAGACGTCGAGAGGACAACGAGTTGTTGTCCGCATATCAAATGGAGCGGTCCAATGAAATTCCCTGTTGTGTACGATGTATTGATGCGCGTCGAGATCGAGGCTCGGGACACTGCTGAGGCGCTGAGCATCATCGCCGACGACATATCGGAGCTTGGGATCAAGAAAGCGGTGAAGAGCGGTTTCGAAATCATTCGGGATGATAATGCGCACCCTCCGAAGGACATGCACTCTCGAAACGTCAACGGATTTGCCGTTTTTACGTCAGCACAAAAGCATGAACTTGTGGCGAGGATCGCGATCGCTCTGGAGGCAGCGGGCCAGGGGGACAGAGCACCTGGTGTTCAGCTGCTTGAGAGTCTTAAAGCGCAGTTCGCGTATCTTGATAACCGTGAGCTGGAAGGCGTTCGGGTATAGATCGGAAAACGCCATGCAGCTGGCCTTGGGCCAAGCCATGCTGATCTACCAGCGCGCGATCGACAGCAGGGGCGACGCCGGCGAAGGCTCGACCTAGTGGGAGGAAGTGCGTGGCGAGTTGGAGGCGGTGATCGCGGCGCCGAACACGGCGGCGGCGGCCGCGCTGATCGCTTGGTGGCATCATGTCTGGAAGGACGTAGGCGACACGCCGGCACGCGCCGCTAGTCGCAATCGACGGCACGCAGGGAGCGTGCTCGGCAAGTAAAGGAAAACAGAGTGATCCCGAAACCGATAGAACAAGTTACCAGAGACGACATCATTCGTCTCATCGATAACGGCGTATCGGAAGGCAGGACTATCGAGTATAAGCGCGAAGTGCCAGGCGCGAGCGATGGCGATAAAGTCAAGTTCCTCAAGGCCGTCTCTGGCATGGCCAACACCGATGGCGGCGACCTCATTTATGGCATCGACGCCAAGGACGGCATTCCTCTGGCGGCGCCTGGGTTCTCGATGTCCCAAGCTGATCAGGTCAAGTTGCGCATGGAAGGGATATTACAGACATCTGTAGAGCCGCGTGTCCCTTCCGTGGTTCTGCACACGGTACCGATGGACGCCGAGAGCTGCGTACTGGTCGTGCGCACACGTCGCAGCTGGCTGGCGCCGCATCGAATCTCAGTCGGTAACCATGTCCAGTTCTATGGTAGGAATTCGGCCTCGACGTATCCTATGGATGTTACCCAACTGCGTGAAGCATTCTTGGTATCGGATCAGCATGCGGATCGCGTCCGGGGGTTCGTTGTTGATCGGCTGCTGCGCATCGAGCAGGGACGAGCGCCGGTAACCTTGGAGCCGGGGGCGAAGATGGTGCTCCATGTGCTGCCGATTGCAAGCCTTTCGCCGCGCGCCCAGCACCAGTTAGAGGTGCCCAAACTTGAGCGAACAAGTTTTCCAATATTCGGCGACGGCTCTCGCTCGAGCAAGGCCAATTTAGAGGGCTTTGTCGTATGCGATACGCGCCGTGGCGATTGCCAGTGCTATACGCAGGTGTTCCGATCCGGTGCCGCCGAGACCGTCGCGGTATTCGGCCAATTCACCACCGGGGAACATGCTCTCGCTGGCGGCCGTATTGAATACCTCGTGAATCAGTTGTTGCCGAATCTTGTCCGGCAATTGCATGGGCGCGGGGTGCCGGGGCCGTACGTGGTCTCCCTTTCGTTTGTGGATGTCGCTGGCTGCGAAATGCAAACGAACACCTCTTTCAGCCATCGCGAAAAATACCGCTACCCGGAGACAATGATGACGCTCCCTGACGTGTTGCTGGAAACGCCAGAGGCATTCCAAAGCTGGACTATCATGCGACCAATCTTCGATGTCATGTGGAATGCGTTTGAATACGACGGAAGCCCAAATTACGACAGCGACGGTAACTGGCACGTACGTTAAATCTAACGCGGAAAACGACATGGCTCAGCACGATCCGCAGGCTTGCGAAAAGATGCCGTACACCGCGTATTACAGCAACCGTAACTGGTCTTGCCAGTTTCGTTGCCCGGAGTGCGGTAGTGTCCGGCGCCAAAATTTGAACTTTCTTGGGCGTTGTGAAATGCTGTGCGACGGATCGAAGATCGCGGCGGCGCTGCGAGGTGACTGAAAGCGGTAAAGAATTGGATACGTTTGCCGATAGATTCAGGCATGCTCGCCAACGGTCGGGCCTCACTTTAGTGAAGATTGCCGAGCACATCGGTGTTAGTACGCAGGCCGTATGGAACTATGAAAATCGACCTGATGGCGGTCTCTCTGTCGAAGTCTTGTTCCCTCTTGCTGACCTGCTGGCAGTAGAACCTCGATGGCTGGCGACCGGCGACGGTCTAATGTTCGACAGCGAGACATCGTCTGCCGAAGCACAGCGAGTTCAGAAAGTGGCCAAGAGCTTGGCTGTTCTAACCGATGAAAAGTTGCGCGCCTTATCGGTCCTTCTTGGGATCAAACTTTAAGCGGAAAAAACTTGGTGCCGTAAGGTGCCCCGACACGGCCGGAAGCCGATCTAAGAGAATAGAAATAATGTGCTTGCGGCTCCTGAGAAGTATGTTCCCGCTGCTCATTGCACTGGTTCCCCCAGAAGCCTGTGCTCAATCAGAAGAACAGTGTCTCGGTGTTGGAAAATTTGCCGAGGCTGCAGCAGATTTGTTGCGCATCGGCCAGCCGGAAGAGCGAGTCTTAGCGGACGTGCTCGAAGCGAGTTCGTCTACCTCGAAACGTCCGAAAGCACGGCAGAAGATGCTCGATGAGCGCGACGTTGCTGTTGTCAATTGGGTTTACACCGTCCGTCCAAGCCCGCAAGATGCGCGAGCGATTGTCTACGCTAAGTGCATGTCGGGAGGCCTTGGGTACCTTGATACGGCTAAATACAAAGCGGCCAGTACGAGCAAACAAAAGTAACGGGAGAACTCGTGAACACAATGGCTCCCACCTTCCTGATCTTATCGGTTTTCGTGTCTATGGTTGGTGGCCTAGTTCATATGAAGACACGGCATAGAAGGCCTCATGGGCTTTCAAGCGCTGGGGCAAATTTCGCCTTCGCAGCTTTTGTAGGCTTCATCGTGACGGCTGGCCCAGCGTGGCTTATCGAAGTACTGCGCTGAGAAAGGAAAGACCATGAACAAAAAATCGGAAAATCCTGGCACAAAAGCGAGGCCCGAACAGGACTCCCGCGGAGCGGGCGATTATTTTTGCTGCCGTACTGGGCGGTCTTACTTTGGACGAACTGAATGCGTTGCTGCCGCCGACGACTCGCGATGCGAAACACATATTTCGAAGCGTCTGTGAGGGGCATCGGAACGCAACCTTCCGAAGGTAAGAATGGGTTCGGCAGAATGCTGCACTATCCGCCGCCGATGAGCGGCCTCGAGTAGAGCGGAATACAACCCGGCGCCTGTCGGCGCCCCGAACCCGGCCGGTAGCCGAAGCAGAAAGAGCGTATGGACCTGACGAAACTGCTCGACGAGATCCATGGCAACAAGAACGAGTCCGATATGGGGAATGCGAATATCGGTTCGCTTGGAACTAATGTCACCTACGACAAGGCGCAAGGGAATCGCGGCAAGCAGATGAATCCGACTTGGCATCCAGAGCGGCGCAGGCCTGGCGCACCGGACGACGAGGAATCGGATGACGGCGGCGAAGTCTATGGCCCTGTTGGCGGCGCAGACTAAGCCACGAAAAAGAATGGATATAGCGCTCAAGTACCTGGCGGCGGCAATCATTTTCGCTACGTTGGCTCTGGCCGTTCTGTTCCGCTATGAGTTCGTCCATAGCGGCACCATGCGCAATGATCGGTGGACCGGACGATCAGAGGTCCAATGCTCCGGTGACGGATGGATGACGGATCACGAGTGTGAAGTATTACGAAACAGGCAGCGGTACGTGCCCATCCAGTAACCCTGAGAGAACGGAAAAGGTCCAGCAGCACCCGAAGCCCGCCACGAGCGGGCTGAGGCATTGAGAGGGTCGGCACGGTGTCGGCCCTGCAACCATGAAAACACAGCGATGAGCGTTAAAGGCGAATTCCCTCGTACGTGGGAAAACATGCAGCGGATGCAGCGCAAAATCAGTGTCAAGTTGGAACGCGAACAGCACGATCTTCCAAAGAAGGTCCGAAAGCTGGTTGGACGTGTCGGCACTCTCAAAGCGCTTGACGCCATTTACGAGTATGTAGACCGATACTTCGGTGCGGCAAACGGGTTGGTCGCGTGCAAGCAGGGATGTGCAAACTGTTGTCATGGAAGGGTTTGGATCTCCCAACTGGAAGCCGATTTCATCGCCGGCAGGACGGGCCGTGTCGCGCCAAAGATTGCCACTGTCGAAGACCAGAAGACCTTTCCCATTCGTGACGCCAGCCTCCCATGCACGTTCTTGGGCAAAGATCAGTCCTGCACGATTTATAGTAGTCGACCTTTCGTCTGCCGCACGCATCTCAATTTTGAACCGACAAATGAACTGTGCCAATTCGAAAATGCGGACCGATCGATTCCTTTCGTTGATCGAGACAAGACAATACCTGGCGTGATGAAAGCACTGACTGACGTTATCGTTGCGCACGACGGGGGCGGCGCCGACATCCGTCGATACTTCGGACCGAATCACCGGTAAAGGGAAAGTATGCGATCCCGCCACCCTCCTATGTCGCCGGTCTCGTACCTGGTCGCGTTCGTAATCATGTTGGGATGGGAGGGGCCGCTATGTGCGTACGTAGGCATTCTCCACCAGTCCATGGTTGAAGTCTTGGCCGGCGCAGCGATCACTCTATTTATCTGGGGATTATTTGGTTGGTGGGCACTCGTTGACGTCGCAAAAATTTCAGCGAAGAAGATTTCGCGTTAAGCCCAAGGAAAATAGCTTTGGCGGCATGTGCCGCGCAGGCATGAGATGTATAGGCATTATGTGTAGTCGCAAGACCTTGCGCGTCACAGTGGTCCGTTGCAGAGTACGAACTTGAACAGGAGTTGCCTTGGAAGTAACAGATTTGGATGATGATGGGTGGGGCCAGCTAATGAAAGAGATTGAGCTGGACGGACGCAAGTTGGAGAAGCTAGGGCAGAATCTCGACACCGGGTTTGTATGGTTATCTCTGCTTCAGGACATACTGCCGATTCTGCGCAGGTTCATTGACCACCTGAAAAGCATAGACGATGTGGTTCACCATCTACCGAATAAGGACGACGTCCGGCACCGTTTTCTGATCGGAACGTTATTTGGCGGCGTCGTGTCTGCCTATGAAGGCATGGTGCACGATTTTGTCGATTTATTGATGAATTGTGACAACTACCGCAGCATCGAGCGGATTAAAAATATAGAGGCCAATGATTTGAACCGGCTGCGGATCAAGCAAGGCTTGGGGTGGGACGAGCTGGCCCTGGCCCTGGGCAAGGCAACCTTGAATCATCCCAATATTGTTGCCCGGATCTTGAATTCCTTGTTCGAGTTCAGCGTGCCGGAGGCGGATGAGGATGTACTGAAACACCTTATCAACATGCGCAACGATTTCACGCATAACAATGGTTTCAATAACGCAGGCGAAGCGTATGAGGTTTCTTGGGAACAGCTGAGTAACTTCATCGTTGGGATGGATGAGTTGGTTGCAATGTATGTGCAAAACGTGCAAGCCCACGCGCACTGTTTTCTTGAAAAAGCATCGTGACTACACTAAGGGACCGCGCCGGGGCAGGACAGCTTTTTTCGGTGGTTTGTCTGCACAGAAACATCAGCGAGTGGCCGGCCGCACTCGTCGCAGGCAATGAACTTGTTGCATTCTTGAAGGAATAAGGTGTATATCACGGTCCCACCAAAGATCGCTGGCTGGTCGGAACAACCCCGGACTGAAGGTTATCTGCAGAACCGCTTGGCAATCCTCAAGCACGCGCTCGAAAACGCGAACAAGGTGCCGGACGAGGGAACGATTGCTGAGGCGGTGCAGTTCATCAGTGACGTTTCAGACGTTTTGTTATCGCCGTCGCAGTTCTCTCGTATCTTTGATCTGTACCCTTATGCCGAAGCCAAGATAGCGGACTACGGATGGGGTGACACCGAGGTCAGAGAAGCGGTGCTCGATGTGGTCGCGAATGCCTTCTTAGGCACCCGGTGGCCAATTGGCATTGATGACTGCGACGTCGAAGTATTCGCTCAACGGCGGCGTTTCGCCGCCGGAATAGCCGCCAGCGTACCGGCTTGATCCAGCGGAAAACACCGACATGGCTACGTACCCTTCGCGTCTTCGGGCCATCCTCCGGCATTGCCAGGGAAACCTCGGGCGCAACATTGAAATGAACGTCTCATGAGGCGCCTACTGCAGATTGGGTTCGAGCAGGTGGGCAGCTGGCGCCTGCATGAACAGGAGCTCGCCCTTGAGCTGACCAGGATGAACGGGCATCGCAATGTTCTCTATGCGTTCGTGGACAATGCCGGTGTTCTGTATGTTGGAAAGACCACCGGGACGCTCGAAAACCGCATGGGCGGCTACCTACGTCCTCACGCATCCCAGCGCACCAACGTGCGTAATAACCTGGCGCTGAGGCAGCTCTTGCGACATGACCGCGCTATCGACATCTATGCCTGGGCTGACCCGGGCATGCACCGAATCGGCGACTTCCACTTGAACTACGCGGCCGGGCTGGAAGACAGCATCATCCGCGTCCTTGCACCGCCCTGGAACGGCGCACGCTCTGCACCGCCAACCGTCGTCTCTATCGAGCAACCCATACGGGCCGAGCCTGAGCTTAATGAATTGCCGGCGCCGGCATCGAGCGAGGGCGAATCGGTATCGACCTTTGAAGTTCAGGCATTGGAGGACGCGGGCGTGATTCGAGCGGCGCCGACGTTCGACGTTACCTTGGGAAAGACCTATTACCACCAAGGTTTTTTCAACGTTCCCATCAAGTTTTCTGGTCTGTTTCCGGAGCACGGCACGCAAATCTCAATTTACTGCGGTGATTCGCGCACGCTCATTCGCGCCACTGTTGATCGAAGAGCGAACCAGTCGAACCAGACGCCGCGCATCTATGGCAGAGCATCACTCGCCAATTGGTTCCGACTATACAAGCAGCTGGACGAAACGGCGAAAATTCGCGTAGTGAGCACGAACGAGATCGAACTCGCATAGAGAACGGAAAACGCTAGGAAAACAATGGAAAATGAATCGAATTCGAGACGGCGCCCCCTGCATCGATTCCCCCGTCTTCATCACATCGTTCTCATCGCTTTACTCGTCGGCCTTGGCACTTGGTACGCGTCCAGATCCCTAGATGAAGTTCATCAAGAAGCAGCACAGCGTCAAGCAAACAATGAACTGGACAATGAACTGGAACGTGGTCGCGTCGCCGAAATCGAGGCGATCAAGGACAGGCTGCAGAGAGCCGACCCCAAGCACGAGCAGACCTGTGCAAACGCCGCGAGCTTTCGCTATCCCGAAGAGAACAATGAAAGCGAGTTGGCCCACATGCGCCGGATCGAACACTGTGTGGATCAGATAGCAAAGCAGGCAGCGCATTGAAGAGGAAAAGAGCGCATTAACGCTCTCCGTCGAAATACACGTGAACCAATGCAAGCAAGCGACCACGACATCATCATCGTCGGCGCCGGCCCCACGGGCCTGATGCTGGCCGCCGAACTGGCCCTCGCCGGCGTGGACGCCGCCATCGTCGAACGCAAGCCGGCGCAGGCCCGCGTGGGCGGCCGCGCCGGCGGGCTGCACGCGCGCACGCTCGAACTCCTCGACCAGCGCGGCATCGTCGACCGCTTCCTCGCCGCGGGCAAGACGCACCCGCGCGTCAGTTTTCACGCGGCCCTCGACATCAGCGATTTCCCGACCCGCCACAACTACCTGCTCGCGCTGGCGCAGGAACAGACCGAACGGCTGCTCGCCGCGTGGGCCGACGAATTGAACGTGCGGATCTACCGCGACCGGGACGTGGACGGTATCGCATGCGACGACGACGGCGTCGACGTCACGACGACGCAGGGCACGCGCATGCGCGCGCGCTGGCTGGTCGGCTGCGACGGCGGCCGCAGCCGCATCCGCAAGCTGGCCGGCATCGGCTTCCCCGGCTGGGACGCGTCGACGAGCTGGATCATCGCCGAAGTGAAAATGCGCGAAAAGCCGGTGCTGGGCTTCCACGAGGACGCGACCGGCCGCCACGCGATGTCCATGCTGGCGGATGGCGAGACGGTCGGCGTCGTGCTGGCGGGTCGCGATCCGCGGGCGGCCGGCGAGCCCACGCTCGACGAACTCGCCGCGGGCCTGAACGCCATCTACGGGACCGATTTCGGCGTCCATTCCCCCACGTGGCTGTCCCGCTTCAGCGACGCCGTGCGCCAGGCGGACAGCTATCGCAGGGGGTGCATCCTGCTGGCGGGCGACGCCGCGCACATCCATCCGCCGCTGGGCGGGCAGGGCCTCAATCTCGGCGTGCAGGATGCCGTCAACCTCGGGTGGAAGCTGGCGCAGGTCGTGCAAGGTATCTCGCCGGCGGCGCTGCTCGATACCTACCAGGCCGAGCGCCATCCCGCCGCCGCGCGCGTGCTGCGCAACACGATCGCGCAGGGCGTGCTGCGGCGCCCGGACGACCGCACGTCCGTGCTGGGCGAATTCGTCGCGGAGATGCTCGCGATGGACGAACCCCGCAAGCGTTTCGGCGCGATGATCGCCGGCCTGGACATCCGCTACGACCTGGGCGAGGGCCACCCGCTGCTCGGGCGGCGCATGCCCGACCTGGACATCGTCACGGCGGCGGGGCCGACCCGCGTCCACGCGCTGCTGCATGACGCGCGGCCGGTGCTGCTCGATCTCGGGCTGGGCGCCACGATCGACGGCGGCCGTGTGAAACGGGTCGAGGCGACATTCGACGGGGTGTGCGACCTGCCTGTCGTCGGCGCCGTGACGCTGCCGGCCGCGGTGCTGATCCGGCCCGATGGCCATGTGGCGTGGGCCGGCGATGGTGGCGCGGACGGCCTGCGCGCTGCGTGCGCGGCCTGGTTCGGCGCCTGACCGGTGCACGCCCTTGCGCGTGCTCTCCAACAATGGTGCGCCACTGCACCAGCAGGCAGCGCGGGCACGTTCGCGGTGCGCAGGTCCGTGAGAATCGCCCCGGTCTGATGCGGGCCCGCTTCTTGCATAACTCCCCATGACGGCGCAATCGACGCCGGATCACCGATCAACATTGCCGCGTCAGCGCGGTTCCTAGGGAGTATTTCATGGCGTACCTGGTGCCTTCAGAATTCGTGACCAAGATGGTCGACGCGGGCGAATCCAAGATCTATATGTCCACGCGCGATGCGCTGATCCGCGCCTACATGGCCGGCGCTATCCTTGCCCTGTCGGCGGTGTTCGCCGTCAGCTGCTCGGTGGCGACCGGCGTGCCGCTGATCGGCGCGCTGCTGTTCCCGGTGGGCTTCTGCATGCTGTACCTGCTCGGCTTCGACCTGCTGACCGGCGTGTTCGTGCTGACGCCGCTGGCGCTGATCGACCGGCGGCCCGGCGTCACGCTGCCGCGCGTGATCAAGCACTGGGGCATCGTCTTCGCCGGTAACTTCCTCGGCGCGTTCACCGTGGCCTTCCTGATGGCGTACATCTTCACGTTCGGCTTCCACACGGACGGCGGCGTGCTGGCCAAGACCATCGGCACCATCGGCGAAAAGCGCACGCTGGGCTATGCGGAATACGGCTTCGCCGGCATGGTCACCCTGTTCATCCGCGGCATGCTGTGCAACTGGATGGTGTCGACGGGCGTCGTGGGCGCCATGATCTCGACGACGGTCGGCGGCAAGGTCATCGCCATGTGGATGCCCGTGATGCTGTTCTTCGCGATGGCGTTCGAGCACTCGGTCGTGAACATGTTCCTGTTCCCGTTCGGGATCCTGACCGGCGCGCACTTCACCTTCCTCGACTACCTGGTCTGGAACGAGATCCCGACCGTGCTGGGCAACCTCGTCGGCGGCCTCGCGTTCACCGGGCTGACGCTGTACTCGACGCACGTGAAGACGGCGCCGAAGCGCTCGTTCACCAAAGTCTGACGACGCGCGCGCCGGCGTCGCGCTTTGCAGCCCATGATGCAGCCTTTGACGCTGTCCGTCGGCCAGCACACGGACCGCGGCCGCAAGGCCGTCAACCAGGATTGCCACGGCGTGGTGATCCCGCGCGCGCCGCTCGCCGCGACAAAGGGCGCCGCGCTCGCGCTGGCGGACGGCATCAGCAGCAGCGCCGTGAGCCACGTCGCCAGCGCCACCGCCGTCGCAGCCTTCCTCGACGATTACTACGCGACGGCGGACGCCTGGTCGGTCCGGACGTCGGCCGAGAAGGTGCTCGCTGCCGTCAATGCGTGGCTGTATGCCCAGACGCGGCAGGGCCAGGACCGCGCCGACCAGGACTGCGGCCACGTCTGCACGTTCTCGGCGCTGGTCATCAAGTCGAACACCGCCCACCTGTTCCACGTGGGCGACGCGCGCATCTACCGCGTCCACGCGGGCGCACAGGGCGCCAGCCTCGAACAGCTCACGACCGACCACCGCGTGTGGGTATCGCCCGAGCGCAGCTACCTGAGCCGCGCGCTGGGCGTGCAGGACCGTATCGAGATCGACTACCGCGCCGTGGCGCTGGAAGCCGGCGACCTGTTCATGCTGGCCACGGATGGCGTGTACGAGCACGTGTCGGGCGCCGACGTGCACGCCGCGCTGAAGGACGCGCCGGACCTGGACGCGGCCGCGTGCCGCCTCGTGCAGCGCGCGCTCGCCAACGGCAGCGCGGACAACCTGACCGTGCAGCTGGTCCGCATCGAATCGCTGCAGGCGCGCGAGGCGTCCGAACTGCTGCGCCAGATGGCGGGCCTGCCGCTGCCGCCGCTGCTGGCCCCGCGCGCGGAGCTCGACGGCTACCGCATCGTGCGCGAGGTGCACGGCAGCAGCCGCAGCCACGTCTACCTGGCCGAGGATCCGGACAGCGGCGCTCAAGTCATCCTGAAAACGCCTTCCATCGACCTGGCCGGCGACCGCGCCTACATGGAGCGGTTCGTGATGGAGGAATGGATCATGGGGCGCGTGCGCAGTCCGCACGTCGTCAAGCCGGCGCCGGCGCGGCGCCGCGGCCATGTCTATGTGGCGGCCGAATACATCGAGGGCGTCACGCTGGCGCAGTGGTTGCGCAGCCAGCCGCGTCCCGGGCTGGACGCCGTGCGCCGCATCGTCGACCAGGTGGCGAAAGGGCTGCGCGCGTTCCACCGGCTCGAGATGCTGCACCAGGACGTCCGCCCGGAGAACGTCATGATCGATGCGGCCGGCAACGCGCGCATCATCGATTTCGGCTCGGTGAGCGTGGCCGGCGTCGTCGAGATGGCCTCCCATGACGAGGACTGGACGCTGCAGGGCGCCGCGCTGTACGCCGCACCGGAGTACTTCCTCGGCGAACGCGGCACGGTGCGGTCGGACGTGTTCGCGCTGGGCGTCCTCACATACTTCATGCTGACGGGGGAACTGCCGTACGGCGTCGGGATCCCGCGCGCGGCCGGGCGCGCGGCGCAGCGCCGGCTCGCGTACACGCCCGCGCGCGCACACGATCCGTCGATCCCCGCCTGGGTGGACGCGGCGCTGCACAAGGCGCTGCAGATCGATCCGCGCCGGCGCTACGAGGACGTCGCCGAATTCGTGTACGACCTGCACCATCCGAACAGCGCGTTTGCGCAGCGCACGCGGACGCCGCTGATCGAGCGGAGTCCGCTGCTGTTCTGGAAGGCGGTGTCGTTCGGGCTGGGGGCGGCGCTGGTGGCGGACCTGGCGTTGCGGCGCTAGGTGCGGGCCAGCCGCGCGAACGCCTGCGCGAACGCGCGTCCCGCGGCCTGCGCCCGCGGCGCGCCGACGTCGAACGTGCAATGACGCAGCGACGGCGGCGCCGCCAGGCCGGCGTCCGCCAGCATGTGCTCCGCGCGCAGCGCGCCCAGCATCCCGTCCAGCATCACGTTCTGCATGTCGAGCGGCGCATTGTCCGTGTGGCCCGCATCGAGCACGCTGGGCGCGAACGCCATCGACACGGCGCCGTGGCGGACCGCCTCGCGCAGCGCCACGCGGCAGGCGCGGCGCAGCATCTCGCCGTCCAGCAGCGCCGGATCGCCCATGCCGATCACGAGCACGGCGCGCGGCACCACGGCGGGCGGAGGCGACGTGATGAGCAGGGTCTCGAGCGGCTGCGCGCGGAATGCGCCAGCGGACCGCAGGCGCGCCAGCTGGCCGCCGAGCGCCTGGTCCAGCGCCAGCAGCCCGCCGGCCATGCCGCCGTTCATTTCGTGCTCGAACATGCAGGCCACGCTGACATCGACGTCGGCGTGGGACGGGCCCCACGCGACGACGTCGAACTGGACGCCGTCGGCGGTGCCGATGGGCAGGCGGATGGGAGTGGTATCTGTCATGATGGGAGCATCGTACCGCCGATCGCGCCGGCATGCACCGGCCGAAGGTCAGGGGTGCGGACATATAATGTCGGTCTCATCAGACCAGGAGCCCATCCGCGTGAACGCCATTGAAAAAGCCAGCGCCTTCGTCGGCAAGACCTTCTCGTTGTGGGTGCTCCTGTTCGCGGCCCTCGGCTTCTTCGCGCCGCACCTGTTCGTGGGCTATAAAGCCGGGATCGCGCCGCTGCTGGGCATCGTCATGTTCGGCATGGGGCTCACGTTGTCCACGGAAGACTTCCGCGACGTGTTCCGCCGGCCGAAGGACGTGGCCATCGGCGTCGTCGGGCATTACCTCATCATGCCCGGCATCGCGTACGTGCTCGCCGTCGCGCTGCGCCTGCCGCCGGAGATCGCGGTCGGCGTGATCCTCGTCGGCTGCTGCCCGAGCGGCACCGCGTCCAACGTGATGACGTTCCTGTCGCGCGGCGACGTCGCGCTCGGCGTGTCGATCGGCGCGGTGTCCACGCTGATCGCGCCGTTCGCCACGCCGGCGCTCGTGTCTCTGCTGGCGGGCGCCTGGATGCAGATTAATACGGCGTCGCTGTTCATGGACATCGTGCAGGTGGTGATCGTGCCGATCGCGCTGGGCATCGTCGCGAAGACGCTGTTCCGCCGCCAGGCGCAAGCCAGCGTGAAGGCGCTGCCGCTCGTGTCCACGGTGGCGATCGTGCTGATCATCGCCATCATCGTCGCGCTGAACCAGAGCAAGCTGCTGACGAACGGCCTGCTGATGTTCGCCGCCGTCATCCTGCACAACCTGCTGGGCTTCGCGCTCGGCTATCTGTTCGCGCGGCTGTTCGGCATGGACCTGGCCAAACGCAAGGCCGTGATGTTCGAGACGGGCATGCAGAATTCCGGCCTCGGCGCGGCGCTGGCTGCGGCCCATTTCAGCCCGCTGGCGGCCGTGCCGAGCGCGTTGTTCAGCGTGTGGCACAACCTGTCGGGGTCCGCGCTGGCGACGTGGTTTGCCCGCAAGGACGACAAGTAGTCCTGCGGCAAGCGTGCACGGCCGGTTTGCGAGTCCGGGCTATACTCGGCTCCGCCCGAGTATCGAAAGGAGAGCCGCGTGGCACAGCGTCCCGGAATCTTTCCCACTTTTTTCCTGTCCGGTTTCGAATGCTCCACCTTCCTGTGGGGGAAGGAGCGCGTGCGCCGCAACCTGGTGGCGGAAACGGGTCATGACCGCCATGCCGGCGAAGACTATGCGCGGCTGGCCGGCCTCGGTATCGCCGTCGCCCGCGAGGGCATCCCGTGGCCGATGGTGGACAAGGGCGGCCGCTACGATTTTTCCGGCCTCGATCCGTACATCGCCGCGCTGAACGCGGCCAAGGTGATTCCGGTCTGGGACCTGTGCCACTACGGCTACCCGGACGATCTCGATCCGTACGCCGAAGCGTTCGTCGACCGCTTCGCCGCGTACTGCCGCGCCGCGGCCGAGTATGTGGTGCCGAAGGTGCGCGGCCCGCACTTTTTCACGCCCATCAACGAGATCACGTTTTTCTCGTTCTGCGCCGGCGAATGGGGCTGGGCGGCGCCGTACCGCTGCACGCGCGACGACCGGATGCGGCTGCGGCTGGCGCTGTGCCGCGCCGCGATCGCGGGCGTGAAGGCGATCCGCGAAGTCGATCCGGACGCGCGCATGGTGCACGTGGATCCGCTGGTGCGCGTCGTGGCGCCGCGCGACCGACCCGACCAGGCCGAGGCGGCACGCCGTGAAACGGAAGTCGATACCTTCCTCGCGTGGGACATCCTGTATGGCCGCGAGCATCCCGAATTCGGCGGTGCGCCCGAGGTGCTGGACATCGTCGGCGCGAACTCGTATTCGTTCGGGCAGATGGAGTACCGCGAGCACGGCCCGCACGCGCCGCTGGCCCCGGACGACGACCGCATCGCGCCGCTGTGCGACATGCTGGAGACGGTCTGGCAACGCTATCGCCGGCCGATGATCATCGGCGAGACGAGCGGCCTCGGTCGCGGCCGCGCGAGCTGGCTGCACGACGTGATGTGCGAATCGCTGGCCGCGGTGCGCCGCGGGATCGACCTGCAGGGGATCTGCCTGTTCCCCGGCATCGACATGCCGGACTGGCATACCGGCGAGTGGGTGCACAACGGGATCCACGATCTCGTCCCGCAAGACGGCGACCTGGAACGGGTGCCCGACCAGGCGTATGTCGACGAGTTGCGGCGCTGGCAGAAGGAGCTGAACCGCGTCACCGCGCTGGACGAAGACCCGTTCAGCGACCCGGTGGAACTGCAGGACGTGGTCGACGCGGCGCTGCGCCTCGACATGAAGCCCGATAAGAACTGGTGCTGAGGTACTGGTGCTGAGAAACTGGTGCTGATGCGTCGGCCGCGACACCTGTCGGCCGCGATACGGATGGTGCTGCGACACCTGTCGCACGCGCCGCCTGCCGTTCTCCGTTTTCCCCCTGATAGCCCGTCCGTGCCGGCACTGGCACGCTAGTTGCGTTCAGCCCGGCGGCAACATCGTTCGGGACCAACCAACAATGAGGAGACGGATATGTCGAATTTACTGCCGCTGGCCGGCCGCTCGGCCATCGTGACGGGCGGTGCGCGCGGTATCGGCAAGGGCATCGTGCTGGAACTCGCGCGCGCCGGGGCCGACGTGCTGATTGCCGACCTGCTGGAGGACGCCATGCAGGCGACGGCCGACGAAGTCAGGGCGCTGGGCCGGCGCGCGCTCACCCGGCGCGTGGACGTCACCGACGCCACGCAGGTGCAGGCAATGGTCGACGAGGCCGTCGCGGCGTTCGGCGCGCTGGGCATCCTCGTCAACTGCGCAGGGGTCATCAGCATCCGCCCGGTGGCGGACCTGTCGGAGAAGGACTGGGACGTCGTCATGGACGTCAACGCCAAGGGTACGTTCCTGGGATGCCGGGCCGCGCTGGCGCCGATGCGGGGGCAGGGGTGGGGCCGCATCATCAACGTCGCCTCGATCGCGGGCAAGGAAGGCTTTCCCAATCTCGCGCACTACAGCGCGTCGAAGTTCGCAGTGGTGGGGTTCACGAACGCGCTGGCCAAGGAAGTGGCGCAGGAGGGCATCACGGTGAACGCCATCTGTCCGGGCGTGGTGCGCACCTATATGTGGGATCGTCTCGCCGACGAATGGAAGCAGGAGGGAGAGTCGGTCGAGGATTCCTGGGCGCGCCACCAGCTCACGCTCATCCCGCAGGGCCGCGCCCAGACACCCGAGGACATGGGCCGGATGGCGCTCTTTCTCGCCACGATGGACAATGTGACCGGCCAGTCGGTCAACGTGGATGGCGGCTTCACCTTCCACTAGCCGCCGCGCACCGCTTTCAGGAAGCCGGGACGGTACGGCGGTGCCGTCCTGTCGTTACCCCCGGCGCGCCGTCCTGCGGCGGCGCGCCGTTTTTTTTATTGCGATGCCAGGATCGCTTCGACCGCCGCGATCTCGTCGCCCGCGAGCGGCGCCATCTCCACCGCGCGCACGGCATCCAGCACCTGCTGCGGCCTGCTCGCGCCGATCAGCACGGACGCAATCGAGGGCTGGCGCCTTACCCAGCCCAGCGCGAGCTGCGCGAGCGTGCGCCCGCCCGCCTGCGCGACCTGGTTCAGCGCCTCGATCATGCGCAGGCGCTCCGGCGTGATGTGCTCCGGCTTGAGGAAGCCGACCTTGCCGGCCGCGCGCGAATCGGCCGGCAGCGCGCCGCCGAGATAGCGGTCGGTGAGAAGGCCTTGCGCCAGCGGGGAAAAGGCGATGCCGCCGATGCCTTCGCGCTCCAGCACGGGGAGCAGGTCCGCCTCCGGCTGGCGCACCAGCATGTTGTAGCGCATCTGGTGGATCACGAACGGCGTGCCCAGGCGGCGCAGTTCCGCCGCGGCGGCCGCCGTGCGTTCGCCGTTATAGTTCGAGATGCCAGCGTACAGCGCGCGGCCGCTGCGCACGATGTAATCCAGTGCCGCCATCGTCTCCTCGAGCGGCGTGGCGGGATCGGGACGGTGGTGATAGAAGATGTCGACGTAGTCCAGGCCCATGCGCCTGAGGCTCTGGTCCAGGCTCGCGACGAGGTATTTGCGGCTGCCCCAGTCGCCGTACGGTCCGGGCCACATCGTGTAGCCGGCCTTCGTGCACACGACCATTTCGTCGCGGTACGGCTTCAGGTCCCGCGCGAGCAGGCGGCCGAAGTTTTCCTCGGCCGACCCGGGCGGCGGGCCATAGTTGTTGGCGAGGTCGAAGCACGTGACGCCGTTGTCGAACGCCGCGCGCACGATCCAGCGCTGGCGATCGAAATCGTCATTGCCGCCGAAGTTGTGCCACAACCCCAGCGACACGGCGGACAGCCGCAGGCCGCTGCGGCCGCAATGCGGGTAGGGCATCGAACCATAGCGTCCGGCCGCCGCCTCGTACATCATGGATTGACTTTGCCCGCGCCGGCGGCCGGCTTGCAGACGTAGATCGTGGCCGGCTTGCCGTCCGGCGAGCGGTATTCGCGCTCGACGGCGGCACGGGACGCGTCCACCAGCGCGTGCGGCACGACGGCCACCACGCAGCCGCCGAAACCGCCGCCGGTCATGCGCACGCCGCCCTGGGTGCCGATCACGTTCTTGACGATGTCGACGAGGTTGTCGATGGCCGGGACGGTGATCTCGAAATCGTCGCGCATCGACGCGTGCGATGCGGCCATCAGCTCGCCCAGGCGTTCCAGGTCGCCGGATTCGAGAGCGGCGGCGGCGGCCAGCACGCGGTCGTCTTCCGTCACCACGTGGCGCGCGCGGCGCAGCACGACGGGGTCCAGTTCGCCCGCGCGGGCTGTAAGCAGGGCCAGGTCGAGGTCGCGCAGGGCCGGGATGCCGAAGTGGCGGGCGGCCGCTTCGCACTGCTCGCGGCGCACGTTGTAGGCGCTGTCCACGAGGCCGCGCGTCACGTTCGAATTGAAGATCATGATGGCGGCGTTGTCCGGCACCGGCACCGGCTTCACCTCCAGCGAGCGGCAGTCGATCATCAGCGCGTGGCCTTCGACGCCGCAGGCGGAACTGATCTGGTCCATGTTGCCGCACTTGGTGCCGACGAAGTCGTTTTCCGACGCCTGCGCGATCAGCGCGATGTCGATCGGCGACAGCGCCTCGAAGCCGGGCAGGGTCGCGAACAGGCGGCCCACGGCGACCGACAGCGAGGCCGACGACGACAGGCCCGCACCCTGCGGCACGTCGCCCGCGATGGCCATGTCCATGCCCTGCATGGGCAGGCCGCGCTTGACGAACTGCTCGACGACGCCGCGCACGTAGTTGGCCCACATCGGCTGGTCCACGCGGCCGATGGGGGCGTCGAGATCGTATTCGTCGAGCGCGTCGCCGTAGTCGGCAGCCACGACGCGCACCTTGCGGTCGCTGCGCGGTTTGGCGGCGATGGCGGTGCGGTAGTCGATGGCGCAGGGGAGCACGAGGCCGTCGTTGTAATCGGTGTGCTCGCCGATCAGGTTGACGCGGCCCGGGGCCTGGACGAACAGCGTGGGGGCGGCGCCGAATGCGGTTTCGAAGGCGGCGGCGGTGCGGGAGAGACGGGTATCTTGCATGTCAGGTCGTTTGGTTGGATTCGGTGTCGAGGTAGTGCACTTCGGATTGCGCGCGCAGGCGTTCGGCCGCCTGTTCCGGGGTCAGGTCGCGCTGGGCTTCGGCCAGCATCTCGAAGCCGACCATGAACTTGCGCACCGACGCGGAGCGGAGCAGCGGCGGGTAGAAGTGGGCGTGCAGCTGCCAGCCTTCCGCTTCCGAGTCGGGGATGCCGTACGGTGCGCCGTGCCAGCCCATCGAATACGGGAATGAGGTCTGGAACAGGTTGTCGTAGCGGGTGGTCAGGCGCTTCAGCAGCACGGCCAGGTCGGCGCGCTGGGCCGGCTGCAGCTCTTCCAGGCGGCGCACGGCGAAGCGGGGCAGGACCAGCGTCTCGAACGGCCACGCGGCCCAGTACGGGACGATGGCGACCCAGTGTTCGGTCTGGACGACCACGCGCTCGGCGGCGGCGATCTCGCGCTCGGCCACGTCCAGCAGCAGGCGGCGGCCCTGTTCGGCGTGGTAGGCCTTCTGCTGGCGGTCTTCGGCGGCCGGCAGGTTCGGGACATAGCTCGTCGCCCAGATCTGGCCGTGCGGGTGCGGGTTCGAGCAGCCCATCACGGCGCCCTTGTTCTCGAACACCTGGACCCAGCGGTACTTGGCGCCCAGCTCGGCGGCCTGCGCGCACCACGTGTCGACGACGCCTTCCAGCGCGGGCAGCGACAGTTGCGGCAGCGATTTCGCATGGTCCGGCGAGAAGCAGATCACGCGGCTCGTGCCGCGCGCGCTCATCGTCTGGAACAGCGGGTCGGCGCCCTCGGCGGCTTCCGGGGTGTCCGGCATCAGCGCGGCGAAGTCGTTCTCGAACACATAGGTGCCCGTGTAGTCGGGGTTCTTTTCGCCGTTGACGCGGGTATTGCCCGGGCACAGGTAGCAGGTCGGGTCGTGCGACGGCCTGGCCGAGCGGTCGACGGCTTCCTGCTGCCCCTGCCACGGACGCTTGGCGCGGTGCGGCGACACGAGGACCCAGTCGCCTTGCAGCGGGTTGTAACGGCGGTGCGGATGGTCGGATGGATTGAACATGGTCTTCTTCTGCGATTCGGAAATAGGATGCTCGAAAAGCCGCGGCCGGGCGGCGCGGCGCGCATACCGGTGGAAGCAGAGGCTGGCGCCGGTGTCTGGGGCCATTCTACCGTCGGTCGCGCCGCGCACGTCTGCACAGGCGTGCGGGCTTTTCCTGAGGCAAGAAGCTTAACGTGATGCCGGGAAAGGAGTTATACCCAATGCAAGGGCAAATATCCTGTTTTTATATGGCAAAGGCTCAATGCGGTCGTTGCAATCGAAGCAACAGCCAGGCGATGGCGCCCGTCACGAGGGCGGTGAATCCCAGCACGAGCCAGAAACCGTGCGGATGCTGGGACAGAGGCACGCCGCCCACGTTCATGCCCAGCAGGCCCGCGATCAGGTTGATCGGGAGGGCCATCACCGTCACGATGGTCAGCAGGAACAGGCTGCGGTTATTGTCCTCGTTGACCCGGGCCGCGATCTCTTCCTGCAGCAGTTTGATCCGTTCATGCAGCGCGGCCAGGTCGGACAGCACGACCGTGAATTCCTCGGTCGACTGGCGCAGCTCCTGGCGGTCTTCCGGCGCCACCCAGGACGGAGGACGCTGCAGCAGGCGGAAGAGCGCGGCCGGCTCCGGCGCCAGCAGCCGCTGCAGCCGGACGAGCACCCGCCGCAGCGCGCCCAGGTCTTCGCGCCGGCGCGTGAGGCGGCCGGCCAGCAGCTGGTCCTCGGCGGTGTCGACCCGCGCCACGGCATCGCGCACGATGTTGACGAGGACGTCGGCCTGGTCGCGCAGCAGGTGCACCAGCAGTTCGACCGAGGAGCGCAGCGGCGCGCCGTTCAGCACGTCCTGGCGCAGGCGCTCGATGGATTCCAGCGGCTTGCGCCGGGCGGTGATCACGCCGTGCGGCGTCACGTGGACCCACAGCGTGGAAATCTCGGCCGTGTCGACCGAAAAATTATGCAGGACGTCGTTGACGACGGCGATCAGGGCACCGTCCGCCATTTCGATGCGGGTGGAGCGCGAGCCCTGGTGCAGCGTCTCGTAGAATTCCTCGGGCAGGCCGGCGTGGGCGCGCAGCCAGCGCTCGCTGGCCGCGTTCGACAGGTTGAAGTGCAGCCAGACGAACTGCCCGGGGACGGGGGCGTGCAACCAGGTCTCGGCTTCCTTCGCGTCGACGGACACCGCTTGCGCCGCGTCCTGCAACAGGAAGCCCCAGACCAGCCCCGTCACGTCGGAGCCGTAGTTGAACGCCGGTGTCGCCATCATCCATCCCATGCAAGCCAGAGGTGACGGCATTGTAGAGCAAGCGTATGACACCGTCGTTCCCGCGAAGGCGGGAACCCATGCTGATTCACCGAATTCGGATGCTGTGCGCCAGAAGCACTGTTATAGAAATCTGATGGTCAGTATGGATTCCCGCGTGCGCGGGAATGACGGTTCATCTGCGACGGTCAAGCGGACAAGGTCGTGTCGTACCGCTTCCCGCCGATCATGACGTTCGCGAGCTTCAGCCCCCGCACGTTATACGTGTACCACGGATGCGCCGCGTTGACGGGCGTGCCGAAGTCGCAGTCCGTGATCGTCACGTCGCGCACGGGCAGTACGGCCGGCGCCGGCGACGGCCCGTTGTAGTCGGACGCCACCGGCCCCAGGATGACGAACGCCTGGAAGCACGACGCCCGCGCCCCGTCCTTCGTCTGGACGTTGCCGACCTTGATCTTCGAGATGTGCACGTTGCGCACTTCGGGCGGGCGCACGCGCACGTTGTCCGCGCGCGGCGTGTAGTCGCAATCGAACGTGACGACGGCGCCGGCGGCCGTGGCGACCGTCTTCGATGCGATCGGCGACCCCGGCAGCGACGCATAGAACGACGGCGACGTCTGCACGCCGTTCGGGATGCTCACGTTGCGGACATAAAAATTGCGCAGGAAGCCGCCGCGGTTCATGTTGGTCTTCAGTCGGATCGCGGTGTTCAGCGGGTTCGTCGCCCAGTTCATGTTCTCGAACACGAGGTCCTGCGCGTACACGTTCTGGATGCCGCCCGCCATCTCGCTGCCCAGCGTGACGGCGCCGTGGCCGCTCTGCATCGTGCACTTCTGGATGACGATGTTCTGCGACGGGCCGTATTGCGTGTCGAGGTTCTTGCCCGCCTTGATGGCGATGCAGTCGTCGCCCGTGTTGAACTGGCAGCCTTCCACGAGCACCGTGTCGCACGCTTCCGGATCGAAGCCGTCGCTGTTCGGCCCCAGGCTGTTCGCATGGACCTTGCGGATCGCGAGGTTGCGGCACGCGACCGGGTGGTGCTGCCAGAACGGCGTGTGGATCACCTGGTAGCCTTCCAGCAGCACGTTCGTGCACCCGATCAGCTGGATCATCGGCGGGCGCAGGTAGTGGCCCACGCCGAACACGCGCTTCGCCAGAGGCACGCCCGCTTCGGACAGCGCGGGCAGGTACGCGTCGTCCGCGCGCCACTTGTCGCCTTCGCCCTGGATCAGCCGGCGTTTTTCTTCCGGCAGATTCGGCGCCACGTCGGCCAGCGACTTCGGATTCAGTTCGTTGACCTGGTTCTGCGCCAGCTTGCCGGGCACGTAGTTCGGCGATTTGTCCTGGGCGACGGCGTTGATCGTCGCGTTCTTGCCTTTCCACGTCCACCAGCAGTCGGCGCGGCCCGGGAACGGCACGCCGCCCTGGCCGTCGAGGATGGCCGTCCAGTCGTCGCCGGTGAGGGCGATGTTGTCCTGGTTGTGCGCATAGACCATGGGCGAATAGTTCAGGCAGTCGTTGCTCTGCCAGCGCGAGACGACCAGCTTGCCGTTCGGGCCGCAGTCGACGTCGCCGTACTTCGCGTAGTCGGCCGGATCGTTGCTGAAATAGACGTGCGCGCCGCTCGCGAGGTGCACGTTCACGTTCGACAGCAGCACGATCGGGCCCGCGCAGAACCAGTCGCCCTTCGGGATCACGACGCGGCCGCCGCCCTCGGCGTGGCATTTCTCGATGGCGGCGCGGATCGCGGCGTAGCAGTCCTGCGCACCCGGCACGGGCGTCGGCAGGTCCGCCTGGTCCTCGAACGACACCCACGCCTTCACGGGCACGAGCTTGCACGGCGCGGCGCCGAAGTCGGTGACGAGATACTCCGCCTTGCGGAACTTGACGGGGTTGGCGAGGCGTTGCGCGATGCCGGCGGCAGCCTTCCACGGATCGGGAACGGCCGCCGCCAGCGCCCGTGCGGGCCCCGACAGCGCGAGTCCGGCGACGGTCGCGGTTTTCAAAAAGCCGCGGCGGGCGTCGAATGATTGCTTCATGGTGTCTCCGTCATTCAAGGATGTTGTCATATTCGCCGAGGTAGACGTCGGCGGGGACGGGCCGTTGGCCTGGCGGTGCGAACGGCGTGCCGGCCAGGTTGTCCCAGTAATCGTCCGAGCTGAATTGCGCGGGACGGTGCGCCAGCGTGCCGTTGCGGTTCCATTCCGACCACGGCGTCGTCTTCTCGAAATGCGGGCCGATGTGCGAGCGCAGGATCACGGCCTTGCCGACCGTCTCCAGCGTGCGCCGGCGGATCGTGCCGTTCGGCGCCTGGTACACGTCCACGTCGCCCAGCCGGCACGTATAGCCCTCGACGGGGATGAAGCCGTACGGCGTGCAGCGCTCGTTATGGAACCATTGGCGGGCAAAGTAGAACTGCGTACGGGCCGGGCCCGGCGCATCGCTCGTGAAGCGGCAGCCGTCGAACACGAAGCCATACCTGGCGCGGCGGTTCGTGTCCGGCGCGGCCACGTAGGACGCCGAGCGGCCGCCGATGGCGTGGATGGCGCAGTCCTTGAAGACCGCGGTGGTGTCGCCGAAGATGAAGTCGACGTCGCCTTCGATGTGCGTGTCGTGGAAGAAGCTGCGCACCGTGGCCGTGCCGTCCTGCGAACCGAGGAACAGCGTGTCCTGCAGGCCGAGCAGGCGCACGCGCTCGAACTGCGCCTTGTCCGCGCCGTCGACGCGCAGCGCCACGGCCTGGTGGTGCACGCGGCTGCCGCCCGTCGTGTCGGGGCAGTTGTCGCCTTTGCACTCCGGATGCGTGACCGCACCGTCGCGGTTGTACGCGTTCTCGATCGTCAGGTTGCGGGCCTGGAAGCCATCCGCGCGCACCCACACGGTCGCGGAGCCGGTCGTCTGCAGGGCGGGCAAATCCTTCAGCGCGTCGTACATCGCGCGCACGCCCGGGGCGGCGTGCTCGAATTCGGCGGCATGGCGGTCGCGGTAGGCGGCGCCCGTCGTCGAGGCGTCCAGTGCGGCGCTGATGCGCACGGCCTGCGGGTCGGCGCCGGCGCCGTCCAGCGTGATCGGCGGCGCGCCCGGCGGCACGTAGACGAGTTCCTGGTACGTGCCCGGCGCGATGCGGATGACGATGCGGCGCGTGCCGCCGGCCGCCACGGCGCGGCTGACGGCGGCTTGCACTGTCGCGAAACGGGTCGTGCCGTCCGCCGGCGCGCGGGCATCGACCGTGTAGTCGGCACGCAGTGGCGCGGCGGCCGCGAGCGGGTCGGCCAGCGGATCCCACGGCTCGATGCGTTCGTTGCCGACCGGGCCCACGTACTTCAGCACCTCGCGGTAGTCGTAGGCGCGGGCCTGCCCGGGCGTCAGCTGCGGGCGCACGGAACGGACTGGCGGTTCGGGAAACGGCAGGAACCGCCCGGCGCAATCGGCCGGGGCGCCGAACGCGCCCTGCACGCGCGCATGTTCCCGTTTGATGTCCGACCCGGCGGCGATCGCCACGTCCTTCAGGTCCAGCACGAGCGGATGCGCGTCGTCATACCCTTGCAGCAGGATGCGTCCCGGCGTCGTGCTGCGCACCCGTTCCATGCGGATGTCGGCGTAGTCGGGGATGAGCGCACCCGGCTGCGCCGGTTGCTCGTAATGCGTCGTGATCTCGATGGGAGACCGGATGCCGCGCAGGCAGACGTCGCGATAGACGATGCCGTCGAGTCTCCCGCCGCGCATGTCGTTGCTCTTGATACGCAGGCCGGACGTGGTCCCGTCCATCGTCAGGTCGTCGACGAGGACCCGATGCACGCCGCCGTTCGTCTCGCTGCCGATGGACATGCCGTGGCCGCTGTAGAAGCGGTTGTGCAGGATCGAGACATTCTCCGTCGGCCCGTTGGCGCCGGCCTTGATGGCCACGTTGTCGTCGCCGGTGCGGATGATGCTGTGCGCGATCGTGACGTTGCGCGACGAGATCGGGTCGATGCCGTCCGTGTTGCGCGCATCGTGCGGCGTGTCGATGGTGACACCCCACGCGGTGAAGCCGTCCACCTCGTTCAGCGTGACGTGGAAGTTCGGGGAATTTTTCAGCGTGATGCGGTACAGGGTGACGTCGCGCGCCTTGTCGGCCTGGATCAGGCGCGGCACGTTTTGCCGGGTCTTTTCCTTTTGCGCGCGGCGGGCGATCTGCCACCACGTCTCGTCCTTGCCGGCGATGCGCTGTCCGCCCTGGCCGTCGATGGTGCCGCCGCCCATGATGCCGGCGCCGCGCACGCCGTCGAGCGTGATGAATGGGCGGCAGCCGCGCCCCGACGCATCGTTCGTGCCACACGTGCCGGCGCCGCGGTCGAACAGGCGCGGGTCCGTGCTGGCGTACAGCGTGGCGCCTTTGTCGACGAGCAGCGTGACGCCGTCGCGCAGTCGCAGTGGTCCGGCCACGAAGCTGCGCCTGTCGTTACTGGCCGCGAGCACCACGGCGTGGCCGGGCGCGCAGTTGTCGATGGCCGCCTGGATGCGCGCGGCATCGTCGCGGCCCGTCTCCGCGGTCTCGCCGGCCAGCACCGCGCAGGCTGGCGGTACGACCGGCTCGCGCGCGTCGCGTGTGTCCTGCGCGTGCGCCTGCGCGCCGGCGAGCGCGCAGGCGAGCAGGGCGAAGCGCCTCAACGCTTGCCCCCGTCCTTGAAGTAGGCAGCCGTCTCCGGCCGCGCCGCCACCAGTTCGCGCTCGACCATCCGCGCGAAGAAATCCGCGCCCTTGGCGCCGAGGTGCGTGCGGTCGAACGCCGTCTTCGCGGCGCCGGCCGGTTCGACCTTGTTCGGATCCGCGGGCATCCCGTAGCCCGGCGGACGCGGAACGACCGCCAGCGTATCCGCGTCATCCTGGCCCATGGCCTGGACGGCGGCGACGCTGTCCCGGTTCAGGTCCAGCAGCACGGCGTGTTCCTGCGCGGCCGCGCGCCGAGTCGCCTCGGCCCACGGCGCCAGGTCATTGGCGAGATACGCGCCCTTGAACGTGCGCCGGGCAAGCGGCGTGACGAGCACCGGCACGCCGCCCAGGTCCCGCGTCTCCCGCGCATAGCGCGCCATGTTGACCGGGAACTGGGTGACGAGGTCGGTCGAGCGCCCCGGCTTGCCCGGCTGGTCGTTGTGGCCGAACTGCACGAGCACGTAGGTGGCCTTGAACGACGCGCCGTCCTTCAGCATGCGCTGGACGTCGTCCCAGCGGCCCTCGGCGCGGAAGCTGCCGGTACTGCGGCCGCCCCGTGCGAGGTTCACGCACGTGACGTCCGCCGTGAAGCGGGCGCAGAAGGCGTCGCCGTAGCCGCTCTTCGTGGCCATCGTGGAGTCGCCGACGAGGATCACGCGGATGGTCGCGTCGGCGGCGCGGGCCTGGCCGGCCGCAAGCAGCGCGGCCAGGACGAACGATTTCAACAGCATCGTACGCATGTCGATCACTCGAAATCGTAGCTGACGCGCAGGTTCCACGAGCGGCCGATCGGATTCGCGACGCTGCTCAGGTAGCCGCTGCTGTAGATCGTGTTGTTGGTGATCGGCGGGGCCTTGTCGAACAGGTTCGTGACGCCAGCCGTGATGCGCACCTGCTTCTGCACGCGGATCGAGCCGGTCAGGTTCCACGTCGAGAACGACGGGATGTCGCGGTAGTACTGCGACGTGACGGCCGTGTTGGCGTCGCGGTAGTGGCTGTTGAAGTTGTTCGTCAGCTGCGCCGAGTAATCGCCGCTCTGCCACGACAGGCGCAGGTTGTGCTTCCAGCGGAACGTGATGATCGGGTAGCTCGACGTGGTGCCGTTGCTGGCCCAGCCGAACTGGCCGACGTTGGACATCCACGGGCCGTTCGGCACGAGCTGGTTGTCGAAGCGGGTCAGGTAGGTGCCGTCGATGGCGGCGCCGAACGTGCCGAATCGGTTGCGCGCGATCTCCCAGTTGGCCGACACGTCGACGCCGCCCGCGATCTGGCCGCCCAGGTTCATCGTCGTGTTGTTGATGTACGCGAGCGAGCCGTCGGCGTTACGCACGAACAGGTTCTTGTAGTCGGCGTAGTTCGTGAAGTAGACGTTCTCCGGCAGGTTGGCCAGCATGTCCTTCATGTTGACCTGCCAGTAGTCGAGCGACGCGGTGAACGAGCGCGACGGTTCGAACACGACGCCCAGCGTGCCGCCCTTGGAGCGTTCCGGTTTCAGCTGCGAGTTCGACCCGGTCAGCTTGTTCAACTTGGCGTTGCAGACATCGGCGGCATCCACGCCGGGCACCGCCGTGCCGGTACCCGGCATGGTGATGGACGGGCCCGGGCACAGGACCGGATCGTCCCAGCGTCCCGCCGTCGTCGTATTGGCGACGGTGGTGCGGTAGCCGTAGCGGTCGAACAGTGTCGGCGCGCGGAAGCCCGTGTTGGCCGAGCCCCTGAACATGAGCGTCCTGGTCGGCTGCCAGCGGAAGCTGATCTTGGGCGTGACGGTCGAGCCGACGTCGCTGTATTTGTCGACCCGCACGGCGCCGTTCAGCGTCAGGGTCTTGGTGACGGGGGCGTCGACCTCGCTGTACACGCCGATGATGTTGCGTGCGCTTTCCCCGTGCGCCGGGACGACCTTGGCATAGGTGATGTCGGCGGCCGGCGCCAGCTTGGTGTCTTCGTTGGTATCGCGGTGGATGTCGGTGCCGATCGCGATCGCGAGGTCGCCGCCGGCGAGGGCCATCAGCGATTTGCTGATGTTGCCGTCGATGCCATAGTAAGAGCTCTTCGAGCTGCGGTTCTGCATGCCGTCCGCGGCGATCGAGTCGAGATAGTCGCGGCCCGCCTGGTCCTGCAGGCCGAACGGGTTCAGCGTGCCGTTCGCCAGGCCGTTGATCAGGCCGATGCCCGAGTAGTAGCCCGACTGGAAATAGCCCTTACGCTGGGACAGCCCGTAGCTCATGCCGGCCCGGTAGTCCCAGGTGCCGACGTGGCCGTCGGCGGACACCAGCAGCCGCTGGTTGATCTGGTTGTCGCGGGTCACGGCCGGTCCGCCGTCGGCCACCGCCCAGGACACGGTCAGCGGCTGGTTGGTGATGCCGGCGACGGCCGGCACACCGCCGCTGCCGCCCGGATACCATTTGCTGCTCGATGGCAGGATCGCCTTCGCGCTCCCGACGGCGACCGCCTGCGTCGGGTTCTTGTAGCCGAAGATCGATTCGTCGCCGCGGGTGTATTCGACGGTAACGGTGTTGTCGGCGTCGATGCGCTTGGTCGCTCGCGCGTACATCGTCAGCTGTTTGTTCGGATGCAGGGCCGAGCCATAGGTGTCGTCGTCCAGTACGCACGTGCTCTTCGCGCCCTGGATCGAGTAGGGACTCAGGCAGCCGCTCGCGTAATAGGGGTTGGCGGCGTTCTTGTTGGCCGAACTCGTGAAGTTGGCGGGTGTCGCGTACCCGCCGGAGGCGGCGCTGCGCGGCAGGCCGATCGCCGCCATCGCCGCGTCGTCCGGAATGAAGCCGGTGCGGTCCGACAGCTTCAGGCGGCTGCGCTGGTGGAAGTCGACGGTGCCGTAGATGTTCCAGCCGTCGCGCGCGAGGTTGCCCTTGCCGAACGTGGCCTGGATGCGCTGCTCGTCGCCGCCGCCGCGGCGCTGCGGCTGCACGAGCTGCACGGTGACGTTGCCGCCCTCGACTTCGCGCTTGGTGATGAAGTTGACGACGCCGCCGATCGCGTCCGAACCGTAGATCGACGACGCGCCGTCGCGCAGGATTTCCACGCGTTGCAGCGCGCTGATCGGGATGACGTCGAGGTTCGCGTAGCCGTCGGCGATGGCCTCGTTGGCGAGGCGGCGGCCGTTCAGCAGCACGAGGGTGCGGTTCACGCCCAGGCCGCGCAGGTTGATGTTGGTGCCCGAGCCGGCGTTGGACGGCTGCAGCGATGCCGACTGCGGCAGCGCCATCATCACGTCGGCCAGCGTGGTCATGCCCTGCTTGACCAGTTCCTCGGCCTTGATCGTCGTGACGGGCAGGGCTTCCTCGGTGGCGATGCGCTTGATGCTGGAACCGGTGACCTCGACGCGCTGGATCGGCGCGTCGCTTTGCTGTGCCTGCGCCTGCTGGGCGAGCGAGAGGACCGCGAGCGCGATCGAGGACATGACGAAATGGCGGGGCGGGGTGCTGCGGGGGTATTTCATGAAGCTGTCTCCTGTTTTTATGTCGATGACGTGTCGGCGTCCGCAGGGGGGAGCGGCGTCGATGGTTGCTTCTTACAAAACCAGCCTGGCGAGGTCGAACCGCATGCGTGCGGCTCTGTGTTTGAATTCATTCTAGATTGGTCTGGCCACAAGATCAATGTGGCCAGACCAGATTATGGCGAGTGTGTGCTGGAAAAGCAACACATACGATGACTGATCTCAGTTTGCGGCGGCTTTCAGGGCGATGCGGACGGGGTGCGCCGCACGCTTGGCCTCTGCCGCCACGTAGGCCTGCCACGCCGCCCTGGACGTGATGCGGCCGGCGCGGTCCCACGCGGCGCCGACCCAGTAGCGCAGCGGCTTGCCCGATTCCACGCGGGCCAGCACGAGGTCGTTCAGGGCGTCCTGCGCGAAGCCGGTCGCCGCGGGCAGCACGACGGCCGTGCCGAACGCGCCGTTCGCCGCCTGCTCGACCCATTGCAGCAGCGCGTGGTTCGCATCGTCTTTCACGAGCGCGACGCGCGGTTCCTGCTTTTTGTCCGAAGGCGTCCTGTTCAAGCCGACGGCCACCGTCAGCGCGGACGGTCCACTGAACGTGAACGTACTGTCGATCTGGTCGAGCTGGCGGCCGGCATCGACGGTGAAGCGCTTGGTTTCCGTCACCTGGGTACCGGCCGCATTCCACGCGGCGTACGACAACTCGAACACGGCGCGGATCGGGCCATTGGCCAGCACCTTCCAGCCGGCCCAGTTGCTGCTCGTGTAAAGCTGTTTGCCGTCCCACACGCCCGTACCGCCGGCCCCGCGCGAGCGGCCGACGTTGTACATGTCCATGCCTTCGCCTTCGTCCTTGTGGTAATGGTCGTGGCCCTTGTTGTACCAGCGGTCGACGATGGGGTAGTCGACGCGCTTGAACCAGATATCGAGGCCGCTCGTCTCCAGCACTTCCTTGCCGCTGCCCGGCGCGGCCGGTGCGGCGAGGGCGGGGCCGTAGGTGCGGTGGCCGATGACGTCGTTCTCCCACGCGAAATCGTCGAGGCGTTCGGGCACGTAGCGCGCGAACGCCTTCGGTGCGAACGGCGGCGTGAGCGCGTCGCTCTTTTCGACGACGAACGTCGCCGTCTTTTCGCCGGGTTTGAAGTCGTGCTGGAACAGCAGTTCGCCGTACGCCGCGCCGACGCCGTGCGGGTCCTTGGCCAGCGGCGCCACGTTCGTCACCTGGTAGGGCAGCACGTGGCCGGCCGCATCCTTCACGACGAGGCGCTGGATCAGCGCGCCGGGCAGCGCCGCGTTCACGTCCTGCCACGGGACGACGATCGTTTCGGATGGACGCGCGGCGTCGAGGTCGTGGGTCACGGTGACCGTGAGTCGGTCGGCTGCGCAGGCGCTCGCGGACAGCACGAGGCCTGCGGCGCAAAACATCGTTTTCGCTTGCATGGTCGGGGCTTTCATCGCAGGGGTGTCAGGGATGTTCGCGGTAGCTGGTCTGCCCGCCGTCCTTCGGCACATAGTGATACGTGCGGACGCGGAACTGGATGTCGATCGCCGGGTTGTTCAGCAGCCGGATCATCTCCGCGCCGGCCAGCAGCATCGGACCGTAGCCGTGCATCGCCGTCGTGCTGGTGGGGCGGTTGTAATAATAGACCTGGTCGCTCGCGAACGTCGTGCCCACGCATGTGCCTTCCACGCGGCCCTGGGCGTCGATGCGCGCGGACAGCGCGTTCCAGCCGGCCTGCGCGATCGAGCCGTACGTCGTCGGGCTGATCCAGCCTTCGTTGACGGCGTGCGCGAGCACGTACACGAACATGGCGCTGGCCGACGTCTCCAGGTACGAATCGTCGCGGTCGACCATCTGGTGCCACAGGCCCGCGCCGGACTGGCGCTCGGCGATGCCGCGCAGCGTCTTCTTCAGCTGTGCCATCACCTTCGGATAGCCCGGGTGGTCCTTCGGCAGCACGTCGAGGACGTCCGACATCGCGAGCACGGCCCAGCCGTTCGCGCGCGCCCAGTAGAAGCGCGGGGCGTCGGGATTGTTGGCGTTCCAGCCGTGCGTGTACAGGTTGCGCTGCGGATCGAACAGATAGTCCGTCATCTGCAGGACGTTCTTCACGGCGTCGTCGAAGTACGCGCGGTCGCCCGTCATGCGGCCCAGTTCCGCCAGCGCGGGGATCCCCATGTACATGTCGTCGGCCCACAGCGACACGGCCTGCGGGCGCTGGCGCGCGAGGGTGCCGTCCGGCAGGCGGAACTGGCGCTTCGCCACCCAGTCGCCGCACACCTTGATCTGCGCGGCGAGATCGGGGCCGATGCCGGCCTGGCGCGCACGCATCATCGCGGCGCACATGGAGCCGGCGTCGTCGAGCGCGCGCGGATCGAGGAAGTGCGCGAAGCTGTTGGCGCGCTCGAGGTGGAAGCGCTGTTCCTGCGCACGGAAGTAGGGGAGGCGGTCGGCGAAGAATTGCAGGTGGCGCTGCGTGAGGGCGGCATAGCGCTTGTCGCCCGTCGCGGCCGTGGCCTTCAGCAGGCCGGCATGTACGACGCCCATCTCGTAGGCCTGCAGGCCGAAGTCGGCGTCACCCTTGTCGACGACGGCGTCGGCGACAGGCGTGCGGAAATCCGTGACGGGCGCACCGCTGCCCTTGTGCACGATACGCGTAGGCGTCTGGCTGTCGACATAGCCGCGGATGCGCTGCAGCGACGCCGCGATCTCGGCGACGACCGGCTTCTTGTACGGCACCGGATACGTGCCTTCGGCCGTGTCGTTCGGGTTCTTGTTGTCTGGGTTGCGATAAGGCCCCTCGGCATGCGCAGGGGCGGCAAGGCACGCGAAAGCGGCCAGGAAGGCGAGCAATCTGATTGGCGGCACCGTGTAGTCTCCGGTCGTTTTTTATATGGCGGACGTTTTCCGTCCTTTATTTGGCCAGACCATTCTAGGTTGGTCTGGCCACTTTTGCAAGGTGGACTAGCCGGGGTGTGTTGTTGGGTGGCATACTGGCCTTCCCACGACGAGGCGGAGGCCAGGATGCGCAGGACGATATGTTGGATGGGTACGGCGTTGCTGCTGGCCGCATGCGCGGCGCAGCCCGTGAAGCCGCCCGCACCGGAGAGCTATACGGCCGAGACGACGTACGCGAAGCTGGCGGCTCGCTATCCGTTCATCCGCATCGCGAGCCGCACCGTGCCGCCGACCGTGCGGGCGGTCACGGACGTCACCTATGTGCGCCGTAGACATGGCGACCTGAGGCACGACCTGAAACTGGACCTGTACCTGCCCGCGGCGGCGGGCACGGCGCCGCGCGCTGCCATCGTCTTCGTGCACGGCGGCGGCTGGCGCGCGGGCGTGCGTGCGAACTTCGCGCCGATGGCGATCCGCATGGCGGAGCGGGGCTATGTGGCGGCCACCATCAGCTATCGCCTGTCGCCGGAAGCGCCATACCCGGCCGCGATCCACGACGCGAAGGCAGCCGTGCGCTGGGTGCGCGCGCACGCGCCGGACTACGGCATCGATCCGGGCCGGATCGCCATTGCGGGCGGCTCGGCCGGCGGCCAGATCGCGGCGCTGACGGGCGTGACGAACGGAGAATCGCGCTTCGATCCGGACCGAGGCAACGTGGCGAGCGACGTGCAGGCGATCGTCAACATCGACGGCCTGTCGGATTTCACGTCGGAAGAAGCCCGCAAATATGAAGACGACCCGGCGAAGCAGCCGTCATCCGCCGGCGCGTGGTTCGGCGGCCGCTATGCGGAGAAGGCGGCGCTGTGGCGCGACGCGTCGCCGCTGTATCACGTGAAGGCGGGCACGCCGCCCATGCTGTTCATCGTCAGCGCGCAGCGGCGTTTCAGCCTGGGGCGGGACGAGATGACCGAACGACTGCGGGCATTGGGCGTGCCGAACCGGGTCGTGCCCGTGCCCGACACGCCCCACAGCTTTTGGCTGTTCGATCCGTGGCTGGCGCCGACAGTGGAGGCGGCGGATGCGTTCCTGAAGGAGGTCATCCCGCCCCGAACGGATTCTCCAGGCTTGCCGCCGGCTGCGTGAACCACTTCGGTCCGTTCGCCGTCATGTAGAAGTGATCTTCCAGGCGCACGCCAAATTCGCCCGGCACGCAGATCATCGGCTCGTTCGAGAAGCACATGCCCGGCTCCAGCGCGCGGGTTTCGCCGCCGACGAGGTAGGGGCCTTCGTGGATGTCGAGGCCGATGCCGTGGCCCGTGCGGTGCGGCAGGCCGGGCAGCTTGTAACCGGGACCGAAGCCGTTCGCCTCGAGCGAGCGGCGCGCGGCCTTGTCGACCTCTTCGCACGGCACGCCCGGCTGGGCCGCGTCGAACGCCGCCCGCTGCGCCGCCTGTTCCGCATTCCACACGAAGCGCTGGCGCCCGGTCGGCTCGCCGAACACGTACGTGCGCGTGATGTCGGAGATGTAGTTGTGGACCTTGCAGCCCGTGTCGACCAGCACCGTGTCGCCCCGTTGCAGGGTCTGCACATAGCTCACCCCGTGCGGGTACGCCGTCGCCTCGCCGAACAGCACGATGCAGAAATAGGAGCCGCTCGCGCCGACCTTGCGGTGCGCGAGGTGGATGAATTCCTCGACTTCCTGCGTCGTGATCCCTTCGTGCAGGATGGCCGCCGCCGCCACGTGCACGGCCATCGTCATGTCCATCGCGCGCTGGATCAGCGCGATCTCCGCGTCCGACTTGCGGCTGCGGCAGTGGGACGTGACCGGGTGCGCATTCCGCAAGGTGTAGCCATCGGTCGCGGCGCGGATCGCGTCGAGCAGGAACAGCGGCGTGCTGTCGTCGATGGCGAGCACGCTGCCGGCCCCGATGCCGCGCTGCTCCAGCACGGCGCGCAGGCGCGCGGCGGGGCGCTCGTGTTCGTCCCAGACGGCGATGTCGCCTTCGACGACCATGAAACCGCGGATCGTGCTTTCCTCGAACGCGGGGGCGATGTAGACGAGGTCACCCTGCGCCGGCAGGATGGCGCCCACCATGCGTTCGCTGGGACTCCACTTCGTGCCCGTGAAATAAGTCAGGTTGCTGCCGGCGTTGAGATAGACGGCGTCGATGCCTTGCGCCGCCATGAACGCCTGCGCACGTTCGATGCGCGACCGGTGCTCGGCCAGCGCGATGGGCACGGCGCCCGCGGTCATGTCGCGCAAGGCGTCGAGCGCCGCCTGTTTGTCGGTGCCACCAATATTCATGTTTCTCATTACCTCATTCAAAGTCCGACAGCGCCCGCGCGGTCGCGGGCATGATGGGTGTCCGGGCATCCTCGTGGGACCACCCGAACAGGAAGGCGCACGCCGCGCCGCAGGTCTTGCCCTGGCAGGGCCCCATGCCGACGCGCGTCGCCAGTTTCGCTTCGCGCCAGTCGCGGTGCGGCAGCAGGCGGGCCCGGGTCACGTCCTCGCAGCGGCACACGATCGTCTCCGGGCCGCACATCGTGCGCAGCGACTCGTCCGGCGCGAACGTGCGCGCCAGCAGCGCCGCGAACGCGTGCGACGCGCGCCGCAGCGGCAGGTCGCGCCCGGACGGGGGCCGGCCCAGCGCGGCCAGCGCCGCGATGCGTCCCTCGGCGACGGCCTTGTCGACGCCGCCGATGCCCGTGCATTCGCCCGCGGCCCAGACGTCGGTGCGGCTCGTCCGCTGCGCATCGTCGACCTGGATCGCGCCGTCGACGACGTCGCATCGCAGTGCGCGCGCGAGGTCCGTGTTCGGGACGAGGCCGAAGCCCGCCGCGAGGAAGTCGCAGGCATACTCGACGTCCTTGCCACCGGTCCGGACGACGACGCCGCGCACCGTATCCTCTCCCGTCGCTGCGACGAGCGTGGCGCCCGTCACGTACGGGATCCCGCGCAGCTCGGCGAACAGCGACGCCGCCTGCAGGAATTTCTTCCCGTGCCGCGACAGCAGCCCGAGGCCGAAAGCCGACAGGCGCGACCACGGCTGGTGTTCGACGATCGCGGTCACGTGCGCGCCCGCGCGCAGCGCCGTCGACGCCGCCGCCAGCAGCAGCGGGCCCGTGCCGGCGACCACGACGCGGCGTCCCGACACCGGCATGCCGCCCTTGATCAGCGCCTGCAGCCCGCCCGCGCCGGTGACGCCGGGCAGCGTCCAGCCGGGGAACGGCAGCGACAGCTCGCGGCTGCCCGAGCAGAGCACGAGGCGCTCGAACGGGACGGCGGCGCCGCGTCCGCCCGTTTCCACGAGCAGCGTGCGGGAGTCCATGCAGCCGATGACCTGGGCATCCTGCATCACGGTGCAGCCGGGGTGGCCGCGCAGGGTGTTCCACGCGCTGCGTGCGCGTGCGTCGGTCCAGCGCGCGGGGCCGCCGCGCCAGATCTGGCCGCCCGGCGCATGATTATCGTCGATCAGGCAGATCCTTGCGCCGGCGTCGAGGGCGGTCCGCGCCGCGGACAGTCCCGCCGGGCCGCTGCCGACGATGTGCACTACGTTCTTCACCAGTCGCCTCCCGTGGTGATGATCATGCCTTCCGCGCAGATCGTCCTGCACGCCAGCTGGTTGGCGCGGCCGTCGACGGTCACGCGGCATTCCTGGCACTGGCCGATGCCGCAGAACGCGAACCGGGGCTGGCCCGTGACCGAACGTCGCGTGCACGGCGAGCGGGCGCCGACGAGCGCCGCGACGACGGTGACGCCGCGCGGTACGTCGACCGCGACACCGTCGACCAGCACGCGGCTCAGGGAATCAGGCAGGGACATGGGCGAACCTCGACGGTGAATAGGGGGCGGCCGCGATGGAAGCGGGGCGGTCCAGCATCAGGTCGGCCAGCAGTTGCGCGGTGCCGAACGCGGTCGTCACGCCGAGCCCCTCATGGCCCGCTGCGACCCACACGCGTTCGAGCGTCGGATGGCGTCCGATGACGGGCCGCCCGTCGTAAGTCGCGGGGCGCATGCCGGTCCAGCTGCGGATGATTTTCATGTCGGCCAGACAGGGCAGCAGCGCGATGGCCGAGCGCAGCACGTGCGCCAGCACGCGCGGATCGACGTCGGTATGCCGGATGCCGTCCTGGCGGCACGACCCGATCAGCCATTGGCCCGTGATGCGGGGCTGGACATTCGCCGCGACGGCGACGGCGTCGCTGCCGGCTTCCGTTTGGCCCTCGGTTTGCCCATAATCCATGCTCACGACCTGGTGCGACAGCCGCCGCGGGTAGCGGGCCGTGATGGCGAGATGGCCCTTGCGCGGGAAGATCGGCATGTCCGGCAGCAGGCGCGTCACGGCGGTCCCCGTCGCGACGACGACGTCGCCCGCATCGATGCGTTCGCCGTCGGCCAGCGTGACGCCGCCGTCGTCGACGCGGGCGACGGCCGTGCCGAAGCGTGTCCGTCCGCCCAGCGCGACGAGCGTCCCGGCCAGGTTGCGCGCGACGGCGGGCGGGTACACGACGCCGTCGCGCGCGACGCGCACGCCGCCCGCAAGACCGGCACGCAGGGCGGGTTCCACGCGCGCGAGCTGGGCGCCGGACAGTTCGGCCGCATCCCAGCCGCGCCGCGCCAGGCGCCCGGCGCGGACGCGCGCCTGGGCCATCTGCGCATCGTCCTCGGCGACCCACAAGGTGCCGCAGCGAACGTGTTCCGCGAGGCCGGCGCGGGTGGACAGGTACGCGTCCCAGCGCGCCAGCGACAGCAGGCACAGGTCGAGTTCATCGTCCGTCTCGTCGAGGGCGACGAGGTGGCCCATGCCGGCCGCCGTCACGCCGCCGCCGGGGTAATCCGCGTCGACGAGCAGCACGTCGCGCCCGAGCGCCTGCAGCTCCGCCGCGCAGGCCGCGCCGACGATGCCGGCGCCGACGACGATCGCGTCCGGATGCTTCACGCCAGCGCGGGCAGGGTGGGGCGGTTGGCGATGGCGGCGCGGATCGTCCGCTCCACCGCGTCGCGGCGCGCGCCGGCGAGCGGCAGGCGCGGCGCGCGCACGCGCTCGTTCGAACCGATCGCGATCGCTTCCGCGAGCTTGATGTTCTGGACGAGGTAAGTCGACACGTCCAGGTCCAGCAGGGGACGGAACCAGCGGTAGATGCGCAGCGCCTCGTCGTAACGCCTGGCCTGGACCAGCCGCCAGATCGCCACGGTCTCCTCGGGGAACGCGAGGCCCACGCCGGCCACCCAGCCCTGCGCGCCGACCATGAGCGCTTCGAACGCGAGGTTGTCGACACCCGTCAGCAGGTCGAAGCGGTCGCCGAAGCGGTTGATGATGTCGGTGCTGCGGCGGATGTCGTCCGACGATTCCTTGACGGCGACGAAGCGGGGATCGTCCGCCAGTTCTTCCATGATCTCGACCGTCACGTCGACGCGGTAGGCGAGGCGGTTCGAATAGATCATGATCGGCAGGTCGCCCGCCTGCGCGATGGCGCGCAAGGTCGCCACCGTCTCGCGCGGGTCCGTGTGGTAGATCGTGCTCGGGACGACCATCAGGCCGTCCGCGCCCGCCCTGGCCGCCTTCTGCGCCAGCGCGCACGCATCGCGCGTGGACGCTTCCGCGACCGTCAGCAGCGCGGGCTTTGCGCCGGCGGCTTCCTTGCAGAGTTTCAGGACGTCGATGCGCTCCTCGTGCGACAGCATCGGGCCCTCGCCCAGCGAACCGCAGGCGATGAGGCCATCCACGCCGGCGTCCATCTGGATGCGGAAGCAGCGCAGCATTTCGTCATGATCGAGCGAGCCGTCCTCGTCGAACTTGGTGGTGACGGCGGGAAGAACACCTTTCCACATGGGGTCTGTCTCCTTTGCTTGAAAGGTCACATGCTAGGCCTGTTTGGCGCCGGGGTCTTGCGTGAAGCGTTCGCCGGGGAGGCCGAAATCGGCATAACGCCCGGCCGCCGTTTGCCATGCCGGCGCAACCCGCCTATATTGGCGTGCGGGAGGACAACATGATCGACGACACTACCATCCGGGCCATCGACACCATCGGCATGCAGGCCGTCGAAGCGATCTTCGACGCCCTCGGCGACGTCGCATTCTTCGTCAAGGACCGGGACGGCCGTTACCTGAGCATCAACCGCACGATGGTGCGGCGCTGCGGAGTTCGGCACAAGAAGGATGTGCTCGGCAAAACGGCGCTGGAACTGTTCCCGCGCGCGTTGGCCGAGACGTATCTCGCGCAGGACCGGCAGGTCATCGCCAGCGGCACGGCGATCGACAAGCAGCTCGAACTGCACATCTACCCCGGCCGCGGCCGCGGGTGGTGCATCACGAAGAAGATTCCGCTGTTCGGCAAGGATGGCGACGTCGTCGGCCTGATCGGCACGTCGCAGGATCTCGGCCTGCTGGACGACCTGCACCCGGCGTACCGGCAGATCGCGCGGATCGCGCAGCACATCAGCGACCACTATCGGGAGAATATCTCGCTGAAGGCGCTGGCGGAGGAAGCGGGACTGTCGCTGTCGCGCGTGGAACGGCTGTTCCAGAAAGTGTTCCAGCACTCGCCGCGGCAGCTGCTCGTGCAATGCCGGCTGGCGGCCGCGCGCACCCTGATCGAACAGGATCCGGGCGCGAAGATCGCCGCCATCGCGTACGAATGCGGCTATACGGACCACAGCGCGTTCAGCCGCCAGTTCAAGTCGTACGTGGGCATGAGCCCGACCGAGTACGGGCGACAGATGAAACAGGACTAGGCGGGGAGGCCCCACGCGAACGGATCGGTGTCGTCGAACAGCAGCGTCGACTCGGCGCTGACCCAGGCCGTGCCGCGGATCGTCGGCGCGACGGTATCGCCCGCGCGGCGGTAGCTGCCTTCGAACACGCTGCCGATGATGCTCTCCTGGCGCCACACGGCGCCCTGTTCCAGGTCGCCATCCGCCGCCAGGCATGCCAGTTTCGCGCTGGTGCCCGTGCCGCAGGGGGAGCGGTCGTAGGCCTTGCCGGGGCACAGCACGAAGTTGCGGCTGTCCGCGATGCGTGATGGGGCGAACAGTTCCACGTGGTCGATGGGCGCGCCGCCGTCCCCGGTGATGCCTTGTGCGGCCAGCGCCGCCATCACGGCTTGCGCGAACGCCGTCAGCGCCGGGACGTTGGCCGGCACGATGTCGAACGCATGGTGCTTGATGAGGAAGAACCAGTTGCCGCCCCACGCCACGTCGCCGCGCACGGTGCCGTGGCCGGCGACGTCGACGTGGACGTCCTTGCGCGTCCGGTACGACGGGACGTTCTCGATGCTCACGGAACCGTCCGCGTGCAGCTCGGCCGTCACGACCCCGACGGGCGTGTCGATGCGGTGGCGTCCGGCCGTGATGCGGCCGAGGTGGACCAGCGACACGACGAGGCCGATCGTGCCATGTCCGCACATGCCCAGGTACCCGACGTTATTGAAAAAGATGACGCCCGCCGCGCACTCCGGCGCATGGGGTTCGCACAGCAGCGCGCCCACGAGGACGTCCGAACCGCGCGGTTCGCACACGGTGCCCGTGCGGATGTGGTCGTGTTCGGCGCGCATCCGCGCGAGCCGTTCGGACAGCGGGCCGTTGCCCAGGTCCGGGCCGCCGTCGACGATGAGCCGAGTGGGTTCGCCACCGGTGTGCGAGTCGATGATCGAGATTTTTTTCATGCCTGGAAGGCTAAACCCGGGCCGGCGGCGGGTCTTGTTGTTTTTCTGCGTCTTGATGAGGGAAAGCGGCACACCGTTTGGGGGCCAGTCATGGCGTTGTGACAATCTGCAAGAATCCAATAAAAATTTCCCAATATCATTGAACGTTGCTGCGTCAATAGACCCGCAAAATCAATGTGTTACGGATAAATAAAAGGGACGTCACAAAATGCATCCGACCTCATCCTGCGCCAGGGCCGACCATGCCAACAACGCCGGCAAACTGTTCCTCGCCGTCCTGTGGGCGCTATTCGCCACGTCGCTGGCGCTGGGCCTCGTATACGACTCGCTGATGCTGGCGGTCGCCGCCGGGCTGCCGCTCGCCCTCGTGCCGAGCGCGCTGATCGCGGCCGCCCCGGGCAGTCTCGCCGCGCGGCTGTCCGTCGCCGTCGCGCTGATGCTGTTCTGCGCGCTGAACATCCACCAGGCGCACGGCTTGACGGAGCTGCATTTCGGGATCTTCGTCCTGCTCGCCTTCCTCGTCTGCTACCAGGACTGGCGCGTCATCGTCGCCGCCGCGGGCACGGCCGCCGTCCACCACCTCACCTTCAACTATTTGCAGGAATGGGGCTATCCGACGCTGTGCTTCACGCATCCGGGCATCGGCATCGTGCTGCTGCACGCGGTGTACGTCGTCGTCGAGGCGGCCGTGCTGTCCTACCTGGCCGTCCGCCTGCAGCGCGAGACGACGGCCGTCGCGGCGAGCGCCGGCACCCTGCACGACACCTTGCGGGCGATGCGCAGCAGCGCGGACCAGGTGGCGCGCGACATGGACCTGATCACGCAGACGTCCAGCGCGGTGGCGGCGGGCAGCGCCGACCTGTCCGCGCGCGCCGCGGCGCAGGCCGCGCGGCTGGAACAGGCCGCGGCCGCGGTCGACCACCTGACGGCCACCGTCAAGCGCAACGTCGACCACGCGGCGCTGGCCGACGAGCTGGTGGCGTCGGCCTCCGCGCTGGCCGTGAAGGGCGGCGACGTCGTCGCCGACGTCGTGCAGACGATGGAAGCTATCCGTTCCAGTTCGCGCGAAGTGCAGGACATCGTCAACGTCATCGACGGCATCGCCTTCCAGACCAACATCCTCGCGCTGAACGCGGCCGTCGAGGCGGCGCGGGCGGGCGAGCAGGGGCGCGGCTTCGCCGTCGTGGCGGGCGAAGTAAGGAGCCTCGCCCAGCGCAGCGCGCAGGCGGCCAAGGAAGTGAGGCAGCTGATCGGCGACTCCGCCGTGCGGGTGGACGCGGGTGGCCGGCTCGTGGACGAAGCGGGGCAGGCGATGCACCAGATCGTCGGCTCGGTGCAGCGCGTGGCCGGCATCATGACCGCGATCTCGGGCGCGAGCCAGGAACAGCGCGACGGCATCGAGCAGGTGCGCGATTCGATCCGCGAGATCGAGGTGACGACGCGGCAGACGGCCGAGCTGGTCGGACAGAGCGCGGATGCGGCCGAGACGATGTGCGCGCACGCGTCGTCGGTGGCGCGTGCGGTGGGCACGCTGCGCCAAGCGGAAGCGGCCGCGTAAGTGGAAATGCGCGCATTTTCGCGGCATCCGCGCTGCTAGACTCGTCGGGTCAGCATTCGAGGGGGCCGCGATGAGCGCATACCGAGCCAGCAACGTCGTGTCCTTGCACGGCGATCCGATCTACCATCACACGGAAAGCACGCCGTGGACGCCGCCGCAGGGCGAGATCTGCCTGCAGCAGATTTCGGACCACATCGACCGGCACCTCGGGCCCGTCGACTGCGTGTTCCACGAACTGGTGTCGGACACGGTGCACATCGACGTCCATATCGTGAAGCCGACGGAGGCGTACCCGTTCATCCGGCTGGTCACGTCCGGGATGAGCGACCTGCCGATGTCGACGCCGCCGGACGCCGACGTCCCGCGCCACGCCGAGCTGATGATCACGCTCCCCCCGGACTGGAAGCTCGACAAGGAATCGTTCGAGGACGAGCGCTGGTACTGGCCCGTCCGCCTGATCAAGACGATGGCCCGGCTGCCGCACAAGTACGGGACGTGGCTGGGCTGGGGCCACACGGTGCCGAACGGCGACCCGGCGGAGCCGTACGCGGCGGACGTGCGGTTCGACGGCTGCATCCTGCTGCCGTCCATCAGCGTGCCGGACGAATTCCACCGGCTGCGCATCGACGCCGACAAGGAGATCGCGTTCTTCGCGATCGTCCCGCTGTACAAGGAGGAACTGGCGCTGAAGCTGCGGGCCGGCGCCGAGAAACTGCTGGAGCGCTTCGACAAGAAGCACGTCGACGACATGATCGATGCGCGCCGGCCGAACGCGGGCAAGAAGCTGTTCGGCTTTTTGTGACAGGCCGCGGCGCTGGACTGAAGGCCACCCATACCTTATCTGCCGTACATCCGGCAGGCCCTGTTCGTCACGGAACGCACTGCGCGGCGGCGAGCACGGCGCAGCTCACGGTTTAGGCGCGCGCTTCGCCAGTTCGCGGTCGAGCGCATTCGCGAACCGCTGCCGGTCCGCCTGGCTGAACGCGCCTGGTCCGCCCGTATCGACGCCGCTGGAACGCAATTCGTCCATGAACGCGCGCATCGTGAGCTGCTGCGCGATGGTGTCTTTCGTGTACCACTCGCCGCGTGGATTCAACGGCATGCCGCCCTTGTCCAGTACGAGGGCGGCGAGGGGAATGTCGCCCGTCACGACGATGTCGCCGGGTTGTACGCGCGCGACGATTTCCGCATCGGCCGCATCGGCGCCCGAAGGCACCTGCAGCGCGCGGATGAAGCGCGAGCCGGGTACGCGGATCAACTGGTTGGCCACCAGCGTGACGTTCAGCTGCACGCGGTCGGCCACGCGGAACAGGATGTCCTTGATGACCGCCGGGCAGGCATCGGCGTCGACCCAGATCTCCATGCTCAGCCGCGCGAGAACGTGCGCGTCACCCGGTCGAGGTGGGCGCGCATGGCCGACCGGGCGCCGGCCACGTCGTGCGAGGCGATGGCGGCCAGGATCGCGCGGTGGTCGAGGAGCGTCAGCTGGCGCAGTTCCTCGGTCTGGAAATGCTCCGTCAGCTTGTGCCACAGGCTGCCGCGCTGGGCCCACAGGTATTCGATCACGCCGACGAGGGCGCTGTTGCCGGCCGCGCGCGCGATCGCGAGGTGGAAGTTGCGGTCGGCCGATTCGTTCTCGCCCAGGTTGTCCTGGTTCTGCTCCATCTCTTCGACGGCGACGAGGATCGCATCGACGGCCGCCGGCGTCGCATTCTTCGCGGCCAGCGCCGCGACCTCGACCTCGATCATGCGGCGCGCGGCGAGCACCTCGAACGGACCGGGACCGGCCGCCGGGCGCGCGGTCGTCAACGCCGCCTGTTCGCTGACGTACACGCCGGACCCACCGCGCACTTCGACGACGCCCCCCAGCTCCAGTGCGATCAGCGCTTCGCGCAGCGAGGTGCGCGAGACGCCCAGCTTCGTGGCCAGGTCGCGCTCGGCGGGCAGGCGCTCGCCCGGCTTGATGTTCTCTTCCCGGATCAGCGCTTCGATCCGGCTCGACACCACGCGATACAGTCGCGGCTCGGTCGCAATCGCATCGGGTGGCGCGGGCATTTTTCTCATTGTGTCAGTCCAGGAAAAAGTGGAGGCGATTGCCAAGATCGCATCTTAGTTTGGTCGGGATAATGTTGCAAGTGGTCGGACCAAAACGGTCATTTGGGCTGACTGCGTTGACGATTTTGTCGTGTCCTGAACTTTATTCGGCCGATGGTGGGATCGACGCCGTTCCGGCGCTGTGCGTACGCATGTACAATGGGAAATATTGCCGAGCCGACGAATCGAACCATGACGACCGCTTATCCAAGCCTGAGCCACGCCCAGCGCATTCCGCTTGCCGCCGAAATCCATTCGCGTCCCTTCCTCCGGCTGGAAGCGCCCGAAGCCATCACCCATCTTGCCGTGTACCGCGCCAACGAGGCCGGATCGCGCAGCGAGCACGGTCCGAACCAGCACGCGCTGCTCGCCGCGCTGTGCGGGCATTTCGGCGTCGCGGCGCCGAACGTGACGGCCAATCACTTCTATCACGACTTCGGCCGCTTCCGCCTCAAGTGGGAACGGCACACGGAGTTCGCGACTTACACGTTCACGGAAAAGATCGCGCCCGGGCTGCCGATTGCGGAGGCGTTCGCGCGCATGCCGCTCGCGCACCTGCCGCAGTCGTGGATCCTCGGCCTGCACGGCCGCCTGATGTCCGCCGCGCACGTGCTGCTGGAGCGCGGCGCCGCCGATCCGGCCACGCTGCAGGACGGCTTCGCCAGCAACAACCTGGTCGGCTCGCGCGTCATGCAGGGCGGGGAAGTGTGGACGGATTTCGCGATCCAGTCCGACGGTTTTTCGCGCTTCGTGCTGCGCGACGTCGAAATGCGCGCGCAGCAGGCCGGCCGCCTCGCGCAGCGCGTGCTGGAAATCGACACCTACCGCATGATGGCGCTCCTCGGCCTGCCGGCCGCGCGCACCGTGTCCAACGCGCTGGACGACATCGAGGCCGAACTGGCCACGCTGGCCGAGCGCATGGTCGCGGGCGAGGCGGTCGCCGGCGACCAGGACCTGTTGGCACAGATCACGAAGCTGGCGGCGCGCCTGGAAAAGCTCTCGCTCGACAACGGCTACCGCTTCTCGGCATCGAAAGCGTATTACCGCCTCGTCAAGGCGCGCATCGAGGAATTGCGCGAGGCCCGCATCGAAGGCGTGCCGACCGTGGAGGAATTCATGGACCGCCGCCTGACGCCGGCGATGAACACGTGCGAATCGACGGCCGCGCGCCAGGAAGCGCTGGCGCGCCGCATCGCCAACGTCAACGACTTGCTGCGCACGCGCGTCTCCATCGTCCAGGAAAACCAGAACCGGCAAATCCTGCAATCGATGGACCGCCGCGCCGCCCAGCAGCTGCGCCTGCAGCAGGCCGTCGAGGGCTTGTCGGTGGCGGCGATCTCGTACTACGTCGTGGGGCTGCTCGGCTATGCGGGCAAGGGCCTCAAGAGTCTCGGCATGCCGGTCAATCCGGACTTACTCACGGGCGCGCTGGTGCCCGTCGTGGCGGGGCTCGTGTGGCTCAGCCTGCGCCGCATGCACAAGCAGATGCACAAGCGTTCGCACGGCTGATCCATGCTGAGCGCTCCCGGTCTCATGGCGGCGTGCGCTGCGCTGGCGCTGGCCGTACTGGCGTTGTGGGTGCCGGCGCCCGCCGTGCGGGGGAATCGCGACTGGGCGTGGGGCGCGGGCGTGCTGCTGGCCTGCGCGGTCGCGCAGGCCGTCGGGGTGCTCGACGGGATCGGCCTGGCCGTCATCGTCTTCTACCTCGCGCTGGCGTTCGGCGCGCGCGCGGCCGGACGGGCCTGGGTCCGCATCCCGCTGCTCGTGCTGACGGGCGTGTGTGCGCTGCTGCTGGCGCTGCACCGGCTGCCGGGCTTTCACAATCCGCTGCTGGTCGACCATGCGCACCTGTCGGCGGGTGCGCCGCCGTTCACGCTGTACGCGAACTTCGACAAGGCCATCGCCGGCATCGTGCTGATGGGCGTGTTCTGCTCGCCGATCCGCGCGCGTGCCGACTGGTTGCCGATGCTGCGCCGTACGCTGCCCGTGCTGGCGGCGACGCTCGTCGCCGTCCTCGGTGCGGGCCTGCTGCTCGGCGTGGTGCGGCCGGACGTCAAATGGCTGCCGTGGACATCCTGGTTCCTCGTCAATAATCTCTTGATCACCTGCGTGACGGAGGAGGCCTTCTTCCGCGGCTACCTGCTCGGCGGCCTGGCGCACGGCATGGCGGGACGACGCTACGGCGTGGCCGTCGCGGTGGCCGTATCGACTTTGCTGTTCGGGCTCGCGCATGCCGCCGGCGGTCCGCTGCTCGTGCTGTTCGGAACGCTGGCGGGCTTCGGCTATGCCGCCGCGTACCTGCGTTCCGGACGCATCGAGGGCGCGATCCTCACGCACTTCGCGCTCAACGCCGTCCACTTCATCGCGTTCACCTATCCAGCACTCATGCGCTGAACAGCATTGCAACTTCTGTAACACGGTGTGACAGCGTACCGTGCGCGCGGGGCGCCGGGACTATGATCGGGCATCATTCCCACGTTGTACCGACGATCATGAGCGCTTCGAACTTCCTCCGGCCGGCCGTCGCCCTCGGCCTGCTATTCACCGCGACGATCGCCGCCGCGCAGACGCAGGACCCGCCCGCGCGCGTGGGCCGCATCGCCTACCTGGCCGGCCCCGTCAGCTTTTCTCCTGCCGGCGCCAGCGACTGGGCGCAGGCGCCGCTTAACCGGCCCCTCGTCGCGGGCGACCGCCTGTGGACGGACGCCGGCGGGCGCGACGAGGCCCAGTTCGGCGCCGCCGTCGCGCGCATGGATGCGGGCACCTTGCTGACCGTGCTCGCGGCCGATGAACGCATGACGCAACTGCAGGTGTCGCAGGGCCGCGTCGACCTGCACGTGCGCCGCCTGGCGCCGGGCGAGACCGTCGAGGTGGATACGCCGAACCTCGCCTTCGTCGCGCGCGGGCCCGGCGACTACCGGCTCGCCGTCGCGCCGGACGGCAGCACGACGGATGTCACGGTGCTGAACGGCGCCGCCGACGTGTACGGCGACGGCACGTCGCTGTCGCTCGCGCCGGGGCAGGGCTATCGTTTCGGCGGCCAGGACCTGGACAACTACGGGCTGCTCCCGCCCGCCCCGCCGGATGAATTCGACCGCTGGGCGCTGGCGCGCGACCAGCGCTACGAGCGCGCCATCGCGCGCCGCTATGTGCCGCAGGGCGTCGTCGGCTTCGAAGACCTCGACGACTACGGCAGCTGGCGCACCGTGCCCGACTACGGCACCGTGTGGGTGCCGGACCGCGCGCCGCGCAACTGGGCGCCGTATCACGCGGGACACTGGGCGTGGATCGATCCGTGGGGCTGGACGTGGATCGACGACCAGCCTTACGGTTACGCCGTCTCGCACTACGGCCGCTGGATCCGCACGCCGGATGCCTGGGCCTGGGTGCCGGCGCCGGCGCGCGCGCAGCCCGTGTACGCTCCTGCGCTGGTGGCGTTCGTCGGAACCGTGCTGGCGTTCGGCGGCCGCTCCGATCCGGGCGTCGGCTGGTTCCCGCTCGCGCCGCACGAGCCATACCGGCCGCCGTACCACGCGAGCCCGACGTACATCACGAACGTCAACGTGACCAATACCGTGATCCGGCAGACGACCATCGTCAACAACATCACCTACCGCAACCGCAACGTGCCCGGCGCGATCGTGGCGATGCCCGCGCAGCAGTTCGCGCAGGCCGCGCCGACCGCGCGCGCAGGCCTGCTGCTGCCGCCCGGCGTGGCGCGCGCCGCGCCGGTGCTGGCGGCGCCGCAAGCGCGGCCGCTGCCGCAAAGCCGGATCGGCACGGCCCCCGGCCGCCTGCCGCCGGGACCCGTGCTGCAGCGCGTCGCGGTGACGCGGGCGTTGCCGGCGCACGCCTTTGGGCACGGGCCTGGTCCCGCCGCGGCGCGTCCGGATGCGCGCGTGGCCGTGCACGCGCCGGTGCCGCTGCGCGTGCTGCGCCCCGCGCTCGGCAAGCCGGTGACGCCGCAGCCGGCGCGTGGTCCCGTGCCCGGCGCCGCGCCGGCCGGGCACCTGATGGCGCAGGGTGGACGGCCGGCTGGCCATGAGCCGCAGACGGCCGCCGTCCCGCTGCCTGGGCCGGCCGGCCGACCCGTCCACGAAGCACCGCCGTCCGTCGGACGCCCGCCAGTCGCGCTGCCGGATGTGCACGGCCCGCGGAACACCGCGCAACTGGCCGCGCGTGGCGGTAGCGGCGCAGGCGCGACGGCCGCGGAGGCGGGCCGTCCGCAGCCGCCACACGCGGGCCGGGGCGGGCCCGCGGACGAGCCGCGCGGCGCCGCCCATGGCGTGATGGCGCAACCGCAGGCGCCGCGCCCGATGCATGGCGGCGAACCGCAGCAGGCAGTCCGGCATGCTCCGCCGGCGCACGGTCCGGCACCGCAACCGATGGCGCACGAAGCGCCGCGCGCGCCCGCGCCGCAGCGGGTGGCGCTGCAGGCGCCGCATCCCCAGCCAGCCACGCGCCCGCAGCCGCCGGCGCAGCATCCGCAGCCTGCACCGCATCCGCAGCCGGCACCGCGTCCGCAGCCTGCATCCCATCCGCTGCCGGCACCGCGACCGCAGCCGCCGGCGCAGCATCCGCAGGCTGCACCGCATCCGCAGCCGGCACCGCGACCGCAGCCGCCGGCGCCGGCCGCACCGAAGCCCGCGCCGCATCCGCAACCGGCGCCGCAGCCGCATGCGGCCCCCGCCCACGGCCCGGACAAGGGCGGCGACCACGGTCACAAGAACGGCGAGAAGGGCGGTCACTGACGACGGCACGGGGCGCGGTGTAAGATGGGATTCCGTCCAACTCACCGCCGCGCCATGCCGACACCACACCGCCCAGCCAACGACCGTCACACCGGAGCGGCACCATGATGCTGCTGCTCGTCTTCCTGGCCGGGCTGTGGGCCGGCGCGCAGAACGCGCTGGCGGGCGGCGGCTCGTTCGTCACCTTGCCCGCGCTGATCGTGTCCGGCATGTCGCCGCTCGCCGCGAACATCACGTCGACCGTCGCGCTGTTCCCCGCGCAGATCACGTCCGGGTACGCCGGCCGCAAGCTGGTCAGCGGCGCGGGCGGCCTGCCGTTCTGGGCGTTGTTCGTGTTGAGCATCGCCGGCGGCGCGGCGGGTGGACTGCTGTTGCTGCACACGTCGCCGGCGGTGTTCGCGCGGCTCGTGCCGTGGCTCGTGCTGTTCGCGACGGCCCTGTTCACGTGGGGGAGCTTCTTCCGCAAGCCCGGCGCCGCGGGCGCCGTGCACCTCGGACCCGTGGCGACGGCGGTCGCGCAATTCCTGATCGCCGTCTACGGCGGCTATTTCGGCGGCGGCATCGGCATCCTGATGCTGGCCGCGCTGACGATGGCGGGCCTCGCCGCGCGCAATGCGGGCGCCACGAAAAACGTGCTGGCCGGCGTGATGAATGCGTCGGCCGTCGTCCTGTTCCTGACGTCGCCCGACCTGCACTGGCTGCAGTGCGGCGTGCTGGCGGCGGGCGCCGTCATCGGCGGCTTGCTGGGCGCGTGGGCGCTGTACCGCGTGAACGAGAAGGCGCTGCGCGTCGCCATCGTCTGCATCGGCATCGCGCTCACGGTCGGGTTGTTCCTGAAACCCATTTGAAGCGCGCTGGACACGGCCACCGGCTTGGTCTACAGTGGAATCATGCGGTATCGCCATGAATGATTCCGCCAGGAAGGTAGGTGCGCCATGCTGGATTTACTCTATGGGCTCGAACCGGATCTTGCGTTGCACGCGGTCGTGCTGGCATTCGGTTGCGCGACGTTTCTCCTGATCCTGTTGTGGCGGCGTTGCCCCAACTGTACCTGGCAGGAGTGGTCCAGCGAGTTGCTGGGCCGCGACGAGAAGGACGACGCAGCCCACGACTAACCGGTCAGTCGGTGCCGTCCGCGTGGTAGTGGTCGGCCTGCACCTTCCCGTTCACGCCGTGCGCGCGCACGTCGGGCGTGATCGGCAGCATGCTCGCGTTCCAGCTTTCCCATTCCCCTTTCAGCTTGTCGAATACGTCCGGATGACGCTGCGCGAGGTTGGCGCGTTCGCGCTGGTCCACGCTTACGTCGAACAGGAAGTCGTTGCCGTTGAGGCGCAGGTATTTCCAGTTGCCCGAGCGGACGGCGCGCTGGGCGTTCGCCTTGTAGCGCCAGAACAGCGTCCGCTCGCCGGGCGCGCGCTGGCCCGTCAGCACGGGCAGCAGGTCCTGGCCGTCGGGCGGGTAGGCCGGATCGGGCGCGCCGCCGGCCGCGGCGAGGAGGGTCGGCAGCCAGTCCATGCTGATCGCGACCTGGTCCGTCGTCGTGCCGGCACCAAGGCGGCGCGGCCAGCGCACGATCGCGGGCACGCGGATGCCGCCTTCCAGCAGTTCCGTCTTCTGGCCGCTGAACGGCCACGTCTTCGAGAAGCGCTCGCCGCCGTTGTCGCTCGTGAAGATGACGATCGTGTCGTCGGCGAGGCCCTTGCGCCGCAGCGCGTCGAGCACGCGGCCGATGGCGGTGTCGAGCCCCGTCACCATCTTGCCGTAGGTGACCAGGTCGCCGCCGTCATAGTGGAAGATGTTGCCGATGTCGCGCGACACGGCTTCGTCGCCCGGACCTTCCCACGGCCAGTGCGGCGCCGTGAAGTGCAGCGACAGGAAGAACGGCTGCTTCCCATCCTGTTGGCCGATGTATTCCGTGGCGCGCTCCGCGAGCAGGTCGGTGTAATAGCCGACCTTGTGCACGGGGACTTCGCCTTCGTACAGGTCTTCCGGGACCTCGGGGCCGACGCCCGGCTTGTGCGTGAAGTAGTCGATGGCGCCGCCGTAGTTGCCGAAGAAGACGTCGTAGCCGCTCTTGAGGGGACCGAACACAGGCAGGTAGCCCAGGTGCCACTTGCCGAACAGCGCGGTGCGGTAGCCCGCCTTCTTCAGCAGCGACGGCAGGGTCGGATGCTGCGGCGGCAGGCCGATGGTCTTCGACGCCCCGGCGATCGGCTCTTCCAGCCCGCCGCGCAGGCGGTACTGGTAGCGGCCCGTGATCAGGCCGAAACGCGTGGCGGAGCACACGGCGGAATTGGCGTAGGCCTGCGTGAAGCGCACGCCCTGCGCGGCCAGGCGGTCGAGGTTCGGCGTGGTGAAATCCGTGTTGCCGTAGACGCCCAGGTCGGCGTAACCCAGGTCGTCCGCGAGGATGAAGACGATGTTCGGCTGCCGGTCCTTGCGGTCGGCCGCGAACAGCGCCTGCGGGGCGAGAGCGAGGGCGGGGAGGCCCTTGATGACGGCGCGGCGTTTCTGGTCGGTTTTGCTCATGATGGTTCCTTGCTTAGAAATCGAGACGGGCGGTCGCGCCGATCGTGCGCGGCGTGCCGATGACGGCGTTGTACGAGCCGAACGTGCCGTTCCACATGCTCGTGTAGTACTGGCGGTCGAACAGGTTGCGGGCCCACAGCTGCACGTCCCACGCGTGCTCGCCGTTCGAGCGCACGCCGGCGGACAGGTTGGCGAGGCCGTACGCCGGGATGCGCGAATACTTCGACGCGTCCAGCGTGCCGTAGGTCGACGAGCGGTACGACACGTTGCCGTTCACATAGGCGCGCCACGTGTCATCCAGCGGAAGTTCCCAGCGCGCGCCCACGTTCGCGGTGCGGCGCGGCGCGTTGACGAGGGCGTCGCGGCCGGACAAATCGCACGACACGGCATTCACTTCCGGCGCGCACGGCGCATTCTTGTACGTCAGGTAGCGCGGGTCGTTGAACGACACGTTCGCCTGGATGTGCAGGGTGCGCACGGGGATCGCGAGGGCCTCGAGCTCGATGCCGCGGGTGCGCACGTCGCCGGCGTTCGTCAGGTACGACGTCCGCGTCGTCGGGTCGTAGGCATTGCTCTGGTAGCCGTGGACGACGGTCGCGAACAGGTTCGCGTTCAGCTGCAGGCGACGGTTCAGCAGCGTGCTTTTCACGCCCAGTTCGGCCGCGTTGGCGCGTTCGGCGCCCACCAGCAGCGACGCGGCGCCGGCCGCGCCGGGCACCTGCAGGTTGATGCCGCCGGACTTCTCGCCGTGCGACAGGCTGGCGTACAACAGGACGTCGTCCCACGCTTTGAAGCCGGCCGAGAGAAGCGCGCTGGGACTGGACTGGTGCAGCGCCAGCGGACCGGAATCGTAGGCGCCGTAGCGCGCGTTGCGCACGGTGAGGGCGGGGCCGCTGACCGTCGGGCCGACGGGGCCGTACCGGATCACGCGCACGCGCTTGTCCTCGTACGTGCCGCGCAGGCCGGCCGTCAGGTCCCAGCGGTCGGTCGCATGCCACGTGGCCTGGCCGAACAGCGCGTAGCTGTTGACGCGCAGCGTGCCCGGCGAGTTGCTGGTGACGTCGTTCCACGCGCCGACCGGATTGCCGTTGAAGCGGTCGGCGAGGGGACCATTGACGGTGAACGCGTTGTTCTCCAGCTCCTGGTAGTAATAGTAGGCGCCGGCGACGGTGTCGACCGCGCCCGGGCTGCTTCCCCAGCGCAGCTCTTGCGTGAACTGGCGGTGTTTCGCGGACTGGCCCACGTTCAGGGTCACCGGCACGTCGAGACCGTCGTCGTTGTGCGGCACGAAGTTCCAGGTGCGCCACGCGCTGATCGAGGTGAGGCGGCTGGCGTTGGCGAGGTTCCAGTTGGCTTCCGCCGATATGCCGCCCTGGTGCACGTTCACGTGCGAGCCGTTGTCGAGGGCGACGGCGCGGTTTTCCGGATCCGTGACAGGATGCCCGCCGACGAGGGCCGCCTGCGCGAGATACTTGCCGGTCGCGCCGGCGTTATAGAAAATCAGCGTGCCGTTGTTCGAGTCTTCCTCGTTGTAGTCGGCGATGACGCGCAGGCTGAAGTCCTTGCCTGGCTCATACAGGGCCTGTGCGCGCAGGCCCTGACGCAGGCCACCCTGCACGCGGGTGCCGTTGTAGCGGTTGCGGATATAGCCGTCGTCCTGCGTGCGGTACACGGACAGGCGCGCCGCCAGGTCGTCCGTCACGGGACGGTTCAATACCAGCTTGCCCTGCACGTAGCCGTAGCTGCCGGCCGAGAGCTCCGCCTGCGACTCCACGTCGTGCGCCGGCTTGCGCGACGAGATGTTCACGACGCCCGCCGTCGTGTTCTTGCCGAACAGCGTGCCCTGCGGACCGCGCAGCAGTTCCAGCTGTTCGATGTCGAGCGCGTCGAACGCCGCCATGCCGGGGCGGGCGAGGTAGACGTTGTCGAGGTACAGGCCCACGCTGCCTTCCAGGCCGTCGCTGGCGGGGTTGTTGCCGAGACCACGCACCGCAAAGCTCATCTGGCGGGCGTGGACGTAGTTGATCGTCGTGCTGGGCAGCAGTTGCTGCAGGTCCTGGGCGCGGTAGACGCGGTTCGCTTCCAGCTCGTCGCCGTTCAGCACCGTCATCGGCGTCGGCACGCTCTGCGCGCTTTCGACGCGGCGGCGGGTGGAGACGAGCACCGTCTGGATCGTGTCGGACAGCGGTTGCGTGGCGGCGGGATCGGGGCCCGCATCGGCGGCGGCGGCGAGCACCGGCGCGACGGCGGCATTCGGCCCCGCGTTTGGTCCCGATTCCTGCGCCCACACGCATCCGGCGCACATCATCATGGCCGCCGCCGCGATGGTGGTGCGTGAAACGGCCGGCGCGCCGTGGCGCCTGGTCTTGTGTAGAGCTGCGGATGCGTAAAACACGTGGTTCTCCTTGAACGTCATGAAAATCGGGATGAGCGAAGCCGCTGCGGCGCGGGGGGACGCGCCGCAGGCGTTACAAAAAAGTGAAAGGGGTTAGCGCGTGCTGGCGACGGTGTCGAGCGGACGCTCGCTGCGCGGCGTACCGGCCGGCACCCAGTCGTACGGCACGGGCTGGGCGCGATAGACCCAGTTCGTGCGCACCGTGCGTCCGCTGCCGCCGACGGCGGAATCGCCGTAGAACGGGCTGACGTATTCCCACACGATCTCGCCCTGCGGCGTGACCTGGAATATCCGGCCGTTCATGCCTTCGTCGATGAGGGTGTTCCCGTTCGGCAGGCGGCGCGCGCTGCTGATGAAGGCGCTGTAGAAGCTCCACTGCGTCTGCTTCGAGTCCACCGCGGTGTACTCCCACACGATCTCTTTCTTGACCGGGTCGATTTCCAGCACGCGCGAGTGCGGGAAGATGCCGGGGCTGACGATCGGGTAGCCGGCTTCGCCCTGGTTGGCGAACACGATCAGGTTGCCGGCGCCGGGCAGGCCGGGCGCGATCAGGTGCGGGTCATGCTGGCCGATCAGCTGGTCGACGGGACGCGGCAGCTTGCCGCCGGCCGGCGCGAAATCGGGGCCGAGGCGCCATACGACCTTGCCCGTCTTCTTGTCGATGATGGCGACGATGTTCGCCTGGCGCGAACTGATGATCACGTTGTCCGGCGCGAAGCGCGCGTCGCCGCCGTCGAACCATTTGTTCGGGCCGAGGACACGGGCGCTGTTCGTGTGCAGGTAGTCGACCGCTTTGGCGCCGTCGCGCGGCGCGGCGTTGCGCAGCTGGTCCAGCGCGGCTTTCGAAAAGCCGAATTCGTCGAGGTGGTCGGACGCTGTCCAGCGCCACACGATCTTCCCTTGCGGGTCGACTTCGTACAGCACGTCGTCCAGCACCCGCGGCGCCTTGAAGCCCTTCACGTCATGCACGAGGTTCGCCAGCACGAGCGTGCTGCCGTTGGACAGACGCTCCCAGTCGTGGTGCTGCTTCGCCGCGCCGCCCGGCGCAGCGTTTGTCGTCGTGTCGGCGCCGCCGTACGCGGTCTGCGCGGCCGCACCCCAGCGCCACACGACCTTGCCGTCCCAATCCAGCTCGCCGATCGCGGTATTGCCGAGTCCATTGCCCGCGGCCTGCACGCCCGGCAGCTGCGCCAGCTGCAGCAGCACGCGGCCGCGCGCGCCGCCGGCTTTGGCCGGTTCCACCAGCACGGGCGGGAAGCCTTCCTGCGCCCACTGGTGCACTTCGTTGCCGTTCATGTCGATCAGGTGCGTCTTCTTGTCCTGGCCCGAAAACAGCACGTAGCCGTTCCACGCCTTCTGCGGTTCGTAGCGGGTGACGCCCGTCGGGAACACGCTGGGCGCGGCGAAGGCGGCTGCCACCGGCAGCATGCACAGGGCCAGCAGGGCGCACGTTTGCAGGCGACGTGCCTGTTGCTGTCGTTGTCGGAGGCGGGCCAGGCGGCGCTTGGTGTTGGCGGTCATGACGTCCCTTTCGTTATGGATGAGTCGAAACATCTTACGAAGGGAAGGGCCGATGCAGAACGAATATGTTGACATATCCATATCCCAGCGAGACTTATAACGATATGCGGTTTTTGCAACACCTTGCTGCTGCGGAGCCAATAACTTGATGAATAAAAGAGATTGACGACCCGAATATCTGCAACTACCATAATCATAATTACGGTTATGATTTAACCCAACACCACCCAGAAGGGACTTGTATGCGTTTTTCCATCTTCCTCAACGCCCGCACCATGACGCCGGACGCCGACCGCCAACTGATCGTCGACCTGGAGCGGCACGCCCTGCTGGCGGGCGAGCTCGGTTTCGATGCGATCTTCCTGCCGGACCACCACTTCAACGGCTACATGGCGATTGCCAGCGACAGCTACATGTTCGCCTCGTACCTGGCCGCGAAGCTGCCCGCCATGCACTTCGGCTTCTCCGTCACGACGGTGCCGCTGCATCACCCGGTCCGTTTCGTCGAGCGCATCAACATTCTCGACCACCTCACGAAGGGCAAGCTGCTGGTGGGCGTGGGTTCCGGTACGACGCCGGAAGAGATGATCGGCTTCGGCGTGAACTACAAGGACGCCGGCCGCATCGCCGAGGAAAACCTGGCCGCCGCGGAAGCGCTGTGGAACAAGCGCATGGAAGACGACGCGATCGAGCTGGACGGCTTCCACAAGGGCCGCGTGCTGCAGCGTATCGCCCCGAGCCCGTACGGTGAAAAGCATGCGCGCCTGATGCCGGTGGCGATGAAGGACGCGAGCATCACGCGCGCCGCCGTCAACGGCTGGCCCGCGTTCATCCCCGCGTTCACGCCGCCGCAGATCGGCGGCCTGGAACCCCTGAAGCACGTGAAGAAGTACTTCGGCAAATACCACGAGCAGTTGCTGGCCGCCGGACACTCCAGTGAGACCGTCAAGGATGCGCTGTCGTGGACGACGCACAGCTACCAGTGCGTCCACCTGGCCGAGACCGACGAACAGGCGCGAAAGGAAGTGCTGGAAATCCTGACGTCGTACCAGGAAGCGGTCGACCGCGAAGCCGCGTTCAATGCCAAGGCGGAAAGCGACGACGCGAACAAGAAGACCGACCGCACCGGCAGCGCGCTGACGGAAGAATGGATGGCCACGTGGTGCCTGTACGGCAGCCCGGCCACCGTCATCGACAAGCTGCGCGCGTACCAGCAAGTCGGCATCGGCAACATCCTGTGCGGCACCGTCACCGGCCCGCTCACCGAGCAGCGCCTCGCGTACGCGGACCAGACCCTGCGCCTGCTGGCCCAACACGTGATCCCGGCATTCCAATGAGCGAAACGACCTTGACCCTGGACGAGATGGCGAGCCTCACGGCCGGCGCCTCCATGTGGTCCACGGCCGCCATCCCGCACGCCGGCATCCCGTCGCTCGCGATGGCGGACGGCCCGATGGGCGTGGCCGGCCCGCGCGTGGACGAGCGCGATGTGTCGCTGCTGACGCCCGCGCCCGTCGCACTGGGCGCCAGCTGGGACAGGGAACTCGTGCAGCGGGTCGGGCGCCTCGTCGGCGGCGAGGCGATCCGCCGCAAGGTGGACCTGATGCTCGCGCCGAACCTGAACCTCGCGCGCAGCCCGCTGGCTGGGCGCGCGTTCGAATATTTTTCCGAAGACCCGCTGCTGTGCGGCCGCCTCGGCGGCGCGTGGATCCAGGGCTGCCAGTCCGTCGGCACGGGCGCGGTCGCAAAACACCTTGTGTGCAACGACAGCGAGACGGCGCGCGATTCCATGAACGCCGTCGTCGACGAGCGCACCCTGCGCGAAGTGTACCTGGCGCCATTCGAGATGGCCGCGCAGGCCGGCTGCGCGGGGATGCTCACGGCGTACAACAAGGTGAATGGCGCCTGGTGCGCGGAAGCCGGGAAAATCGTGCGCGACGTCGCGAAAGGCGAGTGGATATTCGACGGCGTGTTCATGAGCGACTGGTTCGGCACGCATTCGACGGTGCCGTCGCTGAACGGCGGCCTGGACCTCGAGATGCCCGGGCCCGCACGCTTCCTCGGTGCGAAGAGCGCGGGCGCGGTGGTGGAAGGGCAGGTCGACCTGGAACGTGTGCGCGACGCGGCCGAACGCGTGGCGCGGACGGCGCGCCGATTCGGGCGGGACAAGGGCGCGCCGCTGCCCGCCGCGGAGGCCAGCGGGCTGCTCGTGGAAGCGGCCGCCGCCGGCTTCACGCTCGTGCGCAACGACGACGCCATCCTGCCGCTGGACCCTGCGCGCTACCCGCGCATCGCGGTGCTCGGCCCGAACGCGAGCGCGCCTTGCTTCCAGGGCGGCACGTTCGCCAAGATCGCCGTGCGGCCGGACGCGCTGCTGCCGCTGGACGCGCTGCGTGCCCGCTTCGGCGATGCGATCGTCGTGTACGAGCCGGGCGTCGATCCGCAGCCGAAGCTGCCGCGCATGCCTGCCCGGCCCGCGCGTGACGTCGACGGCTGCACGCGTGGCATGACGCTCGACTACTTCGACAATCCCGACTGCGCAGGCAGCCCGCTCCTCTCCGAAACGCGCGACACGAACTCGCTGACGTGGTTCCACGGCGTGCATGCGGCCGGCGCGCTGCAGCAGGCTGCGGCGACGCGGGCGAGCGGCGTCGTCACGGCCACCGCCGACGGCCCGCACCGGTTTTACATCGGCGGCACGGGCGCGCTGCGCCTCGTCGTCGACGGCGTGGAAGTGTTCCGGCGCGACGACCAGCTGGCGCCCGGCGACGTGATGGGCCGGCTGAAGAGCGGCGACGCGGATTGCGTCACGGTCGACCTGCGCGCCGGTCAGGTCGTGACGGTCGTCGGCGAGCTGCGCTACTCGCCAGCGCGCTGCCAGGGCCTGTGGTACGGCGTGCGCGGCCCGGACAGCAACGAGGCGATGATGGCGCGCGCCGTCGCGGCGGCCCGTGCGGCGGATGCCGTCGTGCTGGTTGTCGGCGAGACGTCGGATGCCAGCGTCGAAAGCAAGGACCGCGTCGACACGCGCCTGCCGGCCGAACAGGTCGAACTGATCGAACGGGTATGCGCCGCGAACCCGGACACGGTCGTCGTCACCAATGTGGGCCACGCGTTCGATACGCGCTGGGAGTGCCAGGCGAAGGCCGTGCTGCATTGCTGGTACCCGGGCGAGGAATTCGGCCGCGCGCTGGCGCAGGTGCTGGCGGGCGACCGCGAGCCGGGCGGCCGCATGCCCGTCACCATCGCCTGCGACGATGCCGACTACCCGGCGCTGTCGCTGCAGCCGGATGCGAACGGCGACCTGCCTTACAGCGAAGGCACGCGGGTCGGCTACCGCGGCCTGGCCGCGCGCGGCATCGCCCCGCGCCAGGCATTCGGCGCCGGCTTCGGCTACACGACGTTCGCGCTCGACGGCGTTGCGGTCGCAGCAAACGGCCAGGACGGCTGGACCGTGACCGTCGACGTCCGCAATACCGGCACGCGCGCCGGCGCGGAAGTCGTGCAGGTGTACCGCGCAGTGCCCGAACTGACGCTCGTCGGTTTCGAGAAAGTCCAGCTGGCGGCCGGCGAGACCCGCACGGTGCGCATCGCCATCGAACGCCGCCGGCTGCAAACGTGGCAGGACGGCTGGACGGACTTGCCGGGTTCCGTCGAACTCTTCGTGGGCCGGTCCAGCGCCGACCTGTCCCTTGCCGTACAAGTCAACACGAATTAACCAGGAGATCACCATGAATGCCATCGATACCCATTTCGCCGACCGTCCGTTCATCGTCGGCATCGGCGGCACGACCCGCCCGGGCTCCAGCACCGAGAGCGCGCTGCGCACGGCGCTGCAGTATGCCGAAGACCTGGGCGCGGACACGCAGCTGTTCGGCGGCGAGGCCCTCAGCACGCTCGACGTGTTTTCGCCCGAAGTACGCGAGCGCAGCCCGGCGCAGCGCGCCATCGTCGACGCCGTGCGCCGCGCGGACGCCGTCATCTTCGCCTCGCCGGGCTACCACGGCGGCGTGTCCGGCCTCGTCAAGAACGCCATCGACCTGCTGGAAGACCTGCGCGCCGACGAGCGCGTGTACCTGGACGGCATGCCGGTCGGCTGCATCGTCACGGCGGCCGGCTGGCAGGGTTGCAACACGACGCTCGGTGCGATGCGCTCGATCGTGCACGCGCTGCGCGGCTGGCCGACGCCGCTGGGTGTGACACTGAACACGGCCGGCGTCAAGCTGTTCGACGCGCAGGGGCAGTGCCTGGATGCCCAGGTCGCGGCGAGCCTGAAGGTGCTGGCGGAGCAGGTCGTGAACCCGGCCAGTGCGTTTGCCCGAGGTAATAAAAAATCAGAATTATTGTTATAAAACCTGTGCTATGCTGGCTAAAAAAACGATACACGCGGAGACAAGCATGAACATTCACATGACCCGCCGGGCCGCGCTGGGCGCGCTGCTGGCCGGCGTCGCCACGGCGGGCGCCTGGACCAGCGTCTCGGCCGCGGCCGCGCTGCAAGGCGCCGGCGCGAGCGCGGCGCGCACGGCCGGCCTCACCAGGTCCGAACTGAAGATCCTGACGGTGGCGGCAGACGTCATCGTGCCCGTGACCGACACCCCGGGCGCCGTCGCGGCCGGCGTGCCGCACTTCATCGACGCGCTGGCGAAGCACTGGATGAATGCGGACGAGCTGGCGCAATTCCGCGCCGGTCTCGCAGACCTCGACAAGCGCGCGCACCAGCGCTACCAGCGCGGCTTCGCCGCCTGCACGCCAGCGCAGGCCACGGCGATCCTGCAAGACCTGCGCACATCGAGCCCGTACGAAGGCCGCACGTTCGAACTGGCGGCCCGCATCGAAGACCCGAAGGCGCCGTTCTACCTGCGCCTGCGCGACCTGGTCGTCTACGGCTACTTCACATCGGAGATCGGCAGCACGAAGGAACTGCGCTACGTCGCGGTGCCGGGCCGCTTCGACGGCGACGTCGACGTCAAGACCTGGCCGTACCAGAACGTCATCTGAATCGCGCGAAAGGACAACCATGAATCAAACGACCGAATTCGACGCGATCGTGATCGGCTCCGGCATTACCGGCGGCTGGGCGGCGAAGGAACTCACCGAGAAGGGTTTGAAGGTACTCATTCTGGAACGCGGCAAGCCGCTCGAACACCAGAAGGGCTACGTGCACGAATTCACGCCGCCGTGGCAGGCACCCGAACAGGGCTTGCCGGACCGCGAACTGGACGCACGCGAATACGAAATCCAGAGCAAGATCGAGCGCGGCGCGTTCAGCTGGGCCAACCGCCAGTACTGGATCAACGACCGCCAGAACCCGTACGAACAGGTGAAGCCGTTCCGCTGGCACCGCACCGACGTGCTGGGCGGCCGCTCGCTGACGTGGGGCCGCCAGTCCTATCGCTGGGGCCCGGACGACTTCCTGCAGAACCAGCGCGACGGGCATGGCAACGACTGGCCGATCCGCTACGCCGACCTCGAACCGTGGTACACGCACGTGGAAAAATTCATCGGCGTGAGCGGCGCGCCGGAAGGGCTGGAAAACTTCCCGGACGGGCACTACCTGCCGCCGTTCGAGATGACGGCGCTGGAAAAACACCTCAAGCGCACCGTCGAATCGAAGTGGACGGACCGGCGCGTGACGATCGGCCGCGTGGCCAACCTGACGGAAGCGCTGGATGGCCGCGGCCCGTGCCAGCGCCGCGCCATCTGCAACCGCGGCTGCTCGTTTGGCGCGTATTTCAGTTCGCTCAGTTCCACGCTGCCGGCCGCGCAGAAGACCGGTCTCCTCACGATCCGCACGGACAGTGTCGTGGAAGCGATCGACGTCGATCCGCAGACGAAGAAGGCCACCGGCGTGCGCGTCATCGATGCGAAGTCCGGCGAGCGCCTGCGCTTTGGCGCGAAGGTGATCTTCCTGAATGCGTCGACGTACGGCACGCTGCAGATCCTGCTGCAATCGAAGAGCGCGCTGCACCCGAACGGCATCGGCAACCACAGCGACGTGCTGGGGCGCTACCTCGTCGACCATGCGGGCGTGGGCGCGTTCGCCGAGATCCCCGGCTTCGACGACCGCAACTACAGCGGCCGCCGTCCGACGGGCATCCTCGTGCCGCGTTTCCGTAACGTCGGCCGCCAGGACGCGGACGCCGATTTCACGCGCGGCTACGGCTACCAGGGCGGCGCCATGCGCGACGACTGGACGAATACGGCGGCGCAGACGGACGGCTTTGGCGCGGAGATGAAGCACCAGATCGCGCGGCCGGGCAAGTGGATCGCCTTCCTCGGCGCGTTCTGCGAACAGCTGCCGCAGAAAGACAACCGCGTCGTACTGAACGAGAACAAGCGGGGCGGTTTCGGCCTGCCGCAACTGAGCTTCGACGTGGCGTACGGCGAGAACGAACGCCGCATGAAGCTGGACGCGGCCAAACAGGCGGAGCAGATGCTCGTCGCCGCGGGCGCGAAGCACGTCGTGACGATTCCCGTGCGTGCGATTCCAGGCGTCTCCATCCACGAGATGGGCGGCGCGCGCATGGGCCGCGATCCGGCGGAATCCGTGCTGAACGCGCACAACCAGGTGCACGGCGTACCGAACCTGTTCGTCACCGATGGTGCCGCGATGGCATCGTCCGGCACGGTGAACCCGTCGCTGACGTACATGGCGCTGACGGCGCGCGCGGCGGATTACGCCGTCGCCCAACTGAAGGCGGGCGCGCTGTGATTTCGGCTAGAATCCGCCTTTACCTTCACTGACCACGACGACGACATCCATGGAGAGCGCAACCGCCCACGCCCGGGCGCCCAAGCAGGGCCGCAGCCGGCAATCGTTCGACCGCATCATCGAGGCGACCATCGACCTGCTGCGCGAACGGTCTTACGACCAGATCACGCTGGCCGAGATCTGCCAGCTGGCCGGCGTGTCCACCGGCGCGCTGTACGGCCGCGTGACCGGCAAGGACGAGCTGCTGCGCGCCGTGCAGGTGCGCTTTTTCGAACGCCTGGACCAGGCGTTCACGGAGGAGGCGCAACGCATCGCGGCGCAGGCGCACGGCCTCGCGCAGGTCGTGCCGGCCGTCGTGGCGGGCCTCGGCAACCTGCTGAAGGAAAACGCCAGCGTGCTGCGCTCGTTCATGCTGCGCGGCGCGGCGGATGAAGTCATCGGCGCGGCGGGCAAGAAGTCCGCGTACGAGAACCACGCCAAGTTCAGCCGCCTCGTGGAAGCGTGCAAGGCCGAGATCCGTCATCCGAATCCGGCGCGCGCGATCGAGGCGAGCATGCTGCTGATCTATGCGACCCAGGCCCGGTTCCTCGGCCTGGACAGCTTCGGCGGCAAGGGGGAGGCGCGCGGTTGGGAAGAACTGCTGGAAGACCTGAGCGACATGATGCTGGCGTACCTGCTGTTCGTGCCGGGGCGCTGAACATAGGCGGCTTGTTGCCGCCGATTTTTTGAACTCGAACATAACCAGAATTACGATTATAAATATGACGACCAATAAACTCCGCTGGGCCTACATGGACCACTGGCGCATCGATACGCCGCAGGGCCAGCTGTCGCAATACACGTCCGTGCAGCGTTTCGACGATTTCCTGAAGCAGGTCGCCGCGCTCGGCTTCGAGGCGATCGAGACCTTCGACTTTCACCTCGGCCCGCTGCGCGAACTGTTCGGCAGCCTGGAAAACGCGCGCGCCTTCATGCAGTCGCGCGGCATCGACAGGGTTCTGAGCCTGTTCCACGCCGTGATGTACGACGAGCGCCAGAGCGCGCCGCACGTGCGCTCCACGCACGACCACATCGTCAACTACGCCGAATACATCATGCGTTCCAGCCAGGGCCTGGGCGTGGAAAACTTCATCGTGATGCCGGCAGGGCTGTACTACGACGTGGAACCGGTCACGGACGACAAGATCCGCGCCTGCGCCGAGCTGTGGAACCGCGTCGGCGAAATGACGCAGAAATACGGTGTCAAGACGTGCTGCCACCACGAGTTCTTCTGCGGGATCCGCACGGCGGAGCAGCTGCGCAAATTCTACGAATGGACCGATCCGCGCTACGTGTTCTTCTACTGCGACACGGCGCAACATGTGATCGCCGGCGTCGACCCCGTCGACCTGTATCTGAAACTGGCGGACCGCTGCGGCGGCTTCCACATGAAGGACACCTTGCACGTCGACCTGACGGGCGACTACCGCCGCAAGCCCGACGCCGAGGTGATGGCGCCGACGACGCCGCGCTGGTTCCACGAGATGGGCGTGCCGGGCGGCCTCGTCGACTTCCCCGCGCTGATGGCGGCGATGAAGGACCGCGGTTACGAAGGCTGGGTCGGCGTGGAGCACGACAAGGCCGACGTCGGCGGCGGCAACTACCCGGAAAGCACCGCGTTGTCCGCCTGGTACATCCAGCACGTCCTGAAAAAAATCTACGCCTGACCGGAAGACCAGCATGCACAAACAGATCAAATGGGGCTATGCCCTGAACCAGTGGAAGGCCGGCTTCACGAGCTTCGCGCGCCTGGAAGAAATCGAACGCGCCTTCAAGGTGACGGCCGCCTGCGGTTTCGATGCCGTGGAATTGAACGCGGGCAGCGGCCGCTGGGACCCGATCGGGCGCCCGGAAAACATCGCGATCAACTTTGGCTCCGCCGACCACTTCCGCCTGAAGCTGAAGGACTGGGGCATCCAGCGCGTGGCCAGTACGTTCTTCGATCCGACCGTGATGAGCTTCGAGGAGCTGCATTTCGGCCTGATGAGCACCCAGCCGGCCGACCACCCGCGCATCCTCGCGCAGGCCCGCATCCACGCGGAATTCCTGGCCGGGCTGAAAGGCGACTGCATCGTCGTGCGGCCGTTTCCGTCCTGGTGGAAGGAGGGCGGCCTCACGCCCGAGCGCATCGCGGCGGCGGCCGATTGCTGGAACGCGGTCGGTGCGATGACGGCGGCGCTGGGCCTGAAAACGGTGCTGCACGTGGACGCCCTGTCGGCGCTGCGCACGGCCGAGGAAATGGAGCGCCTGATGTCCCTGTGCGACGCGGACAACGTGGGCCTGTGCTTCGACACGGCCGAACTGGCGATCGCGGGCCACGACGTCGTCGCGCTGTACCGCCGCTTCCACGAGCGCGTGTGGCACTTCCAGTTCAAGGATGCGCTGGCGGTCGACACGCTCGACGAGTACAAGCTGCAGAACGCCGAGCGCGCGCTGGTCGCGGCCGGCGGCGAGCGGGGCATCCAGCGCTGGTTCGGCGAAATGGGGACGGGTCTCGTCGATTTCCCGGCGCTGCTCGCCGCCATGCGCGAGCTGGGCTACGCCGGCTGGATCATCGTCGAAAGCGACAAAGGGCCCGCGCCGATCGCGACGGGGATGATGCTCAACAGCTGGTACCGGCAGCACGTACTGGACCGCCGCGCCGACTGACCTTTTTCAGGATAGATCGCCATGCATCCCACTTCCATGTCGACACCGGCCGTGACACCGTTCGCAGCGGCGCCGCGCCGCCACGGCGGCCTTGCGCAGGGCATCGCGCTGATGGCCATCGTGAACATGCCGTCGCTGGCCCTGTCCGCGCTGGTGCCCGGCCTGCCGCAGTTGTTCCAGCAGTTTTCGAACGTGCCTCACTTCCAGCTGCTCGTCCCGATGATCATCACGGTGCCGTCGCTGTGCGTGGCGCTGACCTCGGGCTTCACCGGCATGCTGGCGGACCGCTTCGGGCGCCGCAACCTGCTGCTCGCGGCGTTGTTCGCGTTCGCGCTGCTGGGCCTCGCGCCGCTGCTGTTCGACAGCCTGCTGCTGATCGTCGCGAGCAGGGTGATCGTCGGCGTGGCGGAAGCCGCGATCCTCACGGTCGGCAATGCGCTGATGGGCGACTACTTCGAGGGCGCGCAGCGCGAGAAGTGGCTCGGCTACCAGAACATGCTGTCGCCGCTGATCGGCTCATCGATCATCCTGGCGGGCGGCATGCTGGCGGGCGTGCACTGGCGCTATCCGTTCCTGCTGTACCTGATCGGCTTCGCCGTGTTCGCGCTGGCGTGGTTCGTGTGCTGGGAGCCCGAGCGCGACCGCACGGCCAACGGCGCCCAGGCCGTGGCGGCCTTCCCGTGGCGTTCGACCCTGCTCGTGTGCGGCGTCACGGTGCTGTTCTCGATGGTGTTCTTCGTGCAGGCCGTGCAGCACGGGCGCATCTTCGGCGACATGGGCGTCGCGTCGCCGGAACGCATCAGCGTGCTCGTGACCATCGCGAGCCTCGGCACGATCCTGGGCGGCTACCTGTTCAAGCGCCTCGGCGGCGTGTCCGTCACCTTGCGCCTCGCGGCCAGCATGGCGCTGTACGGCGCGTGCTACGTCGGTGTGGCGTGGGCTCCGAATGCGACGGTCGGCCTGCCGCTCGACGCGCTGGGCCAGGTGGGCGGCGGCCTGCTGCTGCCGGCGCTGATCGCCTGGGCGCTCACGCACTACCGCTACGAACACCGCGGCCGCGGCATGGGCCTGTGGGGCGGTTCGTTCTTCCTGGGGCAATTCCTCAGCGCGCCGCTGCTGACGCTGATCCAGGGCGCGGCCGGCACCTTCCTGGCCAGCGTCGCCGCCATCGGCGTCGTCTGCCTGTGCACGGCCGTCGCCCTGGCGGTGACCGGACTCGCAGCGCGGCGCGCCGCTTCCTGACTTTTTACGAAAGATTGATATGACCTTTGCAGCCTGTATCGAATGGATGTTCACGAACGGGAACGACGACCTCGCGTCGCGCATCCGCGCCGCGCACGCGGCCGGCGTGCCGGGCGTGGAATTCCACCTGTGGCGCGAGAAGGACCTGGACGCGATCGAACGCGCCCTCGATGACACCGGCGTGAGCCTCGTGAGCTTTTGCGTGGAGCCCCGCTGCAGCCTCGTCGGCCCGGCCGACCACGACAAGGTGCTGGCCGCCATCGCCGACGCGATCCCCGTCGCGCAGCGCTTCTCCGGCGCCGGTATGGTCGTGGCGTCGGGCTTCACGCGGCCGGATGTGCCGGAGCAGGCGCAATTCGACGCCGCCGTGAGCGTCTTGCGCCGCGCGGCGGAGATGGCCCACGCAGCGGGTACCGTGGTGTGGCTGGAACCCGTGTACATGCTGCTGCACGGCCAGCGCATGTTCGTGGACACCATCGGCCGCGGCCTGGACATCGTCGCGGCCGTCGACAGCCCGGGCCTGCGCCTGCTGGCCGACGTCTATCACGCGGCGCAGACGAACGAGGACATGGCGGAAGCAATCGGGGACCGCATGCGCTACGTCGCGCACGTGCAGGTGGCCGATACGCCGGGCCGCCACGAGCCGGGCACCGGCACGATCGCCTGGCCGGCAGTGATGGACGTGCTGCGCGCGAAAGGCTACGACGGCCTGGTCGGCCTGGAATACTTCCCGAGCGTGGACGATGCCGGATCGCTGGCGCTGACCCGGCGCGCGCTGGGCCTGGCGTAACGACGGCGGATGGTGCGCGATGCGATTCAATAAACTGGACCTGAACCTGCTGGTCGTGCTGAACGCGCTCCTCACCGAGTGCAACATCAGCCGCGCGGCGGAAAAGATCTACCTGAGCCAGTCGGCGACGAGCAGTGCGCTCGCGCGCCTGCGCGACTACTTCAACGACGAGCTGCTCGTCAGTTCCGGGCGCCAGCTCGTGCTGACGCCGCGCGCGAAGGAGCTGGTCGAGCCGGTACGCGAAGTCCTCATGCGCATCGACAGCACCATCGCCACGCAGCCGCAGTTCGATCCGGCCACGGAAACGCGCACGTTCACGATCCTCGTGTCCGACTACACGATGGCCGTGCTGGTCCCGCCGTTGCTGGAGGCGTTGTACCGCCAGGCGCCGGGCGTGCGCGTGAGCCTGCGCCACCAGTACGACCGCCAGCCGGCCGACGTGCTGGAGCAGGGCGACGCCGACTTCCTTGTCATCCCGTCGCAATACCTCGCGAAGGAGCACCCGTCCGCCGTGCTGTTCGAGGAAGACTACCTGTGCGTGACGTGGGAGGGCCACAGCCGCATCCAGGACAAGCTCACGTTCGACGATTACCTGTCGTGCGGCCACGTGATTCCCACGTTCGCGAGCGCCAATCCGTTGCCGACCCTGGACGGCTGGTTCATCGAGAGCTACGACGTCAAGCGCCGCGTGGAAGTGACGGCGCCGACGATGACGGGGCTGCCGTCGCTCGTCGTCGGCACCGACCGCATCGCCACCGTGCACCGCCGTATCGCCCTGCGCGCGCAGGAGGCCCTGCCGATCCGGGTGTGGGAACCGCCGCCGCGCATTCCCCGCCTCGTGCAATCGCTGCAATGGCACCGCCACCGCAACAACGACCCGGCCATCCGCTGGCTGCGCGACCTGTTCGTCGACGTCGCCCGCGGCGTCTGACCTCACCGACTATCGAAAAATGAATGAAGCCGTTTCCAGTGCGGAGGGCAGCGCGCACCATGCCGCCGCCTCGTATAGCCACCGCCGCCGCACGCTGGCGCTGATCGCCGTCGCCCTCGCGTTCGTGATCGACCTGCTCGACACGACCATCGTCAACGTCGCCGTCCCGTCCATCGGCGCCACCCTGCACGCGCCCAAGGCGGCGCTGGAATGGATCGTCGCCGGGTATGCGACGGCGTTCGCCGTGCTGCTGATCGTCGGCGGCCGGCTCGGCGACAGCCACGGCTACCGCCGCATGTTCCTGGCCGGGATCGCCGCGTTCACGGCGACGTCCGTCGCGTGCGGCCTCGCGCCGGATACCCTGAGCCTGCAGGTCGCGCGCCTGCTGCAGGGCGCCAGCGCCGCGTTGATGGTCCCGCAGGTGATGGCGCTCGTGCAGGTGATGTATCCGCCCGAGGAGCGCTACAAGGTCTACACCGTGTTCGGCTTCCTGGGCGGCTTCTCGGCCGCGCTGGGTCCCATCGTCGGCGGCCTGCTGATCGACGCCGACTGGCTCGGCCTCGGCTGGCGCCTCACGTTCCTCATCAACCTGCCGCTGGGCCTCGTCAGCCTCGTCGCCGGCGCGCTGTTGCTGCCGCCGGGCCGCGGCGTGCACCCGGTCGCGGTCGACCTGCGCGGCGCCGCTCTCTCCGTCGTCGTGCTGTTCGCGTTGCTGACGCCCCTGATCGAGGGGCCATCCCGCGACTGGCCGGCGGCGCTGGTGCTGATGCTGCTGGCTGCCGTGCCGCTGGGCTGGATCACGTGGCGTCACCTGCTGAAGCGCCAGGCGCGCCACGGCGACGCGCTCGTCGACCCCGCGCTGTTCCGGCTCCGCAAGGTGAGCCTCGGGCTGCTGTGCACCCTGTGCGTGAACCCGATCATGCCGGGCTACCTGCTCGTGATGACGTTCGCGCTGCAGACGGGCAGGGGGCTGACAGCCGCGCAGATGGCGTACGCCTGCGCCCCGATCGCGTTCGGCGCGATGACCGGCATCACCTTGCTGGGGCCGCGGCTGAACCGGCGCATCGGCGTACGTACGCTGCTCGCGGGGATCGCGGTGTCGGCGGCAAGCCTCGTCCTGTGCGCGTTCGCGCTGGACGGCGCGCTGTCCTGGCCGCTGCTGCTGGCGGCGCAGTACGGCATGGGCATCGGCCTGGGCCTGTGCGGACCGCAGCTGTCGTTCGCCACGTTGCGCGACGTGCCCGTCGCGTCGGCCGGCGTGGCGGCCGGGCTGCTGACGACCGTGCAGCAGGTGGCGGCGGCGTTCGGCGTGGCGCTGGCGGGGCTCGTGTTTTTCCACGGGCTGGATACGACGGCGACGGGAGGCTACCAGCGTGCCTATCTGCACGTGTTGCCGCTGCTGCTCGGTCTCCTGGCCGTCGGCGCACTGGGCGCGGGCCGGCTCGTGAAGGCGATGCGGGCCTAGCCGGCCGCGTATCCACGCTGTCGATAGCAGCTATCCAAACAATCACCCAACACCCGCAATTTTTCGCTTGGGGAAACGAAAAGAAGTCGATATCATAATTCTGGTTCTATTTCCTGCACAAGACAGGATGCGGCGGCAAAGCCGCAGCCAATGACAAGGAGACACGCGATGCGCAACACCCTTTCCCAACCACGCCAGGCCGACTGGCGCCAGGGCTGGATCCTCGTGATCTCCGGCTTCCTGCCCGTGATGGCGATCATCGCCCTCGCACCCACGCTTCCCACGCTGCTGGGCCACTTCCGGGACGTCCCGAACGCCGCGCTGATGGTCCCGCTGCTGATCACCGCCCCCAGCGCCTGCATCGCCCTGTTCGCGCCCGGCGCCGGCGTCATCGCGGACCGCTTCGGCCGCCGCCCGCTGCTGCTGTGGTCCATGGCGTTCTACGGCGCCGGCGGCCTGGTGCCGTTCTTCATCGATAACTTCTGGGCCGTCGTCGCGGGCCGCTTCGTGATCGGCTTCGGCGAAGCGGGCGTACTGACGGTCGTGAACACGCTACTGGCCGACTATTTCGAGGAGAAGGCGCGCCACCGCTGGCTGATGATCCAGGGCGTCGTCGGCTCGGTGCTCGGCACCGTCACCATCGCGAGCTCGGGCTTCCTCGCCGCGCAGGGCTGGCAATACCCGTTCCTCGTGTACGGCGTCGCGATCCCGATCCTGCTCGCCAGCCTCGCGTTCCTGTTCGAGCCCGAACCCCGCCGCAGGCAGGCGCACACCGCGCAGGCCGCGACGACGCGGTTCCCGTACGCCGTCGCGCTGACGGTCTGCGGCGTCACCGTCCTGCTGTCGACGATCTACTATGTCCAGGTCATCAACTTCTCCGTGCTGCTGAAGGACCTGGGCGTCAGCGATCCGAAGTCGATCGGCCTGTCGATGGCGCTGCCGAGCATCGGCGTGCCGCTGGGCGCGATCCTGTTCAAGATGACGACGCGCTACGGCGCCGGCACGCAGATTTTCCTCGTATTCCTCGGCTATGCGATCGGACTTTCGGGCATCGGCCTCGCGCCGGACTACAAGGTGGCGCTGGCCTTCGCGTTCGTCCAGCAACTGGCCAATGGCCTGATCGTGCCGGCGCTGATCGCCTGGGCCCAGAGCAAATTCTCGTTCGAGCACCGCGGCCGCGGCATGGGCTGGTGGGCGAGCTCGTTCTTCGTCGCGCAATTCCTGTCGCCGGCCGTCGTCAACGTGATGCGCGCCGCCGTCGGCAGCCTGCAGGTCGCCTTCCTGGCGTTCGGCCTGATCGCGGCGGCGTGCGCCGCCGGCGCCTGCCTGCTCCATTACCGTGCGGCCCGCGCCGCCCGCCCGCAACCGGGCATGTAAGACCCACCGATTTTTACGCCAGCAACCGAGGACCCCCATGACCACCCAGCATCGCATCAAGCGAGGCGTCTCGCTGTACAGCTACCAGTACGAGACCTTCCTGCGCACGATGACCCTCGACGACTGCATCGCCCACGCCGCCGGCCTCGGCGCGCGCGGCATCGAAGTCGTCAGCGAACAATCCTTCACCGGCTTCCCGAACGTCCCGGACGAGCAGGTCGCCGCCTGGTTCGCCTCGCTCGACCGCCACAACGCGTACGCCCAGTGCCACGACATGTTCATGGACATCAAGCTGTACAAGGACCGCCGCCTGAACTTCGACGAGATGGTCGCGTCGCTGGAGCGCGACCTGCATTTCGCCAAGCGCATCGGCTGCCCGACCGTGCGCATCATCGTGAACACGCCGCCGGAAGTCGTCGTCGCGTGCGTGCCGCTGGCGGAAAAGCTCGACATCCGCATGGGCATCGAAGTCCACTCGCCGTTCCACTTCGACCACCCGTGGATCCTGCGCTACACCGAGATCACGCGCGCCACCGGGTCGAACCACGTGGGCTATGTGCCGGACATGGGCATGTACATCAAACACTACCCGCCCGTCTTCCGCGACCGCTTCCTGCGCATGGGCGCCACGCCGAAGATCGTCGAGTTCATCCTGCAGGCGCACGAAGCGCGCGTGCTGCCGGACTACGTGATCATGGACGTACGCAAACTGGGCGGCAATCCCGTCGACCTGCAGATGGCCGAGACGCTGCGCCACAACATCTGGAGCAACCCGCGCCGCATGCTGGAGTTCATGCCATGGATCTTCCACATCCACGCCAAGTTCTACGAGATCGACGAGACGGGCAAGGAACCTGCGATCCCATACGAGGAAATCATTCCCGTGCTGATCGAGGGCGGCTACGACGGCCACCTGTCCAGCGAATACGAGGGCCAGCGTCACATCGAGGACGCATTTCAAGTAGATGGGTGCGCGCAGGTGCGGCGCCAGCAAGAGATGTTCAAGCGCCTGTTGGGCGAACAATAAGGAGCATGGCATGTACGACAAACACATCATCTATCCGGATTCGCTGCGCAACGACGGGGACGCCGGCTGGCGCGTCGGCGTGCGCCTGCCTTACTACCGCGGCCAGGTCCTGTCGGCCGTGGAAGACATCGCGCTGACCGTGGACGGCGAGAAGGTGCCGCGCGACGACGTGCGCTTCACGGTGCGCGGCAGGACGTGGACCCTGGACGAACTGGAGACGACCTACGACGAGCGCTGGGAATTCGGCGAAGTGGCCGACGTCTCCGTGCCCGGGCGCAGCGTCGCGCCCGGCAAGCACACCGTCACGGCCGCCGTGCAGCTGCGCATCTCGTACCTGCCGTGGAGCCCCGTGACGTCCTGCACGACCGAACTCGCTGTCGATTAAGGAGGCGTCATGGCCACGACGATCAAGGGACCCGCGATCTTCCTCGCCCAATTCGCGGGCGACACAGCGCCGTTCAACGACTGGAAGGCGATCACGCGCTGGGCCGGCAGCCTCGGTTACCAGGGCGTGCAGGTGCCGTCGAACGACCGCCGCCTGTTCGACCTGGCCCGCGCGGCGGAAAGTAAAACGTATTGCGACGAGATCGCCGGCATCGCGGCGGAAAGCGGCGTCGCGATCACGGAACTGAGCACGCATCTGCAGGGCCAGCTGGTCGCCGTGCACCCTGCCTACGACGAAGCGTTCGACGGCTTCGCGCCGCCCGAGCTGCGCGGCAACCCGGCGGCGCGCCAGCGCTGGGCCGTCGAGCAGATGCTGCTGGCGGCGAAGGCGTCCGCGAACCTGGGCCTGACGGCGTCGATCAGCTTTTCCGGATCGCTCGCGTGGCCGTTCGTGTACCCTTGGCCGCAGCGTCCCGCGGGCCTGATCGAGACGGCGTTCGACGAACTGGCGCGCCGCTGGCGCCCGATCCTCGACGGCTACGACGACGCGGGCGTCGACCTCGCGTTCGAGCTGCATCCCGGCGAGGACCTGTTCGATGGCGCCACGTTCGAGATGCTGCTCGAACGCGTCGACTACCACCCGCGCCTGAACATCGCCTACGATCCGTCGCATTTTCTGCTGCAACAGCTGGACTACCTGGGCTTCATCGACCGCTACCGCGACCGCATCAAGGTCGTGCACGTGAAGGATGCCGAGTTCCGTCCCGATGCGCGCCAGGGCGTCTACTCCGGCTACCAGCCGTGGGCCGACCGCGCGGGCCGTTTCCGCTCGCTGGGCGACGGCCAGGTCGATTTCAAGGCCATCTTCAGCAAGCTGGCGCAGTACGATTTCCCCGGCTGGGCCGTGCTGGAATGGGAATGCTGCCTGAAGCATCCGGAGCAGGGCGCGGAAGAGGGGGCGCGCTTCATCCGCGACCACATCATCCGGGTGACGGACAAGGCGTTCGACGATTTCGCGGGCAGCGCCGGCGACGCCGAACGCAATGCGCGTCTGCTGGGCATCGCGGGAGGTGCGCGATGATCCGCCTGGGCATGGTCGGCGGCGGCGAGGGCGCGTTCATCGGCGCCGTGCACCGCCACGCGGCAGCGCTCGACCATCGGTACCGGCTCGTGGCCGGCGCGTTCTCGTCGAATGCGGACACGTCGCGCCGTTCGGGCGCCGCGCTCGGACTCGATCCGGACCGCGTCCATGCCGACTATGCGGACATGGCGCGGGCGGAAGCGGCGCGCGACGACGGCATCGAGGTCGTCAGCATCGTCACGCCGAACCACATGCATGCGCCGGTGGCGCGGGCGTTCCTGGAAGCGGGCATCCACGTCATCTGCGACAAGCCGGTGACGACCAACAGCGACGATGCGCGTGCATTGCAGGCGCTGGCGGCGGAAAAGGGCCTGATCTTCGCCGTCACGCACAACTATTCGGCGTACCCGATGGTGCGCCAGGCCCGCGCGATGGTGCAGGTGGGCCAGCTGGGCGACATCCGCGTCGTGCAGGTGGAGTACGCCCAGGACTGGCTGGCGGAACCGCTGGAACAGACGGGCCAGAAGCAGGCCGCGTGGCGCACCGACCCGGCGCGCGCGGGCGGCGGTGCGATCGGCGACATCGGTTCGCACGCGTGGCACCTGGCCGATACGATCGTCGGCCAGCCGCTGGAATCCCTGTGTGCGCAACTGAACACCTTCGTCCCTGGCCGCGCCATCGACGACGACGTGCAGGTGATGCTGCGCTACGCCGGCGGCGCGCGCGGCATGCTGTGGGCCAGCCAGGTTGCGCCGGGCCACGCCAACGATCTGCGGATCCGCGTGTTCGGCAGCCGCGGCGGCATCGAATGGCGCCAGCAGCAGCCCAATGAACTCCTGTACACGCCGCTGGGCGAGCCGACCCGCATCCTCGAACGCAACGGCCCCGGCACCCATCCCGCCGCGCGCCGCCTGAGCCGCGTACCCGCCGGCCACACGGAAGGCTATATCGACGCGTTCGCGGCGCTGTACACGGAAGTGGCGCGGCACCTGCTGGCCCGTCGTGACGGAAGCGATCCGGGCGAAGCCTGGTTCCCGACCATCGCCGACGGCCTGCGCGGCGTCCTGTTCATCGAAACGGTGCAGGCGTCGTCGTGCGAAGGCGGGGCCTGGGTCCCGCTGCCGGCGCACTGATATCCATGTTGTGAAGCGAATCCGACCGGGCATGCGCGACGCGCCCGGCGGGTTCGCTCGTCCCGACGGTTCGTCCCGCACCGTCGCGGCGTCGATGCAGCAAGGACCCGATATCCATGCCATCGATAGCTCGAATCCAAATTATCGGATTGGGAAAACGGCCGGAAACACATACCATTTTTCGCATGACATCAGCCCACGGCAGCCCACAGAACTGCCGGATTAATTGGAGACACATAATGAAAAGCCCCACGCTGTCCGTCCTCGCGCAATCCCTGTTCGCGGCAGGTTACCTGTCCGCCGCAAGCGCCGCCCTGGCGCAGACGGATGCACCGAAAACCGACGCCGCACCCACGGTGAAGTCGAAAGGGATCACCGAAGTGATCATCACGGCGCAAAAGGTCGCGCAGCCGGCCAGCAAGACGCCGATCGCGCTGTCCGTGATGTCCGGCGAAGACCTGAAGGACGCCGGCGTCACCGATGCCCGTTCGATGGCCGAGATGCTGCCGAACGTCGAGATCTCGAAGGAGAGCGGCATGCTGCAGGTGGCGATCCGCGGCGTCACGAGCCTGGACATGACGGAGAAGGGCGACCCGTCCGCCGCCTTCCACATCGACGGCGCCTACGTGCCGCGCTACGAAGCGCAGACGGCCGCGTTCTTCGACCTGGACCGCATCGAAGTGCTGCGCGGTCCGCAAGGCACCCTGTACGGCCGCAACGCGACGGCCGGCGCCATCAACCTGATCACGAACAAGCCGACCAACAAGCTGGAAGGCAGCGTCAGCGTCGACATCGGCAACTACAACACGCGCCGCCTCGACGGCATGATCAACGTGCCGATCAACGGCATGTGGGCGCTGCGCGCCGCCGTCAACGCGCAAAAGCACGACACCTACCTGAACCCGGGCCCGAACAGGGTGCCGCTGGAGAGCCAGGACGACAAATCGGCCCGCATCCACCTGCTCGGCAAATTCAGCGCCGATACGAGCCTGCTGCTGACGGCGGAATCGAGCAAGATCCAGGGCGCTCCGCCGGCGCCGGTACCGAACACGAACTTCTTCACGGGCACGATGGTCGAGAATCTCCCGTTCTCGCCCCCGGGCACCGGCAACAACATCGAGCACCCGGTGTACGTCGATCGCGGCTCCGACACGCAGCGCACGGCCTCCGCGCTGTTCAAGCAGGATGCGAACGCGCACCGCGACAACCGCGCCGATTCGTTCCGCGGCGAATTCAAGACGCGCGTCGGCACGGTCGACATGACGTACCAGCTGGCCAGCATGAACCTGTACCTCGACCAGGTCAACAACGGCATCTACTTCGGTTTCCCGTTCACCAACCCGTTGTCGGGCAACAGCCATGCGATCTCGCACGAACTGCGCTTCAACTCGACGGGCACCGGTCCGCTGCGCTGGGTCGCCGGGTTGTACTACTTCGACGAGACGATCGAGCGCAACGCCAGCTTCAACACGTTCATCACGGCGCCGTTCGGCAGCTTCACGGTCACGCAACCGTTCGACTCCGTCATCACGAACAACTCGAAAGCGGCGTTCGGCCAGCTGACGTACGACCTGCGACCGGACACCCGCCTGACCCTGGGCCTGCGCGGCACCCGCGACCGCAAGACGGGCGAGGATCCGCTGGGGGGCGCCGCGGCGAACCCGGGCTCCACGTTCAGCGACCAGGCTTACACGGCCGACGTGAGCTTCCGGAATACGAGCTGGAAGATCGGCCTCGATCATGACCTGATGCGCAACGTGATGGTGTACGCGAACGTGTCGACGGGCTACAAGGCGGGCGGCTTCAACAGCGCCAAGGCCGCGGGTTCGTACAAGCCGGAGACGCTGCGCGCCTACGAGGCGGGCGTGAAGGGTCGCTTCTTCGACAACACGCTGCAGGTCGCCGCCAACGTCTTCCACTACGACTACAAGGACCAGCAGCTGACGACGACGTCGTGCCGCACCAACGACCCGAGCACCTGCGATTCGTACACGGTGAACGCGGCGAACTCGAAGGTCGACGGTGTCGAACTGGAAGGCAAGGTCCGCGTCGGCGACGACGGCGAACTGCGCGGCTCGTTGTCGCTCACGGATGCGCAGTTCAAGAACTACAAGCCGTCCGCCACGGTCGACTACTCGGGCCAGCATCTTGACCGTGCGCCGATCTCCACCGCGAACCTCGCGTACACGCACCACTTCGCGGTCGCGAACGGCGGCGAGGTGGCGGCCACCGTCGGGACGCACTTCATGGGCGCCTACCTGATCAGCGACCTGCACGCGAACGTGCGCTACCGCCAGCCGGCCACGCATAAGTCGGACGCGTCGGTCACCTGGACGGACGGCGGCGGCCACTGGACGGTGCAGGGCTATGTCCGCAACATCGAGGACACGATCAAGATCGAGAGCCGGGTGCCAGGCGGCTTCTTCATCAGCGATCCGCGTACCTACGGCGTGCGTGTCGGCTACAACTTCTGATTTCACGGGTACCGAGCATGTTCAAGTATTTCCCCACCAACTACGTCTGGAACCTCTCGGTCGATCTCGCGATCGAGATGGGTGCCCGGATCGGCGAGATCGAAGCGATGTGCGCGCCGCTGCAGGAGGCGGCGAAGCAGCCCGACGCCGCCGGCACGAAGGCCTTCCGCGAGACCTGGTCGCAGATGGCCGACAAGCTGTGCGGCCTGGCCGAAGAGGACGAGGCGCGCGGCCGCCTGATCTCCGCCGGCGACAAGTACAACCGCGCCGCGATCTACCTGCTCACGGCGGAACGCCTGCAGGCGCATGGCGCGCCGGGCCGGATCGAACTGTATCGACGGTTCCTCGACGTCTTTGCCCGCGGCGTCAAGCTGTCGGGCGAGAACTGCGAGCGGGTCGAGATCCCGTACGGCGACGCGCACATCGCCGGCCTGTACGTGCGGGCCGAGGGCGTGGAGGGGCCGGCACCGATCCTCGTCCAGGTCAACGGCCTCGATTCGACCAAGGAGATGAAGTACCGGGTCGGCCTGCCGGCGTGGCTGGCGAAGCGCGGCGTGTCCTCGCTCGTCATCGACCAGCCGGGCACCGGCGAGGCGCTGCGCCTGCACGGCATGCATGCGGTGTACGACAGTGAGCGCTGGGCGAGCAAGGTCGTCGACTGGCTCGAAACGCGGGCCGATATCGATCCGAAGCGCATCGGCGTGGAAGGCGTGTCGCTGGGCGGCTACTACTGCCCGCGCGCCGTCGCGTTCGAGCCGCGTTTCGCCATGGGTGTCGTGTGGGGCGCGAGCCACGACTGGCGCGACGTGCAAAAGAAGCGCCTCGCGAAAGAGGGCAGCTTCCCTGTGCCGCACTACTGGGAGCACGTGCGCTGGGTGTGGGGCGCGAAGGACATGGTCGAATTCATGCGGATTGCGGAACACGTCCACCTGGACGGCATCCTGGACCGCATCAAGGTGCCGTTCCTCGTCACGCACGGCCAGAAGGATTCCCAGATCCCGCTGCAATGGGCCGAGCGCACGTACGAGCAGCTCGTCAACAGCCCGAAGCGCGAACTGAAGGTGTTCACGGAACGCGAAGGCGGCGTGCAGCACTCCAGCTTCGACAACTCGGCCAATGCCGGCGCCTACATCGCCGACTGGGTGGCCGAAACCCTGGGCGGCCGCACCGCCCTCTGAACCACGACAAGACAGAGAGAATCACATGAACATCATCGGACCCGACGCGCTGGTCTTCGGCGTGGACGACGTCGCCGCATGCGCGCAATACCTTATCGATTACGGCCTGGAACCGGTCGATGTCGACGATAAAGGCGGCCGCTTCGAAGCGCTGGATGGCACCGCGATCGTCATCAGGCACAAGGACGATGCCACGCTGGCCGCAGGCCTCGGTACCGCGAGCATGTTGCGCAAGACGGTCTACGGCGTCGCCGATACGCAGGCGCTCGCCGCCATCACCGCGGAGCTGCAGCGAGACCGCGACGTGCGCACGCTCCCCGACGGCAGCCTGGAGACTGTCGACGACATGGGCTTCGTGCTCGGCTTCCAGGTGACCGTGCGCCGTCCGCTGGACCTTCCGGCGGAAGCCGTGAACGCGCCCGGCGCGCCGAACCGGCCCGTCAACCACACGGCCGTCGACGAGAACGCGCCGGCCCGGCCGCGCACCCTGTCGCACGTCGTCTACTTCGTGCCGGATGCGGCGAAGGCGGAGGCGTTCTACGTCGAGCGCCTGGGCTTTGCCTGCACCGACCGCCTGCTGGGCGCGGGACCGTTCCTGAAGCCCGCCGGCACGATTGATCATCACACGCTGTTCCTGATCCAGACGCCGCCGTTCATGAAGGGGTGCGAACACTTCACGTTCCACATGGGCGGCCCGACGGAAGTCCTGCAGGCCGGCACGCGCTTTGTGAACAAGGGCTACCAGTCGTTCTGGGGCCCGGGCCGCCACAAGATGGGCTCGAACTGGTTCTGGTACTTCAACAGTCCGCTCGGCTGCCACGTCGAGTACGACGCGGACATGGACCTGCACGACGACCGGTGGACGGCACGTGCGATCCCGATGAGCGCCGATGCGTCGCAGCTGTTCCTGTTCCAGCAGCGCGACAAATGGGCTCCGGGTGGGCCACCACCCGGAGCGGGCGGTCCGCCGCCCGGTGCGGCCGGTGCCGGTGAGCGGCACTGACGTGTTCCTGTGCCGGCTCGTGGACGTGCCGGACGGCGGGTCGCGCGGCTTCGATCCGGCGCGCACCGGCCAGGACACGGTAGTCGTGGTGCGCCGAGGCGAGCGTCTGTACGCCTGGCGCGACGCCTGCCCGCACCACGGCGGCACGCCGATGGCCTGGCGCAAGGACGCATACCTGAACGCCGCGCGCGACCGCATCGTGTGTGCGGCCCACGGCGCCCAGTTCGACATCGCGACGGGCATCTGCACGCTGGGGCCGTGCCTGGGACAGCGCCTGCAGCCGGTCGTCCTCGACGTCCGGGATAACGAGATCCACATACGGGAGACATGACATGGCAGCGCCAGTCAACAAGGTTCTGATCATCGGCGGCGGCTTTTCCGGCATGGCCGCCGCCATCGAATTGCGCAGGCGGGACATCGCCGTCGACCTGGCCGAGATCGACCCCGGCTGGCGCTCGTACGGCGCCGGCATCAGCCTGGGCGGCGCGACGATGCGCGCGCTCGTGCAACTGGGCGTCATCGACGAATTCCTCGCCGAGGGCGCGGCGTCCGACGGCGTCGAGATCCACATCCCGACCGGCCAGAAGGTTGCCGAACTGCCGACGCCGCGCCTCGCGGGCCCGGACGTCCCGGGCAACGGCGCGATCATGCGCCCGGTGCTGGCCCGCATCCTGGCCGACGCCACGCGCAAGTCCGGCGCGAACGTGCGCCTGGGCTGCACGTTCACCCGGATCGAGCAGGATGCAGGCGGGGTCGACGTCACGTTCACGGACGGCACCACGGGCCGCTACGACCTCGTGATCGGCGCCGACGGCCTGTATTCGAAAGTGCGCGAGACCGTGTTCCCGGATGCGCCGAAGCCGCGCTACAGCGGGCAGGGCGTCTGGCGCGCCGTGCTGCCGCGTCCCGCCGACATCAACGGCACGATGATGTGGCTCGGGCCGAAGATCAAGCCGGGCCTGAACCCGGTGTCCAAAGACGAGATGTATTTGTTCGTGACGGAAGACCGCGAGACGAACGACTACATCGACCCATCCGGATTCCTGGCGCGCGTAAAAGCGCTGCTGGCGCCTTTCCCCGACCCGCGCCTGCAGCGCGTGCGCGAGCAGCTGGACGAAGACTCGCAGATCATCTACCGCCCGCTGGAAAGCCTGCTGATGCCGAGCCCCTGGTACAAGGGCCGCGTCGTCCTGATCGGCGACACCGTGCACGCGACGACGCCGCACATGGCGTCCGGCGCCTGCATTGGCATCGAGGACGCGCTCGTGCTGGCCGACGAGCTGTCGAAAGCCGGCAGCATCGACCAGGCGCTGGACCGCTATCTGGCAAGGCGCTGGGAGCGCTGCCGCATGGTCGTGCAGAACTCGGGCCGCCTGGGCGAGATCGAGATCGCCGGCGGCGACAAGGAAGAACATGCCCGCATCATGCGCGCCACGCTGGGCGCGCTCGCGGCACCCATCTGAGGAGACACCATGACCCGCCAATTCATCGACCTGTCGATCTACCTGGAAAACGAAGTCCTGTCCGACCCGCCGCCGCTGGCGCCGAAGATCACCTACCAGAAGCACCAGGACACGCTGCACGAGTTCATGGCCATGATCCCCGGCACGACGCCGGCGGACTACCCGGACGGCGAGGCGGCCGCCGCCGAATGGGTCACGATGACGACGCACAGCGGCACCCACCTGGACGCCCCTTACCATTTTCATTCCACGATGGATGCGAAGACAGGGGAAAAGAAGAAGTCGATCACCATCGACGAGGTGCCGCTGGCATGGTGCTTCCAGCCCGGCGTGAAGCTGGATTTCCGCCATTTCCCGGACGGGTATGTCGCCACCGCGGCCGACGTGGAAGCAGAATTGCAGCGCATCGGCCACGACCTGCAGCCGCTGGACATCGTCATGGTCAACACGCGCGCGGGCAGCCGCTACGGCCACAACGACTATGTGTCGGCGGGCTGCGGCATGGGCTACGAAGCGACGATGTACCTGCTGGAGCGGGGCGTGCGACTCACCGGTACGGATGCGTGGAGCTGGGATGCGCCGTTCTCGTACACGGCGCAGAAGATCGCCGAGACGGGCGACGTGTCGCTGATCTGGGAAGGCCACAAGGCCGGCCGCGACATCGGGTACTGCCACCTTGAGAAGCTGCACAATCTGGAAGCCCTGCCGGGTCACGGTTTCTATGTGTCCTGTTTCCCGCACAAGGTCCGTGCTGGTTCGGCCGGGTGGACGCGCGCCGTGGCGATCGTCGACGACGCGCTGCTCGCGTTGCCGCGCGGTTGAGGGGGATGGAATGAAACTCGCCACCTACCGCGACGGCTCGCCGGACGGGCGCCTGATGGTCGTATCGCGCGACCTGCGCCGGGCCGTCGACGCGGGCACGATCGCGCCGAATCTCCTCATCGCGCTGGAACGCTGGGACAGCGCCGCGCAGACACTGCAACGCCTGTCCGACATGCTGAACGCGGACACGGCCACCGGCAGCGTCGACTTCGAACCGCAGCGCTGCATGGCCCCGCTGCCGCGCACCTTCCAGTGGTGCGACGCGTCCGCGTTCCTGAACCACGGCCGGTTGATGGAGCGCGCATTCAACACGCCGCCCATCCCTGATTTCGACACGGTGCCCGTGATGTACCAGGGCGCGTCCGACGATTTCCTCGGTCCGCACGAGGAGGTACCCCTGCCGGACGAGGCGCTCGGAATCGACTTCGAAGGCGAGTTCGGTGTCATCGTCGACAAGGTGCCGATGGGCGCGACGCCCGCGCAGGCGCTGGCGGCCGTGCGGCTCGTCGTGCAGCTGAACGACTGGAGCCTGCGCGCGCTGGGGCCGCGCGAAATGAAGAGCGGCTTCGGCTTCCTGCAGGCGAAGCCGTCGACGAGCTTCGCGCCCGTGGCCGTCACACCGGACGAGTTGGGTGGTGCCTGGTGCGATGGCCGCGTGCACCTGGACTTGCAGGTCGAATGGAACGGCGCACCGTTCGGGCACCCGAACGGCCGCGAGATGAATTTCGGCTTCGGCGAACTGGTCGCGCACGCGGCGCGCACGCGCAGGCTGGGCGCCGGCACGATCGTCGGCTCGGGCACCGTGTCGAATGCGGACCGCGCCGTGGGCTCGGCCTGCATCGCGGAGCGCCGCGTCATCGAGATCATCGATCACGGCGAGCCGCGCACGGGCTTCATGCGGTTCCTCGACCGCGTGCGCATGTGTGCGCGTAATGCAAACGGCGACGCGCCATTCGGCGCGATCGAACAGGCGGTGATACGCCAGGAATTCGATACGAGGAGATACGATGAATGACGTGACGTCCCGCCGCGGCTTTACGCTGTCGCTGGCGACGCTCGGGGCGGCGGCGGTGCTCGTGCCGCGCCCGGCGCGCGCCGCGCCGACCGGCTACCCGGCGTTTCCACCATTGCGGGGGCGCCTGCGCCAGGGACTGACCCCGCATTTGTTCGAGTCGACGATCGAAGACACGTGCCGTCTCGCGGTCGCCGTCGGGGCGCACGGGCTGGATTTCGCGAGCGACCCGGCCGATTGGCCGACGCTCAAGAAATACGGGTTGATCGTCTCGCTGTTGCGGGTTGATCACGGCGGCGGCACCTCGAAGCCGGGGAGACCGCCGGCCGGGCCGTCGGGCTGGAATGCAATCGGCACGCCGGATGCGAATGGCGCCTTCGAAGCCGCCGTGCACGAGCGTATCGATACGGCATCCGCGCATGGATTTCCGTCCATCATCCTGACTTGCGGCGAACGCGACAAGCTCGGCTACCAGGAGGGCAAGGTCAACGCCATCGCTTTCCTCGAACGCGTGCGCACGCACGCGGAGGCGCGCCGTGTCACGCTCGTGATCGAGAATATCAACAGCGGCCATCCCGGCGGTCCACCCGATCCGCCGGGGAGCATGTTCGATCACCTGGAGTGGGGGCTGGACGTGGTCACGCGGGTCAATTCGCCGCGCGTCAAGCTGCTCGTGGACCTCTATCATGCCCAACTCATGGATGGGAACATCACGAACTTCCTGCGCAAGAACATCGGCTGGATCGGACACTTCCATACGGGCGGGGTGCCGGGCCGGCACGAGATCGACGAGACGCAGGAGATTAACTACCGCTTCCTCGCGCGCACGATCGCGGAGCTGGGCTACGACGGCTTCGTCAGCCACGAATGGACGCCGGCGGCCGGCCGCGACAAGGTCGCCAGCATCCGCAAGTGCCTGGAGATCGTCGACGTCTGAAGCAAGGTGGAGCATCTGTCTGGCTGGCCGGTCGCGAGGATATACGAGCCTGCCCCGGAGGAGGGGGAGTGGTGCCGCGTTCATGGGGCCACTGCAGCCCTAGACCGACCGGTCGTCCAGCACTTTCTCGGAATTGTTCCGGAAGCGCGCCACGAAGGCGACCAGTTGCTTCGAATGGTAGCCCTGCGCCAGCGTGTCCAGCCGGTTCGCGAACGGCGCATAGGCCGGGTCGAGCCCGCGCAGGTAGGCGGCCCGCTCGCGGATCTCGCGCATGCTGCCGATCTGCGCCAGCTGCCACAGCGCTTCGATCTCGTCGGCCGGCGGGACGGTCATCGCGGCTTCATCGCCGCCCTCGGGTGTCGGCTGCCCGGTGGTCCACTCCAGGGCCAGCAGCCTGCCGATCGTGCGCAGCAGGAGGTCGTGGTCGACCGGCTTGGCGAGAAAGGCGCTGGCACCGGCGTCGCGGCTCTTGCGTTCGTCATCCTGGCTGGCGCTCGCGGTCACCGCAACGATCGGGACGTCGCTCCAGCCCGGCATGTGGCGTATCTGTCGCGTCGTCTCGTTACCGTCCATCACCGGCATCATGACGTCCATCAGGATCAGGTCCGGCTTGAAGCTGTCGAGCAGGACCAGGCATTCGAGTCCGTTTGTGGCGGCGGCGACGATGAAGCCGGTCTCATGCAGCAGGTCCAGCAGCATCGCGCGGTTCTGGGGCACGTCGTCGACGACCAGCAACCGCTTGCGCTCGCCTTCGTAGGCTTTCGGGGTCTCGTGCGGTGCCACGAGCACCGGCGCGGCGGCGGCGACCGGCACGTCGATCTCGAACGAGAACGTGCTCCCCTTGCCGGGTTCGCTGACCACGTCGATATGGCCGCCCATGAGCTGCACCAGTTGCTGGCTGATGGCCAGGCCCAGGCCCGTGCCACCCTCGCGCCGCTGGGCCGTCGCCACCTGTTCGAACGGCTGGAAGATGCGCGCCAGCTGTTGGGTGCCCATGCCGATGCCGGTGTCGGCCACTTCGAAGCGCAGCCGCGCGCTGTCCGGCGCGGCAGCCGGCGCAGCCGGCAGCACCCGCAGCGCGACCCTGCCGCTGTCGGTGAACTTCACCGCATTGCCCAGCAAATTGAGCAGCACCTGGCGCAGGCGCGTCTCGTCGACCGTCACTGCGGCCGGGAGGCCGGGGGCAAGCTCACAGCTGAACGCGAGGCCTTTCTCCTCGGCCTTGACGCGCATGATGTTGGCCAGCACCTGGACAAACGTGTCGAGATGGACGGGGCCCGGGTGCAGCACCATCTTGCCGGCTTCGACCCGCGCGAGGTCGAGGATGTCGTTGATCAGCGTGAGGAGATGCTGGCCGCTCTCGCGGATGGTCGCCAGGCCGGCCGACTGGCGTTCGGTGAGGTCGTGGCAATCGCGTCCCAGCAGCTGGGCGTAGCCGATGATGGCGTTGAGCGGGGTGCGCAATTCGTGGCTCATCTGCGCGAGGAACTGGCTGCGCTGGCGCGCCAGCGCGACGGCCTCCGCCAGCGCCGTCTCGCGCGCGGCCGCGGCTTCCTTGCGTTCGCGGTCGATGGCGGCCAGCTGTTCGAGGCGCGTCCTGCTGGCCTGCATGCCGGACCGGAAGTGCAGCAGGCCGAGCGACAGCCCGAGCATGCCGCAGCCTGTCCATGCGGCCATCAGCCAGCCGAGCAGCGTCGTCCTGGCGATCCATTTTCCGCGAAATTCGATCCTGCGGACTTCGACCGTGATGGCGTGGCCCGCGGCGCTGGCGTCGTCCGCCTGCAGTTCCACGGTCGTCACGTGGTCGAGGCGGACATAGCTCTTCGATAACGGGATCCGGCGCGCGAAGTGCCACCAGTCGGCGGTGCGCAAGGCATGCAGCGGGATCGTGACTTCGGACTGGGCCGGAATATCGATCAGCGCTTCATTGAAGCGCTGCGCATCCCACTGGCCCGGCACGTAGAACTCCGGTTCGAAATTCAGCAGGTGAAGCTTGACGACATGGCGGCCGGGGCCCGTATAGCGCACGTCGAGCGTGACCGTGTCGAACCCGGACATGTCGATGCCCTGGCCCGGGTCGCCCAGCCGGAACCGGATGGCGCAATTCGGATACCTTGCCGCCTTCCCCATCTGGCAACTCAGGATGTAGGCATCCTGCGTGACGGCCAGCGCCGCGACCGAATTGCCCGGCGCCGGGTTCCCGCGCGGCAGGACGCGGTCGTCGGTCACTGCGGCGTCATACGGATGCCGCGGGGAGATCTCGAGGGTGCGCGTCATGCCATAGTGCTGCCAGGCCAGCAGGACCGGGGTCGCCAGCACCAGGAGGATGACCAGGGCGTAACCGATCCTGGTCGCGCGGGAGAGCCATTGGATCATGTTCGCATCGATTGGAAATCGTCCTGCCGGCGGGCCGCGTCCCCGGTCCGGAAGCGCGCCACGAAGGCCGCCAGCTGCTTCGAATGGTAGCCCTGCGCCAGCGTGTCCAGGCGGTTCGCGAACGGCGCATAGGCAGGATCGAGCCCGCGCAGGTAGGCGGCCCGCGCGCGGATCTCGCGCATGCTGCCGATCTGCGCCAGCTGCCACAGCGCCTCGATCTCGTCGGCCGGCGGGACGGCCAGCGCGGCGTCGTCGCCGCCCTCGGACGTCGGCTCTCCGGTGATCCACTGCAGCGCCAGCAGCCTGCCGATGGTGCGCAGCAGGAGGTCGTGGTCGACCGGCTTGGCGATCAAGGCGTCGGCACCGGCGTCGCGGCTCTTGCGTTCGTCGTCCGGACTGGCGCTGGCCGTCACCGCGATGATCGGGACGTTGCCCCAGCCCGGCATGTGACGGATCTGCCGCGTAGTCTCGTTCCCGTCCATCACCGGCATCATGACGTCCATCAGGATCAGGTCGGGCCTGAAGCTGTCGAGCAGGACCAGGCATTCTAGCCCGTTCGTCGCCGCGGCGACGTTGAAACCGGTCTCCTGCAACAGGTCCTGCAGCATCGCGCGGTTCTGCGGCACGTCGTCCACGATCAGCAACCGCTTGCGCTCGCCCTCGTAGCCGACCACGGTGTCGTGCGGCGCCACGACCGCCGGCGCGGCGGCGGCCACCGGCACGTCGATCTCGAACGAGAACGTGCTGCCCTTGCCGGGCGCGCTGACCACGTCGATATGACCGCCCATGAGCTGCACCAGTTGCTGGCTGATGGCCAGGCCCAGGCCCGTGCCGCCTTCGCGCCGCTGCGCGGCCGCCACCTGTTCGAACGGCTGGAAGATGCGTCCGAGCTGTTGCGTATCCATGCCGATGCCGCTGTCGGCCACTTCGAAGCGCAGCCGCGCGCTGTCCGGCGCGCCGGCCGATGCGGCCGGCAGCACCCGCAGCGAGACCTTGCCGGTATCGGTGAATTTCACCGCATTGCCCAGCAGGTTGAGCAGCACCTGGCGCAACCGCGTCTCGTCGATCGTCACCGCGGCCGGCAGGCCGGGGGCGAGCTCGTAGCTGAATCCCAGGCCTTTCTCTTCCGCCTTGACCCGCATGATGTTCGCCAGCACTTGCAGGAACGTCTCGAGATGGACGGCGGCCGGGTGCAGCACCATCTTGCCGGCTTCGACCCGCGCGAGGTCGAGGATGTCGTTGATCAGCGTGAGCAGATGCTGGCCGCTCTCGTGGATCGTGGCCAGGCCCGAGGCCAGCCGTTCGGACAGGTGGTCGCGGTCGCGTCCCAGCAGGTCGGCATAGCCGATGATGGCATTGAGCGGCGTGCGCAATTCGTGGCTCATCTGCGCGAGGAACTGGCTGCGCTGGCGCGCCAGCGCGACGGCCTCGGCCAGCGCCGTCTCACGGGCCGCTTCGGCTTCCTTGCGCTCGCGGTCGATGGCGGCCAGTTGCTCCACGCGTGTCTTGTTGGCCTGCAGGCCGGACCGGTAGTGCAGCAGACCCAGCGACAGGCCGATGACGCCGCACACGATCCACACGAACACCAGCCAACTCATCAGCGTGGCCCGCGAGATCCATTTGCCGCGGAACTCGATCTTCCTCAGCTCGACCGTGACGACTTGTCCCGTGTCGTTATAGTTGTCCGTCGCCAATTCCACGGTCGTCACGTGGTCGAGGCGGACATAGCTTTTCGACAGCGGGATCCGGCGCGAGAAATGCCACCAGTCGGCGGTGCGCACGGCATGCATCGGCGCGGTGAATTCGGCCTGGGCGGGTACGTTGATCAGCAACTCGTTGAATCGCTGCGAATTCCAGTCCTCCAGCGTCGAAAATTCCGGTTCGAAATTCATCAGGTGGAGCTTGAGGACGTGCCAGCCGCGGCCCGTATAGCGCAGGTCGAACGCGATCGTGTCGTAGCCGGACATGTCGATGCCCTTGACCGGGTCGCCCATCTGGAATTGCAGCTTGCAGTACGGGTAGGTCGCGGCGGCGCCCAGGTAGCAGCGCATGATGAACGCATCCTTCGTGACGGTCAGCGACGCGACCGAATTGCCGTTCGCGCTGTTGCCGCGCGTGTTGTCGCGGTCGTCGGTCACCCTGGCGCCATGCGGATGCTGCGGGGAGATCTCGAGGGTGCGCGTCATCCCGAAATGCTGCCAGGCCAGCAGGATGGCTGTTGCCACCACCAGGAGAATGACCAGGACGTAACCGATCCTGGTCGAACGGGAGAGCCATTGCGTCATGTGCGTACCGATTGGGAATCGGACGGGAATGACTCAGTATAGTGCGACGTTATATCTTTGCAACATGTTCGTTGCGCCATTACAAACTGTCGACGAACGCCGTGACGGCAGCGATGAACGTGTCCGGCTGTTCGATGGCACCCAGGTGCGATGCCTCGGCCAGCACCTGCAGGCGCGCACCGGGGATGCCGTCCGCGAGCGTGCGCGCCATGTCGACGGGCGTGCCCTGGTCCAGTTCACCGGCCAGCACGAGCGTCGGCACGGCGATTTGTCCGAGGCGCGCCGTTGTGTCGACGCCGCCCACGGCCGCGCAGCAGCCGGCATAGCCCTGGGCATCCGTCGTGACGAGGCGCTCGCGGAACCTTGCAACCGTTGCGGGATGGGCCGCGCGGTAGCCTTCATGGAAATACCGGCCCATCACGGCGTCTGCGATGGCCTCGATGCCTTGTTCCTGCACGGTCGCGATGCGCTGGCGCCAGACGTCGCGCGCCGCGTCCGGATAGCCCGACGTCGTATGCGCCAGCACGAGCGCGCCGACGAGCGCCGGGTGGCGCAGCGCCAGCTCCTGGCCCACCATGCCGCCCATCGACAGGCCGATCCACACGACCGGGCCGGTGTCCAGTTCACGCAGCAGGCGCGCCGCATCGTCCGCCAGGTCGGCCATCGCGTACGGACCCGCCGGCGCATCGGAACCGCCGTGGCCGCGGTGGTCGTAGGCGATCACGCGGCAGTCGGCGGCCAGCTGGTTGGCCAGCGCGTCCCACATCGTCAGGTCGCAACCGAGCGCGTGGCTCAGCACGACCGTGTGGCGGGGGCGCTTGCCGTTGCGCGGTGCGCGCACGCTGTAGTGCAGGGCGGGGAGACTCGCCGTGCGGCCTTCGCGGCCCACGCCGGGATGCGTGCTGGCGAGCGGCGACGCGGGCTCCAGCGTATAGCCGATCTGCGGACCGACGTCGCGCAGGATCGCCGCCGCATGGGCGAACGCCGTGTTCGCGGCGGGCACGCCGGCATAGATCGCCGACTGCATCAGCACTTCCTTCAACTCGTCGGGCGTCAACCGGCTGTCGGCATCGCCCAGCAGCGCCGCGCGCACGTGCAGCTCGTATTCTTCCCAGCGGCCGAGCGCGATGGTGATGGCGAGGACGATCGTGCGGCGCGTCTTGCGCGGCAGGCCGGGACGGTCCCAGATGTCGTGCCACGCATAGCGGGTGATGAAATTCTGGAAGTCGGCGGTGAAGGTGTTGGCGTTCGCGAGCGAACGCTCGACCCAGGCGTCGCCGAGGACGGCGCGGCGCTGGTCCAGGCCGCGCAGCAGGTCGTGGTCGAGGGGATCGAAGCTCATGCTATGTCTTTCTTGAGTGCGGCCAGGCGTGCGCGAGCGAGGCGTTGGGCAGGTTCGGTGGCGGCCACCGGGTCGAAGAGGGCGCCGAGCTCATTGGTATCGAGTGAGCCGAGCGTCGGATCGGCGGCGATGGCGTCGCGTGCCACGTCGCGCAGGTGACGTCCAACCGCGACGGCCGTCTGCGTCATCTTCTCGACGGCTGCGTGCGCGGCGGGACGGCCGATGGCGCCCGCGACCCAGATCGACAGCGCTTCGGCCGCGACGAGGCCGTGCAATGCGTCGATGTTGGCGCGCATGCGGGCCGTGTCGACCGTGAGGCCGGCAAAGGCATCGTTCAATGCGCGCAGCGCGCCGTGGGCGGACAGGAACAGCGTGGGCCACTCGGCCAGTTCCGCCTGCCAGTTGCCGAGGCCGCGCTCGTGCTGCTGGCCCATGGCGGCAAGCAGCGTCGCGGCATGCTGCGGCGTGCGCGTAGCGGCGGCCAACGCGATCATCGACGACACGGGGTTGCGCTTGTGCGGCATCGCCGACGAGCCGCCGCGCCCGCCGCCCGACGGTTCCGCGAGTTCTCCCACTTCCCCCTGCGCCATCAGCGCGAGGTCGGCCGCGATCTTGCCGAGGCTGCCCGTCAGCAGCGCGACCTCCAGCCCGAGCCGTACCCATTCGTCGCGCTGCGTGTGCCACGTCGCCGCCGGCGTCTTCAGGTCCAGCGCCTGCGCCATGCGGTGCGCGACGGCGGGGCCGCGTTCTCCCATCACGGCCAGCGTGCCGACGGCGCCGCCCAGCTGCAGCTGCAGGGCGTCGCCTGCCGCCGCGCGCAGGCGTGCGCGGGCGCGCACGAGCGGCGCGAGCCAGCCCGCGACCTTGAAGCCGAAGCCCGTCACCTGCGCGGGCTGCAGCAGCGTGCGCGCCAGCACGGGCGTGGCCAGATGCGATTCGCCCAGCGCCAGCAGGCGGCGGCACAGCGCGGCGAGATCGGCGTCGAGCAGGCGCAGCGCGGTGTGCGTGACGAGCACCATCGCGGTGTCCTGCACGTCCTGGCTCGTGCTGCCCCAGTGGACAAGGCTTGCCGCCTCCTGGTCCGTCTCGGCCACCAGGCGCGTGAGTTCCTTCACGAGCGGCACGGCCAGCGTGCCGGAGCGGCGGCCGGCCGTGACGAGGGCAGGGATGTCGAAGCGGTCCGCGCGGCACGCAGCCGCGATGGCTTGCGCGGCGTGGCGGGGCAGCAGGCCTTCGTCGGCCTGCGCGGCGGCCAGCGCCGCTTCGAAGTCGAGCATGGCCTGGATGAGGGCGGCGTCGTCGAACGCGGCGATCATGTCCGGGGTGCTCAGCAGGGTGTCAAAAAGTGATAAGGCCATCGGTCTCCTCGTTTTGGCCAGATAAGACAGCACGTCGTCCCCGCGAAGGCGGGGACCCAGTTTGCAGGCTTCACGACAACGTATGCAAACTTGGGTCCCGGCCTCCGCCGGGAGTCGTTCCCGGCAGTGCCCACTAGTGTCCGGAATATTGTTTTCAAAAACCGTCAGAAATAGCATCGTCATTCCCGCGCAAGCGGGAATCCATACTGGGTATGCTAACTACGTTCTTCATTTCCACCTCGTTGGCTACAAAGAGTCGACTTCGAGCAGTCAGCATGGGTTCCCGCTTTCGCGGGAACGACGGTTATGGGGCAGCGGATTCGTCAAGCGTAGTCGAAGAACACCGTCTCTTTGTCGGTCTGCATCCAGATATCCCACCGGTACGTGCCGTCGGCGTCCTTGCGCGCGATGAGCGTGTCGCGCCGGTCGGCCGGCACCTGCGCCAGGATAGCCGATGCCGCCAGCGTCGCATCGTCCTCGAGGAACACGGCCGTGAACTGGTGCTTCGTGAGTCCGCGCGCGAACACGGTCACGTACGCGACCGGTTCGCCGGCCGGACGCGGCGGGACCGACAGGCGCAGGCTGAATTCGCCCGCCTTGCCCGTCGGCGTGCGGCGGAAGCCCGGGATTTCCTGGGCGCTTTCCGCGGCCGCCGCCGCCGGCAGCCACGCTTCGATCTGGGCGTCGTCGATCGGGTTGCCGTCGCCGTCGTACAGGACGCCGTGCAGCACGATGGTCGGCGCGCTCGTCTCCAGGCGCCCGGCGGCGCAGAAGTCCACCGCCCATTGCCAGCCTTCGTGCGAGAACGGGCCGATGGTCTGCGAGGTCGTGATCTTGCTCATTATGATTCCTTTCAGAGTCCGAACGGCGTGGCGCCGCGGCCGCGCAGGACGATGTCGAATTCGTAGCCCAGCATCTCGTCGCCCACCGTGTGGTCGAGCGAGAAGCGCGAGACCAGGCGCTGGCGCGCCGCTTCGTCAGGGATGCTGTTGAAGATCGGGTCGTACGGGAACAGCGGGTCGTTCGGAAAGTACATCTGCGTGACGAGGCGCTGGGCGTACACGTTCCCGAACAGCGAGAAGTGGATGTGCGCAGGGCGCCATGCCTTGTCGTGGTTCTTCCACGGGTACGGACCGGGTTTGATCGAGACGAACCGGTAGCGGCCGTCGTCGTCCGTCATCATCTTGCCGAAGCCGAAAAAGTTCGGGTCGAGCGGCGCGTCGTGGTTGTCGCGCTGGTGCCAGTAGCGGCCGGCCGAATTGGCCTGCCACACTTCGATCAGCGAATTGCGCACCGGCTTGCCGTCCTCGTCGACGACGCGGCCCGTCACGACGATCTTTTCGCCCAGCGGGGCGCCTTGGCCGCGGCGCGTCAGGTCGGTGTCGTGCGGAAGCAGGATGCGCGGGGCAGGGTCGATGTTGCGGCTGGTGGCGACCGGCGCATCGATGCGCAGCGCCGGCTGCAGCGGGCCGCGCTTGACGGTCGATTTATAGGCGGGATGGATGAGCTCCGGCCACACGCCGGGTTGCACGTCGTCGAATTTCACGGTGTCTCCTGATGTCGGAAGGTTGTGCGAGCCGATCCATCGTAGAAAATCGGCCACTTCCCGACAAGACGGCCATGTCGCCCGACTTCCGCTATTCGCACGCTTTGTGCGATACTCGCACAAATCCTTGAATTTCTATACGATGGACCAGGAACCCGCCAAACGCGACATGGTCGCGGGCCTCGACAAGGGGCTGCAAGTCATCGAGGCGTTCGACCAGGAGCGCTCGCGCCTGACGATCGCCGAGGTGGCCGAACGCACGGGCCTCACGCGCGCGGCCGCGCGGCGCTATCTGCTCACGCTGACCGCGCTGGGCTATATGCGGCACGAGAACAAGCAGTTCACGCTGACGCCCAAGATCCTGCGCCTCGGCCAGTCGTACCTGCATTCGGCGCGGCTGCCGCGCATCGCGCAACCGCTGCTGTACCGGCTCGCGTACGCGCTGGGCGAGGCGGCGTCCGTCGGCGTCCTGGACCACGACGACCTCGTGTGCGTGGCCGCCGTCAGCGCGGGCCAGCTGATTTCCGCGACCTTGCAGCCGGGCACGCGCGTGCCGGCGTACTGCACGGCGAACGGGCGCATGCTGCTCGCGAGCCTGCCGCCGGAGGCGTCCGACCGTTTCCTCGCGCGCGCGACGCCGGAGCCCATCACGTCGCACACGATCGTCGACCGCGCGCGACTCGGCGAGGAGATCGCGCGGGCCCGCGAGCGGGGCTATGCCGTCGTCGACCAGGAACTGGAACTGGGCCTGCGCACGATCGCGGTGCCCGTCCGGAACTTCCGCGGCGACGTGGTGGCCGCGATGAACATCAGCGTGCACGCGGCCCGCATGAGCGTGGAGCAGATGGTCGAGCGCTGCCTGCCGGCCCTCATCCAATACCAGGTCGAGCTCAACGCCTTGCTCTAGCCGGCGCGCCGTGCGCGGTATGCCTTCGGCGTCATCCCCGCGTGGCGCTTGAAGGCGCGGCTGAAGTACGCGGGGTCCTGGAAGCCCAGTTCATAGGCGATGCTGGCCACGCTCGACGGCGCGTAGGTCAGCTTGCGGCAGGCTTCCAGCATCAGCCGGTCCTGCACGATGTCGAACGCCGATTTCCCCGCCAGCTTCAGGCACAGGCGGTTCAGGCGGACGGTCGTCACGCGCAACCGGTCGGCGTAGTGCGCGACGGGCGCGCCGTCCTTGTAGTGCTGCTCGACGGCCGCGCGGAATGCGGCGAACAGGCGGAACTCGCCGTGGCCGGACATGCTCGCGGCGCTCTGTTCCGCATGCTTGCGCGCCAGCAGCAACAGCACGCTGCGCGCCAGCCATTCCAGCATCAGCGCATTGCCCTGCTGCGGCCACGCCGCCTCTTCGACCATGTTGCGCAGCAGCGCCTCGATGCGAGCGCGCGGCTGGCGCGCCAGCGCGAGCGACAGCGGCTCGACGAACAGCGGCGCGAACAACTCGCCGTGGTGGTCGGGCGTGGCGAACAGCACGTTCTGGTCCACCGTCAGCACATAGCCCTGCGCCCCTTCCGCGAAGTCGAAACCATGCACGACGGACGGGTGCACGGTGATCGCAACCGGCCCTTTGCGTTCCCACACCGCTTCGTCGATCGCGGCGCGCACGCTTCCCTTCAGTAGAAAAAGTACCTGGAACAGGCCGGGGTGCGTATGGCGCGCGATGTGCCAGTCGTGCAGGCGGCTGCGCGTCTCGATCAGTTCGACGTGTACGGCTTCCGCCGGGGTCTGCTCGCCGTACAGGGCGAAGCGGGGAAAAGTGGCCATGTCAAAAAAGTACAAGGATTCGCTAACTTCATCCATTCTAAACGCGGCCGCGCGCCACTAGCATGGACGTCGACAAGAATTTTTAACAAGGAGACGAATATGCGTACCCAGGTCGCCATCATCGGCGCCGGCCCGGCCGGACTGTTGCTGTCCCATCTGCTGCACCTGCAGGGCATCGAATCGGTCGTGCTCGAAACCCGTACCCGCGACGAGATCGAATCGACGATCCGCGCCGGCGTGCTGGAGCAGGGCACGATGGACATCCTCAACGAGACGGGCGTCGGCGCCCGCATGCGCGCGGAGGGCGCGCTGCACCACGGCTTCGAACTCGCGTTCGACGGCCGTCGCCACCGTATCGACCTGACGGAACTGACGGGGAAGGCGATCACCGTCTACGCCCAGCACGAAGTGATCAAGGACCTCGTCGCGGCCCGCCTCGACGCCGGCGCGCGGATGCTGTTCGGCGTGCGCGACGTGGCGCTGCACGGCGTCGACACGGACCGCCCGCACGTCACGTTCACGCGCGACGGCGCGGAAGAACGCATCGACGCCGACTTCATCGCCGGCTGCGACGGCTTCCACGGCGTGACGCGTCCCGCGCTGCCGCAGGAGGGCCGCAACGATTACCAGCGCGTGTACCCGTTCGGCTGGTTCGGCATCCTCGTCGAGGCGCCGCCGTCGGCCCCGGAACTGATCTATGCGCGCCACGAACGGGGCTTCGCCCTCGTCAGCACGCGCTCGCCGACGGTCCAGCGCATGTACTTCCAGTGCGACCCGAAGGACAACGTCGACAACTGGTCGGACGACCGCATCTGGGCCGAGCTGCATGCGCGCCTGGAAAACCGCGACGGCTGGCAGGTCACGGAAGGGAAGATCTTCCAGAAGAATATCGTCGCGATGCGCAGCTTCGTCTCGACGCCGATGCAGTCGGGCCGGTTGTTCCTGGCCGGCGACGCCGCCCACATCGTGCCGCCGACGGGCGCCAAGGGCATGAACCTCGCGGTGTCCGACGTGCGCCTGCTGGCGGCCGGCCTGGACGCGTTCTACCGCCGGGGCAGCGCCGAACTGCTGGACCGCTACACCGACGACGCGCTGAAACGCATCTGGCGCGCCGAGTACTTCTCGTGGTGGATGACGAGCATGCTGCACACGTTCGCGGATGCGTCGCCGTTCCAGCGCGAGGTGCAGCGCGCGGAGCTCGAAAACGTCGTGAGCTCGCGCGCGCTGTCGACGGCGCTGGCGGAGAACTACGTCGGGGCGTTCTGACGGCCGCGTACGTTCACAGGCGCTCGATCGCGAGGTTCGACAGCACGGCCTCGCCGGCCGCCGGCACGAAGTCGAGCCGCAGGCTGCCGTCCGTCACCTCGACGTCGAACGCGCGCTCGATCGCCGTCGCGGGGGCGCCCGCCGCCGCCACGATGTCCAGGTCGGCGATCCGCGTCGTGCCGCCGGCGTCCACGCGGAATCGTCGCGCGCCCGGCTGCGCCTCGCGGTCCGGCTCGAGGAAACCCAGCCGGACGCGGTAGCGGCCATCCGGCAGCGGAATGCGGTAGCCGAACGTGCCATGCCGTACCGCCGCCCACAGCGCGGCATCGCGCGCATCGGCGACGTTCGCGACCCGTACGCCGAAGCGGGGGCCGTAGGGCGAATCGAGTTCCAGCGGCGTTCCCTGGCCGCCCGTGAAAAAGTTGTCCGATCCGTAACGATGGCCGGACGCCGACACGAGCCCGGTGGCGATCTGGCCCGCCGCCAGGTAGACGTTGCGCGCATTGTCCGGCGCCAGCGTCCACTGCACCGTGTCGACGACGGTGGCGCCGCCGTGCATGCCGCGGGCTTCCAGCCGGTTGGTCCCTTCGTCCAGCGTGACGTGCGCGAACACGCAGGTGCGCTGCGGGCAGTCGGCCGCGGCGCGCGTACCGATCGCGCGGCCGTTCAGCAGCAGATGGACGGTAGCCGCATTCGAATAGACGCGCACGTCGGTCGTGCGGTAGGCGCGCTCCGTATAGCGGCGCCCCGTGATGTACGTGACGGGCGCGGAGCTCCAGTTGGCCTTGTAGAACCAGAACGGGTCCTTGCGCGTCGCGCGGTCGAAGGTGACGAGGCCTTTCGTGTTGGTGCCGCCGATGTCGCCTTCGTGGCGGGTGCCGGAGCCGAAATCGAACATCGACCAGACGAACGTGCCCCACAGGTAGTCGCGCCTGGCCAGCGCCGCGTAGATCTGCTCGTGCACATGGCTCGCGTAGCCCTCCGGCTGCCAGACGACGCGGGTGCGGCCGTGCATGTCCATGCTGCCCACCAGGCCGCCGAGCGGGTTGTCGGTCTGGTGCGACAGGGCCGCGCCGGCGCCGTATTCGGACACGCCGAGGGGCTGCGCCGGATACTTCGCGTGGAAACGGTCGAGCGCCGCGCCGAACGCAGCGCCGCCGCCGGGGTAGTACCACAGGTGGTAGCGGTTCACGGCCCAGATGTCGGTGATGCCGCCGGTCGGCAGCACCGGGAACATCGGGCCGACGATCGGATAATCCTCGTTGAAGTCCGCGAGCGTCGTCGGGCGGCCCGGGTCCTCCTGCTTCGCCAGCGCGTGCAGGCGGCGCAGGACCGGCGTCACGGTGTCGGCGCCGCGGCACGTGCCGCCCATCGCGACTTCGTTGGCGATCGACCACATGGCGATGCCGGGGTGGTTGTACTGCTGGCGCACCATCTCGCGCAGTTGCTCGTCGAGATTGTCGAGGAAGGCCGGCGGGATGGGTGCGCCCGCCTTGCAGTCCGCCGGCGTCAGGCTGCGTTCGACGAAGGGCAGCTCCGACCACACGACGAGACCGAGCCGGTCGGCCTCGTCGTAGGCGTGGGCGGCATGCGGGTAGTGGGCCAGCCGGACGGCATTCGCGCCCATCTCGCGCACAAGGGCCAGGGACGCGTCGATCTCGCGCGGTCCGATGGCCCAGGCCTTGTCCTGCCAGTCCTGGTGCAGGTTCACGCCGTGCAGGCGCAGCGGGCGGCCGTTCAGGAACAGGCCGGCCTGCGCGTCGAAGCGGTATTGGCGGATGCCGAACGGCTGTTCGACCCGGTCGAGCAGGCGGCCGGCGCGATCGACCAGGTCTACGCGCAGGCGGTACAGGTAGGGATCGTCCACGCCCTGCCACACATGGGGGCGGGCGACGTCCAGGGCCAGCTCGGCGCGGGCGCGCGCTGCGGCGGGCACCGTCCGGCGTGCCGCCGCCACGGTCCGGCCGGCCGTGTCGACCAGGGCAGCGCGCAGTGTCAGGCCGGTGCGCTGCGTTCGGTCGTCCTCGACGTCGGCGCGCACGCGCAGCCGTGCGCGGGCTGGCGAGAGCGTGATCGTGTCGGCATACACGCCGCCGGCGCCGTGGTCGCCCAGCGCGAGGTGCGCGCGCGCAGGCGTTTCGATCAGGGACACGCCGCGGTACAGGCCCCCCGCCATGTTGAAGTCGCCGCCCAGCGGCGCGACGGCAGTCGGATCGTCGCCGTGCAGCGGCGTGCTGTTGTCGACCTTGACCAGCAGGACGTTGCGTCCGGCGGCGAGCTTGCCGGTGACGTCGAAGCGGAACGCCGTGAACGCGCCCCGGTGGCGGCCGAGGTAGCTGCCGTTCAGCCACACGTCGGCAACGATGCTCGCGCCGTCGAATTGCAGCCAGGCGTTCGCGGGTGCGGTGTGCCGTTCGAATGCGAGGCGATACCAACCGCGCCCGCGCTTGTAGGGCTTGCTGTCCGGGCCGGTCTGCGCCGTACTCGCGGCGTCGGACCGATTCCACGTGTGCGGCAGGACGACGGATGTCCAGCCGGTGCCGTCCGCGGCGACGGCGGCCGCGTCGGTCAGCGCATCGTCCTGCACGAATTTCCAGCGCTCGGTCAACGGCGTCGTGCGGCGGGCGGCGTCGCCGGCGGCCGCGCCGCTCGCTCCGCCCTCGCAGGCCAGCAGGGCGGCCAGCGCGATAGCGCGGACCGCAACAGGAAGGCGAAGCATCGCGGTCTTCATTGCGGCACCAGCTTCGACGCCTGCATCCACTGGACGAAATGCTCGATCCAGTGGTCCGACGTCGTGCCCATGCGGCGCATGCCGAAGCCGTGGTCCCCGGCCGCGTACACGTGCAGCTCGGCGGATTTGCCGGCCGCGCGCCAGTCCTCGAAGATCGGGATGCTGGCCTGGCCGCGCAGGCCGTCGTCTGCCGCGACCGCGAGAAATACGGGCGGTGCATCGCCGGGTACCGGGCGCTTCGAAGCACTGCCGTAGATCACGCCGATGAAATCGGGACGGCTGGCGGCATCGTAGGCGGTGGCGACGTCCATTGTCACGCGGCCGCCGGCCGAAAAACCGACCATGCCGATACGCTTCGTATCGATCCCGTAGTCGGCCGCATGCGCGCGCACCCAGCGCAGCGCGGCGAGCCCGTCGTCCTGCGCCTGCGCCACGGCCGGCGTATCGATGGCGCTGTCCTTGCCATGTTGCGCGATGCCGCCGAAGCGTTTCGCGACGACCTGCATGAAAGCGGCTGGATCCTGCGGCGTCGGGTCGAGCCGGTATGCCAGCACGAAGCAGGTGACGCCGCGTTCCGCAAGCCGGCGCGCCACGAGCAGGCCTTCGTTGTCGAACGACAGGCTGAGGAAGGCCCCGCCGGGCGCGATCACCAGCGCCGTACCGTTGGCCTGGCCGGGCGGCGGCAGCACCGGATACAGTGCCGGCTGCGTCACGTTGCGCAGGGTCGTCTGGCCGAACATGGTCTCCCACATGTCGGTCGCGCGCGAGCCGGCGGCGGACAGGGAAATCGGCGGGATGGACGGGGCGGGGGCCGGCCGCGGCGGATTGGCTTGCGCCATGCGCACGAAGTCGTCGAGGCCGGACTTGCGGGGCGTGTCCTGTGCGTGCGCGCCCGCGGCGAGCAGCATGAGGGCGGCCGCGCAGAGCTGGCGGATAGGGATGGAACGGTGCATGTCGTCTCCTTGTCGTTGTCGTCAGGCGCGTCTTGCGTGCGCGCGCAGCAGGGCGGTGAAATCGGCGAAGTTGAGTTGCGGGTCGAGCGAATGCGCCATGCGGATCTCGCGGCCCCCGACCGTGCGCGTGATGAAGGGCGTCGCGGCGGGATCGAACGCCGTCGCGGTAACGAGGGGACTGTCGCCGAACGTCAGCGTGCCGCCGAGGCGCACGAACGGCGGCAGGTGGCGGTACTGGTCGACGAGCCAGCGCGCGAGCGGCGACAGCGGCGCGACCTCGGCATTCAGGGTCGCGACCGACACCTGGAAGCGCCGGTATTCCTCGGCGGGGATCTGCAGGAGCGGAATCCGTGTTTCCTCGAGCACGAAGCGGGCCGCGGCGACGTCGGTCGCCAGGTTGTATTCGGCGCCGTCGTCCCCGGCAGCCGTCCCGCCGATCCACACGAGACGCATGCGTGCCGCGATCGCCGGCTGCAGGCGCAGCGCGGCCGCCACGTTCGTCAGCGGACCGCCGCACGCGAGGACGAGCGGCAGCGGATCGTCGCGCAGGGCCGCGTCGACGATCGCCTGCGCGGCGCCGTCCGCCACGACCGGCGGACGCTGGCCGGGCCCGGCCAGCCGCAGCAGCGCGCGTGCGCGCCGCGCCCCGTCCTGTGCCGTGCCCTCCGGATCGAGACCGGCCATGCGCGCCAGCCTGGGGTCCAGCGCGGACGCCGTCACGAGCACGGTGCGCGTCGCCGGTGCCAGCAACTGGTGCGCCAGGGCGACGAGGCCGTCGGGATCGCCGGCGAAGTCGTTGTCGACGATGACGCGGGCCAGAGGACGCTGGACGATGCCCGGCCGGCCCAGGGCCTGCGCGAGCGGCAGGGCCGCGAGGCAGCCCAGCAGGTGGCGCCGCTTCATTGGCGCACCTTCAGCGTGACGGGCCCGATCAGGCCGGACGGCCGCAGCGGCGCGTCGGCCTTGTACGTGGGCGCGGCCGTGAACGTGACCTTCGTGGCGCCCGGCTGGGCGTCGCCGATCAGGCGGTTCACCCACAGGTTGGCGACCCGCACCTCCACCGTGTTGGCGCCGGCGACGACGAGCGAACCCACGTCGACCTCGTACGGCGGCTTCCACGCGATGCCCGCGGGCTTGCCGTTGACGAGGACTTCGGCCACGTCGCCGACCCGGCCCAGGTCGAGCTTCATCGGCGTGCCCGGCGTCACGCCTGGCGGCAGCGTGAAGGTGTGCGTATAGACCGACGTCCCCGAGAAGTACCTGACTTGCGGATCGGCGCTGGCGGCGAGCGACCCGGTCGTGCCGTGCGTGACCGCGGCCGGTGCCGCGAGGCCGTCGAAGCGGATCGCCCAGTCCCCGGCCAGCGTGGCGGCCTCGGACCACGACGGCGTCTTGACGGTGACGGCCGGCGCGGCGGCCGGCCGGCGGAACACGACGAACACGGCATCGTTCGCGCCCAGCGCCAGCGGCACGACGGTCGCGCCCTGGTCCGTACGATAACTCGCGGGTTCGGTACGGCCCGTGTCCGCATGCCAGAATTCGGCCGCCTTGCCGCGCACGTTGAAGCGGGCTTCCGTGTTCACGGCCTTGCCGGAACGGTTGGTGACGAAGTACACGTCGCCGTCGGCCAGCTTGCGGTGGACGAACAGCAGCGGCGTATCGGTGCTCTGGACGCTGAAGTCCGGCTTCCGGCCGGCCTGCGCCAGCGCGGCTTCCACGTCGCGGCCGGCCACCACGCGGCCCTTGCCGACGCGGGTGACGGGCGCGCCGCTCCACATCTGCCTGACGAGCGACGCGAACGCGGCCGGATCGTCGGCCAGGCCGGGCGTGGCGACGGGCGCGGTGCCCACGATCGTCGCCCCCTGCGCCGCCAGCGCGTGCAGCCGGCGCAAGGTGGCGACGGTCATGCGCGCGCTCGACCCGCCCAGGTACAGCACGCGGTAGCGCGCGCCGCTGGCCGACACGAGGTCGCCGTCCTTCACCGACAGCCGCTGCAGCAGGGCGTCCGCGTTGACGAAGTCGTAGGCGTAGCGGCGCGGTGCGTCCGCCGGCTGGCCGTGCCTGTACAGGGCGACGAGCGGTGCTTCCTCGCCGTAGAAATAGGCGACGTCGGCGTAGAAACGGCCCTGCTGCAGCATCCAGCTGCTGCGCGCCATGTAGTCGACCCATGGCCGCGCCATGCCGGCCCACGTCTCGTTGCGGTTGAAATACTGGCCGAAGATGGCCAGCGACAGGCCGGGCTTCCGGTCGTCGTCCAGCGGCTGGTGCACCGACGTGTGGATGACCGGGAGGTTCACGCCGCTGGCGAATTCCATGTCGATCATCGGGCGCAGGTCGCTCGGCGCGAACGCCCACGGCGCCATCGCGCTCGTCATGGATTCCGCGGCGACGAGGTTCTGGCCATAGATGTGCGACACCGAGGCGGCGCCGCGCATGTCGGCGATCGCGGTCGGGTTCGGGCCGAACTCGGGGCGGTACGTCCACATCGCGGCCATCGGGACGTTCGCGTGGCTGCGCATCGCCATGTCGTCGCCCAGCGTGACGCGCGCGCTTTCCAGCGCTTCGCCGTACACCTTCAGGCCGTGTTCGCGCGCGACGGCGGCCACCGTGCCATAGTGTTCGCCGGCCATCAGGTCGGCGAGGGTGCGGCGCCAGTCGTACAGGAAGGCGTCGGTGCGGGCACGGGTGCCGATGACGACGCCCGTCAGCGCCGGCAGCCACGGGCGCGCGTCGTAGCCGCGCAGGCGCCGGAACTGTTCCAGCAGGCGCGGCGTCCAGTTCGACGACCCGACTTCGATCGAGTCCGTCACGATGGCGCGCACGCCATGCGCGCCGACGAGGTCCTTGCCGGCCGCCTGTTCGTACTTTGCCAGATAGGTGTCCAGGTAGCGTCGCACCGCGTCGCCGTCGTACTTGTCGACCTCGAGGCCCGTCGCTTCCTTCGTGGCCGGGTGGTTTTCCGTTCCCGTGAGCGACCACGCGAGGCGCACGATCTTCCAGGTGCCGGGCGGCGGCGTCCAGTCCAGCGTGCCGTCGGCGCGCACCTTGCCGGTGAGGTCGACGATGGCGGCCGGGTCGACGCCGGCCTCGCGCGGGTCGAGACCCGCATCCAGCGCGAAATAGTCGTCGGCGGTCGCGAAGCCGGCCTTGGCCTCGAACTGGCTGACCTTCGGCTCGCCCGACAGGACCAGTTGCGCGAGGCGCAGTCCCTTGGCCTGGCCGATTGCACCGAACGGCCCCGTGTCGGCGCCCGCCACGGGCATGAACTGGGGGTTCGGCACGGGCGGCTTCGCGCTGACCACGACGCGGAAACGGGCCGCCGTCAGCGGGGCGAAGCCCGCGCTGGCGGGCACCCCGGCCAGCGCGAGGTCCGCGACCTTGCGCCAGCGCGTCCCGTCCGCGCTCGCTTCCAGCACGGCCTGGTACGCCGAGCCCTCGAACATCGACCCCGCGCCCGGCGCGAAGATCGTGGCCGAGCGGATGGTCTGCGGTGCCGGATAGTCCAGCGTGACGATGACCGGGCGGTCGGCCGTGGGCGCCGCGAGTTCGGCCGCAGCCTCTTCGGTCGCCGCCGCCAGCTTGCGCGCGTCGAGGGCCAGGTCGCCGGCGCGGATGGCGGGGGGCGGGAGTGCGGCTGCGTCGACCGGATACGCGTAGACGGCGATGTCGCCGCCCGTGCGCGCGAGCGCCTCGGGGCTCGGCCGCTGGCCCATGATGTCCGGCTGGACGAACAGATCCTGGAACGGTCCCGTCGTGCGCGGCGCGGCGGGCAGGGGCGCCGCCAGCGGCTTGCCGCCGTCGACGGTGGTCTCGCTCCACACCAGCTTCTTCATGCCGTCCTCGGGCCGTACCCACGGGCCGCCCGTCTCGCTCCAGCCGGGCGACGCGGCGATGCCGAATTCCAGGCCGTGGCGTTCCGCCTCCTGCGCGGCGAAGCGGAACGCGTCCGCCCATTCGGGACTCATGTACGGCAGGCGCTTCGGCACCAGTTGGGGCGTCATCATCTCGGCGTCGAAATTCTGCAGGCCGCCGAGGCCCGACTTTGCCATCCAGTCGATGTCCTTCGCGATGCCGTCCTTGGTGATGTTCCCGTTCAGCCAGTGCCACCACACGCGGGGGCGGGCGCTTTGCGGGGGATTGTCGAAGCCGGATGCGACCGGGTCGGCGGCCGCCCATGCGGGTGCGGACAGGCAGGCGAGGGCGGCGGCGGCGGCAATCAGGCGCAGGGGTTGAATGTGTGCGGACATGGCGTGGTTCGTCGTGGGTCTTCCATCAATGGGAACGCGGCCGGACGCCAGGCGTCGCGGCCGCGCGGGACATCATGCGGTCAGAAACGGTAGTCCAGCGTCACGCCGACGCGGCGGAACGAATTCTCGCCGAGGCTGTAGGCGAAGCCGGAGCCCGCGCCCTTGCCGGGCAGCGGGTAGATGATGGCGTTCGGTACGCGCTTGTCGCCCAGGTTGCGGTCGTACACCTCGATGCCCCATTTGTCGTCAGGGGAACGCAGCGCGACGCGCAGCGACGCGGTGGAATGGCCGCCGTAAGCGCATTCGGCGTCGAGCGAATTGCAGAGCCGCACGCGGCTCTTGTAGACGATGTCGCCGCCCAGCTTGAGTTCATAGTCGCCCGGCAGCGTCCAGCTGTAGTCGCCGTTCAGCGTCGCTTTGTTGCGCGGCGAGTACAGCAGGCGCTGGCCGCCGACGTTGGTGTTGTCGAACGTGAAACCGCCCGGGTACGCGGTGTCGAGGATCATCGCGACCGAGAGACCCAGCTGCAGTTCCGGCAGAGGACGCGCGCGGATGTCGGCCTCGATACCCTTGCTCGTCACGCTCGGCACGTTCAGCGGGATGCAGGAGAGGGCGCCGACGGCCGTCAGGGTGCAGTTCTGCTCCTGGAAATCCTTGATCTTCGTGTGGAACGCGGCGACGTCCACGTCCAGGCGGCGGTTCAGGAACGACATCTTGGAGCCGATCTCGACACTCGTCGGCAGTTCCGGCTTGACGATGTAACCGGCGAACGTGCCCGAGGCGCTGGCCTGGTTGACGGGCGTGTCGTTGTCGATCTGCGGACCCTTGTAGCCGCGGCTGACGGTGGCGTAGAGATTCGCGTCCTTCGTGAGCGTGTGCTGCAGCCCCAGCTTGCCCGACACGTTCGACTCGCTCGCGCTGCCGCTGGCCGACTTGACGGTTGCCGGCAGCGCGAAGCCCTGGAAGCTCACGACGCTGCTCTGCGTGAATCGCGACGACACGCTGTCGCGGGTAAAGCGCAGGCCGGCGACGACGTTCGTCGAATCGGTCAGGCGGTACGTGGCCTGGCCGAACACCGCCTTCGTCGTCAGGTTCGCATACTGCAGGTTGTTGGTGGCGATCGAGCGGGGTACCGGCGGCGACGGCAGCGCGGGATTCGGTTCGATCAGCACGTTGGCGTTCTTGTCGTTGGTGGAGTCGGCGTAGAACAGGCCCGCCACGTAGTCGAGCGTCTGCTTGCCGGGCGATGCGATGCGCAGCTCCTGCGAGACCTGGCGCGCATTCTTGTACGGATCGTGGTTGGACACCTTGTCGTACGACGTCGACATGCCGATATTGACGCTTTCCGGGCCCTGCTTGCGCGTGCGGTAGGCCGTGATCGACGTCAGCGTGTCGCCGCTGGCCAGTGTCCAGTCGACCTGACCCGAGAAGCCGCGCACCTGGGCGCGCGTCAGTTCCTCGCCGTCCGAACAGACCTGGTTGTTCGTCTTCGAGACGGTCACGCCGCAGGCAGCGAATTCGGCGGCCGGCTGGTGGTTGCCCGCCGTGTTGGTGGCGTAGGCGACGGACGGGGCGAAGAACACGGCGTTCTCGCTGCGCGTGTTCGACGCGTCCGCGATCAGGTTGACGGCCACGTCGCGGTTCGGCTGGAGCAGGTAGCGGATGCGCGCGCCGCCGTTGTTCGTGACGCTGTCCTCGCCGGTCAGCACGTTGTGGTAGACGCCCTTGTTGCGCTCGGCGATGCCGGAGATGCGCAGCGCGGAGATGTCGTTCAGCGGGACGTTGCCCGTGGCGCGCACGGCCGCACCGAGATCGCCCTTGAATTCCAGCTGCACGTTGCCGCCGCTGTCGCCGATGATCGGCGCCTGCGTCGCCATGTTCAGTACCCCGGCCGACGCATTCTTGCCGAACAGCGTGCCCTGCGGGCCGCGCAGCACTTCGACGCGGGCCATGTCCAGCATCAGGCCGCTGGCGGTAGCGCCCAGCGGCACGCCGTCGACGACGACGCCGACCGAGCTTTCGGCCGACAGGGTGAACACGGCGGTGCCGATGCCGCGGATCGACGCGCTGCCGCCAGCGCCGCCGGTCTGCTGGTCGCCGAACTCCAGCGATGCCGCCGTCTTGGCGAGGTCGCCGATGTCCTTGACGCCGGCACGCTCCAGCTGCGCGGCGTTGACGACCGTAATGGCCACGGGGACTTCCTTGATGCTCTGGCTGCGCTTTTGCGCGGTGACGACGACGGTCTCGATGCCTTTCTCGATCTTCGCCGCGGCGTCCGGGCTGGCGCCGCTGTCGCCGGTCTGGGCGTGGGCCGGATTCCAGATCGCGGCCAGGCTCATGGACAGGATGGTCAGCGAACCGATCGCCGAGGTGGTGCGGGATGCGTGCATATTGTCTCCTAGTGTGGCCAGTCGATGCCGGCCATGTTGTATTCAGGCGAATCGAGTATAGGTACGGTCCTCGGCCATTCCAAAGCCGTATTCCGTGATACCTGCTATCGACGTTGGCGGGTGATGATCAAATGGCTGATCGATCGGATTCGCTGATACGTCCTATCGAAACTCTGGTCTTCGGGATGCCCGCGCGCGCTGCTATCGTTTTCATACAAAAAAAGCGAGGAGACATCCCATGCACACTTCCCCCGAGGCGGGCCGCGGCCGCGCCGCGCTCATGCTGTGCCATTTCGCCGGCATGGTCGACCTGGTCGCGCTGCCCGTGTGGGTCGGCACGCTCGCCCAGCATCACGGTTTCGATCTTGAACACGCGGGCATGATCGTCACGGCGTTCCTGCTGGGCGCGGTCGGCGCGAGCCTCGTGGCGGCGCCGCTCTATATAAGGTTGCCGCGCGCCGCCTGCGCATTCGGCGGCTACGCCGTCGCGGCGCTGGCCTTTCTCGCCGCGTCGCGGGTGGCCGGTTTCGGCGCGCTCGCCGCGCTGCACCTCGTCGCCGGCATCGCGACGGGCACCGCTTTGTCGGTCACGCACGGCACCATCGGCCGCAGCGCCAATCCGCACCGGCTGTTCGCCATGGCCGGGACGGCGCTGGGCATCGGTGCGGTGATCTTCTATGCCGCCGTGCCGCCCGCCGTCGCCGCGCATGGCGGGCCGGCGCTGTTCCTCGTGTTCGCCGGCCTGATGGGCGCGGCGGCGCTGGCGTGTGCTTTCGGTTTTCCGAATGTTGCGACCGGCGGTCGTGCGCCGTCGGCGGCGCCGCTGCCCCGCGCGGCTTGGTGCGCGATCCTCGGCGTGGGCTGCCTGGCGCTGAACCAGGCGCTCACGTTCAGCATGCTGGACCGCATCGGCGTGCTGCGCGGCTTCGGGCAGGACAAGGTGAACGGCGTGCTCGTCGTGTGCGGCCTCGTCAACCTGCTGCCGGCCGCCGTCGCCGGCATGCTGCAGAAGCGCCTCAATCCCGTGCGGGTGGCCATCGTCGCCGCGCCGCTGCAGGCCGCGCTGGCGCTCGTCGTCACGCTGTCCGCCGACTTCCTGCCGTATGCGCTGGCCGGCGCCATCTACCCGGCCGTGCTGATCTTCACCCACACCTTTCTGTTCGGGCTGATCGCCCGGCTGGACCCGAGCGGCCGCGCGCTGGCCTCGACGCCCGCGATGATGATGACCGGTTCCGCGATCGGTCCCGCGCTGGCCGGCTCGGTCGCGATGCGCGCCGGCTTCGGCGGCCAGGCGCTGCTGGCCATCCTGGTCGGCGCCGCCGCCACGCTCTGCTTCGCCCTGGTGGCGAGCCGCGCCCACCCATCACTGAAGGAGGCAATATGAACCCATCCAATCCACTCACCCTGGCGCAGGCGGGCGCGATCCTCGCCGCCGCGGTCGCGGCCGCGCGCGCCGACGGCTTGCCGCCGGTGGCCGTCGCGGTGCTGGACGCGTCCGGCCACACCGTCGCCCTGCAGCGCGAGGACGGCGCCACGCCGCTGCGCGTCGACATCGCCATCGGCAAGGCCTACGCGGCCGCCGGCATGGGCGTCGCCAGCCGTGTGCTGCACCAGCGCGCGCAAGACAATCCCGTGTTCTTCAACGCGCTGGCCTCGTCCAGCCAGGGGAAATTCATCCCGCAGGCCGGCGCCGTCGCGATCCGGGCGGCGGACGGCACCCTGCTGGGCGCCGTCGGCGCCAGCGGCGGCACGGGCGCCCAGGACGAGGCCATCTGCGCGGCGGGCGTGAACGCGGCGGGCCTGGTGGCCGCATGAGTGTGGCGCACGACCATACGGCCGGCTGCGCGTGCGGGATCGACGTGCATGCCCACGTGATTCCGCACGACCTGCCGCGCTACGTGGGCAACCGCTTGCCGTCCGACTGGCCGTCGATGGCGCCGGCGCATGCGTGCCACCGCCACGTGATCATCCAGGGCAGCGTGTACCGGACCGTGTCCGAGCGCGCGTGGAGTGCCAGCCGCCGCATCGAGGACATGGACCCGATGGGGCTCGCCGTGCAGGCCATCTCGCCGATGCCGGAACTGCTGTCGTACTGGATGGAACCCAACGCCGCGGCCCAGCTGCTGCGCTACATGAACGAACAGATCGCGAACATGGCCGCGCTGTCGGGAGGGCGCCTCGTCGGCATGGGCGCCGTGCCGCTGCAGGACCTCGACCTCGCGCTGGCGGAGCTGGACCACGTCGCGGACAAGCTGGGCTTCAAGGCCATCGAAGTGGGCAGCAATGTCAACGGCAAGGCGATCGGCAGCCCGGAATTTGTACCGTTCCTCGCGGCCTGCGCGGACAAGGGCGTCGCGGTGTTCGTGCATGCGTTGAAGCCGGCCGGCGCCGACCGCCTCGTCGGCCCGGACAAGCTGCTGCCCGCGCTGGCGTATCCGACCGACGTGGGCCTGGCCGCCGCCTCCGTGCTGACCTCGAACCTGATCGGCCGCATTCCGGATTTGAAAATGGCGTTCAGCCACGGCGGCGGCACGCTCGCGTCGCTGCTGCCGCGCCTCGAACAGGCACGCCAGGTGTTTCCGGCGCTGGCCGATGCGATGCCGGAGAGTCCGTCGACGCAGGCGCGCCGGCTGTTCTACGACACGCTCGTGTTCGACGCGCCTGCCTTGCGGCACCTGGTCGACCGCTTCGGTGCATCGCAGCTGATGATAGGCACCGACTACCCGTTCGCTTTCCACGACGCGCGCCCCGTCGACAGCATCGCCGCGGCAGTCGGCGACGCGGACGTGCGCGCCCAACTCGTCACCCGTAACGCCGCCCGGTTCCTCGGGCTCGAATAAGGAGTCAACATGCCCGCATCACCCGCCGGCCAGCTGCGCAGCATCGCCATCGGCGTCACCGACCTCGATGCCGCCGAGCGCTTCTACAACGATACCTGGCGTCTGGAGACCGTCGCGAAGACGGAGGATGCCGTCTACCTGCGCGGCGCCGGACCGTTTCACCACATCCTCGCGCTGCACCGCAGCGTCAGGCCGGACGTCCGCCACGTGACGTTCAGCGTGGCGACGCGCGCCGATCTCGATGCCATCGCGGCACGCACCCCGGCCGCGGGGGGCCGCTTGCTGTCCGAACCCGCCGCCGTCGACGAGCCGGGCGGCGGCACTGCCGTCACCATCGCCGATCCGCAGGGCCGCATCCTGCGCTTCGTGCACGGCGACGAACGTCACGATGCGCGGTCGCACGCCGATGCGCCGAGCCGCATCACGCACGTCGTGTTCAACAGCGCGGACGTGGCCGCGGCCCAGCGCTTTTACGAAGAGGCGCTCGGGTTCCGCCTGTCCGACCGCACGAAGATCATGGCCTTCATGCGCTGCAACAGTGACCACCACAGCATCGCACTTGCGGACAGCAATGCGGACACGCTGAACCACATCGCCTTCGTCATGCCGGACCTGGACGCCGTGATGCGCGGCGCCGGCCGCATGCGCGACGCCGGCTGGCCCATCGAATGGGGCGTCGGCCGCCACGGCCCCGGCAACAACGTCTTTGCCTACTTCGTCGGTCCGGACGATTTCGTCATCGAGTACACGGCCGACGTGCTGCAAGTCGACGACGCGTACAAAGTTGGCGGGCCTTCCGACTGGCAGTGGCCGCCGGGCCGCTTCGACCAGTGGGGCGTGTCGCAGCCGCCGTCGGAGCGCATCAAGCAGGCGCAGAAAACCATCCGTTTCATCGAACAGTAAGGAGCAGCAGTGAAATTCGTCACCTACCGCAACGGTAAAGAAAACCGCCTGGCCGTCGTCGACGGCGACCAGATCGTCGATATCAACCGCGCCGTGCCGGAGGTTCCCGCCGACGTACGCGCCGCGCTCGCGGACGGCGTGGACCTCGTCGCCGCCGGCCGCCGCGCGCTCGATTCGACCGCCGGGCGCCGGCCGCTGGCAGGCGCCGCGCTGGCGCCCGTCGTGCCGGAACCCGGCAAGACGGTCTGCCTGGGCCTGAACTACTACGACCACGCCGCCGAGAGCGGCCGCGAGAAGCCCGTGTATCCGTGGTTCTTCCTGCGCGGGACGACGTCGCTGCTGGCGCACGGCGAAGCGTCGCCGCGCCCGCGTGTGTCGGAGAAGTTCGACTACGAGGCCGAGCTGGCCGTCGTGATCGGCAAGCGCGCGCGCCACGTCAGGCGCGAGGATGCGCTGGACTACGTGTTCGGCTATGCGTGCTTCAACGACATCTCCGTGCGCGATTACCAGAAACGCACGCCGCAGTGGACCATCGGGAAGAACTTCGACCGCACGGGCGCGCTGGGCCCCGTGCTCGTCTCCGCCGACGAACTGCCGGCCGGCGGCGTGGGCCTGTCGATCCAGTCGCGCCTGAACGGCCAGGTCATGCAGGACGCGAACACGAAGGACATGATCTGGGACGTGGCCGAGACCATCGCGCTGCTGACGGAATGTCTGACCCTGGAGCCGGGCGACGTGATCGCGATGGGCACGCCGGCCGGCGTCGGCCAGTCGCGCACGCCGCCCGTGTGGATGAAGGCCGGCGACACGATCGAGGTCGAGATCGAAGGCGTGGGCCTGCTCGTCAACACGATCGAGGACGAGCAGCCATGAACGGCGACTATGACGTCGTCGTGGTCGGTTTCGGCCCATCCGGCGCCGTCGCCGCGGCGCTGCTGGGCCAGGCCGGCGTGCGGACGCTCGTCGTCGACCGCACCGACGAGGTCTACCCGAAACCGCGCGCCATCGCCCTCGACCACGAGATCATGCGCGTGTTCCAGAACCTGGGCCTGGCGGATGCCGTGTCGCCGCACTGCGAGCCGTTCACGCCGTCCGAGTACTACGGCGCCGACGGGCGCCTGATCAAGCGGCTCGCCACCGTCGAACCGCCATACCCGCTGGGCCACACGCCATCGATGGTGTTCACCCAGCCGCCCGTGGAGGCGGCGCTGCGGCGCCACGTGCAGGCGCTGCCCGCCGTCGACGTCGTACTGGGCCGGCGCTTCATCGGCGTTGAGCAGGATGCGGAGGGCGCCACCGTCCACTTCGACGCGGGTGCGGTGCGCGCCCGCTACCTGATCGGCTGCGACGGCGCGTCGAGCGCCGTGCGCGACGCCGTCGGCATCACGCTGGAAGACCTGGAGTTCGACGAACCGTGGCTCGTCGTCGACGTGCAGGTCAACGAGAAGGGGCTGGCCAGGCTGCCGGCGACCAGCGTGCAGTATTGCGAACCGGCGCGTCCGTGCACGTACGTGATCGGGCCGGGCAACCACCGGCGCTGGGAAATCTCGCTGCTGCCGGGCGAGGATCCCGCCTACATGGCGACCGAGGAGGGTGCGTGGAGCGTGCTGCGGCGGTGGATCGGCCCGGACGACGCGGCCCTGTGGCGCCAGGCCAGCTACCGCTTCCACGCGCTCGTGGCGCGGGAGTGGCGTGTGGGCCGCGTATTCATCGCGGGCGACGCCGCGCACCAGCAGCCGCCGTTCCTGGGACAGGGCATGTGCCAGGGCGTGCGCGATGTCGTCAACCTCACGTGGAAGCTGCGCGCGGTGCTCGGTGGTGAAGCGCCGGACAGCCTGCTCGACACCTACGCGGTGGAGCGGCGCGAACACGTGCGCCGGCTTACCACGCGCATCAAGGAGATCGGCGCCGTCATCTGCGAACGCGATCCCGCGCGCGCCCAGGCCCGCGACATGGCCCTGATCGACGCGGCCGGCGGCGCGATCCGCACCGTGCCGCGGCAAGACATCATCCCGCCGCTGATGGAAGGACTGCTGGCAGCCGGCGGCCGCCCGGGCACGGGCACGCTGTTCCCCCAGCCGCGCGTGAACGGACCCGCCGGGCCGGCGCTGCTGGACGAACTGGCGGGCACCGGCTGGCGCATCGTGACGGACCTGCGCACGGCGCAGCTGCCGCCCGGCCTGCTGGCGCTTGCGGAGCGGATCGGCATGTTGATCAGCATTCCGTCCGATGCCGCCGGCTTCTCGAGCGGACCGCACCGCATGCAGGCCGACGAACTGGATGGCGTGCTCGCGCGCTGGTTCGCGCGCCACGGCTGCCATGCGGCCGTGGTCCGGCCCGATCACTACGTCTATGGCGTGGCCGACGACGGTCAGGGACTGTACGACCTCGTGGCCGGGCTGACCGACACGTTGCAATAACACATAACAAAGGAGACAACATGAATCACGATGCACGCCGCCGCACCATCCTGGGACTGGGCACGGCACTCGCCGGCGCCGCGCTGCTGCCGGCCGCCGCGCACGCCGCTGCCTCGCGGGGAACGTTCCCCAAAGGCTTCCTGTGGGGCGCCGCGATTGCAGGCCACCAGGCGGAGGGCGATAACGTCGCGAGCGACGCCTGGCTGCTGGAAAACATCCAGCCGACGGAGTTCAAGGAGCCGTCGGGCGCCGCCGTCGACCACTACCGCCTGTACGACCGGGACATCGCGACCCTGGCGAGCCTCGGCCTGAACACGTTCCGCTTCTCGGTCGAGTGGGCGCGCGTGGAACCTGTGGAGGGCATGTTCTCGGTGGCGGCGCTGGAGCATTACCGCGACGTGCTGCTGTCCTGCCGCAGGCACAAGGTGAAGGCGATGGTGAGCTTCAATCACTTCGTCACGCCCGCGTGGTTCGCGGCGCGCGGCGGCTGGGAAGCGGACGATTCCGCGCAGCTGTATGCACGCTATTGCGACAAGGTCGCGCGCCACCTGGGCGACCTGATCGACTATGCGACGACGTTCAACGAACCGAACCTGCCGCGCCTGTTGTTCGGCATTCCGGGTCCGCTGTCCGGCATGGCCGACAACCCGCGCATGAAGGAAATGCTGGCGAAGGCCGGCCAGCTGGCGGGCACGGGTAAATGGTCGTCGTGGATCTTCGGCGATTTCGCGAAGATCGAGGCCGGCCTGCTGAAGGGCCATGCGGCTGCGTACCAGGCCATCAAGGCCGTGCGCCCGCAACTGCCCGTCGGCTTCTCGATCGCGATCGCGGACGACCAGGCCGTCGACGGCGGCGAGGCCATGCGTGACCGCAAGCGCGCCATCGCGTACGAGCCGTGGTTCCGCGCGATCGCGGAGCACGGCGATTTCATCGGCGTGCAGACTTATACGCGCGAATTGATCGGGCCCGACGGCGTGCGGCCGCCGCCAAAGGATGCGACGTTCACGTCGGCGCACATGGAGTACTACCCGCAGGCGCTGGAGGCCACGATCCGCTACACGGCGCAGCACGTGAAGGTGCCGATCTACGTGACGGAAAACGGCATGTCGACGGACGACGACAGCCAGCGCATCGCGTACATCCGCTCGGCCGTGGGCGGCGTCGCGAACTGCCTGAAGGACGGCATTCCCGTGAAGAGCTACATCCATTGGTCGCTGCTGGACAACTTCGAGTGGATCTTCGGCTATGGCCCGCATTACGGCCTCATTGCCGTGGACCGCGCGACGATGAAGCGCACGGTGAAACCGAGCGCCCGCGTGCTCGGGCAGATCGCGCGGGCGAACGGCATCGCGGCGTGAAAGGGCGATAGCAGGTATCGCCAAAATGGGCTTTGGCCGGATGGGGTCCGGCCGCTACGCTAGGCCTATCGAATGAACTACAGGGAGACACAACGTGGGCGGTATCATTTTTGAAAACGTAAGGATCTTCGACGGCAGCCAGATGCGCCCGGGGACCGGCGCGGTGCGCGTGGAGGGCAGCCGCATCGCCGAGGTGGCCGACGGCACGCGCGGCATCACGGCGCTGGCCGGCGACCGCGTGATCGACGGGCGGGGCAGCACATTGATGCCCGGCCTCGTCGAGGCGCATGCGCATCTGTCGTGGCCCAGCTCCGTCGAGCGCTTCGTGCCCGGCATGGCGCTGCCGCCGGAAGACCTCGTGCTGACGACGGCCCGCAACGCGCGCATCCTGCTCGACCATGGCTTCACGAGCGCCTATTCGGCGGGTGCGCTGAGCAAGACGGTCGAGACGGTGCTGAACACCTTCATCACGAGCGGCGGCATGCCGGGGCCGCGCCTCGTCGCGTCGTCGATCGAGCGCGAACCGCCGACCATCGAGGAACTCGATCCGGGCAAGGTCGCGGAGCACGGCCGCGGACCCGACGCCGTGCGCGCCTTCGTGAAGGACTGCGCCTCGATCGGCGCCAAGTCCGTCAAGTTCCTGCTGTCCGGCGAGGATGCGCTGAAACCGGGCGCATCGCAACAGCTGATGTACACGCAGGAAGAAGCCGATGCGGCCGGCGAGCAGGCGCGCGAATCGGGCGTGTGGCTCGCGTGCCATGCGCAGGCGTCCGACGCCGTCAAGATGGGGCTGCGCGCGGGCTTTCGCGTGCTGTACCACTGCACGTACGCGGACGAGGAAGCGCTGGACATGCTGGAAGCGCGCCGCGACGACGTCTTCATCGCGCCGGCCATCGGCATCATCCAGGCGACCCTGGACGCCGCGCCGCCGCCGCACTTCGACATGAGCCACATGAAGAAAAGCGCGGCCGAGGTGCTGGAGCTGCAGAGAAAGCTCGTGCCGGAACTGCGCCGGCGCGGCCTGCGCGTGCTGCCGGGCGGCGACTACGGCTTCCCGTTCAACCCGAACGGCCGCAACGCGCGCGACCTGGAACTGTTCGTGAACCTGCTGGGGTACACGCCGGAAGAGGCGCTGTCCGCCGCGACCCTGCTGGGCGGCTTGCTGATGGGCATGGGCGACGAGCTGGGACAGGTGAAGCCCGGCTTCCTTGCCGACCTGCTGCTCGTCGACGGCGATCCGACGCAGGACGTGACGATCCTGCAGGACCGCAAGCGCCTGCGCGCCATCATGAAGGATGGGCGCTTCCACAAGGATCCGGCGCTGGCCGCACTGTAAGGAGGTCGAATGACGTTGAGCGACAAGCATCTGGAGATCCTGCGCGCGGTCCGCGCGGCCGGCCCCGTGATCGATCCGCCGGCCGCGAAGGCGCTGTATGCGCCGCTGCTGGAAGGCATGCCGCGCGGCGCGGAACCCGTGCGCGACGTCGTCTACGGCGTGGCCGAGCGTCATCGGCTGGACGTATACCCGGCCGTCGGCGCGGGCGGGCCGGTGCCCGTCGTCGTGTTCCTGCACGGCGGGGGCTTCATCCGCGGCGACAAGGCCGACCGGGAAGCCGTCGGCCATTATTTTTCACGGCATGGCGTGGTGGCGGTACTGCCGAATTACCGTCTCGGGCCGCGCCACCGCTGGCCGGCCGGGGCCGAGGACGTGGCATCCGCGCTCGCGTGGACGCGGGCCAACATCGCGCAGTACGGCGGCGATCTCGATCACATCGTGCTCGCGGGAGAATCGGCCGGGGCGGCACACGTGGCGGCTGCGACGCTCATCTCCCGTTTCCATCCGCCCGAGGGTTTGAAGATCGCGGGCGCCTTTCTCGCGTCCGGCGTGTACAACGCGGAACTGGAATACCTGGCACGCGCGCAGCTGGGCATCGCGACGCCGGACCCGCGCAACGAAGCCTACTTCGGGACGGACTTCGCGGCGTACCGCGCGATGTCGACCGTGGAGCTGGTCGATGCGGCACCGTTCCCGCTCGCGATCACGTATGCGGAACTGGACCCGATCCAGATGCAGGCGCAGGCGGGCGAGTTGTTCGCGCGGCTCGTCACGCGCCACGGTTTCCAGCCGCGCATCGGGGTTGTCGCGAACCACAATCACCTCAGCCAGGTCTACGCGATCAACAGCGGCGACGACGCGCTGGCCGCGCCCTTGCTGGCCTTTGTGCGTGACAGCCGCATGAAAAGTCCATAAAGTAAAGGATCAAACGGCCGCACGAGCCATACGATAACAAGGAGACAACCGATGCGTTTCAACCGCCTGGACCTGAACCTGCTGCTGGCGCTCGACGCGCTGCTGGAGGAACAGAACATCACCCGCGCGGCGGCCCGCGTGAACGTCAGCCAATCCGCGATGAGCGGCATGCTGGCGCGCCTGCGCGAATTCTTCGAAGACGATTTATTGGCCGCCGTCGGCCGCAACATGGAACTGACGGTGCTGGGGCGCCAGCTCGTCGGGCCGGTGCGCGACCTGATCCTGCACGTGCACGCGACGGTCGGCATCCGCGTGTCTTTCGATCCGGCGCGCGAGACGCGCTGCATGAAGATCATGGTGTCCGATTATGCGACCGAGGTCTTCCTGAACCAGGTGGTGGCGCGCGTGCTGCGTGACGCGCCCAACATGACGCTGGAACTGGTGCCGCTCGCGGACGACGCGGCGGAAAAGCTGCGCCGCGGCGAGAACGACTTCCTCATCATCCCGCGCAACTTCCTCGACCCCGAGCATCCGCAGCGCACGCTGTTCGAAGACCATTACTGCGCCGTGATCTGGGAGGGCAATACGCAGGTGGGCGACGTCCTCGACGCCGGCACGTACGAGCGCCTGTCCCACATCGCGCCGATGCTGGGCCGTCCGCGCTCGCCGACGATGGAAGAGATTCTGCTCCAGGCGCTGGGCGTCAAGCGCCGCATCCGCGTGATCACCAGCGATTTCTACAGCATGGCGACGGCGCTCGTCGGCACGGATCTCGTCGCGACGATGCACACGCGCCTTGCGCTCGCGTGCGCGCGGCGGCTGCCGATCCGCGTGCTGCCGCTGCCGTACGACCTGCCGCCGCTGGCGGAATGCCTGCAATGGCACCGGTTCCAGGAAAACGACCCGTGCCACATCTGGCTGCGCGGCGTCATGCTGGAAGTCGCGCGCGGCCTGCCGACCAATGCCGAGCTGCCGATGGCGCCGTTCAGCTTCAATGCCATCGAGACGGCGCGCGCGGTGGCATAATCGGTGCATCCCTCAACCATCGAAAGGAAGCATATGGTCGTCGAAAGCGCTGAAATCCTCGTCAAGGCCGGCATGGAAGAACAATTCGAAGCGGGCGTGCGCGCCGCAGCGCCGCTGTTCCAGCGGGCGCGCGGGTGTACCGGCATGCGCCTGCAGCGGGGCGTGGAGAACCCGCGCGCCTACCGCCTGCTCGTGGACTGGAACACGGTCGAGGACCACATGGTCCACTTCCGCGAGAGCGACGATTTCCAGGAATGGCGCCGCCTCGTGGGCCACTGCTTCGACGGCGCGCCCGTCGTCACGCACTACGCGGCGGCCGTCGACGGTTTCTGACAGCCGTCAGGGCAGCAGCATCGCGAGTTCCTGCGCGCCCTGGCGCAGCACGGGCAGGAACTCTTCCACCATGCGTTCCGGCGTCACGCGCGCCGCGTGCGCACCCACGTTCAGCGCCGCCAGCACCTTGCCCGACGCGCCGCGCACCGGCACGGCGATCGAGCGCAATCCCAGTTCCAGTTCCTCGTTGTTGACGGCATAACCGTCGCGCCGCACCTGCGCGAGGATCTCGCGCAGCGTGGCCGGATCCGTCACGGTGCGCTCCGTCTTGGGCGTCAGCGTGGTGTGCGCCAGGTAGGCCTCCAGCTCGTCCGGCGGGAGGTGCGCGAGCAGCACGCGGCCCAGCGAGCTGCAATACGCCGGCAGGCGGCTGCCGGCGGACAGCGACACCGACATCACGCGCGACGTCGCCGCGCGCGCCACGTACAGCACCTGATCTTCTTCCAGCACGGCGAGCGAGCTCGATTCGCCCAGCGCCTTGCTGACGCCGTTCAGGCATGGCTGCGCGGCGGCCGTCAGCGGCGTCGACGATAAATACGAATACCCCAACGTCAACACCTTCGGCCGCAGGCTGAAATTGTTCAGTTCCGCGTCCACGTAGCCGAGCTGCCGCAGCGTGTGCAGGCAGCGGCGCACGGCCGCGCGCGGGATGCCGGTCTGCTGGCTGATCTGGGCGATGGTCTGCGGCTTGCGCGAGTCGGCGAATGCGCGCAGCACGGCGAGGCCGCGCGCGAGCGACGTCATGAAGTCGGGATCGGCGAGGGCGTCGATTTCTTCCGCGATGGTGAGCGGGGCGGCTGGGGTCGAGGGTGTGGATGACATGGCGGAATTCTAATCGATGGGGACGGGTTGTCAGGAAGCGCTTGACGGCCGGCGTGGCCTGGGCGTACACTTTTTGTGCGGTAGACGAGCATGTGTTCGATAATCGCACATTAGAGACAAGGTGACAACCCATGATCGACAAAACCTGTGACTCGCTGGAGCGGGCCGTGGCCGACATCCACGACGGCGCCACCGTCATGATCGGCGGTTTCGGCAACGCCGGCATGCCGTCCGCGCTCATCGACGCGCTGATCGCCCACGGCGCCCGCGAGCTGACCATCGTGAACAACAACGCCGGCAACGGCGACACGGGCCTGGCCGCCCTCATCAAGGAAAAGCGCGTGAAGAAGATCGTGTGCTCGTTCCCGCGCCAGTCCGATTCCTGGCATTTCGACGCGCTGTACCGCGCCGGCGGGATCGAGCTGGAGCTGACGCCGCAGGGCAACCTGGCGGAGCGCATCCGCGCCGCTGGCGCCGGCATCGGCGGCTTCTTCACGCCCACCGGCTACGGCACCCTGCTGGCCGAGGGCAAGGAGACCCGCGTCATCAATGGCCGCAACTACGTGTTCGAGACGCCCATCCACGCCGATTTCGCGCTGATCAAGGCGCTGCGCGGCGACCGCTGGGGCAATCTCGTGTACCGCAAGACGGCCCGCAACTTCGGCCCGATCATGGCCATGGCCGCGAAGACGACCATCGCGCAGGTCGCCGAGATCGTGCCGCTCGGTGAACTCGATCCCGAAGCGATCGTCACCCCCGGCATCTTCGTCCAGCGCGTCGTCAAGGAGGCAGCATGAACACCCGATACACCCGCGACCAGATGGCCGCGCGCGTGGCGCAGGACATCCCGGAAGGCGCCTACGTCAACCTGGGCATCGGCCTGCCCACGAAGGTCGCCAACTACCTGCCGCAGGAGAAGGAAATCTTCCTGCACAGCGAGAACGGCCTGCTCGGCATGGGCCCGGCGCCCGCTCCCGGCGAGGAAGACGAAGACCTGATCAACGCCGGCAAGCAGCCGGTGACGCTGCTGACGGGCGGCGCCTATTTCCACCACGCGGACTCGTTCGCGATGATGCGCGGCGGCCACCTGGACATCTGCGTGCTGGGCGCCTTCCAGGTGTCGCACACGGGCGACCTGGCCAACTGGCACACCGGCGCGCCGGATGCGATTCCCGCCGTCGGCGGCGCCATGGATCTCGCGATCGGCGCGAAGCAGGTGTTCGTCATGATGGAACACCAGACGAAGACGGGAGAAAGCAAGATCGTCGAGCGCTGCACGTATCCGCTGACGGGCATCGGGTGCGTCAGCCGCATCTACACCGACCTGGCCGTGCTGGACGTGACGCCCGAGGGCCTGCGCGTGCGCGAGATGGCGCCCGGCCTCACGCTGGCCGACCTGCAGGCCGTGACCGCCGCGCCGCTGCTGGCGCCCCTTGAATAACAGGAGAATGAACATGACCGACGCATTCATCGTCGACGCCATCCGCACCCCCGTCGGCCGCTACGGCGGCGCGTTGAAGGATGTGCGCGCGGACGACCTGGGCGCCATCCCCATCCGCGAACTGATGCGCCGCAATCCGGACGTCGACTGGTCCGCCATCGACGACGTGATCTACGGCTGCGCCAACCAGGCCGGCGAGGACAACCGCAACGTCGCGCGCATGGCCGCGCTGCTGGCCGGCCTGCCGCAAGAGGTCTCCGGTTCCACCGTGAACCGCCTGTGCGGCTCGGGCCTGGACGCTGTCGGCAGCGCCGCGCGCGCCATCAAGAGCGGCGAGGCCCGTTTGATGATCGCAGGCGGCGTGGAATCGATGACGCGCGCGCCGTTCGTGATGGGCAAGGCGGAATCCGCGTTCTCCCGCAGCGCGAACATCTACGACACGACGATCGGCTGGCGCTTCCCGAACCCGCTGATGCACAAGCTGTACGGCACGGATGCGATGCCGGAGACGGCGGAAAACGTGGCGGACGATTACAAGATCTCGCGCGCGGACCAGGATGCGTTCGCGCTCGCGAGCCAGACCAAGGCCGCGCGTGCGCAGCAGGACGGCACGTTCGAGCAGGAGATCGTGCCCGTGCTGATTCCGCAGAAGAAAGGGGATCCCATCCGCTTCGCCAAGGACGAGCACCCGCGCGAGACGAGCCTGGAAGCGCTGGCGAAGCTGAAACCGGTCGTGCGGCCGGACGGCACGGTCACGGCCGGCAATGCCTCGGGCGTGAACGACGGCGCCTGCGCGCTGCTGCTGGCGAATGCCGAGGCGGCGGCGCAGTACGGCCTGAGACCGCGCGCCCGCATCGTCGGCATGGCGACGGCCGGCGTGGCGCCGCGCGTGATGGGCATCGGCCCGGCACCCGCCGTGCAGAAGCTGCTGGCGCAGACGGGCATGACGCTGGACCAGTTCGACGTGATCGAATTGAACGAAGCGTTCGCGTCGCAGGGCCTCGCCGTGCTGCGCCTGCTTGGCCTGCGCGACGACGACCCGCGCGTGAATCCGAACGGCGGCGCGATCGCGCTCGGTCATCCGCTCGGGATGAGCGGCGCGCGGCTCGTCACCGCGGCCACTTACCAGCTGGAGCGGACCGGCGGCCGCTTTGCCCTGTGCACGATGTGCATCGGCGTGGGGCAGGGGATCGCGCTCGCGATCGAGCGCGTTTAATATCAATCGCGGAACAGCAGCGGCGCGAAGCGGGCCAGGTACAAGCGCCAGTTGGCATACGTGTGCCCGCCCTCCGTCTCCAGTTCCTGGTAGCGCATGCCGTGCGCGGCGAACATCTTCAGCATCGCCTTCGAATTGTCGCGGGCGATGTCGGTCTTGCCGTAGCCGACCCACAGCAGGCGCTCCGTCTTCGCGGCCTTGTCCATGTCCTTGCCGTGCAGGCGTTCGACGTCGGGCCGCATTTCGGGGAACCATCCGGAGCTGAAGATGCCCACCCACGGGAATTTATCGACGTAGGCCAGCGCGATGTTGCCGGTCTGGACCCCGCCCATCGACAGACCCGCGATGGCGCGGTCGCGGGCGCGCGGCGAGGCGGCGTAATGCGATTCCACGTACGGGATGATGGTCTCCATCAGGTCGCGCGTGAACGGGTCGTTGCGCGCGTCCGCGCTCATCGCGGTCATCGCGCCGGCGATGCTGCCGTCGGCCGCCGGCACGTGCCCGGCCGGCATCACGACGATCATCGGCTTTGCCTTGCCGGCCGCGATCAGGTTGTCCAGGATGAAGCCGGCGCGCCCGACCGTGCTCCAGTTCTCGTCCGAGTCGCCGCCGCCGTGCAGCAGGTACAGCACCGGATACGGTCCCTTGGCCGGCGCGTATCCGGGCGGCGTGTACACATGCATCCGGCGCGGCGCCGTGAACACCGGGCTGCGGTAGTTGACGACGGCGACGGCGCCGTGCGGCACCGGCTGCGCGTCTTCGACGGCGATGCCCGGCACGTGCAGCAGGCTTTGCACGCGCGTCTGGCTGCGCGTCGCTTCGGTGTTGCGCGGGTCGACGACGTCGACGCCGCCCACGCGGAACGTGTAGCGGTACGTGCCCGGCGCGATGCCCGGCACGTCCACCGACCAGACGCCGTCCGCGCCCTTCGCCAGCGGCATCGCTTTTCCGTATTCGAGCATTTCGCCGGTCAGCTGCACGGCGTCCGCGTCGGGTGCATGGACGCTGAACACGGCCCGGCCGTCCGCTACCCGTGGCGAGACGAGCGTGTCGTTCGGCGAGGCCGCGTGCGCAAAAGTCGCCGGCAGCAACGCCGCGGCGAGGAGGGTGCGTATGGGTTGTCGAAGCATGAGGGTCTCCAGGGTTTCAGAAGTGCTTGTTGAGCGAGAGCGACACGATGCGTCCCACCGGGTTGGTCAAGGTCGGGTCGAAACCGCCGCCGCCGTTGCTGCTCTGCGCGATGTTCACGAACGGCGGGCGGCGGTCGAACAGGTTGTTCACGTTCAGCGCCAGCGTCGTGTCCTTCAGGAAGCCGGCATCGAACCGGTACGCGACCTGCGCGTCGACGGTGGTATTGCTCGCGACTTCCTGCAGCGGCGCCGCCAGGTTGTTGTCGTAGGCGTTCTGGTAGTTCACGTAGACGTTGGCGTTCCATGCATCCAGGTTCCAGGTCGAGGACAAACGAGTCTTGAAGCGCAGCGGATTATAGATCCGGTTCAGCTGGTCGACGAGCGGGGCCCCGGACGTCACCGCCACTTGGTACTTCGTGAAATACGTGCCGCTCGCGCCGAAGCCGAAATCGCCCAGGTCGCCGGCGGGCACGCGCGTGCTGGCCGTGAAGTCGACGCCGCGCGCGAGCGACTTGCCCAGGTTGTTGGCGCTGCCGTCGACGTACAGCGTCCAGTTCTCGGGCAGCACGCCGAAGGCCGGGTACTGCGCCTTCATCTGGGCCACCATGGCGGCGGACGGGTTGCGCACGATGATGCCGGTGCCGGCGAACTGCGCTTCGCGGTTCAGCAAGGTCAGGTCTGACAAATAGCTCGTCACCTGGTTCTCGTACTTGATGTCGAAGTACGTCAGCCCGAGCTTCGTATGGTGGCCGAACGCCGGTTCCCAGTCGATGCCGAGCGACTTCGTGGTCGCCGTTTCCGGCTGCAGGTTCGGGTTCGACGCCGACCGCGCGACGCCCACGCGCAACGCGCCGCCGTTGGCCGGGTCGGAATAGTTTTGCACGAACAGCGCGCCGCGGCCGTTGTTGACGGGCGTGTTCACCTCGGCCAGCAGCGGCGCGCGGAACGACGTGCCATAGCTGCCGTGCACGACGACGCCTTGCACCGGCGCCCAGTTGAAGCCGACCTTCGGATTGTTCGTGCTGCCGACGTCGCTGTAGCGGTCGGTGCGGGCGGCGATGTCCAGGTCGAGCCGGTAGATGCCGGGCATGGCGTTGGCCGCGCCGACCAGCGGTACCGCCAGCTCGGCATACAGGGACTTGATGTTGCGTCCCAGTCCCATGCTGCTGGCGATGGGCGCGTCGGTCGTGCCGAACGTCGAGCCGACGTCGGTGCGCAGGCGCTGGTATTCGAAACCCGCCGCGGCGCGCACGCTCCCGCCGGGAATGGCGAACAGGGGACCGTCGGCCTTGACCTGCGCATTCTGGAAGATCGTCTGGCCGGGGGCGATGAACAGGCCGTTCGCGATCCCTGCGAGCGTGGCCGGGTTGTTCGGGCCCCCGAACACGTTCAGCGCCGTCGCCGGATTCGTGTCCGCCAGCGCGACCGCGACGGCGCCGCTGTTCAGGCCATGCACGGTCGCGGACTGGTCGTTGTTCTTGCCCCACGTGTAGAGGGCACCCGCCTTCCAGCCGGCGGCCAGCGTCTTGTCGATGCCGACGGTGGCTTCGAACGAGCGCGAATAGCCGGTCGCGGTGTCCGGCGCCAGCTGGCCGGCGAACGACAGCGCGACGTCCTCCGCCGTGCCGGCCGGCGCGCCCGCGGGCCGCACGTAGAACGGGTTGCTGTTCGGGACGGTGACGGTCGACGACGGCGAGCCCGGCTGCATGCGGTATGTGCGGCGCGTGGCGAAGCCGTCCGCGAACAGTGCGTAGCCGTTGCCGAGGTCCTGGTTGAACGTGAAGGTGGCGCTGTTGCGCTCCTGGCGCGGCAGGATGTCGGCGTACTGCAGGTTGTCGCACTTGTTGACGGTGCCGGAGGCCAGGCTGCCGGCGTTCGCCGGCGTGACGCCGCCGGAAGGAATCGCGTACGACGTGCCGCCGATGAGGATATTCCCGGGTGCGCATTGCGTGGAACGGAAGTCGCCGCCGCCGCGGGCGCGCAGGTCGCCCCGGAAGAAATCGCGATCGCGCCCGTTCAGCGCCGTATGGACATCGTTCTGCACGGTGGCGACGACCTGGCCGCCGCGCCACCGGTGTCCCAGCAGCGCGCCGACCTGGTGCTCGTGGTAGCCGTCCGCCGTGCCGTAGCGTACGAAGCCTTCCGCGCCTTCGACGTCGCGGCGCAGGATCAGGTTCACGACGCCGGCCACCGCGTCCGAGCCGTAGATGGCGGAGGCGCCGTCGGCGACGATCTCGACGCGCTGCAGGGCCAGCATCGGAATGATCGACGGATCGATGCCGGAACCGGTGGTCCCCTGGGGCACGACGCGGTGGCCGTTGACGAGCGACAGCGTGGCATAGGGACCGATGCCGCGCAGGTTGACCGACGACCCATAAGTGATGTTGCCGGCGCCGCCCGCCTGGCCGCGCGACGATTCGGACACGCCGAGGTTGAACACCTGCGGCACTTCCTGCAGCAGATTGGCGGTGCTGACGGCGCCCGATGCCTCGATGTCGCCGCGCGTGAGCGACACCACCGTCGAGCCGACCGGCGCCACGCCGCGGATGCGGCTGCCGGTGACGACGACCTGCTCCGGCTGCTCGCCGTTGTCCGATGCCGCCGGCGCCGTCTGTGCCTGCGCGCCCGCGGCCATGGCGGCGCAGGCACAGAAGACGGCGAACGCGACGCCGGACCGGCGGGGAAAGGTGTGCGTGGACTTGATCGTGCGTGCCGCGTTGGCCATCCTGTGTCTCCAATTAAAGTTATGAAATATACTAATTTCATTCTATAACTAAAAATCGGAGGTTGTAAAGTTGGTTACGGCGCGGTCCGCGGACGGAAGCGCCGATGTTCGACGATACGGAAGCGTGGGTCCTTACACGTCGTCGGAGGCGGCGGGAAGTGCCAGCGGCGCGCGGCTTTGTTCGTTGTTGCCGTTGACGAGTTTGGCCAGCAGGTGCATGAACACGTCCTGCTCGCGCGTGCTCAGGGGCGCCAGTATCCGGTCGCGCAGGCGCTGGGCGCCCGGTTCCAGCGCCGCCAGCAGGCCCGCGCCGGCGGGCGTGATGGTCAGGGCGCGCTGGCGCCGGTTATGCGGAATCACCTCGCGTAGCAGAAGGCCCTTTTCTTCGAGCCGGGCGCAGACGGTGGCGCCGGTGGAGGTGTCGATGGCGGCGAGGCCCGCCAGCGAGACCTGGTCGATGCCGGGATGATCGGCCAGGCGGCTCAGGATCGCATACTGGACCGGCGTCAGTTCGCCGCTCATTTCGTCATGGAAGAGGGACACCGAAATCTGCTGGGCGCGGCGCAGCAAATGGCCGGGGTGCTGGTACAGGTCGAGCGACGATCCCTGATCGTCGGGCACGCGTTTGCTTGGCATGTTGAGGGCTGCTTCTGGTGCGGCGCACCATCGAAATAATCCGGATCACCAGTTTACTTCGGCATCGATGCGCGCGATACTTTTTAAAACATTCAGCGCACTGAATGTTAGTTGAATATTCGACGACAAGGAGACAAGATGTTCCCCAGGAATGCGTGGTACGTGGCCTGCACGCCCGACGAGATCGACGGCAAGCCTCTCGGTCGCCAGATCTGCGGCGAAAAGATGGTGTTCTACCGGGGCGAGGGCGGCAAGGTCGCCGCGGTCGAGGATTTCTGTCCGCACCGGGGCGCGCCCCTGTCGCTGGGCTTCGTGCGCGATGGCCACCTCGTATGCGGCTACCACGGCTTGCAGATGGGCTGCGACGGCAAGGCCGTGGCCATGCCCGGCCAACGCGTGCGCGGGTTTCCCTGCATCCGCAGCTATGCGGTCGAGGAGCGCTATGGCTTCATCTGGGTCTGGCCGGGCGACAGGGCACTGGCCGATCCGGCCACGATCCACCATCTCGAGTGGGCGGAGAATCCGGAATGGGCCTATGGCGGCGGGCTGTATCACATCGGCTGCGATTACCGCCTCATGATCGACAACCTGATGGACCTCACGCACGAGACGTATGTGCACGCGTCCAGCATCGGCCAGAAGGAAATCGACGAGGCGCCCGTCACGACGAAGGTCGAAGGCGAACAGGTGGTGACGAGCCGCTTCATGGAGAACATCATGCCGCCGCCGTTCTGGCAGGCCGCGTTGCGCGGCAACGGTCTCGCCGACGACGTCCCGGTCGACCGCTGGCAGATCTGCCGCTTCAATGCGCCGAGCCACGTGATGATCGAGGTGGGCGTCGCCCATGCCGGCAAGGGCGGCTATCACGCCGACCCGGCGCACAAGGCGTCGTCCATCGTGGTCGACTTCATCACGCCGGAGACGGAGACGTCGCACTGGTACTTCTGGGGCATGGCGCGCAACTTCAAGCCGGACGACGCAGCGCTGACCGAGACCATCCGCGCAGGACAGGGCAGGATCTTCAGCGAAGACCGCGCCATGCTCGAACTCCAGCAGCAGAACATCCTGCGCCATCCGGAGCGCAAGCTCCTCATGCTCAACATCGACGCGGGCGGCGTGCAGTCGCGCCGCGTCATCGATGCCTGGCTGGCACGCGAGCGGGCCGGGGAGGCCGCGGCATGAGTGCCTTGAACGTGCGCGTCGCGCGCAAGACCCGGGAAGCGGAGGCAATCTGCAGCTACGAACTGGTGCCGGTCGACGGCGCCGCGCTCCCGCCGTTCGCGGCCGGCGCGCACGTCGACGTGCACCTGCCGAACGGCCTGGTGCGCCAGTACTCGCTGTGCAACGCGCCCGGCGAAACGCACCGCTATCTGATTGCCGTCCTGCGCGCTGCGGACTCGCGCGGCGGCTCGCAGGCCATGCACGACGACGTCGACGTCGGCACGCTGCTCACGATCAGCGCGCCGAAGAACCACTTTCCGCTCGTCGACGCGGCGCGCACGCTGCTGCTGGCGGGCGGCATCGGCATCACGCCGATCCTGGCGATGGCCGAGACGCTGGCGGCAGACAGGGCGAAGTTCGAATTCCACTATTGCGTGCGCTCGCCCGAGCGCGCCGCCTTCCTGGAGCGCATTCGCAGCGCCGGATTCGCCACGCAGGTCCAGGTTCACTACGACGCCGACCGGACGCTCGACCTGGCCAGCCTGCTGGCGGCGCCGCAACCCGGCACGCATCTCTACGTCTGCGGCCCGCAGGGCTTCATCGACCACGTGCTGGACAACGCGAAGGCACGCGGCTGGTCCGCAGGGCAGCTCCACGTCGAGTACTTCGGCGCCGCGGCGGCCGACACCGGCGGCGACCAGCCTTTCGACGTGCGGCTCGCAGCGAGCGGCCGGGTCGTGACGATCCCCGTGGGCCGGACGGTACTCAAGGTGCTGGCCGAGCAGGGCGTGGACATCCCGTATTCATGCGAGGAAGGTGTGTGCGGCACCTGCCTGACGCGGGTGCTGGAAGGCGTGCCGGACCACCGCGACCTGTACCTGACCGACGCGGAGCGCGCGGCCAACGACCAGTTCACGCCTTGCTGTTCGCGTGCGCGGACCCCGCTGCTCGTGCTGGACCTCTAGCGGCGACCTGGCTATGGCGCTTCGTGCGATGCATTTTTACTTTATAATGATTTTCTTTTGCAACGTTCATGCCGATGGCCACTCGCCAAAACGCCAAACTCGTCACTGCCGTCCAGGAAGCCGCTGGGCAGCCGCTCGACCAGAGCCTCCTTCTGAGCCTGGTCGGCTATAACTGCCGCCGCGCCTATCTGACCATCGTTCCGCATTTCGAGGAACGGATGAAGAAGTTCAACCTGCGCGCGGTCGATTTTTCCGTCCTGAGCCTGCTCAACGCGAATCCGAACATCACCCAGAAGCGCCTGTCGAAGGCCGTGAACGTGTCGCCGCCGAACCTGGCGATCCTGCTGGACAAGCTGGAAGAGCGCGGCCTGCTGGTCCGCCAGCGCAATCCGCTCGACAAGCGCTCGCAGACGCTGGTGCTGACGCCCGAAGGCACGCGGCTGTGCGCCAAGGCGGAGAAGACCGTGTCGGAGCTGGAGCTGGAAGCGACGGCCATGCTGACCGACGCCGAACGCGCCGAACTGGTCAAGCTGCTGCAAAAGATCTTCCTGCACGACGAGGACGACGCGCAGGCCTGAGCCCGCGCGTTGTTTGCGCTGTCAGCGCGCGGCGAGCGCCTGCGCCAGGCCACCCCACACCGGCATGAACAGGCGCGCGTCCATCGTGCGCACGTCGCGCACGATCGGCGCGAAGCCCATGTGCGCCAGCACGTCGCGCTCGAGATCGACGCCGGGCGCGATCTCCGTCAGTTCCAGTCCGTCCGCCGTCAAGCGGAACACGGCGCGTTCCGTCACGAACAGCACGTCCTGGCCGCGCTGCACGGCATCATGGCCATTGAAGGTGATCTGCTCGACCCGTTCGATGAACTTGCGCGAGCGGCCTTCCTGCGCGATGCGCAGGCGGCCGTCTTCCACCGCCACGTCCAGCCCGCCGGCCGTGAAGGTTCCGCAGAAGACCAGCTTGCGCGTCGAGCGCGTGATGTTGATGAAGCCCCCGCAACCCACGGGCCGGCCGTTGAACATGCTGACGTTCACGTTGCCGTGCACGTCGGTCTGGGCGAGGCCGAGGAAGCTGGCATCGAGTCCGCCGCCGTCGTAGAAATCGAACTGCGCCGATTGGTCGATGATGGATTCGGCATTGTAGGCGAGGGCGAAATCGCCGCCCTGGGCCGGAATCCCGCCGTTGACGCCGCTCTCGATGCTGAGGGTGAGCAGGTCCGACACGCCTTCCTCCGCCGCGATCGACGGGATGCCGGCCGGGATGCCGATGCCGAGATTGGTGATCGCGCCGGGCACGAGCTCCAGCGCGGCGCGGCGCGCGATCACCTTGCGCTCGTCGAGCGGCATCGGCGCGAGCGAGCGCACCGGCACGCGCACGTCGCCGCACAACGCCGGATTGAACCCCGTGCTGATCGACTGCATGTGTGATTCCGGCTTGGCCGTCACCACATAATCGATCAGGTAGCCCGGCACTTTCACCCGCTTCGGATGCAGGCTGCCTTCCTGCACCACCCGTTCCACCTGCGCGATCACGATGCCGCCGCAGGCGCGCGCCGCCTGGGCGATCTGCAGCTGCTCCAGGTGCACGCCTTCCTTGTCCAGCGTGAGGTTGCCCTTTTCGTCCGCGACGGTGCCCCGGATGATCGCCACGTCGATCCGCGGGCAGGGGTAGTGCAGCCATTCCTCGCCGGCGAATTCGGTCAGGTGCACCAGGTCCTCGGCCGCGCTGGGATTGAGCTTGCCGCCCTGCTGGCGCGGGTCCACGAACGTGCCGAGTCCCACCTTGGTCAGCAGGCCGGGCGTGCGCGCCGCCATATGCCGCGTCAGGTGCGACAGCGACCCTTGCGGGAAGTTATAGGCCTCCACTTCGTTCGCAAAGATCATCCCCATCAATTCCTTGCCGGTCTGGCCGAAGTGGCCGGCCACCGTGCGCCGGATCATGCCCTTGTGGGCGAAATGCACCATGCCGCCGGTGCCGCCATTGCCGATCGCGCCGCAGGCCCAGGTGGTGAGATTGCGCGGATGGCCCTCGGCCAGGAAGCGCCGCTCGAGCGCGATCAGGACTTCTTCGGCCAGTCCCATCATGGCCAGGCCGCCCAGGAAGATGGTGGATTCGTCGCGAACCAGGGCGGCGGCGCCGTCGGCACTGATGACTTGCATGGTTGTCTCCAGATAGAGTTTCGGTGTAATGGTTATCGATCATAAACAATTTGCTTGCGGATCGCAATAAATTCGTTATAGGATATAACCATTACGACTCAACAGATTCATTTGGAAAGCCAGGACAATGAGCCAGAAACCGGATACCCCATTGCTAAGCATCGAAACGGTCGGCGCCGTGGCAAAAATCACGCTGTGCCGCTCGGCCAAGCGCAACGCACTCAGCGACGACCTGGTGCGCGAGCTGCGGCTGTGCTTCGAATCCCTCCCGGACACCGTCCGCGCCGCCGTGCTGCTGGGCGACGGCCCGGCGTTCTGCGCGGGGCTGGACCTGTCCGAGGTCCGCGAAAACAACACGACGCAGGCCGTGTTCCACTCCCGCATGTGGCATGCGGCGTTCGAGGCCATCGGCTTCGGCCGCGTGCCCGTGGTCGCGCTGCTGCACGGCGCCGTCGTGGGCGGCGGCCTGGAACTGGCGAGCGCCTGCCACGTGCGGGTCGCGGAATCCTCGGCGTTCTATGCGCTGCCGGAAGGGTCGCGCGGGCTGTTCGTCGGTGGCGGCGGCTCGGTGCGCATCGCGCGCCTGATCGGCGTCGCGCGCATGACCGACCTGATGCTGACGGGACGCGTGCTGGACGCCGCCGAGGGCCACGCCGCCGGCATCAGCCATTACCTCGTGGCGCCGGGCGAGGGCCTGGCCAAGGCGATGGCGCTGGCCGAAAAGATCGCCGGCAATTCGCCGATGACCAATTACGGCGTGATGCACGTGCTGCCGCGCATTGCCGACCAGTCGATCCAGGACGGCCTCATGACGGAAGCGCTGATGGCGTCGGTCGCGGCCAGCGACCCGGAAACGCGCCAGCGCCTCGCCGCCTTCCTCGATGCCAAGACCAACAAGGTCCGCCAGACCGGCTGATCCGACAACACATCCACAAGGAGACATCATGGCGAACCAGGCTCGCTACCGCCCGGTGCATTTCGCCCGGGCCGCGGTGGAAGTGCGGGAAACGCCGGACGCGGTCCATGTCCGAGCGCGCGCGCCGCTGCTGCCGTATGCGGTACGCACCACCGACCGTCTGCTGCACTGGGCGGAAACGGCGCCAGACCGCAGCTACATGGCGCGCAAGGAGGCCGGCGCGTGGCGCCACCTGAGCTACCGCGCCGCATGCGATGCCGCCCGCGCACTCGGCGAGGCCCTGCTGCAGCGGGGGCTGTCGGCCGAGCGCCCGGTGCTGATCCTGTCCGGGAACGACCTGGAACACGCGCAGCTGGCGCTCGCGTGCCAGTACGCCGGCGTGCCCTATGCGCCCGTGTCGCCGGCCTACTCGCTGCAGTCGCAGGACTTCGGCAAGCTGCGCCACGTGGTCGAGCTGCTGCGCCCCGGGCTCGTTTTCGCCTGCGACGGCGGCGCGTATGCGGCGGCGATCCTGGCCGCGGTGCCGGTGGAGACCGAGCTGGTGCTCGTGCACGACGCCGTCCCCGGCCGCGCCGCGACGGCGTTCGCCAGCCTGCGCGCGACGCCGCCCACCGCCGCGGTGGACGCGGCCCGTGAAGCGACCGGGCCCGACACCATCGTGAAATTCCTGTTCACGTCCGGCTCGACGCGGATGCCGAAGGCCGTCATCACCACGCAGCGTATGTTGTGCGCCAACCAGCAGATGCTGCTGCAGTGCTGGCCCTTTCTCGCCGAGGAACCGCCCGTGCTGCTCGACTGGCTGCCCTGGAACCACACGTTCGGCGGCAGCAAGGACGTCAACCTGGTCCTGTTCAATGGCGGCACGCTGTACATCGACGACGGCAAGCCGACGCCGCAGCACATCGGCATCACGCTCGAGAACCTGCGCGACGTGGCGCCGACCATGTACTTCAACGTGCCCAAGGGCTGGGAAGAGGTTGCGCACGCGCTGGCGCGCGATGCGGACCTGCGCCAGCGCTTCTACAGCCGGCTCAAGTTGCAGTTCTATGCCGGCGCCGCGTTGTCGCAGCCCGTGTGGGACCAGCTGCACGCCAGCGCCGAACAGGAATGCGGCGAGCGGATCGTCATGACGACGGGCCTCGGCATGACGGAAACGGCGCCGTGCGCGATGTTCGTGCTCGACAACGAGGCGCATGCGGGCGAGTTGGGGACGCCCTGTCCCGGCATGGAGGTCAAGCTGGTGCGGGAAGGGGACAAGCTGGAAGTGCGCTACCGCGGCCCGAACGTCACGCCCGGCTACTGGCGCGCGCCGGAGGAGAGCGCCGCCGCGTTCGACGAGGAAGGTTTCCTGCGCTCGGGCGACGCGGTCAAGTGGCGCGACCCGGCGCGGCCGGACCTGGGCCTGCTGTTCGACGGCCGCGTGGCGGAGGACTTCAAGCTGGCCACCGGCACCTGGGTGAGCGTGGGGCCCCTCCGGGAGCGCGCCATCCGCTCGGGCGCGCCGTACCTGCAGGACGCCGTCGTCACGGGTCACGACCGCAGCGAGCTTGGCCTGATGATCATCCCGCGCCAGCCCCTGTGCCGCGAACTCGCCGGGTTGCCGTCATCGGCGCCGGTGGCCGACGTGCTGGCCGCGCCGCCCGTGCTGGCCTTCTTCCGCGACGTGGTGCAGACGCTGCACGACGGGGGCAGCGGCAGCGCCACGCGCGTGCGGCGCGCCTGCCTGCTGCACGACGTGCCGGACATCGACCGCGGCGAAATCACGGACAAGGGATCGATCAACCAGCGCGCGATGCTGACCCACCGCGCCGCGCTGGTGGAAGCCCTGTACGCCGGCACCGCGCCGTCCTTCATCCAACCCAACGCTAGCGGGAACTTGAAATGAGCCTTTACTCCGCCTACGACGACATCTGGATCCTCGACGGCGTGCGCACGCCCTTCGTGGACTACTGCACCGGCTTTTCTGCCGTTTCGCCGACCGATCTCGGCATCAAGGTCGCGCGCGCCGTGCTGGAACGCGCCGGTGTGGAACCGGCGCAGGTCGGCTCCGTCCTGTCCGGGAACATGGCGCCCGGCGACTGCTTCCAATACATGATCGCGCGCCACATCGGCCTGTACGCCGGCGTGCACCAGCAGGTCACGGCGCTGAACGTGCAGCGCATCTGCGGCACCGGCTTCGAGCTGTTCCGCCAGGCCGCGGACCAGGTCAAGCTGGGCTACGCCGACACCGCGCTGGTGGTCGGCACCGAAAACATGACGCGCAACCCGATCGCGGCCTTCGGCCACCGCACCGGCTTCAAGCTGGGCGCGCCCGTCGAGTTCCAGGATTATATGTGGGAGGCGCTGATCGATCCGGCGCCCGGCATCACGATGCCGCAGACGGCGGAAAACCTCGCGGTGCGCTACGGCGTCAAGCGCGAGGAAGTGGACGCCTACGCCTCGCGCAGCTTCGCGCGTGCGGTCGCCGCCCAGGCGCGCGGTTTTCACGCCGGCGAGATCGTCCCGGTCGCGAACGAGACCTTCGACCTGGAAGGGTATGCGCGGCGCACGCTCCGCCTGACCGGCAAGCAGAAGGAACTGACCGTCGACACGCACGTCCGGCCATCGCCGGTCGAGGTGCTGGCGGGCCTTCGCGCGCTCTACCCGGGCGGCGTGCAGACCGCGGGCAACAGCGCGGCGCTGGTCGACGGCGCCGGTGCCGCCATCGTCGCCAGCGGGGAGGTCATGCGCGGCCGCAGCCGTCCGCCGCTGGCGCGCCTGCTGGCCTGCGGCGTCGCCGGCGTGCCGCCTGAGATCATGGGCATCGGCCCCGCGCCGGCGATCCGCCTGCTGCTGGAACGGAGCGGCCTGCGCCTGGACCAGGTCGGGCTGTTCGAGATCAACGAGGCGCAGGGCGCGCAGGTGCTCGCGGTCGCGCGCGAGCTCGGGCTCGACGAGGAGCGCCTGAACGTGAACGGCGGCGCGATCGCGCTCGGCCACCCGCTCGCCGCCACCGGCATGCGCCTGACCATCACGCTCGCGCGCGCACTGCGCGAGACCGGCCGCCGCTACGGCGTGGCGTCGGCCTGCATCGGCGGCGGCCAGGGCATCGCGCTGCTGCTCGAGAACCCGGATTCGGACAACTGAAGGAGAGACTATGCAACTGGCAGGACATGCCGCCCTGGTGACGGGCGGCGCATCGGGCCTCGGCGCCCAGACCGTGCGCGAACTGGCGGCGCAGGGCGCGCGGGTGGCGATCCTCGACGTCAACCTGGAGGCCGCGCAGGCGCTGGCGCAGGAGGTCGGCGGACTCGCGCTGCACTGCGACATCTGCGACAGCGCCAGCGTGGAAGCGGCCCTGCGGGCGGCGGCCGACGCGCATGGCGGCGCGCGCATCCTGGTCAACTGCGCGGGCATCGGCGGCGCGCGCCGCCTCGTCGGGCGCGACGGCACCCCGATGCCGCTGGAGGACTTCAGCCGCATCGTCCAGGTCAACCTGATCGGCACCTTCAACGTGGTGCGCCTGGCCGCGGCCGCGATGGTCGCGGAGGAACCGCTGGAAGACGGCGAGCGCGGGGTCATCATCCTGACCTCGTCGGTGGCCGCGTACGACGGCCAGGTCGGCCAGGAAGCCTACGCGGCATCGAAGGGCGGCCTGACGTCGCTGACCCTGCCGCTGGCGCGCGACCTCGCGCAGTTCGGGGTGCGCGTGGTGACCATCGCCCCGGGCCTGTTCATGACGCCGTTGCTGTACAAGCTGCCGGAAGAGGTGCAGCAGTCGCTGGCCGCATCCATTCCCTTCCCGAAGCGGCTGGGCAAGGCGGACGAATATGCGCGCCTCGCCGTCCACGTCGTCACGAACCTGTCGCTCAACGGCGAGGTGATCCGCCTCGACGGGGCGCTGCGTCTGCCGCCACGCTGAGCGCCGCGCGGCGAAAACATTCGATCAGGTGCTCGACCGGGGCGGACAGCACCCGGTCGGCGCGCCGCACGATCACCAGCTCGCGCGCCAGCGGCATGCGGGCCGGCAGCGCCGCCAGGCCGGCCTGGAGCGCTTCCTCGCGGTGCAGCCGCGGCACCAGCGTCACGCCGAGGCCCGCGCCCACGAGGGCCAGCGCGGTGCGGATCTGCTCGACGACGAAACGCGGGCGCAAGGTCACGCCGGCCTGCAGGGCCGCGTGTTCCACGTCCCGCTGCAGCCGGCCCGTGCCGCCCAGGATCAGCGGCACGTCCGCCAGGTCGCCCCAGCCGGCCGATTTGCGCGCCGCCAGCGCGCTGTCGGGCCGGCACACCACCACGAACGGATCGTGGAGCAGCGATTCCGTCACCAGGTCCCCTGGCTCGGTGGGCCGCGCGGCCACGCCGAAATCGACCACCCGGTCCTGCACCCAGGCCGCCGCCTTCGCGCTGGGGATGTCGTGCAGGCTCACCTGGAAGTCCGGATAGTCGCGGTAGAACAGCGTGAGCGCCTGGGCCGCGAGACCGGCCGCCACCGATGGCACGACGGCCAGCGACGTGCTGCCGCGATGCGTATCGGCGGCGTCCCCGATGCCGCGCATCGCATGCTCGAAATTGCGCACCAGGTCTTCCGCCACCACGGCGAGGCGCTCGCCCTGGACGGTCAGGCGCAGCGAGCGGCTGCTGCGGTCGAACAGGGACAGGCCCAGTTGCTGTTCGATCTTGGCCACGGTCGCCGACAGCGACGGCTGCGAGATCCCGAGCCGCCTCGCGGCCGCGGAAAAACTCGCGCAACGGCTTGCCATCGCGAATACCTCCAGCTGGCGGATCGTCAGGTTCGTGCTGCAGCCGGTTTCCGCTTTACTATCGATCATATTTATGAATAAATTGGATAGATAAACAAGGCATAGAGTACACCTTAAGCCGCGTCGGCGGAACCTGGAAAAACATGCTTGCCTTTCCGGCATATTACTTATAAAGTATAAGCATTAAAACTCAAAAGCAGTAGGAGACTACAATGGCATCGACGATGCGCCGCGCACTGCAGGGGATGTTCTGCGCGCTGGTACTGACAGCCGGGACGGCCAACGCCACCGGGCCCACCGGGTTTGGCGCGCCGCTGCCGGCCGCCGTCCATGAGATCGAGCGCAGCTCGTTCTACATCCCGATGTCGGACGGCACCCGGCTGGCCGCCGACGTCTACCGGCCGAAGGCGCCGGGGCGTTACCCGGTCATCCTGCACGCCAGCGCGGCGCGCAGCCGCCCGTCCGACACGGACGACAGGTCGGGCGCCGGCGGGTTCTCCACGCAGATGATCAACCTGGCCCGCTACGGCTACGTGTTCGTGGTGGTCGAGCGGCGCGGCCTGGGCGCCTCGTTCGGCACGCGGCGCGGCTACCACGACCGCACCGAGGCGCGCGACGCCTACGACCTGACCGCCTGGGCCGCCACCCAACCGTGGTCGCAGGGCGCGGTCGGTGTGTTCGGCTGCTCGAATACGGGCGACGCCGCGATGCACTTCCTGACCACGACGACCCACCCGGCCCTGAAGGCCGTGTTCGCGGGCTGCTTCAACTGGGATAAATACAGCGGCGGGCGGCGCGGCGGCGTGCTGGCCAACTGGGGCACCGGGCCGCAGTCCAGCGTCGAGCAGGACCTGCGCACCGCGATCCCGGTCGACGGTGACGACGCGCGCACCCTGCTGCGCCAGGCGGCCCAGGACCATGCGCGCAACACGCCGCTGCTGGACCTGTGGTCGGGCATGCCGAACCGCGGCGACGTTTCGCCGCTGACCGGTACGCCGTTCTGGGAGGAGGGCAGCATCGCCACGTATGGCGACACGGTGCGCAAATCCGGCGTGCCGGTCTACATCCAGGCCGGCTGGCAGGACGACTTCCGGGCCCAGGCGTTCATCACGCTGGCCAACCTGACGCAGCCGACGAAACTGATCGTCGGCGACTGGGGCCATTGCTACAGCAAGGATTTCTCGATGGCGGCCGAGGCACTGCGCTGGTTCGACCACTGGCTCAAGGGCGCCGACAACGGCATCATGCAGGAGCCGCGCGTCCATTACGAGACGGTGAACGCGGGGTGGCGCACGGCCGATGCATGGCCGGTCCCGGCCAGCCATCCCGTCAAGGATTTCCTCGGCGCGGGCAGCCTGGACATGCGCGAGCCGGAACCCGGCAAGCTGTCGTTCAAGGTCGACTACCAGCCCGTCTGCGCGCGCGGCACGGGCCTCGGTCCGACCTGCCCGCAGGACGACAAGGGCCTGACGTTCACGAGCGCGCCGCTGGCCGCCGACATGGAACTGACGGGCCACCCGGTCGCCGACCTGTGGCTGTCGTCCAGCGTGGAGGACGGTCCCGTGTTCGCCTACCTCGAGGACATCGCGCCCGGCGGCGCCATCGCCATGGTCAGCGAAGGCCGGCTGCAGGCGCGTCACCGCAGGCTGGCGCCGGCGCCGTTCGCGCTGCCGGGCATTCCCTGGCACAGCTTCGACAAGGACGACGTGGAAAACCTCGTGCCGGGACAGGCCGCGCGCTTCGCATTCGACCTGCTGCCAGTGTCGTGGGTATTCAAGGCCGGGCACCGCTACCGCCTGACCATTACCGGCGCCGACCCGCGCGAAAAACTGCGCAAGACGTACGCGCCGGCCCCGACGTGGACCGTGTGGTTCGACCGTGCGCATCCGTCGCAGCTGGTGCTGCCGCTGGTGGGGGCGTCGTCATGAATGACCTTTCCCTGCTGATGGTCGGCGACCTCGTGCTCGATGAACCCGATCCGGACCGCTTCTTCGACGACGCCCGCGCCGTGCTGTTCGGCGCGGACCTCGTGGTCGGGCACGTGGAGACGCCGTACACGCTGCGCGGCAAAGAACAATCCGGCGACGTGCCGGCGGAAGCGGCCGACCCGGCGAAGCTCGCGAGCCTCGCACGGGCGGGCTTTCACGCCGCCAGCCTGGCCGGCAACCACGTCTACGACCAGGGCGAGGAGGGCGTGGCCGACACCATCGCCGGCCTGTACGCGCACGGCATCGCGCCGTTCGGCGCCGGCGTGGATCTCGCGGGCGCGCGCCTCCCGGCCATCCTCGAACGGGGCGGCCTGCGTGTCGGCTTCCTGGGCTATAACTGCGTCGGACCGCGCCTGTCGTGGGCCGGCCCGGACAAGGGCGGCTGCGCGTACGTCCAGGTGATCTCGCACTACGACCCGGAAGGCGCCAATCCGGGCGGTCCGCCGCAGGCATTCACGTTCCCGGTCCCCGCGACGCTGGATGCCATGCAGGCCGACATCGTGGCGCTGCGCCGGCAGGTCGACATCGTGGTGGTCTCGCTGCACAAGGGGCTCGTGCACACGCCCGCGCAGCTGGCGATGTACGAACGCCCGGTGGCACGCGCCGCGATCGAGGCGGGCGCCGACATCGTGGTCGGCCACCATCCGCACATCGCGCGCGGCATCGAATTCTACAAAGGGCGGCCGATTTTCCACGGGCTGGGCAACTTCGTCACCGTGACGCGCGCGCTGAACGTGGAGGGCAACGACCACCCGGCGCGCCTCGCGTGGGCCGAGCGGCGGCGCAAGCTGTTCGGCTTCGTGCCCGATCCGGACATGCCTTGCTATCCGTTCCATCCGGAGTCGCGCAACACCATGATCGCGGATTGCCGCATCGCGCCGGACGGCCGGGTCAGCGCGGGCTTCCGGCCGTGCTGGATCGGCGACGACGGCGCGCCCCGTGTGCTCGGCAACGACGCGCAAGGGCGGGCAGTGGCCGGCTACCTGGCCGACATCGGCCGCGTGGCCGGCATGGACACGGTGTTCCGCTGGGAGGGAGAACGCGTCGTCGTCGTGCCGGGCGGCAGGGATCCGATGGGAGCGATGGCATGAGCGCGCTCGAGATTTTGCAGAAGGCGTGCGCGCAGCCGTTCGCCGCGGCGCATGCGGCGAAGGAGGCGGGCCGGCGCGTCGTCGCCTACCTCGGCACCTCGGTCCCGGTGGAACTGATCCGCGCCGGCGGCGCGTTCGCGTTCCAGGTGGCCGGCGATCCGTCGCTGCCCGCGCCGTTGTCCGACCTCTACCTGGACGACGAATACGATGGCGAGATCCGCTCGCTGTTCGACCGGATCGGCGGCGGCGCGTGCGACGTGGCCGACCTGATCGTGATCCCGCGCGCGTCGAACGGCCTGCTGTACCTGTATTACAGCCTGCTCGAGCTGCGCCGGCTGGAGCCGCGGCGGCGCTTTCCCGAGCTGCTGCTGTACGACGTGCTGAACACGCCGAACTGGGCGACGGCGCGTTACGTACTGGACCGCACCCGCACGCTGCATGCGCGGCTGGGCGGTTCTGTCGACGACGTGCGCGCGTCGATCGCCCTCGGCAACGAACAGCGGCGCGCGCTGCACGCGCTGAACGCCCGCCGGCGCGCCGGTCGGCTGCGCGGCAGCACGTGGTGGACGGCGTTGCGCGCGTCGCGCGTGATGGAACCGCAGGCCTGGCTCGACGCGGTGCGCGCGCTGGTGGACGAGGCGGCGCCGGCGCGGCGCCTGCTGCTGAAGGGCTATGGCCAGGATACGCCGGCCCTGTACGCGCTGGCGGAATCGCTCGGGGCGAACATCGTGGCCGACGACCACCTCGGCGGCGAGCGCACCGTGCAATGGCTCGTCGACGAGACGGCGGAACCGCTGGCCGCGCTGGCCGGGCACTACCAGTCGCGCGTGCCCACCATCCGTTCGTATCCACAGGGGGCGGAGGACGCCGCGTGGCTGGCGTTGCTGGGGGAGAGCAGGGCGCAGGGCGTGCTGTTCTACCACGAGGAATTCGACGATACCTTCGGCTGGGACGTGCCGGCCCAGGTCGATCGTCTCGCCGCGCCCGGCCTGCCGCACGCGCTGCTGGCGCGCCAGTCCTACCACGCGCCGGACCGGGACGCGCAGCGCGCCGTCCTGGCCGGCCTGATCGAAAGCCTGCCCACATGAGCCGTCCCGTCCCCACCCGCCTCGCGTCGACGCTGGCGGCCAACGCCCACCAGAAGGAAGAATTCCAGGCGTTCCGCCGCCGCGTGCTCGAAGACGGTGAACCGTACGTCATCTCGGACGCGGTGGCGCCGGCCGAGATCCTGCACGCGATGGACATCCACGTGACGCCGGTCGTCTGGTACTCGGCCATCATCGCGGCCAAGCAGCTGTCGCCGTATTACTTCGAGCAGATGGATGCCCGCGGTTTCCACGACCGCCTGCCGCGCTATACGAGCCTGCCGCTGATGAGTACCCTGGACGGCGATCCGGAGCGGGCGCCGTACGGCGGCCTGCCGAAGCCGATGATGATCCTCTCGCGCTTTCGCGACGACTATGGCCAGCGCATCAGCGAACTGTGGTCGCGCGCGTACGGGGGCGTGCCGGTGTTCGGCCTGGACGCCAGCTCCAGCACGGCGCTGGGCCCGCGCTGGTGGGAGCGCGGCCTGCGCGACTGGGAAACCCTGTACGAGCCGCACCGCCTGGATTTCCAGGTCGAGCAGCTGGAAGGGCTAATCCGGACTGCCGAGACGCTGTCCGGCCGCAGCTTCGAACCGCTCGAATTCATGCGCCAGATGCACCGTATTAACGAGGCCGGCGAGATCGTGGCCGACATCCGCGACATGCTGGCCCGCGCGCGTCCGCTGCCGGTGCCGCTGACCGAACAGCTGGCCAACGTGATGGCGCCGACGTGGGACCGCGGCAGCGCATGGTCGGTCGCCCACCTGAAGGCGTTCCGCGCAGAGTTGCGCACACTGATCGGGCAGGGCGCCGCGGCGTGCCCAAACGAGCGTCTGCGCCTGCTCTGGGTCGGCAACGGGCTGTGGTTCAACACCGGTTTCTACCGCGCCTTCGAAGAAAAGTACGGCGCCGTGTTCGTGTGGACCATGTATTCGAACTTCCTGTCGGACGGCTACCGCCGCTACTTCCGCGACGACCCCGCACACGCGCTGCGCGCGCTGGCCTCGCGCCACATCAGCATGAACGAGCAGCTGCACGTGCCGCCGTGGATGGGCGACTGGATCGTCGAACAGGCCCGTGCCTACGGGGCCGACGGCGCCGTGATGCTGGTGCCGAAGCACGACCGCATGGGGTCCCTCGGCTCGCGAATGACGAAGGTCGCGCTCGAACGGGCCGGCATCCCGGTGGTGGAGCTGCACGCCAACATGGTCGACGCCCGCATGTGGGACGACGCGGCCATGCGAAAAAAGGTTGAAGAATTCATCGAACAGCGCCTGTTGCGCGGTTCAACAACAACGGAGACAGCATGAGCGAAGACACGACGCTCCCCCGCCCGCTCGAGGGCATCACGATCCTGGACCTGACGACCGCGCTGGCGGGGCCGTACGCGACCCTGATCCTGGCCGGCCTCGGCGCCCGCGTGATCAAGGTGGAGAACCCGCGCAACCCGGATTCGGCGCGCACCAATTCGCCCTATCTGGGACGCGAAGGCCTGAAAGTCACGCGCGAGCACGACGACGACCTGTCGCTGGCGATGCTCGAGCGCGGCCGCAACAAGGAAGCGGTGACCCTGAACATGAAGCACCCCGAGGGCCGCGCGCTGTTCCTCGACCTGGTCAAACATGCCGACGCGGTGGTCGAGAACTACAGCGCCGGCGTGGCCGACCGGCTCGGCATCGGCTACCGGGCGTGCGCGGAAGTCAATCCGCGCATCGTGTTCACGTCGATCAGCGGTTTCGGCGCAAACGTGCAGCCGCGCCAGAACAAGGCCATGGACAATATCGTGCAGGCGATGAGCGGCATGATGCTGGCGTCGGGGAATCCGGGCGATCCGCCGGTCCGCACGGGCATCCCGTTCGGCGACCTGTCCGCACCGCTGTTCGCCGCGATCGGCACCCTGGCCGCCCTGATGCAGGCGCGCGCCACGGGCCGCGGCCAGCACGTCGACGTGTCGCTGCTGGGCGCCCTGTCGTCACTGGTGGCCGCCGAGCCGTTCGAGATCATGGCGAAACTCGGGCACCCGACCCGCGCCGGCAATTTCATGGCGCGCCTCGCCCCGTTCGGCGTGTTCCCCACGTCCGACGGCTATATCGCGATCTGCGCGCCGAAGGACGACTTCGTGTCCGGGCTATTCCGCGCGATGGACCGGCCGGACCTGATGCAGGATGCGCGCTTCGCCACCCGCGACGCGCGCGTGCGCAACCACGTCGAGCTGCACGACATGGTGAGCGCCTTCACCCGCACCATGACGACCGACGCGGCGGCCGATCGCCTGACCGATTTCGACGTGCCGAACGGCCCCGTGCGCGAACCGGCCGAGGCCCTGCGCGATCCCACCCTGCTGGCGCGCGGCGAAACGGCGAAGCTGCAGCATCCGGTGTACGGCGCCGTCGAGGACATCGTCGTCGGCGGCCTGCCGATCCGCATGTCGGGCGCGTTCACCGGGTTCGACAAGCCGGCCGTGACGCTCGGCGCCAGCAACGACGACGTGTACGGGCAGATGCTGGGCCTGGACGCCGAACGCATCGCCGCCCTGGCGCGCGACGGCGTGATCTGATGAATAAAAACGGAGGAGACACACCATGATGGCCGACGATACCGTACCCAGGCTCGCCCCGCAGGCGCGCTGGGTCGTGTTCTACCTTGCCGTCGTCTTCGCGATGATGACGATGCAGATGTCCAGCCTGGGCTTCGCGCCCCTGCTGCCCGCGATCCAGAAGGACTTCGCGATGAGTTTCAGCCAGGTCGGCACGTTTACCGGCGTGTACGGCCTGGTGGCGCTGGTCGTCAGCATCCCGGCCGGCATGCTGGCCAAGCACTACGGCGAAAAACGCGTGATGTGCGCCGGTCTCGCCATCCTCGCCCTGGGTCTGCTCGGCCTGTCGCTGGCCGAGAACTTCGGCGAGGCGATCACGGCGCGCGCCGTGTGGATCTTCGGCTACCGTCTCGCGTTCGTCTGCGTGATGACGGCGATCGCGCTGACCGCGCCGGCGCACCTGAAGGGCAGGGCGATGGGCGTGCTGGGCGCCATGTCCTCGCTCGCGACGGTGCTCGGCGCGCCGTTCTGCGCGGAGATCGCCGTGAGCCTCGGCTGGCGCCACGCGATCATGGCCTTCGGCGGCATGGCGCTGCTCGGCCTCCTGGTGTTCGCGGGCTTCTACCGCCAGCGTCCCGAGGTGGTGCAGGCGGGGCGCGCCGCCCAGGGTGACCGCCAGGGCGCATTCTCGGCCTTCCGCATCCCCATCGTCTGGACCATTCCGCTGCTCGGGCTGTCGAACATGGGCGGGTTCGCCGCCACGTTCTTCCTGCCGGCCGCGCTGAAGGCGCAGTTCGGCATGGATGCGGCCGGATCGGCCCAGGTGATCAGCATCGCCTACATCTGCGCGATCGTCGTGAACCCGCTGTGCGGCTGGCTGTCCGACCGTCTGAACCGCTGGCTCGTCCTGGCCGGCATGATGGCGTTGAGCATCCCGGCGTCGCTCGCGATGATGTCGGATGACGTGCTGGTGTTCGAGGTCGCGGCGGCCACGCTGATCGCCTGCGGCCTCGCCACGACCAACCAGCTGTACCCGACGGTGGCGGAGCTGATGCGGGGCCGCGACGTCGGCCCGCTGATGGGCATCACGGCGCTCGGCGGCGGCATCTTCGGCTACCTGGGCCCGCAGGCATTGGGATGGCTGCGCGACTGGTCGGGCGGTTTCACGGCCGGCTGGTGGACGCTGGCCGGCGTGGCCGCCTTCTCCACCTGCCTGATGCTGTTCCTGAAAAACTACGCGGACCGCAACAATGCCCGCCTCGCGGCGCACGCGGCACGGGAGGTGACCGTATGAAGCGCATTCTCCTTTCAACCTGCGTGGCGCTGGCATGCGCTGCCCATGCCGCTACGCCGCACACGAGCACCGAGGGCAAGCTGAAGGACGGCACCCCGTACCGCATCGACATGCCGCAACACTGGAACGGCGCGGTGCTGATCGGCCTCGATTACGCGAGCCGCCCGCCCGGACCGGACGCCGACGCGCTGCTGGCGGAGGGCTATGCGCTCGCCGGCACCACGCGCCAGATCAGCGGCTGGGCCATCCACCGCGCCGCCGCCAACGCGGTCGAGACGCTCGACCTGGTCGAGGCCAGATATGGCCGGGCCGCCCTGCCGATCGAGTTCGGCCAGTCGCAGGGCGGCCACACGGCGGCCGTCTCGGTGCAGGCCTATCCGCAGCGCTGGCGCGGCGCGCTCGTGCAGTGCGGCGGCCTGTCGGGGGCGATCGGCCAGTGGCAGGGCAAGCTGGATGGGCTGTTCGTCGCCAAGGCGCTGCTGGCGCCGGATTCCAGCCTGCCGGTGACCGGCATTCCCGACGACTGGCAGACGACCGCGCTGCCGGCGTGGACCGCGATGCTCGCGCAAGCCGAGAAGACGCCGGCCGGGCGCGCGCGCATCGCGCTGGCGGCGCGCGTGGCGCAACTGCCGGCGTGGTCGATTCCCGCCAACGCGGAACCCGCGCCGGACGATCCGCAGGCACGTGCGCGCGGCCTCGCGGACAGCCTCGTGCGCGGCCTGGTGCGCCAGGCGCTCGGCAGCCGCAACCAGATCGAGAAGCTTTCAGGGGGGAACATCAGCGCCAACGCGGGCGTCGACTACGGCGCGCTGCTGGCGGCGGCCGACGCGGATGGCCTCGTGCGCGGGCTGTACCGCGACGCCGGCCTGTCCCTGGACGCCGACCTGGCCACGCTCGCGAAGACGCCGCGGCTGACGGCCGATCCGAAGGCGCTCGCGTATTTCGCGACGGGGACGTTCGACGGCGACATCGCCATGCCGGTGCTGACCATGACCGGGATCGGCGACGCCATTTCCCCGACGGCGGCGCAGCAGGCCTACCAGGACGCTGTCGACAGCGCGGGGAAGGGCGAACTTCTCCGGCAGACGTACACGCACAGCGCCGGCCATTGCGGTTTCACGCCGGCGGAGACAGTGGCGGGCGTGCATGCGCTGGTCACGCGGATCAAGAGCGGGCGCTGGCCGGATACGTCGGCGCCGGGCATGACGGCGCTGGCGCGCGCGACCGGTCTCGGCGAGGCGCGCTTCATCCCGTACGCGCCGCCGACTTTCCTGCGCCCCTACACGGCCTGCACGCTGCAGGCCACCCTGAAGTCCGCAGGCCTGCAGCCGTTCGCGCTGCCGGGCCAGACCCTGCCGCATTGCCCGGCGCCCTGAGCGCCGCGTCCTCGACGGCGCCGTCGGCTTCGCGCTGACGGCGCCGTCATTCCATTCCCGATCCCGCCCGACGTCCGGCGCACGTATCTGCGCGACGCAGAAATTTTGCGCCCCGGTGTTTACTTTCCCGACAAAATGGTTTTATAGTATAACGAATATAGAACATAACTAAACGGAGACATCATGACCCGCTCGTACTGCAAGACCCGTCAGTTCCGCATGACCGCCGTCGCGTTCGCGACCTTCTGCCTGGCCGCCGGCATCCCGGAGGCCGCGCTCGCGCAAGAGACGCCGGCCGCCGCTGCGCCGGAAAAAGTGCAGCAGATCGTCGTCACCGGCACCAGCATCCGCGGCGTCGGCGCCGTCGGTTCGCCGTCGCTGTCGATGAACCGCGAAGCCATCTCTGCCAGCGGCGCCAAGGACAGCAGCGAGATCGCCCGCCTGCTGCCCCAGGTGATCAACCTGGGCGCGGACGAGAGCCGCCTGGGCGGCGCGCAGGACGCGGCGGCCAACACGACGCGCACGTCCGGCATCAACCTGCGCGGCATCGGCAACGAGGCGACGCTGCTGCTTGTGAACGGGCGCCGCGTTGCGTCGAGCGGCGTGATCAAGTCGCTGGCGGATCCGAACCAGATCCCGGCGGCCGCGATCCAGCGCATGGAAGTGGTGCTGGACGGCGCGTCGGCGATCTACGGCTCGGACGCGGTGGCCGGCGTGGTGAACATCATCACGCGCAGCAACGTGGACGCGATCGAGACCATGCTGCGCTACGGCAGGGCGGACGGCATGAACCAGAAGATCTTCAGCCAGACGCTGGGCAAGACGTGGGACGCGGGCAGCGTGTTCGTCGCCTACGAGCACAACGACCGCGGCAGCCTGGCCGCGAACGCGCGGCCGTTCTTCTCGAACGACCTGCGTCCCTACGGCGGCACCGACCAGCGCTCCACCCAGGCCGTGCCGGGCAATGTGCTGATCGGCCGGAACATCTATGCGATCCCTGCCGGCCAGAACGGCATCGGCCTGACGCCGGCGCAGCTGGTCCAGGGCAGCGGCAACCGCTACGATGCGGGCACGGTGGGCGATTTCCTGCCGAACCAGAAGCGCGACACGCTGTATGCCAACGCCTACCACAAGGTCAACGACCGGCTGGAAGTGTTCTACGAGGGCCTGTACTCGCAGCGCGACTACCGCCAGCGCACCGCGCCGCTGGGCGCCAACCTGAACGTGCCGGCCACCAGCCCGTACTACGTGCGCCCGGCCGGGGCGCCGGCCGGCACGGGCGAAACGGTGGCCTACCGCTTCCTGTTCGACGACCAGGACCTGAACATCGGCGGGCGCGAGAACAACAGCCAGAACGCGATCGGCCTGACCTACGACTTCGACAACGGCTGGGAGATCAACAGTGCCTACTCGTACGGGAAGAACGACGCCTGGGTGCACCGCAATGGCCTGATCAACACGGGCAACGTCGGCCGCGCCATCGCCGCCGGCACCATCAATCCGTTCAGCGCCCTGGCGGGCGCCAACCCGGGCTACGCCGATTTCGCCGCGCACCGCGACCAGACCGCGACCAACAAGGACAGCACGCTGATGTTCAAGGTCGACGGCCCGATCGCCCGCCTGAATGCCGGCAACGCCCGTATCGCGGTGGGCAGCGAACTGCGCCACGTCAGCTTCGACCAGGGCCTGTGGCAGAACGTGACGACGCCGACGACCGCGGCGCGCCATTCGGAACTCCGGAACAGCCGCAGCGTGAAGTCGCTGTATTCCGAGCTGTACGTGCCGCTGGTCGGCGGTCCTACCGCCATGCCGTGGGTGAAGCGGCTCGAACTGTCGGTGGCCGGCCGCTACGAGCGCTATTCCGATTTCGGCAGCACCACGAATCCGAAGGTCGGCCTGACCTGGGCGGTGAACGACAAGGTCAGCTTCAACACCACCTACGGCACGTCGTTCCGCGCGCCGTCGCTGGTCGACAACCTCGGCTCCTATACGAACCTGTCGCTCACCAACATCTTCGTCCAGGACATCAGCGATCCGACCGCGCCGGGCGGCGTGCGCCACGGTATCTACGTCAACGGTGGGAACCCGGCGCTGAAGCCCGAGAAGGCGCGCACCTGGTCGTTCGGCGCCGACATCAAGCCGGTGCGCGGCATGACCATCTCGGCCAGCTACTACAAGATCGACTACACGGACCGCATTGACACGATCCAGGCCAACAGCGCCCTGGCGAACGAAGCGCTGTACGCGAACTACATCATCCGCAATCCGTCCGCGGCCCTCGTCAATTCCTATTTCGGCAGCCCGAACCTGCAAAGCCCGCCGGAGAATCCGGCCAATATCGGCGTCATCATCGACGGCCGGCGCAGCAATCTCGGCTCGCTCAGGCAGCAGGGCATCGACCTCGACAGCCGCTACGTCATGAAGACGGGATCGGGAGACTGGATGGTCGGCCTGAACGTCGCCAAGATCCTGAAGCTGGAGCGCTCCAGCGCGCCGGGTCTGCCGTACACGGACGTGCTGGACACGTTCGGCAATCCGGTCAGCCTGCGCATGCGGGCGTCGGCAGGCTGGAAGCTCGGGGCCATGTCGGCGAACGTGTTCGCCAACTACATCGGCAGCTACACCAACACGGCGCTCGTACCGAACACCGAGGTGCCGAGCATGACCACGTTCGACGCCACCTTGACCTATGCCGTCGACAAGGGCGTGGGCTACGGCTTCGGCGGCACCGTGCTGGCGTTGAGCGCGCAGAACCTGTTCGACCGCGCACCGCCGGTGGTGCTGAACGGCACCAGCTCGTGGGACTCGCAGAACGCGTCGGCGATCGGGCGGTTCGTGTCGATTTCGCTGACCAAGAGCTGGTGATCGCGCTTACGCGGCGGACACGTCCTTCCCGTCCAGCCAGTCGAAGATCCGGGGCCAGAGGCGCGCATGCGCGCTGCGCCCCACGAGCACGCCCACGTGCTGCAGGTTGACGCCCACGTCGCCCTCGTAGTGCAGCAGTTGCTTGCGCGGGCTGGCTGTCGCTTCGTGGAACGGCACCAGCGCCTCCGGCGGGATCAGCTTGCTGCGCGGGTCGACGACGGACAGCAGCGGCGCCGTCAGGTCGCGCGGGCCGATCGTGCGGTTGCCGAGCGCGAGCTTGCCCTGCATGAAGGCGTCGTGCCGGTACAGCGACTCGACGATCTCCGTAAACAGCCGGCCCGGCAGCGGGAATTCGTCGTGCGTCCAGCGTTCCACGCGCATGTGCGTGACGAGCGCCTGCGGGTCCGTCATCGACAGCATGCGGTCCGTCCAGCGCTCCCACTGGAAGGCCTGCGGCTCGGCCATCGCGCTCATCATGTTGAGGAACACGCCGGGTACCTGGCGGAACGTGTCCGCGATGGGGCGGGCGTGCGGCGTCGCGTCGATCAGGCGCGCGAAGCAGCTCGAGGCCGGCGTGAAGTGCAGCGGCGATTCCAGCAGGATCGTCGCGCGCACGGCGTCCGGGTGCAGGCCGCTGTGGATGGCGGCCAGGATGCCGCCCAGCGAGTGGCCCGCGACGACGACCTGGTCCGGTCCGCCGTCGGCCGCGATGGCGCCACGGCAGGCTTCCAGCAGGTGGTCGCCGTAGTCGTCGAGGCCGAAGTGGTCGTGCGTGTCGGGCAGCGCGACCCATTCGGCCAGGTAGACGCGGTAGCCGCGCTCCAGGAAGCGCCGCACGACGCTGATGTCGGGCGCCAGGTCCCAGATGTAGGGGCGCTTGATGGGGGCCGGCACGATCAGCACGGCCGGGCCGCCGTTCGGGGTGATGTCGGCCGGGGCGCCGTAGCGGCGCACGTTCAGGCCGGGTTCCGTGTGCAGGACCGTCGACGGCGTCTGCTGCGGGCCGTAGCCCACCCGTTCCAGCATCTCGCCGCGCGCCTTGCGGCTGCGGTCCATGTTCTTGAGGGCCTGCGCACCGAGCGCGCCCATCGCGGTGTTCCAGTTGCTTGCCTGCATGGCGATTCGTCCGAGGTCAGAGTGGAAGACACCGCACTCTACGCCTCCAATCCGCAGGCTCCAATCGCGCACGACGGGAAAGTCACACGCGTTTGCGGAGCGTTAAACTGGAAACGTGCACGATGCCATCGGGCTATTGTGCACGATTAAAACAGGGGGCGGCGCACGGACGCCGCCGCCCGGGTACGGCTTACTCGACCCAGCTGTGGCCGTCGCGCGCGAGCAGCGCGAACGACTCCGCCGGACCCCACGAGCCGGCCGCGTACGGATGCGGCTTCTCGTCCAGCGTCTGCCAGCCTTCGATGATCGGGTCGGCCCATTGCCACGCCGCTTCCAGTTCGTCGCGGCGCATGAAGTGGGTGAGGCGGCCGCGCACGACGTCGATCAGCAGGCGCTCGTACGCTTCGGCGCGGCGCTGCTGGAAGGCCGATTGCAGGTCGAGGTTCAGCGCGACCTGCTGCATCTCCATGCCGCTGCCGGGCTGCTTGGCCATGAGCTGCAGCTTGATCGCTTCTTCCGGCTGCAGTTCGATGACGAGGCGGTTGGCGACGGCGCCGGCAGTCTGCGGGAACAGGGGAAACGGCGGGTTGGCGAACTCGACGACGATCTTCGACGAGCGGCGCGCCATGCGCTTGCCGGTGCGCAGGTAGAACGGCACCTTGGACCAGCGCCACGTGTCGATGAAGGCGCGCAGGGCGACGAAGGTTTCCGTCTTGCTGTCCTGCGGGACGTTCTTTTCTTCGTGGTAGCCGGGCACTTCCTGGTTGCCGGAGACGCCGCGGATGTACTGGCCGCGGATGGTGTCGCGCGCGATGTCGGCCAGCGACAGGCGGCGCAGCGAGCGCAGCACCTTCAGTTTTTCGTCGCGCACGGCATCCGGCGACAGCGAGGTCGGCGGTTCCATCGCGACGATGCACAGCAGTTGCAGCAGGTGGTTCTGCACCATGTCGCGCATCGCGCCGGCGCCGTCGTAGAAGCCGGCGCGGCTGCCCACGCCCACTTCCTCGGCCACGGTGATCTGCACGCTGGAAATGTTCGGCGCGCGCCACAGCGGTTCCAGGATCGAGTTACCGAAGCGCAGCACCATCAGGTTCTGCACGGTTTCCTTGCCCAGGTAGTGGTCGATGCGGTAGATCTGCGACTCGGCGAAATGGCGGCCGACGTCTTCGTTGATCGCGATCGCGGACGCGAGGTCCGTGCCCAGCGGCTTTTCCAGCACGACACGGGCATTGGCGTCGACGAGGTTGCTCGCGGCGAGCTTGTCGCAGATGGTCGTGAACAGCGACGGCGCCGTCGACAGGTAGAACACGCGCTGTGCGGCGGCGCGCGAGGCTTGCGCGAGGGCCGAGAAGTCCGCTGCGGCCTGCACGTCCAGGCGGACGTACTCGAGCAGTTTGAGGAAGCCGTCCCACGTCTTTTCGTTGAAGTTGCTGGCCGCGATGAACGAGCGCGAGTTCGCCTCGATGTGGGCGAGATAGGCTTCGCGGTTGAAGTCCTGGCGGCCGGTGGACAGGATGCGCGTCGTCGGCGGCAGATTGCCGTGCAGGAAGGCCATGTACAGGGCCGGCAGCAGCTTGCGCATGGCAAGGTCGCCCATGCCGCCGAAGATGATCATGTCGAGGGGGAGGCCGTTGTCTGCTTCTGTCGAGTGGGTCTGCATGTTGTTCTGGATCTTGGAAGTTGAGGTGGTTGCCGGCGGCGCGTGCGGCGTCATCCCGGTGGGGACGCGGCCGGGCCGGGCAGGGCGGTACGGTTGCGCAGCGCAGCTCCCGCGGTCGGGGCGGCCTGCGTGCGGCGGGTGGGCGCCGGGCGCGCCGGCTTGTGGCCGGGCGGCGGCGCCGTCGGGGATGGCGTCGACGAGGGCGCGCCAAAGGCCGTCCGCGCGCGTCTGGCGCTGCGGTCGCGGTCCGCGTGGCGGCGTTGTGGTGTCCCGGTGGTGGCCATGTCAGCTCGTAGTCGATGCACGATCGGTATCCGGAACCCGGCAGTGGCGCGGATTGCGGCCATGCAGGTGTTCCTGGAACCGAGGATTGTACACCGGGCCGGCGCCCGTGCCGGGAATGGGTCCCGGAGGGCCGGCGGGGGCCTCATCGCCTATATCAAAAACCGATAGCAAATGGCGAATAAATGATGGGCGGGGCATGCCGCGGCGCGTTACGATGAGAGCTCGTGCGGTGGCGTGGTGGCCATCAGCACGGCCTCGACTTACTTACTCTCGATATCACTTCAGGGCGCCCGCGTGGCGCCCTTTTTTTTAGTCAATGTCCCAAAACCGGGGTCAGAGCCCGGTTTCGGGAAAGGTCTCACGGGAAGCGCCTACCGCGATGCGCATTTGCAGAAATGCTGCCGGGACATTGCCAAAAAACGGGCTCTGACCCCGGTGTCTGCCTCAGGCGCTCTCGCGCTCGACGATGGTGAAGCCGATGTCGCGCACGACTTCGGGAATGGGCGTGCCCGCGATGCGGTCGATGATGAATTGCGCTGCGATCTGGCCCATCTTGCGGCCGTCCAGGTGGACCGTCGTGAGGGCAGGATACGTCTCGGCCGCGAACGGTTGGTCGCCGAGGCCGACGACGGCCAGCTTGCCGGGGATGTCGATGCCGAGCTTGTGCGCTTCCGTGAGCACGCCCAGCGCGACCATGTCCGAGCTGCAGAACACGGCGTCGATGTCGGGATGGTCCGCCAGCAGCGCGCGCAGGCCCGCGCGGCCCCCTGCCGCCGTGCCCGGCGCGGAGATCGTGTGGAAGGGGACCGAGCCGTCCGGCCCCTGCATGTCGAGCCGCACGGCCGCCTGCACGTACGCGCGGTTGCGGCGCTGCGCGCGTTCGTCCGACGCACTGATTACGGCGACGCGGCGCCGTCCGCGCTGGTACAGGAATTCGGCCACCGCCTGGCCGATGTCCTCGTGCGAAAAACCGACCAGCATGTCGGCCGGCGTGGGCGTCAGGTCCCATGTCTCGACGAGCGGAATGGCGCTCGCCTGCAGCCGGCGCCGGCCCTGCGCCGAGCGCATGATGCCGGCCAGGACGATGCCGTCCGGGCGGCGCCCGATGATCGCTTCCAGCAGCTCGTCCTCGCGCGAATTCTCGTAGCCCGACTGGCCCAGGATCAGCTGGTAGCCGGCCGCGGCGAGGTTCTCCGTCAGCGCCTGGACCGTATCGATGAACACCGAGCCCGCGATGGTCGGCAGGATCGCGGCGACCATCCGGCTCTTCGTCGACGCCAGGCTGCCCGCCAGCAGGTTCGGCACATAGCCCGTCCGCTCGATCGCGGCGCGCACTTTCTGCACGAGGTCGGGCGACACCTTCTCCGGCGAGTTCAGCACGCGCGACACCGTGATCGGCGCCACGCCGGCCACGCGCGCCACGTCGACGAGCGTGAGGCCGCCTTTCGTGCGCCGGGTCCGCTTGGGCGGTTCGACCGGCGCGTTCATGCGGCCTCCGGGCAGCCCGACAGGGCGCCGCCGCGAATACGATTCTGGAACTTCTGAAAATCGATCATGTCTTTAATTGCGATCTTCTCGTTGAATTGGATCGCATATCGAAATAAATAGCAGCGACTCTAAATGCTCGGCTGGATGGCGACAAGATACCACTGCATTCCGTGACCGATGCGAAATGGGGAGGGATAAATGTTTTCATCAACGATTCAAAAATTTAATTGATTGCGCTACCAGATTGTATCGCTGATTGGGTCTGTTGCAATAAAGCGATATATAGGACAAACAGGGCATTTCATGCGCAAGTTTGACTTCCATGATAGCGCTACCTTGGTTACCCTCGAATCATACGGCCGAGTTCATGTGCTGAACCTCCTGAATCTTGTTCTCATCTGCGTGCATCAGCATCGCGTTGGCCGGGGGCGGGTGCGGCCTGATGGCGGCATCACGGGGCCGCGCCGGCTTTTGTCTGGTGTGCCCCTCGATTGCGCCCTTGATGGAATGCGATTTAATCGTGCGCGGCCTGCATGGCTGTTGCGAATTCAGGACGAATTGCTGAGCTATAAACTTTCAGCATACTTTTCTGTAAATAAAGAATACCTGCGATGTTAGCGTGCAACAGTGATGTTATGGGGTTTGACAAAAATCACAGTAAATCTCTACACTCATGAAAACGATTACAAGACCATAACGACTACATCGCCAACGCAATCAATAAAGCGTGGAGACAAGAATGCCGACCTCATCCAGCCGTCCTCATTCCTTCCGATCCGGGCGCCATTCCCGATCCGTTCCGACCGTCGTCCCGGCAGCGCCGCGTTACCGCGCAGCGTAATTCCCATACCGTTTTCGCGGCCGCCGCAGGGCGGCCGCTTCATCCGCCGTCGTAACCAGCTCCGCCGTGAAGCGGAGCATCAATTAGAGAGCACAGGAGACACCATGATTCGATTCAAGAGAACCGCGATCGCCGTCGCAGCCGGCCAGATCGCACTGCTTGCCAGCGGCTATGCGCTGGCGCAGACCGAAGCGGGCCAGAACGCTTCCGGTTCCAACGTCGTCGTCGTGACGGGCCAACGCGCCGCGCTGCAGTCCGCACAGAAGCTCAAGCAGAATTCGGACGAGATCGTCGATTCGATCGTCGCCGACGACATCGGCAAGCTGCCGGACCGTTCGGTGACCGAGGTGCTGCAGCGCGTGGTCGGCGTGACCATCGACCGCACCATGTCCAAGGGCGACCCGGAACACTATTCGGTCGAAGGCTCGGGCGTGAACGTGCGCGGCCTGTCGTACGTGCGCTCGGAATTGAACGGCCGCGACTCGTTCTCCGCGAACGGCGGCCGCTCGCTCAACTTTGAAGACGTGCCGCCCGAGCTGATGGCCGGCGTCGACGTCTACAAGAACCCGTCGGCCGAACAGATCGAAGGCGCGGTCGGCGGTCTCGTCAACCTGCGCACGGCGATGCCGTTCGACTTCAAGGGCCGCAAGCTGGCCGTGTCGCTGGAAGACACGTATTCGGAACTGAAGCGCGGCAAGCGCCAACCGTCCGCCTCGTTCATGTTCTCGGACCGCTGGAAGACCGGCTTCGGCGAAATCGGCGCCCTGGTCGACTTCGCGTATTCGGAAAGCGGCACGCGTACCGACGCCTTCCAGGTCGAGCCGTACTATCCGCGCTCCGACGTGGTCTCCGGCAAGACCGTGTGGATCCCGAAGGGCTCGCAATGGCGCACGCTGGAATTCGACCGCAAGCGCAGGGGTACCTACGGCGCGCTGCAGTGGAAGAAGGACAGCTCGCTGAGTTCCTCGCTGACGTTCTTCAAGTCGCGCTACAAGATGCACTGGGACGAGCAGGCGATCTTCGCCCAGTCGAGCCCCTACAACATCCAGGTCAGCAAGGATGCGACGTTCAATTCGAAGGGCGCGCTGCTGACCGGCACGCTGACCGATCCGGCCGACGGCGGCATCAACTTCGGCGGCGACACGCGTTCGGCCGACCGCACGTCGGAGACGACGGACGTGTCGTGGAACCTGCGCTGGCGTCCGAACGACCGCTGGACCATCAGCACGGACCTGCAGCGCATCCGCGCCACGACCAGCAGCTTCGACTCGACCGTTGCCACCGGCGTGCAGATGCCGAGCGAGACGATCGACCTGCGCGGCGACGTGCCGTCCCTGTCGTTCACGGACGCCGACCGCGCCTATCTCGCGAACCCCAACAATTACTACTGGGCGTTCACGATGGAACACCAGGACCGCAGCAAGGCCGGCGAATGGGCGTGGCGCACCGACGCGAAGTATGACTTCGACCACCCGGTGCTGCGCGACATCCGTTTCGGCGTGCGCCTGACGGACCGCGATTCGCGCAACGAGAATTCGAACCCGAGCTACAACTGGGCGGCCATCACCCAGACGTGGCAGGTCGGTCCGACCAACACGCTGTCGAGCCTCGCGTACCTGGGCGATCCGCGCTTCAACAACCAGGTGCAGGTCCACTCGTTCAACAACTTCTTCAACAACAACACGTCGGTGCCGGCACTGGTCTTCCCGGCCGTCGCGCTGACCACCGGCTACCCGGCCTCGTACGCGCAGCTGCACACGTATCCGAATATGCTGTGCAACAACGGCACCAACAATTGCACGTCGTGGAACCCGGCCACGTTCGGCACCGATCCGGCCGGCGTCAACGACCAGAAGGAGAAGACCGGCGCGCTGTACTCGCAACTGCGCTTCGGCTTCGACGACCTGAAGTACCCGGTCGACGGCAACATCGGCCTGCGCTACGTGAAGACCGACATGACAGCGCACGGCTACACCGTGTTCACGCCGAGCAATTCGACGGGTGCCGGCATCCCGCAGTTCACGGCGTTCTCCCAGAAGCAGGACTTCAGCAACAGTTACAACAACGTGCTGCCCAGCCTGAACCTGCGTATGAAGGCGAGCGACGCGCTCCAGTTCCGCTTCGGCCTGTCGACCGGCATCTCGCGCCCGGACTTCAGCGACCTGCAGGGCTACACGACGCTGTCGCAGAACGTGGACAATTCGAGCGGCCTGATCACTTACACGGGTAACGGCACCGGTAACCCGAACCTGCGTCCGGTCCGGTCGCACCAGGTGGACCTGACGGCCGAATGGTATTTCGCCAAGACCGGTTCGCTGACTTTCGGCCTGTTCAACAAGCAGCTGAAGGACGTCATCATCAAGCAATCGTACGGCTACGACCTGGCGGACAACACCGGCAAGTCGTACACCTTCACGACGACCGGTCCGGTAAACGGCGCGGACGGCCATGCGCGCGGCGCGGAGATCGCGTTCCAGCAGTACTTCGACTTCCTGCCGGGCTGGCTGTCGGGCTTCGGCGTCCAGGCGAACTACACGTACGTGGACAGCAAGACGTCGCTGCACCAGCCGGTCCACTCCGTGTACTGCACGGGCGGCAACCTGGCGACGAACTTCAACCTGAACCTGAACGGCTGCGATACGAACGGCGCCACGTTCGGCGACCTGCCGCTGATCGGCCTGTCGCGCCAGTCGTACAACCTGGCGCTGATGTATGACCAGGGCAAGATCTCGGCGCGCCTGGCCTGGAACTGGCGTTCGAAGAACCTGCAGAACGTGAACGTCAACGGCACCAGCGGCGGCGACGGCACCGACAGCAACCCGGCCAGCCCGACCTTCGGCCAGCACAACGTGGCCTGGGCGCTGCCGACATGGGCGGACGGCTATGGCCAGCTGGACGGCTCGATCTTCTACAACGTGTCGGACAGGCTGTCGGTCGGCGTGGAAGCGCAGAACCTGACCGACTCCAAGGCACGCCAGCTCATGCAGCAGAGCACGGGCTTCATGGGCCGTGCATGGTTCGTCTCGGGTCCTCGTTACACGGCCAAGATGCGTTACAGCTTCTAACCGCGTAGCGTCGTTAACGCAAGATCCGTCGCCCCTGCGAAGGCAGGGGCCCAAGTTCTGCAGGCATCTCGTCAGCGCATGCAAGATTGGGCCCCCGCCTCCGCGGGGGCGACGTTATTCAGAGTCCGTCGAGGCCCAGTTCCTTTGCATGCGCCCGCAGGAACGCCACCTGCGCCGCACGCGTATCCGGCCCGCCGTAGGGCAGCAGGGTCCACTGCTCGGACGCCAGCATGTGCCGGCCCGGTGCCAGCGTCACGTACGGCGCGTGCACCTCCATCTCCATCAATCCCTTCTCGGGCGCTTCCGGCTGCCAGTCGTTGTACAACTCGATCTGGCCCTGGTCCGGATGGATGGCCGCGCGCGGCTGGTGCGCGAACTGGATCACCAGCACCTGGCCTCGATGAAAACCCGCCATCCAGCCGGCCGACGGCTGCAGCAGCATCTTGCCGTTGCGGTGCGGCTGGCCCTTGCCCGCGGGGAAGGCGTCCAGCGAGAACAGCCCGTCCGCCAGCGTCCACGTCAGCGGCACCATGTCCGGCTTCGGTTCGATGGCCTGCTGGCGCACGTCCTCGCGGCGCGCGACGGGCACGTACACGCGCGTGTCGCCATGGGCGCGCGTGTTGAACCAGATGTCCCACGCCACCTGCGTCTTGCACGCGTTGGCCGCGTCGACGTCCATTCGCAGGCTGTGCGGCTTGCCCGCCACGAGGCTGTAGCGTTTCACCAGCTGCAGGCCGTTCACGGGACTGGCCGGGCTCGCGAGCGTGATGGCGTCGGGCCGCTTCTCCTCGATCTTGTAGCGGGCGAGGCTCAGCCACGGATCGGGCGGCCACGGCAGGCCGGCGCGCGCCGGGTTCACGTCCTGGTGCGACCACCATTCCTTTTGCGGACCGACCCAGATCTCGTGGCCGAGCCAGCCGACGTTGTCCGTCGTTCCGCCGATGGCGGCATGCGGATCGCCGGCGGCCAGGTCGCTCTTGATGAAGCTGGGTTGGCCCGCCAGCCCGAACGACAGCAGCCGGCCGCCGATGGCGTCGGTGACGGTCGCGCGCACGCTGCCGCTGTCGAGGGTGTGGACGGGAATATCGGCCGCTTGTGCTGCGGCCGTGAGGGCGCAGGACAGGACCAGCGCTGTTGCGGTTTTCGATGGTGTGGGCATAAGCTGTCGGGCTGGGTGTGAAATCGGTTTCAGCTCGACAGCTTAGCAAAGAATTACCCCGCCGGGGCGACCGATGCGCCTTCGATGCCGTGGCGTGTCATCGCCTCGGCCACGAAGCCGCTCGCCTTCATCTCTTCGACGAACGCGGCGAGCGCGGCAGCCGCGTGCTCGCCGCGCGATTTCGGCCCGCCCATCGCCTGGCGGATGACCATGAAGCGGCCATCCAGCAGGCGCAGGCCGGGCCGGGCCCGCGCGTCCGCTTCCAGCTGCTGGCGCACGCCCGCCGCGACGTCCGCGCCCAGTTCGAGGAACGTGGGCACCACGGCGGGCGAGGACGGCGCGCGCACGATCTGCGCCTGCCGGAGTTCCCGGGTCAGGAACAGGTCATACGCACTTCCTTTGCCGACGACGACGCGGTGCACCGCCCGGTCGACGTCCTCGTTGGCGCGGATCGGTGAATCGTCCTTCACGAGGTAGCTGCCCTCGATCAGCACGTACGGCGCCGTGAACGCGATGTCGGCGCCGCGCGCGGGATCGATGGCGAAGAAGCCGATGTCCGCGCGCTCGGTTGCGACGGCGTCGACCGACTTGCCGGCCGCGTCGACGACCACGAGCTCGAGGTCCACGCCGAGCCGCCGCGCGAACTCGCGCGCGAGGTCGACGGAGACGCCGCCCGCGCCGCCGTCGCCGGCCGCGTGCGCGAGGATCGGGTTGCCCAGATTGATCGCGGCACGCAGCTTGCCGCCCGGCGCGAAGTTCATCCTGTCAGGCCTCGGCCACGGCCAGCGCCGTCATGTTGACGATGCGGCGCACGGTCGCGCTGGGGCTCAGGATGTGCACGGACTTCGCCGCGCCCAGCAGGATCGGACCGACGGTCACGCCCTTGCCCGACGTGACCTTCAGCACGTTGAACAGGATGTTGGCGGCATCCAGCGACGGCATCACGAGCAGGTTGGCGCTGCCGCCGAAATCGTCCTTCGACTGATAGATGCGGCGGATGTCTTCCGACAGCGCGGCGTCGCCATGGACTTCGCCCAGCACCGGCAGTTCCGGCGCCGATTGCGCGAGCAGGGCGCGCGCGTCGCGCATGCGCTGCGCGGACGGGCGCTGCGACGAGCCGAAGATCGAATGCGACACGAGCGCCGCCTTCGGCTCCAGGCCGAAATGGCGCATCTCCTGCGCGGCCAGCTTCGTGATCGCGGCGAGTTCCTGCGCCGACGGGTTGTCGTTGACGTACGTGTCGGTGATGAACAGGGTCATCTTGTCCAGCACGAGTGCGTTCATCGCGGCCAGCACGTCGGCGCCCGGCGCGAGGCCGATCTCGTTCTTCACGTGCGCGAGGTGGGTGTCGTAGCTGCCCGTCATGCCGCAGATGAGCGAGTCGACCTGGCCGGCGTTCAGCAGGCGCGCGCCTTGCAGCGTCGTGTCGCCTTCCGCCTCGACCAGCGTGTAGTCGACGCCCGCCTTCAGGCGCAGGCCGGACTGCTTGATCGCCTTTTCGACGTCGCCCGCGCGGCCGATCAGCACCGGCTTGGCGATGCCTTCGTCGACGAGGGTCTGCACGGCGCGCAGCACGCGCGGCTCGCTGCCGTCCGCGAACGCGACGCGCTTCGGCGCGGCCTTGGCCTTCGCGAACACGGGCTTCATGAAGAAGCCAGTGTGGTAGATCATTTCGCCCAGCTTGTCGCGGTAGGCGTCCATGTCGGCGATCGGACGGGTGGCGACGCCCGACGCTTCCGCGGCCTTGGCGACGGCCGGCGCGATGGCGGCGATCAGGCGCGGGTCGAATGGTTTCGGGATGATGTAGTCGGGACCGAAGTTCAGGTCCTGGCCGGCGTAGGCGGCGGCGACGGCGTCGTTGGCTTCCGCCTCGGCCAGGTCGGCGATCGCGCTCACGCAGGCGAGCTTCATCTCTTCCGTGATGCGGGTGGCGCCGCAATCGAGCGCGCCGCGGAAGATGTACGGGAAGCACAGCACGTTGTTGACCTGGTTCGGGTAGTCCGAACGGCCGGTCGCGATGATGCAGTCCGGACGCGCGGCCTTCGCCACTTCCGGACGGATCTCCGGTTCCGGGTTCGCGAGGGCCAGGATGATCGGGCTGGCGGCCATCGTCTTGACCATGTCGCCGGTCAGCACACCCGCGGTCGAGCAGCCGAGGAACACGTCGGCGCCGTCGACGATGTCCGCCAGCGTGCGCGCGTCGGTCGCCTGCGCGTACCTAGCCTTGTTCGCTTCCATGTTCGCTTCGCGGCCCTGCCAGATCACGCCCTTCGAGTCGGCGACGTAGACGTTCTGCTGCTTCACGCCCAGGCTCACCATCATGTCGAGGCAGGCGATGGCCGCCGCGCCGGCGCCGGACGCCACGAGTTTCACCGATCCGATGTCCTTGCCGACGACCTTCAGCGCGTTGAGCAGCGCGGCGCTGGAGATGATGGCGGTGCCGTGCTGGTCGTCGTGGAAGACGGGGATGTTCATCCGCTCGCGCAGCTTCTTCTCGATGTAGAAGCACTCGGGCGCCTTGATGTCTTCCAGGTTGATGCCGCCGACGGTCGGCTCCAGCATCGCGATCGCATCGACCAGTTTATCGGGATCGTTCTCGGCCAGTTCCAGGTCGAACACGTCGACGCCGGCGAATTTCTTGAACAGACAGCCTTTGCCTTCCATGACGGGCTTCGAGGCCAGCGGGCCGATGTTGCCGAGGCCGAGGACCGCGGTGCCGTTCGAGATCACGGCGACGAGGTTGCCGCGCGAGGTGTAGTCGGCGGCGGTGGCGGGGTCCGCGGCGATTTCCTCGCAGGCGTAGGCGACGCCGGGCGAATAGGCGAGCGACAGGTCGCGCTGGTTCGACAGGGGTTTCGTGGCGACGACCTCGATCTTCCCGCGTACCGGACTGCGGTGGTATTCGAGCGCGTCGGCGCGCAACTGGGTGTCTTTAGCCTCGTTCAGGCTGCTTTCGGTACTCATGATTTCTCCTATGCCGCTGTGCGCGGACGATGTTATGGATGCGTTGCGGCCATCCGGCGCACGGCAGGGACCGTGCGGGGAGGCAGGCCGGGACATCCGCCGCGCCCGATCCGGCGGCGGGTGGTGGTGCGCCGCCGTTGCCCGCACGGCGTGGTGGCCGGGGCAGTGCGCGCGCTCCTGGCGCGGGCGCGGACGGGGCGCCGTGTCCACGGCGATACGCGATCATACGTGATCGCGGGCGATGTTGCCTACTTCGCCAGATATTCCGTATATCACTGTGGCCTGAACATCCGGAACAGTTGCTCGGGACCGACCTCGAAATAGTCGGCCGGCCCGCCGCCGCGCAGGATGTGGCCGGCGTGCGCGGTGTCGTACACACCATCCTTCAGCAGCGCGCGGGCTATGTGCACGCCGACGACTTCGCCCAGCACGAGCCAGCTCGGCGCCGGCTGCCCGTCGGCGTCCTGCAGCCGGACGACTTGGGTGAGCTTGCATTCGAACGAGACCGGGGTTTCCGCCACGCGCGGCACGCCCACGAGGCGCGACGGGGCGGGCGTGAGGCCGGCCAGCGCGAATTCGTCGACCTCGGGCGGCACCATCGCGCAGCTGGCATTCATGCGGTCGGCGAGGGCGCGCGTGGCCAGGTTCCAGCAGAACTGGCCCGTTTCCTCGACATTGCGGACGGTGTCCTTGTAGCCGATGCTGGCGAAGCCCACGATCGGCGGCGTGTAGTTGAATGCGTTGAAGAAGCTGTACGGGGCGAGGTTCGGGATGCCGGCGCGGCTTTTCGTGGAGATCCAGCCGATGGGGCGGGGGCCGACGATGGCATTGAAAGGATCGTGCGGCAGGCCGTGGCCGGCGCGTGGTTCGTAGAAATGGATGTCGTTCATACAAGCACGATACCGCATCGGCGTCATCCGTGCAGGCGCGGGGCGTTCGCGACGCCCCGTGCCCACGCGTTCAACCAGCAAATGCGATTTCCGGCACGCCGGCAACTCCCGGCCGCACGAGCAGCACTGCGCCCGCCAATGCGTCGTCTTCATGCCCCGGCTGCACGATCGACGTGATCAGCAGGGTATCCAGGTCCGGCCCGCCAAAGCAGGGCATCGACGGCTTCGCGACCGGCAGCTTCAGTTCCCGATCCAGCTTCCCGACCGGCGTGAATCGCAGCAGGCTCGCCCCATCATTGCCCGCGACCCAGTAACAGCCGTCGCTGTCCATCGCCGCCCCATCCGGCCGGCCCGCGTACGCGGCCATGTCCACGAGCAGCCGGCGGTTGTGCGGTACGCCCGCGTCGACGTCGTAGTCGAACGTCCACACGCGCCGGCGCGTCGGGTGCGAATCGGACAGGTACATCGTGCGCCCGTCCGGCGACCACGCGAGGCCGTTCTGGGTGACGAGGCCGGAGACTAGCGGCGCCGACAGGCCCGCGCCGTCGTAGCGGTATAGACGCCCGAGCGGCAGCGCGGCCGCCATGTCCATCCACATCGTGCCGCTCCAGAAGCGGCCCTGGCGGTCCGTGCGGCCGTCGTTGAAGCGCATGCCGGGCGCCAGTTCGGGCGGCGCGGCCAGGCGCTCCGCCCGTACCGTGCCGTCGTCCTGCAGGTCGACGGCGAAGATGCCCGTCTCCATGCCGGCGATCAGGCCGCCCGCGGCGCGCGGCGCGATGCAGGCGACCATCTCGGCCGCGGTCCAGTGGCGCGTCGCGCCGGATGCATGGTCCAGGCGCCAGATGCGGCGGGCGGGGATGTCGACCCAGTACCACGCCTGCTCCTCGGCGTGCCAGACGGGGCTTTCGCCCACGGCGCAGCTGACGCCGCGCACGCTTTCCACGATCGCGTCAGGCATGCGCCAGCTCCTCGGGCAGGCGGACCATGTCCTGGGTCGGCACGAGCACCTTCATGATGCCCCACGCGGCAAGGTAGGCCAGCGCGCAGAACGTGAACATGATCATGTAGCCCGTCTGGATCTGGCCTTGCGCGCCGTAGTAGTCGAACAGCATGCCGCCGATCTTCGTCACGAGCACGCCGCCGATGCCGCCCGCCAGGCCGCCGATACCGACCACGGAGGCGACGCAATGACGCGGGAACAGGTCCGACGTGATCGTCAGCACGTTGGCGGACCACGCCTGGTGGGCGGATGCGCCGACGCCGATCAGGATCACGGGCACCCAGTAGCCCAGGTGGCCCAGCGGCTGCGCCAGCAGCACGACGAGCGGGAAGAACGCGATCAGGAGCATGGCCTTCATGCGGCTGTCGTACGGCGCGCTGCCCTGGCGCATGAAGCGCGACGGCAGCGCGCCGCCGCCGATGCTGCCCACCATCGTCATGCTGTACAGGACGGCCAGCGGCAGCACGAGGTCCGACGTGGCCATGCCGTATTTGTCGGTCAGGTATTTCGGGAGCCAGAACAGGAAGAACCACCAGACGCCGTCCGTCATGAATTTGCCGACGATGAAGGCCCACGTCTGGCGCAGGCCGAGCAGGGTGCGCCAGCTGGGGGCGGGGCCGGTCGCCGCCACCGGGGCCGACCCCGCGTCATCGCTGCGGATGTACTCGAGTTCCGCGCGCGACAGGCGGCGCTGGCGTGCGGGTTCGTCGAACAGGACCGCCCAGAACACGACCCACAGGAAGCCGACGGCGCCGATCCAGACGAATGCGGCCTGCCAGCCCCAGATGGCCGCGATCACCGGCACCGTCAGCGGCGCCAGGATCGCGCCGATGTTGGCGCCGGAATTGAAGATGCCGGTCGCGAACGAACGCTCGGACTTGGGAAAGTATTCCGCCGTGGCGCGGATCGCGGCCGGGAAGTTGCCCGCTTCGCCGATCGCGAGGATCGTGCGGGCGATGATGAAGCCGAGGACGGAGGCCGGCACAGCAAGCCCGAGCAGCGATTTCAGGCCGTTGCCCAGCTCGATCGAATACGCATGGGCGATGGCGCCGGCCGACCAGATGACGATAGCGAGGACGTACGCGGTCTTGGTGCCGAGCCGGTCCACGACCCGGCCCGCGAACAGCAGGGCGATCGCGTAGATGAACTGGAAGGCGGCGGCGATGTTGGCGTAGTCCGTGTTGGACCAGCCGAATTCCTTCGACAGCGACGGCGCGAGAAGGCTCAGCACCTGGCGGTCGAGGTAGTTGACGGTGGTGGCGAAGAACAGCAGCGCGCAGATGGTCCACCGGTAGTTGCCGCCGGCGGGCCGGGCGGCGGGGCTGGCGACTGCGGCGTCGCCGGTGCGGTTGCGGGTCATGGTCAGGCCTTGTCTATGGTTTTTGCTGACGATCGCTGGCCGGCGTCTCCTCCGGCCATTGCGGGCGGCCGGCACATCGTACCAGCCGCCCATGGGGCAATGCGGTCTACTTCATGATCATTTCGCGAGCTGCAACGTGCCGTCGACCATGCGCGCGAGACCCAGGGGATTGTCGTCGCGCAGGGATTCCGGCAGCAGTTCCGGCGGCACGTCCTGGTAGCACACCGGGCGCAGGAAGCGCTCGATGGCGGTGGCGCCGACGGACGTCGAGCGGCTGTCCGACGTGGCCGGGAACGGGCCGCCGTGCACCATCGCGTGCGACACTTCGACGCCGGTCGGGAAGCCGTTGAACAGCACGCGGCCGGCCTTGCGCTCCAGCGTCGGCAGCAGGCTGCCGGCCAGCTCGCGGTCGGCGGCCGTCGCATGGACGGTGGCCGTCAGCTGGCCTTCCAGGTGGCGCGCCACGGCCAGCATCTCCGCTTCGTCGCGGCAGGCGATGACCAGCGACGCCGGGCCGAAGATTTCTTCGTCCAGCGCCGGGCTGGCGATGTACGTGGCGGCGTCGCAGGCGTACAGCGCCGCCTGCGCGGCGCAGCCGGTGCCTTCGGCGCTGCCCTGGCCGACCAGCTGCACGCCCTCGATGCCGGAGCGGCGGCCGACGGCGTCGACATAGGCCTGGTGGATGCCGGCCGTCAGCATCGTGCCGGCGCCCTTGGCAGCCAGCGCTGCGGCGGCCGACGCGCTGAAGGCGTCCAGGTCCGCGCCGGCGAGGGCGATGACGAGGCCCGGGTTCGTGCAGAACTGGCCCACGCCCATGGTGAGCGAGTCGACGAACGCGCCGGCCAGTTTCGCGCCGCCCGCGGCGAGGGCGCCCGGCAGCATGAAGACCGGATTGATGCTGCTCATTTCGGCGTAGACGGGGATCGGTTCCTTGCGGGCGTTCGCCGTGCGCACGAGGGCGAGGCCGCCCTGGCGCGAACCGGTGAAGCCGACGGCCTTGATGGCCGGATGCGCGGCCAGCGCCTGGCCGGCCACGCGGCCTTCGCCGATCAGCATCGAGAACACGCCGTCCGGCATGCCGCAGTCTTCGGCCGCCTGGCGCACCGCCTTACCGACCAGTTCCGACGTGCCGAGGTGGGCGCTGTGCGCCTTCACGACGACGGGGCAGCCGGCCGCCAGCGCGGATGCGGTGTCGCCGCCGGCGACGGAGAACGCGAGCGGGAAGTTGGATGCGCCGAACACGGCGACGGGGCCCAGCGGAATCTTGCGCATGCGCAGGTCCGAACGGGGCGGCGTGCGCTGGGGCAGGGCGGAATCGAGCGTCGCGTCGAGGAAGTTCCCGTCGCGCACGACCTTGGCGAACAGGCGCAGCTGGTTGCACGTGCGTCCGCGCTCGCCTTCCAGGCGCGCCGTCGGCAGGCCCGATTCGGCGGAGGCGCGTTCGATCAGCGCGGGGCCGATGTCCATGATGCGGTCGGCGATGGCTTCGAGGAAGCGCGCGCGCAGTTCCAGCGGCAGGTTGCGGTAGGTGTCGAAGGCCTGTTCGGCGAGATTGCAGGCGGCGGCGACGTCGTCTTCCGTCGCGAGGCCGAATTCCGGTTCCATCTGGGCGCGCGTGGCCGGGTTGAAGGCGCGCGTGGTGCCGGCGCTGCCGCGCACGACGCGGCGGCCGATGATCATTTCACCTTGAATCGTCATGTTTTCTCCTTGCTGGTTTCGGGAACGTCGACAAACCTGCTGCGTTGCACTGTCGTTGCGGACGGCGAGTCCTGCGATGCTCGCTGTACTCTCGTACAGCTGCGCTTCTCGAACAACATTGCCGCCGCTCGCGACGGTTTTTCGAGGTTCCCTGTTGTTATTGGGCGCCCTGGGCGACGATCAGCTTGTGCAGCATGTCGGATTCTTCCGCCGTCAGGTCGGTCAGCGGCGCGCGCACCGGGCCGCCGTCGTGGCCGACGAGGCGGGCGCCGGCCTTGACGATCGACACGGCGTAGCCGGCCTTGCGGTTGCGGATCGCCAGGTACGGCAGGAAGAATTCGTCCAGCAGGCGGTTCGTCGTCGCATGGTCGTCCTTGGCGATCGCGTGGTAGAAATCCATCGCGAGCTTCGGCATGAAGTTGAAGACGGCCGACGAGTACACCGGCACGCCCAGCGCCTTGTAGGCCGCGGCGTAGACTTCCGCGGTCGGCAGGCCGCCCAGGTAGCTGAAGCGGTCGCCCAGGCGGCGCCAGATCGAGACCATCAGTTCGATGTCGCCGATGCCGTCCTTGAATNACTTCCGCGGTCGGCAGGCCGCCCAGGTAGCTGAAGCGGTCGCCCAGGCGGCGCCAGATCGAGACCATCAGTTCGATGTCGCCGATGCCGTCCTTGAATCCGATCAGGTTCGGGCAGCGGTCGGCCAGCTTTTCCAGCGAGTCCGGCGTGAGGCGGCATTGCGCGCGGTTGTACACCACGACGCCGATCTTGACCGAGTTGCAGACGGCTTCCACGTGCGCGACGAGGCCGTCCTGGCTCGCTTCCGTCAGGTAGTGCGGCAGCAGCAGCACACCTTTCGCGCCGAGGCGCTCGGCTTCCTGCGCGAACGCGATCGCGGCGCGGGTCGGGCCGCCGGCGCCGGCGAGGATGGGCACCTTGCCGGCGCACGTGTCGACGGCAGTCTTGATCACCTGCGAGTACTCGTCATGCGTCAGCGAAAAGAATTCGCCGGTGCCGCCGGCCGCGAACAGCGCGGTGGCGCCGTACGGGGCGAGCCATTCCAGGCGTTCGATGTAGGTGCTGGGGCGGAAGTTGCCTTCTGCATCGAAGTCGGTGATGGGGAAGGACAGCAGGCCGGACGACATGACTTGCTTGAGTTCTTGCGGATTCATTGGGTCTCCAGGGAAGGACGCGCGGGCGCGATGATGTGTCAACAATTGTCAGTCATCGTACAAGTGAGGCGGCAAAAGGGCAAGCACAAAATTGTCGGGGCTGCATATAGAGTGATATCGATTTTGGCATCGAGCGATTAAAAAAAGTTATTGGACGCATATTTACGATGCGGTCCAAAATGCATTTTACGCAATGATAGCGGTAACAGATAGCGTTACCACCGCGTAGAGCAGAGGCAGCGGACCGGGATGAGGTGAAGAGAGCACCCTGCCGGGCATCGCGGTTCGCAACCGGACCACACCGATAAAACAAAAACGGAGACACCATGCCAAAGCAGTTCCGCAAGACCCTGATCCACCTCGCCGTCGCCAGTGCCTGCGGCGTACTCGCGCTCCCGGGCCATGCCCAGGAGACCGCCGCCGCCCCCGCCGATCCCGCATCGGCACCCGCACCCGCGCCGGCGGCGGCCACCCCCCAGGAGGGCGTCAACACCGTCGTCGTCTCCGGCTCGCGCATCGCCGCGCGCGGCTTCAGCCAGCCGACGCCGACGACGACGTTGACGGCCGACGACCTGGCGAAATCCGCCAAGCCGAACCTGTTCAACACGCTGGCCGAACTGCCGGCGCTGCAGGGCAGCACGGGCCGCACCACGTTCACGTACAGCACGTCGAGCGGCGTGCAGGGCCTGTCGTCGCTGTCGCTGCGCGGCCTCGGCACGATCCGCACCCTGACCCTGCTGGATGGCCAGCGCGTCGTCGGCGCGAACGTCACCGGCGTCACGGACGTCAGCCAGTTCCCGCAACTGCTGGTAAAACGCGTGGACGTCGTGACGGGCGGCGCGTCGGCCTCGTATGGTTCCGATGCCGTGGGCGGCGTGGTGAACTTCATCACCGACAAAAAATTCAGCGGCTTCAAGTTCAATGCCGAAGGCGGCATGACGAAGTACCACGACGACAAGAACGGCACCCTGCAGGCCGCGTGGGGCAAGGGCTTCATGAACGACCGCCTGCACGTGACGGCGAGCGGCGAGTTCACGAAGGAGAACGGCATCGATTCGCCGGGCTTCGGCGAAGTCGGCGCGAACGGCCGCAGCTGGTACAAGAACCCGGCGCTGCAGGAATCGACGAAGGCGATGCAGGCCGCCGGCGCGCCGCGCTACAAAAGCATCCAGCACGCGCAGCACATCCAGTATGCGAAGTACGGCCTGATCACGGACGGCCCGCTGAAAGGCACGGCGTTCGGTCCGGGCGGCACGCCGTACCCGTTCCAGTACGGGTCGAACTGCGTCGGCAACTTCTGCGTGGGCGGCGACCTGGCGGGCAGCGTGGGCGCGGGCACGAACCTGGCGATGAATTTCAAGCGCCAGGTCGCGTACACGCGCGTCTCCTGGGATCTCGACGCCGATAACGAGATCTACGTGACGGGCAACTGGGCGCAAGTGAAATCCGTGTTCTCGCCGAACCCGGGCGCGGCCAAGCAGGCCAACCTCGGCATCAAGTGCGACAACGCGTACCTGCCGGCGTCGATCGCGGCAGGCTGCGCATCCGGCTATGCGAACGGCGTGATGCAGGTCGGTACGGCGAACGCGGAATTCCCCGCCAATATCTCCGTGCTCCCGACGCGCACGCAGCGCCGCTTCGTGGTCGGCGCGGACGGCCGCTTCACGCTGTTCGGCAAGGACTGGTCGTACGACGCGTACGCGGAACATGGCGAGAACACAACCGTCATCCACGTGCAGGACATCACCCTGAACCGCCGCTACAACTACGCGATCGACGCCGTGCGCGACGCCAGCGGCAACATCGTCTGCCGCGATGCCAACGCGCGCGCCAACGGCTGCCAGCCGATCAACATCTTCGGCGACGTGCCGATCAACATGGCCGGCTGGTCGTACATCGCGCCGCAGAACGGGCCGATGCAGCATACGGATTCGAGCCAGAACGTCGTCAGCGCCAACGTGCACGGCGACGTGGCCGAGGGCTGGGCCGGGCCGATCTCGATGGCCACCGGTTTCGAATGGCGCCGCGAGGACTATTCGGTGGTCGGCGACCCGTACGGCGCCGGCGTGGACCTGCAGTCGCGCTACGGCCCGAGCTATCCGCTCGACACTACGCTGTCGACCGGCGGCGACAACTGGTTCGCGGGGAACTACCACAACGGCCGCGGGGCGTTCAACGTGAAGGAAGCCTACCTCGAGCTCAACATCCCGTTCCTGAAGTCGGCCACGTGGGGCGAGGCGAACCTGAACCTCGCCGACCGCGAAGAGAAATACAGCACCGCCGGCCATGCGAGCGCGTGGAAGATCGGCGCGACGTGGAAGACGCCCGTCGACGGCCTGCGCCTTCGCGCCGTGAGTTCGAAGGACGTGCGCGCGCCGAACCTGTCCGAGCTGTATGCCGCGATGACGGTGACGAACCAGGCCGTCAACAACAACCAGGGTTCGTCCATCCAGATCCAGCAGCGCAACGTGGGCAACCCGGACCTGAAGCCGGAAGTGGCCCGGAACAACTCGTTCGGCATCGTGCTCTCGCAACCCAGCTGGGCGCGCGGCTTCAACCTGTCGGTCGACTACTACGACATCAAGGTCAAGAACGTGATCAACTCGCTGGGCCCACAGCAGGAGGTCGACCTGTGCTACGCGGGCTACCAGAACGTGTGCAGCGCCGTGTCGATCAACGGTGCGGCCGGCACCAACTACGTGCTGGCGCAGAGCTTCAACTTCGCGTCGCTGCACACGCGCGGCGTCGACGTCGAGACGGCGTACCGCACGAACCTGCGTGATTACGGCCTGCCGGGCATGTTCACGTTGCGCGGCATGGCGACGCGCACGATCCACTCGCTGTCCGACCCGGGCGTGCCGGGCACGACGCCGAGCGAGGGCGCGGGCAACATGGCGGGCAGCACGCCGAAGTGGAAGGCGCTCGTGACCCAGTCGTGGGACAACGGCAAGCTGGGTCTCAGCCTGACGGAGCGCTGGGTCAGCGCCGGTGTGTTCAGCAATGAGTTCATCGAGTGCCAGACCAACTGCCCGGTGCCGACCGCGGCGCATCCGACGATCTACGACAACCACCTCCCGGGCGCCACGTACGTCGACTTCGGTGCGACGTACACGTTCGCGAAGGACTCGATGTTGTACTTCAAGATCGACAACCTGGCCGACCGCGGGCCGGTGCTCGTGCCGCAGACGAACCTCAGTATCGGTATCAATCCGGCGCTGTATGACGTGATCGGCCGCACCTATCGCGCGGGCGTGCGGATGGCCTTCTGACGGCACGTCGTTCCCGCGAAAGCGGGAATCCATGCTGAAGTGATCAGGATGCTCGGTATGGGTTCCCGCCTGCGCGGGAACGACGCGATTGCTTATTTGGAATTAATGTTGCGCATAAAGAACATATTTCCGAATTTTATGCTTTCCCACTATTTTGTAAGGTGAGTTTTGGATAGATTGTAAATGTCGAGGAGGAGACAACCATGCGGCATCTTACGATCAAACAAACATTCATCACCCTGCTGGCCCTGACCCTGCTCATGGCCGGCCTCATGCTGGCCGCGCTGCAGCGCGTGTCCGTCGCGCAAAGCCGCGCGACGGAGGCGAGCGAGTCGCGCTACCGGTCCTATCTGCTGGCGGATGAATTGCGCCAGAGCTCCGACGACCTCACGCGCCTCGCCCGCACCTACGTGGTCACGGGCGACAGCCGCTACGAACAGCAATACCAGGACATCCTCGCCATCCGCAACGGCACCGCGCCGCGGCCCGCGCATTACGAGCGCATCTACTGGGATCTCGTCGCGGGCGGCGTCGCGGTGCCGCCGGCGAGCGGCCAGGCGGTCCCGCTGCAGGAACTGATGCGCAAGGCCGGCTTCAGCGAACAGGAATTCGCCAAGCTGCAGGAGGCGCAGGACGTGTCCGACGCCCTGGTCAAGACCGAAGTCGCCGCGATGAACGCCGTGAAAGGCCTGTTCGACGACGGCCGCGGCGGTTTTACCCGCAAGGACGAACCGAACGCGGAATTCGCGCGGGCGATCATGCACGACGCCGCATACCACCGCAACAAGGCGCGCATCATGGTGCCGCTGAACGACTTCCTGCGCCTGCTGGACGAGCGCACCGGCGCCGCCGTCGCCGACGCGCACCAGGCCACCGGCAGCGCGATGACGGCCGCCATCGCGCTGATGGTGCTGTCGCTCGTGTCGACGACCGCCGCCCTGTACATGGTCTACCGCTACATCATGCGCAACCTGAACAAGGCCGTCGCCGCGGCCGACCGCATCGCCGCCGGCGACCTGTCGGGCGAGGTCGTCGTGGAGTTCGACGACGAGGTGGGCCGGCTGCTGGGGGCCATCGCCACCATCAACGGCAACCTGCACGACATGCTGGCCAGGATCCGCACGAGCACGGAAAACATGGCGACGGCGACGGATGAAATCGCGACCGGCAATGCCGACCTGTCGGCGCGCACGGAAGCGCAGGCCGGATCGCTGGAGGAGAGCGCCAGCGCGATGGAGACGCTGACCGGGACCGTCCAGCGCAACGCGGCGAATGCGCAGAACGCCAACGACCTGGCGGCGCGCGCCTCCACGGTCGCCGTCAAGGGCGGCGACGTGATGGCGCAGGTGGTGTCGACGATGGGTCACATCAAGGATGGCTCGGCACGCATCGCCGACATCATCGGCGTCATCGACAGCATCGCGTTCCAGACCAACATCCTCGCGCTGAACGCGGCCGTGGAAGCGGCACGGGCCGGGGAACAGGGGCGCGGCTTCGCGGTGGTGGCGGCGGAAGTGCGCGCGCTGGCGCAGCGCAGCGCCGGCGCGGCCAAGGAGATCAAGGACCTGATCAACGCGTCCGTGCACAACGTGGACACGGGCAGCCGCCTCGTCGACGAAGCGGGCAGCACGATGGACGAGATCATGGATGCCATCCGCCAGGTGTCCGGCATCCTCGGCGACATCGCCCGCGCCAGCGCGGAGCAGGGTCACGGCATCGCGGAAGTGAGCGGCGCCGTGCACCAGATGGACGGCATCACGCAGCAGAATGCGGCGCTCGTCGAAGAGGCCGCGGCGGCGGCGCAAAGCCTGAAGGAGCAGGCGCAGGCACTGCTGGAGGCGGTGAGCATCTTCACGCTGGAACGGGTGCCGGCGGCCGCGTCCGTCCGTCCGGCGCTGGCCGGCGCGCCGCGCCGCAGCGCGCAGGTGGTGGCGCTGCAGTACCGCTGATCAGGTACGCGGCTGGTCCTGCAGCCGCTGCTGCGCTTCCCGCAGCCGTTCGCGGCTGTTCGAGAGGTGGGTGCGCATCGCGGCGCGGGCCGCTTCCGGGTCGCGCCGCAGGATCGCTTTATAGATGTCCTCGTGCTCGCGGTTCACGCGTTCGAGGTAGTCGGCCGGCTTGTCTTCGCCGAGACCCGGGGTGTTGAGGCGGGCGCGCGGAATGATCGCGCTGCCCAGCTGGCCCAGCAGCTCGACGAAATAGCGGTTGTCCGTCGCCTCCGCGATGAGCTGGTGGAAGCGCACGTCGGCCTCGACCGAGGTGCGGCCATTCTCGAGCGCGCGCTGCATCTCGCCCAGCGCCTGGCCCATCTGCGCCACCTGTTCCTCGGTGCGGCGCGACGCGGCCAGCCACGCGGCTTCCGTCTCCATGCTGATGCGCAGTTCCAGGATCGCGAGCACGTCGCGCACCGTCACCACGCTGTCCGTGCCGATGCCGAGCGTGGTCGCGGGCGGTTCCAGCACGAAGGTGCCGATGCCGTGGCGCGTCTGCACGAGGCCCCCCGCCTGCAGCTGCGAGATCGCCTCGCGCACCACCGTGCGGCTCACGCCGTACTCTTCCATGATCGCGGCTTCCGGCGGCAGCTTGTCGCCCGGATTGAACTCGGAGCGGCGGATGCGCGCGCTCAATTCTTCCACGACGCCCTGGGCGAGGTTGCGGTATTTTTTGCGGGCGGGCAGCAGGGCGGTCGGCGAGTTCATGCGGGCGTTGTATACAGTGGGGTCCAGGCTACGATTATAGCTGTGCGGACTCACTTGTCTGACAAGTCTGCGAAAAAATAAACAACCGTCGTCCCCGCGCACGCGGGGACCCAAGTTTTCTGCGCAGCCGGAACTTGGGCCCCTGCCTGCGCAGGGGCGACGGTGTGGTCGGACGTCAGACGACATCCGGCGTGCCGACGCGCGCTGGCGGGCCTGTTACGGGCGGTATTTCGGCCCGTTGTGCAGGAACACGCCGCCCTGGTAGAAGGTCGCGATGTCGTCCGCAGGCGGATACTGGACTTCCGCCGGGAGCTTGTCCGCGAACTGCTCCGAGCTGTCCTTCGGCTTGTAGCGCAGGAAGGCAGCGTGGCGGTCGTCCCACCAGCGGCCCTCGTTGTCCGAGATGCCGAACGTGATCGTGTGGCCCACGCGCGGCGTGGTCAGCGAGCGGTGCAGCAGTTGCACCAGGTCGTCGAGCGACAGCCAGGTGACCAGCTGGCGGTAGTTCGTCGCCTCCGGCCAGCAGTAGCCGATGCGGATGCAGACGGTCTCCACGCCGAAACGGTCCCAGTAATAGCGCGACAGCGTCTCGCCGAACACCTTCGATACGCCGTAATAGCCGTCCGCGCGCGGGGGCATCGTGGCGTCGACGAGGTCCGTCGTCTTGTACATACCCATCGTGTGGTTCGTGCTGGCGAAGACGACGCGGCGGATGCCCAGCTTGTGCACGGCTTCGTACAGGTTGACCATGCCGAGGATGTTGGCCTGCATGATCGGTGCCCATTCCTCTTCGGTGGAGATGCCGCCGAAGTGCAGGATGGCGTCGACGCCTTCGCACATGCGCATGACGGCGTCGCGGTCGCCCAGGTCGCACAGGACGATTTCCTCGTGCGGCGCGGCCGGGCCGAAGTCGGCCACGTCGGACAGGCGCACGATGTCGGCGAATTCGTGCAGGCGCTCGCGCAGGCGGCGGCCCAGGTTGCCGGCGGCGCCGGTGAACAGGATGCGTTTGAATGGTTTCGTCATTTGTAGTCGTTGATACGGGAAGGGAAAAGCGGCACGGGGACAAGCCCGCGTGCCGCAATGCTAACAGCGTTCCCGGCCCGTTGGCCAGTCCGGACCAACGCTCATCGTGTTGAGTAATTGGCCAGGGCACGAAAAAGTCGAATACTGGACTGCTAGTATTTTAGCGACATCCACCCCGATACCGACCTTCATGAACCTACGTCTTGCCTTGCTGCTGGCGCTCGCCGCCGCCGTCCCCGCGCATGCCGCGCGTGCCCTGTACGATTTCAATCCCGGCTGGAAGCTGACGGTCGGGGACCCGGCGGACGCCGCGCGTCCCGCCTTCGACGACAGCGGCTGGAAGGCCGTCAGCCTCCCGCACGCCTGGAACGAGGACGATGCCTTCCGCAAGGACATCGCCGACCTGTCGACGGGGATCGCCTGGTATCGCAAGCATTTCAGGGTGCCCGGCCTGAAGCCCGGCCAGAAGGTGTTCCTCGAATTCGAAGGCGCGCGGCAGGCCGCCGAAATCTTCGTCAACGGCAGGCGCGTGGCGCTGCACGAGAACGGCATCAATGCGTTCGGCGTCGAGATCGCGGCGGCGCTCGTCGACGGGGACAACGTCGTGGCCGTCCGCACGGACAACAGCTGGGACTACCGCGAGCAGGCGACGGGCCAGCGCTACCAGTGGAACGATAAGAACTTCTTCGCGAACTACGGCGGCCTGCCGAAGAACGTGCGCCTGCACGTCACGGAACCCGTGTACCAGACCTTGCCCCTGTACGGGAGCCTCGGCACGACCGGCGTGTACGTGTATGCGCGCGACTTCGACATCCCGCACCGCAAGGCCACCATCACGGCCGAATCGCAGGTGCGCAACGATTCCCCGAAGGCGCACCGGGTCGCGTACGAGGTCGAGCTGCGCGACAAGGACGGCAAGCGCGTCGCGCGCTTCGGCGCGCCCGCGCAGACGATCGCGCCCGGCGCCACCGTCACGTTGAAAGCCGGCGCGCCCGTCGCGGGCCTGAATTTCTGGAGCTGGGGCTACGGCTACCTGTACGACGTCGTGACGACCCTGACGGTCGACGGCAAGCCGCTCGATGCGGTCACGACCCGCACGGGCTTTCGCAAGACCGCGTTCCGCAACGGGATGATCGAATTGAACGACCGCGTGATCCAGGTTCACGGCTATGCGCAGCGCACGACGAACGAATGGCCGGCGGTCGGCAGCGCCGTGCCGGCGTGGCTGTCCGATTACAGCAATGGCCTGGCGCTGGCCAGCAATGCGAACCTGATCCGCTGGATGCACGTGACGCCGTGGAAGCAGGACGTGGAATCGCTCGACCGCCTCGGGATGATGGAGGCGATGCCGGCCGGCGACTCGGAAGGGGACGTGAAGGACCGCCGCTGGGAGCAGCGCCTCGACGTCATGCGCGATGCCATCGTCTACAACCGCAACAACCCGAGCATCGTGTTCTACGAAAGCGGCAACAAGGGCGTCAGTGCGGACCACATGCGCGCGATGAAGGCGCTGCGCGACGAATTCGACCCGTATGGCGGCCGCGCGGCCGGCAGCCGCGAGATGCTGAGCCAGGCGTTGCAGCACGTCGCGGAATACGGCGGCGAGATGCTGTACATAAACAAGAGCGCGGGCATGCCGATGTGGGCGATGGAGTATGCGCGCGACGAGGCGCTGCGCAAGTACTGGGATGAGCTCTCTCCGCCGTACCACAGGGACGGCGACGGGCCGCCGCACAAGGGCCAGGACGCGAGCGTCTACAACCGCAACCAGGACAGCTTCGCCATCGAGGACGTCCAGCGCTGGTACGACTACTGGCGCGAGCGTCCCGGCACCGGCACGCGCGTGTCGAGCGGCGGCGTGAACATCGTGTTTTCCGATTCGAACACGCACCACCGCGGCGCCGAGAACTACCGCCGTAGCGGCGAAGTCGACGCCATGCGCATCGCGAAGGACGCGTTCTACGCGCACCAGGTCATGTGGGACGGCTGGGTCGACGTGGAGCATCCGCGCGCCCACATCGCCGGGCACTGGAACTACCCGGCGGGCACCGTCAAGCCGGTCACGGTCGTCTCCAGTGCGGACCACGTAAAACTGTTCCTGAACGGGAAGGAGGTCGGGCCGGCCGTGCAGAGCGCGCGCTTCCTGTTCACGTTCGATAAGGTGGCGTGGGCGGCGGGCGAACTGAAAGCGGTCGGTTACGACGCGCAGGGCAAACCCGTATGCGAGACGACGCTGGCCACCGCCGGCGCGCCCGTCGCGTTGAAACTGACGCCCATCGTGTCGCCGCAGGGCCTGCGTGCCGATGGCGCCGACATGGCCCTCGTGCAGGTGGAAGTCGTCGACGCCGCCGGGCGCCGCCATCCGCTCGCGCTGGACATGGTCGACTTCGACGTGCAGGGCCCGGCCGAATGGCGCGGCGGCATCGCCCAGGGGCCGGACAACTACATTCTCGCGCGCGCGCTGCCGGTGGAGGGCGGCGTCAATCGGGTGCTGCTGCGCGCGACACCGCAGGCGGGACGCATCGTCGTCCGGGCCCGCGCGCAAGGCCTGGCGCCGGCCGAAGTGGCGCTGGAGTCGAAGCCGGTGACATCGAAGGATGGCCTTGCGGCCTTGCCGCCCATGCCGCCCGTTCACCTGGACCGCGGACCGACGCCCGCCACGCCCTCGTTCACGGTGTCGCGCGTGGCCGTGCCGGTGACCGCCAGCGATGCGCCGGACGGGATCAAGTCCTACGATGACGACGAGACGACCGCGTGGACGAGCCAGGCCGGCGCCACGCCCGCGATCACGTACACGCTCGCGCGGCCCGCGCGGCTGGCGCAAGTCGTGCTGAAATTGACGGGCTGGCGCGAGCGCAGCTATCCGCTCAAGGTCTATGTCGATGGCCGGGAAGCATGGAGCGGCCTGACGCCGAAGAGCCTCGGCTACGTCACGCTGCCGTTGCAACCCGTGCAGGGCCGCACCGTGCGCATCGAGCTGGCCGGCCGGGCGGAAGAGGGCGGCGGCATCAAGCTGACGGAGGTCGCCCACCAGGCGAATACGGCGACGGGAACGAAAGGCGTGTCGACGGCCGTGTTGTCCATCGTCGAGGCGGAATTCTACGAAAGGCCCTGAGCGATGAGCGCCCTCGACATCCCGTTCCGCCTGGACCGCTCGCGCAACGCGACCGTGCAGGTGTTCGAGCACCTGCGCGCGCAGATCGTGAGCCTCGCCCTGCAACCCGGCGCCGTGCTGGCGCGGCCTGCGTTGTGCGAGTACTTCCAGCTGTCGCAAAGCCCCATCCGCGAAGCGCTGCTGCGGCTGGAAGAAGAGCGTCTCGTCGACATCTACCCGCAGCACCAGACGCGTGTGCGGCCCATCGACCTCGCGGCCGCGCGCCAGGCGCATTTCTTCCGCCTGTCGGTGGAACTGGAAATCGCGTGGGTGCTGGCGCGCCAGCCCCGCCCGGACCTGGGCAAGGCGCTGCAGGACCTCGTCGCGCGCCAGCGCGGCTGCCTCGAAGCGGGCGACCTGGAGAGCTTCACACGCATCGACATGGATTTCCACCTGCGCATGTACGAAGCGTCCGAGCTGCCCGACCTGTGGTCCATGATGCGCCGCTGCAGCGGCAACCTGGATCGGCTGCGGCGCCTGCACCTGCCGTTGAACGGCAAGGCACGGTCGATCCTGCAGCAGCACGGCCAGATCGCGCGCTGCATCGGGCAGGGCGACGCGGCCGGCGCCCAGCGGGCCGTGCGCCAGCACCTGGCGGGCACCCTGCAGGCGCTGGACGTGCTGCGCGCCCGCTTTCCCGGCATGATGCTGCCGGCGGACTACGAGCCGGCCTGACCGTGCGGCGGATGCAGCACGGTGTCGGCGCGCTTGCGTTCGTCGGCCGTCAGCGTGGGCGCCAGTGCCTGCAGCGCGGCAGCCGCGCGATCGTGGCCGGCCTGGCGGGCCAGGTCGAACATGACGTAGGCAGTGGCCGGATCCCTGGCGCCGCCTTCGCCGTGCGCGGCCATCGCGCCCAGGTTGAACATGGCGTCGGGCTGGCCCTGGCGCGCCGCCGCCGCGAACCAGCGGCGCGCGGTGGCGAGGTCCTTGCCGACGACCTCGCCGCTGTAGAAATAGGTGCCGAGCGCGAACCGGGCATCGGGGTCGCCCTTCAGGGCCGCCTCCTTGTAGTACACGATGGCCTTCGCGGGATCGGCCGGCACGCCTTCGCCCAGGTCGTGCATCCGTCCGGCCGCGAACAGGGCGGCGGGAATGCCGGCGCGCGCGGCCGCTTCGAAATACGCGCCCGCCAGTTTCAGGTCGCGCGGGACGCCGTCGGCCGTGTAGTACGCGAGCCCCAGCAGGTATTGCGCCGGGGCGTAGCCATAGCCGGCCGCCTTTTCGTACCACGCGCGGGCCTTGTCCGGAGCGCGTGCGACACCGATGCCGCGGTCGTACATGCGTGCCAGCATGAAAGCAGCGTCGATGCGGGGCGCCAGCAGGTCGGAGCGGGCGGGGTCGTACGGCTTGTGGTCCACCTTTTCCAGCCACGCGACAGCCTGCGCGCCATTCTTCGCCGTCCCGAGTCCGTACAGGTGCATCCGCGCCAGCATCAGCGCCGCGTCGTCGTAGCCGATCTTCGTCCATGCGGTGCCGAACATGTCCAGTGCGCGCGCGTAGTCCTTGTTGTCGAAGGCTTCGTAGCCCAGCGCGAGCGTCCTGTCGTTGCGGACGATGCGGTTGCGGCCCGCCGCGAAGTGCCAGTCGGCGCCGCGGCAGCCGGAGACCCGCGCGACGGCGGAAGACAGGTTCGACACGTCGCCGTCCGGCGCCAGGTCCGAAGCGCGCGGGACGTCGTTCGACAGGCTGTCGTCCAGGCCGAAGTCGCGCATGTACGCGGTCGTGACCGGATCGTAGGCGGGATTGTACGGGTCCATGAACGCGCACGACGACGCGGACCGGCCGTTCAGGATGCGGTCCTTCGCGGCGTTGATCGCATGGGGATCGCCGGCCCGCGCGCGGGGACCGTTCACGGTCACGGTGTCCGTCTGCGCCTGGACGGAGGTCGCCAGCACGACCGAGAGCAGGGCAGGGATGATGGTTGGCTTCATCGTGTCTCCTCGTTATGAGGTCAAGGATAGCGCAGCGCGCGCGGCCGAATCGCTCACCGGATTGAGCGATTCGGCCGGGGCGGCACGCGGGCGGCGCGTTGCGATAACCATCGATGCGGCAAATGCGCGAATCGACGCCAAAAAGGAATCGCAATCGCGGCGTTGATCGGTTCGTGTGGTGTTTGCGCACGCACTTCGCTCAAGCGGATGAGTATTTCCTGCTGATATATCACGGCGGCTGCACACGACCCTACACTGTTTTCAAGCCGACCCAGACAAAAACAGACCGCGCAGTGGTCTAACAAGGAGACAGAAAAATGCACGACATCCGACAGGTCATTCGCCCCACCCGCCTCGCCTACGCCGTCTCGCTGGCGGTCGCATCCCTGATGGCGGGCCAGGCCGCGTTCGCGCAGGACGCCACGCCGCCGCAGGGCGCCACCAACGCGCAGGCGCCGGCCAGCGGCGCGGGCGAGGGCAGCGCCGCAACGGCCGCGCCTCAGGGCAACCAGGAGATCGCGAGCGGCATCGCCACCGTCGTCGTCTCGACCCGCAAATCGCAGCAATCGTCGATCGCCCGCAAGAAGAACGCGGCCACCGCGCTCGATTCCATCGTCGCGGAAGACGTGGGCTCGCTGCCGGACCGGAACATCGGCGAGGCGATCTCGCGCATGGCCGGTATCGCGCTCGACCGCGGCGATTTCGGCGAGGGCGTCACCGTGGCCGTGCGCGGCAACGGGCCGGACCTGACGCGTGTCGAGATCGACGGCATGGCGGTGCAGTCGGCGAACAACGCGGCCAGCGGTCGCGGCAGCGAATTCCGCCAGCTTTCGGCTGACCTGATCAAGAGCGTGGACGTGGTCAAGGGCTCGACGGCCGACATGGTCGAGGGTTCGCTCGGCGGCGGCATCATCATCAAGACGCGCACGGGCCTCGATTTCAAGGAGCCGTTCGCGTCGGTGCGCGTGGCGGGCACCACCAATAACCTGAACAAGAAGTGGGAGCCGGACACCAACGTCATCCTGTCGCGCAAATTCATGGACGACCGCCTCGGCGTGATCCTGAATGCGTCGAAGTCGACGACGGCCAACGAGCAGCACCAGATGCAGGTCGCGACCAGCGCGGCCGCGGGCTACGCGCGCCTGATCGACTTCGACAACTCGCCGCAGAAGACATTCACGTACAACCCGTCCACGCTGAACATGGCGGATCCGGCGTCGACGACGCCTGCAGGTCCCGCGGCCGGCTCCACGGGCATCTATCCGTACACGAACGGCACCGGCAATTACAACACGTATTCGCCGTACGAGATCCTGACCAGGTCGGCCGCGGCGCAGACCAAGGCGGACTGCTACAGCGCGTTCCCGCAACTGGCCACCACGGACGGGACGCTGAAGAACCTGAGCGCGTCGAACCGGACGAATGCGGTGAACGAGCGCCAGAACGAATTGATCAGCTGCCTGAACCAGTGGAACGACTATACGCCTTCGCTGGTCCGCAACAAGATCCAGACCGAGATCGACCGCCGCCAGGACCTCGACCTGCGCGCCGACTTCAAGGTCAACCGGGACCTGGTGGTGTACGCCAAGGGCAGCTATTCCAAGCGCCATACCGACAACAAGACGTCGTTCCTCAACCTGGGCGGCATGAACGTGAATACGGCGAAGACGTTCGTGGACGCGAGCGGCGTGCGTTCGGTCGCGCCGGGTGCGAGCGGCGCCGGCTACTACCTGTACCCGGGTAATGTGAGCTACCTGAGCGGCGGACCGGCCGTGCAGGGCGCCGTGACGAACGTCGACCCGTCGACCGTCACGGTGGACGCGAGCCACCACGTGACCAGCTTCGGCATCAGCGACGGCGCGGCCGGTGTCGACCAGATCTTCCAGAAGTCCGATACGATCACCAAGTATTTCCAGACCGGCGGCGAATGGAACCACGGCGGCATGAAGGCGGAGTGGCTGGTCGGCGACGCCAAATCCAACTACACGACGGAGACCTTCCGCACGACGTTCAGTTCCTACTACGGGGCGGCACAGATGTCGGTGACCCCGAACGGCCTGTGGACGTACAACTTCCCGCAGGGGTCGACCTTCGACCTGTACAACCCCGCGAACTATGCGCGCCTCGTGCAGCCGGCCGCCGCAGCGGCCGTCACCAGCGGGAACACCTACATCAACAGCGTGCCGGCCTACACGGCGAACCAGCAGCCGCTGCTCACGTATTCGCAGCCGCAGCTGACCTACACACCGGGGATCACGGCGACGGAGGAACGCACGGCGAAGGCCGACTTCACGTTCCAGGTCCCGGAATCCATTCCGTTCTTCACCCGCTTCAAGACCGGCTTCAACTTCCGCGACACGCGCTACGACACCCGCGGCGGCAACGGCTACCAGGTGAGCACGGACCCGATCGTCTATGCGATCCCGGGCCTCGTCCGCAGCACCCTCGTGGGCTGCCAGGACACCGCCGGTTCGCTGGGCGCGGGCGGGAACAAGTGCCAGTACGGCTATGTGAAGAGCAATCGCTGGGACAGCCAGAGCTCGGGCATCGTGACCGTGACGCCGCAGCAGTTCCAGGACATCATCGCCAAGTCGCTCAACGGGAACATCACCAATACCCAGCTGTTCAACGGCGCCAACGGCCAGTTCGGCGGCGCGGTGACCAACTGGCCGAACATCGATGTGCAGAAGGTGTTCCAGCTGGCCGGCATCACGAACGCGAACCTGGACTGCGTCACCAGCTGCACGGGCACGGACGGCAAGACGCACGAAGCACCCGTGACGAGGATGAGCGAGCGTTCCGAGGCTCTGTACGTGATGGGCGATTTCAACATCGACCGCATCCCGTTCACCAGCCGCGCGCTGCCGTTCGACTGGCAGGTCGAAGGCAACCTGGGCTACCGCTACATCCGCACCAAGATCCACGGCATCGGCAACATGCAGTTCCAGTCGATCACGCGCACGCCCGCGTTCGATCCGGCCAGCCCCAACGCGGCCGGCGGCATCAACGACGTCACGGTGTCGACCAACACGGCGGTGGACGCCACCACGCACGACTTCCTGCCGATCTATAACCTCGCGATGTGGCTCGTGCCGGACACGTTCGTCGTGCGCTACAACCGCGCCCGCACCGTCGCCCGTCCGCCGGTGACCAATCTCCTGCCGTCGGGCCTCTGCCGCTACGACGAGCGCGTCGACGCGCAGGGCACCCAAACCTGCACCAAGACCGTCGGCAACCCGGCCCTGCAGGCGCAGAAGAACCTGAACCAGAACTGGAGTGCGGAATATTACCCGAGCAAGGACACGATGTTCTCGCTGTCCTACTTCAACCAGCGCGGCATCGTGGGCCCGTCGATCGTGCAGACCGAGAACGGCACGCTGGGCCTGGCCCTGGTCGACCCGACGACGGGCAGATCGCTGGCGGAACTGCCGTTCTCGTTCCCGACCTACGAGAACGGCGTCCCGACCACCCGCAAGGGCTGGGAATTCAATACCAAGACCGCCTTCACGTTCCTGCCGTGGCGCCTGCGCTACCTCGGCTTCGACGGGAACTACACGAAACTGGCTTCGGTCACGTCGACCCAGAACATCGTCGACCTGCTGACCGGCACGCCGCTGCCGCCGCTGCGCGAATCGAAGTTCCAGTACAACTGGGCGATCTGGTATGACGACGGCCGCCTGTCGGCGCGCGTCGCGGTGCAGGGCGTGGGCAGCTACTTCAACAATATCGCGGGTTCGTCCTCCAACTACCTGAACAACTACCCGAACGCGAGCGGCAACGCCCGTCCGCCGGCCTACAACCCGGGTTCGCCGAACTTCAAGGACGCGACGCGCTACGTCGATGCGAAGATCCAGTACCGCATCACGCCGGAACTCGACGTGTTCATCGAGGGACGCAACCTGAACAACGCGGCAACCAGCAACAGCCAGGGTTCGTACGTACCGTTCGAGAACGGCACCCCGAGCATCCTGGACTACAGCTACGCCGGCCGCCGCATCATGGTGGGCGCGAACTACCGCTTCGGCGGCTGACGCATGAGGAACCTGCTGGGTATCGCCGCGCTGGCCTGGGCCGCTTCGGCCGGCGCGGCGGACACCATCGACCTGGCCGGCGACTGGCGTTTCGCGCTCGACCGCGACGACGCCGGCGTGGCGGGCCACTGGGAAAGCCGCACGCTGGCGGACCGCATCCGCATCCCCGGCATCCTGAACGCACAGGGCTACGGCGACGCCATCACGGTGCAGACGCCGTGGGTGCTGTCCCTGTACGACAAGAACTGGAACCTGCGCGCGGACTATGCGGCATTCACGAAGCCGGGCCAGGTGAAGGTGCCGTTCCTGAGCCAGCCGCCGCGTCACTACCTCGGCGCGGCATGGTACCAGCGCGACGTCGAGGTGCCGGCCGCCTGGCGCGGCAAGCGCGTTGTGCTGCACCTGGAGCGGCCCCGCTGGGGTTCCGGCGCGTGGATCGACGACCGTGCGTTGGGTACCGACGTCTCCCTCGTGGCGCCGCACGAGTACGACATCGGCCTTCTCGCGCCGGGCCGGCACCGCATCACGGTGCGCGTGGATTCGCGCGTGCTGATGGCGTACCGGCCGGACTCGCACAGCATCTCCGATTCGCTCGGCATGAGCTGGAACGGCATCGTCGGCAAGGCCGAATTGCGTGCGACGTCGCCCGTCTACATCGCGGATGCGCAGGTGTTCCCGGACGTGGCCAGCCGCAGCGTGCTCGTGAAGCTCGAGGTCGGCAATGGCGGCGGCAAGGCCGGGGCGGGGACGGTCACGGCCAATGGCCGGCGCATTCCCGTGCGCTGGACGGCGGACGGCGGCCATGCCGAATTCCGCGTGCAGTATCCGAAGGAGGCGGCGACATGGGACGAGTTCCATCCGGTGCTGCAAGCGCTGAAGCTGCGCCTCGCGGGGCCGGGCGCCGACGACGCGCGCGACGTGTCGTTCGGCTTCGTGCAGGTGGCGGCGCGCGGCACGGACATCCTCGTCAACGGCCGCCCCGTGTTCCTGCGCGGCACGCACCACGGCGGCGACTTCCCGCTCACCGGCTATCCGACCACGGACGTCGCGTACTGGAAGAAGATCTTCGCCATCAACAAGGCGTGGGGCATCAACCACGTGCGCTTCCACTCGTTCACGCCGCCGGAAGCGGCCTTCCAGGCGGCGGACGAAGTGGGTATCTACCTGCAGCCGGAGCCGGGCATGTGGAACCGGTTCGAGCCCGGCACGCCCATCGAACGGGCGCTGTACGACGAGACCGAGCGCCTGATCCGCGCGTACGGCAACCATCCGTCGTTCCTGCTCCTCAGTCCCAGCAACGAACCGTCGGGGCACTGGAAGGACGTGTTCGCGAAGTGGACCGCGCGCTTCCGTGCCGAAGACCCGCGCCGCCTGTACACGAACGGCACGGGCCACACGGAGCCGGTCGTACCGGATCTCGACAAGGACGTCGACTACCTGGCCGTGCAGCGCATCGGCCCGAAACCGCTGCGCAACAAGACCGGGTGGTTCGGGCGCGACTACGCGGCGTCGCTGGACGGCATCCGCGTGCCCGTCGTGTCGCACGAGGTGGGCCAATGGGTGGCGTATCCGGATTTCTCCATCATCGACAAGTTCACGGGCTATCTGCAGCCGGGGAACTACGAGATCTTCCGCGAATCCGCCCGCAGTCACGGCGTATTGGACCGCAACCGCGAGTTCGCGCTGGCGTCCGGCCGCTGGCAGCTGGCGTGCTACAAGGAAGAGATCGAGGCGGCGCTGCGCACGCGCGGCCTCAGTGGCTACCAGCTGCTGGACCTGCACGACTATCTGGGCCAGGGCACGGCGCTCGTCGGCATCCTCGATACGTTCTGGGAGTCGAAAGGCTATGCGACGCCCGACGCGTTCCGCCGCTTCAACGGCGCGACGGTGCCGCTGGCCCGCCTGACGCGCTCCGTGTTCACGACGCGCGACGCGTTCGACGTGCCGGTGGAGATCGCGCACTACGGCGCGCAGCCGCTGGCCGGTGCGCGGCCGTGGTGGCGCATCGAGGACGATGCCGGGCGTGCGGTGCTGCAAGGGCGCTTCGCCGACCTCGATATCCCGATCGGCAAAAACATCCCGCTGGGCCGCGTCAGCGCGGACCTCGCGCATCTGCCTGCGCCCGCGCACTACCGGCTCGTCGTGGGGCTGGGCGGAACCGATATCGCCAACGACTGGAATGTCTGGCTGTATCCGGACCAGGTCGACGCGGCCGTTCCCGCCAGTGTGCTCGTGACGCATGCGTGGCCGGAAGCCGAGGCGCGGCTGGCGCAGGGCGGCAAGGTGCTGTACCTGCCGCGCAAGGCGGACCTGGACTGGACCTCGCCGCCGCTCGCGGACGTCCCCGTGTTCTGGAACCGGTTGATGAATCCCGCATGGTCGCGCATGCTGGGCCTGTGGATCGATCGCGCGCATCCCGCGCTAGCCGGCTTCCCGTCGGCCGACCACATGGACTGGCAGTGGAGCGGCCTGGTGGCCGGCGCCCGCGCGTTCAATCTCGAACGCCTGCCGGCCGGATTGCGGCCCATCGTCCAGCCCATCGACGACTGGAACCGCAACTACCGCCTCGGCGCCGTGTTCGAGGCGAAGGTGGGCGGCGGCCGCTTGATGGTGGCGACGTTCGACCTCGAGACCCGCCTGGACGAGCGTCCGGCCGCGCGCCAGTTGCGCCGCTCGCTGCTGGACTACATGGCCGGCCCACGCTTCGCGCCCGCGACGGCCGTCGATCCCGCCGCGCTGCGCGCCAGCCTGTTCGACACGCGCGTGATGAAAAAACTCGGCGCGACAGCAAGCGGATGGCCCGATGCGGCGAACGTCGTTGACGGCGACCCCAATACGGTCAGTCTCGTCGCGGTAAAGGGCGATGGGCCGCGGCCGCAGCCGGTGTTGACGATCGCGTTCGCGCAGGCCGTGCCGTTCGACGGGCTGGTGCTGATGCCGCGCCAGAATCACCGCGACCACGAGGGCGACGTGCGCGAGTGGTCCATCCAGGCCAGCGACGACGGCACGACGTGGCGCGACGTGGCCCGGCCGACGCTCGCGTCGACGTTCGATCCGCAGACCGTGCGTTTCGGGCACACCGTCACGGCGCGCTGGCTGCGGCTGACGCCCCTGTCCGGGTTCGGTGCGGACCGGGCCAGTGCACTGGCCGACGTTGCGGTGCTGTACGCCGGCCCGGCGCTGCCGGACGAAGCGGGCGAACTGGAATACAGGCGCTCGCGGTCGACGTCGGCCGACGTCGACGAGGCGGGGATGGACGACAGGCCGCGCCGCCGGACCCGGTGAATTCGTATCGGTGGCGCGAAAAAATTCATTGGTCGGGTGGACGCCACCCGACTATCATCCGATCATCGCCGCCAGCCTGCGTTCTTTTTGGAGCTCCGATGTATCGCTTGACCGTACGCGCCTTGCCGGCGCCGGCGCTGGCCCTGTGCCTCGCCACCGCGTTCGCGCCGGCCCACGCCGCCGAACCCGTGTTCCACAATCCGCTCGTGCAGCAGCGCGCCGACCCGCAGGTGAGCCTGCAACCGGACGGCTGGTACTACTACACGGCGACCGTGCCGGAATACGACCGCATCGAGATCCGCCGCGCCCGTTCCCTCGACGACCTGGGCGCCGCGCCGGCGAAGACCGTGTGGCGCAAGCACGCCGCCGGCGCGATGGGCGCGCACATCTGGGCGCCGGAAATGCACCGTATCGACGGCAAGTGGTACATCTATTTCACGGCCGGCAGCGCCGAGCATCCGTGGGAAATCCGCCTGTACGCGCTGGAAAACGCGTCCGCCGATCCGTTCGCGGGCGAGTGGCTCGAGCGCGGCCAGGTCAAGACGGGCTGGGAATCGTTCTCGCTGGACGCCACCACGTTCGAACACCGCGGCCAGCGCTACCTCGTGTGGACGCAGACCGCGCCGGACGGCAGCAAGGGCACCAACATCTACCTGGCGAAGATGGACACGCCGCTGTCGATCAAGGGTCCGGCCGTGCTGCTGACGAAGCCGGAGTACGCTTGGGAGAAGGTCAAGTTCGCCGTCGACGAGGGCCCGGCCGTGCTGGTGAGCCACGGCCGCGTGTTCGTCACGTTCTCGGCCAGCGCCACGGATGCGAACTACTGCCTCGGCATGGTCAGCGCGCCGGCGGACGCCGACCTGCTCGATGCGAAGTCGTGGACCAAGCTGCCGGAGCCCGTCTTCAGGAGCAGCGAGAAGAACGGCCAGTGGGGCCCCGGCCACAACGCGTTCACGACGACGCCGGACGGCAAGACCGACGTGCTGGTCTACCACGCGCGCAACTACCGCGAGATCCAGGGCGATTCGCTGCACGACCCGAACCGCCACACGCGCGCGCAGGCCATCCGCTGGCGCGCGGACGGGATGCCGGATTTCGGCGAACCGGTCGCCGACGCTCCCCGGTAATTTAACCGTTGCTTTACCGCCCGGCACACTGGCAATGTGACCGGAAAGTCTGGTATTGTTGTCGCCGTCGCAACAAAAAACAAGACGGAGGACACAATGAACGGTGCGGGCGGTACAGGCGGAGGAACGGGCCAGTTCTTCCTGGGGCTGGTGCTGATGTGCGGGGGCTTCTACCTGCTCCTCAACAGCGTGGTGGTGAGTTCCAGCTTCGGCCTCGGCACGCGCCTGTTCGGCGTGGGCGGCTACGGCATCACGGGCGGGATCGTCCTCATTCCCCTCGTGATCGGCATCGCCATGATCTTCTACAACGCGCGCAACGTGCTGGGCTGGCTGCTGGCGATCTGCGCGTTCGCCGCGCTCGTGTTCGGCGTGATCGCGTCCGTGAACATGTCGCTGCGCACGATGTCGGCGTTTGAGCTTATCTGCATCCTCGCGCTGGCGTTCGGCGGCCTCGGGCTGTTCCTGCGCTCGCTGCGCGGCGCAGCGCGCGAAGAAGCGGCGGCGCCCGAACGCCGCCTGCGTTCCTGATCAGCGGATGCCCGCCTCGGTCTCCTGGCGCAGACGTGCGCGCCAGGCGCCCAGGGCGGACAGCGCGGCATGGAATTTACGTTCGATCAGGTCGGCCTCGACCGGGGTGACGGTGCCGTCGAGCAGGGCGGTCGACACCGCCTCGGCCACGGCGCCCACGTCGCTCATCACGCGGCAGACCGTTTGCGACAAGTCGTCCTGGCGCGCCTGCTCCGGTTGCGGCACGACGAACGCCGCCATCCCGTGGCGCACCAGCAGCGCGTGCAGCGGCAGGTGCGCTTCCTGCACGCCGGCCTTGTGGCAGCACTCGACGATCTGCGACACCTCCTCGAACGACGGATAGTGCGATGCGATCGTGGGCGACAGCTTGTTGCGCAAGACATTGGCGGACATGTCCAGTTCGCGTGCCAGCGCGTCGATGCCGCCGGGGTATTTGCGCGCCACGGTGTACAGGGCATCGTGCTGGTTCATGTCGAGGTAACGGCGGGTCATGGTATTCCTTTGCTAATTTTACCGGTGCGTGCGACCATCGCGGTCGTTATGCTGATTCTAACTTTCGATCGCTTCCATGACCATGTTGAAGTCTTATAACGTCGCGCTCGTGCTGGCCCTGCTGCTCCCGCTGGCGCATGTCGGCGCCGTCGACGCGAAGCCGTCCTCGTCGAGCTCCTTCAAGAGCGGCTTTTCGTCGCAGCGCTCGTCGTCGCCACCGCGGCCGTCGTATTCGTCGGCGAAGTCGAGCGGCACCAGCTTCGGCTCGTTCAGCCGGCGTTCGGCGCCGCCCGACGCCGCGCCGCAACCGGGCAGATCGTCGGGCGGTTTCGGCTTGTTCGGGGGCGGGTCGGCCACGCCGCAGAAATCGGATTCGGCGCTGTCGCGGAAGCTGGACAGGAACACGTCGGAAGCGAACGCGCTGCGCACGCTGGACGCGCGCCGGCAGGCGCAGGCCGATGCGGCGCGGGACACCCGGCCGGTGCCTGGATACGAGCAGGGAGGGAGCGCGCCGACGTATGCACCGCCGCCCGTGCAGCAACAGCAGCCGCCGGTGATCGTGCGCCAGGACAGCGGCCTCGGTCACGTGATCGCGGGTGCCATGATCGCGAACGCCTCGCGCGGCGCGCATGCGAACAACAACGGCTATCCGGGCGGATATGGGGGCGCAAGCGCGGGCGGGGCGTCGTCCGCGTCCGGCGGCGGCACGTCGTTCCTCGGCGTGTTCCTGACCTTGTGCGTGCTGGCGCTGATCGGCTGGGGGGTGTACTTCGCGTGGCGCCGCCTGCGCCGCGGCCGGGAAGCAAAGAAACCGAATTATTCGTTCGAAAGGAACTGACGAGAATGGCCTGGAAGGATGTCTTCAGCTATGTGCGTGCGGTGGCCGCCAACAAGGGTGTGACGAAGGGCGCGACGCGCGCCGACGACGACGTGCCGCTGGGCGCGCGCATCGGCAGCGTCGTGCAGATCCAGATGTCGCCGATCATCCGGGCGCAGACGAACGGCTCGCTGATCGCGATGCCGGCCGCCGCGGACACGCGCATTCTCGCCGTGTCGCAGATCCGGCTGCAGCCGGGTATGGAGCTAAACCCGGTGGAGTTGTACCGCCTGTACCTGGACAAGGGCGACGACGCGGCCGACGAGAAATTCCTGCAGGTGTTCTGCGGCGACGACGGCAAGGTGGCCGAAGTGCTGTACTGCACCCAGCTGGCGCGCGTGATTCCGGAGACGGCCGACGACCAGGATGCGTACACGGGCGTGGCCGGCTACGGCCTGGGCGACGCGGGCTACACGCTGTGGCGCGAACAGTTGGCCGACGTGGTGGGGGCGCAAGAACTGGCGACCGTGTTCGGCGAGTCGGACCGTCTCGACTACACCCGCGATGCCGGTGCGCGGGATGCGCAATTCGTCAACCCGTTCAAGGGCCGCGAGACGCGCATCGACGATGCACAAGGGCAGCACGGCCTGCGCCAGGAAATGTATTTCATGCCGTACGTGCGCCAGCTGGCGGACGGCGGCCGCGAATATCTATTGATCACGACGGAGATCGTGGAAAGCGTCGATGGCGACGCGGGCAAGCGGGGAATCCACGTCGACTTCGTGATCGGCATCCCCGTCGAGCAGGAACGCATCGTCATCCAATAACTGTAGTAACCGTTTTCTTCACCGCAGAAAGGAACAACAATGAGCAACGCTAGTGGATGGGGCCTGACCGCACGCCTGGTCACGAAGCATTTCGGCGCACTGGGCAACCGCATCGCCGAGGCCATCGCCAACTTCGACCCCGAAACCGCGACCGAGGCCGACCGTGACCGCCTGGTCGCCACGCTGCGCGAAACGGCGCAACTGCTGGCGACGTCGCGCGCGTCGTTCGACAAGGAGCATGGCGACGTGGTGAACCTGCAGAACCTGATCGCCAACGACGAACGGGCCGCCGAGAAGCTGGCCGAGCGCCTGGCTACCGGCACGATCTCGGAAGCGACCGTGACCATGTTCTGCGACGAGCTGGAAGCGAACAAGGCCCGCCTGCCGCAGGAAATCCAGGAAGAGGCGGATGCGAAGGCCTACATGGACGAGCTGCAGAAAATCGTCGATGCGCTGTCGAAGCAGCTGGCCGAATTCGACGCCCAGGCCAAGAAGGCGATGCAGGCGCTGGCGGCCGCCAATGCGCAGAAAGAGCTGCAGCAACTGCGCATCGAGCGCCAGGAACAGCTGAATGGCCTCACGAGCATGCGCGGCAACTCGACGGCGCTGTCGGCGCTGACCCGCCGCGCCCAGGCCGTGACGAACGAAGCGTCGGGCCTGCGCATCGTCGCCGACATCGGCCAGAAGCCGCTGGACCAGCAGACGGAACTGGATGCGATCCGCAAGTCCGTCAGCCAGCCGGAAACGGCCGGCGAGAGCGCGCTGGAACGCCTCAAGCGCCTGTCGGGCAAGACGGCAGCTTGAGGACGCGATCCCGGGTCAGTCGTTCGGCTGGCCCGGCTTCACGGCGACCTGCCTGATCGAGCCATCCCCGCCGTATTCGAGCGGCGCGATGGCGATCGAACGGCGGTAGCCGCCGCCGCCCGGCAGCAGGGCGTCGTGGTAGAACACCCAGCTCTTGCCGTCGTGTTCGAGGATGGCCTGGTGGTTCGTCGAGATCTTCAGGTAGTCGATCACGACGCCGCGGTACGTGAAAGGACCCATCGGCGAGCTCGCGGTCGCGTACAGGATCTGGCCGGGCCAGCCGGACGAGAACGTGAAGTAGTACACGCCGTTATGCTCGTGCATGAACGGTGCCTCGCCATATTTCTTCTTTGTGTCGGAGGCGGACAGGCCGTCGATCTTCACGATGCGGATCGGGCCGTCCAGCGAGATCATGTCCGGCTTCAGCTTGACGACCTTCGGCACGCGCGTGCCGAAGTACATGTATGCCTGGCCGTCCTTGTCGATGAAGACGGCCGGATCGATCGGCTCGTCGCCCGCGTTCACGTCGCGTTCCCGGTCGACGAGCGGATCCTTGCGTGCATCGACGAAGCCGCCGTCCGGGCGGTCCGAGACGGCCACGCCGATCTTGTCGCCGCCGACGGGCGCATAGAAATAGTACTTGCCGTTGCGGTAGGCCGCTTCCGGCGCCCATGCCTTCGCATCCGGCCGCGCCCATTTGAACACGGTCACGGCCAGCGGCACGCCGGCGTCGCGCCACGTCTTCATGTCGGGCGACGTGTACAGGCGCCACGTGACGGAATCCCAGTACTTGCCGGTGTTCGACGCGTCGTCGGTCGCGTACAGGTAGAACTTGTCGCCCTTCGCGGCGGGGAAGAAGTGCGGCGACGGGTCCGCATTGAAGCGGGAAGCGATGGGCCGGCCCGTCTCCGGCGCGGCCGCCTGGGCGGCCAGCGCGAGCGATAGAGTGGGTACGAGAACGGCGAAGAAACGGCGTGTCAGGTGCATGGCGGCTCGTGGTCGGATAATGAACGAACACGCATCCTAGCACAGCTTGCGCGGCAAATGATATCGATAACTAAACTTTCCCGTACCTGGTGGAACCGCTCGCCAGGACGAGGAACATCGCGCCGCCGAAAATCCACACGTCGGCGACGTTGAAGGAATACGGGTTGTCGACCGCGCAGCAGCTCACATTGATGTAGTCGGCCACCGCGCCGTACACGATCCGGTCGTAGGCATTGCCGAGCGCACCGCCGATGATGGCGCCGGACGCCAGCAGCAACGGCCAGCCCGACTTGTTGCGTACCCAGAATGCCAGCGCAATGGACGCGACGATACTGATGGCCGCCAGCAGCCAGCGGGCGTCGAACCCGTTCAGCAAGCCGAAGTTCACGCCCTTGTTCCAGGCCATCACGAAATTGAGGTAAGGGGGCCAGGCGGGGATCTTGTGGAGGGATGCGAGGTCGAGCCGCTCGACGATGACGATCTTGGAGAGGCGGTCGAGGCCGAAGAACACGAGCGCTGCGACAGCGGTGCGCAGCAGGGGGCTAAAGGAAATCATTCGTCAGCGAGTCTTGAATGGTGAGATCGACATCACGATCAGCCCAGCGAGTCGGGGAGGTCTGAAGGACATGGTGCAATCGATATGAGTGATATAGGGGCTGGACGTGGGTTTGGCGCATCCTGCAGTGTACGGTCAATGTTGTCCTGGCGACAAGGGAGCGTGTACTCCCGGCAGCTCGCGGATGCGCTGCGCACCGATGGCGCCGCAGTCGACGAGGTAAGGCTCGCGCCGGTCGAGCTGCACGGCGACACCCTCGTCGAACCATACGGGCAGTTCGAAGACCCGCGTCCAGAACCCGAGACGCTGCGCCACTTCGGCATGGATCAGCTCGTGGGCCGTGACGTCGATGCTGAAGTGCGCCAGGTTCAGCACCACCTCGGTACGCAACGGCGAGATGAATGCCGTGCCGGGGACGTCGTCCGCCAGGCCGAAGCGCGCTGCTTCATGGTCATCGGCCGCAATGATCGTCATGGGCCGCGCCACCGGTACGCCAAACGTCGCGGCGATGCGCCCGCGGGCGGCGTGCAGGGCCGCCAAGGCACGCTGGCGCGCGTCGGGCGGCAGACCGCGCGCGGCATAGACACCGTCGTCGATCTGCACATACCCGCCGGCGCCGACGAAGGCGCGGTTCACCCATGCGGACGCGCACAGCGCGCGGACGGGAACGGCCAGTGCCGACGCGAACAGCATGAATTTGATGAGCTTTCTCATGGAGACGGGGCCGCGTCCAGCTGCCTCCGCAGCATGTCTTGCGCCACCGCGAGCGCAGCGGCGGGCGGCGCGGCGACATCCGGCATGACGCCCGCGCCTTCCCAGTTCGTGCGGGTAATCGGGCTGATGGTGCGGCTATGCGGGATGGCGGCAAAAAAATGGTCGCCGAGGCGATACAACGCTATCGGATGGGCACCGCCCCACGTCCGTGCCCCGACCACGGCGGCGCGTTTCAGCGCCTGCATCGTATAGGTGAAATCTTCGCCGGCGGACGCCGTCCCCGGGCCGGCCAGGATCGCGACAGGCTTCGTGCCGCCATAGCGTCTGCCGTCGAGTGCGCCTTCGGTCCAGGTCTGCGTCGTCCGCCCGGAATCGCGCGACCAGACGTCGTTCAGGCGCGTGGGGCGGTCGACGAAATAGCTGATCAGCAGCGCCACCGATGCCGGGTCGCCGCCGCTGTTGTCGCGCACATCGACGATGAGCGCATCGGTATCGGACAGCTTGTCCAGTGCGGACGCATACGCTCCCGCCACCGCGGCACGGGGCGGGAATGACGATATCCGCAGATAGCCGATGGCGGGACTCAGGTGGTCGGCGTTCTCGACACCGTCATGCCGGCCCCGGGCGGCGCCGGACGCCGCCCTTGGCATGACATCCGGCTCGACGCCGGGACGCAACCGCTTCGGGCTGAACTTCACCTTCATGTGCAGGTCGTGGGCCACGGACGCCATATCGGCCGTGAGCTGCGCGGCAAACTGCTCGCCGCTTGTGATGGCGCCGTACGCGTCGTCATGCTGCCGCTGTCGCAGCAACATTTCGATCTGCTTTGCCTTATCGTGGAACACGTAGTGCTGGTCGAGCCGGGCGACCAGCGTATCGATCGTTTGTGCGCGCGTCGTGCCGTCGACCGACAGGTCGGGCCGGAAGAGGTCAGGCAGGGCAACGACGGTGCCGACCAGCCCCAGCGACAGCAAGATCGACAGGATGAACAGGTTTCTCTTCAATTCTTTCCTCCTGGCTGAGCAGAGTATCGGAAAGCCTGGCCGCGAAATGCGTGGATTGTCACAGCGTTCGGTAATCATATTCGACACCGTGCCGTGTTAAGCTCGCCTCATGCATATCGTTCCCAGCTCGATCTTCGCCATGTTGCTGGCCGCGGCAATCAGCGCCAGCGCTTCCGCCGCCACATTGTCCGTCGGCCCGGGCAAGGCGTTTTCCGCACCGTGCGCCGCCGTCGCCGCCGCGCGTGACGGGGACACCATCGAGATCGAAGGCGGCACCACGTACAAGGGCGACGCCTGCAAGATCGCCCGCAACGGCCTGACCATCCGCGGCGTGAACGGCCGTCCCCGGATCGATGCGGCCGGCAAGGAAAACGGCGGCAAGGGTACGTGGGTCGTGACCGGCAACGACATCGTCGTCGACAACGTCGAGATGACGGGCGCGAAGGTCGCCGACCAGAACGGTGCGGCGCTGCGCCTGGAGGGCACCAACTTCACGTTGCGTCACGGCTTCCTGCACGATAACGAGAACGGCATTCTCAGCGGCCACAACGAGAACAGCGACATCCTCATCGAATACACCGAGTTCGGTCACAACGGCTTCGGCGATGGCCAGACCCACAACCTGTACATCGGCAAGGCCAGGAGCCTGACCTTCCGCTACAACTATTCGCACGATGCGAACGTCGGCCACAACCTGAAGTCGCGCGCGATGACGAACACGATCGTCTACAACCGCTTCTCGAGCACGAATCCGGGCGACAAGGGCAGCACGGCCTCGGGCCAGCCGAGCTACGAGATCGACCTCCCGAACGCGGGCACATCCTACGTCATCGGCAACGTCATCCAGCAACCGGCGGCCAACCAGAATCCGTCCATCGTCGCGTACGGGGAGGAAGGTGCGACCAATCCGGGCCAGGACCTGTACTTCGTCAATAACACCGTGGTGAACGACTTCGCCGGCGGGACGTTCCTGTTCGTCAGCGGCAAGGTATCGACGCCCGCGCTCATCCAGAACAACATCTTCGTCGGCAACGGCACACTCAGTACGCAGTCCAGCGCAATACTGAAGAACAATTACCGCGCTTTCGCGGCAGACTTCGCCGATCGTTCGACCGGCAGCTTGCGGCGCTTTGCCAGCGCGCTCGTGATCGGCGCGGGCACCGACCCGGGCCAGTCGGCCGGCGGCGTGGCGTTGGCGCCGACGGGGCAGTACAAGGACGTCGCATCGGGCGAAGGGCGCCCCGTGTCCGGCGCACTGGACCTCGGCGCCTTCGAGGTGCCGGGCGCTCCGGCGCGTGCGAAAGCGGTCGCTTGGACGGAATGCGCCGCGGAGAGCAAGGTCTGCCGCTTCAGCGGCACGCGTGAAGTGCGTTTCGGCAGCGAGGGCGTGTACACGTCGAAGATCGTGACCGCATCGACGCCCTGCACGACGGCCGTGTTCGGCGACCCGGCGCGCGGCCTGGCCAAGGGCTGCAGCTATGCCGACGTCACCACGGCGGCGCCGGCCGCCCCGGCGAAAACCGCCGCGGCGAGCGCCTGGACGCCGTGTGCGGGCGAGGGCGCCATCTGCCTGCTCAGCGGTACCAATCGGGTGCGTTACGGTACCGAATCCAAAAACGTGACCAAGGTGTTGACCGGTCCGGTGACGTGCTCGAACGCCACGTTCGGGGATCCTGCCCACGGTTCCTTGAAGACCTGCAGCTATCGGGCGGGACGGTGACGGCGCCGGATCGGTGCATGGGTCAAGCCTCACGTCGCATGCGGTCGCCGCGTCGACGCACGATCATGAAGGCGACCCGGCCAACGGCATAAGCCGCAAGTGCTGGCGGCAGGAGGACCAGCAACCCGAGCGGGACTGCCAGGAAGGTGTTTGCGCCGACGTCGGGCGAACGCAAGGCGCCGATGGTGGTCCAGCCGACGACGGCCACGACAATCCCACCGAGGAACGCGGCCAGGTACGCCCGCTGGTGCCAGCCCGCGTACCCGCAGATCATCGCGGCCACCAGCCAGGTCAGGTGGCCATGGAAGAGCGGCGCCGACGCGAACGCAGAATATGCCGCGACGCCGTGCATGAAGGAGTTGTTCAGGCCACGCGTGGCGGCATCGTCGCGGATGACACGGCGCTCACGTTTCATGAGCGATAGACACGACTCCAACAAGGCCCACAGGATGCCGGTGATCCCAAGCCGCATGAACAGCCAGTTCGTCTCGATACGTCCCTGGACCTGCTTCTTTCTTTGCTCGACGTCGATTGTGATGGGACTGAACGGGTAGCCGATCCGCAGGCGGTGCCAACGCTCCTTGAAGTGGACGTCAAAGCTGTCGAGGTTGATGGCAAACACGACGTCCTGTTTCAGCCGCACGAAGGTGCCGGTCCTGTCTTCCAGATCGTCCCTGCCGAGGGCAGTCCAGGAAGGCCGGTAGCTGTCGAACATCGTTTCGTAGGTGGGAATGGCATTCAACATCAGGAGCAGTACCATTCCACGGGAAAGCGGGGTAGAGAAGATTCGCATGGTGACCCTGGCGTGTGCCCGAGCGCAGGATCAATGCCGGCCCTTGATGTCATACACGACGATCTTTCCGGACGCCTCCCGCAAAGTGAGCCGGTTGCCGGTGACCTTGATCAGCGCGTCGCCTTCCGTCGGTGCAAATCCCGTCTTGAGGCGGTTATTTTCGATTTTCCAGACCAGCAACGGACCAGTACAGGTGTCTTTGATGCAGCTGGTCGTGACCAGATTGCCGTTTTTTCCAAAATACAGTTCCAGAGAGCGGTCCTTGTCCTTCGGACTGACTAATTGCAGGCGCGCGCCTTCCAGGTTAACCGAGGACCAGTCCAGTACTTTCGTTGAATCGGCGGCGTATGCGCTCGGGCCGGATACAAGTATGGCGAGGAAGATAGCACGGATGACGTTTCGCAATTTGGCTCCAGGGTTGTAAAGATCATGGCCAGTCGAGCATAGCAGCTTCCTGAAACGAAAAAGTCACGAACGGTCACGACCGGCATCGATCGAGCGACACTGTTTGGTTTCGGAATGAGTTGACCTAGATTAAGGAAAATCACGATCCAAATCACCATACTCGATGCATGGCAAAAAAATTTCCCATCTATCCGATACACCCGGAACGCGTTTGCTGGGGATGCGACAAATATTGCCCTGCAGATTCACTCGCATGCGGAAACGGTTCGGTGCGCACGCAGCACCCGGTCGAATTATTCGGCGATGACTGGCAGGACTGGGGACTCGACTCGAACAAGGACGCCGACACTTCAGCGAGCTGAGGAGCGGGCGGTTCGCAGCGATCTTTTCGGTGGCCTATTGCGTTCGGGCCCAGCACGACCCATGTACGGATTACCGTAACGTGCGAAGCCATGGAGGCCGCCTTGAAACGCATCATCGCACTGTGGCGCACCGTCGCCGGCCAGGACCTGCGCCTGCTGTGGTACGCCGTCCGGCACGAACATCGCCCCGGGTGGCTGGTGCCGGCACTGGCCGGCCTGGCCTTGTTCGCGGCGGAGCCGTTGAATGTCGCGGTGCCGGTGCTCGGCACGATCGACGAGTTCGTGCTGCTGCCGCTCATCCTGCACGGCATCGCGACCATGCTGCCGGCGCACGTCGTCGACGGTTATGCGCGCGCTTACGATAAACGCTCGCGGCGCCGGGCCTAGGTCCCGCATGCGGGAAACTTTTCCCGCTGCCGGTTGATGTCCTTGACGAACTCTTCCGCTTTATCCTGCGGATAGGTCTGTACCTGGTCGTTGATCTTGACCTTGTTGAACACTTCCTTGCCCTGGCACGTGACGAGAACGACTTCGCCGCGCCGAACCAGTGCGGAGCGCATGTCGGTCAGCGCCAGCGCCAGGCTGTGGTCGAGAAACTGCCTGACGCCGCTGAGCGCCATCGTCTTCAGCATCTTGCCCAGGAAGCCTTCGTCCTTGTCGCGAGCGTCCTGCGGCTCCCCGATCTGCTTCATGCCGTAATCGGTGAGCTGCATGACCACCGCATCGTCCTTCAACATCAATTCGGTCCACTGGCTCGTCGACTGGACATAAGGCTTCCCCGACGCGGGCTGCTGGCGCGGACCGAAACGCTCGGGGCCATCGCCTTCATGGGCGTCGATCGAGATGGTCGAGCTCCGACGGGTTTCGCCGGCGGGGCCGGCATGGGCAAGGGTGGTCGTCGCAAGGACGGCAGTGGCGCACAGGATGACGCGGATCGTGTTCATGGTTGTTCCGAAAGCCGGTTGAGGAGTGCGGAGGACGATAGCGCAAGCGGCACGAGGCCGGCCCGCCGTTTGCGACGAACGGCGGTATCCGGGCGCCAGACGGTGCTATCGCGCGATCAGCCCGCTCCCCGTTTTGCCCGCGGTGCGGCCGGCTTCTTAGGCTTGGGCGGGGGCATGACCGCCGCCGTCTCGAGCAGCAGGCGGCGCAGCGCCTCCGGGTCGTCCAGCAATTCGTCCGCGATGGGATAGTCCTTGGCGCCGGGGTAGGGCGGCCCTTGCGGCAGGTCGGGCGCAAGCCGCACGGCGGCGTCGGACGGCTTGACGAACAGGCTGCCGTCGCAGGCGAAGGCGACCACCTTGTCGTCGACGTACAGCGCGTACTCGCCGAACATCTTCCGGTGCGTCAACCGCGCCCCCAAGCCCACCACTTCCGCGACGTAGTCGATGAAGCTCTTGTCCGTTGCCATGCGCGTCCTCCGTGCCGTGTTCGAAACCGCCAGCGTAGCCCTGCGCGGCGGTTCGATCAAGGCCTCAGAACGCCAGGTGGCCGTCGACGCAGGTGACGGCGTTGCCGCCCACCCGGATCGCATCGTCGGCGATTTCCAGGCGCAGGATCCCGGCCCGGCCCACGGCCGCGCCCTGGCTGGACAGGAAATCACGGCCGAACGCGTCGGCCTGGCCCGTGTGCCGCAAATACGCGGCGATGGACCCGTTGCCGCTGCCGCAGACGGGGTCTTCGTCCACGCCGTGCGCGGGAGCGAATGCGCGGACCTCGATGCGCGCCGCGGCGCCGTCGGGATGCGGGCCGAAGACGATCACGCCCGTGTTGCCGGTCGCGGCATCGTGCGCCTTCATGCGGGCCAGGTCGGGCGTCGCGGCCAGCACGGCGCGGGCGTCCGGCAGCTGCGCGACGATCCACCGCGTCCCGGCATCCACGAGGCAGGGCGGGGCGCTGCCGGCCAGCGGCGTGCCGAGGATGCGCGCCACCTCGTCCGCCTGCGCCGCATCCAGCGGCGTGATCGCCGTCGCCGGCAGTTCGAACGCGATCCAGCGCGCGCCATCGCCTGCGTGCGTGACGTCCAGCCGGACCGGCCCCCGCGCGCATTCCTGCACCAGGACGCCGTCGCGCGGCGCGACCTGGCCGGCTTCCAGCAGCGCGTGCGCGGTCCCGATCGTCGGGTGGCCGGCGAAGGGCAGTTCGGCGCCGGGCGTGAAGATGCGCACGCGGTAGTCGGCGCGGCTCTGCGTCGGGCGCAGCACGAACGTCGTTTCGGACAGGTTGGTCCAGTTGGCGATGCGTTGCATCTGCGCGTCGGACAGGTCGTCGGCGTCGAACACGACGGCGAGCGGATTGCCCAGGAACGGGGTGGCGGTGAAGACGTCGACGGTCTTGAACGGGTGGCGTGCCATGCGGGTCTCGCGTTGTTGGGATGAGCCCAGTCTACGCAAGCCGCGGCGGCGTCGACAGGCACAGTCGGGCGATTGCGGCCGGCACTGTACCGGTGCCCGGGCCTGCACGGTGTCCAGGTGCCGCCGGGCGTGGAGACGACGAGTCCTGCAATTGGGTCGGCAATGCTTTGACCGTCGGGCTGCGCGCATGTCCGGCAACGAGGGAAATTCGTCCGAACGCCCGCCGCCGGGTGCGCGATCATCTGCCTGAACCATGAACCGACCGATCGCATTCTTCCTGTTCCCCGGCTTCCAGCTCGTCGACCTCGGCGCCATGACGGTATTCGACCTGGCCAACGACGAGTATGGCGGCACGCCCTATGACCTGCGCATCGTGTCCGCGCACGGCACGCCTGTCCGCAGCGCGGCCGGCGCGACACTCCAGACGCAGGCGTGGCGCGACGCCGACGGCGCGTTCGACACCGTCCTCGTATTCGGCGCGGCGGACCCGATCGTCCCGGACGCCGACACCGTCGCGCTGCTGCGCCGGGCCGCCACCGGCGCGCGCCGCGTCGGTACCGTCTGCAACGGCACGGCGCTGCTGGCGCCGACCGGGCTGCTGGACGGGCGCCTCGTCGCCGTGCGCGCCATGCACGCGGCGGGCCTGCAGGCACGCCATCCGGCCATCCGCGTGGACCCGGACCGCGTGTGGATCCGCGACGGCAAGATCTGGAGTTCGGCCGGGATGACGGCGTCGATCGACCTCGCGCTCGCGCTCGTGGAGGACGATCTCGGTGCGGACGTCGCGCTCGCCGTCGCGCGCAGGCTCGTGCTGTACCACTGGCGCAGCGGCGCGGACACGCAGTCGTCCAACCTGCTGGACATGCGGCCGAAGTCGGACCGCATCCGCACGGCGCTCGGCTACGCGCGCCGCAATCTGCGGCTGCCGCTGTCGATCGACGAACTGGCCGAGCAGGTCCACATGAGCCGGCGCCACTTCACGCGCATATTCCGCGCGGAGACGGGACAGTCGCCGGCGCGCGCCATCGAGACGATGCGCGCCGAAGTCGCGCGCATGTTGCTGGAGAGCTCCGCGCTGCCGCTGGACACGGTCGCCCGCGAAGCCGGGTTCACGAGCGCGGACCGGATGCGGACGGCGCTCGCGCGCGTGTACCGGCAGACCCCGCAGGACCTGCGCCGGCGCGCGGCCTGACCCCTATCCAAAGACAGGGGGGCGATGGCCCGGATCGCCCCGATGATGGCCCACGACAGGGTCCCTGCCTTTCTACAATGATTGGTAACTCGTCCACAGGAGAAGACCTTGTCCCATCCCACCCTATCCCGGCGCCGCTTCCTCGCGGCCGGTGCCGCCGCCGGCGGCGGCCTGCTGCTCCAGTTCGCGCTGCCCCTCGCGGGCGCGGCCGCGCTGGCGTCCGGCGCCGGCCTGGCCCCCAACGCCATCGTGCGTATCCGCCCCGACGGCAAGGTGGTCCTGACCATGCCCTACGTGGAGATGGGGCAGGGCACGTACACGTCGATTCCGATGCTGATCGCGGAAGAACTCGAGATCGACCTGAAGGACGTCGTGCTCGAACACGCGCCGCCGGACGACGCCAAATTCGCGAACCCGGCCCTCGGCTTCCAGGTGACGGGCGGCTCCACGACGATCCGCGCCGCGTGGGAACCCATGCGCCGCGCCGGCGCCACGGCCCGCGTGCTGCTGGTGCGCGCGGCGGCCGGCCGCTGGAACGTCGATCCGGCGTCGTGCCGCGCCGAGCGGGGCACCGTGCTGCACGTGTCCAGCGGGCGCAGGCTGCGCTACGGCCAGCTGGTCGACGCCGCCGCGAAGCTGCCGCTGCCGAAGGATGCGGACGTCGTCCTGAAACCGGCGGACGCGTTCCGCCTGATCGGCACGCCGGCGAAACGCCTCGACACGGCCGGCAAGCTGGATGGGTCGGCGCGCTACGGCATCGACGCCGTCGTCCCCGGCATGAAGGTGGCGGCGCTGGCCATCTCGCCCGTGTTCGGCGGCCGCCTGGCCGGCGCGGACGACGCAGCCGCGCTGCGCATCCCCGGCGTGCGCCAGGTCGTGAAGCTGGACGATTGCGTGGCCGTCGTCGCCGACAATATGGGGGCCGCCAACAAGGGCATCGCCGCGCTGGCGCCGCGCTGGGACGACGGCCCGAACGCAGGCCTGGCGACGCATGACATCGTGGCCGACATGGCCAGGGCGGCCCGGGGTGCCGGCGCGAAGGTGCGCTCGGAAGGCGACCCGGAGGCCGCGCTGGGCAAGGCCGCCCGCGTGATCGAGGCGACCTATGAACTGCCATTCCTCGCGCACGCCGCGATGGAGCCGATGAACTGCACCGTGCACGTGAAGCCGGACAGCTGCGAGATCTGGACCGGCACGCAGGTCATCACCCGTGCGCGCGCCGTCGCGGCCAGGGTCACCGGCCTGCCCGAGGAGCGCGTGACGGTGCATAACCACCTGTTGGGCGGCGGTTTCGGGCGGCGGCTGGAGATCGACGGCGTCGAGCGCGCGGTGCGGATCGCGCGCGAGGTGCCGCACCCGGTCAAGGTCGTGTGGAGCCGCGAACAGGACATCCAGCACGACATGTACCGCCCGTATTTCTACGACCGCGTGCGCGCGGGCCTGGATGCGCAGGGCAAGGTCGTCGCGTGGACGCACCACGTCACGGGATCGTCCGTGCTGGGCCGTTTCATGCCGCCCGCGTTCCAGAACGGCTTCGACCACGAGACGATGGATGGCGCCGAGGCGCCGCCGTATGCCTTCCCCGCGATCGGCGTCTCGTACGTGCGCCACGAACCGCGGAACATCCCGACCGCGTTCTGGCGCGGCGTCGGCCCGACGCACAACGTGTTCGTGGTGGAGAGCTTCATCGACGAACTGGCCGCGGCCGCCGGCGCCGACCCGCTGCGCTACCGCCTCGACCTGCTCGGCAACGACCCGCGCGCCCGCCGCGTGCTGGAACTGGCCGCGCAAAAGGCCGGCTGGCAGGGGCCGCGCGCGGGCGACGCCGGGCGCGGGCTGTCCGTGCAGTTCGCGTTCGGCACCTACATGGCGCTCGTCGTGGACGCGGTGGCCGGCCCGGAGAATGAGATCCGCGTGCCGCGCGTCGTCTGCGCCGTCGATTGCGGCGCCGTGGTGAATCCCGACACCGTGCGCGCGCAGGTCGAAAGCGCCATCGTGTTCGGCATCAGCGGCGCGCTGTACGGCGACATCACCTTCCGCGACGGCCGCGTCGAACAAAGCAATTTTCACGATTACCGCGTCCTGAGGATGCACGAGGCGCCGAAGGTCGAGACGCACATCGTCGCCAGCACCAACGCGCCCGGCGGCATGGGCGAGCCGGGAACGGCCGCGCTGATGCCGGCGCTGGCCAACGCCGTGTACGCACTGTCCGGCCGCCGCATCCGCAAGCTGCCGATCGGCGCAACCCTGCCCACCGCCTGAATAGAGGAACGAACATGACCACATTGACCATCAACGGCAAACGGCAGGCCGTCACGGCCGAACCGGATACGCCCCTGCTGTGGGTGCTGCGCGACGAACTGCACCTGAACGGCACCAAGTTCGGCTGCGGCATGGCGCTGTGCGGCGCCTGCACCGTGCACCTGGACGGCCAGCCCGTGCGCGCCTGCGTGACCCCGATCTCGGCTGCGGCCGGGCACAAGATCACGACCATCGAAGCGATCGGCGCCACACCGGTCGGCCAGCGCGTGCAGAAGGCCTGGGCCGCGCTGGACGTGCCGCAGTGCGGTTACTGCCAGTCCGGCCAGATCATGGCCGCCACCGCGCTGCTGAGAGCGATCCCGAAGCCGTCCGACACGGACATCGACCAGGCCATGTCGGGCAATATCTGCCGCTGCGGCACGTACCAGCGCATCCGGCTCGCGATCCACCAGGCGGCAGGCGATGCGTAAGCTGTTGGCGCTGTTGCTCATGCCCCTGATCGCGCAGGCTGGCGACGCCGCCCTGTTCGACCCCGTGGCGAGCGTCGTGATGGGCCCCCGTTGCATCAACTGCCACCAGGCCGATGCGCCCCGCCAGAAAGACTGGGGCGTCATCCACGCGCAGCAGGTGGTGCGCGGGGCGGATGGCCACGGCTCGGCCGCGCTGCGCTGCCAGGCCTGCCACCAGGCGGCGAATTCCGCGGACGGGCGCGTGCCCGGCGTGAAGGACTGGCACCTGGCGCCGCGCAGCATGACGTGGCAGGGACTGGACAAGAAGGCGGTCTGCCTGCAGATGCGCGATCCGGCCCGCAACGGCAACCGCAAGACGCCGCGCGAGGTGGTGGAACACATGCGGTCCGACCCGCTCGTGCTGTGGGCGTGGCAGCCCGGCGGCGGCCGCACCACGCCCGCGCTGTCGCACGACGATTTCGTGAAAGCCCTCGTCGCGTGGGCGGACGCGGGGCTGCCGTGTCCGGACGCGCCCTGAATCAACCCAATAAGGAAACAACAATGAACACGCTGATCGAACAGATTCTCGAAGCCCACGGCGGCCTGGCGCGCTGGCAATCGCACGACCGCCTGTCGGCCCACCTGAGCCAGGGCGGCATCCTGTGGCCGCTGAAAGGACATGGCGGCAAGCTGGACGAAGTCGACGTCCAGATCGACCTCAAGCAACAGTGGACATCGCATGCGCCGTTCGGCGCCGCGGACCGCCGCACGGCCGTGACGCCGCGGCGGGCCGTCATCGAGACGGTGGACGGCCAGGTCGTCGAGGTGCTCGACGATCCGCGCGCCTCGTTCGCCGGCTTCGGCCTGGAGACGCCATGGTCGGACCTGCAACTGGCCTATTTCGTCGGCTATGCGATGTGGAACTACCTCACCTTGCCGTTCGCGTTCGCGGAACCCGGCTTCGGCTTCGAGGAGCTGCCGGCCTGGGAAGAAAGCGGCGAGCGCTGGCACCGCCTGCGCGTCACCTACCCGGACACGATCGCGACGCACAGCCGCGTGCAGACGTTCTACGTCGGCACCGACTACAAGCTGCGCCGCCACGACTACGACGTCGACATCAACGGCGGCACCCCGGCCGTGCACTATTTTTCGGACTACACGACGGTCGACGGCATTGCGCTGCCGACCCGGCACCTGATCCATGTGCGCAATCCGGACGGCGGCCATGCGCCGGATCCGCTGGTCGTGTCCATCGCCGTCAGCGACGTGCGTTTCGGCTGACGCGCATGCAGAATGGCAGCAAGATCCACGTGATGCACGCGCGGCCGCTGATGACGGCCGGCCTCGCGGCGTCGCTGCACGACCCCGACTGGCGGGTGACGACGCATGACGCCGAACCCGGCGCGGCGGCCGGCGCGGACCTCGTCATCGCCGACTACGACACGGGCCTCGCCCTCGCGCGCGGCCGGCAGGTCCTCATCGTCACGCACCGCGACAAGGAGGCGGACGTGCTGCGCGCCTGCGCGGCCGCCGTGGCGGGCTACCTGCTCGAAGACGCCGATCCGGCGGATTTGCGGTACGCCGTGCGGCGCATCCTGACCGGCGACCGGCATTACAGCCCGGGCGTGACCAAGCACCTGGAGGCCGGCGGGTGCCGCGAGCACCTGACGAGCCGCGAGACCGACGTGTTGCGCCTGTTGGCCGGCGGCCGCTGCGACAAGCAGATCGCGCGCGACCTGGGCATCGGCGTCGGCACCGTGCGTTGGCATTTGCGCAATCTGATGGGCAAGCTGGGCGTGTCGGCGCGACTGCAGGCCGTCGTCGTCGCCGCGCAGCGGGGCATCGTCGGCATCGACGGGGTGGTGCCGGGGTGACTGTAAAGGGACGTCAAGAAGGCGAGGTGCCGGCCGCCGTCGACGGCCAGGCGTGACGCGCAGCGTTACGACGCGTCGGCTTCCGCAACCGGCTCCTCGAACGACAGCCGGTTGTGCGACGGATCGCGGATCGTCATCTCGCGGGTCCCCCACGGCATCGTCTGGATGTGCGGGCGCGAATACTTGAACGATTTCGCGAGCAGCGTGGCCTGGTAGCCGTCGAGGTCGCGCACGGCGATGCGGATCGACGCGCCGGGGCTGCCGTCGCCGTAGTGCTCGGACAGGTGCAGCACGCAGTCGCCCAGCGACACCTGCATGTAGACGGGGAAGTCGCCGCCCTCGAAGCGGTGTTCCCAGTCGAGTTTGAAGCCGAGGAAGTCGATATAGAACTCGCGCGCCTTCGCTTCGTCGAAGATGCGCAGGATGGGGGTGACGCGGGACAGGGTGTACATGGAGCCTCCTTGCACGATTCAGGCGCTGCCGTCCTGGCGGGCATCCGCGAGACGCTTGCGGTGCGCCGCGCCGAGGGTCAGGTGGAGCATGACGGCCACGCCGGCGAAGCCGACGCCCGCGAGCCAGTCGGCGGCCGCGCCCGAGCGCACCGCGTCCACGCTGCGCGCGGCGGCGAGGAAGAGCATGCAGGCCGGTGACAGGAAGCGTGCGTAACGTGCGAAAAAGGACATGGCGCGGCAGACTGGCAGTGAAACGGAAAGCATACCAGATCGCCGCGCCCCGAGGATCGCACTTTCTCACACGCGCATCGTCAGTACTTGTAGTTCAGTCCCAGCACGAACGAACGGCCCGAGTGCACGTACAGCAGCGTGTCGTTGCGCTGCGTGTCGCGGCCGTAGCGCAGCGGGGTGTCGTTCAGGTTCTGGCCCTCCAGCGACACGCGCAGTTGCGGCGTGATGTTGTACGAGAGGCTCATGTCGATGTTGGTGGAGCCGTCGACCATCGTGTAGTCGTGGCCCGCCACGTCGCCCAGCACGGCATAGATATAGCTGGAGCGGTGCGCGGCCGACACGCGCGCGCTGAACTTCGCATCCTCGTAGTACAGGGTGAGGTTGTGGGTGCGCGGCGACAGGCCCGTGAAGTCCGCGACCTGCGTCAGCTGCTCGTTCGCCGGCGTGGCCGGGTTGTCCACGCGGGTGATGTACGTGATGCGCGACTTCACGCGCGTCGCGTTGGCGAGCAGGCCGAAATTGCTCCAGAAGCCGGGCAGGAAGCTGAACGGCGCCTGCAGGTTGAATTCCCAGCCTTTCAGCGGACCGCCGGCCGTGTTGACCTTGCGGCTCACGTTGACTTCCGTCGTGGGCAAGGTCTGGCAGATCGGCGCGCCCGTCAGCGAGCAGCCGTTCAGGATCAGGAGTTCGTTCGGCAGCCCGAGCGTGTTGTACGGCACGCGCTCGTTGACGCTCTGGATGAAGCTCTTGATGTCCTTGCGGAAGTGCCCGAGCGAGACCATCGCGTTCTTCGCGTAATACCACTCGGCCTGCAGGTCGTACGTGTTGGCGCGGATCGGGTCCAGGTTCGGGTTGCCGATCGAGACCGACTGCGAGATCGGCGACACGGTCGCGTTCGGCGCGAGGTCCGTGTACTCGGGCCGCGACAGCGTCTTGCCGGCCGAGAAGCGCAGGAACACGTCCTTCGGCAGCTGCGCGGTCAGGTTGAAGGCGGGCAGCCAGTCGCGGTATTTCTTCGTGCCCGTATTCGGCTGCAGCTGGCCCTGCACGTTGATCATCGCCATCGAGGTGGCCGTCGTCTCGGCGCCGCGCACGCCCGCGTTGCCGCGCCACGTCACGCCGAACAGGTCGTAATTGAAGTCGACCATGCCGTACAGCGCATTGATCTTCTCTTCCACGCGGCGGTTGGTCTGCGCGAGGTAGTTGTATTGCGATCCCGGCACGGCGTCGCAGTGGCATTCCGTGTTGACGACGCCGAGGAACTTCTGCAGGTCGACGGCCGCCCACGACCCCGGCACGCCGGTGCCGCCCAGGCCGGAGCCGAAGCCGCTGATCTGGCGCGAGATGTCGGCCATCGACACGCCGGCCGGCAGCGCGACCGCATTCGCGCTGTTGCCGACCTCGTAGTTGGTCCAGATGTTCTTGCGGGCCGAGATGCCGAAGTGGCTCGTCAGGTGGTCGTTGATCTCCCAGTGCACGTTGGCGGCCTGGGTCTGCAGCTTGTTCGTCGTGTCCAGGTAGCGGCCGACGAACATGCCGCGCACGTTGCCGGCGGCATCCTGCGGGGCGAACTGGAAGTTGGCCGGGTTGCTCACGTCGATGCCGAAGTTGAGCGTCGGGACGTTGCGGTTGTCGCGGAAGTCCCACGAGAAGCCGTTCACGTTCGGCGCGTCGAACTGCACGGTGGCGCGCATCGGCTCGTTCAGGTTCGAGTTCGAGTTACCGGCCATGAAGTCGGCCTTCACCGTGTCGCTGAACCTGTGGCTGCCGGACAGCACGTGCTGGCGGAACTTGGTCGTGTACACGTCCAGCAGGCCTTCGGTGCGCACGTCCACGCCGTTGAACTTGCCGTAGTCCCAGCTGCCGTTCTGGTCGAAGTGCGTGTCCAGGATCGACGTCTGCGGCTTGCCGTTCGAACCCAGGTTGCGGCCGAACGAGATCGCCTCGATGTAGTTGTCGTAGCGTTTATTGGCGAACTTGCCGTACATGAGGTCCAGATTCAGTTCGCTGTCCGCATTGCGCCATTGGTAGGAGTTGGTGATGCCGGTGCGCTCGTAATCGGTCTGCGAGCGGCGGTAGCGCGGGATGCGCGGCGCGAACGCGCCGGAGCCGGCGGCCGGATTCGCGACCGTGCCGCCGTAATTGTCCTTGCGGCCCATGACGCTGTTGTACGCGGCCGGATCGGTCGTGCGCGGCATGCCGGTGCCGCAGGTGGTGGCGGTGATGCCCTTGACGGCGTCGTTGCCCGGGACCTGCGGCGATACGCCGACGGGCGAGCAGAAGCCGCCGTCGTTGCTGGCGCTGAGCAGTTCCACCGCTTCGTACCCTTCTTCCGTCGCGCGCCGTTTCGAGTACGCGGCCGAGAGCAGGGCCCCGACCTTGCCGTAGCCCGTGTCCCAGCGGTCCGACAGCAGCGCCGTCACGCGGGGCTGGGTCTTCCCGCTCAGGGAGTTGTGGCTTTCCTGGCCGCCGATGCTGAACGTGCGGCCCTTGAAGTCGAACGGGCGCGCCGTGCGCAGGTCGACGGTGGCGCCCAGCGACCCTTCCTCGATGTCCGCTTCCGACGTCTTGCGCACTTCCAGGCTGTTGAACAGCTCCGACGCGAACACGGAGAAGTCGAAGCCGCGGCCGCGGTTCGTGCTGCCGTTGATGTCCGAGGCGCCCGTCGCCGCCACGCCCTCGATGCCGTTGATGCGCACGCGCGTAAAGCCCGCGTTCAGGCCGCGCACGGTGATCTGCTTGCCTTCGCCGCCGTCGCCGCGCGCCAGTGCCACGCCGGGCACGCGCTGCAGCGATTCCGCGAGGTTCGCGTCGGGGAACTTGGCGATGTCTTCGGCCTTGATCACGTCGACGATGCCGTCGCTGTTCTTTTTCGTGTTCAGCGCGCTGTTCAGGCTTGCGCGAAAGCCCGTCACGACCACGACGCTGTCGGGCGATTTGCCGTCGGCGGCGGTCGTGGCGACAGGCGCCGCATCGGCCGCGGCGGCCGTCTCCTGGCCTTGTGCATGCAGCGAAGCGAGCATCGCCAGGACGCCGATACTGATGCGGCTGCGGGGTGAAAGAGGATGAATGTTCCGAGGGGTTGCGGTGAAACGCATCGTTGTAGTCTCCATGTCGTTATCGATGACTCGTGCGGTCATATTGACGGGGGCATGGTAGCGCCAAGCATGCTCGAACGAACCGTCGATCCGGTCCGATCGCGGTAATAATCACGTTGTTGAGCGCTTGCATGGCGAATCGACAACGGTGCCCGCGCAGGCGGCACAATATGCGCTCACCGCGTGCGCGGTGCACAATCAAAGGAGACGTTCAGTGCCCAGTTCCCTCTCACGGCGCGCGCTGCTGCGCGCCGGCGTTGCCATGCCCGTGCTGGCCGGCTGCCAGGCCTTCCTGCCGAGATCCGCCGGCACGCTGCCGCGGTCCGACGTCCGGGTGGACGCGCCGTTCGCGATGCTCGCCATCGCCGTGCCCGATTTCTCGGGCGCGCCCCGCTTCGACATCGTGACGTACGGCGCCGCGCACGGCGACCAGGCAGCGACCGGCACCGCGCTCGCGCGCGCCATCGCGGCGGCGCATGCGGCCGGCGGCGGTGTCGTCGTGGTGCCGGCGGGGACGTGGCCGACGGGCCCCATCCACCTGAAGAGCCATGTCGCGCTGCACGTGGAAGACGGCGCGACACTCCTCTTCTCGCCCGACCCGCGCGACCACCTGCCGGCCGTGTCCACGAGCTGGGAGGGGCTCGAATGCATGAACTATTCGCCGCTCGTGTATGCCTACGATTGCGAAAACGTGGCCATCACGGGCCGCGGCACCTTGCGCGCGCGGCTGGACGTGTGGAAGCAATGGTATGCGCGGCCGCAGGCGCACATGGATGCGCTGGTCGCGTTGTACAACATGGCCTGCCGCGACGGCGTGCCGGTGGAGCTGCGCGACATGACGGCGGGCCAGGCCAACCTGCGTCCGCACTTCATCCAGTTCAACCGCTGCCGCCACGTGCTCGTGGAGGACATCCACATCGTCGACAGCCCGTTCTGGGTGCTGCATCCCTACCTGTGCCGCGACGTCGTGATCCGCCGGGTCGACATCGCCGCGCACGGCCACAACAACGACGGCGTCGATCCGGAGATGAGCCGGAACGTGCTGATCGACCAGTGCACATTCGACCAGGGCGACGATGCCGTGTCCGTGAAGTCGGGGCGCGACCGCGACGCGTGGCGCCTCGACGCCCCGTCGCGCAACATCGTCATGCGCCGCTGCCGCATCAAGAACGGCCACCAGCTGATGGCGATCGGCAGCGAGCTGTCGGGCGGGGTGGAGAACGTGTTCGTCGACGACTGCCATGTCGACCACGCGGATTCCTCGGCGCCCAGCACGATCAACAACCTGCTGTACGTGAAGACGAACGAACGGCGCGGCGGCTTTGTCCGCAACATCCACATGACGAACGTGAGCGCCACCCGCATCAAGGGCGGCGTGCTCGCGGTCGAGACGGACGTGCTGTACCAGTGGAAGACGCTGGTGCCCACGCTCGAGCGCCGCCTCACGCCGATCGAAGGGCTGTTCGTGGCCGGCCTCCGCGTCGAGGATGCGGGCTTCGTCTGCCTCGTGAAGGGCGAGGCGGAACTGCCGGTGCGCGACGTGCGCCTGCGCGACGTGGCCGTGCGCACGGTGCGCGGGACACCGGTCGTGACCGAGCACGTGCAAGGCTTCGACAACCGCGCGGACGTGCGGGCATGAGCGGCCGCCGTCTGTACGCGGCGCTCGCCGCCGCCGTCCTCGCCTGCGCGCCCGCGGTCGCGCAGGAGCTGGGCATTCCGCAGGCGTCGGATACGGCGGCCCGCACCGGGGACCGGGCGAACCGGGCCGACACGACATGGCTGATGGCTGCCGTGGCGCCTGGCCTGCCGGACCGCCTGAGCATCTTCCGTTCGGACGACGGCACGACTTTCGTCACGCAGGCGTCGGAAGCGTATGCGCCGCCGCGCGGCATGCTGCGCGAGCCGGCGCTCGTGCGTCACGACGGCCAGTACCGGGTGGCGTACGTGGCCGGGGCCGGCAACGAGATCGGCCTCGCGCGCTCGAGCGACCTGAAACACTGGACATTCGAACGCACCGTGCCGATGCCCGGCCCCGCGCGCGCGCCGCGCTGGGTGCGCGCGCGCGACGGCGGCCTGAGACTCGTCGTCGCGCTGCCGCGCGGGCCCGCGCTGCTGGCGCCGGAGGCCGCGCCGGCGCCGCTTGCGTTGACGGGCCTGCAGGACAAGTACGAGGATGCGGCCGTCGTCGCGGATGGCGACGGTTACGTGGCGCTGGCGCGCCGGCGCGCGGACGGCATCCTGGAACTGGCGTGGGCCCGCGACCTGGCGGGACCGTGGACCATCGAACGGACGCTCGATGCGCTGGGCCGGGCGGCACCCGGCGTCGGTCTCGCGCGCCGGCCGGACGGCAGTTGGCGCGCGGTGTTCGCCGACGCGGCGGGCCATGCGTGGCAGGCCGACAGCGCCGATGGGATGAAGACGTGGTCGGCGAAACGTCCGCTGGCGGGCGTGGCGGCCGGCGTCGCCGCGCCGGACGTGCTGGCCGACCGGGCGCAGGATGTCGCCGCCGCCGTCCGCCCGCGCGGCAAGCCGCGGCAGGTCGGCTGGGACCCGTACTCGCTGACGGTGGGCGGCAAGCGGGTCGTCGTGTGGTCCGGCGAGATCCACCCGTTCCGGCTGCCGGATCCCGCACAGTGGCGCGACGTGATCCAGAAGATGAAGGCGGTGGGATTCAACGGCGTGTCGTTCTACTTCGACTGGGGCTATCACTCGCCGGCGCCGGGCGTCTACGATTTTTCCGGCGTGCGCAACGTCGAGCGGGCGCTCGAGATCGCGGAAGAAGAGGGCATGTACGTGATCGCGCGCATGGGGCCGTACGTCAATGCGGAGCTGTCCGGCGGCGGTTTCCCCGGCTGGATGTTCCGCAACCGGGCGGAGGCGCGCACGGACGATCCGGCCTACCTGGCGGCCGTCGACGAATGGATGACGCAGATCGACGCCATCATCGCGCGCCACCAGGCGACGACGGGCGGCGGCACGGTGATCGCCTACCAGCTCGAGAATGAACTGGGCAAGGTGGAGCCGAAGCACGTACGCCAGATGGCGCACCTCGCCGCGAAGGCGCGCACGGACGGGATCACGGTGCCGTTGTTCCACAACGCGGCCGGCCGGCTCCCGGACTGGACGCCGACGGCATCGTCCGCGCCGTGGGCGAATCCGGGACCGGTGGACCTGTACGCGTTCGACGGCTATCCGGGCGGCGCCTGCGACGTCCACGCGAATCCGGCCGGCCCAAACAAGGCGCCGGACTGGGGCATCTACGCGACGCCGGGACCGAAGGCGGGCGCGCTGAGCTCCCCCGGCACGCCCGGCTTCGTGGCGGAGATCGGGGCGGGCTGGTTCGACTACTGGGGTTCCAACGGCACGTACGCGTGCACGGCCGAACGCCAGGGCAAGGGCTACCAGCGCGTGTTCTACGGGACGAACCTGATGAACCGCATCACGCTCCACAACATCTACATGGCGTTCGGGGGCACGTCGTGGGGCTGGCTGCCGGGGCCCATCGTGTACACGTCGTACGATTACGGCGCCCCGATCGCGGAAGACCGCGGCCTGCGACCGAAGGCGCTGGCGCTGAAGCAGCAGGGCATGTTCGTGCAGGCGGCCGGGCCGGTGCTCGCGCGCATGGACAAGGGACCGGAAATCCGCACGACGAATCCGCGCGTGCGGCTCTACCACAACGTCAACACGGAGCTCGGCACGCACGTGCTGTTCGCCGTGCACGGTCCGTCCGACCTGCTGACGGACGATGCGTTCTCGTTCGACGTCGCCACGAGCGACGGCACGTACACGATCGCCTCGCGCCTGAACGGCCAGGACGCGAAGATGCTGCTGGCCGATTACGCGCTGGAGCGCCAGCACCTCGTGTATGCCACGTCGGAACTGCAGGCGCAGTTGCGCGACGGGGCGCGCGACGTCGTGCTGCTGCACGGCCGCGATGGCGAGAACGGCGAGACCGTGCTCCGTTATGCATCCGCACCGAAGGTCGAAGTATTGGCGGGCGACGTGCGCACGGCGTTCGACGCCGCGCGCGGCGACCTGAAGCTCGCGTATGCGCACACCGGCCTGGCGCGGGTACGCATCACGGGCGGCGGACGCGCGCCGCTGCTGCTGCTGATCGCGGACGAGGGCACGTCGCAGCGCTTCTGGATGCAGGAGACGCCCGCGGGTCGCGTCCTCGAACTGACGCCGGCGCTCGTGCGCACCGCGCGCATCGAGGGCGGCCGGCTGCACCTGACGGGCGATACGGCGGCCGCCAGCCCGCTCGAGATCTGGGGACCGGACATCGCCCATGTCTCGTTCAACGGCGCCGCCCTCGCGACGGCACGCCAGCCGGACGGCAGCCTGCGCAGCATGGAGCCGCTCGCCGGCCCGGCGCCCGTTTCCGTCCCGGACCTCCGCACCGCGGCCTGGACCCGGCGCATGGACAGTCCGGAGGCGCAGCCCGGCTTCGACGATGGCACCTGGGTGCAGGCCGACAACCGGCCGTCGGCCGCGCAGACGTGGACGTTGCCGGAGCGCGGCCAGCCCACGCTCGCGATGAGCGACTACGGTTTCCATCATGGCGACGTGTGGTACCGCGGCCGCTTCGACACGAGCGATCCCGCCGCGAACCGGCTGGAACTCTTCTATGGCGGCGGTGGCGCCGGCATGCTGCAGGCGTGGGTCGACGGCCGCTTCCTGGGCCAGCACGAGCTCGACACGGGCCGCTCGTTCCCGGAGACGACGGACACCGTGCGCTTCGACCTCGGCAAGCTCGCGCCGGGGCCGCACGTCGTCGCGGTCATGGTCCGCAACGATTCGCACAACTGGGACCTGATGGCGGACGACGCCCATCGCGAGGCGCGCGGCCTGATCGCGGCGTCGCTGACGTCCAGAGGCGGACGCCGGTTCGCTGTGCCGATCCGCTGGCGCATCCAGGGCAACCAGGGCGGCGAGGACATCGCCGACCGCGTGCGCGGTCCGTACAACGACGGTGGCCTTTACGGCGAACGGGCGGGCTGGCACCTGCCGGGCGCGCCGGGGCAGGGGTGGACGCCCGCGCGGCCGGGCGACGCGCCGCCGGCCCCGGGCACGTACTGGCTGCGCACGCAGGTGAAGCTGGACCTGCCGCGCGGGCACGACGTCCAGCTGGGCCTCGCGTTCGGCGACACCAGGCACCCGCGCTCCGGACGCGAGAACCGCGCGCTCGTCTTCGTCAACGGCTGGAATGTCGGGCAGTTCATCGCGCACGTCGGGCCGCAACGGGTGTTCGTGATCCCGCCGGGTATCCTCCACCCGCAGGGCGACAATACGATCGCGCTCGCCGTCACGACCGACGGCGATTCCGCCAATGCGCTGGAACCGGTGCGGCTCGAGGTGTTGCGTGCCGTCCACGGCGGGGTGTCCGGCGACGCGGTAAAGGGTCAGGCCGGGCCGTAGTTGCTGAACTGTCAGTCACAAGTCAGCAACACCTGATAGTGTCCCGCGTGACAGTTAGCGGTCCGGGCCTTACAATGTTGCCTCACGAGAACATTGACCGGGCCGGACCTTTCCGGCCGCGCCGCGAGGATACAATTTGATGCTAGGGTTTGACGATATCGCACAATGGCGCGCGCGGATCTTCTCGCGCCTGTTGTCGATAGTGCTCGTCCTGGGCACCATCGCGGCCATCCCCAGCGCGTTCGTCGTGCTGCGCCAGGGCGTATGGACCGTGGCCGCGATGGACGGCGCCGCGCTGGGCTGGTTGTTCGTCCTGTGGCGCCTGAAGCGCCTGCCGTACACTTTCCGGGTGCTGAACTTCCTCGCCATCATCTACATGGTGGCCATCTGCCTGATGCTGAAGGTGGGACCGGTCAGCCAGAACTACCTGATGGCGCCGCCCGTGATGGCGGCGATCCTGCTCGGTACCGCACCCGCGCTGGCGGCACTCGCGGCCAGCGCCGTCATCCTCGTCATCGGTATCGGGCACTTCCAGGCCTCGGTCGTCGACATGGGGCATGACCCATTGGTCGTGTCGCTCCTCGTTGCGCTGAACTTCACGTGCGTGGGCGCGCTGCTGACGCTCACGTGCAGCACCTTGCTCAAGGGGTTATCGCGTTCGCTGGACGAGGTGCGCGGCTTCGCCAAATCGCTGGAGAGCGGGAAGGATGCGCTGCAGGCGGTGAACGCCGAACTGCGCCTGACGTCGGCCGCGCTGGCGCGCCTGAACGACATGGTGCTGATCGCGCGCGCCGTCGACACGCCGGACCGCGACCAGCCCATCATCTTCAGCAACGAAGCGTTCCAGCGCCGCACCGGCTACAGCGACGCCGACATCGTCGGCCGCAGCATGCGCGTGCTGCACGGGCCGGGCACGGATCCGGCCGTCGTCGAACGCATCGTGGAGTCCATGCGCACCGGCCAGCCCGCGACGGCGGAACTGGTCAACTACACCAAGTCCGGCGACCCCTATTGGGTCGAGATGGAACTCATGCCGTTCACGGACGACGCGGGCCGGATCAGCCACTGGGTCGTTGTCGGCCGCGACATCACGGAGCGTCGCCATTCGGCCGACGCGATCCACCGCCTCGCGTACTACGACGTCCTCACGGGCCTGCCCAACCGACGCCTGATGACGGAGCGGCTGGACGCCATGGTGGCAACGGCCAACGCGGGCCGCGGGCTCGGCGCCGTGCTGTACATCGACCTGGACAACTTCAAGCACGTGAACGACGCGCGCGGCCATGCGACCGGCGACGCGCTGCTCAAGCACACGGCGAAGAGCCTGGGCCAGGTCGTGCGCAAGGGCGACACGGTGGCGCGCCTGGGCGGCGACGAGTTCGTCGTGCTGCTCGACGGCCTCGGCACCGATCCCGCCGGCGCCACGGCCGCGGCGCTGTCGGTGTCTGACAAGATCCGCGTCGCGCTGGCCGACGACGTCGTCATCGACGACCAGAATTACCATTCGACGGCCAGCATCGGCGTCGCGCTGCCGACGCGCCCCGGCCAGTCCGTGGCCGACCTGCTGCGCGATGCGGACCTCGCCATGTACCACGCCAAGGCGGCCGGCCGCAACGGCGTGGCCGTGTTCGAGACGCCGATGCTGGCCGCGGCCGAACGCCAGCTGACGCTGGGCCGTGACCTCTCCGCGGCGCTCGACAAGGGCGAACTGTCCATGCACCTGCAGCTGCAGGTCGACCATGCGGGCCAGCCGGTGGGCGCCGAGATGCTGATGCGCTGGCGCCGCGCCGACGGCAAGTTCGTCCCGCCCGACGTGTTCATCCCCGTGGCGGAAACGACCGGGATGATCGTCCCCCTCGGCCTGTGGGTGCTGCGCCAGGCCTGCGAGGCGCGCCTGGCGCTGGAGGCGGCCGGGCATCCGCTGCAGTTGTCGATCAACGTCAGCCCGCGCCAGTTCCGCCAGCCCGAATTCGTCGCCCAGGTGCGCGCCGCGTTCGAGGACTCGGGCGTGACGCCGCACGCATTCGTGTTCGAGGTGACGGAAGGGCTGCTCGTCGAAGACTTCGACGTCATCACGGCCAAGATGCGCGAACTGGCCGCGCTGGGCATCCGCTTCTCGATCGACGATTTCGGCACCGGCTATTCGAGCCTGGGCTACCTGAAGAAGATGCCGCTGTACGAACTGAAGATCGACAAGAGCTTCATGCGCGACACGCCGCACGACGCCAACGGCACGGCGATCGTGCAGACCATCCTCGCGATGGCCGACCACCTGGGCCTGCGCGTCGTCGCGGAAGGCATCGAGACGGAGGCACAGGCGCGCTTCCTCGGCGAGAACGGGCGCCCGTGCATGCAGGGCTACCTGTATTGCCGGCCGTTGCCGCTGCCCGACCTGGTCGCGCGCCTGGAGTGCGGCTTCGCATGACGCCGGCCCACCCGGCGCCCGTGACGGCCGTCACCCGAGCGCAGCACGCCAGCGGGCCCGGTAGGCCGCCAGTCCGGCGGGCGCGCAGGGCGCGATCGCGGTGCTGGTCCCGGGTGGCGCCGCATCGCGATAACGCAGCATCCACCCGCCGCACGTGGTGCCGCTCGCATCGTCCGAATACGACACCGGCTGCTGCGGGCGCAGCGCCCCGAGCAGGGGGCCGAACCACGGGTTCGACGTAAAACTGCCTTCGACGGCGAGCGGGCCCGCGGCGCCCAGCGCGTCGAGGCAGTAATCCGTCATGAGCACGCAGTACAGCGTCGCGAGCGCATAGCGTTCCTGCGCGTCCGCGGGCGGCGGGCCCTCGATGCGGCCGCTGCGACCCGCGAACGGCCCGCCCGTCGCGGCGAAGCAGGGCAGCGCCAGCGTGCCTTGCGCGACGAGGCGTTCGATCGTATCGACGCCGCAGGGCGTGGGCGTGGCGCCCGCCAGCTCGCCGAATTCGCGCCCGCCCATGAAGCGCATGCACGCGACGGGCTGGCCCAGCGCATTCGTGTTCGCGAGCATGTCGGCCCGTTCGCGCAACCCGTCCAGCGCGGTGCCGAAGGCCGCGGCGATCATCCACGTGCCCGTCGACAGCACCGTGCCTTCGCTGCGGCCGAGGTAGCGCAGCAGCGACGCATTGCTGTCGTGGATGCCGCACAGGACCTGGCAGTCCGCGGGCAGCCACGTGGCGGCCGCGATCCCGGGCCGCAGCGTGCCCAGCGCCGCGTGCGCAGGCGCGAGCGGCGGCATCAGGTCCGTCCAGCCCATGCGGCCGACGAGGCTCGAATACGCCTGCGTGCGCGGGTTCCACAGGTCCGTGTGACAGCCCAGCGACGTCGCTTCCGACGCCGCCACGCCGCACAGGCGCCAGGCCCAGTACTGCGGATACGTGAGGATGTGCTTCGTGCGCCCGAACTCGCGCGGGAAGCGCGCCTGCAGCCACGCGAGCTGGCGGCCCAGGTTCAGGCCCGCCGGCAGGCGCGGGGACAGCGTCTCGTCGTAGGACGGACCGTCGTACTCGGCGCCCGGCAGCTCCGCCTCGTAGTCGAGCACGGGCAGCACGAGCCCCGCGTCGTCGACCAGCGCGGCGGTCGCGCCGTGCGTGACGGGCACGATGGCCGACACGCGCGCCCGCGCGGCAAACCCGCGGCACGTGGCGAGCAGCCAGTCCCACAGGCCGTCCGTGTCGAGGTGCGCATAGGGCCCATCCGCAAGCACCGCGTTCGGGCGACGCTGCTCCGAGATGACCTTGCCGCCGGCGTCGATCAGCGCCAGCTTGGCGTTCGTCTTGCCGATGTCGAGGACGATCAGGGCGTCCGTCATCATGCGCTCCGCGCGCGCCGCATGCGCAGGAGCTTCGGCAGCGCGATGGTCACGAGCAGCAACACGCCCACGACGATCGTCATGTAGATGCCGGGGATGTTGGCGAGCGACAGCCCGTACGTGACGGTGCCCATCGTGAGCACGGCCAGCATCACGCCGGCAATGGTGCCGGCGCCGCCCGCGATGCTGACGCCGCCCAGGATCACCATCGTGATCACTTCCAGCTCCCAGCCGGTGGCGATGTTCGGGCGCGTGCTGCCGATGCGGCCCGTGAGCAGGAAGGCGGCCAGGCCGGCCATCGCGCCCGTCAGCATGAACAGCGCGAGGCGGTAGCGGTCCACGGCGATGCCGGAAAAGCGCGCCGCTTCCGGGTTGTTGCCGATGGCGTAGATGCGGCGGCCCCAGCTCGTCGTGTGCAACAGCACGGCGAACAGCGCGGCGCACACGAGCAGCACGACGAACTCGCGCGGTACGATGCCGAAGAAGTAGCCCTGGCCCCAGTCGGCCATCAGCTGCGGATAGCCGGTGAACGCCTTGTCGCCCAGGACGACGCTGGCCAGGCCGCGGTACAGCGACACGGTGCCGATCGTGACGACGATCGACGGCAGTGCGAAGCGCGTCACGAGCACGCCGTTCAGGAAGCCGCACGCGGTGCCCGTGGCCAGCGCGACGAGCGGCAGGCTTTCGGCCGGAAAGCCGGCGCCTTTCGCCAGGCCCATCGCGACGGACGACAGCGCGAGGGTGCCGGCGACGGAGATGTCGATCTCGCGGCAGATGATCAACAAGGCCATCGGCAGTGCGATCAAGGCCTTCTCGCTGAAATTCTGCGTGCCGTCCAGCAGGTTGTACAGGTCCAGGAAGTGCGGCAGCGCGATGCTGTTCGCGACGAAGACCACGACGAACAGCATGGCCAGCAGGCTTTCCCAGCGTCCGAGGATCGTTTTCAGGCGCGGCGTTTCGCGGTCGAGGATCGTGTAGCGCGAGGACGATTTGGGTTCGGGGGGCATGGTGGTGGTCGGGTTCACGCGGCACTCCGTTTGGGTTGGGCGTCCGTGCCGTGCAGCGGCAGGATCTGGCGGCTGCGGCGGCCGGCGCCGCGGGCGTTGATCAGGACGGCGACGAGGATCACGAGGCCGGTGAGGGCGCTTTGCCAGAACGGCGACACCTGCAGCACGGGCAGCGCGTTGCTGATCACGGTGAGGAACAAGGCGCCGAGCGTCGCGCCGAGCACCGTGCCGACGCCGCCGCCGATGGAGACGCCGCCGATCACGCACGCGGCGATCACGGTGAATTCGAAGCCGTAGGCGATTTCCGTGTAGGCGACGGCATAGCGCGCCACCCACAGGTAGCCGCACAGGCCGGCGACGGCACCGGACAGCGCATACGTCCCGAGCAGGCGCTGGTGGCTCGGGATGCCGATGTAGCCCGCGCATTGCGGCGCGTTGCCGATGGCGTACAGGTCGCGGCCAAAGCGGGTGCTGCGTGCGATCCAGGCCATGAGCGCGAGCGTGGCGGCCGCGATCCACACGAGGTTCGGGAGGCCCAGCAGGCGGTCGAGCGGGAACGCGATGAAGTGAGGCGGCATCTGGTGCGCCGACACCCACGCGCCGCCGGACAGCACGAACACGGCGCCGCGGTAGACGCTCATCGTGCCCAGCGTGACGACGATGGGCGGCAGTTCCAGGAAGCCGATCAGCCAGCCGTTGACGAGACCGAGCGCCAGGCCGACGGCGACGGCCGCCAGCATGATCAGCGCCAGCGGCAAGCCGGGATAATGGGCACCCAGCATCGCGGCGACCATGCCGGACAGCGCCAGGTTCGAGGCGACGGACAGGTCGACGCCGCGCGTGACGATGACGAGCATCTGCGTGAGCGCCAGCATCACGAGCAGCGTGCTGTCCGTGACGAGGTTGGCGAGCGAGTCGGCCGACAGGAAGACCGGCGCGCGCAGGCCGACGGCCACGACGAGCAGCACGACCATCGCCGCCAGCAGCGGTTCGCGTTGTTTCAGGATGTTCATGCGGCCTCCATGGTCAGGCCGGATGCCGCGGCGACGACCGATTCAGGCGTCGCATCAAGGCGCAGGAATTCGCGCTGCACGCGGCCGTGATGCATGACGACGATGCGGTCCGCCATGCCCAGCACTTCCGGCAGTTCGGACGACACGAGGATCACGGACAGCCCGCGCGCCACGAGCTGGCTGATGAAGCGGTGCACGGCCGCTTTCGAGCCGATGTCGATGCCCTTGGTCGGCTCGTCGAGGATGATCACTTTCGGATCCGTCGCGAGCCATTTGCCGAGGACGACCTTTTGCTGGTTGCCGCCCGAGAGCTCGGCCACGTGCTGCGTCAGGTGGCTCGCCTTGAGTTCCAGCTGTTCCGCGAAGTGGCGCGCGATGGTCGCTTCCTGCTTGCCGCGGCCGCGCAGGAAGAAGCCGATGCGCGACAGGATCGGCAGGGTGATGTTGTGCTGGATCGGCATCGTCAGGTGCGCGCCATGGTGCTGGCGGTCTTCCGGCACGTAGGCGATGCCCAGCGCGATCGCTTCGCTGGGCGAACGCGCCATCACGGGCCGGCCGTCCAGCGTGACGCACCCGGAGACGCCGGGCGTCAGGCCGAACAGCGCCTGCATCACCTCGGAGCGGCCGGCGCCCACGAGGCCGTAGAAGCCGAGGATCTCGCCGCGGCGCAAGGTAAAACTGACGTCGTCGAATTCGGTGGGATGGGACAGGTTCTGCACGACGAGCAGCGGTTCGCCGATCTCGGCCTCCGCCTTCGGATACGCCTGGTGCACGGCGCGGCCGACCATCAGCGCGACGAGTTCCTGTTCCGTGATGTCGGCCAGGCGCCCCTCGGCGACGAACTGGCCGTCGCGCAGCACGGTGTAGCAGTCGGCCACTTCGAAGATCTCGTCGAACTTGTGCGAGATGAAGATGACGGCGGTGCCGGCCGCTTTCAGTTGGTCGATGATGCGGTACAGCTCCCGGATCTCGCGCTGCGACAGCGCGGCCGTCGGTTCGTCCATGATGACGACGCGGGCATCCTGGGCGAGGGCACGCGCGATCTCGACGAAGTGGCGCTGCGCGACCGACAGGTCTTTTACGCGCGCCTTCACGGGCAGAGCGACTTCCAGGCGGGCGAACAAGGCTTCCGCCTCGCGCTCGATCTGCGCCCAGTCGATACGCCCCGCCCGTACGGGCTGGCGGCCGACGTAGATGTTCTCGGCGACGGAGAGTTCGTCGAACATGACGGTCTCCTGGTGCACGGCGGTGATCCCGGCGGCCATCGCTTCCTGCGGGCTTGCGAAGCAAACGGGCTTGCCGTCGAGCGACAGGGTGCCGGCGTCCGGACGATAGATGCCCGTGAGCGTCTTCACGAGCGTGGACTTGCCGGCGCCGTTCTCGCCGATCAGGGCCATGCATTCGCCGGCGCGGATCGTGATGTTCACGCCGTTCAGGGCATGGATGCCGTTGAAGCGCTTGCTGATGCCGGTCAGTTGGAGGACCGGGGGTGTTTGGGTGGCTGGCATGATTAATAGTCGGCATGTGTGCCGTCATTCCCGCGGACGCGCGAATCCATGCTGAGCCGAATTCGGTCGCTCAGTATGGGTTCCCGCCTGCGCGGGAACGACGGGCTGGTGGTCAGAACAGCTTCGCGAACTTGTCGACGTTATCCGCGTTATAGGTGAACGGCGGCCCCAACGCAGCCTCGCGATTGGCATCCAAGGTCACGCTGCCCAGCCGTCCGACGGACACGCTGGCACCCGGCTTCGCCTCGACCTTGCCCTTCACGAACTGGTCGGCCGCGTAGGTGGCGGCGTAGCCCAGGTCGATCGGATTCCAGATCGCGAATTCCTTCACGGCGCCGCTCTTCACATGGCCCGCCATTTCGGACGGCAGGCCGAGGCCCGTCACGTAGACCTTGCCGACGAGGTGTTCGTCCGCCACGGCCTTGCTGGCCGCGACGATGCCGACGGTGGTCGGCGCGATGATCGCCTTCAGGTCGGGATGGCTGCGCAGCAGGCCGATCGCCTCGCGGTAGCTCTTGTCCGACTGGTCGTCGCCGTACACGGTGGCCACCAGCTTGATCTTCGAGTACTCGGGTTTTTCCAGCACCTTCTTCATCACGCCGATCCAGATGTTCTGGTTCGTCGCCTGCGCGGAAGCCGAGAGGATCGCGATCTCGCCCGCCCCCCCGATCTCGTCGGCCGCCATCTGGATCTGCTTCTCGCCGATCAGTTGCGCGTTCGACGGATTCAGTTGCATCTGCCGGCCTTCGGGCGCGAGGCCGCTGTCGAACGAGACGACCTTGATCCCGCGTTGCATCGCCTTCTTCGCGATCGGCACCAGCGCGTTCGGGTCGTTCGCCGAGATCACGATCGCGTCGACCTTCTGGCTGATCAGCGAGTTGATGATCTCGATCTGGCCTTCGGCGCTGGGCGTCGTCGGACCTGTATAGATCACTTCGACGTCGCCGAGCTGTTTCGCCGCTTCGTCGGCGCCCGTGTGGGCCGCGTCGAAGAAGCCGTTGCCGAGGTTCTTCACGACCATCGCGATGCGCGTCTTCTCCGGCTTCTTCTCGGCGCAGCCGGCGACACCGGCCAGGACGCCGACGGCCGCCAGCGCGAGCAGGGTGGTTTTAAGCTTCAATGTGCTGCCTCCAGTTGCGCGTCCAGCCGCGGGTCGAGCGGCGCGTCCAAGTGGAACAGCGCGGCGGATTGCAGGTCGAACTGCGGATTAAAAAAAGGCGCCCCGACGTTCGGCGCCACTTCGTCCGGTTCGACGGTGACGACCTTGACGCCGTACTGCTCGAGCGTCTGTACGGCCTTGTCGGAGGCGCCGGTGTCCGTGATGACGGTCGATACGCGATCGAGGCCGCACAGGATCAGGCCCGCCTTGCGCGCGAACTTGGAGCTGTCGGCCAGCACGATCAGTTCCTCCGCCTGGCTGATCAAACGCTTCTCCGCCTGGATCAGCAGCGGGTCCGCTTCCATCAGGCCGAGCAGCGACAGGCCGTAGACGCTCATGAACATCTTGCCGGCGTAGTGGTGCTGGGTGATGTCGTTGTCGAACGGCGAGAGGATCACGTTCTGCTCGCGGTAGACCTTCCCGCCGGGGACGATGATCTCGTTCTCGCTCGAGACGAGCAGGCGCTCGGCCATCAGGAACGAATTGGTCAGGATCTTGAGGTGTTTGTCGGCCAGGAACTCGGCCATCATGAACGTCGTCGTGCCGCCGTTGATGATGATCGTTTCGCCGTCGGTGCACATGCCGGCCGCGTGGCGGGCGATGGCCCGTTTGCGGGCGGCGTAGCACTGGATGTTGTTCTGGAACGTTTCGCTCGACAGCGGGAACTGGCGCTTCTTGGGAAGCAGGTTCTCGGCGCCGCCGCGGGTGCGGGTGAGCAGGTTGCGGGCTGCGAGCCAGCTGATGTCGCGCCGGACCGTCGCCGGTGACGCGTTGAGCCATTCGACGAGCTGCTGGACCGTCGCCGTCTGGTGCTCGGCGAGCAGTTTCAGCAAACGCTTGCGGCGTTTGTGATTCACCATGTGTCTCCTCCTATGCCGTTTATGTAGTTGTGCGGCGGGAACAGCGTCGTACCGTGGGTCGCGCCGTCTGGGAAAAAGAGTAATGAGGAGTTGAAAGCCCGTCAATCGTTAAATGATCAAACGATTGATTATTTGGCCGCCGCGGCGCGCTCAAATGCGCGTTTCGATCAACTAAATGATTAAATCGCTCTTGGTCACGATGTTGATCGATTCCGCGTTGACACTGATTGGGCCGCTGAATTCTACTGTGCCGGATGCCGCGACCGTGGTTCACGGCGCGGGCCAGACGACACACAACGCAAACACATGGAGACGTATTTATGGGTGCAATGAGCGCTACCTCCCACAAGGAACCGATCACGTCGCGCTGGGACGACCAGCACGCCGCCACGCTGAACGAGCCCGAGCTGCTGCTGTACCGTTCCAATCTGCTCGGTTCCGACCTGCGCATCACGAACTTCGGCGGCGGCAATACGTCGGCCAAGATCGTCATGACGGATCCGCTCACGGGCGGGCAGGTCGACGTGCTGTGGGTGAAGGGCTCCGGCGGCGACCTGGGTTCGATCAAGCTGGACGGCTTCTCGACCCTGTACATGGACAAGCTGCAAGCCTTGAAACAGCGCTACCGCGGCCTGGAACACGAGGACGAGATGGTCGGCTACCTGCCGCACTGCACGTTCGACCTGAACCCGCGCGCCGCGTCGATCGACACGCCGCTGCACGCCTACATCGACCGCCGCCACGTCGACCACATGCACCCGGACGCGGTGATCGCGATCGCCGCGTGCAGGAACAGCCGCGCGCTGACCGAGAAGATCTTCGAAGGCGAACTGGGATGGCTGCCGTGGCAGCGTCCCGGCTACGATCTCGGACTCAAGCTCGAGAAACTGTCGCAGGAGCAGCCGCAGCTGAAGGGCATCATCCTCGAAGGCCACGGCCTGTTCACGTGGGGCGATACCGCCAAGTCGTGCTACGAGACGACGCTCGCGATGATCAAGCGCGCCGAGGAGTGGCTGGCCGCGAACGTCAAGCAGCCCGTGTTCGGCGGCCCGGTCGCTCAAGCGCTGCCGGCCGATCAGCGTGCGGCGCTCGTCGCCCGCCTGATGCCGCTGCTGCGCGGGAAGATCAGCCAGCAGGAATTCAAGCTGGGCCACTTCGACGATTCCGACGCCGTGCTGGAATTCGTCTGCAGCGCCGACCTCGCGCCGCTGGCCGCGCTGGGCACGTCCTGCCCGGACCACTTCCTGCGCACCAAGATCCGCCCGCTGGTGCTGGACTTCGACCCGGCCGCGCCCGATTTTGATCGTCTGGTGTCCGGTCTCGATCAGGCCTTGAGCGATTACCGCGCCGATTACACCGCGTATTACGAGCGCTGCAAGCGCGACACGTCGCCGAAGATCCGCGACGCCAATCCGATCATCTACCTGATCCCGGGCGTGGGCATGCTGTCGTTCGCGAAGGACAAGGCGACGGCGCGCATCGCCGGCGAATTCTACGTCAATGCGATCAACGTGATGCGCGGCGCGAACGGTGTCGACGAGTACGTCGGCCTGCCGGAACAGGAAGCGTTCGACATCGAATACTGGCTGCTGGAAGAAGCGAAGCTGCAGCGCATGCCGAAGCCGAAGAGCCTCGCGGGCCGCATCGCCCTGGTGACCGGCGGCGCGGGCGGCATCGGCCAGGCCGTGGCGCGCCAGCTGCTGCAGGAAGGCGCCTGCGTCATGCTGACGGATATCGATGCCGATGCGCTGGCAGGCGCACGGGACAGCCTCGTCAAGGTCGCCGGCAAGGACAACGTCGCGACCGTGCAGGCCAACATCACGAGCGAGGAGGAGGTGGGCGGCATCCTGTCCGCCGCCGCGCTGCGCTTCGGCGGCGTCGACCTGCTCGTGTCGAACGCGGGCATCGCCTCCGCGGCGCCGCTGGACGAGACGTCGCTGGAGGTCTGGAAGCGCAACCAGGACATCCTCGTCACCGGCTACTTCCTCGTGTCGCGCAACGCATTCCAGATCATGAAGCAGCAGAAGCTGGGCGGCAGCATCGTCTTCGTGGGCAGCAAGAACGGCCTCGTCGCGTCGGCCGGCGCGTCGGCGTACTGCACGGCGAAGGCGGCCGAGATCCACCTGGCCCGCTGCATCGCGCTGGAAGGCGCGGAACACGGCATCCGCGTCAACGTCGTCAATCCGGACGCCGTCATCCGCGGCTCGCGCATCTGGGACGGCAAGTGGAAGGAAGAGCGCGCCGCGTCGAACAAGATCGACACGGACGACGTGGAAGAGTTCTACCGCAAGCGCAGCATGCTCAAGAAGAGCGTGTTCCCGGAAGATATCGCGGAAGCCGTGTACTTCTTCATCAGCGAGAAGTCGGGCAAGAGCACCGGCAACGTGCTGAACGTGGATGCCGGCAACGCCGCGGCATTCACGCGATAATATCAATTCAGAAGAACAGCGGCACCGCCGGGCGCGGTGCCGCGACGACAGGAGACAACATGACGACCCTCATCGATGCCGGTCTGGTGGCCGACCATAACGCGCAGCTGGCGACCCGGCTGGAAGCCGACTACGAGGCGCTCGGCGGCATGCTGGCCCGCCGCGGCCAGGATATCGAGGCATTGACGGCCCTCGCGCAGCGCTTCGCGGTCGCGGTCCCCAGCTGGGGCGTGGGCACGGGCGGCACCCGCTTCGCGCGCTTCGCGGGCCGCGGCGAGCCGCGCAACGTGTTCGAAAAGCTGGACGACTGCGCCGTCATCAACGAACTGACCCGCGCCACGCCGGCGGTCTCTCCGCACTTCCCATGGGACCGCCCGACGGATGCGAAGGAGCTGCGCCAGAAAGCGGACGACCTGGGCCTCGCCTTCGACGCCGTCAACTCGAATACCTTCCAGGACCAGCAGAACCAGGAACACACGTATAAATACGGCAGCCTGACGGCGAACAGCAGCGCCACGCGCGCGCAGGCCGTGAAGCACAACATCGAATGCATCGAACTCGGACGCGAACTCGGGTCGAAGGCGTTGACGGTATGGGTCGGCGACGGCGCCAACTTCCCCGGCCAGCACAACCTGCGCGGCGCGCTGGAGCGCTACCTGGACAGCATGCGCGAGATCTACGCGGCGCTGCCGGACGACTGGAACGTCTTCATCGAACATAAACTGTTCGAGCCGGCGTTCTACGCGACGACCATCGCCGATTGGGGCACGAGCTTCGCGTGCGCGACGGCGCTGGGTCCGAAGGCGAAATGCCTCGTCGACCTGGGCCACCACGCGCCGAACACGAACATCGAAATGATCGTCGCGCGTCTGGCGCAGTTCGGCAAGCTGGGCGGCTTCCACTTCAACGACAGTAAATACGGCGACGACGACCTGGACTCCGGCTCGATCAACCCGTTCCAGCTGTTCCTGGTCTTCAACGAGCTGGCCGATGCGGCGCTGCGCGAAGGCCCGGCGTTCAAGCCGGCCTACATGCTGGACCAGTCGCACAACGTGACCGACCCGGTGGAGAGCCTGATGAACAGCGCGGTGGAAGTCCAGCGCGCGTACGTACAGGCCGCGCTGGTCGACCGCGCGCAACTGGCGGAGCTGCAGGAATCGAACGACGTGCTGCTGTCGGCGCAGGCGCTGAAGCAGGCGTTCCGCACGGACGTGTCGCCCATCCTCGCGATGGCGCGCGTGCGCTCGGGCGGCGCGGCCGATCCGGTGGCGTGCTACCGGGCCAGCGGGTATCGGGACAAGGTCGCGAGCGCGCGGCCGGCGAAGGCGGGGGCGAGCAGCAGCGGGATCGTGTGAATGACCGTCGCCCCCGCGAAGGCGGGGGCCCAATTTTGCGCGTGTTCACGCGACACTTGGGTTCCCGCCTGCGCGGGAACGACGTTGGTTATTGATCAGTCGCTCCAGGAGTCCCCCCCATGAGCAAGCCCTTACTGGCGCTCGCCCTGTCGTGCGCCTTCGCCGCGCACGCGGCCGGCCCGTCCACGACGTTCGCCGACGTCGCCCGACACCTGCAGGCCCCGCCGCCCGACGCGCGTCCCATGATGCGCTGGTGGTGGTTCGGTCCCGCGGTCGTCAAGTCCGAGCTGGAACGCGAGATCCTCGCGATGAAGGCCGGCGGCATCGGCGGTTTCGAGATCCAGCCCGTGTATCCGATGGAGCTCGACGATGCCGCGCGCGGCATCCGCAACGTCCCGTATCTGTCTCCCGAATTCCTCGATGCGGTGAGTTTCGCCAACCGCACGGGCCGCGCCAACGGCATGCGCGTCGACATGACCCTGGCCAGTGGCTGGCCGTACGGCGGCCCGCATGTCACGGTCGGCGAGGCCGCGGCGCGGCTGCGCCAGGCCGTCGTCGACGTGCCGGTCGGTGCGGCGAGCTTCGCACTGCCGGCCGTCATGAGCGGCGAACAGCCGATCGCGGCCTTCGTCGGCTCGGGCGTCGATCCCGCGTCGCTGAAACTGCTGCAGGTACAGGCGGGTGCCGACGGCCGCGCGGCGATCGCGCCGGCCGACGCGCCCCGCAAGGTCGTCGTGTACATCGCCAGCCGCACCGGCCAGCAGGTCAAGCGCGCGGCGCTGGGTGCGGAAGGCTTCGTGCTGGACCACCTGAGCCGCAAGGCCGTCGACCATCACCTCGCCGCGGTCGCCGAGCCCCTGATGAAAGCGTTCGGCGACGCGCCGCCGTATGCCGTGTTCTCGGACAGCCTGGAGGTCTACAACACCGACTGGACCGACGATTTCGCGGCGGAGTTCAAGCGCCGGCGCGGCTACGACATCGTGCCGCACCTGCCGGCCGTGTTCACGGGGCAGGGGCCGGACGCTCCCGCGCTGCGCCGCGACTGGGCGCTGACGCAGACGGAACTCGTCAATGAGCGCTACCTGACGCCCATCGACGACTGGGCGAAGCAGCACGGCACGCAATTCCGTTCGCAGACGTATGGCGAACCGGCCGTGTCGCTGTCCAGCAACCGCCTCGTCGCGCTGCCCGAAGGCGAAGGGCCGCAGTTCCGCGAATTCTCGTTCACGCGCCTCGCCACGTCGGCGGGTCACCTGTACGGCCGGCCCGTGATCTCGGCGGAGACGTGGACGTGGCTCCATTCGCCCGCGTTCGCCGCGACGCCGCTAGACATGAAAGTGGAGGCGGACCGCATGCTGCTGCAAGGCGTGAACCAGTTCATCGGCCACGGCTGGCCCTACACGCCGCCCGGCACGATCGAACCCGGGTATGCGTTCTACGCGGCCGCCGTGTTCAACGACCACAACCCGTGGTGGAACGTGATGCCGCAGGTGACGGGCTATCTGACCCGCATGAGCTGGCTGATGCGCCAGGGCGAGCCCGCGAACCAGGTTGCCGTGCTGCTGCCGAACGACGACGTGTACGCGGCCCTCGTGCCGGGCAAGGTGTCGCTGTCGGCCGAGATGCACACGCACGTGACGCCGGCGCTGACGGCGCAGATCCTCGACGCGGGCCAGAACCTCGACTACACCGATGCCGACGCGGTCCTGGCGCTGGGTGTGCGCCACCCGGTGCTCGTACTGCCGCACGTGACGCGGCTCGCGCCCGAGGTGATCGACAAGCTGGCGGCGTACGTGCGCGGCGGTGGGCACATCGTCGCGGTGGGCGGCGCGCCGTCGCTGGCGCCCGGCTATCGCGATGCGGCGCGCGTGTCCGCGGCCGTGGCGGCGAAGGCCAAGGCGCTGTTCGCGAGCCCGAACGTGCGCACCGTCGCGCACGACGATGCCGTCGGCGCCGCGCTGCAGGCCGTGCTGGCGCCGGACATGAAGCTGTCGGCGCAGGCCTCCGACGTCGGTTTCGTGCGCCGCAAGCTGCGCGACGCGGACATCTATTTCATCGCGAATACGAGCAACCGGCCCGTGCATGCGCAGGCCTCGTTCGCGGCGGTGCGCAAGACGGCCGCGTGGATCGACCCGGACAGCGGCCGCATGACGGCGGCCACCTTGCCGGCGTCGCTCGACCTGGCTCCGTACGAATCGCGCGTGCTCGTGCTGGCGGATGCGCTGCCGTCGGCGCCGGCGCCGGTGGCCGCCACGACGGAGATCGCCGACCTGGGCCGCGACTGGAGCCTGCGCTTCCCCGGAAAGGCGCAGGCGCAACGTCTCGCCGCGCTGCGCTCGTGGACGGATGACGAGGCGACGCGCTATTTCTCGGGCGTCGCCACCTACGAAAAAGACGTCGAGCTCACGGCCGCGCAACTGCGCTCGTCACGGCTCGTGCTGGATTTCGGTCCCGGCACGCCGCTGGAATCGGCGCCGAAAGTCCCGGCCGGCATGCGCGCGATGTTCGACAGTCCCGTGCGCGAAGCGGCGCAGGTGGTTGTCAATGGCCGCCTTGCGGGCGCCGTGTGGCATCCGCCGTATGCCGTCGACGTCACGGGCTTCCTGCAGCCGGGCCGCAACCGCATCGAGGTGCGCGTCGCCAATCTTGCGCTGAATGCGCTGGCGGGCCACGCGCTACCGGATTACCGGCTGCTGTCGGCCCGCTTTGGCCAGCGCTTCGTCCCGCAGGATACGGCGTTGATCGCACCGCAGCCGGCCGGCCTGCTGGGCCCCGTCAAGCTGCTGGGTGCGGGCCAATAAAAAATGGAGAACGACATGATCAAGACCCGACGACTCACCCTGTTGGCCGCAAGCCTCGCGCTGGCGCTGCCGGCGCTCGCGCAGACGACCGGCTACCCGCAACCCACGCCCGCCATGCAGGCCATCATCGACAAGGACATCAGCCGCCACTTCGGCGACGCGCCGGCCGACGCGGGTCCGCTCGCGACGGACCTGTCGCCCGAGCTGACGCCCGCCGCGATCGACAAGGCATTGCGCAAGGTGGCCGACTGGCAGCTCGCGCGCTCGCAGCCTTACTTCTCGCGCATCTGGACGGAGAGCGTGATGTACACGGGCTTCATGGCCGCCTCGGAGGCGACCGGCGACCCGAAATACCGCGACGCGATGCTTGCGATGGCGCGCCATTTCGACTTCCAGGAGCGCGACCGCCTGCCGAACGCGGACGACCTGTCGATCGCGCAGACCTATCTCGACCTGTACTTCCAGGAGAAGAACCCGGGCATGCTGCGCCTCACGAAGGCCGAGATGGACGACCTGCTGCCGCTGGCGACGCTCAAGCCCAACGATCCGCGCATCCCGTGGTGGTGGTGCGACGCGCTGTTCATGGCGCCGCCCGTGTGGGCCAAGATGTTCAAGGCGACGGGCGAGCGTAGATATCTCGACTACATGCACCTGAACTGGAAGCGCACGTACGATCTCCTGTACGACAAGGACGAGCATTTGTACGCGCGCGACGCCAGCTACAAGGACAAGCGCGAGGCGAACGGCAGGAAGATCTTCTGGTCGCGCGGCGAAGGCTGGGTGATGGGCGGCCTGGCGCGCGTGCTGGACTACGTGCCGGCGGACGATCCGCAGCGCGGCTTCTATGTGCAGCAGCTGCGCGAAATGTCGGAAAAGCTCGCGTCGCTGCAGGGCGCGGATGGCCTGTGGCATGCGGGCCTGCTCGATCCGAAGACATATCCTCTGCCGGAAATCTCGGGCTCCGCCCTGTTCGTGTACGGCATGGCGTATGGCGTGAACCACGGCCTGCTCGACGGCGCGAAGTACCGGCCCGTGATCGCGAAGGCCTGGACCGGGATCCTGAAGAACGTGTATGCGGACGGCCGCGTCGGCAATATCCAGCAGACGGGCGCCGAACCGGCGTTCTACCGTCCTTCGTCCAGCTACGACTACGGCGTCGGCGGCTTCATGCTGGCGGCGGCGGAACTGAAGCGCATGGCGCAGGGAGGCGCGCGATGACCGAGACCAGGGCCTTCATCATGCGCCTCAAGCCGGGGAACGTGGACGAGTACAAGCGCCGCCACGACGACATCTGGCCGGAACTGGCGGACCTGCTGCGCGCGTCCGGCATCTACGATTATTCGATCTTCCTCGACGAGGCGTCGTTGCAGCTGTTCGCGGTGCTGAAGCTGCGTGACGGCCATACGGTCGCCGCGCTGCCCGAGCATCCCGTCATGCGGCGCTGGTGGGATGCCATGGCGCCGCTGATGGAGGTGGAGCCGGGGAACCGGCCGAAGGAGTGGACTTTGAGGCAGGTGTTTCATCTGGAGTGACCGTCGGCGCCACCAACGTCGCCCCCGCGAAGGCGGGGGCCCAATAAATAGGTCCGCCATAGGGAAAAACGGTCGTTCCCGGCATTGCCGGAAACGACTTCCCGCGAAAGCGGGAACCCATGCTGACTACTCGAAGTCGACTCTTTGTAGCCAACGAGGTGGAAATGAAGAACGTAGTTAGGATACTCGGTATGGATTCCCACTTGCGCGGGAATGACGATGCTATTTCTTAGTGCGCGTTCGCGGGAATGACGTTGTTACGGACCGTTTGTTATCGGGCCGGGTCGAGCAACCCCCTCGCCCTGAGCCATTCCTCCGCCCGTTTCGGCCACGCCGACGCCGTCCCGAGCCCCGCCCGCATTCCCATCCCATGCGACCCATGCTCGAACAGATACATCTCTGCCGGCACCTTCGCCCGCGTCAGCGCCTGGTAGAACAGGATGCTGTTCTCGACCGGCACCGTCTGGTCTTCCTGCGTGTGGATCAGGAGTGTCGGAGGCGTGGCGGCCGTGACTTGCTGCTCGACCGACATCAGCCGCACATCGGCCGCGGACGGGTTGGCACCCAGCAAGGCCTTGCGCGAACCGGCGTGCACCGCCGGGCCGTCCATCGTGATCACCGGGTACATCAGCACGAGGAAGTCGGGCCGGGCGCTGATCTTGTCGAGGTCCGCGCCCGTGCGGCCCAGCGGGTGGTCGTACAGCGTGCCCGCGCTGGCCGCGAGGTGGCCCCCCGCGGAGCTGCCCATCACGCCGATGCGGTCCGGGCGGATGTGGTACCGTGCCGCCTGGGCCCGCACGAGGCGGACGGCGCGCAGCACGTCGCGCAGCGGCGCCGGGTGGCCGAACTCCTGCATGCGATACTTGAGTACGAAGCTCGTGATGCCGAGGGTGCCGAGCCAAGCCGCGTATTGCTCGCCTTCGCGCGCCGTGGACAGCCGCACGTAGCCGCCGCCGGGGCAGATGATCACGGCGGTGCCGTTCGGGCGGTCGACGGCGGGGCCGTACACGGTCAACGTCGGCTCGCTCACGTTGGACACGCGGCCGTCGTCGACGTGTTCCGGACCGAAGCCGGGCTTCGCATCCGGCACGCCCTCGGGCCACAGCGGGATCGTGGCCGTGGCGGGAGTTTGCGGCGCGGCGAAGGCGGCGTCGACGGCTCCGGCGAGCAGGGTGCCGGCGACGAGTTTCATGGTGCGTCTCCTGGTTTCATTCGAACGATTCATTTGAGGTCCTGACATGGTAAAGCTTGGATGGTTGGGCAGCGCACTGTTGTGCGCGGGTTTGCTGGGGTGTGCGTCGACGCCGGCGCACGTCGATGGTCCGCTCGGCGCATTGGATATCGTGACGACGCCGGCCGCCGCGCTGGACACCGTCTGGCAGCCGCGCGCCGACGGTGTCATCGCGGTGGCGGGCAAGCCGTCCGGCTTCATCGCCACGCGCGACACGTACACGGATTATCGCCTGCACGTGGAGTGGCGCTGGACCGGCAAGCCGGGCAACGGCGGCGTGCTGCTGCACGTCGCGTCCGGGCCGAAGGACGGCGTCTGGCCCTACAGCATCCAGGTGCAGACCAAGCACGGTGCGGTCGGCGACCTGCTGCCGATGGCGGGTGCGACGTTCAACGAACCGCTGACGACGGCGCCGGGCGCCTACCCGCCGATCAAGGCGCACGTCGCCGCGGACAGCGAGCGTGCGCCCGGCGAGTGGAACAACATGGACGTGCTGGTGCGCGGCGGCTGCATCGACGTGACGATCAACGGCGTCGCGCAGAACGCCGTCACGATCGCGCAGCCGGCGACCGGGCGCATCGGCTTCCAGCTCGAAGGCACGCAGTACGAGCTGCGTAACCTGCGCGTCGAACGGCTGTAGGACGGTCAGCGTTTCAGCCATGCTTCCGGCACCGGCACGATGCAGATGTTCAGCGTGCGGCCATCCGCCGACAGCATCGCGGACTGGATCTCGATGCGTGTGCCGTCCGGGCTGAACGTCGGGTGAGGGTGGTCGGCGGCCGTCGTCTTGTGGCCCGTCGTCAGCAATTTCATCTCGTGCGAGGCGCGGTCGATCAGGTACAGGCTGCGGCTGAAATCGTCGCCGACGGCGAAGCGGCCGTCGCTGGACCCGTGCACGTGCCAGAAGCCGCTGCCGGACGGCGTCTGGCCGACGATCTGCATCTGGCGCGTGCGCAGGTTGACGATGGCGAGGCCGCTCGGCTTTTCACGCGTGCCCGTCCGGCCCCAGCCGTCGTCCTGGCCGGGATTCGCGCCGCCGACGTCGGTGGCCGGCGCGTCCACCGCGGCCACCGCGCCGGGGATCGCGCGGTGGCCCATGATGGCGAGGGCCACTTCGTCCTTGCCGATCACCGCTTCGTGCGTCACCCATTCGTACGGCGCTTCCGGGTACAGCGGGCGCAGGCCGCTGCCATCCGCCTTCACGGTCCACGTGCGCTGCGGCGACTTGCCGCCCGTCTCCCAGCAGAACACGATCTCGCCGGGATTCCACAGATTCGCCTGGATGTGGCCCACCTGGAACGGCACCGACACGACGTGGCGCACCTCGCCCGTACGCACGTTCACGCGCGCGATGCCGGCGGGGCCGGCGCCCATCTTGCGCGGGCCGAACGCGGGCTCCAGCTTCGTGCCCGGCGCCAGGTGGCGCGCCGCCTCGTGCGGGCCGACGCGGACGTACAGCCATTCCTCGTCGGCGTCCAGCGCCGTGTCGCCATAGGCTTCCATCGATGCCGGCAGGGTCGCGGCCACGCGCTGGTAGCTGGCCGCGTCGCCCATGCGGCCGGCCGCGCTGTCCGCGAGCACGCGCGCGAGGTCGACCTCGACGACTTGCCGGTCGTCGCCCGCGCGGCGCAGGAAATACAGCTTCATCGATTTGCGGGCCGCGTTCAGCATGCCCTCGTAGCCGCCTTCCGTGACCTGCACGATGTCGCCGGTCTTTTCATTGACCGCCATCGCCTCGTTGCCGGCCAGGTGAGAACGGAAGATCAGCCACTGGCCGTCCGCCGTCCACTGCGGGTGCGTCTGGTAGATCTTCGAATCGCCATGCGGGCGGCTCGTGAGAAAGGTCAGGCGGGTGCCGGTGACGGGATCGACGACTTCCTTCCGTTCGGACGGGAAGCGCTGGCCGATGGCCGCGCAAGCATCGACGGATGCAAGCAGGGCGCAGCACAATGTCAATATGGCGTATGGGCGCATGGGCGGTCTCCTTGTTGTTGGAATCCGATCATTGTTGCAGCGGCGGCTGCGCACAACCGATCATTTTCCTGATTCTTTAGTCGCCCCCGTTTTGACGGCGGACGGCGCGAGCATAGAATGCAACGCAGAACAGAACAACGAACGGAATCCCGCCATGCCGCTGCATCCTGCCCTGCGCCGACTGCTCCACGCCGTGCTCATCCTCCTCGCCATCGCGAGCGTCCGCGCCCAGCCGCTGCCCGCCGCCGTCAATACCGACCCGGCCCGCGCCCAGGTCACGCTGCCGGAGCCCGCGAATCCAGCGCTGCCGTCGCTGATCCTGATCGGCGATTCGACGGTCCGCAACGGCCGCGATGACGGCCAGGGCAAGGGCGCAGCGGGCCAGTGGGGATGGGGCAATCCGGTCGCCGCCTGGTTCGATCCGGCCAAGGTGAACGTCGTCAACCGCGCCGTCGGCGGACTCTCGAGCCGCACCTACATCACGAGCGGCCACTGGGAGCGCACGCTGGCCTTCGTCAGGCGGGGCGACATCGTCGTCATGCAGTTCGGTCACAACGACGCCGGCGCCGTCAACGACACGAGCCGTGCACGCGGCACGATCCGCGGCATCGGCGACGAGTCGGAGGAGATCGACAACCTCCTCACGCACAGGCACGAGACCGTGCACACCTACGGCTGGTACCTGCGCAAATTTGTCGCCGACATCCGCGCGAAGGGCGCAACGCCCGTCATCTGCTCGCCGATCCCGCACAAGCAGTGGGATGCGGCCGGCCACGCGAAGCGCGACCGCGACACGTACGGCGGCTGGGCCGCGGCGGTGGCGCAGGCGGAGCATGTCGGCTTCATCGACCTGAACGAGGGCATCGCGCGCCGCTACGACGCGCTGGGCCATGACGCCGTCGTCCAGCTGTTCCCGCAGACGACGCCGGACGAGCACACGCACACCAACTGGGCCGGCGCCGTCCTGAATGCGCAAGTCGTGGTGGAAGGCATGAAGGCGCTGGGCGATCCGCGCATCGCCGCGTGGCTGAAGCCCCGGGCGCCCGTGAATCCGCAGCCGCCCGTGCGCGAGGACGACCGTCCCGTCGTCGACGCGCGCTCGGTGCGCGCCGAGGCACCGCGCGATGCCAGCCTGCCCACGTTGTACCTCGTCGGCGATTCGACGGTGAAGAGCGGCGGCGTGAACGGCGCCATCGGCTGGGGCGAGCGCATCGCCCCGTACTTCGATGCCCGCAGGATCAACGTGGTGAACGCGGCGATCGGCGGCCGCAGCAGCCGCACCTACTTCACGGAAGGACGCTGGGACAAGGTGCGCGACGAGTTGAAGCGCGGCGACGTCGTGCTGATCCAGTTCGGCCACAACGACGGCGGCCGCATCGGCGACCCGGCGATGAAGAACCGCGCGTCGGCGCCGGGCACCGGTGCGGAGACCGTCGAGGACACGCGTCCGGACGGCACGAAGGAGCAGGTGCACAGCTTTGGCTGGTACATGGCGCGCTACGTGGCGGATGCGAAGGCGAAGGGCGCCACCGTGGTCCTCGTGTCCCCCGTGCCCCACCGCGACCGGTGGCAGGAAGGCCGCGACTTCGCGACGTTCGCCGACTGGGACCGCGAGGTCGCCGAGGCCGACGGCGCGCTGTTCATGGACCTCACGCTGCTCGTGGCCGACGGCTACAGGCGGATCGGCGCGGCCAAGGTGGACACGCTGTTCGCCGACGCGCGCACGCACACGAATGCGGCGGGCGCCGAGTTCAACGCGGAGCGCGTCGTGGCCGGCCTGAAGGCGCTGCCGGGCAATCCGCTGGGCGCATATTTCGCCGACCGCGCGCTGGCCGCCCAATGAGGTCCGCACTGATCTTGTGGATGGCGCTGTGCGGCGCCGCGCATGCCGACGACTGCACCGCATGGGGCCGGCCCGGCGCGGTGCTGTTCCAGGACGATTTCAGCAAGCCGCTGGCGGGCTGGGTGGCCGAGTATGCGCGCACGCCGGGCAACGTCGTCGAGAACCGGGACGGGCGGCTCGTGATGGACGTCGACGGCGGCGCCACCGTGTGGCTGGATCGTCCGCTGTACGGCAATGTCCTGATCAGCTTTACGCGCCGCGTGCTCGTCGACGGCGGGAAGAACGACCGCCTGTCCGACCTGAACGTGTTCTGGATGGCGCGCGATCCGCGGCGCGCCGACCCCTTTAGGCGCAGCGGCAAGTTCGAGGACTACGACGACCTGTCGCTGTACTACGTGGGCATCGGCGGCAACCGCAACACGACGACGCGCCTGCGCCGCTATGGCGGGGGCCACCGCGAACTGGTTGCCGAGTACACCGACGGCGCGCATCTGCTGGAACCGGACCACGACTACCGCATCGAGATCGCGGTGTACGAGGGCTGCACGCGCGTGCGCGTGGACGGGAATACGTGGTTCACGTATCGCGACCCGCATCCATTGACGTCCGGCTGGTTCGGGCTGCGCACGACGTGGTCGCGCCAGGCGGTGGACGACCTGAAAATACAACGACTCGACTGACAGGAGACATGCTTGAAGAACCGTTTGAAGCCCTGCGTGGCAGGGGTGCTCGCCGCCTGCGCGCTGCACGCGTCGGCCCAACAGGCGCCGGCCCCGCAGGAAAAGGGGCCGGCCGCGGCCGACGCCATGCTGCACGCGCTGGACGTGCATTACCCGACGCCTTACCGCGCGATGGATGCGGTCGAGGTCAAGGCCGTGCTGGACCGCGTGTTCGACTACCTGGACAAGGTCACGCCGGCCGAGGTGATCGACCAGCGCACCGGCGCGCCCATCACGGACCTGTCCAGGCCGAACGCGAACGCCGTGCTGAAGCCGGGCGACTTCCGCCTGACGAGCTATGAATGGGGCGTCACCTACACGGGCATGCTGGCCGCCGGTGCCGCGACGGGCGACCGCCGCTACACCGACTACGCGCTCAAGCGCCACGAACTGCTGTCCCGGCTGACGAAGACGTTTCTGCCGCTCGTGCAGGCCGACCGCGAGCATGCCGCCGCGCCCATCAAGAGCTTCCTGAATCCGCACGCGCTGGACGACGCCGGTGCGTTGTGCCAGAGCTTCCTGAAGGCGAAGCTCGAGGGGTCGCCGGTGGACTATTCGCAGATGATCCCGATCTGCGGCGACTTCGTCACGAAGAAGGAATACCGGCTGAAGGACGGCACCCTGGCGCGCGGCGGTCCGGACGGCCGCGGCGGCGTGAAAATGCGCCCGCTGCCCGATACGCTGTGGCTGGACGACATGTTCATGGGCGTGCCCACCATCGCGTACCTCGGCAAGGCGACGGGCGATGCGCGTTACTACGACGACGCGGCGCGCCAGGTGCTGCAGTTCTCGAAGCGCATGTTCAACAAGAACCTCGGCATCTACATGCACGGCTATGTCGAAGGCTTGCGCGACCACCCGGAGATGCACTGGGCGCGCGCGAACGGCTGGGCCGTGATGGCGATGGTCGAGGTGCTGGAAGTGCTGCCGAAGACGCACAAGGACTACAAGGCGGTATTGGACCAGCTGCGCGCGCACGTCAAGGGACTCGCCAGCTACCAGACGAAGGACGGCTTCTGGCACCAGCTCATCGACCGCAACGACACGTACCAGGAAACGTCCGCCACCGCGATCTACGCGTACGCCATCGCGCGCGCCGTGAACCGGGGCTATGTCGACGCGCAGGCCTATGGGCCGATGGCGAACCTCGCGTGGGACGCGGTCGCGAGCAAGGTGCAGCCGAACGGGCAGATCGAAGGCATCTGCGTGGGCACGGGCATGGCGTTCGATCCCGCGTTCTATGCGTACCGGCCGACGAGCGTGAAGGCGGCGCACGGGTACGGGCCCACGTTGCTGGCGGGCGCCGAGATCATCGCCATGAACCGCAAGTTCAGGTTCGGGTTGAACGACAGCGGGTTGATGTACCAGGGTGTGCGCTGATCAGACCTCGATCACGAGATCTTCGCGGAACGCCGCCTGCTCGCCCTTGTTCGCATACCCGAGCGGATTCGCGACCACGCGGCAGCGCCAGCCCGTGCCTTCGACCACATAGTCGTTCGCGCAATGCAGGTGGCCGTGCATCCACACGTCCGCGAACGGCAGCAGGTCGTCCAGCGCATTGCAGAACCCCGCCGTGCCGGGCGCGATGCCGTAGCGCGGGTCGGCGCTGCGCAGGGTCGGGGCATAGTGGGTAACCGCGATCGTGGTGCCGTCGAACGGTGTCGCCAGTGCGTCGCGCAGCCAGGCCTGGCAGGCGAATGACAGTTCCCGCTGGCCTTCCGCCAGCAGCGGCACGCCATCCACGAGCGTCGTGTTCCCGGACAGGTAGTAGTTCGCGGCGCGGAACGCCTTGTCGCGCTGCTTGAGCTGGCGCCCGATGTCGGTTTCGGAGCCTGCCAGGGCGTCGAAGTCGGCCCACAGGGTCGTGCCGATGAAGCGGACGTCGCCGAGGGTGACGATCTCGCGGTCGAGCCACGTGATGTCCAGCGCGGCGCAGGTCGCGCGCAGGCGCGCGTGCGTAGCGGCGAAATCGAGGCCGTCGAATTCGTGGTTGCCGGGGACGTACAGGACGCGCGCCGCGGCGCCCGTCGTGGCCGGGGCGAAACGGCCGAGGCCGAAGTCGTCGGTGTCCAGGCGCGAGCGGGCCTGGTACGAGCCGATGTCGCCGGCGAGGACGACGACGTCCGTGTCGGCGTAGATGGTCGGCTGGAACCCGGGGTCGCGTTCTAGGTGAAGGTCGGAGAAGAGCTGGATACGCATCCAGCAAGTATACCTGTCTTCGCGAGCGGACCCCGGTTCAATGCGTTACTTGCCGGCCTGCTGCAGCTTCTCGCCGGCGCGTTCCAGGCCGCGGCCCGTGGCGGCCGTCGCGTCCTTCGCGCCTTCCTTCACGTTCTGCGCGGCTTCGTGCGATTCCTGGCGCACTTCGGCGCCCGCCTGCTGCATCTTGTCGCCGGCGCGGTCGGCCGCTTCCTTCACGTTCTGGTTGGCCTCGTGGGCGGCTTCCTTCGCATTCTCGCCGGCCTGTTGGGCGGCGGCGTTGGCGTTAGCGGCGGCTTCCTTCGACTCGGCAGCGGCCTTGGCGCCCGCGTCGTCGATGGCCTTGCCGGCTTCCTGGGCCGGGCCCATGCCGTTCTTGTCCTCGGCCTTGTGGCAACCCGTGACCAGCACGGCGACAGCAAGCATGATGCTCGAAATGGTGGTGGTTTTCATGATGTTCTCCTAGTAAGAAGTTGTCACTTAGGTTACACAATCTCGTAAAGTTGCGGCGTACGATACGGCTGGGCCGGATTCGGGCGCCTCGAGGATCACAGGGAGAGAACGGTGGAAGGCCTGCCGCGGTTGACCGCGCGGCGACCGTCCGGATCCCGCGGATGGGGACGAACGGTCGCCGGGAGAGAGAGAGTCAGATGGCCCAGCCGCCCGCGTAGAACACGGCCAGCGCGAGGGCGATGCTGACGGTGCCGAAGTTCAGCTTGCGCCATTCGCCGGCCAGCACGCGGCCGATCACGAGGGTGCAGAAGCCCAGCATGATGCCGGTGACGATGTTGCAGGAGAGGAGGATGAACACGGCGCATACGAGGCCGGCCAGCGCATCGAGCTTGTCGTCCATGTTCATGTGCGCCACGCTGCTCAGCATCAGCAGGCCGACGTACATCAGCGCCGGTGCGGTGGCATACGAGGGCACCAGGCCGGCCAGCGGCGAGAAGAAGATCAGGCCGAGGAACAGCAGGCCGACGACGACGGCGGTGAGGCCGGTGCGCGCGCCGGCCGCGGTGCCGACGCCCGATTCGATGTAGGCCGCCGCCGGTGCGCCGCCCACGAGGCTCGAGAACAGGGAGCTGACCGAATCGGCCGTCAGGGCCTTGCCGCCGTTGTGGATGTAGCCGCGCGCATCGACCTGGCCGGCCTGGCCGGCGACGGCGCGGATGGTGCCGGTGGCGTCGAACACGGCGGTCATCACGAGGGCCAGCACGCTGGGCAGCACGGCCATGCTGAGCGCGCCCTTGACGTCCATCGCGCCGATCAGCGAAGCGTGGCCCGGGCTGCTCAGTTGCGGCCACGAGAAGATGCCGGTGAAGTGCACTTTCGGATCGAAGGCCAGGCCGAGGGCGGAAATCGCGATCACGACGAGCAGGATCCCGCCCGGGACCTTGCGCTGTTCCAGGCCGAAGATCGCGGCCAGGCCCAGGATGCTCATCAGGACCGGGAACGACGTGATCTGGCCCAGCGCGACGGGCAGACCGGCGCCCGCGTTCTTGACGACGAGTCCGACTTCGCTGGACGCGATCATCAGCAGGAACAGGCCGATGCCGACGCCCGTGCCGTGCGCGACGCCGGACGGCAGGTTCTGCAGGATCCACGAGCGTACGCCGGTGATGGAGATCGCCGTGAAGATCACGCCCATCAGGAACACGGCGCCCAGCGCGATCGCCGGCGTCAGGCCCTTGCCCAGCACGAGGCCGAACGCGGTGAAGGCGGTCAGCGAGATCGCGCAGCCGACGGCGATCGGCAGCCGCGCCCAGAATCCCATCAACAACGAACCGAAGGCCGCGGTCAGGCACACGGCCACGTACACCGCGCTGACGTCGAAGCCGGCCTGGCCCAGCATGCCCGGCACGACGAACACGGAGTACACCATCGCGAGGAAGGTGGTGACGCCGGCCACCACCTCCGTCCGCTGCGTGCTGCCGCGCGCCGAGATCTGGAAGTACCGGTCGATTTTGCCGCTGGCGGCAGGTGGGGACGTGAAAGTCTCCGCGCGCTCGACGCGCTGGAGTTGAGGCTGTGACATGGCTGCTGCTCCTCTATGTTATCGGCCCCGGCGCGCATTGCTTGGACGCGGCACCGGGTTGTCTCATCGTTATGAGTAGAGAAGCTTAGGGCCGAAGGCGCGCGGCGAACCATGCATCCTATGCATAGGCACTATACGCGTCGGCGTATTGCGTTTGCCGCGACCGCGTCAGCGGGCGGTCCGCACGGACAATTCGACGTCGTCCGCGAACGGCATCGACAGGTAACCGGACGCCGGCGCGCGCATGCGTGCGAGGTAGTCCGGGCTGTGGTCCGCATTGTCCGCGACGATCGCCGCGCCCGGGCGCAGATGCGGTTCCAGCAGCGCGAGCACGTCGGGATATAGCGCCTTGGCGCCGTCCAGCAGCACGAGATCGATGGCATCCGGCAGGTCGCCGGCCAGCGTCTGCAGGGCGTCGCCCGTGCGGATCTCGACGAGGTCGAGCAGGCCCGCGGCAGCCAGGTTGGCGCGCGCCCGCTCGACTTTCGCCGGCTCGAATTCGCTGGTGACCAGGCGCCCGCCGCCATTGTCGCGCAGCGCGGCGGCCAGGTGGATGGTCGAGATGCCGAACGACGTGCCGAATTCGACGATGGTCCGGGCCCGGCTCGAGCGGGCCAGCATATAGAGCAGGACGCCGGTGCCGCGCGAGACGGGCAGGGCGACGTCCTTCAGGCGGCCATACAGGTCGCGGTAATCCGTCTTGCTGCGCATGAGGCGCTGCAGTTCCGCTTCCGCCAGGTCGCGGCAGGCGGCCAGCGGCGATTCGGCATCGGCCTCGGCAAACAGGCGCGCGAGCAGCGGGGCGACGGGATCGGTGGCGAGGGTGGTCATCGTGGTTCCTTGTGGTGGTGAATGGGTCCGGTTATTATGCGAAGAATCCTTCAGGTTTTCCATTCGCATTCCCAACGCCCCCGATGACCGAACGACGCCGCCCCCAGATCGCCTCTCGCAAGGCACCGAAACAGGCCCGCTCCAATGAGCTCGTGGCCGCCGTGCTGGAGGCGGCTGTTCAGGTTCTGGCGGCGGAGGGGGCGCAGCGCTTCACGACGTCGCGCGTGGCGGAAAAGGCGGGCGTCAGCGTCGGGTCGCTGTACCAGTACTTCCCGAACAAGGCCGCGATCCTGTTCCGTCTGCAGAGCGACGAATGGCGCCGCACGACGGCCATGCTGTCCGCCATCCTCGCGGACACGGCGCGGCCGCCGCTGGACCGCTTGCGGTCACTGGTGCACGCGTTCGTGCGGTCGGAATGCGAGGAGGCGGCGATGCGCGTGGCGCTGAACGACGCGGCGCCGCTGTACCGCGATGCGCCCGAGGCGCGCGCCGTGCGGCAGTCGGGGGAAGAGGCCGTGCGGACGTACCTGGCGGAGGCGCTGCCGGGGGCGCCGGACGCCACGCGGGCGCTGGCGGCGGACCTGCTCACCGATACGCTGTCGGCGGTCGGCAAGCAGTTTTCGGAGCGGCCGCGCACGGAGCAGGAGATCGTGGCGTACGCGGATGGGCTGGCGGATATGTTGTGTGCGTGGATGGAGAAGCTGGCTGCAGCCTGACCGTCGTTCCCGCGAACGCGGGAACCCATACCGAGTTCGCGAAGTCGGTCCGTCGAATGTACCGGATTCCGTGGTTCAGCATGGCGGGAACGACATTTACACGTCAGCGACCCAGGATTTTTGCCAGATACTCCCGATGCGTCGGCACCGTCGCGACGGCGGTCGCAAGCTGGGTCGCGCGCTCGCGCACCCAGTCGAGCGACTGTTCCTCGGGAATCAGCTTGAGGGTCGGATCGCTGCGCGCCGGCCAGTTCTGCATGCCCGCGTGGATCGCGAGCCAGCTGTGGCCGTCGAAGCCTTCCTCGTCGTACTGGTGCAGCACGCCCGTTTCGCGCCATGCGTGCAGCTTGTAGGCCAGCGTCTCGGGCAGCTCCGCGGCCGCCATGGCTTGCCAGAACGGAGTGTCGCGGCGCGCGGTCAGGCAGTAGTGCATCAGGATGAAGTCGCGGATGCGTTCGAACTGGCGCGTGAGGCCCGTGTTGTACGAGTCGACGAGCTCGGGCGCGACGGGGCCGCCCCGCTGCAGGAGGGTCATCAAACGGCCGACGCCCACTTGCACCAGGTAGATGCTGGTCGATTCGAGCGGTTCCAGGAAGCCCGTCGCGAGGCCGATGCCGACGACGTTGTGCGACCAGAATTTCGCGCGGTGCCCCGTCGTGAAGCGCAGCAGGCGCGGCTCCGCCAGCGCTTCGCCGTCGAGCTGCTGCAGCAGCTGGTCGCGGGCCTTCTCTTCGTCGATGAAGCGGGTCGAAAACACGTGGCCGTTGCCCGTGCGGTCCTGCAGGGGAATGCGCCATGCCCAGCCGGCGTCCAGTGCCGTCGCGCGCGTGTACGGCGTCAGGTTGTCGCCCACGGGGGCGGACGGCACGGCCCATGCCCGGTCCACGGGCAGCCAGTGCGAAAAGTCGACGAACGGTTCGCCCAGCGTGCGGCCCAGCAGCAGCGACGCGAACCCGGAACAGTCGATGAACAGGTCGCCCTTGACGACGCGGTCGTCGTCCAGCTTCAGCGACGCGATGCCGCCGTCCGGCCGGCGCGCCACGTCGACGACCTTGCCCTCGGTGCGGCGCACGCCGCGCTTCAGCGCGATGTCGCGCAGGAAGCGGGCGTACAGGTTCGCGTCGAAGTGGTAGGCGTAGTTGAAATTCGCGGCGTCCTTGCCGGGCGCGCAGAAGCGGTCGTTCATCGCCATCACGGTCGGCAGGCATTGCTCGCCGAACGTGGGCAGGTTGGCGCGCGGGTGCCGGCGGTACTGGCCCCACAGCGACTCGGGGCCGTTCAGCATGCCGAAGTCGCCGAACGTGTGGTAATAGTCCTCGCCCTTCACGCGCCAGTCGCGGAACCGGATGCCCAGCTTGTACGTGCCGTTCGTCGCGCGCAGGAAGTCCGCTTCGGGGATGCCGAGGATCTGGTGGTAGTTGCGGATCGAAGGGAACGTCGCCTCGCCGACGCCGACCGTGCCGATGTCCTCCGATTCCACCAGTTCCACCGTCGTGCCCTGCAGGCCCGTCGCGAGGGCCGTCGCGGCCATCCAGCCGGCCGTGCCGCCGCCGAGGACCACGATGCGTTCATAAGTCATGCTGTCTCCTGTTTGTATGCACATTGATTGTACTGATGTCTTTACGGCGCGCAAGAAACTTTTAGCGCCGGACACGAACTTGCGGCCCAGTGTTGTGAAAACGGTTTCAATCCGGGGTATGATTTGGATGTTCGCGCTAACAAAAAACGTTTACACAAGGAGACAGCATGCAGACGAACATCCTCCGCGCCGCGGCCCTCGCCGCCGCACTGTGCGCCGGGACCGCCCACGCGGCGACCTACCCGTTCCAGGACCCGAACCTGGCCCCGCAACAACGCATCGCCAACATCCTGGCGCTGATGACGCCCGACGAAAAGATCGCCGCACTGTCGACCGATTCCGGCGTCGCGCGCCTCGGCATTCCCAGCTTCGGCAGCACGGAAGGCATCCACGGCCTTGTGCAGCGCGGCGAATCGAAGCGCCAGCGCGAGCCCATCCCGACGACGCAGTTCCCGCAGCCGCCCGGCATGGGCGCGAGCTGGGACCCGGAGCTCGTGCGCCAGGCCGGCGCCGTGCAGTCGACGGAAGCCCGCTACATCACGCAAAGCAGCAAGTACAGGCACCCGATGCTGATGCAATGGGGCCCGCAGGCCGATCTCGCGCGCGACCCGCGCTGGGGCCGCAGCGAGGAAGTCTATGGCGAGGACGCATTCCTCGTCGGGACGATGGCGACGGCGTTCACGCGCGGCATCCAGGGGGACGACCCGACATACTGGCGCGGCGCGGCGCTCCTCAAGCACTTCCTCGCCAACAGCAACGAGAACGGCCGCGGCAACTCGACGTCCGATTTCGACGACCGCCAGTTCCACGAATACTATGCAGCGCCGTTCCGCATGGCGTTCGAGGACGGCGGCGCGCGCGCCCTGATGGCGTCGTACAACGCGTGGAACGGGACGCCGATGGGCGTGCACCCGGTGCTGCGCAGCCTCGTGATCGGGAAGTGGAACGCGGACGTGATCTCGAGCGACGGCGGCGCCATCGGCAACCTGGTGAAACTGTATAAACGGTATCCGGACCAGAAGGCGGCGGCCGTCGCGGGCCTGAAGGCCGGCATCAACCAGTACCTCGACAAATACCAGGACGAGCTGCGCGCCGCGCTGAAGGAGGGCACCATCACGGTGGCCGATCTCGACGAGGCGCTCGCGCGCAAGTTCCGCACGACGATCAAACTGGGCCTGATCGACCCGCCGGCCGGCAATCCGTATGCCGCGATCAAGGACGGGCCGGCGCCGTGGGACAGCGCGGCGCACAAGGCGGTGTCGTTGAAGATGGCGCTGGAATCCATCGTCCTGATGAAGAACGACGGCCGCGCGCTGCCGCTCGCGCAGTCGCGCGTCAAGCGCATCGCCGTGATCGGGCCGCATGCGGACAGCGTGCACTGGGACTGGTATGGCGGTACCGCGCCGTACACGGTGACGGCGCTGGCCGGCATCAAGGCGGCCGTCGGGCCGGGCGTGAAGGTCGATTACGCGGCGGACAATGCGAACGACGCGGCCGTGAAGGCGGCGCGCGACGCGGACGTGGCCATCGTCGTCGTCGGCAACGACCCGACCTGCGGCCCGAACATGGCGCACGAGTGGACCGACGCCGGCACGAAGCCCTGCGCCGACCCGGGCGACGGCCGCGAGGGGCGCGACCGCGAGACCCTGGCGCTCGCACAAGAAGGCCTGGTAAAACAGGTGCTGGCGGCGAATCCGCGCACGGTGATGGTGCTCGTGTCGAGCTTCCCGTACACGATCGGCTGGGCGAAGGAGCACGTGCCCGCGATCGTGCAGATGGCGCATGCGTCGCAGGACCAGGGCACGGCGCTCGCGCAGGTGCTGTTCGGCGACTACAACCCCGGCGGCAAGCTCGTGGCGACGTGGCCGGCGGCGGAATCGCAGCTGCCGCCGATGATGGACTACGACATCCGCCACGGCCGCACCTATATGTACTTCAAGGGCCAGCCGCTGTTCCCGTTCGGGCACGGGCTGTCCTATACGACCTTCAAGTATGGGAAGCTGCGCACGAGCGCGCCCGCGCTGGCGGCCGACGGCACGGTCGACGTCGACGTGGACGTGACCAACACGGGCAAGGTGGCGGGCGACAGCGTCGTCGAGCTGTACGCCGCGTGGCCGAAGTCTCAGGTCGAGCGGCCGCGCCAGGCGCTGGTCGGCTTCCGGCGCGTGAACGTGAAGCCGGGCGAGACGCGCACGGTGCGCATCCCGCTCGCGGCGCAGCGCCTCGCGTACTGGAACACGCAGGCGGGCCGGTTCGAGGTCGAGCCGGTGCCCGTGAAGCTGATGGTGGGCGAGTCGTCGGCCGACATCAAGCTGACGGCGACGCTGCCCGTGAAGCGCTGACCCGCGCCAGGTGACGGCCCAGCCGCCAGCCCAGGCACAGCAGGGTGAGGGTGGGCGGCAGGCCCCACGGTTCGGGGATGACGGACGCATCGCACACGTACAGGCCGGGCGTCGCCGTCGCGAGGTCCGCGTCCAGCGCCTGTCCGATGCGCACCGTGCCGCCCGGATGCGCCGCGAAATGGTGGCTAGCGAAGATGTGCCGCGCGCCGGCGGCTTCCAGGATGCCGCGCGCCTGCGCGATCCCGGCATCGAAGCGGCGCCGGTCGCCCGGCGCCAGCGTCTTGTCGACCCAGCGCGGGCCGACGTTGCCCTTGATCTCGTCGCGGATCTTGACCATGATCGTCAGCGTGCGGTCGTGTGCCAACAACCGGTCGACGCGGCCCGCCTGCGCCGCGAACGCCTGGTACATGGGGCGGGGCAGCGTGAGGTCGGCCAGGCTGATGCCGGCCTCCGGATCGTAATGCCCGGCCGCCATCGGCACCTCGGCGCCGCCGCCTTCGATGCCGTCCACCGTGCCCATCACGGCCACGACGGGGTCGCTGAAGAACGGCACGGGCCCTGCCAGCAGGCCTGAGGTACGCAGGATGCGCGGGCTGCCGATGCCGCCCGCGGCCAGCACCACGAGGCCGGCGCGGAACGTCTCCATCCGCCCGCCGACTTTCGCTTCGACGCCCACGGCGCGGCCATCTTCCACCAGCACGCGCGTGACGTGCGCATCGGTGACCAGTCGCGCGACGTGCCTGCAGGCGTCGTCGACCAGCTCGCGGGCCGACCACTTCGCCCCGAACGGGCACCCGTAGACGCAACGCCAGCATCCGGTGCGGCACGCGGCCGGGCGGATCATCTTGTCCAGCTTGCGCCACGCGAGTCCTTGCGCGCGGGCGCCCGCGGCGATGCGCGCGGCCATCGGCCCCACGAGATCGTCCGGCAGCGGCGCCATCGGCAGTTCCGCGCGCCAGGCGGCCAGCGCCGGGGCGAGGTCGATGCCGTGCCTGGCGAACATGGCGGCGGGCGGCGGCGCGGCGGTGGCGAAATTGATGGTCGACGTGCCGCCGGTCGTCAGCGCGCGCACGAGCAGCGACAGGTCGCGGTGCAGGAACGCCCCCTTGCCGGGCACGGCGGCCATGCCGGCCATCTGCGCCAGCGTGCCCGCGAGCGGCGCGGCGCCGCCGGCTTCCACCATCAGCACGCGGGCGCCGGCCCGCGCGAGCTCGCGCGCGACGCTGGCGCCGCCCGGGCCGGTCCCGGCCACGATGGCGTCGAAAGAAGGGGAGTTCGAAGACATGCGGCATTGTAGCGTGCACGCCGTAGTGCACGCCGACCCGTTTTGTACTATCATAAGTTACATGAGAACCGACAGCAAACTTTCCTCGATCCTGCACCTGCTGCTGCACATGGCCCACAGCGACCGTCCGCTGACGTCGGAAGAGCTGGCGGGCTTCCTGCACACGAATCCCGTGCTCGTGCGCCGCACGCTGGCGGGGCTGCGCGAGCGCGGCTACGTCGCGTCGGAGAAGGGACATGGCGGCGGCTGGGCCGTCACCGCCGACCTGCGGCGCGTGACCTTGCGCGACGTGTACGAAGCGGTGGGGTCGCCGACCGTGTTCGCGATCGGCAACCGTGTCGAGCAGCCCGGCTGTCTCGTGGAAAAGGTCGTCAACCAGTCTCTCGGCGACGCGCTCGCCGAAGCCGAGGCGCTGCTGCTCGCGCGCTTCGCGCAGGTCACGCTGGCGGAACTGTCCGAGCGCTTCAACGCGCTGTATCCCGAAGGAGGAGTACATCATGCACACCCATCAGAATGAGTCCGCATTCGACGTGATCGTCGTGGGCGGCAGCTACGCCGGCCTGTCGGCGGCCATGCAGCTTGCGCGGGCGCGCCGGCGCGTGCTCGTCATCGACGCCGGCCGGCGCCGCAACCGCCACGCGGACCGCTCGCACGGCTTCCTCACGCAGGATGGCGCGGAAGCGGCGGCCATCGCGGCGCAGGGCCGCGCCCAGTTGCGCGCCTACCCGAACGTCGCGTGGGCGAACGAGACGGCGGTGGCGGCGCGCATCGACGGCGACGGTTTCGACGTCGCGCTGCCGGATGGGGGCACCGTGCGGGGGCGCCGGCTGATCCTCGTCACCGGCGTCGCCGACACGTTGCCGGCCGTGGACGGCCTGGAGGAACGCTGGGGCACGAGCGTGTTCCACTGTCCGTACTGCCATGGCTACGAACTGGATGAAGGCGCCATCGGCGTACTCGCGGCGGGCGAAGCGTCGCTGCACCAGGCGCTGATGCTGCCCGACTGGGGCCAGGTCACCCTGCTGCTGAACGGCGCGTTCGAACCGCGGCAGGATCAATTGGCGGCATTGGCCCGGCGCGGCGTGGCCGTGGAGCGCACGCCGGTCGCGCGCATCGAAGGCCGGGCCGACGTGGTGCTGCAGGACGGACGCCGGCTGCCGCTGGCGGGACTGTTCGTCGCGACCCGCACGCACATCGCCAGCCCGCTGGCCGGGCAGCTGGGCTGCGCGCTGGAAACCGGACCGATGGGGCCTTACGTCGCGACCGATGCGCAGAAGGCGAGCAGCGTGCCGGGCGTGTTCTGCTGCGGCGACCTGGCCCGGCCCGCCGGCAACGTGGCGCTCGCGGTGGCGGACGGCGCGCTGGCGGGCATCGCCGCGCACCGTTCCCTGATTCCCGAGCTGGCCGTCCTGGCGTGACGCGCGGCATGCCGCGCCGTGCCCTTGACGCTTACGACGTCATGCGGTTCCAGCCCGAGCGCACGGCCGCCTTCATGCGTTCCCACGTGGACGAGCCGCTGCCGCCGTAGCGGGTATCCCAGTCGCTGCGCAGGTCGGATTCCACGTCGTCCCAGTTGCGGCCTTGGTAGCGGGCGTCGCGCCGCATCTCGTTGCCGTAGCGGTAGGCCGGCGCATAGTCGTCGTAGGTGCCGCCCAGGCTGGCGTAATTCGTCTGCCAGTCATTGCGGTAATAAGTGTCGTCGTCGGGCGCGCTGCCCTGCAGCGGCTGCACCTCGACTTCCGTGTGGCGCACCGTGTCCTTGATGTTTTGCTGGCGCTGGCTGACTTCCTTGCCGACGACGACTTCCTCGACCACGCGCGCGGATTTCTGCACGATGGCTTCCTCGGCCGTTTCGCGCAGTTCGATCGTCTGGTCCTTGAGCGCGGCGACGTCGGCCGGGTCGATCGGCTGGTCGACCGGACGGCGTTCCACGCTGACGTGTTCCTCGCGCAGCGACACCGTCTCGTTCACGGGCGTCTCGACCAGGCGCGAGAACACGCGCACGCCGCCCCGTTCGACCTGGCGCTTGCCGACCCGGACTTCTTCCTGCACGACCGGGATCGCGGCCTTGCCGGTGGTCCGGTCGACGGCCGTCTCGCGCTGCAGCGAGTCGGAACGCGAGGTCGAGTCGGACAGGCTGCCGGACAGGTTGCCGCCCTGCGTGCCCGACTGCATCGAACCGGCGGCCAGCGACGGCGACGTCTGCGGCTGGTAGGCGCTCGTGCCCAGCGAGGCCGCGCTGCCCGCCAGGTCGTGGCGCTCGTCGATGTCGATGGGGCCGAAGCGTTCGATCACGTCCGCGGCGCGCTCCACTTCCGGTTCCGACGACGTGGTCAGGGTCAGCACGTGCTGGCCGCCCGCGACTGCGGTGGAATAGCGGGTGGCATGTTCGTCGTGGTCCGAGCCGAACAGGTTTTCGAAGAAGTGCTTGATCGAGGCGCCCACGCCTTCCTCATGGGTCGCGCCGAGCGTCGCGCCGGTCGTCGTCGTGGTGCCGGACAGGTCGGCGCTGGAGACATAGACGTTGTCGCGGGTGAAGCCCGATGCCAGCAGTTCGTCCATCGCGTTCTGGGCATCGCTGCGGTTGTCGAACACCGCTACGAGAGTATGTTGCATGATGCGTCCTCCGGTGATTGTCACGTGGGTGAAGTGTCGCCGTGCTCGTCGAAGCGCTCGACGCTGACCTGCTCGGACTTGAGCATGACCGTGTCGACGTGGTGTTCTTCGCGGCGGGTGCGCGTGATGTGGAGCTCTTCCTTGATGCGCAGCCGCCGTTCGACGACCAGCACTTCCTCGAGAATCGGTACCACGAGCGTATCCCCTTCGTAGCGGGTCGCGGGCGCCTGGTCGAGCGGGACGATGCGGTCCACCGGCACATGGTGGACCTCGACGTCGTCGCGCAGCAGGCGTTCGTCGATCCGGCAAGGGGTTTCGGCGACAGTCTTGTGGATACGTACGCCGCGACCCGTGTCGACGATCCGTTTCTCGACCCATGCCTCCTCATGGACCACGGGAACCCGCACGAGCTCCTGTTTTTCCTGATCGGGTTTTGATGAGTCAAGGGACACGGTCCGCCTCCGGGATCACGACACTGGAGCGACCGAGATTACTCTATTGTCTACGGTTCCCGCGCACCGTTGCCTCCCCTCAATCGAGACTGTAGGACGGGACGCCGGGCGGCGTCATGGCCGGCGCAGCGCGGCAAGCACATCCGCCGGCACCGGCAGCGCCGTCCCGTGGCGCATGCGCCGCGCCGTGCCTTCGTCGGGGAAGTGCATCTGCGCGGTCACGTCTTCCCAGTGCACGAGGTCGCGCGAGCGCAGCGCGCCGTAGTGCTTCGTCGTGTAGGCGTCGTAGTACACGATGACGTCGTCGCCCACCTGCAGCGCCGTCGGGCCCTCGGTCCACAGGCCGGCGGGCGAGATCGGCGCGCCCAGCGGTTCGAACGGCCCCTGCAGGCCGGCGGCGCGCGCCAGCTGCAGGTATTTGCGGGGCGGGTGGCGGGTCTCGTCCTTCACGAGCAGCCAGTCGCCGTGGTGCGTGCGCAGGAACGTTGCGTCGATGACGGAAAAGCCCGGATCGTAGAACAGGCGGGTGGGCGTGAACGCGGCGAAATCGCGCGTCGTCGTCGCGTAGATGCGGTGGTTGTATTTGTTGGCGCCGGCGTCGTCGCCGGCCGCTTCGGATGCCGCGAACCGGCCCGGGATCGTCGAGGACCAGAAGATCAGGTATTCGCCGCGCTTCTCGTCCCACGCGATCTCCGGCGCCCACGCGTTCAGGGTGGTCGGCTCGTGCGCCATCACGGGCAGCTCGCGTTGCGGCGACCAGTGGACGAGGTCAGGCGACGACGCGTAGCCGATGCCCGTCTCGTTCCAGCCGCTCGTCCACACCATGTGGTAGATCCCGTCCGGGCCGCGCACGATGCACGGGTCGCGCATCAGCTTCGCCTTGCCGACCGTGGGCGCCACGTAGCTGCGGCCGCCGTTCAGCGCTTCCCAGCGGTAGCCGTCGTCGCTCCCGGCCAGGTGCAGGCCGTCCTGGCCGTTGTCGATGAAGTAGGCGAATACGTAGGCGTCTGGTTGCGATGCCGGTTTGATGCCCGCGCAGCCGCTCAGTGCGGCCGCGCCGAGGGCCGTCAGTACGGTGCGGCGTTTCATTTATGCTCCTCGTCGCCCAGCGGGCGCTCTACGGTGTGATGGGGACTCGGCGGTACGGCAAACGCCGCGACCGGATCGGGATGGGCGGGATCGAACGCGAAATCGTCGACGATGAAACCGGCCGCCGGTACGCGCGCCTGGCGCAGGCCCAGCACGACGGCCTTCGCCAGCTCGTAGCTGCCGTAGCTGTCGTGGTGCGTGTTGTCCAGGCGGCCCGGCGCGGGCGCGGCGAACGCGGCCTTCGAGCCTTCCGGACCCAGCGCCTCGTAAAAGACTTTGCTCATCGCGTTCAGGTCGATGAACGGCACGTTCAATTCCTGCGCGGCCTGGCGCGCGGCCTCGGCGTAGTCCTTCAGCGACGGGATCACATGGCCGTCGGCATCGAAGCCGCGCCGCTCCATCGACGACACGATCACAGGCAGGCCGCCGTGCGCGCGGACGGCGTCCACGTGCGCCTTGATCTCCGCCTTGTACGTCGTGAACGGGCCGCCCTTGCCATCCTTGATCTGCTTCTGGTCGTTGTGGCCGAACTGCATGAGGAGCGTGTCGCCCGGCTGCATGCCGCTCACGATCTTGTCCAGCCGGCGGCGCGCGAGCGAGTCGCGGTAGGTCTCGCCCGATTCGCCGTGGTTGGCGACGGCGATGCCGGGCTTGAAGAAGCGCGGCAGCATCTGGCCCCAGCTGTTGTACGGTTCCGCCGGCTGGTCGCAGACGGTCGAATCGCCCAGCAGGTACAGGGTCGGCACGTGCGCCGGGGCGATGGCGATCGTGCGGACGGCCGGATGCGCGCCGTTGATTTCCAGCGTCAGGCGCGGGTCCCAGTTCCACGCTTCCTCGACGGTTTCGCGCGGCGCTTTCAGTTTCACCTCGCCGCCGGTCGGGATCTTCGGCGTGCGCACGTTGACGGTGAACGTCTTCGTGACGGTTTCGCCCGGCCGGGTCGCCACGTTTTCCAGCATCAGGCGGCGCAGTTCGGATTTCACCGTCGTCGTGGTCGCGGCCTTGTCGTCGCCCAGCGTGACGGTCACCGTGTAATTCCCTTCCGGGAGGTCGACGGAAAAATAATAGGGATGGACGCCGTCGGGCCGGCCGCCCGGCTCGAGGCCGTAGCCGCGCGCGGTGCTGTAGACCGCGTCGACGGGCGTGTAGCCGGCCGGCGCCTTGCCGGGGCCGAACGCGAACTTCCACTCTGCGGCATGGCCGTTGGCCGCGCAGGCGGCGAGAAGCAGGGCGCTGATCGCCCCGCGGATCGATGGGTTCATGGTTTTCCTGTGGTTCTATTCAGCGCTCGAACGCGCCCAGGTCCGGCGCCTTGCCGCGCCAGGGCAGGCCCACGTCGACGCCGCGGTCGATGACGGCGCTGGCGGCAGACGGGTGGAACATGGGTAAGTCCGGCAGGCTGCCGTCCGGCTTGCGCGGCGCGTCCCAACCGGTGGGCGCCACGCTGTCGAAGTCGGACGGCTTCAACGCAAGGTGCAGATCCCAGGAGTTGGCCGCGCTGTCCGCGCCTTCCACCTTCAGCGCCGCACCCGCCGGGTAGGCGAGGTTGTTGCGCAGGGTGCCCAGGTAGACGGGACCGCCGTCAGGGGCCACGCCGAGCATATTGTAATCGATAACATTTCCAAAAGCGGTATTGCCGAAGAAGTCCAGCGCGATGGGATGATGGTTGGCATAAAATCCCGACACCTTGTTGTCGAAGGCGACGGAAAACCGCACGACGTGCTTCGCGCCGTTCGCCACATATTTGCCGCCGTAGCCGCCCGCCTTGATGCCGTTGCCGTTCCCCGCCGCGAGCGGCGTGTGCGTGCCCGGCAGGTAGCCGTGCTGCCACGCCCACGAGTATTCGATGGTCACCGGCGAGTACGCGTTGATCAGGTCGAAGCCGTCGTCCGTGTTCGCCCACGCGCGGCACCCGCGGAACACGTTGCCCGGATGGCCTGCGCTCACGTGGGCGCCGAAGCCGTCCGCGCTCTGGCCCGCGCCGTTCGATGTGTACGGATCGTAGTTGTGGTGCGAATCGCTGTTCAGCACGAGGTTCCAGCCGCCGTCCTTGATGAACAGGCCCGGGCCCATGTTGTGGTGCAGGTTCAGCTGCTCGAACACGTCGTGGTTCGCATCGATCCACACGCCCCACGATTCGTGGTTCAGGCGGTTGTCCGGCTGCTGCGGCGCGCCCGTGATCTCCAGGCCTTTCAGGTGGATCCAGTCGGCGACGACTTCGATGCCCTTGACGCGGCAATCGTCCTTCATGCCAGAGAAGTCGAACACCGGCGTCTCGCCCGGATACGCCCAGTAGCGGATCGGCTGCTGTTCCGTGCCGCTCTTGTCGAGGACGATGGCGGACACGGTCGCGCGGCGCGACGCGCATGCCGCCGTGGCCTTCGTGTAGGCGTAGCGGCCGCCGCGGAAATACACGGTGTCGCCCGGCTGCGCCACGGCCTGCGCGTGCGCGAACGATTGCCATGGGGCGGCCAGGGTGCCGGCCGCGGTGTCGCTGCCGGTCGGTGCCACGTACCAGGTCGCGGCGGATGCGTGCCCGGCGACGCAGGCCGCGGCAATCACGAGGAAACGATGCATGCGGCTCTCCTAAGTGCGGGGCAGCGCGGCGCCGATCAGCGCCAGGTTCTGGATGGCGGCGAGGCCCCATTGCGCCGTCTCGTTCGTGCTCACCCACGGCACTTCGTCGACGGGATTCAGCACGTCCGGCCCGGCCACGCGGACCGTGCGGAACGGCCGCTGCCTGCCTTCGCCCGCGAACTCCTGCCACGCGCGCCGCGCCAGCCGGGGGTCCTTGCGCTTCCAGGCCGCGTACGCGGTCAGGCGCGAGTGGCCGACATACAGCGCGTGCGTGGCCCCGTGCGGCGCGCCGAGGCGGCGGCGCTGCTCGTCGACCGGCGCGTTGAACAGTTCGCAGTAGTCGAGCCATGCGCGTTCGAAGGCCGTGTCGCCCGTCAGGCGTATCAGCTCGTCGAAGATCTCGACGGCGCCGAACACGGCGTTCAGGTGCAGGGCCTTCACGTCGTTGCCGATCATGTTGTGCAGCCGGCCCGTGTCCGGCTCGTAGCCCATGCGGTCGCCGTTGAAGAAGCCGTGCGGCATGGCGGCGATGTCGCGCATGCCGGTGACGATCTTGTCGCGGTAGCGCGCGCTGCCGGTGCGCTCCCACTCGGTCAGCCAGTTCGCCACGAGCGACGCCCAGTCCGTGCCGAAGCTGATCCGCGCCGGGTACGGCCCCTTGGGCGGCTGGTTCGCGAGCTTGCGGACCGGATCGACGTCGTCCAGCCTGCGGTCCGCATCGAGGACCTCGCGCATGATGTCGCCGGTGCGTTCGTCGCCCGTCAGGTAGTAATAAAACCGCCGGTAGACGGCCGTGCTGATGCGCACCTGCTTGGCGCTGCAGCCCCAATGCTGCACGTTGTGGCGCGAGCCGAGCCCCGCGAAACGGCCCAGGTGGTACGTGTCGACTTCGCTCGTGTGCCGCACCATCGCCTCGCCCATGCGGAAGATGTCGGCGCGGCCCGTGCGCAGGAACGAATACCACAGCCACAGGTCGGGCGACAGTTCCGAATTGTCCCACGCGAAGCCGCCCACGTCGTAGCGCCAGTCGTGGCGGTCGGCGTCGTAGGTGTGGCGGATGTCGCCGTAGTCCCAGAAGCCGTACCAGCGGCGCTGCTCGACTTCCTTGCGGTAGAAATCGAAGCGCGCGTCCAGCTGGTCTTCGATCGCAGCTCGCGCCGGCGTGCTGCGGTCCGGCAGCGACCACAGGGTGCCGAACACCTGCGTCGCGAGGATGTGCGCGGGTGCGGGCACGAGCTGCGGCGGCGTCTGCACCGCCTGCGCGATCTCCACCAGGCGGGCGCGCGGCGGCGTCGCCTCGAACGCCCACAGCGTGATCTCGCTGCTGCGCGCGACGCCGACCGGCGTGCCGAAGCCTTTCTCGTAATCCTCGTACGTGATCTCCAGGCCCTGCAGCTCCTCGGCATGCGTGTCCATGCCCATGCCGTCGTGGTAGAAACGCAGGTCCATCGCGGGCGCGTCCGGGGACCACATCCAGACCGTGGCGCGCGCCGCGTCCGTGTGGGCGTCGCGGATGTCCAGCTGCGTCGGGTGGCGCTGCCAGAAATCGCGCAGGCCGAAGGCCATGCCGCCGGACACGCCCCCCACATAGCCGGTACCGGGCGCGCGCCGGCCCCAGGCCGAATCGACCCAGCCGCACCCGGCCTTCGTGCGCTTGCGGATGCGGAAGCTGTCGGCCGACAGCTGCGCCAGCGACACGTCGCCCCACGCCGGCACGAGGTGCAGCAGCGGCGCGACCTTGTCGGCCACGGGCGGGCAGCGTTCGCCCGCGAGTTGGGCGCGGCGCACGTCGGCGCCCGGGTCGCGCCGCAGGCCGGTCAGGTTGCGCACGCCCTCGGCCCACAGGCCGCCGTCCTCGCCGGCGAAGCGCACGTGGCGGTCGTGCAGCGCGTCGCGCAGCGGCACGTCGAACGTGAGGCCGATGCCGCGGATGAAGTCTTGCCGCTCGTCGCCGTCGAACACGAACGTGTGCATGATGCGGATCGACTCGGCGCCCGCGTACAGGTACAGACGGACGGTGAACGGGAGCCAGGCGCGGGTCTTGTCGCGGTGCCTGCCTTCCAGCCTGATCACGCTGCGCACCGGGCCTTCCTGCTCCAAGGTCACTTGCTCGACTTCGCTCACGAATTCGGTACGGCGCGTACTGCCTTCCGGCTGGTCGTCGCGCAGCGCGACGAGGCGGACGTCGCGCGCGATGTCGCGGCCGGCGCGGCGGATGGCCGTCACGAGCACGGGGCCGCGTGACGGCACGGCGCATTCGACGACGCCCGTGCTTGCGACCAAGCCCCCGGCCGCGCGGCGCACGGTGACGGCCTGTTGCGCGCGGGCGCGCGGCGCGCCCGGACGCACGCGCAGGGCGGTGTCGGGGCGGACGCTCGCGCCGAGCGCGTGGGCCGTCCATTTCAGCGAGCCGTCCGGCCAGACCGCCAGCGGCCAGCTTTGCGCGGGCACGTCGCCGGACGCGCCGTCGACGACGAATTGCTGGTCCTTGCGGACGGCGCCGCGCGGCCACGGCACGCCGAATGTCGTGCCGGCGCTGAACGCGGGTGCGCCTTCCAGCCAGCCCAGCGCCGCCCCGTCGGGTGGCTGCGCCGGCGTGGCCGCCGCCCGCGCCGTCCCGCCCAGCGGCAGTGCCGTGGCCACCGAGGTGACGCGTGCGGTGGCGCGGAAGAAGTCGCGGCGGTCCATCAGCGCGCCGACAGGCTCACGCGCACGGGCGCGGCCACGCGCGCCGCTTCATCCGTCACGGTGCGCTGCCACTGTTCGCGCGAGGTGATTCCGCCGGCGCGCGTCCACGCGGCGCCCACGTAATAGCGCAGCGGCTGGCCGGACGTCACCGGCGCCAGCATGAACGCGTTGCGCGCATCGGCGCCGAAGGCGGGGGTGCCGGCGGACGGCAGGATCACGGCCACGCCGAAATCGCCGCTCTTCTTCTGCGCGACCCACTGGACGAGGGCTTTCGATTTAGCGTCTTCCGTGAACGTGGACTTGGCGTCCTCGCCCTTGTCGGCCGGTTCCTTGTTCAGGCCCACGGCCGCCTGCAGCGGACCGGTGCCCGCGAACGTGAAGGTGCTGTCGATGCGGTCGAAGTAATGGCCCGCGTCCACCGTGAAGCGCTTGACCTCGGCCACCTTCGTGCCGGCCGCGTCCCAGCCGTCGTAGGTCAGTTCGAAGATCGCGCGCACGGGGCCGTTGGCCAGCACTTTCCAGTGCGTGAAGTTGATGCCCGAGACCAGCTTGCCGCCGGCCCAGATGCCCGTGCCGCCGGCGCCCAGTGTCGTGCCGACGTTGTACATGTCGATGCCTTCGCCCTCGTCGTGGTGGTAGTGGTCGTGGCCGATGTTGTACCAGCGGTCGACGATCGGGTACGGGACCCGCTTGAACCAGATATCGAGGCCGCTCGTCTTCAGGACTTCCTTGTCGGCGCCGGCGGGCGCCGGGGCGGCGAGGGCGGGGCCGTAGGTGCGGTGCGCCACCTTGTCGTTCTCCCACGCGAAGTCGTCGAGGCGTTCCGGCACGATGCGGGCCCAGACCTTGGTGGGGAACGGGGGCACCACGGCGTCCGTCTTTTCGACCGTGAACGTGGCGCGCTTCTCGCCCGGCGCGAAGTCGTGCTGGAACAGCAGTTCGCCGTACGCGACCCCGTTCTTCTGCGGATCCTTCGCTTCCGGCGCCACGTTCGTCACCTGGTGCGGCAGCACCCGGCCGGCCGCGTCCTTCACGACGATGTGCTGGATGCCGGCATGCGGCAGCGCGTCGTTGACGCTCTTCCACGGGATGGCGATGGTTTCCGCCGGCCGGGCGATGGCGAGATCGTGGGTGACGGTGACGGTGAGGCGCTCCGCCGCGTGGGCAGTGGTGGCGAGGGCGGTGAGGGCGAACAGCGGCAGGGAGAGTTTCATCGTTCGTGGCGGCGTAAGGGTCCAGTGGGAATATGCCCGTCGAGTATCGATTCGGCGGCTCCCGGGTGTCAACTTACGGGCGGTGACGGGCGCCATTCAATCAGCGCGTTGAGCGATGGTCTTTACGCGCATGACCCGCAAAGCCAGTGTTTTGGCTCGCAAGGACAAGGCGCCGGGCCGTGGAATGCGCGGGCTTTCCATTACTCTAATGGAGCTTGACGTTCATGCAACGTGAACGGGGCAGGGGAGACACTTATATCGGTCGGAAAGACCGGAAGGGCAAACATGAGAGACAAGTACAAGCTCGTAGGGCCGATCTACGACTGGCTCAGCGCGTTCTACAGCGGCAAATCGATCCACCGCTGCAAGGTCGCCATGCTCGACAAACTGCGTCCGGGCGACAGGGTGCTGTTCGCCGGCGTCGGCCACGGCCGCGACGCGGTCCACGCCGCGCGGCTCGGCGCCGACGTCACGGTGGTCGATTTGTCGGCCACCATGCTGAAGAAATTCCAGGCCAATCTCGAACGCGAAGGCATCGTCGACGTGCGCATCCGCCAGGTGCACAGCGACATCATGCTGGTCGAGGAATTCGAGCAGTACGACATGGTCGTCGCGAACTTCTTCCTGAACGTGTTCGAGCAGGACATGATGCTGCGCGTGCTCGCGCACCTGATCCGCCTGGGGCGCCCGGGCGCCCATATCGTCGTCGGCGATTTCTCGTTCCCGACCGGGAACGTGTTCAGCCGCGTCGTCAAGACCCTGTACTGGTACGGGGCCGTCGGCTTCTTCTGGCTATTCGCCGGGAACGCCTTCCACAACATCTACAACTATCCGGAGTGGATGAAGAAGTTCGGCCTGCAGGTCGGCGAACAGAAGCACTACAAGCTGCTGCTGCTCGACTGTTATTGGTCGGTCATCGGGCAGAAACCGGCCTGAGACCCAACGCCGTCGTCCCCCGCGAAAGCGGGGATCCATGCTGAGCTGAACAGGACGCTCAGTATGGGTTCCCGCGTGCGCGGGAACGACGGGTGCCTGCAATCCAACCGGAGCCCACATGAGCCAACACGCTGTCGCGCTGGAGCGGCACATCGCCGCCGACCTGTCCCATCACGATACGGCCAGGCGTGCCGCCGTCCTGCGCCAATACGGCGGTCACGCGCTGTCGTTCTGCACCATGCAGCCGGGCATGTCGTATTTCGACGTGCCCGGCGTCGGCTACATCGCCTTCGCAAAATACTGGGGCATGCGCTTCGCGCTGGGCGAGCCCGTGTGCCCGCCGCACCTGCGCGACGCGATGCTCACCGCCTTCGTCGGCCGCTATCCCGACGCCGTCTTCGTCCAGGTGGGCAAGGGCGTCGTCGACCACCTGCATGCCCGCCACGGCTATTACGGCACGCAGTTCGGCAGCGAGTCGCGCCTGGACCTCGCCACGTTCTCGCTGCGCGGCGCGCGCAAGCAGGTCATCCGCACGGCCATCAACGCCGCCCGCGCGGACGGCATCGAGATCCGCGAGGGCGGCTTCGACCATGACGTGCGCCGCATCTCCGACGCGTGGCTCCGTACGCGCCGCTGCAAGAACAACGAGATCCGCTTCCTGATCCGGCCGATGATCGTCGACTACCGCGAAGGCACGCGTTACTTCTACGCCTACCGCGGCATCGACGCCGTCGGCTTCGTGTTCTTCGATCCGCTGTACCGCGACGGCCGCCTGGCCGGCTACGTGCCGAACATCTCGCGCTCGTCCGCCAACTTCCGGCAAGGCCTGTGGTATGCGCTGATGGCGTACGCGATCGCGCGCTTCCAGGAAGAAGGCGTGCCGTGCGTGGACCTGGGCCTGACGCCGCTGATGCTGGCCGGCGACGTCGAGCCGCAGGAATCGCGCGTGCTGCGCGCCACGTTGTCCGTGATCCGCGAGCGGATGGACTTCCTCTACAACTTCAAGGGGCTGGAATTCGCCAAGTCGCGCTTCCAGGGGCAGGTCGACAAGACGTATTGCTGCCACCGGAACGCGCTGCCGGCCCTCGCCATGACGGCCATGTTCCGCCTGACGCGGATCCTCTAGGCCACGGAGAGACCCATGACGACCACCATCAACGAGGCAGCCGACGGGCTGCCGGACGTGCGCGACGCCTTTGCCGGCAAGCGCATCCTGCTCACGGGCGCGACGGGTTTCGTCGCCAAGGTCCTGCTGGAAAAGCTGATCCGCACCGTGCCCGACGTCGGGCGCATCGTGCTGCTGATCCGCGCAGGCAGCCACGGCGATGCCCGCGCGCGCTTCGAGCGCGAGGTCGCGGCTTCGTCCGTGTTCGACCACCTGCGCGCCGTGCGTCCCGCCTGGCTGGAACGCTTTCTCGCCGAGCGGGTGGACTGCGTGACGGGCGAGATCACGGCGCCCGGCTTCGGCTTCGCGCCCGCGCGCTGCGCCGAGCTGGCGCGCGGCGTGGACGTGGTCGTGAACGCGGCCGCCAGCGTCGACTTCCGCGAACCCCTCGACGAAGCGCTCGCCATCAATACGCTGAGCCTGCGCCACGTGACGGCGTTCGCGCGGGTGGCGAGCGCGCCGCTCGTGCACGTGTCGACCTGCTATGTGAACGGCCACAACCGCGGCGAGATGCGCGAGGACGTCGTCGCGCCGGCAGGCAGCGCACGCGACGGCATCCCGCGCCATCGCGACGGCTGGTACGACGTCGATGCGCTGATCGCTTCCCTGCAGCGCAAGATCGAGCGGGTGCGGGCGAAGGCGGACGGCGCGGATCCGGAACGGCTGCGCCGGCGCCTGACGGACCTCGGCATCGCCCAGGCCCAGCGCCACGGCTGGAACGACACCTACACGTTCACCAAGTGGCTCGGCGAGCAGGTCGCCCTCCGCGCCATGCACGGGCATGCCTTGACGATCGTGCGGCCGTCCATCATCGAAAGCACGCTGCGCGAGCCGGCGCCCGGCTGGATCGAAGGCGTGAAGGTGGCGGACGCCGTCATCCTCGCCTACGCGCGCGGCAAGACGAGCTTCTTCCCCGCGCGGCGCGAAGGCATCATCGACGTCATCCCCGTCGACCTCGTGGCGAACGCCATCGTGCTGGCGGGTGCGGAGGCGCTGTCCGCCGGGCCGGGACGGCGCATCTATCAATGCTGCAGCGGTTCGACGAATCCGCTCGCGCTGGGTGAGCTGATCCGGCTGCTGCAGGCGGAATCCAAACGCAACTGGCGCAAGTACGACCGCCTGTTCCACGCCGAGCCGAAGCACGATTTCCGCACGGTCGGGGAGGGCACGTTCCGCTTTTTCATGGGCGCGTTCGGCATCGGCGCGACGGCGTGGAACGGCCTGCGCCGCCTCGCGGGCGCGCCGGGTGCCCTGCACGCGCTGGACAAGCTGCGCACGACGCGCCTGCTGGCGCTGACGTTCGCGTTCTACGCGCATCCGCGCTACCGGTTCCACAACGCCAGCCTGCTGGCCCTGGCTGCGCGCTTCGGGGAGGAGGCGCGGCGGCTGTATCCGGTGGATGCGCGCCTCGTCGACTGGGAAGACTACCTGTGCCGCATCCACATGGCGGGGCTGAACCGCTATGCGCTGCGGCGGCGGGACGCGGTGCCGGAAGAACCGGCAGCCGCCGCTGCGGCAGCCGCTGCTGCGCCAGCCGCGGGCGTCGACCCTTTGGCGGCGCCGGCCTCGCGCTGACGGGCGGCGCGGCAAGCCGGACCGGCTTGTCGGACCATTATGCAACTAACCGACGGATGTCGTCGCCCGCACCACAACCCCGCCACCAGCACGCCGGGAGGCGCGGGCGGCATGCGATGTAAATATGCGCCCCTTCGGACGTGACTGCGCTATGATGTTTTCCCAATGGACGCAACGTGCAAGCGCGCCCGGCCGGTTCCCTGGAGGAGGTCGTGAACCTTTCGCCTTTACCCCTCGCGGTATTCGTCGTCGACGCGGCAGGGAGGATCACGAGCTGGAACCGCGCCTGCGAAAAGCTGGCGGGCTATGGCGCGGCGGACATCCGTCACTGCAGCCTCGACCAGATCATCGCCTTCGACGACCCGGCCACCGTGACCTGGATCGGCGACCGCGTCAACGAAGATTCGACGGGAGAACTGATTTGCGCGGACGGGCACCGGGTGCCGGTGCGGGTGACGGTGGCTCCGCAATCGCTCGATCCCGACCAGCCCGGCGGCTACAGCGTCATCGTCGTGCCGCGTGCCGGCCTGGCCCCGACCCGTTACGCATTGATCCAGGACCTGCCCATCGCCGACATCATCGAGGAATTGCCGTGCGTGTTCTACGTCATCGACCAGAGCGGGCATCTGCTGTTGTGGAACCACCAGCTGGAAGACGCGCTCGAGATGGCGAGCGAAGAGTTGCCGACATTTAACGTTCAGAATTTTTTCGACGAGCGTGACCAGGCGATGATCGTGGAAAAAATCCTGAACGCCTTCGAGCGCGGCAGGTCGTACCACGAGGCTGACCTCGTCGGGAAGCACGGCAAGCGCACGACCTTCCTGTTCCATTGCTCGCGTGCGAGCCTGGGCAGCCTGCCGGTCGTGTTCGGCACGGGCCTCGACATCACGTCGCGCAAGGAAGCCGAGCGCGGCCTGCGCGTGCGCGAGCGGGCCATGTACGCGAGCGTGAACGCGATCGTGATCACGTGCTGCGCGGACGGAGCCGACAACGTGATCGAGTACGTGAATCCCGCGTTCGAGCAGATCACCGGCTACACGCTGGCCGAGGTGAAGGGCCGCAATCCGCGCTTCATGCGCGTCGAGGATTGCGACGTGGGCGAGCAGCACCGCATCCACGACGCCGTCGCGCGCCGGCAGAGCGTGCGCGCCGTCCTGCGCAACCGGCGCAAGAACGGCGAGATCTTCTGGAACGACTTGCGCATCGATCCCGTCGGCAGCATGGAGGGCGAGGTGACGCACTTCGTCGGCGTGATCAACGATATCACCGAAGCCCGCCATTACGAGCGCCGGCTGCAACACCTGGCGCACCACGACGCGCTCACCGGGCTCGCCAACCGCACGCTGCTGCTGGAACGCCTGAAGGCGGCAATCGATGCGGCGTCGTCCCATCGCCGCCAGGGCGCGCTCGCGTTCCTCGACCTCGACAACTTCAAGCACATCAACGACACCTTCGGCCACGAAGCCGGCGACGCCGTCCTGCGCGAGATCGCGGCCCGCCTGCGCGACAGCATGCGCGAGGAAGACACGGTGGCGCGCCTGGGCGGCGACGAATTCGTCCTCGTGATCGCCGAGCAGACCGACGTGACCCAGCTGGCCTGCCTCGTCGAGCGGGTGCGCCAGAGCGTGTCGGCGCCCGTCGTCGTCGAGGGCAAGGAGATCCTGCCCGGCACGAGCATCGGCGTCAGCCTGTTCCCGCAGGACGGGCGCACGGTCGACGCCGTCATGCGCGCGGCCGACGCCGCCATGTACCACGCCAAGACCCTCGGCCGCAACAACGTGCAGTTCTATTCGGAGGAACTGAACCAGGTGGTGCACCAGCACCTGTTGCTGGAAGCGAGCCTGAGCCGGGCGATCCGCAACGGCGAACTGGTGCTCGGCTACCAGCCGAAGGTCGATCTGCGCACGGGCAAGGTGGTGGGCGCCGAGGCGCTCGTGCGCTGGCAGCATCCGGTCGACGGCATCATCGCGCCCGACATCTTCATTCCCGTCGCCGAGCAGACGGGCCTGATCATCCCGCTGGGCGACTGGGTGCTCGACGAGGCATGCGCCACGCTGCACGCGCTCGCCGCCGTGGGCATCGAGGACTTCGTCATCGCGGTGAACCTGTCCGCCCGCCAGCTGCGCCAGCGCCGCTTCGTGAACCGGCTGGCGGACACGCTGGCGCGGCACGGCGTCCCCGCGCACCGCCTGGAGCTGGAAGTGACGGAGAGCCAGCTGATGGACCACCCGGAAGAAGCGCGCGACGCGCTGGCCCAGTTGAAGCTGCTGGGCGTACGCCTGTCGATCGACGATTTCGGGACCGGTTACTCGAGCCTCAGCCACCTGCAGAAATTCCCCGTCGACTGCATCAAGATCGACCGGTCGTTCCTCGGCGGAGGCACGGATCCGGACGACGGCCATGAAGTCATCACGCGCGCCATCATCGCGCTCGGCCACAATCTCAAGCTGCAGGTGATCGCGGAAGGCGTCGAGACGATCGAGCAGCTGACGTTCCTGCGCGATCACGACTGCGACCAGATGCAGGGCTATTATTTCAGTCCGGCCCTGGCCCAGGACGGGCTGCAGGAGATGTTGCGGCGCGACGCGCGTCTGCCGATGTAGATGCCGGAGGAGGTGGACGATGATGACGACGAATGTCGACGCCGTGCGCAGCGATGTGCGCCGGGTGCTGCTGGCCACGCTGGCCATCCTGCTCGTGCCGGCCGTGGCGATGCGCTTCACGCACGAGGTCGACTGGGGCGCCGGCGATTTTCTCGTTGGCGGAGCGCTGCTGGCCGGAACCGGCCTGGCTTACGTACTCGCGAAGCGGCGTATCGCGGGCCGGGCGGGCCGCCTGCTGGTCGGCGGCCTGCTTGCGCTCGGGCTGCTCCTCGCGTGGGCAGAACTCGCCGTCGGCGTATTCCACTGACGCCGGCCTGTCAGGCGTACTCGCCCGTGTGCAGGACCGCGTAGGTGTGGCGGCCGGCTTCCTTGGCGGCGTACAGCGCGCGGTCGGCCGTTTCCATCAGCGCGCGCGGGTCGACGCTGCCGCCGGACGCGAGGCCGATGCCGATCGTCGTCCCGACTTTCAAGGTGCGGCCGGCCACCGCGAACGGCTGCGCGATCGCGTCCAGGATCTTGCGGGCGACGCGTTCGACGTCGGCGTCGCTGCGCACGTCGTGCAGCAGCACCGTGAATTCGTCGCCGGCCAGGCGCGCGACCAGGTCGGTCGAGCGCACGCTGGTGCGCAGCCGGCGCGCGAACTCCACGAGCACGTCGTCGCCGGTCGCGTGGCCGTAGCGGTCGTTGATCTGCTTGAAGAAGTCCACGTCCAGGTACAGCAGTGCGCAGTCGCGGTCGCCCTGGCGCGAGCGGTTGGCGGCGCCTTCCAGCGCCTGCTCGAAGCGGCGCCGGTTCGGCAGCTGCGTGAGCGGGTCCGTGTGCGCCAGCGCGTGCAGGCTGCGCTCGTGCATGCGCGAGGCGGTGGCGTCCGTCGTCAGGATGTACACGCCGAGCACGCGGCCGTCGCGCATCTGCGGGAGGAACGTCGAGTGGGCGATGCGCGTGTGGTTCTTGCGCACGATTTCGTGTTCGCACTGCGATGCGTTGCCGAGCCAGGCCTGCTCCAGCGCCCTGGCCTGCGGCGCGTAGAAGCCGGGGCCGAACGCTTCCTCGACGGTGAGGCCGAGGATCCGCTCCGGCGGCACGCCCAGCCACGACGCGTGCACGGCGTTGGCGAACGCATAGCGGCGGTCGGCATCCAGGTGGGCGATCAGCACCGGCACGTTGTCGGTGATCGTGCGCAGGCGCTCCTCGCTCTCGGCCTGGCGCAGCTCGGAGAGCTTGCGGGCGGTCATGTCGAACGCCATCGCGTAATAGCCGTCCGGCGTACCGTCCAGTGCGCGCTGCGGCACGAACATGCACTGGTAATGCAGCTGGCGGCCGTTCACCTCGATGACGTCCTCGAACGTGCTGCATTCGCCCGCGTGGACGCGGCGCAGGTGTGGTTCGAGCTTGGCGTATTCGTGTGCCGAATAGGCGTCGCGCACGTCGTGGCCGATCAGCGCTTCGGCCGCCTTGCCGTAGAACTGGATGGCGCGGCCGTTCAGGAACACGAACTTGCCCGCTGCGTTCACCTTGCCGATCAGCGCCGGCAGGTTTTCCGTGATGGCGCGCAGCCGGCGTTCGCTGGCTTCCAGCTGTTCGCGCGCCGTGTTGCGTTCGGTGATGTCGGTCATCGCCACGACGGCGCCCAGCATCCGCCCGTTGGCGCTTTTCAGCGGACGGCCGCTGGCCAGCAGGGTGGCGGCCGGGCGGCCAGGAGGCGCGATGGCCATCGCCTGTTCGCGCACGACCTCGCCACGCAGGACGCGGGCGAGCGGCACTTCGTCCGGCGCGAGCGGCGTGTGGCCGTCCGCTTCGTACAGGGCGTAATGCGTCGGCCAGTCGGCCGTCTTGACGCAGGCGCGGTCCAGGCCGTGCAGCATGCGGGCCTTCTTGTTGAACAACGTGAGGCTGCCCTCGGCGTCGCAGGCGACAACGGCGACGTCGATCGATTCCAGCACGGCGTCCAGCAATTCCTGCTTTTCGTCGAGCTGCTGGCGCGTGCGGTTGCGTTCGGAGACGTCGTCGATGAACGCGCCGATGCAGCGCCGGCCCTGCCATTCGTAGGCGCCGACTTTCATCTCGATGGTTATGCGGCGACCGCTCGCCGTCAGCGCCGGCAGTTCGACCTGCCGGTCGACGACGGTGCTGAAGCCCGTCTGCGTGAAGCGGCGCATGCCCGCAACGTGCGCCGCGCGCAGTTCTTCCGGCACGATCAGGTCCGCCAGCGAACGGCCCACGGCCTCGCTCCGGCGCCAGCCGAAGATCCGTTCGGCTGCCGGGTTCCATTCGGTGATGCGGCCAACGGGATCGGCGCCGACGAACGCGCTGTACGACGTCGCGACGATCGTCCGGTTCCAGCTTTCGGCATCGCGGAGCAGCGTCTCGGCCGCCTTGCGCTGGGCGATTTCCGTGGTGAGGTCCGCCAGGCGGGCTTCCAGTTCCGCCGTGCGTTGGGTCACGCGCTGCTCCAGTTCCGCGTTGAGCGACTTGAGGGCCTGTTCGGCCATCACGCGCGCCGTCGTGACGCGGGCCTGGTTCAGCTCCACTTGGACCAGGTCGGCCAGGTCGCGCAGGCACTGGCGCTGCGCGTCGTCGAAGCGGCGCGGGTTGCGGTCGACGATGCACAGCGTGCCCACGGCGTGGCCGTCGCAAAAGAGGGGCTGCCCGGCATAGAAACGGACGTGCGGCTCGCCCTTGACGAGTGGATTGCCGGCGAAGCGCGGATCGGCGGCCGCATCCTCGACGACGAACGTCTCGCAATGCGCGACCGTGTGGGCGCAGAAGGCATCCTCGCGGGCCGTCTGTTCCACGTCGAGGCCGCAGCGCGACTTGAACCACTGGCGCTTGTCGTCGACCAGCGTGATGAGTGCGATGGGCACGCCGAAGGTCAACGCGGCCAGGCGCGTGTAGCGGTCGAAGCGGGGCTCCGGCCGGGTATCCAGCAAGTCGAGCGCGGTCAGTGCCGCGAGGCGAGAAGTTTCCGAGATCGTCTTGGTCATCAGCATGGCCGTTCCAGGTGGTGTGAACGGCGGCGGGGCAGGGGCCGCAAGGAAGGCGCTCGCCGGGTGTTGGGGCGAGTGTCCGGGGGAATGGTAACACTAAATTCCTCACGGAAAGTTTCATTTTTGTGGAATGTGGCGCGACGACTACGTTGCAGTTCACATATTGCACGGGCGCTGACATAGTAAAATGGAGGCCCGCGTTCCCCTCCTGGCAAAGGATGTTTCCCCATGGCGCCGATCGATCTCAACGGCTATGACCTCGCCGAACTGAAAGGTTTGCTTTTCGATATCGAGCAGGAAATCAAGCGCCGCGCGCGCGACGAGCGCGACCGGGCGCGCGACCGCATCCACGCGCTCGCGGCCGGCGCGGGCATCCCACTCGACGCGCTCGTCGAGACCGCGGCGCCGCGCTACCGCAATCCGGCCGACAGCGGCCAGACCTGGACGGGCCGCGGGCGCCAGCCCCGCTGGATCGCTGAGGCGCTGGCCAGCGGGCGCTCGCTGGACGATTTCAAGATCTGAGCATCGGCGACGTGTAAGCCGGATCGTGGGCAAAGGGAAGCGGCCGGTTTGCGCGCAGCGTGGCGAGGACCGCTGCGAAATCGGTCCGGCAGCGGAATCCCAGGTCGCGTTCGATCGCGGCCGCGTCGTACACGCGGCCGATGCTGGCCGGCAGCGACCAGCCCCGGGCTGCGTAGAGCCTGGCCGCGTCCGGGAAGTGCCGGGCGATCACCGCCGGCGCGTCCGTCTTCAGCCGGGCCGCCTCCGCGCGGTCGAAGGGCGTCGGCGCCGACACGACGTACAGGCCGAAGCCGATGGCCGGCGCCTTCTCCAGCGCGGCGAGGTGCGCGCGCGCGCAGTCTTCGACGGTCAGGCGGCGGTGCAGGAATTCGTTCGCCTTCATGTTTTCGCCGGCAAGATGGTCGTGCGTGTCATCCTCTTCCGGGAAGAATCGTGCCGTCCTCAGCACGATCACGGGCAGGCCGTGGTCCGCATGGAACAGCCGCGCCAGCTCCTCGGCCGTGCGCTTGGTCACGCCATAGATGTTCCGGGGCTGCAGCGGTCCGCTCGTCTCGTCCAGCCAGACGGCGGCGGGCGCGGTCTCGGCGCGGATGGCCTGCGTGATCATCAGCGAGGTGGTCGACGTGAACACGAACCGGCTCGCGCCGTGGGCCACGGCCGCTTCCAGCAGGTTGAGCGTCCCGGTGACGTTCACGTCGACGAACGCCTGGCGCGGATAGCGCGCGATGTCGGGTTTGTGGAGCGCGGCCGCGTGGATCACGCCGTCGAACCGGTGATCGGCGAACAGGCGCCGGACCAGCGGCGCGTCGGCGACGCTGCCGACCACGTCGGTGTGCGGGCCGGGCGCCACGTCGAGGCCGAGCGGGACGTGGCCCGCCTGCCGCAGCAAAGGGGACAGGAAGCGGCCAAGCCAGCCGGAGGAGCCGGTCAGGAGAATTTGCATGTTCGATGTCGAAGTCGTGGGGTGCCGTTCGTCGTCAGGGTGCGGGACCCGTTTTCCAACCAACATTATGACAAGAGGACATCATGAACAAGCAAATCATCTTCAACCTGGCGGTGCAGGACCTGGACCGTTCGAAGGCCTTTTTTTCGGCGCTCGGCTTCACCATCAATCCGCGCTACAGCAACGAGAACGCGCTGTTCATGAACGTCGTCGACGACACCCTGCACGTCATGCTGATGACGGAAGCGTTCTTCGAGTCCCTCATCAACAAGCCGGCCGTGCGGGCGCGCGACGCCAACGAGGTGATCATCTGCCTGAGCTGCGAAAGCCGCGACGAGGTCGACAGCCTGATCGCCCGGGCGCAGGCGGCGGGTGCGCGGATTCCGCACCCGCCCGAGGATCATGGCTTCATGTACGACCAGGGCTTCGAGGACCTCGACGGCCATCTGTGGAACCTGGTCTGGACTGCGCCGCAGGAATGACCCGTCAGGGCAGTTGCACGCGGACCACGCCGTCGGAGACGGTCACATAGAGACGGCCTTTGTCGTCGATCGCCAGGCCTCCTGGATTGTTGAGGCCGCCGGGGAGGGGGCCGGGGCGCGTCTGCCACAGGCCGACCTGGCCGGCCACGGTCGTGACCACGCCGCCCGGCGTGATCTTGCGGATCGTCTGGTTGCCGCCGTCGACGACGTACAGGTTGTCCGCTTTGTCGATCACCATCTCTCCCGGCCCGTTGAATTGCGCCGCCGTGCCGGTACCGTCGGCCGCGCCGGGTTTGTCGGCGGTGCCCGCGAAGATGCTGGCCGAGCCGCCCGGGGTGACCTTGACGATGATGTGGCGTTTCAAATCCGAGATATAGCCGTTGCCGGCGCGGTCCACTGCAAGGCCCGTCAAGGCCACGCCCAGCATCCCGGCGGTGGCGCTCAAATCGGCCGGAAACTGATAGCTCACAGGAGGGCTTGGGTCGGAATAGCCCGGCACGAACGAGCCGGACTCCTGGACGAACAGGAGGCGGCCGCCGCCGTTGCTGTCCACGGTCCGCCAGCCGCGATGTTGCGCTTCGTGGCTCCCGGTGGCGGGAGTGCTGGAGCCTCCTCCAGCCATGATCGCGGTCGTCGCGTACAACGTGCCGTCGGGGCCAAGCGCCAGCGTGGACGGATTGTCCCCCAGGTTCTGCGGCAGGAGACGGTTGGCCGGCGCATGCGTCGGGAACCTCGACAGCGACATCGTGCTGGTGACCCCGTCCAGCGTGATGCGGCGCAGGGCGATGGCAGGCGACCCGTCATAAGTTTGTAAGCCCCAGCCGTCCAGGGCGTAGAGCACCTGGCTGTTCTTATCGAAAAGAAGCTTCGCGATCTGCTTCGTAAAGCCGGCCGCACTGCCGGTACCATCCGTCCCCGGGGGCACGCCATCCTTGCCGACAAAGCCGGACACGACGCCGTCCTGCGTCAATTTGAAAATCGTGGCGTTGGCGTCGTTCGCCACGAACAATGTGTCGTCAGGGCCGACCGCGATGGCGCCCCTGAGGTAATTGCCGGTCGGGTTGTTGGCCAACAGGACGATGGCCTGGTTATTCACGGGCGGCGTGCTCGGCGCCGTCGTATCCGGTGAGCCGCCTCCACCGCCGCACGACGTCAGCAATGTGGCGGTTGCCGCGACGAGGATGGCACGGCGTGCGGATACGGTGGCAGGTATGTTGAACACGGATCGATCTCTTTCTATCGCAAGCCTGGCCGGCGTGGCCACGGCATGCAGGATAGCAAGAGAACGATATAAAAATTCTCACGAATGGTCACGACGAGAATGTCGTGGTTTTATTTCTTGGCTGCAGGAGCCGGGACGCTCATCAGCGCCCCCGTCAGGTAAGTCTTCATGCGCGCGGCGAACCGCCGCTCGACCAGGACGTGCACGCCGTACGCGGCGCCGAGCACGGCGGCGATCATGCCCCAGAACAGCAGATGGGCGTTTACAGCTGGATAAAAGCGGTTGAACACGAGATAGCCGATGTTCTGGTGCAGCAGATACAGCGGATAGCTGATCGCCCCGGCCAACGGCCAGCGATAGCGGGCGAGCGAGCCCGTCCGGCCCAGTGCGATCAGCAGCATCACCACGAAGAACAGGGTCAGGATGCCGATGACGATACCGGCGTTTAGGGTCGACATCGCGTTCTCGGCGCGCACCTTGCGCACGATAACCCCGGACTGGAAGAGGGCGAGGCCCCAGGCGCCCGCGAGCACCGTCAACCTGCTCACGGCCGCACCTTTTTTCCAGATCAGGAAGCAGGTGGCGCCGGCGATGAAATACGCCGCGTAATCGAAGATCAGCAGGGTACGGACGACATGCAGCGCGCCTGCCGGCGCCGACGCGTCAGGGAACAGCGAGAGGAGTGCGAGCGCGATACATGCCAGCAGCCACATGGCGAGGTAGCGCTGCGCCTGGTGAATTTGCCCGATGACCAGGAGCGCAGCGACCAGCGCATAGAACCGGATCTCGACCAGCAACGACCAGTAAGCTCCTTCCAGCAGCGGCACCCTGAACAGGTCGGCGACCATCGTCATGTTGACGGCGTACTGGACGAACGTGACGTCGGGTCGCGCGGCCAGTGCGATGCTGGCGAGAAAGGTGATCGTGCAGCACGTCCAGAACGCGGGGTAAAGCCGTACGACGCGGGAGATGCAAAAGTCGCGCAGGCGCGCGCTGGCGGCCGCGGTCATCAGGACGACGAACCCGCTGATCATGAAAAACAGTTCGACCCCGAGGAAGCCGTATTCGGCGACGGGCGCCAGCAGCGGGTACGGCATCGCCGAGAACCCGCCGGCCGGCCCGCGGTAGGCGTAGTGAAAGAAGACGACGGCGAGCGCCGCCAGGAATCGCAAAAGATCGATCTCGTTGACTCTGGCGCGTGTCATGGCGTGAAGCTCGAAGCAGCGGATTCAGTGGTGCGCGACCATGCCTGCGGGCGCGATGGCCCCCGGTACGGTACTTCGCGCGCCGGGTTGCACGCGCTTGTCCAGCATCTGTCTGCTCGAGATCGCAAACAGGAGGAATATCCAGATCGGTGCCTCGTAGAAATACATGATGCAATACGCGGGGATCAGGACGATGAACGTCGCCAGGATGAGGCCGTGCAGAGCGAATATGCGCAGCAGGATCAACGCCAACGGCAACGTCACGATGATGCCGCCGCGGCTGACCAGGTTCAGGATGACGCCGATGTCCTGGTAATGGCATCCGATGCACGGATCGGCTCCATAGCCGAACCCCGTGAACTTCTCTTCCACGCCGGCATCCAGGTAGGTGTTTATGCCCTGCATCTTGAACGACAGGCTGGGATCGTGGCCGCCGAAGCGGGTCATCAGGTGGTCGATGAAATTGGAGGCGTAAATGTAGAAAACGACGACGGACAGTGCGATGACGATCTCGAGTAAGCCGATGCGCTTGCGCCACAGCCAGCCGAGTAGCAGCAACAGCACGGAAACGAAAAAGATCGAGGATGCGGCATGCGTCATCAGCACGGAAATGATGGTTCCGACCGCCAGGACGATGCGCTTTTTGCTGAACTCGGCCGAAAACGCGTAAATGGCCAGCATGCACGATACGTAGTTGGTGTAAGTGCCGGGCTCCACATGCAGGCCCGCAAAGCGGGCGATGTTGAAGTATTCCTCGGTGACCCGGCTTTCCGTTCCGAACACGAGTTGATGAACGTCGTAGATCGAATGTGTGACGAAATAGTACAGGATCACCTGGATGGTCAGCGTCAGTACGTTTATCCCGATCAGGCATGCCAGCGCCGCCTCGAATTCCCTCCTGTACGAAAATCGCGCTTCGAAGATCGCGATGGCCAACGCCAGGTTGGCGGCGATCAGCAGGACGAATTGCGGTGGCACCGGTTTGACGACGACCACGTGAAAAACCAGTGTGAACAGCAGCGTCGCCACGAGCAGGGAAGGCAGTTTCATCCGGATCTTCCCGAGGAACACCAGAGGCGACATGGCCACCATGGCCACGCCCGCCGCGAGATACTTCGGCAGCATCGTGGCGCGGGTGCCGGATTCTTCGAAAGGCGTGAATAACAGGAAGAGCGCGACGAGAAACGCCAGGAAGAACAAGATCGAGAAACCCGACGGAGAGCGCTTGTTCTTCATGGCTGGACCAAGATTTCCGGGATGAATAAGGTCGCCGAAGTCCCCGTCCGGGGACGGGGTGGCTGGCGCGCACCCGTCAAGCATGCGCTACGATGCTGAAGCTCGTTTGATGTGACTCAACTAGAAGCGGCTGGTCAGCATCAGGGTGACGCTGCGCGGACTGCCCGGCGCGTGCAGCGACTGCGCGCCGTCGTGCCACACGTAGTCGTAGTAGCGGTCCGCCACGTTGCGGACCTGGAGCTCCACGTCCAGGTTGTTCCCGAGGCGGTATGCGGCCGACAGGTTGACGATGGCATACGCGCCGAACTTGCCGGTGGTGTTGGTCCGGTCGAGGAAGTAATCGCTCTGGCCATTGATCGAACCGGACAGGCGCAGCACGTCGCTGACGTTGTAGTCCGCCCCCGCGTTGTACAGCAGGTGCGGCGTGTGATCGATCTCGTTGCCCTGCGTGGCGATCGACGCGGCGTCCGCCTTGACGATGCGCGCCCGTTGTACGGCGGCGCCCACCCACACGCCCAGGCGCGCCGTCGGCTGCACGTTCAGCTGCAGGTCCACGCCCCGGCGCCGCGTCTCGCCGATGTTCTCGGCATCGTTGGCCGGGTCGTTCATCTTGCGCCGCGCTTCGTTCGACGCATACTGCTCCCACACGGCGAGGCGGCCTTCCACGCCTTGCAGGGGCCGGAACTTGACGCCGGTCTCCCAGCCGTCGTTGATCGACGGCGACAGGTCGCTGGTCTGGTTGACCTTGTAGGTGGCGGTGCCGATGCCGATCTGGAACGTGCGGCCGACGTTCCCGTACACGGACCAGGCGTCGTTGACCTGGTACACGGCGGACAGCTTCGGTTGCCGGATCAGTCCATAGTCGTTGATGCCGTAGACGCGGCCGTCCAGCAGGTTCGTGTAGCTGCCGGTGAGCCTGTCGACGCGCAGCGCCGGGGTGATGGTCAGGTCGGCGACCGGCTTGTAGATGGCCTGGACGAAGCCGCCTGCCGTGTTCAGGTCGAACTGCTGGTCGCGGGTCTGGGATTGCCGCACCTCGCTCGCCGTGAACCAGCGCTGGCTGGCGTTGTCCTGGCGCTCCGTGTCCAGCCCGCCGACGACACGCAGCCGGCCGGTCGGGCGCCACGTCAACGTCGTCGAGGCGCCGGTGTGGTTTTCCTCGATCGTGCGTTCCTGCTGGCGCACCCCGGCGGAGAAGGTCACGTAGCGGTGGTCGTTCAAGGCATTGTGATAGACCTGCGCCGTCCAGAACAGCTGGCGGCCGAGCGCCGTCTCGGCCTGCAGGGCCACCTGGTCCATCCGGCGCGTGCCGCGGTCGGTGGCGTTGTGCGGCAGCGACTGTTCCCAGTCCGCGCGGGCTTGCGCAGCCGTCAGGAACCCCGGTTCGTCGGCGCGCACTTCATGGTGGCGCACGATCAGGCCGTACCGGCTCGTGCCGTTGTCGGGCGAATAAAACCATTTACCCGAGAAGGTGGACTTGTCCGCATCCGAGTGGGCGCGGTAGCCGTCCGTCTTTTGCCAGCTCGCGGCGTAGTTCTGGGAAAAACCGTTGCGGTCGACGCCTAGTGCCGCCTGCGCATCGCGCGTGTCGAAGCTGCCGTAGCCGAGGCGCGCCGCGCCGTAGTTGCCGCCGATCTTTGTCACGACGTTCGCGTTGCCGGCGATGTTGTGGAGGCCGTAGCGGGGATCGTTCGTGCCGCGCACGAGCTCGACGGCGCGGATGTCCAGCAGCGGCGCCAGGTCGAGGTAGGGCATCATCCCATCGTTGCTGTTGCTGGGTATCCCGTCGATCAGCAGCTTGACGGCGTTGATCTCGCCTTCGCCCGTGAAGCCGCGGATCGAAATCTTGCCGGACGTGGTGCCCTGGCCGTATTGCGTGAGCATCACGCCGGGGAGCTGGCCGAACAATTGCCAGTTGTGGCTGACCGCCTGCGTCGCGATCTTGCTCTCGTCCAGGACGTCGACCGACGTCAGGACATTGCGCGTGGCCAGCGGTCCCGTTGCCTTGCCGACCACCGTGACCAGACCCACCGTCATCGCCGGCGCTGCGGTGATGTCTGCCGTGTCTTGCGCGCGTGCCGACAGCGCGAAACACAGTCCGATGGCGAGGACGACCGTCTTCTTACGATAAAACATCATCAAGTGTTGATAGAAAGAAAAGTTGGATCTTACCCCACATACATTGGACTGTAAATTATAATGAGAATGATTCGCATTGAAACAACGAGGGGGTATGCGCAGATTCATCTCATGGTTGCACCGGTATGTCGGGCTGGCGGCGGTCGTCGTGCTCGTCATGAGCGGCATCACGGGCGCCGTGATTACCTTCGATGGCGAGCTCGACCGGGCGGCGCACCCGGAGTTGCGCCGTGTCGAGCCGCGGCCGGGCGGCGCCGGCGTCGACACCCTGGCGGCCGGCGCCCGTGACGCCTGGCCGCGCGACCCGGTGCGCATGCTCGTCCTGCCGGCGTCGCCAGGGGATGCCGTGGAGGTCTGGTACCGGGGCAGCAGCATGCGGGCGTACCTCGATCCGCACGACGGCCACGTGCTCGGCCTGCGCGACACGCACGATTCGCTGATGGGCATCCTCGTCGACCTGCACACGAACCTGCTGTCGGGCGAGACGGGCAGGGCGGTCGTCGGCTGGTTCGGCCTGGCCGCCGTGCTGCTCATCGTCCTGGGCGTATGGTTGTGGTGGCCCCGGCGCGGCCGCTGGCGCCAGGCATTGACCGTCAAATGGGATGCGGGTGCCGCGCGTGTCTGGCTGGACGTCCATAAAGTCGCGGGCATCGTGACGGGCGTGTTCCTCGTCGTGATCGCCGGGAGCGGCGCCGCGCTGGCGCTGCCCGGCGTGTTGACGGAGCCGTTGCTGGTCGCCCTCACCGGCGCGGGGGCGAAACAGGCCGCGCCGGCCTCGTCATCCCGCACGGGGCCGCCCGCGTCGCTCGACGCGATGGTCCGGCGCGCCGAAGCGGCGTTCCCGGGGGGACGGATCACGCGCCTGATGATGCCCGCCACGCCGAACGGCGCGGTGACGGTACGCATGCGGCTGCCCGGAGAAATCCACCAGATCGGCCGCACGTTCGTCCACTTCGACCGGTACGACGGCAGGCTGCTGCGGACGGACAACGTCCTCGAATCGAACCTGGCCACGCGCATCAATGCCTGGTTCTATCCGCTGCATACCGGCGCGTACGGCGGGACGGCGACTCGCGTGCTGAACGTCCTGTTCGGCCTGTCGCTCGCGCTGATGTCGCTGTCCGGCGGCTGGATGTGGGGCAGGAACAGGCTCGCGAGGAAACGGGCGGAGGCGCGCAAACGCGGGCGTGCGCCCGTGACGACCGCGGTAAATTGACGGTTCAGTCGTCCTTGCGGGACCGGAACGGAAACATCAGCTGCCTGGTGAAACCGTCCGGTACATAATCGCCGACCACGCCGTATTTTTCGGGAAAGCCCGTCTGGCCTTTGACGGCCGTACCCAGGATGTGGTCGATGAAAGCGAAATGCGCGGCGTAGTTCTTGTCGATGGCCACGTCGTCCGACGAATGGTGCCAGTGGTGGAAATCCGGCGTGACGATCACGTATTTCAGCGGACCCCACGGCAAATGCACATTGGCGTGGTTGAAGACGGCCTGGAATCCGACCACGACGATGTACACGTCCATGACGCTCTTTTCGAAGCCGAGCACGTACAGGGCGCCCAGCACGCCCACCCGGGTGATGATCAGTTCCACCATGTGTTGGCGCGAGCCGGCCAGCCAATCCATCGTTTTCGCCGAATGATGCACGGCGTGGAAACGCCACAGGAAAGGAATCTCGTGGTAGGCACGGTGGGTGCAGTATTGCACCAGGTCCGCGCACAGGATGCACAGCAGCAGTTGGGGCAGGAACGGGATCGATTGCACCGTGTTCTGTATCGTGTCGCTCGCCATCCAGCCGAACAGGCGGTGAATGGCAAAGTTCACGGTCAGCAGCGCCAGGCCGACGATGAAATGGTTGACGGCAAAGTGCACGAGATCGGTCTGCCATTCGCGGCGGAACAGCAGCTGGTCCTTATAGAGCGGGAAGACCTTCTCGATCACCGCGAAAATCAGGGTCGAGCCGAGGAGATCGAGGATGAACCAGTCCAGGCCGATGTACGGTGTATGGTCGGGAAAATCGGCGACGGGGACGTGCGATCCGCCCATCGCCAGCGTCAAGAGAATGAGCGCCGCCGCCATGCCGTTGATGCTGCGGCGCCGCTTGAAGATCACGTTGAGCAGGCTGATCGACCCGGACAGCACCATGGCCGCGAACATGATCGAGCGGATGACGTCGGGATCGTATTTCTGGCGCAGCTCCGGGGTCGTCAGATACTGCGGAAAATGAAAGGCCAGCACGCCGAGGAAACACAGCACGGCCAGGAAAAACGCGAGCGCACCGCTGGCCAGCCCGTAGCCGGGCTCCAGGCGGCCGCTTTGTTGGAGGATGTCGGCGGTAGCGGAGACGGCGTCCGTGACGTCGTCGAGCGCGGCGCGCGCGGGCTTGGTCAAAATTTTCATGAATGCGATCCGTTCTCGGCGATCAGGGCCGGCGGAGCATAGCATTTTGCGTCGCGCGAAAAGGCGCGGATTGTCACGTGGCCTTCAATCGGGGATGGGTTCGACCATGTCCCCGTGCCCGGCATATTCGTGAAAGATATCGTCGAGCCACGTCGCCAGTTCGTCCGCCGGCACGTCCGCTGGGATGACGACCTCCTCGAACGGGGTCCGCTTGCCGGGAACCGCGCGATACACGGCCCAGGCGTCGTTCTCGCGCCGGACGTCGACCTGGAAGCGGCCGTAGATATTGAAACGCATCGATGCTCCTGTTGCTGTTCGCTCCAGTGTAACCTGCGTTACGATGGCGCCTGCTGACAAGACGGGGACGGTATTGATTACGAGACGGCATGTGTTGCTGCTGGCGCTAGGCGCCGCGAGCGGTGCCGGCGCCCACGCCGGGCAGGCGCCGCTGCATATCGTGACGGCGCACCTGCCGCCGCTGGTGATGGCGCCGGGCGACAAACAGCCTGGCGCGTTGCGCGAACTCGTGGACGCGCTTTGCAAGCGCCTCGGCGTGGTGCCGGACATCGAGTTCATGCCCTGGCGGCGCGCATTGTATGTCGCTGCCACGACGCCGAATACCGCGATTTTTCCGGTGACCCGGCTGCCCGAGCGTGAGCGGCGATACCACTGGCTCGCGCCGCTGTACGAGGAAAACTATATTTTCATGGCGCACAAGGGGAGCGACTTCGACGTCCACCGTCCGCAGGGCATGACGGACAAGCGCATCGCCCTGCTGCGCGGCGCGGCCCAATCGGCCATTCTGCGCGAGTTGGGGTTCCAGCGACTGGTGGAGGCATCGTCCATCGACGAAGTGCACCGCTTCCTGCTCGCGGGTATGGCGGATGCCGTGTTCGGCGAGCGCGCGATCATCCATCGGTCGCTCGAGATGCGCGGCGTCGAGAAGGACTTCCATCTCGGTGAGCCCGTGCGGACGACCACCGCCTGGCTGGCGGGCTCGCGCGATATCGGCGAGCAGGAAGCGGCCCGCTGGCGCGCGGCGATGGCGGAACTGGTCGCCGACGGTACCCACAAGCGCATTTTCCGGCAGTACGGACTGGCCTGACCGCGGTCTATATCGGAACTGTATAGATCCCCCGCGATTGCGCATGCATGCGGCGGCCCGGGCGCGGCTACACTGGCCGCCATGAAAATCACCCGACTCACCACTTACCGCGTCCCGCCGCGCTGGATGCTGCTGAAGATCGAGACTGATGAAGGCGTCACCGGCTGGGGCGAACCTGTCATCGAGGGGCGCGCGCGCACCGTCGAGGCGGCCGTGCACGAACTGTCCGACTACCTCGTCGGCAAGGATCCGGGCCGCATCAACGACCTGTGGCAGACGATGTACCGCGCGGGCTTCTATCGCGGCGGCCCGATCCTGATGAGCGCCATCGCCGGCGTCGACCAGGCGCTGTGGGACATCAAGGGCAAGGTGCTGGGGCAGCCTGTTTACGAACTGCTGGGCGGCCTCGTGCGTGACCGCATGAAGACGTACAGCTGGGTGGGCGGCGACCGTCCGGCCGAACTGATCGCAGGGATCGCTGCCCTTCGGGAAGCCGGTTTCGACACCTTCAAGATGAACGGCACCGAAGAACTGGGCATCATCGACAACGCGCGCAAGATCGACCAGGCCGTCGCGCGCGTGGCCGAGGTGCGCGCGAAGTTCGGCTCCGAGATCGAATTCGGCGTCGACTTCCATGGCCGCGTGTCCGCGCCGATGGCGAAGGTGCTGCTGCGCGAACTGGAGCCGTACCGGCCGCTGTTCGTCGAGGAACCGGTGCTGGCCGAGCAGGACGAGTACTACCGCGCATTGGCCGACGCGACGTCGATCCCGCTGGCGGCCGGCGAGCGGATGTACTCGCGCTTCGACTTCAAGCGCGTGTTCGAGCGGGGCGGTCTCGCCATCGTCCAGCCGGACCTGTCGCACGCGGGCGGCATCACGGAATGCGTCAAGATCGCGGCGATGGCGGAAGCGCACGACATCGCGTTCGCGCCGCATTGCCCGCTCGGGCCGGTGGCGCTGGCGTCCTGCCTGCACGTGGACTTCGTCGCGCACAACGCCGTGCTGCAGGAGCAGAGCATGGGCATCCATTACAACCAGGGGGCCGAGCTGCTGGACTACGTGAAGAACAAGGAAGACTTCCTCCTGTCGTCCGGGTGGATCCGGCCGCTGCCGAAGCCTGGGCTCGGCGTCGAGATCGACGAGGAACGCGTGATCGAGGCCAGCCGCGCGGCAACCGACTGGCGCAACCCGGTCTGGCGCCACGCCGACGGCAGCGTCGCGGAGTGGTAGGCCGGCCTGCCGCTGGTGTACGATGCATGTCATACAAAAACATGCAGGACCAGGGAAGCGGCAGGAAGAGATGAACGGAAGACTCGAAGGGAAGGTGGCGATCGTCACCGGCTCCACCATGGGCATCGGCGCGGCCGTCGCGCGGCGCTTCATGGAGGAAGGTGCGTGCGTCGTGATCAACAGCCACGTCGACGACGCGGCCGCACGGGCGCTGCACGAGGAACTGGGCGGGACACGCAGCCTGTTCGTCCAGGCCGACATCACGGATCCGACCGCGATGGAGCGGCTGGCGGCGCGCACGCTGGAACGCTTCGGGCAGGTCGACATCCTCGTCAACAACGCGGGCGTGAACGTGTTTTCCGATCCGCTGGAACTGGATGCGGAAGGCTGGCGGCGCTGCCTCACGCTCGACCTGGAAGGCGCGTGGAACGCGTGCCGCGCCGTGCTCCCGTCCATGCTGGCGGCAGGCAGCGGCAGCATCGTCAACATCGCATCGGTGCACGGCCACAAGGTCATCAAGGGCTGTTTCCCGTATCCCGTCGCGAAGCACGGGCTGATCGGCCTCACGCGGTCGCTCGGCGTCGAGTACGCGGCGCGCGGCATCCGCGTGAATTCCATCTCGCCCGGCCTGATCATGACGGAGCGGATCGAGGCGTGGCTCGCCGGCTGCCCCGATCCGGAGGCAGAACGCCGGCGCCAGGCCGCGCTGCTGCCGTGCGGGTGGATCGGGGAACCGAAGGACGTCGCGAACGCGGCGCTGTTCCTGGCCAGCGACGAGGCGCGGTTCGTGAATGCGGCGGATCTGCTCGTGGACGGGGGCAGGAGCCAGGTGTATCACGACTAAAAGCGACTGGACGCCCGGCCGCTTTCCTGGTGCTCGGACTGGGTCCGTGTACGTCCGCTATCGACCCGGAGCCGGCATTGACCTTGCTACACTTATAGGACGCCGGTTTCCTTGAGCCAGTTTTCCACCAACGAAGGCCAGGCTGCTAAAGGGTGATCTTTCTCCCGGAGACCGAAGGCGTGCCCTCCTTTTGCAAAAAGATGAACCTCTGCCGGCACACCTGCCTGGTTGAGCGCCCGGGCATACAGTGTGCTATTGCAGATAGGGTCGACCGGATCGTCCCAAGCTTGCAATAGAAATGTGGGCGGTGTGTCCTTCGTCACGCGAATGCTTGGTTCGAGTGCTCCGGCGCGACACAGGTGACCCGGATAAAGCGCAATCGCAAAGTCAGGGCGGCTACTTAACTTGTCCACGGCGTCGACCGGCGCGTAGGCAGACGCAACGATGTTGCTGGTCTGGGCGACCAGATAGCCACCGGCCGAGAAGCCGATTACACCGATCTTTCGCGGGTTCAGGTTCAGTTCCGTTACCTTCGACCGCACCAGCTTAATGCTCCGCTGGGCATCCTGCAGTGCAAGCGGTATCTTTGGAAAGATCCTGCATCTGCATTTTTCATCCCAGTAGTCGTTCCCACCGGGGACGCGGTATTTGAGCAATACGCAGGTAATCCCACGTGATGTCAGCCAGTCGCAGATTTCCGTCCCTTCCAGGTCAATGGCCAGGACTGTCGAGTCCCGTTTGATCGTAGACGCGTTTGATGAATAGTTCCGGCCGCTTCTTCTGCCATTCCTTGAGTGCCAGGATGAGCGTTTTGGCGTCAAGTGCGCGCTGCGGAATGTGGTGGTTGTACAGCTTCAAATAGTTCAGCAAGGACGTCTCCAGGTCCGCCTTGCTGTCGAAACGGGTTTGCTGCAGCAGTTCATTGATGCGGCCGTTAAAGCGCTCGACCATGCCGTTCGTTTGCGGATGGCGCGGTGGCGCCAGGCGATGCTCGGCGGCGATA
>NZ_LMEW01000006.1 GCF_001426525.1 Massilia sp. Root133
ATCAAGCTCAAACTAAAAGGCCTGAGCCCTGTTCAGTACAGGGCCCAGGCCTTGGCTGCCTAGGGAACTAAACCGTCCAACTTTATGGGGTCAGTTCAAAATGGGGCTTTTTCTTTTCTGGAACAGAACAGGCGAGCAGGACGCTTGTACGTCCTGCGGGGGGATTCGCCAGAACATAGTCCCTGGAAGTCATCTCGACCGCTGTTTCTCAGGTGGTACTGCCGCGCGTGCTTCACTGTTGGCCTGGCCATGCACACCGGCGGGGGTTGCAACAGCTCGTTCGGCACTTAGCAAGTTCTCTGCGATCTTAAGCAAAACACGTAAGTTTGTTCCTTTCAGCACGGCTACCAAACCTCCCGACGTCTCGACCAACACCAGAGCAAGAGCAATGCTCGTAGCGCACCGCATCAGGCTGGACTCGAACAAGTTGCCGGCGACCTACTGTGCGCGCGCGGCCGGCACGGCCCGTTTCGCCTATAACTGGGCATTGAGCGAGTGGCGGAAACAGTACGAAGCCTGCAAACCGATCCGACGCTGCCCAAGCCTTCCGAAGCGGGGGTGCGGCGTCTACTCAACAGCATCAAGCGCGAGCAGTTTCCCTGGATGCTAGAGGTCACCAGGAATGCGCCGCAAATGGCCGTCAGGTCGGTATCGAGGACCTCAACGTCAAAGGCGTGCTGGGCAACCGGCATCTGGCGGGCCATTGCCGCCATGGGCTTTTACGAGCTGCGCCGCCACCTCGAGTACGAGGCGGCCTGGCGTGGCGGACGGATCGTGCTGGCCGATCGCTGGTTCCCAAGCAGCAAGCTGTGCTCAGGCTGTGGATACCGGCTGGGCGAGCTCGTCCTCGATGTGCGTCACTGGACATGCCCGGGTTGTGGGGCATCCCACGACCGCGACGTGAACGCCGCGATCAATCCAAGAAACATGACGGTGAGTTCTACCGCATCTGCCTGTGGAGGGGAAGGCGCTGGCCCCACGCGCGAGCGCAGGGCGAATCCGGTCCCGGCGAAGCAGGAATCCAATAGCAAAGTTATCTATGGCTAGCTTGGCGTAATGTCGGAAGAACGGAAGATCACGCGGGCGCGCAGCCCCCGCTCGCCGTCCGGCCGGTCGAGCAGCGAGATGGTCGCGCCGATCCGGTCGACGATCGACGCCGTGATCGCGAGCCCCAGGCCCGAACCGATCTCGCCGCTGCCGAGCACGCGGTAGAACGGATCGAACACGCGCTCGCGCTCGGCGGGGACGATGCCCGGTCCCGTGTCGTCGACGTCGAGAACGATGCGGTCGCTCGCGGCGGTCACGCGGATGTCGATGCGTCCGCCCTCCGGCGTGTAGCGGATCGCATTGTCGACGAGATTCTTGACGAGGATCCGGATGTCCATGGCGCGCCCCGTAACCGACGCATCGGCATCGCCTACCATTCCGAGATCGATCGCCTTGGCCTCCGCCAGCGGCACGAGGTCCTCGAAGGCTTCCTGGATCGCCTTCTGCAACGGTACCTGCGTCAACGGCTCGCCGCCGCCCTCCTGGGAGCGTGCCAGCGTCAGCAACTGGTCGAGCAGGATGCGCGTGCGTGCCAGGCCCGCCGACAGCGCGTCGAGCCTGGCGCGAGCCTCGCACGGCATCTCGGTCGCCGCCAGGCGTTCCGCCTGCAGCGACATGGCCGTCATCGGCGAACGCAGTTCATGCGCCGCGTCCGCGATGAAGCGCCGCTGCAGCGCCAGCGCGCGCGCGGTGCGGGCGATCAGCTTGTTGATCTCGCTGACGAAAGGCCACACCTCGGACGGGAGCGGCGTCCGGTCCAGTTCCCGCAAGTCGTGGTCGCGGCGCTTGCCGAGCTGTACGGCCAGCCTTTGCAGGGGCAGGAACATCGTACGCACCAGCAGCGCCGCCAGCAGGATGAGGACCGGACCGAGGAACAGGATGGGCATCACGGTGCGCAGGGCGCTCGAGCGGGCCGCGGCGTCGCGGACCGCCGTCTGCTGCGCGACGGCGACGCGTACGCCTTTCGCGTTGGTGCGGACGAAGACGCGCCAGGTTTCGTCGCCGATGGCAACCGTCTGCAACCCGTCGGGCAGGGACGGGCCGAAACGCGGGGGCCTTTCCGGTTCGGGAATGCGCGTGCCGGGCGCGTCGATGAAACGCACGACCAGGCGGGCGTCGAAATCGACGTCGCCCACGTTTTCGCGCGCCATCGGCGATGTCGGCACGGCGTCCAGTCTGCTGATGAGGTAGCCGACCTGGCGCAGCTGCGTGTCCTGGCCGCGGTGCGCCTCGGCGGTGGCGGCCATGTAGGAGTAGAGGCCGGCGACGGCGGCGCCGACCAGGATGGCCGCCGAGATCCACAGCGACAGCCTGAAGCGCAACGACGCCGTCAACGGCCCTTCGCGACCATCCATCCGACGCCCCGGACGTTCTTGATGATGTCGCTGCCCAGCTTCTTGCGGATCGAATGGATCAGGAACTCGATCGCGTTGCTCTCGACCTCTTCGTTCCAGCCGTAGACCCTGTGTTCGAGTTCCAGGCGGGAGAGGATGGCGCCTGGCCGTACGAGCAGCGCCTGCAGCAGGGGGAATTCGCGCGCCGTCAGGCGCACGGCCGTCGTGCCGGCGCGCGCCTCGTGGGTCGCGGGATCGAGTTCGACGATGCCGTTGCCCAGCACGGTGCTGCCCGTACCCTCGGCGCGGCGGCTCAGCGCGCGCATGCGCGCCAGCAGTTCGCTCATCGCGAACGGCTTGACGAGATAGTCGTCCGCGCCGCCGTCGAGGCCGGCCACGCGGTCTTCCGTCGTTTCCCGCGCCGTCAGCACCAGCACCGGAACGCCGTTGTGCGCCGCGCGGATGCGGCGCAGCACCTCCATGCCGTCCATGCGGGGCAGGTTCAGGTCCAGCAGGACCAGCGCGTACTCATGCACCAGCAGCGCCGTCAGCGCCGCTTCGCCGTCGCATACCCAGTCGGCCGCGTAGCTGGCGTCGCGCAGCGCATGCTGCACGACGCTGCCGATCATGGGATCGTCTTCCACCAGCAATACTCTCATCGTTCCACTTTCCATGCGGCCACCACCGGGCTGTCGAACATCGTGCTCGCCAGCCGCGCCAGGTCAGCCGGCCGGGCGCCGGCGGCCATGTGCGCGGTCAGCCAGCGTGCCTGCCCACCATTATGCAGCAGCTCATCGATCAATACGCACGCGGCCGGGAAGTCCGGATCGTCCGAGCGTGCCGCCAGGCGGGCGAGGTCGTTTCGCACCACGTGGGCGATGCTGTGTTTCTTCCGCGTGCACGGGTCGATCCACTCGCCCAGCACGCCGCGCCGCGTGGCGTTGAAGCGGTTCCATGGATACACGTCGGCGGCCCGCCGGCAGGGCCAGCTGCCGGGACGTTCCGCGACTTCGACGCACAACTCGCGCGCGTAGCAGGCGAGGGCCGCGGCATAGGCCGGATGCAAGGGCGCGTCGAGCGCGCAAAGCTCGACCGCCCCGTGTCCGGGATCCGGACGGACGTCCCAGTCGACGTCCTCGACGCGCGTGGCGAGGCCGTATTCCACGAGGCGCGCGACATGCTGCACGACATCCTGCCAGCTGCGCAGCGCGGGCGGCATGATGCCGCTGCCCTGGAACGTCGCGGCCACGTTGTTGCGTGCGCTGCAAAAGCCCGAGTCCTGCCCATGCCAGTACGGCGAGCTTGCGGACAGCGCGATGAACAGTGGCGCGCGCTGGTTCAGCCAGGCGCCGATGCGCACCGCCTCGTCGGCGCCCGGCGCACCGATCTGGACGTGCATGCCGAAGCCCGCGGCATGGTTGCGTTGCCGTCCGCCCGTCCGGACCGGATGGGAACCGCCGCCCGCGACCGCGGCCCCGACCGAGCGGGCGGCCCGCCGCACGCGGCACCGCATGTCTTCGAGCGCGTCCGCCAGCGCGCAGTAGCCGTCCAGCGCCGACGTGGCCAGGTCGAGTGTCGCCGCGTCGCTTTCCGGCGTGGCCGCCCAGGCCGCGTCCTGCCCGCCCAGCCGGAGCGCGATGGCGGGGGCCGCGGGATGCAGATCGTACGTCTCGTGGTCGAGCACCATCCACTCGAGTCCGATCCTCATGCTGCCCGGCCGCGCGGCGGCGAAGCGCTGCGGCGGGATCCATCCAACCATGTTCGACTTCCTTCCCCGATCGCGTGACGAGCGCAAGGATAGTGGGCCTCACTTAGCAAACCCTTAGCCCGCGCCGCGGGCTAAGGGTTTGCTAAGTCGGCCTGCCTATCATGGCCGGGTTCACCCAACTGCCGATCCGGCGATATGAAATTCCTTGCCTCTCTCTTGCTGGCGCTGGCGTGCCTGTCAGTGCCGTTCCACACCGCCCAGGCGCGCCACGCCCGCGCCGCCAAGGTGGCCAGGATGGTGGCGCTGAAGTCCAGTGCCGTCCTCATCCTCGATCCGAAGACGAAGGCGGTCCTGTACGGGAAGAATGCACAGGCCGTGATGCCCATCGCGTCGCTGACCAAGCTCATGACGGCCCTGGTCGTGCTGGAAGCGAGGCAGGACATGGCGGAAATGTTGAAGGTGACGAATGCGGACGTCGACCGTCTCAAATACTCGTCGTCGCGGCTGCGCGTCGGCACGCGCCTGTCGCGCGCGGCCATGCTGCACATTGCGCTGATGAGTTCGGAGAACCGCGCGGCGTCGGCCCTCGGACGGCACTACCCGGGTGGAACGAAGGCATTCGTCGCTGCCATGAATGCCAAGGCCCGGGCGCTGGGCATGCGGCGTACGCGCTATGTGGAGCCGACCGGCCTGTCGAGCGCCAACGTCTCCACGCCGGAAGACCTGGCCCGGCTCGTCGTCGCCGCCGAACGTCATGCGCTCATACGGCGCTATTCGACGGACCGGCAGTTCACGATCCGCCAGGGCCGGCAGCGTACCGTCTACCACAACACGAACCGGCTGACGGCCAGCCGGCGCTGGAAGATCCGGCTGCAGAAGACAGGCTATATCTCGGAGGCGGGCCGTTGCATGGTCCTGCACGCCACCGTCGCGGGCCGGCCGACGGTCATGGTATTCCTCGACGCCCAGGGAAAATTTTCCCGTGCGGCCGACGCCAACCGGGTGCGTGCATGGCTGGCCAGAAACCGGCTCGCAGCGCGCGGCTGAGTCCGCACTTGCCGAGATTGTAACCAGGGCGGCAATCGTGCAACGATTTGATGCATCGCCGCAAGAAATGTTTGGACAAATGCGACGCGTGGGCGAAAATTCTCCGGTTATCCTCCGTCGTCCACCGATTTCATGAACGCACCCGACACCCAACCCCCGCCGCCATCGCTGCGCGCCGCCATCGCCCACCGTTTCAGCCTCCACGACGACAAGGCGGACGACGCCGAGATCGACCGCGCCATCCGCGCCGGCGTGGAGCTGCAGGGCGCGACCCTGTGGATCCTGATGCTGGCGATCCTGATCGCGTCCGTCGGCCTGAATACCAACTCGACCGCCGTGATCATCGGCGCCATGCTGGTGTCGCCGTTGATGGGGCCGATCGTCGGGTTCGGCTACGGGATCGGCATCCTCGACTTCGCGCTGATCCGCCGCGCGCTCGCCAACCTCGGCATCGCCGCCACGATCAGCCTGGGGACGTCGACACTGTATTTCCTCGTCACGCCGCTGGCCGAAGCGCAGTCGGAACTGCTGGCGCGGACGACACCCTCGCTGTGGGACGTCCTGATCGCGCTGGCGGGCGGCCTGGCCGGCATCATCGGGCAGACGCGACGCGAAAAATCGAACGTGATCCCCGGCGTGGCCATCGCGACGGCGCTGATGCCGCCGTTGTGCACGGCCGGCTACGGCCTTGCCAACGAGAACTGGTCGGTGTTCGGCGGCGCCTTCTACCTGTTCTCGATCAACTGCGTGTTCATCGCATTCGCGGCCGTGATCGTCATCGACTTCCTCCGTCTGCCGCACCGGAAATTCATCGACCCGGTCAAGGAGCGCCGCGTCAAGCGGGCGTTGCTGGCGGTCGTCCTGCTCACCGCGCTGCCAAGCATCTGGCTGGCGGCGCGTCTCGTCGACAACGAGGTCTTCGGCAGCCGCGCGCGCGAGTTCGTGCGCAAGGAGTTCAACGCGGCGACGGTGCACGTGCTCGAGACCCGCGTCGCGCCCGGCACGCACGACATCGAAGTCACCCTGATCGGCACGCCGCTGGCCGGCACCGCGATCAAGGCGATCGGGCAGAAGCTGGCATCCGCCGGCCTGGCGAACGCGCGCCTGTTCGTGCACCAGGGCGAGGTGCCGCACGTCGAAAGCCAGAAGATCGACGTCGGCAGCCTGAAGGCCGACATCCTGGCCGACATCGTGCGCAACAACCAGGACGCGCTGCAGGACAAGGATGCCACGATCGAGGCCTTGCGCCGCCAGGTGACGGCCCAGCAGGGATGGGTGGCGCAGGCCGGCGCGGTGACGCGTGAATTCGAGGCGCAGTATCCGCAGTGCGGCGAGGTCCTCGTGGGCAAGGCCGCGCAGGACGGCGCCGACGGCGCGGCGCCCGTGCCTTTCCTCAGCGCGACTTGCCGGCGCATGCCGCGTGCGGACGAGGTCAAGCGGATCAACGCGTGGCTGAAGGTCCGCAGCGGCATGTCCGACGCCAGAGTGGTTCTTGTCGCCGGACGACCGCAGACGGTACGACGCCCCGCGCCGGGTCCATGATGGAACCTGGGCGGCGTGGGCTCATGCGTCAGGTGCCCGCGCGTCGGACGCCAGCACCTTGTCCTGCTGGTCCGGCGCATCCGCCCGGCGCGGGCTCCGCTTCCACGCCCTATGGTTTCGCAGGGCCCGTCAAGAGCAGCATCAGCACGCTGTGCGGCGCCAGCCGCGCTTCCAGTTTGGCGCTGGTGTCGCCCGTCTTCTTGCTCCACAGGTCGGACCAGCGGTAGACCGTCTGCTTGAAATCGGCTGACCGGTTGTTCAGGTCATCGATCAGGACTTGCTTCTTCCAGTCGTGGTGAACGTCGGCAGGCTGGTTGGAGCGGTTCAGGAACATCAGTGCCCACTGGCCGCCGTCGAGCGGCTTGGCATAGACTTCCAGCGGACCGTCGGCAAGGACGCGCAGCGCCTGCACACCCAGCTTGTCCTGGTTCACCGCGATCACGCCGGGGTTGGTCAGGATGCGGCGGGTCGACTCGGACATGGAGCGCAGGTCGTTGCCCAGGATGAGGGGCGAGGCCATCATGGCCCAGATCGACAGATGGGCGCGGTCTTCATCCTCGCTCATGCCGTTGCCCACTTCGAGCATGTCCATATCGTTCCAGTGGCCGGGCCCTGCGAACTTGCGCAGGCCTGCTTGCTTGTCGAGGATGCGCAGCACGCCCAGACCGGTCGAGAGGCCGGGACTGAATTCGCAGTCGAAGCAATTATAGATATCGGGTGTGGTGCGCCACGAATGGCCGACCTGGCCGGCCCACTCCCAGGGCTTGCTCATGCCCCATTCGCACAAGCTGAAGAGCATCGGACGGCCCGCCTTGGCGATCGCGTCGCGCATCGTGGTGTAGGCCGCTTCAGCGTTCATGCTCGGGGTGTTGCACCAATCGTACTTGACGTAATCGATGTCCCAGCTGGCATAGGTCCGCGCATCCTGATACTCGTGGCCGCGGCTGCCGGGACGGCCGCCGCAGGTGGTCGCGCCGGCGTCCGAGTAGATGCCCAGCTTGAGTCCCTTGCCATGTACATAGTCCGCCAGCGCCTTCATGCCGGATGGGAAGCGCTTGGGGTCGGGCTGGATATTGCCGTCGGCGTCACGCTGGCCTTGCCAGCAATCGTCGATGTTCACGTACTGGAAGCCGGCGTCCTTCAAGCCCTGCTTGACCATGGCGTCGGCGGTCTCGCGGATCAGGCGCTCGTCGATTTCGCAGGCGAATTTGTTCCAGCTGTTCCAGCCCATTTGCGGGGTGCTGGCCAGGCCCTCGGCCTTTTGAGCCCAGCTAGTGCCGTAGGCGGCGGCACCCAGCAAGACGCCTAACACGAGCTGCGCCGTGCGTTTGGTGTTCATCTTGATTCCTATCATTATGCGGATGTTTGAAAGTTTGCGTTCGTGTGGGCGGCCAGCACGCTTGCCGTGACCGCCGCAATTGCAAGGTCGGGCATTGGCCGCCTATTTTGCGTCCGGGACCGTGGGCGGTAGCGGAACCTGGCCTGGGCCTGAAGCATAGGCAATCCGTCGTGGACAACGATATCGGCGGCAATCGAATTTCTAGCAATCCGCAGAAATTGCAAGCAATCTTAACCACAGTGAAAATTGGTCGAGGCAGCTGGATCCCAGCAGCCGTAGCAGGAACAGCCCGCCGATAGCGCTCCGTCGCAACCACGCGCCTGAACATGGCGGCTGAACCGCTGCCATCCTGGACCGCGAGGCGCGGTCATCCCACCCCTGCCAGTCTCCATGTCGCCGGCCGCCACGGCCGATTTCTACTGTGGCTGACATCGCTTGCAATTTCTGCGGTTTGCAAGAGATTCGCTTGACAGCGATATCGGTGCCCATGCGGAACGGCCTATGTTTCACACACGGGCCCGATTCCGCGACCGTCTTCCGTTCGCCATGGTGCCCGAATCCGGCACCCAGCCGATGCTGGGAATCGGCCTGCTGAGGTTTCGGAAATGTTTTCCAAACACACAAATAAAATGGACACGACGAAAGTACAGCGGATCGCACTGTTATTCAACGCGAACAAGATATTCGATTACGAAGTCATTGCCGGCATTGCCGCCTATTTTGGAAGTACGGGGGCGGCCTGGGATATCTTCCTGGAAGAAGATTTCCGATTGCGCCTTGCGGGCATCGAGCACTGGCAGGGCGACGGCGTTATCGCCAACTTTGACGATCCAGCCGTGGCAGAAGCGTTGTCGCGCTGTAGCGTACCGGTGGTCGCAATTGGCGGTTCCTATGCCGACCCGTCCAATTACCCGGCCGGTGTGCCCTACGTCGCGACCGACAATATCAAGCTGATCGAACTGGCACATCAGCATCTGATCGATGTCGGCCTGCAGCGTTTCGCCATGTTCAGCGTTCCCGCCACCGCGGAAAACCGCTGGGCGCAGGAGCGCGAGCATGCCTTCCGCAGCCTGATGCAGGGCGACCGCCTTGAAGCGGAGATATTCCGTGGCTGCGAAACCAGCGTCCATTCGTGGAACGAGGCGGTCCAGGGGCAGATTGACTGGTTGCGCCGTTTGCCCAAACCGGTTGGCATCATCGCCGTCACGGACGCGCGTGCACGCCAGCTCATACAGGCCTGCATTATCGCCAACATCGAAGTGCCGGAACAGGTGGCGATCATCGGCATCGACAACGACCCGCTGGTGCGCAGGCTCACCCGCATACCGCTCAGTTCCGTGATCCAGGGCGCGCAGGATATCGGGCGCGCGGCCGCCCGCCTAATGGGGCAGATGCTGCACGGGGTGTGCCCGCCGCAGACGCCGATCGTGGTGCCGCCGGCCGGCATAAACGTGCACGCGTCCAGCCAGTACCAGCTGATCAAGCATCCGAACGTGATGCGCGCGCGCCACTTCATCCGCCAGTATGCGTGCCAGGGCATCAGGACCGAACAGGTGGCCCAATACGTGGGCGTGTCGCGCTCTACGCTCGACGCCGTGTTTCGCCAGGAGCTGGGATGCAGCGTGCGCGACGTGATCCTGAGCTTCAGGCTCAGTGCCGCCCGGGCCGGCCTGGATAGCGGGGATTGCAGCAAGGCCGACGTGGCGCTGAACAGCGGCGTTACGTCTATCCAGTAGGTGCGTTGAACCAGGCGTTTTTTGAAGCTGACTTCCGCAACGATTGTGGCGCCGGCCTGCGCGGCGGAGCTACGTTCGCTACCGGAAAACGTCAAGCCAATCCTGTTTGAGGAGACAATATGTTTCGGAAGCATAATTTCATCGTCCCGACGCTGGTCGCGGCGCTTCTTGCCGGTTGCAGCGGGGGCAGCACGACCCCCGGCGCGTCCGGCACCGCACCGGTCCTCGCCGCCACCACCGGCTCGGCCACCAGTTATACGAGCGTGAAGTGGGCCGGTGGCGGCTACGTCACCGGCCTCGTCTACCATCCGACGACCGCGGGCCTCATGTACGCACGCACCGACATCGGCGGCGCCTACCGCTGGAATGATTCAAACGGGTCGTGGACGCCCATCACCGACGGTATCGGTTTCAGCGGGGGCGAGAGCGAGTTTCACGGCGTCGAAAGCATTGCCCTCGATCCGGCCAACGACCAGCTCGTCTACCTGGTCACCGGCGTGTATACGAAAGACGGCGGCGGCAACCCGATCAACGGCCGTATCTATGCCTCCAGCAACCGCGGCCTCACCTGGACGCACTACGACCTGCCTTTCCCGGTGGGTGGCAATGAAGGCGGCCGGGCCATCGGCGAACGCCTGAAGCTCGATCCCACCAATCCGTCGACGATGTTCTACGCCTCGCGCACGGCCGGCCTGTGGAAAAGCACGAACTCGGGTCAGACGTGGACCCAGACGGGTCTGTCGAGCACCGTGCTCACGGGCGCCCAGATCCAGGCGATCGGCCCCGTGAAGGGCGTCGAGCAGATCATGTTCGACAACTCGAACGTGGGTGGCGGCCAGACGACCTGGATCATGTATGCCGCGGTCGCGCCGGACTACGGCCAGGTGGCGGGCCTGACCTCGATCCTGTACAAGTCCGTCAACGGCGGCTTTTCGTGGACGCCGGTGTCGGTCCCGTCGAACGTGTCCGGTTACTACGTCCCGCACATGGTGCGTACCAGCGACGGCATGTACTATGTGGTATTCAACCAGAACGCCGGCGAGGGCGCCGGCGGTCCCGGCTACCTCTACAAGTTCGGTGGCGTGGCCGGCAATGAGTCCTGGACCCAGCTCTCCAGCATCACGACCGGCGGCGGCTACGGCGGTGTGTCCGTGTACGGCACCGGCTCGACGGCCCGTATCGCGCTGGCCGTGACCGGGACCTGGAGCGCCGCCGGTCCTGTCGTCCAGCTGTCCGACAACGGCGGCAGCACCTGGCGCGAAATCGCGGGCGGCATGCTGCATTACGGCGGACAGTTCTGGGGCTGGATCGACGACATCGAGATCGACCCGGCCAACCGCGACCACATCATGCACGTCACCGGCGGCGGCGTCTGGGAAACCTGGAACGCGTCGTCGGCCACGCCGAGCTGGGATTTCCCGAACAACAACCTCGAGGAGACCGCCACCCTGGCCGTCGTCACGCCGCCGGCCGGCGCGCCGTACAAGTTCGTCAACAGCGCAGGCGACATCGGGACATGGGTCCAGACCGACCTCGCGACGACGCCGACCAGGGGCCCTCTCGCTGATTGGAACAACGGCAACTACGCGGACGTGCTGTGGTCTGATCCGAATTACATCGTCGGTGCCGGCCTCAACAACGCAACTCAACCAAAAAGCGTCTTCGGCTTCTGGTCCGGCGACGCCGGCAACTCGTGGTCGAACTTCGCGACCCTGCCTGCGGGCGCGGCAGCGAACGATTCCGACAACGGGAGTATCGTGACCACGTCGCGCAACAACGTGATCTGGGCGCCGTCCGGCTCGGTGCCATCCTATACCACGAACAATGGCGCGAGCTGGACCGCGACCAACCTGCCGGCGCCGGCAAACCCCGGCGGCTGGGCTAACGGCTATCGCCTGGTCGTCGACCGGAAGAATCCGAACAAGGTCTATGCCTACGATTCGGGGGGCGCATTCTGGGGGCCGGCGGGCAAGGTCTACGTCTCGACCGATGGCGGCCACAGCTTCACGCTGAGCCAGGGCTCGGTGTCGGCGAACCTGTATCGCAACGCCTTTGATCTCACGTCGATGGTGGTCAACCCGAACGTCGAGGGTGACCTCTGGCTGGCCGACGGCAACGCCGTATACCACTCGACCAATTCGGGGTCGACCTGGACCAGGCTGAACGGCTTCGCGACGGTCGGTGACGACGGCGCGCGGGGCCAACTGCATGGCGCCAGCGTGATCGCCCTGGGCAAGGCACAGGCGGGCAGCCCGTACTCGGCCGCGATCTACGTCGTGGGTACGATGAATGGCGTATGGGGCTTGTACCACTCCGACGATGGTGGTGCGACCTGGGCGCGCTTCAACGATGATGCGCACCAGTACGGCGGCATCGGCGCGATGGCGGGCGACTGGAACACCTACGGGCGCGTCTACTTCAGTGGCGCCGGCCGCGGTCTGATCTACACCAACTGAGTCATACGTCCCAGACGCCGCCAATGACCGCTGCGGCACCGCAAACGTGCCGCAGCGGTCTTTCGATCTGAACCGCAGCTTGCAACCGGAGCGCCGGTGTCGTCAGGCCGCGTGCATCGAGTCCCTTCGCCATCTTGCACGTGATGAAGTCGCTGCCGTGTCGAGCATGGCCCCGGCATATGCTGGCCGGTCCAGTCGATCCAGATCGTCCCCCCTCGCGCGCATGCCTGCGTGGCAGCTTTTGGAGCAGCGGCAGGCAATGTATTTCTTCGAGCCGGGCATCCCGGGCAGGCAGGTGGTCGGCGCTCCAGTCCACCGCATCCACGCGATATTTCTTAAATGCAACAAAGTCGATGCGGGGCGCGCCGGTCATCCGCTCCCTGGTTCCACGAGCGGCCTGAGGCGTGGCAGCCAATTCTTCCGGCCCGCTTGCCTGACCGACGCCACCCGTCACGGCCGATTTTTACTCTAGCTGACATTCCTTGCAATTTCTGCGGAGTGCAAGAAATTCGATTACCGGCGATATCGTTGCCCATGAGGGACGGCCTATGCTTCACACATGGGTTGGGCTCCGCAACCGCCTCCCGGCCGCAGACGATCCTGGGCTTCACACACGTTCGCTCTCCTCCGTGGCGGGTTTCCGCAGCGGTTTTATGGGGCAGCTTTGGCTGCCCCTTTTTTCGGAGCGGCCCAGCACGGGGGCAATTGTTTCAAATATATAAAGATCAAGATATGTCGATACGGCGCCATCGAAGCAGCTGGTTGACCGGTATCGATAATAAAAGCAGGGAGACAAGACGTGCACCTCAGGCTCATTGCATGCAGCAGCAACCGGTCCGCAAACCTTTCGCCGTCCCGGCGTACATCATGGCGCGCTGTTTTTTTTCGCGTTTTTGAAAACGATTTCATAACGCCGGCGACGCTCTGCCAGTCCGTTCATCCTTGACCAGTACCAACCTCCCTGCCGCGAATGTCGAGCGAAGCGGGCAGGGAGCAATCTTTTCTTGTCATCGGCGCAGCCGGTGCCGAGCAACTTCAGCAAACAAAAAAGAAAGGAAGATTCCAATGAGGAGACAAACCATGAGATTCCAGCTGACGGCAGTCGGACTGGCCTGCGGCATGTTGTTGGCCGGCTGCAGCGGCGGCGGCGGTTCGAGCGACGGCGCGAAGGCGCAATCCATTTCGTTCCCATTCGTGGGCGGACCGACGCTCGCCGCCCCGCCCGAGGTCGCGACCGTCCAGCTGACGGCGACGGCGAGCGGAGGTGGCGAGGTGACCTTCACGTCGAATACGCCGGATATCTGCACCGTCAACGGCGCTACGCTGTCGCTGATCAAAGCGGGCGAGTGCTCGGTGACCGCAAACCAGGCGGGTGGCAACGGCTACACCCCCGCCTCGGAAAACCAGATTTTCGGCATCCCCAAACGGTCGCAGACGGTGATCTTCCGCAATCCAGGGGCGCTACCGCTGGATTCGACGCCGGTTCCGCTGGTCGCCACGACCAGCATTGCCGGCAAAGCCGTTACCTTTACGTCCAGCACGCCCACGGTCTGCACGGTCAGCGGCAACACGATGACCAAGGTCGACAACGGGCTGTGCAAGATCACGGCGCAGGTCGTCGATGATATCTATGCCCCCGGCACGGTTGTCCGGAGCATCCCGATCGGCACCGCGCAAGCGGATGCGCTGACGTTCCTGAGCGGCTACAAGAGCACCGACCAGACCAATGAGTCGGGCAGCATCGAGACCTACGCCGGCAGCAGCGCGGACGGTTGGTGGTGTGCCACGAACTGGTGCGGCCGCACCGTGCCCACCGACGGCAGCAGCTTCACCTGGTACTACAACATCCAGCCGGATTCCGGCAATGGACTGGGTGGCTACATGGGCGTCAAGCTGCTCGCGGGTGGCCTGGCGAAGCTCGTCGAGAACGGCGACACGCCCGCTGGCGCACGGATCGATGCCCAGACGGCCCTGAAGTTCAAGCTCGCGCAGAACCCTGAATGGTTCGGCAACGGCAACAACGGGGTCGATATCAACCTGTACCTCGGCCACTTCGCCGTCAAGGACGGCAAGGCCTGCAACGTGAAGCTGCACGCGACGGTAATGCCGACCGCTGCAGCCGCCACGAGCTACAGCGTCGATCTCAAGGACAAGTTCACGATTGCGGAATCGTGCGGCCTGACGGGACTCGACCTCTGGACCGAGTTGCAGGATTACCCGATCGCGCAAGTCGAATTCTCCGCAGTGAGCGCGAACGCCTCGATGGCGACCGCGGGTACGGACAAGCTGACCTACTCGACCCAACTCACGCTGACCGGCCCCATCACCTTCCAATGACCGCGGACGGCGACCAAGGTATTTAATAAAAGGATATAAATAATGACAAGAATTGAGACGAAGATCGTGAGGAAACCGATCAAGATGACCGCGCTGTCGTTGGCGGTGGCGCAGGCCGCACTGGCCTGGGGCGGCGCGGCGCATGCGCAAACGGCGCCGGCCGGCGACCCGCCTACGCAGACGGTGGTCGTGAGCGGACAGCGCGCCGCCATGCAGTCGGCGCAAAAACTCAAGCAGAACGCCGAGGAAGTCGTCGATGCCGTCGTTGCGGAAGAGGCCGGCAAACTGCCGGACAAGTCGATCACCGAAGTGCTGCAGCGCGTCGCGGGCGTGACGATCGACCGCAACCGTTCGCGCGGCGACCCGGAACACTTCTCGGTCGAAGGTTCGGGCATTTCGGTGCGTGGCCTGACCTGGGGTTCGTCCACGCTGAACGGCCGCGAATCGTTCTCGGCCGGCTATCCGGGCCGTGAGCTGAGCTGGGGCGACATCCCGCCGGAACTCATGTCCGCAGTGGTCGTGCACAAGAATCCGCCCGCCGAGCTGGTCGAAGGCGGCGTCAGCGGTCAGGTGGATCTGCGTACCGCGCTGCCATTCGACTACAAGGACGGCAAGGTCGCCCTGTCGGTGAACGGCAACTACAACGCCCTGGGCAGCAAGAAGTCGCCGGGCCTGTCGGCCCTGGTGTCGAAGCGGTGGAATACCCGCACCGGGCAATGGGGCGCGTTGATCGACCTGTCTGCCAACCGCACCAATTCCCACAACGATACGGTTCAGGTGGATGCGTATTTCCCACGCACCGACATCGTTGACAGCCAGACCGTCTGGATCCCGAAGTCCGCGTCTTTCCGCACCAATACGAGCCAGGTCGACCGTGCAGGTGTCTATGGCGCGCTGCAGTGGAAGAACAACGGCATGGAATCGGCACTGACGTACTTCCATACCGGTTACAGGTCGGCCAACACCGAGAACGCCACGTTTACGGCCGTCGAGTCGCCGTACCTGGTCAAGCCGCTCGATCCGGTTTTCAACCAGAACGGCATCTTGCAGAAAGGCCTCTACACTTACCCGATCGGCGGCGTGGGCGCGAACAGCTTCGCGGCCGGTGGCCTGGGTTACCAGTCCGACACCGGCTTCGACACCAGCAAATCGCAGACGCGCGAGATCGCCTGGAACTTCAAGTGGAACATCAACGACCGCTGGGCCATCCAGAGCGACTTGCAGTGGGTGCATGCGACGAACAGCGGCGAGGGCAACGTCATGACCTTGGGCACGTTCGTGCCGAACCTGGGCATCGACTTGTCGGGCAGTCTGCCGAAGGTGACGTTCGACGACAATGACCGCGCCTTCCTGGCGAATCGCGACAACTACTACATGAGCTTCATGATGCCGTCGATGACCAAGGCCAGGGGCGACCTGTATGCCTGGAAGACGGACGCGCGTTTCCACTTCGACGACGACGTGCTGCGCGACCTGCGCTTTGGCGTGCGCCTCACCAAGCGTACGGCGGTCCGCTCCGACGCCTCCGGTGGCATCGGCGGCTGGAAGAGCATTGCCGAGCCATGGTCCGTCAACGCGACAAAGGTGCCGGGCACTCTGCCTCTGCTCGCGGACAAGGGTTGGCAAGCACGCCCCAACGTCAGTTACTTCAGCGATCCGCGCTACGGCAACCTGGTGCAAACGTCCTCGTATACGTTCCCGACTTTCTTCAATGGCAAGATTCCCCAGGTGCCAATGATGGTCGTTCCGGACCCGGCCTTCGTCCGGAACCTGGCCAATAATGCGAAACTCATCCCGGCCCTGCAGATGCAGTGCCAGGACGGCAACGCATACTATGGCACCAACAATGATTGCTCGACCGCGGATGGCGGCTGGAAACCGCTGGCCTACAACGACGATCCGGCCCAGACCAGCAGCCAGCAGGAACGCACCGAAGCCGCCTACGGCCAACTGCGTTTCGGCTTCGACAACTTGCGTTTCCCCGTCGAGGGCAACCTCGGCGTGCGTGTGATCCACACGCGCAGCGAGTCCCACGGCTTCACGATCTTCAATCCGACGTATGGCTCGAACGCGTCGGATGTGATCCCGCGCTTCGCCGCGATCAAGGATCCGGTGAATGCGTCGCAGCAGTACGTCGACGTGCTGCCCAGCCTGAACCTGAAGGCCGACCTGACGGACAAGCTGCAAACCCGTTTCGCGTTCGCCAAGTCGATGTACCGTCCGCCGTTCGACAACCTGAACGAGTACATCAACCTGAACCAGAACATCACGTCGGGCACCGGCGCCGAGGCGGGCACCATCAAGAGCATCAGCTACACGGGCAACGACCGGGGTAACGCCAAGCTGAAGCCGGTCCGCTCCAACAACTTCGACTGGACGCTCGAATGGTATCCGGGCAACGGTTCGTCGCTGACCATGGCCGTGTTCCGCAAGAATGTGCGTGACATCATCTTGAACACGGCATTCACCAGGACCTACAAGAGCCTGGCGGGCAACGACCAGGCGTTCCTGATCACGGGGCCGGACAACGTCGCAAAGGGTTCGGTGACGGGCCTGGAACTGGCGGGCCAGACTTACTTCAACAATGTACCGGGGCTGGACCGCATACTGCCGGACTGGGCCAAGGGCTTCGGCATCTCGGCGAACTACACGTACATCGACAGCAAGCAGGACCTGTACCATCCGTTCACCCAGAAGTATTGCCCGGCGAACGGATCGTTCAACAACAGCTCGCTGAGCCTGTACGGCTGCGACACCAACGGCCTGCCGTTCACGTCGTTGCCGATCCTGTACCTGTCGAAGAACGCGTACAACCTCATGTTCCTGTATGACCGCGGTCCGCTGTCGGCACGTCTGGCCTATAGCTGGCGCAGCCGGTTCCTGCAGGGCGTGGGTGCGAACGGCACGGGCGGCGACAACGCCACGAGTGCCGATCCGGACCGCGCCGCCGCGAACGGCGGCACGGCGCCGACGGACGTGGGCTACGGCCTGCCGACCTGGCAGGAAGCGACGGGCCAGCTGGACTTTGGCGTGGACTACAGGTTCAACGAGCACATCTCGGGCAACTTCTCGGCGAGCAACCTGACGGATATGGTCGTGCGCCAGACGCAGCAGCAAGGCATCGGCAACATGCCCCGCGCCTGGTTCGAGCCGGGCCGCAGCTTCCGCCTGAGCCTGCGTTACACGTACTAAAGGAAAAGGCGGCCCCGCTTGCGGGGCCGCCCCTGCCTTCGCGTCGACAAGCCGGGCCCGGTGCGGACCGGCTTTATTCGCTTGTATGCGGCTTGACCGCCAGGCCACCGGTTCGCCACTGTCGGGCCTGCCACCTTCATTGACATGCACCCGCTATATTCAAAAGCATTGGTCCGGCTGGTCCTGCTTCTCGGTATCAGTACACTGACCGGGTATGTTTGCGTCAGCCGCAGCCATCACCGCGTCCCGTTGTTTGGGCAGGCAGATTTTTCCTGGCAGTTGCGAACGCACAAAGGCAACGGCGCGACAACCAGCCTGGATGCGCGAGTCGATGCCGCGCGCCTGATCATGGAGTTCGTCCTGTCAGGCAGCAGCTCCAGACCCTATGTATCGAGCGGCCTGCTCTTCAGAGACAGCAACGGCAAACCGGCATTGCTCGACTGGTCCAGATTCGACAAGATCAGTGTCGAGGCACGCTGCCTCCCCGCCGGTACCATCCGGATCAGCCTGGCCACCTTCGATGACAAGCTGTCCAGAGTGGATGATCTGATGACCTACCGTTCGCCGTCGGCATACATTAACTGCGATCAGGACGGGGCTCATGCCGAACTCGATCTGGCGCATTTGACTGTTCCGCAATGGTGGGTCGACTCGAACAAGCTCAACCCATCCGACCTGGGCTACTCGCTGGCCAAGGTTGCGCAGATCGAGGTGGGCACCAGCACCGCCAGCGGCGTCGGCATCCCGTCGCGTATCGAAATCGCGAACATCGAATTGCACGAGCGGAAATATGGCTACCTGTATTTTCTCGCCGCCTTCCTGACGGTCGCCTGGGCTGGTTTCGGGTTCTGGTTCGTCAGGCAGTACGCCGTGGTGTTGGCCAATGACCTTCATGCGCGGATGCAGAAGGACGTGCCGCTGGTGGCGTACCAGCAGCTGGCGCTGGAGACACACCGGGAAAAAGGAAAATCCGCCATTCTGCGATTGCTGGCGACGCGTTATGCGGATCCAGGACTGGACCTGGAGACCGTGGTGACGGAAACCGGTGTCAACCGCAATAAGGTCAACGACATATTAAAGGCGGAAACAGGCTACACCTTCATCGGTTACGTGAACAAGCTCAGATTGACCGAAGCAGCGCGCCTGTTGGTGGAAAACACCGGTGCCAGTATTGCAGAAATTGCCTATTCGGTCGGCTACAGAAACTCCTCGTATTTCATCAAGCTCTTCAAGCAAGAATACCAATGCACCCCGAAGGCATTCCGGGATGCATGCAAAAAGGACGCGCGCGAGCCGGCGCGATAATGCCTTCCGCCGGACGCGGTCAGCGGGAGCCCCCGCTTTGACCGATCCGGTAGTAGTCGAAGTCGACGCGGCCGCCGGCGGTCTGCGTCGAATAATAGAAGAGCGCGTAGCGGTAACCCATGAAGTGCGGGAAGGTGTAGGTAAGGCGCGAGGGACGCCCGATCGGGGTCCAGGATTTGCCGTCGAGGCTGTAGGAGAAGCGGGCGACTTCAGGCGCCCCCGGTATGCCATAGCTCTGGGCGCCATTCTCGTCGACGCCGAAACGGGCATCGTCAGGCGCGGACTGGAATTCGCATTCGACCTTGAGGTGAACGGTTTTGCGGGAAAGGGGAATGGAGGCGACCTCCTCGGGCTGGCCGGAGTCGGCGCTCACCATGACGAGCGACCTGGCGCCGTCGCTCATCTTTACGCCAACAAAGCCGTATTTTTTCTGAAAGGCGGCAAGGCCGGTCCAGTCGCCGTCTTTCATGCCGCTCACGTCGATGCTGGTGGTGGCGAAACTGTCAGGGCCAAAGGTGCGCTGGGTGAGGGTATTCCTGGCCTCGGGCAGGCTGGAATCGACCCGGCTGGTGACGAAGCTCAGGTAGCCGGGGCGCTTGGTGAGCGACCAGTTACGCGGCTCGGGATTGTGATTCCATTGCCAGGCGAGGGGCAGGGCGGGGGCGCCGGGCGAGCGGTCGAATTCGTCGGAGGCGACGATGCCGGATGCGCCCGAGCGGCCCTGTCGGCCGGCGGGGATGTCGAGCGTCATGGGCACCTCGCCGTCCTGGCCGAGCACGGGCCAGCCGTCCTGCCAGGTCACGGGCACGAGGTAGGGGACGCGACCGACGGCGCCGTTGTCCTTGAAAAGATAGGCATACCATTTGCCTTCCGGGGTGTCGATGAGGCCGCCCTGGGCGATACCGCGATCATCGAGCGCGATGCGGCCCTCGTAGGGACCGTCGATCTTGTCGGCGCGGTGGACGATGACGGTGCGTGCCCAGCGGGTCTTGGGCGAGGCGATGTTGAAGAGGTAGTAGCGGCCGTTGATCTTGGAAAGCTGCGAGCCCTCGGCTTTGAGCCCGCCATGGTCGGCGCCGAAGAGGGCGTTGACGTTTTCGATGATGACCTTGTTGACGCCGCCGGGCTTGAAGCCAGTGAGATCGGGTTTCAGCTCCCTGAGCGAGATGCGGCCGCCCCCGAACACCATGTAGACACGACCGTCGTCGTCGAAAAACAGGCTGTGGTCACCCAGCGCAGGCTCGAAACTCGTTTCTTTCCACGGGCCGCGCTCCGGATTGCGCGTGGCGAAGATGTGGGTGCGTCCTCCGGCGGTGGCGGAGAATGTCGAGGCATAGAACATGCCGTCGTGGTAACGCAGGCTGCTGGCCCAGGAGCCCTCACCGTAGGCGTTCTTGCCGTTTTCGAGGCGGAAGGCTTTGTTGTCGGCCAGGGTGTCATAGGCGTACGAGGCCATGCTCCAGTTGACCAGGTCCGTCGACTTCATGATCGGGAGGCCCGGGCTCATGTGCATCGTCGTGCTGCTCATGTAGTAGGTTTTGCCGACCCGGATGACTGCGATGTCCGGAACGTCGGCCCAGATCACGGGATTATGGGCACGATCCGCCTTCACCGCCGGGCCGGGCCGGGACGTGCCGGAGGCGCGGTCTGCGGGCAGGTCGTGGTGCGCGAATTGCCAGTAATCGAACTTGAACAGTTCTTCGCCGGCCGCACCGCGGAACACGAAGTAGACATCCTGGACGCCGGAGGCGCCCGAGATGCGGGTGGACTGTCGCTTCCATTGGCCGCCGGTTCCCGAGACCGGCAGCGTGCCGATCAGCTGGCCGTCGAGCTTGCCCAAACGAATCTCGATCGTCGCCCCGGTGGCCTGCTTCGGCTTGGCCGTGCTGGAGAGGCTGGCCATGAAGGCGCGCGCGCCGGGCGCGCCGAAATCGACATTGCGCACCTGGATGTAGGCCCCGTCGTGGATGTTTCGTACATTCTGGCCGCCGGCGCTGCTGGGTTCGATCTTGACACCGGACGACCACGCAATGGTCTCGGCTTCGACGCGCTGGTAGGGATCGAGGGTGGCGACCGGTGCCGGGCCTTCCCTGGTCGGTTGCACCATCGGGACCGAGCCGTCCGGGTTGAACTTCAACTCATCGACGGCCACGGAACGCTTGAAACCGTCGCCTCCCGGAAGCGCGGCGTTGTGGTAGAAGAGGTAGGTCTTGCCCTTGAAATCGACCACGCCCGGGTGGTTGGTGAACGCACTTTGCGGGGTCATGACGACGCCGCCGTAGGTCCACGGGCCTTCCGGTGTGGGGCCGGTGGCGTAGGCGAGATGCTCGGGGATGGGACCACCTGCAAAAAACAGGTAGGCGAGATTCTTGCGCTGATAGAGCCAGGGACCTTCTTCGTAGGACGTGCCGCGCAAGGCGCGCTTCGGAAGCGTCGTGCCTTGCGTGTCCGGAGGATTGCGCTCGCCCAGCGCCTTGACGGTCATCGGATGGCGAATGATGCCATTCTCCCCGACGCTCGTGTCGTAGGAAATCATGTCCTTGTTCAGCTTCACCGACCACAGATTCGGATTGCCCCAGGCGAGATAGGCCTGGCCTTTGTCGTCGATGTAGACGGTCGGATCGATGCTGTCGTACAGGCCGCCGGCGTGGCCGGCGATCAGTGGTTTCTTGATGGGATCGGTGTACGGGCCGAGGGGATTGTCGGCCACCAGCACGCCGATGCCCCGGCCTTGCACCGGGGCGTAGAGATACCATTTGCCATCCCTCTCGATCACCTGGGGCGCCCAGGCGCCATTATCAAAACCGTCCCAGCCGGAAATCTCCTTGGCGGCCCAGGCGAAATCCCGCAGGGAGGCGATCGCGCCATGCTGGGTCCAGTTCACCATGTCCGTCGTCGTGGCGAGCACCCAGTCCTTCATGTTGAAGTTGTTTTTTTCGCCGACATCCTGGTCGTGGCTGGAAAACAGGTAGAGCGTGCCCTGATGGACCATGGGTGCCGGATCGGCCGTATACATCGTTTGAATAATCGGGTTGTGCGCGAATGACGCCGCGGGCAGCGACGCCAGTACGGACAAGAGAACGAGAGCGGGGCGGTGTGTCTTTTTCATGAATGTCGGAAGTGAGGTGTGGAACGTGGCGCTGCCCTGATTATTCCTTCTGGCGGATCGGCGGCAGCGTGCCGGCTGGCGGCCGCCCTATCAGGCTGCGCGGCAAATAGCTGTAATCGGCCGCGCCGGGCTTTTTCCACGCAAGCATCAGCGCAAGATCCGGGCCCGGACCCTGGAAGTAGCGCAGGCGGAAATTGTGCAAGCCCTTCTCCAGCTTGATCCTGGTCGCCACGGGTGTCGGGGCGTGGATGCCGTCGTTGTCGATCACGTTTTCATCGTCGATGCTGAGAACGGCACCATCGTCGGCCAGCAGCATCAGCTCCCAGGTGGCGGTTTCGGCGATATTGACGGTAAAGCGAATATCCAGACCGAACCATTCGATCGTCGAGCCCATACCGGGAAAGCCTTCGCGGAAGGAGCGCGGCACGATATCGAGTTGGGCCAGGCAAACGCGCTTGATCGGCTTACGCCCGCGCATGTCGTACACCGATTGGTTGCCGGCAGCGAGGCGATATACGTCGGCGACCATATGCCGATCCGACGCTTCGGCGCATTCCTCGAACAGCTTGGGAGGCGCGCTGGCCACGACCTCCTTCGCGAGTGGGGCCGGGACGGGGGGCGCGGCCGGCGCCGGGGCCGGAGCAGGCGCCGGAGCGGGAGCCGGAGCGGGAACCGGAGCCGGAGCCCGGACTGCGTCGGGCACGACGTCGGGCACTGGCAGCGGCGGCGGGACGAGAAGGGGCGGCGGCGCGAGGGTGGGTGGGGCGATGTTGGCGGGCGCAGGTTCGGGAATCTTTTCTTCCGGTACTTTCTCTTCGATCAGGGCCGTTTCCAGGGCGCGCGGCGGTGGAGGCGCGGGACGGCGCGCGGGCGACAGCAGCATGGCGATCAGCAAGGCAAGATGGATGAGCAGCACGACACCCAACGCGTAGCGCCGTTTCTCGGGCCGCAACGACGGCTGCCCTTCGGTTGCGGGCGGGGGCAAACTGGATTCCGGTGTTGAACGCATACGTTTCCGAATACAAGGTCGATTGATTGACGTTTGACGCCCTTGCGGCGTCCGTTGCGGGAGCGGCGAGCTGCCGCCGCTCCTGTTCGGGATGGGCGACCATGCCCTTGTGCGCGCGGCGTCTACTCCTCCAGCGCGACCACCATCACGGCCTTTGCGGGCACCTTGATCGATAGTTTGCCGCCCGCGGCACGCGCGCTGAACGCTGCCGGCTTGATGACCTGCGGATTCTGGAACGTGTTGTGCGCATCCATCGCGGCCGAGGTCAGTACCTTGCCGGCCGCAGCATTTACCTTCGCGCCGGCGACGTCGACGGCGACATCGACCGCCTTGTGCGGATCGGTGTTGACCAGTGCCAGATACACCTTGCCGTCCTTGGCAAGCGACGCCGATGCGCTCACCCCCGGAATGGTCGTTGCGCCCATGGTGTAGCTCGTGTTGTCCTTGATTGCCAGCGGCAGCGACCTGGCATCCTGGAACGGCACATACATCTGGAACGTGTAGTAGGTCGGGGTCAGGACCATCTTCTCCTTGTCAGTCAGGATCATCGCCTGCAGGACATTGACCATTTGGGCGATCGTGGTCATGGGGACCCGCTCCGCGTGAGCATGGAAGATGTGGAAGTTGAGCGCCGCCACGAGCGCGTCGCGCAGGGAATTCTGCTGGAACAAGGCGCTTCTGGCACCCGCTTCGTCATACCAGGTGCCCCACTCGTCGATCATCAGCCCGATCTTCTTCTCGGGATCGTGCTTGTCCAGTACGGCCACGTGATCCTTGATAAGCTGATCCATTTTCAAGGTATTGGCGAGGGTCGAGATCCACTCGTCTTCCTTGAAGCCGAGGTCCTTGCCCTTGCCCTCCCAGGTGGTGCCCGCGATGGTGTACTGGTGGACGCTGATCCCCACCGTTCGGCCTTTCAGTTCCTTGCTCAGGACGTCGGTCCAGGCGGTGTCGAAACCACTGCCGCCGCTGGCAATCATCTTCGGCCTCGAATTTCCGGGCGCCCTCAGGAAATTCTCGTAATTACTGTACAGGTTCGCGTAGTAGTCGGGCTTCAAGTTGCCGCCGCAGCCCCACAACTCATTGCCGATACCGAAGTAGGCGACTTTGAAGTAATTACTGTACAGGTTCGCGTAGTAGTCGGGCTTCAAGTTGCCGCCGCAGCCCCACAACTCATTGCCGATACCGAAGTAGGCGACTTTGAACGGCTTTGCATGCCCGTTCCGGGCGCGCAGCCTGGCCAGGGGCGAGCCGCCGTCCGCCGTCATGTACTCGACCCAATCGGCCATCTCCTGCACGCTGCCGGTACCGACGTTGCCGTTGATGTAGGCGTCGGCGCCCAGCATGTCGATCAGGTCGAAGAATTCGTGGGTGCCGACGGCGTTGATCTCCTCTACGCGCCCATCGCTGATGTTGCTCGGGCGCTTGTCCTGCGGACCGACGCCATCGCGCCAATGGTAGGTGTCGGCGAAGCAGCCGCCCGGCCAGCGCACCAGCGGCACATGCAACGCCTTGAGCGCGCCGACGACGTCATTGCGCCAGCCACGGGTGTTGGGGATGTTCGACTTCGTGCCGACCCACATGCCTCCGTAGATGCCAGTGCCGAGCTGCTCGGCGAACTGGCCGTAGACGTTCTTGCTGATGACAGGGCCGGGTCGACTGGCGTCGATGCTGATGCTGACTTGGTTGGCGGCAAAAGCCGGTGCCGCGATCAGGCCGAGAACGGCGAGGCTATGTTTGATGATGTTCACTCAGTGGTATCCATGAAAGTCGTATGTTTTTTGGCGCGTCGATGCATCAGTGCTGAAGAAGGCCGCCATGACGCATGCGTCCACCGGCGCCACAGCTGGCGCGCCGGTCCAGCAAACCGGCGAAGTCTATCCCAGGGGTTCGGGAAGAGTAAGGACCGAAATTACGCTAGCGGTGAAGACATTTACAAGGTGCAGAAAATCGCATTGATACTGCACTTCCTTGCATTCGCCCTGCGGCGGCGGCGGCTTGCGCGGGCACGCGACGTCGACAGCGTCCTGTTATCGGACTTACGCAGCCTGACGATCCGCTCGCCCAAGCCGTAGCTGTAAATCCCCAAGTTGTGCAATTTTTCGCTTTTTGCTAGCAATTTCGGGGGAAGCGATAACGGCCGTGGTGCGGACCTCGGTATGTTGGCGCTTGGCCGGAAAAATATTCGAGGCCAACGGGTAATTTTGTCAGCATGAATATTTCGAGGTTATTTTGAAGCTCAGCCGTCTACTGATATTAGTTGGAATCCTGTCATTAAACGTTGGCTGTGGCGGCGGCGCGGCCAGCACGAAGCCTGCGGCGTCGGCGCCAACGACGCCAACCGCAACGACGCCAGCGCCAACCACGCCAGCCCAGCCGACGCCGGTTCCGACAACGCCGGCTCCAACAACGCCGGCCGCGGGTCTCTTTCCCGATTACAACCAGAATCCGATCGCGCCCGATGCTACCGGCATGGGCAGCACCGCTGTCCAGCTTGCCAGCAAGATTCGTTTGGGGTTAAATATTGGCAACACGATGGAGGCGACCGGCGGAGAAACCGCCTGGGGCAATCCCCCGGTCACCGAGGCGCTGATCAAGGCGGCCAAGGCGGACGGATTCAACGCCATCCGGCTCCCGGTTGCCTGGGATCAGTACGCCAACCAACAGACCGGCAAGATCGACCAGGCGTGGATGGACCGCGTCAAGCAAGTCGTCAAATATTGCGTCGACAACCAGATGTATGTGCTCATGAACATCCACTGGGATGGTGGTTGGCTCGAAAGAAATGTTCAGCCCGACAAGCAAGTGGCCGTCAACGAGAAACAAAAGGCGTTCTGGACCCAGATTGCCACGCAAATGCGCGACTTCGACGAGCATTTGATATTTGCCGGCGCCAACGAGCCGGCTGTCGATACGCCCAACCAGATGCCAGTGCTCATGTCCTACCACCAGACCTTCATCGATGCGGTGCGCGCCACGGGCGGCAAGAATGCCTACCGTGTCCTGGTGGTGCAGGGACCGGCCGTGGACATCGATAAATCAGCGACGATGTGGACCGCCATGCCGACCGATACTGTCAGCAATAAGCTGATGTATGAGGTACATTTCTACCCGTGGCAATTTACTTTAATGGAAAAAGATGAATGGTGGGGCCATGCATTCTATTACTGGGGCAAGGACAATCATTCGACCACGGACACCGCCCACAATGCCGACCAGATGGAAGAGGCTTATGTCGATGAGCAGTTCTCGAAGGTCAGGCAGCAGTTTGTCGACAAGGGCATTCCGGTCGTGCTCGGCGAGTATGCCGCAATGCTGCGCACCAATCTGACGGGCGATGCACTGGCCCTGCATAAGAAGTCGCGCGTCTACTATATCAACTACGTCACCAGGTCGGCAGCGGGCCATGGCTTGTTACCGTTCTATTGGGATGTGGGCGGCCTGATCGATCGGGGCCGCAATAACGCAGTCCTCGACCCGGACCTGCTCGATGCGCTGGTGAAGGGCGCAAAGCGGTAAGCTGCCACACGCACATCCGCATGACGTGAGTGGCTTGTAGCGGATGCGGTCCGGCTCGGCGCGTTCTTCGCCGGGCCGTTTCGTTTGGGCGGGTTCAGTTCCGGTCCTGCACACAGCCCGGCCAGCGAGACAGGCCCCGATTCAATACAAAGCAAAACAGAGATGATGCGATTACTTTCAATGACAGCGATGCTGACGGCCTTTCTGGTTTGCGTGCCTGCCCTTGGCGCTGCCGAACCCGGACAACGCCTGATTGTCCTCACCGATATCGAGGCCGATCCCGATGACAGCCAGTCGCTCGTACGCTTGCTTCTATACGCGAACCAGATCGATATCGAAGGGATCGTCGCCACGACGTCCACGCATCAGAAGTCGCGCATTGCCCCGGAGTCCATCCATGCGATCGTCGACGCCTATGGCCGGGTACAACCCAACTTGTTGAAGCACGAACCAGGGTTTCCGAAAGCGCAGGCACTCAACGCCGTGGTGCGCGCCGGCTCGCAAGTCTACGGCATGCAAGGTGTCGGCGACGGCAAGGACTCGCCGGGGTCGGACGCCATCATCAAGGCCTTGGAGAAAAATGATACGCGTCCCCTCTGGGTTGCGGTCTGGGGCGGTGCCAATACGCTCGCTCAAGCGTTGTATCGGATCAGACACGACAAGCCACCGGAGGAGGTCGGTCACCTGGTGAAGAAGTTGCGCGTCTACACGATCTCTGATCAGGACGACTCCGGTTTCTGGATACGCAGCCAGTTTCCCGATCTGTTTTATATCGTCAGCCCCGGCGGGTATGGCAATGGCACCTGGACCGGGATGCACGCGACCGAGCCTGGCTTCGACAGCACGGAAGTGAGCAACGACTGGATCGCCGCGCATATTCAACAGGGTCATGGGCCGCTGGGTGCGGTGTATCCGGATGTTTCTTTTGGCGTCGAGGGCGATACGCCATCCTTCCTGTCCTTGATACCGAACGGCCTGAACGCACCCGAGCATCCGGACTGGGGCGGCTGGGGTGGACGCTACGAGTTCTACACGCCTGCGTTGAAAGATACCGATCCGGAAGGCTTTACCGGCAACGTCCCTGTATTACAAGAGCCGCATGCCATCTGGACCAACGCAGTGGATAGTTACAGGCCGATGGTACACAGCGAATTTGGCCGCGCCGTGCGCCCCCACGACAAGGTCTCCACCGGGTACCGGACCACCATCTGGCGCTGGCGCAAAGACTTCCAGAACGATTTCGCAGCTCGAATGGAGTGGACCACCAAGCCGTACAAGGAGGCGAATCATCCGCCAGTCGTAAAGCTGACGCCGGGCGATCGGCTGACCGTCAAATCCGGCGAGGGCTTCATGCTGAGCGCGGCCGGCAGTTCCGACCCCGATGGAGACAGCTTGAGCTACCTGTGGTTTCAGTATCCCGAAGCGGGCAGCTACAGGCAGGAGATCAAGCTGGGGTATGCGGAAAACCATCATACCGTTTGGGGGCAGGCGCCCGTGGTCAGCAAGACGGAGACCGCCCACTTCATCGTCAAGGTGATCGACAAGGGCAGTCCGGCGCTGACGCGTTACGGACGCGTTATCGTCACATTCGTGCCGTCCGCGCCCTGACCGCCAGCCTGCACCTCGACGGCGCGGGCGCCGCGCAGGCGCCCAGGCAGGCATCGCCAACGCCGTCCACTGGGGCGACAGGAAGACTTGCGGCCGGTTGGCGTGAACACGGCCCGCTGCAAAAATAGCTGGGACTGTCCATATACCGCCTGTTATGATGCCGGGATCGTAGCCGTCGACACCTGCGGCGCCGAGACAGTTCAGGCCCCTACCTATATGCAAGAGTTCTATAAGAAGGCCCTGCTGGCGCTGATTGTCCTGCTTCTCGTGGACGCGCTGGTGGCGGTGGTTTTTGTTTATCGGACCTATCCGACACAAACGCTGTTGCCGGTGCAAAATGGCAGCTCCCGCTGGCATTACGGAACATATTCCGATGTGGCGACTGGTGGAGCGTCGTCGGTGCGCTTGCACGACATGTCGCGCGACCGGCTGCGGTTCGACTTCAAGCTCAAGGATGCGGCTGCGTATCCTTTTGCCGCCGCCGACCTGACCTTCAGGGACGACAAAGGGCGGCCGATTCTCCAGGATTGGTCGAGGTTCCGCACCATTACCTTCGTTGCCAAATGTGCGCCGGCCACGTCGGTGACGTTCGAGATGTCCACCTTCGACGAAAAAATCTCCAAGCCAGGCCAGTTCGAGACTTACCGTCCACCTAGAACGTATTTTTCGTGTAATGAACAGGGCATGCCGGTGACGCTCGACCTGGCCCGGCTGCTGGTTCCCGAATGGTGGTTTCCTGCGATGAAGCTGGACCTGGCGCGCCAGGGCTATGAACTGGACAAGGTCGCGAAAATCCTGTTTGGCACCAGTATGGCCACGCCACGCAATGTCGACGGGTATATCGAGATCAGCGAACTGACATTGCATGGCCGGGATTACCGCTACCTGGCCGCGCTGGCGGTCATTGTCCTGGGTGGCTGGGTGGCATTTGGTGTGTGGTTTTTCCTGGCGCATTCGCGCGCGCTGTTGGCCAGCGTGGATACAAAAATGAAGACCAATTTGCCCCTGGTCGCCTATCGCCAGCTAACCCTGGAACCGTACAAGGACAAGGAAAAAGCATCGGTCTTGCGGTATATCGCCAGCACTTATACCGACCCCAAACTGGATCTCGAAGCCGTGGCGGCAGGGACCGGCGCGAACCGCTACAAAATCAATGAAGTGCTGAAATCCGAACTTGGCATGACCTTCACCGCTTACGTGAATAAACTGCGGCTGACTGAGGCATCCAGGCTGCTGACTCAGAAAAGCAGCGCCGCCGTGTCGGAAATCGCGTATTTGGTTGGCTACTCGAATGTTCCATATTTCAACAAGCTGTTCAAGGAAGAATTCGGCTGTACGCCGAAGTCATTCCGGATGCTCGCCGCCCAGCAGCCGGAGCAGGAACAGCCTGCCGACAACGCCGGGGCAGAAACACCCGTCTGAACCGCTCCCTCCCGAGCACGCAGTTCGGCCGGAGCGTTCCGGCCGCGCAGCCTGATCCTGCGCACACTTCTTCTTGTATCAAGTCGAGCAAGTGCATGTCAGCGTGATAATTGTCACGGTCAGCCCGGCCTGCTCGAGGTCCAGCAGACGGGAAGGCGACCAGGCCGATCATGCCTGCCACGTGATTGATCAGCAGGGCCGCTGCCGCTGTTTCCGGACGCCGTAATTCGCGGCAGCCGAATTCGACTCATTTGTCATTTAAAGGTCATCACCAATACCTTTTTTGAACCAATCGATATACACAAAACATTGGTTCTAACTATTTTATTGAAATAGAGTGAATGAATGAGTGCCGGTCAGCATCGTGGTGCATTAACTCGGGATTACATCGAATCCTTGGTATTGACAAATGCGCCCGTGGATAGCGTCTTGTCATTTATTCCGTTATCCGGGTAGGGAATCGATTGCGGGTTTCCACATGTTGTGCTGGCGGCCTGCTGTTCAGCGTTTCGTACACATGGAGACTGTAATGCCTCGCTACCGAATGTTCGCGGCCATTCTCGCCGCCACGATGTTTTCCGCCTCGCCTTTCGCTCAGGCGCAACCCGGGCCATGTGCTGCCACCAGGGCGGCCATGGCGCTGACGCCCCAGCAAAAAGCGGAAGGCTGGACCGTTTTATGGGACGGCACCTCCACCGACGCCTGGCGCAGCGTGAAATCGGACAGGTTCCCGGAACATGGATGGCGGACCTGCGACGGCCTGCTGACGATGGCGGGGAAAGGTGGCGAGGAATCGCGCGGCGGCGGCGACATCATCACCCGCAAGCGCTATGCCGATTTCGAGCTCACGCTGGATGCGCGGCTCACGCCCGGCGCGAACAGCGGGGTCAAGATCTTCACCCAGCCGAATCTGGCACCGATCGACAAAGTGACGGGCAAGCCGGCCGCGGTGGGTTCGGCGATCGGCCTCGAGTTCCAGTTGCTGGACGATGAGCGTCATCCCGACGCCAAATTGGGACGCAACGGCAACCGGACCATCGGTTCGCTGTACGACCTCATTCCGGCCGCAAAGGACAAGGTCCCTGCGCCGATCGGCCAATGGAATCACGTGCGGATACTGTCGCAAGGGAATACCGTCACGTTCTGGCTGAACGGCAGGAAGACCGTGGAATTCGAGCGCGGCTCGGCCGCCTTTCGCGAAGCCGTCGCGGCCAGCAAGTTTCGCGACATCCCCGGGTTCGGCGAATGGGCCGACGGGCACATCCTCCTGCAGGATCACGGCGACGAGGTTGCGTTCCGCCATATCCTGATCCGCGACCTCCACGGCAAATAAGCGACCCGATGTTTCACCGGACCTTCGCGTCGATGAACACTCGGCTGAGCATGGTCTTGCCGTCCACGGCAGACCAGGCCGGCGCGCGGCTTGCGGACGAGGTGCAGCGACTGCTGCGCGAACAGGAATCGATCATGAGCCGCTTCTCGCCCGATGGCGACCTGGCAGTGCTCAACCGGCACGCCGCCCGAGGGGCCGTCCCGGTGAACGATGCCTTGTGGACGGTCCTGGACGCCTGCATGCGGCATCACCGGCTGACCGGGGGCGCATTCGACATCGCCCAGGGCGCAGGCCGTCCCGGCCATGGCATGCACCACCTGGACGTGGATCCTGATGCCCATACCGTACGCTTCACCGAGCCGGGGTTGCAACTCGACCTGGGCGGTATCGGCAAGGGGATCGCCCTCGACCTGATCAGGCAGTTCCTGCTGGATCGGCACGTCGAACAGGCCTTTCTCAGTTTCGGGGAAAGTTCGGTGGCCGTGATCGGCAGCCATCCCGCGGGCGTCTGCTGGCAGGTCGGCGTCGAGCACATGTTCGAACCCGGGACGTCGTTGCACCGGTTCGACTTGCGCGACGGTGCGATGTCCACGTCGGGCAATCGTCCTGGCGAAACCCACATCATCGATCCGGCGAACGGCCAGGCGGTGACCGGCTGCAGGACCGTGTCCGTCGCCTGCCCGGGCGCCGCGGACGCCGAGGCGTTGTCGACCGCCCTGTTCGTGCTCCCGGCAGCGCGCCGTGCGGAGGTGCTGCGCCGCTACCGGGACGCGCAGGCCGTGGCGTTCGACTATGGCCTGGCGGGCGGGGCCTGGCGCGTAGAAAAGGAATGGCGATATGAGCAGTAATCCTCTTGACGACATTCGCCACGAGGCGCAGGAGCGGCGGCGTTTCCTGGCGCGCGTGGCGGGCGTGGTGGCAAGCTCTTCGTTGCTGAGCGGACTGCCGTGGATGGCGCCGCTGCGCGCCCAGCCGGCAGGCGATGCGGCCTCGGACCGGGTGCGCATCGGGGTGATCGGCACCGGGTCGCGCGGCAGCCTGCTGTTGCAATACCTGTTGCGCACGCCGGGCGTCGAAGTCGCGGCATTGTGCGACGACTATCCGCCGCACCTGGCCGAGGCCATGGCGGCGGCAGGCGGCAAGCCGAAGGCGTTCAGCGATTACCGCAAGCTGCTGGCGATGCCGGGGATCGACGGCGTGGTGATTGCCACGCCGCTGCATCAGCACGCGCCGATCTGCCTCGCCGCGTTCGCGGCCGACAAGCACGTGTTTTGCGAAAAGAGCCTGGCGCTCACGGTCGACGAATGCAAGGCGATCGCGCGGGCGGCGAACGCCAGCCCGCGGGTGTTCCAGGTCGGTCACCAGCGGCTGTTCAGCGCCACCTTCCTGCACGCGCACGAACTGGTGCGCGCCGGGCACATCGGGCCGATCACCCAGATCCGCGCCAGCTGGCACCGCAACAACGACTGGCGCCGTCCGGTGCCCGACCCGCGCCTGGAGCGCAAGCTGAACTGGCGGCTGTACCGCGCCACCTCGGGCGGCCTGCTGACGGAGCTGGCGTCGCATCACCTGCAGGTCGCCAACTGGTATCTCGACGCCGCACCGCTGTCCTGTGTCGGCTACGGCAGCGTCAATCACTGGAAGGACGGGCGCGACGTGTACGACAACGTCAACGTGCTGTTTCGCTACCGCGACGGCGTCACCCTGGTCTACGACGCGCTCACCAGCAACCGTCACCACGGGCTGGAAATCCAGATCATGGGACCCAGGGGAACGATCGAAGGCGAGAGCGGCAAGTTTTACACGGAGGAGCCACCTCCTGCGCCCGCCGTCGCGGCACTCGTCAGGCAAATCGAGGAGGGCAGGGCCGCAACGGTCGCTATCGGTGCGCCGAGCTGGAAGCCGGAAGCGAAGTCCGGCGAGGTCGGGCAATCACTGCGGCACGAACTGGGCGGCGGCGACGGCACCGAGCTGTCGATGGCCGCCTTCGCCAACGCGATCCGCCTGGGCCAGCGGATGCCGCACATGATCGAGCACGCCTACCGTTCCGGGATCGCCGCGCTGATGGGACAGGCGGCAATGGACGAGGGCCGCGAGATCGCCTGGCCCGGCAGCTATCAATAACGACAACCGACTACTACAAGGAGACACCATGTCGCAGCCGCTTTTCTCTACCCGTCGCCGTACGATCGTCAAGGGCGCCCTGGCCGCGATGGCCACGCCGATGCTGGCACAGGCGAAGGCATCCAATGGCAAAGTCAACCTGGCCTGCGTCGGCATCGGCAATCGCGCAGCCCAGGTCATCAAGGCGCTGCACGCAACGGGGCTCGCGAACGTCGTGGCCTTGTGCGACGTCGACATGGGCGCGCCGCATACCGTCGAGATCCTCAATATGTTCCCCGACGTGCCGCGCTTCCAGGATTTTCGCCGCATGTTCGACAGGATGGGCAAGGAATTCGAGGCGGTCAGCGTCGGCACGCCCGATTTCTCGCATTTCCCGATCGCGATGCTCGCCATGTCGCAGGGAAAACATGTCTATTGCGAGAAACCGATGGGGCAAAGCTTCCGCGAAATCGACATGATGATGGCGGCCGAGCGCAAGTACAAGGTGGCTGCCCAGATGGGCAACCAGGGCCATTCGGAGGCCAATTATTTCCAGTTCAAGTCGTGGGTCGACGCCGGCATCATCAAGAACGTGCGCGCCATCACGGCGTTCATGAACAATCCGCGCCGCTGGCACGGCATGGCGGTGTCCGGATATCTGCCGCGGCAACCGGTGCCGGAAACGCTGGACTGGGACGTCTGGACCGCGACCGGCCCTTACCATAATTTCAATCGCGGCTACGTCAACGGCGACTGGCGTTCCTGGTTCGACTACGGCAACGGCGCGCTGGGCGACTGGGGCGCGCATATCTTCGATACCGCGCACGAGTTCCTGCAGCTTGGCCTGCCGACCGAAGTCGAAGCCGTGCGGCTGGAAGGGCACAGCCCCTTCATCTTCCCGCAGGCGTCGACGCTGGCGTTCCGGTTCCCGCAACGCGGCGCGCTGCCGCCGCTGGAACTGACCTGGTACGACGGCGTGAACAATCTGCCGCCGCTGCCGAAGAACTTCGGGGCCGGCGTCGTCGATCCGAGCGTGCCGCCGCCATCGAAAGGCAGCGCCACCGGCGCCGTGCTTCCGCCCGGGAAGGTTATCTACGGCGACGGCCTGACCTTCAAGGGCGGTTCGCATGGCTCGGAGCTCCAGATCCTCGGCGACGCCGCGCGGGATATCGCGCTGCCCGCCGTGCCGAGGAGCCCGTCGAACCACTTCGCCAATTTCCTGAAGGCCTGCATGGGCGAGGAAACCTGCCGCTCGCGCTTCGCCGTCGCTGGGCCGCTGTGCCAGACGATGGGGCTCGGCGTGATCGCCCAGCGGGTCAACGCCAGGCTCGTCTTCGATCCTGCGACGAAACAGATCACCAACCACAAGCTGGCAAACGCTCTACTGGCCGGCATGCCGCCGCGCAAGGAATGGGAGCAGTATTACAAGCTGGTCTAGCAATACGCACGCCGTATCGTCGCTTTCTTGTCCAGGCTAGCAAGCGCGCAGTGCCCAGGCAATGCAATCTTGCCTGGGCATCGAGGCCTATTCGAATTGCCAGTAATCGACGTTGAAACTGACATGGCGTCCGTTGGCATTGAAGACGAGGTACACATCCTGCACACCGGCGACGCCGGACGCCGGCACGGCCAGTTCCTTCCATGTGTCCGGGCCGCCGGTGGCGGGAACGTCCACGCTTGCGACCAGCGTGCCCTGTGGCGATCCGGCCCGGACGTCGATGTGGCCACCCGGGTTGGCGCTGGCCACGCTCGCCTTGAACGTGCGCGGCCCGCGCGCGCCGAAATCGACCCCGGCCACTTTCACGTAAGCGCGCGGGCCGACCGGGTACACGACCATCCCGCCACGCGGATTCTTCGCCGTCCTGACCCCGGCCACCCAGTCGAAAGGACGGTCCCAATCCCGCTTCACCCGGGATTCCCATGCGATGGTTTCGGCTTCGACCCGCTGATAGGGAGACAGGGGCTGGATCTGTTTGACGCCCGTCGTGTTCCAGAATGGCTGCGTCGGGATCGTGCCGTCCGGCCGATAGCTGAAATCGGTGACCGAGACGGAGCGTCGCTCCCGGTGCAATGGCGTTTCCGCGAAGTTCAGCCGGTAACTGAAGCCGAACACGTAGGACTTGCCCTTGAAATCGACGATGCCGGGATGGTTGCCCGTCGACTCGGTGGTCGGATCCATGATCTGGCCCTTGTATTCCCAGGGACCGGTCGGCGTGTCGCTCATCGCGTAGCCGATGCCTTCCGAACAGCACGTGGAGGCATAGGCCAGGTAGTATTTGCCGCTCCGTTTGTAGACCCACGGGCCTTCCTGGTAGTTTTTGGGTTTCGCATCGATCCGTTCGATCTTGCCCGAGTAGGAGGTCATGTCCTTGTTGAGCCTGACATACCAGAGGTTCGGATTTCCCCAGTACAGGTAGGCTTGCCCGTCGTCGTCGATCAGCACGGTCGGATCGAAATAGCCTTCACCCCGATCGATCAGCGGACGCCCCAGCGGATCCTTGAACGGACCCAGCGGGCTGTCGGCGACCGCCACGCCGATCACGTTGCGGGGCGAGCCGCTGACCGTGACCGGCGCGTACAGGTAGAACTTGCCGTTGCGTTCCACGACTTGCGGCGCCCAGGCGTCGTTGTCCTGGTTGGCCCAGGCAAAGATCGAGAGATCGGCGAACGTCCCGCGATCGGTCCAGTTGACCATGTCTTTCGACGTGTACAACTTCCAGTCGCGCATCTTGAAACCTTGCGCATCGTCTTCGTCGTGCGAGGTGTAGAGATACACCGTGTCGCCGTGCACCAATGGCGCAGGATCCGCCGTGAAATTGGTCTGGATAATCGGGTTCTCGGCATACGCCGGGAGGCAGGCCCCCCAGCAGGCGGCAACGGCGACGGCAAAGTAACGCAGGTTCATGTCAGGTCCTCATCGGTGGGTGATCAATCGCTCAGTGGGCAGGCGGATTGCGTGGGGTCGACGGCGGCCCGAAATAACTGTCGGGCAGGGCGCTATCGTACAGGACGATTTTCTGCACGACGATCGTCGGGTCGACCATGATGATCTTCAGGTCGTATTTGCCGGGACCGGGCACCTTCACAGTGAAGCGCATGGTACGTGCATTCTCGGACGTATTTTTGTAGTGATATTTTCCAAGGAACGTCTGGTCCGCTCGCGTCGTCGGTGTGAAGACCCGAGCGACCTGCGGCGTGTCGTCGTCGATGGCAACGGCGACGGCCAACTCGCGTCCCGGATAATTGTCCAGCGTGGGTGCCGTCACCAGATCGACCTGCCAGGTGCCGGCCGACGCAAAATAGACCGGGTATTCGAGACGCGGCGAGTCGGCAAACGGTGCGGTACGTGCCGTGACCGGAAACACGGTCATCGCGCCCGGGCCCCGTCCATAGTCGGGCAACCACTCCCAGCGGGCATATTTGCCAGGGATGTTGCGCACGGCATCCTGGGCATCGAACGCGATAGGGCCGGTCTGGCCGCCGAACGCGCCGGCCGCCGCCCTGGTCTCGTCGCCGACGGCGATGGTCGCGTACGACCGCACGACGACGCGCTGGTTGCCTTCGCTGACCGTGATTTGCCCCAGTTGTGCAGACCCGACCGGAACGCGGGTCCAGTCGATATCGACCCAGATGCGCTGGTCGTTGCTTCCGTCGGGCGCGGGCGCCTGCGACAGCTTGACCCATGGTTTGTCGGCGTCGACGGTGAAGCGCGGCGGGCGCCCGTCTTTCGAGAACACGTCGATATACGAGCGCTGCTTGTTGATGGAATCGAAGGAGGGCAGGGTCGGCACGTCGGCGCCGCCCGGCCAGGCCTGGTCGGAACCGTCGATGGCGACACCGAATTCACCCGCGGCGCCGGCGGGGACGGAGGAGGTCGCCGGCATGACGTTTTCGGGTGGAGAACGCCAGTCGCGGTAGCCGATGTGGGTCTGGTCCATCATGTGATTCCATTTGCCGCCCGCCACCTGCGTGTTATAAAAATCCGACAGGTCCTGGTCGCGCTTGAACAGCGCGCGGACGCGCTCGGCCTGCGTGTTCGCGGCGTAGCGTCCCTGTTTGGCGTACAGATGGTTGCGGCCTGCTGCAATCTGAAGATCGATGTAATTCGAGAGCGCCAGGATAGGGTGCAGCACGAGTTCGTAATACGCGTCCTGCTGGTCCGCGGGAATCGAGGTTTTCAGCAGCGTGGCGCGTTTCGCCAGCGCGTTCCACGCTTCGGACACCCGTTCGGCCTCGCGGTAATTGACCAGGCTGAACGTATCGGGCCGCACCAGCTCCGGTTTGCGCCAGGCATTGTATTTCGCGTATTTCGCGACCAGGTCGGCGATTTCCGCGGCGTGCTGCGGCCCGAATTCGCGTTCGGCCCAGCGTTGCGTCCAGCCGGCGATATCGTCCTTGCCCATGCCTTTGGGGTTCCACGCAAGGCGGAGAAAGAACTCGATCGGCACTTCCAGCGGCTTGAGGTCGCCGACATTGGCGATCCAGATCTGGTTCGCACCGTATTCTTGGGCGAGATTCATTTGCTCCCAGATCTTGGGCAGCGGATTGCTGTTGAGCCACTTGTACGAGAACGGGCCGCCATTCATGTCCATGTGGAAGTAGATGCCCGAACCGCCGCTGCGCTTGCGCTCCGCCGGCGTCGGCAGTCGGCGCAGGTTGCCGACGTTGTCGTCCGTGAACAGGAGGGTGACGTTGTCGGGGACCTTGAGCCCCGCGTCGTAATACTTCTGGACCTCGGTGAACAACGCCCACAGCTGCGGCACTTGCCGCTGGTCGACGCCCATCTCTTCGGTGAGGATCTGCTGCTGGTCGTGGATGATTTTCTCGATGAGCTTCTTGTTGGCCTCGAGACCGCCCGCATCCGGCATCGCCGTATCGCCATCGCCGCGCATGCCCATGGTCACGATGCTTTCGTAGGCCTTGTTGCGCCGGATGCCGTCGCGGAAGAAGCGTTTGAGGCCGTCTTCGTTCGTCGCATAGTTCCATTCGCCATTGCCATAGTCACGGCGGTGCGCGAGCCATTCGTGGTGGGAGCGCACCATCGGTTCGTGGTGGCTCGTGCCCATCACAATGCCGTAGGCGTCGGCAAGCCGGGGATTGTCCGGATCGTCCTCGTTGAAGGCATTCGTCCACATGGCGGGCCACAGGTAATTGGCGCGCAGGCGCAGCAGCAGCTCGAACATGTGCGTGTACATCTTCGAATTCCCGCCGCCGAATTTTTCGCGCGACCACTTGCCCAGCGCCGGCTCCTCGTCATTGATGAAGATGCCGCGGTATTTCACGGCCGGCGGGCCCTGGACCCAGGCGCCCGCACGTACGAACAGCGCGCTGGCCTTCTTCACGGGGACGTCGGCCCACCAGTACCACGGTGACACACCGATTTGTTCCGAGATCTCGTAAATGCCGTAGATCGTGCCCCGTTTGTCGCTGCCGGCAATGACGAGCGCACGCTCGACGCCGGGCATCGGATTGGCGACGTTGGCAATCACGAAGGATTCCCATTTGCCGCGCATCGCTTTCACGTCGAGTTTGCCGGCACTGACCAATGCATCGACGAGCGCGCTGTGGCCCAGCGTCCCGATGATGACGGCGGTGCGTGTATTGGCGGTCGCGGTCGACAGCGCGGGTTTCGCGCCCGTGACCTTGTCGATGTCGCCTTGCAGGTCGGTTGCCGCACGCATGACGCCCCAGTGGTCCGCCTTGTCCACGTACAGCGGGGCGGCATTGCCGTCACTCACGAGCGGGATACTGTTTGCGCTCGGGGTTGCAGAAACGAGCTGGACGCCGAGACCGAGACTCGGCGCCGCGCAGGCCCACGGCGTCCCCAGCGACATGACAAGAACGAAGGCGATTTGCCAGAACGTGGCAAACCGCCGCTTGAATACGGACATGTGTTGCATGATTCCCTCTATCAAAAACACTGATGCGTCGTTCGCACATTGAAAAAAATCGCTCCGCGTGAGCAGAGCGATCAAACTCCCGAGAGCCAGGAGGGAGCAATGCACGGTCTTGTCGCGGCGGGACTGCCAGGCCACCGCGACGGCATGGTCATCAGAACTTCATGCGCAATCCGACGGCCAGGGTACGTCCCGGCTTGTAGCTGGTGTACGTCGCGTTCGGGTACTGGAAGTAGGCACGGCGCGTCGTGTTCGTCAGGTTCACGACGTCGAGCGTCAGCGTGGGATAGTTGTCGCGGTCCATGATTTCCGCCAGGTCGACCTGCGACGAGAAGTCGAGCTGTTTGAAATCATCGCCGAACAATGCTGCGTTCGTGATGCCGTTCTGGTTCGGACCGGAATTCTGGCTGCCCTGCGAATACGTGTGCGACAGGCGTGCCAGCAAACCATGGTTTTCGTAGTAGACCTGGAAGTTGTTGCTCTTCTTCGGCACACCCAGTGCGACGAAGCCCGCGGAGCCTTCGCCGCTCGCCTTCTGGTTGATCATGGTGAGCGTTTCCGAGAAGCCGAAACCGCGCCACGGCAGCAGCTTGTCGAGCGGCTGCACCCAGCCCAGCTCGAGCCCTTGCACCTTCAGCAGACCCGAGGCGTTGCGCTGCGACGTCGTGACGATCGTCGCGGCGTTCTGGCCGCCGCGCGCATCGAGCGAGCCCTGCTGGGTCGGCGTCAGGTTGCTGTACGTGATGCCGTAGGCGGCCAGGGCGCTGAACGGCACCGTCACGTTCTGGTTCAACGTGAACCCGTTCAGGTTTTTCTGGAAGACCGTGGCCGACAGATAGCCCTCGCGCCCCATGTAATACTCGACGCCGAAATCGAAGTTATCCGAGATATACGGTTTCAGATCCGGGCTGCCCAGCGTCGCGGTATCGGCCGACGGCGACGAGAAGTTGATGCCGGGGCGCAGCGCATCCGGGTTTGCACGGGTCATGCTGCGCGATACCGACGCGCGCAGCACCAGGTTCTTGGCGAGGTCGTAGGCCAGGCTGGCCGAGGGCAGCGTATTGTTGTAGGTCTTGTCGATATAGACCCATTGGCTGATGTTCGGGAAAGGCGTGCTTCCCGCGGGCAGGGTCGCGTTGCGCGGGTCCACCGTGGAGTTGTAGGCGCCGACATTCTGCTTGGTACGCACGTAGCGCACACCCGCGTCGTAACGCAGCGAACGGTCGAATACAGGCACCGTACCGTCGACCTGGAGGAACAGGCCGGTCGTCTTCTCGTCGATATAACCCGTGCTGGCGCCCGTGTTGGAGGAGCCCGCGACGGGCGCGGACTGCAGCAGGGCATCGTAACCGGTGGCGGCCGCAAAGCGGTTGAAGTCGACCGACAGCAGGTTGTCCGGACCCTGGACCAGGTAGTTGGCAATGCCCAGGCCGAGCGAACCGGGGCCCTGGCAATTGGCCGAGTTGGCGCAGACCAGGTTCTGCCATGCCGTCGTGTTGTCGCGCGCGGTAATGCGGCGCATGATGTCGTCATACGCGAAGCCGCCCTTGATGCTGAAGGCCTTGTCGCCCCACGTCAGGGACGACCGCACGCCTTGCGTCCTGGTCATGCGCTCTTCGGCATTGATGCTGACGCGACCGCCCTGCGAGGTATTGAGGACCCAGCTGGCCGGATCATAGGTGTCGACGTTGCTGGTAATGCTCGGGAGCGCGCCGTTCTGATAATCGATGGTCGTGCCCGAATTCTGTGCCGTGACGGGACCGACGGTGGGCGACTGGCGCGTGAAGGTCGAGCGCGTGTAGTTCACCTGGCCGTCCATCTTCAGTTTGTCGGACAGTTTCCATTCGAAGCCGGGGTTCACGCCGATCAGGCGTACACGTTCGTTATAGGGACGATACTCGAGGAAGTACTGGGCATTGGCGAACGTGCCGCTTTCCACCACGCAGCCATTGGCGCAGTCGCCACCCGACACTTTCATGTTGAGCGGAATGACGGCGCCGTTGCGGCCGACCCAGGACGTGTCCGTGCGCTCCAGCGTATTGTGTTTTTCGCTGAACATCGAGTCGACATAAAAGTGCAGGCTGTCGCTCGGCCGGTATTCGCCGGACAGGACGGCGGTGATCTTGCCCTTGTCGCCGTACTCGGCCATGCTGCGCCCCAGGCGCGGAATCAGGGCGTTGTCGATTTGCTGGATGGTCAGGCCCGGGTTATGGGCGAGCAGGAACGCCTGGTCGATGGGGGCGCCCGGCGTCAATCCGTTACCCGCATTGGACGGTACGGTGGCCGGAATCGTGAAGTTGCCGCCGCCGGTATTGTTGCGCGTCGGGCTGTTGTTTTGTGCGGCCGTGAGATTCGGGTTCGTGTAGCCGATGGTCTCGTAGCCGGTCGTATGGACCTTGGTGCTGCCCCAGGCAATGCCACCCAGCAGGCCCCAGGTGTTGTCCCAGGTGCGGCTCGATACCAGCGAACCCCGGTTGCCCCATTTACCCGCCACCTGGCTGCGCGTGCCGACGACGTTGAACGAATTGAAGTCGCCCTTGTGGTCGAACGGTCGCGCGCTGCGCATGTCGACGACCCCGGCGGCGCCACCTTCCAGCATCGACGCCGTCGGGCTCTTGCTGACAGTGAGCTTGGTGAACAGGTCCGTCGGCAGCAGGTCGAGGTCGACCTCGCGGTTCGAACTCTGGGCGTCGGTCGTGCCGGTCGACGCCACGGCGACGGGCGCGCCGTTCAACAGTACTTTCGTGAAGCTCGTACCGAGACCGCGGATCTGGACGTTGACGCCTTCGCCCGTGATTTCACGCGATACCTGGACGCCCGGGATGCGATTCAGCGATTCGGCGATATTCGTGTCGGGGAACTTGCCGATGTCTTCGGCGAAGATGGAGTCCTGGAAGCCGGTGGCTTCGCGCTTGTCGCGCGCGGAGGAGGCCAGCGAGGCGCGGTAACCCGTCACGGTCACCGTCTGGGGCGCCGTCGGCGCCGCTTCCTGGGCATAGGCGGTGGACACCATGCTTGCCAGGATGGTGAGTTGCAGGATGCGGGTGCCCGTATGGGCGTTGTGTCGTGAACGATTCTTGCTGCTGTTCATAGAGTCTCCAAAGTTTATTTTTATGAACGAATAAAAAATACAAATGTTGGCGGCGACGCGTGATAACGCAACCGTTCGATTCGCGGCATGCGGAACGTGGGTTGAGGATCGCCGGCGCTTGCTGGAATCAACGCAACATGCAGGGGCGCTTGTTATCGAATTTCCAGCCGGGGATCAGGAATTGCATTGCGGCCGCGTCGTCGCGGACTCCCGTCCCCAGGTTCTTGTAATCCTGATGGGCTTTTTCAAGCTCGACCATATCGATGTCGATCCCGAGCCCCGGTTTTTGCGGCAGCCGTACCGCGCCTCCCTCGATCTTCAGGGGTTCCTTCGTCAGGCGTTGGCCGTCCTGCCAGATCCAGTGCGTGTCGATTGCGGTGACCTTGCCAGGGGCGGCTGCGCCCACATGGGTGAACATCGCGAGCGAAATATCGAAATGATTGTTCGAGTGCGATCCCCAGGTCAGTCCGAACATCTGGCACAACTGGGCGACACGAACGGATCCCTGCATCGTCCAGAAATGGGGATCCGCCAGCGGGATATCGACGGACTGCAGCTGGATCGAATGCGCCATCTGGCGGAAATCGGTCGCGATCATGTTGGTCGCGGTCGGCAGACCCGTTGCGCGCCGGAATTCCGCCATGACTTCACGTCCCGAAAAGCCGTTCTCGGCGCCGCACGGATCCTCGGCATAGGCGAGCACGTTGCCCTGGTCGCGGCAGACCCGGATGGCCTCGCTCAGCGACCATGCCCCGTTTGGATCGAGCGTGACGCGGGCATCTGGAAACCGTTCATGCAAGGCGATCGCGGCGTCCATCTCTTCGTTGGCGGAAAACACACCGCCCTTGAGCTTGAAATCATTGAAGCCATAGCGGGCATGGGCCGCCTCCGCAAGCTTCACGACTGCGTCGGGGGTCATGGCCGGCTGGTTACGCAGACGCAGCCAGGCATCCTCGCCATCGGGCTCCGAGCGGTAACCCAGCGTTGTCCGGTCACGGTCGCCGATATAAAACAGGTAGCCGAGCATGTCGACGGCGTCGCGTTGAATGCCGTCTCCCAGCAGGGCCGCGACCGGAACGTCCAGAAACTGGCCCAGCAAGTCCAATAACGCCGATTCGACGCCGGTTACCGCGTGGATGGCCGTACGCAGATCATAGGTCTGGGTGCCCCGACCGCCGGCGTCGCGGTCCGCGAACGCTGTCCGCATGGCGCCCAGCACGCTGTTGTACTCGCCAAGCGATTTGCCGACCACGAGCGGGCGCGCGTCGTCGATCGTGCGGCGGATGCTCTCGCCGCCGGGTACCTCTCCGAGGCCCGTGTTGCCGCTGCTGTCGGTCAGGATAATGACGTTGCGTGTGAACCACGGGCCATGGGCGCCGCTCAGGTTCAGCAGCATACTGTCCTTGCCGGCAACAGGTACGACGCGCAGATCGGTTACGACGGGAGCATTCTTGACGGCACTATTCATGAGTAAGCTGGAAGTTTTCGATAACGTTGACAAGCTGAAACGATCTTATACTTCTAACTTATTCTGTCCAAATCAATCAATGACTTGATTGATCCACTAATTGAATGGTGGCCGCGGCTATTCATCCTCTCCAAACGATGGCAAGACTTCTTCCAGAAAAAGACTGAGTGCGGGATTGTCGTTGTCCCGCCGCCAGACGCCGATCGTTTCGACAGGCTCCGTTTGTATCCGAAGAAAAGCAACGTTATTGAATTGCAGGCTCGTTGCACTTTCGGCAATCAATGCGGCGCCAAGTCCGGCTCGCACGAGCGCCAGCATCGTGTGGACCTGGCCGACATGCTCGACGATGTCCGGAATCACGCCTGCTTTTTGAAAGCGGGCGTTGAGCATGTGATAAAACGGCCTGGCTTCCTGTGGTGAATACATGACGAAAGGTTTTCCGTGAATGCAATCGAGGGTCGGCTCTTTTGGCCATTCATCAATGGTTTCCGCAGGCACGGCCAGCATGAGACGTTCGCTGAGTAGCACCTTGCTTTCAAGCTCGTTATTCAAAAGGTGAGGGCGCATCAGGCCAATGTCCAATTGTCTGGCATTCAACGCTTCGACCTGGCTTGTACTGACCAGTTCTTTGAGCGAAAGTGCAATGCCGGGACGGAAACTCCGTAATCGGCGTACCACTTCAGGAAGCAGGCTATATCCGGAAGCGGACGTGAATCCGATCGTCAGCGCCCCTTGCTCGCCCTTTGCGACACGACGCGCTTTAAGAGAGGCCTGCTCCGAGAAGCGCAAAATCTGCGTTGCCTCGGGTAAAAACGCCTTTCCGGCGGCGGTAAGGCGTACTACTCTGCTATTTCGTTCGAGAAGTTGCGCGCCAACGTGGTGTTCCAAAAGCCTGATTTGGCGGCTGAGGGGAGGTTGAGTCATATTCAACCTTTCCGCGGCACGGCTGAAATGTAATTCCTCGGCCACGGCAACGAAGCAACGGAGCTGACTTAATTCGAACATCGATTTATTCCTTAAATCATGAGTCAGCCGACATGAAGATTGGCAAGCTTGTCTATTTTGGCTTCTCCAAGAAAGGCCTGCCGTACGCGGGCACGGTGTACCGGTTGGCGTATTAAAAAAACAGATCGGGCCAGGGGGGATGCCGTTTGGTCCGATCATAATCAGGGTAGTGCAGTTATCAATACTAATCCATGCATTTATTGTATTGTGAAATACAATAATGGTATTTTTTGTGCAGATTTTCTGCAAGGTACTGCGCCGCCCCCGACCTGTCCATTGACCAGTCCAATACGGGATTTCACTCCATTCATTCGTTGTATCGACAAGAATACGATTTGAATCAGGTTATTCGGTGCTTTGCTGTAATATGGTTTGGTAACTCAGTTTCTCGTCTCTTCTCGCCCGGAATCGGGTATGAATGCCCTGTTCGCTGAAAGGCAGACAGGGCATTTTTTTGACATATCGTTGCTTGTGGTAGCGCGCAGAGCCCCACGAAACGTTCCTGGGTTCGAAACCATGAAGAAATATCGGATCGACGATACGTGCCGAAGTTTTGAACGCGGCGGAATTCCCACGCTTGCCGACGTCGCGAGATTCGCTGGCGTCTCTGTCATGAGCGTATGGAGAACCATGAACGGGGAGTCGGCAGTGAGTGAGCGTACGCGGCGCAAGGTCGTCGCTGCGCTCGAGGCACTGCACTACGCGCCGAATGATCAGGCGCGCATTCTGGCCGGTTCCAGAACTGTCCGGATCGGTGTCGTTCACAACCAGGATTCCCGTTTCCTGAGCGAATTTCTGCTGAATCTCCTTGATCAATCTGTCGTCAATAATGTGAATCTGGTCGTCACCAAAGACATACGGGTCGACGGAATGATCTTCTTGCCATCACCCTACACGGAAGATATGGTAACAAGTGCCTTCCGCGAAGTGGATATTCCTTCCGTAGTGGTTGGCTCCGCATTGACCGACGAGCATGTCAGCGCCTTTTATGGCGACGATCGCGAGGCGGCATACAAAATGACAAGCCACTTGATTCGTCTCGGCCATCATCGTATCGGCTTCATATCCGGACCCAGGGATAATATTGTCGGCATACGTCGCCTGGAAGGATATCGTCGTGCCATCAGCGAAAACGGGGCGGATGTGTCGGATCATCTGGTTGTGTCCGGTGACTTCACTTACCGATCAGGCCTGGATGCGGCACAACGATTACTCGATTTATCGGAACGTCCAACGGCGATTTTCGCGAGCAGCGACAACATGGCTGCTGCGGCAGTCGCGCTCGCGTTTCGTCGCGGCTTGAATGTCCCCAGCGATCTGACTGTTACGGGTTTTGGTAACACCACGATCGCCACATCGAACTGGCCCGAACTGACGACGCTGGCATATCCAATTGCCGACATGGCGGGCCTGGCGATACATGCGCTTCTTCGGCACGTGCGGGCGGTGCGCGAGGGACGGGCTCCGGGTGTAGAGCGATCCAGTATGAGCCTTGACATCGTGCGGAGACAGTCGGACGCCGCCCCGCGACTGCGGGGCGGTAGAACATGTTAGAAGGTACTACGCAGTGACAGCGTATAGCTGCGGCCAGGGATATTCTGGTTGAACACGGCGCCGTTGAATTGCGTGTAGGTCTGGCTGATCGCGTTGTTCACGTTCCATACACTCAACGTCAGGTCGGTGTTGTAACCGAAACCAAATACCTTCTGCAGGTTCATGCCCGCAGACAAGTCCACTTGTTGGCGCCCCGTACTGTAGGCATAGGCGCCTCCTGGTACCGTCAGGCCGGTGTTGACGTTGACGACCGTCGATGCCTGGTACTGGCGCGTCACGCGCATGTTCACACCGTTACGTTCGTAATACACGGTCAGGTTGTTGGTGCGTGGCGGCACACCAGAGACGGGCGGCGCATTCGGGGTCTCGTCTTTCTGCTTGGTGTAGGTAAAGTTACCGGTGAAGCCGAAGCCTTTCACCGGCAACATATCCAATGCCTGCTGCCAGGTGAGTTCGAGACCCCGAATCTTCAGCTTCGTCGCGATGTTGTAGGGCTCGGTGATCTCGACCAGATGCTTGTCCGGACCACCGCTCGCATCGACGGATTGCTGTTGCGCTGCCGTCAGGCCGACCGTGCCATAGATCTGGTTCAGCTGGGCGAGCGAGTACTGCACGATATGCGTACCGGGACGGTCGACGATGTCCTTCGCAAACGCGCCCAAGGCAACATAGGAGTCGCGCGACATATAGTATTCCAGACCCAGATCCAGGTTATTGGCCAGGAACGGTTTGAGATCCGGATTGGTGATGCTGCCCTGGCGCGCCCCCTGGTCGCCGATGGAGAGCCTGGTCTGGCGCAGGTCGGCGGGATTCGCCCGCGTCATCGATTTCGACGCCGCGATCCGGGCAATCATCTTCGGCGTGATGTTATAGGCGAGCGTCGCCGACGGCAGCAGGTTGTGGTAAGTCACGGTTTCGTACGACCAGGTTGCAACGGATGGATAGAGGCCGCCGTTTTGCAGCGTCGCGTTGCGAGGATCGGCAGTGGCCGCGAGGTCGCCGATCGTTTGTCTCGTTCGGGCATAGCGGACGCCGGCGTTGAAGCGCAGGGTACGACCATACACGTTCAGTCGGCCATTCGTTTCGGCATAGGCGCCACCCACCGCTTCACGGATGTAGCCGCCACTGCCGCTAAAGAAACCCTTGTAAATATTGTCGCGGAAATATTGGTAATTGGTGTCTTTGGCGAACTTGTTCCAGTCTAGGGTGATGAAACCATGGTCCGTCGGCTGCAGGTAATTTACAAGTGCACCATTCGGGACGAGGGAGCCGAGGTACGCCAGCGGCGTGGTCTGGCCGGCTGAAGAACCCGTACCGTAGCCCGGATACGCGGTGGCGGCATTCGTCATCGGCCCAGGGGCATACCGTCCGTCGCAACCGGGGTTCTGGATCTGGGTGTTGGGACCGAAGAACGTATAGTTGAGGTTGTTGCCGCAAGTAACGTTGGCCCACGCATCGGCGACCGTGTAGCTGCGGTAACGCCGCTCGATATCGTCATACGTGCCGCCGACCTTGATACTGAAGTCGTCGTCACCCCATTTGACGTTCAGGCGCGTGCCGCGGGTCGAATTGCTGCGTTCATACAAATCCATGACCAGGCCCGACATGCCCTGGCCGGCCTGGTACCAGCCGAAGTTGCTTGGGTCGTTGGGATTCAGGTTGCCCGTGAACGTAGGCGGCTGACCCGGTGTCGTGTTGTCGTAGGTAATGACGGACGGTGCGGCCATCGTCGCAACCTTAACCTGCGGCATGTCACGGGAAAACTTGCTCAGCGTGTAGTTGAATGCGCCGTCGATCGTCCACTTGTCGCTCGGGCGCCATTCGAAGCCGGGGTTAAGGCTACGGAACTTGGTCTTGTCGATATCCGGACGGTATTCCAGTCCCCAGAACGTGTTGGCCAGGGTCGCTTTCGTAATGACGCAGCCGATCGTGCAATCGCTGCGGTCGAATTCCATGCCGATGGGGATAGGCGTGTTTGCGCGGGTACCCACGTTCATTGCCTGCCATTCCATCTCATTCCGCTTCTGCGCGAACACCGTGTCGAAGTAAAGGTTCCAGTCTTCGTTCGGCTGCCATTGAACGCTGATCACTTCGCCCGCGCGGCGGCGTTGGCCTTCGAATACCTGGTGCCGGCCCAGGCGGCCCATCAGTCCATTGTCGATCTGCTGGATGGTCGCCCCCGGGTTGAGCGCCAATAACATCGCCCGGTCGATCGTCGCGCCAGGGACGAGGACCGAACGGGCGTAATTCGGCAACAGGTTCAAAGGCAGGCCTGCCGGCACCTTGTCCGGTGTCGATTGCGATCCGCCCCCCGTGCTGTTCGGATTGTCCGAGGCATTGGCCTGGAACGATTTCAACTGGAGATTCCGCATGTCGACCGTGTCAAATGCGTCGGTACGGTACTTCGTCATGCCCCAGGCCACGCCGCCCAGGATCCCGAATTTGCCGAACCTGCTGGTGTTCCACGTATTGCTGATCAGGGCCGAACCCGTCGTACCCGGTTTCTTGTCCCTGTCGCGGTAGTTGCCGCTGAGCGTAAAGGCCGACCGGAAGCCGGCTTTATCGAATGGCCGGACGCTGCGCATGTCCACGGTGCCGGCGATGCCGCCCTCGATGACGCTGGCTTGCTGGCTCTTGTACACCGTCGCGCTGCGGAACAGCTCCGACGGAAGAAAGTCCATGTCGACTTCGCGGTTGGCGCTGATATTGCCGCCCCAGCTGCCCGCCGACGCGGACGCCATCGGCGCACCGTTCAGCAGCACCCGGGTAAAGGCCGGGCCCATGCCGCGGATCGAGACGTTCATGCCCTCGCCATCGATCGACGCCCGCGTGACCGTCACACCGGGTACGCGCGACAACGCGTCTGCGATGTTCGGATCGGGGAACTTGCCCATGTCTTCCGAAAACACGGTATCGCTCAGGCCGATGTTTTCGCGCTTTTCGTTCGCGGACAGGGCCAGCGAACTGCGATAACCCGTCACGGTGACTTTCTCGACATTCTCCTTGCCGGCGGTTTTATCCGATTCGGACGCGGATTGTGCGTAGGCGTTTGAAATGAGTGCCGCCAGCATCGTCAGCGTAAAAACGCTGGATCCGGCTCGACGGCGGGAATGGCATGGTGTCTTATGGTTTTTCAAGCTTATCTCCGTTTATTGAATATTTTTTTGTTCCGGCGGAATAGAGCGTGTTCGCGCCGGCGCCATATAACGGTATCTTTTCGCTTTAATAAAATGCCAATCCTAATTTTGATTCAGTCAATACAATATTTGAATCCGCAGGCGTAACGCCCTGTAAGGACGCGAGAAGGGTGCTCGCTATCAAAAAATGTTGTGCGCTAACATGCAACACTCGTCATTGCGATGTGTCAGCGAATTCCCACACTCTCGCAGGAGATGATCTCGATTCAATACATATATTGAATCGCATGGATACCAATTGTAGATTGATCTGTGCGTTTTGATCCGGGATGATTGTTAGCTTGCGGGGGAAATGTTATAGAGTGTTTGAGATTGGAGTCGCCGGTATAAACCGATTGGAGGCGATATCCTCGCCTCGGCCCGGGGTTTTGAATGGACGGCCAATCTCAACAAAAAAGTTATGACGAATGCCGATTTCCTCGCCGGTGCTTCTGCCGCCCGACGTGGCTGAGCCGCCAAGCTGGGAATATTGAATATGGCGAATCGCCATATCGATTGCGCCGAAAAATGTAGTCGACGATTCCGCAAACGCGTGCGCAGCGCACAAACCGGACAAGGCCCTCCCAATGAATTTCTTTTTAATTATTGTTTCCAAAAATATGTTGGTCCAATTGTCTGCAAGGTGACTCTGTGGATTCGCGGTTTCGACGATTGAACGCGCATGCCTCCGAAAGAACATGAGGGTGCAATCAGGCACTCGAAGCGCCTGGCAAACTAATAAGCGAACCGGGATGAATGGGTGGACAGGAAAAAGGCCTTCAGGCTGCGACAAGCAGCGCCTCGTTACTCACCTTTCTGCGCTCGAAGCTTCTTGTGCGGCATCGATATTTCTCATTGCGGCGCTAAAATAAAATCCCTGACCGACGTTACAACCGAGGCTCTGAACAAAATCCAGCTGCGCTTTCGTTTCAATCTCTTCGGCACAGTGCTCAAGTGCATTTTTCTGGCTAACTGCACAATGGCCTCCAGAGTTCCGGCGAGTTTCCTGTCTTCGGAAATCCCATCGATGAAGATGCGATCGATCTTCGGGATGACGAACATCGGCGAATGAACGCCCCGGTTTTTTGTAGAGGCTCTATTGTTGAGAGAATGGAGTCATGAAGAAACAATCGCCGGATCGACGTTGGTGTTAAAGATGTATATCATTTGCATGTTTAGAGGAAACGCCTTAAACTTGAGCTATTCCGACAACCTCGACCGGTCATGAACATCGACAAATTCAAAGCCCAGCACATCGCCATCCTTGACGGCATCGCGCGCCTGCGCGAGGCGACGCAAGGCGGGATCGTGGAGAACGCCGCGCACATCGCCGCGCACATCATCAAGCTGAGCGGCACTGTGAAGCTCCACCTCAAGGTCGAAGACAGTGTGCTCTATCCGGGGCTCGCGAGCGACGCGAATCCCAGGCTCGCCAGACTGGGGGAACGTTACCAGCGCGAGATGGACGGCATCGCCGGCGCGTATTTCGAGTTCGCTAACCGGTGGAATCTCGCGGACCGTGTCGAAGCCAATCCCGAAGGCTTTCGTGCCGACGCGAACCGCGTCCTGCGCGTGCTGTTCGAACGCATGAAGCGCGAAGACGCCGAGTTCTATCCGGCGATCGAGGCCGCCCATCCGCCTGCGTAAGCCCGGCAAATACGGCCTCCAGATCCTGCATGCCGACCCGGCGATGAATGTCGGGCTCTACGCCGTCTGGTATCTTCGTCGCGGCGTCGATACCGGCGCGCCGTCAGCGGACGGTCTTTTTACGATGCACCTTGATCGGGGTCTCGCGCGGCGGCGGTTCCGGCAGGAGGTCGGCCAGCGTATGGCGGTCGAGCGTGGCGAGATACGCGGCCGTCGCATCCTGCAGGACGCCCTTCAGGCGGCAGGCGCCGGTCAGTCCGCAGGGCACGCCGACCGGATCGAAACATTCGGCCATGTAGAAGTCGGTTTCGCTATTGCGGATGACGTCGCCGAGGTTGATGTCCTTCGGCGCATGCGCCAGGCGAAAACCGCCGTAGCGCCCCCGGACGGTCTCGATGACGCCGCTGCGGCCCAGTTCGAACACGACTTTCATCAGGTGGTTCCGCGATATGCCGTGCAGGTCGGCGATTTCCTGGATGGTGACGAGCCGGTCCCGGTGGCCACCGAGATGAAGCAGCGTACGCAACGTATAGTCGGTGAAGGATGTCAGGCGCATGGTCCAGACAAGTATAACGCATACATGTTATGCGGTCTCCGGCCGGCCTCCGGTCCGACCGAACAAGCCGATGCGTAGTCCCTGTGCCACACGCAGCGCGAGCGCCATCATGACATCGGCTCGGCGGAGCGGCCAGCGGACGCCGTGGGCCGTCAGGCTGCCTGATCAATACCGTTTATGTATTAATTGATCCAAACAAAGCATTGGTTTTGGATAATTAGTTGACATAGAGTGGCCCCCACGCAAGAACCGGAACAGCGCACCAGGCTGGTCCACCATCGGGAGCTCGATCCACATGAAAAAATATTCCGCACGGGCCATGTTCCTCCTGGGCGCACTGGCCCTGGGTGCCGCCTCTTCCATGGCGCCGGCAGTTGCAGCAGACGCGCCCGTCGCGCGCTTCGAGCGTTTTTCCTACCAGGGCCGGGCCCAGGAAAACGTCCAACCGCGTGCCGGCGAGTTCGTCAACCCGATCCTGAGCGGCTATTACCCCGACCCGTCGATCACGCGCGTGGGCGACGATTATTACCTGGTGAATTCCTCGTTCACGAATTTCCCGGGACTCCCCGTCTTCCGCTCCAAGGATCTCGTCAACTGGACGCAGGTCGGCAACGCGCTCGACCGCCCCGGCCAGGTCGATTTCACCGGCGTGCGCGCGTCGCAGGGCATTTATGCCCCGGACATCTCGTACCACGACGGCACGTTCTATATCGTCACCACGTGTTCGAGCTGCCCGGGCGGCACGGGGAACTTCGTCATCACGGCGAAGGATCCGGCCGGTCCGTGGTCGCAGCCGGTCACGATCCGGGGCTTGCAAGGCATCGATCCATCCCTCGTCTGGGATGACGGCAAGCTCTATGTCGTGTACAACAATGCCCCGGAAGGCAAGCCGCGCTACGACGGCCATCGGGCGATCTGGATCGCGGAGCTGGACCCGCGCACGCTGCAGTTCGCCGGCAAGCCGAAAGTCCTCGTCGACGGCGGCGTGGCGCCCGACAAGCGGCCGATCTGGATCGAGGGCCCGCACATCTTCAAGAAGGATGGCCACTACTACCTCATCTGTGCCGAAGGCGGGACGGCCGACAACCACTCCGAAGTCGTGCTCCGGTCCGACACCGTCACGGGACCCTATGCGCCGGGGCCCGTCAATCCGATCCTGACGCAGCGCGACCTGGATCCGAAACGTCCGCATCCCGTCACCACGGCCGGCCACGCCGATTTCGTCCAGACGCAGAACGGGCAGTGGTGGGCCGTCTTCCTGGCGACGCGGCCTTACCCGGGCAACTTCTTTAACATCGGGCGCGAAACCTTCATGCTGCCGGTCGACTGGAAAGATGGCTGGCCGCTGATCCTGGAGCAGGGCAAGACGGTACCGTATGCCGTCGCGAAGCCCGCCTTGCCGGCGCAACCGCCCGCGCCGGTGCCCACCAACGGCAACTTCGCGTACGTGGACGAATTCGACGGTCCGCTGTCGTCCGCCTGGATCGGCATCCGCATTCCGCGTGCGCCGCTGTACACCGTCGAACGCGGCGCACTGGCGCTGCGTGCCGGCGCGCCGCTGGGCGACCTGCGCGGCGTGCCCGCCTTCGTCGGCCGGCGCCAGCAGCATCACGTCGCCACCGTATCGACCGTCGTCGACTTCGTGCCGCAACACGATGGCGACCGTGCCGGCCTCGTCGCCATGCAGAACGACGACAACCACGTGTTCCTCGGCCTGACGCGCAGCGCCGGCAAGAACGTGGTGGCCCTGTACAAGACGGAGAGCGGCAAGGAGACGCTGGTCGCCAGCAAGCCGGTCGCGTCCAAACGGGTCGAACTCGTCATGGACATGAACGGCGGCGAAGCCAGCTACCGCTACCGCGACGGGGATACGACGACGACCCTGGCCGACAAGCTGGATATCCGCTTCCTGTCGACGCAGAAGGCGGGCGGATTCGTGGGCGTGGTGGTCGGTCCTTACGCAGCCACCGGACGCTGACGTCGTCAAAACCCCTTGCTCTGCACATGCCATTCCGGCCGTGTGCACAGGTCGCAGCCGGCGCCCAGGAACTGGTGCGCCGCCTCCCGGTTCCCCTTGAGCTGCCAGTCGAGCCACGCGACAACCACCGTGCCGAAGGCGCCGCCGTTCTCTTCGCGGTAGGTGCCCATGTGCGGCGTGTTCTCGCGCCAGAGCCGCACCGCGGGGATGTGGTTCGTGCGCGCGTAGTTGTCTTCCGACTGCGGGAAGGCGGCGTCCTGCGGATCGCCCGTCAGGTACAGCACGCTGCCGTGCAGGGTCGCCAGGTCCGCGATGTCCGCATGCGCTGCGGCGATCTCCCAACTGCGGCCGGGTGCGGGGAAGACGCCGCTGTTCAGCACCGCGAGCGTGCGCACGCGCGGATCGTGGGCCGCATCGATCGCCTGCAGGCCGCCGCAGGACTGCCCCATCACGGCGATGCGGGAGCGATCGAGCTTGCCTTGATACGGGCTGCCGGGACGGGCGTTCTCCGCGAGCGCCCAGTCGATCGCCTGGATGAGCTGGGCCGCGTAGGTGGGCGACGGCCGTGTCGATCCCGGCGCGAGCGAGGTGCTGCCCGCCAGCTCCGGATGCGCGGCGGCCGGTGACCCCGGCGCCGGTGGGACGCGTGCCTGACCGGCCGGCACGATCGGGCCGATCGCGACGACCAGGTAGCCATGCGACGCGATCTCCGTCAGGAACGGACCAAAGCGGTTGCCGGCATTCTCGCAGCCGCCGTTGGCAAAGGCGACGATCGGCAGTGGGTCAGCCGGCAGCCGGGCCGGCCGGTAGACCGTGTGGGTCGGCAGGCCGGCGTCTGCTTCCATGATGGCCGGCCACGGGCCGCTGCCCGCCGGCGCGGCGAGCGCGGCGCCGGCGCCGAGGGTGAGCGTCAGTGCGAAGGTGTGAAGCGAATTGCGCATGCATGTCTCCTCGAGGTAATCGATCAGTCGGGCCAGTGGCGCAGGAAAGGGGCTGGCCGGTAGTCGACCTGGCGCGGCAGCGCCACGTGCCACTGGCCGCTCTCGCTGCGCCGTACCAGCGCGTCGATCGCGCCGAGCGTCTGGTCCGGCGTGAAGTTGCAATGGCCGGTCTGGCCCAGATAGGCCGCGCGCACCATGCCGTCGCCGCTGCGCGCGCGTACGCGCTGCGCGTAGTCGCCGGTCATCTCGACCAGCGTCACCGGGTCATTGGCCGCCTGCAGCAGCAGGACCGGCGCGGCGACCTTCCCGGTCGGCGCGTAGAACCGGCGCATGTAATCTACCGCGCGGTCGTCGGCCGCGACGCGCGGCGCGCTGGCCAGCCGGGCCAGGTCCGCGCCGAGATCCAGCCCGGCGGCGGCGTACATCCGGCGCACGAAATCCGACTGGCCCGAACGTTCCAGCAGGACGGCATAGTCGATCCCGGTATTCCAGGACGCATTGCCGCCGGCGCGCTGCGTCTGCTCCTCGCGCGGCAGCATCGTCGCGGGCAGGAAGCCCTCGGCCAGCAGGCGTACTCGGGCGGCGTCATCGGCGGGTTGCGGCGTCCACCCCGGCACCTGCGCCAGCGTCGCAGCCAGCGCGATGCGTGCGCGTCCCGCGGGCGTGGCCTGTTGCGCATCGAGCAGCGCCCGCCAGGCGGCGAGGTCCTTGCGCATCTGCTCGCCCGAACTCGTCAACAGCACCGGCAGCGGCGCGTCCGGCGCGGCCAGCGTACGCAGTACCCACGGCCCGTCGAGTGCCGCGTTCATCATGCCGACCGTGCCGCCGGCGGAGGCGCACATCGCGAGCGCGCCGTCGAAGCGTGCCGGCGCGCGCTCGACCAGGGCGATGGTGACCAGGCCGCCCATCGAACTGCCCCAGGCATAGGTGCGTGCGGGCTTGCCGACCGCGGCGGCGAAGGCGTCGAGCGTCGCCAGCTGGTCCGGGATCGCATCCTCCACGGCCCAACCGGTGCGCGCGTAAGAAGAACCGGCCAAGGCGTAGCCGGCCGCCAGCAGCGCCTCTTTTTCGGCGCCGGCGACGTTGCGGGCCGGGTTGTCCGGACCGCGCGCATAGCCGTGGCTGAACAGCAGGAGCTTGCCGTTCCATGCGGCCGGCACGTCGAATACCCAGGTGGCGCCGCTGGACAGGCGCCCTTCGAGATGGCGCGGCGCCTCGGCCGCGCTTGACGCCAGCGGCACGGCCGCCAGCAGGAAAGTCAGGAGTCGCTTCATGGTCTGGAATCCGGTTGGTTCATGAAGATGACGCGCGGCTGGCCGAGACGCGGTCCGAGGGAGAGCACGACGACGGCGATCGCCAGCAGGGCGGCACCGAGCAGTTCGGCCCGGGTCGGATAAGGCAGTCCGAAACCGATCGCCAGCACGTACGATGCGACGACGCCCGCGATGATCGATGCCGAACGTTCGAGCGGCACGCAATACGTGTTCTCGTGCTTGTCGAGCAGGATCAGGGCGGATACGACGGAAATGACGAACAGCGCCAGCGACTGGATGACCAGCAGCCAGATGGCGTCGGACGACCATGCGCGCGTGAAGCCGGCATGCACCTGTTCGCCCTGCGGACCCGGGACGGCGAGGGCGATGACGGCCAGCACCAGGAGCGACAGGGGAATCGACACCACCCGCTCTTCGACGAAATAGCGCTGGGTCGCCGCCGGGTCGGCATTCTTCGCGATCCGGGTCATGACGAACAGGCGGATGAAGTAGCCGATCGTGTACAGGACGACGATCAGCACGAGCAGGGGAGGTAGATGGAAACCGTCGCGCGCCGTCACGTTGACCGCAAGGCCCGTCAACACGAGCGCGAACGCGACCCACGAGTACCAGCGGACCTTGCGGCCGCACAGGAGGTCGACGACCGGCGCGATGATGATGATGTCCCCGCGCATCAGCAGCTGCACGAACGGGATGCTCACGCCGGCAAAGGTGTACGAGAGCGGCACCGACACGAGCAGCAAGGTGGCGCCGACCCCGGCGAGGGCGGTGGCGCCGGTCGCGCCGGGGAACCCGCCCAGACTGCGCATCGGCGTCGCCGCCCGCCACCAGCCCGAGCGCCAGATGAACACGACGAGCAGGGCGCTGCTGAGCGTCAGCGCGACCGGCAGTGTTTCGAGACCGGACAGCGGACGGCTCACGACGCCGCTCTTGGGACTCGTGATCAGCTTCGTCAACACGGCATACGGCGCGTATGCGAGAAAGTAGATCAGCAAAAGCCACTCGATCGACAACCGTTTCATGCGGCCCTCCCTGCGAATGCGACGGGCACCGCCACGGGACCGATTTCCGGCATGCGGGCCGGAACCACCTGTCCGTCGAGCGTGAAGCGGGTCGTGCGGCCGAGCAGCGCTTCCAGCGCGACGGCCAATTGCAGCCGGGCCAGGCCGGCACCCGGGCACATGTGGGGCCCGCGTCCGAAGGCGACGGAGTCCTTCATGTTCGGGCGGTCGAGCCGGAACGTCTCGGCGTCGTCGAACACGGCGGCATCGCGATTGGCCGACGCGTAGACCAGGGCGATCGCCTCGCCCGCGGGAATCGTCACGCCATGCAGGGTGACGTCGCGCGTGGCGGTACGTGCGAAGCCGCGGTAGGGCGTGTACAGGCGCAGGAATTCCTCGACCGCCGGCGCGATCGCAGTGCGGTCCGTGCGCAGGCGGTCCTGGAGATCCAGGTCGTTCGCCAGGTGGACCACCATTGCGCCGAACACGATCTGCGGCGCGATGATGCCGACCACCAGCACCTGCCGGATCGTGCCGACGATCATGTCGTCGGGCAGCGCCGCGCCATCCACCCGCACGGCCAGCAGCGCGGCCGTCACGTCGTCCTCCGGGTCGCGCGGATGCGCCTTGCGATCGTCCAGCAGGTGCACCGCCAGGTCGTAGAGCAGCGCACTGTTGTCCTTCGTCGCTTCCGGGTCGGACATGCCGACTGCGCGGGCATACTTGCGCGCCACGTCCGCCAGCCATTCGGCCTGTTCGAGCGGCAAATTCATCCATTCGGCGAAGACGCGGATCGGCACGACGGACGCGTAGTCGCCGCACATGTCGCCGCCGCCCTGCGCCACCAGGGGATCGAGCAGCTCGTTGCAGAGACGTTCGATGTAGGGCCGCAGCCGGTCGACGCGCTTGCCGGCGAGGAGCGGCGTGATCGCCTTGCGGTAGGGCGTGTGGTCGGGCGGATCCAGGTGCAGGGGCGGGCGCCGTCCGGACGCCGCGACCCTGGGCACGACGTTCTGCATGGTGGTCGTATAGGTCGCGTGGTCGGCGGCGGCCCGGGCGACGTCCTCGTGGCGCGTCAACGCCCAGAAGCCGCCCAGTTCGTCCGTATGGGCGACCGGGCAGCGGGCGCGCAGCTCGCGGTACAGTGCGTACGGCGTCTCCAGGGTTTCCGGCAGGGTGGGATCGAAATCGTTCATGGTTTTTTCCTTACCAAGCCTTGTCGACCGTGAGGGCCACGATGCGTCCCAGGGCACTTGCTTTCGACGGGTCGTAACCGTTGCCGTAATCGGCCGCCGGTGGCGCCTTGTCGAACAGGTTGCGGGCATTCAGGGACACGCGGATGCCGTCCAGCGCCGTGTCGCTTGCGAAGCTGTAGGCCAGATCCATGTCCACCGTCGTATAGGCGCCGACCGTCGGCCTCAGGGTGGAGAGGTTGTTGCGATAGCTGTTCGTGTAATTGGCGGCGAGTTGCGCCGACATGCCGCCGCGCTTCCAGGCGCCGCTGACGCGACCGGAATTCCTGGCCGGGTAAGCGATCAGGTTGTTACGGTCGAGGAAGACCTTGGCGTTCGGCGCTTCGTCGTACTTGAGGTAGTGCGTCAGATTGCCGCGCAGGGTGAACGTGAGCCCATCGTCGAGGCGCCATACGTTGCTCACCGCGAGATCCAGGCCATCGACCTTCACCGCGGCGGTATTGGTGCGGCGGGCGTCCATGATCGCGGCGTTGGTGTAGTTGATCGTGCCGGGCGTCGTGAAGGGAGAGCTCTCGACGAGATTCTTCAGTGCGGCGTAATTGGGCGCGCCTGGGTAGGCGACGTATTTCGCGTAGGTGACGGGATCGAGCAGGTAGTTCCCCTGCAATCCGAAGCCGTCGACGATCTGGTTGTCGTACGAGATATCGAAATACGTCAGGCCGGCCTTCAGGCCCCGCATCGAGGACGGGGCATAGTCGATGCCGAGCGACTTGGTCCGCGCTTTTTCCGGCCGCAGGTCGGGATTGCCGCCGCCCAGCGTCACGGTCGGCACGAGTCCGCGGCCCGGCACCGTCTGCTGGCCGATATAGACGCCGGACCCGGACGCGTTGGGATTCGATTCGGACAGCCACGGCGCGCGGAACGAGGTGCCGTACGACGCATGCACGAGCACGTCGTCGACGGGTTTCCAGTTCACGCCCACTTTCGGATTGGTGGTCGTGCCGACGTCGCTGTACTTTTCCCAGCGGCCGGCGAGCGACAGGTCGAGCTGCGCGACCAGCGGCAGCCGGTTGCCGGCCCCGATCACGGGCACGAGCACTTCGCCGTAGACCGCCTTGATCGTGCGCGCGATGTCGCTGGCCAGGATCACGGGCGTCGTGCTCGTCCGGCTGTTGGCGTTGTTCGAGAAATAGGCGTCCGACGCTTCCCTGCGCACTTCGGCGCCGACGGCCGCACGCACCTCGCCGCCGGGCAGCGCGAACAACGGGCCGTCGATGCCCGCGACGAACGTGCTCAGGTGCGTATTGCCGCGAATGATCGATTGGCCCGTCGCCAGTTGCTGCACGAGCGCGCGCGAGTTTGCCTGCGGACCGCCGAACACGTTCAATGCGGTGGCCGGATTGGAGCTGGCCATGGCCTGGGCGAGGGCGTAATTGCTCAGTGCCGCGCGGTTTTCTTCCTTGTCGCCGCCCATCCCGGTGGAGGCGGACACCTTGTAATGGTAGTTGCCAAGATCGCCGTCGAGACCGGTCTGGAACTGCATGACCTTGCTCGTCACCTTCGCGAAGTCCGGGCCCAGCACGTCGCTGAACGAATAGCTGGCCAGCAGGGGCGTGGCGCTCGCGCTGGCGTCGGCCGGATAGAACGCGTTGGTCTTCGGGACCGTGTAGTTCGTGATCGTGTACAGCGCCCGCGCCGATTCCGACCGGCGGGAATAATAGAATGCCTGGGCATACACCTTCATCGAGTCGGCCAGCTTCTGTTCCGCGTAACCGAAGACGCTCCCGCGATCGGTTTCGGGAATCAGCGTGGTCCAGGGCGTGGTCTCGCAACGATTCGCCGGACCGCCCGCCAGGTTGGCAAGGAGCACGCCCTGGCCGGTGCCATTGCCCAGGGGGTAGGTCGTGCCGCCGTACGAAAGCGTACCCGGCGCGCAGGTGCTCGGGCGTGCGTCGGCCCCGCCGAGACGGCGCCGGTCGCTCCCGATGAAGTCCCGGCCGTTGTTCTGCATGCCGGTGTTGTGCGCAAAGTCGAACGACACGAAGACCGAACCGTCGCCCCAGGCCTTGCCGGCGATCGCCCCGGCCTGGGCGTCATGGTAGCCGTCCGCATGGCCCGCGCGGACCATCGTTTCCAGGCCCTGGAACCGCTTGCGGGGGATCAGGTTGATCACGCCCGCCACCGCGTCCGAGCCGTACACCGCGGAAGCGCCGTCCGCGATGACTTCGATCCGTTGCAAGGTCAGCGGCGGCAGGAACGACGGATCGACGATGTTGCCCATCGTGCCCGCGGCAGGGACGCGCTGGCCGTCCAGCAGCGTCAGGGTGGCCTGGGGACCGATGCCGCGCAGGTTCGGGGCGGTGGCGCGCGTGATGTTCGCCGCCGCGGCGGCACCGAGCGACCCCTCGGCGTTGAAGCCCATCGAGGTGACCTGCGGAATCTCCTTCAGGAGGTCGGCCGTGGTCATCGCGCCGGATTTCTTGATGTCGTCGATACCGACCTGGATCAGGCTCGAGCCGACCGGCGCCACGCCCCGGATGCGGCTGCCCGTCACGACGACCTTGTTCGGATCCTGGTCCTGCGCATGGACAGCCGATACCGACGAGGCAACCAGCACCGCCAGCGACGATGCCTGGAACGACAATTTCTTCATCACCATGTCTCCTTGTATTGTTTTATTGCGAATTCGGAAAGCGCTTTCCATTGGTTATGAAAGTATATCTATTATTTTTTATAAGTATACTTTTTTGATGAGGCGGTTCGGCGGGGGCAAATGCGCTAGACTCCTGCTGGCACGCCCGAGGAGCGCATGAACGATCAATCAGACAACCACCCGAGAAAGCGCCGCCCGACCGGCGCTGTGTCCACGCTGGAGCGCGTGGCGGCGGAGGCGGGCGTGTCGATGGCGTCCGCGTCGCGCGCGTTCAGCAATCCGGGGCGCGTGAGCCTGCAGACGGCGCAGCGTGTCAAGGAGGCGGCCGCGCGCCTCGGTTATTACCCGAACCTGATCGCCGGCGGCCTGGCGTCGCAGAAAAGCCGGATCATCGGGCTCCTGGTGCCGACGATCGAGCAATCCATTTTTTCGGCCACGATCCAGGCCCTGACGGACCGGCTGGCCGCCGAAGGCTTCCATGTGATGATCGGCCAGACCGGCCTGCACGACGAACACCTGGCGGACCTGGTCGGGTCGATGGTCGGGCATCGTCCATCCGGCGTGATCGTGACCGGTGTGATCGAGTCGGACGACCTGCGCGAGATTTTGTCGAAGAGCCATATTCCGATCATCGAGACCTGGGACTTGCCGGCGGACCCGATCGATATGGCCGTCGGGTTTTCGCACGAGGCCGTCGGTCGCGAGATTGGCCGCTTCCTGATCGAATCCGGCTATCGCAGGCCGTTCGTGGCCACCGCAACCGGGATCCGCGCTTCCGCCCGGCACCGGGGACTGGCGGCCTGCTTTCTCGAAGCCGGGCGGCGGGCGCCGCCGTTCGGGTGTTACGAACCGCCGACCAGCGTGACGCAAGGACGCGCGGCGCTCGCGCACGTGCTCGCGTCGGAACGGGACACGGATGTCATCGTGTGTTCTTCGGACTGGATGGCGCTCGGCGTCATCGTCGAAGCGCGGCTGCGCAACCTCCGGGTGCCCCGCGATGTCGCCGTGGTCGGGTTCGGCAATTCGAGCCTGGTGAGCGAACTCGAACCCGCGCTGACGACGATAGTCATCGATGGCAGCGCGATCGCCAGGGAGGCGGTCTCGTTGTTACTGAACAAGGCGCGGGGTGATGCGTCCGCGGCGCCGGTCGTGGACGTGGGTTATTCGCTGCTCCGGCGCGGCAGCGCCTGAGGTAGCGACCGGGCCCTGTCATGCATGCATCCATGCACGATGGCAGCGGCCCCCGCCGCCGCAATGCCGGCCGCCAGGAAGCCATGCGCAAACCCGGATTCGACACTGCGCCGCAGCAGCCCGGCCAGCCCGGCCGGCAGGGCCCCGGCGTCGCCCGCGATCACCCGTTCGACCAGGTCCGGTGCGATCGTCGCGCCGGCTTGCGACACGCCGGCCAGCAGGGCCGCGCGCGTGCCGCTCGCCAGCACGGCGCCGATGCCGGCGAAGCCCAGCAGGATGCCGCAGAAGCGTGACGTGGTGCTGATGCCGGAGGCCATGCCGGCCCGTTCCGGCGGGACGGTGCCCATGATCGCCTTCTGCGTCTCGCCGTTCAGCAGGCCCCCGCCCGCGCCGAGGATCGCCATGCCGATACCGTCCAGCAGCCGGTTGCCCGGCATCTGCGCCGCCCACATCATGACGAGGTTTCCGGCCGCGACGACCATCAGGCCGAGCGTGAGGATCCGGTAGCCCGGCATGAATGCGGCCAGGCGCCGTCCGGCCATCGGCAGCAGCAGCATCGCGAGGGCGAAGGGGAGCATGCCGACGCCGGCTTCCAGCGCCGTGGCGCCGCGCGCATTCTGCAGGTAGAGCGGCAGCAGGGAGGCCATCACCTGGGCGCAGGACGCGTAGGCCAGCATGGCCGCGACGGCGCCGACGAACCGCCGCTGCGCGAACAGGGACAGGTCGAGCATCGGCGCGCGTCCCCGGCGCTCGGTGGCGACGAACAGCGCGAACAGGGCCAGCGCGGCCGCGGCGCGCGCCAGCACGGCCAGGCTGGTCCAGCCCTCGGCGGGGCCGGAGATCAGGGTCCACGTGAAGGCGAACATGGCCGCCGCGAACAGGACGATTCCCGGCACGTCGAGCGTCCGCTGCGCCGCGCCGCGCGACTCCGGCACGTGGCGCAGGACGGCGAGCGCCAGCCCGGCACACACGGGCAGGTTGACGAAAAACGCCCAGCGCCAGCCGAGCCAGCGGCTGATGACGCCGCCGATCAGCGGCGAACACACCATCGTCAGGCCCATGATCGTGCCCCAGAATGCCCACACGCGGGCGCGCTCCCGCTCGCCGTGGAACGCATGGCCGATCACGGCCAGCGACGGCGCCAGCAGGAAGGCCGCGCCGACGCCCTGGGCGGCGCGGGCGAGGTAGAGCGTCCGCGCGCCGGGGGCTGCGCCGCACGCGAGGGAGGCCGCGGCGAAGATGGCGAGGCCCAGCAGCAGCACGCGCTTGCGCCCGGCCCGGTCGGCGATGGCGCCAGCGGGCAGGAGCAGGGCCGCGAAGCACAGCAGGTAGGCGCTGACGACCCATTCGATGTCGGCGAACGTCGCGGCGAGCTCGCGCGCGATGGTCGGCAGGACGATCCCGACCACGTTCGTGTCGAGGACCGTGACGGCGCAGCCCAGCGAGGCCGTCAGCAGCAGGGGCATCGACGAGGGGCGTGGCGGGGAATCGGCGGGCATCGCTCGGGCTCCTGAGGTCGGTGAAAACTGCATTACACCGCAGCCGGTAATTTCGTTCATTAACGGCAAAACGTGAAATAATTCGCTTTCATCGAATACTCATGCCTGGAGACGGATGGAGCTGCGACATTTCCGCTATTTCGTGGCGGTGGCCGAAGAATTGCATTTCGCGCGCGCCGCCGAACGGCTGGGCATCGCCCCGTCCACGCTGACCGTGCAGATCCAGGAAATCGAGCGGGCGCTCCAGGCGCGGCTGCTGCAGCGGACCAAGCGCAGCGTGGGCCTGACCGCGGCCGGCGAGCTGTTCCTCGAGCAGGCGCGCGCCAGCCTGCTGCGGTTCGACCAGGCCGTCGGTGTCGGCCGCCGCGCCGGTCGCGGCGAGCTCGGCAGGATCGTGATCGGCTATGTGGGCTCCGCCGCCCTGGCCGGCATCCTGCAACGGCAGATGCGGCGCTTTCGCACCGAGTGGCCCGATGTCCAGCTGCAGGCGAACGAACAGCCGATGGGGCGGCTGCCGGGCCTCGTCGCGGAGGGCCATGTCGATATCGGCTTCGTGCGCCTGCCGATGGCGCTCCCGGACGAATTGCGCGTCCACGTCCTGCAGCGCAACCGCTTCTGCATCGCGCTGCCGGCCAGCCACCGCCTGGCCGGCGCCGCCGCGGTCGACGCGCAGGCGCTGGAGGACGACGATTTCGTCGTGCCCGAACAGGACCTCGGTACGCGCGAAGTGGGACGGCGCGGACGCTTCGAGCCGCGCATCGTCTCGGCGCCGGGCAATCTGCTGACGGTGCTGACCGAGGTATCGTTGCGCAAGGGCGTCGCGGTCGTCCCCGACGTGGTGGCCACGACGCTGGTGCTGCCGGACGTGGTCTACAAGCCGCTGGCCGGGGAGCCCGTCACGTCGGAACTGGCCGCCATCTTCCGCCGCAGCGAAGGCGCGCCCGCCGTGAAGAACCTGATCCGGCAGCTGGTGGCGGCGCTGCCGGAATGACTTCGGCCTATTCTGCCGTGGTTGCGGGCGGCGTAATCGAACCCTGGATCTTGAACGATTTCGGGTCGGCCTTGTCCGCCTGCTTGTCGCCGGGCGTTCCCACCGATACCAACTGGACGCGATTGCCGCCCGCTGTCGCATCGGCGAGGGTAAGCGGAGGGAATGATGCCGGAAGCGCGCCGGACGACGCTTCTTCGGCGCGCAGCACATAGACTTTCTGGACGGGTGTGAGCGTGACGATCACGCTGACCAGGACTTCCGCCTTTTTCCTGTTCCGCGAATCCTTGACGAATGCAGCGTCGGCTGGCGTCGTATTGACCTTCCATTGCGAGATGAGTTTCTCTTTTATTGGAAGCAGGCCGAGCAGCGTCGATGCCGTGTTGTCGGTGATCGAGTTCGTCGCTTCGGTGAGCGTGCCGTCCGCATTGAACTTGAAGGTGGCGCTGCCGGACCCGAACAGCGGAATGACGTTCTTGATGTAGTGCGGTTTGCCGTCCACCCGCATCTCGGTCTTTACCGTATTGGCGACCACTTCGTCGCACGCATCGGCGGGGGCGAGATTCTCCAGCCGGCTGGTCCTGCTCGCGATGGCCAGGCGCGTTCCTTCCAGTGTCGTTTCCTTCTGCACCTCGTCGACGATCTCCCGTACGGCCTTTTTCAGGCGATCGCGGTCGACGCAGTGAACGAGAACGTCGCCATCGGGCGGATAGTCGAGCGTCGATTTGGGGTTGTCGTTGAGCGCAATGGAGAAGCGGATCTTCCAGTCCGTTTCCACGCGCGTCGTCTCATGCACCAGCACGGGCTTCTTGATGTAGAACGGAATGCCCGTCATGGCATCGTTCTCCCGTGGGCCATCGTACACGCGAACGCCCGAGCATCCTGACGCACCGGCGAGGGCAGCGACAGCGCACGCGATTCGAAACAGCTTGGTCATGGGATTGCCTCCGATGTCGATCAATTCGAATTAACAAAAGAATATGATCAATCTCAAGCTTTTGGGTGGCGTGTCGGGTAGTTGATACATAGCTAATAAAATGAGGCTTGACAGCTTGCCAAGTCCACAGCCCAGCCGGCCGAGGTGGTATCGTGCACGTCCCGCAACCATACGAACGTTGTCATGCTGATCGCCGACCCCTTGTTCTATGCCGTCGCCGTGCCGGCCGTCCTGTTGACCGGCATCTCGAAAGGGGGCTTCGGGGGCGTGCTGGGCGGCGTGGGCGTGCCGCTGATGGCGCTGGCGATCTCGCCCGTCCAGGCGGCCGCGATCCTGCTGCCGGTGCTGTGCCTGATGGATCTCGTCGGCCTGGGGGCCTATTTCGGCAAGTGGGATCAGCCGACGCTGCGCATCATGCTGCCCGGCGCCCTGCTCGGGATCGTCGCGGGCTTCCTCACGTTCGGCATGCTGGGCGAGGACGTCATCCGCATCCTGATCGGGAGCATCGCGGTGGCCTTCACCGTCAACAACGTGCTGGGCCTGGCGGCGCACCAGCGCCAGGCCGGCCCCTCGGTGGCGAAAGGCATGTTCTGGTCCGCGGTCTCGGGCCTGACCAGTTTCCTCGCCCATGCCGGCGGACCGCCCGCCATGGTCTACCTGCTGCCGCAGCGGATGGACAAGGTGCGCTACGTCGCCACCATCAGCGTGTTCTTCGCGGCCGTCAACGCGGTCAAGCTGCTCCCGTACGCGTGGCTGGGCCAGCTGTCGCTCGACAACCTCGGCACGAGCTTCGTGCTGGCGCCGCTCGTGCCGCTGGGCGTGAAGCTGGGCATCTGGCTGCAGGGCCGGATCAACCTCGTGTGGTTCTACCGGATTTCGCAGGCCTGCCTGCTCGTGACCGGGCTGCAGCTGGTCTGGCAGGGCGGGGCGCATTACCTGTAGCTGCGCGGGCGGGGATCAGGTCTCGTACAGCTCCAGCGGCAAGCCGTCCGGGTCGGCGAAGAAGGTATAGCGCCTGCCCGTGAATTCGTCCGTGCGTACCGGTTCCACGGCGACGCCGTGCGCTTCGAGATGCTGCTTGCAGGCCTCCAGGTCGTCGACCGCGAACGCGAGGTGCCGCAGGCCGCACGCTTCCGGATACGACGGGCGTGCGGGCGCGTTCGGGAACGAGAACAACTCGACCTGGGCGCCGTCCGGCAGTGCCAGGTCCAGCTTCCAGGAGTCGCGTTGCGCGCGGTAGTTTTCGGCGACGATGCGCAAGCCCAGCACCTCCACGTAGAAGTGGCGGGATCGTGCGTAGTCCGCGCAGATGATCGCGGCGTGGTGGATGCGGGTGAACATGACGGTAGCGGTCCAGGGTGACGGTTCGCTATCGTAACAGCCCGGCGCCATCCGCCCGACCGGGGCAGGGGGCGGATCGTCACGCCGGCGCCAGCGCCTGCCCGACCGGTTCCAGCCGGCGCAGGCGCAGCGCGATCAGCACGGCGGCGCCCAGCAGCACGCCCAGCAGCGCCACGACGCCGCCCCAGCCGCCGTGTTCCCACAGCACGCCGCACAGCCAGCCCACGAGGCTGGAGCCGAGATAATAGAAGCACAGGTACAGCGCGGAGGCGAGCGCCTGCTGCGTGCGGGCGCGCCGGCCCACCCAGCTGCTGGCGATCGAGTGCGACGCGAAGAAGCCGAACGTGAACACCGCCATGCCGGCCACGATGACGGCGACGTTGTGGGCCATGGTCAGCAGCAGGCCCGCCAGCATCGTGCCCATCACGGTCCACAGCACGTGGCGCCGGCCCAGGCGGTCGGCGCGGCGGCCGGCCCAGACCGAACTGAAGATGCCCAGCAAATACAGCAGCGAGATCCCGCCGACCACGCTCTGGCGCAGCCCGAACGGGGCGCCCAGCAGCCGGAAGCCGATCACGTTGTACACGCTCACGAAGCAGCCCATCAGCAGGAACGACAGCGCGAACAGCCAGGGCAGGCCGGCGTCGCCGAAGTGGCCGCGCAGGCCGTGCAGCAGCGCCGGCACGCCGCCCGACGACGGCCGGAAGTTGCGCGACGCCGGCAGGCTGCGCCAGAATTCCCACGCCGCCAGCAGGCCCGCGACGCCCATCACGGCGAACGCGGCGCGCCACGACACGAAGTCGGACAGCACGGCCGCCAGCACCCGGCCGACCATGCCGCCGAACGCGTTGCCGCTGATGTACAGGCCCATCGACACGCCGAGCGACGCCGGCTCGATTTCCTCGCTCAGGTAAGCCATCGCGACGGCCGGCATGCCGCCCAGTGCGAAGCCGAGAAGAGTGCGCGCCGCCAGCAGCTGCGGATACGTGCGCGCGCTCGCGGCCAGCACCGTCATCAGCGCGGCCACGACGAGCGCCACGACCATCATGGTCTTGCGGCCCAGCCGGTCGGAGAGGACGGACGAGAACAGCAGCGACACGGCCAGCGCGCCCGTCGAAAGCGACAGCGACAGGCTGCTTTGCGCGGGCGTGAGCCCGAAATCGTGCGCCAGCAGGGGCATCAGCGGCTGCACGCAATACAGCAGGGCGAAGCAGGAAAAGCCGCCGAAGAACAGGGCGCGGTTGGTACGATTCGTCATGGGGCCATCGTAGGATTGCGGGATACGACTGTCCAATATATATTTGTGGCGTTACTTATCGTTTGAAAATATAAGATGGAACTCAGGCACCTGCGTTACTTCGTGGCCGTGGCGGAGGAGCTGAGCTTTACGCGCGCCGCCGAGCGGCTGCACATCGGCCAGCCGCCGCTGAGCCAGCAGATCCAGGCGCTGGAACACGAGATCGGCGCGCGGCTGTTCGAGCGTAACCGGCGGCGTGTGCTGCTGACGGAAGCGGGGCGGCTGTTCCTCGCCGACGCGCGGCGCATGCTGGCGCTGTCCGAACAGGCCAAGCAGACGGCGCGCCGCGCGCACCTGGGGGAAGCGGGCGAGCTGCGCGTCGGGTTCACGTTTTCCACGCCGTTCACGCCGCTGTTCGCGCGCGTCGTGCGGCGCTACCGCCAGCAGTATCCGGGCGTGCGGCTGACGTTCCTCGAGATTCCCACGCAGCCGCAGCTCGCGAAGATCGAGGCGCGCGAACTGGACGTGGGCTTCGTGCGGCCGGGCCCCATGCCGCTGCCGCGCGCGGTCGCGCTGACGATGCTGCGCCAGGATCCGCTGCTGCTCGTGCTGCCGGCCGACGCGCCGCTGGCGCGGAACAAGCACATCGCGGTGAAGGACCTGGCCGACCAGGCGTTCGTCGTCTTCCCCGAGAAGACGGGCACCGGCATCTACCACCAGATCTTCGACCTGTGCCGCGCCGCGGGTTTCACGCCGCACATCGCGATGGAGGCGGGCGAGCCGTCGACGATCATCGGCCTCGTCGCCGCCGGCTGCGGCATTTCCGTGCTGCCCAGCTCATTCGAAGGTATCCACATGGAAGGTGTCGTCTACCGGCCGCTCGCCGACCCGGACGCCACCACGGCGATGCTGCTCGCGCGCCATGCCGAGGGCGGCGGCCCGCTCGTCGATGCGTTCGTGGCGCTGGCCCAGGCCGCGGCGGAAGCGTAGTTGGGGATGCTGCGGTGCAGCATGGTAAACAGTCGTATGTTTTGAATTTATAGAATACAATTGTGGGCGTTACCAGCCGCAAAGGATCGTCATGTCCAGCACCACCCCAGCGCAGGCGGGCAGCCTGCTGCTCATGTCGCGCGAGGATAACTGCCTCATCGCGCGCGTCGACCTCAAGGCCGGCGCCACGGTCGTCATCGACGGCCGCGAGATTGCGCTGCCCGGCGACGTCCGCCTCGGCCACAAGGTCGCGCGGCGCGACCTGGCCCCGGGCGACAAGGTGCTGCGCTACGGCGCCATCATCGGCACGGCCACGGTGCCCGTCGCCATCGGCGCGCACATCCACACCCACAACCTGGAAAGCGACTACATCCCGACCTTCACGCTCGACCAGGACGGCCATCATTTCATCGGAAGCAAAGCACCATGACCACCTCCACCGACATCACCCTGACCGCCCTGGCCGGTTATCCGCGCGCGGACGGGCGCAAGGGCATCCGCAACGTCGTCGTCGTCGCCTATCTCGTGGAATGCGCGCACCACGTCGCGCGGCTGATCGTGAATGCGTTTCCCGGCCAGCCCGTGCACCTGATCGGCTTCCCCGGCTGCTACCCGAACGAATACGCCGACACGATCATGCGCCGCGTGCTGACGCACCCGAACGTGGGTGCCGCGCTGCTCGTGTCGCTCGGCTGCGAGAGCTTCGACAAGAACGGTGTCGCGCAAGCCGTCGCCGACAGCGGCCGGCCCGTCCACACGGTCACGATCCAGGACGTCGGCGGCACGCGCTCGGGCGTGAAAAGCGGCGTCGAATGGGTGCAATGGGCCGTCGAGGACCTGGCGCGCCAGGAGCGCGTGCCGATGCGCCTCGACGAACTGGTCGTGGCGACGATCTGCGGCGGTTCCGACAGCACCAGCGGCATCACGGCCAATCCGGCCGTCGGCGCGGCGTTCGACCGGTTGATCGCCGCGGGCAGCGCCTGCGTGTTCGAGGAGACCGGTGAACTGGTCGGCTGCGAATTCCACATGAAGCGCCGCGCCGTCACGCCGGAACTGGGCGACGAGATCGTCAGGACGGTCGAGAAGGCGTCGCGCTACTACACGATCATGGGCCACGGCAGTTTCGCGCCGGGCAACGCGGACGGCGGGCTGACGACGCTGGAAGAAAAGTCGCTGGGCGCATACGCGAAAAGCGGCGCGTCGCCGATCAGCGGGATCATCAAGCCGGGCGACCAGCCGCCCACCGGCGGGCTGTACCTGCTGGACGTGGTGCCGGACGGCGAGCCGCGCTTCGGTTTCCCAAACATCTCGGACAACGCCGAGATCGTGGAACTGATCGCGTGCGGCGCGCACGTCACGCTGTTTACGACGGGCCGCGGGTCCGTGGTCGGCTCGGCCATTTCTCCCGTCATCAAGGTGTGCGCGAACCCGGCGACGTATGAACGGCTGGCGGACGACATGGACGTCAACGCGGGCCGCATCCTCACGGGTCATGCGAGCATCGAGGAAGTCGGCGACGAAATCGTCGACCTCGTCGCCCGCGTGGCGAATGGCGAGTGCACGAAATCGGAAGACCTGGGCCACCAGGAATTCATCCTCACGTACAAGCAGTTCGAGCCGATCGGGCCGCGCTGCCTGCCCTTGAAGGCAGCTTGATATGAGGCAGCCTGAGATGAACGTCACGCGACTGGGTTTAGGCTGCGCGCAACTCGGCGGGCTGTTCGACCCGATGGCGGAAGCGGACGCGTACGCGCTCGTCGACGCCGCCTGGGACCTGGGCATCCGCTATTTCGACACGGCGCCGTACTACGGTTTTACCCTGTCCGAACACCGCCTGGGCGCGGCGCTGCGATCGCGGCCGCGCGGCGAGTACGTGATCAGCACCAAGGTCGGGCGCCTGATGTGGCCCGATCCGGGCGTGCAGCCGGGCGAATGCGGGTGGGCGGCGCCGCTGCCGTTCCGGCCGCACTACGACTACACGCACGACGGCATCATGCGCTCGCACGATGACAGCCTGCAGCGCCTCGGCCTGGACCGCGTCGACATATTGTACGTGCACGACATCGGCCGCGTCACCCACGGCGAACGCCATGCGCACTACTGGAAGCAGCTGACCGAGGGCGGGGGCTTCCGCGCGCTGGCGCAGTTGCGCGACGAGGGCGCGATCAAGGGCTTCGGCCTCGGCGTCAACGAGTGGGAAGTGATCGCCGACGCCATGGACGTGTGCGCGCTCGACTGCGTGCTGCTGGCCGGGCGCTACACCCTGCTGGAACAGGCGTCGCTCGCGCCGCTGATGGACCGCTGCGCGCGGGAGGGGACGCGCGTCGTGATCGGCGGGCCGTTCAACTCCGGCATCCTGGCGGGCACGAACAAATTCAACTACGAGGACGCCCCGGCGGCCGTCGTGGAGCGGGTGCGCGCCATCGCCGCCGTCTGCCGCGACTTCGACGTGCCGCTGCCGTCCGCCGCGCTGCAATTCCCGATGGCCCATCCGGCCGTCGTGTCATGCATCCCCGGCGCCCAGAACATCGACCAGCTGCGCCGCAACGCGCACTGGTTTTCCCAGCCGCTGCCGGCCGGCCTGTGGACCGCGCTGAAGGATGCCGGCCTGCTGGACCCGGCCGCGCCCGTCCCGGCGGCTTGATCTTTCAATATCACCGTAACAAAGGAATACCATGAAACTGCTGCGATTCGGCCCGAAGGGCGCCGAGAAACCTGGCCTGATGGACGCCGACGGCGTGATCCGCGACCTGTCCGGCGTGCTGCCCGACCTGACCTCGGCCCAGCTGGCCGCCGGCGCGATCGCCCGCCTGTCCGACGTCGATCCGAGCCGCCTGCCCGTCGTGGAACAGCCGGTCCGCTACGCGCCCGTCGTCGCCGACATCGGCAAGCTGATTTGCGTGGGCCTGAACTATTCGGACCACGCGGCCGAATCGGGCATGGCCGTGCCGGCGGAACCCGTGCTGTTCACGAAGGCGACCAGTTCGATCATCGGCTGCAACGACCCCGTCGTGCTGCCGCGCGGTTCCGTCAAGAGCGACTGGGAAGTGGAGCTCGGTGTCGTCATCGGCAAGCGCGCGCGCTATGTCGACGAAGCGAACGCCCTCGACTACGTGGCCGGCTACTGCGTCGTGAACGACCTGTCCGAACGCGAATACCAGCTGGAGCGGGGCGGCCAGTGGGACAAGGGCAAGGGCTGCGACACGTTCGGCCCCGTCGGCCCATGGCTCGTGACGACCGACGAAGTGCCCGATCCGCAGAACCTGGACATGTGGCTGGAAGTGAACGGCAAGCGCTACCAGACGGGCAATACCCGCACGATGGTGTTCACGGTCGCGCACCTGGTGAGCTACATCAGCCGTTTCATGACGCTGCAGCCGGGCGACGTGATCAGCACCGGCACCCCGCCGGGCGTGGGCCTCGGCCAGAAGCCGGATCCGGTCTACCTGGAACCGGGCGACCGCATGAAGCTCGGCATCGAAGGCCTGGGCGAGCAGGAGCAGACCGTCCACGCGTGGAACGAGGCGCTGATCGACGGCTGATCGTTTGTGAATACAAGGCGCACCAAGCGCCAATGCGGAGACTAAGCGGAGACATTGCAGACATGACGGACCCCTCGACGCGGCAGTACCGGTTTTCCCTCGTGATGATCACCACACTGTTTTTCATGTGGGGGTTCGTCCATAATCTCGACCCGATCCTGATCCCGCACCTGCGGCGGTCGTTCAGCCTGACCGTGCTGGAGTCGGCGCTGGTGGATTCGGCCGTGTTCATCGCCTATTTCGTGATGGCGCTGCCGGCGGGCCTCCTGATCCGCCGCGCGGGCTACAAGGCGGCGATCATCTGCGGCCTGCTGCTGTTCGCCACGGGTTCGCTGATGTTCATCCCGGCCGCGAACACGCAGCAATACATCGTGTTCCTGGCCGCGCTGTTCACCATCGCGTGCGGCCTGACGATCCTGGAGACGGCCGCCAATCCGTACGTGACCCTGCTGGGCCGGCCGGACCGCGCGGCCCAGCGCATCAACCTCGCGCAGTCGTTCAACGGCCTCGCCGCCACGCTGGCGCCGATCATCGGCGCGCGCCTGATCCTCGTGCATGGCGCCGACGACGCGCAGCTCGCCGCGATGCCGGAAGCGGCGCGCCAGGCGGCACTGGCGGCGGAAGCGGCTAGCGTGAAGGGGCCGTACATGATGCTGGGGCTCGTCATCCTCGCCATCGCCGTCGTGTTCTGGTTCCTGAAGCTGCCGGAAGTCGGCGGCCGGTCGGACAATGCGCCGGCCAAGAGCTCGCTCGGCGAGGCGCTGGCCGTGCCGTCGATCCGCCGCGGCGCGATCGCCCAGTTCTTCTACGTGGGCGCGCAGGTGTGCGTGTTCAGCTTCTTCATCCTGTACGCCACGCGGTCGGCGGGCGTGTCGCCCGTGACGGCGGCGGACTACCTCGGGTGGGGCTGCGGCATGGCGTTCATGGTCGGCCGCTTCGTCGGCACGGGCCTGATGCGCGTCGTGGCGCCGGCGCGGCTGCTGTGGATGTACGCGCTGGCGTGCACGGTGCTCGCGGCGGTGGCGATGGTCGCGACCGGCGTCGCCAGCCTCGCGGCCGTGATCGGCATCGCGTTCTTCATGTCGATCATGTTCCCCACCATTTTCTCGCTGGGCCTGCAGGGCGCCGGCCACCACGCCGACATGGGCAGCGGCCTGATCATCATGGCCATCGTGGGCGGCGCGCTGCTGCCGCTGCTGTTCGGCTTCGTCAGCGACGTGACGCACAACGTGCAGTACGGCTATGCGGTGCCGCTGCTGTGCTTCGTCGTCATCGCCTGGTTCGCGCGATCCTCGCTGCGGCAGGCCAGCCGCGAAGCCCGCGTCACGCCATCTTCCATGGGAGTCACGAAACGTGTTTGAATTGAACGACAAGAGGGCCGTCATCACGGGCGGCGGCAGCGGCATCGGCAAGGCGATCGCCCATCTGTTCGCGCGCCAGGGGGCGCATGTCCACGTGGTCGACCTGAGCGACGCCGCCTGCCTGCAGGTGGTGCGCGAAATCCGCGAGGAGGCCGGCCGCGTCACCTCGCACGCCTGCGACGTGTCGCGCCAGGCCGACGTGGAAGCACTGATGGCCGCGATCGGCCCGTTCGACATCCTCGTCAACAACGCCGGCATCGCCCACATCGGCAAGGCCGACACGACGAGTGAAGAAGACTTCGACCGTGTCATGAGCGTGAACGTGAAGGGCGTCTACAACTGCCTGCACGCCGCAATCCCGCAACTGCGCGCGAACGGCGGCGGCGTCATCGTCAATATGGCGTCGGTGGCGGGCTCGGTCGGCATCAAGGAGCGCTTCGCGTATTCCACGGCGAAGGGCGCCGTGATGGCGATGACCCTGTCGGTCGCGAAAGACTACCTGCAGGATGGCATCCGCTGCAATTCGATCTCGCCGGGCCGCGTGCACACGCCGTTCGTGGACGGCTTTTTGGCGCGGAATTATCCGGGCCGGGAAGCGGAGATGTTCGAGCAGCTGTCGAAGACGCAACCCATCGGCCGCATGGGCAGGCCGGACGAAGTGGCCGCGCTCGCGCTATACTTGTGCAGCAACGAAGCTGCCTTCATCACGGGAACCGATTATCCGATCGACGGCGGCTTCATCACCCTGAACACGTAAAGCCGTCCGATGATCATTTCCTCCGCCACCGACTATCGCGAGGCGGCGCGCCGCCGCTTGCCGCCGTTCCTGTTCCATTACCTCGACGGCGGCTCCGGCACCGAGTCGACGTTGCGTCACAACGTGGACGATCTGCAGGCCGTGAGCCTGCGCCAGCGCGTGCTGAAGGGATCGGAAACGCTGGACCTGTCGACCGAGTGGTTCGGCGTGAAGCGCGGCCTGCCGCTGGCCCTGGCCCCGATCGGGCTCGCCGGCATGTATGCGCGCCGCGGCGAGGTGCAGGCGGCCCGCGTGGCGGCGGAACGCAATATCCCGTTCATCCAGTCCACCGTCTCGGTGTGCCCGCTGGCCGAGGTGGCGGCGCAATCGTCGCAGCCGCTGTGGTGCCAGCTGTACGTCCTGAAGGACCGCGGCTTCATGCGCGACTACCTGCGCCGCGCGCGCGAGCTGAACATCGACACGCTCGTGTTCACCGTCGACATGCCGGTGCCGGGCGCGCGCTACCGCGACGCGCATTCCGGCATGAGCGGCCGCCACGGCCCGTTGCGCCGCGTGCTGCAGGCGATGCTGCATCCGCGCTGGGCGTTCGACGTCGGGCTGTTCGGCCGGCCGCACGACCTGGGCAACATCTCCGCGTATCGCGGCCACGCGACGGGCCTCGCGGACTATATCGGCTGGCTGGCCGCCAACTTCGATCCGGGCATCAGCTGGAGCGACCTGCAGTGGATCCGCGACGAATGGCAGGGCCCCATGGTCATCAAGGGCATCCTCGACGCCGGCGATGCGCGCGACGCGAAGGCGTTCGGCGCGGACGGGATCGTCGTCTCGAACCACGGCGGGCGCCAGCTGGACGGTGCGCTGTCCACGGCGAAGGCGCTGCCGTCCATCGCGGCGGCAGTGAAGGGCGACCTGACGATCTTCGCCGACTCCGGCGTGCGCACGGGCCTGGACGTCGTCCGCCTGCTGGCGCTGGGCGCGGACGGCGTCCTGATCGGACGCGCCTTCATCTACGCGCTCGCGACGGGCGGCGCGGCCGGCGTGCGCAACCTGCTCGCCATCCTCGAAAAAGACATCCGGACCAGCATGGTCCTGACGGGCGTGCAATCCGTGCGCGACATCGGGCCGGACTGCCTGGCCTGACCTTCTGCGCCGGCGCGGCCGCGCCGGCTATTCAATTTCATACGCGCGAATGGTGGTTTTCGATTGCTTTACGACTATAAATGTTTTAAATTTATAGAATACAAAACGAAAGGCAACGACATGAGTCAGATGAAGTGCGTAGTATGCGAATCCCCCGGCGACCTGCAGCTGGGTTTCAAGCCGGTGCCGGAGGCCGGTCCGGGTGAGGTGCTGCTGCGCGTACGCCGCATCGGCGTGTGCGGCACGGACATGCACATCTTCCGCGGCACGCAGCCGTTCCTCGCGTATCCGCGCGTGATGGGACATGAACTGTCCGGCGAAGTGGCCACGGCGCCCGGAGACTCCGGCCTTGCGCCGGGCGACGAGGTGCTCGTGATGCCGTACCTGTCGTGCGGCGACTGCGTCGCCTGCCGCAAGGGCAAGACGAACTGCTGCACGCGGATCCAGGTGCTGGGCGTGCACCGCGACGGCGGGTTGGCCGAATATCTTGCCGTGCCGGCGCAGTTCGTCCTCAAGACGGACGGCATTTCGCTCGACGATGCCGCGATGGTGGAATTCCTTGCCATCGGCTTGCACGCGGTACGCCGTGGCGCCGTCGCGGCGGGCCAGCGCGTGCTCGTCGTCGGGGCGGGGCCGATCGGCGTGGCCGTCGCGCTGTTCGCGGCGCTGAACGGCGCGCAGGTGACGGTGCTGGACGCGCGCGACGACCGCCTCGGCTTCTGCCGCGACGTATTGAAGGTCGCGCACACGGTGACGGCGGGCGAGGGCGACGTCGAGGCGCTGCGCGCCATCACGGGCGGCGACTTCTTCGACGCCGTGTTCGACGCCACCGGCAACATCAAGGCGATGGAGCGGGGCCTGGACTTCGTCGCGCACGGCGGCACGTACGTGCTCGTGTCGATCGTGCCGGAACGGATCTCGTTCGCCGATCCGGAATTCCACAAGCGCGAGACGACCCTGCTCGGCAGCCGCAACGCGACCGTGGACGATTTCCGCGAGGTGCTCGCGGCGATGAAGGCGGGCCTGGTGCCGACGCGCGCGATGAACACGCACCGCGCCACGCTGGACGAGTTCATCGACACGCTGCCGCGCTGGATGGATCCGGCCAGCGGCGTGATCAAGGCCATCGTCGAGGTTTGAACGATGTCGCTTCCCAGCGCGGCGGCGAGTTCCGGTAGAATGGGGGATTGTCCACCCGGCCTTCTCGACTCCGGACTTCATGGCCCGACCTCCAACCATCTTCAAGCGCAGCGCGAACCTGCTGCTGCAATACATCGCCGACCACGTGGGGGTCGGCGAAGCGCTGCCGACCGAGCAGCACATGGCCGAACTGGGCGAGGGCAGCCGCACGGCGATCCGCAGCGCGCTGGCGCACTTCCACGAGTGCGGCCTGATCAGCGACCTGAAGGAACGCCGGCTGCTGCGCAAGCCCGTCCGCACGGACTACTTCGACCTGGACGAGCTGCGCACGGGCGCGGACCGCATCCGCGAAGTGCTGATGGAGCGCATCTACCACAGCGACCTGCCGCCCGGCGCCGAGTTCTCGGAAACGGAACTGGCGCGCGCGGCCGGCACGAGCACGATCAGCGTGCGCGAATTCCTGATCGGCTTCTCGCACTCGGGCCTGATCGAAAAGAAGCCGCGCGGCGGCTGGCGCCTGTGCGCGTTCGACCGCTCGTTCGCGATGGAGCTGGCGGATGTGCGCCAGATGTTCGAGTTCGCCGCGATCGACCGCTTCGCCGCGCTGCCGCCGGATTCGCCGGCCTTCGCGGAGCTGCAGCAACTGATCGCGCGGCACGAGCGGCTGGGCTCCGTCATGCCGACGCACCACAAGGATTTTCCTGCGCTCGACCGCGATTTCCACGCGTTCCTGATGGGGCAACTGGACAACCGCTTCGCGCAGGGCTTCTTCGATCTCGTGTCGCTCGTGTTCCACTACCACTACCAGTGGGACAAGTCGCAGGAAATGGTGCGCAACGAGTACGCGGTGCACGAGCACCTGGACATCCTGCGGGCGCTGGCGCGGCGCGACGTCGCGGGCGCGCGCGAGGCGATGCGTGTCCACCTGAGTTCCGCACGCAGCACCTTGCTGCAATCGATCCGAGTCAGAGAAATGAAGGCGCACCCGGGCTGACGCTCCCGCGGGCGCGGGAGGGAGCATGATGCTTGTCGACGCCCATCAACACTTCTGGCGGCTGGCCGACCGCAACGGCGCTTGGCCGCCGCCGGACCTGGCCGCCATCTACCGCGATTTCTTCCCGCCCGACCTGGCGCCGACGCTCGCGCGGCACGGCGTCGCGCGGACGGTGCTCGTGCAGTCGATGCCCAACGAGGACGATACGCGCTTCATGCTCGGCCTGGCCCATGCTCACCCGTTCATCGGCGGCGTGGTCGGCTGGGTGGACCTGAAGGCGCCCGACGCGCCGGCGCGCATCGCCGCGCTTGCGGCCGACCCGCTGCTCAAGGGCTTGCGGCCCATGCTGCAGGATCTCGCCGACGACGACTGGATAGCCGATCCCGCGCTGGCGCCCGCCGTCGACGCCATGCTGCGCCATGGCCTGAGTTTCGACGCGCTGGTCCTGCCGCGCCATCTGCCCGCGCTGCTCGCGTTCGCGCAGCGGCATCCCGACCTGCCCATCGTGATCGACCACGGCGCCAAGCCGTTGATCGCCGCGGGCGTGCTGGAGCCGTGGCGCACCGACATCGCACGCCTGGCCGCGCTGCCGCAGGTGAGCTGCAAGCTGTCCGGGCTCGTCACCGAAGCGGGCGCCGACTGGGACGTCGACCGCCTGCGGCCGTACGTCGACCACCTGCTCGCGTGCTTCGGGCCGCGCCGCCTGATCTGGGGCAGCGACTGGCCGGTGCTGAACCTGGCCGCCGATTATGCGCGCTGGCTCGCCGCCTGCGCGTCCCTGCTGGAGGGACTGGCCGGTGCCGACCGGCTTGCCGTGTTCGGGCTGAATGCCCTGCGTTTCTATCGTATCGATTGAGGAGCTCTACATGCAAAGAATGGGAATGGTCATCGGCGTCAATCCGGAAAAGATCGCCGAATACAAAGCGCTGCACGCCGCCGTGTGGCCGCAGGTGCTGGCCCGCCTCCTCGAGGCCAACGTGCGCAACTACACGATCTTCCTGCGCGAGCCGGAAAACCTGTTGTTCGGCTATTGGGAATACCACGGCACCGATTTCGACGCCGACATGGCGCATATCGCGGCCGATCCGGAAACGCAGCGCTGGTGGACCTTCTGCAGCCCGTGCCAGGCGCCGCTGGCCAGCCGGGCCGAAGGCGAGCACTGGGCGATGATGGAGCCCGTGTTTCACATGGATTGACCGTCAGCCGTCGCTGCGCAGCGCGGCGATCGGGTCGAGCGCCGCCGCCTGGCGCGCGGGGTAGACGCCGAACCCGAGCCCGACCGCCACGCACGCCAGCACGGCGAGCAGCAGGCTCACCGGCGACCACGCCACCGACCATCCGGCCAGCGCGGCGATGCTGTACGCGGCCACGGCGCCCAGCACGAGGCCGAGCACGGCGCCGCTGACGGCGATCACGAGCGCCTCGGCCAGGAATTGTTCCACCACGTCGCGGCGGCGCGCGCCCAGTGCGCGCTTCAGGCCCACTTCGCGCCGGCGCTCCAGCACGTTGGCCAGCATGATGTTCATGATGCCGATGCCGCCCACGAGCAGCGACACGGCCGCGATCGAACTCATGACGATCGTGAAGATGCGCTGCGTCTGCTGGTTCTGGCGGTACAGGCCCATGGGCACGATGAGGTTCGTGTCGTCGACGCCGCCATGGCGCTGCTGGATGACCGCCTGCAGCACGCGCGCCGCGTCGTCCGGCGCGACCTGGCCGTCCAGGCGCACGCTGATGCCGTCCACCTCGTCCTCGATGCGGCGGAAGCCGAAGCGCGCGCGGGCCGTTTCCCACGGCACGAACAGGCGCTCGTCGTCCAGGCCCAGCTTGACGCCTTCGAACTCCGCCTTGCTGGGCGTGCGGTCGGCCAGCACGCCCACCACTTGCAGCCACACGTGGTTGACCTTGACGCGCTGGCCGACGGCCGGATCCGCGCCGAACAGCGTGTGCGCGAGGCGCGCGCCCAGCACGCAGACCGGGGCCAGCGTCGCGCCGTCGGATGGCTGCAGCCAGCGTCCGACCTTGAGCTGCAGGCCGCCATGGTCCGCATACGCCGGCGACACGGCGAACGCGCGCCCGCTCACGACGCGGTCGGCGACGATCAGCTGGTCGACCTTGATCTCCTTTTTCAGCGCCACCGACCGTGCGCCGGGCACGACGGACAGCGCCGCCGCGGCATCGGCCGCGGACAGGCCCAGCGAGCGGGTGCGGATGTCCTTCAACTGTTCGTCGGTGTTGCCCTTGCTCTCGACGATGACGTTGTTCAGACCCAGCTCCGCGACGAGGCGCAGCGCCTCGCGTTTGCTGCCTTCGCCCACGGCCAGCATGGCGACGATGGCGCCCACGCCGAAGATCATGCCGAGCAGGGTGAGGCCGGTGCGCAGTTTGCGGCGCTTCAGTTCGGCGACGGCTTCGAGCAGGAGCGCACGGTTCATGACTTGTCGGCTTTCGGAGGAAGGAGAATGATCTGCGCGCCGGACGCGAGACCGCTCCTGATTTCGCTGCGCACCGGGCCGCGCCGGCCCAGTTCGACCTTGTGCTTCACGGCGCGGCCCGCGTCGGCCGTGTACACCGCGTAGGCGGCGCCGTCCTGCACGAGCGCGATGTTCGGCACCGTCAGCGCCGCCGCCTGCGTCACGAGGTGCACCGTGCCGTGCAGCGCCTGGCCTGGCTTCAGTCCCAGCTTGCGCGCCGTGTCGGTGCCGATGGCGGCGTCGAAATCGCTGTACTTGACGGGCGACTCGGGTGAGACGACGCTGGCGCTGCTGCCGACCCGCGTCACCGTGAGGTCCAGTTCTGTGCCCGTGCCGGCCAGGCGCACGCGCACGGGCAGGCCCGGCTTGAGTCCGTAGGCCTGGCCCTCGGCCACGCTGAAGTGGGCGACGAGCTTGTCGAGGTCGGGCAGGGCGCCGAACGGCTCGCCCGCCATCTGGTTGGCGCCGACCTGCGGCTTGGCGCCGTCCCAGCGCGCGGCCAGCAGGAACACGCCGTCGTGCGGCGCCACCAGTTCCAGCGCGTCCAGGCTCCTGCGCTGCTGTGCCGCGTTCTGCGCCACGCTGTCGCGCTGCGAGTGGAGCACGGCGTCCTGCGCGGCGGCGCGGGCCTGCGCCTGGCCGCCTTTCCAGTCCAGGTAGGTGCGCTTCTTGGTGAGGAAACCGACGTCGGCCAGCGCATCGAGGATCGTGTTGCGGGCGAAGACGGACAGGTCGACGCCCGCATAGCGGCGCGCGAGGCCCAGGTCGTCCTCGAGCTTCGCGCGGTCGCCGGCCAGCACGCCTTTCTCGACGGCCGCATTCTGGCGATTCGCCTCCTCGGCCAGCGCCTTGCGCAGCAGTTCGAGGTCGGCCTGCGACAGGTCCGCGCGCGCCTGCGGGGCGTCGAAGCGGGCCACGACCTGGCCTTTCGTGACGGTGCTGCCGTCCGCGACCATGTCCACCAGCACGCGGCTCGACCAGCCGCTGCCCGGCACCGTCAGCGGCGTGTTGGCGGCAGCCTGGATCTCGCCGTCCGCTTCCAGCGTTTCGGTCCACGCGCGCGGCGCCAGCGTTTCGACGGGGCCGCCGGCCGGCGCCGACGCGCCGCCGCAACCGGACAGCAGGGCCGCCAGTACGGCGACGAAGGTAGACAGGCGTGGCATGGGAAATCTCATGGTCGGATGGCCGCGACGCGGCGGTCGACGCCCGGCAGCAGTTCCACCTGGACGGCGGCGCCGGGCTTCAAGTCCTTCGCGGGCGCGTCGAATTCCAGCTCGACGTCGCGGATGACGACCGCCTGCGCCGCCGATTTGCTGTGGAAGGCGCGTCCCAGGCCCGTCACGTGCGCGGCCAGTGTCTGCCGCGTACCGGCCACGACGACGCGCGCCGCCTGGCCCTTCCGCACGCCCGCCGCCTGCGCTTCCGGGACGCGGGCGTTGACGCCCAACTGGTCCGGATCGGCCAGGGTCGCGACCGACAGGCCTACCCAGACCTGGCTGCCGATGGCGAACTTCTCGCCGTTGAAGCCGATGCGGTGCAGGACCAGGCCCCGCCGCGGCGCCAGGACGGTCAACGCCGCCTGGCCCTTGACGAGGGAGGCGATCTTGGCCCGCAACTGCGCCGCGTCGGACTGCAGGCCGGCGCGCTCGGCCTGGCGCGCGCGCCGCTGTGCCTCGTACTGGGCCTGCGCCAGCGTCGCCAGCTGCGCTTTTTCGGCGCGGTCGATCACGAGCTTGTCGTAGTCGACGCGGCGGATGAGTTCCTTCGGCATGGTCGCCTTGCGCGCGGCCTTCTCGGCATTGCTCTGCGCCTCGGCCTGCGCCAGCACGCCGGCGCGGTCGGCCTCGGCCTGGTCCAGCTGCAGCTTGTCCAGCGCCCGCTCGCGTTCCTTCAGCGTGCCTTGCAGCGAGATCAGCTGGTTCATCACATCGGTGGATTCGAACACGGCAATGGGCTGCCCGGCCTGTACCATCGAGCCTTCCGGCGCGAGGAACGCCAGCTTGTAGTTCCAGACATGCGGGATGGTCGGCGGCGACACCGGCATGGTCCGGCGCGACGCGATCTCGCCTTCGATCGCCAGCGCGGCGGGGGCGGCGGCCTTCGCCTGGCGGACGCCCGCGGCCGCGGCGCCGGGCGCCAGCGGCTCCACCTGCACGCTCATCCCCGCGACGAGCGGCAGGCCATGGTCGTCGGGCAGGGCGATCCGGGCCCGGAAATAGCGGCCGATGCCCCAGCGCGGCCGCGCTTCCGGCGCGCTCGTGATCCCGGCCAGCTTCCCGGCCACGACGACGTCCGGCAGCGCGTCGAAGCGCAGGGCGACGGCCTGGCCGTCGCGCAGATACGGGCGGTCCGCTTCCAGCACCCAGGCCGTGACGACCATGTGGCCGTCGCCGAGCACCGTGCCGGCCGCGTTGCCCGGCCAGGCCGTGGAGCCCTCGTCCATGCGCTCGCCGTTGAAGGGGCTGTAGCCGTGGACGACGATGCCGTCGCGCGTGGCGCGCACTTCCGACTGCGCCACCTGGGCGAGCTGGAACGCCTCGTTGATCTGCAGTTTCTTCACTTCGAGCGCGCCATCCTCCTTGCGGCGGGCGACGGCCGCGCGGGCGTTCTTCAGGTTGTCCTGCTTGATCGCGAGGTCGCGCGTGGCCTGGCCCAGCGCCGCCTGGTAGCGGTCGTAGTCGAGCGCCATGATCTGCTGCTTCGGCAGCGCCGCGTCGACCCTGGCCTTGGCAAGCAGCGCCTGGGCGTTGACCAGCGCTTTCTCCGCCTCGATGGCCGCGACTTCCAGCGTGGCCGTCTCGCTGTCCGCCTTCGCGCGGGCGCGTTCGCGGTCCATCCGGAGCTGGTCGATATTGGTCGTGCTGGCGGAGTCGATCCGCAGCACGATGTCGCCCTTCCTGACCTGCGTGCCCTCGGCGAGGAAGCTGCGCACGACGATCGGCGACGCGTTCGACGGCGGCACGAAGATCGTCTGCGAATCAAGCGCTTCCACTTCGCCAGTGATCAGGACCGGGCGGGTGTCCGCGGCCGTGGCGGCGATGGCGACGAAGGCCAGGAGCGGGACCAGGCGCTTCATGGCTGGCCCGCGACGCGGCCGTCGCGCAGGTGGATGGTGCGCTGCGCGCTGGCGGCGATCGCGGGATCGTGCGTGACCATCACGAGCGTCTGGCCGCCCGCGTGCAGTTCGCGCAGCAGGGCCATCACGTCGGCCGCGCTGCTGGAATCGAGGTTGCCGGTCGGTTCGTCCGCGAGCAGCAGGTCCGGCTCGTTCAGCAGCGCGCGCGCGATGGCGGCCCGCTGCAGCTGGCCGCCGGAGAGCTGGCCCGGCAGGTGGTCGAGACGCCGGCCCAGGCCGATGCGCTCGAGCAGGGCGCGGGCCCGGTCGGCCGCCTGCGGGTCGGGCTGGCGCGCATAACGCTGCGGCAGCAGCACGTTTTCCAGCACGGTCAGGCGCGGCAGCAGGTGGAAGGACTGGAACACGAAGCCGATGCGGCGGTTGCGCACGTCGGATGCGGCGTCGTCGTCGAGGGCGCTGATCTCGTCCTGCGCGAGGCGGTAGCGGCCGCTGTCCGGGCGATCCAGCCCGCCCAGCACGTTCAGCAGGGTCGACTTGCCGGAGCCGGACGGGCCCATCACGGCGACGAATTCGCCGCGCGCCACGTGCAGGTCGATGCCGTCCAGGGCGTGGATGTCGCTGCCGCCCAGGCGGTAGGTCTTGCGGATCGCACTCAGTTCTATCATGCCGAAAAGTATTTCTTAAGGCACAACAGTTTGTCAATTGTCAAATACGTCAACGGGTAGATTATTTTGGCATGACGGCAAGTTCCGCCAGCCGGCGGCAATCGGCCACGAGTCGGCGCGCGTCGACATTGGTCACGCCCAGCAGCAGGCCGGGCGTGGCGGGCGTATGCGCATACCAGGGCGACAGCGGCACGGGCGCGAGGCCGGCCCGCAGGGCGCGCGCGGCCACGTCGACGTCGGACGCGGCCGTGCGCAGGCGCGTGACGACGGCCATGCCGGCCGTCGCCTGCACGTCCAGCACGTCGGCGGCCTCGTTGCGCAGGCAGCGCAACAAGGCTTCGCGCCGCGCCGCATACAGACGTTTCATGCGGCGCAGGTGGCGCAGGTAGTGGCCCTCCCGCAGGAAGTCCGCGACGGCGCGCTGGGTCGTCGCGCCGGGCGCCGGCGCGAGGCATGCGGCGACGTCGCCGAAGCGGCGCGCCAGGTCGGCCGGCACGACGAGGAAGCCGAGGCGCAGCGCGGGGCTGATCGTCTTGCTGAACGTCCCGATGTGCAGCACGCGGCCGCCCTCGTCGAGCGACGCGAGCGCCGGCGCCGCGCGGCCTTCCAGCTGCAGCTCGCTGAGGTAATCGTCCTCGACGATCCAGGCGCCGTTGTCGCGCGCCCAGTCCAGCAGGGCGCGGCGGCGCGCGAGCGACATCGTCATGCCGAGCGGCGCCTGCTGGCCCGGCGTCACGACGGCGAGCCGCGCGTCCGGGGCCATGCGGACACCGGCATCGACGTCCAGGCCCTCGGCGTCGACGGGGACGGCCGTCACCTTCGTGCCCGCGAGCGACAGGGCGGTGCGCGTCAGCGGAAAACCGGGGTCTTCGAACCACGCGCCCTGGCCTTCCAGCGCGAGCGCGCGCACGACGAGCCCCAGCGCGCCGGCGAAGCCCGCCGTGATCAGCACCTGCGACGGGTTGCAGCGGATGCCGCGCGCGATGCCGAGATAGGCCGCGACTTCGCGCCGCAGGTCCGGATCGCCGCGCGGATCCGGGTAGCCGACGGGGCTGGACGCCGTGTGCCGGGCCGCGCGCACCATCACGCGCGCCCACAGTTTATAGGGGAACGCGTCTTGCGCCGGGACGCCCATCTGGAACGGCAGCGGCGTCGCGCCGAAGGTCGGGAACAGCTCGGGGATCGGCGACGTATCGGGCAAGTGCGCGGGCGTATGGCCGGCGAGGCCGGGCGTGGCCGGCCGCCCGTTGACGCGGGTGCCGGCCGCGCCGAAGCTCGTCGCGAGCTGCTCGTCGACGAGGCGTTCGTACGCGATGCGCACGGTGCCGCGCGACACGCCCAGCTGGGCCGCGAGGTCGCGCCACGACGGCAGCTTCGCATCGGCTGGAATCTGCCCCGATTCGATGCCGGCGCGGATGGCCGCGTAGATCTGCGTGGCGAGGGGTGTTTTTTTGGCCCGGTCGAGGCCGATGGACAGCGTGGTCATGGCCGATGGTACATTAAAAATGATCAAACTTGGCACTGTTTTTTGGCCACCATTCGGCGCATCATGTCTTCATCCAGTTCAACCAGGAGAATCAAAATGACGCAACGCATGGATTACAACGCGGCCACCCCGGCCGGCATGAAGGCGCTCGGCGGCGTGTACGGCCACATCATGGGCTGCGGCCTGCCGAAGGTGCTCGTCGACCTCGTCTACCTGCGCGTCTCGCAGATCAACGGCTGCGCCTACTGCATCGACATGCATTCGCGCGACCTGCTGAAGGAAGGCGTCAACGTCGAGAAGCTCGTGCTGGTGCCGGCGTGGCGCGAAGCGGCCAGCCTGTTCGACACGACGGAGCGCGCGGCCCTCGCATGGGCCGAGACGGTGACGCAGGTGGCCGAGACGGGCGTGCCGGATGCGGACTATGCGGCCGCCGCGGCCGTGTTCAGCCAGCAGCAGCTGGCCGACCTGACCATCGCCATCGGCCTGATGAATGCGTACAACCGCATGGCGATCAGCTTCCGCGCGCAGCCGGCCGCCGTGACGGCCGCGCGCTGAGGAGGCGGCGATGAAAGCCACGATCGCTTTGTGTCTGGCGCTGCTGGCCGGCGCGGCCGGTGCCCACGAAACCGTAAAACCTCTGTTCCACCGCGCGCTGCCGAACGTGCCCGGCAAGGCGCTGGTGGCGGTGGAGGTGTCGTTCGCGCCCGGCGCGGAAGCGGCGCCCCACACGCATCCGAAGTCGTCGTTCATCTACGCGCAGGTGCTGTCCGGCGAGATCGTCAGCGCCGTCGACGATGCGGCGCCGAAGGTCTACCGCACGGGCGAGTTCTGGTACGAGGATCCGGGCGCCCGCCACCAGGTGACGCGCAACGCCAGCAAGGACAAGCCGGCCACGCTGCTCGCCGTGTTCGTGCTGGACGAGGGGGAGCAGAAGCTCGTGCTCCCGGCCGCGAAATGAACAGCTTGCCCGACAGCCGGCTTGCGCGCGAGATCACGCAGTACGTGCGCGACACCGCGAGCGACATGCTGTTCCAGCACTCGGCCCGCGTGTATTGGTGGGGCGCGCTGCTGGGCGACAAGCTCGGCCTCGCGTTCGACCCCGAGCTGCTGTATGCCGCCGCCATGTTCCACGACATCGGCATCACGCCGCATTACCACGGCAGCCGGCAGCGCTTCGAGGTCGACGGCGCGAACGCGGCGCGCGATTTCCTGCGCGACCACGGCATCGATGAACACAGCGCCGAACGGGTCTGGCTCGCGATCGCGCTGCACACGACGCCCGGCATTCCCGAGCACATGCATCCGGAAATCCGCCTCGTGCAGGCCGGCGCCGGCATGGACATGGTGGGCCGCGGCATGGACGCCATCCCGGCGGCGGAGCGGGACAGGGTGCTCGCCGCGCACCCGCGCGGCCACGGCTTCGCGCACGCCGTCATCGACACGTTCTACGAAGGGCTGAAGCACCGTCCCGAGACGACGTTCGGCACCTTCAACGACGACTTCCTCGCCTTTAAAGATCCGGCGTTCCAGCGGGGGAACCTGTGTAGCCTGCTGCTCGCCGCACACCCATGATGCCGTCGCCCATGCGCCGGCCCCAGTCGACCAGATTGCGGCCGGCGCGCAGCTGCAGGCCTTCCCAGTCCTTCAGGCGCGCTTCGATGGGCTGGTCGGTGCGCTGCAGGGCCTGGGCGAGCGCCAGCGCATTGGCCGCCGCCTTGGCCGCGCCGCCGGCCGTGTGCGGGCGCGGGACGAACGCCGCGTCGCCCAGCAGGAGCACGCGGCCGAATACCATGCGCGGCACCGCGAGGTCGAGGATCGCCTGCACGAACGGTTCCTTCGTCTTCTGCACGAGCGCGTTGAACTGCGGTGCGAGCAGTTCGCGGGCGTCGGCACGCAGCACGGCCGCCTGGGCATCCGGCAGCGCGCCCGGCGGCAGCGAGAACGTGTGCGTGCGGCCGGTGCGGTCGGTCAGCAGCGCGGGCAGGCTGTCTTGCGGCACCTTGCGATACCACACCCAGTTCCAGCGCCGCTGGCCCGGTGCCGTGGCACCGTCTTCGCCGGGGACGAGATATTCGAGCAGCATCTGCTCGCCTTCGTCGTGCTGGAACGCGAACACGCCGTCCAGCACCGCGCGGCCGGCCGCATCGAGCTCGCCTTCCGGCACGAGGCCGCGCCAGGCGACGTAGCCCGAGTAGTGCGGCGCCACGTCCGGCAGCATCAGCGCACGGACCGTCGAGCGCGCGCCGTCCGCGCCGATCAGCAGGTCGCCCGTCTCCACGCGGCCGCTGGCGAACACCGCGCGCACCTGGCCGCCCGCCTGCTCGATACGTTCGAGCGTCTCGCCCGGATGGATGCAGGCGTCGGGCAGCGCGCGCCGCATCGTCCCGTGCAGCATGTTCCATGACGTCTGCGTCTGCGGCTGATGGTCGCGCCGCACGACGTCGCCCGCGCGGTCGAGGTAGATGCGGTCGCGCGACGCCACGCCCAGCGCGCCGGCGGGCCGGATGCCCGCGAAGTGGAAGGCGTGCAGCACGTCCGGCTGCAGCACGATGCCGCCGCCGCGGCTGTCGAGCGCGTGGGGCGAGCGCTCGAACACGTCGACTCTCCAGCCGATGGTTTTCAACGTGTTCGCTGCCAGCAGCCCGCCGAGCGAGCCGCCGATGACCAGGGCGCGCGGGCTCATGATGCGGTCGCGCCGGTGGTCGCGCGGCGGCCGGCCAGTTCGCCGAACCACACGAGCAGCGCGGCGGCGGGGAAGGCCATGCCGGCCAGCAGGGTGGCGTGCCAGCCGTGGTGGGCATAGACCCAGGCGCCGGCTGCGGAGCCGAGCGCGCCGCCGGCGAAGAACAGCGCGAAATAAATGCCGTTCAAACGGCTGCGCACTTCGGCGCCGAGGGCGAAGATGGCGCGCTGGCCCAGCACGAGGTTGGCGGCGACGGCCATGTCCAGAACGATCGAGGCGGCGACGAGGATGCCCAGCGCCAGCGTGCGCGATTCCGGCTGGTAGAGCGGCAGCGCGAAGCCGACGATGCCGAGGACGAGCGCGGCGGCCGTCGCCATCAGGGTATGGCCCGCGTCGGCGAGGCGTCCCGCCACCGGCGATGCGACGGCGCCCGCCATGCCCACGAGGGCGAAGATCGCGATGCCCGTTTGCGACAGGTGGAATTGCGGGCCTTCCAGCATCAGCGGCGTGACGGTCCAGAACAGGCTGAACGATCCGAACAGGCCGGCGTGGTAGGCGGCGCGGCGGCGCAGCACGGGCGTCGTCGCGAGCAGGTGCCACAACGATCCGATCAGGCGGCCGTACGACAGGCTGTGCACGGGCACCCGCTGCGGCAGTTTCGCGCGCAGGACGAAGGCGAGGACGAACACCGCGACGGCGGCGCCGCCGAACACGGCGTGCCAGCTGGCGTGGTCCGCGATCAGGCTCGCGGCGGGACGGGCCAGCATGATCCCCAGCAGCAGGCCGCTGACGACCTTGCCGACGGCCTGGCCGCGCGTCGCTTCGTGCGACAAATGCGCCGCGAACGGCACGAGGATCTGCGCGGCGACGGAGCCGAGGCCGATGCCCAGCGACGCGACGAGGAACATCCACGCGTTCGTGCTGAACGCGGCGGTGGCCAGCGCCGCGGCCGTGGCGAGGAGGGCGGAGAACACGAGCTTGCGGTTCTCGAGCAGGTCGCCCAGCGGGACGATGAACAGCAGGCCGAGGGCGTAGCCGACCTGCGTCAGGGTGACGATCAGGCCGGCCGCTTCCGGCGACAGGCCGGTCGCGGCGCTGATCGGACCGACCAGCGTCTGGGCGTAATACAGGTTGGCGACGATCAGGCCGGCGGAGGTGGCCAGCAGGCGGATCATGCCCGGCGCGATGTCGGGTGCGTGTTTGGCAGGGGTGTGCATGAAAACTCCTTGAGATGTGTGCGAATCTACGCCCGCCGTGGCGCGGGCGCGACTTCCTTTCGGTCAGGCGGCCAGCGGTTCGTAGTCGAGATAACCATGGACGCCGCCGCCGTAGAACGTGAACGGGTCGGGCGTGTTGTACGGGCCGCCGCAGCGGATGCGGTCGACGAGGTCGGGGTTGGCGATGAAGCTGCGGCCGAACGAGGCCAGGTCGGCCATGCCGGATGCGATCAGCGCGTCCGCGGCGGCGGGATCGAGGCCGCCGTTGGCGATGATGGCGCCGCCGAAGTTCGGGCGCAGCACGGCGAGGATGCGGTCCATGTCCGGCGCGCCGGCCCACGCGTTCGAATCGGCGGCGTGGAGGTATCCGATGCCGGCCTCGCCCAGCATCCGGGCGACGTAGGCGTACGTCTCTTCCGTGGCCGGGTCGGTGGCGTTGTTGTAGGCGGCGAACGGCGACAGGCGCACGCCGATGCGGCCGGCCGGCACTTCGTCCAGCACGGCGCGCAGCACGAGTTCGAGGAAGCGCGCGCGGTTCGCGAGCGAGCCGCCGAAAGCGTCGTCGCGGCGGTTCGTGTGCGGCGACAGGAACTGGTGCGGCAGGTAGCCGTTGGCGGCGTGGAGTTCGATGCCGTCGATCCCGGCGCGCATGGCGTTGCGGGCGGCGACGCGGAATTCGTCGACGGCCGCGTGGATGTCCTGCACGGTCATCGCGCGGGACGGCGACGCCGCGATGCGCGTATAAAAGCCGTTTTCCAGCGCGGCGTACGGTTGCAGCAGGTGCAGGTCGTCGTTGACGGCGGACGGCGCCAGCGGCGCGCGGCCATCCAGCAGCGCGTACGAACTCACGCGGCCGCTGTGCCACAGCTGCGCGAACAGGCGGCCGCCGGCCGTGTGCACGGCGTCCATCACGCGGCGCCAGCCGGCCACCTGCGCGTCGTCGTGCAGACCCGGCGCCAGTTCGAACGCGGCGGAGTGGCGCGACACATTGGTCGCTTCGCTGACGATCAGGCCGGCCGCTGCGCGCTGCGCATAATAGGCGGCGTTGGCGGCGGTCGGGACGCCGTCGGCGCCGGAGCGGGCACGCGTGACGGGGGCCATCGCGATGCGGTTCGACAGCGTCAGGTCGCCGAGGCGGGTGGGTGCGAGCAGGTGGGACATGGAAGACTCCGTTGACAAGGTGGCCTCACTGTAGCGGCGCGAGGCCGCGGCGATAATCCGGCGGCGGCCGGCAACACCTTTGCGCAAACCGCAACGGCGTTCGTTGATCGCACACACGGTTGACTATCGAACGCTGCATTGTTAAGCTGGATCGACACGGCGGGCAACAGCCGGCACCATGGAGACCGTCATGACCCATCAGGACCTCGACGTCCAGGCATTCATCAACCGCCATCCCTTCTCGCCGTACCAGTGGCTCGTGTTCGCCACGTGCTTCTTCATCGTCCTACTGGACGGGTTCGACACCGCCGCCATCGGCTTCATCGCGCCGTCGCTGCTGAAGGAGTGGGGCATCGCCAAGCCGGCGCTGGCGCCCGTGCTGTCCGCCGCGCTGTTCGGGCTCGCGGCCGGCGCGCTCGCCGCCGGCCCGCTGGCGGACCGCCTGGGGCGCCGCATCGTGCTGCTCGCGGCCGTCCTCGTGTTCGGCGCGGCGTGCGGCGCGTCGGCGTTCGCCACCAACCTCGACACCCTGACCGTGCTGCGCTTCGTCACCGGCATCGGCCTGGGCGCGGCGATGCCCAATGCCGTCACCCTGGTCAGCGAATTCTGTCCGGACGGGCGCCGCGCCGTCATCACGAACGCGATGTTCTGCGGCTTCCCGCTCGGCGCCGCATGCGGCGGCTTCCTCGCCGCGTGGATGATCCCGCAGTGGGGCTGGCGCAGCGTGCTGGCGCTGGGCGGCATCGCGCCGTTCGTCCTGTTGCTCGTGATGGCGCTCAGGTTGCCGGAATCCGTGCGCCACATGGTCGCGCGCGGCGCGCCGGCGGAGCGGATCCGCGCCGTGCTGCGCCGCATCCACGCCTCGGGCGCCGACGCCACGCGCTACGTGCTGGCGGAGCAGGGCGCGCGGACCGGCGGCGGCTTCACGGTGCTGTTCGCGCGCTCGTACGCCGTCGGCACCCTCATGCTGTGGCTCGCGTACTTCATGGGCCTCGTGATCTTTTATGCGCTGATCAACTGGATGCCGATCCTGTTCAAGGAGGCCGGCCTGCCCGCGCAGACGGCCACGCTGATCGCCGCGCTGTTCCCGCTGGGCGGCGTGGGCGCCATCCTGTTCGGCTGGCTGATGGACCGCTACGACGCCAACCGCGTCATCGCCATCGGCTTCGGGCTGACGGCGCTGGCCGTCTTCCTGATCGGCCAGGTGGCGGGCAACGTGGGCCTGTTGACAGTCACCGTGTTCGGCGCCGGCGCGCTGATGAACACGGCGCAGTCGTCGCTGCCCGCGCTGGCGGCCGCGTACTATCCGACGCAGGGGCGCGCGACCGGCGTCGCGTGGATGCTGGGGATCGGCCGCTTCGGCGGCATCGCCGGCTCGTTCCTCGTGGCGGAGCTGGCGCGGCGCCAGCTGCCGTTCGGCCAGGTGTTCATGGTCGTGGCCGCGGCGGCCCTCGTGTCGATGGCGGCGCTGCTCGTGAAGCTGGCGGCCGACCGCAACCGGCCGGCCGCCGGCGGCCCGGCGCTGCGTGCGCGGGTGGACCTGCACTGAGTCACACCGCGCAATAGCGTTCCTGGATGGCGGGATCGGCCAGCATCGCATCGGCCCGTTCGCTGTAGACGATGGCGCCCTGGTCGAGGATGTAGGCGCGGTCGGAAATGCCCAGCGCCGTCTCGACGCTCTGTTCCACCAGCAGGATCGTCGTCCCCTGGCGCTTGAGTGCCAGGAACAGTTCGAACATTTCGTCGACGAGCACCGGCATGATGCCTTCCGACGGCTCGTCGAGCAGGATCATGTCCGGCCCGGCCGCTGTGGCGCGGGCGATGGCGAGCATCTGCTGCTCGCCGCCGGACATGGTCACGGCTTCCTGGCCCAGCCTTTCCTTCAGGCGCGGGAAGGTCGCGGCGATCCGTTCGATGATCGCGCGTTCGTCCTTCGCCTTCCCGGAAGCGATGATCCCGAGGCGGAGGTTCTCGAGCACGGTCATGCCCGGCACGATGCGCCGTTCTTCCGGCACGTAGGCCAGCCCGTGGCGGTAGCGCGCGTGGGCGGGGAGCCCCAGCAGGTCCGCGCCCTTGAAGGACACGGCGCCGGCCGTCTTCTTCAGCAGGCCCATGACGCTCTTGAGCAGCGTCGTCTTGCCGGCGCCGTTGCGTCCGAGGAGCGAGACGACCTCGCCGCGGTCCACGTGCAGGCTGACGTCCTGCAGGATGTGGCTGGTGCCGTACCAGGCGTTCAGTTTATCGATCTTGAGCATGATGTCCTCAGTGTTTTCCCAGGTAGACGCGGCGCACCTCGTCGTTGGCGCGGATGTCGGCGGGCGTGCCGGCGGCGAGCAGTTCGCCGTGGTGCAGCACGACGATGCGGTCGCTGATGCCCATCACCATCTTCATCTTGTGCTCCACGAGCACGAGGGTGCGCTCGGACGCGAGCCGTTCGATCAGCGCCATCATCGTGCGCGTCTCTTCCGGACTCATGCCCGCGGTGGGTTCGTCCATCAGCAGCAGCTTCGGGTCGGCCGCGAGGGCGATGGCGATCTCCAGCGCGCGCTGCTGCCCGTGCGCCAGCTCGCGCGCCGGGCGCGCCGCGTGCTGGGCGATGCCGACGAGCTGCAGGAGGTCGCGTGCGCGCGGCTCCAGGCCGAGGGCGTCGCGACGGCCCCAGAAGTTCAGGCGCGCGACGCCGGCCTGCAGCGCGACGCGCACGTTCTCCAGCGCGGTAAAGGCGGGGAACACGTTCGTGATCTGGAACGACTTGGCCACGCCGACCCGCGCGTAATGGTGCTGGCGCAGGCGCGACACGTCGACCCCGTCGAACACGACGCGGCCGGACGACGGCGCGAAACTGCCCGACAGGAGATTGAAGAACGTGCTCTTGCCGGCGCCGTTCGGGCCGATGATCGAGGTGAGCTTGCCCCGTTCGAATTCGACGGAGACGTCGTTCAGCGCCGTGAACTTGCCGAAGCGGCGGGTCAGGCGCTCGGTACGGAGGATGATGTCAGCGGCCATGGGTCTTCTCCAGGATCGTGCCCCATACGCCTTTCGGGAAGAACAGCACGAAGAACATGAAAATCGCGCCGGCATACAGTTGCCAGTGCTCGGTCCACAGCGAGAACACGTCCTGGATCAGCAGGAACAGCGCCGCGCCCACGAACGGGCCGAAGAACGTCCCCATGCCACCCAACAGGCAGATCATGACGACGAGACCCGACGTCTCGTAATGCAGGCTCTCGATGGCGACGCTGGACAGGTGGATCGCGGCGAGCGCGCCCGCGAGACCGCACAGGGCGCCGGATAGCACGAAGGCCATCAGCTTCGTGTGCTCGACGTTGAAGCCGCACGCACGGGTGCGCGCCTCGTTTTCCCGGATCGCCTCGATGGCACCGCCGAACGGCGACGCCAGCACGCGCGAGACGGCGAGCAGCGCCACCGCCACGACGGCGAGGAACGCCAGGTATTTCGCCGTCGGATCGAGCAGGTCGACGGTCAGGCCGGGCAGATGGACCTGCGCCACGTTCACGCCGCGCAAACCGTTTTCGCCGCCCGACAGCGGGAACTGGTAGACGAGGAAGTAGACGCACTGCGCCAGCGCGAGGGTGACCATGGCGAAGTAGATGCCGCGCGTGCGGATCGCGAGCAATCCCATCGCCAGCGCCAGCACGCCGGCGACCAGCACGGCGGCGGGCAGCGCGGCCCACCACGGCGCCCCGGCCTGGGCGATCAGGATGCCGGCCGCGTACGCGCCGACGCCGAAGAACGCGGCGTGGCCGAACGACAGCATGCCCATGTAGCCGAACACCAGGTTGAACCCGACCCCGTACAGGCCGTAGATCAGGATGTTCGTCGCCACCGACTGGTTCGGGATCAGCCAGGGCAGGGCCAGCAGCACGAGGACGCTGGCCAGCACGCGGTGCGTGCGGATGTGCGCGAACGTCCGGCGCGGCGCCGCCACGTCGTACAGCGCATCGGAATGTGCATTCATGATTCCTCCCTCAATTCATCAGGCCCGCGCGGCCGAACAGGCCTTGCGGACGGACCAGCAGCACGAGCGCCATGATGACGAACATCGACACCTTGGCCGCTTCGGGCACGAACAGCACGGCCAGGCTCTCGACGACGCCGACGAGGACGCCGGCCACGATGGCGCCCACGAGCGATCCCATGCCGCCCACGACCGTCACGACGAAGGCGACGGTCAGCACCGAGCCGCCCATCTCGGGACTGATGCCCTGCATGGGCGCGGCGAGGAAGCCGGCGAGGCCGGCGACGCCCGTGCCGAGGCCGAACACGATCAGCCAGACCCGCGCCACGTCGATGCCGAGGATGCGCACGATCTGCGGGTCGCGCGCTCCGGCCCGCACGATCAGGCCGAACGAGGTCTTTTCGATGAACAGCCACAGTCCGGCCAGCACGAGGACAGTCACGCCGATCACGAACAGGCGGTACAGCGGGAATTCGCCGACGAGGATGTCGGCCGAGCCCTGCAGCAGTTCCGGCGTGTCGACGGGCAAGCCCTGCTTGCCGAACGCGATGCGCACGGCTTCGACCATCACGTAGGCGAGGCCGAACGTGAGCAGCAGCGGATAGTCGATGCCGCGTCCGTACAACGGCCGGATCAGCGTGCGCTCGACCGCCATGCCGAATGCGGCGACGACGAGGGGCACGAGCACGAGGCAGAGCCAGAAATTGGGCACGACCTGGTACAGCGCGTAGCCGGCATAGGCGCCGACCATGAAGAATGCGCCGTGGGCGAAGTTCACGACGGTGAGCATGCCGAAGATCAGCGACAGGCCGACCGCGAGCAGGACGTAGACCGCGCCGAGCGCCAGTCCGGTGAACAGCTGGAGCGCGACCAGCTGTGGTGTGATGCCATCCATGACGACCTCCGCGGTTTATTTGAAGCCCAGTTCCGCGCAGCTGCGCAGCGCGTCGGCCGACGCGGGAGCGACCTGCAGCACGGAGAAGATGTCGGGCGAGCCCTGCGGCGCCGCCTTCGACTGGATCACGAGCACCGACTGCATCGACTGGTGGTCGCATGCGCGGTAGGACTGCGGCCCCTTGTAGGTGTCGTAGCGCAGCGCCGCGAGCGCGTCGACCACCTTCTCGGTGTCGCTCGTGCCGGCCGCCTTCACGGCCTGCAGCAGCGACCGGACGGCGGAATAGGCCATCGAGCCGTAGTCCGACGGCACGGCGCCGTTGTAGGCGCGGCGGTAGCGGTCGTTCAGCGCGCGCGCCGACGGCGTCGTCGACTCGATCGCCCAGTAGTAGGAGCTGCCGCCCACGACGCCGTCGTACACGCGCGCACCTGCGGCGACGCGCGACGTGTACGTGAGCACCGGCGTCACGAACTTCGTGCGGCCCTTGAGGCCGAACTCGCCGGCCTGCTTGATCGAGATCTGGTTGTCCCGTCCGAAGTTGTTGAAGACGACGACGTCGGGGCGCAATGCCATCAGGCGCGGCAGGTAGGGCGAGTAATCGGTGGCGCCGAGCGGATGGCGGATCTCGCCGACGACGGTCGCGCCGACTTCCTTCGCCACGCGGGTGAACCCGCGCGTCATCTCCTGGCCGTACGCATAGTCGGCCGTGAGAAAGGCGATGCGCATCCCCTTCCGGAACGCATAGCGGCCCACGGCCTGCGTCGTCATGTGCGGGTTCAGCGATTCGTGGAACGTGTAGCGCGAAAAGTCGGCCGCCTCGTTGATCGCATCGGACTGGCTGATCGAGATGTACGGCACCTTGCGCTGCCTGGTCACATTGTTCACGGCAAGCTGGGTGGCCGCCGACAGGCTGCCCACGATGAAGTCGACGTGGTCCTTCTCGATCAGCTCGAGCGCGCGCGTCGCGGCTTCCGCCGGGTTGAGCTTGTCGTCGCGCACGAGCAGCTCGGCCTTGCGCCCGGCCAGGCCGCCGGCGTCGTTGAATTCGCGGATGGCCAGTTCGGCATTGCGCACCTGGTCCTGCGCCTCGGCGCCGTAGGGCCCCGTGAGGGGCACCGGCAATCCGATCCTGATCGGGCCCGTCTGCGCGCCCGCGGGGGCGCACCAGGCGGCGAGGGCGATGCACGCGGCACCGGCAAGCGTGGTGGTTCGGTTCATGATGTCTCCGTTTTTAAGTGATCGTGTGATCAATAATCGGATCTTAGTCTTGGCGTGTCAACAGAATTCGCTAAAAAATTGGCTTGCTAATGATCGATTGATCACCTATATTTCGATCATTCGACACGAAGGAGGAGACGATGGGCATACGTAAACTGGGTCATTATTCGATCCGCACCGGCGACCTGGAAGCGTCGCGCCGCTTCTACACGGAAGTGCTCGGCATGAAGGAGGGTTTCCGTCCTCCCTTCAGGTTTCCTGGCATCTGGCTGTACCTGGGCGGCGACGAGGGCGACTTTGGCGTCGTCCACATCATCGGCATCGACCGCGACGATCCGCAGGCACTGAAGGACTACCTGGGCGACAAGGAGGAGGCGGCATTGACCGGCAGCGGCGCCGTCGACCATGTCGCCTTCCTCGCGACGGACCTGGCGGGCATGCGCGCGCGGCTCGCCGCGCGTGGCGCGCCGTTCACGGAGCGCACCGTGCCGTCGCTCGGGCTGTACCAGCTGTTCGTCGCGGACCCCAGCGGCGTGACGGTGGAACTGAATTATCCGCACGACGAAGCGCGCGCACTCGGGCTGGCCTGACGCCCGCCCATCCGATACAACGACAAAGGAGATGATCATGACGAAGGGAACCGTGGCCGTTATCGGCGGCTCGCTGGGCGGGCTGTTCGCGGCCAACCTGCTGCTGCGCGCGGGCTGGGAGGTCAATGTGTATGAACGGGTGAGCGAGGAGCTGGCGGAACGCGGCGCCGGCGTCGTCACCCATCCGGAACTGTTCGACGTCCTCGCGGCGCTCGGCATCGACGACGCGGACATCGGCGTCGAAGTCGCGTCGCGCCTGACGCTGGATCGGGACGGCGGGGTGGTCGGCGAGCACGCGCATCCCCAGGTCCTCACGGCGTGGGGGCGGCTGTATGCGCTGCTGCGCGCGGCCCTGCCGGACGCCTGCTGCCACAGCGGCAAGCACCTCGTCGGCGTCGACCAGGACGAGCACGGCGTGACGGCCAGCTTCGCCGACGGGACGCGCGCGACGGCCGACCTGCTGGTCGCGGCCGACGGCATCCGCTCGTCCGTGCGCCAGCTGCTGGCGCCGGACGTCCAGCCGAGGTACGCCGGCTACGTGGCGTGGCGCGGCCTCGTCGACGAGAGCGCCCTCAGCGCGGAAACGCACGCGCGCCTGTTCGGCCACTTCGGCTTCTGCCTGCCGCCGCGCGAACAGATGCTGGGCTATCCCGTGGCCGGCGCGGGCAACGCGATGGAGCCGGGACGGCGGCGCTACAACTTCGTGTGGTACCGCCCCGCCGACGAGGCCGAGGTGCTGCGCCTGTCGACGGACGACGCGGGCCGCGTGTACGAAAAGGGGATTCCGCCGCCGCTGATCGCCGGGTCGGTGCTGCGCGAGATCCGTGCCGTCGCCGGACAGTCGCTGGCGCCGCAATTCGCGGAAGTCGTCGCCCGCACCGCCCAGCCGTTCTTCCAGCCGATCTACGACCTCGAATCGCCGCGGCTCGCGTTCGGGCGGGTGGCGCTGCTGGGCGACGCCGCGTTCGTCGCGCGGCCCCATTGCGGCATGGGCGTGACCAAGGCGGCGGGCGACGCGCAGGCGCTGGCGGACTGGCTGGCGCGGCTGCCGGTCGGGCCCGCGCTGGAAGCCTATTCGCGCGAGCGCGTGGCGTACGGCATGCGCATCGTCGCCCACGCGCGCCATCTCGGCGCCTACATGCAGGCGCAGCTGGCCACCGAGCACGAGATGCGGATGGCCGAGCGCTACCGCACTCCGGACGCCGTCATGCGCGAGACGGCGGTACCGCCCCGTTTCGACGAGGCAGGCGCGCATGCGGCTGCCGGCTAAGTTGTCAAACGATAACCGAGCCCCTATACTCGATCCACACGGAAAAGGGCCAGTATGAGTTCGAGTATCGAGAAGAAGACGCGCGCGAAACAGGCGGCCGGCGCGGCGGCCGCCCCGGAAGGCACGCGCCGCCTCGCGCGCGAGGACCGCGAGCAGCTGATCGTGCAGAAGGCGATCAAGTACTTCGCCACGTACGGCTTCGGGGCCAGCACGCGCGACCTGGCGAAGGAAATCGGGGTCTCGCAACCGCTGCTGTACCGCTACTTCCCGAACAAGGAGGCGCTGGCCGACCGCGTGTTCCAGGAGGTGTACCTGTCGCGCTGGAATCCGGACTGGGAAGACATCCTCAGGGACCGCGCGCGGCCGCTGGCGGACCGCCTGCTCGAGTTCTACCAGCAGTACGGCCGCGTGATCCTGAAGAGCGACTGGATCCGCATCTTCATCTTTGCCGGCCTCACGCGCGAAGGCATCAACAACCGCTACCTGGCGCGCCTGCGCGAGCGGATCTTCGACGTGATCCTCGCCGAACTGCGGCGCCAGTACAAGATCGCCGATCCGACGCCGCAGCAGTACGAGGACGAGATCGAATTCATCTGGGGCCTGCACGCGGCGATCTTCTATGTCGGCGTGCGCAAATGGGTCTACGGGTTGCAGGTGCCGAAGGACCTCGACCGCCTGATCGACCAGCACGTCCATGCGTTCCTCGACAGCGCGCCCGCCGTGCTGAAACGCATCCGCAAGGCCTAGGCGGCATGCGCGGGCGGCCGCCCGCGCATTCGATCCGTTATGCGAGTCCCAGCAGGCGGCGCGCGTTGCCGCCCAGGATCGCGGCCTTGTCCGTGTCCGTCAGGCCCGGCGTGGCCAGCACGTGGTCGACGGGCTTGTCGGACCATGGAAACGGATGGTCGGACCCGAGCACGACCTGCGACGCGCCGACCTGGCGCACGAGATTGCCCAGCGCTTCCGGCGTGAACACGAGGCTGTCGAAATACAGCTGGTTCACGTACTCGCCCGGCTTCTTCTTGAGCGCCGGCCCGTGCGAACACGCGCCGGGGTTGACGAAGCAGCCGTGGTCCATGCGCGCGGCCGACGCTGCGACGTAGCCGCCGCCATGCGCGGCGCAGATCTTCAGCGCGGGAAACTTGTCGAGCACCCCTTCGAAGATCATGTGCTGCAGGGCGATCGTCGTCTCCAGCGGATACCCGATCACGTTCGCCATCCACCCGTTGCCTTCGAAGCGCTTGGCCAGTTCCGGCACACCCGTCGGGTGGACGAAGAGGGCGGCGCCCAGTTCTTCCGCCTTCGCCCACACGGGATGGAAGCGCGGGTCGGCGAAGTCGGCGCCGGCCACGCTGCCGCCGATCGCGGCACCGCGCAACCCGAGCTTGCGCACGGCGTATTCCAGTTCGCGTACGGCCAGGTCGGGATGCTGGAGCGACAGCGACGCGAACGCGGCGAAGCGGTCGGGCCGGGCCGCGCACAGTTCCGCCAGCTTTTCGTTCTGCAGGCGGACGATCCGCGCCGACGTGTTGCGTTCCTGCGTGTACCAGAACGGGTTAATGCTCAACACCTCCATGTCGACGCCCTGCGCATCCATCGCCGCGATCCGTTCGTCGACCACGATCACGCATTCGCGGCCGCCCTTCATGGTCTGCGGATACAGCGCGTACACGTCCATGCCCATCAGCGCGAGCGCGGCCGGGATCACGCAGTGCGCGTGCACGTCGATCGTGCGGGGCGCGCCCACTGGGCGTCCGGGCGCGCGTTGCGCCGGCGCCACGGCCGCGCGCGCGGCGCCCAGCACGCCGCAGCCGGTGAGCAGGATGCCGCCGATCGTGCCCGCGCCTTGTCCGAGAAACTGTCTTCTATTCGTCATTGCTGTCTCCGTTGGTGATAGATCGATCATCAATTGTTCTGTGATTTTCCCCTCGGTTTCGCATTCCTGCAACGCTTAAGACGTTTTTTCGCGCCCGATGCGCCGCAGGTATACAAAACTAAGTGATCGAACGATAATCTAAATACACATCAATGACAAGGAGACGGTATGAAACGGATTGGCAAGGCGGCGGTTCTGGCGGTGACGGCCGTGCTCGCGCGCGGCGCGTGTGCGCAGTCGGCGGTGCAGGTGTACGGGGTGCTCGACGTGTGGGCCGGGCGCTCGGAAACGAGCGCCGGCGGGCCTGCGACCACGATGGTCGGCAACGGCGGCATGCAGACGTCGTTCTGGGGCCTGGGCGGCAGCGAGGACCTGGGTGGGATGAAGGCGATCTACGCCATCGAAGGCTACCTGCAGGTCGACACCGGCGCGGCCGGGCGCACGCCCACGGACGCGATGTTTGCGCGCAACGCCTTCGTGGGCCTGCAGGGCGCCGCGGGCGAGATCCGGCTCGGGCGCATCCTGAACCCGCTGTTCGTCGCGACGGCGCAGGCGAATCCGTTCGGCGGATCGATCCGCCTGGCACCGCTGCTGGCCCAGATCTGGTCCGTGCCGATGGGACGCGCCGTGGCGGGCGACACGAGCTGGGACAACGTCGTGGCGTACACCACGCCATCCATGGGCCGCGTGAAGGCGACCGTGATGGCCGGCCTCGGCGAAACGCGGGCCGGCACGGCGACGAACAACCTGAACGCCACGCTGACGTACGGCGCCGGTCCGGTGGCGGCCACCGTCAGCGTGCAGCGCGTGCGGGTCGGACCCGGCCTCGCGCAGATCGGCCGCTCGGAACAGAAGACGTATTTCGCCGGCGGCAGCTACGACCTGGGCGGCATGAAGTTGTACGCGTCCTGGGACAAGGCGGACGGCAGCGCGCCCGACCTGGCGGCGAAGACGTGGCAGGCGGGTGCGGCGCTGCCCGCGGGCCGCGGCAACGTCCTCGCATCGTGGGCGCGCACGACGACCCGTTCGCCGGGGTCGCCCGCGGCCCGGCGCGACACGGGCGCGGCGGGCTACGACTGGCTCCTGTCGCGGCGCACCGACCTGTACGCGGTGGCGCAGACCGACAGGCTCGCCGGAGCCGGCCGGGCACGAACGTATGCATTCGGCGTGCGCCACCGGTTCTGAGCGGCGCCCGCGCCGTCTTGCCTATTCAGAACGATTTAGGTAACGTGGCAGGCGTGCGACCTTGGCGGCGCGGAAAATGGGATCGGAATGCAGAAGACAAGTACGTTGACGGAAGTGGCCGAGGAGGCGGGTGTATCGCTGATCACGGCGTCGCGCGCGCTGCGCGGCGTGGGGCGGGTGGCGAAGGAGACGCGCGAACGCGTGCTCGCGGCGGCCGCGAAGCTGGACTATACGCCGGACATGCTCGCGCAGAAGATGCGGGGCGGGAACTCGGGCCTCGTCGGCGTGTTCGTCAACGGCTTCCGCTCGCTCGTGATGCACGAGCTGCTCAGCGCCATCAACGACGAGGCGCGCCGGCTCGGCTTCGACCTCATCGTCTTCAACGCCGACCATTTCGACGATGCGCGCCGCGCCGGCACGGCCGAGATGCTGCGCAAGCTGTGCGACGGCCTGCTCCTGCTGCTGCCGGACGCGAACGACGGCCTGCTGGACAAGCTGGAACGCGCGCACGCCCCGTGCGTGCTGGTGAGCTTCGCGGCGCGCCCGATCGACCTGCCCGTCGTCCTCGGCTCCAACCGCATGGCGGCGAAGAGCGCCGTCGAGCACCTGCTCGGGCTGGGCCACCGCCGCATCGCCTTCATCGCCGGTACGTCGTTCACGGGCCAGAGCGAGGAACGCCAGCGCGGCTACGAGGATGCGCTGCGCGCGGCCGGCATCGCGCTCGAGCCGGCTTATCTGCGCCAGGGCGATTTCAACGATGCCAGCGGATTTACGGAGACCCAGGCCCTTCTTGAACTGCCGGCACCGCCCACCGCGATCTTCGCCGCCAACGACGCGATGGCGTTCGGCGCCATGGACGCCATTTCCGACGCCGGGCTGAAGGTGCCGGACGATCTCTCCGTCGTCGGCTTCGACGACGTGATCCGCGCGGCTGTCGTCTTCCCCAAGCTCACCACCGTGCGCCAGCCGCTGAACGAGATCGCCGTGCGCGCCGTCGCGGAACTGGTCGACGCCATGCGCAACGGCCGGGCCGAGGGCTTCCGCATCGAGCTGCCGGCCCGCCTCGTCATCCGCGATTCCACGGGGCCTGCACCGAAGGGCTGACGGCCCCGATGGCATCGTTACCACCCCACCGCGCTCTCTGAATCGACCACCAGGTTGAGCGAAACCCTATTGTCTTTTGCGAACGTGAGTGGTAACGTTGTCACAACTCATCAGGGAGACGACATGAACCGAAGGAATGCGCTGACCCGCGGACTGGGTGCGCTGGCGCTGCTGGGCACGCCCGGCCTGCGCGCGGCGGCCGGACCGGCGGGAGAGCAGGGCGGCGCGGCCCCGGCGCCGCGCGTGCCCAAGCGCTACCTGCGTGCCGTCGTCGACGAGGCCTTGCTGCGCCGCCGCCTGTTGCCGCCCGGGGCGTGGCATCCGTATCCGCGGGCGGGCGACCGCGCCGCGTGGGCGCAGGTGCCGGCCGACGTGGCCGCGGCGCTGATCGCCCGCGCCGACGCCTGGCTGGGCACCGAGTGGCCGCAACTGCCGGCCAGCCTGTTCCTGGAATTCGCGGAAACCGGCAACCGCACGCATTACGAACAACGCTATTTCGAGCGCCGCAGCCGCCTGGCGGGCTTCGTGCTGGCCGAATGCGTGCAGGGGCAGGGCCGCTACCTGCACGCGATCGCGGACGGCGTCTGGCACGTGTGCGAGGAAACCTTCTGGGGCCTGCCGGCCCACAGCGGCATGTTCGAGCGCGGCGTCGGCCTGCCCGATGCGGACGAACCCGTGATCGACCTGTTCGCGGCGGAGACGGGCGTCACGCTGGCCTATGTCCATGAACTCGTGGGCGAGCAGTTGCGCGCGGTGTCGCCGCTGCTCCCCTTGCGCATCGCGGCGGAAGTGAAGCGCCGCATCCTCGATCCGGGTTTTACGCGCGACGACTTCAAGTGGATGGGCCTGAAGGACAAGAAGGAACCGCTGAACAACTGGACGTCGTGGATCGCGTCCAGCTGGCTGGAGGCGAACCTGTTGCTGGAGCCGGATCCGGCGCGCCGCATCGCGGCCACGTTGAAGATCTGCCGCTGCCTGGACGGCTTCCTGGAAGACTATTCGGACGACGGCGCATGCGAAGAGGGCCCCGGTTACTGGACGCTGTCCGCCGGTCCCTACCTCGACAGCCTGATGGCGCTGGACTCCGCGACCGGCGCGGCGGTGAATCTCACGGCCGACCCGTTCGTGCGCCGCATGGGCCATTACGTGCTGGACGTGCACGTGGCGGGCGACTGGTACGTGAACTATGGCGATGCGCACGCGAAGGTGCATCATTCGCCGCCGCTGCTGTACCGCTTCGGCCGCGCCACGGGGGACGCCGACCTGGCCGCGTTCGGTGCGTTCCGTGCGCCCGCGCGCGGCATCGCGTTGTCCGACCAGGGCCGGCTCGCGCGCGACGTGGCCGACGTGCTGGAGGTCGCGCGCATGCGTTCGACCCAAGGCCGCGACGCCCTGCAGCGCGCGTCCTGGTATCCCGCCCTCGGCCTGATGACGGCGCGCGCGCAGGGCGGCTCGGCGCAGGGATTCTTCCTGGCCGCGCAGGCGGCGTCGAACGCGCGCAGCCACGGCCACCACGATTCCGGCAGCTTCATCGTGTTCCACGACGGCCAGCCGGTGTTCGTGGACCCCGGCGTCGAAGCCTATACGGCGAAGACGTTCAGCAAGGACCGGTACACCATCTGGACCATGCAGTCGGGCTGGCACAACCTGCCGCTCGTGGGCGGCCGGATGCAGGTCGGGCGGGATGCGCGCGACCGCGCGAGCCGGGTGCGCGTCGACGATATGGGCATGACGATGGACCTGGCAACCGCGTACGGCCCCGAGGCGGGCATCAGGACGTGGGAACGGCGCGTCGCGCTCGACCGCGCCGCCGGCACGGTGAACCTGCGCGAGACGTTCGCGCTGGCCCGTCCCGCGCCCGTGGCCCTCGTCTTCGTCACGCCGCGCAAGCCCGATGCGGCGCAGGCTGGCGTCGTGGCGCTGCCCGTGGCAGGGGGGCGGACGGTGCACCTGAAGTTCGATCCGCGCGCGCTGCGTGCCGACGTCGAACGCCTGGCGCTGGACGACGCGGGCCTGAAGCATGAATGGGGCGACGCGCTGTACCGCATCCGGCTGGCGTCCGCGCAGCCGCTCGGCAGCGGCGACTTGAACGTAGCGATAGCGACTTGACACCTGAAGGATTCACATGAAGAAGCGAACGATGGCGGCCATCCTGGCGGGCGGCATGCTCCTGCTGGCCGGCTGCGTGGACATGAGCGCAGGCATGAGCGCAAAGCGCGCCACCGCCCCGGCACACGAGGCGCGCACCACGATCCCGACGCGGGCCGAAGCGCTCGCCGTCATCGACAAGGTGAACGGCTACTGGCAGCGCACGACGCCGCCGACGGAATGGTCGTTCTGGAACGTGGCCGTCTACCACACGGGCAACCTGGCGGCCTACGAGGTCACGCACAACGAAGCGTACCGCCAGTATTCCGAACGGTGGGCCGAGTACAACGGCTGGAAGGGCGCCAAGTCCGACAACAAGGCCGAGTGGAAGCTCACGTACGGCGAGACGGACGACCACGTGCTGTTCGGCGACTGGCAGGTCTGCTTCCAGAGCTATATCGACCTGTACCGCCTCGGCCCGCAGGACCCGCGCCGCATCGCGCGCGCGCGCGAGGTGATGGGCCACGAGATCGGCACGGACCGCGTCGACTACTGGTGGTGGGCGGACGGCCTGTACATGGTCATGCCCGTGATGACGAAGATGTACCACCTGACGGGCGACCGGCGCTATCTCGACAAGATGGTCGCGTATTTCGAGTACGCGAACAGCCTGATGTACGACCCCGAGACGCATTTGTACTACCGCGACGCGCGCTACGTCTACCCGCAGCACCAGAGCGTGAACGGCAAGAAGGACTTCTGGGCGCGCGGCGACGGCTGGGTGTTCGCCGCGCTGGCCAAGGTGCTCGCGGACCTGCCGCGCGACGATCCGTACCGCCCGATGTTCGAGGAGCGCTTCCGCGCGATGGCGCAGACGCTGAAAGGCATCCAGGCGCCGGAGGGTTACTGGACGCGGAGCCTGCTCGACCCGGCCCACGCGCCGGGCCCGGAAACGAGCGGCACCGCGTTCTTCACCTACGGCATGCTGTGGGGTATCAACAACGGTCTGCTGGACCGCGGCACGTACCTGCCGGTGGCGGCGAAGGGCTGGGACTACCTGACCCGCACCGCGATCCAGGCCGACGGCAAGGTCGGCTACGTACAGCCGATCGGCGACCGCGCGATTCCCGGCCAGGTGGTGGACCGCAACTCGACGGCGCATTTCGGCGTGGGCGCGGTGCTGCTGGTCGCGTCCGAAATGGCGAAACTGACCCACTGATTTCTCTCCTTCGCGGGCCACCGTGCCCGTGTTCGGCCTGCCCAGGGATGGCAGGTCTTTTTTTTTGCCAATTTCCCAAAACCGGGGTCAGACCCCGGTTTTGGGAAATTAAAAGCTTGCGCTTTTTTTAAGCTGCGGCGATGCTTTAGCTCTTGTTAGTGGGAAACGCGTCCATGTTGGAAGACAAAAGCGCCCACGCCGTCGGTACGTTGCGTTATACGACGGCGGGCCTCGCCATCGTCATGTTCTGGCTGCTGTTCGGCGAGTTCGCCATCGCTTTCCGCGACCGCTCGGCCATCCCGGGCGTCATGGAACTGCTGCGCCAGCACCACGCCAGCGATACGATGATCGCGGTGCTCGTGTCCGCGCTGCCGGCGCTGCTGGGCGCCGTGCTCGTCCCCATCGTCGGCTTCCGCTCCGACCGTTTCCGCAGCCGCTGGGGCAGGCGCCTGCCGTTCCTGATGGGGATCACGCCCGTCGCCGCGCTCGTGCTGATCGCGCTCGGCAACTGCGCCACGTTCGGCCGCGTGACCGACCAGGTGCTCGGGACGCTGTCGCCCGGCGTGGATGCGTGCGTGCTCGCGTGGTTCTGCCTGTTCTGGACCGTGTTCGAAGGCGTCGCGCTCGTCACGCTTGCGCTGTACGCGGGGCTCGTCAACGACATCGTGCCGCGCCCCGTGCTCGGACGATTCTACGCGGCGTTTCGCATCGTCAGCCTCGTCGCCGGCATCCTGTTCAACCTGTGGTTCTTCCGCCTGACCGAACACCATCTGCGCGAAGTCTTCCTCGGCATCGGCCTGTTCTTCGGCGTCGCCGTCATGCTCATGTGCCTGCGCCTCAAGGAGGGAGAGTATGGCCCGCCGTCGGTGGATGGCCAGGATGCCGTGACGTGGCGCGCGATGGGCCGCGCGTATTGGCGCGAATGCCTGTCGGACCGCTACTTCCTGCTCGTGTTCTTCGCCCTGACGGCGTCCGAGCTGACGTTCATGCCGTTCAATACGTTCTCGCAGCTGTACGCGGAATCGATCGGCATGGACAAGGCCACCCTCGGCCGCCTGCTCGCCCTGTCGTACACCTTGTCGATCGGGCTGTCGTCCGTGATCGGCTGGCTCGTCGACCGCTACAGCGCCGCGAGCGTGACGGTGTGGGCGATGGGGCTGTACCTGTGCGTGGGCGCCGGCGGCTTCCTCGCCGTGCACGACCTGCAGAGCTTCGCGATCGTCTACGTGCTGCATGCGGTCGTGGCGGGCACGTATTACACGGCGTCCGCCTCGCTGCCGATGGTGCTGTTCCCGCGCGCCCGCTTCCTGCAGTTCGACGGCGCCAAGCGCTTCCTGTTCTCCACGTCCAACATCGTGCTGAGCTTCCTGCTCGGTCCCCTGCTCGACGCGACGGGCCACTTCTACGGCCTGACCCTGCTCGTCGGCGGCCTGCTGGCGGGGACCAGCCTGGTCATGTTCCGGACACTGGCACGCGCCGCGCGCGGGCGGGTCGGCGCGGCGTCGTCGGCATAGACGCCGCCTGCGGCGCCGGTCCCGTCGAATCGCGCACGGTGAGCCTGGCGGGGAAGGCGATGCGCGCGGGGCCGGTCATCTGGCCCGCGATCATGCCCACCACTTCGCGCACGGCATAGGCGGCGATCGTATCGAACGGCTGGTGCATCGTCGTCAGCTTCGGGAACACGCAGCTGGCGGTCGGGATGTCGTCGAAGCCGATCACGGAGATGTCGTGCGGGACCTTCAAGCCGCGGCTGTTGATGGCGTCGATGGCGCCGAACGCCATCTCGTCGTTCGCGGCGAAGATGGCGGTCGGCGGGACGGGGAGGGCGAGCAGCTGTTCCGTCGCCGCATAGCCGCCCGGCTGCACGAACGCGCCGTTGACGACGAGCGCCGGGTCGGCCGCAATGCCGGCCGCCTGCAGCGCATCGACGTAGCCCCGTTCGCGCTCGGCGCTCTGCCCTGTGCCCGGATTGCCGGCAATATAGGCGATGCGGCGGTGGCCCAGCTCCAGCAGGTGGTTCACGGCCACGCGCGCGCCGAGGCGGTTTTCCGCCGCCACGACGGGCACCGCGAGGGGACGCGCATCGAAGCAGATCACGACGCTGGCCACCTGCTGGCGCTCGATGGCGTCCAGGAAGCGGTCGTCCGCACCGGGCATCACGACCATCAACCCGTCGCACAGCTTGCCCAGCAGGTCGCACGTCGCCATGCGGTCCGGACTGTCGAAGCGTTCCGCGTTGAACAGCAGCAGGTCGTAGCCCTGGGCGCGCGCGTGCGTGCTCAACGCGCGGATGATCTCGTGCAGCACGACGGGGCCGTAATTGTTGACGAACACGCCGAGCAGCCGGCTGCGGTCCCCGCGCATGCGGCGCGCCAGCGGATCGGGCGTGTAATGCAATTGGGCGGCCGCGGCCATGATGCGCTCGCGCGTCTCGGCCGACACATAACCTGCGCCGCGGATCGCGCGCGATGCCGTGATCGGGGCCACGCCCGCGAGCCGGGCGACTTCACTGAGTTTGCTGACTTTACGCATGGGTCGAAGTCTGACGGAAAAATGAGACAACGTACATCACAAAATTCGTCAAAGGTATGACCGTTTGGCATGCCTGTCGTGGTTGTGCGACACAAAATCTGTCAAAACTGTGCTGTATATCCTTTAAAAACAATGACTTGTTCGATGATTTGATTCGTGAGCGCACTATTGCTCTTTAATAATCGCTTGTGGTAACGTGACCACCAGCCGGCGTAAAGACCACCGTTAGTCGTGCCCCAGACCGGCACCCATGTTCCAATAACGACACAAGAATGGAGACAAGATGAACAAGAAGTTGCTCGCCACGCTGCTGCCGGTGGCGCTGGCCGCCGCCTATGGGAACCAGGCCCTGGCACAGGATGCGTCCGCACCGGCCGCACCCACGACCGTTCCGACCGCCGAGCCGGCACCGCCGCCGGCCGACGCGCCCGCCGCGACCACCGTCGTCGTGACGGGCTTCCGTTCCAGCCTGCAGAAGGCGCTGAACCTGAAGCAGCAGGCCATCGGCGTGCGCGATTCGATCGTCGCCGAGGACATCGGTAAATTCCCCGAGGCGAACGTGGCCGAGTCGCTGCAGCGCGTGCCCGGCGTGATCCTGAACCGCGACGAAAGCTCGGCGGAAGGACAGCGCATCTCGATCCGCGGCCTGCCGACCGAATACACGGTGACCACGCTGAACGGCGCGCCGGTCAACACGACGTCGACGAGCACGATCGGCAGCGCGGCGCGCGGCTTCAACTACGACGTGTTCGCATCCGAACTGTTCGGCCGCGTCGACTTCTACAAATCCCCGCTGGCCGAACTGCCGGAAGGCGGCATGGGCGGCGTCGTCGACCTGCAGACGCCGCGCCCGTTCGACAATCCGAAGCGCACCGTCCGCTACGGCGTGTCGGCCGCCTACAACACGATGTCGGAGAAGACCGATCCGAACCTGTTCGCGCTGTATTCGAACACGTGGGGCAACTGGGGCTTCCTCGCCGGCGCGTCGCACTCGAAGGCCGTCAACAACCGCTCCGGCTTCGAGGCCACGGGCGGCTACAACAGCTCGCGCCGCGGCAGCGCATCGCCCGTGCTGGGCAACTTCGCGCTGCAGCTGGACTACGACGATCCGCGCGCGAACCTGTCCGGCTATACCCGCGACCAGGTCGACAACGCGCTGCTGCCCCGTATCTACCGCTTCTACGGCTCGCAGAACCGCCGCACGCGCGACGGCCTCGTGACGTCGCTGCAGTACAAGGAAGGTGGCCTGAATATCAGCCTGGACGGCCTCGCTTCGCAACTGAAGAACAGCCGCGACGAACTGTATTACGGCATCCTGATCCGCAACAGCAAGACGACGAACCGCGACGCGCCGGCCGGCCAGGCGGGCCACAACGGGCTGGTGCCGCTGGACGTGCACATCGACCCGGCGTCGAACCTGTTGACGGGCACCTTCGGCAATACGTCGTACAGCAGCGGCGTCACGTACGGCGAGGACAAGACGAAGTTCGGCTACCTCGCCCTGAACGGCCGCTGGGAAGTGAAGAAGGGCACCGTGCTGACCGGCCAGCTGTCCGCGAACAACAGCGACGCGAAGAGCTACCAGGACACGCTGTCGGGCCAGATCTTCGGCGTCGATTCCACCATCGACTACGGTTCGGACCACGTGTACCCGTCGATGTCGTCGAACGTCGACTACACGAACCCCGCCAACTTCACGGGCTTCGACATCAACACCGGCTGGACGCGCGAGACGGACAAGGGCCGCCAGGCGCGCCTCGTGCTGGACCAGGACTACGACCTGTGGGGCGGCTGGACGGGCCACTTCAAGGGCGGCCTCGTGTACGTCGACACGACGAAGACGATCGAGAAGCGCAACGGCACGACCGCCATGGTGGCCAAGCTGAAATCGTTCGGCGACGCGGGCCTGCGCAGCAACATGGTGTCGGCCCTGCCGATCTCGAACCTGGACATGGGCGACGGCTGGCCGCATCAATTCGGCACGTTCACGCGCAGCTACACGTATTCCACGTACGATCCGCTGGCCTACAACACGCCTGCCGCCTTCACGCCGGCGCAAAGCTTCGGCGCGGAAGAGAAGGTCACCACCGGCTTCGTGCAGTCCGACTTCAAGGGCGAAGTGCTCGCCCGCGAACTGCGCATCAACGCCGGCGTGCGCTGGGCGCAGACGAAGCTGGGCATCGACAACTACAAGAAGTCGGGCACGGGCGGCGCCTACCTGCCGAACCAGGAACACGGCAAGTACACGAACGTGCTGCCGGCCGTCAGCGCCGCGTACGACCTGACGGAAGACCTGATCTGGCGCGCGTCGTACGGCAAGACGATCAGCCGCGCGTCGCTGTCGATCATCGCCGCGCAGACCGTCATCCCGAATCCGTTCGACAACACGGCCACCGCGGGCAATCCGAACCTGAAGCCGCAGCAGTCGAAGAACCTCGACACGAGCCTGGAGTGGTACTTCAAGCCGGGCAGCCTGCTGTCGGCCGCGTACTTCAAGAAGGAGCTGACCGACGCCACCGTGTCGAGCACGACGCAGACCACGTTCGGCGCACTGGGCCTGCCGGATACGGCGCTGGGCGCGATCTTCCAGGACAAGAACGGCCACGTCGATCCGAACCTGCCGATGACGTTGCGCACCTACGGCAATGCCGGCCAGCAGACGTTGAAAGGCTACGAGCTCGCGTACCAGCAGGACTTCAACTTCTTGCCCGATCCGTTCAAGGGCCTGGGCGCGCTGGCCAGCTACACGCACATCGACCCGTTCAACAGCCAGAAGTGGATCACGAACGCGGGCAAGGAAATCGAAGTCAACTCGGTGCCGAAGTACGCGTACAGCTTCACGACCTACTACGAGCGCGGCCCCCTGGCGATGCGCCTGTCGTACAACTACAAGGGCCGTTCGCTGCACGGCGACAATCCGAAGAACAATGGCGACGACCTGATTCGCTGGCGCGCCGCCCGCGGTTACCTGGACGGCACCATCAGCTACAAGCTGACCGAGAACCTGGAACTGCGTCTCGACGCGCTGAACCTGACCAACACGCTGTCGTACGATTACTTCGAGGATGCGACGGGCCAGTACGGCGACGGCCACCGCACCCGCATGGACTATGCGAAGTATGACGGCCGCACCATCAAGTTCGGCCTGCGCGGCAAGCTCTAATTTTTACGATCGACGACCACATGACCATCAGTTTCCAACGCCGCCGCCTGCTGCAGGGCGCGGCCCTGCTGCCTTTCACGGGTACCCTGCACGCGGCCGCCTCCCGGCGCTTCGCGATCGGCGACCACGACTTCCTGCTGGACGGGAAGCCGATCCAGATCCGCTGCGGCGAGATGCACTTCGCCCGCGTGCCGCGCGAGTACTGGGCGCACCGCCTGAAGACCATCAAGGCGATGGGCCTCAATACGGTGTGCGCCTACCTGTTCTGGAACTACCACGAATGGCGCGAGGGCCGCTACGACTGGGCCGCCCAGCGCGACGCCGCGGAGTTCTGCCGGCTCGCGCAGCAGGAAGGCCTGTGGGTGATCCTGCGTCCCGGTCCGTACGCCTGTGCGGAGTGGGAGATGGGCGGCCTGCCGTGGTGGCTGCTGAAGCACGACGGCGACGCGTTCCTGCGCACGCGTGACGAGGCGTATCTGGCGCCGGCGCGGCGCTGGCTGAAGGAGGTGGGGCGCGTGCTCGGCCCGCAGCAGGTCACGCACGGTGGTCCGATCCTGATGGTGCAGGTCGAGAACGAGTACGGCTTCTACGGCGACGACGTGGGCTATCTGCGCGTGCTGCGCCAGGCGCTGCTGGATGCGGGCTTCGACGTGCCGCTGTTCCAGTGCAATCCGACGAACGCCGTCGCGCGTACGCACATTCCGGAACTTTTCTCGGTGGCGAACTTCGGCAGCGACCCGGCCGCCGGCTTCAAGGCGCTGGACGCCGTGCAGAAGGGTCCGCGCATGTGCGGCGAGTACTACTCCGGCTGGTTCGACACGTGGGGATCGCCGCACCGCCGCGGCGGCGTGGAAGGGGCGACGAAGGACATCGCCGCGATGCTGAAGGCGAATGGGTCGTTCAGCCTGTACATGGCGCACGGCGGCACGACGTTCGGCCTGTGGGGCGGCTGCGACCGCCCGTTCCGGCCCGATACGACGAGCTATGACTACGATGCGCCGATCAGCGAGGCGGGCTGGATCGGCGAAAAGTTCGACGCGTACCGCGCGGCGATGACGCCGTTCCTGGCGCCGGGCGAAAAGCTGCCGGAGCCGCCGCCGCGCATGGCGACGATGACGATTTCCCCGTTCGCGCTGGCCGAATCCGTGCCCGTGAAGTCCGCGCTGCCGGCGCGCGTCATCAAGGACGTCTCGCCGCGGCCGATCGAGCAGTACGACATCAGCCGCGGCCTCGTTTCGTATCGCGTGACCCTGCCGGCCGGCCCCGCGGGCGTCGTGGAAGTGGCCCGTGCGCGCGACCTGGCGTGGATCACGCTCGACGGCAAGCAGCTCGGCACCTTCGACACGCGCTACCGCCGCTACAAGGTCGACGTGCCCGCGCGCAGCAAGCCGGCGACGCTGGACATCCTGCTGTACACGATCGCGCGTGTGAACTTCGGCCCCGAGGTCCATGACCGCAAGGGCATTCATGGTCCGGTCACGTTCACGCCGAAAGGCGGCAGTGCGCAGCCGCTGGAACACTGGGAAATCCGCGCGCTCGATTTCGACGCGGACGGCGTGCTGCCGAAGCTGGCGTTCAGGAAGGGCCGCGGCAAGGGCGGCGCGTTCTACCGCGGCGGCTTCGACGCGGCGCGCACGGAGGACACGTTCCTCGACATGTCCGCGTGGGGCCAGGGCGTCGTCTGGATCAACGGCCGCTGCCTCGGCAGGTTCTGGAGCATCGGCCCCACGCAGACGATGTACCTGCCGGGACCGTGGATCCGCAAGGGCCGCAACGAGGTCGTCGTGCTGGACCTGACGGGGCCGCGCGGGCAGGGCACGCCGACGATCGCGGGTCTCACGACGCCGATCCTCGACCAGCTGCATCGCGAGCGCGATTTCCCGCGCCCTCCCAGCACCGCGCGCGTGCAGCTGGATGGCGTCAAACCGGCGCACGAAGGCGAATTCGCGCCGGGCTCGCAGACGCAGGACGTGCGCTTTGCCGCGGCCGTGAAAGGCCGCCAGTTCTGCCTGGAGTCGCTCGACGCCTTCGACGGCAAGCCGTTCGCGGCCGTGGCGGAGCTGTCGCTGCTGGACAAGGACGGCAAGACGCTGGACCAGTCCAACTGGACCATCGCCTGGGTCGACAGCGAGGAAGCGACGAAGGAAGACGGCGGCGCGCTGAATGCCATCAACGGCCAGAACAGCGACTACTGGATCACGGCCGACAAGGCCGCGTACCCGCACCGCCTCGTGATCGACCTGGGACGTAGCATGGACGTGGCCGGCCTGCGCTACGTGCCGCGCCAGGGACCGGACGGCACGCCGGGACGCATCCGCCACTTCCGCGCCTACGTGGGCGATACCCTGGTGGTGGACAAATAATCAACGAAGGAGACGCATGAAACGACGACACTTCATGGGCAGCTTCGCGGCCGCCGCCGGTGCGATGGGGTTGAAGAGCGCCGACGCGGCCACGCCGGCGCCACGCACGGGGAACGACCGCGAGTGGATGCTGAACCTGCTGCGCCGGATGGCCGAGCCGGTCCTGGAAGCGATGGCGAAGGGCGAGCTGAAAAAGCGCTTCGCGCTGGAGCTGAGCCCCACGTGGGACGGCCGCAGCCCGCAGGTCGCGTACCTGGAATGCTTCGGCCGGCTCATCGCGGGCATCGCGCCGTGGCTGGCGCTGCCCGACGACGCGACGCCGGAAGGCCGCCTGCGCGCGCGCCTGCGCCAGCTCGCGCTGCAGTCGTACGCGCATGCCGTGGATCCGAGCAGCCCGGACTACCTGTCCTGGCGCGAGCATGGCCAGGCGCTGGTCGACTCGTCCTATTTCACGAACGCGCTGCTGCGTGCGCCGAAGGCCTTGTGGGATCCGCTCGACGCCACGACGAAGCAGCGCATCGTCACCGAGATCAAGGGCCTGCGCCGCGTGGAGCCGCCGTACATCAACTGGATGCTGTTCGCGGCGATGAACGAGGCGTTCCTGCTGTCGGTGGGCGAGCAGGCGGACCCGATGCGCACGAACGTCGCGATCCGCAAGGTGAACGAGTGGTATGTGGGCGACGGCTGGATCAAGGATGGCGAGACGTTCCACTTCGATTACTACAACTCGTACGTGATGTACCCGATGCTGGTCGAGATCCTCGAGGTGCTGGAGCGGCACAACGCGCCGTTCTGGAACGGCAAGCCGGCGGACCTGCGTGTCCAGGCCATGAAGCGGATGCAGCGCTACGGCGAGCACCTGGAGCGCTTTATTTCGCCGACGGGCACGTATCCGCCGATCGGGCGCTCGCTCACGTACCGCACGGCCGTGTTCCAGCCGCTCGCGCTGCTGGGCTGGCGCAAGCAGCTGCCGGCCAGCCTGCCGGAAGGGCAGGTCAGGGCGGCCATGCAGGCGGTGCACGAGGCCGTGTGGTCGGACCCGACGAATTTCACCAAAGACGGCTACCTGACCCTCGGCTTCGTCGGCCACCACCCGGAGCTGGCCGACATCTATTCGAACAACGGCAGCATGTACATCGCCTCCGAAAGCCTGCTCGCGCTGGGCTTGCCGGCGACGGACTCCTACTGGACGAGCCCTGCCCAGGACTGGACGCAGAAGAAGGCCTTTGCAGGCCGCGCGTTCCCGAAGGATTACGCGGTCAACTACTGAAGCACATGCAGTGCGAATCGTCTTATATGTTTTTGGCATGCCAGAGCGTAAAGAAGCCATAGTGGTAACGATCGCACTGCTCCGTACAATAAAACCAGCGGGCGTACAGACACCCCTTTTAGCGTCGTGACGTGACAACGTTGTCGCCGCCGCCCCGGAGAAAACAACCACATATTCGAATAACGGAGATTGGAGACAAGAACATGATCAAGAACCGGATCAGCAAGACCGTACTCGCGACGGTCATCGCCGAGCTGTGCGTCGCCGGCTATGCCGGCGCGCAGACGACGACCGCACAGCCCGCGGGCGGCGAAGTGCAGCAGGTGGTCGTCAGCGGCATCCGCGCGTCACTCAGCTCGTCGCTGATGACGAAGCGGCTGCAGGACGGCGTCGTCGATGCCGTGTCGGCCGAGGATGCCGGCAAGTTCCCCGACACGAACATCGCCGAATCGCTGCAGCGCGTGACGGGCGTGCAGATCCAGCGCAACAACGGCGAGGGCCGCTACATCTCTGTGCGCGGCCTGGGCCCGGAATTCAACAACGTCCTGATCAACGGCCGCACGATGACGAGCGATACGGGAGGCCGCGAATTCTCGTTCGACGTGCTGTCGTCCGACCTGATCTCCAAGGCCATCGTGTACAAGACGTCGCAGGCGTTCCTGCCCGAAGGCGGCATCGGTTCGACGGTCGACATCCAGACGGCGCGCCCGCTGTCCGGCAAGGTTGGCAGCTCGACCGTCGTCAACGTGTCGGATTCGTGGGACTCGAATTCGCGCAAGAACACGCCGAACCTCAGCGCCCTGTACTCGTACGCGAACGCGGAAAAGAACTTCGGCGTGTCCGGCTCGCTGTCGTACACGGACCGTGCCTCGCGCCAGTACAAGGCCCTCAACGACGCCTGGAACCTGCTGGACGTGAAGATGATCAACGGCAACCTGAATTCCAAAGGGCTCACGGCGGCGGACGTCACGACGAAGAAGCTGCTCATGCCGCAAAGCTACGGCTTCCAGAACGAGGACGAAAGCCGCAAGCGCCTCGTCGCCAACACGACGGTGCAATACAATCCGTCGCGCGACTGGAAGATCACGGCCGACGCCCTGTATTCGCGCCTGAACCAGCGTAACAAGGTGATCGCCATCAGCGACTGGATGAATCCGACCCAGCTGAACGTGAAGACCGACGCGAACGGCCAGGTGACGGGTTTCGACCGTCCGGGCTCGAATTTCGTCGCCAACAACCCGGGCCTGGCCGCGGCGGGCATCCTGACCGAGGCGAACTCGAACGACATGATCGTCAAGGGCGGCGACCGCCTGTCGACCACGCTGGCCTACGGCCTGAATTCGAAGTGGAACCTGTCGCCGGACTGGAAACTGGAGGCCGACCTGTCGTCGTCGCGCACGGCGATCGGCTATCCCGACCTGTGGATCGTGGCCGGCATGGTGCCGAAGAACGGCGACGTGCTGACGTTCGGCTCGACGCCGACGGTGACCTTCGGCGACGGTATCGCAGATCCGTCGGCCGTGCGCGCGCACGCCGTCGGGAACACCATCGCCTCGAACCACGACGACCTGCACGAAGGGCGCCTGAACGCGTCCTGGAGCACGGACATGGGCTGGTTCAAGGGCCTGCAGATGGGTACCGCGTACTCGCAGCGCAAGGTCGAGCACATCCAGTGGAGCTCCGATTCGTGGAACGCGTTCTCCGGCTACCACGTGTCGCTGCCGTCGTCGCTGTTCACCGTGACGCCGCTGGGCAATCCGTTCGGCAGCGGCGGCGGCGTGCCGGCGAACTTCCTGAGCTTCGATCCGTACGACTACATGGCTTACCTGAACCAGCCGTCGCTGATCCCGCAATCGAACGACCCGGCCCATTACGCGGACAAGTCGGTCTTCCCGAACGGCCCGATGGCGATCGACTACACGAAGCCGTCGCTGTGGGCCGTGCGCGAGAAGGTGGCGAACGCGTTCGTCCAGTCGAGGTGGGAAGGCGAGGGCTGGTCCGGCGACCTGGGCCTGCGCTACATGCGCGTGAAGTCGCAGTCCTCGGGCACCAGCCGTATCCTGCTGTCGGCCGTGCAAAGCCCGAACGACACGACCTATATCCAGAACTGGGGCCCGATGCAGACGAATTCGGTCGACAACAGCTACAACGCGTGGCTGCCGTCCGCCAACCTGAAGTTTGACCTCACGTCCGACATGCTGCTGCGCTTCGGCGCGTCGAAGACGCTGACCCGTCCGACGCTGAACCAGATGGGCGTCAGCAATTCGTATGGCGGCCGTACCGGCTATGTCACGAGCGGCGGCGGCAACCCGTACCTGAAGCCGATGCGTTCGAATAACTTCGACGTCTCGTACGAATGGTACCTGTCGAAGACGAACTACGTCAGCGCCGCGCTGTTCACGAAGAAGGTGTCGGACTTCCTGGAGACGTCGCTGCAGGACACGAAGCTGCCCCAGTATCCGAACGAGATCGTGCACGACACCCGTGTCCGCAACGGCCAGAAGGGCACGATCAAGGGCGCGGAACTGGCCGGCCAGTTTGCGTTCGACAAGATCCACCCGCTGCTGGAAGGCTTCGGCGTGACGGCGAACTACACCTACGTGGATGCGGAAGCGAACCGCGATACGTCCGAGGGTCCCGTGGCCTGCGGTTATCCGGGCCTGTCGCGCCAGTCGTACAACGCGTCGCTGTTCTTCGAGAACAGCAAGTTCCAGGCACGGGCCAGCTATAACTGGCGCAATCACTTCTCCATCGATTGCGGCGGCGGCAGCACCTTGCCGCGCAACCGCGCGGCCTACGGCCAGACCGATGCGAGCCTGCGCTACAACCTGACCCAGCAACTGTCGCTGTACCTGGACGCCATCAACCTGACGAACGCCAAGGTGCACGAGTACGCCAACAACGACAGCCAGTTCCTCACGCTGGAAAACGACGGCCGCCGCATCAACCTCGGTTTGAGGATGCAGTTCTAAGCAGTAGGGGTCAGAGTCTGGCGCCGTACGGCGGCGATGCTCTGACCCCGAATGCCGATGCGCCGATTATTGGATCAGCTTGCGGTCGCGCAGCCACTCCTCGGCGCGCTTCGGCCACAGCGAGAAGTCGCCGTGGTCGGCGCCCATGCCGGCGCCGTGGCCGCCGCGCTCGAACAGGTGCATCTCGGCCGGCACGTGGGCGCGGGTGAGGGCCTGGAAGAACAGGATGCTGTTCTCGACCGGCACGGCGCCGTCGTCCTGCGCGTGGACGAGGAACACGGGCGGCGTCTGCGCGGTAACGCGGGTCTCCACCGACATCGCCTTCACCTGTTCCGGCGCTGGATGGGCGCCGAGCAGGGCGTAGCGCGAGCCTTCGTGCGCGAACGGCGGCATCAGGGTGATCACCGGGTACACCAGCAGCGCGAAGTCGGGGCGCGCGCTGACGGCATCCAGCGCGGCGCCCGTGCGGCCCGCCGGGTCGTCGAACAGCGTGGCCGCGCTGGCGGCGAGGTGGCCGCCGGCCGAGCTGCCCATCACGCCGACATGGTCGGGCGCCACGCCGTAGTCGGCGGCATGCGCGCGCACGGTACGCAGCGCGCGCAGCACGTCCTGCAGCGGCGCCGGGTGGCCGTAGTCCGCCAGCCGGTACTTCAGCACGAAGGCGGCGACGCCGAGGCTGGACAACCATTGCGCGTACTGCTTGCCTTCATGGTCGGCCGCCAGGAACTGGTAGCTGCCGCCGGGGCAGATGATGACCGCGGTCTTCGCGGCGTGGCCCGCGGCGGCGGGGTAATACGTCAGCGACGGCTGCGAGACGTTGCTGATGAAGGTCCCGTCGATCTTTTCCGGGCCGGGATTCGCTTTCGCGTTCGGCACGCCCTCCGGCCAGAGCGGAATCACGGCCGTCTGCGCCTGGGCGCCGACGGCGAGGAAAATCAGAGACAACAACAGTTTGCGCATGGAAAACCCCTTGAAATAAAAGGGATTGTCGTCACGGGCGCGCGCACGGCGCAATTATGAAAATGGCGGATGGCGGCAATGATTTCTGCCGATGCTGCGATTTCCTGTGCCGTTCCGGCTACCATCTCCTCTTTTTTGCACAAGGAGCTGCACGTGGACCGTCTCGCCACCATCAGGAACAGGATCGCACTGCTGTGCGCCACCGCCGTCTGCTGCGGCAGCGCGCTCGCCGCCGAGCCATGGATGAATGCGAAGCTTCCGGCGGACGAGCGGGCCGCCCTCGTGCTGCGCGAGATGACGCAGGACGAAAAACTGAAGCTCGTCTTCGGTTACTTCGGTATGGACAATGATGGCAAGAAGATGAAGCGCCCGGCGCCGTCGCACGACCAGTCGGCGGGTTTCATCTACGGCGTGCCGCGCCTGGGCATCCCGCATTTGTGGGAAACGGACGCCGGCCTCGGCGTGGCCAGCCAGGCCGGCCCGAACGTGCGCCCGGCGACCGCGCTGCCGTCCGGCCTGAACACGGCGGCCACGTGGGACGTCGGCACCGCCTATGCGGGCGGCGCGATGATCGGCGCGGAGGCGCGCGCCTATGGCTTCAACGTGCTGCTGGCGGGCGGCGTCAACCTGATGCGCGATCCGCGCAACGGGCGCAATTTCGAGTACGGCGGCGAGGACCCGCTGCTGGCCGGCCGCATGGTCGGCGCGCAGATCCGGGGCATCCAGTCCAACCACGTCGTCTCCACGCTGAAACACTTCGCGCTGAACGACCAGGAGGCGGGCCGCACGACGCTGAACGTGCTGATCTCCGAGCAGGCCGCGGTGACGTCCGACCTGCTGGCGTTGCAGATCGCGAACGAGGAGGGCAATCCCGGCGCCGTGATGTGTGCCTATAACCGCGTCAACGGCGCCTACTCGTGCGAGAACCGCTGGCTGCTGACCGAGGTGCTGAAGGGCGACTGGGGCTTCAAGGGCTGGGTGATGTCGGACTGGGGCGCCGTCCACAGCACGGTGCCGGCGGCGAACGCCGGCCTGGACCAGCAGTCCGGCATGCCGTTCGACCTGGCCGACTACTTCGGCGCGCCGCTGAAGGAAGCCGTCGCGAACGGCTGGGTACCGCAGGCGCGCCTGGACGACATGGCGCGCCGCATCCTGCGCACGATGTTCGACCACGGCGTCGTCGACCACCCCGTCGCGCCGGCGCCGGAGACTATCGACTTCAAGGCGCATGCGGCCGTGTCGATCAAGGATGCGCAGGAAGGCATGGTCCTGCTGAAGAATGCCGCGCGGACGCTGCCCCTGGCCCCGGCCGTGAAGCGGATCGCCGTCATCGGCGGCCACGCGGACAAGGGCGTGCTGGCGGGCGGCGGCTCGTCGCTGGTGTACCCGGCCGGCGGCAATGCGGTGCCGGGCATCGCGCCGACGTCCTGGCCCGGTCCCGTCATGTATTACCCGTCGGCGCCGCTGGAGGCGATCCGCCGGCGCGCGCCCGGCGCGACGGTCAAGTATGCCGACGGCGCCGACCGCGCCGCGGCGGCCGCGCTGGCGCGCGAGGCCGACGTCGTCGTCGTGTTCGCGACGCAGTGGACGGGCGAGGGCGTGGACGCGCCCGACCTGTCCCTGCCGGCCGGCCAGGAAGACCTGATCGCGGCCGTGGCGGCGGCCAATCCGCGGACGGTGGTCGTGCTGGAGACGGGCGGTCCCGTCGTGATGCCGTGGCTGTCGAACGTGGCCGCGGTGCTGGAAGCGTGGTATCCCGGCACCAGCGGCGGCGAGGCCATCGCGGGCATCCTGTTCGGCGAGGCCAACCCGTCCGGCCACCTGCCGGCCACGTTCCCGGCGTCGACGGCGCAACTGCCGCGTCCCGTGCTGGACGGTTATCTTGACGGGAACGAACGCCGCTTCGACGTCGATTACCACGAAGGCGCGGCCGTCGGCTACAAATGGTTCGACCTGAAAGGCCTGAAGCCGCTGTTCCCGTTCGGGCACGGCCTGTCCTACACCGACTTCACGCTGTCCGGCCTGAAGGCGGCGGCCAGGGACGGCATCGTGACCGCGTCGTTCACCGTCGCGAACACGGGCAAGCGGGCGGGCAAGGAAGTGGCGCAAGTCTATGTGGCGCCCGTCGGCGCGCGCTGGGAAGCGCCGAAGCGCCTCGGCGGCTTCGCGAAGGTGGACGTGCAGCCCGGCGCCGCCGCGCAGGCGTCCGTGACCATCGATCCGCGCCTGCTGGCCGTCTACGATGCCCCCACGAAGCGGTGGAACGTGGCGGCCGGCGACTACCGTGTCATCCTCGCGGCCAGCGCGGCGGACGACAAGGCGCAGGAGACGACGGTGCGCCTGGAAGCGGCGTCGTACGACGTCCACGGCAAGCCCCTGCGCACCCGCGCGGCGCCCTGACGGGTGAGCGTCGCCCCGTTGCGTAACTGCAACGCGGCGACGAAACCGCGATCCGGCGTGGGTGGGCTGTTATGATTCCAGCGACGTCCCCATGAGAGGTGACGGCCGGAGACAATCACCCACCATGCCATATGCAAGAGTTTTATAAGAAGGCGTTGTACGCGTTCATGCTGATCGTGCTCGCGGACGCGCTGCTGGCGATCGTGCTCGTCGACCGCAGCTATCTGTCGCAGCAGCTGCCGCTGGCGCAGGAGGCCGGCGATGCCGGCGCGCTCCGCTGGCGCGTCGGCGTCACGGCGAAGCAGTGGTACCCGCCGATGGTCCAGGTCGACGCCAAGGCACGCGACAAGCTGCGCTTCGACCTGAACCTGCCGGCGGCCGATCCGGATCCGAACGCGTCCGCGGACCTGCTGGCAAGCGACGGCAAGGGCCGGCCCCTGCAGGCCGACCTGTCGATGTACAACACCATCTCGTTCGTCGCGAAATGCGCGCCCGCCAATTCGCTGATGTTCATCGTCTCGAACTTCGACGAGCACGTGTCGCAGCGCGGGAATTACCTGACTTATCCGCCCGCCACGACCTATTTCTCATGCAACGAGGCGGGCGTGCCGGTGACGCTCGACCTGACGCGGCTGACGATTCCCCCATGGTGGTTCGACGCGGTGCATCGCGACCTGTCGCGCCAGGATTACCTGCTCGACCGCGTGGAACGCATGGTCTTCGGCGCGACGCCGCAGAGTCCGCGCGGCGTGCCGGCCCGCGTCGAGATCAGCTGGATCACGCTGCGCGGCCGCGACTACCGCTACCTGGACTGGCTGGCCGGCCTCGTGACGGCGGGCTGGATCGCGTTCGGCGTGTGGTTCTTCCGCGGCCACGCGCGCGCGATGCTCGCGAGCGTGGACACGCAGCTCAAGAAGGACCTGCCGCTCGTCGCCTACCGCCAGCTGACGCTGGAGCCTTACCGCGACAAGGAAAAGGCGGCGGTGCTGAAGTTCATCGCGACGAATTACACGAATCCGGAACTGGACCTCGAAGGCGTCGTCGCCGCCACGGGGACGAACCGCACCAAGGTCAACGACGTGCTCAAATCGGAACTCGGCATGACGTTCACCAGTTACCTGAACAAGCTGCGCCTGACCGAGGCGGCACGGCTGCTCACCGAGAAAAACGAGACGACCGTCGCCGAAATCGCGTACTCGGTCGGGTATGCCAACGTCTCGTATTTCAACAAGCTGTTCAAGGAGGAGTACGGGTGCACCCCGAAGGCCTTCCGCACGCTGGCGGACCAGCAGCCCCCGCCCGCCGATCCTGTGCAGGAAACCGCAGCGCCATGAGTCAAGTCGTTGCGCAGGCCATACACATCGCAATTTTCATGTGCCGTGCTGGTGATTTTCACAATTGTTCCACTGGTTGCTCCTGATCAAAATCGTTGCACCGCCATTAAGCGGTACATGCCGTCTTTCGGCATTCCGATAAGAACGGCGCACAAAAACGCAGAGGAGAATACCAAGTGAAGCAGTTTCAAAGAACCGCCATCGCGACCGGAGCAGCGCAGTTCGTGCTGATGGCCAGCGGGGCCATGTTCGCGCACGGCGCGTACGCGGCCGACGCCGTGAAGAAGGACGAGGCTACCACCGTCGTCGTCGTGGGCCAGCGCGCCGCGCTGGAATCGGCCGCCGCCCGGAAGCGAACGGCGGACGAGATCATCGACTCCGTCGTCGCCGACGACATCGGCAAACTACCGGACAAGTCGGTGACCGAAGTCCTGCAGCGCATGCCGGGCGTGACCATCGACCGCATCCTGGGCCGGGCCGATCCGCTGCAAGGCGTGGGCGAGGACAATCGCTTCGCCGCGGAAGGCAGCGGCGTGTCGATCCGCGGCCTCAGCTACGTGCGCTCGGAATTGAACGGACGCGACTCGTTCTCCGCGAACGGCGGCCGTGCACTGAGCTTCGAGGATGTGCCGCCCGAACTGCTGGCGGGCATCGACGTGTACAAGAACCCGTCCGCCGAGCGGATCGAAGGCGCCATCGGCGGCCTGGTCGACCTGCGTACCGCGATGCCGTTCGACTTCAAGGGGTTCAAGGGCGGGGTGACGGCGGAAGCCACGCGCTCGCAGCAGCGCGGCACCACCGCGCCGGCGTTTTCCGGCATGCTGTCGAACCGCTGGAACACCAGCCTGGGCCAGGTCGGTGCGTTGATCGACGTGTCGCGTTCGAAGGTCGCCACGCGCAGCAACGGCATGGGTGTCGGCCACTACTTCCCGCGCATCGACGCCGTGGTGGGCGACACGAGTGGCCAGGAGCGCTGGGTTCCCCCGGGCGTCAACTGGAACACGGGCGACTACGATCGCACCCGCGAGGGCGTCTATGGCGCGCTGCAGTGGAAAAAGGGCGACTGGGTCTCCGGCCTGACCTACTTCAGGACGAAATACAAGCTGGCGACGGCGGAGAACCAGCAGTTCATGCAGGTGAATCCGCGTAACGTCATGGTCTCCGACGCCACGTTCGACAGCCACGGCGCGCTGTTGACCGGCACGCTGACCGATCCCCAGGACAAGGGCCTGTTGATCGGCTCCAATGCGCGCAGCGTGGGCCGCGAATCCGCGACGACCGACATTGCATGGAACACGAAATGGAAGGCGTCGGAGCAGTTGTCCTTCGACCTGGACCTGCAGCACACCCGGTCGACCACGGAAGGCTGGGACAACCTGGTGGCGCTGAACGCCTACATGGCGAAGCAGGTCGTGGACCTGAGGGGAGACATCCCGCAGGTCACCTTCGACGCCTCGGACCGGGCTTTCCTGTCGGACGTCGCCAACTACAACTGGGACTCCACGCAGCAGCACCGGGACGTGGCCTTCGCCACGCAGAACGCGCTGAAACTGGACGGCAAGTACACGTTCGATCATCCGATTCTCCAGGACCTGCGTTTCGGCTTCCGCCAGACCGAGCGTAATTCGCTCACGCAGGCGAATACGCCCAACAGCCAATGGACCGGGCTCGGCGCCTCGTGGGCGGTCGGGCCTGCAACGTGGCAGCCGCTGAGCTCGATGATCTCCCTGGGCGATCCGCGCTTCAACAAATTCAACACCACGCAGCCGTTCCGTGGCTTCTTCAACGGCAAGACGTCGGTGCCGGCGCTCGTGGTGCCGACGCAGGGGTTGACCGGTAGCGGCTCGCCGCCGCCCGGCTTCTTCACGCTGCACGAATTCGTTCAGGCGGTCTGCAAACCCGACCACTTGAGCGACGATATCTGCAACTGGAAGCCCGCTCCGTTCGGCGACCCCATCGCCCGCAACAAGCAGGGCGAGCGCACGCAGTCCATCTATGGCCAGCTTCGTTTCGGCTTCGATAACCTGCGCTTCCCGGTGGACGGCAACGTGGGCGTGCGCGTCGTGCGCACGAAGGAAATGGCGGAAGGCTACACGCTGCTCGACGCGACCAAGCCGGAGGATGCCGCGTCCGGTGTGCCCATGTTCGCAGCGATGTCGAACAAGCAGAATTTCGACAACACCTACACGAATACCTTGCCGACGCTGAACCTGAGGATGAAGGCAAGCGACGAGCTGCAGTTCCGCTTCGCGGCGTCGCAAGGCATGTCGCGGCCCGATTTCTACAAGATGCAGGCCTATACGACGCTGAGCGTGTCGCCCAAGCGCGACCCGGATCCGACGGACCCGAACAAACAGATCCTCCGCACGATCGACTACACCGGCAGTGCCAACGGCAACACGCAGCTCAAACCGACCAGGTCGAACAATCTCGACCTGACGGCGGAATACTACTTCGGCAAGGGCAACTCGCTCACGCTGGCGCTGTTCAACAAGAAGCTCAAGGACATCGTCATCGACAGGACGACGCTCGTTCCGATCAAGGACGTGACCGGCCAGTCGCACGACTTCCTCCTCACTTCGCCGGTCAACGGGGCACGCGGTCGCGTCAGCGGTCTGGAGCTCGGTTACCAGCAGTATTTCGACATGCTGCCCGGCCTGTTGTCCGGCTTCGGGGTATCGGCCAACTACACCTACATCAACAGCAAACTCGACGTGGGCTTGCCGGGGAACCGTACATGGTGTACGCCGACCACGCCCGAGACGACGATCATCGGCGCGCTGGGCGGGTGCGACACCGACGGCCGCTACCTGAGCGGCGACCTGCCTGTGATGGGCCTGTCGAAGAACGCGTACAACCTGGCGCTGCTGTACGACAAGGGACCGGTGTCGGCGCGCCTGGCGTACAGCTGGCGCTCGGCCGCGATGACGGCGATTCACACGTGGGGTACGTACGACACCAGCGGCATCTCGATGAATCCGGACGACCCGAAATTCAACCAGGGCTATTCGGCGAACTACGTGCTGCCGGCATGGGCCGGTGCCTACGGACAGCTTGACATGGGCATCCAGTTCAAGGCCACCGATAACCTGACCGTGAACTTCGACGCGTCGAACCTCACCGACGCGCTCTACAAGTCGTACAACCAGCAGGGCATCGGCATGAAACTGTACGGCGTGAACTACACCGGACGTCGTTTCACGGTGTCGGCGCGCTACGCGTTCTAAGACGTCGTGAGGCGCTTGCCTCCTGCGGTTCGCAGTCGCGACCGCGGGAGGCGTCGCCGCAAGCCAGCCGCCTTCTTGGCGGCCTTTTTTTTGCCGGCGGCCCGGTGCGGATGAGGTACACTTTCCGACCGTGCGCCGGAGGTATTTGCGTTTCTGTACTGGAGAACACCATGTCCGACAAGGCCATCCGTAAAATCGTCATCGTGGGCGGCGGCACCGCCGGCTGGATGACCGCCGCGCCGCTGGCGCTCAAGCTGGGCGCGTCGTGCGAGATCGTCCTCGTCGAGTCGCCGGAGATCGGCACCGTCGGCGTCGGCGAATCGACGCTGCCGACGATCCGCTACTTCAACCATGCGCTCGGTATCGACGGCACCGACTTCGTGCGGCGCACGAAGGCCACGTTCAAGCTGGGCATCGATTTTTGCGACTGGGGTCATCTCGGCAACCGGTTCTTCCACGGCTTCAGCGATTTCGGCCCGACGATCGAGAACCGCCCGGCCTTCATGTACTGGCTGCGCCTCGCGCGCGACAACCCGGACATGCCGTCGTACGAGGAATGGTCGATCTCGACGGCGATGGCCCACGAGAATAAGTTCGTGCCGCCGCATGGCGACCAGCCCGGCCCCACCAATGCCTATTCGTACGGCTTCCAGTTCGACGCGGGCCTGTATGCCCTGTACCTGCGCGAGTACGCGATGGCGCGGGGCGTGCAGCGCGTCGAGGGCACGGTCGGCCACGTCGAGCAGCACCCGGAGACGGGCTTCATCACGGCGCTGCAACTGAAGGACGGCCGCCGCATCGACGGCGACCTGTTCGTCGACTGCACGGGGTTCCGCGGCCTGCTGATCGAGGGCGTGTACAAGTCGGGCTACGAGGACTGGAGCGCCATGCTGCCCTGTAACAGCGCCCAGGCCGTGCCCAGCGCGCTGGCCGACCAGCTCACGCCGTACACGCGCGCGACGGCGAAGCCGGCCGGGTGGCAGTGGCGCATCCCGCTGCAGCACCGCAACGGCAACGGCCACGTGTACTGCAACGCGTTCATGTCGGACGACGAGGCGGGACGCGTGCTGCTGGACGGCCTGGACACCGAGGCGCTGGATACGCCGCGCCAGCTGCGCTTCACGACGGGCCGGCGGCGCAAGTCGTGGGTCAAGAACTGCGTGGCGGTGGGCCTGTCGAGCGGCTTCCTGGAGCCGCTCGAATCGACCAGCATCAACATCATCGAACTGGCGGTCGGCTGGCTGATCCAGTATTTCCCGGACCGCGACTGCAACCAGGAACTGGCCGACGAATTCAACCGCCTCGTCGCGCAGCGCTACGAATTCGTGCGCGACTTCATCGTCCTGCACTACAAGCTGACGAACCGCACCGATTCCGAATTCTGGCGCTATTGCGCCGATATGCCGATCCCGGACACGCTGCAGCACCAGATCGACCTGTTCCGCAGCGCGGGCCGCATCACCATCTACGACCGCGAAGGCTTCCAGGCCGATTCGTACGCGGCTATCCTGCTGGGCCACGGCATCCGCCCCGAGCGGACCGACCCCCTGATCGACCGCATGGACCAGGCACGCCTGCTGGATCACTTCCGCAAGGTGCACGCGACGATCCGGCAGGTGGTCGGCGCGATGCCGGGCCACGCCGCGCTCGTGGCGCAAATCACGGGCGAACCCATACGAAAATCGTAATGGCTTCTGGCAGATTTGATAATTGCGGGCGTCCGGGGCCACGGGCACCATCCCGTGGATAGTCGAAGAGCCGCCCCTCGAGCGGCCGTCACCCACCTTGGAAAGAAACCGATGAAACGACGTGAACTCCTGCAGCATATGGCGGCCGCCATCCCGGCGCTCGCCGTGTCCCCGTACGCCGGCGCCGCCGGCGCCCGCGTGCCGATGGCCACCGGTCCGTTCGAACCGACCTGGCCCTCGCTGTCGAAATATGAAACCCCGGACTGGTTCCGCAACGCGAAGTTCGGCATCTGGGCGCACTGGGGCCCGCAATGCGAGCCGGAACACGGCGACTGGTACGCGCGCGGCATGTACGAGGAGGGCAGCGACCACTATAAATACCACGTCGCGAAATACGGTCACCCGTCGAAGTTCGGCTTCAAGGACGTGATCCATCGGTGGAAGGCGCAGCGCTGGAATCCGGACGAACTCGTGGGCCTGTACAAGAAGGCGGGCGCCAGGTACTTCGTCGCACTGGCGAACCACCACGACAACTTCGACCTGTACAAGAGCCGCTACCAGCCGGAGTGGAATTCGACGAAGCTGGGCCCGGGCAAGGACCTGGTCGGCGGCTGGCGCGACGCGGCACGCAAGCACGGCCTGCGCTTCGGCGTGTCCGTGCACGCGGCCCACGCATGGAACTGGTACGAGACGGCGCAGGGCGCCGACAAGACTGGCCCGCTGGCCGGCGTGCCGTACGACGGCCGCCTGAAGAAGGCCGACGGCAAGGGCCAGTGGTGGAACGGGCTGGATCCGCAGGCGCTGTACGCGCAGAACCACCCGCTCAGCAAGGACGGCGGCAGCACCGACCAGCGCTGGGCATGGGGCGGCGGCGTGCTCCCGCCGGACAAGGCGTATGCGGACAAGCTGTACAACCGCACCGTCGACCTGCTCGACAACTACGACCCGGATCTCGTGTATTACGACGACACCGTGCTGCCCCTGTATCCGGTCAGCGACATCGGCATGCGCCTGGCCGCGCACATGTACAACCGCAGCGCCGCGAAGCACGGCAAGGTTCAAGCCGTCGTCAACGGCAAGATCCTCGACGAGGTGCAGCGCAAGTCGATGGTGTGGGACATCGAGCGCGGCCAGAGCCCGCGCATCGAACCGCTGCCGTGGCAGACCTGCACCTGCATCGGCAGCTGGCACTATGACCGCCGCATCTACGACAACAAGGCGTACAAGAGCGCACAGACGGTCGTGCACACGCTGATCGACATCGTCAGCAAGAACGGCAACCTGCTGCTGTCCGTGCCCGTGCGCGGCGACGGCACGATCGACGAGCAGGAACGCGCCATCGTCGAGGAAATCGGGCGCTGGATGGCCGTCAACGGCGAAGGCATCTACGATTCGCGTCCGTGGGCGCTGTACGGCGAAGGACCGGTGGCGGAGGCGGCCGCGGCGCCGATGTCCGGCCCCGGCTTCAACGAAGGCAAGGGCAAGCCGTTCTCCGGCGCCGACATCCGCTTCACGGCCGGCAAGGACGCCGTGTACGCGTTCGTGATGGGCTGGCCGGACAACGGCACCGTGACCATCAAGACCATGCGCGCCGGCGGCGAGCACCTCAAGAAGGCCGTGTCCCGCGTCGAACTCGTGGGCGGCGGCGCGCTCGCGTTCCGCCAGACGGCCGAGGGCCTGCATGTCACGCTGCCGCGCGAACGCGCCGCACTGCCATATGCCATCACGCTGAAAGTCGCCTGAACATGAAACACGTACACCTGATCCCGGCGCTCGTCGCCGTTGCCGCCGCCCTGCCGGCGCACGCCGCCGCGCCGTACACGGTCGTCTCGCCCGACCACCGCACCCGCATCGAACTCACCGCCGCCGACGGCAAGCTGGAATACACGGTCATCCGCGACGGCGTCACGGTGATCGCACAATCGCCCCTCGGCCTGGGCACGACCGAGGGCGCGCTGGACGGCACCACCCTGCGCGTCACCGGCGTCGAGAACAAGACCGTCGACGAGACGTGGCGCCCGGTCGCCGGCAAGGCATCCAGCGTCGCGGACCGCTACAGCCAGGTCGAGCTGCAACTGGCCGGCAAGGACAAGCCGGTCAAGGTCAACCTCGTCGCCCGCGCCTACGACGACGGCGTCGCGTTCCGCTACGTGCTGCCGCGCCAGCAGGTGGCCGACCTGGGCATCAACGGCGAGGCCACGCGCTTCGACTTCCCGGCCGACTACCGCTGCTGGGGTTTCAATCCGGGCCGCTTCGACAGCTCGCACGAGGGCGAGTTCGATCCCGTGCCGGCATCGACGATCCGGCCGCACCACACGTTCGACGCTCCGCTCGTGTGCAAGACGGGCAACAAGAAGACCACGTTCGCCATCGCCGAAGCGGACAAGCGCGGCTATGCCGGCGCGTATTATTCCGGCCGCGGCGACGGCGGCCTGGGCGTAGCGGTCGTGCTGGCGCCGCATTACGACGGCGACGTGCAGGTGCAAGGCCCGGCCGTGCGCGCGACGCTGGCCGACGCGCCGCTCGCCACGCCGTGGCGCGTGGTGATGGTGGCCGACACGCCGGGCGGCCTGACGCAATCCAGCCTGATCGCGACGCTGGGCAGCCCGTCGACGATCGCGGACACCAGCTGGATCAAGCCGGGGAAGGCATCGTGGGACTGGTGGAACGGCTGGGCCGTCGACATGCCGGGCGCGGGCGTCAACACCGCGACCTATAAAGCCTATACCGACTTCGCGGCCAGCCTGGGCCTCGACTACATCCTGATCGACGAAGGCTGGTACGAGGGAAGCTCCGAGAAGCCGCTGCCGTCCAATCCTTTGAAGCCCATCCCCGCGATGGACATGCAGGCCATCATCAAGTACGCGAAGCAGAAGAACATCGGCGTGTGGGTCTGGCTGCAGTGGAAGCAGCTCGACCGCCAGATGGACGACGCGTTCGCGCTGTACGAATCGTGGGGCATCAAGGGCGTCAAGGTCGACTTCATGGACCGCACCGACCAGGACATGGTGGACTTCTACCACAAGATCCTGTCGAAGGCCGCGAAGCACCACCTGATGGTGGACCTGCACGGCGCGTATCCGCCGGACGGCCTCACGCGCACCTATCCGAACTACATGACGCAGGAAGGCGTGATGGGCGCCGAGTACAACAAGTGGAGCGCGCGCGTCACGGCGACCCACAACGTGACCCTGCCGTTCACGCGCATGATCCTCGGTCCGATCGACTACACGCCGGGCGGCTTCCGCTCGATCGCGGCGAAGGACTTCATGGGCCAGCGCCGCAACGTCAAGCCGTTCGTGCAGACGACGCGCGGCCAGGCCGTCGCGATGTACGTCGTGTACGATTCGCCGTTCGGCATGGTGGCCGACAGCCCGGACGCCTACCGCAACGCGGACGGCACCTGGGCCGACGGCGCGACGTTCATCGGCGCCGTGCCGACCACGTGGGACGAGACGCGCGTGCTGGACGGCGACATCGGCCAGTACATCGTGACCGCCCGCCGCAAGGGCAACACGTGGTACATTGGCGCGATGACGAACGAATCTGCACGCACGGTCGACCTGCCGCTGGACTTCCTGGCGCCGGGCGCGAATTATTCGGCCGCGATCCTGGAAGACGGCATGGACCGCAATCACCTGGCCGCGCGTAACGCACGCGTGACGGGCAAGAGCCGCCTCAAGCTCAAGCTGGCCGGTTCCGGCGGTGCCGTCGTCACGTTGACACAAGCGTCACAATGAGCCGCGCAACGATGCGGCGGCCGCTGCGGGCCGCGCTGGCGGCATCCGTGCTGTTGCTGTGCCGGGACGCCGCGTTCGCGGCGATCCGGGACGTGCGCGAGTCCGGCAGCGGCATCGAATACCGGGTGGACGACACCCGCGTGAAGGTCGATTTCGTCACCGACCGCATCGTGCACGTCACGGCGACGCGCAACGGAGACTGGTCGACATCCGCCCACCTCATGCGGGCGCCGGTCGCCGGCAGGCCGGGGGCGATCGCGGCCAGCGACGAGGGCGGGGCCCGCATCCTGCGTTCGGCGCAGGTGGGCGTCGCCGTGGACCGGACGACGGGCGCACTCGCGTTCCGCAACGCGGCCGGCACGGTGCTGCTGCGCGAGGACGATGCGGCGCCCCGTGCGTTCGAACGGGTGGCCGTGTTCAAGTCGACGCCCGATCCCGCCACGGTGTCCACCGTCAGGACGGTCGACGGCGACCGCCAGGTGGCCACCAAATACGTGCAATCGAAGGACCGCGACGCCTGGAAGGCGACGGCGGGGTTCCGCCTGGGCGACGACGAGGCGCTGTACGGCCTGGGTTTCGACGAGACGGCGGACCTGAACCTGCGCGGCAAGACGAAGCGCCTGTACCAGCACAACCTGCGCATCGCCATCCCGTTCGTCGTGTCGACGCGCGGCTACGGCGTGCTGTTCGACACGTACAGCGCCATGACGTTCGCGGACGGGAAGACGGGCATGTCCATGACGAGCGACGTGGTGGACGATCTCGATTACTACTTCATCCTCGGGCCGTCGATGGATGGCGCGGTGGAAGGCTACCGCGAGCTGACGGGCGCCGCGACGATGCTGCCGCGCTGGGCGTACGGCTACGTGCAGTCGAAGGAACGCTACAAGACGCAGGACGAAGTCGTCGAGACGGTGAAGGCATTCCGCCAGCGCCGCATCCCGCTCGACCTCATCGTGCAGGACTGGAATTACTGGGCGCCGGACCACTGGGGCAGCCCGGTGCCGGAAGCGGCGCGCTATCCCGATATCGCCGCGATGACGAAGGCCGTGCACGCCGAGAACGCGCACGTGATGATCTCGATCTGGCCGAATCCGAGCCCGCTCGATGGGCCCGGCAAGGAACTGAAGGAGGGCGGCTACCTGAGCGGCGGCACGCCGTACGTCGATTTCTTCCGGCCGGAAGCGGCCGACGTCTATTTCCGCAACGTGTGGCAATACCTGGGCCGGCACGGCATCGACGCGTGGTGGTGCGACTCGACCGAGCCGGAAGTCGCCGACTGGACGTGGGATGCGAAGCGTTCGGGGCGCGCGGACGACGTCAACGTCGACGGCCTGGCGCGCGTCATGGATCCGCAATACCTGAACGCCTACGCGCTCGTCGACGCGCAGCATTTCATGCGCAACTGGCGCAGGCAGGCGCCCGGCAAGCGCCTCGTGAACCTGACGCGGTCCGCCTATCCCGGCAGCCAGGCCGCGGGGGCCGTCGCATGGACCGGCGACATCTCGGCCACGTGGTCCGTGTTCGCGCAACAGGTCGCGGCGGTCCAGAGTTACAGCGCGTCGGGCAACCCGTACGTCACGTTCGACGTCGGTGGGTTCTTCGTCGCCCGCGGCCGGCCCTGGTTCATGGCCGGCGACTTCGACCAGGGCGCCGCCGACCTGGGCTACCGCGAGCTGTACACGCGCTGGCTGCAGCTCGGCGCGTTCCTCCCCATGTTCCGCAGCCACGGCACCGACACGCCGCGCGAGCCGTGGCACTTCGGCGCGCCGGGCACGCCGTTCCACGACGCCATCGTGGATGCCATCCGGCTGCGCTACCGCCTGCTGCCGGCGATTTATTCGCAGGCCGGCCTCGTGCACCTGCGCGGCGCATCGTTCATCCGCCCGGTGGCGTTCGCGTTCCCTCAAGACCCGCGCACGCACGACCTCAAGTCGCAGATGTTGTTCGGCGACGGCATCATGGTGAGCCCCGTGACGACGCCGATGTATTTCGCGCCCGGCTCCAGGCCGATCGACGGCGCGGCGCGGACCCGCGACGTATATCTGCCGGCGGGCACGTGGTTCGATTTCTGGACCGGCGAGCGGCTGGCCGGCGGCCGTACGGTCGCGGCGGCCGCGTCGATCGACCGCATGCCGGTGCACGTCCGGGCGGGCAGCATCGTCCCGCTGGGGCCTGTCGTGCAATATGCGTCGGAACGGCTCGATGCGCCGATCGAATTGCGGATCTACCCGGGTGCCGACGGCGACTACACGTATTACGAGGACGCGGGCGAGGGGTGGGGCTATGAGCGCGGCGAATACGCGCTCACCGGCATGCACTGGGACGACGCGGCACGCAAGCTGACGATCGCGCAGCGCCGCGGCGGGTTCCCGGGCATGAAGGCGCGGCGCCGGTTCAAGGTCGTCATCGTCGGCCGGCAGGGCAAGGCGGTCGATCTCGTGTACGATGGCCGGGCCGTGACAATCCAACAATAATCCATTCAGGAACCGAGACATGAAGATTCAGTTTGCCGCTGCCCTGGCGGTCGCCCTGCTGTGCACCGCCGCCCAGGCGCAGGACACCGACGTCAACGCCAAGGTCAGCGCAGAAACGGCGCGCGCCAACTTCGCGCGCACGATCGTCCTTGCAGCGGACGACGTGCGCGCGTTCGCGCCGCCGCCCGCCGGATTCGCGGATGCGCAGCCGGGCCGCGCGCAAGGGAAGGTGGAGACGTTCACGTACGCGTCCAGCGTCACCAACAAGCGCCGCACGGCGAACGTCTGGCTGCCGCCCGGTTACGACAAGTCGCACCGCTACCCGGTGCTTTACCTGTTGCACGGCATCGGCGGCAACCAGGACGAGTGGCGCGGCTATGTGCGCGCGCAGGACGTCCTCGACAACCTCACGGCCGCCGGCAAGATCGTGCCGATGATCGTCGTGATGCCGAACGGCCGTGCGCTGGCGGACGACCGCTCGCCGCCGGAGAACAAGGTGTTCACGCCGGAAAACGCGGCCGGCTTCGCGCGCTTCGAGCGCGACCTGCTGGATTCGCTGATTCCCGCCGTCGACGCCGCGTATCCGACCTTGAAGGACAGCGCGCACCGCGCGATCGGCGGCCTGTCGATGGGCGGCGGGCAGGCGTTGAATTTCGGCCTGGGGCATCCGGAAGCGTTCAACTGGGTGGCGGGCTTCTCGCCGGCGCCGAACACGGAAGCGCCCGCGAAGCTGGCCGGTGAGGCGGCACAGGCGAAGGGCAAGCTGAAACTGGTGTATCTGTCGTGCGGCAACCGCGATGGACTGATCAACGTCGCGCAGGGCGTGCACCGCCAGCTGCGCGAGCAGGGCGTCGCCCACGTGTGGAACGTGGACGGGTATGGGCATGACCGGGACAGCTGGGCGGAAAACCTGTATCACTACGCCCAGCTGCTCTTCCGTTAAGGAGCGTCGTAAAACCTGCTGCGCGTTGCACTGTTGCCCTGCGATGCTCGCTGTACTACTCGTACAGCTGCGCTTCTCGGACAACATTGCTGCCGCTCGCGACGGTTTTCCGAGGCTCCTTTTCAGTTAAGAAGCGTCGTAAAACCTGCTGCGCGTTGCACTGTTGCCGCTCGCGACGGTTTTCCGAGGCTCCTTTTCAGTTCTCTTCGACGATCGCGAGATCCCACGGCGCCAGCGTGACGGCCTCGTCGCCCTTGACGGCGCGGGACGTCAGCAGGTCCGTGCCGGTCTTGTGGCGGTACGTGAACGTCGCGGGATTGCCCGAGTAGTTGAAGTAATACCGGATCGTCTTGCCGAACCGGTTCACGCCCGTGCGCGCCTGGATGTGCGACGGCAGTTGCTGGTCCGGTCCGATCAGGCCTTTCTCCTGCAGCACGGATTGCAGCACGGCCTTCTGCAGCTTGTCCGACAAATACGTGCCCTCGTAGACGGCCTTGCCCGCGCCGAACTGGTTCGCCGTGATGGCCGGCCAGCGCCCGAAGAACGGGTGGTCGTACCAGGCGAGCGCCTTCGCCGTATCCAGCTGCAGGAATTCGGCCCAGTGGCGCACCTTGTTGTCGTCGCCGGCCTGGAACGGGTCGCCCTTCAGCGCGAGCGGCTGCGCGAGGTTCGAGAATTCCTGGTAGTGGAAGCCGAGCACCTGGCGCAGCGGGCCCGGGGCCATCGTCCAGCGCACCGCGGCGTTCTCGTTCGCGAAGCCGCTCTTGAAGCCCATCACGACGTGGCCGCCCTTGCGCACGAACTCGGCGATCCGCTGCAGCAGCGCGTCGTCCGCGATGTACAGCGACGGCACGACCAGGACCTTGTACGCGGACAGGTCGGCCGTGTCCGGGAACACGAAGTCGGTGCCGACGTTCAGGTCGTACAGCGCGCGGTGGATCTGGCGCACTTCCGAGCCGTAGTCGGCGTTGCTGCCCGCCGAGCCCCATTGCGACTGCTTCGCGAACGGCATGTCGTTGATGGCATTGAGCGAATCGCGGCTCCACAGGATCGCGACGTCGTTGCGGATGCGCAGGTCGACGAGGCGCTGGCCGATCTTCTGCAGTTCCTTGCCGGTGCGGCTCATTTCCGCGTAGGCGCGGTTCGGCTCGAGGTCGTGCGAGAGGACGCCTTTCCAGTACGTCTCCTGGTTCGCGTGGATCGACGCCCAGTGCCAGTATTCGACCATGTTGGCGCCGTTGGACAGATGCGTGTAGACGTCCTGGCGGAACTGGCCGTCGTACGGCGGGTACTGGAACGAGGAGCTCCAGTCGGTCGTCTGCGCGTTCGTTTCCGTGACGAGGAAGTTGCCGCGCTTGAGCGAGCGCGTGAAGTCGCCGTCGAGCTTCTGGGCGGCGCCGTTGTACTGGTCCTGCGTGCCCCAGTGGTAGATGTTCACGCCGGCGACGTCGAGCTTCTGCGCGACGGCGCTTTCGTTGACGTCGCCGTGCAGCGAGCCGGCGAAATCGTGCGTGACGAACTGGCGCGGGCCCGCGCATTCGCGCACGAGCTGCGCCTGCCAGTGCAGGAAGTCCGTCACGCGCATCTGGCTCCAGCGCGACCATTCCAGTTTGTAGCCCGTGCTCTGGGCGCCGTCCGGCCGGGGCAGGTCGGTCCACGAATGCAGGTCCTGGCCCCAGTAGTTCAGGAACCAGGCGCGGCTGAGGTTTTCCGGCGTGCCGAATTTCTTTTCCAGGTAGTGCTGGAAGCGGATGAAGACGTCGTCGTTGGCGGCGCCGTAGCTGCCCGTCTCGTTGTCGACCTGCCAGCCGATGACGTTCGGGTTGTCCTTGTAGTGCGCGGCGATGCGGCGGATCAGGCGCTCCGCGTAGAAGCGGTAGGCGGGGGCGTCCGTGTTCATGTTCTGGCGCATGCCGTACGTGTTCTTCGCGCCGTTGAATTTGGTCGCCAGGATTTCCGGATGCTGGCGCGCCATCCACGCGGGGATCGAATAGGTGGGCGTGCCCATGATGACCTTGATGCCGGCCTTGCCCATCGCGTCGACGACGCGGTCCATCCACGCCGTCTCGAAGCGGCCGTCCTCCGGCTCCCACAGGCTCCATGTCGATTCGCCCAGGCGCACGACGTTGAAGCCGGCTGCCTTGATCATCTGGACGTCCTTGTCCAGCCGCTCGTAGGGCATGTATTCGTGATAGTACGCCGCGCCGTACAGGACGGTCGGGAGGTCCGGCTGGGCCGCCGCAGCGGGGGCGCACGCGCCGCCTGCGAGTGCGCACGCCAGCGCGAGTGGGAGGAGTCTCCGAGGGAACATTCGTAGCCTTTCTTATGGATACAGGTCTGGATAGTCATGCATTCTGACGTGTTGGGGCAGGGTCGGGCAATTACGAAATTCGCTTCCTGCCATACGATTTGTCGTAGGTGTCGATGCTGGGCAATTTCGTATGGGCTCCTGGCATTTTTCACAATTGCGGCGGCGCGTCATGGCTTCCACAATGGCTGGGTAGTCTCCTACCGCCTGGCATGGTAGGTTTTATGGGGCGGCCCTGGGCCGCCCCTTTTTTTGCCATCGTATTGACCGGGCTGTTATGATCGGAGCGATCGAAGATCACTCAACGGCCGTACGACCATGCAAGAGTTTTACAAGAAGGCGCTGCTCTTTCTGATCGCACTGCTGGTCGTGGATGCGCTGCTCGCGGCCTTGTTCATTTTCCTGAGCCAGCCGACCTATACGCTGTCGCCGGCGCTCCGGGACGGCATCCGCTGGGACCCCGTCGCCGTGTCCGACAAGGAGTTGGGCGGCACGTCGGCAGTCAGTCTGCGCGGTGCGGGACCCGGCGCGGTATCCTTCGACTACCGCCTGACGCACGACGGCAAGTTTCCGTTTGCCGGCACCCGGTTCATGGCCAAGGACGCGAAGGGCAACCTGGCCACGGTCGACCTGCGGGGATACGAGACCATCACGTTCACCGCGCGCTGCTCGCCCGCCTATCCGATGATGCTGGGCATGACCGTGTTCGACGACAAGATCTCGGTCCCGGGCCAGTACATCACCTACCGGTCGCCCGGTACGTTCTTTCCTTGTAACGAGCAGGGCGTGCCCGTGTCCATCGACATCCGGCGGCTGACCGTCCCCGACTGGTGGCTGTCGATGATGAAGCTGCCGCTGTCGTCCAAGGATTACCAGCTCGACAAGGTGGCGCAGTTTTCTTTCGGTTCGAGTTCGCGAACGCCATTCGACCTCGATGCGCACGTCGACATCAGCAATATCAAATTGCACAGGCAGGATTACCGGTATATCGTCGCGCTCGCCGTGATTCTCGGGACGGGCTGGATTATGTTCGGCATCTGGTTTTTCCGGACCCATACGCGCACCCTGGCGGCCAGCCTGAGTTCCAGATTGAAAAAGGATTTACCGCTGGTCGCTTATCGCCAATTAACCCTGCAACCCTATCGGGACGAGGAAATGGCGACGGTCCTTAAATTCATTGCGACGAATTACACGAATCCCGAACTGGACCTGGAAAGCGTGGTGGCCGGCACCGGTGCCAACCGGAATAAAGTGAATGACCTGCTGAAAACGGAACTCGGCATGACATTCACCGGTTATGTGAATAAATTGCGGCTGACCGAAGCGGCGCGCCTGCTCACGGAAAAAAGCACCGCGACCGTGGCGGAAATCGCTTATTCGGTCGGCTATGGCAACGTGTCGTATTTCAACCGTTTGTTCAAGGAAGAGTACGGTTGCACGCCGAAGGCATTCCGGACGCTGGCACCCGATCAGCCGTCCTTCGACGCCGAGCCGCGTCCAAAAAAGGTGGGAAACGGCTGATCCAGCCTTCCACTCCCTGCAGAACTGATCGTACTTTTTGCACGGTGAAAGAAATCCACTTGCTGACGTTATAGGCGCCCCGGGGTGGGGTCCTATTCTTGAGCTGAAGGGGCGCCGCCACCGGCACCCCGGCCAAGCTACGAGGAACCATCCCATGACTGCGCATGTCCCGTGCCTAACCCATTCCAGCCGCGCGCTCGCAACGAGCGCATTGTCCCGGCGCCTGGAAAACATCATCCATTGTTTGCCCCGATGCGCCGGGCATGGTCCTGCCTGATCTCCTTGTTGCTGCGTTATCTGTTTACCGAGCTGTTTACTAAACATGCCATACCGGGCCCGTTTGGCCCGGAAACAAAATAAGAATAGTTTCACAGGGAGACGACAACAGTGAAAACGACGAAAGCCTATCGGATAGCGCTGCTATTCAACGGAAACAAAACCTTCGATCGCGAAGTGATTGCCGGAATTGCCGGCCATTTGGGCGGTACGCGCGTGGCCTGGGATTTATTTCTGGAAGAGGATTTCCGCCTGCGCCTGAATGGAATGGATCGCTGGCAGGGCGATGGCGTGATAGCCGATTTCGACGACCCGGCGGTCGTCCGGGCATTGTCCGGCTGCACGGTGCCGGTGGTCGGCGTCGGCGGTTCCTATGGGAACGAGGACGCGTATCCGCCCGGCGTGCCGTATGTCGCGACCGACAATTTCAAGCTCGTCAAGCTGGCGCGCGACCACCTGATCGACGTCGGCCTGCAGCGCTTTGCCATGTTCAGCCTGCCCGAAGCGCAGGAAAGCCGCTGGGCGCAGGAGCGCGAGTGCGCGTTCCGCACCCTGATGGCCGAAGACAGGATGGAAGCGGAGATCTTCCGCGGCTGCGAGACCAGCGCGGCGTCGTGGGACGCGGCGGTGCAGGGCCAGATCGACTGGCTGCGCAGCCTGCCCAAGCCGGTGGGCGTCATCGCCGTCACGGACGCGCGCGCGCGCCAGCTGCTGCAGGCCTGCGCGATCGCCGGCATCTCGGTGCCGGAGCAGGTGGCGCTGATCGGCATCGACAACGACCCCCTGGTGCGCATGCTGACCCGCATTCCGCTCAGTTCCGTGATCCAGGGCGCGCACGAGATGGGCCGCACGGCGGCGCACCTGCTGGAGCAGATGCTGCACGGCGTGCGCCTGTCGAACACGCGCATCCTCGTGCCGCCGGCCGGCATCAACGTCCTCGCGTCGAGCCGCTTCCAGGCCGTCAAGCATCCACACGTGATGCGGGCCTGCCACTACATCCGCCAGTACGCGTGCCAGGGCATCAAGACGCACCAGGTGGCGGAGTACGTCGGCGTGTCGCGCTCCTCGCTGGAAGTCTATTTCCGCCAGGAGCTGGGTTGCAGCGTGCACGACATGATCCTCAAGTCGAAGCTGGAGGCGGCCAAGGCGGGCCTGGAAAGCGGCGAACGCAGCATCGCGGACGTGGCGCTGGGCTGCGGGTTCACATCCACGCAGTACATGCACCTCGTGTTCAAGCGCGAACTCGGGTGTACGCCGCGCGCGTGGCGCGACCGGGCGCTGGGCGAACGCACCGCCGCGTAGCATCGGCGAGAATCGTTCGGCCCGCTGGTGATTTTCGCAATTGAAACACAACGCGCGGGCCCGGAGAATGGCTTCCTATCGGAACTCGGGAAGCCAGACTGCAATGACGATCCACCTCATTCCGGGCGCCCCGGCCGTGTCGGCCGGCGAACGCTCGTTCATGCTCGAGAACGCGGCCGGCATGACCGTGACGATCGCTGAACGGGGCGCGCAATTGCGTGCCTGGGTCGCGCCGGACCGTTACGGCCGCATGGCCGATGTCGTGCAGCCGGACGTCGAGGGCATCCCGTCCGGCGGCCGCGCCGCGCGCTGGGAGGGGCGGCAGGCGAACGGCGTCGTGTCGCTGGCGCTCATCGCGGGCGGCGACGGGGCGGGGATGCTCGTGCATTACCGCCTGGACGACGACGGCGCCCTGTCGATCGAGTACCAGGCCGTGGCCGGCGTGCCGATCCCGCTCGCGTCGCTGGCGCATCCTTCCTTCAATCTCTCCGGCAGCCTGGCCGACGTGGGCGACCACATGGTGCAGATCGACGCCGACTATTTCGAGGAAACGGGGTCCGCCGGCACGCCCGCCGGCGTGGCCGCAGTGGGCGGGACGGCCTTCGACTTCCGCCATGCCGCCGCCATCGGCCCGCGCCTGCACTGGACCGACACCCAGCTGCAGCGGGCCGGCGGCTTCGATCACTGCTTCTGCGTCCGCAACCACTTCGCCGGCGGCCAGGGTCAGCTGCGCGAAGTGGCCCGCGTGTTCGACCCGGCCTCCGGGCGTCGCCTGCAGCTCCACACGACCGAGGCGGCCGTGCGGTTCAGCAGCGGCGCAGGCGTCGCGGGCCAGCCGCGCCTGGACGCGTTCCGCGTCGAAGCCCACGCGCGGCCCGGCCTCATGAGCGCAGCGTGGCCGCGCGTGATGCTGCATCCGGGGCAGGTGTACCGGCAGACGACGGTCTACCGGTTGTCGTTGCAGGCATGATGTTGCGTAGGGCGGGCACCCCGTGCCCGCGCGAACGTCAAGGCAGCGTGATCGTGAGATTCGCCGCCCGCGGCGCCATCTTGACGACGTCGCTGTACGCATTCATGCGCGCCTCGCTCGTGTGTCCGAGCGACGTGCGCAGTCCCACGTAGCCCAGCACGCAGATCAGGCCGAACACCGAGTACAGCACCCACAGCGGCAGGTCGCTGCGCAGCTTGTGGCGGATCTGGTCGGGACGTTCCGCGTGCGGCGCGAAGCCGCCGCGCTTTCCCTTCATGTGCGCGATCTCGTCGCCCAGGCGCGACGTCAGGTAGTTCAGCTTTTCCGTCCCCTCCAGGATGTAGCGGCCCTGGAAGCCGAGCAGTAGGCACATGTGGAAGACTTCGAGCGCTTCCACGTGGGCGCTGCCGCGCGCGCGCAGCTGTTCCAGGCGCTCGAAGAAGTGTTCGCCCGCGAGCTGGTCGCCGAACAGCTGCAGCTGCAGCGGGCGGCGTTCCCACGCGTCGCGGATCGTGAAGTGCGAGCGCAGGATGATCTCGTCGACCGCGGCGCAGAACGCGTATTTCGCGGCGTCGACGTCGTCCGGCGACGCGTTGTGCTTGCGCGCGTTGCGGCCGAAGTCGTCGAGGAATTGCGTCATCTTGCGCGCGAACGCGGCGTCGTCCTGCGGGCCGTTGCCGTTCTTGAGCATGAACAGGGCGTAGAAGCCGTCGTACATCAGGTCCAGCAGCGTCTGCGGCGCCGCCGGCGCGGTCGCCGGGGTGCCGGCGGCCATGAGGGAAGGTGCGGTTGCGGTGGTCATGGAAGGTCTCTCGGGTTCAGGAGGTCACGGCGACGAGGTCGGGCTTCACGTCCGCCATGCTGCCGGGGACGTAGATCGAGATCGACTGCGCCTGCAGCATGCGCTCGTACATCTGGCCTTTCGCCTCGATGGCGAAGTAGACGGCGTCCGGCCGCACCGGCACGGCGGCCGGCACCTGCGGCGCGTGCACGAGCCGCACGCCGGGCATCGCGGACAGCACGAATTTTTCCACGTCGTCCGGCGCGCCGATCTTCAGCCGCAGCGGCACCACGTCCACCAGTTCGCTGGCCGGCAGGTCGCCGGACACGGCCAGGTAGAACGTGGTCTTGTCGTCGATTTTTTCCGAGTCCAGCATGCCGTGCCAGTACGACGGTTTCACTTCGCGCAGCGCGATGGCGAAGTAGCGCGACGAGATCACGGTGTCGAGCAGTTCGCGGATGATCTGGTGCAGCGTCGCGAACGCGGGGCCGGGGTCGGCGTGCTGGTACGGCGGCAGGTCGGCCAGGGTCCAGCTCTTCGAGAACGTCATCAGGCTGCCCGCCAGCGACAGCAGTTGTTCGTACAGCCGCTCCGGATGCAGCGCCGGATTGTGGAAGTAGTGCGACAGGCTCGCGCACGCCGTGCTGGCCGTGTGCAGCAGCCAGAACGACGACATGTCGCCCGAGCGGAACTCGATCACGTGCCGGCTCGGTTCGCGGTGGTGGCCGTACAGCGCACTGACCTTCGCCTGCAGCGCATCCACCAGCCGGCGCAGCTGCAGGAACAGCAGAGGCGCGCTCCTGATCGTCAGGCTGGGCGGCACGAACGAGCCATCGAGCTCGAACCCGCCGGTGGCCGCGCGGCGCAGGCGCAGCACGGGCACGTGCACGTAGGCGTCCAGCGGCTCGCCGTCCGACACGAGGCGCACCGTCTTGCGCAGATACGTCAGCTGCGCGCTCGCGGCCTGCGTGTACAGGTCCGGCGTGTCGCGGTCCAGCTGCGCGAAGCGCGCGGTGTGCGCGCCGTCGCCGTCGGTCCGGTGGCCGCTGAAGTTCGCGCCGTACGGCTTGAAGCCGGGCAGGGCGGCGTGCCACGTCACGGTCTGCACGGATTGCGGCAGCTGGCTCAGGTCGACGGCGTCCGGCAGGTCGTCGCCGCCCGGCGCGGAATACAGCTCGCCGTCGGGAAAACGCACCGACAGTTCGAGCAGGCGCAGCGCGTCGTTGGCCAGCGCGTCGCGGTCGACCTGGACCGCGACGACGCCCCAGGCATACGGATGCAGCAGGCCCGCCGTGCGGTGCAGCCGATCCTCATGGTACTGGTCCTGTTGCTGGAAATGCTGGGGGCGGAGGAACAATCCTTCGCCCCATAAGATTTTGCCGCTCATGCGTTGGTTATCCCCTGGCGCTGCTGAAAATGAAAATGGCAGAACAGTAACATTTCTTACGGAAACGTAGCGCACGATTATGACACAAATTTTCTTTGTGATAATTCGTGATATTTCTTTGGCATAACGTGAGATGCCGTCAGGTTACAAGGAAAATCATTGGGAAATAGTGGAAATTGGTGAGCATTTCACTCGTCAGAGACCCGCGTACGATTGTAAATAAAATTGAGGTTGATCAATAAAACAATTCTGATACTATAAAAAAAGTTTTACAAAGTTAATACCAAGGCATCACTTAGTTCACCCTTTGCGAGGACCCGCATGACCCCTGCATTTCCCGTTGGCCGCTTGAGCCGTTTCGTTGGCGCCGCCGCCTGCGCCATCCTTCTTTCCGCTTGCGCGACGACGAAGCCGGAGCTGGCCGAGAAGCCGCCCGCGCCCACGATGGACGAGCTGCTCGCCAAGGCCACCGAGGCCAGCACCGCCGGCCGCAAGGAAGACGCGGTCACGCTGTGGAAGGAAGCGGCCGCCGCCTACCCGGCCGACAAGGCGCCGTGGTCCAGCATCGCCCAGACCCGCTACGACGCCGGCCAGTACGGCGAAGCGATCGTCAGTGCCCAGGAAGTGCTGGTGCGCGATCCGAACGACCGCCTGGCCAACAGCATCATCGCCATCAGCGGCCTGCGCCTGTCGACGCGTGCCCTGGCCGACCTGAGCCGCCAGAACAACCTGTCCGGCTCGATCAAGACCGAGTCGCAGGACCTGGCCAAGCTGCTGCGCGAGAGCCTGGGCGAGCAGATCCTCGTGCCGGCGCCGGTGCCGGCCACGCCGCCGGCAAAAGCCGTCGCGAAGGGCCGCGCCAGGTCGAAGGCGAAACAGGCCGTCGCCGCCGGCGCGTCCGGTGCCGATCCGTTCGGCGCACTGAAATAACGTCCGAAACAACCACAGGGGAATCCCATGTCCAGAAATTCCAGCGTGCAGAAAAAACTGCAGAAAATCCGCCCGCCGCGCGTGCAAATGACGTACGACGTCGAGATCGGCGATGCGATCGAGAACAAGGAGCTGCCGCTGGTCGTCGGCGTCGTCGGCGATTTCGGCGGCAACTCCGAAGTCCCGCAAAAGCGCCTGAAGGAGCGCAGCTTCGTCGGCATCGACCGCGACAACTTCGACGAAGTCATGAAGGGCGTCGAACCCCGCGCCACCTACCGCGTGAACAACGAACTCACGGGCGAGGGCGGCCAGTTCGCCGTCGACCTCACGTTCCGCTCGATGGACGACTTCCGTCCCGAGTCGGTCGTGAACCAGGTCGAGCCGCTGAAGAAGCTGCTCGAGGCCCGCACGAAGCTGGCCGACCTGCGCAACAAGCTGGCCGGCAACGACAAGCTCGAAGACCTGCTCAACGACGTGTTGAACAGCACCGAAACCCTGGCCAAGCTGGGCCAGCCGACGACGAAAGAGTGATCATGTCCGCACTCCAGAACGCGGCCCTCGCGGCCGACACTTCCCTCGCACCCGAGGCCGACCTGCTCGACCAGATCGTCGAGCAGAGCAAGGTGGCGAAATCCAGCGCCGAGCATGCGCGCGCCCGCGACCTGATCGCGGAACTGGTCAACCAGGTCATGGACGGCACGGTCGTCGTGTCCGACAACCTGGCCGCCACCATCGACGCCCGCGTGGCGGAGCTGGACCGCCTGATCTCCGCGCAGCTGTCGGCCGTGATGCACGCGCCGGAATTCCAGAAGCTGGAGTCCAGCTGGACGGGCCTGAACTACCTCGTCACCAACACGGCGACGGGTCCGAACCTGAAGGTCAAGATGCTCAACGCGACCAAGCGCGAGCTGGTGAAGGACTTCCAGAGCGCCATCGAGTTCGACCAGAGCACCATGTTCCGCAAGGTCTACGAAGAAGAATTCGGCACCTTCGGCGGCGCGCCGTTCGGGGCGCTGCTGGGCGACTTCGAGATCACGCGCCAGCCGGAAGACATGTACTTCATCGAGCAGATGTCGCACGTGGCGGCCGCCGCGCACGCGCCGTTCATCTCGGCCGCGTCGCCCGAGCTGTTCGGCCTCGAAAGCTATTCCGACCTCGGCAAGCCGCGTGACCTGTCGAAGATCTTCGACACCGTCGAATACGCGAAGTGGAAGGCGTTCCGCGAATCGGAAGACGCGCGCTACGTGGGTCTCACCTTGCCGCGCTTCCTCGGCCGCCTGCCGTACAACCCGGCCGACGGCGCCACCACCGAAGGCTTCAACTACGTCGAGGACGTGGACGGCACCGACCACCACAAATACCTGTGGTGCAACGCGGCCTACGCGTTCGGCACCAAGCTGACGGGCGCGTTCGAGGACTACGGCTGGTGCGCGGCGATCCGCGGCGTGGAAGGCGGCGGCCTCGTGGAAAACCTGCCGACGCACACGTTCAAGACGGACGAAGGCGAGATCGCTCTGAAATGCCCGACCGAGATCGCCATCACCGACCGCCGCGAAAAAGAGCTGTCGGACCTCGGCTTCATCTCGCTCGTGCACTGCAAGAACACGGACTACGCGGCCTTCTTCGGCGCGCAGTCGGCGCAGAAGGCGCGCAAGTACGCGAGCGACGCCGCCAACGCGAACGCCGTGCTGTCGGCCCAGCTGCAATACATCTTCGCCGTCTCGCGCATCGCCCACTACATGAAGGCCATGATGCGCGACAAGATCGGCAGCTTCGCCGCCGCGGCTAACGTCGAGGACTTCCTGAACCGCTGGCTCACGCAGTACGTCCTGCTGGACGACAACGCGAGCCAGGAGCAGAAGGCGCAGTTCCCGCTGCGCGAAGCGAGCGTGCAGGTGCAGGAAGTGCCGGGCCGTCCGGGTGTCTACCGTGCCGTCTCGTTCCTGCGTCCGCACTTCCAGCTCGACGAACTGTCCGTGTCGCTGCGCCTCGTCGCGGAACTGCCGGCATCGGCCACCTGATCAACTTTGTAGTCCCCCCGTATCAACTGAACTGAAAGGAAAAACACAACATGGCAATCGACGTCTACCTGCAAATCGACGGCATCAAAGGCGAGTCCGCCGACACCGCACACAAGGACTGGATCGAAGTCAAGAGCGTCCAGTGGGAAGTCCTGCAACCGAAATCGGCCACCGCGTCGACCGGCGGCGGCCACACCGCCGAGCGCACCGAGCACAAGGACATCGTCGTCTCGAAGCTGGCCGACCTGGCCACCCCGATCCTGCTGCAGACCTGCTCGTCGGGCAAGACCATCCCGAAAGCGAAGTTCGAGTTCCTGCGCGCCGACGGCCAGGGCGAGCGCGTCAAGTACTTCGAGATCGAACTGGAGAACGTCCTGATCTCCAGCGTGTCGCCGTCCGTCGAGCAGGGCAACATCCTGACCGAAGACGTGTCGATCAAGTACTCCAAGGTGAAATGGAAGTACACCCAGCAGAAGGTCAACGGCGGCACGGGCGGTAACACGTCGGGCGGCTGGGACCTGTCGGCCAACAAGATCGCGGCCTGATAGCGCGCCGGCACGATGTCCGCCAAAGGATTCATGCCGGGCCTGTTCGATCGCCTGATCGACCGTCCTGGCCAGGCCCAGACGGGCACCGTGCCGCGCGTCTCGCTCGAGGAAATGAAGGATTCGGTGGCGCGCGACCTGGAGGCGCTGCTGAATACCCGCGCCGTGATGCCGGAAGATGCATTCCGGCGCTTTCCCGAATGCGCGCGTTCCATCGTCGCGTACGGCCTGCACGATTTCGCGGGCCTGTCGCTGTCGAGCACCGACGACCGCGCCTTCATCTGCCGCAGCCTGGAAGCGGCGATCGCGCGCCACGAACCGCGCCTGCGCAACGTGCAGGCCAGGCTCGAACTGCGCGACGATGCCGTCAACCGCCTGAATTTTTCGATCACCGCGCTGATGGTCGTGAGCGCGGCGCACGAGCCGGTCAACTTCGACGCCGTGCTGCAGCCCTCCAGCCAGCATTACACCATCAGCAAGGCCCGCCGTGCGGCGGCGCCGGGAGCCTGAGTTGGACCAGTTATTACCGTATTACGAGCAGGAGCTCGGTTTCCTGCGCCGCCATTCGCGCGAATTCTCCGAGCGCTACCCCAGGATCGCCGGCAAGCTGCTCATCGGCGGCGAAGTGTGCGAAGACCCGCACATCGAACGCATGATCGAATCGTTCGCGCTGCTGAATTCCCGCATCGCCAAGCGCCTCGACGACGACTACCCCGAATTCACCGAAGCGCTGCTCGACGTCCTGTACCCGCACTACCTGCGCCCGTTCCCGTCCTGCTCGATCGCGCGCATGGATTTCGGCGGCGCCGCCGCGCAGCCCGGCGCCGCCGGCGAGATCCCGCGCGGCACGCAGCTCGCGACGCGCCCCGTGCGCGGCGCGCCGTGCACGTTCCGCACCGCCTACCCCGTGACGGTGGCGCCGCTGGACCTGGCGCGCGCCCGCTTCGACGCCATCCTCGACGCGCCCGACGCCGTGCGCCCGCCGCCGCAGGCGACGTCGAAGCTGTCGATCACCTTGGCCGCCACGGGCGCGAATCCGATCGCGGGCCTGAAGCTGGCGAGCCTGCGCGTGTTCATCGACGGCGAACCGTCGTTCTGCGCCGCACTGCGCGACGCGCTGTTCATGCGCGGCGTGTGCGCGTACGCGGAGGCCGACGGCAACGGGCGCTGGGTCCCGCTGGCCAAGATTCCGCTGCAGCCGGCCGGCTTCGGCGACGACGAGTCGCTGATCGATTTTCCGGCCCGATCGCACACGGCGTACCGCCTGCTCACCGAATATTTCTGCTTTCCCGAGAAGTTCAACTTCTTCGACATCGACCTGGCCGCATTGACGGCCGCGCTGCCGGCGGGGACGCGCACCATCACCTTGCACCTGGCCTTGAGCGGCCTGCGCGCCGATTCGAACGCGGCGCGCATGCTCGGCACCCTGTCCGCCACGAACCTGCTGCTGGGCTGCACGCCGGTGGTGAACCTGTTCCGCCAGCGCGGGGAACCGATCCGCCTGACGCACACGACGGCCAGCTATCCGGTGCTGGCGGACGCGCGCCGCGCCTTCGCGTTCGAGGTGCAATCGATCGACAGCGTGCGCCTCGTGCGCCAGACGCCGCAGGGCGAATCCATCGTGGAATTCCGGCCGTTCTATTCGCTGCGCCACGGCCAGATGCCCGACAAGAGCGGCCATTACTGGATCATGCGGCGCGACCCGCTGCTGGCCGAACGCAGCCCCGGCTACGAAACCCAGATCTCCCTCGTCGACATCGATTTCGACCCGGCCGAGGTGGAGACGGACACCCTGAGCATCGAGCTCACGTGCACCAACCGCGACTTGCCCGCGCTGCTGTCGTACGGCGTGCGCGGCGGCGACCTGTTCATCGAGGGCGGATCGACGGTGCAGTCGATCAGCTTCCTGCGCAAGCCCACGCCGTCGTACCGCTTCGAGCGCGGACGCGGCGCGCACTGGCGCCTGATCTCGCACCTGTCGCTGAATCACCTGTCGCTGTCGGGCGGCGGCATCGCCGCGTTCCGCGAGATGCTCACCCTGTACGACCTGCCGCGCTCACCGTCGACGCAGCGCCAGATCGGCGGCATCCTCGCCGTCGAGCACCGGCCCGCGACGGCATGGCTGCCGGGGAATCCGTTCGCCTGCATGGTGCGCGGCATCGAGGTGCGGCTGACGATCGACGAGGAAGCGTTCGTCGGCAGCGGCGTCGATGCGTTCGCCCACATCGTCGAACGCTTCCTCGGCCTGTACGTGCACGCCAACAGCTTCACGCAACTCGTGATCATTTCCAACAAGACCGGAGGAGAGCTGCTGCGATGCACGCCCCGAAGCGGCGATTTGAGCCTGCTGTAATCGAGCGGCTGTTCGCGCAGCCGTACCGCTTCCAGTATTTCCAGGCCGTGCGCATGATCGAGCTGTGGCTGCGCAAGCGCGGCATGGCGGAAGAGGGCGCATTGGCGAACTTCCTGCGGTTTGCCAATTCGACCTCGCTCGCCTTCCCGGCCAGCGAGATCGAGGCGCTGCACGCGGAACCGCGCACGGTCGCGCCGAACAGCGCCGCGCTGGCCGCCGCTTTGCAGTCGCAGGAGCTGAAGTACGTGCGCCTGACGCCCACGTTCATGGGCCTGCTGGGTTCGAGCGGCGCCTTGCCCGCCCATTACACGGAGCGGGTGGCCGCGCAGCAGATCGCCGAACGGGACGACGGCCCGCGCGCCTTCCTCGACACGTTCTCGACCCGCACGCTGGCCCTGTTCTACGAGGCGTGGCGCAAGTACCGGCTGGAGCTGAAATATGGCGGCCGCAAGGACGGCTTCCTGCCGCTGCTGTTGTCGCTGGCGGGCATGGGCCACACGGCGCTGCGGCGGCGCCTGTCCGACCATGGCGACGGCGTGCTGGATGAAACCGTCGCGTACTTCGCCACCGCGATGCGCCAGCGGCCCGCGTCCAGCTCTCAGATCGCGCGCGTACTGTCCGAATATTTCGGACAAAACGTGCGCGCCGAGCAGTTCATCGGCCGCTGGTACGACGTGCCGGCCACGCAGCAGACGGCGCTGGGCCTCGGCAACGCCACGCTGGGCGGCGGCGCCATGGCCGGCACGCGCGTGTGGCAGCGCGACCTGCGCCTGCGCCTCGTCATCGGCCCGCTGGACCTGCCGTCCTACGAAGCCTTCCTGCCGGGCGGCCGCGCGGCGCGCGCGCTGGGCAACATGGTGACCATGTTCACGGGGCTGTCGCTCGAATACGAGGTGCAGCTCGTGCTGCGCGCGACCGACGTGCGGGGCAGCACGCTGGCCGGCACGCGGACGGCCGGCGCACGTCTTGGCTGGGACGGCTTCCTCGTCGACGGCCTCCAAATACAAGACCGAGCCGACGTGCGCTATGAGATTCACGCAAACTAAGACATGCCAACTGAAAGAGGACACGCGATGAGCATCAACCTGAAAACCCTGATCGGCAAACTGGACGACACCTGCCGCGCGGCCGCCACGCGGGCGGCGGGCCTGTGCGTGTCGCTGGGACAGTACGAGGTCGACATCGAGCACCTGCTCCTCGCGCTGCTGGAACAGCCGGCCTGCGACGTGGCCGTCATCGCGCGGCGGTGCGGCGTGTCGATCGAGCGGCTGGAGGCGGACCTGCAGGCGGAAGTGGCCGGCTTCAGGAGCGGCAACACGCGCACGCCCGTGTTCTCGGAGCGGCTGCCGAAGCTGTTCGAACACGCGTGGCTCATCGCATCGCTCGACCTGCGCGCGGGCCAGCAGGCCGGCATCCGCAGCGGCCACCTGCTGCAGGCGCTCCTGAGTTCTCCCGAGCTGTCGCAACTGGCGCACCGCGTGTCGCCGCAGTTCGCGCAATTCGACCTGGACCGGATAAAACACCATTTCGACGACGTGACGGCCGGCTCCGACGAAGCACCGGCCGTCGCCGCGGCGCCCGTGCAGGGCGCGGGCGGCGACCCGGTGGGCGAGCTGCAGCGCCAGGGACCGTCGAAGACGCCCGCGCTGGACCAGTTCACGACGAACCTCACGCAGCGCGCGCGCGACGGCAAGGTCGACCCGGTGATCGGCCGCGACGCGGAAATCCGCCAGCTCGTCGACATCCTCATGCGCCGCCGCCAGAACAACCCGATCCTGACGGGCGAGGCGGGCGTCGGCAAGACGGCCGTGGTGGAAGGTCTCGCGCTGCGCGTCGCGACGGGCGACGTGCCGGAGGTGTTGCGCGGCGTGGAAATCCACGTGCTGGACCTGGGCCTGCTGCAGGCCGGCGCCAGCGTGAAAGGCGAGTTCGAGAACCGCCTGAAGAACACCATCGACGAAGTAAAAAAGAGCCCGCACCCGATCATCCTGTTCATCGACGAGGCGCACACGATGATCGGCGCGGGCGGCCAGGCGGGCCAGAACGATGCGGCGAATTTGCTGAAGCCCGCGCTGGCACGGGGCGAACTGCGCACCATCGCGGCCACCACGTGGAGCGAGTACAAGAAATATTTCGAGAAGGATCCCGCGCTGGCGCGCCGGTTCCAGGTCGTGAAGGTCGAGGAGCCGAGCGAGGAACTGGCGTGCGCGATGCTGCGCGGGATGGCACCGCTGATGGAGAAGCATTTCAATGTCCGCATCCACGACGAGGCCATCACGGAAGCCGTGCGCCTGTCGCACCGCTACATCAGCGGCCGCCAGCTGCCGGACAAGGCCATCGGCGTGCTGGACACGGCGTGCGCGAAAGTGGCGCTGGGCCGCGACGCGGCGCCGGCCCGCATCGAAGACCTCACGCGCCGGCTGGAGCGCCTCGATGCCGAACGCGCGGCGCTGGAGCGCGAGCAGGCGGCGGGCGAGGGCGCGCACCACACGCGGCTGGGCGAGTTGTCCGCGGCGCGCGGTGCCGCCGAAGACGAACTGGCCACGTTGCGTGCGCGCTGGGAACGCGAGCGCGATCTTGTGGGCCGCATCCGTGACATGCGCGTAGGCGACATGCGCGTAGGCGACATGCGCGTAGGCGACATGCGCGTAGGCGACATGCGCGCAGGCGAAGCTGCCGACGCGCGCGGCCTGCGCGACGAATTGAAGGCCGTGCAGGGCGAGACGCCGCTCGTGCCGCTGCAGGTGGATGGCCACGTGGTGGCCGGCATCGTCGCCGGCTGGACCGGTATCCCGCTGGGCAAGATGGTCAAGGACGAGATCCGCACGGTGCTGAATCTGCAGGACCTGCTGGAGCAGCGCGTACTGGGCCAGTCGCACGCGATCGACGCGGTCGCGCAGCGCGTACGCACGGCGCGCGCGAACCTCGACGATCCGAACAAGCCGCAGGGCGTATTCCTGTTCGTGGGCCCGTCCGGCGTCGGCAAGACGGAGACGGCGCTGGCGCTGGCCGATGTGCTGTACGGCGGCGAACGCAAGCTCGTCACCATCAACATGAGCGAATACCAGGAAGCGCACAGCGTCTCGGGCCTGAAGGGCTCGCCGCCGGGCTACGTGGGCTATGGCGAGGGCGGCGTGCTGACGGAGGCCGTGCGCCGCAACCCGTACAGCGTCGTGCTGCTCGACGAAGTGGAAAAGGCCCACCCGGACGTGCTGGAGCTGTTCTTCCAGGTGTTCGACAAGGGTGTGCTGGACGATGCGGAAGGCCGTGAAGTCGATTTCCGCAACACGCTCATCATCCTCACGTCGAACGTCGCGTCGAGCACCCTGATGCAGGCCTGCCTGAACAAGGATCCGCAGGACGTGCCGTCGGCCGAGGAACTGGAAGCCCTGATCCGCCCGGCGCTCGTCAAGCAGTTCAAGCCGGCGTTCCTGGGCCGCCTGAAAGTCGTGCCGTTCTATCCGATCTCGGACGACGTGCTGGCGGACATCATCGAACTCAAGCTCGGACGCATCGGCCGGCGCGTGGCCGCCAACCACAAGGCGGCGTTCGCGTACGACGAGTCGCTCGTGGATGCGGTGCTGGCCCGCTGCACGGAAGTCGATTCCGGCGCGCGCAACGTCGACAACATCCTCAACGGCACCTTGCTGCCGCAGATCGCCGAGGCCGTGCTGGCGCGCATGGCGGAAGGGGCCGCGATCGAGCGGATCGCGGTGGGCGCCGACGGGAACGGCGATTTCACGTACGCGATCGCGTAACGAGGAGGGGCGGGCCGAGATATCGATATCGATATCGATAACAAACGGAGGGTGATCGGTGCCGTGATGCGCCGCACCAAATTTCGTGTCTCTCGGCCCGTGTTAGCGATAACGCCCGTACCTAGCGTCTCTTCTTCGCATCATTAGTGAAAATCGTAACGCCGATTGGTTGCTTTCGTAACTCGGCGTACTCCTATAATCCACTCGCATTGTTATCGATATCTACAACGGCAGCCGGCTTCAAGGCATGTCGCAAAACCAACGAAACAATAAAACAACGAGTCCCAACGGATTACTTGGAGGAGAAGAAGATGCAACAGAAATATCATATCAGCCCCCGCATGACCATCGTCGCGCTCGCCCTGTCCCAGGCCTTTGCCGCGCAGGCGATGGCACAGGTGGCGCCGGTCGACGCGAACACGGTCGTCGTGACGGGCATCCGTGCCAGTGCGCAGTCGTCGGTGGCCACCAAGAAGAACACGATGGAAATCGTGGACTCGATCTCCGCCGAAGACATCGGCAAGCTGCCCGATGCGAACGTCGCCGAGACGATGACGCGGGTCCCGGGCGTGACGGGCTACCGCTACGGTGGCGAAGCCGCCTCTCCCGCTGGCAACGGCTCTGGCCTGACCATTCGCGGCTTGTCCGGCTTGACCTCCGCCCAGCTCAACGGCCGCTCGTATTTCACCGCCGGCAGCCGCGAATTCAACATCGAAGATGCGATTCCCGGGATGATTGCCGGGGTGGACGTGTACAAGAACCCGTCAGCCGAACACGTGGAAGGCGGGATTGGCGGCCTGGTCAATATCCGCACGCGCAAATCGAGCGATTTCAAAAAGTTTACCGCGCAATTCAATGCCGGCGCCAACTACAACGACCTGGAAAAGAAGTTCGACCCGGACCTGTTCGGCCTCGTAGCCAACCGCTTCAATCTTGGAGGAGGTTCGAGTTTTGGCGTGTTGGCGGGCGTTGCCTATCAAAGGACCGCCGGACGTTCGGACAGCATGCTTGCCAACCGCGGACCGGACCTGCGCCGTATTGTGCGCGCTGACAGCGCCGAGTATGCCACCATGGCCGCCGCCAACACCAGCAACAACCCGGCCCTGCCACTGTCGAGCTATGTCGGCAAATCCGACGTCAGCTTCCTGGCGCCGGTCACGACCCTGCCGGTGAAGGGAAACGTGGGCCCGAACATGCCAGACCCGACCGGTCTGACTGCGGACCAGATCAGCAACATCATCACCACGCCCGGCGTGTTCACCAACCTGTTCCAGGAGTCGATCCATCGCGAACGCAAGGGGCTGAACCTGGCGGCGGACTACGTTGTCAATAACACCCTGCGCTTCTACACTGAAGCCAACTCGACCGAGTACCTGTACCACCAGAAATATCGTTTCATCTGGATCGACCAGGGCATCAACGGCGGTAGCGGCAACGTGCGCAACCTGCAGACGGCGCCGTTCGCCTTGACCGAAGGCCTGGCCAACCGCAATCTTAACGGCGGCAGCGATGATGTGCTGAGCACCAAACGCTTCCTGTCGGGTACCTTCCTGAACACCCAGCTGCGTCCATGGGGCGGCGACGAGCATTCTCCCTACAAGACCTGGAATATCGCGGGCGGCGCCGATTGGCGACCCACCCCGGCCCTGTCGCTCAAGGCCGACCTCTCCTACCTGAAGGCAACCCGCAAGCAGGACAACCGCCGCGTCGAGTTTGCTGGAGCGGCAGGCACGGCCTGGGACGTCACCCGCGGGGCCAATAGCGAACCGCAGCAACTCGGCATCAACGGTCCGAGCGTGGCCGATCCATCGAATTTCGTGTTCAATTGGTATAACAACGCCCCTAATCAGTCCTGGAACGATAAAGGAAAGGCCGCGGTCCTGAGCGGTGCTTTCACCCCTGAAGATGGATTCATCTCACGCCTGGCGTTCGGCGTGCGTTACGCTTCCCAGGAGGACCAGTACAAGAACTTCGGGTTCGGCCGCCCCCTCACCACCGATGGCAAGCCCCTCGCGGCAGACCGTTCGAATGCGATCCCGGTGAGCAGCAAGGCAGGCCAGACCGTGATGGGCCCCACCGACTGGATGCAGGGCAAGACCGGGTTCACGAGCCCGTATGTGATCTACAACCCGGATCTCCTGCTGGGCAACCAGGTAAGCGATCAGTTCCCGAACGCCGGCATTCCAGCGGAAGGCAGCTGGGCGGAGATCTTCGATCAGCGCCGCGGCTACAAGGAAAGCACCACGGCGGGATGGCTGAGCGCCGACTTCAATGCGCTGGACGAGCGCATCAAGGGTAACGTGGGCGTGCGTGTGGTGCGTACCGATCTCACGGCGTACACGAATCTCATCGATCCCACCACTTCGACACTGGCGACGCAGACCAAATCGAACAGCTACACCAACGTGCTGCCGACCCTGAACGTCAGCTATGACATCATGAAGGATTTCCTGGTGCGTTTCGGCTATGGCCGCGGGATTACCCGTCCTGACCCGGGCCTGATCAATCCGAACATCGATCGGGGCAACGCAGGCATCGGTGTGCTCAAGCTGGGCAATCCGAACCTGCGTCCGCAGGTGGCTGACAGTTTCGACCTGTCGTTCGAGCGCTACTTCAGCAACACGAACTATACGTCGGTCGCCCTGTTCAGGAAGAACATCGACGGCTTCTTCAACGCAGTGCTCAGCTGCCAGTCGGTCCCCTTCACGCCAGCCTATACGGGCGCCACGCTCAATGGCTGTGACGCCGGCAAATGGAATGTGTCGCAGCAAGTCAACGCAGACAAGGGTTGGGTCAAGGGCGTCGAAGTGGCGGGCCAGTGGTTCTTCGATGCAAGCGCGGGCTGGCTGAATCACTTTGGCGTGTCCGGTTCGTACACCTACCTCGACTCCGCCAATCCGGTCAACATTGGCACCCTGACGGCGCCGCAGGTGATCACCGTGCAGCAGGCCGCTCTCTCGAAGAACAGCTACAGCCTCTCGGGCCTGTATGAGGACAACAAGCTGTCGGCCCGCCTGGTCTACACCTGGCGTTCGTCCAACACACCCTGGGGTTTCGGCGCGTCCCCCATGGCCAACACCTACACGCCAGCGTACGGCATTCTGGACGGTTCGCTCAACTACGCCGTGGACGACCACATGACGCTGTCCTTTAGCGCGAGGAACCTTACGAACCAGGCCCCGCAGCGCTTCTCCGGCGAAGCCCAGACCTACGAGACCGGCCGCGATTCCCAGCACTTCATCAACGGCCGCGGCTTCAGCCTCGGCCTGCGCTACAAGTTCTGATCCCGGCAAGCACCGGCACGGACGACCGCACTGCGCGGCCGGCCGTGCCGGTTTTTTTCTTTGGATACCGACCACATGACCATCAGTTTCCAGCGCCGCCGCCTGTTGCAGGGCGCGGCTGCATCTGCTGCGCTCTTGCCGTGTACGGGCACCCTGCACGCGGCGGCCTCGCACCGCTTCGCGATCGGCGACCACGACTTCCTGCTGGACGGGAAGCCGATCCAGATCCGCTGCGGCGAGATGCATTTCGCCCGCGTGCCGCGCGAGTACTGGGCGCACCGCCTGAAGACCATCAAGGCGATGGGCCTGAACGCCGTGTGCGCCTATCTGTTCTGGAATTACCACGAATGGAGAGAGGGCCGCTACGACTGGGCCGCCCAGCGTGACGCCGCCGAATTCTGCCGGCTCGCGCAGCGGGAAGGCCTGTGGGTGATCCTGCGTCCCGGTCCGTACGCCTGTGCGGAGTGGGAGATGGGCGGCCTGCCGTGGTGGCTCCTGAAGCACGACGGCGACGCGTTCCTGCGCACGCGCGACGAGGCGTATCTGGCGCCGGCGCGGCGCTGGCTGAAGGAAGTGGGGCGCGTGCTCGGCCCGCAGCAGGTCACGCACGGCGGTCCGATCCTGATGGTCCAGGTCGAGAACGAATACGGCTTCTACGGCGACGACGTGGGTTACCTGCGCGTGCTGCGCCAGGCGCTGCTGGATGCCGGCTTCGACGTCCCGCTGTTCCAGTGCAATCCGACGAATGCCGTCGCGCGCACGCACATCCCCGAACTGTTCACGGTGGCGAACTTCGGCAGCGACCCGGCCGCCGGCTTCAAGGCGCTGGACGCCGTGCAGAAGGGCCCGCGCATGTGCGGCGAGTACTACTCCGGCTGGTTCGATACCTGGGGCTCGCCGCACCACGGCGGCGGCGTGGAAGGGGCGACGAAGGACATCGCCGCGATGCTGAAGGCGAACGGTTCGTTCAGCCTGTACATGGCGCACGGCGGCACGACGTTCGGCCTGTGGGGCGGCTGCGACCGTCCGTTCCGGCCCGATACGACGAGCTATGACTACGATGCGCCGATCGGCGAGGCGGGCTGGATCGGCGCGAAGTTCGACGCGTACCGCGCGGCGATGACGCCGTTCCTGGCGCCGGGCGAAAAGCTCCCGGAGCCGCCGCCGCGCATGCCGACGATGACGATTTCCCCGTTCGCGCTGGCCGAATCCGTGCCCGTGAAGTCCGCACTGCCGGCGCAGGTCATCAAGGCGGTGTCGCCGCGGCCGATCGAGCAGTACGACATCAGCCGCGGCCTCGTCTCGTATCGCGTGACCCTGCCGGCCGGCCCCGCGGGCGTCGTGGAAGTGGCCCGTGCGCGCGACCTGGCGTGGGTCACGCTCGACGGCAAGCAGCTCGGCACGTTCGACACGCGCTACCGCCGCTACAAGGTCGACGTACCCGCGCGCGGCAAGCCCGCCGTGCTCGAGATCCTGCTGTACACGATCGCGCGTGTGAATTTCGGCGTGGAGATCCATGACCGCAAGGGCATTCATGGCCCGGTGACGTTCACGGCGAAGGGCGCCGCCGCGCAACCGCTGGAGAACTGGGAAATCCGCGCCATCGATTTCGACGCGGACGGCGTCCTGCCGCCGCTCGCCTTCAAGGCGGGACGGGGCAAGGGCGCGGCGTTCTACCGCGGTGCCTTCGATGCGGCGCGCACCGGCGACACGTTCCTCGACATGTCGGCGTGGGGCCAGGGCGTCGTCTGGATCAACGGCCGCTGCCTGGGGCGCTTCTGGAGCATCGGCCCCACGCAGACGATGTACCTGCCGGGACCGTGGATCCGCAAGGGCCGCAACGAGGTCGTCGTGCTGGATCTGACGGGACCGCGCGGGCAGGGCACGCCGACGATCGTGGGTCTCACGACGCCGATCCTCGACCAGCTGCACCGCGAGCGCGACCTGCCGCGTCCACCGAGCACGGTCCGGCTGCAGCTGGACGGCGTGACGCCGGCGCACGAAGGCGAATTCGCGCCGGGCTCGCAGACGCAGGACGTGCGCTTTGCCGCTTCGGTGAAAGGCCGCCAGTTCTGCCTGGAGGGTCTCGACGCGTTCGACGGCAAGCCGTATGCGGCCGTGGCGGAGCTGGCCCTGCTGGACAAGGACGGCAAGACGCTGGACCAGTCCAACTGGACCATCGCCTGGGTCGACAGCGAGGAAGCGACGAAGGAAGACGGCGGCGCGCTGAACGCGATCAATGGCCAGAACAGCGACTACTGGATCACGGCCGGCAAGGCCGCGTACCCGCACCGCCTCGTGATCGACCTGGGACGGCAGATGGACGTGGCCGGGCTGCGCTATGTGCCGCGCCAGGGGCCGGACGGCACCGAGGGACGCATCCGCGGCTTCCGCGCGTACGTGGGCGACAGGCTGGTGGTGGAATAATCAAGGAGACGTCAATGAGAACATTCCTGGCAGCGGCGGTACTGTTCATCGCGGCCCATGCGCAGGCGGACGGTGTGTTCCGCCCCGGCGCAATCTGGCCCGACGACAAGGGCATGCACATCAATGCACACGGCGGCGGCGTCCTGCAGCACGACGGCATGTATTACTGGTTCGGTGAGCACAAGGTCGCCGGCACGGCCGGCAACCGCGCGCAGGTCGGCGTGCACGTGTACAGCTCGCGCAACCTGACCGACTGGAAGGACGAAGGGATCGCGTTGGCGGTCACCGACGACCCGGCGAGCGACATCGTGCGCGATGCGATCATCGAGCGGCCCAAGGTGATCCGCAATCCAAAGACCGGCAAGTTCGTGATGTGGTTCCACCTGGAGCTGAAGGGCAAGCGCTACGACGCGGCGCGCTCGGGCGTGGCCGTCGCGGACAAGGTGACGGGACCGTACGTCTACCAGGGCTCGTTCCGTCCCGACGCGGGCGCGTGGCCGGTCGACGTCAAGCCCGAGGACAAGGATCCCGCCACGTCCTTCCTCGCGCGCGACTTCGCGGGCGGGCAGATGGCGCGCGACATGACCCTGTTCGTGGACGACGATGGCAAGGCCTGGCAGTTCTACGCGTCGGAGGAAAACCATACGATGCACGTGTCGCGCCTGACGGACGACTACCTGCGTTCGGCCGGAGAGTATGCACGGGTCAAGCCGAACGGCGACGACGAGGCGCCGGCCATCTTCAGGCACGGCGGCAAATACTACCTCGTGACGTCGGGCCTGACGCGCTGGGCGCCGAACGCGGCGAAGTCGTACGTCGCGGACAACCCGCTAGGTCCGTGGACGGCGCTCGGCAACCCGGTGCGCGGCACCCCCGAGCAGCAGAAGATCACGTTCGGCGGCCAGTCGACCTACGCGCTGACGCTCAGGCGCAACGGCTGCACGCGGCATATCCTGATGCTCGACGTGTGGCGCAAGGAGAATGCCATCGACGGGCGCTACGTGTGGTTGCCCATCGAATGGGAAGGCGGCAAGCCGGTCGTGCGCTGGCGCGACCGGTGGACGCTGGCGGAGATGGACAAGCTGCCCTGCGATGGGCCCGGCGCGACGGAGGCCAAGTGAAGACGGCGCACCGTGAAGCGGGCGGCGCGACGGTATGGGACGTGGCGCGGAAGGCCGGCGTCTCCGCGATGACGGTCTCGCGCGTCATCAACGGCAACACGAGCGTCAGCGTCAAGAACCGGGAAAAGGTCATGCGGGCGATCGGCGAACTCAATTACGAGGTCAACGTGGCGGCGCGCGCCGCGCGTATCGGCACGCTGCGCGTCGGCCTGTTGTACAGCAATCCCAGCGAAGCCTTCCTCAGCGCGTTCCTCGTGGGCGCGCTCACGGAGTGCGGCCAGAGCGGCGCGCACCTGATCCTGGAGCACTGCGACAACCTGAAAAGCCAGCGCAAGGCGATCGACCGATTGATCGATGACGGCGCCGACGGCATCCTCGTGCCGCCGCCGCTGTGCGATTCGAATTCCGCCCTCAAGATGCTGGCGGAACTGGGTATCCCGTCCGTCGCCGTGGCCACGGCGCGGCCGTCGCCGCAGATGTCCGCGGTGCGCATCGACGACTACGAAGGGGCGCTGACGATGATGCGGCACCTGCTCGCGCTGGGCCACACGGACATCGGCTTCATCAAGGGCGACCCCGAGCACACGCCGACCCAGTTGCGCTACCAGGCGTTCATCGACGCGATGCGCGGCGCGGGCCTCGACGTGCCCGCCGAGCGGGTCGCGCAGGGCATGTTCACCTACCGTTCGGGCCTGCTGGCGGCACGCGAGCTGCTGGGGCAAGCGACGCGGCCGACCGCGATCTTCGCCAGCAACGACGACATGGCGGCCGCCGTCATCGCCGTGGCGCACGGGATGCACCTGCAGGTGCCGGACGATCTCACGGTCTGCGGCTTCGACGACACGCCCGTCGCGACGACCGTGTGGCCGGAACTGACGACCATCCACCAGCCGATCACGGATATGGCGCGCAGCGCCGTCGCGCTGCTGATCGAACACGTCCGCGCGCAGCGCTCGGGCCACGCCTATGACCGGCGGCACCAGCTGATGCCGTACACGCTGGTCGTGCGCGAGTCCACGTCCGGCGCCGAGTGACGGTCATCGGCGTTTCCGATGGCGCCGATCGCTTTTTCCCGTTTCCCTTTCCGGGACGGTGCGCCGACAATCCCGCCATCGATGTCACGGGAGGGGAAATGAACAAGGAAAAGGTATTGGTCGTCGGCGGAAGCTCGGGGATGGGGCTGAGTCTCGCGCGGTCGCTGCTCGTGGACGGCAACGCCGTCGTCATCGCGGGGCGCTCGCCCGACCGGCTGGATCGGGCGCGGGCCGCGCTGGCCGACGTGGGCGACGTCCGCACCGTCGCCGCCGACATCACGCGGGAGGACGACATCGTCCGCCTGTTCGGTGAATGCGGCCACCTGGACCACATCGTGTCCACCGCCGCGGACATCGAAGGCGCGTATGAACTGCTGCCCGACCTGGAACTGGCCGCGGCGCGCAACGTCTTCGATTCGAAGTTTTTCGGGCCGCTGCTGTTGGCGAAGCATGGCGCGTCCCGGCTCGCTGCGCACGGCTCCATTACGTTCACGTCCGGCATCGCGGCCTACCGCCCGGCACCGCGCGGGTCCGTCGTCGCCGGCGTCAACGGCGCCCTCGCGTCCCTCGCGTACGCGCTGGCCGTCGAGCTGGCTCCGATCCGGGTCAACGTCGTGTCGCCGGGCTGGGTCGATACGCCGATCTGGCAGCACGTCGCGGGCGCCGAGGCGTCGGCCCGGCTGGACGCCATGGCGCAAAAGCTGCCCGCCGGCCGCATCGGCCGGCCCGACGACATCGCCGACGGCATCCGCTTCCTGATGCGCAACGGCTACGCCACCGGTTCAGTGCTGCATCTCGACGGCGGCCACCGCCTCGTGTAACGCGATCAGCGCGGACGACGCGCGCGCGCGCCAGGCGAGTGAAACGGGCACCGTCGCGCCTTCGCCATGCCAGGGCACGATCGCGACGGGCGCCTCTGCGAGTGCCGGCACCATGCGCGGCACGATGGCGCAGCCCAGGCCCCGTTCGACCATGCGGACGATCGCCGCCACGCTGTCGGACTCCCCGGCGATGACGGGTTCTCCATCCACGCGCGACCGGAACGCCGCCTCGAACATCCGGCGATAGGCGCAGCCCGACGCCGTCACGAGGAAGCGTTCGTGTGCGACGTCGTCGTGGCCGGCGCTCGCGCGCGCCGCCAGCCGATGGCCGGGCGGCACGATCAGCACGAGGCCCGCCTGGGCGATCACGCTGCACGCGAGGTCGTCGTCCTGGGGAAGCGTACCGAAGAAGAGGGCGGCGTCCAGCGTGCCGTCCTTCACCTGCGCATGCAGTGCCGACGTCTGGGCCACGGTCACGCGGACGGCGATGTCCGGATGGGCGGCCGCCATGCGCGCCACCACGTCCGGCAGGAACGCGGCGGCGAGGGTCTCGATGCCGCCCACCGCCAGCGTCCGGCACGCGCTGCCGGCCGCGGCCAGCACTGCGTCGCGCGCCTCGTCCGCCAGGCCGATCAGCCGGTCCGCGTAATCGAGCAGGCACGTGCCCGCCGCCGTCAACGCGAGCCTGCGGTTCGAGCGGTCGAACAGCGCCACGCCGAGGTCGGCCTCCAGCGCCTGGATCTGCTCCGTCACGCTCGATTGCGTGCGGTGGATTTGCCGCGCGGCCTCGCTGAGGTTCAGCGTGCGGGCCACGCGGACGAAGGTTTTCAATCGTTTGAGGTCCATGGTGCGGAGAGTTTACCCCGCCGGCGGCACCCCCAGCATTTCCTCGAGATGGGCCAGCGCCCCCTGGTCCTTGACCACGGAACGCAGCCACGTGTGCAGGTCCTGCTCGCCCGCGGCCGCGGCCTTCTCGACGAAGTACGACACGGGGCTGTGCGGTTCCGTCTCGCGGAAGAACTTCGCGATCAGGCGCAGTTGCGCGATCGCGTCCGCGCGCGAGCGGATCGCGCCGGCGGCCACGGCCTGCGGCTGCGGCGCCGCCACGACGGCTTGCGCCCTGGCGGACGGTTCCGCGGGTGCTTCCGCGGGAACGGCGGCCTGCGGCGCGGCCACGGGCGCCGGCAGCGTGTGCAGCAGCGCCTGCACGGCTTCGCGCGCCTGCGAAAAACCGGGGCTGTCCTGGCCCAGGCGGGCGTCGGCCGCGCGTTCCAGTTGCGCGAGCGCGTCCAGGCAGTGTTCCGCGTCCGCGCGCATGCCCTCGACGAAGGCGCTTGAGTTGCCGCGTTTTGCCGCTTCCATGTCCGCCAGGCGCGGCGGCGTGTCGGCGTCGCCGCCGGCCGCGGCGCGGCGGCGGGCGGCTTCGAAATCGACGGTGGAATACGCGGTGCCGCGGCCTTCCGTCAGCGGCATCTCGCGCACGAGGGCGCGCGTGCGCGACAGGATCCACGCGAGGTTGCCGATGCGCTGTTCCTGGTCGCCGCCGTCCGCCTCCGGATACAGGCCCAGGTCCCAATAACGCTCGCTCAGGCCGGCCAGCACGCGGAAGCCTTCGCCCAGGCCGCGCAGGTGGTGGCGCTTGGCCGCCGCTTCCGTGAGCCAGACGGCGAGGCGCAGGTCCTTCGTCTGTTCGGCCAGCAGGCGCGCGCAGCGGTCGACGACGAAGCCCCAGTCGGCCTCCTTCAGGTCCGTGACCCATTCGCCCTGCGCGAGCGACGGGTCGTCGAACTGGCGTGCGCGGGCGATGGCGTCCAGTTCGGGGGAGAAGGCGAGGTCGGCGCCGCACGGGGCGGCGTCGGAGATCGGGGCGAGCAGGGCAGCGGCGGTGAACATGGTGTCTTTCAATGGAAAATCATTGCGCGAGGCGGAATTCGATGCGGCGGTTGCGCGCGCGCCCGTCGGCGGTGTCGTTGCTGGCGATGGGGCGGTCCGGGCCCTGGCCGCTGGCGGACAGGTTCTCTTCCGCGATGCCGTGCGCGGCCAGGTAGGCCATCACCGTGGCGGCGCGCGCCTGGCTCAGGCTCACGTTGCTGGCGCGCAGGCCGGCGCTGTCCGTGTGGCCGATGATCTCGATGCGGCGGCCCTTGAGCTTCTGCATCGCCGCGACCATCTCGTCGAGGATCGCGCGGCCGGTCGGCGTCAGGGTCGCCTTGCCGCTCTCGAATTCCACGGTGCGGTTGGCCAGCGTGTTGTCGAGCAGGGCCTGCTCGGCGGCCGAGACGCGCAGGCCGTTGTTGACGGTGTAGGTCGGGTTCAGGTTGGTGGCGACGTTGCTCGCGATGCGCTGGCGCAGCGCCTCGTTCGCGACTTCGCCGCGCAGGCTGACGTTGCTGCCGTCGATCCTGAGCTGGCCGCGGCTGATCTGGCGCAGGTCCGGCGTGATCAGTTTCTGCACGTAGCCGTTCCAGTTCGCGGGCATGGCGACGGGCCCGATGGCGATCTGGTCGACGACGCGGTCGGCGCCGTAGACCTCGCGCAGCTTCGCGAGCACGGCGGCCTTGGTCGCCTCGTCCGGCACGGTGCCGCTGGCCGTGACCTGGCCCGGTTGGGCGGCGGCGGGGGCGGGCGCGGTGTTCTGCGCGGCGGCGATGCCGGCGTGGCACGTGACGAAGAGCGCGAGGAGGGCGCGCTGGGTGAAGATTCGCATATCAGGTTCCGATGAATGCCGCGGCGACGGAATCGAGCGCGGACTTGAGGGACAGGCTGCCCTGCGCCAGCCAGGCGGAGAGCTTGCGCACGGCGTAGTCGCCGTCGACCTGGTCCTCGACCCATTCGAGGTCGGCGAAGCCGATGAGGTGGTCGAGGCCCGCCTGCGGGTCGATGAGGGTGCGCAGCGTCTGCGCCGACGCGCCGGAAAAGCCGACGACGAGCGCCGGCCGGCCGTCCAGCCGCGTGACGAACAGCGCCAGCTCGAAGTCGGCGCGCGCGAGGAAGGGCGCGATCACGTGCATCCAGAACGCGGCCACGAGGTTGCGGTGGATCGGGTCTTCCGGCAGCGGCAGCACGAGGCTTTTTTCCAGGCGCCCGGACCCGCTGGCCAGCACGGGCTGCAGCAGCATGCCCAGCGCCAGCAGCACCTGGCGGGTGGAGACGGCGAATCCGGCGTCCGCCAGCAGCGCGTCCAGCGCGGCGATCGTCTGCACGTCGAGGAAGTCGTCGAACGCGGGGTCGTACGCGGCCGCGCGCAGGTCCAGGTCGATCGGCTGGCTGCTGGCGGCGGCCAGCGGCGCGGCCGGATCGCCCGCGTTGCGCACGCCCGCCGTCAGCGTCTCGAGGCGGCTCCACAGGCGCGTGAACACGAGCGGCGTCGTGGGCAGGAACGCGGCGGGTTCCGCGATTTCCATCGCGCCGGCCATCAGGAACGGATAGCGCCGGCTCGATTCGTCGCTGCTGGCGACGATGTGGCCGCCGATCGCGTGGCGCCGGCGCGGACCGACGAACGCGAAGTGCAGCGGCGCGGCGGCGTCGTACGCGAGCTTCCAGCGCGCGTTGGTGCTCATCAGATCCATCGCTTCCGACAGCCAGTCGTCCAGCACCTTGAGGAGGGCCGGGCTGGCGCTGCCGCGCACGAAGTCGCCGCGGCTGGGCAGCTTGCCGAAATAGCCGACGCTGACGGGGGTCGTGAGGCGGCTCATTGCGCACCTCCCGCCAGCGCCGTCTGCACCGGGGCGGTGCGCGCCGCCGTGATCGTTTCCGGCAGGCGCAGGCGCTTGAAGCCCTGGCCCGACGTGGACGCCTGCACCGGTGCCGGTGCGGGCGCGGGCGCGGCCGGCAAGACCTTCAGGTTCGCCGTCACCGTGACGCCGCCGGCCTGCCACGACAGCTCGAACGCGCCGTCGGGCTTGCGCTTGCGCTGGGCCGCGTCGATCATCTTCTTGAGGCCGAAGTGGCCCGGCTCGTCCAGCACGACGACGTTGCGGCCTTCCGGCGTGAGCGCCGTGATCTTCGCGCCCGGCACGCCCTGCGGATTCGGCCACACCATGTGCACCCACGGTTGCGGCTGGCCGCGCCAGCGCAGCGACTGGCCGTCGATCTCCAGCGTGAATTCGGTGGCGCCCTGCGTACCCAGCGCCTGCAGGTCGAAGCGCGTCTGCGCCTCGCCGCCGCTGCTCGCCGCGGCATTGGCGACGCCGCCGGCCGCCAGCGGCGCGACCCAGCCCGGGAAGCTCGCGACGACGTTCGGCGCCAGGTTCACGCCCATGTCCGCCCACGTGCGCGGGCTGAGCGAATCGCCGCGGCGCACGACCAGCGGACCCACCGTCGTGTTGAAGAATTTCGCGATGGCGCCATCCGGGCCGAAGACCTGGCCGATCTCCGCATTGCTCGCCTCGGCCTTGGACTCCGTCGAGAACGGATACTTCGTCGCCAGGTCGCGGTTGAACGGCTGGACGACCTGCGCCGCCCACACCTTGTTGATCTCCGCTTCCGCCGGCTGCACGATCACGGCGAACGTCTGCATCAGCGGGCGCACGAGCACGGGGCGCAGCGCCTGGCGCTGGACGTCCGTCATCCCCACCAGCATCTGCTCGTCCACGTATTTCAGCGCGTCGGCCAACTCGGAGCCGCTGCCGTCCAGCGTCTGCTGCATCAGCTGCTTGGCGCCGGGGCCGGGGTCGCCCTGGTTCTTGATCTGGTTGAAGCGGGCGCGCAGCTTCGACAGGTTGTCGACGTAGCCGCGCATCAGCGAGGCATCCTTGTCGCGCGCGATCACGAGGCGGGCGACGCCGGCGAATTCGCGGCCGACGGGGCCCAGCGCCGGGGTGGACGCGGCTTGCGTGCCTTGCGCCGGCAGGCTGACGTTCACGATGGCCGGCTTCTGGCGCAGGATCGTTTCGCGGAACCAGCCCGTCAGGCCGCTCTGCGCGCGCTGCAAGGTGGCGCCGGCCAGCGTCGGGTTGTCCCACGACGTTTGTTCGTACACGGTCGACACGAGCTTGTTGATCGGCGAATTCTGCGGATCGCCCAGGCGGTTCATCGCGGCGGCGGCGCCGTCGAAGCCTTCCAGGTCCTTCACCGTCACGCCCTGCATGAACTTCTGCCATTCGCGCGCGTACTCCGTCTTGTACAGGTCGACGAGCGATTTCTGGATCTGTTCCGGGCTGCCTTCCAGCGTGAGGTCGTCGCGCGCGGCGGTCTTCAGCACCCAGTCGGCGCTCTGCAGCTCCCGGTTGGCGGCGTCGCGGAACGCCTGCTGCACGAAACCTTCCCAGGCCTGGCGCGTGAAGGCGCCGGAGATGGCGTAGCTGCCGAGGACGAGGTCCTTGTCCTGGTCGCCGACGATGCGCGCCACGGTGATCGACGGGTAGCGCGTCGCGGCGCGCGCCTTCACGTCGGCGTACACGCGTTCCCTCGCCGGCATGCCGCGCACGACCTTGCGCAGGCTGTCGCGAGTCTGGTCGACGAGCGCGAGACGCGTGTCGATGACGGGCCACGACGGGTCGTTCACCTGCGCGAGGTAGAACGAGATCATGCGCTCGGCGCTGCGGATCATGTGCTCGCGCGGCATCGCGCCGCGGTTCGATTCCAGCCAGTTGCGCCAGAAGCGCGTCAACTGGTCGTTCAGGTGGGCGCTCTCGGCGCGCGATTTATCGCCCAGCATCAGGTACGTCTTCAGCGCGTTGTACGCGTCTTCGGTGTCCGCGGGCGACGCATCCTTGAACTGCTGCGGCGCGTCGGCCGCCGGGGCGGTGCCCGCCGGCTTGTTCAGCGGCTGCAGCTGGCCCGCATTGCCGTTCACGTCGGCGAGGTACGATTCCAGCGATTGCCCGACGGGCTTGAGCATCAGTTCGCGCACGCCGGCGAAGTACTCTTCCTTCAGTTTCCGGTTCAGCAGGTTGCCCTGGTACAGGCCGAGGCTGAGGCTCAGCGGGCGGTGTTCGGCATAGCGGTCGAGCTGTTCGATGCGGTCCTGCAGGATCTCCAGCGCCTGGAAGCGCGACTGCAGGTCGAGGCTCTTGCCCTGCACGCGGATCGCCTGGTCCAGGTCGGCCTGGACGTTGGCGACGAGCTGGCGGTTGTTCATGTACGACCAGCTCCAGCCCCCGAGCGCGAGGCCGACGATGGCCGTCGCGGCGAAGAACGCGGCATAGCGCAGGCGCGTCTTGGCGGGGCTGGCGTACTGCGCCACGAGGTCCTTGTCGGCGAAGATCACCTTGCGGAACAGGTTCAACAGGAAGTAACCCTGCTGCTGGTGCTGGTCTTCGTGCGACGGCGGTGCGAGGCGCAGGTCGAAGCGCTGTGCGACGCGGGCCGACGACGTCGACACCGTCTCGCCTTCCTGCAGCGCGCTCGTGAAGTAGAAGCCGCGGAACACGGGCTTGAACTGGAACGGGTTGTCCTCGAACAGCGTGGCGACGAACGCGTGCAGCGCGGGCTTGATCGACGCGAATTCGAGCGGGAACGTGAACACGCCGGACGGCATGCTCTCGCGCCGCTGCAGCGCCATGTTGGCGAGGCTCAGTTCCTTGAGGCCGTCGTACAACTCGTCGAAGCGGGCGTCGAACTGGTCGAGCAGGCGTTCGCTCGTCACGTTCTGGTCGTAGGGCAGGGTGGCGCCCCACACTTTTTCGCGCTCGGCGCGCTCGCTGTCCTGGAAGAATTCGTTGAAGCCGTCGATCAGGTCGGCCTTCGTGAAGACGACGTAGACGGGCGCGTGCACCTCCAGGCGCTCCGTCAGTTCCTGCACGCGCTGGCGCAGGTTCTTGGCCAGGTTGATCGCGAACTCGGGGCGGTTGCGCGTGAGCTCCGCGATGCTGACGGCGATGATCACACCGTTGATCGGCGCCTTGCGGCGGTGCTTCTTGAGCAGGTCGAGGAAGCCGAACCACTCGGCGCGGTCCTGGTCGACGACGGAGTAGCGCCCGGCCGTGTCGAGCAGGATGCCTTCGGTCGTGAAGAACCAGTCGCAGTTGCGCGTGCCGCCCACGCCCTGCACGACCTTGCTGTCGGCGAAGGGGAACTGCAGGCCCGAGCTGGCGATCGCGGTGCTCTTGCCGGCCGCCGGGTTCCCGATGATCATGTACCACGGCAGTTCGTACAGCGCGGCGCTGCCGGACAACTGGCCCAGCTTGGAGCCCTTGATCGTCGCGATGGCGTCCAGCAGGCGCTTGCGGATCACTTCCGTTTCCTGGCGCTGGGTGGCGTCCGGGACAGGCTTGTCGGCTTGCTGCTCGAGCATGTCGCCGATCTGTTTGGCCTTGCGGGCATGGCGCCAGCGGCGGAACAGCCAGATGGCGGCGCCGACGGCGAGCGCGATGCCGAGCACGATCCACGGCAGCGAGGCAGGCCATTGCAGCAGCCGCGCGGCCACGAACAGCAGCGCGACGAAGGCCACCCAGCCGATGACGGCCAGGCTGGTGCGGGTGGTCAGGAAATCCCAGATTTTTTGCATGATTACGAGAGTGTGATTAATGCTTCATGACCCCGGGCAGGCGCAGTTCCGTATGCCCGAAGTCCATCATTTTCCAGCGTCCGCCCCACGTGAGGCCGACCGATTCGGCCACCTGGCCGTACAACTGGTAGCCGCGCATCGCCCATGGATCCTTTTCCGAGATCACGAGCTTGCCGTCGCGGACGAACGCGCAATCGGCGGCGAGGCCGTACTGGTGCCAGCTTTGCCACGAGCGCGCGTTCGTGACGCCCGGTCCCAGCGCGGCCAGCGCGTCCTGGCGCGCGGGACTGCGATAGCCCTCCAGGATCGCCATCTCGTAGCCATGACGCTCCTTCATGATCCGGAAGACGGTCAGCAGGCGCTGCGTGTAGTCGGCGTTCAGCATGGCCCAGTCGCGGCTCGCAGATGCGAGCAGCGGCCGTTCCTGCGCCACTTCGGCCGTCGTGAACGCGAGCGGCGGCAGCGGGGGCGGCGGCACCAGCTGCTCGCCCTGCAGCAGGTCGGCCACCTGCGTGTTCATGGGGCGCTCCGGCGACTCGTAGCCGTTCAGCATGGGCCGTTCCGCGAGCAGCAGGGCGGCCAGCGGCGGCAGGCAGACGAGCGCCGCGCCGCACGCGCAGGCGATCCAGTGGCGCCGCACGAAGCCGGCCAGGCTGTCCGCCGCAGCGCGGCCGTTCGCGGCCAGCGCATCCGCGTCGCGCAGGCGCTGCTGCGCGAGCGCGCCCGCACGCCGGCCGAGCCGCAGCCCGGCCCCCGCCAGCGCGTTCAGCACGAACTCGCGGCCGGACGGAAACAGCACCATCCAGCTGATCGCGCACGCCAACACGAAATACGCCGTAACTGCCAACACCCACACCGCTCTCTCCGGAAGCTGTTCACATTGTTGTCGAAGAAATATTTCCCGAAAGTATAAATCCGGTAAGCGACAACCCCGCGCACGATTGAAAAAACGCAAAAACTCACCAATTGTGTTAATCGCGCACGATTAAAAGCAAAATAGAGGCACAATTGTCTTGATTCTTGTAAAGTAATGCAAACTTTTTTAAGGAGCTGATTTGCAACATCAAGGCGATCGCCCGGTCCGTGGCGGCCGGCCCAGCCTGCTCTCGCCCGAAGAGCAGCCGGTTCAGGAGCGGCAGGGCATCCTCAGTTCGCTGGACGGCATGCCCGGGCAGGCAGCGGCGGCACCCGGGCCGCGGCCCCGTTCGCGTGCGCTGGCCTGGGGCGGCGTGGCCGCTGGCGTGGTCGCCGTGTGCGGCGCGTTGTTCCTGTTCGGCGGGGGCGACGAACGGTCCGTGCCTGCCGCGGCGCCGGTCCAGGTCGCGGCCGCACCGGCCACGCCGCCCGTCACACCGGTCGCGCTGCCGGCGCCCGCACCGGCACCGGCGGCCGCCGTGCTGCACGACGAGCCGGCGGCGCCGGTCGAGCCCATGACCAATCCGCTGGCCGACATGGCGCCGGCCGCGCCGCACAAGGAACGTGCGGCCAAGCCGGAGAAGTCCGCGAAGGCGGAGAAGGCCGAACGCAAGGAAGCGCATGCGAAGGCTGCGCATGCGAAAGCCCAGGAGCGGGCGCGCGAGGCCGCGAAGGACAAGAAGACGAAGGCGAAGCCGGGCGCGGTGCGCGAGCAGGACAGCGACGTCGTGCTGCTGGCGGCCCTGATCGGCCATATGGAACCGAAGCGGGGCAAGGCGACGCCGGCGGAACAGCTGGCGTCGTGCCGCCGCTACAACGCGGCCGGCGAAGAGCAGTGCCGCGCACGGGTGTGCGCCGCGGCGGGCCCCAAGGAGCCCGCGTGCAAGCGCGTGCAGGCCGCGCGCGCGGACGCCGAGTCGTGACCTAGCGCTGCCCGGCCGGCGGCCGGCGGCCGGTAGACGCCGTAGCGCAGGCCGATCGCCGCGATGGCGCCGTCGGCCAGGCGCGCGCGCACGATGCCGTTCACGCGGGCCAGCGTGGCGGCGTCCGTGTCGAGCAGGTCGATCGCCACGTCGAAGGCGAATTCGGCCGGATCGAGCAGCGTGTCCAGCACGCGCAGGTTGGCCGCGCCGGCTTGCTGCCGATACCAGCCGGCCGCCACGTCCGACACGACGCCGGCGTCCGCGTCGCCCCGCACCACGGCGCCGATGATCTCGGGATCGGTCCGGAACCGCACCCACACGGGCACGCCGTGCGCATCGAGCCAGCGGTGCGCCCACGAGCCGCTCGGCACGGCGACGTGGCCCGCGCGCAGCGTGTCCAGCGTGGCGGCGGGACCGCGCCCCGTGTCCACTACGACCGCGCCGGCCCGCATCCACGGCACCGTCAGCACGTTGCGCCACGACGTCGGGCGGTCCTCCGCCCTGACGACGGCCGCGCCCATGATCGCATCGCAGCCCACGCGGCGGGCGAGCTCGCGGCGCGGGATCCAGCGTATGCCGAGCGCAAGACCGAGGTCGGACGCGACGAGCCGGCCCAGGTCGACGTACAGCCCGGCGGGCGTGCCGTCGCGTCGCGAGAACGGCATGTCGTCCGGCGCCGCGCAGATCACGAACTCGTTCGACACCGCCATCTCGGGCAGCGTACGCGCCTGTGCGGTGGCTGCCACGCAAGCCAGGGCGACCAGGCCATGCTTCCGAAGACGCGCCATGGCGGCCTCCTATTTCGCCGCGCCGGCGTTCTTCAGCGACAGGATGTACGCGGTGAGCTCCTGGATCTGCTGCTCGTTGAACGCGCCTTTCCACGCCGGCATGTTGAAGGCGCCGCGCTGCTTGCCGTTCGCGATCGTCTCCATGACGTATTCCTTGGTCAGGTCGTCGCGGCCCTGCAGCGGGGCCGCCTTGCCGCCCGACCCGGCATTGCCGTGGCAGTAGACGCAGCTCTGGTTGAAGCGCTTCGCGCCCGCCTCGATCATGGCCTGGTCGGGCTTGGCGGGGCCGGAAATGGTCGGCGCGACGGCCATGGCGGCGGATGCGCACAGCAGCTGGACCGCGAGGGCGCAGGCGATGGGTTTGAACATGAGTGTCTCCTTGATTGTCGTTGATGGTGAAAGCGGGCGCGCGCGGCGCCCGCGTTGAGGATCAGTCGAGCGCGAACACGACCATCGCCGCGCCGCCCGTCAGCTGCTTCACGGCCGGGAAGGCGGAGGCCATGAAGCCGGGCGCCAGCGAACCCCAGCCGCTCGGCACGGCGATGTACTGCTTGCCGTTCACCGCATAGCTGACGATGCCGCCGCGGATGCCGGAGCCGGTCTGGAACTTCCACAGCTCCGCGCCCGTGTCGGCGTCATACGCGTGCACGAAGCCTTGCGGGTCGCCGTTGAACACGAGGCCGCCGCCCGTCGTCAGCACGCTGCCCAGGCCCGGGACGGGGTACTTGACGCTCCATTTCAGCTTGCCCGTGAGCGGGTCGCGCGCATCGAGGCGGCCTTCGGCGGGACGGTCCGGCGGCGGCACGGCTTCGAGCTTGTCGACGCCGAGGTACAGGCTCGCGATGCCCATGCCGGACGTCTCCTGCTTCGCCGGGATGACGTTCTGGCAGACTTCCATCGCGTTCGTGTACCAGAGCTTCGTCTTCGGGTTGTACGCGCCCGCGTTGTAGCTGCGTGTGCCGAGCAGGTAGGGGCACAGCAGGGTCTCCTTCCCGACCGGCATCTCGCGCCGGCCGATCAGTTCCCCGGTCTTCGGATCGATCGTCTTGACGAAGTTGTAGGTCTGGCTCAGGGGCCACACGTTTTCCAGCTTGCCGTCCGCCTTGTCCATCACGAACACGAAGCCGCTCTTGTTCAGGTGGACGACGACGTCCTTGCCGTCCTTCTTGAGCAGCAGGGCTTCGTACGTGGAGTCGTAGTCGAACGTGTCGTGCGGGATTTCCTGGCGATGCCATTTCAGCTTGCCCGTCTTCGGATCGAGCGCCAGCAGGCTCGCCGTGTACAGGTTGTCGCCCTTGCGGCCGTCGCCGTAGAAGTCCGGCGCCGCGTTGCTCGTGCCGATGAAGAACGTGTCCGACGCGGCGTCGTACGTGCCCGGCATCCACGCGCCGCCGCCCGCGACTTCGCCCGTGTCGCCGGGCCAGCTGGCCGGATCGTCGCGGATCGTGTCGAAGGTCCACATCTTCGCGCCCGTGAGGGCGTTCACCGCGTAGATCTTGCCGCGCTGCGCCTGGTCGCCGCCCGTCGTGCCGCCGATCAGGACGTCGCCCGCCAGCACCGGCGAGGACGAGAACAGGCAACCGAAGCATTTCTTCAGGTCCGTCAGCTGCGTGGACCACACTTCCTTGCCGGTCTTGTCGTCGATGGCGACAAAGCGGCCGTCCAGCGTGCCGAGGTAGATGCGGCCGTGGCCCATCGTCAGGCTGCGGCCCAGCGATGCATAGAAACTTTCGGACGCGACGGCAGCCAGCTTCGGCTGGTAATGCCACAGCGGCTTGCCGGTGGCGCCGTCCAGCGCGAACACGTTGTTGTTGGGGCCCACGTAGTACAGCACGCCGTCCTTGACGAGCGGCGTGGAGACGAGGCCGGACGTGATGTCGCCCGGCTGGTGGATCCACACGGGTTTCAGCTGCTTGACGTTGCGCGTCGTGATCTGGTCCAGCGGCGAATAGCGCCAGGCGTTCGACGTGCGGTGGTATTGCGTCCAGTTGGCGGCGTCCTCGTCGTCGTGCGCGGCCGCCGGCTGCGCGAGGGAGAGGGCGAGCAGGAAGGCGGCGACGGCGGCCGCCGTGTTGGAACGGGTGGTCGGATGCATGTTGGATTCCTCGGAATGCGTTGGATGGATTACCACACGAAGCGGCCGCCGAGGGTCGCGTAGCGGGTGTTGGTCGGCCGGCCGAACACGGGGTTCAGCGAGAACGTCGAGCGCGCGAGTTCGGCGTACACGGTCACGTGCGGGTTCACCGCGTAATAGGCGCCGCCGATGCGCGATTGCGCGAGGTGGCCCGGCGTGCTCGCCGTGTCGTCGATGCGCGTGCGGCCGTAGCTCGCACGCAGCGACAGCGCATCCGTCGCATGCCACACGAGCTGGGCGAAGCCGCCGCGGCTGCGGCGTTCGCGCCCGGCCGCGTCCAGCGCGTCGACGTCCTGCATCAGCACGGACCCGAGGCCGTCCGCCTTGAAGCCGGACAGGTGGAAGTTCAGCGGGCCCACGTCGACCGTCGTGCCGGCCGAGATGCCGCGCGTGTGCACGTCGTCCTGCACGCAGGCGCCGCCGCCCGCGACGGTGCAGTGGCGCGCCGTCTGCCATGTGAAGTCGCCGTACAGCTTGAACTTCGCGCTACCCAGCTGGTCGTTGTAGTACACGCCGCCTTCCACGCGCGGCGAATTCGTCTGGTCGGCGCCGGCGCCCGTGAACGTGTTGCGGATCTGGCTCGGGTCGTACAGCGCCACCGAGAACGACAGCGGCACGGTTTTCGGCGAGTTGTAGCGCAGGCCCGCGTTGAAGTTGGTGTACATGTAGCCGGCGTTGAACGTCGCGGCCAGCGCATTCGTCGTGTTGACGACGTCGTAGCCCGTCAGGCCGCCCGCCAGCACGGAAGCATCGGCCAGTACGGGTTCCGCCTGGTAGATGCCGTAGGACTTGCCGATCACGATCTCGCCCCAGGACGCGGACGCCTTCGCCCACATCTCGCGCGGGTCCAGCGACTTGCTGCCCGTGTTGCCGACGTTGCCCGCGTTGCGGAAGTTGCCTTCGCCCGACTGCGAATTGATGTACAGGCCCACGCGGCTGCTGTACGTGATCCCGTCGATGGCGGGCGAGGTGACGGTGAACGCGAACAGGCTCGGCGTCGTGCCCGACGTCATGCGAAAGCCCGTCGTACCCGCGTCGTCGCCGTTCTGGCGGTGCGCCTGCACGATGATCCAGCCGTCCGTGCCGAGCTTCCAGCCGCCCGGCGTCTCGAATTCCACGGCCGCGTGGGTGGAACCCGCGGCCGCGCAGGCCAGCAGCGCAAGCAGCTTGCGCGTCTTGTGTGTCTCTTTCATGTCGTCTCCATTGATTGTTGTAGGTACTGCGCTGGTCGCATCTGCAAAAACGGTGCCACCACGCGGCTCACTCTCGCAGGGCTGCGCGCGGCCGTCCGCGCTGAAACAGATGTCGCAGCCGGGCGGCCCACGCCTGCGACAGATGGCGCGTCCGGGCGGCCGAAACAGGCGTTTTTGCCCGTCGCGACGGGGGAAACGGGCATGGCATCGAATTTGCTGAAGGGGTAGGTGCATGCACCAACCCACAGACAAGGAGACAGCAACATGCAGCCGACACGGGAACACCTGCTCTGGATGTACGAGAAGATGATCGAGATCCGCGAGTACGAAGAAACGATGGCGAAGGTTTACCTCGAGGGCAAGCTGCCCCCGAAGATCCAGAAGGGCCTCGCGTTCGACATCGGCGCCGGCCCCGTGCCGGGCGAGATGCACCTCGCCGCCGGCCAGGAGCCGGTCGCCGTCGGCGTGTGCGCGCACCTGGGCAATGACGACAGCGTCGTCGGCGCGCACCGCTCGCACCATTTCGCCATCGCCAAGGGCGTGCCGCTCGACGCGATGACGGCCGAGATGTTTGGCAAGGACACGGGGCTGGGCCGCGGCAAGGGCGGCCACATGCACCTGTTCCACGTGCCGACCAAGTTTTCCTGCAGCGGCATCGTGGGCGCCAGCGCACCGCAGGCCTGCGGCGCCGCGCTCGCCGCGCGCAAGCTGGGCAAGGACTGGGTCGCCATCGCGTTCTTCGGCGAAGGCGCCGCCAACCAGGGCGCATTCCACGAAGCGCTGAACCTGGCCGCCGTGTGGAAGCTGCCCGTCGTCTTCGTCTGCGAAGACAACAAGTACGGCATCTCGGTGGAGAAATCCGTGTCGACGTCGGTCGCGTCGAACGCCGTGCGCGGGGCCGCCTACGGCATGCCCGGCGTCCTCGTCGAGCGCAACGACGCCGTCGAGGTGTACGCGGCCGCCGGTGCCGCCATCGCCCGCGCGCGCCGCGGCGAAGGCCCGACCCTCATCGAAGTCAAGACCGACCGCTACTTCGGCCACTTCCAGGGCGACCCCGAGACCTACCGCCCGAAAGGCGAAAGCGCCGCGCTGCGCCAGGACGATCCGATCGGGCGGCTCGGTGCGCGCCTGCGTGCGGAAGGGCTGATCGACGACGCGCAGGACCAGGCGCTGCGCCAGCGCATCGCCGGCCGCGTGGAAACCGCGTTTGCCTTCGGCCGCAACAGCCCGTACCCGGCGCCGCAGGACGCCCTGAAACACGTATTCGCCGAATGAGACAAGGAGACCCACATGCAAAGCACAATTAAAACCGGCGTACGCACGCTGACGATGGCGCAGGCCATCGCCGAAGCCATCGGCCAGGAAATGGAACGCGATCCGTCCGTGTTCGTGATGGGCGAGGACATCGGCAAGTACGGCGGCATCTTTTCCGCCACCACGGGCCTGCTCGACCGCTTCGGCCCCGAGCGCATCATGGAGACGCCGATCTCGGAAACGGCATTCATGGGCGCGGCCGTGGGCGCCGCGGCGGAAGGCCTGCGTCCCATCGCGGAACTGATGTTCGTCGACTTCTTCGGCGTCTGCTTCGACCAGATCTACAACCACATGGCGAAGAATTCGTACATGTCCGGCGGCGCACTGAAGCTGCCGGTAGTGATCACGACGGGCATCGGCGGCGGCTACAACGACGCGGCCCAGCACTCGCAATGCCTGTACGCGAGCTTCGCCCACATGCCGGGCCTGAAGGTGGTCGTGCCGTCCAATGCGTACGACGCGAAAGGCCTCATGGCCCAGGCGATCCGCGACGACAACCCGGTCGTGTTCTGCTACCACAAGGGGATCATGGGCCTGTCGTGGATGTCCTACTTCGAGGGCAGCACGAACGCCGTGCCCGAGGAAGCCTATGCGATCCCGTTCGGAGAATCGCGCATCGTGCGCGAGGGCAGCGACGTCACCATCGTCACCCTGAGCCAGATGGTGCAGAAGGCGGCCATCGCGGCCGAGCAGCTGGCGCAAGAAGGCATCTCCGTCGAGGTGCTGGACCTGCGCACGATCGTCCCGCTCGACCGCGCCGGCGTGCTGGCCTCGGTCGCCAAGACGGGCCGCGTGCTGATCGCGGACGAGGACTACCTGAGTTTCGGCCTGTCCGGCGAGATCGCCGCGCTCGTCGCCGAGCATCTCGACACCATCCAGCTGCGCGCGCCGGTAAAACGCCTCGCGGTGCCCGACGTGCCGATCCCGTTCAGCCGGCCGCTCGAACAGGCCGTCATCCCGCAGGTGGACGCCATCGCCGACGCCGTGCGCGGCCTGATGCGCGCGCAACCCATTCATCAACTTCAACAAGGAGCACAAGCATGAACGACGTGAAACTGGACGGCGGCGTCTGGGACGATGTGGAAGAGGGCACGGAAGCCCTGCTGCAGGACTGGCAGGTCGAAGTGGGCCAGCAGGTGACGGCGGGCCAGACGCTCGTCGTCGCGGAACTGGTCAAGACGACGCACGAGGTGACGGCCCCCGCCGCCGGCCGCCTGGCCGCCATCGAGGTCGCCGCCGGCGACACGTTCGGCCGCCACACCGTGCTGGCGCGGATCGAGGGGTAGGCCATGGATGCCGTGACCGTACCCGCGACGGTGCCGCTGACGGGGATGCGCGGGGCCATCGCACGCAACATGGAGCAGGGCTGGCGCGTGCCGCGCGTCGCGCAGTCGGTCGAGGTGGACGTGACCGCGCTGCAGGCCCTCCGGGCGGCCGCGCCGGAGGACGAGCGGGTCAGCCTGACCGCCTACGTGCTGCGCGCCGTCGCGCTGTGCCTGCGCGAGCACCCGCGCCTGAATGCCCGCATGCGCGAGAAGGACATCGAGCTGCTGGGCGACGTGAACCTGGGCCTGGCCGTCAGCCTGGACGACGGCCTGATGGTGCCGGTCTTGCGCAACGCCGACCGCAAGAGCGCGGCCGAGCTGGGGCGCGAGGCGCGCACGCTGGCGGAAGGCGCGCGTGCCGGTACGCTGTCGGCCGGCAGCTACCAGCGCGGCACGTTCACCGTGACGAACCTGGGCAATACCGCCATCGACAGCTTCACGCCGATCATCAACAGCCCGCAGGTGGCCATCCTCGGCGTGACGCGCGTCGCGGCCCGGCCGGTGGCGCGCGGGAACGAGGTCGCGATCGCGCCGATGATGGGCCTGCACCTCGTGTTCGACCACCGTGCCGTCGACGGCTTCCCGGCCGCGCTGTTCCTGACGGACCTGAAACGGCGGCTGGAAGCCGCGAAGGAGTTGTAATGGATGCCCGGATGGTCTTCATCGACACGGTGACCTCGTACGAGGAACAGGCGTGGAACGCGGCCCAGCTGCGCGAACCCGTCACCGAGCCGCGCGTGCGCCTGTGGACCTACCGGGTGCCCGGCGTCGTGCTGGGCTGCTCGCAGGCGGCGCTGCGCGAGCGGCTCGTGGCCGGCCACGCGCTGGCCGGCTCCGTGGTGCAGCGCGGCTCGGGCGGCGGCGCCGTGCTGACGGGGCCGTGGATGGTCAGCGCGTCCGTCGTGCTGCCGCCCGACCATCCGCTGCTCGGCCGCAGCACGCTCTCCAGCTACCGCTGGCTGGGCGCGCTGCACGCGGGCCTGTTGCGCGACGCCGGCATTCCCGCCTATGCGATCCCGCCCGAGGAAGTGCGGCTGCGGCCGGGCGACGCGCGCCTGAAGTGGGCCTGCTACGGCGGGCTGTCGCCGTGGGAGGTCGTCGTCGGCACGCGCAAGATCGTCGGCCTGGCCCAGCTGCGGCGCCGCACGGGCGTCCTGATGACGTCGGGGACGCTGATCGCGCCGCCCGACTGGTCGCTGCTGTGCGGCGCGCTCGGGCAGGAAGCGGCCGATGCGGCGCTGCTGGACGACTGCACCACGTCGTTCGCCCAGCAGCTCGGCGCCCCCGTGCTGGCGGAGGTCCTGGCCGAGCGCCTGCACCACATGCTCACCGACGTGCTGGGCGCCGCGTCCGACGCGTTTCCCCCACGGCCGCCCGGCGCCGCACCGGTCCATTTTCCCACCCTGTCTCATTGAAAGAGGTTCACATGAAAGATCAAGCATCGAACGCATGCACGGGCATGCGCGTGCTGCCGAAGGTCGTCACCGTCACGCGCCGCGGCTTCCTGCGCGGCGGCGCCATGGCCCTCGGCGCGGCGGCCGCAGGCCCGGCCGCGCTGGCCGCCTCCAGCGACAAACACCTGGCGCAGGACTTTCCCACGCTGGGCGCGGCCACGGCACAGACCTTGCTGCGCATGGCGCGCGACGTCTTCCCGCACGACAAACTGGCGGACCGCTACTACGTCGAGGCGATCCAGCCGTTCGAGCGCGCGGCCGCGAAGGATCCGAAGCAGGCGGCCCTGTTCCGCGACGGCGTGCGCGACCTGGACAAGGCCGCGATGAGGCGCTTCGGCAAACCCTATGCGGCCGTCAAGCGCGAGCCGGAGCGCGTCAGCCTGCTGAAGGCGATCGAGCCGTCGCCGTTCTTCCAGAAGGTGCGCGGCGAGATGGTGACGAGCCTGTACGACAACAAGTCCGTGTGGCCGCTGCTCGGCTACGAGGGATCGTCGTGGGAGCAGGGCGGCTACATCAACCGCGGTTTCAACGACATCGACTGGCTGTAAACGCCCACACCATAACAAAAGACAGGAGACGGCAATGAGCAAGAAAATCGAACTGGGCGACGACGACGCCATCGTCATCATCGGCTCGGGCGCGGGCGGCGCGACGCTGGCCAACGAACTGGCCCAGCGGGGCGTGGACAAGATCGTGATCCTCGAAGCGGGCAAGCATTTCACGCAGGCGGATTTCGAGAACGACGAGTGGGCCATGTTCAACAAGATCTCGTGGCTCGACAAGCGGATATCGGCCGGCGGCTGGCACCACACGAAGACCTACCCGAACCTGCCGGCATGGATCGTCAAGGCGGTGGGCGGGTCGACCGTGCACTGGTCGGGCGTCGCGCTGCGCTTCCAGGAGCACGATTTCAGGACGCGCACGATCTACGGCAAGGTCGACGGCGCCAACATCCTCGACTGGCCCATCTCGCTGGCGGAGCTGGAGCCGTACTACGAACTGGCGGAAAAGAAGATGGGCGTGGCCGGCACGCGCGCGAGCGGCCTGCCGCCGATGCCGGAATCGAACCAGACCAAGGTGGTGGCGGCCGGCGCGCGCAAGATCGGCTACAACAAGATCATCCGCCCCGTCGCATCGAATTCGCAGCCTTACGACGGGCGTCCCGGTTGCCAGCAGATCGGCTTCTGCATGCAGGGCTGCAAGGTCGGCGCGAAATGGTCGACCCTGTACACGGAAGTGCCGAAGGCGCTGGACACGGGCCGTGTCGAACTGCGCCCGGAAAGCATGGTGCTGCAGATCCAGCACGACAAGACGGGCAAGGTGAACGGCGTGCTGTACGCGGACAGCCAGGGCCGCCACGTGCTGCAGAAGGCGCGCCTCGTCGCCGTCGCCGGCAATTCCATCGAGTCGCCGCGCCTGCTGCTGAACTCCGCGTCGTCGATGTTCCCGAACGGCCTCGCGAATTCGTCCGGCCAGGTGGGCCGCAACTACATGAATCATTCGACGGCCGCCGCCGTGGCGATCCACAAGAAGCCCGTGTACATGAACCGCGGCTTCGACATCGGCGCCGTCGTCGCCGACGAGGTGGCGCTGAACACGCAGCGCGGCTTCAACGGCGGCTACTATCTCGAAGGCCTCGCCCTGGGCCTGCCGTACACGGCGGCCTTCATGAAGCCGGGCGGCTGGGGCCGGGACGTGACGTCGGCGCTGGACATGTACGACCACATGACGGCGATCTGGGTCTGCGGCGAAGACATGGCGCGCGAACAGAACGGCATCACCCTGCACCCGACCGAGAAGGACCAGTACGGCCTGCCGATCCCGATCGTGTCCAAGACATACCACAAGAACGACAACGCGATCGCGGCGCACGGCCTGGTCCAGTTCCGCAAGCTGTCCGAAGCGGTGGGCGCCACGCGCGTGATCGACATGCCCGCGTACCCGGCCAGCCACAACCTCGGCACGAACCGCATGAGCGAGCATGCGCGCGACGGCGTCGTCGACAAATGGGGCCGCACCCACGACGTCAAGAACCTGTACATCTCGGACGGCAGCCAGTTCGCGTCGAGTTCCGCCGCGAATCCCACGTTGACCATCGTCGCGCTGGCGATCCGCCAGGCCGAGCACATCGCGGGCGAGCTGGCACGCGGCGCGGTGTAGGAGCAGAGATGAAGCCGACCTCCAAACAGCTGGGCGCGGCCAAGACGAGCCGCATTCCCATCAAGATCGTGCCGGCCGAGCGCTTGCCGAAACCGGACTGGATCCGCACGCGGGGGCCGGCGCCGTCCTCGCGGTTTTTCGAGATCAAGGCCATCCTGCGCGCGAACGCGCTGACGACGGTGTGCGAGGAGGCGAGCTGTCCGAACATCGGCGAATGCTTCGGCAAGGGCACGGCCACGTTCATGATCATGGGCGACAAGTGCACGCGCCGCTGCCCGTTCTGCGACGTGGGCCACGGCCGGCCCGATCCGCTCGATGCCGCGGAACCGGACCGGCTCGCGCGCACGGTGGCGGCGCTCGGCCTGCGCTACGTCGTGATCACGTCCGTCGACCGCGACGACCTGCGCGACGGCGGCGCCGGCCACTTTGCCGCCTGCATCCGCGCGGTGCGCGCCGCGGCGCCGGCGACCCGCATCGAAGTGCTGGTGCCGGACTTCCGCGGGCGCCTGGACGCCGCGCTCGAAGCGCTGGAGGCGGCGCCGCCCGATGTCCTGAACCACAACATCGAGACCGTGCCGCGCCTGTACGGGCCCGTGCGGCCCGGTGCCGACTATGCGCATTCGCTGGCGTTGCTGGAACGGTTCAAGGAGCGCCATCCGGACGTAAAGACCAAGTCGGGCCTGATGGTGGGCCTGGGCGAGACCGACGACGAAGTCGAGGACGTGCTGCACGACCTGCGCGCGCACGGCGTGGACATGGTGACGATCGGGCAGTACCTGGCGCCATCCGGCGCGCACCTGTCCGTGCGCCGCTACGTCACGCCGGACGCGTTCGCGCGCCTGCGCGACGCCGCGGAGGCGCTGGGCTTCGCGCATGCGGCCGTGGGCCCGCTCGTGCGGTCGAGCTACCACGCGGACGTGCAGCATGCGGCGGCGGACCTGGACCGCGGCTGGCTGTTCGGCGCCAGCGATCCGCTGGACGAACTGCAGCCGTTCCGCGCCGCACCCGAACACATGGGATGACTTTTCAGTTCATAAATGGAGTACCATAAACCGTAAGTACACGACCGGCAAACGACGAGTTGCCGGCGCTGCAGGAGACGACGATGACGAACCAGACACAAAGCCGGCACATCGACAACGTGATGTCGGTGGCCATGCACGGTACCGCCGCGAACGGCGCCAACGAGTTGATCCACAACTCGTGGCGCCGCTGCGTGAACGACTACGGGCTCGATCCGGCGCGCCCGAAGGCGCCGCACATCGTGACGTCTGCCACGCTGCGCGCGCACCAGGAGCAGATCGAGGAATTCATGCAGGTGGCCCGCGTGGGCATGGAGCAGATGTACAAGCGCGTGTCCGGCCTCGGCTACGTGCTGCTGCTGACGGATGCGCAGGGCGTCACCGTCGACTACATCGGCAACGACGCGCGCGCGCCGGACCTCAAGAAAGCGGGCCTGTACCTGGGCGCCGAATGGAGCGAGCGGTCGGCCGGCACCTGCGGCGTGGGCACCTGCGTGGCCGAGCAGACGGCGCTGACGTGCCACCGGGACGACCATTTCGATCCCACCCACATCCCGCTGACCTGTTCCGCGGCGCCGCTGTTCGACCCCGAGGGCAAGTTCCTCGCGGTGCTCGACCTGTCCGCGCTGACGTCGCCGACGTACAAGGAAAGCCAGCACCTCGCGCTGCACCTGACGATGATGTATGCGGAAATGATCGAGGACGCGAACTTCCTGCGCCATTTCCAGGACCGCTGGATCCTGCGCCTCGGCACGGCGTGGGCGCTCGTCGAGGTGAGCGGCGAGATCATGCTGGCCTATGACGACGACGGCGTCGTGGTCGGCGCCAACACGGGCGCGCGCCGGCTGTTCGGCCGCGCGGCCGGCGACGTCGTCGGGCAGCCGCTCACGGCGCTGTTCGACCTCGCGCCGGACGACCTGCTGCGGCTCGCGCGCGCCGGCACGATGGGCGAGCGCTCGATCGTCACGCGCGGCTCGAACCAGATGTTCTACGCGAGCGTGAAGGCGCCGCGGCCGCGTCCGGCCGCCCGCGGCAGCGTCGTCGTCGAGGCGGCGGACAGCGCCGCGCCCGCCCACCATCCGGAACTGGATTGCCTGGCCGGCGACGACAACACGATGCGGCGCCTGCTGGACCAGGCCAAGCGCCTGCTGAACCGCAAGCTGAACATCCTGATCCACGGCGAGACGGGCACCGGCAAGGAAGTCATCGCCAAGGCGCTGCACCGGTCGAGCGAACGCGCCCACAAGCCGTTCGTCGCCGTGAACTGCGGCGCGATTCCCGAGTCGCTGATCGAAAGCGAATTGTTCGGCTACACGGCCGGCGCGTTCACGGGCGGCCGCGCGAAAGGCATGAAGGGCCTGATCCTGCAGTCCGACGGCGGCACCCTGTTCCTCGACGAGATCGGCGACATGCCGCTGCACCTGCAGACCCGGTTGCTGCGCGTGCTGTCGGAACAGGAAGTCCTGCCGCTCGGCGCGGACAAGCCCGTCCCGGTGGACCTGACCGTGATCGCGGCATCGCACCGCGACCTGCGCAACCTGATCGGCGCCGGCAGCTTCCGCGAAGATTTATATTACCGCCTGTGCGGCGCGACGCTCCATCTGCCGGCGCTGCGCGACCGCGCGGACAAGCGCTACCTGATCGAAAAAGTCCTGGCCGAGGAGGCGGAATTGCTCGGCATGGATGCGCACCTGTCGCTGGACGCCATGCACGCCATGCTGTGCTTCGCGTGGCCGGGAAACATCCGCCAGCTGCGCAACGTGCTGCGCTTCGCGCTGGCGGTGTCCGACGGCCGGACGATCACGGCGGCCGACCTGCCGCAGGAATTGACCGAGCAGTTTTCCGTCCTGCCGGCCGCGCCTGCAGTCCCCGCAATTGCGTCCGGCGGCGAGGACTGCGAGGCCGCGCCGCTGCTCGACGCGCTCGTGCGCCACAAGTGGAGCGTGACCAAGGTGTCGGAAGAGCTCAACCTGGCGCGCGCCACCGTGTACCGCTACATGAAGAAGTACGGCATCGTCCCGCCGAACCAGCGCTAGCCGTCACGCAAAGCCCGTCTGGAGCGCATCCCAGACGGGTCCCGTCCGTTCCATCACCCAGGCCAGCGACACCACCGCGACGCCCAGCGCGACGCACCGGCGCACGCTGTCGTCGCGGCCGGGCGCCACGCGCCGCGCGCCCGCCAGCAGCAGCCACACGGTGGCGCCGACCAGCAGCTGGCCCGCTTCCACGCCCACGTTGAACGACACGAGCGACGCGACGACGTTCGGGCCCGTGTCGGACAGGAGTTCGCGCAGCCCTACGGCGAGGCCGCAGCCGTGCACGAGGCCCACGACGAAGACCAGTGCCGGCGCGCCCCCGCGTTCGCGGCGGCCCGCCATCAGCAGCGCGGTGCCGAGCACGGACAGCGCGATCAGCAGTTCCACGCCGGGGATCAGCCACGGCCGGTCGGGCAGCAGGCCGTAGAAGCTGGCCGCGATGGCGCACGCATGGCCCGCGCTGAACGCGGTGATGCGCAGGGCGATCGCGCGCAGGCGCATGTCGCCCGCGACGAGGCACACGACCAGCAGCAGGTGGTCCGCTCCTTCGAGGATATGGGCGGCGCCCGCGCGGATGAACTGCCAGGCCGACAGCCACCAGGAAGGGTTGACGTCGATGGCCGCGCCATCCATGCGGTACTGGTCCGTCGCGCCGGCGCGGTGCGACAGCAGGATCGTGTTCAGCGGCGCGTCCGACAGCTTGCCCGGCGCGAGCGTGCCGGCGAAGCGGAACGCCGCGGGACGCACGCCGGGATACGCGATGGCGGCGTCCAGCACGACGTCGCCGATGTCCGGCATCGCCGCCGGCAGCGGCGTGGGCGTCGCTGGCGCCGCGCGCGCTTGCGCGGGCGTGGCGAACGGCGGTACGCTGCCCTTCACGTGCAGGGCGGCCGCCAGCACGTTCGGGGCGACCGCGCGGCCATCGACGGACACCGTGTGCGCGGCGGCGAGCACCCGCGCGGCCGCCAGCGGATCGACGGCGGCCGTGTCCACGTAATGAAACCACTGGCCGCTTTCCTTCCTCGCGACGACGTACGGCGCCGGTCCCAGTGGCGCGAGCGACACGCGGTAGTACGCGGTCATGCCCGCCGCGTCGTACGTGAAATGCACGACCCGCACGCTGACCCGGCCGTCGAAATGCGCCCACGCGCTGCCGGGCAGGCACACCGCGACGAGGATCGTGGCGCAGATCGCGACGCATTTCGCGGCCAGCACCGCCATCGTCGCCGTCTTCATTTGGCCGGGGAGCGCGGATCCCACAGGGCGCGCCTGGCCGTCTTCTCGTAGGCCATGCCCTTCGGCGTGCTGACGATTTCCAGCTGCAGGCCCCACGGTGCGAGGAAGTACATCCACGTCAGGCCGGCCGCCGGACCTTCCGTGAACGTGCTGGGTGCGCCCAGCGTGCGCACGCCTTTCGATTTCAGGTAGGCGACGGCCTTGTCCATGTCGTCGACGTAGAACGCGAGGTGATGGCCGCCGACGTCGCTGTTGCGGGGCGGCGTCCTGCCCTGGTTCGGCGCCGAGTATTCGAAGATCTCCAGGTTCGTGCCATGGCCGCAGCGGACCATCTGGAAGCGCTTGATCTCGGCGCGCGGGTTGACGTTCAGGTGCACGTTCATCCAGTCGTCGGCGAACTTGAACGAACCGAGCTTGATGGATTCCTCGCAGCCGATGACGTCGACGAAGAAGCGGACGGCGTCGTCCATGTTCGGCACCGTGAGCCCCACATGGTGGGCGCCTTCCATGCCGGGCATGGCGGCGTGGGCGCTGAAGGGCAGGGCGAGGGCGAGGCCGATGCCGGCGAGTGTGCGTTTGAAGTTCATGCTGTCTCCTGATGGTGGTGGTTGTCATGCCGCGAGGCGGCATGACAGGAGATAGCAAATTACAAGCCAGGCCATCGCCAGCGGCGGCACGCCCGTGCGCCCCAGCGCGACGGCCCAGGCATGGCGGTACATCTGTCGCACGAGGGACATTTGTCGCAGCGTACGCACGACAGGACGGGCACTTCATCATCTGGTGCGCGGGAGGTCGATCGGCACGACAGCAAGATCTACGGCGGGGAGTGACGCGGTAAAAAGATGGTAAAGTGCTGGCCCGGCAGACCATCATCCAATGAATCGCATGAGAGATTTCGCGCCCGACGCGCCCGACGCGGCGCCATTCGACGCCGCCTTCCTGCACGATCCGTATCCCACCTATCGCCGCCTGCGCGCGGCGGGCCCGGTGCTGTGGCGCGACGACGTGTTCCAGGGCGCGTGGGTGCTGACGCGCCACGCGGACATCGAGCTGGCGCTGCGCGATCCGCGCTTTTCGTCGCAGCGCACGGGCGGCTGGGTCAAGCGCATCCCCGGCGTCGACGCGAGCCTGTCGGGACGGCGCGCCCAGGCGGGCCTCGACCTGTTCCAGCGCCTGTTCGGCAGCGCGATGGTGTTCCTGGACGGCGCCGACCACCAGCGCGTGCGCAAGGCGATGGCGGCCGGTTTTCATCCGACCCTGATCCGCACCTTGCGGGCCGACGTCGAGCGGCTCACCGACGAACTGCTGGACGGCCTCGACGCGCACGCGGGCTTCGACTTCATCGCCGAAGTCGCGCGGCCGCTGCCGTCGCGCGTCATCGGCCTGATGCTGGGGATAGACCGCGAGGACGAGGCGCGCTTCATGGCGTGGTCGGACGACCTGGCCGCCTTCATCGGCGCGCTGCAGCCCACGGCCGACCAGCTGCGCGCGGCCCAGCGCAGCCTGCTGCAGATGGTGCGCTATTTCGACGCGCTGCTGCCCGCGCGCCGGGCGTCCCCCGGCACGGATCTCGTCAGCCGCCTGCTGCAGGCCGAGGCCGCGGGCGAACTGCGCGCGGACGGCGAGTTGCTGGCGCAATGCGCGATGCTGCTGTTCGCCGGCCACGAGACGACGCGCAACCTGCTCGGCAACGGCCTGTACACGCTGCTCACGCACCCGGACGCGTGGGCGCGGCTGCGCGCGGACGAAGACGGCATGACCCTGGCCATCCGCGAACTGCTGCGCTACGACAGTCCCGTGCAGTACACCGGCCGGCGCGTCGCCACGGAACTCACGCTGCACGGCACGACGCTCGGGCGCGGCGACCTCGTGATCGCGCTGATCGGCGCCGCGAACCGCGATCCGGAGCGCTTCGCCGATCCGGACACGTTCGACATCACGCGCCGCGCCGGCAGCCACCTGTCGTTCGGCAGCGGGCCGCACGTCTGCATCGGCGCCGGGCTGTCGCTGCTGGAGGCCGACGTCGTGCTGCGCGCCGTGCTGCGCCGCTGGCCGACGCTCCGCATGCTTGACGCGGCCCCGCGCTGGAACGGCATCGCCGGCCTGCGCGGGCTGGCCGCGCTGCCCGTCAGCGTTTCGTGAAGCGCTCGACGGCGTCGTAGTTGACGCCGTTCGACTTGACCTCGACCAGCTCGCCGCCCACGATGGCCAGCCCGTCGAACGGCGCCGGTTCGGCCGCGTAGATCCGGTCGGGCACGCACACGGAACCGCCCGCGTAATCGATGCACCAGTTGGGCTGGCCGTCGACGATCTTGCGGCTGACGAAGGTGCCCGTCAACGTGACGCTGCGTTGCGGCTGCTGCGCCGTCACCTTGTCGATGGACGCGGACACGGACCCCGGCATGATGGTCGATGCGACGGTGCCCACGTACGTCGCCGTCGTGGGGGCGCTCCACACCTGCGTGGCGATGACGTCGCCCGTGCAGGCCGTGTTGGCGTAGTAAGTCGTCGTGACGGCGATCGTGAGCGCATTGCCCGATCCGGCCGCGCGCGCGACGACGGCCGTGTCGACCGCGTGCGACGCGCACGCGGACGCCCACGTGCCGACGTACGCGTCGAGGTTGCCGTTGCTGGACACGGGCGGCGTCAGCGGGGTATTCCCCGTGCCGGCGCTGCCGCCGCCACCGCCGCACGCGCTCAAGGAGGCCGTCAGGCAGGCGGCGAGCGCGGCGATACACATTCCTGTTTTCATCTCGTTCTCCTGGCATCAGCTTCTGGATCGGCTGTTCAGGCAGATGATACGCGATCAGCGCACCCCGAGCTGCTGCAGGATCTCGCGGTCGATCGCTTTCAACGGCACGGATTTCTCGACGCCGCCCCGTTTCACGGCTTCCTTCGGCATGCCGTAGACGACGCAGCTGTCCTCGTCCTGCGCGACGGTGCGCGCGCCCGCCTTGCGCATCTCGAGCAGGCCGGCCGCGCCGTCGTCGCCCATGCCCGTCATGATGATGCCCAGCGCGTTCGCGCCCGCGTGCCTGGCGACGGAGCGGAACAGCACGTCGACGGACGGGCGATGGCGATTCACGAGCGGGCCGTCGATGACGTCCACGTGGTAGTTGGCGCCGTCGCGCCGCAACAGCATGTGCTTGCCGCCCGGCGCGATCAGCGCGCGGCCCGGCAGCACGCGGTCGCCGTGGCGCGCCTCGCGCACCTCGATCTGGCACAGGCCGTTCAGGCGGTCGGCGAAGGCGGCCGTGAATTTTTCCGGCATGTGCTGCACGATGACGATGCCGGGCGTGACGCGGGGCAGCGCCGTCAGCACTTCTTCCAATGCCAGCGTGCCGCCCGTGGAGGTGCCGATGGCGACGACGCGCTCGGTCGTGCGCAGCAGGGCGCGCGTCTCGGGCGCGGCCGCCAGCACGGCGTCCGCGGTCAGCTTCGCGGCGACGGGCGCGGGCGCGGCGCGTGCCGCGAGCCTGCGCACGTTCGCGTGGCTCGCCGCGCGCACGGCGGCGATCAGTTCGTCCGCGCTCTCGCTGAGGAAGTCCTTCAGGCCCAGCTTGGGTTTCGTGATGATGGACACGGCGCCCGCGGCCAGCGCGGCCATCGTCGTCTCCGCGCCTTTTTCCGTCAGCGTCGAGCAGATGACGACGGGCGTGGGCCGCTCCGCCATGATCTTGCGAAGGAACGTGATGCCGTCCATGCGCGGCATCTCCACGTCCAGCAGGATCACGTCGGGCCAGGCCTGCTTCATGCGCTCGATGGCGAGCAGCGGGTCGGCCACGGCGTGCAGCAGGCGGATGCCGGGCGCGGATTCCAGCACCGCGCCGACGACCTTGCGCACGACGGCCGAGTCGTCGACCACCATCACATCGATTGTTTTCATGCCGGATTACGGTAGACGGTAGACGGAAGGGATCACGGAACGGAGCACGTCGCCCATCTCCTGCAGGCTCTCCGAGTGGCCGATGAACAAATGGCCGCCCGGTTTGATGCGCTGCATGATGCGCGTGACGACCTGGCGCTTGGTGTCGCCGTTAAAATAGATCATCACGTTGCGCAGGAAGACGAGGTCGTAGGTGCCCAGGTCGCCGGGCAGCGCCGTGTTCAGGTTCACCTGGCGGAACTGCACGCGCTCGCGCAGGCCGCGTTCCACGAGCAGCGTGCCCTGCTGGTCGCGGATGCCCTTCAGGCAGTAGCGGCGCAGGTAGTCCTGCGGCACGTGGGTTGCGCGTTCCATCGGATAGTGGCCGGTGCGGGCGCGCTCCAGCACGCGCGTGCTGATGTCGGAGGCCACGACTTCCCACGGCGCCGATCCCAGCACGTCGGCCAGCACCATCGCGATGCTGTACGGTTCCTCGCCGGACGAGCAGGCCGCGCTCCACACGCGGAACGGCGCATTCGCACGGAGGGACGGGCGCGCCGTCTCGGCCGCTTCGCGCAGCAGCTCGAAATGGCGCGCCTCGCGGAAGAAATAGGTCTCGTTCGTCGTCAGCAGGTCGACGGCCAGCTGCACCTCGTCCTTGTGCGCGCCGTCCGTCAGCAGCCGGAAATAGGCGTCGTACGACGGCAGGCCGAAGTGCTGCAGGCGTTTGGCGAGGCGGCCGCTGACGAGGGCCTTCTTCGAATCGGACATCGAGATGCCGGCGATGTCGAAGATGAAGCGCTGGAAGCGCGCGAACTCGCCCTGGCTGATCGAGCAATGCTGCATGGTCAGGCGGCGAGGGGGGCGGCGCCGGCCAGGTCGGGCAAGCCGTCCAGCGCGAGCACCTGCTGCACGTTCAGCAGGATGACGAACTTGCCGTTCACCTTGCCCATGCCGGCAATGAAGTCGCCGCGGATGCGCGTGCCGAACGACGGCGCGGGCTCGATGTCGGCGGCCGGAATGTCCAGCACGGCGCTGACGGCATCGACGACGACGCCCGTCAGCTGGCGCTCGCCGTCGTGTTCCAGTTCGACGATGACGATGCACGTGCGCTTGCCCGCCACGGATTGCGGCCGGCCGAAGCGGGCCGCGAGGTCCATCACGGGCACGACGGCGCCGCGCAGGTTGATCACGCCGCGGATCGCGTCCGGCATCATCGGTACTTCCGTGAGGCCGGAGAACTCGATGATCTCCTTGACGGCCATGATGCCGATGCCGAAGGCTTCGCCGCCCAGCATGAAGGTGAGGTATTGGGCGGACTGGCCGGCGGCCGCCGCGTTGGCTGCTTGGTTCGTGTGATTCATTCGGTCACCGCGGGTCAGAAGTTGGTGAAGTTGGCTTCGTCGGGCGCGGCCAGCGGCGCCGCGGCACCGGCCAGGCGCAGCGGGGAACGCTTTGCGCGGGGCGCCGGGCGCGTCGGGGCGGCCTGGCCCGCGGCGCCGGCCGCGAGGCGGAAGAAGCCCATCGTCTGCTGCAGCTGCTCGGCCTGGGAACTCATTTCCTCGGCCGTCGCCGCCAGCTCCTCGGAACTGGATGCGTTCTGCTGCGTCGTCTGGGACAGCTGGCCCACCGCCGCGTTGATCTGGCCGACGCCGGCCGACTGCTCTTCCGACGCGGCCGTGATTTCCTGCACGAGGTCCGACGTCTTGCGGATGTTCGGCACCATCTGGTCGAGCAGGGTGCCGGCGCGTTCCGCCAGCTCCACGCTGTTGGTCGCCACTTCGCCGATCTCCTGTGCCGCGACCTGGCTGCGTTCGGCCAGCTTGCGCACCTCGGCGGCGACGACGGCGAAGCCCTTGCCGTGTTCGCCGGCACGGGCGGCCTCGATGGCCGCGTTCAGCGCCAGCAGGTTGGTCTGGTAGGCGATGTCGTCGATGATGCCGATCTTCTTGGCGATCTGGTTCATCGCGGCCACGGTTTCCTTCACGGCGGCGCCGCCTTCGGTCGCTTCGTGCGCAGCCTTGGTCGCCATGCCGTCGGTGACTTTCGCGTTCTCGGTGTTCTGCGCGATCGATGCCGTCATCTGCTCGATCGACGCGCTGGTCTCCTCGACGCCCGCCGCCTGTTCGCCCGATGCCTGCGACAGCGACTGGGCCGTCGCGCTCACCTGCTCGGACGCGCTGGCGAGGGAATCGGCGGCCGCGTTGACCTCGGCCACCACCTGCGCGAGCTTGTCCACGGTGTTGTTCGCGTATTCCTTCAGCTTGGCGAACTCGCCCTCGTAGGACTTGTCGATGCGCTTGGTGAGATCGCCTTCCGACATCGCGCCCATCACGCGCACCACGTCCTCGACCGATGCGCTCGTCGTCGCCACCAGCTGGTTCAGGCCTTCGCCCATCTCTTTCTGGAAGCCCTGCAGGCCCGCGAGTTCCACGCGCTCGTCGAAGTTGCCGCGATTGGCCGTCTGCACGACGCGGCGCTGGCCCTCGATCACCTGCGTCAGCTTGTGCACGGTGTTGTTCGTATATTCCTTCAGCTCGCCGAACGCGCCCTGGTAGGGCTTGTCGATCTGGTTCGACAGGTCGCCGCGCGACACCGCGCCCATCACGCGCACCACGTCGGTGATGCTCGCGCCGGTCGTCGCCATCAGCTGGTTCAGGCCTTCGCCCATCTCCTTCTGGAAGCCCTGCAGGCCCGCCAGGTCGACGCGCGCATCGAAATTCCCGCGGTTCGCGGCTTCCACCGCTGCGCGCTGGCCGTCGATCACCTGAGTGAGCTTCGCGACCATGCCCTTGACGGCGGCCAGCATGCTGGCGTCGTCGCCCGGCTTCGTGTGAATGTCGGCGTTCAGGTCGCCGCCCGCGATGCGGGCCATGACGGCTCCCGCGTACGCCGGCTCGCCGCCCAGCTGGGCCAGCAGGCTGCGGGTGATGTAGAAACCGAGCAGGCCGACGGCCGCCAGCGTGGCGACGGCAAAGGCGAGCGACATCGTCTCCGCCGCGTTCTGGATCGCGACGGCACGCTCACCGCCGTTCTTCGCCAGCGCCTCGTTGTACGTGCGGTGGTTCGCGAACGCTTCCCAATTCTTGTCCGCCGCGCCGACGTTCGCCATCATCAGGTCGCGCGCTTCCGTGTTCTTGCCGCCGCGCGAGAGTTTCAGCACCTCGTCCACGATGCGGCCGTAGTCCGCGAGGCTGGCGCGGTCGGCCGCGAGCAGCGCCTTGTCCTTGTCGTCCGAAACGAGCGACTCGTATTTCTTGAGCGCCTCGTCGATCTTGCGGCGGTTCTCGCCGATCTGCTGGTCGATCGCGGCCAGTTTGTCCGCGTCGGTCTGTGCGATATGCTGCCACACGCGGGTGCGGTACACGGCCAGCTGTTCGAACGCTTCGTCGAGCGCGAGGAAGCTGGGAATCGAATTGACCGTGCCGTAGCTGGCCGCATCGTAGACGCGGACGAGCTGGTAGCGCCCCATTGCCGCCAGGGCGACGATACCGATGAGCGCTGCCAGCACGAGCAGGATCATCTTCTTTACGACTGTCATGGTATTTCCTTAACTTTTAAAAGCGTGCGAAGTCGGCTTCGTCCGGTGCGCCGACCGAGGCGAGTGCCAGCGTCCCGATCGTCCTCGGGGCATGGCGCTTCACCGTACCTGTCTTGAACGGCTTGCCGGCGGCCGCTTTGATGTTGTGTCCTGCGTCGAGCTTGAAGAACGCCATCGCCTGCTGCAGCTGCTCGGCCTGGGAGCTCATTTCCTCGGCCGTCGCGGCCAGCTCCTCGGAACTGGATGCGTTCTGCTGCGTCGTCTGGCTCATCTGGCCGACCGCCGCGTTGATCTGGCCGACGCCGGCCGATTGCTCTTCCGATGCGGCCGTGATCTCCTGCACGAGGTCCGAGGTCTTGCGGATGTTCGGCACCATCTGGTCGAGCAGGCCGCCGGCGCGCTCGGCCAGCTCCACGCTGCTCGTCGCCACTTCNTCCTGCACGAGGTCCGAGGTCTTGCGGATGTTCGGCACCATCTGGTCGAGCAGGCCGCCGGCGCGCTCGGCCAGCTCCACGCTGCTCGTCGCCACTTCGCCGATTTCCTGCGCGGCGACCTGGCTGCGTTCGGCCAGCTTGCGCACCTCGGCGGCGACGACGGCGAAGCCCTTGCCGTGTTCACCGGCGCGGGCCGCCTCGATGGCGGCGTTCAGCGCCAGCAGGTTGGTCTGGTAGGCGATGTCGTCGATGATGCCGATCTGCTTCGCGATCCGCTTCATGGCGGCGACGGTCGCCTTCACGGCTTCGCCGCCTTCCGCCGCCTCGCGCGCGGCCTGCGTGGCCATGCCGTCGGTGACGCGGGCGTTCTCSGTGTTCTGCGAGATCGATGCCGTCATCTGTTCCAGCGAGGCGCTCGTCTCCTCGACGCCGGCCGCCTGCTCGGACGCCGACTGCGACAGCGCCTGCGCCGTCGCGCTGACTTCTTC
>NZ_LMEW01000007.1 GCF_001426525.1 Massilia sp. Root133
TGCGTACGACCTCAGTTGGATCACCACGCCTTCCAGCTCGCCCTACTTACACTGATCAATTTGGTGCAGGTTGTGAAAATTTGAGGGGAAGGGTCAGGCTCTGACCCCGGTTTTCAGCGCACGCGGCGCATCGACGAGATGCGGTTGTTCATGCGGTCGAGGACGTCGTAGCGGCCCGGCCCCAGGACGACGCATTCGCCGCGGAAGTCGGCGTGCTCGCAGAATTCCCAGCGGCCCTCGCGGATGATGAGCGAGGTGGCGCGGTCGTTGAAGCCGACGTCGCTCAGCGCGCGCACGTCCTGCGACAGTTCCACTTGCTGGCCTTCGAAGCGCTGGCCGGCGAACATCACGACGTCGGCACCGCCCCGGTCGCCGCGCCAGCCGCCGCGGTCTCCACGGTCGCCACGGTCGCCACGGTCGCCGCGGTCGTCACCGCGCCAGCCACCCCGGTTGTCGTCACGGTCGTGATCGCGCCAGCTGCCACGGCCGCCGCGGTCGACCTGGCGTGCGGAGGAGATGGCGTCGTTGAAACCCGGAAGCTCGCGGTATTCGCCCGGACCGAACTCCTGGCAGCGGCCGCCGAAGTTGGCGTGCTCGCACAGCAGCCACGTGCCCGAGCGGATGACGGCGCTCGACGCGCGGTCGTTAAAGTTGACATCGCCCAGACTGGCGGCGTCGCGGTCGATGGTCACGCGTTGGCCGCGGAAATTGCTATCCGAGAACAGCGTCAGTTCTCCGGCAAAGGCGGCGTGGGTGAAGGTGGCCAGCACGGCGGCGGCGGCAAGCAGGCGTTTCATGATCTCTCCATGGGTGTGCGCCATCCGTCGGCGCCTGTGCTGTTAACGCGGGCGCCGTACGGACGGCTGACAGTTTCCTTGTAACAAAATTTTACGCGAACGGCACGCGCATGGCTCGATGTCTTCGGCCCGCAGCAGGTCGGCGATCCGCCGGCCCAGGCCATCGAGACCTCCTCACGCGGCCGCTTGTTCCTCCAGCACGGGGCAGCCGAACCCTGGCCGCGCCAGTTCGCGCGCCAGATCGGCACGCAGGGCGGAGAGCCCCGCGATGCGTGCATCGATGTCCTCCAGCTTGCGCACGAGTGCATCGCGCAGCAGGGGCGCGGCGGCGGCCGGATCGTCCAGCAACGGCAGGCCGGTCTCGATCTCGGCCAGGGTAAAACCAAGCGCCTGGGCGGCGCGCAGGTAGCACAGCCATTGCACGGCCTCGGGGGGATAGTCGCGGTAGCCGTTGGCGAGGCGGCGCGACAACAGCAGCCCGCGTTTCTCGTAGAAGCGCAGGGTGTCCCGGGTGAGGCCGGTGGCGGCGGCGAGTTCTCCGATCTGCATGGCGGTGGCTGCGATAAATACCTTGACCTTGGAGTGTACTCCAGGGTCGATGATGCCGGAACCTTCATCCCGGGAGATTTCCATGCAACTCAGCCGATCCGCTTTTCTCACCGTCGTGCGCGCCAGCGCCGTGTACGACCTGCTGCTCACGGTGCCGTTCGCCACGCCGTGGACGTTCGCCCTCGCGCACGCGCAGCTCTCAAGCCTCAACCGCAGCCTGGGCGGCGATGCGTTGCCGGACTTCGGCCCGTTCCACGTGCTGTTCGCCTGCCTGATGGGCAGCATCGTGCTCGTGTGGTCCGTGCTGCGCCTGCGCGCCACCAGCGTCGCCCTGGGCCGCTACGATGGCGTCGGCCGCTTCCTGTTCTCCACCTGGATGGCGTGGGCACTCGCCGCCAGCGGCGCGCCCTTGCTGTGGCTGTTCCTCGTGCCGGAGTTCTGCTGGGGCGTCGCGCAGTGGCTGCCGGTTGCTCAGGGCGACGGCAGCAGCGCCGCGCGCGCGCCCTTCACCAGCGCCGCGCCCATGCGCTCCAGCCGCGGCGGCTGAATGCGCCAGGCGTGCCAGTACAGCGTCACGTCGACGAACAGATCCGGCGTCAGGTCGACGAGGGCGCCGCTGGCGAGCATGTCCGCACACTGTTCCAGCGGCAGCAGGCCGTAGCCGAGACCGAGGCGGATCGCCTGCACGTACGGATCGCTGGACGGCACATAGTGAAACGGGTACGCGCCTTCCGGCAGGCCGAAGTGCTGCAGCAGGAAGGCCGTCTGCAGGCGGTCGTTGCGGTCGAAGACCATCACCGGCGCCCGCCGCGCAGCGTCGCGCGTGATCCCGCCGGGGAACCAGCGCGCGGCGAAGGCGGGCGCCGCCACCATCCGGTAGCGCATCACGCCGAGCGGACTCACGGTGCAGCCGCGCATCGGTTCCGTCTCGCCCGACACGCAGGCGAGCGCAAGACCCTGTTCCAGCAGCGCGAACGTGTGCCTCTGGTCACCCGTGACGAATTCCACGAGCAGCCCTTCCTCGATCAGCACCGGTGCCAGCACGGGCAGCAGCCACGTCGCCAGCGTGTCGTTGTTGACGGCCAGCGCCACGCGCACCGGGCCCGGATCGGCCTGCTGCTCCGCGAAGAATTCGTCTTCGAGCAGCGCACGGCGGCGCAGGAATTGCAGCAACCGCATGCCGGGCGCCGTCGGCCGGCAGGGACGGGCGCGCACGAGCAGCGGCGTGCCCAGGTCGTGTTCCAGCGCGGCGATGCGTTGGGAGATGGCGGACGGCGTCACGTTCAGCAGCGCGGCTGCCTGCTCCAGGCTGCCGCTGTCGACGGCGGCGACGAACGCCTCGCTGCGGCGCGGATCGATGGTCATTGGATTAGTCCAGCTTAATGAACTTTAGAAGTCATTAATATAATTGATGTAGCCGCGCGTACAAGGCATGCTGCTCCGCAATAACAACAGGAGGTAGCATGTTTTCACAACCGATTTTCTTGCAAGGCCTCGGCATGGGCGCGAGCCTGATCATGCCGATCGGCGCCCAGAACGCGCATGTGATCCGCACGGGCGTCGCCGGCCGCCACGTCGTGCTGACGGTGCTCACGTGCGTGCTGATCGACGTCACCCTGATCGCGCTGGGCATGTCCGGCTTCGGCGCGCTGATCGAGCATTCCCCCGCACTGCTGCTGGCTGCCCGCTGGGGCGGCGCCGCGTTCCTGCTGTGGTACGGACTGCGGTGCCTGAAAAGCTGCCGGCAGGGCGCCGCGGCCCCGCATGCGGGCGAAGGGCAGGCGGCGGCGACGGCATCGCGCGCGCTGGGCATCGTGCTGGCGATGTCGCTGCTGAATCCGCACGTGTACCTGGATACCGTCGTGCTGCTGGGCGCCGTCGGCAGCAGCCTCGCGGCGCATCACCGCGTGTCGTTCGCGGCCGGCGCGATGACGGCGTCGCTGCTGTGGTTTTCCGCCCTGGGCCTGGGGGCGCGCCGCTGCGCGTTCGTGCTGGCGCGGCCCGCCGTCTGGCGCAGCATCGAAGGTTTTACCGGGACGACGATGCTCGTGCTGGCGGCCTTGCTGCTGCTCGAGAACTAGGCCGCGAGCGCCTTCCCGTGCTCGACCGACATCTGCGCCGGCAGCGCGACGCCGTTCTTCACCGCGGTCAGTTCGGCGAGGATGGAGACGGCGATCTCGTACGGCGTCTTGCTGCCGATGTACAGGCCGATGGGGCCGTGCAGCTTCGCGATCTGGTCTTCGGTGAGGTCGAATTCGCGCAGGCGCTCGCGCCGCCGCGCATTGTTGGCGCGCGAGCCGATGGCGCCGACGTAGAACGCGTCCGTCTTGAGCGCTTCCATCAGCGCGAGGTCATCCAGCTTGGGGTCGTGGGTGAGGGCGATGACGGCGCTGCGGCTGTCCAGCTTCATCTCCAGCACGAGATCGTCCGGCATCGCATGCACGACCTCCACGCCCGGCAGGCTCCAGCTTGCGCGGTATTCTTCTCGCGGGTCGCACACGGTCACCTGGTATTCCAGGCCGACGGCGATCTGCGCCAAAAACTGCGACAGCTGGCCGGCGCCGATGATCAGCATGCGCAGGCGCGGACCGTGGATCGTGACGAGCGCCTGGCCGTCCATGCGCAACTGCTCGTCGGCCTGGCCCTGCGCCAGTTCGACCGCGCCCGTCGTCAGGTCCAGCGTGCGCCGGGTCAGCACGCGGCGCTGGGCCAGCGCGAGCAGTTCGTCCATGCGGCTGTGCGCCCCGAGCGGTTCGACGACCAGCTGGATCGTGCCGCCGCAGGGCAGGCCGAAGCGGTGCGCTTCGTCGGCCGAGATGCCGTACGTGATGACTTCCGGCGCCGTACGTACAATGCCGTTTTCGCGCACGGCCGCGATCAGGTCGTCCTCGATGCAGCCGCCCGACACCGAGCCGACGACGACGCCGTCCGCGCGGATCGCCATCGTGGCGCCTTCCGGCCGCGGGCTCGATCCCCACGTCCGTACGACGGTCACGTACTCGCAGCGCCAGCCGGCGCGCAGCCACTGGTCGCAGGCGTGCAGCACTTCGAGGTCGATACTGTCCATTGCCTTCCTTTGTTGCCAATCGATAATTCTTGAGCCCACAGGGTAGCATGCATCCTAACGCAAAAACACGAACCGCGACGGGCTGCGGCACCCGGCAAGACTGCAGGGGGAAACGGTATAAATCGTTTCCGCGCCGGCGGCGCTATACTCGCCGGATCGCGACCCGTGTTGGAGACCATCATGAAGCCAGACCTGTTGTCCCTGCTGCGCATCGATCTTCCCATCGTCCAGGCCCCGATGGCCGGCGTCTCGACGGCCGCGCTGGCGGCGGCCGTGTCGCAGGCGGGGGCGCTCGGCTCGATCTCCGTCGGCGCGGGCGACGCCGCGCAGGGCCGCGCCGCGATCGCCGACGTGCGCCGCCTGACCGACCGGCCGTTCAACGTCAACGTGTTCTGCCACCGTCCCGCGCAGGCCGACGCCGCGCGCGAAGCGGCCTGGCTCGACTATCTGTCTCCACATTTCGCCGCCAGCGGGGCGCAGCCGCCGGCGTCTTTACGCGAAATCTATAAAAGCTTCCTCGACGACGATCCGATGCTGGACGTGCTGCTGGAGACGCGCCCTGCCGTCGTCAGCTTCCACTTCGGCCTGCCGGATGCGCGCCGCATCCAGGCGCTGAAGGACGCGGGCATCGTGCTGCTGGCCAGCGCGACGTCGGTCGATGAAGCGCGCCAGGTGGAGGCGGCCGGCATCGACGCCGTCGTCGCCCAGGGCTACGAGGCGGGCGGCCACCGCGGTGTGTTCGATCCGGAGCGGGGCGATCCCGCCATCGGCACGTTCGCGCTCATGCAAGGGGTGGCGCACGCCGTGCGCATTCCAGTGATCGCGGCCGGCGGCATCATGGACGGGAACGGCATCGCCGCCGCGCTGCGTCTCGGCGCCAGTGCCGCCCAGATGGGCACCGCGTTCATCCTGTGTCCGGAGTCGTCCGCGACACCGCACCACCGCGCGCTGATGCAGGCCGGGGAGGGCGTCATCACGGCCGTGACGGACGTCGTTTCCGGCCGGCCCGCGCGCGGCCTCGTGAACCGGCTGTTCAGCGAAATCGGCGCGCCCGGCCACCCGCCGCTGCCGGATTATCCGATCGCCTACGATGCCGTGAAGGCGCTGAACGCGGCGGCCACGAAGGCGGGCAACAACGATTTCACGGTCAACTGGGCCGGCCAGGGATTTGCGCTCGCGCGTGCGCTGCCGGCGGGAGAACTGGTGCGCCTGCTCGGCGCGGAACTGGCTCAGGCGTCCGCGTAAGCCGTCTCGATGGCTTCCTTGCGCGGCCTGGACGCGATGTGCACGACCAGCACCGCGTCGAGCGGCAGGGCAGGGTGCGCGGCGCGGTGCTTCGTGAACCAGAACACCTCGTCCACGTCCTCGTCGCCGGCATCGTGCGCGGTCGCGAGCACGCGCTGGTCCTCGGGCGCGTCCTCGTAGTCGACGGCTTCCAGCGCCGCGTCGTCCACGGCTTCGATCCAGGCCTCGGCATCCTTGCCCCAGGCCTGCACATAGCGGGCGCCGGACGCGACGAGCCAGCGCGCGACGTCCCACAGCCACATTTCCGCGACCTCGTCCTCGGCCAGCACGATGGCGAGGAAGGGCGGGCGCGCGCCCAGGTCGGGCAGGTCGGCGTCGGGCGGCAGGTGCAGATATGTAAGAGTCTTTCGTTGCATGGCGCTAGCTTACCATCCTGCGTTACTATCTTGCTCGCGCCGGGACGGTCCGGCCCGATCCGTGGAGTCCCATGAAAATCCTTGCTTCCCTCGCGCTTGCCGCCGTTTCAATCACGTCCGCCCACGCCGCCATTCCCGTGTACGGCTTCTTCGTCAAGAACACCTATCCGCACGACCCGCAGGCGTTCACGCAGGGGCTGTTCTTCAAGGACGGCCAGCTGTACGAATCCACGGGCCAGAAGGGACACTCGTCGCTGCGCAAGGTCGATCTGAAAACCGGCAAGGTACTGCAGAAGAAGGACCTGGCGGACGAATACTTCGGCGAAGGCTCCACGGCCATCGGCGACACCATCGTCGGCCTGACGTGGCAGTCGAACGTGGGCTTCCTGTTCGACGCGAAGACGTTCGCCCTGAAGGGCCGCTTCAACTACAAGGGCGAGGGCTGGGGCCTGGCCAGCGACGCGAAGCACGTCTACATGAGCGACGGCACCAACGAGATCCGCGTCCTCGAGCCGAAGACGCTCGACGAGCAGCGCCGCATCCGCGTGACGGCCGAGGGCAAGCCGATCACCCAGCTCAACGAACTCGAAATCGTCGACGGCCAGATCTTCGCCAACGTGTGGGGGACCGATGTCATCGCCCGCATCGATCCGGAGACCGGTAACGTCGTCGGCTGGATCGACTGCACGGGCCTGCTGCCGCCGGACCAGCGCGGGACGACGAATCCGGACGCGGTCCTGAACGGCATCGCGTACGAGCCCAAGCAGCACCGCCTGTACGTGACGGGCAAGCTGTGGCCGAAGCTGTTCGAGATCGAGCTGGTGCCGATCAAGCGCCCGTGACCGTCACGTCACGGTGATCACGACCTTGCCGAAGTGCGAGCCGGATTCCATGTGCCGGTACGCTTCGCGCGCCTGGTCGAACGTGAACACGCGGTCGACGACGGGCTGCAGCCCGGTCGCCTCGGCGAAGCGCACGACTTTTTCCAGCATCGCGCGGCTGCCGACGTAGACGCCCACGAGCCGCTTGGCGGTCGCCAGCAGGGTGGCCGGGTTGACTTCGCCGCCGAAGCCGCTGACGCCGCCGATGATGGCGATGCTGCCTCCCATCGCGGTGGACGCGATCGAGCGGTTGACCGTCCCCTGGCCGCCCACTTCCAGCACCACCTGTGCGCCCGCGCCGTCCGTCGCGCGCAGCACCTCTTCCTGCCATTCCGGCGTCGTGCGGTAGTTGATGACGTGGCGCGCGCCGAGCTCCTTCGCCCGCTGCAGCTTGGTGTCGCTGGACGACGTGATGATCGCGTTCAGCCCGGCGGCCCGGGCCAGCTGCAGGCCGAGGATGCTGACGCCGCCCGTCCCCAGCAGCAGCACGGTGTCGCCCGGGCGGACGGCGTTGCTGGATTCGAAGATCGCATTCCACGCCGTCACGCCCGCGCAGGGCAGGGTGGCCGCGTCGACGAAGCTCATCGCGTCCGGGATTTTCACCAGCGCGTCCTCGTCCAGCACGACTTCTTCCGCGAGCATGCCGTCGACGTCGCCGCCGAGCGCGTGACGGACTTTCTCGGGGCTGGTCGGGCCATCCTGCCAGTACGGGAAGAACGAGGCCGCGACGCGGTCGCCGGGCTGCACGCGCGTGACGCCGGGACCGGTGGCGACGACTTCGCCGGCGCCGTCCGAGCAGGGGATGATGGGGTCGTCGACGGTGACGAGGTAGTTGCCGCTGGCGACCATCAGGTCGCGGTAGTTCAGCGAGACGGCGTGCACGCGGATGCGCACTTCGCCATTGCCCAGTTCACGGTGAGGAAAATCCACGCATTGCAGCCCGTCGATGCCATCGCCGGGTAAGATCTGGTAAGCCCGCATCGCTGTCCTCCATCGGTTGGTCGGCCGCCCACGCCGGGCGGGACGATATTGTCGCCGCAAGACCGGCGCGCGTGGCGCACGCTTATCTGGCGCTTATTTGGCGCTTATTTGGCGCTTATCGGGCCGCCACCTTGCCCCGCTGGCTCGGGATGAACTCCTCCAGCACCGCCTGTTTCATCAGCGCCGGCGGCAGGATGCCCTGGGCGATGATGAAGTCATTGAAGGCCTTCAGGCTGAAGCGGTCGCCCAGCGCGATCTCGGCCTGCGTCTTCAGCGCGCGCAGCTTGACGTAGCCGTAGTAGTACGCGGTGGCCTGGCCCGGCATGCGGTACGAATAGCGGTCGACTTCCGACTGCGCGAACGGTTCAGACAGCACGACTTCGCGCATCAGGAAGTCCTTCGCCTGTTCCGGCGTCATGCGGCCCAGGTTGATCTGCGGGTCGAGCAGGGCGCGCGCCATGCGCAGCAAACGGGCCTGCAGCGAGACGAGCTGGCCTTCCGGCGGCATGTACGGCAGGATCATCGCCTCCGAATACAGGCCCCAGCCCTCGACGTTCGTGCTGTTGAAGGCGAACCGGGCGCGCGCCACCGACATGCCTTGCTCCACCATCGACGCGAACTGCAGCTCGTGGCCCGGGCGCGCCTCGTGTGCCGTCAGCGTCCAGGCCATCGCTGAAAAATCGAAGTCGTTCATCTTGTCCTTCGACTTCGCGTTCGGATTCGCCAGCGGGATCACGAACTCGCCATACTCTCCCGTGTTGCCGATCATGCGCGGTGGGCTCATGAACGGCGCCGGCGAGCGGGCCGCCTCGGCCGGCGTCGCGGTGCGGATGTTCGCCTCGCGCGACGGCAGGGTCACGAGATCGTGGGCGCGCACCATGCCTTCGATATCCTTTAAACGCTCGCGGTAGTACGGCATCAGCTGGTCGGGGGCGATCGAGGATTTCTTCAGCTCGCGGATCACGTCGCGGTAGTCGGACGACGGCAGCCGGTTGCGCGCGGCGATGATGCCCGCCACGACCTGCATCTCGTCGCGCACTTCCTGGAAGTCGAAGCCGGCGCGCTCGATCATCTGCTCCGGCGCGATGTCGACGCCGACGTTGGCGAGGCGGTTCACGTAGATCGCTTCCGGCAGGCGCACTTCCTTGCGCGTGCGCGGCATCAGGCGATTGCGCACCCAGTCGTCGTAGTCCTTCACCTGGGCCTTCAGCGCCGCGAAGTCGCTTTCCCAGCCGCTGATGTTCGCTTTCTTGAACAACTCCTCGATGCCGTCCAGGTAGGTCGCGTTGTTGTTCAGGCCTTCCTCGACCTCGCCCACGTACGGGCCGATCAGCGTCTTGCTGGCGAGGCGCTCCTCGCCGCGGGCGCGCGCCAGCGTGGCGATCGGAGCGTAGCCGGCTTCCTTGCCGGCGTAGCGCTTCAGGCGCACCAGCGCCAGCTTCTGGCGTTCCGGCTTGTTGCGCGGGTCGAGCAGGGCGCGCAGGCCGCCGTACACGACTTCGCCCACGTTGACGTACTCGAGCAGGTACTTGTGCTCCAGCTTCATCGTCGCGATCTTTTTTTCGCGCGAGTCGATCAGGATGTCGAGGTCCTGGCGCACCTTCACGTCCTGTTCCTGTGCGCGCTGGCGGCGCAGTTCCGTGAGGCGTTTTTCGGTGTCGGCCAGCTCGCGCTCCCAGACGCGCGGCTTGAAGTCGGCGACCTGGGTGTCGACACTTTCGTCGCCCAGTTCCGTGGATTCCTCGGGAACGTATTTACCGGTGTCCTTCAGGACCGGCTGGGTGTAGGCGTCGCTGCGCGCGACCCAGGCGGGTGCGGCTGCGCAGGCGGCGCCGGATGCGAACAGGAGGGCGAGGCCGAGACGGATCATGATGCTGCCTTTCAGTGGTGAAGCAGGCATTCTAGAGCTAGATCGGCTTCACCACCATGAACCAGAAGATGAAGACGAGCGCGATGAATGCGGGCACGCCGAGCGCCACCCATGTGCGCAAGTATGTCCAGTACAGGGCAGGAAGCGGCGTGCCGTGCGGCGTCCGCCGCCATGTCGCGCAGGCGCATCTGCAGCCACACGACCGACTACCCGCTGACGCCCCAGCGCTTCCAGCCCGGCTACGAGGTCCACCTGTCGAAGCCGTCGCTGGCGGTCGTCTACGGCGCGTTCGGCGTCGGGCTGGCGCTCGGTGCGATGCTCAGCCGCCGTTCCTGATTTCCTTCGAGTGTAAGCGAGGCGGCGACATCGTGGCGTCAGGGTGCATTCACGGCCAGCTGCGCCGCGAACGCGCGCTGGTAGGCGGGGCGCGCCTCGCCGCGCGCGACGTAGGCGGCCAGGACGGGGAATTCGTCGAGGATGCCGGACGGCCGCAGCCGGAGCAGCACCGACACCATCATGAGGTCGCCCGCGCTGAAGTCGCCGTCGAGCCAGTCGGCATCGCCCAGGCGCGCCGACAGCTGCTTCAGGCGGTCGCGCACGCGTTCCTCGACGAGCGGGATGCGTTCCTTGCTCCAGGGCTTGTCGCCTTCGAAGATCCGGGCCGTGACCAGTTCCAGGATGGGCGGTTCGACGGTGTTGAGCGCGGCAAACAGCCACGTGATGGCGCGTGCCCGCGCGTGGTCGTCGGCCGGCAGCAGGGCGCCGTGGTGCGTGGCGATATGAAAGACGATGGCGCCCGTCTCGAACAGCACGAGGCCGTCTTCCTCATACGTCGGGATCTGGCCGAACGGGTGCAGGGCCAGGTGCGCGGGCTCCTTCATCGCGCGGAACGACACGAGGCGGACGTCGTACGGCAGGCCCGCTTCTTCCAGCGCCCAGCGCACGCGCGTGTCGCGCGCGAGACCCTTGCCGCCGTCGGGCGAACGTTCGAAGGCGGTGATCGTGATCGTCATGGCGCGGCTCCAGGGAAAAACGGCGTACCGTGCAGTGTCACGGTACGCCGTCGTGAGGTCAAGCGTAATTAAAAGCTGTAGTTCGCGCGCGCATACACGTAGCGGCCATTGTTGCCGAACGGCGTGTAGTTCGAGAACGGCGTGTTGCTGGTCGTGTTCAGCGCCGGCGGCAGGGTTTCCGAGTACTGGTCGAACAGGTTGTCCGCGCCGACAGCCAGGCTGAACTGGCGAGTGAAGGCGTAGCGGGCTTCCAGGTCGACGATCGTCTTGGCCTTCAAGGTGAAGTCGAACGCTTCCGTCGTGCCCGGCGACAGCACTTCGCCGTAGCGCGTGGCGCGGGCCGTCACGCCCCACTGGTTCAGCTTCCAGTTGACGCTCGCCGTGATCTTGTTCTTCGGCTGGCCCTTTTCCAGCGTCAGCACGTTCACGCGGTCGAACAGCACGGGCGCCGGATTCAGCGCGGCCAGCTGGGCGGTGGTCGGGACCTTGGTCACGTCCGTGTGGTTGAAGTTGCCGGCCAGCGTGAAGTCGAAGCGGCCGGCGGCGCCCGCGTTCCACGGCATGCTCGCGACGATGTCGACGCCTTCCGTCTTCGTGTCGACGCCGTTGATGAAGAAGCGGCCGCCGCCGACGCCGATGAAGCCCTGCGACACGATGTAGTTGCGCACGGCCGTCGACAGCAGGTTCTCCGACAGCACGATGCGGTCGCGCACGTTGATGCGGTAGGCGTCCACTGTCAGGCTGACGGGGGCGAAGCGCATGACGGCGCCCAGCGAGAAGTTGGTCGACTTCTCGGCCTTCAGCGGCTTGGCGCCCAGCGCGACGGCGACCGGATCGTTCGGCGTGAACGTCGTGATCTCGTACGGGATGCCGTTGACGAAGTTGGTCGACGTCGACGTGAAGCTCTGCTGCTGCAGCGACGGCGCGCGGAAGCCGTTCTGCACGGCGCCGCGCAGCGCGAAGTTCTTCGTGAAGTCGTAGCGGCCCGCCAGCTTGCCGGACAGGTTGTTGCCGAAGTCGTTGTAATGCTCTTCGCGGATGGCGGCGGAGGCGAGCAGCTTGTCGGTGATGTTCGCTTCGACGTCGACGAACACGCCGATCGCGGTGCGCGACTTGTGCGACGCATTGGCCGGACGGAAGCCCGGGAATACCTGCGCGCCCGACGCGGCCGGGACGCCGCTCGGCAGGATCACGCCGCCGTTGCGCCAGGAATCCGGCTCGCCCGCATGCAGCTCATAGCCTTCGCGGCGCGCTTCGGTGCCGACCGCCACGTTCAGCGGCGACGCGAGACCGCCCACGTCGAACTTGCGCACGCCGGTGAGGTTGTACACGAGCTGGTTGTACGAGAAGCCGCCCGCATCGAAGTTCGTCTTGCTGGCCGGGCCGATCGACGCGTTCAGCGTGTTCTGCACGTCGTAGTTCATGCCGTTCTGGCCGTACACGAGCGACGTGTCCAGGTCCCAGTCACCGAGGGCCCAGGTCATGCCGGCGGCGGCGCTGAAGTCTTCGACGGTCGGGGCGATGATCGGCAGGAAGCCGTCCGGGTAGATCGACTGTACGTTGCGGCTGTCCTGCGGCATGCGGAAGTAGCCGGCCGAGCGCGCGTCGCGCAGCTGGTAGCTGCTCCAGCCGTAGACCTTCACGTCCGGGGACAGGTTGTTGCCCACGTTGACGAACACGGTCTTCTGCTGCATCTCCGGGTCGCCGTACCAGGCGTCGAAGCGGTTGATGGTCAGCTCGCGCGGATCGTAGGCGCCGTTCACTTTCGCGTACAGCTGGCGCATGTCGTAGCCACTGCGCTCGGTGTGGTTCTGGTCCTTGTATTCGGCCGCGATGGTGATGTAGCCCGTCTCGCCCAGCGGCAGGCCTTTCCAGGCGCTGACGGTCGTGGTCTGGCCGTCCGTGCGCTTGCGCGAGTTCGGACCGGTCCACGTGGCGCCGGCCGGCGGCGCGGCGTTCAGCAAGTCGTATTCCGAGATGTGCGTGCCGTAGGTGATCGTGCCTTCGCCGCCCGTGCGGTCCGTGCGCAGGCGGACGTTGACGACGCCCGAGATCGCGTCGGAACCGTATTGCGCGGCCGCGCCGTCGCGCAGCACCTCGATGCTTTTCACGATGGCGGACGGCACCGTGTTCAGGTCGACGGCGGCCGAGCCGCGGCCGATCGAGCCGTTCAGGTTCACCAGCGACGAGGTGTGGCGGCGCTTGGAGTTCACCAGCACGAGGCTCTGGTCCGGCGCCATGCCGCGCAGGGTGGCGGGGCGGACGGTGTCCGTGCCGTCCGTCAGCGTGGGACGCGGGAAGTTCAGCGACGGCAGCGCCACCGACAGGGCCTGGTTCAGTTCGGTCGAACCCGTCGTCTTGAGGGTGTCGGCCGAGATGATGTCGACGGGAGAGGCCGTGTCGAGCGCCGTGCGGTTGGCGACGCGGGTACCGGTCACGACGACGGTGGCGGTGCTGTCCTGGGACTGGGCCAGCAGCGGCGTGCCGGCGAACAGGGTGGCGATGGAGAGGGCGAGTACGGATTTTTGCGGCACGAATCGTTGTTGCATTCTCTTGATCCTTATTCTTGGTCTAGGCCCGCGGGGCGGCGGGTTGCGGATACAACGGGCAAGCGCATTGATACTGGCGCGCGCTTGTTATCGTTGTCAATTGTGCTAACCCGCATTAGATGTAAGGACGCAACAGTTGATCATGCGCGCTGCATGGCGCCCCAAGCCGTCATCCCCGCGCCTAAACCGTCATCCCCGCGCAAGCGGGGATCCATGCCGGGCAACAGGATGCGGTACGTTGGACGCATTTGCAGCGTATCCAACGACGTGACTTCGGAAGTCCAGCATGGGCCCCCGCCTTCGCGGGGACGACGGTCGGGTTACTTTCCGCGGATTTTCTGCACCAGCGTGACCACCGCCAGCACGACCGCGCCGACGACGACACCCGCCGCGGCATCGACGACGGCCGGTGCCACGGCCGCCAGCAGCCTGCCCACGACCGGGACGCCCGCCACCGCCGCAGCGGCGCTCTCGGCCAGATGGTGCAGCGGCTCGAACGCGTGGCCGATGATGCCGCCGCCGACCATGAACATGGCCACGGTGCCGATCACGGACAGCGACTTCATCAGGCGAGGCGCGGCCGCCAGCAGCAGGTTGCCGATGGCGCGCGCGGCACTGCTCGCGCGGCGGCTCAGGTACAGCCCGAGGTCGTCGATCTTGACGATGCCCGCGACGATACCGTAGACGCCGATCGTCATCGCGACCGCCACCGCGACGAGGGCCGCCACCTGCGCGCCGAACGACGCGCCCTGTTCGTTGACGACGCCCAGCGAGATCACGATGATTTCCGCCGACAGGATGAAATCGGTGCGGATCGCGCCCTTGATCTTGTCCTTTTCGACCGCGCGCATGTCGGCATTGGCCGCCAGCGCCGTCGCCAGTTCTTCTTCGTGCGCCGCATCCTCGGCGGCGCTGTGCAGCAGTTTATGGGCCACTTTCTCGAAGCCTTCGAAGCACAGGTAGGCGCCGCCCACCATCAGCATCGGCGTGATCGCCTGCGGCAGGAAGGCAGAGATGGCGAGCGCGGCCGGCACGAGGATCGCCTTGTTGCGCAGCGAGCCCATCGCCACCGCCCACACGACGGGCAGCTCGCGGTCGGCGTTCACGCCTGTCACCTGCTGGGCGTTGAGGGCGAGATCGTCGCCCAGCACGCCGGCCGTCTTCTTGGCGGCCACCTTGCTCATCAGGGCCACGTCGTCGAGCACGGTGGCAATGTCATCGATAAGTGCCAATAAACTTCCTGCAGCCATGTACCGCTCCCCAATATCAATATGCTCACATCTTAACCGAGACGACCCGTCGGTCCGGTACACGGTTCAGGCGCGTTTTCTGCGTTTCAAACCCGAAAATCTGCATCTCGTCGCTTTCCCGTGCAGCTCATCGCGGGCGATACGTATAGTGACAACATTGGCTGCGGTGCAGCAGCCTTTCCGACCTGAAGGAGATGCCCATGAACCAGAACCTCGACCTGCCGTCCGTTCCGCGCCGCCGTGCCCGTCCTCCGAAGCGCAAGACCCGTATCACCATCTACCTCGACGACGAGGTCCTGGACGAATTCCGCTCGCGCGCCGAGCGCACCGGCACCGGTTACCAGACGCTGATCAACGCGGCGCTGCGCCTGCGCCTGGCCAGCGGCGACGCGAATCCGGCCGCGGCCTGAGCAAAAAATCGCAGAAACCCCGCCAATACAGGGTGTATGACGTGTAAGAAGATTACGCGTAGCAATTAATTATGCTAATCTTCCGGCTCTTTCAACCCGGAGGATTTATGAAAAAAGGCGAACTGATCGCTGAATTTGCGAAGCGTACCGAGATGTCGGGCGCCGCTGCGAATGACGCAGTGAACACCATCATCGACATCATCACCGAGCGTCTGAAAAAAGGCGACACGGTGGGTATCACCGGCTTCGGCACGTTCTCGGTCACCAAGCGCGCTGCCCGCAAGGGCCGCAACCCGGCAACCGGCGAAGTGATCAAGATCGCTGCGTCGAAGACGCCGCGCTTCGCTGCCGGCGCGACCCTGAAGGCCGCCGTCAACCCGAAGAAGAAGTAAGCAGTACCCGCGGCTGGCCGCGGCCGTCCGGCAAGCGCCGGCGCCGTGCGCCATGCCCGCGTATCCTTCCTCTCCCCTTCCGCTTCCTTCCCATGAGCTTCGCCACCTGGATCACCTTCGTCATCGCAGGCTCGCTGATCGCCATTTCGCCCGGCTCCGGCGCCATCCTGTCGATGTCGCACGGCCTCGCCTACGGGCTGAAAAAGGCCAGCGCCACCGTGCTGGGCCTGCAACTGGGCCTCGTGCTCGTGCTGGTGATCGCCGGCGCCGGCGTCGGTTCGCTGCTGGTCGCGTCGGAAACCGCGTTCACCATCGTGAAGATCGTCGGCGCGCTGTACCTGATCTGGCTCGGCATCGCCCAGTGGCGCGCGAAGGCGGAAGTGTCGAACGTCTCGACGGCCGGCCTCGCGGCGCACCCGTCGTTCGGCCGCCGCGTATTGACCGGCTTCCTCACCAACGCGACCAATCCGAAGGGCATCATCTTCATGGTCGCCGTGCTGCCGCAATTCATCTCGAACGCGGCGCCCGTGCTGCCGCAGCTGGCGATCCTGGGCGTCACGATGGTCACCATCGACACCACGGTCATGCACGGCTACGCCCTGCTGGCAGCGACGATGCAGCGCTGGTTCCGCGACCCGCGCGCCGTCAAGGTCCAGAACCGGTTCTTTGGCGCCGTGCTGATGGCGGTCGGCGCGCTGATGTTCTTCGTCAAGCCTGCCCACGCCTGAGCGCGGAAACATTTCGCAACCATTTGTAATTCGTGTCGTCGTTTCGTACGCTCGTGCGTTGTAATGCAGGAGACGCAATCCGTCGCGTCTACCAACAAGAATACGAGCTCATTCCCGCCCTGGAGACATCATGCCGAACCGCGTCGCGCAAACCGCCGTCCTCCTCGCCTTCTCCACCCTGACGGCGCTCGCCGTGGCGGCCGATCCGCCGGCGCGCGTGGGCCGCGTCGCGCTGGCCCAGGGCCAGGTCACCATCGGCAGCGACATCGGCGCGGAGATGATGGCCGCGCAGGTCAACTGGCCAGTCACGTCGGGCAATACGGTCAGCACGGCGGCCGGCAGCCGCACGGAACTGCGCGTCGGTTCGACGTCGATCCGCCTGGACGGCGATTCGTCGCTGGAAGTGCTGCAGATGGACGACGATTCCCTGCGCCTGCGCCTGCACTACGGCAGCGCCAGCGTGCGCGTGCTGGGCGCGGATATCGTCGCCGGCTTCGAACTCGAGACCCCGCAGGCGCGCGTGCGCCTGCAGCAGCCCGGCCGCGTGCGCGTGGACGCGGAGCGCGTGCGCGACACCAGCTTCGTCACCGTGTTCGACGGCACGGCGCTCGTCGAGGACGGCGATTCGCAGCTGACCCTGCGCGCCGGGCGCCGCGCCGAGGTGGGCGATGCCGACGTGCGCACCATGGCCGCCGTGCGTGACGATTTCGACGAGTGGGCCCTCGTGCGCGACCGCTACGAGGACAATGCCGCATCAAGCCGCTACGTGACGACCGAGATGACGGGCTACGAAGACCTCGACCGCTACGGCAGCTGGCGCGAGGATCCGGAATACGGCCCGCTGTGGACCCCGACCGTGGCCTCCACGTGGGTGCCGTACCGCGACGGCAGCTGGACCTGGCTCGATCCGTGGGGCTGGACCTGGGTCGACAACGCGCCGTGGGGCTATGCGCCGTTCCACTACGGCCGCTGGGTGCATGTGCACAACCGCTGGGCCTGGGCGCCGGGCCGCCGTCACGAGCACCTGGTCTGGGCACCGGCGCTCGTCGGCTGGGTCGGCGGCGCCGGCTGGAACCTCACGTTCCGCGACCGCAACCGCCCGCTGCCCGCCGCCGGCTGGTATCCGCTGACGCCGCACGACCGCTACGTGCCCACGTGGCGCGCGCCCGACCACCATCTGCGCTGGCTGAACGAACACGTGCGCGACAACCCGCGCCGTCCGCGCGACTACCGCCCGCAAGGCCTCACGGTCCTCCCGCAGGACCGCTTCGACCGGCCGGGCCGCGTGAACGTCCCGCGCACGCCCATCACGACCGTGCCGCCCGTGCTGGTGCACAACGTCCCGACGGGCGCGCCGCCGGCCGCCCCGGTGAGGCCGAACCGGCCGAACCGCCCGGACCGTCCGGACCGTCCGGATCGCGACGGGGACGGCATCCGCGGCCCGGTCGCCATCGGCCGCATGGAGGGCCGCCACGCGGACCCGGGCCGCGAGCGCCGCATCGAGACGGCACGCGCCGAGCGGGCACGCGCCGAGCGCGACGGCTTTATCGCCCAGCGCCCGCAAGGCCAGGTGATCACGGCGCCGCCGGTCAATTCGGCACCAGCACAGGGGTTGCCGGTCACGAGTCCGACGCCACACCTGCCGCCGCAGCCGCTGAGCACCGTGACGAGCCCGACGCCGCACCTGCCGCCGCAAGCGCTGTCGACGGCCAGCCCGACGATCCAGCAGCCGCAGGCGAGGCCGCCGGCGGGCGTCCCCGGCGCCTGGCAGCGCGACCGCATCGACCGCGAGCGCGACCGGATGGAGCGCGACGCCCGCCGCGACGAACGCCGCGAACAACTGGAAGAATGGCGCCGCAACCGCCAGCCGGCGCAGCAGGCCCAGCCGCAGCCCCAGCCGCAGCCGCAGCCGCAGCCACGCATCGAGCGTCCGGCCCCGCCGCCTGTGCAAATGGCGCCGCGTCCGGCACCCGCCCCTGCGCCGGCCCCGCCGCCCGTGCAGATGGCCCCGCGTCCGGCACCCGTCGCGGCACCGGCCCCGGCACCCGCGCCGGCCAGGTCCGAGGAACGGCGCCACGTCGACCAGCGCGGCCGGGACCAGAAAGAGCGTTGATCCGGGCGGAAACGGGGCGGTTTGGCTACAATGCTGTTTTACAAAAGGAGTGGCCATGGACCCGAAAGATTCCCTCATCGAATACCCGAGCGATTTCCCGATCAAGGTCATGGGCCCGACGCACGACGAGTTCGCCAACACGATCGTCGAAGTCGTCACCATCCACGATCCGACTTTCCATGCCGGCAAGATGGAAGTGCGGCCGTCGGCCAAGGGCGCCTATACGGGCCTGACCGTGATCGTGCGCGCCACCAGCCGCGAAATGCTCGACAACCTGTACCGCGAACTGTCGTCGCATCCGATGGTCAAGATCGTTCTGTAAACCTGGTGTTGCTTCCGGCCCGTCGGCCGGAAGGGGTTTATAACGCCAGCCATCAGGCTGGCTTATAATGACGGGTACTCTCTCTTCACAGACCCTATCCATGCAAGCGAACCAGCCGGCTATCCGTGAGCTTGGCCGCGCCGACTACGAACCCGTTTTTGCCGCGATGCGCACCTTCACGGATGCGCGCACGCCCGACACGCCCGACGAGTTGTGGATCGTCGAGCATCCGCCCGTGTTCACGCTCGGGCTGGGCGCCGACCGCGGCCACCTGCTGAGCGTCGGCGCGCACGACGTGCCCGTCGTGCAGACCGACCGCGGCGGCGAAGTCACGTACCACGGTCCCGGCCAGGTCGTGATCTATCTGCTGATGGACCTGCGCCGCAACAAGCCCGGCGGCAAGTTGTATGCGCGGCAATTTGTCCACAAGATCGAGCAGGCCGTGATCGATGTGCTGGCGGCGTATAATCTTGCCGGTGAACGCGTCGAAGGCGCGCCCGGCATCTATATCGCCGACGGTCCGCGCAAGGGCGCCAAGATCGCCGCGCTGGGCCTGAAGGTACGCGGCAACGGCTGCACCTACCACGGCGTCTCGCTGAACGTGGCGATGGATCTGGCGCCGTTCACCTGGATCAACCCGTGCGGCTATTCCGGCCTGGCCACGGTGGACATGAAAACGATGGGCGTCGACGTGCCGCTGGCCGACGTACAGCAAGCCCTCGCTGCCGCGCTGATCGACCATCTGTCCACGGCACCCTCTTCAACCGCAGCGGTCGCGCAGGCCGCAACCAACTGACTACGCACATGACTTCTCCAATCGACACCGGCACCGCAGCAGCAGAATCCGCAGCAAATGCGTACAACGCGAGCGAAAAGCAGAAAGGCGCGAGCAAGACGTCGCGCATCCCGATCAAGATCGTGCCGCTCGAACAACACGAGCGCCTGAAGAAGCCGGACTGGATCCGTGTAAAAGCCGCAAGCCCGTCGTCGCGCTTCTACGAGATCAAGGACATCCTGCGCGCCAACAACCTCGTCACCGTGTGCGAGGAAGCGAGCTGCCCGAATATCGGCGAATGCTTCGGCAAGGGCACCGCGACCTTCATGATCATGGGCGACAAGTGCACGCGCCGCTGCCCGTTCTGCGACGTGGGCCACGGCCGCCCGGACCCGCTCGACGTCAACGAGCCGGGGAATCTCGCCAAGACCATCGCCGACCTGCGCCTGTCGTACGTCGTGATCACCTCGGTCGACCGCGACGACCTGCGTGACGGCGGCGCCGGCCACTTCGTCGAGTGCATCCAGAAGACCCGTGCGCTGTCGCCGAACACGAAGATCGAAGTGCTCGTGCCGGACTTCCGCGGCCGCCTGGAAAAAGCGTTGAACATCTTCGCCGACGGCCTGCCGGACGTGATGAACCACAACCTGGAAACCGTGCCGCGCCTGTACAAGGAAGCGCGTCCGGGCGCCGACTACCAGCACTCGCTGGTGCTGCTGCGCGACTTCAAGAAGATGTACCCGAACGCCGTCACGAAGTCCGGCCTGATGGTCGGCCTGGGCGAAACCGACGAGGAAATCCTGGAAGTCATGCGCGACATGCGCGCGCACGACATCGACATGCTGACCATCGGCCAGTACCTGGCCCCGTCGAACTCGCACCTGCCGGTGCGCCGCTACGTCCACCCCGACACGTTTAAAATGTTCGAGGAGAAGGCGTACGAGATGGGCTTCGTGCACGCGGCCGTCGGCGCGATGGTGCGTTCGTCGTATCACGCGGACCAGCAGGCGCATGAGGCAGGCGTAGCAGCGTAAGCCGAAGTCCGCAGCAGTAACCCGTCGTCCCCGCGCAGGCGGGGATCCAAGTTCTTGGCGTTTCGTCAGCGCAAGCAAATTGGGTCCCCGCCTCCGCGGGGACGACGTTTTTATGCTACCCGCGCTATATTGGACACATGAGCGAACACCACCCCCGTTTGACCCCTTCCGACGACAACACCCAGGACGACGACGCGTTCCTCGAACGCGAGCTGGGGCTGCACGCCCGCGGTGTCGAGCTGGTCCGCATGGAAGGCCGCGTCTTCCTGCGCTTTGCCGGCGCCGTGCGCGTGGACGGCCTGCACGTCGAGTATCGCCTCGTGCCGTCGCGCGGCGTGCTGGCCAAGCCGAGCAAGTGGCGCAAGATGGACCTGCTGGCCCGGCGCGCGCTCGTCGAGGAGCGGGCCACGCGCGACGCCGTCGACGACCTGAACCAGGAGGTCGAGGAATTCGTGCGCGAAATCGCCGACCAGGCCGACGAGTTCGGCTTCGACCCGATGCTGTTCCTGCACGTGCTGGAGGAGCTGGAAACGTCCGAGCCGGCCGAGTTCGTGTTCGACCGCATCCGCCAGCGCCTGCTGCACGCCGGCGAGCGCGAGCAGGAAGAGCGCCACGCCGCGCGCACCAAGGAAAGCATCAACCTGGCCGAGTATCCGGCGTCGTTCGACGTGGCCAACAAGATGGCGCGCCGCTTCATCGCGCTGCTGGGCCCGACCAATTCCGGCAAGACGCACCGCGCGATGGAACACCTGGCGCAGGCCGACAGCGGCGTCTACCTCGCGCCGCTGCGTCTGCTCGCGCTGGAAAACTACGAGCGCCTGCAGAACACGGTCGATGCGGATGGCGAACCCATCAAGGTCAGCCTGATCACGGGCGAGGAACGCCGCCTGGCGGAAGGGGCGACGCACGTAGCGAGCACCGTCGAGATGCTGGACACGAAGACGCCCGTGCAGGTCGCCGTCATCGACGAGATCCAGATGCTGGCCGACCGCGACCGCGGCGCTGCCTGGACGGCCGCCGTGTGCGGTGCGCCGGCGTCGACTGTGTACCTCGTCGGCGCGCCGGAAGCGCGGCGCGCGATCGAGGCGCTGGCCGAGCGCCTGGAGTGTCCGCTCGAAGTCCACGTGCTGAAACGCAAGGCGCCGCTGTCGATGGAACCCGGCGCCGTGCGCAAGCTGAGGAACCTGAAGCGGGGCGACGCCGTCATCGCGTTCTCGCGGCGCGAGGTGCTGATGTGGCGCGACATGATCACGGAAATGGGCCTGTCCGTCGCAACCGTCTACGGTAATCTGTCTCCGGAAGTGCGGCGCGCGCAGGCCGAGCGGTTCCGCGAAGGGCAGGCCGACATCGTCGTCGGCACGGACGCCCTCGCGATGGGTTTGAACATGCCGATCCAGCGCATCGTGATGACAACGGCCGTCAAGTACAACGGTGTCGAGGAAGAAGAAATCTCGGCCGCGCTCGCCAAGCAGATCGCCGGCCGCGCGGGCCGCTACGGCGTGCACGAGGAAGGATTCGTGGCCGGTTATGACGACGACACGCACGAGGTCATGCGCTCGTTGATGAAGGAAAAGATCCCGCCCGTGCCGGCCAGCGGTTTCGCGGTCGCCCCGTCGCTGGAGCAATTGCACCGCATCTCGTCGGTGACGGGCGAGACGTCGCTGGTGAAATTGCTGAAACGCTTCGTGCACAACATCGACGTGCCGGACGGCTTTTTCTACCCGCGCATCACGGAAGAACAGAACGAGCGCGCGGAGTGGCTCGATACGCTGGACCTGAGCGTGGCGGAGAAATTCACGATGTCGCTCGTGCCCATTTCGACCAGGGTGCCGACCTTGGAAAGCGCGTGGTCGCACTGGGCGCAGTCGCTGGCGAAGCGGAAGGTCTGCAAGCTCCAGCCCCATCCGCAGGAATTGTTCTGGCAAAACCTGCAGGAAGTCGAGGACACGTGCCGCATGTACTCGGCCTATGCCTGGCTCGGCTATCGGATGCCGGAATTCTTCCCCAGCATCGAGGAAGCGCAGACGCTGGCGCGCGAAGCGTCCGAGCGTGTCGATGCGCTGTTGCAGCAGCAGAACGCGGCGACGCGCAAGCGGCAGGCCAAGAAGGAGCGGGGGCGCTGGTAAGCAGCCCGGTTCATGGCAGCTGCCGGGCCCGCCCGACGGCTTCCAGCCACTCTTCCCACAAGGCCGGATCGCTCGTCCGGCCGTCTTCATCCAGCCGGTAGCCGGCCAGCAGGTCGGCCAGGTCGCTCGATTCCGTCAGGGCGACTTCGCGTTCGAGAAAGGCGAGCATGGCGCGGTAGGCCTGCTCGACCGTCAATGGTTGGTTGTTCGCATCCATGGTCGTCTCCGTGTCATGACGCCAGCTTACGCCGATGTGCGCCGGTCGGGGCGACTCTTCACTTCGACCCGGTGCACGCCCGGGATGGCGCGCAGGCGGTCGAGCAACGCGTGGAATTCCGCCTCGGACATGCGCGAGAACGCGATGAGGACGTCGTCCAGGTTCCCCGTCTCCTCGCTCTGCTGGACGATGAACGTGCCGATGCGGTTCGTCACCGGACCGAGTTCCTTCTCCAGCACGTGCAGCGTGAGCCGGCCCCGCTCGGCCGACAGCACCAGTTCGCGCTTTTGCCTGGACGAGAAATAGCGTTGCTCCAACGGTTTCATCGCGGCCAGGATGAACAGGATGATGGTCGTGCCCGCGACTGCCGCCACGTACAGGCCGCCGCCCACCGCCAGGCCGACGGCCGCCACCGACCACAGGCTGGCGGCCGTCGTGAGGCCGCGCACGACGTCGCCGCGCAGCAGGATCGATCCCGCCCCCAGGAAGCCGATGCCGGACACGACCTGGGCTGCCACGCGCGACGGGTCGAGCGAAATATGGTCGTGGTTCAATACGTCGTTGAAGCCATAGGCCGAAACGATCATGATCAGGCAGGAACTGACGCAGACCAGCATGTGTGTCCGCAACCCCGCCGCCCAGGACAGGCGCTCGCGCTCGAACCCGATGGCCCCGCCCAGCAGGGCCGCAAGGCACAGGCGCGCGACGAGTTCGGCTTCCGGCAGCATGGTGGATGTGTTGATGAGATCCAAAGAGCCATCTTAGCACCGGGCCCGGCTGGCCGGCGCACACCGTCACGGCAGGCAGCGCGCGGCAATGCCCGGACCGCCAGGGCCGGCGTTTGCGATGTCGGCGGGCGGATAGCCATTGCCCAGTGCCAGTGTCTGTCCGCCTTCGTAGCGCAGGCGTAACTGGTCGCCGGAATAGTCGGGCAGCGCGCGCGGCACGTAGACGGCGAAGCGGTAATGCAGCTGCGCGTAATAGCCGTGCCGGAAGACCTGGCTCGACGGCCCGCGCTGGAGTTCGGCCGCGATCGCATCCGCGAGGGCGCCGGTGTCGAAGCGGCTGTTGATGTCGGCCGTGTCTTCCAGCCGCAGCGTGTACGGCCGCAGCGGTCCGTAGCGCTGGTCGCCGTATTGCACGCGCAGGCGGTCGGCGTCGAAATAAAAACTCGGAATGTTGGCGCCCGTGACGTCCAGGTCGCACAGCAGGAACACGGCCCAGAATCCGTGCGAATCCAGCGGCAGCACGAACTGGACGGGCGCGCGGTTCGGCAGCGCGACGGGCGTGGTGAAATCGATCCGGTGAACGTTGGCGACGTGCTGGTAATGCAACACCACGGTGTTGCGCAGACCGGTGTCCATGCTGCTGCAGCCTGCTGCCGTCAGCAGGCCCGCAACGAGCACGTACGTGATCAGCTTGCGCATCGCCTTCTCCTTTGCCGGCATCAAGCTTGGGCCGAACAGGACCTCGGCGTTTGCGGGAGGTCAGCGGTGCGCGGGAACGTCAGGACTTCAGGGATTTCTGCAGCAATGCGTGCAGCGATGCAAAATCCGGCTCGCCCAGGTAGCGCTTGAGGATCTTGCCATCCTTGCCGATGACGAAAGTGGTCGGCGTCATGTTGACGTCACCAAACTGCTTGGCCAGGTCGCCGCCGGAATCGAGGGCCACCTTGAACGGCAGCTTGCGCGTCTCGGTATAGTTCAACACATAGTCCGGCCGATCGTAACTCATCGCCACGGCGACGAATTCCAGGCCGTCCTGCTTGAACTTGTTGTACGTCTCGACCATCTGCGGCATTTCTTTCACGCAGGTGGCGCACGACGTCGCCCAGAAATTGACCATGACAACCTTGCCCCGCAGCTCCTGCGAGCTGATCTTCTGGCCGGCGATGGTGATGAACGTGACGTCGGGCGCCTGCTGCTGCTGGCTGAACGTGGCGTAACCGATGCCCGCGAGCGCCAGTACGGCCGCGCCGATGGCGGCTGGCTTGATCCAGGTGCGTTGTGAGGTGGTCATGGTCTCATCCCATCATCCGGTGTGTTACGACGTGCCCCGCGGCTCGGGTTGCTGCTGTTGCGGCGGCGACATCGAGCGCAGGTCTTCTTCGCTGATGTACTCGAACATTTTAACCACGCGCATGACGCCCGACACGCCCTGGGCAACATCGGCGGCGATATTGCCTTCGCGCTGAGTCACGAGACCCATCAGGTAGACGGTGCCGCCCTCCGTCACGACCTGGAACGAGGTGGCCGACACGGTCTTCTTGTCCGCGAGGCTGAGCTTGACCTTGCTGGTGATAAGGGCGTCGCTGGCGCGCGACGTGTAGCTGGACGGGCCGGCGATCTGCAGTTCGTTGATGACGTTATCGACATTGGTAATGCCGCGCACTTCGTTTTCCACTGCGCGCTTCATCGCCTCGTCCTTCACCTCGCCGGTCAGCAGCACCTTGCGGTTGTAGCTGTTGATGTTGACGTGGCCGGCGTCGCCGACGATGTTGCCCATGCGGGCCGCGGCTTTCAGTTCGATGCCCTTGTCCTCGGTCTGCGCGCCCAGTGTGCGGCGGTCGGCCGTCGCGACGGCGCCGCTGACGGCGGCACCTGCCACGACCGCGACGCAGCCTTGCAGGGACGACAGCAGGGCCACGCACAGCACGGCCTTCGACAGGGGACGCAGCACGGCGCCGGCGTTAATTTGCATCTTCTTCTCCGAACAGGGCGACGTCGAGACCGTCGCAGATACTGTGGATCGCGACCAGGTGGACTTCCTGGATGCGGGCGGTGCGGGAATGCGGCACGTTGATGTGGACGTCGGCGTCGGTCAGCATCTGGGCGATCTTGCCGCCGTCCTTGCCGGTCAGGGCGACGACGCGCATCTCGCGCTCCAGCGCGGCTTCGACGGCGGCCAGCACGTTGCCCGAGTTGCCCGACGTGGAAATCGCCAGCAGGATGTCGCCGGCCTGGCCGAACGCCTGCACCTGCTTGCTGAAGATTTCGTTGAAACTGTAGTCGTTGCCGACGGCCGTGATGATCGACGTGTCGGTGGTGAGCGCGATCGCCGGCAGCGGGAAGCGTTCGCGCTCGAAGCGGCCGACCAGTTCGGCGGCGAAGTGCTGCGAGTCGCCGGCCGAGCCGCCGTTGCCGCATGAGAGGATTTTGTTGCCGTTGGAAAGCGCATTGAACATCAGCTCAATCGCTTGAGAAATCGGTTGTGCAAGGAGATTCGCCGACTTCATCTTGAGTTCGGCGCTTTCCTGGAAGTGGGCGAGGATGCGTTGAGTATTCATGGTCAAAGATTATAGTGCAGTGGCAATGCCCGGCGATCAAGGCCAGCAAAAAATGCTTACACTTCAATGGCGTTCCTTAACCATTCGACATGGTTACCATCGATGGCGACGACGTCGATGCGGCAGGGCGGCAGGCGATTGAAGCGTTGTAGATAAAACTGGGCGGCGCGGATGATGCGGCGGATTTTCGCCGGACCGATGCTTTCCGCCGCGCTGACCGGAGCCCCGGCCGCGCGCTGGCGTACTTCGACGAACACGAGCGTGGCGCCGTCGCGCAGGATCAGGTCGATTTCTCCCAGCTTGCACTGGAAATTCGCTTCCACCAGCACGAGGCCGTGGCGCTCGAGATGGGCCAGGGCCACGTCTTCCCACGCGCGTCCCTGCTCCTGCTTGCGCGACAGCCGGGTCGGCCACATGTCAGCGGCCTTTGACGGGCTCGAATGCGCCGCCGCGGACCACGACGGCCGCCTCGACCCGCTGCAGTTGCAATTGCCCGTCGGGGCCGGCGACCACGTCGAGCCGGCCTGTGACGCCATCGATGTTGAACGGCGCGCCATCCCGCAGTGCCAGTTCGCGCGCGACGCGGAAGGCGTCGATGCCGAGGGCATATAAACGGTCCATGTCGAGCGGCTGTTCCGTATCCAGCGGGCGCGGGTAGACCATCACGGCCGGGTGGTCGGGCAGCACGATCCACGGCAGGTCGAGGATGCGTACGCCGTCGAGGCCGGGCGCATCCGGCGCCGTCGACCGCCCCGGATTCGCCGCGCCGCCGCCATAGCAGGGGATCGCGGCGGCCAGCGCACGCACGGGGCGCAGCGCGGCGCTGTCGAGTGCGGCGAACAGCAGGTCGGGCGGGTCGATCTCCAGTTTCTGCTTCAGTTCCCCGATGGCAGCCTTGCCCCCTTCGCCGGACGGGATCGCGAAACGCTGGTTCGTGTGGCCCAGCCGGACCCAGCGCGCCTCGAACGCGCTGGCCGCCCGCTGCGCCCAGGCCGCGCCGCCCGTGAGGACCAGGGCACGGCCGTGCGGATGCTCGCGCGCGGCCCATTCCGCCACCTCGCGCGCCTCGTCCTCGATCGACAGGCCGGCCACGAGCATCCCCCGTGGCACACTGGATCGGCCTTCCGGCACGCTCAGCACGACGGTCGGCCGCGTGACGGCATCGCTGTCGGCCAGCGCCGCCACGGCGGAACGCGCGAGCGGACCGACGATGATGTCGCTGGCCACCGCCGCGCGCGCGTACGCGTCGAGCACGTCGCGCGGTGCGTCGCCCGTCGAGACGACCTCGGCCTTGAAGCCAGTGCCGTCCCGTTCCATGCTCGCCATGAAGCCGGCGCGAACCGCTTCGGCGGCCGTTGCCAGCGTGCTGGATCGCATCGGCAGCAGCAGGGCGATGCGGATGGGGGCGGCGGACGGTGGCGGCGGTGGCGCGGGTTCGTTCGGTGGCGGCCGGGCCGGGCGCGGCTGGATGGCGGGATCCAGCATCGCGAGGAGGGGCGCGTGCGCACTTGTGTTAGTGTCCACGGACGCGCACAATCGCTGCGGCCCGGCACATGGCGTGCCGGCAAGGGCGTGGCCACCGACACTCATCATGATGAGCAGCCAGGCCAGCCGGGCGCACAGTGCCTCGAGAATCTTCATCCGTATCCCCAACATGACAGAAACCCAGTCCAGCCAGATCGCCCAACTGCCCGTCATGGGCGAGGCCGCCCAGCAGTCCTATCCTACCGCAACGCTTTACGTGGTGGCCACACCCATCGGCAACGTCACCGACATCACCCTTCGGGCGCTGCACGTGCTGCTGCTGGCCGACGTCGTCGCCTGCGAGGACACGCGCAAGACCGGTACGCTGCTGACCCGTTTCGGCCTGAACAAGCAGATGATCGCCGCGCACCAGCACAACGAACGCGAGGTTGCCGAGAAACTCGTCACGCGCCTGCGCGCGGGCGAGCGCGTGGCGCTCGTGTCGGATGCGGGCACGCCGGCCGTGTCCGACCCGGGCGCACGCATCGTCGACGCCGTGCGCGACGCCGGCCTGCACGTCGTGCCCGTGCCCGGCTCGTCGGCTGCCGTCGCGGCGCTGTCGGCGAGTGGCCTCGTGAACGACCGCTTCTATTTTGTCGGCTTCCTGCCCGCGAAGACGAAGCAGCGCGAATCGGAACTGGCCACGCTCAAGGCCGTGCCGGCGACGCTCGTGTTCTATGAGGCACCGCATCGCATCACGGACTGTGTGGAATCTCTCGTCGCCGCATTCGAGCCGACGCGCCAGGTGGTCTTTGCACGCGAGCTGACGAAATTGTTCGAGGAAATCCACCGCTGCCCGCTTGCCGACGCGCTGGCCTGGGTGAAGGCCGACGCGAACCGCGAGCGCGGCGAATTTGTCGTGCTGGTCGAAGGCGCGCAGACGGAGGACGACGAAGGCGACGTCGAAGCGGAGCGCGTGCTGCGCATCCTGCTGGAAGAGTGTTCGGTGAAACAGGCTGCCGCGCTGGCGGCGCAGATTACCGGGAAGAAGAAGAACGCGTTGTACGAGCGGGCGTTGCAGATCAAGGGCGCGGACTGACAGCGCTAATTAACCGTCGTTCCCGCGCAGGCGGGAACCTAATTTAAGCTAGCGTATCGCCAAAAACTTGGATTCCCGCCTGCGCGGGAATGACGTGCTTGGTTTAGCGATGCTGTCACTTGTGCGGTTCGCCTACCATTTACATCCACTATCCTTCTTGTCCATCGCCAGGAAGATCGGTGCCAGCAAGCCCCCGGGCACGCCATCCTTGCAATCCGGCCGCTTGGCCTGCTTGATCGCCCGTTCGAACTTGCTTTCCGTTTGCAGCGCCGGTTTCGGCAGGCGTTCGAGCGCCGTGCCGACCTTGTCCGGATCGGGTTCGTTGGCCAGCTTCGTCGCCATGCCGCGCGCCATGCTGCGGGCCGCGTCGATGTCGAAATGCCGCGTCGTCGTCGCGGGTTCCGGCGGCGGCGCGGGCGTGTCCGGTGCCGGTTTCACGGCATAGGTTTCCTCGGTCGACTGGCGTTTTTCCACAGGCACGGCGATCACGGGGCGGGTTTTCCTTGCGGGCGGCTGCGCGTGTGGGATCGGTTTCGGCGGCTCCTCGGCCGGTTGCACTTGCACGGGCGGCGCGGCTTGCAGGCGGATCGTGAGCCGTTCCGGCGGCGCGGCGGGCAAGGTCGCGGCAGGCTGGCTATGGAACGCGAGCAGCAGCGCGTGCGCGAGCACCGACAGCGCGATGCCGGCCGCGATGCGGTTCATTTGCTTGCGGTCGGGGAGGGCGCCGTCGATGTTGTCGATTGCAAACGTCACGTCTTCACCTGTACGGAAAACCACGGATTCACGGGCTTTCCTTGACCTGGACAGTACCCGGACGGTATGATGGCTGTCTTCGGAGTGTAGCGCAGCCCGGTAGCGCATCTGGTTTGGGACCAGAGGGTCCAAGGTTCGAATCCTTGTACTCCGACCAGTATAGCAAGAGGCCGACGAGAGATCGTCGGCCTTTTTCATTTGTTACAACGTTCTCTTCGCCAACAATGCATTGCCGGCCCGGCTCGCGCCCTTGCGGCCGAGATGCTGCGAAATGAACGCGCCCGCCTCCACGACGATATCCAGGGCTATGCCCGTCTCGATCCCTAGTCCATTCAGCATGTAGACCACGTCCTCGGTCGCCACGTTGCCCGTCGCGCCCTTCGCATACGGGCAGCCGCCCAGGCCCGACACGGACGAGTGGAAGATCGTGACGCCCAGTTCCAGGCTGGCGTAGATGTTGGCGAGCGCCTGGCCGTAGGTGTCGTGGAAGTGGCCGGAGATGCGGTCCAGCGCGAAGGCGCGCGCCGCCGTCTCCATCACGGCCTGCGTCTTGCGCGGGGTCGAGACGCCGATCGTGTCGGCGATGTCGATCTCGTCGCAGCCCAGGTCGCGCATGCGGCCCACGACGTCCGCGACCGCATCCAGCGGTACGTCGCCCTGGTACGGGCAGCCGAACGCGCAGCTGATGCTGCCGCGCAGGCGCAGGCCGTTGTCCTTCGCCGCCTTCGCCACGGGTTCGAAACGGGCGATGGATTCCGCGATCGAGCAGTTGATGTTCCGCTGCGAGAACGCTTCCGACGCGGAACCGAAGATCACGACTTCATCGGCCTGCGCGGCGAGCGCCGCCTCGAAGCCCTGCATGTTCGGCGTCAGCGCGGAATACAGCGTGCCGGGACGGCGCGCGATGCCGGCCATGACCTCGGCACTCGTCGCCATCTGCGGCACCCATTTCGGCGAGACGAACGACGCCGCCTCGATGTTGGTGAAACCGGCGCGCGACAGGCGGTCGACCAGTTCGATCTTGACCGCGGCGGACACCGCTTCTTTTTCGTTCTGCAGCCCGTCGCGCGGGCCGACTTCGACGATCTTGACGTGTTTCGGCAGTTGGTTGTGCATGATGATTTCCTAATAGCCGCGGGCGCGGTCGACGATGTCGTCGATGGCCTCGCCCCGTTCCAGCTTGCCGATCTTGGCGGCGATCTGGCGTACGGCTTCCTCGCGCAGGGTGAGCGCGGAGATGTGCGGCGTGATGGTGATGCGCGGTTCGTTCCAGAACGGATGCGGCGCCGGCAGCGGTTCGTTGCGGAACACGTCCAGCGTGGCGCCCGCGATGTGGCCGGCGCGGATCAGCGCCAGCAGATCCGGCTCGGCCAGCAGCGCGCCGCGCGCCACGTTGATCACGTAGGCGCCTTCGGGCAGCTGCGACAGGTGCGCGCGGTCGAGCAGGTTCGTCGTCTCGGGCGTAAGCGGCAGCATGCAGACGAGGACCTGCGTGCCGGACAGGAAGTCGCCCAGTTCGTCCATGCCGGCAAAGCACGGCACGCCCGGCACGTCTTTCGGCGACCGGCTCCAGCCGCGCACGGGAAAGCCGAGCTGGCGCAAGGTGCGCAGCACGGGCATCCCGAGCTTGCCGAGGCCCAGCACGCCGACCGTGAAGTCGGCCTTGCGGCGGCGCGTTTCCAGCGGATTCCAGATGCCCTGGCGCGCCTGCTGCTCGTAGTCGTCGAAGCGGCGGAAGTAGCGCAACGTTGCATATGCGACGTACTCCGCCATCTGCTCGGCCATGCCCGCATCGCCGAGGCGGACGATGGGGACGTGCGGCAGCGCGTCGCCGAACTTCAGCAGCGCGTCCACGCCGGCGCCCATCAGGAAGATCGCCTTGACGTGGGCCAGCTGGTCGAGCAGCTGCGGCGTCGGCGCCCACACGACGGCGTAGTCGCAAGGCGGTTGCGACGCCAGCGACATGTTCTCGCGCCACACGACGGTCTCCGCGTGCGGCAATGCAGCGGCAAAATCACGGGCCCACGGTTCGATGACGCCGTCGCCCCGGTACAGCAGTATCCGCATGTCTTGTCTCCTGATTGTTATGGATGTTTGCGTTTGCTGTCTCGTTGGTAGGTCTGCGCCGCGGTCTCCGCCACGGCGTTGATTACGCTGCCGTCTTGAAGGCCAGCAGCGGTGCTCCATCCGCGACCTGGTCGCCGACCTGGTACAACACTTCCTCGACCAGGCCGTCGCTCGGTGCGGCAATCGTGTGTTCCATCTTCATCGCTTCCATGATCACGAGCGGCTCGCCTTTCTTGACGAGCTGTCCGCTGGACGCGATCACGGCCACCACCTTGCCCGGCATCGGTGCCGTCAGGCGGCCGTCCGCCGTCTCGTGCTCGCCGGCATGCGCGAGCGGATCGTGCCAATCCAGCACGTGGTGCAGGCCGCCCGTGAACACGTGCAGCGTTTCGCCGTCGCGCCGCACCGTGCCCTGGATCGCCTGGCCGTCCAGGCGGATCGCGTAGCGGCTGTCATGTTGCGAGACCAGCGCCAGCGGATGGGCCTTGCCGTCCGCTTCGAACGTCCAGCCATGCGCATGATAGGCCATGTCGATTGCATAGACCTTGGCCTGGGTCGTGGCCGCGTACTCGTCGCCGAACGCCAGCCGGCGGCGATACGTGCCGTTCATGCGCCAGCCGTGGGTGCTGGTCCACGGGTCGGCCGGGTTGCTGCTTGCGGGAGTTTCCGCCGCGACGAGGGCCACGGCCGCCAGCGCCAGCGCGGACAAGGGCGCCGGTCCTGCCGGCGGGAACAGCGTGGCCGTGTTTCGCTCGATCAGGCCCGTGTCCAGGTCGGCATGCGCAAAGGCATCGCCTTCGACGAGGCGTTTCAGGAACGCGATATTGGTCGCGAGGCCGACGATGTGGAATTCGGACAGCGCCTGCGCCATGCGCGCCAGCGCCTGCGCGCGGTCCGCGCCCCACACGATCAGCTTCGCGATCATCGGATCGTAGAACGGAGAAATCGCATCGCCCGCGCGCACGCCGGAATCGATGCGCACATCGCCCAGTTCGAACGCGACATGGCTTGGGGTGTCCATGCAGAGGAGTGTCCCGATCGAGGGCAGGAAACCCTTCTCCGGATTTTCCGCGTACACGCGCGCCTCGATCGCGTGGCCGTGGATCGCGAGTTCTTGCTGCTGCTTCGGCAGCGGCTGGCCGGCGGCCACCCGCAACTGCCATTCGACGAGGTCTGTCCCCGTGATCATCTCGGTGACGGGGTGCTCGACCTGCAGGCGCGTGTTCATCTCCATGAAGTAGAACGAGCCGTCCTGGTTGGCGATGAATTCGACGGTGCCCGCGCCCACATAGCCCACGGCACGTGCCGCCGCGACGGCCGCTTCGCCCATCGCGGCGCGGCGCTCCGGCGGCATGCCCGGCGCCGGCGCTTCTTCCAGCACCTTCTGGTGACGGCGCTGCACGGAACAGTCGCGCTCGTGCAGGTAGACGCAGTTGCCGTGCGTGTCCGCGAACACCTGGATCTCGATGTGGCGCGGCCGCGTGAGGTATTTTTCGACGAGCACCTTGTCGTCGCCGAACGACGAAATGGCTTCGCGCTTGCACGACGCGAGCGCGGCCTGGAAATCCTCGGACCGTTCCACGACGCGCATGCCCTTGCCGCCGCCACCCGCGCTGGCTTTCAGCAGCACCGGATAGCCGATGCGGTTCGCTTCCGATTGCAGCAGTTCCGGGTCCTGCGCATCGCCGTGGTAGCCCGGCACGAGCGGCACGCCCGCGCCTTCCATCAACTGCTTGGCGGCGGACTTCGATCCCATCGCGCGCATCGACGATCCTGGAGGACCGATGAACACGAGGCCCGCGGCCGCGCAGGCTTCCGCGAATTCGGCGTTCTCGGACAGGAAGCCGTAGCCCGGGTGGATCGCCTGCGCGCCGGTGGCTTTCGCGGCGGCGATAATCTTGTCGCCGCGCAGGTAGCTGTCCTTGGCGGCGGCGGGGCCGAGCAGGATCGCTTCATCGCAGACCGCCACGTGTTTCGCGCCGGCGTCGGCTTCCGAATAGACGGCAACGGTCTTGATGCCGAGGCGGCGCGCGGTGGCGGCGACCCGGCAGGCGATTTCGCCACGGTTGGCGATGAGGATCTTCGTGAACATGGTGTCTCGTCTGTTTTAAGTTTTGTAAACGTTAGCTTCAAACGTCGTCCCCGCGGAGGCGGGGACCCATGCTGAGCCACGGATCACGCGGCGTATGGATTCCCGCTTTCGCGGGAATGACGGGTCTTTTTGCTGAACAGGTCGAACGCGTTTTTTCGGCTTCAGCAGCCGCAGCTTTCCTTCTGCACCGACTCCAGCATCGCCGAGCGCGTTTTCAGGCCCAGCTTTTCCAGCAGCTTGCGGTCGTCGTCCGCTTCCGGATTGTCCGTGGTGAGCAGCTTGTCGCCGTAGAAGATGGAATTGGCACCGGCCATGAAGCACATCGCCTGCACGGCTTCGCCCAGCTCGCGCCGGCCGGCCGACAGACGCACGCGCGCCTTCGGCATCGTGATGCGGGCGACGGCGATCGTGCGCACGAATTCGATCGGGTCCAGCGGCGGCAGGCCGTGCATCGGCGTGCCTTCCACCTGCACCAGGTGGTTGATGGGCACCGATTCCGGATACGGGTTCATGTTGGCCAGCTGCGCGATCAGGCCGGCGCGCTGGGCACGCGTCTCGCCCATGCCGACGATGCCGCCGCAGCAGATCTTCAGGCCGGCCGTGCGTACGCGGCCCAGCGTGTCCAGGCGGTCGCGGTATTCGCGCGTGGAGATCACGTCGCCGTAGAAATCCGGCGAGGTGTCGATGTTGTGGTTGTAGTAGTCCAGGCCCGCCTGCTTCAGTTGCTCGGCCTGGCCTTCTTCCAGCATGCCGAGGGTCGCGCAGGTTTCCATGCCCAGCGCCTTCACGCCGCGCACCATGGCTTCCACTTTCTCCATGTCGCGCTCTTTCGGGCTGCGCCAGGCGGCGCCCATGCAGAAGCGGGTTGCGCCCTTGGCCTTCGCTTCGCGGGCGGCGTCCAGCACGGTGTCGAGGTCGAGGATCTTCTTCGCCTCGACGCCGGTGTCGTAGCGCGCGGCCTGCGGGCAGTAGCCGCAGTCTTCCTCGCAGCCGCCGGTCTTGATCGACAGCAGGGTCGCGAGTTCGACGTCGCCGTCGGGGAACTCGGCACGGTGGGCCTGCTGGGCGCGGAACATCAGGTCCGGCAGCGGCAGTTCGAACAGCGCGAGCACGTCTTCGAGGGGCCAGGTGGCGTCTTTCGGCAGGGAGGCCGGCGTGACCGGCGGGTGGAGAGTAACGACTTGGGTCATTTCGGATTCCTTGTTTTGGTCAGGCTCGCTTGGCCGGCCATCCGGGCAGGCTCGCGAGTTCGAGGTAAGTGGAGGCCTTGGCGGCCGTCGGTTCGTCCAGGCGCGGCACGCGGCCGAGCAGCGGGGCGGGCAGGCGGCGTTCGAGCTCCGCGACGTTGTCGATCGCGAAGCGCATGTCCGGGTCCACCTGGTTGGCGACCCAGCCCGCAAGCACGAGGCCGCGCGCGATGATCGCCTCGGCCGTCAGTAAAGCATGATTGATGCAGCCCAGGCGCATACCGACGACGAGGACGACGGGCAACCCCAATTGTACGGCCAGATCGGCGCTGTCGAAATCTTCGGAGAACGGCACGCAGAAACCGCCCACGCCTTCGACGACGGTCGCGTCGGACGCGCCCAGGATCTCGGCATACGCCGTCAGGATAGGCACCGGTTCGATGGTCACGCCTTCCAGCGCGGCCGCGATGTGCGGGGCGCACGGTTCGCGCAGCATGTAGGGCGTCGTGATCGATTGCGGCAGCAGCACGTTGCCGGCCGCGCGCAGCATGGCCGCGTCGTCGTTGTGCAATTCGCCGTCGCGTTCCTCGGCACCGGCCGCGATGGGCTTCATGCCGCACGCACGCACGCCCTGGCGCACGAGTTTATGGAGGATGGCGCTGGAGATCAGCGTCTTGCCGATTTCCGTGTCCGTGCCGGTCACGAAGCAGGCGAAGCGCGTCGGCACGCCTTCCGCGGCGAGCGCCGCGGGGATGGTCAGCGGCACCGCGGCCGGTTCGGCCATGCCGACGGATTGTTCGGGCTCGTTCAGACTCATGCCCAGGTCCTTTCCAGCTGGTTGAGCGCAGTAATCAACTGCGCGACGTCTTGTTCGGTATGCGCGGCGGACAGTGTGACGCGCAGGCGCGCCGTGCCCACCGCCACGGTCGGCGGACGGATCGCCGGCACCCACAGCCCCTGCTCGTGCAGGCGGGCCGCGGCGGCCATCGCCTCGTCGTTGGCGCCGATGATGATGGGCTGGATCGCCGTCGTCGACACGGGACGCTGCCAGCGTTCCAGGCGCAGGCCGGCGTCCAGTTGCGCGATGCGCGCACGCAGGCCGGCGCGGCGTTTTTCACCTTCATCGCCCTCGATGATATCCACACTCGCGAGCAGCGCGTGCGCGAGCGCGGGCGCGGCGGCCGTCGTGTAGATGTACGGACGCGCGCGCTGGATCATCAGCTCGATCACGTCCTCGTGCGCCGCGATGAACGCGCCGCCCACGCCCGCGGCCTTGCCCAGCGTGCCGATGTAGACGAGGTGCGGCGAGCGCAGGTCGAAATGCTCCAGCGCGCCGCGGCCGTTATCTCCCAGGACGCCGAAGCCGTGCGCATCGTCGACGACGAGCCACGCGCCATAACGTTCGCACAGCGCGAGCAGCGCGGGCAGCGGGGCGAGGTCGCCGTCCATGCTGAACACGCTGTCCGTGACGACGATTTTGGTGGGCGCAGCGCTCGCCGCGAGCTTCTCTTCCAGCGCGGCCACGTCGCCGTGCGGGTACACGGTCACGCCCGCGCGCGCGAGGCGGGCGCCGTCGATCAGCGAGGCGTGGTTCAGCGCTTCCGAAAAGATCATCGCGTCAAGCGTGCTGCCGAGCCCCGTCAGCACGGCGAGGTTCGCCATGTAGCCGGTGCAGAAGTACAGCGCGCGTGCGGATTCGAGGTGCGGCGCTTCGAACGCGGCGAGTCTCTCTTCCAGCAGGGCGTGCGCGCGGCTGTGGCCCGACACGAGGTGCGACGCGCCGCTGCCGGCGCCGTACAGGCTCGCACCTTCGCGCAGCGCTTCCACGACGCGCGGGTGGGCGGCGAGGCCCAGGTAATCGTTGCTGCAGAACGCGAGCAGGTCGCGGCCGTCGACGACCTGGCGCGGCGCGCAGGGCGTCTCCGCCGTGCGCCGGTGGCGGGTCAGGCTGTGGTTTGCCAGCTCGTCCAGCTGGGCGCGGACTTTATCCATCAAGTTCATCGTCACTCCGCGATCACCGATTCGAACACCTTGCGCGTGCGCGCGGCGAGGCCCACGATCTCTTCCTCGTCCAGCACGTACGGCGGCATCATGTACACGGTGCGTCCGATGGGCCGCAGCAGTAACTCGTTTTCCACGGCGCTCGTGAAGAAGCGGCGTGCGAAGGTCGAGGCGCGCTGCGTGTCCGGCTCGACCGCGTCGAACGCGAGAATCATGCCGCGCTGGCGGAAGTTGGTCACGCGCTTGTGGTCCAGCAGCGGCGCCAGTTCCAGCATCAGGCGCGTGGCCGTCTCGCGGTTCTTGTTCAATACGTCGTCGTCCCGGAAGATCTGCAGCGTGGCCAGCGCGGCGCGGCAGGCCAGCGCGTTGCCCGTGTACGAGTGCGAGTGCAGGAAGCCGCGCGTGATGTCCTCGCTGTAGAACGCCTCATAGACCTTGTCGGTGGTGAGGACGAGCGACAGCGGCAGATAGCCGCCGCTGATGCCCTTCGACAGGCACATGAAGTCCGGCCAGATCGCCGCCTGTTCGCATGCGAAGAACGTGCCGGTGCGGCCGCAGCCGACCGCGATCTCGTCGGCGATCAGGTGCACGTGGTATTTATCGCACAGCTCGCGCAGGCGCTGCAGGTACAGCGGGTCGTGCATCGCCATGCCCGTCGCGCACTGCACGAGCGGTTCGACGATGATGGCGGCGATCTTGTCGCCCTGTTCCGCGAACAGCGCTTCGACATCCTTCGCGGCACGCAGCGCGACATCCTGCGCGGACTCGCCGTCGACGGCGTTGCGCGCATCGGGCGACGACACGGTCCGCGCGGCGCGCAGCAGCGGGCCGTACGCATCCTTGAACAGCGCGACGTCCGTCACGCCCAGCGCGCCGACGGTCTCGCCGTGATAGGAGCCCTGCAGGCAGACGAATTCCTGCTTGCCCGCATAGCCGGCGTTGCGCCAGTAATGGAAGCTCATTTTCAGCGCGATCTCGACGGCCGATGCGCCGTCGGATGCGTAGAACGCGTGGCCCAGCTGCTGGCCCGTCAGCGCGGCCAGTTGTTCCGACAGCTCGATCACCGGTTCATGCGTAAAACCCGCGAGCATCGCGTGTTCGAGCTTGTCCAGCTGGTCTTTCAACGCCGCGTTGATGCGCGGGTTGGCGTGGCCGAACAAATTGACCCACCACGAACTGATGCCGTCCAGGTAGCGCCGGCCTTCATGGTCGTACAGCCATGGCCCCTTGGCGTGGCTGACGGCGATCAGCGGCACCTCTTCGTGGTGCTGCATTTGCGTGCATGGATGCCAGACGCTGCGCAGGCTGCGCGCGATCCAGTCGGAGGAGGTGGTGGTGGGTTTCAATCTACGTCCTGTTTGGTCTAGCTAGTCCAGCCATGAAGGCCGGCGTTTTTCGAGAAATGAGGCGACGCCCTCGCGCCCTTCGAGCGACGCGCGGATGACCGCGATGCGGTTGGCCGTGTCTTCCAGCAGCGCCTCCGTGACGGGTTCGCCCGCGATCTCGCGCACGAGCTTTTTCGCTTCGCGCACGGCGTTCGGGCTGTTGTTGGCCAGCGCCTGCACGATGCCGGCGACCTTCGTGTCGAGATCGGCGGCCGGCACGATCTCGTGCACGAAGCCGATGCCGTGGGCTTCCTTCGCGTCGAAGCGTTCGGCCGTGAGGAAGTACCGGCGCGCGGCCTGCTCGCCCATCGCCTTGATCACGTACGGCGAGATCGTCGCCGGGATCAGCCCGAGTTTTACCTCGGACAGGCAGAAGTTCGCCGTGTCGACGGCCACGACGACATCGCATGCGGCCACCAGGCCCATGCCGCCGGCGTAGCAGTCGCCCTGCACCTTCGCCACGACGGGCTTCGGGCACGTATACATCGTGCGCAGCATGTCGGCGAGGCGCATGGCGTCGGCGCGGTTTTCGCTGTCCGAATAACCGGCCATCTTCTTCATCCAGTTCAGGTCCGCGCCGGCGCAGAACGCGGGGCCGTTCGCGGCGAGCACGATGGCGCGCACGAGTTCATTGCGTCCCAGTTCGTCGAAGGCGAGGGCCAGCTCCGCGATGCTTTGTTCGTTGAACGCGTTGCGCAGGTCGGGGCGGTTCAGCGTGACGTGGCCGATGCGGTCCGTGATGGTGACAGTCAGCGTTTGATAGTCCATGTCCGTCTCCTCACATGCGGAACACGCCGAACTTCGTGTCCTCGATCGGCGCGTTCAGCGCGCTTGACAAGCCCAGGCCCAGCACCATGCGCGTATCGGCCGGATCGATCACGCCGTCGTCCCACAGGCGCGCGGTGGCGTAATACGGGTGGCCCTGGTGTTCGTACTGTTCCTTGATCGGCTGCTTGAATGCGGCTTCCTCGTCCGCACTCCACTGGCCGCCGCGTGCCTCGATGCCGTCGCGCTTGACGGTCGCCAGCACCGACGCCGCCTGGTCGCCGCCCATCACGGAGATGCGCGCATTGGGCCACATCCACAGGAAGCGCGGCGAGAAGGCGCGGCCGCACATGCCGTAGTTACCGGCGCCGAACGAGCCGCCGATGATCACGGTGAACTTGGGCACCGACGCCGTCGCGACCGCGGTGACCATCTTCGCGCCGTTGCGGGCAATGCCTTCGTTTTCGTATTTGCGGCCGACCATGAAGCCGGTGATGTTCTGCAGGAAGACGAGCGGGATTTTTCTCTGGCAGCACAGCTCGATGAAGTGCGTGCCCTTCAGCGCGGATTCCGAGAACAGGATGCCGTTGTTGGCGATGATTCCGACCTTCATGCCGAAGATGTGGGCAAAGCCGCAAACGAGCGTCGTGCCGTATCTCGCCTTGAATTCGTCGAACTCGCTGCCGTCGACAATGCGCGCGATGACTTCGCGCACGTCGAACGGTTTGCGGGTGTCGACAGGAATGACGCCGTACAGCTCTTCCGGCGCGTATTTCGGCTCGGTGCTTTGACGCAGCGCACCCTGCCGGGGCTTGGTGCGGTTCAGGTTCGAGACAATGGTTCTCGCGAGCGCCAGCGCGTGCGTATCGTCCTGCGCGAGGTGGTCGGCCACGCCGGACAGGCGCGTGTGGACATCGCCGCCGCCGAGGTCTTCGGCCGTAACGACTTCGCCCGTCGCCGCCTTCACGAGCGGGGGGCCGCCCAGGAAGATCGTGCCCTGTTCCTTGACGATGATGGATTCGTCGCTCATCGCCGGCACGTACGCGCCGCCCGCCGTGCAGGAGCCCATCACGACGGCGATCTGCGGGATGCCTTTCGATGACAGGTTGGCCTGGTTATAGAAGATGCGGCCGAAGTGGTCACGGTCGGGGAACACGTCGTCCTGGTTCGGCAGGTTGGCGCCGCCCGAGTCGACGAGGTAGATGCAGGGCAGGTTGTTCTGCTCGGCGATCTCCTGCGCGCGCAGGTGCTTTTTGACCGTCATCGGGTAGTACGTGCCGCCCTTGACGGTGGCGTCGTTACAGACGATCACGCATTCCTGGCCAGCGACGCGGCCGATGCCCGTGATGATGCCGGCGGCAGGGGCCGCATCGTCGTACATGGCGTACGCGGCCATCTGGGAGAATTCGAGGAACGGGGTGCCCGGATCGAGCAGCATCTGCACGCGCTCGCGCGGCAGCAGCTTGCCGCGCGCGACATGCTTGGCGCACGCGGCCTCGCCGCCGCCCTTGGCGACCTGCGCCACCTTGGCGCGCAAGTCGTCGACGAGGGTTTGCATGGCGGCGGCGTTGGCTTTGAAATCTTCGCTGCGCGGGTTGAGTTTCGTGTCGATCTGGGGCATCGGATCCTGTCTCCTGCTGTTCGCGGCTTGTGGCGCGGTTTTATTCAGGGAAACTGCCGTCCACATAGAACCACCGCATCTTGCCACCCACGGCAGGGTCCGGCTCGCGCAGGAACCGGCTGACTTCATGCAACCGGTGGGCGCGGCCGTGGACCTTGAAGCGGGCGACGAATTCGACGGTGTCTTCGTTGGGTTGTTCCGGCAGGTCTGCTTTACGTTGACGTAAACGTAAAGCAGATTTTATCTCAAGTCCGAGCCACTGCACCTTTTGGTTTTGGTCGATGATCGGTTCCGTTGGCCGCGTGCTGGGGTGCCAGGTCGCGCGCAGATAGGCCTCGTCCCGCATCACGAAGGCCGTGTAGCGGGAACGCATCAATGCCTCGGCCGTCGGCGGCATTTCCGCGCCGGCGATGAAGGGACCGCAGCAGCGCATGATCGACGGGCCGCCGCAAGGACAGGGGAGAGGCTTCGCAGGAGTAGACATGGCGGCAATTATCCGCCATTTCCGGGGGCTGGGTGGGCGGGGCTTTTATACGGGATAGCAGCAGATGAGCTGCGTTTGATGCATCTGCGCAGATCTTTTGCCGAAAATAAATGAACTGCTCATTAAGTGGGCGAAGAAATTTTTTGTTTCTGGGGACCTACGGTGGCTGTTCTATAACTTTTCCCTGCAATTATGTCGAAAACTGATGCAGGAATGACACGAACTGTCTGGATGATTACATATTGATAACATTCTGATAAACCGACATTCATGTAAGCGGTTTAGACAAAGGTAGCTTTGTGCCGGAAAAAATTGTTACTGAAAGACACGTTCTTTTCAATAAGTTTAAACTGCAAGGTATCATTGTCGACCATGTATTAACCCATTGAGCTAGATGGAATCGAATCCCATGAGTGAAGTGAGCCAGGTAAAAGGTGTTTTGTTTGGGAAACTCGGTCAGGACAGACGGCTGTTGAAGTTGGATACCTCCCTCGGCTCCGATACCTTGTTGCCGCAACGGGCGCATGGGGTCGACCGCATCAGCGAAGGATTCGATTACACGGTTGACTTGTTGTCGCTCGACGCCGATATCGAACTCAAGCAACTGATCGCACAGGAAGTCACTCTTTGGATACTGCAGACCGACGCGACCTATTTACCTGTCCATGGCTATGTTCACACGGCCAAAAAATTGGGCAGCGACGGGCAACTCTCGGCGTACCAGATCCAATTCTCGGGTTGTATCCACTTTCTCAGGTTCCGCAAGGATGCGCGCATCTGGCAGGATAAAAATGCCGAGGACATCATCGCCGACGTATTGAACGGCCATCCCCAGTGCCAAGGACGATTCAGGTTCGAACTGACGCAGCCAGCCCGACCTCGTTCTTACTGCACCCAGTATGAAACGGACTGGCACTTCGTCATGCGCATGATGGAGAGCGAAGGATGGTATGCGTACTTTGAACAGGCGTCCGACGGCAGTGGCCATCAATGGATCATCACCGATTCCGTGGGAAACCTGAAGTCGCGTCATCCCGAAGACATCGCTTTCCATCGCGCCGGTACCAACGATGAAGTCGACAAAATTGTTCAGTGGGGCACCACCCGAACGCTTTTGAACAGCCAACTTTCAACAAAGACGTTCGACTACAAGGCGCCGCGCAATATCAGCGAAACCGGCATGCAAATTCTTCCGGATCACGGAAGCATCCCAGCGCAGCTGGAGGTTTACGAATATACCGGTGCCTATACGAACTCGGGTGTCGAGCATGGGACGGACCAGTCTCGCGTGCGCGTGCAGGAATGGGAGTCTCGCGCCAAGCGGTTTTTTGGCACGTCGGGTGTCCGCCATTTGCCGGTGGGCCGGTGGTTCACGCTCACCCATCATCCGGCACATGATGAAGTCGCCGATGAAGACCGCCAGTTCGTGGTGTTGAATGTCGAATGGGCTATCGAAAACAATTTGCCTCTTTCCAAGACACAGAAGGCGTTTTCGGGGAGCCTGAGAGGCCATCTACTCAAATTTGCTGCGGATGCGGGCTTGTCCGGTGTCGATAACGAGGTTCCTGGCGCTGAGAGCAGCCGCACGGGTCACTGCTTCAACCGTTTCGAGGTACAACGGCGCACCGTGGAATACCGCAGCCCGTTCAACCATGTCAAGCCGTCGATGCATGCGCAGACGGCGACCGTGGTCGGGCCTGCCGATGAAGAAATCTATACCGATAACCTGAACCGGGTGAAAGTGCGCTTTCATTGGGACCGGCTCAACCCAGGCGATGAAAAGGCATCCTGCTGGGTACGGGTCAGCTATCCGAACGCGGGTGAAGGATGGGGCGCCGTCCATGTGCCGCGCATCGGCCAGGAAGTGATCATCACCTTTCTCGATGGGGACGCAGACCGGCCGATCATCACAGGACGTATCTACAATGGCGAGCAGGCGCCGCATTGGCATAGCGACGGCCGCCTGTCCGGCTACAAATCGAAAGAATACAAAGGCGCCGGGTTCAATCAGCTGGTCATGGATGACACATCCGAACAGAGCCGGGCGCAGCTGTTCAGCAGTCACGCGAATGCGCAGCTCACTCTCGGCTATCTGATTGGTCAGCAGGGGAACAATCGTGCCGGTTTTTATGGCTCCGGTTTTGCACTCAATTCGGACGCGTACGGCGCCATTACAACGCAACAGGGGCTGTATATCAGCACCTATGGCAGGCCAGGGCCGAAAGGTTCGCAACTGGACGTCCGCGAGGCACGTGACCAATTGAAGGAAGCGCAGGAGCTGACGAAAAACCTGTCGGACGTCGCCGAGAAGTCCAGTGCCGAGGCGCTGCCAGGACAAGAGGCCCTCCAGGAATTCGTCGACGCTACCCAGGCGCAGTATAACGGGCCTGGCCAAGAGGAGGCCAACCGTTTTGCCGATCCTCTGCTGCTGATTGCCTCTCCCGCTGGTATCGGGTTGAGTACGCCCAAAAGCACGCACATTCATAGCAGCGACCAGATGACGATGTCGTCGGGTGCCGACACCAATCTGGCCGTAGGCAAGAGTCTGATTGCCAGCATCAAGGAAAAAATCAGCCTGTTCGCCTACAACGCGGGTATCAAGCTGTTTGCCGCCAAGGGGAAAGTCGAAGTGCAAGCCCAGAATGGCGACATCGACATTATCGCGGAGAAGGTGTTGCGACTATTGTCGGCTACCGACCGGATCGAAATCTTCGCCAAGAAAGAGGTAGTGATCGGCGCCGACGGCTCCGCGATCAAGATCAATGGCTCGGGAATCACCGACATGACGAGTGGTAAGCGCATCATCCACACGTCCGAGCTTTCCGTACCAGGGCCGCAGACGACAGCGTATTCGCTACCCACGCTTCCCAAGGAAGTTTGCCTTGAATGCCTGAAAAAGCGCGCGAAGCAGCGTAGCGCGTTCGTGAACAAAGGAGCGCAGCAATGAAGATTGCGCCGTTGGAAGTCTCCACTTTCGAGTCGAACCTGGCGACTGCTTTCGATAACCAGAACCTTACCTGCTACGCGATCATCGACAAGGCACAGGACAAGACGCTGCTTGAGAAATTCGAAAAAGGTGGGATTGGTGTGCGTGGTAAGTGCATGCTGCCGGCGGCGCTGGATTCCGAAGCGGAAGACTATGCGCCGTATCTGCTGGAGCTGTCGCCGCTTGCAGCGGATTCGGAAATCTGGCCTTCCATTCTTCGTGCAGGCGCTGAGCATCCAGCCAGCTTTACCTTACTGGCGAGCCGATTTTCCTTCGATACGCTGTGGGAGCATCTCGCGGCGTTTACTGAAATCCTGCTGCCCGACGATACCGACATGATCTTCGCGTTCTGGGATCCCGCCGTGCTCGGAACCCTGACCGGGCAGGCAAGCGATCTCACGTTGCACGTCCCAGCGCCGGTGCTGAGCGAGCGCCAGCGAGCGCGTCTGTTGCTGGGCATCTCGGTGTGGTGGTATTGGGACCGGGACGGAAATCCTCAACAGATTCTGCCCAGGACCAATGCCGAGGCAGCCGCTGCGCATCTGGTCAGTTTGCCGCTCAAGCTTACTCAAGTGCAGGTAGACATGTTGGTAGAAGCTGGCGTGCCTGATCAATTGTTATCAATGGTCATGGAAAACCAGCCTCAATTACTTTGGGATATTCCTGTTTCGCAGCGCTACCGAGTAATTGAGCAGCATTTGCTCGATGCGCGAAAACTAAAAATATTCGGAATGCGTGACATTTTGAACTACACATGCTCGGCGTTGATTTATGCGGATGCGCTCCACACCGACGTAAATATCGTCGCATTGCTAGAGCAAGTTAAGGATGGAAAAATCAGTTTTGATAAGGCAATGGAGCAGTTCCCGAGAACCTAGCGGAAGATTGCTTGGACCGTTTTTGTTCAGTTTAAAAAATCGCCAGTTAAGTGAAAGATTAAGAGCCTACTATGCGTGAGCTGAGGAAAAAATCTGACGGACCTGAACTTTTATTTCCTCGTAGGCGTGTTGCGCTTAAGGTAATTATGTCAGGTCTTTTAATGCCGCTAGCAGCGTGCGGGCAAGGAGTAAAAAATATGCAGGACTACACCGTATTAGACGTAGAGGCGTTTTCAAATCTTGATCGACCGATAAGCGATATTATGTTTAACGGTGAAGATCTTGGGGTTATGAATAAATATGGTGGCACTGGTCTAATTACAGGCGTACGTATTCCTTTTGGCGTACAGACCCTAACTTGGACGCTAGGGGGGCCAGAAGGCACTCCGCGAAATGGAGAGCACATGAAAATAAAGAATACGTTAATTATTTCGCCTGAGCAAATTCCAGCGGGAACCAAGTATTTAGGGCTGCATCTCTACCCGGACGATACTGCCGAGGTTACATTTTCGGATTCTATGCCGGAAAGGACCGCTCGCGGGAAAAAAATAAAAGCCGCGAGAAAGTAAATGGAGAAGCACGACAAATTAATCGCTGCTCAGAGTTCGAACCGCGACGCACCTGATGCGAAGCCAAGTCCCAAACAGAACTGCTCGGATGTAGTTAATATTAGCGTGTTCTTTGATGGAACTGGAAATAACAAATCCGTTGACGAACCCTTAATGAGATGGAGTAATCCTGCTCGTCTATGGCGAGCAACGCAATATCTTGTCGATGACGACGATAGTTCTAACTATGCAATCTATGTGTCTGGAGTTGGAACTCCTTTTAATGGCACGGCAACCGACTGGATAGATAAGAAATTGATGAAAATCCAGGACGGGGATGTAGCAGGTCTCGGCGCTGGTGCTGGCGGAACACGTCGAACGGATTATGGCGAGGCAAGAGTCAATGATCGCCTACGCAAAGTACTATCGCAAAGCGCTGCAAAATTGAATCTTTCCTTGCAACCCTATATTGAAAAAGGCAAACCTGCAAATATCAAGGAGCTTGCCAAGGCTCTAGAGGCGCACGGTCTCATCACTATAATTAACCTTTCAATTTTTGGCTTCTCGCGTGGGGCGGCGCTGGCGCGTGCTTTTAGCAACGAAATGTTAAAACAAACAGCCCGTGGTCCGGACGGAGTCCTTCGTTATAACGGTGTGCCGATTCGGTTCAATTTTATGGGGTTATTCGATACGGTCGCATCATTCGGGGCACCAGCAAAAAATGCCGACATGCCATTTGATGAGAAGAATCTTGTCGTTCCACAGGCAATCGAGCGCTGTGTTCATTTTGTCGCTGCGCACGAGTTGCGCTTTTCCTTTCCTGTCGATCTTATTCGCAAAGATGGCAAGCTCATGCCAAATTGGACGGAAACGGCTTATCCTGGCGCCCACTCCGATGTTGGAGGGGGGTATGAGCCTGTCTGCCAAGGAATCTCGAATAATTATGCACGCATTCCCATGCGGGATATGATGCACGAAGCCGTAAAAAGCGGAGTCCGGTTGGTTGACTATGACGATATCAAGAAAATTGACGCCGTAGTTTTTCGCTCGCGTTTTGAGATCATGCCTGATACTCTTAATGCCTATGCGAAATATATGAATTTAATAGGATCGCATGCGACCGTGGAGCAATCTGTAACGGCTCATATGAAAGCACTATATTCTGCGTGGGGTACGATGACTCGGCGAAAAATAAAGACACCCGATCTGATTGAGGCAGAGAGTCGAAGCGGCACCTTCAAAAAAGTCGGCCATCCGGGTATCGCTGCCGAAGCCGATGCATTTTTGGCTACAGAGGCGATTGAGCAAAAAATTCAAAATAAATCGCCACTAAGTCCTCTGCCGCGCGCAATGAATGTAGAGTACAGATTAAATGGTTTTGTGGTCCTTCCTGCAAAATGGCGGCTCGACGCCTGGCAGGCGACTGCGGCCGAACCAACGCTTAATTTTATACAGTTCTATGTGCACGACTCAAAGGCCGGCTTTCTGCATGCTCTTGAACCATTCAGCTACTTTACTGCGCGCGGAATGGCTGAATCGTCACGGAACGTGTTGGCGCGGGGGCTGGACTGGATGGACGATACTCTGACCGCTATTAAGAATGGCGTGGTCAAGGTGTATCATCGCGCCGAGGGTGTCGTTGTCGAAACCTGGGAAGAAGGCAAGCTGATCGCCACACACACTTATCGAGTTGGCGAGAAGTTCGTCGTCGATACCGTCCGCGCCGGCGTCAATTACACGGTCGAGGTTTATCAGACCAGCAAGCAGGTGATTATTTCAACAGTCAAGCGGGGCCAGCAAATGGTGATCACGTCGATCGACATGGCCAAGAAACAGGCCAGTGCCGCAACAGAGGCGACTCAGAAAAAAGCGGCCGAGTTGGCGGATGCCACCCAGCGAAAGGTCGGGGAATTTGCGGATGCAACGCAAAAAATGGCTAATGAAGTCGGTAATCAGATATACAACGGCGCAGCGGGCGCGGCCAGAAGCGTGGGAGAGGCTGTAGATACGGGCATGCAAGCAGTGGAAGAAGGTTGGCATTCCGTGCGTTCGGCGATTGGTATCTAGAAATGGCCCTTGCAATTGTCCGGCTTGGAGACAAGACGACACATGGCGGTGTTGTGATTACTGCATCGCCGGTGCATACGTTGCGCGGTATTGGCATCGCTCGCAAGGGAGACATGGTTTCATGCCCACTACCGGGGCACGGGATGAATGAGATCGTTGAAGGTTGCCTTGTGTTCAGTGTCGGTGGCCGCAGCGTGGCGCTGCACGGCCACAAAACCGCATGCGGCTGCTCGCTGATTGCCAGCGCTATCGATGCAACCCAAGGGTAATGTAGCGTTAGCCGTGAAAAAAACCGTTGCACGCTTTTACGGTTTCCCCATTCTTGCGCGCATCGCGGGCTTGCTACCGATGGCGGTGGCACTTGCGACTTTGCCAGCAATAAATTACTTCTTTGCAGATTCGTATCGGGCATAACTGCCCGCGTTTCCGTACGTTAGCCCAGCATCAACCCATCCAACCCAAACGGCGGCGCCTTCCCCCGCATGAGATCCGCGAGCAGGCTCGCCGTCCCACAAGCAAACGTGAACCCGAGCGGCCCATGCCCCACGTTCAGCCATAGATTCGAATACGGCGTGGCCCCGATGATCGGCGCACTGTTCGGCGTCGCCGGCCGCAGCCCGGCCCACGGCGTGATCTGCGTATAGTCCGCCGCGCGCGGCATCGTTTCCTTCACCTGGCGCGTGAGACTGTCCAGCCGATGAGCGTTCAGGCTCAGGTCTTCGCCGACCATGTCGACCATGGCCGCCACCCGCAGCTTGTCGCCGATGCGCGCATACAGGACCTTGCGTTCGAAGTCGGTGACGCTGATCTCGGGCGCGACATCGTCCAGGCGGATGGGTGCCGTCAGGCTATAGCCTTTCAGCGGATAAATCGGCAATGACAGCCCCGCCGATTCCCCAAGCATGCGGCTCTGCATGCCGGCCGCCAGCACATACGCGTCGGCCGACAGTACCCCGTCCGATGTCTGCACGCCGGCGATCCGGCCGCCGCCAGTGACGAAGCGCAAAGCCTCGCCATGCACGAACCCCGAGAAGCGCGGATGCGCCGCGATACGTTCGGCCAGCGCAACGCAGAACGCGTAGCAATCCGCCACCGCTTCGCCGCCGTTGTAGATCCCGCCCGCGAGCTTGTTTTCCATCGCGGCCAGCGCGGGTTCGTGCGCGACGCATTCGGAAGCATCCCACACGGCGCCGGCATTCGGTTTCGCGGCCGCCGCGTCGAAAGCGGCGCGCGTGCGGTAGACGACGAGCTTGCCCGCGTCGCGCCATGCGAACGCGTCCAGCGGCACGACGGGTGCCAGCGCGGCCATTGCCTGGCGCGACAGTTCGCCCAGTTGCAGCAGCTTGTTCGTCGTCTTGCGGTTCAGGTCGGCGCGGCAGTTGGCGAGGAAGGCAGCCAGCCAGCGCCACTGGTGCGCGTCGAATTGCGGACGAAAGCGCAGCGGGCCATGTTCCTGGAACAGCCATTTCACGGCCTTCAGCGGCACGCCCGCATCCGCCAGTGGCGACACGTAGCGGTAGCTCAGTTGCCCGCCATTGCTGTAGCTCGTGCCGGTGCCCACGCCCGGTGCGCGTTCCAGCAGCGTGACCCGGTAGCCGGCTTCGAGAAGCCACCACGCCGAGGTCAGGCCGACGACGCCGCCGCCGATGACGATTACTTGTTGCATCCGTGCACGCTTTTGATCATGGACATGCGAAGAAGCTTAGGGGCTGGCCTTGCGCTCGGCTAATGAATGTAGAGCGGCAGGGCATAACCGGTGTTCATGTTATGCACTGTTGTTGGGCATGATCGCGCCCCGATACAGGGCGGTCAGGATGCATTCCTGGAACCGCGCCAGCGATGAATACTTGCCCTTGTTGGCGAGCGCGAACGGATCGGTCGACGTACCGCCCACCAGCACGATCATCCCATTCCGCCGCTTCGGATCGAACGCGAACACGGACATCAGCCCGTATGCATCTCCCAGGTGCCCGACGGCCGGGAAGCCGCCACCTTCGACGAGACGTATCCCCGTTTCGTCAGGGAACTGTTCGTTGCCAAGCCCCCAGCAATGAAACAGCCCATCCGATGTGTCGCCGTTGCGGCCGTCATACGTCCATTGCCGGCTGAACATCAGCGACAGCGTGGCCGGCTTCAACAGCTGCGGGCCTTGCCCCATCAGCATGCGCATCACGACCCCCATGTCGCGCGCGCTGATGCGCAGGCCGCCGGTCGGACTGAACGGCGTGGCGTTCGTACCGATGACGTAACGGTCGATGGCAACAGGCGGCTTGACGCTGTAATCGTCGACCTGGGCGATCCACGGGCCGGCCGGATCCCACACCTCCGTGTCGACCGTGCGCTTGCGGTACAGCGTGGCCAGATTGGCCAGCGCCTTGGGCGGTAGTTCTGAAGGGAGATAGCCAGCCTGTAAGCCCAGCGGCTCGACCAGCAGGCGCTGCATCAGGCGGTCGAAGCGTTCGCCCGTCACACGTTCCATCACGGTGCCGATGACGCCCCAGCCGAGGTTGCAGTACGTGAAGTAGGCGCCCGGGCCCGCGTTGGCCGCAAACATCCGGGCGTCGATCACATCCTTCAGCGCGACGTCCGCGCCCCACGAATAGCCGGCATCGTCGCGCAGCGAGGACGTGTGCGTGAGCAGGTGGCGCAGGGTGATTGACTGGCCGGGGAAATGCGGATTGCGCAAGGTAAAGCCGAGGTAGCCGGAGACGTCCGCGTCCAGGCTGACCTTGCCGTCTTCGAGCAGGCGCATCAGCCCGAGCGTCGTCATCATCTTCGAGATCGACGCGATACGGAACAATGTATCAGGGCCAACGTTCTTGTCCGGCAGGCCGTCGTGCCCGATGAAGCGCCGGCCGCACTGATAAGCGTAACTGACCTGTCCGGCGCGGATCGCCAGCACGGACAGGCTCGCCAGCTCGCAGGCCGGATCCGCGGCAATGGCGGCGAGTTCCCCGTCCAGCCGGCGCGGCGGCGCCGCCAGCAACGGTCCGGTGGCACCGAGCAAGCCCATGCCAAGCAACAAACGCCGCGCTCTGTTCATCGTCATCCCCATTTCACCGATATGCAGGCGAGAATACGGACTGATCCCGCGCCGGGCAAATACTGCGATGTCAATCCCGCATAACTTTTCGGAATGACAACGGCCGATCCTTTCATGACAGCCCCGGCGGCATCGGTATTACACTGGTCATGTCCGCACATCCAGGTCGAACAACAACGCGATGCTGAACACCGAAACCCCCGCCCCGCAACACGCGTCCCTCGATCAATATCCCACCGCCGAGCTGGTCAACGTGCTCGTCGACGACCAGTACAAGGCCGTCGATGCCGTGCGTGCCGCCGCGCCGCGCATCGCCGCGGCCGTCACCGCTGCGCAGCCCCGGATGGAGCGGGGCGGGCGCCTCGTGTATGTGGGCGCCGGAACGTCCGGCCGGCTGGGCGTGCTGGACAGTATCGAGCTGTACCCGACCTTCTCCTGGCCGCACGACCGGGCCGTCGCGCTGCTGGCCGGCGGGACGGATGCGATGTTCGTCGCCGTCGAAGGTGCCGAGGACGATGTGGACCAGGGTGCGGCCGATATCCGCAACGCGAACGTGGGGCCGGACGACGTCGTGCTGGCCCTCGCCGCATCGGGCGCGACGCCGTATGTGCTGGGCGCCCTGCGCGCCGCGCGCGCGGCCGGGGCGCTGACGATCGGCTTCGCCAACAATCCGGAGGCGCCCGTCGCCGGCGAGGCCGAGATCGGGGTCACCCTGGACACGGGCCCGGAAGCCATCTCGGGCAGCACGCGTTTAAAAGCGGGCACGTCGCAGAAGATCGCGCTGAACACCTTCTCCAGCGCTTTGATGGTGCGTTTGAACAAGGTTTATGGCAACCTGATGGTAGACTTGAAGGCGACCAATGCCAAGCTGGTCCGCCGAGCCATCCGCCTGACGTCGTTCGCGACCGGGGCCGACGAGGAGGCGGCCCGCGCGGTGCTGGCGCAGTGCGACTTCCATGTCAAGGTCGCGATCGTGGCCTTGTCCAAGAACATCCCTGTCGAGCAGGCGCGTGCCCTGCTGGAGAGCGCGCGCGGCAGCGTGCGCGCCGCCCTGGCCGGCTGACGCGGCGCGGGCCCCAGCAACGCCCGCCGGCCGACGACGAAAGAACATGCAGACTACGCAATCCAAGAACCCGTGGCTGTGGGTGCCCTCGCTGTATTTCGGCCAGGCCATCCCCTACATCGTCGCCAACAGCCTGTCCGTCATCATGTACAAGGACATGGGGCTGTCCAACACCGACATCGCCTTTTATACGAGCCTGCTGTACCTGCCCTGGGTGATCAAGCCGCTGTGGTCGCCGGTCGTCGACCTGTTCGGCACCAAGCGCGGCTGGACGGTGTCTCTGCAACTGGTGCTGGCCGCCGCGTTGGGGGCCGTCGGCGGGACACTCCACCTACCGTCGTTCTTCATGATCAGCCTGGCGGTCATGTGGGTGATGGCATTCGCATCCGCCACGCACGACATTTCCGCCGACGGCTTTTATATGCTGGGCCTGCGCCAGCAACAGCAGGCCGCTTATGTCGGCGTGCGCTCGACGTTTTACCGGCTTGCCACCCTGGCCGCGCAGGGACCGCTCGTGATCCTGGCCGGCCATCTCTCGACATCGCTGGGCGACGTGCACCAGGCGTGGAGCATCGTGTTCTTCGTGCTGTGCGGGCTGTTCTTCGCGCTCTGCGCATGGCACCAGGCCGTGCTGCCGCGGCCTGATACGGATCACCGGGCGGCAGAAGGGACCAATCCCGTCGCCAGCTTCTTCGCCACCTTCGCCAGCTTTTTCCGCAAGCGCGACATCTGGCTGATCCTCGGTTTCATTCTGACGTTCCGCCTGGGCGAATCGCAGCTGCTGAAGCTCGTCGCGCCGTTCCTCAAGGACCCGGTGAGCGCGGGCGGCCTGGGCCTCACGACCGAGCAGTACGGCACCGCGTACGGCACCATCGGCATCATCGCGCTGACCATCGGCGGCCTGTTCGGCGGTTATCTGATCTCGCGCCTCGGCCTGAAACGCTGCCTGTGGCTGATGGTCCTGGCCGTGCACTTGCCGGACCTCGTGTTCGTGTACCTGTCGTCCGCGCAGCCGCAGAATTTCGGCGTCATCTGCGGCTTCCTCGCGATCGAGCAGTTCGGCTACGGCTTTGGTTTCACCGCCATGCTGATGTACATGATCATGGTGTCGGAAGGCCCGTACAAGACGGCCCATTACGCGATCTGCACGGGCCTGATGGCGCTCGGCATGATGGTGCCGGGCATGTGGAGCGGCAAGCTGCAGGAGATGATCGGCTACCAGCATTTCTTCGTCTGGACCTGCCTCGCGACGATCCCCGCCTTCGCGATGGCGGCATTGGTAAAAATCGATCCGGAGTTCGGCAAGAAGTGAACCATCAACGCCTCGTGTCGCTCGACGCCTTCCGCGGTTTTACCATTGCCGCGATGGTGCTGGTCAATAATCCGGGCGACTGGGGCCATCTGTACGGACCGCTGGAACACGCCAGGTGGAACGGCTGGACTTTTACGGACTGCATCTTCCCGTTCTTCCTGTTCATCGGCGGCGTGGCGATGGCCCTGTCGCTGGGCCGCCTGGCAGCAGCCGGTGCCGACCGTCCGCGCCTGCTCGCCAAGCTGGCCAGGCGCGCGCTGCTGATCTTCCTGATCGGCTTCCTGCTGAACTTCATGCCCTACTTCAATATCGACAAAGTGCGCATCCCCGGCGTGCTGCAGCGGATCGCGCTGTGCACCTTGCTGGCCGCACCCATCGTCGTGTACTGCGGCTGGCGCGCGCAACTGGCCATCATCGCCGGCGTGCTGGCGCTGTACAGCGTGCTGATGCTCTACGTTCCCGTGCCGGGCATCGGCGCCGGCGTGCTGGAGCCGGGACAGGACTTCGGCGCGTGGGTCGACCGCACGCTGCTGGGCAAGCACTTGTGGGTGCAGGCTAAGACGTGGGATCCGGAAGGCATCGTGTCGACCTTGCCCGCGCTGTGCAGCCAGCTGTTCGGCGTGCTGGCCGGGCGCTGGCTCGCGTCGAACGTGGACCGCACGCGGCAGGTGGCCGGCCTGGTGGTCGCCGGCATCGCGTGCGTCGCGATTGGGATGTTTCTCGATATCATTCTCATGCCGATCAACAAGAGCCTGTGGACACCGTCGTACTGCTTCCTGATGACCGGCCTGGCCTGCCTGGCATTTTCCGCATTCTATTGGCCGCTGGACGTGAGTCCGTCGTCCCGTGTACGTACGCTGGCGGCGCGCTGGACTCTTCCGTTCGTCATCTACGGCATGAACGCGCTGTTCATCTTTGCATTTTCCGGATTTGTCGCGAAAATGCTGGGTTATGTAAAATTCGCGCAGCCGGACGGCAGCCAGCACACGCTGGGGCAGGTGTTGTATGCGCCGATCGCCGCGTTGACGATCGGCGCCGTCAATACGTCGCTGCTGCATGCCGTGTTGTTCGACGCGTGCATGTTCCTCGTCGCGTGGGGCATGTGGCGCAAACGGTGGTTCGTCAAAGTCTAGGAGTTGGTGTTGCAACCTGATCAAAAACGACGCGCATTCGCGTTCGCGGGAGTCGCCGGTGCGCTGGCGATGGGAGGCCTCATGTCGGGCTGCAGTTCGACGCCTCCGCTGGTGAGCAACGTCCCCGCCGGCGATGAGCCGCCGCCCGCCCCGCGTGAATTCCGGGCCGCGTGGGTGTCGACCGTCGCCAACATCGACTGGCCCAGCAAGCCGAACCTCTCCGCCGACAAGCAGCAGGCCGAAGCCATCGCCATCCTCGACCGCGCCAAGGCGCTGAACCTGAACGCCATCGTGCTGCAGGTGCGCCCGTCCGCGGACGCCATCTATCCGTCCAAGCTGGAACCGTGGTCGGAATATCTGACGGGCCTGCAGGGCCAGGCGCCGCAACCATGGTACGACCCGCTGAAATTCTGGGTCACGCAGGCGCACGCGCGCGGGCTCGAGCTGCACGCGTGGTTCAACCCGTACCGCGCCCGCCACAACGGCGCCCGCTCGCCGGCCGCGCCGAACCACATCACGCGCACGAATCCTGCCGCCGTCAAGACCTACGGTAAATACCAGTGGATGGACCCGGGCGAGGAGGCCGCCGTCAAGCAGACGCTGGACGTCGTGCTCGACGTCGTGCGCCGCTACGACATCGACGGCGTCCACATCGACGATTATTTTTATCCGTACCCGATCGAGGCCCCGACGGCGACCGGCGCGGAAGGCGCCGCGCTGGAAGGCCGCACCGCGAAGGCCGAGCTGGATTTTCCGGACGAACCGGCGTGGCAGCGCTACCTGGCCGGCGGCGGGCGGCTCGATCGCGCGTCGTGGCGGCGCCAGAACGTCAACCGCCTGATCGAGGCCATGTACGAGGGCATCCACCGCGAGAAGAGCTGGGTGCGCTTCGGCATCAGCCCGTTCGGCCTGGGCCGGCCGGACCGCCGCCCGCGCGGCATCGTCGGCTTTTCGCAGTACGACAAGCTGTATGCGGACGCCGAGACGTGGCTGCAAAATGGCTGGCTCGATTATTTCTCGCCGCAGTTGTACTGGGGCATCCGCCAGCCGGGCCAGGCGTACGACGTGCTGCTGGACTACTGGCTGACGCAGAATCCAAAAGGCCGCCACGTGTGGCCGGGCCTGTTCACGAGCCGCATCGGCGCGCCGACGAAGGAGTATCCGCCGCAGGAAATCCTCGACCAGATCGACCACACGCGATCTCGTCCGAGCGCGAATGGCCACGTGCACTTCAGCATGGCGCCGCTGATGGAAAACCGCAAAGGGATCAGCGACCAGCTGCGCGCCGTGTCCTATCCGGGACCCGCGCTCGTGCCCGCCACACCATGGCTCGGCAACGAAGGGCCGGGCGCGCCCTCCGTCGCGGCCGTGCGCAAGGGCCCGTCCGTGTACCTGAAACTCGCGGCCGGCAAGGCCAATGCGATGTACGCGATCTGGTCGCGCTTCGGCAACCAGTGGCGCTTCGCCGTGGCGCCCGCGTCACGCGTGGACTGGGCCGTGCCGGACGATGCGAAGCTGGGCGCGGCGGATGCCGTCGTCGTCAGCGCCGTCGACCGCCTGGGCAACGAGAGTCCCAGGATCGAAGCCTGGCGCAAGGCATAACCTTGGGTCATGCATCGCCCGCCACCATTCATTCGCCCGATGAGCGCCTGACGGCGTACACTGGCGGGTGATCATGATCGATTCGCAACCCGAACCTATACCGCCGAGTCCGGCTGGCAGCCTGGGACTCGGCATCGACGCCGGCGGCACCGAGACGCGCTGGGCCCTTGCCGCGCCCGGCGGCGCCATCGTGGCCGAGGGCCGCGTCGCCGGCCTGTCCGCGCTGCAGATGGGTACGCCGCACGGCCGCGACGCGGTCCGCGCCACCTTCGCCGAACTGGCGACGCAAGCCCTCGTGCACGGCGTGCCGGGCCGGGTCGAAGCGGGCCTGACGGGCTTCGGTGGCGACAGCGAACTGCTGCAGCGCTGGCTGGCGGAAGAGCTGCACCTCGATCCGGCCCGCATCCACTTCTGCAGCGACATGGAGATCGCCTACCGCGCCAGCTTCGCGCCGGGCGAAGGCTATCTCGTGTACGCGGGCACGGGCTCCATCGGCGCCTTCGTCGACGTACACGGCCAGTTCCACCGTGCGGGCGGCCGCGGCGTCGTGCTGGACGATGGCGGCGGCGGCTTCTGGATCGCGAAGGAAGCGCTGCGCCACATCTGGCGCCTCGAAGACGAGCGGCCCGGCAGCTGGGAATCGTCGCCGCTGGCGCAGGCCGTGTTCGACTACGTCGGCGGCGCCGATTGGGCATATTCGCGCCAGTTCATCTATGGCCAGGAACGGGGCGCCGTCGGCAAGCTGGCGCTCGCGGTGGCGGCGACGGCCGATAAGGATCCCGTCTCAGCCGACATCCTGCGCGCGGCCGGCCGCGAACTCGCGCGCCTCGCGCTGGCGCTGACGGGGCGCTTCGGACCGCGTCCCGTCGCCGTGTCCGGGCGGGCGGCGGAGCTGCATCCGCTGATCGTCGACACCATGCGCGCGACGCTGCCCGGCATCGCCTTGACACAGACCCCGGGCCAGGCCCATCACGCGGCGGCGCGCATGGCGCTCGCTGCCGATCCACTCAACCCCATGACATCGACATGAAGACACTCGTCGCGACCCTGCTTCTCGCCCTGCTGGCCGGCTGCGCCACGCCGCCTCCGTCCGGACCGCAATACGACCACACGTACACGGCCAAGGGCCAGGCCAGCCGCGTACGTTTCCTCGTGCTGCACTACACCGCCCAGAACTTCCCGGAATCGCTCAGGATCCTGACCCAGCAGGAAGTCAGTGCCCATTACCTCGTGACCGCCGACCCAGTCCCCGTCATCTACAACCTCGTCGATGAAAAGAATGCGGCCTGGCATGCGGGCAACTCGAGCTGGAAGAATTTCACGCAGCTGAACAACAGCTCGATCGGCATCGAGATCGTCAACCTGGGCTGGAAGGACACGCCGACCGGCCGCGTCTATGCACCGTTCCCGCAAGCGCAGATCGACGCGCTGATCCCGCTCGTGCGCGACATCGTCACGCGCCACCACATCGCGCCGGAAAACGTGCTGGGCCACTCCGACATCGCCCCACTGCGCAAGCAGGACCCGGGCCCGATGTTCCCGTGGCGGCAGCTCGCGGCCGCCGGCCTCGTCGCGTGGCCAAATGCCGACCGCGTCGCCATGCTCGTGCCGATCTTCCAGGTGCAATTGCCGGACATCGCGTGGTACCAGAAGAAGCTGGCGACGTGGGGCTATGGCCTCGTGCAGTCGGGCGTGCTCGACGAGCAGACGCGTACCGTGCTGTCGGCGTTCCAGATGAAATACCGTCCGGCCAACATCGACGGCAATCCGGACGTCGAGACGGCCGCGCTGCTGGAAGCGCTGACGAACCCGACCGGTCCGCTGCCGCAGCCGTTGCCGGCGCCGGTCATCACGGCGCCCGTCATCACTCCGGATGTGACGCCGATACCGCCCGCGCCGCCTGCACCTCCGGAACCGCCGCAACCGCCGCAACCGCCGGTGCCGCCGCAGCCGGCGGTGCCGCCTGCGCCTGTGCAGCAGTGATCAGGGCTTGATGATGCGCCTGCGCCATATCGAAGTCTTCCACGCCATCATGCAGGTCGGCACCATCAGCGGCGCCGCGCAGGTCCTGCACATTTCGCAGCCGGCCGTGACGAAAGTCCTGCAGCACGCCGAACTGCAGCTGGGCATGCCGCTGTTCGAGCGCGTGCGCGGCAAGCTGATCCCGAAGCCGGAAGCGCACCGCCTGTTCGCCGAGACGGAAAAGCTGAACCGCGACCTGCAGGGCATCCGCCGCCTGGCCGCGAGCCTGAAAAACCGCGCCGAGGAAACCGTGCGGCTCGTCTCCACGCCGACGATCGCCGTCTCCGTGCTGCCCGCCGCGCTGACCGTGTGGCGCCGCGACTTCGCGCAGACCCGCTGCGAGCTCGCCACGTTCCACACGAACGAGATCGTGAACGCGTTGCGCCTCGGCGAGGCCGACCTGGCGCTGTCGCTGCAGGACCCGCGCCACCCCGGCATCGAAGCGGAGCCGATCGCGCAGGGCGCGCTGATGGTGATGGCGCCGGCCGGCACGTGGACCGACGCGGAGTGCGCGCAAGCGATCACGCCGTCCGGCCTCAGCGGCGAGTTGATCGGCCTGGCCGACCGCGACCCGCTCGGCGAGATGGTCGTGGCCGCGTGCGAGGCGCAGGACGTGCACCCGGTGTTTCGCACCGTCGTGCAGACGTACCAGATCGCGAGATCTCTCGTCGAGGCGGGTGCGGGCACGGCGGTGCTCGATCCGTTCACGGCCGCGTCCGCCGCGCCGGGCAAGGTGCAGTGCCGCCCGTGGGCACCGACGATCCCCGTCCAGCTGTACCTGCTGACGGCCAGCCACGCGCCGCTGTCGCACGGCGCGCGCGAACTGGCCATGTGCATCGGCGCCACGGCGCGCAATCTGTTGGATAAGGGATGTTCATGAATACCATCGCCAGCGAGGACATCGCCGGCCACCCGGAGTTCCGCCACCTGTCGACCATCGCCGGCATCGCCGTCGACCTGCGCTACGCGACCCCGGACAATTTCGTCGGCCGCGATTTGTACTCTCCCTACGATTGCGCCTGGCTGCACCGCGACGCGGCGTTTGCGCTGGAGCGCGTCGTCGCGTGGCTGAAGGCCCGACGTCCCGGCTGCACGCCGCTCGTCCTCGATGCGCTGCGTCCGCAGCGTGTGCAGCAGCAACTGTGGGATGCGCTGGCCGGTACCGATCTGCAGATGTATCTCGCGCATCCGCAGCGGGGTTCGATCCACTCGTTCGGGATGGCGCTGGACATCACCATCCTCGACGAGGACGGCCGCGAACTCGACATGGGCACGGGCTTCGACGACATGACGGAACTGTCGCATCCCGCGCTGGAAGCCCGCTTCCTGGCCAGCGGTGAATTGTCGGCGGAGCAGGTGGCCAACCGGCAATTGCTGCGCGACGCCATGTTCCAGGCCGGTTTCGTCGGCATCAACACGGAGTGGTGGCATTTCGATTGCGGCGACCGCAACCTCGTGCGCCAGACTTTCCGCCGCGTGCTCTGACCCCGTCGCACGGTGCTGTCGCGCCACGCTGACGGCACCCGTGCACGCTTGAGCAAGCTCATTCTCCTGCATTTCTCAGCCGGGACAATCGGTCCACTGACCCACGCCCACGCGAAGGAGAAAGAGATGAAGAGTTCGTTGTTGTCCGGTTTTATCCTGCTGATCATGGCCGCGCTGGCCGGTTGCGGCACCGACGCCGGCAGCCGGTTCGCCGCGCGCGACACGACGGTCGAGTACTACCGCGTATTCGACATCAAAACCGACGCCGCACGCGAGGCCATGGCCAGTGCCGCCACCGAAGGCCTCAACCGCAACGTGAAGGAAGCCTCCATCGCGACGCCGGCCGCCGAGGCCACCGATCTACCGGGCCACTTCAAGATGGCCGACCCGACGAGCGCCGCGCCCGGCACCGCCGTCGACAAGAGCCCGAGCTGCGAAGGCGCCGCCTGGACCGCCAAGGCTGCCCCGCAAGTACGCGGCGGCGACAACATGAACATGGTCGCCTGCCTGTTCCCGTACAAGAACGGCTACCACCTCGACATGTACGCCGTCTTCACGAAGCCCGAAGGCGGCTGGCTGTCCTGGCCGCGCCGGGTTGGAGGCATGATGCTCGGCACACCGGAAAAATTCACCGAGACCACGATGCTGGACATCGTGCGCACGATCCGCGCGAACACGAAGGCGCAGGTGTCGCTGGTGGAAGCGAAGCCCAATCTGCCGGGAACGCCGTGGCTGGACGGTGGCGATGCGCCGCTCGCCGCAGCCGGACAGGTCAGCAAGCCGTAGGGTGGGCGGCGATACGCGACGGCGGCACCGTCGAGACCGCCATCGGCACCGTTACGGCGTCGCAGCGCCGTTCGCCGAGTTCGTAACTGCAGGCACGGCCGACGGCGTCCCATCCAGCCGCGCAACCCAGTTGACGAGCGCATCGAGCACGGCCCGGCCGCGCCCATTGCCGACCCGGTCGCTGTTGACGAAGGCGACGAGCACGCACTGCCTGCCGTCCGCATCCGGCACGTAACCGGCCAGCGCGACGACGTTGGACAGCGTGCCCGTTTTCAGGCGCGCGCGGCTGGCGGCGGGGCTGTCGTGCAGGCGGCGGCGCATCGTGCCGTCCACGGCCGCGATCGGCATGCTGGCCTGGAGTTCCGGCGCCCAGTTGCTGCGCAGGCCAGCCTGCAGCAGGCCCGCCATCTGGACAGGCGTGATGCTTTCGATGCGCGACAGGCCGGAGCCGTTTTCCACGACGAAGCCAGTGTCGTCGATGCCGTGCGTGCGCATCCAGGCGCGCACGACCGCCTCGCTGCGGGCAAGCGTCGTAAGGGTCGTGCCGGATGTGTTGGGCTGCGGATGGCTGCCCAGCACGGGGTCGGGCTCGAGTGCGCCCAGGCTCAGGAAGAGCAGGCGGGCGAGGGTGTTGTCGGAGGGCTTGTTGATGTCGCGGATGACTTCCGGCAGCGGGCGCGACACGTGCTCGGCCAGCAGGCGCGCACCCGGCGGCGTGGCGCCTTCGACGGCCGTGCCCGTGATGGTGCCGCCCAGCGTCTTCCACTGGCGGCGCACGAGGCGGGCGACGTATTCCTGGCGGTCGATCACGTTGATCGACTCGCTGGCCACGCAGTTTTTCGGGAAGGTGCCGTGCAGCACGACCTTGATGCCGCCGCCCGGACGCGGCAAGGCTTCCGGCAGCTTCCACCCGTTTTCCCAGGTGGCGCAGTCGGCATCGATGAGCTTCATGTCCGTGTCGACGGTGACGCCGTCGAGCTCGGGCTGCATCGCGACGCGCACGCGCGTGGCCGGCTTGCCGTCCGGGCGCGGCGTCGAGCGGATGTCCAGTTGCAGCATGTTGCGGTTGACGAACAGCGCGTCCGGGATGGCGTTGTAGTAGGCCTCCGGCGACTCGTCGAACGGCGGCACGCCGACGTCCGCGCGCGCCGGATTGAACAGCGTGCGGTCGACGATCAGGTTGCCGTCGATCCGGCGGATGCCCTGGTAGCGCAGGGCGCGCAGCATGGTCGTCAACGTCTCGGTGGACAGGTCGACGTCGGCGCCGCCGCGCAGCACGAGGTCGCCGTGCAGCACGTCGCCCTTGACCTGGCCGGTCGTGCGCATTTCGGTGCGGCCGCGGAACACGGGGCCCAGCTGCTCGAGGGCGACCAGGGTCGTGACGAGTTTCATCGTCGACGCGGGATGCAGCGGATGGTCGGCCAGGTGCGACAACACCGTCTTGTCGCCGCGCAGGACGAGCGCGCTCACGGCATCCTCGGGAATCGCCGCCGCGCGCAGGGCGTCCGTGACGGGGACCGGCAGCGCGGCCGTCATCGACGCCGGCGGCGACGGTTGCAGTTGGGCCGCGGCCGGCATGCCGATGCCCAGCAGCGCGGCGGAGAGAAGAGTCAGTGCGTGACGACGAAGCATGCCTGTCCTTTTTGTTCTTGCTATAGCCATTATCCGAAGAACACGTAGGCCACCGAGATGGCCGCGATGATGCCCGCAAAGTCGGCGATCAGCCCGCAGGAAATCGCATAGCGCGTCTTGCGCACGCCGACGGAGCCGAAGTACAGCGCGACGATGTAGAACGTGGTGTCCGCCGAGCCCTGGAAGATGCAGGCCAGGCGGCCGACGAACGAATCGACGCCATACGTCTTCATGGCGTCGATCATCAGCGCGCGCGACCCGCTGCCGGACAGCGGCTTCATGAGCGCGGTGGGCAGGGCGGGCGTGAACGCGGTGTCGAGGCCGGCCATGCGGATGAGCCATTCCAGGCCTTGCACGACGAAGCCGAGCACGCCGGCATTGCGGATCACGGAGATGGCGACGAGCATGCCGACGAGATAGGGGATGATCGTGAGCGACGTCTGGATGCCGCCCTTGGCGCCTTCGATGAACGCCTCGTACACATTGACGCGCCGAATCATCGCGCCGACGATGAACACAACGATGATGGAGAACAGGATCAAATTGCTCGCGACCTTGGAGACGGTCTCGATTTCCGGCTTGGTGAGGTATTGCGTGAAGTACCAGATCAGCGTGGCGATCGCGGCCGTCATGCCGCCCAGCCAGCCCAGCACGACGCCGTTCAGCAGGTTGATGCGCTGGCGGATCGACACGGCGATGATGCCGGCGACCGTGGCGACATAGGTCGCGATCATGCACGGGATAAAGATGTCGGACGGGTCTTTCGCGCCGAGGATCGCGCGCTGCGCCATGATCGCGAGCGGAATCAGGGTAAGGCCCGACGTGTGCAGCACGAGGAACATGATCTGTGCGTTGCTGGCCGTGTCCTTGTTCGGATTCAGCGTCTGCAGGCTTTCCATCGCCTTCAGGCCGAACGGCGTCGCGGCATTGTCCAGGCCCAGCAGGTTGGCGGAAAAATTCATCACCATGTGGCCCGTAGCCGGGTGGTCCTTCGGCACTTCCGGGAAGATGCGCGAAAAGAAGGGAGAAATCACTTTCGCCAGCCAGCCGACGGCGCCGGCCTTTTCGCCGATGTTCATGATGCCCAGCCACAGGGTCATCACGCCGGCCAGCGGCAGGGCGATGTCCATCACGCCCATTTTGGCCGCGTCGAAGGTGCCGTCGATGATGCGCTTGAAGATCTCGGTGTCTCCGAGGAAGATCCATTGGGCCAGTGCCGCGACGAAGCCGACGAGGAAGAAGCCGATCCAGATGTAATTTAAAGCCATGGGTGTCGTAGTTTCGGCGGCTCATGCCGCCTGAGCTCGATTGTGCAGCGGAGAGTATAGGCGCTGAGCAAGCTGCACTGATGAAAGTATGGGCTAGGGATATGTAAAAAAGTTATGCGCCTCTGGAAAGCTTGGCGTTCTGTTATCGCGCTGCCGTATTGCCTGGGTCCAAAGCCTGAGCCTATGATACGCAACGCTTCCAGGACCTCGCCATGCCGACTCGCCGCTCCTTCCTCGCTTCCCTGCTGTTCACCGCTCTCGCCCCATTCGCCGCCGCGCAAGGCCCGCAACCCAAGGTCCTGCACATGTTCCTGTCGACGAGCGAGACAGGCATGGACCCGGCCGTCGCGTCCGACATCGCCACGTTGTCCCTGCTGGAAAACCTGTTCGATCCGCTGCTGCGCTACGACTACCTCGCGCGCCCCGTCAAACTGCAGGGCAATGGCGCGAAGGACCTGCCCGAGATCTCCGCCGACGGCCTGACGTACACGTTCCACATCCGCCCCGGCATGCGTTTTACGCCCGACCCGGCCTTTAAAGGTCCGCCGCGCGAGGTGACGGCGGCCGACTATGTCTACAGCATCCAGCGCCTGTATGACCCGACGCTGAAATCGCCGTGGTCGTTCATGTTCGAGGGAAAACTGCTGGGCGATGCGGCGTGGAAGGACCGTTTCAGCTACGCGACGAACATCCCGGGCCTGCAGGCCGTCGACCGGTACACGCTGCGCATCCGTCTTTCCGAGCCGGATAACAATTTCCTGTTTTACCTGGCCACGCCGGCGACCGGTGTCGTCGCGCGTGAAGTGATCGAGGCGTATCCGGGCCAGGCCGGCAATCACCCCGTCGGCACGGGACCGTTCATGCTGGGGGACTGGAAGCGCAGCGACCGCATCGTCCTCGTCGCCAATCCCGCGTCGACGTCCGTCTTTCACTCCGGCGTGACGACGGACCCGGCCGCCGATCCCGCCGACCGCGCCATCGCCCGCGCGCTCGAAGGCCAGAAGCTGCCGCGCGTGGACAAGGTCGACATCAAGATCGCGGAAGAATTCCAGGGCCGCATGCTGGGCTTCCTGAACGGCGAATACGACTACCTGGAGCAGGTGCCGGAATCGATGACGGACATGGTCATCAGGAACGGCAAGCTGAAACCCGAGCTCACCGCGCGCGGCATGCAGCTGTACCGCTTCCCCGTGCTGCAGACCTACTACATGTGGATGAACATGGAGGATCCGGTGCTGGGCGGTTATTCGAAGGAGAGGGTGGCGCTGCGCCGTGCGATTTCGCTCAGCTACAACAGCGCCGAGGACATCGCGCTGCTGAAACAAGGGTTCGCGATCAAGGCCGAATCGCCGCTGCCGCCGGGCGTGCTGGGCTATGACCCGAACTACCGCAGCCCCGTCCCGTACGATCCGGCGATGGCGAACGCGCTGCTGGACCGCTTCGGCTACGACAAGCGCGACCCCGACGGGTTTCGGCGCCAGCCGAAGGCGGGTGGCGGCACGGAACCGCTCACGCTGCAGATGAGCAGCGAAGCCACGGTCGGCGGCCGCCTGCGCGACGAACTGTGGCGCAAATGCCTGAATGCCGTCGGCCTGCGCGTCGTGTTCAAGTCGGACAAGAAGACCGAGATCATCAAGGCATCGCGCCTCGGCAAGGTGCAAATGTTCGAGAGTAACTGGATCGCCGACTTCCCCGACGGCGACAATTTTTACCAGCTGCTGTACGGCCCCAACGCGGGCCGCGCCAACTACGCCCGTTTCAATCTGCCGGCCTACAACGAACGCTACGAGCAGGCGCACGCGCTCAAGGACGGTCCCGAGCGCCAGAAGCTGTACTTCGAGATGAACCAGCTGATCCACGCCTATAACCCGTGGGTGCCGCTGACGCATGTGCTCTCGGCAGATATCCGACAACCGTGGCTGAAAAACTACAAACGCCACCCTGTCGAATTCACGCAATGGCGTTATCTGGATGTCGATGTTGCGGAAAGGACACGTGCTGCACGAGGGAAGTGATAGTTTTTGCTAGATTGACTACGTGAAATATTCCCTGCAGTTATAGTCAGCGCCGGAATTTTCATTGGCTGGGCGCGCGCCAGTGCGCTTACCTTTGAATCAACAATTCATGCCAACGTCATCGTGCACCAAGGAGAGCCACGTGAAGTTAAAGAAGCTAGCGACCATGATCGCCGTGATCGGTACCGCAGCCCCGGCCGTCGCGCAGCAAGCGCAAACGGACAAGCCGATCCAACGCGTCGAAATCACGGGTTCCAGCATCAAGCGCATCGCCACCGAAGGCGCGCTGCCGGTACAGACGATCACGATGGACCAGCTGGACAAGCAGGGCGTCACGAACGCGGAACAGCTGATGCGCCTGATTTCGGCCAACGGCACGGGCGCCGACAATATGACTTCAGGTAATAACGTGTTCGGCGCGGATGCCGACCGCGTCAGCGGCGGCGGCTCGTTCGCGTCGCTGCGCGGCCTGGGCCCGACCGGCACCCTCGTGCTGATCAACGGCCGCCGCATTTCGGGCTACGGCCTGTCCGGCAAGGCGGTCGACCTGAACACGATCCCGCTGGCGGCCGTCGCCCGCATCGAAGTGCTGAAGGATGGCGCGTCCGCGATCTACGGCACGGACGCCGTCGGCGGCGTCATCAACTTCATCCTCAAGACAAATTACGAAGGCGTGCAGGCGAATGCCACCGGCAACTGGACGGAGCACGGTGGCGGCGCCACCCGCCGGCTGCAGGTGGTGGCCGGCCACGGCAACCTGGACACCGACCGCTTCAACGTCATGGTGGCCGTCGGCTACGACCGGAACAACGAACTCGATTCGCACCAGCGCTCGTTCGCCAACGGCTACCAGCCGGCGCGCGGCCTGTCGCCGGACACCACCGGCACCCCGGTCGCCAACCAGCTGACGGGCGCCGGCACCGCGCTGGGCTCGAATTTCCAGATGCCGGGCGATCCGAACAAATACCTGCAGGCCGGTCTCCTCTCCCTGCAGGGCAAGTGCGACAGCGTGCAGGGCATGAACCAGTACGCGACGGCGCTGTGGAAGGACGTGACGTCGCCGCTGCGCTCGACCTATTCCTGCGCCTACGACTACGGCGGCGACTACGTGATGCAGCTGCCGACGGAGCGCACGAACGGCGTCGCCCGCGCCACGTTCCAGGTCAACCCGGATCACCGCGTGTTCGCCGAAGCCATCGCCGCGCACACGAATTCGCTGGCGATCCTGACGCCGGCGCAGATTTCCACGTCGCTCGCGAACGGCAACGCGTATCCGGTGGGCGGCCCGTACTACCAGGACCTGTCGCCGTACATCGCGTCGTTCGACAAGACCAAGCCGATCATCTACAAATGGCGCGCCTGGCCGCTGGGTAACCGCACGCAGAACTACACGACCGACACCGTGCGCCTGATGACGGGCGCCGAGGGCGTCCTCGCCGGCAAGTGGGACTACAAGATCGACCTGTCGCACAGCGAGAGCCACACCAAGACGGACCTCGTCGACGGCTATGCCTACACGAGCGCGCTGTACCAGGTGTTGGGCAGCGGCGTCGTGAACCCGTTCGCCGCGCCGTCGCAGGGCCAGAGCGCCGCCGCGATGCAGGCGCTGGAAGGCACCAAGTTCTACGGCCGCCTCCAGCACGGCAAGACGACGCTCACGCAGTTCAATGCCTCGATCTCGGGCGAGATCTGGCAACTGCCGGCCGGCCCGCTGCAGGGTGCGATCGGCACCGACCTGCGCCGCGAAGGCTATGGCTTCGCGCAGGACGTCGACGCGACCAAGATCCTGCTGGCGCCCGGTAACGCGAACCAGGACACGGTCAACCGCAACGTCAAGGCGATCTACACCGAGCTCGTGGTCCCGGTCATGAAGAACCTGGAACTGCAGCTGGCGCTGCGCCGCGACGACTACAGCCTGATCGGCGCGACGACGAATCCGAAGATCGCGTTCAGCTATCGTCCCACGAGCTGGCTGATGCTGCGCGGTTCGGCCAACAAGGGCTTCCTGGCGCCGAGCTTCGCGCAGCTGTATTCCGGCCGCCTGGACCAGGAACTGCCGAACGGCGTGTCCGATCCGGTCGGCTGCGCGTCCCACCCGGGCGACCCGCGCTACTGCGCGATCGAGCGCCTGAACTACTTCAGCGGCGGCAACCCGAACCTGCGTCCGGAGACGTCCAAGCAGGGCACCCTGGGCTTCATCGTCGAGCCGAACGCGAACTTCTCGATGTCGGTCGACTACTGGGCGATCAACGTCAAGGACCGCATCCTGAACCGCACGCCGCAAGTCGTGCTGGCCAATGCGGCTGCGCTGGGCGAGTACATCCACCGCAATGCGGACGGCACCATCGATTATGTCGACGCGGGCTGGATCAACGCGGCCGGCCTCAAGACGCGCGGCGCCGACGTGGGCCTGCGCGGCCGCGGCAACCTGCCGGACGGCTGGCGCTGGAACGCGACCCTCGACGGCACCTGGACGCAGAGCTACCAGTTCGCCGAGTTCGAAGGCCAGCCGTACGTCGAATACGTCGGCAACTTCTACACGCGCGACATCTACCTGCGCTGGAAGCACAACGCCACGTTCAGCGTGAACAAGGGCGCGTGGAGCTTCCTGCTCAGTAACCTGTACCGCGACGGCTACAAGGACCAGGTGCCGAACGGCGGCAAGGGCACGCCGCCGGCCGGCTTCAATCCGCACGTCGCCAGCTATACGACGTGGGGCCTGTCGACGACGTACACGGGCTTGAAAAACACGACGGTCACCGTCGGCATCCAGAACCTGTTCGACCGCGACCCGCCGTTCACGGCGCACAACGTGGACGAAGTCGTGGGCGCCGGCTGGGATCCGCGCGTGGCCGACCCGCGCGGCCGCTCGCTGAGTTTCGACGTCAAATACCGCTTCTTCTAATCGGTAGCGCCAGTATCCTTGGCACGACCTGCGGCCCGCGACCCTGGAAGCCACAAGCTTCCGCGGCGCGGGCCGTTTTACTTGAACCTCATTCCATGAACGACAGGCGCAGATTCAACAAGATGATGGCGGCGGCATTGTTGCTGCGCTTCACGTCTCTTCCTGCGCCTGCACGGTCCGCATCGAGAAAAATGACACCACTGATCAAACCACCGCGCCTGCGCCGCGGCGACGTCGTCGGCCTCATTGCGCCGGGCGGCTACACCAGCGACGCCTCGATCGAGAAGGCCGTGCAGCACATCGAGGCGCTGGGCTTCCGCGTCAAGCCGGGCACGTACCTGCGCGACGTGTGGGGCAATTACGGCGGCACGGTCGCGGCGCGTATCGCCGACCTGCACGCGATGTTCCGCGATCCCGAGGTGAAAGCCATCTGGGCGATCCGCGGCGGCTCCGGCTGCATCTCGCTGCTGCGGCACCTGGACTACCGCCTGATCCGCACGCATCCGAAGGTCTTGCTGGGTTACTCCGACATCACCGCGCTGCACCTCGCCATCCACCGCCACGCGGGCCTCGTGACGTTCCACGGCCCGGTCGCATCGAGCACGCCGTCCGGGTATTCGACGGAGCACTTGCTGGCCGTGCTGATGGAGCCGAGAGACGCCTACACGATCCCGATGTCGGCGGAGAACGACCGCCGCGCGCTGGAAGAGCCGTGGTACGCGGCGCGCACCGTGCACGGAGGCGTCGCCGAAGGCCCGCTCATCGGCGGCAATCTGTCGCTCGTGAGCGCACTGGCGGGCACGCCGTACGCGGCGGATTTCACGGGCGGCCTGCTGTTCCTCGAAGAGGTGAACGAGGAGCCGTACCGCATCGACCGCTGGATGACGCAGCTCGACCTTGCCGCCGGTTTCGACAAGGCGGCCGGCGTCATGATCGGCATCTGCGAGAACTGCGGGCCGCAGGGCGACGGGCCGTCGCTGACCTTGGACGAGACGTTCGACGTGCACCTGCAGCCGCTGCGCGTGCCGGCGGTGACGGGGTATTCGTTCGGGCATATCCGCAACCAGTTCACGATGCCGGTCGGGATCCTGGGCAGGCTGGATACGGAGGCGCGGACGGTGACGTTGCTGGAGGCGGCCGTCAGCTGAAGACCGTCGTTCCCGCGGAAGCGGGAACCCATGCTGAGCGTCCGTAGCGTACTCAGTATGGATTCACGCGTGCGCGGGAATGACGTTGGTTGTTACCACCTCCACGCTTCCTGTAGTCTTTCCTTTAAATACCCCACGAACACCCTCACCCGCGGCGCCAGATTCCTCTGGTGCGGATACACCGCATGCAGCGGCGCCGCCGCCATCGCGTGGTTCGGAAGCACACGCCGCAACCGGCCGGCTGCCAGGTCATCCCCCACGTCCCAGATCGATTTCAGCGCGATGCCGCTGCCGGCCAGCGCCAGCTGCTGCGCGGCGCCGCCGTCGTTCGTGAGGAAGGCGGCGTCCACGCGCACGGGCGCGGTCTCGTCGCCGTCGAATTTCCAGTCCGTGCGGCGTTGATCGCCGATCACGATGCAGCGGTGGCCCGCCAGTTCGGCCGGCGTGCGCGGTTCGCCGTGGCGCTGCAGGTACGCCGGCGACGCGCACAGCACGCGGTAGTTCGGCGCCAGCGCGCGCGCGACGAGCGAGGAATCGGCCAGCGCGCCGTAGCGCACGCCGAGGTCATGGCCGCTGTCCAGCAGGTCGACGACGGCATCCAGGAGCTCCAGCTGGATCGTCACCTGCGGATGCAGTTCCTGGAACGCGGCCGCGATCGGCGCCAGCCAGCGCCGCCCGAATTCGCCCGGCGCCGTGATGCGCAACAGGCCGTGCACGCCGTCGCGGCGCTGCGCGAGCAGGGCTTCGGCCTGCTCGACCTCGTCCAGGATGCGCAGCACGCGCGCGTGGAACAGCCGGCCTTCGTCCGTCAGCGTCTGGCGCCGCGTCGTGCGCTGCAGGAGGCGCGTGCCCAGGCTCGCTTCCAGCAAGGACAAGCGCTTGCTGACGACGGACACGGGCACGTCCAGCTCGCGCGCGGCGGCGGACAGGCTGCCGGCCGAGACGATCCGCGCGAATGCGACGAGGGCAGGGAAGTTGTTGGCGAGCGTGTCCATCTTGCGCTTTTTGGAAATAATGATTTCGTATTCTGCCGCTATTTTTCGTTCAGCGTGAAATCTATGATGGACTCATCGAATCAAGGAGCTCGAACATGAAATCCATCCCCATCCTCGCTGCCATGCTGGTCGCGCTGCCGGCCAGTGCGGACGAACCACTCGTCAGCGCCCGGCAAGTCATCGTCGACCCGTCGCTGCCGCCGGCCCGGCGTGACGCGGACATGCAGGCGGCGCGCCGCTACGCCACGTTCTGGCACACTGGCGATGAACGCTTTGCCCGCGCCGCGCTCGCAGCCGATTTCACGGACCGCACGCTGCCGCCGGGCCGCGCGCAAGGCGTGCCGGGGCCGTTGGCCGCGTCGAAATTCGTGCGCACGGCGATCCCGGACCTGCAGGCCGACCTGCGGCAGATGATCGTCGCGGGCGACCGCGTTACCGTGCACTACCGCTTCCACGGCCATTTCACGGGACGGTGGGGCACCACGCAGGGACAAGGGCAGGCGGTCGACTTCATCGCCACCGACATCTATCGCATCGCGGACGGGAAGATCGCCGACAACTGGCACATCGAAGACAATCTCACACTAATGCAGCAACTGGGCCTCGTCGCCCGCTGAAAGGGACATCATGCACATCGATTTGACCGGCAAGACCGCACTCGTTTCCGCTTCCACCGCCGGCATCGGCCTGGCGACCGCCATCGGGCTCGCCGACGCGGGCGCCACCGTCATCCTCAACGGGCGCTCCAGCGATGCCATCGAACGTGCCCGCGCGGCCGTGCTGGCGCGGGTGCCGGGCGCGCAATTGCGTGGCGTCGCCGCCGACCTTGCGACGGCCGAAGGCGCCGCGGCGCTACTCAACGCCGAGCCGCACGTGGACATCCTCGTCAACAACGCGGGCACGTACGGGCCGCAGGATTTCTTCGAGATCGACGACGCCACGTGGGAGCATTTTTTCCAACTGAACGTGATGTCGGGCGTGCGCCTCGCGCGGCACTACCTGAAGGGGATGCTGGAGCGGGACTGGGGCCGCGTCGTGTTCATCTCGTCGGAATCGGGGCTGAACATCCCGGCCGACATGATCCATTACGGGATGACGAAGACGGCGCAGCTGGCCATCTCGCGCGGGCTGGCGAAGCTGGCGGCCGGCAGCGGCGTCACCGTCAACGCGGTGCTGCCGGGGCCGACGCTGTCGGAAGGGGTGCGCGCCATGCTGGAAGGCGCGGCGAAAGAAGCCGATACGTCGGTCGAGCAGGCGGCGACGGACTTCGTGCGCACGCACCGCCCCAGCTCCATCCTGCGCCGCGCGGCGAGCGTGGACGAGGTGGCGAACATGATCGTCTACGTCTGTTCGCCGCAGGCGTCGGCCACGACGGGCGCGGCGCTGCGGGTGGATGGTGGCGTGGTCGATACGATCGCGTAGACGTTTACGCGACCACCTCGTCGATCTGCGTGGCCACTTCGTCGAAGGCGGCAGTGGCGCGGTCCTCGCCCATGTTCACGCCTTCGGCGTAGATGAACTCGACGTCCGTCATGCCCATCAGGCCCAGCACGCCCTTCAGGTACGGCACTTGCGAGTCGCGCTCGGTGTCGCGGTAGATGCCGCCGCGGGCCAGGCCAACATAGACTTTCTTGCCGGTGACGAGGCCTTCCGGACCGTTCGCCGTGTAGCGGAAGGTCTGGCCGGCGCGGGCGACGGCGTCGATCCACGATTTGATTTGCACGGACACGCTGAAGTTATACATCGGCACGCCCAGCACGATCACGTCGGCGCGTTTCAGTTGCGCGATCAGCGCGTCGTCCAGCGCCACGCGGGCGCTTTGCTCCGGCGTGCGTTGCTCGGCGGGCGTGAACAGCGCGGACAGCGCGGCTTCGTCCAGCACGGGGTGCGGGTCGCGCGCCAGGTCGCGCAGCTCGACCGCCGCTTCCGGATGACGTGCCTTCAGGCGCGCCGTGATCGCGTCGGCGACGCGGGTGGAGTTCGAACCGTTGGCACGGGCGCTACCGTTGATTTGCAGGATGTTCATCGTGTTCTCCAGAAGTGTTGGGTCGATGGAGAACATTGTATTGAGACTCTGCGACGGGATTAAGCCGGGTTTCCGGATATCATTGTTCCATTTATGGGACGGGAGTCTGGGCCATGGTGGATGCAAACGATCTGATCCTGTTCGTGCGGGTCCTCGACGCGGGCAGTTTTTCGCAGGCGGCCGAGCGGGCCCACCTGCCGAAGTCGACGCTGTCGCGCCGCCTGACCCTGCTGGAAGAAGCGCTGGGCGAAAAGCTGTTCGTGCGCAGCACGCGGCGCGTGGCGATCACGGCGTTCGGCGAGCGCATCCTGGAGCATGCGCGCCGCCTCGTCGACGAAACGGAGGAAGTCGCGGCGCTGGCCCAGCACCGGCAGGAAACGCCGCACGGCGACTTGCGCGTGTCGATGCCGCCCGACCTCATCGAATTCGACTTCGTCGCCTTCTGCCAGGCGTTCCAGGCGCGCTATCCGGCCGTCCGGCTGCGCATCGACCTGTCCCCGCGCCGCGTGGACCTCCTGAGCGAACGTTTCGACGTGGCCGTGCGCGCCGCCCAGCACCTGCCCGACGATGCGACGCTCGTCGCGCGCAAGCTGTTCGACGTGGGCCAGGGTTTGTTTGCCAGCCCGGATTACCTGGCCGAACACGGCACACCGGCGACGCCCGATGACCTTGTCGAGCATGCCTGTCTTGCCTACGCCGGACACGACGGTACGACGCTGCCGTGGGTGCTGGCGCGCGGCGACGCGCGCTGGGAGCAGGTCGTGCAGGGACCGCTCGTATGCAATTCGCCCCGGTTGCAGCGCGAGATGGCGTACCGCGGCGCAGGCATCGCCGCGCTGCCGATCGACGCCGCCCTGCGCGACTGGATCGGCAACGGCCGCCTGCGCCGCGTCTTGCCCGACTGGTCGCTGCCGACGGCCAGCCTGTGGTGCGTGATGCCGGGACGGCGTTTGATGCCGGCGCGCACGCGCGTGTTCGTCGACATGTTGCAGGCGCACATGGATGCCCTCATGAACGGGTAATTTCTGTGAAAACGCTTGACACATGTGCGTACGCACATAAAACTATGCCCATGACCGCTTCCGAACGACTCATTGCCTGCAACTGCTTCGCCTCCCGCAAGGCGGCGCGTCTGATTACGAAGATGTATGAAGACCACCTGTCGCGCGTGAACCTGACGAGCACGCAGTTCTCGATCCTGGTCTACGTCGACGAGGTCAAAGAGGCCTCGATGAAGGACCTCGTCGAGGCGATGGTGATGGAGCGCACGAGCGTGATCCGCGCGCTGCAGCCTTTGGCCCGCGACGGCCTCGTGGCCATCGGACCGCATGAGGAAGACGCGCGCCGCAACGTCGTGCGCCTCACCGACGCGGGCCGCGCCAGGTTGGCGGAAGCGATGTCCGTGTGGCAGACGGCGCAGGCGGAATTCGAGAGCAAGTTCGGCGCAGGGCTGGCCGGGGAATTGCGCCAGTCGTTGTCGACGCTGGCGTCCGCATGAATCCAGGGGTGGGCACGGCGTGCCCACCCTACCGGGCTTCGAATACCAAACACGTGGTCGTCGCATGCGCATACAGCCGGCCCTGCGCATCGACGATCTTCCCTTCCGCCGTCGCGAGCTGGCGGCCGCAATGGAGCACCGTGCCGATCGCGCGCAGCGGCCCGCCGTCGAGCCGCGCGCCGCGCACGAGGTTCACGCTCAGCTCCGCCGTCGTGTAGGCGTATCCCGGTTCGAGCGCCGTCTGCACGGCGCAGCCGACGGCCGAGTCGAGCAGGGTCGCGTACCAGCCGCCGTGCACGGTCCCCATCGGATTCAGGTGTTTTGCCTGCGGCGTGCCCTGGAACGTGGCCTTGCCCTTCTCGACCTCGACGAGGAAGAAGTCGAGCGTCTCGGCGATGGGCGCATACGGGAAGCGGCCGTCGAGCAGCGCTTCCATGATGGCCAGGCCCGTCATCCCGCGCGCTTCCTGCGCCGGCACGACGCCCGGACGTCCGCCGCCCCGCTCGATGCGCGCACGCACCGCGCGCAGTTGTTCTTCCCATTGTTGTGCCACCGTCGGCTGCGTCTCCATGCGATCCTCCTGTCGTGTGATTGGGTGTATATGCAAGGCTCCGGGCGGATTATGCACGGGTTCCGGCATCCCCGGGGTTATACTCGCTAGAGGGACGGCACTAACGCCATCCCGGCAATGGAATACGGTACATGACATCGAACGACCCCCTGTGCAACTGCCTCGCCCTGCGCCAGGCGTCGCGTTACATCACCGGCGTGTACGACCAGGTGCTGAGCGAGGCCGGCCTGCGCGTCACGCAGTTCTCCATCCTGTACAAGCTGCTGGGGCTCGGGCCGATGACGGTCAACCAGATGTCCGCCGAACTGGTCATGGACCGCACGACCCTCACCCGCAACCTCAAACCGCTCGAGCGCGATGCCCTCGTGACGACCGGTCCCAGCGAGCACGACAAGCGCGAGCGCGTGATCGTCCTCACGCCGGCCGGCAAGGCAAAGGTAAAAGCCGTGCTGCCGCTGTGGCGCCGCGCCCAGCAGACCTTCGAACAGAACTTCGGCAGCGAACGCGCACTCGAACTGCGCATGCTGCTGCGCGCCGTCGTCGAGACGGGCATCCACGAGCCCGAAGTCAAATAAATCCGCTCGCCGGCAGGCCGCACGTCATGCGCCTTTCAAAATACGTGTATATACTCCTATTTGCGTGATCCCGCCATCCACCCCGAAAGGAGAGTCATCATGTCTGCCCGCGACATCGTCCTGTGTGCCCCCGTGCGTACCGCCATCGGCGCGTTCAACGGTTCCCTGAAATCCATCCCCGCCGTCGAACTGGGCGCGGCCGCCGTGCGCGCCGCCGTCGAGCGCGCGGGCATCGCGCCGGACGCCATCGACGCGGTCCTGATGGGCAACGTGATCCAGGCGGGCAACCGCATGAACCCGGCGCGCCAGGCCGCGGTCCACGGCGGCATTCCCGTCAGCGTGCCCGCGATGACGCTGAACCGCGTGTGCGGCTCGGGCGCGCAAGCCATCGCGTCGGCCGCGCACGAGATCCTCGCGGGAGACGCCCATGTCGTGCTGGCCGGCGGCATGGAAAACATGGACCAGGCGCCGTACCTGATGCCGCAGGCCCGCTGGGGCGCGCGCATGGGCCACGCGCAGATCTACGACAGCCTGCTGCACGACGGCCTGAACGACGCGTTCTCCGCGCAGCACTCGGGCTGGCACACGGAGGACTTGGTAAAAGACGTGGATATCACCCGTGCCGCGCAGGACCGCTGGGCCGAGCGCTCGCAGCGCCGCTTCTCGGACGCCCAGGCGGCCGGCGCGTTCGAGGATGAAATCGTGGCGATCGAGATCGCGGGCAAGCGCGGCGTGCAGCTGTTCGACACCGACGAAGCGAACCGCCCGGACACCACGCTGGAGACGCTGGCGAAACTGAAACCGGCATTCCGGCCGGACGGCACGATCACGGCCGGCAATGCGCCGGGCCTGAACAGCGGCGCGGCCGCCGTCATCGTCGCCGACCGCGCGACGGCCGAGCGCCTGGGGCTGCAGCCGATCGCGCGCCTCGTCGCCTCGGGCGTGGCGGCCGTGGAGCCGGGCATGTTCGGTCTCGGTCCGGTGCCGGCCGTGCAGAAAGCCCTCGCACGCGCGGGGTGGAGCGTCGGCGACGTCGACCGCTACGAAATCAACGAAGCGTTCGCCGCCGTGCCGCTGGCGGTGGCCAGAAAACTGTCGCTGGCGGAAGACGTCATCAATGTCGAAGGGGGCGCGGTGGCGCACGGTCACCCGATCGGCGCGACGGGGGCCGTGCTCACGGTGCGGCTGCTGCATGCGATGCGGCGCGGGCTGGCGCGGCGTGGCGTCGTCACGCTGTGCATCGGAGGCGGGCAGGGGATTGCGCTGGCGCTGGAGCAGATCGCATGAACACGCGGACGCTACACATTACGCGAACGTAAAACGGCGTCGTCCCCGAGCAGGCGCACTGCTGTCCGGAATAATTTTTACCGTCGAAAATAGGCCCGCCATAGGGAAAAACCGTCGTTCCCGGCATTGCCGGAAACGACTTCCCGCGAAACGAGGTGGAAATGAAGAACGTAGTCAGCATATTCAACATGGATTCCCGCTTGCGCGGGAATGACGATGCTATTTCTGACGGTTTTTGAAAACAATATTCCGGACACTAGTGCGCGCAGGCGGGGATCCAATTTTCAAGCATTACGTTGACGCATGCAGAACTTGGGCCCCCGCCGGCGCCGGCGCGGGGGCGACGGATTACGCCGCCACCATCTCCCGCATCCGCTCCACCAAAAACTCCCTGAGCACCCTGACGGCCGGCGACACCTGCCGCCGGTTCGCCAGCACCATGTACAGCGGCTGGTTGTTGCCCTCCCAGTCCGCGCACACGATGCGCAATGCGCCGCTTGCGAGATCGGCCTGCACGTCGATGCGCGAGCGGTAGCACAGCCCCAGGCCGTCCAGTGCCCAGCGCCGCACGATCTCGGAATCGTCGGCCACGCGGTCGCCGCGCACCGTCACCTCGATCTCCGCGCCGTCCTGGTAGAAGCGCCAGCGGTCGTTGACCGCCTCGTCCAGCATGAAGCACAGGCAGTTGTGCGCGGATAGATCGTGCGGCGTCTCCGGCGCGCCGTGCCGCGCCAGATACGCAGGCGACGCGCACAGCACGCGGCGGTTCGTTTCCAGCAGCGGCAGTGCCACCATGCTGGACTCTCTCGGCTTGCCGAAGCGGAGCGCGATGTCGACGGGCTCGCGATAAATGTCGGCCAGCCGGTCCGTCAGCTGCAGCTTCAGGCGCACGGCCGGATGCCGTTCCTGGAACGCGTTCAGCCACGGCAGCACGACGTGGCGGCCGAGGTCGGACGGCATCGAGATCTGCAATTGACCCTCGATCGTGTTTTCTCCCGCACGCACTTCCGCCTCGGCGTCGCGCAGGCCGTCCAGCAGCGGGCGGCAGCGGGCCAGCAGGCGTTCGCCGGCCACCGTCAGGCGCATGCTGCGCGTCGTGCGCACGAACAGCGCCGTGCCGAGATCCGCCTCCAGCCGCTTCAGGCTCGCGCTGGCGACGGCAGGCGATAAATCCAGCGCGCGCGCGGCCGCGGAGAGGCCGCCTTGCTCGGCCGTGGTGACGAACAGTTCGAGGTCGCGCAGATTCATTTTCAAATAAAAATTGAAATTGATTTCGTAATTGCGCAGTTTATCAAAAAGATCGAAGCGCCCAGAATGATCACATCGATCACCAAGGAGCCACCATGAAAGCCATCGCCTACCAGAACAACCTGCCCATCGCTCACGTCGATGCCCTCGTCGACATCACCCTGCCGGACCCGGTCGCGACCGGCCACGACCTGCTCGTCGAGGTGCGGGCCGTGTCCGTGAACCCCGTCGACGTGAAGGTGCGCGCCGACTCGCAACCGGCCGACGGCGAGTGGAAAGTGCTGGGCTGGGATGCCGCCGGCATCGTGAAGGCCGTCGGGCCGGACGTGACGCTGTTCCGTCCGGGCGACCGCGTCTGGTACGCCGGCTCCATCGCCCGCGCCGGCAGCAACAGCGAGCTGCAACTGGTCGACGAGCGCATCGTCGGCAGGATGCCGCAGTCGCTGGACTTCGGCGCCGCCGCCGCGCTTCCGCTGACGAGCCTCACGGCGTGGGAACTGCTGTTCGACCGTCTGGAAGTGCCGACCGACGAGCGCGGCGAAGGCAAGACGTTATTGGTGATCGGTGCGGCGGGCGGCGTCGGCTCGATCCTCGTGCAGCTGGCGCGCCGGCTGACCCGCCTGACGGTCGTCGGCACGGCATCGCGTCCCGCAACGCGCGACTGGGTGCTGCAGCACGGCGCCCACCACGTGATCGACCACGGCAAGCCGCTCGCCGACGAGATCCAGCGTGCGGGCCTGGGCGCGCCGGACTACGTGATCAGCCTCACGCACACGGAGCAGCACTTCGACCAGATCGTCGAGATCATCGCGCCGCAGGGCAAATTCGGCCTGATCGACGATCCGGCCCCGATCGACGTCCGCAAGTTCAAGCGCAAGGCCGTGTCGCTGCACTGGGAACTGATGTTCACGCGCGCGCTGTTCTCGACGCCGGACATGATCCGCCAGCACGAGATCCTGAACCGCGTGGCGGACCTGATCGACGCGGGCACGATCCGCTCGACGGCCAACGAGAATGTTGGGCGCATCGATGCGGCGAACCTCAAGCGTGCGCACGCGCTGATCGAGTCGAACCGCGCGCAGGGCAAGATCGTGCTGGCGGGGTTCTGATTACAGGCGCCGCGTGAATTCCATCGCGATCGGATACACCATCTCGCACGGCTGCCCGTGGCAGACGGCGGGCTTGTAGCGCATGGCCATCGCGGCGCTCGCGACGTAGCGGATCACGTCGTCGTCGAAGCTGCCCACCTTGCGCACCTCCTTCGCCTTGCCGTCGGCGCCCACGAGCACGTGCAGGCGCAGCAGGCCGCGCGCGTCGTACTTGCCGGCGACAGCCACCGCGAGCCGGTTGAATTCGACGGTGCCGTTCTGCGGATACGGCGGATCGTCGCCCGGCTCCAGCGCCGGATAACCGTTGCGGACGATGTCCTTCTGTTCGGGCGTGAGGCCGTCCCAGCCGACGTTGGTCGGCAGCGGCGAGCGCACGTCCGTCTTCGCCAGCAGCGTGCCCGTGTCCGGCTCGGCCTGGCGCTGCTGGAACGTGTTCTCCGCCTTGGGACGGGCCAGCGCCGCGTTGCGGGCGGCAGCATCGAGCGTGCCGGCGCGGCCGCTGCCCGCATACGTGATGCGGTCGCCGTCGACTGGACGGCCGTCGCGGAACTCGCCTTCGACCATGCCGCCGAGGGCATACGTGAGGCGTCCCTGGCCGTTCGGCCGGTCGGCGTGGAATTCGCCCTGGTAGACGTCGCCGTTCGGATAGATCTGCACGCCCTTGCCCTCGCGCCGCATCATCTTGAGGCCGCCTTCGTAGCGCAGCTCGCTGGCAAAGCGCAGGTAACCCTCGCCGTCCGGCACGCCGTCGGTCAGCGAGCCGATGTACGTGAATTTGTCGCCCGCCTTCAGCTTCGCTTCGCCGCTGACGGCGCCGTGCGCGAGCGTGCCTTCGATGCGGCGCGTGATGCCGTCCTTCGTCGTCCATTCGAGCACGCCCTTGCCGTCTGCATAGCCATCCTTGCAGGGGCCGGTCCAGTGCACGGACTGGTCGGTGGGTGCCGGGAGAAGTTTGCCGACCTGGCAGTCGCCGGCGTGGGCCGCTTGTGCGATGCAGGCAGCGAGGAGGAGAGGCAGGGCGGTTTTCATCGTACAACTCTAGCATGCAGATATGGCACGCATGCTCACCGATTCTCACCCCTGGCGCAACCTGACCGTCATGTAACTCAGGTCATGGCTGCCCCCCGCGATCCGGAGCATGTCCGCCACGCGCGCGACGGTGGTAAAACCGGCGCGCGCATACAGCTCGACGGCCGGCTGGTTGTCGGACAAGACCTCGAGGTCGATCCAGTCGACGTCCGTCTCGGCCCGCGCCCACTGGGCCGCCGTTTCGAGCAGACGCCGCCCGAGCCCGCGCCGCCGCCACACGCGGTGCACGCCCATGCCGAGCATGGCGCGGTGCGCCGCGGCCGGTTCGGGACGGCCGCGCAGGTCGACGTGGCCGGCGATGTCGCCGTACGCGTCGATGGCCAGCCACAGGCGGCGCCAGCCCGGCTGGCCGATGGGGATGTCGATGCCCTTGATGAACGCGATGCGCAGCCCGGCGGGCAGGCGCGGCTGGCCCGGCGCGATCGGCTGGAACAACGGCGTGCCGTCGGCGCCGTTGTCGCGCAGGTGGTCGTCCAGGTAGGCGAAGAACGGCGCCAGGTCGGCTTCACCGGCCGGGCGGATCGTCAATGTCGCGGCGCCGTCCATCATGCGTTCACAGGGCCCGTGCGATCAGGATTTTCTGGATGTCGCTTGTGCCTTCGTAGATCTGGCACACGCGCACGTCGCGGTAGATGCGCTCGACGGGGAAGTCGGCCACGTAGCCGTAGCCCCCGAACACCTGCATCGCGGAGGAGACTACGCGCTCGGCCATCTCGGACGCGAACAGCTTGGCCATCGCGGCTTCCTTCAGGCAGGGCAGGCCGGCATCCTTCATAGCCGCGGCGTGCAGGATCAGCTGGCGCGCGGCCTCGATCTGCATCGCCATCTCGGCCAGGCGGAACTGCACCGCCTGGTGGTCGAAGATCGGCGTGCCGAAGCTTTCGCGCTCCTTCGCATACGCCAGCGCCGCCTCGAACGCGGCGCGCGCCATGCCCACCGATTGCGATGCGATGCCGATGCGTCCACCCTCCAGGCCCGACAGCGCGATCTTGTAGCCTTGTCCTTCTTCGCCGATCAGGTTTTCAACCGGGACGCGGCAGTTGTCGAACACGATCTGCGCCGTGTCCGACGAATGCTGGCCCATCTTCTGTTCGATGCCGGCGACGATGTAGCCGGGCGTATCGGTCGGCACCCAGAACGCGCTGATGCCCTTCTTGCCGGCCGCCTTGCTTGTTACGGCCATGACGATCGCGACGTCGCCGTGCTTGCCGCTCGTGATGAATTGCTTCGTGCCGTTCAGGACGTAGTGGTCGCCATCGCGCACGGCCGTCGTGCGCAGGGCGGCGGCGTCGCTGCCCGTGTGCGGTTCCGTCAGCGCGAACGCGCCCAGCAGATCGCCCTGCGCGAGCGGACGCAGCCAGCGTTCCTTCTGCGCCGCGTTCGCGTACGTCATCGCGATCGAGCACACGGGGCAGTTGTTGACCGAAATGATGGTGGAGGTGCCGCCGTCGCCGGCCGCGATCTCTTCCAGCACCAGCGCCAGCGCGACGTAGTCGAGGCCCGCGCCGCCGTACTGCTCGGGCACGGCCACGCCGAACGCGCCCAGCTGGGCCAGTTCCTTCAGCTCGTCCTTCGGAAAATGGTGCTCGCGGTCCCAGCGCGCCGCGTTGGGCGCCAGGCGTTCCTGCGCGAAGGTGCGCAGGGCGTCGCGGATCATCTGGTGTTCTTCGGTCAGAATCATTTGTCTCGTCTATCGTTATCCTGGACGGCTCACCATGGGATGGGCGTGCCGTCGTAATTGAGGAAGGCGCCGTTCTGCGCCGGTGTCGCCCTGGCCAGGGTGGCGCGCAGCCCGGCCGCGCTCTGCTCGACGGTGAGCGTGGCGCTCGCGCCGCCCATGTCGGTCTGCACCCAGCCGGGATGGAACGTCAGGCACGTCGCGCCCTGCGGGCCATACGTCAGCGCGGCGTCGGCCAGCACGGAATTCAGCGCGGCCTTGCTGGCGCGGTACAGCGACCCCTGGTTGCTCGTGCGCGCGCCGATGGAACCCATGCGCGACGAGATCACGGCCACCTTGCCGCGCGTGGCAGTCACCAGCGGCGCGACGATGGGCAGCAGGCGCATCGCGGCCAGCACGTTCGTGTGCATGACGTCATCGAACTCCTTCGCCGTCGGGAAGCCGGCGTGATCGGGGCCGTACACGCCCGCGACGAGCCAGGCGGCGTCGATCTTTTCGTCGTCCAGCTTCCAGCCCAGGCCGCCGATCGATTCGGCGTTGGTGACATCGACCTGGTGCGCTTCCGCGCCCAGCCGGCGCAGCGCCTCGCAATCCGCCGGCTTGCGCGCGGTGGCGATGACGCGCCAGCCGTCGGCGCGGTATTGACGGGCCAGTTCGAGGCCGATGCCGCGCGAGGCGCCGATGATGAGGGCTGTGGACATGGGATGCTCCTTCACGGTATGGATGACAATGACAGTCCGTCACCATACCGTGTTTTAAAAACGCGTGCGTGGCGCGTGCTACGCCCGTGTGTTACACCATCTCGATCGCCATCGCGGTCGCTTCGCCGCCGCCGATGCACAGCGACGCCACGCCGCGCTTGCCGCCCGTCTTCTTCAGCGCGCCCAGCAGGGTGACGATGATGCGTGCGCCCGACGCGCCGATCGGGTGGCCCAGCGCGCACGCGCCGCCGTGGACGTTGACCTTCGAATGCGGGATGTCCAGCTCGTGCATCGCGGCCATCGGCACGGCGGCGAATGCTTCGTTGATCTCGAAGAGGTCGACGTCTTTCGGCGTCCAGCCGGTCTTCTTGAACAGCTTTTGCAGCGAGCCGATCGGTGCGGTCGCGAACTGGTCCGGTTCCTGCGCGTGCGTCGTGTGCGCGACGATGCGGGCGAGCGGCGTCACGCCCAGTTCCTTCGCCGTCGATTCGCGCATCATGACGAGGGCCGCGGCGCCGTCGTTGATCGACGACGACGACGCCGCCGTGATGACGCCATCCTTTTTGAAGGCCGGACGCAGGGTCGGGATCTTGTCGACCTTCGCCTTGACGGGGCCTTCGTCCTTCTCGACGATCGTTTCGCCCAGGCGGTTCGCGACGGTCACCGGTGCGATCTCCCACTGGAAATCGCCGGACTCGGTGGCGTTCTGCGCGCGCTTGACGGATTCGATCGCGAACGCGTCCAGCTGCTCGCGCGAGAAGCCGTATTTCGCGACGCACTCCTCCGCGAACGTGCCCATCGAGCGGCCTTCGCCCGTCTTCTCGTTGCGCGAATATGCGTCTTCCAGGCCGTCCATCATCATGTGGTCGAACATGACGCCATGGCCGAGGCGATAGCCGCCGCGCGCCTTCGGGATCAGGTACGGGGCATTGGTCATCGACTCCATGCCGCCCGCCACGACGACGTCCGCGCTGCCGGCCTTGAGCACGTCGTGCGCGAAGATCGCGGCCTGCATCGCGGAGCCGCACATCTTCGACAGCGTGACGGCACCGGTCGACAGCGGCAGGCCCGCCTTGATCAGTGCCTGGCGCGCCGGCGCCTGGCCCTGGCCGGCCATCAGGCAGTTGCCGAAGTAGACGTGTTCGACGAGGCTCGCGTCGACGCCGGCGCGCTCGACCGCCGCCTTGATCGCCACGGCGCCCAGGTCGCTCGCGGATTTCGAAGAGAAGTCGCCCTGGAAGGCGCCCATCGGGGTACGGGCGGCGCCGACGATAACGATTGGATCATTCATTGTGTAAGGTCTCCAAGTAATGGGGTTGCGGCGAGGGTGTCGCCGGGTTCGTTGGGTCCGCGAGATGGAACCGGATGTGCTGCGGATACGGAAAAATGTCTTCGAGCTCGCCTGCGAGGATGCGGTCCTTGTGCGACTGCCACCAGACGCGCGTCAATAGTGCGGCATGGTGTTTCATGAACGCGGCGCGTATCTTTGGGTTCGCGAGCAGGAAGCGCGCGAATTGTTCGGGAAAGACGTCGTGCTTGCCGATGGGATACCAGGGCTCGGCGGCCATTTCGTCTTCCTCGTTACGCGGCTGCGGGATGTCGCGGAAGTTGCAGTCGGTGAGGTATTCGATCTCGTCGTAGTCGTAGAACACGACGCGGCCATGTCGGGTCACGCCGAAGTTTTTGTACAGCATATCGCCCGGAAAAATATTCGCGGCGACGAGGTCGCGGATCGCATTGCCGTACTCGAACACGCCGTGTTCGATGAGGTCGTCGTCGCCGCTGCGCTGTGCACGGTCCAGGTAGATATTCAGCGGCACCATGCGCCGCTCGATGTACAGGTGCTTGATGACGATGTGGTCGCCTTCGATGTCGACGAGCGAAGGTGCGAACCGGCGCAGTTCGGCCAGCAGCTCCTCGTCGAAGCGGGACAGCGGAAAGGCCACGTCCGAGTACTCCAGCGTGTCCGCCATGCGGCCCACGCGGTCGTGGTGTTTCACCAGCAGGTATTTTTCCTTGATGCGCGCCCGTGTCGTCTCTTTCGGCGGCGGATAGAAATCCTTGATCACCTTGAACACGTACGGGAAGGAGGGCAGTTCGAACACGAGCATCACGAGTCCGCGGATGCCGGGCGCGATACGGAAGGCGTCGGAGCTGTGCTTCAAGTGCTGCAGGAAGTCGCGGTAGAACAGCGTCTTGCCCTGTTTTTGCAGGCCGAGGATCGTATAGATCTCGCTGCGCGGCTTTTTCGGCATCAGGCTGCGCAGGAATTGCACGAATGCCGACGGCACCTCCATGTCGACCATGAAATAGGCGCGCGTGAACGAGAACAGCAGGATCACCTGCTCGGGGTCGGTCAGCACCGCATCGAGGACGAGCCGGCCGGCGCGGTCGTGCAGGATCGGCACGACGAACGGATGCTCGCGGGCGCCGTTGATGGCGCGGCCGACGATGTAGGCGGCCTTGTTGCGGAAGAACAGGCTCGACAGCACGTGCAGCTGCTGGTTCGGCTCGCGCTCGTGCAAGCCGAAATGCTCGACCATGCGTGCTTCGACGAGGGCGATGTCGCGGTCGAGGTCGGCGAACGCGCAGTCGAGCTGGAAATTCGTCACCATGCGCCGCAACGAGAAGCGCAGGCCGTCCGCCGCCGGGTAGTACACGCGGTAGGTCGGGGCCGGCTCGTCCGTCTCGATGTATTCCGTCGAGACGGCCGGGCGCACGAAGATGAAATCGTTGCGGTAATAGCTGCGGTGCAGGATGTGGCAGCAGACGGAATTGAAGAAGCTTTCCGCCAGTTCGGGGCGCTTGTGGTCCGTCAGCAGGCCGATGTAATGAAGCTTTGTTTCGCGCCAGGTGTCGTCGTCGAGGTCTTCCGGCGCGTATTCGTCTTCCAGCGCATGCACGCATTCCTGCACGCGCTTGTCGTAGAAATCGATGCGCTTGCGCGCGGCCTGCTGGGCCGTCGTCCAGTCGGCACGCTCGAACCAGGTCTTGGCCGTCTTGCTGGCCTGGCGGAACAGCGTGTAGTGGCGGTCGAAGCCGTCCAGGATGGTGTGCGCGATATCGAAGGCGATCTGGGACGACAGCAGCTTGGGGAAAGTGGCCTGGGTCATCGAGCGGCTCGCGCGGTGGGGAACGTTATTGTTATTGTATTACCCGATCCGTCGTTCCCGCCTGTGGGGCGGGAACGACGTTCGTGGTTTTCGGGCTACGTGGAGTGTTGTTGTTTAGCCGGCTCTTGCCGATCTTCTTGTTCGCCCGGTCTCCTCTTCTCCACAAACTTACATCGTCTCGCCGAACAGCTCGCGCCCGATCAGCATGCGCCGGATTTCGCTCGTACCGGCGCCGATCTCGTACAGCTTGGCGTCGCGCCACAGACGGCCCACGGGATATTCGTTGATGTAGCCGTTGCCGCCCAGCGTCTGGATCGCTTCGCCGGCCATCCACGTCGCCTTTTCCGCGCTGTACAGGATGGCGCCGGCCGCGTCCTTGCGCAGGGCGCGGACCTGTTCCGGGTTCGATGCGCGGTCGCAAGCCTGGCCGACCGCGTAGACGTACGCGCGGCATGCCATCATCGTCGAATACATATCGGCGATCTTGCCCTGCATCAGTTGGAACTCACCAATTGCCTGGCCAAATTGCTTGCGCTCGTGAATATACGGGACGACGACGTCCATGCAGGCCGACATGATGCCCAGCGGGCCGCCGGAGAGCACGGTGCGTTCGAAATCCAGGCCCGACATCAGCACGTTGACGCCCTTGCCCACGCCGCCCAGCACGTTTTCGACGGGCACTTCGCAATCCTGGAACACCAGCTCGCCCGTGTGCGAACCGCGCATGCCCAGCTTGTCCAGTTTTTGGGCGATCGAGAAACCTTTAAAACCCTTCTCGATGAGGAACGCGGTCATGCCGCGCGGGCCGGCCTCGATGTCGGTCTTGGCGTAGACGACGAGCGTGTCGGCGTCCGGACCGTTCGTGATCCACATCTTGGTGCCGTTCAGCACGTAGCGGTCGCCCTTCAGCTCGGCGCGCAGCTTCATGCTGACGACGTCGGAGCCGGCGTTCGGTTCGGACATGGCCAATGCACCGACGTGCTCGCCCGAGATCAGCTTCGGCAGGTATTTGCGCTTCTGCTCTTCGTTGCCGTTGCGCTTGATCTGGTTGACGCACAGGTTCGAGTGGGCGCCGTACGACAGGCCGACGGAGGCCGAGGCGCGCGAAATTTCTTCCATGGCAACGATGTGCGCCAGGTACCCCATATTGGCGCCGCCGTATTCCTCGCCGACGGTAATGCCGAGCAGGCCCAGTTCGCCCATCTTTTTCCACAGGTCCATCGGGAACTGGTCGGTGCGGTCGATCTCGGCCGCGCGGGGGGCAATTTCGCTCGTGGCGAACTGTTGTACGGCTTCGCGCAGGGCAGCGATGTCTTCGCCGTGGTCAAAGGTCAAGCCAGGGAGATGCAGCATGTCGTCCTCGTTCTCGTCGTCTAGTGGATGGCTGATGGCCAGGCTAGATGATAGCGCGGAGTGACGTTAACGTAAACGTCAAGCGAGGATCAGGCTGCGTCCTTTTCGCCGGCGTCCTCGTCCAGCAGCGTGCCGGCAGCACCCGATTCCGCCAGCAGCCGCCGGCATTCTTCTTCATGGACCGAAATTTCCGCCAGCGACATTTCGATATCCGCCCGCTGCTGCTCCAGCGTCTCGCGCTGGTGCGCCAGCACGCCCAGGAAACGATTGATCTGGGCCACCGTGTCCTTCGGCGTCTCGTACATGTCGATGATGCTTTTGATCTCGGACAAGGTCAGGCCGAGGCGCTTGCCGCGCAGCGTCAGTTTCAGCCGGGTACGGTCGCGCGGCGTGTAGACACGGTTGCGTCCGCCCTGGCCCTCGCGCATCGGGCTCAGCAGCCCCTGGTCTTCGTAGAAGCGGATCGCACGTGCGGTGATGTCGAATTCGCGTGCCAATTCGGCAATGGTGTAGGTGGTGGCCATGGTGTTCTGCGGGTCAAAAGTGGCGCGGTCCGGAATCGCTTAGAATCACAGCCTGCGCCTTCCGTTTACGTTTACGTCAAAGCGTTTGCGGCATTGTAACGCGCCTGCGCCCTGCAACCATACGAAAGTCCATTGCATGAATCCCCTCGAAGCCCAGCTCAGCTATCCATTCGGCGATGCCATCCCCCCGCTCGGCACGGTCACGGACGTGGCGCCCGGCCTGTCGTGGCTGCGCATGCCGCTGCCGTTCGCCCTCGACCATATCAATCTGTGGCTGCTGGACGATGCCGCGGAAGGCAAGCGCGGCTGGTCCCTCGTCGACTGCGGCGCCGGCACCGATGCGACCCGGGCCGCCTGGGAACAGCTGTTCACAGACGCGATGGAAAACCGGCCGCTGCTGCGCGTGTTCGCCACCCACTGTCACCCGGACCACGTCGGTTTGTCCGGCTGGCTGTGCGACCGGTTCGACGCCCCGTTCTGGATCAGTACGGGCGAGTTCGGCTTCGCGCGCATGATGGCCGCCGCGCTGCCGGGCGTCGACGGTCCGTCGGCGATCCCGCATTTCCAGCGTCATGGTCTCGTCGACGCCGGCATGCTCGAGCAGATGCAGAGCCGCAAGAATTACTACCCGTCGCTCGTGCCGGCCGTGCCGGCGGCATACACCCGCCTGCAGGATGGCCAGCGGGTCGTCATTGGCGCGCGGGAATGGCGCGTGATCACCGGTTTCGGTCACTCGCCAGAACATGTCTCCTTGTACGATGAACAAGACCGCATCCTGATCTCGGGCGACATGGTGCTGCCGCGCATTTCGACGAACGTTTCCGTGTTCGCCGTCGAGCCGGAAGGCAACCCGCTGCAGCTGTACCTGGATTCGCTGGACAAGTTCGCCGACCTGCCCGACGACACGCTCGTCCTGCCCGCGCACGGCAAACCGTTCCGCGGCTTGCACACCCGCATCGCGCAGTTGCGCGCGCACCATGCGGCGCGGCTGGACGAAGTCCGCGCCGTCTGCGCCGAGCCGAAATCCGCAGTTGACATTGTCCCGTTGATGTTCAAGCGACAACTCGATGCGCACCAGCTCAGTTTTGCGATCGGCGAGGCCTTGGCCCATCTTCATTATCTTTGGTACAACGGTAACCTCGCACGTGTAACCGGCGACGATGGCATCGTGCGTTTTAAGTTGACTTAAAACAACATATTGAGGCCGATGGGTGTCGCAAAAATCACGACAATCTAACCGGACTTCTCGCTACTTTGTTGACTCTTGGCATCTTTTGTCGTGCCAAGAGGAAGAAATGTTCTAATTTCTAGTAGGAAATTGAACGAGCAAACGTTTTCCTTTTCCTGTAGGATATTTTTCACACATATCTCACGGCATGCTGAATACAACGGGAATTGCTGGACAGCACTGTGAGAATTGATCAATACTCACCTATTTGTTACCTACAGCCTCTCCTGCCGTCACAGACGGTCTGGTCAACGGAGCGACCTAATGACGGCTTTGCATGAACCCTTAGTGCCACCCATGAATTCGACTAACGAACGGGAGAGCTTCAGCGAGCGCCTGCAGCAAGCCCTGAAAAACGCCCACTATTCTCCGGACAGTCCCACCCGGCTCGCGCGGGAATTTAACATTCGCTTCGAGGGCCGTCCGATTACGGTCCACGCGGCACGTAAATGGCTGGTCGGAGAGGCGATCCCGACCCAAGAAAAACTGCGCATGATCGCGCAGTGGCTGGGCGTGCCGGCCGACTGGCTGCGCTTCGGCGGTTCGGAGAATGCCGCCGCCAATGGCGACGGCGCCGACGGCAGCACCCGGTTCGAATCGGCCGACGTCAAGCTGATCGCGGACCTGCAACGCCTGGACGAGCACCACAAGCAGCTGGCGCGCGAATTCATCCGCATGCTCGTGCGCATGAATCACCAGCAGCAGAAATAATCCTTCCTGATCGCCATCAGATTCACGATGGCCGAATCCCATGACGCGGCGTCCGGCAAGCTCCGGGCGTCGCGTCATGCACTTCTGTACTGCAATTTTTTTCTGCGATTAGTCCGCACAAACCGCCGAGTCTCGCGCATAATCGGTAACGCTAACGGAACGTCGCAACGGTCGAGTTCGCGTTCCTGCCTGGCGTCCGCCAGTGTTATCGGTCATATAAGGATGCAGTCGCCTCATGATTAATAACTACAGCAACACCGCGCAGTTGAAGGACCTCATGACAGCACCGCCGATGACGGCGGCCCAGCACGCAGAAATCATGCGCAAGCGTAACGAGCAGCGCAGAAAAATCGAAGACGCAAGAGAACAGCAACGGGCCGAACGCGACCCGTACGGCGACCACGCCTGATCAGGGCGTATCGTCGTTCATGCCGCCCCAGCGCGGGGCGAGATCGTTCGTCACGCCCAGCAGGTCCATGACGCGCGCCACCGTGTGGTCGACCATCTCGGCTATCGTGGCGGGGCGGTGATAAAAGCTCGGCAGCGGCGGGAAGACGATGCCGCCCATTTCCGTGACCGCCGTCATGTTGCGCAGGTGCGCCAGGTTGAACGGCGTTTCGCGCACCATCAGGATCAGGCGCCGGCGTTCTTTTAAAACGACGTCAGCTGCGCGCGCGATCAGGTTGTCCGACAAGCCATGCGCGACCGCGGCCAGCGTCTTCATCGAACAGGGGGCGATCACCATGCCGGCCGTCTGGAACGAGCCGCTGGCGATCGCGGCGCCGATCTCGCGGTTGCGGTGCACCACATGGGCGAGCGCTTCCACGTCGCGCCGTTGCAGGCCGACTTCCTGGTGCAGGGTGAGGGTGGCGGCGTCGGAAATGACGAGGTGCGTCTCGACGCCGGGTACGGCGGCCAGCCGCCGCAGCAGCTGCACGCCATAGATCGCGCCGGTCGCGCCGGTGATGGCGACGACGATCCGGCGCGGGCCGGGATCAGCCATTCTTCTTGAGCAGGGCCTGCAGTTCGCCGGACTCGTACATTTCCGTCATGATGTCCGAACCGCCAACGAATTCGCCGTTCACGTACAGCTGCGGAATGGTCGGCCAGTTCGAGTATTCCTTGATGCCCTGGCGGACTTCCGCGTCTTCCAGCACGTTCACGGTGGCGATGTTATCGACGCCGCAAGCCTTCAGGATTTGGATCGCGCGGCCCGAAAAACCGCATTGCGGGAACTGGGCGGTGCCCTTCATGAACAGCACGACAGGCGTGGCGGTCACGGTCTCTTTGATCCAGGATTGTACGTCGCTCATTTGGTTCTGCCTTTGGTGAGAATTTGAGTAGATGACGGCATTTTATAAGAAAACCGGGACGGGTGTCCCGGCCGTCGCTTCAACGCTTCAACTTGGCAAACGCCGCCGCCATCGCGCCGCCGCTCGGCGCCGAACGCTCCTGTTTCTGATGCTTGTTCTGGTGATCCGCCATGCGCTTGCGGTCATCGCGATCCGCACGCTGCTGAGGCTGCGACCCCGCCTGCGGCGCGCTGTCCGACAAGCGCATCGTCAGCGCGATGCGCTTGCGCTTGACGTCCACTTCCAGCACTTTCACCTTCACGACCTGGCCCGCCTTGACGACCGTGTGCGGATCCTTCACGAACGTGTTCGACAGCGCCGAGATGTGCACGAGGCCATCCTGGTGCACGCCGATGTCGACGAATGCGCCGAACGCCGCGACGTTCGTGACGACGCCTTCCAGGATCATGTCCGGGCGCAGGTCCGAGATCTCCTCGACGCCTTCCTTGAACGTGGCCGTCGTGAATTCCGGACGCGGATCGCGGCCCGGCTTTTCCAGCTCTTTCAGAATATCGGTCACGGTCGGCACGCCGAATTTGTCATCCGCATACTTGGCCGGATTCAGGCGTTTGACGAGCGCGCTGTCGCCGATCACCGATTTGATGTCCTTCTGGATATCGGCCAGGATCTTCTCGACGACCGGGTACGATTCCGGGTGCACCGCCGATGCGTCCAGCGGATTGTCGCCGTTCACGATGCGCAGGAAACCCGCGGCCAGTTCGAACGTCTTGTCGCCCAGGCGCGGCACCTTCTTCAGCGCCGCGCGCGAGGCGAACGCGCCTTGCTGGTCGCGGTAGTTGACGATGCTCTGCGCGACGCTGCTCGACAGGCCCGACACGCGCGCGAGCAGCGGCGCCGATGCCGTGTTGACGTCCACGCCGACCGCGTTCACGCAGTCCTCGACGACGGCGTCGAGCTGGCGCGCGAGCTGCGTCTGCGAGACGTCGTGCTGGTACTGGCCCACGCCGATCGACTTCGGATCGATTTTCACGAGTTCCGCGAGCGGATCCTGCAGGCGGCGCGCGATCGAGACGGCGCCGCGCAGCGACACGTCCAGCTCCGGCAGTTCGCGCGACGCGAATTCCGACGCCGAGTACACCGACGCGCCGGCTTCCGACACGACGATCTTCGTCAGTTTCAGCTCCGGGTTCTGCTTGATCAGGTCCTGCGCGAGTTTATCGGTCTCGCGCGATGCCGTGCCGTTGCCGATCGAGATCAGGGACACGTTGTGCTTCGCGGCGAGCTTGGCCAGCGTGTGCAGCGAACCGTCCCAGTCGTTGCGCGGCGCGTGCGGGTAGATGGTCGACGTGTCGACCACCTTGCCGGTCGCGTCGACGACGGCGACTTTCACGCCCGTGCGCAGGCCCGGGTCGAGGCCCATCGTCGCGCGCGGGCCCGCGGGTGCCGCGAGCAGCAGGTCCTTCAGGTTGCGCGCGAAGACCTGGATCGCATCGCCTTCCGCCTTTTCGCGCAGAAGCCCCATCAGCTCCGTCTCGATGTACATGAAGCTTTTTACGCGCCACGTCCAGCGCGCCGTGTCGAGCAGCCATTTGTCGGCCGGGCGGCCCGCGCCCTTGATGCCGAAGCGCGCCGCGATGCGGCTTTCGCACGGGTTGTGCGGCGCGTCCCATTTTGGTTTTTCCGGCTCGGAATCGAGGCGCAAGGTCACGTCCAATATACCCTCGCGGCGGCCGCGCATCAGCGCCAGCGCGCGGTGCGACGGCACGGTCGCCAGCGTTTCCGAGTAATCGAAATAGTCGGCGAATTTCTCGCCTTCTTCCTGCTTGCCGTCGACGACCTTCGATTCGACGACGCCGTGTTCCTGCACGTATTCGCGCAGCGATTGCAGCAGTTCCGCGTCTTCCGCGAAGCGCTCCATCAGGATCTGGCGCGCGCCGTCCAGCGCGGCCTTCGTGTCGGCCACGCCGGGGTTCGCGACGCCGTCCGCGTTGGTGAATCCTTCACGCAGATATGTCGCGGCTTCGGCTTCCGGATCGCGCGCCGGGTCGTTGAGGAGGTCGTCGGCCAGCGGCTTCAGGCCGGCCTCGATCGCGATCTGGGCCTTCGTGCGGCGCTTCTGCTTGTACGGCAGGTACAGGTCTTCCAGCCGCGTCTTGTCTTCCGCGAGCGAAATCGCCTGCAGCAGCTCCGGCGTCATCTTGTTCTGTTCCGTGATGGACGAGATGATCGCGGCGCGGCGGTCTTCCAGTTCGCGCAGGTAGCGCAGGCGTTCTTCCAGCAGGCGCAGCTGGATGTCGTCGAGGCCGCCCGTGGCTTCCTTGCGGTAGCGGGCGATGAAGGGGACGGTCGCGCCTTCGTCGAGCAGGGCGACGGCGGCGGCCACCTGTGCGGGTTTGGCGGACAGTTCTTGAGCGAGGCGTTGTTCGATCGAAGGGAGCATGAGTTCGGGTCAGTCGGTGAATCGAACGGGCAATGATACGCAATCGCGGGCGATGCGCCAGTCTTGACAGGGGCGGCGATCTGCGGTGGCGTGGGAAAGGGTGAATTTTCCAGAGAGGAATGCTGCTACGCTGCTGTCATGAAAAAATTCTTACCGACCGCGTTTGGCGCCGCGCTGGGCACGCTGATCTACACGCGCTGGCTGGGCAGCGCGCATGCCTTCGACTGGGAGCGTGCCATCTTCGTGGGCGTCGTGTGCGGGATCGCCGCCGCCGTCTGGCCGGACAAGCGTGCCGACAAGGCCAGCGGCGACGGACGATAGCCGGTCAAACATCAGATCTGCGCCTGGCCGCCATCGACGAACAGCTCGGTGCCGTTGACGAAGCTGGCGTCGTCGGACGCGAGGAACACGGCGGCTTTCGCGATCTCGTCCGGCTCGCCGACGCGGCCCAGCGGGATCTGCGCGGCCAGGTAGTCGACGAGGCCCTGTTGCGCGGCGGCGTCGTTGCCGGCCAGTTCGACGAGGCCGGGGGTGCGGGTGGCGCCCGGGCTGATCGTGTTGACGCGGATGCCGCGGTCCTTCAGGTCCAGGATCCAGTTGCGGGCGAAAGCGCGGACGGCGGCCTTGCTGGCGGCGTAGACACTGAACGCCGGGGTGCCCGAGCTGCCGGCCGTCGAGCCGGTCAGGATCACCGAGGCGCCTTTCGACAGCAGCGGCAGCGCTTTCTGCACGGTGAACAGCGTGCCTTTCACGTTGCGGCCGAAAGTGTCGTCGAACTGTTCTTCCGTGATGTCGCCCAGCGGAAGCATCGAGCCGCCGCCGGCATTGGCGTACAGGACGTCCAGGCGGCCGAAGCGGGCGCGGATCTCTTCATACAGGCCGTCCAGCGCGGTCAGGTCGCTGGAGTCGACGCGTAATCCGATCGCGTCGTGGCCGATGCTGTTTACCGCGGCGTCCAGTTCGGCCTGGCGGCGGCCGGTGACGATCACTTGTGCGCCTTCGAGGGCGAAGCGTTGGGCGGTGGCCAGGCCGATGCCGCTGGTGGCGCCGGTGACGAGAGCGATTTTGTTGGCGAGTTTGGCAGTCATGATGTTCTCCGTTTGATTGATGTCGAAGTCGACGGAAACCATCGTACCGGGGTCAACTACACATTAAAATAGCATTGATCGCAAACTATCTTTGCATTTTTGTCGTGCATACTTCGGAAGGCCGATAGGCACCGGCGCCGGGATGCCGTAACATGTCGGGTTCGATAACTCATCGGTTCCCCGCCGACGACGAACGATGTCCCTGTTGCCCGATTTCGAAGGTCTCGCGATGTTCGCCAAGGTGGCCGAGGAACGCTCGTTCGCCGGGGCCGCGCGTGCGCTCGGGGTGTCGGTGGCGACCGTGTCGCGGGCCGTCGCGCGGCTCGAGGAGCGGCTCGGTGCGCGGCTCTTGAACCGGACGTCGCGCCAGTTGGCGCTGACGGAATTCGGCCGCACCATCGCGGACAGCGCATTGAAGATTTATCGCGAAGCCGAAGAGGCCGAACATGCCGCGCGCGAGATGTCGGCGCGGCCGCGCGGGCTCGTGCGGCTGGCCGTGCCGATGTCGTTCGGGGTGCGCTGGGTCGCGCCGCTGATGCCCGCGTTCTTCCGTGAATACCCCGACGTGCAGATCGACCTGCACCTGTCCGATGCCACCGTCGATCTCGTGGGCCAGGGCTTCGATGCCGCCCTGCGCATCGCCGTGCTGCCCGATTCGTCGCTGGTGGCGCGCAAGCTGTGTCCGGTGGCGCAGATCATCGTCGCCTCGCCCGAGTATCTGGCAACGCGGGGAACGCCGCGGCATCCGTCCGAACTCGCGGATCATCCCTGCCTCGGCTATACCTATCGCGCGCGCATCGACGTGTGGCGCTTCACCAACGCGGACGGGGAGGAAGTCGTCATCAAGCCGGAAGGACCGCTGCGGGTGACGAATTCGGATGCGCTGCTGCCCACCGTATTGGAGGGCCTGGCGATTGCCGAGTTCCCTGAATTTATTGCGGCAGATCACGTGCGCGCCGGGCGGCTTGTCCCCATACTGGAGGGCTGGCAGATGGCGCGGGGTGGCCTGTACTTCGTCACGCCATCGGCACGCACGCGGCCGGCCAAGGTGGAAGCCCTGGCCGAGTTCTTCATGAAGCACCTGAGTGCGCCGGACTGGCGCCTCGTGTCATGACGCACTCGCAAAAAAATGCGTGATGGGGGCTGGCAAAGCGAGGCGCCAGAGTGTAACTTCTACTCTTTTCGTCTCGTAAAGTTTTACCCGCTACGTGCGATCCTTAACAAAGCTGTTCGGGTCGCATGACGGATAATAGGTATTGTTGTTTTTTCAAATTAAAGACTCGTGAGACCCATGCACACAGTTGATTTTCATCGCGACGACACCAGCGACGCACCGCCGGCTCGAGCACCTGCACGCGCTCCGGCCCTGCCCGCACCGGTGTTAAGCTGGCTGCAAAGGGTCGAGGCGGCAGCACATCCCCAGCCGAAGCTGACCGCGGAAGTCACTGACCCCAAGGCCGTCCAGTACAAATTCGTTTATGTCATGGCCCCGACCAGCGGCGGCCGCCACGTCGCGATCTGCCTGTGCAAGGCGCGCCTGCGCCCGAACGGCGACGTGGCCGCGGCCAGCCCGGTGAGCGAAGTGTTCTCGCTGCTGTCGGCGCCGCCCGCCTACCTCGAAGGCGACGACGAGGACCTGGTGCGTTTCTTCATCGCCATGCGCAGCGGCTCCAACCAGAGCACGAGCGCGACCGAGCCCAAGGGCAAGGTCGGTGCCATCCTGCTGCAGCAACTGCTCGCGCAAGGGAAACTGCTGTGGGCGAACTCGTGGTCCGACATGACCAATGGCCTGCTGTATCCGCTGCAGGCGGGGCCTGTGCGCAAGGCCAATCTCACGTGGCGCGACGAAGGCCGCGCGGCCAAGCTCGGCTGGTCGGTGGAACCGGCCAAGGGCGCGACGCACGCCGGCGCCGACCTCGTCGACTACATGCTGCCGACGGATCCGCCGTGGTACATCGACAACCTGTCGTGCGGCCCGCTGGACCTGAACCGCGGCGGCATCGACATCTCGCTGGCCGACCTGCAGGCACTCGTGTCGCAGGCGCCGGCGCTGGCCGGCAACGACAAGAAACGCGTGTCGCAACTGCTGCTGGCGCATGGCCTGCAACAGCTGATGCCGCTGCCGCAGCCGCTCACGCAGCGCATCCGCACCGACGTGAAACCGCAGCCGCACCTGCTGCTGGACGCCATCCCGCAGGCCGAGGGTAACGGCCAGCGCTGGCAGGACTTCGCCGTGCTGTCGTTCGACTACGACGGCCAGCGCATCTCGTTCGACCCGGCCCAGCGCGTCGTGCGCCAGATCGGCGACGTCACCGAAGTCATCGAGCGCGACGACGCGCTGGAAGCGGTCGCGCTGGACACCCTGAACAAGCTGGGCTTCCGCAAGCCGGCCACGACGCCGCTGTCGGCCCTGTCCGGCGCGCTGCTGCTGGACGGCCAGGCGCACTGGCTGCGCTTCGCCGAAAACGACCTCGACGCGCTGTCCGACCTCGGCTGGCACGTGCAGAAGTCGCCGAAATACCGCTACGACGTCGTGCCGGTCGAAGAGTGGTATGCCGACATCGACGAGCCGCCCGAGGCCGGCAACGCGTGGTTCGAGCTGGAGCTGGGCATCGTCGTCAACCGCAAGCGCATGCCGCTGCTGCCCGTGCTGGTGCAACTCATTCGCACGGCGCCGCTGGACTTCAATCCGGACGTGCTGGCCGCGCACGCGGAAGCCGACCAGATGCTGGCGACCCTGCCGGACGGCGTGCGCGTGGCGCTGCCGTGGGGCCGCGTGAAACCCATCCTGTCGACGCTGGGCGAGCTGTATTTCAACGACAAGATCAAGAACAAGGTCCGGCTGTCGACGCTGGATGCGGCGCGCCTGGAAGAACTCGCGAAAGGCACCGAACTGACCTGGACGGGCGGCGAGCGACTGCGCGAAACGGGCCGCAAGCTGAGCCAGTTCGGCAAGGTGAAAAAGGTCGATGCGCCGAAAGGCCTGCAGGCCACGCTGCGCGATTACCAGCTCGACGGTCTCGCATGGATGCAGTTCCTGCGCGAATACGACCTGGGCGGCATCCTCGCCGACGACATGGGTCTCGGTAAAACCGTGCAGACGATCGCCCACATCCTGACGGAAAAGGAAGCGGGCCGCCTGACGAACCCGGCGCTGGTCATCGCGCCGACGAGCCTCATGATGAACTGGATGGAAGAAGCCGCGCGCTTCGCCCCGGACCTGAAGGTGCTGCTGTTGCAGGGCAAGGAGCGCATGGATCTGTTCGACCAGATCGATGGCGCCGACATCGTGCTGACGACGTACGCGCTGCTGCCGCGCGACGAGGAAAAGCTGCGCGAGCACGAGTACCACCTCGTGATCCTGGACGAATCGCACTACATCAAGAACACGCGCTCGAAGGCGGCGCAGACGGCCGGCTCGCTGAACGCGCGCCACCGCCTGTGCCTGTCCGGCACGCCGCTGGAAAACCACCTGGGCGAGCTGTGGTCGCAATTCCACTTCCTGCTGCCGGGCCTGCTCGGCGACGAGAAGACCTTCAATACGCAGTTCCGTCACCCGATCGAGCGCCAGGACGACCCGGTGCGCCGCATGCTGCTGAACCGCCGCATCAAGCCGTTCCTGCTGCGCCGCACGAAGGACCACGTGGCGAAAGAGCTGCCGGAAAAGACGGAGATGATCCGCCGCATCGAGATCACGGGCCCGCAGCGCGACCTGTACGAGACCGTGCGCCTGGCGATGGACAAGAAGGTGCGCGACGAGATCGACCGCAAGGGCGTGGCGCGCAGCCAGATCGTCATCCTGGAAGCGCTGCTGAAACTGCGCCAGGTCTGCTGCGACCCGCGTCTGGTGAAGGCGATGCCGGGCAAGAAGAACACGGCGGCCGTGTCGGCCAAGCTCATCGACCTGATGCAGATGGTCGACGACCTGCTGGGAGAAGGCCGCAAGATCCTCGTGTTCTCGCAGTTCACGAGCATGCTGGGCCTCATCGAAGAAGAACTCGATGCGCGCAAGATCCCGTACGCGATTCTCACCGGCGAGACGCGCGACCGTTCCGCGCAGGTGGCGGCATTCCAGCAGGGCGCCGTGCCGATCTTCCTGATCAGCCTCAAGGCCGGCGGCGTGGGCCTGAACCTGACCGCGGCCGACACGGTCATCCACTACGACCCGTGGTGGAACCCGGCGGCCGAGAACCAGGCGACGGACCGTGCATGGCGCATCGGGCAGGACAAACCGGTGTTCGTCTACAAGCTCATCGCGAAGGGCACGCTGGAAGAAAAGATCCAGCTGCTGCAGCAAAAGAAATCCGAGCTGGCGGCGTCGATCCTGGCCGAAGGCGAATCGCAGAAGATGGCGCTCACGCAGGAAGACCTGCAGGCGATCTTCGCGCCGCTGGACGAGTAAACGCGGCAGCGTCGTGGTCAAGAGGGCAAGCCTGTGCGGCTTGCCCTTTTTATTTGCGCATGCATATATTGCTTATCTTCGTATTCTGCGTGTTTGACGCAACGGCGGCCCCAGGTTATCTATGCAAAGCGTTATATCGGGCACTATACTTATTGTCTGGAATCATTCTCATTAAGGCCATCATGACGCGCAGCGCATCCGTCTCGGCGGACATCTCCACGGCGGACGCCTTTCGCACGATTGCCGAACTGGGCGGTGACCTGGCCTTCATCCTCGATTGCACCACCGGTGTGCCGGCGTATGTCAGCCCCGGCGTCGACGACATGCTCGGCTATTCCATCGCCGACATCCGCGCGCAGATGGACAAGGGCGGCGACGGCCCGCTGGCGGCCTTGTGCGCCGGCCTGCCGGAGCGGCTGCGCCGGTTTGCCGCCGGCGACGGCTCGCGCCTGCGCGTGATGCGCGAGTTCGACCTGCGCCGGCCGGATGGGAGCGAGGTGGCCGTCGAGGTGATTTCGACCCTGGCGCTGGACGACGCCGGCCAGCCGCGGGCGCTGCTGGGCCTCGTGCGCGACGTGTCCGCGCGGCGCGAGCGGGAGCGCGAGAGAAAGCGGTTTGCCAGCATGCTGAACCATGAATTCCGCACGCCGCTGTCGACGATCGACGGCGCGATCCAGCGCCTCGAAGCACTGGGCACGAAGGCGGATGAGGCGACGCGCGAGCGCTACCGCAAGATCGCCACCGCGACGGACCGCCTGATCGCGATGCTGGACGACTATCTGTCCCCCGAGCGCATGGCCGCGCTCGGCAGCCAGCGCCGCGAGAACAAGGTGGGGCCGAAGCTGCTGCTGGAAGAACTGGTGGCACAGGCGCGCGCGGCCGGACGTCCCGTGACCCTGCAAGCCAGCGACCTGCCGGCCGCGCTGCGAGGCGAACCGTCCGGCCTGCGCCTGGCGCTCAAGGTGTTATTGGACAATGCGCTGCGCTATACACCGGCCGGCACCGCGCTGCACGTGGCGGGACGGCGGGTCGACGGCGGCGTCGAGCTGGCGCTGCGCGACGAGGGACATGGCGTGCCGGCGGACGACGTCGCACGCATCTTCGACAAGGGTTACCGCGGCGCGAATGTCGAGGGTGTCGCGGGCAGCGGGCTCGGACTGTACATGGCGCGCTCCGTGGTGGAAGTGCACGGCGGTAGTTTGACATATGCATGTCCTCCAGAGGGCGGCGCCGAGTTCAGACTATGGCTGCCGGCACAGGCGAGCGGGGCAAAAAGTCTTGCTTCCGGAATGACCAGCAGTGATAATCGGCATGGCGACCGGGGTTAGCCGCCCGACAACGAAGCCGGGAATACGAAACAAGGAATTGGCAAAACCCATGACGCAAATATTGATTGTTGAAGACAATGGCGAATACGCAGGCGATATGGCCGATTTCCTCAAGGAACTCGGCCACGACGTCACGATCGCGACCACCGCCAGCGATATGTGGGCCGCGCTGACGCGCACGCCGGCGGCCGTGGTCGTGCTCGACCTGGGCCTGCCCGACGAGGACGGCTTCAACGTGATTCCACGAATGCGCCAGCTGTATCCCGAGATCGGGCTGCTGGTGCTGACGGGCCGCGTGGCCTTCGACAACCGCATCCTCGGCCTGCGCCTCGGCGCCGACCACTATCTCACCAAGCCGATCAAGTTCCCGGAACTGGCCGCCCACATCGAGGCGCTGGACCGCCGCGTGCGGCCGTCGTCCGAGCCGGCGCCCGCGCCGAGCAAGTGGACCCTGCGCGTCTCGGCCCGCCAGCTCGAGCTGATGGGCAAGGTGATCGACCTGACGGAAAAAGAGTGCAACTTCCTGCACCTGCTGACCATCAACACCCGGCCCGTCCCACGCCAGGTGATCGTGGCCGGCATGGGTGGCGACGATCCGGATGCCAGCCGCCGCGTCGACATGCTCGTCTACCGCCTGCGCAAGAAGGCCCGCACCGGCCTCGGCCAGGATCTGCCGCTGCGCAGCGCCTATGGCGAGGGCTACAGCCTGTCCGCCGGGTTCACGCTGGCCTGATTAATTGGGGACAGAGCGGGGCGATTGCGTTAGAATGACGCCATGGCCCGCCAACCCCGACTGATCCTGCCGAACCAGCCGCATCTGATCATCCAGCGCGGCAACGACAACCAACTGATCTTCCGCGACGACGAAGACCACCGCCGCTTCCTGGAATGGCTGCGCGAGAGCGCGAAGTTCTACCGCGTGGCCATCCACGCGTACGTCCTGATGCCGAACCACCTGCATGTGCTGGCGACGCCGTCCGACGAGGACGGCCTGGCGGCGATGATGCAGAAGGTGGGGCGGTTATACGTTCCCTGGTTCAACAACAAATACGGCCGCTCCGGCACCCTGTTCCAGGGCCGCTTCCGCACGTCCGTGATCGACCCGGACGCGTATTTCCTCGCCTGTATCCGCTACATCGAATTGAACCCGCTGCGCAGCCAGCTGGCGTTCGATCCGCTCGACTATCCGTGGTCGAGCTACGCGCATCACGCCGGCGTGCGGCCAGATCCGCTCATTACCGACCACGCCAAGTACTGGGAACTCGGCAATACGCCGTTCCAGCGCGAAGCGGCGTTCATCGAGCTGGCGCAGCAGGGCATGTCGGGGCAGGAACTGGACACGATCAATGCGGCGGTGCTGAAGGGGGCGCCGCTCGGGACGCATGCGTTCAAGGTCGAGCTGGAGCACAAGACCAAGCGGCAGATCCTGCCGGCGAAGCGGGGGAGGCCGTTCAAGGTCAAGGCTGCGGAATAGATTTGTGCGCAGCGTCATTGCAACAAATACAGAGGGGAGGCCATTGCCTCCCTTTTTTTATGCCCGTCATTCCCGCGCAAGCGGGAATCCATACTGAATATCTAAGGCCAGCTCAGCATGGGTTCCCGCTTCCGCGGGAACGACGGTTTTTCGTATAACTATATGATTTTATTAATGGAATAAGCGAACTGAACAATTTTGCTCACTATGTCCCCATTTAATTTGCGACCAAAAAACTCGGCATTTAATTCGACTCCGACCCTAATTATTGCTATTGATGTTTACCGAAGTCTGCTCTATCCTCGGCCTTCAATATCTTCAAAATGCTGCGGAGCCCCCATGATTGCCCAAGGTTTGTACGATCCCGCCAATGAACACGACGCCTGTGGCGTCGGTTTCGTCGCCCATATCAAGGGCAACAAGAGCCACTCCATTATTGAACAGGGTCTGCTGATCCTGAAAAACCTGGACCACCGGGGCGCCGTCGGTGCCGATGCCCTGATGGGCGACGGTGCCGGTATCCTGATCCAGATCCCTGACCAGTTCTACCGCGACGAGATGGCCAAGCAGGGCATCGAACTGCCGCCGCCGGGCGAATATGGCGTCGGCATGATCTTCCTGCCGAAGGAACACGCTTCGCGCATCGCCTGCGAACAGGAAATCGAGCGCGCCGTGCGCGCCGAAGGCCAGGTCGTGCTGGGCTGGCGCAACGTGCCGGTGGACGACACGATGCCGATGTCGCCGACCGTCCGCACGAAAGAGCCGGTGATCCGCCAGATCTTCATCGGCCGCGGCCCGGACGTGATGGTCACGGACGCGCTCGAGCGCAAGCTGTACGTCATCCGCAAATCGTCGGGCCACGCGATCCAGGCCCTGAAACTCATCCACGGCAAGGAATTCTTCGTGCCGTCGATGTCCGCCCGTACCGTCGTCTACAAGGGCCTGCTGCTGGCGGACCAGGTCGGCGTGTACTACAAGGACCTGCAGGACCCGCGCTGCGTCTCCGCGCTGGCCATGGTGCACCAGCGCTTCTCGACGAACACGTTCCCGGAGTGGCCGCTGGCCCACCCGTACCGCCTGCTGGCGCACAACGGCGAGATCAACACCGTCAAGGGCAACTTCAACTGGACCCGCGCCCGCGAAGGCGTCATGAAGTCGGCCGTGCTGGGCGACGACCTGCAGAAACTGTTCCCGCTGATCTATGAAGGCCAGTCGGACACCGCCTGCTTCGACAACGCGCTCGAACTGCTGGTCATGGCCGGCTACCCGATCGCCCAGGCGATGATGATGATGATCCCGGAAGCCTGGGAAAACCACGCGACGATGGACGAGAACCGCCGCGCGTTCTACGAATACCACGCCGCGATGATGGAACCGTGGGACGGCCCGGCCGCCATGGCCTTCACCGACGGCCGCCACATCGGCGGTACGCTGGACCGCAACGGCCTGCGTCCGGCCCGCTACATCGTCACGGACGACGACCTGGTCGTCATGGCCTCGGAATCGGGCACGCTGCCGATCCCGGAATCGCGCATCGTCAAGAAATGGCGTCTGCAGCCGGGCAAGATGTTCCTCATCGACCTGGAAGCCGGCCGCATCATCGACGACAAGGAACTGAAGGACACCTACTCGAACGCCAAGCCCTATAAAGCATGGATCAAGTCGGTGCGCATCAAGCTCAACGAAATCAAGCTGTCGGAAAGCCAGCTGTCGCAGAACCGTGCCAAGGATGCGCAAGGCGAGAAAGCCGCTATTTCTCTGCTGGACCGCCAGCAGGCATTCGGCTACACCCAGGAAGACCTGAAGTTCCTGATGGCCCCGATGGCCGTGCTGGGCGAAGAAGCCACCGGCTCGATGGGTAACGACTCGCCGCTGGCCGTCATGTCGAACAAGCTGAAGCCGCTGTACTCGTACTTCAAGCAGCTGTTCGCCCAGGTCACGAACCCGCCGATCGACCCGATCCGCGAAGCGATGGTGATGTCGCTCGTGTCGTTCATCGGTCCGAAGCCGAACCTGCTGGACACGAACAACGTCAACCCGCCGATGCGCCTCGAAGTGTCGCAGCCGGTGATCGGGTTCGACGACATGGCCCGCCTGCGCAGCATCAGCCTGCACACCGGCGGCAAGTTCAAGTCGTATGAACTGAACATCTGCTATCCGGTCTCGTGGGGCAAGGAAGGCATCGAAGCGTCGCTGGCCTCGCTGTGCGCGGAAGCCGTCGATGCCGTCAAGTCGGGCCACAACATCCTGATCGTCTCGGACCGCAACGTCAACGCCGACCAGGTCGCGATCCCCGCGCTGCTGGCGACGTCCGCGATCCACCAGCACCTCGTCCAGCGCGGCCTGCGCGCATCGACGGGCCTCGTCGTGGAAACCGGCTCGTGCCGCGAGACGCACCACTTCGCCCTGCTGGCCGGCTATGGCGCGGAAGCCGTGCACCCGTACCTGGCGCTGGAAACGCTGGTCGACCTGGCGCACACGCTGCCGCACGAGATGGCTGCAGATAAAGCCATCTACAACTACACCAAGGCAGTCGGCAAGGGCCTCATGAAGGTCATGTCGAAGATGGGCATCTCGACCTACATGTCGTACTGCGGCGCCCAGATCTTCGAAGCCATCGGCCTGAACAAGTCGCTGGTCGACAAGTACTTCCGCGGCACGTCGTCGACGGTGGAAGGCATCGGCCTGTTCGAAGTGGCCGAGGAAGCCCTGCGCCTGCACGGCCTGGCCTTCGGCAAGGATCCCCTGCTGGCCAACGCGCTGGACGTCGGCGGCGAATACGCCTACCGCGTGCGCGGCGAAGACCACCTGTGGACGCCGGACGCGATCGCCAAGCTGCAGCACTCGACCCGTGCCAACAACTACAGCACGTATAAAGAGTACGCGCAGCTCATCAACGACCAGACCCGCCGTCACCTGACCCTGCGCGGCCTGTTCGAATTCAAGATCGATCCGACCAAGGCGATCCCGCTGGACGAAGTCGAGCCGGCAAAAGAGATCGTCAAGCGCTTCGCCACCGGCGCGATGTCGCTGGGCTCGATCTCGACCGAAGCCCACGCCACGCTGGCCATCGCCATGAACCGTATCGGCGGCAAGTCGAACACGGGCGAAGGCGGTGAAGATCCGGCGCGCTACATGGGCGAGTTCAAGGGCATCAAGATCGCCAAGGGCGAGACCCTGGCCTCGATCCTGGGCAAGGACCGCGTCGTCGCCGACATCCCGCTGGTCGAAGGCGATTCGCTGCGTTCGAAGATCAAGCAGGTGGCATCGGGCCGCTTCGGTGTGACCGCCGAATACCTGGCGTCCGCCGACCAGATCCAGATCAAGATGGCGCAGGGCGCCAAGCCGGGCGAAGGCGGCCAGCTGCCGGGCCACAAAGTGTCCGAGTACATCGCGTCGCTGCGCTTCTCGGTGCCGGGCGTGGGCCTGATCTCGCCGCCGCCGCACCACGACATCTACTCGATCGAAGACCTGGCGCAGCTGATCCACGACCTGAAAAACGTGAACCCGCACGCGTCGATCTCCGTGAAGCTGGTGTCGGAAGTCGGTATCGGTACGGTCGCCGCCGGTGTGTCGAAGGCGAAGGCCGACCACGTCGTCGTCGCCGGCCATGACGGCGGTACGGGCGCATCGCCGCTGTCGTCGGTCAAGCACGCCGGCACGCCGTGGGAACTGGGCCTCGCCGAGACCCAGCAGACCCTCGTGCTGAACGGCCTGCGCAGCCGTATCCGCGTCCAGGCCGACGGCCAGATGCGTACCGGCCGCGACGTCGTCATCGCCGCCCTGCTGGGCGCGGACGAAGTGGGCTTCGCGACGGCACCGCTGGTCGTCGAAGGCTGCATCATGATGCGTAAGTGCCACCTGAACACCTGCCCGGTGGGCGTGGCCACGCAGGATCCGGAACTGCGCGCCAAGTTCTCGGGCAAGCCGGAACACGTCGTGAACTACTTCTTCTTCGTCGCCGAAGAAGCGCGCCAGATCATGGCCCAGCTGGGCATCCGCACGTTCGACGAACTGATCGGCCGTTCCGACCTGCTGGACAAGTCGAAGGCCGTCGGCCACTGGAAGGCACAGGGCCTGGACTTCTCGAACATCTTCTACCAGCCGAAGGTCGACGACAAACGCCAGCTGCTGCACTCGGACGGCCAGGACCACGGCCTGGACAAGGCCCTGGACCACAAGCTGATCGCACAGGCCAAGGCCGCGCTGGAGAAAGGCGAGCGCGTCTCGTTCATCTCGCCGGTGAAGAACGTCAACCGCACGGTCGGCGCGATGCTGTCGGGCGAAGTCGCCAAGCGCTACGGCCATGCCGGCCTGCCGGACGACACGATCCACATCCAGCTGCAGGGCACCGCGGGCCAGTCGGCCGGCGCGTTCCTGGCACACGGCATCACGCTGGACCTGGTCGGCGAAGGTAACGACTACGTCGGTAAAGGCCTGTCGGGCGGCCGCATCATCGTGCGTCCGAACACGGAGTTCCGCGGCTGGGCCGTCGACAACATCATCGTCGGCAACACGGTGCTGTACGGCGCGATCGCCGGTGAAGCGTTCCTGAACGGCGTGGCCGGCGAGCGTTTCGCGGTGCGTAACTCGGGTGCGACCGCGATCGTCGAAGGCGTGGGCGACCACGGTTGCGAATACATGACCGGCGGTACCGTCGTCGTGCTGGGCGACACCGGCCGCAACTTCGCGGCGGGCATGTCGGGTGGCGTGGCGTATGTCTACGATCCGAAGGGCGACTTCGAGCAGAAGTGCAACACCGCGATGGTGGCACTGGAGAGCGTGCAGTCGACCAAGGAACAGAGCGACAAGGCCAGCTGGCATGCACAGACCCGCAACGGCGAGCGCGAGTCGGACGAAGCGATCCTGAAGCGCCTGATCGAGCGTCACTTCAAGCACACGGGTTCGACCCGTGCGCGCAACCTGCTGGACGACTGGGCCAACAGCCGCAGCAAGTTCGTCAAGGTCTTCCCGACCGAGTACAAGCGCGCACTGGAAGAGATGCACAACAGCAGCATGGAAGAAGCCAACGACAAGATCGAACTGGCTGCCTGATGCTGCAAGGGCCGCGTGCCTGTTGAACTTGGGCCCCCGCCTGCGCGGGGGCGACGGAACAACCGTTAGCAGTGAAACGTCGTCCCCGCGAAGGCGGGGATCCAAGCTTAGCAGCCGAAGTCGCGTGGCCCGCATCTCCTCGAACCGAACAGAACACGACATACCAAGGAATACAAATGGGTAAGATCACCGGCTTCATGGAATTTCAGCGCCAGGAAGAAGACCACCTGGAACCCGCTGCCCGTCTCAAGAATTACAAGGAATTTTCGATCACCCTGACCGACGCGCAAGCGAAGGTGCAAGGTGCGCGCTGCATGGATTGCGGCATCCCGTTCTGCAACACCGGCTGCCCCGTCAACAACCAGATCCCCGACTGGAACGACCTGGTTTACCACGGCAACTACCGCTACGCCGTCGACAACCTTCACTCGACGAACAACTTCCCGGAATTCACGGGCCGCATCTGCCCGGCGCCGTGCGAAGCCGCCTGCACGCTGGGCATCAACAATGAGCCGGTCGGCATCAAGTCGATCGAGCGCAAGATCGCCGACGCCGGCTGGGAACACGGCTGGATCGTCCCGCAACCGGCCGCCGTCAAGACCGGCAAGAAGGTCGCGATCATCGGTTCCGGCCCCGCAGGCCTGGCCGCGGCCCAGCAGCTGGGCCGCGCCGGTCACGACGTGACGGTGTTCGAGAAGAACGACCGCGTCGGCGGCCTGCTGCGCTACGGCATCCCCGACTTCAAGATGGAGAAAGACCTGATCGACCGTCGCGTCGAACAGATGAAGGCCGAAGGCGTCACCTTCCGTACGTCGACCCTGATCGGCAAGGATTTCCCGACCACCGTCAGCAACATGGCGCGCGACACCATCTTCCCGGAAGACCTGGTGAAGGATTACGACGCCGTGATCATGGCCGGCGGCGCCGAGGCACCGCGTGACCTGCCGGTCCCGGGCCGCGACCTGAAGGGCGTGCACTTCGCGATGGACTTCCTGCCGCAGCAGAACCGCGTCAACGCCGGCGACAAAGTCAAGGACCAGATCAAGGCCACGGGCAAGCACGTGATCGTGATCGGCGGCGGCGATACCGGCTCCGACTGCGTGGGCACGTCGAACCGCCACGGCGCCGCATCGGTGACCCAGTTCGAACTGATGCCGATGCCGCCGGAACAGGAAAACAAGCCGCTCGTGTGGCCGTACTGGCCGACCAAGCTGCGCACCTCGTCGTCGCACGAAGAAGGCTGCGAGCGCGACTTCGCCGTCGCCACCAAGCGCTTCGAAGGCAAGGGCGGTAAAGTGGAAAAAATCATCGCCTGCCGCGTCGAGTGGAAAGACGGCAAGATGACGGAAGTGGCCAACTCGGAATTCGAACTGAAGGCCGACCTCGTGCTGCTGGCCATGGGTTTCGTCTCGCCGGTGCAGCAGGTGCTGGACGCGTTCGGCGTGCAAAAGGATGCCCGCGGCAACGCGCGCGCCACGACCGATGGCGATGTCTGCTACCAGACGTCGGTGCCGAAAGTCTTCACCGCCGGCGATATGCGCCGCGGCCAGTCCCTCGTCGTGTGGGCGATCCGCGAAGGCCGCCAGTGCGCGCGCGCCGTCGATGAATTCCTGATGGGTTCGTCGGTACTGCCGCGCTGATCTGCCAGCGCCTGTTTGGATGAACGGCCCGGGTGTGCAGCCCGGGCCGTTTTTTTTACGCGAACTGCTAGCATGCAGATTCTGACAATCACGGAGAACAATATGGAGATCGGCTACGTCGGCCTGGGCGGCATGGGACATGCCATGGCAAGCAACCTCATTAGTAAGGGCCATACGCTCCGCGTGTGGAACCGCTCGCCCGGCAAGGCGGCCGACCTCGTCGCCCAGGGCGCCACGCTGGTCGAGCATCCGGGCCAGGCCGCGGCCGGCGACGGCGTCGTGTTCACGATGGTGGCCGATGACGCGGCGCTGGAGCAGGTCGTCGGCGGGCCGGACGGCATCGCGGCAAAACTGGGTCCGGGCGGCATCCACGTGTCGATGAGCACGGTGTCGCCGGAGACGACGCAGCGCATCGCCGCCCTGCACGCCGAACGCGGCGCCGCCTTCGTCGCCGCCCCCGTGTTCGGCCGCCCGACCGCCGCGGCCGCCGCCATGCTGTTCATCCTGGTCGCGGGTGAAGCCGGCGCGCGCGACAAGATCATGCCGCTGCTGGAAACGATGGGCCAGCGCGTGTTCCCGCTGGGCGACGACCCCGTCGCCGCCAGCATCGTCAAGCTGAGTGGTAACTTCATGATCATGGGCGTCATCGAGGCGATGGCGGAAGCGGCGACCCTGTGCGAGAAATACGGCGTCGAGCGCTCGGCCATGATGGACGTGATGACCCAATCGATCTTCGCCACGCCGCTGTACGTCAATTACGGCAAGCTGATCGCGCAGCACGACTACGCCAACCCCGGCTTCAAGCTGTCGCTGGGTTTCAAGGATGCGGATCTCGTGATGGCGGCCGCGCGCAAGGCCCACGTGCCGATGCCGCTGGCCAGCATGATGCACGACCGCTTCCTGTCCGCGCTGGCGAAGGACCGCGGCGAGCTCGACTGGACTGCGGCGGCGCTGAACGTGTCGGAAGACGCCGGTCTGCGAAGCTGATCACTCGTGCGGCGTGGTGGCACCCGGCTCAATGACGAGCAGGCCGCCGTCCAGCCGCGCTGTCGTGCCGAGATCGCGGCACAGCGCCTGCATGCGCGTATAGATCCAGGTGCGTTGCGTGTGGTCGGCCGGCAACGCGCGGCCGTGGCGGATGAACACCGGGTGCAGCACGATGCGGCGCAGCGCGTCCTCGCCCAGGTGCACCTCGAACAGCAGTTGATGGTCGTTGCGCAGGTCCGCGTCGACGGCGTAGTCGTCGACGAGGTCGCCAGTCGCGTACAGGATCGGCCAGCCCCGGTACAGCTCGATGCCGTGGAAGATGTGCGCGCTGTGGCCGTAGACGATCTTCCAGCCGACGTCGATCGCGGCGTGCGCGAGGCGGCGCAGGTGCGGTGCGGGCGCCGTCACCCTGTTCGGACCCCAGTGCAGCGACAACACCGGCCAGCGCACGCCGGCCGCGCGCAGGGGCGCGAGCGCGCGGGCGAAGGCGTCGGTGGCGGCCGTCTCGTCGTGCAGGCCGAGCCAGGCGATGCCGGGGTGATCGTCCGTCGCGGCGAAATCGGCCTGGTGGTCGCAGAATGCCGCCATCCCGACCAGCACCTCGCCGCACGCCACGACGGCCGGAGACAGCGCCCATGCGAGGTCCGGGCCGGCGCCGGTGTGGGCGATGCCGTGTGCGTCCAGCGTGCGCAGCGTGTCGGCCAGGCCTTGCGCGTCGTAGTCGAGGCTGTGGTTGTTCGCGAGGCTCACCATGCGGATGCCGGCATCGGCCAGCGCCTGGCCGGCCGCCGGCGGCGCGGCGAAATAAAAGACCTTGGGGACGCCGTGCCAGCGCTCCAGGCTGTCAGTGAGTGCACACTCAAGGTTGACGATGGCCGCGTCGGCCGCACGCAGCAACGGAGAGACGGCTTCCAGTGGTGCGTGGATGCCGTCGCGCAGCATGACGTCGCGGACGTGGCGGCCCAGCATGACGTCGCCGCCGAACACGAGGCGCAGGTCAGGGCTCATGGGTGAAGTAAGTCGTGAACCATTCGGCTGCCAGCCACGCCACCTCTTCCAGCGTGCCAGGTTCCTCGAACAAATGCGTCGCACCGGGTACGAGCGCCAGCCGTTTTACGCAGCCCAGCTCGCCATAGGCCTGCCGGTTCAGCGCGATGACGGGTTCGTCGGCACCGCCCACGATGAGGAGTGTCGGCGCCTCGACGGCGCGCAGGGCGTCGCTGCCGGCGAGATCCGGCCGCCCGCCGCGCGACACGACGGCCGCGATGGGCACCGCCGGGTCGGCCGCCAGCTGCAGCGCGGCGGCCGCGCCCGTGCTGGCGCCGAACAGGCCCAGCGGCAACGGGGCCGTCGCGTCCTGCGCGCCCAGCCAGCTTGCTGCCGCGCGCAGGCGGCCCGTCAGCAGGGAGATATCGAATCGGTTATGGTATTGACGGTCTTCGTGCGGCGTGAGCAGGTCCAGCAACAGCGTACCGATGCCGGCGTCGCGCAGCACGTGCGCCACGTGGTTGTTGCGCGGGCTCAAACGGCTGCTTCCGCTGCCGTGCGCGAACAGCACGACCCCGGAGGGAGTGTCGGGCAGCTCGAGCATGCCTTCCATCGTCGCCGCGCCGCTGTCGATGTGGACCAGGGCTTTTGTCATGATCGTTAGACCATCTGGCAGGGGCAAAGATTCGGCATCCGATTGTTAAATGGGGAGTGACCGAAAGTCCGGCATTTGCCCGTTCCCAACGTCCGGGACAGGACGTCGGATCGCGATGTAGTGGATCTTCAGGATGTCCCCGTAAAAGGGTTTCTTTCAGGCATTTGTAAAGATTGTTTACTGATGTGAAACAATGTGTTGTATGCATAAGTTATTAAAAACAAGCACTTAGGTTCTAAAATAGCTGACTCGTGATTTAGTAATGTTGTAATATCACGTCGATAACATGCCAGGAATTGGGCCGTGTCCTGCAGGCCTTGCCGTTTCTGCACTACAATACGAGATTCTCCAAATACCAATATCCACTGTGTCCAACCTCGTCGAAATTCGCGATCTGCATTTTTCGTATGGCGATCGCCCGATCCTGCAGAACCTGAGCATGGACTTCCCGCGCGGCAAGCTGATTGCCGTGATGGGCGGCTCCGGCTCGGGCAAGACGACGGTCCTGCGCCTGATCGGCGGCCAGATCAAGCCGCAGCGCGGCACCGTCGCCGTGAATGGCGAGGTGGTGAGCCAGCTCGACACCGAAGGCCTGTACAGGTTGCGGCGCAAGATGGGCATGCTGTTCCAGTTCGGCGCGCTGTTCACCGACCTGACCGTGTTCGAGAACGTGGCCTTTCCGCTGCGCGAGCACACGGAACTGCCGGAAGAACTGATCCGCGACCTGGTGCTGATGCGCCTGAATGCCGTCGGCCTGCGCAATGCCGCGGACCTGAAGCCGAACGAGATCTCGGGCGGCATGGCGCGCCGCGTGGCGCTCGCCCGTGCCGTCGCGCTCGACCCGGCGCTGGTCATGTACGACGAACCGTTCGCCGGCCTCGATCCGATCTCGATGGGCGTGACCGCCAACCTGATCCGCAACCTGAACGATGCGCTCGGCTCGACGTCCATCCTCGTCTCGCACGACGTGAACGAAACTTTCTTGATCGCCGATTACGTGTATTTCCTGTCCGCGGGCCGGATCGTCGCCTCGGGCACGCCGGACGAGATGCGCCGCTCGACCGATCCGTACGTCAAACAATTCGTGAACGCCGAGCCGGACGGCCCCGTGCCGTTCCACTATCCCGGCAAATCGCTGGCCGAGGACCTGGGCCTGGGAGGCAAGCGATGACCAATCCTCTCGCACTCATCGGGGGCTTCGTCCTCGACACTTTCGCCCGCGTCGGCTTCGTCACGCGTTCGTTCGGCGGCCTGCTCGGCAAGGCCCCGGGCGCGCTGCGCCGTCCGACCCTGATCTCGGAACAGGTCCACTTCATCGGCAATTACTCCTTGCTGATCATCACCGTGTCCGGCCTGTTCGTCGGCATGGTGCTAGGTCTGCAGGGCTATTACACGCTGAGCCAGTTCGGCGCCGAGGAAAAGCTGGGCCAGCTGGTGGCGCTGTCGCTGCTGCGCGAGCTGGGCCCGGTCGTGACGGCGCTGCTGTTCGCGGGCCGTGCCGGTACGTCCCTCACGGCGGAAATCGGCCTCATGAAGGCCGGCGAGCAACTGACCGCGATGGAAATGATGGCCGTCAACCCGATCCAGCGCGTGCTGGCGCCCCGGTTCTGGGCGGGCCTGATCGCCATGCCGGTGCTGGCGGCCGTGTTCTCCGCCATCGGCGTGGTCGGCGGCTATCTGGTCGGCGTGCAGCTGATCGGCGTGGACGAAGGCGCGTTCTGGTCGCAGATGCAGGCGAACATCGACGTGCGCCGCGACATCATGAATGGTGTCATCAAGAGCTTTGTATTCGGCATGGCCGTGACGTTCACGGCCCTGTTCCAGGGCTATGAAGCGCAGCCGACGCCGGAAGGCGTGTCGCGCGCCACCACGCGCACCGTCGTGATCGCGTCGCTGATGGTGCTGGCGCTGGACTTCGTCATGACCGCCTTGATGTTCAACAAGTAATCTGAAGAGTTGGGAAAAACTTATGCATCGTAAATCCATTGACGTCTGGGTCGGCCTTTTTGTCCTGTTGGGTGCGTTAGCGCTCCTTTTCCTGGCACTCAAGGCCGGTAACATGAGCACGATTTCGTTCAGCAAGACGTACGCCATCACGGGCAAGTTCGACAACATCGGCGGCCTGAAGCCGCAATCGCCCGTCAAGAGCGCGGGCGTGGTCGTGGGCCGCGTGGGCGACATTGCGTTCGACGATAAAAGTTTCCAGGCCATCGTCCGCCTCGATCTGAATCCTGCTTACAAGTTCCCGAAGGACAGCTCTCTGAAGATCCTGACCTCGGGCCTGCTCGGTGAGCAATACATCGGCATCGAGGCCGGTGGCGACATGAACAATCTCGTCGAAGGCGACCGCATCACCCGTACGCAATCGGCCGCAGTGCTCGAAGACTTGATTAATCAATTTATCTATAGCAAGGCAGCCGAAGGAAAGGACAGTAGCAAATGACGAACCGCAATGACTCCGCCTCGCCGCGTACCCGCACTGGCCTGGCGCTGACACTCGGTGCAGCCGTATTGCTGAGTGGCTGTGCGACGACCGCCAACCCGAAAGACCCGTTCGAGAAGTTCAACCGGGCCATGTTCAGCTTCAACGACACGGTCGACCGCGTCGCCCTGAAGCCGGCCGCCACCGCCTACAAGAACGTCACGCCGACCTTCGTGCAAACGGGCGTGAACAATTTCTTCGGTAACTTGACCGATTTGTGGAGCTCGCTGAACAATTTTGCCCAGCTGAAAGGGCAAGACGGCTTGAACGATTTCATGCGTTTTGCCGTGAACTCCACGCTGGGTCTCGCCGGCGTGCTGGACATCGCCACCCCGGCCGGCATGCGCAAGCATAACGAGGACTTCGGCCAGACCCTCGGATATTGGGGCGTGCCGAGCGGTCCCTACTTGATGTTGCCGCTGCTGGGCCCATCTACGATCCGTGACACCGCGACCTTGCCCGCCGACTGGTGGGGCGATGCGTGGACCCACGTGAACGATGTGCCGTGGCGCACCAGTGGCATCGTCCTGCGCGCGGTCGACCAGCGTGCCAGCGTGCTGGACGCGTCGAACCTGCTGGAAGACGCCGCCCTCGACCGTTACGAATTCATCCGTGACGGCTACATGCAGCGTCGCAACAGCAAGGTGCTCGACACGGACAAGGCGCAGGAACGCGCCGACAAGGTCCACGAAAAACTGGAAAAGGTCCAGGAAAAGGTCGAATCGAAGCTGGGCGTGAAACTGGGCCCGAAACCGGTGCCCGAAGATGGCGCGGAAGAGCCCGCAGCGGCGCCCGTGTCATCCGAACCGGCCAGCAAATAGTTAACGACGGTACAGCCAGGCCGTCCGCGCAGCACGCGGGACCGCTTGGCCAGACCCAACCAAATTAAAGGAAGCGTATGAAGCCCATCGCAAAACTGATCGTGACCGCCGCCGCCGTGGCCATGTCCACCGCCGTTCTCGTCGCGCCGGCCCGCGCCGCCGTCGAGGCACCGGATGCCCTCGTGAAACGCGTCTCCACCGACGTCATCGATAGCGTCAAGGCCGACAAGGACATCCAGGCCGGCAACAGCAGGAAAATCATGGATCTGGTCAACAGCAAGATCCTGCCGTACGTCGATTCCGACAAGATGACGGCCCAGGCCGCCGGCCGCTTCTGGCGCCAGGCGACGCCGGAGCAGCAAAAGCAGCTGGCGGCCGAGTTCCGCACGCTGCTCGTGTACACCTATGCCGGTGCGCTGTCGCAGATCAAGAACGAAACCATCGAGTTCAAGCCGTTCCGCGCCGACCCGGCCGACACGGAAGTCGAGGTGAAATCGCAGGTCAACCTGACCCGCGGCGAGCCGATCACCCTGAACTACCGCCTGGCCAAGGGCCCGCAGGGCTGGAAGATCTTCGACCTGAACGTGCTGGGCGCGTGGCTGGTGGAAACCTACAAGAGCACCTTCGCGTCGGAAATCGGCAAGAACGGCATCGACGGCCTGATCAAGAAGCTGCACGACCGCAACGAGCAGCTGGCCAACAAGCCGCTGACCAAGTCCGCGCAGAAGTAAGCATGGCGGAAGCGAATCCCATGCTCTCGCTGGAAGCCCTGACGTTCGACAACGCGCAAGCGGCGTTGGCGCGGGGCTGTGCGGCCGTGTCCGCCGGCGAAACCGAGTTCGACCTCGGCGGCGTCAAGGCCGCCGACTCCTCGGCCCTGGCCCTGATGCTGGCCTGGCAGCGCCGCGCGCAGGGACTGGGGCGCAGCCTGAAGTTCATCAATGTGCCGGCCAACGTCGATGCGTTGGCAAAGTTATACGGCGTCGACGGGTTGTTGGGCCGCGCGTAACTTTGTAGACACGTGATTGATGCCCCCGGCATCAATCACGTGCCCACCCTCGAAAACGCCACGGCCCGGAACGCCGTGGCGTTTTCTTCTATAATGGCTCGTTTCACCCGCACGGTTCCGGTCCCTCGGATCCCCAACGCATGACAGCAGCCATCCAGATCGACAGCGTCGAGAAAAGCTACAAGGGCTTCAAGGCCCTCAAGGGCGTTTCACTGAACATCGAACAAGGCGAATTCTTCGGCCTCCTCGGCCCGAATGGCGCCGGCAAGACGACCCTGATTTCGACCATCGCCGGCCTCATTCGTCCGGACGTCGGCAGCGTGCGCATCCACGGCCACGACGTCGTGAAGGATTTCCGCGAGGCGCGCATGAAGCTGGGCGTCGTGCCGCAGGAACTCGTGTTCGACCCGTTCTTCACCGTGCGCGAGACCCTGCGCCTGCAATCGGGCTATTTCGGCCTGAAGAACAACGATCCATGGATCGACGAGGTCATGGAAAACCTCGACCTCACGCCCAAGGCCGACGTCAACATGCGCGCGCTGTCCGGCGGCATGAAGCGCCGCGTGCTCGTCGCCCAGGCCCTCGTCCATAAACCGCCCGTGATCGTGCTGGACGAACCGACGGCCGGTGTCGACGTCGAACTGCGCCAGACGCTGTGGAAGTTCATCGCGCGCCTGAACCGCGAGGGTCATACGGTCGTCCTGACGACGCACTACCTGGAAGAAGCGCAGGCCATGTGCCAGCGCGTGGCCATGCTCAAGACGGGCAACGTCGTCGCGCTGGACACCATGTCGCAGCTGCTGCGCCGCGTGTCCGGCTCGTCGCTTGTCGTGCACCTGAAGCACGGCGGTCTGCCGGAAGGCCTGCGCCACCTCGTCGCCCATGACGAACATAACGGCGGCAACAAATACACCCTGCGCGTCAACGAGTACAGCGAAGTGGAGGGCATCCTCGCGCGCCTGCGCGAATCGGGTGCCGAGATCGACGAGATGCAGTTGCAGCAGGCCGACCTGGAAGACATTTTTATCCAGATCATGGAAGGGAGCCCGGTACGATGAACGCGTTTTCCGTGGGTTTCCGCACCCTGTTTTATAAAGAAATCCTGCGCTTCTGGAAGGTTGCCACGCAAACCATCGCCGCGCCCGTCGTCAGCGCGATGCTGTATCTGCTGATCTTCGGCCACGTGCTCGACGGCCGCGTCGAGATGCTCGATGGCGTCAGCTACACGTCGTTCCTCGTGCCCGGCCTCGTGATGATGAGCGTGCTGCAGAACGCGTTCGCCAACTCGTCGTCGTCGCTGATCCAGTCGAAAATCACGGGCAACCTCGTGTTCATCCTGCTGCCGCCGCTGTCGCACGTGGAGATCCTGTCCGCATATGTGACGGCGTCCGTCGTGCGCGGGCTGGCCGTCGGCCTGGGCGTGTTCGTCATCACGGCGTGGTTCGCGCATCTGTCGTTCGTGGCGCCGCTGTGGATCATCGTGTTCGCGCTGCTGGGCGCCGGCATCCTGGGCACGCTGGGCGTCATCGCCGGCATCTGGGCGGAAAAATTCGACCAGCTGGCCGCTTTCCAGAACTTTTTGATCACGCCTGCAACATTTTTGGCCGGTGTGTTCTATTCCATTAAGAAACTTCCGCCGTTCTGGCTCGCAGTCTCGCATTTCAACCCGTTCTTTTATATGATTGACGGGTTCCGCTATGGTTTCTTTGGCCAGTCCGACGTGTCGCCGTGGACCAGCCTGGCAATCGTCGCCGTCTTCTTCGTGGCCTTGGCCGCTATCGCAATCAATCTGCTTCGCCGCGGCTACAAGCTGCGTCACTGAAAAAACATGGTTACTACACCCGAACTCATCCACGGCTACATCCAAAAAGGCCTGGAATGCACCCACCTGGAAGTGGAGGGCGATGGCCAGCATTTCAGCGCCGTCATCGTCTCGCCTGCATTCGCCGGCAAGAGCCGCATCCAGCGCCACCAGATCGTCTATGCCGCCCTGGGCGACCGCATGCGTGAAGAAATCCACGCGCTGTCGATGAAGACGCTGACCCCGGACGAGTATCAAGGATAATCAATGGACAAGCTCCAGATCGTCGGCGGCAAGCGCCTGAACGGTGACATCCCCATCTCGGGCGCCAAGAACGCGGCGCTCCCGATCCTGTGCGCGGGCCTGCTGACGGCCGGCGACCTTGCCCTGTCGAACGTGCCGCGCCTGCACGACGTGCGCACGATGCTGCGCCTGCTCGAACAGACCGGCCTGAAGGTCACGCAGGACGACGAGAACGTCGTGCTGAACGGTTCCGCCATCAACACCCTCGTCGCACCGTACGAGCTGGTGAAGACGATGCGCGCATCGATCCTCGTGCTGGGCCCGATGCTGGCGCGCTTCGGCGAAGCCAAGGTGTCGCTGCCGGGCGGCTGCGCGATCGGTTCGCGTCCCGTCGACCAGCACATCAAGGGCCTGCGCCAGATGGGCGCCGACATCACGATCGAGGGCGGCTACATCTACGCGAAGGCATCGCGCCTGAAGGGCGCCCGCATCCACACGGACATGATCACCGTGACGGGCACCGAGAACCTGCTGATGGCCGCCACGCTGGCCGACGGCGAGACGATCCTGGAAAACGCCGCGCGCGAACCGGAAGTGACGGACCTCGCGAACATGCTCGTGGCGATGGGCGCGAAGATCGATGGCATCGGCACCGACCGCCTCGTGATCCAGGGCGTCGACAGCCTGCACGGCACCGAACATGGCGTCATCTCCGACCGCATCGAAGCGGCCACGTTCCTGTGCGCCGTCGCGGCGACGGGCGGCGACATCCGCATCACCCGCACCCGCACCGACATCTTCGACGTGGCCATCGACAAGCTGCGCGAGATGGGCGTCCAGCTGACCGTGGAAGGCGACAGCATCCGCGCGCGCATGGACGGCCGTCCGCAGCCGGTGTCGTTCCGTACCACGGAATACCCGGGCTTCCCGACCGACATGCAGGCCCAGTTCATGGCCGTGAACACGATCGCGAACGGCTCGAGCCGTGTCACCGAAACCATCTTCGAAAACCGCTTCATGCACGTGCAGGAAATGAACCGCCTGGGCGCGCAGATCTCCACCGAGGGCAACATGGCCTTCATCAAGGGCGTCGACCGCCTCGTCGGCGCGCCCGTGATGGCGACCGACCTGCGCGCATCGGCGTCCCTCGTGATCGCCGGCCTGGCCGCCGAGGGCACGACCCTCGTCGACCGCATCTATCACCTCGATCGCGGGTATGACCGGATGGAGGCGAAGTTGTCGGCGGTGGGCGCGGATATCGTACGGATCAAATAAAGACAAAGCGTCATTCCCGCGCAGGCGGGAATCCATGCTGAGCTTCCGATGGAAGCCAACGAAGATTTACCGAATCAGCTGCCGGAGCTTCAGTATGGGTTCCCGCTTTCGCGGGAACGACGGCACAAACCAAAACTAGTCACATGAACGACACCACTCGGGACAGCTCGCAGCTGATCCTCGCCCTCTCGAAGGGCCGCATCTTCGAAGATACGCTGCCGCTGCTGTCCGCGGCCGGCATCGAGGTACTGGAAAATCCGGAAACCTCGCGCAAGCTGATCCTCGCCACCAACGATCCCGGCATCCGTGTGCTGATCGTGCGCGCCAGCGACGTGCCGACCTATGTCCAGCATGGCGCCGCCGACTTTGGCGTGGCCGGCAAGGACGTGCTGCTCGAGCATGGCGGCGAAGGGCTGTATCAACCGATCGACCTGCGCATCGCCTGCTGCCGCATGTCCGTGGCCGCCAACGCCGGCTTCGACTACGACAACGCCGTGCGCCAGGGCGCGCGCCTGCGCGTGGCCACCAAGTTCGTGCACACGGCGCGCGAGCACTTCGCGAAGAAGGGCGTGCACGTCGACCTGATCAAACTGTATGGCTCGATGGAGCTGGCGCCGCTGGTCGGCCTGTCCGACGCCATCGTCGACGTCGTGTCGACGGGCGGCACGCTGCGCGCCAACAACCTGGTCGAAGTGGAAAAGATCATGGAGATCTCGTCGCGCCTCGTCGTCAACCAGGCCGCGCTGAAACTCAAGCGCGAGCGCCTGCAACCGATCATCGACGCGTTCGAACGCGCGTCCAAGCAGCAGCAATGCTAACGACCATGTCCATCACGATCCGCAAACTCGATTCCACCGCCGCCGATTTCCAGCAGACCCTGAACACGCTGCTCGCGTTCGAAGCGGAGACCGACGACGCCATCGAAACCGCCGTGGCGAACATCCTCGCCGACGTGAAGGCGCGCGGCGATGCCGCCGTGCTGGAATACACGAACAAGTTCGACCGGCTCCCGAACGGCGGCGCCACCAGCATGACCGCGCTCGACGTCACGCAGGAAGAGCTGCAGGAAGCGTTGAATGCGCTGCCGGAAGCCCAGCGCGCCGCGTTGCGCACGGCGGCAGAGCGCATCCGCGTCTTCCACGAGCGCCAGAAGCAGGAACTGAACGGCTTTACGTACACGGAGCCGGACGGCACGGTGCTGGGCCAGCGCGTCACGCCGCTGGACCGCGTGGGCATCTACGTCCCGGGCGGCAAGGCCGCGTATCCGTCGTCCGTGCTGATGAACGCGATCCCGGCGCAGGTCGCGGGCGTGAAGGAAATCGTGATGGTCGTGCCGACGCCGGACGGCGTCAAGAACCGCATGGTGCTGGCCGCCGCGGCGATCGCCGGCGTCACGCGCGTGATCACGATCGGCGGCGCACAGGCCGTCGGCGCGCTCGCGTACGGCACGGCGACCATCCCGCCGGTCGATAAAATCGTCGGCCCGGGCAATGCCTATGTCGCCGCCGCCAAGCGCCGCGTGTTCGGCACGGTGGGCATCGACATGATCGCGGGCCCGTCGGAAATCCTCGTGCTGTGCGACGGCACCACGGATCCGGACTGGGTCGCGATGGACCTGTTCTCGCAGGCCGAGCACGACGAGCTGGCGCAGGCGATCCTGCTGTGCCCCGACGCGGACTATATCGCCAAAGTGGAAGCGAGCATCCACAAGCTGCTGCCGACGATGCCGCGCAAGGACACCATCGCCACGTCGATGACGGACCGCGGCGCGCTGATCCGCGTGCGCGACATGGATGAAGCGTGCGCCATCGCGAACGCCATCGCGGCCGAGCACCTGGAGATCTCCGCCGAGGAGCCGCAGCAGTGGGCCGATAAAATCCGTCACGCGGGCGCGATGTTCCTGGGCCGCTTCTCGTCCGAATCGCTGGGCGACTATTGCTGCGGCCCGAACCACGTGCTGCCGACGTCGCGCACGGCGCGCTTCTCGTCGCCGCTGGGCGTGTACGATTTCCAGAAGCGCTCGTCGATCCTGTTCGTGTCGCAGGCCGGCGCGCAAACGCTGGGCAAGGTCGCGGCCGAACTCGCGTACGGCGAGGGCCTGCAGGCGCACGCGCGCAGCGCAGAATTACGGATCGAATCGGGATCATGACGGCCTGGCTCGATCAGGTCTTCTGCGAGGATGCGCTCGAAGGCATGGCGCGCATTCCCGATCGCAGCATCGACCTGATCCTGACGGACCCGCCGTACAATCTCGGCAAGGATTACGGCAACGGCTCGGACCAGCAGAGCGTGGAGGATTACCTCGCGTGGACCGAGCGCTGGATCGATTGTGCGCTGCCGAAATTGAAAGACAACGGCAGCCTGTACATCTTTCTCACGTGGCGCTTCGCGCCCGAGATCTTCGTCATGCTCAAGCGGCGCATGACGATGATGAACGAGATCATCTGGGACCGCCGCGTCCCCTCGATGGGGGGCAGCACCAGGAGCTTTTCCTCGGTGCACGACACCATCGGCTTCTTCGTGAAGCGCAAGGATTATTATTTCGACTTGGACTCCGTGCGTATCCCGTACGACGCCGAGACGAAGAAGGCGCGATCGCGCTCGATCTTCGTGGGCGCCAAGTGGCTGGAAGTGGGTTACAACCCGAAGGACCTGTGGAGCGTGTCGCGCCTGCATCGCGAACATGCGGAACGGGTCGACCATCCGACCCAGAAACCGCTCGAGATCATCGAGCGCATGGTCAAGGCGTCGTGCCCGCCGGGCGGCGTCGTGCTCGACCCGTTCATGGGCAGCGGCACGACGGCTCTGGCTGCAAAACGCCTCGGCCGGCATTTCACCGGTTTCGAGCTGAACCCCGCCTACTGCGCGACCATCGCGGAACGTTTGTCCGCTCCCGCGCAGCCGGCCACCAAGAAACGCAAGGGCGTCCGCGTGGACGCCGCCACCGAAGGAGTAGACCAAGCATGACCAGCATCGACAAGCTCATCGCCAACACGATCCGCGAGGACGTCCGTGCCGGCCATATCTACAACGTGCCGGATTCGAGCGGCTACATCAAGCTGGACGCGATGGAAAACCCGTACCAGCTGCCGGATGCGCTGCGTGCCGAGCTGGCCCAGCGCCTGGCGGACGCCGTCCTGAACCGCTATCCGGTGCCGTCGTATTCCGGCATCAAGGAACGCATCCGCGCCAAGCTGGGCGTGCCGGCCGGGTTCGACGTCATCCTCGGCAACGGCTCCGACGAGATCATCTCGATCCTGTGCACCGCCACCGCGCGTCAAGACAAACGCGCGGTCGTGCTGGCCCCGATCCCCGCGTTCGTGATGTTCCAGCGCTCCGCCCAGTTTGCGGGCATGGACTTCGTCGGCGTGCCGTTGAAAGCCGACTTCTCGCTGGACCGCGCCGCCATGCTGGCCGCGATCGCCGAGCACAAGCCGAGCCTCGTGTTCCTCGCCTACCCGAACAACCCGACCGGCAACCTGTACGACGAGGCCGACATGGTCGCCATCATCGAAGCGCTGGGCGAGAATGGCATCGTCGTGGCCGACGAGGCGTATCACCCGTTCGCCCGCACGAGCTTCATGGACAAGCTGCCGCAGTATCCGAACCTCGTCGTGATGCGCACGCTGTCGAAGCTGGGCCTGGCCGGCATCCGCCTGGGCTACCTCGCTGCCGCACCGGCGCTGCTGGAACAGTTCGACAAGGTGCGGCCGCCGTACAATGTCAACGTATTGACGCAGGTGGTGGCCGAATTCGCGCTCGACCACGTCGAGGTGCTGGACGAGCAGGCCGCCCGTTTGAACGAGGCGCGCACGGAACTGGCCGCCGCCATGGCCGCGCTGCCGGGCGTGACGGTGTTCCCGTCGAGTGCCAATTTCATCACCTTGCGCGTGCCGGACGCAGAAAAGACCTGCGCTAAACTGTTCGCAGAACGGGTACTGATTAAAAATTTGAGTAGAATGCATGAATTGCTGGCCAATTGCATCCGTGTTACGGTCAGCACCCCGGAAGAAAACTCCGTATTCCTGAATGCCCTGAAGGCTTCGCTGCAAGCCTGAACACCGCCGAGCACCTAGCAATGACCCGCACCGCAGAAATCACGCGCAACACGAGCGAAACGCAGATCCGCGTCGCGCTCAACCTGGACGGCACCGGCCGCCAGAAACTCAATACCGGGGTGCCGTTCCTCGACCACATGCTGGACCAGATCGCGCGCCACGGCCTGATCGACCTGGAAGTCGAGGCCGTCGGCGACCTGCACATCGACGACCACCACACCGTCGAGGACACGGGCATCACGCTGGGCATGGCGGTCGCCATGGCCATCGGCGACAAGAAGGGCATCCGCCGCTACGGCCATGCCTACGTCCCGCTGGACGAGGCGCTGTCGCGCGTCGTGATCGACTTTTCCGGCCGCCCGGGCCTGGAATGGCACGTGCCGTTCACCCGCGCGACCATCGGCCGCTTCGACGTCGATCTGACCATCGAGTTCTTCCGCGGCTTCGTCAACCACGCCGGCGTGACGCTGCACGTGGATAACCTGCGCGGCGTGAACGCGCACCACCAGTGCGAGACCGTCTTCAAAGCGTTCGGCCGCGCGCTGCGCATGGCGTCCGAGCTGGATGCGCGCGCCGCGGGCACGATCCCGTCCACCAAGGGCAGCCTGTAAAGAGAATCATGAACAAGATTGTTGTTGTCGACTACGGCATGGGCAACCTGCGTTCGGTTGCGCAGGCCCTGCGCGCCGTCGCGCCCGAAGCCGACGTCCAGATTTCCGGCGACGCGGCCGCCATCGACGCGGCCGATCGCATCGTCCTGCCTGGCCAGGGCGCCATGCGCGACTGCATGCGCAGCCTGCGTGAATCCGGCGTCGAGGACGCCCTGCTGCGCGCAGCGAAAACCCGGCCGATGATGGGCGTGTGCGTGGGCGAGCAGATGCTGTTCGATTCGAGCGACGAGAACGGCGGCGTGCCCGGCCTGGGCCTGCTGCCCGGTAAAGTCGTGCGCTTCGAACTCGATGGCAAGCTGCAGGCCGACGGCTCGCGCTTCAAGGTGCCGCAGATGGGCTGGAACCGCGTGCACCAGAAGCGCGCCCACCCGCTGTGGGAAGGCGTCGCCCCGGACAGCTATTTCTATTTCGTGCACAGCTATTACGCGAAGCCCGCCGAGGCGCAGGACGCCATCGGCGAGACCGACTACGGCGGACAATTCTGCTGCGCGGTCGCGCGCGACAACATCGTCGCCACCCAGTTCCACCCCGAGAAAAGCGCGGCCGCCGGCCTGCGCCTGTATCGCAATTTCGTCCACTGGAATCCCTGAGTTACCTAATCAACCGACTACGACCATGCTGCTGATCCCCGCCATCGACCTGAAAGACGGTCACTGCGTTCGCCTGAAACAGGGCGACATGGACCTCGCCACCGTGTTCTCCGAAGATCCCGCCGAGATGGCGCTGCACTGGCTCAAGAAGGGTGCGCGCCGTCTGCACCTGGTCGACCTGAACGGTGCGTTCGCGGGCAAACCGAAGAACGAAGAGGCGATCAAATCGATCCTGCAAGTCGTGCAGGAGTACGCCGAAGACAACGACCTGGACGAGATCCCGGTCCAACTGGGTGGCGGCATCCGCGACCTGGACACCATCGAGCGCTACCTGGACGACGGCATCACCTACATCATCGTGGGCACCGCGGCCGTCAAGAACCCGGGCTTCCTGCACGATGCCTGCGGCGCCTTCCCGGGCAGCATCATCGTCGGCCTGGACGCCAAGGACGGCAAGGTCGCGACCGACGGCTGGAGCAAGATGTCCGGCCACGAAGTCATCGACCTGGCCCAGAAATTCGAAGGCTACGGCGTGGAATCGATCATCTACACCGACATCGGCCGCGACGGCATGATGGGCGGCGTGAACATCGAAGCGACCGTGCGCCTGGCGCAGGCCGTCAAGATCCCGATCATCGCTTCGGGCGGCCTGCACAACCTGGCCGACGTGGAAGCCCTGTGCGCCGTGCAGGACGAGGGCATCGAAGGCGTGATCTGCGGCCGCTCGATCTACGAAGGCACGCTCGACCTGACCAGCGCGCAGGAGCGCGCGGATGAACTCACCGAGGGCGCGCAGGCGTAATTCGCCCCTCAACCCGTCGTTCCCGCGAAAGCGGGAACCCATGCCGAGTGCGATAACGCCACGTCAGCATGGATCCCCGCCTGCGCGGGGAGTCGGTTCCGGCAATGCCGGGACCGACGAATGAATACCACTAGATAAATTTTATGCTCGCAAAACGCATCATCCCCTGCCTGGACGTCACCGGCGGCCGCGTCGTCAAGGGCGTCAACTTCACCGAACTGCGCGATGCCGGCGACCCCGTCGAGATCGCGCGCCGTTACAACGAGCAGGGCGCCGACGAGATCACCTTCCTCGACATCACCGCCTCGAGCGACGGCCGCGACCTGATCCTGCCGATCATCGAAGCGGTCGCGTCGTCCGTGTTCATTCCGCTGACCGTGGGCGGCGGCGTGCGCAAGGTCGAGGACGTGCGCCGCCTGCTGAACGCCGGCGCGGACAAGGTGTCGATGAACACCTCGGCCGTGACCAACCCGCAACTCGTGTACGACGCGTCGCAAAAACACGGCGCCCAGTGCATCGTCGTCGCCATCGACGCCAAGCAGGTCGCGCCCGGCAAGTGGGAAGTCTTTACCCACGGCGGCCGCAACGCGACCGGCATCGATGCCATCGAATGGGCCCGCAAGATGGAAAGCCTGGGCGCCGGTGAACTGTTGCTGACCAGCATGGACCGCGACGGCACCAAGTCCGGCTTCGACCTGGGCCTGACGCGCGCCGTGTCGGACGCCGTCGGCATCCCCGTGATCGCCTCGGGCGGCGTGGGCGGCCTGAAGGATCTCGCCGATGGCGTGCAGGAAGGGCATGCCGACGCCGTGCTGGCCGCGAGCATCTTCCACTACGGGCAGCACACGGTCGGCGAAGCGAAGCGCTTCATGGCGGACCGTGGCATCCCGATGCGCCTCGACTGATTGATGGAACCGACGACCATGGTGACCCCGCCCACCCCCCCGACGATCCCGGCCCAGCCCTGGCTCAAGAAAGTCCAATGGGACGAGCACGGCCTCGTGCCGGTGATCGCCCAGGAAGCCGCCACCGGCGACATCCTGATGTTCGCCTGGATGAACCGCGAAGCCCTGGCCAAGACCGTGGAGCTTGGCGAGGCCGTGTACTGGAGCCGCTCGCGCAAGAAACTGTGGCACAAGGGCGAAGAGTCCGGCCACGTGCAGAAAGTGCTGGAAATCCGCCTCGACTGCGACGAAGACGTGGTGCTGCTGAAGGTCGAGCAGGCCGGCGGCATCGCCTGCCACACCGGCCGCCATTCCTGCTTCTTCCAGAAGTTCGAGGACGGCGACTGGAACAGCGTCGAGCCCGTGCTGCAGGACCCGGATACCATCTACACCAACCAGAAGAAGAAATAGCGCACACATGAGCACGCAACTGGAACGCCTCGCGGCCGTCATCGAATCCCGCAAGCCGGCCAACGGCGGCGACCCGACGGCCTCGTACGTCGCGAAACTGTTCGCCAAGGGCGACGACGCCATCCTGAAAAAGATCGGCGAGGAAGCCGTCGAGACCGTGATGGCCGCGAAGGACGTGCGCGCCGGCGCGGATGTGTCGAAGCTGCTGTACGAGACGGCCGACCTGTGGTTCCATTCGATCGTCCTGCTGGCGCAGTTCGGCCTCACGCCGCAGCAGGTGCTGGACGAACTGGCGCGGCGCGAAGGCATTTCCGGCATCGAGGAAAAAGCGTCGCGTCCGAAAGACTGAGCCCGGCTGTCACGCCGGCGTCATCCCGTATCCGTAGAATGTGAGACAACATGGACAACTGCATCTTTTGCAAGATCATCGCCAAGCAGATCCCGGCCAGCGTGGTGTACGAGGACGACGAGCTGCTCGCGTTCAAGGACATCAACCCGGCCGCGCCCGTCCACCTGCTGGTGATCCCGAAGCAGCACGTGGCCAGCCTGTCCGACTGCACCGATGCGCACGCGCCCGTGCTGGGCAAGATGCTGGCGCTGGCGCCGAAGCTGGCGGCCGAACACGGCATCGCAGTGAAGACCGGTCCGGACGGCGAACGCAGCGGCGGCTACAAGACGCTGTTCAATGTCGGTCCGGACGGCGGGCAGGAGGTGTATCACCTGCACCTGCACGTGTACGGCGGCCCGCGTCCGTGGCGTGGCCTGGGAACGTAATTCCCTAAGGAAAAAGGGCATTCCGGCCCTAAACCGCTTATACTGGCGTAGCTTTAGCTTACGCTGATCGGGTTATCGCCCGGCAAGGAGAAAACAATGGGTTCGATGAGTCTCTGGCACTGGTTGATCGTGCTGGTCGTGGTGGTGGTGGTGTTCGGTACGGGCAAGCTGCGCAATGCGGGCTCGGACCTGGGCAAGGCCGTCAAGGGTTTCAAGGATGGCATGAAGGGTGATGAAGACGGCAAGACGCCCGCCAGCCAGACGGCGCAACAGACCGCGCAACAGGTGGCCGACAAGTCGACCATCGACGTCGACGCGCGCGAAAAGACCCGTCATTAAGCCGGTGCTTGACCCCGCATGATCGATCTCGGTCTTACCAAACTCGCCATCATCGGCGCGGTGGCGCTGGTCGTGATTGGCCCCGAGAAACTGCCTAAGGTGGCGCGCATGGCCGGCACCCTGTACGGCCGCGCCCAGCGCTACCTGCACGACGTGAAGTCGGAGGTCTCGCGCGAGATCGAAATGGAAGAATTGCGCAATCTGCACAAGGATATCCAGGACAGCGCGCAAAGCTTCAAGTCCGAGGTCGAGACGTTCAAGTCCGAGGTCGAGAACACCGTCTCGACCCACATGGACGAGGTCGAGTCCGCCTGGCGCGGCGACACGGCCGTGATGCCCACGACGGCCTCGACGGACGACATCGAGCGCAAGGCGCGCGACTTCCGCCGCAAGAAGCTGGCGAAGACGTCGAGCATGCCGGCCTGGTACAAGAACCGCCAGGGCACGCGCCAGCATGTGCTGTCCGGCGCCGCCCGCGTGCGCAAGTTCCGTCCCGGCGCCACTTCCAACACCAAATTTTTCTGATGACGGCCGCCGTTGGGCGCCGCCTCCTAGCGCCAGATGACTGAAGAAACCGCGGGCGAAGAAACCTTCATCTCCCACCTGGTCGAGCTGCGCGACCGCCTGATCAAGGCAACGTACGGCATCGTCCTCGCGTGCATCGTGCTGATGCTGTGGCCGGGCCCGGCGCGCATCTACGATTTCCTCGCCGCCCCGATGCTGGCCTCGCTGCCGGTCGGCGCCAAGATGATCGCCACGGGCGTCGTCGCGCCGTTCCTCGTGCCGATGAAGGTGACCCTGCTGATCGCCTTCATCCTCGCGCTGCCGTGGGTGTTCTACCAGGTGTGGGCGTTCGTCGCGCCCGGGCTGTACGCGCACGAAAAGCGGCTCGTGCTGCCGCTTGTGATCTCGTCGTCGTTCCTGTTCATCGCGGGCGTCGCGTTCTGCTATTTCTTCGTGTTCGGCCGCGTGTTCCACTTCATCAGCAACTTCTCGCCGAATTCCATCGCCGTGATGCCGGACATCGAGAACTACCTCGACTTCGTGATGTCCATGTGCCTCGCGTTCGGCGCCACGTTCGAGGTGCCGGTCGTCGTCGTGATCCTCGTCCGGATGGGCATCGTCAGCGTCGAGAAGCTGCGCTCGATCCGTCCGTACGCCATCGTCGGGGCGTTCGTCATCGCCGCCATCGTCACGCCGCCGGACGCCGTCAGCCAGCTGGCGCTGGCCATTCCGATGTGCCTGCTGTTCGAGCTCGGGCTGCTGATGGCGCCGATCTTCGTCAAGGCGACGCAGGCGCCGCAGGAACAGTCCTGATCCGAACAAACGGCGCCCGCGAGGCGCCGTTTTCGTCATGACCAAGCGCGAATTTCTTCGTGGCCCGTCGTCCCGTGATAGCAAATCGATGCGCAAGAAACTGCTGGCCATCGGCGGGGCGATCGTAATGTCGTGGCTTGCGCTCGTCGTGAATGCCGTTACGTCACCGGTCGTCTTCCTGCATTACTCCGCCGACGCCGTCGCGCCCGTGACCTACTTTTTTAACGAAGACAACGACATCGTCAAGGATCACCTGGGGCCGGGCGCAAGCATCGAGTTCCGTACCGCGCGCCGTCTTCGAATAAGCGCTTATTCCACCGTGATCGGCAGGTCGCGCCCCTCCAGCGCCACCTGTCCCGCGAAATCCGCCGCGTAGATCCGCAGCACGTAATCGCCCGGCTCCAGGCCATCCACCTTCCACGTGCCGGGCAGCGCCACGCCATCGTGCAGCGTGTTGTTGACGGCGTAGGCGAACACGGTGGCCTTGCTGCCGTAGACCGTGATGCCGCTATTTTCCGCATACAGCAGCTTCACCGCTTCGCGCTCGCGCGGCAGGCGGTTGTAGACCTGCGTGATGCGCGGCGTCTCGAATCCGGCGACGGGGCTGCCGTCCGCATGGAGCAGCTGGTAGCCCAGCTTGTACAGTCCGAGGCGGCGGCGCGCCAGATTGTCGTCCATCTGGTCGTAGGCGGCGGCGACGATCGTCAACGCGCCGAGCGTGCGCGCCACGTGCAGGCGCTGGCCCTTCTTGCGCGGGAGGCGCTGGCCGCCCGCATCGTACAGCGCGATGCTCTGGATGCGGGGCGGCACCGTGTCGCGCAGGCCGGTGAACGGCAGGGCCAGCGCGTTGACGGCGACGCCGCCGGGGTAGTACTCCATGTGCACGTGCGCCATCGGATTGATGGTGCCGAGCGGGTCGCCGACGGCGAACCGCGTGCCGCGCCGCACGCGCACGCGTGCCGGCTTGCCGTTCGGGCCGGCCAGCACCTGGAAGCGCGGATCGAGCGGCTTGCCCGAGGCGTCGCGGCCCACGCGCATGTGGATGTACGACAGCGGCCCGATGCTCATGCCTTCGCCCAGCTGGCCGAACGTCCAGTTGGGATACGGATCGCTCACCGTTGCCGGCAGCACCGCCAGCACGCGCGCGCCGACGTCGGCCCGGATGTCGAGGCCCGCGTGGAAGTGGTCGCGGTTTTCGCCGTCGTAGCTGCCGCGCACCTCGCCCAGCACGCCGACGACTTCGTGCGGTTCCGTTTGCGGGCCCACGGGCCAGGGCATCGATGCCACCGCGGGCAGTACCTGCGGCCGCGCCTGCGGGGGCGGCGTGCCGGGTTGGGGCGGGGCCAGCACGAACATCTGCTGCGCCTGGCCATCGGCCACCACCAGCGCACCGTCGCGTTTCACGGCGATGCCGCGCGGCGCATACAGCCGCACGCTGCCGTCGCTGGCATAGCTCGCGCCTTCGGGACGGTCGGCGTCCGGCAGGGCGTGATACTGCCCGCTCGGGTCGAACTGGAGGATGCGTCCACCCGCGCCGCTCGCGTACAGGTAGCCGTCATGCGTCAGCGCCAGCGCGACGGGGCGGCGCAGCAGCGGACGCCGCTCGTCCTCGGGTGCGCGCGCGAGCGTCGTCACTGCGCCATTCCTGTCGATGCGCCGGATCGCGTTGTTGCCCGTGTCGGCGACGAACAGCACGCCGTGCTTGTCGACGGCGAGGGCGCTCGGCGTATCGAAGGCGGCCGCGGTGCCCGTGCCGTCGAGGTAATCGGGCGTGCCGCTGCCGGCCACCGTCGTCACCGCGCCATCCTTGCCGATGCGGCCAATGCGGTCGTTGTAGGTGTCGGCCACATACACGTTGCCGTCGCGGTCGACGGCCACGCCGACCGGCCCATCGAAGCCGGCGGCGCTGCCCGCCAGCGTGCTCACGCCGCCGTCGGGCGCCACCTTGCGGATCGCGTTGTTGTGCGTGTCGGCGACGTACAGGTTGCCGAGGCGGTCGATCGCCAGCGCCGACGGCGTGTCGAATGCCGCGGCGGCGCCGACACCGTCCGCGTAGCCCGCGTGCCCACCGGCGAAGATGGTCACTTGTCCGTCGGGTGCGATGCGGCGGATGCAGCTGCAGTCGCCGCCGTCCGCGACGAACACGTTGCCGTGGCCATCGACGACGGTCCCGAACGGATCGCCGAAGCGGTCCGGCAGCGGCGTCACGCGTGCGGACCATGCAGGTCTGGTCGGCGCGTCGGCGGGACGCCAGAACGCGCGTCCCGGCGTCGCGTCCTGGCGCGCGTTGAAGACGTACAGGGCCGCGCCGCCAGCCAGCACGGCGACGCCCGCGAGCGCCGCGACGATCGTGATGCGCTTCACGCGTTACTGCATCAGCTGGCCGATGATCTTCACCGGCGCATTTCCGTAACCGAGGAACTGGTCGTGGAATTGCTTGAGGTTGAAGCGCTCGCCCAGCTGTTCCTTGCGGCGCTCGCGCAGTTCCATGATGTCGCTGTAGCCGCTGAAATAACTGGAGAGCTGCACGGACGACAGCTGCGCGCGTTTCCACTTCTCGGCCGCTTCCTGCGGGGTCTGGAACGCCTGGCGCACGAGCAGGTCGATCGCCTGTTCGCGCGTCATGCCCAGCACGTGCACGCTGTAGTCGAGGATCGTGTTGGAGACGCTGCGCAAATTCCACTTGCACCACATCAGCCACAGCTCCGGCGCATTGTCGCCATAGCCCGATTCCAGCATCATGCGCTCGCCGTACACGGCCCAGCCTTCGACCATCGCGCCGTTGCCGAACAACGCCTTCACGAGCGACGGCGAACGGTTCGCGTTCATCAGCTGTGTGTAGTGGCCGGGGATCGCCTCGTGGATGTTCAGGATTTGCAGCATCCAGTTGTTGTACTCGCGCAGGCTGCTTTCGGCCTGCTCGGGCGTGAGGCCATCCAGCGGCGTCACGTTGTAATAGGTTTTATCCTTCGGACGGTACGGCCCCGGCGCGTCGATGCTGGCGCCGGCCACGCCGCGCTGGTACAGCGGCGTCTCGCGCACGACGAGCGGCTTGCTCGGATCGATCGTCACGAGGTTGTTCTTGATGACGTACTCCTGCAGCTGCGGGATCTGGCGGCGGATCTCGGGCAGGAAATCGGCGGCCGTCGTGTGCTGCAGCGAGAGCTTGTCGATCACCATGCCGATTTTTTGATAACGGTCCGCCGGCTTGGCAGCGGCGCCCATCGTCTTGTCCCACAGCTGGTCGGCGAGGCCGTCCATGCGCGTGAGGAGTTCGTCGCGCGCGGCCAGGGCTTTGCGGTAGGTCTGCTCGCCCGTGCTGGCGGACTGGATCTCGAACGCGAATTTTTGCTCGTACAGGTCCTTACCGATGCGGAACGAGCGCGCGCGCTGCATCTGCGCCTGCGACTTGTCGAGGTCCGTCAGGAAGTCGACCCACGCCACCACCGCCGTGCCGGCGTTCGCGATGCGCTGCGCGAAGATCGCCTTCTCCTGCGGCGTCAGGATCGATTCCTGCGCGGCCTTGCCGAGGTCCGCCAGCACGACGAGCGTGCCCGGCGCCTGCTGGATCGCGAGCTGCGTGTGTTCGTGCGTCGGGTTGACGATGGACGCTTGCGCGGCCTGGTAGTACGCCGGCACGTCGGCCAGGCGTTTCAGGATCGTGCGCAGGCGCTGGGCCTTCGCGGCGTATTCCGTCGTCAGGATCAGGTCGAACGTCTGCGCGACGTTGTACTCGGCCGGGTTCCATTCGAACTCGCGGAACGTGGTCAGCTGCCAGCGCTCGTATTTCAGCTTGTTGAGGAGGACGGCGAGGTCGGTGCGCTGGTTCGGCGACAGTTTGTCGGCGTTCAGCTTGCCGAACTTGTCGAGCCACTCGTCGATGAACGCGAGCTTTTTCGCGCGCGTGGCGGCGTCGGGAATCGTCAGCTTCGCGGCGGCGTCGAACTTGCCGACGTAGATGCCGTCTTCCGGATCGATGCGCCACAGCGCGGTCACGAATTGCATGGACAGCGAGTCCATGTAGCGGTCGTTGCGGTTCTGCGGCGTGGCGGCGGCGACGTGCGCGGCGGCCTTCTGTACCGGCTGGGCGGCGGCCTTGGCCTTCGGCTTGCTCTTGGCTTTGGCCGTGCTGGCCGCCTTGTGATGCGTCTTGGGACGCGCACTCGCCGGCGCCAGTGCGACACTGGTCAGCAGGACGGCCAGTGCGATTTTCGATTTCATCATGTTCTATCTGCCTGGTTTATGGATGGGCCAGATGGGGGGCGCCAGATTAGCATCATTTGGCGCTTTTGCGGGCATCTGAAACAATACGTCACGCACGCGTCGTGACGTGATCCGCCGCCAACGCGCCCGCAACGGCATGCATCCTCACCCGGTTTGCCACTCTTCGACGGACGCCGGACGCGGGCCCGACGACCCGGCGAGCCCCGCCTGCAGCATGGCCAGCATGTCCGCCGGCGACAGGCGCGCGGCGACGTCCGTCCCTTCCAGCAGGCTGTCGGCGAGGTCGCGCTTGTGGCGGTGCAGGTCGACGATGCCTTCCTCGATCGTGTGGCGCGCAACGAGCCGGTAGATCGTGACGGGCCGCTGCTGGCCCATGCGGTGCGCGCGGTCGCTGGCCTGGTCTTCCACGGCCGGATTCCACCACGGGTCCATGTGGATCACGTAGTCGGCCGCCGTCAGGTTGATGCCGACGCCGCCCGCCTTCAGCGAGATCAGGAACAGGTCGCCGTCGCCCGCCTGGAACGCGTCCACGCGGCGCTTCCGCTCCTGCATGGGCGTCGATCCGTCGAGGTACTGGTAGCGGATGCCGCGTTCGTCGAGATGCTTGCGGATCAAGGTGAGGTGGTCGACGAACTGGCTGAACACGAGCGCCTTGTGGCGGTTCTCCAGCAGTTCATCCGCGAGGCGCGCGAACGTCTCCAGCTTGCTGCTGCGGATGCCGCTCTCCGGCGCGACGAGGGCGGGATTGCAGCATGCGCGGCGCAGCTTCATCATCTCCGCGAGGATCTGGATCTGTTTTTGCGACTGCGGTGCCTCCAGCGCGGCGATGCGTTCCAGCGCTTCACGGCGCAGCGATTCGTACAGCGCCGTCTCTTCTTCCGACAGCTGCACCGGTAGCACGATCTCCGTGCGCGGCGGCAGTTCGGACAGCACCTGCGCTTTTGTCCTGCGCAGGATGAACGGCTGCGTGAGGCGGCGCAGGCGCGTGCGCGCCGCCAGTTCCGCGCGTTTGTCGGAGGCCTTTTCGATCGGTCCCGCGAAGCGCAATTGGAACTGGTCGCTCGTCCCGAGCAGCCCCGGATTGATGAAGCGGAACAGGTTCCACAACTCGCCCAGGTGATTTTCCAGCGGCGTGCCGGTGGCCACCATTTTGAAATCGCCCGTCAGCGCCATCACGGCGGCCGAGCGGCGCGTGTACGCGTTCTTGATGGCCTGCGCCTCGTCCAGCACGATGGTGTGCCAGCGGATGCCGTCGAACAGCGCGGACTCCAGCTGCAGCAGGCCGTAGCTGGCGACGATCACGTCGAACGGTCCGGCATCCTTCAGCATCGCGGCGCGGTCGCCGGGCCCGAACAGCTTCACGTTCAGCGTGGGCGCGAAGCGCTCCGCTTCCGCCAGCCAGTTGGTCGCGACGGACGTCGGCGCCACGACGAGCGTCGGCCCGCCCGGTGCGCGCGACAGGATCAGCGCGAGCGCCTGCAAGGTCTTGCCGAGTCCCATGTCGTCCGCGAGGCAGGCGCCGACGCCCCAGTGCGCGAGGCGCGCCAGCCACTCGAAGCCCTCGACCTGGTAATCGCGCAGCTCCGCCTGCAGGGTGTTCGGCAACTGCGGCCGGTATTCCGCATTCGCCTGCATGTGCTTCAGGTGCGCGCGCCACGCCTTATCGGCATCGACGCCGCCCGCTTCCAGCGCCATCTCTTCCAGCGCGAAGCTGGCGAGCGGGTGGAAGCGCAGCGCTTCCTGGTCCGCGTCGCTGTAGGCGGAGAGGTCCATCAGGCGGCGGTGCAGCTCGTGCGTCAGTGCCAAAAACTGGTTGTCGCCGAGCGCGATGAAGCGGTCTTCGCGCACGCGCGCGAGCAGTTCGCGCAAGTCCATCACCTTGTTCTCGTCGACCTGCACTTCGCCGTTCGCCGCGAACCAGTCCTTGTCGCGCCGGATCTGCAGGCGCACGGACTTCGACGTGATCTTCTTCGATACGCGGAACGATTCGCCCTCCGGCCACGCGACGACGACCTTCGCCGCATCCAGGTCCTGCAGCTGGACGACGAGTTCCAGGCAGTGGATCGGCGCCGCGAGCAGCCATTCGCCATGTTCGTCTTCCGCGTGCTCCAGCGCCGGCAGGTCGGCCAGCAGCTGGCGCTCGGCCTCGCGCTCCGCATTCAGGTCGCGGCGCGCTTCCGTACGCACGCCGCCCACGTCCGCGATGACACTTTCCGTGCCGTCGCCCGGGCGGAAGTAGGGACCGGCATCTGGCAACGGCCGCACCATCACCTGGATGCGCAGGCCCTGCTGGTAAGGCAGCAGGTTGATGTGGAGGCGCGGGTCGGCCGTCACTTGCTCGATGTCCGCCGCGCTGCCGCCGATGTCCGACTGCACGGTGACGATGGACGAGATGGCGCTGATCGCCTGCAGCACGCGCTTTTCCGCTTCGAGCGGCACGTCGAGCCCGTCGCCGACGATGGCGCCGATGCGCCGGTGCTCGTCTTTTACCCGCACGATGCGCAATCGCGTCGGCGTCTCCTTCGTGACGACGACTTCGCCCTGCTGCTCGCGCAGGGGCGGCACCAGCGTGATCATGACCTTGCCGCCACCGGCGCGCACGACCAGTTGCGGCTCGCCCGGCAGCAGTTCGACGCGCGTGCCCGGCGCATCCATCCAGAACAGCAGCGGATGGCCGGCCAGCGCGGCCACGGCCTTGTCCAGGTCGAATTCGTAGCGCGTGCCGGTGCCGCTGTAGTAGCGGTAGGCGCCGATGCTGCTTGCGACCTGCACGTCCTGCGCGGTCAGGAAGTCCAGCTCCGCCGCCTCTTCCGCGAGACGCTTGAGGCCCAGCGGACGGCCGCGCGTCCAGCCGCCCTGCACGTCGCGCTTCTGTTCCCTCGGTTCGATGGCGCGGATGCCGAGGTGCGCGTCCCAGCTCACGAGCCACGCGAGACGCGATTCCTTCACCACCTCCACGTTCACGGCGGGCTGCAGGTTGATGAGGGCATTCAGCTGGCGTTCCCACGGCTGCTCGCGCTCGAACCACAGCGCGAGGTCGACGAAGCGGTGCTGCTGGCGCAGCGCGATCGCCTGCTGGTCGATGCCGACCATGCCCAGCTGCCCCAGCACCGAGGCGATCTGCGCCGCGATGAAGTCGAACCCGGCTTCCCGCGCGACGTCGAACTGCTGCTCCAGCATGGCGCGCTTGTCCGCCAGCTGCGGCATGCCGAGCCACCAGTGCAGCAGTGCGCGGAACATCACCGGCTGCAGGCTCGTCTCCCAGTTGCGCGACGGGAGCACCTCCGCATCGACCGTGCCGCCGCGGATCTGGCGCAGCATCGACAGTTGCTGGTACACCGCCGTATCGTGGCTTTGCACGGCGCGCGTGGCGCTGTCCAGGTAGGACTCCACGGCCTTCGCATGTTTCGGGTCGGCGCTCCTCAGCAGCGCCGTCACGTACAGGTGGCCGCCGATCCCTTCGAAGATGGCTTTTCTCTTGCCCGTCTCGCGCCGCAGCGCTTTCAACGCCTTGTCGAAGCCGGCCAGCGCTTGCTCCGTGTCGCCGCGCAGCAGTTGCAGCACGCTGCGGTAATGGAGTGTCGCCGATTCGTCGAGGTCGACGAGCAGGTCGGCCGCCGCATCGAGGCGACCGCACAGGATCAGGTGTTCCGCCAGCGCCGTGCGCAGCGCCATCGATGCGCCGCCCTGTGCCACGTGCTCTTCCGCATACGCGCGGATCGCGGGCGCGCTGGCCGGTTCGCGCTGCACGTGGTTGACGAGCACCGCGAGCACGTCGTCGCGTACGAGCCCGTTGATGCGCTCCATCAGGTCGGGCTCGAACGGGCGCGCGCAGATGTCGACGAGCGGATGCAGATAGGCCGCTTCGTGGCAGCGCAGGCACGCGGCCAGCAGCGGCGCGATGGCTTTCGGGCCTTCGCCGGCGAGCAGCGCGAAACGCAGCAGCGCGACACCCTGGCGGTAGCTGCGCAGCATGGGCGTGCCCTGCCAGTCGACGCGCAGCGGCGTCACCTGCTGGTAGACCTCGCGCAGCTCGTTGAGGCGGCGCGCACGCAGCGCCCACTGGATGGCGGGCCAGGCGACATCGGCGGCGATCGTGTAGCCGCGCGACGGCAGCTCGCCGACCAGGCCATCGGCGCGCAACCGCTCCAACGGCTCGGCCAGGTCTTCCTCGTTGCTGCTCGCTTCCAGCGGCGCCAGATGGTCGTGGATGCGCCGCCGTCCCATCGGCTCGCCGGCCAGCGCGAGCAAGGCCAGGATCAGCTTGCGGCGCTCGTCGCAGGCTTCCACGACCGCATGCAACACCTCATCGCTCATGCGGCAAGGTTCTCGATATCGATGGGCGGCAGGCTTTCGGGCACGGGGATGCCGAACACGCGCAGGTAGAAATACAGCTCGGCTTCCAGCGTGCGCACGATGCTGTCCGCCTTGCGGAAGCCGTGGCCTTCGCCGGCCAGCGTGATGTAGGCGACGGGCACGCCGCGCGCGCGCAGCGCGGACACCATCACTTCCGATTGCGGCGGCGGCACGACCTTGTCGTCGAGACCCTGGAAGAAGATCATCGGCCGGTGCAGTTTATCGGTGTGGTTGATGGGCGAGCGCTCGGCGTAGACCCGGTCGGCGCTTTCCTTCGGCGCGATCAGGTATTCGTTGTAGTGAGATTCGAATTTGTGCGAGTCCGCGTCCAGGCCCTTCAGGTCGGACACGCCGTAATAACTGGCGCCGGCCTTGAACACGTCGTGGAAGGCGAGGGCGCACAGCGTCGTCAGGCCGCCGGCGCTGCCGCCGCGGATCACGAGGCGTTCGCGGTCGACGAGATCGTTGTCGACGAGGTACTGGGCGCCCGCGACGCAATCCTCGACGTCGACCACGCCCCATTGACCCTTCAGCAGGTCGCGGTAGGCGCGGCCGAAGCCCGTGCTGCCGCCATAGTTCACGTCCAGCACGGCGATGCCGCGGCTCGTCCAGAACTGCGTCGCCAGTTTCAGGGTGCTGGCCGCCATGCTCGTCGGGCCGCCGTGGCCGATCACCATCAGCGGCGGCAGCTCGCCCGGCTGCGGCGCGAAATCGCGGTTCGTGGGCGGGTAATAGAAGGCGTACGCGGTCCGGTCCGCGGTTTTCTCACCCTTGCTCGGGTAGCGGATGCTTTGCGGGACCGACAGATAGCTCACGTCGGGCAGCTGCTCGATCGAGCGCGCCAGCACGTCGCGCTGCCCGGTCGCGAGATCGATGCACGCGATTTCCGCCGCCAGCGTGGGCGCGCCGCCCAGCAGCGCGACCGTGTCGCCTTCGACCCGCAGTTCGCTGATCTGTTCGTACGGCGTGGCGATGGGTGTCAGGTGGCCGTTGCGCACGTCGAGCCGTGCGAGCTGGCTCACGCCATCCTCGATGTACGTGCAGATGATTTCCTGCGCCGAGCGGAAGCCGTACATGCTGCTCCCGAAGACCCAGTGCGGGCCGCCGAATTCCGCCGCGCGCGGGCACACTTGGTGCACGACGCCGTGCTCGTAGCGGTACAGGTTCCACCAGCCGCTGCGGTCGGACACGAAGTACAGCGTGCCGTCCGGCGACCATTCCGGCTGCACGATCGCTTCGTCTGCCCCGCCCGCGATCAGGCGGCCGTCCAGCAGCGTGCCGTCTTCGCCGATCTCGGCCAGCCACAGTTCGGTGCCTTGCCACGGCATGCGCGGATGGTCCCAGCTCAGCCACGCGAGGTGGGTGCCGTCCGGGGAGATGCGCGGCGACGAATAAAAATCGTTGCCGTCGACGAGCACCGTGACCGTGCCGTCCGCGCCGAGCGCACTCAATGTGTTGTCCGGGTAGGTGCCGCCGGCAGAGTGATCTTCGCGCACGCCGATCAGGCGCCGGTGCGCGCGGTCCAGCACGAAGTCGGCCCAGCGCTCGTCGCCGCCCGCGCTGACGGGAACGGGTTCGCCGCTGCCGGCGCGGTCGAGGCGGTAGACGCGGTTGTCGGCGAAGTTCGAGAACCAGATGTGGCTGTCCGCGACGAGCGTGGCGCCGCCGCCGTACTCGTGCACGCGGGTGCGGGCGTTGAACGGGGCCGGCGTCAGTTCGTCGACCCGGCCGCCGCGGTTGCGCAGCAGCGTGTTGCGGCCGCCTTCGCTGGCGCGGCCGGCCAGCCAGAACACGTCGCCGCCGTCGAGCAGTACCTGCGACAGCGGCGTGGCGCCGGCCGCGACGACGGCGGCGGTGATCGGGGAAGTCCAGGTGCCGCAGGGCGCGGCCTGTTTGCGGGTGGTGTCGGTCATGGTCGGTTCTGGGACGGGCAGCGGGAAGAGAGGCATTATAAGTCTCTGCCGCGCGAGCGTATGTCCACGTGGATGCGGTGCGCGGGGCCCGGGGATGCGATAATAGAGGTTTGCCCACCCAACCCGCGAACGGATTGTCAGCCATGCCACAATTTGCCCCGCTCCAGAACGACACCTTCCTGCGTGCGCTGCTGCGCCAGCCGACGGACTACACGCCGGTGTGGCTGATGCGCCAGGCGGGGCGCTACCTGCCGGAATACCGCGCCACGCGTTCGAAAGCCGGTTCGTTCCTGGGCCTGGCCAAGAATCCGGATTTCGCGACCGAAGTCACCCTGCAGCCGATCGACCGCTATCCGCTGGACGCGTCGATCCTGTTCTCCGACATCCTGACCGTGCCGGACGCAATGGGCCTGGGCCTGTATTTCGAGGATGGCGAAGGCCCGAAATTCGAGCGCACCGTGCGCACGGAAAGCGATGTCGCCGCCCTGCGCGTGCCCGACATGGCCTCGCTGCAGTACGTGTTCGACGCCGTGACGTCGATCCGCACGGCGCTGAACGGCCGCGTGCCGCTGATCGGCTTTTCCGGCAGCCCGTGGACGCTGGCCTGCTATATGGTGGAAGGCGGCGGCTCGCGCGAATTCCACACGATCAAGAAGATGCTGTATTCGCGTCCGGACCTGATGCACCGCATCCTGGAGATCAACGCGGAAGCCGTCGCGCAATACCTGAACGCCCAGATCGACGCGGGCGCGCAGGCCGTCATGATCTTCGACTCCTGGGGCGGCGCGCTGGCCGACGGGGCTTATCAACAGTTTTCGCTCGCGTACATGGAGAAGGTCGTCGCGAAGCTGCAGCGTGAAAAGGACGGCGTGCGTATTCCGGCCATCGTGTTCACGAAGGGCGGCGGCCTGTGGCTGGACGCCATGGCCGATATCGGCGCCGACGCGCTGGGCCTGGACTGGACCGTCAACCTGGGCCGCGCCCGCGCGCAGGTGGGCGACCGCGTCGCCCTGCAGGGCAACCTCGATCCGGCCATCCTGTTCGCCGGCCCGGACCAGATCCGCACCGAAGTGGAAAAGGCGCTGGCCAGCTACGGCATGCCGTCCGCAGGCCACGGCCACGTGTTCAACCTGGGCCACGGCATCTCGCAATTCACCCCGCCGGAATCCGTGACGGCGATGGTCGACGCGGTCCACGACTTCAGCCGCCGCCAGCGCGCCGCCTGATCGTTCCACAGCGGCCGTGCTGCATTTTGTGCAGCACGGTGAGCAGGCAATCACACTTATTCACAAAAAATCGGATTCGATCAGCGTGGACTGTAGAAATGTACAGTGCCCGTCAAAATATGGTAAGTGATTGATTTGATTGGATTTAATGCTGGGCCAAAGGCGGCCTGGCGAGGTGCTCCCAGAGGAGTGACCGGTTATCCACCGAAGCTTTCAGCCTATTGTTCACAAAGTTATGCACAGGTTCTGTGAATAATCCGGAAAAGTGCTTGGTTTACCGTGGTTTACGGATTTTCTTCAAGTGTTGTATCAAGATTATGCTGCACTGCGCTGAAGTTTTTCACTGGAAAGGCACAGTTATGCACAGAAGCGCGCAAGCGATGGGATATTTCACCCGCTCAAAGTAGAAAATCGTAAGTCATTGAATTTATACGGAAAATTTCGGCATTTATGTAGAGAATTTCCTAACGTTTTGATCTAGCGTAAACCTTCTCCACGGTCAACTTTTCCATTTTCCACAAAGTTTTCCACAGTTTTCCACAGCTTCTCGACAAGGTACCGGATTGTCCCACTGCATCCTGCAAATCGCGCTCGACACGCCGCTCGACAGCCTGTTCGACTACCGCTGGGCATGCGAACCCGGCAGCGAGCCGGAAGTCGGGCAACTGGCGCTCGTGAACTTCGGGCGGCGCGAGGCGGTCGGGCTGATCGTCGCCGTCAAGCACGAGACGGACGTCCCGGCCGACAAGCTGAAGGATGCGCTCGCCGTGCGCGGCCAGTTGTCGCCGCTGCCGGCGCGGTGGATCGCGCTGGCGCGCTTCGCCGCCGCGTATTACCACCGGCCGCTGGGCGAGGTGGCGATGCCGGGCCTGCCGAAGAATGTGCGGCTGTCGACGACGGTGGCGCTGGACCGGGCGCTGAAAAAACTGGCCAAGCTGCCGGATGCGCACGATCCCACGCCGGCCGATATGCCTGTCCTGAACGCGGCCCAGCAGCAGGCAGCGGATGCGATCGGCGGCGCGCAAGGATTCAGTCCGCTGCTGCTGTACGGCGTCACGGGCAGCGGCAAGACCGAGGTCTACCTGCAGGCCTGCGCGCAAGTCCTGCAGCGCGATGCCGATGCGCAGATCCTGATCCTGGTCCCCGAGATCAACCTGACGCCGCAACTGGAAGCGAACATCCGCGCGCGCTTCCCGGGCGTGATGCTGGCCACGCTGCACAGCAGCCTCTCGGAAGGCGAGCGCATGCTGCACTGGCTGGCCGCGCACACGGGCCGCGCGCGCATCGTGCTGGGCACGCGGCTGGCGATCCTCGCGTCGCTGCCGAACCTGAAGATGATCGTCATCGACGAGGAGCACGATCCGTCGTACAAGCAGCAGGAAGGCCTGCGCTATTCGGCGCGCGACCTGGCCGTGTGGCGCGCGCGCCAGCTCGGCATCCCCATCGTGCTGGGCTCCGCGACGCCGTCGCTGGAAAGCTGGCACCACGCGCAGACGGGCCGCTACCGCAGGCTCGAACTGCGCGAGCGCGCCGTGCGCGACGCCGTGCTCCCGCGCGTGAAGCTGGTCGACATGGAACGCGACAAGCCGAAGGAAGGCCTCACGTCGACGCTGATGCAGGCGCTGCGCCTGCGCATGGAACGGGGAGAGCAATCGCTGCTGTTCCTGAACCGGCGCGGCTATGCGCCCGTGCTGTGCTGCGAGGCGTGCGGCTGGATCAGCAACTGCACGCGCTGCACCGCGTTCATGGTCCTGCACCGGCCGGAGCGGCGGCTCCGATGCCACCACTGCTCGCTCGAGCTGCGCATCCCGCATGCGTGCCCGACGTGCGGCAACATCGATTTGCAGCCGCTGGGCCGCGGCACGCAGCGCGTCGAGGAAGGTCTGCAGGCGCTGTTCCCGGACGCGCGCATCCTGCGCATCGACGCCGACTCCACGCGCCGCAAGGGCAGCGCGCAGGAGGCGTTCGACACGGTGCACCGGGGCGACGTCGACATCCTGATCGGCACGCAGATGGTCGCCAAGGGCCACGATTTCAAAAGGCTGACGCTCGTCGGCGTGCTGAATCCCGACACGGCGCTGTTCTCGCAGGACTACCGCGCCAGCGAGCGGCTGTTCGCGCAGCTGATGCAGGTGGCGGGCCGCGCCGGCCGCGCGGGCTTGGAGTCGGAAGTGCTGATCCAGTCGCGCTACTGCCAGCATCCGCTGTACGGCGCCGTGATGCGGCACGACTACGACCGCTTTGCCGGCAGCCTGCTGGAAGAGCGCCACCAGGCCGCGCTGCCGCCGTACATGTACCAGGCGCTGCTGCGTGCCGAGGCGCCCGAGCTGGCGACGGCGATCGAATTCCTCGAGGCGGCGCGCGATGCGGTGCCGTCGGACACGGTCGTCATCAACGAGCCGATCCCGATGACGATGACCCGCGTGCACAACGTCGATCGCGCGCAGCTGCTCGTCGAATCGAATTCGCGGCCGGCGCTGCAGGCATTCTTGACCGAGTGGGTCGACGTGCTGCGGGCGATGAAGTCGCGGGTGCGGTGGTCGCTCGAGGTGGATCCGCTCGACATCTGAAATTACTCACGTCCAAGCCGAGTTCTTGAAAACAGCGTATCGTCACGCTCGTGAACTTCCCGGAGGTCAGATGAAAAAACTGAAGGTCGATGTCGCCGTGATCGGCGCCGGCACCGCCGGCCTCGTCGCCTACCGCGCCGCGAAGGCGCAGGGTGCGCGGACGGTGCTGATCGAGCGCGGCGTGTACGGCACCACGTGCGCGCGCGTGGGCTGCATGCCCAGCAAACTCCTGATCGCGGCCGCCGAGGCCGCCCACATGCTGCAGCTTGCGCCCCAGTTCGGCGTCCATCCGGGGACGACCCGCATCGACGGCGTCGCCGTGATGGCGCGCGTGCGGCGCGAGCGTGACCGCTTCGTCGGCTTCGTGGTCGAAGGCGTCGACGCGATGCCGGATGAAGACAAGGTGCGCGGCCATGCCCGCTTCGTCGATCCGCACACGCTGCAGGTCGACGACCACACGGAGATCGACGCCCGCCGCATCGTCATCGCCACCGGTTCGAGCCCCACGCGCCTGCCGACGCTGGAGAACGTGGGCCCCGGCGTGATCACGAGCGACGACGTGTTTTACTGGAACGACCTGCCGCGCTCGGTGGCCGTGATCGGCACGGGCGTCATCGGCCTGGAACTCGGCCAGGCCCTCGCGCGGCTGGGCGTGCGCACGCGCGTGTACGCGCGCGGCGGCAGCGTGGCGCAGTTGTCCGATCCGGTCGTGCTCAAGACGGCATCGCGCGTGCTGTGCGAAGAACTCGACATCCACTTCCAGTCGCGCATCCTGAAAGCGGAACAGGACGGCGACGACGTCGTGCTGACGACGGGCCGCCACGACGAAGCCATCACCGAACGGTTTCAATACGTGCTGCAGGCGGCCGGCCGCACGCCGAACGTGCATGGCCTGGGCCTGGAACACGCGGGCATCGCCCTGGACGACAGCGGCGTGCCGGTCTTCGATCCGCGCACCATGCAATGCGGGAACAGCCACATCTTCATCGCGGGCGACGCCAACCAGGAACGCCCCGTGCTGCCGGAAGCGGCCGACCACGGCAAGATCGCGGGCGACAATGCCGGCCGCTTCCCGGACATCCGCCCCGGCCTGCGCCGCGCGCCGCTGACGGCCGCGTTCACGGAACCGAACATCGTCACCTTGGGCGCCAGCTACAAGGCGCTGTGCGCACCGGGCAAATCGAAGTTCGCGGTGGGACAGGTGTCGTTCGAGAACCAGGGCCGCAGCCGCGTCATGTTGCAGAACAAGGGCATGCTGCGCGTGTACGGCGAATACCGCACGGGACGCTTCCTCGGCGCCGAGATGATCGCGCCGCGCGGCGAACACATCGGCCACCTGCTCGCCTGGGCCGTGCAGTCGCGCCTGACGGTGGACCAGATGCTGGAGATGCCGTTCTACCACCCCGTGATCGAAGAGGGCGTGCGCACGGCGCTGCGCGATCTCGCCGCCAATCTCGCCAAGGGAGAAAGCGACATCGATCCCGACTCGGTCGAGCCGGGAACGTGATCAGTTGAGCAGCGAGGCGTCCAGCTTCCCTTCGGACGCCAGCTGCCGCACGATCTTGATCGTATCGATGTCGGCTTCCTGGTAGGCCGACTTCTTGAAATCCTCGTACATGCGGCCCGTCTCGTCGGTCGCCGACGGATTGCCGTCGTCGTACAGGAAACGCACCCACATCACGCCCTCGGACGGCGCCTCGATGGTCATCGTCAGCAGCGACTGGGCAATATCTCCCTGCGCCGGCACTTCGTAGCGGACTTCGCGCAGCGGGTGCAGGACCACCTTGTCGTCGATGACCAGGTCGCCATAGCGCAGGCGGCGCATGAAGCTGCCGCTTTCGCGCTCGCTGATCGTGCATTCGTCCAGGTGCGGCACGAACATCTTCGGATCTTCCGCGCGCAGCACGAGGCCGCGCCACAGTTGTTCGCGTGTCATGGTGTCCGCCAGCGGATTCAGCGGGTCGTTAATCTCGATCAGGTGCTCAAATTTCATGTTGTATCCCTCGTTGGCTGCTGCCCGGTCATGTTAGCGCATGCTTGGCGGGACTGATGCAAAACGCACATGTGGAGGCGGCTTGCGGTTTACTCAAGCGGCGTCGTGGATTCGACACGAACGTTACGCACGAGCTTCCAGCTTCGCTACAATGCTGGGCTGTCCTCTCCAATATTTCCAATGTCCAACACCCCGAATTTCGGCCTGAACGGTCCGCAAAGCGAAGCCGTGCTCTATCTCGACGGTCCGTGCCTGGTGCTGGCCGGCGCCGGGTCGGGCAAGACGCGCGTCATTACGCAAAAGATCGCCTACATGATCGAGCACCGCGGCTACGATCCGCGCACGATCGCCGCCCTCACGTTCACGAACAAGGCCGCGCTCGAGATGCAGGAGCGTATCGCCAAGCTGCTCAAGCAACCCAAGCAGGCCAAGCAGCTGACGGTGTCCACGTTCCACTCGCTGGGCGTGAAAATCCTGCGCCAGGAAGCGGCCGGCGTTGGCCTGAAGGACAAGTTTTCCATCATGGACAGCGACGACTGCTACACCGTCGTCTCCGACCTGGCCGTCACCACCGACAAGCAGGAAATCCGCCGCATCCAGAACGCGATCTCGCTGTGGAAGAACGGCCTCGTCGACCCCGAGGACGCGATCAGGGACGCACGCGACGAGGACGAGGCCCAGGCCGGCCGCATCTACCGCAGTTATGTCGCGACCCTGCAGGCCTACCAGGCCGTCGACTTCGACGATCTCATTCGCCTGCCGGTGGAATTGTTCCGCAATAACGAGCCGATCCGCGACCGCTGGCAGCGCCGCCTGCGCTACCTGCTGATGGACGAGTACCAGGACACCAACACCTGCCAGTACGAACTGGTCAAATTGATGGTGACGGGCCTGGGCAAGAAGCCGATGTTCACGGCCGTGGGCGACGACGACCAGGCGATCTATGCATGGCGCGGCGCGTCGGTGGAAAACCTGCGCACCCTGCAGACGGACTTCCCCGACCTGAACGTGATCAAGCTGGAGCAGAACTACCGCTCCACGACGCGCATCCTGCAGGCGGCCAACGCCGTCATCGGCAACAACCCGAAACTGTTCGAAAAGTCGCTGTGGTCCGAGCACGGGCTGGGCGAGCCCATCAAGGTTCTCGGCATGCCGAACGACGAGACGGAAGCGGACCAGATCGCCATCATGATCTCGGCCGACCATTTCCAGCGCAAGAACAAATGGTCCGACTTCGCGATCCTGTACCGCGGCAACCACCAGGCCCGCGTGATCGAGCAGGCGCTGCGCAAGGAGCGCATCCCGTACACGATCTCGGGCGGCCAGAGCTTCTTCGACAAGGCCGAGATCAAGGACATCATCGCCTATCTGCGCCTGATCGCGAACCAGGACGACGACCCGGCCTTCATCCGCGCCATCACCACGCCCAAGCGCGGGGTCGGCATGACCACGCTGGAAAAGCTGGGCGAATTTTCCGGGCAATGGAACTGCTCGCTGTTCGAGGCGGCACTGAAGGGCGGCATCGAAGCGCTGCTGCAGGAGCGCCAGCTGTATCCGCTGCGCGAGTTCTGCCACTGGATCAACGAGCTGGAATCGCGCGCCACGCGTCCGGGGCCGTCCGGCAGTGGCGACCATGCCGCCGAGCTGATCGACGACATGATGAAGGAAATGAATTACGAGCACTACCTGTACGAGAACTTCGACGACAAGGCGGCGCAGGGCAAGTGGCAGAACGTGCTCGAGTTCCTGAACTGGCTGAAGGAGCGGGGCCGCGGCGGACGCGACCGTGACGGCGAAGAAAAGAACTTGCTGGAATTGACGCAGATGGTGGCGCTGATGTCCATGCTCGAGGGGCAGGACGAGGAACAGGATGCCGTCCGCATGTCGACCCTGCACGCCTCGAAGGGCCTCGAGTACCCGCACGTCTACCTCGTCGGTTGCGAGGAGGGCATCCTGCCGCACAAGGGCGATCCGGACGACCCCGTCGAGAAGATCGCCGCCCGCATCCAGGAAGAACGCCGGCTGATGTACGTGGGCATCACGCGCGCCCAGCGCAGCCTGCACGTCACGTGGTGCAAGAAGCGCAAGCGGGCAGGCGAGCTCGTGCATTGCGACCCGTCGCGCTTCATCAAGGAAATGGCACTCGACGTGGGCGATGCGCCGCCGAAGGAAAACGAAATCCTCACGCCCAAGGAACGTCTTGCCAGCCTGAAGGCGTTGCTGGCCACGCCGAAAGTGTGACGTTCAGGCCCAAGGGTGCGCACGATTGAAATTCTTATTTGACTTCAACTGTTGCGCGGGAAATACTTTCATGAATCAATTTTCACGCAGCAAGCATCGTTAATTTCATGGCTACCGTATCTGACATCACGACCACGCCCCTGTCCGGCTTGAACTACATCGATGCCCTGCTCGATACCGGCCCGGACTGGAATTATTTGACGGACTCCGCGGGAACACCCGTCTATACGCTCACTTATACGTTTTCCGTCGCGTTCGGTAACGAAGATCCGGCGGACGCACAACAGAATTTCACGGGCACGCAGCAGGCGTTCACGACCACGCAGCAGCAGGCTGTTCGCGCCGCGCTCGACTATCTCACGCAAGTCACGGGCATCAAGTTTGCCGAGACGACCAACGGCAACGCGGCGCAGATCCACCTGTCGTACGTCAACCTGATCGGCTCGAGCGTGACCGGCCTGTGCAGCTGGCACAGCACGTACTTCAAGTATGCCAGTGGCCAGCTGGTGAGTTACGACGCGGACGCCTATGTCTACCTCGACAACGACGCGATCTGGGGCGCGCAGAATGCGAACCTGAGCAAAGGCGGCGACGGCTACGAGACGCTGCTGCACGAACTGGGCCATGCGCTCGGCCTCAAGCACCCGTTCTACGAAGCGGACTATACGGGCGACAACAAAGCCGTGCTGCCGGACGCGCAGGACAACACGGCCTATACCTTGATGTCCTACGACGCCAATGGCGGCCCGTACGCGGCGTACCGCGACTACGACCTCGCCGCATTGCACTGGCTGTACGGGGACGATGGCCTTGGTGGCGCGCAGGGCATGAACTCGACCGGCGGCGGGCGCTACATCATGGGAACCAGCGGTACGGACACCCTCACCGGAACGAGCGCCGATGACAAGCTTGCTGGAAATGGAGGAAACAACATGATCGACGGAGGAGCAGGAAACGATACCGCCGTATTCAGCGGCGCGCGCATCGATTACACGTTCACGAAGCTTGCCAACGGCGACTTGCAGGCCGTCGACAAGACCGGCACCACGACATTGCATTCGATCGAACTGATCCAGTTCGGCAGCAGCCAGGCCGTCAGTGCCAGCACGGTCCTCAGCAGCGACACGACGCCGCCCGGCGCGCCCGTGATGGCGGTCACCCGCAACGGCGCCGGCTATGCGCAGGGCAGCCAGCCGTACGTGAGCGGCACCGCGGAAGCCAATGCCGTCGTCAAGATCTACACGGCCAACAACGTGCAGGTCGGAACCGCCCAGGCCGATGCGAAAGGCGTGTGGAGCACGAACCTGAGCCCGTTCGCCGACGGGGTCGGCTACACGATCTACGCGACCGCCACGGATACCGCCGGCAATATTTCGACGCACAGCGGCACGGCGACGTTCAACGTCGACGCGACCCCGCCCGTCATCCCGACCTTTGGTCTGCAATACGCGTCGGGCGACAACATCGCCACGTTCAGCGGCACCGGCGAAGCCGGCACGCTGATCCAGGTGGTGCGCGCGGGCGCGACCGTCGACGACTATATCGACATCGCCACCACCACCGTCCGCCTGGACGGCTCGTGGTCGGTGACCACGTCGCCGCTGCCCAATGCCGGCTACCAGGTCAACGTCGTCTCGTCCGACAAGGCGGGCAACGCCACCGCCAGCTTCAACAGCGCAACGTTTACGGTGGCGAACAGCGCCTTCCAGGGCGGTACGGCCAAGGACGACGTGATCAAGGTGACGGCCGCGAACGGCGGTCATGCGATCGACGGCGGCGCGGGCCGCGACACGGCGGTTATTGCGGGCAAGTTTGCCGATTACACGGTGGGCAAGGAAACGTGGGGCTACGGGGTCACGGACAAGCTGGGCAGCGGCGGACACGATTCGCTCATCAACGTCGAGCGTCTGCAATTCAACGACGTCAATGTCGCGCTGGACATCGATGGTCCCGCGGGCCAGGTCTACCGACTGTACAAGGCCGCGTTCGACCGTGAACCCGATCCCCAGATCAATTACTGGATCGATCGGGTCGACCATGGCCTGCAACTGGAAGACATGGCGAAGGAGTTCATGACCAACCAGCCCGAGTGGGACAAGATGTATGGCAAGACCCCGTCCAACGCCGACTTCCTGACGAACCTGTATGCCCACGTCCTGCACCGCGGGCCGGACGGCGAAGGTTACGCATTCTGGCTGAATGCGCTGGACACCAAGATCGCCACGCGCGAACACCTGCTCGCCTTCTTCAGCGAAAGCCCGGAAAACCAGTTGCAGGTGATCGGCTCGATCGAGAACGGCTTTACCTATACGCCTTTCGGCGCCTGACGCCGACGCACGCAGACGGCCGCCGCGACTGGCGGCCTTTTTTTCGCCCACGTATCATGCAGCTTTTACTTCACCGGACATCCACGTGAGCGACGAAAACCGTTTCATCGACATCGAAATCAAGCTGGCCGACCAGGAAAACCTCGTCGATACCCTCAACCGCACGATCTACGAGCAGGGCCGCCGCATCGACCAGCTGGAAGCCATGGTGGCCAAGCTGGCCGACCACGTGCGCGCGCTGCGTGACGCGGGGCAGGGCCCGCTCAACGAGCGGCCGCCGCATTATTGACGCATCACCAGCAGTCCATATCGATTTTTACAAGATGTCACCCGCGGTCCTTGCCTAATCTGTGATTTTTTTGGCGGGGGCTGACATGATAGCCATACGGAGTCTCGGGACGAGTCCGCTCGCGCTGCCTGCGCCATGGGGCACGCGTCCCCGCGCGGCGCGCTGCCCCGACAGGTTCGAGCTGAACGTTGCGACCGCCTATCACGACCGTCCGGACATCCTTGCGGCGTGGCACCGGATGCTGGCCGCGGCGGCCGGTCCGGAAACGCTGTACCAGTCGCCCCAATTCTTCAACCACCTGATCGACATGGATCGAGGGCGGGACGCGAACCACGAATTGTTCATCGTCCGCCGCAGTGTCGATTACGCGATCGTCGGCTTCGTTCCCGTGCGCACCCTGCCGTGCCGGATCGCGTTCCATGCCGGCCCCGTGCCGTTGTTCGGGCGGACATTGCGCGCCTGCCAGGTCCTCGGCAGCGTTCCGTTGCTGGACCCGGCGGAACCGGGCCTCGCCGAATTCATCGCGCAGCAGCTGCTCGACCGATTTGCGCACTGCCACGTGCTGTACCTGCAGGCCGTGCCGCAAGACGGCTGGAAAAGCATCGCGGGCGTGGCGGCGTACGTGCTGAACGGCTGGCGCGCATGCCATACGCAGCCGCTGCCGGACAGCGTCGACGCCTATTTGAAGCATTTCAGCGCCAAGAAGCGCTACAACCTGTCGCGCCAGGTCCGCCTGCTGACGGAAGCGGCCGGCCCGTTGCACGTGCTGCGCATCGTCCGGCCCGGCCAGGTCGGGGCCATGCTGGACGCCATGGTCGCCACCGACGCCTCCCGCGCCGCCGGGCGTGCCGGCGAGCAGGCGCGCCTGGAAAGCCTGGCGCGCCACGGCCTGCTGCTGTCCTACGTGATCCGCTGCGGCGAGAACGACGTCGCCGTCGTGTACGGCATGCGCTCGGCGTCCGTCTGGCATGTCTATAAAATTCTGTGCCGGCAGGATTACCTGCACCTGTCGGCCGGCACCAGCGCGATCCACCTGGCCGTGCAGGACGTGCTGGCCCATTTCACGTTCGACCACATCGACTTCGGTTACGGCACGCCGCACGCGGAATTCCGCTCCACGCATGTGCTGCAGACCCGCGGCCTGGTCCTGATGCACCGCGCGCGCAGCGGGACGGCCTGGCTGTTGAACGTCCACGGCCGGTACGATGCGCTGAACGGCGCGCTGATCCGCCAGGTGAAGCGGTTCCGGAAATGACTGTTATAGTGGCGGCACCTTTACCTCAATCCACGATGACTCATGAGTGACAACGCCCCCAGCCCGGAATTCTTCGACCGCGCCAACGCCCTCATCAACCTGGCGAACGACCAGTGTACGTCGACCCATCCGAGCGAAGTCAGCGCATCGACGCTGTACGCCTCGGCGCGCTTCAACGCCTTCATCGTCGCGGCAACGACCGGCAGCGCCGAGACCATGACCTCGGAAAAGGCGCGGGCCCTGGAGTATTTCACCGACCAGTTCCGCAAGATGATGGAAGCGAATCTCGACGATTTCATCGAGAACTTCGACACCTACATGAAGCGGGCGGAGAAGTAAGCGCCTGCGCTCCACACATGGCCGCCGCGTGCGGCCATTTTTTTATGCAGGGAAATGGCGTTCAAGCGGTACGCCCGTGGCGGCGGTTATCATGATGTCATTGTGAACTGAAGAGGTATCGATGATGCAATTCGAATTCAGGCCGCAGTGGAAAGAGGAACTGCTTTGCTCTTGTGCCCTTGGTTCATTCACGTTGGACATGCCGATGGGCGTCACGTCCGTGTACCTGCCAATCAAGGCGTGTTGGCATGAGACTGCGCCACCATGGGCATTGGAACTTTGGGACACGTTGCACCAGCAATTGCGAGCGTGGTGTGAAGAGAGAAATATTCCCCTTTATTTTTGTTAGTGCCACAACAATTACCTGTCAACCACAAGGACGTCGTATGAAACCTGCCGAATCGGTAACAGCATTCCAGGACTTCACTGCATCGAAAGGCATTGATTTGAATGCGTCAACGCCACGAGAAGGTATCGAAGCAATGCTTGAGTTTCGTGCCCAGGCCGCATGTGTTGCATGTTCCGACGATATGTTGCTGTACCAGTGGGGAAGCTACGACTGGGGAAACGGAAAATACTTCGAACTTGACATCACGCGTCAATTCATTGAAGCAGAGCTCGAGGATGACGACGCGATCAGCCAGCTGAGCCTTACATACAAGTACCAGCCAAGCGCTGAGCTGGATGCGCTCGGAACGAGTAACTGCTGGGAGGATGCAACACCGGACTTTCGCCGGTTCATCCTTACGTCCGCCCCATTTATTTCGGTTGCAGACGCAAAAGCGGATCAGATCGATCTCCGCCATTCTTACGTATAACGTTCACGAGAAAAGAGATGGGCAAAACTCGACTGGAAGCCTTCAGCGACGGCGTCATTGCCATCATCATCACCATCATGGTGCTGGAACTCAAAGTCCCGCACGGCGCCACGTTCGACGTGCTGCTGCCCCTATGGCCCGTCTTCATGAGCTATGTGCTCAGTTTCATCTACGTGGGCATCTACTGGAACAACCACCATCACATGCTGCACGCCGTGAAGGAAGTCAGCGGCGGCGTCCTGTGGGCCAATCTGCACCTGCTGTTCTGGTTGTCGCTGATCCCGTTCGTTACCGCGTGGATGGGCGAGAACCATTTCGAGAGCGGACCGACCGCGGCGTACGGCTTCGTCCTGTTCATGTGCTCCGTCGCCTATCTGATCCTGGTGCAGGTGTTGACGGCGAATCATCCGAAGAACGCGGCGCTGGCCGAGGCGATCGGCAAGGATCGCAAGGGCAAGCTGTCGTGCGTGCTGTATCTCTGCGGCGTCGCCCTGTCGTGGTTTGGCGCCTGGCTCGGGTTTCTCGTGTATGCCGCCGTCGCCATCGTGTGGCTGATTCCGGACCGGCGCATCGAGGATAAAGTGGCACAGGAAGAGCAATCGGAGCGGGGCTGAGTCCCCCGCAAAGCCTTTTTTTAGGCCGTAAATATGTAACTTACGGCAATATCCCTGCTATCCTTAGGGCGCACTTCACCGCCGGGTTCGTCCCGGCGGTTTCCATTATGGAGTGCACGAGCAAGAAGAGATCGGTCCGTGGCACAAGCACGGTCGGATCCGACAACCCTCCGGAGAGCCCAAAGAATGAACCGTTCGCACATCCTGGCCGTCGCTGTTACCGCAGCCGTCGCCAACCTGGCCCATGCCGCCCCCGCTTCGCTGCTGCCCGCGTCCAACCCGTTCGCCAAGCCGAGCACCCTGCAGTTCCAGTACCCGGCCTTCGACAAGATCAAGAACGAGGACTTCGCGCCGGCGTTCGAAGAAGGCATGCGCTTGCAGTCGCTGGAAATCGAGGCGATCGCCGCTAGCCGTGCAGCGCCGACCTTCGACAACACGATCGTCGCGATGGAGCGTTCGGGACTGCTGCTGAACCGCGTCTCGACCATCTTCTACAGCCTCGTCGGCGCCAATACCAATCCCACGCTCGACGCGCTCGACAAGGATCTCGCGCCGAAACTGGCCGCCCACAGCGACAAGATCCGCCTGAACGACAAGCTGTTCAAGCGCATCCAGACGCTGTACGACAAGCGCGCCAAGCTGCACCTCGATCCGGAATCGGCCTACCTGCTCGAGCGTTATCACACCGACTTCGTACGTGCTGGCGCGAAACTGTCCGCTGCCGACAAGGAAACACTGAAAGCCTATAACGGCAAGATCGCCGCCCTGCAGACCCAATTCAGCCAGAACGTGCTGAAGGAAGCGAATGCGTCGGCGCTCGTCGTCGACAAGCGCGAAGAACTCGCCGGCATGTCCGACAAGGCCATCGACGCCGCCGCCGCGCTGGCGAAGAAGGATGGTCTCGACGGCAAGTTCAAGGTGCCGGTCGTGAACACGACGCAGCAGGCGCCGCTGTCCGTGCTGACCAACCGCGCGACGCGCGAAAAACTGCTGGCCCTGTCGCTGGCCCGCGGCAGCCACGGCGGCGATTACGACAACCGCCAGGTCGTGCTGGACCTGGCCAAGGCACGCGCCGAACGCGCGAAGCTGCTTGGCTATCCGAACCACGCCGCGTACATGCTGGAAGACCAGACCGCCAAGACGACGGACGCCGTCAACAACCTGCTGGCCGAGTTCGCCAAGCCGGCCGTGCGCAATGCGAAGAAGGAAGCGGCCGAGATCCAGAAGGTCATCGATGCCGACGGGGGCAAGTTCCAGGCGACCGCCTACGACTGGAATTACTACACGGACAAGGTACGCCAGGCACGCTACGCGTTCGACGAAAACCAGCTGCGTCCCTATTTTGAGTTCAACAACGTGCTCGTGAACGGCGTGTTCTTCGCCGCCACCAAGGAATACGGCATCACGTTCAAGGAACGCCACGACCTGCCGGTGTACAACCCGGACGTGCGCGTGTTCGACGTGTTCGATGCCGACGGCAAGCAACTGGCGATCTTCCTGCACGACCCGTATGCCCGCTCGAACAAGCGCGGCGGCGCGTGGATGAATGCGTATGTCGGCCAGAACAAGCTCCTGGGCACGCACCCGGTCATCGCGAACCACCTGAATATCCCGAAACCGGCCGCGGGCGAGCCGACCCTGCTGACGTACGACGAAGTGCGCACGATGTTCCACGAATTCGGCCACGCGCTGCACGGCATGTTCTCGAACGTGAAATACCCGCGCTTCTCCGGCACCCGCGTGCCGCGCGACTACGTCGAGTTCCCGTCGCAGGTCAACGAGATGTGGATGGCGTGGCCGGAAGTGCTGGCGAATTATGCCAAGCACTACCAGACGGGCGCGCCCATGCCGAAAGAGTTGCTGGATAAAGTCCAGGCCTCGTCCAAGTTCAACGAGGGTTATCGCACGACCGAGTACCTGGCCGCGGCTATCCTCGACCAGAAATGGCATCAACTGGGCGCCGGGCAGATCCCGGCCGACGTGCTGGGCTTCGAGGCGACGGCGCTGCACGACGCCGGCGTCGACTTCCCGCTCGTCCCGCCGCGCTACCGCACGACGTACTTCTCGCACGTGTTCTCGGGCGGCTATTCGGCCGGCTACTACGGCTACCTGTGGGCCGAGAAGCTGGACGCCGACACCGTCGAATGGTTCAAGGAACACGGCGGCCTGACGCGCGCGAACGGCGACCGCTTCCGCCAGATGCTGCTGTCGCGCGGCGGCACGATGGATGCGATGGACATGTACCGCAACTTCCGCGGCCGTGATGCGAAGATCGAGCCGCTGCTGGAGCGCCGTGGCCTGACGGGCGAGTAATCCCGACGACAAGGGCGGCGCGCCAGGCCGCCCTTATCGGGTGTAGACTTCTCACAACATCATGACGTGAGAAAGCCATGCTGCCTGAAAACGAAAATACCCTGAAAGCGCACCTCAAGACGCTGCACCGCAGCCTCGAGGAAACCGGCGAAGTCGATGACGAACTGGAAATGCTGCTGCGCCAGCTCGACGGCGATATCAAGCACGTGCTCGACAAGCGCTCCCAGGATCCGGACGCGAACACGTACGGCCTGGCCTCGCGCACGCAGGAGCTGACAGCCCGCTTCGCCATCCGCCATCCGCACCTGGAACCGGCCCTCCGTGAGCTCGGCAACATCCTCGCGAGCATGGGAATTTAACGACAAGCCATTGAAAATTAAGCCATTTTTCGAGGGGTCCGCAGCTTAAACAGGCGTTTTCCGGTAAAATGCCGGCCAATGAACTCCCCTGCCAATCTTTTCGCGAACGTCGCCAAGCGTTCCAGCCGCGCCCCTGCGGCCCCGTTCCTGCCCATGTCCCGTGCCGAGATGGACAAGCTGGGCTGGGATTCGTGCGACATCATCCTGATCACGGGCGACGCCTACATCGACCATCCGAGTTTCGGCATGGCCCTCGTCGGCCGCCTGCTGGAGGCGCAGGGGTACCGCGTCGGCATCATCAGCCAGCCGGACTGGACCTCCGTGGAACCGTTCCGCGCGCTGGGCAAGCCGAACCTGTACTGGGGCATCACGGCCGGCAACATGGATTCGATGGTCAACCGCTACACGGCCGACCGCAAGATCCGCTCGGACGACGCCTACACGCCGAACGCCGAGCCCAATAAACGTCCGGACCGCGCCGTGACCGTCTACTGCCAGCGGGCGCGCGAAGCGTTCCCGGGCGTGCCCGTCATCGCCGGTTCGATCGAAGCGTCGCTGCGCCGCATCGCGCACTACGATTACTGGTCGGACAAGGTGCGCCGCTCGGTGCTGTTCGAATCGAAGGCCGACCTCGTCATCTTCGGCAACGCCGAACGCGCGCTCGTCGACGTCACCCGCCGCATCGCGGCCGGCGAGAACATCAAATCCATCCGCGACCTGCGCGGCACGGCCTTCCTCGTGCCGCACGGCTGGCTGCCGGATGAAGAGTGGACGGTGCACAATTCCACCCGCGTGGACGTGCCGGGCCGCATCGACGCGCAGCCGAACCCGTACGCGATGGCACTGGAAGATCCGAAGCAGTGCGCGCTGGACAATGCGCAGCCGGAACCGGAAGTCAAACCGATCGTCATCATGACGCGCGAACAGCGCCAGGCCGCCGCGCGCGAAAAGGCGCATAAGACCGTTGTCCGCCTGCCGTCGTTCGAGACCGTCAGCGAGGATCCGGTGATGTACGCGCACGCGTCGCGCGTGTTCCACCTTGAATCGAACCCGGGCAATGCGCGCGCGCTCGTGCAGCAGCACGGCGACCGCGACGTCTGGCTGAACCCGCCGCCGCTGCCGCTCGCGATGGACGAGATGGACGGCGTCTACGACCTGCAGTACGCGCGCGCGCCGCACCCGAGCTACGGCAAGGCGCACATCCCGGCCTGGGAAATGATCCGCTATTCCGTGAACATCATGCGCGGCTGTTTCGGCGGCTGCACGTTCTGCTCGATCACGGAACACGAGGGCCGCATCATCCAGAGCCGGTCGGAACCGTCGATCCTGCGCGAGATCGAGCTGATCCGCGACACGACGAAGAATTTCGCCGGCACCATCACGGACCTGGGCGGCCCGACCGCGAACATGTACCGCCTCGCGTGCAAGGACAAGAAGATCGAGGAAACGTGCCGCCGCCTGTCGTGCGTGTACCCGACCATCTGCAGCAACCTGGGCACGGACCACAGCAAGCTGATCTCGCTGTACCGCAAGGCGCGCGCGATCCCGGGCATCAAGAAGATCCTGATCGGCTCGGGCCTGCGCTACGACCTGGCCGTGCGTTCGCCGGAATACGTCAAGGAACTGGTCACCCACCACGTCGGCGGCCTGCTCAAAATTGCACCGGAGCACACGGAAGAGGGCACGCTCTCGAAGATGATGAAGCCGGGCATCGGTGCCTATGACGAGTTCAAGGCGCTGTTCGACAAGTACTCGCGCGAAGCGGGCAAGAAGCAATACCTGATCCCGTACTTCATCGCCGCGCACCCGGGCTCGACGGACGAGGACATGCTGAACCTGGCCCTCTGGCTGAAGAAGAACAATTTCCACCTCGACCAGGTGCAAACGTTCACGCCGACGCCGATGGCTATGGCGACGACGATGTATCACTCGGGTAAAAATCCGCTGCACAAGGTTACCGAGGATTCGGAAGAGGTCCTCACCGCGAAAAGCGGCAAGACGCGCAAGCTGCACAAGGCGTTCCTGCGCTACTACGATCCGGAAAACTGGCCGGTGCTGCGCGAAGGCCTGAAGCGCATGGGCCGCGGCGACCTGATCGGCAATGGCGAGCGTCACCTGGTGCCGCTGGCCGGGTCGGAACAGGAAGTTGCGCCGCAGCGTGGCGAGCGCCGTCCGCCGGTCGCGCAGCGCAGCGAGGCGCCGAAAGGCCGCGTGATCGAGGTCGCGACGCGGCGTAATGGACGCGGCGGCGAGCGTCGCGGCGAGCCGGCACCGTTCATGGCGCCGCCGTCGAAGGCGAAGGCGGGCATCCTGTCGACCATCAAGTCGAAGCCCAAGGCCGGCCGCAAATAACACCGGGGTCAGAGCCCGTTTTTTGGCAAAAGCTCAAAAGCTATTGCCAATATTCGGGCTCTGACCCCGGTTTCAAACACTCAAATCCGCGCTGGCCTGCTTGTCCCTCAACCTGCGCGCATACCGATGCCTTGCCCTGAGCCGCGGATTGGTCATGAGCCGTCCCATGGTCTCTCCAACGACCATCACGACCCCCAGCAGCGGCAGCACGAGCATCAACCCGGCCACGCCCGACAGCGCCCCGCCGATAAAGATCATCAGCACCGTCACCAGCGGGTGGATATGCAGGCTGCGCCCCAAGGTCAGCGGCATGAACACGAAGTCGTCCAGCAGCCTCGCGAGGATGAACACGACGATGGCGCCGTACGCGATCAGCGGATTGTTCGGCGCGTCCGTGGCCGCAACGACCACGACCATCATGCAGCCCACGACCGACCCGACGAACGGCACCCACGCCAGCAGCGCCGAAATAAAACCCAGCAGCAGCGGTGACGAGACGCCGATCACCCACAGGCCGAAGCCGAGCACGATGGTGTCCAGCACGGTCAGCTTCAACAAACCCTCGAAGTAACGGCGCGCGGTCTGGTCGACCTGGTGCAGCAGGAATAACGTCCGTTCGAAATAGGCGTTCGGCACGGCGCGGGCGAGGAATTTCTTGAAGCGCAGGCCGTCGCGCAGGAAGAAGAAGGCGAGGAACGGGGCCAGCAGCAGCGACGGCAGCCAGCCTGCGGCGCCCAGCAGGATGGTCGTCAGGTGGCGCTGCGCGAAATTGTCCGTGTAGGCCTTGAAGCGCTTGTTGACGATGGACGTCAAATGCATCTCGGCCAGGATCGGGAACTTGGCTTCCAGCAGCGTCATCGTATTGCGCACGAAGGCGACGCCGCCGTCCAGGTACAGGGCGCCCGTCTCGTGCCAACTGTCCGTATCGCCGGGCGTGCTGGTCCAGGTCATCGCCGCCATCACCAGCAGGACGGTGGCGCCGTAGAACACGATGCAGACGAGCGTGGCCGAGACGTTGCGGGTGAAACCCGCGCGCAGCAGGCGTTGCATCGGGCCCAGCAGGATGTAGTACATGACGGTGCCGAGGATGAAGGGCAGCACCAGCCACAGCATGTGCTCGAGCAGCACCAGCAGCAGGCATGTCACGCCGATGATGCCGGTCCAGACGAAGGGACCGCTGCGCTCGTCGCGGAGGGCGCCGTGGATCACAGCGCCTCCACCTGGGCGTTGCCGTCGAGCCAGCCGCGCAGGCGCTGGCCGATGTGGCGCGCCAGGGCGAGCGAGATCTTGTAGCCGATCACGGCATCCGTTTCCATCAGGGCGAGAAAGTCGTCGCGGAAGAAGACGGCCAGTTCGCACGCGTCGAGGGCGCGGACCTGGGCGCTGCGCGGGGAATTGTCCAGCAGGGCGAGGTCGCCGAAGAAACTGCCGGCGCTCAGTTCGCCCACGATCTGGCGGCCCCGGCTGTGGCTGCGGCTGATTTGCACGCGGCCGCTCATCACGAGATACAGCGCCTGGCCTTCCTCGCCTTCGTCGAACACGATCTCGTCGGGCAGGTAGCGGCGCTCATGCATGAGGCCGTCGACAAACTTGATTTCCAACGGTTTGAGGGAACGGAACAGCGGCGTGTTCTGCAGCCGAAGCTGGCGAGGGGACAGCGTGGACGATTTCAGGAAACCAAAAATCACGAAAGCTCCAGGACGATGCAACCGAGTGGCTGCTTTGTCAATTATGAACGATTCATTTGTGCTTGCGCAGCAACGAATGCTCAGTTAATTGGACGCGACACAACACCCTCTAGCCGCCGTGCATACCGCTCGACCATTGGTGCAAATCGTGCGTGCACCCAATTGGAAAACGTGTAATATAATTCCTTTGGGAAATATTAATTACATTCATGGCATCATCTCACCACGTCCTGCCAGGAGGAACCGAGTGATCGATATCCAGACCTTCATGCTGGCGCTTGGCGTCGGCAACACAGCGTTTGCGTTGCTGATGGCGGGTTACATGCGCGGTGCGGCACCCAATCCGGGGCTGCGCACCTGGATGTGGGCGCGGCTATCGTCGGGTCTGGCACAGATCTGCTGCTGGGTGGCGCCGCATGTCGGCCTGCCCATCGCGGAGGAGCTGGCCGCGTTCGGCTGGGTGGGCGGTGTCGCGCTGGAACTGGCCTCGTACTGCGTGTTCTTCGGGTTCCGCAACTGGCGCCGGATTCTCGCACCGGCCACCGTCGCGGCGCTGATCATCGTCGCGGCTGCGGCGCTGGCGCAGGCGTCGCGCGAGCAGATGACGCAAGTGGTGGCCGTCATCGTCGCCCTGTTCGCTTCCGGTGCCGCCGCGATCCTGCTGCGGCCGCAGGCCGATGCGCCGCTGCTGCAGCGTGTCATCGGCGTCAACGATGCCTTGTTCGCCATCGCGATCTGGATCTGGATGGCGGTGGCCAATGGCGGCGTGGGCATGTTCAATACGAATCCGGTGTATGGCTTCGCCTACCTGGCCAGCTATCTGCTGATGATCGTCAATGGCTTCGGCTTCCTGTTGCTGTGCAAGCTGAAGGACGACCAGCGCATGCAGCGCCTGGCCACGATCGACGGCCTGACGGACATGCTGAACCGCCGCGCCTTCTTCGAGCGTGCCGAGAGCGCCCTGCAGACGGCGGTCCGCCTGCGCAAGCCGATCGCGCTGATGATGCTCGATCTCGATCATTTCAAGCAGCTCAACGACGGCTTCGGCCATGCCTGCGGCGACGAGGCCTTGCGGTTGTTTGCCGACACGGCGCGCGCCACCTTGCGCGAGAACGATGTGATTGGCCGGCTGGGCGGAGAAGAGTTCGCGCTGGCGATGCCGGGTACGTCGCTGGCAGGCGCGCAGTATGCGGCCGAACGCCTGCGCATCGCCGTCGCCGAAGCGCCGGCGCTCACCTGCGCCGCGACCTATCGCATGACGGTCAGCATCGGCCTTGTGATGATCGATCCGAACGAGGAATTGACGGCCGCGCTGGCGCGCGCCGACCACGCCCTGTATGCGGCCAAGACCGGTGGCCGTAACCGCGTCGAGATCGGCGCGCCCCTCCTCAGGCGGGCCTGAACGGCCGGCGTTCAGAGCACGCCCGGTTGCGTGTCGAGGTCGAGCGTGACCGTCGGCGCGATGCGCAGGTCCAGGTGGCTCGTCAGCACGGTGCAGCTCGTGCCCGCGCGCGTGCGCCGCGCGAGGACTTCTTCCAGCACGCCGACCGCGTCGACGTCCAGGCCGTTGAACGGTTCGTCCACCAGCAGCAGGCGCGCGGGCAGTGCGAGCGCGAACGCCAGCTGCAGCTTTTTATATTGTCCCAGCGACAGGCCCGTGACCGGCTGCGCGCCGATGTCGGCGACGTGGAACGCGTCCAGGTGGCGGTCCAGCACGGCGCGGTCGGCATCCAGGTAGAGCGCGAGATGCAGTTCGAGCCATTCGCGCGCCGTCAGCCAGTCCAGGGCCGGCGCTTCGCCGCCGCAATAAAAGCTCAGGCGGCGGTAGGCGAGCGCATCCGTTGCGCTGTCCAGGCCGTCCAGGCGGATGTGGCCGCGGCTCGGCGCCAGCGCGCCGCCCAGCAGTTTCAGCAAGGTCGTCTTGCCGCGGCCGTTGCGGCCGCGCAGCCACGTCAGGCCTGGGCCGAGTTGCAGGTTCAGGCCGTAGAAGACGCTGCGCGTCGCGAAGTGAAACGCCAGATCCTTGATGTCGACGGCGGGATTCAATTCCATAGTTGGCTTCCGGTAGCGCACAGCAGCATGATGGCGAGCGCGACGAGCGCCATGCGGCCGCGTGCCGTGAAGGGAGGCGTCAGCACGAGCAGCGGCGGCACGCTCCAGGCAAGTAGTAGATAAAAGCGGCCGGCCGTGCCATGCCAGGCGCCGGCCAGCGCACCCGTCGCGGTGACGGCGGCGGGCGCGAGCGCGATGCCCAGCAGCACCAGCGCGCGGGCATGCCAGGCCAGCGCGGCGACGTCGACCGGCCAGCCGGCCGCGAGCCCGCGCACGCGCGCGAGCTGGCGCCGCAGTGCCTGGTCGGCCTCGTGCGCGAGCAGCACCAGCAGGATGCTCGTCACGATCGCGCCGGCCACGCGCGGCAGCGCCTGCGGCCCCAGCATCCACAACACACCGGCACCGATGGCGGCAGCCAGCAGTGCGCCCTGGCGCGCGCCGGCGGTAGCGCCGCGCCACAGGGGCAGCCAGAACAATTGACGCCACAGGTAGAACCAACCCGCGCGCGGTATGGGTGGCCGGGTCGCGGCGGCGGCGTCCGCCGGCGCCTGCTGCGATCGTTGCGGCAGGGCCGCACCGCGCACGAGCAGGCCGGTGGCGCAGGCCAGCGTCAGCAGGAAGGAGAACACGGTGCCGCCGACGGCGCGCAGCGGCGCCATCCAGCCGGGATCCTGCACCAGCCAGATCGCCAGCGATGCCGCATAGGCCAGTGCCAGCGGTGCGGTCAGCAAGGCGGCGACGGCGGCGGCGGCGCGCAGCAACCTGGCGGGCGGTACGGGCAACGGACGCAACCAGGCGGCCACGTCCGCGGGCACGACCCGGGGCCGCAGCAGCACGATGGGCAGGCTCATCGCGACGCCGTGCAGGCACAACAGGGGCAGCGCGAACGGCAGCGGTTCGGCCGCCGCGAGCATGGCGGGCAGGGCGGCGAAGGCGAGCAGGCCGAGTGTCATCGGACCCAGCACGAGCATGGCGATCTCGGCGGAGCTGCGCAGGCGCGACGCCAGTTGCGCCACGGCGTGGCGGGCAAGGCGGATCCGGAACCGGGTATAGGGATGAACCATCGATAGAGTGCAGGGTCTGAAACGAAAAAAGGTCCGACGAATCGGACCTTTTCTCTTGATACTGGCGGAGCGGACGGGGCTCGAACCCGCGACCCCCGGCGTGACAGGCCGGTATTCTAACCAACTGAACTACCGCTCCATTTACTCTGATCGGTTCTTCACTTCGCAAGATCTCTGAAACTGACTGGTGGGCGCTGAGAGGCTCGAACTCCCGACCTAATCCTTGTAAGGGATCCGCTCTACCAACTGAGCTAAGCGCCCGCTTCAGGGTTTTTCCTGCCGACGTTTGTCATCACGTCCGAAGAGGCCCGAATCATAGCGTATCCCTTCGAAAACCTGCAAGGGTTTTTCAGAAAAAAGTGAACAGGGATGTGACACACCACGTTCTCATATACAACAAACTGTTGTATGGATGTGTAAGCCGATTCGTATTCCTTGCATAAGGATATACACATAATCGACAATTGCCGGTTTACATGCCGGCAATATTTAGACATCAACAATCAGGTGCGGGTTTGCCGAGGCAGGAGAGACAGGCGGAGACAACGCGGCAGTTTTTTTACTCTTCCCAGCTAGGAAAAACTCAATGATCAAGATGTCCAAGATGCACAAGCGCGTCATCGCCGCGCATGGCGCAATGCTGGCGCTCGCAGCCGTACCCGGCGGCGCGGCTCTGGCCCAGACTGCGCAGGCGACCGAACTGCAGACGGTGACCGTGACCGCACAACGCCGTACCGAAAACATCAAGGAAGTGCCGGTGTCCGTCACCGCCATCAAGGGCGAGAAGCTGGACGTGCTCGTGTCCGGCGGCGCAGACATCCGCCTGCTGGCCGGCAAGACCCCCAGCCTGAACGTTGAGTCCTCGAACGGCCGCACGTTCCCGCGTTTCTACATCCGCGGCTACGGCAATACGGACTTCTCGACCTTCGCATCGCAGCCGGTGTCGCTGATCTATGACGACATCGTCCAGGAAAACCCGATCCTGAAGGGCTACCCGATCTTCGACCTGGCCGGCGTGGAAGTGCTGCGCGGCCCGCAGGGCACGCTGTTCGGTCGCAACACCCCGGCCGGTGTCGTGAAATTCGAATCCGAGAAGCCGAATCTCAAGAAGACCGAGGGTTACTACAACCTGTCGTACGGCACCCACGGCACGGCCAACGTCGAAGGCGCGATCAACGTGCCGCTGTCGGACAAGTGGGCGATGCGCGTGTCGACCCTGCGCCAGCACCGCGACGACTTCGTCGACAACTACAGCGACGTCGCCAAGACGAACAAGACCGGCGAACTGGACGGCTACAACGAACACGCCGAGCGCGTGCAATTCCTGTACAAGCCGGATACCACGTTCAGCGCCCTGTTCAACGTGCACCAGCGCACGACCAACGGCAGCGCCCGTCTGTTCCGCGCGAACCTGATCAAGAAGGGCACGAACGATATCGCCGACGGCTACGACCTCGACAGCATCGTGACGAACGCCCAGAACTTCCAGAGCCTCAAGACGAACGGCGCCAATGCCCGCATCACGTGGGACCTGGGTCCGGTCATCTTCCACTCGATCACCGGTTACGAGTCGGTCGGCAGCTACTACAGCCGCGGCGACATCGACGGCGGCACGCCGCAAGGTCCGGGCTTCATTCCGTTCCAGTCCGAGACGGGCGGTTTCATCGACGACCTGAAGCAGTATTCGCAGGAATTCCGCGTCGAATCGAAGAGCACGGGCCCGCTGAACTGGCAGGCCGGCGTCTACTACTTCAAGGAAGACGTGACGGGCGGCAGCGACGGCTACAACAGCGCCACCGGCGCCCGCACCTCGCGCCAGGCCAGCGAGCAGAACAACAAGGCCTGGGCCGCGTTCGGTTCCGTGACGTACAACATCAACGACGCCCTGTCGGTGCGCGGCGGTATCCGCTACACGGACGACAAGAAGGACTTCCGCACCGTCACCGCGATCGGCTTCACGCCGGTGGGTCCGAACAGTGTCGGCGAAAGCAAGGACAAGATCAGCTGGGACCTGTCGAGCACGTACAAGCTGAATCGTGACGTGAACCTGTACGCGCGCATCGCGACCGGCTTCCGCGCCCCGAGCATCGCGCCGGCCTCGACCTTCGCACCGGTGGGCATCACCGTCGCCGACGCCGAGACGATCACGTCGTACGAAGGCGGCATCAAGGCCGACCTGTTCGAACGCCGTGCCCGCGTCGCGTTCTCGCTGTACGACTACGAGATCAAGAACCAGCAGCTGACCGTGGTCGGCGGCAACACCAACGTTACCAAGCTGATCAACGCGAAGAAGACGGCTGGCCGCGGCGCCGAGTTCGACCTGGAAGGCCTCGTGACGCCGGACCTGCGCATCGGCGCCAGCGCGTCGTACAACTTCACGGAAATCCGCGACCCGAGCCTGTCGCTGACGAAGTGCGCAGCCTGCACGATCACCGATCCGCTGAACGCCGCCGGCAACGTCCTCATCGATGGCAACCCGCTGCCGCAGGCACCGAAGTGGATCGTCAACCTGAACGCCCGCTACAGCATGCCGGTCGCCAATGGCGAGTTCTACGTCTACACCGACTGGTCGTACCGTTCGAAGATCAATTTCTTCCTGTACGAAGCGAAAGAGTTCACGGGCAAGCCGCTGACGGAAGGCGGCCTGCGCCTGGGCTATATCTGGGCCGACGGCAAGTATGAAGTGGCCGCCTTCGGCCGCAACATCCTCGACCAGCGCCGCATCTCGGGTGCCATCGACTTCAACAACCTGACGGGCTTCACCAACGAGCCGCGCACCTACGGTGTCCAGTTCAAAGGCAATTTCTAAGCTTTAAAAAGAAGTCGTCAGACAGAAAGGCCGCGAGCGATCGCGGCCTTTTTTAATTCGGGGTCAGAGTGAGATGCACCGGTTTGGTGGACAGGTTAAATCAGGTACACCTGTGCATTTTTTCGACTTCGGCCGGCGTACGGTAGCCGAGC
>NZ_LMEW01000008.1 GCF_001426525.1 Massilia sp. Root133
CTCGGGCAGTATCGCACTGTCCAGCGGCGTCGCCAATAATGGTGTGTTCGACATCGCGGCCACGAACAACGGTGCCGAAGTGCGCTCGCTGTCYGGYTCSGGTGCCGTGCTGYTGGGCGGCCAGACGYTGACGTTGACCGATGCGCAGGACGTATTCGCCGGCAGCATCCACGGTTCGGGCGGGCTGACGATCGCGGGCGGTATCGAAACCCTGAGCGGTACCAATACCTATTCAGGCGCCACATCGATCGATCAGGGCGGCGCGCTGGCGCTGTCCGGTTCGGGCAGCATCGCGCTGTCCAGTGGCGTGGCCAACAACGGCGTGTTCGACATCGCCGCCACGAACAACGGCGCCCAAGTGAGCTCGCTGTCTGGCTCGGGTGCCNAGCATCGCGCTGTCCAGTGGCGTGGCCAACAACGGCGTGTTCGACATCGCCGCCACGAACAACGGCGCCCAAGTGAGCTCGCTGTCTGGCTCGGGTGCCGTGCTGTTGGGTGGCCAGACTCTGACGCTGACCAATGCCGGCGATACGTTCGCCGGCAGTATCCACGGTTCGGGCGGCCTGGCGATCGCGGCCGGCACCGAAACCTTGACGGGCGTGAATACGCACACCGGCACCACGGCGGTATCGCAAGGCGCGGCATTGGTCCTGGCCGGCAACGGCAGCATCGGCAACAGCCGCGTGCAGACCGATGGCACGTTGGACGTATCGGCCAGCACGGGCGGCGCGGCGGTCCAGAGCCTCGGCGGCTCCGGCGCCGTGCTGCTGGGCGGCCAAACGCTGACACTGACGGATGCTGGCGATACGTTCGCCGGCAGCATCCATGGTTCGGGCGGACTGACGATCACGGGCGGCATCGAAACGCTGACCGGTACCAATACCTATAACGGCGCCACCTCGATCGACCAAGGCGGCGCGCTGGCGCTGTCCGGCTCGGGCAGCATCGCGCTGTCCAGCGGCATGGCCAACAACGGTGTGCTCGACATCACGGCCACGAACAACGGCGCCGAAGTGCGCACGCTGTCCGGATCCGGTGCGGTGCTGCTGGGCGGCCAGACGTTGACGTTGACGGATGCGCAGGACGTATTCGCCGGCGGTATCCACGGCTCGGGCGGGCTGACGATCGCGGGCGGCACCGAAACTCTAACCGGTACCAATACCTATACTGGCGCCACGTCGATCGACCAGGGCGGCGCACTGGCGCTGTCCGGATCGGGCGGCATCGCGCTGTCCAGCGGTGTAGCAAATAACGGCGTGCTCGACATCGTCGCCACGAACAACGGCGCCGAAGTGCGCTCGCTGTCCGGCTCAGGTGCCGTGCTGCTCGGCGGCCAAACCCTGACGCTGACGGATGCCGGCGATACGTTTGCGGGCAGTATCCACGGGTCGGGCGGTCTGACAATCGCGGGCGGTACCGAAACTCTTACTGGTACCAATACCTATACCGGCACCACCTTGATCGACCAGGGCGGCGGCCTCGCGTTGGCGGGTTCGGGCAGTATCGCGCCATCCAGCGGTGTAGCCAACAACGGCGTGTTCGACATCACGGCCACGAACAACGGCGCCGAAGTGCGCTCGCTGTCCGGCTCCGGTGCCGTGCTGCTCGGCGGCCAGACGTTGACGTTGACCGATGCGCAGGACGTATTCGCCGGCAGCATCCACGGCTCGGGCGGCCTGGCGATCGCAGCCGGCACCGAAACCCTGACGGGCGTGAATACGCACACCGGCACCACGGCGGTATCGCAAGGCGCAATATTGGTCCTGGCCGGCAACGGCAGCATCGGCAACAGCCGCGTGCAGACCGATGGCACGCTGGACGTATCGGCCAGCACGGGCGGCGCGACGGTCCAGAGCCTCGGCGGCTCCGGCGCCGTGCTGCTGGGCGGCCAGACCCTGACGCTGACCCATGCCGGCGATACGTTCGCCGGCAGCATCCACGGCTCGGGCGGCCTGGCGATCGCGGCCGGCACCGAAACCCTGACGGGCGTGAATACGCACACCGGCACCACGGCGGTATCGCAAGGCGCGACATTGGTCCTGGCCGGCAACGGCAGCATCGGCAACAGCCGCGTGCAGACCGATGGCACGCTGGACGTATCGGCCAGTACGGGCGGCGCGGCGGTCCAGAGCCTCGGCGGCTCCGGCGCCGTGCTGCTCGGCGGCCAGACCCTGACGCTGACCCATGCCGGCGATACCTTCGCCGGCAGCATCCACGGCTCGGGCGGCCTGACGATCGCGGCCGGCACCGAAACCCTGACGGGCGTGAATACGCACACCGGCACCACGGCGGTATCGCAAGGCGCGACATTGGCCCTGGCCGGCAACGGCAGCATCGGCAACAGCCGCGTGCAGACCGATGGCACGCTGGACGTATCGGCCAGCACGGGCGGCGCGGCGGTCCAGAGCCTCGGCGGCTCCGGCGCCGTTCTGCTGGGCGGCCAGACCCTGACGCTGACCCATGCCGGCGATACGTTCGCCGGCAGTATCCACGGCTCGGGCGGCCTGACGATCGCGGCCGGCACCGAAACCCTGACGGGCGTGAATACGCACAGCGGCACCACGGCGGTATCGCAAGGCGCGGCATTGGTCCTGGCCGGCAACGGCAGCATCGGCAACAGCCGCCTGCAGACCGATGGCACGCTGGACGTATCGGCCAGCACGGGCGGCGCGGCGGTCCAGAGCCTCGGCGGCTCCGGCGCCGTGCTGCTGGGCGGCCAGACCCTGACGCTGACCGATGCCGCCGGCACCTTCAACGGCCGCATCAGCGGCTCGGGCGGTATCGCCATCGCCGGCGGCAGCCAGGCGCTGACGACCACCCAGGCCTACACCGGCGCGACCTCGATCGGGGCGGGCGCCACGCTGACCTTGGCGGGCAATGGCTTGATCGCCGCATCGAGCCGGGTCGTGACGGACGGCACGCTGAATGTGGCTGACGCCGGCGCGACCATCCAGTCGCTGGCCGGCGGTGGCCTGGTCCAGCTCGGCAGCCAGACGCTCACGCTGACCGCCGCCCGCGACGTTTTCGCCGGCACGATCGCCGGCGACGGCGCCCTGAATCTCACGGGCGGCACGGCGACCCTGGCCGGGAACAATACCTACCGCGGCGCCACCTACATCGGCGGCGGCGCCACGCTGGCGCTGAGCGGGCAGGGCAGCGTCGCCAGCTCGAGCGGCGTGAACGTGGACGGCAGGTTCGACATCAGCGGCACCGACCACGGGGCCACGGTCAGCACCGTCTCGGGTGCGGGCACCATTTATCTGGGCGCGCAGATGCTGGCACTGAGCCGGGCGGCCGGCCTCTTTGCCGGCACCATCGTCGGCGCGGGCGGCCTGTCCGTCGACGGCGGCAGCATGTCGCTCGGCGGCGTCAACGAATACACCGGCACGACCTCGATCGCCGGCGGGGCGGCGCTGGCGCTGTCCGGCGCCGGCAGCATTGCCGGCAGCGCGGTGCGCGACGATGGCGTGTTCGACGTCTCGGGCGCGGCCCACGGCGTGGCGATCAAGGGCCTGAGCGGCTCGGGCAGCGTCCTGCTGGGCGCGAACGACCTGACCGTCACCGCCGCCGACGGCCGCTTCGGCGGCAATATTGCCGGCAGCGGCAGCCTGAAGGTCACAGGCGGCACGCTCACGCTCGACGGCGCCAACGACTATACCGGCAAGACGGTGGTCAGCGGCGGCACGCTGCGGACCTATGCCGACGCCAACCTCGGCAAGGGGAGCGCCGCACTCGAACTCGACAACGGTACCTGGCAGACCGGCGCCGACCTGACGCACGCGCGCGGCCTGGCGCTGACGGGCCGGGGTACGGTCGATGTCGACGCCGGCACCGTGACCACCGAGAACGGTATGGTCGGCGGCAGCGGCACGCTGGTCAAGCAGGGCACCGGTACGCTGATCCTGCGCGGCGTGCTCGCCAACGGCGGCCTGCAGGTGGAGCATGGAACGGTGGCGCTCCACGCGGCCAACACCTATACCGGCGATACGGCCGTGTCGCGCGATGGCATCCTGCGCATCGACAGCGACGCCAACCTGGGCGCCGCCGGCAACCGGCTGGTCCTCGACGGCGGCACGGTGCAGACCACCGGCAGCATGACGTCGGACCGCGCCTTCACGATCACGACGCGCAACGGGGTGCTCGACGCCGAGGGCGCCGACAGCGTCGTCACGCTGAACGGCAACATCGGCGGCGACGGCCGGCTGGTCAAGGAAGGCCAGGGCACGCTGGTGCTCGGCGGCGACAACGGCGGCGGCCAGGGCAGCGCCAACGCGCCGGGCGACGGATGGACCGGCGGCCTGACCATCAACGACGGCCTGGTGAAGGTGACGAACGCCTACGGCCTCGGATGGGGCAGCGTGATGACGTTCAACGCCGGCACGATCTACGCGACCGTCGATATCGCGACCGGCCAGGACATCCGCATGGGCCGCTCGACCAACATCAACACCGAGGCCAACACCACGACCACGCTGGCGGGCGACCTGCTGTCGACCGGCGCGGGCGACGGCTGCTTCACCAAGACCGGCCAGGGCACGCTGAACGTCACCGGCAACGCCAATATCGACGCCACCTGCGTCCTGGAAGGCAAGCTGCTCGCGAACGGCCTCTTCAACAGTCGAGTGACGGTGGCGCACGGCGCCACGCTGGGCGGCAGCGGCACCGTCAAGGGCGACCTGCTGGTGCAGGGCACGCTCTCGCCGGGCAATTCGCCGGGCATGCTGACGGCCGATTCGAATATCACGATGGCCGCCGGCAGCACGTACAAGGAAGACATCGGCGGCACCGCGCAAGCCACGCCCACGTCGCCGGTCGGCGCGTCCGGGTATTACTCCTACCTGCACGTCGTCGGCGGCAAGCGCTTCACGATCGAACCGGGCGCCACGCTGGCGCCGACGCTGAAGAACCTGTATTCGGCCGACGAGGCGGGCTATGGTTCGGCGCCGCTCAAGCCCGAACTGGGCCAGAGCTTCCGCATCGTGACCGCCGACGGCGGCATCGCCGGGCGCTTCGACACGCTGGCGCAGCCGGAAGGCATGGACGGTACCCGCATGGCCGCGTTCTACAACGTCGGCGGCAGCAACAGCATCGAGTTGAAGGTGCTGCCGGCGTCGTACGCGGACTGGAGCCGTGGCGGCAACGCGAACAGCCGCGCGGTGGCGGGCGCGCTCGACCGGATCGTCGACCTCGACCAGTCGGGCCGCGCCGGCGAACGGCAGGACCTGCTGCTGTACCAGGTCGGTTCCGCGACCGCGGACCGGCTCGGCGGCCTGCTGCGCGGGCTGTCCGGCGAAGTGCACGGCAGCCTGGCCGCCGCGGCGCCGCAGGCCGGCTGGAACCTGCAGCGCAGCGTGCTCAAGCACACCGCCGACGATGGCGAGCGCGCGCTCTGGCTCGACCTCGCGGGCACCCGCGGCAAGTGGAGCGGCGACGCCGACGCCTCGGGTTTCAAGGCCGATCGCCTGCAGGTCACCGCGGGCCTGGACGTGCTGCGCGGCGCCGATTATCGCCTCGGTGTCGGCGCCAGCTACGCGCATACCGACGTGTCGGCCGGCGACGATACGGGTAAGTTGCGCCAGAACAAGGTATTCGTGTATGGCGAAACCACCGTCGACGGCCTGACGTTCGACGGCATCGGCAGCGTCGGCCGCGACAAGGCCGACAGCCGGCGCGCCGATCCGTTGGCCACGGCGTCCGGGCTGAGCGCGCATGCCGGCGGCAATGCGGCGCTGCTCGGCGTGGGCGTGCGCGCCGAGCGCGAACTCCTGGGCGCCAAGGTGGAGCCGTTCGCCCGGTTGACCGTGCAGCGGGTCGAACGGGACGGGCTGGCGGAAACGCCGGCATCGGCGGCGGCCCTGACGGTGGACGGCGACACCGCGACCGGCACCCGCGTGCAGGCGGGCCTGGCGGCGGCGTCCGCCAACGCCGATCCGTTGCGGGCCTCGACCTATCGCGTCAACCTGGGCGCGGGCGTCGATACCGGCGGCCTGCTGCGGCCGACCCAGTCGGCCTGGCTGGCGGGAGAACGCATCGCCATCGGCGCGCCGGGCGTGGGCCGCGCCTTCGTGCAGGGCGGCGTGACCGGCACGCTGCACGTCGGGAAGGGCGCTTACCTGTACTACGGCGTCACTGGCGAAGGCCGCGGCGGCTATTACCAGGTCGGCGGCAACGCCGGCGTGCGCGCGGTGTTCTGACAGCGGGCGGCGCATTTGGGATAGACTGCTGCGCATGCTCGAAGGACTACCGCATTTCTGGATCAACCGCGCCGCCGACGCGCAGCGGCGCGCGCTGGCGCAGGCGTTCCTGGACCGCGCCGACGTCGTCCACGCGCGCATCGACGCCGTGACGCCCGACACGCTGCCGCCGGTGCGCGTGCGCGAACCCTTCGTCAATTCGTTGCCGGAGCTGGCGATCATGGCGTCGCACCTGCGCGCCGTCGGCACCGCGTACCGCGCGGGCGCCGCCGCTGCGCTGGTGCTGGAGGACGACGTCCGCTCGCACCACCTGTTCGACGGCGCCGCCCTGCTTGCCAGCGCGCCGCCCGACTGGGAGATCCTGCAACTGCACGTGAGCCATGCGCCGGTCGTGCTGGCGCTGGGCGAGCTGTACCTGCGGCACGGCATCCTGTGGCACGAATGGGAGCCGGCATGTTATTCGGCGGGCGCCTACGTGGTGTCGCGCCGGGGCATGCAGTCCCTGCTGGCGCGCTACTGCCCGGACGGCGTCGCCCTCGACCTGACGGGCGTGCATGCCTGCGGCAAGCTGGTGGCCGACCACCTGCTGTACCGCCGCGCCATCTGCTATACGGCCACGCTGCCGCTGTTTTTCAACGACGTCGGGCTGGCCTCGACCCACGCCCCGCAGCGCGACGAGACCCATCACCGGCCGGGCGCGCAGGGCGCCGAGGACGTGCGCCTGCGCGTTGCCCGGCGCGCCGGCGCGGACGCCTATCCGTTCGCCCGGCGGCCGCTATGAACCCGAGCCGCCATGCCGTCGCCGTGGCGATCGTCACCACCTGCCGCGCCTCGCTGGCGCGCGCGGTGCGCTCGGTGTTCCGCCAACGTCTCGCGGACGGGCAGGGCGGCCGCATCCAGGTCTTGCTGGGCGTCGACTGCGACCCGGACGGGCGCCTGGCGGCGCTGCTGGACGAGCTGGCGCCCGAATGCCCGCCGCACGTGACGGTCACGCTGATCAACCTCGGCTACTCGACGTCGCAGCGCCACGGCGGACCGCACGCCTCGTACTACGGCGGCTCGCTGCGCTCCGCGCTGACGCTGCTCGCCGACAGCCGCGTGGTCGTCTACCTCGACGACGACGACTGGCTGAAGGAAGACCATTGCGCCCGCATCCTGCAAGCGATCGAGGGCAAGAAATGGGCGTACTCGTATTCGATCTACGCGGACGGCAATACCGGACAGGAACTCTGCGTGGACGGGCTCGAGAGCGTGGGCGTCGGGCGCGGCATCTACGCCGAGGCCTTCGGCGGCTTCGTGCGCCCGAGCGGGCTGGCGATCGACAAGCTGGAGCTGCTGCACGTGGTGCACCTGTGGTCGTGCGCGGCGTTCGCGAGCGGCGACGGTGAGGACCGGCTGGTGTTCGAACAGTTGCGTCGCGAGCCACACGGCTGCACCGGGGCGGCGACCGTGTGTTGCGCGCTCGACCCGAACGATGCGCTGCATGCGCGCCGCGTCGAATTCATGCGCGCGCACGGCGTCGAGGCCCACGTCGCGCCGAAGGCCGGCTCGAGCCGCAGCGCCTAGTCCGGCCGCTGCGCGGCCGCCGTCGCGTACGCGCGATACGGGCCCTGGGTCTCGAGGGCGGCCAGCGCGGCGTCGTAGCGCGCTGCCGTTTCCACCAGCGTTGCCGCTTCCCAGATTGCCTCGAAATGCCGGGCCGTCCATGTGTTCGCGCCGGTCTGCACGTAGGTGTACAGCCAGGGCGCGTCCACCAGCGCGATGCGGCCGCGCCGCAGCATGGCGTGCATCACTTCCGTGTCCTCGCCGCGCGCCAGCCCGGGATAGTCGGGGACAGCGGCGCGCCGCGCCAGCATCGACCCTTCCCATTCGCGCGCGCCGGACACGCCGAGGCGCCGCGCCCCCGGCGACCACAGCAGCCAGCGGCTGAGGAACATGGCGTCGGCCTGCATCGACTGCAGCAGGAGCATGCCGAGTTCGAGCCGCTGCGGGTGGTAGAGGTCGTCGTCGTCCCACTGGCAGATCCAGTCGCCGCGCGCGGCCCTGAGCGAGAGGTTGCGCAGTTCGCCCAGGCTGCCGGCAGGCCGGTCCGGCGTCACCACGCGGATGCGCGGATCGTCGAGCGCGCGGCAATGCGCCTCGATCGGCGTGCCCGGCGCGTCGCAGACGAGCACCAGTTCGCGCTCCGGCCACGTCTGGCTGCGGAAGGCGTCGACGGCGAAGCGCGCCGGGAACAGGCGGCCGCGCGTGACCATCAGGCACGACACGAGCGGCCGCTGCGGAAACGCCACCAGGTCGAGCCGGCCTTGCTGGACCAGGACGCCGTCCTGCCCCAGCCTGAAGTCGACGCCGCGGCCGGGTTGCGGCAGGAAGTCGGCCAGGGCGGCGCCGCTCATGGCAGGAACGGCCGCGCCAGCATGGCGTAGGTGGTGGCGCCGGCGCGCACGTAGTCCTCGGTCAGCAGGCCGGCGTGGAAGCGGGTGAAATCGGTGCGTTCCGCGCTCCACCACAGGTGGCTGCACAAGTGCAGGCTGAAGACGTCGCGCACGTCCGGGTCGAGCCGCTCGAACAGGTTGCACATGCCGTCCGGCGTCCAGGGGTGGCGGTAGAAGTACTGGCGCGGCACCACGTGGAGCAGTTCCGGATGCCGTTCCCACAGGCGGCTCGCGAGCTGGCAGGAGTGGCTGGTCCATTTGCCGTCGAACGCGCCGTACGAGGCGTCGAGCCAGCGCGCGACGAACGGCGCCCCCGGCGCGGCGAGGATCAGCGCATTGCACAGCGACGGCCGCAGGATGCCGCGTTCGTCGGGCAGCGCGCCTTCGTCGCCGAGCACGCAGGCGTGGCCGTACAGGTGGTCGGGCATGGGCGCGACGAACAGCGTGTCGATGTCGGCATACACGCCGCCATGCTCGCGCAGGACCTGGAGGCGGATGAAGTCGGCCTCGTGCGCATAGCTCCAGCCGGCGGCGGCGATGCCGCGGCCTTCTTCCGAGGCGGCATAGGCGGCCAGCGGCAGCGCGGTGCGGGCCACCGGGCGCAGCGTCAGGTGCGGCTTGATCCGTTCCCACAGCGGTCCATGGGGTTCGTTGGCGTAATGAAACCAGATCGCGTCCGGACGATTGATCCGGCGGCACGATTCCAGGCACAGGTAATGCGCCAGGTGGAAGGGCTCGGTCTGTTCCTTCAGGCCGAATACGAAGTGAAACAGGCGCGGCACCATGCTCATGCTCCGATCGCGTGCCGGAAGCGCCGCATCACCGGCCCCTCGGCGTACAGGTTGGCGATCCGTTCGCCGAGCAGGCGGGCGTGCGGATCGGGTTGGCCGCGGTGCACGAAGCGGTAGCGCATCTTGCTGCGCGCGTCGGCGACGTCGGCGACGGCCCAGTGGTGGTCGGGGCCGTACGAGGTGCCGGGCCAGTCGATCGGCGCCAGCGTGCCGCCGATCAGGCCGGGGTGGTCGCGCCCGAGGAAGTCCAGGTGGCCGCTCCAGCCGGTCATGAGTACCGGACGCCCGAGCGCGGCGGCGTCGAACGCGCCCATGCCCCAGCCTTCGGCCCGCGTCAGCGAGACATAGGTGTCGCCGAGCCGGTGCAGGCGATCGATCCAGGCGCCGCTGATGCCGTCGCCGGCCAGCACCGCGACGGGCGGCAGGCGGGGCCGCCCGAGTCGCGCGCGCAGGGCCGCCAGCTGCGCCTCGACGAGTTGCAGCGACGTCCTGCCGGCTTCGTGCGGCAGCGGGAAATGGACGGGCCGGGTCGAGGTCTTGATGCAGAGCGCGGCCGGCTCGTCGGCGTCGAATTCCTCGACGAACGCCTCGATGAGGCGCGGCAAGTCCTTGCGCAGCATCCAGGCCCCGATCGTGTAGAACACGTGGTGCCCGGCGGGGATGCCGAGCTGGCGGCGCATGTCGTCGAGCTGGCCGGGCGCGACGTCGTCGTGCGCGTGGCGGCGGATATGCGGCACCACATGCAGCGGAACGGTCACGCCGCCGGCCCGGAACACCTCGGCATTGAACGTCGACGGTACCAGGACGCCGTCGAACCGGTTCAGGATGGCCGGCCAGTGCGCCGGTATGCGATCCGATTCCCAGGTGCAGTAGGCGAAGTTCGCCTTGCCGGGTTCCACGCACGCGGGCAGGTATTCCGGCACCAGGTGGGCGACGACGATGCGGTAGTCGCGCGGGGCGGCGGTGCGCTGCAGCAGCGGGCCGAGATCGCGCAGCGCGGGGTCGGCGCCGGCGGCGCGCACGACCTCGAGCAGTTGCGGGGACATGGCCGGCAGCCAGCGCTGCAGGCCGTCGGCGCCCCAGAACATCGGCTGCCAGTGGACGTCCAGCCCGAGGTTCACCAGGCCGCGCAGGTAGGCGAGTCCCGCCAGCCCATAGCCGGTCGTGTCGCCATAGGAAATATACTTGATCATGTCGGTATGTCTCCTTGCAACCGCTCGATGCGCAGCCCGGCCACCGCGACGCGGGCGCCGGGCGCGGCGAGGATGGCGACGACGATGTCCTTGCGGCTCGCTTCGACATCGAGGTCGAGCGTCACGCTGGCCGGGCCGGTCGCGTCGATGCGCCGGCGCGCGCAGGCCAGCGTCGCCCCGGAGCCGTGCGCCGTGGCGGCCAGGCCCACTTCGCCGGGCGTCGCCCAGGCCAGGTCGAGCAGCACGCGGTGGCGGCCGGCCGCGAACGGGAACGGCAGGCGACACCGGCCGGCGGCGGCGAGCACGCCGTCGCCCCCGTCGCGCGCGAGGAGCCAATGCGTGCCCTCGAGCCGGCCGCCGGGCGCGCCATGGGCGGCGAGGAAGTCCGCTTTGATGATGACCGGAAAGTCGCTGGCGTACACCAGGTGGGCGTTGTAGAAGTCGTTGTAGTTGTTGACGCCCGCGTCCATGCCGAGGACGTCCAGGCCGGCTGCGGACTTGGCGCGGTACGCGACCAGCCTGCCGTTCGTCGCGTCGACGAACGCGAGCGTCTCGGTCGTCTCGCGCTGGGCGACGTTGATCACCTCGCCCAGGTGGATCTGCTCCGGCTCGCAGTGCAACGCGATGGCTTTGCCGAACAGGACGGGACCGGTCGGGCACAGCGACGACACGCCGCGGTAGCGCCGGCGGCAATGGGCGACGATCATGCGGATCGCGGCTTCGAACGCGGGCAGGCGGGCGGGCGCCGCGATGATCGTGTTGCTGACGATCCACGGGGCATCCACCGCGCGGTCGCGAAACACGACGAGCTTGCCGGACTCGAGCGGCAGCCCTTCATGGAAGAACACGGACAGGTCGGCATAGGCGCCGCCGAACTCGTGCAACAGGCACAGGCGCGCCAGGTCGGCCCGGTATGCGTACGGAAGCAGTTCCTCGTAGGCCCGGCACACGTCCGCTTCCATGTGCGCGCGCAGGAAGGCGCGGATGGCCGGCTGGTCGTACAGGCGATGCGGCAGTCCCGGATGGTGTTCCTTGAACGAGCCGATGTTGCGTGCGACCGCCGGCGGCAGGCGCGGCGGGGCATCGGGCGGCTGGTCGGCGATGAGTATGCTGAACAGGTTCATGGATGAGACCGAAGAGACCTATTGTAGCCCAGCATGCGTCCTGGCGCCGTCATTGCTCGCCGGCTTGCCTGAACAACGCTTCCAGCTCCGCCCGTTTGCTGTCCACGGCCGCGCGGCCGCGCTTGCCCGCAAACTCTTCCTCGATATTATCGCGATAGAAACTCCAGGCCGCGCCCGACGTCGAGAAGCGCCGCCACACTTCGCTGCCGACCCCCGAGTAATCGATCGTACTGCCGTCGTCGAATTCCACGCGCAGGATGCGCTCGCGCGCGTCGTAGCCGATCGCGCGCAGCTTGCCCGCGTTGATGCGTTTCATGTCCATGTGTGGTTTTCTCCCCTGACGATGCATGGATTATTGGGACATTCACCTGATTCGGCAAGCCAATCTGTCTTGTGCGGCCGTGCGCGCCTTGTTGCGTCCTCCGCTTGTACGTACTCTGGCTCAGCCGTACGACAATCATTAAAAAGGAGACCCACCGATGAAACGTTTCTCCCGCTGGCTCGCCGCACTCTTGTTCGCGCTGTCGGTCCTGCCGCTGTCCGCATCCGCCGCCGGTTATACCCAGACCCGCTACCCGATCGTGCTCGTGCACGGCCTGCTCGGCTGGGACAGCATCGGCCCCTTCGATTACTGGTTCGGCATCACGGACGCGCTGCGCCGCGACGGCGCCCAGGTCTACGTCGCCCAGGTGAGCGCCGCCAACAGCACGGAAGTGCGCGGCGAACAGCTGCTCAGCTACGTCAAGCAGGTGCTGGCCGCGACCGGCGCCCAGAAGGTCAACCTGATCGGCCACAGCCACGGCGGTCCGACCATCCGCTACGTCGCCTCGGTGGCGCCGAACCTCGTCGCGTCCGTGACGAGCGTCGGCGGCGTCAATAAAGGTTCGGCGGTGGCGGACGTCATCCGCGGCACGGTCGCGCCGGGGACGTTGTCGGAGGCCGTGCTGGGCTCCATCGTCGATGGGCTGGCCGGCACCATCGCCTTCCTGTCCGGGGACAGCAGCGCGCAGGTGTCGACGGCGGCGCTGGATTCGCTGACCACCGCCGGCGCCGCGAAATTCAACGCGGCGCATCCGGAAGGCGTGCCGACGACCGCGTGCGGCGAAGGCGCCTGGCAGGCCCGCGGCGTGTATTACTTCTCGTGGAGCGGCGCGCAGCCGTTCACGAATTTGCTCGACCCGATCGACGCGCCGCTCAGCCTCGTGTCGCTGGCGTTCCGCGGCGAGAAGAACGATGGCCTCGTCGGCAGCTGCTCCAGCCACCTGGGCCGCGTGATCCGCGACGACTACGCGCTGAACCACCTGGACGAAGTGAACCAGGTCGCGGGCCTCGTCAACCTGTTCGAGACGAATCCCGTCACGCTGTACCGCCAGCACGCCAACCGCCTGCGCGAGATGGGCCTGTGAACCGCAGTCCGACCATCGTCCTGGCGCTCGGCGCGGCGGGCACGCTGTGGCTGGCCATGCTGGCCGGGCGGCCAGCACCGGCACTGCAAACCGTGACCGTCACCCCGCCAGCGAAGGCGTTCGCGCCATCGCTGCAGGGCACGCGGCCGGACGGCGCCGTGCACGTGGCGCCGGACGACAGCATCGTCGCGGACGCCCAGCTGATCGAACTGTTCGACTACTACCTGAGCACCGTGGGCGAGAAATCGCCCGCCGCGGTGCGGGCGGAAATCGAGCGTGAACTGGACCGCACCTTGCGCCCGGCCGCCGCCGCGGCAGCGAAGCGCGTGCTGACGCGCTACAGCGCGTACCGGCTGGCGCTGGCGGGCGTCGGCGCCGACCGCAGGCTGGCCGGTCAGGACGCCGCGGCCCTGAAGCGCCGGCTCGACGCGCTGCGCGGCTTGCGTGCGCAGTATTTCAGCCAGCGCGAGATCGCCGCGATCTTCGGCCGCGAGGATGCCGCCAATGCGGAGGCCCTGGCACGCATGGAGATCCGCGACGACCGCACCTTGGACGCGCAGGAGAAGCGGGCGCGCCTGGCCGCGCTGGATGCCGGCCTGCCGGCCGATGTGCGTGCGGCGCGCGAGGAGCCTCTGAAAATCGTGCGCGTGCAGGAGGAGGCGGAACGGCTGCGGGCCGGCGGCGCGGGCGAGGAAGATGTCTTCCGCCTGCGCGCGGACGCGTTTGGTGTGGATGCGGCGCAGCGGCTGGCGGAAGTGGATCGGGAGGAGGCGGCGTGGAGACGGCGGATCGATGCGTATCTGGTTCAGCGCCTCGGATTGAACGACGAGGCGGCCGTGACGGCGCTGCGCAATCGCATGTTCAGCGAGGATGAGCAGCGAAGGTTGGGGGCGTATGAGGGCGGCCCGCAACCTTAACACCGTCGTCCCCGCGAAGGCGCACTAGTGTCCGGAATATTGTTTTCAAAAACCGTCAGAAATAGCATCGTCATTCCCGCGCAAGCGGGAATCCATACTGAGTATGCTAACTGCGTTCTTCATTTCCACCTCGTTGGCTACAAAGAGTCGACTTCGAGCAGTCAGCATGGGTTCCCGCTTTCGCGGGAAGTCGTTTCCGGCAATGCCGGGAAGCAGTGCGCGAAGGCAGGGACCCAAGTTTAAGCAGCGTGCCGGCCTGACTTGGATTCCCGCCTGCGCGGAAATGACGGTTGGTGTCTACAGCTTCTCGATCTGCCCCTTCGCATATCCGACCCCCGCCCCACTCGGCGCCAGCTCGAGATAAGTCTTGTACGCCGCCTTCGCCTTCTCGCCATCTCCCGCGCGCGCATACGCGTCGCCCAGGTTCATGTACGCGATCGCGCGCGACGGGTCCATCTTGATCGCGTTCTCGAACCAGCGCGCCGCCTCGGCAAACTTGTCCTGCTTGTAGAAGACGAAACCGAGATTGTTCGCCGCCAGCGCGAAGTTCGGCCGCAGCTTCAGCGCTTCGGTGAACTGCGCCTCGGCCTGCGCGTACTGTTTTTCCTTGTACAGCTGCAGCCCGTGGTCGTTGGCGCGCTGCGCCTGCTGGCGGCTCGACACCGGCACCGCGGCCGGCGCCTTGATCGTCTGCTCGCCGCCCTGCAGGTCTTTCACGACGACGGGCGCGGTCGGCGCCGACGCCTTCGCGTCCAGCTTCGTGTTGAGCGCGATGGCATCGTTCGACAGCTGCGCCGTGTTCGTATTCAGGAATTCGCTTTCCTCTGGCAGTTCGAACACGAAGTCGCCGCCTTCGGAACCGGGCAGGCTGCCGAAGGCGGGCGTCTGCTGCGACACGCTGGCCACCGCCGGCGCCACGTACGCCGCCAGCTCCGTCGCGGTGATCAGGCCGTCGCCGTTCAGGTCGGCCTTGCCGCCGAGGCCCTGCAGCAGCGTCCACGTGAACACGGAATGGCCGTTCGGGCCGCCGTCGGACACCATCTGGTCCGTGCCGCCCGCCGTCAGCATCTGGCGGCCGAGGCGCTTCGCGTTATCGCGCAGGAAGGCCGCATTGGCGCCGCCGCGCGTCAGCCCGAGGCCGCTGTAGCAGGCGTCCATCACGAACAGCACGTGCTTCGCGGGCAGGCTCTCGGCGATATTTTGGATTTCCGTCATCGGGATCGCGTCGCTGGCGAGATTCTCCGGATCGGCATCGTACGGCACGATGTAGCCCAGATCGCGGCCGGAACTGAGCTTGCGCGTGGCGCCGTGGCCGGCGAAGAACACGAACACGCGGTCGTTCGGCTGCAGGCCGCTCGTGCCCCCATGGCCGACGAGATCGTGGAACGCGGCGAGGATCCCGCGGCGCGTGGCCTGCTCGTTCTTCAGCGTGACCACGTGATCGGGCGCGAATCCGAACTTCTGCACGAGCGCCTGCCCGACGCCTTCCGCATCGCGCACGGCGTACTGCAGGCGCGGCCATTTCGGATAACCGTCGACGCCGACGACGATCGCCCACGAGGACGCATACCCGGTCGCGGCCGCACGTGCGACGGGTGCCGGCGCCGCATGCGCGCCGCCGCTCACGCGGAACGTATTGCCATCCCAGCCGGCGAACTGGTAGCCCTCGGCGACGAGCCGGTCGAGGATCGCCGGCAGCGCCTTCACGGTGCGCTCGTGGATGTCGTGGAACAGGATGATGCCGCGGCCTTCCTTGTCGACCGCGCGCAGCACGCGATCGGCGATGGACGAGGGCACCGGATCGGCCCAGTCCAGCGAATCGATGTTCCACATGACGGACTTCAGGTGCGCGTCGGCCAGCAGGTGCATGCCCTCCTTGTTGCGCGCGCCGTAGGGAAAGCGGAACAGCGCGGAGCGTTGCGGATCGACGGCCTTCAGCAGCGTGTCCGTATCGAGGATCTCGGCCTTCAGGCTGGCGCCACTCTCCTTCGACAACTGCGCGTGCGAGAAGCTGTGGTTCGCAAGCACATAGCCCGCGGCCTTCAGCTTGCGGCTGACTTCCGCGCCCGCATTGAGCCGCGCGGCGCCGTGCGCGTCGAGCGTACCGAGGTTGCGGCCGACGCTGAAGAACACGGCCGGCGCGTCGTACTGCTTGAGGATCGCGGCGATCTCCTCGCTGTAGCGGCGATGCGGACCGTCGTCGAAGGTCAGCACGATCGTCTTCCTGGGCAGGCCCTTGCCGAAGATCTCGTCCTCTTCCTTTTGCGCGGTCGGGCTGTTGTCCTGGTTCGGCGGTTCCGGCTTGGCGGGGTAGGGCAGCACGACGCCGTAATCCTTGAGGATGCGGTCGCGCTGGTAGAGCGTCTTCAGGTAGGCGACGTAGCTGTCCCACTTCTCGCGCTTGAGCGTGATGGAGCGCGTCTCGAAGCGCCCGAAGACGGCACGGATCTCGTTCTCGTAATTGCGCTCGATTTCGGCCAGCGCGTCGACGTCTTCCGAGATCCGCTTGTGCAGCTTGATGGCCGGGAGCGACGAATCCTTCGCCACGCTGGCCAGCAGCGACTGCATCAGTTCGCGGAACGCGAGACGGTCCGCGTCGTACAGGCCTTCGCCCGACTCGACGACATCGAGCAGGCTGCCGACCGCTTCGAAGCGGCGCGGATCCTGCGACCCGACGAGGCTTGCCAGCGCATCGTCGATCTTGTTGATGCGCTCCTGGTTTTCATGGAACAGCTGCTGGCCGACGCGGTTGACCTCGTCCTGGCCTGTCGAGGAGAGCCCGGCTTCGTTCTGGGTCAGCACGATCATCTTGCGGTAGGCCGCCAGCACCTGCTGCATGTCGGCGGCGATGGCGGTGGCTTCTTTAGTCGGCCCCGTGGCCTGGGCTGCCTGCGGTGGTGGAGCCGGCTTGCGGTTGGCGAGCCAGGTGCCGCTGGCGGCGCCGGCTGCGGCGATGGCGAAGATGACGAGGTAAAGGGCTTTGCGTTTCACGGCGGTGTTGAAAAAGTTATATCGCGGCAACAATATCACTAACGGCGTGACTTTTGCTAACGAAAACTTAACCTTTGTGGTCGCGCAACAATTACGGCGGTGGGCACAAAAAAATAGGCCACTCGAGGTGGCCTATCTTTCGTGTTCTGGCGGAGAGAGGGGGATTCGAACCCCCGATAGGCTATGAACCTATACACGCTTTCCAGGCGTGCGACTTAAACCACTCATCCATCTCTCCTGATGGGTTCGCGAGCCAGTTGCTCGCGAAGCCGCCTATTATAGCAAGGATTCTCGGCTGTACAAGGGTGTCATGTTACGCCCCACTAAAAGGCGCCCCGTCCAGATCTCTCTGTTCAAAATCAATGCTATCTTGCCTGTTCAATATCTATTGAAGAGGCGATATGGATTTCGTGGAATGGATGCGAGCAAGTGGCTTATCCGAAAAGTCGGCCAATAACTACCTCAACGCCATCAAGGGAAGCTTGACCAACTGGGCGATCAGGCACAAGTTGACGACGAAACCGATTTCCGACATCTCGGATGTGGACGAACTCACTGTCCTCATCGAGCGGCTAAGCCGAACCACCGAGTTCATCAATCGGAACGCGACAGGGAAGGGCATGCACGCTGCAGCCCTCAGCAACTACCAAAAATACCTGCAGGCCCAATATCATGGAAAGCCGAACGATTACGGGCCGTATCGACAGCAAGTTGAAGAACTCGCAGCGGACACCGACGAGCCGTTCGATCCGACCGGCCTCAAGGACGCGCGCACGCGTGTCCTGCGCGACGTCGTCCAGCGACGCGGACAGCGCAAGTTCAGAGAGAAGCTGCTTGAAGCGTATGGCGGCCGCTGCGCGATCACGGGCTGTCCCGTGGTCCCCCTGTTGGAAGCTGCGCATATTACGCCCTATCTCGGCCCGGATACCAACACGATCAAGAATGGCATACTGCTGCGTGCCGACATCCATACGTTATGGGACTTGGGCTTATTGGCCGTCGAGCCCGATACAGGTGAGGTATGGGTCAGCCCCGACGTCGACGATCCGACTTATCGTATGCTGTCGGGACAACCGCTGAAGCATCCATCGCATCCCGCCCAGCATCCAGCGGTGTCTGCCTTGCAGCAGCAATGGGATCTCGTGCACAAGAAACACGATGAAGCAGCGGTAGGCATGCGGTAAGTCGGTTCGAATCCGATCATGCCGCCCGCGCATACCGCCCCGGCGGCTCCCCCACATGCCGCGCGAACGCGACGGTGAACGTGCTCGCCGAACTGTAGCCCACGCGCTCGGCCACCTCGGCGATGCTGCCCGCGCCGCGGCGCAGCAGGTCCTGCGCCAGCGCCATCCGCCAGGTCAGCAGGTAGGCCATCGGCGCCACGCCCACGGTGCGGCTGAAACGCTCGAAGAACGTGGAGCGCGACAGGGCCGCTTCCCGCGCGAGGTCAGCCACCGTCCACGCGCGTTCCGGCGCCGCGTGCAGCGCGCGCAACGCGTGCGCCAGGCGCGGGTCCGCGAGACCGCGCACGAGCCCCGGAGACGCGTCCGTGCCGCCGGCACCGCGCAACGCTTCGATCAGCAGCACTTCCAGCAGGCGCGCCAGCACGACGTCGCGTGCGGGACGCCCAGCGCGCGCTTCGTCGTTCACCAACTGCACGAGTGTGGCCAAGCGTGCCTCGCCGCGCACGTGCACGACGCGCGGCAGCAGCGACACGAGCAGGGCCGCATCGGGCGCCGCGAACTCGCAGTGGCCGATGAGGAAGCGCACGTCCGGCGAGCCGTCGCGCGTGCCGTGGCGGACTTCGCCGGGCGCGACCTGTGCGGGCGGCTTGTCGAAGTCGCGTGCGGGCGGCGGGCGCAGGCTGGACATCGAGAAGTCATACGTGGCAGGGATCAGCACGAAGTCGCCCGGTTCGAGCGCGATGGGATCCATGTCCGCGGCCGTGAGCAGGCAGGCGCCGTCGAGTACGACGCAATACGACGGTTCGCCCGTTTCCGTGCGCCGCACGCCCCAGCGGCCCGCCGCACCGACGATCTTCGTGTAGCGCACGCCCGGCCGCAGCAGGCCGACCACGTCGGCCAGGGGATCGATCATTTCGGACTATCGCAAAAGATATGTGGACTGACGATTGTAGCGCGTCCGGGCGTCGGCCGCTATCGTAACGGTATCGCCAACCCACACAGGAGTTCACATGAAAACCGTCATGATCACCGGCTGCTCGTCCGGCTTCGGCCTCGAAATCGCCCGCCATTTCCTCGACCGCGACTGGCAGGTCGTCGCCACGATGCGCACGCCGCGCACCGACCTGCTGCCGGCGTCAAGTCGCTTGCGCGTCGTCGCGCTGGACGTGACGGACGCGGACAGCGTCCGCGCGGCCATCGCCGCCGCGGGCCCGATCGATGCGCTCGTCAACAATGCGGGCATCGGCCTGATCAATCCGCTGGAAGCCGTGTCGACGGACACGGTCCGTGCGGTGTTCGAGACGAACACGCTCGGCACGATCGCCATGACGCAGGCCGTGCTGCCGGCGATGCGCGCGCGGGGCGCGGGCGTGATCGTGAACGTCACGTCGACCGTCACGCTCGTGCCGCTGCCGCTACTGTCGGTCTACAGGGCCAGCAAGGCAGCCGTGAACGCGTTCACGGAATCGCTCGCGCTGGAACTGGCACCGCTGGGTATCCGGACGCGCCTCGTGCTGCCGGGCCGCGCGCCGGACACGCGCTTCGGCGAGAACGCCCGCCCGCTCATGCAGGGCGAGATTCCGGCGGAGTACGCGCCGCTGATGGACGACGTGTTCAAGCGCATGCGCGAGCCGGGACCGGTCACGCAGGCGCAGGACGTCGCACGGGGCGTTTGGCAGGCCGTGACGGATCCCGCGGCGCCGATGCGCATTCCCGCCGGGGCGGATGCCGAGGCGCTGGCGGCGTCGCTCTGATCAGCGGCTGGCGTAATACTTCGCCACCACCTCGATCTCCTGGTCCGTCAGCCCATGCACAGCATTGCGCATCTGCTGGTTGATGTCGTTGGCGCGCCGCCCCGATTTGAAAGCATTCAGCTGGTCGACGATGTACGCCGCCGGCAGCCCGTCGATGATGGGCGTCGCCACGCGCGCCACGCCCGGGCTGTGGCAGGTCGCGCATGCCCCCACGTTGCGCATCGGCGAGCCGTTGCTGACGATGCGCGGCACCTCGACCTGGATGCCCGCATGGGCCACCAGGGTCTCGCGCTGCTGCTGCGAGTAGAACGCGGCCAGGTCGCGCATGTCCTGGTCGGAGAGATTCGTCGCCAGCGGCTGCATGACGGCGCTCGGGCGGTGGCCGGACTTGAAGTCGCGCAGCTGCTTGTAGGTGGACGACGGGGGCTGGCCCGCCAGGTGCGGCGCGTTCGTGCCGGCCGATGCCGTGCCGCGCGCGCCGTGGCACATGCTGCATTGCAGGGCCAGCGTGGCGCCGCGGCCGACGGCCACGTTGTCGATCGGACCCGTGAATTCGCTGCTCACGATCACGCTCGTCGGGTAGACGGCCTTCTCGTCCGGCTGGTCCGGACTGCGGTAGGGCGCCGGCGCGCCGGCCGCGCTGCAGATCGATTCCCAGATCGACGCCATCGCGTCGCGCGCGTGGGCGCGCGGGAGCCACACGAAGCCGACGGCGGCGGCGGCGGCGGCGATGATCACGACGGCCGCGACGCTGATCGTGAACCAGCGGTTCTTCGTCGAAAACAGGGGCTCGTTCATGGCGTACCTCCGATCGGGACGGCGGGCACGGACGTCTGCTTCAGCGCGATCAGCTGCGCGATCGGGTAGCCGTAGTTGACGAGCGACAGGCCGATCATCAGCGCGAGCCACAGCGCGTAGCTGTTCAGGGCGACCGGCACGCGCGCGACGGCGTGCACAGGCTGGCTGAAGCGGAACTCGGGCAGCTCGACGAGGCTGCCGCGATGGCCGCGCAGCAGGACGAGCAAAAACAGCACGCCCGAGATCACGAGCAGCAAACCGCCGATGGCGCTGAGGATCACGGTGATTGCCTGCGGCGCGATCTCCGGGTTGGTGTAGTCGAAATAGGCCATGCGGCGCGGCATGCCCATCACGCCGACGACGTGCCACGGGAACGTCAGGATGATCATGCCGACGAACCACAGCCACAGCTGCGCCTTCATCATGCCGCCCTGGACGAGTGTGCGGCCCGTCAGGTGCGGCCACAGGTCGTACGCGACGGCGAAGTACATGATGACGATGGCGCCCGCGAAGATCAGGTGGAAGTGGCCGGTGATCCACTGCGTGTTGTGGATGGCGAAGTCGAGCTGGTAGCTCATGTTGATGAGGCCACCCGCGCCGCCGAAGCCCAGCAGGATGAAGGAGAACGCAACGGCGAGCATCATCGGGTTATGCCAGGGCAGGGCCTTCACCCAGCCGAGGGCGCCCGTGCCGCCGCGCAAGCGTCCCGCGATCTCGACCGACGCGGTGATCGTGAAGACGGTCAGCAAGGTGGGGACCGAGACCATCGCGGTGAACACGGCGTGCAGGAACTTCACGCCCGCGCCGACCTGCGGGTCCTGGAACAGGTGGTGGATACCGATCGGCATCGAGAACACGAGGAACAGCACGAACGAGATGCGGCCCATCACGTCGCTGTACAGGCGCCCGCCGATGGCGCGCGGCACCAGCGTGTAGAAGGCGATGTAGGCCGGCATCAGCCAGAAGTAGACGATCGCGTGCAGGGTCCACGAGAAGAACACGCGCGACAGGCCGGCGTCGATCGTCGACTTGAAGCCGAGGGCCACGGGCAGGATCAGGAACAGGATCTCGACGGCGGCACCGACCGACGTCCATGCCCACAAATACGCCCCTGCGAGATTGGCGAACATCGGCAGCGGCACGGCTGCGCCGGGATGCGCCTTCTTCCACACGCGCAGATTGATCGACATGAGCGCGACCCAGATCCACGAGCCGACGACGACCAGCACGATGCCGATGTAGTAGGCCCAGTGCGCGATCAGCGGCGGGTAGAACGTGTACAGCACCGAGGCCTTGCCCAGCGAGACGGGGATCATCGCGACGATCGTGCCGAGGACGACGAGGGTAAAACCGATCCAGGCCCAGCGCTTGCCCGCGAGCGGCTGCTTCAGCGCGAGTTCGACGATGGCGTAGCCGAAGCCCATCGCCACCAGCGTGGGGAACACATAGCCCATCGCGGAGCCGTGCGCGGTGACGGAGCGGTAGTACAGCTCCGGGTTGCCGATCCAGTCGATCAGCGGGCTGCGGATCACCATCTGCCATTCGCCCAGCAGCAGGGCGACGAAGAAGGCGGCGAAGGCGACCCAGAAGTGGGCCAGCACGAGGCGGCGGGAATCGTTACTGAACACAGCTCAACCTCCTTCCTGGCTGGGAGTTCGCCCTGCGCATGAATTCTTCGCGCGGGATGACCTGCACATGGGCCCACATCGCGGCGTGGCCGTTGCCGCAGAATTCGTGGCACGGCATCACGTGCTCGCCGGGCGTTTCGAACCGCGTCTGGAAGTTCGAGATGTACCCCGGGATCAGCATCAGGTTCACGTTGCTGTGACTGACCGAGAAGCCGTGCACGACGTCGGCCGCCGTGCCGCGGAAGTGCAGCCATGTGTTGGCGGGGACGACGAGGCATTGCGGCGTGAACGAGTACTGGTTCGCGAGCACGCGCACCGTGACGGAGCCGTCCGGCTCCGCGGCGCTGCCCAGGTTCGTCTCGACGAATTCGCCGGCAATGTGCAGCGTGGTCGGGTCGATGGTTTCCGTGCGCACGGGCGGCATCGCGGCCCAGTGGAGGCTCATGTACGCCATCATCGCGACGAGGAAGGCGATGATGCCGCCGACGATCCACGCCCAGCGCGCTTCCGCTTTCGCGGCGATGTCGTGTGCGGTACCTGCCATGTCAATCGCCTCCGCGTGCGACGAACACGAGGAAGTAGAAGGCGAGCCAGATCGCCATCACGATCGCCACCGCGATACCGGCCAGGGCGAATGCGCCGCCGGAGCCGCGCGCGACGATGGCGTCGACGCGGCGCTGCTGCTCCCCGCCGTCCAGGTCTTGGTCTGTCGGTTCCAGAAACATGGCTCTCCCTTTTACTCGACCGTGGCCGAGCGCAGCTGGTTGACTTCGCGTGCCGTCACGGGCGCGCCCCGGTTGCCCCACGCGGTGCGGATGAACGTCACCACCGATGCGATCTCGTTGTCGTTCAGGTCCTGCGCGAACGGCGGCATCCCGTACGGCATCGGATTGCGCTTCGTGCCGGGCGGGTAGCCGCCGTTGAGCACCATGCGGATCGGATTCACGGCGGAGCTCATGCCGATCGACTGGTTGCGCGCCAGCGGCGGGTAGTGGGGCAGCTTGCCGCGGCCTTCCGCACCGTGGCACGACGCGCAGCGCGCGGCGTAGATGCGGCGGCCTTCCGTGAAGGCCTGGCCCACGTCGGCGCGCGCGGGCGCGCCGGCCGGATCGGACGCGGGGCCCTGGTCGGCCGGAAGACTCTTCAGGTAGACGGCCATCGCGCGCACGTCGTCGTCCGTCATGTACTGCAGGCTGTTGAACGTGACCTCGGCCATCGGCCCGTACACGGTGCCGCGGTTCGACACGCCTTTCTGCAGCAGGTCGACGATGTCCTGCAGCGCCCAGTCGCCCAGGCCCGCCTCGCGGTTCGACGTCAGCGACGGGGCGTACCAGTTCTGCATCGGGATCAGGCCGCCCTGGAATGCCTTTTCCTGCGACGAGCCGCCCAGCGCGTTGATCGGCGTGTGGCACATCGCGCAGTGGCCGAGGCCCTGCACGAGGTAGGCGCCGCGGTTCCATTCGACCGACTTGCTGCGGTCCGGCTGGTACTCTCCTTCCTTGAAGTACAGGGTGCGCCAGCCGATCAGCAGCGAGCGGTTGTTGTACGGGAAGCGCAGGTCGTGCTCGCGTGACGCCAGGCGTACCGGCGGCACCGAGCGCAGGTAGGCGAAGATGGCGTCGCTGTCGGCGCGCGTGACCTTGGTGTACGACGCGAACGGCATCGCCGGATACAGCAGATAGCCTTTCGGCGAGCGGCCCGTGTGCATCATGTTGTAGAAGTCGTCCGCGCTCCAGCTGCCGATGCCCGTTTCGCGGTCGGGCGTGATGTTCGGGGCGTACAGGGTGCCGAACGGCGTTGGCATCGCCCGGTTGCCGGAAAAGATCTTCGCACCCGGGACCGTGTGGCACGCGATGCAGTCGCCTGCCTGCGCGAGGTAGCGGCCCCGTTCCACGATCGACTGTTGCGCGGGTGCTTTCGCCGCATTGGTCTGCGCCCACGCGGCCGCCGCGAGCAGCGCCAAGGGGACGGCGGCGAGCGCGATCCTGCGGATCACGGCGTTCATGGCTGGCCTCCTTTCTGCGGCTGGCTGCCGCACGCGAGCGGCAGCTTCATGCCGGGCTGGCGCAGCGGACGGGCCGCGGTGACGGGCAGCGAGGCGAGATACGCCGACACGGCGGCGACTTCCGGCTCGGAGAGGCTGGAGGCGATGAGCTGCATGCAGTCCGGCGCCAGCGCCGTGCGCACGCCGAAACGCCACGCGCCCAGCTGCGCGCTGACGTAGTCCGCACGCAGGCCCAGCAGGCCGGGGATGCCGGGTTCGCGGCCGCCCAGTTCCGCGCCGTGGCACGTGGCGCAGGCGGGGATCTTCTTGGCGGGGATGCCCTGCGTGACGATGCGCTGGCCGGCGCGCACCTGCTCCGGCGACCGCTGCACCGCCGGTTGCACGAGGGGCGGCGGATTGAGCGACGCGAAGTGCTCGGCCATGCGCATCAGGTAGTCGTCGGGCAGGTAGGCCAGCAGGTAATTCATCGGCACGTACTTGCGCCGGCCGTCGCGGAATGCCACCAACTGGTTGTAGAGATAGCCGGCCGGCTTGCCCGCGAGGCGCGGGAAATAGACGTTTTCCACGCCGCGGCCCTGGGCGCCATGGCATCCGGTACAAGCCTGCACCCGCGCTTCCATCGTATCGGGAATACGGTCCGCCGCTGTTGCCTGAGCGTGCGCGTGGCATGCCAGGAACGCGCTACCGACTCCGATTATGCCGAGAATTATTTTCATCGAATAAACTCCGCAGCCCTCTGTCGGTGTGAAAATTAACACAAGTGCACCCGATGACGACGCACGAGTTGTTCATGCGAGATCGATTGCGACAGTCAATATTTGTTTTTTTCACATGGGAGGGCATTCCCGGAGTGGGCGGCTGCGGAAAAATCATCGTGCCCGCAACGCCTGGATGACACCCGTCAGGCTACAATGAAGCCATCATCGCAGCGCAGTCCCAACGCCTATGAAAAACTGGATCAGCCGCCTCCGTGGCGGTGCCGACAATACCGCCGACACGAAACCCGCTCCCGCGGCGGAGGCGGACGAACACCCGGGCGGCATTCCCGCCGAAATCGAGGCCACGTATTACCGCTGGCTGACGGCGTCCTCCGGCTACGAGGCGTCGGACGCCGTCCAGGCGGCGATCCTCGACCAGGTGCGCGCGCTCGCGCGCGATCCGGCCAGTGCGGCCGAGCTGGTGCCGCGCGTGCCGGAAGTGATCCCGCAACTGCTGCGCAGCCTCCAGGACGAAGCGTCGAACGCCGAGCTGGCGCGCCAGGTCGCGCAGGACGTCGTCCTCGTGGCCGAGGTGATCCGCGAGGCGAACAGCGCGTATTACCGGCCGATGTCGCCCGTGAAGACGGTCGAAGCGGCGCTCATGATGCTGGGCCAGAACGGCTTGCGCATGCTGCTGGCGCGTATCGCCTTCCGCCCGATCATCAAGCTGCAGACGACGGGTTTCACGCGCCTGGCGGCGCCGCACGTCTGGGCCCAGTCCGAGAAATGCGCGCTGGCCGCGAGCCTGATGGCGCCGGGCCTGACGGCCGGGCCGTTCGAAGCCTATCTGTCCGGCCTGATGCAGAACCTGGGGCTCGTCGTCGGCTTCCGCCTGGCCGACCGCCTGTGCGAAGAGAACAAGGTGCCCGGTTCCAGCGAATTCGGGGCGCAGTTGCTGGCCGAAGGCCGCCTGCTGTCGGCCGCCATCGCGAAGCACTGGGACTTCCCGCAGGAGGTCGCCGACGCGATCGCGCACGCGGGCGATCCGGGCGAGGAGAACCTGGCGCAGGCGCTCGCGCTGGGCGACCGCATCGCCAAGCTGCGCATGCTGATCGACGGCCATGTGATCGACGACGACGACGATTTCGTCACCGACGGTCTGGACAACTTCCAGCGCCGCTGCCTCGGCAAGCTGGGCACCGTCGAAAGCTGATCCGCCACACCGTTCTTCTTCCGTGTTGCCACGGCTGGGTTTCCATGTAATTATGATTTTCGGACAGGAAACTTTTGCTCCGGCAATAAATACACGTGGAGGAGACACCATGATCCGCAAGACGAAGGTTGCATCCCTGCTGCTGGCATGCGCATTGCTGCCCGTGTGCGGCGGCCAGGCCGTGGCCGGACCGCTGGACGAGGCGAAGGCGAAGGCCCACCTCGATGCCGTCGCCGCCGGCGACCTGGAAGCGCTGATGCGCGACTATGCCGATGACGCCTATATGGAGTGGGTCGGCGGACCGCTCGACGGCCGCTACCGCGGCAAGGCCGCGATCCGCGCCGTCTGGCAGAAGTTCATCGCGGCGAATGCCGGCAAGCCCCGTCCCGCGTCGTTCGGCAAGCTGACGGCGCTCGGCAATCCGCGCGGCACGTCGTTGCAGGCGAAGGCCGACTACGGCGGCACCGTTCCCGTGAAAGTCTGGCATGCGCTGACCTACCGCGACGGCGATTTGACCACCGAGGTATGGCAGATCGCGCCCGCGCTGCAGATCGAACCGTGAGACGCGTGCTGCTGCCGCTGTCGTTCGCAGCGGCCCTGGCGGCGGGTAGCGCGCGCGCCGCGACCGTCGAGGTGCTCGTGCAGACGCCGGCCGGCACGCCGCTGGCCGACGCCGCCGTGCTCGTCGAGCCCCTCGATGGCACGCCGGCGCGCCCACGTGCACGCGCCCCTGCCGCGAAAGGGGTAGCAATCGAGCAGCGGGGCCGCGAATTCATCCCGTGGATGACCGTCGTGCAGACCGGCACCAGCGTCGACTTCCCCAACAACGATACGATCCGCCACCACGTGTATTCGTTCTCCGAGCCGAAGCGCTTCGAGATCAAGCTGTATGCCGGCAAGCCGGGCCAGCCCGTCGTGTTCGACAAGCCGGGCCAGGTCGACATCGGCTGCAATATCCACGACTGGATGGAGGCGCACGTGCTGGTCGTCGACACGCCATACTTCGCCCGCACGGGCGCGGACGGCCGTGCGGCCGTCACGAATGTCCCGGCGGGCCATTATCGCGTGCGGCCGTGGCATCCACTGCAGAATGCGGCCGTGGCGCCGCAAGACATCGAGATCGAGGAGGCGCCGGTGCGCATGACGCTCGTGCTGGACGCGCGCGCCCGTCAACCGAAGCCGCACGCCGAGGACGACCCGGACCGTTACTGACATGTCATCGAGATCGCTGCGGCATCGGATCGCCATTGTCTTCGTGGGCCTGCTCGTGCTGGTCATGGGGCTCGTGCTGGCGCTCGTCCACCACAGCAGCAAGCGCATCGTGGAGCGCGAGACGCGGCGCGAACTGGCCGTCGGCGCCAAGGTGTTCCAGCGCCTGCTCGAACAGAACCAGCGCCAGCTCGAGACGGCAGCGGCCGTGCTGTCCGCCGACTTCGCGTTCCGCGAGGCGATCGCCACGCAGGACCAGCCCACCGTGCGCTCCGTGATCCGCAACCACGGCCAGCGCATCCACGCGCAGGTGATGATGGTCGCGGGCACCGACGGCAGGCTGATCGCCACCACGCAGCGCGCCAGCGCGGCGGGCGATCCGTTCCCGTTCCCCGACCTTATCGCCGCCGCCGAGGTGTCCGGACGGAGCGCGGGATTGCGCCAGATGCGCAACGGCCAGCTCAGTGGCCAACTTTATCAAGTCGTACTCGTGCCGATCCAGGCGCCCACGCGCATCGCCTGGGTGGCGATGGGCTTCCACGTGGACGACCGCTGGGCGGCCGACATGGCCGGCATCACGGGCCTCGGCGTGCAGATCGTGCGGACCGGGGCGCCCGGCGTGCTCGCGTCCTCCGGCGCATCCGTCGGCACGCAGGATGCGTCCGTGGAGGTGCCGCTGGACGGCGGCCTGCAGGCCGTGCTGCGGCTGCCCGTCGCGCAGGTGCAGGCGCCGTTCGAACAGTTGCAGGGACGGCTGCTGGGCGTGATCGTCGCGGCCGTCGCGGTGTTCGCGGCGGGCAGCGTGATGCTGGCCGGGCGCATCGTCCGGCCCCTGCATGAATTGTCCGCCGCCGCGCGCCGCATCGCGCAGGGCGATTACGCGCAGCCGCTCCCACCCGCGCCGCGCGACGAGATCGGCCAGCTGGCCGGCAGTTTCGAGCAGATGCGCACGGAGATCGCGAGCCGCGAGGAGCGCATCGCCCGGCTGGCCTATGTCGACGCCTTGACGGACCTGCCCAACCGCACGCGCTTCCTGGAAGCGTTCGGCCGCCTCTCGCCGGGCGCGGGCGGCGCCGTACTGGTCGTGAACGTCGACCGCTTCGCCCTCATCAACAATGCGCTGGGCCACGTCGTCGGCGACCGCCTGCTGCGCGCCGTCGCGGGCCAGTTGCAGCCGCTGGTGCCGGAGGGCGGCATGCTGGCGCGCCTGTGGGGCGACCAGTTCGCGTTCCTGCTGGAGAGCGCCGGCCCCCAGGCCGCGCGCCGCTTCGCCGACACCGTGCTGGCTGCGCTGCGCGACCCGGTCACGCTGGACGGCCAGCGCCTCGACATCGGGGCCAGCGTCGGCATCGCGCTGTTTCCGGACGACGGCCTCGATGCGGCCACGCTGCTGCGCCGTGCCGAGCTGGCGCTGGCCACCGCCAAGCGGCGCCATGCCGGTATCGCGTTCGCGCAGGAGACCGGCGGCGAGCCCGCGCACGAGCAGCTGTCCCTGATCGGCGACATGCGCCGTGCGCTGGCGGCCGGCGAATTCACGCTCGCTTATCAACCCAAACTGGCGCTGGGAAGCGGGCGCATCGTGGCTGTGGAAGCGCTGCTGCGCTGGCAGCATCCGGAGCGCGGCAGCATCGCGCCGGCACGCTTCATCCCGTTCGCCGAGCAGACGGGTTTCATCCGCGAGATCACGCCGTGGGTGCTGGAATCCGCGGTGCGCCAGGCCGCCGCGTGGCATGCGGCGGGGCTGGACATCGCCGTGTCGGCGAACCTGTCGACGCTGGACCTGCTCGATCCGCACCTGGGCCGGCGCGTGCGCGACCTGCTGGAGGCGCATGCGGTGCCGGCGCGTCGCCTGTGCCTGGAGATCACGGAAAGCGCGCTGATGGACGATCCGGCGCTGGCGCAGGCGCACCTCGACGAACTGGCGGGCCTCGGGATCAAGCTGTCGATCGACGACTACGGCGTGGGCCAGGCGTCGCTGGCCTACCTGAAAAGCCTGCCCGTGGACGAACTGAAGCTCGACCGCAGCTTCATCACCGCGATCACGGAGTCGCCGCGCAACGCGGCCATCGTCGAATCGACCATCATGCTGAGCCACGCACTGGGATTGACGGTCGTCGCGGAAGGCGTGGAAACGCCGGCGGAACTGCGCTGGCTGCGCGAGCACGGCTGCGACATCGCGCAGGGCTACGGTATCGGCCGGCCGATGACGGCGGCGCAGTTCGAGCACTGGCTCGCGGAGTTCGCCCTGCGTACTGTCGCTTGAACTGCGGTCGCCTGGACGTCAGGCGAGAAAGTCGAACGCGGACATCGGGCGGCCGCCGTTCATCAGGCCGAACAGCGAATTGCTGCCGGCATTCGCGTACTGCTGCACCAGGCTGCTGGCCTGCGCGTTGACCGCCTGCGTCATTTGCGTCTTCTTGTCGGCGAGCGTGTCGCGGTCCTTCGCCACGGCCGCGGCTTGGCCGGCCAGCGTGCCGCCCGTCGCCAGCTGCTGCGCGATGCCGGCGCCCACCTTGTCGGCGAGGCCCGAGCCGCCGTTCGCGAACAGCTTGGCCACCCGGTCCGGGTCGGCGGCGATGGCGGCGTCCAGCTTCGCCGCGTCGACCGCCAGCTTGCCGTTCTTCGCGCTCACGCCGATGGCCGCCAACGCGGCCGGATCGACGCCGCCGACGAGGCGCGTGACCTGGTCCTGGATCTGGGCGAGCGTGCGGTCGGAGGCGGGGTCTCCCGTCTTCAGCGCGGCCAGGCGGCCGGGCAGCGCGTTGACGGCGTCGGCGAACGCCTTGACGTTCTTCGCGATGGCCGTGTTGTCGCCGGCCAGCGTCACGGTGCCGGCACCCTTGGCCTTGAGGTCGAGCGTGACGCCGGCGATGGCGCCCGTGAGCTTGTTGCTGCCGCTGGTGACGGTCTTGCCGTCGACGTTGACGACCGCATCCTGCGCGGCACTCGCCTGCGTCACCGCGCTGCGCGTGCCCGGCTGGTAAGACAGCAGCGCCTGCAGGGCCGGGTCGCCGGACACGCCGATGCGCATGGCATTCCCGGCGCCGGGCTGGCTGGTGAGGCTCAGCGCGACGCCCTTGTCGTCGGAGACGAGCTTCGCATCGATGCCGGCCGCCTTGAACGCGGCGGCGATGCCGTCCGGCGTGTTGTCGGGCGCGCCGATGCGGATGGTCTGCGTGCTGCCGCCCGCTTCGATCCTGACGACGGTCGGCGCGCCGCTGCCGATCGTCGTCGTGGCCGTCGGCACCCGGATCGTGACCAGTTGCTGGGCCTGGGCCAGCTGCTTCACGTCGATCTTGTGCGTGCCGGCGGCCGCGCCGGAAGCGGTGATGCGCGCGTCGAGGACCTTGCCGTCGACCTGCGTCGCGAGTTTCAGGCCGCTCGCGGCGAGGGTGCCGGCGACGGACCTGACGTCGTCCAGCACGTTGGCCAGGCGCCCCAGCGTGGACAGGCGCGCGTCGTCGCGTTTGATTTGCGCGTCGATGCCCTGCAGGCCCGTGTTGCGGGCGCTCAGCGACTTCACGGCGGCGCCATACAGGTCGGCCAGGCCCTGGTTGGCGTTCGCCGTCGTCCTCGATGAAATGGTGGTCGTCATGGCTCGGTATTATCGCCGCAAGCTTGCCGTTTCATTTACTGAACATCGTCCGGTTTACCCGTCAATCTCCGCGTTTGCCGCGGCGGCGGGTGCCTCGACGAAGCCGGCGACGGCGCCCACGACTTCGCCCGCTTCGTCGCGCAGGGGCAGGGCGTTGATGACGACGTGCAGCCGCTCGTCGTCGGCAAAGCGCACCGTCAGCGGCTCGTCGCGCACTTCCTCGCCGGTGGCGGCAGCGCGCTGCAGCGGCAGCTGGTCGAGGGCCAGCAGCGTGCCGCCCGCATACACGGCGAAGGCGCGGTGGCCGGGCGCGTCCGCCGCGGGGTTCTCGCCGCGGCGCAGGCGCAGCAGGCGCTCGGCGGCGGGATTCGCCTTGATGCGCCGGCATTCGCGGTCGCTGGCGACGAACAGCGCGGCGGGCGCCGCCTTCATCAAACCTTCCAGCTCGTTCGTGCGGCGCTGTTCGCGCCGCTGGCTGTCCTTCAGGGCGCCGGCGAGGCGCTGCTGTTCGGTGATCTCCTCGACGACCACGGTCACGCCCAGCATGGCGCCGTGGCGGTCGACGACCGGGTAGATGCTTTCGCGCCATACGCGGCGTACATGCGCCTGGGCCGGCGTCGCGCCTTCGAACACGAAACCGAGGAGGGGCGCGCCGCGCGCCATGACCTGGCGGATGCGCACTTCGGCGGCGGGGGCGATGTCGGGAATGACGTCGTGGATCGATTTGCCGATGTGGTCCTCGGCCGGCAGGCCGTTGATCTCGGCGAGCTGGCGGTTGATGCGCATGAAGCGCAGGTCGAGGTCCAGCACCGCCAGTCCGACCGGCACGTGGGCGAACGCGGCTTCCAGGGTCAGGATGGCGCGGTGCGTGTCCAGGCTGTCGCGCCGGGCGTCGGCCAGACGCTGCTGCTGCCATCCCAGCAGGATGGCGATGACTGCCGCGAGCGGCATCAACATCAACAGCAGTTCTGCACTGACAACAGGCACGTCGGTCTCCGCAATACATCGATGGGTGTTTTACAAAATATCATTTCTTTTGCGAAATTCCTAATGTATGTACACCGATTGGCGACGCTGAACGAGGGAAGTGGAAATGCAAACCTTTCCATATGTGGCAACGCAACGTCACCCCTGAATTCTGTAACAGTAATTTTACGTATTTCAAAGATTTGCCCGATCAATAATAATCGGCTGCATCAAGAAGAAAGAGGAGGCCTATGTCATTTCTGATCGTTCTCGCCGCGCTGGCGTTCCTGATGTTCGCCGCCTACCGCGGCTACAGCGTCATCCTGTTCGCCCCGATCGCCGCCCTGGGCGCGGTGCTGCTCACCGCGCCGGACGCCGTCGCACCCGTATTTACCGGCATCTTCATGGAAAAGATGGTCGGCTTCGTCAAGCTGTACTTCCCCGTGTTCATGCTGGGCGCCGTGTTCGGCAAGGTGATCGAGCTGTCCGGCTTTTCGGAATCGATCGTCAATGCCGCCATCCGCTACATCGGCCGCTCGCGCGCGAACGCGGTGATCGTGGCCGTGTGCGCGCTGCTGACCTATGGCGGCGTGTCGCTGTTCGTCGTCGTGTTCGCGGTGTACCCGTTCGCGGCCGAGCTCTACCGCCAGAGCAACATCCCGAAACGGCTGATGCCGGGCGCCATCGCGCTGGGCGCGTTCTCGTTCACGATGGATTCGCTGCCGGGTACGCCGCAAATCCAGAACATCATCCCGACGACGTTCTTCAAAACGACGTCGTGGGCCGCGCCCGTGCTGGGCACCGTCGGCTCGCTGTTCATCATCGTCGTGGGCCTGTCGTACCTGGAGTGGCGCCGCCGCGCGGCGCTGGCGCGTGGCGAGGGCTACGGCACGTCGCTCGTCAACGAGCCGGAACGCACGCCGGCGACGTCGCTGCCGCATCCGGCGCTGGCGATCCTGCCGCTGATCGTCGTGGGCGTGGCCAACTTCGTCCTCACGCGCATGATCCCGCAATGGTATGGCGATTCGTTCACGGTGCCGGCCGAGATCCTGCCGGGCGTGCACACGCCGGTGACGGCCACGATCAAGACCGTCGTCGCGATCTGGGCGGTGGAAGCGGCGCTGCTGCTGGGGATCGTCGTCGTGATCCTGACCGCGTTCCGGCGCGTGAGCGCCCGTTTCGCGGACGGCTCGAAAGCCGCTGTCGGCGGCGCGCTGCTGGCCGCGATGAACACGGCGTCGGAGTATGGCTTCGGCGGCGTGATCGCCGCGCTGCCGGGTTTTATCGTGGTCGGCGATGCGCTCAAAAGCATCCCGAATCCGCTCGTGAACGCGGCCGTGTCGGTCAGCTCCCTGGCCGGCATCACGGGGTCCGCATCGGGCGGCATGAGCATCGCACTGGCCGCGATGTCGGACCTGTTCATCAAGGGCGCGCAGGCCGCGCAGATCCCGCTGGAAGTGCTGCACCGCGTGGTGTCGATGGCGAGCGGCGGCATGGACACGTTGCCGCACAACGGCGCCGTCATCACCTTGCTCGCGGTGACGGGGCTGACGCACAAGGAATCGTATCGCGAGATTTTCGCGGTGACCGTCATCAAGACGCTGGCGGTGTTCTTCGTGATCGCGTTTTATTACGTCACGGGACTTGTATGACTCGTCGTTCCCGCGAAAGCGGGAACCCATACTGAGCATCAGAATTCAGCTCAGCATGGATCCCCGCGTTCGCGGGGATGACGCTCAGCCGCGCTTGCGCTTGTACGCCGCCGCCATGCCCAGCAGCGCCGTCATCGCGAGCAATGCGGTCGACGGCTCCGGCACCTCGGCCGCCGCCACGGTGGCCGCGGTGATCGTGAACGTGTCGCCCGCGCGCAGGCCGTTCGTATCCAGCAGCCAGTCGGCAGCACCCGGCACGCCCAGCGCATTCCCGAACTGGAACTCGGCCCACTCCGGCGCGCTGAACACGACGTTCGCCGTGTGCGCACCGGACGTCGTCGAGCCGACCGTGCCGAACGCCGGCGTCACGCTGCCTGCCGCGAAGAAGGCGATGCCGTTCAACGAAAAGCTGAATTCATCGAGCGCGGTGCCGGCCAGGTTGCGCACGAGCGCGTTGAAGGCGAGCGGGCCGGCCAGGTCGCCGGCTTCCAGCACGAAGCTGAACGTCGTCGGCGTGAACGTGGCGAGGTCGAGGTCGAACGAGGCCAGGCCCGCGCCGCTGTAATCCGTCACGGTATTCGATCCCGTGGTGCCGGTCAGGATCGCGGCCTGGGACAATTGCGGCAGTGCCAGCGCGGCCGCCAGGGCGAATGCGCCCATCAGTTTGTTGTTCATGTCGGTTCCTTTCGATGGCGGATCAGAGCGGGCCCTTGGCCCACGGACCGGAGATCGCGAACGTGATGCCCGGCGTCTGGATGTTCACGAACAGGTAGCGGCCCGTCGGGTCGAAGCAGGCGCCCGCGAACTCGTTGCCGCGGTGGTCGCCCGCCAGCGCATCCAGCTTGCCGGCCACATTCAGTTGCGACGTCGTCAGCTGCACGTTGTTCTTGGCGAAGATGTAGGCGTCGCCGCCCTGCGTGATGCCCATCAGGCGCTGGCCGTAGCCGAAGGCGTCGGTCGTGGCCGTGGACGCATCCTCGCAGATCAGGATGGCGTTGCGCGGGCTGACCGTGAGGTTGTCCCCCATATTGCCCACCGTCGTGTTCGGGCTCGAATAGATGCAGCGGAAGACCTGCGTGGCGAGGTCCAGTTCCCAGATCGCGCCGCGCGCCACGCTGCCGCCCGACGTGTCCATCACGTACATCTTGCCCTGCGCGTACCAGATGCCTTCGCCGCGGTTCATGCGCAGCGCACCCTGCAGCCAGCCCTGCACGAACGGGCCGGCCGCGTTGTTGATCGTCGTGCCGGACGGCCCCGTCGCGTTGCCGCGGTTCTGGTCGGGATTGGCGATCGGGACCCATTCCAGCACGTAGGCATCGCCCTTCAGCGCGCCCGCCACGTTGGCGTTCGGCGTGCCTTTGACTCGCGCCATCTGCAGCACGCCGCCGCGCGCCAGCGCGCCGTAGCCGCCATTTTTATCGTCCGGGATGTAGCGGTAGAAGCCCGACTTGCCCGACGAATCCTCCGTCATGTAGACGATGCTCGTGGCCGGATCGACGGCCGCCGCCTCGTGCGCGAAGCGGCCCATGCCGACGATCGGCTGGCCCGTCGTCTGCGTGGTGTCCGGCGACACTTCGAACACATAGCCGTGCTTCTTGCCCGATGCCGTGACGTTGTCGGAGCCGATCTCCTCGCACGACAGCCACGTGCCCCACGGCGTGATGCCGCCGGCGCAGTTGCCGTCCGTGCCGCCCAGGCTCGGGGTCACGCTGACCCAGGCACCGTCGCGGAACAGCAGGTTCGTCGTGCCGCCGCCCAGCACCGTGCTGGCGCCGGCGCTGCTCGCGCCCGTGTCGTACGCGCCGAACGCGTTGATGAATTTGTTCGGGCTGACGGCATGCGCCTCGTGGTTGCGGATCAGGACGAGCTCCGTGCTGCGGCCCACCTTGCGCGCCAGGACGACGCCCATGCCGTCGTGCGCGGCGGGGCAGGGTTTACCGTCGGTCATGGTGTCGCCGGTCCAGCCGAAGCTCTTGTACGTGAAGCCGGCCGGCAGCTGCAGCAGCGGCAGGCCGGTGGTCAGGTCGTTGACGGGGGCGATGGGGCCGTACGGGCTGTCGATCAGGGCGCTGGCGCCGCCCGCGGCCAGTGCTTCGCGCGCCTGCAGGGCGGCGAAGGCGCCGACGAACGGTAACGTACCCATGCCCTTGAGCAGGTTGCGTCGCGACGGCGAGATGTCGTTGTGAGTCATGCTGAGCTTTCTCCATAGGGATGGATTGCACCGGCACTTCGCGGCCGGTTTGCGTGCCGGGATGGCACGTGCTCATGCATTAAAACAAACGAAAACTACCGTTCGATGACAGCAAAAAGACAATACTCAGACGGGCGTGACGACCCGCACCACCGTCTCGCCATAGTCGCGGAAGCCCATGCGCAGGTAGAAGTCGTGGGCGGCCTGGTTGGCGCTCATCACGTGCAGGAACGGGATCTCGCCGCGCGCGAGCTGGCGCATGATGAGCTTTTGCATCAGGCGCTTCGCGTAGCCGCGGCCCTGGTGGCCGGGGTGCGTGCAGACCCCGCTGATCTCGCGATAGCGGCCGGCCGTCGTGCGTTCGCCGGCCATCGCGACGAGGCGGCCATTCTCGAAGCAGCCGAAGTATTCGCCCATCTCGATCGTGCGCAGGCCGAACGGGCCGGGACGCGTCAGCCGGGCCAGCGCCAGTGCCTCTTCCGCGTGGGCGGGGCCCAGCGGCAGGGCGTCCGGCGCGGGATCGTCGGCCGGGCCCGGGCGGCCATCCCACGCGAGGCGGAACATCTTCGCATCGACCTCGATGCGCCAGCCGTCCGGCGCGGGACCGGACCAGACGTCGCAATAGAACTGCTCGCCGGGCGTACAGAACGGGCGCAGCGCGGCGAAATCGGGCCGCTCGGGATCCGGAAATCCGACGATGGGCGACAATCCGGACGCATAGCGGCGCGCCCGGTCGGTGCCGGTGGAAAGATGGCGGTGCGGGCCGTCGAGGCAGTTCCAGAAAATGTTGTCGAGCGGGTGGGTCATGGTTTTATCATGCAGGCAGCTTCAGGATCCAGTCCAGCAGCGGCCGGGCCGCGTCTTCCCAGTGCGGATCGAGCATCAGCGCATGCGCCAGCTGCGGCACGAGGTGCGGTTTCACGCCGAAGTAGGTCGCGGTGCCGCGCACGGCGTCGGGACGGATGAAGCGGTCGTCCTCGCCGCCCAGCACGAACACGGGCGGCGCCTGCCAGGGCATCGGCGCGAACGGCCGCCAGCCCTGCAGTTCGATGCCCACGTGGCGCGACTCGCCCTGCACGCGGCGCGCGAAGCGGGCATAGTCGGCATCGGGCAGGTCGTCGGAAAAGAGGTGGCGGCGCATGACGTCCGGGTCGAGCGTCCGCGGTTCGGCCAAGGAGAGGCGCGCCAGTTGCTGGAACAGGTCGGGCGAGGACAGCATCATCTGCCACGCCGAATACGCGAGGCCCCACGGCGGCACGGACGCGAGCAGCGCGACGCCGGCCGCGTGCCCGCCGCTGCGGATCCAGTCCTGCACGACGGCGCCGCCGAGCGAGTGGCCGACGACGACCAGCGGCCCGTCGCCCAGCCGCGCGATGGTCGTGCGCAGGTCCTCGGTGTAGTCGGCCAGGCGCCAGTCGTTCAGCCGTTCGCGCCCGCCGCTGCCGCCATGGCCGCGCAGGCTGAGCGCATGCACTTCGAAGCCGGCGTCGGCGAACCAGGGCAGGACGTGTTCGTCCCACACCCAGGCCCCCACGCAGATGCCGTGCACCAGCAGCAGGCGCGGACTGTCCGGACGGGGCGCCGCCGGGCGGCGCGTGATCAGTTCGAGTTCCATGCGGTCGTCGTGAGTCGCTCTCGACTGTATGGTAGCGCAAACGTCATGACCATGTAATACTGTCGTTCCCGCGGAAGCGGGAACCCATGCAGAGCGTCCTGATCGCCTCAGTATGGGTCCCCGCCTGCGCGGGGACGACGGTCACTTCAGTCGCCGAGCCTCAACGCTCTTGCGACGTCCTCCCACGCCACCAGCTTGAAGTTCTGCGGCCCGTCCGGCAGCCGCTTGTGGCCATCCTGCACGACGAGCAGGCCTTTGCCATACGGCCCGCCCAAGCGCGCGGACGTGACGTCCAGTCCATCCGTCTCGGACGTCCCGTCGATACTCCTGGCCGCGTCGATGCCGATCCGGAACGCGCCGCGCACCGTGAACGGCGCCGTGGCATCGAGCACGACATAGCTGTCGTTGCCCTGGCTCGACACGACGACCCAGCTGCCCGTCTTGCCGTGATAAACGCCCATGCCTTCGACGTCCGCATGCAGCAGGCCGCCCACCGGCAGCACGAGGCGCGGCGTCATCGGCTTCGCTGCGTCGGCATCCGCCACCCACAGGCCGCGCTTTTCCTCGCCCATGAACAGCAAGCCGGTGCGTTCGTCCGCCACGCAACCCTCCGGCTGGCTCGCGAGGCGCCAACTGCGCGCCAGGGTCGCGCCGAACTGGCCGTCCGTACGCGTGATTCGGTATTGCTGGAAGCGTCCGTCCTTGTCGTTGACGATGGCATCCAGCCCGCCTTGCGGCGTGCGATAGAGGCAGGCGCCGTAGATGTCGGACAGCGTCGTGGGCAGGCGCGCGGCTTCCTTGACGGTGCCGTTGCCGTCGATGGCGAACAGCACGATCGCGTTCTCGTCGCGCTGCGTGGCCATCGCGAGATCGACGCGGACGCCGGCGCCGAACGCGAGGTCCTGGCGCACGTCCACGTTGTTCAGGCGGCCCGCTTCCAGCAGCTGCGTCTGGCGGCCCGCGAGGTCGTACACGAGCAGGCCCTGTTTCTTGTTCGTGCCGAGGATGCGCGCGCCGTCCGGGTCCGCCGGGTGGATCCAGAGCGCGGGATCGTCGGCGGCGTCGCCGGCGCGCGCGACGGGCGCAGTCTGCGCGCGCGGCAGCACGATCGGCAGCGCCGCCTGCTTCGATGCCGACGCTTTCCATGCCAGGCCGGCATCCTTCCAGCCGGCGTCCGTGCGCGCGAGCAGGCGCGCGCCGGATGCCAGCGCGTGTGCATTCAAAGGCAGCGCAGCCTGTTCGCGCCACGTGTCGCCCGCGCGGCGCCATGCGTGCAGCGTGCCGCGTCCGTCCAGCGCGGCCACGCCGCCGGGCAATACGGCGATGGCGCCCGCACCCTTGGCCAGCTTGCCGAACGGCGCCGCCAGTGCGACCGGCACGCGGGCGCCGGCGCTTTCCGGAGCGGCGTCGTAGGCCCACAGGCCCAGGCCACTTTCGGCCACGTACAGCGTCGCCTCCGTATCGTCCACGCGGCAGTGCTTCACGTGCGGCGGCAGCGCCATGTGGCGCACCAGGCGGGCCGGCTCGCCCAGCAGCCATTGCTGCGCCCGGCCATCCTTCGCGATCAGGAACGCGTGGTCGAGGTGCTGCGCGTCGCGGTACAGGCAGGCCGCTTCGATGCCGAAGCCGGTCTCGGGCAGCGGGGGCAGGGCGTGCAGGCCCTTCGCATCGATGCGGACGGGGACCGCGCGTTCGGCGTTCGCATCGACGACGAGCGCCAGGCCGTCGCGCACGTCGAACTGGCGGCCGCGCACGGCGACGCCGGCGCGCTCGTTACCGCTGCCATCGACGAGGCGCAGCGCGTGCTTGTCCAGCGCAAGCCAGCCGCCGCCGGGCAGCGCGGCCAGCTCGTTCGCACCGTGCAGCGCGGGCGGGATGACTTGCGCGTGGGCCGTCGTGGCGACCAGGACGGCGTACAGGAAGATTGCTTTCATCAGAACAGGCTCGCTTTCAGGCCGATCTTGTACGTGCGGCCGTAGCGTTCGTACTGGACGTTGTGGCCCTTCACGCCCTGGTACACGTAATAGGTTTCGTTGTTCAAGTTCGCGGCGTCGAACGACAGCTGCCAGCGCTTGCCCAGTTGCCAGGCGAGCGAGAAGTCGACCTGCTTCTGCGCGTCGACGATATGGTCCTGCATCGGGTCGCTCACGTCCCCGCCCAGCTCCAGCAGATACGGCGACTTGTAGTTGACGGCGATGCGCGTGGACAGCGGACCCGCCTCGTACCCCAGCATCACGTTCGCCATGCGCTGCGCCTGGCCCGGCATGCGGATGCTGCGACCGCCGATGTCCGCGCTGGACGATGTGAGCGTCGCGTTGGCGCCGACGAGCAGGCCGTTGAACGGCGCGGGCAGCATGCGCAGCGGCTGCTGCCAGGCCAGTTCGACGCCGCGCACGTCGGCGTCGTCGCCGTTCGCATACGATGTGGCGGTCGTATAGCCCACCCACCGGCCGGTGCCCGCGAGGTTGGCGGCATACGTGAAATTGCGGATGTCCTTGTAGAACGCATAGGCCGATACGACGCCGCCGCTGCCCAGGATGCGCTCGATGCCGATGTCGAGATTGTGGGCCTTCAGCGGCGCGAGGTCCGGGTTGCCGATCGTCGCCTCGGTGGCGCTGGCCAGGCTGATGCCGGGCGCCAGCTGGCTGAAGTTGGCGCGCACGACGGCGTTCGTCCACGCGGCACGCACGCTCGTGGCGCGGTCGATGTCGTAGCGCAGCTGCACGCCGGGCAGCCAGTTGGTGTAATTGCGATCTGCGTGGCGCGGCGTGATCGTGCTGCCTGCCACCTCGTTGCCGTCGGCCGCGAAGCGCGTCCGTTCGGCGCGCACGCCGGCCAGGATCGTCCACGGACCGCGCATGAAGCTCGCCTGCACATAGCCGGCATCGATGTCTTCGCGCATGCCGTAGTCGTTCAGTGCCGATTCGGCGACCAGGCGCGCCGCGGCGCGATCGAGCCCCGCCACGCGGGCCCGGATCAGCACCGGATCGAGCGCGGCGCCGATCGTGCCCGGCGCATGGTCCACGCTGGCGCCGCTCGTGAACGCGGACATCGACGTCGAGCCCGGGCCCCAGTAATTGCCGCTCGTGGCCTTGTTGCTGCTGTAGGCCCACTGGTTCGTGTCGTTGTCCTTGTCGCGCCGGATCGCCTTGGTGCCGAATTTCACGGTGCCGCGCCAGTCGCCCGCGTCGACGTCGCGCGCGAGGTCCACGCGCAGCTGGTGCGTGCGGTCGGACGAATAACGCTGCTGCAGCGTGATGGCGTTCAGCGCATAGCTGGCCGGATCGAACACGGCCGCGGGCGCGATCAGGTGCGGCTGCATGCCGTCCGTGAAGCCGATGCCGGCAAAGCTGGACGTGCCGCGGAAACGGCCGTCGTTCAGCGATTCGGGCGTGTCTTCGCTGGCGCGCGTGCCGGCCGCTTCCGCGTGGATCTTCCACGCGTCGATGCGGTGATCGGCGGCGAGGCTGACGGAGCGGATCTCCTGCGTGTACTTGCGCTGGCGGATGCGGCGTTCCACGCGGGCCGTATCCGTCGCGCCTTCGGCCAGCGCGCCGCCCTTGACGTTGCCGACGGTCAGGCGGTCGCGCACCTCGTCGTCCGAAAAGCGCGACAGGAAGCTGCGCAGCGCGACGCTGGTGCCTGCATCGGGACGCCAGTCGACGTTCAGCGCGCCCGCGCGGCGCGTGCGCGCCGGCAGGTAGTCGCGCAATTCGAAGCCGGACAAACGGTTGCCGCTCCACGCGCCGCCCGTCTCCACGTTGTCCGAGCCGAACCTGCGCTTCTCTCCCGACAGGCCGGCCGCGATGCCGAGCGTGCCGCCCGTGAAGCGCTGCGCCCACAGCGCGTTGGCGGATGGGCTGGTGCGGTGCGTGAGGTCGTCGTGGCTGGCGGCCGCGCCCACGCTGAGCAGGCGGCCCGGCAGGTCGAACGCGGACAGGGTCTTGACGTCGATGCTGCCGCCCAGCGCGTTCGCGTCCTGGTCGGGCGTGAGGGTCTTGGTGACGGCCAGTTCGCGGATCAGGCCTGCCGGCAGCACGTCCAGCGCGACGGCGCGGCGCGACGCTTCCGGCGACGGCACGGTCGCGCCGTTGATGGTGACGCTGTTGTAGTCGGCATCCAGGCCGCGCACGACGACGTAGCGGCCTTCGCCCTGGTCGCGCTGCACGGCGACACCCGGCAGGCGGGCCAGCGCCTCGGCGGCGTTCTTGTCCGGCAGGCCGCCGATGTCGTCGCTGCTGACGACGGAGACGATGTTGTCGGCCTTTTCCTGCGCCGCGATGGCGTGCGCGAGGCTGGCGCGCTGGCCGGTCACGACGACGGTGTCGGCCGCGTGGACGCCGCCGGCGGCCAGCAGGCCCGCGCCGAGCGCTGTCAAAGTCTTGGGAAGATCGAGAGGTCGCATTGTTGTTCTGTCAGGACGTGGTTGGAATGCGGCGCATTCTCGGCACCGAATATGACGGGTCGGTGACGTCCGGCGCCGCGCCAGGCCGTACGACCGCGGAATGAGCCGAATTGACCCGGCACGCCCGCGGCCAGACCGTCCGCGGCGCTCGGGAAACGCGTGCGGCATGAGCCGTTCGGACCCGTGCGCCTGTCATCAACCTGTCACACGCCCGCGCTACCTTCGGCCGTCATTTTTCGCAACCGCGCCGCCATGCCTGCCTTCGTCCGTCCGCTCCTCGTCCTCGCCTGCGCATTGGCCGCATTCGCCGCGATGTACGCGTCCGCCGGGACGTTTAAACCGTTCGCGAGCTGGCACTGGATGGACATCGTCGACGAGGGCGGCACCGCGCTGATGGCGCTCGTGTGGTGCCTGATCGTGCTGGCGAGCCGGCCGGACGGACGCGTGACGCGGCTGCTGGCCGGCGGCCTTGCGTGCATCACGCTCGGCTCGTGGGCCGACTGCCTGGACGAGTTCTGGCGCATCGACAAGGACGCGCTGTGGGACAACGCGCTGGAAGGTCTCGTGCCGTTCGGGATGCTCGTGCTGACGGCGGGGCTGTACTACTGGCGCCGCGAGCAGGCGCTGCTGGCGGACCACCTGCGCAAGCGCGAGCGCCTGTTCCGCAGCCACCGGCCGTTCGACCGCGTCACGCAGCTGGCCGACGCCGGCTACCTGCGCGAGCAGCTGCGCCGCACGACAGGGACCGTGGTCCTGCTCGACATCGACGGCTTCCACCGCATCAACCGCGAGCACGGAAGGGCGGAAGGCGACCGGGTGCTGCAGGCCGTCGCGCACATGCTGCTGCTGAACCTGCGCAACGACGACCTGCTGTGCCGCTACGCGGGCGACCGCTTCGCCGTGCTGATGCCGGACCTCGCCGTGGACGCCGCCGCGGACGCCGCGCGCCACCTGTGCGCGATGGTCGGCGCCATGCGTCATCATGCGGGCGCGCGCCGCGTGGCACTGAGCCTGCGCCACGAGTGCGCGCCGGCCGACGGCGCGCCCGAGATCCTGCTGGCGGACCTGTGCCGCCGGATGGACGCGGCGTGATCGCCTGGTGCGCGGCGGCCGACCCGGCTATCCCGGGCTATCTGCAGCCGGCTCTCGTGCTCGAATACGGCCGCGCGGCCGATGCGGACGACGCCGTCCTGCTGCGCGACACGGGCCTGGCCGATCCGCTCGACCGGGCGGCGCCGGTGTCGGCGAGCCAGCTCCTGCGCCTGCTCGCGAACACATTGCGCGCACTGGACAGCCCGGACACGTCGTTCATGCTGGGCCAGCTGCTGCTGCCGGGCCACGACGGCGCGGCCAGCCACGCGCTCGTGCAGGCGCCCACGTTGCGCGCGCTGCTCGAGACGCTGTGCCGCTGGCATGCGCGCCTCACGCCCCTGCTGCGTCCGCGCCTGGAGACGTGGGGCGACGTGGCGCTGCTGTACTGGGTGGACAGTCACGGCGCGCCGGGGCTGCGTCCCGCGCTGGTCGAGATGCACATGACGGCCGTCGTCGCGCTGTGCCGCTGGCTCGGCGGGGACAGGCTGCCGTGGCGCTTCTGCTTCAACCGCGCGGCCCCGCGTCACGTCGAGCAGCACCACGTCCACCTGGGGAGCGCGCTGCGGTTCGACTGCCAGCTGGACGCCATGCTGATCGATGCGGCCTGGCTCGACCGCCCCTGGCCGCGCGGAAACGGCGTCGCGGCCGGCCTCGCGCAGGCGGCAGCCGCCGCGGAACCCGAACGGCCGCCTGGCCTGCTGGCCGCGCTGTACGACTACCTGCTGGAGCGGGTGCGCGCCGCGCCCACGCTGGAGCGCACGGCCCACGATTTCGGCGTCAGCCCGGCCACGCTGAAGCGCCAGCTGCTGCGCCATCACACGCATTTCCAGGCCGAGCTGGACCAGGTGCGCACGCACGTCGCGCTGTGGCTGTTCCAGGCCCGCCGGCTCGACAATGAAGCGGCCGCGGCCTACCTGGGCTTCCACGACGCCGCCAATTTCCGCCGTTCGTTCAAGCGCTGGACGGGCATCACGCCGGGACCGCTGCGGCTCGCGCTGGACGCGGCCCTGTGAGCATCATTGTTGGGCGAGGTTGAACGGACTTCGCCATTTCTCCACGTTTATCGCATCGGCGCGAACGCCGACAATGCGTGCATCGGCGACATCCGTCGCCATTCACGACAAGGAGAGATCATGCCATTCGCAAATTTCAAATTCCCCGCAGGCGTCGTCGACGCGGCGCGCAAGGAAGAGATCATCCACCGCACGACGGCCATGTTCGTCGAGTATTTCGGCGAGCAGGCCCGGCCTTATTCGATGGTGCTGGTGGAAGAGGTCGCCGACGGCGGCTGGGGCAGGGCGGACGAGACGCTGACCCTGGCCAAGATGGGCCTGGCCAAGCCGTAGAGACGCAAGGTTACAACGGTCGGCCAACCAAATGATAGAAATGGGGCGAGTGTATTGATATACTGAAACGATTCTTTGTGGAAAAGAATGTAACCAGCTTATCTATCGAGCGCGCGCCATGTATCGACATCAAAATGGAATTCACGTCCCGACTGCCGGACGGACCCGGGGCTTCACGCTGATCGAATTGATCGTCGTCATCGTCATCCTGGGCGTCCTGTCCGCGGTCGCGTTGCCGAAATTCGCCGACCTCGGGGGCGACAGCCGCAAGGCGTCGATCCAGGCGCTGACCGGCTCCGTCAACACGGGCATCAAGCTGGTCAAGTCGCTGACCGCGATCCGCGGCGCCGGCACGCCGCTCGCCATCGCGAACCTGACGAACGTCGACATGGACGGCACCAACATCCGTGTCTGGAGCGGCTACCCCGACCGGTGGTGCGACGGCATCGGCTCGGTGGTGCAAGGCCTGACGGTGCCGGCCAACGGCTGCTACCTGTCCTCGGCGGCGGTCGAGGCCGACGGCTACACGTTCTATGGCTACGGCAACAACAAGATCCCGAACGGCGATGCCGGATGGCGCATCGAGAGCGCGCCGAATCCCACGCAATGTTCCGTGCAGTATTCGTATGACGGCACCGGCGTCCCCACCGTCAAGGCGAATACCAGCGGTTGTTGAGTCCGGAGAAACCCGGCACAGCTTGATTGCACCTGCAATGCATTAGCGCGCCACGGCGGCGTGCTTTTCGGTAGCATGGGGTGTCAATACGAGCGATACCGTGCCGATGGAGATCCCAACCCCTGCCGCCTCCTGCGTGGACGACGTGCTCATCACGGAGGAACTGGCGCGGCGTCCGCGCCGGGCGCCGGACTACGCGGCCGAAAATCGCGCGATGGCTGCGCTCGCCCGGCAACTGGCCGCCGATCCGCACGGTGTTCCGCAGAAACTCGCCGAACTGGTGCTCGAATTGTGCAATGCCGGTTCGGCCGGCATCAGCCTCCTCGAGGAACAGGACGGGGGCCGCTATTTCCGCTGGCACGCGGCGGCGGGGCTGTTCGCGGAGCATCTTGGCGGCACGATCGCTTTCGACGTCAGCCCGTGCGGCGTCGTAGTCGACCGCAATCAAACCATGCTCATGCGGTACGGCGAGCGCTGCTTCGCGGCGATGGCCGGCTTCGACCCGCCGATGATCGAAAACCTGCTCGTGCCGTGGACGGCCCAGGGCCGCGCGGTGGGCACGGTGTGGGTGATCAGCCATCGCCCCGACCGGGAATTCGATGCCGAGGATGCGCGCGTGCTGCGCAACCTGGCCGACTTCGCGGCCGCCGCCTACCAGACCATCGTCGCGCTCGAGGAAACGGCCGAGGGCCGGCGCGAACTGATGCAGGCGGCCGAGGAACGCACGCGCGTGCTGGCGGGGCACAACCGCATGCTCGAACACGAGATCGCGCAGCGCCGCCAGGCCGACGACGCGCTGCGCGCCAGCGAGCAGCGCTACCGCGACCTGATCGGCGCGATCCCGGCCGGCGTCGTCGCCTGCGATGCGGCGGGAACGGTCGTGTTCCACAACGCCTGCGCCGACGCGCTGTGCGGCGGCCCGCCCGGCGAGGCGCCCGCATGCTGGGGGCCGGAGGCGTGCGCGCACAACGGCCACCGGCTGGAAAACTTCACGGCGCCGCTGCGCGAGGTGCTGGCCGGGGGACATTCCGTCGTCGACCGCGAGCTGACGATCGAACGGCCGGACGGCAGCCGCATCGACGTCCTGCTCAACATCACGCCGCTGCGCGACCATGCGGGGCGTATCGCCGGCGCCGTCAACATCGTGCAGGACATCACGGCGCGCAAGCGCGTCGAGGACGAGCTGCGGGTGTCGGAACAGCGCTTCCGCACGCTGGCGAATACCGTGCCCGTGCTGATCTGGCAGAACGACGAAGCAGGCCGCAACGTGTTCGTCAACCAGTACTACCTCGATTTCACGGGCAAGGCATTCGAGGACGTGATGGGCATGGGCTGGCACGAACTGGTGCATCCGGACGACGCGCCCGCGTACATCGCCGACTACATGGATGCCGTGCGCACGCGCCGGCCCTGGCGCAACGTCGACCGCGTGCGCCGCCACGACGGCCAGTGGCGCTGGTTCGACAGTTACGCGCAGCCGCTGTTCGCGCCGGACGGCAGCTACGCGGGCCACGTCGGCGCTTCGCTCGACATCACGGACGCCGTGCTGGCCGAGCAGGCGTTGAAGGAAACGGACCGCCGCAAGGACGAATTCCTGGCCGTGCTGGCGCACGAGCTGCGCAACCCGCTCGCGCCGATCAGCAACGCGGTGCACCTGCTGCGCCACCCGGACGGCCGCCGCCGCGCCGACCGCCTCGTCGAGATGCTGGGCCGCCAGGTGCGCCAGATGATCAAGCTCGTCGACGACCTGCTCGAGATCTCGCGCATCACCCGCGACAAGATCGAGCTGCACCGGCAGCCGCTGCTGCTGGCCGACGTCGTGCACGGCGCCGTCGAGACGAGCCGGCCGCTGATCGACCAGCACCACCACCAGCTGGACGTGCGCCTGCCCGACGAAGCGCTGACGCTGAACGCGGACAGCGTGCGCCTCACGCAGGTGCTCGCGAACCTCCTGAACAACGCGGCCAAGTACACGGACCAGGGCGGCAGGATCGCGCTGGAGGCGCGGCGCGACGGCCTGGAAGTCGAGATCGCGGTGCGCGACAACGGCATCGGCATCCCGGCCGGCCACCTGCCCGCGGTGTTCGACATGTTCACGCAGGCGCACCGCGCGGCCGGGCGCGGGCAGGGCGGGCTCGGGATCGGCCTCGCGATGGTGCGCAGCCTCGTGCTGATGCATGGCGGGACCGTGGAGGCGAAGAGTGCCGGGACGGGGCTGGGCAGCGAATTCATCGTGCGCCTGCCGCTGGCCGAACCGCCCGACGCCGCCCACGACGGCGCCGCCGCGGGGGCGGGCGCGGCGCCGCTGGCGGGGCAGCGCATCCTCGTCGTGGACGACAACCAGGACGCCGCCGACACGCTCGCGATGCTGCTGGACGCGGACGGCGCCAAGGCGCGCGCCGTGTACGACGGCCCGTCCGCGCTGGCCGCGTTGCCGGTCCTGCGGCCGCACACGGTGCTGCTCGACCTGGGCATGCCGGACATGGACGGCCTCGAAGTGGCGCGCCGCATCCGCGCCGATCCCGCCTGGTCCGGCGTGCGCATCGTCGCGCTGACGGGGTGGGGGCAGGAGAGCGACCGCGAACGCACGCGCGGGGCCGGGTTCGATTTTCACCTCACCAAGCCGGTCGACCTGAACGTGCTGCACGCGTGGCTCGGCGCGGGCCGTGCGTAGGTGCCTCCGCACCCCGGCCAGCCGTTAAGCACCCGTTCACCCTTAATAGATTTCCCCTCTAGCTGCGATGTGGCAGGACTGTTGATTTGCCTCCTTCAATACACTGACTCCAGCCAACGTCGGTGCCGCGCCGTAGAGCAAAAATCCCCGTTTCACTCGCAACGGAGGAACACATGCTTGACGCTTATTTGCAAATCGGGGACATCAAGGGCGAATCGATGGACGATAAGCATCGCCAGTGGATAGAAGTCCACAACGTTTCGTCGGGTGTAACTCAGCCGAGAGCCACGGCCATATCGACGGCCGGTGGACACACCAGCGGCAAGGCTGAGGTTCACGAAGTCGTTTTTGACAAGCTGGCCGACATCGCCTCACCTGTCCTCTTCCAAACCTGTGCGGCAGGAAAGACGCTACCCAAAGCCACGTTTCATTTCTTCAGGGCCGACGGCGACGGTTCCCGCGTCAAATACTTCGAAATCGAACTTGAGAATGTGATGCTGTCCAGCGTCCTCCCGACTAGCGGAAATGGCGGAATCATCACGGAAAAGGTTCACTTGGCGTCGTCCGAGTTCAAATGCACGTACATTCAGCAGAAGATCGGCGGCGGTGCTGGTGGTAGCACGGCGGGAGGCTGGGATTCAGCAGCGAATCGAATCTGCGCCTGATGGGAGGCCACCATGCCGCATCCGGTTGTCTACACTGGCGACATGAACGCGCTAGTCAAGGAGTGGGAAGGTAAGTGGAGGCAGACGTTCAAGGAACAGGGAACAGAAGGATTGAAACACCTGAGGATCGGAAACGGCGAATGTGTAGCTCTGCCGCAAGGATTAACGAGTGTTGGCTGGACTGGACGATGGCAACGGGGTGACCGCGTCATTGATGTCGCAAAGACGCTCAAGCCGGGGACCGTTATTGCGAATTTCAAGCTCATCGACGGAAAGTGGCACTATCCTCGCCCTCCCGCCATCGTGCATGGACACCATGCCGCTTTATTCATGGGAGCGGACTCGTACAGCGGCGGCAAGGCGTTGCGCATCCAGATGTTCGACCAGTGGCGCAGTGGCGAGGGAAAATGGCCTAGCCCTCGGTGGGTGAAGGCGCAATCTGCACCATCGCCAAGGCAACCATGCGACAGGGCGGAAGAATTCTACGTGGTGCTCGTCCCATGAAACGAAACCTCATTGCAGCACTCATCCTGTCGACTTCCGCCACCGCCCATGCTGGCGTCTACAAGTGCCCTTCGACCTACCCCGGCAAGGAGTCGCCGGGACTTCCGCTCACTAGCGCAATGATGATGTGGGGCGAGAGACCTACTGACGGAACAATCTATCCAAGCGGCTGGTTGAGGGGGGACGATCGCCCCGCCAAGGACGGCATCGACATCCTTTACGGTCTTTCTGAGCCTCCAGAGCCGAATTGGCTCGTCTGTGAGTACGGCTCGCATAAGCGAATCAAGGGCCGTTTCCACGACGGGCACGAATGGGGACAATACATGGAGGGCCACGGAAAAGAGTCGTGGTTTATTCGGCTGGCGCCCGAAGACGTAAACTGTACGCAGCAAACCCGGGAAATCAAGTCACGCAAGCCCAGTGCATGGACGGTAACGGCGACTTGTACAGGTCAGCCATGAAGCGATACCCGCGAGAGAACGCGCGATGTTCGTTTCAGCAGAAATCACTTAGCCGTCCGCACCACGCCGGAAGGCCTTGCGGTACGCCGCCGGCGACGTCTGCAGCGCGGCGCGGAAGTGCTGGCGCAGCGACAGCGCGGAGCCGAAGCCGGCCTCCTGCGCCACGACCTCGACGGCCGCATCCGATGTCTCCAGCATCCAGCGCGCGTGCGCCAGCCGCTGGGCCAGCAGCCATTGCTTGAACGACGTGCCCGTCGCCTGGCGGAAGTGGCGCGTGAAGTTACGCCGGCTCATGGCGGCGCGCTGGGCCAGGTCGTCGATGCCGTGTTCCTCGCCGAGGTGGCGCGTCACCCACTCCAGCACCGCGGACAGGCGGCCGTCGCTGGGCGACGCGGGCAGCGGCCGTTCGATGAACTGGGCCTGGCCCCCTTGCCGGTGCGGCGCCACGACGAGCATGCGCGCCACGTGGTTCGCCGCGTCCGCACCGCACAGCCGGCGCATCAGGTGCAGGCAGCAGTCGATGCCCGCCGCCACGCCCGCCGACGTCAGCACGTCGCCATCGTCCACGTACAGCACGTCCGGATCGACTTTCACGCGCGGGTGGCGCCGCGCCAGCTCGGCGGCGAGGGCCCAGTGCGTGGCGACCGTGCGGCCGTCCAGCAGGCCCGCCTCGGCCACTGGGAACGCGCCGAGGCACAGCGCGACGATGCAGGCGCCGCGCGCATGCGCCGCACGCAGCGCGTCCAGCAGCGCGGGCGGCGCGGGGCGGCAGTCGTCGTACCAGGCGGGCATGACGACGATGTCGGCATCCCGCAGCGCTTCCAGGCCGTGGCTCGGCACGATGCCGAAGCCGGCGCTCGTGGCCAGCGGCGCATCCGTGCCGGCGCCGCACACCGTCAGCGCGAAGTGCGATCTCGCATCCGCGCCGGGACGGCCGCTGAACACGAGGCAGGGCACGGACAGGTGGAAGGGCGTCATGCCGTCGAAGGCAATGACGGCGACACGCCAGGTGGACGGTTCGGTTCGGGACATGGCCCGATTATATCGAAGGTTGTCCTCCGGGCCACTGTCGGGCAACCGTCCGCACCGCGAGAATGGCGTCACACACACCAAGGAGAGACACCATGCAAGTGACCCAGATCCGCAATGCCACCCTGCTCATCGAATACGCCGGCAAGACTTTCCTCGTCGATCCGCTGCTGGCCGACAAGGGCGCCTACCCCGGCTTTGCCGGCACGGCCAACAGCCACCTGGCGAATCCGCTCGTCGACCTGCCCGTGCCGTTGGCGACGCTGTTCGACGTGGACGCCGTGCTCGTCACGCACTTGCACGCCGACCACTGGGACGACGCCGCGCGGCGCGAGCTGCCGCGCGCATTGACCGTGTTCGCGCAGAACGACGCCGATGCGCAGGCCATCCGCGCCGACGGCTTCACGGATGTGCGCACGCTGTCGGCGCAAGGCGACACGCCGTTCGACGGCATCCGCATCGCCCAGACGCGCGGCCAGCACGGCAGCGACAGCGTCATGGCCGCCATCGGCGCGCGCATGGGCGAAGTGAGCGGCCTCGTGCTGCGTCATCCGGACGAGCCCACGCTGTACATCGCCGGCGACACGGTGTGGAACGTGCACGTGGCGGCCGCGCTGGAAACGTACGATCCGGACGTCGTCGTGCTGAACTGCGGCGACGCGCAGGTGCCGGGCCTGGGGCCGATCATCATGGACCTGGACGACGTGGCCAGTGTGGTGAAGGCGGCGCCGCGGGCGGCCATCGTCGCGAGCCACCTGGAGGCCGTGAATCACTGCATGCTGTCGCGGGCCGAGCTGCGGGCGTGGGTGGAGACGCACGACCTGGTGGCGCGGGTGCGCGTGCCCGACGATGGCGAAGCGTGCGTATTTCACCAAGCCGCCGCGGGTTCGCGGTAGGATGGCGGAGGCGGCGCCGTGCCGCCTTGCTGCGAGATAGCCGATGCCCATCGATGCCACCGAATTCGACGAGTACCTGCAGTTCGCCAACGAGCTGGCCGACGCGGCCGCCGGCGCCATCCTGCCGCATTTCCGCGCCGGCAGCGGCGCCGAGAACAAGAGCGCGCACGGCTTCGATCCCGTGACCGCGGCCGACCGCGGCGCCGAGCGCGTGATGCGCGCGCTGATCCGCGCCCGCTACCCGCACCACGGCATCCTCGGTGAAGAGGAGGGCAAGGAAGAGAGTCAATGCGGGCGGGGGGAGGGCCTGACGTGGGTGCTCGATCCCATCGACGGCACCAGGGCCTTCCTCCTCGGCCTGCCGCTGTGGGGCACGCTGATCGCGCTGAACGACGGCACGCGCCCGGTACTGGGTCTCATGAACCAGCCTTTTACGCGCGAGCGCTTCGTCGGCACGGCGCACTGCGCGTGGAACGGCGGCCACGTGCTGCACACGCGCCCGTGCGCGCAGCTGGCGGACGCGCACGTGATGTGCACGTCGCCCGACATTTTCGATCCCGCCCAGCGCATCGCGTTCGACGCCGTCGCAAGCCGCGCGCGGCTGCTGCGCTATGGCGGCGACTGCTACGCCTATTGCATGCTGGCGTCCGGCCTCGTCGACGCCGTCGTCGAGGCGGGCCTGCAGCCGTGGGACGTGCAGGCGCTGGTGCCCATCATCGAAGGGGCGGGTGGCGTGATCACGGCGTGGGATGGCGGCGACGTGCAGCACGGCGGCACGGTGCTGGCGTGCGGCGACCGGCGCCTGCACGCGCAGCTGATGGACGAGTTACGCGCCCAGCCACGCGGCTAGCGCCGCCAGATCGACCGGCTTGGTCATGTGATGATCGAACCCGGCAGCGCGCGTGCGCGCGCGGTCGGCCTGCTGGCCCCAGCCCGTGAGGGCGACGATGCGCACATGCGCATGGCCTTCCGCGCGGATGGCGCGCGCGACGTCGAAACCGTCCATCTCCGGCATGCCCAGGTCGAGCAGCACGACGCTGGGCGCGAACGCCGGCAGCGCCGCCAGCGCGGCCGGGCCGCCGTACACGGCCCGTGCCCGCGCCCCGTGCATGTCCAGCAGCTGGGCCAGCGTGTCGGCCGCGTCGGCGTTGTCGTCCACGACGAGGACGCGGTGGCCGGCCAGCGCCGCGCACGTCGTCCCCGCCTCGCCGTCCGGCGCCGTGTCGTGCAGCAGGGGCAGCCGCACGACGAATTCGCTGCCGCAGCCCGGGCCCGCGCTGTGGGCTTCCACCGTCCCGTCGTGCATCTCGACGAGCTTGCGCACGATGGCGAGGCCGATGCCCAGGCCGTCGCCATCGCCCCGGTCGCCCAGGTGCGGCTGCGCGAACATGTCGAACACGTGGGGCAGCTGCGCGGCCGGGATGCCGCGGCCGTTGTCGCGCACCCGCAGCGCGACGGCGCTGCCTTCGCGCCGGGCGAGCAGGTCGATGCGGCCGCCCGCGCCGGTGTACTTGGCGGCGTTGTTGATCAAATTCGTGAGCACCTGCGTGAGGCGCACGGCGTCGCCGTGCACGACGAGGGATGCGTCGGGCTCCGTCACGTCGAGGACGTGGCCGGCGCGTTCGATCTGCGGGCGGCTCGCCTCGACGGCGTCGCGCACGATGTCGGCCAGCGCCAGCGCGCGCCGGTCCAGTTCGATCTTGCCGCGCGAGATGCGCGCGATCTCCATCAGGTCGTCGACGAGCTTGACGATCTGCCGCACCTGGCGCTCGACGATGCCCGTGAGACGATCGGCGGCATCGCGGCTGTCGGCGCGGCGCATCAGCTGGATCGCGTTGCTGATCGGCGCGAGCGGATTGCGCAGCTCGTGCGCCAGCGTGGCCAGGAATTCGTCCTTGCGCCGGTCCGCGTCCTTCAGCGCCTGCTCGGCGCGCACGCGCTCGATCGCGGCCCACGTGCGTTCGGCCGCTTCGCGCACGAGGTTCACTTCGGCCGCGTTCCAGTGCCGCGGCGCCGCGTGGTGCACGCAGAACACGCCGGCGATGCGCCCGCCGGAATACAGCCCGACGCCGACGTGGGATGCGATGCCGACGCCGATCCAGCCGGCGCGCGTGGCGCTGTCCGTGTGCGGGTCGCGCGCGGTGTCCTCGACGATGAAGGGTTCGCCCCGCTCGAACGCGGCGAGCGCCCGCGCGCCCAGCGACGGCATCGGATACGTGCCGGCCAGCGACGCGACGCCCTCCACGTGGTCGCGCCGGATGTGGACGCGGCCTTCCTCGAATTCGCCGATCAGCACGCGGCTTGCGCCCAGGTGCGCGGCCACCATGCGCGTGGCCGTCGTCTCGATCGCGTCGGCATCGTCCAGCGAGCGCATCGCGTCGGACAGGCGCAGCAGGAAGGCCGCCCGTTCCTCGCTCTCGCGCAGACGCGCTTCCAGCATGCGCCGGCCGGTCGTGTCGCGCGAGACGCCCACGACCTGCTCGACCGTTCCGTCCTCGGCCAGCACGGGCCCCCAGCGGAACTGGAAATAGGCGCTGGTGCCGGTGGGGCTCGTGAAATACACCTCGTCCTGGATGGTGACGCCGGTGCGGAAGATGGTGTCGAGGTGGCCGTCCAGGCGCGCGGCCAGGTCGGACGGGAAGTCCAGGTCGGCGAAGCTGCGGCCCACGAGCGCGCCGACTGCCATGCCGTACAGTTCTTCCATCGCGCGGTTGACGTAGACGAAGCGGTGCGCGCGGTCGAACGCGTAGACGAAGTCGGGCAGCGCATCCATCGTCGTCGCGACGAAGCGCGACTGGCGCATCAGTTCCGCGTGGGCGGCCTCGCGCTCGGCCTGCGCCTGCGCGCGCTCGACGGCGGCCCAGGTGCGCTCGGCCGTCTCCTGCATGACGGCCAGGTCGGGGACGCTCCAGGCGCGCGCCTGGCCGTGGTGCGCGAACAGGATCGCGACGAGGCGGCCGTCCTTCACGAGCGGCACGTCGGCCACGGAGAGGGCGCCGAGCGCGGCATGCGCGTCGCGTGCGGCCGCGTCGAGCTCGCGATCGGACAGGATATCCGGCCGCACGACCGGCCGGCCCTTGCGCAGCGCGGCCAGCAGGCCGGGACCGAAGTCGGCGTAGCGCATCTTGCTGCCGAACGCGGACGCACTCGAGCCGTCCGCATGGGTGACGATCAGGTGCTCGCCGTCGCCGCAGTCGGCCGCATAGCCGATCCGGTCGACGCCGAGATGGGCGCGCAGCACGCGCGCGGCTTCTTCCTGGATGCGGCGCGGGTCGGCCAGCGGGCGCAGGGCATCGTTCAGGCGCAGCAGGAAGGCCTGGCGCCGCTCGTCGTCACGTCTTGCCGCTTGGCTGCGGTGGCGTTCGATGGCGCCGGCCGCCGTGCGCACGAGCAGGTCGAGCAGGCCCGTGCCGTCCGCCGCGGGCGGCCGCACGAGCGCGAGGCGCAAGGTGCCGAGCACGGTGCCGTCGTGGGCTATCAGGGGGAGCGCATACGGCGCATCCGTCGCGGCGGCGCGCGCGCCGGGCACGACTTCGTTGCGGTAGCCGGCGGCGGCGCCGTGCGTGCGCTGCGCCACGATGGAGCGCCCCGCATCCGCGCCGGCGGCAAGTTCGATGCGGCCGTAGGCGGCGCCCGCCAGCGCGCAGGCGCGGTTCAGCACCGGGGCCAATGCCGCGGGCAGGTCGGCCTCGCTGGGCGGCGCCACGTGCAGTTCGAGCAGCGGTCGCAGGATTGCGGGACTGGCCAGCAGCGCGGCTTCGGCGGTGCCCCCGGCGCGCGTCTCGACGTGATGGCGCAGCGTCGCGAGGCCGCGCTCGACCTGGCTTGCCGGCTGCGCCTCGTCCAGCGCCTTCACGACCTGGTGCGCGGCCGCGGCGAACGACGACAGTTCCGCCAGCAGGCGCGCATCCTCGGCATCGAACCGCCGCTCGGGATCGTGGGCGATGACCCAGACGGTGCCGATCGGCTGGTCGTCGATCGCCCAGGGCACGAGCAGGCATTCGAGCAGCGGCGGGCCGTCGCAGCGCAAAGAGGCGAAGCGGCGTGCCGGCCCATCGAACAGCAAGGTCGTATTGCGTTCGATGACGACGCCGCACGGGCTGTCTCCGCGCGGCACCGCGCCGCCGAGCGCAGCGGCGTGCGCGCCGGCCAGCGCGTGCCAGCGGAAGACGTCGCCATGGGGACCGGACTCCAGGACGCTGACGCCGGCCGTGCCGGCACGGCACAGCTGCAACGCGAGTTCGGCGAGCCGCTGCACGACGCCGCGCGGATGGGTCACGAGCTCCTGGCCGAGCAGCGTGAGGGCGCGGCTCTCCGCGCGGTGATCGGGTGCACGCACCGGGCGGCGTGCGAGTTCGTGCGTGATCAAGACTTCGTCGAGGGTCACCTCGACATTGCCCGTGTCGTTATGCGTCATGTCTTCTCGTCCGTTGTCATTCCGGGCAGACTCTCCGCGGCTGAACCGCGAACGGGAAGAATAGGGTCAGATTGTTTCGCTGGGCAAGCGAAAGATGAGTTTTCGTGAGATTTCGTTTGCCCCGTGTTGCCGATGCGACGATTCAAATTCCGAGTGGAAAATTTTTACTTGCCGACAGGCACTTCGTGATCCCCCAGCAGCACTTTGTCGGGCGTGATCGGCGTCGTGCGCAGGCGCTTGCCGGTCGCGTGGAACACGGCGTTCGCGACGGCCGCCGCCACGCCCACGATGCCGATTTCCCCCACGCCCTTGGCACCGAGCTGCTTGCTGACGATGCGGTCTTCCTCGTCCGCGAAGATCACCTCGATGGCGGGGATGTCCTTGTTGACCGCGACGTGGTACTCGGCGTAGTTATGGTTCATGAAGCGGCCGAGGCGGTGGTCCGTGAACGTCTCCTCGTGCAGCGCCTGGCTGATGCCCCACACGACGGCGCCGCTGACCTGGCTCGCGGCCGTCTTCGCATTGATGATGCGGCCGGCCGCGACGGCGGACACGGCCCGCGTGACGCGCACCATGCCGAGCCGCTCGTTCACGCGCACCTCGACGAACACGGCCGAGTGCACGGCGCGCGAAAACTTGCGCTGCTTGAGCATCTGCGGCGTCATGAGGTATTTTTCCTCGATGCGCTCGCGCCCCGCCTGCGCCAGCAGGTCGGACAGCAGGATGCCTTGCTCCGGCTGCCCGTGCGGGTGGATGCGGCCGTCGTTGAATTCGACGTCCTTCAACTTGAGGCCCTTGAACGCAGGGGCCTTCTGTGCGAGCTTCAGCAGCGTGGCTTTCAGCTTGTCGCAGGCGCCGGCCACGCCGCCGCCTACCGTCGTCACGTGCGACGAGCCGCCTTCCACGGGGGCGAGCGGCAGGGTGGAATCGCCCAGCTGGAACGTCACCCGTTCGAGCGGCAGGCCGAGACGCTCCGCCGCGATCATCGCCATCACGGTGTACGTACCGGTGCCGATGTCGGATGCCGCGCTCGACACGACGAGGCGCCCGTCCGCATGCAGCACGGCCGACACGCGCGCGATCATCACGAGCGAATCCCAGATGCCGGTCGCCATGCCCCAGCCGACGAGTTCATCGCCGTCGCGCATCGAACGGGGCTCGACGGGCCGGTCCTTCCAGCCGAAGCGCTCGGCCCCGAGCCGGTAGCACTGGCGCAGTTCCTTGCTGGAGAACGGCTTGTCCTCCAGGTGGTTGTGCTCCGCGTAGTTCTTCAGGCGGAACGCGAGCGGGTCCATGCGCAGTTCGTACGCCAGTTCGTCCATCGCCACTTCCAGCGCATGCACGCCGTGCGCGGCGCCCGGCGCGCGCATGTCGATGGGCGTCGCGCGGTCCTGCTCGACGAGCTGGTAGCCGAGGTGGATGTTGTCGCACGCGTACAGCTGCCCGGACCAGTTGACGACGACCTCCACGTAATCTTCCAGGCGCGATGTCTCCTGGATCGCCTCGTGCCACACCGCCTGCAACTTGCCGTCCCTGTCGGCCGCCAGTTTGATCTTGTGCCACGTCTCCGGCCGGTGGCCGAAGCTGAACATCTGCCGGCGCGTGAGCACGACGCGCACGGAACGCTTCAGTTTCAAGGCGCCCATCACCGCGAGCGGCAACTGGTATTGCGGACGCAGCCCGGACCCGAACGCGCCGCCCACGTACGGGTTGCGCACCGTGACCTTGTTCTTCGACAGCCCGAACACGTGCGACACGTACCAGCGGCTGTTCTGCGAACTCTGGGTCTTGTCGTAGATGGTCAGGTGGCCGTCCTCGCCGTAGACGACGGTGGAGGCGAACATCTCCATCGGGCTGTGGTGCTCGACGGCGTTGTAGTACTCCGCCTCGATCTTTACGGGCGCCGCGGCGAACGCCTGGTCCGCGTCGCCTTTCGAGCCTGGCGGCGTGAATCCGGCCTTCATCGGGCGCGGCTTGTAGGCCCTGTTCAAGGTCGCGAGCAGGTTCGTGTCGTGCTCCTCGATGTCGTACGTGACGCGCACGAGGCTCGCCGCGTAGCGTGCGGCCTCGAAGGTCTCGGCCACGACGAGCGCGACCGGCTGGCCGCTCCAGAACACGCGGCTTGAAAACAGGGGACGGAACGGCGAGCCGCCGGGCGCCGTCATGTCCTTGTACGCGAGGTCGTTGCCGCGCATCTTAGGCCGGTTCTCGTGCGTGATCACGTCGATCACGCCGGGCACGCCGCGTGCCGCTTCCGTATCGATGGCCTTGATGTGGCCGCGCGCGACGGTGCCGCTGACGACGACGCCATACGCGAGGTCCGGCGCCGGGATCTCGGCCGCGTAGTGCGCGGTGCCCGTCACCTTGGCGCGGCCGTCGGTGCGCGACACGGCCATGCCGCTGTGCACGCGGCCCGTGCCTTCGGGGGCCGTCGGCGTGCGCAGGTCGGGGATCAGGTCGGTCATGGCTTGTCTCCCTTCCTCGCGGCGTTCGTCAACGCCTGGACGATGGCGTTCCGCGCCAACGGTATCTTGAAATCGTTCTGACCGTAGCCGCGCGCGCCGCGCAGGATGCGCTCCGCGGCCTGTTCGAACGCGGTCTCGCCGGCGGGGCGGCCCACGAGCAGCTCTTCCGCTTCCTCGACCCGCCACGGCTTGTGCGCGACGCCGCCCAGCGCGATGCGGGCCGCGCGCACGGTGCCGTCGGCGGCGAGGTCCAGCGCGGCGGCCACCGAGACGAGCGCGAACGCATACGACAGCCGGTCGCGCACCTTCACGTACTCGCAGCGCTGCGCGAAGCGGCGCGCATCGGGCAGGGTGATATGCGTGATCAGTTCGCCGGGCTGCAGCGTCGTGTCGACGTCGGGCGTGTCGCCCGGCAGGCGGTGGAAGCCGGCGAAGGGGATCGTCCGCTCGCCGTTCACCGCGCGCACGTGCACGGTCGCGTCGAGCGCGCGCAGAGCCACGCACATGTCGGACGGATGCGTGGCGATGCACTGCGCGCTCGTGCCGAGGATCGCGAGCTGGCGGTTGATGCCGGCCTTGGCGGGACAGCCCGTACCCGGCTCGCGCTTGGTGCACGGCGTGCCCACGTCGTAGAAATAGACGCAGCGGGTGCGCTGCAGCAGGTTGCCGCCGTTCGTCGCCATGTTGCGCAACTGGGGCGACGCGCCGGCCAGGATCGCGGCGGCCAGCAGCGGATAGCGTTCGCGCACGAGCGGGTGACAGGCCGTGTCCGCGTTGCGGGCGAGGGCGCCCAGGCGCAGGCCCGTGCCGTCTTCCTCGATCGTGTCGAGGCCCGCGATCGGGTTGATGTCGACGAGGCCGGACGGCTGCATGACGCCCTCCTTGATCAGGTCGAGCAGGTTGGTGCCGCCGGCGATGGGACGCGCGCCCGGCGCGGCGAGGGCGGCCAGCGCGGCGTCGACGTCGGCGGGCTGGGTGAAGTCGAACGGATTCATTTGGCGATCCCCATCACTTCGCACACGGCCTGTACGATCTGCGGATACGCGCCGCAGCGGCACACGTTCCCGCTCATCAGTTCGCGCACGTCGTCGACCGTCTGCGCCTGGCCCTCGGCGACGAGGCCGGCGGCCGAACAGATCTGGCCGGGCGTGCAGTAGCCGCACTGGAAGGCATCGTGGTCGATGAAGGCCTGCTGCAGCGGATGCAGCGTGTCGCCGTCGGCCAGGCCCTCGATCGTCGTGACCTCGTGGCCGTTCTGCATGACGCCGAGGGTGAGGCAGGCGTTGATGCGGCGGCCGTCCAGCAGCACCGTGCAGGCGCCGCACTGGCCGTGGTCGCAGCCCTTCTTGGTGCCGGTGAGGCCGGCGCGGTCGCGCAGCAGGTCGAGCAGCGTCACCGTGGATTCGACGTCGAATGCGCGGTCTTCGCCGTTGATGCGCAGGCGGATGGGGTACTGCCGGTAAGCGTCCATGGCCGTCCTTGTCGGGGCAAAGGCCACACCTTACGGTTCCGGCCACCACCGTTCGGTTAGGTCACACACAATATGATCGATCTGGAAATGTGGTGTGTCATTTGTGCAGCAGTCAGCATGGTTTTTGCATAAAAGGTGAATTCTCATCAATTATTTCGAAGTAGAATGTTTTCAAAATTTTACAGCGGCACGGGATGTACCCGGAATGCAACGGATGTGGCTCTACCGCACAGATTGGTGATAATCGGATAGAATTTGCTGCACAGGCTGCGTGCTTCGCCGATCAAGGATGCCCATGCTCAGTCAACAAGATCTCGCTGAAGAAGCACGCCTCCAGGCCCTTCACGCGCTGGGGTTGCTCGACACGCCCCGCGAAGACCGGTTCGACCGGTTCACCCGCCTCGCCACCGCCGCGTTCGACGTCCCGATCGCCCTCGTGTCGCTCGTCGACCGCGAGCGCCAGTGGTTCAAGTCGCAGGCGGGCCTCGACTACTGCGAGACGCCGCGCTCGCTCGCCTTCTGCAGCCACGCCATCGCCCTGAACGACATGCTGGTCGTGCCGGACACGCTCCTCGACGAGCGGTTCGCCGCGCACCCGCACGTGACGGGCGCGCCCCGCATCCGCTTCTATGCCGGCCAGCCGCTGCACAGCGTGGACGGCCAGCCGCTCGGCACCCTGTGCATCATCGACAGGCGTCCCCGCACCTTCGGCGACGCCGACCGGCGCATGCTGCGCGACCTCGCGCAACTGGTGCAGGACGAATTGAACCGCGACGTGCTGGTCGCCAACCGCACGCGCGAACTGCAGGACAAGAACGCCACGCTCGAACTGACGATGCGGCTGCGCGAGACGGCCGAGCAGGCCCTGCGCCAGAAGCAGGAATTGCTGGACGCCGTGCTGGAAACGGTGGACGTGGGCGTGGTCGCGTGCGACGCCGACGGCCACCTGATGCTGTTCAACCGCGCGGCGCGTGCTTTCCACGGCCTCGACGCGGACAGCGCGTTGCCGCAGGCCGCCTGGCCCGCGCACTACGATCTGTACGGCGAGGATGGCCTCACGCCGCTGGCAGCGGACGACGTCCCGCTGGTGCGCGCGCTGCGTGGCGAGCGCGTGAAGGACGCCGGCATGACGATCCACGTGGCGGGCGAGGCGCCGCGCCGCCTGCTCGCGAGCGGCCGCGCGCTGCACGGCACCACCGGCGAGCCGCTGGGCGCCGTCGTCGCGATGAAGGACGTGACGGAACTGGATGCGTCGCGCGCACGCCTGGCCGAAAGCGGCGAATGGCTGCGCACCATCGCCGACAACGTGCCGGCGCTGATCGCCTACGTCGACACCGACATGCGCTACCGCTTCGCCAACGAACGCTATCGCGAATGGTTCGGCGTGAAGACCAGCGACATGATCGGCAGGACGGTGCTGGACGCGATGGGAGAGGGGTTCTACGCACCGCGCCGCGAAGCGCTGGAGCGCTGCCTGGCCGGGCACGCGTCGCACCTGGAGATCGAGGAACAGCGCCGCGGCCGCACGCGCGTGATCAGCTCGACTTATCTGCCGCACATCCGCGACGGCATCGTGCAGGGCATCTACGTGCTGTCGACGGATGCGACCTCCGCGCGCGAATACGAGCGCCAGCTGCACGCGCTCGCCCATTCCGACCACCTGACCGGCCTGCCGAACCGGCGCAGCTACGAGGAGCGCTTCGCGCAGGCCATCGCGCGCGCGCGCCGCGGCGCCGCGCCGCTGGCGCTGGCCTACCTCGACATCGACCACTTCAAGCAGATCAACGACAGCCTCGGCCACGCGGTCGGCGACGCCGTGCTGCGCGAGTTCGCGCGCCGCCTCGGCGCCACGGTGCGCGCCACGGACACGGTGGCGCGCCTGGCCGGCGACGAATTCGTCATCGTGCTGGAGCAGGTCGGCTCGCCGCTGGAGTGCGAGCGCATCGCGGCCAAGCTGCTCGACGCGATCCGCGCCCCGTTCGCGCTGGACGGGCATCTGCTTTCGGTCACGAGCAGCATCGGCATCGCGTGGAGCGCGCGGCCGGAGCAGGCCGCAATGGCCCATGCGGCGGACGACGGGTTGTACCGCTCGAAGCATGCGGGACGCGATACGGCGTCGGTGCTCGTCGCGGGCGCCTGAATCACGGCAGCTGGAACCGGTAGCCGACGCCGGTCTCGGTGACGAGGTAGCGGGGCTGGGCCGGATTGTCTTCCAGCTTGTGGCGCAGGTGGCCCATGTAGATCCGCAGGTAGTGCGCATGGTCGGACTGGTTCGGTCCCCACACGCTGCGCAGCAGCTGCGGCGTCGTCATGACCTTGCCCGCGTTGGCCACGAGGACGGCCAGCAGGCGATGCTCCGTCGGCGTCAATCTGACGGCGGCGCCGCCCTTCGTGACGCGCCGGTTCTGCGCGTCCACCACGACATCCCCGAACCTCACCTTGCCGTCGCCGCCCGTCGCGGGGCCGCGCAGGCGCCGTTGCGACGCGCGCACGCGCGCCAGCAGTTCGCCGACCCCGAACGGTTTCGTCAGATAGTCGTCGGCGCCGCGGTCGAGCGCACGGATCTTTTCGTCCTCGTTCACGCGGGCCGACAGCACGATGACCGGCACCCCCGACCACTTGCGCAGGTCGGCGATGAAGTCGGTGCCGTCGCCGTCCGGCAGGCCGAGGTCGAGGATGACCACGTCCGGCTTGCGCGTGCCGGCCTCCGTCAGGCCGCGTTCGAGCGTCGCGGCCTCGTGCACCTGCCAGCCTTCCCGTTCCAGCGCGCCGCGCACGAAGCGGCGGATGTGGGGCTCGTCTTCCACGAGCAGGGCCGTGCCGGTAAAATCACTCATCGCCGTCCTCCATGTCGTCGTCCGGCGGCAGTGCCGGGGGCGTCCCGAGCGGCAGCGCGAACGTGAACGCGACGCCGCCTCCGGGGCGGTTGGCCGCGCGGATCGTGCCGCCGTGCGCGCCCACGATCGCACGGCAGATGGCCAGGCCGAGCCCCACGCCGGGCTTGGCCGATTCCCGTTCGCCGCGCGTGAATTTCTCGAACACGGCGTCCTCCTGGCCGGGCGGCAGGCCCGGGCCGTCGTCCGTCACCGCGACGTTCAGCCACTGCCCGTGCCGTTCCGCGGACACGGCCACCGTGCTGCCGGGTGGCGTGTACTTGCCCGCGTTTTCCAGCAGGTTGGACAGCACGCGTTCGACCAGCACGGCATCGTACTGCACGAGCGGGAGGTCGGCCGGCACGTGCGTTTCCACGACGCGGCCGGCCAGCGCGCCGCGGCTGGCCGCCAGGGCGCTGCCGATGACTTCCTCGACCGGCTGCCACTGGAGCCTCAGCTTCACGTCGCCGCTCTCGATGCGCGCCATGTCGAGCAGATTCGTGACGAGCCGCCCCATGCGCACCGTTTCCTCGCGCAACGCGTCCGCCATCGCGCGCTGTCCGGGCGCCAGCGGTGGCGCGGAGCCCGCCAGCGCCTCGGCCTGCGCCATCAGCGACGTGAGCGGCGTGCGCAGGTCGTGCGACAGCGCCGCCAGCAGCGAATTGCGCAGCCGCTCCGATTCGATGCGGACCAGCGCGTCCTGAGCGACCTCGATGTAGTGCACCCGTTCCAGCGCGATGGCGGCCAGCGCCGCGAACGTGTCGAGCTGCTGGCGTTGCTCCGGCGCCGTCAGCCAGTGCGGCGTGGTCGCCTCGATCGCGAGCACGCCCCGCGTGCGCATGGGCGCGACCAGCGGCATGTAGAAGACGGGGCTGCCGGGCAGGGTGTCGGTGCCCATGCCCGCGCTGGCGCCGTGGTCGAACGCCCATTGCGCGATGCCGGTGTCGAGCGCCGCGATGGCGTCGCCGCCGGACACGGTCATGCGACCGGCCGCGTCCGGCACCAGCAGGACCGTGCGTGCGCCGAACGTGCGTCCGATGGCGTCGCGCGTCGCCTCCTGGATCTGCTCCGTCTGCAGCACGCCGGACAGGGCACGGGCGAATTCGTACAACGCGCGCGTGCGGCTTTCGCGCCGCGCGGCGACGTGCGCCTGGAAGCGCAAGCCGGCCGTGAGGTGTCCCGTGATCAGGCCGACCGCCAGCATCACGCCGAACGCCACCAGGTACTGGATGTCCGAGATCGCGAACGTGAAGCGCGGCGGGACAAAGAAGAAGTCGAAGCAGGCCACGCTGACGCAGGTCGCGGTGACGGACGGACCGCGTCCGAGGCGCACCGCCACCAGCAGCACGACGAGCAGGAACAGCATGGCGATGTTGGCCAGGTCCAGGTGGCCCACGGCGGGCGTCAACGCGAGCGCCATGCCGAGGCTGGACAGGACCGCCGCGCCATGGGCCGCGACGGCGGCGCGGACGTCGGCGGAACGCGCGACGGGGACCGGCCGGACGGTGTCCGGCGTCGGTGCCGGCAGCACGGCGACTTCGAGCAGTTCGACGTCGGGCGCCAGCCGGGCGATGCGCCGGCCGCACGCGACCTGCCACGGCCAGCGCGCCTGGCTCCGGCCGAGCGCGATGCGGGCCAGGTTGTGGTCGCGCGCGTAGTCGACGACCGTGGCTTCCACACTGTCGCCCGACAGGACCGCGGTGACCGCGCCGAGGCTGCGCGCCAGCTTGAACGTGTCCAGGATGCGCTCGCGCCGGGCCGCGTCGAGACGTTGCAGGGCCGGCGTCTCGACGTAGACCAAGTGCCAGTCGGCGCCCAACTGGGCCGCGAGGCGCGCGGCGCTGCGCACGATCCCTTCCGCGCCCGGTCCGGGGCCGACGCAGGCGAGGAATGCCGTCCCGGTGCGCCACACGGCATCGATCGACTGTTCGACGCGGTAGGCGCGCACGTCGTCGCCGATGCGCTCCGCCGTGCGCCGCAACGCCAGTTCGCGTAACGCGATGAGGTTCCCCTTGCGGAAGAAATTGCGGCCCGCCCGCTCGGCCTGCGCCGGCTGGTACACCTTGCCGAGTTTCAGGCGCGCCAGCAGCTCGTCCGCCGGCAGGTCGACCAGCACGACCTCGTCGGCCGCGTCGAACACGGAGTCCGGCACCGTCTCGCCTACGCGCACGCCCGTGATGCCGCCGACCACGTCGTTCAGGCTCTCCAGGTGCTGCACGTTCACCGTCGTGAACACGTCGATGCCCGCGGCCAGCAGCTCGTCGACGTCCTGCCAGCGCTTCGGATGGCGCGAGCCGGGGACGTTCGAATGCGCCAGCTCGTCGACGAGCACCAGTGCCGGGCGCCGGTCCAGCGCAGCGTCGATGTCGAATTCCGGCAGCACTTTGCCGCGGTAGGCAATCTGGCGGCGGGGCAGGACCTCCATGCCGTCCAGCAGCGCTTCCGTTTCGGCGCGGCCATGCGTCTCGACGACGCCGACCAGCACGGCGCGCGTGGCGGCGAGCTGGCGCGCCGCGGACAGCATCGCGTACGTCTTGCCGACGCCGGCCGACGCGCCGAAGTAGATGCGCAGCCGGCCGCGCGCCGCGCGCAGTTCTTCTTCCTGCACGCGGGCCAGCAACGCGTCCGGATCGCGCCGCACCTCGTCCCCGGGCACGCTCACGCTTTCGTCCTCATGGTGCCTTGCCGTCCAGAGCGAGGTTCAGCGCCAGCACGTTGACGCGCGCCTCGCCGAGGAAGCCCAGGGCCGGGTCTTGCCGGTAGCGGTCGATCAGGGCGCGCACCTGCGCCACGGGCAGCCTGCGCGCCGCGGCGACGCGCGCGGCCTGGTATTCGGCGGCCGCCACGCTGATCTCGGGATCGAGGCCGCTGGCGGACGCGGTGACGAGGTCGACGGGGATGGGCGCATGGTTGCCGGGGGCGAGCGCCTTGAGCGCGTCGATGCGGGCCTTGACGGCGTCCAGCAGCGCGGGATTGGTCGGCCCCTGGTTGGAGCCGCCGGAGCCGGCCGCATTGTCCGCCATCGGCGCAGTGGCCGACGGGCGGCCCCAGAAATGGCCGGGCGCGGAGAACGGCTGGCCGATCAGGGTCGAGCCGACGGCCTTGCCGTTCGCTTCGATCAGGCTGCCGCCGGCCTGGTGCGGGAAGACGGCGCGGCCGATACCGGTGACGGCGGCCGGGTAGAGCACGCCGCACAGCAGCGTCAGGGCGCCGAACAGGACGAGCGTGGGACGAAACAGGGAGGTCATGGTGGTCTCCAGGTTCAGACGAGGTTCAGCGCCGCGAGCAGCATGTCGATCAGCTTGATGCCGATGAACGGCAGAATGATACCGCCGACGCCGTAGACGAGCAGGTTGCGGCGCAGCAGGGCGGTGGCGCCGATCGCGCGGAAGCGCACGCCGCGCAGCGCGAGCGGGATCAGGAACACGATGATCAGCGCATTGAAGATCAGCGCGGACATGATCGCCGACGCCGGACTCGCGAGGTGCATCACGTCGAGCGCCCGCAGCTGCGGATAGGTGCCGACGAAGGCGGCGGGGATGATCGCGAAATACTTGGCCACGTCGTTCGCGATCGAGAACGTGGTCAGCGCGCCGCGCGTCATGAGCATCTGCTTGCCGATCTCGACGATCTCCAGCAGCTTGGTCGGATTCGAGTCGAGGTCCACCATGTTGCCCGCTTCCTTGGCCGCCTGCGTGCCCGAGTTCATCGCCACGGCCACGTCGGCCTGCGCGAGCGCCGGGGCGTCGTTGGTGCCGTCGCCCGTCATCGCCACCATGCGGCCTTCCGACTGGTAAGTGCGGATCAGCTTCAGCTTGTCCTCCGGCGTGGCCTCGGCGAGGAAGTCGTCGACCCCGGCCTCGGCGGCGATGGCGGCGGCCGTGAGCTTGTTGTCGCCCGTGATCATGACGGTCTTGATGCCCATGCGGCGCAGTTCCGCGAAGCGTTCCTTGATGCCGCCCTTGACGATGTCCTTCAGCTCCACGACGCCCAGCACCCGGCCGTCCTCGGCCACGACGAGCGGGGTGCTGCCGCGGCGCGCGGCGTCTTCCGCGCTGCGCACGACGTCGGCCGGGAACGTTTCGCCGAGCGATTCGACGTGGCGGCGCACGGCGTCGTAGGCGCCCTTGCGGATGCGGCGCTCGCCGCAATCGACGCCGCTCATGCGGGTCTGCGCGGAAAACGGCACGAACACGGCGTGCAGGCTTTCCAGCTCGCGCTGCCGGATGCCGAAGCGCTTGGCGAGCACGACGATGCTGCGGCCTTCCGGCGTCTCGTCCGCCAGCGACGCGAGTTGCGCCACGTCGGCCAGGTCGCGCTCGGCCACGCCGGTAGCGGGCAGGAACGCGGCCGCCTGGCGGTTGCCGAGCGTGATGGTGCCGGTCTTGTCGAGCAGCAGGACGTCGACGTCGCCGGCCGCTTCCACGGCGCGGCCCGACGTCGCGATCACGTTGGCGCGCATCATGCGGCTCATGCCCGCGACGCCGATGGCCGACAGCAGGCCGCCGATGGTCGTCGGGATCAGGCACACGAGCAGCGCGATCAGCACGGTGATCGTAACCGGTGTGCCGGCCTTGGCGACGTCGACCGCGTACAGCGAGAACGGCAGCAGGGTCACCGTCACGACGAGGAACACGATGGTGAGCGCCACCAGCAGGATCGTCAGCGCGATCTCGTTGGGCGTCTTCTTACGCTTGGCGCCTTCGACCATCGCGATCATGCGGTCGAGGAAGGTCTCGCCCGGGTTCGTCGTCACCTTCACGACGAGCCAGTCGGACAGCACGCGGGTGCCGCCCGTGACGGCGGAAAAGTCGCCGCCGGATTCGCGGATCACCGGGGCGGATTCGCCCGTGATCGCGCTCTCGTCCACCGATGCGACACCTTCGACGACCTCGCCGTCGATGGGCACGACGTCGCCGGCTTCGATCAGCACGTGGTTACCCTTGCGCAGGTCGCCGGCGGGGCAGGGCAGCCATGTGGTGCCGTGCTTCGGCACCGCCAGCTTCTTCGCCGTGACGGCTTCCTTCAGGCCGCGCAGCGAGGCCGCCTGGGCCTTGCTGCGGCCTTCGGCCAGCGCTTCCGCGAAGTTCGCGAACAGCACCGTGAACCACAGCCACACGGCGCAGGCGAGGATGAAGCCGGAAGGCGCTTCGCCCGTGCCGGCCAGGGCCTGCACGTACAGCAGCGTCGTGATGATGCTGCCGACGTACACAACGAACATGACGGGGCTGCGCAGCTGGGTGCGCACGCCGAGCTTCCTGAAGGCGTCGACGAGGGCGGGGCCGGCCAGCGTCGTGTCGAACATCGACAGGTGCCGGCCCGGCGCCGCGTCGGCCGGCGCGGCGATGGGCGCCGTCGCCGGGGATTTCATTTGGTTCATGGCGACTCCGGGTTATTTGGTAAACAGTTGCAGGTGTTCGACGACGGGGCCGAGCGCGAGCGCCGGCACGTAGTTGAGCACGCCGACCAGCACGACCACGCCGACCAGCAGGCCCACGAACATCGGGCCGTGCGTGGGCATGGTGCCGGCCGTCGTCTGCAGGCGCTGCTTGGCCGCGAGCGAACCGGCGATCGCCAGCACCGGCACGATCACGCCGAAGCGTCCGAACCACATCGCGATCGCCAGCATCCAGTTGTAGAACGGGGTGTTGGCGGACAGGCCCGCGAACGCGCTGCCGTTGTTGTTGGCGGCCGAGCTGAACGCGTACAGGATTTCCGAGAAGCCGTGCGCGCCGGGATTGGCGACGCCGGCCCTGCCCGCGGCCGCCAGCACGGCGATGGCGGTGCCGGCCAGTACCAGCACGGGCGTGACGAGGATGGCGACCGACGTCATCTTCATCTCGTAGGCCTGGATCTTCTTGCCGAGGTATTCCGGCGTGCGGCCGATCATCAGCCCGGCGATGAACACGGCCATGATCGCGAAGACCAGCATGCCGTACAGGCCGGAGCCGACGCCGCCGAAGATGACCTCGCCGAACTGCATCAGCATGAGCGGCACCGCGCCGCCCAGCGGCGTGAACGAGTCGTGCATCGCGTTGACCGCGCCGCACGACGCGGCCGTGGTGACGGCGGCGAACAGCGCGGAGGCGTCGATGCCGAAGCGCGTTTCCTTGCCCTCCATGTTGCCGCCCGCCTGCAGGGCGCCGGCGTTCTGGTCGACGCCCAGCGCGGCCAGCGCCGGGTGGGCCTGGTGCTCGGCCGTCATCACGCCGGCCGTCATCACGACGAACAGCACCGTCATCGCCGCCAGGATCGCCCAGCCCTGGCGGCGGTCGCCGACGAGGCGGCCGAACGCGAAGCACAGGGCGGCCGGGATCAGGAAGATCGACACCATCTGGAACAGGTTCGACAGCGGGGTCGGGTTTTCATACGGGTGCGCGGAGTTCGCGTTGAAGAAGCCGCCGCCGTTCGTGCCCAGCATCTTGATCGCTTCCTGCGAGGCGACCGGGCCCATCGCGATCGTCTGCGTCGTCGTGGTCACGGACTCCGTCACGGGCTGGCCTTGCGCATCGAGCACGGGCTGGCCGTGCGTGCCCGCCTTCGGCTGCGTGTAGGTGAGCGGTTCGAGCAACTGCACCTCCTGGTAGCCCGAGAAATTCTGGATGACGCCCTGGCCCATCAGGAACACGGCGAACACGAGCGACAGCGGCAGCAGCACGTACAGGGTGGTGCGCACGAGGTCGACCCAGAAATTGCCGATGGCGCGCGCCGACTTCGACGAGAAGCCGCGGATCAGCGCGAACACGACGGCGATGCCGGTGGCGGCCGAGAAGAAGTTCTGGCACGTGAAGGCGAGCATCTGCGTGAGGTAGCTCATCGTCTGTTCGCCGCCATAGCCCTGCCAATTGGTGTTGCTGGCGAAGCTGACGGCGGTGTTGAACGCCGAATCGGGGCCGATGTTGGCGAGGCCCTGGGGATTGAAGGGCAGCCAGCCCTGGACCCGCTGCAGCAGGTAGACGACCAGCGTGCCGAGCGCGTTGAATGCGAGCAGGGACAGCGCATAGGTTTTCCAGTGCATGCCCGTGCCCGCGGCGACGCCGGCGGCGCGGTACAAGGCGGCCTCGATGCGATACAGCCAGCCGACGCCGGGCACGCGACCGCCTTCGGCCACGCGCGCGAGCAGGATGCCGAGCGGCCACGACAGGGCAAGCAGGATCACGAAAAACAGCGCCAATAGCGCCAGCGAATGCATGTCCATCACAAATCCTCCGCGCAGAACATGGCGTACAGCAGGTACGCGAGCAGCGCGCCCGATGCGAGCGCGCCGATCAAGTAGAACAGTGTCATTTTCGTTCTCCCAGTTTGGCGCAGCCGTTCGCCATGCCGGCGATCAGCACGGCGAACAGGACGATCGCGCCGATGAAGACGATATCCATGGTGACCTCGTGTGGGTTGATCAGAATGTCTTGCCGACGCTGGCGACGAGCGCCTTCCGGCCGAGGAACCTGCCGTTCGCGGGCGACGCGTAGGCCGCCTCGCCGGCGTTCGTGCCGACGAGGGCCGCCGTCACGCTCGCGATGCCGAAGTCCTTCGTGACGCCGATCTTGTAGTCCGTGTAGCTGGCGGCGTCGTGGTGGCGCACGTCCTGGCGGCCGGCGTGCAGGTTCAGCGTGAAGGTGTTGCCCAGGTCGACGTTGGCGCCGACGTCCAGGTAGCCGCTATGCCGGCTGTCGGTGAAGCCGAACAGGTTAGTGAGCGCCGACGAATACTTCACGTACGCGGGACCGTAGCCGAGCTGGCCGTAGAGTTCCGCCGTGTTCGCGTCGGCCGAACCGGGCACGTCCTTCAGGCCGTTGGCCGGATAGACGTAGCCCAGCACGCCGACGTCGTAGCTCACGTCGGTGGTCAGCTGGCCGCGCTTGCCGGCATACAAGTCCCACTCGACGTCGCCGCCGCCGCCCGCGTCCTTCGTCCACTTGATGGTGGACAGCCACGTGCCGGCGTACACGCCGGTCGGATCGTGCGTCCAGTCCGCGCCGCCCTGCAGCGCGGGCTGCAGGCGCGTCTGCGAGATGCCGCGGTAGCGGTAATCGGACGTGAGCGCGGCGTTGAATGTCACGGTGTCGTCCGGCTGGGCAGTCCGGGCCGCCTGGGTTTCCTGGGCGTGCAGCGGTGCCGCCAGCGCCGCGAGGATGAATGGCGAAGCCAGGGTGAAGACTATGTTTTTCATGATTGACGTTGATTCCTTGTTCTTGTCTTATTTTTCCAATAGCGACCCGTCCCGCGGCATGGACGGGGCGATGCGCTCTCCTTCTGCGGAAAAACCGGGGCCGCGTACGGCGCGCAGAGCGGCGGGAACGATCGTGACGTTCATGGCCGTGGCGCTCCGATCGGATGTCTGTCCACGTTGGACCGCACGGCGTGCATGTGAGCTCCTTGGGCGTCGATTGCGATGCAGGAAGTGTAGAAAACGCCACGTAAAAATTTTCTAAAAAGACGACGGGTCTGGATAAAGGCGTCGTTTATGGGGCTGGGCGGCCAATGCCAGTCAGTTAAGAAGAGCCGTAGGGTGGGCACCCCGTGCCCGCCACACGTTTGCGGATCGCATGCGCTTTATGGGCTCGGGAGTCCACCCTGCGATCGATTCAGCAGCGCCTAACTGACCGGCATTAGGCTGGGCGGCGCCCTTTTTACAAAATCTTTACGGCCCCGCCGGTACGATGCCAGCACGATCATTGCTGGAGAACCTGGTTGGATACGCAGAACAAGAACATCGCCGGCCTCGCGCTGGCCGCCGTCGGCATCGTGTACGGCGACATCGGCACGAGTCCGTTGTATTCGCTGAAGACCGTCTTCGACCCGGCGCACGGACTGCCCCTCACGCCCGCCAACCTGGTCGGCGTCGTGTCGCTGATCTTCTGGGGCCTGTCCGTCATCGTCTCGTTCAAGTACGTGACGCTCGTGCTGCGCGCCGACAACCGCGGCGAGGGCGGCATCATGGCCCTGCTGGCGCTCGCGCTGGGCGCCGTCGGCGACCGCAGGCGGATGCACCTCGGGCTGCTGCTGATCGGCGTGTTCGGCGCGTCGCTGTTCTACGGCGACAGCGTGATCACGCCCGCGATCTCGGTGCTGTCCGCCATCGAGGGGCTCGAAGTCGCGACCCCGGCGCTGCAGCCCTATGTCGTGCCGCTGACGATCGTCGTCCTGATCTGCCTGTACGCGGCGCAGCGCCACGGCACGGCCGGCATCGGCCGCTGGTTCGGCCCCGTCATGCTGGTGTGGTTCGCGGCGCTGGCGGCGATGGGCGTGCTGAACATCGTGCGCAATCCCGGCATCCTCGTCGCGCTCAATCCGTGGCACGCGGTGCGCTTCTTCCTCGACAACCGCGGCCTCGGCTTCCTGGCGCTGGGCGCGGTCGTGCTGGCCTTCACGGGCGCCGAGGCGCTGTATGCGGACATGGGCCATTTCGGCAGGACACCGATCCGGCTCGCGTGGTTCGCCGTCGCCTTTCCGGCCCTCGCGCTGAACTATCTCGGCCAGGGCGGGCTGCTGCTCGCGCGGCCGGACGCGATCGCCAATCCGTTCTACCAGCAACTGGGCAGCTGGAGCGTCTATCCGCTCGTCGTGCTGTCCACCATCGCCACCGTGATCGCGTCGCAGGCGACGATCTCGGGCACGTTCTCGATGACGAAGGAAGCGATCGCGCTCGGCTTCCTGCCGCGCATGCGCACCGTGCACACGTCGGAGCGCGAGATCGGCCAGGTTTATCTCCCCGTCATCAACTGGCTGCAACTGATCGCCGTGCTGCTGGCCGTCGTCGGGTTCGGCTCGTCCGACGCGCTGGCGTCCGCCTACGGCATCGCGGTCACGGCGACGATGCTGGCGACGACGATCCTCACTTACTTCGTGATCCGCTACCGCTGGCGCATGAATCTGCTGCTGTGCCTGGGCGCGACCGGCTTCTTCTTCGTGATCGACGCGGCGTTCTTTTCGGCCAACGTGCTGAAACTGCTGCACGGCGGCTGGTTCCCGCTGACGCTGGGTGTGCTGCTGTTCACGTTGATGCTCACGTGGCGCCGCGGCCGCGCGCAGATGTTCGAGAACCTGCAGAAGCACGCCATCCCGCTCGACGCTTTCCTCGAATCATTGTTTATCGCGCCGCCGACGCGGGTCGCCGGCACGGCCATCTTCCTGCGCGGCGAAAGCGATGGCGTGCCGCATGCGATGCTGCACAACCTGCTGCACAACAAGGTGCTGCACGAGCGCGTCGTGTTTCTCACCGTGTACATCGCCGACGAGCCGTACGTCGATGCGGCGTCCCGGATCCGCATTACCGATCTTGGACACGGCTGCCACCAGGTCGACGTGAAATTCGGTTTCAAGGACGAGCCGGACATCCCCGGCATCCTCGACCAGTGCGCGGCGCATGGCCTGGCGTTCGACATGATGCAGACCTCGTTCTTCGTCGCGCGCCAGACCGTGATCTCGACGCCGGGCGGGGGTATGGCGCCGTGGCGCGAGCACCTGTTCGTCGCGATGCAGCGCAACGCCCGCGATGCCGCCGACTACTACCGCATTCCGACCAATCGGGTCATCGAGCTGGGCACGCAGGTGGAAATCTAGCGGCGCCGCTCGTGCGAATGTGGACGGCGGGCGCCGACGCGGATAAGCTGGAGCCGGAGGGGAGTCCGCACCATGCACGATGCCAACCACAGCGCCGCCGACCACGACGGCCAGGGATTGTCCGCGCCCGACGGCCAGCGCCGGCCGCTGGTCGCGCTGGCTGTCGGGCTGCTCGCCTGCTTCTGCCTGCTGCTGGGCGGCCTGCAGGGCTGGAGCGCCTGGCATGCCTATGAGGCCGAACGGGAAGACAGCCGCGTCGCCACGGCCAATATGGCGCGGGCGCTCGCGACGCATGCGGAGACGTCGATCCGGTTGGGGGACGCCGTGCTGACCGAGATGGTCGAGCGCGTCGAGCACGATGGCCTGGGCGAGGCCGCCACGGCACGCCTGACGGGACGGCTGCGCGCGATCACGCACGACATGGGCGAACTGCACGGCCTGTTCGTGTACGGGCCGGACGGCAAGTGGCTGACATCGTCGCTGCCGCGCCCCATGCAGGGCAATAATTTCGACCGCGAATACTTCCAGTTCCACCTGCTGCACAGCGGGCGCGGGACGCACGTGGGCGTGCCCGTGCGCAGCCGGTCGACCGGGGTGTGGATCCTGCCACTGTCGCGCCGCCTCGAAGCACCCGACGGCAGCTTTGCCGGCGTGGTGCTGGCCACGCTGAACCTGGCGTGGTTCGGCCGCTTCTACGACAGTTTCGATGTCGGCGAGAACGGCACGATCCTGTTCGCGCTCGACAACGGCACGCTGATCTACCGCCGGCCGTTCCACGACGACCAGGTCGGCATGGACATCCGCAACGGCACCATCTGGCAGCAGATCCAGCGCGACGGCCAGGCCGGCTCGATGGTGGCGACGCCCCGGATCGACAACGTCGAGCGCCTGTACAGCTACCGGCACCTGGTGGGCTATCCGCTGTTCGTCGCCAGCGGGCAGGCGACGGACGAGGTCCTGTCCGGATGGCGCCGCACCACGGTGCAGACGGCGATCCTGGGCGCGGCGGCAATGCTCCTGCTGGCGTGCGGCGGCGTGATCCTCGTGCGCCAGATCCGCGTCCGCGAACGGCTCGAGCGCGACCTGATCCGCGTGGGCGTCTCGCTCAGGCGCCACAACGCGTCGCTGCAGAACCTGGCCGACAGCGATGCGCTGACGGGCCTGGCCAACCGCCGCCTGTTCGAAGACCGCCTCGTGCGCGAATACGAGCGCGCGCGCCGCAGCGGGGCGCCGTTCGCCCTCATCCTGGCCGACGTCGACCACTTCAAGCAGTACAGCGACCGCTACGGCCACGCCGCCGGCGACGAGTGCCTGCGCAAGGTGGCCGGTGCCATCGAGAGCGGGGCGCGGCGGCCGGGCGACCTGGCCGCGCGCTACGGCGGCGAGGAATTCGCCATCATCCTCGCCGACACCGACCTCACCGGCGCCAACGCGGTGGCCGACACGATCCGCGCGGCCGTGGTGGACCTGGACCTGCGCCACGCGGACAACCCGACCGGCCGCGTCACCCTCAGCATGGGCCTGTACGTGGGCCATCCGGCGCTGGCCGAGCGCGACGATCCGCTGGCCTGGGTCGACGTGGCCGACCGACTGTTGTACGAGGCCAAGGATGCCGGCCGCAACCGCGTCGTGTCGCGCGAGGGACACGAGGCGGCCGCGTGATGCCGTGCGCTGGCCGGCCGTAAAAGGTCTACACTGATGTGGAGGCTGCCTCGATCCGATAGGCAAACCATGGAAGCGAACGACACATCGACCAAGCAAGGCAAGCGGACCCCGCTGCTCGACGACCAGTTGTGCTTTGCGCTGTATTCGACCGGTCTGGCGATGAACAAGGTGTACCGCAAGCTGCTGCGCAAGCTGGACCTGACTTACCCGCAATACCTCGTCATGCTGGTGCTGTGGGAAAAGGACGAGCAGACGGTGTCCGAGATCGGCGCCCGGCTGTTCCTGGACTCGGCCACGCTGACGCCGCTGCTCAAGCGGCTGGAGGCGGCCGGCCTGGTGAGCCGGACCCGTTCCGCCGCCGACGAACGGCAGGTCGTCGTGGCTCTGAGTCCCGCCGGCCGCGCGCTGGAGCAGGAAGCCGCCGCGATCCACGACGGCGTGCTGTGCGCCACCACGTGCGAACCGTCCGATCTCGCTGCGCTCAAGCGGCAGCTGGACATGCTGCGCGGCAAACTGGCCGACCACCCTTGAATAATGCATATTTTTAGTCACAAACGCTTACGCGCCGGATGATGCGATCTTGAACACGGACTGCTATCCTGATCGGAGGCTTCCATGACAAAGGGGACACGCATGAACACCATCCATCTCGCATTGGCCGCTGGGCTGCTCGCCGCTGGCGGCGCGCACGCGCAGCTGCTGGACAGCGCGGCGGCATCGAAGGACTTGTCGGCCACGCGCACGCTGTCCCCGCCGTTCGCGAAGATCCAGCCCGTCCCGCGCACGTACATGGGCAATGCGGCGGAAACCGATGGCCTGCGCCACCAGGACAAGAGCGCGTTCGGCGTCTACGTCTCCGATCCCAAGCTGTTCGCGGGCGTCAACCTGGCGCCGAACTTCGCCATCGAGACGGGCTACGCGAACCTGTACACGCGCGGCTTCCACTTCGCCGATTACGCCCGGCCCGACGAGGTGAACGGCGCGCTCGGCACCAAGGGCGCCAACAGCTACCTGGCGGCGCGGCTCAACGTGCCCGTCAACGACCAGTTCTCCGCCTACGGCAAGCTGGGCGTCGCCGTCAGCGAGCGGGTGGCCCACGACAAGAGTCTCCGCAACACCGTGTCGGACACGGACGTCGGCCCGTACGTAGGCATGGGCGCGCGCTACAAGGTCAGCGAGAAGGCGTCCGTGACGGCGGGCTACGAGCAGTACGGCAACAGCGCGAAGAAATGGGGCAGCGAGACCAATAACTCGGGCCTGCAGGCCAAGTTCAAGATGGGTTTCTGAGCCTGTGTCACAATCGCGGGCATGGATAAACTGCTCTCTGAATTGAACCGCCTGTACCTGCTGCCGGACAGCCCGGCGGCGCAGCGCGGCCCCGGCCCGGCCGCGGACCTCGTCTCCGGCGCGGGCCTCGTGCGCGCCATCGCGATCCCGTTCCGCAAGGCGCCCGGCGCGGACGCCCAGCACTGGGAACGCCTGTGCACCGTCGCGAACGGACTGCAGGCCGACTTCGGCTTCCCGGCCCCCGCGGTGAGCGTGACGAGCACCGGCGGCTTCATGCTGTGGCTGTCGCTGGCGGCGCCCGTGCCAGTCGCCGACGCGCGCCGCTTTGTCGCCGGCCTGGGCCGGTTGTGGCCGGACACGCTGCCGCCCGCCGACACCATCGGCGTCCCCGTGGAACTGCCGCCGTGCCCGAACGCGGCGGCCGGGACGTGGGCCGCGTTCATCCATCCGGGCATGGGCGCGTCGTTCGCGGACGAGTCCGGGCTCGACATGGCGCCGCCCGCGACGGGGCAGGTCGCGTTCCTGGAAAGCCTGGACAGCATCGCGCCCGGCCAGTTCAGCGCCGCGCTGGCGCGGCTCGAGACCCCCGCGGCACCTGCCGCCGCGCCGCCGCCTCTTGCCGCCGACGGCCTGCTGCTGGAGGACGCGACGCTGGAAGACATCGTGCGCGTCCTGCACGCGCGCGGCATCGAACCCACGTTCCGCTTCACGCTGCCGCGATGAAGCGCGCCTTGCTGGCCACGGCCGCCGCCGTCGCGCTGCACGCGCAGGCGGCCAACCCGATCGTCAAGGGCTGGTATGCCGATCCGGAAATCCGCCTGTTCGGCGACACGTACTGGATCTATCCGACGTATTCCGCGGACTACGAACAACCGGCGCGGCCGACGGCCTTCACGCCGGACCAGCAGCGGATGCGGGCCCGCTCGGACCTGATCTGGGCGCCGTTCCTGAAGCAGACCTTCTTCGACGCGTTCTCGTCGCGCGACCTCGTGCACTGGACGCGGCACGAGCGCGTGCTCGACGTCGCGCACGTGGCCTGGGCCGCGTACGCCGTGTGGGCGCCGTCGGCCATCGCGCACGACGGCAAGTACTACCTGTTCTTCGGCGCGAACGACATCAAGAGCAACGACCAGCTGGGCGGCATCGGCGTGGCCGTCAGCGACCGGCCCGATGGTCCGTTCAAGGATGCCCTCGGCAAGCCGCTGATCGGCCGGATCCACAATGGCGCGCAGCCGATCGACCAGATGGTATTCAAGGACGACGACGGCCAGGCGTACATGGTCTACGGCGGCTGGAAGCACGCCAACGTCGTGAAACTCGCGCCGGACCTGCTCGGTGTCGTGCCGCTCCCGGACGGGACCACGTACAAGGACATCACGCCCGATCCGGACTACGTGGAAGGTCCGTTCATGGCCAAGCGCCGTGGCGTGTACTACTTCATGTGGTCGGAAGGGGAGTGGACCGGGCCGGACTACCGCGTCGCGTATGCGATGGGCCCGTCGCCATTCGGACCGTTCAAGCGCATCGGCACGATCCTCGCGCAGGATGGCAAGATCGCGCGTGGCGCGGGCCACCACTCGATCGTCAACGTGCCCGGCACCGACGAGTGGTACATCGCCTACCACCGCCGCCCGCTGGGCGAGACCGACGGCAACCATCGCGAGCTGGCCGTCGAGCGCCTCTACTTCAACGACGACGGCACGATCCGGCCCGTGGTCATGACGAACGAAGGCGTGGCACCGCGGCTCGTGCGCTGATCACGGCGCGAGATAGGCAGCCAGCTCGTCCGGCGTCCCTTTCGGAAACGCCGCTTTCAGAAAATCGAGGAAGGCCGACACGCGCGCGCTCAGCAGCCTGCGCGACGGGTACAGCGCCCACAGCGCGATCTCGGGCCCGGCCACGTCGCCCCAGCGCACCAGCCGCCCCGCCGCGAGATCGTGACTGACGACCGACGCGGGCAAACAGCCCGCACCGACGCCGGCCCGCACCGCGTCGCGCACCATGACGAGCGACGACAGGCGCAGTATCGGGTCGATCGCGATGTCCGGCGCGCCCGCCACTTGCCACGTCGCCTGGTCGCCCACGGGCCGCACGACGGCGGGCACGGGCGCCCCATCGGCCGGCCGCGCCAGATGCGGTGCCGCCACGACGACGAGCCGGTCGCGCAGGAAGATGCGGCCGACGAGGTTTTCGTCCGGATCGGGATTCACGCGGATGACGAGGTCGTAGCCTTCCTCGACCATGTCCACCGGCCGGTCTTCCGTCGTCACCTCCAGCCGCACGTCGGGATACGCCCGCGCGAAGCCTGCGGCCAGCGTGCCCATCGCCGTCTGCGAGAACAGCAGCGGGGCGCTGATGCGCAGCCGGCCGCGCGGCCGGTCGCCGCCCGAGGCGAGGGCCGCCGCCGTCTCGTCGATCTCCGCGAGGAGTGCCCCGGTCCGCTCGTACAGCGCGCGTCCTTCCTGCGTCAGCTTCAGCAGGCGCGCGCCCCGTTCGAACAGGCGCAGGCCGAGATCCGCTTCCAGCTCCGCGACGCGGCGCGACAGGGTCGCCTTCGGCCGGCCCGTCTCCCGGGCGGCGCGGCCGAAGCCGCCGTGGCGGGCGACGAGATTGAAATCGGCGAGGGCAAGCAAGTCCATGTGTTCCACCTGTGAGACGGGATGTCCAATATTACCGTCTATCGGTCCGCCTGCGGGATGGCTAATCTGTGAAGCGTCAACCGACACTTTTCACAACCCAACAGGAGCACACATCATGACCATTCTCGTCACCGGCGCCACCGGCAACATCGGCCACCACGTCGTCAACCAGCTCGTGCAGCGCGGCGCCCCCGTGCGCGCACTCGTCCGCAATCCCGCCAAGGCCGACTTTCCGAGCGGCGTCGACGTCGTCCAGGGCGACCTCCTCGACGTGGATGCCCTGCGCCGCGCATTCGACGGCGTATCGACGCTGTTCCTGCTGAATGCCGTCGTCCCGGACGAATTCACGCAGGCGCTCGTCACGCTGAACGTGGCGCGGGAAGCGGGCGTGCAGCGCGTCGTCTACCTGTCCGTCATCCACAGCGACCTGTACGTGAACGTGCCGCACTTCGCCGGTAAATTCGGCGTCGAGCGGATGATCGAGCAGATGGGCTTTGCCGCCACCATCCTGCGTCCGGCCTATTTCATCGACAACGACGTCACGATCAAGGACGTGGTGCTGGGCTACGGCGTGTATCCGATGCCGGTCGGCGCCAGGGGCCTCGCGATGGTCGATGCGCGCGACATCGCGGAGGTGGCCGCCATCGAGCTGATCCGCCGCCACGATGCCGCGCAGCCGTTGCCGCTCGAACGCATCAACGTCGTCGGCCCGGACACGCTGACGGGGACCGACATCGCCGCGATCTGGTCCGACGTCTTGCAGCGTCCGATCGCGTACGGCGGCGACGACACGGCCGCCTTCGAACAGAACCTGCGCCAGTTCATGCCGGCCTGGATGGCCTACGACATGCGCCTGATGAGCGAGCGCTTCGCCACCGACGGCATGGTGCCGGAAGCCGGCGACGTCGCACGCCTGACCGCGCTGCTGGGCCGTCCGCTGCGCAGCTATCGCGCCTTCGCCGCTGCCATCGCGGCGGCCTGAATCCAGCGCTTCGGCTTTCCCGAACTTCTGCTTCTGATATTTCTGATTCTATTGTTCCTCTGACAGCTTTACACTTTGTCCGTCGTCAATATAAGACGACCTGCCGATCCAGAGTCGATCGGCGGAACCAGAGCTGAAAGGGAATTGAAATGAATCGAGTGTCATTGAACGCGGGCGTGAAGCTTGTCATCGCCGTCGTCGTGCTGATCCTGCTGTTCGCGCTGGCGCCGTTCGGGACGGTGCCGGCCGGCCATCGCGGCGTGATGACGACGTTCGGCAGCCCGAGCGACCAGGTGCTGAGCGAGGGCATCCACTTCCGCGTGCCGATCGCGCAGAAGCTCAACCTCGTCAACGTTTCGATCCAGAAGGGCGAAGGCGATGGCGATGCCGCCTCGCGCGACCTGCAGACCGTGCACACCCGCGTGGCGCTGAACTACCATGTCCGTCCGGATGCCGCGATGACGGTGTTCCGCGACCTGGGCAACGAGCCGGGCCAGCGCATCATCATCCCCGCCGTGCAGGAAGCGGTGAAGGCCGTCACGGCCCGCTTCACGGCCGAGGAACTGATCGCCAAGCGTACCGAGGTGCGCGACCAGATCGTCACCCAGCTGCGCGAACGGCTGGCGCGCCACGGCATCGTGGTGGACGAGTTCTCGATCGTGAACTTCAATTTCTCGCGCTCGTTCAATGAGGCGATCGAAGCGAAGACGACGGCCGAACAGCTCAAGCTGAAGGCGGAACGCGACCTGCAGCGCATCGAGGTGGAGGCGAAGCAGCGCGTCGCCCAGGCCAGGGCCGAAGCCGAATCGCTGGCCGTGCAGCGCCAGCAGGTGACGCCGGAACTGATCCGCCTGCGCGAGATGGAAAACCAGCGCATGGCCATCGAGAAGTGGGATGGCAAGCTGCCCAGCGTGGCCGGTGGCGCGGTCCCGTTCATCAACGTGAGCAATGGCGTTAAATGATCCTCACAATCGTAAGCAAGTGAAACAGAAGTAGCGTCGGCGTATGGCTGGGATCGTGCAGCCAACGCCGCGCTACGGCTTGCAACGCACTTTTGCTTGTCTGCATGCATATTTGATCTGCGGGTCATCTATATGCACAGCGGTAACAGATCCTTACCAATCCCCAATATTTCGTTCTTGAACACATTGCTATCGTGGCGGCCTCACACCACCACAGGAGATAGCAATGAAAGCACTGACCTTCGCCCTCGCCACTGCCACGCTTGTTGCCGGCACCGCCGCCCACGCGCAGCAGTCGACGACGTTCAGGCCGTATATCGGCGCGGGCGTCGCGAGCACCAGCAACCGGGATACCGACAGCCGTAATGCCGACGCGAAAATCTTCGGCGGCGTGGACTTCTCGAACAACCTGGGCGTGGAAGCGGGCTACGTCAATTTCTCCAGCCGCGACCGCCAGTATTCGGAAGCGTTGACGGGCGTCCCGGGCGGCGTGAAGACGACGACGAAGGGATACGGCGCGTACGTCGCCGCGAAGTACACGGTGCCCATCACCGACCGCTTTTCCGCGTACGGCAAGCTGGGCCTCGCGCACAGCCAGCGCAAGTGGAACAACGACATCGGCTACTCGGCAACGGAGAACGACAACGACGTGTATGCCGGCGTGGGCGCGCAGTACAAGCTGAACGACACGCTGTCCCTCGTCGGCGAGTACGAGAACTACGGCAAGCGCAAGGACTTCGGCGCGCGCGCGGGCGTGTGGTCGGCGGGGGTGAAGGTCGGCTTCTGATTGCCGGGTAAGCAAAACCACGTTAGACTCGCAGAGTCGGAAAAGGCAGACTTGGTTATAGGTAGGCCCAAGTCCTTTCGGAAACGAAAGCTCTGTTTCATGCGTCCGCGCATGCGAACCCTCGACGAACACTGGCGCCGGTTGGCGCCAACTGTTCGTCCGTGTGGTCGTCATGTCGATGCACTGCTCCGGTCGAACAGACGATCAAGGAGCAGTCCATGGACGCATCGTCATCCTCAATCATCCCTCGTTTCACCGGACGCACCGGCATCATCGCCGTGTCCGTCTTCTTCAATTTCGCCGGCTTTACCCTGATCATTCCCGTGCTGCCGTTTTCGGTGGCGCGCTACGTCGCCGCACCGGACGTCGCCTGGTGGGTGTCGCTGATCCTCGCCCTGTACGCGCTCTGTTCGTTCGTCGCCGCGCCCGTGCTCGGCGCGCTGAGCGATCGCTTCGGGCGGCGGCCGGTGATGCTGGTGTCGCTGTGCGGTTCCGCGCTGGGATTCGCCGTGTTCGGCGTCGGCGGGGCGTTATGGGTTCTGGTGCTGGGCCGCGTGATCGAAGGCCTGACGGCCGGCAGCATCTCGGCACTGTATGCGTATGTCGCCGACACCCACGGCCCCGCCGAACGCGGCCCGGCGTTCGGCATGCTCGGCGCTGCCGGGGGCCTTGGATTCATGGTGGGGCCCATCCTCGGCGGGGCGCTCGGCCAGGTGTCGCTGGCGGCGCCGCTGTATGGCGCTGCCGCCGTGGCGCTGCTGAATTGTGTGCTCGTCTGGTTCTGCATGCCGGAAAGCCATCCGCACGCGCGCCGCAGCGTACGCCTGCATTGGGGCCAGTTCAACGCCGTGGGCCAACTGCTGCGCGCGCTGCGCGAAACGCGCCTGCGCCTGCTGTTCGCGGTCGTGTTCTGCTTCGCGCTGGGCGGCACGGTGCTGCAGGCGAACCTGACGGTGCTGCTCAAGGACTTGCTGGCCTTCCAGCCCGGCAGCATCGGGCTGGTGCTGGCCGGCGTCGGCGTGATGGACATCGTCAGCCAGGGCTTCGCCGCGCCGCGGCTGCAAACCCGCTTCGGCGAGCGCCGCGTCGCCGCTGCCGGCCTCGCGATCAATGGACTCGGCCTCGCCATCGTCGCGCTGCTGCCGCTGCACGCCATCGTGCCGCTGCTCGCGGCCGGGATCGCGATCTTCACGTTCGGCGACGGCCTGTTCCAGCCATCCGCGAGCGCGTTGATCGCCAATGCCGCGCCGGCGGAACGGCAGGGCGAAGTGCAGGGCGCAAACCAGGCGCAGCAGGCCATCGCCCGGACGGCGGGTCCGCTGGCGTCGGCCTGGCTGTACGGCGTCGCGGCGAGTGCGCCGTATGCGGTGGCGGCGATCGTCGTGCTGGCCGCAGCCGTGGCGCTGACGCGCGAATCCTGAAAGACAAAAAAAGGCTGTGTTCCCATTTGTCTGGCAACTGAAACTATTTGTGAATGTCGCTGTAGTCGATAATCGCGCCTGTGCTATTGGATAATGTGAAATTCAGATTGAAAAAGGTATTCTTGAATATCACAAATAATCGCGGATAGCGAATAAAAACGTAAAATCCATGAATCAAATTGCGGACGAAATTCATATTTTTGTGTAACAATCTCGGCGCCGACTTTGGTCGGACTGGACACATTTATTCAACCGCGATTTGAAAGTGAGATTTATGAAACGCTTAATTTTGGGGGGCGTTTTCGCCGCTGCCATGGCCGCTACCGGTTTTGCTCAAGCAGGTGATTCGCTGAGTGCGCTCGTCCCCCTGACGGCTGGTCAAACGCTGGAATCCGGGAACGGAAAATACATGCTCGTCATGCAGGGCACGGACGGCAACCTGGTCGTCTACCGCAAGGCGGACGGGAAAGTGATCTGGACGACCGGAAAGCCGGCCGGCGCTGGCGCCTGGGCCGTCGTTCAGACCGACAAGAATTTTGTCGTGTATAGCGGTCCTTACCCGGCTTTTGGGACGGCGGCATGGTCATCCGGCACGGCCCAAGCGGGCGTCAACGACCCCAGTGCACGATTGACGATTTGGCCGGACGGAAAGCTGACGCTGATGACATCGACTTCGCAGGGCGTGCCTTACTGGTCCACGCCTGGGGACAGTACTGTGTGTCCGGACGGTAATGCCAAGACGGCTTACCCGATCTGCATGCGTCCAGGGACGAATTATCAGTCCAACAGCTATGTCTACGCATGTACCTATGCACAGGCGCAAGTATTGGCCAGCCAGTTTGTGAACGCCGGTGCCGTGATGGGGACGTGCCACTGATCTACGACCCGCTCGCGGTCAGATCGACGATGCAGGCCCGGCGATTGCCATGTGGCCTGCCGTTTGCAACACATGTGTCAAACCGCCATGACATCAAAGAAAATCTATTGTGCAGGCGCCCTGTTCGTAGCACTTATCGCATGGTTCTTTCATGGGACGCACGCGCCGCAACGCGCCGCTGCCGATGCGGATATCGCAGCGGTAGCCCCACGCAATGTCGAGCAGCCACGTTCGACAGACCATGGATCGCTGGCCTGGTTGGACGAACGATTCGGCCAGGCCGATGCAACGAGCGCACCACCGCAACCCGCTCATATCCACGCCCGCCAAAAGAAAATGGAAAGCCTTGGATATGGGTCGCCCCCCGAATACTACGAGATGGATTTGAAGACGTTAAAAAAGCTGGCCAAGCTGCACGATGGCGACGCCATGCTGCAGCTCGCTGAGCAATATTATAACGAGGCAAATATCATCTATTCCGATCCCGAGTTTCCGAAGAACGGGGATCCAAAAGCCATCGCCAAGCAGTATTTGACCGATGCCTTTGGCGCTGGTTTCAGCCGCGCTGCATCTGTACTCGCGAAACACAGTTTTGACGAGAACGATCTTGTGGAAGCTTACGCCTGGCGGCTGGTAGCGGAAAAAGTCGGCGATAGCAATAACCCAGTATGGGGCGGCAACACGAATCAATTTGCAAATCTCAGCCCGGATGAAATCGCACGCGCGCAAAAACGCTTCGACGCAATCTGGCAAACGAGCATGGATGCTCATGAAAGCCAACGGGCTTTTCAGCCTGCACGATAACTGCCTCGGACTTATTGCCGGGGCGCGCAGCCATAAAAAGGGCGGGACCGAAGTCCCGCCAAGAGGGTACAGCAGAAGAGGAGGTAAAGCGTTACATCAGAAGCGGTAGGTCAGCGACGCCTCCCACGCGCGGCCGAAGATCGGACGGGCGTTGATCGGGCCGGTGCTGGCGCCGACGAGGCGCGAGTTACCTTCCGTCAGGCCCAGCGAATTGTTCACGTTGGTGCCCGTGACGCGGAATTCCAGCTTGTCGGACAGCTCGGCCAGGATGCCCAGGTCCAGCGTGTTATACGACGGCAGGTACTGGGTGTTCTGCTGGTCCGCCCAGCGCGCGCCGATGTGCGAGTAGGTGCCGTAGAAGCGCAGCGCGTAGTCGCCGATCGGCAGGCGGTAGCTCGGCGAGAAGCGGTACTGGAACTTCGGCTGGCGCTGCACCTGGTTGCCGGCGATGGTCGGATTGTCCTTGTACGTCGAATCCTGCCAGTCGCCCGTCAGCTGCAGTTGCAGGCCCTTGAGCGGACGGAGGGCCAGTTCGAATTCCACGCCCTTGCCGTGCGAGCCGCTCACCGAATACAGCACGCCCGACGTCGTGATCTGCTGGAACGAGATGCCCGTGAAGTCCGTGAAGAATGCGTTCACGTAGGCGCTGTACAGCGGCGTCGCCGTCTTGTAGCCGATCTCGTACTGCGTGACTTTCGGCGTCGGGACGCGATTGCGATCGTTCACGACATCCTGCGTGCCGGCGTTGCGCAGGTCGTCGAAGTAGATGAACGTGTGGCCCTGGTTGGCGCGCACGAACACGCTGGAATCCTTGGTCAGCTTGTACAGGCCGCCCGCGGTGAACGAGTTCGCGGTGTCGTCGCGCGACAGGCCCGTGAAGCTGCCGCTCGGCGTCGATGTGCCGTTGTTGTAGACCGTCAGCGCATTGTTGTCCGGATCGACCGAGGTCAGGTTCGAGATCGAGCCCGAGATGTGCTGCTTCTCGTGGCGCATGCCGGCGTCGACCTTGATGCGGTCGTTGATGCGCCATTCGTCGGCGATGAACACCGCCGTGTTGCGGCCGTCGTACGAGGCGATCGGCGCGTAGAACACGTTGCCGTCCGTGCCGTTCTTGGAGACGACGGCACCGTTGTTCAGCTTGACGTCGATGAGGCGCGCGTTCGGCGTCGCCGTCATCAGGTGGCTGTTGCCCAGATACCAGACGTCGTGCGACGAGTAGTTCGCGATGTAAGCGCCGGCGGTGATCGTGTTGTCGTTGCCGATGTCTTTCGAGACGCGGAACTCGTCCGTGAACGAGCGCAGCTTCTTCTCGACGGCCCACAGGCCCGCCTGCACCACCTGCTGGTTGCCCGCGACGGTGCCGCCGCCGTTCGTGTAGGTGATGGCGCCGCTGGTAGCCGGCGCGCCTGCTGCCGCGACCACGGCCGCATTGCCGTTGGCGGACGTGATGGCCTGGCTCACGTAGTCGGCCGCGCTCAGCGGGTTGTTACCCGTGAACATGGCGATCGTGTTCAGGTCGCCCTTGAAGTAGTTGAACTTGTTCGACACGTCCCAGCCGTTGAGCTTTTGCTGGAAGTCCGCGCCGACCAGGTTCGACGAGAGGCCGCGGCCGTCGCCCAGGTCGTACGTCAGGGTCTTGCCCGGACCCGCTTCCACCGTGAAGTTGCGCATCTCGTTGCTCATCAGGGTGCCGCGCAGCGGGTCGAAGCCGGGGAACGACGAGATCGTGTGGCCGTTGTTCGACGAGATCAGCGGCACGCCCGTGTAGAAGGCGTTCTTGTCCGACGTCGAGCGGGCGTAGACCGTCAGTTCGCCCTGGTCCAGCTTGCGGGTCAGCGAGGCGGAAAGCTGGCCGCCGTCGTCGGCCGGGAAGCCGGCGTCGCGCACGCCGTTCGTCGTGCGGTAGAAGCCGCCGATCATGCCGTACCAGCCGTCGGCGATCTTGCCGCTGTAGACGCCGTCGAAGCGGCGCAGGCTGCCGGTACCGGTCGTGAAGCGCAGGCTGCCTTCCGGCTCGTCGCCGCCTTTCTTCATGATAAAGTTCATCGTGGCGCCCGGCTGGCCGCTCGAGTAAATCGTGCTCGGACCGCCGCGCAGCACTTCCACGCGCTCGATCGTGTCATCCAGGCGGAACGCGGACGAGCCTTCGAAGAACGACAGCACGGGCACGGGGAAGATCGGGTTGCCGTTCATCTGCACGGAGACGAACGGCGAGTCGCTGCCCGACGGGAAGCCGCGCACTTCGATGTTGGCGCCGGACTGGCCGCCCGTCGCTTCGGCATACACGCCCGGCACGATCTTCAGCACGTCGGCCGTGCTGGACGGCGCGGCCTGCTTCAGTTGTTCTTCGGTCGCGGTCGTGATCGAGAAGCTCGTGTCGATCTTGCGCGTGCCGGAGGCCGATGCCGTACCGGTGACGACGACTTGCTGGATTTCTTTCTGGACATTGTCCTGAGCGACCGCCTGGGACTGGGCAACGAGGGCGAGGACAGCGAGGGCAATTGCTGACGGTTGCGGGAACTGCATGGTGTTTTTCATGTTGTGCTCTCTTGTGATTGGGAACCGGCTGCGGGGCGTCTCCTCCCCGGTTTTCCTGGCGATTGATGGTTCGACAAGGAAACTGCGGCCATTGAAACATCGGATTGACATCGATGTCAATCAAAATGCTATCGATGTCATTTTTTGTCGACACGACAAAAAAATCTGTCATAATCCATCCCGCTCAAGTAATCTGTTACCGCTACCCCAAGCTTATTTCTCACGACCTATTGCTCACGAACGACATGGCGCAAGCGAAAAAAAACCAGCCCGGCGATACCGCCGTGACGATGGAAGACCTGGCGAAGATCGCCGGGGTCTCCACGATCACGGTGTCGCGGGCATTGCGCGACAGTCCGCTCGTGACGGAAAACACGCGGGAAAAGATCCGCAAGATCGCGCAGGAGCAGGGCTACCGCTTCAACATCAGCGCCCGCAACCTGCGCATGCGCCGGTCGTATTCCGTCGCCGTCGTCGTCGAGATGACGCCCGTGAAGGGCCGGCCGATGTCCGACCCGTATCCGCTCGAACTCCTGGGCGGTATCACCCAGGAACTCACCACCGCCGGCTACAGCGTCGTGCTCACGTCCAAGCAGCTGCTCGACACGGCCCCGGTACAGGGCGCCGACGGCCTGATCCTGCTGGGCCAGGGCTCGCACGGCGAGGCGGTGAAGGCCTTGCAGCAGACCACGCTGCCGCTCGTCGTATGGGGCGCGCCGGAAGAGGGCGCCACGTACACGGTCGTCGGCTCCGACAACCGCAAGGGCGGCGCCAGCGTCGCCGAGCGCTTCCTGGAGCAGGGCCGGCGCAAGCTGATCTTCGTCGGCGACGTCGACCACGCCGAGGTGCAGGAACGCTGCGCCGGCTTCATCGACGCGCTGTCCGGCCGCGCCACCGTGCACATCCTGCGTCCGAAGGCGTTCACGTTCGAAGCGGGCTTCGACTGCGTGACGTCGATCCTGAAAAAGAAGAACGGCCACAGCATCGACGGCCTGTTCGCCGCCAGCGACCTGCTGGCCATGGGCGCCATCCGCGCGCTGACGGAAGCGGGCCTGCGCGTGCCCGACGATATTTCCGTGATCGGCTACGACGACACGCCGGGCGCCGCCAGCTTCGTGCCGCCGCTCACGAGCGTCCACCAATACCTGCGCGACGGCGGCGTGCTGCTCGCGAAAAAAATGCTGGCCATGATCGAAGGCCAGCCGGCGCAATCGGAAATGCTGCCGACCACGCTGATCGTACGCCACACCTGATCACGCTACATCACCCATAAGCTTGAAGAACGCGCTCCGCGCACGAGACGAGGAAACTGAAGTGAAAGATGACATCGATAACACCAATGACATCGATAACAATAACGGACTGGCGGCCGAACCGTGGCGCATCCGCGAAGATACGCTGGAGTCTTCGCGCGCCTTCCTGCACGAGACCCTGTTCACCCTGGGGAATGGCTGGATCGGCATGCGCGGCACGCCGGACGAGGGCACCGTCGGCGGTGCGGGCGACACCCTGGAAGGCACGTACCTGAACGGCTTCCACGACACCGAAGCCATCCGCTATCCGGAAAACGCCTACGGCCTGGCCCGCATCAACGAATTCATGCTGAACGTGCCGAACGCCAAGCGCATCGCGGCCGTCATCGATGGCGAACGCTTTGCGCTGGACGCCTGCAACGTGCTCGCGTGGGAACGCACGCTCGACTTCCGCACCGGCCTGCTCGAGCGCACGGTCGAATGGGAGACCGCCAGCGGCAAGCGCGTGCGCATCGCCAGCCGCCGTCTCGTGTCCCTCGGCCGCAAGCACGTCGCCGCGATCGAATACGCCGTCACGCCGCTGAATTTCTCGGGCGCCGTGCGCATCGTCGCCGACATCGATGCGGACGTGACGAACCTGCAGGCCGGCGACGACCCGCGCGTCGGTTCCGCGCTGACGGGGGCGTCGCTGATCGAGACGCAGCGCAAGGTGGGCAGCGAGCCCGGCGCACACGACGTGCTGCTGCTGCAGCGCACGCGCCACAGCGGTTTTACGCTGGCCACGGCGACGGATGCCGTGCCGTCCAGCGCCGCCCGCGTCGAGCAGGTCGGACTGGGCCACGCGTTCGATGCCGATGTCGCGCAGGGCGCCACGTTCACCGTGCACAAATACGTCGCCTACGCGAGCTCGCGCGACATGGCGGCCGACGCCGTCGGCCCGCACGCGCACGCCGAGCTGGCGCAGGCCCGCGCCGCCGGCTTCGATGCGCTGGCGCGCGAACAGGCCGGGTACCTCGCGCGCTTCTGGGAAGACGCCGACGTGGCCATCGCCGGCGACGACGCCCTGCAGCAGGGCGTGCACTTCAACCAGTTCCACCTGCTGCAATCGGTCGGCCGCGACGGCAAGACGAATATCGCGGCCAAGGGCGTGACCGGCGAAGGCTACGAAGGCCACTATTTCTGGGACACGGAAATCTATGTCTTCCCGTTCTTCCTGTACTCGCGTCCCGAGATCGCGCGCGCGCTGCTGCAGTACCGCTACAACGGCCTGCCGAAGGCACGCGAGCGCGCCCGCCAGATGGCGCATGCGAAAGGCGCGCTGTACCCGTGGCGCACGATCGCGGGCGAGGAATGCTCGGCCTACTTCCCGGCCGGGACGGCGCAATACCACATCAACGCGGACGTCGCGTACTCGATCCGTTTATACCTGCTGGCGACCGGCGACTTCGACTTCATGGCGGAGCAGGGCGCCGAGATCGTGCTGGAAACGGCGCGCATCTGGACGGGCATCGGCAGCTACGACCGCGCGCACCGCTTTTGCATCAACGCGGTGACGGGACCGGACGAATACACGGCCATCGTCAACAACAACTACTACACGAACGCAATGGCGCGCATGCACATGACGTTCGCGGCGGACGTCGCCGAGCGCCTGCGTGCCGAGCGTCCAGCCGACTACGCGCGCGTGGCGCACGCCATCGGCCTCGAGGACGCCGAGATCCAGGCTTGGCGCGCGGCCAGCGCCGCGATGCGCCTGCCGTACGACGACGCGCTCGGCATCCACGAGCAGGACGACAGCTTCCTGTCCAAGAAACCGTGGGATTTCGCGAACACGCCGAAGGAGAATTACCCGTTGCTGCTGCACTACCACCCGCTGGTGATTTATCGCCACCAGGTGTGCAAGCAGGCCGACGTCGTGCTGGCGCTGCTGCTGCTGTCGAACCAGTTCTCGCTCGACGACAAGCGCCGCGACTTCGATTTCTATGAGGGCGTGACGACGCACGATTCCTCACTGTCCTCGTGCATCTTCAGCATCGTCGCGAGCGAGATCGGCTACCGCGACAAGGCGTACGGCTACTTCATGGAGACGGCGCGCCTGGACCTCGACAACACGCACGCGAACACGCAGTACGGCGTACACACGGCCGCGATGGCCGGCACGTGGCTCGGCGTCGCCTACGGCTTCGCCGGCATGCGCCTCGACGACGCGGGCCTGCGCTTCGCGCCGACGCTTCCCGACCGGTGGACGGGCTACCGCTTCAAGGCGCAGGTGCGCGGTGCGCTGCTGGAAGTCGCGGTCGACGGCACCGGCACCGACTACCGCCTGCTGCGCGGCGCCGGTCTCACCTTCGCGCACGCCGGCACCACGATCGCCCTGGACGCGCAGCGCGCCCACATCCGCATGGAGAACCCACAATGACTTCACGATTCAAAGCCGTCATCTTCGACCTCGACGGCGTCATCACCGACACGGCGCACTACCACTACCTGGCGTGGAAGCGCCTCGCGGACAGCGTCGATGCGCCCTTCGACGAAGCGTTCAACGAACAACTGAAGGGCGTCGACCGCATGGGTTCCCTGGACCTGATCCTCGCGCGCGCACCGCGCACGTACACGCCCGAGGAAAAGCGCGCGCTGGCCGATGCGAAGAACACGCATTACCAGGAACTGATCGCGACGATGACGCCGGACGATTTGCTGCCGGGCGCCCTGCGCGCGCTGGAAGAGGTGCGCGCGGCCGGACTCCAGATCGGCCTCGCGTCGGTCAGCCGCAACGCGTTCACGGTGCTGGACCGCCTGGGCATACGCGACCGCTTCGACGACGTCGTCGACGCCGCGACCATCGTCAACGGCAAGCCCGATCCCGAGATTTTCCTCACCGCGGCCGCGCACCTGGGCGTCGATCCCGGGGATTGCCTGGGCGTGGAAGATGCCGCGGCGGGCGTCGCGTCGATCAAGGATGCGGGCATGTTCGCCGTCGGTGTCGGCAGTCCCGCGGTGCTGCATCGCGCCGACCGTGTGATACCGTCGATGGAAGCGTTCCGGCTGCAGGACTACTAAAAAAACCACTATAAAACTGGAGACAACATGAACCAACGACGCATCCTGCTCGCCCTGTTCATGATTTATTTCGTGTTCGCCATCCTGCTCAACAGCGTGGGGACGGTGATCCTGCAGGTCATTCACACCTACGGCGTCGACAAGGGCGCGGCGAGCGTGCTGGAAGGGTTCAAGGACCTGCCGATCGCGATCGTGTCGTTCTTCGTCGCGTCGACCCTGCCGCGCTTCGGCTACAAGAAGGCGATGCTGGTGGCGCTGGCGATCGTCGCCGCCGCCACGCTCGCGATGCCGCTGATCCCGGCCTTCGCGACGGCGAAACTGCTGTTCCTGTGCGTGGGCGTCGCGTTCGCGCTGGTGAAGGTGTCCGTGTACTCGACCATCGGCCTCGTCGCGCGCGACCGCAAGCACCATGCGGGCATCACGAACATGCTGGAGGGCTTCTTCATGGTCGGCGTACTGTCGGCGTACTGGATCTTCGGCTTCTTCATCGATGCCGAGCATCCCGCGTCGACGAGCTGGCTGAACGTCTACTGGCTGTTGTCCGTCCTGTGCGCGGCCACGTTTGCGCTCGTGCTGGCGACGACCTTCGACGAAGTCGGTGCCGCGCCGCCGGACAGCCGCGGGCCGGCGGCCGACTTCCTGCAGATGCTGCGCCTGTTCGTGCGGCCGCTCGTGTACGTGTTCGTGCTGACGGCGTTCCTGTCCGTCCTCGTCGAGCAGGCGATCGGCTCCTGGCTCCCCACGTTCAACAACGAGATCCTGATGCTGCCCGCCACGATGAGCGTGCAGGTGACGAGCATCTTCGCGGGCTGCCTCGCGGTGGGACGCCTGCTGGCCGGCGTCGTGATGCGCCGCCTGAACTGGTATCCCGTGCTGACCGCGTGCATGCTGGCGATGGGCGCGACGGTTCTTCTTACGCTGCCGCTCACGCACGGCGTCAATCACGATCCGAACGTGACGTGGTCGACGGCACCTGTCGCCGCTTTCCTGTTCCCGCTCATCGGCCTGTTCATGGCGCCGATCTACCCGGGCATCAATTCCGTGATGCTGAGTTCCCTGCCGCGCCACCAGCACGCACCGATGACGGGCCTGCTCGTGATCTTCTCGGCCCTCGGCGGCACCACGGGGTCGCTGATCACGGGGTATGTGTTCGGGCACGTGAACGGGCACTTCGCGTTCTACCTGACGCTCGTGCCGATCGTGCTGATGGTGGTGAGCCTGCATGCGTTCAAGCGGCAGGTGGAAAAGACCGCCGGCGCGGCCTGGACGGCCCGGCCGCACGAGTTGATTTGACTTGCTTCACGGATCTGCAAAAACATCTTTGTTGCTGATCCGCTACGTTCTGACCTATCCCGCCCTGATGGCGGCATTCCCTGTGCCGCCTCGTCACCGCTGCCCCATGTGCGGCGGATCGTCTCCCTTTTTCCGCTCATCCCACCGCGTTTTCCCTATGGGAAACCGACTTTTGCGCCATTTGATGGCGCGCAAAATCGACTTTCAATTTGTTGTCACAAAGTTTGGTTTGATATCAAAACCGATATGGGAAACCCAGAAAAAATCATTGGATCGATCATTGCCGGGTCTCTAACATTCAAAACATGCCAGTTGAGAAGTCAATATTTCTATAACTAGAAACACAGGAGACGTATGAAATCGCAATTATCTGCACGTCCTTTGGCCCTGAAGGTGTCCGTGACTGCGTTGATGGGCGCCGGCCTGCTCACCAGCGCCTCGGTATGGGCGCAAGCGGCCCCCGAAAAGACAGAGCCGGTCGAGACCGTGGTGGTCACCGGCGTCAAGGCATCGCTGATCAAGAGCCTGGCGATCAAGCGCACCAACGACCAGGTCGTGGAATCGGTCGTTGCCGACGACATCGGCAAGCTGCCAGATAACAATGTCGTCGAAGCGCTGCAGCGCGTGACGGGCATCCAGGTCACCGACCGCGCCGGCGGCGAAGTCGGCACCCTGTCCATCCGCGGCATGCCCGACGTGCAGACCACCTGGAACGGCCGCACCATTTTTACCGCCTCCGGCACGCAGGTCGCGCTGCAGGACATTCCGTCGACCCTGGTGCGCCAGATCGACGTCTACAAGACGCGCGATGCCAGCCAGCTGGAAACCGGTATCGCAGGCCAGATTGACGTCAAGTCGCTGCGGCCGTTCGATTTCAAGGGTTCGAAGGTGTCGCTGTCGGCGCGTGAAACCTATCTCGATCCCGCGAAGAAGGGGAACCCGCAGCTCAGCGGCATGTTGAGCAACCGCTGGCAAACCGGCTTCGGCGAATTCGGCGCCCTGGTCAATCTGTCGGATACCAAGACGAAATACCGCAATGAAAGCGTGGCGCCGGGTGCGATGGTGCCGTTCGTCAGCCCCAATGCCGCCGAAGACCCCGCCGGTTATACGCCCTTGCAGCGCATCACCGATACCAGTATCTGGACGCCTGGTACGCGTCCCGGCTTGCCGAGCGCGGCGGGTTCGACGCTGGATTTCAACGGCAAGGCGTATCCGTACTACCTGTCGCGTGACGCCATTTTCCAGAACGACCTTCAGGGCGAGCGCGAGCGTCCTTCCGCCAACATCGCCCTGCAGTGGAAACCGAACAGCGATTCGATCTACACCTTCGAATCGATGTACAACGGTTATCGTAACAAGACCTTCAACAAGCTGTTGTTCAGCTTCGTCGACTGGTGGGGCGATCTCGGCGCCAACCCCGCGGGGTCGATCACGACGTTCCCGGGAACGAACATCATCCAGAGCCGTACGGTCAACAACGTCTATGGCTTCAACAGCGGCGACTACACCACGTCGGCAACCGATTCCTACGTGTATGCCCTGAACGGCAAATGGGACCTTGGCGACCGCCTGAAGCTGGAAGGTGACGTGTCGTACCAGACGAGTACCTATCACTCGGAATTCACCGCCACCCGCATCGATCGCGTTGCGCCGTCCATCAACGTCAAGTTTAATGACGGCAACAACAACACGGCGTTCCATTTCAACAACGATGCCGACCTGACCGACCCGAGCAAGTGGAATGTCGCGCAGTTCTACGATAACGCCAACCGCAACAAGGGCAGCGCCGCGACGGCCAGCCTGGCGGGCGTCTTCGATGCCGACTGGGGTGCGCTGCAGACGCTCCAGTTCGGCGCGCGCTTCGACGACCGCAAGGCGTCGGAGGCCAACCGGGCGCAATCGGCCTTCCTGGGCCGCAGCCTCGCCTCCCTGGGGCCGGAGTATGCCTCCGTCAACTCGAACTTCGGCACGGCGATCTCGGACGTTCCGCGCTCATGGGTGGAGGCCAATGCCTACTACATCCGTGACCATATCGATGACTGGCGCAAGCTTTATAACTCGGTCGATGCGAACTTCCTGACGTCGGACAAACTGAGCCTGCAGAAGACGTTCGACGTCGATGAAAAGACGACCAACCTGTTCCTGATGGGGAATACCCAGAACGACCTGTTCGGCCATCGCCTGCGCGGCAATTTCGGCGTGCGCTACGTCAAGGTCAAGACCGACATGAACTTCTACAAGGTGGATGCGACCACCAAGGCGGTCACGGCGTCCAGCGCCAGCAAGTCGACCAACAAGTTCCTGCCGAGCATGACCCTGATTTACGACCCATCCAAGGACGTCGTGCTGCGCTTCAACTATGGTGAAACCCTGCGCCGCCCGAGCTTCGGTGATCTGAATCCTGTCTATCAACTCGGTGATGACGTCTCGCGGGTCGGTTATGGCTCGGGCAGCGGCGGCAATCCCGACCTGAAACCCACGCACTCCAAGAACCTCGACCTGACGGCTGAGTGGTACTTCCAGAAGGACAGTGCACTCTACGGTACGCTGTTCAAGCGCAAGATCGACGGCCTGATCGTGAATACGCGTCGCAAGGTTCACGTCGATCCGGCGGACGACCCGTTCCGCAACTCGACCGGAGGCGGCGACCATACGAACGGCTATGACTATGTCATCAGCTCGCCGGCGAACGCATCCGACGGCACCATGAAGGGCGCCGAGCTCGGCTTGATCTACTTCCCGAAGTGGCTGCCGAGCGCGCTGGACGGCTTCGGCATCCAGGCCAGCTATACGCGCCTCACCTCGTCGCAGAACGTGCCCGAGGTTAATGATGCCGGTGTCATCGTCTCGCAGCTCGAGACACCGTTCTTCGGCGTGTCCAACAAGTCCTACAACGCCACGCTGGCGTACGAAAAGGGCCCGATCAGCGCGCGCTTGTCCCAGGTCTGGCGCTCGGGCTTCCTGGCCTCCAACGAAGCCGCGTTGTTTGCCAATCCGATCGGTATCTGGCGTCATCCGGAGAAGAGCGTGGACATGCAGATCTCCTACAAGATCAACGACAACACGACGCTCGACATCAGTGGTGTCAACCTGACCAACGAAGTGCAGCAGGCCTATTACCACTTCGGCACCGCGGGTAACGCGCAGCTGACCAATTTCGGTACGCTCCAGATTGGACGTTCGGTCGCGGTTGGCCTGCGCTGGAAGTTGTAAGACCCTGGGGTCGAACGACCCCGCCAGCCGGACAGGGCGTTGCTCGGTTCATACCCGCAACGCCCTTTTTCATGGTCCTAGGGCTTGCATCCTGGACCGGCCTGGTTTGGCGCCGCGGTCTGCGCCAGCAGCAGCGCCCGGAAATCGTCCGACCGCATCGGCTTGCCGATCAAATAGCCCTGCAACACGTCGCATCCGGTCGAGCGGATGGCTTCCTTCTGCAGCTCCGTCTCGATCCCCTCGCAGATCACGTCCAGCTTGAGCGACTTGGCGAAGGCGATGACACCGTTGACGATGTCCAGGCAGCGCCGGTCCTGCTCGATCTCGCGCACGAACGAGCGGTCGATCTTGATCGCGGTGATCGGCAACGTGCGCAGGTACGACAGGTTCGAATAGCCGGTGCCGAAGTCGTCGAGCGCGATGCGGAAACCGTCGCGCTGCAGTGAGCGCAGCACCGCCGCCGCCTTGTCGATGTCCTGCATCAGCATGCTCTCGGTGACTTCCAGCTTGATGCACTCGGGGTCCAGGTCGTAGCGGTTGACGAGGTTCTTCAGCAGCGGCGGCAGGTTTTCGTCCGTCAGCTGGCGCGGCGAGACGTTCACCGCCATGCGCAGCCGGTAGCCCAGCAATTCCCATTCGCGCGCCTGGCGGCACGCTTCTTCGCACACCCAGGCGCCGACGGCCGTGATGGCGGGCGAGCCTTCCAGCATCGGCAGGAACAGGTCGGGGGCGAGCAGCCCGAGGCGCGGATGTTCCCAGCGCAGCAGCGCCTCCGCACCGACGACGGCGCCGTTCACGGCGCTCACCTGCGGCTGGTAGAACAGCACGAACTGGCGGCGCTCAAGGGCGGAGAACACGTCCTGGCGCAGTTCCAGGCGCTGCTTGAGCAGGTGGCGCGCGGCCGTCGAGAAGATGGCGTATGTGTGGCGGCCATTGTCCTTGGCCTCGTACATCGCCGCGTCCGCGTTGTTGAGCAGCTCGTCGGCCGAATACTCGCGGCCGTTGCCGATCGCGATGCCGATGCTGCCGCCCACCGTCACGTAATGGCCGTCGACGGCGATGGGCGTCGCGAGGTGCTGCAGGACGGCCGCGGCCACACCCTTCGCGCCATCGGCGTTCATGCCTTCGAGGACGACCACGAACTCGTCGCCGCTGATGCGCGCGACCGTGATGCCGGCGCCGGCGAGGCTGCCCAGGCGCCGTCCGATTTCCTGCAAGGCCATGTCGCCCGCGCGGTGGCCATGGGCGTCGTTGACTTCCTTGAAGTGGTCGAGGTCGACGAACAGGACGCCGACCGGGCGCTCGTCCTCGACCGATCGTGCCAGCGCCTCGTCGAGCGCGCGCAGGCAACTGAGGCGGTTGTGCAGGCCCGTCAGGCTGTCGTGCGTGGCCAGGTGCAGCAGCCGCGTCTCCGCTTCCTTGCGCTCGGTGACGTCGGCGAAGAACGCGGTGACGCCTTCGCGCGACGGGTACACGCGCAATTCGAGCCAGATGCCCAGCGGCGCGTAGAAGTTCTCGCAACGGGCGACTTCGCGGTCGTGCATCGCGTGCTGGTAGGCGTCGTAGAACGGGCCGCCGACGGCTTCCGGGAACTCAGTCCACATGTTCTTGCCGACCAGGTCTTCCGGGCGACGGTCGATCCAGGCCGCGCCGCGCGCGTTGACGTACGTGAAGCGCCACTCGCGGTCGAGCGACACGCAGCCGTCGGAGATGCTCTCAAGGACGGTGCTCAGGCGTTCGCGCGCCTGCACGGCGGCCTGCTCGGCTTCGACGACTTCCGTCACGTCCTGCAGGAAGGCGACGAAGTGGGTGGGCGTGTCCCCGTTCTCGCGCACGGGAAACAGGTGCATGCGGCACCAGAACGGGGTGCCGTCCTTGCGGTAGTTGCGCAGCAGCGCGGTGCAGATCTCGGCGCGCTCGACGCAGTGGCGGATCAGCGCGATCTCGGGCTGGTCGCGGTCGTCGCGCTGCAGGAAGCGGCAGTTGCGGCCGACGACTTCGTACAGCGCGTAACCCGTCATCCGTTCGAACGCGGGGTTGACGTAGGCGATGGGATTGTCCGGCAGGCTCGCGTCGGAAATGATGATGCCCGTGTTGCTCGCCTCGATCAGTCGCTTGAAGAACGGCACCGGCAACTGTTCGATCTTGTCGAGGAGGGAGCGGACTTCTTCGGGAGAACAATTCTGCATGATCGTCTACCTTGGCGCTGGACGTTACCAGTGTAACGCCGCCTGAGGCCGGCATGCAGCACGAAAGACAGCGGCGTCCGCAGGTTGTTGCCTATGGGATGGGACCGGTTCAATCCACGCCAAGCGCCGCCATTTTCGCCCGTAGCGCCAGCCGGTCCGCATCGATCTGCGCGCCGTTCGTCTGGCGCGACAGCGCGGCCTTGTCCTTGCGGCCGAGGAAGTACGCGATGCGCTCGGCGTTGGCGCCGGACGGGTGCGGGATGCCGTGCAGGATCCGGTCCGCATCCAGCACGCCGCGCGCCGCGAGCCAGTCGAGCGCGAGGCCGACTTTCGGGCCCAGCGGCACGTACACCGCATCGGGCAGCGACGCCGCTTCGGCCGCGAAATAGTCGAGCAGCTGGGCCTGCAGCAGCGGCGTCGTCAGCATGTTCGGCGCCGCGCCGTTGTAGTTCTTGTCCTTGACGAACACGGGGTGGCGCAGCACGGCCGTCACGTGCATCAGGTGCGCGTGCGCGCCGAACAGCGACGCGCAACTGGCGATGCCGAGCCAGCGCTGCAGGCCCACGTGGTCGAGCAGGGCGACGAGGTTCGGCCGGATCGCCCCGGAAAACGCGCCGGTGTACTTGGCCGCCTTCAGCACCTCGTCCTGCGCGGCACCTTGCGCCAGCAGGCGCCGCGCCTCGCGCACGGCGTTCTTCCATTGCACGAAGCCGGGCGAGATGCCGACAAGGACGAGCCGCGCCCCGTGGTTCACGTAATCGAACGGGATGTAGTGCGCGCTGATGGTGCCCGCGCGCGCCAGCAGGAAGCCGGCCGGGATCTGGGCGGGCGTGGTCGCGAGGTCGGGATCGGTGTCCAGGATGAGGTCGCGGAACGTGGAAAAGGTCGCCTGCATGAAATTGTCAAAAGTGAGGATACCTCGCATTGTGCCACGTGAAATCGTTGTCATACTGCCCGATCCGCGCCTACACATATAAAAAACGATATCGAAGTTGCGGAAAAATTGATTGGATCGTTCTCGATGTTGCGCCTAACATTACCGATGAGCATGCCAGTTCAGAAGCCGTTCAGGGCTTCGAAAACATAACAATACTTATATGGAAATTGGAGACGATATGGAACCCTCCGCATCGGGCCGTTTCGCGCCCGCCGCCCGCACCTTTGCATCGGGCCGTTACGACAGAATCGTGGGCTTTGCCCTCCGTTGGAAACACTGATTCAGGTTTCTAATCACTAGGCAATAATCAGGGTGCTGCGCGGAACGAATCCGGGTAGCACCTTTGTCGTTTGGAAAGAGGTCCGTATGCACACCCAGAAACTCTCCACGCTCGAAAAAGTGGGCTTCGGCGCCGGCGACATGGCGCTCAACGTGGTGATCTCATCGATGATGCTGATCATCACTTTCTTCTACACGGACGTCTATGGACTCAAGACGACCGACCTCGCGCTGCTGTTCGTGCTCGTCAAGATCGTGGGCGCGATGTCCGACCTGGTCGTCGGCCAGATGACGGACAGTTTCCTGTCCCGCTGGGGCCGCTATCGGCCGTATTTCCTGTTCCTCGCGATCCCGTACGGCCTGTCCGTGTACGCCGTGTTCAGCACGCCGGACTGGAATTACGACGCCAAGCTCGTGTGGGCCTATTCCACCTACGTCATCATGACGCTGATGACGTCGGGCGTGGGCGTGCCGTACATCTCGCTGATCAGCGGCCTGACGAGCGACCCGCAGGAGCGCCTGTCGGCCAACGGCTACCGGCTGTTCCTCGCGAAGGTCGGCGCGTTCATGGTCACGATCGTCGTGCCGATCCTCGCGCAGCGCTGGGGCCACGGCAACCAGGCCGCCGGCTACCAGGCGGCGATGGCCCTGATGGCGGTGCTGGGCGTCGTGCTGTTCCTGTTCACGTTCTTCACGACGACCGAACGCGTCGTCTATAAAACGAAGCGCCAGCCGCTGCTGGAACAGATCGCGGTGCTGGCCCAGAACGACCAGTGGCTGATCCTGTGCGCGGTCTGCGTGACGGGCACCATCGGCTACGTGATCCGCGGCTCCGTCGCGATCTATTATGCCAAGTATTATCTGCACGGCGACACGGAGACCGTGTCCGCCTTCCTGTCGACGGGCGTCGCGGCCGCGATCATCGCGATGGTCGTGTCGACGTGGGTGACCAAGTTCTATTGCAAGGTCAAACTGTTCCGCTACACGCAGCTGATGGTGGCGGTGCTGTCCGTGATGATCTATTTCCTGGTCAAGCCGGGCGACACGGCGCTGGCCTTCTTCCTGTACTTCCTGCTGTCGCTCGTCGTCGACCTGCACGCGCCGGTATTCTGGTCCGCGATCGCCGAAACCATCGACTATGGCCAAGTGAAAACGGGCAAGCGCGTGTCGGGCTTCGCGTTCGGCGGCATCTCGGTCGCGCAGAAGGCCGGCATGGGACTCGCGGGCGGCATGGTCGGCCTGCTGCTGAATTATTTCCACTACCAGCCGAACCAGGAACAGAGCGCGCTGGCGCTGCAGGGCATCGCCCTGATGCTGTCCGTGATTCCCGGCTTCTTCCATTTCCTGATGGGGGCGCTGATGTTCAAGTACCGTATCAGCGATGAGTATTACTCTACCGTCAAGGAAGACCTCCGCGCCAGCGCGTGATTCACCAGCGAGACCAATATGCAAGACACCATACTGAAACCCCTCATCGAACAACGCGCCGACCCATATATCTACAAGCACACGGACGGCTATTACTACTTCACCGCCTCGGTCCCGCAATACGACCGCATCGAGCTGCGCCGCGCGAAGACGATCGCGGAACTGGCCGCCGCGCCCACCGTCGACGCGTGGATCAAGCCGGACACGGGCCCGTACAGCGAGCTGATCTGGGCGCCCGAACTGCACTTCAACATGGGCGCGTGGTACGTCTATTTCGCCGCCGCGCCGAGCCGCGAGATCAAGTACAAGCTGTTCCAGCACCGCATGTACGCGATCCGCAATACCAACGCGAATCCGCTCGAAGGCACGTGGGAATTCATGGGCCAGGTCGACACGGGCATCGACACGTTCTGCCTGGACGCGACCACGTTCAACCACAACGGCCAGCTGTACTACCTGTGGGCGCAGAAGGACAATGAGATCGAAGGCAATTCGAACCTGTACATCGCGAAGATGAAGACGCCGTGGCAGATCGAAGGCAAGCCCGTGCTGCTGTCGAAGCCCGAACACGATTGGGAGATCCGCGGCTTCTGGGTCAACGAAGGCCCGTCCGTCCTGCGCCGCAACGGCAAGATCTTCATCTCGTATTCCGCCAGCGCCACCGACGAGAATTACGCGATGGGCCTGCTGTGGGCCGACGAGAATGCGGACCTGCTCGATCCGGCCGTATGGACAAAGTCGCGCGAGCCCGTGTTCCGTACATGCTACGATCACGGCATCTACGGACCCGGCCACAACAGCTTTACCTATGCTGAAGATGGCGACACCGTCATGCTCGTCTACCACGCGCGCACTTATACGGAAATCGTCGGCGATCCGTTGTGGAACCCGGACCGCCATACCTTCGTCAAACCGCTGCGTTGGGACGAGAACGGCATGCCGGTATTCGGGCGGCCATCTACCCTCTGAGGAATAACAACGTGCAAAACGGAATTACCCAAGCGCCGTTCGGGACCTTGCCCGACGGTCGGCAAGTCAACCAGTACACGCTCAAGAACAATAACGGCATGGTCGTCAAGGTGCTGGACTTCGGCGGCATCATCACCGAGATCCACGTCCCGGACCGCGATGGCGTCTTTGCCGACGTCGCGCTCGGCTTCGAAACGCTCGGGCCCTATGTCAAGGACAGCCCGTATTTCGGCGCGCTGATCGGCCGCTACGGCAACCGCATCGGCAAGGGCCGCTTCACGCTCGACGGCAAGGAGGTCCAGCTGACGACCAACAACGGCAACAACCACCTGCATGGCGGCGATCCGGGCTACGACAAGGTGTTGTGGACGGCCGCTGCCGAAGGCGACAGCCTCGTCCTGCGCTACCACAGCCCGGACGGCGAGCAGGGCTATCCCGGCAACCTCGACGCCACCGCCACGTATGTGCTGACCGACGACAACGAGATCGTCGTGCGCTTCCACGCCGTCACCGACCAGCCGACCCCCGTCAACCTCACCCAGCACAGCTATTTCAACCTGGCCGGAGCAGGGCAGGGCGACATCCTCGCCCACGAGATCACGATCGACGCGGATAAATTCGTGCCCATCGATGCGGAATCCATCCCGTTCGGCGAACTGGCCCCCGTGACGGGCACGCCGTTCGATTTCCGCAAGCCGCGCGCGATCGGCGAGCGCATCACGCAACCGGACAAGCAACTGCGCCACGGCACCGGCTACGACCATTGCTGGGTGCTGAACAAGCACCTGGGCGACAAGGGCCTGAAGCGCGCCGTCCACGTGTTCGAGCCCACGACGGGCCGCGTGCTCGAACTGTTCACGCAGGAACCGGGCGTGCAGTTCTACAGCGGTAACTTCCTCGACGGCTCGCTGAGCGGCAAGGGCCATCCCTGGATTTTCCGCAGCGGCTTCTGCATCGAGCCGGAACACTACCCGGATTCGCCGAACCAGCCGACGTACCCGAACACGATCCTGCGTCCGGGCGAGGTCTATGAAACGGAATCGCGCTTCCGCTTCTCGGTGGCGCAATAAGTCAATCAGGAGAGACGCTACATGATGGAACTGGCGGTGGATGGCCGAAATGTACTCGGCGAGGGAATCATCTGGGACGACAAGGGCGCGTACCTGTTCTGGACCGATATCGAAGGCAGCGAACTGTGGTCGCACGCCCCCGCGACAGGCGCGTTGCAGCGCTGGCCGCTGCCCGAGCGCCTGTGCTCGATGGCGCTGACGCACGACGACGGCCGCCTGCTGCTGGGCCTCGCCTCCGGCCTGGCGTTCTTCGATCTCGCCAGCGGAGACCTCGACCGCATCTGCGACGTCGAGGCAGACCTGCCCACCACGCGTCTCAACGACGGCCGTACCGACCGCCAGGGCCGCTTCGTGTTCGGCGTGTTCAACCAGGCCGAGAACCCGAAGGAGCCGATCGGCGGCTTCTACCGTCTGAACCACGACCTGTCGCTGGAGCGCCTGCCGCTGGGCGGCGTCGCCATCGCCAACAGCATCTGCTTCAGCCCGGACGGCCGCACGATGTATTACGCGGACTCCGGCACGCGCGAGATCCGTTGCTGCGACTACGACCCGGACACCGGCGCAGTGGCTAACCTGCGCGAATTCGCGGCGGCCGACGCGGCCCCGGGCGATCCGGACGGCTCGACGATCGATGCGGACGGCTATCTGTGGAGCACGCGCTGGGGCGCGGGGCAGGTCGTGCGCTTCGCCCCGGACGGTACTGTCGACCGTGTATTGACGCTGCCGGCGCCGCAGCCGACCTGCCCGGCGTTCGGCGGCCCCGGCCTGGACATGTTGTATGTCACTTCCGCAACAGTCGGCCTGCGCGCCGGCCAACTGGCGGATGCACCAAAATCGGGCGGTGTGTTTGCAAAATCGCTAACAATTAAGGGCTTGGCAGAGGTCAAATTCGCTGGTCAGCGCCGATAGCGGTAACAGCGATGTCGATAACGATATCGATTGCTGCTAAAAATTGATTGGAAAGTTATCTTAGCGGCCTTTAGACTTCCTTCATCGCTGAGCTGGACGACGACAAGGGTCGCTCAGATTACAAAAACGACGGAGGAAGAATGTCCGAGACAAAAAAGAAGCCCACCCTGCGTTCCGCAGCGTGGTTCGGTACCCAGGACAAGAACGGCTTCATGTACCGGAGCTGGATGAAGAACCAGGGTATCCCCGATCATGAATTCCAGGGCAAGCCGATCATCGGCATCTGCAACACCTGGTCCGAACTCACGCCCTGCAACGCCCATTTCCGCAAGCTGGCCGAGCACGTCAAGCGCGGCATCCTGGAGGCGGGCGGCTTCCCGGTCGAATTCCCCGTCTTCTCGAACGGCGAGTCGAACCTGCGCCCGACCGCCATGCTGACCCGTAACCTGGCCAGCATGGACGTCGAAGAATCCATTCGCGGCAACCCGATGGACGGCGTCGTCCTGCTGGTCGGCTGCGACAAGACCACGCCGGCCCTGCTGATGGGCGCCGCGAGCGTCGACATTCCGGCCATCGTCGTCACCGGCGGCCCGATGCTGAACGGTAAGCTGAACGGACAGGACATCGGCTCCGGCACCGCCGTCTGGAAACTGCACGAGCAGGCCAAGGGCGGCCAGATCTCGATGCACGACTTCCTCGCCGCCGAAGCCGGCCATGCGCGCTCGGCCGGCACCTGCAACACGATGGGCACCGCGTCGACGATGGCCTGCATGGCCGAATCGCTCGGCGTCTCGCTGCCGCACAATGCCGCGATCCCCGCCGTGGATGCGCGCCGCTACGTGCTGGCGCACATGTCGGGCATGCGCATCGTCGAGATGGTCAACGAAGACCTGAAGCTGTCGAAGATCCTCAAGCGCGAGAACTTCGAGAACGCGATCCGCACGAACGCCGCGATCGGCGGCTCGACCAACGCCGTGATCCACCTGAAAGCCATCGCCGGCCGCATGGGCGTGCCGCTGGAACTGGAAGACTGGACCGCCGTCGGCAAGGGCACCCCGACCATCGTCGACCTGCAGCCGTCCGGCCGCTTCCTGATGGAAGAGTTCTATTACGCCGGCGGCCTGCCGGGCGTGCTGCGCCGCCTGGGCGAGAGCAACCTGCTGCCGCACAAGGACGCGCTGACCGTGAACGGCAGGACGATCTGGGAAAACGTCCAGGACGCGCCGATCTACAACGACGAAGTGATCCGCAAGATCGACAACCCGCTGATCGACGACGGCGGCATCTGCATCCTGCGCGGCAACCTGGCCCCGCGCGGCGCCGTGCTGAAGCCGTCGGCCGCATCGCCGCACCTGATGAAGCACCGCGGCAAGGCCGTCGTGTTCGAGGACTTCGACCACTACAAGGCGCGCATCGTCGATCCCGACCTGGACGTCGACGAGAACTCGATCCTCGTGATGAAGAACTGCGGTCCGAAGGGTTACCCGGGCATGGCCGAAGTGGGCAACATGGGGCTGCCGCCGAAGCTGCTGGCGAAGGGCATCACCGACATGGTCCGCATCTCCGACGCGCGCATGAGCGGCACCGCCTACGGCACCGTCGTGCTGCACGTGGCGCCGGAAGCGATGGCCGGCGGCCCGCTGGGCATCGTCAAGGACGGCGACTTCATCGAACTCGATTGCAAGGCCGGCCGCCTGCACCTGGACGTGCCGGAAGACGAGATCAAGACCCGTCTCGCGGACCGCGCCGAGAACCAGAAGGAAGCGCCGCGTACCGGTTACGCGGGCCTGTACCTGGATCACGTGCTGCAGGCGGACGAGGGTTGCGACTTCGACTTCCTCGTCGGCTGCCGCGGTTCGGCCGTGCCCAAGCATTCCCATTGATAGCTTGACGCTGGACGCGTGAACGGCTTGGCCGTTCCCGCGTCCATGTCATTCTGAACGAACGGATTCCACCATGCTGCTCATCCAATACAAATCAGCCGCCGGCGACCGCCGCGTCGGCATCCTGAACGGCGACACCGTCACCGCCATCACCGGCTACGCCACCACGCTGGAACTGGCCAAGGCCGCCATCGCGCAGGGCAAGAGCCTCGCCGCGCTGGCCGACGCATCCGCCACCGGCGACAAAGATTCCTACGAAGCGATCGCGCAGGCAGGCCGCGTGCTGGCCCCGATCGACCACCCGGACGCCGCCCACACCTACGTCACCGGCACGGGCCTGACGCACCTGGGCAGCGCCGACGCGCGCGACGCCATGCACAAGAAGATCGGCGGCGACGTCGAGTCGCTGTCGGACTCCATGAAGATGTTCCGCATGGGCGTCGAAGGCGGCAAGCCGGAAGCGGGCAAGGCCGGCGTGCAGCCGGAATGGTTCTACAAAGGCGACGGCTCGATCGTGCGCGCCAGCGGCCAGGACATGGAAATGCCGGACTTCTCGCTGGACGGCGGCGAAGAGCCGGAGATCGCCGGCCTGTACGTGATCGGCGACGACGGCCAGCCGTACCGCGTCGGTTTCGCGATCGGCAACGAGTTCTCGGACCACGTGACGGAACGCCAGAACTACCTGTACCTCGCGCACTCCAAGCTGCGCAACTGCGGCGTCGGCCCGGCGCTGCTGGTCGGCGAACTGCCGGCCCACGTCGAAGGCGTGTCGCGCATCCGCGCAGCCGACGGTGCCGTGCGCTGGGAAAAAGCGTTCGTGTCGGGTGAGCAGAACATGTCGCACACCATCGGCAACCTGGAATACCACCACTTCAAGTACGGCCTGTTCAACCGCCCGGGCGACGTGCACATCCACTTCTTCGGCACCGCGACCCTGAGCTTCGCCGACAATATCAGCGTGCAGGCCGGCGAGACGTTCGAAGTCGAATCGCCGCAATTCGGCCCCGCGCTGCGCAACAAGCTCGCCGTCCAGTCCACCCAATTCGCAAAAGTTAACACGTTATGACCATCGCACAAATCACGGGCGAAGCCCTCATCGGCGGCGTCGCCCAGCGCGGCGCCGGCGGCTCGTTCAAGGCCTGGAATCCGGGCGCGCGCACGCACATCGAACCCGCCTTCAACATGGTCGACATCGGCCAGATCGACCAGGCCTGCAGCCTGGCCGGCAAGGCGTTCGACGTCTTCCGCAACACGACCGACGACGAGCGCGCTGCGTTCCTCGACACGGTCGCCGAGCAGATCATGGCCCTGGGCGATGCCCTGGTCGAGCGCGCGATGGCGGAAACCGGCCTGCCGCGCGGCCGTATCGAAGGCGAGCGTGGCCGCACCTGCACCCAGCTGAAACTGTTCGCCAGCCTGCTGCGCGAAGGGTCGTGGCAGGATCCGCGCATCGACCCGGCCCTGCCGCAGCGCACGCCGCCGCGTCCGGACCTGCGCAGCCGCCTGATCGGCGTCGGCCCTGTCGCCGTGTTTGCCGCATCGAACTTCCCGCTCGCGTTCTCCGTCGCCGGCGGCGACACGGCATCCGCCTTCGCGGCCGGCTGCCCGGTCGTCCTGAAGGCCCACTCGGCCCATCCGGGCACGTCGGAACTGGTGGCGCGCGCCGTCGTGAAAGCCGTCGAACTGTGCGGCCTGCCGGCCGGCACGTTCGCGCTGCTGACCGGCACGGGCAACGGCATCGGCCAGGCGCTCGTCGCGCATCCGGCCATCCAGGCCGTCGGCTTCACCGGTTCGCGTTCTGGCGGCACCGCACTGATGGCCGTCGCCGCGGGCCGCCAGCAGCCGATCCCGGTCTACGCCGAGATGAGCAGCATTAACCCGGTGTTCCTGCTGCCGCAGGCGCTGGAACAGCACGCCGAGCGCATCGGCCGCGAATTCGCCGCGTCGCTGACCTTGGGCGTCGGCCAGTTCTGCACCAACCCCGGCCTCGTGCTGGCGATCGACGGCCCGGGCCTGTCCACGTTCTGCGCCGCCGCCACGGCCGCGCTGAACGACACGCAGCCAGCCACGATGCTGTCCGCCGGTATCGCGTCGAGCTTCCGCCGCGGCGTCGCCGCGCTGGGCAGCAACGAAGCGGTGACCACGCTGCTGCGCCTGGAGCACGAAGAGAACCAGGGCCACGCCGCGCTGTTCCGCGTGGAAGGCGATGCCTTCCTGGCCCGCAAGGAGCTGCACGAAGAAGTGTTCGGCCCGGCCTCGCTGCTGGTCGTGTGCAAGGACGTCGAGCAGATGCGCGCCATCGTCGAGCACCTGGAAGGCCAGCTGACGGCCGCGATCCACCTGGAAGAGGGCGACATCGCAGCGGCGCAGGTCCTGCTGCCGACGCTGGAGCGCAAGGTCGGCCGCATCCTGGCCAACGGCTTCGGCACCGGCGTGGAAGTGGCGCACGCGATGGTGCACGGCGGTCCGTTCCCGGCCACGGCGGACGGCCGCAGCACCTCGGTGGGCACGGGCGCGATCTTCCGCTTCCTGCGCCCCGTGGCGTACCAGAACCTGCCGCAGGCCCTGCTGCCGGCGGTGCTGCGCGACGAGAACCCGCGCGGCATCTGGCGCCGCCGCGACGGCGCGCTGGGCAAGGAATAAGTACGAAAGATGGCGGCGCCGGGGGGGATCCTGGTGCCGCTTACAATAAGATTTAGGAGACGACGATGGGACCTTTAGCCAAGTACGGTAGCCTCGAAGGCAAACGGGTATTCGTGACGGGCGGCGGCAGCGGGATCGGTGAAGCGATCGTCGCCGCGCTGGTGGAGCAGGGTGCGCTGGTCGGCTTCGTCGACATCATGCGCGATGCCAGCGAGGCATTGGTGGCGCGGCTGGCAGCGGCTGGCCACACGGCCCCGATCTACCGCTACTGCGACATCACCGACATCCCGAGCCTGCAGGCCGTGATGGCCGAGATGGCCGCCAAGCTGGGCGACTTCGACGTCATCGTCAACAACGCCGCCAACGACCAGCGCCACCAGATCGGCGACGTGTCGGTCGAATACTGGGACGAGCGCATCGCCATCAACCAGCGTCCGATGTTCTTCACCGTGCAGGCCGCGCTGGAAGGCATGAAGCGCCGCGGCGGCGGCTCCGTCATCAACTTCAGTTCGATGTCGTGGCACGCCAAGAACCCGAACTACCCGATTTATGCGACCACGAAGGCATCCGTGATCGGCCTGACGCGCTGCCTCGCGCGCGACCTGGGACAATTCAACATCCGCGTCAACACCGTGACGCCGGGCTGGGTGATGACCCAGCGCCAGATCGACCTGTGGCTGGACGAGGCGGGCGAGGCCGAGATCGCGCGTTCGCAATGCCTGCCGGGCAAGCTGATGCCCGAGGATATCGCCGCGATGGTGCTGTTCCTGTCCGCCGACGACAGCAAGATGTGCACGGGGCAGGAATTCATCGTCGATGCCGGGTGGGTGTGACGGATATACCGTCGCATTTCCGATCCCGTCACTACCTTCAAGACCGTCATTCCCGCGCACGCGGGAATCCATACTGAGCCTCTCCGGCACGTGTCCTATGGATTCCCGCTTCCGCGGGAATGACGGCTGTTAATGCAATCACCTTAACGACCAAAACAAACGGAGACCACATGAAGGCATTCCAACCCAAAGTTCTCGCCCTCGGCCTTGCCGCCGCATTCTGCGCCGGCGCCGCGTTCGCCCAGGTGAACGTCACCGTCGACGCGTCCAAGCCGGGCGCGGTGATCGACAAGGACGTCTACGGCCAGTTCGCCGAGCACCTCGGCACCGGCATCTACGGCGGCCTGTGGGTTGGCCCGGATTCGAAGATCCCGAACACCAAAGGGTGGCGCAACGACGTCGTCGGCGCGCTGAAGGACATGCACGTGCCGCTGGTCCGCTGGCCGGGCGGCTGCTTCGCCGACGAATACCACTGGCGCGAAGGCATCGGCCCGCGCAACAAGCGTCCGGTGAAGGTCAACACGAACTGGGGCGGTGTGCCGGAAAACAATGCGGTCGGTACGCATGAATTCTTCGACCTCGTCGAGATGCTGGGCGCGGACGCCTACGTCAACGGCAACCTGGGCACCGGCACGCCGCAGGAAGCGGCCGAGTGGATCGAGTACATGACGTCGGAAGGCAAGTCGACGCTGGCTGAACTGCGCGCGAAGAACGGCCATCCGGCGCCGTTCAAGGTCGCCTATTTCGCCATCGGCAACGAGTCGTGGGGCTGCGGCGGCAACATGCGTCCCGAGTACTACGCCGACCTGTACCGCCAGTGGAACACGTTCCTGAAGGCGCCGCAGCACCTGCGTCCGAAGATGATCGCCAGCGGCGGCACCGGCGACGACACGGCATGGACCGACATCCTGTCGCGCGACCTGAAGGGCCGCACGGACGGCATCAGCTTCCACTACTACACGCTGCCGACCGGTAAATGGGAAGTGAAGGGCGCCGCCACCGGTTTCCCGGAATCGGAATGGTTCTCGACGATGTCGCAGACTTTGCGCATGGAAGACTTCGTCCGCAAGAACGTCGCGATCCTCGACAAGAACGACCCGGAGAAGAAGATCGGCTTCGACGTGGACGAGTGGGGCACCTGGTACGACGTCGAGAAGGGCACCAACCCGGGCTTCCTGTTCCAGCGTAACACGATCCGCGACGCCGTCGTGGCCGCGCTCAACTTCAACATCTTCCATGCCCACGCCGACCGCGTGCGCATGACGAACATCGCGCAGATGGTCAACGTGCTGCAGGCGATGATCATCACCGACAACGAGAAGATGCTGCTGACGCCGACCTACCACGCCTTCAAGATGTACGTGCCGTTCCAGGGCGCGACGTCGCTGCCGGTTTCGCTGTCGAACAACACGACCTACGGCTCGAACGGCCAGGGCGTGCCGGGCATCAGCGCGTCCGCCGCGAAGGCGAAGGATGGCAAGACCTACGTCGCCCTCGTCAACACGAACCCGCATGAGGCAACCGACGTGGTCCTGAACGTCGCCGGCCAGAACGTCGGTGCCGTGCGCGGCCAGCTGCTGACGGCCGATGCGATGGACGCCCACAACACCTTCGAGCACAAGGACGCCGTGAAGCCGGTGCCGTTCAGCGCCACCGCCAGCGGCGGCAAGCTGACGATCAAGGTGCCGGCCAAGTCGGTGCTGGTCGTGGCTGTGGAAGGCTGACGCGTGAAGGTGCACGCAATCGCGGCAACGATGCTGCTGGCCGGGGCGGCCCACGCCGCCCAGGTCGGCGTGCACGACCCCGTGATGGCGAAGGACGGCAACACGTACTACCTGTACAGCACCGGCCCCGGCATCACGTTCTACTCGTCGCCCGACATGCTGCACTGGAAGCCGGAAGGCCGCGTGTTCGCGGGCGAACCCACGTGGGCGAAGCGTGCGGCACCTACGTTCAACGACCATATCTGGGCGCCGGACGTTCACAAGCACAACGGCCGCTGGCTGCTGTACTACTCGGTGTCCGGCTTCGGCAAGAACACGTCGGGCATCGGCGTGACGGCCAATGCGACGCTCGACCCGCGCGCGCCGAACTACCGCTGGGAAGACCAGGGCATGATGGTGCAGTCGGTGCCGGGCCGCGACCTGTGGAACGCCATCGACCCGAACGTCGTCGAGGACGACAAGGGGCAGGGCTGGATGAGCTTCGGCTCGTTCTGGGGCGGCATCAAGCTCGTGAAGCTGGACGACAGCTGGACGAAGCTCGCCGAACCGCAGGAATGGCACACGATCGCGCGCCGCGAGCGTCCCGCGTTCACGCCGGACGAGGACGCGGCACCGGCCGAGATCGAAGGACCGTTCATCTTCAAGAAGAACGGTTACTATTACCTGTTCGTCTCGTGGGGCCTGTGCTGCCGCGGGCCGAAGAGCACGTACCACGTCGTCGTGGGACGCGCACAGGACGTCAAGGGGCCGTACCTCGACCGCCAGGGCAAGGATATGGCGAAAGGCGGCGGCTCGCTCGTCGTCAAGGGCGACAAGGACTGGAAGGGCCTCGGCCACAACAGCGCCTACACGTTCGACGGCAAGGACTACCTCGTGCTGCACGCCTACGAGACGGCCGACAAGTACAAGCAGAAGCTGAAAGTGATGGACATCCGCTGGGACAAGGATGGCTGGCCCACGGTGGACGCCAAAGACCTCAACAAGTATGTGAGCGAAGAACTGAAATGAAGCTGACCCGGATCGCCGCGCTGTTGTTCACCCTGGGCGCGACGTGCGCCCAGGCCGCCGACCTGTTCCCGCTGCAGGCCGTGCGCCTGGGGCCCAGCCCCTTCCTCGATGCCCAGACGACGGACCTGAACTACCTGATGGCGATGGAGCCGGACCGCCTGCTGGCGCCGTTCCTGCGCGAAGCGGGGCTCACGCCGAAGCAGCCCAGCTACGGCAACTGGGAATCGTCGGGCCTGGACGGCCACATGGGCGGGCACTACCTGTCGGCCCTGGCGTTGATGTACGCGTCGACCGGCGATGCGGAAGTCAAGAAGCGCCTCGATTATTTTGTCGCGGAGCTGAAGCGCGCGCAGACGGCCAACGGCGACGGTTACGTGGGCGGCGTGCCCGGTGGCCGCGCCGCGTGGCGCGATGTCGCCGCGGGCAAGCTCCATGCGGACAACTTCTCCGTCAACGGCAAGTGGGTCCCGTGGTACAACCTGCACAAGGTCTACGCGGGGCTGCGCGACGCGTACCGCTATGCCGGCAACGAAGATGCGAAGGCGATGCTGATCGCGATGGCCGACTGGGCGCTGCGCCTGACCAGCCGCCTGACGGACGAGCAGATGCAGCAGATGCTGAAGGCCGAACACGGCGGCATGAACGAGGTGCTGGCCGACGTCGCCCAGATGACGGGCGATTCGCGCTACATGGACCTGGCGCTGAGGTTCTCGCACCAGGCCATCCTGCAGCCGCTGGAACAGCACGAGGACAAGCTGACGGGTCTGCACGCGAACACGCAGATCCCGAAAGTCATCGGCTTCAAGCGCATCGGCGAACTCACAGGCCGCAAGGACATGGCGGATGCCGCCGCGTTCTTCTGGCAGACCGTCGTCGACCACCGCACGGTGGCCATCGGCGGCAACAGCGTCAGGGAGCACTTCCATGACGACAAAGATTTCAGCCCCATGATCAACGAGGTCGAGGGGCCGGAGACCTGCAACACGTACAACATGCTGAAGCTGACGGAGATGCTGTTCGAGACCTCGGACAAGGCCTCCTACGCCGACTACTACGAGCGCGCGCTGTACAACCACATCCTCGCGTCCGAACACCCGGGCACGGGCGGCTTCGTGTACTTCACGCCGATGCGTCCGAACCAATACCGCGTGTATTCGCAGGTGGACCAGGCGATGTGGTGCTGCGTGGGCTCCGGCATCGAGAGCCATGCGAAGTACGGCGAATTCATCTACGCGCATGAAGAGAGGGATGGAAAGGCGGCGCTGTTCGTGAACCTGTTCATCCCGTCGACGCTCGACTGGCGCGAGAAGAACGTCAAGGTCACGCAGGCGAACAACTTCCCCGACCAGGCCAGCACGCGCATCACTGTCGACGGCGATGCCAGGTTCGCGCTGAAGATCCGCTATCCGGCCTGGGTCGCGCCGGGCAAGCTGGCCGTTAAGGTGAACGGCAAGGCCGTGAAGGTCGATGCGGCACCGGGCAGCTACGTCAGCATCGAGCGTGCGTGGAAGAAGGGCGACCGCGTCGACGTCAGCCTGCCGATGACGATGCGCCTCGAGCAGATGCCGGACAAGTCGAATTACTACGCGGTGCTGTACGGGCCCGTCGTGCTGGCCGCGAAGACGAATCCGTTCCCGACCGAGCACCTGAACTTCCTCGCGGACGATTCGCGCATGGGCCACAGCCCGTCCGGCCAGGTATGCCCGCTGGAGGCGGCGCCGACCTTCGTCTCGGACAGCAAGGATTTCACCCGGCGCTTCAAGCCGGTAAAAGGCAAGCCGCTGACGTTCACGGCGTCCGGCGTCGTGCAGGGCGGGGCGGGGTCGTCGACGGAATTCATCCCGTTCTTCCGCCTGCACGACTCGCGCTACATGATCTACTGGCAGCAGAGCACCCCGGCCGAATTCGCCCGCATGAAAGAAGAGAACGCGGCGAACGAAGCGGAGCGCCTGGCGCTGGACGCGCAGACCATCGACCAGGTGGCGCCGGGTGAGCAACAGCCGGAATCGGACCACGGCTTCAAGGGCGAGGGCGCGGACGCGGGCCTCAACAACGGCCGCCACTGGCGCCATGCCACCAAGTGGTTCAGCTACCAGTTGAACGATCCCAGGCACGAAGCGAAGGCGCTGCGCCTGACGTTCGCGCGCGGGGACGCGGGCCGCAGGTTCGACATCGTCGTCGATGGGCAGCGGATCGCCGAAGTGGAACTGGCAGCCGGCGAGGCGCAGGAATTCTATACGCGCGACTTCGCGCTGCCGCCCGCGCTGGTGCAGGGCGCGAACGGCAAGCTGGAAGTCAAGTTCGTCGCGAAGGAAGGCTCGATGGCGGGTGGGTTGTACGGGCTGCGATTGATGCGTTGACCTCCGATCCGTCGTCCCCGCGAAGGCGGGGACCCAAGTTGCACGCGTCAACGCGGCGCATGCAGAGCTTGGATCCCCGCCTGCGCGGGGATGACGTTTTTACGCAGCGGTATTAACGTGGCGCTAACGCTTTGCCTGTGCCCGCGCCCTCGCCATCTTGTTCAACACCTTCCACCTGGCCCGCTCCGCGATGCGGTCCAGCGGCGTCGCCGCCGCATGCCGCACCTCGCGCAACAGCTTGTGGTAGTTGCGCAGCCGGTCCGCATCCACGGCGCCGCGCACCGCGCATCCCGGTTCCTCCACGTGCGTGCAGTCGTGGAAGCGGCAGTGCGCCGCCAGCGTCTCGATGTCGTCGAACGCCGCGTTGACGTCGTCCTCGTCGGCGTCCGGCTGCCAGCTGCGCAGGCCCGGCGTATCGATCACGCAGGCGCCGCCCGCGCACAGGTGCAGCGAGCGTGACGTCGTCGTGTGGCGGCCGCGGTCGTCGCCCTTGCGTACGCCGCCCGTCTGCTGCTGCGCGCCGGTCAGCGTGTTCGTGAGCGTCGACTTGCCCACGCCGGACGTGCCGAGCAGGACGAGCGTCTGGCCTTCTCCCGTCCATGGCGCCAGCGTGTCGGCCGCGCCGGCTTCCTGCGGATGCGCGCGCACCACGGGCACCGTCGCCGGCAGGCGCGCGCCCACTTGCGCCGCTTTCGTATCCGCGTCGGGCACGAGATCGCCCTTCGTCAGCACGATCACGGGCGCCACGTCGCAGGAGCTGGCCACCATCAGGTAGCGCTCCAGCCGGCGCAGATTGAAATCGCCGTCGAGGCCCATCACCAGCAAGGCAGTGTCGACGTTGGCCGCGAGCCGCTGGCGCGTGCCGTGGGCATCGCGCCGGACCAGTTCATTCAGCGGGTCGACGAGCGTGTGGACCCACGCTTCGTCTTGCTCGTTGAGGTCGAACAGCACCCAGTCGCCGACGGCAAGCGAGGCGTCGAGGGATGGATGCGGCCGGGCGGGGAATTCGCGCAGGCCGTCGTGCAGGACGAGCGACGTGCGGTGCACGCTCGCCACGCGCGCGGGTCGTCCGCGGTCGTGCAGGGCGAGGCGTGCGGCGATGGGGTTGGTGAGTCCGATGCGGCGCAGTGCCGCGATATCGAAGGCTATCATGGTCGTTGTGTTCCTGTTGCGAAGCGCGCGGACGCGCGGGCACGCTGCCGCACGCAATAAGCTGCGGCGGCAACGGTGGATTCGGTCAGGGAAGGTCGGCGCGGCTGGCGCGCCCATTCGCAACGACGATGAGCGACGACGGTGATCGGCGGAGAAAGGCGGTCAGGCGGCCGACGGGAGGGCAATATCCGGCTGGTTCATGGGGCGCTCCTCGTCAGTGAATGAAAAGGCAAGTATAGCGCGGCGGCTCGGCCATGCAACCGACATTTGTATTGATGTCGAAATGGATATGTCTACCGTCAAAAAAATGATTGGATAGATATGTCAGTTCTGTCATAGTATCCATGCACAACAATTCCGGAGACTAAGTGATGATCATCACCCGCAGGACCCTCCTGGGCGCAGCTGCCGCCATCGCGTGCGCCGCCGCCATCCCGGCATTCGCCGCCAAACCCCTCACGATCGGCTTCTCGCAGGTCGGTGCCGAAAGCGAATGGCGCACCGCGAATACCGCCTCGATCAAGGACGCCGCCAAGAAGGCCGGCGTCAACCTGAAATTCGCCGACGCCCAGCAACAGCAGCAGAACCAGGTCAAGGCCATCCGCTCGTTCATCGCCCAGCGCGTCGACGTGATCGCGTTCTCGCCGGTCGTGGAAACCGGTTGGGAGACCGTGCTGCGCGAAGCGAAGAACGCCAAGATCCCCGTGATCCTGACCGACCGCGCTGTCAAGGTCACCGATCCGTCGCTGTACGTCAGCTTCATCGGTTCCGACTTCGTGGAAGAGGGCCGCCGCGCCGGCCGCTGGCTGCTGGATTACGCCAAGAAGAATGGCGACAAGCCGCTGAACATCGTCGAGCTGCAGGGCACGACCGGTGCCGCGCCCGCGATCGACCGCAGGAACGGTTTTGCCGAAGTCATCGGCACGAATCCGAAGCTGAAGGTCATCCGCTCGCAGACCGCCGACTTCACCCGCGCCAAGGGCAAGGAAGTCATGGAAGCCTTCCTGAAGTCGGAAGGCAAGAAGATCAACGTGCTGTACGCGCACAATGACGACATGGCCATCGGCGCGATCCAGGCCATCGAGGAAGCGGGCCTGAAGCCGGGCAAGGACATCATCATCATCTCGATCGATGGCGTGAAGGGCGCGTTCGAAGCCATGAAGGCCGGCAAGCTGAACGTGACGGTCGAGTGCAATCCGCTGCTCGGTCCGACGCTGATCCAGACGGCGCAGGACGTCGTGGCCGGCAAGCCGGTCCCGAAACGCATCGTCGTCAACGAGGGCGTGTTCCCGGCTGAGGTGGCGGCGAAGGAACTCCCGAACCGCAAGTACTGATCGGGCGGGGCATGATCGATTCGAAGAAGCCGGTGCTGGAAGTCACCGGCATCCATAAAGCCTTCCCGGGTGTGAAGGCGCTGTCCGATGCCGGACTGCGCCTGTTCCCCGGCGAAGTCCACACGCTGATGGGCCAGAACGGCGCGGGCAAGTCCACGCTGATCAAGGTTCTCACCGGCGTCTACCAGCCGGACGCCGGCAGCATCGTGCTGGAGGGCCGGGCCATCCAGCCGCGCTCCACGCAGGATGCGCAGAACCTCGGCATCAGCACCGTCTACCAGGAAGTCAATCTGTGCCCGAATTTGTCGGTCGCGGAAAACATCTTCATCGGCCGCTATCCGCGCCGCTTCGGCATGGTCGACTGGCGCTCGATGCGGTCGCAGGCCATGGCGCTGCTCGCGCGCCTCGAGATCCACGTCGACGTCAGCAAACCGCTCGCCGATTACCCGCTCGCGATCCAGCAAATGGTCGCCATCGCCCGCGCGCTGAACACGGAATCGCGCGTGCTGATCCTCGACGAGCCCACGTCCAGCCTGGACGAGGCGGAAGTGCAGATGCTGTTCTCGGTGCTGCGCCGCCTGCGCGAAGAGGGCATGGCGATCCTGTTCGTCACGCACTTCCTCGACCAGACCTACGCGATCTCGGACCGCATCACCGTGATGCGCAACGGCGAGCGCGAAGGCGAATATGCCTGCGCGGACCTGTCGCGCCTCGCGCTCGTCAACAAGATGATCGGTGCACCGGCCGACGCGGAGCACGCGTCGGAGACAGCAGAGCAGGGCGCAGCCAACGAGCACGGCGAGGTCTTCCTGCGCGCCCGCGGCATCGCGCGCAAGGGCGTGCTGTCGCCGGTCGACCTGGAAATCCGCCGCGGCGAGTTGCTGGGCCTTGCCGGCCTGCTCGGCTCCGGCCGCACGGAGACGGCGCGATTGCTGTTCGGCGCCGACAAGCTCGATGCCGGCAGTTTCGACATCGACGGCAGGCAGGTGAGCTTCTCGAACCCGCGCGACGCGATTCGCGAGGGCATCGGCTTCTGCTCGGAAGACCGCAAGCACGAAGGCGCGATCCTCGCGCTGTCCGTGCGCGAAAACCTGATCCTCGCGCTGCAGGCGCGGCAGGGCATCTTCCGCGCCATTCCTTTCAAGCGCCAGCAGCAGCTGGCGACCGACTACGTCAAGTGGCTGGGCATCAAGACGGCCAGCATCGAGACGCCGATCGGCACGCTCTCCGGCGGCAACCAGCAGAAGGTCTTGCTGGCGCGCTGGCTCGCGACCGATCCGCGCCTGATGATCCTCGACGAACCGACGCGCGGCATCGACGTGCGCGCCAAGCAGGAAATCATGGATTACGTCAGTAACCTGTGCCGCAAGGGCATGTCCATTCTCTTCATCTCGTCCGAACTGCCGGAAGTGCTGCGCGTGTCCGACCGCATGATCGTCATGCGCGACCGCAAGGCGTGCGGCGAATACCAGCGCGGTGAACTGGACGAGACGTCCGTGCTGCACGTGATCGCAGGGGAGACGGCATGAGCACGACCGGCGCTACCGTCAAACCGTCCGCGCAGGCAGCGGCATCGCGCACTGCCTGGCTGCAGCACCCGCTCGTGCGGCCGCTGGGCGCGCTCGTCGCGCTGCTGCTCGTCGACGCGTTCCTCGTGCCCGGCTTCTTCCACCTGCAAGTCAAGGAAGGCCACCTGTACGGCGCGATCATCGACATCCTCAACCGCGCCGCGCCGCTGATGCTGGCGGCGCTCGGCATGACCCTGGTCATCGCCACGCGCGGTATCGACATCTCCGTTGGCGCCGTCGTCGCGCTGTCCGGCACCGTGTCCGCGATGCTGATCGGCGGCAGCGAGCCCACGACGCCGATGGCGCTCGCACTGGCGGCCTCGCTGGGTGTCGCGCTGCTGTGCGGCCTGTGGAACGGCGTCCTCGTCGCCGGCATCAAGCTGCAGCCGATCGTCGCCACGCTGATCCTGATGGTGGCGGGCCGCGGCCTCGCGCAGCTGCTGACGGACGGCCAGATCGTCACCGTGTACTACGAGCCGTTCTTCTTCCTGGGCAGCGGCTACCTCGCCGGCCTGCCGTTCTCGCTGTTCGTCGTCGCTGCCGTCTTCGCGGCCACGCTGCTGCTGGTGAAGAAGACGGCCCTCGGCCTGTTCATCCAGGCGGTCGGCATCAATCCGGTGGCGGCACGCCTCGCGGGCCTGCGCACGGCGACCCTGATCACCTTCGTGTACGTGTTCTGCAGCGCCTGCGCGGGCCTGGCCGGCATGCTGATCACGTCGAACATCAAGAGCGCGGACGCGAACAACGCGGGCCTGCTGCTGGAGCTGGACGCGATCCTCGCCGTCACGCTGGGCGGCACGTCGCTGGCCGGCGGCAAATTCAGCCTGGTGGGCAGCATGATCGGCGCGCTGATCATCCAGACCCTGACCTACACGATCTACTCGCTGGGCGTGCCGCCCGAAGTGAACATGGTCGTCAAATCCATCGTCGTCTTCGTCGTCTGCATTTCGCAGTCGAGCGAATTCAAGAACATCCTGCGGAGGTCCGCATGAGCGCGGTCGCAACCGGTACCCGCGGCGTCACGAGCGCGCCGTGGTTCACGTCTCTCGTCACCGTGGTCCTGCTGGTGGCGATGCTGGGCATCGGCGGGTCGGTGTACCCGGGCTTCCTGTCGCTGCAGGTGATCTTCAACCTCCTGATCGACAACGCGTTCCTGCTCGTGATCGCGGTGGGCATGGGCTTCGTGATCCTGGCGGGCGGCATCGACCTGTCCGTCGGTTCCGTGCTCGCGCTGTCGACGATGATCTCGGCCTGGCTGCTGCAGCACGCGCACTGGCCGCCGGCCGCCGTCATCGCGCTCGTGCTGCTCCTGGGCGCGTGCTTCGGCGGCGCGATGGGCGCGATCATCCACCTGTTCAAGCTGCAGCCGTTTATCGTCACCCTGGCCGGCATGTTCCTGGCGCGCGGCCTGTGCTACCTGATCAGCGTCGAGTCGATCACGATCGATGACCCGCTGTTCACGGCGATGTCGCAGACGCAGGTGCCCATCCTCGACGGCTTCCTGTCGCCGGGCGCCATCATCGCGCTGGTCGTGCTGCTGGTCGCCATCTGGCTCGCGCACTTCACCGCGTTCGGCCGTGCCGTGTACGCCGTCGGCGGCAACGAGCAGTCGGCCGCGATGATGGGCCTGAACGTGGGCCGCACCAAGGTCCTCGTGTACGCGCTGTCGGGCTTCTGCGCGGCGCTGGGCGGTGTGCTGTTCGCCTTCTACATGCTGTCCGGCTACGGCCTGCACGGCCAGGGCACGGAGCTCGATGCCATCGCCGCCGTCGTCATCGGCGGGACGCTCCTCACCGGCGGCTACGGCTACATCGCCGGCGCATTGTCGGGCGTGCTGGTGCTGGGTGCCATCCAGACGCTGATCGCCTTCGACGGCACGCTCAGCTCGTGGTGGACCAAGATCGTCATCGGCGCGCTGCTGTTCGTCTTCTGCGTCGTGCAGAGGGTGATGGGCGGCCGCGCCAAGCAATAACAAGTCACGTTGCCACGGCGCTGAACTTGCGCCCCCGCCTCGGCGGGGGCGACGGGGGCTTATTGCCCACCGAATAAACATAAAAACTGGAGACTACATGCTCAAGCCCCTGATCGCCGCGACGCTGCTCGCGACGACGGCACTCGCCGGTGCCGCCAACCCCCTCACCAGCAGGATCTTCACCGCGGACCCCGCGGCCCTCGTCGACAACGGCCGCGTCTACCTGTACGTGGGCCACGACGAAGCCCCGGTCGGCGGCAAGGATTACGTGATGAACGAGTGGAAGGTGTTCTCCAGCTGCGACATGCAGCACTGGACCGAGCACCCGGCCGGCGTGCCGTTTTCCACGTTCAAATGGGCCGCCAGGGACGCCTGGGCCAGCGACGTCACCAAGCGCAACGGCAAGTACTACCTGTACGTGACGGTCGAGCACAAGACGATCCCCGGCAAGGCGATCGGCGTGGCCGTGTCGGACAGCCCGACGGGCCCGTTCGTCGACGCGCGCGGCACGGCCCTGATCACGAACGACATGACGCACGAGACGGAAATCAGCTGGGACGACATCGACCCGGCGATCTTCGTCGACGACGATGGCCAGGCCTATCTGTACTGGGGCAATACCGTCATGAAGTACGCGAAGCTGAAAGCCAACATGACGGAACTGGACGGCCCGATCCACACGGTGGGCCTGGACCAGTTCACGGAAGCGTCCTACCTGCACAAGCACGCCGGCAAGTACTACCTGTCGTATTCGCGCAAGTGGCCGGAAGAGACCGTGTACATGACGGGGCCGACGGCCACCGGGCCATGGTCGTATGGCGGCGTGATCATGGAAAAGAACACGAACGTCGGCACGATCCACCACGCGATCATCGACTTCAACGGCAAGTCCTACATCATTTATCACAACGGCAAGCTGCCGACCGGTGGCGATTACCGACGCTCGGTCGCCATCGAGGAATTGCACTACGGTCCGAACGGCAAGATCCTGCCCGTACCGCAGACTGAGCAAGGTCCTGCCGCCAATCCGTCGGCAGCGTGCAAGCGATAAAAGTTGCGCGCCAATCTGCGTAAAACCGATATCGATAATGATATGATTGTCTGATGGACACGACCAATCCGAACTGGTTTCTCAAGGCCCGCCTCAAGACGCGTCAACTGCTGCTGTTGATCGCGCTGGACGACTACCGCAACATCCACCGCGCGGCCGACGAACTGCACATGACGCAGCCGGCCGCCTCCAAGCAGATCAAGGATCTGGAGGAGATGCTGGACGTCAAGCTGTTCGAACGCCTGCCGCGCGGGATGGAGCCGACGATCTACGGCGAAACGATGATCCGCCACGCGCGCATGGCCCTGACGAGCCTGGCGCTGGCGCACGACGACATCGTCACGCTGAAGGCCGGCCTCACGGGCCAGGTCGAGGTTGGCGTGATCATGACGCCCGCGATGGCGCTCCTGCCGCGCGCCATCGCCCGCGTCAAGGAAGAGGCCCCGCTGCTGCGCATCGGCGTGCAGCTGGAAACCAGTAACCTGCTGCTGGACAAGCTGCAGCATGGCACGCTGGACTTCATGATCGGCCGCATCTTCGACACCGGCGACACCTCCGGCCTGATCTACGAAGAGCTGACGGAGGAACCGGCCTGCGCGGTCGTGCGCCCCGGCCATCCGCTGCTGGAGCGCAAGAACCTCACCTTGCAGGACATCGCGCCGCTGCCGTGGATCGTGCCGCCGCACGGCAGTATCCTGCGCTACCGCTTCGACATGATGTTCCGCCGCGCCGGCCTGGAACCGCCCGCGAACGTCGTCGACACGACGGCGATGCTGATGATCACGGCGCTGCTGCAGCAGACGGATTCGCTGCACGTGATGCCGATCGAGGTGGCGCAATACTATGCGTCGCTGAACGTGATGCGCATCCTGCCCATCGAGATTCCGTGCAAGATGGATGCGTTCGGCATCATCCGTCACCAGGACCATTTGCTGTCGCCGGGCGCCGACCTGCTGCTGCGTGCCGTGCGGGCCGCGGCCAAGGAAATTTATTGAGCTTGCACTAAAGTGTTGCGTGCAAACTTCATCATTTAAATATATTGCCCTGATTTAACATCTCGACATCGACTCGACTCTTTCCACACCGTAACATTTCTCGGTGTGTGGGAAACCGGCAAAACGGGACATCCGTGCGGAAAGAGAGAACGATGAACATTCGAAATTTAAAAATTGGTACGCGCCTCGCGCTGGGCTTTGGCTTCCTGTGCGTGGCGCTGGTCTTCATGGTCGGGCAGGGCACGATCATGCTGGGCCGGGTCAATGACGGCACCGACGAGATCGTCAACAAGCGGCTGCCGCGCATGGAACTGACGGCGCGCATGCTCAGCGACGTGAACGACATCGCCATCGCGCTGCGCAACATGATGCTGGACGACAGCGCCGACGACCGCGCGAAGCAGGTTGCCAGCATCACCGCCATGCGCAAGGACCTCGACAGCCTGCTCGTGCAGCTCGACGGCCTGCTGCGCGCGCCCAGGTCGCGCACCTTGCTGGCGCAGGAAGTCGAACTCAATGCGAAGTACACGCAGGGGCAGATCGACCTGATCCGCCTGATCGAGAGCGGCGACGACGCGGGCGCGCGCGCCTACCTGAAGACGAAGCTGCGTCCCATCCTGGCGGACTACAAGGCCGTGATCGGCGCGCAGATCCAGGTCCAGGCCGGCCTCGCCCACGACACGGCCAAGGAAGCGCAGACCATGTACGCGAACACGCGCACCCTGATGATCGTGCTGGGCGCCGTCATGCTGGCCATCGCCTGCGCGCTGGCCTGGTGGATCAGCGCCTCGATCACGCGGCCGCTGCGCCGTGCGCTGGACGTGGCGACCGCGGTCGCCGGCGGCGACCTGACGACGCGCGTGGACGTCGACAGCACCTGCGAAGTGGGCCAGCTGCTGGGCACCCTGAAGCGCATGAACGAGAACCTGGTGGCCACCGTCGGCACCGTGCGCGGCGGCACCGATGCCATCGCGCTCGCGTCCGGCGAAGTGGCGGCCGGCAACCGCGACCTGTCGGCGCGCACCGAGCAGCAGGCCAGCGCGTTGGAAGAGACGGCGTCGTCGATGGAAGAACTGACGTCGACCGTGAAGCAGAACGCCGACAACGCGCGCCAGGCCAACACGCTGGCCGCGACGGCATCGACGGTCGCGGCCAAGGGCGGCGACGTGATCGAGCAGGTCGTCGACACGATGACGCAGATCCACACGTCGTCCAGCCGCATCGTCGACATCATCGGCGTCATCGACGGCATCGCGTTCCAGACCAACATCCTCGCGCTGAACGCGGCCGTGGAAGCGGCGCGCGCCGGCGAGCAGGGCCGCGGCTTCGCCGTCGTGGCGGGCGAGGTGCGCAACCTGGCGCAGCGCTCGGCCGCCGCCGCCAGGGAGATCAAGGCGCTGATCGACGACTCCACCAGCAAGGTCGACACGGGCAGCTCGCTCGTGCGCGAGGCGGGCAGCACGATGGGCGAGATCGTCGACAGCGTGCGCCGCGTGGCCGACATCCTCACGGAGATCACGGCCGCGAGCCAGGAGCAGAGCGCCGGCATCGAGCAGATCAACCAGGCCATCACGCAGATGGACGACGTGACCCAGCAGAACGCGGCCCTCGTCGAGCAGGCGGCCGCCGCGTCGCAGGCGATGCAGGACCAGGCCGCGCGCCTGGCGGAGGCCGTGGCCGTGTTCCGGCTCGACGGCGGCGCGCCGGCGGCAGCGCCGACGCATGCGATGACTCCCGCGCCCGCACCGCGGTTGAGCAAGCCGGTTGCGAAGGCGCCGGCCCGTCCGCAGTCCACTGCCGCGAAGGTGGGCGCCGAGAGCGACTGGGAAGAGTTCTGACCGTTATTGCTTCTTCGTCCAGCTTGCGATTGTGATAGGCTGTCCGGTGCATCAGGCCTTGGGCCGATGCGCCGACATTGTCTTTACAAGGATACGCATGACTGGCTTCGTCATTACGCCTCCCGCCGTCCCGGCTCTCGCCGTGGCCGGCTCCGACCAGGTTTTCCCGCTGCGCCGCGTGTTCTGCGTTGGCCGCAACTACGCGGCCCACGCGCGCGAGATGGGTTCCGATCCGAACCGCGAACCGCCGTTCTTCTTCACCAAGCCGGCGGATGCCGTCGTGTCGGCCAGCGGCACCGTGCCGTACCCGTCCTCCACGCGCGAGCTGCATCACGAAGTCGAACTGGTCGTCGCACTGAAAGGCGGCGGCACGAACATCGCGCCGGAACAGGCGCTGGACCTCGTGTGGGGCTATGGCGTGGGCCTGGACCTGACGCGGCGCGACCTGCAGGCCGTCGCCAAGAAGGACGGCCGCCCGTGGGACATGGCGAAAGGCTTCGACGCCTCTGCGCCGTGCAGCCCGCTGATCCCCGTCGAGCGCACCGGCCACCCCTCGGCGGCGCGCATCTGGCTCGAAGTGAACGGCCAGCTGAAGCAGGAGGGCAACCTGAACGAAATGATCTGGCCGATCCCCGACGTGATCGCGGCCCTGTCGCGCCTCGTCGCGCTGGCGCCGGGTGACCTGATCTACACGGGCACGCCGGCCGGCGTGGACGCGCTGAACCCGGGCGACAAGGTGCGCGGCGGCGTCGACGGCGTGACTTCGTTCGAACTCGAGATCGGCGCGGCAGAATGAGAGTAATGCGGAAGACGGTCCTGCAGATCGGAGGCTTCGCGCCCGAGATCCAGGCCCGGATCGACGCCGAATTCCGCTGCGTCGGCCTGGCGGATCTCGAACGCGAGCCCGGCCTGGCGATCGAGGTCGGCGCCATCCTCACGCGCAGCAACCAGGAGGTGCCGGAGGATGTGGTGCGGCGCCTGCCGGCGCTGGAAATCATCGCCACGTGCGGCGTCGGCTACGACCTGATTCCGCGCGCGCTGGCGGCCGAACGGGGCATCGTCGTCGCCAACACGCCGGACGTGCTGAACGCGGCCGTGGCGGAGCTGTGCATCGGCTCCCTGCTGGCATTGCTGCGCCGCCTGCCGCAGGCCGACCGCTACGTGCGCGCAGGCGCCTGGAAGAACGCGAACTTCGCGCTGGCGACGAGCCTCGCGGGCAAGCACGTGGGGATAGTCGGCATGGGGCGCATCGGCAAGGAGATCGCGCGCCGGCTGGAGACGTTCGGGGTGGCGCTCGCCTACCACGGCCGCACGGACCAGCAACTGGCGTGGCGCTACGAGCCCGACCTGGCCGCGCTCGCGCGCGATTCCGACATCCTCATCGTCGTGGCGCCCGGCGGGGCCGACACGCAGCACCTGATCGATGCGCGCGTGCTGCACGCGCTCGGACCGAATGGCTACCTCGTGAACGTGGCGCGCGGCACGCTCGTCGACGAGGCGGCGTTGCTGGCGGCGCTGGAGCAGGGCACCATCGCCGGCGCGGCGCTGGACGTGTTCGACAACGAGCCGGACATCGACCCGCGCTTCTTCAAGCTGGACAACGTGCTGCTGACGCCGCACCTGGGCAGCGCCACGCACGAGACGCGCGCGGCGATGGCGCAGCTCATGCTCGACAACGTGCGCAGCTGGTTCCGCAGCGGGCGCGCGCTGACGCCGGTCGAACCCGGCTGACGCACCGCGGGTACTGTGCGCCGCAGCGCGGCCGTGTGGATTACGCTCTTCAGGCAAGCGCAATCCGCATGGAGGCAATATGCACATCCACACGCCCGCGTGCCCCTGTTTCATCATCCCGTCGTCCATGTTGCGCAAGCTGGCCATCCAGGCGGACGGAGCGGAACGCCAGCGGCTGCTGGAGCAACTGGAACGCTCGGCTTTCCTGCGCGGCCAGCGCGCCGCCAGCGGCCTCGCCGCGCCGGGCCTGCTGGTGGCGCCCGGCGTCAGGCATCGCACCGTGTACGACGCGCACCACGGCACCCGCCTCCCCGGCAAGCTCGTACGCACGGAGACGGCGGCGCCCGTGACCGACACCGCCGTCAACGAGGCGTTCGACGGCGCCGGCACCACCTACGACTTCTACCAGCAGATCCTGAAACGCAATTCCATCGACGGCCGCGGCATGGGCATCGATTCGAGCGTCCATTACAGCAAGCGCTTCAATAACGCATTCTGGAACGGCCGCCAGATGGTGTACGGCGATGGCGACGGCAAGCTGTTCACCGGCTTCACGCACGCGCTCGACGTGATCGCGCACGAGCTGACGCACGGCGTCACGCAGTACACCGTGCCGGGCGGAGGTCTCGTCTACGATGGGCAGAGCGGTGCGCTGAACGAATCGATGTCCGACGTGTTCGGCGCCGTCGTCAAGCAATGGCATGCGAAGCAGACGGTCAGGAAGGCCGACTGGCTGATCGGCGCGGGCATCATGACACCCGCCGTCGGCAAGGCGTTGCGCTCGATGGCCGATCCGGGGAATGCGAAGCTGACGTGGTCGGGCGACGACCAGCCGGGCACGATGAGGGGGTATGTCGAAGGTGGGGACGTGCACACGAATTCCGGCATCCCGAATCACGCGTTCTACCTGGCGGCGATGAAGCTGGGCGGGCATAGCTGGGACAAGGCCGCGCCGATCTGGTACCAGGCGCTGTCGCTCCTGCATCCCGACGCGACGTTCGCGGACGCCGCCCAGGCCACCGTCAAGGCGGCCGAACTGCGCCACGGTGCGGGATCGGGCGAGGCCGCGGCCGTGCAGGGCGCGTGGCACGAAGTGGGCGTCGTGTGATGCGCTTGTCGCTGCATTCCGTAGGCGGCTTCACGGGACCGGCGGGCGCGCAGACGCGCAGCGTCGACGTCGACCGCCTCCCCGCGGCGGAGGGCGCGCGCGTGCGCGCGCTCGTGCAGGGGCTGGATGCGGCGCCGCTGCCGGCGACCCTGCTGAAACCGCGGCCGCAGCCGTGGGATTTCACGTACACGCTGACGCTCGACGGCAGGCAGGTGCGCTTCCACCTCGACGCGGCGCCGGCGGCGTTGCGCGAACTCGTCGGGATCCTCGAGGCGCGGCCGCCGGACTGAATCAGTTCGTCATGTTTTTTGCGACGATCGCGTCCGTCGCGACCTGCGCCTGCTGCAACGGCTGGTTCAATACCGTGGTTGCATACGCGGGCGCCGGCGCGGCCACCGTGCCCAGCGCGCTGCCGCCTTTCTGGCTGATGTCCACGTCGACCGTGGCCGACAGGCCCACGCGCAGCGGGTGCGCCGCGAGTTCCTTCGGATCGAGCGAGATGCGCACCGGCACCCGCTGCACGACCTTGATCCAGTTGCCCGTCGCGTTCTGCGCCGGCAGCAGCGAGAACGCGCTGCCCGTGCCCGCACCGAGGCCCACGACCTTGCCGTGGTAGACGACTTTGCTGCCGTAGATGTCGGCATCGATGGTGGCCGCCTGGCCCACGCGGATGTCGCGCAATTCCGATTCCTTGAAATTGGCGTCGACCCACAGCTGGTCCAGCGGCACGATCGACAGCAGCGGCGCGCCCGGCGCGATGCGGCTGCCGACCTGCACGCTGCGCTTGGCGACATAGCCCGACACCGGCGCGACGATCGCGTTGCGGCGGGCGGCGAGCCAGGCGGACAGGTAATCCGCCTTCGCGGCCAGCACGTTCGGGTGCTCGGCCGGGGAGACGCCCGCCACCGTCACGCGCGCGGCCGCCAGCTGCTTCTGCGCGACCATCAGTGCCGCCTGCGCATCGTCGACGGCGCGGCGGGCGTGCGCCACGTCCTCGCCGGAGACGATGTTGTCCGCTGCGAGCGGCGCGCGCCGTGCCAGGTCTTCCTGCTTCGCCTTCAGTTCCACGCGGCGCTGGTCGACGAGGGCCTCGTACTGCGCCACGTTCGTGTAGCGCTCGCGCTGCTGGCGCACGGCGGTGCCCAGCCGCGCCTCGGCCTGGGCCAGCGCGACCTCGGCGTCGGACGGATCGAGGCGGACGATCTCCGTGCCCGCCTGCACGAGCTGGGTCTCGTCGGCGCGGATCTCGACGACGCTGCCCGTCACCTGCGACGACACGTTCACGAGGTTGCCGCCGACGTAGGCGTTGTCCGTCTCGACGCGTTTCGACAGGACCAGGGCGTAATAGGCCGCATAGGCCGCGCCGGCGACGAGGAAGGCGGCGGTGATGCCGGCCAGGACGACGCGGCGCTTGTTGTTGGTGGGTGCTTGGGTGCTCATGGTTTTATCTGGTATTCGAGAGGGTGTGATAACCGCCGCCGAGCGCCTTCACGAGGGCGACCTGCGTCTGCAGGCGGGCATCCGTCAGCTGCAGGTCGACGTCGCGCTGGCGCAGCACGGCCAGCCGCGCCTGCAGCACGGCGGCACGGTCGGCGAGGCCGCGCTGCATGCGCGCCTCGGCGTTCGCAGCCAGCTTGCGGCTCGCGTCAATGGTCGCGGCGTGTGCTGCCGTCTCCTTCGCGATGCCTTGCAGGGTGGCCGCTTCGCGCGCGACGTCGCGCACCGCGTTCAGCACGGCCTCGTTGTACTCGGCCAGCAATTCGTCGCGGCTGCTGCGCGCCTGGCCCAGCCGGGCGTGCAGGCGGCCGCTGTCGAATAGCGGGAGGTCCAGCGTCGCGCCGATCAGCGGCGTGCGGCTCGGGTAGCGCAGCAGCTTGCCGAGCGACGTCGCATCGAGGCCGATCGCCGCGGCGAGATTGATGTCGGGCCGGAACGCGGCTTCGCTGGCGGCCACGCGGCCCAGCTGCGCCTCGACGCGCCAGCGCGCGGCCTGCAAATCGGGCCGGCGCGCCAGCAGCTCCATGCCCAGCTCGCGCGGGACGGCGTCGATTGCCGGTGCCGGCTGGAAGCGGGCGAGATCGGTCAATGCGGCGGCGTCACCGCCGATCAGCGCGCGCAGGCCTTCGCGTTCGCGCGCGGCGTCCGTGTCGTAGCGCGCGGCCTGTTCCTGCAGGCCGGCGAGGTCCTGCTCCGCGCTTTGCAGGCTGTCGAGACTCACGAGCCCGTGGGCCATGCGCGCCTTGCGGCCGGCGATGACGTCGCGCTGCACGGCGATAAGGGCGTTCGTATTGTCCTGGCGCGCCCACAGCATCTGCAGGCGCAGATAGCTTTGCACGACCGACGCCGCCAGCACCTGGCGCGCCTGCGCGCTTTCCGCGGCGGCCGCATTCGTCTCGCCCAGCGCGGCGGCGATGAGGGCGCGGTGCTTGCCCCACCAGTCGACGTCGTAGCTGGCGCGCAGGGACACGCTGGCGTCGTTGAACCACGCCCCGCCGATCGGCGGCGGGAAGAAGCCGTTCGACGAATAGCGCTGGCGGTTCAGGCCAGACGCCAGGTCGACCTTGCCGCCTTCGTTGGCCACTTCCGCGCCGAACGCGGCGCGGGCGCTGGCCACGCGCGCGGCGGCGACGGCGAGCGTCGGGTTGTCGCGCAGGGCGCGGGCCACGAGCGCGTTCAACTGCGGGTCGTGGTAGTCGAGCCACCATTGCTCGGCGGGCCAGGCGGCGGCGGGCAGCTGGATCGCCGGCGCATGCTGGGCCTTGGCGAAGTCCGGGCCCGGTGCCTTGTTCGCGTCCGGCGGGACGCTGATGCAGCCGGACAGCAGGGCCAGCGCGGCGGCCGCGATGGGGATGAGTTTGAAATGTCGCACGGTGTCGTCTTGTTGGTTATTCGAGGGCAGCATGGTCCACCTGCGCCGGCGCGGCGGCCGCCTTCGGTGGACGGATCAGCAGCAGCATCGGGATCACGGCCATGGTCAGCAGCATCATCAGCCAGTAGTCGTCGACGTAGGCGATCATCGACGCCTGGCGCGTGATCTCGTTGTTGATGAGGGCAGGGCCGGCTTGCGTGGCCATGTCGTAGAGGCTCGTCGGATCGTGCACGGCGGGATTCGCCGCAGTGACCTGCGTGGCCAGCGATGCGTGCGCGATCTGCGTGTTGCGCACGAGGAGCGCCTGCACGAGGGCGATGCCGATCGACGAGCCGATGTTGCGTACGAGGCTGTACAGCGCCGTGCCTTCCGCGCGCATCTGCGGCGAGAGGGTCGCGAATGTGGCGGCCGACAGCGGCACGAACACGAGGCCCAGCCCGACGCCCTGGATCACGCCGGGCCACACGATGTCGGACTGCGACAGCACGAGCGTGTAATGCGTCATCTGCCACAGCGAGAACGCGGTGATGGCGAAGCCGAAGCCCAGCAGCAGCCGGAAATCGACCTTGCCCGTGAGGCGTCCGACGATCATCATCGCGGCCATCGTGCCGAGGCCCGACGGCGCCGTCACGAGGCCCGCCAGCTTGGCCGGATAGCCCATCAGGCCTTGCAGCATCGTCGGCATCAGCGCGCGCGTCGCGAACAGCACCATGCCGACGATGAAGATCAGCAGCAGGCCGGTGACGTAGTTCGCGTTCTTCAGCAGGCGGAAATCGACGAACGACTGGCCGGCGGGGCGCGTCAGCGTGTGGCCGATGAAATAGGAAAACGCGAGCGTCGTCAAAATCAGTTCGACCCATGTCTCGGTCGACGCGAACCAGTCGTTCTGTTCGCCGCGGTCCAGCAGCATCTGCAGCGCGCCGATGGCGATGGACAAGGTGACGAAGCCGAACGTGTCGAAGCGGACGCGCCGGGCCGGATCGGCCGCGTGGATGTAGCGCCAGATGCCCCAGAAGGCCAGCGCGCCGATCGGCACGTTGATGAAGAAGACCCAGCGCCAGCTGTAGCTGTCCGTCAGCCAGCCGCCCAGCGTCGGCCCGAGAATCGGCCCGATCATCACGCCCATGCCCCACACGGCCATCGCGGAGCCGTGCTTTTCGCGTGGGTTGATGTCGAGGAGGACGGACTGCGACAACGGCACGAGCGCGGCGCCGAACACCCCCTGCAGCATGCGTGCGATGACGATTTCCGTCAGCGTCGCCGAGATCCCGCACAGCACCGAGGCGAGCGTGAAGCCGGCGACGGAGACGAGGAACACCTTCTTCAGGCCGAAACGGTCGACGAGCCAGCCGTTCAGCGGCGTCGCGATGGCGGCGGCCACGATGAACGACGTCAGCACCCAGGTGATCTGGTCCTGCGACGCCGACAGCGATCCCTGCATGTGCGGCAGCGCCACGTTGGCGATGGTGCCGTCCAGCGCCTGGATGATCGTCGCCAGCATGATCGAGATCGTGATCATGGTGCGGTTGATGGGCGCCGCTGTCGTCACAGGCCGTCCTCGAGGCGCTTCCTGAGGGTTTCCAGCAGGACGGTCGCGGCGGCCAGCGCCTGCGGGTCGAGGCCGGCCAGCAGGTCGGCGCGGAACGGCGAGGCTTCCGCGAGCACTTCGGCGTAGACGGTCTTGCCGGTGTCGGTCAGGTGCACGAGTTTGACGCGACGGTCGGTGGGCGAGGGGGCGCGCGTGACGAAGCCGTCGCGCTCCAGGCGGTCCAGCATCGACACCATCGACGGCCCCTCGACGCCGACCAGGTCGGCGAGTGCCCGCTGCGACATCGGCGCGCCCGACTTGGCGATCATCGCGATCGTCATCCAGCCGGACTGGCCGATGCCCAGGTGCTTGAGGCGCTTGTCCAGCGCGAGCCGCCACAGCCGCGCGCTCGTGTGCAGGGCCGCCGAGAAGCGCTCCTCGACCGACTCAGGTAGTTTGCTCATCATTAGCCACAAAATAGATAGAAACCTATCGATTTTATGCCGAGCAACCGAACTGCGCAAGTGACAACACCGGGGTCAGAGCCCGTTTTTAATCAATTGCCCAAAATCGGGCTCTGACCCCGGTTTGTCCAAAGTGAAGACGGCGTGGATGTCGCCCGCCACGACGCCGCGCGCGTTCTTGATGGGCGGTGCGCGGTATTGCTCGAGATGCTTGCGGCGCGTGTCGTCCAGCAGGCCCAGTTGATCGAGCACGGCGAACGTGGCGGGATGCAGCGCGCGCACGGCGCCATCCGCCACCTTGATCGCGATGCCGATGCCGGCCGAGCGGATGCCGATGGCCTGCACCGCGTCCGCGCCGATCTTCGCGACCCAGTCGCCGCCGCCGGCCTGCATCCACGCGAGGTCGGTGCGCGCGTCGCCCGACACCATGTCCGGATGCGCCGTCATCGCGTCGAACAGGTCTCCCAGCGCGGCGCCGAGGCGTGCGTCCGCGCTGCCTTGCGCGAGGCGCGCGTACAGGTGCGCGAGGCGCGCCAGCGGCATCGCGTAGTTCGGTGCCGAGCAGCCGTCGATGCCCATCGGGAGCGTGTCTTCCGTCATCTGCACGCAGTCGGCGAGCGTGGCGCGGATCGCGCGCTGCAGCGGGTGCGCCGGATCGACGTAGCCTTCGGTCGGCGCGCCGTGCAGGCGGCACCAGGCGAGAAAGCCGCTGTGCTTGCCCGAGCAATTGTGGTGGACCGTGCGCCAGCGCCGTTCGGCCGGCACGGGCAGGCCGGCGGCGTCGTAGTACAGCGGCGCCGCGCAGCCGCAGGCGAGGTGGCTTTCGTCCAGGCCGATCTTGTCGAGGATGGACGTCACGCCCACCAGGTGCTTTTCTTCGCCCGAGTGGCTGGCGCACAGCAGGGCCAGCTCGGCACGCGTAAGACCGAAGCGCGCGGGGCCGTCGTCGAGCACGAAAGGCAGGGCCTGGAACGGCTTCAGCGCGGAACGGGTGAAGGTCATGAAGTCGGGATCGCCCGCCGACCACAGCAGGCGGCCGGCCACGTCGACGACGGCGATCGAACCGTAATGGATGTTCTCGACCGCGTAGCCGCCGGCAAGCGCGCCGTCGGGCGGATAGCCACGCGTGGTGGCGACCAAAGGCACTGGATGCATCGGTTCGCTCCTTCGTCCGGATGGGCTGTTCGAAGCCGACACTGTAACGGATTCCGGCCGCCCAGGGAGCGCAAAAGCGGCCCGGAACGATGCCGGAAACTATATGCATCCACAGCATTTCGGGCCGGTTTTTCGACAGTTCATCCCTCCATTTCGACGCTTTGGCGTCTCCCCGATGACGCCTCGAGCCGCCGTTCCTACACTGTCATCACTCGCCGCACATTAACGACGCGGCGATATGAAAAACGGTGGACCGCTGGAGCATCCGACGATTCTTTTGAAATCGTGCTCATGGTCCGTAATACATATCGAAAATTAATCTCGGAGCAATCATGCGTATCGTACAAGCCCTGGTCTTCACCGCCGCCGCCACCCTGTCCCTGGGCGCGTTCGCCGACCCGTCCGTCGCGCCGTCCTCGGCCACCGCCAGCGCCGTCATGATGTCGTCGTCGACGCACACCGCCTACCGCCTGACCCAGGATGAAGCCGAACATATGCGCGGTTCGTTCCGCCTCACCGACGGCCGCACGATCACGGTCACCAACCGGATGAACAAGCTTTTCGTCGACCTGGACGGCAAGCGCGAGGAAATGGTGCCGGTCGCTCCGAAGAAATTCGTCACGCGCGACACGGGTGCCGAGATCGCCTTCAACCAGGTGCCGTTCGCCGACGAGGTCGTCGTCAACCAGGCCGCGCGCTGATGCGCGGCGTCGAACACGGCCGGCCTGGCCGATGCGGACCGGGCCGGCGCAGGTCGACAGCGGCTCAGATCGCCGCGCCGAAGCGCCCGGCCTGGTAATCGATGATCGCCTGCTGGATTTCTGCGCGCGTGTTCATCACGAACGGCCCGTGCGCCACGACGGGTTCGCCGATCGGAAAGGCGTGACCGAGCAGCAGCACGCTGTCGTGGTCGGCCAGGATGTCCAGTTCATCGCCCTCCGCATCGAACTCCGCAAGGTGCATTGCGCTGACCGTTTCCGGCACCCCCTGGATCACGCCGCGCACGACGTACAGGAACACGTTGCGGTCGAGTAGCCCATCCACGTGCAGGCGCGCACCTGCCTTCATCTCCACCGTGCACAGCGACACGTCCGTCAGCGATGCGATCGGCCCCGTCACGCCGCCATACGTGCCCGACACGAGGTGCACGCGCACGCCATCGCCCTTGTCCACGACGGGTATCTCATCGCGCTGCAGCCCGATGTAGCGGGGCGCCGTCATCTTCAGCGCGGGCGGCAGGTTGACCCACAATTGCAGGATCTCGAGCGGCCCGCCGCGTTCCATGAAGTCGCGTGGCGACACTTCCGCATGCACGATGCCGCGGCCGGCCGTCATCCATTGCACGCCGCCGGGCCCGATCACGCTTTCATGGCCGGCGCTGTCGCGGTGCGCGAGCAGGCCGTCGAGGATGAATGTCACCGTCTCGAAGCCGCGGTGCGGATGCGGGCCGAACGGCAGGCCGCGGTTATGCGGCGGATAGACCTGCGGGCCGTGATGGTTGAGGAACAGGAAGGGATCGACCTGGTCGAGATGCGGACCCGGCACGGGGCGCTGGGTGATGAGGTCGCCGATGTCGTCGCGCAGCGCGGGGTGCACGCGCCGGATGATCTTGTGCGTCATATTCGTCTTCGTTGGAATGTGCAGCGCCTACGATAACCGATCGCGCTGGGAGGAGTCGCCAGCAATCTTTACGCATCCCTGCTATGCTCGTTTCCCCCTTTCAATCTGGAGATGGAGACAATGCATACGAAGACCAGCGCACGCAACCTGGCCGTGGCCATCAGCCTCGCCTGGGCAGCAAACGCGACGGGCGCACCCGCCCAGGCGGTGCCGGGCGACATGGCGATCAAGGCGGCCAAACATGCCGTCACGGCATACCGCGACGACGTCGTCGACACCCTGGCCAAACTGGTCAGCTACAACACGGTCGCGGACAAGGACATCCCGTGCGACCGCAACCCGCGCCACCAGGCGTTCAAGGACACCCTGAAACAGGAGGCGATGCGCCTCGGCCTGGACTACGCGGACTACGGCTGCGTGGCCATCGTCGGCCTGGGCAAGGGCGCTGAGCGTGTGGGTCTCGTCGCGCATGGCGACGTGCAGCCCGTCGACGCGAGCAAGTGGAAGAAGTCGCCGTTCGAGCTGGACCGCACGAGCGAACCGGGCCGCCTGCTGGCGCGCGGCGCCGAGGACGACAAGGGCCCGATCGCCACCGCGCTGTATGCGATGAAGTCGCTGAAGGACCTGCAGGTGCCGCTGTCCAGGCGCATCGAACTGTACGTCTACATGGCCGAGGAATCGGATTGGGCGCCGCTCGAAGCCTTCATCAAGACGCACACGCTGCCGCAGATGAACATCACGCTCGACGCGGAGTATCCGGCCGTGACGGCGGAGAAGGGCTACGGCACGCTGGCCGTGACGATGCCGGCCACCACGGCCGCACCGCCGGCAGGTAGCCCGTTCGTCAAGGCATTCAAGGGCGGCTTCTTCGGCAGCCAGATTCCGGAAGATGCGCAGGCCACGATCGCCAACGCGACGCCGGCACTGGAAGCGCAGATCCGCGCGCGCGCCGGCAAGCAGACGGGCATGCACTACCAGTTCGAGCGCCAGGACGGCGACCTGCTCGTCGTCGCGAAGGGCCTGTCGGCGCACTCGTCGAAACCGGAAGACGGCGTCAACGCCATCAGCATGCTGGCCGACGCGCTCGCCGTGCAGGCGTGGCCGGACACGACGGCAGGCAGCCTGGTGAACTTCCTCAACGAGATGGTGGGCACGGGCTATTACGGCGAGAAGTTCGGCAGCATCGCCTACCGCGACGCCTTCATGGGCCCGATGACGTTCGCGCCGACCGTGATCCGCCAGCAGGACGGCGGCGCCATCGAAATGGCGATCAACATCCGCCGCCCGCAAGGCAAGACCGCGGAACAGCTGACCAACGAGATCAATGCCGCGCTCGCGCAGTGGCAGGGCGCGCACGTGCAGCTGGCGAAGGTGAACATGCAGATCGGCGACCCGTGGGTGCAGAAGGATGCGCCGCAACTGCCGGTGCTGATGAAGACGTTCGCATACTTCACGGGCACCAAGGCGCCGAAGCCGGTCGCGATCGGCGGCGGCACGAATTCGCGCCTGTTCCCGCACGCCGTCAGCTTCGGCCCGGCGATGCCGGGCACGGTCTACACGGGCCATTCGGAGCATGAGTTCATTACCACGAAGCAGCTTCTGCTGAACCTGCAGATGTACACGGCCGTGCTTGCCGAGCTCGCGAAATAAACGTCACGATCCAGCGCCGCCGGGCTCGCTTCCGGGGGCGCTTCACGATGTTGGGCGCCCGGCAGTCATGTAGGCCGGTTTCTCGCCAAAATGTGTAAATCCTTCCAAAAATTTTGTAGGTTTAGGCCTACATGAGCATGGTCTTCATAGGGACTACCTACCCGTTTCCCTAGGAGAGACAGCAGGCAGGGCCACGGCCGCCCGATCGGCCCTTCTACGCCCAGTTGATTGTCGGAAAAGCTAGAGGTGGCCCCGAGAAAATGTGGTGAAAACGCCATGATAGGATCGGACCTGACCTAGCAATGCCTGACCTGCCGATGCCATGCACAGCCAAGAACTGATCAAACCTGACGGAAGACAACTGACGTTGTACAGCAGCCGGCCCATTCCGGACGGCATCGTCGCGACCAGTCCCTTCGCCGAGCCGCAACACGCCAACCCGCACCTGCGCTGGCATCCGCTGCGCGGCGAATGGGTCACGTATGCCGCGTTCCGCCAGAACCGCACGTATCAACCGCCCCCGCAGTACAACCCGCTGGCCCCCACGCGCGATCCCGAACACCCGACCGAGATGCCGGCCGGCGACTACGAGATCGCCGTGTTCGACAACCGCTTCCCGTCGCTGGCGCTGGACGCGCACGAGCCGCCGACGCTCACCGTGCCGACCGCGCCCGCCAACGGCAAATGCGAGGTCGTCGTGTTCACGCAGGATCCACAATCGGCGCTGGGCCGGCTGCCGCTGGCGCGCATCGAACTGCTGCTGGAAGTGTGGGGCGACCGCACGCAACGCCTCAAGGGCCAGCACCACATCCAGTACGTGCTGCCGTTCGAGAACCGCGGCGCCGAAGTGGGCGTGACCTTGCACCACCCGCACGGCCAGATCTACGCGTACCCGTTCATCCCGCCCGTGCCCGCGCGCCAGCTCGCGCAGGAACGCGAGTATTACCTGCAGCACGGCACCAGCCTGTTGTGCGACATGGCGCGCGACGAGGCGGCGGACGAGAAGCGCGTCGTGTACCGCGACGACGAGGCGATCGCCTTCGTGCCGGCCTGCGCGCGCTATCCGTACGAGGTGTGGGTGATGCCGACCGCGCCATGCAAGGATTTCGCGGCCTTGAGCCCCGCGCAGCGTACGAGCCTGGCGCGCGCGCTGAAGACGGTGCTGCTCAAGTTCGACACGCTGTGGGAGCGCCCGTTCCCGTACCTGATGACGTGGTACCAGGCGCCGACGGATGGCGCGGATCACCCCGAGACGCAGCTGCACTGCCAGTTCTATCCGCCGTACCGCACGCGCGACCGGTTGAAATACCTGGCCGGCACCGAGATCGGCGCCGGCATGTTCGCGATGGACGTGCTGCCCGAGACCACGGCGTACGAATTGCAGCAGGTCGAGGTGCGGCTGGAGGCTGAAGCATGAGCCGCGCGGCGGAAGTGGCCGACAAACTGGCGCTGCTGCGTGCCGCGCTGGCGGAGGCGGGCGCGCAGGCGATCCGGCTGCGCGGCACCGACTGGTTCGCGTGGGCGACGGCGGGCGGAGATTCGTCCGTGCTGCTGGCTGCCGAATGCGGCGTGGCCGAGGTGCTCGTCACGCGCGACGACGCCGTGATCCTGACGGACGCCATCGACGCCGAGCGCCTGCGCGTGGAACAGGTGCCGCCGGGCTTTACGTTCCACATCGCGCCGTGGGCCGAGACGGAGCTGCGCGACACCTATGTGCTGGGCGCGGCGAATGGCGGCGTCGTGCTGTCCGACCATCCTCGCCATGGCAACGGTCATGCTGAACAGCCGCTGCCCGCGAGCCTGCGCCTGCGCCGCATGGTGCTGCTGCCGGCCGAACAGGAACGCTACCGTGCGCTCGGGCGCGACGCCGCGCGTGCGATGGCGGAGACACTCCGTGCCGCGCGGCCCGGATGGACCGAACTCGAACTCGCGGCGGCTGGCGCACAAGCGTTGTGGCGGCGCGGGATCCAGCCCGCGCTCGTCCTGGCCGCGGGTGCGCGCCGGTTGCCGTTGTTCCGCCATCCCGTGCCGACGGACGAGCCGCTGGGCGCACGCGCGATGCTCGTGTTCTGCGCGCGTCGTCATGGCCTCGTGGCGAACCTGTCGCGCGGCGTCGCATTCACTCCGCTCTCTGACGACGAGCGCAATGCGCAGGCCGACCTGCTGCAGGTCGAGGCGACGGGGCTCGACGCCGTGCGTCCGGGCCAGTCGCTGGCGGCCGTCTATCACGCGCTGGAGGCCGCGTACCGCCACGTGAACCGGCCGGAGGCCATCCGCGAGCATCACCAGGGCGGCATCACGGGCTACCAGGCGCGCGAGATCGTCGCGAGCCCGAGCACCGCGACCGGTATCGAGACGGGCATGGCGTTCGCGTTCAACCCCAGCTTCACCGGCCGCTTTGGCTATGCCTTGGTGGAAGACACGTTCCTGCTCGGCGCGCATGGGCTGGACAACCTGACGCTGGATCCCGACTGGCCGGCGACGACAATCCAGGGCCGTGCGCGGCCCGTCTGGCTGGAGGTGACATGACATGAACAATCCCGAGACCTTCTTCGGCGGCGCTCCGGAAGCGTTCGCGTCGGCCCCCGGCCGCGTCAACCTGCTGGGCGAGCACACGGACTACAACGACGGCTACATGCTGCCCGTGGCGACGCCGCAGCGCACCGAGATCGCCCTCGCGCGCAGCCACGACGACCAGCACCACCTGTACTCCGGCACGCTGGACGGCAACGTCACGTTCGCGGCGCAAGGGGGCAGTGCGCCGCAGGGCTTCGGCAGCTATATCGAAGGCTGCATCCGCCTCGTGGAAGCGACGGGCGTCACCGTGCCGCCGCTGCGCGTGTTCGTGACCACGACCCTGCCCGTCGGCTCGGGCCTGTCGTCGTCGGCGGCGCTCGAAGTGGCGATGCTGCGCGCCATGCGCAACCTGCTCGGGTTCTCCCTCGACGACGTGAAACTCGCGCAGATCGCGCAGCGCGCGGAGATCGAATTCGCCCGCGTCAACTGCGGCATCATGGACCAGATGGCGGCCAGCCTGTGCGACGAACGGAGCATGCTGTTCATCGATGCGCGCACGCTGGAACATCACCTCGTGCCGCTGCCGGAAGGCGCGGAGCTGATCGTCGTCGACTCCGGCGTGCCGCGCACGCTCGCGGCCAGCAAGTACAACGAACGCCGCGCCGAATGCGAAGAGGCATCGCGCAAGCTGGGCGTGAAGGCGCTGCGCGACGTGACCGATCCGGCGGCCGTGGAGTCGCTGCCCGAGCCGCTGCGCCGGCGCGCGCGCCACGTCGTGCTGGAAGACCTGCGCGTGCTCGAAGCGGCGAAGGGCGTGTCGGCCGAACGCTTCGGCGAACTGATGAACGCGTCGCACGAGAGCCTGCGCGCCGACTACGAAGTTTCGATTCCCGAGCTCGACCAGCTGGTGGCCGCGTTGCGCGCCGCCCCGGGCGTGCTCGGAGCACGCCTGACCGGCGCGGGATTCGGCGGCGCGACCGTCGCGTTGTGCCGGGCAGGCCAAGCAAGACAGGCAGCGGAAACTGCACTCTCCACCTACAACAAAGCAGGACGTCGGGGTCGTATCCTGATCCCGGTCCCGACCCAAGGAAAGGAAAACAATGAGCCAGTTTGAGTATCCCCGCCCGCAGCTGGTCCGCGACAATTGGATCAACCTGAACGGTAAATGGCGCTTCCGTTTCGACGATGAGCTGGTCAACAAGATGCCGGCCGGCGTCACCGGCTGGACCCACGAGATCAACGTGCCGTTCGCGCCCGAGACGGAGATGTCCGGCATCCAGGACACCGGCTTCCACCGCTTCTGCTGGTACGAGCGCGACTTCGAGCTGATGCCGTCCGAGGAGCGCGTCATCCTGCACTTCGGCGCCGTCGATTATTTTGCCCGCGTGTGGGTCAACGGCCAGCTCGTGGCCGAGCACGAAGGCGGCCACACGCCGTTCAGTGCCGACATCACGTCCGCGCTGAACGGCAACGGCAGGCAGATCGTGACCGTGTTCGTCGAGGATGATCCGGCCGACCTCGCCAAGCCGCGCGGCAAGCAGGACTGGCTGCTGGAACCGCACTCGATCTGGTATCCGCGCACGACCGGCATCTGGCAGACCGTGTGGATCGAGAAGGTGGCGCGCACCTTCATCCGTTCGCTGCGCTGGACGCCGATCTTCGAAACGTTCGAGATCGGCTGCGAAGTATTTGCCGGTGGCGACATCCAGGAAGACATGTTCGTCGAGGTCAAGATCTGGCACGGCGAACAGCTGCTCGCGGACGACAACTACAAGCTGCTCCAGGGCGAGGCGAACCGCAAGATCGCGCTGTCCGACCCCGGCATCGACGATTCCCGCAACGAGCTGCTGTGGAGCCCCGAGCGGCCCACGTTGCTGGACGCGGAGGTGATCCTGCGCTGCGGCGACAAGGTGGTCGACACGGTCAGGTCGTACACGGCGCTGCGCGCGTTCCACATCAACCGCGACCGCCTGCTGCTGAACGGCCGCCCGTATCCGCTGCGCCTCGTGCTGGACCAGGGCTACTGGACCGAGTCCTTCCTGACGGCGCCGTCCGACGAGCATTTGAAACGCGACGTCGAACTGGCCAAGCTGATGGGCTTCAACGGCGTGCGCAAGCACCAGAAGATCGAAGACCCGCGCTACCTGTACTGGGCCGACAAGCTGGGCCTGCTCGTGTGGGAAGAGATGCCATCGGCCTACCGGTTCTCGCCGCGCGCGATCACGCGCATCGTCAAGGAATGGACGGAAGCGATCGAGCGCGACTACAGCCACCCGTGCATCATCGTGTGGGTGCCGTTCAACGAATCCTGGGGCGTGCCGAACCTGACGCTGACCCAGGCGCACCGCAATGCGGTCGAGGCGCTGTACCACCTGACGCGCACCCTCGACGCGACCCGCCCGGTGATCGGTAACGACGGCTGGGAAGCCTCGGCCACCGACATCCTGGGCATTCATGACTACGACTGCAATCCGGACAAGGTGAAGGCGCGCTACGAGGTCTCCGACCCCGTGCGTACGCTGTTCGACCAGCGCCGCCCCGGCGGACGCATCCTTACTTTGGACGGCTTCCCGCACCGCGGCCAGCCCATCGTGCTTACCGAATTCGGCGGCATCGCATTCGATCCGAACGCGACGCCCGAGGACGGCACGTGGGGCTATACCCGTGCCCATACGGCCGAGAGTTATCACGCGCTGTACCGAGATCTGCTGAAGGTGGTCAACGAGACCTTCATGTTCAGCGGTTTCTGCTATACCCAGTTCGCCGACACGTTCCAGGAAGCGAACGGCCTGCTCAATGCGGACCGTACACCCAAGCTGCCGTTCGAGTTGATCAGCGCGGCGACGCGCAACATTACCCTCGAACCCAAGGACGTGGAAGAGGAGGGGGACAAGCCGGGCTGACGCAAGCGCCGCCCGGCGCGCTCCGAACCCCGACGCGAGCACGGCACCCTTTGGGCGCCCGCCCCATCGCAGCGCGGCCACGGTTGACTAGCTCACCCTTGACCGCGCTGTGGACGGGTTCGCTCGTCCGTGCCGCGTGCAGAGCGTTCGCCGCCGCGGCGCGGTCGGTCGGCCCACGCCACCGATCAATTGAACGCCCCGCGCGGGCGAGAAGGAGCCATCATGTCCACGATCGTCGTTTTCAGCCACCTGCGCTGGGATTTCGTGTTCCAGCGGCCGCAGCATTTGCTGTCGCGCCTGGCACAGCATTACCCGGTCCTGTTCGTCGAGGAACCGGTGTACGATGACGGCGCCCCGTTCATGGAGCGATCCAGCCCCGCGCCGAACGTGACCGTGTGCCGCGCCCACACCCCGATCCACGCCAACGGTTTCCACGACGACCAGCTGCGGCTGCTCCAGCCCATGGTCGCGCAGCTGGCACCGCCAGGTGAGGAGGTCGTCGCGTGGTTCTACACGCCGATGGCCCTGCCGCTGCTGCAATCGCTGCGGCCCGCGCTCGTCGTGTACGACTGCATGGATGAACTGGCCTCGTTCCGCAATCCTCCCAAACAATTGCTGCAGCGTGAAAGCGCGCTGCTCTCCATCGCCGACCTCGTGTTCGCCGGCGGCCCCAGCCTGTACGAGGCCAAGCGCCACCGCCACCCGAACGTGCACTGCTTTTCCAGCAGCGTCGACGTCGTGCACTTCCAGCAGGCGCTGGACCGCACGCGCGCGCATGCTCAGCAGGACGCCATCCCGCACCCGCGCCTCGGCTTCTACGGCGTGCTGGACGAGCGCTTCGACCCGGACCTCGCCGGCGTCGTCGCCGACGCGCACCCCGAGTGGCAGATTGTGCTGGCCGGACCGGTCGTCAAGATCGATCCGGAGCGTCTTCCACGCCGCCCCAACATCCACTACCTCGGCCAGCAGCCGTACGCGGCGTTACCCGACCTGCTGGCCGGCTGGGACGTGTGCCTGATGCCGTTCGCCATCAACGAGGCGACCAGGTTCATCAGCCCCACCAAGGTGCTCGAATACATGGCGGCCCAACTGCCGATCGTCAGCACGCCGATCGCCGACGTGGCCAATCCGTACGGCCACGTGGTCGCCATTGCGTCCACCGCCGACGAATTCGTCGCGGCCTGCGAAGCGGCGCTCGCGCAGACACCGGAACAGCGCCGCCACATGGTCGACGCGATGCAGACCGTCGTCGCCGCCACGTCGTGGGACAACACGGCCGCGCGCATGCGCGAGCTGATCGACACGGCCCCGCCGCACACGGACCGGCGTGCCACGCCGCGCAGCCTGGATGCGGCCAACGATCCGGCCGCCGCGTCCTTGCGCGGATCGAAAGTGAACCCGCTGCGCGCGCACGAGCCGCACGTGGGTACGGTCGTCATCGGCGGCGGGCCGACGGGCCTGTCGGCCGCGTACCACCTCGGCGCCGATACCTTGCTGCTGGACCGCAACGAATCCGTCGGCGGCTGGTGCCGCTCCATCGAGGACAACGGCTTCACGTTCGATCACGCGGGCCACATCATGTTCTCGAACGACCCCTACGTCCTCAAGATGTACGAGGTGCTGCTGGGCGATAACGTGCACTGGCAGAACCGCGAAGCCTGGATCTACAGCAAGGGCGTCTACACCCGCTACCCGTTCCAGGGCGCGCTGTACGGCCTGCCGCCGAAGGTCGTCACGGAGTGCATCATGGGCGCCATCGACGCCCGCTACGAAAGCGCGGAGAGCAGGACGGCGGCCGCGCAAGCCGTCGACGACTGCTGCGCCGACGGCACGACGGACGTGTGCAACACCGATCGCTCGGTGAAAGGCGAAGTGAAGAACTTCGAACAGTTCATCTACAAGGTGTGGGGCAAGGGCATAGCGAAACACTTCGCGATCCCGTACAACCGCAAGATCTGGACCGTGCCGCTGTCCGAGATGGAGACGTCGTGGCTGGGCGGCCGCGTGCCGCTGCCGAACCTGGAAGAGATCATCCAGGGCGCGCTGGAACCGTCGCCGAAGCCGCTGGGCCCGAACGCCCGTTTCGGCTATCCGCTGAAGGGCGGCTTCCAGGCATTGATGAATGGCTTCCTGCCGCATATCAAGGGCAAGATCGAACTGAATGCCGACGTCGTGCAAGTGCTGCCGCGCGAGCACATCGTCGCCCTGCGCGACGGGCGCCGCTTCCGCTACGACGACCTGATTTCCACGATGCCGCTGCCGGAGCTGGTCAAGGCGATCGGCAACGAGGCGCCGGAAGAGGTGAGGGCGGCGGCGAAGGGGCTGCGCCATGTGTCGATCCGCTGCGTGAACATCGGCATCGACCGCGTCGCCACCGACAAGCACTGGATCTACTATCCGGAAGACACGATCTTCCACCGCATCTTCGTGCAAGGCAATGCGAGCCCCGGCTGCAATCCGCCGGGCGGCTTCGGTTTCACCTGCGAGATATCGTACTCACCGTATAAACCGCTGCCAGTCGACGGCGAGGCGCTGGTCGCGCGTGCCATCGAGGATTGCCGCAAGGTCGGCATGATCCGGGACGGCGACACGATCGTCGCCGCGAACCAGGTCGACATGCCATATGCCTACGTGCTGTACGACCACGCGCGTGCCCGCAACGTCGAGACGTGCAAGGCATGGCTGAAGCAGTACGACATCACGCTCGTCGGCCGCTACAGCGAGTGGGAATACTACAATTCCGACCACGCCCTGCTGGCCGGCAAGCGCGGCGCCGACATCGTGCATGCCAAGCGCGCGCGGGCGCAGAAAGCCAGTTCGGAATAGGCGCCCGCCCGCCTGGTGCTGCTTAGTGTTGTATGGCGCCGCCGGACAGGCTGACCCGGTCGCCGGTGCGGAAATCCGGCGTCGTCTGCTGGGTCACGACCTGCGTGCTGCCATCGTCCATGCGCAGGGTGACGCGGTAGACGCGGTCGGGCGAGGAACCCGTCGTGCCGCCGGAGCTGCTGCCCATGGCGGCGCTGGCGCTGGTATCGCCTTCGGTGGCGGCGCTGCTCGACCGGGGCATGACTTCGATGGCGGCGACGGTGGCGTTCGGGCTCATGCTGGACGCGGACGTGCCGCCGCCCGACGCGCCGTAGCTGCTCTGGCTGCCGCCGGTCATGCCGCTGCCGGTGGTGGCGCCCTGGTCCTGCATCATGCCGGAAGTGCCTTGCGAGCCGGACGTGTCGTACCCGCTCGAGCTGCCCGCGGCGCCGGCGCTGCCGGAGGAACCGGACGAACCGGAGGAGCCGGAGGAACCGCTGCCGCCACCCCAGCTGCCCGATCCTTGCGATCCGGTGCCGCCGCCGGTGCCCGACATGCCGCCGCTGGTCGACGTGCCTGTGGCCGTGCCGCTGCTGCCTGTCTCGCCGGCGCCGCCGCTGCTGCCGCTGCTGCCCATGCCGCCGCGCCAGGAACTGCACGCGGACAGCCCGACTGCCAGCGCCAGCAAGCCCGCCAGGAAGACGCTCTGGTGTTTTTGCTTCATGATCAACTCCTTCTGATGGGATAGTGTCAGGTTAGATGAGTGACGATGCCGCGTGCCACTTTGGTAAGAGGCGTGTTCGGTATCGGCGTTCAAACTGCCTGTCGTTGAACATGAGCCACGTCAAAGTCGTGGCGCGCCGGCTCAGCGTCCGGCGTCGACCGTGGCGCGCGCTGCCAGCAGGGCCATCACGCTGCCCGCCACGATGGCGGCGCTGACGTCGACGGCCCAGTCGCGCACGCTGGCGCCGCGGTAGGGAAAGAAACTCTGTACGTACTCGTCGCCCGCGCCCATCGCCGCGACCGCCAGCACGGCCTTGCAGGCGCGTGCGAGCGGCGTGCCGCGGCTGCCGCTGAACCACAGCGCGGCCAGCACGGCATAGGCGATCGAGTGCAGGACCGCTCCCGGTGCGTAGGCAGCGATGTCGGCGCGGGCGCCTGGAACGTTACCGACCGTAATGATGGTCACGTACACCAGGACGGCTCCTGCAAGGCACAGCAGGCGCACGCGCGGATTCTGCAGGAAGGTGAATAGAGGCATCGTCATGGCAAGGCAGCTCGAAAAAAAACGCTCACCTTACCATGCTCGTTGTGCACGTGCACATGACACGTGTACAGGCCTCAGATCGTGAGGGCGGGCGCGCCGTTCGGGTAGTGGGCGTCGAAACAGCTGGCGCAGTCGGCGCAGAACAGGTGGGCCACGCGCACCGAGGATTGGCGCAGGACCAGTTTCAGGTGGCCGCTCTGGCATTTCGGACAAATCTCCCGGACGCTGCCGAAAGTCAGTACGTCAAGAGGTTGCCCTTCATCGTCGAGGTGGTCGATGACCATGCGCGGATTGAGCTCGCTGAGAACCAGACAGTCTTCCGGTTCCGCATGGCGGCGGCGCGATGGTTCGGGGTCCTGCTGGGGTGGCGACATCGTCTCAGGTACAGGTAAAGTCATTGGACCGGCTCCTTGGAATAGTCTTGTCCCCACGCGACTGGAAAAATCGCGAGGCGCGAATTTCATCATAGCGGAAACCTGAGATGGTTCAAGTACGACAACAAAAGAATTGTGCAGTGCGTGGCGAACACAACAACAAGGATACGGAACAAAAAAAAATGCCCGCCAACGGAGGACGGGCACAACCCAAGATCGGGCCAAGAGACGCAGAATCCGGTGCGGTGTGCCGCGAGCGGCACACCTTCTGCGATCACGCATATCGGTTGCGTGTATGCAGATGAACTCAGTATAAAGACACAATGTGAAAGGACCATGACACATCTCAAGAGTGCGCCGGTTTGTGCCGGAACGTTTTCGGATGGGGCTGGTCACGTCGCGTGACGCTAAAAAAAAAGCCCGCTGTTAGCGGGCTTCAAACTATTTTCTTGGAGGAGAATAGTGGAGACAGGTGCCATTATGTTGCGGTGCGATATATGTGTCCAATGATGAATTCGGATACCTGTCATTACCCCGGGTGATAATGGTTCATCTCGCTATTCATTCTTGACGGGCACCGTGTAATTCAGCGCCATGCGGCCGCCATCCGCATACAGCGTCTGGCCCGTCATGTACGACGCATCGTCGCTGGCGAGGAACGCGGCGATGGCGGCGATTTCTTCCGGCACGCCGCAGCGGCCCAGCGGCGTGCGCGACAGGATCGTGTGGCGCGCCTCCGGGCTGCCCAGCACGGCCTGCTTCGCCAGTTCCGTCAGGATCGTGCCCGGGCCGATCGCATTGACCCGGATGCCGTGCTGGGCCAGGCTGATGGCCATCACGCGCGTGAGCTGGTTGACGCCGCCCTTGGACACGACGTAAGGGATCTGGTTGGGAATCGTCAGTTCCGCGTTCACGCTCGACATGTTGATGATGCAACCCGACTGCCGTTTGACCATGTCGCGCGCGACGCCCTGGCTGCACAGGAACATGGACTTCAGATTGATGCGCAGGACGCGGTCGAAATCCTCCTCGTCGAGGTCGAGGAAATCGGCGGCATGCGTGACGCCGGCATTGTTGACGAGGATGTCGACGTGGCCGAACGCGGTCAGCGTGGCGGCGACCATCGCGTCGACTTCGGATTTGATGCTCACGTCCGCCTGGAAGAAGCGGGCAGTGTCGCCCAGCGCCTCGGCCGCGGCCGCGCCTTCGGGCCGCACGTCGACGAGCATCACGCGCGCGCCCTCGCGCACGAGGCGTTCGGCGCACGCCAGGCCGATGCCCTGGCTGGCGCCGGTGACGATGGCGGTTTTCTGGGTGAGTTTCATGGATGTCCTCGCTGCTGCAATGAAAAGCCGCCATTGTAGCGGGCCCCGTCAATCGCTCCAGTCGCCGGAGGCGCCGCCGCCGTCGAAGCTGCCGCCGTCACCGGAGAAGTCGCTGCTGCTGTCCGAGCTGCTGCTGTCGTCGTTGCTGAAGGCGAAGGCAGGGGCGCTGTCGACGTATGTCGTGTCGCGTGGCGCGCGGCGGACCGGTCGTGACGTGCGGCGGGAACGCCTGTCGGCACGGATCACGATGAACGCCACGATGATGACAATGAGCCCAGCCACGGCGAAGAAGGCCAGCACGATGTAACCGGCCATCTCCGACCCGGCGCGCCGCCGCGGCGCCATGAACGACTCGTGGTCGAGCAGCACCGCGATGGCGCCCACACCCGCATGGACACCGCCGTACCAGTCCTGCTGACGGAAATACGGCGCGATCGTGTCTTCCAGGATGCGTTTCGATTGCGCGTCCGTGAGCACGCCTTGCACGCCACGCCCGGCTTCGATGCGCAGCCGGCGCAACGCCTTCGGATTGTCCTTCGCGACGATCAGTAGCACGCCATCATCGATGCCGGCGCGCCCGAGCTTCCATGTGTCGGCCACGCGGATGCCGTACTGCTCGATCGCTTCCGGTTCGGTGGACGCCACGATCAGCACGGCGATCTGACTGCCCGTCTTCGTTTCGTAGTAGGCCAGCGCGCTTTCCAGTTGCTGGCGCTGAACCGGCGTCAGCATGCCGACCTCGTCGGTGACGCGCGTCCGCAGCGGCGGGACCGGTTTGAACGGCGCTTGTGCGCGGGCATGACAGGCCAGCAGAAAGAGCAGCATCCAGACCCACAGCAAGCGCGGCAGAGCATTCATCGCATGGCCTCGTTCAACGACGTCGACGGGCCGCGACTCGATCAAAGCATCACGGGCCGATCCGGCAATTCATTCGGCCGCGCACCCCCGGACGGGAAATGCTGGCGCAGCAGCTGGTTCACCTGGGCGATCGCGGCCAGGGTCGCCGCGTGGAACTCGCCGCTGGCAAAGCCGCGCGTCATCGTGTCGCACACGCCTTGCCACGTGGCCGCGTCGATCTTGCGGTCGATGCCCCGGTCGGCAATGATATCGACCTTCCGGTCCGCAAGATTTACGTAGATCAACACTCCGCAGTTGTCTTCGGTATCCCAGATGCCGTAGTCGGCGAAGAGGGCGATGGCGCGCTGGCGGGTCGTCACGCCGGCCCACGCGAGCGACAGCGGCATGCCTTTTTCGACGATCAGCCGCACTTCGCCGCGGTGCGTCTGTTCGCCCGCCGTGATGGCTTCCGTGATCGCCGTGAGCGCTTCCGGCGGGAACGCGCGCTCGGCTTCGTTGCGCGTGCTGAGCAGGTGGCGCAGGGCGCGCCGCAGGCGGTTCGGTTCTTCCATCACCAGTCTCCCGAGGCGCCGCCGCCGTCGAAGCTGCCGCCACCACCGCCCGAAAAGCCGCCGCCGCCCCCGTCGGAAAAGCCGCCAGAAAAACCGCCGCCGCCGCGCCAGCGGTCGTTGTCGTGCTGGTTGGCCGCGTTGGCGAGGATGTTGCCGAGGATGAAGCCGGTGGTGCCGCTGCCCCAGCCGGCGCCATAGCGGCCCGGCTGCGCGAGGCGCGTGCGGCGCGGGCGGAACACCGAGCGCAGGACGGTGATGCCGACGAGGATCAGGAAGATGCTGACGACGACGTTGGGGCCGTCATCCACCTGTTGTTGCGCGGTCGGCTGCGCCTGCGGTGCCGGGAACTTTTCCTGGTTCAGCAGGGTGGCGATGGCGCCCACGCCCGCGACGAGGCCGCCGTACCAGTCCTGCTGGCGGAAGTGCGGGGCGATCGTGTCTTCCAGAATGCGCTTCGATTGCGCATCCGTGAGGACGCCCTGCACGCCGCGCCCGGCCTCGATGCGCAGGCGGCGCAGCGCCTTCGGATTGTCTTTCGCGACGACCAGCAGCACGCCGTCGTCGACGCCCTTGCGTCCGAGCTTCCATTCGTCGGCCACGCGGATGCTGTACTGCTCGATGGCTTCCGGTTCCGTCGAGGAGATCAGCAGCACGGCGATCTGGCTGCCCGTCTTGGCCTCGTAGTCGGCCAGTACGCCTTCCAGTTTCTGGCGCTGGTCCGGCGTCAGCATGCCGATCTCGTCGGTGACGCGCGCGCGCAGCGCCGGCACCGGCTTGAACTGCTGGGCGTGCGCCTGGGAAGCCAGCAGCAAGGTCAGCATCCAGGCCCACAGCAACCGCGGCAGGGCGTTCATGGCATGGCCTTATTTGCCGAAGTTGACGGTCGGCGCCGTCGAAATGGCCTTCTCGTTCTCGACCGTGAACGACGGCTTGGCCTGGTAGCCGAACATCATGGCGGTCAGGTTGGTCGGGAAGCTGCGGACGGTGACGTTATAGTCCTGCACGGCTGCGATATAGCGCTGGCGGGCCACCGTGATGCGGTTCTCCGTGCCTTCCAGCTGCGATTGCAGGTCGCGGAAGCTGGCGTCGGCCTTGAGCTGCGGATAGTTCTCCGACACGGCCATCAGGCGCGACAGCGCGCTCGACAGCTCACCCTGCACCTGCTGGAATTTCTGGAAGGCTTCCGGGTTGTTCAAGACTTCCGGCGTGATCTGGAAACTGGTCGCGGCCGCGCGCGCCCGCGTGACGGCTTCCAGCGTATCCTTCTCGTGCGTCGCATAGCCCTTGACCGTGTTCACCAGGTTGGGGATCAGGTCGGCGCGGCGCTGATACTGGTTGACGACCTCGGCCCAGGCAGCCTTGGTGGCCTCGTCCTTGGCCTGGAACTGGTTGTAGCCGCAGCCCGACAGCAGCGTGGCGGCCAGTACGGCGGCCAGCACCATGCCGGCCCAGCGCGTGAACAGGGAAGGTTTCATCTGACGTCCCGTAACTAGTTGTCGAATGGCCAAAATATAACCGAAATGCCACAGTGATGGCGAGACAAACGGGCGCAAGGCTACAATAGAGGGTTTGCAATCAGATCAGAGAGGCCGCCCATGAACTTCATCGACAAACTGAACGCCGCCTGGAAGCGCAACGATTCCCTGCTGTGCGTGGGACTCGACCCGGACACGGCCCGCTTCCCCGCACACCTGCGCGATCGCCCGGACGGCATCGTGGAGTTCTGCAAGGCCATCATCGACGCGACCGCCGACCTGGCCTGCGCCTTCAAGCCGCAGATCGCCTATTTCGCCGCGCTCGGCGCGGAAGACCAGCTGGAAGCCATCTGCAACTATCTGCGCGCGACCTACCCCCATATCCCGCTGATCCTGGACGCCAAGCGCGGCGACATCGGCGCGACCGCGCACCAGTACGCGCGCGAAGCGTTCGACCGCTATGGCGCCGATGCCGTCACCGTGAACCCGTACATGGGCTTCGACTCGGTCGAACCGTACATGGCGTGGAAGGACCGCGGCGTGATCGTCCTGTGCCGCACGTCGAACGCGGGCGGCTCCGACCTGCAATTCCTCGACGTGGGCGGCCAGCCGCTGTACCAGCACGTGGCGCGCCTCGTCGCGGAAAAGTGGAACAGGAACGGCCAGTGCGCCCTCGTCGTGGGCGCCACGTTCCCGGAAGAACTGGCGCAGGTGCGCGCCATCGTCGGCGACATGCCGCTGCTCGTGCCCGGCATCGGCGCGCAGGGCGGCGACATCGAGGCGACCGTCAAGTCGGGTCGCACGGCCGCCGGCGCGGGCATGATGATCAATTCATCGCGCGCCATCATCTACGCGCAGCCGCAGGGCGGCGAAGACTTCGCCGCGGCCGCGCGCCGCGTGGCGACCGAAACGCGTGACGCCATCAACGCGCATCGCGGTTAAGAATCCCTCCCAGTAGGGTGGCACCCCTGTGCCCACCATGCGTTAGCGCGACGCATACGTTTGGTGGGCGGAGGGCCGCCCACCCTACCGTATCAGGCCGTCCCCGCGCTCCGGGCGATAGCCAGGTAGCGCATCCCGACCGCCAGCGCCGCGAAGCCCGATGCGGCGGCGACGCCCAGCGCCCAGCGCGGCCCCGCATGGTCGGCCACCCAGCCGACGATGGGCGCGCCGATCGGCGTCGTGCCCAATGCGATGCCGAGCCGCAACGCCATCACGCGGCCGCGCATCGCGGGTTCCGTGGACAGTTGCAGCAGGCTGTTCGAGGTATTCGTGAAGGTGAGGGCGGCCACGCCCGTCAGCGCCAGCGCGGCCGCGAACCACAGGTAGCCGGGTGACACGGCCGCCAGCGCGCAGCCGGCGCCGAACACGCCGGCACCGACGACGAGTGCGCTGAACCGGGTATGCTCGCGGCGCGCGGCGAGGAGCGCGCCGACGACGCTGCCGGCGGCCATCGTCGACGACAGCAGGCTGTAGCCCCGCGCGTCCGTGTGGAACACCGAGACGGCCATCGTGCCGATGAAGATCGGGAAGTTCAGGCCGAACGTGGCGATCAGGAACAGCATGCCCAGCAGCGCCATCAGGTCCGGCCGCTTCCATACGTAGCGCACGCCGTCCAGCATGCCGCGCCCGCCTGCGCTCCCGGGCGCGCGCGGGTGCAGCTCGTCCTTGCGCAGCCAGGCCAGCGAGCACAGGATCCCGACGTACGACAGCCCGTTGACGATGAACGCCCAGCCGGTGCCGATGCCGGCGATCAGGAGGCCGGCGGCCGCGGGGCCGATCATTCGCGCGGCGTTGAACGACGTCGAGTTCAGCGCGACCGCGTTGGGCAAGTCGGCATCCCCGACGAGGTGCGCGACGAACGTCTGGCGCACGGGCGCGTCGAAGGCCGATGCGCAGCCGAACAGGAAGGCGAACACGTACACGTGCCACAGCGCGACGACGCCGGTCAGCGTCATCGCACCGAGCGCGAGGGCGAGCGTGCCCATCGCGGTCTGGGTGATCATCATCAGCTTGCGCTGGTCGACGTGGTCGGCGGCCCAGCCCGTCCACGGCAGCAGAAGCAATTGCGGGCCGAACTGCAGGGCCATCACGGTGCCGACGGCCGACGCGTTGTGGTGCGTCAGTTCCGTCAGCACGAGCCAGTCCTGGGCCGTGCGTTGCATCCACGTGCCGATGTTCGAGACCAGGGCGCCGGCGGCCCAGAGGCGGTAATTAAAATTGCTTAGCGAACGGAATGCACGGGACATCGGCGTGAATGGTGGACACACGGTGCCCACCGTCGCGCCGATCAATACCGGCTGGGGGCGATCATCTCCGCGTAATCATACAGGGCCCCGAGGATTTCCTCAGCCCGCTCGTCCGCCGTCTCGGACAGCGCGTCTATCTCGGCAAACAATTGATCGATCGTGCGCGCAGCGCCCGCGCCGTCGAACAGGCGCGCGGCGCGGTGGTCTTCCCAGGCCTGCTGCTCGTCCTCGCCCAGCGTGTGCGGGAAGTTGCGGGCGCGGTAGCGGAACAGCAGGTGCGACAGGCGCTCGTCCTCGAACGACGGGCGCAAGGTCGCCAGCTTCGGCGCGGCTTCCGCGCGCAACGATTCCAGCCGGCGCCGGTCGCCGTTCGAGACGAAGCCGCCGTACAGGTCTTCGTCGACGTCGACGCTCGCGGTGACCGCATCGCGCTGGTACACCTTCTGCCAGATCGCCGTCATGTCCGGCCCGGCCGCGGCGCTGCGGGCGTGGGCGAGGCATTGCTCGACGTCCAGTTCCCAACGCGCCGCCATCTGTGTGCTGAGCGTTTTCAGGTTGCCGACCAGCATAGGCGACTTGTTCAGGTGCACGCTCTTGATCGGGAGGCGCGTCATGCCCTCGGGCATCTCGGCGGCGCGGGTGAACATCCGCTGGCGGATCGTCTCGACGTTCAGGTTGAACAGTTCGGACGGGTCGTGGCGGCAGTCCCACACGAGGACTTCGTTCTTGTTCGTGGGATGCGTCGCGAGCGGCCAGACGACGCCCAGGCAGCCGCGCTCGGCCGGGAACATGCCGGACACGTGCAGGAACGGCTGGCGCAGTGCGCGGTCCAGGTGCAGGCCCATCTGCTCGGCCACCTTGTCCTTGCGGCGCAGTTCCAGGCAGAAGTCGAACAGCTTCGGCTGCTTGCTGCGCAGCAGGCGCGCGAGCGCGATGGTGGCGCGCACGTCGGACAGCGCGTCGTGCGCGGCGTCGTGCACGAGGCCGTTGTCGCGCGTGAGGTGTTCGAGCTTGAAGCTGGGACGGCCGTCGTCATGGCGCGGCCAGGTAATGCCGTCGGGACGGAGCGCATAGGCCATGCGGACGACGTCGAGCATGTCCCAGCGGCCGCAGCCGTTCTGCCATTCGCGCGCATACGGGTCCATCAGGTTGCGCCACAGCAGGAAGCGCGTGACCTCGTCGTCGAAGCGGATGGTGTTGTAGCCGACGCCGATCGTGCCCGGCTCGGAAAACGCGACGCAGATGCGGGCCGCGAATTCGTGTTCGGGCACGCCGTGTTCCAGGCAGTGCTGCGGCGTGATGCCGGTGATCAGGCAGGCTTGCGGGTCGGGCAGGTAGTCGGGCGCCGGCTGGCAATACAGCATGATCGGTTCGCCGATCTCGTTGAGGTCGGCGTCGGTGCGGATCGCGGCGAACTGTGCGGGACGATCGCGCCGCGGTTCCGCGCCGAAGGTCTCGTAGTCGTGCCAGAGGAAGGTGTGGTTGCTCATCGTGGCGCCATTCTAACGTGCATGATTCGCACGGCCTAGCACCGGCTCAATCCGGTTTTGGGAACTTCACGTGCCAATGCGGTCGCGGCCTGCTTCCTTGGCGCGGTACAGCGCGGCGTCGGCGGCCTCGATCAGGCCCCGTTCGTCCTGGCCGGGCAGCAGCGTGGCGACGCCGAACGACCCGGTGACGTGCGGCAGCGGCAGGCGCATGTCGTCGAACACGGCGGCCTCGCGCATGCGCACGCACAGGCGCTCGGCGACTGTCAGCGCCTGCGCCTGCGGGGTGGCGGGCAGGATCGCCATCATTTCCTCGCCGCCGTAGCGCACGGCGAAATCGGTCGGACGCAGGCCCGCGCGGATCACGCCCGCGGCCGCGCACAGGGCGGCGTCGCCCGCGATGTGGCCATGCGTGTCGTTGAAGCGCTTGAAGTGGTCGAGGTCGATCATCACGAGCGACAGCGGCCCGCCGTCCTGGCGCGCGCGCGTGACGAGCTTGGGCAGCGCGTCGTTCAGCCAGGCGCGGTTGTACAGGCCCGTGAGGCCGTCGTTGAACGACAGCTGGCGGTAGAACTCGCCCAGCTTCTGGCGCCGGCGCAGGCGGGCGTTGGTCGCGCGGATGCGGAACGACAGCAGCCGCAGCAGGTTGCGCGCCACGCCATTGTGCCCGTCGATCAATTGCCACACGCGGTCGGGTTCGATGACGAGCAGCTCGCTGTCTTCCAGCGCGACGATGGCGTCGAGGTTGGCGGCATCGTCCAGCACGGACTGCTCGCCCACGCTTTCACCCGGCAGGATGCGCTCGACATTGCCTTCGCCCAGCGCGCCCTCCACGGCGAGGCTGCCCGCGAGCAGGATGTAGAGGCGGGCGCGCAGGCCGTCCTCGAGCGCTTCGCCCCGCGGCAGCCGCACGAGCCGGGAATCGGCGAGCGCTTGCGCGACGGCGGGATCGTCGATGTCGCGAAAGAGCTGCAAGTCGCGAATGCGGTAGGGGGATGCACCGAAAGTGCCGGTCACGATCATCGGATTGACTGCCAGGCGACAACTTATATTGACAACCTCGCATGATACCTTAACGAAACACCAGCGCCGATGCTTGGCGCCGATAAACAACAGTGTTTCAATGGCGGCATGACTACCGCCCCCGATTTCCTGGCCGACGCCCTCGGCCACCACCACGCACCCGCGCCCGATGCGCGCATCGTCTGCCTCGTGCCCTCGATCACCGAGCTGCTGTGCGACCTTGGCCTCGCGGGCAAGCTCGTCGGCCGCACCGGCTTCTGCATCCATCCGCGCGACGTGGTCACGGCCATTCCCAAGGTGGGCGGCACGAAGGACGTCAACATCGAGAAGATCCGCAAGCTCGCGCCCACGCACGTCGTCGTCAACATCGACGAGAACGCCAAGCCGACCGTCGAGAACCTCGCCGGGTTCGTGCCGCACGTCGTCGTCACGCATCCGAACACGCCGCGCGACAATGTGCCGCTGGCGCGGCTGATGGGCGGGATCTTCGGCGCGGAAGAGGCCGCCGCGCGCTGGTGCCTTGCATTCGAGGCCGAGTACGCGGCGCTGCACGCGGCGCCGAAGGGACCGGCGCGCACGGTGCTCTACTGCATCTGGCAGGATCCGTGGATGACGGTGTCGAAGGACACGTATATCGCGGCCATGCTGGCCGAGCTGGGCTGGCGCGTGCCGGACCTGGGCACGGACCGGTATCCGCGCTTCGCCTGGTCGCAGGCGCTCGTCGACGGGCTCGATGCCGTGCTGCTGTCGACCGAGCCCTACCGCTTCACGGAAGACCATGCGGACGCACTGGAAAAGCAGCTGGGGATTCCCGTTTATCTCGTCGACGGCGAGATGATGTCGTGGTACGGCAGCCGGGCGCTGGCCGGGCTGCGCTATCTGCAGACGCTCAAGTAAAGGCCGGCGCCGCGCCGCGGCGGGCCCACACGTTGCGCAGCCACCTGGCCACCGGCTTTTCCACGCAGCGGTGCACGACCAGCGCCGCCACGCAGGCCACGGCCACGGCACCGGTCAGCAGCAGGGCGCCCGACCCGGCGTAGTGCAGCTTGCGCGCGGCCTCGACGGCGATGCTGATCGCGATGCCGTGCGTGAGGTACAGCGGATAGGACAGCGCGCCCAGCAGGCCGCCGATGCGGCCCACGCGCAGATTGCCGGCGGTCTCGGCTGCGACGAGGCCAATGATGATGCAGGCGGAACTCACGCCGTACAGCACGACCGGCAACAGGCCGTGCTCGGCCATGCTCTTGTAGAGACCGGTGTTTTCCACGAGGCCCGTGGCCAGGAAGGCGAGGGTGCCCGCCAGCGCGAGCAGCCGCGGGAAGGCGATCGTGCGGTGGCGCAGCACCCACGCGACGCCCATGCCGAGGAGGAACAGCAGGTTGTACGGGGAGGCGAGCGTCCGGACGGTGTCGCCGAACAGCCCGGCCGGCAGCTGGAGATCGACCACGCGCGCCGTGCAGAACAGGATCGCCCAGGAAAGCAGCACCCAGCGGCTCACGCGCACGCGCCAGATGGCCAGGCCGAACAGGGCGTAGAACAGGACTTCGTGGACGAGGGTCCAGGACTGGATCAGCATCGGCAACTGGCTCTGCGGCAGCAGCAGCACGGATTTTATCCAGTAATCCCACGCAAAATTCCCCGCGAACCCGTATTTCGCGGTGATCAGCACCATCACGACCAGGTACAGCGGATAGATGCGCGTCGCGCGCTTCCATGCGAACGAACCCAGCCTGCTGGGACGGTCGAGGTCGGCATGGTGGATGTAATAGATGATGTAGCCGGACAGGACGAAGAAGAAGGGCACGCCCGCATGGCCGAAGGTGAACAAGCCGCCGAACGGCGCGCCGCGTTCCGGCTGGGCCAGTTCGACGACGTGCGATCCGTGGAAGAAGGCGACGAGCAGGGCGGCGATGCCGCGGGCCGCTTCGATGGTCAGGAGCTTGTCGGTCCGGGCGGCGGGTGTGGGTTGTGCAGTCGTGGTCATGGTGCTTGCTGTTGTCCGTACAAGCGTATATGGACGCTCCGGATGACGCAAGCATATTTTAATTTTTGCAACACTTTTGGCGGACAACGGACTGGCGGCAGTCCGTTGCCGCGACCGCGATCAGGAATTGCTGGTCAGGTCTTTATCGGACTCGGCGTCCACGGGCAGCGGTTCGCGCTTGTTCTTGTCGTTCAGGCGGCCGATGGCGCTGTCCAGGGCGCGCTTGAGCTTGCCGACGGCGCTCGTGATCGACTGTTGCAGGTTTTCCGCATGCGCATGCACGACGACGGGCGCATAACCCGAGACGAGCGCTTCCATCATGCAGTAGTTGCTGCCGTCTTCGTGCTTTTCCTTGTTCTCGTTGGAGAGGTGCACGTCCACGCGGCGCACGTGGTCACCGAAGCGGCCGATCGCTTCTTCGACCATGGTGCGGACGCGTTCGTCGAGGCCGGAATGGCGCTGGATGGTGTTATCGGTGTTGACATTAACTTCCATAAACTCCTCCAAAAGTGGTCACATTTGCATCGATATTACCCGCTCTGGAGAAAACCCGCCGTTCCGCACGCGCACTCAGGTGTTCACGAGGCTTGCCGCGATGTTCACGGACAGGCCGAGGATGACGAGGTTGAAGAAGAACGCGAGCACGCAATGGCCCAGCACGAGCTTGCGCATGGCGCGCGTCTTGACGGTCACGTCCGACGTCTGCACGGCCACCGACAGCGTGAACGAGAAGTACAGGAAGTCCCAGTAGTTCGGCTGCGTGTGCCGGTCGGGGAATTCCAGCGGCAGCGCGTGCTTGCTGGCCGTGTAGTAGATGTGCGCGTAATGGAAACAGTACATGACGCCGACCAGCAGCCAGGAACCGATCACGGTCAGCGCCGTGAAGCCGTAGTGCAGCGCCTTGACGTGCTCCGTCGCCTCCTTCATGTTCGCCAGTTCCGTCACGATCGCGTACACGCTCAGGATCGCGCCGACGACGACGGCGCCCAGCACGGCGCCCCCGCTTTCGTCCTGCCTTTCGGCGATCGCGCGCACGCGGCTGTGATCGGCGCGGAACATCGTCCACGCCATGATCAGCAGATAGGACCAGACGCCGCTGTTCCAGCCGATCAGGGCGCGCCGCAGGTCGCTGTAGTGCGCCGGCACGAGCATAGCGACCGCCACGCCGAGCATCAGCGCGCCGAGCAGGTACGGGCGGCTGCGGATGAAGCGCAACAGGAAGCCTGGCTGCCGTTCCATCACGCGGCCCCGGCCTTGGCCGCCTGTTCCGCGTCGTGGTGCGGGAAGCGGTCCATGCGCGACAGCACGGGGAACAGCTTCATCCACGCGCCGGTGACGACCAGCGTGGCGACGCCCCCGAACACGATCGCGCGCACGAGGCCGAACCAGCTCGCCGTCAGGCCCGATTCGAATTCGCCCAGTTCATTGGAGGCGCCGATGAACACGGCGTTCACGGCGCTGACACGGCCGCGGATCTCGTCCGGCGTCTCGTACTGCACGAGCAGGTGGCGGATGTAGACGCTGACCATGTCGCCCGCGCCCAGCAGGAACAGCGCGACGAGGGCGACATAAAAGCTGTGCGTGAGGCCCATCGTCACGGTGGCCGCGCCGAACAGGGCGACGCCGCCGAACATCCACGGGCCGACCTTGCGCGTGATCGGCCAGAACGCGAGCGCGATCGAGCACAAGGTGGCGCCAGCGCCGGGCGCGGTCCGCAACAGGCCCAGGCTCGTGGGGCCGGCGTGCAGCACATCATGGGCGTAGGCGGGCAGCAGGGCGGTGGCGCCGCCGAACAGCACGGCGAACAGGTCGAGCGAAATGGCGCCCAGCACGATCTGCCGCGACCACACGAAGCGCAGGCCTTCCAGCAGGGTGTGCCAGCTGACGGGCGCTTTGTTCATCGCCTGCGGTGCGCTTTTCGTGCCGGACATCAGCAGCACCGCGATGACGAGCAGCGTGCTCGACACGCCATACACGACGTTCGGCCCGAACACGTACAGCAGGCCGCCCAGCACCGGGCCGACGATCACGGCCACCTGGAACGTCGAGGAGCTCAGCGCGACGGCCTGCGAGAAATCCTTCGTGGCGACGAGGTTGCGCAGCACCGCCTGCGACGCCGGCTGCATGAAGGCGCGCGCGCTGCCGAACAGCACGAGCACGGCGTACACGGGCCACACGGTCTTGCTGCCGGACAGCGTGAACGCGACGAGCAGCAGGCTGCACAGCAGCTGCGTGGCCATGCAGGCGAGGACGATGTTGCGGCGGTTGTGCGTGTCGGCCACGTGGCCGGCCCACAGGATCAGGACAAGGAATGGCGCGAACTGGGCGAGGCCGATGAGGCCGAGGTCGAACAGGCTGTGCGTGATCTGGTAGACCTGCCAGCCGACGGCCACGCTCTGCATCTGGACGGCGAGCGTGCCGAGGAAGCGCGAGGACAGGTAGAACGAAACGTTACGGTTGCGCAGGACGGCAAGGCGCCCTGTCGGAGAAAGCACGGACATAGGTTGGGAGAGGGAATGGCGGGAATGCAACCCTCATTGTGCCTGATGTCCGCGCGATGTGCTGTCTTGACAGCGGCTTTACTTCTTGACGAACCGGATCGCGAACTTGTCGTCCGGCGCGCCCTTCATTTCGAAGAACGGCAGATCGCGCGGGTCGGACGGCGCGCGCAGGTAGTCGCTCTTCGCGTCGACCTTGAAGCCGGCCTTCGTCACCTCGTCGACGACCGTGTCCTCGTCGATGCGGTGCAGGGTCTTCGTGGCCGTGAGGCCGCTGCCCTTCTTGGCCGCGTTGTCGATGATGACGAGGTGGCCGCCCGGCTTGAGGGCGTCGTACAGGCGCTTGTTCAGCGCGGCGCGGTCGGCCGGCGTGTTGACGATGTCATGGTACGACATGTTGATCGTGACGAGGTCCAGCGGCGGCGTGCCTTTCGGGACCGGATCGTTGAAGTCCGCCACGACGGCGTGCAGGTTCGGCAGCGTGGCCTGGCCCAGGCGCGCGTCCAGCTTGGCGTTCGGCTTGGCGTTCTGGGCCCAGACTTCGCCCTTGGGCCCCACGGCCGCCGTCAGCAGGGCCGCGGTGGCGCCGCCGCCGGACGCCACGTCGAGCACCTTCATGCCCGGCTTCACCTGGGCGAACGTGAGGAATTCGGCGGATTTGCGGTGTGCGTCGCCCTTGCGGTCGTCGTCCGTGCGGAGCGGGCTGGCGAGGACGGTTTGCCAGCTGTTGCTCGCCTGGTCGGCGGCGTGGGCGGGGAGGGCGCCCGAAAGGAGGGCTGTCGACACCAGGGCGGCCGACAGGGCGAGCAGGACAGGGGCACGGCGGAGCGTCTTGTGCATGTTAATGGACCCTTTCTTGTTTGGTAACCGGCCGGTGCGGCCGGGGCAAACGGGAACATACTCCAAATTCTTGTCGAGATATACAGGAATCGTGTCTGCATGTGCGCCCCGCCGGGCACGTCAGGGCTGGGCCAGGTCCGCTTCCGTCGTGAAGGCGTCGGCGTAGAACTCGTCGGCCGGCAGGCCGCATTGCTCGACGTAGTCGCGCCGTGCGGAATCGACCATGACCGGCGCGCCGCACGCATACACCTGGTGGTTCGACAGGTCGGGGATGTCCTGCATCACCGCCGCGTGCACGAAGCCCGTGCGGCCCGTCCAGCCGTCTTCCGGCAGCGCGTCCGAGATGACGGGCACGTACGTGAAGTGGGGCAGCTCGCGCGCCCACTGCTCGCACAACGCGTGCATGTACAGGTCCTGCGGCCGGCGTCCGCCCCAGTACAGGGCGACGGGACGTTCCGACTTCAGGTGGATCATGTGCTCGACGAGCGCCTTGACCGGCGCGAAGCCGGTGCCGGAGGCCAGCAGCACGATCGGCTTGTCCGAGTCTTCGCGCAGGAAGAACGTGCCTAACGGACCCTCGAAGCGCAGGATGTCGCGTTCCTTCATCGCCCCGAAGACATGGTCCGTGAACACGCCGCCGGGGAGGTGGCGGATGTGCAGTTCGACCGGGCCGCCCAGCGACGGCGCGCTGGCGATGCTATAGGCGCGGCGCTTGCCGTCCTTGAGCATGAATTCGATGTACTGGCCGGCGCGGTAGGCGAGGGCTTCGTTGGCCGGCAGCTGCAAGGTGAGGATGGCGACGTCCGGCGCGGCGCGGCGGATGGCGGTGACGCGGGTGGGCATCTTGCGCACCGGGTACTCGCTGCTGCCGCCCACTTCGCGCGCTTCGATCACGACGTCGCCCTCGGGCACGGCGCAGCACATCAGGGCGAGACCCTGCAGCTTTTCCTGGTCGGTCAGCGCGCGTGCCTGGTGCGGCTTGTGATGGATCGTGCCTTCGACGACCTTGCCCTTGCAGGAACCGCAGGCGCCGTTCTTGCAGCCGTACGGCAGGCCGATGCCGGAGCGGATCGCGGCCGCGAGCACGGTTTCGTCCGCGTCGCAGTCGTAGTGGTGGCCGCTGGGCTGGACAGTGATCTGAAACGTCATACAATCCTCGAATGGATACAAAAAACAAAGTCAGGTTCAACAAGCCGCGCCTCCTGATCGTGGGCTGCGGCGACGTCGGCATGCGTTTGCTGCCGCTGGTGCGCGAGCGTTTTCGCGTGTTCGCCGTGACGAGCCAGCCGGCCCGGTGCGCGGCATTGCGTGCGGCGGGCGCCGTCCCCGTCGTGGCCGACCTCGACCGGCCAGCGACGCTGAAGCGATTGGCAGGACTGGCGCAGCGGGTCGTTCATCTAGCGCCGCCACAGCAGGACGGCGCGCTCGATTTGCGCACGCGCAATTTGATCGCCATTCTACCCGAGGGCGCGCGGGTGGTTTATGTCAGCACCTCGGGCGTCTACGGCGACCGTAGCGGCGCGGCGACCCCCGAGACGACGCCCGTCGCCCCGCGCAATGCGCGTGCGCGGCGCCGCGTGGACGCCGAACGCGTGCTGCGCGCATGGGCCGTGGCGAGCGGGGGCAAGGTGGCGATCCTGCGCGCGCCCGGCATCTATGCGGCGGACCGCCTGCCCATCGAACGGCTGCAGCGGGGCACGCCGGCGCTGGCGAGCGCGGACGACGTGTACACGAACCACATCCACGCCGATGACCTGGCGCGGCTGTGCGCGCTGGCGCTGTTCCGCGCATGGCCGGGGCGTGTCTACAACGCGTCCGACGACACGCGCATGAAGATGGGGGATTATTTCGATCTCGTGGCCGATGCATTCGGCCTGGCGCGGCCGCCGCGTCTCGCGCGCGCCGAGCTGGAGAAGGCGGTGTCGCCGATGCTGCTGTCCTTCATGTCGGAATCGCGCCGGCTGGACAACCGCCGCCTCGGCACGGAGCTGCGGGCCCGCCTGCGCTATCCCCATGTCGGCGACGGCATAAGGGCGTCTTAAGCATTTCGCAACTAATCCATGTATCATTCGGGTACGCCGTAGAGCGACCACACAAAGAACTTATATTTCCCGAAACTGGCTGATTTTCCATAACCCGCTATGGGTTGTGGAAAATTTCCCATGGATGTCACAAAGCGAAAGACGAACATGCCCATCAGACGCATACCTGACGGCGCCGAGTATGACCCGAACCGGGTCCTCGACGCCATCATCAATAAACTCAAGCTCAAGAACGACGCCGCGCTGTCGCGGCTGCTGGAAGTGGCGCCGCCCGTGATCAGCAAGATCCGCCACAACACCCTGCCGATCGGCGCCACCCTCCTGCTGCGCATGCACGAGGTGTCCGACTACAGCATCCGCGAGTTGCGCTCGCTGATGGTGCGGCCCCACGCGGAGGCCAGCGCGGCCTGACCCGCTCAGGCGGCCTTGTTGGCGGTGTGCGGGCTGGCGCACCAGGCGGTGGCGCCGCCGTCGTGGGTCAGCTTGCCGATGTGCGGGCTGGCGCACCAGGCGGTGTCGATCGCGCGCCGGGTCAGCTTGTCGATGTGCGGGCTCGCGCACCACGCGGTGGCGGCGGCGCGCTTGCCCGCGGTATGCGGGCTCGCGCACCATGCGGTCGCGCTGTCCGTCACCTGGCCCGGCTCGATGTGCGGGCTTGCGCACCATGCGGCCGCGCCGTCCGCGGACTGGGCGACGGCGCCCGGGTAGGTGTCGCCGAACGTGGCTTCGTACAGCTCGCGCATGCGGTCGCCGCTGGCGAGGCGGAACTGCTCGTCATCGCCGCCGCCCATGCCGACGTACGGGTAGTGGTGCAGGAAATAGCCGAAGGCCTGCTCGCAGTCGGCGGCATATTTCATCGTGTCGAGGATGTGGTAGTGCCAGAACGTGTCGACGTCGACCAGCGGCGCCGTGTCCTC
>NZ_LMEW01000009.1 GCF_001426525.1 Massilia sp. Root133
CAAGCTGATCGCTCCGATCGCGATGGAAGAAGGTCTGCGCTTCGCAATCCGCGAAGGCGGCCGTACCGTCGGCGCCGGCGTGGTTGCCAAGATCATCGCTTAATTTAGCGATCATCCAAGTAGTCGCAATACGACAGAAGGGGCAGGACGAAAGTTCTGTCCCTTCTGTTTGAGCAGTAAGGGATAAAACGGTGTTATACTGCCGTCCCCTCCGCAGTACACGCAGTACCTGACACATGATTGCCGGCCCGTGTGCCGGTTCGTTCTTTTTTAAGGAAATAGCATGTCCGCTCCGAATCAGAAAATCCGTATCCGCCTGAAAGCGTTCGACTACAAGCTGATCGACCAGTCCGCTCTGGAAATCGTCGACACCGCCAAGCGCACCGGCGCAGTCGTCAAGGGCCCGGTTCCGCTGCCGACCCGCATCCAGCGTTTCGACGTGCTGCGTTCCCCGCACGTCAACAAGACCTCGCGCGACCAGTTCGAAATCCGTACGCACCAGCGTCTGATGGACATCGTGGACCCGACCGACAAGACCGTCGACGCGCTGATGAAGCTGGACCTGCCGGCTGGCGTTGACGTCGAAATCAAGCTGCAGTAATCGTATCAAGCGCCACGGCGGCCCTGCCGCCGGCGCATGCAAAACGGCCCATCTACTTCGCGGTAGATGGGCCGTTTGCTTTTGCACGTCATCCCCGCGAAAGCGGGGACCCATGCTGAAGATACGAAGTCGAAATTGAAGCGCATTGCGGCGTTTCCGCCATACTGAATTCTGCCGCTCTGCATGGTTTCCCGCTTTCGCGGGAACGACGACTAGGCCAGCGCCAACTCCTCCGCCAGCCGGTTATGCCGCTCCAGCACGACCGGCAGGTCGACCGTCCTCAACACCCCATCCTTCACGACAACCTTGCCGTTGATGACGCTGTGATTGACGTTGGCCGGCGTGCAGAACACGAGCGCCGCCACCGGGTCGTGCAGCGCGCCCGCGAAGCCCACGCCATCCAGCTTGAACATGACGATATCCGCCGACATGCCCGGCGCGATGCTGCCGATGTCGTCGCGGTTCAGCACTTTCGCGCCGCCCAGCGTGGCGAGTTCCAGCGCCTGGCGCGCGGTCATCGCATCCGGACCGAAGCCCACGCGCTGCAGCAGCATCGCCTGGCGCACTTCGCCCAGCATGTGGGCGCCGTCGTTCGACGCGCTGCCGTCCACGCCGAGGCCCACGGGCACGCCGGCGTCGACCATCTTGCGCACGGGCGCGATGCCGGACGCGAGGCGCATGTTCGAGCACGGGCAGTGCGCGACGCCGGTGCCGGTCCGCGCGAACAGGCCGATGCCCGCATCGTCCAGCTGCACGCAGTGCGCGTGCCACACGTCGTGGCCGACCCACCCGCAGTCTTCCGCATATTCGGCCGGCGTCATCGCGAACTTCTCGCGGCTGTACGCGATGTCGTTGACGTTTTCCGCGAGGTGCGTGTGCAGCGACACGCCGTGGCTGCGCGCCAGCAGCGCCGCTTCCTTCATCAGGTCGCGCGACACGGAGAACGGCGAGCAGGGCGCCACGACGATCCGCTGCATCGCGTGGCGCGACGCGTCGTGGTACGTTTCGATCAGCCGCTGCGTGTCCTTCAGGATCGCCGCTTCGTCTTCCACGACGCTGTCCGGCGGCAGGCCGCCTTTCGAGCGGCCCACGCTCATCGCGCCGCGCGCCGCGTGGAAGCGCATGCCGATGGTGTGCGCCGCTTCGATGCTGTCGTCGAGGCGGCAATCGTTCGGGTAGATGTACAGGTGGTCGCTGCTCGTCGTGCAGCCCGACAGGATCAGTTCCGCCATCGCGGTGAGCGTCGACACGTGGACCATCTCGCCCGTCAGGTTCGCCCACACGGGGTACAGGTTCGTCAGCCAGTTGAAGAGTTCGCCGTCCTGCGCGGCCGGGATGACGCGCGTGAGACTCTGGTACATATGATGGTGCGTGTTGACGAGGCCGGGGATGACGACGTGGCCGGCCGCGTCGATCACCTCGTCGGCGTCCTGGGGGAGTGCGTCCGTCGTGCCCACGCTGACGATCACGTTGTCGCGGATGAAGACGGCACCGTCTTCGATTTCGCGGCGTTGCGCGTCCATCGTGACGAGGACGCGCGCATTCTTGATCAGGAGAGTTTTGCTCATAAGTTCCACTTTTTTAGATTTCAACACTGCGGAAACAATGCGCGGGCACTGCGGAAACAATGTCGGGAGTATCCCCGTCAGACCGCCTCCAGGTCTTTGACCAGCAGCGGCTGGGGGACGTCTTCTTCGTCGTCGTGGACTTCCACGGGACGGTTCGGCAGCACCAGGTTCAGCAGGACGGCCATGATGGCGCCCGTGCTGATGCCCGAGCCGAAGATTTCGTTCACGAACGGCGGCAGCTTGGCCAGCAGTTCCGGACGCACGCTGACGGCGAGCCCGCAGCCGATCGAGACGGCGATGATGAGGCCCGTGCGCCTGTCGTGCTCGACCTTGCCCAGCATCTGCACGCCGGCGGTAAGAATCATCGCGAACATCATGAGGCCCGCGCCGCCCAGCACGGGCTGCGGGATCGTGACGACGACGGCGCCCAGCACCGGGAACAGGCCGGCCAGCGCCAGCATCACGCCGGTGAGGGCGACCACGTGGCGGCTCGCGACACCGGTCAGCGAGATGACGCCCACGTTCTGCGCGAACGTCGACATCGGCGGCGCGCCCAGCGTCGAGGCGAATGCGGAGCCGACGCCGTCGCACAGCACGCCGCGCTTGAGCAGCGTGCCGCGCATCTTCGTTTCGGTCGCGGCGCCCAGCGCCATGAAGGTGCCGGTCGTTTCGACCATCGTCACGACGTAGGCCAGGGCCATCGCGAAGATGCCGCTCGGCGGGAAGCTCATGCCGAAGTGCAGCGGCTGCGGCAGCGCGAACACGGCGGCCTTCTGCACGCTCGAGAAGTCGACGAGGCCCAGGCCCAGGCAGACGGCGTAGCCGATCGCGATGCCGATCACGATGGCGGAGGCGGAGATGATGCCTTTGCCGAACTGGACGAGCGCGACGACGATGGCCAGCACGAACAGTGCGATGCCCAGGTTCGCGGGCGCGCCGTAGTCCGCGCCCGGCGCCTTGCCACCGGCCGCCCAGTCGACGGCGACGGGGACGAGCGACAGGCCGATCATCGTGACGACGACGGCCGTCACCTGGTGCGGGAACAGTTTGCGGATCTGCGGCATGAAGAAACTGCCGACGATCATGACGACGGAGCCTGCGAGCGACGAGCCGAGGATGCCCGCCACGCCATGCTCGAAACCGATGCTGATGGCCGCGCCGACGAAGGCGAAGCTGGTGCCCATCACGCACGGCAGCCGGATGCCGACGGGGCCGATGCCCTTGCACTGGACGATCGTGACGATGCCCGAGCCCAGCAGCGCCGCGTTGACGAGCGCGACGACCTGGTCCGCGGGCAATTTGAGGATGGCGCCGACGACGAGCGGCACGGCGATGATGCCGCCGAGGGCGGCCAGCATGTGCTGGGCGGCGAGGAGGGTCGTGGTGATGAGAGGGGGGCGGTCGTCGACCTTGTACAGCAGATTGTTCATATGTGTCTCCGTCGAATGTTGTCCTGAACTGCGTCGGGTGGTTCGATGATTTCCGGACGGTGGAGACGGTGAACCACGGCAGGCAATCCGGGATCCGGATGCAACCGATTGCGACGTCTCCACAATGCTTGGGCCACTCTGCGGCGGCTTGTTTTCAAATCATGATGCCCCTGCATGCCGGCACTGTCAACGAATTTGTATACAGTTTCTATTGGCTAAGAAGTGGGTGATTCTGCTGTCTCACAGAGGGAAGGCGGGGATTTTTGGCGTCCTCTGTATACAATTTTTCAAGACCGTTTTGCGTGGAAATATCAGATCGACTGGCCGGCCACAGCCCTCTTGATAAGCCGGATAGCGACCTGATCTTGAAGAATGAACCCCGGGAGTTGTAATTACTGAAACACATCGGTAATAATCGCGCCTCAGGAGGAAGCGATGGCGACCATGAAACAGGTAGCGGAGCGTGCCGGGGTGTCGATCTCCACGGTCTCGCACGTGATCAACAACACGCGCGTCGTCAGCAACGACGTGCGCCAGCGCGTGCTCGGCATCATCGACGAGATGCGCTACATCCCCAGCGCCGTCGCCCGCAGCCTCAAGAACGACAAGACCCACACCATCGGCGTGCTCGTGCCGAACTCGTCCAATCCATACTTCGCCGAACTGATCCGCTGGATCGAGGACGCGGCGTTCGAGCTCGGCTACAACATCATCCTCTGCAACGCGCACGGCGGCGCACGGAAGCAGGCCGCCTATCTGCGGCTGCTGATGGAAAAGCGCATCGACGGCATGGTCCTCGTCGCCAGCGGCGCCGACGACGAACAGGATCTGTTGCTGCGCCATCAAGCCGTCCCGATCGTCCAGCTGGAACGGGCGCTGCCCGGGCTCGATGCGGACCTCGTCCTGGCCGGTCAGGAAGAGGGGGGCTACCAGGCCACGCGCCACCTGGTCGAACTGGGGCACCGCGAGATCGCCTGCGTGTCCGGCCCGGCCGACCTGCCGCGCACGCGCGAACGCGTCGGCGGCTTCCTGCGTGCGATGGCGGAGGCGGGGCTGGCGGTGGCGCCGGACCGCATCGTGCACGAGGAATTCACGAGCGCGGGCGGCCACGCGGCCTTTACGCGCCTGCTGGGCCAGACGCAACGCCCGACCGCCGTGTTCGTCACGAGCGACCTGATGGCGCTGGGCGGCCTGTGCGCCGCCGGTGCGGCCGGGGTGCGCGTGCCGGCGCAGTTGTCCGTGGTCGGCTATGACGATATCGCCGGCGCGGGCTATGCGCTGCCGCCGCTGACGACGGTGGCGCCGCCCAAGCGCGACATGGCGAATCTTGCGATCGAGCTATTGATCGATCGCATACGCGGCCAGTACGCGCCGCCGCGCAGCACGGCGCTGGCCAGCACGCTCGTCGTGCGGGCATCGACCGCGCCGCCGCAATGATCCGTCAGGTGGTCGCCGGCTCGCGCGCATCGTGCAGATGCAGCCGCTGCGTCGGAAACGCGAACTCGATCTCCAGCGCGGCGAAACGGTCCATCAGCTGCAGATAGATCTCCTGCTGGATGTCCATGTAGCGGACGTAATCCGCCGACTCCACCCAGTACACGACGTCGAAGTTCAGCGAGGGCGCCACCATGCCGGCGAAATGGGCGCGGTCGAACGTCACGCCTTCCTGCGCCTTGACGAGTTCCGTCAGCAGCGGCGGAATCAGGCGCAGCTTGTCCGTCGGCGTCTCGTACGCGACGGCGACCGTGAACACGACGCGGCGCCGGCTCATGCGCGTCATGTTCTGCAGCCGGCTCTTGAGCAGGTCCGCGTTCGAGAACACGAGCTGCTCGCCGCCCAGGCTGCGCAGCCGGGTCGTCTTCAGGCCCACGTATTCCACGGTGCCCAGGTATTTGTCGACGATGATGAAGTCGCCGACCACGAAGGGCTTGTCGAGCACGATGGACAGCGATGCGAACAGGTCGCCCAGGATGTTCTGGACGGCCAGTGCCACCGCGATGCCGCCGATCCCCAGCGAGGCGACGAGCGTCGTGATGTTGACGCCCAGATTGTCCAGCACCATCAGCATCAGCACGGTCCACAGCACGGTCTGCGCGATGAAGCCGACGGCCGCCGCCGACGTGGCGCGGGCCGGGTCGTCGGCGCGATTCTGGTAATAGTCCGTCAGCCAGGCGCGCAGGGCGCGGTGGCCCCAGACGGCGGCCTGGATCAGGCCCGTGACGATGGCGGCCCGCGCCGCGAACAGATGTACCTCGGGCGGCAGTACGAGGAACTTGCTGCCCGCGAACAGGCCCATGATGACGATGGCCAGCAGCCGCGTGCCGTCGAGCGCTTCGACGGCAATGTCGTCCAGCCGCGTCTCCGTGCGCTCGGCCAGCTTGCGCAAGTGGTGCACGCCCAGCTTCTTGGCGACGTACAGGGCCAGCGCGACGCCGGCCGCGATGCCGAGGGCCGTGAGCCAGGCCAGCGTCGTGTTATCGAAAAACACTACATTCATCCGATCATCCTTTCCGGTGGTTGCGGTGGGATTGCTCAGGCGGCTTCGGGCAATGCCTCGGTGCCGGCTGCCGCGTCGGCGACGGCGGCGAGGAACTCCCCGCCCCAGCGCGCGACGTCATGGTCGGCGACGATGGCGGCCATGCGCTCCGCGCGGTAGGCGGCCTCGTCGGGCCCCATTGTAATGGCGCGGTACAGCCTGTCCGTCATCGAATGCGCGTCGTAGGGATTCGTCAGCAGGGCGCCGTGCAGTTCGACCGCGGCGCCGGCGAATTCCGACAGGATCAATACGCCCGGCTTGCCGACCGCGTGGCGTGCCGCGATGTATTCCTTCGCGACGAGGTTCAGGCCGTCGCGCAGCGGCGTGATCCACGCGATGTCGCAGGCCGCGTAATGGGCCAGCACGGCCTCGAACGGCAGCGAGCGATAAAAATAGCGTACCGGCACCCAGTCCAGCGTCGAGAAACGCCCGTTGATCCGGCCCACCGTGCGGTCCAGTTCTTCGCGCAGCGTGTCGTAGATCTCCATGCCGGGCGCGGCGGGCGTGATGATGTTCAGCAGCGTGACCTTGCCCGCCAGCGCCGGATGCTGCTCCAGCAGGCGCTCGAACGCCTGCAGCTTTTCCAGCGACCCTTTTACGTAGTCCAGGCGCTCGATCGAGACGATGCCGGTGCGGCCGGCCAGGTAACCGTCGATCTCGGCGAGATCCGCCGCGACCTGCGGCGTCCGCATCAAGCGCCCGATCAGCGCGACGTCCGTGCCGACCGGATGGGCACCCAGCGCGACGCGGCGGCCGCCGGCCTCGATCGCCGTCGTCGTCGTGTCGACGCCCAGCGCGCAGCCATAGGTGAGGAAGCGGGGCGCGCACGGGGCGCTGGCGACGACCTCGACCGGCGCGCAGGAGCGGGCCGCATCGACGAAGTTCTCGACGTAGCGGGGGATGTGGAAGCCCACGTAGTCGCATTGCAGCAGGCTGGCGACGATGTCGCGGCGCCACGGCAGGATGTTGAAGACGTCGCTGGACGGGAAGGCGGTGTGGTGGAAGAACGCGATCTTCAGGTCCGGACGCAGCGGGCGCAGGAATGCGGGCACCATCCACAGGTTGTAGTCGTGCACCCAGACGGTGGCGCCTTCCGCCGCCTCGCGCGCGGCCTGCTCGGCGAACAGGCGGTTCACGTCGAGGTAGCGTTCCCAATGGTCCTGGCGGAATTCGGCGCGGTCCGGGAACGAGAAGATGATCGGCCAGAACGCCTCTTTCGAAAACTTTTTATAGAACAGGTCGATGTCCTCTTCGGTCAGCGCGATGCGCGCCGCCTGCAGGTTCGGATACTGCTCCGGATCGACGGCGACGTGGCTCGCAAAACCGTCCGGATCGCGCGAGTCCTGCTGCGACCACGCGACCCAGGACCCCGTGCGGCCGCCCGAAAACAGGCTCAGCAGGGTCGGCATGATGCCGTTCGGGCTTTTCGGGCGGCGCCGCACGGCCACGCCATCCTCGACCGCCTCGTCGAACGGCAGCCGGTGGTAGACCATCACGAGTTCGGCCTTGCCGGGCAGGTGCGCGACCTCCGCCGTGCCCGCGTGATGCGCGCGCAGGCCGTGGTGGGCGAGGCCGTCGAGGATGCCGCCGCAGCCGGCGTTTTCCGCGATGAACACGCTGGGCATGCGGCGCACGCGCGCGACGAGCGCGGGCTCCGCGCCGCCCACGACCACGCCGCGCAAGCCCGTCTCGAACAGCGACAGGTCGTTCAGGGTGTCGCCCGCGACGACGACGTGGGCCGGGTCGAAGCCGGCCGCATCGATCAGCCGGCGCAGCGCGGGACCCTTGCCGACGCCGCGCGGCAGCACGTCCAGGTAGCGCCCGGCGGAGAACAGCAGCTCGCAGCCGAGCGCCTGCACCGTGCTGCGCAGCGCCGGCGTGACGGCACCCTCGGGCGCGATGAACGAGCAGCGCCGCTCTTGCGGCACGCTCTGGCGTTCCAGCTGCGGAAAGCCGGCCAGCGCCTTCAGCACGGCCTGGCTGCCGGGCCAGCGCGCCGCGATCTCATGGTGCAGCGGTTCGACGGGACGCAGGTTGCCGTGCACGATAGTGGCGCCCACGTCGGCGATGATGTAGTCGGGCGTGGGAATGGTCGGATCGGCCAGCAGGGGCATCACGGATTCCAGTCCGCGGCCCGTGACGAACACGAGCGTGGCACCTTCCAGGCCGCCGCCGAACAGCTCGCGCACTCTCCGGCGCGCTTCCTGCGGGCCGGCCAGCAGGGTGCCGTCGAGGTCGGTGGCGAGCACGAGCTTGCGCGGATCGAGGTGAGGGGTACGGGAACGGAAAGGCAATGCGGTCATGGTCATCCTTGTCGAGCGATGTCCGCCACGCGGCCCGCTCGAGCGCGGACGTGGCAGGGAGTGAGGCGTGCAGGGCCGCGGCCGGTGGCCGGGTGCGCGCGCAGGAAAGCGGATGCGGCTTGGCATCCACGCGACGGGGACGGACGGTGAGCTTGAAACGGGGCGCCAGCGTGAGGATTGTATTTATGGTGTGAGACGGCGCTCGTCCCCGGTGGAACCCGTCAAGGATAACATTGCAAAATAACATCGACAACCCGTGAGACGTTTGCACCGAATCACGGAATGACGAGTTTTTTGGATTGGGTATTGCGCTTTGCTAAAACATCCTCGTATAATGCGGCTCCCCGGGCGGTTAGTTCAGCTGGTTAGAATACTTGGTCGACATCCAAGGGGTCGCAGGTTCGAATCCTGCACCGCCCACCAGAATTCCTCCATATCGCAGGCCTCGAGCCTGTAGAGAAAAGATGCCAAGGTGTCTTTTCTGTGCCGTTCAGCTTGAACGGATTCTCTGATCTCCACGACTCTAGCGTAAAGCGCAACAGGCCGCGTCAGCTTCGCATTTTCCTGTTGCGTCCATCCGTTGCGCGCGCTATACTAGCCGGCTTCGGTGTGGGCCTATCTTTTTTTGGCCCACGCGTTTAAGAGGAAGTTTTTTTAAAACTTCCGATAGTCAACTAGCCCCGCCCAATCGTAGGTGGGAATGGAGAAAAAATGAGCCTGGGCCTTCTCGGTCGCAAGGTTGGCATGATGCGCATCTTCACGGACGACGGCGATTCGATTCCCGTCACCGTGCTGGACGTGTCGAACAACCGTGTTGCGCAAATCAAAACTCCTGAAACTGATGGTTATGCCGCAGTTCAGGTCGTCTTCGGTCAACGTCGCGCTTCCCGCGTGAACAAGGCCGCTGCCGGTCACTACGCCAAAGCTGGCGTCGAAGCTGGCACGATGCTGAAGGAATTCCGCGTCGAAGCCGCTCAAGCCGCTGGTTTCAAAGCTGGCGACGCAGTCAACGTCTCGCTGTTCGAAGTGGGCCAGAAGATCGACGTGCAAGGCACCTCGATCGGTAAAGGCTACGCCGGTACCATCAAGCGTTACAACTTCTCGTCGGGCCGCGCCACCCACGGTAACTCGCGTTCGCACAACGTGCCGGGTTCCATCGGTATGGCACAGGATCCGGGCCGTGTGTTCCCGGGTAAGCGCATGACCGGTCACATGGGTGATGTCACTGTCACCACCCAGAACCTGGAAATCGCCCGTATCGACGCCGAGCGTCAACTGCTGCTGGTTAAGGGTGCCGTTCCTGGCGCCAAGAACGGTCAAGTGATCGTCAAGCCGGCAGTCAAAGTCAAAGCCAAGAAAGGAGCGTAAGAGATGGAACTGAAGCTCCTGAATGAGCAAGGTCAAGCTGGCGCCGCAGTCAACGCCGCCGACACCGTGTTCGGCCGTGACTACAACGAAGCCCTGATCCACCAGATCGTGGTCGCCTACGCCGCCAACGCGCGCTCGGGCAACCGCAAGCAGAAGGATCGTGAAGAAGTCTCCCACACGACCAAGAAGCCGTGGCGTCAAAAAGGTACGGGCCGTGCTCGTGCCGGTATGTCGTCGTCGCCGCTGTGGCGCGGTGGTGGTCGTATCTTCCCGAACTCGCCGGACGAGAACTTCTCGCACAAGGTCAACAAGAAGATGCATCGCGCAGGTATCTGCTCGATCTTCTCGCAGCTGGCCCGCGAAGACCGCCTGAGCGTCATCGAGAACCTGACCGTCGAAGCACCGAAGACCAAGCTGCTGTCGCAAAAGCTGCAGGGCATGGGTCTGGACTCGGTCCTGGTGATCACCGACACCATCGATGAAAACCTGCTGCTGGCATCGCGCAACCTGCCGAACGTGCTGGTTGTCGAGCCGAAGCACGCCGACCCGATGTCGCTGGTGTTCTACAAGAAAGTCCTGGTCACCAAAGCTGCTCTGGCCAAGATCGAGGAGATGTACGCATGAGCGCCGCAATCAAATTCAGCGAAGAGCGCCTGATGAAGGTGCTGCTGGCTCCGGTCATTTCCGAAAAGGCGACCTTCGTCGCGGAAAAGAACGAACAGATCGTGTTCAAGGTCCTGCCGGACGCGACCAAGCCGGAAATCAAAGCCGCCGTCGAGCTGCTGTTCAAAGTCGAAGTGGAATCGGTGCAGACCGTGAACCGCGAAGGCAAGCAGAAGCGTTCGGGCCGTTTCACCGGTCGCCGCAACCACACCAAGCGCGCTTTCGTGGCCCTGAAGCCGGGCCAGGAAATCAATTTTGTCGAGGAGGCTAAATAATGGCACTCGTTAAGATGAAGCCAACCTCCCCAGGCCGCCGCGGCATGGTGAAGGTTGTGAACGCCGACCTGTACAAGGGTCGTCCGTTTGCAGCCCTGGTTGAGAAGAAATCGAAGACCGCTGGCCGTAACAACAACGGTCACATCACCACCCGCCACATCGGCGGTGGCCACAAGCACCACTACCGCGTGGTCGACTTCAAGCGCAACAAGGACGGTATCCCGGCCAAGGTCGAGCGCATTGAATACGACCCGAACCGCAGCGCGCACATCGCTCTGGTGTGCTACGCCGACGGTTTCCGCGCGTACATCATCGCCACCAAAGGCATGGCCGTGGGCGATACCGTCATGAACGGCTCGGAAGCGCCGATCAAGTCGGGTAACTGCCTGCCGATCCGTAACATCCCGGTCGGCACCACCATGCACTGCGTCGAAATGCTGCCGGGTAAGGGTGCCCAGATGGCCCGTACCGCAGGCGCCGGCGTCGTGCTGATGGCTCGCGAAGGTACCTACGCTCAGGTTCGCCTGCGTTCGGGTGAAGTGCGCCGCGTGCACATCGAGTGCCGCGCAACGGTTGGCGAAGTCGGCAACGGCGAGCACAACCTGCGCAAGATCGGTAAAGCCGGTGCAATGCGCTGGCGCGGTGTCCGCCCGACCGTTCGCGGTGTGGTGATGAACCCGATCGACCACCCGCACGGTGGTGGTGAAGGTCGTACGGCTGCCGGTCGTCATCCGGTGTCGCCATGGGGCCAGCAGACGAAGGGCAAGAAGACGCGTTCGAACAAGCGCACGTCGTCGATGATCGTCTCGCGCCGCGGCAAGAAATAAGGATAAGACATGACTCGTTCATTGAAAAAAGGGCCGTTCATTGACGCCCACCTGGTGAAAAAAGTCGAAGCCGCGCAAGCGAACAAAGACAAAAAGCCGGTCAAAACCTGGTCGCGCCGCTCGACGATCACCCCGGACTTCATCGGTCTGACGATCGCCGTCCACAACGGTAAAGTGCACGTGCCGGTGTACGTGTCCGAGAACATGGTGGGTCACAAGCTGGGCGAATTCGCCCTGACCCGCACGTTCAAGGGCCACGCCGCTGACAAGAAGGCGAAGAAATAATGGAAACTAAAGCTATCCTCAAAGGCGTCCGCCTGTCGGAACAGAAAGGCCGCCTCGTCGCCGATCTGATCCGCGGCAAGAAAGTCGACGCCGCGCTGAACATCCTGCAGTTCAGCCCGAAAAAAGGCGCGACCATCATCAAGAAAGTGCTGGAGTCCGCAATCGCGAACGCCGAGCACAACGATGGTGCCGACATCGACGAACTGAAGGTCGTTCAGATCTATGTCGAAAAGGGCCCGATCCTCAAGCGCTTTACGGCACGTGCCAAAGGCCGCGGTGATCGCATTTCGAAACAATCCTGTCACATCTTCGTGACTGTCGGTAACTAAGGAGTCACACGATGGGTCAGAAAATCCACCCAACCGGCTTCCGCCTGGCGGTCACCCGTAACTGGGCATCGCGCTGGTACGCTGGCAACGGCAACTTCGCCGACATGCTGAAGGAAGACCTGGAAGCCCGCGCTTTCCTGAAGAAGAAACTGAAGAACGCCTCCGTCGGCCGCATCGTCATCGAGCGTCCGGCCAAGAATGCGCGCTTCACGATCTACTCGTCGCGTCCGGGCGTCGTCATCGGCAAGAAGGGCGAAGACATCGAAGTCCTGAAGTCGTCGCTGACGAAGATCATGGGCGTGCCGGTGCACGTCAATATCGAAGAGATCCGCAAGCCGGAAATCGACTCGCAGCTGATCGCCGATTCGATCGCCCAGCAGCTCGAAAAGCGCATCATGTTCCGCCGCGCGATGAAGCGCGCCATGCAGAACGCCATGCGTCTGGGCGCCGTCGGCATCAAGATCATGTCGTCGGGCCGCCTGAACGGCATCGAGATCGCGCGTACCGAATGGTACCGCGAAGGCCGTGTGCCCCTGCACACCCTGCGCGCCGACATCGACTACGGCACCAGCGAAGCCTCGACCACGTACGGCATCATCGGCGTGAAAGTCTGGGTCTACAAGGGTGACCGTTCGCCGACCGGCGAAGCACCGGTGATCGACGTTCCGGCCGACGAGAAAAAGCCGCGCGGTCCGCGTCGTGACGATGGCAAACCGGCTGGCCGTGGCCGCCCGGGCGCCAAGCCAGGTACCGCACCCGCAGGCCGCCGTGCTGCCAAGCCGGCCGCTGAGAAAGCAGGAGAATAAGCATGCTGCAGCCATCCCGCAGAAAGTATCGTAAAGAGCAGAAAGGCCGCAACACCGGCATTTCGCACACCCGCGGCACCGCGGTCTCGTTCGGCGAATTCGGTCTGAAGGCAGTTGCCCGCGGCCGTATCACCGCACGCCAGATCGAAGCTGCACGTCGTGCCATGACCCGTCACATCAAGCGTGGCGGCCGTATCTGGATCCGTATCTTCCCGGACAAGCCGATCTCGAACAAGCCGGCTGAAGTCCGTATGGGTAACGGTAAAGGTAATCCGGAGTACTACGTGGCCGAGATCCAGCCGGGCAAGGTCCTGTACGAAATGGACGGCGTCGCTGAAGAACTGGCGCGCGAAGCCTTCCGTCTGGCTGCCGCCAAACTGCCGCTGGCGACGACGTTCGTCGTGCGTCAAGTCGGTCAATAACAGGAGTTAAGAATGAAAGCAACGGAACTCCGCGGCAAGGACCAGGCAGCTCTGCAACAAGAGCTGAATGAGCTGCTGAAGGCACAGTTCGGCCTGCGCATGCAAATCGCTACGCAGCAACTGACGAACACCGCCCAGCTCAAGAAGGTGCGCCGCGATATCGCGCGTGTCAAGACTGTGATGAACCAGAAGGAAGCCAAATGAACGACACCACTAAAACGGCGCTGAAGCGTACGCTGGTCGGCAAAGTCGTGTCCGACAAGATGGACAAGACGGTGACCGTGCTGATCGAACGTCACGTCAAGCACCCGCTGTACGGCAAGATCATCGTGCGTTCGAACAAGTATCACGCGCACGACGAGACCAACCAGGCGAAAATCGGCGACACCGTCGAGATCGCGGAAGGTCGCCCGATCTCGAAGACGAAGGCTTGGACCCTGACCAAAGTTCTGCAGGTCGCTCCGGTTCTCTGATCCAAAACCGGGGCCTTGTAAAACCGTAGCGAGCGGAAGCAGTGTTGGTCGAGAAGCGCAGCCGTACGGACGTACGGTGAGCATCGCAGACCGACAATGCGACGCGCAGTAGGTTTTACAACGCCCCCGGAAAATTTGTCTTGCGTGGCCCGCTGGTATGTGGAATACTAGCGGGCTTCGTTCATGTGTTGCCGCAGTTTGTCCTTCGGTAACTGCGGCCTGCAACGAACATTGGAAAGTCCAATCACCCAAACGTACGCGCTTGCAATGAGTGCGGACGGCGGGACCAAGACTGACCGCAGGCCTACGGTTTTCCGTGGGGTTTCTTCGGCTTAAGTTGGGAAAGAAAATATCATGATTCAAACCGAAAGCCGGCTCGAAGTGGCCGACAATACCGGTGCAAAAGAAGTTCTGTGCATCAAGGTATTGGGCGGCTCCAAGCGCCGTTACGCCAGCATTGGCGACGTGATCAAGGTCACCGTGAAGCAAGCTGCTCCGCGCGGCCGCGTCAAGAAAGGTGAAATCTACAACGCCGTGGTCGTGCGTACCGCTAAAGGTGTGCGCCGCCAGGACGGCTCCCTGGTGAAGTTCGACGGCAATGCCGCCGTCCTGCTGAACAGCAAGCTGGAGCCGATCGGTACCCGCATCTTCGGACCGGTGACGCGCGAACTGCGTACCGAGAAGTTCATGAAGATCGTGTCCCTGGCACCTGAAGTTCTGTAAGGGAGCAGCAATGGATAAGATTCGTAAAAACGACGAAGTCATCGTTCTGGCCGGTAAAGACAAAGGCAAGCGCGGTGTCGTTCAGCAGCGTGTAGATGCTGAGCACGTCATCGTCGAAGGCGTGAACGTGGCCAAGAAGGCCGTCAAGCCGAACCCGATGACCGGCGTAACTGGTGGTATCGTCGACAAGACCATGCCGATTCACGTGTCGAACGTCGCGCTGTTCAATGCAGCGACCGGCAAGGCTGATCGCGTTGGCTTCAAAGAAGTGGATGGCAAAAAAGTCCGCGTCTTCAAGTCGAACGGCGAAGTAGTGAAAGGGTAATGAGAAATGGCCCGTCTCCAACAAGTTTATAAAGACAAAGTCGTTGCCGAACTGACCGAAAAATTCGGTTACAAGTCGGTGATGGAAGTGCCGCGCCTGACCAAGATCACCCTGAATATGGGTCTGTCGGAAGCTGTCGCCGACAAGAAGATCATCGAGCACGCAACCGGCGACCTGACGAAGATCGCTGGCCAGAAGCCGGTCGTGACCAAGGCTCGCAAGGCAATCGCAGGTTTCAAGATCCGCGAAGGCTACCCGATCGGCACGATGGTGACCCTGCGTGGCGCCCGCATGTACGAATTCCTGGACCGTTTCATCACCGTGGCCCTGCCGCGCGTGCGTGACTTCCGTGGCGTCAGCGGCAAATCGTTCGATGGTCGCGGCAACTACAACATCGGCGTCAAAGAGCAGATCATCTTCCCGGAAATCGATTACGACAAGATCGATGCGCTGCGTGGCATGAACATCTCGATCACCACGACCGCTAAGACCGACGAAGAAGCCAAAGCGCTGCTCGCCGCATTCAAATTCCCGTTCCGGAACTAAGAACATGGCAAAACTTGCACTGATTAACCGCGAACAGAAGCGTGCAGACCTGGTGGAGAAATTCGCCGCAAAGCGTGCCGCTCTGAAAGCAATCATCGACGACCAGTCGAAGACCGAAGAAGAGCGTTACGAAGCACGCCTGAAGCTGCAGGCCCTGCCGCGTAACTCGGCCCCGACCCGCCAGCGTAACCGCTGCGCCATGACCGGCCGTCCTCGTGGCACTTTCCGTAAATTCGGTCTGGCCCGTATTAAACTCCGCGAATTCGCCATGAAAGGCGAAATCCCGGGTATGACCAAAGCTAGCTGGTAATAGGAGAATAAGCAATGAGTATGAGCGATCCTATCGCCGATATGCTGACCCGTATTCGCAACGCGCAAGGCGTGCAGAAGACCACCGTCGAAATGCCGTCGTCCAAGCTGAAAGTTGCGATTGCCAACGTCCTGAAGGATGAGGGTTACATCGAAGATTACGCCGTGTCCACCGAAGGTGGCAAGGCTGAACTGAAAATCGGTTTGAAATACTACGTCGGCCGTCCGGTTATCGAGCGCATCGAGCGCGTCTCCCGTCCTGGCCTGCGCATCTACAAGGGCAAAGACGAGATCCCTCAGGTCATGAACGGCCTGGGCGTGGCAATCGTCTCGACCCCGAAGGGTGTGATGACCGACCGCAAAGCACGTGCTACCGGTGTCGGTGGCGAAGTGATTTGCTACGTGGCTTAAGGAGTAGACGATGTCTCGAGTAGCTAAGATGCCAATCGCCGTCCCGGCCGGTACCGATGTCGCGATCAACGCGTCGTCGATCACCGTCAAGGGCCCGCTGGGCACCCTGACCCAGCCGCTGAACGGCCTGGTCAAAGTGGAAAACAACAATGGCACGCTGACCTTTGACGTGATCGACGATTCGCGCGAATCGAACGCCATGTCGGGCACCCTGCGTGCACTGGTGAACAACATGGTGACCGGTGTCACCAAAGGTTTCGAAAAGCGCCTGACCCTGGTCGGCGTGGGTTACAAGGCCGCCGTCCAAGGCAACGCCCTGAACCTGTCGCTGGGCTTCTCGCACCCTGTGCTGCACGCGATGCCGGAAGGCGTCACCGCAGCGACCCCGACCCCGACCGAGATCCTGATCAAGGGTATCAACCGTCAACAGGTCGGCCAGGTTGCCGCAGAAGTGCGTGCTTACCGCTCGCCTGAGCCGTACAAAGGCAAGGGTGTCCGTTATGCGGACGAAGTGGTGAAGCTTAAAGAAACCAAGAAGAAATAATCGGAGCTGACGATGGACAAGAAAGAATCGCGTCTGCGTCGCGGACGCCAAACCCGCATCAAGATCGCGCAGTTGGGCGTGAACCGCCTGTCGGTGCACCGCACCAACCTGCACATCTATGCGAACCTGATCAGCCCGGATGCGAAGGTCCTGGTTTCGGCTTCGACGCTGGAAGCAGAAGTGCGCGCCGAGCTGGGCGGCAAGTCGGGTGCGGGCGGCAACGCCGCTGCAGCCGCACTGGTTGGCAAGCGCGTCGCAGAAAAAGCACTGAAAGCAGGGATCACCGAAGTCGCATTCGACCGTTCGGGTTTCCGTTACCACGGCCGTGTGAAGGCGCTGGCAGAAGCCGCGCGCGAAGCTGGTCTGAAGTTCTAAGGAAGAATCGTCATGGCAAAAATGCAAGCGAAAATGGCAAGCGACAAGCCGGATGATGGCATGCGCGAGAAAATGATCGCGATCAACCGCGTGACCAAAGTGGTCAAGGGTGGTCGTATCATGGGTTTTGCAGCGCTGACCGTTGTCGGTGACGGCGATGGCCGCATCGGCATGGGCAAAGGCAAGTCGAAGGAAGTTCCGGTCGGCGTGCAGAAAGCGATGGAAGAAGCCCGCCGCAACCTGATCAAGGTGCCCCTCAAGAACGGCACGCTGCAGCACAGCGTCACCGGCCGCCACGGCGCGTCGTACGTGATGATGTCGCCGGCCAAGCCGGGTACCGGCGTGATCGCAGGCGGCGCAATGCGCGCAATCTTCGAAGTCATGGGCGTGACCGACGTCGTCGCCAAGTCGACCGGTTCGTCGAACCCGTACAACCTGGTTCGCGCGACCCTCGACGGTCTGGCAAAAATGAGCACTCCGGCCGACATCGCTGCCAAGCGCGGCAAGTCGGTGGAAGAGATCCTGGGTTAAGGGGAATAACTATGGCAAACACCATCAAAGTCAAGCTGGTCAAAGGCCTGATCGGTACCCGCCAGGATCACCGCGCCACCGTGCGCGGTCTGGGTCTGCGTCGTGTCAACTCGGTTTCCGAGCTGCAGGACACCCCGGCGATCCGCGGCATGATCAACAAGGTCAACTACCTCGTGAAAATTGTCGACTAAGCTGCGGCTTGGTCAACGGAGAAAATAATGCAACTCAATACCATCCAACCCGCTGAAGGCGCGAAACACGCCAAGCGCCGCGTCGGTCGCGGTATCGGCTCGGGCCTGGGCAAGACCGCCGGCCGCGGTCACAAGGGTCAGAAGTCGCGTTCGGGCGGCTTCCACAAGGTCGGCTTCGAAGGCGGTCAAATGCCGCTGCAGCGCCGTCTGCCGAAGCGTGGCTTCAAGTCGCTGAACGCTACGTTCAAGGCTGAAGTGCGTCTGTCGGACCTGAACAACCTGGCCGTCGCCGACGTCGACGTCCTGGTGCTCAAGCAAGCCGGCGTGCTGCCGGTCGTCGCTCGCGACGTGCGCGTGATCCTGTCGGGCGAAATCACCAAAGCGGTGAACCTGAAAGGCATCAAGGCAACCGCTGGCGCGAAAGCAGCAATCGAAGCAGCTGGCGGCTCGGTCGCCTAAACGCGACCGCTGCCTGATCGGAGCAAAAATTGGCGACTAATTCACAACTTGGTAAAAGTGCTGCATCCGGTTTCCCCTGGGGCCGGTTGTGGTTCTTGCTTGGCGCATTGGTCGTGTACCGTATCGGAGCTCATATCCCGGTCCCCGGGATTGACCCGATCGCCATGGCCCAGCTGTTCAAGCAGAACGAGGGCGGCATTCTCGGCATGTTCAACATGTTCTCGGGCGGTGCCTTGTCTCGTTTTGCCGTGTTCGCACTTGGCATCACGCCGTACATTTCGGCTTCGATCATCATGCAGCTGGTGTCGATCGTCTCGCCGCAGATGGAGGCACTGAAGAAAGAGGGCGAGGCCGGCCGCCGCAAGATCACCCAGTACACCCGTTACTTCACGGTCGTGCTGGCTCTGTTCCAGGCGTTCGGTATCGCCGTCGCGCTCGAGGCGCAGCAAGGCCTCGTGATCGATCCGGGCATGGGCTTCCGCCTCGTGACCGTCGTGACCCTGCTGACCGGCACCATGTTCCTCATGTGGCTGGGCGAGCAGATCACCGAGCGCGGTCTTGGCAACGGTATCTCGATCATCATTTTTGCCGGTATCGCAGCAGGTCTGCCGGGCGCACTGAGTGGCTTGTTCACCCTGGTGTCGAACGGTTCGATCGGTAGCTTCTCCGCGATCATCATCGTGATTCTGGTAGCCCTGGTGACTTACGCTGTCGTGTTCGTCGAACGCGGCCAGCGCAAGATCCTGGTGAATTACGCGAAACGCCAGGTCGGTAACAAGATCTATGGTGGCCAAACCAGCCACCTGCCGCTGAAGCTGAACATGGCTGGGGTGATCCCGCCGATCTTCGCTTCGTCGATCATCCTGTTCCCGGCCACGATCGTCGACTGGTTCACGCGCGGCAAAGATGTCAACAGCCCCGTCGTCGGGTTCCTGAAAGACCTCGCTGCCTCGCTGAGCCCGGGCGAACCGATCCACGCGTTGCTGTATGCGGTGGCCATCGTGTTCTTCTGCTTCTTCTACACGGCGCTGGTATTCAACAGCAAGGAAACGGCGGACAACTTGAAGAAGAGCGGCGCGTTTGTACCGGGCATCCGTCCGGGCGAGCAGACCGCACGCTACATCGACAAGATCCTGATGCGCCTGACCCTGGCCGGTGCGGTCTATATCACGCTGGTGTGCCTGGTGCCGGAGTTCTTCCAGAGCCAGTGGAAAGTACCTTTCTACTTTGGCGGAACCTCGCTCCTGATCATCGTGGTCGTCACGATGGATTTCATGGCGCAGGTGCAGAACTACGTCATGTCGCAGCAATATGAATCGCTGCTGCGCAAGGCTAATTTCAAGGGCGGTATCCCGTCGCGTTGAGCGGCCGGCGCCCCCAGGAGTGAATAGACCGAATGGCAAAAGACGACGTCATCCAAATGCAAGGGGAGATTCTGGAGAACCTCCCGAACGCGACCTTTCGCGTGAAGCTGGAAAACGGGCACGTGGTGCTTGGACATATCTCGGGTAAAATGCGGATGAATTACATCCGCATTCTTCCGGGTGACAAGGTAACGGTGGAGCTGACCCCTTACGACTTGTCCCGGGCCCGCATCGTGTTCCGCACCAAGTAAAACTAATCAAGTTATCGAATCTGGAAGAGAGTGCAAAATGAAAGTTAACGCTTCAGTCAAGCGGATCTGCCGCAACTGCAAGATCATCAAGCGCAAGGGCGTGGTCCGTGTGATCTGCGTCGAGCCGCGTCACAAGCAGCGTCAAGGTTAATACGAGGAATATCGAATGGCACGTATTGCAGGGGTCAACGTCCCCAATCACCAGCACACCGTCATCGGCCTGACGGCGATCTATGGTATCGGCCGTACCCGCTCGAAGCAGATCTGCGAATCGACCGGCGTTGCGACCAACAAGAAGGTCAAGGACCTGGACGACAACGAGCTGGAAAAGCTGCGTGATGCAGTCGGCAAGTTCGTAGTCGAGGGCGACCTGCGCCGTGAGCTGTCCATGAGCATCAAGCGTCTGATGGACCTGGGCTGCTACCGCGGCATGCGTCACCGCAAAGGCCTGCCGGTCCGCGGTCAACGCACCCGTACCAATGCACGTACCCGCAAGGGCCCGCGCAAAGCAGCTCAATCGCTCAAGAAATAATCTAGGAACTGACCATGGCTAAGCAACAAAGCTCGGCGGCTGCAGCCCGCATCCGCAAGAAAGTCAAGAAGAACGTCGCCGAAGGCATCGCACACGTCCACGCATCGTTCAACAACACCATCATCACGATCACCGATCGTCAGGGCAATGCCCTGTCGTGGGCGACGTCCGGCGGCGCAGGCTTCAAGGGTTCGCGTAAATCGACCCCGTTCGCGGCTCAGGTCGCAGCCGAAGCAGCTGGCAAGGTTGCTCAGGAATACGGCGTGAAGAACCTGGAAGTCCGCATCAAGGGTCCGGGCCCGGGCCGTGAGTCGGCTGTGCGCGCGCTGAACAACCTGGGTATCAAGATCACCGAGATCCAGGACGTGACGCCGGTTCCGCACAACGGCTGCCGTCCGCCGAAGCGTCGTCGTATCTAATGTTGCCCGGGCGGTTCGCCGCCCGTCGCAGCATTGATGCGCTACACGCCGTGGTGTAAAGAATCGCCGGTGCAGTTAACCCAGAAATGGGTTATACTGCCCGGCTATTGTCGCCTCGGGCCGTCCTGGCCATGAGGTTTTTGTAAGCCACGTCCGGTCTCATCGAAGAACTGGACTAGCGCCTGTTGTGGAAGAAGTACTGAACTTCGGCCGCATCCGGGGCGTGATCATTCAAACAAAGGAAGTTTAACGTGGCACGTTATATCGGACCTAAAGCAAAACTGTCGCGCCGTGAAGGCACCGACCTGTTCCTGAAGAGCGCACGCCGCTCGCTCGATTCGAAGTGCAAACTGGACGTCAAGCCGGGCCAGCACGGCGTCAAGTCGGGCCAGCGTACGTCGGACTACGGCAACCAGCTGCGCGAAAAGCAGAAGGTCAAGCGTATCTACGGCGTGCTGGAGCGTCAGTTCCGCCGCTACTTCGCCGAAGCGTCGCGCCGCAAGGGCAACACCGGTGAGACCCTGCTGAAGCTGCTGGAATCGCGTCTGGACAACGTCGTCTACCGCATGGGCTTCGGCTCGACCCGCGCCGAAGCACGTCAGCTGGTCAGCCACAAGGCCCTGACCGTGAACGGCAACGTCGTGAACATCGCTTCGTACCAGGTCAAGACCGGCGACGTCGTCGCCGTCCGCGAAAAGGCCAAGAAGCAGACCCGTATCCTCGAAGCCCTGTCGCTGGCCGAGCAGGTTGGCTTCCCGAGCTGGGTGTCGGTCGACGCCAAGAAAATGGAAGCGACCTTCCGTTCGTATCCGGAGCGTAACGAGATCGCTGCCGACGTCAACGAAGCGCTGATCGTCGAACTGTACTCGCGTTAATCGACTTTGGCGCGGTCATCCCGCGCCGAAGTCGTCCCCGCGAAAGCGGGGATCCATACTGAGCTGGCGAAAGCCCGCTGTGTATGGGTTCCCGCTTCCGCGGGAACGACGGAACATCCGTTTCCGTCTGCACCGAATTCGCTTTACCGCCTGCTCCCAGAAGCAGGCGTTTCTACTACTGATGCCATCAGCCTTATCGGTGTAACGAGCCGAGGGTATTGAAGAGGACACTCATGCAAAATAGTTTGTTGAAGCCACGTATTATCGATGTCGAAACGCTCGGCGCCGGCCACGCGAAAGTCGTGATGGAACCGTTCGAACGTGGTTATGGCCACACGCTGGGTAACGCGCTGCGCCGCGTGCTGCTGTCGTCGATGATCGGCTACGCGCCGACCGAAGTGACGATCGCCGGCGTCGTGCACGAGTACTCGTCGCTGGATGGTGTGCAGGAAGACGTCGTTGACCTGCTGCTGAACCTGAAAGGCGTCGTGTTCAAGGTGCACAACCGCGACTCCGTGACGCTGACCCTGAAGAAGGAAGGCGAAGGCCCGGTCCTGGCTTCGGACATCGACCTGCCGCATGACGTGGAACTGATCAACCCGGAACACGTGATCGCCCATCTGACCGCCGGCGGCAAGCTGGACATGCAGATCAAGGTCGAAAAAGGCCGCGGCTATGTGCCGGGTAACGTGCGCCGCCTGTCGGAAGACACGAACAAGACCATCGGCCGCATCATCCTGGATGCATCGTTCTCGCCGGTCCGCCGCGTGTCGTACGCCGTGGAATCGGCCCGTGTCGAACAGCGTACCGACCTCGACAAGCTGATCATCAACATCGAGACCAACGGCGTCATCACGCCGGAAGAAGCGATCCGCCAGTCGGCCCGCGTCCTCGTCGACCAGCTGAACGTGTTCGCCGCCCTGGAAGGCACGGAAGCCGCCGCGGAAGCACCGTCGCGTGCGCCGCTGGTCGATCCGATCCTGCTGCGTCCGGTGGACGACCTGGAACTGACCGTCCGTTCGGCAAACTGCCTGAAGGCCGAGAACATCTATTACATCGGCGACCTGATCCAGCGTTCGGAAAACGAACTGCTGAAGACGCCGAACCTGGGCCGCAAGTCGCTGAACGAGATCAAGGAAGTCCTGGCTTCCCGTGGTCTGACCCTGGGCATGAAGCTCGAGAACTGGCCGCCCGCAGGTCTGGAAAAGTAATTTGCAGCACCCGCCCGGGGCAGGTGTCCCGGGCGTTCAACGCCAACCGGCCCGCGTCGCGCATAAGCGGCGATCGAAGAGCTCGGATTTAAACTTAACTCGAAAGGAAATACCATGCGTCACCGTCACGGCCTTCGCAAGCTGAACCGTACCTCGTCCCACCGCCTCGCCATGCTGCGCAACATGACCGTTTCGCTGCTGCGTCACGAAGCGATCAAGACCACCCTGCCGAAAGCCAAGGAACTGCGCAAAGTCGTCGAGCCGATCATCACCCTGGGCAAGAGCGACACCCTGGCCAACAAGCGCCTGGCATTCGCCCGCCTGCGTGACCGCGAAATCGTCCAGAAGCTGTTCGCCGAAATCGGCCCGCGCTACAACGCGCGTCCGGGCGGCTACATCCGCATCCTGAAGATGGGCTTCCGCGTTGGCGACAACGCCCCGATGGCCTTCGTCGAGCTGGTCGATCGTCCGGAAGTCACCTCGGCTGACGACGCGCCGACCGCCGAGTAATCGCGGTTCAAGCAACATGAAAAACCAGGCTCCGGCCTGGTTTTTTTTCGTCTGCAGCGCACTAAACGCACCCGGTGTACCATGCTGATGCGTTGAACCAATATTCCGACCATGTCCCGATCTTTTTCCCTGTCGATAACGCGACTGCTGGCCGCATGGCTGCTGGCCTGCCTCGCCTTCGTCTCGCCCGCCCACGCCGACGACGACTTCCTGCCGCCTGAGCAGGCATTCAAGTTCTCCGCGCAGATGGCGGACGCACACACGATCGTCGTCAATTACGCAATCGCGGACGGCTACTACATGTACCGCGAGCGCTTCCATTTCGCGGCAAGCGGCGCGAAGCTCGGCGAGGCCGTCATCCCGCCCGGCAAGATCAAGTACGACGACACGTTCCAGAAGAACGTCGAGACCTATCACAACGGGGTCGAGATCCGCATCCCGGTCGAAGCCGCCGGACCGTTCACGCTGACCGCCACCGGCCAGGGCTGCGCCGACAAGGGCCTGTGCTATCCGCCGCAGGATGCGTCGGTCCAGCTCACGCCCGGTGCCGGCGGCAGCGCGCCGCAGATGAGCGTTGCGCCGGGGCAGGGCGGCGGGTTCAACTTCCCGGGACAACCCGCGCCACAGGTCGATACGCCGCCCGCGCCCGCGTCCGCACCCGCACCCGCACTCGCACTCGCACAGGCGCCCGTCGCGCCCGTGACACCGGCGGCGCCGTCCGAACTCTCCGGCATCGCCTCGCTGCTGCAGGGTGGCCGCCTGCTGGCGATCGTCCCCGCGTTCATCCTGCTGGGCCTGGGCCTCGCGTTCACGCCGTGCGTGCTGCCGATGGTGCCGATCCTGTCGTCGATCATCGTGGGTGAAGGAAAACAGGTGCACCGCACGCGCGGCTTCGTGCTGTCGCTCGCGTACTCGTTCGGGATGGCGATCGTCTACACGTCGCTGGGCGTGGCGGCCGGCCTGCTCGGCGAAGGACTGGCGGCCGCGCTGCAGAATCCCTGGGTGCTGGGCGGCTTCGCGCTGCTGATCGTCGTGATGGCGTTGTCGATGTTCGACGTCTACCAGTTGCAGGTCCCCGCCGCGTTGCAGACCCGGCTGTCCAGCGCCTCCGGCCGCCAGTCGTCCGGCAAGCTGGCCGGCGTGTTCGTGATGGGGGCGATCTCCGCACTGATCGTCGGCCCGTGCGTGGCCGCGCCGCTCGCGGGTGCGCTCGTGTACATCAGCCAGACGCGCGACGTCGTCATCGGCGGCGCCGCCCTGTTCGCGATGGCGGTCGGGATGAGCATTCCACTGCTGCTCGTAGGCGTCTCCGCGGGCTCCCTGCTGCCGCGCGCGGGCCTGTGGATGGAATCCGTGAAGCGCTTCTTTGGCGTCCTGATGCTGGCGATGGCCTTGTGGATGGCCGCGCCCGTATTGCCGGGCATCGTGCAGATGGTCCTGTGGGCCGCGCTGCTGCTGGGCTATGGTTTCTACCTGCTGCGCGGCCTGCGCGGGCATTGGGCCGGTCTCGCCCTGGGCGCCGCCAGCGTCGTGCTGGGCGCGACGCAGCTCGTCGGCGTGGCCAGCGGTGCGCGCGACCCGCTCGCGCCGCTGGCCCGCTTCACGGGCGGCGCGCCGGCGCAGCCGCTCGCGTTCACGCGCATCAAGACCGTCGGCCAGCTCGACGCCGCGCTGGCCGCCACCGGTGGCCGCACCGCGATGCTGGATTTTTACGCCGACTGGTGCGTGTCGTGTAAGGAGATGGAAAAGCTGACCTTCGTCGATCCGGCCGTCAAGGCGCGGCTGGCAAATACCGTGCTGCTGCAGGTAAACGTGACGGCCAACGATGCGGATGACCGGGCGATGCTCAAGCGCTTTGGGCTGTTCGGGCCGCCGGGCATCATCCTGTTCGACAAGCAGGGGAAAGAGATTCCCGATAGCCGGGTGATCGGCTACCAGGATGCGAACAAGTTCCTGGGTTCGCTGGGCAAGCTGCAGTAATCCTCACGCTGTACAAAACAACGTCGCCCCTGCGACGGCAGGGCCCCAAGTTCGTGGCCAAGCCGAGGAACTTGGGCTCCCGCCTGCGCGGGAGCGACGGTGGATATTCAACCTTGCGCGGTATGGCCGCGCTGCTGCCAGCCGCGATGCCCGCCGTGGCCGTGGCCGAAGCGCGCCGCCTTCTCGTCGAACGTCTTCTTCTGGTCCGCGCTCAGGACCGAGTAGAAGGTGCTCAGCGACGCCTGGCGTTGCTCGAGGGCGGCCGTACGCAGCTTTTGCCGCTCGATCATCTTCGCCATGCGTTCCGGTGCCGTCAGGTTGGCCCAGGCGGCGCGGTCGTGCGGCTGGCGTGCAGGCGGCTGCATCGACGTCACGAACGCATTCCAGGCGTTTTCCTGGGCCGGCGTGATCTTCAGCTGGTCGTGCAGCTTCGCGATCCGCTTGGCGCGGAATTGCGCGCGCTGTTCCGGCGTCAGCTTCTGGTGCTGCATGCCGTGGCGGGCCTGCGGTGCGGCCTGGTCCGTCGTCTGTGCATGGGCGCCCAGTGCGGCAGCGCCGAGGGTCAGCGCAGACAGGGCGGCGAGGAGGTGTTTGCGATAGGTTTTCATCTCAGGTTTCCTAGTGGGGTTAAAGTTGGCAAACCGCCAAACGTTGTCTTCATGCTCCGATCTGCGTGCATCGCGTCGTCTTCGCACGGTTCCCATCATGGGCCGAAGATGTAAGCGCAGCGTTTCCCGTCTCTCGTTCTTTGTATCAATTTGTTTCCCTGGAAGATCCATATACAAGCCGATACAAAGTGACTGTTCAGGGTTCGAACAACTCGCGATAATGGCGTTATGGACAATCCATCTACCATCCTGATCGTCGACGACGACCGCGATATCCGCTCGCTGCTGGCCGATTACCTGGAAGCGAACGGCTACCGCGCGCTTGCCGCGGCCGACGGCACCGCCATGTGGAAACTCCTGGACGAGTCGCGTCCGGACCTGATCGTGCTCGACCTGAACCTGCCGGGCGACGACGGGCTCACGCTGTGCCGCAAGCTGCGCGCGCATTCGACCATGCCCGTCATCATGCTCACTGCCCGCAGCGAGCCGCTGGACCGCATCCTCGGCCTCGAAATGGGCGCGGACGACTACCTGCCGAAGCCGTTCGAGCCGCGCGAACTGCTGGCGCGCATCCGCAGCGTGCTGCGCCGCAGCCACGCGATGCCGCCGACCTCGCAGGCCGAGAACGTGCAGCAGATGAAATTCTCGGGCTGGACGCTCGACCTCACCGCGCGCCACCTCGTCAATCCGCAGGGCGTCATCATCATGCTGTCGGGCGCCGAGTTCCGCCTGCTGCGCGTCTTCCTGGAGCACCCGAACCGCGTGCTGAACCGCGACCAGCTGCTGAACCTCACGCAGGGCCGCGACGCCGATCCGTTCGACCGCTCGATCGACATCCAGATCAGCCGCCTGCGCCAGAAGCTGGGCGAGGATGCGCGCATGCCCCAGATCATCAAGACCGTCCGCAACGGCGGCTACGTGCTGGCCGGCCAGGTCACGGTGGAGCCGAGCGCGTGAGAGCTTTCCTCGGCTCGATGACGGGCCGCGTGTTTGCTACCCTGCTGCTGGGCATCCTGCTCACGGCCGCGCTGACCCAGCTGCTGGCCGACGCCGAGCGCGCGCGCGTCATCGACGAGTTCCGCGACCTGCACAACCTCGACCGGGCCGAACAGCTCATCATGGCCACCGAGATCGTCCCCGAGTCCGCGCGCAAGGCCTACCTCGACGTGGCCAACCGTCCCGGCATGCAGCTCGCCGACGTCGACACCCATCCGGCGGCGCTTGCCCCGACCAACTCCGAATTCACCCAGGCGCTCGCCGCCCGCATGGGCAAAGGGTATCTGATGCGGTCGCTGGCCGCGCGTCCCGTCGCGTGCTCGACGGCGCGCGAACAGCCCGTCGTGTTCGGCCTGCTGCGCATGAAGTGGCGCGGTACGTGCGAGAGCATCGCCGTGCGCCTGCGCGACGGCGACGACCTCGTGCTGTCCGTGCTGCCGCCGCGCTCGGCCACGTCGCCGCAGCGCACCGACTACACGTGGACGATCTCGATCTTCCTCGTCAGCGTCGCTTTCCTCGCCTACCTCGTGGCGCGCATGACGACGCGTCCGCTGAAGCAGCTGGCGCAGGCCGCGAAAGATCTCGGCAACGACATCAACCACCCGCCGCTCGACCTCACGGGCGCCGACGAGATCCGCCAGGCGAGCGCCGCCTTCAACGCGATGCAGGCGCGCATCCGCCAGTACATCTTCCAGCGCACGCAGATGCTGGCCGCCATCACGCACGACCTGCAGACGCCGCTCACGCGCATGCGCCTGCGCCTGGAAAAGGTCAACGAACCGGAATTGCAGGAGCGCCTGATCGGCGACCTGTCCGCGATGCAGGCGATGGTGCGCGAAGGCCTCGATCTGGCGCGCAGCATGGACACGAACGAAGCCATGCAGATGCTGGACCTCGACTCGCTGCTGGACTCCGTCGTCGCCGACGCGGCCGAGAGCTGCCAGCGCGTGACCTTGACGGGGCACGCCGGCATGGCGCTGCTGGGCCGGCCGATGGACCTGCGCCGCTGCCTGGTGAACCTGATCGACAACGCCGTCAAGTACGGCCACGCGGCCAGGGTCAGCGTCGACCGCATCAACGGCGCGGCGCGCATCCGCATCCGCGACGCCGGCCCCGGCATTCCGGGCGCCGAGCTGGCGCGCGTGTTCGACCCGTTCTACCGGGTGGAGACGTCGCGCTCGCGCGAATCGGGCGGCACGGGCCTCGGGCTCACCATCGCCCGCAACATCGCCGAGCAGCACGGCGGCAGCATCAACCTCGCCAATCATCCGGAAGGCGGGCTCGAAGCGACCCTGATGTTGCCGGAATTTTATCCCGGCAAATAAGCACGCTGAAAAATCGCACGGGCAGAAACATTACTGTTACACCCGTGTGGGACAATCTCCGCCGGAGCCCCGGTCTTGCGGCCGGCGTCACCCTCATCGCATAAATACACAAAGAGAAAGACCGCGGACAGGCGGCACAGGGAGTGGAATGAAGACCAAGAATATCGCGATTGTCGCCGGCATCGTCGTTGCCGTCGGCGCCGCCACGTGGGCCATGAAGGACGGGTCCGAATCGCATGCCGACGGGGCCGCCGCCCCGGGCGGCAAGGGTAACGGGGCGCAGCCGCCGGCCGTCGTCAACGTCGTGGCGCCGCAACGCCAGGACGTGGCCGTCGTGCAGCAGGCCAACGGCACCGTGACGCCGATCCGCACCGTCGACCTGCACCCGCAGACGACCGCCACCATCCGGCAAGTCCACATCAAGGAAGGCCAGTTCGTCAAACAGGGCGAGCTGATGTTCTCGCTCGACGACCGCGAAGACCGCGCCAACCTCGACAAGGCCCAGGCCCAGGTCGCACGCGACCGCGCATCGCTGGCCGACCTCGAGCGCCAGCTCAAGCGCAGCCAGGACTTGTTCGCGCAGCACTTCATCGCCCAGAGCGCCGTCGACACGCTGCGCGCCCAGGTCGACCAGGCCCGCGCCACCCTGCAGGCCGACGCCGCCGCCGCGCGCGCGAGCGGCGTCACGACCAGCTACACCGCGATCCGCGCGCCGATGTCCGGCCGCGTGGGCGGCATCAACGTCTATCCGGGCAGCCTCGTGCAGCCGGCGACGTCGCTCACGACGATCACCCAGCTCGACCCGATCACCGTCGCGTTCACGTTGCCGGAATCCAGCCTGCCGTCGCTGCTGGCGGCGCAGAAGCGCGGCAAGGTCGAGGTCGAGGCGTTGCCGGGCGCCGACCTGGCGCCGGTGAAGGGCCTGCTGAGCTTCGTCGACAACACGGTCGACCCGCAAGCCGGCACGATCAAGGTGAAGGCCGAGTTCGACAACCGCGAGACCACGCTGTGGCCCGGCCAGTACGTGAACACGAAGGTCATCGTGCAGACGCTGAAGGATGCCGTCGTGATCCCGCAGAACGCCATCATCACCAATGCCCAGGGCACGTTCGTCTACGTGCTCGAGAAGGACCACTCGGCCCGCCTCGTGCCGGTGCGCCGCGTGTACGGCGCGGGCGTGGATGCGGCCGTCAGCGGTCTCGCCGGCAGCGAGCAGGTCATTACCGACGGCAAGCAGAACGTGCGCCCGGGCGCCAAGGTCCGCCTGGCGTCCGACATGGGCAAAGGCAAGGGCAAAGACGTCCACGTCGCCGACAAGGGCTGAACACGATGAACCTGTCCGAACTGTGCATCCGCCGGCCCGTGATGGTCGTGCTGCTGTCGATCAGCCTGATCCTCGTGGGCATCCTGGCGTATTCGCACATCCCCGTCGCGGCGCTGCCCAGCTATAACACGCCCGTCATCAACGTCAACGCCAACCTGGACGGCGCCAGCCCCGAGACGATGGCCTCGTCCGTCGCGCTGCCGCTCGAAAAGCAGTTCTCGACCATCGCCGGCATCAACCTGATCACGTCGACGAGCACGCAGGGCAGCACGTCGCTCACGCTGGAATTCGACCCGTCGATCGACGTCAACGCGGCCGCGGTCGACGTCCAGGCCGCACTCCTTGCAGCCCAGCGCCAGCTGCCGCAGGAAATGACGACGCTGCCGTCGTACCGCAAGGTCAATCCGGCCGATGCGCCCGTGCTGTTCATGACGATGACGTCGCCGTCGATGAACTTGTCCGAGCTGAACGATTACGCGGAAAACCTCGTGTCGCCCGCGATCTCGACGTTGCCGGGCGTGGCGCAGGTGTCCGTCAACGGCGGCAAGCGCTTCGCCGTGCGCGTGCGCGCGAAGACCGACCTCATGAATGCCCGCAACCTCACGATGGACGAGCTGGCGACGGCGCTGCGCTCGGCCAACTCGAATTCGGCGCTGGGCATCCTCGACGGTCCGCAGCAGACCCTGACCATCCAGGGGCCCGCCCAGATGATGAAGGCGGCCGACTTCGAAAACCTGATCGTCGCCACGCGCGACGGCCTGCCGGTGCGCCTGCGCGACGTGGCCACCGTCGAGGACAGCTACCAGTCCACCCGGGCCTTCGGCGCCTACAACGGCGAGCGCGCCATCGTGCTGCTGGTGCAGCGCCAGCCGAACGCGAACACGGTCGAAGTGGTCGACGGCGTGCGCCGCCTGCTGCCGCGCTTCCAGTCGCAGCTGCCCGCTTCCATCAAGATCAATCTCGTCAACGACCGTTCCCGATCGATCCGCGAGGCGATCCATGACGTGAACTTCACGCTGGCGCTGACGGTGGGCCTCGTCGTGCTCGTGATCTTCCTGTTCCTGCACCGCGCGTCGGCCACGTTCATCCCCGCGATCACGATGCCGATCTCGCTGCTGGGCGCGCTGGCGCTGCTGTTCTGGCTCGGCTACAGCCTCGACAACATTTCTCTGCTGGGCATCACGCTGGCCGTCGGCCTGGTCGTCGACGATGCGATCGTCGTGCTGGAAAACATCGTGCGCCACATCGAGATGGGCAAGAAGCCGCTGCGCGCCGCGCTCGACGGCTCGCGCGAGATGGGTTTTACCATTGTCTCGATTTCGGTGTCGCTGATTGCCGTGTTCATTCCGATCTTCTTCATGCCGGGCGTGATCGGTTTGCTGTTCCACGAATTCGCCGTCATCGTCGGCCTCGCGATCCTCGTGTCGGCCGCCGTGTCGCTGACCCTCGTGCCAATGCTGGCGTCGCGCCTGCTCCCGGCACATGGCCACGACCACACGGAAGAGAAAAGCTTCATCGGCCGTCATTTCGAGCGCGGCTTCACGGCGCTGCGCAACGCCTACGAGAAGACGCTCGACGTGGCGCTGAAGCACCGCTTCATCGTATTGATCGTCGCGTTCGGCACGTTCGCGCTGACCGTCGTGCTGTACACGACCATCCCGAAAGGCTTCTTCCCCGAGGAAGACATCGGCCAGCTGCGCGTGACGACCGAAGCGGCCGAGGACATTTCGTCGTCGGCGCTCGTCGTGCTGCAGACGAAGGTGGCGGAAGTGATCCAGGCCGATCCGGCCGTGCAGGACGTCACCTCGTTCACCGGCGGCGGCAACAATGGCCGCATGTTCATCGTGCTGAAACCGCGCACCCAGCGCGACAAGATGCCGCAAGTCGTCGACCGCCTGCGCAAGTCGCTGCGCGGGATTGCCGGCGTCAATGTCTACATGGCGCCCGTGCAGAACCTGCAGCTGGGCGGCCGCCCGAGCAAGAGCCGCTACCAGTACACGCTGCAGAGCGTGTCCGGCGCCGACATCGGCCAGTGGGCCAACCAGTACATGGAGCGCATGCGCAACAACCCGCTGTTCCGCGACGTGACGAGCGATACGCAGGACAAGGGCTTGCAGGCCAAGCTCGACATCGACCGCGACAAGGCGAACCTGCTGGGCGTGCAGGTGGGCGACATCCGCACGGCGCTGTACGCGGCGTTCGGCGAGCGCCAGGTGTCGACGATTTATTCCAGCGCGGCCAGCTATTACGTGATCCTGGAAACGGCCAACGAGGACCGCCAGTTCGAGGACGCGCTGTCGCGCCTGTCGGTGCGCAGCAAGACGGGCCAGCTGGTGCAGCTCTCCAGCGTGGCGACGGTGAAACGCACGGTCGGCCCCATCGCCGTCAACCACCAGGGACAGCTGCAGGCGATCACGCTGTCGTTCAACCTCGCGCCGGACGCGCCGCTGGGCGACGCCACGGCCGCCATCGAGCAGATGGGCCGCGACATGAAGCTGCCCGCGTCGATTATCACGAAATACGGCGGCGACGCGGCCGTGTTCCAGGATTCCCAGTCGAGCCAACTGATCCTGATCGTCGCCGCGGTCGGCGTCATCTACGTGCTGCTGGGCGTGCTGTACGAGAGTTTCATTCACCCGATCACGATCCTGGCCGGCCTGCCGTCCGCCGCGGTGGGCGCGCTGCTCACGCTGCGCCTGTTCAACCTGGACCTGACGATGATCGCCATCATCGGCATCCTGATGCTGATCGGCATCGTGAAAAAGAACGCGATCATGATGATCGACTTCGCCCTCGACGCCCAGCGCAACCGGGGCATGGCGCCGGAGCAGGCGATCCGCCAGGCGTGCATCCTGCGTTTCCGCCCGATCATGATGACGACGCTGGCCGCGCTGATGGGCGCGCTGCCGATCGCCCTGGGCCTCGGTGCCGGCGCCGAGCTGCGCCAGCCGCTGGGTCTCGCGGTGTGCGGCGGCCTGATCTTCTCGCAGGTCATCACGCTGTACATCACCCCGGTGATTTATTTGTACCTCGACAAGTACAGCGGCAGCGGTCCGATGACGGATACGCAACTCGCGGACGCGGAGCAGGGGCGGAAGCCGGTATTGACGAAGGTCGCTTAACCGTCGCCCCTGCGAAGGCGGGGGGCAAATTTTGCTTCCGTAGCCGTTCAAACTCGGGTCCCGCCAAGGCGGACGGCCAGTCCGGGAACGACGGGGATAAGTAATTCCGAAGGGCAAGGTTGATACACACTGTAACAACCATTAAGCTACCCAGCTTGTACTCTCATTACAGATCCTTAACAGCGCGTGCGCGGCTAATCCAAACGGGTTAGACTGCGCCTCGTCAATATCATTTATTTGTCCTCCAACCGGAGGCGTTCATTATCTTGCGTGACCATTCCCATATCCCGCTGGAAGACAGCGATGTCTGCGCACATTGCGGCCAGCCGCTGCCCGGACGGAAAGTGGTCATCTACGGGCAGAAGGGCCCGAACCGGACCGGCATCGCGATCACGATCGGGCTGCACCTGCTGCTCGTGGCCGTCTGGCTGTTCCAGCCGAAAATCGAAAAGCACGCGCCGCCGAAAGCCGGCGAAGCCGTCGTCTGGCTGCCGCCGCTGAAGCAGAACAAGCCGGCCGCCAAGCCGGCCGAGCAGGCACCGAAGCACACCGCCAAGGCAGCGGCCGCGCCGAAGTTCACGCCGCCGCGCATCACGATGCCGCGCCTGCCGAACACGATTACCGTGCCGGAGATCAAAACGGTGGAGGAAAAGCCGCAGCCGCCGAAGGAAGAGACGAAGGCGCCGCCGCAGGAAGTCGACATGCAGGCCTATATCGAGGCCCAGCGCAAGCGCCGCGGCGCCCCGGCGCAGACGGACCAGGCCGAGGAAAGCGAAGCCGCGCGCGGCACGCGCAACGCGCTCGCGAACATCGCCGCCATCAACGGCCGCGGCGGCCAGGATCCGAACGAGACGGGCGGCGTGTTCAGCATCTCCAACAAGACGTTCAGCCGGGCCGACCTGAAATTCCGCGGCTGGAACCCGAACTTCAAGCGCCGCTGGCTGACGGCCGTGACGGTCGAGCGCGGCAGCGACCCGGACATCGAGACGGCCATCGTCAAGAAGATGATCGAGCTGATTCGCAAGGAAAAGACCGGCGACTTCGAGTGGGATTCGCACCGCCTGAACCGCGTCGTCACGCTGTCGGCCCGGCCGCAGGATACGCAGGAACTGATGGCCTTCCTGTACAAGGAAATGTTCCCGGAATACAAACCGCCGCGCTGATCGCGTCGTGGGAAACCGAGAGGCTTCTTCGATTTCCCATTGCTACACCAGCTCCTACGGACGGCCCGCCGCTATCGAAATGTCACACATGAACGATGTGTAACGTTTCAGACGTGTTTTATGCCGCGGCCTTCAGGCGCCGCGCCACATCCATCGCGAAATAGGTGAGCACGCCATCCGCGCCGGCACGCTTGAACGACATCATGGTCTCCATGATGACCTTGTCCGGATCGAGCCAGCCGTTCTGGAACGCGGCCTGCAGCATCGCGTACTCGCCGCTGACCTGGTAGGCGAAGGTCGGCACCTTGAATTCGTCCTTCACGCGGCGCACGACGTCCAGGTAGGGCATGCCCGGCTTGACCATGACCATGTCCGCGCCTTCCGCGATGTCCAGCGCCACTTCGCGCAGGGCTTCGTCGCTGTTGGCCGGGTCCATCTGGTACGTGTTCTTGTCGGCCTTGCCCAGGTTGGCGGCCGAACCGACGGCTTCGCGGAACGGGCCGTAGTAGCCCGACGCGTACTTGGCCGAGTAGGCCATGATGCGCGTGTGGATCAGTTCCTTCTCTTCCAGCGCCACGCGGATCGCGCCGATGCGGCCGTCCATCATGTCCGACGGGGCGACGACGTCGACGCCGGCCTCGGCCTGGGCCAGCGCCTGGCGCGTCAGCATCGCGATCGTCTTTTCGTTGACGATGTAGCCGTTTTCGTCCGGCAGGCCGTCCTGGCCATGGGTCGTGTACGGGTCGAGGGCGACGTCCGTCATGATGCCCAGCTGCGGGAAGTGGCGCTTCAGCTCGCGTACGGCGCGCGGGACGAGGCCGTCCGGGTTCGTCGCTTCCACGCCGTCATAGGTCTTCAGCGACGCCTCGATGACGGGGAACAGCGCGAGCACGGGAATGCCCAGCGCGACCGCTTCCTCGGCCACCTTCAGCAGCAGGTCGACCGACAGCCGCTCCACGCCCGGCATCGACGCGACCTGCTGGCGCTGGTTCTGGCCGTCGAGGATGAACACGGGATAGATCAGGTCGGAGGCGGTGACGACGTTTTCGCGCATCAGGGCGCGCGAGAACGGGTCGCGGCGCATGCGGCGCATGCGCACGGCGGGGTATTGCGAAGGTGTGATGATCGGCATGGCGGTTCCTGCGAGTTTGCGTAAATTCCTATTGTTCGGGATCGGCCGGGAGCGGCTCCTGGTCGAGGCCGAGCAGTTCGATGATCTTGTCGTTGGCTTCCTCGATGCCGATGCGTTTCAGGGCCGAGAACAGCTGGACGGTGAACGGGAAGCCGTTGCCTTCCTCGTCGACATAGCTGTCCAGCACTTGCTGCGCCTGGCGCAAGGCATTGACGGATTCGTTGCGGTTGAGCTTGTCGACCTTCGTGAGGATGCAGTGGATCGGCTTGCCCGTCGGGGCGAACCATTCCAGCATCTGGATGTCGAGCTCGGTGAACGGGCGGCGCGAATCCATGATCAGGATGAGCGCGGCCAGTTGTTCCCGCCGCTGCACATAGTCGCCCAGCAGCCTTTGCCAGTGCAGCTTGGCATCGCCCGATACTTCCGCGTAGCCATAGCCCGGCAGGTCGACGAGCAGGCCCTCGATTTCCTCGACCTTGGTCGGATCCTTGCGGTGCATGGCGACGTGCGCCCCGCCGATCGAGAAGAAATTGATGTGCTGCGTACGGCCGGGGGTCTTGGACGCGAAGGCGAGGCCCTTCTGGTTCGTCAGGATATTAATCGCCGTCGATTTGCCCGCATTGGACCGGCCGGCGAAGGCGATTTCCGGCACCTGGGTCTTGGGAAGATCCCGCAACTGGTTGACGGTCGTGAAGAAACGGGCTTGCCAGAGTTTGGACATGAGGGAAGTGGAGCGAAAAAGACAACGAAGGTGAGGGCAGGAAACAAAGGCTATTGTACAATAGGGAGTTACCTGCCGCCGGCGAGCCTGAAGGCGCCATTGCCGACGCGGGGGCACGAGCATGACCGCTGCACTGCAACTGCAAGTTTATCTTTGACTTTTTCAGGGTGCTTGAATGAATCGTGTGTTCCAACCGGCCGCGTGTGCGGCGATCGTGAAGTCCTTGCTGGCCAGTTTCCTCATCGTGGGCAGCGCTCTTGCAGCGGACGCGGCCCACGCGCCCCCGGCCGCCGCCAAGGCCGATCCGGCGAAGGGCGGTTCCCTCTACGACACCGGCGACAATGCCCGCGGCCTGCCGGCCTGCGCGTCGTGCCATGGCGCCGGCGGCAATTCGACCATCAACACGAACCCCAAGCTGGCAGGACAGATCGACAATTACCTGCACAAGCAACTCGTCGACTTCACGACGCCGGCCCGCAACCAGCCCGTGATGACGACGTACGCCAAGATGCTGAGCGAGGACGAAAAGAAGAACATCGCCGCCTACCTCGCCACGCAGCAGCCGAAGCAGGGCGCCGCGCGCAACAAGGACACGCTGGAACTGGGCCGCAAGATCTATCGCGGCGGTATCGCAGACCGCGGCGTGGCTGCCTGTGCCAGCTGCCACGGCGCCACCGGTTCCGGCATCCCGGCCCAGTATCCGCGCGTGGCAGGGCAGCACCAGGATTACACTGTCGCCCAGCTGCAAGCGTTCAAGGCGGGCGGGCGCAGCAACAGCCCGCAGATGGCCGCGCTGGCCAAGCGCTTGTCGGACGATGAAATGAAGGCAGTGGCGGACTATATCGCCGGCCTGAAGTGATACCCGGTATCAGCCGGTCAGAGTGAATAGAGCCGAATAATCGGCCTACAATAAAAAAAGCAGGACAACAGGGAAGGGCGGCCGCGCAAGCGGTGCGCCCTTTTGTTGTATCCTCGATGAATGTTGTGTCTAGAGTGAAAGTCGATGAGTACCACCGGAATTGAACTGAAGACGCGCCGGCGCGGCGTAGCGGAAACGGTCGAACTGCTGTCCTCGATGCGTTTCGCAATCACCCTGCTGGTCATGATCGCGATCGCCGCCATCATCGGCACCATCATGCAACAGGACCGGGCGATGCCGGACTACGTGAACCAGTTCGGACCGTTCTGGTTCGAAGTGTTCCGCAAGCTCAGCCTGTACACGGTCTATTCGGCCTGGTGGTTCCTGCTGATCCTCGCGTTCCTGATCGTGTCCACGAGCCTGTGCATCGCGCGCAATGCGCCCAAGTTCATCCGCGATATGCGGAGCTGGCGCGATTCCGTGCGCGAAGAGTCGCTGCGCAATTTCCACCACCGGAGCGAATGGACGGCGCCGCTGGACATGGTCCCGCTCGCGCAGCAGACGGCGTCCCGCCTCGTCGACGCCGGCTATAAAACGAAGATGGTCGACAAGGCGGGCGGCGTGCTCGTCGCCGCGAAAAAGGGCGCCGGCAACAAGTTCGGCTACATCTTCGCGCACACGGCCATCATCGTCATCCTGCTGGGCGGCCTGCTCGATTCGAACCTGCCTATCCGCTTCCAGCAATGGTTCATGGGCAAGACGCCATATGCCGGCACGGGCCTCATCTCCGCCATCCCGCCGCAGCACCGGCTGGGCCTCGGCAACCCGACCTTCCGCGGCAACACGATGATTCCGGAAGGCCAGGCCAGCGACACGGCACTGCTCCAGCAGGCCGACGGCGTGCTCGTGCAGGATCTGCCGTTCACGATCGAGCTGCGCAAATTCATTATCGACTTCTACTCGACGGGCATGCCGAAGCTGTTCGCCAGCGAAGTCGTGATCCGCGACCATGAGACGGGCAAGGCCTTCCCCGCCACCATCAAGGTCAACGAGCCGCTGATCTACCGCGGCATCGCCGTCTACCAGTCAAGCTTCGAGGATGGCGGCAGCAAGCTCAAGCTGACCGGCTGGCCCATGACGGGCACGAGCGACAAATCGTTCTCGTTCGAAGGCGAAGTCGGCAATGCGACCGAGTTGAAGCAGGGCGCCGACGTGTATTCGGTCGAATGGTCGGGCTTCCGTCCGTTCAACGTCGAGAACACGAGCCAGAACAACGATGCGCGCGCCGTCACCAAGGGCAAGAGCCTTGAGGAACAGTTCGCCCAGACCTTGTCCCAGCACTCAGGCTCGGCCGCGAAGAACGTGGGCAACAAGGACTTGAAGAACGTCGGTCCCAGCGTGCAATACAAGCTGCGCGACAAGACGGGCCAGGCGCGCGAATACCTGAACTACATGCAGCCCGTGACGCTGGAAGGCCATCAAGTGTTCCTGGCCGGCGTGCGCAACAATCCGTCCGACCAATTCAGCTTCCTGCGCATCCCGGCCGACGACGACCACGGCCTGCGCGAATGGATGCGCCTGCGCGCCGCGCTCGCGGACCCGTCGCTGCGGGAAGAAGCGGCCCGCCGCTACGCCGCGCGCGCGCTGCCGCCGGGCGACGCGAGCGGCGCGCTGTCCACGCAATTGCAGGAATCGGCCGCCAAGACGCTGGCCATCTTCGCGGGCGACGGCAACCAGGGCGGCTATCTGGCCGTGTCAAAATTCCTCGAGCGCATCCCCGCCGCGGAGCAGGAAAAGGCGGCGACCGTGTTCATGAAGATGCTCAACGGCGCCATGTGGGAGCTGTGGCAGGCTGCGCGTGCGCGCGCCGGCGAGCAACCCGCCACGCCCACCGAGGCCCACGGCCGCTTCCTGCAGCAGGCGACGAACGCCTTGTCCGACAGCTTTTTCTACGGCGCCCCCGTGTTCCTCGCGCTGGACGATTTCAAGGAAGTGAAGGCGTCGGTGCTGCAGGTGACGCGCTCGCCCGGCAAGAAAGTGGTTTATGTGGGCTGCCTGTTGCTGGTGCTGGGCATCTTCTCGATGTTCTACATCCGCGAGCGTCGCGTCTGGGTCTGGGTGAAACCGGCGCCGGACGGCGGCACGCATGCGCTGATGGCGATGAGCACGCAGCGCAAGACGCTCGATTTCGAGCGCGAATTCGAAGACTTGAAGACCAAATTGCCGCAATCGGCGTAAGCTAGCAGAGCAAGGAAACAGGAGACATCCATGGACATTTCATCCGCATCGCAAGCGCAAGGCGCGGCGTACATCCGCCCGCCGGGCTTCTTCAAGCGCCTCACGGCCATCGACTGGCTGTTCGGCGCCGGCCTCCTGGCCGCCGCGCTGTACGCGCTGAGCCGTTTCGGCGCCTACATGGACATCTACGAGCGGGCGATCCTGGTGCTGGCCGCGCCGACCTTCGCCTTCGTCGGCTGGACCTTCAAGCCGGTACGCTGGCTGATGCCGCTCGTCGCGCTGCTGGCGCTGTGGGCCGTGCAATTGTATGGCGGCTCGCTCGATGCCGCGAACCAGAAATTTTTCCTGAAATACATGCTGTCGAGCCAGTCCGCGATCCTGTGGATGAGCGCGCTGTTCGTGTTCTCGACCGTGTTCTACTGGCTCGGTTTGCTCACCCGTTCGCCGTTCGGCGGCAGCGTCGGCTCCAAGCTGTGCTGGGCCGCCGTCGTGCTCGGCTTCACGGGCATGATGGTGCGCTGGTACGAGTCCTACCTGATCGGTACCGACGTCGGCCACATCCCCGTGTCGAACCTGTACGAAGTGTTCATCCTGTTCTCGATGATCACGGCGATGTTCTACCTGTACTACGAACAGCGTTACCAGACGCGCCAGCTGGGCCCGTTCGTGCTGCTCGTGATCTCGGCCGCCGTCGGCTTCCTGCTGTGGTACACGGTCGCGCGCGACGCCGCCGAGATCCAGCCGCTCGTGCCCGCGCTGCAGAGCTGGTGGATGAAGATCCACGTGCCGGCGAACTTCATCGGCTACGGCACGTTCGCGCTCGCGGCGATGGTCGGCTCGGCCTACCTGCTGAAGTCGCACGGCATCCTGGCCGACCGCCTGCCGTCCCTGGAGGTGCTGGACGACGTGATGTACAAGGCGATCTCCGTCGGCTTCGCGTTCTTCACCGTCGCCACGATCCTGGGCGCGCTGTGGGCCGCCGAGGCCTGGGGCGGCTACTGGTCGTGGGACCCGAAAGAGACGTGGGCGCTGATCGTCTGGCTGAACTACGCGGCGTGGCTGCACATGCGCCTGATGTCCGGCCTGCGCGGCCGCGCGGCGGCGTGGTGGGCCCTCATCGGCCTCGTCGTGACGACGTTCGCCTTCCTCGGGGTGAACATGTTCCTGTCGGGCCTGCATTCTTACGGCAAGCTGTAATGTGTTCGTTTATGTCCGTTGGCGGGATTTGGTAACAAATCGGCGTCCGGACGACCCTGCGGCGGCAGATGGTGTAACGTTTATATGTCGCGAGAAACATCGGGCACGTTGAAAAACCTGCTGCGCGTTGCATATTGGTGGGGGCGCCCAGCCCTGCGATGCTCACTGTACTGTTCGTACAGCTGCGCTTCTCGACCAAATCTGCTGCCGCTCGCGACGGTTTTTCGAGGTGCCCTTTTTACAGCCGGAGCCGCCATGTTGATCAGAAAAAATCCGAACGGCATCGATTTGCCGTTCCCGTCCGAAATCACGCCGCGCGAGGTCTACGAAGGCCGGCGCGCGTTCCTTGCCAAGGTTGCGGCCTCGGCCGTCGTCGGCTCGTCGCTGTGGGAAATGGCCACGCGCGAAGCCTTCGCACAAGGTACGGTGCAAAAACTGCCGGCCACGCGCAACCCGGCGTTCTCGACGAACGAGAAGCAGACCTCGTTCGACGACGCGACCCACTACAACAATTTCTACGAATTCGGCACGGACAAGGCCGACCCGGCCGCCAACGCGCACACCCTGCGCACGCGGCCGTGGACCGTGCAGATCGAGGGCGAAGTCAAGAAACCGCAAACGATCGACCTCGACCGCCTGGTCAAACTGGCGCCGCTGGAAGAGCGGATCTACCGCCTGCGCTGCGTCGAGGGCTGGTCGATGGTGATTCCGTGGGTCGGTTATTCGCTCTCGAGCCTGATTCGCCAGGTCGAACCGACGAGCAACGCGAAATACATCGAATTCACGAGCCTCGCCGACCGCAGCCAGATGCCGGGCGTAAAAAGCCGCGTGCTGGAATGGCCGTACGTGGAAGGCTTGCGCATGGATGAAGCCATGCACCCGCTCACCCTGCTGACCGTCGGCATGTACGGCCAGGTGCTGCCCAACCAGAACGGCGCGCCCGTGCGCATCGTCGTGCCGTGGAAATACGGCTTCAAGTCGGCCAAATCCATCGTCAAGATCCGCTTCCTGCGCGACCAGCCGCGCACGGCGTGGAACGGCATCGCACCCGACGAGTACGGCTTCTATTCGAACGTGAACCCGAACGTCGACCACCCGCGCTGGTCGCAGGGGACGGAGCGGCGCATCGGCGAGGGCGGCCTGTTCACGCCCAAGCGCAAGACGCTGCTGTTCAACGGCTATAACGAGGTCGCCTCGCTGTACACGGGCATGGATCTCAAGAAGTTTTATTGAGCGGGGGCTGTGATGGCGTTCAATCCGTCCCCGAGGCAGTTCAAGGCCCTGAAGGCCGCGCTGTTCGTGCTGGCGCTGCTGCCGTTCCTGCGCATGGCGTGGCTGACGGCGGCCGGGGTGCCCGTCGACCCGGTCGAATTCCTCACGCACGGCAGCGGCGACTGGGCCCTGTACCTGCTGTGCGCGACGCTCGCCATCACGCCGCTGCGGCGCCTGACGGGCTGGAACTGGGTCGTACGACTGCGGCGCATGGCGGGCCTGTTCACGTTCTTCTACGCGTTCATGCACTTCATGACGTTCCTGTGGTTCGACCATTTCTTCGACGTGGCCGCCATGTGGAAGGACGTGCTCAAGCGCCCGTTCATCACGGTGGGTTTCGCCGCCTTTGTGCTGCTGATTCCGCTGGCCGTGACGAGCACCAATGCGATGATCAGGCGGCTCGGCCGCAACTGGGCCCTGCTGCACAAGGCGATCTACGTGATCGCGCCGCTGGCGATCCTGCACTATTGGTGGATGAAGGCGGGCAAGCACAACTTCGAGCAGCCCATCGTGTGGGGCAGCGTCGTCGGCGTGCTGCTGCTGTTGCGCGTGTGGTGGAGCCTCAGCCGCACGCGTGCCGAAAAACGTATTACACCGGCTTCCGTGCGATCATGACGACATGAAGTGGCCCCTCGCGCTGGTGATCGTCGTCGTATTGGCCCTCGTGCTCGTGTTCGGCATGGGGCGGCCGCGCTATGGCCTGCTCGAACGCTGTCTCGACCTGGGCGGTCGCTGGAACGAGCAGGCTGCCGCGTGCGCGGCGCAGATGTGGCCGGATGACCGGTCACGGGGGCGGGAGTAGGTGCTGCGCGAGAAATTGGCCCCCGCCTGCGCGGGGGCGACGGTTTTCAGGCCTTCACAATCGTCTCGAGCGCGAACAGGTCTGCCGGATTCTCGCGCTTGCGGATCATATGCACCTGGTCTCCGTCGACGAGCACCTCGGCCGCGCGGCCGCGCGTGTTGTAGTTCGACGCCATCGTGAAGCCATAGGCACCGGCCGCCATCATGGCCAGCACGTCGCCCGGCTCGACGGCCAGCGCGCGGTCGCGGGCGAGCCAGTCGCCCGATTCGCACACGGGGCCGACGAGGTCGTAGGTCACCGCGCTACTATCGCGCTGCACGACCGGCTTGACGTCCATCCAGGCCTGGTACAGGGTCGGACGGGCCATGTCGTTCATGGCGGCGTCGACGACGCAGAAGTTCTTTTCCTCGCCCGGCTTCAGGAATTCGACGGACATCAGCAGCACGCCCGTGTTGCCCACGATGGAGCGGCCAGGTTCGAAGATCACCTTGATCGGCTGGCCGCCGTGCTTCTCGGCGCGCCATGCGTCCACGCGCGCGAACACGCGCTCGACGTAATGCGAGATCGGTACCGGCGAATCCTCGCCCGTGCCGTAGTCGATGCCCAGGCCGCCGCCCACGTCCACGTGGTGCAGGTGGATGCCCTCGGCCGCCAGCGCGTCGATCAGTTCGATCAGCTTGTCCAGCGCTTCCAGCAGCGGCGCGTCGTCCAGCAACTGCGAGCCGATGTGGCAATCGATGCCGACGACGTCCAGGTGCGGCAGTTCGGCGGCGGTGCGGTAGGTGTCCAGCGCGTCCGAGAACGCGACGCCGAATTTACTCGCCTTCAGGCCGGTGGCGATGTACGGGTGGGTCTTCGGGTCGACGTTCGGGTTCACGCGCAGCGAGATGGGCGCGCGCTTGCCCATGCGGCCGGCGACTTCGTTGATGCGGTGCAGTTCGGGAATCGACTCGACGTTGAAGCACAGGATGCCCTTTTCCAGCGCCAGCGCGATTTCGGCCGCCGTCTTGCCGACGCCCGAGAAGATGACCTTGCCCGGGTCGCCGCCGGCCGCGATCACGCGCAGCAGTTCGCCGCCCGACACGATGTCGAAGCCGGCGCCCTGGCGCGCGAGCAGGTCGAGGATGGCCAGGTTGGAGTTTGCCTTCATCGCATAGCAGACCAGCGCGTCGCGGCCCGCGCATGGGCGCGCGTAGCCGGCGAAGTTTTCCAGCAGCTGGGCTTTCGAGTAGACGTAGGTCGGGGTGCCGTGTTCGGTGGCGATCCTGGACAGGGGAACGCGTTCGGCGTGCAGGACGCCGTCTTGATAAGTGAAGTGAGACATGAAATCGGTGCTTACTGTTGGGTGGCCGGCGGCGTCTGGTTGTTCGCTTCGGTATTGTTCGCATTCGAACCGGCGGCGGGGACGGTCACGCCGGCAGCGGGTGCCGGCGGGGAGATCTGGACCGCCGGAGTGGCCGTGTTCGTGGTGGTGCCGGCCGGGGCGGCGCTGGTAGGCGCGGCACCGGGACGGGCGGGGGGCTTGGGCATGTAGAGCGGACCGGTCTGGCCGCAGGCCGACAGCGCCATCAGGGTCGCCAGGCTTGTCAGGAGCGCAAATGGGGACTTCACGATTAGAATCACGGTTTGATTAGCAGACCTTGGAGTGTAGCATGACCGAATCCGAATTTTTGGCCCTGGCCGAGTCCACCCTGAACGACATCGAGCAGGCATTCGACCGCCTGTTCGAGCAGGATATCGTCGACGTCGAGTGCAAGCGCAGCGGCAACGTGCTCGAGATCGAGTTCGTCGACAACGGCTCGAAGATCATCGTCAACAGCCAGGCGCCGTTGCAGGAAATGTGGATCGCCGCCCGCGCCGGCGGCTTCCACTACAAGCGCGTGGGCGACGAGTGGCGCAACACGCGCGACGACACGGAGTTCTTCACGTCGCTGTCCGACTTCGCCACCCAGCAGGGCGGCGCGCCGGTCAAGCTGCGCTGACGGCGAAAAAAAAGCCGGCGGGCGCCGGCTTCCAGGTCAGGCCAGCGTGGCCTGCTTGCCGCGCTGGCGGCGCCGCTGCGCGAAGCCCAGCGCACCGATGGCCATCAGTGCGATCGACGCCGGTTCCGGCACGGCCGCGGTGTCGATGAACTGCGTGTTGTTCTGCTGGGAGACGAACATGTTCAGCAGCTGGACAGGACCGTTCGCGCTGACGATCGTCGCCGTGAAGGTCAGGGTATCCCAGGTCAGCGGGGGCAGGCTGTAGATGGGCAGGCGCACGTCGGAGCAGCATGCCGCCGCGTTGTTCACGGTTCCGGACAGGACGCTGAGTCCGCCCAGCGAGAAGTCGTAGGTGGCGTCCTCGGTGAGCTGGCTGCTGCCACTCCACATCTGGTAATTGAAAATGAATCCCCCGGTGGTCTTGAACGCCTTGTTGGCGGGGGCGTTGACCGTCACCGTCAACGAATCGCCCACATCGAGCGTCGCGCCGACGTCGCCCGTGCCGGACAGGAGCGAGAAACTGGGCGCCGTCGCGGTGTAGGCCACCGAATACACGGTCGCGTTGGCGGACTGTACCGAAAAGACGCTGGAAAGAAGAGCGAAAGCGATTGCAGGTATTTTTTTGAACATGTTATTGGCTCACCAGGAAAAGACAGTGTTGGACGTCGGCTTCCTGCTGAGCAATCTTCATGCCATTTTGCAACGCAAACGCTTTACCTTTTAAAAACAACAACTTGACCGAACAGTGTTCCAGGCGAGCAATTCAGTTGTAAAGACCTCCGACAGTTTCAGAACAACTCGTTTCGCACGGCGTCGCGCGACTTCTGCTCGGCCGCAGGGGCCACCGGCCCCACGTCCAGCGACTGCACGCCCGTGCCCGGCGGATTCTCGGCGTAATAGTACTCGTCGCCGTACTGCACGAGCCCCGGCGGCACCGGACGCTCGACCACCGGCTCGGACTTGAGCGCCTTCTGCATGAAGCCGATCCAGATCGGCAGCGCCAGGCCGCCGCCCGTTTCCCTGTTGCCCAGGTTGCGCGGCTGGTCGTAGCCGATCCACGCGATGCCCACCAGGTGCGGCTGGTAGCCGGCGAACCAGGCGTCGATCGAATCGTTCGTCGTGCCCGTCTTGCCCGCGATGTCCGTGCGCTTCAGCACCTGCGACGCCTTGGCGGCCGTGCCGTAGCGGGCCACGTCCTTCAGCATGCTGTCCATCAGCCACGCGTTGCGCTCGTCGATGACGCGGTTGGCGTCGACGCCGGCGCGGTCCGGACGCGCTTCCGACAACACCTTGCCGTCGGCATCCGTCACCTTCGAGATGATGTAGGGGCTGATGCGGTAGCCGCCGTTGGCGAACACCGAATACGCGCCGGCCATCTGCAGCGGCGTCGTCGCGCCGGCGCCCAGCGCGAGCGTCAGGTACGGCGGGTTCTTGTCCGGATCGAAGCCGAAGCGCGTCGCGTATTCCTGGCCGTAGCGGGCGCCGATCTTGTTCAGGATGCGGATCGAGATCATGTTCTTCGACTTGGTCAGGCCGCGCCGCATCGTCATCGGGCCTTCGTACTTGTTGTCGTAGTTCTTCGGTTCCCACGCCTGGCCGCCCGTCGCACCCGCGTCGAACGAGATCGGCGCGTCGTTGATCAGGGTGGCCGGCGAGAAGCCGCGTTCCAGCGACGCCGAATAGATGAACGGCTTGAACGACGATCCCGGCTGGCGCCACGCCTGCGTCACGTGGTTGAACTTGCTGCGGTTGAAGTCGAAGCCGCCCACCAGCGCGCGGATCGCGCCGTCGTCCGGGCTCACCGCGATGAACGCGGATTCCACTTCCGGCATCTGCGTGATGCGCCATGACGAATCGTCATCCTGCATGACGCGCACGACGGCGCCGCGGCGCAAGCGCCGGGTCTCGGCCGCCTTCGGCGACAGCCAGTCCTTGGCGAACGCCAGGCCGGCGCCCGTCATCGTGATGTCCTCGCCGGACGCCAGCACGGCCTTCACCTGCGTGGGCGACGCCGACATCACGACTGCCGCGACGATGCCGTCCGAGTCCGGATGCTCGGCCAGTTCCGCCTCGATGGCTTCGTCGGCCTCGCCCTTGGCGGACGGGATCTCGATGTATTTTTCCGGGCCGCGGTACGGGTGGCGGCGCTCGTAGTCCATCACGCCGCGGCGCAGCGCGAGGTAGGCGGCGTCCTGGTCGGCCTTGGTGATGGTCGTGAACACGTTCAGGCCGCGCGTATAGGTGTCTTCCTTGAACTGCTCGTACACGAGCTGGCGCGCCATCTCGGCCACGTATTCCGCATGCACGCCGAACGCCGTGCTGTCCATCTTGATCTTGAGTTCCTCGTTCTTCGCCTGTTCGTACTGGGCGTCGGTGATGTAGCGCAGGTCGTGCATGCGCTGCAGGATGTACTGCTGGCGCACGCGTGCGCGCTTCGGATTGACGACCGGGTTGTACGCGGACGGCGCCTTGGGCAGGCCGGCCAGCATCGCCGCTTCCGCGACCGAGATGTCTTTCAAGTCCTTGCCGAAGTAGATCTGCGCGGCCGACGAGAAGCCGAACGCGCGCTGGCCCAGGTAGATCTGGTTCATGTAGACCTCGAGGATCTGGTCCTTGGAGAGGTTCTTTTCGATCTTGTACGCGAGCAGGGCCTCGTACGCCTTGCGCTTGAGGGTCTGTTCGGACGACAGGAAGAAGTTGCGGGCCACCTGCTGCGTGATGGTCGATGCGCCCTGGCGCGCGCCGCCGGTCGCGTTGTGCACGGCCGCGCGCAGGATGCCCCAGTAGTCCACGCCGCCGTGCTCGTAGAAGCGGTCGTCCTCGATGGACAGCACGGCCTTCTTCATCACGTCCGGAATGTCCTTGAAGTGGACGAGGGTGCGGCGCTCCTCGCCGAATTCGCCGATCAGGACGTTATCGGCCGTGAAGATCCGCAGCGGCATCTTGGGCCGGTAATCGGTCAGGGTGTCGAGGGCGGGCAGGTTCGGGTACGCCATCGCCAGCGCGAACACGACCACGAGTACCCCGCAGACGGCCAGACCGGCCAGCGTGGCGAGGATGGTCAGGAGGATGCGCTTGGGTGTGTGCTTCGGCGTAGGAGACTGCGGCGCGGGGCTGGCCCCGTTTTGGGATGCTTTCATGCGTAATGTTGGTCGCTTTATTGATCCATTTCATTATAAGTCACGCTTGTATCTGAGGCACGGCGTGACAAGCGGACAATAGGTGTGAAAACAGAGGCAAGATTGATTGATATCAGAGTGAAAGGAGTGTCGTTTTCATGCTGCGCACTATTATGTTCCCGTGTAGAAATTTCTTGTCCTCAAACATCAGTATTGCTACGATTCAATACGGTGCCTGATATATATGCACTGTATTTCTACCATTTCAACAGTTCCCCAAGCGGGCGTTCAAAGAAGCAGCAGATAGGGGAGTGCGCTCGTGATCAGTCTAGGTTCCTTGTTCGGACAAAAGAGCCCGCCGCTCGTCGGGCTCGACATCAGTACGTCCGGCGTGCGCCTGGTCGAGTTGTCCGACGGCGGCAAGGGTGAGTTGCGGCTGGAGCGCCATGCGGCGGAACCGCTGCCGCGCGGCGCCGTCGTCGACGGCAACATCGAGAACATCGACGCGGTGTCGGACGCCGTGCGCCGCGTCGTGCAGAAGAGCGGCACCCGCATCAAGCACGTGGCGCTCGGCATGCCGCCGGCCGCCGTCATCACCAAGAAGATCATCCTCCCGGCCGGCCTGCCGGAAGACCAGCTCGAAGTGCAGGTCGAGTCCGAGGCCAGCCAGTACATCCCGTTCGCGCTGGACGAGGTCAGCCTCGACTTCGACGTGATCGGCCCCGTCGCCAGTTCGCCCGAGGACATGGAAGTGATGCTGGCCGCGGCGCGCCGCGAAAAGGTCGAGGACCGCGTGGCCATCGCCGAAGCGGCCGGCCTCACGGCCACCGTGATGGACATCGAATCGTACGCCGCCCGCGCCGCGCTGCAGCGCCTCCTCGACAACGACAACGGCCCGCGCGACCGCATCGTCGCGCTGTTCCAGATCGGCGCCAACGCGACCCACGTCTCCGTGCTGCAGAACGGCGAGACCGTCTACGAGCGCGAGCAGCCGTTCGGCGGCGTGCAGCTCACGCAGGACGTCGTGCGCGCCTACGGCCTCTCGTTCGAGGAAGCGGAAACGCGCAAGAAGACGGGCGACCTGCCGGACAACTACCGCGCCGACCTGCTGGCGCCCTGGCTCGAAAACGCCGCGCTGGAAGTCACGCGCGCGATCCAGTTCTTCTACACGTCGACGCCGTACACGCGCATCGACCAGATCGTCCTCGCCGGCGGCAGCGCCCAGCTGCCCGGCCTGCCCGACATCATCGCGGGCCGCACGCGCATCGCGACCTCCGTCGTGGCGCCGTTCTTCGGCATGCAGCTGGCCCCCGCCGTGCGCGAGCAGCAGCTGCGCACGGACGGTCCCGGCTATCTCGTCGCCTGCGGCCTCGCACTGCGGAGGTTCGGCTGATGATCCGCATTAACCTGCTCCCGCACCGGGAAGCGAAGCGCAAGCAGAAACAGGCCGCGTTCATCGCGCTGATGGCGCTGGGCGGCCTGGTCGGCGTCGCGCTCGTGCTGCTGGTGGGCGCGTACAACGCCAGCCGCATCGCCACGCAGAACGAACGCAACCTGGTCCTCAAGAACGCCAACGCGGAACTGGACAAGAAGATCAGCAAGATCGCCAGCCTGAAGGCCGAGATCGAGGCGCTGAAGGCGCGCCAGCAGGCCGTCGAGGACTTGCAGGGCGACCGCAACCAGCCCGTCTACCTGCTCGACGAACTGGTGCGCCAGACGCCGGACGGCGTGTACCTGAAGAGCTTCAAGCAGGAGGGCCAGCGCGTGCTGCTGAACGGCTATGCGCAGTCGCAGGAGCGCGTGGCGGAGCTGCTGCGCAACCTGTCCGGCAGCTCGCCGTGGCTGGAGCGCCCGGACCTGACCGAGGTGCGCGCGGCCACGCTTGCGCAGAGCAAGACCGGCCGCAAGGTCGTCGAATTCACGTTGAACGTCGCGATCAAGCGCGCCCGCGTCGAGGACGACGACAAGGATGCCAAGCCGTCCACGAAACAAGCGGGCACCAAGTCATGAACATCGATCTGAAACAGTCTTTCGCCGACCTGGCGGCCCAGTTCGAGGGCCTGCAGGGACGCCATCCCGGCCTGTGGCCGCTGGCGCCGCGCCTGTTGTGCGCGGCCGGCGTGATGGCGGCCGTCCTCGGCCTCGGCTACTTCTTTTACTGGAGCAGCCAGTTCGAGGAACAGGACGCGCTGGCCGCGCAGGAACTCAAGCTGCGCGACGACTACAAGGTCAAGATGGCGCAGGCGATCAACCTGGACGCGCTGGAAGCCCAGCAGCAGCAGGTGAACCGCTACGTCGAACGTCTCGAGAAGCAGTTGCCGAGCAAGGCCGAGATGGCCGCGCTGCTGTCCGACATCAATCAGGCCGGCATCGGCCGCGGCCTGCAGTTCGAACTGTTCAAGCCGGGCCAGGTCGTCGTCAAGGATTACTACGCCGAGCTGCCGATCGACATCAAGGTCACGGGCCACTACCACGACATCGGCGAATTCGCGGCCGACATGGCCAGGATGCCCCGCATCGTCACCCTGAACAACCTGGCGCTCACCGCCGGCAAGGACGGCACGCTGTCGCTCGACGCCATCGCCAAGACGTTCCGCTACCTCGACCAGGACGAACTGGATGCGCAGGCCAAGGCCCGCAAGGCGAAGAAGACCGCCAAGAAGGGGAAGGCATGAGCCCGCGCATCGCGATCGGCGCCCTGATGGCGACCCTGCTGCTGGCCGGCTGCGGCGATTCCGACGTGCGCGAAGTGCGCGGCTGGATGGAACAGGTCAAGCGCGACACGCGCCCCGCCGTGAAGCCGCTGCCCGAGCCGAAGGATTTCCTGCCTTACGCGTACGGCGCGAAGGATGCCGTCGACCCGTTCGATGCGAACAAGCTGCTGGGCGAACTGGCCCGCGCGGCCGCGACGTCGAACAATCCGAACCAGCCGGACCTGCAGCGCCCGCGCGAGCAGCTGGAGACCTTCCCGCTCGACACCATGCAGATGGTCGGCACGATGGAAAAGGGCGGCACGCGCTTCGCGCTGCTGCAGATCGAACGCGCGCTGTACCAGGTGAAGGCCGGCCAGCGCATCGGCCAGAACTTCGGCGTCGTGACGCACGTGGGCGAGGACGCCGTCGACATCCGCGAAACAGTGCAGGACGCCGCGGGAGAATGGACCGGACGCATGACGAAGCTGGAGCTGCAAACCAAGGAGAACCGTAAATGACCCGATTCCTTTCCGCCGCGGGCGGCATGCTGCTGGCGCTCGCCACGGTCTGCGCCTGGGCCCAGGACAACGCGATCGAGTCGATCAGCGCCAACCAGCAGGGCGGCAACGTCGTCATCCGCGTGGGCATGAAGGCACCCCCGAAGCAGCCGCCGATCGGCTTCTCGATCACCAACCCGGCCCGCATCGCGCTCGATTTCGGCGCCACCGCCAACGCCACCGGCAAGAACGTCCAGGACATCAACCTGGGCGACGTGCGCGGCGTGAACGTCGTGCAGGCGGGCGAACGCACGCGCCTCGTGCTGAACCTCAAGCGCGTACTGAACTACGCGACCGCCGTCGACGGCAAGGACGTCATCGTCACCGTCGAAGGCTCGGGCGCGCCCGCGCGCGCTATCGACGCCGCCGGCGAGCCGGCCCGCGCGGCAAGCGCCGTCCCGGCCAGCCTGCCGCTGCTGCGCGACCTCGATTTCCGCCGCGGCACCAATGGCGAAGGCCGCATCGTCGTCGACCTGCCGAACGGCCAGGTCGCCGTCGACGTGCGCCAGGTCGGCTCGCAGATCCTCGTCGATTTCCTGAAAACCGGCGTGCCGCCGACCTTGCGCCGGCGCCTGGACGTGACCGACTTCGGCACGCCCGTGTCGCGCATCACGACGACGCCGCGGGGCGAGAACACGCACATGGTCGTCGAAGCGCACGGCAACTGGGAGCAGAGCGTCTACCAGAGCGACACGCAGCTCGTCATCGACGTCAAGCCCGTCAAGGAAGATCCGAACCGGCCGGCCGGCGGCGCGGGCGGCGCGGGCTACCGGGGCGAGAAGCTGTCGTTCAACTTCCAGAACGTCGAGGTGCGCCAGGCGCTGCAGGCGATCGCCGACATCTCGGGCCTGAACATCATCACGAGCGATTCCGTCACCGGCAACCTCACGCTGCGCCTGAAGGACGTGCCGTGGGACCAGGCGCTGGACGTCGTCCTGCAGGCCAAGGGCCTCGACATGCGCAAGAACGGCAACGTGCTGTGGATCGCGCCGAAGGAAGAACTGCTGACCAAGGAAAAACTGGAGCTCGAGCAGCGGGCCCAGATCTCCGACCTGGAGCCGCTGCGCTCCGAGATCTTCCAGCTGAACTACCAGAAGGCGGAAGCGTTCCGTACCGTGTTCGGCCTCGACCAGAACGGCGGCGCCAGCGGCGACGGCGGCGGCAAGAACCGCGTGCTGTCCAAGCGCGGCAGCGCCATCATCGACCCGCGCACGAACCAGCTGTTCATCACGGACATCGCATCGAAGATCGAAGACATCCGCAAGCTGATCCAGAAGACCGACATCGCCACCAAGCAGGTGCTCGTCGAGGCGCGCCTGGTGGAAGCGAACGACGGTTTCTCGCGCAACCTCGGCGCCAAGCTCGGTTTCGCCGACCTGCGCACCTTGCGCGGCGGCGACACGGGTTACCAGGTCAGCGGCAACCAGCGCGTGGCCATCGGCGGCAACCTGACGGGCGTGGGCCAGGTCACGGGCCAGACGCCGGACAAGGGCGACGGCTACACCAACACCACGCTCGTGAACCTGCCGGCGGCCGGCATCAACGGCACGAATGCGCCGTCGATCGCATTCTCGCTGTTCTCGTCGGCGGCGAACCGCTTCCTCAACCTGGAACTGTCCGCGCTGGAAGCGGATGGCAAAGGCAAGATCATCTCCAGCCCGCGCGTGGTCACCGAGGACAACGTCCCGGCCATCATCGAGCAGGGCGTCGAGCTGCCGTACCAGCAGGCCACGAGCAGCGGCGCCACGTCGGTCACGTTCAAGAAGGCGAACCTGAAGCTGGAAGTCACGCCGCAGATCACCCCGGACGGCAACGTCGTGCTGGACGTGGACGTGGCCAAGGATTCGAAGGGCGAGGCGACCGCGTCGGGCTTCGCCATCAACACGCAGCACGTGAAGACCAAGGTGATGGTCGAGAACGGCGGCACGGTGGTCCTGGGCGGCATCTACCAGATGACCGAGACCCGCAACGACGACAAGGTGCCGCTGTTCGGCGACATCCCGGTCGTGGGCAATCTGTTCAAGTCGACGTCGCGCCAGAACAGCAAGACCGAGCTGCTCGTCTTCATCACGCCCAAGATCGTGGCCGAGCGCCTGCAGAACGGCCATTGACGGAATCATCAACAAGACCCCCACACATGAACGACTTCAAGAACGACTTCACGGCGCGCCACGGCGTGCGCGTGGCCGGCCTGCTGATGGCCATGGTGCTGACCGCATGCGGCGGCGGCGGCGGCAATCCGGGCGCCGTGAGCGGCGGGACCGGCTCCGGTTCCGGCAGCACGGGGACCGGCGGCACCACCACCCCCGCGGCGCCCACCGTCTCCGTGGGCTTCACGAACGCGGCCGGCGCGTCGACCAATGCGCTCTCCGGCGCCACGCTGCTGACCGTCAATGCCACCGTGCTGGATGCGGACAAGAAGCCCGTGCCGAACGCGATCGTGACCTTCGCCACCGACAATACGCTGGCCGTGTTCTCGCCGACGGCCGCCACCGCGCTGACGGATGTCAACGGCGTCGCGAAGGTCAGCATGCGCGCCGCCAGCCTGGCCTCCGGCGGCGCGGGCACCGTGACCGCCACGTCGAGCGTCGCCGGCACGACCGTGAGCGGCACCGCGAACTATTCCGTCGGCACCACCACGCTGACGTTCGGCACCCTGTCCGCCAGCCCGGCCAGCATCCAGGCCTACGGCTCGACGGTGCTGTCGGTCGACGTGCTGAACGGTTCGAGCAAGTACACGGACCAGCAGGTCAACGTCAGCTTCAGCTCCGCGTGCGTCACGGCCGGCAAGGCGACGCTGGCCGCGACCGTGCCGACCAATAACGGCACCGTGCAGACGGTCTACCGCGACAAGGGCTGCGCCAACAACGACATCATCACCGTGACGGCCGCCGGCATCGCCAAGTCGGCGTCGGCCACGCTGGCGATCGCGCCGCCGGCCGCCGCGTCGGTGCAGTTCGTGGGCGCCACGCCGACCGCGCAATCGATCGTCGTGCGCGGCAACGGCGGCAACGGCCGCACCGAAACCGCGATCCTGACGTACAAGGTCGTCGACATCTTCGGCAATCCGCTGGCCGGCCAGCGCGTGGACTTCACGCCGGTGCCCGCGGGCGCCGACGTCGTCATCAACAAGGCCAGCGACACGACCGATGCCACCGGCAGCGTGGTCACGACGGTCAACTCGGGCGCGACCGCCATGTCGTTTCGCGTGCAGGCGACGCTCCGAGGTACCGGCACCAATGGTGGATCGGACATCTCGACCCTGTCTGATTCGATCGTGGTGACGACTGGCCTGCCCGTGCAACGCGCGTTTTCGCTGAGCTCGGGCACGTTCAACGTCAATGGAGATATTGATAGCCCGCAGGCGACCACCCTGCAGGTCATGCTGGCCGACGCTTTCAGTAATCCAGTCCCGGACGGCACGCCAGTGGTGTTCCAGACGAATATGGGCGCCGTTGGTACGTCAGACAAGGGCGGCTGCAATACGACCAACGGCCTCTGCACGGTCTTCCTTCGTACGCAAAATCCGCGCGTCGCTACGCCTGGCTTGCCGCTAAGCCCCTGCAACGCTGTCACCCCGGACGCGACCCGCCCCGGCTTGGCCACTATTTGCGCCAGCTCGACGGATGGTACCAATACTGTGTATGCCAGGACGGCTATCTTCTTCAGCGGCGGTTTCGTGAAGAACGTTTATATGGATGGCAGCGCGGTCCCGTTGGACCTGAGTAAAACCGTCGATCTTGGCTCGATCAGCGGCAGCGCAACCAAGGTATTCTCGCTGCAGCTCAACGATGTGAACAACAACCCGATGCCTTTCGGCTCCCAAGTCGAAATAACGAGCATGCTTAACGGCAACGCTGCACCGGTCGTACCTGCCACTGTACCAAATATTGCCCCTCACTCGACCACTAATGTCGATGATCCAACCGGCTTGACTGTTGGTAGCGGCCCGCAGGGTTATACGCATGTTTTCAGCATTTCGAGCACGAGCTCAACCAATTGCGCACCCGCTCAGGCCTCATTCAACGTCACCGTGACGTCGCCTTCTGGCTCCGTAACCAGTATTCCGTTTAAACTGTCGTTCACCTGCCCATAAGTTTTCTTAAGGGATGCCCAATTGCAACAAAGCGGCCAGGGATGTCCTGGCCGTTTTTATTTGAACGCGTACACGTGTCTGACTGTAAGAACAACAACATCTTCCTCGTCGGCCTGATGGGGGCCGGCAAGACCACCATCGGCCGCCTGCTGGCGCGGCGCCTGGACATGACCTTCATCGATTCCGACCACGAGATCGAGGCGCGTACGGGCGCCACGATTCCGTGGATCTTCGAGATCGAGGGCGAGGCCAGCTTCCGCCGCCGCGAAGCCGACGTGATCCGCGAACTCACTGCGCAGAACGGCATCGTGCTGGCGACCGGCGGCGGCGCCGTGCTGAACCCGGCCAGCCGCGCGCTGCTGGCGGAGCGGGGCACCGTGATCTACCTGCGCGCGAGCGTCTCCAGCATCCTGGCGCGCACGGCGCACGACAAGAACCGCCCGCTGCTGCAGACGGCCGACCCGCGCAGGAAGCTGGAAGACCTGACCGCGCAGCGCGAGCCGCTGTACCGCGAGATCGCCGACATGGTCATCGACACGGGCCGACCTAACGTACAATCGATGGTTCAGACAATCCTGGACCAGCTCGAAGCGGACAACGCCGCACGCGAGCAGGCCAACGCAAAGACGACAATGAACGAACAGGCATGCATCTCTCTTAACGTCGAGCTGGGCGACCGCAGCTATCCGATCGCGATCGGACGCGGCCTGCTGGACGATACTTCCCTTCTGAATCGCCACATCGGCGGCAGCGGCAAGGTGGCCATCGTCACCAACACCACCGTCGCCCCGCTGTACCTGGACAAGGTCGCCGGCCCGCTGCGGGCGGCCGGGCGCGAGGTCGTGCCCATCATCCTGCGCGACGGCGAAGAGTTCAAGAACTGGGAGAGCCTGAACGAGGTGTTCGACGCGCTGCTGGCCAACAAGTGCGACCGCAAGACGACCCTGGTGGCGCTGGGCGGCGGCGTGATCGGCGACATGACCGGTTTCGCGGCCGCGACCTACATGCGCGGCGTGCCGTTCGTGCAGATCCCGACGACGCTGCTCGCGCAGGTCGACTCCTCGGTCGGCGGCAAGACGGGCATCAACCACCCGCTGGGCAAGAACATGATCGGCGCGTTCTATCAACCGCGCGCCGTGATCGCGGACACCGCCACGCTCGACACCTTGCCGGACCGCGAGCTGTCGGCCGGCCTGGCGGAAGTCATCAAGCACGGCGCCATCCTCGACGCCCCCTTCTTCGACTGGATCGAGGCGAACATCGGGAAACTGGTGGCGCGCGACCACGCGGCCCTCGCGCACGCGATCGCGCGCTCGTGCGAGATCAAGGCCGACGTCGTCGCCCGCGACGAGCGCGAAGGCGGCCTGCGCGCGGTGCTGAACTTCGGCCACACGTTCGGCCACGCCATCGAGGCGGGCCTGGGCTATGGCGCGTGGCTGCACGGCGAGGCCGTGGGCTGCGGCATGGTGATGGCGGCCGACCTGTCGCGCCGTTTGAACCTTATCGACGACGCCGCGGTCGACCGCGTGCGCGCGCTCGTGAAGGCGGCCGGGCTGCCGGTCATTGCGCCTGACCTCGGCGTCGAGCGCTGGATCGAGCTGATGGAAGTCGACAAGAAGAACGAGGGCGGCGCCATCAAGTTCATCCTCCTGAAACCGCTGGGCAGCCCGAGCATCACGAATGCGCCGCGCGAACTGCTCGACGCCACGCTGAAGGCCTGCATCTCATGATCGATTTCGACGCCCACCTGGCTCCTTACGCGGCGCAGTCGTCGAAGAGCCGTGGGCGTCGTCATCCGGAACCGTCGCCCGGCTCGCGCAGCGAATTCCAGCGCGACCGCGACCGCATCATCCACTCGACCGCGTTCCGCCGGCTCGAGTATAAAACTCAGGTCTTCCTGAATCACGAGGGAGATTTATTCCGCACCCGCCTCACGCACTCGATTGAAGTCGCGCAGATCGGGCGCACGCTGGCGCGCAGCCTGCGCCTGAACGAAGACCTCGTCGAAGCGACCGCGCTCGCGCACGACCTCGGCCACACGCCGTTCGGCCACGTCGGCCAGGACGTGCTGAACGACTGCATGAAGGACTACGGCGGCTTCGAGCACAACCTGCAAAGCCTGCGCGTCGTCGACCATCTCGAGGAACACTACGGCGCCTTCGATGGCCTGAACCTCACGTTCGAGACGCGCGAAGGCATCCTGAAGCACTGCTCGCTGACGAACGCGCGCCAGCTGGGAGACCTGGGCCAGCGCTTCATCGACAGGACGCAACCGAGCCTGGAAGCGCAGCTGACGAACCTGGCCGACGAGATCGCGTACAACAACCACGACATCGACGACGGCCTGCGTTCGGGCCTGCTGACGATGAAGCAGATGGAAGAGGTGGATTTGTTCGCGCGCCTGCACCGCGAGGTCGTGCAGCAGTACCCGGGCCTGCAGGGCCGGCGCGAGCTGTACGAGACGATCCGTTTGATGATCACGGCGATGACGGCCGACCTTGCCGCGACGTCGGCCGAATTGCTGGCGGACGCCGCGCCGCAGGGCATCGACGACGTGCGCAAGGGGCCGCCGCTGATCCGCTTCTCGGACGCGATGCGTGCCGAGACGACGGCGCTGAAGCGCTTCCTGCACGCGAACCTGTACCGCCACTACCAGGTGAACCGCATGCGCGTGAAGGCGAGCCGCATCGTGCACGAATTGTTCGACGCCTTCATGACCGATCCCGTGCTGCTGCCGCCGGACTACCAGGTGGCGTCCGGCGACACCGTGAAACAGGCGCGCAAGATTGCGGATTACATCGCGGGGATGACGGATCGGTATGCGATCAAGGAACACCGGCGCATTTATTCGCTCGATACGTTCTGATGTTCACTCGGTACGCGCGAACACGCGCAGGCGGTGGCCGTCCGGATCGGCCGCGGTGAACGTATAACCGAAATCCACCTTGGCCGGCGCCTGCAGGATGCGCAGTCCGGCCTCGCGCCACTTGCCGTGCAGCGCATCGACCTGTGCGTCGTCGGGCACGCGGAACGCGAGCTCGCTGCCGCTGCCGTGGAAGTCGGCGGCCGGCACCGCGTCGGACTTCGCCCACAGGCCCAGCATGCGGCCATTCTCCAGCGGGAACAGCACGAACGTGGGCGACGATTCGACGTGCTGCGCCTCCAGCAGCTTGCCATACAGGCGTGCGCTGGCCTGCGGATCGGCGACGTAGAGGATGGTGTAGGTCGGGGTCAGCATGGTGTTCTCCTTCGTTGGTTGACAGTGCGGCCAGTCTAGGCCGGACCACTGTCAGTTCCTGTCAGGAGAGCAAACCGGGGTCAGAGCCCGATTTTGGGCAATTGCCAAAAATCGGGCTCTGACCCCGGTGTTAGTTGAACAGCGATGGGGCCGCCAGTTGCCCCAGCAGCTTCTTGATCGGCGCCGGCAGCGGGGCGTCCGTGATGGTCGCCAGGTCCCACCATACGTGGCCCGGCGGCGTTTCGCCGCGCGCGGAGACTCCCATGCGGTACGGCTGGATGTGCAGGCGGTAGTGCGTGAAGCCGTGTACCAGCGGCAGCAGCGGTTCCACTTCGGCCACCGTGCCGAACTCGCCGGCGGCGCCGGCCAGCGTCGTCGGCGACACGTCGTCCGCCTCGTCCAGCGCCACGTGGCCATCGTATTCCGGCAGCGACAGCAGGCCGCCCCAGATGCCGGAATCCGGCCGCTGCTGCAGCAGCACCTGGCCGTTGTCGACGACGGCCAGCATCAGCGCGCGCCGCTCCGGCGTCGCCTTTTTCGGCTTCGGCACAGGCAGCACCGAGGTGCGGTTGGTCGCGAATGCCACGCAGCGGTCCCGCAGCGGACAGCGGTCGCAGTCCGGTTTGCCGCGTGTGCACAGCGTGGCGCCCAGGTCCATCAGGCCCTGCGTGTACGCCTCGATGCCGTCGCCTTCCGGCAGCAGCGCGTCGGCGCGGCGCCACAGCGCGTCTTCCACCGGCTTGATGCCCGGGTATGAATCGATGCCGAACACGCGCGCGAACACGCGCTTCACGTTGCCGTCCAGGATGGCGGCGCGCGCGCCGGCGGAAAACGCGGCGATGGCGGCAGCCGTCGAGCGGCCGATGCCGGGCAGGTCCGCCAGCAGCGCCGGGTCGCTCGGGAACACGCCGCCGTAGTCCGCGACGACGCGCTTGGCGCATGCGTGCAGGTTGCGCGCCCGCGTGTAGTAACCGAGGCCGCTCCAGTGCGCCATCACGTCTTCCGCCGGCGCCGCGGCGAGGTCGTGCACGGTCGGGAAGCGCTCGAGGAAGCGCGCGTAATAGCCCAGCACCGCCGTCACCTGCGTCTGCTGCAGCATGATTTCGGAGAGCCAGATGCGGTACGCGTCGCGCGTGTTCTGCCAGGGCAGGGCGTGGCGGCCGTGGGCGCGCTGCCAATCGATGACGGCGCGCGAGAAGCTGGGGTCGGACAGGATTTCGGTGTCGGTGCTGCGTTTCATCTATCAGGCTGCTCGCAATTCGGGCAGGTCGGCGCGCAGCGTGTCGGCGACGGCGCCGGACAAGTTCGCGAGTCGCGCCTTGACCTGCTCCAGGTCGTGTTGGGCCGCCTCGAAGGCGGCGATTTTCTGTTCCAGGCTGTCGGTGGCTTCCAGGATGCGCTGGATCGATGCCTGGCGGTGGCGCAGCTGGTCGCGGTGCTGGCGGATTTGCGCTTCGAGCGGCGCATTGACCACCTTCAGCCACGCCTCGGCATCGCCGTTCGCTTCGCGGAACGCGAATTTGATGCGCGACGCGATCGTGTCGAAGAAGCGTTCGAGCAGGGTGCCGCGGCTCGTGATGAGCAGGGTCGCCGTGCCGAACTGCTTCACGTAGATCGCTTCGATGGCATCGATCTCGCGGCGGTAGCGTTCCAGAGACAGCGCGGCCGGCAGCGCCAGCGCAAGTCCGTGCTCGGCGGAGAAGCGCCGCACCATCGTCTCCATCATCGCCGCGATCTCGGCGATTTTTGCTTCCGCCGCAGCCAGGCATGCGCGCGCCTGGTCGAAGAAGGTGCGCACCGGCGCGCGCATGCCCGTCGAAAAGCGCGCGGCTTCCATCGCGGCGCGCACGGCGTCGACATGGCCCTGCACGACGTCCATGCCGATGATGGAGTAGAGCGCCGTCGACAAGGTCGTGAACACGGCGCGTGTGCCCTGCAGCTTGAACAGGCTGGCGTCGAATTCCTTCTTTTCCATCTCGACGCGGCGCACCATGTGCGCGATCACGCCCTGGTTCTTGCCGCGCAGGCTTTGCAGTTCCTGCAGCTGCTCGACGAGGTCGCGCCCGCGCGCGGCCAGCAGCGCGGACTGGGCGCCCGTCAACGTCGCGAGGTCGTCCTGCAGCTGGCGGCGCAGGATGTCCTGGCGTGCCGGGATCAGCTCGTGGAACAGCGCCGATTCCAGCGCGCCCATGCGGCTCTTTTCGAACAGGGCGTAATCGCCCGTGATCTTGCCGACGAGGGCCTTTTGCGCGGACACCGGGAACACCTGCGCATCCGCGACGCCCAGCAGGCGCGCGGCGTCATGCTGCTGGCGCGCGATGGCGGCGTCGTTGTCCTGCGGCGTCCTCAGTTCATCCCACAAGGCATCGATCTTGTTCAGCACGACGATCCGGCCCGCATTGGACCCGGAATCGGCGTTGATATGCGTGCGCCAGACGTCGATGTCGCTCTTCGTGACGCCCGTCTCGGCGGCCAGGATGAACAGCACGGCGTGCGCGTTCGGGATCAGATTCAGCGTCAGCTCCGGCTCCGTGCCGATCGCATTCAGGCCCGGCGTGTCGAGGATCACGAGGCCCTGCTGGAGCAGCGGGTGCGGCACGTTGATCAGCGCATGGCGCCAGCGCGGGATCTCCACGAGGCCGTCCGCGCCCAGCGTCGCCGCGAGGTCGGGATCGTCGGGATCGTACAAGCCGTAGCGCTGCGCTTCGGCCGGCGCGACACGGCGCGTGAGGCTCACCTGCAGGAAGGTCTCGTGCATGCGCTCCGGCGCGGACAGGTCCAGCGGCAGCACGGTCCACGCATCCGGGACGTCGCGATAATCGCCCGTGGCGAGGCGTTCGGCGCGCGTCTCGATCGGGAGCAGGCGGATGCAGGGGACGAGCGCCGGCTCCCACGCGAATTCAGTCGGGCACATCGTCGTGCGCCCGGGGCTCGACGGCACGATGCGCTGGCCGTAGTCGGCAAAGAAGATGGCGTTGATCAGTTCGGATTTACCGCGCGAGAATTCGGCCACGAACGCGACCGACAGGCGGTCGTCGCGCAGCCGTGCGAGCGCACGCGCGACGCGCTGTTCCGCCGCCCCGTCCAGCAGCTCGGCCCCCTGGGCCCAGCCGCGATACGCTTCCAGCGCCTGGGCGACCTGCGCGCGCCAGTGCGCGTACTGTTGCAAATCCTGCATATCGGTGTCCCGCGTGTCCCGTTCCTCGTCGATGGCCTTACCGCTGGCAGACCGCGCAGTAGAACGTGGACCGTTGGCCCTGCTTGATCTGGCGGACCGGCGTGCCACAGTTGCGGCAAGGAACTCCTGCACGATCATAGACGAAATATGTCTGCTGGAAATAGCCTGACTGACCATTTACGGCAATAAAGTCACGCAGCGTGCTGCCGCCTTGCACGATCGCGGCGGCAAGGATGTCGCGGATCGCCTCGGCGAGCTTGTCGTAGCGGGCGCGGCTGATCTTGCCGGCGGCCGTCTTCGGGTTGATGCCGGCGCGGAACAGGCTCTCGCACGCATAGATATTGCCGACGCCAACGACGATGTCGCCCGCGAGCAGCACCTGCTTGATCGGGGCGCTGCGGTTTCTCGTCGCCTGGTGGAGCAGGGCGCCGGAGAACTTGTCTTCGAGCGGTTCCACGCCCAGGCCGCGCAGCAGCACGTGCTGCTCCAGCTCGCCGTCGTCGTGATCGTGCCAGAGGACGGCGCCGAAGCGGCGCGGGTCGTGCAGGCGCAGCACCCGCCTGCCTTCCGGGCCGCGCACGACGAGGTCGAAGTGGTCGTGTTTCTTCAGCTCGATCCCCTCCGGCAGCACGCGCAAATGACCGGACATGCCCAGGTGGACGATCAAGGTGCCATGTTCGAATGTCAGCAGCAGGTATTTGCCGCGCCGGCCGGTGCCGAGGATGCGGCGGCCCGCGAGCAGCTCGCGCAGATTCGGGGGAAACGGCCAGCGCAGGCCTTCGCGGCGCAATACGACGTCCTCGACGATGCGGTCTTCCAGATGGGGCGCGACACCCCGTCTGGTCACTTCGACTTCTGGTAATTCAGGCATGTGAGATTAACAACGTGAGAGGAATGTAAATTCGTGTTGCAGCGGCGCACGCGGGGCGGGTGCATGGCGTAGAATCGGACAATCTCGATGACGTGGGACTTGCCTTGAAAAACGCTTTCGCCATTGTAACCCTCTCCGCACTGCTGTCGGCCTGCGCTGTGGCTCCCAAGCAGCAGCAACCGGCCCCGGACCTGTCCGACCAGCCGCTCGCCGCCGCCGAAACCCGGGACCATCCCGACCAGGCCAAGGAAGGCGAACAGGCCGAAAAGCTCCCCAACGTCGAGATGACCCCGGCCATGATGAGCCAGCTCATGCAGGCCGAGATGGCCTACAAGAACGGGGACTGGCAGGGGCCTTACCTGACGATGATGAGCCTGGCCCAGCAGACGAAGGACCCGCGCCTGGCCAAACGCGCCGCCGAGATGGCGCTGTCCGCCAAGCAGGCCGACGACGCGCTCGCCGCCGTGAAACTGTGGCGCCAGTACGCACCGGACTCCGAAGAGGCCAGCCAGTACTATCTGGGGTTGGTCATCCTCTCCGACAACCTCGGCGAGGCCGAAAATATCTTGAAACAGCGTCTGGCGGACGCGACCCCGGGCGCGCGCGGCCTCGTCATGTTCCAGATGCAGCAATTGCTGCTGCGTGCCAAGGACAAGGAAGCGGCCAGCGCCATGCTCGAGCGCCTCGTCGCGCCGTACGGCAACCTGATGGAAACGCACGTCGTGCTGGCCCAGGCCGCGCTGGCGCGCAACGACAAGGCGGCCGCCAGGCGCGAGGCGCAGACGGCCCTGCAACTGAAACCCGATTCCGAGATCGCCGCGCTGACCGCGGCCCAGGTGAGCGAGGACGAAGGCGGCGCCATCAAGGTGCTGAAGGATTTCCTCGCGGCCCACCCGGAGGCGCGCGAAGTGCGCTCCGCGTACGCGCGCCTGCTCGTCAACGAAAAACAGTACGAGGCCGCGCGCCAGGAATTCCTCACGCTGGATAAAGCCCAGCCCGACAATCCGGGCACCTTGTACGCGCTCGGCATCCTGTCGATGCAGATGAACGACCGTACGGCCGCGGAAAAATATTTCAGCCGCTTCGTGGACCTGATGGACAAGGCGCCGGAAGACGAGCGCGACCCGACGAAGGCCGTGATGATCCTGTCGCAGATCGCCGAGGAACGGGGCGATTACAAGGCCGCGGCCGACTGGCTCGACCGGCTCGACACCGAGGATCCGAAGGTCCAGTTCGGCGCCGAACTGCGTCGCGCCCAGCTGACCGCGAAGCAGGGCGACGTCGCCGGCGCGCGCAAGCTGCTGGGCACCCTGAAGACGGACGACAAGACGGAGCAGGCGCAGATCGTCCTCGTCGAAGCACAAATCCTGCGCGACGCGGGCCAGGCCAAGGACGCGTTCAAGCTGATGGAACAGGGCGTCAAGCGCTTCCCGGACAATACGGACTTCCTGTACGACTATGCCCTGATGGCCGAAAAGATGGGCAAGACGGCCGTGATGGAAAAGGCGCTGCGGAAAGTGATCGCCAAGTCGCCGGACAATATGCAGGCTTATAACGCGCTCGGCTATTCGCTGGCCGACCGCAACATCCGCCTGAAGGAAGCCTATCAACTGATCTCCAAGGCCCTGAAAATGGCGCCGGGCGACCCGTTCATCCTCGATAGCATGGGCTGGGTGAACTATCGCCTCGGCAAGCTGGACGAGGCCGAGACCCACCTGCGCAAGGCCTACACGCTGCGCAACGATCCGGAGATCGCCGTCCACCTGGGCGAAGTGCTGTGGAAGAAGGGCCAGGCGGAAGATGCCCGCAAGCTGTGGCGCGAAGCGCAAGCCAAGGATCCGAAGAATGACGCGTTGAAGAGCACACTGGCGCGCCTGCACCAGACTCTGTGAAATAATGACAATCGACGGACGCTGCGGCGTCCGTCGGTTCATTCGACTTGTTGACTTCATGCCGATGCATTCACTTTCCCGATTCGTTATCACCGCCGCCTGCGTCGCGTCCTTGGCCGGCTGCGCCACCACCGCCAACGTCCCGCTGGCCAACCCGACCGCCCAGGTGGGCGCCTACCGCGACACCATCGACCTGAACGGCCGCCTGGCCGCGAACTACCAGAAGGATGGCCAGCCGCAATCGATCAACGGCAATTTCACGTGGGCGCAGCGCCCTGGCCGCATCGACGTCTCCCTGTTCTCGCCGCTGGGCCAGACCGTCGCCGAGATCACGGTCACGCCCGAGGCCGCGACGTTGAAACAGTCCGGCCGCGCGCCGCGCGTGGAAAAAGACATCGACACGCTGACGGCGAAGTCCCTCGGCTGGACCCTACCCGTGAGCGGCCTGCGCGACTGGCTGCAGGGCTATGCCGTCGACGCGAGCGGCAAGCGTTTCACGGCGTCGCCCGCGCACGACAGCGTCGTCACGAACGACGGCTGGCGCCTGCGTTTCGTGGAATGGCAGAACGGCCCGGGCGGCGCCCCGGTGCCGCGCCGCATCGATGCCGAGCGCAGCACGACGGCCGTCGGCGATGCGCTGACGATCCGCATCGTGATCGATCCGGTGGCGTGACATGGCGCCGACGTCCCTGCACAACTGCCCCGCGCCGGCCAAGCTGAACCTGTTCCTGCACGTCGTGGGCCGCCGGCCGGACGGCTACCACCTGCTGCAATCCGTGTTTCAACTCATCGACCGCAGCGACACGCTGCACTTCGACTTGCGCAGCGACGAGCGCATCGTGCGCACGACGGATGTGCCCGGCGTGCCGGAAGAGCAGGACCTGATCGTCCGCGCGCTGCGCGCGCTGCAGGCGGAATACCAGCGCCGCCACGGCCGCCTGCCGCCCGGTATCGACGTCGCCGTCGAGAAATGCCTGCCGATGGGAGGCGGACTCGGTGGTGGCTCGTCCGACGCGGCCACGGCGCTGATGGCGGCCAATCATTTATGGCAGGCCGGCCTGACGGATGCCGAGTTGATCGCGCTGGGCTTGCCGCTGGGCGCGGACATCCCGTTTTTCCTGTTCGGCGCGACGGCATTCGCCGAAGGCGTGGGGGAGGCATTGCAGGCCGTGCCGGGGCCGGATTGCTGGTATGTCGTCATCGAACCGGGCGTCTCTGTCCCCACCGTTGCAATTTTTACGGCGACCGATTTGACAAGAAACACGAAAGCCATCACAATATCGGACTTTTCCAGACGACATGTCGAATCGAACGATTTGATTGGCTTCGGGGAAAATGATTTGCAGGACGTGGCAGCCCGCTTGTTCCCGCCGGTAGCAGAGGCGATCGAATGGTTGGGTGGTTACGGAGCGGCCAGGATGACTGGTTCGGGCTCGTGCGTGTTTTGCGCATTTTCCACAGAGCATGAAGCTGAACAGGTACTGAAGCATGTGCCGGCCCGGTGGAGAGCGTGGAAAGCGAAAGCGTTGCAGCGACATCCGATGAAAATCGCTCTTGCAAACCCATTCGTTGTAGAATAAAATTTTGCCTGTCGACGCATTTGACGATATAATAATCGAGTGCAGCGACAAGCTGTAAGTTTCAGTGTAGGGGAATCGCCAAGCTGGTTAAGGCACCGGATTTTGATTCCGGCATACCAAGGTTCGAATCCTTGTTCCCCTGCCAAAGTTTCTTTGCCTGAGCTGATGATGACACGTGCTCCAGCAGGCAGATAAAAATGGAGCCGCCAATGAGCGGCTCATTTTTTTTTGTGGTTCAGCGTTAATCATCCGACGATTAGCTGCTTTTCAAGTTCTTTCAACGCTTCTTACATCTCTGGGACTCCCATGGCTTACGAAAACCTGATGGTTTTTACCGGCAATGCCAATCCGGCGCTAGCAGAAGGGGTCGCAAAAAACCTCGGCATTCCTCTCGGCAAAGCCGTAGTTTCGAAGTTCTCCGACGGCGAAGTCATGGTCGAAATCAACGAGAACGTTCGCGGCAAGGACGTCTTCGTTCTGCAATCGACCTGCGCCCCCACCAATGACAGCCTGATGGAAATCATGCTGATGGTCGACGCTCTCAAGCGCGCATCGGCTGGTCGCATCACCGCGGCGATTCCGTACTTCGGCTATGCCCGCCAGGACCGCCGTCCGCGTTCCGCGCGTGTCGCGATCTCGGCGAAAGTCGTCGCGAACATGCTGCAGGAAGCCGGCGTCGAGCGCGTCCTGATCATGGACCTGCACGCCGACCAGATCCAGGGCTTCTTCGACATCCCGGTCGACAACATCTACGCATCGCCGCTGCTGCTGGGTGACTTGCAGAAGCGCAACTACGACGACCTGCTCGTCGTGTCGCCGGACGTCGGCGGCGTGGTGCGTGCTCGTGCGCTGGCCAAGCGCCTCGGCTGCGACCTGGCGATCATCGACAAGCGCCGCCCGAAGGCGAACGTGTCGGAAGTCATGAACATCATCGGTGAAGTCGAAGGCCGCAACTGCGTGATCATGGACGACATGGTCGACACCGCAGGCACGCTGACCAAGGCCGCCGAAGTCCTCAAGGAGCGTGGCGCGAAGAAAGTCGTCGCGTACTGCACGCACCCGGTCCTGTCCGGCCCGGCCATCGAGCGTATCGCGAACTCGCCGCTGGATGAACTGGTCGTCACCGACACGATCCCGCTGAGCCCGGCTGCCCAGGCTTGCGGCAAGATCCGCCAGCTGACCTGCGCACCGCTGCTGGCCGAGACGTTCAAGCGTATCGTCAAGGGCGACTCGGTCATCTCGCTGTTCGTCGACTGATCGAATCAGGTTTCAAGCGCGGCGCGCCTGGCTGAAAAGCCGGCGCGCCGTTGACGTATCAAAGGTTTACAGAATTTCTTGAGCGTGCGCGAGTGCGCTCTATACCGATGTCCCTGGTCGCGGGGACATCACAACCCGGGCAACCGGGCCGGCACACGCCGGCATTCGGGCCCACACTTTGGAGTAACACCATGAAAGTAGTCGCATTTGCACGTACTCAGCAGGGGACCGGAGCGAGCCGCCGCCTGCGCAACGCCGGCCAGACCCCGGGCATCATCTACGGTGGCGCCGCCGCCCCGGAACTGATCGCCCTGGATGGCAACGCGTTGTTCCACGCGCTCAAGAAAGAAGCTTTCCACGGTTCGATCCTGGATCTGGAACTGGACGGCAAGACGCAGAAAGTCCTGCTGCGTGACTTCCAGATGCACGCATACAAGCAACTGGTCCTGCACGCTGACTTCCAGCGCGTCGACGCTTCGCAGCCGATCCACGCCAAGGTCGCCCTGCACTTCGTCAACGCCGAGATCTCGCCGGCAGTCAAGCTGAGCGGCGCCATCGTGTCGCACGTGCTCAACGAACTGGACGTGTCCTGCCTGCCGGGCCAACTGCCGGAATTCATCACCGTCGACCTGTCGACGCTGGAAGCCGGCCAGTCGATCCACGTGTCGCAGCTGGCCCTGCCGGAAGGCGTGACCGTCGTGGCCCACGGCCAGGACCAGACCGTCGCCACCTCGTCGATCCCGCGCGGTGCCGCAACGGCCGAAGCCGCTGCAGAGTAATTTTTACTCCGCATCACAAAACCCGCCGCGACGCGAGTCCGGTGGGTTTTTTGTTTTTCAGATCAATCCCAAGGTCAGCGCCTTGAGCGTGGCGGCGGCCCGCGTCGAGCACGCCAGCTTGCGGAAGATGCTTTCCACGTGCGTGCGCACCGTCGATGGGCTGATCTGCATGACCCGTGCCGCTTCCTTGTTGCTTTCGCCCAGGCTGATGCGGCGCAGGACTTCGATTTCGCGCTCGGACAGCAGGCTCCTGCGGGCGGGCGCCGCTGGGGCAGGGACGCCGGCCGCCGGGACGCCGGCCGCTTCGATGACGTGGCGTACGGCGTCTGCATCGAAGCATTGTGTTTGCTCGGCCAGCACGCGCGCAGCCTCATCCTGGGAATACGCCGGACGCCATGGCCGCGGCATGCACAGCGCCACGTAAGCGCACGCGGCCGCCAGCAGGCGGTGCGGCAGGCCGAGCCCATCGGCATCCAGGTTGCGGAAATAGCCGCTGCCGTCCAGCCGTTCGTAGGCGTGCGACGCCAGTGCGGCTTCAAGACGCAAGGTTGGGATCTGGACGCCGGCCCGCGCGGTCCAGTACGGCACGAGCCGGATCTTTTCCCAGTCGGCGGCGCTGAGTTTTCCCTCCCGTTCCCAGATCGTGTTCGATACCGCCGCGCGGCCCATGCCGTGGATGAGGGCGGCGCGGCCGAGACTCTGCTGCTGCGCCGGGGACAGGTCCGCGCGCGCGGCCGCCGCTTCCACCAGCTCGGCCACGCGACGCGAGTAGCCCGCGAGCCACGGCAGCTTCAACTCCATCATGTCGGCCACGATGGACAGCGGCACGTGCCGCGCGAGCAGCGGGTCGACGGCCGCTGGCGCCGGCGTGTCCAGTTCGTCCAGCCACGCCTGCGCGTGATCGGCAAGCAGGCGCGCGAGCGGCGCCGGATATTTGCGGTCGGCCATGCGGTCGATCATCTGCAGCGCCTCGGCCAGGCCATGCGTGCGTGCGAGAATCTCGAGGTCGCCGGCCAGGCTCGTGTAGAAGACGACGGTCGGGATGGCCGATCCGCGCAACCGTTCCGGCAGGCCATTGCCGTCGTAATGTTCCCAGACGTGACGCAGCCCGGCCTCGACTTCCGCCGGCAGACCCAGCAGGCCGGCAATGTCGCCCGACACCTCGCAGTGGATGCGTGCGAGCGGCGTCACGCTTTGCACCGTCAGCGGATTGTCCGCGGGCAGCGTCTGCGTGAGCATGGCGTCGCGGCCGCCGACGTCGTCGCCGAGCAGGGTCGCGAAGCCGGAGGCGTTCGCCGTGCAGCCGGACCAGCGCAGCAGGGCGACGAGCCGCGCATGGCAGCAGGCGTCGAGCGTAGCGCCGTCGGCCTGCGCGAGGCGCGCCGCGAGCCGTGCCGCGCGGATGGAGCCATCGGTCGGCTGGCCCATGGACAGGTCGCCGACGAGGGCCAGGGCCTGGACGGCGTCTTCGACGGAGACGGTGTTGTCGATTTGCATCCCGGTACTGTAACGACGATGGCGCGTGGCGGCAAGGTCGGGGTCGGTCGATCGACCGATACCGCGGTTCGGTCCGTCTCTCTACACTGGCTTCCATCGACACCCCAACAACGAACCACCCAAAGGAGCCATCATGAAAGCATCGATCACCACCGTCATCCGTAACGTCGCCGCCGCTGCCGCCATCGCCGCCGCCGGCACCGGTTTCGCCCACGCCGCCACCGCCGCCGAGCAACCGTCCGTCGTCATCGTCCACGGCGCATTCGCCGACGGCTCCGACTGGGCCAAGGTGATCCCGCTGCTGCAGGCCAAGGGCGTCAAGGTCACGGCCGTGCAGAACAGCCTGACGTCGCTGGCCGACGACGTCGCCGCCACCAGGCGCGCGATCGACAACCAGCCGGGCAAGGTCGTGCTCGTCGGCCACTCGTGGGGCGGTACCGTGATCACGGAAGCGGGCGCGGGCGACAAGGTCGCGAGCCTCGTCTACGTTGCCGCGTTCGCACCGGACGCCGGCCAGGCTACCAGCGACCTCGGCAAGGACCTGCCGCCGGCACCGGGCATCACCAAGCTGACGGTCGACAAGTTCGGCTTCGCCAGCCTGTCGCCGGCCGTGCTGAAAGAGAATTTCGCCCAGGACGTGCCCGCTGATCACGCCGCCGTGATGGCCGCCACCCAGGGCCCGATCGCAGTGAAAGCGTTCGGCGAGAAGACGACGGTCGCCGCCTGGAAAAACCACCCGAGCTGGTACATCGTCAGCAAGAACGACCGCATGATCCAGCCGGACCTGGAGCGCCGCTTCGCGAAGGCCATCGGCGCGAAGACGACCGAGCTGCCGACCAGCCACGTGCCGCAGCAGTCGCGTCCGGCGGACGTCGCCAAGGTTATCCTCGACGCTGTCGCCGCGAGCAAATAAGCGCTCAATGATCGTTCACGCGGCCGCGCCGGCCGCGTTTTACGTGATAATCGAGCTTTACGCTCGATTTTCACGTTTTATGCACATTCGCCTGATCGTCGGCCTCGGCAACCCCGGCCCGGAATACGAACAAACCCGTCACAACGCCGGCTTCTGGCTCGTCGACAACCTCGCCAACTCCTTGCCCGGCTGCCACCTGCAGCGCGAATCGCGCTTCAACGCCATGGTCGCCAAGACATCGATCTCGGGCAAGGACGTCTGGCTGCTCGAGCCGCTGACCTTCATGAACCGCTCCGGACTATCGGTGGGCGGCCTGGCACGCTTCTTCAAGATCGGGCCGGAAGAGATCCTCGTCGTGCACGACGAACTCGACCTGCCGCCGGGCGCCGCCAAGCTCAAGCGCGGTGGTTCCTCGGGCGGCCACAACGGCCTGAAGGACATCACGGCCGCGCTCGGCACGCAGGATTACTGGCGCCTGCGCCTCGGCATCGGCCATCCGCGCACGCTGAACCTGCAGCAGGCCGTTGCCGACTTCGTGCTGCATCGCCCCCGCCGCGAAGAGCAGACCCTGATCGAGGAAGCCATCGACAAGAGCCTGCGCATCATCCCGATGGTGTGCGAAGGCAAGATGAGCGCTGCGACGACGCAACTGCACACTGACTGACGTTGCCGCAAACCGGGGTCAGAGCCCGAAATTTGGAAATTGCTCAAAATCGGGCTCTGACCCTGGTGTTCAGATCAGCCCGCGCGCCAGCGCCTTCAACGTGGCCGCGGGGCGCGAGCCCGATTCCAGCTTCTGGAAGATATTGTCGACGTGCATGCGCACGCTCGCCGGCGTGATGCGCATGGCGCGGGCCGCCTCGCGGCTCGTTTCGCCTTGGCTGATGTGGCGCAGCACTTCGAGTTCCCGGTCGGACAGCAGGCGGTCGCGCACGGGCGGCCGTTGTGCAGGGCCGCGGGCCGCCGCGAGGACGGCCTCGACAGCCTGGCGGTCGAAGCGTCCGGCCGCCGCCTGTGCCGTCATCAACGTGGACGCGGCCGCTTCGCCATGCGCGGGCCGCCACGGCCGTGGCGAGCACAGCGAGACGAACGCGGCGGTCGCGCCGAGCAGCCGTTCCTGCATGCCCAACGCTTCGCCGCGCGCCTTGCGGAAATAACCGCTGCCGTCGAGGCGCTCGTAGATGAAGGAAGCGAGCGTGGCCTCGTTCTGGATCGCGGGGATCTGCGTGCCCGCGCGCGCCGTCCAGAACGGCACTTTGCGCACCTGGTCCCAGTCATCCGCATCGAGCTTGCCCGGCCGCTCCCACACGACGTTCGGTACGGCCACCTTGCCGATGCCGTGCAGCAGCGCGGCCCGCACCAGCGGACTTTCTTCCAATGCCATCATGCCGGCCAGCGACGCACTGCGCCGCGCCAGCGCGGCCACCCGGCGCGAATAGCCCGTGAGCCACGGCAGTTTCAGTTCGATGACGTCGGCCACGATGGACAGCGGTACGCGCCGGTCGTGGCCCGGATAATTTGCGGCACAGGACGGTTCTTCCAGCATGCCCAGCCAGTCCTGCGCATGCGGCGACAGTCTCTGCACGAGCGTCGCCGGATATTTCACGCCGGCGCGCTCGCCGATCAGCCGCAAGGCGCCGTCCGTGCCGTGCGCGGGCGCCAGCACTTCCAGGTCGCCCGCGAGGCGCACGTAAAACACGGCGCGCGGGATGTTCGGGGCGAACAGCACCTCCTGCATGTCGCCGCGGTGGTGGCTGCCGAACAGATGGCGCAGGCTGTTTTCGACGTCCCCTGGCAACCCGAGCAGCACGGCGATATCGCCCGCCACCTCGCACTGCATCTGCGCCAGTGGCATCACGTTGGCGAACGTGAGGCCCGCGTGGCCGGACAATGTCCGGGTCACCATCGCATGGCGGCCCCTGACGTCGTCGCCCAGCAGGTGCGCGAATCCGGCCGCCGTCGCCGTGCTGCCCGACCAGCGCAGCAGCGCCACCATTCTCGTACTCGTGCAGGCATCGGCACCGTCGCCGTTTTCTTCCGCCAGCCGTGCGGCGAGCCGCGCCGTGCGGATGGAGTGGTCCGGCGGCAGGCCCATGGACAGGTCGCCGACCATGGCCAGCACCTGCACGGCGTCTTCGACGGTAATGGTTTCATCGGATTGCATGGCACTAATGTAACGGCCATTGCCCTGGCGTACAAGGCGCACGACAGTTCACTGTGCTAGGCTGCCCCGATGAAAATCTCTATCCGCCGCTACCGTCCGGACGACCGCAAGGCCGTGCTGGCGGCCTTTCGCTCGAATGTGCCGGCTCACTTCCCGGCATCGGAAGAATCATGGCTGCGTTCCGCGCTGGACGACCCGGACGGCCCGCTGTTCGTCGCGGTGGAGGCGGGCGAGATCGTCGGCTTCGGCGGCTACGAATTGTCCGAGTTCTACGACCTCGGCACGCTCGTGTTCGGCCTCGTGCGGGCCGATCGCCACGGTTCGGGCATCGGCCGCGCGCTGCTGGCCTATCGCCTGCTGCACATGGCCGGACGCAAGCTGCGGCCCCGCTACGTGACGGTCGATACGCATCCGCACACGGCCGGCTTTTTCAAACGCTGCGGCTTCATCGAGATCGCCCGCTGGCCCGGCGGCTATCGTTCGGGGCGGGATCGCGTCGACCTGCGCTTCGAGCTCACGGACGAGGCCGTGGCCAGGCTGCGCGCGTGCGGGTGGCGGGAGGCGTTTGCGCGTGATGGCACTGTCTGAGCGCCCGGGTTTGATCTTCGCATCCGTCGCGATGGCGACCCGGCTGCGCAGGTCGCGCCGGATGCGTTCCAGCGCCGGCTGCATGGCACGGGCATCGATCGGCGAGCAGGTCGCGCGGCCGTGGCGGAATGTGAGGCGGCGCTTGACCAGCACGCCGTCGCTCTCGCGCATATACGTCGCGCGATAGAAGATGCCGCCAGTAATCACGCTGGTGGGCGCCGGCAGCGACGTGAGCCGCAAGCCCGGCGGCAGGCGCAGGCGGGTCTCGTCCTCCGCGTCGATGGCCGGGCAGACGAAGTCGTGGCGCCGGTCGCGTGCCTGCGTCAGGCCTGTCACGGCGGCCTCCACGACGCTCCAGGTGCGGTGGTTGGTGGCCAGCGTCCGGCCCGTGCGCAAGGCGCCAACATTGTCGGTGCCGGACAGCGTCAGCGTGTCGCTGGCGCCGCCTTGTTTCACGTCGCGCAGGTTGGTTCGTGCTGCATGCTCGCGCCCGCCTGCCGCGACATCGTGCGCCATCGCGCGCAAGGGTTCGGCCAGCGCGCCGGACATGGTCCGGTCCACGTCGAAGCCGACGTGTCCGTCGCGGCCGACATCGACCGTGGCCACCGCGCGGACCTTCTGCGGTTGCAGCACCGGCGTCATCGCGAACGTGCCGCTCCTGAGCAACAGCACAGGCTTGCCCAGCAGCGCAGGTGGCAAATAGCCGGCCTGGACCGATGCCGCCGCCGGGTCGACGAACAGGTCCAGCGCCGGCACGTACAGGATCATGTGGTCGAGCACGGCCAGCACGGGCGCGTTCGGCAACCGGTAGGCATTGCCGCCGTTGACGAGGGCCGGCGTACTGTCGATGCCGACGGCTGCCAGCATGGCTTGCAGCTGCGTGGTGTGGTCCTTGTCGCCGCCGTGGCGGACGTCGTTCCGCACCCAGTCCGACAGGGCCAGCACGCGGGCGCGCGTGTCGGACAATTCGTCGGCCAGCCGGTGCGCCAGTGCCGCGATGGCGGGAGAGGGCAGGGCCTTGTCGGCCGCAGCGCCGCGTACGGCGGCGGCGAGCGCCGGGTAGTCGGCGAAGGTGGACACGGCCAGGCGGTGGCCGTCGTCGAGTACGTTGACGGCACCCGCCTCGCCATGCCCATCGCCCTCGTTCACGTAGCGCCACTGGTAGCGCCGCCGGCCCGGGGGACTGTCAGCCGGTATCGGCACGAAGCCGACGGCATCTGCGTGCAGCGGCAGCGTGGACGGCATGTCGTAGATCACCGTGGTGTTCCGGTGGAATTGAAAAGGCATGACCGCCACATCTTCGAAGTGGCCGGACAACGGCGGTATGCGGCGGCGGATGACGTAGTGCACGACCAGCTGGTCGCCCAGCGCCGCATCGGGGAACACGACCGTTCTCGTGTGCGCGTCCTGCTGATCGTGGATGGCGTCCTGCGGCACCGGAATGCGTCGTCCGCCGGGCTTTTGCGTGTAGGCGTCCACCGATACGAGGTCGTCCTGCGCCCTGTCGTAGCGGATGGCGAACCGGCCCTGATCCCGCAGGGCGCGTAACCCGGCGATGGTGCGGACGTCGTCCACGGCGAGCCGGTACGTGCCGTCCTGCTCGACGACATAGTGCCGGACATGGCGCTCGACGATGGCGGAGGAATCGATGTCCGTGCCGGCGCGCGCATGGCCGAACGGCGCCAGCAGCGTGACGATCGTCAGAATGAACAGGGCACAATATCTACTGGTCATGCGGGCTCCCCATGCTCACGTCGGAAGGGCGACCGGATCATGTTACGGAGGGCGACCGGTTGACCCTTGAGCCTACGCAATCGTGCTCTTCCTGCGATAATTCCGCGATGAGCGCACTGACTTTCCACGCGGGCCCGCTGGCTCTGGCCCGGATCCGCACGCACGGCTTGCGCGCGGCAGACATCGCCGTCGTGCCGGCCGCGGCGGGCGGACCAAAGGGGCTCGTGTTCCGCGCCCTCGACCAGTGGATGTTCGGCGAGTGGTTCCCGCGCGCGCCGCGCGAGCGCGTGCTGATCGGCTCGTCCATCGGCGCCTGGCGCATGGCCGCGGCCTGCCAGCGCGATCCGGTGCAAGCGTTCGCGCGCCTGGGCGAGCTCTACAGTGGCCAGCGCTATACGAGCACGAAGCCGTCGCAGGAACAGATCGACGCCGTCGTGCAGGGCCTGCTGAACGAATTCGTGCGCGGCCACGAGGACGACATCGTCAATCACCCGCACCACCGCCTGCACGTGCTGACGGTGCGCGGCAAGCGCGCCCTCGCGGCGCCCGGCCACCGTCACGCCGAGATGCGCGGATTCGCCGCGGCCGCGCTGCACAACCTCTTTTCGCGCGACAAGCTGGCGCACCTGATGGACCGCGTGGTGCTTGGCGACCGCCGTGCGAACACGCCCTGGCTGCGCGACCGCTTCGACAACTTCGCCACGCATTTCGCCGCGCTGACGCCCGAGAACCTTGCCGCCGGCCTGCTGGCTTCGGGCACTCTGCCGATGCTGATGAAGCCGGTACGCGACATCGCCGGCGCGCCGCCCGGCCACTACTGGGACGGCGGCATCATCGACTACAACCTCGCGCTGCCGTACGCCCGGGTGGCGGAGCAGGCGCCCGGCGACATCGTGCTGTATCCCCATTTCTCCGAGCACATCGTGCCGGGCTGGCTGGACAAGGCGCTGCCATGGCGCCGCGCCGCCCGCGGACCGAACCGCGGCTGGCTGGACAACGTTCTGATCGTGGCGCCGAGCCATGCGTTTCTTGCCAAGATGCCGCGCGGAAAAATCATCGACCGCAGCGATTTCAAGTTTTATGGGCTGGATCACGATGCCCGCGTCCGTGCCTGGAGTCGGGCGATGGACGAGGGCGAGCGGCTGCGGGATGCCTTCACGGCATTCGTGAACAAGCCGGATATTGCACGGATTCGTCCGCTTTAAACGACGATAACCGGCTTGTTTACGGCCTTTGCAGGCAAGCGGAGGTACAATACGGGGTTTCGTAAATTCGACCCCTGAAAGCTTCCCATGAGTCTCAAATGCGGCATCGTCGGCCTGCCCAACGTCGGCAAGTCTACCCTGTTCAACGCCCTGACCAAGGCCGGCATCCCGGCTGAAAACTATCCGTTCTGCACCATCGAGCCGAACGTCGGCGTCGTCGAGGTGCCGGATCCGCGCATCGACCAGCTGTCGGCCATCGTCAAGCCGGAGCGCGTCGTCAAGGCCATCGTCGAATTCGTCGACATCGCGGGCCTCGTGGCCGGCGCGTCGAAGGGCGAGGGCCTGGGCAACCAGTTCCTGTCGCACATCCGCGAGACGGACGCCATCGTCAACGTCGTGCGCTGCTTCGAAGACCCGAACGTCATCCACGTGGCCGGCAAGGTCAGCCCGATCGACGATATCGAAGTCATCCAGACCGAGCTGGCGCTGGCCGACATGGGTACCGCCGAGAAAGCCCTGCACCGCGAGCAGAAGAAGGCGCGCGCCGGCGACAAGGACGCGATCAAGCTCGTCGCGATCCTGGAAAAGCTGCTGCCGCACCTGAACGAAGGCCAGCCCGCGCGCACGCTGGGCCTGGACGCCGACCAGCTGGAACTGATCAAGCCGCTGTGCCTGATCACGGCGAAACCGGCCATGTTCGTCGCCAACGTGTCGGAAAGCGGTTTCAAGGATAATCCGCTGCTGGACCTGCTGACGGATTTCGCCAACAAGCAGAACGCGCCGATCGTCGCCATCTCCGCCGCTATCGAATCGGAAATCGCCAACCTGGACGACGCCGACAAGCTGGAATTCCTGGCCGACCTCGGCATGGAAGAGCCGGGCCTCGACCGCCTGATCCGCGCCGCTTTTAAACTGTTGGGCCTGCAGACCTATTTCACGGCCGGCGTGAAGGAAGTGCGCGCCTGGACCGTCCCGATAGGCGCCACCGCCCCGCAGGCGGCCGGCGTGATCCACACGGACTTCGAGCGCGGCTTCATCCGCGCCCAGACCATTTCTTTCGACGACTACATCACCTACAAGGGTGAGGCGGGTGCCAAGGAAGCGGGCAAGATGCGTGCGGAAGGCAAGGAATACATCGTCAAGGATGGGGATGTGTTGAACTTCCTGTTCAACGTCTGACCAGCATCGCAGGCGACTAAGCCCCGGACACCGCAAGGTGCCGGGGCTTTTTTCTGCTCGTCACTTTGCCCCCAAGCAAGGGGTGACGACATACTTGACACGGTTGTTGCTGATCCGATGGCCATATGTCTGTATCGAAAATCAGATTTTTCGCCGGAAATCAACGCTGATCGGGTAACTATGCTGCAGGCATATGCATGATTTGTGGAAACTACCCCCAGCGGTGGGGTGCCGTCCCCGCTGACAGCAACCTTGGATTTGTCACGCAAGTCCTTGATTCTTCGTGCATTGCCGGTCTGGCACACCAATTGCTGAGTATGGGTTTTTCAACAAGGAGAAACTCATGCAAAAGCTGCTCGCGACCCTGATGTGCGCCGCCGGATTCATACTGGCGGGGGCCGCCCACGCCACCGTCATCAATGGCACGATCCACAAGATCGACGGCGACAAGGATGGCCAGGTGGACGATGTCCGCATCTCGCAGTTCACGTTCACCGTCACCGCCGGGGCGACGGTGTTCTTCGATTCGCTGGCTTACGAGGCGACCAACGTCGACCTGAACGGCGACGGCGTCATCACCGGCTTCGACGTCAACATGTGGCTGTTCAAGGGCACGACCCTGCTGCGCGACGAGGACGATTCGTCCCTCACCTTCGGCGACGGTTCCGTCCACCGCTACGACACGGCCTTCAGCCACACCTTCAGCCAGGCCGGCACGTACACGATGGCGATCGGCGAACATGGCCGCACCGGCTTCGACGCACTGCGCGGTTATTCCACCAACACGTATTTCAATCCGCGTGCCGGCAACCTGGACTGGGCCGCCTGGCGCGTCACGATGACGGCGACCAACGGCACCATCGGCAACGTTGCGAGCCTGAACGGCGACCCAGTCGCGGCCGTGCCGGAACCGGCCGCGCTGGGCCTGCTCGGCGCGGGCCTGCTCGGCGTCGCGGCCGCACGCCGGCGCCGGCCCGCCATGACATCCATGTGAGCGCTATTTGCTCAAACGCAGCTGCAGACTCGTTGCAGTGTAGGTCGGGGTCGCGGTGAAACCGTCGACGGCGACGGTCTCGAATTTCCCTTTGAGGCTCGTTGCGGCAATCACCGTCAGCGTGTCGCCAACGGCCGGCTTGTAGCCGTCCAGGAACTTGATCCGCAGCGTGCCGCCGGCGATTGTCGCCGTGCCGCTGACGTCGACTCTTCCCTGCTGGCTGGCACCCAGGCGCAGTTCGAGGGTTGCACCGGCGAGCTGCGTGTAGTTGCCGCCCACGACCAGCGCAGCCGGCGCGTTGCTGACCACGGTAGCGCCGCCGGCGACATGGACGTCGCCGTTGCCGAACGCCCTGGCCGACAGCGCCTCGAGCGTTCCCGCTTCGACCTGGGCGCCGCCGGTCCAGCTGTTCTGGCCGCCCAGCTGCAGCGCGCCGGTGCCTTGCTTGACCAGCTTGCCGCTGCCGGCAATGTCGTTGCGCCAGCGGTCGGCTGCGTTGAAGCCGCCATTGCTCGCATCCATGTTCACGATCACGTTACCGGTGAAGACGGCATAGCCTTCGGCCGCGGCGAACAGGTTCAGGCGGCCCCAACCTTCAGGATCGTCCAGGACCGGGTAACCGGAGGAAATCGCCGTGGTTTTCAGCACGACGCGGCGCTGCGCGTCGGTGAGGTAAGGCAGCCGTGTCTCGAGCAGCACTTCGGCGCCCTTCGGCACCACGGCCGGGAGGTTCGTGGCCCCGGTCTGCGGCAGGTTGTAGGTCATGCGCCGGATGTAGTCGGCGCGACTGGTGGTGTAGTCGGCGAAACGGTCGTTGGCGGCGGTGCCGGATACGGCGTAGGCCGCAAAGGTCGCCGGCGTGGTCCCGGTCAGCTTCATGAGGGTCGCATGGGCCTGGGTCACGGCAGCGGAGCGGACGGTGGCACCGGCGGCGATCAGGTTGGCGGCAGCCACGGCCTGTGCCTGGACCCGGCCACTGATGACGTCCAGCGGCGAATGCATGCCGGCGAGGATGCGGCTTTCGCCCAGTTCCAGGGCGCGGCCGACCAGCTCCTGGTAGCGCTCCGGCAGCACGTAAGCCATGCCGACGGCATTGCGGGTCGCTTCGGCCGCGTGGCCGCTGGTGAAACCGCCGTCGGTGCTCGGGGTCGTACTCTTGGCCGGCTCCAGTTGCGGCACCACCTTCACCGCGCTGCTCCAGCGGTAGGGACGCGCATATTTGTAGAAACGCTTGGCGGGCTCGGTCGAACCATTGTTCCCCATCGAGTTGATCAGGTCGACGACCTTGCCGAAGTCGGCATTGGCATCGCCGCCGACGCCGTTGTTGTTGCCGCCATCATCGTATTTGACGGTGGTGGCATCCAGTGGCATGTCCGTGATCGTGGTGGTCTGGCGCGTGGCCGTGCGCCAGGCAGTGGTCAGCGGACCCATGCCTTCGGTCACGCTGTAGCCTTTGTTGCGGCGATCGTCCAGGTAGGCCTGCAGCGTCTGCCCGGCAGTGCGGTTGGCGGTGGCTTTGACCACGTAGTCGATATTCGCGTTGTGAACGGCCGCGTTGACGATGGTGCCGCCATTCGTGCCGTCGTTGGGCAGGCCGGTCCAGGTCGAGCCGACCACCGCGGGGAAGCCATCGACGGCGGGCGCGGTGACGCCGGCGTCGACGATCTCGGTCAAGGGTTTCCAGATGTCGAGCATGCCGCCGAGTACGCGTACACCGGCGTTGGTCGCCAGGGTTGCATAGCGGGCGTCGCCACGCTGGTTGGTGGCGGCCGTATCGACGAAGGCCGGCGCCGACGGTACCGGCGCCGTGTCGGGCGCGCCCTGGTCGGCGGGCGCGGCCGGAATGGCGAGTACGGTGTCGGCATTGTCGATGCGATCGGAACCGCCGCAAGCTGTCAGCGCGAGCAGGGTGCCGGCAGCGATGGCGAGAGGAAGACGGCTCAGCGGATTGGGGTGGTGCATGCGAAACCCTTCAATGTGTTGTCAAGGCGGAAAAATCGATCGCATGGTATGAGCGGCTGATGACGGCTTGATGACCGACGATTCTTGTAATTAGGGTGAAATATTTGTCAACTAATCTCCGGGCATTCCTTTTGTGAACCTTGGAGAGTTGACGCATGAACCCGAATCCCGACGTGTCCCGCCGCCGCCTGCTTCGCCTGATGGGCGCCACCCCGATGCTGCCGCTGGGCGCCGGTGGCGTGGCCGCTCTGCTGGCCGGCTGCGGCGGCGGCAGTGACAACGACACCCCGACGACCACCGCGCCGACGACGCCGGCCGTGACCCTCGCCAGCGTGTCGTTCGGGTCGATGACGGCGCCGACCCTGGCCGCCGCCGCCGCGATGGCGACGACCTCCGTCGGGTCGACGATGACGGTCAACTTCAGCGACAGCAGCAAGCTCGATTTCAAGCTGTCGTATCAGCCGTTCTTCATCACGGGCGACATGGTCCCGAACGGCAACGGCGGCACCATCCTCGCCGGCGGCTACTACGACATCAACAACAAGGCTATCGTCGACACCACCGTCCCCGGCAAGGAGCGCCAGTTCTTCTCGGACTCGCCGGACGGCACGTCGCTGCTGACGGTGCCGAACGCGAACGTGGCCGGCGTGAAGGGCAATACCGTGTTCGCCGTCGTGCAGTTCGAGTACACGACGTGGGCGCAGGATGGCAAGACCGACATGTACGGCAGGCTGCCGTCGCCGATCGCGGTGCTGACCCTGGACCAGGACAAGACCACCGGCAAGCTGACGCTCGTGAAGTACCACAACGTCGACACCTCCAGCGTGAACGGCCTGTGGATCACGTGCGGCGCGAGCCTGTCGCCGTGGGGCACGCACCTGTCGAGCGAGGAGTACGAGCCGAACGCCTACCTCGCCGCCTCCGACGCGCAGTTCAAGGCGTTCAGCAAGAACCTGTACGGCGACGAGACGACCGCGAACCCGTACAACTACGGCCACCTGCCGGAAGTGACGGTCAACACGGACGGCACCGCATCGATCAAGAAGCACTACTGCCTGGGCCGCATCTCGCACGAGCTGGTGCAGGTCATGCCGGACAACCGCACCGTGATCATGGGCGACGACGCCACCAACAGCGGCTACTTCGTGTTCGTGGCCGATAAAGAGAAAGACCTGTCGGCGGGCACGCTGTACGTGGCCAAGGTCGGCACCGGCTTCTCGCTGGACCCGGCCGCCGCCGCCGCGCCGCTCACGTGGATCAAGCTGGGTTCCGCGACGAGCGCCGAGATCCGCTCGCTGGCCGCGTCGCTGAAGCCGGCCGACATCATGGACGTCAAGACCGCCGACCCGGCCGATGCGACGTACACGAAGGTCACCGCCAACGGCCGCGTCGAGTGGCTCAAGGTGAAGGCCGGCATGGAAAAGGCGGCCGCGTTCCTGGAGACGCACCGCTACGCCGCCCTCCTCGGCGCATCGATGGGCTTCACGAAGATGGAAGGCACCACCGTCAACATCAAGGACAAGATCGCCTACTCGGCCCTGCAGAACTGCCAGAGCTCGATGGTCGCCGGACACGCGCTGAACGTGGCGGGCAACGGTATCTCGATCCCGAAGGCGCTGAACGCGGGCGCCGTCATGATGCTGAACCTGAAGGGCGGCCAGAAGGACACGGCCGGCAGCGCCATCGACAGCGAGTGGATGCCGGCGGATACGAAGGCGCTGCTGGTCGGCGAAGACATCGCCGCCGACGCCCTCGGCAACACGGCGAACCCGGACAAGGTGGGCAACCCGGACAACCTGAAGTTCTCGGAAAAGATGCGCACGCTGTTCATCGGCGAGGACAGCAGCCAGCACGTGAACAACTTCCTGTGGGCGTACAACGTCGACACGAAGCAGCTCGCGCGCCTGCTGTCGGTGCCGGCGGGCGGCGAGTCGACGGGCCTGCATGCCGTCGACGACGTCAATGGCTGGACCTACATCATGAGCAACTTCCAGCATCCGGGCGACTGGGGTGGCATCCACGCCGGCGTGAAGGGCACGCTGGAGCCGCTCATCAAGGCCAATTACAAGGACAAGTTCGGGGCGGCGGTCGGTTACCTGACCGGTGAGCTGGCGCAGTTCAAGCTGGCGAAGGCTTAAAAACATCGTCGTCCCCGCGAAAGCGGGGACCCATGCCGAGTCTGCAGTGACGCTGCCTATGTATGGATTCCCGCCTTCGCGGGAATGACGGTCTTACGTTCGCGCTCAGAACAGCGCCACGAACTCCCTCGCCGCCGAATACGGATCCGGCGCCTGCACCACGCTGCTGATCGCCGCGACCATATCGGCCCCGCGCGACACGAGCGGCCGCGCGTTCGCCGCCGTCATCCCGCCGATCACGACCACCGGCACGCACAGGCTGGCCTTGGCCTGCAGGACGATGTCCGGCGGCGTCGTCACCGCATACTTCTTCACGAGCGACGGGTAAAAACCGCCGAACGCGACATAGCTCGCGCCCGCGCCCTGCGCGCGGCGCGCCAGCTCCAGGTCGCCGTAGCACGACGCGCCCACGATCTTGTCCGGGCCGACGAGGCCGCGCACGGCCGCCACCGGCGCATCGAGGCCGCCCACATGGATGCCGTCCGCATCGAGCTCCGTGCACAACGCGACGTGGTCGTTGATGACCAGCGGCCGGCCGTTGCGGCGGCACAGCGCGAGCAGGGCAGAGGCCTGTTCGCGGCGCAGCTCCGGTCCCGCATCCTTGTGGCGGTACTGGATCAGCGCGGCGCCGGCGCGCAGCGCCTGTTCCGTCACCTCCAGCAGGCGGTCGGTGTCGTCCCAGTTCGGGGTCACCAGGTACAAACCTCGCATTTCTTTCTCCTATGAATGGATGCGGCGCGGGATGCGCTGGCCCGGCGCGATGGCGTACGAGTGCGCGAGCGTCCGGTCGCAGTAGCGCTGGCCCAGTTCGAGCGCCTGCGCCATCGTGTCCCCCAGCGCCAGGCGCGCCGCGATGCTCGATGCGAGCGTGCAGCCGCTGCCGTGGAATTCGCCGCGCAGCCGCGGCCAGCGCCATTCGCGCGCGCCGGCGGCCGAGAACCAGCGGTTGACGACGTCGACGCCGTCGGCGTGGCCGCCTGTAACCAGCACGTGCGGGCAGGGCAGGTCGGCGCCCGTCGTGGAGATGCCCAGCGCCGCCGCCTCCGGCAGGTTCGGCACGACGAGGGTCGCCAGGGCCAGCAGCGGCGCCAGCGCAGCGAGGGCGTCGCCGCGCGCCAGGCTGTCGCCGCGGCCGCTGGCCAGCACCGGGTCGAGGACGACCGGCAGGCCGGGCCGGCGCACGCGCAGCATGCGGATGATGCCGGCGATGGCTTCTGCGTTTTCCCGGCTGCCGGGGATGCCGATCTTCACCGCGTGGATGGACATCGTGTCGGCCAGCACCACGGCCTGGCGCAGCAGCAGGCCCGCGTCGACGGGCACCACTTCGCGCACGGCGTTGTTGTCCTGGACCGTCAGCGCCGTCACGAGCGGCAGCGCGTGCGCGCCCTGGGCCGATATCGCTTCGATGTCGGCCTGGATGCCGGCGCCGCCCGACGGATCGAGGCCGGCGCACACGAGGACGCAGGGCCGCGTGGCGCTCTCCATCAGATCCGGCCCGCCATCGGCGACGACGGCGATGCCGCGAACTTGCGCGGCATGCGGCCCGCCAGATACGCTTCGCGGCCCGCTTCCACCGCGAGGCGCATCGCACCCGCCATGCGCACGGGGTCTTTCGCGCCGGCGATGGCGCTGTTCATCAGCACGCCGTCGCAGCCCAGTTCCATCGCGATGGCCGCGTCGGACGCCGTGCCGACGCCCGCGTCGACGATCACCGGCACCTGCGTCTGCTCGATGATCAGCGACAGGTTCCACGGATTCAGGATGCCCATGCCGGAACCGATCAGCGACGCCAATGGCATGATCGCCGCGCAGCCGATGTCTTCCAGCATGCGCGCCTGGATCGGATCGTCGCTGCAATAGACCATCACGTCGAAGCCGTCGCGCACCAGTTCGCGCGCGGCGATCAGCGTCTCCGGCATGTTCGGGAACAGGGTCTTTTCATCGCCCAGCACTTCCAGCTTGACGAGCTTGTGGCCGTTCAGCAGTTCGCGCGCCAGCTGCAGCGTGTACACGGCGTCCTTGGCGTTGTAGCAGCCCGCCGTGTTGGGCAGGATCGTCCAGCGCGACGGCGGCACCACGTCGAGCAAATTCGGTTCGTTCGCGTGCTGGCCGATGTTCACGCGGCGGATCGCCACCGTGATGATGTCGGCGCCCGACGCTTCGGTCGCCGCGCGCGTCTGTTCCAGGTCGCGGTACTTGCCGCTGCCCACCAGCAGGCGCGAGTTGTAGGCCTTGCCGGCGATGACCAAAGGCCGGTCCGCAGAGGTTGCATTCGTCATGTTTTGCTCCGTATCGTTGAGGATCAGCCGCCGCCGATCGCGCGCACCACGTCCACGCGGTCGCGCGCCTGCAGGGGCGTGTCGCGCCAGCGCTCGCGCGGCACGACCTGGCGGTTCACGGCCAGCGCGAGCTTCTGGCCCGCGAGGCCCAGCGATTCGACGAGGTCGTGCAGGCTGGTGTCTGCCGGCAGCGCGTGCGCGGCGCCGTTCAGTTCGATTTCCAGCACGGCGTCACTCCTTGTGATACAGCTCGGCGCCGCGCTTCATGAACTCGACGGCCTTCACCTGCATGCCCTGTTCCAGCGCGGCGTTCGCGGCGATGCCCTGGCCGGCCGCGTAGTCGCGCACTTCCTGCGTGATCTTCATCGAGCAGAAGTGCGGGCCGCACATCGAGCAGAAGTGCGCCACCTTGGCCGAATCCTTCGGCAGGGTCTCGTCGTGGAAGGAACGCGCCTTGTCCGGATCGAGGCCGAGATTGAACTGGTCTTCCCAGCGGAATTCGAAGCGGGCTTTCGACAGCGCGTTGTCGCGGATCTGCGCGCCCGGATGGCCCTTGGCCAGGTCGGCCGCGTGCGCCGCGATCTTGTACGTGATGATGCCGTCCTTGACGTCGTCCTTGTCGGGCAGGCCCAGGTGCTCCTTCGGCGTCACGTAGCACAGCATCGCGGTGCCGTACCAGCCGATGTTGGCGGCGCCGATGCCGGACGTGATGTGGTCGTAGCCCGGTGCGATGTCGGTCGTGAGCGGTCCGAGCGTGTAGAACGGCGCCTCGTGGCACTGCTCCAGCTGCAGGTCCATGTTTTCCTTGATGAGCTGCAGCGGCACGTGGCCCGGGCCCTCGATCATCACCTGCACGTCGTGCCTCCACGCGACCTGCGTCAGCTCGCCGAGCGTCTTCAGTTCGGACAGCTGCGCTTCGTCGTTGGCGTCGTAGATCGAGCCGGGACGCAGGCCGTCGCCCAGGCTGAACGCGACGTCGTACGCCTTCATGATCTCGCAGATCTCTTCGAAATGCGTGTACAGGAACGATTCCTTGTGGTGGGCGAGGCACCACTTGGCCATGATCGAGCCGCCGCGCGAGACGATGCCCGTCAGGCGGTTCGCGGTCATCGGCACGTAGGCGAGACGCACGCCGGCGTGGATGGTGAAGTAGTCGACGCCTTGCTCCGCCTGTTCGATCAGCGTGTCGCGGTAGATGTCCCACGTCAGGTCCTCGGCCTTGCCGTTCACCTTTTCCAGCGCCTGGTACAGCGGCACCGTGCCGATGGGGACGGGGCTGTTGCGGATGATCCATTCGCGCGTCTCGTGGATATGCTTGCCGGTCGACAGGTCCATCACGGTGTCGCCGCCCCAGCGCGTGGCCCACGTCATCTTCTCGACTTCCTCGCCGATCGACGACGTCACGGCGGAGTTGCCGATGTTCGCGTTGATCTTCACGAGGAAGTTGCGGCCGATGATCATCGGCTCCGATTCCGGGTGGTTGATGTTGTTCGGCAGGATGGCGCGGCCCCGCGCGATCTCGTCGCGCACGAATTCCGGGGTGATTTCACGGGGAATGCTGGCGCCGAACGACTGGCCCGGATGCTGGCGGCCGATCATCTGCGCCATGCGCTTGCCGGTGGGGCCGGCCGCTTCCATCGCGGCGAGGTATTCCTGGCGGCGCAGGTTTTCGCGGATCGCAACGTATTCCATCTCGGGCGTGATGATGCCCTGGCGCGCGTAATGCATCTGCGTGACGTTGCGGCCGGGGAGTGCCCGGCGCGGCTTGCGCTGCAGGTTGAAACGCAGCTCGGCCAGCTTCGGGTCGTTCAGGCGTTCGACGCCGTAGTGCGACGACGGGCCGGCCAGTTCTTCGGTGTCGCCGCGCTCGCGGATCCAGTCGGCGCGCAGCGGGGCCAGGCCGGAGCGGATGTCGATCTGCGCTTCCGGATCGGTGTACGGACCCGACGTGTCGTAGACCCACACGGGCGGATTCGGTTCATGGCCGAACGATGCGGGCGTGTCGGACTGGGTGATCTCGCGCATCGGCACGCGGATGTCCGGGCGGCTGCCCGTCACGTAGACCTTGCGGGAATTGGGCAGCGGCGCGACAGCGGCGGCGTCGACGGTGGCGCTGGCGGAGAGGAATTTCGGATCGGCGTTCAAGTGCACTCCTTGTTGGTCACTAAGGGGCACTTAAAAACCGTCGCGAGCGGCCGCAGTTTTGTCAGAGAAGCGCAGCTGTACGAGAGTACAGCGAGCATCGCAGGACAAAAATGCAACGCGTAGCAGGTTTGGGAGTGCCCCGAAAGATCGGCGATCCAGCTGGAGGAGTACGAAGATGCGTAGTGCGAACGACGTGCACGTAGACTTTTCGAGCTTCCCTTCGCTGGCATTATCCAGATCAGGTTCAGAGGGTATTTCTCACCCACGCCGTTGATGACGGCGCAGGACCCCTAGCATTGGCGTCGTTTCGTGCAGTCCACGAAACGACGGGACGGAGTGTACGCGGGTTTTATGTGCTTTGCAAACGCGGCATCGGATCGGTCATAACGCGCCGGATCGCATGCGCGACGGCCCGCGGCGCCTCCAGCGGCAGCAGGTGGCCGCGTCCCGGCACGGTTTCCAGGACCGCATGTGGGATGAATGGCAGCAAGTGTGTGAGCAGCGCCGCCGGCGGGTCGACGCGATCCAGTTCGCCGGAAACTATCGTCACCGGCGCGCCGATCCGGCGCGCCCGGTCCGTGATGTCCTCCGCCATCGCCTCATGCGGCCATGCCCGCTTCGCAGCCGGCGCTCCGCGCAGGCTGTCCTCGACGACCTGGTTGCGCAGCGCAGGCGGCAGCGGGCCCGCCGTCAGCACGTGGTCGAGCGTGGCGCCGATCGAGACCGCATCGTCGTAGGCGTGCGTCATGGCGGTGCGCTGCGCCGTGTCGAGCGGCAGAGGCAGCGGCGGCGACGGCGCTACGAGGACGAGGCCGAGGAGCCCCGCCGGGCGGTCGCTTGCTACGTATTGCGCGACCTTGCCGCCCATCGAGTGGCCGACGAGGACATAGCGTTCCAGTGCCAGGGTGTCGATCACGCCGAGCACGTCGGCTGCCATGTCGGCCAGGCCGTAGCCCGCGTCCGGCTTGGGAGAATCGCCCCAGCCGCGCAGGTCCACGGCGACGTGCAGGTAGTCGTCCGGCAGGGCGTCGATCACGGGCCGCCACGTGCGCGCCGAGCCGCCCCAGTAGTGCAGGTAGAGCAGGGCGGTCGCGCCGCTGCCCGAGGTTTCGAAATCCAGTGTCATTGCAGCTCCTGTGTCGAAGGAAGCAGCACTGTAGCTTCCTCCGGATCGTACGATAATCCGATATTTCGTGGCATCATCTGACACTTCAGGTAGGAGATCGCATGGACCGAGTGACCAGCATGGCCGTATTCGTCAGGAGCGTCGAGGACGGCAGCCTCGCGGCGGCGGCGCGCCATTTCGGGCTGTCGCACGCGATGGTGAGCAAGCACCTGCGCGGCCTGGAGCACAGCCTGGGCGTGCGCCTGCTGACGCTCACCACGCGCAAGCTGGCGCTGACGGAGGCCGGCGAGAATTACTTCCGGCGCTGCGCGCAGATCCTGAGCGATATCGAAGAGGCCAACCGCGAGGCGATGCAGTTGCAAGCCGTGCCGCGTGGCCTGCTGCGCCTGACTGCGCCCGTCGCGTTTGGCGAGCAGTACTTGGCGCCCGCGCTCGCCGATTTCCTCGACCGCTATCCGGAGATCGTGCTCGACGTCGAGCTGACGGACCGCTTCGCCGACCTCGCCGGCGAAGGCTTCGACCTGGCGCTGCGCGTCGGCCGTCTGCCGGATTCCTCGCTCGTCGCGCGCCGGCTCGGCACCAGTCCGATGCTCACGTGCGCGGCCCCGGCCTACCTCGCGCGCCACGGCACGCCTGCGCATCCGTCCGACCTGGCCGCGCACCGCTGCCTGTACCTGAGCAGCGTGACGACGCCGGGCGAATGGTGGTACGAGGTCGACGGCGGGCCGGTCACGGTCCGGGTCGACGGCCCGCTGCGGACGAATTCGGTGGCGCTGGCCTGCCAGTCCGCGCGCGAGGGCCTGGGCATCGTGTTCGGTCCGGCATTCGCGCTCGCACAGTCGGTCGCGGCCGGCGAGCTCGTGCCAATCCTGGCGGACTTCGCCAGCGGCGCGCTCGACATCCACGCTCTGTACCTGAGCAAGCGCCATATGTCGAAGAAGCTGCGCCTGCTGATCGATTTCCTCGCCAGCCACTTCGCACGACCGGTGGGCACGAACGGCGTTTGATGCGATACTGTCGGCGTTGTTCCAACCCGCCCCGTACCCGCATTCCATGGCCACCCTGACCCATCTGCTCCTGTACCCGATCAAATCCTGCGCCGGCATCGCCGTCCGGTCCGCCACCGTGCTCGAATCCGGCCTGTTCGCGCTGGGCGTGCACGACCGCGAATGGATGCTGGTGACGGAGGACGGCCAGTTCCTCACGCAGCGCGAGCATCCGCGCATGGCACTGGTCCGGCCGCTGCCGGATGGCGGCAAGCTGCGCGTCCATGCGCCCGGCATGGACCCGCTGGTCCTGCCGCTTGCATGGGACGAGTCCGCGCCGACACGCACGGTGAAGATCTGGGACGACACGGTGGACGCCGCCGATTGCGGCGACGCGGCGGCGGACTGGTTTTCGAACGCGTTGACAACCCCGTGCCGGCTCGTGCGTTTCCACCGCGACGTCGTGCGCCCGACGAGCACCAAGTGGACGAACGGCGTGGAAGCGCAGACGCGTTTCGCCGACGGTTACCCGCTGCTGCTGATCGGCCAGGCGTCGCTGGACGACCTCAACGCCCGCCTCGTCGCGGCCGGCCGCCATACGCTGCCGATGGACCGCTTCCGCCCGAACCTCGTCGTCGACGGCATCGATGCCTGCGAAGAGGATTTTCTCGCGACGCTCACGATCGGCGACGTGGAGATCCGTCCCGTGAAGCCGTGCGCGCGCTGCCCGATCCCGTCCATCGACCAGGCGACGGGCATTCCGGGCCCGGACCCGCTCGACATCCTGCAGACCTACCGCGCCAATCCGCGCATGGAAGGCGCCGTGTGCCTGGGCATGAACTGCATCGTGACGGCGGGCGCCGGCAACGAGCTGCATCTCGGGCAGGAACTGACCACCGAGATCGCGTTTTAATCGAACGTCGCCAGCATCTCGAACGGATAAATGCCCCGCCGGTGCCCGTCGCTGAACGTCAGGTTCAACGCATAGGCGCCCACCGGTTCGATGGCGGCCAGGCGCACGTCCGCCTGTTCCGGGATGTCGATCCCGGCCCGCCGCTGCGCGCGGCATGCCGAGCACGGGCACGCGGCGCGCAGCCGCGCGTGCGTCACGCGCGCGCTGCGCCCGTCCGGCCAGTGCAGCGCCAGCACGCCCTGCGCGGCGTGGTTCTCGATGGTCTCCGGCAGCGCTGTCATGCTTGCGCCCCGATCTGCTGCAGCGCGAGGCGCACGGACCTGCGCACTTCCGGATCCGGGTCGTTTTCCGCCGCACGCAGCGCGGGCAGGGCGGCCGACGCGCCGATCTCGCCCAGCGCCAGCGCCGCTTCCTTGCGCAGATTGCTGATCGTGTGCGTGAGTGCGGCGGTCAATCCGGGCAGCGCATCCACATTGCGCAGGCGGCCAAGGCTGCGGGCGGCGCGCAGGCGCACCTGCCAGTAGGCGTCGTCCAGCGCGGTGACGAGGGCCGGCGCCGCGTCGCGCAGGCGCAGCTTGCCGAGCGTCGTCGCCGCTTCCTCGCGCACCTGCCAGGCCTGGTCCGACAACGCGGCCAGCAGGGCGGCCAGCACGGCGGGCGTCTCTTCCGCAAAACCCAGCGCACCGGCCGCCGCGCGGCGGACTTCCGGCACCGGGTCCTCGGTCGCCAGCCGCGTCAGCGCGTCGACCGCGTCGAGGCGTTTCAGATAACCCAGTACGGTCACCGCTTCGCGGCGCACGAGCGGGTCCGCATCGCCCAGGGCCGCCAGCGCGGGCGCAAAACTGTCCGGTACGCGCAGTTCGCGCACGCCGCGCAGCGCGGCCGCACGCACGAACGCGTCGTCCGCGGCCATGAACGGCAGCAGTTCCTGCGCCGATTCTTGCAGCTTCAGTTCGGAGAGGCTCTGGGCCGCGGCGGCGCGCACGTCGGCATCCTCGTCCGACAGCAGGCGCGCGAGGCCGCGCACGGTCGCCGGCGATTCGAAGGCTTCCAGCGCCCGCGCGGCTTCCGTGCGCACGACGGCGGCATCGTCGCCGAGTGCGGCCAGCAGCAGCGGCACGTGGGCGTCGCCGTCCAGGTCGGCCAGGTCCATCAAGGCGATGCGGCGCACCGTGGCGTCTTTGTCCTGCAGGCGTTCAGGAAGAGAGAAATGCGGCTCGGCGAGTTCGGGGTCGTCGTAAAAATCGGAAGTCACGGTGTGTCCTTGCGTGGCAGGGTTCAGAGAGGGCCCAGTGGGCTCAGGCGCGCGAGCGGCGTGATGCTGGCCTGCGGGTGCAGCAGGTCCAGGCAGTGGCGCTTCAGGCGCGTGAAGTGGTTCGAGGTCATGACGTCCGGATGGCGCGGGCGTTCGAAATCGAGGTGGATCTCGTCGATGATGCGGCCCGGCCGGGGGCTCATCACGAGGATGCGGTCGGCGAGGAACAGCGCTTCGTCGATGTCGTGCGTAATGAAGATGATGGTCGTGTTCACGCGCGCCCACACGTCCAGCAGCAGTTCCTGCATTTTCAGCCGCGTCTGCGCGTCCAGCGCGCCGAACGGTTCGTCCATCAGCATCACGCGCGGATGGTTGATGAGGACGCGCGCGATTTCCACGCGCTGCTGCATGCCGCCCGACAGCTGGATCGGATAGCGGTCCTCGAAGCCGGCGAGGCCGACGAGGCGCAGCAGCTCGCGCGCCCGCTCGCGCCGCTCGTACCGGCCCACGCCCTGCATCTTGAGGCCGAAGGCGACGTTGTCCAGCACCTTCTTCCACGGGAACAGCGTGTGCTGCTGGAACACGAGGCCGCGGTCCGGATGCGGACCGGCGACCGGCGCGCCGTCGACGTGGATGCTGCCGCGGCTCGGCGTCCAGTGGCCGGCCAGCGCGCCGAGCAGGGTGGACTTGCCGCAGCCGGACGGGCCGAGCACGCAGACGAATTCGCCGGGCGCGATGGACAGCGACACGTCCTGCACGGCGTCGAACGCCTGCGCGCCTTCGCCGAGACGGATGCCGAGATTGTCGATCTCGATGGCGCCGCCCTGCGCCAGTTGCGCGTGTTCGAAGTGGGTCGTCTGGTTCATCGCTTCTTCCTTTGCATGTGGTACCAGGGCATGGCGAGATCGCCGATCTTTTTCACGAGCGCGCTGCTGCCCATGCCGATCACGCCGATGAACAGCATGCCGACGACGATGTCCGGGTAGTTCTGGATCGTGTACGCGGCCCACGTGTAGTAGCCGATGCCGAACTGGCCGGAGATCATCTCCGCCGTCACGAGGCAGAACCACGCGGTGCCCATGCCGATAGCCAGGCCCGTGACGATGTTTGGCGCGGCCGCCGGCAGGATCACTTCCGAGAAGATGGTCCAGCGGCCGGCGCCGAGGCTGCGCGACGAGGCGACGAGACGCGGGTCGGCGCCTTCCACGCCGTGGACCGTGTTCAGCAAAATCGGGAACAGCGCGCCGATGAACGTGATGAACACCATCGACAGTTCCGACGACGGGAACATCAGGATCGCCAGCGGGATCCAGGCGACGGCCGGGATCGGGCGCAGCATTTCCAGCGGCGGCAGCAGCACGTCTTCCAGCAGCCGCGAACGGCCGATGAAAAGACCGAGTCCGATGCCGGCGATGCCCGCCGCCGCGAAGCCGGCGAACACGCGCCACACGCTGGCCTTCAGGTGCAGCGCCAGCTTGGGCGATTCGAGCAGCGTCGCGGCGGCGTCCAGCACGTCCTGCGGCGACGGCACGTTCTGGAACGTGAGCAGGCCGAGGTCGAGGTGGCGCATCGATGCCCATTGCCAGGCCGCCACGCAGGCGACGAGCGACAGCGCGCGCAGCAGCAGGCGGCCCGCGCGGCGCAGCAGGGCCGGGTCGAGTGTGCGAGGGGCGGTTGTGTCCATGTAAGCTCCTAATAGGAAACAGGAAACGCTGCGTTTGCACGTCGTTCCCGCGCAGGCGGGAACCCAGGTTTTTCGACTACGGATGCAGTGCCTGGATCCCCGCCTGCGCGGGGATGACGGTCTTTAAGCTGACAGCGGTTTTTAAGCTATCAAATGGCCTTGCCGCCCTTGAGCGTATCGAAGTCCACGACCTTGCCCTTGACCTTCGCCGCCTGCGTCTGCGCATCCGCCTTCAGCAGGTAGGCGCTGACGTCCTTGCCGTCGGCCGCGACGACGAACCACGCGTCGCCTGCCAGCAGCTTCAGGCCCGAGCCCTGGTCGTGGGCGTACACGGTGCGCGCCTTCTTGCCCGACTGTTCCAGCCTGCGCAGCTCGGCGATGGCGGTGGTGGCGCTCGCGTAGTGGCGCACGAGCGGCTCGCCTTGCACCCAGATCTGCGTGAGGTGGCGGAAGTCCGTGATCGGTTTGCCGGTGACGGCGTCCTTCGCCTTCAGCGGCAGCTTCTCGTAGTTCTTCAGCTGCTTGCCGTAGTCCAGGCCCGCCTGCCTGAAGGCGGTGCGAATAAAGGTATCGTCGATGAAGCTGTTCACGTCGATGTCGGAATCCGTCCGCTTCAGGAGGCGCAAGGTCTCGATCGACGTTTTCACGGCCTGGCGGTATTCCGGCTTCCACGTGAAGTCGCGCGTCTGCAGGCCCACGGGACCGTGGAACAGGTAGTTCACTTCCGCTTCGATGCCCGTCACTTTCGCGATCAGCTCACTGTATTTTTCCGGCTCGGCCGCGATCAGGCGGTCCGCCTCGATGGCGGCGCGCAGGTACGCCACGACGATTTCCGGGTACTTCTTCGCATACGCCGCGTCGACGAGGCTGCCGTGCATCGTCGGCGCCTGGGACTGGGAGCCGTCGTAGATCTTGCGGGCGAAGCCGCGGTGCGGGAACAATTCCGCGAACGGGACGAAGTCGGCGTGCGCGTCGACCTTGTTGCTCTGCAGGGCCGAGCCGGCGACTTCCGGCGCCTGCGTCGTGATGTTCACGTCTTTTTCCGGATCCCAGCCCTGCGCCTTCACGGCGCGCAGCAGCATGCCGTGGGCGGTGGAGGCGAACGGCACGGAGATCGTCTTGCCCTTCAGTTCCGCCAGCGATTGCACGGGCGAGTTCTTCGGCACGACGATGCCGTTGCCGGAACCGAGCGTGCTGCCCGACAGGACGGCGATGAAGATGCTCTTCTTGCCCGCCTTGGCGTGCGCGGCGCCGTTGAAGGAGCCGGGGAAGTCGGCCATCGAACCGAGGTCCAGCTTGCCGGCCACCATCTCGTTCGTCAGCGGTGCGCCGGAGGTGAAATTCTTCCATTCGATGTCGTACCTGACGTCCTTGTACTTGCCGTCGTGCGGCAGGTATTTTTCCAGCAGGTGCAGCTCGCGGATCAGCAGGCCGCCGGTGGCGCAGTTGATGGTCGTGTCCTGCGTGCCGATGGCGACGCGGATCGTTTCGGCGGCATGCGCGCTGCCGAAGGCGAGCAGCAGGGACAGGGCAAGGAATTTCATGGTTGTTCTCCGTAGGATGGTTCAACGCAGCAGATAGGGGATATCGACATGGACCGCTCCGGTCGGGCAGTCCTTCTCGCACGGCATGCAGTACCAGCATTCGTCGAACTTCATGTAGGCCTTGCCCTTGATCATGTCGATGGCCAGCACGTCGAGGGGGCACACGTCCACGCACACGGTGCAGCCCTTGTGTGCGATGCATTTGTCGTCGTCGACGGTGACGGGGACGCTGGTGATGTTGATGGTGGTCGGCATGAGGTTCTCCTGGTCAGGCCGCGAGGGCCTCGGTCTTGTGCACGCGCAGGCGGCGGTAAGCGTCCTTCTCGTTGTCGTCGAGCGGAACGATGTATGGCGCGACCGGGCGCTTGAAACAGGCCATCGCGCCATCCTGCTTCTTCAGCTGCACGTGCACGAACCAGTCGGCATCGTTGCGCTGCGGGTAGTCCACGCGGTTGTGGTACAGGCCCCAGCGGCTCTCCGTGCGGTACAGCGACGCGCGCGCGGCCATCTCGGCGCAGTCGCGGATCGCGTGGATCTCCATCGCGCGCATCAACTCGTGCGGATTGCGTGCCTGCAGGCGATCCAGGTCGGCGCGGATCATCTCGAAGCGCTGCAGGCCGATCTCCATCTTGCGCGTGACCTTCGGCGGCTGCAGGTAGTCGTTGACCATGCGGCGCAGCTTGTACTCGACCTGGTTCGGCGGCAGCCCGTCCTCGCGCGCCAGCGGCGCCCACACGCGGGCGCGCTCGCGCTCGACCTGGGCCTCGTCGACGGCGGGCAGTTCGTGCGCCGCGCAGTACGCGGCCGCGCTTTCGCCGGCCAGGCGGCCGTAGACGAAGGCGCCCAGCATGTAGTTATGCGGGACGCAGGCGAGGTCGCCGGCCGCGTGCAGGCCGGGCACCGTCGTGCGCGCATGCTCGTCGACCCACACGCCGGACGCCGAGTGTCCGCTGCACAGGCCGATCTCGGAGATGTGCATCTCGACCATCTGCTCGCGGTAGTCCGTGCCGCGCCCTTCGTGGAAGCGGCCGCGGCTCGGACGCTCGTTCGTGTGCAGGATCGTCTCGATGGTCTGGATGGTTTCCTCGGCCAGGTGGTTCATCTTGAGGAAGACCGGGCCGTTGCCGCCCTGGAGCTCGTCGTAGAACTCCTGCATCATCTGGCCGCTCCAGTAGTCGCATTCGATGAAGCGCTCGCCTTTCGCATTCGTCGTGTGGCCGCCGAACGGGCCGGTGACGTAGGCGCAGGCGGGGCCGTTGTAATCCTTGATCAGCGGGTTGATCTGGAAGCATTCGATGCCGGACAGCTCGGCCCCCGCGTGATAGGCCATGCTGTAGCCGTCGCCCGCGTTGGTCGCGTTTTCGTACGTGCCGAACAGATAGCCCGATGCCGGCAGGCCGAGGCGGCCGGCGGCGCCCGTCGCCAGCACGACGGACTTCGCGCGGATCACGTGGAAGTCGCCCGTGCGGCAATCGAAGGCCATCGCGCCTGCGATCGAGCCGTCTGCGGCGGTCAGCAAACGGGTGGCGACGAGCCGGTTGGTGATCGCTACGCGCGCCCGTTTCAGGCGGCGGTACAGCACTTTCTTGATGTCGTGGCCTTCGGGCATCGGCAGCACGTAGGTGCCCATGTGGTGGACCTTGCGCATCGCGTAGTCGCCCGTCTCGTCCTTCTCGAACTTCACGCCCCAGCTGTCCAGTTCCTCGATCATCGCGTAGCTGTTCTGCGCGTACGCCATCACAGTGGCCTGGTTGACGATGCCGTCGTTGGCGATCGTGATCTCCTTGACGTACTGTTCGGGCGTCGCGAAGCCCGGCACGACGGCGTTGTTCAAGCCGTCCATGCCCATCGAGATGGCGCCGCTGCGCTTGACGTTGGCCTTTTCCAGCAGCAGCACGCGCAGCTGCGGGTTCGCTTCCTTGGCTTTCACGGCGGCCATCGGGCCGGCCGTGCCGCCGCCGATCACGAGCACGTCGACGGTTTGAATATGCGTTTCCATATCGGTTCCAGTTAAATGAATGTCAGGGATGGCGCGGCAGGCGCAGGGCGTACTGGAAGGCTTCGCCGCGGACGTACAGGTATTCGAAGTCGAGCGGCACGCCGTCCGCCGTCCACGTCAGGCGCTCGATGCGCAGCAGGGCGGCGCCCGGATCGACGCGCAGGGCACTGGCCAATGCGGCATCTGCATTGATCGCACCGATCTGGATGTCGGCGTGGCCGAGCGCGATGCCGTAGTCGGCCTCCAGGATCAGGAAGATGTCCCGTTCGGCCAGGTTCTCGCCGCGCAGGCGCTCGCCGATCGCGGGCGGCAGGTACGTGATCTCGAACGACACCGGCTCGCGGTCGAGCCAGCGCACGCGGTGGATCTCCGTCACGGGCGCGTCCGGCGCCACGCGCAGCCGCGCGGCCACCAGGGGCGAGGCTTCGACCAGCGCATGCTTCACGACGCGGTTGACGATCCGGTGGCCCTTGCGCGACATCGCTTCGCCGAAGCCTTCCAGCCGCGCCAGTTCCTGGCTAGGGCGGGTCTCCGCGACGAACGTGCCCTTGCCCGGCACCTTGACGATCACGCCTTCCTTCTGCAGGTCGCCCAGCGCCTGGCGCACGGTAATGCGGCTGACGCCGAGGAGGGTGCCGATCTCGCTTTCGGACGGCAGCCGGGCCTGCGGGGTATAGGTGCCGTCGGCGATGCGTTCGCGCAGCCGTTCACGGACTTGCGAATACAGCGGGACGGCGGATGGTTCGATGGCGCGAAAGGTGGCGTGGGTCATGGTCTGGTATGTCCTGTCATGACAAGTCATGATTGGCAGGATGGTATCGACGAGCGGGGACCCCGGGAACGAATGGTTTCGCGCTTGTTAATTCGGAAAACGCCTGAGTCGGTGGCCGTATATCGATATGCGGCGGATGCGCTAGACTGCGCGGATGCATTCCCTGATCATCCTGCTGCATGGCGTCGGCCAGACGCCCGCCGACATGGCGCCGCTGGCCGACCTGATCACCACCCATGATCCTCACGCGCGCGTGGTCGCACCGCCCGCCGCGCATCGCTGCGACCGTGGCGGCGCCGGCTTTCAATGGATGTCGGTGGCCGGCATCACGGAAGAAAGCCGTCCGGGCCGCATCCGTGCCGCGCTGCCGGCATTCGTCGCCACCATCGAGGCATTACAGCGCGCGCATCGCGTGGGCGCGGAGCAAACGGTGCTAGCGGGCTTTTCGCAGGGCGCGATCATGGCGCTGGCCGCGTGCCAGGACCGCTATCTCGCGCGCCACGTCGTCGCCATCGCGGGACGGTGCGCGCCGTTGCCCGAAGTTTGGGAGCGGCGTACGGCCGTCACGCTCGTGCACGGCCGCCGGGACGGGACGGTGCCCGTGCAGCACAGCGAACGCGTGTCCGAACGCCTCGCCGCACTCGGGGCGGACGTGCGGCTGGACGTCGTCCCCCGCGCCGTCCACCTGCTGGCGCCGCCGCTGCTGGACCGGGCCTGGGACGCGGTACGCGCAACATCGAGATGACATCTTGGCAATATTGTTAGCCTTACCTCATCATTTTCGTTTCCAAGCCGCGTAAGTTCGCGTAAATTAGGGTTCTTGCTGAAGGGGAACCACACATGCACGAGCGCGGCGCCAGCGTGCGCGAACTCATCGCCGAGAACGAGGCCTTGCGCCGCCAGTTGGCCAGCCTGATGGACCAGGCCGAGGGCAACCACGCCATCATGATGCGGCACCAGGCGTTCGACCTGGAAATCGTCGGCGCGGGCACCTTCCAGGAACTGGTCGGCACGATCTTCCGCCTGCTGCCCGTGGTGTCCGACCTCGACGCCGTCACCCTGTCGCTCGTCGACACGGACGCCGACATCTACACCGTCATGCACAAGCTGGGCGTTGATTTCGAGGCGTTTCCCAACCTGCTGTTCCACGACAACGTCGATGGCCTCGGCTATGACCTGACCGCCGGCCGCACGCCGAAACCGCGGCTGATACCGTTCGACGCGGCCACGCAGCGCCACGCCTTTCCCCATCCGCCCGCGGGCCTGGCCAGCGTGGCGATGGTGCCGCTGCTGCGGAATAAACGGCTGATCGGCAGCCTGAACCTGGGCAGCCGCGACCCGGGCCGCTTCACGCCGCTGCTGGGGACGGACTTCGTCGAGCACATGGGGTCGATCATCGCGATCTGCCTGGAGAACGTGATCAGCAACGAGATGCTGAAGTACATCGGCCTGACCGATGCGCTGACGGGCGTCTACAACCGCCGCTACATGGACCGCCGCCTCGTCGAAGAGATCTCGCGCGCGCGGCGCCAGGCGTACCGGCTGTCGTGCATGTACATCGACATCGATTATTTCAAGCAGGTCAACGACACGTACGGCCACCTGGCCGGCGACGACGTGCTGCGCGAAGTGGCGGCGCGCATCAAGGCCGAATTGCGCATGACGGATGCGCTGGGCCGCTTCGGCGGCGAGGAATTCGTCGTGCTGCTGATCGATGCGGACCTGGGCAGCGCCAGCATGGTCGCCCAGCGCATCCGCGCCAGCGTGGCGGAGAAGCCGTTCGTGATGCCGGAAGGGCAGATGCTGGACGTGTCGGTGTCGATCGGCGTGGCGACCCTCGACGATTTCGAGCGGGACCACGCGATCGAGGGCGTGGCGCAGCAGCTCGTCGCGCAGGCCGACCAGGCGCTCTACCAGGCGAAAGAGGGCGGCCGGAACCGCGTCGTCGCATCGACGTAGAGGTCAGCGTAAAAGCCGGCCCTCGGCCCGGGTCACCGCGTTTCCGGTGCCCCGCAACACGACGACATCTCCCGCCCGCAATTCCGTCTCCGGGCCCGGCTCGATGCGGTCGATCCCGCGCCGCACGGCCGTGACTTCGGCCCCCACTTCGTCCAGTTCCAGCTCCGCGATGCAGCGCCCGACGGCGCCGGCGTCGTCGCGCAACGTCACCGAATGCAGGCGCACGTAGTTGTGTTCCGTGCCGTCCGCGATGTCGCTGGCGCCGTGGAAGAAGCCGCGCAGCGAGGCGTAGCGCTCGTCGCGCGCGGCCTGCACGCGGTGCACGACGCGGCGCAGCGGCACGCCCATCACGACCAGCGCGTGCGACGCCAGCATCAGGCTCGATTCCAGCGCTTCCGGCACGACCTCGGTGGCGCCGGCCCGTTTCAGTACGTCGAGTTCCGTGTCGTCGTGGGCGCGCACGATCACGGGCAGCTTCGGCGCCAGCTCGGTCACGAGGTGCAGCACTTTCACCGCGAGGCGCGTGTCCGCGAACGTGATCACGAGGGCGCTGGCGCGGTTGATACCGGCCGCGATCAGCGCTTCGCGGCGCGTGCAGTCGCCGTACGACACGTTGATGCCGGCCGTGCGCGCTTCCTGCACCCGCTCGGGGTCGAGGTCGAGCGCGTACCACGGCAGCTTTTCTTCCGACAGCAAGGTGGCCAGCGACTGGCCGCTGCGGCCGAAGCCGGCGATGATCACGTGCTTCTGCGCGGCCATCGTGCGGCTCGCGATCTGCGTCAGCTGCAGCGACTGCAGCATCCATTCGTTGGTCGCCACCTTCATCACGAGCTTGTCCATGTTCGCGATGACGAACGGGGCGACCAGCATCGACAGCACCATCGACGCGAGCACGAGCTGGATGATGAACGGCGCGATCAGGTGCGACCCCGAGGCGAGGCTCAGCAGCACGAAGCCGAATTCGCCGGCCTGCGCGAGCGCGAGGCCCGTGCGCATCGCGACGCCGTCGGTGGAGCCGAACGCCTTGGCCAGCAGCGCGATCAGCGCGAATTTCAGCAGCACGGGCACGGCCAGCAGGAGCAGGACGACCCACCAGTTCGCGAGCACGAGCTGCACGTTCAGCAGCATGCCGATGGTGATGAAGAAGAGGCCCAGCAGCACGTCGCGGAACGGCTTGATGTCCTCTTCCACCTGGTGTTTATACGGCGTCTCGGAGATCAGCATGCCTGCCACGAACGCGCCCAGCGCCATCGACAGGCCCGCGTGTTCCGTGATCGCGGCCGCGCCCAGGGTGATCAGCAGGAGGTTCAGCATGAACAGTTCCTGCGAGCGGCGCTTGACGACGATGTTGAACCACTTGCGCATCAGCTTCTGGCCGAAGAACAGCAGCAGCGCCAGCACGGCGGCGGCCTTGATGCCGGCCCACGCGAGCGTCATCGCAAGCTCCTCGGCGGGTTTCGCCAGCGACGGGATCAGGATCAGCAGCGGCACGACGGCGAGATCCTGGAACAGCAGGATCCCGATGATGCGGCGTCCGTGCTCGCTTTCCAGTTCCAGCCGCTCCGTCAGCAGCTTCGAGACGATGGCCGTCGACGACATCGCCAGCGCCCCGCCGAGCGCCAGCGCGGCCTGCCAGCCGATCTGCATCGACGGGGGCAGGTAGCGCGTCCACAGCGACGCCAGCACCGTCACGACGATGGTCAGCACGACCTGCGCGACCCCGAGCCCGAACACGATGCGGCGCATGGCGCGCAGCTGGGCCAGCGAGAATTCCAGCCCGATGGAGAACATGAGGAAGACGACGCCGAATTCGGCCAGGGCCTGCGTCGTGGTGCCGTTGTCGGCGAGGTTCAGCGCGTGGGGGCCGATCAGCACGCCGACGGCGAGATAGCCCAGCATCGGCGGCAGGTGCAGCATCCGGAACGCGACGACGCCGAGGACTGCGCTGCCCAGCAACAAGAGTGTGAGTTCGAGGCCTGAGGTCATGGAGCGCGACGGCGAGGTCCCGTAAATATGTTGTTTGTTACGTCTGGCAAGTTTTTTGCTTTCCCAATTCGGATATACTTTGCCTATGAGTGTAACCGATGAAAAAATAATGCTGACAAGTTTTAACGAGGCCCAGGCACGGCGCGCGCTGGATCTGGCCCGCGAGGCGCTCGATGTCGAAGGCGAAGCGATCCGCAAGCTGTCCGCGCGCCTCGACCGCGACGACAGCGTGCCGCGCGCCGTCGCGCTGATGATGGCGTGCAAAGGCCGCATCGTCGTGTCGGGCATGGGCAAGTCGGGCCACATCGGCCGCAAGATCGCGGCGACGCTGGCCTCCACCGGCACCCCGGCGCTGTTCCTGCACCCGGGCGAGGCCGCGCACGGCGACCTCGGCATGGTGACCTCGCAGGACGTATTGATCGCCATCTCGTATTCCGGCGAAAGCAGCGAACTGGCCATCGTGATCCCGGCCGTCAAGCGCATGAACGTGCCCGTGATCGCGATGACCGGCAAGCCGGAGTCGAGCCTGGCCCTGGCGGCGGACGTGCACCTGGACGTGGCCGTCGAGAAGGAAGCCTGCCCGCTGAACCTGGCGCCGACCGCGAGCACCACCGCGACCCTCGCGCTGGGCGACGCCCTGGCCGTCGCGCTGCTCGAACTGCGCGGCTTCAAGTCGGACGATTTCGCACGCTCGCATCCGGGCGGCGCGCTCGGCCGCCGCCTGCTCACGCACGTGCGCGACGTGATGCGCAGCGGCGACGCGGTGCCGAAGGTGAAACCGGACGCGCTCCTCACCGACGCGCTGCTGGAAATCTCGCACAAGGGCATGGGCATGACGGCCATCGTCGACGATGCCGGCCGTCCGGTCGGCGTGTTCACGGACGGCGACCTGCGCCGCCTGATCGAAAAGGTCCAGGATTTCAGCAAACTCGCGATCCGCGACGTCATGCACCCGAACCCGCGCCGCGTGCATCCGGAACAGCTGGCGGTGGATGCCGTCGCCGTGATGGAAGAATTCCGCATCAACCAGATGCTCGTCACGGATGCGGACGGCGTGCTGGTGGGCGCATTGCACATCCACGACCTCACGCGCGCCAAGGTGATCTGATGGTGACTCCGCTGGCACACATGGAGCGCGCGGCGCGCGTCAAGGTCATGATCTTCGACGTGGACGGCGTCCTCACCGACGGCAGCCTGACCTACGGCCCGGACGGCGAAGTCACGAAGACGTTCTACGTGCTGGACGGCCTCGGCATCCAGCTGCTGAACCGCACCGGCGTGCAGACGGCGATCATCAGCGCGCGCACGTCGCCCATCGTCATCAAGCGGGCGGCCGATCTCGGCATCACGCACGTATTCCAGGGCCAGCACGACAAGCGCCTCGCGTTCGCCGAGCTGCTGAATAAAACCGGCGCGACGGCCCAGGCGTGCGGCTACATCGGCGACGACGTGATCGACCTGCCGCTGCTCTCGCGCGTGGGCTTTGCGGTGACGGTGCCGAGCGGGCATCCGGAAGTGCAGCATCGCGCCCATTACGTGACGAAGAACCCGGGCGGCCGCGGCGCCGTGCGCGAAGTCTGCGACATGGTGATGCGCGCCCAGGGCACCTACGAACAGGCGCTCGCGCCTTACTTCGGATAAGAGAGATATGGCTCCCGCAAGCTACAAGCGTACCGCGCACCGCTGGCGCCTGCTGCTCCTGATGCTGTTCGCCGTATTCTGCGCGTTCGGCAGTTTCTGGCTCGTGCAGGTGATGCAGGGCGAGGAGAACGGGCCGGGCTTCAACGCGGGCAACGAGCCGGACTACATCGTCGACAACTTCAGCTGGGTGCGCATGTCGGAGGCCGGCAAGCCGCGCTACGTGATCTCGGGCGAGCGCCTCACGCACCGCCCCGTCGACAACACGGCGCTCGTCGACAAGCCGGTCGTGCAGAGCCTCACCGACGAGCATCCGCCGATGACGATGACGGCCAACAGCGCGCTCGTGAGCCAGAACCAGAACCAGATCGACCTGACGGGCAATGTCGACATCCGGCGTCCGGCCGCCCCGGGCGCGGATCCGATGCGGATCCGCACCGAGGTGTTGACGATCCTGCCGGACGACGAGATCGCGAAGACCGACAAGCCGATCCACATGACGCTCGGCGCCGCATCGGTCGACGCGGTGGGCATGGTCGCCAACAACGCCACGCAGCAGATCGCGCTGGGTGGCCGCGGCAAGGTCACCTATCCGCCACGCCAGTCGCGCGCAAGTCACTAAAAAGGACTATCGAATGAAAAAAATACTCGCCGCCGCCATCTTCCTGCTGGTGCCGCTGGCTGCCTCGGCCGAGAAGGCGGACGCGCTCAAGCCCGTCGACATCGCGTTCGACAACGCCAACGTCGACCAGGTCACGCAGAACTACGTCGCCACCGGCAACGTGGTCATCACGCGCGGCACCATGATCCTGAAATCCGACCGCGCCGAGGTCAAGGAGTCGCCGGACGGTTGGCGCACCTTCATCCTCACGGCCAACCCCGGCAAGCTCGCGACCTTCCGCCAGAAGCGCGACGGCGGCCCGGACCTGTGGGGCGAGGGCCAGGCCCAGCGCATCGAATACGACGAGCGCAACGACCTCGTGAAACTGTTCTCGAAGGCCGTCATCCGCCAGCTCGAGGGCAAGAAGATCACGCAGGAGATGGCCAGTGAATTCATCTCCTACGACAACCGCAACGAGAAGCTGCTCGGCCTGAACGACGCCAACGGCACGGACAAGCCGGGCAATGGCCGCGGCAGCATCACGCTGCAGCCGCGCCGCGCCCCTGCAGCCGGCGCCGCTCCCGCTCCCGCTCCGGCAGGCAAGCAATGACGGAGGCAAGCGCAATGGAAGCAGGCACGCAGGCCGCGCCGGCCGAATGCGGCGGCAGCACCCTCGTCGTCAAGGGACTGCAGAAGAGCTACGGCAAACGGCTCGTCGTGCGCGACGTGTCGCTGCAGGTGGCGTGCGGCGAAGTGGTCGGCCTGCTGGGCCCGAACGGCGCAGGCAAGACGACCTCGTTCTACATGATCGTGGGCCTCGTGCCGTCGGACGCCGGCAGCATCGACATCAACGGCACCGACATCACGGGCCTGCCGATCCACCGGCGCGCGCTGCTCGGGCTGTCGTACCTGCCGCAGGAAGCGTCCGTGTTCCGCAAGCTGACGGTGGAAGAGAACATCCGCGCCGTGCTGGAATTGCAGCGCGAGAACGGCAAGTCGCTCACCAAGGCGCGCATCACCGAACGTCTCGACGAGCTGCTGACCGAGCTGCAGATCGAGAAGCTGCGCGAGAGCCCGGCGCTGTCGCTGTCCGGTGGCGAACGCCGCCGGGTGGAGATCGCGCGCGCGCTCGCGACCAATCCGCGCTTCGTGCTGCTGGACGAACCGTTCGCCGGCGTGGATCCAATCGCGGTGATCGAGATCCAACGCATCGTGCGCTTCCTGAAGGAGCGCGGCATCGGCGTGCTGATCACGGACCATAATGTGCGCGAGACGCTGGGCATCTGCGACCGCGCCTACATCATCAACCAGGGCGCGGTGCTGGCGTCGGGCCGTCCCGACGACATCATCGCCAACGAATCGGTACGCCGCGTCTACCTGGGCGAACACTTCCGAATGTAGTCATGAAACAGACGCTGCAACTCAAGACCTCACAGCACCTTGCACTGACGCCGCAACTGCAGCAATCGATCCGCCTGCTGCAGTTGTCCACGCTCGAGCTGCACCAGGAAATCGAGCAGGTCCTGAGCGAGAACCCGCTGCTCGAACGGCTCGACGATCCGCTCGACCGCTCCGTGCGGTTGCTGGCCGACGGCGCTATCAACAGCGCCCCGGCGTCATCGCAGGCAAGCGAGGCGCCGGCCGCGCAGGGCAACGGCGAGGAAGGCGGCAGCGCGCCCGCCGAGAACGCCAATGGCGAAGCGAATGACGCCGGCGGCGAGGGCGGAGAAAGCGGCGGCGAAGGCGGCGAGGACTGGGGCGAATACGGCCGCAGCAGCGGCAGCGGCGGCGAGGACGAGGACGGCCGCCCGCAGCTGGAAGCGAGCCCCGTCACCCTGCGCGAGCATTTGATGGAACAGGTGCGCCTGACGTGCTGCGCGGCGCGCGACTGCGCGCTCGTGGAACTCGTCGTCGACGCGCTCGACGACAACGGCTACCTGGAAGAACCGCTGGAAGACATCCACGCGCGCCTGCCGGAAGAACTCGAGATCGAGTTCGACGAATTGCGCACGGCGCTCGCCATGGTGCAGAGCATGGACCCGCCCGGCGTGGGCGCGCGCAGCGCGGCCGAGTGCCTGGCGCTGCAGATCCGCCGCATGCCCGGCGTGCCGATGGTGACGCGGCGCATGGCGCTCGTCATCGTCGAAAAATACCTGACGTGGTTCGCGCAGCGCGAATTCAACAAGCTGAAGAAGGCGCTCGATTGCGACGACGAAGACCTGCGCGAAGCCCAGGCCGTCATCCGCCAGTGCAATCCGCATCCGGGCGCGGCGTTCGCGTCGGACGTGTCGGACTTCGTCGTGCCCGACGTGATCGTGCGCCGCGCCAAGGATGGCTGGAGCGTGCTGCTGAATCCGGAAGTGATGCCGCGCCTGCGCGTGAACAGCCTGTACGCGTCGCTGATGAAGCAGGGCAAATCGGAAACACAGATGAACGCGCAGTTGCAGGAAGCCAAGTGGCTCATCAAGAACATGCGCCAGCGCTTCGACACGATCCTGCGTGTAGCCCAAGCAATTGTCGATCGCCAGCGCAACTTTTTTTCCCATGGCGCAGTCGCGATGCGGCCCCTTGTTTTACGTGAGATAGCTGATACACTAGGTCTACACGAGAGCACAATTTCTCGAGTCACAACTCAGAAATATATGCTGACCCCGCACGGCATGTTCGAGTTGAAGTATTTCTTCGGGAGTCACGTTGCCACCGAAGCGGGAGGCGAAGCATCGTCGACGGCAATACGGGCCCTCATCGTACAACTCACAGGAGCAGAAGACCCCAAGAATCCATTATCCGATAGCAAGATCGCGGAGATGCTAGGGGAACAGGGAATGGTCATCGCGCGACGCACGGTCGCAAAATACCGTGAGGCGCTGAAAATCCCGCCCGTCAGTCTCCGCAAATCCTTGTAACAAACACTGTCCCATTGCGCTAGATGCGCGCACGGCAGGCAGTGCATCTTCAAAGGAGTGTGTATGAATCTCACAATCAGCGGACATCATCTCGATGTAACTCCAGCCATCCGAGAATACGTACAGAACAAGCTCGAACGCATCACCCGTCATTTCGATCAAGTGATCGACTCCCATGTCATCCTCTGCATCGACAATCTCACCGAGAAAGAAAAACGCCAGAAAGCCGAGATCAACCTGCGTCTCGCGGGCAAGATCGTCCATGTCGCCAGTGCCGCGCACGATCTATACGCCGCGATCGACATGTTGATGGACCGCCTGGACCGCCAGGTCGTCAAGTACAAGCAAATGCTCAAGGACCATGACAACGCGTGTATCAAGCGCATGTCCGAGGGTGGGGAGGAAGAGCCCGCCGCAGCGTGATGCCACGCTTGCAGTAGGACCATGAACGAAGGGCGCATCGGCGCCCTTTTCGTTTTTCTGGACGCTACAATGCTGGTCTGATTATTTCAATAACAACGAGACATGACTGCACACGTTCTGACGCGGGTTGCCAACCGCACCGGCATCATCACCCTGGACCGCCCAAAGGCGCTGAACTCGCTGTCGCTGGACATGGTCCGCGCGCTCACCGCCACGCTGCTCGCCTGGCGTAATGACGCCGGCATCGACGCCGTCGTCATCGGGAGCAGCAGCGAAAAGGCCTTGTGCGCCGGCGGCGACATCCGCTTTTTCCACGAGGCCGGCAAAGCCACGCCGCAGACCGGCAGCCCGCTGCTGGAAGATTTCTTCACCGAAGAATACGCGCTCAACCACCTCATTCACTTCTATCCGAAGCCGTACATTGCGCTGATGGATGGCGTCGTGATGGGCGGCGGGATGGGCATCGCGCAGGGCGGGCCGGATTGCGGCCTGCGCATCGTGACGGAGCGCTCGAAGATCGCCATGCCCGAGGTGAACATCGGGCTGTTCCCGGACGTGGGCGGCAGTCATTTCCTGTCGCATGCACCGGGCCGCCTGGGCCACTATCTCGGCGTGACGGGCGCGACCATCGGCGCGGCCGATGCGATCTACGTCGGCCTGGCCGACGTGTTCGTGCCGGGCGCGCAGCTGGATGCGCTGCGCGCGCTGATCGAGACGACGCCGGGGGCGGAATTGCCCGCCGCGATCCGCGCGTTCGCCGCGCCGTTCCCGGCTGGCGCGAGCGAACTGGAAGCGCAGCGCGACGCGATCGACCGCCATTTCGGCGCGGACTCCGTCGCGGCCGTGATGGCGTCGCTGGAGACGGATGCGAGCCCGTTCGCGCAAAAGACGCTGGCCACGCTGCGCCAGCGCTCGCCGCTGATGATGTCCGTGACGCGCGAGATGCTCGTGCGCGGGGAAGCGCTTGGCGTGGCGGACTGCCTGCGCATGGAGCGCTCGCTCGTGCGCCGCACGTTCGAACACGGCGAAGTGCTCGAAGGCGTGCGCGCGCTCGTGATCGACAAGGACAATGCGCCGCGTTGGAATCCGCCCACGCTCGATGCGGTCACGCCGGAGATGGTCGCGTGGTTCTTCGCGCCCGTCTGGCCCGGGCACGCGCATCCACTCCGCGATTTGTGATCGCGCTGCGCTTCGAATCCGAGCTGGCTGCCGCGCCGGACACGGTGTGGCGCCGGGTCACGTCCGTCGAGGGCATCGCCGACGAGATGACGCCGCTGCTGCGCATGACGTTCCCGCGCGGGATGTGGACGCTGCCGGGGGATGTCGTGCCGGGACAGCGCCTGTGCCGCAGCTGGCTGTTGTTGTTGCGCGTGCTGCCCATCGACCGGAGCGACCTCGCGCTCGTCGAACTCGAGCCGGGCCGGCGTTTTTTGGAGCGCTCGCCGATGCTGTCGATGGCGTTCTGGCAGCACGAGCGCATCGTCGCGCCGTCGGCGCGGGGCACGCGGGTCGTCGACAACCTGACGTTCCGTTCGCGCCTGCTGCCGCGCGTGCTCGCGCGCGCGAGCGTGGCGCTGTTGTTCCGCCATCGCCATGCGCGGCTGCGCCGGCGCTTCGGCATCGGCTGAATTCGCGTTGGCCGTATCAGGGCTGCTCGCGGTGGCGCACGACGACCCGTTCCGTGTCGCTGAAATACGCGCCGAGCCGTTCCGCCATGTACACGGAGCGGTGCTGGCCGCCCGTGCAACCGACGGCCACGGTGAGATAGCTGCGGTTGTCCTTCTTGAACGACGGCAGCCACTTGGCGATGAACGCGCGGATGTCGGACAGCAGCTCGGCCGCCTGCGGCTGGGCGTCGAGGAAGGCGATCACGGGCGCGTCCCTGCCGTTCAGCGGGCGCAAGGTGAGGTCGTAATACGGATTCGGCACGGCGCGCACGTCGAACACGAAGTCGGCATCGAGCGGCACACCGCGCTTGAATGCGAACGATTCGAAATACAGCGTCAGCGGCGCGTAGGTGACCTCGGCCAGTTCCTTGATCCACGCGCGCAGCTTGTTGGCCGACAGTTCGGACGTGTCGATCACGTGGCCCATCTTCTCGATCTGCCCCAGCCGGTCGCGTTCTTCCGAAATGCATTCGATCAGCGTGCGGCGCGACGCCGGGTTCTCGCCCGGGCGCAGTTCGTGCGACAGCGGGTGGCTGCGGCGCGTCTCGGAAAAACGGGCCACGAGCGAGTGCGTGCTGGCCGTCAGGAAGATCACCTTGACCTGGTGGCCTTCCTCCCGCAGCGCAGCGACCGTCGTCGGCAGTTCGGCCAGGGACTCCGCGCTGCGCGCATCGACGGCGACGGCGATGCGCCTGGTTTCGTCGCCTTCGATACTGCCGACGAGCGCCGGCAGCAGGGCGGGGGGCAGGTTGTCGACGCAATAGTAGCCAGCGTCTTCGAGGACGTTCAGGGCGACGGATTTACCGGAGCCCGAGATACCGGTGATGAGTAGGATGCGCATGGCGCGATGATAGCATCGGCAAGTCTTTGCCGCATCGCACAAGGCTTATGGATGAGGTATTTGCAACAGCGTCAGTCGCTGCTCATCGCCTGTCTTTGCCTTTCCATGAACTCCTGCAGCGTATCGATCCCGCGCAGCTGCAGGATCGTATTGCGCACCGCAGCTTCCAGCAGCACCGCGATGTTGCGGCCGGCCGCGACGGGAATGACCACTTTGCGGATCGGCAGGCCCAGCACGTCCTCGGTGGGGAAGTGGAAGGGCAGGCGTTCGACTTCCTCGTCCAGCGCGCCCCGTTTGACGAGGTGGACGATCAATTTGAGGCGCATCTTGCGGCGCACCGCCGTCTCGCCGAAGATCGCCTTGATGTCCAGCAGGCCCAGGCCGCGCACTTCGAGCAGGTTCTGCAGCAGGGGCGGGCAGCGGCCCTCGATCATGTTCGGGGCGATGCGCGAGAATTCGACGGCATCGTCGGCGACGAGACCGTGCGAGCGCGAGATCAGTTCCAGGCCCAGCTCGCTCTTGCCGAGGCCCGAGTCGCCCGTGATCAGCACGCCGACGCCCAGCACGTCCATGAACACGCCGTGCATGATGACGCGCTGCGCCAGCTTCTTCGACAGGTACACGCGCAGGTAGTCGATGACCTGCGCAGCCGGCAGCGGCGTCGAGAACAGCGGGATATTCTGCTCGTCGCAGATGGCGAGGATGTCCGGCGGGGTGTCGAGACCCTGGGCGATGAACAGCGCCGGCGGACCGCCCGCGATCAGTTCGCCGATCAGGTGGCTGCGCGACCCGGATTTCAGGCGCTGGTAGTAATTCAGTTCCTGGTGACCGAACACCTGCATGCGGCCCGGGTGGATCAGGTTCAGGTGGCCGACCTGGTCCGCGGCGGAGACGGCGTCGCCGGAAATCTGGCGTTCTCCGCCCGGAAATCCGGCGAACCAGCCCAGTTGCAGGCTGTCGCGGTTGTCGTCATACAGCCGTTGGATGGTCAGCGGGGATTGCAGCATGGTCGCTTTCGCAAGGTCAGCCGAGGGCTTGCAGGCTCGGTTGCCAGTTGATGATGCGTTCGTAGACGGACTTCGGATCCGTGTCCGTGCTCAAGGCCGTGCGAATTGCCTCATCCGAAAACAGTTCCGCGATCTCCGACAGGATTTCCAGGTGCTGTTGCGTGACGTGGTCGGGGATCAGTAGGAAAAAGAGCAGCTTCACGGGCTGGCCGTCCGGCGATTCGAACGGGATCGGCTCGGCCAGGCGCACGAACGCGGCCAGCGGCGATTTGAGGCTTTTGCTGCCCTTGATGCGGCCATGCGGCACGGCGACGCCATGACCGAGTCCGGTGGACCCGAGACGCTCGCGCGCAAACAGGTTTTCCGACACGGTGGAGCGGGCGATGCCGCAGTTGTTCTCGAAGATCAGGCCGGCCTGCTCGAAGGCGCGCTTCTTGCTCGACACTTCGATGTCCAGCTGCACGTTCTCGAGCGAGAGGATTTTGCTTAGATTAGTCATAACACGCTTCTATTGCGGTGCACCTGGGTGCTTGCGAGCGGGAATTATAGGCCTGTTTTATGGCCGTGTAATTCGATTTTGCACGCCGTCCGATGCCTGTGTGATCCCTGCCGCAAACCTTTGCACAAGGATCCCGTACCCGGCTATCCGGCGAGCGCAATTTCCGCCACGAAATCCCGGGTTTCACGCATGAAACGTCTTCCCGGGGCCTCTTTTACCGATTTTTCTAGCGCTTGGTTGCCGTTTTACACATCCGGAAACATCGTGAAGGATGTCGCCGGAAACGTACACTGTAGATGGGGACGAACGATCAAAAATCACCCATCCGCATTGTTCATTGGCGCGCGGCACGCAAATTCGGCGGTTTGGCGGTGCTGAAATTGGCGCGCCACGGATTGATGTCCAGGCCGCCACGCCGGGTATAGCGGGCGTAGACCGCCAGCTTGTTCGGCTTGCACTGGCGCAGGATGTCCGTGAAGATGCGCTCGACACATTGCTCGTGGAATTCGTTGTGCTCGCGGAAGCCGATCAGGTAGCGCAGCAGGCTTTCCTGGTCGATCTGCGGACCGACGTAGCGGATCTGCACGCTGCCCCAGTCCGGCTGGCCCGTGACGAGGCAGTTCGATTTGAGCAGGTGCGACACGAGGGTTTCCTCGACCGCGGCTTCCTCGTGGTTGGCCTTGAGGAGTTCCGGCGACGGACTGTAATTGTCGATCTCGACGTCGAGGCGGTCGAGCAGGAGGCCGTCCAGCTCGCCCATTTTCAGCTTGTCGAAGTCTTCGGGCAAGGTCAGCGCCGCATGCACGGGCGCGCCGACTGCGGTCGACAAGTCTTCGCGCAGCAGGGCCAGCAGGGCGTCCGTGTTGGCCAGACGGGTCTGGTTGAACGAATTCAGGTAGAGCTTGAAGGATTTCGATTCGACGATGTTGGGCGAATCGGCCGGTACCGTGAAGGTCGCGATGGCGACCTGCGGCTTGCCGCGCATGTTCAGCCACGACAGTTCGTAGGCGTTCCAGATGTCGACGCCGAAGAAGGGCAGCGTGCCCGCCAGGCCGAGTTCGTCGCGCTTTTGCTGGCGCGGGATGGGAAACAGCAGCTCCGGCGCATATTCGGTCTGGTAGGCCGAGTTTTTGCCAAGAGGCGATTGATCAGGGGTATTGGTCATGGTGTGTACTCGAAGCCGGCCACAAGCGTGACGATGCCGGTCCGGCGGCGGCAAAGCGGCGTATCGTACACCTTTCCGGCAATCGTTGCGCGCCCGGTTAACACATCCAGTGATTGATGCCGGGGGCATCAATCACCGCGCCATGCATTACAGGAACAGCTTGTAGACCGGATTCGCGCTCTCGTCCCAATAGCGATAACCGAGCGTGGCGAGGAACTGGCGGAACTCGTCCATTTCGCCGGACGGCACCTGCAGGCCGACGAGGATGCGGCCCACGTCGCCGCCCTGGTTCCGGTAGTGGAACAGGGAGATGTTCCAGTTCGGCGCCATGCTGTCCAGGAAGCGCATCAGCGCGCCCGGGCGCTCCGGGAATTCGAAGCGGTACAGCAGTTCGTCGTGCGCGAGCCCGCTCTTGCCGCCGACGAGGTGGCGCACGTGCTGCTTGGCCAGTTCGTCGTGCGTGAGGTCGAGGGTGCGGAAACCGTGCTCCTCGAACGTGCGCGCGACGGTGCCGGACTCGCTGCGGCTGCCGATCTGCACGCCGACGAAGACGTGCGCCTCGCGCTCGTCGCTGATGCGGTAGTTGAATTCGGTGACGTTGCGCGGCCCGATCAGCGCGCAGAAGCGTTTGAAACTGCCGCGCTGCTCGGGGATCGTCACGGCGAACACGGCTTCGCGCGCCTCGCCCAGTTCGGCGCGCTCGGCGACGAAGCGCAGGCGGTCGAAGTTCATGTTGGCGCCGCACGCGACGGCGACGAGCGTCTCGCCGCGCACCGGATTCTTCGACATCTGCGAACGTTCCACGTAGGCCTTCGCGCCCGCGATGGCCAGCGCGCCGGACGGTTCGACGATGCTGCGCGTATCGGTGAACACGTCCTTGATGGCGGCGCACAGCGCGTCGTTGTCGACGATGATGATTTCATCGACCAGTTCCTGGCACAGGCGGAAGGTCTCGGCACCGACCAGGCGCACGGCGGTGCCGTCCGCGAACAGGCCGACGTCCGGCAAGGTCACGCGTTCGCCGGCCTTCAGGCTGCGCGCCATCGCGTCCGAATCGTTCGTCTGCACGCCGATGATCTTGATGTCGGGGCGGATCTGTTTTACGTAGGCGGCCACGCCGCTGATCAGGCCGCCGCCGCCGATCGCGAGGAAGATCGCGTGGATCGGCGCCGAATGCTGGCGCAGGATCTCGACGCCGATCGTGCCCTGGCCGGCGATGACGTCCGGATCGTCGAACGGGTGCACGAACGCCAGCTTCTGTTCCTTTTCTAGCATCTGCGCATGGTTGAACGCATCCGTGTACGACTCGCCGTGCAGCACGACTTCCACGTTGCTGCCGCCGAACGCGCGCACCGCATCCACTTTCACGCTGGGCGTGGTGGTCGGCATCACGATCACGGCACGGCAGTTCAGCCGCGCCGCCGACATGGCGACGCCCTGGGCGTGGTTGCCGGCCGACGCGCAAATCACGCCGCGTTTCAGTTGCGATTCCGACAGGTTGGCCATCTTGTTGTAGGCGCCGCGCAGCTTGAAGCTGAACACGCTCTGCATGTCCTCGCGCTTCAGGTAAATCTTGTTGTCGGTGCGCTTCGACAGGCTGGGGGCGTACTCCAGCGGGGTTTCGACGGCTACGTCGTAGACGCGCGCGGTGAGGATTTTCTTGAGGTAGTCGGTAGTCATGATCGGTGCGGGGCTGTTCGGGTTCCGGGGCGACGCTGACTGTCCTGCTTGGTGGGTAACCGAGGCGAGCAGTGCGGCACGTAAGCTTGGTAGAGCCTGGCGTACCGTGTCGTTGCGAGGTGTTTCTCCTCATTATAATGTACTCAACTTATCCGTCCGCCGTCCATCCTTTCCTGCCGATGATCGAATCCGCCGTCCTATGGCTGCTGAAATTCCTCGCCGTGCCCACCGTCGGGCTGACGTCGGTATTCCTCATCGCCTTCGTTTCCGCAACCCTGCTGCCGCTCGGCTCCGAGCCCGCCGTGTTCGCCGTCGTGAAAGCGAATCCCGCGATGTTCTGGCCCACCGTCCTCGTCGCCACCCTGGGCAACACGCTGGGCGGCATCGTCGACTACTGGATCGGCTACCGCGCCAAGGTCGCCTTCGCGAAGGAACGCTCGTCGCGCTGGTTCCACTGGCTCAAACGCTACGGCGCGAAGACGATGCTGCTGTCCTGGGTGCCGGGCATCGGCGACCCGCTGTGCACGCTGGCGGGCTGGCTGCACCTGCCGTTCTGGCCCAGCGTCATCTATATGGCCATCGGCAAGTTCGGGCGCTATGTGTTCATGACGGTCACGCTGCTGTACGTGCCGGACGGGTGGTGGAAGTGGCTGGGGGCGATGAGCAGCAAGCTGTTCGGATGAACGGGTCCATCCGGCGTGGATAAGATGCCTGTTGTTTCATCACGCCGAGTTTTTGCTGGAAAATCTTGCATTCAACCAAAACAAATTTGCGCGAAAGCGTCGTTTTCCGCCCGTTTCTGCTTTTTCGCCATTGCAAAAATTATTCCTTCCCCAGCGTGGTGCATCGCAATAAGCTAGAATAGAGAGTCCTACGCGTCAGTACGACAGTCGATCTCCCCATGAACGCTCCTGCCAATATCCACGCCCTGCTCGAAGAAAACGCACCCATCCGGCTGCGCGAAATCCCCTATAACTACACGTCGTTCTCCGATCGCGAGATCGTGATCCGTCTGCTGGGCGAGTCATCGTGGCAGTTGCTGGATGAATTGCGCGGTGCCCGCCAGACCGGGCGCTCGGCCCGCATGCTGTACGAAGTCCTGGGCGACATCTGGGTCGTGCGCCGCAATCCATACCTGCAGGACGACCTGCTGGACAACCCGAAGCGCCGCGCCAAGCTGATCGAGGCACTGCATCACCGCCTGGCGGAAGTCGACAAGCGCCGCCTGACCGTCGATGCCGGCGAAGCCGATCCGGCCACCGCCGCGCGCCGCAGCGCCGCCGTCGAGCAGCTGCTCGTCGCCGCGCGCAAGGCCGTTGACGACTTCGGCCGCGAATTCGCGGACACCTACGACCTGCGCAAGCGCGCCAAGGCCGTGCTGGGCCGCTACACCGACAAGCGCAACATCCGTTTCGACGGCATGCACCGCACGTCGCACGTGACGGACGCCACCGACTGGCGCGTCGAATACCCGTTCCTCGTCCTGTTGCCGGACTCGGAAGACGAGATGGCCGGCCTCGTGAAAGGCTGTATCGAACTCGGGCTGACCATCATCCCGCGCGGCGGCGGTACCGGCTACACGGGCGGCGCGATTCCGCTGTCGCCGATGTCGGCCGTGATCAATACGGAAAAGCTGCTGCAGATGGGCGAGGTCGAGATGACGCGCCTGCCGGGCGTCGACCGCGACTACGCGACCATCTTCACGGGCGCCGGCGTCGTCACGCAGCGCGTGTCGCAGGCGGCCGAGAAGGCCGGCTTCGTGTTCGCCGTCGACCCGACGTCCGCGCACGCCTCGTGCATCGGCGGGAACATCGCGATGAACGCGGGCGGCAAGAAGGCCGTCCTGTGGGGCACGGCGCTCGATAACCTGGCGTCGTGGCGCATGGTCGACCCCAACGGCGACTGGCTCGACGTCACGCGCGTCGACCACAACCTGGGCAAGATCCACGACGCCCCGGTCGCGACGTTCAAGCTCGAATGGACACACCCGTCGGAAAAGGGCGCGCCGAAAGGTGCGCCGTTCCGCACCGAGACGCTGGCCATCGAAGGCCGCCGCTTCCGCAAGGAAGGCCTCGGCAAGGACGTCACCGACAAATTCCTCGCCGGTCTGCCGGGCATCCAGAAAGAGGGCACCGATGGTTTGATCACGTCGTCACGCTGGATCCTGCACAAGATGCCGAAGTTCACGCGCACCGTCGCGCTGGAATTCTTCGGCCAGGCGCGCGATGCGATCCCGTCGATCGTCGAGATCAAGGATTACCTCGACAGCCTGCCGAAGAGCGGCAAGCCGGAATTCGCCAGCCTGCGCCTCGCGGGCCTGGAACACCTGGACGAGCGCTACCTGCGCGCCGTCGGCTATGCGACGAAATCGAAGCGCGGCACGCTGCCGAAGATGGCGCTGTTCGGCGACATCGTCGGCGACGACGAGAACGCCGTCGCGCTGGCCACGTCGGAAGTCGTGCGTCTTGCGAACACGCGCGTGGGCGAGGGCTTCGTCGCCGTCAGCCCGGAAGCACGTAAAAAATTCTGGCTCGACCGCTCGCGCACCGCGGCCATCGCGCGCCACACGAACGCCTTCAAGATCAACGAAGACGTCGTCATTCCGCTGAACCGGATGGGCGAGTACACCGACGGCATCGAGCGCATCAACGTCGAGCTGTCGATCAAGAACAAGCTGCAGCTCGTCGAGGAACTGCACGCCTATTTCGCGGCCGGGAACCTGGAAGTGACGAAGGCGGACGACGCGACGGGCGAAGGCGTGTCGAAGGAAGAGATCCTCGGCGACCGTCCGCAGCAGGCCGACGAGCTGCTGGGCCGCGTCGCGGCGCGCTGGACCTGGATCACGGCGAACCTCGACCAGCCGCTGGGCGACGTGCTCGACAAGCTCGCCGACGTCGGCCTCGATGGTCTCGCCGGCACGTTCCAGGCGCGCCTCGCGCAGCAGCCGGGCGCGAAGCTGTTCGACGTCGTGCAGGACCATACCGTGCGCGTCTCGTGGAAGCAGGAGATCCGCGCGCCGCTGCGCCACATCTTCAATGGCGCGGCCTACGAGCCGATCCTGGCTGAGGCCACCGCGATCCACAAGCGCGTGCTGCGTTCGCGCGTGTTCGTCGCGCTGCACATGCACGCCGGCGACGGCAACGTGCACACGAACCTGCCCGTGAACTCGGACGATTACGCGATGCTGCAGGACGCGCACAAGGCCGTCGAGCGCATCATGAAGCTGGCGCGTTCGCTGGATGGCGTCATCTCGGGCGAACACGGCATCGGCATCACGAAGCTGGAATTCCTCACCGAAGACGAGATCCGCGACTTCCGCGACTACAAGCAGCGCGTGGACCCGGAAGGCCGCTTCAACAAGGGCAAGCTGCTGAACAGCGAGACCACGTACGCCGACCTGCGCAACGCGTACACGCCGTCGTTCGGCCTGATGGGCCACGAGTCGCTGATCATGCAGCAGAGCGACATCGGCGAGATCGCCAACAGCGTCAAGGACTGCCTGCGCTGCGGCAAGTGCAAGCCCGTGTGCACGACGCACGTGCCGCAATCGAATCTGCTGTACTCGCCGCGCGACAAGATCCTCGCGACGTCCGCGCTGATCGAAGCGTTCCTGTACGAAGAGCAGACGCGCCGCGGCGTGTCGATCCGCCACTGGGAAGAATTCGAGGACGTGTCCGACCACTGCACCGTGTGCCACAAGTGCGTGACGCCGTGCCCGGTCAACATCGACTTCGGCGACGTCTCGATGAACATGCGTAACCTGCTGCGCAAGATGGACAAGCGCAGCTTCAAGCCGGCCCACCGCGCGGGCATGTTCTTCCTGAACGCGACCGATCCGACGACGATCAACGCGATGCGCAAGGGGATGATCGACTGGGGCTACAAGGCCCAGCGTCTCGGCGCGACCGTGCTGAAGGCCGTTGCGAAAGAGCAGACGAAGGCACCGCCTCCGACGACCGGCAAGGCGCCGATCCGCGAGCAGGTGATCCACTTCGTGAACAAGAAGATGCCGGGCAACCTGCCGAAGAAGACGGCGCGCGCGCTGCTGGACATCGAGGACGACAAGGTCATCCCGATCATCCGCAATCCGAAGGTCACCAACGCCGATACGGAAGCCGTGTTCTACTTCCCGGGCTGCGGTTCCGAGCGCCTGTTCTCGCAGGTGGGCCTGGCCACGCAGGCGATGCTGTGGGAAGTGGGCGTGCAGACCGTGCTGCCGCCGGGCTATCTGTGCTGCGGCTATCCGCAACGCGGCGCCGGCCAGTACGACAAGGCCGACAAGATGATGACGGATAACCGCGTGCTGTTCCACCGCATGGCCAACACGCTGAACTACCTCGACATCAAGACGGTCCTCGTCTCGTGCGGCACCTGCTACGACCAGCTCGCGACCTACGAGTTCGAGAAGATCTTCCCGGGCTGCCGCATCATGGACATCCATGAATACCTGCTGGAGAAGGGCGTCAAGCTGGAAGGCGTGACGGGGATGCGCTACATGTACCACGAACCGTGCCACAACCCGATGAAGCTGGGCGATTCGATGAAGACCGTGAACGCGCTCGTGCAGACCGTCGACAACGTCAAGATCGAGAAGAACGACCGCTGCTGCGGCGAGTCGGGCACGTTCGCCGTGAGCCGTCCGGACATCTCGACCCAGGTCCGCTTCCGCAAGGAGCAGGAAATGGTGAAGGGTGCCGACAAGCTGCGCGCCGACGGTTTCGGCGGCGACGTCAAGATCCTGACGAGCTGCCCGTCCTGCCTGCAGGGCCTGTCGCGCTACAACGACGATTCGGGCACCACGGCCGACTACATCGTCGTCGAGATGGCGCGTCACCTGCTGGGCGAGAACTGGATGCCGAACTACGTGGCCAACGCCAACAACGGCGGCATCGAGCGGGTGCTTGTATGACGCGCGTGGTGGGCTGCGAGCTGTGCGAGTTGTCCTCAGTTGCCACACCTTCGACGGTCGTCGACAACGACAAGTTCATAGTCATCCTCGTCGACGATGCCAACTACCCCGGCTTCGCGCGCGTGATCTGGAAAGACCATGTGCGCGAAGTGAGCGACCTCGCGGATGCGGATCGCCTGCTGCTGAACGACGCGGTGTGGAAGCTCGAACTCGCCGTGCGCGAGGTGATGCAGCCGCTGAAAGTCAACGTGGCGAGCCTCGGCAACGTGGTGCCGCACCTGCACTGGCACGTGATCCCGCGCTACGCCGACGACGCGCACTTCCCCGCGCCCGTGTGGGCGCAGGCGCAGCGCACGACGGACGAGGCGGTGCTGGTCGCGCGCCGGGCACTGGTGCCGCAACTGGCGGAAGCGATCAAGCGCCGCTTCATTAAGCGGTAAAATTCGCCTATCCACGTCGTCCCCGCGAAGGCGGGGACCCAATTTCGCAAGCGCCGACGTGATGCGCGCAGAACGTGGGCTCCCGCCTTCGCGGGAGCGACGGTAATTAACGCTCCCGATCCTATTATGCCCACCCCCACCAACCTCACCATCCGCCAGCAATCGAAGATCCTGGAAATCGCCTTCGACGACGGCGCCGCGTTCTCCATCCCGTTCGAGCTGATGCGCGTGTACTCGCCGTCGGCCGAAGTGAAGGGCCACGGCCCGGGCCAGGAAGTGCTGCAGGTCGGCAAGCGCGATGTGGGCATCCGCGGCGTCGAGCCGGTCGGGAACTATGGCGTCAAGCCGCTGTTCACGGACGGCCACGAGTCCGGCATCTTCACGTGGGATTATCTGTACAAGCTGGGCAACGAGCATGACGTCCTGTGGCAGGACTACCTGGGCCGCCTGCACGCGGCGGGGTATGAAGGCGACAGCGGCCGCGAGGCCAGTGCCGTGCCGGCGGCCGGGCCGAAGGGCGGCGGTTGCGGCAGCGGTGGATGTAGCCACTAAACGAAAAAAGCGCCGGTTTGCACACGGCGCTTTTTCGTTTACCGGCCTGGAATTACTGCGGCTGGATGTTTGCGGCCTGCTTGCCTTTCGGGCCGGAGGTCACGTCGAAGGTGACGCGCTGGTTTTCCGCCAGCGATTTGAAGCCTGCCGAATTGATGGCCGAGAAGTGTGCGAACAGATCGTCGCCACCATCGTCAGGTTTGATGAAGCCAAAGCCTTTTGCGTCGTTGAACCATTTCACGGTGCCAGTCGCCATGTGTCTCTCTCTCAAGAATTTTTTTAACAAGTAATGAAGTATCGCCGGCAGCACATGGTTAAGCGATAAACATCCCTGTTCCAGACTGTGCGCGAGCGAAAACCATTATAAGCAGAGTTTTAACAATCGGGATGCACGATTGTTATCGTGTGTGGTAAAGCCGACATTGACGTCGACGCAAACGTTTTCTTCGCGTTCGCCCGGGTAAGTCATCTTTAAGCCGGGCGGCGGACCCCCGCTTGTATAATGTGGCAAGACTAAACGGCTTGCTACTATGACCAACACCACCCATTTCGGCTACAAGACCGTCTCGGAAGACGAGAAGGTCCACGAGGTAGCCAAGGTATTCCACTCGGTCGCGTCCAAATACGACGTGATGAACGACCTGATGTCCGCCGGCCTGCACCGCGTGTGGAAGGCGTTCACCATCGCCCAGGCGGGCATTCGTCCCGGCTTCAAGGTGCTCGACATCGCCGGCGGTACGGGCGACTTGTCGAAGGCATTCGCCAAGGCGGCGGGGCCGAGCGGCGAGGTGTGGCTCACGGACATCAACGAGTCGATGCTGCGCGTGGGCCGCGATCGTCTATTGAACAAAGGTCTGGTCACCCCCACCTTACTGTGTGACGCGGAGAAACTGCCGTTCCCGGATAATTATTTCGATCGCGTCAGCGTGGCCTTTGGCCTGCGCAACATGACGCACAAGGATCAGGCTCTGGCGGAAATGCGCCGTGTGCTCAAGCCGGGCGGCAAGTTGCTGGTGCTGGAGTTTTCCAAAGTGGCGGCGCCGCTGCAAAAACCGTACGACGTGTATTCGTTCTCGGTGCTGCCGTGGCTGGGCCAGCGCATCGCCAACGATGCGGAAAGCTACCGGTATCTGGCGGAATCGATCCGCATGCACCCGGACCAGGAAACGCTGAAGGGCATGATGGAAACGGCGGGCCTGGAAAGAGTACAGTACTACAACCTGACGGCCGGTGTGGCCGCACTGCACACCGGCATCAAACTTTGAGGTGAGCTGATGAAAAAGTTTTTGGCCAGCATGATGATCGCGCTGATGACGCTGTCGAGCGTCGCCGATGCGCGTCCGGTCGGCGGTGGCCGTTCGTTCGGCCGCCAGTCGCAGTCCGTGAGCCGCATGCGCGCACCCGCGCCGGCGCCGACGCCTGCCCAGCAGCCGTCGTACCAGCAGCGTCCGGCGCCGGCCCCCATGGCGCCGGCCCAGGTGCCGCAGAAGCGGCCGAGCATGTGGAAAGGCGTGCTGGGTGGTGCATTGCTGGGCCTTGGCCTGGGTGCGCTGTTCTCGCACTTCGGCATCGGCGGCGCGATGGCCAGCGCCCTGTCGTCGCTGCTGATGATCCTGCTGCTCGTGTTCGCCGTGATGTTCATCATCCGCATGTTTCGCCGCAAGGACACGCCGGCCAACCCGACTTTTACGGGTTTTAACCAGAATCCCGTGCCGGCCTCGGCCACGCCGGAAATCGGTTCGGGCCTGAACAATGCCTATGCCGGCAACCAGGGCGGCTTCCAGTCGGGCTTCTCGAATGCGCCGTCGCTCGACAAGGCGGCGCCCGCGCACGAGCAGTGGGGCGTGCCGGCAGGGTTCGACACGGAAGCGTTCCTGCGCCACGCCAGGTCCTCGTTCATCCGCATGCAAGCGGCCTGGGACCGCGGCGACCTCGCCGACCTGCGCGAATTCACGTCGCCCGAGGTGTACGCCGAACTGTCGCTGCAGATCCAGGAACGGGGCGGCCAGCCGGACTACACGGAAGTCGTCAACATCGATTCGCAGCTGCTGGGCATCGAGACGACCGACCGCGATTACCTGGCGAGCGTCCAGTTCAACGGCATGATCCGCAACGCGCCGGGCGCGGCGCCGGAACCGTTCGTCGAAGTCTGGAACCTGGCCAAGCCGCTGGCCGGCAACGGCGGCTGGGTCCTGGCGGGCATTCAGCAGATCACTTGAAATTTTCGCAAGAAAAGTTCCGTGCTCCAGGGTTTATGCTCTGGTGAACTGGTAAGATCGAAACCGCCCGACCTATGCCGGGCGGTTTTATTTTGTGAGCACAAAACACGTCATGTCTTCGACTCCCTCTTTCCTGTCGCCGTCGGCCCCGGCCGTAGCGACGATCAATCACCTGCTGGCACAGGAAGCGTGGGCGCGCGACGCGCTGATGCGCCATGCCGGCAAGACCGCCGTCATCGATACCGGGCACCTCGCCCTGCGCATGCGCGTCGCGCGCGACGGCATGCTCGAGACGGCGGGCGTCGACGACCCGGCCAGCGTCACCATCCACGTCAAGCTCTCCGACCTGCCGCTGATCCTGCAGAACCGCGACCGTGCGTTTTCGTACGTACGGATCGAGGGCGATGCCGAGTTCGCCAACACGATCTCGCAATTGTCCAAGGGCCTGCGCTGGGATGCCGAGCACGATCTCGAGCGCGTGGTGGGGCCGATCGGCGCCGTGCGCCTGGCCGGCGGTGCGCGCTCGGCGGTGACGGGCGCGGCCACGGCCGGACGCCGGCTCGCGGAAAACGTCGCCGAATTCCTGCTGGAAGAACGCCGCGTGCTCGTGCGCCCGGCGACAGTCGATGATTTCGCCGACGACGTCGGCCGCCTGCGCGACGACGTCGAGCGCACGGCCAAGCGCATCGCCAAACTGGAGCAGAAGCTTGCCGCGCGCAGCATCGCTCCCGTTCCGACGACCCCTGACACGCCTTCGGACCACTGATGATCCTGAAATTCCTGCGCCTGCTGAAGATCTTCACCGTCATCGTCAAGTATGGCCTGGACGAGATCGCGATTTCCGGCCTCCACGTACCCCGTACCGCCCGCCTGATCAATACCGTCTTCTTCTGGCGCCGCATCACGTCGCCGCGCGCGATCCGCCTGCGTCTCGCGCTGGAAGAGCTGGGCCCGATCTTCGTGAAATTCGGCCAGGTGCTGTCGACCCGGCCCGACCTGATGCCGCCGGATATCGTCGAAGAACTGTCGCTGCTGCAGGACCGCGTGCCGCCGTTCGATTCCGACCTGGCCGTCGCCCAGATCACGCGTTCCCTCGGCGCCTCGCCGGAGACGCTGTTCGCATCGTTCGAGCGTACCCCGGTGGCATCCGCATCGATCGCCCAGGTGCACTTTGCCGAGCTCAAGAATGGCAAGCAGGTCGCGGTGAAGGTGCTGCGCCCGGGCATGAAGACCACAATCGACGAAGACATTGCCCTGATGCAGATGGCCGCCGGCGTCATCGAAAAGGTGTGGGCCGACAGCCGTCGCCTGAAGCCGCGCGAGGTCGTGGCCGAGTTCGACAAATACCTGCACGACGAGCTCGACCTGATGCGCGAGGCCGCCAACGCGAGCCAGTTGCGCCGCAATTTCGCGAATTCCGATCTGCTGATGGTGCCGGAGATGTACTGGGACTATTGTTCCAACAGCGTGATCGTGATGGAACGCATGAACGGCATCCCGATCTCGCAGACTGACCGCCTCGTCGCGGCCGGCGTCGACCTCAAGAAATTGTCCAGCGACGGTGTCGAAATCTTCTTCACGCAAGTTTTTCGAGACGGCTTTTTTCACGCGGATATGCACCCGGGTAATATCCTCGTGTCGATCGATCCGGATACGTTCGGGCGCTACATCGCGCTGGACTTCGGCATCGTGGGCACCCTGAACGACTTCGACAAGGATTACCTGTCGCAGAACTTCCTCGCTTTCTTCCGCCGCGACTACAAGCGCGTGGCCGAGGCGCACATCGAATCGGGCTGGGCGCCGCGCGAGACCCGCGTCGACGAACTTGAAGCCGCCGTGCGCGCGACGTGCGAACCCATCTTCGATCGTCCTCTCAAGGACATTTCGTTCGGCCAGGTGCTGCTGCGTCTCTTCCAGACGTCGCGCCGGTTCAACGTCGAAGTGCAGCCGCAGCTCGTGCTGCTGCAAAAGACCATGCTGAACATCGAGGGGCTGGGCCGCCAGCTCGACCCGGACCTCGACCTGTGGAAGACGGCGAAACCGTACCTGGAGCGCTGGATGGCCGAGCAGGTCGGCTGGCGTGGCATGGCCGAGCGCCTGAAGGCGGAGGCACCGCGCTTCGGCCAGATCCTGCCGCAGCTGCCGCGCCTCGTGCACCAGGTCTTGCACAAGCGGGCGTACAGCGACCTCGACATGGGCGACCTGATGGCCAAGCTGGTCGACCAGCAGCGCCGCACCAATCGCCTGCTGGCCTTCCTCGCCTGCGTGACGGGCGTGCTGACGGTGATCGTCGTCGGCCTGGAGGTCGCCGGGCACCTGCACTGGACGCCGTGATGGCGGCGCCGCCCGCTTTCGCCAGCCGCGATCCGCTGTCGCCGCAATTCTGGGACGAGCGCTTCGAGCGCGATTTCACGCCGTGGGAACGGGGCGGGGTGCCGGCGGCGTTGCGGCGGTTCGTCTCCGCATCGGCGCGTCCGTTGTCGGCATTGATTCCCGGTTGCGGCTCCGCGCACGAGCTGACGCTGATGTGCGAGGCCGGCTGGGACGCCACCGCCATCGATTTTTCGCCCGAAGCCGTCGCGCGCGCCCGCGCGCTGGCCGGACCGTGGGCGGACCGCATCCGGCAAGCCGATTTCTTCGCCTATGCGCCGGAGAAGCCGCTGGACCTGGTCTACGAACAGGCGTTCCTGTGCGCGCTGCCGCGGGCACGCCGGCCGGACGTGGCGCGGCGCTGGGCGGAACTGCTGGGGCAGGGCGGCCTGCTGGCTGGCTATTTCTTCTTTGACGATGTGGCGAAGGGGCCGCCGTTCGGTATCGCGCGTGATGAGCTCGATGCCTTGCTGAAGCCCGCGTTCGAGTGCATCGCCGACGAGCCGGTCGAGGATTCGATCCCTGTCTTCACCGGCAAGGAACGCTGGATGATCTGGCGGCGCTTGTAGAATCAGGCAAAAACGGCCCGGTTTCCGGCAACGACCGGGCCCCACGGCGCCCGATACTCGCTGCTCCTCAATCACCGACAGGAGCACATCATGGCAAAGATCGCCATCGTTACCGGCGCCAGCCGCGGCCTTGGCCGCAATACCGCACTGCACATCGCCCGCGGCGGCGGCGACGTCATCCTCACTTACCAGAACCGCGCGGACGATGCCCGTGCGGTCGTCGACGAGATCCGCGCGCTGGGCCGCAGGGCGCTGGCGCTGCAGCTCGACGTCGGGGACACGGCCCGCTTCCCGCTGTTCGTCGAGCACGTGCGCGCCGGCCTGCGCGACGTCTGGCAGCGCGACCGTGTCGACCACCTCGTCAACAACGCCGGCCACGGCGACATGGCCGCGATCGAAGACACGACGGAGGCGCAGTTCGACCGTCTGATGAACGTCCACGTGAAGGGCGTGTTCTTCCTGACGCAGGCGCTGTTGCCGCTGCTGGCGGACGGCGGCCGCATCGTGAACCTGTCGTCCGGACTGACGCGCGTGTCGTATCCCGGCTTTGGCGCGTACGCGGCGGCCAAGGGCGCGGTCGAAGTGCTGTCCGTGTATCTGGCCCGGGAACTGGGCCGGCGCGGCATCACCGTCAACACGGTGGCGCCGGGTGCCATCGAGACGGATTTCCTCGGCGGCGCCGTGCGCGACACGCCCGACCTGAATGCGGTCTTCGCGCAGATGACGGCGCTCGGTCGCGTGGGCGTGCCGGACGACATCGGACCGGTGATCGCCAACCTGCTGGGCGACGGCAACGGCTGGATGACCGGTCAGCGCATCGAAGTGTCGGGCGGCCAGGCGATCTGATTCAGGCGGCGTCCAGGCGCTGCTGCGCGTCCGCGACGTCGCGCATCGGCGGCTTGCCGAACATGCGCCCGTATTCGCGCGTGAACTGCTGCACGCTTTCGTAGCCGACCGCATACGCGGCATGGCTGGCATTGACACCTTCGGCGAGCATCAGGCGGCGCGCCTCGATCAAGCGCAGCTGTTTCTGGAATTGCAGCGGGGAGAGCGACGTCACGGCGCGAAAGTGCTGGTGAAACGCGGACGGGCTCATGCCCGCGACCTCGGCCAGCTTCTCGACGGGCAGCCGCTGCGTGTACTCGGCGCGCAGCAGGGCGACGGCGCGGGCGACGCGGCGCACGTGGCTGTCCGGCAGGCCCAGGCGCCGGATGGCTGCACCATGGCGTCCGGCCAGCAGCCAGTAGTGGAACTCGCGTATCAGGGCCGGCTGCAGCACCGGCAGCGCGGCCGGGCGGTCGAGCAGGCGCATCAGGCGCAGCGCCGAGTCGGCGGCGTGGCTGTCGGTCGACTCGATCCGCACCGGCGCGCCGTCGGCGTCGCCGCTCGCCGCCATGTCCGTCGCCAGGGTGGCGATGACGGCCGGGTCCAGGTCGAGCACGAGCGAATAATAGGGCGCGGCCAGGCTCGCCTCGGTGACCTGGCTGACCGTCGGCACGTCGGCGGTGATGACGAGGGAGTCCCCGGCGCGAAAGGTGAAGGACTGCGTGCCCATCGTGACGTGCTTGGCGCCCTGCAGCACCAGGCATACCAGCGGGCGCTGGATCTGGTAACTCAGTTCGGTGCGTGCGGCCGCGCGGATCGCCGTGAGGCCCCGAATCGGCGTCGACGCGGCACCGTCGCGGCCGACGTGGGTGTCCGCGTACCTGCGCACGACATCGAGCAGTGAAGTGTCCATGTGGACTATGGTAAAGAAAAGGGCCCGCAAGCGGGCCCTGAGTGAAGTGCTTTTCTGCGGTATTGCGGCGGGCCGGAAGCCGGTCGCGCAAACTTCTGTTTCTTAATCCTTGTGCAGCATTGCTGCTAAGAATGCTATTTAATCAGTTAAGTTGACGTTCGGCAAACAGAAAACAATCGTGCGCTGACGAAAAACAACACTGTTTCCACAATGCACCAAGCCGGCCAGACGTCCATCGGTGCCGCAAAAGCTTTATAATTCAGGGTTTTGATGATTTTTGCGGAGTATTCAGATGCCGATTTACGCCTACCGCTGCGATGAATGCGGTTTTGCCAAGGATGTGCTGCAAAAGATTTCCGATCCGGTTCTGACCGTTTGCCCTTCGTGCGGCAAGTCATCGTTCAAGAAGCAAGTCACCGCCGCCGGTTTCCAATTGAAAGGTACCGGCTGGTACGTGACCGACTTCCGCGGTGGCTCTGCGCCGGCAACGGGCACGGCCCCGGCGGCGACGTCGTCCGACAATGGCACGGGCAGCAGCACCGACGCGTCGCCCGCGCCGGCGCCGGCCGCCGCGCCGGCGAAGGACAGCAGCAGTACCTGACCGCGGCGCCGGCCCATCGCGGCCGGCGCATAATGAGCACCCGACAAATCCTCGGACGAGATCCGTCACGACAATCGATGCGTAAATATTTCATTACAGGCGCGCTGGTCCTGGTTCCCCTGGCGATCACGGCCTGGGTACTGAACTTCGTGATCAGCACGCTGGACCAGTCGCTCGTGCTCGTGCCGAGCGAGTGGCAGCCGCGCACGTACATCCCTGGCCTCGGGGCCATCATCACGCTGGCCATCGTGTTCCTGACCGGCGTGCTGACCAATAACCTGGTCGGCAAATGGTTCGTGCGCATGTGGGAGCGGCTGCTGCAGCGCATTCCGGTCGTGAACTCGGTCTACGGCAGCGTCAAGCAGGTGTCGGACACGCTGTTCTCGTCGTCGGGCAACGCGTTCCGCAAGGCCGTCCTGATCCCGTACCCGCACGAGAATTCGTACACGATCGCCTTCCTGACCGGCGTGCCGGGCGGCGACGTCAAGAACCACCTGGTGGGCGAGTACGTGAGCGTGTACGTGCCGACCACCCCGAACCCGACGTCCGGCTTCTTCCTGATGATGGAAAAGAGCCGCGTCGTGGAACTGGACATGTCGGTCGACGCGGCCCTCAAGTACATCGTCTCGATGGGCGTCGTGGCGCCGCCGCCGCCGCTAGATGCGGCGGCCGGGGCGCACGCCCCCGCCACCGCGGAATAGAACCAACAACGCAGCAAAGAATCCAGGGCCAGCCATGAGCGGGCCCACCGAATCAACCAACCAGGATCGAAAAACTATGTCCTCCATGCGTACTCACTACTGCGGCCTCGTGACCGAAGAGCTGCTGGGCCAAACCGTCAGCCTGTGCGGCTGGGTGCACCGTCGTCGCGACCACGGCGGCGTGATCTTCATCGACCTGCGCGATCGCGAAGGTCTCGTGCAGGTCGTCTGCCACCCCGACAATGCGGAGGTCTTCAAGGTCGCCGAGCACGTGCGCAACGAGTACTGCCTGCGCGTGACGGGCACCGTCGTGAACCGCCTGGAGGGCACCGCCAACGCCAACCTGAAGTCGGGCAAGATCGAGATCAACACCACCAAGCTGGAAGTGCTGAACGCTTCGGTGCCGGTGCCGTTCCAGCTTGACGACGACAACCTGTCGGAAACCACGCGCCTGACGCACCGCGTGCTCGACCTGCGCCGCCAGCAGATGCAGCACAACCTGCGCCTGCGCTACAAGGTGTCGATGGAAGTGCGCAAGTACCTGGACAACCTCGGCTTCATCGACATCGAGACCCCGATGCTGACCAAGTCCACGCCGGAAGGCGCACGCGACTACCTGGTGCCGTCGCGCGTCAACCCGGGCAACTTCTTCGCGCTGCCGCAGTCGCCGCAGCTGTTCAAGCAGCTGCTGATGGTCGCCAACTTCGACCGCTACTACCAGATCACCAAGTGCTTCCGCGACGAAGACCTGCGCGCCGACCGCCAGCCGGAATTCACCCAGATCGACTGCGAAACGTCGTTCCTGACGGAGCAGGAAATCCGTGACCTGTTCGAAGACATGATGCGCGTCGTCTTCAAGAACGCCGCCGGCATCGACCTGCCGAACCCGTTCCCGGTGATGGACTTCGCGACCGCGATGGGGTCGTACGGTTCGGACAAGCCGGACATGCGCGTGAAGCTGCAGTTCACCGAACTGACGGAGCTGATGAAGACCGTCGAATTCAAGGTCTTCAACAACGCCGCCAACATGGTGGGCGGCCGCGTCGTCGGCCTGCGCGTGCCGCAGGGCGGTTCGATGCCGCGTTCGGAAATCGACGCGTACACGCAATTCGTCGGCATCTACGGCGCCAAGGGCCTCGCCTACATCAAGGTCAACGAGAAGGCCAAGGGCCGCGACGGCCTGCAGTCCCCGATCGTCAAGAACATCTCGGACGACGTCCTGGCGAAAGTGCTGGAACTGACCGGTGCCGAAGACGGCGACCTGATCTTCTTCGGTGCGGACAAGGCCAAGGTCGTGAACGACTCGATGGGCGCGCTGCGCGTGAAGATCGGCCACTCGGAATTCGGCAAGAAGGCCGGCCTGTTCGAAGACAAGTGGGCGCCGCTGTGGGTCATCGACTTCCCGATGTTCGAGTACGACGAGGACGGCGACCGCTGGAACGCGACGCACCACCCGTTCACGGCACCGAAGGACGGCCACGAAGACATGCTCGAGACGAACCCGGGCGCCTGCATCGCCAAGGCCTACGACATGGTCCTGAACGGCTGGGAACTGGGCGGCGGCTCGATCCGTATCCACCGCGAAGAAGTCCAGAGCAAGGTGTTCCGGGCGCTGAAGATCGATGCGGAAGAAGCGCAGCTGAAGTTCGGCTTCCTGCTCGACGCCCTGCAGTACGGCGCCCCGCCGCACGGCGGCCTGGCGTTCGGCCTGGATCGCCTGATCACGCTGATGACCGGCTCCGAGTCGATCCGCGACGTGATCGCGTTCCCGAAGACCCAGCGCGCGCAGGATCTGCTGACCAACGCGCCGTCGGAAGTCGACGAGAAGCAGCTGAAAGAGCTGCATATCCGTCTGCGTAACGAGCCGAAGGTCGCGTAAGTAAAACCGTCGTCACGGTTTGATTCGTCGTCCCCGCTTCCGCGGGGACGACGTTATTGGGCTGCGTTACAATCACGCCATGTCCCATAAAATCCCGGAATCCGTCCTCGTCGTCATCCACACCGCCGACCTGGACGTCCTGCTGATCGAACGCGCCGACCGCCCCGGCTTCTGGCAATCCGTCACCGGTTCCCTCGACCGTCCCGACGAACCGCTGCTGGAAACGGCCACGCGCGAACTGTTCGAGGAAACGGGCATCGTGGCCGACGGCGAGCGCATCGTCCTCAAGGACTGGCTCTTGTCCAACGTCTACGAGATCTACCAGACCTGGCGCCACCGCTACGCGCCCGGCGTCACCCACAACACGGAACACGTGTTCTCCGTCTGCGTCCCGCGCGACATCCCGATTACCCTCGCGCCGCGCGAGCATCTGCAATATGCATGGTTGCCGTTGTTGGAAGCGGCAGATCAGTGCTTCTCCTCGTCGAACGCGGAAGCGATCCTGCAATTGCCCCGCCACGTGGACGACAAATAACGCTTGTTTCTCAATCGTGCGTGGCGGGAATTGTGCTATTTTCCCTTGCCTTATAGCAATCGAAAGCCGCCTACTCGCATGCGCAGCGCAAGACATCTGAAGTTCGTCGCCCTGGCCGTCTTCATCGTCATGGTGTTGATCGCGGCGGTGCCGTTCTGGCTGAACCGCTCCGTCAACGATCTGCTGGCGCAATCGCGCGCCGAACTGCGCGCGCAGCAGCGCCTCGATGACATCCTGACATCCATGCGCGACGCCGAGACGGCGCAGCGCGGCTTCGTCATCACTGGCAACGACGTCTTCCTCGAACCGTACGAACAGGTCCGGCGCACGCTGCCCGGAGTGCTGCACGACGCCAAGGACAAGGCGCCCACGGATGCCGAGCGGGCCACCGCGTGGCGCATCGCGCGCCTCGCGGAACTGAAGCTGGCGGAACTCGACGAGACCATCCAGCTGCGCCGCCGCGCGGGATTTGAGGCGACGGAACGCGTCGTCAGCTCCCTGCGCGGCAAGCAGTACATGGACGACATGCGCCGGCTCGTGGCGGCGGAAGATGCGCGCAGCATGGCGCGGCACGACGCGCTGCAGGCCGACCTGCTGGCCCGCTCCGCACGTTCGTTCACCGTGAGCGTCGCTGCCACGGCCTGCAACATCGTCGCATTGGGGATCCTGCTGCTGCTCATCATGCGCATGCTGCGCGCGCGCCGCGCCATCGCCGGACAGCTGGAAACGCAGACCGGCCAGCTTGCGGAGGCGGTCGGGCTCACGACACGCCACAACCGCGAACTGAAATTTGTCGCGGAACTGCTGCGCGCCGTGGAGGCCGTGCCGTCGGTCCCCGATGCCGCGCCCGTGATCGCGCGCTCGCTGCCGAAGCTGTTGCCCGGCGTGTCCGGCACGCTGTTCCTGCTGCGCGACGAGGACGAACATGTGCTGGACCGGCACACGCAATGGGGCACGCCGTCCGAGCAGCCGTCCGAGATCGACATCGAGTCCTGCTGGTCGCTGCGCCACGGGGCGCGCTACCGCACGGCGAGTTCCAACGACCTGCCGTGCGCGCACTACCGCAGGCCGGTGGATGAAACGACCGCACGCCTGTGCATCCCGCTCGTCACGCACGATGAACTCGTGGGCATGCTGCACCTCGAGGGCCTGGCCGCCGGTCCGGCCTACGAAGAACAGGAACGCCTCGCGGTGACGGTCGCCGAGCAGCTCGCGCTGGCGCTGGGGAATGCGCGCCTGCGCGAATCGCTGCGCCGGCAATCGGTGCTCGATCCGCTCACGGGCCTGTTCAACCGGCGCCATTTCGACGCCGCGCTGAAACGCGAGCTGGCGCGGGCGCGCCGCAAGAACGTGCCCGTGAGCCTCGTGCTGGTCGACATCGACCATTTCAAACGTGTCAACGACGACTACGGCCACGCCGTCGGCGACGCCGTGCTGCGCACCATCGCGCAGCAGCTGCGCCTCGGTATCCGCGAAGGGGACATCGCCTGTCGCTACGGCGGCGAGGAAATGGTACTCTTGCTTCCGGAGTGCGCGGCGGCGGACGCGGGCACGCGCGCGGAGGCGATCCGCATCGCGCTGGCCGCCATCGTGCCGCACCCCGAGGGCGAGGGACCGCAGAAGGTGACGGCGTCGTTCGGCGTCGCGGCCTATCCCGCCCACGCCCAGGATGCCGAGGCGCTGTTCTGGGCAGCCGACAAGGCGCTGTACCGCGCCAAGCAGCAGGGCCGCAACCGGGTGATGACGGGCGCCTGATTGTGGCGCCGCCGCCGGGATTGTGTCATCAGTTCCACATGGCAACAAATGTTTCTTGACCGAAATGGGTGGGAGTTGATACTTTCGGTCTGGAAGGAGGCGTTTTCATGGCCGATACAGTCACTATCCCAATCGACCAGGTCCAGATCGGCCTGTATGTCTACCTGGACCTGAAATGGTTCCAGCACCCGTTCGCGTTCAGCCATTTCAAGGTCAAGACCGAGGACCAGCTGCGCATCCTGCGCGGCCTGGGCCTGGCCACGGTCCGCGTCGATCCCGCGCTCAGCGACGGGCCCGTGCCCACGGCCGCACCGGCAGCGGCGCAGCCTGTGCCGGCGGCGCCGGTGTCGCCGGAGGCGCGTGCCGAGTCGCCGGTCATGGCGGCGAAACGGGAGATGATGGAACGCATCCGCGAGCAGCGCGAGAACGCGGCCCGCATCGAGCAGGCGTTCGTGAACACGGCGCGCGCGATCCGCGACATCGACCGCAACCTGTTTTCCCAGCCGGCCGAAACGGTCCGCGTGGCCGGCAAATTGATCGGCCAGATCACGGAGTCGATCCTGTCCGCGCCCGAGCTGGCGATCAACCTGATGGGCGACAAGCTGGGCGGCGAGGAAATCTATGTCCACTCGCTCAACGTCACGATGCTGTCGATGATGATCGCGCGCGACATCAAGCTGCCGCACGAGGTGGCCAGCCTGCTCGGCATGGGCGCGCTGTTCCACGACGTCGGGACGAAGAACATCCCGGACAAGGTGCTGAACAAGCTCGATGCCTACAACCACGCCGAGCAGGCGCTGGTCGAAACGCATTGCGAGGGTGGCTACGAGATCGGCAGGAAGCTGGGCCTCGCGGCACCCGCGCTCGCCATCATCCGCGACCACCACGAGATGTTCGACGGCAGCGGCTATCCGCGCCACCTGCAAGGGGAGGCGATCAGCATCCTCGCCCGCATCGTCGCGATCGCGAACCATTATGACGAATTGTGCAACCCGCGCAACCCGGCCGATTCGCTCACGCCGCACGAGGCGTTGTCGCTGATGTTCGCCAAGATGCGCAGCCGCTTCGACCCGAAGCTGCTGCAGGTGTTCATCCGCTGCCTCGGCGTGTACCCGCCGGGCACGATCGTCCAGCTGGCCAACGGCGTCGTCGGCATGTGCGTCAACGTCAACACCGCCAAGCCGACCAGGCCGCAGGTGATGATCTACGAGGCCAGCGTGCCGCGCGAGGAAGCGATCGTCGTCAACCTCGAGACGCAGCCGGACCTGAACATCGTGAAGTCGATTCGCCCGTCCCAGGTGCCCAAGGACATCTACAACTACCTCAGCCCGCGCAAACGCGTCAGCTATTACTTCGACGCGGGTGACCCGGCGCGGAGGAGCCAGCCATGAACCTGCACCAGCTGATGGTCGACCACAGCCCGCACATGGTGATGCTGGTCGACCCGGCCGACCTGCGCATCCTCGTCGCCAATCGCAAGGTCGAACAGACGCTCGGCTACGCGGCCGCGCAGCTGCGCGACATGCTCATCACGGACATCGAAAGCTCGCTGCAGGACGTGTTCTACTGGGAAGAGGTGCGCGGCGGCCAGTATCTCGGCTTCGAGGCGCAGGAGGGCGAGTACCTGTGCGCCGACACGTCGCTGCTGACGGTGATGAAGTCGGTGGACGTACTCCACGACGGCGACCGCCCGCTGCTGCTCGTGCGCGCGCAGGACTGCCGCCACGAGCGCCAGGTCGAGGCCCTGCTCGAGCAGACCCTGGCCCAGTTGCGCACGACGCTGGAGTCCACCGCGGACGGCATCCTCGTGGTCGACTGGCACGGCAAGATCACGAGCATGAACCGCCTGTTCTCGGCGATGTGGGAGATCCCGGCCGCGCTGCTGCAGGCCGGCGACGACGACGGCATCGTCGAATACATCGCGGGCCAGGTGGAGCAGGGCGACTTGATCCGCAGCCAGCTGCGCCAGGTGGCCGATACGACCGAGACGCAGGACCTGTTCCGCCTGAAGAACGGCCGCTTCTTCGAATGCCGCTCGCGTCCGCAGTTCCTGGGCGAGCGCATCATCGGGCGGGTTTTCGGCTACACCGACGTCACCGAGCGCCATCGGGCCGAGGAAGCGCTGCGCGAGTCGCGCGACCTGCTCGAATCGAAGGTGCGCGAACGCACGCGCGCCCTGCAGGAGGCGAATGCCACGCTGGAAAAGGAAAAGGCGCGCCAGGCGGAGCTGATCAAGAAGCTGGGCGAGGCCCAGAGCCAGCTGCTGCAGTCGGAGAAGATGGCGTCAATCGGCGTGCTGGCGGCCGGCGTCGCGCACGAGATCAACAACCCGATCGGCTTCGTCAATTCGAACCTGGGCAGCCTGCAGCGGTACGCCCAGGGCATGCTGCGGCTGCTCGACAGCTACGCGGCGCTGGAAGGCGCGTTCAGCCCCGAAGACCGCGCCGGCATCGCGCGGGTAAAAGACGAAGTCGACGCCGAGTACCTGCGCGAGGACCTGGAGCCGCTGCTGCGCGAATCGCTCGACGGCATCGACCGCGTGCGGCGCATCGTGCAGGACATGAAGGATTTCTCGCACGTGGACGGCGGCGACCTGCAGTACGCCGACATCGAGGCGGGCCTGAACAGCACCCTGAACGTGGTCTGGAACGAGATCAAGTACAAGGCCGAGGTGACCAAGGAGTATGGGAGCATCCCGCAGATCGAATGCTACCCGTCGCAGCTGAACCAGGTCTTCATGAACCTCCTGGTCAATGCGGCGCACGCGATCGAGAAGCACGGCCGCATCACGCTGCGCACGGGCCACGACGAGAAGCACGTGTGGATCGAGGTGGAGGACACCGGCACCGGCATCCCCGAGGACCGGCTGGGCCGCATCTTCGAGCCCTTCTTCACGACCAAGCCGGTGGGCAAAGGCACGGGTCTCGGCCTGTCGCTGTCGTACGGGATCGTGCAGAAGCACGGCGGCCGCTTCGAGGTGCAGAGCGAAGTGGGCAAGGGAACCCTGTTCCGCGTCGTCCTGCCGCGCTTCCAGCCGGTGCCCGAGGCGGGCGTCGTCATCTAATCGCCAACCTGGAACTTCCTGGGGCTGGCCGAGTCAAAATTCAGGAAACCGTCCTGCGAACTCATCAATCCGCGTAATTTTGAGAGTTTTGGCATGGCCAATTCTGCTCGATTGTTACATCGGGCAGTTTTTCTCCATTGTACAAACGGAATTAAATTTCCTCAAATTTGATGCACACAATACAATCGCTTGTTTGACAGCTAGAAATGATTTCATTAAGTTCCACAAGTCGTTTCTGGCGACTTTTCAATTTAGCAATGTCCAACAAAGGGAGGAATCATGAGCGAACGCAGACACGAGCAGAAGGTCAAGGACGTTGGCGTCGATAACGATTACCTGTGCATCGAGCTATTGAGCGGTCTCCGCCTGATGGGTCCGTTGCGCACCAATCCGGTCTACCGCGACCCCGTCATCCCACCGGAAGCGCGTCCTCTGCCGAACGGCGATTACATGCGCGCCGTCGCCCCCTGAGCAGTCCCAACGCCTTTCCCGGCCAGAAGCCGGGAAAGGCGCCCACCGGCGCACGATTGCGCTCCCCGCCCCGGAAAGGCACGGACTGATGGGGTTACAATGTTCCCATGAAAATCCGTGTTGCGACCTACAACATCCACAAGGGCGTCTCTTCCTTCCGTAGTACGCCGCGCGTGTTGGCGCTGAAAAAAGCCATCGGTGCCTTCGATGCGGACGTCGTGTTCCTGCAGGAGGTGCAGGGCCGGCACGACCGCTACCAGGCCCGCTACGGCGAAAAGGTGCGCACCCCCCATCATCACTGGCCCGAAAAGGCTCAGCACGAGTTCTTTGCGGGTGAAAACCTGCATGCCGCCTACGGTATGAATGCCGTGTACGACCATGGCCACCACGGCAACGCGCTGCTGTCCGGGTTTCCGATCTCGAACCAGAACAACCACGACGTCTCCGACCACGCCTACGAACAGCGCGGCATCCTGCATTGCGTGCTGGAGACCCCGTCCGGCAATGTCCACTGCTACGTCGTGCACCTGGGCCTGTTCGAAGTCAGCCGCCGGCGCCAGACCGAGGCGCTGGTCCAGTGCGTGCAGGACTCCGCACGTCCGGACGAGCCCGTTATCATCGCCGGCGACTTCAACGACTGGCGCAATACCCTGAGCGATTGCCTGCGGTTGAAACTGGGTGTCGTTGAGGTATTCGATGAACTGGAGCGGCCGGCGCGGTTCGGCGCGCGGATCGGTGATATGGTGCGGAATGCGGCCGGGCGCGAAAAACGCCTGGTGCCGGCGCGGACGTTTCCTGCCGCGCTGCCCTGGTTCCGGCTCGACCGGATCTATGTGCGCGGCTTCCAGGTCGAGCATGCCGAAGTGCTGCACGGCCCCCAGTGGGCGCGCCTGTCGGACCACGCACCGATCGTGGCCAACCTGCAGCTGGCATAGCGATGCGCACCGTTACGTATGTAGCCAACAACGACGTTACTCTCCTCGAAAGCGGCAGCACTTATTTCCCGGCGCTGCTGGCCGCCATCGACGCGGCCCGGCACGAGATCCTGTACGAGACGTATATCTATGCCGAGGACGACACGGCGCGCGCCGTCACCGACGCGCTGATCCGTGCCGCGCAGCGCGGTGTCAAGGTGCGCGTGCTGGCCGACTGGTTCGGCACCGGCAACCGCGTCGCCTTGCGGCTGAAAGAGGAATTCTGTGCGGTCTGCGTGCATTATCGGATGTTCAATCCGTGGTTCAAGCGCGGTGCCGCGCGCAGCCACCGCAAGATCGCCGTCATGGACCGCGAAGTCGCGTTCGTCGGCGGCATCAATACGAACGACGACAACCTGCACGATTACGAGCCGCACGCGCCGCTGCCGGCACCCCGCTGGGATTTCGCCGTGCGCGTGCAGGGGCCGCTCGTCGCGGAAATCCACCGCGAAGCCCAGGCCCAGTGGGCGCGGGCCGGCCATCTGCCGCTGGTCCGACGGATCAATTTGTTTCGGGAAATGCGCAAGCAGCCGGCCGCGCTGGGCGACCATCCGATGCGCGCCGCGTTCGTCGTGCGCGACAACCTGCGCAACCGCCGCACGATCCAGCGCGCCTACCTGCAGGCGATCGGCCGTGCGCGCAAGCGCGTGCTGATGGCCACGCCGTATTTCGCGCCGGGCCGCAAGTTCCGCGAGGCGCTGTGCCAGGCCGCGCGGCGCGGCGTCGATGTGTGCTTGATGATCGGTGTCGGCGAGTTCCGCATGCAGGATGCCGTCGCGTCGTCGTTCTACCCGCAGCTGCTGGCGGCCGGCGTGCGCATCGTCGAGTACCGCAAGACGCAGCTGCACGCGAAGGTCTGCGTCGTGGACGACAACTGGGCCACGGTCGGCTCCAGCAACTGCGACGGGCTGTCGCTGTTCGTCAACCAGGAAGCGAACGTCGTCGTGCGCGATGCGCAATTTGCCGGCACGCTGGCCCGTCAGATCGAGCGGGGCGTGGCCGATGGCGTGCAGGTGTGCCTGGATGATCTGCGGCAACTCGGTTGGGTGCGCCGCTGCGGCCACGAAATGGCCTATCTTCTCTATAAATTGACCATGCGGGTCGTCGCGATCGGCTACGCATGATGGAAAGACGCTATGACAGAGAGTGACAACGTAAGGATCGACAAATGGCTGTGGGCCGCGCGTTTTTTTAAAACGCGCTCGCTGGCGGCGGATGCGGTCGACCGGGGCCGCGTGCGGATCGGCGGCGAGCCCGTCAAACCCGCCCGCTCCGTGAAAGTCGATGATAAGATTTTCATCGACAACGGTTCGAACCGCTGGGAGGTGGTCGTGCTGGGCCTGTCCGACAAGCGTGGGCCGGCACCCGTCGCCCAGGCGTTGTACCGCGAGACGGAAGAGAGTATCGTCCGTAGGGAAAACGATCAGGAAGCACGCCGTTTGTTCCCCGAACCGGGCAGCACGATCAAGGGCCGCCCGACCAAGCGCGACCGCCGCGCCATCACCCGTGCGGGCGGCTGACGACACACTAGAACGTCGCCTCTAAGTTCCCGTTTGACATTTCACGGCTGGTAGATAATAGTACGAGCGTTCGGATTTTTTCGATCAGATTAAATCCTCTCTTACGCGAGGCATATTATTAATACGACAGCGAAAAGCATGAGCATGCGCAAGGGCGAGATGACGCGGGCCGCCATCCTCGATGTTGCGCTCGAGCTCGCCAGCCGCGACGGTCTGGAAGGCCTGACGATCGGCCTGCTGGCCGACCGCATGAATATGAGCAAATCGGGCGTGTTCGCGCACTTCGGGTCGCGCGAAGACCTGCAGATCGACGTGCTCAAGCTGTACCACCGCCGCTTCGAGCAGGAAGTCTTCTTCCCCAGCCTGAAAGAATCCCGCGGCCTGCCGCGCCTGGAGGCGATGTTCAATCGCTGGCTCAAGCGCGTCTCGGTCGAGATCGCGTCCGGCTGCATCTATATCAGTGGTGCCGTCGAATACGACGACCGCCCGGGGCCGATCCGCGAAGAACTCGTCGCCATGGTCCGCACGTGGCAGGGCGCCCTGCTGCGCTGCGCGCAACAGGCGATCGACTGCGGCGACCTGAAGCCTGGCACCGACCCCGAGCAACTCGTGTACGAGATGTATGGCCTCGTGCTGGCGGTGCACCACGATGCGCGCTTCCTGCGCATCCCGGGCACGGTCGACCGCGCACACCGCGGCTTCGCGCGCCTGGTCGAAGATTACCGCAATCCCAACAAGCAAAACAGCCAGGCGGATACCGCCAGCGCCCAGTAATTCACACAAAATATTCACCTGTCAGGAGAACAACCATGGGTCAGTACGTCGCGCCACTTCGTGATATGCAGTTCGTTCTGCACGAGTTCCTCAACGTCACCGAAGAATTCAAGAACCTGCCGGCGTACCAGGAGATCGACGCCGACATCATCAACCAGGTGCTGGAGGAAGGCGCGAAATTCACGCAGGAAGTGCTGTTCCCGCTGAACCACAGCGGCGACCGCGAAGGCTGCCACTACGACGCCGCCACCAAGACCGTCACCACGCCCAAGGGTTTCAAGGAAGCCTATAAACAGTATGTGGAAGGCGGCTGGGCTGCGCTGGCCTGCGATCCGGAATACGGCGGCCAGGGCCTGCCGGTCTCGCTGAACAACTCGTTCTACGAGATGCTGAACTCGTCGAACCAGGCATGGACCATGTACCCGGGCCTGTCGCACGGCGCGTACGAGTGCCTGAAGGAACACGGCACCGACGACCAGAAGAAGTTCTACCTGCCGAAGCTCGTCTCGGGCGAGTGGACCGGCACGATGTGCCTGACCGAAGCGCACTGCGGCACCGACCTGGGCCTGCTGCGCACGAAGGCCGAACCGCAGGCCGACGGCACCTACAGCATCACCGGTTCGAAGATCTTCATCTCGGCCGGCGAGCACGACATGTCGGAAAACATCGTCCACCTGGTGCTGGCCCGCCTGCCGGACGCGCCGGAAGGCTCGAAAGGCATCTCGCTGTTCCTCGTGCCGAAGTTCCTGCCGAACGCCGACGGTTCGGTCGGCGCCCGCAACGGCATCACCTGCGGCGCCATCGAAGAAAAGATGGGCATCCACGGCAACTCGACCTGCCAGATGAACCTGGACGGCGCGATCGGCACCTTGATCGGCCAGCCGCACAAGGGCCTGAACGCGATGTTCGTGTTCATGAACGCCGCCCGCCTGGGCGTCGGCATGCAGTCGCTGGGCCTGACCGAAGTCGCGTACCAGAACGCGCTCGTGTACGCCAAGGACCGCATCCAGATGCGCAGCCTGTCGGGCCCGAAGGCACCGGACAAGCCGGCTGACCCGATCATCGTCCACCCGGACGTGCGCCGCATGCTGCTGACCGCCAAGGCGTATGCCGAAGGCGCGCGCGCGCTGACCTCGTACGTCGCGCTGCAGATCGACCGCGAACTGAACCACCCGGACGAAGAAGTCCGCAAGGAAGCCGCCGGCGAAGTCGCGCTGCTGACCCCGGTCGTGAAGGCCTTCATCACCGACAACGGCTGGATCGCCACGTCGGAAGCGATGCAGGTGTACGGCGGCCACGGCTACATCGCCGAGTGGGGCATGGAGCAGTACGTGCGCGACGCCCGCATCAACATGATCTACGAAGGCACCAACACGATCCAGTCGCTGGACCTGCTGGGCCGTAAGATCCTGATGGACAACGGCGCCAAGCTGCGCGCGTTCGGCGAGAAGATCAAGGCGTTCGTCGAAGACAACGGCCTGGACGAGCAGATGTCCGAATTCGTGAGCCCGCTGGGCGAACTGGGCGAGAAGGTCGGCAAGCTGACGATGGAAATCGGCATGAAGGCCTTCCAGAACCAGGACGAAGTGGGCGCCGCCGCCGTGCCTTACCTGCGCGTCGTGGGCCACATGGTGTTCTCGTACTTCTTCGCGCAGATGGCGAAGATCGCGCTGGCCAAGAAGGATTCGGGCGACAAGTTCTACGAATCGAAACTGGCGACCGCACGCTTCTACTTCGCCCGCCTGTACCCGGAAACCGCGATGCTGATCCGCCAGGCACGTTCGGGTTCGTCGAACCTGATGGCGCTGGACGCCGACCTGTTTTAGTAAAACCATCACGTACAACCAAGTACGAACGCTACATTGACCCGTCATCCCCGCGCAGGCGGGGATCCAAGTTCCGCGCAGTGTCTGCGCATGCAAACTTGGGTTCCCGCCTCCGCGGGAAGTCGGCTCCGGCAGTGCCGGAGCCGACAACTAACCAAAGGATCACGAGTATGTCCAATTTCATCGTCAAGAAAGTCGCCGTGCTGGGCGCCGGCGTGATGGGCGCGCAGATCGCCGCGCACTGCGTCAACGCCAAGGTCCCGGTCGTGCTGTTCGACCTGCCGGCCAAGCCGGAGCAAGGCTCCGGCGGTAACGCCAATAAAAATGCCATCGTCCTGAAGGCCATCGAGAACCTGAAGAAGCTGTCGCCGGCCCCGCTGGGCAACAAGGAAGACGCGGCCCTGATCGAAGTCGCCAACTACGAGGACAACCTCGACGTGCTGGCCGGCTGCGACCTGATCATCGAAGCCATCGCCGAGCGCATGGACTGGAAGCACGACCTGTACAAGAAGGTCGCCCCGCACATCGGCGCGAACGCTATCTTCGCGTCGAACACGTCGGGCCTGTCGATCGAGAAGCTGGCCGAAGGCTTCGACGCCGAGCTGAAATCGCGCTTCTGCGGCGTGCACTTCTTCAACCCGCCGCGCTACATGCACCTGGTCGAACTGATCCCGACCGCCGCCACGAAGCCGGCAATCCTCGACCAGCTCGAGACCTTCCTGACGTCCGTGCTGGGTAAAGGTGTCGTGCGTGCGAAAGACACGCCGAACTTCATCGCCAACCGCGTCGGCATCTTCGGCATGCTGGCCACGATCCACGAAGCCGAGAAATTCGGCCTGTCCGTGGACGTCGTCGACGACCTGACCGGCGCCAAGCTGGGCCGCGCCAAGTCGGGCACGTTCCGCACGGCGGACGTCGTCGGCCTGGACACGATGGGCCACGTCATCAAGACGATGCAGGACAACCTGCAGGACGACCCGTTCTTCGGCGTGTACAAGACGCCGGACGTGCTGGCCAAACTGATCGAGAAGGGCGCGCTGGGCCAGAAGACCGGCGCCGGCTTCTATAAAAAGGTCGGCAAGGACATCCTGCGCCTGGACACCGCCACCGGCGAATACGTGCCGGGCGGCGCCAAGGCGGCCGACATCGTCGCACGCATCCTGAAAGAGAAGGACCCGGTCAAGAAATTCAAGGCGATGCGCGAATCGACCAACCCGCAGGCGCAGTTCCTGTGGGCGATCTTCCGCGACGCCTTCCACTACATCGCCTTCCACCTGGACTCGATCGCCGACAACGCGCGCGACGTCGATTTCGCGATGCGCTGGGGCTTCGGCTGGAGCGTCGGCCCGTTCGAAACGTGGCAGGCCGCCGGCTGGAACACCATCGCCCAGTGGGTCAAGGAAGACATCGAAGCGGGCAAGGCCCTGACCGATGCACCGCTGCCGGCATGGGTGTTCAGCGCCCCGGTTGCGGAGAAGGGCGTGCACACGCCGGAAGGTTCGTACTCCGTCACGAAGAACGCCTATGTGCCGCGTTCCGACCTGCCGGTCTATGAACGCCAGCAGTTCCGCGCACCGGTCGTGGGCGCGGGCGGCGACGATCCGAAGACCGCCGGCACCACCGTGTTCGAAGACGATTCCGTGCGCCTGTGGCACTCGGGCGACGAGGTGCTGGTCATCTCGCTGAAGACGAAGATGCACGTGATCGGCGACGGCGTCATCAAGGGCATCCAGCGCGCGCTGGCCGAAGCCGAGAAGGGCTTCAAGGGCATCGTGATCTGGAATACCGATGCGGCCGACGGCGGCGCGTTCTCGGCCGGCGCCGACCTGCAATCGGCCCTGCCGGCCTTCATGGCGGGCGGCGCGAAAGCGATGGACCCGATCGTCAAGGAACTGCAGGACACGTTCATGGCGATGAAATACTCGAACATCCCGGTCGTGGCCGCGGTGGCGGGTCTCGCCCTGGGCGGCGGCTGCGAGATGGCGCTGCACGCATCGAAGCGCGTCGCCTCGATCGAGTCGTACATCGGCCTCGTGGAAGTGGGCGTCGGCCTGGTGCCGGCCGGCGGCGGCCTGAAGGAAGCGGCAGTGCGCGCGGCCAATGAATCGAAGGGCAACGACATCCTGCAATTCCTGAAGACCGGCTTCACCAACGCGGCCACCGCGCAGGTGTCGAAATCGGCCCTGGAAGCGAAGGCGATGGGTTACCTGAAGGACGACGACGTCATCGTCTTCAACCCGTACGAACTGCTGCACGTGGCGAAGGTCACCGCGCGCTCGATGTTCGACGCCGGCTACCGCGCACCGCTGCGCCGCCCGGTCACGGTCACCGGCCGCTACGGCTGGGGCACGATCCGCGGCCAGCTGGTCAACATGCGCGACGGCGGCTTCATCTCCGCGTACGACTACCAGCTGGGCGACACGATCGCGGAGATCGTCTCCGGTGGCGACATCGACCAGGGCAGCGTCGTGTCCGAGCAGTGGCTGCTCGACATGGAACGCAAGGCATTCGTTTCGCTGCTGAACAATCCGAAGACCCAGGAACGCATCATGGGCATGATGCAAAACGGCAAACCGGTGCGTAACTGATCGCGGCGCGGACACTAAGGACTACTGACATGAGCAAACAACTTCAAGACGCATACATCGTCGCAGCGACCCGCACCCCGATCGGCAAGGCGCCGCGCGGCTTCTTCAACAAGACCCGTCCGGACGACCTGCTGGTGGCCGCCATCCGCGGCGCGATGGCCGCCGTGCCGAACCTGGACCCGGCGCTGATCGTCGACGCCATCGTCGGCTGCTCGTTCCCGGAAGCGGAGCAGGGCTTCAACGTGGCCCGTAACGCCGTCGTGCTGGCGGGCCTGCCGAACACCGTCGGCGGCGTGACCGTCAACCGCTACTGCGCCTCGGGCATCACGGCGCTGGCCATGGCCGCGGACCGCATCCGCGTCGGCGAGGCCGACGTGATGATCGCCGGCGGCGTCGAATCGATGTCGATGGTGCCGATGATGGGCCACCACCCGTCGATCAACATGGAGACGTTCAAGGACGAGAACGTGGGTCTCGCCTACGGCATGGGCCTGACGGCCGAGAAGGTCGCCGCCCAGTGGAAGGTGAGCCGCGAAGATCAGGACGCCTTCGGCCTGGAATCGCACCGCAAGGCGATCGCCGCCCAGCAGGCCGGCCTGTTCAAGGACGAGATCACCCCGGTGGAAATCGTCACCCGCACGCCGGACCTGGCGACGGGCGAGATCAAGGTCAAGCGCCGCACCGTCGACCTGGACGAAGGCCCGCGCGCCGACGCCAGCATGGAAGGCATGGCGAAGCTCAAGCCGGTCTTCGCCGCCAAGGGCAGCGTGACGGCCGCGACGTCGTCGCAGATGTCGGACGGCGCCGGCGCGCTGATCGTCGTCAGCGAGAAGATCCTGCGCGAGCACAACCTGACCCCGCTGGCCAAGTTCTCGTCGTTCGCCGTGCGCGGCGTGCCGCCGGAGATCATGGGCATCGGTCCGAAGGTCGCGATTCCCGCAGCGCTGGCCGCCGCCGGCATCACCCAGGACCAGCTGGACTGGATCGAACTGAACGAAGCCTTCGCGGCACAGGCACTGGCCGTCATCCGCGACCTGAACCTGGACACCAGCAAAGTGAACCCGATGGGCGGCGCGATCGCCCTGGGCCACCCGCTGGGCGCGACCGGTGCGATCCGCGCCGCGACCGTCGTCCACGCCCTGCGCCGCAACAACCTGAAGTACGGCATGGTCACCATGTGCGTCGGCGCCGGCATGGGCGCGGCGGGCATCATCGAACGCGTGTAATCCACACGACGTGAACGGAAGGGTGGGTGCGGCACAACCGTTCCCACCCTTTTTTTATACGAACAAGCGAGACACCGAATGGACATCCTGACCACCACCGCCGACGGCATCCTCACCCTCGAATTCAACCGCCCGGAACGCAAGAACGCCATCACGGGCGCCATGTACACGACCATGGCCGACGCGCTGCGCGCGGCCGACACCGACCCCGCCATCCGCGCGATCCTCATCACGGGCAAACCCGAGATCTTCACGGCCGGTAACGACCTGGAAGACTTCCTGCACAACGTGGGCGAAGGCGCGATGACGGAATCCCGTCCCGTGTTCCAGTTCATGCGCGCGCTGGAAGGCTGCAGCAAGCCGGTGGTCGCGGCCGTCGCCGGCGCGGCCGTCGGCATCGGCACCACGCTGCTGATGCACTGCGACCTCGTCTACTGCGCCGACAACGCCAGGTTCTCGATGCCGTTTTCCCAATTGGGCCTGTGCCCGGAATTCGCGTCGTCGCTGCTCGTCGCGCAATCGGCCGGCTACACCCGCGCGGCGGAAAAGCTGATGCTGGGCGAAGCCTTCGGCGCGCAGGAAGCGTTCGAGATGGGCATCGTGGCGCGCGTGCTGCCGGCCGCAGAGCTGCTCGCGTTCGCGCAAGGGCAGGCCGCCAAACTCGTGAAACTGCCGGCGGCGTCGATCCGCACGACCAAGGCCTTGATGAAGCGCTCGCGTGCAGCGCTGGTGAAAGACACCATCGCGGCGGAGAACGAACGGTTCAGTGCCATGCTGACCGGTGCCGAGGCCAAGGAAGCCTTCACGGCGTTCTTCGAGAAGCGCAAGCCGGATTTTTCGAAGTTCGATTAAACCCGGGCGTGCCATCAATGCCATTCAGTTAGGGAACGACGAGTTTGTGGCTTGAGTGACTGGCATTGGGCGCGCCATCAACCGTCGGTCGAGACGGAGACCTCTTCCCAGGCATCCAGATCGCGCCCCAGGTCGGCCAGCTTGCCCCGCACCAGTTGCAGCGCGTCGCTGCCGAGCAGCAGGTGCGTCGGCGGCGCGTCTGCCTCGATCACGGCCAGTATCGCGCGGGCCGCCTTGGCCGGATCGCCCGGCTGCTTGCCGCTCTTGTCCTCACGCGCCTTGCGCACCGGGTCGAACAGCGCGTCGTAGTCGGCAATCGAGCGTGCGCTGCGCTGCATCGAGCGGCCGGCCCAATCGGTGCGGAATGAGCCTGGTGCGATCGCGGTCACGGCGATGCCGAATGGGCGGACTTCCCTGGCGAGCGTGTCCGAGATGCCTTCCAGCGCGAATTTGCTGCCGCAGTAGTAGGCGATGCCGGGCATCGTGATGTAGCCGCCCATCGACGTGATGTTGACGATATGGCCGCGCCGGCGGGCGCGCATGAACGGCAGCACGGCTTTCATCATGGCGACCGGCCCGAAGACGTTGACGTCGAACTGGCGGCGCATGTCGGACAGCGGCGATTCTTCCAGGATGCCTTCGTGCCCGTAGCCGGCGTTGTTGACGAGGACATCGACGGCGCCGACGTTCGCTTCGATGTCCGCGACGACGCCGTCGATTGCATCGAATTGCGTCACGTCGAGGATGCGCGCGTGGGCGCGCGCCGGGCACATTGCCGCGAACGCTTCCGCGGCCTGCGCGTTCCTGACCGTGCCCACCACGCGGTGACCGTCGGCCAGCGCCTGTTGCGCAAGAGCGCGGCCGAAGCCGCTGCTGACGCCGGTGATCAGCAGGAGTTTATTGGGTGTCATGTCGTCTTTTCCGAGTTGATGAAGGCCGCATGTTATTCTTGGTGGCATCACCAGATAAGCCAAAGTCGACTGTTTTTCTTGCCTAAAACTATGCCAAAGCCGACAGCCGCGGATGAAAGCGACGATCCATCCGGCCACGCGCAGCGGCGCATGGTCGAGCTGCTACGCGCATTGGCGCCGAACGAGGGCTACAACCTCACGGCGCTGCCTACCGTGCGGATCCTGCGTTCCGACCGCGCGTTGACGCGCACGCCGGTGCTCTACGATCCCGGTATCGTGATCGTTTGCCAGGGCCGCAAGCGCGGCTACTTCGGCGACAAACTGTATGTTTACGATGCGCAGCATTACCTGGCGGTCTCCGTGCCCGTGCCGTTCGACATGGAGACGGATGCGACGCCGGCGCAGCCGCTGCTCGCGCTGTACCTGCACCTCGATTTCGCCGTCGCCGCGGACCTGATGCTGCACATCGACCGCCATCCCTCGGCCGAACCTGCCCAGGCGCCGCAGAGCATGTTGTCGAGCCCCATCGATGCGGACATGCGTGGCTCGGTACTGCGTTTCCTGGAAGCGTTGAACCGGCCGCTGGAGGCGGCCGTACTGGGGCCGGGCCTGCTGCGCGAACTGTATTTCCGGGTGCTCACCGGCGCGCAGGGACGTTCGATGCGCGAGGCGCTCGCGCTGAAAGGCCAGTACGGAAAGATCGGCCGGGCGTTGCGCCGCATCCATGCCGATTACGCGGAAGCGCTCGACCTGGCGCAGCTGGCGCGGGAAGCGGGCATGAGCATTCCAGCTTTCCACAGCCACTTCAAGGCGATCACGCAGACGTCGCCCATGCAGTACCTGAAGTCGACGCGGCTGCACCAGGCGCGCCTGCTGATGGTGCGCCGGGACCTGACCGCGGAAGCGGCGTGCCACGCGGTGGGCTATACGAGTCCATCGCAGTTCAGCCGCGAGTTCCGGCGGCTGTTCGGCTTGGCCCCGGCAGCGGAGGCCAAACGGATGCGGGCAACCTTTGCCATTCCGCCGGCGTTTCCCGGCGCCGAATTCGTGTCGTCGCACTGAACCTGGTGCACAATGGTTTCATGAACCTGCACCGCCTCGACCTCGTCTCTTTGTCCCTGTTCAGCCACGTGGTGCGCTCCGGCAGCATCAGCAAGGGCGCGCTGCTCGCCAACCTGGCCGTCGGGGCGGCGAGCAAGCGGATTTCCGACCTGGAGGCCGCCGTCGGCGCCGCGCTGTTCGAGCGCCATTCGCGCGGCATCACGCCCACCGCGGCCGGCCTGGCGCTCGCCCGGCACGCGCAGCGCATCCTCGGCGACGTGAACCTCCTCGCCGCCGAATTGCACGACCACGCCAGCGGGATCGTGGGCGTGGCGCGCCTGTGGGCCAATACCTCCGCCATCACCCAGTTCCTGCCGGCCGACATCGCCGCCTTCGCCAGGGCCAACCCGGCGATCCGGATCGAGCTCGCTGAGCTCAACAGCAACGAGATCGTGCTGGGCGTACTGGAGGGCCGCGCCGACATCGGCATCTTCGCCGACCGCACCCCGGCCCTCGGCCTGCACCTGATGCCGTATCGCGAAGACCGCCTCGTGCTCGTGGTCCCGGCCGGCCATGCGCTCGCGCGCCGGCGCAGCCTGGGCTTCGAGGAGGCGGCGGATTTCGATGTCGTCAGCCTGTCGCAGGGCACCTCGCTGGCGCAGCGCCTGCAGGCCGAGACGGAAGCGATGGGCCGGCGCCTGCGCGTGCGCATCCAGGTGCGCAGCTTCGATGCGATGTGCCAGATGGTGGCCGCCGGCCTGGGCGTCGCGGTGCTCCCCGCCGACGCCGTGCGCGCGCTCGTGCGCTCGCTGAACCTGCGCCAGATCCCGCTGACGGATGCATGGGCGCGGCGCCAGCTCCTGATCGGCGTGCGCGACCTGGAAACCCTGCCGCGCCACGCGCGCCTGCTCGTCGACCATCTGGGCGCCGGGGCGTAGCACCGGGGAGCTTTCGCGAAACGCGAAAGCGGGGTTCACACCTTGATCATTCCGCGCCTGGGGGAGTGCTGCCAGAATCGCACCATCACGCCACCAAGAGCGTGTTTCATTCGACGACTATCCATCCGGAGACAACAATGAGCAAGATTCTTTCCGCCCCGGCGGGCGCGGCCGACGCCGCCGTGCCGGACATGGCGCGGATCGTGGCGAAGGTGGCATGGCGCATCATGCCCCTCATCATGATCTGCTACCTGTTCGCCTTTTTCGACCGCATCAACATCAGCTTCGCCAAGTTCGCGCTGCAGAGCAGCCTGTCGCTGTCCGACACGGCGTACGGCCTCGGGGCCGGCCTGTTCTCCGTCGGCTACGTCCTGTTCGAAGTCCCCAGCAACATGATGCTGTACAAGGTCGGCGCGCGGCGCTGGATCGCACGCATCATGGTCTCGTGGGGCCTTGCCACCGCGCTGATGGCGCTCGTGCAGACCGAGTGGCAGTTCTACGTGCTGCGCTTCCTGATCGGCGCCATGGAGGCCGGCTTCGCGCCCGGCGTGCTGTATTTCCTCACGCTATGGTTCCCGACCGCCTACCGCGGCCGCATCACGTCGATGCTGTTCCTCGCGTCGGCATTCTCCGGCCTCGTCGGCGCACCGGCCGCCGGTCTCGTGCTGGCCCACCTGGACGGCGTGCTGGGCATGTCCGGCTGGCACTGGCTGTTCCTCGTGGGCGGCCTGCCGTGCGTGCTGCTGGGCGCCGTCGTGTTCCTCGTGCTGAAGGACCGCGTCGAGGATGCGTCCTGGCTTGCGCCCGCGGAACGCGCGCTGCTGGCCGCGCGCATCGCCGAACAGAACCGGAGCATCGGCAGCCACTCGCTGCTGGGCGCCCTCAAGACGCCGGGTTTCTTCACGCTGGGCCTCGTCTACTTCCTGATCCAGGTGAGTTCCTATGGCCTGAACTTCTGGGCGCCGCACATGATCCGCAGCGCCGGCACCACGAGCCCGACGACCATCGGCCTGCTCACGGCGGTGCCCTACCTGTGCGGCGCGATCGCGATGGTGGCCGTGGGCCGGTTGTCGGACGCCAGCGGCGAGCGCACGAAGTTCGTGATCGGGCTCGTGCTGCTGGGCGCCGTGGGCTTTTGCGGCGCCGGCCTGTTCGACCACCAACCCGGCCTGCTGGTCGCGGCACTGGCCGTGATGGGCGCGGGTGTGGTAGCGTCGATCCCCGCGTTCTGGGCGCTGCCCCCGAAACTGGTGACGGGCGCCGGCGCGGCGGGCGGCATCGCGCTGATCAATACGCTGGGACAGCTGGGCGGCATCGTCAGCCCGGTGATGGTGGGACGCATCAAGGACGTCACCGGCAGCACGACGCCCGCCCTGTACGTGATCGCGGCGCTGAGCGTGGTCTGCGCCGGTGTGCTGGCGTTCGGCCTGCCCGAACGGCTGCGCCAGCGCGAACAATCTGCAAACTGACGAGGACAAGATGAGCATGACGGCTTCAGGCACGATGTCCGCCAACGCCCTGCAGGGCGTGCGCGTGATCGAGATGGGACAATTGATCGCCGGCCCGTTCGCCGGCAAGACGCTGGGCGATTTCGGCGCCGACGTGATCAAGATCGAGGCACCGGGCGCGGGCGACCCGTTGCGCAACTGGCGCATGATGAAGGACGGCACCTCCGTCTGGTGGCAGGTCCAGTCGCGCAACAAGCGCTCGCTCGCCCTCGACCTGAGAAGCGAGGAAGGGCAGGACATCGCGCGCAAGCTGATCGCCGAAGCCGACGTGCTCGTCGAGAACTTCCGTCCCGGCACGCTGGAAAACTGGGGCATGGGGTGGGACGTGCTGTCCGAACTGAATCCCGGCCTCGTCATGCTGCGCATTTCCGGCTACGGCCAGACGGGACCCTATCGCGACCTGCCGGGCTTCGGCGCGATCGGCGAAGCGATGGGCGGCCTGCGCCACCTGACCGGCGAGCCGGGCCGCGTGCCGGTGCGCTGCGGCATCTCGATCGGCGACACCCTGGCCGCGCTGCACGGCACCATCGGCGTGCTGACCGCGCTGTACCACCGCAAGGTCAACGGCGGCAAAGGGCAGGTGATCGACGTCGCGCTGCACGAAGCCGTGTTCAACGTGATGGAAAGCCTGATCCCCGAATACAGCGCGTTCGGCGCCGTGCGCGAGGCCGCGGGCAGCGCGTTGCCGGGCATCGCCCCGTCGAACGCCTACCGCTGCGTCGACGGCTATGTGCTCGTCGCGGGCAATGGCGACAGCATCTTCAAGCGCCTGATGCAGGCGATCGGCCGGCCCGACCTGGGTGACGCGACTGACCTCGCGAACAATGCGGGCCGCGTCGCGCGCGTGGACGAGATCGATGCGGCCATCGGTGCGTGGACGGCGGAGCGTACCGTGGCGGACGTGCTGGACGTGCTGGGCGCGGCGAAAGTCCCGGCCGGCAAGGTCTACACGGCAAAGGACATCGCGGAAGACCCGCACTACCGGGCCCGCGACATGATCCTGACGCAGCAGACGCGGGAAGGCTACGAGGTGGAAGTGCCGGGCATCGTGCCGAAGCTGATGGGCACGCCGGGCAGCGTGCGCTCGGCGGCGCCGCGGCTGGGCGAGGACACGGATGCCGTGCTGCGCGAGATCGGCCTCACCGAGGACCAGATCGCGGCGCTGCGCGCGCGCAAGGTGGTCGCATGAGTGCCTGGACTGGCGCCGGCCGCCGGATCGCCGGCCGCCGCATACACATCCAGGAAGTCGGCCTGCGCGACGGCCTGCAGGCCGAATGCCGCTTCGTGCCGACGGCCGACAAGATCGCCCTGGCCGACCTGCTGTCGGGCGCGGGACTCGCCAAGCTCGAGGTCAGCTCCTTCGTGTCGCCGAAGGCCGTGCCGGTGCTTGCGGATGCGGCCGACGTGTTCGCCGGCATCGCGCGCGCACCGGGCGTCGTCTACAGCGCTCTCGTACCGAACGTGCGCGGGGCCGAGCGTGCCGTCGCGGCGGGCGTGGTCGAGATGAATCTCGTCATGTCGGCCAGCGAAAGCCACAACCTGTCCAACCTGCGCATGACGCGTGCACAATCCTTCGCCGGACTGGCCGACGTCGCGGCACTGGCGCGGCGCCACGGCATCGCCGTCAACGTGTCGCTGTCGTGCAGTTTCGGCTGCCCGATGGAAGGCGACGTGCCGCAGCAGGACGTGATGGACTGGTGCGCCCGCTTCGTCGACGAACTGGGCGTGCAGGGCATCACGCTGTGCGACACCACCGGCATGGCCTATCCGACCCAGGTGCGCGCGCTGACGGAAGCCGTACGCGCGCGCTGGCCCGGCATCGAACTCACGCTGCACTTCCACAACACGCGCGGCATGGGCCTCGCGAACGTGCTGGCCGCCATCGACGCGGGTGCCGACCGCTTCGACGCGTCCCTCGGCGGCATCGGCGGCTGCCCCTATGCGCCCGGTGCCACCGGCAACGTGTGCACGGAGGAAGTCGTGCACGCGCTCCAGCTGATGGGCTACGACACCGGCGTCGACCTGGCCAGGCTGCTGCAGGCGGCGGTTCGCCTGCAGGACCTCGTCGGCCACGAGGTGCCCAGCCAGATCGTCAAGGCCGGCCGCAGGCTGGACCTGCACCCTCGGCCGGCGGCCTGAGCGCTCCCGTCAGCGTATCGCCCGCTCGCAACGCGCGATCTCCGTCCGCCCGTGCCCGGCCACGATCTCGCTGCCGTACACGGGCAGGTCGAGGTAGGCCCGTTCCGTCGCGCGCACGGCCAGCACGCGTTGCGACTCGCGCTTGCCTAGGTCGAGGTAGCCGAACTGCGGGATCGCCGCCGAATTGGCGAGCCATTCCGTAGCGGGCGTGTCGTAAATCAGCACGACGCGGCACGCATCGTCGTGGTTGCCACAGGTTTCGATCCAGAACAGGTCGATGGCGTCGGCCCAGTGGCGGTCGTTACCGCCCTGGTCGCTATCGCGGATGTCGGTCTGCTATCGATTTCGCGTGCAAATGTGCACAGCGTTCTCTTCCTGCCCCGAGCCGTCCTGCTGACCGTGCTCGTGCCTGACCGGCGTGACTTCCCCGCCTCCCGCCGGCCCCAGGCCGGCGGCAGTGCCACGCGTTACCGCCTGGCTCGCCTCGGGTAGCGCCGTGCGCGCCGCGAAGGCGCCGGTGGCGAGCCGTTGCAGGTTGATGGCCGCGTTCACGTCGCGGTCGTGCCGCGCACCGCAACCGGCGCAGGTCCACGCCCGGTCGCCCAACGCCAGCACCCCGTTGCGGGTATCGCAACCCGAACACAGTTTGCTGGACGGGTACCAGCGGTCGGCAAGCACGATGTGCGTACCGTAGCGCCCCGACTTGTACGTCAGCTGGCGTCGGAATTCGTAAAAGCCGACATCGGCGATCGCGCGTGCGAGGCGCGCGTTGGCCAGCATGCCGCGCACGTTCAGGTCTTCGATCACCAGCGCCTGATGCGCACGCGCGCGATGCGCGCATGCAGCCGCGCCAGGGCCAGCGCACCCTTGGTCCGGTTCTTCGACGCCTGCAGGCGCGTGCCCTTGCCGATACGGCCGACGATCCCGGCCGCGGCCTTGGCCGCATCGAGCTTGCGCGACTGCCGGCGCGAGCGGATGCGCAGGCGCCGCAGCGCCGCCTTCAACGGCCGTGGCGCCGCGATCTTCTCGCCGCTGGACAGCGTGGCAGCGCTGGTCACGCCCAGGTCGATGCCGGTGACGGCGTCACCCGTGCGACGTCGCCGGGTCAAGTGGTCCGGCACGTCGACCTGAACCGCCAGGTACCAGTGACCTGCTTCGCGCGAGACACTCGCGCCCATGATCTTGCCGTCCCAACGCAGCGCTTCCCGCAGCGCGACGCGGCCCACCTTCGGCAGCACGGCACTGCGTCCCTCGAGCCGGAACTTGTCGTTTGCCAAATAGAAGGCGTCGGCTGAACGGCCCTTCTTCTTGAAGCGCGGCGCGTGCGCCGGCTGGCTGGCGCGGCGCTGCTCGAAGTAACGACTCCACGCCTTTGCGAGGTTGGCGAACGGCTGGGCATGGGCGTCGCGGTGGATGGCGCGCAGCCACGGCTTGCCGTCGGCGTCGGGCCAGTCGGGATCCGAATACTTGATGCGATTGAACACCTTCTTGAGTGCCATCGCGTTTGGCCGCAGGCCACAGGCGGCCTGACGGTTCCACTCGGCTAGCGCCCAGTTCCAGACCCGGCGGGCGGTGCCGGCCGCGCGCGCAAAATAATCACGCTGGATCGCTGTCGCGTCAATCCTGATCCGGTGCGCCAGCAGCATATTCGCTCTCCAGGGCCGCGCGCAGCTGGCGGTGGAAGTTGCGCAGACTGTACAGTCTGCTCGAAATCGTCTGTTCCATGATCACGATTGGACACGTTCAATTATTTTTAGTTTGACTAAAGTCGTACTCCCAGACATCCGTGTTGGCCCAGTAGAACGCGCGCGTGTGGCCAGCGCCGGCCTGTTCTGCATCACGCGCGCTTGCGCGCAGTGTTGATCCAATGCGGGTACGTGAGCGCCGATTCGTGTGTCGACCTCGAAGGCGATGCGCTACAGTAAGAGGATGGATGACAGGAGACTCCGATGGAATGTGAAATCAAACTGGCCGTGGGCGCGACGAGCGCCGCGCAGCTGAAAAAATCCGCCGTGCTGCGCGAGCACGCCGTATCGAAGCCACGCGACCAGGAACACGTCGACCGCTATTTCGACACCGGCGCCTTCGACTTGTGGAAGCATGGTTTTGCCTTGCGCGTGCGCAGCGCCGGCGCGCGTCACGTGCAGACCCTGAAGGGCGGCGGCAGCGCCGTGGCCGGCCTGCACCGGAGAACCGAGCTGGAAGCCGAGATTGCGTCCGAAGTGCCCGACCAGGACCTGTTCGGCAAGCAGTTGCGTGAAGCCCTGCCCGATCTCGCCCACAGCCTGGACGGCCAGCAGCTCGCCCCCGAGCCGGTCTTCGTCAACCGCACGAAGCGCACGACGTGGATGCTGGCCCTGCCGGACGGCACGCACGTCGAGTGCGCGCTGGACGTGGGCGAACTGCAGCGCGGCGAGCGCAAGACCGCCGTGCGCGAGCTGGAGCTCGAAGTGAAGGATGGCGATCCGGCCTGCCTGTACGAACTGGCGCAGCGGGTGCACGAGGCGATACCCGTGCGCATCGAGAACATCAGCAAGGCCGAGCGCGGCTATGCGCTGGCGACCGAGGACAAGGCGCACGCCGTCAAGGCCACGCCCGTGACGCTCAAGCGCAAGGCCACGCTGGGCGAGGCGCTGGGCAGCATCCTGCAAAACTGCCTGCAGCAGATGCAGGCCAACGAACGGGGCGTGCTGGCGGGCGACGTCGAGAGCCTGCACCAGATGCGCGTGGGCCTGCGCCGCCTGCGCGCGGCGCACGACATGGTCGACGGGCTCGTGACGCTGCCGGAACCGCTGGCGGCCGACATCGAATGGCTCGCCGGCGAACTGGGCGACGCGCGCAACTGGGATGTGTTCCTCGAATCCGTGCTGCCCCGCCTGCCGCTGACCGAGGAACAGAAGCCGTCGCTGGCGCGCGTGGAAGCGGCGGCGCGCGAGGAGGCGGAGCGTCATCGGGCGCGCGTGCGCTCGGCCGTCGGCAGCCCGCGCTACACGACCCTGATGCTGGCGCTGGGCGGCTGGATCGCGGGCAAGGGCTGGCAGCATACTGCGCTGCCGGCCGACCCGCTCGAACAACAGATCGCGAAGGCCGCGCCGCAGCTCGTGCAGCACGCGGCAGCGCGCGTGCGCAAGCGCGCCCGCGGCTACGACCTGAAACGGCCGGATTGCCTGCACAAGGTGCGCATCGCGGCCAAGAAGGAACGTTATGCGCGCGAGTTCTTCGCCGCGTTGTCGCACGACCGCAAGGCGACGAAACGGCACGATCTCTTGAGCGGAATGCAGGACGAGCTGGGAGAGATCAACGATGCGTTCGTCGCGCGCGAACTGGTCGCGCAACTGCGCGACCGCGTGCCGCAGGAGGCGGGGCTGCTCGGCTTCATCGAAGGCGTGCTGGCTGCGCGCGCGCTGGATGCGATGCCGCGCGCGCGCCGACACGTCAAGGAGAGTCTGCGCGCCAGGGCTGGCTTCTGAGACGCCGTGTCGTTCCCGCGCACGCGGGAATCCATACTGAGCAACAGGAGTCGGAACGTCGGAAGCACCAGCATGCTTCCGACGTACCGACTGCAGAACTTCAGCATAGGTTCCCGCTTTCGCGAGAAGTCGTTTCCGGCCGTGCCGGAAACGACGGTGTGTTGGTGCCGGTATGTTTCCCGACCGCCGGCGCCGGTAGGGCGGCCGAGCCGCCATGTGCTCTCTTCCCTGGGAGCGATGCGTATTCTGACGCGGGATTGTGACGTGATCGTTACGGCGCGGCGGTCGCCGCCAGCGGCGCACCGCTCCAGCGGCGCAACAGGGCCGCGAGCGTGGACGAACGCTTGTTTTCGGGCGTGAGGACAGCCACCGCGGTCTGCAGGGCCTTGTCGTCGCGCGTGCCGAACGTGCGCGTGGACTCGACCGGCTCGCGCTTCGCTTCGGCCATCGTGCCGAGCGGCTGCGTCGCGGGCAGGTGCTTCGCGAGATCCGCTTCGCGCAGCAGCAGGTCGTCGTCGGCGGCGACGGCCGGCGTCACGACGATGTCGGGCGTGACGCCGCGCGCCTGGATCTCGTGGCCGTTCGGCGTGAAGTAGCGCGCCACGGTGAACTTGATGCCGCTGTCCGCGTCCAGTCCGATGACGGACTGGATCGAACCCTTGCCGAACGTGCGCGTGCCGATGACGGTGGCGCGGTGCTGGTCCTGCAGGGCACCCGTGACCAGTTCCGCGGCCGACGCGGACGCGCCGTTCACGAGCACCGTCAGCGGCACGGTGCGGGCCCACGCGGGCAGGCCGGCCAGCACGTCGGGCTGGCCTTGCTGGCGGTAGTAGCGCTCGTCGACGGTGACGGTGGCGTTGGCGCCCGGTTCGCGTCCGCGCGCCGAGAACAGCACAGTGCCCGGCTGCAGGAACGCGCCCGCGACCGCGACGCCCGTCGACACCAGGCCGCCCGGGTCGTTGCGCAGGTCGAGGATCAGGCCGCGCGGGTTGTCCAGTTTTTTCAGGGCCGCCGCGAGGTCGGCCGCCGTGGCGCCGCCGAATTCCGAGATGCGGATCCACGCGAGGCCCGGCGCCGCCATCTTCACGCGCACCGTGTCGTTGTGCAGGTCGGCGCGCGTGATGCGCAGCGTCTCGACCTTGTTGCGGCGCGCGATGCCGACGGCGACCACGGTGCCCGGCGCGCCGTGCATGCGCCGCGCGACGTCGTCGTTGGCCATCGCGGCGACGGGTGCGCCATCCACGGAGACGATCGTGTCGCCCGCCCGGATGCCCGCGCGTTCGGCCGGCGAGCCTTCGGTGGCGGACACCACGCGCAACTGCTTGCGGTCGCCTTCGACCTCGATGCCGATGCCCACGTACTCGCCGCTGTTCTCGCGTCCGACGTCGCGCATGGCGTCCTTGTCCAGGTAGCGCGAATGCGCATCGAGCGCGGCCAGCATGCCGGACAGGGCGCCGTCGAACAGCGCCTTGTCGTCGGCCTCGCCGACGTAGTTCTGCTTGATCAGGGCGTAGACCTCCAGCAGCCGTTCCACCTGCGCCTGCGGCAGCTTCAGGGAGGGCGTTGCCGTGTCGTCGGCGTGGGCGAGGGGCGCGCAGGCCAGGGAGAGGGCGCCGAGGACGGCGAGCGCGGTGCGTTTCATGGTGTTCCTTTCGTCGATTCGTTCCCAGGATTCTGGCTTGCGGCGGTGTTAAGCGCGGTTAAAGGGGGGTAAATCGGCGTTAAGGCGTTGTAAGCGATTGCTGTCGTTTTTGCCCGTATTGACGGGCTTTTTTCTTTTCCTGATGGCAAAAAGAACAGATAATCGATGCTTTGCGCCCCAGGAGAACGCCATGCAGGATCACGACGACGACCACCCCGCCAGCCCTGCGCGCCGCCGCATCTTCCAGGCCGCCGCCGCCGTGGGCCTGTCGGCATCGATCGCGCCGGCCAGCGAGGCGAAGCCCGCCGCCAGGGCCGTCAAGCCGGTCGCCGGCTCGCTGGACGCCAAGCTGAAGGCGCACGTCAAGAACGTCGTCGTGATCTACCTGGAGAACCGCAGCTTCAACAACCTGTTCGCCGACTTCCCCGGTCTCGCACAACCGCTGCCGGCGGCGAACGCCGTCCCGCAGAAGGACCGCGACGGCAGCGTCCTGCCGGAGCTGCCGAAGATCTGGGGCGGCATGGTGCCGGCGCGCCAGAACATCGGCGGCAAGGATTACCTGATCAGGGAAGACGACATCCAGCACCTGCCGAACGCGCCCTTCAGGCTGACGGACGCCGCCGGCAAGCCGCTGCCCGAAGCGATCATCACGCGCGACCTGTGGCACCTGTTCTACCAGAACCAGATGCAGATCAACGGCGGCAAGAACGACGGCTTCGTCGCGTGGGGCGACAACGGCGCGCTGACGATGGGGCATTACGGCGAGACGTCGAAGAACCTGGGCCTGTGGCAGATCGCGCGCGAATTCACGCTGTGCGACAACTTCTTCATGGGCGCGTTCGGCGGCTCCTACCTGAACCACCAGTTCCTGATCAGCGGCCGCGTGCCGGAGTTCTTCGATGCGGCGTCGACGCCGGCCGCGAAGAAGATCGCCGTGCTGGAAGACGGCCCGACGGGCGTCCGCCTCGCGCTCGCGCCGGATTCGCCGAAGTCCGCGCTGGAGGGCAAGCCGAAGTTCGTCAACAACGGCGCGATCACGCCGGACGGCTACGCGGTCAACACGATGGCGCCGCCGTTCCAGCCGAGCTGGGTGCGCCCGGCGCCGGGCGGCGATGCGCACCTGGCCGATCCGCAGGACCCGGCCGTGCTGCCGCCGCAAACGTATCGAACGATCGGCGACCTGCTGTCCGGGAAGGGCGTCAGCTGGGCGTGGTATGCGGGTGCATGGCAGGCGGCGCTGGACGGCCGCGGCGAAGGCGAACGGCCGAACTTCCAGTTCCATCACCAGCCGCTCAACTATTTCAGGCAGTTCGGACCGGGCACCGCGGCGCGCGCCGAACACCTGCGCGACGGCGGCATGGGCGACAGCCCGATCTCGAACAAATTCATCGCCGACGCCGTCAAAGGCAAGCTGCCCGCCGTGTGCTTCTACAAGCCGCAAGGGAATCTGAACCTGCACGCGGGCTATTCGGACGTCGAGTCCGGCGATGCCCACGTGGCCAACGTGATCGAGCACCTCAAGAAGTCGCCGCAATGGAAGGACATGGTCGTCGTCGTCACCTTCGACGAGAACGGCGGCTGGTGGGACCACGTCGCGCCGCCGCAGGGCGACCGCTGGGGCCCGGGTTCGCGCATCCCCGCGATCGTCATCTCGCCGTACGCGAAGAAGGGCGCCGTCGACCACAACTTCTACGACACGACGTCGATCCTGCGCTTCATCACGCGCCTGCACGGCCTGCCGCTGCTGGAAGGCCTGGCCGCACGCAATGCGGCGTTCGCGGCGCGCGGGGCGCGTCCGCCGGGCGACCTGACCGGTGCGCTGAGCTTCCGCTGAACGACAATTCGGGGTCAGAGCCTGACCCTTCCCCACATATTTTTCTTGTAGGTGGACGGGGTTGCTGTTAGCTTCCGGTGAAAAAAGCTGGTGCATGCATAGCTGT
>NZ_LMEW01000010.1 GCF_001426525.1 Massilia sp. Root133
CCCTGGCACGTCATTATTTGACCGATTGCGTACGACCTCAGTTGGATCACCACGCCTTCCAGCTCGCCCTACTTACACTGATCAATTTGGTGCAGGTTGTGAAAATTTGAGGGGAAGGGTCAGGGTCAGAGCCCATTTTTTGGCACGATCTCGGCAGCAACTTGTTGAGGGTGACGGTGCCGGCCTGCCCGTCCAGATGGGCAGGCCGGCACCTGCATTCGGCGACTCGTGCACATCAGGACATTGATCTGAAATGTGCTCTGACCCCGAATTTGAGGCCGTTCATTCTTCGCATATCGATAAAACTTTCCTGCTGGCTAACGCGCGCTGTTCAAGAAAACGCGGCGATACACTTTGCCACGGCCGTTGTCATTCAAACACGAGCTTGCGCACTGCGGCCCCCGCCAGGCGCCAACTTCATAACAGAGTTCAGGAGAGCGAAACATGCAGAACAAGAACACCTTGAAAGGGCTGCTGGCCGTTTCGGCAGTGGCAGCGATGTTCGCCACCGTCGGCGTACACGCCCAGACGGCGGCGGTCAGCCAGACCCCGAGCCAGACCGGCACCAGCAGCACGCCCGGCAAACAGAACACGTCCGGTAAAACCACCCGCGAAGGCACCATCGACAACACCAACAGCACCGGCATGGAAAACCGCAGCAAGCAGGCGGGTGCGGCCGGCATGACCAATAAGAACGCCACCTCGAGCATGGGCGCCAGCGGCGCCGGCCAGTCGGCGGCAGGTACGGCCACCGGCGCGAAGCTGAGCACTGGCGACGCGAAGATTCTCAAAGATATGGCAATGGCCAATATGGCCGAAGTCGAGGGTGGCAAGCTCGCCCAGAGCAAGAGCCAGAGCAGCGAGGTGAAAGCGTTCGCCCAGCAGATGATCGACGACCACACCGCCAACCTGAACGAGGTCAAGGCGCTGGCCCAGGCGCGCGGCGTGACCCTGCCGACCGAGCCGGACGCCAAGCACAAGGCCATGGCCGCCAAGCTGGAACAGATGAGCGGCGACGCCTTCGACAAGGCCTACATGAAGCAGGCCGGCGTCCAGGATCACAAGGCTGTCCACGCCAAGCTGATGGCCGCGTCGAAGAAGGCCAAGGATCCGGAAGTGAAGGCCCTCGTCGACAAGACCGAGCCGGTCGTCGCGCAACACCTCAAATCGGCCGAGCAGATGCCGATGGCCAAGACGGGTACGACGTCGGGCAAATAAGCCGGCAAATAAGCACTGCCAGCGTTATCCCATCGCAGCCAGCACGCGCGCCCGGTCCTCGGACGTGCGGTTCTGGCTCATCTTGAATTTTGCTTCGAGGCGTTCGATGACGATCTCGATGCCGACGGTCGTCCGCACGACCTTGTCGATGAATTCGCGCGGCGCATCCTCGACCTTCCATCCGGCGCGTGCATTTTCATGACGCCTCGTCAGCCGCGTCATCTGGCCGAGGATCCACGCCGGATCGTCGATCGCACGCAGCCGCCCGTGCGCGTGCACGGCCTGATAATTCCACGTCGGCACCACGCGTCCCCCGGCCGCCTCGACGTCGTACAGCAGCGGCGACACATAGCTGGACGCGCCCTGGAACAGCGCGAGCACGGACGCATCGTCCGCCTGCCAGATCGGATTCGCGCGTGCCACGTGGGCACGCAGCAGGCCGTGCGGCGCGGCTTCCGTGGGCGCCACCAGCTCGAACGGGATGTGATCTGCTTCCAGCCCGCCGGTGCCGAGGCGCACGAGCGCGCCCAGCGGATTGGCGGCGATCAGGTCCAGCATGTCGGCCTCGTCGGCCACGGCAAATTGTCTCGGCACATACATTATTCGAATCCCTCCACGACGACGTCTCCCTTCAGCGAATTGGCGATGTAGCAGCGGGCATGCGCTTCATGATGCAGCTCGGCCAGCGCCGCGCGATCCGGCTGCCGTTCGCCGCCGAACGCGATGACGGGATCGAGCACGACGCGGGTGATGGCCGCGCGGCCGTCCGGACCGGTGTCGAGCAGGCCGACGGCGCGGTCCTCGTAGCGGTCGACGACGTAGCCGCGCGTGGCCGCGAGCGACAGGAAGAACAGCATGTGGCAGCTGGCGGCGGCCGCGACGAGGGCTTCTTCCGGATCGACGGCTGCCGGGTCCGACAATGGCACGGGCACGGACAAGGGCGACGAGGAGGCCGGCACGTCCAGGCCGCCGTCGAAGCGCCAGCGGTGCGCGCGGCTGTAGCGCAGGTCGGTGAAGGCCTGGTCGCCGCGCTGCCAGGCCAGGGTGGCTTCGAATCGTTTCATCATCTCTCCGTGTGCGAACGAGCTGTCATCTTAAGTTCAAGGATGGCTTGCTCAAATGACCAATTATCTGGAAGATGGGCGTACCAATCCTGACCATGTCCCATGCACGTCCACGACATCCTCGCCGCCGCCACGCTCGAGCGCGATTCCCCGACACCGCTGTTCCGCCAGCTGTACGTCCACCTGAAGGACGCGATCCTCGACGGCCGCATCGCCGCCGGCGTGCGCCTGCCCGCCACGCGCACCCTGTGCGGCCTGTTGAACGTGTCGCGCCAGACCGTGCTCGCCGCGTACGAGCAGTTGATGGCCGAGGGTTATCTGCAGGGCACGGTGGGGAAGGGCACGTTCGTCAGCGCGTCGCTGCCGGCCGGTGCGCGTGCGGGCGATGCCGCCACGGCGCCGATGGTGCGGCCGCTGTCGGCGCGCGGAGAACTCATCGCGGGCGGCATGGCGCGCGTGCTGCACCACGCGGGGCCGCTGCGCGCCTTCCGCGCCAGCATGCCGGGCCTGGACCTGTTCCCGTTCGACGTCTGGCGCCGGCTGGAGGCGCGCCACTGGCGCCATTCGACCGGGGCGCTCGGCTACGGTCCCGGCGCCGGATACGAGCCCCTGCGGGAGCTGCTGTGCGCTTACCTGAAAGCGTCGCGCGGGGTGCAGTGCACGCCGGACCAGGTCGTGATCACGTCCGGCTCGCAGCAGGCGTTGTACCTGCTGGCCCAGCTGCTGCTCGCGCCGGGCGAAGCGATGTGGATCGAATCGCCCGGCTACCAGGGCGCGGTGGCGCCGTTCACGGTGGCCGGTGCGCGCGTGTGTCCGGTGCCGGTCGACGCCGAGGGCATGGACGTCGCGTACGCGGCAAGGCACTATCCCGATGCGCGCCTCGCGTTCGCGACGCCGTCGCACCAGCTGCCGCTGGGCGTGACCATGAGCCTGCGCCGCCGTCTCGAACTGCTGCGCTGGGCCGAGGCGAACCGCGCGTGGATCGTCGAGGACGACTACGACAGCGAATACCGCCACACCGGCCCGCCGCTCGCGTCGCTGCAAAGCATGGATCGCGCGAGCTGCGTGATCTACGTGGGCACGTTGTCGAAGGTGCTGTTCCCCGCGCTGCGGCTGGGCTATGTCGTGGCGCCGCCCGCGCTGGCCGCGGCGCTGGCGCGGGCGAAGGCCGTCGTCGACCGCCACAGCCCCATCGTGCCGCAGGCGACGCTCGCCGACTTCATCGCCGGCGGCCACTTCGCGCGCCACATCCGCCGCACGCGCGACGCATATGGCGAGCGCCGGCAAGCCCTCGTCGATGCGCTCGATGCACGCCTTGGCGGCCGGCTGCGCCAGGGGCCGTCGGACGCGGGTCTCGACCTGTGCGTGCATTTCACCGAGAGGCTGGACGAGGAAGCGGTCGCCCGGCACGCCCGCGATGTCGGCGTGGACGTGCGCACGCTGGGCTACTATACGAATCCGCAGGCGGGCGCCGCCTGCGCCATCGATCCCGGGCTGCTGCTCGGCTTTTCCGCGTTCACGCCGGACGTGATCCGCGCCGGCGTGGCCGACCTGGAACAGGCCATCCAGCGGGCATCAGTGTGACAGCAGCCAGGCGCTCATGTCGATCGCATCGCGTTCCGACACGCCCAGCACGGGCATCGCGGTGTGCGGGTCGATCGCCTGCGGATCGCGGATCCAGCGCACGAGGTTCGCCTGGTTGTTCGGCAGCGTGCCGGCGATGATGGGACGCTTGGCCATGTCTTCGAGCGGCCGCCCCACATAGACCTTCGATCCGGTCACGCCCGGGATCATGTGGCATGCGCGGCAGCCGTACTGGGCGAGGGCGATCCGGCCGCGCGCGGCGTCGCCCTGCAGGCCGGCGGGGGCGCGGTTCGCTTCGCCGCAGCCGGCTTGCAGGAGCGCCGCGAGTACGAGGACAAGGACGAGCGCGAGCCGGTTCATTTCTTCGCCTCCGCCGTCATTGCCCGGTAATCGTCCGCGCTCTGCGTGGGCAGCTGCATGATGAACGCCACCGTGGACCACAGCTCGTCCTCGCTCAGGTGGTATTCCCAGCCCGGCATGCCGCTCATCTTGATGCCGTGCCGCGTGATCCAGTACAGCTCGCGCGGCTTCCAGTGGCGCGTGGCGTCCACCAGCGGACCGGGCACGGGCTGCATGCTCAGGCCATGCTTGCCGGGCGCCGTGCCGGGACCGCCGTGGCACTGGGCACAGTTGTCGCGGTAGACGGCCGCGCCGCGCAGCACCTGCTCGTGGTCGCCCAGTGCGGGTTCGGCCACGCTCTGCGCATGGCGCCGCACCGAGTAATGCATGGCTTGTTCGAGCGTGCTGTAGACGAACGGGAAGTGCTGCGTGGTGGCGCCGATGTCGTACCAGCCGGCGCGCAGCACGACGAAGCCGGCGAGCGCGGCGACGACCCCCGATCCCAGTAGGGTGGCGATGACGGTCATCATGACCAGGCGGGTGCGCGTGGCGGGCATGCGGGATTCCCAAACGAATCGTGTTAAAAAAAATGCATCGTCTCCGGTATTATAAAAGCCAACTCAACGTCGTGGATTCAACCGTGCCGACCTCGCTGTCACGCTCTTCCATCGCTGGTGCCGCGCTCGTATTGACGTGCGCGGGGCTGCTGTCCGGCTGCGGTGATGACGACTTGCGCAAGCCGTACATCGGCGGCGACGCGAAAGTCGGCAAGCAACTGGTCACGCAATACCAGTGCGGCGCGTGCCACAAGATCCCGGACGTCCCGGGCGCGGGCGGCGAGGCCGGTCCGGACCTGGAAAAGTTCGGGCGCTCGAGCTACATCGCCGGCGGCATTCCCAACGTGCCGCCGCGTCTCGTCGCGTGGCTGCTCGATCCGCCCGCCCTCAAGCCCGGCACGGTCATGCCGGCCATGGGCATGACGGAACAGGAGGCCAGGCACATGGCCGCCTACCTGTACACGCTGCGATGAATGGGACGCTGCAATCCGTCCTCCACCCGGCCGGCGCGGACGCCGCCGTCATCAGCCAGTTCGCGTGGATCCTGTTCGGGGCCGCCACCGTCATCTTCGTCGCCGTGATGGCGCTGATGGCGCTCAGCCTGCGCGACAACGCGCGGCCGCTGCGGCCCGGCCTGTGGATCGCGGGTGCGGGCGTCGCGTTTCCCGTGCTCGTGCTGTCGGCGCTGCTCACGTGGAGCACGTGGCGCAGCGCGCAACTGGTTCCGCAAGGCTCGCAGGCCGCGCTGTCGATCTCCGTCACGGCGCGCATGTGGTGGTGGGAAGTGCGCTACCGCGACCCGGCCGGCGGGCGCGAGATCGTCACCGCCAACGAGATCCACATCCCGGTCGGGCAGGCCGTGTACGTGGGCCTGAACGCGGCCGACGTGATCCACAGCCTGTGGGTGCCGTCGTTGTCCGGCAAGCGCGACATGATTCCCGGCCGCGTCACCGGCCTCACGTTGCGCGCCGACCGGCCCGGGGTCTACCGCGGCCAGTGCGCGGAATTCTGCGGCGCCCAGCATGCGAACATGGCCTTGCACGTGGTGGCGCTGGCGCCCGACGCGTTCCGCGACTGGCTGCGGCGCCAGGCATTACCGGCCCGCGCACCGCAGGGCGCGCTGCTGGAGCGGGGCCGCGCCGCCTTCCTCGAACAGCGCTGCCAGACGTGCCACACGATCCGCGGCGTGGCCGAGACGGCGCGCCTCGGTCCCGACCTGACGCACGTCGGCAGCCGCGCGCACATCGGCGCGGGCCTCTTGCAGACGCACCAGAACACGCTGGCCGGCTGGATCGCGGATCCGCAGGCCGTCAAGCCGGGCGTGTTCATGCCCGCCGCCGCCGGCACCGACGGCGACACGCTGGGCGCGCTGGCGGCCTATCTCGAGCACCTGCAATGACGGCCCGGGACGACGACCTCGCGCGGTTGGAAGACGTCTGGAGCACGCGGCGCGGCTGGCGCTTCTTATCGTCCGTGAACAACACGAACATCGGCCTGCTGTACATCGGCACGGCGCTGCTGTTCTTCATCCTCGCCGGCGTGCTGGGCCTCCTGATGCGCGTGCAGCTGGCCGTGCCGGACAACGGCTTCCTCGGCGCCGAGACGTACAACCAGGTGTTCACGATGCACGGCTCGGTGATGATGTTCCTGTTCGCGATCCCGATCGTGGAAGCCATCGCCGTGTACCTGCTGCCGAACATGCTGGGCGCGCGCGACCTGCCGTTCCCGCGCCTGTCCGCGTACGCGTTCTGGGCCTACGCCATCGGCGGCCTCGCATTCTTCTGCACGCTGTTCGCCGGCCTCGCACCGGACGGCGGGTGGTTCATGTATCCGCCGCTCACGGGTCTGAAATATTCGCCGGGCCTCAACGCCGACTTCTGGCTGCTGGGCATCGGCTTCATCGAGATCTCCGCCATCGCCGGCGCCATCGAACTGATCGTCGGCATCCTGTTTACGCGCGCACCGGGCATGACGTTGGGACGCATGCCCGTGTATGCGTGGGCCATGCTGGTCGTGGGCGTGATGATCGTGTTCGCGTTCCCCGCCGTGATCGCGGGCACGGCGCTGCTGGAACTGGAGCGCGCGTTCGACTGGCCGTTCTTCATCGCCGACCGCGGCGGCGATCCGCTGTTGTGGCAGCACCTGTTCTGGTTCTTCGGCCACCCCGAGGTCTACATCATCTTTCTGCCGGCCGCCGGCATGGTGTCGACGATCGTGCCGACCCTTGCCGGCACGCCGCTCGTCGCGCGCCGCGCCATCATCGCGGCCCTCGTCGGCGTGGGCGTGTTCAGCTTCGGCCTGTGGGCGCACCACATGTTCACCGCGGGCCTCGGCACGCTGGAAATGGGCTTTGTTTCCGCGGCCAGCATGGCGGTGGCGGTGCCCACCGCGATCCAGGTGTTCGCGTGGATCGCCACGCTGTGGAAAGGGAAAGTCGAAGCGAACGCGCCCACGCTGTTCCTGCTCGGCTTCATGGCCATCTTCGTCCTGGGCGGCCTGACCGGCGTGATGGTCGCCGTGATCCCGTTCGACTGGCAGGTGCACGACACGTATTTCGTCGTCGCGCACTTTCACTACGTGCTGATCGGCGGGATGGTGTTCCCCGTGTTCGCCGCGCTGTACTACTGGCTGCCGCTCGTGAACGGCAACCGGTTGTCGGAAGGGCTCGCGCGCTGGGTGTTCGGCCTGATGTTCGTCGGCTTCAACGTCGCGTTCTTCCCGATGCACGTGACGGGATTGCTCGGCATGCCGCGCCGCGTCTACACGTATGCGGCGGACCTCGGGTGGAATGGCCTGAACATGCTGTCGACCGTGGGCGCGTTCACGTTCGCGCTCGGCGTGGCGCTGTTCGCGTGGGATGCGTGGCGGTCGCTGCGCAGGCCGGAACGCCCCGTCGGCAACCCATGGAACGCACCCACGCTCGAATGGCTGCCGTCCGGGGACTACGGCAACCGCAGCATCCCGCGCATCGATTCGATCGACCCGCTGTGGGACCGTCCGGAACTGGTGCGCGAGGTGGAGGAGGGCGGCCATTACCTGCCGCGCACGGCGACGGGCGCGCGCGAGACCATCGCCACGAGCCCCGTCGCGGCGGCCCCGCGCTATGTGCTGATCCTGCCCGGCGACAGCTGGCTGCCCCTGATCGCCGCCGCCGGCACGGCCGCCTTCTTCCTGCTGCTGACCGTGAAGCTGCACGTGCTCGCATGGATCTGCGGCGTGGCGGCCATCGCGGCGGTGCTCGGGTGGATGTGGCAGGCGGATCGCGCGAGCACCGTCGCCGACGTGGACATCGGCCACGGCGAGTCGATACCGGTCGGCGCCACCGGCACGGCATCGCACGCGTGGTGGGCCGCCATCGTGATGCTCGTCGTCGACCTCAGCATCTTCGCGTGCTTCGCGTTCGCCTACGTGCACGTGACGATGCGCCTGACGGTGTGCCCGCCGCCCGGCGCCACGCTGCCGTCGCAGGACCTCGCGCTCACATCCGCCGGCCTGCTGGTGCTGGGCTCATTGCTCGTGTGGTTCGCGACGCTCGCCGTCGGCACGCGGCGCCTGCCGTGGCTCGTGCTGGCGGCGCTGGGCTGCGTGCTCGCGTCATGTGCGGTCGACGTGGGCGGCCTGCTCGATGCCGGGCTGGACCCGACCGCCACCGCATGGGGCGCGGGCGTCGCGGCATTGGCCTCCTACCAGGGCCTGCACGTCGTGACGCTCGCCGTGCTGGCGCCGTATCTCGCCGCGCGCGCATGGTGCGGCCTGCTGGGTGAGCGCAGCCGCGCAGCGCTCGACACCATCGCGCTCGTGTGGCACATGACCACGTTGCAGGGCATCGCCGGGATGCTCGTCGTGCGGCTCGTGCCGCTGCTGATGGCGTGATGGCCATGATGCCGCGCACCCGCGAACCGTTCTGGCGCCGCCTGCTGGCGGGGACGCTGCCGCTGCTCGTGTGGAGCCTGCACTTCGCCTTCGCCTATGGCCTCGCGGCGGCCCAGTGCACGCCGGCCGGCATGCGTCCCGGCGGGCCGGACCGCGCGCTGCTGGGCGCTGTCACCCTGGCCGCCATCGGCGCGTGCGCATGGCTCGCGTGGCGCGCGCGCGAGGTGCCCCGGCGCGAGGATGCCGGCCTGCTCGATTGGGCCCGCCTGGTGCTGGCCGTGCTGGCCCTCGTGGCGGTGGCGTGGACGGGCGTGCCGCTACTCCTGGTCACCGGTTGCGCCTGAACGCCGTATTGACATCTCTTGTAAAGAAATTACAACCATCGTTCCATGAAAGGCAACCAATGCCTTTCACTTGGCTCATCTGTACCGAAAATGAACGTGTGCTGAAACTGCTGTCAACCGTTTTGGGCAACGTTTAATGCAAAAAAATTTACGTTTCTTATTAACGGCGAGCACAGCAAATGGCGTATAGTGCCCGATTCGTAGAGGAAAAATCCTCACGAAACACACTAAATAAGAACCGCGCGTGGCCTCCGTTGCCGTGACGACGAGTTCGAACACACGTCTAAAACTAGTTAGAACGCGCACAATCATGAGTATTGTCGACGTCGATGTCCTGCTCGAGGATTTGGAGGAGACCGCCCCTTGCGGACCGAATCTCGAGTATGACCCCGCCTTCCTGGAGCTCGAGCAGAGTGTGCTCGGCAAGCCAGAAGTCCAGTACGGGGACACGATCGTCCCCGCCGTCCCCCCTGAATGGAAGCAAGTCAAGAAGCAGGCCCTCGAGCTGCTCGGCCGCACGCGCGACCTGCGCGTGGCGATGCCGCTCGTGCGCGCGCTGCTGGCGCTGCATGCGCTGCCCGGCTTCGCCGACGGCACGCGCCTGCTCGAACGCCTCGTGACCGAGCGCTGGGACCGCGTCCATCCCGAACTCGATCCGGACGACGACGACGACCCCACGCTGCGCCTCAACTGCCTGGCCCAGTTGACCGACCCGGCGACGACCCTGCGCGAGCTGCGCGAGACGGCCTTCGTCATGCTGCCCGGCCTCGGCGCCCTGACCCTGCGCGTGCTGGAGCAGGCGCACGGCGAGGCCCCCGTCCCGGACGGACAGACCGCGCTGTCGCCCGAATCGATCGACGCGGCGCTGGCCGACGTGTCCGACGACGCGATGCAGGCCGCCACCGGCGCCGTCAACGGTGCGCTGGACAGCATCGTCAGCCTGGAGGCCGCGCTCGCGCACCACGTGGGCAGCACCCAGTCGCTGAACCTCACCCCGCTCACGCGCCAGCTGCGCCGCATGGCCGACCTGCTGGCCAGCCGTGCGCAAGCCGCGCCCGAGGCGCCGGCCGCTGCGCCCGATGGCGACGAGGCCGCGGCGCCGGGCGGCGGCACGGCCGCACCGCGCGCCGCCGGCATCACGGGCGACGTGACCAGCCGCGCCGACGTGGTCCGCATGATCGACAAGATTCTCGCCTACTACCAGCGCTACGAGCCGTCGAGCCCCGTGCCGATGCTGCTGGAGCGGGCCAAGCGCCTGGCGCCGATGAGCTTCATGGAAGTCATGGAGAACCTCGCGCCCGACAGCATGCAGCAGTTGTATGTGATCCGTGGACCCCAGCCGGGCGAGTCCAACGGGTCGGACGATTATTGAATCAGCAGGCCGGTAGTTCATTCAAGGAGGAGTAAACGTGGGCAAAGAAAGTAGCCAGAAGTTCATCGCACGCAATCGCGCACCGCGCGTGCAGATCGAGTACGACGTCGAAGTGTACGGCGCCGAGAAGAAGGTGCAGCTGCCGTTCGTGATGGGCGTCCTGGCCGACTTGTCGGGCCAGTCCGCCGAGCCGCTGGCACCGGTCGCGGAGCGCAAGTTCCTCGAGATCGACGTCGACAACTTCGACGAGCGCCTGAAGGCCATGAAGCCGCGCGTCGCGGTGCAGGTGCCGAACACGCTGACGGGCGAGGGCAACCTGGCCGTCGACATGACCTTCGAAAGCATGGACGACTTCACCCCGGCCGCCGTCGCGCGCAAGGTGGATTCGCTGAACAAGCTGCTCGAGGCACGCGGCCAGCTGGCCAACCTGATGACCTACATGGACGGCAAGACCGGCGCGGAAGAGCTGATCTCCAAGCTGCTCGCCGAACCCGCGCTGATGCAGGCGCTGACGTCCGCACCGAAGCCCACCGAATAAAGAAAGACGGGAGAACAGAATGTCCGAAGCGTTAGCACAAAGCCAGCAGGAGTCCGGTACGCTCGAGATGAGCGACTTCGGCGCGCTGCTGCAAAAGGAATTCAAGCCGCAATCCGACAAGGCCAAGGAATCGGTCGAAGTCGCGGTGCGCACGCTGGCCGAGCAGGCGCTCGCCGGCACCAACCTGATCACCAGCGACGTGCTGGGCACGATCCAGAGCCTGATCGCGGCGCTCGACAAAAAGCTCACCGAGCAGGTCAACCTGATCATGCACACGGAGGAGTTCCAGAAGGTCGAAAGCGCCTGGCGCGGCCTGCACTACCTGGTGAACAACACCGAAACCGACGAGATGCTCAAGATCCGCGTGATGAACATCTCGAAGAACGACCTGGGCAAGACGCTCAAGAAGTTCAAGGGCACGGCCTGGGACCAGAGCCCGATCTTCAAGAAGATGTACGAGGAAGAATTCGGCCAGTTCGGCGGCGAACCGTTCGGTTCCATCGTGGCCGACTACTACTTCGACAACAGCGCGCCGGACGTCGAGCTGCTGTCGTCGATGGCCAAGGTGGCTGCCGCCGCGCACGCGCCGTTCATCGCGGCCGCCGCGCCGTCCGTCATGCTGATGGAGTCGTGGAACGAGCTGGCCAACCCGCGCGACCTGACGAAGATCTTCCAGACCCCGGAACACGCCGCATGGCGCTCGTTCCGCGAGTCCGAGGATTCGCGCTACGTCGGCCTGACCATGCCGCGCTTCCTGGCGCGCCAGCCGTACGGCGCCAAGAGCAACCCGGTCGAGGAATTCGACTTCGAGGAAGACACCAGCGCGGAAGGCAGCAAGAACTACACGTGGGCCAACTCGTCCTACGCGATGGCCGTCAACATCAACCGTTCGTTCAAGGAATACGGCTGGTGCTCGCGCATCCGCGGCATCGAGTCCGGCGGCGCGGTCGAAGGCCTGCCGGTGCATGCCTTCCCGACCGATGACGGCGGTGTCGACATGCAGTGCCCGACCGAGATCGCGATCTCGGACCGCCGCGAGGCGGAACTGGCCGCCAACGGCTTCATGCCGCTGGTGCACAAGAAAAACACGGATTTCGCCGCCTTCATCGGCGCGCAGTCGCTGCACAAGCCGGCCGAGTACGACGACCCGGACGCCAGCGCCAACGCCGCCCTGGCCGCGCGCCTGCCGTACCTGTTCGCGACCTGCCGCTTCGCCCACTACCTGAAGTGCATCGTGCGCGACAAGCTCGGCTCGTTCAAGGAACGCGACGAGATGGAGCGCTGGCTGACCAAGTGGATCATGCAGTACGTGGACGGCGATCCGGGCAGCTCCAGCGAAGCGACGAAGGCCCAGAAACCGCTGGCCGCGGCCGAAGTGGTGCTGGAAGAAGTCGAAGGCAACCCGGGCTACTACACGTCCAAGTTCTTCCTGCGTCCGCACTACCAGCTGGAAGGCCTGACCGTGTCGCTGCGCCTCGTGTCGAAGCTGCCGTCGGCGAAAGCCTGACCGTTTTTTGAAGTCCCGCGCGGAACAAACCGTCCGCGCGTATTCGGAAGTACAACCAACAAGGAGAAGAAGACATGGCATTGGATATGTTCATCAACATGGGCGACAAGATCAAGGGCGAGTCGCGCGACAAGGTCCAGGGTCCGAAGGGCGACATCGACATCCTGGCCTGGAGCTGGGGCATGAGCCAGTCGGGCACCACCCACATGGGCGGTGGCGGCGGCGCCGGCAAGGCCAACTTCCAGGACATCTCGTTCACCAAGTACGTCGACAGCTCGTCCAACGCGCTGATGACCGCCCTGGCCAAGGGTTCGCACCTCGACAAGGCCGTGCTGATGGTGCGTAAAGCCGGCGAAGGCCAGCAGAAGTACATCCTGATCACCATGGAAGAAGTCCTGGTGACCTCGATCTCGACCGGCGGCAGCGGCGGCGAAGACCGCCTGACCGAGAACGTCACGCTGAACTTCGGCAAGGTGACCTTCGCGTACACCCCGCAGGACAGCAAGGGCACCGTGGCAGGCGACAAGACCTTCGCCTGGAACATCGCCGAGAACGCGGCCGTTTAATCGGACAGCCGCGCATGGCTTGCCGCCGCCCTCGCGCGGCCGGCAAGCCGGTTACAGAATTATCAAGGGGACGTGCGATGCTCGCGCAACAGCTGATTCGTGATGGAGACCTGGCCGGCGCCCTCGCCGCGCTGCAGGATGCGGTGCGCAAGAACAGTGGCGACGCGAAGCTGCGCGTGTTCCTGTTCCAGCTGTTGTCCGTGCTGGGCCAGTGGAACCGCGCCCTGACGCAGCTGAACGTCGCGGGCGAAATGGATGCCGGCGCGCTGCCGATGGTGCAGACCTATCGCGAGGCGATCCAGTGCGAAGCCCTGCGTGCCGAAATCTTTGCCGGCCGCCGCGCCCCCGTGATCTTCGGCGAGCCGCAGCCCTGGATGGCCCAGCTGGCCGAAGCCCTCAAGCTGGATGCCACCGATCCGGATGCCGCCGCCGGCCTGCGCGCCGCCGCGTTCGACGCCGCGCCCGCGTCGCCCGGCACCATCGACGGCACGCGCTTCGACTGGCTGGCCGATGCCGACGGCCGCCTGGGCCCCGTGCTGGAAGTGATCGTCAACGGCCGCTACGTATGGGTGCCGTTCATGCGCATCGCGCGCATCGAGATCGACCCGCCGGCCGACCTGCGCGACGCCGTCTGGACGGCCGCTACCTTCACCTGGACCAACGGCGCCCAGGCCGTCGGGCTGATCCCGACCCGTTACCCGGGGAGCGTCGACGCGTCCGACGACGCGCTGAAGCTGGCCCGCAAGACCGAGTGGACCGGCGAGTTTCCGCTCGGCCAGCGCATGTTGACGGACGGCGGAAACGACTTTCCGCTGATGGACGCGCGCCTGATCGAATTCGACCCGAACGACAATACCGGCGACCATGGCTGAACTGGCACCGCGCGAGCGCCTGCAACCTTCGCTGCTCGACCGCCTCACCGACGATGAACCCGACCAGGCGGTCGAGTCGCGCGAACGGCGCGTGTTGTCGGTGCGCAGCCTGCGCGAAGGCGTGCTGCGCGACCTCGCGTGGCTGCTGAACACGACCAACCTGCTGTCCGTTTCCGACGTGCCGCGCCTGCCGCACCTGGCGAGCTCCGTCCTCAATTACGGCATGCCCGACATGTCCGGCGCGTCGCTGGCGAACATGAGCGCGGCCGACCTGGAACGTGCGATCCGCCAGGCCATCTGGGATTTCGAACCGCGCCTGATCCGCTCGTCCGTGACCGTCAAGGTCGTGCCGCAGCAGGAATCGATCAGCAAGATCATGTTCGAGATCCAGGCCGACATGTGGGCCCAACCGTATCCCGAGCGCCTGTTCCTCAAGACCGAACTCGATCTCGATCTTGCGCAGATCAGCCTCACCGAATTTTCCGGCGCACGGACATGACCAACCCACGCCTGCTTCGCTACTACAGCCAGGAGCTGCAGCACCTGCGCGAGATGGGCGGCGAGTTCGCGGTCCAGTACCCGAAGATCGCCGGCCGCCTCGGCCTGGAAGGCTTCGAGTGCGCCGACCCGTACGTCGAGCGCCTGCTGGAGGGCTTCGCCTTCATGGCGGCGCGCGTGCAGATGAAGATCGACGCCGAGTTCCCGCGCTTCACCCAGCACCTGTCGGAACTCGTCTACCCGCATTTCCTCGCACCGACGCCGTCGATGGCGATCGTGCAACTGCAGCCCGATCTCGCGAACCCGGCGCTGAACGCGGGCTACCGCATTCCGCGCGGCGCAGCGATGCGCAGCGTCCTCGGCAAGGACGACGCCACCGCCTGCGAATACCGCACGGCGCACGAGGTCACCCTGTGGCCGATCGAACTCGTCGAAGCGAAATTCTTCACGAACGGCGGCCGCATCGAAGGCGTCGACGCGCGCCTGCCCGCGAACGTGAAGGCGGGGCTGCGCCTGCGCTTGCGTACCACCAACGGCATGCCGTTCGCCAAACTGGGACTGGACCGCCTCGCGCTGCACCTGCGCGGCAGCGACGAGATGCCGGGCCAGATCTACGAAAAGCTGCTGGGCGCCGTCGAAGGCGTCCTCGTGATGCCGGGCAGCCGTCCGGCCGGGCGCCACGCGCTGTTGCCGAAGACGGCCCTGCGCCCGCGCGGCTTCGTGGAGGACGACGCGCTGCTGCCCAGCGGCCAGCGCAGCTTCCAGGGCTACCGCCTGCTGCAGGAATACTTCGCATTCGCGCAGCGCTTCCTGTTCGTCGAGCTGGCGGGCTTGCAATCCGCGGTGGCCGCCTGCGCGGAGCAGGAGCTCGAGATCATCGTACTCCTGTCGCGCGGCGATGCCCGCCTGGAGCAAGCGCTCGACCACAGCAATTTTGCGCTGAACTGCACGCCTGTCGTGAACCTGTTCCAGCGCCGCGCCGACCGCATCAACCTGACCGGCGACCAGTTCGAATACCACGTGCTGCCCGACCGCACGCGGCCGATGGACTTCGAGGTGCACCAGGTCGAGAGCGTGACGGGCTACGGTACCGGCACCGACGCCGAACAGGAATTCCATCCGCTGTACAGCGCGCGCGACCTGGGCGCCGCGACCGTGGCGGGCCAGGCCTATTACCAGATCCGGCGCGAGCCGCGCCTGCTGTCGCAACGCCAGCGCCAGCGCGGTCCGCGCTCGTCGTACATCGGTTCCGAGACGTTCATCACGCTCGTCGATGCCAGGGAAGCGCCATACCACCATAACCTGCGCCAGCTGGGGCTTGTCGTATGGTGCACGAACCGCGACCTGCCGCTGTCGATGTCGCTCGGCGTCGGCAAGACGGATTTCATCCTGGAGCAGGGCGGGCCGGTGCAGTCGGTGCGCGTGCTGGGCGGCCCGAGCCAGCCGTTCCCGTCGTTCGCCGAGGGCGGCGTGGCATGGCGCCTCATCAACCAGCTGTCGCTGAATTACCTGTCGCTGGCGGACACCGACCCGGACCAGGGCGCGCGCGCCCTGCGCGAACTGCTCGCGCTGTACTGCCATCCGCTCGACCTGACGAGCCAGCGCCAGGTGGAGGGCGTGCGCTCGGTCTCGTCGAAAACCGTCACGCGGCGCATGCCGGCACCGGGACCGATCACGTTCGGACGCGGCCTGGAGATCACGGTGACGATGGACGACGGCGCGTTCGAAGGCGCCGGCGCGTTCGTGCTGGGCGGGGTGCTCAGCCACTTCTTCACGCAATACGTGTCGATCAATTCGTTCGCCGAGACCGTCGTGCGCACCGTCGGCCGCGGCGAGATCATGCGCTGGAAGGCGGCGGAGGGCGCATGCGCGATCCTGTAGACGTCGAACGCCAGCTCGAGGACGCGGGCGCCGCGCTGGACTTCTTCCAGGCCCTGCGCCTGCTCGAGAACGCGCATCCGGACAAGCCGCGCATCGGCGCGTCGCTGCGCCCGCGCGACGACGCCGTGCGCTTCGGGCGCGATCCGTCGCTGAATTTCGAGCCCGGCGCCGTGGCCGGATTCACGCCCGCCACGGGCGACGCGCGCGCGCGCCTGGCCGTCAACTTCTTCGGCCTGTTCGGCGCCAACGGTCCGCTGCCGCTGCACCTGACGGAGTACGCGCGCGACCGCGCCCGCAACCACAACGACCACACACTGGTGGCGTTCATGGACGTGTTCCACCACCGGATGGTGTCGCTGTTCTACCGCGCCCGCGCCTCGGCCGACCCGGCCGTCAGCCTGGACCGCCCGGCCAGCGACCGCTTCGCCGATTACGTGGGCAGCCTGTTCGGCATCGGTGCGCCGGCCCTGCGCGGGCGCGACGAGATCGGCGACTTCGCCAAGCTGCACTTCGCGGGCCTGATGGCCAACCAGCGCCGCCCGGCGGCAGGCCTCGTGACCATCCTGCGCGCGTACTTCAAGCTGCCCGTCGAACTCGAACAGTTCGTCGGCCACTGGATGAAGATCCCGCTGGACGGCCAGACCCGCATCGGCATGGAAGACCGCGGCAACCGCCTCGGCACGTCCGCCGTGCTGGGGACGAAGGTCTGGGATTGCCAGCACAAGTTCCGGCTCGTGATCGGCCCCCTCGACTACGACGACTACGAGCGCATGCTGCCCGGCGGCGCCAGCATGACGCGCGTCGTCGACTGGGTGAAGAGCTATGCCGGCACGGTGCTCGACTGGGACGTGCGCCTCGTGCTCAAGCGCCCCGAAGTTCCTCCGCTCACGCTGGGCGCGCGCCGCCTCGGCTGGACCACTTATCTCGCGAGCGGCCCGGCCGTGCGCGATGCCCGTCAACTCTTGATCAACCCGACTGCCCGCCAGGGCTGACCCCACGCGAAAGAACCGATCATGGCCGAAATCTCCCGTGTCGCACTGTTTGGAAAACTCAACGCGCTGTGCTACCGCGCGATCGAAAGCAGCACGGTGTTCTGCAAGCTGCGCGGCAATCCGTATGTGGAGATGGTCCACTGGATGCACCAGATCCTGCAGCTGCAGGACTCGGATCTGCACCGCATCGTCCGCCACTACGAACTGGATGCCGCCGTGCTCGCGCGTGACGTGACGGCCGCGCTGGACCGCCTGCCGCGCGGCGCCACGTCGGTGACGGACCTGTCGTCGCAGCTGGAAGAGACGGTGGAACGCGCATGGGTGTTCGGCACGCTGATGTTCGGCGAATCGTCGGTGCGCAGCGGCCACCTCGTGTTCGGCATGCTCAAGACGTCCAACCTGCGCAACGCGCTGTACGCGATCAGCCGCCAGTTCGAGCGGATCAAGGCCGATGACCTGTCCGACCGCTTCGGCACCTTGCTGAAGGATTCGCCGGAAGCGAAGATGGCGGCCAGCGATGGCTTCCAGGCCGCCGCACCCGGCGAGGCATCCGGCGCGATCGCCCCGGCGCAGATGGGCAAGCAGGAAGCGCTGAAGAAATTCACGGTCGACCTGACGGAACAGGCCCGCAGCGGCAAGATGGACCCGATCGTGGGCCGCGACGACGAGATCCGGCAGATGGTCGACATCCTCATGCGCCGCCGCCAGAACAACCCGATCATGATCGGCGAGGCCGGCGTCGGCAAGACGGCCGTCGTGGAAGGTTTTGCCCAGCGCATCGCGCGCGGCGACGTGCCGCCGTCGCTGAAAGAGGTGCAGCTGCTGGCGCTGGACGTGGGCCTGCTGCAGGCCGGCGCCAGCATGAAGGGCGAGTTCGAACAGCGCCTGCGTTCCGTCATCGACGAGGTGCAGGCCAGTGAGAAGCCGATCATCCTGTTCATCGACGAGACCCATACGCTGGTCGGCGCCGGCGGCGCGGCCGGTACGGGCGATGCGGCCAACCTGCTCAAGCCGGCCCTCGCGCGCGGCACGCTCCGCACGATCGGCGCGACCACGTTCGCCGAGTACAAGAAGCACATCGAGAAGGACCCGGCGCTGACCCGCCGCTTCCAGAGCATCCAGGTCGACGAGCCGAGCGAGGAGCGCGCGATCCGCATGATGCGCGGCGTGGCGTCGACGATGGAAAAGCACCACCAGGTACAGATCCTCGACGAGGCGCTGGAAGCGGCCGTGCGCCTGTCGCACCGCTACATCCCCGCGCGCCAGCTGCCCGATAAATCCGTGAGCCTGATCGACACGGCATGCGCGCGCGTGGCCGTGAGCCTGCACGCGACGCCGGCCGAGGTGGACGACAGCCGCAAGCGCATCGACGCGCTGAACGTCGAGATGGACATCATCCGCCGCGAAGGCGCGATCGGCATCGAAGTGGGCGCGCGCGCGCACGAGACGGAGGTCGCGCTGGCGGCCGAGAAGGAACGCCTGGCGGGCCTGGAACAGCGCTGGAACGACGAGCGTGCGCTCGTCGACGAACTGCTGGCGCTGCGCGCGCAGCTGCGCGACGGCGCGCAGCCGGTCGAGGGCACGGGATCGAAGCTCGAAACGGCTGCCGCGGAACCGGCGCAGAACGAGGCTGAACGCGCCGCATTGAAGGAACAGCTGCAAGCCGTGCAGGAGAAGCTGACCGCGCTGCAGGGCGAGAACCCGCTGATCCTGCCGACCGTCGACTACCAGGCCGTGGCGGCCGTCGTCGGCGACTGGACCGGCATTCCCGTCGGCCGCATGGCGAAGAACGAGATGGAGACGATTCTCAACATCGCTTCCACGCTGAGCCAGCGCGTGATCGGCCAGGACCATGCGATGGAGATGATCGCCAAGCGCATCCAGACGTCGCGCGCGGGCCTGGACAACCCGAACAAGCCGATCGGCGTGTTCATGCTGGCCGGTACGTCCGGCGTCGGCAAGACGGAAACGGCGCTGGCGCTGGCGGAGGCCCTGTACGGCGGCGAGCAGAACCTCATCACCATCAACATGAGCGAGTACCAGGAAGCGCACACGGTGTCGACCTTGAAAGGTGCGCCCCCGGGCTACGTCGGTTATGGCGAAGGCGGCGTGCTGACGGAGGCCGTGCGCCGCCGGCCCTATTCCGTCGTGCTGCTCGACGAAGTGGAAAAGGCGCACCCGGACGTGCACGAGATGTTCTTCCAGGTGTTCGACAAGGGCTTCATGGAAGACGGCGAGGGCCGCTTCATCGACTTCAAGAATACCCTGATCATCCTGACGACGAACGCCGGCACGGACCTGATCGCGGGCCTGTGCAAGGACCCGGACCTGATGCCGGACCCGGACGGCATGGCCAGTGCGCTGCGCGCGCCGCTGCTGAAGGTATTCCCGCCGGCGCTGCTGGGCCGCATCGTGACGATCCCGTACTACCCGCTGTCGGACGACATGCTGGGCAAGATCGTCAAGCTGCAGCTCGACCGCATCAAGAAGCGCGTGGAGGCGCGCTACAAGATCCCGTTCGGGTACGGCGACGACGTGGTGAAGCTGGTCGTGTCGCGCTGCACCGAGAGCGAATCGGGCGGCCGCATGATCGACGCGATCCTCACCAACACGATGCTGCCGGCGATGTCGCGGGAATTCCTGACGCGCATGATGGAAGGCGCGAGCGTCGCCGGCGTCACCGTCGGCGTGGCGGATGGCGAGTTCTCCTATTCCTTCGCCTGACATGACCGGACCGGGTACGCGGATCTTTAATAACAAGGACAACACTCATGAATAAAAGCGCTGATGATCGACTGAAGGAAATCAAGGCCACCATCAAGAAGACGAGTTCGTCGTACAAGGGCGTCTTGCTGACACGCCTGGACACGGAGCTCGGCAAATTGTCGACGCAGGCCCGGACGGCGTTGAGCAACAGCCTGCATATGAAAAAGGAAGCGACGAAGGAGATCCGCGACCTGATCCGGGCCATCGGCCTGCTCGAAGCCTTGTTCATCCCGGCCGACAACCGTCGTTCGTTCACGCAGATCGTCAACGATTACAAAGGGGACCTGTCGTACCTGGTGCTGTCGAGCCTGAACAAGCTGATCAAGAGTCTCGATCCAGCCAATCCAAGCCCGCCGGACCTGGCCCGCCACCGTCCCCTGCTCATCGGCGTGAGCATCAGCGGCGGCAACCATCCTGGCCCCGGGAGCATCGCCTGTTTTGTGTTGTGTAACAAGACCGACCGGCCGATGATCCTCGGGAACGAGCACGTGATGCGCGCCGAATTCGGTTCCACCAACAAGGACAAGCCCATCATCCTGCAACCGTCGAAAGGGAATGGCGCCAGCGCTTCCGACAAGGTCGCGACCTATGACCGCGGCATCCTCGATCACCGCATCGATGCCGCCGTCGCTTATCTGGAGCCGGGGGTCCTCTTTGCGAACAGGACGCCCGAAGGCACGGCACTGCGCCTGAGCTCCAGCGTCGTGCGCGTCGGCGACGAGGTATGGAAACGCGGTACGGCGTCGCGCGTGACGACGGGGCGCATCGTCGACATCGCGGCGAACAAGACCGTGCCGCACGCGCGTTTTGGCGGCGACATCAACTTCGCGAGCCAGCTGGAAGTGAAGGTCACCGGGTTGCGCGAGGAATTCCAGATTCCGGGCGATTCCGGCTCGGCATTGTTCAACGCCGACAACGACATCATCGGCATCATGCACGGCGGCGGGAAGGATGGTGGCGGCATCGCGACGCCGATCGATGTCGTGTTTGACCTGCTCGACGTGCGTCTGCCCTGATTCATTCGTGCCCACCTGATCTGGAGACCTGGATATGAACCTGTTGACCGTGGTCGAGAAAGTCATCGACGACTGTGCCCAAGAGTGGGAATTTCACCAATTCGTCTCGGCAGTCCATGACGGGGAAGGCTGGGAGTGGATCTTTGCGCGGCGCGGCCTCAAAGGCGTCGTGACGCTCCCCGCCAACCCGTTGGAGGAGGTTCAATTGTCCGGCCCCGAGGCCGAGTGGCTCGTGCACAGGCTGGTCGTGACCAAGGGATGGAGCATGCGGGACTATGACTGCAATGGTCACGCCATTTCCACGTTTGGCAACATCAACACGGGCCGGTCCTATTTCGTCCGCCTGCTGGTCACGGCGCTGGGAAAAGGCATCGCGGCGGCGCGGTATGCCACGACCAATCCCATGCCCGGAAGATCGCTGGCTTCGCTGCATGAGACGGGCATCACCCTCACCAGCATCACGCACGGCGGCGGTTACCCGGCGTTCCGGCTGGCGGGGGACACGTCGAGAAACTGGAGCGGCCTGCAAACGGCAGAACAACGTTTCCTCGCCTACCTCGACGAGGAGAGCCATGTCCCGCCCAGCAAGCGGCTCTCGAAGCTGAATAAAATCCAGGCCGACCAGAAATTCTTTACCCTTGACGTCGACTCGGGCGGTTCGTGCCTGCTCGGGGCGATGGTGGCGGATATCGCCAACGCGTTCGGCCAGGTCCTGCGCGTGGTGAGCTTCACGGGCAACATGATGCGGCATAAACAGGTGTACTCGGCCCAGACGATGCGCAAGCAGGAAGGCGACCAGACCCACATGGAGATTTTCCAGTTCGAGCGGCTGGGCGTCCTACTGCGTCAGATCCTTGTGGCAGATACCGTCAGCTCGATCGACATCGCCATTCTCGGACTGAAAACGAACAAGGTGGTCTCGGAGAACGCGATGTGCGATGCATGCCAGGGTGCGCAGGTGACGAATCTCGACAACGTCCTGCAGGGCAGGACCGACAAGATCAAACTGGACGTCAGTTTCCTGTCCATCGCGTGAGAGAAAGCGTATGCCCAACCAGGTGTCCATGGGTGCGATGATGACCTGCACGTTCGGTGCCGCACCGTCGTCGCTCGTCGTCCTGCCCAAGAACAAGGTGCTCGCGGAGGGCCCGCCCGCCGCCAACATCATGGACCACATCCCGCTCGTGAACATCATGCCGTTCGGGGTGTGCAACTCGCCGGCCAATCCGACGGTGGCCGCGGCCACCGCCGCGGCGCTGGGCGTGCTCACGCCCATGCCGTGCGTGCCGGCGACGTCCGCGCCGTGGGTGCCCGGCGCGCCCACGGTCCTCATCGCCAACATGCCGGCGCTCGACAACGTCTCCAAGTGCATGTGCAACTGGGGCGGCGTGATCGGCTTCACGAATGCCGGCACCGTCAAGACCATGATTCCCTAACCCGTCCGTTTTTCGCATGCCCATCCTGCCCAACCAGACCCACCGCGAAGTCGCCGTCAAGACCGCCCTCGGCGCCGACGTCCTGCTGTTCAAGCGCATGCAATGCAGCGAGGCGCTGGGCCGTCTGTCGGAATTCCGCATCGAGCTCGCCTCCGAGCGGAGCGACATCAAGATCGCCGACATCCTGGGCAAGGGCATGACCGTGAGCCTCGACCTGCCGGAGGGCGGGCAGCGCCATTTCAACGGCATCGTGACGCGCTTTTCCTACCAGGGCTGGCGCGATGGCAAACCGTCCTATCTCGCGATCGTCCGCCCGACCCTGTGGCTGCTGACGCGTGCCACCAACTGCCGCATCTTCCAGCAAAAGGACGCGCTCGGCATCGTCAAGGCCGTGCTGGAGGCGTATGGCGTCGCGATCGAACTGGACCAGGGTATGCTGGCGTCTGCGCCGGCCGTGCGCGACTACTGCGTGCAGTACCGCGAGAGCGACTTCAATTTCGTCTGCCGCCTGCTGGAGGAAGAGGGTATCTACTTCTACTTCACGCACGCGGAAAGCAAGCACACGATGGTGCTGGCGGATGGCTACGGCGCCCACGCGGCCGTGAGCGGCTACGACACCATCCTGTTCCGCGACGAGGAAGAGGGACGCGCTCCGCTGGAAGAAGCGGTGACGCGCCTGGTCCCCGGTGGCGAGATCCAGCCCAGCGCGATGGTGCTGAACGACTTCGACTTCGAGAATGCGTCGTCCAGCGTCAACGGCGCCCTTCTGGTCAAGTCCCAGCTGGCGGCGCCGTTTTCGCAGGCGAGCTACGAACACTACGATTACCCCGGCCGCTACCAGGAGGCGGGTACCGGCAACGGCTTCGCCCGCGCACGCATGGAGACACTGCATGGCCAGGGTGAACGGATCGAAGCAGCCGGCAGCGCGCGCGGCCTGACGACAGGTGCGCTGTTCACGCTGTCCGAACATCCGCGCGCCGACGAGAACCGCGCCTTCCTGATCACGTCGGCCGAGACCGAGATCGCCGGTAACGAATACCGCTCGGATGGCGTACGGGAAGGCATCGATTTCCGCTGCCGGTTCGAGGCGATCGGCAAGGAGCACAGCTACCGCCCGCCGGCGACGGCGCGCAAGCCCATCGTGCAGGGACCTCAGACGGCGATGGTGGTCGGCAAGGCGGGCGAGGAGATCTGGACCGACAAGTACGGCCGCATCAAGGTGCAGTTCCACTGGGACCGCGACGGCAAGTCGGACGAGACCAGCTCGTGCTGGGTGCGCGTGCAGCAGGGCTGGGCCGGCAAGGGCTGGGGCATGATGTTCGTGCCGCGCATCGGCATGGAAGTCGTCGTCAGCTTCCTCGAGGGCGACCCGGACCGGCCGCTCGTGACGGGCTGCGTCTACAACGGCGACAGCATGCCGCCGTACACGCTGCCGGCCGACCAGACGAAATCGACCATCAAGTCGAACACGTCGAAAGGCGGCAACGGCTTCAACGAGATCCGCTTCGAGGACAAGAAGGACAGCGAGGAGATCTTCGTCCAGGCCGAGAAGGATTACAACCGCGTCGTGAAGAACAACGACACGCTGAAGGTCGGCTTCGAGAAGAAGGACAAGGGCGACCAGACGATCGGGATCGCCAACGACCAGAGCCTCGACGTGGGCAACGACCGCAAGGTACACGTCAAGAACGACCAGACCGTCGCGATCGACAACAACCTGTCCACGACGGTCAAGAACGACGAGACCCGCAAGGTCGACAACAACCAGAGCGTCAAGGTCGGCAACAAGATCGTCATCGAGGCGAATACGTCGATCGAGCTGAAGGTCGGCGGCAGCAGCATCAAGATCGAGCCCGCCAAGATCACCATCAAGTCGGTGGAAATCGCCGTGCAGTCGGATGCGAACATGGAGATCAAGGCCGGCGCGATGATGCAGGTGAAGTCGGGTGCCGTGATGACCATCGAAGGCGCGCTCGTGAAGATCAATTGAGGCTGCCATGCGTTACCGATTTTTTTTCATCTGCCTGCTGCTCGCCGCCGCCGCCCCACGGGCCGCGGAGCCCGCGCCGCGCACCGTGCTGACCCTGGCCGACCAGCCGCTGCGCCTGATCCGCGGCGCGGCCGTGTACAAGGCCGGCAGCGGGGTCGCCGTGCAGAAGGACGACATCCTCGAGACGGAGACCGCCGGCGCGCAGGTGGAGGCGGGCGCGGATGCGATCGTCGCGCTGGGCCCGCAGAGCCGCGTGCTCGTCGCGAACCTGGCGCCCGACGGCAAGTCGCCCGTCGAGCTGGAACTGCTGCAGGGCTGGGCCAAGGTGTATGCGAAAGGCCGCCGCGCCGTGGTCGTCACGCCCGCGCTGCAGGTGACCGTGCCGTCCGGATCGACCATCGTGCATGCGGGCGCAGGCCTGGATGCCGTGTTCGCGGAAGAGGGCGAGCAGCAGGTGGCCAGGGCCGGCACGGTACTGAAACTCGCCACCGAACAATACGCGGGCATCGACGCCGACAAGCAGCAACTGGTGACGAGCCGCCCGCCGCGCGCCTTCGTGAGCGCCATGCCGCCGGCCTTCCGCGACCACCTGGCGCGCGTGCCCAGCGTCAGGAATGCCGGCAAGGCGGCGCCCGTGAAGGAACGCGACGCCGCGTATGCCGATGTCGACGACTGGCTGGCGTCGACCTTGCCGGCGCGCCGGCGCTTCGTGGCGCGGTTCAAGCCGCGCCTGTCCGACCCGGATTTCCGCAGGCAGCTCGACCGCAAGCTCGGCCAGAGCCCCGACTGGAAGCCGGTGCTGTACCCGGCCCGTCGTCCGGACAATGGACTGTTCTGACGCCGCGCCACCAAGAATTCAATCAGGAGAACACAACATGAAACTTTCGATCGCCGCCAAATTCAACCTGGTGTTCGTGTCGATCTTCGCCGTCGGCTTCCTCGCCGCCGGCGTCGTCGCGGACCGCCTGCTCAAGGAGAGCGCGCGCGAGGAAACCCTGCAGAACGCACGCCTGCTGCTGGAAGCGGCCAAGAGCGTGCGCGGCTACACCGCGAGCCAGATCCAGCCGCTGCTGAAGAACCAGATGAAGTTCGAATTCCACCCGCAGTCGGTGCCGTCGTATTCGGCCGTCGAAAACCTCAACGTGATCTTGAAATCCTACCCGGACTTCTCGTACAAGGAAGCGACGCTGAACCCGACCAACCCGCGCGACAAGGCGTCGGACTGGGAAGTGGACGTGGTGCAGACGCTGCGCAACAAGCCGGACATGAAGGAATTCGTCGGCGAACGCGATACCGCGACGGGCCGCAGCCTGTACATCGCGCGCCCGCTGCAGATCAAGGACCCGGTCTGCCTGGGCTGCCACACGACGGCCGCCGACGCGCCGAAGACCATGGTCGACATCTACGGCCCGAACAACGGCTTCGGCTGGAAGCTGAACGAAGTGGTGGGCGCGCAGGTGATCTCGGTGCCGATGGCCGTGCCGCTGGCGCGCGCCGACTCGATTTTTAAAACGTTCATGGCGTCGCTGTTCGGCGTGTTCGTCGCCGTCTTCATCGCGCTCAACGTGATGGTGCATTTGTTCGTCACGCGCCGCATCAAGCGTCTGGCGACGGTCGCGGATGACGTCAGCATGGGCAAGTTCGAGGCGGACGAATTCGACGTCAAGGGCAACGACGAGATCAGCGGCCTGGGTCGCTCGTTCAACCGCATGCGTACGAGCCTCAATAGCGCGCTGAAGATGCTGGAAGAGTAAGCAGGACAAAGTAAATGGCAACGATCGACAGGATAGGCAAGTACCGCATCGACGGCGTGCTGGGCAGCGGCGCCATGGGTGTGGTCTACAAGGCGTACGACGCCGACATCGCGCGCACGGTCGCGCTCAAGACGATCCGGCACGAATTGCTGGACGGCCTGCAGGAAGCCGACATCGTCGCCCGCTTCCGCAACGAGGCGCAGGCGTCGGGACGCCTCGTGCACCCGAACATCGTCGCCGTGTACGACTTCGGCGCGTACGGCGAGACGACGTACATCGCGATGGAATACGTGGACGGCACGCCGCTGAACGCCTTCCTCGTGAAGGACGTGCCGATGGACCTCGCGGCCAGCATCACCTGCATCACGCAGCTGCTGCGCGCGCTCGACTACGCGCATGCGCGCGGCGTCGTCCACCGCGACATCAAGCCCGCCAACATCCTCATCACGGGCGACGCGCAGGTCAAGATCACGGACTTCGGCATCGCCAAGATCGAGTCGTCGACCCTGACGCAGGTGGGCGCCGTGATCGGCACGCCCAGCTACATGTCGCCCGAACAGTTCAAGGGCGAGACCGTCGACGGCCGCTCCGACCTGTTCGCCGTCGGCATCGTGCTGTACCAGATGCTGACGGGCGTGCGGCCGTTCAGCGGGCCGGCGTCGACCGTCATGCACCAGATCATCCACGAGATGCCGCCGCGCCCGAGCGAGCGCCAGCCGTCGCTGAATCCCGCGTTCGACGCGGTGCTCGCGAAGGCGATGGCCAAGCGCATCGAAGACCGCTACCCGAATGCGCAAGCGTTCCTGGACGCGCTGAACGCCGCCTACATGCAGCAGACGGGCGGCGTGCCGCTCACCGACGAGGACAACGAGCGCACCGTGCTCGCGTTCCAGCGTCCGGCCGTGCCCGAGCCGGCGCGGCCCACGCATCCCACCGGTGCGTCGCAGAGCATGCCGGCGACGGGCAGTGCGTCCAGCCTGACCAGTGCCCCGGAATGGCTGCACGGCCTGGCCCCGGACCTGCAGACGGCGCTGTCGACGCAGATCGGCCCCGTCGCGAAACTGGTGCTCAAGAATGCGGCGCGCGATGCGGTCGACCTGGACGATTTGTGCAACCGGCTGCTGCCGCACATCGGTTCCGATGCGGGCCGCACGCAGTTCCAGGACAGCGTCCGCGAGATCAAGAAGAAGCACGGCCTGTCCACGCTGGCCACGATGAGCGGCCGCAGCCAGGCCGGTGCGCCCAAGACGCAACTGACGCAGATGACGGGCATGCCGACCCTGCTGCAACTGAGCCCCGAGCAGATGGAGGCGGCGCAGATGAAGCTGGCCGTGTACGTGGGCCCGATCGCGAAGGTGCTGGCCAAGCGCGCAGCCAAGATGACGGGCAATGCCGACGAGTTCTATCGCCTGCTGGCCGAAAACCTGCCGGATCCGCAGGAACGGGCGCGCTTTTTGAAGGACGTGGGGCGGAGTTGAGTCACCATGCAACTGTATAATCGATCGATTCCTCCAGGACCCCAATGCCCATCACACTGAGCGTCTACATGTACCGCAATGCGGCGCCGGCCCAGGCGCTGACGCGGCGCTTCGACCAGCTGGGCGGCGCCATCGGCCGCGCGCCCGGCAACGACCTGGTGCTCGACGATCCCGGCAAGTACATCTCGCGCCTGCATGCGCGCGTCGAATACCGCGACGAGGACTTCTGGCTCGTCGACGTCGGCAGCAATCCGAGCCTCGTGAACGACCGCCCCGTCGGCGCCGGCCGCTCCGTGCAGCTGGAAGACGGCGACCGCGTCACCATCGGCGACTATCAACTGCTCGCGAGCGTGGAGAGCGAGGCGACGGCGTTCATGCCTGCGGCACCACCGCCGTCGCCCCTTCAGGTCGCGCCGCCACCGCCGCCTGTCACGCCCGACCTGCCCATGAATCCGGACGATTCGCTGGCCAATGCCGGCATCCTGGACGTGGGCGGCGATCCGCTGAACCCGAGTTTCGATCCGCTCGGCCTGAACCTGTTCGGCAGCCCCGCACCGGCGCCCGCACAGAGCGTACCGGCCTGGCGCGGCGCCGAGAGCGATCACGTGCCGCCGGAGCAGTTGCCGTTTGCGCCGCCACCGGTCGTGGCGGCATCGCAGCCGCAGCCGCAGGCGCAGGCCGCGGCGGCGATGGCGATTCCGGACGATTACGATCCGCTGGCGGACTTCCTGCCGCCGCGCGTGCAGGCCGCAGCGGCGCCAGCGCCGGCGCCGGCGCCGCTGCCGGTTGAAGAAGCCGAAGCAACCGCGTTCGTGCCGGCCGAGCCGCCCGTGCCTGCGGCACCACCACCGCCATCACCGCCACCACCGTCACCACCGCCCGTGCAAGCCGCGCCGCGCGCCCCGGGCACCGCGGCCGCGGACGACCCCGTGATCCAGGCCTTGATGCGCGGCCTGGGCCTCTCCGAACTGAACACGAAGCGCAGCGCCGAGGAGATCGCGGAGCTGGCCGGCGCCATGCTGCGCGAAGCGACGGCAGGCACGATGGGCGTGCTGATGGGCCGCGCCATGACCAAGCGTGAGAGCCGCCTGGACATGACGATGATCTCGGCCGCCGCCAACAATCCCCTGAAATTCTTCCCGGACGCCGACAGCGCGCTGACGCAGATGATCAACGGGACGATGCCGGGCTATATGCAGCCGGCGCGCGCGTTCGCCAACGCGTTCGACGACCTGAAGGCGCACGAGCTGGCGATCATGGCCGGCATGCGCGCGGCGCTGGAAGGCGTGCTCGCGCGCTTCGACCCGGCCGCCATCGAGGCGCGGCTGCAGGTGCCGACCGTGATGGACAAGATGCTCGCGGCGAACCGCAAGGCCAAGATGTGGGACCGCATGGTCGAGCTGTACACACAGATGGCCAGCGAGGCGGACAGCGATTTCCACCGCCTGTTCGGCGAAGCCTTCGGCAAGGCCTACGAGGAACAGGTCGCGCGGCTGCGCCAGGCGCGCCGCTGACCTCCCATCAACCGATACTCCAACCACTGCCAACGAATGTCCTGGAATAGTAAAGTCATCTGGTCGGAGGGCATGCTGCTGCAGCCCCAGCACCTGCAACAGCACGACCGCTACCTGCACGGCGTGATCGAACAACGCGTCGCGGGCGTGCGCGCTTACGCGTGGGGTTTCACGAAGCTGGTCATCGACGAACAGCTGCTCGCCCAGGGCAAGCTTGCGCTGCTGGCGGCGAGCGCCGTGCTCCCGGACGGCACCACGCTGAACCTGCCGCAGGACGACGCGCTGCCCGAGCCGCTCGACATCCCCGAGGATGCGCGCGACGCGCTGATCGTGCTGGCGCTGCCGCTGCGCCGCATGGGCATCGCGGAGACCGGCGACGATCCGGGCCCCGACAACTTCGCGCGCCACCGCCCCGTCGACTACGAGGCGATGGACAGCAATGGCCTCGACAACAGCGCGCTGATGCAGGTGGGCAGCCTGCGCCTGCGCGTCGCGCTGGAGAAGGACGTCGTCAACGCGTACACGACCCTCGGCATCGCGCGCGTGATCGAGCGCCGGCCGGACAACCGCGTCGTGCTCGATCCGGCGTACTGCCCGCCGTGCCTGGACTTCCGCGTCGCGCCGCGCCTGTCGGCCTTCGCCGATGAACTGGTCGGCCTGCTGGGCCAGCGTGCGCAGGCGCTGGCCGGACGCCTGAGCCAGCCCGGCGTCGCCGGCGCCGCCGAGATCGCGGACTTCCTGATGCTGCAGCTCTTGAACCGCAGCCTGCCGCTGTTCGGCCACCTGGCAGGCATGACGGGCCTGCATCCGGAGCGGCTGTATGCGGAACTGGCGCAACTGGCCGGCGAACTGTCGACGTTCAGCCGCCCCGACAAGCGCGCCGCCGCGTATCCCGTGTACCGCCACGACCGGCTGAACGAAAGCTTCGCGCCGCTGATCGAGGACGTGCGTGCGGCGTTGTCGCTCGTCGTCGACCCGCGCGCCGTCGCGCTCACGCTGGAGGAGCGCCAGTTCGGCATCCGCGTGGCCGTCGTGCCGGACAAAGAATTGCTGCGCACCGCGACGTTCGTGCTCGCCGTGAACGCGCACATGCCGCCGGAAGCCGTGCGCAGCGGCTTCCCGGCCATGGTCAAGATCGGGTCGATCGAAAAGATCCGCGACCTGGTCAACCTGCAGCTGCCGGGCATCGCCCTGCGCGCGCTGCCCGTGGCGCCGCGCCAGCTGCCGTTCCACGCCGGCTATACCTATTTTGAACTCGACAAGGCGGGCGAGCACTGGACCCAGCTGCAGAACTCCGTCGGCTTCGCGATGCACATCCCGAACGAGTACCCGGGCCTGCAGATGGAGTTCTGGGCCATCCGCAAGTAAGCCAAGTAAGCCAAGTAAGCAAATGAGCAGGAGGACCGCTTGAGCGATCCCGTGAACCCCATGCAGGACCCCGACCGCACCGTGCTGGTCCCCGCACCCGGCGGGCGCCGCACGGCGCCAAGCCAGCCGCCGGCTTCCGAGCCGCCGCGTCCCCAACCTGCCGGCGCACCGGCGCAGCTGCACGGCGTGGGCCTGAATCCGCTCGTGCGCGCCGCGAATCCGCTGCTCGACCTCGTGCCGCCGCTGCGCCGCATGGCGTCGCATCCGGACGTGGAAGCCTTGCGCATGCAGTTGATTCAAGCGATCAAGACGTTCGAGACCAGCGCCAAGGCCGCTCACGTGAACCACGACCAGATCGCGGCCGCGCGCTATGCGCTGTGCACCCTGCTGGACGAGACCATCTCGTCGACGCCATGGGGCGGTGGCGGTGTGTGGGCCAGCCGCAGCCTGCTGGTCGCCTTCCATAACGAGGCGTTCGGCGGCGAGAAGTTCTTCCTGATCCTGCAAAAGCTGTCGCAGTCGCCGAAGGACAACGTCGACGCGCTGGAGCTGATGTACCTGTGTCTCGCGCTCGGGCTGGAAGGGCGCTACCGCGTCATCGACAACGGCCGCAGCCAGCTGGACGCGCTGCGCGAACGCCTGCAACAGCTGATCGCGCAGCAGAAGACGTCCGTCGAAACCGAGCTGTCGCCGCACTGGAAGGGCGCCACCGGCAAGGGCGAGCCGCTGTGGCGCATGGTCCCCGTGTGGATCATGGCGGCTGGCGCCGCCGTCATCCTGATCCTGCTGCAGCTCTTCCTCGGCCACCGGCTGGGCAACGCGTCCGACCCCGTGTTCGCGAACCTGCTGTCGCTGAAAACGGCGCCGCCGCCGGTCGCGACGCCGGCCGCACCTGCGCCTACCGTGCCGCGTCTCGCTGGGTTCCTCGCGCCCGAGATCGCGCAAGGCCTCGTCACCGTCGTCGACAGCGCCGACCGCTCGGTCGTCACCCTGCGCGGCGACGGCGTGTTCGCGTCGGGCAGCGGCGACGTCTCCGGGGCGTACCTCGGCCTGCTGGGCCGCATCGGCGCCGCGCTCAAAACGGTGCCCGGCAAGGTGATCGTCGTTGGCCATACGGACAACACGCAGCCCGGCCTGTCGGCGCGCTTCCCGTCCAACTACGAACTCTCGAAGGCTCGCGCCACTGCCGTGCGCGACCTGCTGGCAGAACGCGCCGGCCCGGAAGCGCGCTACAGCGTGGAAGGCCGCGGCGACTCCGAACCGCTCGGGACGAACGACACGCCGGCCGGCCGCTCGCGCAACCGCCGCGTGGAGATCGTCCTGCTGACGCCTGCCACCGCCCCTTGAGACCAACACGACAACCGCAATGAAAAAGTTCTTCACCTGGCTGATCAAGCCCGCCGTGCTGGCCTTCCTGGGCGCGCTGCTGCTCGCCCTGGTCATCTGGTTCGAGTTACCGCTGGTGTCCTACGACGGCCACTATCCGTTCGCATCGGAGACGGTGCGCTGGACCTTCATCTTCATCGTCTTCGCCCTGTGGGCCGGCTGGCTGGGCTGGCGCTGGTTCAAGGCGTGGCGCGCCAACCGCGAATTGATGAAGAGCGTGGCCGGCGAGGATGCGAAGCCGGCGCCTGCCCCCGAGGAGGGCACCGCCGAAGTGGCGCAATTAAATAAACGCATGCAGGACGCGATCGCGATCCTGAAAAAATCCAGGACGGGCGCCAAGGGCGGCCTGTACCAGCTGCCGTGGTATATGTTCATCGGCGCGCCGGGCAGCGGCAAGACGACGGCGCTGACGCAGTCCGGCCTGAAATTCCCGCTCGCGGACGCGCTGGGCAAAGGTGCCATTGGCGGCGTGGGCGGCACGCGCAACTGCGACTGGTGGTTCACGGACGACGCCGTGCTGCTCGATACGGCCGGCCGCTACACGACGCAGGACAGCAACGCCGGCGCCGACAAGGCCGCGTGGACGGGCTTCCTGCAACTGCTGAAAAAATACCGCCGCCGCCGTCCCATCAACGGCGTGATCGTCACCGTGCCCGTGAGCGACCTGCTGCAGGACACGGAAGCCGGCCGGCAGGCGCAGGCGCAAGCGATCCGCGACCGCCTGAAGGAACTGCACGACCAGCTGGGCGTGCGTTTCCCCGTCTACGTGCTCGTGACGAAGTGCGACCTGCTGGGCGGCTTCGTCGAATTCTTCGATGCACTGGGCCGCGAGGAGCGCGCGCAGGTGTGGGGCATGACGTTCCCGCTGCAGGACGGGATCGACGGCGACGCCGCGCTGGCCGCGTTTCCCGCCGAATTCGAGCAGCTGGAACAGCGCCTGCAGGAACGCGTGCTCGCGCGCATGCAGCAGGAGCGCGACCCGCACAAGCGCGCGCTCGTCTACAGCTTCCCGCAGCAGTTCGCCGGTATCGAGGATGTGCTGAAGCGCTTCCTGGACGACGTGTTCGCATCGAACCGCTACGAACGCCAGGCCCTGCTGCGCGGCGTCTACTTCAGCAGCGGCACGCAGGAAGGCAGCCCGCTGGACCGCGTGATGAGCGCGATGGCCGCGTCGTTCGGCCTGGAGAGACAAGCGCTGGCGCCGAACGCCGCCAGCGGCCGCAGTTACTTTATCACGCATCTGCTGCAGCAGGTGATCTTCCCCGAGGCCGAATTGGCCGGGGTGAACCACACGCTGGAAAAGCGCCGGCGCATGATCCAGTGGGGCGCGGTCGGGGCCATCGCCGTCGCGTTCGTGCTGCTGGGTGCCGGCATGATCACGAGCTATGTGCGCAACCGCGCGTACGTCGCGGACATGGAAGCGAAATCGGCGGACATCGCCAAACAGGTGGCCGCATTGCCCGCGCAGGGATCGACGGTGCAGTTGCTGCCCGTGCTCGACGCGCTGCGCACGCTGCCGGGCGGCTACGACGACCGCGACAAGGGTGCGCCGTTCCTGAACCGCTTCGGCCTGTACCAGGGCGACAAGCTGGGCGAGGCCGCGCGCATCGCCTACCGCAAGGTGTTGCAGGACACGCTGCTGCCGCGCCTGCAGCAGCGCATGGAAGACCAGTTGCGCAGGAGTGCCGCCAACAGCCCCGAGTACCTGTACGAAGTGCTGCGCGTCTATCTGATGCTGGGCGACGCGAGCCACTTCGATGCCGAATCCGTCGCCGCGTGGGCCGCGCTGGACGATGCGCGCAACCTGAAGGACGCGAACGACGATCAGAAAGCAGCGCTGGCCGCGCACGAGCTGGCGCTGATGGAAAACTTCCGCGACGGCCAGGCGATGCCGCGCCTCGATCCGCAACTGATCAGCGATACGCGCTTGACGCTGGCGCGCATGCCGCTCGAACAGCGCGTCTACAACCGCCTGAAACGCCAACTGGTGCGCGAAAAGCTGCCGGAATTCAGCCCCGCCAGCGCGGGCGGACGCGAAGCCGCGAACGTCTTCGTGCGCAAGAGCGGCGAGCCGATCACGCGCGGCGTGAACGGCATGTTCTCGCCCGCCGGCTACGCGAAGTTCCTCGAGATGAGCAACGAGGCCGTCGACGACGTCGAGAAGGAACGCTGGGTGCTCGCGCAGCAGGAAGCGACGCAGGCCGGCAACCGCGACCAGGTCCGCCAGGCCGTGCTGCGCCTGTACTACGACGACTACATCGCGCAATGGGATGCGCTGCTGGCCGACGTGAGCCTGCGTCCGTTCGGCACGCTGGAGCAGGGCGCGCGCATCACGAACCTGCTGTCCGGCGCGGAGTCGCCGATGCGTAAATTCCTTGTCGCGGCCAGCAAGGAGACGACGCTGGGGGCTACGCGCGCACCGCTGGCCGCATCGGTCACGGCCGCCGTCAAGGGCAAGCTGGACGCGTACAAGAAGAAGCTGGAAAGCGCGATGGCCAGCACGGACGATGCCGCGCCTGCCGCACCGGTGAAGGCCGCGAACCCGGTCGACGCGCACTTCGAAGACCTGCACAAGATGACGACGGGGACGCCGTCGCCGCTGGACCAGTCGCTGGGCATGCTGAAGGACGTCGCCGTCTACCTGGACAGCGCCGCCGCCGCCAAGCGCACGGGCTCCCCGCCGCCGCCGGGTGACGCGCTGGCGAAAGTGAAGCTCGAGGCGGACGGCAAACCGGCGCCGCTGGGCACGATGCTGAAGTCGATCGACAACGGCGGCGCGGGCCTCACGTCCGGCAGCGAACGCGAACGCCTGAACGCCTTGTGGACGGCGGGCCCGGCGCAGTTCTGCCGCCAGGCCGTCGCGGGCCGCTACCCGATCGTGAAATCCGCCGCGCAGGACGTCACCGCCGACGACTTCGGACGCATGTTCGCGCCGGGTGGCCTGATCGACGACTTCTTCGCGAAGAACCTCGCGCAATACGTCGACATGGGCGGCGCCCAGTGGCGCTGGCGCGCGACCGCGAACGACGGCACGCTCGGCATCCCGCAATCGACGCTGGACGAATTCCAGCGCGCCGCGAAGATCCGCGACGCGTTCTTCGCGAACGGCGGCCGCCAGGCATCGATGCGCTTCGACCTGAAGCCGGTGGCGCTCGACCCGGCCATCACGAGGTTCGTGCTCGACATCGACGGGCAAGCGCTGACCGCGGCGCCGGGCGCGCTGGTGCCGGCATCGTTCCAGCTGCCGAGCGGGAAGGGCGGCGGGCAGGTACGTCTCGACGTCACGCCCGCGAGCGCGCACGGCTCGCTGCACACGGAAGGGCCGTGGGCGTGGTTCCGCATGCTCGACAAGGCCACCGTGGCGCCGACGGCGCAGGGGGAGCGCTACAACGTGACGTTCGACGCGGACGGCCGCAAGGCCACGCTGGAACTGACCGCGAGCAGCGTCGTCAACCCGTTCCGCCGCGCCACGCTGGAGCAGTTCCGCTGCGTGGACAAGCTGTGACCGGGTACTTCGGCAAGGTCTCCACCCTGGGCGACTTCGTGTCGCGCGGGCTGCCCGATGGGCCGGTCGCGGCCTGGGATGCGTGGCTGCAGCAGTGCATTCATGCGAGCCAGCAGCAGTTGGGAGATCAGTGGCTCAATCACTATCTCACCAGTCCGGTGTGGCGGTTTGCGATTGCGCCCGGGGTGCTTGGGCCGGAAGGATTGGGCGGCGTGATGATGCCGAGTGTCGATCGCGTCGGGCGCTATTTTCCGCTGATGATCGGTGCTGTCGGCGCGCCGCCGCTGCTGGACTGGTTTCACAAGCATGTGGCCTGGTATGACGCGGTCGAGGATCTGGCGCGGGCGTCGCTGGATCCGGCGTTCGGGCTGGTGCAGTTCGATGGCATGCCGGAGCCTGGGGTGGCGAAGGATGCGCAGCCCGTGCCGGTGAATGGCACGTGGCGGTTTGCGCTGGATGCGAACGTGGGCGAGCGCGTCGCCGCGGCGGCGTTGCAAGGACATGGCCTGTGGTGGACGGCGGGTTCGCCCGGCGTTGAACCGACGATGCTCACGTGTGCCGGGATGCCGCGAGCGCAAGGATTTGCAGCGATGCTGGACGGTACCTGGCACTGAACCATTGAGTGGTTCCCTTGAGACGCCCCAACTGCCGCCAAGGGTGGACGAGCAAAATTATCAAACCGTATATCCGGTTTGATTGAGGAGTCCATCCATGAACAAGCAAAGCGCATCAATCTGCAGTGGACTGTTTCTGTGCATCGCGGGAGCGCTTTCCGGGTGCGCGACGAACGGCATGACGCGCTCGGGATTTCTCGACACGTATGAGACGCTTGCGCCGACGCGGTACAAGCATGTATTGATGTTCCGCGAGGCCGGATTCGACCCGGGACGTTACGCCGAAGTTGTTGTGGAACATCCGTTGATCAAGACGAGTTCCGGCCGCATCGAAGGACTCGACGATGCGCAGCAGCGCGAAGTCCTGGATTATGTCGACACCGAACTGCATCGTCAGGTGAGCAAGATCCAGGCGGCGCCAGGTGCGGCAGGCCGGGTGCGGCTGCGCGTGGCGGTGACCGAACTCCAAACACCCAATCGGATGGTCAACGCGATAACGCTGCTGCTGGTCGGGCCAGTCACAACCGGCGGCGCGAGTCTGGAGTTCGAGGCCGTCGACGACAGCACCGGCCGCCGCATTGGCGCGGCGACCTGCTTCGATCACGGCAACGTCCTCACCGAATTCTTCGCCTCATACACGGTGCTCGGTCACGCCAAGGCGGCGATCACGACGTGCATCGAGCGTATCGATGGCGCGTGGCGGGATACAACACCCGTGAATACTGCACAGATATAATTCCTGGATTTTCACCGGAGAATTCATGTTCACGCGCGGTTTAGTTTCGACATCCATCGCCATGCTCGCCATGGCATCCACCGTCGCGCTGGCCCAGCCGGCAGCCGATACCGCATGGGATGCCGGCGCACGGGCCGCCGACAAGGCCTATTGGGAAGCCTATAACCGCGCGGATCCGGATGGCATGAACGCCTGGCTGGCGTCGGACGTCGAGTTTTATCACGACCGTGGCGGCAAGGTAATCGGCAAGAAGGCGCTGTCCGCGGTGAACGACGGCATGAAGAGCGCGCCGGTCAAATTGCGTCGCGAAGCCGTGCCGGGAACGATCCGCTTCTTCCCGATGCGCCAGGGCGAGACGCTGTATGGCGCGATCGTCACCGGCGAACACCGGTTCTATGCGCGGCCTGCGGGCGCACCCGAGACGCTGGCGGGGCATGCGAACTTTTCGCATCTGATGCTCTTGCAGGGAAAGCAGTGGCGCATCTCACGCATTTTCAGTTATGAGCACGTGGATGCGCCCGCACCAGCGAAGTAAACAGCCGGATTAGAACTCGTAGGCGCCGATATCGATGGCCGCGCCGCGGGGGCGTGCCACCAGCATCAGGTCGACCCGCGGTGCCGACGTCGACGTACCGCGGTCGATCGCCGGCGAGCTGCTCGACAGGCGATAGTTGCCGGTGCCGTTGGCCTGGTAGGCCACGAACAGCGGATCCGACGAAATCGTGCCGCTGACGCTGCCCGCCACGCGCATGGCGGTGCCGCTTTTTGCCACCAGGTTGTTCACATAACGGTTGTTACCGGCCATTTTGCCCAGTTCGACGATGCCGTAGGTCGTGTTGTCATACACGACATTGTTGGCGACGTAGTTGTTGGCCGAACCCGTGGTCGTGCCGGCATCGCCCTGGCCCAGCAGGATACCGTCCTTGCTGTGGAAGACCGTGTTGTTGACGATCGTCGACGCGGTCGCGCCGTGCCACTGTTGAATGCCGGCCATGGCAACGCCCGAGACGAGGTTGTTCGTGACGACATTGTTTGCATTCGCGATGTAGATGCCCTGCACCGTGTTGCACTTGCCGATCATCGAGGCGCCGATGTTGCGCACCACGTTGCGGTCGATGACGACACCGCCGACCGGGCCATAGGTATCAATGGCCGCGCCGCCGCTGCCGTTGCAACCGCCGCTGATGGTCAGGTCATGGATGAAGTTGTTGGTCATCGTGAGGTTCGCGCCGGCGGCCAGGATGCCGTGACGGCCCGAGCCGGAGATGTCGAAACCGTCGATATCGACGTAGCTGCCGCGCGAATCCCACGTGATGCCGGTGCCCGACACGATGATCTTCGCGCCCCATTTCACGTCCGAGACGAATTTGATACGGGCGGTTGCGGTACCGCTCTTGCTCGTTTTGATGCCGGCGTTGTCCAGCGCGGGCGCGGAGACGCGATACGTGCCTGCGGCAACGTGGATGACGGTGCCGGCGCTGGCGAGCGCATCGGCACGCGCGATCGACTTCACCGGCGCGGTTTGCGTCCCGGGGTTCGAGTCGGAGCCGGTCGTGGAAACATACAAATCCTTGGCGACGGCGGAAGCCATCGGGGCCGCTGCGAGCAGCACGACGGCGCCGCAGGACAGGAGAACGTTTGCACGGATGTTGGAAGCGAAAACAGCAGTTTTTTTCATCGGGAGAAGCCTGACTCAGCAAGTTAATGAGTAAGCTTTGAGGCAGGGAAACTTCCTAAGTTCACTTTTTTTAGCGAAAAATTTCTGTAGCGTAGCAATCCTTCAAGAAAGAAATCGTCGGGTAGTGAGACAATCTTTGCGAACACACCAACATCACCAGGAATTTGGAATGAATGACCGTATGACCCCAGCCCCGGACCAGGGCCTGCCGGCCCCATTGCTGGCCGAACTGCAAACCCGCTTCGGCCCCCGTTTCTCGACCGCCGCCGCGGTGCGCGAACAGCATGGCCGCGACGAATCGTCGTTCGTGGACGTGAATCCGCCGGACGCGGTGGTGTTCGCCGAGGACGTCGCGGACGTCCAGGCGCTGCTCGCGCTGGCGGGCCGGTACGCGGTGCCGGTGATCCCGTTCGGCGCGGGGTCGTCGCTGGAAGGTCATCTGCTGGCGGTACGGGGCGGCATCAGCCTCGACGTGAGCCGCATGAACCGCGTGCTTGCCATCGATACCGCGGACATGACGGCGACCGTGCAGCCGGGCGTGACGCGGATGCAGCTGAACCAGGCGCTCAAGGGCACGGGACTGTTCTTCCCCGTGGATCCGGGCGCGGACGCGTCGATCGGCGGCATGTGCGCCACGCGTGCCAGCGGCACGAATGCCGTGCGCTACGGCACGATGCGCGAGAACGTGCTCGCGCTGCAGGTCGTCACGGCCGCGGGCGAGATCGTGCATACCGGGACGCGTGCGCGCAAGAGCAGTGCGGGCTACGACCTGACCCGGCTGATGGTGGGCAGCGAAGGCACGCTCGGCGTGTTCACCGAGATCGTCGTGCGCCTGCACCCGCTGCCGGAAGCGCAGTCGGCGGCCGTGTGCTCGTTCCCGGGCATCGCCGACGCGGTAGGCGCCGCGATCGACATCGTCCAATCCGGCATTCCGATCGCGCGCATGGAGCTGATCGACGCGAACACCGTGCGGATGGTGAACCGGTACAGCAAGCTCGATCTGCGCGAAGAACCGATGCTGCTGATGGAATTCCACGGCACGCCGGCTTCCGTGCGCGAACAGGCGGAAACGGTCGAGGCCCTGGCGGGGGAGCACGGCGGCGCGGCGTTCGCCTGGGCGACCGACCCCGAAGCGCGGTCGCGGCTCTGGACGGCGCGCCACCATGCCTATTTCGCGGCCATCGCATCGATACCCGGCTGCCGCGCGATCAGCACCGACACCTGCGTGCCGATCAGCCGCCTGGCGGAATGCCTGCTCGAGTCGGTGCGCGAAGCGGACGAGATGGGCGTGCCGTATTCGCTGGTCGGGCACGTCGGCGACGGCAACTTCCATTTCGGTTACCTGATCGATCCGCACAAGCCCGAGCAGCGCGAACGCGCGGAACTGCTCAACGCCCGGCTGGTGGCCCGTGCGATTCGCCTCGACGGCACGTGCTCGGGCGAGCATGGCATCGGCATGCACAAGATGGATTTCCTGGTGCAGGAAGCGGGGCTGCCCGCGGTGGAACTGATGCGGGCCATCAAGCGGGTGTTCGACCCGCAGAACATCCTCAACCCCGGCAAGGTGTTGTGGGGCGCGGCCGGGCAGGGCGCGTTGCGGCGCAGCTGGGCTACGTCCGTGGCAACGCCACCCTGAACACCGTTCCCTTGCCGACTTCGCTCTTCACGGCGATCGTGCCGCGGTGCCCCTGCACGATCCCGTACACGATCGACAGCCCGAGCCCGGTCCCTTTGCCAACGGGCTTGGTCGTGAAGAAGGGTTCGAAGATGTGATCGAGGTGCGCCGGCGCGATCCCGCATCCGTTGTCCTCGATCTCGACCCAGACGACCTTCTCGTCATGGCCGGTGCGCACGATGATCGTGCCCTTGCCCTCGATCGCATGGGCCGCGTTGATGAGCAGGTTCAGGAAGACCTGGTTGATCTGCGAGGGCAGGCAATAGAGCTCGGGGACGCCGGCGTATTCCTTGACGACGTCCGCCTTGTACTTGATTTCGTTCCAGGCCACGTTCAGGGTGCTGTCCAATCCCTGCTCGAGATCGGCCATTTCCTTTTCCGTGCCGCCGGGCCGGGAGAAATCCTTCAGGTTCTGCACGATGTGTTTTACACGCTGCAGGCCTTCCCGCGATTCGGCGAACAGCGCGTCGAGGTCCTGGCGGATGTCGTCCAGCCCGATGTCTTCCTTCATGAAGGCGACCGGTGCGCGCGCGTCGCCCGGCAGCAGCCCTTCGACGCCTTCGAATGCGCTGATGAGCTTCAGGATGTCTTTCGCGTCGCGTTCGAGCGCGCCGAAATTCGAACTGATGAACGCGAGCGGATTGTTGATCTCGTGGGCGACGCCGGCGGCCAGCAGGCCGATCGAGGCCATTTTTTCGGACTGCAGCAGCTGGCCCTGCATGTCGCTCAGCTTGCGGATCAGGACCTGCTGCTGTTCCTTCTCCGCTTCCAGCCGCGCATTGGCCTCTTCCAGTTCCTGCGTGCGCTCGCGCAGGCGCTCTTCCATGAGCTTGCGCTGCGTGACGTCGTAGCCGATGCCGACGATGCCGTTCACCGCGCCGTCTGCGCCGCGCAGCAACACCTTGGTCGTGACGGTCCAGCCCAATTCGCCCGTGTCCTGGTCCTCGACCAATTCTTCGTAATCGAACAGCGACCGGCCGGAATCCATGACCTGCTTTTCGTCGGCGAAGTATTTGGCCGCCAGCTCGGCCGGGAAGAAATCGTAGTCGGTCTTGCCGATCAGTTGCGGCGGCGTTTCGACGCCGGCCAGGCGGGCCATGCGGTTATTCCCGAACAGGAACCGGCTTTCGCGGTCCTTGGCGTAGATGCGGAAGGGGATGTTGTCGACGAGGGTGTGCAGCAGCGTGCGTTCGAACGCCAGTCCTGTCGTCGACTGGTCCTGCCGGCTCTGTTCCCGCAGGGCCGCGTTCGTCAGCGCGATGGACGCCGCGGTGGCGAGGATGTCGAGCAGCGCGGCGTCGACTGCCTGCGCATGCTCCAGCACGACCATGCCGTCGCCTAGCGCGAAACAGGTCGTGTCTCCGATACAGGCCGTCTCGCCGGCGGCCGCCCAGTATCCACGTTCGGCGCCGCACAGCGACACCGCAACGGCCACCGTTTCCTGCTGCAGTGTCTCCACACTGGCGTCCGCGGCGAGACGACGTAATCCTTGCGCCAGCGCTGCGAGCACCGGCTCTTCGGATTTGCTTTCGGAGAACTTTAATTTCGACATGGTAATTTATTCTTGCAGGTTCCTCCCCGTAACTACAAATGGTTTCGACACGATGGGACAAATAGCCACACTCATGCGCCAAATCGATGACGATCTGTTCACACCTTGGCCGCGACAGTCTCCGCGCCTTGCTGGCGACGGCCGGCAGCCCGTTTGACCCAGTAATCGGCGCGCTCGATGCCCAGCGCGGCTGGATCGAATTCCGGATCCTTGCCGGCCGCGCGCTGCGCTTCGTAGTCGCGCAGGCATTTGAAGGCCACATTACGCAGCAGCAGGATCGCGGCGATGTTCAGCCAGGCCATCAGGCCGACGCCCAGGTCGCCCAGCGCCCAGGCCACGTCGGCCGTCTTCACGGCGCCGTACACGGTCGCGCCGATCATGCACACCTTGAGCACGAGCGTCATCCACGGGCGGTGCACGGTGCGGTTGATGTAGGCGATGTTGGTTTCGGCGATGTAGTAATAGGCGACGATCGTCGTGAAGGCGAAGAACAGCAGGGCCAGCGCGACGAACAGCGAGCCGAAGCCCGGCATCACGTTTTCCAGCGCGGTCTGCACGTAGCCCGGGCCCGAGGCGACGCCGTGGACGCCCGTATGGATCGCGGTGCCGTCGGGGCCTTCGACGTTGTACTGGCCGGTGATCAGCAACATGAAGGCGGTCGCCGAGCACACGAACAGCGTGTCGATGTAGACCGAGAAGCCTTGCACGAGGCCCTGCTTGGCCGGGTGGCTGACTTCCGCGGCGGACGAGGCGTGCGGTCCGGTGCCCTGGCCCGCTTCGTTCGAATAGACGCCGCGCTTGACGCCCCACTGGATCGCCAGGCCGACGATGGCGCCGAAGCCGGCATCGAGGCCGAAGGCCGAGCTGAAGATCAGCGAGAGCACGCCCGGCAGCTGCTGCCAGTTCAGGAAGATGATGACGCAGGCGACGATGATGTAGGCGAGCGCCATGAACGGCACGACGATTTCGGCGAAGTGTGCGATGCGCTTGACGCCGCCGAAGATGATGAAGCCGAGGGCGATGGCGAGCAGCGCGGCGGTGACGTTGGCGTCGATGCCGGTGGCGTTGCGCAGGCCCTCCGCGATCGAATTCGCCTGCACGCCCGGCAGCAGCACGCCGGTGGCGAACACGGTGACGACGGCGAAGATCCAGGCATACCACTTCATGCCCAGGCCCTTCTCGATGTAGAACGCGGGCCCGCCGCGGAACTCGCGGTCGATCTGTTCCTTGTAGACCTGGCCGAGCGTGGACTCGACGAACGCGGAGCTGGCGCCCAGGAAGGCCACGGCCCACATCCAGAACACGGCGCCGGGGCCGCCGAACGTGATGGCCGTCGCGACGCCCGCGATGTTGCCGGTGCCGACGCGGCCGGCCAAGGTCATGGCCAGCGCCTGGAACGACGATACGCCCTCGGCCGAGCTTTTCCCTTCCATCATGAGGCGCACCATCTCCCGTAGATGGCGCAGCTGCAGGAAGCGCGAGCGCACCGAGAAATACAGGCCGGCGCCCAGGCACAGGGCGATCAGGGCCGGGCTCCATACGATGCCGTTGATGGCGTTCACCAGGTCGTTCATTGCTTGCGTCTCCAGGTCAGGGATCAGAGGAAGTGCAGGGCCGCCACCGCGATCAGCGTGGGCGGTGTTGCGGCGGCGAGCAGCCCGAGGGGACTGATCGCGCGGTCGGGGAAGCTGTCTCTCAAAATCGCGGCGCCGGCCGGATTGGGCGCGTTGGCGATGAGGGTCAGGCCGCCGCCCGCGACGGCGCCGCCGACGAGGGCGGTCTTGTACGCGAGGCTGAGTCCGGGCACCTGGGCGCCGAGGTAGGTGAGGGCGGCATTGTCGGTGATGGCCGTGAGCGCGGTGGTGCCGAAAAACACGGCGTCGGCGCTCATGCTGGTCAGCAGCGGTGCGAGCCACCAGGCCTGCAGGCCGCCCAGCACCACGAGGCCGGCCAGGAAGAAGGCGACGAGCAGCGCCTCGCGCAGGATCAGGTTGTCCTGGTAGCGCTGGTAGGCGGCCGTGAAGCCGAGGAAGAACAGGAAGATGCCCATGAAGACTTGCGGATGATGGGCGAAGACGACGATCAGCACGAGGAACAGCAGGTGCGTCGCGATGACCGGCAGCGGCACCGGATCGGCCGCGGCATCCGCCGCATCGCCCAGCGCGAGGAAGGGGCGCCGGAACACGACGAGCAGCAGGATCGTGTTGGTCACGACGGCCAGCGCGGACTTCCAGCCGAAGGTCTGCAGCATGAAGCCGAGGTCCCAGCCCCACGTGGACGCGACCATCAGCACGGGCGGCGCGGCGAACGGCGTCAGGGTGCCGCCGATGGAGACGTTGACGAACAGGACGCCGAGGATGGCGTATTTCAGGCGCGGACCCGTGGCGCGCGCGAACACGCTGTCGCGCAGCAGCAGCGCGGCCAGCGTCATCGCGGCCGGTTCGGTGATGAACGCGCCCAGCAGCGGCACGAGGGACAGCACGACGAAGCACAGGGCCATCGTCCGCGGCAGCGGCAGCAGGCGCGCGCCGCTGCGCACGAGCAGGTGGGCGAAGTCGAGGATCGGCCGGCTCCCCGCCACGACCATGATCGCGAACACGAACATCGGCTCCGTGAAGTTGCGTGACTCGAGGTAGGCCACGGACTCGTGGCGGCCGGCGACGCCGAACATGAACAGCATCAGCACCATCGCCCAGAACCCGAACACGACTTCCACTTCGCCGAGCAGGTGCCAGATGCCGGCATGGCGCGGGTGCGTGTGCGCGAGGCGCTCGAAATACTTGACGGAGAAGGTGTGGAGGACGGCCACGCCGAACAGCGCGGCACCGATCATTTGCAGGGTCGTGGGTATGAACATAGGGTCGTGACAAGGCCGCGTGGCGGCCCGACCAGCGCGTAACACCTGTCACGCCGACATGGCGTGAACACCCCTTATCCCGCGAGTATAACGCACGGCTTGTAAATCTTGCAGCTGCGCGATGACAGCGCTACCATTCCCTGAATAACAATCAGGAGACGCCATGACACACCCGTTCGTCCGGCTGACGGCCGTGCTGCAATTCTCTGTATTGACGCTCGTGGCCTGCGCCGCGCATGCTGCCGCGCACTCTACCGATTCTGTCGACGTCCAGCTCGCCGGCCAGCCATCGAAGGCGGCCCGCGCTAGCAGCCTGATGGCGCCCACGCAGAACATCTACGCCCGCAGCCACGTGAGCCTGGACGGCCGCTGGAGCTACATCATCGACCCGTACGAGAACGGCTATTACGACTACCGGCACATGCCGTTCGACCAGTCGGACAGCGGCAAGGGCGGCTTCTACGACGACCGCAAGCCGAAGGACAAGACGGAGTGGGTCGAGTACGACTTCGACCACGCGCCCACGATGAAGGTGCCGGGCGACTGGAACTCGCAGGCGGAAAAGCTGCAGCTGTACGAGGGCACCGTGTGGCTGCGCCAGGCGTTCCAGGCCGATCCCAAGCCGGGCAAGCATTACGCGCTGTACTTTGGCGCCGTCAACTACGAGGCGCACGTCTACCTGAACGGTAAAAAACTCGGCATGCACAAGGGCGGCTTCACGCCGTTCCAGTTCGACGTGACGGACAAGCTGGCGAAAGGCCGCAACGTGGTCGTCGTCAAGGCCGACAACACGCGCCACCAGGACGAGATCCCGACCGTGAACACGGACTGGTGGAACTACGGCGGCATCACGCGCGACGTGCTGCTGGCCGAGCTGCCCGCCACGTACATCGCCGACTACAAGGTGCAGCTGGCGAAAGGCGACGCCCGCCGCGTCGAAGGTTTCATTCAAATGGCGGGGGACAGCAAGGCGCAGCAGGTGACCGTCAGCATTCCCGAGGCGGGCATCAGGACGACCGTGCGCACGGACGCGAACGGCCGCGCGGCGCTGAACTTCCCCGTCAACAAACTGACGTACTGGTCGCCAGAACAGCCGAAGCTGTACACGGTGGAACTCAGTGGAGGCGGCGACAGGGTCGTCGACCGCATCGGCTTCCGCACCATCGAGACGCGTGGCCAGGACATCCTCCTGAACGGCAAATCCGTGTTCCTGCGCGGGATCTCGATGCATGAAGAGAATCCGCTGATCCCGGGCCGTCCGCGCGGCGCCGGCGACATGCGCATGCTGCTGCAGTGGGCCAAGGAGATGAACTGCAACTACGTGCGGCTCGCGCATTACCCGCACAGCGAAGAGATGATCCGCCTGGCCGACGAGATGGGCCTGATGGTGTGGGCGGAAGTGCCCGTGTACTGGACGATCTCGTGGACCAATCCCGACACCTACGCCAACGCGAACGCGCAGCTGACGGACCTCGTCACGCGCGACAAGAACCGCGCGAGCGTCGTCGTCTGGTCGGTGGGGAACGAGACGCCGATCGGCGGCCCGCGCAATACGTTCATGAGCAATCTCGCCAAGACGGCGCGCGCGCTGGACGACACGCGCCTCGTGGCGGCCGCGCTGGAAATCCATCGCAAGGGCAGTGACATCACGGTCGAGGATCCGCTCGCGGACTACCTCGACCTCGCCAGTTTCAACGAGTACGCCGGCTGGTACTGGGCGAGCAACGCGGAGATGCTGAATTACCGCTTCGACGTCCGCTACAACAAGCCGGTCGTCGTCACGGAATTCGGCGCCGAGGCGCTGGGCGGCTACCACGCCGACGCCGACACGCGCTGGAGCGAGGAATACCAGGACACCTTGTACCGCAACCAGTTCAAGATGCTGTCCGCGATCCCGGGCTTGCGCGGGATGACGCCGTGGGTGCTCGTCGACTTCCGCTCGCCGCGCCGCCAGCATCCGTACTTCCAGGACTTCTGGAACCGCAAGGGCCTGGTCACGGACGCCGGCAAGAAGAAGCTCGCGTTCTGGACCATGAAGCAGTTCTACGACGACGTCCAGCGCAAGTACGCGCATTGAATCAGGCTCACGCCAGGCGCCGCACGAGGAGGGCGCCGGCCAGCGCGCAGCCGGCGCCGAGCAGGTAGACCGCGCCGTAGCCGAAGCGGCCCGCCACGATGCCGGCGGCCGGGCCGGCAAGGCCGTAGGCGATGTCGAGGAAGGCGACGAAGGCGCCCATCGCGCTGCCGCGGTTGGCGGGCGGCACGCGCTTCAGCGCTTCCACGCCGAGGGCCGGGAACACGAGCGCGCAGCCGAGGCCCGTGACGAGGGCGCCCGCCAGTGCCGCCGCCTCGGTCGGCGCCTGCCACAGCATGACCTGGCCGGCGGCTTCCACGGCGAGCGACCACAGGGCCACGCGGTAGCCGCCCATGCGGTCCGGCAGGTGGCCGAGGACGAGGCGCACGGCGATGAAGCCGATGCCGAACGCGGTCATCACGAGCCCCGCGTGACCCCAGCCGCGCAGCGCGAAGTACAGCGAGGCGAATGCGGTCAAACCCGCGATGCCGGCACCGGACAGCATCAGGCCCGCGCCCTCGCGCCAGATCTGGCCCAGCACGCGGTGGAACGGCAGCCTAGGCCCGGCCGCCATTGCGTACGGCTGCGCAGCGAGTGCGATGGCGCCGCCCAGCAGCGGCGACAGCACGCACGCCAGCATCGTGGCGCCCGCACCGGAGCGCGTAAACAGCGCCATGCCGGCCGGCGCGCCGACGGCCAGCGCGGCGAAGATGGCGATCCCCGTCCACGACATCGACATGCCGGCGCGCTGCGGCCCGACCGACGCGATCGACCACGCCACGCACCCCGTGACGAACTGGCTTTCGCCGAACCCCGCGGCCAGGCGGCCCAGGATGAGGATGGCCAGGCTGGCGCCGGCGGACAGCCCGTGCAAGGTCGCGACGAGGTACAGCAGCCCGCCGAGCGCCCACCACAGCGCGCCCTGCAGCGCGGCGCGGCGGCCGCCGTGCACGTCGGCGACGCGGCCGGCGTAGCCGCGCGTGGCCACCGTCGCGAGGAACTGGATGCCGATGGCCAGCCCGACGACGGCGCCGCCGAAGCCGAGACTGTCGTGGATGAACAGGGGCACGACGGGCAGCGGCAGGCCGACGGCCAGGCAGCCGCAGAACAGCGCGGCGATGACGGCCGGCGCCGGACGGTCGCGGCAGGCCGACGGCATCGGCAACGTTTCAGAGACCGGCATGCATGCCTCCCGCGGCCAGCAGATGGTCGCGCGACGCCGTGACGTCGGCGGCGAGGCGGTCGAGGTCGGCGCCGAGCAGCGTGCCGTTGCGCTTGCGCAGCCGGCCCGCGACCATCACCGTGTCCACGTCCGCCCGCTCGACCGCCTGCACGATCGTGCCGACGGCATGCGTCACCGGGAACACGGCGGCGCCGTTCGTGCGCACCATGATGATGTCGGCCTGCTTGCCCGGCGCCAGCGTGCCGGTGATGCCTTCCAGGCCGGCGGCGCGGGCGCCGTTGACCGTCGCCGCTTCCAGCACGGCGCGCACCGTGATCGGGGCCGGCACGTCCTGCTCGCCCCGGAAGCGGCGGTTGCGCATGGCGGCGCGCTGCTGGTGGAACAGGGCGTGCATCTCACCGAACATGTCGCTGCCGAAGGCGGTATCGAGGTCGATGCCGAGCGCCGGCGCCAGGCCGTGGTCGACCGCGCGCTGGTACGCGAAGCTGTCGTCGTCGAAGCCGAACAGCGCGTCCGAGCGCGGATTCACGGTGACGTTGACGCCGGCGTCCGCGAGCCGGCGCCACGTCGTTTCCGGCAGCCGCGTGCAGTGGTTGAAGATGTTGTGCGGGCCGAGGATGCCGGGTTCGGAAAACTCGGGGCCGAGCGTGGCGAGGTCGCCGATGAACTCCGTCAGGATGCGCATGTCGAGGCGGCGCGCGGCCCGCCACCATTCGAGATTGAACTGGCCGAACAGGCCCACGCGTACGAGGCTGTTATCGCCGTTCCACGTGCGCGCGAGGCGTTCCAGGTCGCCCGGCAGGTGGGCGGAGGATGCGCCCTTGTCCATCGCCGGACCGACCATGTGCAGCGCGCGGATGCCGCTCGCGGCGAGTGCGTCGAGGGCGGCGTCCGTGTGGTCCGGGCTGCGCGAACCGTGGCAGGCGTCGACGATCGTCGTGATGCCGGCGTCCAGCGACGCGATGGCCGTCAGGTGCGTGGACAGGTACATGTCGCGCGGGCGGTAGTGCCGGCCCAGCGTCTCGGCGACGACGCCGATGTAGGCGAACAGGTCATCCACGTCCGGCATCAGCCGGCGCAGGGCGCCCAGCCACGCATGGTGGTGCGCGTCGACGAGGCCGGGCAGCACGATGCAGCCGGTGGCGTCGATGATCTCGGCGTCGCCGGCCGGCAGCGCGGGCGCGATGGCGGCGATGCGGTCGCCGTCGACGAGCACGTCGCCGGTCGCGAGGTCGGGGACGGTGGCGTCCATCGTCACGATGGTGCCGTGTTTGAAGAGGATGGGGCGGGTCATGTCGGGCTCCTTGATCGGGCCGCGCGGGGTGCGCGGCATCCACGACAAGATAGGGCGCCATCGATTTTTGATTAAGATGGTGGCATGCAAATCATTTATGACGAAATTCAAAGGTGAGCCATGGATGGGAGATTGCTGGCGGAGATGAGCGTGCTGGCGGCCGTCGTCGAGACGGGCAGTTTTACGCGCGCGGCGGAGGTGCTGGGGTTGTCGGCGTCGGGCGTGAGCCGCTCGGTGGCGCGGCTGGAGGCGAAGATCGGCGTGCGGCTGCTGGAGCGGACGACGCGCGCGCTGCGCCTGACGGGCGAGGGCACGCGCCTGTACGAACTGGCGGCGCCGCACCTGTCGGGCATCGAGGAAGCGGCGGACGCGGTCGCGGGCGCGGCGGCACAGGTGCGCGGCGTGCTGCGCGTCAGCCTGAATCCGCTGTTCGTGCGCTACGTGCTGGCGCCCCGCCTGCCCGAATTCCTCGCGCGCCATCCGGAACTGGAAATCAGGATGCTGCCGGTGCCGGATGCGGCCGACCTGGTGGCGGAAGGCGTCGACGTCGCCGTGCGCTTCGGGCCGCAGCCGGCATCGAGCATGTCGTCGCGGCTGCTGCTGAACACACGCGTGCTGACGGTGGCGGCGCCCGCCTACCTGAAACGCCACGGCCGGCCGAAGGTCCCGCAGGACCTGGCGGGACACGAGTGCCTCCAGTACATCAACCCGCAGGACGGGCGCGTGTTCGACTGGGAGTTCCATCGCGGGAAGGAGGTGCTCGTCGTCGAGACGCGTGGCCGGCTGACGCTGACGGACGGCGACGCCCTCGTGCGCGCGTGCGTGGCCGGCGCGGGCGTCGCGCAGATGCTGGCGCTGGGCTTCGAATCCCTGATCACGGGCGGCGCCCTCGTCGACCTGTTCCCGGACTGGCCGGACGAGCGATTTCCCCTGTACGCGATCCGGCCGTCGCGGCGCCTGCCGCCGGCGGCCGTGGAAGCCTTCCTCGATTTCTGCACGGAGATCTGCCGCGGCCACGCGTGACTGTTGCGTAGCGGGCAACACGGTGCGCCCGCCCGCATGGCTTCTGGCCCGCGGTCTTCGTCTCTACGATGCATCCATGCCCGACCCCCGGGCCTCTTCCAGGAGACCATGATGCTTACCGTAGATTCCCCATTGCGCCCCGCCAGCCACGGCCCCGAAGAACTGGTACCGTCCCGTTACGCGCTGAAGGTCGGCGACATCGACGTGATGGTGGTCAGCGACGGCGTGCTGCCGCTGCCCGCCACGACGATGGCCACGAACGCCGATCCGGCCGACCTGGCGGACTGGCTCGATCACATGTTCCTGCCGCCCGATAAATTCGACTGGCCGCTGAACGTGCTCGTCGTGCGCAGCGGCGACCAGACCATCCTCGTCGACGCCGGGGTGGGCACGCAGTTCCCGGGCTTCCCGCGCGCCGGCCAGTTCCCGGCGCGGCTGGAGGCCGTCGGCATCGATCTCGCGTCCGTGACGGACATCGTCATCACCCACATGCACATGGATCACGTGGGCGGACTGCTGGCGCCCGGCGTAAAGGAAAGACTGCGTCCGGACGTGCGCATCCACGTGACCGACGCCGAAGTGAAGTTCTGGGCGTCGCCCGATTTCTCGCTGACGGTCATGCCGGAAGCGGTGCCGCCCGTGCTGCGCTCGACCGCCGCGCGCTTCCTGGCCGAATACCGCGACCGGCTGCTGGTCTTCAAGGAGCGCCGCGAGGTCGCGCCGGGCGTGGTGGCTCGCCGCACCGGCGGCCACACGCCCGGTCATTGCGTGGTCGACCTGGCGTCCGGCGGCAAGCGATTGATGTTCGCCGGCGACGCCGTCTTCCCCGTCAACTTCGAGCATCCCGGCTGGCAGAACGGTTTCGAACACGATCCGGAAGAAGCGGCCAAGGTGCGCGACCGCCTGTTCCGTGAGCTGATGATTGATGGCGGGCTGCTGGTCGCGGCGCACCTGCCGTTCCCGTCCATCGGGCGGGTGATGGCGGATGGCGACGCATACCGCTACGTGCCGGTGTTCTGGGATTACTGACGACGGCGTTCAGTCGCGCTCAGTCGCGGTCGGGTGCGCCCAGCGGGAACAACGGGCGGTAAGACCGCGCCTCGTCCACCGCGCGGGCAAACGACGGCCGCGCCAGCAGGCGCGCGCGGTAGGCGCGCAGCGTCGGGTAGTGCGGCCCGATCGCATGCGTCCAGTCCGCGTAGAACAGCGCGGGCGCCGCGGCGCAATCCGCGAGCGAGAACGCGTCGCCCGCCGCCCAGGTGCGCCCGGCCAGGTAGCCTTCGAGCCATTCGTAGGCGAGTTCCAGCTTTTCCGTCGCCGTCGCGACGGCGTCCGCGCGTTTGGCCGCATCGCCCGTCAGCGCGCCGTTCACCGCGTGCTGGACCATATTCATCACGTGCAGGTCGAAGAAGCGGTCCATGAAGCGCACGTCCAGCGCCGCGAGCGGATCGTCGGGCAGCAGGCGTACGGGCCCCGGATGCGTCAGGTGCAGGTATTCGATGATGATGCTCGTCTCGACGACGTTGCGCGCGCCGTCGACGAGGAGCGGGAATTTGCGCAGCGGCCAACGTTGCAGCCATTGCGCCGCGTGCTGCGGCGTGTCCGGCCCGAGGCAGCGGAACTCGAAAGGCGTGTCGTTCTCATACAGCGCGACGAGCACTTTTTGCGTGTACGACGAGAAGGGATGACCGTAGAGTGCGAGCGTCATGGAAGTTCTCAGCCGTTGCCCACGGCGCAGGGCATCCCGGGTTGGCGGGACTGTTCGGGGGGGGGCCAGTATCCCGGTGTGCTAACTTGTCGTCAATACAAATGTGTGACGCGGCAGGGACAACATGACGGACTGGAAGCCGATGACGGAACTCGAGTTATGGGACAAGATCATGGAGGCCGAGGGCCGGATGAGCCCTCGCGTGTTCCGCTTGTGGGAGACCATCCGGATCGTCCCCGAGAAGTGGCGCGAAGCGGCGTTTGGCGATCCCGGCGGGGGATTCTGGGTCGTGGCGATCATCGGTCGCAAGGCGCTCTGGTACAACGATATCGAAGACGGTTTCAATTGCTCGTCGTATTACGTGGTCGGGACGCTTGCGGAATACTGGTGCAACCAGGACGGACTCGAAGTCGCCGTCCAGAACCTGTTGTCGACGCTAGACGCCGGAGTCGATCCGGCCCTGCGGCTCGGCCTGCCCGTTACCGGTCCCTACCTGTCGGAGTGACGTCATCCTTTCAGTATCATGAAGGATTACATTACCGGTTTCATGCATGAATCGCCTGATAAACAGCCTGCCGTTGTTGCTTGCCGCACTGGCTTGTTCGTCGGCGTCGTCAGCTTGCGCAAGGACCTGGTCGGCAGGCGGGTGACGGTCGAGGTGGCGATCGAGCGGAATGCCGGCCGTATTGCCGGACCAGGCGACGGTGAGCGGATTCCTTTCGTTAAACACATCAAGTTGTTGAAATAAGAGGCCGTATGGATCATCAAGAATGGACGCCCGTTACCCACGCATCCTGCGACAACGTCCCGGGCCCTTTCTACCACGGCACCAGAATCCGTTTCCAGCCGGGCGACGTGTTAATCCCGGGCCACGCCTCCAATTTCGAGGAAGGCCGCGTCTCCAACAACGTGTATTTCAGCGCCTCCATGGAGGCCGCGATCTGGGGTGCGGAACTGGCGACGGCGCTCGGCGGCGCCGAGGGGCGGGGGCATGTCTATATCGTGGAACCCACGGGGACGTTCGAGGACGATCCCAACCTGACGAATAAACGCTTTCCCGGTAATCCCACGCGCTCGTACCGCACGCGGATGCCGCTCAGGATCGTCGGGGAGGTGGCGGATTGGCAGGGGCACCCGCCGGAGGTGATCCGGCAGATGCTCGACCACCTGGAAGAATTGCGGCGCGCTGGGCGTGCCGTGATCGAAGACTGATCAGTCGCGCGGGCGCTTCTTCGCGCGGCGGGCCGCCAGCAGCGCGGCCACGCCGGCGCCGGCCAGCCACAGCGTGCCCGGTTCCGGCACGTCGCCGTGCGGTTTGGTCGGGCTTTTGCCTGGATTTTTGCCCGGATCGTTGGGTTGGCCAGGCTGATCCGTCGGCAGCAGCGTGCCGGGGATCGTCGGGTTTTTCGTGCCCGGATCGGTGTTCGGTTGCGTGTCGCCGCCGCTGGGCGTCGTTCCGTCCGGTGTCGTTCCACCCGTCGTGCCGCCAGGCGTCTTGCCCGGATCGCCGCCACCGCCGGAACCGCCGGCGCCCGTGTCGGTCGGGATGCCGCCGTTGCCCGTGCCGCTGTCGGTACCGGTCGGCGTAGTGTCGCTCGACACCTTGGCCAGCGATACCGGCAAGGTGCCGCCATCCCAGATCGGGCCCATGCCGGCACCCTGGATGCCGTTCGGGCCGAAGCTGGTGCGCGTGGGCCCCGTGCCGCCGGTCTGCGCCGTCTCGCCGTTACCGAAGGTCTGCAACTGGTAGCCGTGGCCGGCGGGATTCGTTTCGGCCGCGTAGCCGACCTGTTCCATCGTGCCTTCGTCTTGCTGGGCCTCTTCGACGGACGAATCGAGTTCTTCCTCGCTCGGGCCCTTGGCTTCGACGGGCAACTGGGGCACGTCGGAAATGCGGTTGCCGCAGCGCGTGCGGATCTCGTTCTGGCCGTCGGACAGCAGCGTTTCGCCTTTGGCCAGCTGGAGTCGCTTCGCCGTCCAGAACACCTTGTCGCCCTTGCGGTACGAGACGTACACGGCGCGCGGCTTGTCGACGGTCCTGACGGTGGTCTTGCTTGCCTCGAACGCCGCGTAATGCGCCGCCACGACCTGGTCCACGGCGACGGCATGCGTGAGTTCCTTGCGGTCGAGGACGCCGCCGGGCACGATCGAATACGGATAGACGCGGCGCGTCTTCTTCGTCTCCACCTGGGCCGCGATGCGCAGCACGGCCGGCGCCGGCGTCGTGGCTGCAGCCGGCGCATGCGCCTGCGCGGACACCGTCGGCGCCGTGGACTCGTGCATCGCGTACGCGTACAGCGCGGCGCACGCCACCACGCCCAGCACGCCGACAGCGGCCAGGCGCTGCTTCAGACGCGACCCCTTTCTGCTTCGGCGAATGTAGGCGCTGCGGTAGTCCATACGAGGTTCGGGAGGGTGATAGTAGGAGATCTCCTACAGAGTATCATCTTTCCTCGTATCAAATCTACATTATTCTAGAGAAATTCTATTTGCATAGTGTAAATAACGACACTTTGCCGGTCAGCGTTCGACGAGCGCCAGCACGGCCGTGATGTTGTCGCGGCTGCCATGCGCCTTGGCGAGGGCGATCAGCTCGGCACAGCAGTGCTCCAGCGCTTGCGCATGCGCGCCGGCCAACGCCCGCTCGATGGCGGCGTGCGGCGTGTTGCCGTACAAGCCGTCGCTGCACAGCAGGTACAGGTCGCCGGGATGGGGCGTGCATGCCTTGACGTCGGGCGTGATGGCGGCCGTGGGGCCGATCGCCTGCAGCAGCAGGTTACGCGGCGGGAAGTCGCCGGAGACGCCCGCTTCCAGCGCCTGCTGGTACATCGTCTGGTCGCGCGTGAGCACGGCCAGTTCGCCGTCGCGGTAGCGGTACAGGCGGCTGTCGCCGACGTGGAAGATGACGAGCGGGCCGCCCGGCAGGCTTTGCCAGAACCCCGTCAGTGTGGTGCCCATGCCGCTGCCTTCGCCGCGGCCGCCTTGCACATTCGCGCCGTACACGCGCGCATTGGCGGCATCGACGGCTTCGTGCACGGCCACGACGGCGGGCATGTGCTCGTCCTGCCAGGTCGCGTCCGGGTCGGCCGCATCGCCGGGCGAGGATTTTTTCGGGTCGGCGGCCGCGAGCGCGTCGCGCACGGTTTCCAGGGCCAGGCAGGCTGCGATTTCGCCGCCGTCGTGGCCGCCCATGCCGTCGGCGACGGCCACCAGGCGAAGCGCGGGATCGATGAGGAAGTTGTCTTCGTTGGACTGGCGCACGAGACCGACGTCGGTCAGTCCGTACGCGCAGCCGAAGGCGAGGCGGTGGTAGATGCTCGGGGTTAGCTGCTTCCAGGTGCTCATCGAACGCGGTGGATATCAATACAGGTGCGGCATGCTAGCACGCTGCCCTGCAGGGTTGGCGATTTTCACGGCAGCCGCAGGACGCCGCTGACCGTGAAGCGGATCTCGCCCGGCCTGTCGCCCGGCGCCGTCTCGATGCGCAGGTCGGACAGGCCCTCGCGGTGGCTCCCCGCGACGAGCGCCGCGACGGTGTCGACGAGCCTGTCCGCACGCTCGGGCGGCAACGCCGCGGGTGCCGTGGCCGGGCCGAAGTACTGGTCGAGCAGCGCCGCGAAATCGCGCCGCGTCGTCACGCAGAACACGGGGCGGGATTGCGGAAACAGCGTGGCGACGGCATTGTCCGCCCTGACTTTGTCCGGGTCGATGCAGACGACGTACAGCGCATGCTCGTTGCGCTCCACCGGCAGCCACTGGCGCACTTCGGCGGCCGCGCGGTCCATGCCGTCGAGGAGTTCCGCCGGCACGCGCCGTCCGGGGTGGAAGGCGAGATAGGGCACGGCGAAATGGTCCGCGAGGGCGCGCCCGACGACGGGCAGTTTCACCTTGAAGTCGTCGAGCAGCACGTCCTCGACGTCGCGGCCCTGGGCGCGCGCCTGTTCCACCGCCTGCTCGACCTGTTCGCGTCCCAGCGCGCGCGATCCCAATGCGCCGACGAAGCCCGTGCGTTCGCGCCTGGCTTCCTGCCGGCGCTGGGCGAACGCAATGGCGAGCGTGTCGCACAGGTAGCGCGCGCCTTCGACGATCGTGCTGTCGAACGGACCGCCGCGCAGGTTGTTGATCAGCTGGAGGACGCCAATGACTTCGCTGTCGTGCATGATCGGGACGACCAGCATCTGCGTCGTGCGGTAGCCCGTGCGCCGGTCGACGCCCTGCTGGAAGCGCAGGTCGGCCGCGTAGCGCTGCAGTTCGGCGGCATCGTAGACGTCGTTCAGGTTGAGCAGCCGGCGCGCCAGCGCGGCGTAGCCGGCCACGCTCTGCGCGGAGATCGGCAGGCGCAGCTGGCGGAACGACGCCATCCCCGTCTTGATCTTGGAGACGAGGCTCGCCTTGTCCTCGCCGACCGTATAGATCGTCAGGCGGTCCGCGCCGAACAGCGTGCAGATGCCTTCGGACAGGTCGAGCATGATCTCGTCGACGTTGCGCGTGGCGTGGATGCGCGTCGTGAGCTGCTGCAGGTGGCGGAAGAAGTCGCCGTTCGCCACGATCGTGGAATCATTCATGGCCGCGTCATGGGCGCGAGGCGCGTCGCGTCAACGTCGCCAATTCGGGTCGCGTCGTCATCTTCCTGCACATGGCGCACGATGTCGGCAGGGGAGCGCGGCGTGACCGTATCGAGCGGCCGCCATGGGGAAGAGGCGAGCGTGTCGCCGTCGAGCGCACGGCGCAGATCGTCGCGGAACGCTTCGGCGCTGGGATAGCGATGTTCCGGGCGCTTGGCGAGGGCGCGCAGCACGACGCGGTCGAAGGCCGGGCCGAGCAGGGGATTCAGCAGGGTCGGCGGCACGGGGTGGTCGTGCAGGATTTTCTGCTGCACGGCGAACATGCCGGCGCCGCGGAATGGCCGCTCGTTGGTGAGAAACTGGTACAGGATGATCCCGACGGCGAAGATGTCCGACTGCGGGCCGACGGCCTGGCCCGTGATCTGTTCGGGCGCCATGAAGCTGGGCGTGCCGACCATCTCCGCGCCGTCCGCATCCTGTACGGCCGCGTTCAGCGCGGCCATGTGGGCGACGCCGAAGTCCGTCAGTTTCACCGAGAGGTCGTGGCTCAGCATCACGTTGGCCGGCTTGATGTCGCGGTGGATCACGCCGTTGCGGTGCGCGTAGCCGAGGGCGTCGAGCAGCTCGCACGTCATGCGCACGGCATCCTCGAGCGTGAACTCGAGGTGGAAGTCCTGGGTCATGTCGAAATAGGCCGCCAGCTCTTCGCCGCGCACCAGTTCCATCACCATGTAGGCGACGCCGTCTTCCTCGCCGAAATCGTACAGGCCGACGATGTGCGGATGGTTCAGCCGCGCCACGGCCTGCGCCTCGCGGATGAAGCGGGCCGAATAGGACGCGTGCAGCTCCGGATCGGCATCGCAGGCGGTGGAGATGACCTTGATCGCGACGCTGCGGTCCAGGCGCGGATCGAGGCCTTCGTAGACCTCGCCCATGGCGCCGCGTCCGAGCACGCGCACGATCCGGTATCTGCCTAACTGCGTCGGTTGGTTCATGGGCGCAAGTGTAAATCAAATTGGTTTGCAGACAATGAAAATCGGCGCCACAGGTTTATACTTGATGTATGAACGACACCCGCTGCACCTGGGCCAACATGGCCAACCCACGCTACATCGCTTATCACGACCATGAGTGGGGCGTACCCTGCCACGACGAGACGACGCTGTTCGAAATGCTGAACCTCGAAGGCGCGCAGGCCGGACTGTCGTGGGAAACGATCCTGAACAAACGCGACAACTACCGCCTCGCCTTCGACGGCTGGGACGCGGACAAGATCGCCCGCTACGACGATGCCAAGGTCGCGGAACTGCTGGCGAATCCCGGCATCGTGCGCAACCGCCTGAAGGTCGCGGCCGCCATCAACAATGCGCAAGCTTACCTGCGCCTGCGCGAACAGGGATCGACGTTGAGCGACTACCTGTGGGCCTTCGTGGACGGCAAGCCCATCGTCAACGACTGGCCCGACGGCAGCCGCCCGGCGCGCACGGAACTGTCCGACCGCATCTCGAAAGACCTGGCCAAGCGCGGCTTCAAGTTCGTCGGCTCGACCATCGTGTATGCCTACATGCAGGGCATCGGCATGGTCGACGATCACGACCGCGCCTGCCTGTGCCGCCGCCGGAGGTGATGTCATGGACTATCGCGCCTGCTGGTGCACCCGGGCCCGCTATACCGTCTTCGATTCGCATTACGGCGACGGCGCCGCGGTTCGCGTCCTGACGGACGTCTGGCGCACCGATCCGCACCGTTCTCCCAATCTTCACATCATCGCCCTGTGCGACCACCTGATGCCGGGCTTCCACCGCATGCTGCAGGCGGAGCCGGGCGTCACGCTGGACCTGATCAGCGCACCGCTGACGGACGCGCTGGCCCAGCTGACGGCGCGCGTCGACATGTTCCGCCTGCACGACATCGAACACGCAGGCACGGACTTCGCGCGCCACGTCGCGCGCGTGGCCGCGCAGGACGCCTGCCTGCAGGCGCAAGGCCTCACGCAAGACCAGGCCGCCGCGTTGACGGCGCAAGGCTTTGTATTCGACGCGGACGGCCGCCATGCCCGTTTCGCCAGCCGCAAACCGCGTCCGCCCGCACCGCCGGCGCCCGAACGCCGCGCCATCGTGCTCGGTGCCGGCATCGCCGGTTCCGCGGCGGCCGAGCGCCTGTGCGCGCGCGGCTGGCAGGTGACGGTCGTCGACCGCCAGCCGCAGCCCGCGATGGAAGCGTCGGGCAACCGCGCCGGCATCTTCATGCCGCTGCTGTCGAAGGACGACAACGTACCCACGCGCCTGACGCGCGCCGCCTACCTGTACGCGCTGCGCCACTGGGAGCGCCTGGGCGGCATCGGCCGCGCGATCGAGGGCGACAAGTGCGGCGTGCTGCAGCTGGCGCGCGACGCCGGCCACGCGGACGTGCAGCGCGCCATCGCCGCCGATACGTCGCTGCCGCCCGATTTCGCCGAGTGGCTGGAACGCCCGGAGGCGGAAGCGCTGCTCGGCGGCCTGCCGGCGCCGGACGGCGGCTGGCTGTTCCGCGGCGCCGGCTGGGCGCGGCCCGGCAGCGTGTGCGCGGCGATGCTGGATGCGTGCGGCGGGCGCCTGGAGCGCAAATTCGGCGTGGGCGACGTGCGCATCGAACGCGACGGCGAGCAGTGGCACCTGACGAACGAGCACGGCATCGTGGTCGCACGGGCGCCGAACCTGATCCTCGCCAACGGCGCCGGCGCCGCGCAGGTGCCGCAGGCCGCGCCGCTGCCATTGACGATGCTGCGCGGGCAGGTGTCGCACGTGCCGGCCGACATGGTGCCGAAACTGCCCGTCGTGTTGTGCCGCGAGGCGTATCTGACGCCGCCGTCCGGGGGCGTGTGCAGCGCGGGCGCGACCTACGACGCCGATCCGAATCCCGCGCTGTCGCCCGCGAGCCACGCGGAAAACCTGGAACGCCTGCGCGGCCTGTTGTCGGATCCCCATGCGGCGGAGGATGCGCCGCTGGCGGGGCGCGTGGGCTTTCGCTGCGTGGCGCCGGACCGCCTGCCGCTCGTCGGCCGCCTGCCGGATTTCGACGCCGCCGGCACCACCGAGCGCCTGCGCGACGTGCCGCGCCATCCGGGGCTGTATGGACTGCTCGGCTATGCGTCGCGCGGCCTGATCTGGGCCGGTTTTGCGGCCGAGCTGTTGGCCGCCCAGATCGAAGGCGAGCCGCTGCCATTGGAGTCCAGCCTGGTCGACGCCCTCGATCCGGCCCGCTTCGTGTTGCGCGCACGCCGCGCCCCGCGGGGTCCGCAGCCAGAAAATTGATTTCTTTCGGGCAACCGAAAGTTTCAAAGGTATAATGTGTGCCAAGCAACATTTCACACATGATCCAGCCATGGACGACACCCCCGACGCGCCCGAGCTCTCGCTGTTTCTCGCCTCGACCGCGCATGACATGAAGAATTCGATCAGCGTCCTGTCCGGGACGCTGGAGCGGCTTCTTGTCGACGCATCTCCGCAGACGGAATCGGCGTACCCGCAGATGGCGCACATGCTGTACCAGACGAAGCGCCTGAACGACAACCTGATGCAGCTACTCGCGCTGTACAAGCAGGTGGGCACGCCCGCGTACCCGTTCGACGTGCAGCCGCTCGAGCTGGGTCAGCTGGTCGACCAGGTGGTGGCGCTGGAGCGCGTGCTGCTGAAGTCGCGCGGCCTGAAGCTGGAACTCGATTACGACGCGGACCTCGTCTGGCATTTCGACGAAGACCTGATCGTGGGCGTGCTGTCGCATGCGATCAACAACGCCATCCACTACACGTGCGACACGGTGCGGCTCGCGATTCGCGTCACCGACGACAACTGGCTCGAACTGCGCGTGGAAGACAACGGTCCCGGTTATCCGCCGGCGCTGCTGAAGGCCGGCGCGATCGCCACCCGTGAAACGGCGGGCGGCATGAACTTCCTGACCAACAGCGCGGGCCTGGGCCTGTATTTTTCCAGCGAAGTCGCGCGCATGCACCAGCACCGCGAGCGGCGCGGCCTGCTCCGCCTGGAAAACGGCGGCCGCTACGGCGGCGGCTGCTTCATCCTGAACCTGCCATGAACGCTTCCGCCAAGGCCGTCAACGAGATCGACTGGGCCGACAAGAACTACCTCGTCGTCGACGACTTCGTCGGCGTGCGCCAGCTGCTGCGCGAAGCCCTGCGCAGCCTGGGCGCGAAGAACATCGACCAGGCGTCGTCCGGCGGCGAGGCGATGGGCCTGCTGGCGCGCATCCGCTACGACGTCGTCCTGTGCGACTACAACCTGGGCGACGGCAAGAACGGCCAGCAGGTGCTGGAGGAAGCGCGCGTGCGCAACCTCGTCAATCCGAGCACCGTGTGGCTGATGGTGTCGGCCGAAAAGAGCGTGGAGTCCGTGATGGGCGCGGCCGAGCACCAGCCGGACGCCTACCTGATCAAGCCGATCACGGAAGGCGTGCTGCTCACGCGCCTGAACCGCGTGTGGCACAAGAAGCAGATCTTCCGCCTCATCGACCAGGCCTATGCCGAGAAGGACTACCTGCGCGCGGCGCGCCTGTGCGATGCCGCCATCGAAGGCCACAAGGCGCACGAGATCGACCTGCTGCGCATGAAGGCCAAGCTGATGGAAAAGAGCGGCGAACCGGTGAAGGCGCGCGAGGTGTACGAGCGCGTGCTGGAGCAGCGCGAATACCAGTGGGCGCGCGCCGGCATCGCCAAGATCCGCATGGCCAACGGCGAATTCGAACAGGCGCGGCAGGCGTTCCAGAGCGTGATCGCGGAGAACCGCTATTACATCGACGCGTACGACCAGCTCGCGCTGACTTATCAGAACCTGGGCAAGCTGGACGAGGCGTGCGCGATCCTCGAGCGGGCAGCGAAACTGTCGCCGAATTCCGTGCCGCGCCAGCGCAATCTCGGCAACGTGGCGCTCAAGGTGGGCAACGTGCAGATGGCCGAGCAGGCCTTCCGCAAGTGCATCCTGATCGGCGAATACTCCATCATGAAGACGCCCGACGCCTACCTCGGCCTCGCACGCGTGTGCGGCCAGAAGAACGATGCGAAGGAAGCGCTGCGGCTGCTGCTGCAGGTCCAGCGCGAGTTCGCCGCCGACCATCCGGACATCGCGCTGCGCTCCAAGATCACCGAAGGCCTCGTCTACCACGAGAGCGGCGACTACCGGCGCGCGCGCAAGGCCGGCGACGAGCTGGAAGCCCTGCTCAATGCGACCGAGGCCCGGCCCGACATCCCGACCTGCCTGGAACTGGCCACGCTGCTGTTCGCGGTGGGCGTGAAGGATGCGCCGGTGGAGCTGCTGTGCTACGTCATCCGCAACAACCACGACAACCCGCTGCTGCTCGACGAGGTGCAGAAAATCTTCGACAAGGCGCGCCTCGGCGACGAGGGCCTGGAGTTCATCCGCGTCTCCAAGAAGGAAGCGACGGACCTGATGAATCAGGGCGTGCTGCTGTGGAAGACGGGCAAGCTGAAGGATGCCGTCGAGTGGATGCGCCAGGCACGAAAAAAGGTGCCGAACAACCAGCGTATCCTGTTCAACGCGGCCCAGATCCTCGTCTCGCACATGCAGCAGCATGGCTACGACACCGCGTTATCGAGCGAGGCGTACGAGGTGCTGCACCACGTCGACCGCCTGCTGCCGGGGCAGCAGCGCTTCGCGCAGTTGATGGAGCAGTTGGCGCAGCTGCAGCCGGTGGCGGAGAGTGGCGTGGTCGACGAGGTGGTGTAGTTGTCGGGTGCGCGCTCCGTTACCAGCGAATGGACGCCGAAGATTCGTGCCGAATTGAGTCAGTTGGCACGTTTCTGTTGGCGTCCAACACGTCGGCACCCTGCCGACGTCGGCATGTCCGGCCTGATCTGGCGCCTGGCGGTCATATTGCTTGCATATCTGGTGTCGTTTGCGATCGTGCTTTCACCGATACTGCTTGGGCTGACCAAGCTGCTCGGCGTGACATCGACGCTGGATTGGTCGGGCGCCCGCATGGCGTTTGCGTCGGTGGTGGTCGCCCCGCTGCTCGAGGAACTGGTCTTTCGGGCTGGCCTGCGCAGTGCGACCGCGACACTCGCGGTGCAGCCTGTGCTGATACCCCTCTTCATCGGGAACTGGCAGGTCTCGCTCGTCCTGCTTGGCGTTGTTGCGGCTGTGATGTTCGTCGATCACGTTCGCCGGCGACACCTCGATGATGCGAGAAAATTTTCTCTACGCATGGCGCGAGGACGTGCCTTCCTGACTCGATATCGCCTGATCGTGTGGGGGAATGCGGTTGCGTTTGGCCTTGCTCACCTTGGCAATTTTACGATTGCGACCACCAATGGTTGGCTTGGGTGCCTGACAGTGTTCGTCGTCTCTTCGCAGATCATTACGGGAGTTGTCCTGAGTTACTTCCGCCTGCGTTATGGATTGTTCTCTGCAATGGGCTTCCACGCAATTTTCAATTCTAGTTGGTTGTTGTTTGACTGACGTGGCGTAATTCGCTACACGGTCTAGTGAAAATCATAATCCCGGCGGCACTGCCCGCCGTGTGAAAATTTGCCTTTGATTACAGCGGAGAGCGACGTGCGCATCGAACGGACCACCCACGCGGCGGTGACCCGCCGCGGCTTCCTCAAGTCCGCCGGCGGGCTCGTGCTCGGCTTTATGCTGCCTGTCCCCGGCCGCGCAGCCGCACCGGCACCGAACGCCTTCCTGCACATCGCGCCCGACGACACCGTCACCGTGATGGTCGACCGGCTCGAATTCGGCCAGGGCGTCCACACGGCGCTGCCGATGCTGGTCGCCGAGGAGCTCGACGCCGACTGGTCGCGCGTGCGCGCCGAACTGGCACCGGCGGGCGACGCCTACAAGGATCCGCTGTTCGGCATCCAGATGACCGGCAGTTCGATCTCGGTGGCGCATTCGTTCACGCATTACCGCGAGATCGGCGCGCGCGCCCGCGCGATGCTGGTCGCCGCCGCGGCCGAGCGGTGGCAGGTCGCGCCGGCGTCGTGCACCACGTCGGCGGGCACGGTCATCGGCCCCGGCGGCCGCAAGGCGCGCTACGGCGCGCTGGCCGATGCGGCCATGAAGCTGCCGGTGCCGGCGACCGTCCAACTGAAGGACGCGAACGATTTCCAGCGCATCGGTAAGCCGACCGGACGCCTGGATGCGCGCGCGAAATCGAGCGGCAAGCAGCAGTTCGGCATCGACTTTTCCCTGCCCGGCATGAAGGTGGCCGTGGTCGCGCGTCCGCCCGTGTTCGGCGCCCGGGTGCGCAGCCTCGATGCCGCCAGGGCCAGGGCCATCAAGGGCGTGGTGGACGTGGTCGAGGTGGCGGCCGGCAGCGGCGGGCGCGGCGTGGCCGTGATCGCGGACGGTTACTGGCAGGCGAAGCAGGGGCGCGATGCGCTCGTGATCGACTGGGACACCGGTGCGGTCGACAAGCTTGATTCGGGCCGCCAATTGCGCGATTACCGCGCGCTTGCCGCCACGCCGGCGCTGGCGGCTACGTCGATCTCGGCCGTCTACGAATTTCCTTACCTGGCACATGCGCCGATGGAACCGGTCAACTGCGTGGTCGACCTCCACGCAGATCGCTGCTCGGTGTGGGCGGGTGTGCAGTTCCAGACGTTCGACCAGACCGCCGTCGCCGCCGCCGCGGGGCTCAAGCTCACGCAGGTCTCGTTGCACACGATGATGTCGGGCGGCGGTTTCGGCCGCCGCGGCGTGACCACGTCGGACGACCTGGTCGAAGCGGTGAACGTCGCGAAGGCGTACGGACGCGGCCCCGTGAAAATCATCTGGAGCCGCGAGGACGACATCAAGGGCGGCTACTATCGCCCCGCGCACGTGCACAAGGTCGACATCGGGCTCGATGGGAACGGCGACGTCGTGGCGTGGAACCACGTCATCGTCGGCCAGGCGATCAGCACGGGCACGCCGTTCGAATCGGTGCTCATCAAGAACGGCGTGGATTCCACGACGACCGAGGGCATCGCCGAGGCGTATGCATTGCCGGTCAAGCTGACGGTGCATCATCCGAAGGCGAACGTGCCGGTGCTGTGGTGGCGCGGGTCGGCATCGAACCACACGGCGTTCGTCATGGAGACCCTGGTGGACGAAGTGGCGCACGCGGCCGGCGCCGATCCGGTCGCGTACCGGCGCAAGCTGCTGGGTGATAAACGCCCGCGCCACGTGGCGGCGCTCGACCTGGCCGTGCAGAAGTCCGGCTACGGCAAGAAGCAGTTGGCCGAGGGCCGTGCCTGGGGCGTGGCCGTGCACGGCATGTCCGGCAGTGTGGTGGCCTACGTGGTCGAGGCGTCGGTCGAGCAGGGCGTGCCGAAGCTGCACAAGGTCACGGCCGGGGTGCATTGCAACCTGGCCGTCAATCCGCTGTCGATCGAGGCGCAGGTGCAGGGCGCCGTGCTGGCAGCCCTCGGCACCACGTTGCCCGGCGCCGCCATCACGTTCAGGGACGGCGTCGTCGAGCAGGGGAATTTCAACGACTACACGGTGGCGCGCCTGCCCGACATGCCGCATGTGGACGTGTTCATCGTGCCGTCCACCGAGCCGCCCACCGGCATGGGCGAGCCGGGCTTGCCGCCGCTGGCGCCGGCCTTCGCCAACGCCATCTTCCAGCTCACGGGCAAGCGCTTGCGCAAGCTGCCGTTCGAGCTCGGCTGACGGCCGGGCAGGACGTCAGGTCTTGTCGGTCTTCGACCGGCTGGTCCGCGCCTTGCCGTTGCCGCCATTGCCGCCGTTCGGCGCAGGCGGCTGCACCTTCGGCGCGTCCTTGGGCGCTTCCGCTTTCGGCGCCCGGCCTGCCTCCTTCGCGGGCGCTGCCGGCGCTGCGGCGCTCGGCGTCATCGCGTTGGCGACCGCCTGCGTAAATTGTTCCTGCAACATGTTCCACCATGCGACGGCAGCCGGCATCGCCGCCGCCGCCGGGTTGCCCGGTGCGTCCGTCGCGCCGGCGGCCTGAGGCGCGGCCGTGCCCGGCTGAGCCGTGCCGCCGCTGCCCGCCGCGGCGGCATCCGGCGCCCTGGGAGCATCCGTCTTCGCGGCCGGCGTTGCCGGCTTGGCAGCGGCGCCCGACTGGCCCTGCGCACCGAAGAAGGGCGGGAACGGCATCGACGCCATTTTTTCCGCGCTGACGCCGGACTGGCGCATCGCTTCGGCCATCGAGGCGCCCATCGTCTTCAGCGTCATCAGCGTGCCGCGCTGCACTTCGAGGGCCTGGATGGTCCCGCGCAGCATGGACAGGTTCAGGTTCAGCCAGGACTCGACCGCCTTGAGGTCGGCGATGCGCTTGTCCAGGTCCTCGGTCGACATCGGCGGTGCGGCGATGCCAGCCATCCCCGACATGCCGGGTATGCCGGGCATACCGGTGCCGGGGATCTGCATGGATCCCCACAGGTTCTTGACGAATTCCAGCGTGTCCGTCACGCCAGGCATGGCGGGTGCGGAGGGTTTCAGCATGGTGGTCTCCCTGGTTGGTGGCCGCTAGCGTAACAGATAAATAAGAGCCGACATAGACATCGTTGGAAGCGCAGGCGGGCAGTGCGCGGGCGGACCGGCTACACTAGGCGGATGAGCCCTGCATACGCCACGACCCGACGCCGCCGGCAACTCGTGCTGGGCGCGCTCACGGTCCTGTTGCATGTGCTCGTGTTCGTCTGGTTCGCGCGCCAGATGGGCCACGTGCCCGACCCGTCCGCCCGCACGGGCTCCGCGTCCCTGACGGCCGAGCTGGTCGAGGCGCCGCAGCCGCGCCCACTGCCGCCCGTGCCGCCACCGCAGCCGGCGCTGGAGCAGCCGCCGTTGCCCGAGATCGATCCGGAGCCCGTGGTGCCCGCGGCGCCACCGCCCGGTCGGCCCGATGCGGCGTTGACGCCGGAATCGGACGGTCTCGCCGCTGCCGACGCCGCGGGACAGCAAACGGGGCAGGGTGGCGCCGCCGCCGGCGCGGACCCCGTACAATCCCCGGCACAGGACGCGGCACCCCAGGCGCCGGTCCGGCAGGAAGCGGCACCGAAGCCCCAGCCGGCCGCGCCGGAAGCGCGCCGTTACAAGGTCGACGTGCCGCCTTCGGCCGACATCACGCTCGACGTCGCGCGCACGGATGCGAACGGCACGAAGTGGAGCGGCGACGCGCAGCTGTCGTGGCGGGTGACGCCGTCCAGCTACCGCGTGAAGATCGAGGCCGGCATCCGCGTCGTGTTCGCGCACGTGAACCTGCTCACCCTCACGAGCGAGGGCACGGTTGGAGACGAAGGATTCGTCCCCACCTTGATGACGGAGAAGCGGCGCGGACGCGCCATGACGGCGACACATTTCAATCGCCAGGAGGGCACGCTGACGTTTTCGGCATCCGGCGCGAAGTATCCGCTCGTGCCGGGCGCGCAGGATAAAGCCAGCGTGCCGCTGCAGTTGGCGGCCATCGCGCGCGGTGATTCGAAACAATTGTCGGGAAATATAGACATCCTTGTCGGCGAAGACCGCGACGCAAGCGTTTTCACCTTTACGGTGGCCGGACAGGAACAGCTCGACACGCCGCTGGGGCGCATCGCCACATGGCATTTCGTGCGTCCACCGAAACCCGGCTCGTACAATTCGCGCCTGGAACTCTGGCTGGCGCCGGCCTATGGCTGGTATCCGGTACAGATCCGCAATGTCGAGGCGAGTGGGGCGGTGACGACCCAGACCGCGAGCAAAATCGTGATTCAACAAGCAGGAAGCTGATAATGAAAAATGTTTTGAAGATGGCAGGCGCAGGGGCAGTATTGATGACCGTGCTGGGCGGCCCTGCGGTCGCGGCGGAAGAACATCCCGCCATCAAGCGCCCGTTTGACCTGCCGCCGTCGGCCGACCTGACCTATTCCATCGGCGCGCGCCAGCGCGGCTTCAACCTGAGCGGCGATGCGACGCTCACCTGGCGCGTCAACGACAGCAAATACGCCATCAGCGCCGAGTCGCGCGTGGCGCTGTTGGGCAAGCTGACGGAAAACCGCAGCACGGGCATCGTCGACAACTGGGGCCTCGCACCGACGGAGTACTTCGACAAGCGCTTCCGCAAGGACCCGACGACGGCCACCTTCGACCGCGACGGCAAGACCATCACGTTCAGCGACGGCGACAAGACGTATCCGATCAAGGGCGGCGAGCAGGACCGCGTGTCCGTCTCGTGGCAGCTGGTGGCGGTCGCGCGCGCCGCGAAGGACAAATTCAAGCCGGGGTCGGAATGGCAGTTCTTCGTCATCGGCCCGCGCGACGCGGACCCGTGGACGTTCCGCGTCGTGGGCCGCGAGAAGGTGCAGGCCGGCGCGTCGCTGGGCGAAGTGGATGCCGTGCACGTGATGCGCGCGCCGCCGCCGGGTTCCAGAGACCAGTCGCTCGACATCTGGCTGGCGCCCGGCCACGAGTGGTATCCGGTCAAGCTGCGCTTCACCGACAACGATCGCGACTACGTCGAGCAGACGCTCGAACGCATCGTCAAGAAGTAGCCCAGTCCTTCACATAGGCCGGCGCCGGCTGGGCGCAGTACGCGTCCGGGACAGGCGTCCCGCGCGCCGCGCCGAGCGGCAGCACGCCGGCCCACGCGGCGATGTGCATGTCTTCCGCGTCGTCGTCGGGCGGGCCGGTGCGCACCTTGCACGCGGCCTCGGCGAGCGCGATGCGCATCACGGTCGTCGCCGCGAATTCCTTGTCGTTCCCCGGGCGGATCTCCGCCTGCCGGCCCGGCGCGAGGTGCTCCATGAAGTCGACCAGGGTCTGGCGCTTGGCGTCTTCCGCGACGATCTCGAAGCGGCCGTAGACCATCGCGCTGCGGTAGTTCATCGAATGATTGAACGCGGAGCGTGCCAGCACGAGGCCGTCCACGTGCGTGATCGTCACGCAGCAATCCTGCTCCGTCAGGCGCTGCAGCATGCGGCTGCCGTTCGACCCGTGGATGTACAGGTAGTCGCCGCTGCGCCAGCAGGCGGTGGGGATGCAATGCGTGCCGTGTGCGTCGGCGAAGGCGACGTGGCAAACATACGCGGCGTCGACGATGGCATGCAGCAGGGCGGGATCGTAGGACGCCTTGGATGCGCCGCGCTTGACCTGGGTGCGGGAGGAAGGAGCAGTGTTCATTGGCCTCGATAATGTGGGTGGAAGCCGCACTATAATGGCCGGGATGGCTCCAGCAACAGATCCAGGGCCGTGCAATTTCATGGAGCCACGATGGATTATTCCCTGCTGCTGGACGCCTTCGGCCGCGACCACGCCCGACATGCCTGGCCGCGCCAGCGCCTGCTGCACGAATGCCTGCGCGCCGCGATCCGCGACGGCACCCTGGCGGCCGGCACGCGCTTGCTCGCCACGCGAGCGCTCGCGCAGGAACTGGGCATCGCCCGCAACACGGTGCTGTACGCGTACGAGCAGCTGGCGTGCGAAGGCTTCGTCATCCCGGACCGGCGCGGCACCGTGGTCGCCGGCATCGCCCCCGCGCCGCGCCGGCGCAGCGCCGACGTGCCGCAGGCGGGCCTCGCGCGCCGCGCGCAGAACCTGCGCACCGTGAACGGCACCGCCAGTGTCGCGCTGCCGTTCACGCCCGGCGTGCCCGATTTGCGCGCCTTCCCGCTGGCGCAGTGGCGCCGCCTGCTGGACCGCGCCTGGCGCGGCCTGTCCTTTGATCAGCTGAACTACGGCGACCCGGCCGGCGAGTCCGCGCTGCGCACCGCGATCGCGGACTACCTGCGCGCGTCGCGCGGCGTCGTGTGCGAGCCGGGCCAGGTCTTCATCACGGACGGCACGCAGGCGAGCCTCGACCTGTGCGCCCACGCCTGTGCGGACGCAGGCGACATCGCCTGGATCGAGAATCCCGGCTACGGCGGCGCACTGGCCGCGTTCCGGGGTGCCGGTCTCGTCGTCGAGGGCATCGCCGTGGATGGGGAGGGCATGGCGCCGTCTCTTCACGACTGGAGCGTGCGCCGCCCGAAGCTGATCTACACGACGCCGTCGCACCAGTACCCCATCGGCGTGGTGACGTCGGCGGCGCGGCGCCTGGCGCTGATCGATGGCGCGCGTGCGGCCGGCGCGCTGATCGTCGAGGACGACTACGACAGCGAGTTCCGCCACGAAGGCCCGCCGCTGGCGGCGATGCAGGGTCTCGTGCCGGATGCGCCCGTGCTGTACTGCGGCACGTTCAGCAAGACGATGTTTCCGGCGCTGCGCATCGGGTTCGTCGTCGTGCCGGCCGGGCTGGCGCCGCAACTGGCCGTCATGCGCGCGCAGTCGGCAGCAGCGGGGCGGACGGCGGAGCAGCTGGCGCTGGCGGAATTTTTACGCAGCGGCGAGTTCGCGCTGCATTTGCGGCGGATGCGGCGGCTGTATCGGCAGCGGCGGGATGCGCTGGTCGAGGCGCTCGGGCGGCACGTGGGCAGTCACGCTGTCGTCGAAGGGGCTTCGGCCGGGATGCATCTGGCGCTGCGCCTGCCCGCCGATGGCATTGCGGACGTGGAGATCGTGCGGCGCGCGCGGGCGCAGGGAATCGTCGTGAATGCGTTGTCGGCGCATGCGGTGCCCGGTGGGGCGCCGGTCAACGGGCTGCTGCTCGGGTATGCGCAGGTGCCGGTGGAGCGGATGGATGCGCTGGTCGAGCGGCTGGCGGGCGTGATGCTGGACCGGCCTTAAGTCTCCATCCGACCCAAATCAGCCCTTCAATGAGCCTGTCAGACTTTTTGTGTGGCTGGATGTACTGACACTAACCAACGTTGTTGGTAAGAAGACGAGCAAGAATGCATCACTTGTTCAATCAACAACGGAGGCATCATGGCAGTGGACGCTTATCTTCAGATCGATGGTATCAAGGGCGAATCCCAAGACTCAGCCCACAAAGACTGGATTGCACCGAAGGCCGGGCATTTATGACCCAAGCGTCTCGGGCCGGAAATACGATAAGCTCTACGAGAATTTCAAATGAAAGACTCGCTGTTATTGCTCACTACAGGTGCCGGGGTCTCCCTGGTCGCCTGGGCGTTCTGGCACTACCTCGGGAATGATGCGCTCAGCACGTTAAACACCGTCGTTCTTGTTGGTGTCGTGGCAGATAACTTTCGACTTCGCCCTCAGTTGCGGGAAAGGGGGACGAAGGTTTGAGGATTCAGCCCGGATGCTGGTTCCGGGCTCGTTTTATAGAGAAAGCTTAGTCCTGCGGCCCCGGATCATCCGGATTGTCGTTTTCCCAATGCAGCACGATCTCCTTGGGCGCGCTGCCCACCTTGACGGTCCGTTTGAACGTCTTGCCCTCCGCCGCCGCGCTGATCCGATACGTGCCCGCCGGCAGTCTGGCAAAGAACATCGGCCCCGTATTCGCCGCGGTCACCAGGTTGGCGCCCTTGGCATCCGCGATATCGAGCTGGACGTCGGAGCGGTAGGCACCGCTCTGCTTGGTGGCGAAGGTCAGCAGCAGGTTGTAGTCGGTGCGCTGGGCCTTCATCGCGGCCTGCTCTTCATCGCCGACGCCGCCGTTGACGTAGGTGATGCCGTTCTGCTGCTTCGGGGTGAGGGGCGCCGCCAGGACGGCGGCCGGGGTCAGGCAGGCGGCCAGGAAGGTGGACACAACTACGGCCGCAAGTGTGCGTTGCATGGCATTCCTCCTCATGAAGATGATGTAAATATCACAACGTTCATTATCGCGCTGTCGGGATCAGAGGGGCGCGCGCCTGATGTTGTCATGTTCGCAAGTCAAGCGGCGCTTCGATTCCGTTGCATATTCACCAGTTGTGAACCGTACGCGGGCGTTCCGTATTAGTTGCCAAGCCTTAACTGTTATACTGACGCCCCCGTGCCCGTGGTCCAGAAGGCCGCGCGCGACAGCAGACTGGTAAGCCTTACGATGATCGACAACCTGGCAGCAACCGCCGCCGACTCCCAAATCCCAGCGCTCGATGAATCGGCAGCCGCCGCTGTCGATCCGCTGCAGACGCACTTCCAGGACGGAGTGGCGCCGGACGAGATCGAGCAGGTATATCACCTCAAGCGTGCGCAGCCCATGCTGCAGGCGTTCACCGCGCTGTTCCACGGCTCGCAGGACGGCGTCATCGTGCGCCTGCTCGTGCTGCGCGAGCTCGCGTCCGACGCGATGGACTCCGCCTTCTCGCGCGCCGACATCAACACGAAGTTCGCCTACCTGATCCCGGAAAGCCTGGAAACGGTGCTGGGCCGCCTGCGCACGCACGGCCTGCTCGCGTGGGACAACCCGGCCGCCGTCTACCGCATCACGCCGCTCGCGCGCAATGTGCTGGCCGCGCTCGACACCTTGCTCGCCCTCGGCAAGCCGGAAGAGGACGAGGCCGAGATGGGCTTCCTGCTGTCGCAGGTGGCGGGTGCGCAGGCCGTCGGTGGCATCACTGTCGACCAGTTGAAGCATTTGCTGGGCCGTCTCGTCGAACTGCACGAGGAATTCCGCGATGCGATCGCGTCCGGCTCCGAATTCCGCCTGCGCGCGTCGCAGGCGAAGTGGCACATGGCGTGCGACTGGGTCGAGAAGGGCTCCGTGATCCTGCGCGCCATCACGTCCGACGAGCGCGCCGACTCCGCCACGCACCGCGCCGCGCAGGCGATCGGCCGCGCCCAGTCGCAGCTCCTGAACATGCAGGGGATGTTCTCGCGCGCGCTGAACCAGATTGAGCGCCAGCGCGTGCACCTGGGCCAATCGGGCCTGTCGACGACCGACATCAAGCGCTGGCTGCTCGCGCACGACGACCTCGCGAGCCTGGCCGAGGACGCGATCGACCGCCCGGTCGTCCCGCTGTTCGCGACGCCGGCCGAGATGATCGACGTGGCCGAGACGGAACTCATGATGGAACGCGTCGCGCCCATGGCGCCGGGCGGCCTGCCGAACGGCGAGGACGCGGCCATGACGATCAACGACAACCCGGCGATGCAGGCGGAACTGGACGACTGGATCCGCCGCCTCGCCGATTTCGCCAACCTGGACAACTTCCCCATCATGGCGGAGGGGGCACCGAAGAGCGTGCCGATCCAGGAATCGCTGCTGCCGGCCAGCTTTGCCGTCGCATCGTACCGCGCCTCGCTGCTGCCGCTGCTGGGCGATCCGGCCGAGGCCAACCTGCAGGGCCCGACCGCCGAACTGGCGCGCCTGCCGGTGCGCTTCGATTCGGCCGACGAAATGATCGCGCTGGACGACCCGCATATCGCGGCCATCTCGCGCGCGACCCTCTCACTGAATCTCGATCTACCGAGCACCCCGGAAAGCAAGACGCAAGATGAATGACGACGCCCAAATCCTGATCGCGCGACTGCTCACGCACCAGACCCTGCGCCGCGACGACAAGATGGTCAAGCGCGCGCTGTCCGACGACCAGTTCCGCGCGGAGATCGACAAGCGCCTGCTCGAATGCGGCCTGAAGCTCCTCGACAACGTGTACGCCGACCACGTCACGCTGGCCCTGCACCGCAACGTCGAACCGAAGATCTTCGGCGCCAAGGACATCTGGCAGAACAATAACTTCGGCCTCACGCGCGACGGCGTGGCCCTGCTCGTGGTGCTGTGGGCGCAGATCATCCTGCCCAAGCGCCAGCGCCAGGAAACGCACCAGTCCATCGACGTCGACCAGTCCGACATGTTCGACAAGGACAACCCGATCCCGCGCGCGGAAGACACGTCGATCGGCATCTCGTACACGACGCTGCTCGCCGACTTCGGCGACAAGCTGGGCAAGAAGACCCGCATGGACATGAACCTGGGCCTGTTGTCGAAGCTCGGCTTCATCGAGCGCCGCGGCGACGTGATCCTGGAAGGTCCGCTGCTCGACCTCCTGATGGATACCGACGTGCTGAAGGAACGCATCATCAATGGCGCGCTGGCCGACGTGTTCAAGCGCGCGCCGGTGGCGGCCGCACCGCGCCGTCACGTCAGCGAAGCCGCGAACGACGAACCGGTCGACACCGAAACGCCACAAGCTTAAGAGACCCGCATGTTCCACATTAAATCCCTCGAGCTGGTCCACTGGGACTACTGGCAGCGCATCAAGAACATCCCGCTCGACGCCAAGATCATCACCATCGCCGGCCAGAACGGCTCCGGCAAGACGACGCTGCTCGATGCCCTGCGCACGCTGTTCGGCCTCGATTGCTCGATGGGCCGGACCTATAAACACTACGCGCGCCATTCGGGCCAGCAGAGTGCCTGGCTGCGCGCCGTCGTCGACAACAAGCCGTCCGGCCGCCAGCTGTCGAACCGCCCGTTCCGGCATAGCGGCTTCTTCAGCGACGACGAAGTCACGCTGTTCTGCCAGGTGCAGAAGAACGGCGGCGACTGGAAGCGCCAGTACCTCATGCGGCCGGGGAACATCCAGATCGAGGAAGTGACGGAAGCCACCGACTGGCTCGGCGTCGAGAACTACCGCAAGCGCCTCGCGTCGGCCGGCCTGTCGCCCGCGATGTCGAAGGTGCTCGCGCTGGAGCAGGGCGAGACCGATAAACTGTGCGAATACGCGCCGCGCCAGCTGCTGGACCTCGTGTTCCAGGTGTTCGGCGACAAGGAAGTGCTGGACGCGTACGACGAGGCGAAGCGCCACCAGCGCGACACCGAATCGGAGCTGAAGCGCTTCGAGGCCGAGCTGGAGACGTCGCGCATCAACCTCGAAGGCCTGCGCCTGCGCGTGGCGAACTACCACCAGTGGGAAGACCTGCAAAAGGAGCGCCGCGCCCTCGTCGAGGAAGTGCTGCCGAGCCTGGAATACCACGAGGCGCGCGAAAAGGCCGCGAACGTCAGCCGCGCGCTGCGCGAGGCGAAGAAGCCGCTGATGCAGGCCGACAGCCTGCTGACGGAGAAGCGCAACGCGCTCGCCGCGCAGCAGCGCGCGCTGACCGAAGCGCAGCAGCAGGAGGTGAAGCTCGAACAGGAAGCGAACGAGTTGGCCACCCGCCTGACGCAGGTGAACGCGAAATTGAAGCCGCTGGAAAGCCTGCTCGAACAGAAGGAACGCTTGAACAAGCTGGCGGCCGACGCCGGTGCCGACATCGCGGAAGTGGCGACGCAGCTGGAAGCGAAGGAAGCGGAACTCGCGAAGAAGAAGGCCGAACGCGAAGCGCTGGCCACGAAGATCGCGGGCGAGATGGCGACGATCAGCGCGCTGCAGGGCAAGACGACGATGCCGGAACCGGAAGCCCAGCGCCAGATGCGCCGCGCGCTGCGCGATGCGGGCATCCCGCACGCCATGCTGTCGGACATCGTCGAAGTGACGGATCCGAAGTGGCAGGGCGCCGTCGAGGGCGTGCTCGGTGGCTACGCATCCGTCGTGCTGCTGGAGCGTGCCAAGGATGCGCCGGCCGCCTATAAACTCGCGGAGAAGGAGCGCTATCGCCACTTCATCGTGCCGGACTGCGTCGACGCGCCGGTCGTCAAGGACGATACGCTGCTGTCCGTCGTGCGTTTCTCGTCGAAGGCGCCGTCCTGGCTGATCGACCAGCTGGAACGCATCGAGCGCGTGGATTCCGTCGACGACGGTTTCAAGAGCGACGCGGACGAGTGGATCACGCCGGAAGCCTACCACCGCGAACGCCGCGGCGGCCGCTCGCTGTTCGTCGAGCCGTCGCGCTACCGCTTCGGTGCGGCCGGCAAGACGCAGCGCCTGGAAGCCATCCAGAAATCCCTGCCGTCCCTGGAAGCGCAGGAAGACACGTTGACGCTCGCGATCAGCAAGCTGGCGGCGGAAGTGTCCGCGCTGCGAGTGCGCATCGCCGGCGTGGACGCCGCGAAGGAACTGTCGGCGCGCCAGGCCGAATTCGAGGAAGCCACGCGCGCGCTGGAACCGCTGAAGGCCGAGCGCCTGCAGGTCGGTGCGCGCCTGGGCGAGCTGCAGGTCCTGATCAAGAACGCGACCGTCACGCGCACGCGCGCCGACACCGTCTGGCAGAACGCCCGCATGGCGCTGTCGGAAGCGGAAGCGGGCATGCGCCTGAACAACCGCCGCGTGATCGAGCAGCGCAGCGAGCATGCGCGCGAGCTGCTGACGTTGCGCCGGTCGTGGCGCCACGTGCCGAAGTCGTGGCGCAGCGCGCAGCAGCGTGCCGCGCTCGTCGCGACGCACCAGAACGCGCACCAGGTCAAGCTGCGCATGAATTCCCTCGACGCGTCGCTCGCGCGCGCTGACTGGGAACAGGACCCGACCGTCATCGACCAGTACGCACGCCTGAACGACCAGCTGTCCGGCCGCCAGGTGGAGACGGAGGAACGCCGCTACCAGAACAACCGCGCGATCGAGGCGACGGACAATGCGCGCGGCGCTTACATCGAACGCCTGCGCTACACGATCAAGACCTATTCGAAGAACATCCGCGAACTGGGCGAGCTGGCGAACATCGACGTGTCGGTCGATCCGGTCCGGCTGGAGAACGACGACGTGCAACTGGCGCAAGCCGGCCTGCACGTGCGCTTCAAGTTCGACGGCAAGGGCCAGATCGGCATGAACGACGGCGAGGCGTCGGGCGGCCAGCAGGTCATGAAATCGCTCGTGCTGCTGATCGGCCTGCTGAAATCGGAAGAGGGTTCCGGCGGCTTCGTGTTCATCGACGAACCGTTCGCCCACCTGGACATCCGCAACATCCAGCTGGTCGGCGAGTTCCTGAAAAACACCGACGCGCAATACCTGATGACGACGCCGCTCACGCACAACACGGATGTCTACGATCCGTCCGACCTCACGCTCATCACGAGCAAGAAGAAGAAGGACACGCAGTGGGCGCAGCCGATCTTCGTGCTGCAGAGGCGGCGCGAGGGCGAAGAGGCGCAGGCGGCCTGAGCGCATTGTCATGATGGCTGCAGCGGCCGGCGTTCCTGGGGACGCCGGCCGTTTTTTCTAAGCCCCCGGCATCTGACTTGCGTCATCCAATGGTGAATCGCTGCATTTATTCAGGTCAGCGCGTTTTTTCTCCCGTAATCCAGAGGATTTTGTCAAAGACCCGATCACTAAACCAATCGTTCTTGGAATCCACCAGCGCCGATTTGCGGCTCGCCTCGGGAACCGTGGACCAGTGGACAACCTGAGGTAGATCTTTGATGGCGCCCTTGATCTGAGCCCGCAGCCTTTTGTATTCCGTATCCCACTCGGTGGCGAATAGCTTGTAGTCGCCGTCCACTTTCCTGGCTTTGCCCTCGTCTCGAAGCTTGATTAATGCGTTCAGCGCTACGACCGCGCGCTTGTCATAAATTCGGATATTTGTGTGGCCCCTAAACCAGAGAAACTTGGTCGCGGCGGAAAGCAGGACGGGTTGTGATTTTGTGGCGTCATCCGCCAGCGGGAAAATTCCCCCTAACTTTTGGGCCAGTAGATTAATCTCTTCGGAAGGCGATGCTTCATCATTGAGCTCCACTTTGCAAACAGAGTCCGCGACCTTTCTCCATAATCGCTCCACCTGTTTGGGGCCATGCTTTCGCGCCTCTTTGGTGGAAAAGTTGCGTATGACATTATATTTCGTCGCCAACTCACGGAACGCGATGGCTAGATCCTTTGGTCCCACGTCACTTCTCAGGATCGTGGCAAGGGGCTTGTCGGTTCTCTCCCATTGGTTGAGGTAAGCAAGGGAGGCTGGGCGGGGCAAGTTTCTATGCATACTCATCCGTTTAAAGTTGTCTGGTGTCAACATTATGCTCTAATGTTTTGATGGCTGGGCGGTACGTTGCTGCGACGTCGCGGCCCTTGTTTTGCTACCGGGACCGTAGCGTCATTGCGCTGCAGATTCAACCATCGGAGCCATCCATCGCGCCGTCGCGTTGCGACCGCCGCCAAGAAGTTCGCGTCTGGCATGCTCCGTGCCATTCCGAAAATTGGTGTGCTCCGCTTCCAGCGTGTCTACACGGAGAATATGGGCGAGTGAAGTGTTATTGAGACCTTGCGGTTCGGTCGCCATTTCCATACTCATCAGCGCCGTCGCACTCGTTAGTAGGTAGACGATGTCGATATCGAAAAGGCAGTGGCAGCGCTCACGCGAATGTCCTCAGGTCGAAGACGGAGAGCGCGAACCTGCACCGTTGTCCGACTGCACAAGGACGCGAAACAGCTCTTCGGCTGTGTGGGCTCGCGGCCCCGTGTGAACAATGTGCGAACGCAAAGATAGGCAGGCCCCTTCCGCAATGATTCGCCAGTATTCACGCCGCCGCGCCGCGCGCTTGCGGTGCCTGGAGGGTATCGCCGCCAGCGGCTTGGCCTCGAACGGCAGGGCGATGCACCACGCGCGGCCCGGCATATCGGTGCCGCCGAGGCTGCGCCAGAAGCCGTCGTAGGCGGTCGCGAAATGCCTGGCATCGGACGGCAACCAGGCGCAGTGCCAGGCCGACTTGACGGCCACCACGTGGTCCATGCCCAGCGCTTGCGCGATGCCCTGCAGGGCGGCGCAGCAGAAAAAGCCGGGCGTCGTGACCAGCGGGGAGTCTGGTGGGAAGGCGCGCCGGAACGCATCGACGGCGTCGGCCTCGTCGGCACGGTGCCCCTGGTTGCGGGCGATGAACGGCAGGATGCCGGCCGCGCCGAGCCCGGCCAGGCCGGCGAAGTGCTCGTCGACCCAGCTGAACGACAGGCGGTGGACACGTCTGCCGTTCGCCAGCAAGGTCAGGGTGAGATCGCCTTCCGCGTTCAGGCGCTGCGCCATGCCGAGGCGGATCTCGACCTTGCTGCCGTCCGCCTCGTGCTGCCACAGTACGAGGCCGCCGTCGCGGTAGACGGCGTGCTTGTAGGCGGCGTCGAACGTGGCCTCCTCGAAGCGGTAATGCGTCAGCACGCAACGCACGCGCTGGCGCAGCGACAATCCCCTGGCGAGATAGTTGCGGTGACTCAGGTGGTGGAAGACGTCGTCGTGCACCTGCGTCACGTAGTTGCGGTAGACGTCCATCGCCAGCAATTCCACGTGGGCACGGCGGAACAGCAGCACACGCAGGCTGCGCATGATGCAGGCTGCCCAGGACGCGAACGGGTAATGGCGCCGGGCCAGCCAGTGGCGGGTGAGGAGGGCGAAGACCATGTGTGCTCCAGGCAAACGACTGGAGCCATGACACGGTCGTCAATACATTAAGTGGCCCCTGCGGCCATTCTCCGCAGGGCTATGCATGACGCATTGGGCTGCATCAAGCGAATCAAGTGCCGCCGATTTCCTTGCGCATGCGCTGGCGCCAGCGCATCAGTGCCGCGGAGAACGTGGCGAAATAGGCGGCCGTCAAGCCCAGGCACAGCATCGTGATGGGGCTGTCCGTGAAGCGCGGATTCGGGCGGTTGCTGCCCTGGTTCATGTAGATCTCGATGCCGAGGTAGACCACGCGCGCCACCAGCACCATGGCGACGAGGATGCCCATGCGCGACGGCGGCGTGAAGAAATAGCCTTCGGGCGTGTCTTCGAAGCGGGTGCGGCGCAGGCCGTAGCTGCCCAGCGCGATGCCGCCGATGGCGCCGGCGGCCAGCGCGGCCAGCTGGAACGGGCGGTCGCCGAGTTCCGATGCCGGGATGAGGATCATGACGACGAAGACGAACAGGCCCGTGTAGTGGCGCGACAGGATCGAGCGCTGCCGGGTCATCTGGTGTTTCAGGCGCGAATGGATGCGCCAGATCAGCAGGGGAACGAGGGCGATGAGGGCGAGGGTGGTAAGACTCATGCGTTAAAGCTCAAGGTGAGACGGGGGCGGTGCGCTTGCGCCAGGACAGCAGGCCGAACGCGTAGCTCATGTAATAGCCGGCCAGCACGCCGAAGATGACGAGGGTCAGCGGGCTCGACACGAACTCGTGGTGGGCAAGCGAGCCCAGCGCGAAAAACTCGTACGCGCGCCAGACCATGCGGGCCATGAACAGCAGGGCCACCGCGAGGCCGATCGGCGCGTGCGGGGTGAAAAAGAAATCGTCGCCGACCTGTTCGAAGCGCGTCCTGCCGATCGCGATGCGGCCCAGCACGGCGCCGACCGGCAGCCCGGCCGCGAGGCCCGCGAGGGCGAACGGGTTCGTCTTGATGCTGACGGCGGTCAGGATCAGCAGCAGGATCGGGAAGAACACGAGCGTCGTGCGGTGACGCCACGTCTTCGAACGCTGGCGGGTCGTCAGGCGCTTGATGCGGCTGACCATGCGCCACAGCACGAAGGGCGCGAGCACGGCGGCAACGACGGGAGTCGGCAACATGGGATTCCTCGGAATTTTCTGTCGAATCCGCCATTGTAATCCAGGCGCGCGTCGGCAAACCGCTGCCCATGGTAATGTTTTGGCATCGTTAGCAGGAGCCAGACATGATTCCAGACCTGAGCGCGCCGCGTCGTACCGTCCCGCACCACGGGCAGCACGCGCACCGGGCGCCCGATCCCGCACCCATAGAGGAACCGCCGCCCGACCCGTTCGAGCCCGCCGACCCGCACCAGCCGCCCATCCGCACGCCGCAGAACGACGAGCCGCCGGTCGACCCCAACCCGAGCGTGACCCTGCACTAGGCCAGCAGCGCCGCGTGTTCCTGCAGCAGGTCGGCCAGCAGGTCCGCCATCAACGTCACGCGCGGCGAGCGGCGCACGTCCGGATGTACCGCCAGCCACAGCGGTCGGCTCAGCACGTGGCCGTGGTCGGGGTGCAAGAGCAGCAGCGGGTCGTCGCGGCCGAGGAAATGCGGCAGCACGGCGACGCCGAGGCCGGCGCGGCATGCGGCCACCATCGCGGCCGCATCGTTGGTCCAGAACGAGTACGCGCGTCCGGCCGCGAATTTCGCGAGCCAGGCCTGCTGCGGCGTATCCTTCATCGCTTCGCCGTACCCAATGAACTCCCATTCCTCGTGCGGACGCTCGAACCAGCCGGGCGCCGCATACAGCCCATAGCCCATCTGCGCCAGCGGCCGCGCGGCCAGTCCCGGCTGCTCCGGACGCGCCATGCGCAGCGCGAGGTCGGCCTCTCTCCGGTACAGGTCGGCCTGGCGGATCTCGCCGATGATTTCCAGCGTGAGCGCGGGCCAGCGCGCGCGCAACGCACCCAGGTGCGGCACGAGGAAGCTGCTCGCGAACGTGGGCGGCGCGGACAGCCGCACGACGCCGCGCAGGGCGGACGCACCCGCGCCGGCGCGCGCGAACGCCATCGCCTCGTCTTCCACCCGGCGCGCCTGCGCCAATAATTCCTCGCCTTCCACGGTCAGCGCCCAGTGCTTCGGCAACCGGTCGAACAGGCGCACTCCCAGGCGCGCCTCGAGCATGCCGATGCGGCGCGCGACGGTCGAATGCTCGACGTCCAGCACGCGCGCGGTCGCGCTCAGCTTGCCCTGGCGGGCCAGTTCCACGAAATAGCGGATGTCGTCCCAGTCGAGGGGCTGACTTATCGATTTTTGCACGGTCAAAGGCGATTTTTTGGGATTTCGGACGATTTTTGATCAATCTACCATGGGGCTCTCATCAACAGGAGAATGACATGGACGAATTGATCGAACACGTGAGCATCCACCGCCAGGGCGGCGCGGACCAACTGGAAACCGGGCGGCTCGCCGTCGCGCCGCCGGCGGCCGGCGAGGTGCGGGTGCGCCAGCTCGCCATCGGCGTGAACTTCCTCGACGTGTATCACCGCAACGGCACGTATCCGCTGCCGCAACTGCCGGCCACGCCCGGTGTCGAAGGTGCCGGCGTCGTCGAGGCGCTCGGCCCCGGCGTGACCGGCTTCGCGCCGGGCCAGCGCGTCGCGTACACGGGGTTGCTCGGTGCCTACGCGGCGGTGCGCAACGTGCCGGCCGATCGCCTCGTCGCGGTGCCGGACGCCGTCTCCCTGGATGCCGTCGCCGGCGGCCTGCTGCGCGGCCTGACGGCGCACATGCTGTTCGCGCACGTGCGCCCGCTCTGTCCCGGCGATACGGTCCTCGTGCACGCGGCCGCCGGCGGTCTCGGACTTGTGCTGACGCAGTGGGCAAGTGCGCTCGGCGCCCGCGTCATCGGCACGGCCGGCAACCGCGACAAGGCCGCGCTGGCGCTCGCGCACGGCGCCGAGCGCGTCGTCCTGTACCGCGAGGAGGACTTCGTCGCGGCCGCGCGCGAGTTCAGTGGCGGGCGCGGCGTCGACTTCGCCATCGACGGCATCGGCGGCGCGACCCTGCTGCGCACCTTCGACGCCGTGCGCCCGTACGGCATGGCGGCCAGCGTCGGCCAGGCCGGCGGCAGCATGGAACCGGTCGACCTGCTGCAGATCGGGAAACCGCGCGGCATCGCGTTTGCGCGACCGAGCGTGATGCAGTTCATGACGATTCCCGGCCTGTACCAGGAAGGCGCGCAGGCGACGCTGGCGCGGCTGGCGGCGGGCCTGCGCGTGCCGGTCGGGCTGGACCTGCCGCTGGCGCGCGCGGCCGAGGCGCATGCGGCGCTGGAAGCGGGGCAGACGAGCGGCGCGGTGCTGCTGCGGCCCCGATAAAAAAGTGCTTGACCAACCAATAACCGCTTGGTTATGATTTAATTCATAGCCAGACGGTTATTAATTGCCATGACAGACACCCACGATATTCTTTTCCGGACACTCGGCGACCCGACGCGGCGTGCCATCTTCGAATCGCTGTGCCGCGACGGCGAGCAGACGGTCGGGGCCCTCACGGCCCGGGCCGGCATCTCGCAGCCGGCCGTGTCCAAGCACCTGGGGCTGTTGAAGCAGGCGGGGCTCGTGCGCGACCGGCATGAAGGACGCCAGACGCACTACACCGCCCAGCTGCAGGCATTGGCGCCGCTGGCCGACTGGACGAACCAAATGGCCCGGTTCTGGGAGAGCCGGTTCGATGACCTGGAAGACCTCTTGAAAAGGATGGACCAATGAACGATACCTCGCTCCACACGCGCACCGTCACCGTCGAACGCGAATTCGCGCATCCGCCGGAAAAGCTCTGGCGCGCACTCACGCAGCCGCACCTGATCGAAGCGTGGCTCATGAAGAACGATTTCGTGCCCGCCCTGCATCACCGCTTCAAGCTCAGCGCCGACTGGGGCGCCGTCGACTGCGAGGTGCTGGAGATCGAACCGAACCGTTCGCTGTCGTACACGTGGGCCGCGATGGGCCTGGACAGCGTCGTCACCTGGACCCTGACCCCGGCCGGCGCGGGCACGCACCTGAAAATGGAGCAGACCGGCTTCCAGCCCGGCCAGGATGCGGCCTACAATGGTGCGAAGTACGGCTGGAACAAATTCACGGCCGCCCTCGACGAGGTGCTGGCGAAGCTCGACGACTAAACCAAAGGAGGCGACATGAAGCAGGAGAATGCATCCACGGAGCTGCCGGCGTCCGCACTGATCGACCGCCGCATCGCCGACCTGGGCGACTGGCGCGGCGCGGCGCTGGCACGGGTGCGCGCGCTGATCCACGAAGCGGTGCCCGGCGTCGTGGAAGAGTGGAAGTGGATGGGCACGCCCGTGTGGTCCAGCGGCGGCATTCTCTGCACGGGCGAGTCGTACAAGTCGCACGTGAAGCTGACCTTCCTGAAGGGCGCGTCGCTGGAGGACCCGTCCGGCCTGTTCAACTCCAGCCTGGACGGCAACGCCCGGCGCGCGATCGACATCCACGAAGGCGAGGCGCTGGACCCGGCCGCGTTCCGCGCCCTGATCCGCGCCGCGGCGGCGCTCAACGCAGCCAAAGCCAAGCCGAAGCGCGCAAAAGTTGCTTGAAACCGGGGTCAGAGCCCGTTTTTTGGAAATGTCGTCTTGGACATTGCTTAAATTCGGGCTCTGACCCCGGTTTTAGTCGAACGCCCAGGAGTACAGCACGTCCAGCGCCGTGTTCGTGCCTGTCTGCAGCTGCAGGGTGATGCGCGGGTTGATCTTGTAGCGCACTCGCACGACGCTCGATGCGGTCGCGGCGCCCTGTTCGAAGCTCAGGTACAGGCGCGACGAGATGCGCTTGCCGACCGTGACCACCGTGTTTTCCAGGCCGGACGCCTGGCCCGCGCCCTGGCGCACACCCAGTTCGTCCACGCCCAGCGAGTTCGCCAGCTTGCTCGTGATGCCGCCCGTGCCGCCTTTGCCGCCCAGCAGGGCGCCGGCGGCGGCGCTCAGCACGTCGGCTTCGTTGCCCGTCGTCGCTTCCATGCCGTGGCCCAGCACGAGCCATGACAGTTTGTCGCTGTCGGACACGTTCGGCGTCGACACGAGCTTCGCCGTCGGCGACAGCGCCGTGCCGCGCACCTGCACGCCCGCTTCCACGTTCGTCTCGCTCAGCTGCTCGCCGTCGGGACGCTTGCGCACGGCGAGGATGTCCAGCGACGGGTTGTCGTACGGGCCGCTGAAGGTGATCACGCCGCGCTCGATCGCCAGGCGCTGGCCGTAAGCGGCATACGTGCCGTTGGCGGTGCGCACGGTGCCGTTGATGCGGGGCGGGCGGTCGCCCACCTTCAGCATGTGCACGCTGCCGGCCAGGTAGGCGTCGGCGCCCATGCCGCGCAGGTGGAAGTCGTCGCCCAGGTCGGCCGTGAGGTCGATCGTCAGCGGTACCGCCGCTTCCTTCTTCGCCGGCGAGGCTGCGGTGCCGCGGCCCAGGACAATGACGTCGTCCGAAATCGTCGGCCGGTCCTGCGGCGCCAGTTCGACGAGCGCGCGGTCGGCCTTGAAGTTGCCCTCGACGCGGAACTGGCGCGCGTCGCGCACGACGCTGGCCTGGCCGCTCAGGACGACGGTGCGGTCCGGACGCGACAGCGCTTCCAGCTTGTCCGCGACGAGTTTCAGGTTCATCGTCGCTTCTCCGCCGGCAAAGCGCACGAAGCCGTCCGCCGTCGCGCGGCCGCTGTTGCCTTCCAGGGTCAGGCGCTGCAGCTGCAGCTGGTCGCCCGCGAGTTGCGCGCGCAGCTGGCCGTTGCGCAGGCGGACGCCCTGGTCAGGCCAGCGCACGGCGAGGCCGTCGCCTTCGATGCTGCCGTTCAGCGTCGGCGCGCCGACGGTGCCGGTGCCGTTGACCGCGAGGCGCAGCGCGCCGTCCACTTCCAGGCCCGGCTGGCCGAGCAGCGGCGATACCCACGACAGCGACGCGAGGTTCGCATTGGCCGTCAGTTTCAACGGGCTGTCGTTGTCGACGCGGCCCTGCAGCAGCTGGGCGGTGGCGTCCACGTTGGCCGTGCCGATGCGCGTGCCGTCCAGCGCGAGCTGGCTGCGCAGCGCGCCGCCGGCGACGTCCGCGCGCAGGTCCAGTTGGCGCAAGCCCAGCGCGATCGGCGAGATGTCGCCCGCGATCAAATCTCCCTTTTCGCGGAACACGTGCACGCTGCCCGCGAGCTGCGGCACGGCGCCGGCCGCGGTGGGCGCGCGCAGGTCGATCGCCCATTGCGCGCCGAGCGTCAAATCGCCGCGCACGTTCTGGCGCATCGCGTCCGACGCCTGCGCCAGATAATTCATCGGCACGCCGGTGGCGCTGCCGCGCGTGTTCCAGCGCGGACCGATTTTCACGAGCGAGTCGATCGTGACGGAACCGGCCGGCAACCGGATCGTCGCGCCGTTGAACGCGATCTGCTCCGGTTTCGCAAGGCCCGCGAGACCGCTGCCAGGCGCGCCCGCGATGCGCAGCGGCGTCGGCGCCGCGAGCGTCATCGCGTAGCGCCCGCTGTTCTTCAGCGCGTCGACCGTGCCGTTCCACGTATTGCCCGTCAGGCCGCCGTGCACGGCCAGCGCCGCATCGAAGCTGTCGCCGCGTGCCGCTGCCTGGATCGTGTGCGCGCCGCGCGTGCCGGTCGACGTGAGGCGCGCGGACGCGATCTTCGTTTCGCTGACGTTGCCCTGCTTGTCGGTCGTCGTGCTCGCGTAATCCGTCACCGACACGTCCAGCGCGAGCGGATCGGCGGCGCCGCGGCCCGAGCCCAGGTTCGCGGTGGCCTTCAACGCCTTCACCGACTGCGTGCCCATCGCGCGGATGTTCTGGCCCTCGATGGCGGCCGTCAGCGACGGCGTGTCCATCGTGCCGGACAAGGTGCCGGACCCGCGCAGCGCGCCGCCGAAGTCCGGGCCCAGCGCGGCCAGTTGCGGTGCGTCGATGCGCCAGTCCAGCGTATCGCGCCCGCTGCCGAACGCGCCCTTCGCGGCGACGACGTTGCCGCCCAGGTGCAGGTCGACGTCGGCGTTCGACACGTGGCGCTTGTCCGCCGCAAGCTTGGCGTGGCCCCACAGCGGCGATTTCGACAAGGTGGAATCCTGCAGCGCCAGGTCGATGGCGCCGCCCATGTTCGCGCCCGTGCGGCCGCTGGCGGTAAAGCCGCCGTTGATGCTGCCGGCCAGCGGCGAGCCGAAGGCGGCCGGGTTCAGGCGCTGCATGTCGCCCTTGGCCGTGACTTCGACGATGCGCGCGCCTTCTTTACCAGAGAGCCAGGCCTCGCCGCTTGCGTGCACGGAGCCATTGTCGTTCTTCCGTTCGCGCGGCACCCAGCCGAGGTTGCGGGCATCGATCTCGAACGTCGTGCGCGGCGCTTCCATCGTCCCGGTGACGACGCCGCTCGCGAGCACGGCGCCATACAGGTCGCTGCGCAGCGCCGAAAGCTGCTTGCCGTCGACTTTCCACGCCAGCTTTTCGCCCGGCTTGCCGAACGCGCCGCGCAGGTCGACCGTGTTCTGGCCCAGTGCCAGCGTCGCATCGACGTCATGCACGTGCGTGGCATCCGCATCGAGCTTGCCGCGGCCGGACAGCGGCTGGTCGAACAGCCGGCTCGGACGCACGGCGAAATCGGCCGCGACCTTCCATTGCGGGGCGAGCGCGCCGGCCGCGTTGATCTCGGCATTGATGTCGGCCTGCGGGAACTTGCCGAAGTCGGCCGGGTTGAAGCGGCTCACCACCGCATTCGCCTTGAACGGCTTGTTGTCCTTGAGGTTCGCATTGCCCGTGATCCGCACGCTGCTCTTGCCTGCGGACAGGCGCGCGTCGCGCACGGTGAGCACGTCGCCGGCCAGCGCGGCCTGCGCGGCGAGGCGCAGGCCCGCGTCCGCCAGGTTGACGTCCAGCGTCTGCGTGTCCTTCGTGTTGGCGACCTTGATGTCGCCCGCGATCTTCGTCGGCTTCATGCTGCCGTAGACGTCGTGCAGGTCGAAGCGGTCCGTGTGCAGCGCGAATTCGGCCGTGCCGAGGCCTTGTTCGTCCGGACCGCGCTGCACGCTGCCGCTGCCCGTGAAGCGGCCGGCGCTGCCCACGTCGATCAGCACGTCGGTGATGCGCATGGCCGTCAGGCTGCCGCCCAGCTGGCCGCGCATCGCGCGCAGCGGCAGGCGTTGCTGGTCGAGCGTGCCGACGGCGCCGTCGTTCGTCAGGTTGACGGTGCCGGCGATGTTGCGGTTCGGGTCGAGCCGGACCGCCACGGCCAGGTTCAGGTCCGCGCTCGGCAGCGTCGGGCTGAAGAACCCGGGATCGATGTTGTGCGCGTCGAGCGTGAACGCCTGCAGCGGGATGTCGGCGAACGGCGACATCACGATCTGCGCCTTGCCCTGTGCGCGCGCGGCCTGGCCGCTGGCGTCGATGACGGTCTTCTGCAGATCGCCCGACGCGTGCAGTTTCAGCTGCGCGCCCAGGCTCGGCGGCGCCTCGGTCTGCGCCGGCGCCGCCGGCTGCGACTGCGCCAGGCTCGCGTCCGCATCGAGTTTGTACGGCAGCGTGTTGGCGATGCTGCCCTTGGCCGCGACCTGGCCCCAGGGCGTGTTCGCGGATGCGTAGTCGAGCTTCCACTGCGCCTTGTCGCCGTGCACGCGCGCGCGGATGTCGTCGATTTCCGTCGTCGCGCCCTTGTTCACGAAGATGGCTTGCGCCAGGCGCGCATCCTCGACCGCGATCTTGAAGGGCGGCGCGAGGCGCGTGGGCATCGTCGTCGGTTCCGTCGATTCCTTCAGCGTCTCCACGCGCACCACGCGGGCGTACAGCTTGTCGATTTCGACGCCGCGCGACAGGTATTGCCAGGGCTTCCAGTCGATGTCGATGTCGTCCGCGGTCGTCACGGACGTCTCGCTGCGGAACACGACGTGGCCGATGTGCATGTGGCCGTACAGCGAGCCGGAGACGCCGGACAGGGTCAGCTTGCCGCCGCTCGCGTTGGCGACGCGCTGGGCGATCATCTGCAACGTGGTCTCGCGGCCGAGGTACCAGACGGCGCCGCCCAGCACGACGCCGACGACGACCACGCCGATGCCGACGCGGCGCGGCCAGCGGCGCACTGGCGCCGGAGTTTGGGGCGTTTGTTGATCGGCTTCCATCAGAACGTGAATCCCAGTGAGAAGTGCAGGCGGACCTTATGGACCGCCTTGCCGTAGGCGACGTCGACGTTGATCGGGCCCACGGGACTGCGCCAGCGCGCGCCGACGCCGTAGCCGACTTTCGGTTTCAGGTCGTGGAAATTGTCGCCCGCGTTGCCGACGTCGTAGAACACGGCCGCGCCCCACGGCGGCTTGAACCAGTAATCGTATTCGGCGCTGCCGGTGAGCAGGTAACGGCCGCCCGTGATGGCGGAACCGACCGGCACACCCAGCTGCTGGTAGCCGTAGCCGCGCACGGACTGGTCGCCGCCGGCGCGGAACAGGAACGTCGACGGCACGCCGTTCTTGTCCCTCGAGCCGACCGCGCCGAATTCGCCGCGCACGATCAGCGTGCCGGACTCGCCGACCGGCTTGTAGACGAGGCCGCGTGTGTAGAGGCGCACGAATTTCTCGTCCGTCAGCACGGGCAGGAAGGCGCCGCCGATCTGCGCGTTGACGATGTAGCCGCGCGACGGCTGCACGAGGCTGTCCAGCTTGCGCCTCGTGATCGAGAACGTCAGCGGCACGCTCTTTACACGCGTGGTCGGCAGGTCGTCGATGGTCACCTGTTCGGTCAGCGCTTCCAGGGTGAGTGTCTTTTCCAGCAGCGGCGAGCCCCACGCGCGCTTGGCGTGGATGCTCGTCGTGCGCGTGATCTGCCCGTTGGCGTCGAGGCGGTCGTAGCCGGCGCCGAAGCTGTTGTTGTAGCCGCCCGTCGTCGTGGGCAGGTAGAACTCGGCCTTCGCGGCCTGGTGCTTCTGTTCGTACAGCACGTTGCTCTTCATGCGCTTGCCGAACACGTTCAGGTCGTCGTACTCGGCCTGCGTGCGGGCGCCCGTGTTGGTCGAGAAACCGACACCGAGCGCCACGTTCTTGCGCTTGTTCTCGGTGACGCGCACGAGCACGGGCAAGGTCGCGGGGCCGCTCGGCGGCTGCGGCGTCGCGCCCTCGTTTTCCTTCAGGTCCTGCACCTGCGACGCGATCACGGACGACATGTCGGCGCTCACTTCCACGCTGGCGAAATAACCCGTGTCCTGCAGGCGGCCCTGCAGCGCCTGCAGCGCGGCCTCGTTGTATTCGTCGCCGGGGCGGATCGTGTTCAGGTTCGTGATCACGCTGGCCGGATAGCGCTGCAGGCCCTCGATCTTGAGACCGCCGAAGCGCGCGTCCGGGCCACTGTCGATGACGACCTTCAGCAGTGCGCGGTGCGTGTCCGGATCGACGGTGGCGGAAGAATCGAGCAGCTGCGCGCGCGGGAAGCGCGCTTGCGCCACCTGGCGCACGAGGCCGCGCTTGGCCGCTTCCCAGTCCGCCGTACGGAAGCGCGCACCGACGGGCAGGGTCCAGCGGTTGCGCAGGGCGGCCGCGTCGATCGGGGCGCTGCCCTTGTCGAACGGGACGAAGCCGCGCAACTCGATGTCGACGTCGCCCACGACGACCGGCTCGCCGGGTTCGACGTCGACGAGCGCGCGCGGCTTGGCGCCCGACGTGTCGAGGTCGGCGGACACCTTCGGCGTGTAATAGCCTTCGGTGGCGACGAGGGTCTTGACCTGCTCGGGCGTCGTGCGCACGAGGCGCAGCAGCTGTTCCATGTCGAGGCGCGGGTTGCCGCGCCAGCGCATCAGGTCGAGATTGCTTTCCAACAGGTCGCGCAACTGGCGCGGCGCGTCGATGCGCACGTCGTAATCGATGGCTCTCGAAGGCGCTTCCGGCGCCGGTTGATCCTGCGCGGCCGCGACCGGGACGAGGCATAGCGCGTTCACGGCCAGCACGATTTGTGCCAAAATTCGTGATCGCGCCGGCGCCATCGCCGTGCATGGGTCGGGTCGTGCGGAAATCATGTCGCTCCATTCGTCAATATGCCGGCCACATCTTAACTGATTGTCAAATCGAATGGCGGACGACTCGGCGCCGACGTCAATACAGGAATTCATCATGCACCAACCCGATACCGCCCTCGTCCTGTTCAGCGGAGGACAGGATTCCACCACCTGCCTCGCGTGGGCGCTGGAACGCTACGAGCACGTGGAAACCATCGGCTTCGATTACGGCCAGCGTCACGCGATCGAGCTCGACGTGCGCGCCCCCGTGCTCGCCAGGATGCGCGCGCTGTCCGCGACTTGGGACCAGCGCCTGGGCGAGGATCATTTGATCGACCTGTCGCTGATCTCGCGCATTTCCGACACGGCGCTCACCAGCAACGTCGAGATCCAGATGCAGGCCAACGGCTTGCCGAACACCTTCGTTCCCGGCCGCAACCTGCTGTTCATGACGGTGGCGGCGACCGTGGCGTACCGCCGCGGCCTGACTGTGCTCGTGGGCGGGATGTGCGAGACGGATTTCTCCGGCTATCCGGACTGCCGCGACGACACGATGAAGGCGCTGCAGGTCGCGCTGAACCTGGGCATGGCGACGCGCCTGAAGGTCGAGACACCGCTGATGTGGATCGACAAGAAGCAGACCTGGCAGCTGGCGGAGCAGTGCGGCGGCGAGGCGCTCGTCGACCTGATCCGCTTCGACACCCACACCTGCTACCTGGGCGAACGCGGTGCGCCGCACGCGTGGGGCCATGGCTGCGGCAAGTGCCCGGCGTGCGAGCTGCGTGCACGTGGTTATGAACAATATGCGCGGGAGCGCCTGGGTAGCTGACATGCGCCTCGCGCTGCTGACCGACCTGCACGCGAACCGTGAAGCCGTCGAGGCCTGCCTCGCGCACGCGGAGCGCCAGCATATCGACCAGTACGCGTTCACGGGCGACTTCGTCGGCTACGGCGCCGACCCGGCCTGGGTCGTGCGTACGGTGATGGCGTACGTGGCGCGGGGCGCCGTCGCGGTGCAGGGCAATCATGACTACGCCGTCACGCGGCCGCCATCCGCGCGCATGCATGCGGAAGCGCGCGAAGTCATCGCCTGGACCGGTGGCCAGCTCGATGCGGAACAACTGGCCTTCCTGGCCGCGCTGCCCCTCATCCAACGACACGGCCACGCGTGCTTCGTGCACGCGAGCGCGCATGCGCCAGAGCGGTGGGAATACGTGACAGGGATAGCCGAGGCCGAGCGCAGCATCCGCGCCAGCGGCAGCCGCATCGTGTTTTCCGGCCACGTGCATGCGCCCGCACTGTACCGCCGGGCCGACGACGGCCGCATGGGCCGGCACGTGCCGCAGGCGGGAGAAGCTGTCCCGCTGCAGCCGCAGCACCAGTACCTCGTGCTGCCCGGCGCCGTGGGCCAGCCGCGCGACCAGAACAACGCGGCGTGCTATGCAGTGTTCGACGATGCCGCGCGGGAGATCCAGTATTTCAGGGTGCCGTATGACCACGGCGTGGCCGCGCGGAAGGTGATCGCGGCCGGGTTGCCGATCGTGTTCGCGATGCGGCTCGTGGAAGGCATTTAGACGGCTTGCTGCATGTAGCGGTGCTTGCGCGAGCGGCTCACGAAGAACCAGATGATGGCCAACGGCACCAGCAGCGGCAGCAGCAGCGGCGAAATCAGCAGGGCCAGCACGCAGGCGCCTAAAGCCAGGCCGCCGATGACCAGGACGCCCACGCCGGCGAACACCACCGCGAGCACGGCGCCCACGAACAGCATGATCAATCCGGCCAGCAGCATGCCGCCGCCCGCGAAGATGGTCGCCAGCACGGCGCCCAGCGGCCCGCCGATGTCTTCGTCGCCGATCGTGACGACGCTGTCGCCGAACGTGAAGACGTTCCAGACGAGCAGGGCGAACAGGAACAGGATGATGATGGCGGCAGTCTTTTTCATGATGGGTCCTCGGGTTTTTCGTTGATCGGATGGTCGTACTGTATCCATACGTCCCGATGCGCTCCATCTGACTGCGACAAACTGCATTTTTCGAGGGTCGGAGCGTTACAACGAACGACGAACGGCGGACGAACCGCGCTGGCCCAACCAGCGTCGGCTATCCCTCGTCCGCGTCGAACCGGCTGCGCACGTAGTCGATGTGCGTCTGCATCGCCGTGCGCGCTTCTTCCGGGCGCCGCGCGCAGATCGCGTCGCAGACCGTGCGGTGCTGCCACGCCAGGATTTCCGACACCGACTGGTTCAGCTCGCGCAAGCCGTCGACGTTGCGGATGATGTGCTCGCGCATCATCTTCGTGACGCTGCTGTGCAGGTGCAGGAACATGCTGTTGCCCGAGGCCTGGGCGATCGCCTCGTGCAATTCGACGTCGATGCGCGATTCGGCGGCATGGTTGCTGTCCCGGCGCGCCTGGTCCAGCCGCGCCATCGCGCTGCGGATGCGCTCCAGGTCGTCGTCCGTGCCGCGCAGGGCGGCGAAATAGGCGGTGGCGCCTTCCAGCACGCGCCGGAATTCCAGGATGTCTTCGCGCCTCGCGGGGCTGTCGGCGATCAGCTGGCCCCACGGCGACGTCGCGCCCGTGCGCAGCTGGTCCGACACGAACACGCCGCTACGCGGGCGGATGCGCACGAGCCCGCGCGCGCCGAGCTGCTGGATCGCCTCGCGTACCGTGTTGCGCGATACGCCGTAACGCTCGGCCAGCTCGCGCTCCGACGGCAGCTTCGAATTGGCTGGGAAAGTGCCCTCAAGCAATGCCTCTTCAAGTTTGCTGGTGACCGACTTGACCTGTCCCACGACTTCTCCTTCTCTGGCCCAACCAGTTTGTGATGTCCTGAGAATACTGGAAAGATCTGACAACTAAAAGAAAAAAGCCAATCCCTTTTGGAGACATTGCATGACTCGCAACGTGTATCTGTTCGGTACGTGTATGATCGACCTGTTCATGCCGCAGGCCGGGCTCGACGCCGTGCGCGTGCTGGAAGCGGCCGGCGTCACCGTCCACTACCCGCGCGGCCAGAGCTGCTGCGGACAGCCCGCGTGGAGCAGTGGTAATCCGGACGAGGCGCGGGCCGTCGCCCGCGCCCAGCTGGACCTGTTTCCCGAACCCTGGCCCATCATCGTCCCCTCCGGCTCGTGCGCGGGCATGATGCGCAAGCACTGGCACGAACTGTTCCGCGACGATCCCGTCCTCGGCGCACAGGCGCAGGCCGTGGCGGAGCGCGTCTACGAATTTGGCGCGTTCCTGCTGCACGTGCTGGAGTGGACCATGCCGGCCGGAGCACCCATCGTGTCCGAGGACGTCGTCCTGCACACCTCCTGTTCCGCGCGCCGCGAGATGGGTACGCGGGCCCACGGCGTGGCGCTGGTCGACGCGGTGCCCGGCGTGACGCGCGTGGAGCACGAGCGCGAATCCGAATGCTGCGGCTTCGGCGGCTCGTTCTCGATCAAGCATGCGGACATTTCCGGCGCCATGGTCACGGACAAGGTCGCATCCATGCGCGCGACGGGCTGCCGCCGCGTCGTGTCGGCCGATTGCGCCTGCCTGCTCAACATCGGCCACGCCGCGCAGCACCAGGGCGCGCCGCTCGCCGTCGAACATCTGGCCAGCTTCCTGTGGCGCCGAATCGGCGGCGCGGGAGAACAGGCATGAACGCGCGCGACCGCATCCTGGGCCGCCTGCGTGCCGCCGCTCCGCACGGTGCCGACACCCACGATCTCGAACACCGCATCGACGCCCATTTCGACGCGCGCCGCGACGAAGAGTCGCCCCACGTTCTCGCGCAGCGCATGCAGGCCGCGCTGGAGGCCGTGCGCGCGCAGGCGTGGTGCGCGCGGGCCGACGAATGGCCCGCGCTGCTGGCGCAACGCATCGTCGACGCCGGCGTGCGCCGCATCCTCGTCGACAGCGCGAGCGCCGAAGGCCGCGCGCTGCGTGCCGCGCTGCCCCCGACCGTCGAACCGCTCGCCTTCGACCGTCCGCTGGAAGACTGGAAAGGAGAACTGTTCGGCACCGTCGATGCCGGCTTCACGGTCGCCCGTTCCGGCATCGCCGCCACCGGCACGCTGGTGCTGGCGCCGGATACGGATTGTCCCCGCACCGTGTCGCTGGTGCCGCCGCTGCACATCGCGCTCGTCCACGCGCACACCCTGCATGCCGACCTGCACCAGGCGCTGCACGCGGAGCGCTGGCAGGACGGCATGCCGACCAACCTCGTGCTGGCGACCGGACCATCCCGCACGTCCGACATCCAGCAGACCCTGGCCTTCGGCGCGCACGGTCCGCGCTGGACGTGGGTCGTCATCGTCACCGGGGAGCCGGCATGACCACGTCCCCCTTGCAGTTCGTCCCGCCCCAGGACTTCCACGCGCGCAGCCGCGCGGCGCTGGACGACGTCCAGCTGCGCCAGAGTTTCAAGGGCGCGATGACCTTTTTGCAGGACAAGCGCCGCAGCCAGTTCGGCGACGACGACGAACTCCAGCGCCTGCGCGACCTCGGCGAAGCGGTGCGCAAGAACGCGCTCGCCAAACTGCCCGCGCTGCTGGAACGGCTGGAAGCGAAGCTGACGGCGGCCGGCGCCACGGTCCACTGGGCGGCATCGCCCGAGGAAGCGAATGCGATCATCCACGGCATCGCCACCGCGCGCGGCGCGCACAGCATCGTCAAGGGCAAGTCGATGGCGAGCGAGGAGATCGAGCTCAATCACTACCTCGAAGCGCGCGGCGTCAAGTGCCTGGAGTCCGACATGGGCGAGTACATCGTCCAGCTGGCGGGCGAAAAGCCGTCGCACATCGTGATGCCGGCGATTCACAAGACCCGCGCGGACATCGGCGCGCTGTTCGCCGAGCACATTCCGGACACGGAATACACGGAAGACGTCGACCGCCTGATCCAGACCGGGCGGCACACGTTGCGCAACGCGTTCGTCGAGGCCGACATCGGCCTGTCGGGCGTGAACTTCGCCGCCGCCGACACGGGCACGCTATGGCTCGTCGAGAACGAGGGCAACGGCCGCCTGTCGACCACCGTGCCGGACGTGCACATCGCCATCATGGGCATCGAGAAGGTCGTGGAGAAGCTGGAACACATCGTGCCGCTCGCGAGCCTGCTGACGCGGTCGGCGACGGGGCAGGCCGTCACCACGTACTTCAACCTGATCTCGGGCCCGCGCCGCGCGAATGAACTGGACGGGCCGCGCGAGCTGCACCTCGTCCTGCTCGACAACGGCCGCACGCAAGCCTACGCCGACGAGGAGCTGCGGGCCACGCTGCAATGCATCCGCTGCGGCGCGTGCATGAACCATTGCCCCGTCTACGGCCGCATCGGCGGCCATGCGTACGGCACGACGTATCCCGGGCCGATCGGCGCGATCCTGTCGCCGCACCTGCTGGGCCTCGAGTCCACGGCGGACCTGGCCACGGCGTCGAGCCTGTGCGGCGCGTGCGGCGATGTCTGCCCCGTGCGCATCCCGATCCCGCAACTGCTCGTGCGCCTGCGCACGGAAGCGAACCGCGATCCCGACGCCGAGGTCGAACATCCGCTGCGCGGGCAGGGCGCCAAGTACAGCCGCGGCGAGCGCCTCGTCTGGCGCTTCTGGTGCGGCGCGTTCGGCCGGCCCGGCGTCTACCGCATGTTCCGCTGGGCGGCCACGCGCCTGCGTGTGTTGGCGCCGACGCAGCAACTGGGCTGGACAAAATACAGAACCCCCCTCAAGCCCGCACCGCGCAGCCTGGCCGACCTGCTGCGCGACAAGAATCAGGCCCAATAAGAATTCAATCAATCAAGGAGACTTAGATGGTATGGCAACAGGTTTATGATCCGTTCGGCAGCATGGTCCTATCGACCCTGCTGGCCGCGATCCCCGTGGTGGTGATGCTCGCCGCGCTCGGCTTCTTCCACATCAAGGCACATATCGCGGCCGCGCTCGGCCTGGCCGCGGCCTTTTGCGTGGCCGTCTTCGCTTACTCCATGCCGGCCGCGATGGCGGGCAAGGCCGCGCTGCTGGGCGGCTTCACCGGCCTGCTGCCCATCGGCTGGATCGTCCTGAACATCATCTTCCTGCAGCAGCTGTGCGAACAGAACGGCAGCTTCAAGGTGCTGCAGGCATCGCTGTCCGGCATCACGAACGACCGCCGCCTGCAACTGCTGCTGATCGCGTTCTGCTTCGGCGCGTTCTTCGAGGGCGCGGCGGGCTTCGGCACGCCGGTCGCGGTCACGGCCGGCATCCTGATCGGCCTGGGGTTCTCGCCGCTGGCCGCGTCCGGCCTGTCGCTGATCGCGAACACGGCACCCGTCGCATTCGGCGCGCTCGGCTCGCCCGTGATCACGCTGGCGAAAGTGCACGGCTACGACCTGATGGAAGTGACCGCGATGATCGGCCGCCAGCTGCCGTTCTTCTCGCTGCTCGTGCCGTTCTGGCTGATCTGGGCGTTCGCCGGCCGCAAGGCGATGTGGGACATCTGGCCCGCGATCCTCGTGACGGGCCTGTCGTTCGCGATCCCGCAATTCCTCGTGTCGAACTTCATCGGTCCGGAACTGGTGGACATCATCGCGGCCCTCGTGTCGATGGCGTCGCTGATCCTGTTCCTGCGCGTGTGGCAGCCGAAGACCGTGTGGACGTCGGCCAGCCTGAAGGGCCGCGAGGCGGAGACCGCCCGGCCCGCGGACAGCGTCGGGAAGTACACGCGCGCGGAACTCGTGCGCGCCTGGACGCCGTGGCTCATCCTGACCGTGTTCGTCTTCATCTGGGGCCTGCCGCCGGTGAAAGCATATTTCAACACGCTGTTCGCGCCGAAATTCCCGATGGATGGCCTGCATAACCTGGTGATGCGCGTGCCGCCGGTGGTGCCGCACGCCGAGCCGGAAGCGGCCGTCTACGTGTTCAACCTGCTGTCGGCGACGGGCACCGGCATCCTGCTGTCGGCCATCGTCGGCGCGCTGTTCATGCACTACAGCCTGGGTGCGATCGTGCGCACGTTCGTCCGCACGCTGTGGCTCGTGCGCTACTCGCTGCTGACCATCGTGCTGATGCTGGCCCTGGGCACGCTCACGCGCTACTCCGGCACCGACACAACGCTGGGTCTCGCTTTCGCCAACACGGGCGCGCTGTACCCGTTCTTCGGCACCCTCATGGGCTGGCTCGGCGTGGCGATGACGGGTTCCGACACCGCGTCGAACGTGCTGTTCGGCGGCATGCAGAAGGTGGCGGCGGAGCAGCTCGGCCTGGCCCCGAACCTGATGGGCGCCGCGAACAGTTCCGGTGGCGTCATGGGCAAGATGATCGATGCGCAATCCATCGTCGTCGCCTCCACGGCCACGCGCTGGATCAACCATGAAGGCGACATCCTGCGCTTCGTCTTCTTCCATTCCTTCGCACTGGCCGTGCTGGTCGGTGTCATGGTCACGCTGCAGGCGTATGTGTGGCCGTTCACGTTGCTGGTGATCCGATGAATTCTGCTGTCGCCGCGCTGCGCGCCGTGCTGCCCGACCGCTGTATCCTTGCCAACGACGAGGAAACGCGCCCCTACGAATGCGACGGCCTCGCCGCCTACCGCCAGATCCCGATGATCGTGCTGCTGCCGGAGAACGAGGCGCAGATCATGGCCGCCATCGCCGTGTGCCGGCAATTGAACCTGCCGATCGTGCCGCGCGGCGCCGGCACCGGCCTGTCCGGCGGCGCGATGCCGATCGCGGGCGGCGTCGTGCTGTCGACGGCGCGCCTGAACCGGATCGTGAAACTCGATCCGACCGCCCGCACGGCCGTCGTGCAGCCCGGCGTGCGCAATCTCGCGATCTCGGAAGCGGCCGCGCCGCACGGGCTGTATTACGCGCCCGACCCGTCGTCGCAGATCGCGTGCACGATCGGCGGCAACGTCGCCGAGAACTCCGGCGGCGTGCACTGCCTGAAATACGGCCTCACCGTGCACAACGTGCTGCGCGTGCGGATGGTGACGACGGAGGGCGAGATCGTCGAATTGGGCAGCGAGGCGCTGGACGCGCCGGGCCTCGACCTGCTGGCCGTCGCCATCGGGTCGGAAGGCATGCTCGGCGTCGTGACCGAGGTGACGGTGAAACTGGTGCCGAAGCCGCGCGTGGCGCGCGTCGTGATGGCGTCGTTCGACGACATCGTGAAGGCCGGCGATGCCGTCGCCAACGTGATCGCGGCCGGCATCATCCCGGCCGGCCTGGAAATGATGGACCGGCTGTCGACGCAGGTCGCGGAGGAATTCGTGCACGCGGGTTACGACACGCAGGCCGCCGCCGTGCTGCTGTGCGAATCCGACGGCATCCCCGAGGAAGTCGAGGAAGAGATCGCGCGCATGAGCGAGGTGCTGAGCGAGTGCGGCGCGACGGCGCTGGCCGTGTCGCGGGACGAGGCGGAGCGCCTGCGCTTCTGGTCCGGCCGCAAGAACGCGTTCCCGGCCGTCGGCCGCATCTCGCCGGACTATTACTGCATGGACGGCACGATCCCGCGCAAGCACCTCGCCCATGTGCTGCAGCGGATCGAGGCGATGGAACAGAAGTATGGCCTGCGCTGCGCGAACGTGTTCCACGCCGGCGACGGCAACCTGCACCCGCTCATCATGTTCGATGCGAACGTGCCGGGCGAATTCCACCGCGCGGAGCAGTTCGGCGCCGACATCCTCGAGCTGTGCGTCGAAGTGGGCGGCACGATCACGGGCGAACACGGCGTCGGCATCGAGAAGATCAATTCGATGTGCGTGCAGTTCTCGCGCGCCGAGCTGGATGCGTTCCTCGCGGTGAAGCGCGCCTTCGATCCGGCCGGCATCCTCAATCCCGACAAGGCGATTCCGACCCTGCACCGCTGCGCCGAATACGGCCGCATGCACGTGCGCCACGGGCGGATGCCGTTTTCCAACCTGCCGCGCTTTTGAAGATGGATACGACCTTACAAGACTTCGCCGACCGGATCGGCCATGCCACCGCCACCAGGTCCCCGCTGCGCATCCGCGGCGGCGGCAGCAAGGACTGGTACGGGCAGGACGTGCAGGGCACGGTGCTCGATACGACGCCGTATCGCGGCATCACCGACTACGAGCCGACCGAACTCGTGATCACGGCCCGCTGCGGCACGCCGCTGGCCGAGATCGAGGCGCACCTGGCGCGGCACGGCCAGATGCTCGCGTTCGAGCCGCCGCACTTCGGTCCTGGCGCGACGATCGGCGGCACCGTGGCCGCCGGGCTGTCCGGACCGCGCCGCCAGGCCGCCGGCGCCGTGCGCGATTTCGTGCTCGGGGCCGTGCTGCTGGACGGGAAGGGAGAGACGCTGCACTTCGGCGGCAAGGTGATGAAGAACGTGGCGGGCTACGACGTGTCGCGCCTGCTGGCCGGATCGCTGGGCGTGTTCGGCCTGATCGCCGAGGTGTCGCTGAAGGTGCTGCCGCAGCCCGTCGCCGAATGCACGGTGCGGCTGCACATGAACGAGGACGAGGCGCTGCGCCGGCTGAACGAATGGGGCGGCCAGCCGTTGCCCGTCTCCGCCTCCAGCTGGCACGACGGCGTGCTGGCGGTGCGCCTGTCGGGCGCGCGGTCGGCCGTCGATGCGGCGCGCAAGCGCATCGGTGGCGAGCTGCTGGACGATGCCGACGGCTGGTGGCGCGCGCTGCGCGAGCATGACGGCGCGTTCTTCGCGGACGCCGGCAGCCTGTGGCGCCTGTCCCTGCCGACGATTGCGCCACCGCTGGCGCTGCAAGGTACGCAACTGATCGAATGGGGCGGCGCGCAGCGCTGGCTCCGGACGGATGCCGATGCGGCCACCGTGCGCGCGGCCGCGGGCCAGGCCGGCGGCCACGCGACGCTGTTCCGCGGTGGCGACCGTCAAGCGGGGGTCTTCCAGCCGCTGGCGCCCGCCGTCCTCGCGATCCACCGCCAACTCAAGACTGTGTTCGACCCGGCCGGGGTGTTCAACCGCGGCCGCATGTACAAGGATTTCTAGCCGTGCAAACCAATCTCGCCGATTTCATCCGGGGCACGCGCGACGGCGACGAGGCCGACGCGATCCTGCGCAAATGCGTGCATTGCGGCTTCTGTACCGCCACGTGCCCGACCTATCAACTGTCCGGCGACGAGCTGGAAGGCCCGCGCGGCCGCATCTACCTGATCAAGCAGGTGCTCGAAGGCCGGCCCGCCACCGATAAGACCCAGGCGCACCTGGACCACTGCCTCACGTGCCGCAATTGCGAATCGACCTGTCCGTCCGGCGTGCAGTACGGACGGCTGGCCGACATCGGCCGGCGCGTCGTCGAGCAGCAGGTCGCGCGGCCCGCGCGCCAGCGCATGCTGCGCACGCTGCTGAAGGAGACCCTGCCGCGCCGCTGGCTGTTCACGCCGGCGCTGAAGGTGGGGCAGGCGGTGCGGCCGCTGCTGCCGCAGGCATTGAAGGACAAGGTGCCGGCGCGGCAAAGCGCGGGCGTGTGGCCGCGCACCGAGCACGCGCACAAGATGCTGTTCCTGGAAGGCTGCGTGCAGCCGGCGATGTCGCCGAACATCAATGCGGCGACGGCGCGCGTGTTCGATGCCGTCGGCGTGCAGATCGTCGCGGCCAGCCGGGCCGGCTGCTGCGGCGCCATCCGCTGGCACATGAACGATGCGGACGGCGGCCGCGCCGACATGCGCCGCAATATCGACGCGTGGTGGCCGTACCTGGAGCAGGGGATAACGACCATCCTGATCAACGCCTCCGGCTGCGGCGCGATGATCAAGGAATACGGTCATGCGCTGGCCGACGACCCGGCCTACGCGGCGAAGGCGGCGCGCGTCTCGGCCGCGGCGAAGGACGTCAGCGAAGTGCTGCCCGAGTTCGAGGCCAGGTTGCGGGCGAAGCTGCGCAAACGGGAGACCGGCGAGCGCGTTGCGTATCACCCGCCGTGCACACTGCAGCACGGCCAGAAGATCCGCGGCAAGGTCGAGGACCTGCTGCGCGCGGCCGGCGTCGACGTGCGGCTGTGCGCGGACAGCCACCTGTGCTGCGGCTCGGCCGGCACGTATTCTGTGCTGCACAAGGAGGTGTCGCTGCGCCTGCGCGACGACAAGCTGGCGCGGCTGGAAGCGACGGCACCGGAGCGCATCGTGTCCGCCAACATCGGTTGCATCACGCACCTGCAGTCGGGGACGGACGTGCCGGTGGAGCACTGGGTCGAACTGCTCGATCGCGCGCTGCAGTAAGGAAAAAAGTGGCCGGAAATCAAGCCTTGCAATGCTGGACTCGAGGTCTATACTGACAGCCTGCTCTGTTTGCAGGAGGCATTCCATGCAGTGTATCCAGTACGCCGCCGGCCACAAGAACCCGCCATCGGCACCGCCGGCGATTCCACCGATCATCATCAACCCGTTCAAGAGCCAGATCCCATCGCCGGCGATCGACCCGCGCAACACGCCGCCCGGCCCACCCATCGTGCCGCCCCGCGGCCCCGACCTGCGCATCATCTAGCGGTACGGAAGCGGCGCTTGTCCAGTGCGCCGTGAACGCCTATGATCTTGCTTCTGGGCGCATGCCCGCACGACCGAGAAAGCAAGAATGAACGACGACATCCCAGACCACGACGATGATGCTCCCGTGCAGGAGCCCCGTCTGTGGCAGGGCAACGGCTGGACCGCACGCGTCATCAAGAACGAAGACGACGACGGCTGGGCCGTGGCCATGTACAAGGACGGTGAATCCGAGCCTGCCCTCGTCGGCCCCTGGACCATGGGCCGCGACAAGAAAAACCCGAAGCCGCTCGATACGCCGGCGTTCCACACGCTCGTCAAGACGGCGTCCGAAGTGATCCGCCGCCACGAGCAGCAGTTGCACGCGCAATTGCACAAGAGCACCGTCGTCTCGACCGCCGACGGGGAACTGAAGGTGACGCTGGACATCGTCCCGGACGAGGACAATCCGTATGCGCTGCTGAGCGCGTTCGACGAGATGGGCGAGCGCGTGGCGCAGGTGCGCGTGCGTCCCGATTTCAAGTTGTCGCCGTCGTCCGCGTCCACCTGGGTCGAGAACGAGTTTCGCGCGCCCCGGTAAGGCATTTTCGCGACACAACCCCCGCAGAGACGGCCTGAACTGATAAGATTTCCCGAGCGTAACTTTTTGTTCGATAAGGGGAATCGATGGAAGACCGCCTCGCCCGCCTGGAAACGGTCCAGGCCATGCTGCTGGGCATCGGGCACCTGTCCGCCAGCTGTACCGACGTCACCGAGTTCATCGGCGCCGTGCACCGCGCGCTGGGCCGCATCATGTATGCGGAGAACTTCTACGTCACGTTGGCCGAGCGGGAAGACGACACGGTCCGGTTCGTCTATTTCGTCGACTCGCGCGACGCGGGGCCGGGCCCCGACGAGCGCGTGACGCTCGCGTCGCCCGACGAATCGCCGACGGCCTGGGTCATGCTCAACAAGCAACCGCTCGTGGTGACGGGCGAGGAAATGCGGGCGCGCGAGAATGGCGGCGTCTGGGGCACGGGGAGCATCGCCGAGCACTGGATGGGTTGCCCGCTGCTCGACCAGCAGCACGAGGTCGTGGGCGCCATCGTCATCCAGAGCTACCTGCCCGAGTACACGTACAGCGAGGAAGATCAGGCGCTGTTCGCGCTGATCGCCAACCACGTGTCGAACGCGCTGCAGGGCCTGCAGAGCATGGACCGCCTCGAGCGCGCCGTGCAGGAGCGCACGCGCGCGCTGGCGCGCGAGGTGGCCGAGCGCCGCCGCGCGGAACAGGTGCAGCATGCGCTGTACCAGATCGCGGACCTGTCGGCCTCCGCCATCGAGACCGACGTGCTGGCGGCCAGTCTGCACGCCATCATCGGCGAACTGATGATGGCGAAGAACTTCATCATCGCGCTCACGCATCCGGACACGGGCGAGATCAGCATCCCGTATTTTGCCGACGAAAAGGACGACGCGCCGCCGCAGCAGCGCTTCCCGTTCGGGATGGGCATGGTGTCGTACGTGCTGCAGACCAAGCAGGCGCAGCTCCACGACGCCGGCAGCTTCGCGCGCCTGCACGCGGCGGGCAAGGTGAAGCACCCGCTGGGGAACACGGACATCGCGAGCTGGATCGGCGCGCCGATGCTCGTCAACGACAAGGCGTACGGCGTGCTGGTCGTGCAGAGCTATGACCCGACCATCGTCTACACGAAGGCGGACCTGGACCTGATGGCCTTCATCTCCAGCCACGTGGCGGTGGCGATCGCGCGCATGCAGGCCGACCGCGCCATCCGCAAGGCCAAGGAACGCCTGGAACAGCAGAACGCCGCGCTCGAACAGGCGCTGCACCAGTTGCAGGAAGCGCAGACGGAACTGGTGCGCAAGGAAAAGCTCGCGTCGCTGGGCCAGATGGTGGCCGGCGTCGCGCACGAGATCAACACGCCGCTGGGCATCTGCGTGACGGCCACGAGCCACCTGGTGCAGGAACTCAAGCTCACGCGTGAGGAGCTGGCGGCGGGGGAGATGACCCAGGACAGCCTGGAGGCGTTCTTCGACATCGTCGACCAGTCCCTGCGCATCATGACCACCAACACGCAGCGCGCCGCGGCGCTCGTGCGCAGTTTCAAGCAGGTCGCGGTGGACCAGTCTTCGGACGACGTCCGCACGTTCAATTTCGGCACGTATTTGAACGAGGTGCTGCTGTCGCTGCAGCCGAAGCTGAAGGGCCGGCCGCTGGAAGTCGCGGTCGACTGCCCGAAAGACCTGATGCTGGAGAGTTTTCCGGGCGCGGTGTCGCAAATCGTCACCAACATGGTCGTCAACTCGCTGATGCACGGCTTCGAGCGCGACCAGCCCGGCCACATCACGCTCCACGCGGCGCTCGACGGCGACCACGTCGTGTTCGACTACGCCGACGACGGCGTGGGCATGGATGCGGAGACGCTGGCCAAGCTGTTCGACCCGTTCTTCACGACGAAGCGCGGCAGCGGCGGCAGCGGCCTCGGTGGCCACATCCTGTACAACCTCGCGACGAATGTGCTGCAAGGCTCGCTGCGCGTGGAGAGCAGCCCGGGGCAGGGCCTGCGCTACCACCTGCGCTTTCCGCGCAAGACTTCCCGGCCCGAGTTGAAGCTGGCCTGACTAGCCGAGGATATCGGCGATCGCCGCGCACACGCGGTCCACGTCCGCTTCGTTCATCCCGCAGTGCAGGGGGATCGTGACGGTCTCCCGGCCGATCCGTTCCGCGTTCGGGAACTGGCCCTCGCGCCAGCCGAGGCTGCGGCCGAGCGTCGTCAGGTGCGACGGTTCGTACGACAGCCCCGTCGCGATCTCCCGTTCGCGCAGCGCGGCGCGGAAGCGTTGCCGCGTCGTCCCGAGCGCTTCGTACGGCAGCAGCACGCAGAACATGTTCCAGCTCTGGCCCGGCACGCCGCGCGGCGGCAGCACGGCGCCGTCGATGGCCGGGAACACGTCGAAATAGCGCTCGGCCAGGCGCTGGCGCTGCGCCAGGAAGGCGGGCAGTTGCGCGAGCTGGGCGAGGCCGATCGCGGCCGACACGTCCGACATGTTGTACTTGCCGCTCGCGACCGCGACGTCGCGCGTGTCGTCCGCCAGGCGCTCGATGCCGTGGAAGCGCAGCACCTCGATGTGCTTGGCCGTCGCGTCGTCGGGCACGACGATGGCGCCGCCCTCGATCGTCGTCATGTTTTTATTCGGGTGGAACGAGAACGTGGCGATGTCGCCGAAGCTGCCGATGGGCTGGCCCTTCCACGTCGAGCCCTGCACGAGGGCGGCATCCTCGATCACCCGCAGGCCGTGGCGCCGCGCCAGCGCGTACAGCGCGTCCATGTCGCCCATGGCGCCGGGGAAGTGCGTGGGCACGATCGCCTTCGTGCGCGGCGTGATGGCGGCTGCCACCTGGTCGAGGTCGATCGCGCGCGTGACGAGGTCGCAGTCGACGAACACGGGCCGGGCGCCGACCTTGACGATCATGTTCATCGTCGAGAAGAAGCTTTGCGTGGACGTGATCACCTCGTCGCCGGGCTTGACGCCGCACGCCAGCAGCGCCAGTTCCATCGCCCCCGTGGCCGACGTCAGCGTGCGCGTCGGACGGCCGCCAAAGGTCCCGGACAGCGCGCGCTCGAACGCCAGGACGCGCGGGCCGCTGGCGATCCAGCCGCTCTTCATCGTGTCGGTCACGGCGGCGAGGGTGGCGTCGTCGAGCGCCGGTTGGGAAAAGTTCAGCAGGGCCATGGGCGTCCTTCGGGTGCGTTGTCGGACGGATATTCTAGTCTGCGCGGCGGAGCACCGTCATGGGTAGCCCAGGTCCAGGCCGAGCACCCTGGCAAGGGCGAAGGTAACGATCCCCAGGCCCACGAGGATCACCACGAAGAGTACGGCCACCTTGGCGCTCGTGCGCAGCACCGCGCGACTCTCCTGGGCTTTTCCCTTCTTTCCCTGGTCGTAATGCCACTTGATGGCGAAGAACATCCCCGTGGCTAGCACGAGAAACTTGAATATAACGAAGACTACAGGGATCCATTCCATGATTTTTGTGTTTGAACCATCGTCGAATACCCACATACTACGCAAAAGCAATCTCCATACATCGAGACAAAATGTCCCAGTTGAAATCCATACAAGATGACGATTTTCCCATCTGGTTGCCGCGCCTGTCCGTGCATGGCGGGCCGCGTTTCCTGCAGATTGCGGAGGCGTTGCAGGCGGCGGTGGCGGACGGATCGCTGAAACCGGGCGACCGGCTGCCTCCGCAGCGCCGGCTGGCGGCACAGCTGGACGTCGACCTGACGACGGTCACGCGTGCCTACGACGAAGCCAGGCGCCGCAACCTGCTGGAGGGCCGCGGCGCCCGCGGCACGTATGTCGCGGCGCCGAAAGTCGAATTGACGGCGATCCTCGACCTGAGCATGAACACCCCGCCGCCGCCGGACGGCGTGGACTTCGACGACATGTTGAAACAGGGTCTGTCGCAAGTGCTGATGCGGTCCGATAACGCAGCGCTGATGAATTACCACCTGGGCGGGGGCAGCGACTCCGACCGCAAGGCCGGCGCCGCGTGGCTCGCACCGATGTTCGGCCAGCCGGATGCACGCCAGGTCGTCGTCTGTCCGGGTGCGCAAGCCGCGATCGCCGCGCTGATCCTTGCGCTGACGGCGCCCGGCGATGTCATCCTGGCGGAGCCGACGACGTATCCCGGCCTGCTGGCCGCGGCCACCCAGTTCGGCCGGCAGGTCATCGCGGTGGAAGCGGACAGGCACGGGATGGTCCCGGAGATGCTCGAGGAAGCGTGCCGCCGGCACAAGCCCGGGCTGGTGTACCTCAATCCGACCTTGCAGAACCCGACCGCCGTCACCATGCCGGAACGTCGGCGCAAGGCGCTCGCCGGGATCGCGCAGCGCTGCCAGGCAAGCATCGTCGAGGACGATCCCTACTGGCGCCTTGCCGCGGCTCCGCCGCCGCCCGTCGCCACGTTTGCGCCGGACCAGGTGGTCTACATCTCGACCCTGTCGAAATGCCTGACGCCCGGCTTGCGGGTCGCCTTCGTGCTCGTACGCGACCCGCACGTACGTGAACGGTTCCTGGCCGCGCTCAGGTCATTCGCGCTGATGGTCGCGCCGCTGACGGCCGCGCTGGCCACGCAGTGGATCCTCGACGGTTCGGCGGACCGGTTGATGGAAGGCGTACGCAACGAGGCGCGCCTGCGGCACCGGATGGCCCGGGATATCCTGGCGGGGCGGTACAGCGGGGCCGGGGACGGCCTGCATGTCTGGCTCGAGTTGCCGGCGTACTGGACCGCCTCGCAACTTGCGCGCGCGGCCGACCGCGAGGGCATCGCCGTCACGCCGGCGGAGGCGTTCGCAACCGGCGGCGGGTCCGCGAATGCCATCCGGATCTCCCTGGGCAGCATCAAGGACCGCGGACGCTTGCAGGCGGGGCTTCAACGGCTCTCTCACCTGCTTGCGCGGCGGCCCGAGCCGTTCGGCGCTGCCGTGGTGTGACGTCTAGCCGGCGAACGTCGCGACGGCCGCCGGCCGCACCGGTGCCGGCCCGGTGTCGGCCACGGGTTTGTCGAACTCGAATCCGCCGGCTTCGCTGACTTCCCACGTCCCGTCGCCCGTCAGCTTCAGCACGTGCGTGTGGTGACGCAGCACGGCTTCGCGGTGGGCGATGCTCACGAGGGTCGCGCCGCTGGCGCGCAGGCGCGCGTACAGCGCGGTTTCATTGGCGCTGTCGAGCGCGCTTGTCGCCTCGTCCAGGATGACGATCCGCGGCGCGTGCACCAGCACGCGGCCGAAGGCGAGACGCTGCTGCTCGCCGACCGACAGCAACTTGCCCCAGTCGTGCACGGCGTCCAGGCCGCCCACGCGGTCGGCCAGTGCGGGCAGGTGCACCTGTTGCAGGATGTCGAGCAGCTGCTCGTCGCCCAGGTCGCGGTGCACGCTGGGATAGATGAGCTGGCTGCGCAGGGTGCCGGGCTGCAGATACGGCTGCTGCGGCAGGAAGAACACGTCTTCCAGCGGCGGATGCTGGATCGTGCCGCTGCCCGTGTGCCACAGCCCCGCGATCGCGCGCAGCAGCGAGCTCTTGCCGCAGCCGCTGGCGCCGGTGATCAACAGCGCGTCGCCGGGCTTCAGCACGAGGCTCAGTTCCTTGATGAGGACGCGGTCCGATTGCGGCGGATGCAAGGTCACGGCTTCCAGCGCGAAGTGCGTGCCGGGCCGCATCGCGATGCGCGGCTGTCGATCATCGGCGGCAGGCTGCGCACCGGGCAGCACGAGGTTGGACAGGGCTTGCAGGCGGCCGATGCCCGCCACGAAACGGCTGAGGCTCTCGAAGTTGTCGACGATGACGCCCACCGCGCCGAGCACGGCCGTAAAGGCGCCGGCGGCGCGCGTCGCGGCGCCCACTTCCAGTTCGCCCGACAGCACGCCTCCGGCCAGCAGCACGTAGGGCAGCACGACGGTGAGCTGGCTGAACGTGCGCTGGAAGAAATTCAGCGCGCGCTGTTTCCTGATCAGCCGCGCAAAGTTGCGGATGACCTTGTCGAAGCGGCTGTCGATGTGCGTGCGCTCCTGCGCTTCGCCCCGGTAGAACGCGATCGACTCGGCATTCTCGCGCAGGCGCATCAGGCTGAAGCGGAAGTCGGCCTCGCGCCGCAACTGCCAAAAATTCAGCTGGATCAACGGACTGCCGAAGAAGTACAGGGCGACGATATTGCCCATCACCGCATAGGCCACGAGCACGGCGACGAGCAGGTGCGAGATCGACCACAGCACGGTGCTGAACGCGACCAGTTGCATGAGCGAGCCGAGGAAGATCAGCAGGAAATTGATCGACCGGCCCGTGAACGTGTTGATGTCCTCGCTGATGCGCTGGTCCGGATTGTCGATCTCGTTGCCGGCGCCCAGCGCGTAGTATTTGCGGTCCTGCAGGTAGCCGTCGAGGAAGCGGCCGGTGAGCCAGCGCCGCCACTGGTTCGCGAACACGTCGCGCATGTAGTAATAAAAGGCGTAGGTCGGCACCGCGAACGCGAGGATGAACAGGCAGGCGCGCACCGCGGTCCAGAAGCGGTCGGCCTCCTTGCCCGCCAGTGCCGACGTCAATTCTCCAGTCTGGTTGTTCAGCATGACCGCAAGCTTGGTATCGACCAGCATCAGCACGATCAACAGCAGCAGCAGGGTCCAGGCCCTGCCTTTCTCATCGCCCAGCCAGTAGGGCCTGGCGACGTTGACGAAGTGCTTCCACGCGGCGAGCGACAGGGGGGCGGGCTTGGGCTGGGTCGGACCTTCGTCCGGAACGTGCGTGGTCATGATCGGTCTCTGCGGAAGTATTTACCGCCAGACTACGGCCACGCACCGGATCGTTCAGTGCGGAAACGGACATTAGGCCTTCACGAACAACTCGTCGAACCCCGTGGCCGGATCGAATTCGCGGCGGAAGCGGTGGCGCGGCAGCAGCGCCACCAGCACCTCGGCCGTCGTGCGCACGATGCAGCCGGGGCCGAGGTGGCCGCCGATGACGCGGCCGCCGTCGTCGGCCACGCTCGCGTGCAGGTGCGGGCCGTCCGGCGACAACGATCCGCCCAGCGTGAGGATTTCCAGGTCGCCGCGCAGTTCCGTGAATTCCGGCCGGCCCGCGAAGCGCAACCGGGCGACCGACAGGCTGCCGATGCCTTGCAGGACGAACGCGGCGTCCACATGGTGTTCCGCCACGAGGGCGTCGAGCACGGCGCGCAGGTCCTGGCCGGCGCCGATCCGTAGGGGCAGAGTCTGCATGGTGGTCTCCTTGATGCGGTCCATTCTACGCCAGCCTGGCTGCAACCAATAGTTTCCATATGGAAACTGCAATACGAGTGGAAACATCCAGTTTGCATTGCAAAAAAAGAATGGTTATTGCAATTTTTGAATATTAATTTCTCAGTAAATACGGTTATGATTTCAAGGTTTCCTGAAGAGAACCGCGCAGATAAGCGGAGATTACACAAAGATGTCAACCAAGTTCATGATCGCGGCCGTGCTGGCCGTCACAATGTCCGGCTGCGCGGCGCTGTCGCCGGTAACCGGAAATCACTACACGAGCCGCGACGGCAAGCTGGATATCCAAGGCGCGCTGATCGACTGCTCCGGCGTGCGCATCTTCGTCAACGGCGACAAGGTCATCGACGACCACGTGTCGCTGTTGCACGGCGACGGCAAGTTCGACGGCACCTGGCAGGGCAAGCAGGTCAGCGCCGACTGCAGCACGGCACCGGGCCGTACGGCGGGCGCGACCAGGTGCACGGTCGCCGTGGCCGGCGAGCACGTCACGCTGACGCTGTAAAGGTTCAGCGGTTGCCGGAGAGGTTGGCCAGCAATTCGACCAGCTGGTCGATCTCGTAGGGTTTGGCGAGGACCTGCACGCCCGGGATGACGGCGCGCTGGTCGGTGTAGCCCGTGGCGAGGACGACCGGCAGGCCGGGACGGCGCTCGTGCAGGATGCCGGCCAGGTCGATGCCGCTGACCTTGCCGGGCATGACGATGTCGGAAAACACGACGTCGGCGTCGAGGCCGGCGTCGAGCATGGCGAGCGCCTTGTCGCCGTCCGCCGCCACCATCACGTCGAAGCCGCAGTCTTCCAGGCCGCGCACGACCGCTTCGCGCACGAACGGATCGTCTTCGACGAACAGCACGCGCCCGCTGCCGTGCCCCGGCGCCTGGCCGTCGGTGCGCGCCGCCGTGGCCGACAGCGGTTGCAGCGAGCGCGGCAGGTAGATCTCGATGGTGGTGCCGGCGCCGACCGTGCTCGCCAGGGTCAGCCAGCCGCGCGACTGCGTGGCGAATGCGTAGGCCTGGGGCAGCCCGAGGCCGGAGCCCTGGCCCGGCGGTTTCGTCGTGAAGAACGGGTCGAGCGCGCGCGCCTGCACGTCGGGCGGCATGCCGATGCCCGTGTCCGTCACGCTCACGCACACGTAGTCGCCGCCCGTGCGTTCCATGGTCGGTTCGAGGATGCAGTTGCGCACGTCGACGGCGAGCCGGCCGCCGTCCGGCATGGCGTCGCGCGCATTGATCGCCAGGTTCAACAGGGCCAGGTCGAATTGCACGGGGTCGACGGTGACGGGCCACAGGTCGTTCCCGCAATGCACTTCCATGCGCGTGCCCTGGCGCAGCACGCCGCGCAGCAGCTGGACGGAGCCGCGCACCTGCTCGCCCGGGTCGACCGTCAGCAAACGCGCATCCTGCACGCGGCCGAACGACCCCAGGCGGGTCGTCAGCGCGGTGGCGCGGCTGACGGTGCGCTTGCACGTGTCGATCAGGCTCAGCACCTTGGGCTGGTTCGCCGTCAGGGACGCGAGCTGCAGCGCGGTCGTCAGCGTCTGCAGCAGGTTGTTGAATTCGTGCGCGATGCCGCCCGTGAGGCGGCCGAGGGCTTCCAGCTTCTGGCCGCGCACGAGGGCGCTCTGGGCGCGCTCGCTGGCCGCCACGGCTTCGGCCACGCGCTGCTCCAGGACGGCTTGCGCGGTCAGGATCTGGCGGCTCGCGTCGGCCATGCGCTGCGCCACGGCGTCGATCTCGACGATGCCCTGCGGCCGGTAGTGCACTTCGCGGCCGGCGCCCAGGTCCGCGGCGCTGCGGCCCAGGTATTCGATCGGGATGGCGGCGCGGCGCGCGAACCAGCGCGCGGCCACCGATGCCAGCACGAGCATGACGGCCATGATGGCCGCCAGGAAGGCCGCCGCATGCAGCGGCACGCGGCGCAGGTCTTCCGTCGGAATGCTGACGAGGACTTTCCAGTTCGACGAGGGCACGGTGCTGAAGAAGGCCTGCACGGGGATGCCGGCCAGGTTCCTGTTCGAGAACACGCCTTCGCGGTGGGCGGCGAACTGGGCCAGCGCCACGTCGCTGACCGAGCGGCCCCGGTACTGGTCCGGGTCGATCGAGCGCGCGATCAGCCGGCCGGTGCGGTCGACGATGGCGGCCTGCCAGTCGGGCGGGAAGCGCTGTTCACCCAGCAGCGCCTGTAGCTGGGCGGCGTTCATGCTCATGGCGAGGAAGTAGCGCAAGGTGCCGTCCACGTGCACCGGCACCTGGATGGCGACCGCATGGCGCTGGCTGAGCGAGGAGACGAACAGGTCGGAGACGAGGGTGCGGTCGGCGCCGTCCCGTTGCATCAGCGCGTCGAGGTTCGACGCGCGGCCGGGCGGCAGCGGCGCGCCCGGCGCGACCCGCGTGTTGAGCAGCTGGCGGCCGTCCCGGTCGAGCAGCAGGATCGCCGTCTCGCCGCGCGGCGCCACCGAATGGGCGTGGTGATAGAAGGTGTCGAGATCGCCGCGGGCCAGCGCGGGGGAATTCGCCAGCGTGCGCAGGATGCCTTCCCTGATCTCCAGTTCGTTGTCGACGAGGAGGGTGAAGGCGCGCACGGCTTCCTTGACGCTCGTTTCCTGCGCGCGCCGCTCTTCCTGATAGACATACCAGACGGCCAGTACCGCCGCGAGGAGGGCAGGGACCAGAATGGCCAGGATCAGGAGCAGCAGTCGGGTTCGGATACGCATGGGCCGGATGGCAGTCGGGACAGTATTGCCTCGAAGCTCTGCATACTACCTGACTCCGCCGGGATTGTCCCAGCGATGACATCGATTTCAGTCCGGCCAGCGCGCGTTGATCTCGGCGGCCTTGTCGAGGTTCTTGATGAGGATGTCGACGTAGTGCGGATCGAGGTGCTGGCCCGCCACGTCGCGCAGGTAGTCGCGCACTTGGTCGATCGGCCACGCCTTCTTGTACACGCGCTCGTGCGTGAGGGCGTCGAACACGTCGGCCACGGCCACGATGCGGGCATACGGGTGGATGTCCGCGCCCTTCAGTCCCTGCGGATAACCGCTGCCGTCCCATTTCTCGTGGTGCTGGTGGGCGATCACGGCGGCCGCCTTCAGGATCGGGCGCTGCGAGCCGTCGAGGATCTGCAGGCCGATGGTCGGGTGCTGCTTCATGATGTCCCATTCCTCGGGCGTGAGGCGCCCCGGCTTGAGCAGCACGGCGTCCGGCGTCGCGATCTTGCCCACGTCGTGCATCGGCGCCGCATGCATCAGCACGGCCGTCTCGTCGTCGGACATGCCCGATTCCTGGGCCAGCAGGTGGCACACCTGGGCCATGCGGCGCACGTGGTTGCCGGCTTCGTTCGAACGCGATTCGACGACGTCGCCCAGGCGCAGGATCAGCTCGGCCTGGGTATCGGTGATCTCCTGGTTCAGCAGGATGTTGTCGAAGGCGATGGCGACGCCCGAGCAAAAGACGTCGAGCAATTGAACATCGATCTCGTCGATTTCTTCCACGCCCTTGAGCACGAGCAGGGACGCCTTGCCGCTGCTGTTCGGGAAGTAGCCGACATAGGTGTCGCCATGCAGCTTGGAAATGCGGTTGTGGCGTGCCTCGTCCAGCTGGGCGATCAGTTCCGGGCCGATGTCCTGGTCGCCGACGTCGCCGATGCGCGCGAGGATCTCGTACTGGCTCTCGCCCGTGATCACGCTGGCGCCGGCCACGCGCAGCAGCATGCTCTGCTCCAGGCGCAGCAGGGCGACGACCTGTTGCAGCAGGCCGCTGGCGAAATCTTTCAAATTGCGCTGCCTGAACAGATGCGTGGACGCGGAGATCACGCGCTCCAGGCCTTCGCGGTAATTCTGCTGGACGCGGCGGGCGTCTTCCACCTTCATGATGTCGCGGTAGGCGCGCAGGGCGGCGAACGTCGTCGTGAACAGCTTGGTGCGGTCGAGCTCCGTCTTTTCCTTGTAGTCGTTGATGTCGTAGTCGACGATCACGCGTTCCTCGGGCGCCTGGCCCGGCTGGCCCGTGCGCAGCACGATGCGGGTGAACTGGTTGTCCAGTTCCTGGCGCATCCAGCGCGCCACTTCCAGGCCACTGTCCTCGCGCTCCATGACGACGTCGAGGAACACCAGCGCGATGTCCTTCTCGCGCGCCAGGATGGCCTTGGCCTCGGCGCCGCTGTAGGCGTGCAGGAACGACAGGCTGCGGCCGTCGAGGCGGAAGCGGGAGAGCGTCAGCTTGGTGATGTCATGGATGTCCGGTTCGTCGTCGACGAGCAGTACTTTCCATGGTGCTAGCTTCGGCGCGGCGGATGACAGGAAGGACATTTGACGATCTCACGAGGTTTTTGAGGTAAGGCAGCACGGTCCGAAATAATTGTAGTATGAGCAGTGACCATTAACAACAAGAAATATTAATGACGCACTGCAAAAAGTCACAATGTCGCAACGTGTCGTTTCCCTATTGTTTCCGCCTTATTCATGCAGCTTTTGGCAGCGCTCGCACCAGAAGCTGCGGCGGTTCGTCTTGCCCAGGTTCGCTTTGTGGAAGGGGATATGGCAGCGGGGGCAGGTTTTCTGGTTGTGCGCGAGCCAGTGTTTCTTGAGCGTGAACGCTTTTTTCCACTCGAGGAAGTCGAAGCTGTACTGGCGCGCTTCCTGCACGAGAGCGCGCAGCTTGGCCGGCGGCAGCGCGCCGACCCTGGACCGCGGATCGATCCGGATGCGGAACAGCACCTCGTTCTTGATGATATTGCCGACGCCGGCGAAGATGTCCTGGTCGAGCAGGGCGTCACAGGCGAGCGTGTCCGGCGCTGCACGGAGCTTCTTGCGCGCCAAAGCCGGATCCCATGCATCCGACATGACGTCCGCGGCCCAGTCGTAGTACGCGTCGATGTCGCAGTCGATCTCCTTGACCGAGCAGGCGTAGAAGTTGAGCTCGCCGCCGTCCGCGAAGCCGAGCGACAGGCGCGGCGGCTTGTCGCGCCGCTCGTTCACGCGGTATGTGCCGAACAGGAGAAAATGGATGCGCACGACCATCGTCGGCATCTGGATGAGGAAATGCTTGCCCCACGTGCGCAGCGCGACGACGGGCTGGCCGATGAGGCGCGTCGTGTCGATGGCCCAGGTATTGCCCTCGGCACGCACGATTTCCTGGCCCACGAACGGGGCCGTCTGCTCTTTCAAGATGACCAGCGACGGGCCCTCCGGCATGATGCTTCCTCGCTTGCGTTGTCCCGTTCGGGATTGTGCTGTGCAAGAGCCCGGGACACCTGTGCGCGGACTAACATTTCGATACAAACTAAGACGAATCGATAACGGACCCGGCATGGAAACCGGCGTATAAGAATGAGGTATAAACGGTTGTATTGGATGACGACGAAAGGAAGAACATCATGAAAGCGTTCATGAAAACGATGGCCCTGGCGGGCCTGCTGGCGCTGGCAGCGGGCAGTGCGTCCGCCGCGGTCAACGTCACGTGGGTGCACCCCGAGAATTTCCACGACCTGCCGTTCCCGGGCTGGGAACGCAAGGAGATGCTGGACCAGATCACCGACCACTTCGTAAAGCTGGGCGCGAACCTGCCGCCGGGCGAGGACCTGCGCATCGAAATCACGGATTTCGACCCGGCCGGCCGCCTCATTCCGAGTACCCGGCTGGGCCGCGACCTGCGCGTGATGACCGGCCGCGCGGACTGGCCGCGCATGGAGCTGAACTATGCGATCGAGCAGAACGGCCAGGTGATCAAGAGCGGCCAGTCGCAGCTGCAGGACATGAATTACCAGCAGACGTTCAGCCACTACTTCGATTCGGAGCCGTATCGCTACGAGAAGCAGATGATCGACGACTGGTTCGACAAGACCATCGCGCCGATCCAGAAGAAACGGCGCTGATTCACTGTCACTTGTCGGGGCGGCCGATCCTGTCGCGCCAGCGGCCGCCCGCTTCGCGCACCGTGTAATCGGCCGGCACGGTGAAGAGCGCCGGCGCGGGTTCCTCGCGCTTGATGTTCTCGAGCCGGAACACGACGTCGCCGCTGCGCGGGTCGCTGTGTTTCGTGTAGACCGTCACCTGCAGGTCGGGCGCCGTCCACGTCTCGTCCGCGACGACGATCGCGTTGCGGTTGCCGATCGCGCCGGCCGGGATCTCGTAGCTGCGCAGCTTGCCCTCGGCCTTGATGCCGCCGAAATCGCGCGTGCCCAGGTCCTTCGTCGCCGCCTTCGTCGACCATTTGACGTCGGCGAACGCGCCGTTCATCAGCGGCGCCACCTGCATCTGCATGTCGCGCAGCGCCGTGCCGTTCTCCGCCAGCGCCCGCGACACCTGGATGCGCACGTCGCGCTGGATGCGTTGCCGTTCGGCGTCGTCGATCCCTTGCACGCGTTTCACGATGATGTCCTGGCTGCCGGCGGGCAGCGTGCCGTCCTTGCGCATCTGGTCGACTTTCGCCCGCGCCGCATCGGCCGCGGCGCGCGCCGTCGCTCCCGGATTGATCCTGACGGCCGTGCGGTTCTGCGGGTGCAGGATCAGGTTCGTGCCGCTCACCGGATCGTTGATCGTGACGGTGACGACATCGCCCTTGTCGTCGCGGATTTCCTGGCGGGTGCGGCCGGCGCTGTCGCGGTACGTCATGGTGGTGCGGCGCGTGGCGATCTGGTTGCCGTCGGCCAGCGCCTGCGCGAACTCCGTCACCATCTGCGCACTGTAGGGCGCGGTCTTGACGATGTTCGAGCGCATCACGGCGGCGCCGGTGCGCGCGTCGACGTTCATGCTATCGAAGTGGAACGTCATGGCGCCGTCGGACGCGCGGCCCTGGGTATCCTCGGCCAGCGCCGGGGCGAACAGGCCAGCCAGCAGGGCGGCGATCACAACATGTTTGGTAGTCATGGCATCCTCTTTCGTTATTGAATGGCACTCAGGCGCAGGGCAAGCGGCTGGCCGTCGGCCGCGACGAGCATCTCGGCCCGGACGGAATCGCCCGCGTTTTCCGGCGTCAGCGGCACGCCCAGCGCGGCCAGGCTCGTGCGCGGCACATCGGTGGCGACCATGCGCGGCGCCGGTTCCGCGGCGATGCGCTCGGCCGAATCCAGTGCGATGAACACGCCGTTGCCGTCGAGCGCGACGAGCGCGCCGGCGCGGCCGTCCTCGACCGGGTGCGGCGCCCGCACGGCGAACGCCAGCACGAGCGCCCCGGCCACGACGCCCCCGGCCAGCGCGGCGGGACGCACGGCCAGCCTGTGATACCAGCGGCGCTTCGGCGGGTGCAGCTTCGCGAACGCTTGCAGCAATTCCTTCTCGACGCCGCGCGGGGCGTCCAGCCGGCCCACCTCGGCGCGCAGGGCGTCGAACAGGGGATCGCGGTCGGTCGTGTTTCGAATGTCCATGATGACTATCCTTTCATGCTGCGCCGGCCGTGGCGCGCCAGCCGGCCAGGCGCTTCGCAAGCGCCGCCCGGCCGCGCGACAGGCGCGAACGCACGGTGCCGATGTCGACCTGGCAGATGTCGGCGATCTCGGCGTACGACAGGTCGTGCATCTCGTACAGGATGACGGCGTCGCGGTAGTGCGGGGCCAGCAGCGCCAGCGCGCGCCGCACTTCCTCGGCGGTCTCGTTGTCCAGCAGGCGCGCCAGCGGACAGGCCGCGTCGTCCGGCAGCTCGTCGTCGCCGTCGTCGCCGCCGTCCAGCACCACGTGGCGCTGGTGTGCCGTCTCGTTTTTCAGGATCAGGTTGCGCGCCACGCCGAACAGGAAGTGCTGCAACTGTCCGCGCAGCGGATCGAAGCGGAACCGATCCGTCAGCAGGCCCATGAACGTTTCCTGGACCACGTCGGCGGCCGTGTCCGCCGAGCCGCAGCGCAGCAGCGCGAAGCGGTACAGCGGACCCTGGTGGCGCCGGTACAAGGCCGCGAAGGCGTCGGCGGCGCCGCTGCGCGTCTGGCGCAGCAGGTCGGTGTCAGTGGTTGGTGTGGTCATGGGTCATTGTCTTTACCCATATTCCAGCGGGAGGGGGAGAAAGTTCCAGCTATTTCGCGCGCGTTCAGTCGATCCAGTTCACCCGGTCGAACTTGCCGCGGAAGTCTTCCGGCATGGCGACGACCTGGCTCGTCTTGTAGTTGAAGAAAACGAAGCCCTGCTTGGCCATCGCGACGAGGGTCTTGTCCTTGGGACGGGTGACCCGGAAGATGATGTCGCCGCCATACTTGTTGAAGTCCATGACGCCCACTTCGAACAGCAGCTGGTCGCGCGCATGCGCTTCGGCGCGGTAGGTCGTCGCGAGGTCCGTCACGATGATGCCCGTGCCGTCGCCCTCCGTTTCCGAGACGCCGTATTCGAACAGGAAGCGGGCCCGTGCCTCGGAGATCATCGAGATCATCGAGTCGTTGCCCAGGTGGTTGCCGGCATTGATGTCGGTGACGCGCACCGTCAGCAAGGTCGTGTAGTAGTACTGGTCTTCGGGGAAGGTGAGTATCAGTCGTGCCATGTGTGCATATTACCCGGTTCGGGTAGCGTGTCCGGTTGAAGAAATTCGACGAGCGTCAACGCGTCAAACGATAGATCAGCAATGCCGCGCGCACGGCACCCCGTTCGATCGAGCCCACGTCCAGGTCTTCGTTCGGCGAGTGGGCGCCGTTGCCGCTCGCGCCGAGGCCGTCGAGGCTGTCGAGGAGCGGCGCCACGAACTGGATGTCGCCCGCGCCGCGCGCTTCCGCCGGCAAGGGGGCGATCGTCCCAAGCCCGGCATCCTGGCTGGCGCGCGAATACAGGTCCAGCACTTTCAGGTTGCCGGGTGTCACGGCCATCGGCGGATAGGAATCGTGGAACGCGATGGTGGCGCTGGTGCCGGGCAGGTTCTGCGCAACGATGTCCCGCATGCGTGCTTGCGTGCGGTCGCGTTGCGGGTAGTCCAGGTAGCGCAGGTCGGCCTTCACGGTGGCCGTGTTGGCGATCACGTTGGTCTTGCCGAATGCGGTGCCGCGCGAGGTGGCTTCGTCGAACGCGACCTCGGTGCCGCCCAGGATCACGCCCGGATTGAACGTGAGGCCCGGCTCGATCACCTGCTGGCGGAAGGCGTCCAGGATGCGCGCCGTCTCGTACACGGCGCCATAGCCGTTGGCGCCGAACACGGCCATCGAATGGCCCTGGCGCGCCTTGACTTCCAGCTCCCACGTGGCCGTCGCGCGCCGGCCCACGGTGGCGGTCGCCTGGCCATTCTTGTCGGGGATGCTGCCCTCGAAGCTGAGGGCGACGTCGCTGCGCTTGGCGAGCTCCACCATGTCGCCGCGCGACACGCTCTTCGGATTCCCCGCTTCTTCCTCGTCGCCCGTGAACATGACGGCGATGCGCGTGCCGTCGAGGGCGCCCACGCGGTGCAGCGCGCGCAAGGCTTCGATGACGATCACGTCGCCGCCTTTCATGTCGGACACGCCCTGGCCGCGGACCTTGTCGCCGTCGCGCTTCCACATGGGCACGTCGGAACCGGGCTCGAACACGGTGTCGAGGTGACCGAGCAGCAGCAGGCGCTTGCCGCGGTTGCCGTCGCGCGTGGCGACGAGGTGGCCGGCGCGGCGCATCCCGGGCGGCAGCTCGATCCAGCGCGTGGTAAAGCCGAGGGCGTCGAACTGCTTGCGGAACAGGGCGCCCACGTCGCGCACGCCGCGGGTATTCATCGTGCCGCTGTTGATGAGGACGCTCTGCTCGAGCAGGGCGAGCGCTTGCGGCGCATGCGCCTTGATCTCCGCGACGATTTTTTGCTCGGTCGGGTCGAGCCCGTCGGCCCGCGCCGTTTGTAAGTACGCCAGTGCTGTCAGCGCCAGCAGCGCCCCGCTGATCCTGCGCATCGTCATCTTTCTCAAAACAATGATGCTCAACTGTACACCGATTCAGGCCGCTTGCGCGTCCAGACGCTGGTTGCTGACCTGCACGGTCTGTGAATGGATCAGGCCGTCGACCACTTCGTAGATCGCCACGAGGTCGACCTTGCCCGGGCCTTCCGGGAACGTGCGGCTGACGACTTCGTGGTCGATGACGATGTTGCCCATCACGGCGCGTTGCAACAGGTGCGCGTGCAGGTCCGGTTCGTCGAAGCGGGTGGCGAAGCGCGGGCGCATCTCCGCGTGGCCTGTCGCCAGCAGGGTGGCCGGCAGCGCGTACTGGCGGGCGTCCGGGGCATAGGTGGCGAGCAGCGCGTCGAGGTCGCGGGCGTTGTAGGCGTCGAGCTGGCGCTGGACGACGGCTTCGGGGGAGGTGGGCAAGGTATGCATGGCAGGGAGGATTCTGCCATGGAATCCGCTTCAGGGTTTCGGGTCGGTCGGGTAGGGCGGGCGCTTGCGCATCTTGCGCACGATGCCGTCGCGGCCCAGCAGCAGCACCAGTTCCGTGTGCCCGCCGGCCGCCGGGGCGGTGTACAACCACGTCTCCATGCCGGAATCGAAGACGACCGTCTTCGTCGGCCCGAACGTGGCCAGCAGCTCGGCACGCGTCGTGCGGCCGGGGACGACGAGCTGGTCGAAGCGGGACTCGGCCACGCTCGTGCCGGGTTCCGGTGCGCGCGTGGCGCAGCCGGACAACAAGATGGCCGCCAGCAAGAGGCGCAGTGTCATGGCGCATCCTCCATGGTCTCGAAGCTGACGAGCGTGTCGTCCGGCCAGCTGCGGTCCCAGATCGGCGCATAGTACGTGCGGTCGAGCAGCACCTGGCAGTCGCAGAACGGCAGCATGTCGCGCGTCTGGTCGCCGCCCGCGTACAGGAAACGGAACGGCAGGATTTCCGTGCGCTCGCCCGCGCGCAGCATCACGGCAAACACGGGACGTTCGTTAAAGAAGAGGAAATTGCCGTCGGGGCTGTTGCATACCTGTTCGGGACGCGTGAGGGCGTTCGAGATCCAGCCGAACAGGGGCGAGCTGTTCGACACGAGCCCTGCTTCCATGCCGACGAGACACTCCAGGCGCAAGTCGCCCAGCCGGCGCGTGCCGGGCGGCAGGCCCGGTGTCATGACTTGCGCGCGCCATGTCATGCTCGTCGTCTTGCGGTTGGCGACGACGGCCGCGTCTTCCTGCAACGCCTGTTCATTGCGCGGCAGCGTAAAACTGTTGTCGGGCGCGACCGGGACGGGCACCGCGATGTGGTCGCCGATGACGCGCAGCGTGATGCCGTGCATGTCCACGGTCGGCGAACGGGGCAGCAGGCGGAAGCGCAACGTGGCCTGCGGCGCCAGCGCATGCTCGCGCTGGAACCGCTCCATGCCGCGGATCATTTTTCGATACGACTTGTCGACCGGGTCGCGCGTGTACGTGACCGTGACGGTCTGGATACCTTGATCCGCCGGTGCCGTCTGCGCCGGGGCCGTGCCCCACAGCGCACCCAGCAGCAACGGCACCATCCGCGCGACGGCCCGGCGCATGGTCACCAGTACCGCACGCGGCCGACGTCCATGTGCACGAACTGCGAGTCGGGGTAATAGCCGACCCCGCCCGCCTTTTGCGCCATCGCGATCTTGTGCAGCTTGGCCAGGTCCTGGCCGGGAATGCGCACGTCGATCGCCTTGCCTTCCATGTGCAGGCTGTGCTTCGCCACGCCGCCCGTCTTTTCGTGCAGCATCTCGTTCGTTTCCGGCGAGCGATAACCCGAGATCACGTGTACGGTCGGGTGGTTGCCGTACTGGGCGCTGATGCGGTCCAGCAAGACGAGCAGTTTCGGATCGATGGCCGAGATCTTGTTGTTGCGGTGGTCGCGCAGCAGTTTATTGATGTCCTGCATCGCCTCGGGGATGAACTCGCCCTCGGCCCAGAAAATGGTGCGCAGGCTTTCGCCCGTGTGCGTGTTGTACAGGCGCACGATGCGCTCGTTCGGCGCCACAGGGGAGACGGGCGCATCCGGCAGGGTCTTGGCGCTGGTCCGGATGGCGGGGGCACCGAGTACCGATGCGAGGACGGCGGAACTTTTGAGGAAAGAGCGTCGCTGATTCATGAGCTTCTCCTTGCTGATTGCCAGCCTCAATGATACGCCCCACGCATGATTCTTGCAGCGGACCGTGTCCGGACTGCTTGTCAGTCCAGGACGACAAGCCCTGCAACATTTCCTGGCTTAGAATGGGCGCGGCAGTCCATCCCATCAGGAGACCCGCATGCGCTTCGCCCTCGTTTCGTCGTTGGTACTGATGCTTGTACTGGCCGCGCCCGCACCCGCACGCGACGCCGGTATCGATATTCCGATCCCCGACATTCCGTACTCGAAATTTGTCCTGAAGAACGGTCTGACGGTGATCGTTCACGAAGACCACAAATCGCCCGTCGTGGCCGTCAACACGTGGTATCACGTGGGCTCGAAGAACGAAAGGCCCGGCAAGACGGGCTTCGCGCACCTGTTCGAGCACCTGATGTTTTCCGGCAGCGCCAATTTTAATAAGACGTTCCTGTCGGCACTGGAAGGCATCGGCGCCACCGACCTGAACGGCACGACGAACAAGGACCGCACGAATTACTTCGAGACCGTGCCGACCTCGATGCTCGACTATGCGCTGTTCGCCGAGAGCGACCGCATGGGACACCTGTTGAACGTGCTCGACCAGAAGAAGCTCGACCTGCAGCGCGGCGTCGTCCAGAACGAGAAACGGCAGCGCGAGAACCAGCCGTACGGCATCGTCGAGCAGGTCGTCACCGAGAACACATGGCCGGCCAACCACCCGTATTCGTGGACCGTGATCGGGGCGATGGCCGACCTCGACGCCGCATCGATGACGGACGTCACCGACTGGTTCAAGGGTCATTACGGCCCGAACAACGTCGTGCTCGTGCTGGCCGGCGACATCACGCCGCAGCAGGCCCGCGAGAAGGTCGAAAAATACTACGGCGACATTCCGCCCGGCCCGCCGCAGGCCCACCAGCAAGCGTGGATCGCGAAGCGCAGCGGCACGCACCGGGGCCAGGTCCAGGACCGCGTGCCGCAGGCCCGCATCTACCGCCTGTGGAACGTGCCCGGCGCCGATACGCCGGAGGAACCGCTGCTCGACCTCGCCGCGCAGGTGCTGGGCGGCGGCAAGACGTCGCGGTTGTACCAGCGCCTCGTCGTCAAGGAACAGTTGGCGACGTCGGTCGGCACCGGCAACGATTCGAACGAAATCGCCGGCCAGTTCGGCATCAACCTGACCGCGAAGCCGGGGGCGCCTGCGGCCGACGTCGCGCGCATGGAAACATTGGCCGACGAGGAATTGCGCGCGCTGATGAAATCCGGCCCGACGGCCGCCGAACTGCGGCTTGCGCAGACGACGATCCTCGCGCAGCACGCGCGTGCCGTCGAGCGCGTGGGCGGCTTCGGCGGCAAGAGCGACGTGCTGGCGCGCTGCGCCACGTACACGGGCAATCCGGACTGCTACAAACTGTACCTGCAGCGCATCAAGGACGCGACGCCGGCGGCGGTCCGCAAGGCGATGCTCGACTGGCTGGCCGACGGCGACTACGTGCTGGAGGTCGACCCATTCCCGGCCGGGCTCGCGGCGGGGGCGTCCACGGTGGACCGGAGCAAGGGCCCGCCGGCCGGCCATCCGGAAACCTTGACCCTGCCGCCCATGCAGAAGACGACGCTGTCCAATGGCATGAACGTCGTGCTGGCCGAGCGCCACGGCGCGCCGGTGATCAACCTGTCGCTGATGCTGGGTGGCGGCTTCGCGTCCGATGCGCAGGCGCTGCCGGGCCTCGCGAGCCTCACCTTGCGCATGCTGGAAGAGGGGACGACGTCGCGCAGCGCGCTGCAGATCAGCCGCGAACTGGAAGCGCTGGGCGCATCGTTCGGCACATCGATCAACCTGGACGGCGCGTTCGTCAACATGAACGTGCTCAAGCCGACCCTGGCGCAGGCGCTGGGGCTGTACGCCGACCTCGCGCTGCGTCCGGCCTTTCCGCAGGCCGATTTCGAGCGCGTGCGCAAGACGCGGCTGGCCGCGATCCAGCGCGAGCAGACGGTGCCGCGCCTGATGGCCTTGCGCGTGCTGCCGCCGCTGCTGTACGGCCCCGGCCATCCGTATTCCCTGCCGCTGACGGGCACCGGCACGGAAGCCGCGGTGGCGCGCATGACACGCGGCGATCTCGAGGGCTATCACGCCACGTGGTTCAAGCCGAACAACGCGACCCTGCTCGTCGTCGGCGACACGACCCTGGCCGAACTGACACCCCTGCTGGAGCGCGCGTTCGGCGCATGGCAGGCCGGCACCTTGCCTGCGCACGACATCGCCAAGGTCGACCAGCCGGCCGGCACCACGATCTACCTGATCGACCGTCCGGGCGCGCTGCAGAGCGACATCGTCGGCGCCCAGCTGGCGCCGCCGCGCAATACGCCGGATGCCGTCGCGCTGAACCTGCTCAACGATGTGTTCGGCGGCACGTTCAGTTCGCGCCTGAACATGGATTTGCGGGAAGATAAACACTGGTCGTATGGCGTCGGCTCGTCGCTCGTCGCGGCGCGCGGGCAGCGCATCCTGGTCAGCGATTCACCGGTCCAGACCGATAAAACGGCCGACGCGCTGCGCGAGCTGGCGCGCCAATACGCCGAGCTGGGCAGCGCCCGCCCCATCACGCCGCGCGAACTGCAGGATGCGCAGGCAAACGAGACGCTGGGCCTGCCCGGTTCGTTCGAGACGGTCAGCCAGCTCAGCAATGCCTACGCGACGATCCTGCAATACGGCCTGCCCGAGGATTACTACAACACGTACACGGCGACGGCGCTGGCCGTCACGCCCGCGCAGCTGAACGCGCTCGCGGCGCGCGTGGTGCTGCCGCGGCAACCCGTGTGGATCGTCGTCGGCGACATGAGCAAGATCGAGGCGCCGATCCGCGCGCTGAACCTGGGACAAGTACGCCGGATCGACGTCGACGGCAAGGCATTACCCTAGCGGTTTCGCCTGCTTCTGCGTGCGTTCCTGGTAGCGCTGGAACACCTCGAAGCGCTTCTCGCGCCGCAGGATCTTCGAATGCGGATCGAGCGTGACGGTCGCGTACGGCGGCAGCGCGATGCTGCCGTGTCCATCCGCCATCGGCAGGGTGACGATGCGCCCGTCCACGCGCACGTCGAGCGGCATCGGGAACGGGGTAGGTGCGGCCGTCTTCCATGCGAGGTCCAGCGTGTCGCCGCGGCGCGTGGCCACGAGCTCGGGCAGCCCGGCCTGGTACATATAGGCCTGGAAGAACCAGCCGAGGTCGCGTCCGCTCGCGCGCTGGACGATGGCGATGAAGTCCGGCGTCGTCGCATAGCGCGGCGAGAAATTGCCGGGACGTGGGTCGGGTGTGCCGTACACGAGTTCGCGCACGGCGCGGAAGAAGGCGTCGTCGCCGATCAGGCCGCGCAAGGTGTGCAGCACGAGCGAGCCTTTCGAATAGATGTCGCCGCCGGGACCGCCGCGCTTGAGGTCGTAGACGTCTTCCTCGCGCTTGTGCTTGCCGGACACGAGCGGCGCCTTGTTGCGGATGCCCGCGCGTTGCTGCATCAGCGCGGCGAAATATTCCTGGTCGCCGTGCAGGTATTGCATGTACAGCGGCTGCATGTAGGAGCCGAGGCCCTCGTGCAGCCACATGTCGTCCCAGTCGGCATTCGTGAGCTGGTTGCCGAACCATTCGTGGGCGAATTCGTGCTGCAGCAGGTCGTCGTAGCCGTACGGCGTCTTGACGTATTTGTTGCCGTAGGCATTGATGGTCTGGTGTTCCATGCCCTTGTGCGGCGTTTCGACGACACCCATTTTCTCGTCGGCGAACGGGTAGGGACCGATCGTCGATTCGAAGAAATCCAGCATCTTCGGGAATTCCGAGAACAGGTCTTGCGCATGCGCCTTGTTCTGCGGCAGGTACCAGAACCGCAGCGGGATCGTATTGCCGTAGCGGCTGCGGTACTCGCCGGACAGCACCTCGTACGGCCCCACGTTGATGGCGATGCCGTAGGTGCTCGGGTACTTTGCGCGCCAGTGCCACGTGCGCCAGCCGTTCGCTTCCGTCATGCCCATGGCTACGCCATTGCCCGCGGCCACGAGCGGCGCGGGCACGGTGATGTGTTCGTCGACGACCTTCGGCTTGCCCATCGGATGGTCGATGCACGGCCAGAACAGGTCGCAGCCTTCGCCTTCGACGGCGCTCGCGACCCACGGCTTGCCGTCCGGCGTGCGCGCCCACACGAAGCCGCCGTCCCAAGGCGCGCGCTTGGCCACGTGCGGTTCGCCGTGGTACGTCACGCGCACCCTGACCTGGCGGCCCGGTTCCAGCCGCTGCGGCAGCGCGATCGTCAGCTTGCCGTCCGGATTGCGCCACCGGTCGGCCGCGAGCGGCTGGCCGTCGACCGTGATGGCGTCGATGGGCAGGTTGCGGTCCAGGTCGAGTTCGATGCTGTCCAGCGGCGCGCCGGCGCTGAACGTGAGCGTCGCGTCGCCGCGCAGGCTGCGGCTGTCCGGGTCGATGCGCAGGCTCAGGTCGGCATGGTCGAACGACAGCGCCTGCTGCGCGCTACTACGCTGCGCGCCCGAGTTGACGGTGTAGTCGGTGAGGGCGGGCTGGCCGGCGCAGCCGGCCAGCAGGGCGCACAAGGCGGCGATGGTGGTTCTTTGCATGATGCAGGGAATTTAGCACAGCGGAAACCGGCGCCACCAAATCGCCTGCCGGTGGATACTGCGTGGCGAGGAGGACTTTACATGATCGACCTGGACATCGATATCGGCCGCACCGCCCTGGTGCTGATCGATTTGCAGAACAGTAATGTGAAACGCGACCTGGCCCCGTACACGGCCGAGCAGGTGGTGGGCAATTGCGTGCTGCTGTCGGGGGAAATGCGCGACCGCGGCGGCATGGTGATCTTCGTGCGCGTGCTCGTCGACCAGATGCAACTGCCGCCGGCCGACGCCCCGCTGCGCAAACCCGGCACGCCCGCGCCGCCGCCGGATGCGTCGCTGCTGGCGCCGGACGCGCAGGTGCAGGCGCAGGACATCGTCGTGACGAAGCGCCAGTGGGGCGCCTTCTACGGCACGGAACTGGACCAGCTGCTGCGCCGGCGCCACATCAAGACGATCGTCCTCGGGGGCATCGCCACCAACTTCGGCGTCGAGTCGACGGCGCGCGCCGCGTTCGACCGCGGCTACGAGCTCGTCTTCGTCGAGGATGCGATGAGCAGCATGGCGGCGGACGCGCACGCGTTCGCCTGCGGGCGCATCTTCCCCGTCATGGGCAAGGTGCGCTCGACGCGCCATGTGATCGACGCGTTGCAGGCGGGGACGGGGGACGCCTGACGCACCCCGTCCCCGCGCAGGCACACTAGTGTCCGGAATATTGTTTTCAAAAACCGTCAGAAATAGCATCGTCATTCCCGCGCAAGCGGGAATCCATACTGAGTATGCTGACTACGTTCCTCATTTCCACCTCGTTGGCTGCAAAGAGTCGACTTCGAGCAGTCAGCATGGGTTCCCGCGTTCGCGGGAAGTCGTTTCCGGCAATGCCGGGAACGACGGTTTTTCCCTATGGCGGGCCTATTTCGACGGTAAAAATTATTCCGGACAGCAGGTGCGCAGGCGGGCCCAAGTTTGCCGGCAAATCGCACAAATTGGGTTCGCGCCTGCGCGGGAAGTCGTTTCCGGAAACGACGAGTTAGCTTATTTGCGCGGCGCCGGCTGCTGGCTGTTGGCGGCCTGCTGCCGTGCTTGCGCCTGCGCCTGCCGCTGCTGTTCCTTCTCCTGCTTCTTGGCCATGTGGTGGCCGATGGCGCAGCCGGCGGCAGCGCCCAGCAAGCCGTGCTTGCCCGCCACGTGGCCGCCGACGCCGCCGACGATGGCGCCTTTCGCGCAGCTGGGTTTGGCATAGGCGGCGCCTGTCGAGGCGAGCGAGAGCATCAGGGTTGCGGCGATCAGTTTGGTGTTCATACGTCCTCCATGGTTATGCAATCAACGGCCCGGTGCCGTCCATGGATGACAAGTGTGGCTAAGGCCGCGCCGGTTGAATGTTCGCCAGATCACCCTTGCGGCGGATCTCCGCCGCGATCTCGTACGAGCGCAACCGCGCCGCGTGGTCGTAGATCTGCGACGTGATCATCAGCTCGTCCGCGCCCGTGCGCGCGATGAAATCCCCGAGCTGCCGTTCGACGGTCTCGGGCGAGCCGATCGCCGAGCACGACAGTACGCCGTCGAGCATGCCGCGCTCCGCCGGGCCGAGCAGGTCGAGATAGCCTTCGACGGGCGGTTTCAGACGCGTCGGATGGCCGCTGCGCAGGTTGACGAACGCCTGCTGCATGGACGTCGCGCGCCACTGGGCTTCCGCATCGGTCTCGGCGGCGAACACGTTAAAGCCGAGCATCACGTACGGCTTGTCGAGCTGGGCCGAGGGGCGGAAGTTGGCGCGGTAGATCTCGATGGCCTGCATCATCATCTGCGGCGCGAAGTGCGACGCGAACGCGTACGGCAGGCCCAGCATCGCCGCCAGCTGCGCGCCGAACAGGCTGGAGCCGAGGATCCACACGGGCACCTTGAGGCCGGCACCCGGCACGGCGCGCACGTGGCGGCGCGGGGCGTCCGCAAAATAATCCATCAGTTCCACGACGTCCTGCGGGAATTCGTCCGCGTCGGAGGCGAGATTGCGGCGCAGCGCGCGGGCCGTCGCGTGGTCGGAACCGGGCGCGCGGCCGAGGCCCAGGTCGATGCGGCCCGGGAACAGCGATTCGAGCGTGCCGAACTGTTCGGCGATGACGAGCGGGGAATGGTTCGGCAGCATGATGCCGCCGGCGCCGAGGCGGATGGTGGAGGTGCCGTTGCCCACGTGGGCGATCAGCACCGCCGTCGCCGCACTGGCGATGCCCGGCATGCCGTGGTGTTCGGCGAGCCAGAAGCGGTGGTAACCCCAGCGTTCGCCGTGCTGCGCGAGGTCGAGCGTGCGGCGGAACGATTCGGCAGCGTCGCTGCCTTCGGTGATCGGGGCGAGGTCGAGTATCGAGAAAGGAATCATCGGTGCATTCATCGCCTCATGATACGCCGATCGAATTTTTCGCGTGCGCCACGGTCCGGAACGGCATATGATGGCCTGTTGAACAATGTCTCCACGGCATCTCCGTTTGCTCAACATGCGTATTTACCTGCTTCCCTGCATCGCCGTGCTCGCTGCCGGCTGCACCTTGCCTGCCCGTGTACCGAGCGTGCCCGCGGCCGATGTCCCACGGCTGGACGTGCGCCGCTTTCCCCAGATCGACGCCGCCATCGAGGGCGCCATCGACGCCCACAAGTTGCCCGGCGCCGTATTCCACCTGGAGCACGAGGACGCCGTCTACGAACGCGCCTACGGCCGCCTGACCTACGAACGGGATGCGCCGGCCGTCACGACGGCGACGACGTTCGACGCCGCGTCCCTGACGAAAGTGCTCGCGACGGCGCCGTCCGTGCTGATCCTGGCCGAGCAGGGGCGCATCGGCCTGGATGACAGGCTCGTCAAATACTTCCCCGAATGCGCGGGCGGCGGCAAGGAAACGATCACGATCCGGCAATTGCTCACGCACAGCTCGGGCTTGCCCGCCGGGCTGCCGGCCGTCCCTGCATGGAAAGGCCGCGTGGCCGCGCACAAGCTCGCGTGCGACCAGGTTGTTACGCACCCGCCCGGTACGTTCTTCCGCTATTCCGACGTCAATTACGTGCTGCTGGGCCAGGTCGTCGAAAAGGTCACGGGCACGCCGCTGGACGATTACGCGCAGTCGCACATCTACGCGCCGCTGGGGATGCGCGACACGGGCTACCTGCCGCTGCGCCGGGTCGACGTCGAGACGATCGCGCCGACCCAGGTGGGCAGCGCGGACGGGAAAGGCGCGCATGGCGACCTCGCGCCGGGCGAGCTCCTGCGCGGCGTCGTGCACGATCCGACGGTGCGCCGCATGGGCGGTGTGGCGGGCTCGGCCGGTGTGTTCACGACCGTCGGCGACGTGGCGCGCTACGCCCGCATGCTGCTGGCGGGCGGGGTGCTGGACGGCGTGCGCATCCTGAGCCCGGACAGCGTGCGCCTGCTGACGACGGTGCAATCGCCCCCTGGCCTGGCCAGGCGCGGTCTCGGCATGGACATCGATTCGCCGTACGCGAAGCGCCCGCGCGGCACCGTGTACCCGGTCGGCAGCTATGGCCACACCGGCTTCACGGGCTGCATCCTGTGGGTCGATCCGCAGTCGAAGTCGTTCTACGTGTTCCTGTCGAACCGCGTCTATCCGGACGACAAGAGCAACATCCTCGACCTGTACACGCGGATGGGCACGCTCGCGGCGCAGGCGGCCGGGGCGCACTGATTTTTGTTTCCGCGCGGCTAACGCGCGCACCCTTCACGGCGATGTCTTTAAACTGCGCCTCCACAGTATCTTCTTGATATTGCAGAGCTTTTTTTGCCCCAAATCCATTCTCCGAGGAGAGCGATATGAAAATGAATAAGTTACTGAAGGGCCTACTGGGTGCTGCCGTCACGGTGGCGATGTTCGGTACGGTCAACGCGCAGGCGCAGACCGGTTCGTCGACGGGCAGCAGCGCGACCGCGCAGGATCAGTCGACGTCGGGCAGCTCGACCACCAAGAAACACACGAAGAAGAAACACCACAAGAAGAGCAGCTCGAGCAGCGGTTCGAGCGGCACCAGCGGTTCCTCCAGCAGCGGCTCGTCGTCGAGCGGCAGCCAGGATACCCAGGGCACCTCCGGTTCGTCGGGTAGCATGGGCACCGGCACCGGCACCGGCACCGGCACCGGCACCGGCACCAGCGGCGGCAGCGGCACGTCGGGCGGCACGGGCACCGGCACCGGCGGCAGCATGGGCACCGGCAGCGGCACGACCACGCCGCCGACCGGTACCGGCACCGGCTCCTCGGGTTCGAGCGGCGCCACCGGCACCACGGGTTCCGGCTCGTCGGGCACCAGCGGCATGAGCGGCAGCACCGGCGCCAGCGGCACCGGCCTGTCCGGTTCGAGCGGCATGAGCGGCACGGGCTCCGGTTCGGGCACGGGCACCAGCGCGACCGGCACGGGCGCAGCGGGCACCGGCACCAGCTCCAGCACGACCAGCGGCAGCCAGGGCACCGGTAGCCGCGGCTACTGATCGGCCCGATGCGGCGCCCGCGGCGCCGTGTTTCGCGCAACACCAGCCTGCGGGCTGGTTTTTTTTGCCCAATGCAAACAACGCGTGCGGCCGTCCCAGCCTTGGTATAACATGGTTTCCCTAAAAATGGTTGCGCAAACATTCAACAACGACGAGGAATCATGATGGAGACAACACGCATCGCCGCACGCCTGCTGGCGCTCGCGGCGGCAAGCGCCTGCCTGCCGGGGCAGGCGGCCGACCTGGGCCTGGCCCGTATTTTTGCCGACCACGCGGTCCTGCAGCGCGACCAGCCGATTGCCGTGTGGGGCACGGCCGGCGCCGGCAGCAAGGTGAGCGTCACGCTGGGCGGACGCACCGTGACCGGCACCGCCGATGCGCGCGGCAAGTGGAAGGCGCAATTGCCGCCGCAGCCGGCGGGCGGCCCGTACACGCTGACGGTCGCCTCGGGCGGCCAGACCGTCAGCCGCGCCGACATCCTCGTCGGTGACGTCTACCTGTGCTCGGGCCAGTCGAACATGGAATTCGTCGTGCACAACTCGACCAACGCGTGGTCGACCACGATGACGGCGGCCAACGACAAGATCCGCTTCCTGAACGTCGAGAAGAACAGCACGGCCGCGCCGCAGGATGAGCTCAAGGGCCCGGTCGCGTGGAAAATCGCGGGGCCGGACACCATCGGCGATGCGTCCGCCGTCTGCTACTACATGGCGCGCTCGCTGCAGGGCAGCTACAAGGTGCCGGTCGGCTTCGTCAACGCCAGCTGGGGCGGCACGACGATCCAGGGCTGGATCGGCGGGGAGTCGCTGCGTACTGTGAGCGACTACACGGCCGGCGTCGACGCCGTCAAACAGTACGGGGCCGATCCGGTTGCCGGCATGCGCGCCGAGGACGCCCGCAACGAGGCCTGGTGGACGGCGCACGACCCGGCGGCGGCCGCGCAGCGTGCGTGGATCGCGCCGGACTTCGACGACAGCGCGTGGCCCACCGTCACGCCGACCGGATCGTGGAAGGACAGCGGCGTGGCCGGCTTCAAGGACTTCGACGGCGTCGCGTGGTACCGCACGACGATCACCCTGACGGAAGCGCAGGCCAAGGCCGCGAACGCGGTGCACCTGGGCCCTGTCGACACGTACGACACGACGTGGGTCAACGGCGTGCGCGTGGGCGGCGTCAGCACGGGATGGATGTGGCGCGACTACGATGTGCCGGCCGGCGTGTTCAAGCCGGGCCGCAACGTGATCGCCATGCGCGTGCTGAGCGGCGGGCAGGGCGGCGGCCTGTCGGGACCGGTGGACAAGCGCAGCATCGGCCTCGCGGACGGCCAGGCGATCCCGCTGCCGGCCGCATGGAAGGTCCAGCGCGGCGGCGCCATGAAAGGCCAGTCGGTGCCGCCGGCGGCGTGGTCCGTGCCGACGAGCCTGACCACGCTGTACAACGGCATGATCGCGCCGCTGGTCGGCTATAAATTCAAGCTGGCCGCGTGGTACCAGGGCGAATCGAACGCCGGCGCGGCGCAGGAATACCGCACGTTGCTGCCGCTCTTGATGCGCGACTGGCGCCAGCGCTTCGGCCAGCCGACGCTCCCGTTCTTCGTCGTCCAACTGACGTCGTATGGGTCGCCGGCGAAAACGCCGGGCCAGTCCGGCTGGGCCGAGCTGCGCGACGCGCAGGCGGCCGCGGTGGCGAACGACCCGCACGCGGGCCTGGCCGTCACGATCGACGTGGGCGACCGTTTCGACATCCACCCGACCCAGAAGACGCTCGTCGGCGAGCGCCTCGCGCGCGCGGCCCGCGCCGTCGCGTATGGCGAGAAGACGATCCCCGGCAGCCCGACGGCCGTGTCGGCACAGCGCAAGGGCGGCGACATCGTCGTGACGTTCAAGGACACGGGCGGCGGCCTGGCGACGTATTCGTCCGACCGCGCCAACGCGTTCGAGGTGTGCGCGGGCACGACGTGCCGCTATGCCGATGCGCGCGTGGCCGGCGACACCGTCGTCCTGGCCGGCGCCGGCACGCCGGACGTCACGCGCGTGCGCTACGCGTGGGCCGACGCGCCGTTCGTGAACCTGTTCGGCGCGGACGACCTGCCGGCCGCGCCGTTCCAGCTGGAGGTGCGCTGAAGGTTCAGGGTTCGAGCATCGAGCCCGTCTCGCTGTAGCGGGTGTGCCACGCGTACGCCTGCTCCAGCACGTGCGGCGTCTGGCCGCCGCGCTGCTGCGCTTCGGCGACGTACGCGCGCAGCATCGATTTGTACGGTTCGGCCGTGCACTGTTCGATGATGACCTCGGCCCGCTCGCGCGGCGCGAGGCCGCGCAGGTCGGCGAGGCCCAGTTCCGTGACGATGATGTCGACGTCGTGCTCCGTGTGGTCGACGTGCGTCACCATCGGCACGATCGACGACACCTTCCCGCCCTTGGCCGTGGCCTTGGTCGCGAAGATCGACAGGTAGGCGTTGCGCGCGAAGTCGCCCGAGCCGCCGATCCCGTTCATCATGTGCGTGCCCAGCACGTGCGTCGAATTGATGTTCCCGTAGATGTCCGCTTCCAGCGCCGTGTTGATGGCGATGATGCCGAGGCGGCGGATCACTTCCGGGTGGTTGGACACTTCCTGCGGGCGCAGCACGAGCTTGTCGCGGTAGCGGCTGAAGTCGCGGAACACCTGCCGGCTCTTTTCCGGCGACAGCGTGATCGACGAGCCGGACGCGAAATCCAGCTTGCCCGCGTCGAACAGGTCGAACGTCGAATCCTGCAGCACTTCCGAATACATCGTCAGGCGCTCGAACGGGCTGTCGGCAAAGCCGGCCAGCACCGCGTTGGCGATCGTGCCGATGCCGGCCTGCAGCGGCAGCAGTTCCTTCGTCAGGCGGCCCGCCTCGATTTCCCTTTCGAAGAAGCGGATCAGGTGGTCCGCGATGGCGGCCGTCTCGCTATCGGCCGGCAGCACGGACGACGTCGAATCCGGCTGGTCGGACAGCACGATCGCAACGATCTTCTCGGGCGGGATGGCGATCCACGGCGTGCCGGCGCGGTCGTCGGCCGACATGATCGGGATCGGTTCGCGCAACGGGCGCTTCTTCGGAATCCAGATGTCGTGCAGGCCTTCCAGGCCGGCCGACTGGGCGAGGTTGATCTCGACGATCACCTTGTCGGCCAGGATCGCGAAGCTGGCGCTGTTGCCGACGGAGGTCGTGGGCACGACGGCGCCGTCTTCCGTGATCGCCACCGCTTCCACGATGGCCACGTCGACCGGGGCGATGTGGCGGCTGCGCAGCTGTTCGACGGTCTCGGACAGGTGCTGGTCGATGTACATTACCTCGCCGCGGTTGATCGCCGCGCGCAGCACGGGGTCCACCTGGAACGGCATGCGGCGCGCCAGCGCGCCCGCTTCGGTGAGGCGTTTGTCGGTGTCGTTGCCGAGCGAGGCGCCCGTCATCAGCGTGATCTTCAACGGCTCCGTGCGGGCGCGCTCGGCCAGCGCGGCCGGCACGAGCTTGACGTCGCCGGCGCGGGTGAAGCCGCTCATGCCGACGGTCATGCCGTCCTTGATCCAGCGCGCGGCCTCGTGCGCACTGGTGACGCGGCCGCGCAGCGAGGCGCAGCGGATACGGTCCAGGTATTCTGTCTTCATGTCTTTCTCGGGTCTACGTCGGGGTGGAACTAGCTGAGCCGGTAGTTCTCCGGCAGCAGCGGGGGAGGCAGGTCGCGGTCGCCCAGGGCGGTGCGCAGGTCGATCTCGATCGTGCGGCACAGGGCCTCGAGCGGCAGGCCGTTGTCGGACGCGCGGAAGGGTTCCTCGAGTTCGTCGCCGAGGGCGTCCAGGCCGAAGAAGGTGTAGGCCACGATGGCCGAGACAAGGGGCGTCAGGTAGCCGATCGTGTCCACGAGGCCGAACGGCAGCAGGAAGCAATACAGGTACGCCGTGCGGTGCAGCAGCAGCGTGTACGAAAACGGGATCGGCGTGCCGCGGATGCGTTCGCACGACGCGGCCACCGCCGTCAGCGCGGACAGGCTCGTGTCGATGGACGGCGCGAGGCAGGCGTCCAGGCGGCCCGTGCGCAGGCATTCTCCGAGGTCGACGCCCATCTCGAGCATCAGCGCGTACGGGACGTTCGATTGCGTGCGCACGCGTTCCCATTCGGCTGGTGCGATCCACGGCGCGACGTCGGCATTGCCGTCGGTGTCGCCGCGCAGCCGGTGGCGCAGCGCATGCGCGTACGCGATGGCGCGGCGAATGATGCGCAGGTGGGGATCGTCTGCGGTCGGATGGCCGGGCGCGACGAGCGACAGGCACTGGCGCGCGAGGCTGCGGCTGCGCAGTATCAGTTCTCCCCACTGCTTGCGGCCTTCCCAGTAGCGGTCATAGGCCGCGTTGTTACGGAAGCCGAGGAAGATCGCGAGGGGGAGCGCCATCAGCGTGAACGGCGTCGTCGTGAAATGCAGCTTGTGGTGGCCGAACTGGCCGTCGGTCCACGTGACGACGACCGCGAGCAGCGTACTGACCGCGAGGTGCATCCAGATGCGCGGCAGGATCGAGCCGCGCATGATGAAGAACAGCCGCAGGGCCGATGGGCGGTCGCGGACGATCACGTCCGCCTCCAGGCCCGGTCATCCATGAAGTGCATAAGAGGCATGGTCGTCTATTCTGGACTTCACACTCGGAAACTCCCAATTCACATTTCCCATGTCCGTCATGAACGATGTGAATGCTTGCATGATCATAAACCTGTCGTGTGCCGCCGTCGCCGCGAAACGGCTATCGTCACGCCCATCGATCGCACGGAGACCATCATGAAGACACGTCAGCTGGGCAATGAAGGATTGCACGTCTCGGCCATCGGCTTGGGCTGCATGGGCATGAGCGATTTCTACGCCAACCGCGACGACGCCGAATCCATCGCGACGATCCAGCGCGCCATCGACCTGGGCGTCACGCTGTTCGACACGGCCGACATGTACGGCCCGCACACGAACGAGGTCTTGCTGGGGCGCGCGATCCGCGGGCGGCGCGAGGGACTCGTCATCGCCACCAAGTTCGGCGTCAAGAGAACGCCCGAGAATCCGGGCGATTTCAGCGTCTCCGGCCGCCCCGAGTACGTACGCGCCGCCTGCGAGGGGAGCCTCAGGCGGCTCGGCATCGACACGATCGACCTGTATTACCAGCACCGCGTGGACCCGGCTACGCCCATCGAGGACACGATGGGCGCGCTGGCGGACCTCGTCCGCGCCGGGAAGGTGCGCCACGTGGGCTTGTCCGAGGCGTCCGTACACACGATCGAGCGCGCCGTGAAAGTGCATCCGGTGACGGCGCTGCAGAGCGAGTACTCGTTATGGACGCGCGACCCCGAGGATGGCGTGCTCGATGCGTGCCGCCGCCACGGCATCGGCTTCGTGCCATACAGCCCGCTGGGCCGCGGCTTCCTCACGGGCGAGATCCGTACGCCGGACGATTTCGCGCCGGACGACTACCGCCGCAACAGCCCGCGTTTCCAGGGCGCGAACTTCGCGCAGAACATCGCGCTCGTCGACAAGGTGCGCGAACTGGCGCGCGAGGCGGGCTGCACGCCGGGCCAGCTGGCGCTCGCGTGGGTGCTGGCGCAGGGGCCGGACATCGTGCCGGTTCCCGGCACCAAGCGCCGCGCCTACCTCGACGAGAACGTGGAGGCCGTCGACATCGACCTCGGGCCGGCGCAGTTGACGGAGCTGGAAGCGATCTTTCCGCGCGGGGCTGCGGCGGGGACGCGGTATCCGGAAGGGGCGATGGGCGCTGTCAACCGCTAAGCAGCACAACGTCGTCCCCGCGGAGGCGGGGACCCGGGGTTGCATGCGTTTCGACAGATCATGAACAATTAGACCCCCGCCTTCGCGGGGGCGACGGGTCGGAGCCAACCCTGTAATCCACCGATCGCCTCTTCCTTCAACTTCGCCTCGATCTCGATCCACGGCGCCTCCACATACGCCGCCGGCATCGTCGTGATCAGGTCCGAATGCTGGCGATCGTTGAACCCGTCGCGCCCGTTCGAGATGTGGACGACCTGGTGCGCCGGCACGGGCCACGTCGCGCGCGCCGCGGCGAGCATCGCGGCCACGCTCGGGTCGTCGTAGCTGGCCAGCTTGTCGTGCACGATGTGGTGGTGCGCGTCGAACACCATCGGCACGCCGGCGCGCATGCACACGTCGTGGATCGCGTCCGCGCCGTATGAATATTCATCGTTCTCCAGGCACAGGCGCAGGCGGATCGCGTCGGGCAGCGCACGGATGCGCTCGACGAGCGCGTCGCTGCGGTTCGCCTTGCCGCCGTGGATCTCGAGCAGCGCCCACGGCGAGCGCGGTTGCTCCAGCAGGTCCATGATGTCGGCGTGCATCTGCAGGATCTTGACGCTGTTGGCGACGACGTCGGGCGAGTCGGAACTGAGCACGACGAACTGGTCCGGATGCATCACGAGGCGCAGCCCGAGTTCCGTCGCGCGCCGGCCCGTGCGCGCGAGCGCGGGCACGAGGGGCTGCATCACGGCGCGGCCGATGTCCTCGTCGAAGAACGGGAAGATCGACGACGGGATGCGGTACAGGCGGATGCCGTTGCGGCGGCAGTATTGCAGCGCGCCGTCCAGCGTCTGCAGGTTGTCGCGGTAGATGTCGTCGAGCAGCTTGCGCTGGCCGTCGTCCGACTGCTCCAGCAGGCGCTTGCGCGTGACGGTGCGGTAGCGGATGTCCTTCGAGACGGTGATGCAGACCAGGCCGAGCTGGGGCGGGGAGGAGACGGGCATGGACGAAGCGGGAGCGTTGACGTTGGCGCCATGGTCCCCCGATCCACCCATGCCGTCAAACCAATGCGGCGCAGAAACCCATCACCGGCGGGTCAAACGCGGTTCACCACCAACATCGGGGTCAGAGCCCGTTTTTAGGCAATTTCTCAAATTCGGGGTCAGACCCTGACCCTTCCCCACATATTTTTCTTGTAGGTGGACGGGGTTGCTGTTAGCTTCCGGTGAAAAAAGCTGGTGCATGCATAGCTGTGTTAGCCCTC
>NZ_LMEW01000011.1:0-111360 GCF_001426525.1 Massilia sp. Root133
CTTTTGCGTCCGGTAGCGTCGGGTTTAGTCTTATCCATGGGAACGTATTGTCCTCTATCTGGGATGTCCACTAAACCCGGTACGTCTCAGAGCACATTTCGGATCAATTTTCTTGCGCATCCCGAATCGTTCAAGTCCGCACGCTCCGTCGGCATATCGCTTGGGAGGCAGGCGGCGCCCCGATCGCGAATTGCTTTAAAGCTCGTGCACCAAAAAGGGCTCTGACCCCGAATTTCTTCCTTGGTGACGATTGAGATATCTCAATGTTGAGAGTGTGCATATGTGTGCAACGCCTGACAGTCACGAAACATTGTTAATTCATGGGTGCTTCCAAGGCGATATGTTCTTCTGCTGAGTTCACAGTTTTCCGAAGAATCTAGGTTTTAGCGCTATCAATAGGTGAAAGTGTTGTATAGACATCGAATCTAATTGTGAAATTTCTACACGTTTATTTCTTTCGCGCTAATCTGGCACTCCCGCTTTTCAGACGGGAAATCGACGCTTAAAAAGCGTCGAAACAACTAGATCTCAGGCAATCACGCCTGCGGAAAATCAACTTTTGTGTTTTTCTAAAAGGAATAAACATGAAGTCTCAGCAATCGAAGTATCCGGCAGTGTTGAAACTGTGCGCCGCGGCCGTCCTCGGTCTCGGCGCCGGCGTTGCGGGCGCGGGGGTGCCCGCGGACGTGCCGGCCACACACGCCGCGCAGCGTGTGGCCGTCTCGGACCAGACCGACCGCATCATCGTCAAGTACAAGGACGAGAGCGCACCGGTCGTCTCCAAGGGCGGGCAGGTATCGGTCGCACGTGCAATGCCGCTGTCCGCCTCGCGCAAGGCCGTGGTCGACCGCGCCGGCCAGCAGTTCGGCATGCTGGTGAAGGCGTCGCATTCGATCGCCACCGGCGCCCGCGTCTTCAAGCTGGACCGCAAGGTGTCGCTGGCCGATGCCGCCAAGCTGGCGGCCGAGCTGAAGTCGCGCGATGCTTCGGTCGAGTACGCCGAGCCGGACCGCATGATGCATCCGCTGTTCACGCCGAACGACTCGATGTACAGCCAGCAGTGGGATTTCTTTGAAGCGACCGGCGGCCTGAACGCGCCGGCCGCCTGGGACAAGTCGATCGGGACCGGCATCCGCGTGGCCGTGATCGATACAGGCTACCGTCCGCACGCCGACCTGTCGGGCCAGATCCTGGCCGGCTATGACTTCATTTCCGACACCGCCATCGCGAACGACGGCAACGGCCGCGACAGCGACGCCAGCGACCCGGGCGACTGGACCGCGGCGGGCGAGTGCGGGGCCGGCGAACCGGCGTCGAATTCGAGCTGGCACGGCACCCACGTGGCCGGCACCATCGCCGCGGCGACGAACAACAGCACCGGCGTCGCCGGCGTCGCGTACGGCGCCAAGGTCGTGCCCGTGCGCGTGCTCGGCAAGTGCGGCGGCTACACGTCCGACATCGCCGACGGCATCATCTGGGCATCGGGCGGTACCGTGTCCGGCGTGCCGGCCATCGCGGCGCGCGCCCAGGTGATCAACATGTCGCTGGGCGGCGGCGGCGCGTGCGACACGACGACGCAGAACGCGATCAACAGCGCCCGTTCACGCGGCACCGTGATCGTCGTGGCGGCCGGCAACGAGTCCCAGAACGCGAGCAACAGCAACCCGGCCAACTGCGCGGGCGTGATCACGGTGGCGGCGACGAACCGCTCCGGCGGCCGAGCCTCCTACTCGAACTACGGCACCATCGTCGACGTCGCGGCACCGGGCGGCGACAGCGGCGCGGCCATCCTGTCCACCCTGAACGCCGGCACCAAGTCGCCGGGCGCCGACAGCTACGCGGGCTATATGGGGACGTCGATGGCGACACCGCACGTGGCCGGTGTCGTCGCGCTGATGCTGGCCAAGAACCCGAACCTGACGCCGGACGAGGTCGAGTCGCGCCTGAAGTCGAGCACGCGTCCGTTCCCGGCCAGCTGCTCGGGCTGCGGCACCGGTATCGTGGACGCTTCGGCCGCGGTGGACGCTGCGGCGGGCACGGGCGGCGGTACGGGCACGACGATCTCGGAAACGGAGTCGAACAACACGCTCGGCACGGCCGACAGCGTGACGACGTCCGGCACGACGGTCGATGCCGCGATGGGCAGCTCGACGGACACGGATTATTTCTCCGTCCAGCTGCCGGCCGGTAAAACCCTGAGCGCGACGATGACGCCGAACGCGAGCTCGGACTACGACCTGTACATCTACAACAGCGCGGGCACCTTGCTGGCACGCAGCGAGAACGGCACGGGCACCGCGGATACCGCCACGTCGTCCAACACGGGCACGACCACGTCGGTGCGCTATGTACGCGTCGTTTACTACAGCGGCGGCACCGGTTCGACCAGCGGCAAGTACACGCTCAAGCTCACCTGGTAATGCGTTATGACAGGACTCATAACCGTTAAAATTCAATTACTTAACGAAACTTTCCTGTTGTAAAAACCCCGAAAAACGGCCCGCACAGGGCCGTTTTTCGTTACGCTGCACAGTTCGGTTTACTGAAAAGGATGCAGCATGACGCAGCGCCACACGATCTCTTCTTTGTTGAAAATTTGTGCAGCGGCCCTCGTTGCCGCCGGTTTCGCCGGCCAGGCCGTGGCGCAAACCAATCACTTCGTCGTCCAGACCGACCGCATCATCGTCAAGTACAAGGGCGATAGCGATACGTCGAAGACCGGTGTGGCCGCACGCGGCATCGACCGCGCGCGCCAGGCCCTGATCGACCGCGCCGGCCAGACCTATGGCGCCACGATGCGCGCGCTGCGCGCGACGGCGAACGGCGCGAACGTCCTGCAACTCAACCGCACGATGTCGCTCGACGAGGCGCGCCAGCTGGCCGCCGAACTGAAGTCGCGCGACGCCAACGTCGAGTACGCCGAGCCGGACCGCATCATGGTCCCGCTGGCCACCCCGACCGACCCCAGCTATACCCAGCAGTGGGACCTGTACGAAGCCACCGGCGGCATCAACGCGCCCGCCGCCTGGGACAAGTCGACCGGCGCCGGCATCAACGTGGCCGTGATCGACACGGGCTACCGTCCGCACGCCGACCTGTCGGGCCAGATCCTGCAGGGCTATGACTTCATCTCGACGACCACCATCGCCAACGACGGCAGCGGCCGCGACACCGACGCCAGCGACCCGGGCGACTGGGCCCCGGCCGGCAGCTGCGGCACCGGCATCCCGGCGGCGGACCAGAACTCGAGCTGGCACGGCACGCACGTGGCCGGCACGATCGCCGCGAAGACCAGCAACGGCCTCGGCATCGCGGGCATTGCTTATAACGCGAAGATCGTCCCGGCGCGCGTGCTGGGCCGTTGCGGCGGCTACACGTCCGACATCGCCGACGCCATCGTCTGGGCCTCGGGCGGCACCGTGACCGGCGTACCGGCCAATGCGAACAAGGCGCGCGTGCTGAACCTGTCGCTGGGCGGCACCGGCGCGTGCGACACGACGACGCAGAACGCGATCAACAGCGCCCGTTCGCGCGGCGCCGTGGTGGTGGTCGCGGCAGGCAACTCGAACACGAATGCGATCAATTCGAACCCGGCCAACTGCGCGGGCGTGATCACCGTCGCGGCGACGAACCGTGCGGGCGGCAAGGCCTCGTATTCGAACTACGGCACCAACGTCACCATTGCGGCACCGGGCGGCGACAACGGCGCCGGCATCCTGTCGACCTTGAACGCGGGCACGACCACGCCGGCATCGGACAACTACGCGTACTACATGGGCACGTCGATGGCGACGCCGCACGTGGCTGGCGTCGTCGCGCTGATGCTGTCGGCGAATCCGAACCTGACGCCGGATGACGTGGCCGCCAGGCTGAAGTCGACGGCGCGCGCCTTCCCGGCCGCGTGCTCGGGCTGCGGCGCCGGCATCGTCAACGCGGCCGCCGCCGTGAACGCGGCGCTGGGCTCGACGACCACGACGACGACCCCGACCTGGACGTATTGCGCCGCCGAGAACGGCACCTGCTCGTTCAGCGGCACGCGCGACGTGCGCTACGGCACCGCTACCAGCTATGTGACGAAGACCTTCACCGGTTCCGTGAAATGCTCGAACTCGGTGTTCGGCGACCCGGCACACGGTATCGTCAAGTCCTGCAGCTATTCCAGCGTCACCAGGTAAGTCCTCTCAACCCGCCGCCGCATCCCTGCGGCGGCGGCGTTCCCCCTTGCACTATTCCTAATTCCCAGCGATACTGTATGCAATTACAGTAGTCGCTCGGCGCGGGCGACCGTCACCGTGAACGCCCCCGTCCGCAAGATCATCCACTGCGATTGCGATTGTTTTTACGCATCCGTCGAGATGCGCGACGACCCGTCCCTGCGCGGGCGGCCGCTGGCCGTCGGTGGGCGGGCCGAGCAGCGCGGCGTGGTTGCCACCTGCAACTACGAGGCGCGCCGCTACGGCATCCATTCGGCGATGGCGACGGCGCAGGCCGTCAAGCTCTGCCCGGACCTGATCCTCATTCCACCGAACATGGAAAAGTACCGGGTCGCATCGCGCCAGATCATGGACATCTACCGCGATTACACGGACCTCGTGGAGCCGCTGTCGTTGGACGAAGCCTATCTCGACGTGACGAACTCGCCGCACTGCAAGGGCAGCGCGACCCTGATCGCCCAGGAGATCCGCCGCCGCATCTTCGAGACGGTCGGCATCACGGCGTCGGCCGGCGTGGCGCCGAACAAGTTCGTGGCCAAGATCGCCAGCGACTGGAACAAGCCGGACGGGCTGTTCCTCGTGCGGCCCGATGAGGTCGATGCGTTCGTCGCCGTGCTGCCTGTGAAGAAATTGTTCGGGGTAGGGAAGGTGACGGCCGCGAAGCTGCATCGCCTCGGCGCGCAGACGTGCGGCGACCTGCGCGACTGGAATATGGACAAGCTGCAGCAGCACTTCGGCTCGTTCGGCGCGCGGCTGTACGACTTGTGCCGCGGCATCGACGACCGCGACGTGAATCCGGTGCGCGAGCGCAAGTCGATCAGCACGGAGGAGACGTACACGCCGGACATCCCCGACCTGGACGGCTGCCTGGCGCTGCTGCCCGACCTGTACGAGCATCTGCTCGGCCGGATCAAGCGCAACAATGCCGAAAAATTCATCAATAAATTGTTCGTGAAGATCAAGTTTGCCGACTTCCAGCGTACGACCGTCGAATGCGTGGGCTACGCGCCGAACATGACGACGTTCCGTCACCTGATGGAGACGGGCTGGCTGCGTGCGAGTCGTCCCGTGCGGCTGCTGGGCGTCGGCGTGCGCCTCAGCGATACGGAAACGGTCGAGCAGCTGAGCTTGTTTGACGAACGTGCAACACAATAAAAATCCCTTGTCGACGACGTGAATTTTGCCGCCAGTCAGCGTGTAGAATGTCGTTCCTTTGAAATATCGAGATAACTGGAAGCAACGTTATGTGGTTCAAGAATCTTCAGATCTACCGCCTGCCCGCACCGTGGAATTTCTCCCCTGAACAGATGGAAGAGGCCCTGCAGTCGCAGGCGTTCACGCCCGCCAGCAGCAACGAATTGCTGCGCCAGGGCTGGGATTCGCCACGCGGCAACGGCAAACTCGTTCACGTCGTCAACAAGCAGATGCTGATGATGCTGGGCACGGAAAAGAAATTGCTGCCGAGCTCGGTCATCAACCAGGTCGCCAAGGCCAGGGCCGCCGAGCTGGAAGAGCAGCAGGGCTTCCCGCCGGGCAAGAAGGCGATGAAAGAACTCAAGGAACGCGTGGCCGACGAGCTGCTGCCGCGCGCGTTCTCGATCCGCGGCAACGTGTGGACGTGGATCGACCCGGTCAACGGCTGGCTCGTCGTCGACGCCGCCAGCCCGAGCAAGGCCGACGACGTCATCAAGCTGCTGCTGAAGGCCGTCGACAAGCTGCCGCTGGAATCGCTGCGCGTGCAACAGTCGCCGGTCGCCGTGATGACGGGCTGGCTGCAATCGGACGAGGCGCCGTACAACTTCACGATCGACCAGGACACGGAACTGCGCGCCACCGGCGAGAGCAAGGCCGCCGTGCGCTACGTGAAGCACTCGCTGGACCCAGAAGACATCCGCCGCCACATCGCCAACGGCAAGCAGTGCACGCGCCTGGCCATGACGTGGAACAGCCGCATCTCGTTCGTGCTGACCGAGCAGCTGGCCGTCAAGGGCATCAAGCCGCTGGACGTGATCAAGGAAAACGAAACGATCACCTACAGCGATGACGAGCGCTTCGATAACGACATCATGCTGATGACCGGCGAACTGGCCAAGATGCTGACCGACCTGGTCGAGGCGCTGGGCGGCGAAGCCAAGGCGTAACGAAAAACGGCCCGGACATTCATCCGGGCCGCTGGTTTTATTTTGCCGACGCCACTTCTTCCGTCGTGGCCGGCTCCTTCTTGCCGCCGCCGCTTTCCGGCTGGCCGCCCGAATAGGTCGATCCCGGGCGATTCTCGCCCGGCGCCGGCTTGCCCGGCAGCGGCTGCAAGGCTTTCGCCTTTTCCAGGTCGATGCCAGCTATCTCGGCCACGCGACGTCCGTAATCCTCGTCGCAATGCCACAGGTGCCACACCATGCGCAGCTGGATGACTTCCGGGCATTTCTTGAGGTCGTTGCCGACGTTGTTGACGAGGTCGTCGCGCTCCCAGTCCGCGAACGTGCGGTAGCGGTCGCCGGCCTGTTGGTAGTCGTCGGCCGTGCGGCTCGTCTGGTAGCGGCCCAGGTGGCCCTCGACGTGCTGGTGGTAATCCTTCTCGGGTTGCGGCGCTTCGCCCAGGCCGCCCAGCAGGCTCGGTTCGTAATTGATGTGCTTTTCCTCGCCGCCGCCGTCGACATAGAAGGTCATCTGGCCGTCGCGCTGGTTCGTGCGCGCCACCGCTTTTTCCTGCGGCGCATTGATCGGTAGTTGCAGGTAGTTCGGCCCGACGCGGTAGCGCTGCGTGTCCGAATAGGACAGGGTGCGGCCCTGCAGCATCTTGTCGTCCGAGAAGTCGATGCCGTCGACGAGCACGCCCGTGCCGAAGGCCGATTGCTCGGTTTCAGCGAAGACATTGTCCGGGTTCTTGTCGAGCACCATGCGGCCCACGGGCAGCAGCGGGAAGCGGTCTTCCGGCCAGCGTTTGGTGTCGTCCAGCGGGTCGAATTCCAGTTCCGGATGCTCGCCGTCGCTCATGACCTGCACGCAGAATTCCCACTCCGGAAACTCGCCGCGCTCGATCGCGTCGTACAGGTCGCGCGTGGCGTGGCTCGTGTCGTGCGCCTGGATTTCCGCGGCCTGCTGGCTCGTCAGGTTGCGCACGCCCTGTTTCGGCTGCCAGTGGAATTTGACGAGGTGGGCGATGCCCTGGTCGTTCACGAGTTTATACGTGTTGACGCCCGAGCCTTCCATCTCGCGGTAATTGGCGGGAATGCCCCATGGGCTCTTGACCCACGTAACCATGTGCAGCGCTTCCGGATGGCTGCAGATGAAATCATAGAAGCGCCACGGCTCCTGCTGGTTTGATACGGGATCGGGCTTGAAGGCGTGGATCATGTCCGGGAACTTGATCGCATCGCGGATGAAAAAGACTTTCAGGTTATTGCCCACGAGGTCCCAGTTGCCGTCGACCGTCTTGAGCTTGACGGCGAAGCCACGCGGATCGCGTGCCGTCTCCGGCGATTCCTTGCCGCCGATCACGGTCGAGAAGCGCACGAACACGGGCGTCTGCACGCCGGTCTCGTTGAGGACGCGGGCGCGCGTGTACTTGCTGGCGGGCTCGTCGCCGATCTTGCCGTAGGCTTCGAAATAACCGTGCGCGCCCGTGCCGCGCGCATGCACCACGCGCTCGGGGATCCGTTCGCGGTCGAAGTGGGTGATCTTTTCGATGAACTGGTAGTTCTCGAGGGTGGCCGGACCGCGTTCGCCGACGGAACGCATGGCCTGGTTGTCGCGGACGGGATGGCCCTGGCGCGTGGTCAGGGTGGGGCGCTGCTCGCTCATCGCTGATTCCTCCTGGTTCGTGGGAGAACCATTATAGGAATTGACGAAAACGCGCAGCGCCCGAAACACCGGGGTCAGAGCCCGATTTTGGGCAATTGCCCAAATCGGGGCTCTGACCCTGGTTTCACAGCGCCTGGAACACGCCCGCCGCGCGATTCTTGGTGACGTTATCCCAGGTGAACACTTTGCCGTTCATCGCCACGTAGACGCCCGGCGGCAGCATCTGCGCGGCGGCGCAGGCGAAGCCGAAGTTGAACAGCGCATCCGAGTTGGCGATTTCGTACGGGATCATGGCGCCCGTGAACACGATCGTCTTGTCCGACGTTGCCGCGCCCAGCACCTCGGCCGTTTCGCGCATCGTATCGGTACCGTGCACGATCACGATCTGCTTCTCGCTGGAGGCCTGGCACGCGGCCAGCACGTTCTGGCGATCGCTGTCCTGCATCTCCAGCGAATCGAGCAGGGACACGACCTGCAGTTCGACGGGAATGGTCATGCGGGAACGTGCGATGACCTCCGGCAAGTGGCTTTCGGCAAAGCCCAGAACGCCATTGAGTTCGTTGTAGTGTTTGTCGAAAGTGCCGCCGGTGGCGATGATCCGCAAAGTCATGATGATTTGAAAACGCTGTAAAAAAAGGTGGGTAATGATAGCCGCAAACCGTAGTGTATCCGTATGTGTCTGCGCTAGAATCGTCCGGATCGGATGAGTATCCTTTCTCCTTTTGGGCCGAGCCCGCCTTCCAATGAAACCCGTCGCACCTGGAACCGTCATCTTCCATCGCCATCGCGGCTATGGTGTCATCACCCACGTCAACCTGCTGACAGGCTGGATTTCCGCACGCTTCGGCAACGAGTCGCGCACGCTCGACCTGAACCTGTCGACCGACGAGGTGCAGCACGCCGATGGCGAAGCGATCCTGTTCCGCCGCTCGCCGCCGGACCGCATGCCGCATGCGCGCCTGATGGCGATGGTGCGCGCGCTCCACATGGCCGGCTACGAAAAGCTGTACCTGTATTCCTGGCCCAAGCCGTCCGGCCTTCACTGGCGCTGGCAATTGTTCACGGGTAAGCGCGACTGGATGCAGCGGCCATGGCGCGAAGGCTGGTACGGTTCGGGTGCCGACTACAACAACAACCCCGTGATGGGATGGGGCGATGCACCTGGCTCCACCACGGACGAGCTGATCCACGCCCTGGCGAAGTTCGACCCGGAAGGCCTCGCACGCGCGCTCGGGCGCGACGACGATCACACCGCGTGGTTCGCGAGCGTGTGCGATGCGCTGCTGCCGGGTTACATGTATTCCTTCGACATGGCACCGATGCAGCAGAACGCGAACGGCGGCCTCATCGAGATGCCGCCGGTGCCCATCGTGCCCGTGCGCGCAGGCTTGCCCGCGTATGCCGGGCCCGTGATCGAATGGCCGCCCGGCTGGGCCGGCTTGTGGACGCGCCGGCATGAGATGCCGATGCGTAAGCCCAATTTCACGGGCGAGCCCGAGTTGCGTTAAAGCGCCTCGGTATTCAGGATGTTGGTCGGAGTCCCGTTCGCAAAATTGACGACATTTTCGAACGCCGCCCGGAAATACAACTCATAACTGTCCCGCTCGACATACCCGAGGTGCGGCGTCGCCAGCACGGTCGGAATCTTCAGGATATCCGCATCGGCCGCCAGCGGCTCGCTGGTGAACACGTCCAGCGCCGCATAGCCCGGCCGTCCCTTGCGCAGCGCCGCCTCCAGCGCGCCTTCCTCCACCAATTCCGCCCGGCTCGTGTTCACGAACAAGGCGTCGCGCTTCATGCGCGCCAGGTCGTCGGCCTTGACGATGCCGCGCGTCGCATCGTTCAGCCGCAGGTGCACACTGACCACGTCGGCCTGCTCGAAGAACGCTTCGCGCGTCGGCGCGGCCGTCAAACCCTCGGCGACCGCGGCGGCCCGGCTTTTCTCGCTGCCCCACACCATCACCTGCATCCCGAACGCCTGCGCATAGCCCGCGATCAGGTGTCCGATCTTGCCGTAGCCCCAGATCCCCAGCGTACGACCCTTCAGCACGCGGCCCAGGCCGTTGAGCTCGGGATTGATCGACGCCGTCTGCCACAGCCCGTCCTTCAGGTTGTTGGCGTAAGGCACGATCTTGCGGCTGGCCGCCATGATCAGCGCCCACGTCAGTTCGGCCGGCGCGACCGGCGAGCCGACGCCTTCCGCGATCGCGACGCCGTGTTCGGTCGCGCCCGCCACGTCGATGTGTCCGGCGACCTTGCCCGTCTGGGACAGCAGCTTCAAATTGGGCAGCTTGGCCAGCAGCGCGCGCGGAAACGTGGTGCGTTCGCGGATCAGGACCAACGCGTCGAACGGCGCCAGGCGGATCGCCAGTTGGCCCAGGCCACGGGTCGAACTGTTGAACACTTTGACCTCGTGGCCGTCCAACATGCGGAAGCATTCGAGGGAGCGGACGGCGTCCTGGTAATCGTCAAGGATTGCAATTTTCATGGATGTTAGCGGATGTTATCGGCAAGAAAGTAATGAAATGACAGAATTTGAACGATAGGAAATAGCCTACTACTTTGCTCAACCAAAATTCCTACATTTTTGTTGTGCAAGCATTCTAAAGCCGTTTGCGCAGGTGTAGAATCGACCAGAAATAAGAGCCCGAGATGTCAGACTGACATCATTTGCGGCCAGCAGCACACGTTCCAACCAGCCCGCCGGCCTCCGCGCACACGCGACCCCGGGCTGGCGACATGACCGCCGTAGCACTGAACCGTGAACCGCACGGCTTTCCAGGTGCGGGCCCACGAGGCCATCCTTGACGACGATCCTGCCGGGACAAGATTAACGGGATTCCGACCGCCGCGCGCATTGCAGGCCGCCGCCTCTGCCGCATCAAGGCCATCGGAATCGCCAGGGATTCTTAATTGGCATTGGAGGTATGTATGAACCAGCCCGTGATGGGCGGCGTCGCCGCACTGAACGTCCCAGCTTACATCAAGCACAATAAACTCATCAATTGGGTGGCCGAGATCGCGGCCCTCACGAAGCCCGACGCCATCTACTGGTGCGACGGCTCCGAAGAAGAGTACGACCGCCTGTGCGCACAGATGGTCGAAGCGGGCACGATGAAGCGCCTGAACCCGGAGAAGCGCCCGAACTCGTATCTGGCGTGCTCCGACCCGAGCGACGTGGCGCGTGTCGAAGACCGCACCTTCATCTGCTCGGCCACGAAGGAGCAGGCGGGCCCGACCAATAACTGGGTCGACCCGAACGAAATGCGCCAGACCCTGAACGGCCTGTTCGACGGCTGCATGGCCGGCCGCACGATGTATGTCGTGCCGTTCTCGATGGGCCCACTGGGCTCGCCGATCGCGCATATCGGCGTGGAACTGTCCGATTCTCCGTATGTCGCCGTCAACATGCGCATCATGACCCGCATGGGCAAGGCCGTGTACGACGTGCTGGGCGCCGACGGCGATTTCGTGCCGTGCGTGCACACCGTCGGCATGCCGCTGCAGGCGGGCCAGCAGGACGTGCGTTGGCCGTGCAACTCGACCAAGTACATCGTGCACTATCCGGAAACGCGCGAGATCTGGTCGTTCGGCTCCGGCTACGGCGGCAACGCGCTGCTGGGCAAGAAATGCTTCGCGCTGCGCATCGCTTCCAACATGGGTTACCAGGAAGCCCAGCAAGGCGGCACCGGCTGGCTGGCCGAGCACATGCTGATCCTGGGCGTGGAATCGCCGCAGGGCGACAAGAAATACGTCGCGGCCGCGTTCCCGTCGGCCTGCGGCAAGACGAACTTCGCCATGCTGATCCCGCCCGCCGGTTTCGAAGGCTGGAAGGTCACGACCATCGGCGACGACATCGCGTGGATCAAACCGGGTGCCGACGGCAAGCTGTACGCCATCAACCCGGAAGCGGGCTATTTCGGCGTCGCCCCGGGCACGAACGAAAAGACCAATCCGAACTGCATGGCCTCGCTGCGCGAAAACGTCATCTTCACGAACGTGGCGCTGACCGACGACGGCGACGTATGGTGGGAAGGCATGACCAAGGAAGCCCCGGCGCACCTGATCGACTGGCAGGGCAAGGACTGGACTCCGGCGTCCGGCACCAAGGCCGCGCACCCGAACGCGCGCTTCACCGTGGCCGCCACGCAGAACCCGGTGATCGACCCGGCGTGGGACGATCCGGCCGGCGTGCCGATCTCGGCCTTCATCTTCGGCGGCCGCCGCTCGACGACGGTGCCGCTCGTGACGGAAGCCCGCAACTGGACGGAAGGCGTGTACATGGCCGCCACGATGGGCTCGGAAACGACGGCCGCCGCCGCCGGCCAGATGGGCATCGTCCGCCGCGACCCGTATGCCATGCTGCCGTTCATCGGCTACAACATGAGCGACTACTTCCAGCACTGGCTCAACCTGGGCCAGAAAGTCGCCGACAAGAACCCGCAAGCGCTGCCGAAGATCTTCTGCGTCAACTGGTTCCGCACCGATGACAACGGCAAGTTCGTGTGGCCGGGCTACGGCGACAATATGCGCGTGCTGAAGTGGATCCTGGACCGCAGCCAGGGCCAGGCCGGCGGCGTCGAGCACATGTTCGGCACCACCCCGACCTACGGCGACCTGAACTGGACCGGCATCGAGTTCACGTCCGAGCAGTTCACCACGATCACGTCGATCGACAAGGATGCATGGCGCGAAGAACTGAAGCTGCACACCGAACTGTTCGACAAGCTGGCTTACCGCCTGCCGCAGGAACTGGTCGCGACCAAGGCGCAGCTGGAGAAGCGCCTGGCCGAGTAAGGCGCACGGAGAAATACAGGCGAGGAGACGACGGCCGCGCGCACGACGATGCGGCCGCGATAAAAATGGGAAAGGACAGGCTTGGTGGCCTGTCCTTTTTTCATTACCTCATCGTGGCCTGTACAAGCAGAGCAATGCAACTAACCGACACCGGGTCGGCCGCCAAGTCCGACCGGCCGTCGAAGACGTGCGCCCGTTGCGGACTGCGTTCAGCTGGCGCAAGAAATGGAAGCGCGACTGGGAGGAGGTGACACGGTTCGGAGCGCGGTCGCCGCGTATCGCTTCCTTAACGAATTTAAATCATCACATTGTGGAAAATCATTTGGGTTTTTGATTTTACTAAATGCGGCTTATCCTCTATCCTTTCGTCAACTCGCATTGTTAGCGCAAACATCTTAGAGATAAGCGAGCTTCGACGTAAAAGGACAATAGACATGAGACACCGCCGCACCGTGCTGCGCGCCGCTCTGGCGCTGGCTTTCACCACCCCATTCGCATTGCCCGCCATGGCCGCCGACGCCGCGCGCCAGATCGTCATCGACGCGAACGCGCCGACCGTCCCGCGCGACCATGCCGCCGACCTGTCGGTGGGTTCCGATTACCCGGGCACGCTGATCCGCGACGACAGCCTGGCCCAGTTGAAGATCGCGAAGGATGAGCTGGGCTTCCGCTACATCCGCTTCCACGGCATCTTCCACGACGTGCTGGGCACGTTCAAGGTCGTCGACGGCAAACCCGTCTACAACTGGACGAAGATCGACTACCTGTACGACAAGCTGCTGGGCATGGGCATCAAGCCGTTCGTCGAGCTGGGCTTCACGCCGGAAGCGATGAAGACGTCGGACAACAGCATCTTCTACTGGAAGGGCAATACCTCGCACCCGAAACCGGAACTGTGGGCAGGCCTCGTCGACGCCTTCGTGCGTCACGTGCAGCAGCGCTACGGCAAGGACGAAGTGCGCACCTGGTTCTTCGAAGTGTGGAACGAGCCGAACCTGGACGGTTTCTGGGAAAAGGCCGACCAGAAGGCCTACTTCGACCTGTATGACGTGACCGCGAAGACCATCAAGGCGATCGACCCGACGCTGCGCGTGGGCGGTCCGGCGACGGCGGGTGCGGCCTGGGTGCCGGAATTCCTCGCGCACACGCAGAAGAGCGGTGCCGCGGTCGACTTCATCGCCACGCACACCTATGGCGTGGACGGCGGCTTCCTGGACGAGAACGGCCAGGGCGACCAGAAGCTGTCGCCGTCGCCGGACGGCATCGTCGGCGACGTGCGCAAGGTCCGCAAGGAGATCGAAGCGTCGTACCTGCCCAAGCTGCCGCTGTATTTCACGGAATGGAGCACGAGCTACAACCCGCGCGACCTGGTGCACGATTCGTACATCAGCGCCGCCTACATCCTGTCGAAGCTGAAGGCGACGGAAGGCATCGCGCAGGGCATGAGCTACTGGACCTATACGGACCTGTTCGAGGAACCGGGTCCGCCGACCGCGCCGTTCGAAGGCGGTTTCGGCCTGATGAATCCGCAGGGCATCCGCAAACCCGCCTGGTTCGCCTACAAGTACATGAACGAGCTGGGCGACCAGCAGGTGCAGACCGCCGACAAGCAAAGCTGGGTGACGAAGGACGCGAACGGCGTGCAGGTGCTGGCGTGGGACTTCCAGACGCCGGACATGGGCAAGAAGACCAACCGCCCGTTCTTCGGCGCCGTCCAGCCGACGAAGAACGGCACGCCGTTGACGCTGTCGCTGAAGGGCATGAAGCCGGGCACGTATCACGTCCAGGTGTACCGCACGGGCTTCAAGGCCAATGACGCGTACACGGCCTACATCGAGATGGGCAAGCCGAAAACCCTGGCGGCCGACCAGCTCGCGAAGCTGCAGGCGCTGACGGTCGACAAGCCCGAGACGCGCACCGTGAAGGTCGCGGCGAACGGCACCGCGAACGTGCAGGTGCCGATGCGCGCGAACGACGTGGTCCTGGTGAAGATCGCGAAGTAATGTCGCTCAGCTCCACTGCATCAGGCAGGGGGGCACGAGCAGCACGAGGGCCAGCACCAGGTAGATCAGCTGCAGCGGGATCATCCACCTGGCCCACGTGATCCATGGCACGCGCGCGAGCGCGAGCACGCCGACCGTGATGCCGGACGTCGGGATCATGGGCGTCGACAGCTCGCCGAGTTGAAAAGCGAGGATCGCGGTCTGGCGCGTGACGCCCACGAGGTCCGCGAGCGGCGCCATGATCGGCATCGTCAGCGCGGCCTGGCCCGTACCCGAGTGGATGAAGAAGTTGATCACCGACTGGATCAGGTACATCTTCTGCGCCGCGAATACGGGGTGGCTCGACTGCACGAGCGGCATCAGGCCATGCAGCATCGTGTCGATGATGTGGGCGTCGCGCGCGAGGATCATCGTGCCGCGCGCGATCGCGATCACGAGCGCCGTCGGTGCCAGGTCCTTCGCGCCCTGCATGAAGGCCGCCACCCAGTTGTCGGACCCCAGCCGGCCCACGATGCCCACGACGATCGCCATGGATAAGAACAGCGCCGCGATCTCGTCGATGTACCAGTCGAACTTCACCACGCCGATCACCATCGCCGCCAGCGCCAGCGCGAAGATCGCCAGCACTGCCTTGTGCCGGCCCGTCATGCGGTCGAGCCCCGTGGCAGCCGGCTGTTCAAGGCGCCGCGTCTGGTCCAGCACATAGGTCGGGCTCAGCGTGGGGTTCTGCTTCACGCGCGCCGCGTACCACATCAGGAACAGGATCGTGACGGACGTTGTCGCCACCCACACGATCAGGCGATAGCCGATCCCCGAAAACACGGGCACGCCCGCGATGCCCTGCGCGATGCCGACGTTGAACGGATTGAGGAAGGCGGCGCCGAAGCCGGCCTGCGAACCGAGGAACGGGATCGACACGCCGGTGATGGTGTCGTAGCCGAGCGCCAGCGCGAGCGGCACGAAGATCAGCACGAACGGAATCGCCTCCTCGTTCATGCCGAACGTGGCGCCGCCCAGTGAGAACAGGGTGACGAAGACGGGGATCAGCGCCGCGCGCACGAGCGCCGAGTGTTCGTGCATGCGGGCGATCGAACGGATGCCCGTGTCGATCGCGTCGGTCTTCTGCACGACCGCGAACGCGCCGCCGACGACCAGCACGAAGCCGATGATCTGCGCCGCCTCCACGAAGCCCTTGATGGGCGCCTTCATCAGCGCAACGAGGCCTTGCGGCGCGCTCTCGACATAGTGGAACGAGGCCGGGTCGATGAGCTGCTTGCCGTTCACGAGATGCGTGTCGTACTTCCCGCCGGGGATGAACCACGTCGCCAGCGCGATCAGCGCGAGGATCGCGAACAGCAGCACGAAGGTATTGGGAATTCGTAGTCGCATGATCACTGACTCAAAAGTGAACCCGAACGGAAGGGCGTCGTCCCCGCGATCTTACAGATGTGCATCCCGCGCAGCAGGTGGCGGTGTGCGGTGCTCGCGAACAGCAGGCCGTCGCGGCTCGCATGCACGGTCGCCGTGTCGCCGGTGACCGGGTTGACAATGTCGGCGACGGCGTCGCCCGCCTTCACCTCGTCGCCCAGCGCTTTCAGGAACACGAGCACGCCCGTCTGCGGCGCGTGCAGCGGTTCCACGGCTTCCAGCGGCGACGCCGCGCACCGCGGCGCGGGCAGCGGCGCCGGCGGGTTGTCGACGACGCCTTCGCGCGCGAGGAACTGCAGCAGCGCGTGCGCATCCTGTTCCGCGTAATCGTAGCGCACGTCCATCTCGCCGCGCAGTTCGACCGTGACGGCGGCGCAGGCGGGTGGAATTGGTATCTCTGGACCGAAGTGCGCGGCCAGGTCCCACCACAGCTTGCTGCAGGCCTCGTCGAACGGTTCGCCGCCCGAACCGGCGGACAGCAGATAGGCACGCGCGCCGAGCAGCGTCGCCAGTGGCGCCACGCGGTCCGCCAGCGCGGGACCGGTATAGACGTGCAGCAGCGCCTCGTTGTCGCAGTGCAGATCGAGCACGATGTCGGCGTCGATCGCCATCCCAAGCAGCGTTTTTTTCAGCACCTGCGTTGCGTCCTGCGGCTCCCACCGTTCGACGGCGGCGCGTGCCGCCGCACGGATCGCGGCCACGTTCGCGGCCGAATCCAGCCCGAGCCGGCCGGCCAGCGCATCTTTCAATTCGTCGGCGACGTGGCGGAAGGCGCGGTTGAAATTGGTACCGGTGCCGAGGTCGAAGCGCCCGAACGGCGCGCCGTGCACGATCTGCGACAGCCCGATCGGATTCGCGGCGGGTACCAGGATCACTTCGCCGCGGATGCGTCCCTCGCCATCGAGCCGTTCGAGTTCGCGCCGCAGGACGTGCGCGACGAGCATCGCGGGCACCTCGTCCGCGTGCAGCGATGCCTGGATATAGACCTTGCCGCCGCTGCCCGCGCTGCCGTAGTGGTACGACGTGAGCTGGTAACTGGCGACGCCCGGTTCGGTCGCGATCGGATGGGTCTTCGTATGCATGCGGACGTGTCTCCTGGCGGCGGGTCTGCGGCCGATTATGTATGAATTTTTACACAACGTAAATCGATGAAAGATTATTTTCAAAATGTTGTTGAGTTGGGCGCCGCACCTGTTTTACATTAAAAAACATTAACTCATTGACATCCGGTCACATGACGCCTGCCGCCCCGTCCAGCGCCTCTCCCGACATCGGTTTCGCCGAGTCTTCGCTCGGCCAGTCGCTGTTGCGGGTGCTGGCCGAAGGGTCGACGTCGAACCGCGCGATCGCGGATTACGTGCTGCGCAACCAGGTGCGCGTGACGGCGCTCGGCATCGAGGAACTGGCCGATGCGTGCGACGTGTCGACGGCGACCATCAGCCGCTTCGCGCGCGACCTCGGTTTCAGGAATTACGCGGCGATGCGGGGCGCGGTCGCGGAAACGCTGCAGTCCGTGTTGCAGCCCGTCGAAAAGCTGCGCAGCACGATCGCGCGCCGCGCTGCGAAAGCGTCGCCCGCGCTGGAAAGCCTGGGTTATGCGGAAGCGGCCATCACGGCCACGAGCCGCGCGCTGGCCGGCACGCAGATCGACCGCATCGGCGCCGTGCTCACCAGGGCGCGCACCGTGTACGTGCTGGGGTTCGGCCTGTCGTCGTTCCTCGCGGGCGCGCTCGCGATGCATCTGCAGCCGTTCTGCCGCCACGTCGTCGAAGCGGCGGCGAGCGGCGGTACGGAAGTCGCGGCGAGCCACCTCGCCACGATCACCGGCAAGGACGTGCTGGTCGTGATCTCGCTGCCGCGCTACACGCTGGACGCCGCGTCGCTGACCCGGTTCGCGCGCGATGCCGGCGCGACGATCGTCTCGATCACAGATTCGCCCGCGTCGCCGCTCGCCGAACTGGGGCACCACGTGCTGTATGCGCACAGCACGCACCCGGTGCTGCCCAGCAGTTCGAGCGCCGCGCTGGCCGTCATCGAGGCGCTGGCCGTGTCGCTGATGACGTCCAACAAGGCCAACGTGGCCAAGGCGGCCCGCCACACCGAGGCGATCGCCGCGTATCTCCACGGTGAACACCAGATTCGCAAGCTCGTCAAAAAAACCTGAGTCACCACAAGACACCAAGAGGGAGAGCACCGCATGACCAAGCACATTTCGAGAGCCCTGCAACCCACCATCCTCGCGGCGGCCGTCGCCGTCTTGACGTCGCAGCACGCCTATGCGCAGGCGCAGGCGGACGAACCGAAGATGCACCGCGTGGAGATCACCGGTTCGTCGATCAAACGCATCGACACGGAGACCGCGCTGCCCGTGCAGCTGATCTCGCGCGAGGACATCGAGAAGATGGGCGCGACGACGGCCGCGGAACTGGTCAAGAACATCAGCGCGAACACGGCGCCGGTGACGGACGGCCCCAGTATCACGGACGGCACGTCCGGCCAGCGCGGCCTGAACGGCGCCAACCTGCGCGGCCTCGGCGTGTCGTCCACGCTGATCCTGCTGAACGGGCGCCGTCTCGCCAACTTCGCGTCGCCCGGCGATAACTCGGGCGTCGACCTGAACAACATCCCGGCCGGGGCGATCCAGCGCGTCGAGGTGCTGAAGGATGGCGCATCCGCGATCTACGGTACCGATGCCATCGGCGGCGTGATCAACTTCATCACGCGCAAGGACTATACGGGCATCGACCTGGCCGCGTCGGCCGCGGGCACGCAGCAGGGCGGGGCAGGCAAGAAGACGCTGAGCCTCAGCGGCGGCACGGGCGACCTGAGCACCGACCGCTTCAACGTGTTCGGCGTGCTGGACATCCAGCAGCTCGACCGCCTGCGCTCGGGCCAGCGCCGCTTCATCTCCGAGCATCCGCTCGCGACGACGCTGCCGGCGCAGATGTCCAGCAATACTTTCCCGGCCAATATCGACATCTCGGCCGCGCAGCGTGCCGCCCTGATCGGCGCGGGCCTGCTGCCGGCCGGCAGCCGCGCGAGCCGCGTCAACCCGAGCGCGCCGAAGTGCAATCCGCCCGCCACCGTGTATGCCGAGAAGGGGCCGGGCGGCGTGGCCGGCTGCAGCTACGACTACATGGAAGACACGGAGATCTATCCGGACTCGCGCAAGATCGGCTTCATCGGCCGCGCGACCTTCCAGCTCGATCCGGACAACCAGTTGTTCGCGGAACTGGTGCAGACGCAGGCCAAGACCAAATACGTGCTGTCGCCGAACCCGGTGTCGACCCTGCGCAACCTGCCCGTCAGCATCCTGCCGGAGGCGTACCGCAATGCGCTGTCGGCGCCCGGCTTGCCGGCCACGGTCAACCGGATCCGCTACCGGATGGCGGAAGCGGGCAACCGTACCAACGACGTGACGAGTACCGGCCAGCGCCTGCTGCTGGGTGCCACGGGCACGATCAAAGGCTGGGACTACGACGTGGCGCTGGGCCGCGCCGAGAACAAGGCCATCGACAAGTACGTCGACGGCTACTTCCTGTACGACCAGTTCGAGGCCGGCGTGCGCTCGGGCGCGATCAATCCGTTCGGGCCGTCGTCGCAGGCCGGCCGGGACCTCGTCAACAGCATCCGGGTCAACGACGAAGCACGCAATGCGAAGGGCGTGTCGACTTCCCTCGACGGCAAGATGTCGCGCTCCCTGACGACGCTGGCCGGCGGCGACCTGGCGCTGGCGGTCGGCGGCGAACTGCGCCACGAGCACCAGACGTTCAGGCCGTCGGACCTGCTGCGCTCGAATAACATCCAGGGTGACCGCGACAGCACCATTCCGGCCGGCGAACTGGCCGACGTCGAAACGGCGGACAACACGAGAAAAGTGGCCTCCGTGTTCACCGAGGTGGTCGCGCCGTTCACCAAGGAACTCGAGATGCAGTTCGCGGTGCGCTACGACCACTACAGCGAAGTGGGCAACACGACCAATCCGAAGATCGGCCTGCGCTGGCAGCCGATGCAGTCGCTGCTGGTGCGCGCGTCAGCGGGCACGGGCTTCCGCGCGCCGTCGCTGTCGGACCTGAAGCGCCCGACGATCTTCGGCACGACGGCCGGCATCCTGACCGACCCGCAATGCGTCAAGCAGGAAGGCAGCATCGACACGTGTACCGACCAGTGGAACGTGGAACGCCGCTCGAATCCGGACCTGAAACCGGAAAAATCGCGCGAGTTCTCGCTGGGCGTCGTGTTCGAACCGGTCAAGCGTACGAGCCTCTCGATCGACTACTGGAACATCGAGAAGCGCGACGTGATCAGCACCCTGGGCGAACAGGTCATCATCGAAAACCCGGCCGCCTACAACGGCAAGTACATCCAGCGCGACGAGGACGGCTTCATCTCCAACATCCTGCTGATGAAGGAAAACCAGGGCAAGCTCAGGACGTCGGGCTTCGACATCGCCGGCGACTGGCGGTCGGAGCGCGGACCGTGGGGCCGCTTCGGCGTCAACCTGTCCGGCACGCTGATCCTGCACTACGACCGCCAGTTCGGTCCCGCCGAGCCGTTCCGCTCCAACCTGGGCGTGTTCCTGAACGACCAGGCGATCCAGAAATGGCGCCACCGCGTGAACTTCGAATGGGACAACGGCCCGGTCACGCTCACGCTGGCGAACCAGTACTCGATGGGCTACACGGACCAGAACACGACCTACGACCCGTACACGGACACGCTGCTGCCGCCGAACCACGTGAAGTACTACTCGCTGTGGGACCTGACGGGCAGCTGGACGATCAGCAAGCAGCTCAAGGTGCGCGCGGGCGTGCTGAACATGTTCAACGCGGATCCGCCGTTCTCGAACCAGGCCTGGTTCTTCCTGGCCGGGTACGACCCGAGCTACACGGACCCGCGCGGCCGCAGCGCGTTCGTGAGCGTGAACTATTCGTTCCGCTGACATGCTGAAGAAACTGGGTGTCGCGCTGGCGTTGGCGGTATGCGCCGGCGCGGTGATGGCGGCCGACGCCGGGCCGTCGAAAGGATCGCTGGTCATCATCGGCGGCGGCCTGCGCGTCAACAACGCCGAGGTGTGGGAGAAGATCGTCGCGCTCGCGGGCGGGAAGGGCGCGCGCATCGCCGTGCTCCCGACGGCCGCGCAGACGCCCGCGAAGGAAGCCCAGCTCACGGTGGATGCGCTGAACCGCTACGGCGCGCGCGCGTTCGTCGTCCCGGTCGCGCCCATGCTGGCCGGGACCGACGTGCGCAAGGCCGCGGACGATCCCGCGCTGGCCGAGGCGATCCGCAAGGCCGGCGGCGCGTTCTTCACCGGCGGAGATCAAGCCCGCATCACGGGCTCGCTGCGGCGCGCGGACGGCAGCAACACGGCCGTGCTGGACGCGTTGTGGGCGCTGTACCGGCGCGGCGGCGTCATCGCGGGCACGAGCGCGGGCGCCGCCATCATGAGCAGCACCATGTTCTACGACCCGCCGCTGGAAGTGATGCCCGTGCTGAAGAACGGCGTGGCGGATGGCAAGGACGTGGCGTCGGGACTCGGCTTCATCGGCGACGACGTATTCGTCGACCAGCACCTGCTCGCGCGCGGCCGCTTCGGCCGCATGCTGCCGGCGATGCTGGCCAAGGGTTATACGCTGGGACTGGGCATCGACGAGAACACGGCCGCCGTCGTGGGACCGGCGCGCGACGTCACGGTGATCGGCTACCGCGGCGCGCTCGTGCTCGACCTGGCCGGGGCCACGACGGACAAGACGAAGCCGGGATTCAATCTCGCCAATGCGCGCATCAGCTACCTGGACAGCGGCGACCGGTTCAACCTGGCCACGCGCGCGTACGCGCCGGGGCCGGGCAAGGAGCCCGTGGACCGGCAGTACGTCGAGCACCGTGCGCCGATCTTTTATACGGACATCCTCGGCAACACGGCGGTCGCGGACCTGCTCGAGAAACTGGTGGACAGCGATCTGCAGCGGGCCGTCGGCGTGGCGTTCGAAGGGCCGGACAGCCAGTCGCCGGACCGCGGGTTCGAGTTCACATTCACGCGCGTGCCGGACACCGCGGCATACGTGACGAACCGCGAGGACGCGTATTCGATCTACCGGATCAGGATGGACGTGCGGCCGGTGCGGGTGCACCAGCCGTTTTATACGTTGGAGTAGGAAGTACGTCATTCCCGCGCAGGCGGGAATCCATACTGAGCCTGCGTAGTGTCGGCTCGATGCCGCAGGCCCGCGCGCTCAGCATGGGCCCCCGCTTCCGCGGGGGCGACGGTCAGGCTTTCAGCAGCGGCTTGAGGTACTTGCCCGTGACGCTGGCCGGATTGTCCGCCACGTCTTCCGGCGTGCCGTGCGCGACGATCGTGCCGCCGCCCGCGCCGCCTTCCGGACCCAGGTCGACGATCCAGTCCGCCGTCTTGATGACGTCCAGGTTGTGCTCGATGATGACGAGCGTGTTGCCCTGGTCGCGCAGGCGGTGGATCACCTTCAGCAGCAGGTCGATGTCGGCGAAGTGCAGACCGGTCGTCGGCTCGTCGAGGATATAGAGTGTCCGGCCCGTGTCGCGCTTGGACAGTTCCAGCGACAGCTTCACCCGCTGCGCCTCGCCGCCCGACAGCGTGGTCGCGCTCTGGCCCAGCTTGATGTAGCCGAGACCCACGTCCAGCAGCGTGTGCAGCTTGCGCGCGATGACCGGCACGGGCTTGAAGAACTCGTGCGCATCCTCGACCGTCATGTCCAGCACTTCGGTGATGTTCTTGCCCTTGTACTGGACTTCGAGCGTCTCGCGGTTGTAGCGCTTGCCGTGGCAGACGTCGCAGGGCACGTACACGTCCGGCAGGAAGTGCATCTCGACCTTGATGACGCCATCGCCCTGGCATGCCTCGCAGCGGCCACCCTTCACGTTGAACGAGAAGCGGCCCGCGGAATAACCGCGTTCCTTCGCGGTCGGCACCGTCGCGAACAGGTCGCGGATCGGCGTGAACACGCCCGTGTACGTGGCCGGGTTCGAACGCGGCGTGCGGCCGATCGGCGCCTGGTCGACCGAGATCACCTTGTCGAAGTGCTCCAGGCCGTGGATGGCCTCGTGCGGCGCCGGTTCCGTCTGCGAACCGTACAGGTGGCGCGACAGCGCCGGGTACAGCGTATCGTTCACGAGCGTCGATTTTCCGGAACCCGACACGCCCGTCACGCACGTCAGCAGGCCCACCGGCAGCTCCAGCGACACGTTTTTCAGGTTGTTGCCGGTCGCGCCCGTGATGACGAGCTGGCGGTCCGGGTCGGCCTGCGTGCGCTTCTTCGGCACGTGGATCTTCTTCTTGCCCGACAGGTAAGCCGCCGTCAGCGACTCCTTGCTCTTCATGATGTCCTTGAGCGAGCCCTCGGCGATCACGGCGCCGCCGTGCACGCCCGCGCCCGGACCCATGTCGACGATGTAGTCCGCCGTGCGGATCGCATCCTCGTCGTGTTCCACCACGAGCACGCTGTTGCCGATGTCGCGCAGGTGCTTCAGCGTGGCGATCAGGCGGTCGTTGTCGCGCTGGTGCAGGCCGATCGACGGCTCGTCGAGCACGTACATCACGCCCGTCAGGCCGGAGCCGATCTGCGACGCGAGGCGGATGCGCTGCGCTTCGCCGCCCGACAGGGTGTCCGCGCTGCGGTCCAGCGACAGGTAATCGAGGCCGACGTCGTTCAGGAATTTCAGGCGCGCGACGATTTCCTTGATCACGCGCTCGGCGATGTCCTTCTTCGCGCCCGTCAGTTTCAGGTCGTCGAAATAGGTCAGGCAGTCGCGCAGCGGCGTCTTCGCCACTTCATAGATGGCGCGCTGCTGCTTGCCGTTGCCGATCTTGACGTAGCGCGCTTCCGTGCGCAGGCGCGCGCCGCCGCACGACGGGCACTCCTTCTCGTTGATGAACTTCGCCAGCTCTTCCTTCACGGCCATCGAATCCGTCTCGCGGTAGCGGCGCTGCAGGTTGTTGACGACGCCCTCGAACGTGTGCTCGCGCATCACCGTGCGGCCACGCTCGTTCACGTACGCGAACGGCACCGACGTCTTGCCGGAGCCGAACAGCACGACGTCCTGCGCGGGCTTCGGCAACTGCTCGAACGGCTTGTCGAGGTCGAAGCCATAGTGCGACGCGAGGCTCGTCAGCATCTGGTAGTAGAACTGGTTGCGGCGATCCCAGCCCTTCACGGCGCCGGACGCCAGCGACAGGTTCGGGAATGCGACGATGCGCTTCGGATCGAAGAACTCGATATGGCCCAGGCCATCGCATTCCTGGCACGCGCCCATCGGGTTATTGAAGGAGAACAGGCGCGGCTCCAGCTCCTGCAGCGAATAGCCGCAGACGTTGCACGCGAACTTGTTCGAGTAGATGTGCTCCTTCTCCGTGTCCATCTCGTACGCGACGGCGCGGCCGTCCGCGATGCGCAGCGCGGTTTCGAAGCTTTCGGCCAGGCGCTGCTTGATCTCGGCATTCACCTTGATGCGGTCGATGACGACGTCGATCGTGTGCTTTTCCGTCTTCTTGAGCTTCGGCAGGTCGTCCACGTCGTAGATCTTGGCCGCGTGCGTGCCGCTCTGGATGCGGAAGCGGACGAAGCCCTGCGCCTGCATCGCCTCGAACAGGTCGCTGTGCTCGCCCTTGCGGTTCGCCACGACGGGCGCCAGGATCATCAGCTTGGTCCCTTCCGGCATGGCCAGCACGGCATCGACCATCTGCGACACGGTCTGGGCGGCCAGCGGCTCGTCCGAATGGTCCGGGCAGTAAGGCGTGCCGACGCGCGCGTACAGCAGGCGCAGGTAGTCGTGGATCTCGGTGACGGTGCCGACGGTCGAACGCGGGTTGTGCGACGTCGCCTTCTGCTCGATGGAGATCGCGGGCGACAGGCCCTCGATCATGTCGACGTCCGGCTTTTCCATCAGCTGCAGGAACTGGCGCGCATAGGCCGACAGCGATTCGACGTAGCGGCGCTGGCCTTCGGCATACAGCGTGTCGAAAGCGAGCGACGACTTACCGGAACCCGACAGGCCGGTGATGACGATCAGCTTGTTGCGCGGCAGGTCGAGGTTGATGTTCTTGAGATTGTGCGTGCGGGCGCCGCGGATACGGATTTCTTCCATTGTTGTTTGAAGGCTTTCGAATGGTTGCGGGGCCGGCGCACGAATGGCACAGGTGAGCGGGCCGAACGGGAAAGCGCACTAGTTTACCTGTTTTTATTTACAGTGGTATGCCGGCGCTCGAAAAAGTCTGCGAGGCTTGGTAGCATGATATGACGACCTGTCAAGATCTGCCGTTCCGGTACAACGTGCGCGTATCGTATGTGGTCCGGGAGCGGCGCGTTTCAATGGCAGACTCACCAGAAAACGAAAATAAGCGGAAAAATTTTCGTCCGGCTGTATTGATGCGCATCTCTTCCAATTCGGGCACTTCGCCCCCATCTTCGAGGTCTGATCAGGTGCTGTAACCCGGGTGCCCGATCAGTGCGGAATCAGTTGCTTTCTCATGCGACTGACCAGCATAATAGCGGGCCGTATTCAACATGTTTCCCTAACGCTTAGACAACACGCAGAGTCAGGGACTATCCAAAGGAGCTTTACAAAATGGCATCAGTTAACAAGGTCATCATCGTCGGCAATCTCGGCCGCGATCCGGAAATTCGCTACATGCCGAGCGGCGACGCCATCGCCAACATCGCGGTGGCCACGTCCTACAAATCGAAGGACCGCAACACCGGCGAGCAGAAAGAGCTGACCGAGTGGCACCGCATCTCGTTCTTCGGCCGCCTCGCCGAAATCGTCGGCCAATACCTCAAGAAGGGTTCGTCGGTCTACGTGGAAGGCCGCCTGCAGACCCGCAAGTACACCGACAAGGACGGCATCGAGCGCTACGCCACCGACATCATCGCTGAAAACATGCAGATGCTGGGCGGCCGCCAGGGCATGGGCGGCGGCGACAGCTTCGGTGGTGGCGACGACATGGGCTACGACGCCGCGCCGAGCCGCCCGGCCCCGCGCCAGGCCCCGCCGGCCCCGGCCGCACGTCCGCAGCCGAAACCGGCACCGAACTTCTCGGACATGGATGACGATATTCCGTTCTAAGTGCGACCTCGTCGTCCGCTGATGAAAGCCCGCTCTTCGGAAGAACAGCGGGTTTTTCTTTACTTTGCCATGGCTTGAATAACAGGAGACCAGGACGGTGATCGAATAAGTCCGCTACAAGATAGCGGCCGATCAGGCCGACCAGTTCATTGCCGCCTATGCGACGGCGCGCGGAGCAATTAGTTTCGAAGCCCGAGCTCGAACTGGCTCAGCAGCTTGTCCGCCATATCGGATTCGATGCCGGCAGAGCGGGTCATGTGGACGAGAAGGCGGTCGCGTTTGCGCGGGTCGGCCAGGATGGCGAGCAGGGCGTGTAATGAGTCGTCGTGCAAGATGACACGCGTGTCATGGCCGAGCAGGGTCGCACCGGCCAGGGGCAGGTCGAATCCGGCGGCTTCGAGTAATTCAAATGCCTCCTCATACATGCGGTCGCCATTCCCTGCTTCGTGGTAGTGCTGGAGGAGGAAAAGGAGATCCTGGGCATCCTTGTTGTCTTGCAGCCCGCGGTCGTCCCATGCCAGCAGCTTGAGCGCGGCAAGCGCTGGAATCGATACGACCCGGATGACAAGGCCGTTATCTACCTCCACGTCCAGTGCTGATGCCAAGGCTTCGGCATAACCGGTGACGCGCATCCAGCGGGAACGCGTTGCCGTATTCCGTGGGCTTGTAATGCAATAGATGTATTCTGTCTGCGGCCGGGGTGAAGCTGCCGGTGGCCACGAGAGCAGCCTTCAGTGCGTTGAAACGCTCCCAGTGATCGAGTGCGATGGCGAAGTCGACGTCATGAGTCGCCCGCGGGGTGTCGAGGCCGAACACATGGGTCATCAATATGTCGCGTGCGGTTGCGCCGACGAGAAGATAATCGCAGCCGAGCTGTCCCGTTACCGACCGAACCGTGGACAGGATCTCGAGAAGTACTGGATTGAAGGGTTTATCGAGTCGTATCGTGTACATGCTGAATGATCCCGGGCACGAGCTGGCGTGCCACGGCAATGTTGCGTGAATCGTGGCTTGCCATCAGGTCCGCATAGATGAGGTGCAGTGGTACAGTCGGGAATGAGTCAGCGAAGTGATCCGGATTCCAGAACATTTCGACGATTTCGATGCGCCCTCGGGGATCCGCGCGTAGACGGAAGCTTTTGACGATGTCTTTGAGCGCGTGCGGGTCGTCCATGTCGATGTAGACCGTGCACTCCTGGGGTTTGAGGTGGCCGGTCAGGATCATGGCTGCTGGTTCGCCACCCCACGCCGAAAGCCTGAATCCAGGGCTCCAGTTGAGGAATTCGTCGAGATTATCGATTGCGAAACGGTATTTCCTAAGCTTGGGCTTGAGCCTACCAGCATAGCCACTGGCCCACTCGTTCAGAAACAGTTCCGGCGTGCGGATCATGCGCTTGCCGTCGGCCGTCGAGCCGATTAATTCACGCGATTCCAGCGTATCGAACGCCTTGCTGATGGCCCCGATCGCTATCCGTGCGTGCATCGAGATGTCCCGGTAGGGCGCATTGAGCAATGTGGGCTCGGCCAAGGCGGCAAACATCATCCGAAGCGCCCCCGGCGTCATCGTATTGTTGGCCGGGAATTGGATTTCAGCGTCACCGCGTCTGCCCGTCACGTAAATGTAAATGCCAGCACCGTCATTGATGTAGGCATTACCCGCCGTATCGATGAACTGCAGGCCGATGTCGCGGCAACGGGTTGCCATGTCAGGGCTGAGCGGGGAACTGACCAGCAAGGCGCGCTGCGCGTTGCCGAGCCTGTTCAACAGGTTGAGCGGTAGCGCATACCGATCGACTTTCTTCTTGATCTCGCAGTCGTATCGTAATTTTCGACCATTGATCGTAAGGAGGACCGCAGCAACGGTATCGTCATTCGGCATATCAAGGACTTCCCCCTGGATGCGCGTCGAGTCGTGCAGCGCTTCCAGAGCGCTTGCGATGAATGCGGTTTCACTCCCAGGGATAAACAGGTTGTTCATGGTTCTTCAGCGTTCACGTTACGTGAACATGGCCAAGATATGAACAATCATACATTATGTTCATCTTTTCAGCGTGTTCACGTTACGTGAACAAGAAAAAATCGTGAACAAACGGGCGAGCCTGCCCAAAATTTGGGCTGGCTCACGCCCCGGGTGCAAATCCTCTCCCCGGTTTGATTCAAGTTAGTGCATGTAACTACAGCAGCCACGAATCTGGCTGGCATAAAACCTGCATCAGCTACTGCATCAGCCGCCGCCGGCGGCTACCCCGATCGGAGCCCAGGATGCACGCAGACACTCTTCCCACCTCATCCAACGCCCAGCCCGACGTCAAACTGTCCGGCGACGTGTTCGGCGCCCTGATCAACCTGTCCGGCCGGCGCCGTTTCACGTCGCAGCGGGTTGTGCTGTATTCGGTGCTGGCGTCGCTCGGCCATGACGGCGCGGACAAGACGGCGCGCGACACGCTGGCGGCCTTCCGGGACGCGCACATCACGCTCGTGCAGGGCAAGCAGGGTTTGCCGGGCATCTTCTGCCAGCAATTGCGCGACGCGTATTTCGGCACGATGCGGGGCGACCAGATCATCCGCGACTTCATCGCACTGGCCGAGAGTACGCTGGACGCCATCGGCACGACGTCGCGGCGTGCGCCCGCGCTGCTCGATGAGCTGGTGCGCAGCGCGACGCCGTTGCTCACCGTGCTCAATGCGCTGACCCTCGTGTACGAGGAACAGTCCAAGCGCCATGCCCTGCTGCAGCGCCGGCAGATGCAGGAATTGATGGGGGACATCAAGACCATCGCGCGGCAGGCGCGCATGGTCGCCTTCAATGCCCAGGTCGTCGCTGCGCGCGCCGGCGACGTCGGCAGGGAGTTTGCCGTGGTCGCGAGCACCATGACCAACGTCACCGGCGAGATCGATGCGCTGGTGCAGACCGCCCTGGAGGGGTCGCTCGCCTACTGAATCAGATGCGCTTGCGCTGCACGGTGCCGGGAACGTGCTGGTCCTGGACCCTGCGCGCATCGCGCACTGTGAAGTCCGTCACCGACCGCAAGTCGAACAGCGCCGCGCCGCCGCTGCCCGGCTGGGCGTTGACCGCGCTGAAGACGGCGTCCCGCACGTTCTCCAGCACGAAGGCGGCGCGCGCGTCGGGCTGCGCATACGTCACCGTGACGTGGCCGACGTCGACGCCGGCCGCATGGCGCACGTACAGGCCATAGGCCGGGCAGGGCCCGAACATGCCCGGCTCGGGATACGCTGTCGGCTTTTCCAGCGGGACCGCGTCGCGGAGCATGGCCGTGCCGCCGCCTTCGACGTGCAAGCGCAGGTTCGACAGGTGGATGTCCTCGACCGGATGACCGGGCAGGCCGCTGATCGTGCTGGTAAAACCCGCCTGCGCGCCCGAGACGACGATGTTGCTGATGTTGACGCGCCGGATGGTCCCGACCGGCGGCGCATCCGGCCCGCGCAGGCGTGCGCCGAGGCAGATGAAGATCGGATCGTTGGCCACCTTGCGCATGGTGATGTTGGAAATCGTGAGGTCTTCGATGTGCGAACCGTCCACGCTTTCGATGGCGAGGCCGCGGCAATCGTCGAAAATGCAGTTGGTGATCGTGATGTTCCTGAAGTCGCCATTCGATTCCGTGCCCAGCTTGATCCGCCCGAAGCGGCCCGAGTGGTAGTCGGGTGTGCTGCGCTTGAATGTCCCGTCCAGCAGCGTGCCGACGTCGAAATTCCCGGCCACGTAACAATCCGAAATGGTGATGTTGTCGCAGGCCGCGATCCGGCCCAGTGCATACGACGCCTTCAGGCAGATGCCGTCGTCCCAGGGCGAATTGACGCTGCACCTGGAAATGCGCACGTTGCTGCAGCAATCGATGTCCATGCCGTCGCGATTGGTATCGATGCGTAGATTATCGACCGTCACGTTGCTGCATCCGGTCGCCAGGATACCGAAATGGCCCCCTCGCAAGATGCCGAAGTCGCGCAACAGGACGTTATTGCATTCGCGTAGCGCGATCGCCTTGTTGCCTTCGCCCGGCCCGCCGTCCGCGTCGTAGCGTATGCTCCCGTCGGGCAGCTTCCGGTAGCCCGGATTGAGTCCCTTGCCATCGATGTGGCCGGTGCCGGTGATCGCAACGCTGTCCAGGCCGATGCCCCAGATCAGGCTGTTTTTCCAGTGGCTGTGGCCGAAGTCCTGGTAGTTGCCGCCCGCGGCATTCGGTTCCGGCAGGTCGTACGGCGCGACCTTCCAGTCCACCGCTTCGATCACCGCGCCCGCCTCCAGATGCAGCGTGACGCGGCTGCGCAGCCGGATCGATGCGGACAGGTAGCGCCCGGGCGGGACATGCACGGTGCCGCCGCCGGCCCTGGCCGCCGCCTCGATGGCGGCGTTGATGGCGCCGGAATCGACCGTTTTACCGTCGCCGCGGGCGCCGTAGTCGCGCACGTCGTGGCGCGCCGCGGCTTGCGCCTGCGCGTTGCCGAAGGCGGACAGCATGGGAAGCGAGGCCGCCAGTCGGGCGGCTGAACCAAGCAAACGACGGCGGGTAAGTGTACTCATGGACCGATACGCGGAAGAGTGGGTAATCTCTCGATGTTATCGATCTCACAATATATGTGCAAGCAGTTTATGCCTCCACCTGCATCCCCAGCGGCGCCCGATTCAGCCTGACATACGCATCCAGCACATCCGTCTTGTGCACGGCCCCGAGCAGCTCGGGGTCGAGCGCGCTGCGCACGGCCGGCAGCCGCTCGCCGAAGTGGCGCATGAACTGGCGCAGCGCGTCGTCCAGGCCCATGTCGGCCGTGACGACGGGCAGGGCGTCGGGCCGGGCGATGTCGGCGCAGGTGCGGGAGGATGCCTCGTCCCGCTCGTACAGCGCGGCCACGTCGTGCAGCGCCACCACGCCGCGGTAGCGCCCGGCGGTGTCGACGAGGTAGACGTATTTCACGGGATGCTGGCGGAACAGCGCGGCGGCCTGCGCGATGGAGGCATCGAGCGGCAGGACGGTGTCGGCGGGGCGGATCAGTTCCTGCATCCGGATCGCGCGCAGGCGTTCGCGTTCCTGCTCGTCGGCCACGCGGCGGGCCGTGATCTCGTACATCGACGGCCCGTTCACGGCGCGCGCGACGCCGAAGGCGACGACGCAGGCCAGCATCAGCGGCAGCATCAACGAATAGCTGAGCGTCATCTCGAAGATCATCAGGATCGCCATCAGCGGCGCGCTCGTCGCGGCGGCCAGCAGGGCGCCCATGCCGACGGCGACGAACGCGGCCGGCGCGGCGGCCGTTTCCGGCGTCAACGCCTGCGGCACCAGCGCGAACAAATGGCCGACGGCCGCGCCGACGAACAGCGTGGGCGTGAAGATGCCGCCGATGGCGCCGGATCCGCTGGTGAGCAGCGTCGCCGCGATCTTGCAGACGAGGACGACGAGAACGGCCTGCCATAGCCAGGACTGGTGCAGCAGCGCGTTCACGACGCTGTAGCCGTTGCCCCAGACCTGCGGTACCCAAATGGAGATGGCGCCCACGCCCAGGCCGCCGAGCGCGAGGCGCAGCGGCAGCGGCAGGCCGCTGTCGGCGAACAGGCCGCGCGTGCGCTGCAGCGCGACCAGGAAGGCCGGCGCGATCAGTCCCGCGAGCACGCCCAGCGCGACGAACCACACGACCTCCAGGTTGGCGATGGGCGCGAACGCGGGCATCTCGTACGTCGGGTGATAGCCGGGCAGGCGGCGCATGGTGATGTTGGCGACGACGGCGGCGACCATGATCGGCCCGAGGCTGTTCATGGTGATGGCGCCCAGGATGATCTCGGTGACGAAGAACGCGCTGGCGATGGGCGCGTTGTAGGCCGCGGCGATGCCCGCCGCCGCGCCGCATGCCACGAGCAGGCGCAGACGCTCCGTATTGAAACGGGCGATGCGGCCGATGACGGACGCGCTCATCGCCGCCAGCTGGATCATCGAGCCTTCGCGGCCGATCGAGCCGCCGGACGCGATCGACAGCAGCGACGATACGCTGTTCACGAGCGTAAGCTGCACCGGCACCTTGCCGTCGCCGACGGCCACCACTTCCATGTAGTCCGCACGCGCACCGCCGGCATGGCGGCGCGCCAGCACCAGCACGCAGCCGGCCAGCAGGCCGCCCGCGCATGGCATCAGCAGGCGTGCCTGCCAGGGCAGTGCGGTCGCGATGTCGACGAACGAGCCGCTGCGGCCGAACAGCAGCGCCTGCAGCAGCGTGAGACCGTCGCGGAAGAGGAGCGTCGCCAGCGCGCCGGCGCAGCCGACGAGCGCCGCCCACAGCAGGATGGCATTGGCGCGCAGCAGCAGCGCGAGCCGCGTGCGCAGGCGATCGGGCGAAGAAACGTTCATGGTGAGGGAGCGGAGCCCGGCCACTATAGCATGCGCTCGGGGTGGCTCACGCCGAACGCGATGCGCACGGCCAGTCCGCGCCCATCGGGGCGGCCGTCGAGCGTGATGCGGGCGCCGTTGCGGGCCGCGGCCCGTTCCGCGATCGCGAGACCGAGGCCGCTGCCCGCCTGGTCCTGGCCGGGCACGCGGTAGAAGCGTTCGAACACCCGGGCACGCAGCGCGGGCGGGATGCCGGGACCCTGGTCCGACACCGTGATGCATGGACCGGCGTCGAGGCTCACGTCCACGCGCGCGCCGTCCGGCGAATACTTGATCGCGTTGCCGACCACGTTGTCGAGCAGGGCGGCCATGCTTTCGCGGTGCAGCGGCAGGATGACGGGGGCAGATGCGCGCAATTCGATGTCGACGCCGCGCTGCAGCGCCAGCGGCGCGGCCACGGCGATGCGTTCGCGCAGCAGCGCGGCCAGGTCCTGGTCCTGCAGCGGCGCGTCCGTCGGTTCCTGGCGCGCCCGTTCGTAGGCGAGCAGCTGGTGCACCGCGTGCGTGGCGCGCGCGACGCCTTCGCGCAGGCCGGCACCGGCTTCGGTCTTCCGGGCCGCGTCGGTCGACGCTTCCAGCAGGTGGGCATTGAGCTGCACGACCGACAGCGGCGTCTTGAGCTCGTGCGCGGCGTCTGCGAGGAACTCGTGTTCGCGCGCGAGCCGCTCGGACAGGCGCCGCATCAGGCGGTTCACCGCATCGACGACGGGTGCCAGTTCGCGGTAGGGCGATGCGGGCAGCGGCGCCAGCTCGGCCGCACCGCGTGCTTCGAGCGCCTGCGCCATCGCGCGCAGCGGGCGCAGGCCTACGCGCACGATGAACCAGGCCGGCAGCAACACGAACGGCAGGCTGTAGACGAGCGGCGAGAACAGGTACTTGGCGGCCGACGGCGTGAACACCCAGTCGACGTTGGGCTTCTCGCGCCGCTCGACCACGATGCCGCGCGCGGCGTCGCGCTCGACCCAGCGTACCCACCCGTCGTCCGGCGGCGCGTCCGGGTCCGAGTCGTACACGAGCTGCCCGTTCAGCCACACGCGGGTCTGCGCATGCGTCTCGAAGCCCGTCTCGCGGAACATGTCCAGGCGCAGCGCCTCGATGCCGCGGCCGATGCGCGCCAGCGCCGCCGGGTCGGATGGCAGCGACTGCATGTTCAGCATGATCTGGCGCGTCCACGCGCGGTTGACGATGGACGTCTGGCGCGCCTGGTCGACCTTCACCTGCCAGGCGATGTGGGCCAGCGCCGCCAGCCAGATGGCGAGCATGACGAGCATGAAGCCGATCAGGAGGCGGCGCAGCAGCGACTTCGGCGGCGACACGCTAGCGGTCGCCGTCATGGCGCACCATGTAGCCGACGCCGCGCACGGTGCGGATGTAGCCGTCGCCGATCTTCTTGCGCAGGTTCGAGATATGCACGTCCAGCGTCTGGCCCTCGCTGTAGGGCAGCACGCCCTGTTCGAGTTCCGCGCGCGTGACGATGCGGTCCGGGTTGCGCACCAGCGCGTGCAGCAGCGCGAACTCCGTCCGCGACAGGTTGACGGGCGCGCCGCGGCACGTGGCGCTCATGCTGCGCGTATCGATGGCCAGGTCGCCGACCTGCCACAGCGTGTCGGCCTGCGCGCCGCCGGCGCGGCGCACGACGGCGCGCAGGCGCGCCAGCAGCTCGGGGATGTCGAAGGGTTTGATGAGGTAATCGTCGGCGCCGCCGTCGAAGCCGTCGAGGCGGTCCTGCAGGCTGTCGCGCGCCGTGATCAGGACGGCGGGCAGCACGTGGCCGGCTGCGCGCAGGCGGCGCAGCAGCGCGACGCCGTCGCCGTCGGGCAGGCCCAGGTCCAGCAACAGCGCGTCGTGGCGGCGCTCGTCCAGCAGGCGCGCGCAGTCGCTGCCCAGGCGCACCCAGGTGACGTCATGGCCGTCGTTGTGCAGCACCGACTGCAGCGCGCGGCCCAGCGCGAGGTCGTCTTCCACGAGTAGGAGTCGCATGGAGCGCAAGTATAGCGACGCGCCGCCGGCGCGCCTATCGGCCGTGAAGCCTCCCTGAAGATTGCGCGCGCTTCCCGCCTCTAGAATGGCGGCATCCCAACGTCAGGAATCCCCATGCGCCGCCTTGCCCTGCTGCTTGCCTTCCTCGCCACCCCATCGTTCGCCGCCGACTGGCCCATGTTCATGGGCGACCCCGCGCACACCGGTCGTGCCGCCGGCGAGACGCGCGCCATCAAGGGTTTCAGGCTGGCGGGGCGGTTCGATGTCCACGCGGCGATCCACGCGTCGCCCGTGGCGGCGCAGGGGCGCGTGTTCGTCGGCGCGGAGAACGGCAACCTGTACGCGCTCGATGCGAAGACGCGTACCCTGCAGTGGCTGTATCACGCGCGCGGCGGCATTGCGTCGACGCCCGCGGTGGCCGGCGGCACCGTCTACTTCCTCGACCGCGCGGGCAGCGTGCATGCGCTCAAGGCGGACGACGGCTCGCCGCGGTGGACCTTCCGCACGCAGGGCGAGGCGGTGTTCGCCGCGCACGGCATGTTCGGCATGCCGCGCGACGGCCAGCCCGTGCCCGACCCGTGGGACCTGTACCTGTCGTCGCCGCTGGTCCATGACGGCAAGGTCTACGTGGGCAGCAGCGACGGCCACGTGTATGCCCTCGACACGAAGGACGGCAAGCTGGCCTGGGCGTGGCGCACGGGCGGCATGGTGCATTCGTCGCCCGCGCTCGCCGGCGGCAACATCGTCGTCGGCAGCTGGGACGGCGCCGTGTATGCGCTCGATGCACGGACGGGCGAGCAGCGCTGGCGCCACCAGACGGGCGTCGAGCAGAAGACCAGCATCATGTTCGGCATCCAGTCGTCGCCCGCCGTCGATGGCGACACGGTCTACGTCGGCTCGCGCGACGGCTTTTTCTACGCGCTCGATGCGGCCGGCGGCCAGCCGAAGTGGCGCTACGACGCGCAGGGCAGCTGGGTCGTCGGCACGCCGGCGGTGGACGGCGACAGCGTGTACGTCGGCACGTCCGACACCGGCCTGCTGCTGGCGCTGGACAAGCGCACCGGCCGCGAACGCTACCGCTTCGACACGAAGGTGTGGACGTTCGCGTCGCCGCTGCGCGTGGCCGACGTCGTCGTGGCGGCGTCGATGAAGGGAGAATTGCACGCGCTCGACGCGGCGACCGGGCGCGCGCGCTGGTCGTGGCGCGGCGATGCGCTTGCCGTGAACGATGGCCGCGTGATCGACACGGCCACGGGCAAGCTGGACACGAAGCACATGTACGAGGGCGGACCGCATGCGCTGTATTCGGCCGTCGAATACGTCAAGCGCCTCGGCGCCTTCGTCGGTTCGCCGGCCTGGTACGACGGCCAGCTGATTGCGGCCACCGCGACAGGCGAGGTATTGTTCTTCGAACCGCAGCGCTGACGGGCGGCTTTACTAAAACGCCGCGCGCCGCTGCCCGCGCGGCGGGCAGCATCGTTTGACCATCAAGCGCGGCCAGTTTAGTAATCACCGCTAAACAGCGTCGCAAAGCCTTTCCGGCGTTTGACCCTCCTTCCGGGCGGATGCAGAATCCGCCGCATAACGATGCCGGCCGTCCGCGCCGGTACTTCATGCCTACCCCGGAGACCATCATGCGCCACGCCAGTTCGGGCCTGCCCACGCCCGCCGCACGCCCGCCCCGCCTTTTGAACGCCTTGCTCGCCGCCGTGTTGCTGGCGGCATCCGCCGCCCACGCGGCCACATGGGGACCGTTCAACGCCGAATTCCCGGCCGCCGCCGATGGCCTGGTCAAGAAGGCACCCGCCGGCGTGACGCTGACGGCGCAGCGCGTCGCCATCGGCGGCTGGTTCAAGCCGTCGGAAGTCGCGCGCGGCACCGCGCTGCTGGCCGGCGCGGACGGCATCGGCTACCTGTGCAGCGTGGACGGCACGCTGGCGTTCTGCGGCGCGGGTGCGCCGGTGCGCAGCGGCGTACCGCTGCCCGCGGGCGCCTGGACCCATGTGGCGGCCAGCCGGGACGGCCGCCACGTCGTCCTGTACGCGAACGGCAGGGAAGTGGCGCGGCAGGAGGTGCAAGGCGGTGCAGCCGCCGCCGCCCAGATCGCGATCGCACCCCGCACGGGGACCGATGCCGCGTTCGCGGGCCGCGTGGCGGGGCTGACGCTGGGCGACGACGCACAGGCCGTCGCACGGCTCGCGGCGACGCCGCCAAACGAAGGCATGATCGTGTTCGAGAACGGCAGCCCGCACTGGCCGCTGCAGACCCGCCAGATGGCCGGCCAGCTCGCGCCGCAGGACGCATGGACGCTGCCGCACAGCGCGACGCCGCCGTCGCAGCCCGTCGCCGTGCCGGCCTATGCGGGGCCGGCGCTGGAACCGCGGGGCGCGAACGAATGGACGATCCGTGCGTGGACGCTGCAATCGGCGGACCAGGCACCGGGATCCGCGCAGCAGATCGCCAGCGGCGGCTATGACGCGTCGCGCTGGTACAAGGCCACGGTGCCGGGGACCGTGCTCACCACGCTCGTCGACCGCGGCGTCTATCCGAGCCCGGCGTATGGTCTCGACAACCTCGCGATCCCGGAAAGCCTCAGCCGCCAGGATTGGTGGTACCGCACGAGCTTCACGCTGCCGCGCGGCCATCGCCCCGGTCGTCACCTGTTCGTCACGTTCAAGGGCATCAATTACGCGTCCGAGATCTGGGTCAACGGCCGCCGCGCCGGCACCACGCGCGGCGCCTTCGTGCGCGGCAGCGTCGACCTGGGGCCGTACCTGAACCCGACAGGCGAGAACGTCATCGCCGTCAAGGTGTCGCCGCCGCCGCATCCCGGCATCGCGCACGAGGAATCCGTCGCGGCCGGCGTCGGCGAGAACGGCGGCGTGCAGGCGCAGGACGGCCCGACCTTCATCGCCACCGAGGGCTGGGACTGGATCCCGTCCGTCCGCGACCGCAACACGGGCCTGTGGCAGGACGTCGTCCTGCGCAGCACCGGCGACGTGCGCGTGGGCGATGCGCACGTGATCACGGCGCTCGCGGACGACCATCATGAGGCCGACGTCGGCATCGAGGTGCCGGTGACGAATTTGTCGAACAAGACCGTGCGCGCGACCGTGCGCGCCACCATCCGCGACCGGGCGGGATCGATGCAGCCGATTGTCGTGAGCCGCACGCTGGACGTGGCGCCCGGCACGCGCACCGTGCGCTTCGCATCGAACGACTTCGCCGCGCTGAAGGTGAAGCAGCCGCGCCTGTGGTGGCCGAACGGCTACGGCAAGCCGGAGCTGCACGACCTCGACGTCGACGTGCTGCAGGGCGCGGCGCTGTCCGACCATGCGCGCACCGCGTTCGGCATCCGCAGCGTGACCTACGAACTGTCGCTGGTCGACCGCACAGGCCACCTGCGCCGCGTGGAGGCCGATTTCACCAGGGCGCACGCGCTCGGCGTGCGTATCACCGACGCCCGCCACGAGGCGCTGCGCAAGGTCGCGGGCAACCAGTGGGCCACCGGCCTGCGTGCGGAAGCGGAGGGCACGGCCGCGATCCGCGAACTGGCCGATGCCGGCAGCCTGGCGCCGCACCTCGTCATCAAGGTCAACGGCGTACGCATCGCGGCGCGCGGCGGCAACTGGGGCATGGACGACTTCATGAAACGCGTCGACCGCGCGCGCCTGGAACCGTATTTCCGCCTGCACCGCGACGCCCACGTGAACATCATCCGCAACTGGGTCGGCCAGAACACGGAAGAGACGTTCTTCGAGCTCGCCGACGAATACGGCCTCATGGTGCTGAACGACTTCTGGGCCTCGACGCAGGACTACAACATCGAGCCGCAGGATGTCGACCTGTTCATGGCGAACGCCGTCGACGTCGTGCGCCGTTTCCGCAACCACCCCTCGATCGTCGCCTGGTTCGGCCGCAACGAGGGCGTCCCGCAGCCGGCGCTGAACGAGAAGCTGGAAGCGCTGATCTATGCGGAAGACGGTACGCGCTGGTACACGGGCAGTTCGAACCGCGTGAACCTGCAGAACAGCGGCCCGTACGACTACCAGCCGCCGGAAACGTATTTCACGACGCACGGCAAGGGCTTCGCCGTCGAGGTGGGCACGCCGTCGTTCCCCACGCGTGAAGCATTCGAAGCCGCGGTGCCGGCGTCCGAGCGCTGGCCGCTGGGCGACACCGCCGCGTACCACGACTGGCATCCCAGCGGCAACGGCCGCGTGGAACCGTTCATGAAGGCGCTCGAGCGGCAGTACGGCGCGCCGGCGTCGCTGGCCGACTTCGAGCGCAAGGCGCAGCTGATGAACTACGAATCGCACCGCGCGATCTTCGAAGGCATGAACGCGGGACTGTGGCGCGAGAACAGCGGCCGCATGCTGTGGATGACGCAGCCGGCCTGGCCGAGCACGATGTGGCAGATCCTCAGCCACGACTACGACACGCACGCCGCCTACTACGGCACGAAACACGCGTCCGAACCCGTGCACGTACAAATGAACCTGCCCGATCATGCGGTCGACGTCATCAACAACCCGACCGCGCCGCTGGACAAGGCGCGCGTCGCGTTCGAGGCCTGGACCGTCGACGGCCGCCTGGCGGGCCGAGGCGCCGCCACCGTCAGCGTGCCCGGCGTCGCCACGTCGGGGCCGATCGATCTCGGCATCGCGCCGCTGCTGGCGCGCGAAGGCCTGCTGGTCGTCAAGCTGACCTTGACCGACGGCGCGGGCCGCACGCTGTCGGACAACGTGTACTGGCCATCGACGAGCCCGGAGCGCCAGCGCGGCCTCGATACGCTCGCCGGCGTGCCCGTGACCGTGCGCGCATCCGCCCGTACGGAAGGTACGGCGCGCAAGGTGGACGTCACGTTGACCAATCCGTCCAGGGTGCCCGTGCTGAACACGAAACTGACCCTGCTCGACGCGGCCGGCGCGCGCGTGCTGCCCGTGTACTGGTCGGACAACTACGTGGCGCTGATGCCGGGCGAGAGCCGGACCGTCAGCGCCGAGTTTACCGGTGCGGCAGGCGCGCTGAAGGTCGCCGTACGCGCCTGGAACGGCCCGGAACAGGCGGTCGCGGTGGACGCCGCGCAGCCTTGAACCTGCGCGACAAGCTGATTGTTTAGTAAAGACGAAGAAACTGAAAGGTGTCCGGCGAAATTCTTTGATTTTACGAATTCCGATTGAAATACTCGTCGATACGTGACCGGTTCGCCGGCACGCAGAATTCAAAAAACCAAGGAGATATGATGCTGCATCCAATCAAACGGACGGCCATGAGCGTGGCCGTCGCCAGTGCCTGCACCTTCGCCGCCATGCCCGGCTGGGCGCAAACCGACGCCAAGCCTGCGCAGTCCGCCGACACGATTCCCGAAGTGACGGTGACCGCCACCCGCTTCAGCACCTCGCTGCTCAAGACGCCGGTCGCCGTGACGGCGTTCTCGCAGGACCAGCTGACCCGCAAGGGCGCCACCAACATCCGCGACCTCGCCAACGACATCCCCAACGTCACCATCGACTCGGGCCTGGACAACGGCGTGCAGATCACGATCCGCGGCATCACGTCGACCAACTTCACCGAGACGGGCGACCCGGCCGTGGGCTTCCACGTCGACGGCCTGTACTCGCCGCGGCCGCAGGGTGCGCAGGCGCTGATGTTCGACATCGACCAGCTCGAAGTGCTGCGCGGTCCGCAGGGCACGCTGTTCGGCCGCAACTCGACGGGCGGCAGCGTCAACGTCATCACCGCGAAGCCCGACTTCAACGGCAACTACGGCCGCGTGGAGACGGACCTGGGCAACTACAACAAGAAGCAGGTCAACTGGGTGCAGAACGTCGTCGTCAACGACAAGCTGGCGCTGCGCGGCTCCTTCATGCGCGTGCGCCGCGACGGCTACGCCGACCAGCACCAGGACCTGTCGGAAGCGAACGTGCCGTCGAAAGGCTGGGTCCCGAACGGCGTGCCGGACGTCGACATGCGCTACAACCGCCAGGTCCGCCCGTCCGACTACTACACCAACCAGAACGAGTGGGCCGCGCGCCTGCAGGCCCTGCTGCGCGTCAACAAGGACCTCACCCTGCACGCCGCCTACGAGCACTTCCAGGATTCGGGCGCGGGCTATGCGTTCTTCCGCGATTGCGGCGCCGGCGTGGGCACGCGCTATGCCTGCACCAACGACGAGTTCTACATCAACGTCAACGTGCCGGGCCAGACCGACATGAAGATCCGCACGGTGCGCGCGGGCGCGGACTGGAACGTCAACGACCGCACGTCGGTGAGCTACAACTTCGCCGTCGCCGACCAGCGCCGCAGCCAGATCTCGGACGACGACCTGGGCCTGCAGAACGCGCCGTCGTGGGCCGACATTGCCCCGTTCCCAAATACGAAGGACGGCAACTGGGGCACCTGGCCGCTGCGCGACACGTGGCACCGCACCGCGGATTCGCGCTACCTGTCGACCGTGCACGAACTGCAGCTCAAGCAGCAGCTGGGTTCCTTGAAATACGTGTCCGGCCTGTTCTGGATGCACGAGCGTAACCGCATCGACTACGAGATGACGGAAGCGATCCAGAAGCCGTTCGGCGACCCGGGCAGCGTGGTGTACGCGCAGCCGAACCGCCAGATCGATTCGAAGGCCATCTTCGGCCAGGCCGACTGGAGCTTCGCGCCGAAGTGGACGGCCACGCTGGGTGCGCGCTACAGCCGCGATTCGAAGGAAGACAAGGGCGGCAAGGTGTACGGTGCCAACTGGATCGGCAACCCGGCCTATTACCGCGGCCTGTACGACCGCGGCATCCCGGGCACGCCGGGCTTCACGATCCACGACGGCACCGACCTGACGCAGCAGATGGGCTGGGCCGGCGGCGGTCCGATCGCCTATGCCGGCTACGCCAACGCGACCAACAACGATCACAAGGAAACCTGGGGCAAGGTGACGTGGCGCGCGGGCCTGCAATTCCAGATCACGCCGCGCCAGATGATGTACGCGTCCGTGTCGACGGGCTACAAGGCGGGCGGTTTCGCGGACAAGGTCGACAGCTGCAACTACCACCTGTGCGCCGCGACCGGCAAGCCGGGCGAGGCGACCTTCCTGCCGTACGGCCCGGAGACCGTCACCAACTATGAGCTGGGCTGGAAGGGCCGCTTCCTGGACAACCGCCTGAGCCTCTCGGCCACCGCGTTCTACATGCGCTACAAGGACATGCAGCTGACGGGTAACTACTTCGTCAACCAGATCATCCCGGACAACGGCCTGCCTTGCCCGGCCGACCAGCCCAAGTGCGACGTGTACGAATCCTGGCGCACGATCAACGTGGGCGACACCCGCATCCCGGGCCTGGAACTGGAATGGGACTACAAGCCGTGGCGCGGGGCGCGCGTGGGCGGCGGCTTCGCCTTCATCGACACCAAGGTGCACGGCTTCTACAACTACAGCGACGACTACCAGTGCGGCGACGTGCGCGCGGAATTCGGCGTCCAGCCTTGCCCGGCCATCTACAACGGTCCGGACAAGGCCCTGCTGGGCCGCCGCCTGTACGACATCGACGGCAACCACCTGCCGAACACGCCGAAGTACCAGGTCTACCTGAACTTCTCGCAGGAGTTCGAGCTGCCGGGCGGCTACCGTCTCACGCCGTACGTGAAGGTGAACTGGCGCGACAAGGCCTATTTCGACCTGCGCAACTCGGACTGGGCCGGCATCGGCCGCTACCAGGCCGCGTATGCGCTGGCGGATGCGTCGGCACGCCTGGACGCCCCCGACGGCAACTGGTATGCGGAAGCGTACGTGCGCAACGTGACGGACAAGCGCGCCAAGACGAGCAGCGATTCGCTGTGGGGCGGCTTCATGAAAGCCACCTACGTCGAGCCGCGCATGTTCGGCATCCGCGCGGGCTTCAATTATTGAAGACTGCCTGAAGAAAGCCCGTTCCATTCGTGGCTAGAATGAGCTGGTGCTCATGGGAGGCCACGGATGGAACGTCGGTGTTTTTTGCTTGCCACGGCTGCCTGCCTGGCCGGTTGCGGAGGCGGCAACGCTTCGGTTCAGCAGACCGTCGCGCCGCTCCCTGCCGCACCGGCGGGCACCGTCGACACCCTCGCCGTCGCGAGCCGCGCGCTCGGGCGCACGATGAACGTCGCGCTCTACCTGCCGCCGGGCGGCGCGCGCCATCCCATCCTCTACCTGCTCCACGGCTTCGGCGGCAACGGCGCAGCGTTCTTCGACGCCGGCCTGGCCATCAACCGCGCGGCCGACCGGCTGGGCACACCGCTCGTCATCGCCGCGCCCGACTACGACAACGGCTTCGGCGTGAACACGACGCCGGCGCAAGGCACCTCGAGTGCCGGCGGCACGATCGGCCTGTACGAGGATTATCTGATGACGGAGATGCTGCCGGCCGTCGAATCGCGGCTCGGCGTGACGGCCACGCGGGCGGACCGCCGCATCGGCGGCGTGTCGATGGGCGGATTCGCCGCGCTGCATCTCGCATTGCGCCACCCGGAGATGTTCTCCCGCGTGGGCGCGCACAGTGCCGCGTTGTGGGACGACAGCAGCGCGGACCAGTTCACCGGCCAGCGCGACTGGCTGTACCCGACGCCGGCCCTGCGCGCGCAACGCGATCCGCTGCTGCTGGCGCAGCACACTGACCTGCGCGGCCTGCGCTTCTACCTCGACGTCGGCGACCGCGACCCGCTGCGCAAGCAGGACGAGGCGATGCAGGCGGTGCTGGGCGCCGCCAGCGAACTGCACGTGGGCAGCGGCGGCCACGACGCCCAGTTCTGGCGCAGCCGGCTGGAAGATTGGCTGTCCTTCTACAGTGCCGCCTGACGCCGCTGGCCCTGAAACAGCCCACCAGATAAATTCGGGGTCAGAGCACTCTGACCCCGAATTTTTTGACCCCGAATTTTCAGCGCTGCTGGCCGCGGCCCGTCGCCGCCCACCAGATCCCGCCCATCAGGTGCGCGAGATATTGCGGGTCGCGGTACATGTCGCCGTTGTGGCCCAGCAGCGTGACGAACACGCGGCCTTTTTCGACCGTGTGGTACCACGACACCGGGTGATCCTTGCCCATGCCCGTCGACACCTGGCCGGGCCAGATCTTCGTGACGTCGTAGCTGGATTCATCGATGTTCAGCACGGGGTGGATGGCGACCTTGTACGGGTTCGCCGTCTCGTACCACTCGTCGCTCCACATCCAGCGCGGCGGGATGCCGAACGTCGCGGGGAACGTTTTATCCACGACGTCGACGGCGCCCGTCTGCAGCATCGGGTGCGTCTTGAACGAGCGGCCGACGAGCTTCTCGTACCACACCCACCCGTTCGGCGGCGTGATCGCGGCGCGGTGCACGACAACGGCATTCCCGCCGTCACGCATGTAGGCCTCGAACTTCGCGCGCTGCGCCGGATTCAGTTCCTCGCCAGGCGTGTTGAGGAAGACGACGGCCGCGTACTGTTTCAGGTCGCCGTCGAACACCTCGGGCTTGTTCGTGTACGTGAAGTCGAACGCGTGCAGCTTCGCCAGCTTTTCCAGGCTCTCGCGCGCGATCGGGATGTATTCGTAGTGGTACTTGTTGGGGATGGCCAGCACGAGCAGCTTGTACTGCACGTCCGCCGCCCAGGCCGCCGGCGTGGCCACGGCAGCGGCCACCGCCAACGTCGATACGATGCGTTTCATGATGATCCTTTCAAGGTGCAGGCACGCCTTCCGGCTTGCGCCCATTGCGCGGCACGAGCCAGCCGCCGTCGGACAGCCAGTCCGCGAGGCGATCCGGCCAGTGCTGCAGCGAGATGCGTTCGCCGCGCTGGCCCACGTTGAAGGCGTGGTCCGTGTCCGCGTACAGGTGCAGCTCGGCCGACACGCCGGCCTTCACGAGCTGCTGGTACAGGGTGATGGTGGGCGGCATGCAGCACGTGTCGCGCGAGCCGGCGACGAGGAACGCGGGCGGCGCCCCGTCCACGGCTTTCGCGGGAGAGCCCAGCGGTCCGGGATACACGAGCACCTGGAAGTCCGGGCGCGCGCTCTGGCGGTCCAGCGCATCGGCTTTTCCGCGTGGCGCGGGCTCCGGATTGTCGGCGACGAGCGACACGAGTTCGCCGCCCGCCGAGAAGCCCATGATGCCCACGCGCTGCGGGTCGATGCCGTACTCGCCCGCATGCGCGCGCACCCAGCGCACGGCGCGCCGCAGGTCCGCCGCGCCATCGCCTTCGATGCTGTAGCCGGCGGAATCCGGATCGCGCGCCAGCCGGTATTTCAAGACGAAGGCCGTCACGCCCATGCGGTTCAGCAGCTTGCCCGCCACGACACCCTCGTTCTGGAACACGAGCATGCGATGCCCGCCGCCCGGCACGACGACGATCGCCGCGCCGTTCGCATGGCGCGGGTCGGCGCGCAGCACCGTCAGCGACGGGTCGTGCACGTTGCTGACGTACGCGCCGTCCGTCAGCTTCTCGGGCTCGCCGTGGCGCTTCTCGGAACCGGGCGCGCCGTCGGGCCACAGTTGCACGGCCTGCTGGGCGAGGGCGCTGCCGGCGCAGCCCAGCGCCAGCAGGGCGGAGACAACGATGCGCTTAGTCGACATGGCTTGTGTACAGGCTGTGGTGCGTCAGGATGAACAACGTGCGCTTGTCCGCACCGCCGAAGATCAGCTGCAGCGGCCGTTCCGGCACGTCGATGCGGCCGCGTTCCTTGCCGTCCGGGCCATAGATGAACACCTGGCCGTTGGCGACGTAGACGTTGCCGTCCGGGCCCAGGGTCGCGCTCTCGCCGCCGCGGTCGGCCACCTGCTTCAGGTCCGTGATGGCGCCGCCCTGGCCCACGAGGCCACTGAACGTGCGGTTCTCGGAACCGTTCGTGAAGATCACGCGCTCGCCCACGCGGGCGCTGGTAAAGCCGTGCGTGTCCAGCGTGTCGGACCAGCGGTAGCCCAAGTGGTTCGTCGGCCCCTGGCGCGTCACGCGCCATGCCGGGAGCACGAGGCTGCCGTCCGGCGACACGTATTCCTGCGCCTTCGGCTTCGCCACGTCGCGCGCGAACATCTCGCTCAAGGTGGTGAACTCGTAGGTCTTCGGATCGATCTGGTCCTGGAACTCGCCGTTCTGCCAGAAGTTGACGGGAATGGCCACACGCGCATCCGCACGCGCTGCGACGGCCGTCGGCTTGATCATCGTGTAGCCTTCCGGCGTCGGCGGCACGTCCGGCTTGAACGCATACACGCTCGCGCTCGGGCCGTAGTGCGACACGACCATCACGTTGCCGCTGCGGTCGATGGCGAGGTTGATCGGGTCGAGCGGCGCGTCGCGCACGATCTCCAGGCCGCGGTCATGGCTCCATGCGTGGACGCGCTTGAAGTGGCGGTCGATGAAGTACAGCTTGCCGTGGGAGTCCACGGCGGCGCCTGCGATGGAGTAGAAGCCGTCCGCCACCTTCTCGACCTTGCCCAGCGGTGCCGGCGCGGCCGTCTGCTTGCCCGTGTAGTCGAGGATCGCGAATTCGCGCTCGCGCACCTGGATGTTGTGCGTGATGTCGGTGATGGCGTTCTCGTACGGGTACTTCGACGCGCGCGCGTACGTCGTGCAGCCGTTTTCGTCGCAGGTGGCGAAGCCGCTCTCGCCGTTCACGTGCACGTTGCGAAAGCGGATGTCGCTGGAATTCGCGATGCGCACAGCCGTCACCGCCGGCTTGATGGAGCGGGTGACGCGGTAGCCGTGGTAGTTCGCGATCAGGATGTTTTTCGAATTCCGGATATCGAGCGACACGGAATCCATGCCGTCGCGGACTTCTTCTTCCGTCTGCGGCGCATAGAACGACCAGTTCTCCACGCCGTCCAGCACGATCTCGTTGCGGATGTGGTGCTCGGCCGAGAGTTCGTACACGCGGCCCGGCGTCTTCGTGTTCGTCACGTAGAAGCCCGCCTGCGCATAGCCGCTCGGCGACCAGATGCCGGTGAACGTGCCGCCGCCGCCGTCCGTCACCCAGACGCTCGGATACTGGCGGTCCCACCATGCCGTCGTATCCCAGCGGTCCGTCTTCTTGTACGGATCGGCGCGCGTGCCGTCATACAGGCGCGTGCCGTGGCCACCCTGGATGCGGACGTCGTCGACCAGCGATTGCTCGCCCGCGCGCCACAGCAGCGCGACGGCGCGGTTGTTGACCTCACCGGTCGCGAGGCCGATGCCGGACACGATGCCGGCGCCGCCGCGCGCGCTTTCCAGCAGCGCCTTCGGCGTGTCGACGCCCTGGAACAGCGGCGAGCCGTTCGGCAGCACGAGCTGCGTCAGGCCCGGGTGCAGGCCGACGATCACGGTGTCCGGCTTCATGCGGATCGTGTCGTTGACGATGTAGAAGCCCTGCGGCAGGTACACGACGCGGTTGCTGTCGATGGCCTTCTGGATGGCGGCCGTGTCGTCCGCGCGGCCGTCGCCCTTCGCGCCGAATTTGTGCACGTTGGCCCATTCTTTCGACGGCGGCAGCGCTTTCAGCACACGCTGCGGCGTGGCCTTGGCAGGCAAAGGCCCCGTCTTGTAGTTCGTCGTGAAGCGCCCCGGCGCGCCCAGCCGGTCCAGCTTCATGCCGTAGTTGAGTTCCGTGACCTCGTACGCGCGGCCGGCCCCCGCGAGGGTCTTGCCGCTGTCGCGGAATTGCGCAAAGGTCGGGACGTTACGAGCGCTGGCGTGGTCGAACGCGATCTGCGTGTAGACGTTGTCCTCGTTGCTGATGACGACGGCGGCCTTCGCCACGTTCTCGAAGCGGACGTTCTTCGCATACAGCCAGTCGCCGTAGCCGCGGTCGATGTCGATGCCGACCGGGGTGTCGCGGATGTCGACGTTGTCCAGCGTGAGCCCGGCTTCGTGTTCGCGGATGGCGGCGTCGCGCTGGCCGTCGAACGTCGCGTCGACGAGCGTGAACTGCCACGCGGGCGACGTCTTCTCCGCGAGGATGCCGTAGCGGCCCCCGTGGAATTTCAGGTCGTACGCGATGTTGCCGACGTGGTAGACGCCGGCCAGGCCGCTGCCGATATGGAAATCGATGTGCGACAGGTTCGAGTGCTGCGCCGTGTGCATGCGCACGCCGGTGGCGGCCGGGTTACCGTCGCCGATCTCGAAGTCGACGTTCGACAGCACGGAGTAGAAGGTGGCGGAGTTCGCGTCGCGCACGTCCTTGTCCGCGCCGACGGCGCCGGCGACGGGCATCGGCACCTTACCCACCGTGTACTGGTCGCCGCCGGTGAAGATCACCATGTTGGCGACGCCCTGCTGGAAGCCCGGCGTCTGCGGCGCCAGCACGAACACGGGACGCGTCGCGCCCACGCCGTACACGCGCACGGCGAGCGGAATCAGGATGCTCTTCGTGATGCGGTAGCGGCCCGACGGCAGGAACACGACGCCGCCTTCGCCCTTGTTGGCGGCGGCGTCGATGGCCTGCTGGATGGCGGCGGTGTCGTCCGTCTTGCCGTCACCCTTGGCATGCACGACGACGGCGCGCGGGTCCTCGGGCATGGTCTGGAAAGCCGACACGGAAGCGGCGGATGCTGGCGCTGCTAGCACGAACGCGAGCACAAGCGCCGCCGGCAGCGGACGTAAAAGCGTTGAAAGCGTAGTCTTCATTTATAGTTATCCTTGAGTGACGAACAGCGACAACAACATCACGAACAGCAGTCCGAACACGCCGACGAGGGTCTCCATCATCGTCCACGAGCGGAACGTATCCTTCAGCGACAGGCCGAAGTATTCCTTGAACATCCAGAAGCCCGAATCGTTCACGTGACTGAACATCAGGCTCCCTGCGCCGACGGCGAGGACCATCAGGTTCGGGTCCACGCCGGAGCTTTCCACGAGCGGCCCGACGACGCCGGCCGCCGTGATGCCGGCCACCGTGGCGGAGCCCAGGCACACGCGGATCAGCGTCGCCACGGCCCAGCCGAGCAGCAGCGGATGCACGGGCATGTGCGCGAGCTGCGTGCCCAGTTCCGCGCTGACGCCGGAATCGATCAGCACCTGTTTCAACCCACCGGCGCCGGCGATGATCATCAGGATCGGCGAGATCTCGCGCAGCGCGCCCGCGGCGCTGTCCGTCACTTTCGAAAACGGCTGGCCGCGGCCGATACCCAGCGTGACGACCGCGACAAAGTACGACAACAGCATCACGATGAGCGGACTGGATAGAAATGCGAGCGGCTTGGACAGGTCGGGACGGACGATCGTGACGAGCGTGAGTGCCCCCAGCACCACGACGGGCAGCAATGCGGTGAAGAAGCTGTTGAAGGTGCCCGGCAGCTCGCTGTCGGGGATCTCCTGCTGCGCAGTGCGGAACATCGGCGCGGGCTCGGCGCGGATGTGTTTCAGCGACATGGCGAAGATCGGCCCGGCGATGATCAGCGTGGGGATCGCGACGACGAGGCCATACAGCAGCGTCTTGCCCATGTCCGCGTGCACGGCGACGACGAGCGCCGTCGCGGACGGATGCGGCGGCAGGAAGCCGTGCGCGATCGACAGGCCCGCCAGCAGCGGCATGCCGAGCGCCACGGCCGGACGGCCGGACTGGTACACGAGCGAGAAGATCAGCGGGATCATCAGCACGAAGCCGACGTTGTAGTACAGCGGCATGCCGACGACGAAACCGGTGACGGTCATCGCCACCGGAATCCGCGCCATGCCGAGCCGGTCGACGAGGCTGATGGCGATGCGCCGGGCCGCGCCGCTGTCGGCGATCAGCTTGCCGAACACGGCGCCCAGGCAGATCACGACGACCAGGGACCCGAGCAGGTCACCGATCCCCTTTTCGATGGCGCCCGGGATCTTCGCGGCAGGCATCCCGAGCATCAAGGCGGCGACGATGGCTGCGACGACGAACGCGAGGAGCGGCTGAATCTTGCCCCACGCGATCATCACCGTCAGCAGCCCGACCGCCAGCAGTACGGACAGCAGGTTCCACACGGCCGGCCTCCGTTTAGAAGTTGTAGCGCAGGCCGGCGCGGTAGGTGCGTCCCACGACGTCGTACAGGGCGGGGTTGATCGCGAAGCTCGGGTTGGCCTGCGGTGCCGGTTCCGGATCGCGGTCCGCCAGGTTGTCGATCTTGAAGTAGACCATCAGCTGCTTCGACACGTTGTAGCTGCCGCCGAAGTCGACGTAGGTCGCGCCCTTCATCTTGTTGTCGTAGATGGTCGGGTGGATCAAGGTCGACACCGGGCAGTTCGTCTGGCACTCGATGTACTCGTTGCTGTACTTGCCGTCGCTGAACCAGCGCTCGGTGAGGGTCAGGCTCAACTTGTCGTTATCCCACGACTGCGTGGCGAGCAGCTTCCACTTCGGCGTGTTGCCCAGGTTGACGCCAGCCCCTTCCGACGGAATCGTGCCGACGACGCCCGAATCCGTGATGAAGTGCAGCGTGCGGGTGGCCAGCGCACGGACGGTGAAGCGGCCCGGCAGGTTGAATTTATCGAGGTTCGTGCGGTACGCCGACTCGATGTCGAAGCCCTTCAGATGCAGCGAAGCGAGATTGAAGTTCTGCACCGTGACGTAGTTGTTGCCCGGGCTGTTCAGCACCATCGCCTGGCAGATTTCCTGGTTGCCGGCCACGCACAGGTCGACTTCCTGCTGGATCGACAAGGTCGAGATCACGTCGTTGACCTTGATGTCGTAGTAGTCGAGCGACGTCGAGAAGCCCGGCGCCCAGCTCGGCTGGCTCAGTACGATGCCGAACGAGTTGTTGCGCGCGATTTCCGGACGCAGGTTCGTGTTGCCGACGGTGCGCTGCTGCACGCTGACCGTGTTGCCCTGGTACTGCACCTGGTTGTTGACGACGACCGGTGCCGCGAACAGTTCGGAGAGGTTCGGTGCGCGCACGTCCTTCGAGCTGACGGCGCGGAAGCGCAGGCCGTCGATCGGCGTCTTCCACGTGGCGCCGATCTTCCAGCTGCTGACGCTGCCGGCGGTGCTGTACTTGGTCTGGCGGTCGGCCAGGTTCAGGTTCGCCTCGCCCCAGGTGTCGGACTTCAGCACGGGCAGGTTCAGCTCGATGTACGCCTCGCGCACGTTGTACGAGCCCGCGCCGTTGTGATAGTTACCGGCATACCAGTTGTTGCCGACCGTGCTGTTGAGGGTCGGATCGAGCGGGTAGGCGGCACCGCCGATCGAATCCGGGGAGACGCCGGCGCCGTACGGGTCGCCGTGCACGTCGTATTTCTCGCGGCGCCATTCGGCACCCGTCGCCATCGACAGCGGACCGGCCCAGCCTTCCCAGATCTCGCCGTTGAAGTTGGCGCTGGCCACGTCCTGGCTCTGCGTCGTGCGCTGGATCGGGCCGGCGCCCGGCGCGATATAGCCCCACGCGGCCGGATCGACCGGGTTGTTGCCGATGATGTTCAGCGGCACGCAACCGTTGGCGGCGGCGACGGCGTTGCGGCAGACGATCTTGCCGCTGGCATCGCGCACGGCGTCGATCGCGTTGTTGTAGCGCGTGTTCAGCGTGATGTCGTAGACGTTGATGTTCGTCGTGTTCTCGCCGTGTTCCGCATACGCGTCGTACGACCAGTCCTTGCCGAACAGCGTGAACGTGCCGTCCGCGCCGACGACGAAGCGGCGCTGCGTGCGCGTCGGGTGGACGTTGATGTTTTCCGGGAAGATCGCGTTCGCCGTGCCGTACTGGAAGCTCTTGATGTTGTTGGCCGCGCAGGCCGCCGCGATCGACGCCGGCAGGAACGGGTTGTCGCACTGGATCGTCAGGTTGGCCTGCTTGGCCGCACCCGGGTTCGGCGAGAAGTGCGATTTCACCTGCGCATAGTTCGCGGTGAAATAGATCTCGTTATCCGCGTCGAGGTCCCAAGACAAGCGCGTGTAGGCGACTTGTCGCTTGAAATTCATCGCGAGGTTCGTACCGGCGCCCACGCTGCCCGAGAGGTCGCCGCCCACGCAGAATGGATTCACGCAGTTCGTGACCTGGCCGGTGCCGGTCGGCACGCCGTTCGAGCCGTAGTTGAACTGGTACGGCACGCCGCCGTCGCCGAACGCGGTGCCCTGCAGCGGGCCGTTCGTGATCAGACCGTATTTCGAATACTGGTATTGCTGGGCATGGTCGATGGCCATGTATTCCGGCTTGCCGTCGGTGGTCTGCGACAGCGGACGGCGCTGGAACACCGTGTTGCGGTACCACGTGCGGCCGCCTGCGCCCACTTCGCCGAAGCCCGGCGCATCGATGCCGTTTTCCTTGCTGAACTCGCCGCTGACGGTCGCGTGCAGGCGGTCGTCCATGAAGCCCTTGCCCCAGGCGGCCTGCAGCGTGCCGCTCTTGTCGTCGTGGTAGCGCGTCTGGCCGCCCTCGACGTTGGCTTTAAAACCCGTGAATTTTTTGTCGGTGATGAAGTTGACGACGCCACCCACCGCATCGGAACCGTACGACGCCGACGCACCGCCCGTGACGACGTCCACGCGTTTCACTAGCAGTTGCGGGAACTGGCTGACGTCCGTGACGCCGGTGACGTTCGCGCCGACGACACGCTGGCCGTCGAGCAGGGTCAGGGTCCGGATGGTGCCCAGGCCGCGCAGGCTCAGCGAGCTCAAACCCTGGATGCCGCTCGACGTGCTGTTGGTGCTCGTCGTGCGGCCCGTGCTGCCTTGCAGCGCCGGCAGTTCGGCCAGCGTGTTGAACAGGTTCGGCTTGGCGGCCTTTTCGAGGTCGGCGCTGGACAGGCTCGTCGTCGGCGTCGGCTGCGTGAAGCCGCGGGCCGCGATGCGCGAGCCGGAAATGCGCACGACGTTCGCTTCCGGGACGGCGGGCGTGGTGCCGGCGGTCTGGTCGGCCGGGGCCGCTTGTGTGTCCGTAGCGGGTTGTTGTGCCGGTTCGGCCTGCTGGGCGTGAGCGGCGCCGAGCATGCCGCACGCGCTGGCGACGGCGAGGTTGATGAGGGTGCGTTGTAGTGGTGTACGCATGGTAGTCTCCATTATTCTGATGTGGTCGGCATGCCGCCTCGGATGGGCGGCTGGGCCGGGTGCGACGACTGACTTATTGATTGATCGATGCGATGATGCTGGCCACCAGGACGTCTGGCGGCTGGGTAATGTCCAGGGTAATGCCGGCTTCGTCCGGCTGCAGCGGCTCGAGGTCGCGCAACTGGCTGTCCAGCAGGGTGATCGGCATGTAGTGGCCGATGCGCGTCTGCATGCGTGCCGCGATCGTGCCGCGCGGACCATGTAAATGGGCGAAGCGCAGGTTCGGGTCGGCCTGGCGCAACAGGTCGCGGTAGCGGCGCTTGAGTGCCGAGCACGACACGACGACGCCCGTGCCGCGTTCGCGTGCGGCGCCGATCTCGTTGGCCAGGGCTTGCAGCCAGCCGGCGCGGTCGTCGTCCGTCAGCGGGATGCCGGCCGACATCTTGACCACGTTCGGCGCCGGGTGATACGCGTCGCCCTCGAGGAAGGCGACGTCGAACGCCGCGGCGAGGGCGGCAGCGATCGTGCTCTTGCCGCAGCCGCAGACGCCCATGACGACCCAGCGGTAGCCTTCGCCCGACTGGTTGGATACATCGCTTGGTGATGCCATTCTCTCTCTCTTTCTGTCAATTCACAGCGACCGTTAGCGCTATCATTTTTGCCAAGTCTTCAATAAGGCGGCGGGTTTGTAAAGCGTTATTCATGTTGCGGAGCAAACCGGGTGGCGGGCGTCTCATGCAATTTGCATGAAATGAGGGTCATATCGCTGTTGCGTCAGAGGGAAACCGCGAAAACGGGACTGATAGCGCTATCAGTTGTGCATGGCGGCATTACATTGAGAGCGTGTGGCGTTTACAACACGTTTGCATCACCAGACGTTGGTGGAGTCGTAATCTTGGTCCGATGCAGGCGCATTTGCACGACAAACATTCGCAGTGCGGCCAGGAAGGGAACGGAGAGGAAGATGCCGGCCACGCCGGCCAGTTCCTCGCCGGCGAGCAGGCCGAACACGACGAGGATCGGCGGCACGTCGACGCCCTCGCTCATCAGCCAGGGGCTCAACATATAGTCCTGGAAGACGCGGTAGCCGCCGATGAAGAGAATGATCCAGCCCACGTGCTCGTAGCCGCTGAACAGGGCGACGCCGACGATGGCCGCCGCCGCGACGAGCGGCCCCAGCACGGGAATCACTTCCAGCACGGCCGCGACGCCGGCCAGCAGCAGCGCGAACGGCACCCTCATCAGCGACAGCACGAGACCGTAGGCGAGGAGCGTCGCCAGCGACAGCAGGGCCAGTGCCCGCACATAGCTCGACAGCAAGGCGTTCAGGCCGTGCAGCACGTCTGTCCAGAACGCGCCGTTGCGGCGGTGGCGCATCGCCACGAGCAATTCGTCGAAGACATGCGCCTGCAGGATCATCAGGAAGCTCAGGATCGGGACGACGACGACGTAGATCAGGTTGCCGGCCAGGTGCACCAAGCCGTAGCCGATGTTGCGCACGAACGGCATCGCCTCCGCCGAACCGCCCTGCAACAGGTCGCGCAGGAAAGCGGCCAGGCGCGCGCGCAAGGGTTCGAGCAGGTGGGGCAGCGGCAGGCGCCGCTCCAGCGTGGCGGGATCGAGCAGGGTCGGCAACTGTTGCGCGAGCGCCGTCGCCTGCTCGGCCACCGTGTTGCCGAACAGCCCGACGGCCAGCGCGACGAGCCCGACCACGACGAGGTAGACGAGGCACAGCAGGAGCGTGCGCGGCACGCGGCCGCCGGCGACGCGCTGGGCCAGCACGAACAACGGATAGATGAGGTAGCTGAACAGCACGGCGATCAGCATCACCAGCAGCGTCGTCCGCACGAGAAAGACGCCGTACAGACCTGCTATCACCAGCGCGGCCGTCCACACCACGCGGGCCGTACGCGCATCGATACCGAACACGGCGTCTCCCTGTCAGCAACCCGCCACGGCGGCGGGCCTTGTCATGATGATACGGCGACGCCTTCTTCGCTGGCGCGCAACTCCGCCTGGGGGTGCTACATTCGGTGCTACATCAAGCGTGCATGGAGCACAGGGAGGGCCACGTGAAACGCAGCTATCGCTGGGCAACGGAGCAGGGTGGCGGCCTGGAGCGTGTCGAACTGGAGACCGGGGAGGCCGGCGTGACGGCGGAAGGCGTCCTCATCGGTCCCGCCGGCGGGCGGCTGTTCGCCTGCAGTTATCTGCTGTGCTGCGACGAACAATGGCGCGTGCGCAGCCTCGGCGTCCATGTCGCGGGCAAGGGGCAAGTGAGCCTGCACGCCGACGGGGCCGGCAACTGGACTGACGCGGACGGTACCCCGTTGCCGGCGCTGCAGGGCTGCACGGACGTCGACCTGTCCGGCAGTCCCTTCACGAACACGTTGCCGATCCGGCGCCTCGGTGATGCGCTGCATGACCGCCAGGAAATCCGCGTCGCGTACGTCGACCTGCCCAAGCTCGACGTCCAGCCCGTCGCGCAGGCGTACACGCGCGTGGCGCCCGACCGGGTGCGGTTCGAAAGCCTGTCCCGGCCGTTCGCCGCCGACCTCGACGTCGACGGCGACGGCGTCGTGCTGCGCTACGAGGGGTTGTTTACGCGCGTCGCGGGCTGAGGGCTTTGCGTTGACGCCGCGCCGATCCACGTCAGGCGGTGCCATACGGTTTCAAGCGGGCCCTGCTTGTGGCTCTTGAGCCACCAGGCGCTGAAGGTGCCCTGCAGTACGGCCAGCACGATGCCGATGGACAATGCCATCACGGTACCCGCGACCGCGTACAGGCCGAAGCCGAAGCCATAGTACAAGGTCGTGCCGACGATCGATTGCATCATGTAGCTCGTCAGGCTCATCCGTCCCATCCAGCGCAGCTTCCCCAGCACGCTCGCGCCCGCGGCACGGCGGAACAACAGCGCGAAACCCGTCACGAGCAGCAGCATGACGTCCAGGTTGAGCAGCGGGTTGCAGATGGATGCCACCGGCCGGCGCAGGGCCTCGGCGGCAATCCATGTTTCCAGCTGGCTATGAATGAAGAACAGAGGACCGAGCAGCAATAGCGCACCGAAAAAGATGCGCCGCCAGATGCCGATGTTCCGGTCGTTGACGGCGAACAGGCCGAGGCGCCCGGCCAGCATGCCGAACATGAACAGCCCGGGAATCTGCAGGACGCGGCCCATTTCCCAGCTCCACAGCACCACGGCGTGCTTGCCGTTCGTGAGGTTGCCGATCCAGACATCGAGTACCGAACCGTGCATCAGGTATTGGTTTGCGCGGCCGAACATCGACCAGGATTCCGGATCGGGCAGCTTGCCCGGCGCGCTGTCCAGCGCCGCCAGCGCATCGATCCACGCGAACGGCTGCAGGCTCAGGAAGCAGGCCAGCAGGAAGACGGTGCGCGTACCCAGGCGCGCCACAGGGATCAGCACGAGGCCGAGCACGGCATAGATCGACAGGATGTCGCCATGGTAGAACGCGGAATTCACCAGGCCGAACCCGAGCAGGAGCAGCATCCGCCACGCGAAGCGCGGCCGGAAATCCTCCCCGCGCCGGGCCCGGGCGTCGTACTGCAGGTGGAACGTCAGGCCGAACAGCAGGGCGAAGATGGCATATGACTTGCCGCCGAACAGGGCGAACATGGCGTCCCAGATGTGTTGTCCCAGTCCCTTCAGCCAGGCGGGCTCGCCCGGCGGCGAAAAATAGAGATCGAAGTGCTCGATGTTATGCAGCAGCATGATCGAGACGATGGCAAAGCCGCGCAGAGCGTCGACGAGGTCGAGGCGGGAGTCGGTACGGGGCATGTCGGAGGAGGGCGTCATGGTATTCCTGTCCGTTTTTTGGGCCCGGCCATTCTAGTTTGGAATCGTTTTCATCTCCACTATATTTTTTACAACGCCCGCGCTTATTTCTCGTTATAAGTTCACATCTGGTTACAAACTGCCGGTCTTTGTCGGCATCCCGCAACGCTGAAAATTTTTTCCGAGTGGCAAAGCAAAGTTCTCGCAAACCGTTTAGAATTGCCTCCCATCAGCTTTCCACGCGCCAACCGCTCGGTTGGCGTTTGCTTTTTGATTCAGACATTTTTTTAAAAAAAGTCATCTACTAAATGCAAAATCATTTGCCCGTTACTACTGCCGCCCGCTCCCGCAGCCTCCCGCTCGCGCAATCGCAGTCGTTCGCCCTGCCGCTCCTGTTTACGGTATTCGGCGTGATCATGGGTTCTTGGGCCGGCCGTATTCCGGCCATGGCCGAACGCGTGCACGTGTCGCACTCGGCGTTGTCGATGGTGCTGCTGTGCGGCGGCCTCGGTGCCGTTCTGTCGTACCCGATTTCATCGCGCATGATGAGCTCGCTTGGCGCCCGCAAGACCATGCTGTTTTCCGGTCTGGCCCTGCTGGCCGTGCTGGTCGCCATCGGCGGCGCACCGACCGTGCCGCTGCTGATGATGGCCGTCCTGGGCCTGGGCATCACGGCCAGCACGTTCGACGTCGCCGTCAACTCGGCCGCCACCCGCCGCGAAAAGCAGTCGGGCAAGTCGGAACTGTCGAAACTGCACGGCCTCGGCTGCGCCGGCGGCCTGGCGGGTGCGACCCTGGGCAGCCTGATGGCCGGCCTGCACATCGCGCCGCTCACGCATTTCGTGATGCTGGGCGGTCCGCTGGCCCTGGCGCTCTATTACGGTCATGCGTCGCTGGATGCGGACGACGCCGGTGAAGTCGTCGAGAAAAAATCGTTCTCGCTGCCGCGCGGTCCGCTGCTGTTCCTGGGCGCACTCGGCTTTTTCGGTTCGATGGCCGAAGGCAGCATCGCCGACTGGAGCGGCGTGTTCCTGAAAGAGCACTTCGGTGCGTCGGACGGCCTGGCGCCGCTGGCCCTGTCGTCGTTCTCCGTGATGATGTTGCTGGCCCGCCTCGTCGGTGACAAGCTCAAGGTGCGCTACGGTGCCCGTTCGCTCGTCACCAGCGGCTCGATGCTGGGCGCCGCCGGCCTGTTCTTCGCCGTGCTGTCGCCGAATGCCTGGTTCGCCCTGTTCGGCTTCGCCGTCGCGGGCATGGGCCTGGCGCTGGTGTTCCCGTTCGTGTTCAGCGCGGCGGGCGCGCAGGGTCCGGCGGCATTGGCCGGCGTGGCCAGCATGGCCTACAGCGGCAGCCTGATGGGCCCGCCGGTCATCGGCGCCATCGCCCAGGGCATGGGCATGCAGATCGCCATCGCCTACATCGGCGGCCTCGCCTGCCTGATCGCCTTCGTGGCCAGCCGCTCGCGCCTGCTGAAGTAATCTGTTCTCACCTATCCTCCTGTTCCGGGGCGGTCGCCGATGGCGCCGCCCCGTTTTTTTGCGCTGTGCCAAGGCCGCGCGCATTCCGCAGAACTCCAGTACGCCTGCGTACTCCAAGCAAACGTCACTCGTCTGCCCAGGATCGGAGTTGCCATGCAAAGCGAAATCGATGCCGTGTCCGTCGTCTGGTTCCACGACCGCCAGCTGCGCGAACGCGACTGGCCCGTGATGTCGCACGTCGCCGCCGATGCGGGCCGGTTGGGCGTATGGGAATGGATCGCCGCCAATCACCGCTACAACGGCCTGCTGTGGCGCGAGGAAGACCGGGCGCGCCGGCTGGACGTGCCCCCTTCCGAAATCGCGGCCGGCAAGCGCCTGATCGACCGCTACAACCAGAAACGCAACGACGCGGTCGAATCCATCGACGAAGCGCTGCTGGCCAGCCTGCGCCACGTCGTCTGCGTGCCCGATGCGCGGCTCTCCAGCGAAACGGCCGGCGCCATGATCGACCGCCTGTCGATCCTCGCGTTGAAGATCCACCACATGCGCGCGCAGACGCAGCGCGTCGATGCGGACGACGCCCACGTCCGCGCGTGCACCGCCAGGCTCGACCGCCTGCTCGCGCAGCGCCAGGACCTGATGTCCTGCCTCGACCTGCTGCTCACGGAAGCGCGGGCCGGACGGGCCTATTTCAAGCTCTATCGCCAGTTCAAGATGTACAACGATCCCGCGCTGAACCCGTACCTCAACGGCCAGGTGCAGGGGGATGGAAGGGCGGCGCCGTGAACGAGACGATCGACGTCCTGATCCCGACCCGCAACCGCCCCGCTGCGCTCGCGGTCACGCTGGCGGCGCTTGGCGCGCAGACCTGGCCGGCCTTGCGCATCGTGCTTGCCGACCAGTCGGATGGCGAAGGCGTCTGCACGCATGGCGAGGTGCAGGCGGTATTGCGCTACCTGCGCGTCACCGGCCGCGGCGTCGACACGTTCCGGCGCCCGCGCCGCCGCGGCATGGCCGAACAGCGCGCCTTCCTGCTGGCCCAGGTGCGCTCGCCGTGCTGCCTGTTCGTCGACGACGACGTGATCCTCGAACCGGACCTCGTCGCCCGTCTGCACGCCGCGCTACGGGAAGAGGGATGCGGCCTCGTCGGTAGTGCGCTGCACGGATTGAGCCACCTGGGCCAGTTGCGGCCGATGCAGGAAGCGATCGAATTCTGGGACGGTCCCGTGACGCCGGAAACCGTGCGGCCCGGCAGCCCGGCGTGGGCGCGTCATCACCTGCACAGTGCGGCGAACCTCTTTCACGTGCAGACCCGCCTGGCGGACGAAGCCGGAGCAACGCGGCGCTACAAGATCGCCTGGGTCGGCGGCTGCGTGATGTTCGATACGGCCAAGCTGCGCGCGGTGGGCGGCTTCGACTTCTGGCGCGACCTGCCGGCCCAGCATTGCGGAGAAGATGTGCTGGCCCAGCAGCGTGTGATGGCGCTTTACGGCGGCTGCGCGATATTTCCGTCCGGTGCGTATCACATGGAACTGCCGACGACCATCACGGCACGGGCCATCGATGCGCCGTATGTGTTGCCGCTCAGTGAGCCACACGACGAGCCGCACGATGCGACCGATCCATGATCGTCTCGATGACATGCGTGTAGACGACATGCGTGTAGACGACATGCGTGTGGACGACATGCGTGTCCACGACATGCGTGTCCACGATGTGCGCAAGATCGTCGTGCTGCGGCCGGGTGCGGTGGGCGACTTCGTGTTCGCGCTGCCGGCCCTGCACGCGTTGAAGCAGGCGTATCCCGGGGCCGAACTGGTCCTGGCGGGAAAAGCCTGGCATCGTGCGTTCCTGCAGGGGAGGCCGGGGCCGGTCGACCGGGTCGTCGAGGTGCCGCCCGTGCAAGGCGTCGGCGCACACGAGACTTCAACAGAAGAGGTCGAGCGCTTCGTCGACGCGATGCGCGCCGAGCGTTTCGATCTCGCACTGCAGATGCATGGGGGCGGGCGGCATTCGAATCCGTTGCTGTTGCGCTGCGGTGCGCGGCTGACGGCGGGGGCATGCGCGCCGGGTGTCCCCTTGCTCGATCGCTGGGTGCCGTTTCGCGCGCCCAGCCCGCGCAGGCTGGCCTTGCTCGAGATCGCCGGCCTGGCCGGTGCGGCCATGCGGTTGCCGCTTGATGCGCAACCGGAACTCGCGCTCACGGAAGCCGACCGGCACGAGGCCGCGGCGATCATGCCCGGGCTGGCTGGCAAACGGCTCATCGTGCTGCAGCCGGGGTCGACCGATCCGCGCCGCTGCTGGCCGGCGCCATCGTTCGCGGCGCTGGGCGACCGGCTTGCGCAGGACGGCGCCTGTGTCGCCGTCAACGGTTCGCCGGACGAAGCGGATCTCGTGCACGAGGTCGTGGCGCGCATGCACGCGCCGGCCGCCGCACTCGCAGGCCGGCTGAGCCTGGGCGGGCTGTGCGGCCTGCTGGCGCGTGCCGCGCTGCTTGTGTCGAACGACACCGGCCCACTGCACCTGGGCCTGGCGCTTGGTGTGCCGAGTGTCGGCATCTTCTGGCTGACGAATTTGATCGACGGTTTGCCGTTGCGGCCCTCGACGTTGCATGCGGCCATGTCGGTGCGGACACGCTGCCCTGTCTGCGATCAGGACAATCTGCGAGCGCGCTGTCCGCACGATGTGAGCTTTGTCGCCGATGTCGGCATCGACGAGGTGGAGGCGCTGGCCCATGCGGCATTGGCTCGTCAAGAGTCACCAGTAAGGCCACATGCCGACACTGCGCTGGCGGCTCGGCGCCGTGCCGGCCAGTAAGGCGCGTGCATGTTGCAGCACCACCTGGGCGCGCTCCGCACCGGGATCCCAGATGCAGCGGTGCGTGTGGCGGTCGAGCGGCGCCCAGCGGGCGATGTCGGCCTTGCTGAACACGACGATGCTTTTGAGCCTGAGGCCGGCCGCGATGTGGGACACGCCCGTGTCGTTGCAGAGCAAAAGCCTGGCATCACGCATCAGGACGGCCATCGCACCGATCGAGATGGGCGCGGCGGCGTCGACTGGCGGGTGGTGCATGCGGGACGCCACGTCGGCCGTCAGGTCCGCTTCCTCGGCCGATCCCGTCAACACCACCTTGAGGCCGAACTCGGCGGCGAGGCGGTCGCCGACCTTCGCGAACAAGGCCGCCGGCCAGCATTTGTCCCGCTTGCGCGCGCCCGGGTGGATGCACAGGTAGGCGCCGGGCGTGAGCGAGGCGCCGAGGCCGCTGGCGCGCCACTCGTCTTCGTCGTCGCGCGACAGCGGGAATTCCAGGTGGACGCCGGTCGACGGCGCGCCCAGTTGCTCCATCAGCGACAGGAGGCGCTCCGGTTCTGCCCCGATTTCCGGATAGGGAAACAGGACGGTGCGGTCGCGGACGACGGGCGCGCCACGGCAGAACCCGGCCATCGCCTGTGCGCCGAAGCCGCTGACGATGTCGTTGCTCACGTCGCCACTGCCGTGCAACTGGAGCGCCAGCGCGAACTGGCGGGTGCAAAGGCTGTTGTAGAAACGCGCGAGCGCAGCATGCCGGACCGGTTGCTCGGGCAGCAAAGGGTGGCCGGGAAAGGCGATGAATTCATCGACGTACGCACTGAACCGGTCTGCGAATTGCTGCGCCCACGGCAAACCCACCAGCGCGATGTGGGCACGGGGCACGGCGGCGCGCAGCGCGCGCAGGGCGGGCACCGTGCACAGCATGTCGCCCAGGTGAAGGGCGCGGAATACGATCACCGAAGGCGGATCGAGACGCTGCAGCAGTGGTCGACGGTACACTTGTTGCTCCTTTGTCGCCTGAGTTACCGCGCTACCTTCGCAACAGGCCATCGAGGACATTACGCGTGACGCGCTCCAGTTGGCGATCCCGGCCGGCGTCGAGGACTTGCGCCCAATCGGTGGTTCCGGCAGAAAACACGGTGCCGTTGCGTGTAAACAGGCCCATGGCGGCCGTGTGGATGCCTTCGCCGGCCGCGTGGCGTGCACGTGCCGGAAATTCCTGCCAGTCGGGGCCCAGGCGCGCCGCCGCCAGCAATGCATAGCCGTCCGGCGTACCGTCCTCGTCCGCCCAGACGGACAGCAATGCGTCATGGCCGGCATCGAAGACGTCGAGCGGGACGCCGTCGCATTCATAGCCCGCCAGCGGCGGCCAGCTATGCCGTCCGAGCGCGTCGCCGCGCGCCAGGCCGGTCTCGGTGAAGATCCAGTGATCGGGCTTCTGGACACGATAGCCGGCGGACCTGCGCGGACCATCCCACCAGCCGCCGCCGTGCCGGTAGCTGGCGCCGCTCAAGCTGTCTTCGGTCATCACGCTCATCGTCTCCTCCGCGTTGGGTTGCGCTGCGGTCCTGCTGAGGCTTGGAGCACGATGAGCTGGATTAGTTCATCCATTCGCGCGGTCGTTGGATGTCGATGGCGGCCTGAACGGTGCGGCGAAAGACGGTATCATCGAAGGCAATCCCTTGATGACCGGATACCTCATGCTCCAGACGCCCGCCTCGTTCACGCCCCTGATGGCTCCGCAGCAGGATGCCGCACCGCTGTCCTTCGTCTTCCACGGCGGGCGGCTGCTCGTGCGCGAGGCCGACCTCGGCCTGCCCGACGAGGCCGCGGTGCGCAGCCTCGCGCTCGACCCGCCGCGCCTGCAGCCGGTGGGCCTGCTGGACGCCCGTTATTGCCAGACCGCCTGGGTCGACGACGAAGCCCTGGCACCGCCCGGCCACGCCTGGCGCGGGCTGCGTTCGCTGTTCGGCGAGTTCGACGAAGGCCACCTCGGCGTGGCCGCGCGCGCCTGCCAGATCGCCGAATGGGCGCGCACGCACCGCTTCTGCGGCGCCTGCGGCAGCGGCACCGCGCTGGCGGCGGGCGAGCGCTGTTTCAAGTGCGTGAACTGCGGCCACATGGCTTATCCGCGCATTTCGCCGGCGATGATGGTCCTGATCCGCAATGGCGACAAGGTGCTGCTGGCGCTGCACACGCAGTCCGCCGTCAAACGCTTCGTGCCGCTGGCCGGCTTCCTGGAAGCGGGCGAGACGATCGAGGAAGCCGTGCACCGCGAAGTGTTCGAGGAAGTGGGCCTGCGCGTGCACAACCTGCGCTATTTCGGCAGCCAGTCGTGGCCGTTCCCGCACTCGCTGATGATCGCGTTCACGGCCGATTACCTGGACGGCGACATCCGTACCGATCCCAACGAGATCAGCGAGGCGCGCTGGTTCGGACCGGGCGACGAGTGGCCGGAGCGCGTGGCGCACGTGTCGATCTCGAGCATGCTGGTCGACAGCCACCGTCCGCCCGGCCGCTGACGGCCAGCCCCCTCACGGTACCGGCGTAGCTGCGATCCTGCCTTCCACGCGCAGCGCCAGCGGCGTTTCTTCCGGCCGCGTGCCCGTGCTGCGCATGCGCACGACGCGCTGCATCAGGTCGAACCAGAACGGGGCGCCGAACAGCGCGGTCGACGCCGTGACGATCCAGCCCGCGACCTGCAGCGCGAAATCGGCATTGGCTACCGGAGGGAACCGCGTCCAGCCGATCGGCAGCGCCATCAGGGCGTCGAACACGGCCGGGTCCAGCGCGCCGGGCGCGTCATGGAGATGCGCCGCGAGGGCCGGCTGCTGCCACAGCGTGCGGAACAGATGGATGCTGTCGATGTTGAACAGGATCGCCAGCAGCAGTGCCAGCAGCAGGGAAATCAGCAACTGGCGCCGTTTATAGGCGCCGGACATGCGCGCCATCGCGTTGTCGAACCAGCCGGCCAGCATGTCCTGGAATTGCTGCAGGTCGCGCGCGCGCCCGTACAGCCCGCGCATCACCTGCCGGACCTGCGGATCGGGAATCGTCTCGATGGCGTTGCCGAGCTGGGCGAAGTCGCCCGGCACTTTCCACAGGCTGTCCACCAGCGCAATCGCAAAATGCGCCGGTTCGATGTACGATGGCCGCGTACGCATGTCCCGTTCGCTCGGCTGCGTGCCGTCCGCATGCGGGTTGACGAGCGGATGCTGGTAGACGGCACGCGCCAGCCCGTCGAAGCGGGAGTCGTTGAGCATGCTCTTGACGCCCGCCAGCAGGGTGTTGGCACGCAGCCGGAACGCCGCGGCCAACGCTTCCTGCAAGGTGCTGACGATCAGGGCGACCGTGCCATAACAAAATGTCAGGCCGATCGCGACTTCCAGGACGGTGCTCCCAAGCATGGCTGTTCTCCGCGCAGTGACAAGGACGTCGACTACGCTAGCGCATCCGCCACAGTCCGGCTTTCGTTTTGCGCAAGGAAGCCGCCGTCATCGGTGGATCCGCTCCATTTTCTATATACTCTCGGCAATCGAAAATTTTAGGGTTAACCATGTCTGACAAAGAAGTCTTCACCGAGAATGACTGGCGCCGCCTGCTGGTAAGCCTTGGCGAAGATCCCAATCGCTCCGGCCTGCACGAGACGCCCGCGCGTGTCGCCAAGGCCTGGAAACACTGGACTTCCGGCTACGACCAGGATCCGGTCGAGATCCTCAAGGCGTTCGAAGACGGCGCCGAGGAATACAACGAATTGATCGTCGTGCGCGGCATTCCGGTCTACAGCCATTGCGAACACCACCTGGCGCCGTTCTTCGGCAAGGCGACGGTGGGCTATCTGCCTAACGGCAAGATCGTCGGGCTGTCGAAGCTGACGCGCCTCGTCGACGTGTTCTCCAAGCGCCTGCAGGTGCAGGAACGCTTGACGGTCCAGATCGCCAACACGCTGATGGAAGTGCTGGAACCGAAGGCCGTGGGCGTGGTCATCAAGTGCCGCCACATGTGCATGGAAAGCCGCGGCATCCGCACGCCGGGCGAGGAAACCATCACGTCGACCCTCCTGGGCGAACTGCAGCCGAACCTGGCGCTGCGCACCGAGTTCCTGTCGCTGGCCCGCGACTGACGGCCTGCCCGACCCCGCACGCATGGCGCCGCAAAAAAAAGGCGCCATGATTCCGAACACGCTGCTAGACTGTATTTACTGGGCGCCGTGTTCGAATCCGTCGCGACAATGCGCTACGCCCCGTCGATGATCGGGAACCTGTTCCGGATCATGTGTCTCCAAGTGAATTTGAGGCGATCGACATGGCCAGGCAAACCTTTCCAAGCGATGTACCGCGTGAACAGTTCGAGACCGTGCGTGAAATGCTCGAAGCGGCCCGCCGCAAGACCCGGCCGCGCAAGCACGACCTGTACGATGTGTTCTGCGCCGTCCTGTACTTCCTCCACACCGGCAGCGCCTGGCGCAGCATGCCGCCCGAGTTTCCGCCCTGGCGTACCGTGCATGAATATTTCACGCAATGGACGATGCTGCGCGACGGCGACCGCACCCTGCTCGAGCAGACGCTCGACCGGCTCGGGCGCACGGCCGAAATCGCACGGCTGCGCCAGCTGACCGGGCAGCACTGATCCGGGCTGCGTTGCCGGATGACCGGCCTGCCGCCGGCGGGTGTGAGCGCTAGCGCGTGGCCGCCACCGAGCCTTCCGCCGGCTCGAACACGAGCTTCTTTTTCGCATCCATGTGGAACACGCCGATCGGCTGGGCCTGCACATTGTCCGACGGTTCCGGCAACTGGCTGCAGGTACGGGTTTCCAGCTGCCACATCGCGTCGCCCGCGCGCAGCACGAAGGTGTCGTCGCCCGTGGAGAACAGCTCGACGTTCAGGTCGGCCAGCGGCGTCTTGCCGAGGTCGAACTGGCGCTGGCAGTCCGGCAGGCGCGACGCGATCACCCGCAGGCCCGCCTGTTTGCTCCAGAAATAATCCTGCGTGACGACCACCGTCAGGGCGTGGTCGTTGCTGTCGATCGTGTAGCTGGCCGATTCGTTGACGCAGCCGGCCAGCAGCAAGAGCGGTGTCAACAGGAGCAAGGGGGAGCGCATGGTCATTTCCGGGTTGCTGATGCTTCTGTGCATCTCTGCGCGAGTATAGAGCGCTTCAAACACTTGCCGCAACGGCACGCTTCTCGCGCGCTCCCCGATTTTTTGATTTCGGAGATGATGAATCAGGCAATCCATCTTCGAAAGCGAGCAAAGTCATGCCAGACGATGACCAGAGTCTATCGGAGCAGCGTGCGCAGGGCGCGACGTTGCTCCATGCGCCGCCGCAACCGCTCACCTTGCGGATCAATGGCGCCGAGCACAACCTGACGATCGAACCCCGCGTGACCCTGCTGGACGCGCTGCGCGAGGTGCTGGGCCTGACCGGCACCAAGAAGGGCTGCGACCGCGGCCAGTGCGGGGCCTGCACGGTCCTCGTGGACGGCCAGCGCATCAACGCCTGCCTCACGCTGGCGATGATGCACGACGGCCGCGAGATCACGACCGTGGAAGGCCTCGGCGAGCAAGGGCAGCCGCACCCGATGCAGCAGGCCTTCATGGATTGCGACGGCTTCCAGTGCGGCTATTGCACGCCGGGACAGGTGTGTTCGGCGGTGGCGCTGCTGGACGAAGTGAAGGCAAGGCAGGCCAGCATGCTGACCGAAGGCGACCAGCTGGCGCCGGGCGCGCTGTCCGAAGACGAGATCCGCGAGCGCATGAGCGGCAACCTGTGCCGCTGCGGCGCCTATCCCAACATCGTCAAGGCCATCCACAGCGTGGTCTTGCGCCAGGCGTAGGGGGACGTGCATGCAATCGATCTTCTACGACCGTGCCAGGGATGTGAACCACGCGCTCGAGCTGGCGCGCCAGCCGGGTGCGAAATACATCGGCGGCGGCACCAACCTGCTCGACCTGTACAAGAGCGGCATCGAAAAGCCTGTCCGCCTGATCGATGTGAGCCGGCTCGCGCTGGCCGACATCGACGAGCTGCCGGGTGGCGGCCTGCGCATCGGCGCGATGGCCAGCAACACGGCGGCCGCGAATCATCCGCTCGTGCGCCAGCGCTATCGCCTGCTGTCGGAGGCGCTGCTGAACGGCGCGTCGGCCCAGCTGCGCAACATGGCGACCATTGGCGGCAACCTGCTGCAGCGCACGCGCTGTTATTACTTTACCGATCCCGCTTTCCCTCACTGTAACAAGCGCGATCCCGGCTCGGGCTGCGACGCCATCGACGGCCACAACCGCATCCACGCGATTTTGGGCGCGAGCCCGCACTGCATCGCGACCAATCCTTCCGACATGAGCGTGGCCCTCGTCGCGCTCGATGCGGTCATCCACCTGCAGGGGCCGGACGGCGCGCGGCAGCTGCCCGTCGCCGAGTTCCACCGCTTGCCGGAGGACCGCCCGCAGGACGACACGGTGATCCGCCCCGGCGAACTGATCACGGCGGTGGAATTGCCGCCTACGCCGTTTTCCAGGCATGCGCACTACCTGAAGGTGCGCGACCGGGCCAGCTATGCGTTCGCGCTCGTGTCGGTGGCGGCGGCCGTCGACGTGGACGGCGACACCATCCGCGACCTGCGCATCGTGCTGGGCGGCGTGGCCCATAAACCCTGGCGGGCGCTGGGTGCGGAGCGGAGATTGCGCGGCCAGTCGCTGGGCGCGCTTACCGACGACGTGCTGGGCAAGGTCGGGGCGGATGCCGTCGCCGGTGCGCAGCCGCATGCGCACAACGCGTTCAAGGTCGAACTGGCGCAGCGCGCGGTCGCGCGGGCGCTGCGGATCGCCACGGGCAGTCAGGCCACGGGCGAGATGGGAGGCATGGCATGACGATCACGGGCGCTCCCATCAATCGCGTCGACGCCTGGGCGAAAGTCAGCGGCGCGGCGCGCTATTCGGCCGAGCATCCGGTCGACAACGTGGCCCATGCGGTCCTGGTCACGAGCACGATCCCCAGCGGACGCGTGCTCTCCATCGACGACAGCGCGGCCCGCGAGGTGCCGGGCGTGCTGCTCGTGATGACGCCCGCGAACGCCATGCGGCTTCCTCCCAACATGAAGGACGGCAAGCTCCAGCCGCCGATCGGGCGCAGGCTGACCCTGCTGCAGGAAGACGACGTCTATTACAACAACCAGCCGATCGCCGTCGTCGTGGCCGACACGTTCGAGCGCGCGCGCGAGGCGGGCGCCCGGCTGCGCATCGAGTACGAACGCAAGCCGGCCGTGCTCGATTTCGAGGAGGCCAAGGCGTCCGTGCATCCGCCGGAAAAAGTGTTGACGGAAGAAACCGACACGAAGCGGGGCGATTTGCAGGCGGGGCTGCTGGCCGGCAGCGCGCGGATAGACGTCACCTACACGACGCCGGTCGAGAACCACAACCCGCTCGAAACGCACGCGACGATCGCCCAGTGGAACGGCGACCGCCTCACCCTGTACGACTCGACGCAGTACATGAAGGGCGTGCAGCGCATCGTCGCGAGCATCTTCGGTATTCCGCCCGAGAACGTCACGGCGATCTGCCCGTACGTGGGCGGCGGCTTCGGGGCCAAGGGTTCCGTGTGGTCGCACGTGGTGCTCGCCGCGATGGCCGCGAAGCAGCTGGGGCGTCCCGTGAAACTGTCGCTGGACCGCAACCAGATGTTCGGCCCGGTCGGCACCCGCCCGAACACCGAGCAGCGCATGCGCATGGCGGCGCTGTCGGACGGCCGCATGACGGCATCCAGCCACGACACGATCGCCTACACGTCGATGATCGAGGACTGGATCGAGCCGTGCGGCCTCGTCACGCGCATGATGTACGAGAGCCCGAACCAGGCAACGTCGCACCGGCTGGCACGCATGAATCTCGGTACGCCCACCTTCATGCGCGCGCCCGGCGAGGCCACCGGTTCGTACGCCCAGGATTGCGCGATCGACGAGCTGGCCTACGAGCTGCACATGGATCCGCTGGATCTGCGCCTGAAAAACTACACGGAGCGCGATCCCGGCAAGGACTTGCCGTTCTCCAGTAAATCGCTGCGCCAGTGCTACGAGATCGGCGCCGAGCGCTTCGGCTGGCGCGACCGCAATCCGCAGCCGCGCTCCATGCGTCAAGGTAAAAAACTGGTCGGATGGGGCATGGCGACGGCGAGTTATCCGACGAACCGTTCGGCGGCGGAATGCTCCGCGACCTTGCTGCCGGACGGCACCGCGCTGTTCCGCTCCGGCACGCAGGACCTCGGCACCGGCACCTATACCGTGATGACGCAGGTGGCGGCGGATGCGCTCGGCGTGCCCGTCGACCGTGTGCGTTTCGAGCTGGGCAATTCGCAGATGCCCGAAGCGCCCGTCTCGGGCGGATCGACGACGGTGGCCAGCGTGGCGCCGGCCGTGCAGGCGGCGGGGAGGGCGTTGCGCCTGAAACTGCTCGGCATCGCGGCGGCCGATGAATGCTCGCCCTTGTTCGGCGCGACGGCCGATCAGGTGGGCGTGGATTCGACGTCGGATGGTGGCGAGCTCTACCTGCTGGACGATCCGGCGCGGCGTGTAGCGATGCAGGCCATCGCCGCACGCCACGGCGGTCCCGTGGAGGTGACGGCCAAGGCCGAGCCCGGCGACGAGAAGCAGAAGTACTCGATGCATGCGTTCGGCTCCGTGTTCGTCGAGGTGACGGTGGACGAAGACCTGGGCGAGATCCGTGTGCCGCGCGTCGTGGGCGTCTACGGCGTCGGCAAGCTGATGAACGAAAAGACGGGCTACAGCCAGCTGATGGGCGGCATCGTCTGGGGGATCGGCCTGGCGCTGTTCGAAGAGACGCTGATCGACAAGCGGGAGGGGCGCGCCGTGAACGGCAACCTGGCCGAGTACCACGTCCCGACGAATGCCGACATCCAGGCGATCGACGTACAGATCGTCGACGAGGACGACCCGCACGTGAACCCGCTGGGCGCCAAGGGCATCGGCGAGATCGGCATCACGGGCGTGGGCGCCGCCATCGCGAATGCCGTGTTCCACGCGACGGGCAAGCGGGTGCGGGATTTGCCGATCACGCTCGATAAATTGTTGTGAACGCCGGGCGCGTCACTCCGCGTGATGCGCCTGCGCGACATGCTCCTCGCCATGCTTGGCATGCGTGTTCTCCCAGCCGCCACCCAGTGCGAGGAACAGCTGCACCTGATCCGCCGCCAGCTGGGCATCGGACGCCGCGAGGACGCTCTCGGCGCTGGCCAGGGTGCGGTCCGCGTCCAGCTGGGACAGGAAGTCGGTGCGGCCGAACTGGTACAGCTTGGCCGACTGGCGCGACGCCAGCGCGCTCTGGTCGCGTGCGGCGCGCAGGGCGGCGTTGCGGTCGAGCTCGCGGGCGTAGACGGTGAGCGCGCTTTCCGTCTCGCGCAGTGCGTTCAGCACGACCGAGTCGAAGCGGGCCAGCGCACCGGCCGTGCTGGCCTTCGCCTGCGCGATGTGCGAGCGGGCGGAGCTGGTCGCCGGCAGGCTCCATGAGATCAGCGGGCCCAGGCTGAACTTCCACGTGTTCGCATCGTTGAACTGGTTCATCATGCCGATCATGCCGACCGACGCACCCAGGTTGATGTTCGGGTACAGCTCGGCCGTCGCGACGCCGATGCGCGCGGTGGCGCCGGCCAGCTGGCGTTCGGCCTGGCGCACGTCGGGGCGGCGGCGCAGCAGGGCGGCGCCATCGCCGACCGGGATCGTCGCGGCCACGCGCGGCGGCGTCGAACATTGCGCGACCTCGGCCGGGAACTGGCTCGGCACTTCACCTGTCAAAACAGCCAGACGGTACAGCGCCGTGCGGCGGCGCGCTTCCAGCGGCGGCAGGTTGGCGCGCAATTGTTCGAGCTGGGCTTGTGCACGGGTGGTGTCGATGGCGATGCCGCGGCCGCGCTTGACGCGTTCGGCCGTGAGATTCACGAACTTCCGCTGCAGATCGACGGACTCCTGCGCCACTTTCAGCTGGTAGCCGGCCGAACACGCTTCCGCATAGGCGCGGGTCGTGTCGGCCGCGACGATCACGTGTGTGAGGTCGCTGGCCGCCTGTGCGGCTTCGACGTCCGCTTCCGATGCTTCGACGGCGCGGCGGATGCGGCCCCACAGGTCGAGCGTGTAGCCGATCTTGACGTCGGCGTCGTACAGGCCGTCGGTGGGGAGTTGTTCCGGGATGCCCAGCTGCGCGCCGGCGATCCGGCCGTATTGCGGGGCGGCGCTCATCTCGACTTCGGGGCGCTTCTTTTCCTCGACCTCTTCCAGCACGCCATGCGCGCGCTGCAGGTTGGCGGCGGCCACGCGCAGGTCGGCGTTGTTGGCGAAGGCCTTGGCGACCAGCTTGTCGAGCAGCGGGTCCTGGTACAGGCGCCACCAGTCGGCCGGAAGCGGTTCGGACTTGAAGGACTGCTCGGCCGCGCCCATGAACGGGGCATTGGCCGCGTCGCGCTTGATCACGGCCTCTTTCGGCACGTGGTAGTCGGGGCCCACCGTCGTGCAGGCGGCGAGCGCGGCCGCCAGCAGCGACAGCGTGAAGACTTTCTTGACGGAGGATCGGTAGCGGTTCATGACGATTTACGCGTGGTAGTCGCGGCGGGAACGGCAGCCACCGCCTGGGCCGCAGGTTTGGCCAAAGGTTTGGCCACAGCAGGCAACACCTTCACCGTCGCCGTCTGCCCGGCAACGAGTCGCACATTGGCCGGCACCTGGTCGATGGCGATGCGCACCGGCACGCGCTGCGCGAGGCGGACCCAGTTGAAGGTCGGGTTCACGTTCGGCAGCATGTTGGCGCCGGTGCTGCGGTCGCGGTCCGTGATGCCTTCGGCGAAGCTTTCCACATGGCCGCGGATCGGCTGGCGCGTGCCCATCAGGGTGACGTCGACCGCGTCGCCGAGCTGGATGCCGGGCAGCTTGGTCTCTTCGAAATAACCTTCGACGTAGAACGAGCTGCTGTCGACGACGGCCATCACCGGATGCGCCGCGGTGGCGTACGCGCCTTCGCGCAGGTCGAGGTTCGTCACGATGCCGTTGACGCTGGAGACGACGCGCGTGCGCTCGAGGTTCAGCTTCGCCGTGTCGCGGTTGACGATGGCCTGGGCCAGCGCGGCCCGCGCCTGGTCGCTGCGGGTCTGGCCCTGTTCCCGGGTTTCCTGCGACACGAGGTCGTCGAGCTGGGTGTTACGCTGGTTCTCGCGCAGCGCCTGGGCCAGCGCCGCCTGGGCCGCCGTCACCTGGGCTTCGCTCTGGCGCAAGGCCAGTTCGAAACGGGCGCGGTCGATGTCGAACAGCGCCTCGCCGGCCTTCACCTGCTGGTTGTCGTGGACGTAGACCTTGGTCACCTGGCCCGTCACGTCGGGCGCGACCTGCACGACATAGGCCTTCACGCGGCCGTCGCGCGTCCAGGGCTCGACCTCGTAATGGCGCCACAGCTGCCAGCCCGCGTAGACCGCGCCCGCGGTCACCACCGCCGTGATACTTACCCGGCCAATTGTCGACAAAATAGTTTTCATAGCCATCTCAGGACCAGTTGCGTGTGTAATACGTCAGTGCGCCGAGCACGATGACGAACAGTGAAAAATCGAACAGGGCCGGGTGCCAGACGACGCGATAAAAGCCCGTCTTCGCCAGGACCAGGTTGATGAGCCGCGAGACCACCAGCGCCGCCAGCGTGAGCAGCAGGAGCGGAGGAACGTAGAGGCCGTAGATGCTGACTTCGCCGATCATCGGATCTCCTTTCAGATTGCAGTTGCCAGCGAGGGCTGATAAGCCGCCGCCTTGGGAAACAGGTCGCGCCGCATGCCGGTGAGGGCGGCGAGCGCCTCGCGCTGGGCCGCGTCGCGTTCGCCGGCGCAGATGGCGCGCAGGGCGTTGTCGAGCGTGTCCAGCAGGCTGCGTTCGCAGCCGGCGTCGACCCTGGGGCGCAGCGCGAAATGGCGAGAGAGCTGCTTCATCAGCGGGCCGACGGCCGCGTCGCCGCGGCCCAGCCGGGCACGCACGCTTTGCAGCAGGGTCATGTTCAAGCCGATGCGCAGGTCGCGCAGCGCGTCGACGGCCTGCAGGTCCTGGTCCTTGCCGGCCAGCGCGAGGCGCGGGGTCAGCTGGCCCACGCGGTCGACCATCCTGGCCGAGAATTCCGGCAGCGACGGCACGCGCTCGCCAGTGCCCATGCGCGACAGCTCGCTCCAACCGGCCTTGAGCAGGCGGCGCGCCGTCCAGCCCGCGCCCACGCGGCGGAACACGCTCGTCGTGACGGCGGCCGCGATGTAGCCGACCACCTGCGCCAGCGTGCTGTTCACGAAGGACACCATGTCGGCGTTGTGCGTGTCGATCATGGCCAGGGTGCCGCAGATGGCGAACAGGAACGGCATGGCACGTCCGAACGTCGAGGGCCGCGCGAGGAAGACACCCAGTGCGAGGAAGGTCGGGGCGCACGCCAGGACGAACGACTCGAAGTTGTGCACGGCCGGCAGGATGCCCAGCAGGTACAGGGCCGACAGCGGGATCGCGTAGATCGAATACCACATGAAGGTCTTGATGAATGGGACCGGATCGTCCTGCGTGGAGAAGAAGCAGCACAGCACGGCCGTCATCATCGGTGCGGCCGCGCCGGACGGCCAGCCGGTCAGGATCCAGAATGCGCAGCAGGCCAGCACGGCGACGGCCGCGGCGAACGCGGACAGCAGGGCCATGCCGCGGTCCAGGTGCAGCGCGCTCACCGGCACGCCCGGCAGGTGGCGCACGGCCTCGGGCAGGCGGCCGTGCACGCCGGCGTCGATGTGCTGGCGCAGCGCGCGCGTCTCGACGCAGATCTCGATCAGGCGCCGCAGCCGGGCGGCCAGGTTCACTTCGATCATGCCGGTCCAGCCCAGCGTGTCGTCGACCTTCGGTTCGAGGGCGTCGATGCGTTGGCGCAGCGCGGCGCCCTGCGCATCGATGGCCACGTCCTTCGGGCTCTCGGTGAGGGCGACGACGTCGCGCAGCAGCGCGTGCCACCGTTCCGACACCTCGGTGGCGCCCAGCTCGCGCAGCGCCGTCAGGCGGTCTTCGACGCCGGAGACGATCGGCACGAACGCGGCCAGGCGTTCCTGCAGCGCATTGACCGCCTTTTCCGTCCAGCGCAGGTGCGATGTGTCGAACGGCAGGTGCGTGGTCATCAGGCGCATCTCCGTGATGTCGCCCGCGAGCTTGCGGCGGTCGGAGGCGGAGCGCGTGTCGCCGGCCGGATTCAGTGCGTCGCGGATCCAGTGCTGGGCGTCGCGCACGGCATTGTCCAGGCGCGCCACCAGCATCGGACCGAACGGCTGCGGCAGCACGAGGCTGTGCACGACGGTGGCGCACGTGATGCCGAGCAGGATTTCCTCCACGCGCGCGAGGACGATGTCGAAGATGGCGGCCGGCTCATTGACGGCGGGGAAGGCGATGAGACCGGCGGTATAGCCGCCCAGCATCAGCATGTACGAACGCGGCGTGCGGTCGAGCAGTGAAAAATACAGGCAGCCGGCGATCCACAGCGCCAGCACCAGCGACAACAGTTCAGGGGAATTGATCAGCCGCGGCACGAGGAACGTGACGGCGATGGCGCCCAGCACCGTGCCGCCCGCGCGGTACAGCCCCTTGGAGCGGACGGGGCCGGCGAACGGCGCGGCGCAGATATAGGCTGTCATCATGGCCCAAAACGGTCGCGGCAGTCCGATGCGCATCGATACATAGACCGAGAGCATCGCTGCCGCGAATGACTTGACGGAGAACAGGATCTCCGACCGGGTTGGCAAGTTCATGCGGCCTGGATGGTGGTGATGGCCGTCGGCAGGCCGGACAGGACACGCAGCGTGGCCTCGACGTCGGCCGCGTCGAACTGCCCGAACAGTTTGCGGCGGAAGGGCGTCAGCGCCTGGTCCATCTGGTGGGCGGTCTTGAGGCCCTCGTCGGTCAGGCGCAGGATCTTGGCGCGGCGGTCCTGCGGATCTTCATGGCGCTCGACGAGGCCCGATCCGATCAGGTGGTCGACGACGCGCACGAGCGACGACGCTTCCAGGCTCAGCGTCTCGGCCAGGATGCCCGGCCGCACGCCGTTCTCGCCGAAGCGGTGGATGACCAGCACCGGCAGCCCGGTCGCCTGGGACAGGCCGAAGTCGGATGCGACCTTGTCGGCGGCGGCACGGTAGGCGCGCGACGCATGGGTCAGCGCGGCGGTGAGACTGCTCAGGGTCTGGTCGGTGAGTCGCATGTTGATCCTCGTAAATACTTTTCTTGTTCACTGTTGATATGCGAAAGTTTAGCATGCGAAGTATTTTCCTTCAAGCCAGCCGCCGATATGTGCGCGGGACAGGTCAGGATGCGGGGGCGATGCGGCGCAGGTCGGCCGGCGTGACGAACTCGGTGGCGCATGCCTGCGCGCGCAGCGCTTCGATCGTGGCAATGCCCCAGTGGACGGCGCCGAACGCCACGCCGGCTTTCTGCGCCGCCTCCGCATCCGTCGCCTGGTCGCCGACATACAGGGCATCCGCCGGCGCCACGCCGCAGGCCTTGAGCACGGCGCGGATGCGGCTCGCCTTGCCGAACACGGACATGCCGCATTCGAAGCGCCGGATCAGCGCCGCCAGCTCGGGTCCCAGCACCGCGCGCACGTTGTGCTCGGCATTCGACGAGACGACGGTAAGCACCACGCCCCGGTCGTGCAGGTGGCGCAGCGCGTCGGCGATGCCGTCGAACAGGGGAATCGCGTGGGCGCTGTCGCGCATCATCGTCATGAAGGTCTTCGACGCGAGCGGCAGCTTCCAGGCCGGCATGCCGACATGGTCCATCATCTGGCGTACGTGGAGGTGGCGCAGCTCGTCCGCGCGCGCGACGTCGATGCGGCGAAAGCCGTGCTGGTCGGCGATCGTGTTGAAGACGGTGAGGACGAACGGGAACGAGTCGGCGAGCGTGCCGTCGAAATCGAACATGGCGAGGCGGTAGGTCATGCGCACATGGTACACGCGGCGTGCTTCAGCTCTGGATGCATCGTTTTTTGCACAGCCGCCTGATCGCAAGCGCACATCGCTTTGCGCTTGCACATCGGTCTGCCTCATCTAAGCTGATCCGGGTCAAACCTATAAAACAACCGGAGACAGCATGACCGTCCTGATCAGGGCAAGGCAGCTTGCCGGCATCCTCATTGGTTTTCTCGGCACGAGCGCCTTCGCGGCGGTCGTCGCTTTACCGAAGTACAACGTCAGCGTGAACGACGTGTCGGTCTCCGGTTTTTCCTCTGGTGCCCACATGGCGGCGCAGATGCATTTCGCGTATTCGAAAACGGTGAAAAAGGGCGCAGGCATCATCGCCGGCGGGCCTGTCTACTGCTCGCAGGGGAACGTCGCGATCTCGGTCGGTCCGTGCATGGCGAATACCGGCTCGCGCAATCTGCCGTACCTGATGTCGGTGGTGAATACGTGGTCGGGCAATGGCTATATCGACCCGACCAGCAATATGGCCGCATCGAAGGTCTATCTGCTGTCGGGAACGATCGATTCCACGGTCCGCCAGCCCGTGATGGACGACCTCAAGACGATGTACGGTTCGTACCTCCCGGCCGCCAATATCTATTACAAGAACAATCTCGCGGCCGAGCATTCGATCCCGACGGATTTCTTCGGCAACGGCTGCGCCATCAACGGCATCCCGTACGTCAACAACTGCAACTTCGATACCGCGGGCGAGATCCTGAAATGGATTTATGGGCCATTGAATCCGAAGAACACGGGTGTGCTGTCCGGCAGCTTCATCAACTTCGACCAATCCGTTTTCTGGGGCAATTTCAATCCGAATTTTTATAGCATGGCCAACAGCGGCTACGCCTACGTGCCGGCCAGCTGTGCCGCGGGTCAATCCTGCCGGCTGCACGTGGCATTCCACGGCTGCCTGCAAAGCGCGTCCGTCGTCGGCACGGCGTTTTACCAGAATGCCGGCTATAACCGTTGGGCCGATACGAACAACATGATCGTGCTGTATCCGCAAACGATCGTCACCGCGAACAATCCCGGCGGATGCTGGGACTGGTGGGGCTACGAGGACGTGAATTTCCCCGCCAAGAGCGGCGGGCAAATGGTCGCCATCAAGACGATGATTGACAAGATCGTCAGCGGCAACGCGGCGGCGCCGTTCACGTGCAGTCACTGGTATGCCAGCAATGTGTCGCACGTGTCGGCGGGCCGGGCTTACATCGGGGCGGATGGGCAGGTGTATGCGAAGAATTCGAACCAGTATCTGGGGTATTACATGGTCGCCGCTTATACGGATGTGAGGCAGACGTCGGCGGGGTATTACGCGTATGGAAGTTGTTCTTGAAACAGTTTAGTTACCATGAATGGCTGAAATCGCGCGCAAAACGTTATTTGGGCCGTTATTTTTACGATTAATTTGCATCTTAATGTAACAGGCTTTACGAGGTGTAAAGCGTGGTCCCGCACGATTCAGCTCGGCTATGATGGCGGCCCGCTCAGCCATATCGACAACTTTGTTGCTTGATTGACACTGAGCAACATTGAATGGCTGGGCTCACACATGAAAGATCCGGGAGTGTCTGGACCGAACGCGACGGTCCAAAAACAGTTTGGTTTGATCAACCTTTTGAAAGCCGGTGCGGCGCAATTGATCGTCCTGCACCACCTGGCGTTCTACGGCCCGATGGCCGACGCCGCGCGGCCGCTGATGCCGCCGATTATCGACTGGCTCGACCAGTACGGCCGCATCGCCGTCCAGGCCTTCCTCGTCATCAGCGGCTTCCTCGTCGCGAAATCGCTGTCGCCGTCCGCCATGCCGGGCATCGGCAATCCGCTGGGCACGATCTGGCGCCGCTACATCAAGCTGGCGCCGCCGTTCATCGTGGCCATGTTCCTGGCGATCGGCGCGTCCGCGCTCGCGCGCACGTGGATGGTCCACGATTCGATCTCGGCCCCGCCGAACATGTCCCAGTTGGCCGCGCACGTCCTGCTGCTGCACAGCGTGCTGGGCTATGAATCGCTGTCCGCCGGCGCTTGGTATGTCGCCATTGATTTCCAGCTGTATGCGCTGATCACTTGCCTGCTGTGGTTGGGCGGACGCATCGCCGGCAACCGCTTCATGCCCTGGCTGATGCCCCTGCTGGTCACGCTGGGCGTGAGCATCTCGCTGCTGTACTTTAACCGCGACGCCGATTTCGACGTGTGGGCGCCTTACTTTTTCGGCAGCTACGGCCTGGGCATCCTCGCGTGGTGGGCGAGCGATCCGCGTCGCCCGTTCATCGCGACGTTCTCCCTGCTGTTGATGATGGTGGTGCCGGCCGTGCTGGCGCTGGAACTCGATTTCCGGATACGCATCGCGGTGGCGTCGGTCGTGGCCTGCATCCTGTGCCTGTACGGCCGCACGCGGCTGAGCACGTATGCGAGCTCGGGATGGTCGCTCATCAATTACCTGGGCAAGATCTCCTACTCGATTTTTCTCGTCCACTTTCCGGTGTGCCTGGTCGTGAATGCGGCGTTCACGCGCTTCGTGCCGAATGATGCTTATTTGCAAGGTGCAGGCGTCGTGTGGGCTTGGGCGGCCAGCGTGGCGTCCGGGGCGGTGTTTTATCACTGGGTCGAAGCGCCGCTGGGCCGCTTCCTGGCCGGGTTGGCGAAGCCGGTCGTGGTCCAGTCGTTCGGCACCAAGCCCGCGAGATTGCGGGGATGACGTCGAAGTCAGCACACGATTGCTGACTTTTATTTGTGTTCAAGCTACGCTGTCACTACGGAATGAAGGTGACATGATGAACACGCAAATCCTGGCACTCGATATTGCAGGCAACCCGTTCGACTGGATTGCGCCAGAGGACGCCATCCTGTATTACGCACTCGGCAAAGTGGCCTGGGAACTGGGCGGCCGCGAATTCGTTTTCCGCGGCGGCTATTCCCGTTCGGGCGTGCAGTCGAAAATCGCGGTCAAGCCGATCATTGCCATCGCCGGCAGCGAAATCATGACCCGCATGTTCAGGACCGGCCTGCCGCTGACGCACCAGAACGATCTACTTTTCAAGCGCGACCGCTATACCTGCGCCTATTGCGGCAACCGCTTCGCGCACAAGGAACTGTCGCGCGACCATATCCTGCCGAGGTCGCGCGGCGGCCAGGACACGTGGATGAATTGCGTGACCGCCTGCAAGCGCTGCAACCAGGAGAAGGGCAATCTGCTGGTGGAGCAATTCCGGCCGCTGATCTACGTGCCGTATGTGCCGTGTCGCGCGGAGCATTATCTGCTGAGCGGCCGGAATATCCTCGCTGACCAACATGAGTATCTTGCGGCGCAGTTGCCGAAGCATAGCCGGTTGTTGAATTGATGGCCGGCTGAAATCGATCGGCTTCGCAAGAAGAACGATTGCCTGTCACAGATCGACCCCGCCGACCGTCTAAGAGTCAGGGGCAGACTTTTGGAGTCTGTTCCTTATCTTAGCGAAAGGCACATCATGAAGATCGTCGTCATCGGCGGCACCGGGCTGATCGGCTCGAAGACCGTCGCCATACTGCGGCAGGGCGGCCACGAGGTCATCGCAGGCTCCCCCAAAAATGGTATCAACAGCATTACCGGCGAGGGGCTCAAGGAGGCCATGGCCGGCGCGCATGTCGTGATTGACCTCGCCAATGCGCCGTCATGGGAAGACCAGGCGGTACTGGAATTTTTTCAAACGTCCAGCCACAACATTCTTGCGGCAGAAGCCGCGACCGGCGTCCGGCACCATGTCGCGTTATCTATCGTTGGGACCGACCGGATGCCCGACAATGGCTATTTCCGGGCTAAGGTTGCGCAAGAGAAACTGATCGAGGCCGCCGGCAGCCCTTACACGATTATTCGCTCGACCCAGTTCATGGAATTCCTCGGCGGCATCGCCACTTCAAGTACGGATGGGAATATCGTCCGGCTTTCGCCCGGCCTGTTCCAGCCCATCGCGTCGGACGACGTCGCTGCCATCGTTGCCGATGTGGCGCTCGCAGCGCCGCGCAACGGTATTGTCGATATCGCCGGTCCGGAACGCGCGCCGTTCAACGAATTTGTCGCCCGCTACCTGAAGGCGATCGGCGACCCGCGTGAGGTGGTGAGCGATCCCGACGCCCGATACTTCGGCGGACGCGTCGACGAACATTCGCTCGTGCCGTTGGGCGAGGCGCGCCTCGGCCGTATCGGTCTCGACGAATGGCTCCGCCGCCCGCAGGCACAGGCCTGATTCCGCATCCGCTCACTGAAGGAGATCTCCATGAAACGCATTCTTTGTTCGCTGCTTGTCGCCATTTTGCCGCTCGCCAGCGCCCTCGCCGAAGCGCCGAAGGCGAAAAACGCCAAGGTGACCCTCGTCTATCAGCACGAGTTGCCGAACGTTCCCGGCAAGAGCATGAAGGGCGTGCTTGTCGAATACGGCCCGGGCGGCTACTCGCCTGGTCACACGCATGCCAGGTCCGCCTTCATCTACGCGACCGTGCTGGAAGGGGCAGTCCGCAGCCAGGTCAACGACGGACCGGTGACCACGTACAAGGCCGGACAGAACTTCTCCGAGCTGCCCGGGGACCGTCACGGCGTCAGCGCCAATGCCAGCAAGACCAAGCCGGCCAAGCTCCTCGCGGTGTTCGTGGTGGACACGAACGACAAGGAACTGACGACCCCATTCGACTGAAAAACTACGGGACGCCGATGCCCCGGTCCTTGACTGGAGCAATGGCGTCCCGTAGAACGTCCAGATGATTCGGCCCTTGCAGATCACATAAGAAAATCGTTGATTGCCTGGGCCTGTTCGTCAGATCCTGTCACGTCAAACGTCGATATTCCCCGCCTGCAGCGCATTCGACTCGATGAAATTACGACGCGGCTCGACCTCGTCGCCCATCAGCGTCGTAAAGATCTGGTCCGCCGCAATGGCATCCTCGATCTGCACCTTCAGCAGGCGACGCACGGTCGGATCCATGGTCGTTTCCCACAACTGCTCGGGATTCATCTCGCCCAGACCTTTATAGCGCTGCTTGGAGACGCCACGCTCGGCTTCTTCGCGCAGCCATTCCATGGCCTGCTGGAAGTCGCGCACGGCGAATTCCTTCATCTTCTCGCCTTCGCCGCGGCGGATGATGGCGCCTTCGCCCATCAGGCCCTGGAACGTCTCGGCCGAGTTTTCCAGCGTCTTGTAGTCGGCGCCGGCGACGAAGTCGGCGTCGATCGACGTCACTTGCACGTTGCCGTAGTGGATGCGTTCGATGCGCAGGCTGTGCTTGTCCGACAGTTCGTCCGAACGCACGCCCACCTTCACGCTCGGGTCGTGGATCGCGTCGGCCATCGCCTGCGCCGATTTCTCGGCCGCTTCCTGGGTCGACAGGTCCAGCTTCACGCCCGTCATGATGGCGGACAGGGCGGCGCGGTCGATCACGCGCGACAGGCGCATCATGATCGCGTTCGCCTTGTTGTACTTGTCGACCAGGTCGCCCAGCGCGCCGTCGGTGATCGTCTCCGCGCCTTCCTTCGGCATCAGGGCAGCACCGTTCAGGGCGAAGCGCATCATGTAGCTCGCTTCCTCGACGTCGTCCTTCAGGTAGCGCTCGTCGCGGCCGGCTTTCACCTTGTACAGCGGCGGTTGCGCGATGTAGATGTGGCCGCGTTCGACCAGCTGCGGCATCTGGCGGTAGAACAGCGTCAGCAGCAGGGTGCGGATGTGGGCGCCGTCGACGTCCGCGTCGGTCATGATGATGATGCGGTGGTAGCGCAGCTTGTCGACGTTGAATTCGTCCGGGCCGATCGACGTGCCGAGCGTTGCGATCAGCGTCGTGATCTGTTCCGACGACAGCATCTTCTCGAAGCGCGCCTTTTCCACGTTCAGCACCTTGCCGCGCAGCGGCAGGATGGCCTGGAACTTACGGTCGCGGCCCTGCTTGGCGGAACCGCCTGCGGAGTCACCCTCGACGATGTACAGCTCGGCCAGCGCCGGGTCGCGCTCCTGGCAGTCGGCCAGTTTCGACGACAGGCCCAGGCCGTCCATCACACCCTTGCGGCGGGTGAGGTCGCGGGCCTTGCGGGCGGCTTCGCGCGCGCGTGCGGCTTCCACGATCTTGCCGCAGATGATCTTGGCGTCGTTCGGCTTTTCCATCAGGAAGTCGGTGAGCGTCTTCGCCACGATTTCTTCGACCGGGCCGCGCACTTCCGACGATACGAGCTTGTCCTTCGTTTGCGACGAGAACTTCGGCTCAGGTACTTTCACCGACAGCACGCAGGTCAGACCTTCGCGCATGTCGTCGCCCGAGATCTCGACCTTGGCCTTCTTGGCGAAGTCGTTCTCGTCGATGTACTTGTTGATCACGCGCGTCATCGCCGCGCGCAGGCCCGTCAGGTGGGTGCCGCCGTCGCGCTGCGGGATGTTGTTCGTGAAGCAGAGCACTTGCTCGTTGTACGCGTCGTTCCACTGCATCGACACGTCGACGGAGACATTGGTGCCGTTTTCCGACATACGGTCGCCGGTCGCCTGGAACACGGTCGGGTGCAGGACGGTCTTGGACTTGTTGATGTACTCGACGAAGCCGCGGGTACCGCCCTCGAAGGCGAACACTTCTTCCTTGCCCGTGCGCTGGTCGGTCAGCTTGATGTTGACGCCGTTGTTCAGGAACGAGAGTTCACGGATGCGCTTGGACAGGATCTCATAGTGGAACTCGACGTGCGAGAAGATCTCCTCGTCGGCCCAGAAATGGACTTCCGTGCCGCGCTTGTCGGTTTCGCCGATGACCTTGATCGGCGAGACTTCCACGCCGTCGCGGATTTCGATTTCGCGGTTCAGCGGAACGCCGCGCTCGAATTCCATCTGGTGCACTTTGCCGTTCTGGCGGACGGTCACACGCAGCAGCTTCGACAGCGCGTTCACGCACGAGACGCCGACGCCGTGCAGGCCACCCGACACCTTGTACGCGTTCTGGTTGAACTTGCCGCCGGCGTGCAGTTCGGTCAGGGCGATCTCGGTCGCCGAGCGCTTGGGCTCGTGCTTGTCGTCCATCTTGATGCCGGTCGGGATGCCGCGGCCGTTGTCGGTGATCGAGACCGAGTTGTCGGAATGGATCGTGACGTGGATTTCGGAGCAGTAGCCGGCCAGGGCCTCGTCGATCGAGTTATCGAGCACCTCGAACACCAGGTGATGCAGGCCGGTGCCATCCGACGTGTCGCCGATGTACATGCCCGGACGCTTGCGTACCGCTTCCAGGCCTTCCAGAATCTGGATCGACGAGGCGCCGTACTCTTCCGCCTTGGCAGGGGAGGATTCCAAAACTGCTTGAGTGTTCTCGGACATGACTGCTTTCTCAAATAACGTGTGAATCAGACGGGCGGGCGAGGGGCCAGCTGTCTAGATCGTCAATAAATACGGGGAGCGGCTTCGATTGCGAACTTGGGTTCCCGCCTTCGCGGGAACGACGGATTGGGGCACGCGGCCTCGACACCGTCGTCCCTGCGCAGGCAGGGACCCAATCACCACTTGAATCCCCGCACAACAGGACGAATATATGGGCGTTTCGCCCTAATTAAATACGCATCGGCATGACGACATACTTGAAGTCGCCATTTTCCGGAATCGACATCAGCGCCGACGAATTCGAGTCGCCCAGCGAGATGTTCACCTGGTCGCACTTCAGGTTGTTCAGCACGTCCAGCAGGTACGTGACGTTGAAGCCGATGTCGATCGTGTCGCCGCCGTAGTCGATTTCCAGCTCTTCCACCGCTTCTTCCTGGTCGGCGTTGGTCGAGCTGATCTTCATCGAGCCCGGGGAGATCATGCAGCGCACGCCCTTGAACTTGTCGCTCGTCATGATCGCGGCGCGCTGCAGCGAGCGCAGCAGCTCTTCGCGGCTGATCGTGAAGTCGTTCTTGTAACCCTTCGGGATCACGCGGGTGTAATCCGGGAACTTGCCTTCGACCAGTTTCGATACGAGTTCGATGTCGGCGAACGTCAGCTTGACCTGCGAAGCCGCGATGTCCAGGCGGACTTCGTCGTCGCTTTCTTCCAGCAGGCGCTGCAGTTCCAGGATGGTCTTGCGCGGAATGATCACTTCCTGGCGCTCGAACGTCTGCTCGGCCGTCACTTGCGCGAAAGCCAGGCGGTGGCCGTCGGTGGCGACGGCGATGACGTTGTTACCGTCCAGCACCAGCAGCAGGCCGTTCAGGTAGTAGCGGATGTCTTGCTGGGCCATCGCGAAGTGCACCATGTTGAACAGGTGCTTCAGCGTTTTTTGCGGCAGCGTGACGGTCGCGTTGTAGCTGTCGGCCACGGACACGGTCGGGAATTCCTCGGCCGCCAGCGTCTGCAGCGCGAAGCGCGACTTGCCGCTCTGGACGGTCAGGCGCTTGTTCAGCAGGGTCATCGTGACGTCGCCCGATTCCGGCAGGGCGCGCAGGATGTCCAGCAGCTTGCGTGCCGCGACGGTCGTGCCCGTCTCTTCAGGACCCGAACCGATGTTGGCCAGGGTCGTGATCTGCACCTCGGTGTCGGTCGACAGGAACGAGACGCTTTCGCCAGTCTTGCGGATGAGGATATTGGCCAGAATCGGCATGGTGTGCCGACGCTCGACAATACCACTCACGATCTGCAGTGGCCGGAGAAGCGTGTCTCGGGTGGATTTGACCAGTTGCATAAATATCCTCGGTTATGGGTAGGGTAAAAATGTTGTTCGCGCAATATTTTGCCAGAAATCATCGGGGGCACCGCCTTTTCCCCCGCGTTCACGCATCAGCCTTTCAGGGTCTGTTCCAGCACGTGCAATTCGTGGTTGCACTCGGCGTTCTTGGTGCGGTCCTGGGCGATCTTGCGGACCGCATGCAGCACCGTCGTGTGGTCGCGGCCGCCGAACAGTTCGCCGATTTCCGGCAGACTCTTCTGCGTCAGCTCTTTCGCCAGGTACATCGCGATCTGGCGCGGACGCGCGATATTGGCCGGACGGCGCTTCGAATACATGTCCGCGACCTTGATGTTGAAGAAATCGGCCACGGTCTTCTGGATGTTTTCCACGGAGATCTGGCGGTTCTGCACGGACAGCAGGTCCTTCAGCGCTTCCTTCACGACGTCGATCGTGATGTCCTTGCCGTGGAAACGCGAGTACGCGAGGATCTTCCTCAACGCGCCTTCCAGTTCGCGCACGTTCGAGCGCAGGTGTTTCGCGACGAAGAAGGCGACGTCGTCGTTCAGCATGACGCCTTCCGATTCCGCCTTCTTCATCAGGATCGCCACGCGCATTTCCAGTTCCGGCGGTTCGATCGCGACCGTCAGGCCCGAGTCGAAGCGCGAGATCAGGCGGTCGTCCATGCCCGTGATCTCTTTCGGATAGGTATCCGACGTGATGATGATCTGCTTTTTCGCTGCGATCAGTGCCTCGAACGCATAGAAGAATTCTTCCTGCGTGCGGCTCTTGCCACCGAAGAATTGAATATCGTCGATGAGCAGCATGTCCAGCGAGTGATAGTAATGCTTGAAGTCGTCGAAGCCTTTGCGCTGGTACGCGGTCACGACGTCGCGCACATACTGTTCCGCGTGGATATAGCGGATGCGCGCGCCCGGCTGGTCGGCCATTACCTGGTTGCCGATCGCGTGGATCAAGTGGGTCTTACCGAGGCCGACGCCGCCGTAGAAGAACAGCGGGTTGTACGAGACGCCCGGGTTGTTGGCGACCTGGATCGCGGCGGCGCGCGCCAGCTGGTTCGCCTTACCGGTCACGAAGTTCTCGAACGTGAGGTCCGGGTTGACGCGGCTCTGTTCGCGGCGCGGATTGTTCGCGATGACATTGTCCGGCGTGACGACAGGCATCTCCGGCACGGTCTTGTCGGCGGCGGCGTTGATGCCCAGCGCACCGCTGCTGGACGGCATCGGGGCAGGGGCCGACGACACCGTTTTTTTCGGCATGCTGTTCTTCGGGTCGAGCACGAACTGCACGTCGACCGGCCGCTGATAATGCTCGGACGCCAGCGCGGTGATGCGGTTGGCGAACTGCGACTTCACCCAGTCGAGCTTGAATCGATTGGGCGCCGCAATGCGCAGCTTGCCGTCCTCGTAGTCGAGGGCGACGAGTGGTTTGATCCACGCGGTATATTGCTGCGGTGTCAGCTCGAGCTCCAACTGGTTGGAACAGGTCTGCCAAAAGTTATCCATACATCGACTAAGTTAAGCGTAACACTCTATTTTACCTGTGTTCTCGCAAGTTATCCACAGGCGATACAGGAATTTTCCACCGAAACGGGAACGCCTGACGTGCGTCCGCAACCGTTTGCGGCGCACAATAGCGCGGTCTTGACACAACGGCCGCCTTGACAGTTGAAGTAAAAATGCTGAATAATTCAGGGTTCCCCGCCCGTACGCCTTGTTAATCCAACAAATGGCACACAGGCGACAAGCTTTGCTGTGGCGTGACGCTGGCTTAACAACTGCGAAATGTCATTGGCGCAATGCTGGCAACAGGGAGCTTCGAAGAACCGTCGCGAGCGGCAGCAGTTTTGAACGAGAAGCGCAGCTGTACGTGAGTACAGCGAGCATCGCAGTTCAAAAATGCAACGTGCAGCAGGTTATTCGACGCTATCCGTGAGCTCAGCCCCGATTTTGCATCTATTTTGCTTTAAGCGAGACCACCATGAAACGTACTTACCAACCTTCCGTCGTTCGTCGCAAGCGCACGCACGGCTTCCGCGCACGCATGGCTACCCGTGGTGGCCGTCTGGTTCTGAACGCTCGCCGCGCCAAGGGCCGCAAGCGTCTGGCTGTCTAAGCCGGAAAGCCGCATCGACCGCGCCTACGACATATGTCAGGCGAAGGTTCGCACGACTTTGCGCGCGTTCGGCGTATCGTAAAAACGGATGAGTTTTCATCCGTTTTTCGTTTGCGCCCTGCACAAAAAACCGCGCATTTCGTGCTCTATACCCGACCGAATGCCCTGCCTCATGCGCGGCTGGGCGTCGTCGCGGCCAAACGTTTTGCGCCGCGCGCGGTCACGCGCAACACCATCAAGCGCATCACGCGCGAACTGTTCCGGACCACGCAGTTGCCGGCGCTCGACTGCATCGTGCGCCTGTCGCGTCCGGTCAACGGCAAGGACGGTCCGGCGACGACATCCGCGCTGAAGGCGCAGTTGCGCGTCGAGCTGGCGCGGTTGTTCGCATCGCAGTTGCCGCGTCCACGTAAGGCCAATGCCGCTCCACAGGCGGCAAGCGTTGCGCCTTCAGGTTCGCAACCGGGACTATCATGAACCGGTTGCTCGTCTGGCTGTTGCGCGGTTACCAGTTGCTGGTGTCTCCGATGCTCGGACAGAACTGCCGTTTCTTTCCGACCTGTTCCAATTACGCGATCGAGGCCGTCAAGATCCACGGCGCCGCGCGCGGCGGATGGCTGGCCCTGCGCCGCGTCTGCCGCTGCCATCCGTGGAACGACGGCGGCGTCGACCTGGTACCGCGTCCCGGGGAGCAGCATTCCTCACCAACCGCTTGCGGTTGCAAGCATTCCTGAATAAGACCAATGGAAATCAATAAACGTACCATCCTGTGGATCGTGTTCGCCGTCTCGCTGGTCGTCCTGTGGAACGACTGGATGGTGGCCAACGGCAAGCAGTCGATGTTCTCGGCGCAGCCGCCGGCCAAGGTCGCGCAGGCACCAAACCCGGCCAAGCCGAATGATCTGCCGACGGCCGCGACGCCGACCCCGGCCGGCACCGTCCCGGGCACGCCCGCGGCGCCCGCGCCCGTGCAGACCCAGGTCATCACCGTCACCACCGACGTCTATAAAGTCGACATCGACACGGCCGGCGGCGTGATCCGCCGCCTGGAGCTGCTGAAGTACCGCGACAAGGTCGACCATACGAAGAACCAGGTGCTGTTCCAGGCCAACGGTCCGCGCGTCTACCTCGCGCAGACGGGCCTGACCGGCACCAGCGCGGCCGGCGTCCTGCCGAACCACAACACCCCGTTCACGGTCCGTCCGGGCTCGCGCACGCTGGACAGCAACAACCAGGTGCAGGTCGTGCTGGACGCGGAGCAGGGTGGCGTGCGCCTGACCAAGACCTTCACGTTCAAGCGCAACGACTACGTGATCGACGTGCGCCACGACGTGACGAACCTGACCCAGGCACCGGTCACGCCGTCGCTGTACTTCCAGCTCGAGCATGACGGCATGAAGCCGGAAGGCGACACGTACTTCAACAGCAGCTACACGGGCCCCACGCTGTGGACGCCGGAAGAGCACTACCAGAAGCTGACGTTCGAGAAGATCGGCAAGGGTTCGGCCGACCACGCGAAGCAGTCGAAGGATGGCTGGATCGCGATCTCGCAGCACTTCTTCGTCTCGGCCTTCATCCCGCCGGCGAACACGCAGCGCGACATCTACACCAAGTCGCTGGGTAACAACCTGTTCGCCATCGGCGCCGTCGAGCCGCTGGGCACCGTCGCACCGGGCGCGACCGTCTCGAACGCCGCGCGCCTGTACTCGGGCCCGCAGGTGCAGAGCCTGCTGGAAGGCGTGACCCCGGGCCTGGACCTGGTGCGCGACTACGCGTGGGCCGCGATCATCGCCAAGCCGATCTTCGCCACGATGAACTGGCTGCACTCGATGATCGGCAACTGGGGCTGGACCATCATCGCCTTCACCATCCTGATCAAGCTGCTGTTCTTCCCGCTGTCGGCGGCCGGCTACCGCAGCATGGCCAAGATGAAGACGGTGACGCCGAAGATGCAGGCGATCCGCGAGCGTTTCAAAAACGATCCGGTCAAGATGCAGCAAGCCACGATGGAGCTGTACAAGGCCGAGAAGATCAACCCGCTGGGCGGCTGCCTGCCGATCCTCGTGCAGATGCCGGTGTTCCTGGCCCTGTACTGGGTGTTGCAGGCCGCGGTCGAGATGCGCGGCGCACCGTGGGTGGGCTGGATCCACGACCTGACGGCACCGGACCCGTACTTCATCCTGCCGATCCTGTACGCGATCTCGATGTTCATCACACAGAAGCTGAACCCGCAGCCGGCCGATCCGGTGCAGGCCAAGATGATGATGTTCATGCCGCTGGCGTTCTCGGTCATCTTCCTGTTCTTCCCGTCCGGCCTCGTGCTGTACTGGGTCGTGAACAACCTGATCTCGATGGCGCAGCAGTACGTCATCACCAAGAAGTTCGCACCGGCCAAGTAATCGCGGTTGAATGCGTTAAGAGCCCGTGCTTGCACGGGCTTTTTTATTAGGTTGTCCCGTCGTTCCCGCGAAAGCGGGAACCCATGCTGAGTCGACCGAAGATGCTCAGTATGGATTCCCGCTTCCGCGGGAATGACGGCGACTAATCGACTAGAATCCTCAACATGAAACTCGACACCTCCCCCATCGCCGCCATCGCCACCGCCCCCGGACGCGGCGGCATCGGCGTGGTGCGCGCGTCCGGCAAGAACCTCGCGCCGCTCGTGGCCGCGCTGTTCCCCGGCACGAAGCTCGCGCCCCGCCACGCCACTTATGTGCCGTTCAAGGATGCCGCGGACACCGTCATCGACGAAGGCCTCGCGCTGTACTTCAAGGCGCCGCACTCGTACACCGGCGAGGACGTGCTGGAACTGCAGGGCCACGGCGGCCCCGTCGTGCTGCGCATGCTGCTCGCGCGCGTGCTGGAGGCGGGCCGCGACCTGGACCTGCGCCTCGCCGAGCCGGGCGAATTCACACGCCGCGCCTTCCTGAACGACAAGCTCGATCTCGCGCAGGCGGAGGCCGTCGCCGACTTGATCGACGCGTCCACCGAGGCCGCCGCGAAATCGGCGTCGCAATCGCTGTCCGGCGCGTTCTCGAAGGTCGTGCACGAACTGGTCGAGAAGACGATCAACCTGCGCATGCTCGTCGAAGCCACGCTCGATTTCCCGGAAGAGGAGATCGACTTCCTCGAGAAATCCAATGCGCGCGGCCAGCTGAAAGGCATCGTCGACGCGCTGGAAGCCGTGTTCCGCCAGGCCGCCCAAGGCGCGCTGCTGCGCGAGGGTTTGAATGTCGTGCTGGTCGGCCAGCCGAACGTCGGCAAATCGTCGCTGCTGAACGCGCTGGCTGGCTCGGACGTCGCCATCGTCACGCCGATCGCGGGCACCACGCGCGATAAAGTCAGCGAGACGATCCAGGTCGAGGGCATCCCGCTGAACATCGTCGACACGGCCGGCATCCGCGCCATCGACGAAGGGATCGACGTCGTCGAGCGCATCGGCATCGAGCGCACGTGGGGCGAGGTCGGCAAGGCGGACGTGATCCTGCACCTGCTCGACGCGAGCCTCGGCCCGGCCAAGGCCGACGAGGACATCGTCGCCGCGTTCCCGCCCGGCGTGCCCGTCGTGCGCATCTGGAACAAGATCGACCTGTCCGGACACAAGCCATCCGTGGACCAGGGCGCGGAGGCGGTCAACATCTACCTGTCCGCACACGAGAAGATCGGCATCGACCTGCTGCGCGCGGAACTGCTGCGCATCGCCGGCTGGCAGCAGACGGGCGAGTCGCTGTACCTCGCGCGCGAACGCCACCTCGTCGCGTTGCGCCAGGCGCGCGAGCACCTGCGGTATGCCGCCGAGCATGCGGCGCAGGATGACCAGTCGCTCGATTTGTTCGCGGAGGAGCTGCGGCTCGCGCAGGATCAGCTGTCCAGCATTACCGGGCAGTTCACGCCGGACGATCTGCTGGGGGTGATCTTCAGCCGGTTCTGTATCGGTAAATAGACCGCTCCGGATGTTTTCCTGACGTGCGCCCGCGTGCGGGAAAAGCGCGTAGCGTCGAGGGGCTGGCTTGCAGCGTCGAGGAAGCTGTCATGATGGCCCCCAAACCACGGACACGTTACGCACCCTGAGCCGGCCTCGCCGGCGCGTCCGCACCGCGAACTATCCCTCACTCCAACGGTCGAAGTCGGGTACGCGGGAGACGACATGGCGAATCGAGTCCTCATCATTTCCGCCGTCACGGACGACGTCCTTGCCCTGAGGGATGCGCTGGGCAATGCACGCGACGGCCCGTTCGACGTGGAAGACGTTTGCGCCCTCGCCCCCGGCGTGCAGCGGCTGGCGGCGGGCGGCATCGATGCGGTCCTCGTGGACCTGGCGCTGCCCGACGCGCAGGGGATGGCCTGCTTCGACCGGTTGTACGACGCGGCCCGCCACTTGCCCATCCTGACGCTGTGCGATCTCGACGACGAAGCCCAGGCCAAGGAAGCGGTCCAGCGCGGCGCGCAGGGCTGGCTGTCGCGCGGGTACTTCGACAATTACCTGGTGCCGCAATCGTTGCGCAACGTCATCGAACGCATGAAGGTGGAGCAGCGCCTGTACATCGCCCAGGCCCGTGCGCAGATCACGCTCAACTCGATCGGCGATGCCGTCATCTCGGTCGACTTGCATGGTGGCGTCGATTATCTGAACAGCGCGGCGGAACGGATGACCGGCTGGTCGCGCGACGAGGCGCGCGGGCGGCCCGTCGACGACATCCTCGCGATCGTCGACAGCATCACCGCGCGGCCGATCGTCAATCCGCTCGAATACATCCTGCGCGGCGACTCGACTGCCAGCCTGGAGGACGAGTGCGTGCTCGTCGACCGCCACGGCAGGCAGCTTCCGATCGAGGACTCGGCGGCGCCGATCCATGACTGGAACCGGCAACTCGTCGGCGCGGTGATGGTGTTCCGCGACATCTCCCGCAACGTGGCGTTGACGGCGAAAATGCGGCATCTCGCCCAGCACGATTTCCTCACCAACCTGCCCAGCCGCGTGCTGCTGAACGACCGCGTTGCGCTGGCGATTTCCCTGGCCAGGCGCAGCAGGGCATACCCGGTCCTGCTGTTCCTCGACCTCGATAAATTCAAGCATATCAACGATTCGCTGGGGCACAGCGTCGGCGATCAGCTCCTGCAGGCGGTCGCGCAACGCTTGCTGGCCTGCGTGCGCACGTCCGATACCGTCAGCCGCTACGGCGGCGACGAGTTCGTGATCCTGCTCGCCGACGAGCGCCATCCGCAGGACGCAGCGCTGACGGCGGAAAAGATCCTGCACGCGCTCGCCACGCCGTTTCTGATCGGCGAACAGGAATTGCACACCTCGACCAGCATCGGGATCGGCGTCTTCCCGTTCGACGGTACGGATGCGGTCACGCTCATCAAGAATGCTGATACGGCCATGTACCACGCGAAAGAGAATGGGCGCAATAACTTCCAGTTCTTTCATCAGGCCATGAACCAGCGCGCCGTGGAGAGGCAACTAATCGAAAGCAGTCTACGGCGCGCGCTGGAGCAGGCCGAGTTTACGCTGCACTACCAGCCGAAGGTCGACCTGCAAAACCATCGCATCACCGGCGTCGAAGCGCTGCTGCGCTGGATGCATCCGGAATGGGGCCTGGTGCAGCCGGAGCGGTTCATCGCCATCGCCGAGGAATGCGGCTTGATCGTGCCGATCGGACGCTGGGTATTGCGCGAAGCCTGCCTGCAGACCGTGCGCTGGTGCGAGGCGGGCATCCCGGGCGTGTCGATCGCGGTCAACGTGTCCGCTGTCGAATTCCGCCAGCGCGATTTTTTCGACCACGCACTGGCCATCCTCGAGGAAACGGGGGCCGATCCGGGCTGCCTGCAGCTCGAGCTGACCGAAACGGTCCTGATGCGCGACGTCGCCACGAGCGCGGACCTGCTGGCGAGGTTCAAGGCGGTCGGCGTCAAGATCGCCGTGGACGATTTTGGTACCGGCTATTCCAGCCTGAGCTACCTGAGCCAGTTCCCGATCGACGTGCTCAAGATCGACCAGTCATTCGTCAGGGCGATCGACGGCGAAGCGGGAAAGAACGGCGCGATCGTCGGCGCGGTGATCGACATGGGCAAGAACCTGCACCAGCGCGTCATTGCCGAAGGCGTCGAGGACGAAGAACAGCTCGCGTTTCTCAAGGCACACAAGTGCAATGAGGCGCAGGGTTATCTGTTCAGCCGGCCGGTCGACGCCGCCCTGATGCAGGCCATGTTCGCCACCGGCATCGCGGCCTGAAGCCGCGGCAGTCAGGACGACAGACGGACCAGCCCGTGTCCTACGCCGGACTGCGGCGGCGCGCCCATAATGGACTCATGCAGCCAACCAAAGGTCACCATGACGCCGATTTCCGCAGGACCACCGTCGGAGGCGGACGCGCCGGCCTGGCCGGCGGCCTACGGCCGGGTGATCGACGGGATCGGTTGCCCAGCCTATTGCTGCTCGTCGGCGGGCGCGGTCGTCCATAGCAACCGCTCCGCGCAGCGCCTGTGGGGCGGCACCTGCGCGCCGCACGCGACGGGGCAGTGGGATGGCTTCGCGGCCCTGTACCGGCTCGATGGCGCCCCCGTCGAGAAAGCGTCCTCGCCGGCCGCGCTGGCCGCCGGCAGCGGCGTCGCGCCACCGCCGGCCGAGTTCGTCGCCGAATCGGGCGACGGGCAGAGGCGCCGTCTCGTGATCCACGCGCACCCCATCCTCCAGGGCGACGGCGCGACTGTCGGGGTGCTGTGCTCGCTGACCGATATCAGCGAACGGCACCGGCTCGACCAGGAAGTCCGGTGCGCGCGCGACAACCGGGAAGCGTTCCTGCGCGTGCTGGCCCATGAACTGCGCAACCCGCTGGCGTCGGTCATGACGGCCGCCGCGCTGCTGCGTCACCCGGGCGCGCGCGAGACCGTCCAGGTGGCCCGCATGATCGAGCGCCAGACGCGCCAGCTCGCGCGCTTCATCGGCGACCTGCTCGATGGCGCGCGCATCGAGCACGCGTGCGATATCGCCGTTGCGATGCGGGCCAGCAGCGTGGCCAAAGTACTCGAACTGGCGCGCGACGTGGCCGACGGCATCCTGCGCGCGCGTGGCCAGAGGCTGCGCGTGGACGCGGGCGCGCCGGACGCCGTCCTGTGGTGCGATCCCGAGCGCCTGGCGCAGGCGCTCGGCAATGTCTTGCTCAATGCGAGCGAATTTTCGGACAACGGCGCCGAGATCGACCTGGCCGTCGCGATCGACGGCGCGCTGCTGCAGGTGCAGGTGACGGATCGCGGCATCGGCGTCGAGGCGGCCCAGCTGCACGCCATGTTCGAACCGTTCCGCAAGTTCGCCGCGCATCCCGCCCGCATGGCGTCGGGGGCCGGACTCGGTCTGGCGATCGCGCGCAGCGTGTGCCAGGCGCACGGCGGGATGGTGTCCGCCCACAGCGCCGGACCGGGGCAGGGGACGCGCCTGCGTTTCATCCTGCCCGTGGTGGACGATGCCGCGCCGGCTTGAGTCACGCTGCCATCCCGGCGGCACCCGTCACCTGTGATTGTGTGTGCAAATTCGGCAAATAAAAATTGCTAACATGGCGTCCGCCATTGTCCGCATCGCCGAAAGAACCGCTTGCCCATTTCCTCCCTGCCGCCCGAACCGCCCGCCGGCGCCATCGCCTGGCTGTGGAGAGACGCGCCCGTCCCTGCGTTCTCGCGTGCGACCGTTGCCGTGGTCGACCGCCACATCTGGCTCGCCGGCGACGAGGTGCTCGTGCGGCCGGGCGCGCGCCCACGCCTGCTCGCGCGCGGGACGCGCGTGATCCCTGTGGTGCACGTCGAGATCGACCCGCTGCATCCGCCATCGGGTCTGCAGGCCGCACGCACCACCGTGCTCGCCGCCATGCGCGGCGCCGCGCGCGCGTCGACGTCGGGCTGGGTGCAGCTCGACCTGGAAGCACGGCCGTCGCAGCGCGCCGACTACCGCGACCTCGTGCACCGCATCCGCGCCGCGCTGCCGGACGACATGCGGCTGAGCGTCACGGCTCTCGGCTGGTGGTGCCGCGCCCCGGTCTGGCTGGACGGGCTGGAAGCGGATGAAGTGGTGCCGATGTTCTTCCGCATGGGCCGCGACAACGAGGCGCTGCGCGACATCGTGGCGATGCGGCCCGAGGTGCTGCACCCGCTGTGCCGCGCGGGCAGCGCCGGCTTTTCGCGCCAGGAAGCGTTCCCGCCCGCGGTGGCCGCGCGCTACCGGCGCACGTTCTGGTTCGACGAAAAAGGATGGAGAGATTCCCGATGAAATACCTGCTTGCCTGTGCCGCCATCGCCGCCGTCGCGGCGAATGCGTTCGCCAGCGGCGACTATGGTCCCAGCTACACGATGTTCAAGGCGTACACGAAGCCGGACATCCCCAACGCGCGCTTCCAGGCCGGCGACCTGGGCGTGCTGCAGCCGGGCATGCGCCGCGTCTACCTGTACACGGCCTGGCGCGCGATCATGCTCGGCGCGCCGGTCGCGAAGAAGCCGGGCACCGAGAAAGGCCTGGACCGCGCCGACGGCAGCGCGTTCGGCAACGGGTGGGACCACGTCGACGGCGAAGACACCTCCGCGGACCTGGTCGGGCGCGCCGCCAACGTCTTGAACATCAAGACCGACGACCCGGCGGCGCGCATGATCGTGGCCTGTCCGGCGGCCGCCAATGCCTACGCGGCCGCGACCCTGCGCCAGCTGGAGGCCCGGCCCGACGCCACCCGCGCGCGGGTCGATGCATGGCTGCGCGCGCAATACCAGGTCGGCGAATCCTGCCAGCGCGCGGAGGATGCGCGTTACGCGTATCGCACCGAGAAACTGCCCGACATCGTCGCGCCGCAGCCGCTGCCCGCGACGGAGCCGGCCTACTGGCGCCAGCTGCGCGACTACCAGCGCGCCGCGTGGCAGTTCCACGGCGCCCACTATGCCGAGAGCACCGCGCTGTTCGACCGGATCGGCGCGACGGCCGGCCATCCGATGCGGGGTCTCGGCGCATATCTCGCCTTGCGCTCGGAAGTCCGGCGCGCCATCGCCGCCGTGGCGCAGACGCCGCGCGATGAACGCGAACACCAGGCGCAGGTCCTCGACAAGCGCGGCGCCGCCATCCTGGCCGACGCATCGCTGCAAACGATGCACGAACCGGCTCGCGCGCTGCTGCGGTCCATGCGCGTGCGGCTGACGCCCGAAGCCCGGCTCGACGAATTGAACCGCTACCTGGATGATCCTGCGCGCGACCCGTACGCGCTCGACCGCCTGGGCGACTGGTCCGTGCTGATGGACGATGCGAAGCCGGAGCCGCTGCGCGGACAGCATGCCTTCGTCGACTGGATCGCAACGCTGCAAGACTGCGCCAGCAACCGCGATGGATCGTGCGCCGTCCCGGCACGCCACGCGCTGGAGCGCTGGCAGCAGGGGACGAAGCCGCGCGGGCATACCGACCCGTGGCTGGTCGCCGCGCTGATGCTGTCCGAGTCGCTGACGCCCGCGCTGGAACAGGCCGCGCTGGCCGTCGACTCTTCCGATCCCGCTTACCTCACCGTGCGCTACCACCTGGCGAGGCTGTACCGCCTGGCGGGCAAGCGCGATGCCGCGCGCGCCGTCGCGGACGCCGCGCTGAAGGGCAAGCTGTCGCCGGGCACGCGCAACCTGTTCCGCGAAGAGCGCTTCGCCGTCGCGACGTCGGTGCGGGATGCCGGCGCGTACCTGCTGCGCGCGAACGTCGACATGGCGAGCCCCGACGCCGCACCGGCCGAGGACATGCTCAACGACGATGCCATCGCGTGGTTCAAGCGCGGCCTGGCCGCCGCCGACATGCTCGAGCTGGCGCGCATGGAGTTGCTGCCGCAGCCGCTGCGTGCCCGTATCGCCGGCGCGGCCTGGATCCGCGCCGCGCTGCTCGACCAGGCCGACACCGGCCGAGCCGCGGCGGACCTGCTGGCCAGGCTGGTGCCGGCAACGGGCGAAATGGCGACGCGCTACGTCCGCGCCGCCACGCCCGCCGAGCGCCGTCACGTGGCGCTGGTCGCGGCGGTCGCATTCGGCCTGTCCGCGGACCTGGATATGGCCGCCCCGCCCGTGACGCTGATCGAGGCCGGCGACGCGACGGCGTCCGCGTGGTGCAGCTTCAAGCCGGACCGCCTGGGCGAGCCGACGAGCTTCGTGTGGCGCCTGCCGGCGACGCCGGACCTGGGCGACGCGACGGCGCGCCGCGCGGAACTGGGCAAGCTGGAACAGCTGAAAACGGCCACCGGCACGTTGGGCGACGACGTGCTGCAATGGGCCGACACGCATCCGGCCGATCCGGAGCTGCCCTGGCTGCTGCACGTGGTCGTGATGTCGACGCGCGGCGGTTGCCTCGACGACGATGCGAAGGCCCTGTCGCGCAAGGCGCACGCGCTGCTGCACAAGCGCTGGCCGAAGAGCGAATGGGCGCGCGCAACGCCGTACTTCTATTGATGTGCTAGGCTTCGCCCCATCCATGAACGAGTGAGGCGATGATGACGGCGATGACGAGACGGACGTTCGGCAAGGCGGCGCTGGCGCTGGCGGGCGGCGGCCTGCTGGCGTCCTGCGCGACGGTGATCGGACCGCGCCGCGTCGAACTGTCGCAATCCCGCCTGCAGGCCGGCCTGGAGCGCCGCTTCCCGCTGCGCAACCGCATGCTCGAGCTGTTCGACGTGCAACTGACCCGGCCGCGCCTCGCGATCATACCGGAGACCGACCGCGTGGGCCTGTCCCTGGACGTGTCCGTGTCGCCGCCGTTCCTGCGCCAGTCGTGGAACGGCAGCCTGGCCATGTCCGGCCACCTGGTGCTGGACAACGTGCGCAATGCCGTCGTCCTGTCGGCGACCCACGTCGACAGCTTCGACGTCGAAGGCATGGAAGGCGACCGCGCACGCGACCTGGGCCGCGCCGCCGACCTGCTCGTGAATCAACTGATGCGCGACATGCCCGTCTACACCTTCCGCCCCGACGACCTGCGCTACGCCGGCGTGCAATTCATTCCCACCCGCCTCGAGACGGCGCCCGGCGCCCTGTTCGTCACGCTGGAACCGGCGCGCTGACGGCATCCGGCGCGCCCGTCGTAAATCTGACACGGCGGCTCGCACGATTGAACGGCCCGGCGCGCGCATTGCCAGTACTGCTATTATTTCGGGCAGTTGGATGGTCCGGCATCGGTGACGATGACGTCGGGGCACCGCGACTGTTGTTTCTTGAAAACTCGTGGGCAACAGGCGTTGCACAGGTAGCACAATCGGCGCACACTGGTTTGAAAGACCGCGTACCGCAGAAGCGGGCACAAGCGCGCTTGCGCTTTCTCATGCACACGATGTTCCACTAAAGTAATCTCAGCGTTACTGACGTGCTGCCGGTAAGGGGGAAACCTTGGAAACGATACAGGAAAGTGTTCAGGACAAGAGCGTGCCTGTCGATCCGGCCGTCGCGGCGCCCATGAGTGCGGCGCCGGTGCCCGCCCGTCTGAGCCTGCCACCCAAGGGCGCGTGCTGGTATTGCGACAAACCGCTCGACAGCGTGCGCCGTTTCTGCGGCAAGTCCTGCGCCGATTCGTTCGACGAAGAAGCGGAATACAACCGCTGAACCGCGGGCTGCGCGTCAGCCGCCCGCCCGTTCGCGCAGCAGCGCCAGGGCGCCGTCGAAGTCGAAGCCTTCGACCAGGTCCGCCACCTGGCGATAACATCCTTCCCCGAGTTGTGCGGCCAGTGTGCCGGCACCTTCGCGCACGAGGTCGACCGCATCGCCGTTGCCTTCGTCGAGCAGCGCCATCAGGCGGTCGACGATAGCGTGATCCATCTCCGCCGGCGGCTGCGCCGGCGCCGCGGGACGGCGTTCCGGCAAGGTGAGCGCCAGCGCATCCAGTTCGCGCAACACCCGTTCCAGCTCATCCTGCAGGCGCGCGAGGCTGCCGTGGACGTCGCCCGCACCCCCGTGCAACAGGCCTTCCACGATGTCGGCCTGGCGCCGCAGCGGCACCGCCTCGATCATGCCGGCAGCCCCTTTCAGCGTGTGGACGAGGCGTAGCGCGAGCGCGGTATCGCCCTGGTCGTGCGCGGTGCGGATGCCGGCCGCGGCCTGGCGGTACTCGTTGCGAAAGCGCGCGAGGACGCGCCCGAACAGGGCCCCGTCGCCCATCAGGCGCGCGATGCCGCCCGCGTGGTTCACGGCGGGGGCATCGTGTGCGTCTGGCGGAAAACGGCGGTCGGGACTATCCATGCGTGTTATTTCGTTGTGAATGACCAGTTGCGGCTGATCGGGACGCCGTCGATGGCACCCGAGAAGCTGACATCATACGTGGTCGCGGACGCCAGCTGGGCCAGAGGCACGATCGCCGCCGCCGACTTCGTGGTTGTATTCGAATCCTTGCCCAAGGCCAGCAGGCGCGTCTCCAGATCGCTACTGGTCCCGTGTGCGCGCATCGTGAAACTCTGGACCGTCAGCGTGCGATCGAGGTTCGTGTGCACGCTGACCGGGTAGCCGACGACGCTGCGGTCGGGGACCGGATCCGGTTCCTCGTAATCGCTGTTGAAGTTGGGTGTCACCTGGGTCTGCCCATTGAACGGCCACGTCACGATCGTGCCCGCGGCGATGCCGGTGCCGTAGCCGTTGTTGGCCACGAAGTCGGCGGTGAAGTAACTGTAATTGGCGGACGTCGTCGCCGCGCCCGCGCCGATTTCCTTGAACACGGGCTCGAAGATCACGAAGCGGTGGTAGATCGCCGTGATCAATTCCTCGGCCATGTAGAAGCCGGAACCGTTCGAGGTGGCCGAAATGACTTCGCCGATCGCATTCGGCGACCCGAACACGTAGCCGGCATTCTGCAGGCGGTCCTGCAGGCGCGCGCCCGTGTAGCCGGTCTTGCCGGCCGTCTGGTCATGCGTCACCACGTTGTTGATGCGCTGGTAATCGGAATGACCCTGGGCCGCGGTGTCGATGACGGCGTTGCGTGCCAGCGCCGGCATGCCGATCTGGCTGCGGCGGTAGTTGATCCAGTTCAGGCCGTCGGTGGCGATGTTGTTCGTCGCCGTGGGCGCCGAGGCGTCCTGTCCCGAGAATCCGGTGGAGGGAGTCGCGTTCGGGGCGCCGGCACTGCTCCCGCCGCCGCCCCCGCCGCAGGCGACGAGCGCCCACGCCGCGGCGCAGGCGAGGGCGATCTGCCTTACGCGAAGCATACTGTTCATCATATATCGCTCCCAGCGTCGGTCCTGATGGGGTAAAGGAGCCTCCATTCTAGGCGAAATCGGGGCCCGGTGACGATCGTAAGGACAATCGCGGCCCCGGCATAAGCCCATGTAAAATAAGCCATTCTTCCGCTTTTAACGAATTCCAGTGAATCCGACCCGCCAGCAGCGCCTCGCGCGCGCCAAGTTTGCCCTGCCCAGTTTCGTGACCCTGCTGTCGATCGCCTGCGGATTCGGCAGCATCGTGATCTCGGTCGACAACGCCCCCGTGGGCGATCCGTCCGACTATCGCCTGGCCGCGATCCTGCTGGTGCTGGCGGGCGTGTTCGACGCGCTCGACGGCTTCGTCGCCCGCGCCACCAACACCCAGTCCGCGTTCGGCGTGCAGCTGGACTCCATCGCCGACGTGATGAATTTCGGTTGCGCGCCCGGCCTGCTGCTGTACTGCTACGGCTTCGCCCAGATGGGCGCCGCGCACCCGACCCTCGTGCGCATGGGCGGCCTGGCGTGCTTCGTGTTCGTGGCCTGCGGTGCGCTGCGGCTGGCGCGCTTCAACGTGATGGTCGGGAAGACGGACCCGCGCTACTTCGTCGGCATGCCGATCACCGCGGGCGCGGCCTGCGTGGCCTCGGTGGTGGTCGCATGGCCGGACCCGGTGGCCGACATGGCCGGCGCCTTCCTCGTCATGCTGCTGATGGTGGCCGTCGGCACCCTGATGGTGTCGACGATCCGCTTCCCCAGCTCCAAGCAGCCGAAATCGAAGGCGGCCCTGGTCGCGCTGGTCGTCTGCATCGCGCTGCTGGCGCTGTTGCGCACGCGCTTCTTTGCGCTGTTCTTCGTGTTTTATATCAGCGCGACGCTGCTGCTGAACATCGCGTGGATGGGCGGGTGGACCAGGATCGCGCCGCCGAAGGTGTACGAGGACAACGTAGAGGACTGAGGGCGGATTAAGCGAATTTGTCGAACATGGCGGCCAGGTGCGCCGCCGCCGCTTTCGCTTCCTCGACGTCGCCCGCGTTGCCCGTATGGGTGACGATGCTGGCGGTGAGGAGCTGCACGAACGACCGGTCCAGCGCCTTGCGCGCGGCGGCCATCTGCTGGGCCACGGCGTCGCAGTCGGACGGCGCGTCGGCCAGCGCGATCAGCTTCTGCACGCCGCGCAACTGGCCTTCCACGCGCGCGAGACGGTTCAGCAGGTCCTTCTTCTGCTGCGCCGTCAGCGCGCGGCCTTCCACGATCTTGAGGGGTTCGCCCATGGCGGCGTAGGCTCCTACGCGACCTCGTGCCCGCGCGCGGCGCGCAGGATCGTGAACCAGTCGGCGCGCGACAGCTGGAACGTGGTGCCGGCCACGGCGACGGAAATCGCCTCGATGCGGCCGCTGCCCGTCAGCGGGATCGGGCGCGACGGCAGTTGCATGATCCACGCGAACACGACGCTTGCGAACGGCTGGTGCAGGCGGTCGGCGATCTCCTTGATCACGAGGCGCAGGTTTTCCGCGTTCGCGTCGTTCGACGTGAACAGGCGGCCGCCGGCCAGCGGCGACCAGATCATCGGCGCCACGCCTTTATCCTGCAGGCCGTCGAAGGTCTCGTCGAACATCGGCGCCACGTGCAGCGGCGAGAATTCGACCTGGTTCGTCGACAGTTCGATGCGGCGGTTCAGCGCCTCGAACTGGTGGCGGCTGAAGTTGGAGACGCCGAAGTGCAGCACCTTGCCGTCCTGCTTCAGGCGCGAGAATGCGCCGGCGATCTCGTCGAAGTCCATCAGCGGGTCGGGGCGGTGGATCAGCAGCAGGTCCAGGCGGTCCGTGTGCAGCTGGCGCAGCGATTCCTCGGCCGATGCGACGATGTGCGCGGCGCTCGTGTCGTAGTGCTGGATGGTGTGCTGCGGGCGTTTATTGGACAGCAGCTTGATGCCGCATTTGCTGATCAGCTGCATGCGGTCGCGCAGCGACGGCTGGGCGCGCAGCGCTTCGCCGAACAAGCCTTCGACGCCGTAGTTACCGTAGATATCTGCATGGTCGAACGACGTGACGCCCAGCGCGATGCACTGCTCGATGAAGGCGATGCGCTGCTCCACCGTCATGTCCCAGTCGGCCATGCGCCACATGCCGGCGACGATGCGGGACAGTGCGAGATCACCGTTCTTGCGGGGGGCGATGCGCGGGCAGGACAGGTCGCGGGGGAGGGCTGGGTTCATTGCGTTTTTTCCAGGTTGACGGATCGCGTCATTATAAAACGTCGTTCCCGCGGAAGCGGGAACCCATGCCGAGGTGATCGAGGACGCTCAGTATGGGTTCCCGCCTGCGCGGGAACGACGGTGTTGACAGGCAGGTGATTACTTCATCCACAGACGCATCGAGTCCCACGCCCGGCCAAAGATCGACGCTTCCTGCACCTCTTCCAGCGCCACCACCGGCAGCGCCAGCAGCGGCTTGCCGTCGACGTTCATCTTCAGCGTGCCGACGCGGCTGTTCAGGGCCAGTGGCGCGACCAGCGGGTCCTTGCGTTCCAGGACCGGCTTCATCTTCTGGGCCACGCCCTTCGGCACGGTCACCCATACGTCGTTCGGGAAGCCGATCTTGACGTTCGACTTGGAGCCCTTCCAGATTTCCGGGGTCAGGATGGCCTGGCCTTTCGAATACAGCTTGACGGTGTCGAAGTTCTGGAAGCCCCAGTTCAAGAGCTTCTGGCTTTCCGCCGTGCGGTTGCCGTCCGACGTGGCGCCGGACAGCACCGAGATCAGGCGGCGCTCGCCGGCCGGGCCGTTCGGGCGGTGGGCCGACGCGATCATCGAGAAGCCCGACGCTTCCGTGTGGCCCGTCTTCATGCCGTCCACGGTCGGGTCCAGCCACAGCAGGCGGTTGCGGTTCTGCTGCTTGATGCGGTTGTACGTGAATTCCTTGACCGAGTCGATCTTGTAGAACTCGGGGAAATCCTTGATGACGCGCGCAGCCAGGATCGACAGGTCGCGCGCGGTGGAGTAGTTGTCCGGCGACGGCAGGCCGTGCGGGTTGGCGAAGCGGGTGTTCTTCATGCCCATGCGCTCGGCGTCGCGGTTCATCAGGGTGACGAACGTCGCTTCGTCGCCGGCGACGGCTTCGGCCAGCGCCACGGCCGCGTCATTGCCCGACTGGACCATCAGGCCGTACAGCAGGTCGCTGATCTTCACCGGGGTGGCGGGGTCGATGAACATCTTCGAGCTGCTGCCGTCGACTTTCCATGCGCGGACCGACACGTTGACCATCTGGTCCAGCGTGACTTTCTTGTCGCGCACGGCTTCGAACACGACGTAGGCCGTCATGACCTTGGTGAGCGACGCCGGCTCGATCCGGGTATCCGGATCCTGGGAGGCGATGATCTGGCCGCTGGTGGCGTCCAGCAGCAGCCACGAACGGGCGGCGATTTGCGGGGCCGGCACCTGCTGCGCTTGGGCGGCCGACATCAAAAGGGCACTGGCGGCGAGGGCCGCGATTAACTTTTTCATGGAAGGCAATTCAGAGGATAACGTGGATTGTGATGCGATAGACAATGCTCGAAAGCATTGCCTTGAAAGAAGATCGCATCATTATAGGCCAGCGTTCGCCTCAAATGTCACGTCGCCACAATTGCGCGACAAGATTTTTAATGTGGACGAGCTTGCGGTGGAAGAAGTGGTCGGCGCCGGGGATCACGGTCACGGGGATGTCGAGCGGGCGCGCCCAGTCGAACACGTGCGCGAGCGGTATCGTATCGTCAAGTTCGCCGTGGATCAGGATCGTGTCGGCCGGGACTTCCGGCATCGGCCACTTTCCCGCGGCCGTACCGACTAGCGCCAGCCGCTCGGCCGGGCGGCCCTGCTGGATCAGGCGCTGTTGCAGTTGTGCCTGCACGAACGTGCCGAACGAGAAGCCGGACAGCGCGTACGGCAGGCCCGGATACTGTTCGATCATGTGGTCGAGCATGATTTCCATGTCGTCCACTTCGCCGCGGCCTTCGTCGTGCACGCCTTCCGACTCGCCCACGCCGCGGAAATTGAAGCGGGCCGTCACGTAGCCGAGGCCGACGAACGCGCGGGCCAATGTCTGCGCCACTTTATTGTCCATCGTGCCGCCGTACAGCGGGTGCGGGTGCGCCACGAGGGCGATGCCGCCGGGCGTGCCTTCCGGTTCGTCCAGCACACACTCCATCTTGCCTGCGGGGCCGGTCAGGTAAAACTTCTGGGAATTCTTGTTCATTGCTTGTTCATCAGTACTTCGTCAGATCTTCAGGCGTTCGACGACCTCGCCCTTGACGAGGTGGCGGTCGATGATTTCATCGATGTCGGAGTTGTCCACGTAGGTGTACCAGGTGCCCTGCGGGTAGATGACCACGACGGGGCCTTCCTCGCAGCGGTCCAGGCACCCGGCCTTGTTGATGCGCACCTGGCCCGGGCCGTTCAGGCCCAGTTCCTTGACGCGCTTCTTGGCGTGTTGCTGCGCCGCTTCGGCGCCGCTCCTACCGCAGCTGGGGCGGCAGTCCTTGCCTTCGCGTTCGTTCAGGCAGAAGAACACGTGGTGTTTATAAAAGGGTTTGTCGTCGTTCATGTCGGTTCCGGATGGCGTGTATCTTTCATATGATACGCCGTTATCAAGAGCGATTCAGCCGGTGCGACGGCAGCAGCAGGAACCACAGCGCGATGATGGGCCAGGCCATGTCGAGGAACTGGGCCGCCCCGTTGAAATTCAGGAATTTACCCTGCTGCCAGGCCTGCAGGGTGGAGACGAAATACGGGTTGGCAGGAATCGTATTGACGACGATGAGCGACAGCACGAGCGTCACGACGGCCAGCCGGCGCTGCGCGACCTGGGGTGCGAACGCGAGGCCGGCCAGCATGATCAGCCCGATCAGGAAGCCGCCTTCGGCGCCCGGCGTGACCCACACGAACGCATTGTCGGGCGCGAAGAACAGGGAACTGGCGAGCGTCTTGACGACGATGCCGACGCCGATCAGCGCCAGCATCAGCGACAGCCGGGGCGCGCCGCGGCGCGTGAGGCACAGCAGCGTGAGGGCGGCGCCCGTCATGCCGCATGCGGTGATGATGGTCTCGGACAGCCAGTACTGCTCCACGCTCATCGGCACGTCGCCGCGCAGCATGGTCACGAGGTCGATGTCCGTGTCGAGCCAGTCGGACAGCCATTCCGACAGCAGCGGCAGGATCTGGCCGTTGCCGAACAGGTAGTTCTGCGGATAGACCTGGGCCAGGGGCCACAGCGCGACGAGCACCAGGCCCTGGCTCGCATGCGCCGCGAACCAGCGCTGCCGCAGCAGATATAAACGGCTGCGGTCGAGCAGCATCGGGGCGAACCATGCGCCGAGCACCGCCCCGGCCAGGCAGCCGCCCGCATTGGTCAGCAGGTCGAGACTCGACGGCACGCGGCTGGGCAGGTAGTTCTGCACGACCTCCATCGTGCCCGAGACGAGCAGGCCGACGACGGCCGCGATGGCGACAGCCCACAGGCCGCGCACGCGTGGATGCAACGCGAGCACGATCAGGATCCCGAACGGCATGTAGCCGACGATGTTGACCATGACGTCGAAACCGGTCCACCAGCGCGGCATCTGCAGGACGAGGAAGGCGAACGGCGACAGCCCGCTGCTGCGCCAGCCGGAAAACGGGAACCAGCTGGCGTAGACGATCAGCAGCAGATAGGCCAGCAGCGCCGCGCGCGCCACCGGCGAGGCGCGTGGGCCGGCCGCGTCTTCCGTCTCGGTCATCGTCGGTTGAGATTCAAGGTGCCCAGCCACGCCACGATGTCGGCCGCGACGGCGTCGGTGCTGGCCGCGAGGGCGCGCGCGCCGCCGGCCGCGTCGGCGCTGGGCGCGGCGACGGCCTGGCGGAAGCTGCGCTGGTCGACGAGCGTATGGCCCTGGAACACGGAGGCGCGCACGGCGACGACGCCGGTGCTCTGGCTCACGCCGCCGAAGTCGTGGATGAATTCATCGACATCGATGCGCAGCAGCGGGATACCGCTGGCCGCATCCGTCTCCGACAGCACGCGCGCACCCGCCTGCGCGAGCCGCGTCTTGAAGCGCTGCGTCAGCAGCTGCAGCGGATTCGCCGTCCAGCGGCTGTTCGCATAGGTGCGGGCCTGCAGCGGGTCGGCATAGCTCAGGCGGTAGAACATGCGCTCGCTGTCCAGGGCGCTCGAACCGGTGACGTCGGTGACGACCACCGCGCCGAGTGGGCCGGGCGCCAGCCCGGCCGGTGCCTGCGTTTGCGCGGCCGTGGCCGGGCCGAAGTCGAACTGCGTGGTGGGCTGGCCCTTCTGCGAGGCGCAGGCGGACAGGGTCAGGGCCAGGGCGGCAGCGAGAATGATGCGGGTCGGATGCATGGTCGCTGGGTTCCTCATTTGGTCGGGGGGGCGAAGCCGGGTTCGCCCGGGCCGGGTTCGGCGGCCGGTGCGCCGAACAGGATGCTTTGCGGGCGGTCGCCCAGGTTCGTCACGGTGCGGCGCACGGCGCGCAGCGACGTCTTCGCCTCGTCGGCCATGTCGACGACGTGCGGCAGCGTTTGCAGCTCGAGGTCGGACGTCACGCCGCCCAGCGAATCGATGGCCGCGCCGGCGCGCTCGATCGGGCCGCCCGGGGCCTGCAGGCTCGTCGCGAGGCGGTCGTAGTTGTGCGCGGCGGCGGTGACGCTGGTGGAAAGCTCCTGTACGGAGCCCATCGTGCGGTCGAGCTTATCGGTCAGTGCGGGCAGGCGCGCCAGGGTCGGCTGCAGCTGGCCCGGGATCTCGGCATATGCGGCGGCGGCCTTGTTGATGCTGTCGAAGGCGCCCGTGAGCTTGTCCTGGTTTTCCTTGCTCAGCACGTTATTCAGGCTGTCCGTGATGCGCTCCGTCTTTTCCAGGATCGCGAGGCCGCGCTTTTCCAGCTGGTCGAGCAGGCCGGGACGCAGCGGGATGCGCGCCACGTGGCCCTTGTCGCTCTGCAGCAGCGGGGAGCCGGTGCGGTCGTCGTCGAGCTGGATGAAGGCGATGCCCGTCACGCCCTGGTAGCCGAGCGAGGCGAACGTCGTCTGCGTGACGGGCGCGCCTTCCTCGATCGAGAGCTTGATGAGGATCTGGCCCGTCACGCGCGGGTCGAACACGATGTCGTCCACGCGCCCGACTTCCAGGCCGCGGTAGCGCACCGCGGCCTGCGGGTTCAGGCCGGGGATGGTCTGCGTGGTGACGATCTCGTACGGATGCATCGTGGTGCGGTCGCGGTTCAGCCACAGGCCGATCAGGATGGCCGCGACGAGCAGCGCGACCGTGAAGAAGCCCGTCATGAGGGCATACGATCTGTTTTCCATGTCAGTCTTCCGACTCCTTTCTTGCGATGCGCTCTTCCAGCACTTCCAGCGCCCGCTGGCCGCGCGGCCCCAGGAAAAAGTGTTTGATGAAGGGGTGCTGCACGCGCAGCACGTCGCACGACGGTCCCACCGCAATCACGTGCTTCTCCGCCAGCACGGCGATGCGCGAGGACAGGGCGAACAGCGTGTCCAGGTCGTGCGTGACCATCACGACGGTGAGTTTCAGCTCGCTGTGCAGCGTCTGGATCAGCGCCACGAACGAATCGGACAGGTCGGGGTCGAGGCCCGCCGTCGGCTCGTCGAGGAACAGCAACTGCGGCTCGAGCGCGAGCGCGCGAGCGAGGGCCGCGCGCTTGATCATCCCGCCCGACAGGTCGGACGGCATCTTGTTCGCGTCGCCCGGGCCGAGTCCTACCATGTCCATCTTGAGCAGCACGGCGGCGCGCACGACCTCCTCGGGCAGGGCGCGCAGCTCGCGCAGCGGCAGGGCGATGTTGTCGAATACCGTGAGCGCGGAATACAGCGCGCCCTGCTGGAACAGCATGCCCCAGTGGTTGCGCATGCGCTGCAGCTGTTCCGGGCTGGCGCTGCTGACATCCTCGCCGAACACCCGCACGCAGCCGCTGGACGGCCGCTCCAGGCCCAGCATCTGGCGCAGCAGCACGGTCTTGCCGGTCCCGGATCCTCCCACGATGGACAGGATTTCGCCCGCATAGATGTCGAGGTTCAGATCCTGGTGGACGACGGTGCGGCCGAAGCGCGTCCACAGGTTGCGGATCTGGACGACCGGCGGCCCGACGTCTTCCTCGGGCTCGCGGTTCAATTGCTGTGGCGGACGTTGAGCAGGATTCGCCATCAGAAGCCCACCCCGGAGAAGATGATCGCGAACACGGCGTCGGCCAGGATCACGACGGTGATCGCCGTGACGACCGACGTCGTCGTGCCGCGGCCCAGGCTTTCCGTGTTCGGCTTGATGCGCAGGCCGAAGTGGCAGGACACGAGCGCGATCAGCATGCCGAACGCGACGCCCTTCGCGAGGCCGATGGTGTAGTTCACGATCGGCACGGCGGACGGCAGCTTCTGGATGAAGTAGCGCATCGTCAGGTTCAGTTCGATCTTCGCGGAGACCATGCCGCCGATCAGGGCCATCGCATCCGTCCACACGACGAGCAGCGGCATCGCCAGCGCGAGCGCGACCACCTTGGGCATGATGAGACGGTAGCCGTGCGAGATGCCCATCACCAGCATCGCGTCGAGTTCCTCCGTCACGCGCATCACGCCCAGTTGCGCCGTGATCGACGACCCGGAGCGGCCCGCGACGAGGATCGCCGCCAGCAGCGGCCCCAGTTCGCGGATGATGCTCATGCCGAGGATGTTGACGAGGTAGATGTCGCCGCCGAACATGCGCAGCTGCTGCGCCGACAGGTAAGACAGCACGACCCCGATCAGGAAGCCCACGAGCGCCGTGATGCCGAGCGCCTGGAAGCCGGAGTGATAGATGTTGGCCGAGACTTCGCGCCACGGCCCGGACAGCGGGTGGCGGATGAAGCGGCCGATGTCCTGCACCACCTGGCCGATCAGGGTGATCGCGCCGCGCAGGTGTTCGAAGAAGCTCAGGACGCCGCCGCCCAGCGTGATCACCCATTGCAGATGGCTTTTGCGCGTGCGCGGCAGCTCGATCCGGCCGGATTTCTCGATGCGGTCGAAGAGTTCTTCCTGCTTCGGGTCGAGCTTCAGCTGCTCGGGGCGGCGCTTGCCCCAGGAACTCCAGAGTAACTGGGCGCCGATGTGATCGAGGCTGGCGACTTCGGACAAGTCCCAGGCGACCTGCTTGCCGGCCAGGGATTTCAATGTCTTTTCGATGTCCTTGAAGCCGCTTCGGGAGAACGCGTGGACCTGCCATACGCCGCGCGCCACCACGGATTGCCCCGCGCCGGCCTCTGGATGCTCGATGGTTAATGTTGGCGCATTTTCAATCCGCATTGCGGCAGTGTAAAAGAGATTCGCGACTGCCGCCACCAGCGCTACGTTACCGTGATCTTACAGCGTTCGGTGGCGCACATAGTCGTCTTTACGCCGCGAGGTGGCGGACCTGGCGCTCGGGCGCGGCGTGCGTCGCCTTGTCGGCCGGCTTGTGGGCGCTGCCGGCGTAATCGCTCGCGATGAGGGCGGCGGCGTCGGCGGCCGGCATGCCCTGGCGCTGCAGCCAGGCCTGCACCAGCTTGGCCAGGCGGTCGAGCGCGATGCGGTGGGTGGCGTCGAGCTGCGTGTAGATCCAGTCCGAGAACGCCATGAAGTTGGCGAACGGGCTGTCGCCCAGCAGCACCTTGACCGTGTGGGCGAAGCGGCCGGAGTTCGCGACCAGGTCCCAGTAGCGGGCAAAGCGCACGAGCCGCTGCATGGTGGCGAAGTCGATGCGGTCGGTCGCCAGCACGGTGTAGGGCGGATACGGCTCGTACACCATCTTGTACGGCGCCGTGTGGCGGATGATCGGCGTGCCGCGCAGGCGCTTGAGGATGCCGAACTGGATCTCGTGCGGGCCGAGGGCGACCAGTTGGTCGAAGCCGCGCGCGAACGATTCGACGTCTTCGCCCGGCAGGCCGGCGATCAGGTCCACGTGCAGGTGCGCGTGCGACTGCGTGGTGAGCCAGCGGATGTTGTCCGCGGCCTTGGCATTGTCCTGGCGTCGACTGACCAGGGTCTGCACCTCCGGGTTGAAGCTCTGGATGCCGATCTCGAACTGCAGCGCGCCGGGCGGGAATTGGGCGATCGTCGCCTTCAGCGCTTCCGGCAGGTGGTCCGGGACCAGTTCGAAGTGGGCATACACGGGATCATCGGGATTCGCCGCGATTTTGTCGAGGAAGAACTGCATGATGCGCTGGCTCGTCTTGACGTTCAGGTTGAACGTCCGGTCGACGAATTTGAATAATCGTGCGCCGCGCTGGTACAGGGTCTCCATCTCCACGAGGAAGGTGTCGATGCCGATCGGCCAGGCCGTCTTGTCCAGCGACGACAGGCAGAACTCGCATTTGAACGGGCAGCCGCGCGACGCTTCCACGTAGAGGGTGCGGTGGGCGATGTCCTCGTCCGTGTACAAAGTGTAGGGCAGGGTGATGTCGGCCATCGGCGGCTGCATGCCCGCATGCACCTTCATGATCGGCTTGGGACCATCGAGGATCTCGCCGCACAGCTTGGGGAACGTGATGTCGCCCCAGCCGGTGACGACGTAGTCGGCCAGGCGCGCGATCTCCTGCTCGTTCGTCTCGTACGAGACTTCCGGCCCGCCCAGCACGACCGTCACCTCGGGCGCGACGCGCTTGAGCATCGCGACGACCTTCGTCGTTTCCTCCACGTTCCATATATAGATGCCGAAGCCGACGATGCGCGGCTTCTTCGCCAGCAGGCGTTCGACGACCTCCACGGTCTTCGCGCCGATGACGAATTCCATCAGGCTCGTCTGTTCCTGGAGCTCGCCCATGTTGGCCAGCAGGTAGCGCAGCCCCAGCGAAGCGTGGGCATAGCGGGCATTGAGGGTGGAGAGCAGGATGGTCATGGCGGTGCGGGGAGGACGGCAAAGGGTGCATTGTAGCGGGACTTGCGGTCCGTATGCGACGCTGGTATGATTCGGTCCCTCGTCGCAAACGACAGGCCTTCAAACGGTTCTGAACGCTTCGATGGGAATAAAAAGAAGTTGACGAACATCGTGAAACACTGCATAATCTCGCTTCTCTGCTGCTGACGAACAAAACGATTCGCAAATGCAGCAAGGCAGTACCGAATACGAAGCTCTTTAACAATAAACAGTCGATAAGTGTGGGCGTTTGATGAAGTGCCAGCATCTCTGCTGCTGACGAACAAAACGATTCGCAAAYGCAGCAAGGCAGTACCGAATACAGTTCTTTAACAATAAACAGTCGATAAGTGTGGGCGTTTGATGAAGTGCCAGCAGYCGCGTAAGTGGCTGCTGAATGCTTAAATTATCAAATGTTCACGCAAAAGAAATACGTTGCTCAGCAATGAGTGACGGTCAGTATTTTGAGTGAGCGACATGCTGCGAAAGCAGCAAAAACAGAGATTAAACTGAAGAGTTTGATCCTGGCTCAGATTGAACGCTGGCGGCATGCTTTACACATGCAAGTCGAACGGCAGCGCGGGGCAACCTGGNAAAACAGAGATTAAACTGAAGAGTTTGATCCTGGCTCAGATTGAACGCTGGCGGCATGCTTTACACATGCAAGTCGAACGGCAGCGCGGGGCAACCTGGCGGCGAGTGGCGAACGGGTGAGTAATATATCGGAACGTACCCAAGAGTGGGGGATAACGTAGCGAAAGTTACGCTAATACCGCATACGATCTAAGGATGAAAGTGGGGGATC
>NZ_LMEW01000011.1:111416-111618 GCF_001426525.1 Massilia sp. Root133
ACGGGTGAGTAATATATCGGAACGTACCCAAGAGTGGGGGATAACGTAGCGAAAGTTACGCTAATACCGCATACGATCTAAGGATGAAAGTGGGGGATCTTCGGACCTCATGCTCCTGGAGCGGCCGATATCTGATTAGCTAGTTGGTGAGGTAAAGGCTCACCAAGGCGACGATCAGTAGCTGGTCTGAGAGGACGACCAG
>NZ_LMEW01000012.1 GCF_001426525.1 Massilia sp. Root133
CCTGACCCTTCCCCACATATTTTTCTTGTAGGTGGACGGGGTTGCTGTTAGCTTCCGGTGAAAAAAGCTGGTGCATGCATAGCTGTGTTAGCCCTCTCTTTCGTAGCGACCAAACTGCGAAGGAGAAGCAACCATGCACGCACACCGCATCATACAAAATCTATTGGACACGAAGTGTGGCGAGATCCATGCCAAGCGCCGCGGCTGTATAGCGAAAGTGGCAGAGGCCGGCAGAATCGGCGGGCTTGGTGTCGTCAAGATGGGGCGCTGTCTAGACACGAAGACGAGCATTCGTCATCGCATCAAGTGCTGTGATCGTCTGCTGAGTAATCGTCATTTGCCGGCTGAGCGGCTAACGATTTTTCGTGCTCTGGACGAAGCCGTCCTGGCTGGTCATCGGCACATTGCCATTAGTGTCGACTGGTCCGGTTTGCTGCCTGACGGAAGCTTGCATCTTTTGCGCGCTGCGGTCACCGTCAAGGGACGTGCCTTGGTTCTTTACGAAGAGGTGCATGCGGAATGTGACCTGGGATCTACGAAGGTACACCGCCGCTTCCTCGAGACGTTATGCTCGCTATTGCCCGATCAATGTCTGCCCATACTGGTCACTGATGCCGGGTTTCGGGCGACGTGGTTCAAGCTAGCCACGGGAATGCACATTTCGTGGGTTGGGCGCATCCGGAACCGTGACATGGTATGTGCCGAAGGATCCGGACGGTGGGACGGCTGCAAGACCTGGTATGCCGGAGCGACAGCAAAGCCACGCTGTCTTGGCCGCTTTGAGTATGCACGCGCCAACGCGACGCCATGCCAGCTGGTGCTGTACAAAAAGGCACCTCAAGGGCGTCATCATCGCACCAGCTTCGACAAGAAGACAATGAGCTCCAACAGCAAGAAGAACAGGGCTGCCCAAGTTGAACCGTGGTTACTCGCCGTCTCCCCAGACCTGGAAGCATTGAGTGCGAGACAGGTAGTGGAGATCTACGCTGGCCGAATGCAGATCGAGCAGACCTTCCGGGATGTAAAAAATGCTCAGTGGGGAATGGCATTATCAGAAAGTCAGACGCGCGCGCCCCAACGTCTGGAAGTACTCTTGATGCTCGGAGCATTGATCGGCTATGCCCTCTGGCTTATCGGCTTGGCGGCGGCAAGTGCTGGCTACCACATCAATTACGGCAACACGAAAAAGTCGGGACCAACACTCTCAATACTAACCCTGGCACGTCATTATTTGACCGATTGCGTACGACCTCAGTTGGATCACCACGCCTTCCAGCTCGCCCTACTTACACTGATCAATTTGGTGCAGGTTGTGAAAATTTGAGGGGAAGGGTCAGGGCAGTTGGATCACCACGCCTTCCAGCTCGCCCTACTTACACTGATCAATTTGGTGCAGGTTGTGAAAATTTGAGGGGAAGGGTCAGGGTCAGAGCCCTTAATTTGGAAATTGCCCAAAATCGGGCTCTGACCCCGGTGTTGGTTACGACGGTAACCAATTGCAAGAAATAAGCCTTGGCTAAGGCTCGCGACCGAAAAAGTGGTAATCTCGCGTCGTTTGCTTAACCAACCCTAGAAGGAAAACTATGCGTTCCCTGCGTTTTGCCCTGCTCGCCACCGTCCTCGCCGCCAGCACCGCGTTCGCTTCGCCGACCGACCCGAAGAGCGGTGTCGAGTACGTGACGCTCGCTCAGCCGCAACCGGTGCAGGCCACGGGTAAAAAGGTCGAGGTGATCGAGTTCTTCATGTACCACTGCCCGCACTGCAACGCGCTGGAACCGCAGCTCGAACAGTGGGTCAAAAAGCAGGGCGACAACATCGTGTTCAAGCGCGTCCACCTGCCGTCGTCGGGCCCGAACGATCCGGAAGCGCACCTGCGCCTGACGCTGGAAGCGCTGGGCAAGGCCGAAGAGTTCCAGCCGAAGGTCTTCAAGGCCTGGCACGTGGATCGCCTGCGCCTGAACACGGATGCAGCGATCATCGACTGGGCCTCGAAGAATGGTCTCGACCGTAACAAGTTCCTGGACGCGTGGAACTCGTTCGGCGTGACGACCAAGCTGCGCCGCCTGCCGCAGATCACCAGCGACTACAAGGTCGACAGCGTGCCGACCATCATCATCGACGGCAAGTACCAGACGTCGCCGGCATTGGTCTACAATTCGGTAAAGACCCAGAACGAGCCGGCCCTGTTCGGAGCCACGCTGCAAGTGATGGACGCCCTGGTCGCGAAAGCCGCCAAGTCGAAATAAATAAAAGGTAGAAACAGCGCAATGAGTGACGCCGAAGGCAAGATCCTGAAGATGTACGACAAGTCCAAGCCGGACGAAGAGCATCTGTTCGATTCGAGTAACTGGAACCACGCGGCCTGGGTGCTCGTGATCGTGCTCGCAGGTCTTGCATTCTGGCTCGCCATTGCCCTCGTGAACGCCGAAAACCAGCGCAATGCGCTGGTGACGAATCAATGCGCGGACCCCGTGTTCAAGGGCGAGATCGACCGGCAGTGCCTGCTGACCGTGCATTCGCGCGAGCACTGGTGGGACCACCTGTTCTACGCGATGGGCCACGTGAAGCCGGAACGCCCGGCGCCGGTCGGACGTCGATAATTCCTTAAGGAAATGGTAACCTTCAGGTTTTCCACGACCTGAAGGATTGTCCATGCCTCTGCTGCGTGCCGCCGGCCTCGGCCTGCTGCTGTCCCTGTCGCTGTCTCTCGCCCATGCGTCGCCCGCTGTTCCGCAGAATGGCGTCGACTATGCCACGCTCGCCCGTTCGCAGCCCGTGCAGGCGAACGGCAACAAGGTCGAGGTCATCGAATTCTTCATGTACCACTGCCCGGTGTGCAATGCACTGGAACCGTTACTGGAGGAGTGGGTCAGGAAGGAAGGCGACCGCATCACGGTGCGCCGCATCCATTACCCGTCGACGGGACAGGCCGATCCGGAAGCGCATTTGTTCCTGACGCTCGAGGCGCTTGGCCGGCTGGGCGACATGCACGCGAAAGTGTTCAAGGCGGTGCACACGGACCATATCCGTTTGAACAAAGACGACGTCATCATCGACTGGGCGGCGCAGAACGGCATCGACCGGGCGACCTTCCTCGACGCGTGGAATTCGTTCGGCGTGACGACCCGCCTGCGCCAGCTCGACAAGGTCGCCGCCAACTACCAGGTCGAGTCCGCGCCCACGCTCATCGTCGGCGGCCGCTTCCTGACGAACCCCGGCCTGCTGTCGCGCCAGATGGAAGGCGCCGACCGCGCGGACGTGTTCAAGGCGACGCTGCAGGTGGCGGACAAGCTCGTCGACAAGGCCGCGCAGGCGAAGTAATCAGGCCGACAGTACGCCGTCCGGCAGGCTGATCACGAAGCGGGCGCCGCCCAGGGTCGACTGCTCGACTTTCAGGTTGCCGCCATGTAGGGCGATCGCCTTGTGCGCGATCGACAGGCCGAGGCCGAAGCCGCCGGTGGCGCGGTCGCGGCTGCGGTCGAGGCGGTAGAACGGCTCGAAGATGCGTTCCCGTTCTTCTTCGGGAATGCCGGGCCCGTCGTCCTCGACGGCGATTTCGATGCGGCAATCGTCGCGCCGCACGCGCAGCGCGACCTCGTGCGCCGCGTACTTCTGCGCATTCCTCAGCAGATTGCCGATGGCGCGGCCGATCAGGCGGCGGTCGCCGTCCACGCTGCCCAGGCGCTCGCCCAGGTCCACGTGCAGGCGCTGCGGCCGCGGATGCAGGCCGTCCGCGCATTCGCGCAGCAGCGGCTCCAGCTCGAACAGGGCGCGCTGCGGGCCCTGGGCGTTGTCCAGCTTGCTCATCGACAGCAGTTCGTTGACGAGGTCGTTCAACTCGGTCAGGTCGCCCTCCATTGCCGCGATGCGCTTGGTCAGCGCGGGGTCGCCCGCGCGCTCGGCCAGCAGTTCCAGCGCGAATTCCAGCCGCGCGATCGGCGTGCGGAGTTCGTGCGACACGGAGTGGAGCAGGTTCTTCTGCGCTTCCAGCAAGCCCTGGATGCGCTCGGCCATCGCATTGATGCGTTCGGCCAGCGGAAACACGGCGTCCGCCGGTTTCAGGTGCGCCCGCGCGGACAGCTGCCCGGCACCGAATTCATCCGCCACGCGCGACAGCGTCTGCAATGCCCGCCAGTGCGAGCGCGACCACAGCGCGATCGGCACGAGCAGCGCCAGCGCCACGACGACGTAGCGCACCACTTCCATCGCGAGCGCCTGGCCGAGGTCGATCGGCAGGTTGTAGGCGCGGATCGCTTCCTCGTTGCTGCCGATGTAGCGGTCGCCGCGCAGGTCGACGCGCCGGAAGAACGCCTTGTGCTGCGGATCCAGCACGACGTCGCCCCGCTCCAGCGCCTCATGCTGGCGGGCGGGCAGGGCGGCGCGCGCCTGGTCCAGCGGGATCAGGTCGAAATGGGCCTCCGACACTTCGCGCACCTTGTTCAGGCGGCCGAGCCACTCGTCGGCCGGCGCGCGGTCGACGTATTGTTCGAGCAGGAAGATCTGCGCCGACGCCTGGCGCCGCGCGATGTCGTCGAGCGGGTCGCCGAACAGCCGGGCGAAGACGAAATAGATGACGAACGTCGCCGCCGTGATCGACAGCATCACGAGCACGAAGAAGCGGAAAAACAGGCGATTCACGCCGCCGTCCTCCGGTCGTGGGCACTGTCCTGGGCTGAGTTTGTCTTACACATCTCGAAATTGTATAGGAGCAATGATCTAAAAAACCATCCCTTACAAATTGAGGACAAATGCTGGACAGTCCGCGGATGAAGTTCTTGACCGGACTGCGTACGATGTCTACACGTCAGGACAGGTCGAAAACCGTCGCGACGCGGCAGGTTTTCGACCTGTCCTCATTGGGTTTTCCGTTTGGGTCCGCCCGATGCGCGAGAGAAGGCGGACCCTTTTTTATTCGGGATGCGTGCCGGGCACACGGCGCCATCGTTTCCAGGAGAGGGAGAGTATGAGCATGTTTGGACGCGTGATGACGCCGCTGGGCGCCATGATCGTCGGCGCGACACTGGCCGCCTGCGGTGGAGGAAGCACGATGCATGACCAGCAAGCCAGCCCCGGCATCGCGGTCGGCGAGCCGAACCCGGCCGCCCTGGCAACCGCCCCGTTCGTCGAGATGGCGCGCACTGCCGCCTGCAGCGAGACGAAGAACCGTTTGTTCGTCATCGACGGCAAGCAAGTGTTCTGGGACCATGCCGGTCGCTGCGCGGACGCGTCCTATGAGCAAGTCCTGTTCGGCAACAAGCCGGAGGCCCGCCTGTGCTCGTACGGCGACACGATTGCCGGACCGAAGACCAATTGCCAGGACGAGAGCGCCCGCGCGCTGTTCGAGACGATCGTCAAGCATGCCGACCAGCCGGATCTGGGCCTGGGCGGCAGCCACAAGGTCGAACAACTGGCCTTCCTGCCGGCAGCCGGCACGGCGGTCACGTTCGATACCGTCGCGAAGGATACCTTCTCGGGCGTGACGGCGCCCCAGACCGTCGTCATCAAGGACCAGGCTGCCTGGGACAAGCTGTGGGCCCAGCACACCGCCGGCCGCACCCCGGTCCCGGCCCAGCCGAAAGTCGATTTCACGCGCAAGATGCTCCTCGCCGTGTTCGCCGGCGACTACGCCAGCGGTTGCCGCAGCATGGTCGTCGGCCGCGTGGCGGCGGGCGCCAGCAAGCTCGAAGTCGAGATCGACGAGCGCGACGTGACGACGGTCGCCATCTGCCTGCCCGTCGTGACCCAGCCGATGCAGGTCGTGGCCGTGGATCGCGTGGATGCCGACGTCGCGTTCAACAAGGTGGCCGCCGCGGACATCTTGTTCCAGACCGCGGATGCGACGAGCCTGTCGGGCGTCCACGACGAACGCACGGTCGTCGTCAAGGACGAGGCTGCCTGGACCCGCCTGTGGAACGAACACGCGCCGGGCCGCGCCAGGCCTGCCGTCGATTTCGCGTCGCAGATGGTCGTCGGCGTCTTCATGGGCAGCGGCGCCAACAGCTGCTATTCGACTTCCATCGACGGCATCCTGCGCGCGGGCGACAAGATCCTCGTGCGTGAGCTGCGCTCGGTGCCGGGACCGGACATCCTGTGCGCCATGCACGTGACGACCCCCGCGCACCTGGCCGTGATCCCGCGCAGCGAGTTGCCGGTGGTATTTTCGACCGAAGTGGCAACGAGGCATTAAAGCAGGAAAGGATATGGGAGGAAGGAAGACAAGGACGTAGAATATTGTCTTCCCGAATCTTTCAACCCCGAACATGAACAAGCTTCTCTTCCTCGCGCTGGGCGCTGCCTGCGGTACGGCGTGGGCCCAGACGCCGGCGACCAACCCCATGCCCGACGGCAGCCGCGACATGTACGTGGGCCTCGGCGTGCAGTCGGCGCCGCGCTGGGACGGGACGGGAAGCCGCAAGGTATCAGCGTTGCCGGTGCTCCAGGTTCAATGGAGCAACGGCCTTTTTATTTCCGGCATGAGCGCCGGCATGCACCTGACGGACAGCCCGACGTTCGAATACGGCCCGCTGGTGGCCGTGCAGCCCGGCCGTGACGAGACCGGCACCGGCCAGACCGTCGACGGCGCCAGCTCATGGGGTACGACCCTGATCGGCCCGGTCCCGGATCCGATCGACAAGCGCCACATGGTCGCCACGCGCCTGGAGGGCATGGACAAGATCGGCGCACGTCTGCAGGGCGGCGTCTTCGCGAACTATTACCTGACGCCGCAATGGCGCCTGACGAGCAGCGTGCTGTATGGCGCCGGCAACGACCACGACGGCGCGCGCCTGGACCTGGGCGTGCAGCGGCTCGCGTTCGAGCTGGGCAGCCAGCACCGCGTGTCGCTGTCGGCCGGCGTGTCCATCGTCGACCGCAACTACAACCAGACATATTTCGGCGTCTCGCGGGAAGAAGCGTCGCGTAGCCGCTTTTCCTATTACGAGGCGGGCGGCGGCCTGCAGGAGGCGCACGTCGGCGTGCGCTGGAACTGGGCCCTGTCGCCCTCGTGGATGCTGACCTCGAACCTGCAGGCCAAGGGCTTGCTGGGCAATGCCGCCAAGAGCCCGCTCGTCGAGCGGTCCACCAACCTGACGGTTTCGACCGCCTTCGCCTACCGGTTCTGACGATGCGCGCATCCCGCCAACTCATCGCTGCCTTTGTCTCGCTGCTCGCGGCCGCTCCAGCCGTCGTGCAGGCGCAGGCACAGGCAGGCGAATGGGTGAGCTACCGGGATGCGTACCGGGCCATGGTCCAGTTCGAGAAATACGGCGGTCCGAAGAACCTGCTGCAAAGCCAGTTGCAGGTGCAGTCGCGCGACCACGCCGGACTGGGCGAGGGCGCCCAGCTCACGCTGACGGGCAAGACGACGCAATTGAACCTGCCGTTGGACGCCCTCGGCCGCACGGTGTTTCCGCTGACGAAGGCGGCGTACGACGAGAACGCGGCCCTCGTCCTGAACCGCAAGGGCATGCCGTTCGTGCTGCGCCCGCAGGTGACGATCGCGCCGCGCGCCGACGGCCAGTACGATGCCGCGGACCTGCGCACGGCCTGCGCCCAGGCGCTCGGCTTCGTGCGCTACGTGGATGCGTCGCAGCGCGCGCGCCAGTGCGTCGGCGTGCGCTTCGTGTTCCCAAGGAAGGGATCGGCCGAAACGGCCGGCGCCCGCCTGCGCCATGCGGAGGGCGGCGAGCAGGCGCTGCCCGTGACGTCCGGCGCCGCCTTCACGGGCGATCCCGACGAAGGCTTTCCCATCGTGACCTGGCGCTTCGCCACGGCGCCCGGACGGGCCCAGGTCGTCACCTACAATGCGCCGCTCGCGATCGTCCCGATCTTCGAATAACGCGGTATGCTCATCCGGTTGAAATAACAGGGACGACAATGGACAAGACCATCCTGATCACGGGCGCCAGCCGCGGCATCGGCGCCGCCTGCGCGCTGCTGGCCGCACGGCGCGGCTACACGGTCTGCGTGAATTACCGGGACAACGACGCGGCGGCAAACGCCGTCGTGCAGGTCATCGAAGCGGCCGGCGGCCACGCGTTCGCGGTGGCGGCCGACGTGGCCGAGGAAGACGACGTCGCGCGCCTGTTCGCGGCCGTCGATGCGCGCTGCGGCCGGCTCGACGCCCTCGTCAACAACGCCGGCATCCTCGCGCGCCAATCGCGCGTGGAGCATATGGACGCCGCCCGCATCAACCGCATCCTCGCCACCAACGTCACCGGCAGCTTCCTGTGCGCGCGCGAAGCCGTGCGGCGCATGTCCACGAAGCACGGCGGCAACGGCGGGGCGATCGTGAATCTATCGTCGCGCGCGGCCGTGCTCGGGTCGGCCAACGAATACGTCGATTACGCGGCGTCGAAGGCGGCCGTGGATGCGCTGACGATCGGCTTGTCGAAGGAAGTGGCGCAGGAGGGCATCCGCGTGAACGGCGTGCGGCCGGGGCTGATCGACACGGACATGCACGCCAGCGGCGGCGAGCCGGGGCGCATCCAGCGCCTGCAATCGTCCGTCCCGATGGCGCGGGGCGGCACGGCGGAAGAAGTCGCGGCCGCCGTGCTGTGGCTGCTTTCGGACGAGGCGTCGTATGCGACCGGGACGTTCATCGACGTGTCGGGCGGCCGCTGAGACGCCGTTTGGGCTTGCATTGACCGTCATTCCCGCGAAGGCGGGAATCCAAGTGCTGCATGCGTCGCGTTAACGCGTAAAAATTGGGGGGATAGCGCCAGTGGCGCTATCCCGCCTCCGCGGGGACGACGTTTAGTTCCAGGCCGAAGGCGAGAACAGATAACCCTCGCCCCACACCGTCTTGATCTTCTCGGACAGGTTGTCGTCGAACTTGCGGCGCAGCTTGGAGATGCAGTTGTCGATGCTGCGGTCGAGGCCGTCGAATTCGATGCCGCGCATCTTCTTGAGCAGTTCGTCGCGCGACAGCACGCGCCCGGCGGCCTCGGCCAGCACGAGCAGCAGCTTGTATTCCGTGTTGCTGAGCACGCACGGCTGGCCGCGCCACGTGACGCTGCGGTCGCTCGTCATGATGCGCAGCGCGCCGAACTCGAGCACGCGGGAATCCGTCGTCGTCTTCGTCTGCGTACGGCGCAGCAGGGCGCGCAGGCGCGCCAGCAGCACGCGCGGCTGCACGGGCTTGTTGACGAAGTCGTCCGCACCCTGTTCCAGTCCCGAGACTTCATCGTACGTATCCTCGCGCGCCGTGAGGATCAGGATCGGCACGTCCGATACGTCCCGGATCTGGCGGCACACGACCATGCCGTCCATGCCGGGCAGCATGAGGTCGAGCACGACGATGTCCGGCACGGCCGTCTTGAAGTGCTCCAGCGCGGCGTCGCCCCGCGTGACGAGGTCGACCGAGAATTCATAGCCGGACAGGTATTCCGTCACCAGTTCCGCGAGGCGCGGATCGTCTTCCACCAACAGTACGCGATACATGATGTTCTCCTTGAGCCCGACATTTTATAAGAGTGGGCAAGGTTGGAGCATGTTTGGTGGGTCGTCATGACAAAAACGTACAGTTTCGCGACAAATCCAGCGTGGACGCCTTCGACCGGGCATCCTCAATCCTCTTTCAGGACTTTCTCGAACGTAAAACGTTCCTGGAATATGCCGGGTTTTCGCATGAATTTTCCGTGTTGGAGTTTGTTGTCCGCCGTTGCACGCATCGCACGCTGCATATCGAGGTCGAGCTGGTGCAACCCGGTCGCTTCGATACCTTTGCCGACTTCGCACAGCACCTGACGTGAACCCGGCTCGCGGCGTGGGGCGAAAATCCCGCTGCCGCCGAATTCAGCGACGTTGCACATCACAATGTGCTGATAAAAGCGGTGCGAATCGGCGATGCAGCACGACCGGTACAAGTCGCCGAACGGATTGTGCGACACGACGAACAGGATATCCAATGGCTCGGCGCCGTCTCCCAGGTTCAATCGTTCGATCAATTCCAGGTGGCTGTAGTCGTAACAGATCAGCACCCCGAACGACGCTCCGCTATCGTTGGTAAAGCGGAGTAATTCGCTGCCGCGCTTCAGCGGTTGCCGGTCTTCCGGGTCTGCGCTGCCTTGCGCATCATATTGCGAGCGCGTGATCTTCCGGTAAAACGTAGTCACCCCTTCTGGACGGTCCGGATGAATGATGACGCACTCGTTCGCATTCTCGTCGTCAGGATAGTCCAGGCCCGCAATCACGATCGTTTTGTTGGCCTTGCTGAATGCGATCAGTTCAGGAAGGAAGGAGCGCGGTACGAAGACTTCGGGCATCACAAGGAAATCCAGATTCGCTGGTTCCTCGCGTAACCGGCAGCGCAGCATCAGTTCATGCAACTTTGCCGTCAGCCGTTGCTTGAAAAAGGCGACTTCGTTGTCGGCCTTGTCCAGCCTGTAACCGGTTTTTCGGTAGGTCTCGATGGACAGGGAATCCAGCTGGCAAAAAGCGATAACCGGATTCTTCGAGTTCCACGAGAAATTGTCGATTTGCCTGGGCCGTGCTTGCGGCACGCCAGGGGAAACGTCGAATGTATGTAGAAAACGTTGGGAAGGGAGGATCACATCCCTGCCGTCTCGTGCAGCTTTTTCTGGAAAACCCTTCGTACGATAGGTCTCTCTCAGCTGGCGCAGGCAGCCTATTTCGAGCTTCATACTGGCATCGACTTCGGCACTGCCGCGTGCGCCGAACATTTGTCCGGCAGTGCTGAGCGTCGCGTTCTTTTCCTTGCCGATGCGGCGAAATGGTGCAAAGACGCCGGAGCCCCCGAGTTCGCCCACGTTGACGATGACCACGAAACAGAACAGGCGATGCACGTCGGCCCGGGCATATTCCCAGTAGAGCCTGGATGCAGCGTTATAGGTCACGACGACGAGAAGTTCGATCTCGTAATCCTGCAGCGCCCGGAGAATGTCGATGTGCGTATATTCATGGCAATTCAGTACAGCCCAGCTGACGCACTCCCGGTCACCTTTGAAAATCATGAGCTCGTCCCCCGGCTGGCAATCAAGATCGCCATCTTCGGACGCGAGGGACAGTTTATTCTGCTCGTACAGCTTGCCACCGCTCGCGATATAGGTGACGTTGCGCTTCTCGATTGTCCCTGCCAATGCGACGACATGTCGTTTGCCCGCATAGTTCCTGACAGCGCCCGGATTATTCGCGATCGCCGGGTGGTAGGACATGACCGTGAGATCGGTGGTGGGCACATCTTGCAGAAGCCCATTGAATTCCTGGATCTCGTCGGATGTGGCGGTCTCCAATGATCGTTTCAGTCCGTCGAGATTCCCGATGGTTACGCGGTGGGAATCGTTTTGAATCAGGCGAACCGTCAGCAGTTCATCGGTCAACCGGAGCGACGACTTTCTGATATTGAGTTTGATGTTCGTGGCCATATTTCCGTTCGTGAGTTCAATTACACGAGTGTGTAGGGAAGTCGACGCCGACGCAATGCCACCTGCATACCAACCGGTGGCCGAAAAAAAGGCCCGCGTTGGCGGGCCGTAGGTGTGCGATTCGATACATCGCGTTGGCTTGCTCCTGGACGTCGTAACGATGGAACAAGCCGGGCTGATTACGCGAAGTTCTTGTTCACGAAGTCCCAGTTGACGACGTTCCACCATGCCTCGACGAACTTCGGACGGGCGTTGCGGTAGTCGATGTAGTAGGCGTGTTCCCAGACGTCGCAGGTCAGCAGGGCCACGTTCTCGGTGGTCAGCGGGGTGCCGGCGTTCGAGGTGTTGACGATGTCGACGGTGCCGTCCGTTTTCTTGACCAGCCAGGTCCAGCCCGAACCGAAGTTGCCGACGGCCGACTTCTGGAATTCTTCCTTGAACTTGTCGAACGAACCCCACTTGGCGTTGATCGCATCGGCGACCGGGCCGGTCGGGGCGCCGCCGCCGTTCGGGGTCATGCAGTTCCAGAAGAAGGTGTGGTTCCACACCTGGGCCGAGTTGTTGAACACGCCGCCTTGGGATTTCTTGATGATCTCTTCCAGAGACAGGTTTTCGAACTCGGTGCCCTTGATCAGGTTGTTCAGGTTCGTGACGTAAGCCTGATGGTGCTTGCCGTAGTGGTATTCCAGCGTCTCGGCCGAGATGTGCGGCTGCAGGGCGTCCTTAGCGTACGGCAGTGGGGGCAGGGTATGTTCCATGTCTTGTTCCTTAGTGTAAGTTGACGGGAGACTTCGAAGTCTCTGCGGTACAGCAATTCGGGCGCTTATTCTAAACCGGTTAGCTAAACGTTGCAGATATGGCTTTGCGAATACATCAGATTGTCATTCGAGTAAGTCCTGTACGCCTGCGACGCTGACCTCGGCACTGCCTTCCGCCAGGCGGATGCGCAACACGTCGCGCGGCTTGATCTGGCCCGGCGCATGTAAAACTTTACCTTTCGCGTTGCTGACGATCGCATAGCCGCGCTCCAGCGTCCGCTGCGGGTTCAGCAGTTCCAGTTGCGCCGCGAGGGCGTTCAATGCCTCGCGCCGCGCGCGCAACTGGTTGCCGACGCTGGCCACAAGGTGGCGCCGGTCGGATTCCAGCCGCGTGCGCAAGCCGCTCCAGTCCGGGCGATGGCGGGCCCAGCGCTGTTGCAGCTGCGCGAGCAGCAGGCCATGGCGGTTCACCGGCGCGCGGACGGCATGCGTCAGACTGCTGGCCATGCCGAGAAGTTTCAGGCGCTGGTGCTGGATCTGGCTCGATGGGCTCAACAGGCGGCGCGACAGGTTGTCGAGGCCCTGGCTCGCGTCGGACAGGACGCGGCCCATCGCGCGGCGCAGGTCGCCCGCGTCCGCCTGCAGCGATGCGACCCAGTCCGCGCGGGCAGTGGCGGCGAGCTCGGCGGCGGCCGTCGGCGTGGCGGCGCGCAGGTCGGCGGCGAAGTCGGCGATGGTGAAATCCGTCTCGTGGCCCACGCCCGAGATCACGGGCATGCTGCACGCCGCGATCGCGCGTGCGACCGCTTCCTCGTTGAAGCTCCACAGGTCTTCGATCGAGCCGCCGCCGCGGCACACGATCAGCACGTCCACTTCGCGCCGGTGCGACGCGACCGCGATGGCTTCGGCGATCTTCTGCGCCGCCAGCTGGCCCTGCACGGGCGCCGGATACAGCACGATGCGCACGTGCGGCACGCGCCGCCTGAGGGCCGTCAGCACGTCGCGCAGCGCGGCCGCCTGCGGGCTCGTGACGATGCCCACCGTGCGCGCAAACAGCGGCAGCGGACGCTTGCGCCCTTCGTCGAACAGGCCCTCGGCCCCCAGCTTTTCCTTCAGGCGCATGAATGCTTCGTACAGCGCGCCCACGCCCGCGCGGCGGATCGCCTCCACGTTGATCTGATAATCGCCGCGCGCGCCGTACAGCGTGACGAGGGCGCGCACCTCGACCTTGTCCCCTTCGCGCGGGGTGAAGCCCGCGTACTGGGCGCGGCCGCGGAACATGACGGCGCGCACCTGGGCCGCGTCGTCCTTCAATGTGAAATACCAGTGGCCGCTGGCCGCGCGCGTGAAATTCGAGATCTCGCCGCCGATCCAGACGAGGGGAAAGGTGCGCTCCAGCAGGCGTGCCACCTGCTGGTTGAGGGCCGTGACGGTCAGTACGGGCGGGGCGGCGTAGGCCGGATCGGCGTCTTCGGTGGGGAACATAGGGTTGGGCTCGTTTGAACTGTCCACAAAAACATGGCTGCGCGAAGTGTAAGACACATCTGCTGTAAAACAACAGGTAGTTTTTGTAAACACCTGATTTTTATAGTAAAACAATGCTGCCTGATTTCGATGCAGCAACCAAATTACCTTACGGATCAATGGCTTGAGTGCATCTTCGGATACTTGGCCACAATCTTATCCACAGTTTATGTGTGAAAGTGGACAAGTCGGCGGTGCTTAAATATTCAGCTTGGATATATTTTCCTAAAGCAATCAAACACTTAGGGCACTGTCCGAGGCCTTGCTCACATCGTTTTCCACAGTTTATGTGCACAGCCTCCCTTCGAGGCGCATCGCGGGTCCGGTTTTCCACTGCTTAAAAAATCTGCACAGAAAAAATACTGTTTAGATTCAAGGACTTTGTATGCGATCAAGGGTCTTGCTCACAATCTTTTCCACAAAATGTGTGAAGAAGACCGGTTGCGCCGGGACGCGACGATAACCTCGTGGCTGCGCGCCCGGAATAGCCGGCCGTCGAAGCGTGTTTGCTGTGCACAAGTCGAATCTGCCTAAAAATCGGGCTTGGCAAGGAATGCTGAGAGAAATCAAAGAGTTAGTGGGAGAACGATGCGCTTGCTCACATCTTTTTCCACAGTTTGTGTGAAAAATCCTGCGGTCGGGCGGTCGTGTCAGTGGATAAGCCTTTGCCCAAAAAACGGGCGCAAAGTATTTCTGCTTAAGAATCAAAGTCTTAAGGGTCGGTTTGTGCGCTTGCGCACAATTTTGTCCACAAAAAATGTGCAGAACGGCAGGATAGAGCCAGACCTGTAGTCAAGCACAACCGTGCCTATTTTTTGGACTCGGAAATTTCTCTGAGTAAAATCAAGTACTTACCGCTGGGAAAGCTGATTCCTCACAAATTTATCCACAGAAATTGTGGGCAACTACATGCGTACAGACCCCTCGCAAGCCTGTGAAGTTTCTCCCGGGAAGTGCACGCTGACCCTGCCAAGTTTTTACGCACGGAAAAATATCCCTTAAGAATCAAGCCACTTAGCGCCGCTGGACGGTCTTGCACACACTTTTATCCACAGAAAGTGTGCAGAACTCTACTTGCCGCAATCCGGGCAACACGTTACATTGCGCAACTAACTTGTTTCATTGTTTTTTACTTATCCAGGAGTTCCCTTGCTCGCCATTCTTCAAGCCGCCGGCTGGCCCATCTGGCTGTTGCTGATCGCATCGATCATTGCCCTGGCCCTGATCATCGAGCGCCTGATCTACCTGCGCCGCGAAAAGATCCTGCCGCGCCAGCTGCTCGATGAAGTCATCCAGGTCTATCGCAGCGGCAAGGTCACTCCGGATATCGTCGACAAGTTGCAAACGAATTCCCCGCTCGGCACGGTGCTGGCCGCCGCGCTGCGCAATGTCGACGCGCCGCGCGACGTGATGAAGGAATCGATCGAGGAAGCGGGCAGGGGCGTGGCCCACGTGCTGGAACGCTTCCTGACGACGCTCGGCACGATCGCGTCGCTGGCGCCGCTGATGGGCCTGTTCGGCACGGTCGTCGGCATGATCGAGATCTTCGGCGCGCAGAATGCGAGCGGCACGAATCCCGCCCAGCTGGCGCACGGTATCTCGGTGGCGCTGTACAACACCGGCTTCGGCCTGGCGATCGCGATGCCGGCCCTCGTGTTCTACCGCCACTTCCGCGCGCTGGTCGACAGCTTCATCATCGACATGGAGCTGCAGGCCGTGAAATTCGTCGACGTCGTCCACGGTGCCCGCAAATGATCGACTTCCGCCGCGGCCGCAAACGCGAGGATCCGGAAATCAACCTGATCCCGTTCATCGACGTGCTGCTGGTCGTGCTGATCTTCCTGATGGTGACGACCACGTACAGCAAGTTCACCGAACTGCAGATCACGCTGCCGACGGCCGACGCCGAGAAGGCGATCGAGAAGCCGTTCGAGATCAACGTCACGGTCGATGCCAAAGGTAACTACACGGTGAACAACGTGCCCGTCGCGTTCCACGGCGTGGCGAGCCTCGCCGACGACCTGAAACGCGCGGCCAGCACCGGCCCGAACGGCCAGCCGCTGGCGGCGCCCGTGAAGGATCCCGTCATCATCGTCAACGCCGACCAGTTCGCGATGCACCAGATGGTCATCAACGTACTGGAAGCGGCGCGCATGGCCGGGTATGACAAGCTGACGTTCGCGGCGCAGACGGGCGGGCAGAAGTAAGCAGAAAGCAGCGTCGCCCCCGCGCAGGCGGGAGCCTGATTTTGCCGGCGTATCGACAGCGCATGCAGAACTTGGCTTCCCGCCTTCGCGGGGACGACGGATCATCATATGGCATCTTCCCTCGAATCGACACTCACCCGCGCATGGCTCCGGCGCGGGCCGCTCGCCATCGCCATGTTGCCGCTTGCGCTGCTGCTGCGCGTGCTGGTCGCGTTGCGCGTCGCCCTGTACCGCAGCGGCGTGCTGAAGGCCGGACGCCTGCCCGTGCCCGTCATCGTCGTCGGCAATATCTTCATCGGCGGCACGGGCAAGACCCCGCTGACGATCTGGCTGGCGCAGCAACTGCGCGCGGCTGGGATGCGGCCCGGCGTGATCTCGCGCGGCCACGGCGGGGCCGCGGACGCACCCCGTGAAGTGCTGGCGACGTCGCGCGCGCAGGACGTCGGCGACGAGCCCCTGCTGATCGCCGCGCGTGCCGGCTGCCCCGTCGTCGTGGGCCGCAAGCGCGTGGAGGCCGGGCGCCATCTGCTGGACCTGCACCCCGACGTGGACGTGCTGATCACCGACGACGGCCTGCAGCACTATGCGCTCGCGCGCGACGTGGAAATCATCCTGTTCGACGGCCGCGGCACCGGCAACGGCTGGACCCTGCCGGCCGGCCCGCTACGCGAACCGCCGTCGCGCCGGCGCGATGTCACCGTCGTCAACGCGGCGGAGATCACGCCGGCGCTGGCCGCCGCGGTGGGCGGCGATCCCTGGCAGATGCGCCTCGCGGGCGACCATGCCGAGCGCCTGATGGATGCGGACGAGCGCGTGCCGTTGTCCGCGCTGCGCGGCAAACGCGTGCTGGCGGCGGCCGGCATCGGCAATCCGGGGCGCTTTTTCGCGCTGCTGCGCGCCGCCGGCCTGGACGTCGCCGAGCTGCCGCTGCCCGACCATCACGACTTCCTCGACGACCCGTTCCGCGCCGTCGACGCCGACGTCATCCTGGTGACGGAGAAGGATGCAGTAAAATGTCGGCAACTTGAAACAATCAACAACGACCCGCGCGTGTGGGTCGTGCCGGTCGGCGCGCAGATCGATGCCGCGCTGGCTGCCCAAATCGTGGAGAAATGTCGTGGACGCCCGACTGCTTGATATCCTGGTCTGCCCGCTGTGCAAGGGACCGCTCGAATATGACAAGAAAGCGCAGGAACTGATCTGCCGCCCGGACCGCCTCGCGTATCCGATCCGCGACGGCATTCCGATCATGTGGGCCGAAGAGGCGCGCAAGGTCGAGCCCGCGCTTTGACGCATTGGCTATTCCTGTGAGTTTCGTTGTCATCATCCCGGCACGCCTGGCGTCGACGCGGCTGCCGAACAAGCCGCTCGCGGACCTGGGCGGCAAGCCGATGGTCGTGCGCGTGGCCGAACGCGCGCAGCAATCGGGCGCGTCCCGCATCATCGTCGCCACCGATCACGCCGACATCGCCGCCGCCTGCGCCGCGCATGGCGTGGAAGCCTGCATGACGCGTTCGGATCACCCGTCCGGCACCGACCGCATCGCCGAAGTGGCGCACCTGCTCGGCCTCGCGCCGGATGCCGTCGTCGTCAACCTGCAGGGCGACGAGCCGCTGATCGATCCCGCGCTGCTGGCCGCCTGCGCCGCGCGTATCTCGGCCGACGTGCCGATGGCCACCTGCGCCCATCCGCTCTCCGACGTCGCCGACGCCTTCAATCCGAACGTGGTGAAGGTCGTGCTGGACAAGCTCGGGCGAGCGCTGTACTTCTCGCGGGCCACGATCCCCTGGCACCGCGACGGCTTTGCCGCCACTCGCGCGCAACTGCCTGCTGGTTACGTACCCCTGCGCCACATCGGCCTGTACGCGTACAGCAATGCGTTCCTGCAGCGCTACCCACAGCTGGAACCGTCGCCGCTCGAATCCATCGAAGCCCTGGAACAATTGCGCGTGCTGTGGCACGGCGTGCCGATCGCCGTGCACGTGACGGCCGAGGCGCCCCATGCGGGCGTCGATACCCCGGCCGACCTGGAGCGGGTGCGACTTTTCTACACGTCTTGATCCGCGTGGAAACTACTCTTCAGGCTGCTTGCGCCAGGTCAAACGGCTGAGAGATCGGCCGCCGTCAGTGGCGTTTAATGCTGCTTTTGTGGTAAGTTTCGTATCAGCTAGTCAGATATGCATCAAGGCGGTTATCTGTTCCCAAACTAACCGCCTCTACAAGAATTATTAAATACCTTTAGGAATCCCTTCATGCGTCTCATTTTGTTAGGAGCCCCCGGCGCCGGTAAAGGCACCCAGGCGAACTTCATCAAAGAAAAATACAACATCCCCCAAATCTCTACCGGCGACATGCTGCGTGCGGCCATCAAGGCCGGCACCGAGCTGGGCCTGGCTGCGAAAAAAGTGATGGATGCGGGCCAGCTGGTGTCGGACGACATCATCATCGGCCTGGTGAAGGAGCGCCTGAAGGAAGCTGACTGCGCCAACGGCTACCTGTTCGACGGCTTCCCGCGCACGATCGCGCAGGCCGACGCCATGAAGGACAGCGGTGTGAAGATCGACTACGTGCTGGAAATCGACGTGCCCGACGAACTGATCGTCGAACGCATGAGCGGTCGCCGCAGCCACCCGGCATCGGGCCGCGTCTACCACGTGAAGTTCAACCCGCCGAAGGTCGAAGGCAAGGATGACGTGACGGGCGAACCGCTGGTCCAGCGCGACGACGACACGGAAGAAACGGTCAAGAAACGCCTGGCCGTGTACCACAACCAGACCGAAGTCCTGCTCGGCTACTACAACAAGTGGGCGGAATCGGGTCTGCCGGGCGCGCCGAAGTACCGCAAGATCTCGGGCGTCGGCCCGGTCGAACAGGTGCGCGACGCCGCATTCGCGGCACTCGAAGGCTGAGCGCCAGGGCGGCGCAAGCCGCTCTTTTTGGCTCCGGATGACTAATGCCATCCGTCCAGGTTTTTAGATCAAAGTTTTGTCGCACGCTTGTGCGGCGAATGCAGCAAGGTTGGCCGTACCGCAGATCAGCTCAACGAAGCTCAACTAAGCGCACGCGGCCTTTCGACTCTGTGGTGGTTTGATCGAAGAACGAGGGGGACGACATGGCATCCGCGCAGCTCATCTTCGCCGTCGCGTGCGGCGTCATCGCGGTATTCTACGGCTTGTGGTCGCGCAGTTGGGTCCTGCACCAGGATCCCGGCAACGGCCGCATGCAGGAAATCTCGCTGGCCATCCAGCAGGGGGCGTCGGCCTACCTGGCGCGCCAGTACCGCACCATCGGCATCGTGGGCGTCGTCCTGCTGATCGCCATCTACTTCCTGCTCGGCGCGGCCACCGCGGGCGGCTTTCTGGCCGGCGCGGTGCTGTCCGGGGCCTGCGGCTTCATCGGCATGAACGTGTCCGTCCGCGCCAACGTGCGCACGGCGCAGGCGGCTGCGACCGGGCTCGACCAGGCGCTGAACGTCGCCTTCCGCGGCGGTGCGATCACGGGCATGCTCGTGGTCGGGCTGGGCCTGCTGGGTGTGGCGCTGTTCTATTGGATCCTGATGCTGCGCGCCGACGCTGCCCTCACGCAGCATGAGGTCATCCAGCCGCTCGTGGGCCTCGCATTCGGCGCGTCGCTCATTTCGATTTTCGCGCGCCTGGGCGGCGGCATTTTCACGAAGGGCGCGGACGTCGGCGCCGACCTCGTCGGCAAGGTCGAGGCCGGCATTCCCGAGGACGATCCGCGCAATCCCGCCGTCATCGCCGACAACGTGGGCGACAACGTCGGCGATTGCGCCGGCATGGCGGCCGACCTGTTCGAAACGTACGTCGTCACGCTGGTCGCCACGATGCTGCTCGGCTCGCTGGTGATCCCGGGGATGGGCGGCACCGGCACCGTGTATCCGCTGCTGCTGGGCGGGATCTCCATCCTCGCGTCCATCGTCGGCTGCTCGCTCGTGAAGAACCATCCGGGTCACAAGATCATGTACGCGCTGTACACGGGGCTGTGGTGGTCGGCCGCGCTGTCGCTGATCGGGTTCGCCGTCGTCACATGGCTCGTGTGGCCGGACGATGCGATGCGCTGGCGCATGCTGGGCTGCGCCACGGTCGGCATCGCCCTCACGGGCCTGATGGTCTATATCACCGAGTACTACACGGCCACGGAATTCGGCCCCGTGCGCCACATCGCCGAAGCGTCGACGACGGGCCACGGCACCAACATCATCGCGGGGCTGGGCGTGTCGATGAAGTCCACCGCGTATCCCGTGCTCGTCGTGTGCGCCGCGATCCTCGTCGCGTACCAGCTGGGCGGCCTGTACGGCATCGCGATCGCGGCCACCGCCATGCTGTCGATGGCCGGCATCATCGTCGCGCTGGATGCCTACGGCCCGATCACCGACAACGCCGGCGGCATCGCCGAGATGAGCGGCATGCCGGACCAGGTGCGCGCCGTCACCGACCCGCTGGATGCCGTCGGCAACACGACGAAGGCCGTCACGAAGGGGTATGCGATCGGCTCCGCGGGGCTGGCGGCCCTCGTGCTGTTCGCCGACTACACGCATGCGCTGGAGGCGCACGGCACGCATATCGCGTTCGACCTGTCGAATCCGATGGTGATCGTCGGCCTGTTCATCGGCGGCCTCGTGCCCTATCTGTTCGGCGCGCTGGCGATGGAAGCGGTGGGGCGGGCGGCGGGTGCCGTCGTGATCGAGGTGCGGCGCCAGTTCCGCGACATCGTCGGCATCATGACGGGCGCCGGCAAGCCGGAATACGACAAGGCCGTCGACATGCTGACGGCGTCCGCGATCCGCGAAATGGTGCTGCCGTCGCTGCTGCCCGTGATCGTGCCTATCCTCGTCGGCATGCTGCTGGGGCCTGCGGCGCTGGGCGGCATGCTGATGGGGACGATCGTGACCGGACTCTTCGTCGCGATCTCGATGACGACGGGTGGCGGTGCCTGGGACAACGCCAAGAAATATATCGAGGACAATCACTACGGCGGCAAGGGCTCCGATGCGCACAAGGCGGCCGTCACGGGCGACACGGTGGGCGACCCGTACAAGGACACGGCCGGGCCGGCCGTGAATCCGCTCATCAAGATCATCAACATCGTGGCGCTGCTGCTGGTCCCGCTGCTGCCGGCCGGCGGCTGGCTGGCCGTGTCGGAACCGCAGGCGCTGTATGGCAAACCCGCCGCGACCGCGCGTGCACCCGCAACGGCCCCGAAAGCAGCGGTTCAGCGTCCGAGCGCCTCGCTGAGCGCGCTTTCCAGCGACGCCCGGTCCGAATCGCCGCGGTAGCGCACGCCGTTGATGTAGAAGGTCGGGGTGCCGGTCGCGCCGTCGTGGCGGGCGCGCTCGGCGTCCGCCTGCACGCGTGCGCGGTGGCGGCGTTCCAGGACCTCGGCGCCGAAGCGCTCGATGTCGAGATCGAGGTTTTGCGCCAGCACGGCGAGATCCTGCTTGTCGAACACCTGGCGCTGCTGTTCATACAGCGCGTCGTGCATGTCCCAGAACCGGTCCTGGCTGCCGGCGGCCTCGGCCGCTTCCGACGCCAGTTCGGCCAGCGGGTGCAGATGCGCCAGCGGCAGATGGCGGTAGACCAGGCGGATCCCGCCGAACCGCTCGTCCAGGTCGCGCAGCGCGACGTGGGCGCGCGCGCTGTACGGGCACTGGAAGTCCGCATATTCGATCACCGTCAGCGCGGCATCCGCCGGGCCGCGCACGTGTTCGTCGTTGCCGATCTCGTCAACTCGTTTCATTCATGTCTCCTGGTCGCGTCGAGGCGCCATCATGACACGGCAGGCGTATTTGTGTAGTAAATTTTCACCCGGAAAGAAGATAGGTGTAAAAACAAAACAGATGGCGACGAGTTAGCCTCCGTTGCGGTACAGTAGCGTTATCAGCGGTTTTGTTTATTGAACAAGCCGCGCCAGCTTACTAACCAAATGGAGAAAACCATGACGACCAATCTGGGAGGAAAGGGCGTAACCGACGCCCTCGGCCTTGAGTCCACCGACGCACCGCGCCAGGACAGCATGCAGCAGGCCGACGGTGCCGAACGCGCCGAACTGCAGCGCGCGCTGCTGGTCTACGGCATGGCCGGCGCGCTCGGCGCCGGGCAGGCCCGCGGCGCCATCGGCGACGTGCGCAACTGACCGGTAACGCCGGTCGCACGAACGGGACCCGCGCGGTCCCGTTTTTTATTGGCTGTGTTCGCGCTATTTATGTGAACTGTCATTCGTTGCAGAGGTCATACGCATCGTCGAGTTAACTCATGAGGAGTGACGATGCGCGGCCTGACGTTCGACGAATTGTTCGCCATGCTGTTGGCGGTGCAGTTGTCGCCAGACGACCTGTCTCGGCTACGGGAATGGATCGCCGGCATCGTGGATCCGGCCGAGTGCATTGCCCTGATCGAGCAGGCGGCGGCGGGCCGGCCGTGTCCGCACTGCCGCTGCGNGCGCGGCCTGACGTTCGACGAATTGTTCGCCATGCTGTTGGCGGTGCAGTTGTCGCCAGACGACCTGTCTCGGCTACGGGAATGGATCGCCGGCATCGCGGATCCGGCCGAGTGCACTGCCCTGATCGAGCAGGCGGCGGCAGGCCGGCCGTGTCCGCACTGCCGCTGCGCCCGCAAGCACCGCTGCGGCCAGGCGAGCGGATTGCAGCGCTTCCGCTGTCTCGGCGTCTATCAGCATTTCGCGGAGCAGGCCGGCATCACGCATGAAGCGGTGAACGTGGAAGCGGGCGTCCGGGCGCGCGGCGCGATTCACATTCAAAACGGTTTCGCGGCGTGGCGAGCCGCTACCTGATCCATTACTCGGGCTGGCAGCGCGTGCTGGACGATCGTCGGCTCACGAAGCCGGCTCATCTGCTGTGCGCTGCGGTCCAGCTCGGCTAGACGAGCGGGTTACCGAATTACCGCGAACACAGCCTTTTTATTTCAGAACACGCACATGCGGTCCGCTTCCTCGCGCAGCCACGGCCGGAAGTCCGGATGCGCGATGCCGATCAGCGCCTGCGCGCGCTGCTTGGCCGACTTGCCACGCAATTGCGCCACACCCCATTCCGTGACGACGTAGTTGACGTCGTTCTTGCTCGTCGTCGCGTGGGTGCCCGGCGACAGGGTCGGCACGATGCGCGAGACGGTGCCGTCCTTCGCCGTCGACGGCAACACGATGAACGACTTGCCGCCGCGCGAGCGGTTCGCGGCGCGCACGAAATCCACCTGGCCGCCCGTGCCGGAGTAGGGCAGGTGTCCGATGCTCTCGCTGCCACACTGGCCGAGCAGGTCGACCTGCAGGCTCGCGTTGATCGACACGAGCTTGTCGTTCTGCCCGGCGATGTACGGGTCGTTCGTGAAGTTCGACGGGTGCATCTCCAGCATCGGATTGTGGTGCATGAACTCGTACAGGCGGCGCGAGCCGAGCGCGAACGTCGCCACCATCTTGCCCGGCAACAGGGTCTTGCGGCGGTTGTTGACGGCGCCCGCTTCCACGAGTCGTAAAATGCCGTCGCCGATCATCTCCGTGTGGATGCCGAGGTCGCGCTTGTCCGTCAGCTGCATGACGACGGCGTCCGGAATGCCGCCGTAGCCGATCTGCAGGGTGGAACCGTCTTCGATGTGCTCCGCTACGAGACGGCCGATCGCTTCCTGCACGGGACCGATGTGAGGCAGGCCCACTTCCATGATCGGGTCTTCGCTTTCGACCAGCGCCGTCACCTGCGAGATGTGCACGTGGCACTGGCCGTGCGTGAACGGGACGTGCGGGTTCACTTCCAGCACGACGGCGCGCGCCTTGGCGACGGCCGCCATCGTGTAATCCGTGCCGAGGCTGAGGGCGAAGTGGCCGGAGGCGCTCATCGGCGACGCCATCGCGAACACGACGTCGGACGGCATCAGGCCCCGTTCGATCAGCAGCGGGATTTCGGAAAAATAATTCGGGATGAAGTCGCACCAGCCGCCCTGGCCGCCGGCGCGCGACGCGCCGCCGAAGAACAGCGCCGCGTGGCGCACGTGCGGCCGGCATTCAGGCGCGAAATACCCGAACTTGCGCATCGCGAGGATCTGCGCCACCTGGACGTCGTGGAAGCCCCGGCATTCCTGCGACAGCGCGTGCAGCAGGGTGGGCGGTTCGCCGACACCGGTCGGGACGACGATCATGTCGCCGTCACGGACGTGGTTGAGGGCATCGAAGGCACTGCCGCGCTTGGCGCGATACATCTCCTGCAGGGTCTGCATGGTCGTCTCCTGTGTCGTTTTTGTTTGAAAAACATGCACCGTGGCAGCTTAACAGCGTGGCGCAGGAAACTGACGCTCACCTGACACGCATCCGGCGCACAGCAGCGCGCCGGCGAGGCGCCGCGCGGCCGATAATGGAACGCGAGGAGCGACCCATCATGGAACCGAAACGATATGTACTGACTGCATGCATGCTGCTGACGTGGTCGTGCATGGCGCACGCGCAGAACCAGGCCCAGCGTGCGGAGCAGGCCAACCGCGACGCCACCGTGGCCGATGAAGCGAGCACGGCCAGGCCGGCGCGCACGTCGCCGCCGGCGACGCTGAGCTATGGCCCCGTGCTGAATCCGCGCGCACAGCAGGGCGCCGACGCCGTCCGCAAGGACCCGGCAGAGGTGCACGACGAAGCGGATACGCTGGCCCGCCAGGCCCAGCCGCAAGACAAGCCACTCACCGACAAGCAGATCGAGGAATTGCGCCGCCGCGCCGCACGCCGCCACCCGGCGTGGCAGGGAGAAGGGGCGATGGCGCCGCGGCCGCTGCGGTCCGGCGCGACGCCGCCCGCGACGGCCGCCGTGCCGATTCCGCCGCCGGCGACGGCGCCGCAGCCCACCGTGCCCAGCACGAGCGTCATCCGCGGCTGCCAGGGCATCGTTTGCACGGATGGGGCCGGCAATACGTTCAATGCGGGTGGCAGTGCCGGCGTCAGCAGCACGGGCCGCGCATGTGTGCGGAACGGGACCACCGTCACTTGTTTTTGACGTGTCGACCCAATCCCCGCTAGAATCTTCTAGTTGACGTTTACGTAAACGGAAATAAGCGGAAAATAAGCGGAAATTAACGCGAAGCATATCGAAAGGGAGACAGATGCAAATCCAGAATAACGTGTTCATCGTGACGGGCGGCGCCTCGGGCCTGGGCGCGGCCACCGCGCGCACCATCGTCGAGGCGGGCGGTAAGGTCGTGCTAGCCGACGTGCAGCACGACGCCGGCACGGCGCTGGCCGCCGAGCTCGGTGCCGCGTCACGTTTCGTGAAATGCGACGTGACGTCGGAAGCGGACGGCCAGGCCGTCGTGGCGGCGGCGCTCGAACTGGGCAGCCTGCGCGGCCTCGTCAACTGCGCCGGCGTGGCGCCGGCGATCAAGACGGTCGGCAAGGACGGTCCGCATCCGCTGGACGCGTTCCAGCGCGCCATCAACATCAACCTCGTCGGCACCTTCAACATGTGCCGCCTGGCGGCCGATGCGATGGGCAAGGAAGAGGGGCTGGAACACGGCGAGCGCGGCGTGATCATCAACACGGCGTCCGTCGCCGCGTTCGACGGCCAGATCGGCCAGGCCGCGTACGGCGCATCGAAGGCGGGCGTGGCCGGCATGACGCTGCCGATGGCGCGCGACCTGTCGCGCAGCGGCATCCGCGTGATGACGATCGCACCGGGCATCTTCGAGACGCCGATGCTGATGGGCATGCCGCAGGAAGTGCGCGATTCGCTGGGCAAGATGGTGCCGTTCCCGCCGCGCCTCGGCATGCCGCGCGAGTACGCGCACCTGGCGAAGACCATCATCGAGAACGTCATGCTGAACGGCGAGACGATCCGCCTGGACGGCGCCATCCGCATGCAACCGAAGTGAGCCCTTGAGCAATTTCGGGTACGATGCCCTCTGGTATTCCCGGAGAAATCGTATGACCAAGAAGTTGCTCGTCCTCGTTTTGGGCGGTGTATTGACCGCCGCCCTGCACCCCGCAGTCGCACTCGCGCAGGACGCCTCGGCCCTGCAGCGGGCTCCCGAGGCCGCCAGCGGCTATGCCGAGAAGGCCGGCTGGACCGCCCGCAAGTACATGGTGGCGGCCGCGAATCCGCTGGCGGTCGAAGCGGGCTACGAGATGCTGAAACAGGGCGGCACGGCGATCGACGCAGGCATCGCGACGCAACTGGTCCTTACGCTCGTCGAGCCGCAATCGTCCGGCATCGGCGGCGGCGCATTCCTGATGTATTACGACGGCAAGAAGGTGCAGGCGTTCGACGGCCGCGAGACGGCGCCGTCGAAGGCGGACGAGCATCTGTTCCAGCATGCGGACGGCACGCCGATGTCGCGGGCCGAAGGCATCGTGGGCGGCCGTTCGACGGGCGCGCCGGGCGTGCTGCGCATGCTGGCGCTGGCCCATCGCCAGCACGGCAAGCTGGCGTGGAAGACGCTGTTCCAGCCCGCGATCCGCCTGTCCGAGCAAGGCTTCGCGGTGAGTCCGCGCCTGAACAGCCTGCTGGCCGAGGACCGCTATCTGCGCAACGACCCGACCGCGCGCGCCTACTTCTATGCGCCGGACGGCAAGCCGTGGCCCGTCGGCCACGTGCTGAAGAACCCCGAGCTGGCGCGCACCCTGCGCGAACTGGCCGCCGGCGGCGCCGAGGTGTTTTATACGGGCCGCATCGCGCGCGACATCGAAGCGAAGGTCAAGAGCCACCCGACGAATCCGGGCCTGCTGACCGCGGCTGACATCGCCGCGTATCAGCCGAAGCTGCGCGAGCCGGTCTGCAACGACTACCGCGCGTACACGGTGTGCGGCATGCCGCCGCCGTCGTCGGGCGGGATCGCCGTCGCGCAGATGCTCGGCATGTTCGAGACGCGCGACATGAAAGCGCTGGCGCCCGCGAACGGCATCCCGGGCGCGGACGCCGTGCACGTGTTCTCGGAAGTGGGCCGCCTCGCGTATGCGGACCGCGACCGCTACGCCGCCGACACGGATTTCGTCCCGCTGCCGGGCCGCGGCATCCCCGCGCTGCTGGACAAGGGCTATCTGTCGCAGCGCGCCAGCCTCGTCAAGCAGCGCTCGATGGGCAAGGCGCAAGCCGGCCATCCGCCGGGCGTGGAGACGGCGTGGCACTGGGGCCTGGACAACTCGATCGAGGCGCATTCGACGTCGCACATCGTCGCGGTCGATCCGTATGGCGCGGGCCTGTCGATGACGACGAGCGTCGAGGATGCGTTCGGCTCGCGCCAGATGGTCGACGGGTTCATCCTCAACAACCAGCTCACCGATTTCTCGTTCGACTCGCGCGACGCGAACGGGCCGATCGCCAACCGCGTGGAACCGGGCAAGCGCCCGCGCAGCGCGATGAGCCCCACGATCGTGTTCGACAAGAAGACCGGGCGTTTCGTGGAAGCGGTCGGTTCGCCGGGCGGTCCGCTGATCATCAATTACGTGGCCAAGGTCCTCGTCGGCACGCTCGACTGGGGCCTCGACATGCAGCAGGCGATCTCGCTGCCGAACTTCGGCAGCCGCAACGGCCCGACCGAGCTGGAGGCCGGGCGCTTCCCGTTGTCCGAGGTGAAGGCCCTGCAAGCGCGCGGCCACGACGTGCGCGTGTTCGAGCAGACATCCGGCCTGCAGGGCATCGCGCGCATGGAGATTCACGGCGTGCCGCTGTGGTTCGGCGGTGCCGATCCGCGGCGCGAAGGTATTGCAAAAGGTGACTAGTGGTGGGGCCTCGATCAACCTGCTGCGCATCGCTCGCTACGGTTTCTCGAGGCCCTGATGCGCCGCGGGCCGCTTTTTGACTGTTTGTCGAGGCCCTAATACAACGAAGTGTTTGTCGAAGAGCTATTTATTCAACGCAAGGTTGGCAGAGTTTGCTAATCTTGCTCTGTGGATATTGAATGTAAAACGGGTTTGATCCTCAGCGGTGGCGGCGCGCGCGCGGCCTACCAGGCGGGGGTCCTGCAGGCGATCTCCCGCATCCTGGGGGAGGCGGGCTGGCCCGCCGCGCGCAATCCGTTCGAGATCATCTGCGGCACGTCGGCCGGCGCCCTCAACGCGGCCGGGCTGGCGTGCCGCGCCGACGACTTCGGCGACGCCGTCGACGAGTTGGCGGACGTGTGGGAGGGCATCGATGTCACGCAGGTCTATCGCGCCGATTCGCTGGGCGTGCTGCGTTCCGGGGCGCGCTGGCTGTCGCTGCTGTCGTTCGGCTGGATGCTGCGCCAGTGGCACGCGGCGCCGCCGACGTCGCTGCTCGACAACACGCCGCTCGTGGGCCTGCTGCACCGCATGCTCGACCTGCCGCGCCTGGACGCGGCGCTGGCCAGCGGCTGCCTCGACGCCCTCGCGGTCACCGCATCGTCGTACAGCGGCGGCCAGCACGTCACGTTCTACCAGAGCGAACGCAAGATCGCACCGTGGAAGCGGCACCAGCGTCTCGCCCTGCAGGAACAGATCGGCGTCGAGCACCTGCTCGCGTCGAGCGCCTTGCCGTTCATCTTCCCGGCCGTGCCCTTGTACTTCGACGGCCACCTCGAATACTGCGGCGACGGCTCGATGCGCCAGCTGGCGCCGATCGCGCCCGCGATCCACCTGGGCGCACGCCGCGTGCTCGTCGTGGGGGCGGGACGCATGAACGAGACCGTGAACCATTTGCCGGCGCACGTGCGCTATCCGAGCCTGGCGCAGATCGCCGGCCACGCGCTGTCGTCGATCTTCCTGGACGGCCTCGCGATGGATATCGAGCGCCTGCAGCGCATCAACGACACGCTCTCCATGCTGCCTGAGGAGGCGCTGGCGAAGACGCCGCTGCGCCGCATCGAGCTGCTCGCGATCGTGCCGTCGGAACGCCTGGACGACATCGCCGCGCGCCACGCGGCCAACCTGCCGGGGCCCGTGCGCACGCTGCTGGGCGGGATCGGGGCGATCGAGGCGCGCGGCGCCTCGCTGGCGTCCTATTTGCTGTTCGAAGGCGGCTACACGCGCGAACTGATGGCGCTGGGCCAGCGCGACACCTATGCCCGGCGCCGCGACGTACTGGAGTTTTTCGAAGCATGAAACGATGCCTGTTCCTGGTGCTCGCGCTGTTGTGGGCCATTGTCGCCCAGGCCGCGCCGACGCCGACCCTGCGCTTCGAGCACCTGTCGGTGGACGACGGCCTCGCGCAGGAATCCGTGCTGTCGATCGTCCAGGACCCGGACGGCTTCATGTGGTTCGGCACCCAGTCCGGCCTGTCGCGCTACGACGGCTACCGCTTCACGAATTTCCGCAACGTCGTCGGCGATCCGAAGACGCTCGCGAACAACTGGGTGCGCGTGCTGTACGCCGACCGCAAGGGCCGGCTGTGGATCGGCACGGACGGCGGGCTCGATCGCTACGAACCGCAGACCGGCACGTTCAGCCATTTCCTGCCGGACGAACCGGCCAAGCGGGGCAACGGCAACCGCCACATCCGCGCCATCCTCGACGACGGCAAGGAAGGCCTGTGGCTCGCCACGGCCGACGGCCTGCAGCACTTCGACATCCCGACCGGCCGCTTCGACACGTGGCACCACGTGCCGGGCGTGCCGGACAGCCTCGCGTCCGACAAGCTGACGGCCCTCGCGCGCGGGCGCGACGGCCGCCTGTGGATCGGCACCGCGGCGGGCCTCGACAGCCTCGATCCCGAGCGGATGCACTTCCGCCACCATCCGTCGCCGCGCGGCGGCAAGTACGACTTCGTGCAGACGCTGATGGTCGACGCGGGCCAGGGCCTGTGGGTCGGCAGCATGGGCGGCCTGGAACGCCTGTCGCTCGGGCCGAAGGGCGACGTGCGCACGTTCGGGCTCGACGACGGCATGCCGCCCGGCGAGATCAGCGTGTTGTACGAGGACGCCGAGCGCCAGGTCTGGGTCGGCTCGCACGACCGCGGCCTGTACCGCTGGCTGCCCGCGCTGGGCCGCTTCGAGCGCCATCCGCACCGCATCACCGACAGCTACAGCCTGGGCGACAACCAGGTCACGGCGCTGTACGGCGACCGCGTGGGCACGTTCTGGGTCGGCACGTGGTACGGCGGCGTGTCGCGCGCGGACATGGGCAGCGGCGGCTTCGCGCGCATCGTGCGCGGCGACGACACGCCGCTCGCGCTGGAAGACAACAAGGTGCGCGGCATCGTCGGCGACGGCGGCGGGAAGCTGTGGCTCGCCACGAACGGCGGCCTGCACCTGTTCGATCCGGCGACCGGCGCGGACCAGGCGTGGCGCCTCGCGCCGGTCGAAGCGGGGCTGTCGGGCGACGCGATGGCGACGTCGGTGGCGCTCGGCCGCGACGGCACCGTGTGGCTCGGCTCGCGCAACGGCCTCGCGCACTTCGATCCGAAGACCGGGCGCATCACGCGGCGCCCGCTGTCCACCGACGACGTCGACGCCAACTACGTGCGCAACGTGCACGTCACGCGCGACGGCACCTTGTGGGCCGCGACCCGCGGCGGCCTGCACCGCATCGCGCCGGACGGCAAGCAGACGACGTACCAGCACGACCCGACCGCGGCCGCGAGCCTGGCCGACAACATCGTGCGGCCGATGCTGGAAGACCGCCACGGCCGGTTCTGGGTCGGCACGTTCGACGGCCTGGACCTGCTCGACCGCGCCACCGGCAAGTTCCGCCACTTCCGCCACGATCCGGACGATCCCACCAGCCTGTCGCACGACGAGGTGCACTACCTGCTGGAAGACCGGCGCGGCGACCTGTGGGTCGGCACGGCCGTGGGCCTGAACCGCATGGTGATCGGCAGCGACGGCACGCCGCGCTTCCAGCGCTACACGGTGCGCGACGGCATGGCGGACGACGTCGTGGCCGCGATGCAGGAAGACCTCGACGGCTTCATCTGGGTGTCCAGCTCGAGCGGCCTGCACCGGCTCGATCCGTCCAGCGGCGCCTGGCGCAACTACAACGCGACCGACGGCACGATCGAAGGGGCGTACTTCGACGCCTCGGCGCTGCGCGTGGCCGACGGCACGCTCTACTTCGGCGGCAACAACGGCATCACCGCATTCAATCCGCGCGCGCTGCACGACAACCTGATCGCGCCGCGCGCCGTCATCACGGGCCTGCAGATCTTCGGCCAGCCGTGGCAGGACGTCCGGCCGGGCATGCTGCCGGGGCCGATCGAGCGCCTGTCCGGCATCACGCTCACGCCGCAGGACTCCGTGTTCTCGCTGGAGTTCTCGGCGCTGCACTTCGCCGCGCCGGGCCGCAACCGCTTCGCCTACCGCCTCGTCGGCTTCGACCAGGACTGGATCGGCGTCGACGCCAGCAAGCGCTTCGCGACCTACACGAACCTCGATCCGGGCAGCTACACGTTCCAGGTGCGCGCGGCGAACAAGGACGGCGTGTGGAGCGATGCCGCCGCCACGCTGGAAGTGACCGTGCTGCCGCCGTACTGGAAGACGTGGTGGTTCCGCACCCTGTGCGCGCTGGTGGTGATCGGCTGCGGCTACGGCGCGTATCGGATCCGCGTGGACGTCCTGCGGCGCCAGAAGGCCATGCTGGAACAGCAGGTCAGCGCGCGTACGGAACGCATCGAACAGCAGAACCGCCTGCTGGAACGCCAGACCGAGGAACTGCGCGAGCAGGAACGGCAGGTGCGGCGCCGCACGAACGAGCTGGCGCTCGCCAACGACGCGCTGCAGGAAAACGAGGAACGGCTGTACCAGGCCAAGCAGCGCGCGGAAGACGCGACGCGCCAGAAGTCCGAATTCCTCGCCAACATGAGCCACGAGATGCGCACGCCGCTGGCCGGCGTGATCGGCATGCTGGGCTTCGCGCTGCGCGACACGGCGCTGCGCGACTGCACGCGCGAGCAGATCCTGCGCGGCCAGGCGAACGCCCAGTCGCTGCTGGCGATCATCAACGACCTGCTCGACTTTTCCAAGATCGAGGCGGGCAAGCTGACCATCGAGAACATCGACTTCGCGCTCGACGAATCGATTTCGCATGTCGGCACGCTGTTCGAGGAGCAGGCCGGCGCGCACAGCGTGGGGTTCGCCGTGCGCCTCGATCCGGACCTGCCGCGTTTCGTCGTGGGCGACCCGACCCGGTTGCGCCAGATCCTCGTGAACCTCGTCGGCAACGCCTTCAAGTTCACCGAGAGCGGTTCCGTCACCGTGCGCGTCGAGCGCCGCGCGGAAGACCAGCACGACCGCGCGGGCCGCAACATGATCCGCTTTTCGGTCGAAGACACGGGCATCGGCATCGCGCCGGACGCCTTGCCGCGCCTGTTCCAGAAATTCGAGCAGGCCGACGCGACGACGACGCGCCGCTACGGCGGCACGGGCCTGGGCCTGGCGATCTGCCGCCAGCTCGTCGAACTGATGGGCGGCACGATCGGCGTCGCCAGCACGCCCGGCGTGGGCTCCACGTTCAGCTTCGTGCTGCCGCTGGCGGACGGCGTGCAGCCGCACTCCGTCGCCGACCAGCCGCGCGCGCCGCACACGCACCGCCTGCGCGTGCTGTGCGCGGAAGACTATCCGACCAACCAGATCATCGTGCGCATGATGCTGGAGGAGCTGGGCCACCAGGTCGACGTCGTCGAGAACGGCCTGCTGGCCGTGATGGCCTGCGCGCGCACGCGCTACGACCTGATCCTGATGGACGGCCGCATGCCCGAGATGGACGGCGCGTCGGCCACGCGTCTGATCCGCGCCGGCGGTCCGCTGGAAGCGCCCGTACTGGACCAGCACCTGATGATCGTCGCGCTCACCGCCAACGTCAGCGAGGAAGACCGGACGCGCTACCTGGCCTGCGGCATGGATGCCTTCATCACCAAGCCCATCGACGATTCGCAACTGCATTACCACCTCACGCGCGCCATCGAGCGCCAGCTGCAGCGCGGCATCGAACTCGCACCGATGCCGGAGCCGGCCGCGCGCGCGCCGTCGACGGCCGAGCTGGACGCGATGTTCGACGTGCCGGGCGACGCCGTTGCGCCCGCCGCGCCGCCGGCCCCGATCCGGCGCGCAAGCGACCTGAAGGACCGCCTGCGCGGCGCCTTCCTGGCCGACCTGCCGCGCCGCCGCATCGAACTGGACAAGGCGCTGGCGACGGGCGACCGCGACACGGCCGGACGCGTCCTGCACGGCATGAAGGGCAGTGCCGGCTACCTGGGCGAGGATGGGCTGCGCGCGCTGTGCGCCGAACTCGAGGCCCTGGCGGACGCGGGCCAGCTCGACGCCGTGCGCGCGGGCCTGCCGCGCCTGTGGGACCTGCTGGCCCGCTTCGAGGCGGCGACTGCCTGAATCGTGCGCGCGTCTCACAGTCTGTATAATTGCCATTTAACAATTGCGACACAATGGGGCAGGGATGAAGGTATTGATAGTCGACGATGACGTGGTGTCGCGCATGATGCTGATGCACATGATCGACAACACCGCGAGCGGCGTGTTCGACGTACTGGAAGCGGAGGATGGCGCAGACGCCTGGGCGCAGCTGGACGCCGGCGCGAACCCCGCGCTGCTGTTCTGCGACCTGCGCATGCCGCGCCTGTCCGGCATGGAATTGCTGGCGCGCGTGAAGGCGGACGCCCGCTTCGCCGGACTGCCGTTCGTCCTCGTTTCGGCCGCGGCCGACGGCGCGACGATGGAACAGGCGCTGTCGCTGGGCGCCGCCGGCTACATCGTCAAGCCGTTCGACGCCGCGCGCGTCGCGCAGCACCTGCAACCCCTGATGCGCGCGCCAGACGAGCAGCCCGACGCCACCCTGCGCCGCCTCGGCATCGACGCCACGCGCCTGCTGCTGTATCTCGGCGGCCTGCAGCGCCAGCTCGTCAGCGCGGGTACCGACCTGGCCGCGCTGCTGGCCACGAGCCAGCTCGACGCCGCCCGCGCCCACCTCGCGCGCCTGTGCGAAGGGTGCCGTACGCTGGGCCTGCACGGTGCCGCGCACGGCTTCGACGCCTTGCGCTCCGCGCCCGACGGCGCCGCCCTGACGCGCGAACTGGAAGCCGCGCACCGCGCCGTGCTGCGCCAGACCGACGCCACGCGGCACCTGGCGATGTAAGGTTGCGCGCCTGTCCGCAACGTTAAATTCCTGCTGGAAAACGACAAAAATTGTTGTCGGAAATGTTGTAAATCACCCCTCCACACGGCCACGGAATCCGGCATACTGATCTTTTGCCGTGGCCGGCATGCAGCACCTTCCAGGCAGAACGGCAACTTGTCGGGCGTCTTTTTTGCCCCGTTCGGACCACGCCAAGCGCGCGCCGTCCGTCACGAGCTTGTCATTAAAATAGTCGACTTTGCACGGCAGCAGAGAACTGTCGGGATGGACTATCGACCAGGGATTGCATGAGCGAGGACTATGAAGACCACGGTTTCCCCCAGCCTGACCTTCCTTACCGGCGGCGGCCAGATGGCCGCGCATATCGCCGACCATGACTGGCACATCACGCCACTCGGCCCCATCGAGGACTGGCCCGCCGCATTGCGCACGGCACTGGGCCTGGCGCTGAATTCCCGGTTCCCCACCTTGCTGTGCTGGGGCGCCGACCTGATCAGCTTTCCTAACGACGCCTGCATGCCGTTGCTCGGCGACAAGGCCGCGCTGGGCCGGCCGTTCCGCACGGCCTGGCCGGAGGTGTGGGACACCGTCGGGCCGATCGCAACGAAAGCCCATGCGGGCGAAGCCTGCCACCACGAAGACATGCCCGTGCCGATGGCGCGCCACGGCTATCCGGAACAGCGCTGGTTCACGTTCTCGTACAGCCCCGTGCGCGACGACGACGGCACCGTCGGCGGCATCCTGTGCACGGTCGTCGAGACGACGGGCAAGGTGCGCGCGCTGGCGTCCCTGCGCCAGAAGGAAGAGTCGCTGCGCCGCCTGAACGAGGCGCTGACGCACCAGGTGGCGTCGCACGCGAGCGACCGCGAACGCCTGTGGCGCATCTCGCCCGACGTGATGGCCGCGGCGTCGCTGGCGACGGGGCGCTTCCTTACCGTGAATCCCGCGTTCACCGCGTGCTTCGGCTGGAGCGCCGAGGAAGCGACCACGCGCCCGTTCATGGACATGGTGTACCCGGACGACCGCGAGGACGTGCTGCGCAAGATGCAGATCCTGGCCGACGGCACCCCGCTCGTCGGCTACGAGACGCGCGTGCTGCACAAGGACGGCTCGTACCGCTGGGTGTCGTGGACGATCTCCCCGGAAGGCGAGCTGCTGTACGGCGTCGCGCGCGACATCACGGCGGAAAAACACCAGGCCGACGCGCTGCGCCAGGCCGAGGAAGCGCTGCGCCAGTCGCAGAAGATGGAAGCCGTGGGCCAGCTCACGGGCGGCCTCGCGCACGATTTCAACAACATGCTGGCGGGCGTCACGGGCCACCTGGAACTGATGAAGCTGCGCCTGCGCATGGGCCAGAGCGGCGACCTGCTGACGCGCATCGACGCCGCCCTCGGCGTGACCCAGCGCGCGGCCGCCCTGACGCACCGCCTGCTCGCGTTCTCGCGCCGCCAGGCCCTCGATCCGAAGCCGACCAGCGTCAACGCGCTCGTGATGTCGATGACGGACCTGATCGAGCGCGCGGCGGGCCCGTCGATCGCCGTGCGCACGCGTCTCGCGGCCGCGCTGTGGACGACCCTGTGCGATCCGAACCAGCTGGAAAGCGCGCTGCTGAACCTCGCGAACAATGCGCGCGACGCGATGCCGGAAGGCGGCCTGCTCGTCATCGAGACGGAGAACGTCACGTTGACACAAGCCCAGGCGCGCCGCCACGGCGACCTGCGGCCCGGAGAATATGTGCAGGTGAGCGTGCGCGACAACGGCGCCGGCATGGCGCCCGACGTCGTCGCGCGCGCGTTCGATCCGTTCTTCACGACGAAGCCGATGGGGCAGGGGACCGGCCTGGGCCTGTCGATGGTGTACGGCTTCGCGCACCAGTCGGGCGGCAACGTGCGCATCGAGTCGCGGCCGGGGCAGGGGACCGAAGTGCGCCTGCTGCTGCCGCGCCATCTCGTGGAGACGCAGCCGGCCGCGAGCCCCGACGTCGAACCGCCGCTGGAAGCAGGCACGCGCAAGGGTGTCGTGATGGTCGTCGACGACGAGGCGGACATCCGCGCCGTGATGACCGAGGTGCTCGAATTGCAGGGCTACACGGTGCTCGTCGCCTGCGATGCGCCGCAGGCGCTGCGCCTGTTGAAGGACACGCGGCCGGACATGCTCGTCACGGACGTCGGCCTGCCCAACGGCATGAACGGCCGCCAGCTGGCCGACCACGTGCGCGTGCAATGGCCGCAACTGCCCGTGCTGATGGTGACGGGCTATGCGGAAAGCACGGTCATGAAGAACGAAAAGCTGCCCGCGCAGATGGAGATCCTGACCAAGCCGTTCGCGATGAACGCGCTGGTGGACAAGGTCGGGTGCATGCTGGCGCTGACCGTGGGCGCGGAGACGGGGGCCGAAGCCGCCTGAGCGGCCCCGGCTTTTCAATGGGCGGGATCAGGCGGCCAGGTCGTTCCGGCCGTCGTCCAGCGTGACCGGTTCCCCGAACTGCACGGTCCGCGTCGCGATGTCGTGGTACGCGCCCACGAGGCCCATCTCGCCGCGCGCGATGCGCTCGCGCAGGAAGGCGCTGCCGGCGATGATCTCGTCCAGCGAGTTCTCGATATTGCGCCGCGTGACCGCCTCGAGCATTGCCTTGCCCTCGGGCGGATGGTGGGCGCCGCATTTGCACTGGTCGACCGCCTTGCGGATCTTGCCCGTGATCGCCCCCATGCTGTGCGCGCCTTCGTTCTGCAGCGCGAGGCCGATCGCGCCGCAGCTCGAGTGGCCCTTCACGACGATCAGCTTCGCGCCCAGTTTATGGGCGATCTCCAGGCTGCCGATGATCTCGCGGCTGATCACGTTGCCCGCGATGCGGATCGTCAGCAGGTCGCCCAGGCCGGCGTCGAAGATGATTTCCGGCGACGTGCGCGAGTCGATGCAGTTGACGACGACGGCCATCGGGTGCTGCCCGCCCGCCGTCGCCTCGACCTGGTGCAGATAGTATTTCTTCGTCGTGCGGCCCGCACGGAAGCGCTCGTTGCCGTCACGCAGCAGCTGCAGCACGTCTTCCGGAGCCAGCCTGGTCTGCGTGTCCTTGTCGAGGGCGGGGACGAACTGGATCGGATCGTGCAGGCTGTACTCGTCGCGCAGGCCCACGACGTTCAGCTTGACGTTGCGTTCCGCCGCCACGACGCGGTAGTCGTTGATGACTTCCAGCACGTCGTGGTCGATGTAGTCCGAGTTGGCCGCGTCGATCAGCACGTTCGCGTTCTCCGGGATTTCCCACAGCGCGCTCTTGATCGTGGCCTTGTTCAGGAACGACACCTGGTTCGGCAATTCCATCTTGACGACCTCGCCGATGTGCAGGCGGTACTGCTCCATCGAGAACGGATTCTTGAAGTGGCTGCGCATCAGGTAGAACAGGCTGGCGGCGAGGCCGACCAGCACGCCGGTCAGCAGGTCCGTCAGCACGATGGCGGCCACGGTGACGGCGAACGGCACGAATTGCGACCAGCCCTTCTTGTACATGTCGCGGAACAGCGAGACCTTGGCCAGCTTGTAACCCGTCACGATGAGGATCGCGGCCAGCGCGGCCAGCGGAATCAGGTTCAGCATGGGCGCCAGCACGAGCACGCTGGCCAGCAGCAGCACGCCGTGGAGGATGGTCGAGGCCTTGGTCCGGTTGTCGTTCTGGATGTTGACGGAACTGCGCACGATGACGGACGTGACGGGCAGGCCGCCCAGCAGGCCGGCGCAGATGTTGCCGACGCCTTGTGCGACGAGTTCGCGGTTCGTGGGCGTTTCGCGCTTGTGCGGATCGAGCTTGTCGACCGCTTCCACGTTCAGCAGCGTTTCCAGCGACGCGACGATGGCGATCGTGAAGCCGACGATCCAGACGTCGTGGTTCGTGAAATGGGCGAGATCCGGGAAATTCAGGTAGGCACCCAGGTTACCGATATCGAGGGGCGGAATATCGACGAGATGTTCCGGATCGATACTCAGTGCGGGAAAGAAACGATCGAATGTCACATTCAATGCAACACCCAGTGCCACGACGAACAATGGCGCCGGCAGCAATTTAATGTTCTTTAATGGCGTCCTGTCCCAATACACCAGGATCAGCATCGACAGGAGCGCAATGATCATGGCGCCGGGCGTGATCGCGCTGAATGCATGCGCAATCGCGGAAAACGTGTTTTCGCCATTGGCCTGGATGAACGACGTTTCATCGGCCGGATTGACGTCATAACCGATCGCATGGGGAATCTGTTTGAGTATCAGCAGAATGCCGATCGCCGCGAGTAATCCCTTGATTACGTTCGAGGGAATGTAGTTGGCGATAAAGCCGGCACGGGCGACACCCATGGCCAATTGCATTACGCCGGCAAGCAATATTGCCGCGAGCAGGATTTCGAAAGCGCCGAGTTTCGTGATCGAGGCGAGGACGACGGCCGCCAGCCCGGCCGCGGGGCCGCTGACGCTCGTATGGGAACCGCTGATGGCACCCACGACGATGCCGCCGATAATGCCGGAAATAATCCCTGCAAACAAAGGGGCGCCGGAGGCGAGGGCAATACCGAGACACAGGGGCAAGGCGACAAGAAACACTACTATGCCGGCCGGCAAATCGTACTTGAGGGTATTCGTATGCATGGGAATCTCACGGAAGAACGATGGTTGTCAGTCAGAATGCGCTGATTCGTTTTGCGCATGGCGATATAACGATTTACATCGGTTTATGGCCGATGAACCGGATTCATGAACGTTTGATTTGGATTGAACCAAAACGGTGCAATGCACCGTTTCGATGCATTTTCAGGAGCGTCGATTGTTAAAACGACGGGGAAAAAATATAACATGCAGTTTGCAAATGCGTCCAGCATGCACGGTCAAACGTTACAATTCTTTCGGGCTAAATAGATTTGGATAAAAGCGGTTTTTATCCAGTTATTTTTATTGCTTTGAATAATGCCGAATTGGGAATCTGCCAAATGCGCGGATGCCGGGAGAGGGGGCGAACGTTGTGGGCGGGGCCTGGCTGCTGTAGAATAGCTGGCTGCAGTACGCAGAGTGTCGCCATAGTACAATGGATAGTACAAGGTCCTCCTAAGACTTAGATGCAGGTTCGATTCCTGCTGGCGACACCAGTTTCACCTTCCCCCAGCCGCATCAGGCCGTCCCCCTTCGGTACAATGCCTGCTTTCTCACACTCTTACTGATACCCGCGCACGATCCGCGTCGCGGCCGCTCACACCATGGCTGTCATTTCCCTCTCTTCCGCGCAACTGGCCTTCGGCCACGTCGCGCTGCTCGACCATGCCGATTTCTCGCTGGAAGCCGGCGAACGCGTCGGCCTCATCGGGCGCAACGGCACCGGCAAATCCTCGCTGCTGAAAATCATCTCCGGCCGCTCGAAGCTGGACGACGGCCTGCTCGTCATGCAGCAGAGCGTCAAGATCGCGTACGTCGAGCAGGAGCCCGTATTCGATCCGGAGATGACCGTGTTCGATGCCGTCGCCACCGGCATGGGCGACCAGCAGGCGATGCTGGCCGAGTACGAATCGCTGACGGGGCAATTCGGCCAGGGCAATGACGACGCGATCATGGAGCGCATGCACGATCTGCAGGCCAAGCTCGATGCGACGGATGCGTGGAACCTCGGCAACCGCGTCGAGACGACGCTGGGCCGCCTGGGCCTCGCGGGCGATGCGACCATGGGCACCTTGTCGGGCGGTATGCAGAAGCGCGTGGCGCTGGCTGTCGCGCTCGTGTCCGGTCCCGACGTGCTGCTGCTGGACGAACCGACGAACCACCTGGACTTCACGTCAATCCAGTGGCTGGAAGGCCTGCTGCGCGAATTCCGCGGCTCCGTGCTGTTCATCACCCACGACCGCCGCTTCCTCGACAACGTCGCCACGCGCATCGTCGAACTGGACCGCGGCCGCCTGCTCTCGTTCCCCGGCAATTTCAGCAAGTACCAGGAACGCAAGAAGGAACTGCTCGCGATCGAAGAGGTCGAGAACGCCAAGTTCGACAAGGTGCTTGCACAGGAAGAAGTGTGGATCCGCAAGGGCGTGGAAGCGCGCCGCACCCGCAACGAAGGCCGCGTGCGCCGCCTGGAAGACCTGCGCCTGCAGCGTGCTTCGCGCCGCGACCAGCAGGGCCAGGTGCGCATCGACGTGGCGACCGGCGAGCGCTCCGGCAAGATCGTCGCGGAACTGGAAAACATCTCGAAGTCGTATGGCGCCAAGGTGATCGTGAAAGACTTTACCGGCACGATCATGCGTGGCGACAAGGTCGGCCTGATCGGCCCGAACGGCGCGGGCAAGACGACGCTGTTGAAGATCATTCTCGGCGAAGAGACGGTGGACAGCGGCAACGTCAAGCTGGGCACGCGCTTGAACGTCGCGTACTTCGACCAGATGCGCGCGCAACTGAACGAGGAAGCGACGCTGGCCGACACGATCGCGCCGGGCAGCGACTGGGTCGAGATCAACGGCCAGCGCAAGCACGTGATGAGCTACCTGGGCGACTTCCTGTTCGCGCCCGAGCGCGCGCGTTCGCCCGTGAAATCGCTGTCCGGCGGCGAGCGCAACCGCCTGCTGCTGGCGCGCCTGTTCGCCAAGCCGGCCAACTGCCTCGTGCTCGACGAACCCACCAACGACCTCGACATCGAGACGCTCGAACTGCTCGAAGAACTGTTGACGGATTACTCGGGCACGGTGTTCCTCGTCAGCCATGACCGCACATTCCTCGACAACGTCGTCACGCAGGTCATCGTTTCCGAAGGGCAGGGGACGTGGCGCGAATTCGTCGGCGGCTACAGCGACTGGGAGCGCGTGAAGGCGGCGCCGGCGCCCGCGGCGGCACAAAAGGCCGCGCCGGCGAAAGCGCAGGATATGTCATCCAACGCACAGAACGCGTCGGGCAAGAAGGTAAAGTTGAGCTACAAGGAACAGCGAGAGCTGGAGGAGTTGCCGCAGCTTATCGCCAGCCTTGAAGACGAGCAGTCGGCCATCACGGCACAGCTGAATGCGCCCGACTTCTACAAGACCAATCCCGCTGACGCGCGCCGGATCAATGCGCGTTACGCGGAAATCGAGGAGCTTCTGCTCGACGCCCTGGAGCGTTGGGAAGGCCTCGAAGCGCGCGCGCGGGGAGACTAGCCCATGCGTTAGCGCATCGCTGAGCGCGGGCCAGGCGCCCGCTGACGGAGAGACATGACTGAGCATGACGACCGCTGCGCCGTGCCCGCCACGGCAGCCATCCGCACCGACGCTCCCATGTTCAACCGCGCGGCCTGGCTCCGCATCCTGCCCTTCGCCGCCTACCTGGCCTTCATCGTCATCGGCGACGTGCTGCAACGCCTGGGTGTCGCGCCGGACGCCCTGCGCTGGCTGTACCCCGCCAAGATCGCCCTCGTGGCCCTGTTGCTGGCGCTGTTCTGGCGCCAGTACAAAGAACTTTCCCGCTTTCATCTCGCACCGTTGCACGCGTTTACCGCGCTGGCGACGGGCGTGCTCGTGCTCGTCCTGTGGATCAGCCTGGACGCCGGCTGGATGGTGTTCGGTTCCCCGTCCGGCTTCGATCCGCGCGTCGACGGCCGCATCGACTGGCTGCTCGTGGCGATCCGCATCGCCGGCGCCGCGCTCGTCGTGCCCGTCATGGAAGAGTTGTTCTGGCGCTCTTTCCTAATGCGGTGGGTGGATGCGCCAGACTTCGCGTCGGTTGAGCCCTCTCAACTCTCCATCAAAAGCTTCGTCATCACTGTCGTGCTGTTCGGTGTCGAACATAACCTCTGGCTTGCGGGGATCGTCGCGGGCGCGGCCTACAGCCTGCTGTACATGCGTCACCGCAACCTGTGGTCGCCGATCCTGGCGCACGCCGTCACCAACGGCCTGCTGGGCGTGTGGGTGGTTCGGACCGGCAGCTGGTCTTACTGGTAAGCCGTCCGCCATTAACTTCAAGAAAAAGACTAACCATCATGCTGAATTTCCGCGTGCGTCCCCTTGCCCTGTTGCTCTGCACCCTGTTCACGTTGCCGGCCGGCGCCGGTCCCAGCGATGCGCTCCACCTGTATGCCGGCGTCGGCTACGGCCACGACGACAACCTGCTGCGTGTGCCGGAGGGGCAGCCCGGGTTCGACGGCACCCGGGCCGATTCCTGGTGGATGCGGGAGGGCGGATTGATCTTCGATAAGACCTATAGCCGCCAGCGGATTTCCATCGTGGCCAAGCTGTCGAAATACGACTTCGACCACTTCAAACAGCTGAATTACGATGGCAAGGACTTGCAGGCAACCTGGTTCTGGCAACTCGGCAACCACCTCGAAGGCAAGGTCGGCACCACCTATCAACAGGTGCTGGCGCCGTACACCGATTTCCAGAGCAACGAGCGCAACCTGCGCCGCAGCCGCAGCCACTTCGCGGAAGGCGCGTGGCGCTTTCACTCGTCCTGGCGCGTGCGCACGGGCTTCCAGCGCGACAAGTACGACTACGAGCTGTTCGCCCAGCGCTACAACAACCGCACGGAAGATGCGAGCGAGGTCGAACTCGATTACCTGCCCAGCAGCGGCAGCACGGTCGGCCTCGTGGCGCGGCGGGTCAAGGGCAAGTATCCCTATCCGCGCCCCGTCGGTCCGAATCTTCTCAACGACAACTTCACGCAGGACGAACTGAAGGCGCGCGTGCTGTGGATCGCGACGGGTTCCACGACGTTCGATGCACTGGTCGGCTACACGCGGCGCGACCAGCCGTCGTTCGGCACCGGCAAGACGAGCGGCGTGGCCGGCAAGATCAAGGCCACGTACCAGCCGCGCGGCAAGATGACGTACCGGGCCGCCGTCTGGCGCGACTTCGCGCCGCTGGAAAGCACGGTCGTGAGCTATACGCTGAACAAGGGCGCCAGCGTCGGCGCGCAATGGGATGCGACGGCCAAGATCAAGGTGAATGCCGACGCCGTCTACGAACGGCGCAACTACAACGCGCGCGCGTCGTTCGCCAGCGCGGGCGACATCCGCGATGCCATCCGCACGCAGAGCCTGTCCGCGACGTGGACGCCGCGGCCGACCATCCAGGTGTCGGCGGGGCTGGCGCACCAGGCGCGCAGCGGATCGCCCGTGCTCGGTACGGGCAGCTTCAAGTCGAACAGCGTGTCGCTGTCGGCCAATGCGCAGTTTTGAATGCGCAGCTTCCGATCATTCTCATGACGGTCAATGACATACCGCTGATCTCGTTCTTCCAGCGCGTACTCGATCCCCTGATCATCATGGGCACGCTGTACCTGTCGGCGGTGCTGTTCCATGAGCCGTTCTCGGGCTACCTGCTGGTATTGATGGTGCTGGCCTTCTTCATTTCGTCGGCCGTGTACCAGCACGTCGATCCGTACCGCACGTGGCGCAGCGGGCGCATGTGGGCCTATGCGCGCGACACCGTGTTCGGCTGGTGCGTGACGATCGCCGTGCTGATGTTCCTCGGCTCGTCCAGCGGCCTCAAATACTATTACGACGAGCGCGTGCTGCTGGCCTGGGCCGTTGCCACGCCGCTCATTCTGCTGGGCAGCCACATCGCCGTGCGCATTGCGAGCCGGCCCGGCAAGAGCAAGGAAGTGCGCTCCGTGGTGGTGGTCGGCGTCAACGACGTGGGCTTGAAATTCGCCGGCATCTGCGACCGCCATCCGAACCTGTTCATGCAGGTGCGCGGCTTCTTCGACGACCGCGACGGCGAACGGCACCCGGCCGAGCTGCCGCATCCGATGCTGGGCAAGACGAGCGAGCTGGTGCAGTACGTGCGCGACAACGGCATCAAGATGATCTTCATCAGCCAGCCGATCTCCGCGCAGCCGCGCATCCGCAAGCTCATCGACGAGTTGCAGGACACGACCGCGTCCGTCTATTTCCTGCCGGACGTCTATATCTTCGACCTGATGCAGGCGCGCTTCGACAACGTGGGCGGCATGCCCGTGATCGCGATCTGCGAGACCCCGTTCATGGGCCTGAACAGCACCATCAAGCGCGGTTCCGACATCGTGCTGTCGAGCCTGATCCTGCTGCTGCTGGCGCCGCTGATGCTCGTGATCGCCGCGGTCGTCAGGATGAGTTCTCCTGGCCCCGTGATCTTCCGCCAGCGCCGCTACGGCCTGTATGGCGAAGAGATCATCGTCTACAAATTCCGTTCGATGAAGGTGATGGAAAACGGCGATACCGTCGTGCAGGCGCGCAAGGAAGACGACCGCGTGACGCCCATCGGCCGCTTCCTGCGCCGCACGTCGCTCGACGAGCTGCCGCAGTTCGTCAACGTGCTGCAGGGCAGGATGAGCATCGTCGGGCCGCGTCCGCACGCGGTCGCGCACAACGAGCAATATCGCAAGCTGATCAAGGGATACATGCTGCGCCATAAGGTCAAACCAGGCATCACCGGTTGGGCGCAGGTCAACGGGCTGCGTGGTGAAACTGCCACGCTGGACAAGATGGAAGCGCGCATCCAGTACGACCTCGATTACCTGCGCAACTGGTCCCTGTGGCTGGACCTGTGGATCGTTCTCAAGACCGTGAAAGTGGTGCTCACGCGCGAGAACGCGTTTTAGAACCTGCACATGCCGGGTCGCTTAGCTCCCGCTTAAAGAGGCCGATTCAATCGGATCGGCGCTTGCGGCGCCCGATGGGCTGCGTGAAAATAATTGCTGAGATTGCAATTTTTTATTGATTTTGCATAACAATTCGCCAGGACAACAGCCAATGAAGAAAGCGTTGATCACGGGTGTCACTGGCCAGGACGGTTCCTATCTCGCGGAACTGCTGCTGGCCAAGGGTTACGAAGTGCATGGCATCAAGCGGCGCGCCTCGCTCTTCAATACCGAGCGGATCGATCACATCTACCAGGATCCGCACGTCGAGGACAATCACTTCCACCTGCATTACGGCGACCTGTCCGACACGTCGAACCTCAACCGCATCCTGTGCGAAGTCCGGCCGGACGAAGTCTACAACCTCGGTGCGATGAGCCACGTGGCGGTGTCGTTCGAATCGCCGGAATATACGGCCGACGTGGACGGCCTCGGCACCCTGCGCCTGCTGGAAGCGATCCGTTTCCTCGGCCTGGAAAAGACGACCCGGTTCTACCAGGCATCGACATCGGAGTTGTACGGCCTTGTCCAGGAAACCCCGCAGCGCGAGACGACGCCGTTCTATCCGCGCAGCCCGTATGCCGTCGCCAAGCTGTACGCCTACTGGATCACGGTGAATTACCGAGAAGCGTATGGCATGTACGCATGCAACGGCATCCTGTTCAACCATGAGTCGCCACGCCGCGGCGAGACCTTTGTCACGCGCAAGATCACGCGCGGCCTCGCGAACATCGCGCAAGGCCTGGAGCAGCAACTGTTCCTGGGCAACCTCGACGCGCTGCGCGACTGGGGGCATGCGCGCGACTATGTCGAGATGCAATGGCTGATGCTCCAGCAGGACACGCCCGAGGACTACGTCATCGCGACGGGCCGCCAGTATTCCGTGCGGCACTTCGTCGAGGTGGCCGCACGCGAGCTGGGCATCGAGATCGCATGGCAGGGCGAGGGCGTGCACGAACGCGGCGTGATCGCCGCCATCCATGGCGACAAGGCGACCGGCGTCGTGGTGGGCCAACCGATCGTCGCCGTCGACCCGCAATACTTCCGTCCGACCGAAGTCGACACGCTGCTCGGCGACCCGGGCAAGGCGCGCCGCCGGCTGGGATGGGAGCCGCGCACCTCTTTCGAAGCGATGGTGCAGGAGATGGTGGCGCACGACCTCGAGACGGCGCGTCGCCACAAGCTTCTCGCCTCGCATGGCTACAACGTTGCAATTTCACTGGAGTGAACGTTGAATACTCAACCCCGCATCTATGTGGCCGGCCATAACGGGCTGGTCGGTTCGGCCATCGTGCGCGTGCTGCGCGCGCAAGGCCACACGAACATCGTCACGCGCAGCCACGCGGAACTCGAACTGACCGACCAGGCCCAGGTCCGCGCGTTCTTCCGCAATGAGCGCATCGACCAGGTCTACCTGGCCGCCGCCAAGGTCGGCGGCATCCATGCGAACAACACGTATCCGGCCGACTTCATCTACGACAACATGATGGTGCAGGCGAACGTCGTGCACGAAGCCTGGCGCAACGGGGTGAACAAGCTGCTGTTCCTGGGCTCCTCGTGCATCTACCCGCGCCTGGCCCGGCAGCCCATCAAGGAAGAGTATCTGATGAGCGGCATGCTGGAGCCGACCAACGAACCGTATGCGATGGCGAAGATTGCCGGCATCAAACTGTGCGAAAGCTATAACCGCCAGTACGGCACGGATTACCGCAGCGTGATGCCGACGAATCTGTACGGCCCCGGCGACAACTATCACCCGGAAAACAGCCACGTGATCCCCGCACTGATGCGGCGCTTCCACGAGGCGAAGCTCGCCGGCGCGCCCGAAGTCGTGATCTGGGGTAGCGGCAAGCCGATGCGCGAATTTTTATACGTCGACGACATGGCGGAAGCGAGCGTGTACGTGATGAACCTCGACCACGCCACGTACGCGTCGTACACCGACCCGATGCATTCGCACATCAACGTGGGCACGGGCGAGGACGTCACGATCGCGGACCTCGCGCGGCTCGTCGGCGAGACCGTCGGCTACCGCGGCCGCATCGCATTCGATCCCACCAAGCCGGACGGCACGCCGCGCAAGCTGCTCGACGTGTCCAAGCTGAAATCCCTCGGCTGGCAGGCGCGCACACCGTTGCCGGAAGGATTGCGGCGCGCGTACGCGGCCTTCCTCGACCTGGTGGCGGACCAGGAAAAGCGGGCCGCCGCCTGAGCGATCGCGGCGGGAGCCGTACGGCAGAGTGTTAATTGACGAACAGAGTCCGCGTCGTGCGGCTCCCAGAATGAGCGGGCTATAACAAGAGTTCCACCCCATTCCCAAGGAAACCCAGTGAACAACAACCACGTGGCTGCCAACATGAACACATCCTCTCCTACGACTCCGAAGCGCGTGCTGTGCGCCGCGCTGATCCTGGTTGCGGCAACCTTGAGCGCGTGCGGCGACAAGGCGAAAGAAAAGAAACCCGGCCAGGCGCTGGCGAGCGTGAATGGGGAAGAGGTTACGGTACTCCAGCTCAACGAGGAACTGCAGCGCGCGGGCGTCTCTGCCGCCCAGCAGGATGCCGCCAGCAAGCAATTGCTGCAGGTTCTCATCGACCGCCAATTGCTGCAGGAAGCGGCCGCCAAGGAAAACCTCGACCGCGATCCCAAGGTCATGCAGGCGATCGACCGCGCCAGATCGCTGATCATCGCTCAGGCCTATCTGCAAAAGCGCGTCGGCAACGTGGCGAAGCCGACGCCGGCGGAAGTCGAGGACTACTACAACAAGCATCCCGAATTCTTTTCCAATCGTAAGCAGTTCAGCATGAACGAACTCGTGATCTCCGCCAACGACCTGACGCCCGAGGTACGCAGCGCGGCCGACAGCGCCAAGTCGCTGGAAGAGGTCGCCGTGTGGCTGGACACGCACAAGATCAAGTACGGCCGCAACCAGGTCACGCGCTCGACGGCCGACGTGCCGCCGCAGCTGTCCTCGAAGTTGCTGGGCATGCCCAAGGGGCAGCTGTTCGTCGTCAAGGAAGGGCCGCGCGCGATGTTCATTTCCGTCGCCGAAGTCAAGGATGCGCCGGTCTCGCTGCAGGTCGCATCGAACCAGATCGAGCAATTCCTCGTGAACCGCAAGAACAAGGAACTGGCCGCGGCCGAGCTGCAGCGCCTGCGTTCCACCGCAAAGATCGAGTACCTGAACAAATCGATGGTGCCCGATCCCAAGGCCGCGCCGGCGAGCGCGGTGGCGAATGCCGATCCCGCCGCGGCGGCACCCGCCGCCATGCCCGCGGCGGACAACGCACCAGCCGACAACGCATCCGGGGCCGACAAGGCAGCGCTGGACCGCGGCGTCGCCGGACTGAAGTAATCCCAACATTGACGACCCATAAGGAGTGAAGAAGATGAAACGACTCGTACACTGGATGGTTGCGGCAGTCCTCATGCTCGGCGCGGGCATGGCCGGTGCGGCAGAAATCCTGCTGGGCCCGGGCGACGTGGTCAAGGCATCGGTCTACGGCAGCCCCGACCTCGCGATCGAGACGCGCGTCTCGGAAGGCGGCACGATGACGTTCCCGCTGCTGGGCGAAGTGCAGGTCGGTGGCCTGACGACGCAACAGGCGGAAAAGAAAATCGGCGGCCTGCTCGAAAAGGGCGGCTACCTCAAGAAGGCCCAGGTCAACCTCTTGATCACCACGCTGGCGAGCCAGCAGGTGTCCGTGCTGGGCCAGGTCAACCGTCCGGGCCGCTATCCGGTCGACGGTCCGCGCAAGGTGCTCGATCTGCTGGCGCTGGCCGGCGGCATCGGCCCGGAAGGCGGCGACATGGTCAGCCTCGTGCGCACCCGCAACGGCGTCACCACGCGCGAAACCATCGACGTCGTCGAGATGGTGCGCAAGGGCGAGCTGAACCGCGATTACGAAGTCGCCGGCGGCGACATCATCTTCGTCGAACGCGCGCCGCGTGCCTACATCACGGGCGAAGTGCAGCGTCCGGGACCGTTCCGCCTGGAACGCGCGATGACCGTCCAGCAGGCGCTGTCGGCCGGCGGCGGCCTGACCCAGCGCGGCACGCAGCGCGGCCTGCGCATCACGCGCCGCGACGCGGGCGGCACGCCGCACACGATCGAAGCGAAGGCCGATGACCTGGTCCAGGTCGACGACGTCATCACGGTCAAAGAGTCCTGGTTTTGAGGGAACCTCGATAAACCTACTGCGCGTCGCATCTTTGGCCTGCGATGCTCGCCGTACCGGATGTACGGCTGCGCTTCTCGGCCAAAGCTGCTTCCGCTCGCTACGGTTTCTCGAGGTCCCGATACGCTAGTGGTGTGCAGAGTATCTTTTTGTTGTTTGTATAGGTAACGCGGTCTTGGGTTTTCGTTCCACTCCGAATTAAAAGGTTCATCATGAACGTCCATCAATTCCTGCTGATCTTGCTTGCACGGAAGAAGATCATCCTGACGACCCTGCTGGTCACGGTCGGGCTGGCCCTCGGGTTCAGCCTGATCCAGGCCAAGACGTACAAGGCAACGGCATCCGTTCTGTTGAACTACAAAGGCGTGGATCCATTGACCGGGCTGACGATGCCCGGGCAGTTGCTGCCGGGGTATATGGCCACGCAGATCGACATCATCAGCAGCAAGAACGTGGCGCTGCGGGTCGTCGACGCGCTGCACCTGGCGAATAGCCCGGCCGTCGTCGAACAGTTCAAGGATGCGACCGAGGGCAAGGGTTCGGTGCGCGACTGGCTGGCCGACCTGCTGCTGAAGAAACTCGAGATCGTGCCGTCGCGCGAATCGTCCGTCGTCGAGATCAGCTTCAAGGGCGCGGACCCCGCGTTCGCGGCCGCGGTGGCGAATGCGTTCGCCGACGAGTACCAGAAGATCACCGTCCAGCTGAAGACCGATCCGGCCAAGAAGACGGCCTCGTACTTCAACGAACAGACCAAGCAACTGCGCGACAACGTCGAGGCCGCGCAGGCCCGCCTGTCCAAGTACCAGCAGGAGAAGGGCATCGTCAGCCTCGACAACAACCGCGTCGACGTCGAACTGGCGCGCCTGAACGACCTGTCCGCCCAACTGGTGGCGGCGCAGACGGCCGCGATGGAAGGCAACTCCCGCCAGGCCGCGGCCGGCTCCGCGCTGACGTCGCCGGACGTCGCCAACAACGCCCTGATCCAGACGATGCGCGCCAACGTCGCCCAGGCGCGCGGCAAGTTCGCCGACACGTCGCAGCGCTACGGCAAGAACCATCCGCAATACCAGGCCGCCAAGGCCGAGCTCGACAAGGTGCAGGGCGAGCTGAATGCCGCGCTGGGCACTGTCTCGCGCAGCGTGGGTGCGAACGCCCAGGTACTGCGCCAGCGCGAGGCGGAACTGCGCCAGGCGGTCGCCGAGCAAAAGGCGAAGGTACTTGAAATGAATCGCGCCCGCGACGAACTGGGCGTGCTGCTGAAAGACCTCGACAGCGCCCAGCGCGCGTTCGATTCCGCGTCGCAGCGCTTCTCGCAGACGCGCATCGAGGCGCAGTCCGAGCAATCCGACATCTCCCTGCTGAACCCGGCCGTGGCGCCGACGCAGCCGTCGGGCCCGCGCGTGCTGCTGAACACGCTGATCGGGTTCCTGCTGGGCACGATCCTCGGTGTCGGCCTGGCGCTGCTGCTGGAACTGCTGAACCGTCCGGTGCGTTCGGCCAGCGACGTCAAGGACATGCTGGGCATCCCCGTGCTGGGCACGATCGAATGGAAGTCGCCGCGTGGACGGACGGGGGGCATCCGCTCGCTGATGACGCCGCGCCGCCTGCTCCGTCTTAACTGATCCTGGATCCCACCATGAACTCTCCGATATTCAACACGCTCCCCGCCGGCGCCGGCGCCGGTCCCGAGACCAGCATGGGTGCCTTGCTGCTCGACTCGGGCAAGCTCAAGCCGGAAGACGCCGAACGCGTGCTGCGCATGCAGAAGGAGACCGGCATCCGCTTCGGCGAAGCGGCCGTGCGGCTGGGCCTGGTCAGCGAGGACGATATCCAGCAGGTGCTGGCGCGCCAGTTCTCGTACCCGTATCTGCAGAAGGGCCAGGCCGGCCTGTCGCCGAAGCTGCTCGCCGCCTACGATCCGTTCTGCCCGCAAGTCGAATCGCTGCGCGCGATCCGCAGCCAGCTGATGCTGCGCTGGTTCGCGCGCGGGCGCCGCGCGCTGGCCATCGTCGGCGTGGATCCGGAAGACGGGTCCGCGCTGTTCGCCTCGAACCTGGCGATCGTGTTTTCCCAGTTGGGCGAGCAGACGCTGCTCGTGGACGCGAACCTGCGCGCCCCGCGCCAGCAGGACGCGTTCGCGCTCAAGCCGCGCCAGGGCCTGTCCGACCTGCTGGCCGGCCGCGCCGACCTCGACGTGATCGCGCGGGTGCCGGCGTTCATCGACCTGTCGATCATGCCGGCCGGTACGCTCCCGCCGAACCCGGGCGAACTGCTGGCGCGCGAAGGCTTCCGCAACCTCAACACGCAGCTCGAAAGCCGCTACGACATCGTGCTGTACGACGTGCCGCCGTTCCAGCTCGGCATGGATGCCGTCGCGGTGGCGAGCCGCGCCGGCGGCGCGCTGCTCGTCACGCGCAAGAACTACACGCGGATCTCGCACATCGGCCGCGCCGCCGAGCAACTCGTCGACGCCGGCTGCGAAGTCCTCGGCTCGGTGGTGATGGAGTTCTGACATGGACACCGGAGCACGCGCCAGCACCGTGCGGCAGCATGCACCGGACCTGCGTGCACTGCGCGGCGTCCTGCCCGAATGGTGGCCGGTCTTCCTGGGCCTGGCCATCCTGTTCGTCCCCACGTTCTACGACCTGTTCACCGGCGCCTGGGTCGGCGAGGAGCAGGGCCACGGGCCCATCATCTTCGGCCTCGCGCTGTGGCTCATCTACCGCAAATGGCCGGACGTGATCGAGGCGACGACGCCCCCGCGCGCCAGCTGGGCCGGCTGGCCGATCCTCGCCATCGGCCTGGTCGCCCACCTGCTGGGCCGGTCGCAGAACATCCTGATGCTGCAGATCGTCGCGATCATCCTCGTGATGGCGGCCGTGCTGCTCGTCAAGCGGGGCGGCCGCGCCCTCCGGGTGCTGTGGTTCCCGTTCTTCTTCATGCTGTTCATGGTGCCGCTGCCCAGCGAATTCGTCGCCGCGGTGACGATGCCGATGAAGATGGCCGTGTCGTGGGCGACGGAACACCTGCTGTTCGCGTTCGGCTACCCGATCAGCCGCTCCGGCGTGATCCTGCAGATCGGCCAGTACCAGCTGCTCGTGGCGGACGCGTGCGCCGGCCTGCAGACCCTGTTGACCCTGGAAGCGCTGGGCCTGTTCTACCTGAACCTGATGCGCCACCCGTCCGCGTTCCGCAACATCGGCCTCGCGCTGTTCATCGTCCCGATTTCGTTCTCCGCCAACGTCATCCGCGTCGTCGTGCTCACCTTGATCACGTATTACTTCGGCGACGCGGCGGGGCAGGGCTTCCTGCACGGGTTCGCCGGCATGGTCCTGTTCGTCACGGCGCTCGTGCTGATCCTGTCGATCGACTCCGCGCTGCAGTGGTTCATCCGGCGCAGGGAGGCAACATGAACCGCCGGTTCATGGCCAGCGTGCTCCTGGGCGTGGCGATGGCGGGCACGTCCGCGCTGACGGGCGCGCTCACGCCGAAGCAGAAGGTGGCCGCCGTCCAGGAACGGTTCGACCTCGAGACGATGATTCCGAAGCGCTTCGGCAACTGGACGGTCGACAACAGCGTCGTGCCGCTCACGCCCGACGAGACGCAGAAGGAACTCATCGCCACCCTGTATGACCAGACCCTGGCGCGCACCTACGTCAACGATGCGGGCCAGCGTGTGATGCTGTCGATCGCATACGGCGGCGACCAGAGCAAGCAGCTGCAGCTGCACCTGCCGGAAGTCTGCTACGTGGCGCAAGGCTTCGACATGGTGCAGGACCACAAGGCCGAGCTTCCGACCCACTATGGCACCGTCCCCGTGAAACGCCTCGTTGCGCGCCAGAACGCGCGCAACGAGCCGATCACGTACTGGGTGACGGTCGGCGACAAGGCCGTGATGTCCGGCCTGGGCCAGAAATACCAGCGCTTCCTGTACGGCCTGACGGGCAAGATCCCCGACGGCATGCTCGTGCGCGTGTCGACCATCGAGGCCGACGAACACAGCGCCTACCGCGTGCAGGACCGCTTCGTGAACCAGATGCTGGACGCCATGTCGCCGCACGACCGCACCAAGCTGCTGGGCGCAGCCACCAACAAAGGTTGACGTCCCATGCAGAACTTCCTCCTGGTCTTCTATACCTCGCTGCCGTTCATCGCCGTCGTGGTGCTGGCCATCATGGCCGTGGCCGGGATGGGCGTCGGGATGGTGTGGCCGCGCTTCCTTGCCTATGTGTACATCGCCGTGTTCTTCTTCAAGAATTCGACGAGCTACGGTTCGCTGGCGGCCGCCGCCGCGCCAGGCATCTACAGCCGCGGCTCGGGCGTGCTGTTCTTCCCGTTGCTGCTGTGGTGCATGGCGGGGGCGTGGTGCTGCGCGCGCGTGTCGGCCGGCTTCCAGCGCTATCCGGCGCCGCCGTGCAACCTGCGGCCGTGGTTTCTCGCGTGGGTCCTGCTGCTGGGCGGCCACGTCGCGGTGGCGCTGTTCTCCAACGTGACCCTGGCCGAAGCGCTGGCGCCGTCCGGCTTTTCCAACATCGTCTGGATGGCGCCGCTCGTCTCGCTGATGCTGCTGGCGTTCCGCACCCGCGAGCACGCGATCGAACTGTCGCGCTTCATCATGCTGGCGGGCCTCGGGCGCGCCCTGTTCGGCCTTGCGCGCTGGGCATTCCTCGGCGGCGACCCGAACAACGTGTATGCGAACATGAACGCCATCAAGATCAAGCTGACGTTCTTCGACATCAACGACAGCCTGCTGTGCACGATCGCGTTCGCCATCGCCGCGGTCAACCTGTTCCAGGTGGTGAAACACAGGCGCTCGCTGTTCTGGACCGCGATCGACTGGGCGACCCTGCTCGCGACGGCCGCGTGCATCGTGCTGTCGTACCGCCGCAGCGCGTGGATCGGCTTCGTGCTGGCCTTCCTGATCATCATGATGCGCTTCCCGCTGCAGCGCCGCATCCACATGATGGCGCTGGGCGCGCCCGTCCTCGGCGCGGGCCTGCTGTACGCGGCGTTCAGGCGCCTGGGCCATACGAAGGGCGCGAGCGGCGGCTTCTCGAGCCTGTTCTACGACATGGAATCGAAGCGCTTCGGCGCGGAAAGCGAGCGCGTGCTGGAACTGAAATTCGCATTGGCCGATTTCATCTCGCACCCCCTGACGGGCATCGGCACGTGGGGCCGCTACACGGGCTACCAGCACATCTCGTGGCAGGCGGGGCAGGACGGCGGCCTGTTCGTGCACAGCGGCGTGCTGCACATCGCCCTGAAGGCCGGGCTGCCCGGGCTGATCCTGCTGGGCGGCACCATCTGGGCGTTCACCCGACTCGCGCGCCACGCGCTGCGCACGTTGCCGCCGGACCTGCTGGGCCTGGCGACGGCCGGCGCCGCGGGTCTCGCGTTCATGCTGCCCGACCTGCTCGTCGGCACGCCATTCCCGCAGGTGCGCACGACGCAGATGCTGGCGATCTGCCTCGCGCTGCCGTACGTGGCGATGGCCGTGGCGAGCGCGCAGCCGGCCGTGCAGCCCGTCGAGTCCCGCAAGCGCCGCCACGTCAACCTGGTGCCGGCGCACGTATGAACCTCAGCCTCGTCCGCAACGCCTTCTCGAACCTGCTGGGCGCCGTGATCCCCGCGCTGGTGGCGCTGGGCACCGTGCCGCTCGTCGTGCAAGGGCTGGGCGATGCGAACTATGGCGTGTATTCGCTCGTGACGGCGATCGTCGGCTATTTCGCCGTCATCGACATCAACGTGACCGCCGGTTCCGTGAAATACATCGCGGAATTCAACGCCCGCAAGGACCAGGAACGCATCAGCGAGACCGTGTTCTTCGGCCTGTCCGTGTACTCGCTGGTGGGCCTCGTCGGCGGGCTGGGCCTGTTCTTCGGCGCCCACTTCTTCGTCACCCGCGTGTTCTCCGTACCGGCCGCGCTCGAACACGAAGCGGTCGCGACACTCCAATTGGCCGCGCTCGGCTTCTTCCTCGGCCAGTTGCAGAGCTATCTGCAAAGCGTGCCCCAATCGCTGATGCGCTACGACATCGCGAGCCGCATCGAGATGCTGTTCGGCACCGCCGTGCCGCTGCTGACGGTGGCCGTGCTGATGCTGGGCTATGGCCTCTTCGAAGTGATCCTGCTGCGCGTCATCGCGAGCGCGATCAATTGCGCCGTGCTGTGGCGCGGTATCCGCCGCCTGCTGCCGGACCTGCGCTACCGTAAGCCGGGCGCGGCGATCCGCAAGGAATTGCTGGGCTTTTCCGCGTACTCGTTCCTGAGCCGCTTCGCGACGCTCTCGTACGCGTACGCGGACAAGCTCATCATCGGCGCGCTGGTCGGCGTCACGGGGCTCGCCTACTTCACCGTGGCGTCCACGCTCGCGAACCGCATCCTCAGCCTCACGTACCGCCTGTCCGGCGTGTTCTTTCCGGCCGCGAGCGCGCTGGCGGCCCGTGGCGAGCTCGAGCGTTTGAACCGGCTGTACCTGAAGGCGAGCCGCTACGTCGTGTTCATCAACGCGTCCGTGCTCGTGCTCGTGGCCGTGTTTTCGTACCAGATCCTGTTCTACTGGATGAACCCGCAGTTCGCCCGCGCGGGGCAGGTCGTGCTGGCCGTGATGGCCCTGTCGCAATTCATCGATTCGCTGACGAGCCTGCCGTCCCTGGTGAACGACGGCATGGGCCATCCGCGCTTTTCCGGCATGTTCGCGCTGGCACGCGCCGTGTTCGGCCTGCTGGTCGTCTACGTGGGCGTCGCGGGCTGGGGCATCGACGGGGCCGCGTGGGGCCATCTGGTCGCGTCGGTGCTGCTGACCTGCGCCTTTCTCGTCGCCGTGCACGGCCGCACGGTGCCCGCGCGGCTTGGCGAACTCGTCCGTAAAGCCTACCTGCCCAGCGTGGCGGGCGTGGCCGTCGTCGCGGTCGCCGCCAACGCGGGCAACCGCCTGTTCGACGGCGGCCCGGTCGATTTGCTCCTGCTCGTGCTGCTGACGGCGGGCCTGCTGCTCGCGTACGGCAGCCTGTTCGTGATCGAACGGGACGACATGAGCACGGCATGGACGCGGGTGAAAGGGTTGTTATCGATGAGGAAAGCGGCTTGAAAGTCTTGATGGTGTCGGAAGACTTGCCGGGCACGCAGGTGGGCGGCCTGGGCAAGCATGTCGTGACGTTGTCGAACGCGCTGCTCGAGCTGGGGCACGAGGTCGACATCATGGGACGCAGCGACCGGTTCCACGGCGGCAGCGCGGCCGAAATCGGCTTCAAGGGGCGCGTGCTGCCCGGCTTCGATTTTTCCCGGCCGGGGTGGAAGGAGTCGCAGCTGGGCTTCTTCAATCCCGTCAAGCGGCCATGGTTCGCGCGCAGCATCGCGCGCGCGCTCTTGCGCGAGGCGGGCAAGTACGACGTCGTGCACTACCACGGCCACTTGCCGATGGCGGGGCGCTACGTGCCGCGGAGCGTCAACTTCGTGCAGACACGCCACGACCAGGGCAGCGAATGCGTGATCCATTTGCGCTTCAGGCAGGAACACGTGTGCACGACGCTCGACGCGCGCGATTGCGCCGCATGCATCCACCCGGCGCCGAATGCGGTGCGGCGCGAGATGTCCGGGCTGGCCGTGCGCCGCTACCGGTCGGAGACGGCGGAAGCGTTCTCGCGCCACAAGACGATCTTCGTGTCGGACTTCCTGCGCCAGGCATTCCTGCGCGCCGTGCCGGACGCGGACCTGTCGCGCGCCCGCGTGATCCACAACTTCATCCGCTACCCGTACCTGCGCGAGCGCGCGGCGCGGCCCGACGAGGTGAGGGCGGGGGAGGTCCTGCTCGTCGGCCGCATCGATGCCGGCAAGGGCTTCGGCGAATTCCTCGCGCAGGTGCAGGGCTGGCTGCCGAAGCATGCGCGCGTCACCATCATCGGCGATGGACCGCTGCGGGACCCGCTGGAGCGCCGCCATGCGAACGGGCAGGTGCGCTTCCTCGGCTGGCTGCCGTACGACGAGGTGATCCGCATGTCGGCGCGCAGCCACGTGCTCGTGATCCCGTCCGTGTGGGAAGAGCCGTGCGGCACCACCGTGCTGGAAGCGCTGGCCCTCGGCAAGCAGTGTCTCGCGCTGGCGCGCGGCGGCACGCCGGAGCTGGCCGCGTACCAGTATTACGACGGCCAGCTGCAACTGGCCGAGACCATGCCGCGGCTCGTCGAGCGGCTGGCCCACACCCTCGGCCGTGCGCCAGCGACGGTGCCGCTGCCCGATGCCTTTCCGATGGACGTGTTCCACGCCGTCCCCCAGATCCTGGACTTCTATCACGAGTGATCCCATGAACAAACCGACCTTTTCGATCGTCACGTGCACATGGAACAGCGCCGCCACCCTGGCCGACACCCTCGCATCCGTCCAGCGGCAGACCTGCCAGGACGTCGAACACATCTTCGTCGACGGCGGTTCCACCGACGGCACGCTGGAGATGATCGCCGCGTACCCGGGCAGGAAGCGCGTGCTGCGCGACGTGGGCGGCGGCATCAGCCGCGCCATGAACCAGGGCATCGAAGCGGCCACCGGCGAGTATGTGGCGCACCTGCATTCGGACGATTACTACGCCAGCGACGACGTGCTGCATGTCGTCGCGGAGCGCTTCGCCAGCGAACGCGTGGACTGGGTGTTCGGCACCGTGCAGGTGTTGAAGGATGGCCAGCTGGTTCCGCCGTACCGCATGGTGCCGTTCAGCTACCACGCGTTCGCGGCGGGCCGCGCGTCCGTGCCGCATCCGGCCGTCTTCATCCGCCGCAGCGCGTTCGGCCGCGTGGGCATGTTCGACGAAACACTGAAATACGCAATGGACATCGACCTGTGGCTGCGCCTGGGCAAGGTGGCGCAGCCGGCCACGATCGCCCGGCCCTTGACGGTATTCCGCGACCATGCGGGCAGTGTCTCGTCCGCCAACAAGATCAAGGCGCGCCAGGAAGAGTTCCAGGTCCGGCGCCGCTACCTGAAGGAGGCGCCGCTCGCGTTCGGCCTGTATTGCCTGCGCTACGCCAGGCGCATGCGCGCGCTGCGCGCCGAGGCGCACGCCGGCGTACCGGTAATGCAGTCGTAATGTTTGTTCCGGATTAAATAAACAACATGATTGTCGAAGTCATTAATTCGATGATGAATCGATCAATTTTGCCGAAATAACTGCACAGTTTTCAAAAAGCCTTTTCTTTTAAAAAAAAGCTTTTAGCTGCCTGGAAATATTACCGTTAATAAGGGGTCTACAGGGTCGTCCGATTTGTGGGGTATACGAGAAAAATCTTTGATTTCTAAGGGGATTTTTCCGCGAGAAAATTTATTTACGGTACTATTTCTCGTATCGAACAGCGCTCATTTGCATCAGCAGAGCGCTTCAAGCAAATCGGGCCCTGGCTTCCTGCCAACGGGCTGACCCTCTAGTCGTCCAGTTAATATTTCTCGGAGCAAGTACATGAAATTTCACCGGAAGGGCGTCGTCGCCGTCGCTGCACTGTCGTCGCTGTTGATGTCGTTCAGCGCGCGCGCCGACTGGGCCCAATCCACCGATCCCCTGGTCGTCCAGCCCGCGCCGGCCAATGGCGCCGTGCAGGCACAGAACCCGCCGGGATTTGCCTGGGCGCGTCATCCGACCGGTCCGGCCAGCTACGAGATCGAGATCACCCCGTCGGGCGGCTCGCCGGTGAAGGCGACGGTCGAGCGCAACTGGTACCTGCCGACCAAGGCATTGGCGCTGGGCAATTACACGTGGCGCGTGCGCCCCGCCGGTTCGACGGAATGGTCGACCCCGCGCGCGTTCGCGATCACGAGCAAGTCGACCGTGTTCGAAGTGCCCGACAACGCCACGCTGCGTTCGCGCATCCTGAACAAGGCGCGTCCCCGTTCGCTGGCCCCGTCGTTCACCGCGTACTCGACGTGGAGCTCGGCCAGGAAGGCCGACCTGGATCCGTACGTCAGCCGCATCATCAACGAAGTCAAGCTGCAGATGACGGCGCTGCCCGACCTGTCCGATTCGCGCTGGCCGATCGTGATCGCGTCGCCGCTGACGGCGCAGATGGCCTCGCAGCAGACCGACGTGCGCAACCGCATCAACGAATCGTCGCGCCAGCTGGAAGCGGCCGCGGTGCTGTGGCGCCTGAAGAAGGACCCGGTCCACCTGGCCGAAGCGCTCAAGCGCGGCGACCAGCTGGCCTCGCTGAATCCGGCCGGCCCCACCAGCTACGCCAACCAGGACCAGGCCACGCGCCAGATCGCGCTGTCGCTGCTGAAGGGCATGGACCTGCTGGCCGGTGACCTGGACGCGACCCGCAAGGCCAGGTGGCTCGGCGTCGTCAAGACGCGCGTGACGGAAATGTACGGCAACATCGCAGGCGACAACGGCCGCCTCGACCAGTACCCGTTCGATTCGCACGGCAACACGCTGATGATCTACATGGCGCTGATCTCGACCTTGGCGCTGGGCGACATCCCGGAAGCGCAGACGTGGTTCGACTTCACGTTCCGCGCGTACGTGAACACCCCGTCGCCGTGGTCGGGTGCGGAAGGCGGCTACGCCAACGGCACCGCCTACGCCGAGTACGCGGCGGGCTACATGACGGCGCTGTGGGACCCGATCGTCCAGGCGACCGGCGTGAACCTGTACGCCAAGCCGTGGACGCTGGGCTTCCTCGATTTCGCGACGCAGTTCACGCCGCCGGGCTCGAAAGTCCACGCTTTCGGCGACGGCTCCGAGACGAAGCCGGACCCGCGCGTATTCCGCGCCTTCGCCAACCGCATGGTGTCGCCGCGCGCCGCCTGGTACGTGGCCAACCTGCCGGGCCTCGAGGATTCGCTGTCCGTGGTCGAAGCGCCGTACCCGATGCCGGTGAGTGGCACGACGCTGAAGGTCCCGCCGTCGAACTCGGCCTATTACCCGAGCACCGGCTGGGTCGCGATGCACAGCGACATCGGCTCGACGGGCCGCACGTCGTTCTACTTCAAGTCCAGCCCGTACGGCTCGTTCAACCACAGCCACGGCGACCAGAACGGCCTGCTGCTGTCGGTCGCCGGCCAGCCGCTGCTGGTGAAGGCCGGCTGGTACGACTGGTACGGTTCGCCGCTGTGGACCGACTGGTACCACCAGACCAAGTCGCAGAACGCGGTCACGTTCGACGGCGGCAAGGGCCAGGTGGTCACCGGCTACCGCGAACAGCTGCAGCGCAACGGCCGCGTCACCGGCTTCTCGGCCCAGTCGACCTACGACTACGCCGAAGGCGACGCGACCCCGTCGTACGGCGGCCAGCTGACGATGGCCAAGCGCCAGATCTGGTACCTGCACGGCCAGAACGCGATGGTCGTGCGCGACAAGATGCAGGCGGTCGTCGCCCACACGTACGAGTGGAACTTCCACGCGCCGGTGGCGATGACGGTCGAAAGCCCGTCGAGCGTCAAGATCGCGGCGGGCGGCCAGTCGGTGTGCCTGCGCGACCTGAACGGCAATGCGCCGTTCGCCAAGTGGAGCGGCCCGGCGCCCAAGTCCGGCGTGACGGAAGACCACGGCGCGTTCTACCTGAAGAACGACGGCAAGTCGGCGGCCGAGTTCCTCGTGCTGATCGACGTCGGCTGCAAGCGTCCCACCACCAAGGTCGCCACGTCGGGCACGACCCGCACGCTGACGGTCGGTACGCAGTCGGTGAACCTGAACTGATTGGGACCTCGAGAAACCGTCGCGAGCGGCAGCAATGGCGTCTGAGAAGCGGAGCTGTACGGGAGTACAGTGAGCATCGCAGGACGACGTTGCAACGCGCAGCAGGTTTATCGACGTTCCAAACTCAGGCGTCACGTGGTGTCGTAACGCCCCGTGCTAGACTGGGCGCGATGACGACACAGGTATTCCTGATCCAGGCACACAAGGACCTGGACCAGCTCAATGCGCTGGTCGAGCAGCTGCGCGACGACGATTTTCGCGTGGTTGTGAACCTCGACCGCAAGTGCGCGCTCGACCCCGCCGCCGTACACCCGTCCGCGCGGCTCGTGCGTGACCGCGTCGACGTCCACTGGGGCACGTTCAGCCAGGTGCAGGCGGTGCTGAACTCCCTCGCACAGATCGTGGCCGAGGTGCCCGATTTCGACAAGGTCATCTTCCTGTCCGCCCAGGACTTCCCGTTGCTGTCGAATGCGCGCCTGAAAGAAGCGCTCGCGCGCCACGCCCACCAGGAACTGCTGGACACGGTCGCCATCGGCACCGGACCGGGCCAGTGGGCGGCCGGCTTCCGTTACCAGTATTTCTACCGCGACGACGGCCCGCGCCTGCTGCGCTGGGCCTGCCGCATCGTCAACCGCGCGATGCGCGCGACGGGCATCACGCGCCGCCTGCCGGGCGGCATGCGGCCATACGGCGGCTCGTCGTGGTGGGCGCTGTCGCGCGCCTGCGTGCAGGACATCCTCGCGCGCGTCGCGCGCGATCCCGGCCTCGTGCGCTTCTTCCGCCACTGCGCGTGTCCGGACGAGATGTTCTTCCAGACCCTCGTGATGAATTCGCCGTTCGCGCCCCGCGTGCTGGGCCAGAATTTCCGCTACGTGCAGTGGCCCGAACACGGCGCCCGCAACCCGAAAATCCTCGACGAAGGCGACTTCGAGCGCATCGCCGCGTCGCGCGCCCACTTCTGCCGCAAGATCGACAGCGAGGCCAGCGCCGCGCTGCTGCCGCGCCTGCTCGCGCTCAGGGCCGCCTAGGTTTCCTTAAGACTCGCGCAATTGTGCGCAGTGACGAGTAAGCTAGAATCGGATTCCATGCGTTGTTCATAAGGCAAGGAATCCATGCGTTCCATCCTCTTTGTCGTCCGCGATCCATTGCCCCCCATCCGCGCCGACGTGCGCACCCTGTTCGGCACGGAGATGCCCCGCTACGGCGTGGCGACGGAGCTGGTGGGGCAGGGCGGCAGCGGCGATGCGTCGCCGTGGCCGGCCGGCGGCATGCACGTCGTCGGTTCGCTGCGCAGCCGCTTCGCCAGCGTGTGCGCGCCGCTGTGGGACCTGCTGGGACTCGTGCGTGCGCTGCGCCACGGCCGGCCCGACTGCATCCAGGTGCGCGACAAGATCGCCAGCGGCGTGCTCGGACGCATCGTGGCCGCGCTGCTGCGCGTGCCGTTCCTCTACTGGATGTCGTTCCCCATCGTCGAAGGCTTCGAGGTCCGGCGCGACGACATCGGGCGTCACGGCCGCGGCCTGAAATGGCTGGGCCATGCGCTGCGCGCGTGGGCATCGCGCGCGGCCATCTACCGCTTCGTGCTGCCCGGCGCGCGCCACGTGTTCGTGCAGAGCGATGCGATGGCCGACTGGCTCGCCGCGAAAGGTTTCGATCGTTCGACCATGACGGCCGTGCCGATGGGCGTGGACGCGGCGCTGTTCGACCGCGCCAATGTCGAACCGGTCGACGATCCGCGCCTGGATAACCGCCGCGTCGTGCTGTACCTGGGCCGCATCGCCCGTTCGCGCCGCTCCGACTTCCTGCTCGACGTGGCGGACAGGCTGCGCGCAACCAATCCAGACGTGCTGCTCGTGATCGCCGGCGACGCCCCGTCCGACGACGAGATGGCGTGGATGCGCCGCGAAATCGCGCGCCGCGGCCTCGACGGCCACGTGTTGCTGACGGGCTGGCTGCCCCAGCGCACGGCGCTCGGCTATGCCGTGCGGGCCGAGGTGGGCCTGTCGCCGATCCCGCGCGGCACCTTGTTCGACGTGTCGTCGCCCACGAAACTCGTCGAATACCTGGCGCTCGGCATCCCCAGCGTCGCCAACGATATCCCCGACCAGAAACTTGTCATCGACGAGAGCGGGGCGGGCCTGTGCGTGACCATGGAGCCGGTGCCGTTCGCCGATGCCGTTCTGCAATTGTTAAATGATGGGGCGCTTGCTGCCGAGTTCGCATTACGTGGGCCACCGTACGTAACAAGCCACCGAACGTATGATATTCTCGGTAACAATGTTGCAAAAACTTACAAAAAAATCCTGACGGAGTCGCGGTAACAATGTCGATGTGGACCTACTCGCTGAAGTGCTCGCTGCGTTCGCTCGTGCGCGAAGCGGTCCGCAACGTCTGGGGCAGGGCGTTGGTCTATCCGGGCCTGGTCGCGAACGAACGCTCGCGCGAGGCGCTCGCCGCGTACGTCGCGCGGCGCGCCCGCCAGGTCGGCGTGCCGCTGGACGGCGACGGGACGGCGCTGCCGCGGCTGTCCGCCGGCAGCGCCATGCTGACGAAGGCCGACGTGCGCCAGCACCCGGAACGACTGGTGCGCCCGCGCGGCCCCGGTTCGTGGATCCGCACGACCATCAAGACGAGCGGCACGTCCGGCTCGCCGCTGACCATCGTGCAGTCGCTCGCCAACCTCGTGCGCGAGGAAGGTTTCGTGCACCGCCAGCTGCAATGGATAGGCTGGCGCAAGGGCCAGCCGCGCGCGTGGATCCGCGGCGACATCGTCTGCCCCGACCATCCGGCGGACGGCCGTTACTGGTGCCGCGACTGGGTGGGCAATATGCTCATGATGTCCTCGTACCATTTGTCGAACGATACGATCGGCCGCTACATAGCCGAACTGGAAAGCTTCGATCCCGTCGTGATCCACGCGTACCCGTCGTCGATCGCGGCGCTGGCCGCGTGGCTCAACGCGGCCGGTAGAAGCTATCGCGGACGCGCCCTCCAGGGCGTGATGACGTCGTCCGAGACACTGGCGCCGGACGTGCGCGCGGCCGTGGAGCAGGCATTCGGCGTGAAGGTGTTCGACTGGTACGGCCAGGCCGAGCGCGTGGCCGCCATCGGCACGTGCGAGGAGGGCCGTTACCACGTGCTCACGGATTATTCCGGCGTCGCACTGCTGGATACCGAGGGCGGTGCCTGCGAACTGGTCGGCACGTCGCTGAACAATGCCGCGATGCCGCTCGTGCGCTACCGCACGGGCGACACCGTGATCCCGGACGGAGAACCTTGCCCCTGCGGCCGGGTGTTCCCGACGATCAAGGCCGTGATCGGGCGCCAGGAAAAGATCGTCACCCTGCCGGACGGCCGCATCATCGCCCGGCTGGACCGCGTTTTCCAGGGCCATGACCGGCACCTCGTCGAAGGGCAGGTGCTGTACCGCGGCGCCGGCGAGTTCGTGCTGCGCGTCGTGACGGCCGACGGTTTTTCGGATGCGGACGAGCGGGCGCTGGTCGACAAGTTCCTGCTGCGCGTGCCCGGTGTGAAGGTGCGCGTCGAGCGCGTGGCGGCGATTCCGCGTGGGCCGAACGGCAAGTTCGAGTTCATCGCGATCGAGAGTTGAAGCGTGCGCACGGCGGAAAAATCATGATGTACTATCGAAATATTGTCCATTTCATAAGGGCTTGAGCGTTGGAACGACCAGCACAGATGCGGACGAAGGCCCCGCCACGGGTCCTGATGGTCGGCACCGCGCTCGAAGGCAGGGGCGGGGTGGCGGCAGTGGTGTCCGTGCTGCGCCGTCATGGCCTGTTCGAGCGCGAATCGGTGCGCTACGTGGCCACCCACCGCGACGGTTCGCCGCTCGTGAAGGCGCAGGGTGCATTGGCCGGGTTCTGGCAGACGTTCGTCGCCTGCCTGGTGCGGCATCCGGCCGTCGTCCACGTGCACGCGGCGTCGCATGCCAGCTTCCTGCGCAAGTCGGTCGTGCTGCTGATCGCGCGCCTGGCCGGTTGCAAGACCATTTTCCACCTGCACGGTGGCGGCTTCCGCACGTTCGCCGCCGAGGAAGCGGGCTTCCTGCTGCGGCGCTGGATCCGCCACACGCTGGAAGCGAGTTCGCGCGTGATCACCCTGTCCGAAGGCTGGGCCCAGTTCGTGCACGCGTTCGCGCCGCGCGCCCGCGTGGCCGTCGTGCCGAATGCCGTGCCGCTGCCCGTGCTGCCGTCCAGGGACGCCGCCGTGCCCGGCCGCATCCTGTTCCTGGGCCGGCTGGAAACAGCCAAGGGCGTGCATGAATTGCTGGATGCGGGCGCCCGCATCGTGCGCGAAGCATCGGGCCCGACGCCGCTGCGTCTCGTGTTCGGCGGCGAGGGCGATGCGCAAGGGGTGCGCCGGCGCGCGGCCGAGCTGGGCATCGCCGAACGCATCGAATTGCTGGGCTGGGTCGGCCCCGAGGCGCGCGACGCCGAGCTGGCGAAGGCCAGCGTGTTCTGCCTGCCTTCCCACGCGGAAGGCTTGCCGATGTCGATGCTGGAAGCGATGGCGGCGCGCAAGGCCGTCGTCGCGACGCACGTCGGCGGCATTCCCGAAACCCTGCGCGACGGCGACAACGGCCTGCTGGTGCCGCCGCGCGACGAACGGGCGCTCGCCAGGGCGCTTGCACGACTCCTGGGCGATACCGCCCTGCGCGACCGGCTGGCGGAACGTGCGCGCGCAACCATCGAACAACAATACTCAACCGAGGTGGTGTGCGGGCAATTGTCCGCAATCTACCGTGAACTGGCGGGGACACGATGATGAGCGAAGCGACAGGGATGGTCTGGCTGGTCAACCGATTGCGCTGCATGTCCGTGGCCGAGGTCGGCTATCGGATCCAGCAGGCGGCTGTCACGCGCGTGGCGAAACGCATGCGCGCTCGCGCCGCGCCGCCGCTGCCCCGGGCCCGCACGTTCAGCGTCCGCGGGGCACCCACCGCGTTGCCCGCCATCTTGCAGGCCGAGCGCGACGCATTGCTGGCGGACGCCGACAGCATCTGCGCCGGCCACGTCGTCCTGTTCGCCAACCGTAGATTCGATGTCGGCATGCCGCCCGTGTGGAACCGCGATCCGGACAGCGGCGTCCTCGGACCCGCCATCTACGCGGGCGACATCACGATCACGAACCGCGAACAGGTCGGCGACATCAAGCACGTGTGGGAACTGAACCGCCACCTGCACCTCGTGCGCCTCGCGCAGGCGTGGGCCGTGACGAACGACGTCGCCTGGCTGCACGCGCTGCAGGCGCAGCTGCGCAGCTGGCTCGACCAGTGCCCGCCCCTCGTCGGCCCCAACTGGACGAGCTCGCTGGAACTGGGCATCCGCCTCATCAACTGGGGCCTCGTGTGGCAGATGATCGGCGGCGAAGGCAGCGGCCTGTTCGCGGGCGAGGAGGGCCAGCGCCTGCGCGCCGACTGGCTGGACAGCATCCACGCCCACTGCACCGCGATCGCGCGGCATTTATCCCGCCATTCGTCGGCGAACAATCACCTGATCGGCGAACTGGCCGGCCTGTACGTGGGCGCGTCGATCTGGCCGTGCTGGAAGTCGTCGGGCGCATGGCTGGAACAGGCGCGGCGCGAACTGGAGCACGAAGCGCAGGCGCAGTTCTCGCGCGACGGCGTGAACCGCGAGCAGGCGTTCGCGTACCACATCTTTTCGTCCGAATTCCTGTTCGTGGCGGGCCTCGTCGGCCAGGCCTGCGACCACCCGTTCTCGCGCGCCTACTGGACCGCGTTGCTGCGCGCGCTGCGCTTCCTGCGCTCCGTGCGCGACCTGGAAGGCAACGTGCCGATGGTCGGTGACGCGGACGACGGCATCGTGTTCCGGCTGGATTCTCCCGGCAGCGACCGCGCCGAACAACTGCTGGCGCTGGGCGACGCCGTGCTGCGCAGCAGCCAGCCTACGCATCCCGGCGTGCGCTGGCTGCTGCACACCTTGCCCGGCAAGCGGCCGGAAGCGGATCCGCACGAGTCGGAGACGGGCTGGGCGTTCCCGGACGGGGGCTATTTGCTGTTCGGGTCGCACTTCGGCGAGCCCGGCGAGATCAAGGGCATGGTCGATTGCGGCCCGCTGGGCTATCTCGGCATCGCCGCGCACGGCCATGCGGACGCGCTGGCGCTGACGCTCTCCATCGGCGGCGAGGAATGCCTCGTCGATCCCGGCACGTATTCGTACTGGCAGGAACCCAAGTGGCGCGACTATTTCCGCGGCACGTCGGCGCACAACACGGTGCGCATCGACGGGCTCGACCAGTCGGTGTCCGGCGGGCGCTTCATGTGGCTGAAAAAGGCGCGGGCCTCGATCGAGCGCATGCCGCAATCGCCGCACGAATTCGATTTCCGCGGGTCGCACGACGGTTACGAGCGCCTCGCCGATCCCGTCCGGCATATGCGGAGTGTCCGGTTCGACGCGGCGAGCGCGACCCTGACCGTGCGCGACGAGATCGCCGCCAAGAAACATCACCAGGTCGAGCTATTCTGGCATTTCGCGCCCGGCCTGGACGTGCGCCTGAACAGCGCCGGCCTGCACGTGCGGGGCAAGCGCTTCGCGCTGCAGATGCATGCGCACGGCGCGGACCTGAAGCTGGAACTGGTGCGCGGCAACGAAAATCCGCCGCTCGGCTGGTACTCGCGCTGCTATGAAAGCAGGCAGCCGTGCGACGTTCTGAAGATCAGCACCGTATCGTCCGCCGTTCCGGTCGAGTGCAAGTTTACAATAACGTTTTTCTAACAGCGTTTTTCCATAACTAAAGGGATTGTTTCAAATGCTCATCTATCTGGTCGCAGGTGCCCGCCCCAACTTCATGAAGATCGCGCCGATCGTGCGCGCGCTGCAGGCACGCGCGGATGCGCCGGCGTTCAAGATCATCCACACGGGGCAGCACTACGACCGCGAGATGAACGATGTGTTCTTCGAAGAACTGGGCATCCCGCAGCCGGACGTGTTCATGGCGGCAGGCGGCGGCAGCCACGCCCAGCAGACGGCCAAGATCATGATCGGCTTCGAAGAGCTGTGCCAGGGCGAGCGCCCGGACGCCGTGCTCGTCGTGGGCGACGTGAATTCGACGCTCGCGTGCTCGATCGTCGCCAAGAAACTGAACATCCCGGTCGCCCACGTCGAGGCCGGCCTGCGCAGCTTCGACATGGCGATGCCGGAGGAAATCAACCGTCTCGTCACGGACAGCATCTCCGACTGGTTCTTCGTCACGGAGCCGTCGGCCGTGGAACACCTGCGCCGCGAAGGCAAGAAAGAGGACGCGATCCACTACGTCGGCCACGTGATGGTCGACAACGTGCTGTACCAGGCCGAAAAGCTCGGCAGCGCGGACGCGTCCGCGTTCGAGACGAGCAAGTGGAAGGCCGAACGCAAGAACGCCAGCCAGCGCTACGGTGTGGTGACGCTGCACCGTCCGAGCAACGTCGACGATGCGGCCACGTTCGCGCGCATCGCCGGCGCGCTGAAGGAAATTGCGGCCGACCTGCCGCTGATCTTCCCCGTGCACCCGCGCACCCGCGCGAACATCGAGAAGTTCGGCATCGACCTCGGTCCGAACATCACCCTGGCGGGCCCGCAGGCCTATATGGCGTTCCTGAACCTGTGGAAGGACGCGGCCGTCGTGCTGACGGACAGCGGCGGCCTGCAGGAAGAAACGACGGCGCTGGGCGTGCCCTGCGTCACGATCCGCGAGAACACGGAACGCCCCGTGACCGTGGACGAAGGTTCGAACGTGCTGGCCGGCACCGACCCGGCCGCGATCCTCCTCGAGGCGCGCAAGATCCTGCGCGGCGAGGGCAAGCAGGGCCGCCGGCCGCACCTGTGGGACGGCAAGGCGGCGGAACGCATCGTGGACGTCCTGACGAAGGAAATCCGCGGATAACGCCATGGAGTAGACATGAACGAGCGCATCACGCTGATGGGGTGCTCCATCGACAACCTGACGATGGAAGAGACATTGCAGACGGTCGAGGGGTTCATCCATAGCGGACGGCCCCATCAACACGTGGTGGTCAACGTCGACAAGCTGGTCAAGGCCAGCCGCGATCCGGAACTGCGCCGGATCATCAACGATTGCGCGCTCGTGAATGTCGACGGCATGCCGGTCGTGTGGGCGTCGCGCCTGCTGGGCCGGCCGCTGAAGGAACGGGTCGCGGGCTGCGACCTGTTCGAGGCGCTGATGCGGCGCGCGGGCGAGAAGGGCTGGCGCGTGTTCCTGCTCGGCGCCAAAGAAGAAGTGGTGAGCAAGGTGGCAGCCACGTACCGGCACAGATACCCGAACCTGGTGCTGGCCGGCTACCGCAACGGTTACTGGAAGGGCGAGGCGCAAGAAGCGGACGTGGTCGAGCAGATCCGCGCCGCGCGCCCCGACCTGTTGTTCGTGGCGATCAGTTCGCCCAAGAAGGAGCAGTTCCTCGGCCGCTGGCAGGCCGAGATGAAGGTGCCGTTCGCCATGGGCGTCGGCGGGACCTTCGACGTGGCGATCGGACACGTCAAGCGCGCCCCGCTCTGGATGCAGAAGTCCGGGCTGGAATGGTTCTACCGTTTCCTGCAGGAGCCGCGCCGTATGTTCCGTCGGTATTTTATCGAGGACATGGCCTTCATCTGGCTGTTCCTCAAGGAGTTGAAGTTGAAGAGCGCACGATAGCGTCCACGAGGTTGCAGTACACCAAAACACCAGACAGGGATGGCGCGGGAGGAGTCCCGCGCCGACAACATAACGATGCGCGCCGGCTCAAGGAATGGGCACGGCGGCGGCAACACTTTTAAGAAAGAAGAGCATTCATGAAGATTCTCGTTACTGGCGGCATGGGTTACATCGGTTCGCACACCGTCGTGGAACTGCAGAACGCCGGCCACGACGTGGTCGTGTACGACAACCTGTACAACGCGGTGCGTTCCGTGCAAGACCGCGTGCAAAAGATCACCGGCAAGCCTTTCGAATTCGTCGAAGGCGACATCCGCGACCGCGCGGCCATGGAAGCCGTGTTCGGTGCACACAAGATCGATGCCGTGATCCACTTCGCCGGCCTGAAGGCGGTCGGCGAATCGGTGGCGCAGCCGCTGCGCTACTACGACAACAACGTCTACGGCAGCGTCGCGCTGTTCGAGACGATGGCCAAGTTCGGCTGCAAGACGCTCGTGTTCTCGTCGTCGGCCACCGTGTATGGCGATCCGGCCTCGGTGCCGATCAAGGAGGACTTCCCGCTGTCGGCCACCAATCCGTATGGCCGCAGCAAGCTGATGATCGAAGACATCCTGCGCGACGTGTTCAAGGCCGAGCCGGATTGGCGCATCGCCCTGCTGCGCTATTTCAACCCGGTCGGCGCCCATGAAAGCGGCCTGATCGGCGAGGAGCCGAACGGCATCCCCAACAACCTGGTGCCGTACATCGCCCAGGTCGCCAACGGCCAGCGCGAAAAGCTGTCCGTGTTCGGCGGCGACTACCCGACGCCGGACGGCACCGGCATGCGCGACTACATCCACGTCGTCGACCTGGCCATCGGCCACGTCAAGACCCTGGACAAGCTGGCACAGGGTGCCGGCCTGCACACGTACAACCTCGGCACCGGCAATGGCAACAGCGTGCTGGAAATGGTGCATGCCTTCGAGAAGGCCTGCGGCAAGCCGATCGCCTACCAGATCGTTGACCGTCGCCCCGGCGACATTGCCAAGTGCTACGCCGACCCGACGAAAGCGCGCGAGGAACTCGGTTGGACCGCGCAGCGTGACATCGCTCAGATGTGCGCTGATTCCTGGCGCTACCAGACTACCCCAAAATAAACGTATGAGGACCGAACCATGAAAGCGATGATTCTTGCAGCAGGCAAAGGTACGCGTGTACGTCCGTTGACCTATGACCTGCCGAAACCGATGATCCCCGTGCTGGGCAAGCCCGTGATGGCCTACCTGATCGAGCACCTGCGCAAGCACGGCGTGACCGAGATCATGGTGAACGTCAGCCACCTGCACGAAAAGATCGAGGAATACTTCGGCGAGGGCGAGCAGTACGGCGTCCAGATCGGCTATTCCTTCGAAGGCTACACGAAGGAAGACGGCGAAGTCGTCGCCGTGCCGATCGGTTCGGCCGGCGGCATGAAAAAGATCCAGGAATTCGGCGGCTTCTTCGACGACACGACCATCGTCCTGTGCGGCGACGCGCTGATCGACCTGGACCTCAAGGCTGCCCTGGCGGAACATCGCCGCAAGGGTGCCATGGCGTCCGTCATCACGAAGGAAGTCCCGTGGGACAAGGTGTCGAGCTATGGCGTCGTCGTGACCGACCAGAACGGCCGCATCACCCAGTTCCAGGAAAAGCCGAAGCAGGAAGACGCGCTGTCGAACTTCATCAGCACCGGCATCTACATCTTCGAGCCGGAAGTGATCGACCTGATCCCGTCGGGCGTGGAATTCGACATCGGTTCCCAACTGTTCCCGCTGCTGGCCGAAAAGGGCATGCCGTTCTATGCCCAGGGCCGTCCGTTCAACTGGCTGGACATCGGCAGCGTGAGCGATTACTGGGAAGTGCTGCAGAACGTGCTGACTGGTGAGGTCAACCATATGGATGTGCCGGGCATCCAGATCGAGCCCGGCCTGTGGACCGGCCTGAACACGAGCATCGACTGGCGGGGCACGACGATCAAGGGCCCCGTCTACATCGGTTCCGGCGTCAAGATCGAGGCCGGCGCCACGATCATCGGCCCCACGTGGATCGGCCACGGCAGCCACATCTGCGAGGGTGCCGAGGTCGTCCGCAGTGTGCTTTTCGAGTACACTCGCGTGCTGAACGACGTGACGTTACATGAAATGATCGTTTTCAAAGACTACAGCATCGACCGTGCCGGGGAGATGAAGCATTCCTCCGAGTACAGCTCGTCGGAGTGGCTGAACGCGCGCGACCGTCGACGCAGCCGGCGCACAGAGCAGGCCGAAGAAACAGACAAGACATTAGAGAAAGCCAACGCATGAAAATTTACCCAGTCATCCTCTCCGGCGGTGCCGGTACCCGTTTGTGGCCGCTGTCGCGGGCAGTGATGCCCAAGCAGTTGCTGCCGCTGGTGACGGACAAGACGATGCTGCAGGAAACCGCGCTGCGGGTCCGCGGCTGGCCGGGGTTGATGGCGCCGCTGGTGGTGTGCGGCAATGAGCACCGCTTCCTCGTGGCCGAGCAGCTGCGCGGCGTCGGCATCACGCCGCACGGCATCCTGCTCGAGCCGGCGGGCCGCAACACGGCCCCGGCCGTGGCAGCCGCGGCGGCCTTCCTGAAAGCGCAGGATCCGGACGCCGTGATGCTCGTGCTGCCGGCCGACCACGTGATCGAAAAGAACGAAGCGTTCCGCGTTGCCGTGGAACGCGCGGCGGCGCAGGTGGAACAGGGCGCGCTGGCCACGTTCGGCATCGTGCCGAGCGCCCCGGAAACGGGCTATGGCTACATCCGCCGCGGCGAACCGCTGCCGGGCTGCGACGACTGCTACAAGATCGAGCGCTTCGTCGAAAAGCCGGACCGAAACACGGCCGAAGGCTTCGTCGCCGACGGCGGCTTTTACTGGAACAGCGGCATGTTCATGTTCCGTGCCGACCGCTTCCTGGCCGAGATCGGGAAGCACGCGCCGACGATCGCCGAGGCTGCCGGCGCCGCCGTGCAGTCGGCCTACCGCGACCTGGACTTCTGCCGCCTGGACGAAGCCGCGTTCGCCGCGAGCCCGTCCGATTCGATCGACTACGCGGTGATGGAACACACGCGCGACGGCGTCGTCGTCGCGGCCGACATCGGCTGGAGCGACGTCGGTTCCTGGTCGGCGCTGGCCGACGTGCAGGACAAGGATGCCAACGGCAATGCGATCCGCGGCGACGTCTACCTCGACAGCACGAGCAACACGCTCGTGCGCGCGGAGAGCCGCATCGTGGCCGTCGTGGGCGTGAAGGACCTCGTCGTCGTCGAGACGAACGATGCCGTGCTCGTCGCGCACAAGGACATGGTCCAGCGCGTGAAGAACGTCGTCGACCACCTCAAGGGCAACGAGCGCACGGAACACCTGTACCACACGAAGGTGTACCGTCCGTGGGGCTATTACGAAGGCATCGACGCGGGCGACCGCTTCCAGGTCAAGCGCATCTGCGTGAAGCCGGGCGAAAAGCTGTCGCTGCAGATGCACCACCACCGCGCCGAGCACTGGATCGTCGTGTCCGGCACGGCCCGCGTCACGTGCGGCGACAACGTCACCCTGCTGTCCGAGAACGAGTCCACGTACATCCCGATCGGCATGACGCACCGCCTCGAAAACCCGGGCAAGCTGCCGCTGCACCTGATCGAAGTGCAGTCGGGCAGCTACCTCGGCGAGGACGACATCGTCCGCTTCGAGGACATCTACAAGCGCGCCTGACCTGCTGCGCGTTGCGGCTTTGGCCTGCGATGCTCGCTGTACGTCAGTACAGCTGCGCTTCTCGGGCTGCGCGCCCCGGCCAATCCGCTGCCGCTCGCGACGGTCAGGTGTTGATGTGTTTTCCCCAGGTCTACAGTGCGTATGGCCGCGCGCATGCGGCATACAATGCATCGTCGAAACCCATCGGGGGAACATCATGAAGATGAAGACGATCATCGCGGCATGCGCGCTCGCCGGCGTCGGCGGCACGGCGGCGGCAGGCGATATCATCGGCGGATCTGCTCTGCTGGACGCGGACAGCCACGCCCAACTCGAACGCTGGCTCGGCGCCGGCGAATTCAACCTCAACAATGTGTACACCCTGCGTCCCGGCGATACGTCGGACGCCTTCCATGCCGGCGCGGACGGGAAGGGCGCGACCTTCACCCTGTTCGACGTGACGAACGACGCCGGCGCGAGCTACCTCGTGGGCGGCTACAACCCGCAGGGCTGGGCCTCAAGCGAAGGCTGGCACGAGACCCAGCGCGACTGGCAGCGCACGGCCTTCCTGTTCAACATGACGACCCCGGCCGTGTACCGGCAAGTCCTCACCGACTACGTGCTGCCGAGCCAGGGCTTGCGCCAGACGTACAACGAGGCCGGCTACGGTCCCATCTTCGGTTCCGGGCCGGACCTGTACGTCAACGACGCGTTGACGGCCGCCACGTCGTGGCAACTGAGCTATGGAAATCCGGCGAACGAAGGCTACAGCATCATCGACGGCAGCCTGCACGGCGAGATCGTGAAGCTGAATGCAATGGAAGTGTTCGCGATTTCGCCCGTGCCGGAGCCCGGGAACGTCGCGATGCTGCTGGCTGGCATCTGCATCCTCGGCGTTACCGTGCGCAAGCGTACGCTAAGCCGTTCCTAAGTTGTTTGCCTTGCAAGCTGTGGCATGATGAATGGGAGCCTCGCGCTCCCGTCTTTCATTACGTTGCCACTGCCTATGATCCGGATCCCGAGACTCTGCCTCTTTCTGCTCCTCGCCGCCGTCCTGACGGCACCGGCCCGCGCCCAGTTCGTCAGCGCTTCCAACCTCCAGCCGGATCAGCTGGCGATCGTCATCAACGATGCCGAGCCGAACAGCGTCAAGGTCGGCGAGTATTACCGCAAGCGGCGCGGCATCCCGGCGGCCAATGTCGTGCACGTGCGCATTCCCGGCAAGCCGCACGAGATCAGTCCGGAACGCTTCGCGCAACTGAAGGAAGAGATCGACGCGCACCTGCGGCCCGAGGTGCAGGCCGTGCTGATGGTGTGGACCGCGCCGTACAAGGTCGCGTGCAATTCGATCACGGGCGCCTACAGCCTCGGGTTCGATCCCGACCAGTGCATCAAGACGTGTTTGCCGGGACGGCCGAGCCCTTACTTCAATTCCAGTTCTCCTCGTCCCTACACCGACCTGAAGATCCGCATCTCGATGCTGCTGCCGACGGAATCCGTGGAGCAGGCGAAAGCCCTTATCGACCGCGGCGCCGGCGCGGGTTTCCGGATCGTGCCGGCCACCGCCTACTTCCTGGCGACGTCGGAAAAGGCGCGCAATTCCCGCGCGCAGTTCTTCCCGCCAGCCGGCAGGATCGCCGCGCGCAAGCTGGCGACGAAGACGATGCAGGCCGACGTGCTGGACGGCGCGCAGGACGTCATGATCTACGAGACGGGCATGGCCGAGGTCGCCAAACTGGACACGCTGCATTTCCTGCCCGGCGCGCTGGCGGATCACCTGACGTCGCTGGGCGGCGACCTGCTCGGCGGCGAGCAGATGAGCAGCCTGCGCTGGCTGGAAGCGGGCGCGACCGCCAGTTACGGCACCGTCAGCGAGCCCTGCAACCACTGGCAGAAATTCCCGAATCCGGCGGTGCTGCTCAAGCACTATGTGCAGGGCAATAGCGCAATCGAGGCCTACTGGAAGAGCGTCGCCTGGCCCACGCAGGGCCTGTTCATCGGCGAACCCTTGGCTGCGCCCTACCGCAAACGCTGATTGGTCCGTTCGGACTAATCCGTGGTCATGATGTTGTCAATTTGTGCATTTAATATACATTTGTTAAGTGTTGCATTGACAAATCATTTCCAGGATAACCCATGACACATTTGCATTCTCCAGGACGCATGACCGTGCTGGCCGCGCTGCTGGCGGCCCTAGCGGCACCCGTGTTCGCCGCGCCGGGCGGCGTCGTCATCAGCCAGGTCTACGGCGGCGGGGGCAACTCAGGCGCCACCTACAAGAACGATTACATCGAGCTGCTGAACACGGGCGACACGGCCGTCACCCTGACGAACTGGAGCGTGCAATACGCATCGGCCACGGGAACGAGCTGGCAGGTAACGAAGCTGCCCGCCAGCGTCACGCTGGCGGCCGGCCAGTACTACCTCGTGCATGAGGCGCTGGGCAGCGGCGGCACCGACGCGCTGACGCCGGACGCCACCGGCACCATCCCGATGAGCGCGACGGCCGGCAAGGTCGCGCTCGTCAACTCGATCACGGCACTGGCGGGCGGCAAGCCGGTCGACAACGTCGTCGACCTCGTCGGCTTCGGCACCACCGCCGGCTATTACGAAGGCTCGGGCGCGACGCCGGCGCCGTCGAACACGCTGGCCGTGATTCGCAAGAACAATGGGTGCCTGGACTCCAACGACAATAGCAGCGACTTCGTCACCGGCGCAGCAAGCCCGCGCACCACGGCCAGCGAACGCGTGTCGTGCAGCGGCGGACCGCTGCCGCAGCCGATCGTGCTGGCCTGCCCGGGCAGCGTGGGCATCGACGTGGGCACCGGCACGACCGCGCCGCTGCAGGCGAGCGACGCCGACAGCCTCGTCGACAAGGCCGCCATCAGCAAGGGCGCCGTGTCCGGCATCAGCCTGACGGGCTTCACGCCGGCCACGGCCGATAACCGTACGGCGACCGCGACCCTGGTCGTCGACGCGAGCCTGCCGGCCGGCACATATCCGGTCGAGATCACGTTCGGCAACGACGCGAGCCAGACCGCGAGCTGCACCGTCAACGTGGCCGTCAGCGGCCTCGTCAAGATCCCGCAGATCCAGGGCAGCGGCCTGGCGAGCCCGTACGTGAACACGGTGCAGACCACGTCCGGCGTCGTCACGAAGAAACTGGGCAGCGGCTTCACCATCCAGGATCCGCAGGGCGACGGCGATCCGGACACGTCCGACGCGATCTTCGTGTTCGGCGCCTCGACCGCAGCCGCGGTGAAAGAAGGCGACCTCGTGCGCGTGACGGGCACCGTGACGGAGTTCACGCCGAATGGTGCGAAACGCTCGTACACGGAACTGAAGGACGTCAGTGCCGCCACGGTCCTCGGCAGCGGCAACACGATCCAGCCCGTCAACATCGACCTGCCGACCGAGTTGAGCCACTACGAAGGCATGCTCGTGCGCTTCACGAGTCCGCTGACCGTCAACGGCAACAGCTACCTGGGCGACCGCGGCGAACTGGTGCTGGCCAACGGCCGCCGCGAGACGCCGACGAACCGCTACCGCGCCGGCACGCTTGACGCGAACGCGCTGATCGCCGCCAACGCGCAGAACATGGTGGTCCTGGACGACGGCATCTTCACCGTGCCGCCGCACATCCCTTACCTCGCTGTCGACAAGACCGTGCGCGCGGGCGATACGGTGACGGACCTCGTCGGCGTACTCGACTTCGGCGCCATCGGCGGGGGCGGCGGCTGGTACAAGCTGCAACCGACCGAGACGCCCGTGTTCAGCCGCACGAACGCACGCGAGGATGCGCCGACCGTCGTGGCGGGCAATGTTCGCGTGGCCAGCGCCAACGTGCTGAACTTCTTCACGACGTTCACGGACGGCACCGACGCGTGGGGCCGCACGGGGCAGGGCTGCACGATCGGCTCGTCCGCACCGTCCAGGAGCAATTGCCGCGGCGCCGACAACCTGGCCGAGTTCAACCGCCAGCGCGACAAGATCGTCAATGAATTGAAAGCGATGAACGCGGACGCCGTCGGCCTGATGGAAATCCAGAACAACGGCGACATCACGGTGAGCTACCTCGTCGACGCGCTGAACCAGGCGATCGGCGCGCCCACGCCGACGTACGCCTACGTGGCGAAACCGGCCGCGACGGGCACGGACGCGATCCGCGTGGCGATGATCTACAAACCGGCCGTGCTGACGCCGGTGGGCGGCGCGCTGTCGGACGGCGACGCCGTCAACAACCGTCCGCCGATGGCCCAGACGTTCAAGGTCAACGCGAACGGCGCGAAGTTCTCGCTGATCGTCAACCACCTGAAGTCGAAGGGCAGCTGCGGCGGCGCGGGTGCCGGCGACACGGACAGCGGCGACGGCCAGGGTTGCTGGACCGCCACCCGCGTGCTGCAGGCCAAGCGCCTGTTCACCTACTTTATCCCGACCGTCGTGGCCGCCGCAGGCGATCCGGACGTGCTCGCCGTGGGCGACTTCAACGCGTATGGCCATGAAGACCCGATCGCGTACTTGACGGACAATGGCATGGTCAACGAGCTGGAGCGCTTCGTGCGGCCGAACGGCACCCCGTATTCGTACGTGTTCGACGGCCAGAGCGGCTACCTCGACCACGCGCTGGCCAGCAGCGCCCTCGACCCGCAGGTGGCCGGCGTGACCGAGTGGCACAACAATGCGGACGAGCCGGATGCGATCGACTACAACCTCGGCGACACGGCCGACGACCCGTACGTGAACAATCCGTTCCGCGCGTCCGACCACGATCCGGTCGTCGTGAGCCTGAACCTGGCGCCGGCCTACGCCGACGTCACGGCCAGCGTGAAGATCGTGCCGGGCACGCTCGGCTACAACCGCGTCACCGGTAAATTCAGCGGCAACGTGACGTTCACGAACACGAGCGGCGCGGCGCTGTCCGGCCCGCTGCAATACGTGCTGCAGGGCCTGCCGGCCGGCGTCACGCTCGACAACAAGAGCGGCGCTTTCAACGGCGCGCCCTACGTGACCTTGCCGGGCACGACCCTCGCACCGGGCGCGGCCGTGACCGTGGCGCTGACCTTCACGAACCCGTCGAAGACGAGCATCACGTTCACGTCCAAACTGTATTCCGGCACCTTTTGATTGAGAGACCGCACATGATGAACCTGAAAACCTTCTTCTCCCGCGCGCTGCTGGCGCTGTCCCTGCTGGCCGGCGCCGCGAGCGCGAACCCGGTCTACCACGTGGCCCTCGACACGACGGGCACGAGCGGCGACGGCTACATGCAGATCGACTTCCTGCCGTTCGCCACGAGCGACGTGCTAACGGCGACGATCAGCGGCCTGGACGGAGCCTTCACGGGGACGCCGTCGCTCGACAACGTGGTGCAATCGGGCGGTTCGTACACGTTCTCGAGCGACGCGTTCTCGGAGTTCTTCCAGTCGATCACGCTGGGCGGCAAATTCGGCTTCGACGTGATGTTCGGCGGCGTGCCGACGGACGGCGGCAGCATCGGGCTGTCGGTCAGCCTGCTCGACAGCGTGGGCGACTACCTGTCGTTCCAGGCGGCGCAGATCAGCCTGGTGGCGGGGGAGCCGGCGGCGATTGCCGTCGATCCCGGCTTCGCGACCGTGAATCCGGTGCCGGAGCCGGAGGATTGGTTGATCGTCGCGACCGGCCTGGTCTTGCTGGGGGCGATGCAGCGGCGCCGCGCCTGACCTGCGATCCCAAAACGTCGTCCCTGCGAAGGCAGGGACCCAATCTTGCGTGAGCGCCCAGCATGCAAACTTGGGCGGGAACGACGGTGGGTTTATTTATTTGTTAAACATATGAATTCCAAATAGAAATCATATTGTTCATCGGACTTTGCTTAGTGCATATTCGTTCCTGTTGTCGCCGAGACAAGGATCTTATATGCGCGCACATGTCCTCGTGGTGGACCCCGACCCGGCCGTCCGCCAACTGCTGGAACTGAACCTGGCCCGTGCCGGCCACGACGTCCGCCTGTGCGCGAACGCCGAGTCGGCGCTCGTCCTGCTCGACGATGCCGTCCCCGACATGCTGCTGCTGGAATGGGACCTGCCCGGCCAGTCGGGCGAAGCGCTGATCCGGCGCCTGCACGCGCAGGCGCGCACGCGCGGGATCGCCATCATCATGGTGTCCGCGCGCGCAGGGGAGCACGACAAGATCCTCGCGCTGGAGGCCGGCGCCGACGACTACCTGACGAAACCGTTCAACCCGCGCGAGCTGCTGGCCCGCATGCAGGCCGTGCTGCGCCGGCGTGCGCCGCATGCGTCCGTCGACGCCGTGCAGATGGCGGGCCTGCACCTCGATCCGTACACGCAGCGCGTGGTGGCCGGGGCGAGCCCCATCGCGCTGGGGCCCGTCGAATTCCGTTTACTAAACTTCCTCATGCACCATCCGGAGCGGGTGCACACCCGCTCGCAATTGCTGGACAAGGTCTGGGGCCGGCACGCCGTGCTGGAGGAGCGCACCGTCGACGCCCACGTGGGCCGCCTGCGCCACGCGCTGCAGCCGAGCGGTCACCAGGAGCATATCGAAACGGTGCGCGGCACCGGCTACCGCTTCGTGGCCTGACCGTGGACCCCGTCGTCATCCTCAGCCGCCAGGAGCAGGAATACCTGCTGTGCGCCATCGAGTCCGGCCTGCGCGTGGCCGGCCCGCACCAGTTCTTCCTGTGGACCCAGGGCCAGGTGCAGGCGCTGTTGCCGCACCGGGTGCTCGTGTGCCTGCAATTCGGCCATGGCGGCGCGCTGGCGCGGGTGGAATGCCTGCACGGCACCGTGCTGGCGCCGGGGGCGCAGCAGGCGTTGACCGATCTGGCGCTGCGCATCGCGCGCGGTGGACGGCTGGCAGCGGCGATCGACGCGCACGAGGCGCCGGACGGCCTGGGCGGCGAGATCCTGCGGCTGGGGTTCGACAACGTTCTCGCGCATGGCACCGGGCCGACGAGCGCCGGGGGCAGCGTGTTTTTAATGTTCGGCCTGGCGGCGCGGCCGACGGCGCGTCACGCGTATTTCCTGGAGCTGCTGCTGCCGCACCTGCACCTGGCGCTGGGAAGGCTGCCGGTGGCGCGGACGGCCGTGGACGGGGCGCCGGCACGTGCGCTCTCCGCGCGCGAGACCGAAATCATCGGCTGGCTGCGGGCGGGGAAGAGCAATGACGAGGTGGGGAGGTTGCTGGGGATCAGTGCGCTGACCGTCAAGAACCATTTGCAGCGGATCTACCGCACGCTCGGCGTCAACAACCGGGCGCATGCGCTGGCGCGCTGCATGGATTTACGGCTGCTGGAGCAGTGATCAGGACTGCGGTGCGTCGGCGGCGGCGCGGCGCATGGCTTCGTAGCGGTAGGCTTCGGCGTTCGCGTCGATGATGCGCAGGCCCTGGCAGCCATCGGCCGCGCAATCCGGGGCGGGCGAGTTGGCCGAGGCGACCTGGGCGGCGCTGCCGGTCATCGCGGCGGTCTGGACCGGCTGGTCGATCTGGGCGCCACTGCCGCAGGCGGCGAGCAGGGTGGCGAGGGTGACGGCGACAGCGGTACGGAAAGCGGAGATTTTCATGATTCAAGGCAACGCAAAACTCATCGATGCGTCACTGTAACCTCGGTTTTTCCGTGGCTCAATATTTTTGTTGTTAATTTCGTGCAAATATTATCTTTTCGAAAGATTTTCGCGTGGAAATAAGCGACGATAAGCGATGATGTTAGGAAATATCCTCAAAGAAACTTTAAATGCAGTCGAGAAAAAATCGCGCAAAAACCACATAAATCCTTCTTCAATTAACGAAAAATCATAAAGGATTTCACACAGATAACGGGGTATGCTAGGCAGTCCGTCATCCCCGACCCCAGGGATGGGGGGACGATTGCTGTAACAGTGTTCAGGCAAGTAGAACGCGGTTAAAATTTTGCGAACAAGAAATCCGTTCGCGAATTCCACCGACGATCGATGCGGGAAAATGATTTGTCGCCATGACGGGGCCATGGTAGCCTTCACGCAAGGCTTTACACTAAAGCAATAGAGGAGTCGGTTGGATGTATCGTGTGCAGAACCAGGACACCGCCGCGCGGGTCCGCCAGGCTGGTTTTACCCTGCTTGAACTCTTGGTAGTTATCGTTATCATCGGTTTGCTGGCGGCTTACGTCGGCCCGAAATATTTCTCCCAATTGGGCAAATCCGAGGTCACGGTCGCCAAGGCCCAGATCGAAGCGTTCGAAAAATCGCTGGACACGTACCGCCTCGACGTCGGCCGCTATCCGACGACGGAGGAGGGCCTGGCCGCGCTGCTCACGGCGCCGTCGACGGCGTCCGGCAAGTGGAACGGTCCGTACCTGAAGAAGGGTGTCCCGCTCGATCCGTGGGGCCACGCCTACCAGTACCGCGCGCCCGGCACGAAGGGCGAGTATGAAGTACTCTCGCTCGGCAAGGACGGCCAGCCGGGCGGCGAAGGCGAGAACGCCGACCTCAGCTCCCAATAACGCCTCCCGCCTGTCGCTCCCATGCAGTTCGCGGTTCGCACCCTTGCGCCCGACATGCGCATCGCCAGCGTGCTCGTCGACGCCCTCGACGAGGCGGACGCGCGCCGCCAGGTCGAGGCGCGCGGGCTGTTCGTCAGCGCGATCGAACCCGTGCAGGCGCCGCTGCTGCGCCGCCAGCGCGGCGGCAAGCTGTCGCTCGTGCTGTTCAGCCAGGAACTGCTCGCGCTGCTGACGGCGGGCCTGGGTATCGTCGAAGGCCTGGAAGCGCTGCTGGAAAAGGAAACCAGTCCCGCCACGCGCAGCGTGCTGGAACGGCTGCTGGCCGGCCTGCGCGAAGGCAAGCGGTTGTCGGCCGTGATGGCCGCGCAGCCCGCGCTGTTCCCGCCGCTTTACGTGGGCATCGTGCGCGCGGCCGAGGGGACCAGCGACCTGCCGCGCGCGCTCGAACGCTATATCGAATACCAGCAGCGCATCGACACCGTGCGCGCCAAGGTCGTCAGCGCGTCCATCTATCCTGCGATCCTGCTGCTCGTGGGCGGCGGCGTGAGCATTTTTCTGATGTCGTACGTCGTGCCGCGCTTCGCCGAGGTGTACCAGGGCGCGGGCCGCAACCTGCCGTGGATGTCGCGCCTGATGCTGGACTGGGGCCAGTTCGCGGGCCGGCATGCGGGGGGACTCTTCATCGGCTTCGCCGCCTTCGTCGCATTGGCCGCCTGGGCGATCCGGCGTGCCCTGAAACAGGGCGGCGCCGCGCGCCTGCTGGCCAGGCTGCCCGGCATCGGCGAGCGCGCCCGCATCTATGAACTCTCGCGCCTGTACCTCACGCTGGGCATGCTCAACGAAGGCGGCATCACGCTCGTGAACGCGATCGACACCGTGCAGGGCATGGTATCGCCCGGTATCGCCGGCGGCCTGAAAGCGGCGCGCGCCGCGATCGAGGCGGGACGGCCGATGTCCGACGCGTTCGAGGCGAACGGCCTGACGACGCCGATCTCGCTGCGCATGCTGCGCGTGGGCGAGCGCACGGGCTCGATGGGCACGATGCTCACGCGTTCGGCCGCGTTCTACGACGGCGAGATCGGCCGCTGGATCGACCGCTTCACCCGTACTTTCGAACCCCTGCTGATGGCGGCCATCGGCCTCGTCGTCGGCGCCATCGTCGTGCTGTTGTACATGCCCATTTTCGATCTCGCCGGAGACATGTCGTGAACGCGCCGCTCGCCTCCCTGGATGCCGCATTGCTGGCGCGCGCGCGCGCGCAGAGCCGGCAATCGCGCCGTTCCCTCGTCGAAGAGCTGCAGGGCCTGTCGGGCCTGGAGCCGCGCGAGATCGTGCGCCTGCTGGCCGAGCCCTTTGGGCTGTCGACGATGGAAACGCCGGAGATGTTCGGCCAGCAGCCCGCGTTCGACCTGCTGCCGCTGGCGCAGGCGCTCGCGCGCCACTGCGTGCTGCTGCGCGACGATGCGAAACACCTGACGGGCGTGATCGCGGATCCGTTCGACCTCGACCTGCAGACGTGGCTGCAGGCGCAGGCCGGCGCGACGGCGGCGTCTCCGCTGCACCTGCGCCTCGCGCTGCAATCGGACATCCAGGCCTATCTCGGCAAGCACGAGGAATCCGCGCGCGCCGTCGACACGCTCGTCGGCGACAGCGGGGAGGGGCGCCGCGACGGCAAGAGCGCGACGGTGCTGTCGTTCGCGTCCGTGTCGGAAGCCGCGAGCCCCGCCGTCAAGCTCGTGAACTCGACCTTGTACGACGCCTTGAAAGCCGGTGCCTCCGACATCCACCTGGAGAGCACCGCGGGCGGACTCGCGGTGAAATATCGCGTGGACGGCGTGCTGGATCACGCGGCGTCCGTCGGCGGCATCGAGCTGGCGGAGCACATCGTCTCGCGCCTGAAGGTGCTGGCGGAGCTGGACATCGCCGAGCGCCGCATCCCGCAGGACGGCAGCTTCCGCGTGGAGTCGGCCGGGCGCGAGATCGACCTGCGCGTGTCGATCATGCCCAGCATCCACGGCGAGGATGCCGTCATCCGTATCCTCGACAAGCGCGCGATGATCGAAGCCTACGGCTCGCTCACGCTGGAAGCGCTGGGCTTCGACGCGCCGTCGCTGGCGACGCTGCGCATGCTCGCGCAGGAGGCGTACGGCATGCTGCTCGTGACGGGACCGACGGGCTCCGGCAAGACGACCACCTTGTACGCGGCGCTGACCGAAATCCACAACGGCCGCGAAAAGATCATCACGATCGAGGACCCCGTCGAATACCAGCTGCCGGGCATCCTGCAGATTCCCGTCAATGAAAAGAAGGGGCTGTCGTTCGCGAAGGGCCTGCGCTCGATCCTGCGCCACGACCCGGACAAGATCATGGTCGGCGAGATCCGCGACCGCGAAACGGCGGAGATCGCGGTGCAGTCGGCGCTGACGGGCCACCTCGTGCTGACGACGGTCCACGCCAACAACGTGTTCGACGTGTTCGGCCGCTTCACGCACATGGGCATCGACCCGTACGCGTTCGTGTCGGCGCTGAACGGCATCTGGGCCCAGCGCCTGATCCGCATGAACTGCCCGCGCTGCGTGGTCCAGTACACGCCTTCCGACGACGAACTGGCGTCCGCGCACCTGACGCGCGCCGACGCGCACGACTATCAATTCATGCACGGCCTGGGGTGCGGCGATTGCCGCGGCACCGGCTACAAGGGCCGCCGCTCGATCGCCGAGATCCTGACCTTGAACGACGAGATCCGCGAGCTGATCGTCGACAAGCAGCCGATCCGCCGCATCAAGGCCGCCGCCGCCGCCAACGGCACGCGCAGCCTGCGTCTCGCGGCGCTGGATCTCGTGAAACGCGGGGCCACCACCATCGAGGAAATCCGGAGGGTCACGCTGCATGCTTAATGGTTTCAAGTCGAGCTTCGGCCAGTCGCTGCGCATCGGCATCGCGCCCGACGCGCTGGCGCTCGTGCGCACCAGTATCTGGCCGCACGAGCGCGCGCGCCTGCTCGGCCAGGTGGCGGCGACGGGCGCCGATCCGGTGTCGCTCGGCGCGGCGCTGGGCATGCTGCTGGGCGAGCATGACGTGGCCGGCCTGCCGGTGACGGTGGTGCTGGCCGACGACCTCGCGCGCCTGTGGCAGGTGACGCCGCCGCAAGGCGCGACGCGCCTCGCCGACCTGGAAGCGGCGGCCATGCTGCGCTACCAGGCGCTGTTCGGCGCCGGCGTGTCCGGGTGGCGCATCAGCGCGGACTGGGATGCCGCGCGCCCGTTCCTCGCGGCCGCGGTGCCATTGTCCCTGCTCGAACAACTGACGACGGCAGCAATCTCCCAGCGTTTCAGGCTGGTCGAGATCGTGCCGCAATTCGTCGCCGCGTTGAACCAGCACCGCCGCGTGCGCCGCGCGGGCGCGTGGTTCGGCGTCGTGCACGGCGGCGTGTTGAGTGTTGCCGCGTTCGACGGCGACCTGCTCGCGGCCGTGCGCACCGCGCCGATTCCCGCGGGCGCGGACCGCGACTGGCTCGAGGGCCACGTGGCGCGCGAGGCACTGCGCGTGGGCCTGTCGCGGCCGGAGCGCCTGCAGATCTGCGGCCCGGCGCCGAAGGGCTGGGCGAGCAGCGCGGGCCGGCTGAAATTCGCCTGCACGCTGTTCGAGGACGAAACCGATCCGCTGTGGCCCGATTGCGCGCGGCTCGCGCTGACGGGGAGGGCGCCATGAAGAAGGTCCGCATCGATTTCGCGCCGCCCAGCCTCGCGCGCACGTGGCACCGCGCGCCGCGCGGGACGTGGAGCCTGTTGCTTGCCGCTCTGGCACTGGCGGGGCCGCTCGCGAGCACTGTCGCGCAATACCGCAGCCTGCAGCGCGTGGAAGCAGAGCGGACGGCGCAGGTCGCGCAGGCGCAGGCACGCGCCGTCGCGCGCGCACCCGTCGCCGCGCCCGCGCGCACGGTGCCGCCCGCGCAGGCCGGTGCCGTGAACGCGTCGGTGCAGCAGCTCAACCTCCCGTGGCGCGGCCTGCACGACGCCGTCCAGGCGGCGACGCCCGCCACCATCGCGCTGCTGGCGCTGGAACCGGACGCCAGGAAGAGCAGCGTGCGCATCACGGCGGAAGCGAAGAACAGCGACGACATGATCGCCTACGTCGAGGCGCTGCAGCGCGTCGAGTGGTTCACGACCGTCCTGCTGGCGCGCCACGAGATCAACGAACAGGACGCGAACCGGCCGATCCGCTTCCAGATCGATGCGCAGTGGAGGTCCGCGCGATGAAGACGACCTTGACGTCGCCGCTGCTGCGCCTGCGCCTGATGCTGTTGCGCGCGAATCCGCTCGTGGCGGCGGCCGGCATCCTCGTGTTCGTGATGGCGGGCGCGCTGGCGTGGACGCTGCATGCCGTGTGGGCGATGGAACGGGCGCAGGAAGCACGCGCCGCGCAGGCGAAACAGCAGGCGCAGGCGGCCACCGCGCCCGCACCTGCATCCGCGCCGGCACCCGTGCCCGTGCGGGCCCCGGACAACCTCGCCGCCTTCTACGGCGCACTGGGCGTGCGCGGCAGCGCCGAGCAGCAGGTCAAGACGCTGTTCGGCCTCGCGGCGAAATCGGGCCTCGTGCTGCGCCAGGGCGAGTACAAGCCTGGCTATGACCGCAACGCGAAGGTGTACACGTACCAGGTCAACCTGCCGGTGAAAGGAAGCTACGCGGCGATCTGGCAGTTCGCGATGGCGGCGCTGCGCACGATTCCGTTCGCGTCGCTGGACGAGATCACCTTCCACCGCGACGCCATCGGCGACGCGACGGTGGACGCGCGCCTGAAGCTGACCTTGTACCTGCGCGACGGGACGGATCCGTCATGAAGAAGGCCGACATCAAGCCGCGCCACGCGATCCTCGCGCTGGCCCTCGTCGGCGCCGCGCTGCTGGCCGCGTTCGGCGACCGGTCGCCGGAAGGTGACATCGCCGAGCCGGCCGAGCGTCCCGTCGCGAAGGCGGCGCTCGTGCGCACGGCCGCGCCGGCACCGGTGCCCGCCGTGCCGGCGGCGCAGGCCGGCGATGCGCCCGCGGGACAGCAGATCCTCGCGCTGGTGCCGCGCGACATGCTGATCGGGGACGGCGACGCCGCGTTCGGCCAGGGGCAGAACGGCGCCGGTCCGTTCGGGCGCCAGGACTGGACGCCGCCGCCCCCGCCGCCGCCGCCGCCGCAACCCGCGCCGCCGCCACCGCCGCCCACCGCGCCGCCGCTGCCGTTCACCTTCATCGGCAAGTCCGTCGGCGACGGCGCCTGGGAAGTCTACCTGGCGCGCGGCGACCGCACGTACGTCGTGCGCGACAAGGGCGCCGTGATCGACGGGACGTACCGCGTCGAGTCCATCGCGCCGCCGGTCCTGACCCTGACCTACCTCCCGCTGAACCAGGTTCAGCAGCTCAATATTGGAGTATTCGATTGATCGCTCGCCCAACTCTGGCCCGGCGCCTGCTCCCGGCGCTGCTCGCCATTCTGCTGTCCGGCTGCGCGGCCCAAATGGCCTACCGCGAAGGGAACGAGCTCGTGGCCCAGGACAAGGTCGAGGCCGGGCTCACCAAGTACCAGGAAGCGCTGGCCGACGATCCGGCCAACGTCCAGTACAAGTCCGCGTACCTGCGCGCCCGCGATGCAGCCACGAACCGCCTGCTGCCGCAGGCCGACCGTGAACTGGCCGACGGCAAGGTCGACCTGGCCGTGGCGGACTACCGGCGCGTGCTGGCGATCGATCCGCTCAACGACCGCGCCCGCGCCGGCCTGCGCCAGGTGGATGCCGACCGCCGCCACGGCGTGTTGATGGGCGAAGCGCGCGCCGCGCTGGACCGCAAGGATTACGACGCGGCGAAAACGAAGCTGACCGCCATCCTGACGGAGCGCCCGACGTACGAACCGGCGCGCCAGTTGCTGGCCGAGGTGAACGAAAAGATCGCGGCGAATTCGCCCGAGGCGGCGCTGGCGGCCGCGTTCCGCACGCCCATCAACCTGGAATTCCGCGACGCCCCGATCAAGCAGATCTTCGAAGTCATCGCGCGTCACTCGGGCCTGAACTTCCTGTTCGACAAGGACGTCAAGACGGACCAGCGCGCGTCGGTCTTCCTGAAGAACAGCACGGTGGAAGCGGCCGTGTACTACCTCCTGATGACGAACCAGCTGGAGCGCCAGGTCATGGACGGCAACACGATCCTGATCTACCCGAACATCGCGGCCAAGCAGAAAGAATACCAGGAGATGACGGTGAAGACCTTCTACCTGGCCAATGCGGACGCGAAGTCCATCGGCAACACGCTCAAGACGATCCTGAAATCGAAGGACGTCGTCGTGGACGAGAAGCTCAACCTCGTGATCCTGCGCGACACGCCGGAAGCCGTGAAGCTGGCGTCGCAGCTCGTGGCGCTGCAGGACGTGCCGGAGGCCGAGGTGATGCTGGACGTCGAGGTGCTGGAAGTGCAGCGCAACCGCCTGCTCGACCTGGGCATCGACTGGCCCACGAGCCTGGCGTTCGCGCCGCTGACGTCGGCGGCCGGCGGAGCGATCACGATCGACCAGCTGCACCACCTGGACAGCACGACGATCGGCGTGACCGGTATCGCCGGTTCGATCACCGCCAGCAAGACGGACGGCGACTCCGACACCCTGGCCGCGCCCCGCATCCGCGTGCGCAACAAGGAAAAGGCCAAGGTCGTCATCGGCGACAAGCTGCCGACCATCACGACGACCATCTCGTCGGGCGTGGGCGGCTTCGCGTCCGAGTCCGTGAACTACGTCGACGTGGGCCTGAAGCTGGACGTCGAGCCCACGATCTACCTGAACAACGAGGTGGGCATCCGCATCTCGCTGGAAGTCAGCAACCTGGTCGACACGGTCACGACGAAGGGCGGCACGACGGCGTACCGCATCGGCACGCGCTCGGCGTCCACGATGCTGCAGTTGAAGGATGGCGAGAACCAGGTGCTGGCGGGCCTGATCAAGAACGAAGACCGCTCCAGCAGCACGAAGCTGCCGGGCATCGGCGACCTGCCGATACTGGGCCGGTTGTTCGGCAGCCAGCAGGACACGCGCAACAAGACCGAGGTCGTGCTGTCGATCACGCCGCACCTGATCCGCACCCTGCAGCGTCCGCCGGCATCGAGCTCCGAATTCAGCGCTGGCACGGAATCCAGCTTCCGGCGCCGTCCGGACACGAACGTGCGCACGCCGGTGCAGATTCCGGCGCAGGGTGCGCGCGCGGCGCCGGCCGCTGCGCCCGCGCGCGCGCCGGCGGCGCCCGCCGGCGCCGTGCAGCCGCCCGCCGCGCAGTCGCAACCGCAGCCGCCGGCGCCGTCGCCCGCGCCGTTGCCCGTGATTGGCGAAACCGGCATGGTGCCGGCCAGCAGCGTCGGCAGGACCGGCACGCTGCCGCCCGCGCCGGCCTCCAGCTCGCCGTCGGAACTGCCGTCCGCGCCCGCGATCGACATCACGCCGCTGCCGCAACCGGAGGTCACGCCCGTGCAGCCGGCCGCCAACCGCGTGCCGGCGTCGCAGGCCGCGTTCCCGAACCAGAAGTGAGCGTGAGATGAGCACCCGGCGCCGGCGCGGCTTCACCCTGATCGAGCTGCTCGTCACGCTCGCGATCCTGGCGCTGCTCGGCACGTTGGTGGTGCCGACCGCGCAGATCGCGCTGCAGCGCCGCCACGAACAGGAGTTGCGCGTGGCGCTGCGCGAGATCCGCGCCGCCCTCGACGCCTACAAGAAGGCCGGCGACGAAGGCCGCGTGGCGCGCCAGGCCGGCGCCAGCGGTTATCCGCCGAAGCTGGAAGTGCTCGTCGAGGGCGTGCCGGACCAGCGCAGCCCGAAGAAGGCGAAGATCTTTTTTCTGCGCCGCCTGCCGCGCGACCCGTTCAACGGCGACCCCGACCTGAAGGATGCCGAGACGTGGGGCAAGCGCAGCTACGCCAGCGAGCCGGACGAGCCGAAAGAGGGCGACGACGTGTACGACGTCTACTCGACCTCGGGCAAGGTCGGGCTGAACGGCATCCCCTACGACCGCTGGTGAAGACATGAACGTCGAACGACAACGGGGTTTTACCCTGATCGAACTGCTGGTGGTGCTGGGCATCGTGGCGCTGCTGCTCACGCTCGCGGCGCCGCGCTTCTTCCCGAAGGTCGACAGCACCAAGGAGACCATCCTCGCCGAGAACCTGCGCAACACGCGTGCCGTGATCGACCAGTTTTACGAGGACACGGGGCGCTATCCGGATTCGCTGCAGCAGCTCGTCGAGAAAAAATACCTGCCGGCGCTGCCGTTCGATCCGATCGCGGACAGCGACTCGGCCTGGACGGTCGTCCCCCCCGAGGATGGCGACAAGGGCGGCATCCACGACATCCACAGCGGCGCGCCGGGCACGGGCCGCAACGGCAAGCCGTATGCGGAATGGTAGGACGCCGCGGCGCGAGGGCGGTTTTACTTACCTCGGCCTCATCATCCTCGTGACCGTGATCGGCCTCGTCGGCGCGGCCACGCTGAAGGTCGACGCGCTGCTGCGGCGCGCGGCCGCCGAGGAAGAACTGCTGGACATCGGCGCCGCGTTCGGCGAGGCGCTGCGCACGTATGCCGAAGCGACGCCGAAGGGCCAGCCGGCGCAGCCGCCGTCGCTGCAGGAACTGCTGAAGGATCCGCGTTTCCCCGGCGTGCGCCGGCATCTGCGCAAGATCTTCGTCGACCCGCTGACGGGCAAGGCCGAGTGGGGCATCGTGTGGGCCAATCCCGGCGACCGGCGCGGCGTGCTGGCCGTGTACAGCCTGTCGAAGGCGAAGCCGCTGAAAGTGGCGAATTTCGACAAGCGCTTTTCCGGTTTCGAGAACAAGCAGCACGTGTCGGACTGGAAGTTCGCGGCGACCGGACAGGCGTTGATGCAGGGGCAGGTCCTCGCGCAGGGCAAGCCGCAAATGCCCGGCCAGCCGTCGCTGTTCCAGGACCCGCCCGCGGGCACGCCGCCGCAGCAGCCGTCGCTGTTTCCCGAGCGGGACGCGACGCCGCCCGCGCCGGCCGAGCAGGCGCCGGGTGCCGCTGCGCCGCCGGAGAAGGAAGAGAAAGAGGGCGAGCCCGCGGAGGGGCCCCAGCCCGTCCCGGCTACTTAGCGCGGCGCATGAAGTGGCGCGGCCGGAAGCCCAGCGCCAGCAGCACGGCGAAATACACGGCGGCGGAGGCTCCAATGATGAGGAACAGGGCGCCCGCGCGCAGCAGGGGATGGGCGCGCAGCGCGGCCCAGTCGAGCTGCGCCTGGCTGAACCAGGCCACGGCGCCCATCAGCGCGACGGCCACGACGACTTTCAGGAAGAACGCCAGCCAGCCCGCATGCGGCACGTAGATCGCGCGCCGGCGCAGGCCCGTGAACAGGAAGCTCGCGTTGATGCACGCACCGAGGCCGATCGACAGCGCGAGGCCCGCCACGCCCAGTACCGGCACGAACACGAGGTTCATCAGCTGGGTGGCGATGAGCACGCCGACGGCGATCTTGACCGGCGTGCGGATGTCCTGGCGCGCATAGAAGGCCGGGGCGAGGATCTTGACGAGGATGATGCCGAGCAGGCCGGCCGCATAGGCCATCAGCGGCGCCGTGGCGGCCGTGACGGCGCGCGCGTTGAACGCGCCGTAGTTGAACAGCGTGGCGATCAGCGGTTCGGCCAGCGTGGCGAGACCGACGGCGGCGGGCAGCGCGAGCAGGAACGTCAACCGCAGGCCCCAGTCGAGCAGGGCCGAGTATTCGGCGGGATCGCCGTCCGCATTCGCCTTCGACAGGCTGGGCAGCAGCACCGTGCCCAGCGCGACGCCGAGCATGCCGGTCGGGAATTCCATCAAGCGGTCGGCGTACTGCAGCACGGAGACGCTGCCGGCGCCCAGGCGCGACGCGATGTTGGTGTTGATGAGCAGGCTGATCTGCGCGGCCGACACGGCGAACACCGCCGGGCCCATCTTCTTGAGGATGCGGCGCACGCCCGGGTCGGACAGGCCGGCGAACGGATTGATCGACAGGCGCGGCAGCATGCCGATGCGCTTCAGCGCGGGGATCTGGATGCCGACCTGCAGCACGCCGCCGACCATCACGGCCACCGCCATCGAATAGATCGGCACGTCGAAATACTTCACCATGAACAGCGAGAAGAAGATCGACGACAGGTTCCACAGCACGGGCGTGAACGCGGGGATCTTGAATTCGCGCCAGGTATTCAGCACGGCGCCGGCCAGCACGACGAACGACATGCACAAGATGTACGGGAACATCAGCCGGGTCATCACGACGCCGGCGTCGAACGCGGGGCCTTCGAGGCCGCTGGCGATGACGTACAGGACGATGGGCGCGCCGATGATGCCGACGACGCTCGTCGCGAGCGTCGCCCACACGAGCGTATTGGCGACGTGGTCGATGAGGGTGCGGGTGGCGGCATCGCCTTTCTGGCTCTTGTACTCGGCCAGGATCGGCACGAACGCCTGCGAGAACGCGCCTTCGCCGAACAGGCGGCGCAGCAGGTTGGGCAGGCGGAAGGCGATGTTGAAGGCGTCGGTATAATCGCTGGCGCCGAACGCGCGGGCAAACAGGGAGTCGCGCAACAGGCCGGTGATACGGGACAGCATCGTCATGCTCGAGATGGCTGCCAGGGTCTTGAGTAGGTTCATAGCCCGCGATTATAGCTGGGCTATTGCACAAAAACGAACCAGGATTTGCCCTTCGATGAAACCTTCGCTATAATCGAGGGCTGTATTGAATTCTGTTAGCAGACACTCGTTTGGCAGGCACTGGAATGGGCCGGTTTGAATGTTTGCAAACGCAACTTGACCCCGATTAGGAAATTCCATGGCAAATACCGCACAGGCGCGCAAGCGCGCTCGTCAAGCAGTCAAGCAAAACGCACACAACTCGGCTCAGCGCTCGACTCTGCGTACCGCAATCAAGGCCGTCAAAAAGGCCATCCAGGCTGGCGACAAGGCCGCTGCTTCGCAAATCTTCCAGCAGTCCGTGTCGACCATCGACAGCATCGCTGACAAGAAAATCATCCACAAGAACAAGGCCGCTCGCCACAAGAGCCGCCTGGCTGCCGCCATCAAGGCCCTGTCGGCTTAATACACCCGACAGCAACGCCCGCGCGGCCCTGGTCGCGCGCTGAGCGTGATGAAGACCCGCCCGACTTGCGTCCGGCGGGTTTTTTGTTTTCCAAAGCCCGTTGCCTATGACCTGTTGCCAAAAACCGGGGTCTGACCCCGGTTTTGGGAAATAGACATAAAAAAAGGCAGCCCGCAGGCTGCCTGGATGTGCGGCGAGGCGCTTACTTCGCTGCCGGCTCGGCCGGAGCGGCTGCGTCCGCTGCTGCGGCCTTCTTGGCCTTCTTGTGGTGTTTCTTCATTTTCTTTGCGGGAGCGGCGGGCTGCTCGGCCGTGGTCGATGCAGCCGGAGCGGCAGCTGCCGGTGCCGCGGCCTGGGTGGCGGCGAAAGCGGAAACGGCGAACAGGGAAGCAACCAGGCCAGCGATCAGTTTGGACATTTCGAGTTCCTTTAAAGAAGAAGGTGATCCACAACGGTGAATCTGTCCCCTTAACGGTGCCTCGGAATTGCCGGTTGACAGTTTTCTGCCCGTTCTACATTAACGTTTGGAAAGGTTGATCTGCCTCAAGCGTGTCAGCTTTTGCCGCCCACGGCAGCGGCCGGCACTTCCATCCACTCGCCGGGCATCAGCGGATGCGTCGCCAGCGAAAACGGCCCGATGCTCGAGCGCACGAGGCGCAATGTGGGCAGGCCGACGGCGGCCGTCATCCGGCGCACCTGGCGATTTTTCCCCTCTTCGAGCGTGATCGCGATCCAGCTGGTCGGCTTGTCCTGGCGCACGCGGATGGGCGGGTTGCGCGGCCACAGCCATTCCGGCGCCGCGATCAGCGTGGCGCGGCACGGTTTCGTGACGAAGTCGCCCAGGTCGATCGGGGCCTGCAGGCGGTCGAGGGTGGCGCGGTCGGCGACTCCCTCCAGTTGCACCAGATAAGTCTTCGCTTCCTTGTGGTCCGGATGGGCGATCTGGTGCTGCAGGCGGCCGTCGTCCGTCAGCAGCATCAGGCCTTCGCTGTCGGCGTCGAGCCGGCCGGCGGGGTAGATGTTCGGGATGTCGAGGTAGTCGGCAAGGGTTGCGCGCTCGTCCTCGCGCGAGAACTGGCACAGCACCTGGAAGGGTTTATTGAACAGGATGAGGGACATGAAGGATGGATTTTGGAGCAAAATAGCGAGCCTCTGGCCCGTCGCGATCAATACTGGTGCATAATGTTGTGTCAGTGTTGCGTCTTAGACAAGACGACGGCCAGCCCACTATTCTAATGGAGATCGCAGTCCTGGCGGTCCGCCGCCGCCGCGTGCCCACTTCGGAGAACATGATGTATCAACATATCAAAGTACCTACCGATGGTCAAAAGATTACCGTCAACGCGGACTTCTCGCTGAGCGTCCCCGATCAGCCGGTCATCCCCTATATCGAAGGCGATGGCACCGGCGTCGACATCACCCCGGTGATGCTGAAGGTCGTCGACGCGGCCGTCGCAAAGGCATACGGCGGCCAGCGCAAGATCGCGTGGATGGAAGTGTTTGCCGGCGAGAAGTCGACGCAGGTGTATGGCCCGGACGTCTGGCTGCCGACCGAAACGCTGGACTGCGTGCGCGAGTATGTCGTGTCGATCAAGGGCCCGCTGACGACGCCGGTCGGCGGCGGCATCCGCTCGCTGAACGTGGCGCTGCGCCAGGAACTCGACCTGTACGTCTGCCTGCGTCCCGTGCGCTACTTCAATGGCGTGCCGTCCCCGCTGCGCGAGCCGCACAAGACGGACATGGTGATCTTCCGCGAGAACTCGGAAGACATCTATGCGGGCATCGAATGGGCCGCCGAGTCGGCCGAGGCGAAGAAGGTCATCGAATTCCTGACCCGCGAGATGGGCGTGCGCAAGATCCGCTTCCCGGAAACCTCCGCGATCGGCATCAAGCCGGTGTCGCGCGAAGGTACGGAACGCCTCGTGCGCAAGGCGCTCCAGTACGCGATCGACAACGACAAGCCGTCCGTTACCATTGTCCACAAGGGCAATATCATGAAGTACACGGAAGGCGGCTTCCGCGACTGGGGCTATGCGCTGGCGCAACGCGAATTCGGGGCCGAGCTGGTCGACGGCGGCCCGTGGTGCAAGTTCAAGAACCCGCGCACGGGCAAGGACATCGTCGTCAAGGATTCGATCGCGGACGCCTTCCTGCAGCAGATCCTGCTGCGTCCGGCCGAGTACAGCGTCATCGCCACCCTGAACCTGAACGGCGACTACGTCTCGGACGCGCTGGCGGCCCAGGTCGGCGGCATCGGCATCGCGCCGGGCGCGAACATGTCCGATTCCGTCGCGATGTTCGAAGCAACGCACGGCACGGCGCCCAAGTACGCGGGCAAGGATTACGTGAACCCGGGTTCGCTGATCCTGTCGGCCGAGATGATGCTGCGCCACATGGGCTGGACGGAAGCGGCCGACCTCATCATCAGCTCGATGGAAAAGGCGATCGCGTCCAAGCGCGTCACCTACGACTTCGCGCGCCTGATGGAAGGGGCGACGCAGGTGTCGTGCTCGGGCTTCGGCGACGTAATGATCGAGAATATGTAAGCGCAGTCTTATTGACGCAGATCAAGCCCCGTATGCGTACGGGGCTTTTTTTTGCAGGAGAGGGATGATGCGTGGCGGCGGGCCAAAAAAAACCCCGCCGAAGCGGGGTTCTTTGCTTCCGGAGGGTGCTTACGCGCCGACGATGTTAGAAGCTTGCTTGCCTTTCGGGCCTTGCGTGACTTCGAATTGGACTTTTTGACCTTCTTTGAGGGTCTTAAAACCGTTCATATTGATCGCGGAGAAGTGCGCGAACAAATCTTCGCCGCCGTCATCAGGGGTGATGAAGCCAAAACCTTTGGAATCATTGAACCACTTAACAGTACCTGTTGCCATAAAATAACCTTCGATTAAAAACAAATCACACGAGCCATAAAAGCAAGAAGCTTCTTGCCCCCTCCTCAGCCTGCTCACTTCTTATCAACAAGTACATAAGTACATGTCAATAACTGCATTGTTGGCGCAAGAATCTCGTAAGTCAAGCGGTTTTGAACACGCGTTGTAAAAAATGACATAGTGGCTGAAAATCAAGCTCTTGATTTTCGCAATGGAACCGCCATCTGCGCTCCAACTGGAAAACGCGTAAGATGGAAAGCAAATGGGATTACCTTGAGCGTTAGTTTCCGCACACACGAAGATCGAAAGCAATTTAGAATACCCCTATGGCAACCAAGCACGATACCGAACAGCTGCTGGAGCGGCAGACAGTCAAGCCACCTCCCTTGTATCAGGTGGCGTTGCTCAATGACGACTACACGCCGATGGAGTTCGTGGTCGCCATCATCCAGGAGTACTTCAACAAGGATCGCGAGACGGCGACGCAGATCATGCTTTCTGTACACCGCCATGGTAAAGGGGTGTGCGGCGTGTTTTCCAAAGATATAGCGTGTACCAAAGTGGAGTTTGTATTAACGCATGCGCGCAAGGCAGGCCATCCCCTGCAGTGCGTGATGGAGGAAGTATGATTGCGCAGGAATTGGAAGTATCTCTACACATGGCCTTTGTCGAAGCGCGGCAGGCTCGGCACGAGTTCATCACGGTCGAACACCTGCTGCTGGCGTTGCTCGACAACCCGTCGGCCGCTGAAGTCCTGCGTGCGTGCGCGGTCAATATCGAAGACCTGCGTAAGACCTTGACGAATTTCATCGGCGATAACACTCCGACCGTGCCGGGTACCGGCGAAGTCGACACCCAACCGACGCTGGGCTTCCAGCGCGTGATCCAGCGCGCGATCATGCACGTCCAGTCGGCGTCGAACGGCAAGAAGGAAGTCACCGGCGCGAACGTGCTCGTGGCGATCTTCGGCGAGAAGGACTCGCATGCCGTTTACTACCTGCACCAGCAGGGCGTGACCCGTCTCGACGTGGTCAATTTCATCTCGCACGGCGTGCGCAAGGACCAGCAGATCGACAGCCAGAAGGCGTCGGAGGGCGTGGAAGAAGCGCAGGTCGAAGGCCAGGCCAAGGAAAGCCCGCTGGATCAGTTCACCACGAACCTGAACAAGGCTGCCGCCGACGGCCGCATCGATCCGCTGATCGGGCGCGAAGAAGAAGTGGATCGCGTGATCCAGATCCTGTGCCGCCGCCGCAAGAACAATCCGCTGCTCGTGGGCGAGGCCGGCGTCGGCAAGACCGCGATCGCCGAAGGCCTGGCATGGCGCATCGTCCAGGAAGACGTGCCCGAGATCCTGCAAAATGCCGTCGTGTATTCGCTGGACATGGGCGCGCTGCTGGCCGGCACCAAGTACCGCGGCGACTTCGAGCAACGCCTGAAGGCGGTGTTGAAGCAGCTCAAGGACACGCCGAACGGCATCCTGTTCATCGACGAGATCCACACGATCATCGGCGCCGGCTCGGCATCGGGCGGCACGCTCGACGCGTCGAACCTGCTCAAGCCGGCCCTCGCGAACGGCCAGCTGAAGTGCATCGGCGCGACCACGTTCACGGAATTCCGCGGCGTGTTCGAGAAGGATCACGCATTGAGCCGCCGCTTCCAGAAAGTGGACGTGAACGAGCCGTCGGTCGAGCAGACCGTGCAGATCCTGCGCGGCCTCAAGTCGCGCTTCGAAGAGCACCATGGCGTGAAGTATTCGGCGTCGGCGCTGTCGACCGCGGCCGAGCTCGCTGCTCGCTTCATCAATGACCGTCATCTGCCGGACAAGGCGATCGACGTGATCGACGAAGCGGGTGCGGCCCAGCGCGTGCTGCCGAAGTCGAAGCAGAAGAAGACCATCGGCAAGACCGAGATCGAGGACATCATCGCGAAGATCGCGCGGATTCCTCCGCAGACCGTCAACCAGGACGACCGCAGCAAGCTGCAGACGATCGACCGCGACCTGCGCAATGTCGTGTTCGGGCAAGACCCGGCCATCGAAGCGTTGTCGGCCGCGATCAAGATGGCCCGCGCCGGCCTCGGCAAGCAGGACAAGCCGATCGGTTCGTTCCTGTTCTCCGGTCCGACCGGCGTCGGCAAGACGGAAGTCGCGAAGCAGCTGGCGTTCATCCTCGGCATCGAGCTGGTGCGTTTCGACATGTCCGAGTACATGGAGCGCCACGCCGTGTCGCGCCTGATCGGTGCGCCGCCGGGCTACGTCGGCTTCGACCAGGGCGGCCTGCTGACCGAGGCCATCACCAAGAAGCCGCATGCGGTGCTGCTGCTGGACGAGATCGAGAAGGCCCATCCGGACATCTTCAACATCCTGCTGCAGGTGATGGACCATGGCACCTTGACCGACAACAACGGCCGCAAGGCGGACTTCCGCAACGTGATCATCATCATGACCACGAATGCAGGTGCGGAAAGCCTGACCAAGCGTTCGGTGGGCTTCGTGGATTCGAAGGCGCAGGGCGACGAGATGGCCGACATCAAGCGCATGTTCACGCCTGAGTTCCGCAACCGCCTGGATGCGATCATCAGCTTCCGCGCGCTGGACGAGGACATCATTCTGCGCGTCGTGGACAAGTTCCTGATGCAGCTGGAAGAGCAGCTGCACGAGAAGAAGGTGGAAGCCGTCTTCACCGAGAAACTGCGCAAGTTCCTCGCGAAGAAAGGTTTCGACCCGCTGATGGGTGCGCGTCCGATGTCGCGCCTGATCCAGGACATGATCCGCAAGGCGCTGGCCGACGAACTGCTGTTCGGCCGTCTCGTGAACGGTGGCCGTGTCACGGTCGACCTGAACGAGAAGGACGACGTGTTCCTCGAGTTCCCGGAAGGCGACGTCCCGCCGCCGCCGGAGCCCGTCGAGACCGTCGAGATCGAATAACCGATCGCTCTGATGAAAAGCCCGCCTCGTGCGGGCTTTTTTTTCGTCATGCCCATGTCACAAAAGAATGCATGGGTGTCACACATAGTCATTTTGTTGTCATACGGCATTTGTATCATCGGTCGCATCCCTCCCTTCCGGACATAGCCCATGCGACTCGCACAGCTCTCCACCGGCACCAAGATCATCGGCGCCTTTGCCGTGGTGTCCCTTGCCATCGTCATCATTTCCCTCGTCGCGCTGTGGCGCATGCATGCCGCCGACGCGATCACAAACGATCTCGTCAATAACAAGCTTGCCCGCCAACAGCTGACGGCCGAGCTGCTGGGCGTCACGCGCCTGAACGGCGTGCGCGCCGTGGCCATTGCCCGCAGCGACAGCCTCGAGGCGGGCGACTACTTCCAGTCCATGCTCCAGCAGGGCGAAAAGAACGCGGCCGCGCTCGAGGCGAAGCTGGGCGCGCTGCCGGCCGTGCCGGACGAGCGCGCCCTGATCGCCGCCGTCGCACAACGCAAGGCGGCCTACGTGTACGTCCGCAAGCAGGTGTTCCAGGCGAAGGACTTCGGCAAGACGCAGGAGGTCGAGCAACTGGCGTCCGGCGAGCTGGCCACGACCTTCGACGCTTACACGCAAGCCCTCGACGCGCTGCTCGCATGGCAGACCCGCGAGGCGCACGCGCTGGCGGCCACGTCCGCACAGGCGTTCGCCCTCAGCCGCGTCCTGCTGCCCGCGTTCGGCCTGGCCGCGCTGCTGGTCGGCTGCGCCGCCGGCTGGCTGCTCACGCGCAGCATCGTGACGCCGCTGCAGGATGCCGTCGTGCTGGCAGAGCGCGTCGCGACGGGCGACCTGTCCGCCACCATCGAGCATGCGCGCGGCGACGAGATCGGGCGCCTGTTCGATGCACTGAACCACATGACGGACGGCGTCTCGGCCACGGTCGTGAAAGTGCTGGACAGCGCCCGCATGATCGACGGCGCGTCGGCCGAGATCGCGGCCGGTAATAGCGACCTGTCGCACCGCACGGAAGCGCAGGCGCGCAGCCTGCATGCGACCGTGCAGGCGATGGCCGACCTGACCGAGGCCGTCGAACAGAACCACGTCAACGCCCACGACGCGAACGGGCTCGCGCTGGCCGCATCGGGTGTCGCCAAGGACGGCGCCGGCGCCGTCGGGCAGATGGTCGAGCGCATGGAAACGATCCGCCAGTCGGCTGCCCGCATCGGCGACATCACGGCGATGATCGACGGGATCGCGTTCCAGACGAACATCCTCGCGCTGAACGCGGCCGTCGAAGCGGCGCGCGCGGGCGAGCAGGGCCGCGGTTTTGCGGTCGTCGCGGGCGAAGTCCGTAACCTGGCCCAGCATTCCGCATCGGCGGCGAAAGAAATCAAGAACCTGATCGCCGAGTCGACGCTCGCCATCGCGTCCGGCGCCGGCATCGCCAGCGCGGCGGGCGACACGATGCGCGAGATCCTCGACCGCGTGCAGCAGGTGGCCGATCTGCTGCACGCGATCGACGGCGCCAGCTCCGAGCAGGCGGCCGGCATCGCCCGCGTGCGCGGCGTCATCGCCGAGATGGACGAGGCGACGCAGCAGAATGCGGCAATGGTGGAGCAGGCGGCGGCTGCCGCGGCCACGATGCGGGCGCAGGCGGAGGAGTTGACGGATGTGGTGTCGACGTTCCGGGTGCGCGGCAACGAGGTCGCACGTCACGTGTTCGTTGACGAGAGCGAGGACGAGCGGGGACTGGCGTTGCCAGTACCCGCGTACGCTTAAGTAACCCGCGACACTGATCGACGTCGTCCCTGCGAAGGCAGGGACCCAAGTCCTGCGTGCGCTGTCGAGTAGCGTGCAAATTGGGCCCCCGCCTGCGCGGGGGGCGACGGTTTTTCAAAGTGCGCTGTCGAGTAGTGTGCAAATTGGGCCCCCGCCTGCGGGGGGGGCGACGGTTTTTCAGATAGCGGCCAGCGCCCGCGCCAGATCAGCCCGCTGATCCTCCACATGCTCGATCCCGACCGACAACCGGATCAACCCATCCCCAATCCCCAGCCTCGCCCGCTGATCCGCCGGAATGGTCGCATGCGTCATGATGGCCGGATGCTCGATCAGGCTCTCGACGCCGCCCAGGCTCTCGGCCAGCGTGAAGATCTCGCACTGCTCCAGGAAGCGGCGCGCGCCGGCGATGTCGGTGTCGAGGTCGATGGAGATGATGCCGCCGTAGCCGTGCATCTGGCGCCGCGCCAGTTCATGCTGCGGGTGCGACGCCAGGCCCGGGTAGTAGACGTGGCGCACCCTGGCCTGGCCCTGCAGCCAATGCGCCAGGTCGAGCGCGTTGCTGTTGCTGCGTTCCACGCGCAAGGCCAGCGTCTTGATTCCGCGAAGTACGAGAAAACTGTCGAACGGGCCCTGGATCGCACCGACGGCATTCTGGATGAAGCCGAGGCGTTCGCGCCATGCCTGCTGGTGCGCATGGCCGCCTACGACGGCAATGCCGCCGATCACGTCCGAGTGGCCGTTCATGTACTTCGTCGTCGAGTGCACGACGATGTCGATGCCCAGTTCCAGCGGGCGCTGGTTGATGGGGCTCGCGAACGTGTTGTCGCACACCGTCATCACGCCGCGCTCGCGGCACAGCTGCGCGATCGCGTGCAGGTCGGCCAGCTTGAGCATCGGGTTCGTCGGCGTCTCGACCCATACCATCTTCGTTTCCGGGCGCAGCGCGTTCGCGAGTGCGAGCGGGTCCGTCAGGTCGACGTACGTGAACTCGTGGCCGCTGCTAACGCGGCGCACGCGCTCGAACAGCCGGTAGGTGCCGCCATACATGTCGTCGCCGGCCACGATGTGCGAGCCGGCCGGCAGCAGTTCGAGTACCGCCGCGATGGCCGCGAGGCCGGACGCGAACGCGTAGGCGGCGCCGCCGCTTTCGATGTCGGCCACGCAGCGCTCCAGCGCCCAGCGGGTCGGGTTGTGCGAGCGGCCGTAGTCCAGGCCCTTGTGCACGCCCGGGCTTTCCTGGGCAAAGGTCGACGTCGCGTAAATGGGCGGCATCACGGCGCCCGTCGTGGGGTCGGGCGCCTGGCCGCCGTGGATGACGCGCGTGGCGATGTGGCGTTGGTGGTTGTCGTCTTGGTGGCTCACGTGAGTGTCCTGCGCAGATGGTTGAGAAGGTCGAAGCGGGTGATCAGCCCATAGAACCGGTCGCCGTCGACGATGACGGCGGTGAGGCCCCGGTCGAGGATGTCGCGCAGCTGTTGCATGCCGGCGGACGGCGCCAGGGTCTGCAGGTCGGACGTCATCGTGCCGGAGACCGGTGCCTTGAAGTGTTCCCGGTCGCTCGTCACGTGCAGCAGCAGGTCGGACTCGTCGATCAGGCCGACGAGCTTGCCGTTGTCGACGACGGGCATCTGCGCGAGGTCGGCGCTGCGCATGCGGTTGAAGGCGGTGAGCAGGGTGTCGGTCGGGGACACGGTGATGACTTCCCCGTCGTCGAAGCGGCGGCCGATCAGGTCGCGCAGGTCGCCCGTGCGGGGACGGTGCAGCAGGCCCTGGTCGACCATCCAGCCGTCGCTGTACACCTTGGTCAGATAGCGCGTGCCCGTGTCGCAGACGAAGGTCACGACGCGCTTGGGCGTCGTTTGCGCGCGGCAGTAACGCAGCGCGGCCGCGAGCAGGGTGCCCGTCGACGAACCGGCCAGGATGCCTTCCTGGCGCAGCAGTTCGCGCGCCGTGTTGAAGCTCTCCTCGTCGCTGATCGAGTAGGCCGTCTTCACGCGCGACATGTCGGCGATGGACGGGATGAAGTCCTCGCCGATGCCCTCGACGGCCCAGGAGCCGGAGACGTCGCTGACCTTGCCGGTCTTGACGTAGTCGGCCAGGATCGAGCCCTGCGGATCGGCCAGCACGAATTCCAGGTCCGGCTGCACGCGCGCGAAAAAGCGCGACAGGCCCGTCAACGTGCCGGACGAGCCGACGCCCACGACGATGGCGTCCAGCTCGTGGCGCATCTGGTCCCAGATCTCCGGCGCGGTGGTGGTTTCGTGCGCGGTCGGGTTGGCGGGATTGTTGAACTGGTCGGCGAACCAGGCGCCGGGGATCTCGCGCGCGAGCCGCGCCGCGTAGTCCTGGTAGTACTCGGGGTGACCTTTGCCGACGTCGGAGCGGGTCAGGTGGATCTCGGCGCCGAGGGCTTTCAGGTGCAGGATCTTTTCGGACGCCATCTTGTCGGGCACGACGAGCACGACGCGGTAGCCCTTGATCCGGGCGACGAGCGCGAGGCCGAGGCCCGTGTTGCCCGCCGTGGCCTCGACGACGGTGCCGCCGGGTTGCAGGCGGCCGTCGCGTTCCGCCGCCTCGATCATGGCGCGGCCGACGCGGTCCTTGATGGAGCCGCCGGGGTTCTGGGATTCCAGCTTGAGGAACAGGCGGCAGGGGCCCGTGTCCATGCGGGTGACCTCCACCATGGGGGTGTTGCCGATCAGCGAAAACAGTGCAGCTTGCGACAAGTCTTGCATATTGCCTCCGTGCGGACGGGCGGTGCGCCACCTCATGGGCGGCGCAGCCGGGAAGCTGGCACCGGTCGGGCGCCAGGCCGTAGTAAAAAAATGATAATACGGTTTTTCCCGCGCGTGTGGGTTGGGCCGCATTAAACCGACAACTAACCCGACGACCTAAGATCCCGCCTTCAGCCTGCGCCACAACGTCGTCCGGCTGATGCCCAGGTAGCGTGCGGCCGCGTCGCGCTGGCCGTCGAAGCGGGCCAGGACGTCGGCCAGGCTTTCCCCGGCCGGAGAAGGCGCCGCCACCGGAGCGATCGACGGCAGCGTCCCCAGCTCCGGCGCCACCGACAATAAGAACGCGGGCGTCAGCGCCTGCAGCGGCTCGGCGGCGAGGAACAGCGCCAGGCGTTCCATCAGGTTGCGCAGTTCGCGCACGTTGCCCGGCCAGGCATAGGCCTGCAACAGCGGGGCGCACGCCGCGATCTCGGCCGCCAGGTTCGGATGCGGCCGGGCGCTCAGCGCGGCGAGGGCGTTCTTCAGTGCCCACTCGGCCAGTTGCGGGACGTCCTCCGGGCGGGCGCGCAGCGGGGGCAGGGACAGGCGCAACACGGCCAGGCGATAGAACAGGTCGGCGCGGAAGCGCCCCTCGCGGACTCTCGCTTCCAGGTCGCAGTGCGTCGCGCTGATCACGCGCACGTCGATGGGCACCGGGCGCGTGCCGCCCACGCGCATCACTTCGCGTTCCTCGAGCACGCGCAGCAGGCGGGTCTGCAGCGCGAGCGGCATTTCGCCGATCTCGTCGAGGAACAGCGTGCCGCCGTCCGCCGCCTCGAACAGGCCCGCGTGGCCGCCGCGGCGCGCGCCGGTGAACGCGCCTTCCTCGTGGCCGAACAGTTCCGATTCCAGCAGCGACTCGGCGATGGCGCCGCAGTTGACGGCGATGAACGGCCGGTTCGCGCCGCGCCGCGGACTTTCGCGGTGGATGGCCTGGGCGACGAGTTCCTTGCCGCTGCCCGTCTCGCCCTGGATCAGCACCGTCGCCGGCGAACGCGCGTACAGCACGACGGTCTGGCGCAGCCGCTCCATCGCGGCGGAGTCTCCGCGCAGGTCGGCCAGGCCGCGGCGCGCGCGCCGGCTGTCGGTGGCGGCCACGCGCCGTCCGCGTCCGCTTTCGAGACGGGTCAGGCGCGCCATCTCGAGGGCGTCGTCGAACGCGCGCCGGATGGACTCCAGCGAGTACACGAACACCGTCTTGAGGCCCGCTTCCTCGGCCAGGTCGGTGATCAGGCCGGCGCCCACGATCACCTCGACGCCCGCGGCTTTCAACTCGGCGATGCTGGCGCGCGCGTCGTCTTCCGTGACGTACGTGCGCTGTTCGACGGCGAGGCCGAACGTGGCCGCGAACTCGGCCAGTTCCGCCATGGGACGCTGGTAGTGGACGAGGCCGATGCGCGCCGACATGCGCCGCGCGCGCGCGAGGGCCTGCATGACGTCGAAACCGCTCGCCGTCGCGACGACGACCGGCACCGACACGCGTCCTTTCAGGTAGGCGGCATTGGAGCCGGCCGCGATCACGACGTCGCAGTGTTCCGTCGCCATGCGTTCCCGGATGTGGCGCGCGGCCTCGTCGAAGCCCAGGTGCAGCGGTTCGATCTGGGCCAGGTGGTCGTATTCCGGCGTGATGTGGCGGAACAGGTCGGACAGGCGCGACACGGAGACCGTCCAGATGACGGGCTTGCCGGGGCCCTGGTCCGGCGCGGGCGCGGGACGGGTCGGGTAACTCATGTTGCAAGTGTACATGAATGTGCAACGCATGTTTCAACGCGGTTTCACGCTGAAACGGTTGGGCGCAAACATTTCGGCGAGCCGTAAGAATCGGGTAAGGCGGCCCACTTAGGATCGATACCAGCCCGTCAACCTGAGCGGCGCATTACTAGAAGATTGGAGACAAAAGTGGAAGATGACATCGTCCAGCGGGTCAAAGCAGACCCGAATTACCAAAAGCTCGTCAAATCGCGCTCCAGCTACGGCTGGTTGCTGACCTGGGCCGTGATGATCGTGTATTACGGCTTCACGCTGCTCAACGCCTTCGACAAGCAGTTCATGGCCTCGAAGATCGGTGCCGGCGTCATGTCGTGGGGCGTGCCGCTGGGGCTGTTCGTGATCCTGTTCACCGTCGCGGTCACCGGCATCTACGTGCGCCGCGCCAATAGCGAATTCGACGCGCTGACCGACGCCATCCAGCGTAACGCCGCTTCGGGCAAGGACAAGGTGCGCGCATGAAGAACACGTCCCTCATGAAGAGCGCTGCCGCCGCCGCGCTGCTGGCCGCCACCGGCGCCGTCATTGCCGCGCCCGACCTGGGCCAGGCACAGAAACAGCCCACCAACTGGACCGCGATCATCATGTTCGTCGGGTTCGTGATCTTCACCCTGTTCATCACGAAGTGGGCCGCCAAGCGCACCCGTTCCGCCTCCGACTTCTACACGGCCGGCGGTGGCATCACCGGCTTCCAGAACGGCCTGGCGATCGCCGGCGACTACATGTCGGCCGCATCGTTCCTCGGCATTTCCGCGGCCGTGTTCGCCAACGGCTTCGACGGCCTGATCTATGCGATCGGCTTCCTCGTCGGCTGGCCCGTCATCACGTTCCTGATGGCCGAGCGCCTGCGTAACCTGGGCCGCTTCACGTTCGCCGACGTGGCCGCCTACCGCTTCGCGCAGAAGCCGGTCCGCATGTTCGCGGCCTCCGGCACGCTCGTCACCGTGCTGTTCTACCTGATCGCGCAGATGGTCGGCGCCGGCCAGCTGATCAAGCTGCTGTTCGGCCTGGACTACTGGATCGCCGTCGTGATCGTGGGCGCGCTGATGATGGTCTACGTGCTGTTCGGCGGCATGACCGCCACGACCTGGGTGCAGATCATCAAGGCCGTGATGCTGCTGGGCGGCGCCACGTTCATGGCGTTCTCCGTGCTGGCCCTGTACAACTTCAGCCCGGAAGCGCTGTTCGCCAAGGCCGTCGAAGTGCACAGCAAGAAGGATGCGATCATGGGCCCGGGCGGCTTCATCAAGGATCCGATTTCCGGCATCTCGTTCGGCATGGCCCTGATGTTCGGTACCGCCGGCCTGCCGCACATCCTGATGCGTTTCTTCACGGTCCCGAGCGCCAAGGAAGCGCGCAAGTCGGTGCTGTGGGCAACCACCTGGATCGGCTACTTCTACATCCTGACCTTCATCATCGGCTTCGGCGCGATCGTGCTGGTCGGTACGAACCCGGCGTTCAAGGACGCTGCCGGCAAGCTGCTGGGCGGTAACAACATGGCGGCCGTGCACCTCGCCAACGCCGTCGGCGGCGACGTGTTCCTCGGCTTCATCTCGGCCGTCGCGTTCGCAACGATCCTGGCCGTCGTGGCGGGCCTGACCCTGTCCGGCGCCTCGGCCGTGTCGCACGACCTGTACGCCACCGTGGTCAAGAAGGGCCAGCCGGCCCCGGGCAGCGAACTGCGCGTGTCGCGGATCACGACGGTCTTCCTGGGCATTGCCGCCGTGCTGCTGGGTATCGTGTTCGAGAAGATCAACGTGGCCTTCATGGTCTCGCTGGCCTTCGCGATCGCGGCCTCGGCCAACTTCCCGGTGCTGTTCATGTCCGTCCTGTGGAGCAAGTGCACCACCCGCGGCGCGACCGTGGGCGGCTTCCTGGGCCTGGGAACCGCCGTCATCCTGACGCTGCTGTCGAAGTCCGTGTGGGTCGACGTCTTCCACAATGCGCACGAGATCTTCCCGTACACGTCGCCGGCGCTGTTCTCGATGACCGTCGGCTTCGTCGGCGTGTGGCTGTTCTCGGTCACCGACAAGAGCCCGCGTGCCGCCATCGACAAGGCCGGCTACGAAGCACAGGAAGTGCGTTCGGAAACCGGTATCGGCGCCGCAACGGCATCGGCACACTGATGTGAACGTGGGCACGTCTCATTTGGGGCCCCCGGCCCCAAATGCCCACCCTACGGCTGCTGTCTCACGAACCCGCACGCACCCGCGTGCGGGTTTTTTCGTTCATGGCGCCACGTCGCCGGCCTTCTCGGCGAACGGCCGCGCATACTTCACGAGCGAGACCAGCGTCTTGCCCGGCTCCTCGTTGAAGATCTCGTGCGCCGAGTCCTCGAACCACACGAGCTGCTTGGCCGGCGCCTTCACCTTGTCGAACCATTCCGCCGTGGCCGATGCCGACACGTTGTAGTCGTGACGGCCGTTGAAGATCACGATGGGACAGCGGAAGGTCGTGTAGACGCTGAAGTCCTGCGCGAGCACGTCCGTCAGCATGCGGCTGGACGAGAACTCCGTGCCGTCCCACATGGTCTTCAGGTCGGCATCCGTGTATTCCGGCGCCAGCTTCGCGGCCGCCGATTCGGCGTCGAACCCTGTCCGGCCGTACACGGCGCCGCCGTAGCGCGCGAGCCATTTGCGCTGCAGGTACAGATCCTTCAGCACGAGCGGCTTGCCCGGCGCGGCATACGGCGCGATCGAGGCCAGTTCGCGGATCGCGTCCTGGTTGTCGTCCTTGCGCGCCGCGTCCATTGTGTACCGCCAGCCGCGCCGTTCGGATTCCATCGCATCCGTGACCTGGCCGATGCCGATGTACGCGTGCAGCCAGTCCGGATGGCGTTGCGCGAGCTGGATGCCGAGCGACGACCCCCACGAGTGGCCCAGCACGAAGATGCGGTCCTTGCCGAATTCCTTGCGCAGGAACGCGACCATCTCTTCGGCGTCGGCCAGCATCCGGGCGCGCGTCATCGTGGGGGCGATCTGCGCCGGGTCGTTGGCGGCATACGTCTTGCCGGCGCCGCGCTGGTCCCATTGCACGACCGTGAAATATTCTTCCCAGCCGCGCTGGAAATACCAGCTCGTCGGCATCGCGACATAGCCCGGGCCGCCGTGCAGGAACAGCAGCACGGGATTGCGCCGGTCCGTGCCGCGCACGCTGATCCATTGGGCTATGCCGCCGATGCGTACTGCCCGTGTCTGTTCGATGCCTTGCGGCGTGACGATGCGGCGCATGCCGGCGATGATGTTCACCGCTTCCGCGCGGCTGTCCGGGCCGGCAGCGGCGGCGGACGTGGTGATGGACAGGCCGGCCAGCAGCGCGGCGCACAGCCTGGATGAGCGTTTTAACATGGTGGTCCTCGTCTTTGTCGATGTGGTGGTGGCGGGTCGCGCGCAGTGTGTTCAGTTTCGTTCGATGTGTCAACACTGTTTCATTTTGAAACGCGATGAAACGTGTCATGACCGGGCGAACCACCCAACCCCTTGAATATCCGGGCTGTCTAGGCTGCCGCGTGAGTGGCACGGTCCTTGCAATCCCATAGGCCACCATCACAGAACGCATCATGAAAGGGTAGGACATGAGCCAACAATCCGCCGGCGCCAAATTCCGCCAGGCCGTCCAGGAAGAACATCCGCTGCAGGTCATCGGCGCCATCAACGCCAACCACGCGCTGCTCGCCAAGCGGGCCGGCTACCGTGCGATCTACCTGTCGGGCGGCGGCGTCGCGGCCGGATCGCTGGGCCTGCCGGACCTCGGCATCTCCGGTCTCGAAGACGTGCTGATCGACGTGCGCCGCATCACCGACGTGTGCGACCTGCCGCTGCTCGTCGACATCGACACCGGTTTCGGTTCGTCGGCGTTCAACGTCGCGCGCACCGTCCGCTCGCTGATCAAGGCCGGCGCGGGTGCCTGCCACATCGAGGACCAGGTCGGCGCCAAGCGCTGTGGCCACCGTCCGGGCAAGGAAATCGTCACCCAGGGCGAGATGGTCGACCGCGTGAAGGCCGCCGTCGACGCGCGCACCGACGACAACTTCGTCATCATGGCGCGCACGGATGCGCTGGCCGTCGAGGGTCTGGACAAAGCCGTCGAGCGCGCGGTCGCGTGCGTGGAGGCGGGCGCCGACATGATCTTCCCGGAAGCGATCACGAGCCTGGAGATGTACGCGCAGTTCAAGAAGGCGGTCAAGGTGCCGATCCTCGCGAACATCACGGAATTCGGCGCGACGCCGCTGTTCACCGTGGACGAGCTGCGCGGTGCCGACGTCGACATCGTGCTGTACCCGCTGTCCGCGTTCCGCGCGATGAACAAGGCCGCGGAAAACGTTTATGAAGCCATCCGCCGCGACGGCACGCAGAAGAACGTCGTCGACACGATGCAGACCCGCGCCGAACTGTACGAGCGCATCGATTACCACAGCTACGAACAGAAGCTCGACGCTCTGTTCGCCCAGAATAAATCCAAATAAAGGAGACGCAAATGACCGACGTGAAGACCGATACGCCCACCTTCAAACCGAAGAAATCCGTCGCGCTGTCCGGCGTCGCCGCCGGCAATACCGCCCTGTGCTCCGTGGGCCGCTCCGGCAACGACCTGCACTACCGCGGCTACGACATCCTGGACGTGGCGGGCAACAGCGAGTTCGAGGAAATCGCCTACCTGCTCGTGCACGGCAAGCTGCCGAACGAGGCGGAGCTGCGCGGCTACAAGGCCAAGCTGAAATCGCTGCGCGGCCTGCCGCACGCCGTGAAGGCCGCGCTGGAAGCGCTGCCGGCCGGCGCGCATCCGATGGACGTGATGCGCACGGGCGCGTCGGTGCTGGGCTGCGTGCTGCCGGAAAAGGACGACCACAACATCGCCGGCGCGCGCGACATCGCCGACCGCCTGATGGCGTCGTTCGGCTCGATGCTGCTGTACTGGTACCACTACAGCCATAATGGCAAGCGCATCGACGTGGAGACGGACGACGATTCGATCGGCGGCCACTTCCTGCACCTGCTGCACGGCTTCAAGCCGTCCGACGAGTGGGTCAAGGCGATGCACACGTCCCTGATCCTGTACGCGGAACACGAGTTCAACGCGTCGACGTTCACCGGCCGCGTCATCGCCGGCACCGGTTCCGACATCTATTCCGCGATCACGGGCGCGATCGGCGCGCTGCGCGGTCCGAAGCACGGCGGCGCCAACGAGGTGGCGCTCGACATCCAGAAGCGCTACGAGAACGCGGACGAGGCGGAAGCCGACATCCGCAACCGCGTGGCGAACAAGGAAGTCGTCATCGGCTTCGGCCACCCGGTCTACACGATCTCCGACCCGCGCAACAAGGTGATCAAGGAAGTGGCGCGCACGCTGTCGCAAAGCGCCGGCTCGATGAAGATGTTCGACATCGCCGAGCGCCTCGAATCCGTGATGTGGGAAGTGAAAAAGATGTTCCCGAACCTCGACTGGTTCTCGGCCGTCTCGTACCACATGATGGGCGTGCCGACGGCGATGTTCACGCCGCTGTTCGTCATCTCGCGCACGTCCGGCTGGTCCGCGCACATCATCGAGCAGCGGATCGACAACAAGATCATCCGCCCGAGCGCGAACTATGTCGGTCCGGAAGACCTGACCTTCGTGCCGCTGGCCGAGCGCAAGTAAACATACATGCGGCCCGAACACCGTCGTTCCCGCGCAGGCGGGAACCCAATTACGTCGCGTACCGGCGGACTGAAATTGGATCCCCGCCTTCGCGGGGAAGACAGTGCCAGGGCCGCGGACTACGGAGTCGCAAAATGAACAGCCATTATCGCAAGCCCCTGCACGGCACGAACCTCCATTACTTCGACGCGCGCGCCGCCGTCGAGGAGATCCAGCCCGGCGCCTGGGACACGCTCCCGTACACCTCGCGCGTGCTGGCCGAAAACCTCGTGCGCCGCTGCGATCCCGTCGCGCTGGTGCCGTCGCTGACGCAGATCATCGAGCGCAAACGCGACCTCGATTTCCCGTGGTTCCCCGCGCGCGTCGTCTGCCACGACATCCTCGGCCAGACGGCCCTCGTCGACCTGGCCGGCCTGCGCGACGCCATCGCACAGGAGGGCGGCAATCCCGCGCTCGTGAATCCCGTCGTGCCGACGCAGCTCGTCGTCGACCACTCGCTCGCCGTCGAATGCGGGGGCTTCGATCCGGACGCGTTCGCGAAGAACCGCGCCATCGAGGACCGCCGCAACGAGGACCGCTTCGACTTCATCGAATGGACCCGCAAGGCGTTCGAGAACGTCGACGTGATCCCGCCGGGGAACGGCATCCTCCACCAGATCAACCTGGAGCGCATGAGCCCCGTCGTGCAGGTGAAGGATGGCGTGGCATTCCCCGACACGCTCGTCGGCACCGACTCGCACACGCCGATGGTCGATGCGCTGGGCGTCATCGCGATCGGGGTCGGCGGCCTGGAAGCGGAAAGCGTCATGCTGGGCCGCGCGTCGTACATGCGCCTGCCGGACATCGTCGGCGTCGAGCTGACCGGCAAGCCGGGCCCCGGCATCACCGCGACCGACATCGTGCTGGCGCTGACGGAATTCCTGCGCAAGTCGAAAGTGGTGTCCGCCTACCTCGAGTTCTACGGTGAAGGCGCCGCGAATCTCACGCTGGGCGACCGCGCGACGATTTCCAACATGGCGCCGGAATACGGTGCGACCGCGGCGATGTTCGCCATCGACGAGCAAACCATCAAGTACCTGAAGCTGACGGGCCGCGACGACGACCTGGTCAAACTGGTCGAGCTGTATGCGAAGGAAACGGGCCTGTGGGCCGACACGCTCGCGCACGCGCAGTACGAGCGCGTGCTGAGCTTCGATTTGTCGACCGTCGTGCGCAACATCGCCGGCCCGTCGAACCCGCACAAGCGCGTGGCGACGTCGGAGCTGGCGCAGCACGGCATCACGGGTACGGTCGAGAACGAGCCGGGCAAGATGCCCGACGGCGCCGTCATCATCGCCGCCATCACGAGCTGCACGAACACGAACAACCCGCGCAACATGGTGGCCGCAGGTCTCATCGCGCGCAACGCGAACGCACGCGGGCTCGCGCGCAAGCCGTGGGTGAAGTCGTCGCTCGCGCCGGGCTCCAAGGCCGTGCCGCTGTACCTGGAGGAAGCGGGGCTGTTGCCGGAACTCGAAAAGCTGGGCTTCGGCGTGGTCGCCTTCGCGTGCACCACCTGCAACGGCATGTCCGGTGCGCTGGACCCGGCGATCCAGCAGGAGATCGTCGAGCGCGACCTGTACGCGACCGCGGTCCTGTCGGGCAACCGCAATTTCGACGGCCGCATCCACCCGTATGCGAAGCAGGCGTTCCTCGCGTCGCCGGCGCTCGTCGTCGCGTACGCCATCGCGGGCACGATCCGCTTCGACATCGAGAAGGACGTGCTGGGCATCGATGCCGACGGCAAGCCGGTGCGCCTCGCGGACATCTGGCCGAGCGATGCGGAGATCGACGCCGTCGTCGAGCGCGCCGTGAAGCCGCAGCAGTTCCGCAAGGTGTACGACATCATGTTCGCGCGCCGCGAAGGCGGAGACGGTGCCGTGGCGCCGCTGTACGACTGGCGCCCGATGAGCACCTACATCCGCCGTCCGCCGTACTGGGAAGGCGCGCTCGCCGGTGAGCGTACTTTGACCGGCATGCGTCCGCTGGCGGTCCTGGGCGACAACATCACGACGGATCACCTGTCGCCGTCGAACGCGATCATGCTGAACAGCGCCGCGGGCGAATACCTCGCGAAGATGGGCCTGCCGGAAGAGGATTTCAACTCGTACGCGACGCACCGCGGCGACCACCTGACGGCGCAGCGCGCCACGTTCGCGAATCCGACGCTGAAGAACGAGATGGTGCGCAACCCGGACGGCAGCGTGCGTGCCGGTTCGCTCGCGCGCATCGAGCCGGAAGGCACCGTGACCCGCATGTGGGAAGCGATCGAGACGTACATGGAGCGCAAGCAGCCGCTGATCGTGATCGCCGGTGCCGACTATGGCCAGGGCTCGTCGCGCGACTGGGCCGCGAAGGGCGTGCGGCTGGCCGGTGTGGAAGCCATCGCGGCCGAAGGCTTCGAACGCATCCACCGCACGAACCTCGTCGGCATGGGCGTGCTGCCGCTGGAATTCCAGCCGGGCACCACGCGCCTCACCCTCGGGATCGACGGCACGGAGACGTTCGACGTCGTGGGCGCGCGCACGCCGCGCGCGACCCTCACGCTGGTCATCCATCGCCGCAGCGGCGAAACGGTCGAGGTGCCGGTGATCTGCCGTCTCGACACGGCCGAAGAAGTGTCGATCTACGAGGCGGGTGGAGTGCTGCAGCGGTTTGCGCAGGACTTCCTCGCGTCTTCCAAAGTCGCGGCATAAAAACACCGTCGCCCCTGCCTTCGCGGGGACGACGGGCTAGGGACAACACTCATGACTCACGTACCCCAAATCAAAATCCCCGCCGTCTACATGCGCGGCGGCACGAGCAAAGGCGTGTTCTTCCGCCTGCAAGACCTGCCGGAAGCCGCGCAAGTCCCGGGCGAGGCGCGCGACAACTTCCTGCTGCGCGTGATCGGCAGCCCCGACCCGTACGCGAAGCACATCGACGGCATGGGCGGCGCCACGTCCAGCACGAGCAAGACCGTGATCGTCGCGCCGTCCTCCCGTCCCGGCCACGACGTGGACTACCTGTTCGGCCAGGTCGCCATCGACAAGCCGTTCGTCGACTGGAGCGGCAACTGCGGCAACCTGTCGGCCGCGATCGGCCCGTACGCCATCGCCAACGGCTTCATCGATCCCGCGCGCATCCCCGACAACGGGACCGTCGTCGTGCGCATCTGGCAGGTCAACATCGGCAAGACGATCGTCGCCCACGTGCCCATCGCGGACGGGCAGGTGCAGGAGACGGGCGACTTCGAGCTCGATGGCGTCACGTTCCCGGCGGCCGAGGTCCAACTGGAATTCATGGACCCCGCGGCCGAAGAAGGGGAGGGCGGCGGCGCGATGTTCCCGACCGGGAACCTGGTCGACGACCTGGAGGTGCCTGGTGTCGGCACCCTGAAGGCGACGCTGATCAACGCGGGCATCCCGACCGTCTTCGTGAACGCCGCCGACATCGGCTACACGGGCACGGAGCTGCAGGATGCGATCAACGGCGACCCGAAGGCGCTGGCGATGTTCGAGACGATCCGTGCCTACGGCGCCATGCGCATGGGCCTGATCGCGCACGTCGAGGAAGCCGCGCGCCGCCAGCACACGCCGAAGGTGGCGTTCGTCGCGCCGCCGGCAGCCTATACCGCGTCGAGCGGCAAACAGGTGGAGGCGGGCGACATCGATCTGCTCGTGCGCGCCCTGTCGATGGGCAAGCTGCACCATGCGATGATGGGCACGGCGGCCGTCGCCATCGGCACGGCGGCCGCGATCCCGGGCACGCTTGTGAGCCTCGCCGCGGGCGGCAGGGCGCACGAGGCGGTGCGGTTCGGCCATCCGTCCGGCACCTTGCGCGTGGGCGCCGAGGCGCGCCAGGAGGACGGCGACTGGATCGTCAAGAAGGCGGTGATGAGCCGCAGTGCGCGCGTGCTGATGGAAGGTTGGGTGCGCGTGCCGGGCGACGCCTTCTGAGACCGTTGCTGCGCCGCGTCACACGCGGAAATTCATCTTTCCCGAACGATAAATCAGGTGGGTTTTCGGCTATGATCCATCCAAAAATCGACATAGCGCCTTGTCAATAGGCGCGCTAGGGACAGAGGGATGGATCGGGGAACGAGCATAGCGGCCTTGGTGGCCGACGCATTGGCATTGATCGCCGCGCCGGCCTGCGCCTGCGACGGCGAGGGCACCATCTGGGCCGCGAACGCGGCGCTGGCCGAACTGGCCGGCGGCGACGTGGTGGGGCGGCCGCTGGTGTCGCTGTTCTGCCCGCGTACGGCGGCGGCGATGGCGGTCGAGATCCGCCTGTCGCAGTCCGGCGAACGCCGCTGGGACGGTTTGATCGAACACGGCGCCACCGGCCGGCCCGTCGAGGTACGCGCGAAGCCACTGTCCCCGGAGGGCGCCACCTTCGTCTTCGGCGACGTGCTCACGTTCGGCGACGGCCAGGCCGCGCTGCGCGGGCGCCTGCTGGAACAGGCCGCGGTCGTCGAGCATGCGCCGGTCGGCATTGCCGTCACGTTGCCCGACCTGGTCAAGTCGTGCAATCCGCGCATGGCGGAGATGCTGGGCTATGCGCCGGAAGAACTCATCAACCACAGCCCGGCCCGGGTGTTCGCCTCGCGCGCCCAGTACGAGGCGTTCATCGGCGAGGCCGTCGTCGTGCTGACGGCCGGCAGCCTGTTCGAAAAGAGCGAGGTGCCGCTGCGGCGGCGCGACGGCAGCACGATCTGGTGCCGCATCCGCGCCAAGGCCGTCGACATGAGCGCACGCGAGGCGGGCACCGTGTGGATCGTGGAAGACGTCACGGAAGCGCGCCAGGCGTTCACCGAGATCCAGTCGATCATGACCAATGCCACGATCGGGATCTTCTTCACGCGCGCCCGCACCATCACGCGCTACAACCACTGTTTCGGCTCGATGTTCGGCTATTCCCCCGGCGAGGTGCTGGGCCGTTCGACGCGCGTGCTGTATGCCGACGACGCCGCGTTCGAGGCAATGGGCCGCACCGCGTACGGCGTGCTGGCGCTGGGCGGTTCGTTCAAGACCGAGACGACGATGGTGCGCCGCGACGGCACGCGGATGTGGGTGAACATGATCGGCTACGCCGTCAATCCCGAGGAACTGGGCACCGGGACGATGATCTGGATGATCGAGGACCGCACCGGCCAGAAGGCGGCCGAGGAATCGCTGCGCAACGCGCTGCTGGAAAACCAGGCGATCCTCGACAACGCCGTGCTGGGCATCGCGGTCGTCGAGAAGGGCCGGACCCTCCATTGCAACCGCAAGATGGAAGAATTGTTTGGCCACCAGGGCGGCAGCATCGAGGGACTGCCGGTGCGCGAGCTGTATCCCGACGACGCGGGCTGGATCGCCGCGCGCGAGCAGACGCGGCGCGATTTCGAGGCGGGCCGCGTGCACATGGCCGAGTACGAACTGGTGCGGCGCGACGGCAAGCGCTTCTGGGCGCGCTTGTCGGGCCGCCCGTTCGACATGGCGGACCGGGGCGGGCGCAGCGTCTGGCTGATCGACGACGTCACCGCCCAGCGCGAGGCGGCGGACGCGCTGCGCCGCGCGCGCGACGAGCTCGAAGTGCGCGTGCAGGAACGCACGGCGGAGCTGCAGGCCGAGATCGTCGAGCGGCGCCAGGCCGAGGCGCGCGTGCACCACATGGCGTACCACGACGCGCTCACGGGCCTGCCGAACCGCGCGCTGCTGTCCGACCGCCTGGACCGCGCGCTGCTGTCGGTCCGGCGCGACGGCATGAAGCTGGCCTTGCTGTTCATCGACCTGGACCGCTTCAAGACCATCAACGATTCCCTCGGCCACCTGGCGGGCGACCACCTGCTGAAGGAAGTCGCGCAGCGCCTGTGCCGCGTCGTGCGCGCCAGCGACACCGTCGCGCGCCTGGGCGGCGATGAATTCGTCGTGCTGGTGCCGGGCGTGCGCGCGGCCGAGGAGTGCGGCCTCGTGGGCGACAAGATCATCGCGGCGCTGGCGGCGCCCATCGAATTCGAAGGCCACAGCCTGCACATCTCGCCGTCGATCGGCATCTGCCTGTACCCGGACGACGGCGATGATGCGGCGGGCCTGATGCGCAAGGCCGACGCCGCGATGTATTACGCCAAGGCGGCGGGCCGCAACAATTACCAGTTCTACGCGGAGCCGATGAACGCGGCGGCCGCGCGCCATTTCGAGATGGAGACGCGCCTGCGCGGCGCGCTGCTGCGCGAGGAATTCGTGCTGTTCTACCAGCCGATCGTGGACGTGCGCGACGGCCGCGTGCACGGCCTGGAAGTGCTGCTGCGCTGGCGCCATCCGGAGCAGGGCCTCGTGGCGCCCGACGACTTCATCCCGATCCTGGAAGAGAACGGCCTGATCGTGCCGGTCGGCGAATGGGTGATCCGGCGCGCCTGCGAACAATCGATGGCCTGGCAGCGCGCGGGCCTGCCGGCGCTGCCGCTCGCGGTGAACCTGTCCGCGCGCCAGTTCATGCACCGGGGCCTGATCCAGTCGATCCGCGCCATCGTCGACGACACCGGCATCGAGCCGGGCCTGCTGGAATTCGAGATCACGGAAACGGCGCTGATGCAGCACGGCGGCCAGACGCCGGAGACGCTGGGCCAGATCTACCGCATGGGCATCCGCCTGTCGATCGACGATTTCGGCACCGGCTATTCGAGCCTGGCGTATCTGAAGCGCTTCCCGGTCCGCAAGATCAAGATCGACCGTGCCTTCGTGCGCGACCTCGAGACGAGCAGCGAGGACCAGGCCATCGTCGCGGCCATCATGGCGCTCGCGGGGAGCCTCGGCATGGCCGTCGTGGCGGAGGGTGTCGAGAACGAGGCGCAGCTGGCGCTGCTGCGCCGGCACGGGTGCCAGTATGCCCAGGGCTACCTGTTCGCGCGGCCGCTGGATGCCGCTGCCGTGCCGGCCCTGCTGGATTAAAGGAGCGTCGCGATCACCGGCGTGTGATCGGACGGCTGCTCCCACTTGCGCGGTTCGCGGTCGATGACGCACGCCTCGCAGCGCTTGGCGAGCGCCTGCGACAGCAGGATGTGGTCGATGCGCAGGCCGCGGTTGCGGCGGAACGCCATCTGGCGGTAGTCCCACCAGCTGTACTGCTTCTCGGGCTGCTCGAATAACCGGAACGCGTCGACGAGACCGAGGCCGCACAGTTCGCGCAGCTGCTCGCGTTCCAGGTCGGAGCAGTGGATCTGGCCGGCCCACAGTTCCGGATCGTGCACGTCGCGGTCTTCGGGCGCGATGTTGTAGTCGCCCAGGATCGCGAACTGTTCGTGGATCGCGAGCTCTGCGCCGACCCAGGTGCGCAGCGCGGCCAGCCAGCCCATCTTGTAGGCGTATTTGTCGGAGCCGACGGCCTGGCCGTTCGGCACGTAGGCGCAGATGAAACGCACGCCGCCGATGGTGGCGGCGATCAGGCGCTGCTGCTCGTCCTGGTAATGCGGGTTGTTGCGCACGACGTCGGCGATGGGGAGGCGCGACAGGATCGCCACGCCGTTGTACGTTTTCTGGCCGCTGAACACGACTTCGTAGCCGGCCTCGTTGATCGCGGCGACGGGGAATTTGTCGTCGGTGAGCTTGGTCTCCTGGATGCAGAGGACGTCGACGGGGTTGGCGGCGAGCCATTGGAGCAGGTGCGGCAGCCGCACTTTCAGCGAGTTCACGTTCCAGGTTGCGATTTTCATGGGCTATCTTGGTGCGGAGGCCGGACCGTCCGGCACAATCCGGGCAGTATCGTGTCTTTGAATCATTCTTGCAACATACGTTGGCCTCTGAAGCCATGACACGATTGTCATTATTTGTTTCGATTGCAACAAAGATGTCGTAAAATTATTGTCCGTGGAGTAAAAAATCGTAACGACGCTGGAAAGTTGCGCCGAACTGTGACAAGATGTAACAATCACAGCAAGAGACGGGACATTTACGTATTGTCTCCTTCTCGAAAGAAAAAAATTGCAGTAGGCCAACTTTGGTTGTACTATTGGCATATTGCTCTGGAACCAATTATTCAACAGCAATTCGTTGCATTGATCAGATGGTTGCCGTGGTCGGTCGAGCGGCCGGCTTAGGCAGGTGTGTACGATCGCGGATCCGAGAGCAGGATTTGCACACAGCTTTGTAAAGGACAACAATGCGCCAAGCATTTGAAGCATGGGCCCAACGCGATGGCCACATTGTCCGGCGTCGTGAAGACAAGCCGGAAGAGTACCTCGTGTACGAAACCCAACGCCGCTGGCTGATCTGGCAGGCCGCGCTGGCACACGGACAAAAGACTGCGGCCGAAGCGCCGCAGAAATTCGCGCCGTCCGAGAACCAGCCGCAGAAGATGCAGGCCGACGAGGCGAGCGTGCGCAATCGCGTCCTCAACGAGGTGCTGGACGCGTTCAGCGAACTGGATGACAACGCCGGCATCGAAGGCATCGTCAAGGTCATCCAGAACCTCAAGAAGAGGAATCGCGCCACGGCCGAAGAAAAGGCCTGATGCGCTACCGCCACTACAAGGGCGGTCTGTACGACGTGGTCTGCGAGGCTGTCCTCGAGGCGGACCACACGGCCGTGATCGTGTATCGCGGGCAGGACGGCAAGACCTGGGTCCGCCCGCGGGATGCATTTTTCGGACTGGTCGACGTGGACGGGAAGCGCATGCCGCGCTTCGCGCCCATCGACCCGGTGCCGGCCGCGGTTTAGCAACGCCATCCCGGCGACCCTGGGATGCGCTTCGCCTCATGTCTTTCCGATTGCCGCCGTAAACGGGTGGTAAGCATTCCCGGTGAAGACATGTCCCTGATTTTTTTTCGTACCGCCTGCATCGGCGCGCTGAGCACCGCCATGGCCGGCTGCGTGACGGCGCCTGCCGAAACCCCCACACAACAGCTGGAAGTTCACACCATCCTCGACCACCGCGAGGTGAAGGGTGTCGGCTGCGTGCTGTCCAACGCGGCGGGGCGCTGGTTCGTCGTGACGCCGGCACGGGTCACGGTCGAGCGCAGCAGGAGTCCCCTGACGATCGACTGCGCGCGCGACGGCACGGGCAGCGCGCGCGAAGTCGCCGACGCGCACGCCACTTCGTTCTTCGACACCGACCGGCTGATCGGCAACGTCATCGTCAGCGCCGGGGGCGACGGCTACGTCAATCCGTACGACGGCAACGGCGTCGCCTACCAGTCCACCCTGACCGTGCTGATGCGGCCCGCGGTGCCGCGCGCGCGAGCGGCGGAGTCGGCGGCGCCCGGCAACGTCGTGTTCTGATGCCCGGATAAGAAACGGACGCCCGCGGGCGTCCGTCGTGCGCGGGGGCGAAAAGCGCTTACACGCGGTTCAGCAGGAACGTGGTGAGCAGCGGCACCGGACGGCCCGTCGCACCCTTGGCCGCGCCCGATTTCCACGCCGTGCCGGCGATGTCCAGGTGCGCCCACGTGTAGTTGCGCGTGAAGTTCTCCAGGAAGCAGGCCGCCGTGATCGATGCGCCGCCCGGCGTGCCGATGTTGGCCAGGTCGGCGAAGTTCGACTTCAGCTGCTCGTTGTACTGCTCGCCGATCGGCAGGCGCCAGGCCGGGTCGCCCGCCTGCCTGCCGGCGTCCAGCAGTTCCTGGGCCAGCGCGTCGTGGGCGTCGTCGTGGCGCGTGAACACGCCCGACGTGTGGTGGCCCAGCGAGACGATCACGGCGCCCGTCAGGGTCGCGATGTCGACGACGGCGGCCGGCTTGAAGCGCTCGGCGTAGGTCAGGGCGTCGCACAGGATCAGGCGGCCCTCGGCGTCCGTATTCAGGATCTCGATGGTGGTGCCGTTCATCGCGGTGACGATGTCGCCCGGCTTGGTGGCGCGGCCCGACGGCATGTTCTCGCACGCGGCCACGATGCCGACGACGTTCAGCTTCAGGCCCATCTCGCCGATGGCGCGGAAGGTGCCCAGCACCGAACCGGCGCCGCACATGTCGTACTTCATCTCGTCCATGTTCGGACCGGGCTTCAGCGAGATGCCGCCCGTGTCGAACGTGATGCCCTTGCCGACGAGGACCACCGGCGCATCGTTCTTCTTGCCGCCGTTGTGCTTCAGGACGATGAACTTCGGCGGCTCTTCGCTGCCGCGCGTGACGGACAGGAAGCTGCCCATCTTGAGGGCTTCGAGCTGCTTGCGGTCCAGGACTTCGATGTCGAAGCCGTAGTCGCCCGCCAGCTTCTTCGCCGTGTTCGCGAGGTAGGTCGGGGTGCAGACGTTCGGCGACAGGTTGCCCAGTTCCTTCGTCAGGTTCATGCCGTTCGCGACGGCCTGCGCCTGCGCCAGCACGGCCTTGATCTGCGGCGTCGCGGCCGGGACGGCGATGGCCAGCTTGCGCACGCCGGTGGGCGCCGGATCCTTCTTGCTCTTTTGCGCGTCTGTGCGGAATTCGGCTTCGTTCGCGGCGATGACGATGTTCTTCAGCGCCCAGTTCAGGTCGCGGGCTTTCACATTCTCCAGCGGGAATGCGATAATGGCATCCTGCGCGCCCAGCGAAGCGAAGGTTTTCAGGGCAGCGGTCACGGCACCGGCAAAGCTTTTCTCGCTCACGGCTTCGTCGGCGCCCATGCCGACCAGCAGCACGCGGGCAGCGCTCACGCCGGCCACGCCGCGCAGCAGCAGGGTGGAGCCGGGCTTGCCGGAGATGTCACCCGACTTGACGGCGGCGCCGATCGCGCCGTTCAGATCGAGGGCTTTCGCCGCCTCCGACAGTTTCTTGTTTTCGAACACCGCGACTGCCACACAGCCCGATTTGGCTGCGGCCAGCGTGTTTTTTGTGTCGAATGCTTTTATGCTAAAGTCCATTTGATTCTCCGTTTCGAGTTTTTGACGCGCGTGCTGTCCGAGGAACCTTCCAAATGGCACCCGCTTGTGACGGTTCCCGGGGTTCCTTCCAACCAGCAATTATAACTATCGAATGATTTTCCAACGCGCCCTACAGCGTGAATTGGCCAGCGTGGCCGGCGCCACCTTCACGGTCCTGTTTACGATCTTCGTCACCTGGACCCTGATCTCCATCCTCGGCAAGGCCGCCGGCGGCAAGGTCGCCTCGGGCGACGTGCTGGCGCTGATCGGCTTTTCGGTGCTGAATTATCTGCCAACAATCATCATTCTTACCAGCTTTATCGCGGTCATCGCCACCGTGACGCGCAGCTATCGCGACTCGGAAATGGTCGTGTGGTTCGCGTCCGGCCAGTCGCTGATGCGGTGGGTGCCGCCGGTGCTCGTGTTCGGCCTGCCCATGGTGGCGATCGTCGCCGCGCTGTCGTTCGTGGCGACGCCGTGGGCCAAGATGAAGAGCGCGGAATTCGTCGAGCGCTTCGAGAAGCGCGAAGACCTCAAGCGCGTGTCGCCCGGCCAGTTCCGCGAATCGCCGTCCACGAACCGCGTGTTCTTCGTCGAAGGCAGCACGAGCGGCGCGACCGTCGTGCAGAACGTGTTCGTGAATTCCGTCGACGCCGACGGCAATTCCATCGTCGTCGCCAAGGAAGGCGTGATCGAACCGGACGGCAAGGGCGGGCAATACCTCGTGCTGAAGAACGGCCGCCGCTACCTGGGCAAGCCGGGACGCGCCGATTTCCAGTCGATGGAGTTCGAGCGCTACCGCATGCGCGTCTCCAGCCAGGCGCCCGTGATCGGCACCGAGACGCCGGCCGACGCCTTGTCCACGCCGGCGCTGCTGGCGCTGCCGGACAACCGCTACACGAACGCCGAACTGCTGTACCGGGTGTCGGCGCCGATCTCCTGCCTCGTGCTGATGCTGCTGGCGATCCCCCTCGGCTTCGTCAATCCGCGCGCCGGCAGCTCCGCCAACCTGATCCTCGCGCTGCTGATCTTTTTCACCTACAGCAACCTGTCGAAACTGTTCGAAGCCAGCGTCAAGCAGGGCAAGATGGCCTTCGGCGTGGCGTGGTGGCCGCTGCACGTGTTCGCGCTCGTGGTCGTGGCCGGGCTGTTCGCCTGGCGCCTGAACGTCAACCACCCGTGGCATCCGCTCGCCCTGCTGGGCGCCTTGAAGCGGCGCCGCCTGCTGCGCGGCGGTGCGGTGACGCAGGAGGGCGCGCAATGAAGATCCTGCAGCGCTACTTCTTCGTCAACATCGCGCAGGCCGTCGCCTTCGTGCTCGTGGCGTTCCTGGGCCTCATCGCCTTCATGGACCTGACCCAGGAACTGCCGTCGGTGGGCAAGGGCGGCTACATGATGCAGCACGCGATCCTGTACGTGCTGCTCCTGCTGCCCGGCCACGTGTACGAGGTGATGCCGGTCGCCGCGCTGATCGGCACCATCTACACGATGGCGCAGTTCGCGCAGAGTTCGGAATTCACGATCATGCGGGCGTCGTCGATGTCGACGCAGCAGGCCGGCATCATCCTGGCGAAGATCGGCGTGCTGTTCGTCGCCGTCACGTTCCTGTTCGGCGAATTGATCACGCCGCGCACGGCGCCGATCGCGGAACGCGTGCGCCTGTCCGCGAAAGGTGCGACGGTGTCGGCCGAATTCCGCTCGGGCATGTGGACCAAGGACACGATCCATGCGGGCGGCGTGAAGGGGCCCGTGACGGGGTCGCGTTTCTTCAACGCGCGCCAGATCCGCCCGGACGGCCAGCTGATCGACCTGCGCCTGTACGAGTTCGACAACAGCATGCGCATGCGCTCCCTGATCACGGCCGCCAGCGCCACGTTCAGCGGCAACGGCACCTGGCGCCTGAACGACGTCACCGAGACTCTGTTCGCGAATAGCCGCGAACTGCCCGCGCCGGGCACGCCCATTCCGGCCGGCCAGACCATCCAGAGCACGTACGGCCAGGACACGGCGTCCGTTTCCACGCGCAAGGTGGCGAACCTCGACCTCGTCTCCGAGATCACGCCGAAGATCCTGTCGGTGTCGCGCTCCGATCCGGAGCGGATGTCCGCGAACGAGCTGGCCGTGTACACGCGCCACCTCGCGGAAAACCGCCAGGAGACGGAGCGCTTCAAGATCGCATTCTGGAAGAAGCTGTTCGACCCGCTGTCGATCTTCGTGCTGATGGCGCTCGCGCTGCCGTTCGGCTACCTGCACACGCGCAGCGGCGGCGTGAGCCTGAAGATCTTCATCGGCATCATGATCGGCGTGAGCTTCCTGTTGATTAACTCGTTGTTTTCGCACGTGGGCATGTTGTCGACCTGGCCGGCCTTCGTGACGGCGGCCGCGCCCAGCCTGCTGTTCCTGCTGCTGGCGATCGGCGCCCTGCGCTGGGTGGAGAGACACTGATGGAAAAAGCACTCGTATTGTTCGCCCACGGCGCCCGTGCCGCCACCTGGGCCGCGCCGTTCCAGCGCCTGCGCGACCTGACCGCGGCGCAGCGTCCGGATTGCGCGGTGTCGCTGGCGTTCCTCGAACTGATGACGCCGAGCCTGCCGGACGAAGTGGGCGCCCAGGTGGCGCTCGGCGCGCGCGACATCACCATCGTCCCCGTGTTCCTGGGGCAGGGCGGCCACCTGCTGCGCGACCTGCCGCTGCTGCTGGAGCAGCTGCGCGCCACCCATCCGCAGGTGACGTTCCGCACCGTCCCCGCCGTCGGCGAGGACCCCGGCGTGCTGGCGGCGATGGCCGCCTACTGTGCCGGGGCGGACGCCGCCTGAGTCTTACTTGTTGACCGTCACCGGGCACATCTGGACCGGTGACGGGCTCTTGCCGATCGCCGCCGGATAGCGCTTGCAGCCGGCCGGGTCGAGCGTCAAGCCATAGCGGGCCAGGTTCTGCGTGGCTGCCTTGACCACGGCCTCGTCCTTCTCGGCCTGGTCGCGGGGATCGGCGGCCAGCATCGCGTAATGCGGACCGGGCCGGCTCGCGATCACGGACTGGATCCGCTCGAGGTAGGCGGGCGACTCGGGGAAGCCCGCGCCGAGCGAAATGACGCGCACCTCGCGCGGGACGAAGGTCGAGACCCAGCCCATCGGCGGATCGCCGTGCGCGGTGAAAACGAGCGTCGACTCCGGATGTTCCATCGGCGGCAGTTGCGCGCTGAAACTCTTCTCGGCCCAGCCGGCATGCCCCCACGTGATGAACGGGTAGACGTAGAGCGACGTGAACAGCAGCATGCCGCCGGCCAGATACGGGCCGACGCGCGGCCCGGTCAGGCGCGGGACCAGCACCCACACCATCAGCGGTCCCAGCAGTTCGATGGGCACCAGGTAGCGGTAGATGCTGAACAGCTTCAGCCACACGAGATAGCCGACGATCCCGAACAGCAGCAGGAAGCGCGCGCGCGGCGCCAGGCGTTCCGCCGGCGCGCCGCCGCGCACCGTGTCGTACAGCCAGCGCGCGAGGAACGCGAGGGCCAGCGCGTACAGCAGCGGCACGATCGCCTGCTTGAACGGCAGTTCCGAGACGCGGAAAAATTCCCGGCTGAACACGAACGGCCAGAACAGGGCTTCCAGCGCGCCGTGCGGCAAGTGGTCGGTGTCCATGACGGCGACCTGCTGCGCCAGGGGGCTCTTGAAGATGCTGTTAAATTGCGGGAACAGCGGATTGCCGAACGTCTTCCACATCCGCCACCACCACGGCCCCGCCGCGATCGCGACCCCGGCGAGCGTGCCGCAGCCGTACGTGAACGCCGCCGCGATCCCGCGTCCGAACGTGGCGGGCACCGCCAGCAGCGCGATGCACAGCGCGAGCGCATACGACGCATTGGTGAGCTTCAGCCCTGCGCCCAGTCCCATCACGACGCCCGCCAGCAGCAGCGTGGCGACGGCGCCGTCCGACAGGGCCTGCAACCGGTCCCAGCCGCGCATGACGATGCACAGCGACGCCAGGATGAACAGGGCGCTCAGGTTGTCGCCCATCGTATTGCCGACCTGCGACAGGAAGCTGGGGCCGCACATGCCCGCGAGGGCCAGCAGGATGCACAGGCGGTTGTCGGCCTTGTCCCGGGGCAGCATGAGTCGTGCGAGCGTCAGCAGCAGGATGAAGTTGAGTCCATGGACGAACCCCATCACGAACCCGACGGCCCGGCCCGGCAGCCACTGGTTCAGCAGGTAATAGGGGACGTCGATCGCCGGATTGAAATAGCTTTGCCAGTTCCCGGCCGCCATGTCGACGTGCAACCGGTCGTTGAACAAGGCATAGGGGTTGTACCAGTGGTAATTGCGCAGGTCCCAGTTTTCGTCCTGGCCCAGCCACACGGAGAGCAGGCCGAACAGGACAGGGACGAGCATCGACATGAGCACGGGCGCGCGCTCGTGCCGCAGGAATGCGGTACAGCGATTCAAAAAACGCATGTTGATCCTTCAGGTGTATCGGTAAATCGTGTGAAGCCGTGAACAGGACGGCCCGCAAAGGGCGCTGGGAAGCAGGTACGCGGGAATGCCAGACTGTTGCTCCAAAGATTATAACTGCTTGCGGGCATGGCCGATTCGGCAAGCTGGCAGGTTCGATATCTCTGTTGTCGTCGTTGCATCCATCCCTGCCAATTCGGTTGCAGCGGTAGAAACGTTCCGTTGGTTTACGGGCGTCTTTACTCTCGAAAGGAAATTTCCTCATTGAATTTAAGTTTTCCATAGGGAATCATATGCGGATGGGGTAGCCACGCTCCTGCCACCCGCCATCGATACCCACGCCATGACCACTCCCACGACCTCCCACTACGTCCGTCCGGGCCAGGCCAGCTCGGCCTGGAGCTATGCCGGCGCCACGCTGCCAGCCGGCGCCTCGACTTCTGCCGTCACCGCCGTCGCCTTCGACGCGGCCGGCAGCCTGGGCCAGGCATTCGCCCGCGGCGACATGCAGTACAGCCAGGACAACGGCCGGACTTGGCTCGCCTACACGATGCCGCTCGACGGCCAGGGCGCGTACGTCGCGACGGCCGGTACGCTGTGGCGGTTCCAGGACCGCCAGGCCGGCGACGGGACGACGCCGGACACGTTCGGCATCCACTACAAGCTGGCGGACGGCAGCGTCGTCACGGCCGAGGACACCGTGTTCCCGGACAGCCAGCCCGTGGGCATCGTCGGCGGCGACGGCATCGTGTTCACGACCGCGCACGCGGGCGACGTCGTCGACGTCGTGGCCGGGATCGACACGGGCGACCTGACGGGCGGCCGCTGGGTGATCGAGAGCCAGTCGCAACCGGGCCTGTTCGGCATCAGCTACAACCCCGCCGTCTACACGGCTGCCCGGCTGGTGGTCGCCGACGCGAGCCAGCTGCCGGCCGGCGGCCTGTCGGCCGCGGTGACCGTGCACTACTACGACCGCTACCAGGTCGACGGCAACGGCAACCCGCTCCCGAACACGGGCGTCACGCAGGTCCTCACCTATGCGGTGGAAGACGGCGCGACGGACGGCCTGCCCGGCTTCGCCAACGAATCGAAAGCCGGCGCCGCGCTGGACGCATGGACGTCCGCCCCGGCGCTGGCCACCCTGTCGGGCGGCGGCGTCGCCGCCGTCTGGCAGGGCCAGGGCGCGGGCCTGTGGGCGCAGCTGCGCGACGCGGCCGGCAATCCGCTGGGCGCCGCGTTCGCGCTCACGCCGAATGACGATGCCGGTGTCGAAGGCCAGCCGGCCGTCACCGCGCTGGTCGGCGGCCGCTTCGTCGTCGCGTACACGCTGAACGACGGCGGCGCGAACAAGATCGCATACCGCGTCGTGGACGCCGGCGGCAGCGCGGGCGTCGAGCACGTGCTCGACGCCGGGATGTCCGGCGACGCCGCCATGCCGGCCGTGGCGACGCTCGCCGACGGCTCGTTCGCCGTCGGCTGGCGCAGCGGCGCGGCCGTGCACGTGCAGCAGGCCGCCGCGGACGGCACCCCCGCCGGCGCGCAGCAGGTATACGACGCCCTCGGTTCGGCCTACAGCCCCGCGCTGGCCGCGCTCGCGGATGGCGGGTACGTCGTGTCGTGGGGCGAGATCAACGACGGCAACGTCTACGCCGCGTTGAGCCGCGCACCGGGATCCGTGTTCGTCGCGAGCGGCGACGGCTACGCGGCCAGCACGACGACGGCCGCGCCGCTGCCGCACGTGGCGGCGCTCGCGGGCGGCGGCTTCGTCGTCGCGTGGGACAGCTATGTCAACGACCCGTGGGGCTTCGCGAACAGCGACATCTTCTTCCAGCGCTTCGACACCGCCGGCCATGCCGTGGGCGCCGTCGCGCAGGCCAACGTGGCATCGGGCGGCGGGCATGATGATGCCGCCGTCACGGCGCTGTCCGAGGGTTCCTTCCTCGTCGCGTGGCAGGGCGCGGACGGCGACGGCAACGGTATTTTCGGCCGCCGGTTCGACGGGGACGGCAACGCCATCGACAGCCAGGAATTCGGCATCAGCCAGCTGCGCAGCGGCGACCAGGCCAGCCCGGACGTGACGGCGCTGGCCGGCGGCGGCTTCGCCGGCGCGTGGATCGATACGGGTGCGTCCGGCACGGCCAGTGTCGAGATGCGCGTGCTGGCGGGCGTGCCCACGGCCAGCGGCCAGGACGTGCCGGCACCCGCGCCCGCGCCCGCGCCAGCACCCGCGCCCGCGCCGGCACCTGTGGCGAGTCCCCCGGCCACCGGCACGTCGGCCGCGCTGTCGAAAGTGGCAAGCGTCGCCATGACCGACAGCACGCACGTGCTGGCGGCCGTGGCGGGCGAGAGCAAGGTGACGGGGACGTCCGGCGTCGACACGCTCGTGTACACGACCGCGCGCGCCGGGGCGACCGTCGCCGCGGCCGACGGCGCCGTGTCCGTGACGGATGCCGTCGGCAACCACGCGACGCTGGCGGGCGTCGAGCGCATCCAGTTCAGCGACGGCGTGGTGGCGCTGGACATGAACGGCAACGCGGGCGCGGCGTACCGCCTGTACCAGGCCGCGTTTGCGCGCACGCCGGACAAGACCGGCCTCGGCTTCTGGATCGATGCGCTGGACAAGGGCACGCCGCTGGCGCAGGCCGCCTCCGGCTTCATCGGCAGCGCCGAGTTCGCCAAGCTGTACGGCAGCAACGTGAGCGACGCGCAATTCGTGGATGCCCTGTACCAGAACGTGCTGCACCGCGCACCGGACGCCGCCGGCTACGCGTTCTGGACGGATGCCCTGCATTCGACGTCGCGCGCCGACGTCCTCACCGGTTTCAGCGAGAGCGCCGAGAACAAGGCCCAGGTCGCCAACAGCATCCGGAACGGCATCGATTACGTGGCGCCGGCCGGCGGCACCCTGTCGGGCTCGGGCGCGCTGAAGATGGCCAACGTCGCGTTCAGCGGCAATGCCCACGTGCTGCAGGCCGTGGCGGGCGACAGCAAGGTGACGGGGACCGCCGGCGTCGACACGCTCGCGTACACGACCGCGCGCGCCGGGGCGACCATCGTCGCGGACAACGGTGTCGTGTCCGTGAAGGATGCCGTCGGCAACCACGCGACGCTGACGGGCGTCGAGCGCCTCCAGTTCAGCGACGGCATGGTGGCGCTGGACGTGAACGGCAATGCGGGCGAAGCGTACCGCCTGTACCAGGCCGCGTTTGCGCGCACGCCGGACAAGACCGGCCTCGGCTTCTGGATCGATGCGCTGGACAAGGGCACGTCGCTGGCGCAGGCCGCCGCCGGCTTCATCGGCAGCGCCGAGTTCGGCAAGCTGTACGGCACCAACGTGAGCGACGCGCAATTCGTTGAGGCCCTGTACCAGAACGTGCTGCACCGCGCGCCGGACGCCGCCGGCTACGCGTTCTGGACGGATGCGCTGCATTCGACGTCGCGCGCCGATGTCCTCGTCGGGTTCAGCGAGAGCACGGAAAACCAGGTGCAGGTCATCGGCAGCATCCAGAACGGCATCGACTACCTGCACTGGGGTTGAGTCGCACGAAGTTTGTTGCGCATCATGGCCGCCGGCGAAGGGAAGGCCGAGACTGCTGCGATGTCCAGCAAGCTCGCCACCCTGTTCGCCCGCCTGCGCGCGGTCCTGCCTCAGTTGCCGCCGATGCCGCGCGCGTGGGTGGAGCTGCGCTGCGCCCGCCGCCTCGACCGCCTCGCGGGCCGCCTGCAGCGCATGCACGCGCGCATCGCCCGCATGCAGGACCATCTGACGGCTGCCGGAGCCCCAGGCGGTCCCGCGTCCGATGCGGATGGCGCGTTGCGGCGCATGCTGGCCGGCCTGCGCGCGGAACTGGCGCGCATGCGCTGCGATCTCGCGCTGTGGCATGTGCGCGAATGCGGGGGAGAGTGCGGGACGCGGCTGGCGGCGGCGCTGGCGCGCGTGAACCGCATCGCGGTGGATACGCATGCGGCCGCGCAGCGGCTCGAGGCCGAGCTGGAAGCGCGGGCGGAATAAGCCACCAAAGCGTCGTTCCCGCGAAGGCGGGAACCCATGCTGAATCGCAGAATTCGTCAGCTCGGAAGCATTTCAGCGCGGCACGTAGACTGACTTCGGAAGCTCAGCATGGATTCCCGCGTGCGCGGGAATGACGTGCTTATGCTGACGGGTCGAGTGACTGGTGCGGCCGGTGCCCCATCGCCTCGCCGATCATGACGAGCACGGGCCCATGCGCCACGTCGAGCCCATGCGCCAGGTCGGCCAGCGTCAGGCGGCGCACGCGCTGGTCCGCGCGGCTGCAGTTTTCCACGACGACGACGGGCAGGTCCGGCCGGCGGCCTTCGGCCAGCAGGCGTTCCGCCGTGGCCGCGGCTTCGCGGCCGCCCATGTACTGGACAAGGGTGTCGGTTTCGGGCAGGGCAGGGTGGTCGGGTTCGCCCGGCGCGGTGCTGGACGTGAAGAAGGCAACGCTGCGCGCCACGCCGCGCTTGGTCAGCGGCTGCAGGGTCGCGGCGGCGGCGGCGACGGCCGTCGTGATGCCGGGAACGACTTCGACTTCGATGCCCGCTTCCTCGAGGGCACGGAGTTCCTCGTCGGCGCGCCCGAACAGCATCGGATCGCCGCCTTTCAGGCGCACGACGCGCTGGTAGCGCTGTGCGGCATCGACGAGTTTTTCATTGATGACGGTTTGCGCCGTCGAGCGCTGGCCGGAGCGCTTGCCGACCGGGATCAACTCGGCCTGCGCGCACAGCGCCAGCATCTCCGGGGTGACGAGGGCGTCGTACAACACGACCTCCGCCTCCCCGAGCAGGCGCGCTCCGCGAACGGTGATGAGATCTGCAGCGCCGGGTCCGGCTCCAATCAAATAAACCTTCCCCAGTACAGCCATGCGATCCCTTTCGTTCGTTACGCGTCAATACGGATCATACCTGCTGCGACCGTCTGATGGGTAACTTCATCGATCAGGATGAAGGCACCCGTTGCGCGGATCGCATCGTAGGCGTCGGCGGCCAGCGGCTGCTGCACGGTCAGTTCGATCTGCGCGATGTCGTTCAGCGTCAGGCCTTCGGCCGGGTTGTCGACGGCGCGACGCGTCTGCGTGTTGACGTCCAGGACGGAATCGATCGCCTTCACCTTGGCCATCGTCTGGCGCGTGCCGTGCTTGATCCAGTACTTGCGGCGCACGTCCAGGGGCTCGTCCGACATCCAGCACACATCCGCTTTCACCTGCTTCAGCAGGGTGGCCGGTTGCTCGGCCGGGGCCAGCACGTCGCCGCGCGAGATGTCCACGTGCTCGTTCAGGGTGATGGTGACCGACTGGCCGGCGACCGCCTGCTGCAGCGGGCCGTCGAACGTCACGATTTCCTTCACGGTGGCGCTGTGGCCGGACGGTTGCACGACGAGCTTGTCGCCCACGGCGACCTTGCCCGACTCGATACGCCCCATGTAGCCGCGGAAGTCGTTGGCTTCGTGGCCGTTGTGGCGCGCGACCAGCTGCACCGGGAAGCGGAACGGGGCGGCGTGGGTCTCGTCGTAGACCGACAGGCCTTCCAGCAGTTCGATCAGCGTCGGGCCTTCGTACCAGGTCATGTTGTCGCCGCGCTCGACGACGTTGTCGCCGGCCAGCGCCGACAGCGGGATCGCCGTGATGTCCTTCAGGCCCAGCGTGTCCGCGAACTTCGTGTATTCGGCGACGATGCGGTCGTACACGGTGCGGTCGTAGTTCACGAGGTCCATCTTGTTGACGGCGACGATCACGTGCTCGATCTGCAGCAGCTTGGCGATGGTCGAATGGCGCTTCGTCTGCACCAGCAGTTCCACCGAGCCGTCGTCACCGAGCTTCACTTTGGAGACGTCGACGAGGATGATGACGGCGTCCGCGGTCGACGCGCCCGTCACCATGTTGCGGGTGTACTGCTCGTGGCCCGGCGTGTCGGCGATGATGAACTTGCGCTTCGGCGTCGCGAAATAGCGGTACGCGACGTCGATCGTGATGCCTTGCTCGCGCTCGGCTTCCAGGCCGTCGGTCAGCAGCGACAGGTCGATCGTGTCGCCCACGGTGCGCTTGTGCTTGGAGCGCGACACGGCGGCCAGCTGGTCGGCGAAGATACCCTTGCTGTCGAACAGCAGGCGGCCGATCAGCGTGCTCTTGCCGTCGTCGACGGAGCCGGCGGTGATGAAGCGCAGCAGACCGGCCTGGCCGCTCTGGTCGTTATCGTGATTCAGTTGTTCGTTCAGGGCGTTCATCAGAAATATCCTTGTTTCTTGCGCTTTTCCATCGAGGCTTCCGACGTCTGGTCGTCCATGCGGGTCGCGCCGCGCTCGGTGATCTGGGTGATCGCCGTCTCGGCGATGATGGCGTCGACGGTAGCCGCATCCGATGCGACCGGGCACGTGCACGAGATGTCGCCCACGGTGCGGAAACGGACGACGCGGGTCTCGACTTCCTCGCCGTCGCGGGCCGGGGTCAGCGGCGTCAACGGCACCAGCAGGCCGTTACGCGGGATCACCTGGCGCTCGTGCGCGAAATAGATCGGCGGCAGGGCCAGCTTTTCGCGGGCGATGTATTGCCAGACGTCGAGCTCGGTCCAGTTCGAGATCGGGAACACGCGCATGTTCTCGCCCGGGTGGACGCGGGTGTTATACAGGTCCCACAGTTCCGGACGCTGGGCCTTCGGGTCCCACTGGCCGAATTCGTCGCGGAACGAGAAGATGCGCTCTTTCGCGCGGGCTTTTTCTTCGTCGCGGCGGGCGCCGCCGATGCAGGCGTCGAAGCCGTATTCGGCGATCGTTTCCAGCAGCGTGACTGCTTGCGCGGCATTGCGCGAATCCGTCTGGGGGTTGCGCAGGCGGACGGTACCTTTCTTGATCGAGTCCTCGACGGAACCGACGATCAGGCGCTCGCCCAGTTCGGCCACGCGCGCGTCGCGGAACTGGATCACTTCGTCGAAGTTGTGGCCCGTGTCGATGTGGACGAGCGGGAACGGGAATTTACCCGGACGGAACGCCTTCTCGGCCAGGCGCAGCAGCACGACGGAGTCCTTGCCGCCCGAGAACAGCAGCGCGGGGTTCGAGCATTCCGCCGCGACTTCGCGCAGGATGTGGATGGCTTCGGATTCGAGCGCGTCCAGGTGGCGCGCATTCACGTCGCTGAGCGCGAGCGGGGTGTCACTAAAAGTCGTCATTTTGCTGAGCCTGTCGATGTCTTCAATGGCCATTAATTAGGCCGGGGCTACGGATTTGATTCGAATGAGCTTGCCGTCCACGAGGTGCAGGCCGCATTCCTTGGAGTCGGCGTTTTCCCACCACCAGCGGCCGGCGCGCACGTCCTCGCCCGGCTGGATCGCGCGGGTGCAGGGTTCGCAGCCGATCGACGGGTAGCCGCGGTCGTGCAGGTCGTTGTACGGCACGTTATTGGCGCGGATGTATTCCCACACGTCCTCTTCGCTCCAGTCGGCCAGCGGATTGAACTTGGCCAGGCCGTGCGCCGTATCGTCTTCCTGCACGGGCAGATCCAGGCGCGTCGTCGATTGCGAACGGCGCTGGCCGGTGATCCACGCCTTGTTGCCGGCGAGGGCGCGGCCCAGCGGTTCGACCTTGCGCACGTAGCAGCAGCCCTTGCGCATCTCGACGCTGTCGTAGAACGCGTTCAGGCCGTTTTTGCTCACGTACTCGTCGACCAGTTCCTGCTTCGGACGCATCACGACGATGTCGTAGCCGTAATGGGCCTTGACCTTGTCGATCATGGCCAGGGTTTCCTTGTGCAGGCGGCCGGTCTCCAGCGAGAAGATGGTGATCGGCAGGCCGGCCTTCAAGATCAGGTCGGTCAGGACCATGTCCTCGGCCGCCAGGCTGGAAGCGAACACGGCGGGCGAAAAATCGCGCGCAATGCGCTCCAGGATGCCGCGGGTTTCATGCACCCGCGCGTTCAGGTCGCTCATGGGTTTCCTTGTTTGCTCGTCAGATGCCGGCGCCGACGTCGCTGTGCTCGGGCAGTGCGCCGCGCTCGTGGCGGCGGAACAGCGGCAGCGGCGTGTCGACCGCCGCCTGGTAGGTTGCCGAGAATACCGTCAGGCCTTTCAGTGCGTCATGGATGTTGCGGTCCTGGCGCGTTGCGTAGGCGTTGAAGCCGCAGCGGTACATCTGGAACAGCTGGTCGCGCAGCACGTCGCCGATCGCGCGCAGCTCGCCCTGGTAGCCCAGGCGCTTGCGCAGATTGTAGGCGATCGAATAGCCGCGGCCATCGGTGAATTTCGGGAAGTCGACGGCGACGACGGCGAACTTGTCGAGGTCGTCCTTGACCGCGTTCGCCAGCTCGTCCGACGCGAACCAGATGCCCAGTTCACGACGCTCCGCGCGGCCCAGCAGCTGCTCGCGCTGCGCCAGCCAGACTTTCAACGGGACGATGATCTTGCCGGCCGGGACTTCAACCGTTTCCGGGGTGCCGTCTTCGACGAGTTTCAGGACGCTCCAGTCGTCATCGACTACCTCGCGGTGCTTGATGATCTGCTTGTGCGAGTGCAATTCGAAATTAGGCATATTCGTCTTCCCCAACCAATGCGCCGGCCGGGATCGGCGTGGCATACACATGTTCCTTGAACGGCGCGACACCGAGGCGCTGCGCCACGTCGACGAAGCGTTCGCCGTCGACGCGGTTCTTCACATAGACTTCGAGCAGGCGGCCGATGACTTCCGGCATCTGCGGTGCGGAGAACGACGGGCCGATGATCTTGCCGATGGCCGACTCGTTGCCCTGGGCGCCGCCGATCGACACCTGGTACCACTCGGAACCGTCCTTGTCCACGCCCAGCACGCCGATATGGCCCACGTGGTGGTGGCCGCAGGCGTTGATGCAGCCCGAGATGTTCAGTTCGATGTCGCCGATGTCGTGCTGGAAGTCCAGGTTGTCGAAACGCTCGGCGATGGCGGCCGCGATCGGGATCGACTTCGCGTTCGCCAGCGAGCAGTAGTCGCCGCCCGGACACGAGATCATGTCGGTCAGCAGGCCGATGTTCGGCGTCGCAAGGCCGCGCGCCTTCGCCTGCTGCCAGATCTCGAACAGTTTCGACTGCTCGACGTCGGCCAGCACGAGGTTCTGCTCGTGCGTCACGCGCAGTTCGCCGAAGCTGTACTTGTCGGCCAGGTCGGCCACGAAATCCATCTGCTCGGCGGTCGCGTCGCCCGGCGGCACGCCGGTTTTCTTCAGCGACAGCACGACGGACGCATAGCCCGGCACCTTGTGCGGCTTGACGTTGCGCTGCACCCAGTTGGCGAACGCCTTGTTGTCGGCATGCTCCGCACGGGGATCGATGCTGGGCAGGGTCAGGTAGGGCTTCGGATTGAACCATTGCGCCACGCGTTCGACTTCCTCGCGGGTCAGCGTTTCCGGACCATCCTTCAGGTCGGCGAATTCCGCCTCGACCATGCGCGCAAATTCCTCGGCGCCCACGGCTTTTACCAGGATCTTGATGCGGGCCTTGTACTTGTTGTCGCGGCGGCCGAACTGGTTGTACACGCGCATGATCGCTTCCGTGTACGTCAGCAGGTGCTGCCAGGGCACGAACTCGTTGATCACGCTGCCGATGATCGGCGTACGGCCCAGGCCGCCGCCAGCCATGAACTTGAAGCCGACTTCACCCGCGTCGTTGCGTACGGCGGTGAGGCCGATGTCGTGGACGGCGATCGCGGCGCGGTCTTCCACGGCGCCATTGATCGCGATCTTGAACTTGCGGGGCAGGGCGATGAATTCCGGGTGGAACGTGCTCCACTGGCGGATGAGTTCGGCGTACGGGCGCGGATCGACGATCTCGTCGGCGGCGACACCGGCGAATTCGTCCGTCGTCGTATTACGGATGCAATTGCCCGACGTCTGGATCGCGTGCATTTCGACCGAGGCCAGGTCGGTCAGGATGTCCGGGGTCTGTTCCAGCTCGATCCAGTTGAACTGGATGTTCTGGCGCGTCGTGAAGTGGCCATAGCCGCGGTCGTACTTGCGGGCGATGTGGGCGAACATGCGCATCTGCGCCGTCGACAGCAGGCCGTACGGCACGGCGATGCGCAGCATGTAGGCATGACGCTGCATGTACAGGCCGTTCTGCAAGCGCAGCGGCAGGAATTCTTCTTCGGTCAGCTCGTCGGCGAGACGGCGCCGTACCTGGTCGCGGTACTGGGCGATGCGTTCACGTACGATGAGATGGTCGTATTGGTCGTAACGGTACATGGGCAAGATTCCTAAGGGGGCGGGCCAATCCTGACCCAAACTATCCCGAATATTAATAAAATCCAGCTATATTCCAAACGACGGAGAATTTATTTGCTTATATGAGCCTGCGGTATAAGCATCCTTGTAAAATGCGGCATCAGATTGACAAGATAAGGGCAATGAACCTACACCAACTACGTTTCGTGCGCGAAGCGGTCCGCCAGAACTACAACCTGACCGACGCCGCCAAGGCGTTGTTCACGTCCCAACCCGGGGTGTCGAAAGCCATCATCGAGCTGGAAGAGGAGCTCGGGGTCGACATCTTCACCCGCCACGGCAAGCGCATCCGCGGCCTGACGGAACCGGGCCGCCTCGTCCTGCAATCTGTCGAGCTGATCATGCAGGAGATCGACAGCCTCAAGCGCATCGGCAAGGAATACGCCGCCCAGGACAGCGGCAGCTTCACCATCGCCACCACGCACACGCAGGCGCGCTACATGCTGCCGAAGGTCGTGCAGGCGTTCATGCAGCGTTTCCCGAAAGTCAGGTTGTCTTTATTGCAAGGTAATCCGCGCCAGATCGCCGACATGGTCAAGAACGACCAGGCCGACCTCGCCATCGCGACGGAATCGATCGCGGCGGTCGACGGCCTGATCACATTGCCGTGTTATCAATGGGAACACGTCCTCGTCGTGCCGCACGAGCACCCGCTGACGAAATCGAAGGCGATCTCGCTGGAAGAGATCGCAGGCTACCCGCTGATCACGTATGACGCCGCGTTCGCGGGCCGCAGCAAGATCGACCATGCGTTCGAACTGCGCAACCTCAAGCCGGACGTCCTGCTGGAAGCGATCGACGCCGACGTCATCAAGACGTACGTGGAGCTGGGCATGGGCATCGGCATCATCGCCGGCATGGCCTTCGACCAGGAACGCGACCGCAACCTGCGCGCTATTCCCGTCGGGCATTTGTTCGGCATGAACGTGTCGCGCGTGGCCGTCAAGCAGGGCGCCTACCTGCGCAGCTATATTTATACGTTCATCGAGCTGCTGGCCCCCACGCTCAACCGCAAGATGGTCGAGTCCGCCATGCGCGGCACCAGTGACAATTACGAGCTTTAATACCATGAATCGACAGAATGACCCCGTCGCGCGTTACTACGCGAGCAGCACGCAGGCGGCCGACGCCGCGCTGTCGCGGGCGGAACGCGCCAACGACTTATCGAAGGTACGCGACCGCATCGCGCAACTGGTGCGCGGGCAGACCGTGCTGGAACTGGCTTGCGGCACCGGCTACTGGACGGAAGTGATCGCCGCCAACGCCGACAAGGTGCTGGCGACCGATATCCTCGACGAGATGATCGCCCGCGCCGCAACCCGCCGTTTTCCGGAGGGTAAGGTCGCGTTCCGCAAGGTGGACGGGCTCGACCTGCCCGAGGACCTGGGCACGTTCTCCTGCGTGTTCATCGGCTTCTGGTGGTCGCACCTGAAGCGCGACGAGCAGGACGCGCTGCTGGCCCAGTTGCGCGTCCGGCTCGGCCACGACGTTGCTCTGATCCTGCTGGACGACGCCTACGTCGAGGGCAGCAGCACGACCATCGCGCGCACCGATGCGCAAGGCAATACGTATGAAATCGTCGCCGCGCCGGATGGCGAGCGGTTCGAGTTGCCGAAGAATTATCCGGCCGACAGCGCGCTGCGCAAGCGGCTGGGCGGCGAGGTGAGGGAGATCCGGATCGAGCGCTTGACCTATTACTGGATGCTCACCTGCCGCCTGAAATAAGAAAGGTGGGCACTTTGTGCCCACGCACAGCGCTTAGAACGCGTGGCGCATGCCGACGGTGAACACCGACGGATCGCCACCCAGCGACGTCGCGGCCGGGGTCAGGTTGTTCGAACCCGAGTTCAGGCCGAAGGTGGCCAGGCCGTTGTTGTTCATGTTGGCGTACGACGCGTACAGGTTCGTGCGCTTCGACAGCGAGTAGCTGTAGGCCAGTGCCCAGGCATTGCCCTTGGCGCCGTTTTCCAGCTTGTTCTGCTGCAGGTTCACGTAGACCTTGCTCGGGCCGAACGGGTAGCCGGCGCCCAGGTTGTACTGCTTGAACTTGTTGTTCACGCCGTCCGGATCGGCCGACAGGTAGTTGGCCTTGATCTCCAGGCCGCCGACGTCGGCGAACGTGTAGGCGGCGCCCGCACCGTATTCCTTGTCGTTGCCCGACGAGACGCGCTTCAGCGTGTGGTAGGCGGCGCCCAGGTACAGGCCGCCCATCTTGTATTCGGCGCCGATGCCTTTCAGGTCGCCCGACGGACCCGTGGTCTTTTCGCCGGCGGAATACGTGGCCAGCAGGTCGAAGCCGTTGAACGAGGCGCTCTTGTAGTTGACCGAGTTGGCCAGGCGGCGGGTCACTTTGCCCGAACCGAAGGCCGACAGGTTGGTGCCGTAGAAGCCCTGGCCGAATTCGTCGGAGGCGCCGGCCACGACGGCGATCGGCGAGTACTCGCGGCCCAGCGTCAGGGTACCGAAGGCGCCTTCCAGGCCGACGACGGCGCGGCGCTGGAACAGGCCGGAGGAATCCTGCGCGCCGGTGTCGACGGCGACGCCCGCTTCCAGGTTGAAGATGGCCTTCAGGCCGTTGCCCAGGTCTTCCGAACCGCGGAAGCCGAAGCGGCTGCCCGACTGGTTGCCCGACTGGACGTTGGTGTGGCGGCCATCCGGATTGCCGGCGTCGCCGGACTCGATGGCGGCGTCGACGACACCGTACAGGGTCACGTTGGTCTGGGCGGCGGCGAACAGGGGGGTGAGGGCGACCACGGCTGCGGCCAGGCGTTTGACTTGCATTCAGGATTCTCCAATAAGATGTCGGACGACTCAAACAATGTGGTCTATTGCTTGATTGGCAGGCATCTTATCGAAGCGATATGTCGATTTGATGACACAGCGAAATGTTGTGAAATTGCCACATTCGCGTTGTCATCAATGTGTGACAACAGGATTACACGAGGTGATCGTGCAGCGGCAGCACGATGTCGATGCGGGTACCTTGCGGCTCGTCAGTGCCGATCGAGATCTCGCCCTTCATCGCCCAGACCCGTTCGCGCATGCCGATCAGGCCCAGGGATTCCGCCTTTTCCATGTCTTCGGGACGGATTCCGCGGCCATCGTCGCGGATCGTGATGAGCAGGTCGCTGTTCAGCCGGAACAGATTCATCATGACGCGGGTGGCTTGCGCATGGCGGGCGATGTTCGTCAGCGCTTCCTGCACGATGCGGAAGATGGCCGTGCTGGCCGTGTCATCCAGGCGCAGTTCGGCCTCGTCGGCCAGCAGGGTGGTGGGGATGGCGTAGCGTTCGATGAAATCGTCGCGCAGGCCCTGCAGCGCGAAATACAGGCCGCCTTCGTCGAGCGCGCGCGGACGCAGGTTGGTGGCGATGCGGCGCAGCGACGTGATCGCGGTCAGCAGATTGTCTTCCATGCCGCGCATCAGCCGCAGGCTTTCGCTGGGCGTGCCGTCGGCGTGTTGCAGCAGGGTGAGGTCCATGCGCAGCGATGCGAGCAGCTGGCCGAGGTCGTCGTGCAGTTCGCGCGCGATGTGGGTGCGCTCTTCCTCGCGGATGGTCTGCAGCGCGGCGGACAGCTGGCGCAGCTGGTCGTGCGAGCGCGTGAGTTTTTCCTGCACGCGGCTGCGGTCGCTGACGTCGCGCATGACGACCGTGTAGAACGGCGCGTTGCCGTTGGTGCGTGAAATGGAACCCTCGATGGGGAAGCGTTCGCCATCGCCGCGCAGGCCCATGACCGTGTAGTCGGTGGCGCGGCGGCCCGCGCGGCCGCTGCCGGGGCGGAAATAGTCCACGGGTTCGTCGACGTCCGCGTTCGGCGGCTCGATGTAGCGTCCCAGCGGACTCCCCACCATCTGCTCGACGCTCGTGGCGAACAGGGCTGCCGCGGCCGGATTGGCCATGACGATGGTGTTCGATTGGTCGGCGGAAATGATGGCTTCGCTGACGTGGTTGACGATCTGGCGGCTGGCCGGCACGGTGTCGGGCTCCTGTCGGAAGCGCCGGCCCAGCCAATAGCCGGCCGCGAACCCGGCGAGAAGCCAGGCTGCGGTCCTGCCGGAAGCGCGGGGGCGGCGCGGGCGTTTCATTCAACTTGCTTGATAGAAAACAACCCGCTGTGCGGGTCCGGCATCTACCTTACCCGCCGTGCAAACTGCTGGCTTGACTTACATCTGCTTGAAGAGGTGCAGGAAGCTGCGGCTGACTTCCAGTTTTTCCGAGCGGCCCTTGATCAGCACCAAGTGCCGGCCACGGATGTCGCGCGTCACGCCTTCGATGGCGTTGACGTTCACGAGCGTGGCGCGGTGGATCTGCCAGAACAGCGCCGGATCGAGCTCCTCGGACAGGTCGCGCACCGGCTTGCGGATCAGTGCCTCGAATTTCTCGGTCTGAACGCAGGTATATTTTTCGTCGGAACGGAAAAACAGGATTTCCTCGACCGGGATCATGCGCAGGTCCTGGCCGATGCTGGCCTGGATCCATTGCAGGTATTTCGGCTTCGGCGCCGCGATCTTTTCGGCGAGCTGGGACAGCATCGCGGTCACCGTGTCGCTGACGTTGACGGCCGCGGTGGCCGCCTGGGCGGGCGTCGCCAGGCGTTCCTTCAGGCGCTCGACGGTGATCTTGAGGCGCTCGGGCTCGGGCGGTTTCAGCACGTAGTCGATGGCGCCCCGCTCGAACGCTTCCACGGCGTACTGGTCGTACGCGGTGACGAACACGACCTGGCTGGCGTCGCCGATGTCGCGCGCCGCTTCCATGCCCGTCTTGCCCGGCATGCGGATGTCGAGAAAGGTCAGGTCGGGCTTCAGGTCGTCGACGAGCTGCACGGCCTCGTCGCCGTTCTTCGCTTCGCCGATGATCTCGAGGTCCGGCCACACCTGGGACAATCGGGTGCGCAGCAGGTCGCGCATCAGTCTTTCGTCGTCGGCAATGATAGCGGTAGGCATGGTCGGGGGCAGGCAGTGAAAGGAGTGTCGATTATTCAACGAATTGTCGTTACTAGCAATACCCGAAATGCTTACTTCGGTGCAAGCTGATAAGGGACCTCGATGGTGGCGATCACCCCGCTCGGACTGTTGGCGGCGATGTGCAGCTGGCCGGCCTCGCCGTGCAGCAATGTGAGGCGCTCACGGATGTTCGACAGGCCCAGCCCGGTGCCCTTGCTGGGCATGACGCCGAATCCGGCGCCGTCGTCCGCGACCGTCACGCGCAGCTTGCTGTCGACCACTTCGGCCCTGACGGCCAGGTGCCCACCCTCGGGCTTGCATTCGAGGCCGTGCTTGATCGCGTTCTCGACCATCGATTGCAGCATCATCGGGGGAAACGCCGCGCTGCGCAGGCCGTCCGGCACGCTCAGTTCGACCGTCAGGCGTTCTTCCATGCGCATCTTGAGCAGGTCGAGGTAGGACTTGACCATGTCGACTTCGCGGCCCAGGTTCGTGACGAGGTTGTTGTCGCGCATCTGCGGCAGCACGGCGCGCAGGTACTGGATGAGTGTCCGCTGCATGGCGGATGCGCGCGGCGGATTGGTCTCGATCAAGTGTTCGACGGAAGCGAGCGTATTGAACAGGAAGTGCGGCTCGACCTGGGCCTGCATGGCCTGCATCTTCGCTTCGGACAGCTGGCGCTGCATCGACTCGCGCTCGGCGGCGGCCGTGGCCGACTGCATTTCGGCCTCCGCGCGCTTCTTGCCGCCCACGAGGGCCTTGGTGCCGAACAGGGCGAGGATCAGCAGCCAGACAAAGCTCGTGAACCACGTCGACGCCTGCTTGTGATAGCTGCGCGCCTTCGCTTCGGCCGCGTCGTCGACGGCCGCTTCGATGGCGTTGGACAATTCTTCACCGATTTGCGGCGGCAGGTCGATGTGGACCTCTTCGCCGTTGGCGCCGCGCAGGGTCTTGGTGACCGGCGCCTTCGGCGGGGCGGGCGGTGCCGGCGGCGCGGGCGGGGCGGGCTCGGCGGCGTCGGCCACGTGTTGCACCTCGGCGGCCGCCTGTTCCGCGGCATCGGCCTTCGCCTGCGCCTCGTCGGCCTTGCCCTCGGCCGCCGCGTGCGCCGCTTCCGCGGCCTTGGCCGCCGCTTCCGCCTTGGCCGCCTCGATTTCCGGATTGATCGTGATCGTGCCGCGCCGGCTGTTCTTGCCCGGATTGATGTGGATGCCGCTGTCGTCGATCGTGACGGTCGGTTCGGGCCGGCGTGCGCTGTGTTCCGTGCGCGCGATCTCTTCCTCGCTGCTGGAGAACAATTCATCCTGCAGAATCTTGCCGGCGACCAGCATCAGCGCGGCGAACAGGAAGAACTTCCACCACGACAGCTGCGTCACCCACGTCGCGACCGCGTCGAAGGCCCGGTACAGCGCCGACAGGGTATTCGAGAAAGTTTGCTGGGTAGAACGCCGTGTTTGCATGAAACTTATCTTTTTCAAAAGGTGCGGCGAGTGTAACCGCTGGCATGAACGCCGGCCATCCCTTTGCGACAGCCTGCACGATTCGAGCCCTGGAATGCACAGGTTGATGACGCCGTGATGACGTATAGAAAAACTGTTAATTAGCAATATTGCGGGGTATGATGAACGACGTCCTGGCTGCGCCAGCCCATGCTTCATTCTCGACATGAAAGGGGTTTGCCGATGTCTGCCGTTCCCAAGCGTTACCGCCTCGTTACCCGCAGCGATTTCGACGGCCTCGTCTGCGCCGTCCTCCTCAAGCATCTGGACCTGATCGACGAGATCCTGTTCGTCCACCCGAAGGACATGCAGGATGGCAAGATCGCGATCAGTGCGCGCGACATCACGACGAATTTGCCGTACGTTGCCGGCGCGCACCTGGCATTCGACCATCACTTATCGGAAACGATCCGCAACACGGGCCGGCGCGACAACCACGTCATCGACCCGAAGGCGCCCTCGGCCGCCCGTGTCGTCTACGACCACTACGGCGCCACGCGCGCGTTCCCGGCCGGCTGGCGCGACATGATGGATGCCGTCGACAAGGCCGACGCCGCGCGCTTCACGCGCGAGGAAGTGCTCGATCCGCAGGGCTGGAACCTGCTGAACTTCCTGATGGATGCGCGTACGGGGCTGGGCCGCTTCCACGACTTCCGCATCTCGAACTACCAGCTGATGATGGACTTGATCGACTCCTGCCGCAATCACACGATCGCCCAGATCATGCAGTTGCCGGACGTGCAGGAGCGTACCCGGCTGTATTTCGAACACAGCGAGCTGTGCAAGGAGCAGATCCGGCGCTGCGCGCAAGTCTACGGCAACCTCGTCGTGCTCGACCTGCGCGAGGAACCCGTGATCTATGCGGGCAACCGGTTCATCATCTATGCACTGTTCCCCGAAGCGAATATTTCGATCCACGTGCTGTGGGGCCTGAAGAACCAGAACACGGTGTTCGCGACGGGCAAATCGATTCTCAACCGCACGTCGAAGACGAATATCGGCGCGCTGATGCTCGAATACGGCGGCGGCGGGCACGAGAATGCGGGGACGTGCCAGGTGTCGAACGACATGGCGGAAGACGTGCTCGGCGCACTCGTCAAGCGGATCACGAGCGAGGGTTGATCACGCCGGTTGTTGTTCCTCCAGCATGCGCTGCGCCGCCTCCGCCGCGAGGGGCTCGCTGACCCAGATGCCCTGGATGTGGTCACAGCCATGCGAAGTGAGGAAATCCAGCTGGGGCCGCGTTTCCACGGCCTCGGCCACCACTTCCATGTTCAGGTTGTGCCCGATGTCGATCAGGCTCTTGGCCACGGCCCGGCCGCCGTCGTCCAGCGTCTGGACCGTCGAGTGCGCCAGCTTGACGTGGGTGGCCGCCAGCTGCTGCAGAAAGCCGAGGTCGCACAGGCCCGCGCCGAAGCCGTCGACGGACAGTTCGACCCCCAACGTATGGAGTTGTTCCGCCAGTTCCTGGCCCAGTGCCGGATTGCGGATCAGCGCATCGATGCGCAGGTCGAGCTGCAGGCTGCGCGGCGGCAGGCGGTGACGCGTCAGGCGGTCGGACAGGCCGGCGAGAAACCCCGGCTGGCTGTATTCGCGGTGCGAGACGTTGACGGTCACGGGCACGTCCACGTACCCGGCCGCACGCAGCCGGGCCGCGAAGGCGCAGGCCTGGTCGAGCACGCGCTGGCCGATGGGGACGATCACGCCGGTTTCCTCGGCCTCGGCAAGGAAGCGGGCAGGGGACAGCACGCCCTGGTCCGGGTGGCGCCAGCGCAGCAACGCCTCGAAGCCCGCGACGCGCTGGGTCGCGACCGCCACGCGGGGCTGGTACAGCAGGAACAGTTCGTCGTGGTCGAGCGCGTCGCGCAGCGCCAGTTCGATGCGGTGCCTGGCTTCCGTGGTCGACTTCATGTCGGCCGAAAAGAAGTGGACGTCGTTGCGGCCGCTGCCCTTGCCGTGGTACATCGCGAGGTCGGCCGCGCGCACGAGCTCCGCCGCCGTGGCGCCGTCGTGCGGGTACAGCGACACGCCCACGCTCGCGCCGACGGGGATCTCGCGGTTGTTGAAGGCGACGGGAATCGCGAAGCTCTGGCGCAGCCGCTCGACCATGCGCAGGGTGAAGCGCAGCGAGGGCTGGTTGGCGAGGATCAGCACGAACTCGTCGCCGGACATGCGCGCCACCGTGTCGCTGTCGCGCACGGACGCCTGCAGGCGGCGGGCGACGACCTTCAGCACGACGTCGCCCGCCTCGTGGCCGAACGTATCGTTGATGGTCTTGAAGTTGTCGAGGTCGATCAGTACGGTCGCCACGAGCGACTTGTGGCGCTGCGCGAGATGCAGCGCCTGCTCCAGCCGGTCCCACAGCAGGTTGCGGTTGGCGAGGCCCGTCAGCGGATCGTGATTGACCTCGTGCTCCAGGTGCGCGGTGCGCAGCATGGTGGCGGTGACGTCGGTGAGCACCCCGATGTAGTGCGTGACGTCGCCGTGCTCGTCCTGCACGGGCGTGATGGAGAGGTCGTTCCAGAACAGCTCGCCGTTCCTGCGCAGGTTGCGCAGCACGACCTTGGCGCCCATGCGCGCGGCGATCGCGCCGCGCAACTGGGCCCGCTCCGCCAGGTCCATGCCGGGCGCGGCCATGAAGCGCGGGTCCGTGCCGATGACCTCGTCCGCGGAATAACCGGTGATGCGCTCGAAGGCCGGGTTCACGTATTCGATGACGCTCTGGCCGTGGTCCAGCCGGGTGATCAGGATGCCGTTGCTGGCCGCGTGCAGCGCGCGTTCGCGCAGGCGCAGCTGTTGTTCGTGCGCGCGCCGCTCGGCCACGTCGATACCCGTGCCGACCAGGTATTCGCCGCCGTTGCAGCGGATCTTCGTCCCGTTCAGCAGTACGGGCGTCTCGCGGCCGCTGCGCGATACGAAGTCGATCTCCAGCTTCAGTTCGCCGTTTTCGTCGAACACGTCGCGGATGCCGTCCGCCAGCGGCGCGCGCTGCGGCAGTTCGATGAGGTCGAGGGCGCGCGTCGCGCCCAGTTCATCCGGCGTCATCCCCGTGACTTTTTCGAGGTTCCGGTTCCAGAGGACGAAGCGGCCGTCGCGATTGAGCACGTAAAAGGTGCCGGGGAAGGTATCGACGATGGCGGACAGCGGCGTGCGCGCGACCCGCTCGGCTTCCGTGCCGCCCCGCGCGCAGCCGGTGGCGACGGCGACGGCGCAGTCGTGTGCGCGGCCCTCGGCATCGACCAGCGGCGCCAGGGTCAACGTGCTTTCGAGCACGCGCCCGCGCGCGCACATGAGTTCGACGTGGACTTCGGCCCCTTCGGGATGGCCGGTGAGGGCGCGCCAGCCGGCGCTCCAGGCATCGCGTCCAGGTGGCGTGAACAGCGTGGTGATGGGGTGGCCGAGAACCTGCCCGGCGCCGACTCCGAACACGGCGGCGCAGCCGTCGTTCCAGGCCTGGATGGTCCCGGTCTCGTCGGTGAGAAAGACGCACCGGCTGGGCGGTTCGGATTCGTGCATGCCGGCTCCCGGTGTCGATGGAACCCGTTGGACCGCGTGGCCGCGCTTCCGTTCCGCCAAAAGAAAAGGCGTGCCGCAGCACGCCTTTCCATCGGTCTGGTAGCCGTCAGGCGGCCGCTTCCTGGCGCGGCGGCAGCGCGACCTGGTTGTCCACGCTGAACTGGTAATCCTTGAACACGTGTTCGGCGGACAGGATCTGGTAGGTACCGTCCGACAGCTTGTGCGTCGTGTCCTTCAGGCGGTACGTCGTCGAGCCGCAGGTCCAGCAATTGAAGTTGCGCATGTGGGTGCACAAACAGGTCTTGTCGAACACCTGGATATTCTTCTGGCCCGGATTCGCCTGCACCTCGCGGTTGTACGAATTGATGTAGGCGCAGTTGCCCGTCGCGTCCAGCAGGTAGCCGTACGATTCGCAGCCGGGACGGATGCCCGAGCCGATCGCCGGCGTCTGCTTCAGCATGCGCATCGGATAGCCCGTCGGCGAGACGCCGTTGACGATGATGTCTTCTTCGCTGGCGCGGAAATATTCCTGCTTGACGGAATCCGGCAGGCCGCATTCGTGGGTCACGGTGAAGCGGGTCGCCACCTGCACGCCGTCCGCGCCCTTTTCCAGGAACGACACGGCGTCGCTGCCCGTGAAGATGCCGCCGGCGGCGATCAGCGGGATGTCGAGTTTTTCGGCGGCCAGGTACGCATGGATCTCGTCCATGATCGTGTGCAGGTCGTAGTCTTTCCAGTCTTCCATGCCGAAGCCCAGGTGGCCGCCGGCCAGCGGGCCTTCCACGATCACGTAGTCGGGCAGGCGGTTCAGGCGCGACACCTTGCGCAGGAAGAGCTGGAGCGCGCGGACGGACGAGACGATGATGCCCAGCTTGGCGTCGCGGAAGCGCGGATGGTCCTTGATGAGTTCGAACGAGCCCAGGTGCAGGCCGGCCGACATCGTGATGCCGTCGATGCCCGCGTCCAGCGCCGCCGACAGGCGGGTGCGCAGGGTTTCCTTGGGCGCGTTCATCGTCAGCTTTTCCATGCAGTTCACGAAGATCAGGCCATCGCCTTTCTTCGCCGCCATGGTCGCGCCCACGTGCAGGCGCGTCGCCTCGGCCAAGCGGTCGAGGTCGAACTGGACGACGGACTTGTCCATGTTGTTGATGTTGAACTTGTACAGCTTGGTCTTTTCCTTGACGAAGCTGGTGTCGAACTTGCGGTCCGACACGTCCGGCACCATCGCATCGGAAATGTGGCCGATACCGCCCAGACGGGCCGCTTCCAGGGCCAGCTCCGACGTAGAGATATCCACGCCCATTCCGCCGATCATGATGGGCACATATTCCTTGTTGCCCAAACGCAGGCGGAAATCATCAACACGTTTCATTGCTATTCAACTCGTTGTTATAGGTAACGCCGCCGACCGGCGTGTTCGCACGCCCCGCATTTTACCCCACGCGGGGACGGGTCGAGAGCTCCATTTGCCGCACGGTCGTGCGGAGCGGGCAGGAAACGTTCAGTCGCGGAAGTTGTTGAATTCCAGCGGCAGATCCTTCACGTCCTTGCGCAGCAGCGCGATCGCTTCCTGCAGCGTATCGCGATCCTTGCCGGTGACGCGCACGGTTTCGCCCTGAATCGAGGCTTGCACCTTCATCTTGCTTTCCTTGATGAGCTTGGTGATCTTCTTCGCATCTTCGGTCTCGATGCCGTTGCGTACCTTGAGCACCTGCTTGACCTTGTCGCCGCCGATCTTCTCGACCTTGCCTTCGTCGAGGAAGCGCACGTCGACCTTACGCTTGGTCATCTTGTTCAACAGCACGTCGCGCACCTGGCCGAGCTGGAAGTCGGAATCGCCGAACACGGTGATCTCGCGTTCCTTCTGCTCGACCTTGGCCGAGCTGCCCTTGAAGTCGAAGCGGGTGCCGATTTCCTTGTTGGATTGCTCGACGGCGTTCTTGACTTCGACCATGTCTGCTTCGCAGACCACATCAAACGATGGCATTGTGTTCTTTCCTTGCACAAATTGAGAGTGAATGGCGATATTGTAACCACTATAATGCGCCAAACACTACCCGCCCCAGCCATGCCAGCCGACCTGCCCCTGTCCACCGACGTTTCCCTCGCCCCTTTCAACACGTTCCGCATCCCCGCGCGCGCCCGGCGCTACCTGCGCGTGACCGACCCGGCCCAGCTGCAGGCCGTCGCCGCCGATGCGCAATTGGCCGCGCTGCCGCGCCTCGTGCTCGGCGGCGGCAGCAACCTCTTGATCGCGCGCGACGAGGTCGATGCCCTCGTGCTGCACATGGGGCTGGAAGGCAGGGAGATCGTCGGCGCGACGGCCGGCGCCATCCTCGTGCGCGCGCAAGCCGGCGAGAACTGGCATGCGTTCGTGGAATGGACGCTGGCGCAGGGCCTGGGCGGCCTGGAGAACATGGCGTTGATCCCGGGCACGGTCGGCGCGTCGCCGATCCAGAACATCGGCGCGTACGGGGCCGAGGTCAAGGACAGTTTTCACTCGCTGACCGTGTTCGACTTCGCGGACGGGTCGATCCGCACCATGGACGCGGCGGCCTGCCGCTTCGGCTACCGCGACAGCGTGTTCAAGCATGCGGAAGGCAGCACGCTCGTCGTGCTGGACGTGACGTTCGCATTGCCGCGCGCGTGGACGCCGAACCTGCGCTATGCGGAACTGGCGCAGGCGGTGCAGGACATCGCCGCGCCGACCGCGCGCGCGGTGGCGGACGCCGTCATCGCGATCCGGCGCCGCAAGCTGCCCGATCCGGCCGAGATCGGCAACGCGGGCAGCTTCTTCAAGAATCCGGTCGTGCCGCGCGAGCACTGCGCGCGTCTGCTGGCCACGTGGCCGGACCTCGTGCACCATGCCCAGCCGGACGGCAGCGAAAAGCTGGCCGCGGGCTGGCTGATCGACCGTTGCGGCTGGAAGGGAAAAAACCTCGGACGCGCGGGCGTCTATCCAAAGCAGGCGCTCGTGCTGGTCAACAATGGCGGCGCGACGGGGGGCGAGATCATGGCGCTGGCACGCGCCATCCAGGCCGACGTCGAGGCGCGCTTCGGCGTGCGGCTCGAGCCGGAACCCGTGCTGGTGTAAGGCTCACCCGGCCGCGGACACCCGGTTGCGGCCGCTGCGCTTGGCGTCGTACAGCGCGGCATCGGCCCGCGCGATGAAGTCGTCCGGGCCGTCGTCCTCGCCCGGCACGATGCAGGCCACACCCATCGACATCGTGACATACCCGCACGGCGCCCCCGGATGCGGCAGCGCCAGCTGTTGGAGTCCCGCGCGGCACGCTTCGCCCACGCGCAGGGCGCCGGCGAGGTCGGTGTCCGGCAGCAGCAGCGCGAATTCCTCGCCGCCGTAGCGCGCCGCCAGGTCGGCCGGGCGCTTCAACTGGCCGGTCAGCACGGCGGCCACCTTCTTGAGGCACAGGTCGCCGGCCGGATGGCCCAGGTGGTCGTTGTACAGCTTGAAATGATCGACGTCGCACAGCAGCAGCGCCAGCGGCGATTGCTGGCGTCGTCCGCGCTGCCATTCGACGTGGACGGCCTCGTCGAAACGGCGGCGGTTGGCGATGCCCGTGAGGCCATCGAGCGCGGCCAGGCGGCGCAATTCCTCGTTGACGCGTGCCAGCTTCTCCTGGCTCGCGCTCAGGGACCGGTAGGCGGCGTCGCGCTGCAGGCCGCTGATGTAGCCGGCGGAATGGTGGCGGATGCGGGCCACCAGTTCCAGCTCGTCGGGCAGCTTGACGAGGTAGTCATGCGCGCCGATGGCAAACGCGTGCGCCTTCAGCTTCGCTTCGTCGCGCGTGGACAGCACGACCACGGGAATGTCGCGCAGCGCCTCGTCCTCCTGGTACGCCCGGATCAGCTGGAAGCCGTCGGCGCCCTGCATGACGAGGTCCTGCAGGATCACGGTCGGCCGGTGCCGCAGCGCGGCCGCATGCGCCGCGCGCGCGTCGGTGACGAACTGGAATTCGATGTCGTCGTGGCGCGCAAGCATGCGGCGGACGGCTTCGATCATGATGATCTGGTCGTCGACGAGCAGCACGCGCACCTTGTAGTCGGCGTCGTCTCGTTCGCGGCCCTGGAAGTGGCTGACTGCGGACATCGGGAATCGTTGGCGGGACTGGAATGAATGGCGGGCGTCATTTTACCCTAATGCGATAGGGATATTGTCAAGCGGTAAAATTTTCTCCGCGGCCCCCAGTTCGGCCGCCGCGCGCGGCATGCCATACACGGCGCAGGTGGCCTCGTCCTGCGCGATGGTGGCGTGGCCGGCCTGGCGCATCGCGAGCAGGCCCGCGGCGCCGTCGCGGCCCATGCCGGTGAGCAGGACGCCGGTGGCGTTGCGGGTCCAGTACCGCGCCACCGAGTGGAAGAACACGTCGACCGACGGCCGGTAGACCTCGTCGCGCGGATGGGCGTCATAGACGAGGCGGCGTTCGGGCGTGAGGCGCAGGTGGTCGTCGCTGGCCGCCACCTGCACGACGCCGCCTTCGACCGGTTCGCCGCCCGCGATGGCGCGCACGGGCACGCCGGCCTGCTCGCCCAGCCAGCGCGCCAGCTGGCCGGCGAAGGCGGGATCGATGTGCTGCACGACGACGGCGGCCGTGTCGGCCGGCGGGCGCCACCGTGCCAGCAGCCGCGCCAGCGCGATCGGCCCGCCGGTGGAGGCGCCGATGGCGACCAGGCGCGCAACCGGTGACCCGGAAGGCGCGGCCGGCGCCGGGACGGCCGCGCTGCCGGCGGGCACCGGCGCCCCCGCGATCAGCTTCGCGATGGTGCGGATCTTCGCGAGCAGGGCGGCCTCGCCGCCGGGGCGGCCGAGCAGCACGGGCGTCGCCGTCACGTCCAGGGCGCCGGCGCCCAGCGCGCGGAACACCTGGCCCACGTTGTCCTGGGGCGCGGCGGTGACGACGAGGATCGCGCACGGCGCCTCGCGCATGATGCGGCGGGTGGCCTCGACGCCATCCAGCACCGGCATGGCGAGGTCCATCAGCACGAGGTCGGGCGGCAGGTCGCGGCACAGGCGCACGGCGTCGGCGCCCGTGCGCGCCACCCACGCGACCTGGTGCTCGCCGCCGATCGCCAGCGCGCGGCGCAGGGCTTCGGAAGCGGTGGCACTGTCGTTGGCGATGCCTATCCTCATGGCGTCCTGTCTTCGTGGGCGCCGCCGACCAGGTCGTGCACGGCATCCAGCAACGTGGCGTCGTGGAAGGCGCCCTTGGCCAGGTAATAATCGGCACCGGCCTCCAGGCCGCGCGCGCGATCTTCCGGACGGTCCTTGTACGACACGATCATCACCGGCAGGCGGGCGAGGCGCGGGTCGCGCCGGATGCGTTCCGTGAGGCCGATGCCGTCCAGGCGCGGCATGTCGATGTCCGTGATCACGAGGTCGTAGTCGGCCCCGCGCAACTGGTTCCAGCCGTCCAGGCCATCCAGCGCCACGTCCACGTGGTAGCCGCGCGCGGCCAGGAGCTTGCGCTGCATCTCGCGCACCGTGAGCGAATCGTCCACCACGAGCACGCGCCGCGCGCGGCCGGCCGCGGACTCCCCCGCGACGAAGCCCAGGCGCAGCGCCGCGCCGCCGTCCAGCAGGCGCGCGATCGAGTGCAGCATGTCGGGCACGTCGAGGATCAGCACCGGCGTGCCGTCGTCGAGCAGGGCGGCGGCCGCGATGTCGCGCAGCTTGCCGAACGTCGGCTCGAGCGGCTGCACGGTCAGGCTTTGTTCGCCGCGCACGGCATCGACGACGAGGCCGTAGCGCTCGCGCCCCGTCCCGATCGCGACCAGCACGAGGTCGACTCCCGCCACGGCCTCGCCCAGCGCCAGCACCTGGCTGGCAGCGACGAGGCCCAGCTGCCCGCTGCCGTCCGTCGCGTCGACGTACTGGCGGCCGTGCAGGGTGCGCACGGCGCCGGCCGGCACACGGCGCACGCCTTCGACGCGCGCGATGGGCAGCGCGTAAGCCTCGCCGGCCACGTCGACGACGAGGGCGCGCACGATCGATTGCGTGAGCGGCAAGGTGATCACGGTGGTAAAGCCCGCGCCCGGCGCCGATTCCGCGCGCGCGGTGCCGTCCAGGCCTTGCACGGCGTCGCGCACGACGTCCAGGCCCACGCCGCGCCCGGAGAGTTCGTTCGCGCTTTCCTTCAGCGAAAAGCCGGGCAGGAACAGGAATTCCATCAGCTCCGCCTGGGACAGCTCGGCCGCGAACGCGGGCGCGGCCACCTGGCGGCGCACGGCGGCCGTGCGGATGCGCTCCGGATCGACGCCGCGGCCGTCGTCCGCGACGGCCAGCGCCAGCATGCCGCCGCGGTGGCGCGCTTCCAGGCGGATCGTCCCGTGGGCGGGCTTGCCGGCGGCCGTGCGCTCGGCCGGCAGCTCCATGCCGTGGTCGACGGCGTTGCGCAGCAGCTGGTGCAGCGGCCCTTCCATGCGCGCCAGCACGGCGCGGTCGACGAGCGTGTCCGCGCCCGCGATCTCCACGCGCACGTCCTTGCCGAGGCCCCGCGCCAGGTCGCGCACCATGCGCGGCAGCGCGTGCACGCCTTCCGCGAAGGGACACATGCGCAGGGCCAGTACCTCGTCGGCGAGGCGCGTGGAGACGGTCAGCGCCTGCCGTTCGTAGCGCTCGGCGCCCTCGATCGTGCGGTGCAGGGTGTCGCGCAGCGGCGCGGCGCGGTCGGCCACGCGCTGCGCCAGTTCGGCCAGGCGCGCGTCGCCCGTCGCGCGGATCGCGTCCTGCAGGTCGTCCAGCGCCTCGTAGACGGCGCGCTGGTGGCGCTTGTAGCGCTGCAGCCCGGCGATCCACGGCCGCAGCTGGCCCGCGTGCAGGCGTGCCTGGCCGGCCAGCGTGAGCAGCTCGTCGCTGCCCGCTTGCCGGGAGGGCGGGTCGACCGGTGCGGGCGCCGGGCCGGGCGGCGATGCGGGTACCGGCGCCGGCGGCGGGGCGGCAGCGGTTGGCGCCTTGCCCTGGCCGTGCAGGGAGCCCAGTGCCGCGACCGTGGCCGCGATACGGTTGCCGCGCGGCGCGCTGGCGCCATCGGCTTCCGCCAGCTGCTGCAGCACGTCGACGGCGCCCAGCAGCACGTCCACGCCGCTCGCGTCGAGCTGGGCCCGGCCTTCCTGCGCCGCGACGAGCACGTCTTCCATCGCATGCGCGAGGCGCACGGCCGGCTCCAGGCCGACGATCGCGGCTGCGCCCTTGACCGAATGCGCCGCGCGCATCATCGATTCCAGCCGGGCCGCGTCGACCGCGCCCTGTTCGAGCAGCAGCAGGCCTTCCGTCAGCACGCGCATCTGCTCGCGCGTCTCCATGCGGAACAGGTCCAGCATCGAGTAGCCGCTCAGGTCTTCACTTATTTTCCCGTCCTTCGTGCTCATCGCAGCAGCGCCTCCAGCTCGGCGCGCAAACGCGCCGTGTCGAGCAGGCCCGCTTCGATGGCGCCGTCGGCGATCACGCCGGCGACGAGGCCCGGCGGCGCGTGGCCCACGTTGGCGGCGGTCGGACGCATGGCGTCCTGCGCGTGGCGCACCACGCCGTGGACTTCATCGACCGGCAGCGCGTAGCGGTGGGGGCCGAGGGCCAGCACGAGCAGGCGCGCGAACGCGTGGCGGCCCGGCGGCGGCGGGACGTCGTCCGTGTCCACGTTCAGCAGGCGCGCGAGCGACACGGCCGGCAACAGGCGGCCGCCAACGTTGACGATGCCGAGCAGGGCGCCGCGGCTGCGGTGCGGCAGGCGGTGCGCGGGCGCCGGCGGGGCGACTTCGACGGCGAGGGCCATCGCCACGGCCAGCCACTCGCGGCCGACGCGGAATGCCAGCGCGGCGGCGTCCGTGCGCGCCGGCGGCGGTTCGGGACGGGCCAGCTCGCGCGCCCAGGCATCGCGGTAGTCGGCATCGACGGGACGCTGCAGGTTGTGCTGGGCGGCGCCCGCGTACACGGGGCAGTTGCGGCAATGGACGTGGGTTGCCAGCTCGGGACAGCTGCGGTCGCCCGCGACGCCGATGCCGCGCCAGCAGGCCTCCTCGTCCCACGCACGGACCGGCAGGTGCTTCATGCGTGCTGCCTCCCGCGCCGCGCATGCACGCGCGCGGCGCGCTCGCGCAGGCTGGCGCCCTGGGCGACGTCGCCGCGCTGTTCGGCGAGCAGGGCCAGCCCGCACAAGGCTTCGTAGTGGTCGGGATCGAGGTAGACGCAGCGCCGCCAGCAGTCTTGCGCACTCTGCGGCCGGCCCGTGCATTCGGCCGTGAGCCCGAGCAGGAACCACGCTTCGGCATCGTCCGCGCGCACGGCGAGCAGCGCGCGGCAGGCGTCTTCCGCGTGCGCCAGCCGGCCGGCGTCGGCGTGGGCCTTCGCTTCGGCCAGCAGGTCGCGCGGCGGCGGCGGCGGTGGCGCGGACGGGCGGGTTGCCGGACGCCCGGCGGGGCGGGGCGGCGCGCGCCAGACGTCGGCCGCGCGCCGGCCATGCTTGCGCAACGCGAACGTGTCGTGCGGCGTGCGCGGCGCGAAGCCGGCGCGGCACAGCGCGGGCGCTTCGGCATAGCCGGCCAGCAGCAGGCCGTCGTCGGCCAGCAGCGCGGCGAGGCGCGCGGCCGCCCGCTGCTGCGTGGGCAGGTCGAAGTAGATCAGCAGGTTGCGGCAGAACACGAGGTCGTAGGTGCCCGTGAGCGCCGGGTCGACGTCGAACAGGTTCGCCTGGGCGAAGACGACGTAGGCGCGCGGCGCCGCGCCGATCATGTGTTCCTCGCCGTGCTCCGTGAAGAAGCGCGCGCGCAGGCCCTGGTCGTCGCCGCGGAACGCGTTGCCGGTGTACCTGCCGGCGCGGGCGCGGGCGATCGCGGCCCGCGACAGGTCGACCGCGTCGATGCGGCAGTGTGCGGATTCGATGCCCGCGTGCGCCAGCAGCATCGCGAGCGAATACGGTTCCTCGCCGCCGGCGCAGGGCAGCGACAGCACGCGGACCTGCCGCCCGGGCCGCGTCAGCAGGCGCGCCTGCACGAAGCGCAGCGCGGTCTCGAACACGGCGGGGTCGCGCAGGATCCAGGACTCCGGCACGACGACGAGGTCGACGAGCGCGTCGAATTCGGGCGTGCCCGGCCGCGGATCGTAGTCGATGCCGGCACCCGCGGCGCGCATGCGCTCGCGCACGGCCCGTTCGACCGTGGCGACGCCCAGGTCGAGGCCCGTGGCGGCGCGCAGGCGCAGCGTGAGATTCACGGGCCTGCTCCGAACAGCAGGGCCTCGACCTCGGGCGCGAGCAGGCGCTCCGGGTCGAGCAGCTGCAGCATGCCGTCGGCGCCGGGCGCGACCTGGCCGAGCCACGGCGCGCTCGCGACGCCCGCGTCGGCCAGTTCGCCGTCGAGGGCCGCCACGCCGATCACGCGCTCCGCTTTCAGGCCCAGGGGGCGCCGGCGCCCGGCAGCAATGATCTCGACGAGCAGGATGCGCGTGTCGTAGCGCACGGCGTCCGGCGGCGTGCCGGCCAGGCGCGAGAGGTCGATCACGGGGATCGCCTCGCCGTGCAGGTCCAGCAGGCCGGGCACGAAATGCGGCGCGCCCGGCAGCGCCTTCAGGCGCGCCACCGGCAGCACGCGCAGCACGCTCGCCAGCGGCAAGGCGTAGCGCTCGCGGCCGATATGGAACACCATCGTCCTCATGCAGTATTGACCGAGAAGGTGGCGACGGACTGCTGCAGGTCGGTGGCGGCGTACTGCAACTGATGCACCGCCTCGCTCGTCGCTTTCAGCGAGTCGACGGTCTGCTGGCTGGCGTCGGACAGCTGCGTCATCGTCGCCGTGATCTGCGATGCGCCCACTGCCTGCGACTGCATCCCCTGCAGCACCAGGTCGAAGCGGGGCGCCAGCTTGCGCACCTGCTCCGTCATGCCGGACAGCTGCTCGGCCACGTGGCGCGCCTCGCCCACGCTGCGGCGGATGTCCTCGGTAAACTTGTCCATGCCCATGACGCTGGCCGACACGGCGGACTGCATCTCCTTCAGCATCTGCTCGATGTCCCACGTGGACACGGACGTCTGGTCGGCCAGGCGCCGGATCTCGGCGGCGACGACGGCAAAGCCGCGGCCCGCCTCGCCGGCCTTCTCGGCCTCGATCGCGGCGTTCAGCGACAGGATGTTGGTCTGGTCCGCGACCTTGGTGATCGTGGTCAGCACGCTGTTGATGTTGCTGGCTTTTTCGGACAGGGTCGCGAGCTTGGCGGTGATCGCGTCGGTGGCCGCGACCATTTGCTGCATCGACTGGTCCATGCGCGTCAGGTTGCCCTGCGCTTCGGCCGTGGCGGCCGTCGTGTAGTCGGCGACTTCGCCCGCTTCTTCCATCGTGCGCAGCAGCTGCGACGTATTGGCCGAGATCTCGCGCGTGGTGGACAGCACCTCGACGCTCGTCTGCGCCTGCTCGATCCCGGTCGCCTCCTGCTGGCGCGCGGACGCGGCGATCTGCGTGGCCGACGTGGTCACCTGGATGCCCGCGCGCTGCACATTGCTGACCAGGGTGCGCAGGCTGCCCAGCATCGTGCCCAGGCCTTCGCCCAGGCGGCCGATGGCGTCGCTGCCGGCGATCGTGACGGTGCCCGTCAGGTCGCCGCGGGCGGCGCGCGAGACGACGTCCAGCAGCATGTCGACCTTGGCGCGAAGTTCGTTCGTCGCCGCAAGTTCCTTCGCCTGGCTGTCTTCGATGGCCTGGGCCATGCGGTTGAATTCCAGCGCCACCTGGCCCAGCTCGTCGCGCGACAGCACCTCGGCGCGGGCGCCGTGCACGCCGCCGGCGATCTGGCCGGCAGCACTCATCAGGCTGTGCAGCGGCCGCGAGACGGCGCGCACGAGCAGCGTCGAAATGAGGATCGCCAGCGCCACGCAGATGACGGCGCCCCCGGTCAGCAGCGTCTTCATGGTCTGGCGCAGTTCGTCGGTGTCCTTCTGGCGCTGGACCAGCAGGCGGTTTTCCTCGGCTTCGACGTCGTCCAGCACCTCGCGCAGGCTGGCCACGGAACCCGTGCCGGCCAGTACCCCGGCCTCGGCCTGCGCCGTCATGGCCGCGCCGGCGGTCCGGCGCCGTTCGATCTGCGGGGTAACCACCTGCTCCATCCACGTGACGAGCAGCGTGTCCAGGCGGCGCAGGCGGTCCTGCTGCTGGGCGTTGTCGGTGGTGATCGCCTGGGCGCGTTTCACGTGCGCGCGCGCCGTCGCGTATTCGTTGCGGATCGGCGTCACCAGGTTCTCGTTGCCCGTCAACAGGTAGCCGCGCGTGGACGACTGGATCTGCAGCACCGACGTCGCGATGGTGTCGAGTTCGCGCAGCACCTCGAGGGTGTGGCGGTTCCACAGATTGGCGTCGGACAGCCGTGCGAAATTGTTATAGGCAAGGATGAGCAGGCACAGGATGATCGCGACGATCGCGCCGAAGCCGGCGACCAGTTTGTTCCTGATGCTCAAGTTGTGAAACATGCGCGCTCCAAATGGCGTGAAGACATGGTGAATGTAACATTTCTGCCCGGAGGCAAGGGACTCCGCGTGCACCAATCCGGGGATTGCCCATTCAGGCCAGGGCCAGCAGGGCGTGGCGCGCGTGTGCCTGCTGGCATTTGACGTCGCCGATCTGGACTTCGCGGCAGGGCTCGGGCCGCTATTCGTACACGCGGCACGCTTACCTGCCGCCGGGCTCGCCCTGCAGGGCGGCGCACCGCGGCGCTTTCGCATTCGTACCGGCCATGCACGAGAAATGCGCGTTCACCTGTTCCGTGAGCGCGGGCGGCCGGCCGCGCGCGTCGGCGTCGGCCCAGTAGAAGGAAACGCGGTAGGTCATGCAGCGGGCACCCCACGACAGGCAGGGATTCTCGCCGGTGTCGCTCATGCGCACTTCGCAGGCGGAAAACGAAGACGCGATGGTAGCGCGCCGGCGTCAGGCTGAAAAGAGTGAAACTTGTATTGTTAACACAAATGAGAATGATTCGCGTTTACTTGTCCGTTAAAACTTGATACAGTTCGTGGCGTTCCGACAAACATTCAAAAACAACATTCAACGACCACGATGAGAACCTCGATCACCAGCCGTAAGCATCTGTCTCCTTCCACACCGCGCCGCGCGGGCGCCGCGCTCGCCATGCTCGTGCTGCCGCTCGCCGGCCACGCGGCGCCGGATCCCGACGCCGCCGCCGATGCGGACGCCGGCGCCGGCCGCCCGCACCGCGTCCACGTCAACGGCGCGCGCGAGAACGACTACAAGGCCGAGCATGCGCAATCGTCCAAGTACACGGAAAAGCTGGTGGACACCCCGCAGACCGTCATCGTCATCAAGAAGGAGTTGTTCGAGCAGCAGGGCGCGACCACGCTGACGGAGGCGCTGCGCAACACGCCCGGCGTGGGCACGTTCTTCCTCGGCGAGAACGGCAGCACGAACACGGGCGACGCGGTCTACATGCGCGGCTTCGATACGTCCGGCAGCCTGTTCGTCGACGGCATCCGCGACATCGGCTCGATCTCGCGCGACGTCTTCAACATCGAGCAGATCGACGTGCTGAAAGGCCCGGCCGGCACCGACACGGGCCGCGGCGCGCCCACCGGTTCCATCAACCTGAACACGAAGCAGCCGACGCTGAAGAACACCGGCGACGCCAGCCTCACGGTGGGCAGCGCGGACCGTGTGCGCGGCACCGCCGACATCAACCGCGTCATCGACCGCGAGTCCGGCATCGCGTTCCGCCTGAACGTCCTCGACCAGCGCGCCGGCAATCCGGCACGCGACGCCGTGCGCGACAAGCGCTGGGCCATCGCGCCGTCGCTCGCGTTCGGCCTGCACGGCCCGACCCACGTCTATCTCGACTACCTGCACGTGAAGCAGGACAATCGCCCGGACGGCGGCGTGCCGACCATCGGCCTGCCGGGCTACCGCAGCCCGGACGCGACGCGGCCTTTCCTCACCGGCGCCGCGCCCGTCGATCCGCAGAATTTCTACGGCGCGCTGTCCGACTACGACAAGGTGGCGGCCGACATGGCGACGGCCATCATCGAGCACGAGTTCCGCAATGGCATGCGCCTGAAGAACACGAGCCGCTACGGCAAGACCAAGCAGTTCTACCTGCTGAGCGCCTTCATGGGTTCGGCGGCGAACATCATCGCGCCGAGCGCCACGGACCCGTCCACGTGGTCGCTGGCGCGGACGATCCGGACGGTCAAGGACCAGGAAAACACGGTGCTCGCGAACCAGACGACGCTGACGGCCGATGTCGATACGGGCACCTTGCGCCACACGCTCGTCGCGGGCCTGGACCTGTCGAACGAGAAGCAGTCGAACCGCAGCTACGTGGGCGGCGGCACGCTGGCGCCGGCGAATTTGTACCGTCCCGACCCGGCCCTGCCGATCGCAGGCCTGAACCTGCAGCCGAGCGGCGCACGCACGCGGGGGGAATCCGCGACGGAATCCGGCTATCTGCTCGATACGATCAAGCTGGGCGACCAATGGATCTTCAATGCGTCCGCCCGTCTCGACCACTTCGACACGACGTATGACGCCATCGCGCTGTCGACGGCCACGTCGGCCCCGACGCTCCCCGTGGGCACGCCTGTGCCGACGCATATCGAACTGTCGGACAACCTCGTGAGCGGCAAGGTGTCCGCGCTGTACAAGCCGACGGCGAACAGCAGCGTGTACGCGCTGTGGGCCAACTCGCGGAACCCGCCGGGCTCGAACCTGGCGCTGAGCGCCAGTGCGAACAGCGCGGCGAACCCGATCTATGACCCGCAGGTCAGCACGACGACGGAGCTGGGCGCCAAGTGGGAAGTGTTCGACCGCCGTCTCGGGCTGAACGCGGCGTTGTACCGCACGGACGTGAAGAACGAGGTCGAGCAGGATCCCGTCGACCTGAAGTACTACCAGACCGGTAAAAAACGCGTGCAGGGCATCGAGCTGGCCGTGACGGGCGAGATCACGCGCGCGTGGTCGATCAACGCGGGCTACACGTACATGGACACGAGCATCGAGGCGGGCAAGCTCGTCACGGCGAGCGGCGCCAACGCGCTGTCGTACACGCCGAAGCAGGCCTTCACGAGCTGGACGACGTACAAATTGCCGCAGGGCCTGACGCTCGGCGGCGGCGTGCGCTACCAGGGCAAGCTGCTGCGCGGGACGGACGGCGCCGTCGGCACGCCGGCGTACGCGGACAGCTACTGGGTGGCGGATGCCGTCGCGGACTACCGGGTCAACCGCTGGCTGGACCTGCGCCTGAACGTCTACAACCTGTTCGACAAGGAGTATGTTGCCTCGATCAACAAGAGCGGCTACCGCTACACGCCGGGCGCGCCGCGCTGGGCGAGCCTGACCGCCAACTTCCATTTCTGAGTTGTGAGCCGGCGCCAGCCGCTTCCGCCGTACGCCGCAGCCGTGGGGGCAATGCGGGGTGGGGCGGGGATCAAGCGGTGCGCCTCCCTTTGCCGTCCTTTCGCGTGAGCGGGAGGACGGCTTTTTTATTCCACCGCGGTTGCTCACCACCCGTCGTCCCCGCGCAGGCGGGGATCCAATTTTTACGCGCAGTCGGCACGCGCGCAACTTGGGCCCCTGCCTTCGCAGGGGCGACGGTCTTGAGGGTGCGTGAATGAAAAAAGCCGCCGGTCCTCGCAGACCGGCGGCTTTTACGCGAACATCAAAACTTATTGGCCGCGCTTCTTGCGTGCGTTCGCCGCGATGCGCATGCGCAGCGCGTTCAGCTTGATGAAGCCGCCCGCATCCGCCTGGTTGTACGCGCCGCCGTCTTCGTCGAACGTGGCGATGGTCTGGTCGAACAGTGAATCCGTCTTCGAATCGCGCGCGACGACGATCACGTTGCCCTTGTACAGCTTGACGCGCACCCAGCCGTTCACGCTCTTTTGCGTGTGGTCGATCAGCGTCTGCAGTGCGACGCGTTCCGGTGCCCACCAGTAGCCGTTATAGATCAGCGAGGCGTAGCGCGGCATCAGGTCGTCCTTCAGGTGCGCCACTTCGCGGTCCAGCGTGATCGATTCGATGGCGCGGTGCGCCTTCAGCATGATCGTGCCGCCCGGGGTTTCGTAGCAGCCGCGCGACTTCATGCCGACGTAGCGGTTTTCCACCAGGTCCAGGCGGCCGATGCCGTGCTTGCCGCCCAGGCGGTTCAGTTCGGTCAGCACCGCGGCCGGGGTCAGCTGCTTGCCGTTCAGGGCCACGATGTCGCCGTTCTGGAATTCGATGTCCAGGTATTCCGCCTCGTCCGGTGCCGCTTCCGGCGACACGGTCCAGCGCCACATCGATTCCTCGGCTTCCGCGCTCGGGTTTTCCAGGTGGCGGCCTTCGAACGAGATGTGCAGCAGGTTGGCGTCCATCGAGTACGGCGCGCCGCCGTTCTTGTGCTTCATGTCGATGTCGATGCCGGCGTCTTCCGCGTACTTCAGCAGTTTTTCACGCGACAGCAGGTCCCACTCGCGCCACGGGGCGATGATCTTGACGTCCGGCTTCAGCGCGTACGCGCCCAGCTCGAAGCGCACCTGGTCGTTGCCCTTGCCGGTCGCGCCGTGCGACACGGCGTCGGCGCCGGTTTCGTTGGCGATCTCGATCAGGCGCTTGGCGATCAGCGGACGCGCGATCGACGTGCCCAGCAGGTATTCGCCTTCGTAGACGGTGTTGGCGCGGAACATCGGGAACACGAAGTCGCGCACGAATTCTTCGCGCACGTCGTCAATGTAGATGTTTTCCGGCTTGATGCCGAACTTCAGCGCCTTGGCGCGTGCCGGTTCCAGCTCTTCACCCTGGCCCAGGTCGGCGGTGAAGGTGACGATTTCGCACTTGTAGTTATCCTGCAGCCATTTCAGGATGACGGAGGTATCGAGGCCGCCCGAGTAGGCGAGGACTACTTTTTTGATGTCGCTCATGGAAGTTCCAGTGGTGTCAGATGTGGAGGGGGATGATGGTCAGCCGGCCCTCAGCGGGCCGACGATCAGGCTCATGGGTCGTGGTAGTGCGATTGATTATTTGTCTTCGATGCGGCCCAGCAGCAGATATTCGATCAGCGCCTTCTGCACGTGCAGGCGGTTCTCGGCCTCGTCCCAGACGACGGATTGCGGACCGTCGATGACGCCGGCCGACACTTCCTCGCCGCGGTGCGCGGGCAGGCAGTGCATGAACAGCGCGTCGCCGCTCGCGCGCGCCATCTTCGCTTCGTCGACGATGAAGCCGTCGAACGCTTTCAGTCGCTCGGCGTTTTCCTTTTCGTAGCCCATGCTCGTCCACACGTCCGTGTTGACGAGGTGCGCGCCGGCGCAGGCGTCGGACGGGTTCTCGAAGAAGGTGTAGTTCGTCGTCGTGACCAGCTGTGGGTCGATGTCGTAGCCCTTCGGGGTCGACACGTTCAGGTGGAAGCCGAACACTTCCGCCGCCTGCAGCCAGGAATACAGCATGTTGTTGGCGTCGCCGATCCACGCCACCGTCTTGCCGACGATGGAGCCGCGGTGTTCGTAGTACGTGAAGATGTCGGCCAGCACCTGGCACGGATGGTGTTCGTTGGTGAGGCCGTTGATCACCGGCACGCGGGAATGCGCCGCGAAGCGCTCGATGATGTCCTGGCCGAACGTGCGCACCATGATGATGTCGCACATGCGCGACATGACTTGGCCGGCGTCCTCGACGGGCTCGCCGCGGCCCAGCTGGCTGTCGCGCGTGTTCAGGTAGATCGCGGCGCCGCCCAACTGGTGCATGCCCGCTTCGAACGACAGGCGCGTGCGCGTGGAATTCTTTTCGAACACCATGACCAGCGTGCGGTCGACGAGCGGGTGGTAGATCTCGTAGTTCTTGAACTTGCGCTTGATGACGGTCGCGCGCTCGATCAGGTACTCGAACTCGTCGCGGGTGAAGTCGGAGAACTGCAGGAAATGCTTGATGTTGGTGGGAGTCGTGCCAGCCATTTTTGTGCCTGAGATACGATAATCTCTTGGATTATAAGCGTTTTTGCTTGCTTTCCGGGAAATCGGTTTCGGAAAAGTTGTCAGTACAACGTCTGCGCGGACTCGTGCAGCAGCTGCGCGTACAGCTCGTGGCGCAGCTTCGCGATCTTGCCATCCGCAACCGCCTGCAGCACCGCGCACTGCGGTTCCGCCAGGTGGCGGCAGTTGTAGTACTTGCAGCCGCCCAGGTAGGGCTTGAACTCGACGAACGCCCGTTCCAGCATGCCTTCCGTCAGGTGGTACAGGCCGAATTCCTGGAAGCCCGGGGAGTCGATCAGCGTGCCGCCGGCCGGCAGCTTGTACAGGCGGGTGAAGGTCGTCGTGTGCTTGCCGGTGTCCAGCGCTTCCGAGATTTCGCGCACGGCGATGTCGGCGTCCGGCACGAGCAGGTTCACGATCGACGACTTGCCCATGCCGGACTGGCCGATCAGGATGGAAGACTGGTCCTGCAGCAGCGGCGTCAATGCCGCGACGGTGTCGTCGGGATGCGTCTTCGCCGACACTTCGTGCAGCGGGTAGCCGAGGCGCGTGTACAGGCTCGCGCGTTCGCGCGCGCGGGCGAGGTTCGGTTCCAGGTCGACCTTGTTCAGGATGAGGTGGGCGTCGACGCCGGCCGCCTCGCAGGCGACGAGGGCGCGCGACACGAGGTCGTCGGCGAAGCTGGGTTCCGTCGCGATGACGATGAACAGCCGGCTGATGTTCGCCGCCAGCAGCTTGCTCTTGTACTGGTCGGAGCGGTACAGCAAGGTCGTGCGCTCGGCGATCTTCTCGATCACGGCCTGGTCGTTCGACGTGCGCTTCAGGTGGACGATGTCGCCCACTGCCACGTTGGTCTTCTTGCCGCGCGTGACGCACTGCAGGAATTCGCCGTCGACGTCGGCCAGGTAATGGCGGCCGTGCGCCGCGACGATGGTACCCGTCAAATCGTGTTTGGTCATGCGCCAGCCCGTCCCGCGTACAGTGCGTCGGCTTTCGCTGCGCAGATAAAATCGTTGTCGGACAGGCGGTTGCCGGCCGAATGCGTCGTCCATGCCGCCGTGCAGCGGCGGTAGCCGACGGTCAGGTCGGGATGATGGTCTTCGCGGTGGATCATGAAGGCGAGGGCATTCACGAATTCCATCGTCTCATGGAAGTCGCGGAACACGAATTCGCGTTCGAGACGCGTGCCATTCACGTGCCAGTCCGGCACCTGCGGCAGCAGCGCCTGGATCGTCGCATCGTCCAGCGCAGGCGCGCCGTGCACGCAGTGGCGGTCGATCAGGTTCATGCGGCCCCCGCGAGGCGCAGGTGGCGGATGCGCACCGAGGCCGGCGGGTGCGAATCGTAGAACGCGGAGTGAATCGGGTCCGGCGTCAAGGTGGCGGCATTGTCCTCGTACATCTTGACGAGGGCCGACACGAGGTCGCGCGCATCGCTGTGGCTCGCGGCGAACGCGTCCGCCTCGAATTCGTGCTTGCGCGACGTGATCGACGTCAGCGGCGAGAACGGGAACGTGAAGACCGGCAGCACGAGGGTGAACAGCAGCAGGGCCATCGCATCGTTCGACTGCCCCAGCAGCGGCAGCACACCGAGGCCCGTGTAGAACCAGACCTGCGTCTTGAGCCAGCCGAGGAGTGCGAGGAACGCGAGCGACAGCGCGAACAGCACGCCGATGCGCTTGATGATGTGCTTCAGCTTGAAGTGGCCCAGCTCGTGCGCCAGCACCGCCTCGATCTCTTCCGGGGCCAGGCGCGACAGCAGGGTGTCGAAGAACACGATGCGTTTATTGGAACCGAAGCCGGAGAAATAGGCGTTGCCGTGCGCGGAGCGCTTGCTGCCGTCCATCACGAACAGGCCCTTGGCCGCGAAGCCGACGCGCGTCATGAGGCCTTCGATGCGGTCCTTCAGCTTGTCGTCCGTGAGCGGCGTGAACTTGTTGAACAGCGGCGCGATGACGGTCGGGTACAGCACCATCATCAGCAACTGGAAGCCGCTCCACACGAGCCAGGCGTACAGCCACCACAGGGCGCCCGTCTTGTCCATCAGGGTGAGCACGACCCACAGCAGCGGCAGGCCGATGACGGCGCCGACGAGTCCGCCCTTGACGGCGTCGGCGATCCACAGCCCGACCGTCATCTTGTTGAAGCCGAAGCGTTCTTCCAGCACGAACTGGCGGTAGTACGAGAACGGCAGGTCGAGCGCACCGGAGACGATGGCGAACGCGACGATCAGCAGGATCTGGTGCACCATACCGGGCCCGGTCGCGTGCAGCAGCGCCGTCGACAGCGCCTGCAGGCCGCCGAGCAGCGTGAAACCGGTCAGCACGAGCGTGTTCCACAGCGCGGCCCACAGGCCGAAGCGGGTCTTGGCGACGGTGTAGTCGGCGGCCTTCTGGTGGGCGGACAGGGGGATCTTCGCGGCGAATTCGGCCGGCACCTGGTCGCGGTGCCGCAGGACGTGGCGGATGTGCCGGCGCGCCAGCCAGTACCGCAGGCCGAGCGTGAGCAGGAGAAAGACGACGAACAAAACCGAAAACGCGGATGAAAGCATTCTATGCCTGTGAGAAAATCCTGTTTTTCGGGGTCAGAGCACGAATTTCTATCAGCGGGGTCAGAGCACGGTTTTCACGATTGTGCTCTGACCTCGCCAAATTAATGCTCTGCCCCCGACTGATTAAAAGCTTTTAGCGAAGAGAGAATTATGTCACAAGCCAACCCCACCGAAGCGACGACACAACGCCCGAACGAATTCAACCTCGTCTGGATCGACATGGAAATGACCGGCCTGGATCCGGACAACGACCGCATCATCGAAGTGGCCGCCGTCGTCACGGACGCCAACCTGAACGTGCTGGCCGAGGGCCCCGTGATCGCCGTCCACCAGAGCGACGCGACGCTGGACAAGATGGACAACTGGAACAAGGGCACGCACGGCCGCTCGGGCCTGATCGACCGCGTCAAGGCGTCGACGATCGACGAAGCCCAGGCCGAGGAACAGCTGATCGCCTTCCTGAGGCAGTGGGTGCCGGCAAATAAATCGCCGATGTGCGGCAACTCGATCTGCCAGGACCGCCGCTTCATGGCGCGCGGCATGCCGAAGCTGGAAGCGTTCTTCCACTACCGTAACCTGGACGTGTCCACCTTGAAGGAACTGTGCCGCCGCTGGAAGCCGGAACTGGCGTCCGGCTTCAAGAAGGCGCAGAAGCACACGGCGCTGGCCGACATCATCGAGTCCATCGAAGAATTGCGCTACTACCGCGAGCACTTCATCAAACTGTAACGCGACAAAGCGAGCTCGGGCACAAAGTTGCAATCGTGCATGGGCCCCGCCGCCAGGTATGCGAGAATCGGGCCATGGCTGACATTCTGCGTACCACTGCCGGTCTCGGCGGAGAGAGCGACGTCCGGCGTCTCCTGCAGGAGCACGACTGGAGCACATCGCCGCTCGGGCCGCCGGCCGACTGGCCGCCCGAACTGGCGACCGCCGTGTCGATGACGGTCAGCTCCGCGTTCCCGATGTTCGTCGCCTGGGGGCCGGACCTGCGCTTCCTGTACAACGACGCCTACGCCACGATCCTCGGCGCCAAGCACCCCGCCGCGTTCGACGCGCCGTTCCAGCACGTCTGGGCCGAGATCTGGCCCGACCTCGTGCCCATCGTCGATCGCGCGCTGTCCAACAAATCCGCGTATTTCGAAGACCTGCCGCTCACGATGGAGCGTCATGGCTTCCGCGAGCAGACCTGGTTCACGTTCTCGTATTCGCCGCTGCACGACGGCCATGGCCGCGTGGCGGGCCTGTATTGCACCGTCATCGAGACGACGAGCCGGGTGCAGGCCGAGCGCCGCGCCGCGTTCGAGCTGACGGTGGCCGACGCGCTGCGCCCGCTGGCGTCCGCCGACGACGCCATCCGCACCGGCTGCACCCTGCTGGGACTGGAACTGGGCATGGCGCGCGTGCTGTACGGCGAAGTCGACGAGGCGCTCGATACGCTGGCCGTCGCGCGCGACTGGCACCGGCCCGGCCTCGCCAGCGCGGCCGGGCACACGTTTTCCATCGACGCCTTCGGCCCCGGCCTCGCGCACGCGGGCCGCGCCGGCGAGATCGTGCGGCTGGCCGACGTGCGCACCGACCCGCGCGCGGCCGCCCGCCAGGGCACGTATCTCGCACTGGACATCCAGGCTTGCCTCGCCGTCCCGCTGCGCAAGAGCGGGCGGCTGCAGGCGTTCCTGATGCTGGGCCTGGACCGGCCGCACCCGTGGACCGACGCCGAGGTGGCGCTGGCCCGCGGCACGGCCGAGCGCATCCGGAACGCCGTCGAGCTGGCGCGCGTGCAGGGCACCCTGCGCGCGGAACGCGACCGCGGCCGCTCGATCCTCGACACGATCGCGGAAGGCTTCATGCTGCTCGACCGCGACTGGACCGTCCTGCAGATGAATCCCGCCGGGCTGCGCATCGCGCACATGGATCCGGCCGAGTTCATCGGGCGCAACCACTGGGACGTGTGGCCGGAAGCGATCGACAGCGAAGCGGGGCGCATGTACCGCCGCGTGATGCGTGACCGCGTGGCCGGCACCGCCGAGTACCGCCAGCGCATACCGGACGGCGTCGATATCTGGTGCGAAGTGCGCGCCTACCCGACGCCCGACGGCGGCATCGTCTCGTTCTTCCGCGACATCACGGAGAGAAAGGCGGCCGAGGACAAGCTGCGCGCCGCCGACCGGCGCAAGGATGAATTTCTCGCGATGCTGGCGCACGAACTGCGCAATCCGCTGGCGCCGATCAGTGCCGCCGCCGACCTGCTGCGCATCGGCCGCCTGGACGAAGCCCGCGTGCGCCAGAGCAGCGCCATCATCGGCCGCCAGGTGCGCCACATGACGAGTCTCGTGGACGACCTGCTCGACGTCTCGCGCGTCACGCGCGGCCTCGTCACGCTCGCGCGCGCGCCCGTGGCGGCCCGCGCCATCGTCGACGAGGCCATCGAGCAGGTACGCCCCATGTTCGAGGCCCGCCGCCAGCACCTCGCCATCGGCATCGCCGACCCGGACGCGCTGGTGCTGGGCGACAAGGCGCGCCTCGTGCAGGTGCTCGCGAACCTCCTGAACAATGCCTCCAAGTACACGCCGGAAGACCGCCGCATCGACGTCGCGGCCACGGTCGACGCTGCGCGTGGCCGTTTGCTACTGACGGTGCACGACGAAGGCATCGGCATGGAACCGGAGCTCACGGGACACGTGTTCGACCTGTTCACGCAGGGCGAGCGTTCGGTCGACCGCGCGCAGGGCGGGCTGGGCCTCGGCCTGGCGCTCGTCAAGAACCTCGTCGAGCTGCACGGCGGGACCGTCGCCTGCACGAGTCCTGGGCTGGGGCAGGGCAGTACCTTCGAGGTGGCGCTGCCGCTGATGGAAGGGGGCGCGCGCGTGGCGCCGGCCGATGCCGGTGCCGTTGCAGGCGGGACAGTGGGCGGTGCGCGGCGTCCGCTGCGCGTGCTCGTGGTCGACGACAACGTCGACGCGGCGGCCACGCTGGGCATGCTGCTGGAAGCGTGCGGCTACCTGGTCGACGTCGAACACGATTCGCACCGCGCGCTGGAGCGGGCGCGGCACCAGCGGCCGGACGTGGCGCTGCTGGACATCGGTTTACCGGACATGGACGGCAACGAACTGGCCCGCCGCCTGCGCGCGGATGCGCAGACGGGGGCCATCGTGCTGGTGGCCGTCACGGGATATGGCCAGGAACAGGACCGCCGCGCGGCGTTCGAGGCGGGCTTCGATCACCACCTCGTGAAGCCCGTCGACATGGACGAGCTGGCCGCGCTGCTGGCGGGGATTCAAACTTAACCGACGTCGTCCCCGCGAAGGCGGGGATCCAATGACGAGCTGGCCGTGCTGCTGGCGGGGATTCAAACTTAACCGATGTCGTCCCCGCGAAGGCGGGGATCCAATTTCGGTCGCGTCACCTCAAACCCGGGCCTGGCCAAAGTAGACGGCTAGTCCAGGGCCGACGGTTCAACGCATCTGGGTGTAGTTGACGGGCACCCAGCGATACCCCTTGCCCTGCGTCTGGAGGTGACCCAGACCCGGGAACTGCAGGTGCGCGCCGCCCACGAGCCAGCCGTTCCTGGCCGCGTCGTCGAATACCTTCTTGCGTGCCGCTGCGGCCGCCTTCTCGTCGCTGTCGAACGCGACCGTCACCTGCGGATTGTCGAACTGGACGGCGGCCAGGTGGATCAGGTCGCCGATCAGCACGAGCTTCTGGCCATGGCTTTCGACCGCGTACACGGTGTGGCCGGGCGTATGGCCATGCTCGGCCTGGGCGGAGACGCCCGGGACCAGTTCGCCGTCCTTCTCGATGGGCTTGAACTTGCCGGCCTGGATGTACGGGTTGATCGACGCCATCGCACCCTTGAAAAAATCTTTCTTGTCGGCCGGGGCCTTGTCCATGTTCGCCTGGCTCAACCAGTAGTCGGCATCGGCCTTGCCGGCGCGGACGACGGCGTTCGGGAACACGCGCTGGCCATTGTTGACGAGGCCGCCGACGTGGTCGCCGTGCATGTGGGTGATGTAGATCTCGTCGATCTGCTCCGGCCGGTAGCCGGCCGCCTTCAGGTTGTTGACGAGCTTGCCCACGGTCGGGCCCATCATGGCGCCCGCGCCCGTGTCGACCAGCACCAGCTTGCTGCCTGTGTTGATCAGGAAGGCGTTGTCGGAGGTTTCCACCGGCAGCTTCAGGAAGTTCTTCGTGAGGGTGGTGCGCGTCAGTTCCGGCTTCTGGCGGATGATCTGGTCCATCGGCAGGTCGAAGGTGCCGTCGCTGATCGGCGTGATTTCGACGTCGCCCAGCATCACGCGGAAGAAACCGGGGGCCGGGGTCTTGACCATCGGTGCAGCGGCCTGGGCGCCAACGGTGGCTGCGGCGACGGCGGCGGCGAGCAGGGTGTGCTTGAGTGCTTTGATCATGTTCTTATCCTCTCTGGATGACACAACGCGCGGACGCGGGTTGCTTATCGTACATGATTGTTCAGTAACTCGCTGGACCCTGCTTGCCTTATCTCAAGGACGGCGCACGAGCGGCAACGTGCGCAACGTGCGGCGCTCGTGTTCCTCGTCGTGCAAGGTCGCACTCGCCTTGATCAGGTCGCTGCGGCTGACGACGCCCAGCAGTTGCGCATGCCCCGTCTGCGCGACGACCGGCAGGCGCTCGATGCCGTGCACGGCCAGGCGCGTGGCCACGGCGCGGCACGTTTCGCCGGGCAGGGCGACGAGCGGCGGATTGGCGCCGAACAGGTCGCCGACGCGCATCGCCGGCGGATGGCCGTCCAGGGTGTCGCGCGCGACCATGCCGACGACGAGTCCGGCGCGCGTGACGGGAAAGCCACGGTGCTTCTGGCCCGGGCCGAACTGCGTGGCGAGGACCTCACTGATCGTGGCATCGGCATCGATGTAGTGGACGTCCGTGCTCATCACCTCGGCCACGCTGTGGCGCTCGAGCGGATCGATGCCGTATTCGCGGTAGATGTGATGGCCGCGGCGGGCAATCTTTTCCGTCAGGATCGAGCGGCCCATCGTCAGCACCGTGAAGCCGTAGGCGCCGGCCGCGGCGGCGAGCAGCGGCAGCAGGGCGTTGGCGTCGTGCGTCAGCTCGAACGCGAACACGACGGCCATCACGGGCGCGCGCATCATGCCGCCCAGCGTGGCGGCCATGAACACGAGCGGCCACAGCGCGGGTTCGGCGCCCGGCAGGTACGGGCCCAGCAGCGCGCCGAGTCCCGCGCCGAGCATCAGCAGCGGGGCCAGCACGCCGCCGGACGTGCCGGAACCGAGCGCGATCAGCCAGATCACCAGTTTCACCGCCAGCAGGCCGACGATGGCGCTGGCCACCATGTGGTTGTGCAGCAGATCGCCGATGACGTCATAGCCGACGCCCAGCGCACGCGGCTCGAAGTAGCCGCCGATGCCGACGGCGAGACCGCCCAGCGCCGGCCACCACATCCAGTGGATCGGCAGGCGGTGGAAACCGTCCTCGACGCGGTACAGCGCCGTCGACATCAGCCACGCGAGCGCGCCGCATGCGATGCCGGCCGCGAGGCAGGAGAGGAGGGCGATCGGTGCGACGGGGGCCGTCGCCACCGGGAACAGCGCGCCGGAACCGATCGCGAGCGGACGCAGGAAGCCGGCCACGGCGCACGCGGTCGCCACCGGCAGCAGGCTGCGCGGACGCAGTTCGAACAGCAGCAGCTCGACGGCCATCAGCACGGCGGCAACCGGCGTGCCGAACACGGCGGTCATGCCGGCCACGGCGCCGGCCACGAGCAGCGATTTGCGCTCGCCGCCCGTCAGGTGGAAGTGCTGGGCGATCAGCGAGCCGATCGCGCCGCCCGTCATGATGATCGGCCCTTCCGCGCCGAACGGGCCGCCGCTGCCGATCGCGATGCCCGACGACACCGGTTTCAGCACGGCCACCTTCGGCGACATCGCGCTGCGCTTGAACAGGATCGCCTCGATCGCCTCCGGAATGCCGTGGCCGCGGATTGCCTCGGTGCCGTAGCGGGCGATCAGGCCGATGATCAGGCCGCCGATCACGGGGATGCCGATGACCCACGGGCCCAGGGTATTGTCGGCGGGAGACAGCTCGGCGAACGAGAATTTCCCATAGAAGAACAGGTCCGTGAAGAAGCGGATCATGGTCAGCAGGACGTGCGCGGCGACCGTGCTGAGCGCGCCGATGACGGCGGCGAGGGCGGCGATGCGGAGCAGGCTGGCGTCGCCTGAAAAATCGCGCCGCGGCGTGGAGGGGTGCGTGGCAGTTTTCATTTTGTTATGCAAGATTGGGAATCGTAAATACGCCCTGCAGGGCGCGCAGCTCGGCGCGGTGGACGGCGGCCAGCCGCGTCAACAGCGCCTCGCCCTTGGGCAGCAGGTGCACTTCCACACGGCGCCGGTCCTCGGCATTCGTGCGGCGCACGACCAGTTCGCCCGCCTCGCAGCGCGTGACGAGCGCGACGACGCCGTGCTGCTTGGCCTGCAGGCGTTCGGCCAGGTCGCCGACGGTGGCCCATTCGCGTCCGGGAAAACCCTTGATGTGCAGGAGCAGCAGGTATTGCAGCGGCGTGATGCCCTCGGCCTGCACGGCGTTTTCGGAGAAGCGCTCGTAGCGCCGCATCTGGTAGCGGAATTCCGACAATGCGGCGAAATCCGTCTTGGACAGCGGGGGAGATTCGTCTTTCACTGGCTTGTTTTGCGTGGGCGTTGGCTTTGGGAACCAAATAATATATCATAACGTGATACATTTTTTTAGCAAAAGCGTGCGATGCCCCGGCGTTGCCGTTCTTTTACAATCGACAGGAATGATGCTGGAACACAGTTTGGAATGGTTGCGCTCGTTCGTACCGCAACCGAATACAGTGCCGCGCGGGGAACGCATGCGCGCGGTGGCAGGGGCCCTCGTGGGGCTGTTCGTGACGGCGATCCTCAGCGACATGCTGACCAGGGGCTCGGGCATCGGGCCGCTGGCCCTCGTCGCGCCGATGGGCGCATCGGCCGTGCTGCTGTTCTGCGTGCCGGCCAGCCCGCTGGCCCAGCCGTGGTCGGTGATCGGGGGGAACACGATTTCCGCGCTGATCGGCATCATTTGCGCCAAGAGCGTCGCCAATCCGGCCCTCGCGGCCCCGCTGGCGGGCGCCTGCGCGATCTTCGTGATGTTCCTGCTGCGCTGCCTGCACCCGCCCAGCGGCGCGGTCGCGCTGACGGCCGTCCTCGGCGGCCCGGCCATCCACGCGGCCGGCTTCGGGTTCGCGTTCCTGCCCGTGTGCCTGAACTCCACGCTGATCGTGCTCGCGGCGCTCGTCTTCAACAACCTGACGGGCCGGCGCTATCCGCACAACCAGAAATCGGCGCTGCGCACGGCGCAACAGGCCGCGCACGCGACGGGCGATCCGGCCCCGATGGCGCGCCTGGGCTTCACGGCCGAGGATCTCGATGCCGTACTGGCCCGCTACGGCCAGGTGCTGGACGTCAGCCGCGACGACCTGGAAGACATCCTGCTGCAGACGGAGCAACGTGCCTACGCGCGCCGCTTCGGTACCGTGAACTGCGGCGCGATCATGTCGAAGGACGTCGTGACGGCCACGCCGAACATGCCGCTCGCCGAAGCCTGGCGCCTGCTGCGCCACCATAACCTGCACGCGCTGCCGGTGCTGGATGCGTCGCACCGCGTGGCCGGCATCATCGGCCAGGGTGATTTCCTGCACCATGCGGGCCTGGACGATTACCAGACGGTGGGCGAACGCCTGCGCGGCCTGTTCGCCCACGTGCTGGGCGTGCGGCCGGAGCGCGCGGGGACGGTGGGGGAGTTGATGTCGACGAAGGTTGCCGTCGTTTCCAAGGATGAACCGATCGCCACGCTCGTGCCGCTGATGAGCAACGGCGGGCTGCACCACATTCCCGTGGTGGACGAGCGGGCGGTGTTCCTGGGCATCGTGAGCCAGTCGGACTTGCTGGCGGCGCTGTTCGAAAGCCGCCTCGCCGAAGCAGCTTGAGTTACCGTTGAGCCATTACCTAAAACCGGGCTCTGACCCCGGTTTTAGTCATTGGCCCCACAGCATTTTTTGTATTTCTTGCCGCTGCCGCATGGGCAGTCGTCGTTGCGGCCCACCTTGGGTTCGTCGCGGCGCACCGTATCGACGGCGGCCTTGCGGCGCGGCAGCCAGAAGCGGTGGATGCCCGGCAGGTTGGCCTCGATCTCCAGCGCCAGCTTGTGCGCCTTCTTCGGATCTTCCACCTCGGCCAGCTCGCTTTCGTCGATTTCGTCGGCGCCCAGCAGGTAGATCGGACGCATCAGCGGGCCCGCTTCCGAGTCCCAGATCTCTTCCCATGAGCCGGGACGCAGTTCCATGCCTTCCCAGAAGCCCCAGCACCACGCCTCGGCGTCGATCAGCGTCTCGCCGCCGATGTCGTGCTCGACGTACAGCGGCTCGAACTCCTTCGGCGCGACCTCGAAGGTGACGAGCACCTCGTTCATGAAGCGCATGATCAGGTTGACGATGCGTTCTTCTTCCTTCGGGTTCTTCCATTTGGGCACGGCGCCTTCCTCGCCCCACACGCGCGGCAGCCATTCGGCCGGCATGATGGTTTCCGGACCGATCGCGATCGCGGTCAGGTAGCCGTGCAGCGTGTCCATCGTCATCGCGTCGTCGGAGCAGCGATCGGACAGGAGGAAGTTGTCGAGGTCGTCGAATTCTTTTTCGGAGAGGGGCTGGTCGAGTTGCATTGTTTCTGTTTCCCTTGCGTTGAAGGCGCCAGTGTAACGCTTCCGCCTCCGGGCCGGCGAAAACCTTACAATGGCGGGATGGATAATCCCTCTGACAACACCTCCGGCCATCCCTTCTCGCGTCTCGATCCGGCGCTGGTGCTGGATGCCGTCGACAGCGTCGGCCTGCGCGGCGACGGCCGCCTGCTTGCGCTGAACAGCTACGAAAACCGTGTGTACCGCGTGGGCCGCGAAGAAGGCCCGCCCGTCGTCGTGAAGTTTTATCGGCCAGGACGCTGGAGCGATGCCGCCATCCTCGAAGAGCACGCGTTCGTGCAGGAGCTGGCCGACCAGGAAATCCCGGTCGTGCCGGCCAGCGTCCTCGACGGCCGCACCTTGCACGAGCACGGCGGCTTCCGCTTCGCCGTCTTCCCCAGCCGCGGCGGCCGCGCGCCGGAGCTGTCCGACCCGGCCACGCTGGAATGGATCGGCCGCTTCATCGGCCGCATCCACGCGGTGGGCGCCGTGAAGCCGTTCACGGAGCGGCCCCGGCTCGACCTCGACACGTTCGGCAGGGAGCCGCGCGCCTGGCTGATCGGCCACGGTTTCATCCCGCCCGAATTGCTGACCGCTTATACGAGCGTGCTGGACCAGGCCCTGGACGGCGTCGCGCGCTGTTACGACCGGGCCGGGGCGCTGTCCCTGCTGCGCCTGCACGGCGACTGCCACGCGGGCAACGTGCTGTGGACGGGCGACGGTCCGCACTTCGTCGACTTCGACGACAGCCGCATGGGCCCGGCCGTGCAGGACCTGTGGATGCTGCTGTCGGGCGAGCGCAACGAGATGGTGGGCCAGCTGGCCGACGTGCTGGCCGGCTATGAAGACTTCTGCGAATTCGATCCGCGCCAGCTGTACCTCGTCGAAGCGCTGCGCACGCTGCGGCTCATCCATTATTCGGCGTGGCTGGCGATGCGCTGGGACGATCCGGCGTTTCCTGCGGCATTTCCCTGGTTTAATACCCAGCGCTACTGGCAAGACCGCATCCTCGAATTGCGCGAGCAGGTGGCGTTGATGGACGAGCCGCCGTTGTTCCCGGTCTAACGCTGGAATTGACGGAGGTTTACGATTCAGCTCGGCGTGACACGACACGGAACCATGCCGCATAATTAAGTGCGGACCCCCTCCGGGTCCCATATGTGAACTGACGAGCCATCCATGACCGACGCCGACCGCACCGATCCATCCGCACAGAAAGACGACGCCGACTTCACGATCGACCTGATGCCCGCCGCGCAAGACCACGCGGCGCCGCAGGTCGAGCCGCAGCGCGAGCATCTGGAGCAGCGCGCGATCAAGGAAGGCATCGCGCGCGTGGAGGCGGAAGCGAAGGCGGCGGTGGCGGCCGAGAACCGCGCCCACGCGGAAGCGCGTGCGCGCAGCCTGGCCGAGGAGCGCGCCGCGATCGACGCCGAAGCGGCCGCCGCCGCCCTCGCGAACGCGCAGGCGTCGGAAGAGGCGATCGAGGCGAACCGCGACCGCATCGACACCCTGCGTGCCGCCGCCAAGGCCGCCGCCGAGCGCCTGGAAGCGATCCGCCAGGAGACGGCCGGGCTGCGCGCCCGCGTTGAATCCGACACGCAGATCCGCATCGCCGCCGAAGCCCGTACCCGCGCCGAGGATGACGCCCGCAAGCGCGCGGCGGAGCAGGCGCGCATCGACACCGAGATCGCCGCCCGCGCCCAGCGCGACGCCGACGATCTTGCCATTCACGCCGAGCAGGCGCGCCTGCAGGCGGCCGAGCGCGTGGCGGCCGTGCATGCCGCGCGCGAGGAAGTGCACCACAGCGCCAGCGCCGACGCCCGCGTGGCGATCCTCGCGCGCGAACGCGAACGGGCCGAACGGGCCGCGCGCCAGACGGCCGAGAAACTGGCGCAGGCCGAAGCCGAGGCACTGGAACTGGCGCAGCAGCGCGAACGGGCGGACCAGGTGGCGCTCGCGTCCGCGTTCGCCCGCGCGTCCGCGGAGGCACGCGCGCTCGAGGAAGCCCGCGCCCTCGCGCACATCGAACAGGAACGGGAAGCCATCGCGCAGGCCCAGGTGGAATCGGAGCGGACGGCCGCGCAATCGCTGCGCATGCGCCTGCAGACGGAAAAGGAATTGCGCGACGCGGCCATCCACCGCGAACGCCTGGAACAGATGGCGGCCGACGCCGCCGCCGCGCGGCGCGAAGCCGAAGCCCGCATCCTGGCCGCGACGGAAGCCCGCATCGAAGCGGACCGCAAGCTGCGCGACGTGGCCCTGGCCCGCGCCGCTGCGGAAGAGGAAGAGTCCCAGCAGAGCCAGGCCCGCCTGGACGCCGAGCGCGCAGCCACCGAACAGGCGCACCTGCGGATGGAAGCCGACCGCGTCGCGCAGGAAGCCGCGCAGCGCGACCTGGACACCCAGCAGCGCGAGCGCCAGCTGGCCGAGGAGCGCGCTGCCTTGACCGAAGCGGCAGCCGCCGCACGCGCCGCGCAGAACGCGGCGGCGGAGTCGGCACTCGCGGCCGAGGCGGAGCGGGTCGGACACGAACGCGAAGCGGCGCGGCTGGCGGAGGAACGCGCCGCGCAGGCGCAGGCGCTGGCACAGGCCGAACAGGCGCGCGTGCAAGCGGAGCAGGAGGCGCTGGCGCGCCAGCAGGCCCGCATCGAGGCCGAACGCGCGCTGCCCGCCGCCGCCGAAGCCCGCGCCGCCGCGGAACAGGAGCACACGATGCAACTGGCCGAACGGCTCGAAGCCCAGCAGCGCGAGATCGCCGCGCTGCGCGCCGAAACGGAAGCGCGCTTCGCCGCAGCCGAACAGGAGCACGCGACCCGGCTGCAGGCCCAGCGCGATGCGTTGGCGGGCCAGCAGGCCGAATTCGACGCGCGCCGCGTGGCCGCCGAACAGGACCACGCGGCGCTGCTGGCCGCGCAGGCCGGGCACGAGCAGCGCGCCGCCGCCGAGCGCCAGGCAGCCATCGAGGCCCAGCGCGCGATCACGGAACAGGCGGCGCGCCAGGCCGACCACGAGCAGGCGATCGCCGACGCCCAGCGCGAACAGGCCGCCCGTGCGGCCGAACTGGCGCAGGCGCAGGCCGACCGCGCTGCGCACGAACGCCGCCAGCAGCAGCTGACGGAAGAATTGCTGGCGGCCGAACGCGCGGCCGCCGATGCCGCGCACGACGCCTTGCTGCTGCTGGAGCAGAAGCTGTCGTCGCAACAGCAGCAGACGGCCGCCGACGTGCGCGCCAACGAAGCGGCGGCGGCCCGCATGGCGTCCGAGCGCGCCGCGGTGGCCGCGGCGGAAGCCCGCGCCGCCGCCGAAGCGGAGCGCGCGCAGCTGGCGAAGATGCGCGAGGCGGCCGAGCAGGCGGCGGTGCAGGCCGCGATCGACAAGCGCGACGCCCAGCGCGCGCTGCTCGCGAACGCCCAGCTGGCGGCGGAAATGCAGCGCAAGACGGCGCTCGCTACGCAGGAAATGGCGGAGGCGAAGAAGCGCCTCGTGGAGCTGGAATCCGTGCGCCAGGAAGAGCAGGTGGCGGAACTGGCCGCGCTGCGCGAACAGATCGAGGCGCGCCAGGCCGAAGCCAAGCAGCGCGCAGAATCGGAAGACCTCGCGCGCGAGGTGCTGGGGCGGTTCGCGCAGCAGCCGTCGAAAGTGCAGGCGGCGATGCGGCTCGCGGATGCGGTGGCCAAGCAGCGGGCCGACCGCGATCACGAGTAACCCGAATGCGTCGTTCCCGCGAAAGCGGGAACCCATGCTGAGTTACAGAATTCGGTAAGTCGAAGGCCCTGCAGCGTATTTGGTAGAGCGTCTTCGGATCCTAAGTATGGATTCCCGCGTACGCGGGAATGGCGGTACTAGCCGGCCTTCGCGTTCTTCTCCAGATACGCCCCATGCCCCGGCATCTTCGCCACCGCCTGCACGATCAGGTCGCGCAGTCCCGCAAAGTGCCCGTGCAGCTGGCGCATGTCGACATCGTCCACGAACGGATCGTAGCGCTTCGGCTCGACCCCGAGGCCGACCAGCATCGCGACGAATGAGGGAAGGAGAAAACTGTCGCGGTCGAGGATCGCGACGCGGCCCGTCTCGCGGAACAGTTCGATCTGGTGCGCGAGCGAAGCGGGGATGGTCATGTTTGCGCAATAGCGCCAGAATTCCGTGTCGTCGCGCTTCGTCAGCTTGTAGTGCATGACGATGAAGTCGCGGATCGACTCGTAGCGGCTGCCGATGATCCGGTTGAATTCGTCCGCCAGCTCGGGCCGGAAATCGCGGTCCGGGAACTGTTCGATCAGGGTGCCGATGGCCGTTTCGATCAGGCTGATGCTGGTCGATTCCAGCGGTTCGACGAAGCCGGCCGACAGCCCGATCGCCACGACGTTCTTGACCCACGATTTCTTGCGCTTGCCGGTGACGAAGCGCAGCTGGCGCGGCTCGTCCAGCGCGGCCCCGTCGAGGCCGTCGAGCAGGTCCTGGCGCGCCTTTTCGTCGGTCGTGAACGCGTTGCAGTACACGTGGCCGTTGCCGGTGCGGTGCTGCAGCGGGATGCGCCACAGCCAGCCCGCCCCTTTGGCCGTCGAACGGGTGTAGGGCGTCAGCGGTTCGACGCGCGCGCACGGGACGGCGAGGGCGCTGTTGCACGGCAGGTGCTCGCTCCAGTCGTCGTAGCCGGCCTTCAGTGCGCCTTCGATCAGCAGGCCGCGGAAGCCCGAGCAGTCGATGAACAGGTCGCCGTCGAGCGTGCGGCCATCCGCCAGGCGCACGGCCGTGACGAAGCCCGTTTCCGGATGCTGGTCGACGCTGGTGATCGTGCCTTCGACGCGCCTGGCGCCGCGCGCCATCGCGTAATCGCGCAGGAAGGCGGCGTACAGGCCGGCGTCGAAATGGTAGCCGAACGAATAAGCGTCCGTGACGCCCGGCTGCGCGTCGTTCGGCATCGTGAATTTGTTCTCGCGCGCCATGATCGACGCCATCGACCAATTTTCCAGCGCCGGCATGTGGTCGAACGTGCGCGCGAGGCGCAGCCAGTAATGGTGCGGCTGGATGCCGTTCAGGGGCGGACCGAAGTCGCCGAAACCGTGGAAGAAGCGGTTGCCGACGTGGCCCCAGTCCTTGAATTCGATGCCGAGCTTGAAGCTGGCCTGCGTCTTCTTGATGAAGTCGGCGTGGTCCAGCTGGAGGGCCGCATTATAGAAGCGGATCGTCGGCAAGGTCGCTTCGCCCACCCCGATCGTGCCGATGTCCGGCGATTCCACCAGTACGATCTCGCAGCGCTGGCCCATGCGCTGGGCCAGCGGCGCCGCGGCCATCCAGCCGGCCGTGCCGCCCCCCACGATGACGATTTTACGGATCGGGTTTTGTTGCATGATGTCTCCTGTTGTATTGCTCGCTCAGGAGAGTGTAGGACAGCGGGCTTGTGGCCGGCAATAGAAATGTTTGCGTATAACATTTCTTTAACAAAAGCGACGCAACAGCGCGTCACATATTGTTGGGCGCCACCGGATTCGACCCGCCGACGACGGCCTTGTCGACGAAATATTCGGTCTCGCCGAAGCAGGTGCTCGGGACGCCGACGTGCTGCGAATAGGTGAGCTGCACGCGCTGCCCCATCGCGGCCTGCAACTGGCGCACGACGTTCTCGTCGCGCACGGTGAAGTTGAAGCGCTCGGGAATGGCGCCCGGCATGCTGGACAGCAGGATCTCGCCTTCCCACGTCTTGCACAACCAGCCCTTGCGCGACAGTTTCTGCAGGTAGCCGGCCCGTTCGCCTTCCGAGTACGACCAGCTCAGCACGATCCACGTGTACAGGGCGAACAGCGCCACGGCGGCGATGACGACGGAGGCGAGGATGGCGGTGGCGCGGCGCGGCAGGGTCTTGGGCATGGTCGGTGTAAGGTAAGGTGACGGGACGTGACGAAGCGCGCCCATTCTGACATGGGCGCCCGGATTGTCAATCAGGCCAGTCTTAGACCTGTACCCCGAACGAACGGGCGAGGGGCCCGAGACCGCCGTTGTAGCCCTGGCCCACGGCGCGGAATTTCCACTCGTTGCCATAGCGGTACAGCTCGCCGAAGATCATCGCCGTCTCCGTCGAGCTGTCTTCCGACAGGTCGTAGCGGGCGATCTCGCGCTCGCCGTCCGCATTCAGGCAGCGGATGAAGGCGCGGGCGACCTGGCCAAAGCTCTGGCGCCGCTGGTCCGCTTCGTGGATGGTGACGGCGAACGCGATCTTTTCCACCTCCGGCGGCACGCGCGTGAGGTCGACCACGATGCGCTCGTCGTCGCCTTCGCCCTGGCCGGTGCGGTTGTCGCCCGTGTGCTTGACGGCGCCGTCGCTGGACTGCAGGTTGTTGTAGAAGATGAAGTCGGCATCGCCGCGCACCTTGCCGTCGCCGCGCAGCAGGAAGGCGCTGCCGTCGAGGTCGAAGGTGGCGCCGTCGGTCGCGCGCGGGTCCCAGCCGAGGCCGATGATGACCTTTTTCAGGTTCGGATCTTCCTTGGACAGGTTGACGTTGCCGCCTTTTTGCAAACTGATCGCCATCTTGCTTCCTTTCTATTAATGGTTACGGGTTTCAGGTCGCCGACTCGAGTTGCTCGCGCTTCTTGTAGCGGATCGACGACCACAGCGATACCAGGATGAAGGCCACGCCGGACAGGCCGGTGAACCATTCGGGAATCTCGTACTCGACGCTGGCGAACATGATCAGGGCCAGGATGCCGATCGCGTAGTGGGCGCCGTGCTCGAGAAAGACGAATTCTTCCAGCGTGCCCTTGTGCACGAGGAACACGGTTAGCGACCGCACGAACATGGCGCCGATGGCCAGGCCGAGCATGATCACGACGACGTCGTTCGTGATGGCAAATGCGCCGATCACGCCGTCGAAGCTGAACGACGCGTCCAGCACTTCCAGATATAAAAAGCCGCCGATGCTGCCCTGCGAGATCAGCTTGCCCACGGCCGGGTCGGATTCTTCTTCCTCCAGCAGTCCGGAAAACCAGTTCACGCCCACGTACACGAGCACGCCGACGACGCCCGCGATGAGCGTGGACAGCTTGCGCTCCTGCGGCACGAGGCTCATGCAGCCGAACACGGCGAGCAGGGTGACCAGGATGGCGAAGCCTTCCGAACCGTACTTGCCGACCTTTTCTTCGATCCAGCCCAGCCAGTGGAGTTCCTTTTCCTCATCGAACAGGAAGTTGAGGAAGACCAGCAACAGGAACGCACCGCCGAACGCGGCCACTTCGGCGTGGCGCGACGTCAGGTTGCGGGCGTACTCGTCCGGGTTGTTGACGGCCATGTGCCAGACGTCGATCAGGCCCAGGCCCGTCGCCACCGACACGATGAGGAGGGGAAACAGCAAGCGCATGCCGAACACGGCGACGACGATGCCGACCGTGAGGAACAGCTTTTGCCAGAACGCGTTCCAGTTGCGCAGGACGGACGCGTTGACGACCGCGTTGTCGAACGACAGCGAGATCTCGAGCACGCCCAGCACGGCCGCGATCCACAGCGCTTGCAGGAGGCCGGCGCTGCCACCATGGGAAAAGCCCCACCAGCCGGCCAGCGCCAGCAGGACGGCGGTGACGACGAACGACAACCTGAAATGTTGCATGTACCTCTCCAGTTCTTATATACGCATTGTCTGAATGACCACACGGCGCATATTACCCCGTTTCCCACATTGGCGGGCGCATCGATCGCCACCGCGTGAATTGCTCACGTGACATTGCATCTGCCATAATGCCGCCCGGCGTCATGCCTCCCGTTTCCCCTTGAATGGATTTCACATGGATGTCTCTTATCTGGTCACCCCGGTGCTGACCTGGCTCGTGGTCGGCCCGATCAAATTCCTCATCAACAGTGCGCGCCAGGGGCGCTGGGCGTTCAACCTGGTCGGCAACGGCGGCTTTCCCAGCAACCATAGCGCCACCGTCACCAGCATGGCGACCTTGATCGCCCTGCGCGAGGGCATCGGCCACCCGGCGTTCGGCGTGGCCGTCACCCTGTGCTTCATCGTGATGATCGACGCCAACAGCCTGCGCCAGCACGTCGGCCGCCAGGCCGCCGCCATCAACCGCCTGGCCGCGGGACAGGCCGGCCACACGACCCTGCGCGAGCGGATGGGGCATACGCTCGTCGAGATCGGCGGCGGTATCGTCACCGGGATCCTGATGGGGAATCTCGTGTATCACCTCTTCGTGCGATGAAATTGGGTCCCTGCCTGCGCAGGGACGACGGTCTTATGGCCGCGTAACAAAATACCGTCGCTCCCGGGCTAGGCGCCCCCCTTGGCGAGAGCCCAAGGTAGTGCACCGTTAGCTTCCCACCGTCCACCCGGACGTCCGCCTGTCCGCGCGTTGTCCCTTCTTTCGCGCATTTCATGCTCGGCCAAACGCATTTCATCCCGCCTATCTGCAGTTCATCCCACCAAAACCGCGCTTTGCCGAAACGTCAATTGACGGTCAAGACCGCCTATTCGATACTGCGCGCTGGCCTTTTATATTCTTATTTTTACAGGTAACGAGTCCATCCTCGGGGGAACCAAGAAATGCTGCGCAAAACTATAATCTTCCTTGCTATTGCTTCCGCACTCAGTGCGTGCGGCAAACATGACAAGGACCCTGCAAAGCCCGACGCCGCCAACGCGCAGGCGGATGCCAAGCAGAAGGATGGCAAGGCCGTCCAGCTGCTCGTTGCCCCGGAGGATGTCCTGACCGTGCAGAGCAGTGCGCTCGCGAACGGCCCGGTGATCACGGGCTCGGTCCAGCCGGAACGCAAGGCCGACCTGCGCGCGGAAGTGTCCGCCATCGTGCTGCAGGTCCTGAAAGAGAACGGCGACCCGGTCAAGAAGGGTGACGTGCTCGTCAAGCTGGACGAGACGTCGATCCGCGACAGCCTGATGTCCGCCCAGGAAGCCCAGCGCGCCGCCTCCCAGGCCCTGGACCAGTCCAACCGCGCCCTCGAGCGCCTGAAGACGCTGCGCGCGTCCGGCATGACGTCCGCCCAGGCGCTGGACGACGCCGAAGTGCGCCGCAACAGCGCCCAGAGCGAGCTGTCGGCCGCCAGGGCGCGCCTCGTCGCGGCCCAGCAGCAGGTGACCCGCACCGTCGTGCGCGCGCCGTTCGACGGCATCGTCTCCGACCGTAAAGTCTCCCCCGGCGACACGGCCGCCATCGGCAAGGAATTGCTGAAGGTGATCGATCCGACGAGCATGCGCTTCGAAGGCCGCGTGTCGGCCGACAAGATCGCCGCCGTCAAGGTCGGCCAGCCGGTGTTCTTCCGCGTCAACGGTTACGGCGAGCAAAAGTTCACCGGCATCGTCAAGCGCATCGACCCGTCCGCGAACGACATCACCCGCCAGGTCGAGGTGCTCGTCGGCTTCAGTAACGAAGCGCGTCCGCGCGTGGCCGGCCTGTATGCCGAGGGCCGCATCGACGCCGAGCTGTCCGATGCGATCACCTTGCCGGAATCCGCGATGGTCAAGGCCGGCGACAAGACGTATGCCTGGAAAGTGAAGGGCGGCCAGCTGGCGAAGATCGACCTGACGGTGGGTTCGCGCGATCCGCGCACCGGCAATTTCGAAATCAAGAACGGCCTGGCGTCCGGCGACAGCGTGCTGCGCCACCCGGGCTCGACCCTGAAGGATGGGCAGAAGGTGGAAATGGCGGCCGCTGCGCGCGTCGCCAGCGCCGCAGGTACCGCCAACAGCGCCACCAACAGCGCACCCCAGGGTAAATAAGCGGGATTAACCACCATGTTCCTGTCCAATTTCAGTGTCAAGAAGCCCATTGCGACACTCGTGCTGATCATCGGCATGATGTGCATGGGCCTGCTCGCGCTCAATCACTTGCGCGTGAACCAGAACCCGGACGTCGAGATTCCGATCATCGTCGTGACGATCCCGTATCCGGGCGCGTCGCCGGAAACGTCCGAACGCGAACTCATCGAACGCCTCGAGAAGCAGATGCTCGCCATCACCGGCGTGACCGAGGTGAACGCGTACGCCAATGAGGGCAGCGCGACGATCGTGCTGCGCTTCGACTTCAAGCGCAACCTGATCGAGGCCTCGGACGACGTCCGCAACGCCATCGCGTCCGTCCGCTACAAGCTGCCGATCGAGATGCGCGAGCCGGTGCTGCGCCGCGTCGACCCGTCCGCCCAGCCGATCATGAACCTGGCGCTGTCGTCGAGCTCGCAGAGCCATGCCGAGATCTCGCGCCTGGCCGAAGACCAGCTGGCCGACCGCTTCCGCGCGATCGACGGCGTGGCCAACGTGCAGGTGAACGGCTCGCTGCGCCGTGAGCTGTCCGTGCTGATCCATTCGGAAAAACTGCGCGAGTACAACGTCTCCGTCAGCGACGTGACGAACGCGCTATCGCGCCAGAACACGAACGCGCCGGTCGGCAAGGTGCGTAGCGAGCTGGACGAGAAGGGTATCCGCCTCGTCGGCCGCATCGAGCGTCCGGAAGATTTCTCGCAGGTGGTCGTCAAGCGCAACGGCGACACCGTCGTGCGCCTGAACCAGGTGGCCGACATCAAGGACGGCTTCGCCGACATCGACAGCGTGTCGATGCGCAGCGGCAAACCCAACGTCGGTATCCAGATCATCCGCTCGCGTGAAGCGTCGACCGTCGCCATCGCCAAGAAGGTCCGTGCGGAAATCGAACAGATCCGCAAGGAACTGCCGGCGGGCACCAAGCTGGACATTTCGTACGACGGCGGCGAGGACGCCCAGGACAGCCTGAACAACGTCATCGAATCGCTCGTGTTCGGCGCCGTGCTGACGATCTTCGTCGTGTACGCCTTCCTGAACTCGTGGCGTTCCACGCTGATCACCGCGCTGTCGCTGCCGACCTCGGTGCTGGCCGCGTTCATCGCCGTGTGGCTGTGCGGCTTCACCCTGAACTTCATGACGCTGCTGGGCCTGTCGCTCGCGATCGGCGTGCTGATCGACGACGCGATCGTCGTGCGGGAAAACATTGTCCGCCACATGGAAAACGGTTCCGACCGCCGCACGGCGGCCCTCGAGGGTACCGCGGAGATCGGCATGGCCGTCGCGTCGACGACGTTCTCGATCATGGCCGTGTTCATCCCCGTCGCCTTCATGCCGGGCATCTCGGGCGAATGGTTCCGTCCGTTCGCGCTCACCGTCGCCTGCTCCGTGATCGTGTCGCTGTTCATCTCGTTCACGCTCGACCCGATGCTGTCCGCCTACTGGGGCGACCCGCCGGGCCACCACCATGCGCCGAAGAAGGGCATCGAGAAATATCTCGCGCGCTTCAACGTCTGGTTCGACCACCAGGCCAACCGCTACGGCCACGTGATCGCCTGGGCGCTGCACCACCGCCGCTGGATGGCCATCATCGCCGTCGTCAGCCTCGTCGCGGCGCTGGGCCTGCAGGGCAAGTTCGGCGGCACGTCGTTCCTGCCGAAGCAGGACAGCGGCCAGCTGCTGATCGAAGTGCGTACGCCGGCGTCGGCGTCGGTGGGCTATGCCCGCATGAAGATGGAAGAAGCGGCCGCGCTGGCGCGCACGATGCCGGAGACGAAGGACACGAACGCCTCGATCAATTCGGGCGGCGGCCGCATCTACGTCGACATCGGCAAGCGCCGCGAACGCAAGCGCAGCGCGTCCGACATCGCGGTGGAACTGCGCGAGAAGATCGCCCGCCTCGTCGGTGCCGAGTACACGGTCACGGACGACCTGAACGGCAACGGCAAGCCCGTGCAGATCGAGTTCACCGGCACGGATTCGCGCAAGCTGATGGACCTGACCAATGCCTACATGGAAAAACTTCGTCAGGTACCGGGCGCCGTGGACGTCACGCTGTCCCAGCAGGATCCGAAGGACGAGCTGCAGATCGAGCTGGACCGCGGCCTCTCGAACATGATGGGCATCTCGGTCGGCGACGCCGCCACCGCGCTGCGCGTCGCGTTCGCCGGCATCGAGGTCGGCGACTGGGTCGACCCGACGGGCGAGACCCGCGACGTGGCCGTGCGCCTCGCGCCGGAAGACCGCGTGGGCCTGGAAAACATCGAGCGCCTGCCGATCGCCGTCACCGGCAGCAACATGATGGTGCCGCTGGACCAAATCGCCAAGATCACGATGGGCAAGGGCCCGTCCGCGATCGAGCACAAGGACGGCAAGCGCGTCGTGCGTGTGTCGGCCAATGCCCAGGGCCGCTCGAACGGCGAAGTCATGGACGACGCCCTCAAGCTGGCGAAATCGATGGACTTCCCGCCGGGCTATGGCCTGTCGCTGGGTGGCCAGAGCAAGGACCAGCAGGAAGTGTTCACGCAGATGACGATCGCACTGGTCTCGGGTATCGGCCTCATGTACCTGATCCTGGTGATGCAGTTCGGGTCGTTCACGGCGCCGCTCGCCGTGATGCTGTCGCTGCCGCTGTCGCTGATCGGCGTGGTCGTCGCGCTGCTGCTCACGAAGGGCACGCTGAACCTGATGAGCTTCATCGGCATCATCATGCTGATGGGTCTCGTGGCGAAGAACGCGATCCTGCTGCTGGACGCCGCCCGCACCCGCGAGGCGGAAGGCATGGACCGCGAAGACGCGCTGATGGCCGCCGGCCGCGCCCGCCTGCGTCCGATCCTGATGACGACGTTCGCGCTGATCGCCGGCATGCTGCCGGTGGCGCTGGCCCTGGGCGACTCGGGCGAGTTCTACCAGCCGCTGGCCATCGCGATCATCGGCGGCACGATCACGTCGACGGTGCTGACCCTGCTGGTCGTCCCGACCTTCTACGACAGCATCGAGATCGCCCGCGACCGCATGGTGGCCAAGTTCCACCGCCGCGCGGCCCGCTTCACGGCGCTGCCGGCGTTCGTGATGACTTTCGTCGAAGCGATCCTCACGCTGGTGCTCGTGCGCCTGGTCTTCCGCCTGATCGTGAAGGCCGGCCGCTTCGCTACCGGCCGCGGCCGCCCGGCGACGGCTTGACGGTGTGGTGCCGGCTGCGGCCGGCATGCAATGAGAAGGGCCTGCAAGCGCAGGCCCTTTTTTCATTCCGAGGCACTCTAGGAAACGGCATGCACTAGGGCCGCATCCGCCGCGCCCAGTGCATGCCGGTGCCAAGGGCCGTTCCCGACCCTTGGCCGATGCGCCACGGCGATCAGCGGCCCGAGGTACCGGTGCCCGAGGTGCCGGTGCCCGACGTGTCGCTGCCGGTCGTGCCCGACGTACCCGACGTGCCCGACGAGCCGCTGCCGCCGGTCGTTCCGGTCGCGCCGGTGCCCGTGGTGCCGGTGCCCGTTGCGCCCGTGCCGGTGTCGCCGGTGGTGCCCGTCGCGCCGGTGGCGCCGCCCATGGTGCCGGTGGTGCCGGTTGCGCCGGTGCCGGTCGTGTCACCCGTCGTGCCCGTGCCGGTGGCGCCGGTCGTGCCGCTGGTGCCGGAGCTGCTGCTCGGCGCGGTGGCCGACGTGTCGCCGGTACCGGTCGTGCTGGTGGTGTCATTCTTCTTGCAAGCGGCCAGGCTGGCCATCAGGGCTGCAGCAAACAGAATTTTCGATGCGTTGTTAAGAGCTTTCATTTGTTTTACTCCTCGTTCACGTCTATCGTTTACCGCCGTCTCCCGGTGAGCACTGGAAGCGAGGCGGGGCTTAGGGTTCCCGATGGACCATGCGGTCCAAGCGTGAACCATCAGGGAACCGACGCAATACGCGGCCCCGGTGGCGTACGAATCCGACTGTCTGGATTTGACCGGCACCGCGCCGGCCGGTTCGTCGGATTGCATGCCTTCTGCTTTGGGAAACCGAAGTTCCCCTTGTTCCGCCGTGCCGCCTGCAACGTCGACACGTGCGGGTTAGATAAGAGCCGAACCATCATCGTTCAGCCCTTTGTCCCCCGGCGAAGCTGCCGGATGGTCGTGACACCCCGTCGGCGCTGTCGCCGGCGGCCTGTTCGAGCAGGGCGGGAATGACGTCGCACAATTCCCGCGCCAGGTAACCCAGTCTGCCGAAGCGTTCGGCGAGGCGCTCGCCCGCGCGCGCGTGCAGCGCGACGCCCCAGGCGGCGGCCTGCGCGAGCGTGGCGCCGCGCGCCGCGAGCCCCGCGATGATGCCGGCCAGCACGTCGCCCGAACCGGACGTGGCGAGCCCGACGTTGCCGCCTTCGTGCTGCCACCGCTCGCCGCCCGGCGCCGCGATCACGGTGCGCGCGCCCTTGAGCGCGACGACGGCGTTCCAGTGCCGGGCCGCGTCGATGGCATGGCGGTCCGGCGCCGCGCCGATCTCGTCTTTCGCGATGCCCGTCAGGTGGGCCATTTCGCCCGCATGCGGCGTCAACAGGACCGGCACCTTGAAGCGGAAGGGCGCGCGGTTCGGCGTGCCTCCCCCGGGCGGATGCAAAACCGCGCCCATCGCCTCGGCGTCGAGCAACACGTTCGTGGCGGTGCCGTCCAGACGCGGCAGCAGCGCGTGCACGAGGCGGGCCGTCGCGGCCTCGTCCCGCATGCCGGGGCCGATGAGGACAGCGCTGATCTTGTCGGCCAGCGGATCGAGCGCGGCCACGGCTTCGACCGTGAAGCCGCCGGCATCGTTTTCCGCCAGTCCCAGCACGCGCGATTCAGGAATAGCGAGCGCTACCAATTGGGCCACGCTGCGGCCGGTGGCAATGGTCAGCTTGCCGGCGCCGGCGCGCAAGGCCGCCGTCGCGGCCAGGATCACGGGGCCGGGCATCTCGCGCGAGCCGCCGAGGACGAGCACGTGGCCGCGGTCTTCCTTGTCGGCGTCGTTCGAGGGCACGGGCAGCGGCCAGCTGCGCAGCAGGCTCGTATCGACGTCGCGCGGGCGGGCATGGGTTTGCAGCGTCATGGAGGGACCTCAGGCCTTGGCGGCGGTGGGCTGGTCTTTGGCGACCGTGACCGGCGTGCCGGTGGCTTCGAGCGGGGCGACGAAATTGACCAGGCGGACGGCCAGCTTGCCGCGCTTGCCCAGCGTGGGATCGAACGCGTAGGACGTGACGGAGCAGTTCGGCACGTCGCCGGCGCGGTCCTGCTCGAGGATCGTCGCCTCGTCCATCCGCTCGATCAGGTAGCGGAAGCAGTTGACGATGACCTGGTGCGCGACGATCAGCACGCGTTCGCGCGGGTACTCGCGCGTCATCGTGTCGAGGACGCTGCGCAGGCGCAGGATGACGTCGCACCAGCTCTCGCCGCCGGGCGGGCGGAAATAGAACTTGCCGACGTGGTGGCGTTGCTCATGCAGCTCGGGATATTTCTCGGCGATACCGCGCACCGTCAGGCGGTCGAGGATGCCGAACTCCTTTTCGCGCAGGCGCTCGTCGGCGTGGACGGCGAGCAACTCGTCGCGGTTCAGGCGCTGCATCAGGATATTGGCGGTCTCGGCCGCGCGCACGTAGGGCGAATGCAGCACGACGTTCGGCTGGCCGTCGGGCGGCAGCGCCGCGAACCAGCTCGACAGGGCCTGCGACTGGCGCACGCCCAGCTCCGACAGGGGCACGTCGACGTCGCGCTCGGCGATGTCGATGAGCAGGCCAGCCGCGGCTTCGGCGGCATCGCGCGCGACATTACCCGCGCTTTGCCCGTGCCTGACGAGCCAGATTTCCTGTGGCCACTTCTGATCCATCATCCGACCGTTTGTGATTTTGACATGACGCGATCATAGACGGATTCGGCGGGATTTCCGCGCACGATTCCGGACGAAAACGTGTGCCAAAACGACGTGTAGGCGGGCTCTTACGTGAACAGGAGAAAGGTTTTACATCACCTTTACGCTACTTGCTCCTCGCTGTCGAGGTTGACCTCGGCGTCGCTGTCGAACACGGCCATGTCGGTCTGGCCGAGCACGCGGCTGGCGAACGTGCCGGCCGTGATGGACCCGCTGACGTTGAGCGCGGTACGGCCCATGTCGATCAGTGGCTCGATGGAAATCAGGAGGCCCGCCAGCGCCACGGGCAGGTTCAGCGCCGACAGCACGATCAGCGCGGCGAACGTGGCGCCGCCGCCCACGCCGGCCACGCCGACGGAGCCGATGGTGACGATGCCGATCAGGGGCAGCAGGAAGCTGCTCGTGAACGGATCGATGCCGACGGTGGGCGCGATCATGACGGCGAGCATCGCCGGATAGATGCCGGCGCAGCCGTTCTGGCCCATCATCGAGCCGAACGACGCGGCGAAGTTGGCGATGCCTTCCGGCGTGCCGAGACGCGCGGTCTGCGTCTGCACGCTCATCGGGATCGAGCCGGCCGACGTGCGCGACGTGAACGCGAAGGCGAGCACGGGGAAGATCTTTTTCACGTAGCGGCCCGGGTTCAGGCCCACGGCCGCGATGATCAGCAGGTGCACGCCGAACATGAGGATCAGGGCGCTGTACGATGCGGCCACGAAGCCGATCAGCTTGAGGATGTCCTGCACGCTGGAGCTCGCCAGCACCTGCGTGATGAGGGCGAACACGCCGAACGGGGTGAGGCGCAGCACGAGCGTCACCATGCGCATCACGATCACGTGGGCCACGTGCACGAATTCGCTGAATTTCTCGAACACGTCCGGCTTCTTGGCGGCGATGCCCGTCGCGGACACGCCCAGGAAGATCGAGAACAGGACGACGGCGATCGTCGACGTCTTGCGCGCGCCCGTCATGTCGAGGAAGGGATTCTCGGGAATGAACGACAGGATCATGGTCGGCAGCGACACGTCCTGCGCCGTGGCCAGTTTGCCCTCTAAATAATGGCCGCGCGCGACTTCGGCCGCGCTCGACGTCAGGCCGACGGCGGACAGACCGTACAGCTTGGCCATCAGGATGCCGATCGTGGCCGCGATGGCCGTCGTGACCATCAGCGTGCCGATCGTCAGCGCACTGATCTTGCCGAGCGACGACGCGTCGCGCAGCTTGAGGATGGCCTGGATGATCGACACCATGATCAGTGGCATGATGATCATCTGCAGCAGTTTGACGTAGCCGGTGCCGACGATGTCGAGATACGCATTCGTCTGTGCAATGACCTGTGAACCGTTGCCGTAGAACGCCTGGAACGCCGCGCCGAGGACGATGCCCAGGCCGAGGCCCGTGAACACGCGTTTCGTGAAGGACAGATGGCGTTGCTGCATCACATACAGCAGGCCGCAGGCGGCCAGGGCGATGGCCAGGTTCAGGATCAGGGGGAGACTCATGATCTTATATGCGTACAGGAAATATAAGAGCCGCATTTTATATCCAATCATGCAGGTTTGCATGACCGCCACATTGCGTTGCTAATTGTTAAACGTTGTTGACACTGCAAGCCGAGTTTGCAACACTCAGCCGTCGTCCGTCCGCCATCTCCCGGAGAACCCATGGTCGTCCTGCGCCGCCTGCTGTGCTTCGTCTTGTTGTGCTGTTGGTCGGGCGCGTGGGCGCAGACCACCGTGTCCGGCTTTTCGCCCGAAGGGCAGGTGCGGCGCGTGCGCCAGGCTGTCGCGCGGTTCTCGCAGCCGATGGTGGCGTTCGGCGATTTGCGCGCCGAGACCCCGTTCGACGTCGCGTGCGCCGTGCCGGGCAGCGGCCGCTGGGTCGATGCGCAGACGTGGAGCTACGATTTCGAACGCGACCTGCCGGGCGCCACGAGCTGCCGCTTCACGCTGAAAGCCGGCGTGCGCGACCTGGCCGGACAGCCGCTGGCGGGGGCACAGGCATTCACCGTCGCCACGGGCGGTCCGGCCGTGCTGGAAACGCTGCCGCATGAAGGCGCGTCCGGCATCGACGAGAAACAGGCCTTCGTGCTCGCGCTGTCCGCGCCCGCGTCGGCCGACAGCATCCTGAAACAGGCGTGGTGCCGCGCGGACGGCGCCAGCGACAAGATCGGAGTGACCCTGGTACAGGGCGCGCAGCGCGAACAGGTGTTGCGCACCGACCGCTGGTTCGTCCGGCAAGTCGTCGTCGCGGACCGCGGCAAGGAAGACATCGGACCGTACACGGACGCGCAACTGCGCGCCGACGACAAGGCCGGCCGCCTGGCCCGCATCGTCGTGCTGCAATGCCGTCGCACGTTGCCGTCGAATGCGGAAGTCGCCCTCGTCTGGGGCGCCGGCGTGGCTGCGCCGAACGGCATCGCGACGGCCGAAGACCAGACGCTCTCGTTCAAGACGCGCGCCGATTTCACGGCCCGCTTCAACTGCGAGAAAGTCAACGCGCGGTCCCAATGCATTCCGTTCCAGCCGATGCGCGTGGACTTCAGCGCGCCCGTGCGCGCGGCCGACGCGGCCAGGGTGTATCTGGAAGGACCGGGCGGCAAGCGCTGGCCGGCGCGCATCGACAAGGAAGGCGGACGGACGCCGGACTTCGTGGGCCAGGCCAGCGTGCCCGGGCCGTTCCCGGAACAGGCAAGATTCACCCTGCACCTGCCGGCCGACTTGCGCGACGATGCGGGCCGGTCCCTCGTCAATGCGGGCCGCTTCCCGCTGGCCGTGCGCACGGGCGAGCAGCCGCCGCTCGTCAAGTTCGCGGCGCCGTTCGGCATCATCGAGGCAAACGGCGACCGCCTGCTGCCCGTCACCGTGCGCAACGTCGAGGCGCAGCTCGCCGGCCGCATGCACACGACTAACGGCATCGCCATGCGCCTCGACGCCAGCCGCACGGCCGACGTGCTCACGTGGCTGCGCAAGGTCGCGGGGCCGCACGGCGGCCTGAATCCCGGCCAGCCGGAAGGCGACCAGCTGAAGGTGTCGATCTTCAAGGGCGCCAAGGCAGACGCGCTGCAGCGCTTCACGCTCCCGAAACCGCTCGGCCGGCGCGCGTTCGAAGTGATCGGCATCCCGCTGCGCCAGCCCGGCTTCTACGCGGTCGAACTGGAAAGCCCGCGCCTGGGCGCCGCGCTGGATCCGAAAAGACGCACCGCGTACGTGCGCAGCGCGGCCCTCGTCACGAATCTGGCCGCGCATTTCAAGCTCGGCGCGCAATCGTCGCTCGTGTGGGTGACGTCGCTCGACAAGGGGCAGCCCGTCGCGGGCGCGCGCGTCGAAGTGCGCGATTGCGGCGCGCGGCTGCTGTGGACCGGCACGACGGACGCCGCCGGCATCGCGCGCATCCGCCAGGCGCTGCCGCATGCCCGCTGCAAGGAGGGCGACATCTACGTCGTGACGGCCGCGCGCGGCGACGACTTCACGTTCACCCTGTCCGACTGGCAGCAGGGCATCGAGGCGTGGCGCTTCAACCTGCCCACGGGCAGCCGCGACGAGGACAGCCGCATCGTCGCCACCGTGTTCGACCGCACCCTGCTGCGCGCCGGCGAGACCGTCCACATGAAGCACTACCTGCGCCGCCGCACGCAGCAGGGTTTCGCCTTCGTGCGCGCGAAGGACCCGGCGCCGAAAGAAGTCCGCGACTGGCGCGCGCAGGAACTCGGCACGGACAAGACGGCGTTGCCCGCGCGCGGCTTCCTCGTCCACCAGGGCAGCGGCGAGAAAGTCGAGTTTTCCCTGCGCTGGGATGCGAACGGCAGCGCCGAGGGCGAGTGGGCGATCCCGGCGGAAGCGAAGCTCGGCGTGTACGACGTGCTGATCGGCGGCCAGGTGGCGGGCGATTTCCGTGTCGAGCAATTCCGCGTGCCGACGATGAAGGCGCAACTGGCGGGGCCGAAGCATCCCGCCGTGGCGCCGCAGGCCGTCACGCTCGATGCGCAGGTGAGTTATCTGTCGGGCGGTCCCGCGGGCCTGGCGCCGGTGAAACTGCGCAGCGTCGTGCAGGACACCGGCGTGCAGTTCGCCGACTACGACGAGTTCGCGCTGGGGGCGGGCGACGTGCGCGAAGGCGTCGTCGACCAGGGTAGCGAGGGCGAGGAAGAGGCGGAATCGGAAGGCACGCCCGGCCAGGAAGTCGCGCGCACGCAAAGCCTGCAGCTCGACCGCGCGGGCGGGGCGCGCATCGTCGTCGACAAGCTGCCGGCGATCGAGCGCCCGAAAAGCCTGCTGGCCGAGTTGTCGTACCAGGACGCCAACGGCGAAACATTGACGGTCTCCACGCGCGTGCCGCTGTGGCCATCCGCGTACGTTGTCGGCATCAAGCCCGATGGCTGGCTGCTGCGCCGCGATGCGCTGAAATTCCAGACCGTCGTGCTGGACGTCGCCGGCAAGCCGGTGGCGAACGTGCCGATGACGGTCGACCTGCTCAAGCGGGCGACCTATTCGCACCGGCGCCGTCTCGTCGGCGGCTTTTACGCCTATGAGCACAGCGCCGAGATCAAGCGCATCAGCGAAGCGTGCAGCGGCACGACGGACGCGCGCGGCCTGCTCCTGTGCGACGTGAAGGCGCCCGTCGACGGCGACCTGATCCTGCGCGCTCGAGCGACCGATCCGCAGCAACGCGTGGCGGCCACCCATCGCGAGGTGTACGTGGCGGGCGATGAGGAACAGTGGTTCGCGAACGCGGACCACGACCGCATCGACCTGCTGCCGGCGCAGAAGCGCTACGAACCGGGCGAGCAGGCACGCTTCCAGGTGCGCAGCCCGTTCCGCCGGGCGACCGTGCTCGTGACCGTCGAGCGCGAGGGCATCCTCGACACGTACGTGCGGCGCCTGTCCGGCCGCGACCAGACGATTTCGATTCCCGTAAAAGCGAGCTATGCGCCTAACGTGTTCGTGTCGGCTCTCGTCGTGCGCGGGCGCGTGGCGGGCGTGCAGCCGACGGCGCTCGTCGACCTGGGCAAGCCCGCTTATAAACTCGGGATCGCGCCGCTCCGCGTAGGCTGGAAGGGGCACGAACTGAAGGTCGACGTCGCGGCCGATAAACCCGTGTACAAGGTGCGCGAGCGTGCGCAGGTCACGATCCGCGTGCGCGACCCGGACGGCACGCGGCCGGCGGCCGGTACGGAAGTCGCCGTGGCCGCCGTCGATGCCGGCCTGCTCGAACTGATGCCCAACACGAGCTGGAATTTGCTCGAGACGATGATGCACGAGCGCAGCCTGCAGGTGGAGACGTCGACGGCACAGATGCAGGTCGTCGGCAAGCGCCACTTCGGCCGCAAGGCGTTCCCGCACGGCGGGGGCGGCGGCCGCGGCGCCGGGCGCGAGTTGTTCGAGACGCTGCTGCTGTGGAAGGGCAAGGTCGTCCTCGATGCGAACGGCGAGGCGAAGGTCGACGTGCCGTTGAACGATTCGCTGACGTCCTTCCGCATCGTAGCCGTCGCGAGCAGCGGCGCGGGCCGGTTCGGCGCGGGCGGCACGGACATCCGCACGTCGCAGGACCTGATGCTCGTCTCCGGCCTGCCGCCGCAGGTGCGCGAAGGAGACCGCCTGCGCGCCGGGTTCACGCTGCGCAACGCGTCCGACCGGCAGCTGGCCATCCGCCTGGACGCCGGCGTGACCGCGGATGGCGGCAAGGCGCAGGCGCTGCCGCGCCAGGACATCGTGCTCGCGCCGGGCGAATCGCGCGAAGCGGGCTGGGATTACGCGGTGCCGGCAGGGGCATCGAGGCTGCAGTGGGACGTGGCGGCGGCAGGCGAGGGCGCGAGCGACCGCATGCGCGTCACGCAACAGGTGAACGTCGCCGTGCCGGTGCGCACCCTGCAGGCGACGCTCGTGCAGATCGACGGCACGAAGACGATGCCCGTCGAGCGTCCGGCCGATGCGCTGCCGGGCCGCGGCGGCATCCGCACGACCCTGCAGGCGCGCCTCGGCAGCGACCTGCCGGGCGTGCGCGACTACATGACGGCCTATCCGTACACGTGCTTCGAACAGCGCACATCGCGTGCGGTGGCGCTGCAGGACAAGGCGATGTGGGATACGGTCGTCGCGACCTTGCCGTCGCACCTGGACGGCGATGGCCTGGTGAAGTATTTCGCACCGATGGACCAGGGCAGCGACGTGCTCACGGCCTATGTGCTGTCGGTGACGCATGAAGCGGGCTACGCGATCCCGGACGAGCTGCGCGGCCGCATGGAGGCGGGCCTCGCCGCGTTCGTCGAAGGGAAGATCGTGCGCGGCAACGGCCGCGCGACGGGCGAACTGGCCGTGCGCAAGCTGGCGGCGCTGGAAGCGCTGTCGCGCGACACGGAGGTGCAGCCGGCCATGCTGGATTCGATCGAGGTCCAGCCGAACTTGTGGCCCACGTCCGCCGTCATCGACTGGTATCTGATCCTGAAACGCACGCCGGCGCTGCCGCAGCGCGACCAGCGCCTGGCGCAGGCCGGCCAGATCCTGCGCGCGCGCCTGAACCTGCAAGGCACGACGATGGGCTTTTCGACCGAGCGCGCGGATGGCTGGTGGTGGCTCATGACGTCCGTCGACGTGAACGCCAACCGCCTGCTGCTGGCGACGCTGGACGATCCCGCGTGGAAGGTCGACGCCGGCCGCCTCGCGCGCGGCGCCCTCGGCCGCCAGCAGCACGGCCACTGGGACACGACGACGGCCAACGCCTGGGGCACCGTCGCGCTCGAGCGCTTCTCCGAGACCTACGAGCGCGAGCCGGTGACGGGCAGCGCGAACCTCGTCGTCACGGGCGCGGATGCAAAACCCGTCAGCTGGACCGGGACCGTGCCCGCGACCGTGCTGCAGGCCTGGCCGCAGGGCCGCGGCACCTTGACCATGCGCCAGCTGGGCAGCGGCAAGCCATGGGCGACGGTCCAGAGCCTGGCGGCCGTGCCGTTGAAGGCCCCGCTGTCGTCCGGCTATCGCATCGCGCGCACCGTCACGCCGGTCGAGCAGAAGGTCAAGGGCACGTGGTCGCGCGGGGACGTCTACCGCGTCCATCTCGACATCGATGCGCAGTCGGACATGACGTGGGTCGTCGTCGACGATCCGATCCCGGCCGGTGCCAGCGTGCTCGGATCGGGCCTGGGCCGCGATTCGCAGATCGCGACGGCCGGCGAACGCCGCACCGGCTGGACGTGGCCGGCGTTCGAGGAGCGCCTGCACACCGGCTACCGCGCGTACTACGAATGGGTGCCGAAGGGCCGCTTCACCGTCGAGTACACGGTGCGGCTGAACAACGAGGGCCGCTTCGCGCTGCCGACCACGCGCGTGGAAGCCATGTACGCGCCGGAGATGTTCGGCGAAGTGCCGAACGCGGGGATGACGGTGCAGTGATGAAGATCCTGGCCTGGCTTCTGCTGCTGGTGGCGTTGACGGTACATGCCGCCGTGCCGACGCCGCAGGAAGTGAAGGCGGCGTGGCGCTCATCCGACACGACCCTGCTCGACCGCCACGGCGAGATCCTCGCCACGGTGCGCGTGGACATGGCGGGCAGGCGGCTCGGCTGGGTGGCGCTGGACGACATCTCGCCGACGCTCGGCCGCGCCGTGCTGCAGGCCGAGGACCAGCGCTTCATGGAACACGGCGGCATCGACTTCCAGGCCATCGGCAAGGCTGCATGGGACAACCTGTTCGGCCAGCAGCGCACGCGCGGCGCATCGACGATCACGATGCAGCTCGCGGGCCTGCTCGATCCGAAGCTGGCGCCGCGGTCGAAGGGCCGCACGTGGGCGCGCAAATGGGACCAGGCGCTCGCCGCGCGCGAACTGGAAGCCGGCTGGAACAAGCGCCAGATCCTGGAAGCCTACCTGAACCTGGCCAGCTATCGCGGCGAGCTGCAAGGCATCGGCGCCGCCGCGCGCAACCTGTTCGGCAAGGCGCCGTCCGGGCTGGACGCGGGCGAGGCCGCGATCCTCGCGAGCCTGTTGCGCGCGCCGACGGCGCCGCCGCGGACGGTCGCGAAGCGCGCCTGCGCGCTCGCACGCGAGCTCGCGGGTGAGCTCGAACCGCGCACGGATTGCGCGGCCATCGAGTGGGAAGTCGACGCGGCGTTCGCGCGCACCGCATCCGCGCCGGCATCCGCGCCGACGGGTGTGACGCCGCAGTTCGTGCGCCGCCTCGGCGGCGCAGTGGGCTCCAGTTCGGGCAGCGTGGTGCGCAGCACCCTCGACGCAAGCTTGCAGCGCTTTGCCGTCGCTACGCTGCGCCGCCACCTCGCCGAACTGGCCGAACGCAACGTCGGCGACGGCGCCGTGATCGTCATCGACAACGCCAGCGGCGACGTGCTGGCTTATGTCGCGAACGGCGGTGCCGGCGAAGTGGATGGCGTGACGGCGCTGCGCCAGGCCGGGTCCACGCTGAAGCCGTTTTTATACGAGCTGGCGCTGGAACGGGGGCAGTTGACGGCGGCGTCGCTGCTGGACGACACGCCCGTCGACATCCCGACCGTCGGCGGCCTGTACGTGCCGCAGAACTACGACCACCAGTACCGCGATGCGGCGTCGGTGCGCACGAGCCTTGCCGGCTCGCTGAACGTGCCGGCGGTGCGCACGCTGATGCTGACCGGGCTCGAACGCTTTCACGAGCGCCTGCGCGCGCTCGGCATCACGAGTCTTACCGAGGCGCCGGAGTTCTACGGCTGGTCGCTGGCGCTGGGCTCGGGCGACGTCAGCCTGCTGGAACTCGCGCAGGCCTATCGCACCTTGGCGAACGGCGGCGTGCAGGACGGCAAACGGCGGGTGCTGGATGCGCGCGCCAGCTTCATCGTGGCCGACATCCTGTCCGACCGCGCGGCCCGCAGCACGACGTTCGGCCTCTCCAACGAACTCGCCACCGGGTTCTGGAGCGCCGTCAAGACGGGCACCAGCAAGGACATGCGCGACAACTGGTGCGTGGGCTTTTCGGACCGCTACACGGTCGGCGTGTGGGTCGGGAATTTCGACGGCCGCTCGATGTGGGACGTGTCCGGCGTGGCCGGCGCGGCGCCCGCGTGGCGCGACGTGATGGACTACCTGCACCGCGACCGCCCGAGCAGGCCGCCCGCCGCGCCGCCTGGTGTCGTGCGCCAGACGGTCCGCTTCGCGCCGGCCGTGGAGCCCGAGCGCAGCGAATGGTTCGTGCGCGGCACGGAAGTCGCGCTGGTCGAGATGCTGCCGCCGGCGAAGCGCGCGCCGCGCATCGTGTATCCGGCCGCGGACAGTGTCATCGCACTCGATCCGGACATCCCGGCACCGCTGCAGCGCGTGAGCTTGCGTGCCTACGGCGGCGCGGGCCTGCGCTGGGAACTCGATGGTACGGATGCCGGCCCGGCCGATCGGGGCGCCACATGGGCGCCGCTGGCGGGCGAGCATGAACTGAAGCTTGTGGGAGAGGATGGCCGGGCGGTCGCTGCCGCCCGGTTCGAGGTGCGCGGAGCGGCGGCTCCCGGTCAGCTGGCTTCGACTTTTTCGACCAGCACCGGCGGTTCCGCGATCAGGTCGAGCGGCAACGGCGTGAACAGCGGCGAGTCCGAGCGGTAGGGCACGCGTCCGGATGGGACGTGGCGCGCGGCCGGATCCAGGTGCAGGTCCTGGTCGTCGAAGAACAGGTGCGCGCGGAATGCCTTGACGACCTTCGACTTCGGCACGCCGCCGAGGAAGAAGATCTCGTTCACGTACACGCCCCAGTGGCGCAGGGTATTGATGACCCGCATCTCGGCCGGCGCGCTGCGCGCCGTCACGATCGCGATCCGTACGGGCGACACGTCGGCGCCGAACGGCAGCCGTTCCTGCAGGCGTGCGAGCCGGCGCAGCAGGATCGCATACGGACCGTCCTGCATCGGTTCGTTCTGCTTCTCGTCCTCGATCGTGTGGAAGCGGTCGAGGCCCTCGGTCTTGTAGACCAGTTCACTGGAGTCGTCGAACAGCACGGCATCGCCGTCGAAGGCGATGCGCACCTGGTCTTCCGGCGGCGCCTCGGCCGCGTGCGGCGGCGGTTTCAACACCGCGGCGGCACAGGCCTGCGCATCGATCACGCGCTGGGCGTCTTCGACATTCGTCGTCAGGAACAGGTCGACGGCGAAGGCGTCCAGGTAATCGACGACCGACTCGCCGCCGGTGAACGCATGGCGCGAAATCGGCAGGCCGCGCGACCGGATGTTGTTGAACACGCGCACGCCGGTCTCGGGGCTGTTGCGCGACATGACGACGACTTCGACGAGCGGCTTCGCCTCGAACGGCGCATAGCGGTTCAGGCCGAGCAGGGCGCGCACGAGCGCCATGCCGGTGCCGTCGCGCAGCGGTTCGTTCTCGCGCTCCAGCATGTAGGCGCGATATTCCTCCAGTGCGCTCTGGGGATTCTTGATGGATCTGGCTTTGTAGATGGCGTCGGCTTCCGCCAGGTCGAACAGGGCGGTGGCGGAGATGCCGACCACGAGGGTATCGGAAAGGTCGAGGGGAGGCATGGCGGTCGGATTCCTTGGTGGCGGAACGGGAGCATTCCAAACGGAAATTATCGCGGTCAGGGTTGAAGGATACTTGAGTTCAATCGATCACCCCGCCTGAGCGAGCGCAAACGACGCATGCGGTACGGGTAAGACCATGAAGCGCATGACGTAACGAGACAGGTGACGACATGGCCGACCAGATGGTGTGCACCGAACCCCTCGCGCGCCTGCGCGAGATCCGCCGGCTCGTGCACGAGAACAACCGCTCCTGCGTGCCGGACGAGCTGATCGTCTGCCAGATCTACATGGAATCGCGCTTCGACTCTTGCGCCCAGCCGGCGGGCAGCAGCGCGCGGGGTTTGATGCAGTTGCTGAAGGTGGCGAACCGCGAACTGTTCCGGCTCGATAACCTGTGCAAGCCAACGTCTCAGCGCTGCGCCGAGGCGGCGCTGTATGCGGAGGCGGATGCGTTTCACGCGAGTCCGGCGTTCATCGACGAGGCCACCAATATTCAGATGGGGACGCGCTATCTGCAGGCGTTGATCGACCGGGCCAGGCGCGAAAAGCGGGCAGACCCGATCGTGGAAGCGTACATGGATTATCGCGGCGTGCGGAACGGGGTCTATTACCGCAAGATCCGTGCGGCGGCGGAGCGCCTGGAACGCGATCCGGACGACATCGGGGCGCTGCGTGCGATGACAGCATGAGCGGAGCGCAGAAACAAAAAAGGCGTCACGATCACTCGTAACGCCTTGCTTTGCTACTGCTGAATTCTGGTAGGCCGTGCTGGGCTCGAACCAGCGACCAACGGATTAAAAGTCCGCTGCTCTACCAACTGAGCTAACGACCCGAAAGAAGCAAGATTATAGGGGGAAACTGCGGTCGTGTCAAACGGCTTACTTCAGCGCCGCCAGCCGGTCCTTGGCTGCTTGCGCGGCGGCCGAGTCCGGGAACTTCGACACGAGCTGCTGCAGGGCCTTCTTGGCATTTTTCTTGTCCTTCAGCTCAGTATAGCTGGAGGCGATGTTGAGCATGGCGTCCGGGGCCTTCGCGCTCGTGCCGTAGTTGGCGACGACGGCTTCCTGGGCGGCGATCGCGTTCTTGTAGTCGCGCTGCGCGTAATAGGCGTTGCCGAGCCAGTATTGGGCATTGGCGGCATAGGCCGAGTCGGGGAAGCGGCGCACGAACTCCTGCAGGGCGCCGGCGGCGGCCTTGTAGTCGCCCGATTTGAACAGGTCCATCGCGCCGTCGTAGGTTTTCTTTTCGGACGGCAGGACTTCGGCGGTCTGGCCGTCGATCGTTTCCTGGCGCGGTTCGAGTTTCTTGACGCGGGCGTCGAGATCGGCGTACAGGTCTTTCTGGTTCTTCTGGACGTTGGCGATCTCGTTGGCGAGGACTTCGACCTGGCCGCGCAGGCGCGAGATTTCCTGCATGGTCTGTTCGTGCTGGTTCAGCATGTCGACGCCGATCGATTTGTCGGCCTTCGTGTCGACGCGGGCGTTGATGTCGCGTGCCAGTGCATCGACCTTGGCGCGCAGGTCGAGTATCGCCTTGCGGGCTTCATCGTCGTCGAGCAGGCCGGCGTTTGCCTGCAGGGGCAGCCAGGCGGTCAGGGCGAGGGCGACGGCGGCGAGGCGGAACTGGGACAGTTTGATCATCATGACTCTTTCTAAACTTAAAGGGAGCCTCGAAAAACCGTCGCGAGCAGGTTTGTCGACGCTCCCAGGGAATCCAAATGGAAACGGGGCGGGATGCAGTCTGCACTGCATCCCGCCCCGCTGTCAAATCTGCCGGGAGCGCCAGCTCTCAGGCAGGCAAGACAGCGTCCCGATTATTGGTAGACGATGTCCGCGCGGCGGTTTTCAGCCCAGGCAGCTTCGTCGTGGCCGGTGGCCTTCGGCTTTTCCTTGCCCAGCGAAACAGCTTCCATCTGGCTGTCCGACACGCCCAGGGCAGCCATCGACTTGCGCACGGCTTCGGCGCGCTTCTGGCCCAGGGCCAGGTTGTATTCAGTGCCGCCGCGCTCGTCGGTGTTGCCCTGGATCAGGACCTTGCGCTGCTGGTTCTTGGTCAGGTAAGCCGAGTGGTTCTCGACGACCGGCTTGCCGTCGTCACGGACAACGTAGCTGTCGAAGTCGAAGTACACGCTGCGGTTCGCCAGAACGCCTTTCGGGTCGTTCAGCGGATCGACGCTGCCGGTTTCGACCGGCTTGATTTCACGTGCCGGTTCAGCCGGCGGGGTTGCCTGGGCGACCGGCTTTTCTTCGACTTTCGGGGCTTCCTGCAGCTTGGTCGACGAGCATGCCGACAGCAGGGCGGCAGCAGCCACGATGAACGCTACACTTTTTACATTACGCATGGTTTTTCTCCTGGTCAAAAGTTTTTACTTCATAAACGGGCCCCAGCTGGGCTCCCGAATGTTTCCCGCTTGGGTGCTCAGGCGCTGCTTGACGCGTCCGTCGACCGACACAACGGCCAATGCGGTACGCCCGCCACCCTTCGTCGCATACATGATGTATTTGCCGTTCGGCGAAAAACTCGGTTCGGTGGCCCCATCGGCCAAGCGTTGTTCCTGACCGGAAGCCAGGTCCATCGCATACAGGGAAAAACCCCCATCGCGTTGCGAAATCCACGCCAGCGTCTTGCCGTCCGGGGATACACGAGGGCTGATATTGTAGTTGCCGTTGAACGTGACGCGGGTTGCCTGCCCGCCGCTCACGCTCATCTTGTAAATTTGCGGACCGCCGCTGCGGTCGCTGGTGAAGTAAATCGACTGGCCGTCGTGCGAGAACTGCGGCTCGGTGTCGATGCCGTTGCTATTCGATACGCGGCGCAGGCCGCTGCCGTCCGCGTTCACGATCCAGATTTGCGTATTGCCGGTCTTCGACAGGGCGAGAGCCAGCTTCGTGCCGTCCGGCGACCAGGCCGGTGCGGAGTTGTTGCCCTTCTCGTTGGCGACCACGGTACGCTGGCCCGTCACCAGGTTCTGCACGTAGATCACGGGCTTGCGCAGTTCGAACGAGACGTACGCGACCTTCGTGCCGTCCGGCGACCACGACGGCGAGATGATCGGCTCGCGGCCGTGCGCGGCGACCTGTTCGCCTTCGCCGTCCGCGTCGGCCACGACGAGCTTGTAGTCGCGCGCGGCCGGGTCCTGCTTCACGTACGTGATGCGGGTCGAGAAGATGCCGCGCACGCCGGTCAGTTTTTCGTAGACGTCGTCGGCGATGCGGTGGCCTTCCAGGCGCGTATTGCGCGCCGTGACGGCATCGGACAGTTGCGACAGCTGCGACTGCTTGACGGTGTCGAGCAGTTTATAACGCACCTGGAAGCGGCCGTCCGCGAGACGCTGCACGGAACCCACGACGAGCGCGTCGGCACCGCTGGCCTTGAAGGCGGCCAGGTCGATGTTGGCGGTGTCGGAAATGGCCTGGCGCGCGTCGATGACCTTGAACACGCCGCTGCGTTCGAGGTCGGCGCGGATGATGGCGGACACCTGTTCGGGGGCCACCGATTCGTCGGCGAATGCCGCGACTGCGACCGGGATCTGGTTGCTGCCCACGCCGGCGATTTCGACTTTCAGCTGGGCATGTGCAGCCACGCCCATCAGGAGGGTGGCCGAAAACAGCAGGGTATGTAGTTTCTTCATGTTTCTCTCAGCAATGGTTAAGGTCGGAACGCGATCACTGCAGATCCTTCATATGGAACTCGATCACGAGGGAACGCTCTACCGTACCATCTTTCTTCTTGGGCAGTGGGGACGATTTGGTGATGCCTTTTTCGACGGCATCGTCGAATGACGGCACACCGCTGCTCTTGATCTTTCTGACCGAAATGATCTCGCCGGTCGGTAACTGCTCGACGCGGAACGTCGCCGTCGGATTGCCCGGTTCGTCGAGGCTGCCCGCATACGACGTATTGCCCTTCACCTTGGCCGTGATGGCCGCGGTATAGCCCTTGTCGATGCGCGGCGCCGTCGATTTCTCGGCCGTGCCGGTGCTGGTCGGATTGCCGGCCGCGCCCGTGATGCGGCGCATTTCCTCGGCGCGGGCGGCTTCCAGTTTCTTCTGTTCGGCGGCTGCCTTTTTCTTCTTCTCGGCTTCCTCTTTCTTTTTCTTTTCCGCTTCTTCTTTTTTCTTCTGCTCGGCTTCTTTCTTTTCCGCGTCGGCCTTGGCTTTCTTCTCTTCGAGTTCGCGTTCCTTCTTCTCGGCGAGCGCCTTCGCTTTCTTTTCTTCCGCGCGCTTCTGTTCCTCAAGCTTGCGTTCGCGCTCTTCCTCGATCTGCTTGCGCTTCAATTCTTCCTTGCGTTTCTTTTCGCGCTCGAGGGCGATGTCCGGCGCCTTCGGCTGCGGTTTTTCGACGACGGGCGGCGGCTCCACGGCTTTCGGCGCGGGTTGCGGCGGCGGGGTCTCGGGTTCGGGTTCCGGCTCGGGCGCCGGGGCAGGCGCGGGCGGCGGCGCGGCGGTCTGCGTCGTCACGTCCCAGATTTCCGCCTCGACGGCGACGGGCGCATTGTTCTGCCAGCTCACGCCGATCCACAGGAACGCCAGCAACATGGCGTGCACGCCCACCGCCAGGCCGATGGCCGGCCAGCGGTTCGGTTCAGGCGGCACGCTGTAAGGCGCGCCGTTGCCGATGTTGGTCTGCTTCGTTGCTGACATCAGTTCGTCTTCACTTCGTGGCCAGGCCGACGCGGTTGATACCCATCTTCTTGGCTTCCGAAATCAGCTGGATGACGTCATCGTATTTGCTGTCGCGGTCGCCAGCTATCAAGACCGGATAATCCGGATGCTCGGCGTGCAGGTCGCGCAGGCGCGTGACGAGCGTCGAACGGCTCGATACGTCTTCCAGCGGCTGCGGATTCTTGCCCGTGATGCCGATCTGCAGCTGGGCATTCTCCTTGATCGCGATCTGGATGTAGTCGTCCGGCGGCTGCGTCGAGCGCTCGGCGCTGGGCAGCTTGATCTCGCTGGGGTTCTGCGTCGGCGGCACCGCCATGAAGATGATGAGCAGCACCAGCATCACGTCGATGTACGGCACGACGTTGATCTCGGACTTGAGCTTGCGACGGCTGCCCCGCAGGCTGCTGTTGAAGGCCATGTCGGTTCCTCGTGACGGCGATCAGCGCGACTGGCGCTGCAGGATGTTCGAGAATTCCTCGACGAAGCTTTCGAAGCGGATCGCGAGGCGGTCGATGTCGTGGGTGAAGCGGTTGTACGCGACCACGGCTGGAATGGCCGCGAACAGGCCGATGGCGGTCGCGATCAGCGCTTCGGCGATGCCCGGTGCAACCGTGGCCAGCGTGGCCTGCTGCACGTTCGCGAGGCCGCGGAACGCGTTCATGATGCCCCACACGGTACCGAGCAGGCCGATGTACGGCGAGACCGAACCGACCGACGCCAGGAAGTTCAGGTGCGTGTCCATCTGGTCCAGTTCGCGGTGGAACGCGGCGCGCATCGCACGGCGGGCGCCGTCCAGCACCGCGCCCATGTCGAGCGCGTCGCGCGACGCCTGCTTGCCCTTGATGAACTCGCCCATGCCCGCTTCGAAGATGCGGGCCAGCGGACCGCTCTGGTCGCGCTGGCTGCTGGCGCTCTGGTGCAGGGTGTGCAGGTTGCCGCCGGCCCAGAAGCTGCGCTCGAACTGTTCCGTCTGGCGGCGTGCCGCGCGGATCGCGAACAGCTTGCGGAAAATATATGTCCAGCTCATCAGGGAAATCGCGAACAGCAGGGCCATCAGCAACTGTACCAGCACGTGGGCATGGCGGATCAGTTCAATGAATGAGAGGTCTTGGACTGCGTTCATTGGATATATATTTGGTCAAATGGATGATCAGGCGGCACGCATTTTAGCAGCGGCAAGGTCGGGGAGGGAACGTGGACGCATCGTGACGGCATCGATGCAGCCGACCCGGACATCGGCGCTGGCGAGCAGCGTATCGCCGCGCCAGGCTTGCTGGTCGAACTCGACGGACGCGCGGCCGAGCTTTTCCACGTTCAGGGTCAGTTTCACTTCATCGTCCAGGCGCGCGGACGCGACGTAGTCGACGCTGGCATTGCGCACGACGAACAGCGCGCCGTCCTCGTCGCGCAGGGTTTGCTGATCGATGCCGAGCGAACGCAGCCATTCGGTGCGCGCACGTTCGAAGAACTTCAGGTAATTGGCGTAGTACACGATGCCGCCGGCGTCCGTATCCTCGTAATAGACGCGAACTGTCCAGGTGAAAACTGAAGGCATTTCAGCTGCCATAAATGAAAATGGGAAACATTTTACGCCATTTATACCCGTTATACGTGCGCCAGGGTACATATACTTGGGTATGAGTGGCCGGCGTGAGAATGTGAGAGGCTCATGCCAAGCCAGCAACTGTAGCACTTTTTCATTTTGGCCGGCGCCGCTGTTACAAAGCGAAAACAATTCGTTCGCCGGTCGGCCGATTTTTGTGCTTGACGCCTCAGCCCAGGTTGCGCTTGATGTTGAGCGGACCGTAGCCCTGGCAGGTCGGCATCATCTCGATCTGGTTGATGTTGACGTGCGGCGGCAGGGAGGCGATCCAGTAGGCGGTCTCGGCGATGTCTTCGGCTGTCAGCGGCTGCGTGCCTTCGTAGACCTTGGCCGCGGCCGCGTCGTCGCGCAGGCGCACGTTCGAGAACTCGGTACCGCCGCACAGGCCCGGCGCGATGTTCGTCGCGCGCACGCCGGTGCCGGCGAGGTCGGCGCGCAGGTTCAGCGTGAACTGCTCGACGAACGCCTTGGTGGCGCCGTACACGTTCCCGCCCGGATAGGGGGTGCGGCCGGCCACGGAGCCGATGTTGATGACCAGGCCATTGCCGCGCTCGACCATCGCGGGCAGCAGGGCGTGCGTCATCGTGACGAGGCCCTTGATGTTCGTGGCGATCATTGTTTCCCAGTCTTCCAGCGGCACCTCGTACGCCGGCTTCGTGTTCAGGGCCAGGCCGGCATTGTTGATCAGGACGTCGATCTGGCGCCAGGATTGCGGCAGCATCGACAGCGCTTCCTCGATCGAATTCTTGTCGGTGACGTCCATCGCGATCGGCAGGGCGGATTCGCCCAGTTCCTTGGCCAACGCATCCAGACGGTCCTTGCGACGCGCCGCCAGCACTACCTGGTGGCCGTTCTTGACGAAAGTGCGCGCCATGGCGGCGCCGAATCCGGCCGATGCGCCGGTGATGAAAACGATCATTTTGGTTTTTGCCTGGCAGGTTGTAACCGTGAGATTGTAGCTGAAATGACCACGCGGGGCAGCGCCCGAGGCCGGGTTGACAGGTCGGCATCGGTTTCCTTGCCTGGCAGCCGCACAATCCCGTACAATCTGAGGTTCCATTTACATCTCACGTGACTGGCGAAAACCGTGCGCTGCCGTCCGATCAGGAGCGATCGGCCTGCCGGCGCGTGGCGAAGGTGGGCACCCACCGGGGAACGTGAGATTCCAAACTTGCCGTTCGCCTGGGCAGCCACCGACTGGTACGCGTTGGTATCGCGGCTGCCCCGCATGTGTTTCGGCTCCCGCCTGTTCAGCGCTGACCGTTGCCTGGTTCTCTTATCGATTGGAGTTTTTTCATGTTTGCAAAAGATCACACGCTCGCCAAGGTTGACCCGGAACTGTTTGATGCCATCCAGAAGGAAAACAAGCGCCAGCAGGACCACATCGAGCTGATCGCATCCGAGAACTACACGTCGCCGGCCGTGATGCAGGCCCAGGGCTCGCAACTGACCAACAAGTACGCCGAAGGCTATCCGGGCAAGCGCTACTACGGCGGCTGCGAATACGTCGACGTCGCCGAGCAGCTGGCGATCGACCGCGTGAAGGAACTGTTCGGCGCCGAAGCCGCGAACGTCCAGCCGAACTCGGGTTCGCAGGCGAACCAGGGCGTGTTCTTCGCGATGCTGAAGCCGGGCGACACCATCATGGGCATGTCGCTGGCCGAAGGCGGCCACCTGACCCACGGCATGGCGCTGAACATGTCGGGCAAGTGGTTCAACGTCATCTCCTACGGCCTGACCGAGCAGGAAGACATCGACTACGAGCAGATGGAACGTCTGGCGCGCGAGCACAAGCCGAAGCTGATCATCGCCGGCGCCTCCGCCTTCGCCCTGCGCATCGACTTCGAGCGCTTCGCCCGCGTGGCGAAGGAAGTCGGCGCCTACTTCATGGTCGACATGGCCCACTACGCCGGCCTGATCGCCGCCGGCGAATACCCGAACCCGGTCCCGCACGCCGACTTCGTCACGTCGACGACGCACAAGTCGCTGCGCGGCCCGCGCGGCGGCATCATCCTGATGAAGGCCGAGCACGAGAAGGCCATCAACTCCGCGATCTTCCCGGGCATCCAGGGTGGTCCGCTGATGCACGTGATCGCCGGTAAAGCGGTCGCCTTCAAGGAAGCGCTGTCGCCGGAATTCAAGGCCTACCAGCAGCAGGTCGTCAAGAACGCCAAGGCACTGGCCGAGACGCTGATCTCGCGCGGCCTGCGCATCGTCTCGGGCCGTACCGAGTCGCACGTGATGCTCGTCGACCTGCGTGCGAAAGGCCTGACCGGCAAGGAAGCGGAAGCCATCCTGGGCCAGGCGCACATGACCTGCAACAAGAACGGCATCCCGAACGACCCGCAGAAGCCGTTCGTGACGTCGGGCATCCGCCTGGGCAGCCCGGCCTTCACGACCCGCGGCTTCAAGGAAGAAGACGCCGTCAAGGTCGGCCACCTGATCGCCGACGTGCTGGACAACCCGCACGACGCCGCGACCATCGAGCGCGTCAAGGCGGAAGTCAAGCAACTGACCGACAAGTACCCGGTCTACGAAGCGTAAAGCGATAGGGAGGGCGCCCTTGCGGCGCCCTCTACGAGCCCCATGAAATGTCCGTTCTGTCAGCATGAAGACACCCAGGTCCTCGATACCCGCGTATCCGAGGAAGGTGACGCCATCCGCCGCCGGCGCCGCTGCGTCGCGTGCGACAAGCGGTTCACCACGTACGAACGGATCGAGCTCTCGATGCCGTTCATCGTCAAGAAGAACGGCAGCCGTACCGAATACGAATCCTCCAAGCTGCGCGGCAGCCTGATGCTCGCGCTGCGCAAGCGTCCCGTGGCGGCCGAAGCCATCGACCGCGCCGTCGCCTCCATCGAAGAAAAACTTCTTACCAGCGGCCGGCGCGAGGTCGACACGGGCCATGTCGGCGAGCTGGTGATGCAGGAACTCAAGCGTCTCGACAAGATCGCCTACATCCGCTTCGCCTCCGTCTACAAGAACTTCGAAGACCTGGCCGAGTTCCAGGAAGCCATCGCCGAAGTGGGCCAGCCGCGCAAATAAGCGCGTCACTTTTCCCGGTTTTTAGTTCCCTCCTCACGCTTGAGTCGTCACACGGCTTGCCGGAGCTCGACTGTTACCTTTTCAGCTCTGTTCAACGCAATGCTGGAGGTCGTCGATGCGGTCGCTGTCGGGTTCGCCACTGAGCGTGCGCGCGGGCTTTACACTGGTCGAAGTGCTCGTCGCCCTGTTCGTCGTCGCGCTCGGCATCGCCGGCGCGGCCGCGCTGCAGACGCTGGCCGTGCGCTCTGCGCGCGACGCGGCCCGCCTGTCCGACGGCACCCGCCTGGCGCGCTCGCTGGCCGAGCGCATGCGCACCAATCCCGGTGCGCTGGCGCAGTCCGACAACCCCTATCTCCACCTCGATTATGACGCCAACGCCGGTGGTGCGCCGGCCGCACCGGCGCTGTGCTATGCGGACACGGATTGCGACGCGGACGACCTGGCGCGCTTCGACGTGTTCGAAGTGGCCGAGACCGTGGCGGCCGGTTTCCCCGGGGGACGCATCCGCGTGTGCCGCGATGCGGGCCGGCCCGATGCCGCCGGCGTACTGCCCTGGACCTGCGACGGGGAAGACGGCGCGCCCGTTGTCGTCAAGCTCGGCTGGCGCGCGCAAGGCGACAGCGAGACCGGTGCCCCAAAGCTGATGATGCCGCTGGCGGGAGCGGCGCCATGAACGCGTGGATCCATCAGCGTGGCCTGACGCTGGTCGAACTGATGGTGGCGCTGACGATCGGCCTCGGCATCGTGCTGATGGCCGGACGCCTGCTCGTGCTCGCGAACGGCGCATACGCGGCCCAGGCCGAGTCGGGCGGCGTGGAGGACGGCGGACGCTTCGCCATCGACCTCATCGGCCGCGCCATACGCCAGGCCGGCGCCGCCGATCCCGACATGCTGGCCGACCCCGCCGCGGACAATGCCCCGGCACGCCTCGCGGGACTGGATGCACGCACCTTGTCCCGTGCCGCGGCCGCCATCGACGATCCGCTGCCGGCCGCCATCAACGGCAGCGACGTGCTGGCCGTCCGCTTTCCCGGCGACGCCAGCGCCGTCGATTGCGCCGGCTTCCCGGTCGCGGCGGGCGAGGAGGGCTGGAGCATCTTCTACGTGGCGCGCAACCGTGAAGGCGAGGCCGAGCTGCACTGCAAATACCGCGGCGCCGCGCACTGGAGCGCGGACGCGGTGGTCGGCGGCGTGGACGGCTTCCAGGTGCTGTACGGCGTCGATACGGACGACCCGCCGGACGGCACGCCCAACCTCTATGTGAACGCGACGGGGATCGACGCGCTCGATGCCGGCTTCGCCGCCCTGCCTCCGGCGGAGTTCAACCGGCGGACGCACTGGAAACGCGTCGTCGGCGTACGCGTGGGCCTGCTGCTGCACGGCAGCCGTCCCACGCGTGGCGAACCCGGTAGCGCGCGCTACGACCTGCTGGGTGCCGGATATGCGTCCGCGGCGGGCTTTGACGACCCCGGCAGCTCGCTCGACGAAGCGCGTATGACGCCGGACCTGCGCCGGCGCGAGCGGCGGCTGTTCACGTTCACGGCCGCGGTGCCGGCGCCGCCATCATGAGGACGTTCGCACGCGAACGCGGACTGGCCCTCGTCTGCGCGCTGACCTTGATGCTGGCGACGATGGTGATCGGCGTGGCCGTCGCGCGCGGGGCGTTCGTCCTGCTGGCGTCCGCGCGCAACGAGCGCGACCGCGACGTGGCGCAGGCGGCGGCCGAGGCGGCCCTGCGCGACGCCGAGCACGACGTCGCCGGCGCGGCGGGCGTGCCCGCGGAGCGCACCGCGCACTTCGGTCCGGTGGGCGGCGACGCGTTCGCGGAGGACTGCGGCCGCGGTGCGGATGACGTCGGGCTGTGCCGCGAGCGGTCGCCGCCCGCGTGGCAGGTGCTCGACCTGGCGGACGCCGGCAACCCGGCGCTCGTGCCCTATGGCCGGTTCACGGGCGCCGTGCTGGCGGTCGGCCGTGGGGGCTTGACCGCGCGGCTGCCGGCCTACGTCATCGAAAGGATCGCGCCGGCGGGGGCGGCGGCGCAACAGGGCAGCTTTTATCGCGTCACGGCCATCGGCTTCGGGATGCGCACGTCGACGCGGGTCGTATTGCAGTCGCTGGTCCGGCTGCCGCCGCCGGCGAGCGGCGCCGGAGGCGATCACGGACATGGAAACGACGATGATGAAGGACATGACAATGGCAACGAGGACGCACGCTGCGGCGGCGACGGCGATCGGCCGCCGGAACGCCGGCTTCCGGCAGGCCGTATCGGCTGGCGCGAGATCGCGAACTGGGACGAGCTGCACGCCCGTACCCGGCCATGACGCGGGATTCACGCTCGTCGAATTGATGATCGTCCTGACCATCCTCTGCATCCTCGGCGCGCTCGCGTATCCGTCCTACGCCGGCTACACCGTGCGCGTCAGGCGCGTCGAGGGCCAGGTGGCGCTGGTCGACGCCATGCAGCGCCAGGAGCGCTACCGCCTCCAGCATCAGACGTATGTCGAGTTCTCGGCGAGCGAGCCCGGCGCGGACGGCTTCGCGTGGTGGTCCGGCTCCAGCGCGTCCGCCAGCGCCTACGAGCTCGACGCGCATGCCTGTCCCGGCCGCGAGATCGGGGACTGCGTCGAGATCCGCGCCCGTCCCGGCACGGCCCGCGTCGACATGCGCTTCCGCGATCCCGATTGCGGCGCGCTGACGCTCGACAGTACCGGGCACCAGGGCGCGGAACACCCGGAGGCGCGATGTTGGCCGTGACATCCATTCCCAGGCGCGCCCGGCGGCCGGCCGGGGTGACGCTGCCCGAACTGTGCATCGTCCTCGCCGTGTCCGCGATCGTGCTGGCCATCGCCGTGCCCGACCTGCGCGACCTCGTGCGGACGCAGCAGCTGAAGGCCGCCACCGGCGACCTGTTCGCGGCCATCGACCTCGCGCGGGCGCAGGCGCTCGCGCGCGGGCGGCACGTCAAGGTGGTGCCGCGCGATCCGCTCGGGGCCGACTGGCGCCAGGGCTGGCAAGTGCTCAGTGACCCCGACCGAGACCGCGACGGTGGCGGCCAGCCGGGGGAGGGCGAGCTGATCGCGGAGCACGTGCCGCTGGCGCCGGGCATTGCCATCGACTTCGCTTTCACGAATGTCGCACGGCCGTACTATATCGCCTACAATGGCGCGGGACGCAGTTGCGCCGACGGTAACAGCGCGGCGGCGCGCTGGGGAACGGTGTCGCTGTTTCATGGCGGGCACATCCGCCGTATTAAAATCAACATGCTGGGCCGGGCGCGCGTGTGCGATCCGGCGCGCGATGCGGGTTGCGACGGCGCACCGGCGCCATGACAATTGGGCGGCGAGTCGCCGCCAGCGTGAACCTTCAAGCGGCGGGACGCCGCCAGTGCGAACCTGGCAACACAACGTAGCGAGACCGGAAACGAGAGTGCAGATACAGAGCGATACCGACGGCATGGCGCTGGCCCTGGAATGGGCGGCGAAGGGCATGTACATCACCGCGCCCAACCCGCGCATCGGCTGCGTGATCGTGCGCGACGGCACCGTCATCGGCGCGGGCCACACGCAGGCCGCGGGCCAGGCCCATGCCGAGATCCAGGCGCTGCGCGATGCGCAGGCGCGCGGCAACGACGTGCGCGGCGCCACCGCCTACGTGACGCTGGAGCCGTGCAGCCATTACGGCCGCACGCCGCCGTGCTCGAACGCGCTGATCCAGGCGGGCGTCGGCCGCGTCGTGGCGGCGATGGTCGATCCGAATCCGCTCGTCGCCGGCCGCGGCCTCGCGCAGCTGGAAGCGGCCGGGATCGAGGTCAGCGCGGGCCTGCTGGCCGAACCGGCCCATGAATTGAACATCGGCTTTTTCACGCGCATGCGCCACGGGCGGCCGTGGGTGCGCCTGAAGACGGCGGCCAGCCTGGACGGCGTCACGGCGCTGGACAACGGCGAGAGCCAGTGGATCACGAGCCCCCAGGCGCGCGCGGACGGCCACGCGTGGCGCGCGCGCGCGAGCGCGATCCTGACCGGCATCGGCACGATCAAGGTCGACAACCCGCAGCTGACGGTGCGCGGCATCGACACGCCGCTGCAGCCGCGCCGCGTGATCGTCGACAGCCGCCTCGACATCGACCTCGACGCATGCATCCTGCAGGGCGAGCCGTGCTGGATCGTGGCCGCCGTGCCGGACGCGGAGAAGGAAGCGGCGCTGCAGGCGCTGGGACACGAGATCCTCATGTTGCCGAATGCGTCCGGCAAGGTCGACCTGCCCGCGCTGATGCGCGAGCTGGGGCGGCGCGAGATCAACGAGCTGCACGTCGAGGCCGGTTCCAAGCTGAACGCCTCGCTCGTGCGCGAGGGCTGCGTGGACGAGCTGCTCGTCTACCTCGCGCCCAGCCTCGTCGGCCCGGGACAGGGGATGTTCGCGCTGCCGCCGCTCGCGCACCTCGCCGACAAGCTGCCGCTGCATTTCCACGGCGTGGCCCAGGTCGGGCCGGACCTGCGCATCCTGGCGCGTTTCAAGCGGGACGAGGATCCGAAGCGCCACGCGTAATACCGATACTGTCAAAACAAAGGAAGAGATCATGTTCACCGGAATCGTCGCTGCCGTCGGCAGCATCAAATCGGTTACCCCGCTGGCGGACGGCGCGGATGCCGGCGTGCGCCTGGACATCGACGCGGGCGGCTTGCCGCTGGCCGACGTCGCGCTGGGCGACTCGATCGCCATCAACGGCGCCTGCATGACCGTCGTCGAAAAGACGGACAGCGCCTTCGCGGTCGACGTCTCGCGCGAGAGCCTCAATCGCACCGTGGGCCTCGACCAGCCGGGCGAAGTGAACCTGGAAAAGGCGCTGACCCTGGCCGAGCGCCTGGGCGGCCACCTCGTCTCGGGCCATGTCGACGGCCTCGGCGACGTGCACAGCTTCGAGCAGGTGGGCGAGTCGTGGAAGCTCGTCGTCGACGCGCCTCGCGACCTGGGCAAGTACCTGGCCTATAAAGGTTCCGTCGTCGTGAACGGCGTGTCGCTGACCGTCAACAGCGTCGAGGACATCGACGCCGCCGGCAGCCAGTGCTGCCGCTTCTCGATCAACCTGATCCCGCACACGATCGCCGTCACGACGCTGAAGCACCTGCGCGCCGGCAAGAAGGTCAATCTCGAGATCGACCTCATCGCGCGCTACGTGGAGCGCATGCTCAGCGCCGCCAAGGCCTGAGCGAATGGCGTAGACTGCCTGCTGGCCTTCGTGCCAGCGTAGCCGGCCTGTCCGTCTTTACGTTGGCATCGCAACGATAACAAGGACGAGACATGACCCGGGACCTTTCTCTCGATGGCAAGACCGTCGCGCGCGGCGCGGCATTGACCGTGCTGCTGGCGGCGGCCGCGTTGGCACATGCCGATCCTGCCGGCATGCGCACCTACCGCACGCTCGCGATGACGGCAAGCGGCGAGCGCATCGCGGCGGTGGAAGCGGTGGAGGGTGAACCGAAGACGGGGCCGCGCATCGTCGTGCGCGACACGGCCACCGGCCGCATCGCGTCGACGTGGCAGAAATCCGATTGCGCGCCATGCCGCCTGGAGTCCCTCGCGTGGTCGCCGGACCAGAAGACATTGGCCGCCATCGTCGCCGATCCGAGGGCCGGCACCGCCAGCGTCGTGCTGGTGCGCGACGGCCGCGTGACGCCGCTGGCCACGATCGGGGGCGTTGCCGGCACGGTGCGCTGGTCGCCGGACGGCCGCCAGGTCGCCTTCCTCGCGACGGTCGGCGCGAAGAAGCTCACGGGTGCCGTCGAGGCGGGAGTGCGCCAGGTCGGCGAGATCGGTCTCGCGCAGGAAGAGGACGAGCAGCGCATCGCGATCGTGCCCGCGGCAGGCGGCGACTACCGCCTCGTGTCGCCAGGCGATACCTTTATCTACGAATACGACTGGACGCCGGACGGCAAGGGCTTCGTCGTCACGAGCGCGCGGGGCAATGGCGACAACAACTGGTGGATCGCAACGCTCGGCCACGTCGATGCGGCGAGCGGCCGCCTGCGCATCATCGCGGCGCCGAAGATGCAGATGAACATGCCCCACGTGTCGCCGGACGGGCGCACGGTCGCGTTCATCGGTGGCCTGATGAGCGACTTCGGCTCCGTCGGCGGCGACGTGTACACGGTGCCGCTGGAAGGCGGGGAACCGGTCGACGTCACGCCGGATTACAAAGGCACGTTCAACGGCATCACGTGGCGCGGCAAGGAGTTGCTCGCGTCCGTGCTGGCCGGCAGCGACGCCGGCATCGCCGCGATCGATCCCGGGGCACGCAGCGCGCGCATGCTGTGGCAGGCGCCCGTGGGCGTCTCGGCGGGACGCGACGGGCGGGTCGTGTTCAGCGCGGACGGCCGCGTGGCCGCGTCGGTGACGGAAGACTTCGAGCACGCGCCGCGCATCGTCGCCGGACGCCTGCCGGAACTGGTGCCCATCACCCGCGACAACGACGGGTTCCTGCCGCAGGTCGCCGCGCGCAGCATCGGCTGGACCAACGACGGGTTCAACGTGCAGGGCTGGCTGCTGGGCCCGCGCAGCGTCGAGGCGGGCCGCACCTACCCGATGATCGTGCAGGTGCATGGCGGCCCGGCGGCGGCCGCGTCGCCGCGCTACGTGGCGGCCGGCGACAACGGCAACCCGCTCGCGCGCGACCTCGTGAAGGAAGGGTATTTCGTCTTCATGCCGAACCCGCGCGGCAGCTATGGCCAGGGCGCGGCGTTTACGCGCGCGAACCGGCGCGACTTCGGCGGCGGCGACTGGCGCGACATCCTGGCCGGCGTCGACGCGGTCATCGCGCGCGCGCCCATCGACGGTAGCCGCCTCGGGCTGATGGGGCATTCCTACGGCGGCTTCATGACGATGTGGGGCGTCACGCACAGCCAGCGCTTCAAGGCCGCGGTGGCCGGCGCCGGCATCGCCAACTGGATCAGCTACTACGGCCAGAACGGCATCGACCAGTGGATGGTGCCGTACTTCGGCGCGACAATGTACGACGATCCCGCCGTCTACCGCGCCGCGTCGCCGATCGAATCGATCAAGGCGGCGCGCACGCCGACCTTCGTCTACGTGGGCGAGCGCGACGTCGAGTGTCCGCCGGCGCAATCGTTCGAGTTCTGGCACGGCCTGAAGGCGATGGGCGTGCCGACCACCTTGCTCGTGTATGAAGGCGAAGGACACGCGTTCCGCAAGCCGGAGAACCAGCGCGACCTGCGGGCGCGCGAGATCGCGTGGTTCAACAAATACTTGAAGTGATCAGGATTCGCCGGGTTTCTTCCCGGTGTCATTCCGCGCCTGGGCCGCGGCGGCCTTGGCCTCCGGATTCAGCACCACCTGCACGTAGTTCTCCTTGTTCAGGTAGCGCTGCGCCGCCCGCTTGACGTCGTCCACGGTGAGGTTCTGGATGTCCTTGTCGAACGTGAGGATGGTGCCCGGATCGGTGCCTTCCGTCAGCGACGTTTGCAGGGCGGCCAGCCAGTACGCGTTTTCCTGCAGCGACTTGCGGTAGGTCTGCAGCCAGTTCGTCTTGACCTTGTCCAGGTCTTCCTGCGTCGGACCATCCTTGCGCATGTGATCGATCTCCGCGAACGTTGCCTCCAGCACCTTGTCGACGTTGTCCGGGCCCGTCGGCAACTGGACGCCGATCGTATAGTGGCTGTACGGGATGCGCGTCATCGAGGCTTCCATGCCGCCGCCATAGATCAGGCCCAGCTTTTCGCGCAGGATGTCGATGATGCGGATGTTCATCACTTCCGTCAGCGCGGACAGGCGCAGTTCTTCCAGTTCCGTCACCTCGCTCGGGCCCGTGAACGTCAGCGACACGTTGCTGCGGTCTTCCGAGCCGCTCTTGATTTCGCGCTTGACGACGCCCGTCACGGGACGGATGCCGAGGTCGCGGAAGGCGGTCGGGATGTCCGGCGTGGGCAGGCTGCCGAGGTAGGTCGCGATCAGCGGCTTGATGGCGGCGACGTCGAAACTGCCCACGAAGATGAACGTCAGGTCCTTGGCGCTGGAAAAGCGCTGGCGGTAGATGGCGATCGCGCGGTCGAGGTCGATCTTGCCGATGTCCTCGGGACGCAGGGCGCGCGGGGCACGCGGATTATTGTTGTAGAGCGTGGCCAGCACGGTGTCGCCGAACAGGGCGCCCGGCTGCGACAGGCGGTTGCGCGCCAGTTCCATCTGCTTGCCGATGAACGATTTGTACAGGTCTTCGTCGCGGCGCACGCCGGCGAACTTCAGCCACACCATCTGCAGCATCGTCTCGACGTCGGTGGCGCCCGCCGTGCCCGCGACGACGTCGGTGTTGTTGCCCAGGCCCGCGCTCACGGAGGCGGCCTTGCCGGCCAGAATCTTGCGCATGTCCAGCGGCGAGAAATCCTTCAGGCCCATCGCGGCGACGATCGTGTCGGCGTAGCGGGCGTTGAACATGTCCTTGTCGTCGAACAGGCTCTGGCCGCCGAACCGCGCGGCGCTCATCAGGACCTGGTCGTTGCGGAACGTCGTCGGCTTGAGGATCACCTTGACGCCGTTCGACAGCGTCAGCCGCGTGAGGCCGAGGCTCCCATCGCGGCTTTCCTCGACGATCTTGCCAGGCGCGGGCGGCTGGTCCATCAGGTGCGCGGCGACGGCCTTTTCGTCGTGCGCCTTCACGTCGCGCTTCTCCGCGTTCGTGACGGCCGCCAGCAATTGCGCGCCGGTGGGAATCGGGGCGTCGCCTTCCGTCTTGGTCGACCCCGTGTAGATCACGAGCTTGCCGGAGTCGGCCGGGATGGTCCTGGCGGCGTAGGCATTGATCTCCGCGAGCGTGATCCCGGGTGCCAGTTCCTTGACGTAGCGGTACTCCGCATCGATGCCGGGAATCGATTCGCCTTCGAGGAAGTTACGCATCAGTTCGGCGGCGTGGACGGCGGAATCCGTCTTGTCGCGCTCGTTCCAGGCGCGCTCGTAGGTGCGCATCATCGTCTTCTTCATGCGCTCGAGTTCGCTCGCCGTGAAGCCGAAGCGGCGGGCCCGCTCGTTTTCCTGCACGAGCGCGTCGATGGCGACGGTGGCGCCGTTCATGCCCAGCGCGGCCATCGCGTTGTACGAGCGGTAGCGCGGCGTCAGGCGCGACAGGGCGCTGCTCGCGCCGATGAACGGCGGGGAGGGCAGCGCCGACAATTCCTGCAAGCGCTGGTTCAGCATGCCCGCGAACAGCGCTTCGACCAGTTGCTCGCGGTAGCCGCGCAGGGTGGCGCGCTCATGGAACGGTTGCAGCGGGTAGCGGATCAGGATCGACGCCGGGCCCGCTTCCTTGTCGGTGACGACGAGCGCCTCGTTGTCCGTGCGTGCCGGGATCTTCGCGTAGTCGCGCGGACGCGCGTGAGCGGGATTCTTCAGGCCGGCGAAATGACGGCGGATCAATTTCTCGGCCTGGGCGGGATCGATGTCGCCCACGGCGACGACCGCCATCAGGTCGGGGCGATACCAGTCCTTGTAGAAGCGGCGCAGCGTGTCCGGCTTGAACGTGCGGATGACGTCTTCCTGGCCGATCGGCAGGCGGTCGGCATAGCGCGAGCCGTTGTAGATCTTCGGCATCAAGACCTTCTGCATGCGGTCGCCGGCGCCCTTGCCGAGGCGGGCTTCCTCGAGGACGATGTCGCGTTCCTTGTCGATGTCGGCGTCCGTCAGCGTGAGGCCGTGGGCCCAGTCTTCCAGCACGAGGAAGGCCTTGTCGAGGTCGTCCTTGCGGTCAGACGGCACGGGCAGGATGTAGACGGTTTCGTCGAACGAGGTGTAGGCGTTCAGGTCGGCGCCGAACTTCACGCCGATCGACTGCAGGTACGAGACGAGCTCGTGCTTCTTGAAATGGCGCGAGCCGTTGAAGGCCATGTGCTCGGTGAAGTGGGCCAGGCCCTGCTGGTCCTCGTCCTCGAGGATGGAGCCGGCCTTGACGACGAGGCGCAGTTCCAGCTTGTGCTCGGGCATGCGGTTGCGCTGGATATAGTAGGTCAGGCCATTGTCGAGCTTGCCGACCTTGACCTGGGCCCCGACCGGCAGCGGATCGTCGAGCTTGAGGGATGCGCCCGGCGCCACGCCCTGCACGAGCAGGGCGGCGACGAGAAAAGTGATGCGGGCGATACGGATGAGCATGCGACGACGTCCTCGGCACGGAAAAAAATCATTCTACCTTGCCCGACTTAGGCCACACTTGTAAATGAGCATGATGTAATGCAGGCCGAACAAAGCGGGTCGTTGTCATTATGCAACGAAACAATGCCGCGACAGTGGTAGCGGGACTCTAGAGTGCGCGGCCCCCGACGGGGATACGGCCGAGGACTGGCAAATCCTTTAAAATAGCGGATTTCCGCACCAGCCGGTCCGTACTCTCGAGGAATCCACATGCCCATCTCCACCACCCAGGAAATCGTTGACGAACTGCGCGCCGGGCGCATGGTCATTTTGGTCGACGAGGAAGACCGCGAGAACGAGGGCGACCTGGTGCTCGCCGCCGAGCACGTCACGCCGGAGGCGATCAATTTCATGATCCGCCATGCGCGCGGCCTCGTCTGCCTGACCCTGTCCGAGGAGATTTGCGACCGCCTCGAACTGCCGATGATGACGACCCGCAACGGCACGTCGTTCGGCACCAACTTCACCGTCTCGATCGAGGCGGCGGAAGGTGTCACGACGGGCATCTCCGCGGCGGACCGCGCCCGCACCATCCAGGTGGCGGTGGCGAAGGATGCGAAGCCGGAAGACCTCGTCCAGCCGGGCCACATCTTCCCGCTGCGTGCCGTCAAGGGCGGCGTGCTGATGCGCGCCGGCCATACGGAGGCGGGCTGCGACCTCACGGAAATGGCGGGCCTGACCCCGGCGTCCGTCATCTGCGAGATCATCAAGGAAGACGGCACGATGGCACGCCTGCCGGACCTGCTGGAATTCGCGCAGGAGCACAACCTCAAGATCGGCACCATCGCCGACCTGATCCATTACCGCAGCCAGAACGAGACGCTCGTCGAGCGCGTGGCGGAGCGTTCGCTGGCCACCGTGCACGGCGAGTTCAAGCTGGTGGCCTTCCGCGACAAGCCGAGCGGCTCGGCGCACCTGGCGCTCGTCCACGGCGACCCGCAGGAAGACCGCGAGACGCTCGTGCGCGTGCACCAGCCGGTGTCGATCCTCGACCTGCTGGACAGCGCCTCGACGTCGCACTCGTGGAATCTCGCCGCCGCGATGCAGGCCGTGAAGCAGGCGGCGGCGGGCGTCATCGTCCTGCTCGACTGCGCCGAAACGGCCGACGAATTGTTCGCCCAGTTCCAGGACAAGCCGACGCGCCCGGTCGGCCGCGCGGCCAACCTGGACCTGCGCACCTACGGTATCGGCGCGCAGATCCTGCGCCAGCTCGGCGTGCGCAAGATGAAGCTGCTGGCCAACCCGCGCAAGATGCCGTCGATGGCCGGTTTCGACCTCGAAGTCACCGGCTACCTGGCCAAGCCCGGATGCGACGTCTCGGCATAACGCGGTACCATTGAACTATTAATCAACGAAAGAACAAGAGGCATAGCCATGACGGTAGGAACTTTTGAAAGCAATCTGGCAGGTGAAGGCCTGCGCATCGGTATCGTGCAGGCACGTTTCAATGCCGATGTCGGCCATGGCCTGCTGTCGGCCTGCCTGGCAGAACTGAAGCACCTGGGCGTGGCCGACGAGGACATCCTGCACGTGACCGTGCCGGGCGCGCTGGAAATCCCGCTGGCCCTGCAAAAGATGGCCGAGACGCAGCAATTCGACTCGCTGATCGCGCTGGGCGCCGTCATCCGCGGTGAAACCTACCATTTCGAGCTCGTGTCGAACGAGTCGGGCGCCGGCATCACCCGCATCGGCCTGGATTACGGCATGCCGATCGCCAACGCCGTGCTGACGACGGAAAACGACGAGCAGGCGGAAGCCCGCATGGCCGAGAAGGGCACCGATGCGGCACGCGTTGCGGTCGAGATGGCCAATCTGCTGCTGGGCCTCGAAGAACTGCAGGCCGAAGAAGAGTAAATCGAGTACAACCATGACTGACAAGACATCGCACGCCAATCCCAACAAGAACCGCACGCCGCGCCACCGCGCGCGCGAGTTCGCACTGCAGGGGCTGTATCAATGGCTGCTGAACAATGAACCGGCCTCCACGGTCGTCACCAACATCCGCACCGCGCACGGCTTCGACAAGGCCGACGGCGAATACTTCACGGAGCTGCTGAACGGCGCGATCGCCCAGTCGGTCGAGCTGCGCGAAGTGATCGCGCCGACCGTCGACCGCCCGATCGCGGAAGTGTCGCCGATCGAGCACGCCGTACTGCTGCTCGGCGCGTACGAGCTGAAGAACCAGATCGAGATCCCGTACCGCGTCGTGATCAACGAAGCCGTGGAACTGGCCAAGTCGTTCGGCGGTATCGACGGCCACAAGTACGTGAACGGCGTGCTCGACCGCCTGGCCGGCAAGCTGCGTCCGGACGAGGTGAACGCGGACGCACGACGCTGATTCGTTGCCCCCGCTACATATATATAGTGAGAAAGCCGCCCTGGGAAACCAGGGCGGCTTTTTTTATGTGGCTGCGCCGGAACGTCGTTCCGCGCAGGCGGGAACCCAAGGCGAAGTGACCGGCAGTCGAATCGGTTGCTCACTCGGCAGATCGAACAAACTGGGCCCCTGCCGCCGCAGGGGCGACGGTCAGGGAGCGGTACAGGTAAAAAATGAAAGCCACCGCAGCTTGCGCCGACGGTGGCTTTCGACCAGGAAAGGAGTGTAAGGGTGAGGACTCAGAGTCCGGCGACGGTCTCGCCGGTCTGGGTGCTGCCGTGGGCCGTATCGGCCGCCGCGGTGTCCGGCTTGGCCGGCGCGCTGGCCGCTTTCTGGGCCAGGGTCGTGCTCGGGGCCGCGGCCGGTGCCGGCGGGAAGTAGATCGGGACGTTCTTGCCGCTCGCGACCTGTTTCAGGCGCTTGTATTCGGTCAGGACCTTGGAACCGTAGCCGGAGTCGTCGTCGGCCGCCGCGGCGCCGACGTAGCTCTTGAGGGCGCCTTCGACGGAGCCCGTGCGCTTCACGTAATCCTTCAGGATCAGGGCGCCGACACGGATGTTGGCAACCGGATTCAGGGCAGCCTGCGAGCCGCCGACTTCCTCGAACTTGTCGCTGTGGACCTTGGACATCACCTGCATCAGGCCCTGCGCGCCCATCGGGCTTTCCGCGAACGGATTCAGGCCCGATTCGATGGCCATCACGGCCAGGATCAGCAGGGGATCCAGCTTGATCTCGTGCGCCGTGCTGTACGCGGTCGTGACGAGCATGTTGGCGGCGTCGCCGGCCACGCGGTAGCGGCGCGACAGCCAGTCCGTCACATACTTCTGCTGACGGGTGGGGCGGTTCGCCGCCTTGTCGTCGTTCGCGATCTCGACGGCGTCCGCGCGCGCTGCGACGAGCTGGACCGCAGGATTGGCGGTGGCAACCTGCGCCGGCATGGCGTGTTGCGGGCTCAGGAAATCCGACACCCGTTTTGCAAAATCGGGGCGGCTGTACAGCAGGGCAATCATTGCTACTGCGGAAAGACCGAAAACGGTCAAGGTATGTTGTGCGGTGGTCAAAACACCGCGTGCCGCTTTGATCACGGAAGACCACGTGACTGGCTGGCTGGCCATCTGTTGGACGAGCCTTGCGCTCGTGCCGATGAAGCGATGGATCATCGTCTCTCCTTTGTCGCGGAAAAAGCCATCCCGTCACCGCGCTGGAAGCGCAGCGTTCGAACGAACTCATGCCGTGCATCAGAAAACCGTCCGTCGCCGCCTGTAGCGGTCGAGGAACGCCGTCATTGCTTGCTTCAGCTGGGCCGCGCTGCAGTGGAGGCGCCCAGTAGCTAACAACTGTCTCGGGGTTGGTTGGGCAGACGCCCAGTGAAAACACTCCTAAAATGTCGCTGGGGCCCCGACCCCGTGAAAGAATGAGACCGGCTAGAATCACGTCTTGGACGGGCCTGCCTCACTTGATACGGCGGATTGTAGAAGCTCGTTTATATCAAGTCAATACTAGCACTCACGCGTTCTATTACTTTTAGATCTAAAGAACGTACAGGCGCTCATCAATTCTTTGGCAAATCAACCACTTGCCAACGATTGTTAGCACACCTCAAAAGATGTAAAAAAGAATTAAAAATTCAATGAACTATTCTGATCTGCGGGATTTTATTGCTAAGTTGCAAGAAAACGGCGACTTCAAGCGCGTATCCGCGCCTATTTCACCGAATCTTGAAATGACGGAGGTGTGCGACCGGACGTTGCGTGCCGGCGGGCCGGCGCTGCTGTTCGAGAACCCGGTCGATGCCGCCGGCAAGCGCTATCCGATCCCCGTGCTGGCCAACCTGTTCGGCACGCCGCAGCGGGTAGCGCTGGGCATGGGCGCGGACGACGTCGGCGAGCTGCGCAAGATTGGCCACGTGCTGGCGCGCCTGAAGGAGCCCGAGCCGCCCAAGGGTTTTCGGGACATCATGGACCTGGGTTCGCTCGTCAAGGCCGTGTGGGACATGGCGCCGAAGGAAGTGAAGGGCGCGCCGTGCCAGGAAATCGTCTGGGAAGGCGCCGACGTCGACCTGTCCCGCCTGCCGATCCAGCATTGCTGGCCGGGCGACGTCGCGCCCCTGATTACCTGGGGCCTCGTGATCACGAAAGGGCCGAACAAGAAGCGCCAGAACCTGGGCATCTACCGCCAGCAGGTGCTGGGGCCGAACAAGGTCATCATGCGCTGGCTCGCGCACCGCGGCGGCGCGCTCGACTTCCGCGAACACTGCATCGCCAATCCGGGCAAGCCGTATCCTGTGGCGGTGGCGCTGGGCGCCGACCCGGCCACGATCCTGGGCGCGGTGACGCCCGTGCCGGACACGCTGTCCGAATACCAGTTCGCCGGCCTGCTGCGCGGCCAGCGCACCGTCCTGACGAAGGCGATCGGCAGCGAGCTGCGCGTGCCGGCGTCGGCCGAGATCGTGCTGGAAGGTCATATCTATCCGGACGAGAACCACCCGTCCGGTTTCGAGCACGCCCTGGAAGGACCGTATGGCGACCACACCGGCTATTACAACGAGCAGGACTGGTTCCCGGTGTTCACCATCGACCGCATCACGATGCGCCGCGACCCGATCTATCACTCGACCTACACGGGCAAACCGCCCGACGAGCCGGCCGTGCTGGGCGTCGCGCTGAACGAAGTGTTCGTTCCGCTGCTGCAAAAACAGTTCACCGAGATCACGGATTTTTACCTGCCGCCGGAAGGCTGCAGCTACCGCATGGCCGTCGTGCAGATGAAGAAGCAGTACGCCGGCCACGCCAAGCGCGTGATGTTCGGCGTGTGGAGCTTCCTGCGCCAGTTCATGTATACGAAGTTCATCGTCGTCGTGGACGAAGACGTCGACGTGCGCGACTGGAAGGAAGTGATCTGGGCCATCACGACCCGCGTGGACCCGACCCGCGACACCGTCATGGTCGACAATACGCCGATCGACTACCTCGACTTCGCGTCGCCGATCAGCGGCCTGGGCAGCAAGATGGGTATTGATGCCACTAATAAATGGCCGGGCGAAACGAACCGGGAGTGGGGCACACCCATCGTCATGACGCCGGAAGTCAAGGCGCGCGTGGATGGGATCTGGCAGCAGCTGGGGCTGTGACGTCCGCTTGATGCGGGGCACTCTATATAGGTATGCGCGGCGCATCCCGGCGGTGGTTTGCCGGTATGCCCGTAACCGGTTATAATGCGAGCTGGCGGGCCCCTGCGCATTGTGGCATGGTTTACCTGGTCAGGTCGGGAACGAAGCAGCCAAAGCCGTTCACCGCAAGTGCCGCAGATCAGGCTCGCCTACTACCTTCCTTATTCATCGATCTCCGCTTCCAGCGGGCGCATCGATACCTCCACCAGCGGGTTTTCCTTCAGCATGTCCTCGTCGAGCTTGAGCCTGGCATGGCGCTTGTCGCCGCCGGCATCGAGCGGCGAGAGTGCCTTGTTGAAAGAAAAATATCAGTGCTGGGGAATTCCCGATGAGCGTCTAATGTTGCCGCGCCTCGCCCGGTCTACGGTAAAATCGCGGTATGTCCTATCAAGTCCTCGCCCGCAAATACCGTCCCCGGAACTTTGAAACGCTGGTTGGCCAGGAGCACGTCGTCCGTGCGCTGACCCATGCCTTGCGTACCGGACGGCTGCACCACGCCTATCTGTTCACCGGCACGCGCGGGGTGGGCAAGACCACGCTGTCGCGCATCCTGGCCAAGTCGCTCAACTGCGTCGGGCCGGACGGCAACGGGTCGATCACGGCCGAACCGTGCGGCCAGTGCGAACCGTGCCGCGCGATCGACGCCGGCCGCTTCGTCGACTACGTCGAGATGGACGCCGCGTCGAACCGCGGCGTCGACGAGATGGCCCAGCTGCTGGAGCAGGCGGTCTACGCGCCGAGCAATGCACGCTTCAAGGTCTATATGATCGACGAGGTGCACATGCTCACGAACCACGCCTTCAACGCGATGCTGAAGACGCTGGAAGAACCGCCCGAGCACGTGAAATTCATTCTCGCGACGACCGACCCGCAAAAGATTCCCGTGACCGTGCTGTCGCGCTGCCTGCAGTTCAACCTGAAGCAGATGCCGCCCGGCCACATCGTGGGCCACCTGGAAAACATCCTCGGCCAGGAAGGCGTGACGTTCGAACAGCCCGCGCTGCGCCTGCTCGCGCAGGGCGCGCACGGGTCGATGCGCGACGCGCTGTCGCTGACCGACCAGGCCATCGCCTATGCGGCCGGCGCCGTCACGCTCGACGCCGTGCAGGGCATGCTGGGCGCGCTCGACCAGTCTTATCTGGTCCGCCTGCTCGATGCGCTCGCGAACCAGGATGGCGCCGACCTGATGGCCGTCGCCGACGAGATGGCCAGCCGCAGCCTGTCGTACAACGGCGCGCTGCAGGACCTGGGCACCCTGCTGCACCGGATCGCGCTGGCGCAGACCGTGCCGGCCGCACTGCCGGACGACCTGCCGGAACTGGCCGACATCCAGCGTCTCGCCACGCAATTCGATCCGCAGGAAGTGCAGCTGTATTACCAGATCGCCGTGATCGGCCGCAACGAGATCGGCCTCGCGCCGGACGAGTACGCGGGCTTCACGATGACCTTGCTGCGCATGCTGGCGTTCCGCCCCGGACAGGGGGGCGCGGAGCAGGCCGCATCGCCCGCGCCGGCCGCGCTGGCGCGCACGATGCCGCAGGCGGCACCGGCGCGTCCCGCTGCCGCCGCCGCCGCTGCGCCGGCCGCCGCGGCGCGTCCGGCCGGCCCGGCGGCTTCCGCGGCACCCGCATCTGCACCGGCTTCCGCGCCATCCGCACAGGGTGCCGGCCGCGCCATGACGTCGGCCCGTGCAGCCCTCGATGCCGCGCTGGAAGCGGCGCGCGCCGGCTCCCGCATGGGTGGCGTGCCACGCCGTCCGGCACCGGCCGCGGATCCGGCGCCCGCTGCCGCGCCTCCTGCCGCGCCGGCACCGTGGGACCAGGGCGCGCCGAATGGCGCCGCCGCGGCTGCCGCGCGGACGCAGCCCCAGGCCGCCGCCCAGCCGCAGCCGGCGATGATGCGCCAGGCCGCCCAGGGGCAAGCCGACGAGCAGGCCGTCGCCGACGACGAGCCGCCGGCCTGGGTCACCGAATTTTCCGACGACAGCGCCGTGGCCATGGACGCCCCGGCAGTCCAGGCGCCGCCCACCCCGGCCCGCGTCGCGACACCGTCCGCGCCGCCGTACGCCTACGTCGTCACGCCCGTGCCGGCCATCGACTGGGACGGCAACTGGCCCGCGCTGGCCGCCTCGCTGCCGCTGCGCGGCGTGGCGCAGCAGCTCGCCTTCCAGACCGAGCTGGTCGAGTGCGTGGCCGATGGCGCCGCCGCGACGTTCCGCCTGCGCGTCCCCGTCGACACGCTGCGCGCCAGCGGCAACAGCGAAAAACTGTGCGCGGCGCTGCAGGAACGCTTCCCGGCCGTGCGCGTGAACGTCGAGACCGAAATCGCGCCGACCTGGTACACGGCCAGCGCCGAAGCCAAGGCGCGGCGCGAGCGGCTGCAGCGCGAGGCCGAGGCCACCGTCGATGCCGATCCGTTCGTGCAGGACATGGTGCGCACGTTCGATGCGTTCGTCGTGCCCGGTTCCGTGCGGCCGATCGCGTCCTGAGCCGGGCTCGTGCCCGCGCCGGTATAAACTGTATAAACGATTTACCCATCCGACTTTTTTGGAGAACACATCATGATGAAAAACCAGCTCGCGGGCCTGATGAAGCAGGCGCAAGCCATGCAGGACAACATGAAGAAGGCGCAGGACCAGCTGGCCCAGATCGAAGTCGAAGGGCAGTCGGGTGCCGGCCTCGTGAAGGTCGTCATGACGTGCAAGAACGACGTCAAGCGCGTGTCGATCGACCCGTCGCTGCTGGGCGACGACCGTGACATGCTGGAAGACCTGGTGGCCGCCGCGTTCAACGACGCCGTGCGCAAGGCCGAAACCACCGCCCAGGAAAAGATGAGCGGCCTGACCGCCGGCCTGCCGCTGCCGCCGGGCTTCAAGATGCCGTTCTGATGTTTATCGTCACGTTGAACTATACGGCGCCGCTCGATCGCATCGACGCCTACCTGCCGGCGCACCGCGCCTGGCTGCAGGAGCACACTGCGCGCGGATTGCTCCTGATGGCGGGCCGCAAGGAGCCGCGCGACGGCGGCATTCTCGTCGCCCATGCGGCCGACCGCGCCGCGCTCGACGCCGCGTTGCGCGACGATCCGTTCGCGCAGGCGGGCCTCGCGACCTATGCGGTGACCGAGTTCATTCCCACCATGACCGCCGAGGCGCTGTCCGCCTGGCGCGCACAGTAAGCACCGGCGGAGGCTCGGAGTCCCCGGGGTCCAGGAGTCAATTATGTCCAAATCGCTCGACTTCCTCACCGAGGCACTGCGCCGCCTGCCGGGCGTCGGGCCGAAGTCGGCGCAGCGCATGGCTTTCCACCTGCTGCAGCACGACCGCGAAGGCGCCGCGATGCTGTCGCGCGCGCTGTACCAGGCCGTCGATGCGGTGCATCACTGCGCGATGTGCAATACGTTCTCGGAGACCGAGGTCTGCGACCTGTGCGCCGACGAGCAGCGCGACCGGACACTCCTGTGCATCGTCGAGACGCCGGCCGACCAGATGATGATCGAGCAGACCCTCACGTACAAGGGCCTGTACTTCGTGCTGATGGGCCGGCTGTCGCCGCTGGACGGCATCGGTCCCAAGGACCTGCACCTGGAAAAACTGATCAGTCGCGCGGCCGATGGCGACGTGAAGGAAGTCGTACTCGCCACCAATTTCACCAACGAGGGCGAAGCGACCGCCCATTACATCAGCGAAATGCTGAAGGCGCGCGGACTCAAGGTCAGCCGCCTCGCGCGCGGCGTTCCCGTCGGGGGCGAGCTCGAGTACGTGGACGCGGGCACCATCGCGCGCGCCATGCTCGACAGGCGCAGTGCATAATGGGCCTCCCCACAACGGGGAGCCCTTGCACCGTCACGCAACAGTGACGGCATCGTAGCGGCGCCCGACGGCGCCTGCGCGGCCAGGTCGGCTCCCGGCAGCAGGCGGTGTTCGCTTGACAGTGCGCAAACCCGGCGCACCGTCTACGCTGCTATCGTGGGGATACTTTGACCGGACCCCAAGCATGCATCTCGTCGACATCACGATGTTCTACGCGGCCGAAGGAGGCGGCGTCAGCACCTATCTGAATGCCAAGGCCCATTGGCTGGCACGGCGCAGCCGCGTCCGGCACACCATCATGAGCTCCAATGTGGAGACATGTGACGACACGGTACCCGCGCTCGTCAAGATACCGTCGGCCGGCCTGCCGGGTTTCCACGGCTTCCGCATGCCGCTGTCCGTCGAAGGCCCGGCCCGTCTGCTGGAATCGGTCCACCCCGACGTCGTCGAGGCGGGCGATGCCGGCCACTGCGCCTGGGCCGCGCTGCGCATGCGCCGGCGCTACGGCATCCCGGCCGTCGCGTTCTACCACTCCGACCTGCCGCGCCTCGTGCAGCCGCGCTTCGGCCAATGGATCGCGCGCGGCACCTGCCGCTACCTCGCCAACCTGTACCGCCAGTTCGACCTCGTGCTGGCACCCAGCCGCGTCATGGTGCAGCAACTGGATGCGATCGGCGTGTCCGGCGCGGTCCACCAGCCGCTCGGCATCGACAGCAGCGTGTTCCGTCCGCAGCGCCGCGACGAGACCCTGCGCGAACACCTGGGCCTCACGCCGGACGCGCGCCTGCTCGTCTACGCGGGCCGCTTCACGCCGGAAAAAAAGCTGCACGTCCTGATCGAAGCCGTGCGCAAGCTGGGCGATCCGTACCACCTGGTCCTCGTGGGCGGCGGCGGCATGCTGCCGTATTGCGGCCGCGTTACGCACATCCCGTTCCGGCGCGACCAGCGCCAGCTGGCCCGCCTGCTGGCCAGCTGCGACGTGCTCGTGCACCCGGGCGATTGCGAAACGTTCGGCCTGATCGTGCTGGAAGCGATGGCGTGCGGGCTGCCCGTCGTCGCCACGAACAAGGGCGGCGTGGCCGAGCTGGTCGACACGGAGACGGGCATCCTGGCGGAGCCGAACCACGTCGACAGCCTGGCCGGCGCGATCGAGGCCATCTACCAGCGCGACCTCGTCCGCATGGGGCAGGCCGCACGGCGCAGGGCCGTCGAACGCTACGACTGGAACGAGATCCTGCCGCAGGTGATCGGCCGCTACGAAGGCCTGCTGCACGGATATCCGTACGCGGCCGCCGACTTCGCCATCGACCTGATCCATGAACGGGAGCGCATCCGTGTCACAGACTGACTGGTCCCCTGACGAGCACATGCTGTGCGTCTCGATCCACGACGTGGCGCCGGCCACGTGGAGCGATTGCCTGCGTCTCGTGGAAGCCGTGCGCGCCGTGGCGGACATCCCGCTGACGTGGCTCGTCGTCCCGCATTACCACTTCCGCCCCGAGCAGTCCCTCGCGATGGAAGCCTGCCTGAACGTGGCGCTGGAGCGCGGCGACGAGCTGGCGCTGCACGGCTACAGCCATCTCGACACGGAGGCGGGCACTGGCGGCCTGCGCGCGCGTTTCCTGCGCAACGTGTACACGCGGCGCGAGGGAGAATTCGCGGCGCTGACGGAAGCGGAAGCGCGGCGGCGCCTGGAGCTGGGCCTCGACTGGTTCGCGGCGCGCGGCTGGACGCCCAGCGGCTTCGTGCCCCCGGCCTGGCTGCTGGGCGCGGGCGCCTGGCGGGCGCTGCGTGATGCGCCGTTCGCGTACACGACCACGTTCAGCCATTTTCATTGCCTGCCGGGGTCGGGCGAGCGACGCCCGGTCGCGCGACCGCAGCGTCAGCAGATGTCGAATGGTGCCGGCGAGGGCGCTGGCGCTCGGCCGGGGTATCGGGGTGACGCCAGCGCGAGCATCCAGGGCGGCAGCGGGGCGGTCCAGACCGGCACGGGCAACCAGTCTGCCCGAAGCCCCGGCAACAGGCAGTTCGACGCGCGCAATTGGACGGGTGCGACCGCCGCGGACCGGCGTCACGATGTGACCGGCCGCGCTGATCCGGCGCCACAAGATCTGCTGGAAGACAAACCGAACCCGGACATCGCGCGCGCGAGGTCCACACCATTCACGCAAAACAACCGCCACGGCACGCACGCCATCCTGTCGCCGTCGCTCGTGTACGCGGCACGCAACCGCGGCGGGCGCATCCTGTCGCCGCGCGTCGCGGACGCCACGGCGGCCATGCTGGCGCGCTCGCCGCTCGTGCGCTTCAGCCTGCATCCGCCGGATGCGCGCTATCCGGAACTGGTCCGTCACATCCAGCGGACGCTGGAACGCCTGCTGGAAAGTCGCGAGGCAGTCACGAAAGCCGAGTTCGCGCGCCGGGTTGCCCAACGCGTTACCAATACGGATCCCACCAGCCGCCCCGCCAGTAACCCGGACCCCAGCCATAGTAGCCCGCAGGTGGTCCATAGTGCTGCAGATCGTACTTTGCCCCCAGGCTGAGCACGCAACTGCGCCACGCATCCGTCTGGGCCGCATAACCCAGCCGGACGCAGGCCGGGCCGTAGACCGCCATCATCCGTTCGACGTCGGCTTGCGCCTGGGCCGCGCGCTCCTGCGGTGTCGTGCACGCGGCCAGCGTGAGTACCAACCCGATACCCAGCACCCGAATCATGGCGCTTCCTCCAACCAACACGCGCGTCTTGCGCGCCTTTCCACAGCTTAGAAGACAGTGCGAGCCTGCGAGAGAGCCTGCTCAATCGCGCACGGGGAACCATCGCGGGTAAGGGTTGTCGCGTACTCGCCCGCACGTGCAATTTCTGGCAAGATGCCCCTTTTCCAAAGGGATGAGCGGCATGCGACAACGTGGATGGGGCAAATGGGGGCGGCGGGTTGCAGTCGGGGTCGTGGTGCTGCCGGTGCTCGTCGCGGGCGGCGCCTGGATGGCCTTGCGCGCGAGCCTGCCCGAGCTCGACGGCCAGCATCGTTCGCCGCTGCTGTCGGCGCCTGTCACCGTGGAGCGCGACGCCAACGGCGTGCCGACCATCAGCGGGGCGAACCGCCTCGACGTCGCGTACGCCACCGGGTTCGTGCATGGCCAGGAGCGCTTCTTCCAGATGGACCTGCTGCGCCGCAGTGCCGCCGGTGAACTGGCCGAGCTGTTCGGCGCCAAGGCGCTGCCGCTGGACCGCGCGCACCGGCTGCACCGCTTCCGCGCCCGCGCCGACCAAGCCGTGCAGCGCATGACGCCGGCCGAGCGCGCGTTCCTCGACCGCTACGCCGCCGGCGTCAACGACGGCCTGAACGGCCTGCGTGCGCGCCCGTTCGAATACCTGCTGAGCCGCGCGACGCCGCGTCCGTGGACACCCGCCGATTCGCTGCTGGCCGTGTGGGCCATGTACTTCGATTTGCAGGGCAACCAGGAACCGCGCGAATTGGCGCGGGGCTGGCTCGCCGCGCACCTCGATCCGGCCCAGCTGGCCTTCCTGCTGCCGGAGGCGACCCGCTGGGATACGCCGATGGATGCGGACGCCGTCGCGCTGGCGCCGGCCCCGATTCCGGCCACGGCGCCGGCCTGGTGGGGCCGCAAGGAGAGCGTCCCTGCGCGCCAGGTGGCGGGGATCGCATTCACGGACGCCGTGGGCAGCAACAACTACGTCATCGCCGGGACGCGCACGGCGAGCGGCGCCGCCATCGTCTCCGACGACATGCACCTGGGCCTGCAGTTGCCGAACACGTGGTACCGCCTCGCGCTGCGCTTCCCGGACGCGCAGGGGCAGCCGCGCCGCGTCGTCGGCGTGAGCCTGCCGGGGACGCCCCCGGCCGTCATCGTCGGCAGCAATGGCCATGTCGCCTGGGCCTTTACCAACAGCTATGCGGACACGCTCGACCTCGTTCGCCTCGGCCTTGATGCTGCCCATCCCGGCCAGGTACGCACGACGAACGGCTGGGAGACGCCCGTCGCGCACACGGAAACGCTGCTCGTGAAGGGCGAACCGGCGCAGGCGATGACCGTGCTCGAGACGAGCCTCGGTCCGGTGCGCACCGTCGACGGCGTCCAGTACGCGGTGCACTGGGTCGCGCACGATCCCGGCGCGCTGAACCTGAACCACCTGAAGCTGGAAGCGTCGACGAACCTCGACGAGGCGCTCGCCGCGGCCGCCGGCGACGGCATCCCGGCGCAGAACGTCGTCCTCGGCGACGACCGCGGCGGCATCGCGTGGACCATCGGCGGCGCGCTGCCGCAGCGCGCGCAGGGCGGCCCCAGGGTGTCGTTCCCGCTCGCGGCCGACGGTGCCGTGCCCACGTGGAGCGGACTGCTCGCGCCGGCGCAGCATCCGCGCGTCGTCAATCCGGCCGGCGGCCAGCTGGTGACGGCGAACAGCCGCCAGCTCGCGGGCGGGGACTCCGGCATCATCGGCGACGGCGGCTTCGACCTCGGCGCGCGCGTGCACCAGTTGAGCGGCAATGTGCGCCGACTGGGCGACAGGACGGACGTGCCGGCCGCGTTCCAGGCGTCGCTCGACGACCGCGCACCGTTCATCGCCGGCTGGCGCGAGCGCGCCCTGGCCGCGCTGGACGCACGCGCACTGGACCAGCATCCGGAGCGCGCCGAGTTCCGCCGCCTGCTGGAATCGAGCTGGGACGGCCGCGCGAGCACGACGTCCGTCGGCTACCGTTTGGCGCGCCAGTTCATGTGGTCGCTGCACGAGCTGCTGTTCGGCGGCGTCGATGCGGAGCTGGCGAAACTCGATCCGAAAGCCAGCATCGTGGTCGCGACGTCGCGCTGGCCGGACGTCGTGGCGCGCCTGCTGGACGAGCGCCCGGCCGCGTGGCTGCCGGCCGGTTACGCGAGCTGGCAAGACCTGCAGCTGGCGGCCATCGACCGCGCCATCGCCCAGATCAAGGAAGACGGCACGCCGCTCGCGCAGGCGACGTGGGGCCTGCGCAACACGGCGACGATCGCGCACCCGTTCACGATCGCTGTGCCGGCGCTGCGCCGCTGGCTCAGCGTCCCGCCGGACCAACTGCCGGGCGATGCCAACATGCCGCGCGTGGCGGGGCCGAAGTTCGGACAGTCGGAACGCCTGACGGTGGCGCCGGGGCGCGAGGAAGAAGGGCTGTTCGACATGCCCGGCGGGCAGAGCGGGCATCCGCTGTCGCCGTACTTCCTGAAAGGACACGAGGATTGGGTGCGCGGGAAGCCAACGCCGTTGCTGCCGGGGGCGGTGGTGCACACGCTGAAATTCACGAACTAAGCCAACGTCGCCCCCGCCTTCGCGGGGGCGACGTTGTTTTACTGTGCGGTTACCGTGCCGCGACCGGCACCCACAACTTCTGCAGCATGCCGGTCACCGCCTCCGGCGGCGCCGGCCGTCCGAGGTAGAAGCCCTGCACGAGATCGCAGCCGTATTCCTCCAGCAGTACGAGCTGCTCGCCCGTTTCGACGCCTTCCGCCACGACGATCATCTTGAGACCGTGCGCCATCGCGATGATGGCGCGCGTGATCGCGGCGTTCTCGGAATCCTGCGGCAGGCCGCTGATGAAGCTGCGGTCGATCTTCAGCGCGCGCACGTCGAAGCGCTTCAGGTAGTTCATCGATGAATAGCCGGTGCCGAAGTCGTCGATCGACAGATACACGCCGATGCCGCGCAGTTGCTCCAGCGTGGCCAGCGTGGCCTTCGCGTCGTCCATCAGCGTGCCTTCCGTCAGCTCGAGTTCGAGCAGGCGCGGGTCGAGGCCCGTGTCGTGCAGCGCGGAGAGGACGATCTGCGACAGGTTCTCGTCCTTGAACTGCTTGGCCGACAGGTTCACGGCGATGCGTACGGGCCGGCGCCCGAGTTTCTGCCAGTGGCGCGCCTGGTTGCACGCGGTGCGCAGCACCCATTCGCCGATCGGCACGATCAGGCCCGTCTCTTCGGCCAGCGGGATGAATTCGTTGGGCGAGACGACGCCCCGTTCCGCATGGCGCCAGCGCACGAGGGCTTCCACGCCGACGATCTCGTTCGAGCGTACGTCGAGCTGCGGTTGATAGAGCAGGTACAACTCGTCGTTCTGCAGCGCGCGGCGCAGGCCGACTTCCAGCCTCACGTGGCTCATGATCTGCATCGTCAGCGACGACGAGTACAGCTTGGCGTTGTTCTTGCCGCAGTTCTTCGCGTGGTACATCGCGGTGTCCGCGTACTTCAGCAGCGACGTGCAGTCGTCGCCGTCTTCCGGGAACAGCGAAATGCCGATACTGGCCGTCACGAAGATCTCGTTGCCTTCGATGACGAACGGGCGGCGCATGGCATCCTTCACGCGGTGCGCCACGTTGAGGGCGTGCTCGACCCGTTCGAGGTCGGGGATCAGGATCGTGAATTCGTCGCCGCCCAGGCGCGCGAGGTTCGTGCCCGCGCTGTTGGGCGTGTCCGCGCGCGGGACCAGGTCGCCGCGCGACATCAGGTCGTTCGGACGGATGGTCTCGCGCAGGCGGTCCGACACCTGCTTCAGCAACTGGTCGCCCACGTTGTGGCCCAGCGTGTCGTTGATGCGCTTGAACGCGTCCAGGTCCATGAACAGCACGGCGAATTTCTTGTTGCCGATCTTGGAGCGCTGCAGCTCGCGCTCCAGCATTTCCAGGAAAGCCTGGCGGTTCGGGATGCCCGTCAGGCTGTCGCAATACGCGAGACGCCGGATCTGTTCTTCCGCGCGCTTTCGCTCGCTGATGTCGCGCACGAGGCCCAGCACTTCGTTCGGCCCGGTGGCGACGAGGCGCGCCTCGAAGTGCTGGGCCTCGCCGAAGCGGATCAATTCGTATTCGACCGAGCGTACCTGCTGCACGTGCAGGGCCATGCCCACCTGCTCGAACAGGCGCTCGGCGATGTCGCGCGGCAGGACGTCGGTCACGTGGCGGCCGACGATCTGTTCGTCCGCGCCGGCGTCGCGCACGCCGCGTCCGGGCCCGTCGCGGCCCGGCTCGTAATCGAGATAGAAGCCGTCGCGCGACATGCGGAAGAAGGTGTCGGGAATGGCGGCCAGCACCGCGCGGTTCTGGGCGTCGGCGATGCGCAGGCGGACGATCGCATCGCTTGCGCGCAGCACGTACAGCACGCGGTGGCCGAGGATGGGCCAGTTGATCGGCTTCGAGACGAAGTCGGTGGCACCGGCCTCGTAGGCATTGGTGACGGCTTCCAGGTCGTCCCCGCCGGTCACCATCACGATCGGGACCATCGCGCCGTTCGGCAGGTCGCGGATCGCGCGGCACGCGGCGAAGCCGTCCATCCTCGGCATCTCGACGTCCAGCAGGATCAGGTCGGGTGCGTGGGCGTGCGCGAGGGTCACGGCTTCCTGGCCGTCCGCGGCCTCGATGCCTTCCAGTCCGACGCCTTCCAGCATCTCGAGCATCAGGAGGCGCATCACCGGATCGTCGTCCGCGACCAGGACGGTAGCAGTTTGGGCTGGCATGTCAGGTTTCCTTTTCGAGGATGGCGGTGAGCGAATGCCGGACGGCCTGGAACTCCTGTTCCATGTCGGTCAGGATCGCGTCCGCGCCTTCGGTGGTGTCGGCGCGGCCCAGGTGCTCCAGTTCCTTGCACAGGGCGGCGAGGGCTTCGGCGCCGACGTTGGCGCTGGCCGATTTCAGCGTGTGCGCGATGCGGCGCACGTTGCCCGTGTCGAGGCCGTCGATGGCGGAGCGCAGCGTGCGCAGCTGCTGCGGCGTGTCGTCGACGTAGGCGGCGATCACCTTCTGCACGAGCGCGTCGCCGCGGTCGCGCGACAGGGCGCGGATCTTGTCCAGCGCCACGCGGTTGATGACGTCGCGCTGGATCACTTCGACGGAGGCGGGCGGCAGCCGCGGCGGTTCGTCGTCGTGGTGCACGGTGGCCGCGAGCGGCAGCGCCATCCAGCGCCCGATCACGGCCGCGATTTCCTGCTGGCTGAACGGCTTCGACAGGTAATCGTCCATGCCGGCGGCGAGGCAGGCTTCGCGGTCGCCCTGCAGCGCATTCGCCGTGATCGCGATGATCGGCAGCACGCGCCCGCGGCCCGCTTCGCGTTCCTCGCGCCGGATCGCGGCCGTCGCGGCGAAGCCGTCCATTACGGGCATCTGGCAATCCATCAGCACGGCGTCGTAGGAATTCGTGCGTACGGCCTGCAATGCATCCTCGCCGTTGCGCGCGCAATCCACTTGCAGGTCGAGGCTTTCCAGCATCGCCCGGGCCACCTCGATGTTGACGGGATTGTCCTCGGCCAGCAGCACGCGCCGCGTGCGCGGGCGGTTGGCGTCCAGCTGCAGCGGGCGCGGCGGCATGAATCGCGGCGCCGGCGCCACCTGGCCGCGCGGCGGCGTTGCCAGGCACGCGAACAGATCGGCTGCGCGCGCGGGTTTGATGAGCTGGTAGGCGACGCCGGCCTCGCGCCGCTGCACCGGATCGGCGGCCAGCCGTTCGGGGCTGAGCAGCACGAGCCGCGTGGCGCGCGTTGCCGCATCAAGCTTGATCTGCGCGGCCAGCAGCAGGCCGCTCGTGTGCGAGAGCTCCATGTCGAGGATCGCGGCGTCGTACGGCCGGCCCGCGCGCGCCGCCTCGTCCAGCCGCTCCAGCGCTTCGTCCGCGCTCTCCGCCGCGTCGCATTCGACCCGCCACGTGGCCAGGTGGCGTTCGAGGCCGATGCGGCTCGTCTCGCTCTCGTCGACGAGAAGCACGCGCAGGCCGTCGATCGTGTGCTGGTGGTCGCCCGGCGCATCCGGATCGACGCGGCGCTTGTCGAAGGCGACCGTGAACCAGAACACGGAACCCTGCGTCAATGCGTTCTCGACGCCGATCGAACCGCCCATCAATTCGACGAGCTGCTTGGAGATCGCCAGACCCAGGCCCGTGCCGCCGTACTTGCGCGTGGTGGAATCGTCGGCCTGCGAGAACGCCTCGAAGATGCGGCTGCGGGCGTCCCGCGAGATGCCGATGCCCGTGTCGTGCACTTCGAAGCGCAGCATCACGGCCTGGTTGTCCTCGCTCGCGATGCGCACCTTGGCGAGGATGCGGCCCTGGTCCGTGAACTTGACCGCGTTGCCGAGCAGGTTGGCCATGATCTGGCGCAGCCGGTTCGGGTCGCCGCAGATGGCGACGGGGATGTCGTTGGCGATGTCGAAATGGAGCGGGATGTTCTTCGCCTCGGCCTGCGGCGTGTAGACGGTATGGATGTCGTCCAGCAGGTCCCACAGGTTGAAATTGATGTACTCGACGGTGAGCTTGCCCGCCTCGATCTTGGAAAAATCGAGGATGTCGTTGATGATCACCAGCAGGTGCTCGCCCGACTGCTTCACCAGCCGCGTGTAGTTGCGTTGCGTTTCGGTGAGCTCCGTCCCCAGCAGCATTTCCGTCATCCCCAGCACGCCGTTCATCGGGGTGCGGATCTCGTGGCTCATCGTGGCGAGGAAGGCGCTTTTCGCGCGGCTCGCCGCCTCGGCCGCGTTCTTCGCCTTTTCCAGCTGCTCGGTGCGCACGCCGACCTGGCGTTCCAGTTCGTCGCGGTGGTGCGTGAGCGCGGCGCCGCGGCCTTCGATCTGCGCGAGCATGTTGTTGAAGCTGTCGATCAGCACGCCCAGCTCGTCGTTGCGGTTGTGGGCGATGCGCAGCGTGTAGTTCTGGCTGGCGGAGACTTTTTGCGCCGCGTTGATCAACTTGCCGATCGGGTCGCTGATGCTGCGCCGCAGCCGCCGTACGAGCACGAACGCCGTCAGCAGCGCGGCGGCGAGCGCGACGGCCATCACGCCCAGTGCACGCGCGATGTCCAGCCACAGGGGCACGAGGTCGCTTTCGATCATGACGGCACCCACGGGCGGCAGCGCGCGGCCGTCGGCGTCAAGCGGCGCGCCGAGCACGCGGTAGACGCGCAGCACGGGCAGCCAGGGGCGGCTGCCGGCATCGGCGGCCGCGGCGACGGTGTCGGGATCGAGCCCGCCGAGCGCCTCGACTTTGTCCGCGGCATCCTGGCCGGTTGCATGCCAGGCGGCGAACGGTTGCCCCTTGCGGTCGTACAGGACGGCCGAGGCGAGACCGCGGCGCGCTTCCAGCGCGGCCAGCAGCTGCGTGGCGAGGCGGCGGTCGTTGAACTGCACGGCATCGAGACCGCCCTGCGCGAGCACGGCGGCCAGCGCCTCCAGTTCCTGCCGTTCCTCGCGGCGCTCGCCGGTCACCGTCGCCAGGGCAAAGGCGACGTACACGACCAGCAGCGCGCTGGCGGCGGCCTGCAGGCACATCGACGTCAGTTTTCGGTTGAGGCTTGAGCGCTCGAGAGTCTGCATGGGTTGGGCGGATCCGGCGGTCGGCGCTGCGAACGAACCTGTCGCACAGGTTCACCATGCAAGAAAGCAAATTCTTGCAGGAACTGACTATAGGTGAGGGATATGGGGCGCCGTTTGTGCTGGCGCAAAGCGGGGGGGCGGATGCGGCGCAGTCGGTCGTCTATTGTCTTGCCATTGGATTTTTGCACCGCCGCAGAGCTGCCGCAGAAAGGACACGCGCCTTGGTCAAGAAAGCAATCATCAGGATAGGCGACAACACGTCGCATGGCGGAACCGTGCTGGAGGGGCTCCAGTTTTTCGTCATTTGCGGGAAACCGGTCGCAGGTGTCGGGCATCGCGTTCACTGTCCGACGTGTTCCGGACCGCAGGTCATCATCGAAGGCGCGGTGAACGCGACGATGATGGGAATCCAGATTGCCGTCGATGGCATGAAGACCTCCTGCGGTGCGACCTTGATCGCCTCGCAAACCACGGACACGATCGACGTCGGCGCAAGCGGCGGGACCGCACCCTTGCCTGCGAACACCGGTGTGGCGGCAGCAGTTGACGCACCTTGCGCCGTTGCCGCCAGAAAAGCCGGCTTCGATGATCATTACGTTCTTGTCGACGCCGACAGCGGCGCGATCCTCGGACCTCATCGTCGTCGACATGCTGCGCACGATCGGCGTAATCGATAAGATCAAGTCCGGCGATATAGCAAGTGCGATGCCCAAGGCCGCACTCAAGTGGGCTGCGTTGCCTGAAGGGCCGGGTCTGGCCAATCACTATCCGCCGCAACCGTATGTCGAATATTCGGAATTTTTGGCCACGTACAAGGCCGCAGGGGGAACGGGACAATGAAACGGCTCATCGCGAACGCTGCCATGATCGGGGTCGCGCTTGTCACGGGTGTCGCGCTCGCGGCCGGCGTACCGCAAGATGCCCGGCGAGGACCCGCCGGGATCGCCGCTGGCCAGCCGTTGCCAAACGCGCGGACCGCACTCATCAAACAAGGCTGGCAGCCGGTCCGCCGGCATGCCACCGATGGTTACGAATACAGCGGCGCGGAACTCGAGCTGACGAAACGTCGGATATTCGAGGTCGATTCGTGCTCGTCGGACAGTTCGAGGTGCATTCTCTACTATCAAAGGAAAGGTGAGTGCCTGCGCATGGATACGATTGGCGAGACACTGGACGTCATGACCGTCACCAGATGGACCCATGAATGCCCGGACGCTCCGCCGCAACGAAGCACGGCCGAAAAATAAAAAGGGACGCACACGTGCGTCCCTTCCGTTACCGGCCACTACGCCTTTAGCAACAACCCCCGCGCTTGCCGTTACCGTACCGTGCCTGCTGGCGCTCGCGGAAAAACTCCTCGTAGCTCATGACCGGCTGATCCGGATGGGTCTTCTCCATGTGCGCCACATAGGTGTCGTATTCCGGCAGGCCGACCATCAGGCGCATGCTTTGCCCGAGGTAGCGGCCTGCCTGTGCCAGCGCGCCGAGCATCACTGCACCTCGGCCATCGAGGCGGCCGGCGCCGCGACGTACGGCGTCTCCTTGGCGCTCGGTTTGGCGTTCTTGCGCGCCGCCAGCGCCGTGCGGATGCCGTACAGCAGCACCGCGATCACGACGACCATGAAGAAGCCGCACAGCGTGGCATCGACGTAGTCGTTGAAGATGATGCGGCTCATCTGGTCGAGCGACTTGGCCGGCGCCAGCACCTGGCCCTGGTCGAGCGCGGCCTGGAACTTGTGGGCGTGGGCCATGAAGCCGACCTTGACGTTCGGGTCGAAGATCTTCAGCCAGCCGGCCGACAGCGTGCAGATCAGCAGCCAGATGGTCGGCACGATCGAGACCCACGCGTACTGGCCGCGCTTCATCTTGAACAGCACGACGGTGCCCAAGGTGAGGGCGATACCGGCCAGCATCTGGTTGGCGATGCCGAACAGCGGCCACAGCGTGTTGATGCCGCCCAGCGGATCGACGACGCCCTGGTACAGGAAGTAGCCCCAGGCGGCAACGCACAGGCCGGTGGCGATCAGGTTCGCCGGCAGCGACTCGGTGCGCTTGAACGACGGGACGAAGGCGCCCAGCAGGTCCTGCAGCATGAAGCGGCCGGCGCGCGTGCCCGCGTCGACGGCGGTCAGGATGAACAGCGCTTCGAACAGGATCGCGAAGTGGTACCAGAACGCCATCATGACCTTGCCGCCGATGACGTTCGACAGGATGTGGGCCATGCCGACGGCCAGCGTCGGGGCGCCGCCGGCGCGCGAGATGATGGTGTGCTCGCCGACGTCCTTCGCGATCTGCGTCAGCTGGTCGGGCGTGATCACGAAGCCCCAGTTCGAGACCGCGGCGGCGGCCGTCTGGGCGGTGGTGCCGATCACGGCGGCCGGGCTGTTCATCGCGAAGTAGACGCCCGGGTCGATGGTCGACGCGGCGACGAGGGCCATGATGGCGACGAACGATTCCATCAGCATGCCGCCGTAGCCGATGAAGCGGGCGTGCTGCTCGTTCTCGATCATCTTCGGCGTGGTGCCCGACGAGATCAGCGCGTGGAAGCCGGACACGGCGCCGCACGCGATGGTGATGAACAGGAACGGGAACAGCGAGCCGGACCAGGCCGGACCGGTGCCGTCGATGAAGCGGGTGATCGATGGCATCTGCATCATCGGGGCGACGAACACGATGCCCAGCGCGAGGCCGACGATGGTGCCGATCTTGAGGAAGGTCGACAGGTAGTCGCGCGGCGCCAGCAGCAGCCACACGGGGATCACGGAGGCGACGAAACCGTAGCCGATCAGCATCCAGGTCAGCTGGGTGCCGTTGAACGTGAACATCGGACCCCAGGTGGCGGAATCGTGCACGTACTGGCCGCCGACGATGGCGCCGATCAGCAGCACGAAGCCGATCAGCGACACCTCGCCGATGCGGCCCACGCGGATGTAGCGCGAATAGATGCCCATGAACAGCGCGATCGGGATCGTCGCCATCACGGTGAACGAACCCCAGGGTGAACCGGCCAGGGCCTTCACGACGATCAGCGCCAGCACGGCCAGGATGATCACCATGATCATGAAGGTGCCGAACAGGGCGATCACGCCGGGGATCTCGCCCATTTCCGACTTGATCAGGTCGCCGAGCGAGCGGCCGTCGCGGCGCATCGAGATGAACAGCACCATGAAGTCCTGCACGGCGCCCGCGAACACGACGCCGGCCAGGATCCACAGCATGCCGGGCAAATAGCCCATCTGCGCGGCGAGCACGGGGCCGACGAGCGGACCGGCGCCGGCGATCGCGGCGAAGTGGTGGCCGAACAGCACGTAGCGGTTCGTCGGCACGAAGTCGAGACCGTCGTTGTACTTGTACGCCGGGGTTTGCCGGCGCGGGTCGAGGCCCATCACCTTGTCGGCGATGAACCGGCTGTAGAAGCGGTACGCGATCAGGTAGACGCAGACGGCGGCCATGACGACCCAGACCGCGTTGATGGATTCGCCGCGCTTGAGGGCGACGTAGGCGAGCGAGACAGCGCCCACGAGCGAAAGCGCAGCCCATCCGAGCTGGCTTGTTAGACGTTTCATTATTGACTCCTCCGATTTTGGATGCGCTGCCCGACCGGTCGATGCCGGCTTACACGAACAGCAGCGTGCCTGTCAGTATCTTGCACGGGTCGGCTCGGTACAAGCGCATGATTACGCAGCGCTCTACGTAGTCCTACGTAGGCAAGCTTTGCATGCAGCAACAGCTGATCGGTCGTACAATTTCATGTTACGACTATTTCGACGCGCACGGCATGCAATTACGGCAGAAGGTCATCTTTCTCGCGATCGCCCCGCTGATCGTGGCGCTGTGCGCGATCGCCCTGTTCGTCCGCCAGCAGGCGATCGCGCTCGCGCACGAGCAGCACGCCACCATCCAGCAGGCCTACCTGGCCAGCAAGCAGGCGGAACTGCGGCACTACGTGGATCTCGCGTCCCATTCGATCGCCCACCTGACCGCATCCGGCCGCAACGATCCGGCCACGCTGGCCGAAGCCAAGCGCATCCTGCAATCCCTGAGCTTCGGCGACGACGGCTATTTCTTCGTCTACGACATGGACGGCCGCAACCTGATGCATCCGCGCCAGCCGGAGCTGGTCGGACGCGACCTGTGGAACCTGCATGACCGGTTCGGCGCGCCGACCATCCAGAACATCGTCGCCGTCGCGAAGCAGGGCGGGGGACTCGTGCGCTACAACTGGGTCAAGCCGTCCACGAACAAGTCCGCGCCCAAGCTCGGCTACGTCGTGCCGGTGCCGCAATGGGGCTGGATCATGGGCAGCGGCCTGTATCTCGACGACGTGCAGGCCGCGCTCGACCAGGTCGACGCCCAGCAGTCGCGCAACATCGAGACGACGATGTGGTGGATCGCCGGCCTCGCCATCCTCGCCACGCTCGTCATCGGCGGCGCCGGTCTCGCGCTGAACATCAGCGAATCGCGCGTGGCCGACATGAAGCTGAAGGCCCTGGCGCAGCGCGTCGTCGATTCGCAGGAGCAGGAGCGGGCGCGTTTGTCGCGCGACCTGCACGACGGCATCAGCCAATGGCTCGTGTCGATCAAGCTGCAGATCGAGGCCGGCATCATTCGCATGAAAGGCACGCCGGACCAGCAGCGCCAGGCGCACGCCAGCTTCGAGCGCACGGCGGAAGAACTGAACAAGGTGCTGGGCGAGGTGCGGCGCATCTCGCACGACCTGCGCCCGACCCTGCTGGACGACCTCGGACTCGCGGCCGCGCTCGACCACCTCGCCGAGGAATTCTCGCAGCACAGCGGCATGCCCGTGACGTTCGACGTGACGGGTGACGCCGAGCACCTGCCGCAGACCGTCGGCACGGTGCTGTTCCGCATCGCCCAGGAAGCGCTGACGAACATCGAGCGGCACGCGGGCGCGCATCACATCGACCTGGCCCTGCACGCCGGCGACGGGCGCGTGCTGCTCACCATCGCGGACGACGGCGCCGGCTTCGACGCCGAGGGCGTGGCCACGCACCCGCAGCGCGGCATCGGCCTGCGCAACATGATGGAGCGGCTGGACGCGATCGGCGGCCACCTCGACATCGCATCGTCCGCCGCCGGCACCACCGTGTGTGCGAGCGTCGAACTGGAGACCTGAATGACCGAGAAGACCGTCCACATCATGCTGGTCGACGACCACCCCCTCGTGCGCGACGGCCTGCGCGCGCGGCTGGAAGCGGTATCCCACTTCCGCGTCGTGGCGGAAGCGGATTCCGGCTTTGATGCGCTGGCGCTCGCGGGCAGTACGCGCATCGACCTCGTGCTGATGGACATCACCATGCGCGACGGCAGCGGCATCGAAGCCACCGCGCGCCTGTACGCGAACTATCCCGACATCGCCGTGCTGATCCTGTCCATGCACGACAAGCTGGAATACGTCACGCAGGCGATGCAGGCGGGCGCGCGCGGCTACGTGCTGAAGGATGCACCGGGCAAGGACATCGTCCTCGCCATCGACACCGTCGTGGCCGGCGGCATCTACTACAGCGCCGCCGTCGCGCGCCAGCTCGCGCGCCCCGCCGCGCAGGACAACCAGCTGACGTCGCGCGAGCAGGAAGTGCTGCGCCACATCGCCAACGGCGAGTCGAACAAGCAGATCGCGAAGGCGCTCGACCTGTCCGTGCGCACGGTCGAGACGCACCGCCTGAACATCAAGCGCAAGCTTGGCATCGAAGGGCAGGCGGAGCTGATCAAGTTCGCCGTCCAGCACGGCAGGGTGGGCGGCTCGGGATCGTAAATATATCTGTAAAACCGTGTCCTATAGGAAACAGAAACAGTTGCTTTCCAATAAGCCGTGCTCTACTATTAGCTGGTTACTATCAATGCATATTCGCTAATGTCCAGCGCCCCGTTCCCGGTGGTTGAAGTACGCTCCGTCGCCAACGCGCAGAACGAGTGGGTCGCTCTGTTGCTTGGTACGCCGGGGACCGGACTCGACGATCCTGCATTGCAGGGCCTGTTCGGCACGCCGGACCTGCTGGCCGCCATTGCGCCCCTCGACTGCATCGTGCTGCTGGACGATGCGGCTGTCCTGACGCCTCCCGTCCTGAACGTGCTGCCGGCCAACCGCGTGCTGCTGGCCGTGCGCGCGGACGCGCTGGCGACGGACGGCACGGCGCGCCGCCTGGCGGAACTGCAGATGGCCGGCTACCGCGTGCTGATCGACGGCGCGCTGCCGGAAGGCGTCGCCGCACCGATCGCGCTGCGCACCGTGGCGCGCGATGGCCGCACGGCGCTGCCGCGCGCCGGCGCGCTGCCGACGTTGTTCGGACCGCACCTCGCCTACAACGTCGGCGACATGGACGCGTATCGCGCCTGCGAGAACGCGGGCTTTTCCTGGTTCAGCGGCGACTACGCGCTGGAAGGCAGCGTGGCCGAAGGCGACGACGGCACGTCGCGCCGGCGCATGCTGACGATGCTCGCGCTGCTGGCGCGCGACGCCGACTCGCGCGAGCTGGAAGCGCAGCTGAAAGCGGATCCGGCGCTGTCTTATCACCTTTTGAAACTGGTGAACTCCGCCGCGTTCTCGGTCGGTACCCAGATCACGAGCTTCGGCCAGGCGATCAGCCGCCTGGGCCGGCGCCAGCTGCAGCGCTGGCTGCAACTGCTGCTGTACGCGCGCCAGCACCCGGACAGCCCGCCGAACCTGATGCTGCCGGTGGCCGCATTGCGTGGCGCCGCGCTGGAAGCGCTGTGCAAGCGCGACGGCGGCGACCGCGACGAGCAGGACCTCGCTTTCATGGCCGGCGTCTTCTCGCTGCTCGATCGCCTGTTCCAGATGCCGATGGCGGAGATCGTGCAGGACCTGAACCTGCCCGAACACGTCGAAGCCGCCCTGCTGCGGCGTGAAGGGCAACTGGGCCAACGGTTGCGGCTCGCCGAAGCGGGGCGGCCGGATCCGGAGACGCTGGAGGCAGCGGGCGTCGACGGGCCGGACTGGTGGCAGAGCCAGTTGCACGCCTATCACTGGGCCATCCAGGTAGCCCGCAATGTCTAGGATGCCAGCCGCTGCGCCGATCGATTTCGCGGGCGGCAGCGCTGCCGTCTGCGACGCCGTGTTGAAACTCCGTGGGGACGACCTGTGGGCCGAGCTGGGACGTATCGCGGGCGCGCTGCTCGCGAGCCCGCACTGCGCCTACATCCCGGAAGGCGTCCTGCATCCGCACATGGTGGAGGGGGCGCTGCTGCAGGAAGTGCGCGCCGACGGCGTGTGCTTCGGCCGCTACGAAGTCGCCGGCCGCGCCTACAGCGTGGACGACCTGCGCCAGCTGGAAGCGCTGGCCGGCCTCACCGGCACGCTGATGCAGGTGCATTCGCTGGCCCAGCGCACGACGCACGCCTATGCCCAGGTCGAAGCGCAGCTGGCGCACCAGTCGCAGATCCTCGACCAGATTCACGAATCCGTGCTGACGCTGGACCGCATGGGCTACATCACCAGCTGGAACAAGGGCGCCGAGCGCCTGTTCGGCTACACGGCGCTGGAAGCCGTCGGCCGCAACATTCTGTTCCTGTACGCGGACGAAGACCAGGACGCCCAGGACGCCTTCGCGGAGCAGGGCGGCCGCATGATGGAAGTGCGGCGCCGGAAGAAATCGGGCGAGATCTTCTGGGCCAGCCTGTCGCTGTCGCCGCTGTGCGACCTGGAAGACCGCCCGACCGGCCTGATCGCGTATCTCACCGACATCACGGAACGCAAGCTGGCCGAGGAGCGCCTGCACCACCTGGCCTACTACCACGAGCTGACCGGCCTGCCGAACCGCACGCTGTTCGGCCGCCTCGTCGACCAGGCCCTGATGGTCGCCCAGCGCAATGAATCGACGGCCTGCGTGCTGTACCTGGACCTGAACCGTTTCAAACTGATCAACGGCACGCTGGGCCGCCGGGTCGGCGACGACCTGCTGCGCCTGGTCGCCGAACGCCTGCGCAACGCGCTGCGTGACGAGGATGTCGTGGCGCACCTGTCCGGCGACGAGTTTGCCGTCGGGCTGTTCGACATCCGCCAGCACTTCGAGGCCACGACGGTCGCGCAGAAGCTGCAGTCCGCGCTGGAAGCGCCGTTCCTCGTGCAGGGCCACGACCTGCGCGTGGGCGCGAGCATCGGCATTTCCGTCTACCCGCAGGACGGCCAGGATGCCGAGACGCTGCTGCGCATGGCCGACATCGCGATGGAACGCGCCAAGGAACACGCGGAAAACCCGGACCGCAGCGTCGCCTTCTACCGCCTCGACATGAACGAGGGCATGCAGCAGCGCATGCTGATCGAATCCGGCCTGCGTCACGCCCTCGGTAACGGCGAACTGATCCTGCACTACCAGCCGAAATTCGAAATCGGCTCGAGCCGCCTGGTGGGCGCCGAAGCCCTCGTGCGCTGGAGGCATCCGGTGCGGGGCATGGTCCCGCCGATCGAATTCATCCCCCTGGCCGAAAGCACGGGCCTGATCGTGCAGGTGGGCGAGTGGGTGCTGGAACAGGCCTGCGCCCAGGCCGCGATCTGGCAACGCGCCGGCCTGCCGCCGTTCCGCCTGGCGGTGAACGTGTCCGCACGCGAATTCACGCCGTCGCTGCCGGGCCGCGTCGCGGAAACCCTGCGCCGCTACCGCCTGGACCCGCACTGGCTGGAACTGGAGATCACGGAAAGCACGCTGATGCACGACATCGAGCACGTGATCGCCATCATGGACCGCATCAGCGCGCTGGGCGTGGCGCTGTCGCTGGACGATTTCGGCACGGGTTATTCGAGCCTGTCGTACCTGAAGCGCTTTCCGATCGACACCTTGAAGATCGACCGCTCGTTCACGACCGGCATCCCGCTGGACCCGAGCGATTGCGCGATCGCGAGCACCATCATCGGCATGGGACGCAAGCTGGGACACCGTGTCATCGCGGAAGGTGTGGAGACCGTGGAGCAGCTGGAATTCCTGCGCCAGGCGGGGTGCGACGAGGTGCAGGGCTATCTGTATGGGAAGCCGTTGCCGGCGTATGAGTTCGAGAAAAGCTTGCGGGAGAACTGGCTGCTGATGGGCATGGGGGAGGCGGCATCGTCGGCCGTCCGTTTGCTGCCCGTGGGGCAATGATTTATGTATAATGCCGGTTCCTCAGGAAGCGTGGCCGAGTGGTTGAAGGCAGCAGTCTTGAAAACTGCCGACGGGGGAACCCGTTCGTGAGTTCGAATCTCACCGCTTCCGCCAGGAAACAAAAGAAACCGCCCGAAGGCGGTTTTTTTTGTTTCCTGGCGGAAGCGAGCGAGGCGCCTGCGCGCCTCGCGTGTGAGATTCGAAGGGCTGCGCTTGCAAGCGCAGCCCTCTCCGAATCGCCCATTTGCTGTCCGCGCAGCGGACAGCGCGCCGCAGGCGCATACATATAAGCTGATCAGCAGACAACAGCTGCCCCAGCCGTATCCTCCACGCGGGGTTCGCAATGAGGCATCGGGCGCCGGTCCCACGGTCGGGTCAGCACGCGCAATGCGACTTCAAGTGGAATAAGGTTTTCAGCGAACGTCCGGGCAACTGCTTGGGTGCTATGGAAAGGGCGGTTTGTTTGAATCGCATCGATGAGGATGGCCGTAAGTCGGTCCGTTCTTCTTTTCATAATCGGTCCTTTGAATTTTGTCTGGCCATTCTGGGACCGCTAACGCTAATCACCTACGGTTCAAATGTAACGCCCGCCACAAGTGCACAGGCCCCCTGACAACATGTCAGCCGCGTGCCATCCCCGGCATCCGATCGAACCACGGCTGCACCTCTTCCAACTGCCGCGCCACCTGCAACAACCTATCCTCGCTCCCGAACGGCCCCATGAACTGCACCCCGAGCGGCAATCCATCCGCCGTCCAGTGCAACGGCACGCTCATCGCCGGCGTCCCGGTTAGGTTCGACAATTGGGTAAAAGGCACATAACGCAGGTTGTCGGTGGCAATCTTGTCGACCGTCTTGTCAAGCAACCCAAGCCGCGCCAGCACACCGAGGATGCCCGTTCCGTGCAGGAACCCCAGCACGCGCTGCTCCGCCGCCGACGGATCCCCGGTCCCATGCTTGATCGGCGGATGCGCCAGCGTCGGCGTCAAAAACAGATCGTAGCGTCCAAAGTAATCCCCCACCGCACGCGAAAACTCGTTCCAGCGATTCAGTTCGGTGGTCAGCCGCGTCGCCGACACGCTGTCCCCCAGCGTCACGAGAATCCGGTTCATCAGTTCCACCTCATCGCGCCGCGCCCCCAACGCCTGCGCGCGTCGTACGGCCGCCGGGATCTGTCCGAAGTACACGTGCAAATAACTTTTCGCGAGCGCTGCGCCATCGATAGCAGGCGCCGCTTCCTCGACCTCATGGCCCAGGCGCGCCAACAACTCGGCCGTCCGCGCGACAGCCCGCACCGCCTCCGGATGCACCGCCGTGCCTATCGGCGACACCGTCGCATACCCGATGCGCAGCCGGCCCGGATCGCGCCGCATCAGCTCGACGTAGGGCGCGGCCGGTGGCGCAATGACGAACGGATCGCCCGGCTCCGCACCCTGCAGCACGTCCAGCGCGAGCGCGGCATCGCGCACGCTGCGCGAAATCACGCTTTCGCTGGACGCGCCGAACCAGACTTCGCCAATGCCCGGCCCGGACGACACCCGCCCGCGCGACGGCCGCAGCGTGAACAGCCCGCAGCACGCGGCCGGGATGCGCAGCGACCCGCCGCCATCGTTGCCGGCCGCCATCGGCACGATGCCGGCCGCGACCGCCGCCGCCGCGCCGCCGCTCGATCCGCCCGGCGTGCGCGACAAATCCCACGGGTTGTTCGTGCGGCCGTACAGCACCGGATCGGTGACGCCGCGTGTCGCGAACTCGGGCAAATTCGTCTTGCCGAAGATGACGAGGCCCGCGTCGAGGTAGCGCTGCACGACGTGGGCGTGGCGCGCCGGCACATTGTTGGTCATGCTGCGGCTGCCGTAGGTCGTCGGGATGCCCGCGTAGTCCTGCACGCCGTCCTTGATGAGGAAGGGGACGCCGGCCAGCGGACCGGTCAATGGTCCCGCGACCCGGGCCCGCGCCTCGCGCTCCATCAGCCGCACGACGGCGTTCACGCGGCCATGCACGCGCGCGTGTTGCGCGAGGGCGAGTTCGAGCAGTGCTCCGGGGCTGACGTCGCCGGCGGCCACGCGGGCGGCGAGAGCGGTGGCGTCGTGGACCAGGTAGTCGGCGTGGTTCATCGTGTCTCTTTCATGTTGTGCTGGCCAGCCGGCCATCTTGTCATGAAGGAATTGTTGCCGCAAGGTCGGACATGCTACGATTACAGGAATCCGAGGCCATCCTCTAGACCTTCGTATCGGAATCCGCGACCATGTCCGAAGTCACGCAAATCATCAGCACGATCAAGCGCCAACTGAAGCTGCAAGGTAAAACGTATCGCGACGTGGCCGGTGCGCTGGGCCTGTCGGAGGCGAGCGTCAAGCGACTGCTCACGTCGGACACGCTCGGTGTCGACCGCCTCGTCGAGATCAGCAACCTGCTGGGCTTTACGCTGGCCGAGCTCGCGCAGGAGGCCGCGCTCTCCGGTACCCGCCTGCACACCTTGAGCGCGGAACAGGAAAAGGAACTCGTGTCGGACACGAAGTTGCTGCTCGTGGCCGCGTGCGCGCTGAATCACTGGACGCTGGCGGACATCCTCGCGGTGTATCGCCTGACGGAAGCCGAGTGCCTGCAAAAGCTGCTGCATCTCGACCGCCTGCACCTGATCGCGCTGATGCCCGGCAACCGCATCCGCCTGAACGTCGCGCGCGATTTCGACTGGCTGCCCGACGGTCCCATCCGCCAGTACTTCCGCACGCAGGGACTGGCCGATTTCCTCGACGGCCGCTTCGACCGCTCCGACGAGACGCTCGCCTTCACGCACGGGATGCTGACGGAAAGCGCGCTCGCGTCCATGCAGGTGGAACTGCGCCGGCTGCGTGCGCGCTTTGCCGAGCTGCACGAGGAAAGCCTCGCGTCGCCGCTGCCCAAGCGGCGGGGCAGCGGGCTGTTGCTGGCGCTGCGCGAGTGGGAGCCGGCCGGCTTCACCGCGCTGCGCCGATGACGATGCTTACTTGGCGCGTGCGTCGATGCGGTAATCCCACGCCGCCAGCGTCTGCTGCTTGCCTCCTGGCAGGCTGAAACGCTGCGCGTCGTTCGACACGTTGACCGTCACCTGCACGTTGTTGCCCTTCAATGCACGGCGGAACGCGAACACCTTGTCGTTACCCGTCTGCAGCACCTGAACGGGACCGCCGTACTGGCCGTTCCACAGCGCCGGATTGGCGTGCTTGAGCGCGAGCAGCTTCGTGTAGAAGGGCGCGTAGGCGTAATCCTTCCACTGGATCGGATCCTTTTCGAAGAATTCGATACGCTTGTCGAGGCCGGCTTCCTGGCCGCCATAGATCAGCGGCATGCCAGGCAAGGTCGCGGCCAGCACGGCCATCGCCTTGAAGGCCGGCCCGTACAGCTCGACGTCGCTGCCGGCCCAGGAATTCTCGTCGTGGTTGCTCGTGAAGCGCATCCGATACGCGCCCGGCGGAAACGCTTTCGGCGGGTGCTCGAGGAAGTTTGCCAGCGTGCGCGCGTCCGCCTTGCCTTTCGCAATGGCCTTGAACAAGTCTTTCGTGTCCCAGCCGTAGGTCATGTCGAAGGCGTGCTCGTGCAGGTCGGGCTTGTCGGCCTCGGCCAGCATGAACACCGGTTTGACGCGGTCGAGCTCGGCTCTAGCCTCGTTCCAGAACGGCGTCGGCACCTTGCCGGCGACGTCGCAGCGGAAGCCGTCGATGTCCGCTTCGCGCACCCAGTACAGCATCGCGTCCGTCATGCCTTTCCACAGGCCGGGCTTGGTCCAGTCGAGGCCCGTCACGTCGGTCCAGTACTCGGGCTCGGCGCCGTCCGTATAGGTGACGGGATAGATCTCCCCCTTGTCATTCTTGAGATACCAGTCGCTGTGTTCCTGCGTCCACGGATTGTCGAACGCGGTGTGGTTCGCGACCCAGTCGATGATCACGTGCATGCCCAGGCCGTGCGCCTGCTTCACCAGTGCCTTGAGGTCGTCGAGCGTGCCGAATTCCGGGTTGACCGCCGTGTAGTCGCGCACGGCGTAATAGCTGCCCAGCGTGCCCTTGCGGTTCTTTTCGCCGATCGGCTGGACCGGCATCAGCCACAGGATGTCCACGCCCATTTTTTTCAGGCGGGGCAGGTGTTGCGCAAACGCCTTGAACGTACCTTCGGGCGTGTATTGCCGGATGTTCACTTCGTAGATATTGGCGTTGCGCGACCAGCTCACGTGCGGCATCGGCGCCGCCTCTGTCGCGGCGGCCGCGGGCAGGGCCGCGCATAATGCCAGGGAAAGTGTAGTCAGGGTACGGTGTAGCTGTCTCATCGTTCTCATTTTCATGTAGTTTAATTACAAAGCCTGCCGAAGCGATTCTAAAGCGGAATTCCCACGCTGTCATCTTGCCGACATGCAGATGTCAGAATATGCTGACAACATCACGAGATAAGATGAGAGTGGATTTGTGCGATATTGGACAGATAGGACTGCGGTGTAGCAGCTAATGTTAAGGCGTAGAGAGGGACACGCCATGAACAAGGGTTTCGTTGCGTGCGTATTGCTGGGCGGATGTACGTCGCTCGCATGCGCACAGGATTCGGGAAGCGCTGCCGCCGCCAGCAAGCGCTCGGGACTGGACTACGTCGGCGAACCGCCGGGCGGCCACGATATCGCCGTCTTCACGGGGCAGCCGAGCCGGAGCAGCGGCGGCGCCTGGCACGCGCAGCCGCGCCGCACCTACGGCCGTCTCGACGACATCGGCGTGCGCCCCGGCACCGGCGGTTTCACGCTGGGTCACCAATACAACTTCGAATACCTCGCGCGCCCGGACGTCGGCGATCCCTTCCACGCCGGCACGGCCGGCAAGGCCAGCAATCTCGTCACGCAAAGCGGTATGCCCGTCGACAGCGGCGTGCGCTACTACAACACCCAATTCAAGCACCTGAGCACGGGCGCGTCGTACACCATCGACACGCTCGGCGGCGATCCCATGGCCGACCGCGCCTGGGGCATGACGATCGGCTTCGACTACGGCCCGGTGTCGCTGCGGGCGGCGCACCAGAACCGGCATGTGGCCCAGGTCCATTTGTACGATTTGGCCGGCAGCAATATGGATGCCAAGAATTCCCTGATCGCGGCCAACCTGCACACGCGCTGGGGCACCGCGTATGCCGCGTATTCCGCCAACCGCGGCTGGGGCAGCTCGCCGCTGTACAACCCCGACAATCCGTACGGCGCCGGCGTGGCGAGCACGTCGTCGACGGACAGCCGCGACACCCTCGTCGGCGTGGCCGTCCCCATGACGCGCTCGACGACCTTCCTCGCCTCGTTCATCCACAAGAACGACCGCGACCTGGCCAACCGCGACGCCAACCAGTTCGCGATCGGCGCCAGCTACGTCGTCTCGCGCAGCACCGACTTCTACGCCGCGTTCTCGCGCACCGTCAACACGAACGGCACCGGCATCCTGATCGGCGGCGCGGCCCGCCCGAGCGGCAGCTCGGCCGTGAACGTCGGCATGCGCCACGCGTTCTAGCGTTCCCACCGAGGCTGCCCTGCGTTGCGCCGTCGCGCGACAAAAGCAGGTAGCCTGTCCTCATGATTTTTGCATTATTTTGGAGGCAACATGACTGGCACGAGCACACTTGATCCGGATAACTTTCCGGAAGCACCCGACCGCAGCCTGGGCAAGGGCCACGGCGTCGATTCGCTCGGCCCGAGCGATATTTCGGACACGGGCAGCGACGTCGTCGGCGGTCCCGGCTTCGCCGCGAACCTGGACGACGACCAGAAGCTGGACCTGGACACCGGCACGACGTCCGACAACGAAGCGAGCTACGCCCACGACAGCGCGGGCGCCGACCTGGGCGACCCGAACTTCGAAAGCGACAGCGACTTCGGCGGCACGGGCGAACGGGCGGCCGCGGGCCGCGACATCCTTGCGCGGGACGGCGCAGACATCGACACCGACCATATCGAATCGATTCCGAATCTGCCGCTGACGGACGAGGATGTCGACTTCCTCGGCAGCGAGCCGCCGAAGGGGCCTGCGCCGGGCAAATAAACTGCGGCGTTCGGAAAGATGACGGGCTGGATGGCATCGACCATCCAGCCCGTTTTCATGTCGGGTGGGCGGACGTTTGCGTTGTGTTGGCGTTACGCGCGGGCACGGGGTGCCCGCCCTACGCGTGCAAGCCCCCACGCCGCCAGCAGCGCCCCGCCGAGCAGCACGGTCTTCGCGGACGCCGACCGCATCTCGAACGACGTGTACGGGCTCCGCTCGACGACGCGACGCTCGCCGTTGTTGCGCTGCCGGAGCTCCTGCTCGGCGACCGGTGCGTACAGGCTGTCGCGGCGGGCGCTCGAGTTCGGGCGCTCGGATTGCTGCTGGCTGAACATCGTGCGGCTCATGAAGCGGTCCAGCGCGCGCGGCATCAGGTAGCCCGCCACCGACGTCAGCTTGGCGTGGCCGCCCACGTACAGGTCGCGCTCGGGCACCTGGGCCGCGTGCACGATGGCCTGCGCCACCAGTTCCGGCGCGTAGTTCGGTGGCGGCAGGTCGGGCTCGTGCTCCATGTAGCTCTTGGCGTGGTTCGGGAACGGCGTCGCGATCGCGGCCGGCTTGACCACCGTGAGCGAGATGCCCGCGTCTTCCTTGTCCAGCTCCATGCGCAGCGATTCCGTGAAGCCCTTGATCGCGTGCTTAGACGCGGAATAGGTGCCCTGCAGCGGCACCGAGCGGTCCGACACTTCACTGCCCAGGTTGATGAGGGCGCCGCCGCCGCGGCCTTTCATGAGCTTGACGGCTTCCAGCGAGCCGTGCACGACGCCCCAGAAATTCGTCTGCATGACCTTGCGCATGTCTTCCAGCGCGACGTCCTCGTTCCGGCCGTAGACGCTGATGCCGGCGTTGTTGACCCACGTGTCCACGCGGCCGAAGCGCTCCATCGCCACCCGGCCGATGCGGGCGACGTCCGCCGGGTTGCCGACGTCCGCCGTGACGGTCGCCACTTCCACGCCGCGCTGGCGCATTTCGTGGGCGAGGGTGTCGAGGGCATCGCCGTCGCGCGCGGCCAGCACGAGATGGGCGCCGCCTTCGGCCGCCATGCGGGCGGTGGCCAGGCCGATGCCGCTCGTCGCGCCCGTGATCACCATGACTTGTTCATTCAGTGTTTTGAGTTTGATCGACATGATGCCTCCTCACAATGCCTGGCGCAGACGGTTCGAAGACCAGGTGCGGGTGGCCGGACGGCCCGCCAGCTTCCATGCGGCGAACAGCGCGCCGGCGCCCAGCAGCACGCCGACCACCTTGCCCTTGCGCAGCGACAGCGCGGTGTACGGGCACGTCTCGACCACGTGCCCGGAGATGCCCTGGCGTTCGCGCAGTTCGTGCTGCGGGTCCGGGGCGTGCAGGGCGTCGCGGCGGTTCGGGGCGCTGGGGATGTCGGTCTGCTGCTGCTTGAACATCGTCGCGCGCATCATGCGGTCGAGCATGGACGGCATCGCGAAATTGCCGACGGAGAAGGCCTTGGCCGCGCCGCCGACGAACACGTCCCGTTTCGGATGCTGGGCCGCGTACAGGATGGATTTCGCGACCAGTTCCGGCGCGTAGATGGGCGGCGGCAGGGTCGGCTCCTTATCCATGTAGTTCTTCGCGTGCGCGACGAACATCGTGTCGATCGCGGCCGGTTTGATGAGCGTGACGGCGATCGGCGCCTTGTCCTTGTCGAGCTCGACGCGCAGCGAATCCGTGAATGCCTTCACCGCGTGCTTCGACGCGGCGTAGATACCCTGCAGGGGGATCGAGACATCGGACAATTCGCTGCCCAGGTTGATGATGGCGCCGCCGCCGCGCGTCTTCATGTGCTTGACGGCTTCCAGCGAGCCATGGACGACGCCCCAGTAATTCGTGTCGAACAGGCGCTGCATGTCTTCCAGCGAGACGTCTTCGTTGCGGCCGAAGATCGAGATGCCGGCGTTGTTGACCCAGGTGTCGATGCGGCCGAAGCGCTCCATCGCGGCCTGGCCGATGCGTTCCACGTCGGCCGGGTTGCCGACGTCGGCCACCACCGTCGCGACTTGCGTACCGGTGCGGCGCAGTTCGCTCGCCAGCTGGTCGAGCGCGTCGGCGCTGCGGGCTGCGAGTACCAGTTTGGCACATTGCTCGGCGGCCATGCGCGCCGTCGTGAGGCCGATGCCGCTCGTGGCGCCGGTGATGACCATCACCTGCTCGTTAATCTTGCGTAATTGCACTGACATGAATGCTCCTTCGCTCAGGTTGGATTACGAGTTCGTTGCTGAACACGACAATCGTGGCCGCGCAGCGGATTTCAAGTCATTTTTTACAAGATGGCGCTTTGTTCAGGATTTACAAGCCTCGGCTTCGCACCGCAGCCAGCCGGCGGCCGCCAGTGCGGCGGCGCCCGGCGGCGGGTCGGCGCGCATCGCCAGGTGGTACGTGTGGCCGGGGATGGCCGGTCCGAACGGTTGCACGAGATAACCCGCCGCGAGCTCGTCGGCCACGAGGGCGAGGCTCAGCAAGGCGACCCCCTGGCCGGCGACCGCAGCCTGGATCGCATGGCCTTCGTCAGAATACCGAAGCTGTCCGCGCGATGGCTGCCAATCCAGTCCCGTGTGCGCGAACCATGCGTCCCACGTCGGATTGGCGGCGGCGGTCTTTTTCCAATCGAAATGGATGAGCGGCACGGATTGCAGGTCTGCAACCGAACGCACGCCCAGCATCGGGTTGACGACCGGCGCGTACGTGTCGGCGAACATGACCTCCGTCGCCAGGCCGGGGTAGGGCCCGTTGCCGTAGCGCACGGCGAGATCGATGCCGTGCGCGTCGAAGTCGACGGTCTCGTCGGACGCGTGCAGTTGCAGGTCGATGTCCGGATGCAATGCGTGAAAACGGCCGACCCGCGGCACCAGCCATTTCGCGGTAAAGGCGTGCGTCGCGGACACCGTGACCCGTTCGCGCCGGTTCGTCCGCGTGAGCCGCGCCAGCACCGCTTCGATCGCATCGAACCCCTCGCGCAACACGGGATACAGTTGCGCGCCGGCGTCGGTCAGGGAGACTTGCCGGACCTGGCGCACGAACAGCTTCAGGCCGGTGGCGTCTTCGAGGGCGCGGATGCGGTGGCTGATCGCCGTCGGCGTCACGGCGAGTTCATCGGCGGCACGCTTGAAACTGCCGTGGCGCGCCGCGGCCTCGAATGCGCGCAGGGAAGAGAGCGGGGGCAGGCGGCGCATCGTCCGCTCGCTGAATGGGTGAGTTGAAGTCATCTGATGCCTGAGGAAACGTCGTTTGTCGCGCGAGTGCGTGGCAGCGATTATTCCAGACCTGTCGACTTGAGGAGCCAAACATGCTTGAACGCATCATCACCCAGCCGGACCCGTATGAACCCTATCTGCTGTCGCAGGGCATCCGGTTCGGCGACCTGCTGTTCATTTCCGGCCAGGCCGGCGCGGGCGACGACGGACGCATCGTCGACGGCGGTTTTATTGCCCAGGGGGAGCAGGCGTTTGCCAACCTGCAGCGGGCGCTGGAAGCGGGCGGGTCGAGCCTGCGTGACGTCATCAAGGTGACGATCTTCGTGACCGACATGGGACATTTCCAGGACGTCGTCGCGCTGCGCCGTCAATTTTTCTCGGCGCCGTATCCGGCCGATACGATCGCCGAAATCAAGGCACTGTACGATCCGCGCGCGATGATCGAGATCGAGGCGATCGCGGCCGTGCGCCAGCGGGGAGGCGGCGATGCGCGATAACGGACACGTCGCTACCCTGTTCGAACCGCTGGCCCTCGGTGCGCTGGCGCTAGCGAACCGCCTGGCCGTCGCGCCGATGACGCGCGTGAGCGCCACGGCCGATGGCGTGCCGACGCCGCGCATGGCCGACTATTACGCGCAGTTCGCGCAGGGCGGCTTCGGCCTCGTCATCACGGAAGGCCTGTACACGGACGAAGCGTATGCGCAGGGCTATCTCCACCAGCCGGGGCTCGCGAACGTGGCGCAGCGCGAGGCGTGGCGGCCCATCGTCGCGGGGGTGCGGTCACGGGGCGGCCGCGTGATCGCGCAACTGATGCATGCCGGCGCGCTGTCGCAGGGGAATCCGTACCGGACAGGGACCGTCGGCCCGTCGGCCGTGCAGCCGAAGGGCAGGCAGATGACGTTCTATCGGGGATCGGGCGCGTACGCCGTGCCCGCCGCGATGACGCAGGACGACATCGGCACGGCCGTGGCCGGTTTCGCGCAGGCGGCCGTGCGCGCGCGCGAGGCGGGGTTCGACGGCGTCGAGATCCATGGTGCGAACGGTTATTTGCTGGACCAGTTCCTGTCGGAAGGCATCAACCTGCGCGGCGACCGCTACGGCGGCGGCATCGAAGGCAGGCTGCGTCTGCTCGTGGAAGTGGTCGAGGCGGTGCGGGCCGCAGTGGGGACGGATTACGTCGTCGGCGTACGCCTGTCGCAGGCAAAGGTGAACGATTTTACGCATCGCTGGCGCGGCGAAGAGGAGGCGGCCACGATCTTCCGCACGGTCGGCGGACTGGACGTCGACTACGTGCACGTGACCGAGTACGAAGCGTGGCAGCCCGCCTTCGGGGCGGGCCCGAGCCTGGCTGCGCTGGCGAAGCGCCATGGCGGCAAACCGGTGCTGGCGAACGGCTCGCTGCACGATCCGGCGCAGGCCAGGGGCATGGTCGAGCGCGGCGAGGCGGATGTGGTCTCGCTCGGCCGCGGCGCGCTCGCCCAGGCGGACTGGCCGCAGCGCGTCAGGCACGGCGCTGCGCCGGCATCATTCGATCCCGCCATCCTGTCGCCGCTCGCGGATCTCGCGAACGCGGACCGGTGGCGCGAGGATCACCTGCGGCCCGGCTGATACCAGTCGCTGATACCAGTTGTGCGCGATAAGGCCGCGTTCGCTGATAGCATCGATACCGTACGCAAGGGCGAGCGGCACGACGTCGGCCAGCAGTCCGTCGATCACGGGCCGGAGCCGCCATGCGACTGCCTGACCGTCACGTCGTCGCCCGTCCTGACCTTGTACTGGCGCGCGCACGCGGCATTGAGGTCCGGGTACCGTTCGCACGTCGGGTCGCAGGGCACGTTCGGCAGGGTGACATCCGCTGCCTGGGCGCCGTGTGAACCCGGCAAAACGGGCGCGATCTTTTTATTGAACATCGTTTTCTTTCGGTGAGTGTTTGTCAGCAGCGCCGTACGGCAGGGCCTGCCCAGCGAAAGAAAACGAGTAAACACGATGATGCTTATGAATTCAATGCGCTTTGGACAGAATCAGCAGCCAACGGCGCAGCAGCAGCACTTCCAAGTGGCCCGGCTCGACGCCGGTATCGCACTCGATGATCGGGTTGACCGGGTAGAAGCGCTTGCGGAAGTCGCGCGTTACCAGGATCTCGCGGCGACCAAGGCGCACGAGGAAAGGCGTCGGAGCATATTCAAGGCCGAAAGAGCTGTTCAGAGTCGACATGACGTTCCCTTTATCGAGTTAGGTTGCGTTAGCGTTGGCAAGTTGTCTTGCTCGAGTAGGCACAGAATAGCACAACTACTGTATAAATCTACAGGTACTGTACAAAAAAACAGTTGTTGCATTTTTGTGTGGTTTTTCCGCCAACACGCCCCATCTGGAGCGGTATGCTGAACACCGCGCCATCACGCCTGCGCCGCTTCATCGCCGCCCGCCTGTCGCCCGAAGGGCAGATGGGCCTGCACCTCACCGTCGGCCTCGCGCTGCTGGTGCTGGCGGCGTGGATCTTCGGCGAGATCGCCGAGGACGTCGTCACCGGCGACACCATCACGCTCGTCGACATCCAGCTCGCGCACTGGTTCCACGAGCGCGCCACACAAGGCTTCACGCGCGCCATGCTGGTCGTCACGCACTGGAACGGCATCGTCGGATCGAGCATCATGGCCGCGCTGCTGGCGCTGTGGTTCTGGCGCCGCCACGCGCATTACTGGCTGATCGTCTGCCTCGTCGCCGTGCCGGGCGGCATGCTGCTGAACGTCGCGCTGAAGCACGTGTTCCGGCGCACCCGCCCCAGCTTCGACGACCCGCTGCTGAGCCTGATGACGTACAGCTTCCCCAGCGGGCACACGGCGGCGGCGACCGTGTTCTACGGCCTGCTCGCGTGCTACGTCGTGCGCCGGGTGCGGACGTGGCGTGTGCGCGCGCTGGTCACGCTCGGCGCCGTCCTGATGGTGATGCTCGTCGCGCTGTCGCGCATGTACCTGGGCGTGCACTACCTGTCCGACGTGCTGGCCGCGGCGGCGGAGGGTGCGGCCTGGCTCGCGATCTGCATCACGGCCGTGTCGACCCTGCACCGGCGCCGGCTGGCGCGGGGGCAAACGTCGTGGAGCGAGCGCGCGCATCGCGCCGCCGCGGCGGAGGACCTGCAATGAAGCCGGTGACCGTGATCGTCAACGCGGGCGCCGGCACCGGCCACGACGAGGCCGCGTGCGATGCGCTGAGAACGCAACTAACCGACGCAGGCCTGGACGCCGAGCTCGTGCGGGCAGATGGCGGCGACCAGATGATCGGCGCGGCGCGGCGCGCGCTGGAGCAGGGCGCACGCCTGGTCGCGGCCGGCGGCGGCGACGGCACGATCAATGCCGTGGCCTCCGTGATGGTCGATTCCGGCGTGCCGTTCGGCGTGCTGCCGCTGGGCACGCTCAACCACTTCGCCAAGGACCTGGGCATTCCGCTCGACCTCGGCGCGGCCGTGCGCAACCTCGCGACGGGGCGGCCCGTGCAAGTCGACGTGGGCGAGGTCAACGGCCGCATCTTCCTGAACAATTCCAGCCTCGGCCTGTATCCGGACATCGTGCGCGACCGCGAAAAACAGCAGCGCCGCCTCGGCCGCGGCAAGTGGACGGCCGCCGCCTGGGCCGCGTTCGCGGCGCTGCGCCGCTATCCGTTCCTGTCGATGCGCCTGACCGTCAACGGCGAGCGTCTGGCGCGGCGCACGCCGTTCGTCTTCATCGGCAACAACGCCTACACGATGCAGGGCCTGGCGATCGGCGAGCGGGCGCGTCTCGACGAAGGCGTGCTGAGCCTGTACGTGGCCCAGCGTCCCACGCGCCTGGGCCTGCTGCGCTTCGCGTTCGACGCGCTGCTCGGCCGCCTCGGCCAGGAGCGCGACTTCGACGTGCTGACGGCGCCCGAGTTCGACATCGACACGCACCGCCATCATCTGCTCGTGGCGACCGATGGCGAAGTGACGGAGATGCACCCGCCGTTACGCTACCGGATGCGGCCTGGCGCACTGACGGTGCTCGTGCCGGCGGTAGAGAATGGCACCAATCAACCATAACGGAAAGGGGAACCCCATGCGCTCACTCGTCCACCTGTCCGACCTGCACTTCGGCCGCGTCGACGCCATGCTGCTCGACCCGCTGCGCGAACTGGTCCACAAGCTGGCGCCGGACGTCGTCGTCGTTTCCGGCGACCTGACGCAGCGCGCCAAGAGCGAGCAGTTCGAGGAAGCGAAGGCCTGGCTCGATACGCTGCCGGGCCCGCAGATCATCGTGCCGGGCAACCACGACATTTCGCTGTACAACGTGTTCCGCCGGTTCCTGCTGCCGCTCGACCGCTACAAGCGCTACATCACGGACGACCTCGACCCCGTCTACATCGACGACGAGATCGCGGTGCTGGGCGTGAACACGGCGCGTTCGCTCACGTTCAAGGACGGCCGCGTCAACAAGGAACAGGTGGAAAAGATCCGCGCGACCCTGTCCGGACTGCCGAAGGAGGTCACGCGCGTCGTCGTCACGCACCACCCGTTCGACCTGCCGAAGGGCGCCGAAGAGGATGACCTCGTCGACCGCGCGCACATGGCGATGGACGTGTTCGCGGAACTGGGCATCGACCTGTTGATGGCGGGCCACCTGCACATGAGCCATGCGGGCAACACGCAGGCGCGCTACAAGATCAGCGAATATGCCGCGCTCGTCGTGCAGGCCGGCACGGCGACCTCCACGCGCGGGCGGGGCGAAGTGAATTCGTTCAACGTGATCCGCATCGAGCCCCAGCGTATCGAAGTCGATCGCTATGGCTGGGACAGCGTGCACAACCAGTTCCAGCTGCTGAACACGGAGAAGTTCATGCGCAGCGGGAACGTCTGGACGGAAGTGCCGGATGGGATGATGGCGGCTGGAATTTAGTTCGCCGTCATTCCCGCGCAGGCGGGAATCCATGCTGACTTACAGAAGCCGGTTTGTTGGAAAAGTCCATTGTATTTCCAAGGCCCGGCTTCGGAATCTCGGTATGGGTCCCCGCTTTCGCGGGGACGACGGTTCATCAGATCCAGTACTCCCCCAGCCGCGCCATCCATTCCTTGATCCGGTCGGACCACGGCCGGTGCCGCCAGCGCGAAAGCAGGACTTCCTTCGAGTCCCTCAAATCCTCGTTGAACGCGCTTTCCATCGCCGCACCGAACGCCGGGTCGATGACGACCACGTTCAGTTCGTAGTTGTGGATGAAGCTGCGCCGGTCGATGTTGGCGGAGCCGATCGTCGACCAGGCGCCGTCGATCACGGCCGTCTTGGCGTGCAGCACCGCGATCTGCAGCTCGAAGATGCGCACGCCGCCGGCCAGCAACGGGTCGTAGAAGCCCTGGCCGGCGTAGCGGATCAGGCTGTGGTCCGACACGCCCGGCAGCACGAGCCGCACGTCCACGCCGCGTTTCGCCGCGGCGATGAGCGCGTCGACGATCTGCTGGTCCGGCACGAAATACGCCGACGTGATGTGGATCGATTTCTTCGCCTCGCTGATCGCGACCACGAGCGCCTTGTAGATGTCCGATTCGTGGTCGGGATCGGACGCGAGCACGCGGACGATCTTGTCGCCGACGGGCGTCAGCGTCGGGAAATACTCGGCCTGCGGCAGCTCGCCGCCTTCCTGCTGCACCCACAGGTTCACGAACGACCACTGCAGCGGCGCGACGGCCGGGCCTTCGATCTTGACGTGGGTGTCGCGCCAGCCGACCTTGTCGCCGTCGACCTGGTCCGGCTTCTGGCGCGAGCGGAACAGCGAGCTGTTCGCATACGTGCTGCTGATGTTGATGCCGCCCGTGAACGCGACCTTGCCGTCGACGACCATCAGCTTGCGGTGGTTGCGGTTGTTCAGCTCCCACTTGCCGCGCGCCTTGGCCGGGTTGACCGGATTGAAGACCAGCACGCGGATGCCGGCCTGGCGCATGCGGTCGAAAAAGGCGGCCGGCGTCGCGAGCGCGCCGACGGCGTCGACCATCACGTTCACGGCCACGCCCTGGCGCTGCTTCTCGATCAGGAGGTCGGCGAATTCGATCCCGACCTGGTCCTGGTCGAAGATATAGGTTTCGAGATTGATGGAACTGGTGGCGACGCGCGCCGCGGCCATCATTTCTCGCATCGTCGCGGGGCCGTCGAACAGCAGCATGACCTTGTTGCCGGCGATGAGGGGCACGCCCGTCGCCTGTTCTTCCAGCGCCGCCAGCGCCTTCAGGTTGCCGCTCGCATTCGCCCAGCGCCGCGCGGCAAGGGCGGACGCCTGCTTCGGCGCCAGGGTGCCCTTGGTCGTCGCGATCGTGGGCACGGCCTTCGCGGGCGCTTCCGGTTCGACATCCGGCAGCGACTTGCACGCGACGACGCCGCAACTGAGGCACAGGGCCAGCAGCCAGGCGAATGGGGAACAGTAACGTGCAAAGCGCTGTCGGAATTTCATTTGAAACCTCTCGGGTTGGCAACCGCGGCCTCGTCGAGGTCGCGCGGTCCGATGAAGAAGTCGAGCGGCGCCGCCCGCAGGCGGCGGCCCAGTGCGCGCAGCAGGCGGAATCCGTTGCGGAAGCGCACCTTGCGCGCCCGCAGCGCCACCCACAGCGCGAGGCCGAAGCTCACCAGCAGGTTCACCATGCCGATGAGGGCGATGCCGAGGAAAGAAATCGCGATGGTGTCCGGGTCGACCTGCTGGCCGAGGCCGACGAAACCGATGGCGAAGTTGGCGGACGAAAACGTCACGTGGCGCACGTCGAGCGGCAGGCCGAGCAGGTAGCCGACGGTGCCCGTGATCCCCATCAGCACGCCGAACACGAAGTTGCCCATCAGGCCGCCCAGGTTGTCCTCGACATAGCGGGCGAAGCGGGCGCGCCGTTCCTCGCCGAGCAGCCGGCGCAGCCAGCGCAGCTGCTGCACACGCAGGCCCATCCGCGTGTACATGGCCTTGTTGTCGTAGTAGCCGGACACGAGCCCCGACACGAACAGCCACACGCCCGCGATCGCCGCATGCAGCAGCGCGAGCGAATGCCATGGGTGGCTGTCCGCGATCAGGTGCTCGGCCTTGACGGCATTCACGAGGTGCGTGCCGAAGATCCAGTACCAGGCGAGGGCGATGGCCCACGCGACCGGAATCACGGTTGCGAGGTTGCCCAGCACCGCGACGATCTGCGTCCGGAACACCTTGTTCACGAGGGCCGCCATGCTGTCGACGTCGACCTGGCGCCTGCTCGACCCTCTCTGCGCCGTGTCGTGCAGGGCGGCGGCGATGCGCGCGGCCGTCATCGCCGGCTGCTTGGTCGCGATGGTGAAATGCAGCACGTGCACGAGCATGAAGCCGGCCGCGTAGTTGAGGCTGTAGAGCAGGGCTTCGATCAGCGGGGCGCGGTGCTGGTACGAGATCAGGATCTTGATGAGCGCCATGAAGGCGATGATGATGCCGGCCCCGGCCGACGACGCGAACATGCCGCGCAGGTCCGCGCGCCGTTCGGCGATGTAGTGCTCGCCCGTGCGGCTCGCGTTTTCCGTCACGTTGCGCGCCAGCAGGTCGATGTTGTCGCGCAGCAGGCCGCGCACCTCGTACTTCGTGTTGTGCGCTTCCGCGAGTTCCTGGGCGAGGTCGACGGCCGCCGCGCGCCGGAGGCTCGTCGGCGGCTCGGTCGGCGGCGTCGCCTCGTTCGCGAGCGTTTCCACGTCCACCGTGGGCGCAGACGGCAGTTCTCCGCTCGTGTCGACGAGGAACAGCAGCTTTCTCAGGCGGTCGATACTCTGCGTCAGCGCGACGAGCAGATAGGTCAGCGCGACGCTCGTGCCGGAGGCGAGGGCCTTGCTGCGGATCTTCAGCACGACCGCTTCGCATTGGTCGAGCATGACGAGCAGGTGGCGCGCGTCTTCCATCGTGTCGACCTCGCCGCACATCAGGCGGCCATAGTCGTCGAGGTATTTGTTCGCCTCGATGTTCTGCATGAGGAAGGGCGAATCGACTTCCTCGATTTCCATGTGCGCGTGGATCAGGCGCGGCTCCAGGCCCAGCGCGCAGACACGGCACGACAAGGTGCGGATGGCGTCCAGCAGGCCCGCCAGCACGATCCTGCGCGCGCGCGAGGACTCGGCGGATTCTTGCTCTGCGCCATCCGGCGGCGCGGCGTTCGCGACCACGTCGAACAGCTCGAGCCAATCGGCGTTCGGCACGGCGCGGATCCACTGGTAATCGTCTTCGCGGCACAGCACGCGGTCGAGCGTGTCGGACAGGTACAGATCGTCCAGCGCGGGCGGCAGGATGCGGTAGGCGATGCGTTTTTTCAGCTCCGTGAAGAAGCCGTCGTTCGACAGGATGCCGACGTCGGAATACAGGCTCGTGTGGCGGCGCGTTTCGAGCAGCCGGGTCAGGTAGCGGCGCAGCGCCCAGGCCTGGCCGGGATGACCCTTCAGCAGCTGGGCCAAGGTGCGCACCTGGGCGCGCGCGTAGTCGTGGTCGCCTGCGCGGCGTGGGCGCAACCGGTCGACCAGGTCGACCAGCAGGTCGATGCGGTCGCTGTCCGGGTCGAGGTGTTCGAGGATCGAGAGCATGGGAATATTCGCGGCTTGGAAAGGTCAGTGTATGCGTGGATACGCGGCGGCCACTGTACGGTGACGAACCGAGCAGGCGGGGCTGCGTTACACTTGATGCTTGATGTCATCACTGGGGAGCAGCATGTATCTGACTTACTATAACGGCCAATGGGCCGAAGGGAATACGCCGTTGTTCGGTGCCATGGACCACAGCGTCTGGCTGGGTTCATCCGTCTTCGACGGCGCGCGTGCGCTGCGCGGCCATCTGCCGGACCTGCGTCCGCACCTGGAGCGCGTGATCGCATCGGCGGAGAAATTGGGCCTGGAGTGCCCGCTGAACGTCGACGAGATGGAGGCGCTCGTGCGCGAAGGCGTCGCGCGCTTTCCGGCCGACGCCGAGCTGTACATCCGCCCGCTCGTGTTCGCCTCCGAAGGTTTCCTGATCCCGACGCCGGAAGCGGCCGCGTTCGCGCTGACCCTGTTCGACGCGCCGCTGCCGCCGTTCGCCGGCTTCTCGGCCTGTCTGTCGGCGCTGCGCCGTCCCGAGCCGACGATGGCGCCGACGGATGCGAAGGCGTCCGCGCTGTACGCCAACACGGCGCGCGCGCTGCGCGAAGCGAAGGCACGCGGCTTCGACAACGCCGTCCTGCTGGACGCGGCCGGCAACGTGGCCGAGTTCGCGACGTCGAACCTGTTCCTCGTCACGGCCGACGGCGACGTCGTGACGCCTGCGCTGAACGGCACCTTCCTGGCCGGCATTACCCGCGCCCGCGTGATCGGACTGCTGGGCGAGGCCGGCGTGAAGGTCGTCGAGCGCACCGTCAAGCCGGAAGAGCTGGACACGGCGCGCGAAATCTTCAACACCGGCAACTACGGCAAGGTCGCGCCGTGCACGCGCTACGAAGCGCGCGAACTGCCGGCCGGCCCGATCGCGAAGCAGGCGCGCGAGCTCTACCTCGCGTTTACCGAGACTACCTGACGAAAATCCATTGCCAAAAACCGGGCTCTGACCCCGGTTCTTTACTTTGCCCGCGGGCGGATGGTGCCGCAATCGGCCGACAGCCACTTGCCGGTGACATCCATGTCCACGGTCTGGTTGCGCCCCTGTTCTTCGCTCCGGATCTTCATGCGGGCGCGGTAGCTCGTGTCGTTGTCGGCGACCAGGTCGCCTTCGCCGCTCACCTTCGGTGTCGTGCAGGTGAACGCGATGTGGCCGCGCGTCGCCGATTGCTGCGTGAACGACTGCCTGCAATCGCCCTGCTGGACCGGGAATTCCTTGCGCTCGGCCATCTCGCGCGTCATGCACAGCTTGGTCTGCAGGGCGCCGTTCGCACCGACGTCGAGCTGCACGCCGTTCTGCTGCATCATCGTCTGCATCTGCTGGCGCTGCTCGGGCGACATGTTGGCCATGTGCTGTTGCACGGCGGACATCGCTTGCGATATTTGCGGGTCGCTCGACGTCATCGTGTTCGACAGCGACCACAAGCCCGGTTTCAGCGTCTGGGCGCCAGCCGGGAGCGCGGCGCAGGCACACGCCAGCACGAGCGCGGATGCAATGGATCTGTTCATCGTTATTTCTTCCTTTTAAATATTGGGCGGCATCACGACGCTTCGCCATGCCGTCCCAGCACCTTGCGCTCCAGGTACATGAGCAGCAGGACGGTCTTGGCATCGACGATGTCGCCGGTCTCGACCATCGCGAGGGCGTCGTCGAACTCCAGTTCCACGACCTCGATATCCTCGCCTTCGTCGGGATTGCCGCCGCCGGCGTCACAGCGCCGCGCGCGATCATACTCCGCGACGAACAGATGGATGCGTTCGGTCGTCGATCCGGGGCTGACGTACAGCTGCAGCGCGCTCTGGACGTGGTCGATGTCGTAGCCGGTCTCTTCGCGCGCTTCGGCGATGGCGCGTTCGGCGGGGGCGGCACCGTCCAGCATGCCGGCCGCCGCTTCGAGCAGGTAGCCGTCGTGGCCCGCCAGGCGGGCGCCGAGGCGGAACTGGCGCGTCAGCACCACCGACCGGTGGGCGCGGTTGTACAGCAGCACGGCCGCGCCGTCCGCGCAGTCGTAGACTTCGCGCGACTGGACCTGCAGCTCGCCGTCCCGGCGACGCTGGGCATAGGTGACGTTCTTGAGGGGCAGATAATGGTCCGAGAGGATCTCCTCGCGGACGATGCGCACGGTGTCGCGGGTCATGGCATCTCCTGTGGTTGGCCTTGCCCGAGGATACACCGTGCGCGTCATGGACGGGCGCGCGCGCCCGTGCGGTCAACCCTGGGCCGGTTCGCTGACGAAGATCTCGACGCGGCGGTTGCGCGCGCGGCCGGCCGGATCGTCGTTGTTGGCGATCGGTTCGCGGGCGGCGCGGCCTTCCACCGTGATGCGGGCCGGATTGATGCCGCGCGCCGTCAGGTAGTCGCGCGTGTGGGCGGCGCGGTCCAGCGACAGCGGCTGGTTGATCTGGTCGCCGCCCGTGTTGTCCGTGTGGCCGATGATGGTCACGTTGGTGGCGGGATTCTCGTTCAGGGTCTGGGCGAAGCGGTCGAGGATCGGGCGGAAGTTCGGCTTGATGTCGGAGCGGTTCGTGTCGAACGAGACGTCGCTCGGGATCTCGAGTTTGAGGCGGTTGTCGGAGGTCTGCGACACCTGCACGCCGGTGCCGCGCGTGGCCTGTTCCATCTGCTGGCGCTGCTGTTCCATGTGGCGCGACCAGACGTTGCCGACGACGGCGCCCGCCGCCGCACCCAGCACCGCGCCGCGGGTGGCCCGGCCGGAACCACCGCCGCCCGTCGCGGCGCCGAGAATCGCGCCGAGGCCGGCACCGACGCCGGCGCCGGTCGCGGTGCCGCGCTGGGTCTGGCTCATGTCGGCGCAGCCGGTGGCGGCCACGGCGAAGGCGGTGGCGCACAGGGTGGAACGGATCAGGGTTGTTTTCATAATGGGTCTCCTTCAAAAAAAATATCCGTTTCGTAGTCGCACCCGCAGCAGTGGGCACGACCGCGAAACGGATCGGTCAGGTCCGCAGGTCACTGCGGTCCGGCACGACGCCGCGTGCCGCTATGATACCGCTATATGCCTCGGCCACTGATCAGGCGCACCAGGATCATGATGACGGCGACGACCAGCAGGATGTGGATGAAACCGCCGACGGTATAGGAAGTTACCAGACCGAGCAGCCACAGAATGATGAGAATGACGGCAATTGTGTAGAGCATGATAGTGTCCTCATGGTTGACCGGCGTTGCTGTGCCGTGAATCCAGTATCGAACTAACAAGCTTGGCATTCCGTACGATGCCGTACATTACGTCGCGCTTTTTTGTTCCTTGTGCAAGCCGGGAATCCAGCCCATGAAGCCCATCAGGCCGAGAAAACCGATCAGGCAAGTCAGGAGGCCGCCCGTGATCAGGAAAAAGACGTCCTGCGCCGCCAGCTCGGCCGTCGTCGCCTGCGGTGCCGGCTCCGCGCTGGCGAGGCCGAAGCCCGTCAAAAGAAGTCCCCAGAGAATGATGCCGATCCATGCCAGACTGTTCATGTCGCGTCCTTTCGCTTGAGTGAGCTCTGCCGTACGAAGCCGATACTGCTGTGCGGAGGCAAACTCATCCGTGCGCCAACGCACATTGCGAAAAAGAAAACTTAGTGAGCGATCGTGCAAGATGCACACGCCGCGCACCCGTCTCCAACATAGCACGCGGCTGGACAAAACAAAACCGGGGCCGAAGCCCCGGTCGACCGTCGATGCGGGTTCCCTCACGCCGAACGCAGCGATCCTTTCACGATGCGCACGCGGTCGCCCGTGCGCCACGGCGGGGCGCTGTGCTGGTGGAACGTGCGCAGCGTGCCGTCGTCGAGGCGGACACGGATCTCGTAGCTGACGTCGGCCTTCATGTTGCCTTCCACCTGGTTGCCCACGACGGCGCCGCCGACCGCGCCGGCGACCGTCGCGAGTTGCCGGCCGTGACCGCTGCCGACCTGGTTGCCCAGCAAACCGCCGAGGATGGCGCCACCCGCCGCACCGACGCCGCTGCCCTGGGCGCGTGTCTTGATCTGGCGGATCGACTCGATGTTGCCGCAGTTGTTGCACCAGTTGCTGCCGGTGTCGTTGGATGCCAGCTTAGTCGATTGATGCGTGACCTTCGGCGCCGGGGCGCGCTCGACCGGCGCGTATTGCGACGTCGGGGCCGGGGCGGGCGCGTAATCGGCGCCGGCGCTCGTCGATCCCTGGCTGCCGCCGTAGCCGTAGGCGGTGTTCGGTGCGGCATAGGATTGCGCGCCGGCCGGAGCGGGGGCAGTGGGCTGCACCGGCGTCTGCACCGGGTAGGCGGTTGGCGGCTGGCTCGCCAGCGGCGCCGCAGGCACCGTGGCCGGGGCCACATAGCCCGGCTGGCCCGGCTGCTGCAGGCCGGCCGACAGGGCCGCGCGGTCGGCGTCGCTCAACTGGCCGCGGTTGTGGCCGGTCGACGACGGCAGCCAGCCCATGATGGCCGCCGTGCCGATGGCGCAGAACAGGATGACCGCGATTGCGGCGGCGATCAGCAGCGGGTGTTGCTTTGCCCGGGCGGGCGGGGTGGGGTGCGTGTCCATGGCTTTCCTTTCCGGTGTCGGTGGGGACGAGGGCGTGGCGCGAGCCTCGAGTCCGGTACGTTTCCATTGTCCCTTGCAACAACACACCGTTCCGTGCGTCACCGTACATACTTGCCCTGGCGCGGCCGGTACGCTGACTGTAAGTTGTCAGTAAATGTTTCCGGGCAGTGTAAATAGCCAATCTCCCAAACGTGTGAACCGATGAAGTCCAACCGCGAGGGTCCGATGAATTCAGCCGCTCCACCTGTGCTTGCCGAGCACAACGCCAACCTGCTGCTGGCCGCGCTCCCGCCGCAGGAGATGGCACGGATGCTGCCGGCACTCGAGCAGGTCAAGGTGGACGTCGGGGCCGTGTTGTGCGAGCCGGGCGACATCATCCGTCACATCTATTTTCCGCACGATTGCCTGATCTCGCTGATGGCCGTGGCCGAAGGCCGCATGACGCTCGAGGTGGGCCTCGTGGGCCGCGAGGGCATGCTGGGCGCCACCGTCGCGCTCGGCCACGATACGACGCAGGTGCGCGCCGTCGTGCAGCGTGCCGGCAGCGCCAGCCGCATCGACGCCGGCCGCCTGCGCATCGAATTTGCCCGCAACCCGGCCCTGCAGCGCGTGCTGTACCGCTACACGGATGCGCTGCTGGCCCAGGCCATCCAGATCGCGGTGTGCAGCCGCTACCACGTGCTGGAGGCGCGTCTCGCACGCTCGCTGCTCGTCACGCGCGATCGCCTGCAGTCCGATAAATTCCACCTGACTCACGAATTCCTCGCCCATGCGCTGGGCGTGCGCCGTGTCGGCGTCACCAAGGCCGCCAGCGCGTTGCAGCAGCAGGGACTCATCAACTACAGCCGGGGCAATATCGAGATCCTCGATCCGGAACGTCTCGCCGCCGCTGCCTGCACCTGCTACGAGATCGTGCGCGAAGCGGGTGCCGGTGTCGGTGCTCCGGTGCTGGTCTGACCGTCGTCGATTCAAAAAGAAAATGCCCCGGCAAGCGGGGCATTTTCTGCCTGGTGCAGACGCGATCAGTGCGTGGTCTTCACCTGGTTGCCGATCACGCCGCCGACAGCTGCGCCACCGACGGTACCGACTGCGCTGCCGCCCGTCAGTGCGCCGCCGACCACGGCGCCGGCGCCGGCGCCGATGGCAGTGTTACGGTCCTGCTTCGACATGCCGGCGCAGCCGGTCAGGCCCAGGGCCACGGTTGCCAGCGTTGCGGTCGCGATGATGTGCTTGATGGTCTTCATGTTGATCTCCTTAAGGTGGGTTGCATACTCACTTCAGGCGCAGCTCATTCCTGACCGATCTGACGCCCCTCACGGTGCGCGCGGCCGCGGCGGCCGCCGCCACGTCGTCCGCGGAGCTCACGAATCCGCTCAGCTTGACGACCCCCAGGTCCGTGTCGACGTCGATCTGGTTTGCCTTCAGGCTGGCATCGCCGAGGAGGGCGGCCTTCACGCCGGCCGTAATGCCGGCGTCATCGGTTTGCCCTACGACAGCCTTCGGGCTGTTCGTCGCGCATCCCGTGATCCCGTACAGGGCCAGAGCCGCCAGCAGTGCCGATGTCGATAGTGCTGCCGGGGTCCTGCCTGTACTGAATCGTTTCATGCCTTCTGCGCTTCCTCGCGATGCCGGCCTGCTGTTCGGGAACGGCGCCGGCCTTACCATGACTCCAGCATACATGTCGTTCGCATAGCGGTCTGTACGACAAATAACACTGTGTCATGCCGAACTCAACGCTTGGCGCTTTTTCCGGGTGGCGGCGCAACAGGCTTCGCACCTGCCCGGGCCAGCAGCGCGTTGCACGGGCTGTCCTTGCCCGGCCCCGTGTTGATCAACGGGAGCAGGGCGGCGGCCGGCGCCGCGACGATGGCCAGCGCGGCCGCAGCGCCGCCTTTCAGCGCCAACACTTTCTTGTCGAGCGACAGGTCCGGATTCTTGAACGTGCCGCGTACGTAGAACGGCGTGCGCAACGTGAACAGGCGCAGGCCCTTGGTCTCCGGCTTGATGCGCAGGTCCATCTGCTCGGTCGACATGTTCACCCAGCCATTGATGTCGACGATGGCTTCCTCCGTGTCGAGCACGAAGGTGCGGGTCTGCGCCACGCCATCCTTCACGCCGAGGTCGGCGGCGAGGCAGTTCAGCTTGACTTCCTTGTCGCCGAACAGTTTCGTGATGATGATGTTGCCGACGTTCAGGCCGGCCTCCTCGAGCAGCAGCTTGCTGACGACGCCCTGGCTGACGAGACCCTTCACTTCGCCGTTCGCATCGGCCAGCATCGCACCCACGGAATCGCCCGTCGCGGTGAGCTTCGCTTCGCCATAGATCGAGCCCACGGTTGCCTGCATCTTTTCGATTTGCGGGAACAATTCCTTGATATGGATGTCGCGCGCCTTGATATCGGCCGTCGCCTTGATCGGGCTGCTGGCGTTGCTGCCATCGAGCTTGATGTTCGAGTTGACGTTGCCGCCGGCCATCACGAAATTCAACGGCTCCAGTGTCAGCACGCCATTGTTCATCACGACATGGCTTTGCAGCTTGCTGATGGGCAGGTCCTTGTCCTTGACGATGCGGTCGGCCGTGAAGCGCACGTCGGCGTCCAGCACCTTCCAGCGCTCCGTATGGAATTTCTCGACGGGCAGGGCCTTGTTCTCCGGCTGCACGGCCTCGACGCCCCGCGCGCGCTTGCTCGCGTTGGAATCGGCGCCGATCAGCGGACCGAGGTCGGCAAAGCGCAGCTGGTGCGACACGACGTTGCCGGTGAGCTTGTTGCGCGGCTTGCCCGTCGCGAATTCGAGGCGGCCCGCGATGTCGGACTGGCCCACCTTGCCCTTGAACTTGTCGTACACCCAGCGGCTCTTGTTCTCGCCCAGTTCGCCCGTCAGGTGGCCGTCGGTCGAGAACGCGGGCGTCTCGGGCAGCAGCACGCCCGTGAACGGATACAGCCGCGCCATCGACGGCGCCGCCAGCGTCAGCTTCACATCGATGCCCGCGAGATGGGCGGGGCGGGTGACCGTCCCTTCGACGGCGACGCGCGTATTGGCCGAGTGCACGTCGGCCTGGACGGGGAACGGCTCGTCCTGGTCGCGCAGCGACAGCACGGAACCCGTCTTGCCGCCGCCGCCCACGGGCGCGCCGTTGTACTCGCCGCGCAGCTTGAAGGCGATGCCATAGGTCGGGTCGTTCGCGATCGTGTCGATGTCGGCCGTGACGTCGGCCTTGGTCACGGCGTCGATCACGTGCACCGTGCCCTTGTTCAGCACGACTCGTTCGAGGTCGAGCGTCCACTTCGATTTCTTTTCCTCGCGCTTGTAGACCCAGTTGTAGTGCGTGGCGTCGATGCGCAGCAGCTCGGCCTGCGGGCCGTCGAAGCGCAGCACGGGCACGTGGATGCGGTGGCCCAGCAGCGCGAACGGATCGAGCGAGAACGAGAACTGGCGCACGCTGGCCATGTCGCGCTGGGGCAGGCCTTCCGGGTTGCCCACGTGGACGTCGTCCGCGTACAAATGCGGCCACGGGATGTAGTCGCGCCACGTGCGCTGCGCTTTCGGTATGCTTTTCGACGGCTGCTCCCAATGTACGGCGAGATTGCCGCGGATGGCGAACGGACGGTCGATCGCGTCGCTGACCTTGTCGTTGAGCCAGGGTTTGGCGCGGTTCCAGTCGAACGTGAGGACGATGATGATGGCGATGACGGGAATCGCCACCAGAACGCCGACGATGCCGAGCGTGATCTTCACCGGACGCGACATGCGCGCGCCCCGCCTGGGCTGTTGGGTGGGCTGGGTTGTCATGGCCTTCCTTCTGGTGGGATGGGTTGATCGCAGATTAACGTAAAGGTCTTTGTGTCAATGTGCGGTGCCGCACCGTAGCCCGGCCGCAGGCGGCCCGAGGGCGTGTCTATGTGCGCCAGCGAACCGATCTCGTCCAGCGCGAGGGTTATAACGTTACCAACACAATCACAATCAGGAGTCGCAAGATGGATACGAAATCGAAGAACCTGCTGATGCGGGTCGGCGCAGCCGCCGTGGTGCTTTCGCTGGCTGCCTGTGCCAGCCCGGAAAAGACCCCGGCCACGGCTGCCGTCGCGGTTTCGCACAACGCCGTCGAAAACGCCGTGTCGGCGGGCGCGCCCGAGCTGGCGCCGACGGAGATCTCGGCTGCGCGCGACAAGATGATGCGCGCCAACCAGGCCCTCGCCGCCAAGGATTACAAGACGGCGCGCGAACTCGCGATCCAGGCCCAGGCCGACGCCAAGCTGGCGCAGAGCAAGGCCAACTCGGCCAAGGCCACGGCCGCCGCCGACGCGCTCAACGAGGACCTGCGCGTGCTGCGCCAGGAAGTCGACCGCGCCAATTCCGACCAGCAGCAGTAAAGCCCAATAACAAGAACCGCAGAAAGGAAGCATCATGACAATGAATTTCCTGAAGGCCCTCGTCGTTGCCGGCACGATCGCCCTGGCCGGCTGCAGCACCGTCCCGACCACCACGCCGACCCTGGACGAGGCGCGCGCCGACTTCGTCGCGGCGAACAACAATCCGCAGGTCGCGACGTACGCGCAAATGGAATTCAAGCAGGCCGGCGAAGCGCTCGACCGCGCCAACCAGGCCGCCGCGCAGCGCGAGAGCCTGGACACGATCGACCGCCTGGCCTACATCGCCAAGCAGAAGATCGCCACCGCCCAGGAAGTCGCGAAGACGAAGTCCGCCGAGGCCGAGGTCGCGAATGCGGCCCGCGAACGCGACCGCGTCCAGCTGGAAGCCCGCACCGCCGAAGCCGACCGCGCCAAGCGCGACGCGGCTGCCGCCCAGGCCCAGGCCGCCGCCGCCCAGGCGCAGGCCCAGGACGCGCAGGCCCAGGCCGCCGCTGCCCAGCAGCAGGCCGCCCAGCAGGCCGACCGCGCAGCGCGCCTGGAAGCGCTGCTCGTCGAACTGCATGCGCAGAAGACGGAGCGCGGCATGGTCGTCACGATCGGCGACGTGCTGTTTGCCACCGACCGCGCGGAACTGAACGCAAACGGCATGGCAACCGTGAAAAAACTGGCCGAGATCATGACGCAGAACCCCGACCGCACGGTCATGGTCGAAGGATTTACCGACAGCACGGGCACCGCGGCCCATAACAAGGACCTGTCCGAGCGCCGCGCGGCGTCCGTGGCCCAGGCCCTCGTCGGCCTCGGCGTGCCGCGCGAACGCATCGGCATGCGCGGCTATGGCGAGGCATTCCCGGTCGCGTCGAACGACACGGCCGCGAACCGCCAGCTGAACCGCCGCGTGGAAATCGTGCTGTCGAACGCCGGCGCACCGATCCCGCCTCGAGCGGCGCAGCGCTGATATTTAAGACCCCACTGAAAGAGGAAGATTCATGGAACAGAACGCATCCAACCTGGCGCACGGCTTCGACATCGCGGAAATCCGCCGCGCGGCCGCGAATCTCGAAGACGGCGCCGTCACCGAGGGCTACGCGGCCGACCGCGAAGCCGTCATTGGCATGCTCAACGCCGCACTGGCGACGGAACTGCTGTGCGTGCTGCGCTACAAGCGCCACTACTACACGGTCAGCGGCCCGAACACGGGCCACATCAAGGCCGAGTTCCTCGAGCATGCGCAGCAGGAGCAGGACCACGCCGACCGCATCGCCGAGCGCATCGTCCAGCTGAACGGTTCGCCGAACTTCAACCCGGCCACGCTGACCCAGCGCAGCCATGCCGAGTACGACGATTCGGAAGACGTGCAAGCCATGATCCGCGCCGACCTGATCGCCGAGCGCGTGGCGATCGAATCCTACCGCCAGATGATCCAGGCCATCGGCGACAAGGATCCGACCACCGCGATCATGCTGACCGAGATCCTGGCCACCGAGGAAGAGCACGCCGACGACATGCGTGACCTGCTGGCCTGAACCTTTACCCACCACTACCAACAACAAGGAGTACACCATGTTAGAGTCCATCCGCGCCAACGCCAACGCCACCCAACTCAACGGCGCAGCGAACAATGCTTCCGGCGACGTGAAAGCGCTCGTCAAGGACGCCCAATCGCTGCTGAGCGCCGCCGCTTCCCTCACCGGCAACAAGGCCGATGAGCTCCGCGAGCGCGGCATGGAACTGCTCGACCAGGCGCTGGGCAAGGCCGGCAAGTACCAGGATCAAGCCCTCGTCAAGAGCAAGGAACTGGCGCGCGCAACCGATGTCTACGTGAAGGACAACCCATGGCGCACCGTGGCCGTGGCGGCCGGCGTCGGCCTGCTGCTGGGTGTCATTCTGGGCCGCAAATAATTCGGGTCGGGGGCAGCCATGGATAACAATGAAACCGTCGTGCATAGCCCCGGCCTCATGGGTGGTATCACGGGCCTGGCCAAGAACCTGTTCGGGCTCGTGGTGTCGCGCGTGGAACTTGCCGCGCTTGAGCTGTCTGAAGTGCGCAATCACGTGATCGAACTCGTGGTTATCTTCGCGATGGCCGCCCTCGCCACGTGGTTCGCGCTGGCCTACGGCACCGCGACGATCGTGGCGCTGGCCTGGGAAGAAATGGGCTGGAAGATCCTGCTCGTCATGTTCGTCGTGTTCGCCGTGATCACCCTGATCCTCGTGATGAAGGGACTCTCGCTGCTCAAGCAGGGCAAGCTGGCGTTCCCCGAGACCATGAAGGAATTGCGCAACGACCGCGACATGCTGTTGTAACCGGAGGAACGAGCTATGGAAAAAACGATCGGCCATCACACGCATGGCTCCCTTGAAGAGCGCAAGCGGGCGTTGTTGCGCGACGGCGAGTTTTACCGCAGCGGCGTCGCCCACGCGCGTGCCCAGATCAAGCACGAGGCGCGCCCCGAAGTGATCTTTCATTCGGTGCTCGACCACGCGACCTGGGTGCTGCGCACCCGCGCCGATGCACTGCTCAAGCCGACCGGCACGAGCATCTCGGTCCTGGCCCCGTATGCGCTGACCGCGCTGGGTTTCATTCGCAAGCGCAATCTCGGCAAGCCGGCACTGGGCGTGGCCGCCATCCTGGGCGCGCTCGGTTGGTACTTGCAGCGCAAACGCGCGCAGCAAGTGGCATACTAAGGACAACGCGGCGCGATTCGCCACCGGATCGCGCTTTCACGAATATGGTGGGGCTTGAGCGGCGTCGCAATCTTCGATTGGACGCCGTCTTTTTATGGCCCGTTACACCGTGCACAAAGCTCGGTAGGGCGGGCTCACCGAGTCCACGCGTAACGCCAACTCACCGAGCCCACGCGTAACGCCAACATATCGCGACGCCCGCTTTCCCATTAAAAAAGCCGGCAGAGCCGGCTTCAAAGTGCACGCGGCGCGCCGCTCAATAGCGATAGACGCGGCCGTCGACGATGCGCACGCGGTTGCCCACGCGCAGGTCATACACATTGTCCTGGACGATGGTGCGGTATTCGCCATTGTCTAGACGGATATTGACTGCGTACTGCTGTTGTCCTGCTCCCTCGCGGTTCGCTTCCACACGGTTACCGATCGCTGCGCCCGCCACGCCGCCGGCCACGGTTGCCGCCGTGCGGCCGCCGCCGCTGCCGACCTGGTTGCCGGCCAAGGCACCGACGAGGCCGCCGACAATCGCGCCGGCACCGCTCGTGCGGCCTTCACCGTTGGTCACCTGGATCGATTCGATCGTGCCGTAGCCCGTCGAAGCCGTGTTGTCGTAGCCGTTGGCGTAGCCATTGTTGTAGCCGTTGTTGGCGTAGCTGGGCTGGGACGACTGGCTGGCGCAGCCACCGAGGAGCGCACTGGCCGCGACGAGGGCGGCAAGGGTACGAGTAGCTTTCATGACTTGTTCTCCTGGCAAAGATGTGGGACCAGATTACGCAGTCATGCGTATGGGGTCTGTGCGATGACGCACTCACCTGCGGGTGCTCATCCGATGCTTTTTCATCATCTTTTTATGTGTGTTCGTCAGCGAACAGAAGTCGTCCTTACGGCAGAGTAAAACGTCAACATCGATTGAAAAAAAAGAGTGTCAAAAGGAGAACAAGAATGCGCACACCACACATGATCCTGTTGCTGGCGGCCGCCCTGTTGTGGGCGGCAGGCCATGCCCGCGCGGCGACGCCGGAAGCGAAGCTGGCTTACCAGCAGGCACGCGACACGGCGGCGGCCGAGTACAAGAACGCACGCGCCCGCTGCGATGCCATCACGGGCAATCCGAAGGATGTCTGCGTGCTCGAAGCGAAGGCTGCGCGCGTGCGCATGGAGGAAGAAGCGCGCGCCAAGTACGAAGACACGCTGAAGGCCTATACGCGGGCACGGATGCGCATTGCCTCCGCCAACTATGACCTCGACAAGGCACGCTGCGCCGGCCTGACGGGCAACGACAAGGACGTGTGCCAGGAACAGGCCAAGGCCCGTCTCGTCGCCGCGCAGGCCGACGCGAAGGCCGACCAGAAAACGATCGAAGCGCGCAACGAAGCGCGCGAGGACAAGCTGTCCGCCGCGTACCGCGTCGCCATGGAGAAATGCGATGCGTTCGCCGGCGCCGCCAAGGATCAATGCGTCTCGGCTGCGAAGGCCGAGTTCGGCAAATGAAAGAGGTCCTTTCAAAACGGGCACGGCAAGGAGCGGCAACGACGCCATGTCCGTTTTGAAACGACCTATAAGCGGCTCGCAGCCGCACCCCGCTCATCAAGAGCACAACCCAGTACCACCACTAACAAGGAGTTCACCATGAACGCAACCAAACGCATCGCCACCGCCATCTTCACCGCCGCTGTCGCCTTCACCGTCGTCGGCTGCTCGTCGAGCCCGACCAAGGAAAGCACCGGCGAGTACATCGACGATGCCGCCATCACCGCAAAAGTGAAGGCTGCGATCTTCAACGAGCCGACCCTCAAGGCAACCGAGATCAATGTCGAGACCTACAAGGGTGACGTGCAGCTGTCGGGCTTCGTGGCCCAGCCGCAGGATGCGCAGAAGGCCGCCGACGTCGCACGCGGCGTGAAAGGTGTGTCGTCGGTCAAGAACGACATCCGCGTAAAATAAGCTGACCGGGCGGCTCGTGCGCGGGCCGGCCCGACAGTCGTTTCGATTGCCGCGCCGCGCGGCATCCGCCCTGGCAGGAGACTGCCGGCGGATGCCCGGGACCGGCTGTTTTTTTTCAGGCAGGTATCATGCAGCTCGCCCAATCCGGCTCCGCAACATCCGAGGCATCCAACCCAGTCACGCCGGTTGCCGCGGCGCCCGCGGATGTCGAACAGGCGGCGCGTGAAGCCGGCCTCGTCAACACCGATGGAGCACCGACGGGCGAAGAGCTCGGCGCTGCGCACGGCAACCTGCGCCTGCCCATTCATGTCCAGGCGCGCGGTCTCACGCTCGGCGTGATCGCCACCGTCGCGTTCGTCTTCGGCCTGCAGTGGGCCAAGAATTTCTTCGTGCCGCTGTTGCTCGGCATTTTCATCGCCTACACGTTGAGTCCCGTCGTGCGCTGGCTCGAGCGCTGGCACATCCGGCGCGCCATCGGCGCGACGCTCGTCACGGGCCTGATCCTCGTCGGCATGGCGCTCACGATGCAGCGGGTGCAGGGCGAGTTCCTCAACATCGTCGACGAACTCCCGACGTTGACGCACAAGGTCACGCGCATCCTCACGGATGGGTCGGGCGGGCCGTCGACGATCCAGCAGGTCCAGGCCGCCGCGGCCGAACTCGAACAGGCCGCCGCCAACGCGGGCGGTACGAAGCGGGCGCCGCCGCCGCGGCGTACAGCGGCACCGGCCGTCGCCCAGACGCCCGGCGGCAGCAATTTCCGCATCATGGACTGGCTGCTGGCCGGTTCCGTCGGCCTGGCCAGTTTCATCTCGCAAGCCACGATGGTGGTGTTCCTCGTGTTCTTCCTGCTGCTGGCCGGGGACACGTTCAAGCGCAAGCTCGTCAAGCTGACGGGGCCGTCGCTGACGCAGAAAAAAGTGACGGTGCACATCCTCGAAGATATCAACACGTCCATCCAGAACTATATGTTCATGCTGCTCGTCACGAACGTGCTGCTGGCGCTGCTGATGTGGGTGGCGCTGCGCCTCATCGGCCTGGAAAACGCGGGCGCATGGGCGATCTTCGCCGGGGTCGCGCACATCATGCCTTACTTCGGCCCGCTGTTGATCACGTCGGCCACGGGCCTCGTCGCCTTCCTGCAGTTCGAATCGCTGCAGATGGTGATCCTCGTGGCCGGCGCATCGCTGGGGATCGCGACGCTCGTCGGCATGGTGGTCACGACCTGGATGACGGGCAAGATCGCCAAGATGAACCCGGCGGCCGTGTTCGTCAGCCTGCTGTTCTGGGGCTGGCTGTGGGGCATGTGGGGATTGCTGCTCGGCGTGCCCGTCGTCGTCGTGATCAAGGTCGTGGCCGAACGCGTGGAAGGGATGGAAGTCATTGCCGAACTGCTCGGCGAATGACGGCGCCGTCCCGTAGGGGCAACGGCGCCGCGGTGGTTCAGTGCACGGGCGATGGACGCGCTTCCGGCGGCGGCGCACCTGGGACGTGCTTGTCCTTCAGGCTGCCCATCTGCAGCGCGTACTGGCGGGCGAATTCCGCGCCCAGGAAAAAGATCTGCGCCGAGTAATACACCCATAGCAGCAGCGCGATCAGCGAACCGGCCGCGCCGAAGCTGCTCGTCGTGCTGCTGTTGCCGATGTACAGGCCGATCGCGAACTTCCCCACGGTGAACATGATCGCGGTGCCGAGGGCGCCGATGGTCACGTCGTGCCACGACAGTTTTACGCGCGGCAGCAGCTTGTAGATCGCGCCGAACATCACTGCGATGACGAGGAAGCTGAAGGCCCAGGCCACCCAGCCCAGGATGATCGTCGCGGAATGCCACATGCCGCCCAGGTATTTCTCCAGCACGGACAATGCGGCGGACACGACCAGCGTGAACATCAGCAGCAGGCCCAGGGTCAGGATCAGGCCGAACGACAGCAGGCGGGTGCGGATGGTGTCCCACCAGGTGGCGTCCTTCGGCGGCGGGACGTCCCAGATTTCATCCAGGCTGTCCTTGAGTTCCGCGAACGCACTCGTCGCACCGATCAGCAGCAGCACCGTCGCGATGATCGTCGCCAGCTTGCCGCTTTCCTTGTTGCGGGCACCGGCCAGGATCGCCTGGATGGTTTCCGCGCCCTGGGTGCCGACGAGGCCGCGCAGCTCGTCCAGCAGCTGGCCTTGCGCGGCGTCGGTGCCATAAAAGAAGCCGGCGATCGCGATGACGAGCACGAGGATGGGAGCCAGCGAGAACAGCGTGTAGAACGCGAGGGCGGCGCCTTTGCTCGATGCGCGGTGGCCCAGCCATTCGGTCACGGCGCAGCGCATCACATGGACGACCTGGCGGGAGAAGGGGATCCAGTTTTGTACTGCCATCAGGTAACCTCCAAAAAGACGAACGCGCCCGAAGGCGCGTTCAGGGGCCTACGCCCAGCGCTAGGCGGGGACGGGGCCCCGCGTTGTCGCGTTATTGCACGCGGCGCTCGATGGTGATCGGCTCCACTTCCACGCGGCGGTTCGGTGCCAGGCAGGCGATCAGCTCCGAACGTTTCTTCTGGTGGCAGTCGGTTACGACCGGGTTCTGCTCGCCCTTGCCGTAGGCCTTCAGGCGGTTGGCGTCGACGCCCTTGGCGATCAGGTACTCGCGCACGGCGTTGGCGCGGCGCTCCGACAGCTTCTGGTTGTACTTGGTCGAGCCCAGGCGGTCGGTGTAGCCGTTGATGTCCACGTCGGTAATCGACGGGTCGGCCTGCAACGCGGCGGCGATGTCGTCCAGCTTCGGCTGCGGCGACGAGAGGGTGGCGCTGTCGAAGGCAAACAGTTCGCTGGCCGACAGGGTCACCTTCTCGAAACGTGCCGGCGGCGGCGGCGGCGGAGCGGCCGGTGCCGGGGCCGGTGCCTCGACGACCGGAGCCGGGGCAGGCGCCGGCGCTGGAGCCGGGGCCGGGCGCGGCGGCGGGTTGAAGGCGTAGTTCAGGCTGAACGTCGCGTACTTGGTGTTCGCGCGCGAGAAGCCGAACTCGTCGTCGTCGCGCAGGTGGGAGCGCACGTCGCGCACGTCGGCCTGAAGGGACCACTGCTCGTTCATGCTGACCTGGAAGCCGACGCCGGCCTGGTAGTACGGCGACCAGCCGGACACGTTACGGATCGGATTGCTCACGTGGTCGCGTTCGCCGCCGACGCCGATCAGGAGGTACGGGCGGAACGTCTTACGCGACAGCATCAGCAGGGCATCGACGCCGACGAGGGTCTGGCGGTAGTTGACATTGTTATCGTCGACGCGTGCCTGGGTGGCGCCGATCTGGATGTCCCACAGAGGATGGACGGCCTTGCCGAACTTCAGCCCGCCGCCCCAGTCCTTCTTCGACGTCCCGAAATCATGGTCGGGCTTGATACCGACGATCGTCGGGGCGATGTACCACGACGGATTGATGACCTCGGTGGTGTCCTGAGCCAGGGCCGTTCCGGCGGAGCACAGGATGGCGGCGGCCAGAGCGATCTTCTTCGTATTATTCACAGGTAACTCCCATAAGTTGTAAAGGTACTTGACATCGCATGGCTTGCAGTGATGTTGATGTCAAGCTTACAAGTCGGCCATTTTTCGGGTCAGTGCGCTAGCGCACCTAACAGCCGGTTGTTGTGGCGATTTTACAACGTAGCCATTTATGCCATGATTGCGGTTTGTTTCAGGATGTTACGAACTGCGCGATAACCGTCGCTTACTTCGTTCAATGTCGCCCTTCGTGCATTCACGCCTCCTTTTATTACGGGATTGTCATGTCACGCGGTCAGGTCGATACCGCTTCGATTGCAAGCCGTGCAGCCGGTTCCCGTTGAGCCTCACCAATTTGTCGCGCGTCAATACGCAATCGAGTTTCTCTTGCTTTTAGGGATGAATAACTTTTCAGAAATTTTTAGAAATGTTGGATGGCGCACAGACCGGGCATGGTGAGGCAGGCAATCTTGTACCCAGTTAAGCGGAACCGGCGTGTTGTCAGGTGGTCATACACGAATACGGCGGTCCGGGCCATACACAGAACATCGTCCTTTTCACGGAGTAAACCAATATGCATGCAGCGACTCACCACAATGCGGTACAAGGCGAACTCAACGCGGTGCACACTTCCACTAACTCTGCACTGATCGAACGCGTCCCACCGCAACCGACCGAGCGCGCTCCGATTTCGCTCGCGCCGATCGAGCGGGTGCGGTCGACGTCGGCTACCCAGCGCCGTATCGAAAACATGCAGAAGCTGATCGGCGAGCTGCAGACCCACGAGATGCTGGCCGACGAAATCGCATGGTTCCTCAAATTCTCGCCGTCGGGCGCCCGCAAATACATCCGCGACCTGCGCGAAGCCGGCGTCATCGAACTGGCCCGTTACATCGAAGGTACCGCCACCTACCTGGGCAAGGCCGTCTACCGCATTTCGCCGGATCCGGATCGCGTCAAGGCCTTCCTGGGCGCCATCTGCCAGCCCAAGCGCGAAGGCGCCGCCCCGCGCAAGGAGCGTCCGGGCCTGCGCGAGCAGAGCATGGCCGGCACCGGCCGCCACTTCCACATCCTTGCCGACGACACGCATTACGCGATCCGCGTCAACCGCAGCCCGGTGACCCGCGATCCGCTCGTCGCCGCACTGTTCGGCCCGCCTCCGAGCCAGGTTGCCAAAGAGCGCGTCTGAGCGCGCTGGCGTTGATGGCGGCCGCGTGACGTGCCGCCGTCAGCTGCGCCACCCCGCCGCAAGGCCGGGTGGCGCTGTTTTTTTGCAGGATTCCAATTGAAAAGGCGACAAGCGTGCTCATATGCCGGGTGCGGCACCCCGACCGCTTACCCCATCAAGGAGACTCCATGCTGCCGAGTGCCGAATCGCTGGAAGGCCAACCCGTTCCCCAGGTGACGTTCAAGGCGCGCCCCAATGACCAGTGGCGCGACATCACGACCGATGAACTGTTCAAGGGAAAGACCGCCGTCGTGTTCGCCTTGCCAGGCGCCTTCACGCCGACCTGTTCCTCGGCACACCTGCCGCGCTACAACGAGCTGGCACCCGCCTTCCGCGAGAACGGCGTCGATGAGATCGTCTGCATCTCCGTCAACGATGCCTTCGTGATGCAGTCCTGGCAGGCTGGGCAGGAGGCGGGCAACATCACCATGATCCCCGACGGCAACGGCGACTTCACGGAAGGCATGGGCCTGCTCGTCGACAAGCGCGACCTCGGCTTCGGCAAGCGGTCGTGGCGCTATTCGATGCTTGTCAAGGACGGCATCATCGCCAAGGTGTTCATCGAGCCGGACAAGGAAGGCGATCCGTTCGAAGTGTCGGACGCCGACACCATGCTGCGCTACCTCAACCCGGACGCCACGCCGCGCGAACCCGTCGTGATGTTTTCCAAACCCGGCTGCCCGTTCTGCGCGCGCGCCAAGGCCGTGCTGAAGGCGAACGGCATCGTCTTTACGGACATCCCGCAGGATGCGAAGATCACCACCAGCGTGCTGCGCGCCGTCTCTGGCGCCGCCACGTGGCCGCAGGTCTTCATCGGCGGCAAGCTGATCGGCGATGCGGAGGCCGTCGCGGCGTATTTCGCGCCGCGCGCGCAAGAGGCCCAGTAACGCCGGTATCGGGAGAACACGATGGAAGCCGCTATCGTCTGCGCCGTGCTCGCGCTCGGCGTGCTGTTCGCGTGGCTGCTGCCGCGCTGGCGCCTGCGCCGCGTGCTGGCGCGTCCGCTCACCGCGGCCCAGCTCGGCATCATCGAGCGCAACGTGGACCAGTACCGGGGCATGCCGTCCGACCTGCGCTTGCAATTGCAGCGCCTCGTCAAGCAGTTCCTGCACCAGAAGACGTTCGTCGGCTGCGCCGGGCTCGAGGTGACGGAAGAGATGCGCGTGACGATCGCCGCGCAGGCGTGCCTGCTGCTGCTGAACCGGCCCAGCCGCGTGTATCCGGGCCTGCACGCCGTGCTCGTCTACCCGGGCGCCTTCCTCGTGCCGCGGCGCGAGCATGACGCGGCCGGCGTCGTCACGGAAACGCGCCAGGACCTGCTGGGCGAATCGTGGGGCGACGGGCGCGTCGTGCTGTCCTGGGAACACGTGCGCCGCGCCGGCCTGGCGGCCGAGGGCACGCACAACGTCGTGCTGCACGAGTTCGCGCACCAGCTCGACAGCGAATCGGGCAGCAACAACGGCGCGCCCTTCCTCGGCAGCCCGGAGCGCTACCGGAGCTGGTCGGAAACGCTGTCGCACGATTTCGCGCTGCTGCGGCGTGACGCCTACTGGGGCCAGCGCGACGTGCTCGATCCGTACGGCGCCACGAATCCGGCCGAGTTCTTCGCCGTGGCCACGGAGAGTTTCTTCGAACAGCCGTACGAGCTGGCCGCGCGCCATCCGCAACTGTATGCGGAGTTCCAGGCGTATTACCGCGTGGACCCACGCGACTGGTTCCCCGCGCCGGCACCGGAACCGGAGCACTACGGCATGGTCTACGGACAGTGGCGCTAGCGGCTCCGCTGCGTGCGCTCGCGTACAGAGACCGAGCCCAGCGGGAGGCATCATGGCCACACCTTTATATGCAGGAGGTCATCCATGTCCACGATCATTGCAGGGCACTTCCAGCTGCAGGATGACGTCGAGCGGGCGCGCCGTGCCCTGATCGACGCCGGGTTCCCGAGCGAACGCATCAGCGGGTTCTACCTGAGCCAGCCGGGCCAGCACGACCTGACGCCGATCGGCGGCGACAACATCCACTCGCCGGGCGCCAAGGAATCGCCGGAAGGCGTGGCCCAGGGCGCCGGTGCCGGTGCGGCGGTCGGCATCGTGGCCGGCGCCGCGACGGCCCCCGTGACCGGACCGCTGGGCCCCGTGGTCGGCGGCCTCCTGGGCGCCCACGTCGGCTCGCTGTTCAGCTTTACGAAGATGAAGGATCCCGGCGAACGCGAGGAGGGCGGCCGCGCGCCGATGGAAAACCGCCCGGCCGGCATGCTCATCGCGGTCGCCTTCGACGATCCCGGTCTCGAGTCGCGCGCCGTCGACCTGCTGCGCGGCCTGGGCGCCCACCACATCGAGCGCGCGAAAGGCAATATCGTCGATGGCGACTGGGCCGATTTCGATCCGGCGTCGCCGCCCGACATGATTCACTGAGTCCGCGTCCCCCGCGTCTATTTGCGTTTCGTCAACGACGTCTTTGTCCGTCCCCCTAGACTCGATGTTTCGTGCTGCGCACCCGGCGCGGCAGGTTGATGAAGGACGACGAAACCATGCACGACAACAAAGTAGCCTTGGTGACTGGAGGGATGGGGGGACTGGGCACGGCGATCTGCCGGCGCCTGCAGGCGGAGGGGTTCCGCGTGGCGGCAACCTATTCGCCCGGCAATGCCACGCCTGACGCGTGGCTAGCCGCCCAGAGAGACGAAGGGTACCGATTCACGACGTATCGCGTCGACGTCACCGACTACGGCGACTGCGAATGGATGATGCAGAAACTGCTGGCCGAAATGGGCCGGCTCGACGTGCTGGTGAACAATGCCGGCATCACGCGCGACCGCAGCCTGCGCAAGATGACCCTGGACGATTGGCAGGACGTCCTGCGTGCCGATCTCGACAGCGTGTTCAACATGAGCAAGCAGGCGATCGAACCGATGATGGCGCAGCAATTTGGCCGCATCGTCAATATCTCGTCCGTCAACGGCCAGCAGGGCGCCTTTGGGCAGGCCAATTACTCGGCCGCCAAGGCCGGCATGCACGGCTTCACGAAGGCACTGGCGTTGGAGATGGCGCGCCACGGCGTCACCGTCAACACGGTGTCGCCCGGCTATCTGCGCACGAAGATGGTCGAGGCCGTACCGGCCGACGTGATGAATGGCAAGATCCTGCCGCAGATCCCGATGGGGCGGCTGGGCGAGCCGGACGAGATCGCCGGCCTCGTCGCCTATCTCGTGTCGGAAGACGCCGGTTTCATGACGGGCGCCAACCTGGCCATCAACGGCGGGCAACACATGTATTGAACTAGCGCCGCTCGGCCCGCGTCTGGCAGTCGATGCACAGGCGCGCCTCCGGCCGGGCCAGCAGGCGCGACGCGCCGATCGGCTGGCCGCAGTCCTCGCAATAGCCGTAGCTGCCGTCCTCGATCCGGGCGAGCGCCTGGCGCAGCTGGCGCATCTCGGCCGAGTGATGGCCGGCCGCTTCGCGCGACAGGTCGTTCAGCAGACGGACGGTGGCGCGGTCCAGCGGCGACGTCTCCACATCTTCCACAGGCAATTCTCCCGCATCCGGGTGCGGCTCCTCGATGCTGGACAGCGCGGCAAGACGCTGCTCCAGCATGGTCTTGAGCAGCGCCAGCTGCTCGGGTGTGAGGGATTCCATGGTCACACGACAGCGAAGACGTGACGACATGCACCGGAAGCGGCGTGCGGAATGGCTTTCATGGATGTCCCCTCGTTCGTGTCGTTGGAAGCCGCGCGGCGGCGATTTCAGTGTAGCGCGGAACGAGGGGCGTGGATACCGCCGCACGGCGGCCGCATTCAGGCCGACGAGGCGGGCAGGGACGGCGCGTTGTCGATGGCGACGATGTCGAGCTGGGTCTTGAGCCCGTCGAGGGCCGCGAGGATGGGGACGACCTGGCCCGTGCTGGCGGCCGCAGCCAAGCCCAGCAGGCGCGCGACGAGCGTGATGCCGTCGCCGATGCGGGTAATGCGCTTGATCTTGTCGGCGGCGTCCACCGTCAGCTGGATCAGGTGCGCTTGCGGCTGGCCCAGCGCCGACACGACGCATGCGGCCGCCTCCGCATACAGCCGGTTGGCGCGCTGGCGCAATTCCATCTCGGCGTTCAACAGGGCGCGCGCGGCCATCTGCTCCGGTTCCGGCACGTCCTGGCCCTGGTGGCGGCGGATGTCGCGCATGACGCGCTGGTGGATGCTGTCCGCGCACGCCGACAGCTTGTCGGCCAATTCCTCGACCTGGTGCGCGGTCGACAACGCCTCGGCCGGGCTGGGCGGCGGCGGCGCGGCGGGCGCAGCCTGTTTCGGTTTCTCGTCGTTTGCCATGATCTCTCCTCGTGCGCTCAATCGGACAGGGCGTCGCGCAGTTTCGTCAGGTCGCGCGCATAGACGGCCAGCAACTTGCGCACTTCGTCGCCGTGCAGGTTATTCAGGTTTTCGCGCAGTTTCTGGTGGCCCAGGGCGACCTTCGTCAAACCCTGGAGGGCCAGGTCATAGCGTTTGTCGACCAGCTTGTACTCCGTCGACTTGTTGAGATAATGGACCTTGGCCAAGGTCACGAGCATGCGGTCGGACGTCTTGGTGGAGAACGGGATTTCGACATCGAAGATGCCGAGCACGGTCTTCTTCTCGTTGTCGTTGGTCTTCGCGTACAGGCGGGTCAGCTCGATCATGGCCTCCAGCAAGACTTGCACATCGGCGTCGCCGTCGCGCACCATCGTCTCGACGCTGCGGTTCTGGTAGCCCGATGCAATCACCCGCGTCAGCAGCCGTGTCAGGCCCGTGTACGCGGCGATCTGGCGCTGCTGCAGGCCGGATTCCGCGTTCGCCTTGAGACCATTGCCGAGGTCGTCGATGCGGTCGGACAAGTCGTAGCGCGCGTCGCCCGCCAGCACGCTCAACGTCTGCATGTACAGCACGACGGTCTTCTGGATGCTGACGAAGTCGTCGTACACGGCACGCCGGCGCGCATCGTTTTCCTTCGCGATGCGGTCGGCGGCGGGAGAGAGGTACGGTTGTTCGCGCTCGTAGGTGTCGCGATAGCGGCGCGACAGCTCGCCGTAGCCGCCCAGTTTGGCCGACGCGTCGGCGAATTGCCGCACCTCCGCCAGGCTCACGGGGCCGGTACTGGCGCAGCCGCCGAGCACCAGGGTGGCGGCGAGGACGATCAGGGTAAAACAGCGTCGCAGGTCCATGGGTCCTTTCTGGACGGCAAAAGGCCGGCCCGAAAAGCCCTCATTCTTTCAAACTGGCGGATGCTGTCATTGCCAATGCTCAAGTCAAGGCCGTGCGCCAACCCAGGCCGGCCACGGTATCGCCCAGCGGGATGTATTCGCAGCCGACCCAGCCGTCGTAGCCCAGCGCGTCGAGCGTGCGGAACAGGAAGGGGAAATTGATCTCGCCGGTGCCCGGCTCATGGCGGCCCGGCACGTCGGCCAGCTGGATGTGGCGGATCAGCGGCATGCGTTCGCGCAGCGTATTGGCGAGGTCGCCCTCCATGCGCTGCATGTGATAGATGTCGTATTGCAGGAACAGGTTCGGCGCGGCGGCTTCCGCGATGATGGCGGCGGCCTGCGCACTCTTCGTGAGGAAATAGCCGGGGATGTCGCGGTCGTTGATCGGCTCGATCAGCAGGTCGATGCCGTGCGGGGCCAGCGCGGCGGCGGCGAAGCGCAGGTTGTCGACGAACGTCGTGTGCGCGCGCTCGGGGGCGACGTTCGGCGGCAGCTTGCCCGCCAGGCAGTGCAGGCGCTTCACGCCCAGGTCGAGCGCGTATTCCAGCGCCAGCTCGACGGTGTCCTGGAATTCGCCTACGCGGCGCGGGTCGCAGGTCATGCCCCGCTCGCCCGCCGCCCAGTCGCCGGCCGGAAAATTATGCAGCGCCAGTTCCAGCTGGTAGCGTTGCAGGCGGCCGGCGATCTGCTCCGCCTCGAAGGCGTAAGGAAACAGGAACTCGACGCCGTCGAAACCGGCCGCGCGGGCGGCGGCAAAGCGTTCCAGGAAGCCGAGCTCGTTGAACATCAGGCTCAGGTTGGCGGCGAAGCGGGGCATGCGAATTCCTCTTGGCGGTGAAACAACCCGCTATCCTAAACCATCGTGCCGGCCGGCGCAGCGCGCAGCGCGCGCATCGGCGTGAACAGCCAGGCCAGCAGCGCGGCGCCCACGAGGAACAGGCCAGAGCCGCCGAACAGGGTCGCCAGGGAGACGCGGCTGGCGATCCAGCCGGCCGCGACGGCCGCCAGCGGCGCCAGGCCCATGAAGATGAACATGAACAGGCTCATCGTCCGGCCCAGCAGTTCGCGCGGCACGCGCTGCTGGATCCACGTGAACACGGCGACCTGCACGAACCCGCCCAGCACGCCGATGGCGACGTTGATCAACATGCCCTGCCAACTGGCGGTGACCAGGCCCAGCGGCATCAGCAGGACGCCGGCGATGCCGTCGATCAGCAGCAGGGTCATGCCGAGGTTGCCCGCACGCCGTTTCCCGGCGATGCCACTCGCAGCCATGCCCAGCAGCGCGCCGGCGCCATGCGCACCCATCAACAGACCCAGCGCGGACGCACCGTGCAGGCGGCTGCTCGCCAGCAGCGGCAGCGCGACCTGCATCACGCCGCCGATCACGCAGGCGCACAGGCCCCAGTAGATGAAGCACGTGCGCATCATGGTGTCGCGCCACACGGCCGCGAGACCGTCGGCCACGGACTTCAACACCGGCTGCCTGGCGGCCGGCGCGAACGGGCGCGGCTGGACCTTGGCGAGCGTCCAGGCGGACAGGGCGAAACTGATGCAGTCGAAGCCGAACGCGAGCGCCAGGCCGCGCATGTGCTGCGGACCGTCGCTGCCGTCGCCGGCCAGCGCGAACAACAGGCCCGCCAGCAGCGGCCCGGCCAGCATCGTAATCTGGCGCAGTCCCATCATCATCCCATTCGCGGCCTGCAGGTGCTGCGGGGCGACGGCGTGCGGCAGCATCGACGTGCCGGCCGGAATGCTGAACGCCGATGCGAGCGACAGGCCCAGCGCCAGCGCGAGCACGACGGGCAGGTGCGCCTGGCCGGTGTAGACGAGGACCGCGAGCACCGCCAGCAGCACCGTGTTGACGTGCTTGGTGAGCATCAGGATGCGCTTGGGCGAGTGGCGGTCGACGAGCGCGCCGCCGAACAGGATCAGGATGGCGCGCGGAATGCCCATCAGCGCGACGGCCATGCCCAGCGCGACGGCATCGCCCGTCAGCTTGAGCACGAGCCAGGGCAGGGCGATCAGCGTGAACTGGTCGCCGAGGGTGGAGATGACGCCGCCGCTCATCAGCCAGGTGAAATTCCGGTCGCGCAGCAGGGCGGTGCGCGGGTTCGGTGCGTCTTGCATGCTCGTCTCCTTGTCGTTTTTCGGGCGTCGCGGGCCTGGCCGGCACGCCATCGTGTTGGTGGTACGAAGGTGGATCAGCGCTGGATGCCGGCGAGCTGCGCGAGCAGGTCGGACGTCGCGCGCAACTGGTCGCCGGACGGTGCGCCCAGCATGGCGCGGCTGATGTTGTCGACGACGGTCGTCGCGTTCGTCACCAGCTCGTCGCCGGTCGGCGTAATCAGCGCGTAGCCGACGCGGGCGTCGCGCGGGTCGCTCTGGCGCGTGACGAGGCCGATCTTTTCCAGCGGCAGCAGGGAACGCGTGACGCCGGACGCGGTCAGTCCCAACCGGTCGGCCAGGTCGACACGGCGCAAACGCCCGCCGGGTGCGCGCTGCAAGTGCAGTAGCAACTGATAATCGGCAAAGCTGATGCCGTGGTGGCCGCCGAGGGCGCTGTCGAGCCGGCGCGCGAGCGTCGCCCAGGCCCGCGCGAGGCGCAGGCAGAATTCGGTGGTGAGACTGTCGGACATGATGACTCCTGGTACTTAATGGTTACTTGATTCGTCAAGTATATGGAGAATGTCGACCATTGGCAAGTACTTGAGTGCACAAATAAATTCGGGGTCAGGTCCAAATTTTTTGCAACTTCGGGGTCAGAGCTCATTTTGGTGGATGATCTTCGAAGCAAGTTCTGCCGGCTGACGCCGATTTACTCATGGGCGCAACGGGCGAACCGCTCGAATTCTTGGCTTGCCGGACATTGATCGAAAAAGTGCTCTGACCCCGAATTTGGGCTTTTGTTTTGGGTAAAAAAAGACCGGGAGCTGGTCCCGGTCTTTGTTGGTGAGCAGTGCTAAGTGTTAGCGTTCGCCGCCCGAACGCGCTGCGGATGCCGGACGCGGGCCGCGGCCCTGGCTGCGACCGCCGCCGTTGCCGCCGTTGCGGTTGCCCGGCTGGCCGGTGCGTGCGCCGCCGCCGCTGTTTCCACCATTGCCGCCGTTGCCGCCATTGCGTTGGCCCGCGCCCTGTGCGCGCGCACCGCCCGCGCCATTGCCGGCGCCACGGTTGCCGCCCGGGCGGCCGCGGTTCGGATGGCCCGCTACGCCGCTGCGCAGCTGGATCGGTTGCGGCTTCGCCGTCGGATCCGGCTCGAAGCCCGCGATCACCTGGCGGGGCAGCGTCTGCTTGATCAGCTTTTCGATGTCCTTCAGCATCTGGTGCTCGTCGACGCAGACGAGCGACACCGCTTCACCGGTGGCGCCGGCGCGGCCCGTGCGGCCAATGCGGTGCACGTAGTCTTCCGGCACGTTCGGCAGGTCGTAGTTCACAACGTGCGGCAGCTGGTCGATGTCGATGCCGCGCGCCGCGATGTCGGTGGCGACGAGCGCCGTCAGGCTGCCGTCCTTGAACTCGGCCAGCGCCTTGGTGCGTGCCGACTGGCTCTTGTTGCCGTGGATCGCCATCGCGCCGATGCCGTCCTTGCCCAGTTGCTCGACGAGTTTGTTGGCGCCGTGCTTGGTGCGGGTGAACACGAGCACCTGTTTCCAGCCGTGCGTCTTGATCAGGTGCGCCAGCATCGGGTGCTTCTTGTCGCGGTCGACCGGGTGGATCTTCTGGGCGATGACTTCGACGGTCGAGTTGCGCGGCGCGACCTCGATCATGGCGGGGTTGTCCAGCAGGCGGTCGGCCAGGCCCTTGATCTCGTCCGAGAACGTGGCCGAGAACAGCAGGTTCTGGCGCTTCGGCGGCAGCACGGCCAGTACTTTGCGGATGTCGTGGATGAAGCCCATGTCCAGCATGCGGTCGGCCTCGTCCAGGATCAGGATCTCGATCTTGTCGAGCTTGATCGTGCCCTGGGCGACGTGGTCGAGCAGGCGGCCCGGCGTGGCGACGAGGATGTCGACGCCGTTCGCCAGCAGCTTGATCTGCGGGTGGATGCCGACGCCGCCGAAGATCACGGCGGAGTTCAGGTTCGTGTGCTTGGCATACATGCGCACGTTTTCCTCGACCTGGGCCGCGAGTTCGCGGGTCGGGGCGAGCACTAGGGCACGGATCGGGCGCTTGGACGTCTTGCTGGTCAGCGCGGCGCCGAATTTGTCGGTCGACAGGCGGTGCAGCACGGGCAGCGTGAAGCCGGCGGTCTTGCCGGTGCCGGTCTGGGCGCCTGCCAGCAGGTCGCCTCCGCCCAGCACGGCGGGGATCGCCTTGGCCTGGATCGGAGTCGGTGCGGTATAGCCCGCTTCAGTGACGGCGCGCACGATGGCGTCGGACAGACCGAGAGTATTGAATGACATAGTTATCTGGTAGGGATCGGCCCGTCGTTTCTCGTGTTCCCACGGAAACGCCAGTCCAGCCGATCGGTTTACACACTCAGGGCGGCCGGTACTGGTGCCGGGCGCCAAGACGCGAACGTGATGACAAACGTCAACGATCACGCGACATTATAGTTAAATATGTTTCGCTATGGAAATTTTAGCGCGGCCTGTGTCGTTTATGACAGGACCGGTGGAAGCGGGGGCGCGGCACCTCGTGGGTGCCGGAGGCAATCTTGACAGGCCGACAACGCCGCCTGCGGCGGGAAAGCCGCGCGGCCAGCAAGGCCCGCGGCATTCCCCGGACTTACACAGGGCGTATTTTACGCGAAACGGCGGGAGGCCGCTCAGGCGAAGGGCTTCAGCAGCGCGACCATGCCGGCGAAGACCTTCGGGCCGGCGGCGATGATGTCGCCCTTGTTCAGGTATTCCGACTCGCCGTCGAACTCGCCGACGATGCCGCCCGCTTCGGTCACGAGCAGCGAACCGGCGGCGATGTCCCAGATTTTCAGGTTCTTTTCGAAGTAGCCGTCGACGCGGCCGGCGGCCACGTTGGCCAGTTCCAGCGCGGCCGAGCCGCTCGAGCGCAGGCCGTGGCAGCGCGGGGCGACCACTTCGTACATGCGCAGGTATTCGGCCAGGTCGCGCGGCTCGGCGCCGTGGCCGGAGCCGATCAGGGCCTTGTTGATGCGGTCCGGATTGCGTACGCGGATGCGCTTGTCGTTCAGGTAGGCGCCGGCGCCCTTGGTGGCGGTGAACAGGTCGTTGCGGACCGGGTCGTAGATGACGGCCTGCGTGATCACGCCGCGCTGTTGCAGTGCGATCGAGATGCAGTAGTTCGGGTAGCCGTGGAGGAAGTTGGTGGTGCCGTCGATCGGATCGATGATCCAGACGTACTCGCTGTCGTCGTTCAGGTTCGCGGTGGGGCCCGATTCTTCGCCGAGGATGGCGTGGTCGGGGTAGGCTTTCAGCAAGGTTTCGACGATGGCCTGTTCCGACGCCTGGTCGATGTCGGTGACGAAGTTGTTGTGGCTCTTTTCGCTGACGGTGATGCGGTCGAGGTCGAACGATGCGCGGTTGATGACGGTCGCGGCGCGGCGGGCGGCCTTGATGGCCGTGTTGAGCATGGGATGCATAGAGGGCTTCCGTAAAAAAATGCTGACGCCCACCGCGCAACGGCGCCGTGAACGATCTGAACGAGAAATAATTAAAGAGCAAAGCGGTGCCGAAGCCGTTAAAATCGCGAGCTTCTTGCCCGCATTTCAACGCCCGTCACCGCGCGATGGCGTTATTTTAAATGAACCCGACCGAAACTGTCTCTTCTCTTTTCAAACGTCTACGCTTCGTGCTGGTGGAGACGAGCCGCGCCGGCAACGTCGGCTCGGTGGCGCGCGCCATGAAGACGATGGGATTTTCCGACCTCGTGCTCGTCGCCCCGCGTTGCAACGACCCGTTGCACGACCCGGAAGCGGTCGCCTTCGCCAGCGGCGCCCTCGACGTGCTCCAGGGCGCGCGGATCGTCGATTCCATCGCCGAGGCGCTGGACGGCTGCAATTTCGCGGCGGCGGTATCGGCCCGCCTGCGCGAGTTCTCGCCGCCTGTATGGACGCCGCGCGAATTTTCCGCGCACGCGGCAGGGACGCAAGACCTGCAGCCAGCGCTCATCCTCGGCAACGAGCGCTTCGGCCTGCCGAACCAGATCGTCGAGCAGTGCAACGTCCTGATCAACATTCCGGCCAATCCGGAGTATTCGTCCCTGAACCTGTCCCAGGCCGCGCAGGTGCTCGCGTACGAATGCCGGCTGGCCGCGCAGGGCGATAATGCTCGACTGAGCCGCACGCAGGAAGGCATCGGCTTCCACGGCGAGGCGGCGAGCGTCGCGCAGATCGAGGGCATGTACGCCCATCTCGAAGAAGCACTGGTCGCGATCGGCTTCCTCAACGCGAGCAACCCGAAAAAGCTGATGCCGCGCCTGAAGCGCCTGTTCGCGCGCACGCAGCTGGAGACGGAAGAAGTTAACATCCTGCGCGGCATTGCCCGCCAGGTGATGAAGTCCACGGGGCGGGACTCCTAGACGGCTTGCTCTAGTTCGAATTGGTCGCCTGACCTGTTCTTTCGCTTACACTTTGAAAAAACACATACAAAGGGTAGGCATGGAGACAACCCGCAGAACCTTCCTGAAGGCCGGCCTGCTGTCGGCGGCGGTCCTGGCCGCCGGCGGCGGCTGGTACCGGCACACGCATCCGGCACCCCCGCGCGGCTTCGTGCTCGACGGCGAGGCGCGCGCCGCGCTCGACGCCATCGTCGCCGCGATCCTGTCCGGGGCCTTGCCGGACGCCCCCGCCGACCGCGCCCGTGCCATCGCCGCGACGACGGCGCGCGTGCATCAGACCATCCTTGGCCTGCCGCTGCCGGCCCAGCAGGAAGTACAGGACCTGTTCGGGCTGCTCGCGCTCGGTCCGGCGCGGCGCCTGCTGACGGGCATCCCGGACGGCTGGGCAGCCGCGAAGGAGGCGGACGTCGCCGCGTTCCTGCAGGACTGGCGCCTGCACCGCCTGTCCCTGCTGCGCACGGCGTACGCGGCGCTGCACGACCTCGTGCTGGGCGCCTGGTACAGCGAGCCCGCGCACTGGGACGCCATCGGCTATCCCGGCCCGCTGAAGGAGCTGGCATGAGCGCAATTCCCGATCCCATCGTGGCCGGCCTCGCGCGCGGCTGGAAGGTCATCGACGGCGCGCGCGAGGAAAAAGACCGCGCGCTGGACGCCGACGTCGTCATCGTCGGCAGCGGCGCCGGCGGCGGCGTGACGGCGGAGATCCTCGCGCTGTCCGGCCTGTCCGTGATCGTCGTGGAGGAGGGCGCACTCAAGTCATCGAGCGACTTCAGGATGCGCGAGGCGGACGCCTACCCGGCGCTGTACCAGGAATCGGCCGCCCGCAAGACGCGCGACAAGGGCATCAACATCCTGCAGGGCCGCACGGTGGGCGGGTCGACGACGGTGAACTGGACGTCGAGCTTCCGCACGCCGCCGGCGACGCTCGCGTTCTGGCAGCAGCGCTTCGGCCTGTCGACGTACAGCGAGGCCGGGCTGGCGCCGTGGTTCGCATTGATGGAAGCGCGGCTGCACGTGGCCGACTGGCCCGGCGCGCCGAACGAGAACAACGACCTGCTGCGGCGCGGCGCGGAGAAGCTCGGCATCCCGACGGGCCTCATCCGCCGCAACGTCAACGGCTGCTGGAACCTCGGCTATTGCGGCATGGGCTGTCCGACGAACGCGAAGCAGTCGATGCTCGTGACGACGATCCCGTCCGCGCTGGACCACGGCGCAATCCTCGTCACGCGCGCCCGCGCCGAACGCCTGGTAATCAAGGGCGACCAGGCCGACGGCCTCGATTGCACGCTGCTCGACGCGGGCGGCCTGCACGCCACCGGACGCCGCCTGCGCCTGCGCGCCCGCCACTACGTGCTCGCGGGCGGCGCCATCAACACGCCCGCGCTGCTGCTGCGCTCGAAGGCGCCCGACCCGAGCGGAAAGCTGGGCAAGCGCACGTTCCTGCATCCCACGCTCGTGTCGGCGGCGCTGTTCCCGCAGCGCGTGGACGGCTACGCGGGCGCGCCGCAGACGGTCTATTCGGACCACTTCCTGCACACCCAGGCGATCGACGGCCCGCTCGGCTTCAAGCTGGAAGCGCCGCCGCTGCACCCCGTGCTGCTGGCGACGACGATGCAGGGCTTCGGCCGCGAGCACGCCGAGATGATGCGCCACTTCCCGCACCTGCAGGGGATGCTGGCGCTGCTGCGCGACGGCTTTCATCCCGAGTCGCAGGGCGGCACCGTGGGCCTGAACGGGGATGGATCTCCGCTCCTCGACTATCCGCTCAACGATCCGCTGTGGGACGGCGCCCGCCGCGCCCTGCTGACGATGGCCGAGATCCAGTTCGCGGCCGGCGCCAGCGGCGTGCAGGTCGCGCACGAACGGGCGCCGCGCTACGCCGGCTGGAACGAGGCGAAGGCCGGCATCGCCGCGCTGCCGTTCGAGCGCCACCTGACGCGCGTCGTGTCGGCGCACGTGATGGGCGGCTGCGCGATGGCGGACCGCGATGGTGTCACGGGGCCCGATGGCCGTTACCGCGGCCTGGCCAACGTGTCCGTGCACGACGGCTCGCTGTTCCCGACGTCGATCGGCGCCAATCCCCAGCTGTCGATCTACGGCATCACGGCACGCCTCGCCAGCGACCTGGCGCAATCCCTCACGGGCCGGCCGGCCGCGCGGCCGCAGGCGTAAGACATGCCGGCCAGCGCCCGCACCCTGCTGCGCCTCGTCCTGCTCGTGCAGCTGGCCGCGGCGCTGCTGGTCGCGTGGGCGCTGCTGCACCGGGGCGTCCCGGCGTGGGGCGCGCTGCTGGCGGGGGCCGGCGCCGTCGTCGTCGTGCGCCTCGCGATCAACATGAACAACTTTGTCATGGCGGCGCGCGCGGCGAGCCACACGTCGCCCGATTACCGGCTCGGACCGGCGGCACGCCTGCGCATGCTGGCCGAGGAGTTCCGGGCCAGTATGCTGGTCACGTCCTGGCACGTGCCGCGCGGCTGCGCGCGCATGTCCCTCCACCTCGACAGTGGCCGCGTGCCCGTGCTGCTCGTGCACGGCTACGGCTGCAACAGCGGCTTCTGGGCGCACCTGGAACCGCTGCTGGACCGCGAGCGCATCAGCCACGCCACCATCGACCTGGAGCCGGTCGCGGGCAGCATCGACGATTACGCGCCGCTGATCGAGGCGCGCGTGCAGGCGCTGTGCGCCGCGACGGGCGCCGCGCAGATCGCCATCGTCGCCCACAGCATGGGCGGGCTGGCGGCGCGCGCGTGGATGCGCTCATACGGGAGCGCGCGCGTGGCCAGGTTGATCACGCTCGGCACGCCGCACCACGGCACGGTGCTGGCGAACCTCGGCCTGGGCGAGAACGCCGCGCAGATGCGGCGGGACAGCGCGTGGCTGCGCGACCTGGCGGCGGGCGAGACCCAGGATGTCCGTGCGCGCATCGTCTCCATCTACACGTACCACGACAACATCGTCGCGCCGCAGGATTCGAGCATCCTTCCGGGCGCGCGCACCATCGCATTCGGCGGCGTGGGCCACGTGGCGCTGGGCAGCAACCCCCGCGTGCTGGCCGAGGTGTTGCGCGTTCTGCGCGAAGTGCAGCCGGCCATGGCCTGAGGGTCCGGTCGATGATATCCTTGCACGTGAGTCCACCCATACTTGTTTCCATGCAACAGAAAGCCCCGCGCCGAACCCGCGAGCGCATCCTCGAGCTGTCGCTGCGGCTGTTCAACGAATTCGGCGAACCGAACATCACCACGACCGTGATCGCCGACGAGATGAACATCTCGCCGGGGAACCTGTACTACCACTTCCGCAACAAGGACGACATCGTGAATTCGATCTTCGTCCAGTTCGAGGCGGAGATCGAGCGCATGCTGACCGTCCCGGCCGGCCGCCGCTCGAACATGGAAGATGTGTGGCTGTACCTGCACCTCATGTTCGAGTTGATCTGGAAGTACCGGTTCTTCTACCGCGACCTGAACGACCTCCTGTCGCGCAACCGCAAGCTGGAACTGCACTTCAAGGCGATCCTCGCCCACAAGATCAAGGTCGCGCGCCAGCTGTGCGAAGACCTGCGCAGCGAAGGTTCGCTGGAAGCGGGCGACGCGCAGATCGGCGCCATGGCGACGAACATGGTCGTCGTCGCCACGTACTGGCTGTCGTACGAATACGTGCGCAATCCGCGCAAGTACAGCGAGCAGCAGGCCATCGCGGACGCGCTTGCGCGCGGCTGCTACCAGGTGCTGTCGATGCTGGGGCCTTACCTGCGCGGCGAGACGCTCGCGCTGTTCCAGCGCCTGTCCGACGACTTCCTCGCCAAACTGCCACCGGAAGCGCCATGAAATCCATCGCCGTCTATTGCGGCGCCTCGCTGGGCGCCGATCCTGTCTATGCCGACGCCGCCCGCGGCCTGGCGCGCGCCCTCGTCGAGCACAACATCGGCCTCGTCTATGGCGGCGGCAAGGTGGGCCTGATGGGCGTGATCGCCGACGAAGTGCTGCGCCTCGGCGGCGACGCGACGGGCGTGATCCCGAAGCACCTCGTCGAGCGCGAAGTGGGCCACGCCGGCCTCACGCGGCTGTTCGTCGTGAAGGACATGCACGAACGGAAGGCGATGATGTCCGACCTGGCCGAAGGCTTCATCGCCATGCCGGGCGGGATGGGCACGCTGGAAGAACTGTTCGAGATGGTCACGTGGGCCCAGCTGGGCATCCACGCCAAGCCCATCGGCCTTCTCAACGTGAACGGCTTCTACGACGGCCTCGCGTCCTTCATCGACCATCTCGTCGGCACCGGCTTCGTGCGTCCCGCGCACGCGGAGTTGCTGGTGCGCGACGCCGACCCCGACGTGCTGATCCGCCGCCTGCGTCAAGCCTGATCCAATCGCTCGATGTTTGCGGAAACATTGACCGTTTCCTGATCGCTCAACGAGCGAATCAGGGTGTCTCCCTGCGCCCTGAAATGATATCGATCGCGCGTCCCTAACATCATTGTTGTGCGCTATCATATTTTGGCAGCAGCACAAGGCGATTCGGCTTGCACGATGAACGCGATACGCGTCGATCCCCATCCACCACGACAACGGGGCCGCCGCACGCCGGATCGATTTCGATATCGAGAAGGAGACACCATGATCAACAAGCGTCGCAACCGCCTGCTCAAACTGCTCGACGAGCGCAAGGCGGCCACCGTGCACGAGCTGGTCGAATCGCTGGACGCGTCGCCGTCCACGATCCGGCGCGACATCAGCTGGCTCGCCGCCCGCAACCTCATCCACCGCACGCGCGGCGGGGCCGAGACGACCCCGCGGAAGAAGCGCCTGGGCGGCCTCGCCAACGACACCTTCGCCGACAACCTGCGCGCCAACGCCGCGCGCAAGTACGCGATCGCCCGCCACGCGGCCGCGCTGTGCGAGGACGGCGAGACCATCATCATCAACGGCGGCACGACGACGTTCATGATGGCCGACTTCCTGGCCGACCGCAGCCTCAAGATCATGACCAACTCGTTCCTGATGGCCGACCGGCTGCTGGCGACGAGCCAGAACGAAGTGCTGATCCCGGGCGGGACCGTCTACCGCGACGAGAACGTCATCCTGTCGCCGTTCGACAACGATGCGACGGGCGACCAGTACGCCTCGAAGATGTTCATGAGCGTGTCCGGGCTGTCGATGCTGGGCCTCGTCGAGACCGACCCGCTGCTGATCCGCGCCGAACGGCGCCTGATCGGCCAGGCCGAGAAGCTCGTCGTGCTGGTGGACAGCTCCAAGTTCGCGCGCCGCGCGGGCCTGATCCTGTGCAACCTGAAGCAGGTGCACACGGTGATCACGGACAGCGGCGTCGCCGACCTGTCCGTGCAATGGCTGGAGCAGGCGGGCGTGAAGGTGATCGTTGTCGAGCCGGAGACGCCGCCGGCGCAGGATTGCATTGCGTTGGATGGGGCGCAGTTGGGGCTGCACGGGACCATGTGCGCGATGCTGGCCTAGCTAGGTCGTCCCCGGACTAGGCGTTCCCCTCGGCGGGGATCCAATTTGCACGCGTTATCGCGGCGAGCAAAACTTGGCGGGATAGCGCCAATGGCGCTATCCCGCCTGCGCGCTAGTGTCCGGAATATTGTTCTCAAAAACCGTCAGAAACAGCATCGTCATTCCCGCGCAAGCGGGAATCCATACTGAGTATGCTAACTACGTTCTTCATTTCCACCTCGTTGGCTACAAAGAGTCGACTTCGAGCAGTTTTTAGGCTGACTCAAGGCAGCGGCTTCAACCCCTCGGCCCGCACGACCCACTTCCCGTTGTGCGGAAACCCGGGCGCCGCCCCGGCCGGCGCGCCATCCCAGCCGCCCGCCATCATCGCGACGGCGGCCAGCAGCGCGCCGTTGCCGGGCAGGTAGACGGGCAAGTCCGTGTTCGGATTGTGCCCGGCCGCCGTGTAGCCGTTGTTCGGCACGCCCGTCTTCATCAGCACGTCGACGGCCGTCTCCGGACGGCCCAGGCGCGCCGCCGTCATCGCGATCATCGGATAGTCCCAGCCCCAGATCTTCGCCTTCCAGTCCCATCGCGCGAGCACGGCGTCCAGCGTGCGGTCCATGACGGCGCGGTCGACGCCGGCGCCCGGCAGCTGCCCCAGCGCCATCAGGAACGACGGGTGGTCCTGGCGGCTGGCGACGTCGTCCCACGTGTCCGGGACCGATTCGAGCGCGACGTATTTGCCGTCCTTGACCGGGAGGGCGGACAGGTGCCGGCGCTTTTCGTCCCAGTCGCTGTTGCGCGGCAGGCCGAGGCGCGTGCGCCAGGCCTGCGCGATGTCCAGCGCCGTCGACCAGTACGACAGTTCGTACGCCGGGTTCATGCTGGCGGCCGGATCGTGGATCTCCTGCGCGATCCACAGCGGCGGGCCCAGGACCCAGCGTTTGTACCTGTCGTCCCACGCGAGCATCGACGCCATCGCATCGGCCGTCGCGAACACGAGGTTGCGGTAACGCTGGAGCGTCGCGGGCGTGGGGTCGGCGCGGTACAACAGTTCCGCGAGGTGGATCGGGTGCGGCTGGTTCCACACGATCAGCGGATTGCCGCCGGGGCTCTCGCGCCCCTGCGGACTCGTCATCTTGGGCCAGCGCGCACCCTGCAGCCCGCGTGCCGCCGCGACGGCGCGCGCGGCGGGCAGCGTGGCGCGGAACCAGTCCAGCGCGCGCGCCAGGTACACCGGGCGGCCCCACAGCGCGAAGTGCGCCGTGTGCCACCAGATCATCTCCGTGTGGTGCTTGCCGTACCACGTCGACGTCGTCAGCCCGCTTTCCTGCGGCGGAAAATCGCCGCCCGCCTGGATCGCCGTCAGGTATTGCGACAGCACGACGCGCCGTTCCAGCTCGGCCGCGCGCGGATCCGTGCTGCCGCTGAAATCGACGGCGCCGCCGCTCCGCCAGAACGCGGGCCAATGCGCGGCGCTGCGCGCGAAGACGTCCGCCGCATCCGGCGCCGGCTTGTCCGGCGCATACGCGAGCGTGAAGGCGAGCACCCGGCCGGACTTCGGTCGCAGTTCGAACGTGTGCGGCGCCGGTGTCGCGATGGTCAAGGGCATCGAGGCGCGCAGCGCCGCACCGTAGCGATAGCCGTCGCGCGCATGCGCGAGCACGAGGGTGTCGGCCGTGCGCGTCACGATCGTCGTCGTGTGCGACGCCGGCTGCGACCAGTCCAGCGGCGGATTCTGCTTGATGCCGCCGACGTAGCCGCGCGGAAGCGCGAACCGCACGGCCAGGCCGCGCCCGAACAGCGTCGATTCGATGCGCACGGCGAGCGTGTCGCGGTCCGGGTCGACGGCCGTCGTCACGACGACCCGTTCGCCGTCGATGGTGTACGCGCTCGTGAGCACGCCGCGCCACAGGTCGAGGCGCTGGTCGATCGCGCCCACGTCCGCCAGCGCGAGCGGTTTGCCGTCGCGGTGCGTGTAGGCGATGGCGAGCTGGCCGAGCGGCTGCGGATGCGGATTCTCGCGCAGCCAGGCGGCGGCCGGCACGTCCATCCGCGTCGGATAGTCCACGGTCTTGCCGTGCGCCGTGTAGGCCTTGTTCGCGTCGGCGAGCTTGTACCCGTGCGGATTCGGATCTTCGTGCCACGCCCACCGTGCCTGCGTTTCGAGGCCGATGCCGTCGGCGCGGTAATGGTCGGCGAAGGTCTGCAAGCCCGTCACGTCGGCGGTGAAACAGAAGCGGCCATTGCCGACGCTGAGCGGCGCCCACGGGTCGGGCGCCGTCAGGCGCGGGGAATGACGCGTGACGAGGGCCTGGCGGTCGATGCGGTCGGCCGCGTGCGCGGGCAGGACCGACACAAGCAGCAGCAGGGCGGCGATGGCAAAGGCGGGCATGGTGTCTCCAGGGATGCGACAGCCGATGATAACTGCCTGCCTTTCCCCTTGTTTTCCCATTTTGATCACGTTTTTGACCAGATTTCCTTTCGGTCAGTCCACTGAGCGGTCGCCGATTGACCCTGTTCGAGGCGGCTGTCTACCATCTTTACGCCCATCGATAATCCATAAGGAAAAACGGCATGAAGACGAGACGCAAGCAAAAGCGGGCCCGCGCCCACCACACAACAACGATGTCCGCGTTACTGATCGCGGCAAATCTCGGTTGCCACGCGAACGCGCAGGAAGCCGACGCACCGAAGCCCGAGGAGAACAAAGTCGTCGTGACCGGCTCCCGCCTGGCCAGCCGCGGCTTCCTCGCCCCGACGCCCGTGACGACGGTCGACGCGCAGGAACTGAAATTGACCGGCACGCAGAACCTCGAGGTGATGCTGTCGGATACGCCGCAGTTCACCGCGAACCAGCTCAGCAGCCCGACGGCGAACACGGTGCAGCCGGGCCAGCCGTCCGGCACGTCGACGCTCAACCTGCGCAACCTGGGGCCGACGCGCAACCTGGTGCTCGTGAACGGCCGCCGCTTCGCCATCACGGGCCCGGATTTCACCACCGACGTCAACACGATCCCGGCGGCGCTCGTGAAACGCGTGGAGACGGTGACGGGCGGTTCGTCCGCCGTGTACGGCTCGGACGCCATCTCCGGCGTCGTCAACTTCATCCTGCGCGATCATTTCGAAGGCGTGGAGATCAACGCGCAGAGGAGTGTCGACCAGCCCACGCGCACGCCGAACGATTCGATCGATCTCACCGTAGGCGGCAATTTCGGCGGGGGCAGGGGCAATGTCGTCGTCTCCGTCAACTACATGGACCGCGACGGCTTTACGCGCGGCGAACGTGGCGGCTGGGCGCTGCCGTCGCTCGGAGATGGCTGCGTGACGGCGGCATCGTGGTCGTCCACGCGTCCCGGCACGCCGCTCGCGGTGCCGGCGGGGCAGACCTGCGTGGCGGCGGGCGGGCGTCCGGGCCTGATCTTCAGCGGCTCGTCGAACGTGCCGACGGGACGCATCGGCAACCTGCCCGTCGTCGGTTCCGCCGCGTCGAATCCGGCACTGAACGCGGCGCTCATCGCGGCCGGGCTGCAGAACATGTCGACCCTCGGCGCCATCTTCGACCCGACCGGCAGGACGGTGCGTCCGTACGCGGCGCCGGGCGATGCGTACGATCTCGGCCCGCTGTCGTACATGGTGACGCCGCAGAAGCGCTGGATGAGCAATGCGTTCGCCCACTACGATTTCAGCGAGCGCGCCACCGGCTACATGGAGGCGCACTTCAGCAGCAATTCCGCGAGCGTGCAGATCGGCCCGACGAGCGCCAGCGGCAACTTCCTCTTCAATACGAACAACCCGTATCTGAGCCCGCAGATGCAGGAAGTCCTGCGCCAGCTGGACCTGCGCGAGACGGGCACCACGCGCGTCACCAATGGCACGTCGTCGCTCACCACCACGCCGGGCGACGGTCTCGCCGTGTTGAATTACAACCGCCGCTTCTCCGACCTGGGCGGACGCGTGGCGGACACGGACCACCAGGTCTACCGCATCGCGCTGGGCCTGCGCGGCAGCCTGCCGGACGTGTCGGAACGCTGGCTGCGCGACCTGAAGTACGACGTGTACTACACGAAGGCGCGCACGACGGAGACGCAGGACCAGGCGGGCTCCATCTCGCTGAGCCGCTTCCAGAACGCGACCCTGGCGCAGAACGGCGCGGCGCCCGTGCTGAATCCGTTCGGCCAGAACCTGACGGAGGCGTCGGCCAATGCGATCTCGGTGGCGTCGAAGTCGAAGATCACGGCGGAGCAGAACGTCCTGGCCGGTAACGTGGCGGGATCGCTGATGGACGTGCCGGCCGGCGCCATCGACTTCTCCACGGGCTTCGAGCGCCGCTACGCGTACAGCGCCTACAGCCCCGACGTGTTCCTGTCGTCCGGCGACGTCTCGGGCTGGAACGCGGCCCGCGCGACGAAGGGCTCGACGACGGTGAAGGAAGTGTACGGCGAGGTGCGCGTGCCGCTGCTGGCCGACAAGCCGTTCGCGAAAAGCCTGTCCGTATCGGGCGCGTTCCGCCGCTCCGATTACGACGTCGCGTCGGTCGGCAAGGTGTGGACCAGTTCCATCGGCGCGGAATGGGCGCCCACCCGTGCGCTGACGTTCCGCGCGCAGAAGCAGAAATCGATCCGCGCCCCGAACGTGGGCGAGTTGTTCGGCGGGCAGGGCACGAACGGCCCGACCGCGACCGACCCGTGCTCGAGCCGCGCCCCGCTGGCGCAGCAGACCCAGGCCGTGCGCGTGCTGTGCGAAGCGACGGGCGTGCCCGCGAACCTCGTGTTCGACCCGGCCGTCCAACCGTCGCCGTTCATCACGCAGGTCGTCGGCGGCAACCCGGACCTGTCGGCGGAAACGTCGCACACCGTCACCGTCGGCGCCGTGTTCATGCCGCCGTCCGTGAAAGGCCTGCAGCTGAGCGTGGACTGGTACCGCATCACTGTCGACGACGCGATCTCGACCCTCGGCGGCGGCGGCATCCAGTCCGTGCTCGACCTGTGCTACAACACGATCCGCAACGCGGCCAGCGTGTACTGCCGCGCGATCAACCGGGATCCGATCACGGGCCAGATCGCGGCACCGACGTACGTGATGACGACGAACGCGAACATCGGCGGCATCGCGACGCGCGGCGTGGACCTCGCGGGGCACTACAATTTTACGAGGGACGGCATCCAGTGGACGCTCGATTCCAACTGGACGTACGTGAACGAGCTGACGTTCACGCCGATCCAGGACCTGCCCGGGCTGAAGAACCGCTGCGTGGGCACGTGGGGCGGCACGTGCGGCCAGCCGGTACCGCGCTGGAAGGGCACGACGCGCGTCAGCATGAAACGGGGACCGCTGCTGCTGTCGGCCCGCGCACGCTATACCGGCCCCGTGACAGTCGACTCGTACGCGCTGGCCGCGAACCCGCCCGCGCTGGAATCGCTGACGAATCCGAAGATCAAGTCCTATACTTGGCTGGATTTGACCGCCGGCTGGGAATTCAGCCGCATGGTCAACCTGACCGGCGGCGTGCGCAATGTGCTGGACAAGGATCCGCCGATCCTCGGTTCCGCGCAGCTGCCGGCGAATAACACGATCCCGGCCACGTACGACACGCTCGGACGCCAGCTGTTCGTGACCCTGAACGTGAAACTGTGAAGGAGACCCGCAAGATGACGGAACGACGTACCCTGCTGCGGGCGGCGCTGCTGGCGCCGTGGCTGCTGCCCGCCGTCGCGCGGGGCGCGGCGTGCGCGGGGCGCCGCGTGCGCGGCGCCGGCTGGGCCGACGCGCTGCGGCGCGACCTGGACGCGATGGCGGACGAGCTCACGCGCACCCTGCGCCCGTGGGCCGTGCCGGACAAGGTGTTCGTGCCCGAGGCTTACGGCCTGCGCACCGGCGAACTGGCGACGCCCGCGATCCGGCGCGCCGTCGACGCCTGCGCGGCGGCCGGCGGCGGCATCGTGCGGCTGGCGCAGGGCGACTACGTCAGCGGCACGATCGACCTGCGCTCCGGCGTGATGCTGGAAGTGGCGGAAGGCGCGCGCCTGCTGGCCAGTACGGACTTGAAGGACTATCCGGAGCGGCGCGCGCGCCGGCCCACGGTCCAGGACAGCAATATGGGAATGAACCAGTCGCTGATCTTCGCCGAGGGCTGCACGCGCGTCGGCGTCCGCGGCAAGGGCCTCATCGACGGGCGCGGCACGCCGGACAACTTCCCGGGCCAGGAAACGACCGGCGCCACGCCGGGCCGGCCGTTCCTCATCCGCATGCTCGATTGCAGCCAGGTCGTCATCGCGGACATCCGGTTGAAGGATTCGCCGTGCTGGATGCAGAACTACCTGAACTGCGACAACCTGATCGTGGACGGCATCCACGTCGAGAACCAGGCGAACCACAACAACGACGGCATCGACATCGACGGCTGCCGCCGCGTCATCGTGCGCAACTGCTTCATCAGCGCCGAGGACGATGCTCTGTGCTTCAAGGGCGCGAGCCAGCGGCCGATCGACCAGGTGCTCGTCGAGCACTGCCGCCTGTACAGCACCTGTAACGCGCTGAAGTTCGGCACGGATTCTCAGGGCGATTTCCGCAACGTGCTCGTGCGCCACGTGGAAGTTGGCGGGCCGGCGGCCGACATGCGCGCGATGAAGCGCCGCAAGGCCGACGGCGGCATCTCGTGGGAAACCGTCGACGGCGCCACGGTCGAACGGGTGCTCGTGCACGACGCGCACATCGTGCGCGCCGAGAGTCCGCTGTTCCTGCGCCTGGGCGACCGCGGGCGCGTGCGGCCGGAACAGGCGCGCCCGCAGCCGGGCCGCCTGCGCCGCATCGTGTTCGACCGCATCACGGGCAGCGACAACGGCAGGCGCGGCTCGTTCTTCACGGGCGTGCCCGGCCATGCGATTGAGGACGTGCTGCTGCGCGACGTCGACCTGCCCATGACCGCGACGACCGAGCCGGCGATACGCCAGCAGGACATCCCCGAAGCGCCCGCCGGGTATCCTGACCCGCACATGTTCTCACCCGTGATGCCCGCCTACGGCCTGTGGACGCGCCACGTGCGCCGCCTGACCTTGCAGCGCGTACGCTTCACCACCACCGGCCCCGATCCGCGCCCGATGCTGCTGGCGGGCCCCGACGCCGACTCTCCCTGCACACCATGAAATCACTCGTCTTCCTGCTGGCCATCCTGCTGGGCACCGCGCACGCGGCGGAACCCGTGCAAACCTACCGCAACCCGATCCTGTACGCCGACTATTCCGATCCGGACGTGATCCGGTCCGGCGACGATTACTGGCTCGTCGCGTCGAGCTTTCACTTCTCGCCGGGCCTGCCCGTGCTGCGCTCGAAAGACCTCGTGCACTGGACCATCGCCGGCCACGTGCTGCCGCGGCTCCCGTTCGACCCTGCGTACGACATGGTCCCGCCGTACACCCTGACGGACAGCACGTCGAAGCCCGTCACGGGACAGCGCTATGCCCGCGGCGTGTGGGCGCCGTCGCTGCGCGCGCATGCGGGTAAATTCTACGTGTACTGGGCGACGCCGGACGAGGGCATCTTCATGAGCACGGCGAATGACCCGGCCGGGCCGTGGAGCGCGCCCGTCGCCGTCGTCGCCGGCCCGGGCTACGAAGATCCGTGCCCGTTCTGGGACGACGACGGCAAGGCCTACCTCGTCCACTCGAAGGTCGGCGCCGGGCCGCTGATCCTGCATGCGATGAGCGCGGACGGCACGCGCGTGCTCGACGCAGGCAGGACGATCGTCGAGGACAAGGTCAACCTGCCCACGCTGGAAGGGCCCAAGGTCTACAAGCGCAACGGCTATTACTACATCTTCGCGCCCATCGGCGGCGTGGGCCACGGACCGCAGGCCGTGCTGCGCGCGCGGCGTATCGACGGGCCGTACGAGGCGCGCAAGGTGCTGCTGCCGGGGAATGGCATCGAGGGGCCGCACCAGGGCGGCTGGGTCGAGACGCCGTCGGGGCAGGGCTGGTTCATCCACTTCAACCGCACGGGCGCGTTCGGGCGCGTTGCGCACCTGCAGCCGGTCGTGTGGAAGGATGACTGGCCGGAGATGGGACAAGCCGGCCTGCCCGTGCTCGAGGGACCGGTCCCGGACACGGGCCGCAGCGCGCCCGCGGACCGGCTGCAGGACTCGGACGAATTCGCCGCGCCGGCGCTGGGCCTGCAATGGTCGTGGAACCACAATCCGGACGACGCGCACTGGAGCCTCGCGCAGCGGCCCGGCTATCTGCGCCTGCAGGCCAACGAGGCGAAATACCTCGTCGGCGCGCGCAACGTCCTCACGCAGATCCTGCAGGGCCCTGCGTCCGAGATCACGACACGGCTGGAACTGCAAGGGCTGGGCGAGCGCCAGCGCGCGGGCCTCGTGCTGTTCGGCGTCGGCGTGCCGTGGGTCGGCGTCGTGCACGAGGATGGCAAGGACTATGTGACGGTGGCGAACGGCGGCGTGGAGACGCGGGTGGGCAAGGTCGACGGCAAGGCGATCGTCCTGCGCGCGGCCGTGGCGGAAGACCAGACCGTGCGCTTCTCGTATGCGCGCGACGGCAGCGGGGACTTCCATGCGGCCGGCACGCCGGTGAAGCTCGCGCCGTTCTCGTGGTGGAAAGGCAGCCGGCCCGCCGTGTTCACGTGGATCAAGGGCGACACCGACGCGCCGCGCGAGGGCGGCGGCCCGCGGCCGATCGTGCGCGATTACGTCGACGTCGACTGGTTCCGCGTGACCCGGTCCGGACGCTGACGGCGTCAGGCCTCGATCACCCGGTTGCGTCCCGCCACCTTGGCCGCGTACAGGGCCTTGTCGGCGCGGTTCACGGTCTCGGCGATGGGCTCGTCGGGGTGCCAGATGCTCAGGCCGGCCGAGAAGCTGACGCGCTCCGTGGCGCCATCGCAGGGCTCCAGTGCGGCCACGCGCGCGCGCATGCGCTCCAGCACGGCGCGGGCGTTGGCGGGCGTCGTGTTCGGCAGCATCAGCAGGAATTCCTCGCCGCCCCAGCGCGCCAGCGCGTCGCCTTCGCGCAGCTCGGCGCGCGTGGCCCGCGCGAAGTCGCGCAGCACGCTGTCGCCCGCCGCATGGCCGAAGCTGTCGTTGATCCGCTTGAAGAAGTCGATGTCGAGCACGGCGATGCAGGTCGGTCCGCGCGCGGCGTCGCGCCGGCGCTCTTCCTGCGCCAGCAGCTCGTTCATGTGGCGGCGGTTGGCCAGCTTGGTCAGCTCGTCGATGGTGGCCAGCGTGCGGATCGTGTCGAGCGCCGTCAGCAGCTCGTCCTTCTGGGTCTTCAGGCGTGCGCGCAGCTTGCTCATTTCGCCGGTCAGCAGGGTGACCGCAAGCGAGGCGACCGCCACGAACACGAAGTTCACGGCTTCGGCCGCCGGCGGAAAATGCAGCGGATCATGCGCTGCGTGCCACCACATCGTGCCGCCCATGACGGACAGGTTGAAGGCGGTCAGCATCAGGGTCTGGCGCGGACGCAGGGCGAAGACGCAGAACACGACGATGACCGGCAACCCCACCAGGGTCGCGCCGCGCAGCGGCCCGGCGATCGAATAGCCCCAGACGTGGCAGCTGATGCTGAAGATGCCCTGCAGGCCCGCCAGGATGGTCGGCGCGAGCCCGATGCGGGCGCCGATGCGCACCAGCGGGTAGAACACGGCCACGCCCGCGGCGACGTAGAGGCAGATGGCACGGGCCTGCGGCTGTCCCGCGAGCGCGGCGGGGCCGAACAACATGCCGATGACGATCGTGTACATGATGGCCGTGCCGGCCCAGTATTGCAGCATGCGGTGCAGCTTGCGGTCCGCGCCGAACAGCATGCGCGCCGCCTCGTGGCGGGTGATCATGCTCGTGCCCCCGCCAGTTGCGCAACGTCGCGCGGCTGGCGTTGCTGGGCCTGCAGCATCTCCGTGATGCGCTCGGCCGGCACTGGAGGGCTGAACAGATAGCCCTGCATCTCGTCGCAGTCGTTCGCCAGCAGGAAGTCGCGCTGCTCGACCGTCTCCACGCCCTCGGCGATCACGCGCAGGTGCAGGCGGTGTCCGAGCGAGATCACGGCCAGCGCGATCGCCTGGTCGTCCGAGCTGGAGGCCAGGTCGCGCACGAACGACTTGTCGATCTTGAGCGTCGAGATCGGGAACGATTTCAACGCGGACAGGCTCGAATAGCCAGTGCCGAAATCGTCGATCGACAGCGTGACGCCCATCTCCTTCAGTTCGCGCATGCGTTCGATGGCCTGGTTCAGGTCGCGCATCAGCAGGCTTTCCGTCACTTCCAGGTCCAGCGCGCAGGGCGGCAGGCCGGTGTCGCGCAGGGCGCCGGCGATGCGTTCGACGAGGCGCTTTTCCTCGAACTGGCGGGCCGACACGTTCACGGACACCGTGAGCGGATCCAGCCCCGCCGCGCGCCATAACTGGGCCTGGCGGCACGCGGTGCGCAGGACCCATTCGCCCAGGCCGACGATCAGGCCCGATTCCTCCGCGAGCCCGATGAAGCGCATCGGCGGCACGATACCGTGTTCCGGATGGCGCCAGCGGATCAGCGCTTCCACGCCGAACAAACGGCCCGTGCGCAGGTCGACCTTCGGCTGGTACAACAGGTGGAAGCGCCCCGCGGGGGCTTGCAGCGCGGGCGCCTGGCCCTCGGTGGCGTCGTGCGTCTCGTCCGCCAGCGTCGCGTCCAGCGCCCGGCGCATATCCTCCAGCATCACGAGCTTTGCCTCGACGCTGGCATTCATCTCGCGTGTGTAGAACTGGAAGTTGTTGCTGCCCAGGTCCTTGGCGCGGTACATCGCGGCGTCGGCGTTCATCATGAGGGTCTTCGGGTCCTCGCCGTCGCGCGGGTACACGACGACGCCCATGCTGCAGCTCACGCGCACGGCCTGGTCGCCGATCTGCACGGGCTCCGTGACGGCTTGCCGGATCTTTTCCAGCACGGGCGTGAGCGCGAGCGGGCTTTCGCCGGCCTCCGGCAGCAGGATCACGAACTCGTCGCCGCCCAGGCGGCCGAGGGTGTCCGTGCGGCGCAGGCAGGCCTCCATGCGGCTGCCCACGACCTTCAGCAATTCGTCGCCGGCGTTGTGGCCGAGGCCGTCGTTGACGAGCTTGAAACCGTCCAGGTCGACGAAGGCGAGGGCGAGATGGCCGCCGTTGCGGTGGGCGTTGCGCACGGCCTGGTCCAGGCGGTCGCGGATCAGGCTGCGGTTCGGGAGGCCGGTCAGCTCGTCGTGGTGGGCCATGTGGCGGATGCGTTCCTCGGCCAGCTTGCGCTCCGTGATGTCGCGCACCATCGCGACGGCGCCGCCTTCGACGGGCACGATCTGGCGCTGCAGCCAGCGCCCGGCCGTCGGGCCAGCGGTCGCCTGCCACTCGGCCTCGATGACGCGCTGTTCGAGCACCACTTGCACGAGGTGTTCCCACATGCCGTTCGTGCGGCAATACGGCAGCGCATCGCCCAGCAGCTGGCCGCGCAGCGCCTCGCTGGCGATGCCGGTGAAGAGTTCGGACCGGCTGTTGGAGCCCTCGACGAGGAAGTCGACGATGGTGCCGTCCGTGCCCGTCACGCTGCGCAGCACGAAGAACGCGTCCGGGCTCGCTTCCGACGCGGCCGCATAGGTCTGCTGTGCCTGGCGCTCGCGCCGGCGCGCCTTGGCCACCTGCCACGACCACGCGCTGATCATCGCGACGACGGCGACGAGCAGCGAACTCGCGGCCGTCGCGCCGACGAGGTAGGTGCCGTAGTGCTGCTCGTACTGCGCCATCTGTTCGCTGTCGGCCAGGCCCACGACGACCGTGAGCGGGAAGCCCGCCAGGCGGCGCGCGCCCGCATAGCGTTCGATGCCGTCCGGCGCCGTCGGCTGCGGGGCCAGGGCTTCCTCCTTGATGCCGTCGAGCGCGATCGGCTGGCCCCACGACACCTTGTCGCCGATGCGCACGGCGCGCGCGACGCCGTCGCTGCCGACGAGCGCCAGCAGGCCCAGTTCGCCCCCGCGCGAGCGTTCGTACGAGCTGGTGAAATACGCCGGATCGACTTCGACGATGGCGACGCCGGCGAAGCGCCCGTGGCCATCATCGATGCGGCGCGTGAAGTGCAGGTGCGGCTCGGACCGTGCGGTGTCGCCGACGGTCTGGCTGACGAATACCGCGTGGCCGCCGCCGTTCGCGTGCACGGTGAAGTAGGGCGCGCGCGACACGTCATGCGCCGGCATGGACGGATTGCTGTCGACGATGGTGCCGTCGCGGTCCGCCACGCTGACCTGGAACACGAGGCCGGGCGGCAGCAGTTCCTCGGCGCGCAGCGTGGGCAGGGCGGCGTGGGGGCCGTTCAGTTCGACGGAATACTTGATGACCTTCAGCGTCTGGTCGATGGCGTTCAGGTTGCGCGCGACCTGCGCCTCGTACGTCTCGAGCTGCTCGCGCACGGCATCGCGCGCCGCGTCGACGGCCGCGCGCCGCTCCGTTTCGATGAAGTGGAATGTCGCGATCCAGATCGCCAGCAGCGGCAGCACGGCGAACAGCGGCAGCGCAAAATAGGTCTCGAGGGCGCGCGCGAGCCAGCGCGGACGGCGGCGGTCGGAGGCGGCGGGCGACGTCATCACTGCACCACGAGGACCGCGCGCACGCTCGCGTCGAGCGCGCTGCGTTCGATATACCCGATCGCTTCCGGATCGTCGGCCACCTTGCGCCGTACGGCCGCGCTGTCCGCCAGCTCGGAGGGCGGCTGGCCGCGGCCCGTGAAGACCAGCTTCGACCAGTGCGCCTTCAGCAGCGCGGGGGTCTTGTTCGTCACGCGCGCATAGAACTCGTCGCGCATCGGCGCGCCGAGGCGCAGGTCGAACGGCACCGCTTCCGTGCCGTCCGGGAAACGCACGGACTGGCCGAGGAAGATCGCGGCCACCTGGTCGGCGCGCAGCGCGGCGACGGGATTGCGCACGGAGACGATCACGACGAGATCGGCCGCTGTCGCCGGCGCGCCGGCCAGGATGCAGCACAGCAGGGACGTGCCCAGCTGGCGGGAATACTTGAGCGTCGCCATGCTAGTACACGAAGTCGAGTGCGACGCTGGCCACGTGGACCGGGTGGCCTGGCACGAAGCGCGTCGTCGGGTTGATGAACGTGCCGCGCGAGCCTTCCAGCGGCGTCACGCGGTCGTATTGCAGCTTGAGGGCCATGTTCGTGCGCAGGTCCCAGCGCACGCCCGCCGCCTGCGATGTCTGTTGCGGGATCGTCCACAGCAGGGTGTTCAGGCCGGCGTTCAGCGCGGCCGCCGCCGGCGCCAGCGACGGGGGCAGGGCGGCGACCGGCAGGCCGGGATCCGTCGTCGCGCCGGCGGCGCGCACGCGCGCATACGTCGCGTACGGCGTGAACGCCCGCCAGCGCCAGCCCGCGCTGACGTAGGCGCTGCGCGTCGAGCCCAGGAAGGAACGGCTGACCGTGCGGCCCGCTTCGGCCATCACGAACCACGCGCCCGGGTCGTAGTTCACGCCGATATTCGCGAGCATCATGCGCTTGTGGTCCAGCGCGTAGCGCCGGGTCAGGTCCCGGCCGACGGGGCCGAAGGCGTCGAACGCGCGGAACAATTCGGCGCCGATGTCGCTGGAGATCTCGGCGCTGGCCACGTTGGCGCGCACGCTGAGCGCGCCCCAGTCGCTCGTGTTCGAGATACCGACGCCGCGGCGCCCGTACACGTGCAGCGGCTCGATCAGCGACACGGCGCTATGGCCATAGAACACCTGCGACGCATTGCGGACCGGTCCCACGCCCCAGCGCAGCGTGGCGTCGATGCCGTCGCTGCTCGTCACCGGGAGGACGTCATAGCCTTCGACGGGCGGGCGCACCCACGGATACGCATAGCCGACCTTGCGGTAGTCCGCGGTCAGGAAGACGGGCAGCGCGATGCGGCCGACGCGCAGCGCCAGTTCGGGCGTCGCCTGGTACTTGATGTTGGCCCATTCGACGCGCGGCCGGTAGGTGTTGTCGAGGCCTTGTTCGCTGACCACCTGCAGCACGGCCGACCAATGGCGCGCGAGCGTGGCGTCGAGCTGCACGCCGAGGCGGCTGTCGACGTCGGTGCTCCAGCGGCGCGTGGCGCCGGCACCGTTGGCCTTGAAGACGGACGATGTGTAATCCGCCTCGCGTTCGCTCGCGTGCACGACGCCCAGCGTACCGAAGCCGGATATGCGCCAGTCCGGCTTGTCCTGGGCGCGCGCGGCGCCGGCGGCGGCAAGTCCGGACAGCGAAAGAAACAGGAATTGGGCGAGGCGTTGTTGCTGCATGGGTCTCGTCGGGATCGGCCGAACGGCCGGAATTCATTCAGCCTGCGCGGACGGCAGGCACCGGGCGCAGGAAGCGCCGATCTCGACTTTAATCGGTGTGCATGCGGAAGTCGACAGCTTTTGGTCCGCGGCGGCCGATGTTCAATATCCTGTTGTGCTACGGCAACGAGGGATGGTGGTCATTTCGGCCATTCATCATGCTTGATACAACTTCCGGAGAGCGCTCGGGGATCGATCACGCCCACAGCCGTTCGCCGCCCAGATCCAGCTGGGTGAGATAGAGGCGCACGTCGAATTCGAACTGGTGGTAGTCCGGCTCCATCCAGCAGCACAGTTTATAGAACGCCTTGTCGTGGTCTTTTTCCTTCAGGTGCGCCAGTTCGTGCACGGCGATCATGCGCAGGAAGGCCGGTGGCGTGTCGCGGAACACGGTGCCGATGCGGATCTCGTGCTTGGCTTTCAAACGGCCGCCCTGCACGCGCGAGATCGCGGTGTGCAGGCCGAGGGCCTGCTGGACGATGCCGATCTTGCTGTCGTACGCCACTTTCGAGACGGGCTCGGCGTTGCGCAGGTATTCATCTTTCAGATCCTGCACGTAGCCGTACAAGGCCTTGTCGGTGCGGACGTCGTGCGCGTCGGGATAGCGCTGGCGCAGGTGGTCGGCCAGGCGGTTGTCGGCGATCAGGCGCTCGACCTGGGACAGGATGTGCGCGGGATACGCAGCCAGGTATTTGAGGTGGGAAGCGGTGGACATAAGCCTGGAACTGTAGCACGTCCATGTTCCAGGCGCATCTCCCGGCAATGCGATGAGCGACCGCGCCCGGCACGGCGGCGCGGTCGGCGCTTGAGCGCTGTGGTGAGGGGAATCTTCCCGAAGTTCAAGACTCCTTGCTGCCCTGGCGGTTGCCCGCCTGGGTGCCCGCCTGGTTGCCCGATTTTGCGGCGGCGGCGGCGCGGTTGGCCGATTGCCGGCTTTCCCCGCCCTTGCGGCCGATGTCGGCCATGTGGGCGCGGTTGCGGCTGACCACTTCGCCGCCTTTCTGGCCCGCCCGGCGCGCTTCTTCCGAATCGAATTCGTGCGCCGTGCCCTTCTGGTGAGCGGCCTGGCCGCCCTTGCTGGCGATTTGACGCTGCTGGTTCTGGTCCATCGCAGCGAAACCGCGCTTGGCCGGCTGGCTTTTCTGCTCGTTGCCGCCGGCGTCGGCCGCGCTCTTGTGGCCGCCTTCCTTGCTTGTCGCCATATCGATCTCCTTGTGCCTGAACTATCAACGAGCGTTCATGGATGCGCTCGTGCGGTTAGAGAGGCAGGGGATCAAATGGTTCCGGCGGCGTGCGGTTGGTTCAATGTGCGTCGTCCGTCACCTTCAGCACCAGCTTCCCGAAGTTCTTCCCTTCGAACAGCATCGCGAGGGCGTCCGGGAAGTGATCGAGGCCTTCGACCACGTGCTCGCGGCTCTTGATTGCCCCTGCCTGCAGCCAGGCGCCGAGGCGTTGCACGCCTTCCGGATAGCGCGCCGCGTAGTCGAACACCACCATGCCTTCCATGCGCGCCCGGTTCACGAGCAGCGACAGGTAATTGGCCGGGCCGCGCACGGGCGTCGTGTTGTTGTACTGCGAGATCGCGCCGCAGATCACGATGCGCGCCTTCAGGTTGATGCGGGCCAGCACGGCGTCGAGGATGTCGCCGCCCACGTTGTCGAAATAGACGTCCACGCCCTGCGGGCAATGTTGCTTGAGTCCCGCCGGGACATCGCCCGCCTTGTAGTCGATGCACGCGTCGAACCCGAGCTCCTCGACGACGTAGCGGCATTTGTCCGGCCCCCCGGCGATGCCGACGGCGCGGCAACCCAACTGCTTCGCCACCTGGCCGACGGTAGCCCCGACGGCGCCCGCCGCGGCCGACACGACGACGGTCTCTCCCGCCTTCGGCTGGCCGATGTCCGTGAGGCCGAAGTAGGCGGTCATGCCGGGCATGCCCAGCACGTTCAGCCAGGCCGGCAGCGGGGCGAGCGCGGGATCGATCTTCATGGCCGCGGCCGCCTTCGCGTCGACGGGGCCCGTCCAGTACTGCTGCACGCCGAAGCTGCCGGTCAGGGTGTCGCCGACGGCCACGTGCGGCGAGTTCGACGCCTCGACGACGCCGATCCCGCCCGCGCGCATCACTTCGCCGATGGCGACGGGACGGATATACGACTTGCCTTCGTTCATCCAGCCGCGCATGGCCGGATCGAGCGACAGGTAGAGCACACGCACGCGCACCTCGCCGTCCTGCAGCGGCGCGAGAGCCTCCTCGGTCAGCTGCCAGTCGGTGGGCTTGGGCATGCCGACGGGGCGGGCGGCGAGGCGGAACTGGCGATTCGTTGTCATTTGCGTCTCCTGTTGAAACCGGGGTCAGAGCCCGGTTTTAGGCAATTTCTTTAAATCGGGCTCTGACCCCGGTGTGGGGGAAATGCCGGGATGGCAATCCATGCGACAATGGCCGGGCTCAGTCAACCTCAACCATTCTGAAGTTTTTAGCAATGTATCCAGAATATATCCTGACCTTGTCCTGCCTGGACCACCGCGGTATCGTGCTGCGCGTCTCGGGCTTCCTGGCCGAACATGGCTGCAACATCATCGACTCGGCCCAGTTCGGCGATCCGGAATCGAAGCTGTTCTTCATGCGTATCCACTTCGCGCTGGAAGACGATGCCATTTCGGACGAATTGCTGCGCGCCGGTTTCGGTTCGCTGTGCGGGGACCTGGGCGCGGACGGCGCACTGCACGACGCCGGCGCCAAGCCGCGCGTGCTGATCATGGTGTCGAAGATCGGCCATTGCCTCAACGACCTGCTGTTCCGCTACCGCAGCGGCCTGCTGCCGGTGGAGATTCCGGCCATCGTGTCGAACCACATGGACTTCTACCAGCTCGCGGCCAGTTACAATATCCCGTTCCACCACTTGCCGCTCGAGGCCGGTGCCAGCGAATCGGCCAAGCTCGCCCAGGAGGCGCGCATCATCGACTTGCTGGATACCCACCGCATCGACCTGGTCGTGCTGGCGCGCTACATGCAGATCCTGTCGCCGGGGCTGTGCGATGCCTTGAAGGGCAGGGCGATCAATATCCACCATTCGTTCCTGCCCAGCTTCAAGGGCGCGCGTCCGTATGCGCAGGCGCATCGCCGCGGCGTCAAGCTGATCGGTGCGACGGCCCACTTCGTCACGGGCGACCTGGACGAAGGCCCGATCATCGAGCAGGACGTCGAGCGCGTCGACCACGCCATGAGCGTGGAGCAGCTGACGGCCATCGGCCGCGACGTCGAGAGCGTCGTGCTGGCCCGTGCGGTCAAGTGGTTCGTGGAACACCGTATCCTGCTGAACGGCGACAAGACCGTCGTGTTCAGCTGAACCATAAAATAAAAGGCAACACTCGAGCATGGCCCTGAAAGCAACGATTTACAAGGCAGACCTGAACATTGCGGACATGGACCGCAACTATTACCAGGAGCACGCGCTCACGATCGCGCGGCATCCTTCGGAAACCGACGAGCGCGTGATGATCCGCCTGCTCGCCTTCGCCTTGCACGCCGACCCGGCGCTCGCGTACGGCAAGGACCTGTTCGACGTCGAGGAGCCCGCACTGTGGCTCAAGGACCTCACCGGTGCGATCGACCTCTGGATCGAGGTCGGCCAGCCCGACGAACGCCGCCTCATGAAGGCGGCCGGCCGGGCCGGACACGTGATCGTGTACTGCTACAGCGCCACCAGCAACATCTGGTTCAAGGGCCTGGCCAGCAAGCTCGAACGTACCAAAAAGATTTCCATCATCAACATCCCGGCGGAAACGAGCGCCCAGCTGGAGCAGATGGCCCAGCGTTCGATGCAGCTGCAATGCACGATCCAGGACGGCCAGGTGTGGCTGACGGACGGCGAGCGCACCGTGCAGGTCGAGCGCGAAGTCCTGATGGCCGAGCGCTGATCGACTGGACAAAATGTCACAGGGGCCGCGTGCGCCAGATCGTGCATCCACGGCTATAATCGGCACATGTCGACTATGCCGATTCGTTCGATGACAAAGCGCCTGCGTTTCGTGTGGCTGGCACTGTTCGCCGTGCTGCTGAACGCGCTCGCGCCGACGGTCTCGCATGCGGTGGCCGCCAGCCGGCCGACGATTCCGCTGGACGTCTGCAGCGTGGACGGCGGCGCCTCGTTCGCCGCCGCGGCCGCGCTGCTCGTGCAGGACGAGCATGCCGGCATGAGCGTCCTGGACGATTGCGGCTATTGTCTCGCCCACGCGGGCAGCCACGGCCTGCCGCCGCCCGTGCACCCGCCGCTCGCGCTCGTGGACGGCACGGAAGCCCGTCCCTTCCTGTTCCATCACGCGCCCCGTCCGCTGGCCGTCTGGCTCGCGGCCGTGCCGCGCGGTCCGCCTGTCTTTGCCTGACTCGTATTTCCCTTCGTTCCATTTTTTGTCAGGTAAAGTCATGTACAACAAATTCCTCGTGCTGGCCGCGGCCAGCCTGTTCACGTCGTCCGCCGCGTTCGCCCAGGTGACCGTCGGCGACCCGTGGATCCGCGCCACCGTGCCGGCCCAGAAGACGGGCGGCGCCTTCATGCAGCTGCGTTCGCCCAAGGCCACGCGCCTCGTCGATGTGCAAAGCCCCGTCGCGGGCCGCGCCGAAGTCCACCAGATGGCCATGGAAGGCCAGACGATGCGCATGCAAAAGGTCGACGGCATCGACCTGCCGGCCGGCCAGAGCGTCAACCTGTCGTCCGGCGGCTACCACGTCATGCTGTTCGACCTGAAGCAGCAGCTCAAGGAAGGCCAGCAGGTACCGCTGACCTTGACTTTCGTCGGGGCGGACAAGAAGCGCGAGAACGTCACCGTGCAGGTGCCGGTCAAACCGCTGACTTACACCGCTGCTCACTGACGGAGGCCACATGAAAGCTCTCTGGATCGCTGCCTTGCTCGCGGCGCCGCTGGCGCACGCCCATATCACCGTCGCTCCGGCCACCGCGCCGGCGGGCGCCCATCAAACCCTCGTGTTCAAGGTCGGCCACGGCTGCGCCGGCAGCGCGACGACCGGCATCACGGTGCAGCTGCCGGAAGGCGTCACGGCGAAGCCGATGCCCAAGCCGGGCTGGATCATCACGCTGGCCCCGCGCGAGATCAACTGGCGCGGCGGCCCGCTGCCGGACGCGTACTACGACGAGTTCACGCTGCAGGCCAAACTCCCCGAGGCGCCGGGCCGCCTGGTGTTCAAGGTCGGCCAGCAGTGCGAGAAGGGCCGCGTGGACTGGGCCGACGTCGCCCCCGAATCGAAGACGCCCGCGCCGGTGCTGGAAGTGCTGCCCGCCGCGATGCCGATGCACCATCACTGAGGTGCCCATGCGATTCCGACATCATCGCCTCGCGCTCGCCGCGCTGGCGTGCCTGGCGACGCACGTCCATGCGGACGACACGCACCTGGAAACCGTGGTCGTCACGGGCGGCCGCCCCACGTCGCTGCCGGCGCAGATCCCGACGACGATCGAAGGCATCACGGGTGCCCAGGTCGAGGACCGGATCAACGCGGTCGACAGCGAAGACGCGCTGAAATACCTGCCCAGCCTGAACGTGCGCAAGCGCTACACGGGCGACTACGACCACGCCGTGCTCGCGAGCCGCGCGTCCGGCACGGGCAACAGCGCGCGCTCGCTCGTGTACGCGGACGGTATCCTCCTGTCCAACCTGCTCGGCAACGGCGCCACGTACACGCCGCGCTGGGGCCTCGTCACGCCGGAAGAGATCGAGCGCGTCGACGTGCTCTATGGCCCGTTCGCGGCTGCGTATCCGGGCAATTCCGTCGGCGCCGTCGTCGATTTCCAGACCCGCATGCCGGCGAAGCGCGAAGCTCACGTCAAGCTGTCCGGCCATTCGCAGGGCTTCAACCTTTTCCGCACGGATGACCGCTACGACGGCTGGCAGGGCAGCGCCTCGCTGGGCGACCGCAGCGGCGCGTGGTCGTACTGGATCGACGTGTCGCGCCTGGACAGCGATGCGCAGCCCATCGGGTTCGCCAATAAGCTGCTGTCGGCCGGCGTGCCGGGCGGTGGAGGCATCCCGGTGACGGGCGCCGTGGCCGGCCGCAATCCGTCGAACAGGGACTGGTGGCTGATCGGCGCGACGAGCCAGACGCACACCGTGCAGGACCACGCGAAAGTCAAGCTCGCCTGGGACATCACGCCGCAGCTGCGCGCGAGCTACACGTTCGGCTGGTGGCGCAACGAGGCGAAGCGCGTGGCCGATTCGTATCTGCGCGATGCGGCGGGCAACCCGGTGTACACCGCAACCCGCGTCAACATCGATGGCCGCGCGTACGACGTCCGCGCATCCGACTTCGCGCCCAGCCGCGCCACGCTGGAACACGCGATGCACGGGCTGTCGCTCAAGCGGCACAGCCGCGACGCGTTCGACTGGGAGATCGCCGCCAGCCTGTACGACTACGCGCGCGACCTCGTGCGCACGCCGACCGTGCTCGTGCCCGACGCCGACACGAACGGCGCGGGCCAGGTCACGGACATGCACGGCAGCGGCTGGAACACGCTGGCGCTGAAAGGCATCTGGCGGCCGGAGGACCACACGGTCGAATTCGGCCTGCAGTCGGACCACGCGAAGCTGCGCACGCGCGTGTTCGGCAGCGCGGGTGACTGGCTGCACGCGGGCGACGGCCGCCAGGTCTCGGTCTTCAACGGGAACACGTGGCTGGAAAGCTTGTATGCGCAGGACAACTGGCGCATCGGCGACGCGTGGCGTGCGACGGTCGGTGCCCGCTTCGAGCGGTGGCGCGCCTATGGGGGAGAATTGTCGAACGCCGTGCTGGCGGCGCCGCTGGGCTTCCCGTCACGCAGCGCGACGGCATGGTCGCCGAAGGCCGCGCTGGCGTGGCGCGTCAGTTCCGACTGGACCTTGAAGGCCTCGACGGGTCGCGCCGTGCGCAATCCGACGGCGGCCGAGCTGTTCCAGGGTTCCATCGTCGACAATGCCATCGTCAACAGCAATCCGAACCTCAAGGCCGAGAAGTCGTGGACGAGCGAGCTGTCGGCCGAGACGCTGGACGACAAGGGCTCGCTGCGCGTCACGCTGTTCCGCGAAACGACGCGCGACGCGCTGTATTCGCAGCCGTTGCTCGTCGCCGGCGGCACGACGGTGAACACGGTGCAGAACGTGGGCCGCATCCGCACGAACGGCCTCGAAATCGCGGCGCAGGCGGACGACGTCGGCGTGAAGGGACTCGACCTGACGGGCAGCGTCACGTTTGCCGACTCCATCATCACGGAGAACGCGGGCTTCCCGGCCAGCGTGGGCAAGTGGCAGCCCCGCGTGCCGCGCTGGCGCGCGACGATGCTGGCGACGTGGAAGGCGAACGACCACTGGACCGCGACGCTGGGGGGGCGCTACAGCGGCCGCCAGTACGGGACGCTGGACAACAGCGACCCGAACGGCGAGGCGTACATGGGGGTGTCGGATTATCTCGTGTTCGATGCGCGGGTGCGCTACCGGTTCGACCGCCACTGGAGCGCGGCGGTCGGTGTGGACAACCTCAACGACCGCACCTACTGGGCGTTTCACCCGTACACGCAGCGGACCGTCGTGGCCGAGGTGCGGTGGGATCTGTGATCAACGGGGAGAGGCGCCCAGGCGCTTCACGTTGCCCGAGCCGACCACCGAGCGGGTGACCTGCGGGTCGCCGTAGTAATTGACGTCGCCGGAACCGGCCACGGTCAGGCTCAGGCTGTCGCGCACCCACAAGGTCGCGTCGCCGGAGCCGGCCACGGTGACGCTGGCGTTCTCGGTCCGCACGTGGCCCAGGTCGACGGTGCCCGAGCCGCCGATCGAGATCGACGTGCTGCGCGCCGTGCCGTCCAGCGCCTGCAGGTTGCCGCTGCCGCCGAGGGCGACGTTGACGGATTCGCCTTCCAGCTTGCGGACCTTGATGGAACCGGAGCCGCCCACGTCGAAGCGCACGCGGCTGCCGCGCACGACGTCCGCATCGATATTGCCGGAGCCGCCCAGCGCGAGACGGTCGATGTCGCGCGCCTGCACGACGACTTTCAGGTTACGGGTGCGCAGGTTCGCGTTGCGCTTGGCGCGGATCTTCAAGGTGCCGTCTTCGACGACGGTTTCGATCAGCGGCAGCAGGTTGTCGTCCGCCTCCACCGTCACGCCTTCGCGGCTGCTGCCGCTCTTGATCTCGACGTTGCCCGGCAGGGACATCGCGAGACCGCTGAAGTGGGCGACTTCGCGTGCCTGGCTTTGCACGCGGCCGCTGCCCTGCACCTGTTCGCTCCTGCTCCAGGGCCAATCGCCCGCTTCGGCCTGTGGGGCGAGGGCGATGCAGGCGAGGGCGCAGGCGGCGAGGAGGAAACGGCGGGTTTGATGGTGGGTCATGGTGGTCTCCCTGATGTGCATGGATGGTGTCGATGTGCACATCGTATGCGGGAGGCGGCGGGCGGGGTACCGGTTTGCGACAAAACGCATGAAAGCCGGACCGGAATGCACGCAGGCGGGGTGAAACGCGCAATAAATACGTCGTCCCCGCGGAGGCGGGGACGACTGTGCTTAAGTAGCGGGTCAGACGATTACTTCGGTAGACCAAATGCCGTTCCGGTCACCGTCAGCGCCGCCTTGACCGTCTGCGCATGCCCCGGCTGCCCGCCGCCCAGGTACACGGTGTACGCCCCCGGCACGACCTTGCGCGCGCCGGCCGCGTCGACTTGCGACAGGGCGCGGGCATCCAGCGCCAGCGTGACGCGCTGGCGTTCCCCGGCCTTCAGGTGGATGCGGCGGAAGCCCGCGAGGGTCGGGTTGGCGGCGTCGCCCGGCTTGGCCACGTACAGCTGGACGACCTCGTCGCCGTCGCGCTTGCCCGTGTTGGCCACCTCGACGTCCACGTTCACCGGGCTGCCCGCCGCGACGGACGGCGCCGACAGCGCCGGCGTCCCGTAGCGGAACGTCGTGTACGACAGGCCGTGGCCGAACGGGTACAGCACGTCGCCCTTGAAATAGCGGTAGGTGCGGCCGTCCATGCGGTAGTCGGTGAAGGCCGGCAGGCCGTCCACGCCGCGGTAGAACGTGACGGGCAGGCGGCCCGCCGGGCTGTAGTCGCCCGCGATCAGGCCGGCGACCGCGTGCCCCCCTTCGCCGCCCGGATACCAGGCCTGGACGATGGCCGGCACGTGCTTGTCGGCCCAGTTGACGGACAGCGCGCTGCCGCTCATCAGCACGAGCACGGTCGGCTTGCCGGTGCCGACGACTTGTTCCAGCAGGCGCTCCTGCGGCGCGGGCAGGTCGAGGCTCGTGCGGTCGCCGCCCGCGAAGCCGGGCACCTGCAGCTTCAGTTCCTCGCCTTCCAGGTTGGCGGACAGGCCGGCCACGAACACGACGAGGTCCGCGCGGCGCGCCAGGTCGACGGCTTCGCGGCTGGCGTCGATGGGCGTGCTCCATACGAGTTTCTGGTCGCCGCGCGCGCCGCGCTGCACGGCCTCGATCCGGATCGGATAGGTTTTACCCGCCTGCAGCTTCGCCTTGCCCGCTTCGATCGACGGCGAGTCGGTGACGTCCCACGCATCCACGATCTGCTTGCCGTCGACCCAGATGCGGTAGCCGGCATTGCTCAGGTAGCGCAGGCTGTAATCGCCCGTGCGCGGCGCCTTCAGGTAGCCGCTCCAGCGCGCGGACGCATTGTGGCCGCCTTCCTGCCACGCGGCGCGGGCGTTCTTTTCGACGGCGCCCCGCGCGGTGCCCGCCAGGTCCGGTCCCTCGAAATGCTCGGCCTTCAGGCCCGGCGTGCGGCACGCGGCGTCGACGCACAGGTTCGCGTCCGGCACGGGCGGTTCCGCCGGTCCGACGAGGCCCGTGCCCGGCGCATACACCACCTTCGCATCGGGGAAGCGGGCGCGGATGCCGGCCAGCACCGTCACCGGATGCGACGGCTGGCCGTTGTAGTTGCCGACCAGCGCATCCTCGCTGTCCGCGTTCGGGCCGATGACGGCGATGGTCTTCGGCGTCTTCTTCAACGGCAGCAGGCCGTCGTTCTTCAGCAGCACCATCGCCTCTTGCGCCGTCTTCAGCGCGACGGCGCGGTGGGCCGGGGTGTCGTTGTCGGTCGGCTTGATGGCGGCGTACGCCTGCGGCGGGTTCGCATCGAGCAAGCCCAGGCGGATGCGGTATTCGAACAGGCGCACGAGCGCGCGGTCGACGACGGCTTCCTTCAATTCTCCCTGGCGCACGGCGTTGACGATGGGGCCGGCCTCGGTCGTCATCTTGTTGCGGTAGTCGCCGCAGATCAGGTCCATGCCCGCGCTGAACGACGCGGCCACGGCCTGCTCGGGCGTCTTCGTGTAGTGCAGGCTGTCGTCGCGGTAGATGTTGGCGGCCGCGCCGCAGTCCGACACGACGAAGCCCTTGAAGCCCCAGGCGCGGCGCAGGTGCTGCTCCATCAGGTCGTCGCTGGCGCACGCGGGGATGCCGTTGACGGCGTTGTACGCGCACATGACGGACGCGACCTTGCCCTCCGTGACGGTGGCGCGGAACGCCGGCAAATACGTGTCCTCGAGGTCGTGCGGGGACGGGTGGACGTCTTCGCGGTGGCGGTTCGATTCCGGCCCGCTGTGCACGGCGAAGTGCTTGGCGGTGGCGATCGTCTTGAACGATTGCGCGTCGTCGCCCTGCAGGCCGTGGATGAAGTTGATGGCGATGCGCGACGTCAGGTACGGGTCTTCGCCATAGGTCTCCTGGCCGCGGCCCCAGCGCGGGTCGCGGAAGATGTTGATGTTGGGCGACCACACGGTGAGGCCGCGGTACCAGTCTGTGCCGCCGTCCGGCGCGCGCGTGGCAAGGTATTTCGCGCGGAATTCGGTCGCGATGACGTCGCCCACGTCGTGCATCAGCCCCTCGTCCCACGTCGCGGCCATGCCGACGGCCTGCGGGAACACGGTCGCGTAGCCGGCGCGCGCGACGCCGTGCAGGCCCTCGTTCCACCAGTTGTATTTCGGGATTTTCAGCCGCGGGATCGCGGGGGCGTCGTTGCCCAGCTGTGCCGCTTTTTCCTCAAGCGTCATCTTGGCGACGAGGCTGGCGGCGCGGGCCGCGGGATCCTGCTGGGCCAGTGCGGGTGCCGTGGTGAGCAGGGCAGCCAGCGCCAGCGGCGCGAGCGCGAACGGGATGTGGCGAGTCATCGTAGTCTCCTGTTATAAGTTTTCGAAGATGCTAACACGAAAATGTCGTGCGCTAACAATCGAAACGATGTGGCGGCCAGGGCACGCTCGAAGCTTGGTGTTAGAAAAAATATCTTTCCAGTTGGAATTTTGACAGGATGCCGGTTTTATAATGAATGGATCGCTCATCCGAGCCCGTTTGCCATTCGACGCATGATGGAATACCACCAGTCCTCGCAGATTCCCACCCTGTCGTATATCGAAAACGAAGACCATCCGGTGTTCGGCACCCTGGTCGAGCAGATATTGCACCTGCTGAATTCGAAGCTGGTGTTTTCGGACATCATCATCCACCAGAACAGTCCGTTGATGCTGCGCCAGCCGAAGGGCCTCGTCGCGGTGACGGACTCGCCCATCACGAAGGAAGAGCTGGAAGAGTTCTTCGACGTCATCGAGCCGAACTGGGCCGAGCGTATCGCCGACCGCGCCTTCGACCGCTCGATCGACCTGCACACGGCGCGCATCCGCGCCAACTGCTTCAGCTTCCAGGGCAAGAAGCGCCTGGGCTGCGTGATCCGCCGCTTCCCGAAGGAACCGCTGGCGCTGGACACGCTCGGCCTGCACGCCGACGAGCGCGAATTCGCGCGCCTGACCAGTGGCCTCGTGCTGATCATCGGCGACACGTGCCAGGGCAAGTCGACGACGATCGCGTCCATGCTCGACGAGATCAACAAGCAGCGCTCGGGCCACATCATCACCATCGAGGATCCGGTCGAGACCCTGATCCCGCAGCGCAAATGCATCATCACGCAGCGCGAGGTGGGTGTCGACGGCGACGTCGAAAGCTATTACCTCGGCGCGCTGGACGCGCTGCGCGAGCGTCCGGACGTGATCGTCATCGGCGAGATCCGCGATGCGCAGACCGCGCAGGAAGCGCTGGCGCTGGCCGAATCCGGCCCGCTCGTGCTGGCGACCTTGCACGCGCGCTCGACGGAACTGGGCCTGCAAAAGATGCTGCGCCTGCTGGGCAATTCGGAAGCGCAAAACCAGGCCCTCGCGCACGCGCTGCGCGGCGTGCTGTGCCAGGCGCTGCTGCCGTCGAAGCAGGGCAACCGCTACCACCTGGCCACGGAATGCCTGACCATCAATCCGGCCGTTGCCGCGATGATCGAGGAGGGCGACCTGGGCGCCATCCGCGCGCACATGAACGCGGGACGCGGACCCGGCTGCCACACGATGAACAGTGTGCTGGAAGCGCTGCTGGCCGCACACGTGGTCGGCGTGGACGAGGCGCGCGCGGCGACCACGGACCGGATCGGGTTTGCGGAGATGGTGTGACGGGCGTCAGCCCACGATGTGTTCCTTGATGAGTGCGGCCATGCGCTTGCAGGCCATGGAGGGCGTCGCCGCGCCGCTGTACAGCGCGAGCCGGATGGCGGGCAGCGCCGGCAAGCCATCGAGCACGTGTACGTCGCCCGGCAATCCCAGGCTGGTCCGCACGGTCACGCCGAGCCCCGCCGCGACCGCCGCCCAGATGCCCGCCAGGCTGGCGCTCGTGTAGACGATGCGCCAGGGGATGCCGGCCCGGTCGAGCGCGTCGGTCGCCGCCTTGCGCATCAGGCAGGGCGCCTGCAGCGCGACGAGGCGCACCGGTTCGCGGGCAGGGTTTTGTGTCGCCGACCCGATCCAGCGCATGGGATAGTCGCCCAGCAAATCCACGTATGGCAGGTCCACGCCGGTGTGCCACGCGAGCGCGAGGTCGATCTTCCCGGCCTGCAGTTGCGCGATGAGTTCGCTGTTGCGGGCGATGACGGCTTCGATCTGCAAGTCCGGATGGCTGCGCATGAAGCGGCCGAGGACATTCGACAGCAGGCGTTCGCCGAAATCTTCCTGCAGGCCCAGCCTGACTGTGCCTTCGAGCTCCAGACCGGCCAGCGCCGTGCGCGCCTCGTCGTTCAGGTCGAGAATGCGGCGCGCATAACCGAGCAGTGTTTCACCGGCCGCCGTGAGTTCCAGGCCGCGCCCGGATTTGCGCAGCAGGTCCGTGCCGGCCTGTCCTTCCAGCTTCTTCATCTGCATGCTGATGGCCGACGTCGACCGTCCGAGCCGGTCGGCCGCCTTCGCGAAGCTCCCGAGATCCACACCTTCGCAAAAGCTGCGCAGCGCGTCCATGTCGAAATTCGTGCGTCCCATGATCGTCCCGTTTTGGTGAAGTGTCACTTCAAATATATTCGATTTTCGAAATTATCGTGCGCTTCTATCATGGCCTGGTCAACCAAAAAAGGAGCAAACGATGACGACTTTGACAGGCATGGGCCGGCGGGCCCTCGGTGCCGTTCCCGCGCTGGCCGATCTCTCGGACCGCGTGCTGTTCGGCGAAGTGTGGGAGCGGGACGCATTGAACAAACGGGACCGCAGCCTCGTGACGGTCGCGTGCCTGGTCGCGCTGTGCCGCGACGGGCAGCTGCCGTTCCACCTGCAGACCGCGCTCGACAACGGTGTCACCCGGGTCGAGCTGGAAGAAGTCGTGACGCACCTGGCCTTCTATGCGGGCTGGCCCGCGGCCGCCACCGCCGCGCGCCTGCTCGGCGATCTGAAGTGAGGAGGCCGTCATGCCCTTCGTCCGCATCTCCCTGCGCCGCGGCAAACCGCGCGACTACCTGCGCGCCGTATCCGACGCCGTGCACCAGGCGCTCGTCGACGCCTTCCGCATCCCCGTCGCGGACCGCTTCCACGCCATCCACCAGCACGACCCCGAGGAACTGATCTTCGACCGCGATTACCTCGGCGGCCCGCGCAGCGACGATTTCGTCCTCGTCTGCGTCACCGGCGGCAAGCCGCGCGACCCCGAGACCAAGCAGGCGTTCTACCAGCGCCTCGCCGACCTGCTGGCCGTATCGCCCGGACTGCGGCCGCAAGACCTGATGGTCATCGTCCAGACGACGGACTACGCCGACTGGTCGTTCAGCAACGGCATCGCGGCGCCGTTGGCGGAGCAGAAAACATGATCGCCATGCAGTACCGCTTTCCGCTGCCCGCCGATTACGACATGGCGATCATCGACCGGCGCATCGCGGACAAGGGCCACCTGATGGACGGCTTCCCGGGGCTGCTGTTCAAGGCCTATCTCAGCGCGCGCAAGACGGGGCCGGCGCAGGACAATGCGTATGCGCCGTTCTACGTCTGGAACACGGTCGACGGGATGCACGCGTTCCTGAACGGCCCCGGATTCGCGGGCGTGGCGCAGGCGTTCGGCCGGCCGTCGGTGGCGACGTGGCTCGTGTGGCAGGCGCGATGTGCGCCGGGCTTCGAGCACGCGCGCTTCGCGTCCGTCGAGCGGCGGACGATTCCGCCCGGCGCCGACCTGGAAGCGTTGCGCAGGGCAGAGACACGCCTGGCCGCAGAGGCGCTCGACAGCGGAGCGCTCGTGGCAGTGGCGGGATATGAACCTGGAGACTGGACAATCGTACGCTTTCATCTGTGGGACAGTGAACCGGCAGTCGTCGGCGCCACCACACTCATTTATACGGTCGGCCATATATCGATTGCGGAGGGGTGATTCGCGAGGTTATTGTAAAAATAATTTTAGAAGATTATGATTTCTTGGCCGTACACCAAAACGCGATGCAAATCACATAGCGAGAACAATAATGCGGAAAGATAAAATAATCAAATGGGGTACGGCGGGCATGATCGCATTCCTGTCCATTTATGCCTATACGGCGGAGATGGACGCCGGCGACGTGGATCAAGGATGGACTGACGCGCAGAAAAAAACATGGTATACCCTGTCGCAGGGATCGCGGCTGCTTCCTCTGACGTGGTTTCAAGCACTCGAGCAGCCGGATAACAACGATCCGTTCTTATTGCGTAGTCATACCGAAAAATATCGTTATTTGACGGATGCCACCGCGAATCCCACGCCGCTTCCTGTTGGTTTTGCCGTAGACGTTCAGGACGACAGAAGATTCTCGGAAATTACCCGGCTGAGATGGAAAAAGAACCAATCCAGTCGGGAGCCGTGGGTCGGCATGAATTGCGCGGCCTGCCATACGAATGAAATAACTTACCATAATGTCACGGTCAGGATCGAAGGCGCACCGACGCTGGCGGATTTCCAAGGCTATATGAAGTCCTTGGACAAGGCACTCCGCGCAACGAAAGAAAATCCTGAAAAATTTGACCGCTTCGCCAAACGGGTTTTAAGACAGGACGATGCACCGGAGAGCCGGGCCATGCTGACCGCCGCGCTTGGGAAACTCGTGGATTGGCAAACGCGGGTCGAGCGGGCGAATGAGACCGACATTGAATATGGATTCGGACGTCTCGACGCTTTTGGACACATCTTTAACAAAATACTGTTGCGGACCGAGGGTGCCCAGCAACCGTTCAATCCGGCAGATGCACCGGTCAGCTATCCATTTCTGTGGAATATACATCAGCACAAGAAGGTGCAATGGAATGGGATTGCGGAAAATAAGCCGCTGGGTAATAGCCTCGATATCGGCGCGTTGGGACGTAATGTGGGCGAGGTGATTGGCGTGTTTGCGGACCTGACGTTGCTCAAGCCCGGCCCGGCGTTTAATGGCTATCCGAATAGCGCACGGGTGCAGAATCTTCTCGCGCTTGAAAAGCAGCTGTCGACGCTGAAGCCGCCGAAATGGCCGCAGGCGTTTCCTGCGATTAATCCGGATGGATGGAGTGCAGGGAAGGTGCTGTTTGAAAAGCATTGTTGGAAGTGTCATCAGGTATTGAAGCGTGACGACCTGAAGACTTCGATTCGGAAGGAAATGAGCCCGTTGTGGGGCGCCGATGCTGTCGAAACTGATCCCTGGATGGCGTGCAATGCTTACACTTACCGGGCAAACAGCGGCCTATTGTATTCGACCCCCAAGAATTTCTTCATTGGTGCTGGCCGAAAATACGGCAAGACAGAAGATGTGGCCGATCTGCTTGCCACCGCAGTCATCGGTTCGATTTATTATCGGAAAGACGAACTCGCCAAGTATGCCGTCAACGTGCGTAGCGTGCTCTTAATGACTGACCAGTTCAATCTTCGCAAAGATGAGGCCCGCCCGGAGCAAAACGACTCCGCGTTGACGCTGGAAATACCCCCTACGCTGTTCCAAGGGAAAGCCGAGCGTTTGCAGCATTGTATGGACGAGAAAACCAGTCCACTCCTCGCGTACAAAGCAAGACCTCTTACAGGTATCTGGGCAACGCCACCGTATTTGCATAATGGTTCCGTCGCAAGCCTCTACGACCTTCTCCTGCCGCCAACGCAGCGCCCTCCCGTGTTCGACGTAGGGACACGGGAATTCGATCCGCAACGTGTCGGCTTCGTGACCAACGCGTCGGATCCGGGCTACCGATCGGCAAAATCGAGTGCGGACAATACCTTCCTATATCAAACTTCCGTCGTCGGGAACTCGAATGGCGGACACGATTACGGCAACGCGCAGCTGACCGATGCCGAACGTTGGGCATTGGTCGAATACATGAAAGCGATAGGGGCGGAGCGCGTCGGTAATGACATCCGCCAGTAATCAGTCCAACAGATCCGCTATCCGATCGTGTTCATCTCGCTCTCGTCTTCCGTGTAGCGCACGGGCGCCAGCCCGTGGCTGGCGATGAGCGCCTGCACGGTCGTCGGGCCTGTGGGCTCGATGCCTTCGTGCGCGAGGACCTGGTCGAGCATCTCCGCCTCGCTGATGCGGCCGGGCGTGGTGAATTCCAGCGGTTCCTCGTTGTTGCGGTACCAGACGCGATAGTTCGGCATATCGTTCTCCTTGTGATGGGGGTTATCCGTGCCGGAGGATCGCAATGATCTCGGCCCCGACGACGAGGCTGCAAATCACCGTGACATGCACCGTCATCAGCACGAGGGATCGCCCAACGGCGGCCAATCTGCCGCCGCCGTAGACAGTATGCATCGCGGCGGGCACATAGGCCACGATCCACGCGACGGGCAGTAGCTGCACAATATCCCAGGCCGACACGAGGGCGAAGTTCCCTTGGGCCGCGCAGGCGATCAGCCAGCCCAGATTGCCCGGTATGACGATCATCACGCTTGCGAGCACGAATGCGAACGCCGTGGTGTGCAGGGCGAAGACGAGATGGTCGCCGTAGCGGCGGCGCGAGCGCCACCAGATCAGCTTGAGATAACCGGCAAACAGCGGAAGCGCGCCGATCAGCATGTAGGGCAGGTTGGCCAGGAAACCGTGGTTGACGATGTCGGCCTGTTCTTCCGGCGCCGCAGCCATGAAGCGCTGGGCGTTCTTTGCCCATGTCGGGTCGACACTGCCGAGCGTCATGAGCGCTTGCCCCACCGTGTGCGTCCCACTGTCCGACTTGCCTTTGATGGACAGCGCGGCGACAGGGAATGTACCGTCGTCTCTCGCCAGGCCGGGCATCGCGTGGCTGTAGGTGGCGCCGAACGACCGGTCGTCGAACGTGACTTGGGGAAGGTCGACGCCATACAGTTTGATCAGCCCGAACATCACCAGGCTCAGCGTCAGATACAGGCGCAAAGGGTCGATATAGGGCACGCGCCGTCCGCGCAGGAAATCCACCGTCAACTGCCCCGGCCTGGACATCAGCAGGCGCAGCGTACGCCATAACCTGCCTTCCAGCGCCACGTAATGACCGATGAACTCATGGATGAACTCCCCCGCCGACGGCGAGTGGACGGTGAGTGTCTCGCCGCACAGGGAACAAAATCGATCCCGGGCGTTGGCCTGGCAGTTGGGACAGCGGCGTGGCGTTTTGTGTTCCGCGCCGTGGTGATGCACGATTTCAAGGCTGGGTTTCAAACGGTCTGACTCCTCCGGCAATATCCCCGCAAGGTTACACGACCGATGCCGATGCAAAATGCGTGAATTCTCACGCGGCCGCGGCTCAGTCCAGCGGCACCGCCCGCCACCGGTTGACTTCCGGCGGCGTGACGTCCGGTGCCGCATTGCCCCAGCTATTCCTCACATAGGTCACGACAGCCGCCACCTCCGCGTCGTCCAGCAGGGGACTGTACGGCGGCATGCCGAACGGCCGCGGATTCCCCTCGGTCGTGGGCGGGAAGCCGCCGTTCAGCACGATGCGGATGGCGTTCACCGGATCGGTCATCGTCAACGCGCCATTGCCGGCCAGCGGCGGATACGCGGGATGTCCGGCGACGCTCGCGCCGCGGCCGTCGCTGCCGTGGCAGTCGACGCAGTGGTGTTCGTACAGCTTCTTGCCCGCCTTCATGATCTCCTCGGGCGGCGGCGTGATTGGCCGCCGCGGCGCTGGATCGGCCGGCAGCGATTTCAGATACGTCGCCATCGCCCCCGCATCCGCGTCGGTCAGGTATTGCAGGCTTTGTCCCACGACTTCCGCCATCGGCCCGAACACGGCGCCGCGCGGCGCGACGCCCGTCCGCAGCAGCTGCACGATGTGCGCCTGGTCCCAGTTGCCGAGGCCCGCCTCGTTGTCGGCGTCCAGCGCGGGCGCGTACCAGCCGACGATAGGGATGTGGCCGCCGGACAGCCGGGAGCCCGTCGCGCCGAGGCCGTTGCGCGGGCTGTGGCAGGCGCCGCAATGGCCCAGGCCTTCGACGAGGTAGGCGCCCCGGTTCCACTCGGCGCCTTGCGCAGGCTGCGGCGCGTACACGCCCGGCTTGAAATACAGCAGGCGCCAGCCGGCCAGCACGATCTGGCGGTCGTACGGGAAGCGTAATGCGTGCGGGCGATTTTTCTGGTTCACGGGCGCGAGGCTGCGCAGCCAGGCGTACAGGGCGTCGGCGTCGTCGCGCGTGACCTTCGTCGTGTTCGTGTACGGGAAGGCCGGGTACAGCAAGCGGCCCTCTTTTCCGATGCCGTTGTGCAGGGCATTCCAGAAATCGTCCGCGGTCCAGGCGCCGATGCCCGTCTGCGCGTCCGGCGTGATGTTCGGCGCGTAGACGGTGCCGAACGGCGTGGCCAGCGCGCGTCCGCCCGCATACGGCGTGCCGCCGCGCGCGGTGTGGCACGCCATGCAGTCGCCCGCGCGGGCGAGATAGGCGCCGCGGGCGATGTTGGCGGGTGTGGCCGCCCACGCTGCCTGCGCGCGCGACGGGATGAATTCGGCGCGCGGCCACGCGACGAACACGGCGGCCAGTGCCGCCACGACGAGGACCAGGATGACGATGCGCTTCATGGCCGCCGCTCCGGTTCGCTGCCGCACGCGAGCGGCATCGGGTGATTCACGTCGGGCGCGGGCGTGGCATCGTCCGGCACCGGTTCGCTCGCGAGCCAGCCCGAGATGGCGGCCACGTCCGCCAGCGACAGGCGCCCGGCGATCGTCGCCATGCAGTCGGGCGCGTGGGCGCGGCGGGTGCCGTTCCGCCAGGCGCCGAACTGGGCGTTGATGTAGTCGCGCGGCAGGCCCAGCAGGCCGGGGATGGCGGGCAGGGCGCCCGTCAGGCGCTGGCCATGGCATGCGACGCAGGCCGGCACCTTCAGCGTGGCGTCGCCGCGCGTGACGAGTTCGTGGCCCCGCTCGAGCTGGCCCGCCGGCAGGCTGGCGCGCGCCAGCACGGGCGCGGGCACGTGCTGCGTCGAGAACCATGTCGCGATCTCGCGCAGGTAATCGTCGGACATGTGCTCGACCATGTAGGTCATCAACGGGTACTGGCGGCGCCCCGCGCGGAAGTTCTGCAACTGGTTGTACAGGTAGCCGGCCGGCTTGCCGGCGATGCGCGGGTAGTAGTTCGGACCCGACGCCGGCTGCGGCGCCGGCGCGGACGCACTGCCGTGGCACGACGTGCACGCGGCCACGCGGCGTTCCAGCGTGTCCGGCACGGCTTGCCGGGCCAGTGTCGGAGCCATGTGCAGGGTTGCCAGCAACAGCAAGGCGGGGCGCAAATACATGACGTTCCTGTGGTCGACGAGAAAGTACTAGCGGCATGATACCGCGTCGACTTGAACTTCACGCAATCTTTTGAAAACGCTAATTTAAAGCGTACCCTTCAATGCGCGTCCTGGAATGTGCGCAGATAAGCCAGCAGCGCGGCCATCTCTTGCTCGTCGTGGATGCCCCAGAAGCGCATCTTGGTGCCCGGTACCATCTTGTCCGGATCGCGCAGGTAGGCGGCCAGCGTGCGTTCGTCCCACACGATGCCCGCTGCCTTCATCGCATCGGAATATTTGAAATCGGGCGTGCTGCCGGCGCGGCGGCCGAACAGGCCGTTGAGCTGCGGCCCGAAGCCGCCGTGGGCGTTCGCGCCGATCTGGTGGCAGGACGCGCACGGCTTGAAGACGGTCGCGCCGTCGACCGGACCCTCGTGGCGCGAGCAGCCGGCCAGCAGGAGCAGCAACACGACGAGCCGGCGCATGCTCAGGTGCGCGGCTTGGGTTGCGCGGCCCGCCGCGGCCCGCCGGCGACCGGCTTTGGCGGCAGCGGGGGCGGCGGATTTGCGCGCCAGTGGCGGTAGATGCGCAGGGCGACGTGGGCGTCGTCGGCCGCGTACAGGATCTGCTTGTCGGACAGGCGCGGCAGGGCCCAGTTGGTCGTCGTGATCTTGCGCGATTTCTGCAGGCGCTTGCCGAAGAAGCGCGCGACGGCCGTCTTCGCGCCCAGCGCATTGCGCTCGCCGCGGCGCAGGGCCGTGGACAGGTCGAGCACGTTGCACGTCTCGATGCCCAGTTTGGCGCGCAGGCGGCGCAGGTCGTCGCCGAGGCCGAAGCCGACTTTCAGGATGGCAGGCGATTCCAGCACGGCGCGCAGCACGTCGACGCCAGGCGGCGTATCGGCGGGAGCGTCCGGCGCGCGCGGCTTGAGCGTGCCGATCTGGAACAGATAGGCGTGCTGGTCGGTGGCGAGCTGGACGAGATGCGGTCCCGTCGATTGCTCGCCCTTCTGGAACGTGGGCTTGGATTCGGTGTCGAAGCCGATGACGTCGGACGCCAGCAGCGCGGACAGCGCGCCGTCCGCATCCTGGCGCGTGCGTACGAGACGCACGTCGGCCAGGGTGATGCCTTCGTAAGGGGGGAGGGCGTCCTCGGCCTCGCTCATCCGTGCTGCCGGATCAGCGTTTCGCGAACTTGGAGGCCAGCTGTTGCAGCTTTTCCTGGCGCTTGCGGTCGGCTTCCACCTGGGCGGCGGCATCGCGCTCGGCCTTCTTGCGCTCGGCTTCCTTCTTGAAGCGTTCCTGCAGCATTTCCTTGGCGTGCTGGCGGTGCGTGTCCGTCACCTCGGCGCCCGGATTGCCGTCCAGGTCGTAGCGCACGGTGGCTTTTTCCATCGCGCGCAGGTAGCGCATCGAGCCCGTGTGGATGCCCAGCGCGGCGCGCATCGTCTTGCGGTTCAGGCCGGGCAGGCGCGCCAGCACCTGCTTGTCGATGCCGATCGCCAGCGGCAGGCAGTCGCGGAAGGCCTTGAACTGTTGTTGCAGCTGCTTGAGCAGGGCGCGGGGCGACTGGGCGGCTTCCGGGGCCGCAGCCGGCGCGTCATTCGCAGGCGCGTCGGGCGTGGCGGGGGTGGCGTTTTCGGTGGCCTCGGGGAGCTCGGCGACAGGACTCATCGTATTCATTGACTTCATGGTAAGAACGGGAAGCGGAAGGATAGCATGGCCGCGCCGCGCGCGTGCCGCTGAGCCATGTAAAGGATCGTTTTATTGAGTAGATGACGGTGATTTCATGCATGTACAGCGGCGCGCGGGCAAGAAATCGTGTATGATCCGCCCCTTTCCTTGCGCACGGTTTGCGCCGACGCAGCCAGGGTCAGGAAGAGGAAAAGGAAATATGCGTCTGAGTGATATCCCATATCGGATATTTCAATTATCGCTAAACATTTCCTTAAGGCATAATGCCTCCGTCTCCTCTATTTCTCCTCTGGAAAATAGATTCAAGCCCGTTGTCTGACGGGCTTTTTTTCGTTCCGACATGCTAACCCGCGATTTCGACCACGTTCCGTTCCGCTTGAACCCACTGTGCACGCGCGCCGCAGCCCATCCCGGCTGCCCGGGGCGCCCGCCGGGCAGCGGCAGGAGTGCTTGATATCGGGCTTTCCGCCCTTAGTTAAGTTCATCCTTCTAGGGCCTTCCCTCATCCCCGCCCACAAGGACCGCCAAGCGGACCAGGTGGGTTATTGACTTCGCAGGCACCGCGCCACGCCTCGACTGGAGAAAGACTATGAAAAACACCGCCAAGACCCTGACACTGACAGCGAAGAAAGCGCCGGCCAAGAGCACGGCCCAGCTGTCGGTGCCGAAGACCGCGACCTCGTATTTCCTCGAAACGGAAGCGGCAGCCAAGGTGACGGTGGTGAAGACGCGTTCGCGCCTCGCGTCGCTGAAGGCAGTGCAGGCCGAGGAAGCGTCGCGTCTGCAGCCGGAACAGTTCGACGACGCCGCCGCCGCGGACGAAGCGCAGGCCGAGGCCGTCGCTGCCGACGTGCAGGCAGCGGAAGACGTTGCCGAGCCTGTCGCAGAGGCTGCCGAGCCCGTCGTCGCGCCCGTCGCCGCCGTGGCCTTCGATGAGACGGACGACGTGATCCCGACGCCGACCGCGCCCGCCGCGCCGCCGGTGATCGTCAAGAAGCGCGTCTCGCGCCTGGCCGCGCTGAAAGCCGACGCCGCGCCGGCCGCCGCAGCCGTTCCGGAACCGGTCGCCGCCGCGCCGCAGGCGCCGGCCGTTGCCGCCCCCGGCGCCGAGCCGGCCGCCCGCGTCGTGCGCACCCGCACGGCGCGCCGCATCGAGCCGTCCGCCGCGTCGACGACGTCCGCGCAGCCGACCGGCACCGTCAGCACGACGACGGACGCCGCCGCGCTGGCCGCGATCGACACGTCCGGCTACCTGCTGCCGCAAGTGAAGGTGCCGGGCCGCCGCGGCCGCAAGCCGAGCGAATTCGTGCCGGAGAACGACGAGATCGCGGCGCTGAACGCCGTCGAGCGCGCCGAGCTGAAGGCCGCGTCGAAACTGCGTGAGCGCAAGGCCAAGGGCAGCGCCAACCTGTTCGGCGCCGCGGAAGGCTTTTCGGCCGAGGAGCTGGAAAAGCGCCGCCAGCAGCTGAAGAACCTGATCAACATGGGCAAGGAGCGCGGCTACCTGACCCACGCGGAGATCAACGACCAGCTGCCGGAAAACATCATCGATCCGGAAGCGATCGAAGGCATCATCGCGACGTTCAACGACATGGGCATCGCGGTCTACGAGCGCGCGCCGGAAGCGGAAATGATGCTGCTGTCGGACGCCGTCGTCACGCCGACCTCCGAAGACGAAGTGGAAGCGGCCGCCGCGACCGCGTTGTCGACCGTCGACTCCGACTTCGGCCGCACGACCGATCCGGTCCGCATGTACATGCGCGAGATGGGCGCCGTGTCGCTGCTGACGCGCGAAGGCGAGATCGCGATCGCCAAGCGCATCGAGGATGGCCTGAAGGACATGGTGCAGGCGATCTCCGCGTGCCCGGTGACGATTTCCGAGATCATCGCGCTGTCGCACAAGATCGCCAAGGACGAGCTGAAGATCGATGACGTCGTGGACGGCCTGATCGACCACAACGAAGGCGCCTCCGCCACCGCGCCGGTGACCAGCGCGAGCGACGAGGACGAGGACGAGGAAGCCGACGACGTCGAGGAAGAGGAAGACGAGGGCGGTGCCGGCGGCAGCGCCGCGGCGGGCTACTCGGCCGAACAGCTGGCCGCGCTGAAGAAGGGCGCGCTGGACAAGTTCTCCCTCATCGAGAAGCAGTTCGACAAGATGGGTCACGCGTTCAAGACGCAGGGCTACGGCTCGCCGGCCTACACGGCCGCGCAGGAAGTGATCTCGTCGGAACTGCTGGGCATCCGCTTCACGGCGAAAGTCGTGGAAAAGCTGTGCGACACGCTGCGCCACCAGATGGACGAGGTGCGCTCGATCGAACGCGCCGTGCTGGACATCTGCGTGAACCGCTGCGGCATGCCGCGCGCCCACTTCATCAAGGTCTTCCCGGGCAACGAGACCGACCTGGAATGGGTGCAGCGCGAAGTCGACTGCGCGTATCCGTACAGCGCCGTGTTGAAACGCAACGCCCCGGCGATCCTGGAACTGCAGCAGCGCATGATCGACCTGCAGGCGCGCGTGGCGCTGCCGCTGGCGGACCTGCGCACCATCAACCGCCAGATGGCGGCCGGCGAAAAGCGCGCCCGCACCGCGAAGCGCGAAATGACCGTGGCCAACCTGCGTCTCGTGATCTCGATCGCGAAGAAGTACATCAACCGCGGCCTGCAGTTCCTCGACCTGATCCAGGAAGGCAACATCGGCCTGCTGAAGGCGGTCGACAAGTTCGAGTACCGTCGCGGCTATAAATTCTCGACGTACGCGACGTGGTGGATCCGCCAGGCGATCACGCGTTCGATCGCCGACATGGCCCGCACGATCCGCGTGCCGGTGCACATGATCGAGACGATCAACAAGATGAACCGCATCTCGCGCCAGATCATGCAGGAAACGGGCACCGAGCCGGACATGGCGACCTTGGCGACGAAGATGGAAATGCCGGAATCGAAGGTCCGCGAGATCATGAAGATCGCGAAGGAACCGATCTCGATGGAAACCCCGATGGGCGAGGACGGCGATTCGCAGCTGGGCGACTTCATCGAGGACAACGCGACCCTGGCCCCGCTGGACGCCGCGATGCACGCGTCGATGCGCAACGTGATCAAGGAAGTGCTGGACTCGCTGACCCCGCGCGAAGCGAAGGTGCTGCGCATGCGCTACGGCGTCGAGATGTCGAACGACCACACGCTGGAAGAAGTGGGCAAGCAGTTCGACGTGACCCGCGAGCGTATCCGCCAGATCGAAGCGAAGGCGATGAGCAAGCTGCGCCAGCCGTCGCGCTCGGACAAGCTCAAGACGTTCCTGCAGAACCAGTAAGCGTTACGCGAGTCCCGAACAGCCGCGCCGCCCGTCCGGGCCGCGCGGCTTTTTTATTGCGCGGGCAGAAGTCCTGTGAGGAAGGCCTGCACCGGGCGGGACGCCTTCGCGGCCTCGGAGCAGACCAGGCCGAATTCGCGGTGTACAGGCGGCGTCAGCTGCATGACGCGCAGCCCGCGCCGGTCTTCAGGCAACGTCGATTCGGGCACGAGAGCGACGCCCATGCCTTCGCGCACCAGCATGCAGGCGCTGGCCCAGTCGCGCACCGTCACGCGGATGTCCGGCAGGCGCAGGCCCGCCTGTTCCACGAGACGCTGGCCATGCACGGCGCAGCCGCCCGTGGCGAGAATGAACGGCTGCGCGGCCATTTCTCCGAGCGTGACGCCGTTCCCGCTGGCGCGGCGGCCCAGGCGATGACTGGAAGGCAGCACCGCCACCCACGCGTCGCGCCCAAGTATCGCTGCCGCGCGGCCCGGGGCGGGATTCAACACCACCCCCAATTCCACCGTGCCGGCGTCCAGCCACGCTTCCACCTCCTCGTCCGTGCCTTCCAGTGCCACCAGTGCAATGCCGGGATGGCGGCGCTGGAAATCCCGCAGCAGGCCAGGCAGCAGCGTCGAGATTACCGATGGAAAACTGGCCAGGCGGATACGGCCCCCATTGAGGCCCCGGCTGTCATCGGCCAGCGCGCGAATCGCGTCGAGACGTTCCACCATCGCACGGGCCTGCTCCACGACCTGCTCGCCCAGCGCCGTGATCCCGATGTGCCGCCGCTCGCGCGTGAACACCTTGAATCCCAGCGACGCTTCCAGCTGCGCGATGGCCTGGCTGGCACCGGACTGCGTAATGCCCACGCGCTCGGCGCCGCGCGACATGTTGCCGGCATCGGCGACGGCGACCAGCAGGCGCCAATGCAAGAGGTTCATCATGGGAATCAGTAGCTCAGCTAATACGTGGAAAATCAGACATTAATTTTACGGGCTAATGGGCCACGAGGATACTGCTCGACCGTGTCCAACGTTCCGAGGAGTTCCATGAAGCTGTACTACGCCCCCCATACCTGTTCGCTGTCTCCCCACATCGTGTTGCGCGAACTCGGCTTGCCGTTCGATCTCGTCAAGGTCGACAACCGGACCAGGCTCACCGCGGACGGCCGCGATTTCCGCACCGTCAATCCGAAGGGCTATGTGGCCGCGCTCGAACTGGACGACGGCCAGGTGTTGACCGAAGGTCCGGCCATCGTCCAGTACCTGGCCGACCTCGACCCGGAAAGCGGACTGGCGCCGCGCGCCGGCACCTGGGAGCGGGTGCGGCTCCAGGAGTGGCTGAACTTCGTCGCCACGGAGATCCATGCCGGTTCGGCCCCGTTGTTCAACACGGCACTTCCCGAAGAGGCCCTGGCCTGCTTCCGCACCAGGCTGTCCAGCCGATTCGATTTCTTGCAAGACGTCCTGGGCCGCCAGGACTATCTGGCGGGCGCGTCTTTCAGCGTCGCCGACGCCTACCTCTTCACCGTGCTGGGCTGGTGCAGGTTCTTTTCCATCGATCTCGGCCACTGGCCCGCGCTGCAGGCCTATGTGCGGCGGATCGGCGCGCGGCCCGCCGTGCTGGCGTCGTTACACGCCGAAACCGCGACGTGATCAGCCTGGCGCCGTGCCGCTGGTCGAGGCGAGGAGCTTGGCAAGGAGGGTTGAAAGCTGCGCCTGCTCCTTCTCCGTCAACCCGCTGACGACGGCCTGCTGGTTGGCGACATGCGCGACGACGGCCTCGTCGATGAGGGCGAGTCCCGTGGCGGAGAGCGCCACCAGGGTGCCCCGGCCATCCCTTGGGTTGGGCTGGCGTTGCACGAGCCCGGCCTTTTCCAGCCGATCGATGCGATTCGTCATGCTTCCAGAGGAGATCATGGCGGCTTCGTAGAGGTCGGTCGGCGTCAACGCATAGGGCGCGCCGCTGCGCCGCAGCGTTGCCAGCACGTCGAATTCGCCAGGCTGCAGGCCGAAGCGCGCGAATAGCGGATTGAGGTGGTCGCGCATGATCACCACGCCCGCCTCGCCAAGGCGCCCCAACAGGATCATGGGCCCGACGTCGAGGTCCGGGCGTTCGCGCGCCCATTGAGTCGCTGCATTTTGTGCTCTATCCATGTTTGCAAGTATCTTGATGTAGAGATAAAATATCTTCACATCAAATTATATGGAATGGCCGTCGCGCAGCCAAGCGTCGAACGGTTCCAGGAACTCGACATGTCAAAATCACTCGGCGCATATGCCTTTCCAGCAGCGGTCGTGCTCGTTGGAATCAACCTCCGTCCCACGATGGCGACGATCGGGCCCCTGCTCGACGTGATCCAGCGCGAGACGGGACTGAGCGATACCGGGGCCAGCCTGCTGACCACGCTGCCGGTCGCATTGATGGGCGTGTGCATGCTGGGCGCCTCCCGCCTGCAAGCCGCACTCGGCGCGCGCCGGGGCATCGCGTCCGGCGTGCTGCTCATCGTACTGACCTGCCTGGGACGCTGGGCGTGGAGCGGCCCCACCGCATTGCTCGCGACGGCGATCGCAGGCGGCATCGGCATCGCGATGGTCCAGGCGTTGATGCCGATGGCGATCCGGCACCGCGCGGGAGGGCACACGGCAACGGTGATGGGTATCTATTCGACCGCGATCATGGGCGGGGCGATGATCTCCAGCGCGGCCAGTCCATGGCTGGCGCAAGGCATGACCTGGACCGCGGCCCTGGGCGTATGGGTGTTCCCCGCCCTGGTGGGACTGGCGGCCTGGTGCCTGGCCACGTCGCAACCCGATGCGCTGCCGGTGCACGCGGCACGGCGCCCGGTCCATCGCAAGAGGCGCGGCTGGCTCCTGCTGGGTTTTTTCGGCCTGGGCACCGGCGCCTATACCCTGGTATTGGCGTGGCTGCCGCCGTTTTACACGCAGCTCGGCTGGTCGCCGGAAGCGGCGGGGGCGTTGCTCGGCGCCCTGACATGCGCGGAAGTGGCGGCAGGGATCGCCGTGTCCGCCGTGGTTGGCCGGACGCCCGACCGGCGTGTGGTGCTGCTCCTGGCGATCGGCGCGCTCCTCGCGGGGATGCTCGGCTTTTCCCTCGCCCCGGCCGCTCTCGCATGGCCGGCGGCCCTGCTGGCCGGGCTCGGTATCGGTGCGCTGTTCCCCCTGTCGCTCATCGTCGCGATGGACCACGGCGATAACCCGGAGGATGCCGGTGCGATCGTGGGTTTCGTCCAGGGCGGCGGCTACCTGCTGGCGGCGATCCTGCCGCTCGCCGCCGGACTGCTGCGCGAGCACCTCTCGAATCTCGCACCCGCGTGGTGGTTGATGGCCGCGCTCTGCCTCGTACTGGCGCTCATCGCCATGTCGTTGCGCCCCGGCCATCGCATTTCCATGCAGGGTTGATACACGGCGTTCGGCATGCTGCTCCGACAAGCTTTGTGGTGCCGCCCCGACATAAGTTATCAAACGAAAAATGGTTCTATCGAGAAATTCACAATCTGTCTGGTATTGACGAGCCAGCTTGCGGATACTTGGCACATCGACTGTTCCACATATCCACATGGCTCGCTTTTCTTTCCTTTTGTTGGCCGCCGCTTGCGGCCTGCCGCTCGCCGCATCGGCCGGCGATGACGACACGATTTCCACCGACCGTCCCGACTTCGTCGAATCCAGCCAGGTTGTCGGCAAAGGCCGCCTGCAGCTGGAAACGAGCCTGCAGTGGGAGCGCGACCGCGCCGGCGGCGTGACCGCGCGCACGCTCACGACGCCGACCCTGCTGCGCATCGGCCTGGGTGAGACGACGGAGCTGCGCTTCGAGACGGACGGCCGCACCGTCGCACACGCGGGCGGCGCGACGATGGCCGGCTACGCCGACACGTCCGTCGGCATCAAATGGCATACGGCCGACCAGGACGGCGCCGCACCGTCGCTGGGCTGGCTGCTGCATGCGGACCTGCCCGGCGGCAGCAAGGCCCTGCGGGGTTCCGGCGTGCGCCCGTCGCTGCGTGTCGCCGCCGAGTGGGAGCTGGCCAATGGCGTCGGGATCGGCATCATGCCCGGCGCCGGCACCGACAACGACGAGCGCGGCGCCCGCCGCGGCTACGGCATCCTCGCCGCCACGGTCGGCCGCGACATCACGGAACGCGTGCACGGCTTCGTCGAACTGGCCGCGCCGCGCATCGCGCGCGCCAACCGCGGCGGCACGCAGGCCGTCTTCGACACCGGCGTGACATGGCTGCTCACGAACGACATTCAACTGGACGCCGCGCTGAGCCGCGGCCTGAACCGCCGCACGGCGGACCTGGGCATCGGCCTGGGCCTGTCGGTGCGCCGATAACGGAAGGAATTCCCATGCTGAACCGCTTCACCATCCGCCAGCGCATGCTGGCCTGGAACGTCACCGCCATCGCCTTCGTCGTCATGGTCGGCGGCATCGGCGAACTGGCCGTCGGCCAGCTCGACGGCGCCATGGACGCCATCACCGGCAACGGCAGCGCCATCCGCCACCAGATGCAGGCCGACCAGGCGCACGACGCCCTCCGGGCCGACGTGCTGGCCGCGCTGCTGGCGGGCGATGCCGACACGGCCGCGCGCGACGCCGCCCGGCGCGAAGCCGCCGAACACAAGGCGCTGTTCCGCGAGATGATGGCGAACCTCGACAGGCAGGTGAAGGATCCCGCGATCCGTGCGGCCATCGACAAGGTCAAGCCGGACGTCGACGCTTACCTGCGCGGCGTCGACGATATCCTGAAGGTGTCCGATCCCGCCGCCGCGCGCGCCGCGTATCCGGCGTTCATGGACCGCTTCCACGTACTCGAAAAAAGCATGGAGGCGCTGTCCGGACAAATCGAAGCCGCGTCGGACGACACCCGCGCCGCCGGCGACGCGACGGTGCGCCGCGCGCGCGTGCAAGTGATCATGATGGCGCTGCTGGCCGCGCTGACGACGTTCGTGGCGGGCGTGCTGCTCGTACGCTCGATCAGCCGTCCGCTCGACGCCGCGATTGACCTCGCCGACCGCATCGCGGCCGGCCGCCTCGACACCGACCTCGCGTGCGGCGACGGCGACCGCAGCGAGACGGGGCGCCTGAACCGCGCGCTGGGCGCGATGCAGGCCAGCCTGCGCCGCATCGTCGGCGACGTGCGCGGCGGCACCGAGGCCATCGCGACCAGCACGGCGCAGATCGCGGGCGGCAACGCCGACCTGTCGCGCCGCACGGAAGCGCAGGCCGGGGCGCTGGAACAGACGGTGACGTCGATCGAACAGCTGACGGCGACCGTGCGCCAGAACGCCGAGCACGCTCGCCAGGCGGACAGCCTCGCGCAATCGGCATCCGGCATCGCCCAGCGCGGCGGCGCCGTCGTGGGCCAGGTGGTCGACACGATGGGTGCGATCGACACGTCCGCGCGCCGCATCGTCGACATCATCGGCGTCATCGAAGGGATCGCGTTCCAGACCAACATCCTCGCGCTGAATGCAGCGGTGGAAGCGGCCCGCGCGGGCGAGCAGGGACGGGGATTTGCCGTCGTCGCGGGCGAGGTGCGCACCCTGGCCCAGCGCGCCAATGCGGCGGCGCACGAGATCAAGGGTCTCATCGACGATTCCGTGGCCCGGGTCGATGCCGGCACGCGCCTCGTCGCGGAAGCGGGCGCCACGATGCGCGACGTCGTCGACAGCGTGGGCCGCGTGACCGCGATCATGGGCGAGATCAGCATCGCCAGCGGCGAGCAGGAGCAAGGCATCGGCCAGGTCAACCGCGCCATCGGCGCGATCGACGACGCCACGCAGCAGAACGCGGCGCTGGTGGAAGAAGCGACGGCCGCGGCGAGCGCGATGCAGGAACAGGCGGAGCAGCTGCAGCGGCTCGTGGCCAGTTTCGTGCTCGCCGCGCCGCCCGCCGCCGCGCCGCGTGCGCCGCAGCCGCCGGTCGGGGCCGCGCGCCTGGCGCTGCAATGATTACGATGTAGACAGGTTAGGCCACGCCGGCCCGGCCTTGGCATACTGTCGGTATGCAAACTTCGATCCGCTCCGCTTCCCTGGCCTGCCTGCTGGCAGGCGTCCTGTCCGTCCCGGCCGCCCGTGCGGACGACGACACCATCAACCCCGACCGTCCCAACGTCGCCAACTCGAGCCAGGTGGTGGGCAGCCACCGCGTCCAGCTCGAGACGGGCGTCCAATGGGACCGCCAGCGCGACCTGGAGGCGCACGTGCGCACGCTCACGACGCCGACCCTGCTGCGCATCGGCGTGGCCGACGCGCTCGAACTGCGCGTGGAGACGGACGGGCGCACGATCGAGCACGCGGGCGACCCCGCGTCCGGCGCGCACACGGTCAGTGCCGGCTGGGCCGACCTGTCCGCCGGCGTGAAATGGCATGTCGCCGACCCGGACGGCATGCGGCCATCCGTCGGGATGATCGCCGAGGTGGCGCTGCCCATGGGCAGTGCGGCGCTGCGCGGCAGCGGGTTCCGGCCGTCCATCGAGCTACCGGTGGAGTGGGATCTCGGGCACGACTGGTCGCTGGGCGTGATGCCGGGCGTGGTGCGCGACAGCGATGTTACGTACGGCGTGTTCGCGGCGTCGGTCGGGAAGGCGTTCAGCGAGCGGCTGCACGGCTTCGCGGAAGTGGCCGCGCCGCAGATCGGGCATGGGACGCAGGCGATCGTCGACACGGGCGTGTCGTGGCTCGTGAACAGGGATTGCCAGATCGACGCGATGGTGGTGCATGGGGTGAATCGCCAGACGCCGGGGTTGAGCCTGGCGTTTGGCGTGTCCGTCAGACGCTAACGTCGTACGCGACTTACGCTATATCTTTGTGCTGAAATGCTGAAAGCTTGAGATCAGCTTCGCTCCACAACTCAGACTGTCGCCATCGAATGCAATGTGCTTGCCGCTGATTGTGTGGTGCGGAGAACCGCTGGTGATCGTGCAGCCTGAGTGGCCAGGGATGGGACAGCTGCACGTGTCGCCCACGCAGGCCACTGGAACGCCGTGGACTTTGAAGTGAGATGCGCTGGCGCTGATTACCTTGCCGCCGTGGGTCGTGACGTCGCCCAGTCTGATGACGTTTTTCATGGCATTTGTCGTCGTTGAGAGTGAGATTTACTTGACGGCCGTGGCAACGTCGCTCTCCGCAGGCGCCGCCATCGATCTGATACTCCGGAATACGTCACCGCGTGATTCTTGCTGGGCTTTGCGCTTTTCATCGGAAGGCGGACTGATGAAAATGAGAGTCGCTTCGTGCGGGTCGCGCAGGTTGACGGCCAGGCTTGGCCCTCCGGCGCGGTAACTGCCCATGACGCCGATCGCCATCTGCATGAATAAAGTCGCCGCCCCCGTGTTGCCGAGGCGCCGGTCGATGTTGATGAACTGGTCGACCTTGCCGCTGTCGATTTCAGGACCGCCTTGCGCGGCGTACTGGTGCAGCATGCCTTCGAGAGCAACAAGTTGCTCGGTTTGGTTATTCGTGGCGGCGATCACGCGCGCCGGCCCTTTGGCGCGCTCGGCCTCGGGCAGGGTGCGTAGTGCTTCCTGCAAGCCTTCCATCAGCGCTTTTTGTCGCGCATCGCGCCGGGGGAGCGGTTTGCCGTGCTCATCGGTCGTCTTCACGAAGACAGGCCGATGAATGAAGCCGAGCGAGGCCATGCTGTCGAATTGTTGGAGCTGCAGTTTGCTCCATGGGATGGGGAACCAGGGAGTCGGTTTCCAGTCGGGCGGTGGTCGGTGCTTTGCGTTGAACTCGCGATCCAGGAAACTGATCTGGCCAGTGCCGCGGATGTCTGGGCGCGTGCTGAACTTGGCGGCGTATTCCAGCCATTCGGGGATGGTTGGGGGACGATTGTGAGTCACCGTTTCTGGGCGCGGCAACGACTTCGTCAAGTCGAGGTAGCCCAGAAACAGGCGTCGCGCGACTCCATCGCGGTTGAGCAACTCCATCGGGGTTCGGTAATCGTCGATATCTTCGTAGACGAAAGGACGAATCGGATCGACCCGCTCGCGGCGCGCAAGGACGAAGAGCGCTGATGCGTCCGGCATTTGGGGGACGTAGTAACCCTCTTTGACGAGCGATGGCGAACCAGGCGACTGGGACACGTCGCGAACGGCCATTCCGTCGTCTGAGTTCAATACGACATACGGGACATCAGGGTTGGCATCGAAGAACTCGAAAACGTCTTCGAGGATGTGGTCTGGTCGTTCGGCAAAGCGGGCCGGGCCGGCCACAAATAGGCTGGTCGACATGCCAGATGACTCAGCTGAAGCGGCAATCCCCATGTCCGGCATAAGTGGGTTGCCTGCATACTTACTCGTATCGGGAGGCCTTGCGTTGAATACCGGCGTTCCCCATTCGGTAACGGTGTAACCGGCACCGTTTTCCAACGTGTCACCACTTCGCCCGCCGCTCTGGCCAAGCTTGTCAAACATCGTCCATGGGTATTTTTTGGGATCATGCTCGCGAAGGGATGTGTACGGGTTGCCGGTTTGAAGTGCAGTCCATAATTTGCCCTGTCGGTACTTGTCCAGGGTAACCCCTAGATTGATCACTTCTAGCACGTACTCGTGCCGTCCCTGCTCGCTATGCGTGGTCGCTGCTTGATCACGCTCCTTTGCAGCAGCAGCTGATGCTTGCGTCTGGCGCGCATCTGCGTCGCGTCGCGCCAGCACCCATCGTCCTCCAAATACCAGTCCGATTCCTAACGCGACCGCCAGGAGCCACCAGGGTTTGCTCATTGTTATCTCCGCTTGTTGGATGCTGCGATTGCATTGTCGAAATCATAAATATCGACATATGCGTCAGGCGTAACACTACATTGCCTAAGATGCTTTTGCTCCTGAATGCCTCGTCGGGCGAAATGTACTCATGAGGGTGCTCGGTCAACCTTCCCGACTGTTCCAGCCATCGATTCCACAACAAGGCATTGCGGAAGTCCCTCCGGCGGTAGCGGCAGATCGGCGGGTAATTTGCCGGTTGAGTAATATATTTGGTTACCTTCGATGAGCGCCTTTCGCCAAGGACGTTCATCTGTCCAGTAGATTGCAAACTCTTGCAGGAATTTGCTCCATTTGAGGATGCTATGTCGAGGTGACTCTTTTTCAAGGGTATCCTTCAACCTCCAATCCGCTACCGCACACAGATACTTATAGAACAGCGGATGTGTTGGCGCCTTGCCACCACCAATGGCCACGTCGTACGCGGTCACTTGGCTATGATTCTTGCGGCCAGCGTAAATCGCGCTATGGAATGAGCGTGATGTGTTCGTTTTTTGCCAGCGCAGCCGGGCTTCGTTCGGAGTTTCGCTTCGTTCGATCAACAGTTTGGGCGGGTTGAGTGGGCGTTCAAAACCGATCTCTAGGCAAACGTACACATTCTTGACCTCGCATCTGTCCTCGATTTTCTTGTCGCGATTGAGCTTTTCCGTCAACACTTGCCGCTGTTCGTTGACCTTCACCACTCTGCCGGGATAGACGTCGAGACGTGGGCTAGCAATCGGTTGATAGCCTCGCAATTTTACGGCGATGCCACACGGATCGGAGACGCATTCCCAATGGTGTCCATCGATGCCGAAATCGCTGGTCACGGAGATGGCCGCGTCGATTTGGTCGATGTTCTCACTCGCGCCGTAGCGATGCTGCGCGTCCGGGAAGGCGCTTTCGCCCATGCTAGCCATAACCGGCTTCGGCAAGGCTTCACCGGTAATGCGGCGTAGACCGAAGCGAGCTCGCTCTTCAGGGGATGCATCACTCGGCGCTTCACTCGCTCTAGGCAAGTGCTCACGCAAGCTGTGATTGCTTATGAAGGAATCGCTCGCGGCAGTGTGGCCATGGTCGTCTTCCCCGGGCACTCTTAACGCAAAATCGTGGGGGGACTGGCCTACTAGGACAAGTTTGCCGTTACGATAATCTGGGCGCCGCTTTAATGTGAAAACGCGTTGAAAGAATCCGGAGCCTAACGCAGCAAGTGGCTTGTATATCGTGGCCGATGGCGAGGACTGTGGCGCAAAGTTGTCGATTGCCGTTATTGCATCGCCTGTGGAGCGAGTTTCCAAACGATGGCCGCGTAAAATGTCGGGTACCCCCTGCCAGCCGATTCCCTCGACACCAGCGAATGCTACCGTCATGTCTTCCGGAGAAAAGTAGAGGTAGACCTTGCCCCGGTTATCGCGATCGTTGGACGCCTCCCATTTAGGGCCGACTGCGCCCATGTGTTTTTTTGTATCGGATAGTTCCGAGAATACAGGCGTCGGATGTTTTTTATCGTGTACGCCCTTCACGATGTTTGCCAAAGTCGTGAGACGAGCGTGCAAAGTCTGTCCGCCTTTCACGAATCGATATCGGTCCGTGTCTTTCAACATCTGCACGTCCGCGCCCGAATATCCGTTCACGAGCGCCGCTGCTGTTGGCAATTCATCGACGAGGCTGTAAGGCGGGTTGCACAGGATGAGTGTATCGGCCGGACGTGCGCCAGGCTGATCTTTCTGCATTTTTGGGTCGAGGAGAAAGGCCTGCGCTAACAGGCTGAGTAAGCAGCCTTGGCTATGAGCGACAATCGAGACTGTTTCGTCCTCATCATAATCGCGGATCATTGAAATCAAGGCGGCGAGGCGTCGTGCAGCCAGAATCATGTAGAGCCGTCCCGGGTTCTTCAGGATTGGGTGAGTAGCATCGTGCGACGCCCAGTCTAAGCTTCCATAAGCATCGCTTTTACCTCGGTTCCACATCTCCGGTAGCGACGATGTCGCATTGGCGAACGGGCCGCCTTCTTTCGAGTAATCTCTGTCCAGCCGGTTGCCGTAGCGGTCGACTGCTTGACCGTGGGGTGTTTTCCTCCAGTCGACCACGTGCGCTGATTCTTCGCGAAACCCCCAGTAGAATGGAATAATCGGACTGTGCGTATCGTCGCCGATCTTACGCTTGTAGAAAACGTCGTCGGGATCGTCCTCTAACTTCTCGCGGTCGGCGGCTTGCGGCATGCGATACGTACCTGGTGTCAGATCACCGCACAGGCGCTCCGCCAGCCCTTCGCACAAACCCGATTCCACCGCGTCGTAACTGACGCCAACATCGTTCACGCCATGTACGAGGATGATGGAGCCGGGCAGGTTGTGCCTGACGCCGACGATCTTCTTGTTTCCTTGTCCGGGCAAAGTAACGCCTTGCCCCTTACCCCGGCTGAATGGCAGTTTCTTGTAAAGCGAAGCGCTTTTTGCATCGGTCATGGCTGGTCTTCTTCCTTGAGATCTATGCTCGCAACGTGCATCTGCTCGTGCTTCAAGGTCGAGGTCGCCCCTTGCGCGTCGGTTTTTCCCGCACCGTCACCGGCCGCGGACTCGATCTTGTAAGCCATTCCGGCAGCCGGCACGCCGCCGTCGAGATGCGGATAGAGACGAGGCTCGAACTTGAGATCGGTCCCGTCCTTCTTGAATGTGGGGAGCTGTGCACTCATCGTCTCCGGGCCATCCCAAGTGAAATCAGGTGCGTGGAACTTGAGGGCCTCCTTGCTCCCGAAGACCGGGGATCCTTCCCCGAGCTTGAGGAATGAGCCGTCCTGCGCAACGAGGAGGATGGTCTTGGCCGATACCGTAATCGAGCCTTCGCTGGCGGTCACTTGAACGTCCTTGGCGGAGTTGACAGCGATATCGTCATGCTGGCTTTGCACCAGCAGTTTTCCGACGTGCGCGATTGCACTGAGTCCGCCACCGCGGGCAAAGAGCGAAATGCCATTGCCGGCATTGACTGCAAAACGCTGACCAGCCGTAAGTTGCAAGTGCTGTTGGGCCGTGGTGTCGACGTTGCTGGCTGAGTAGCTGACGATGGCCTTGGAGCTCGCGAAACCGATGCCGGCCGGCGAGGTCACGGCGATGACCGGCTCTCTTGGCTCGGCGGCTTCGGGCGCGGTGTTGCTTCCGTCCTCCCAGTTCTTGACCCGTGCGCGCGGTGCGTCCTGTTCCTTGGCATCGATCGCCAGGCCGTTGTGCTCTGCGGCGTAGTTGCCGAGTGAAGTGCACAGTTCACCGCATTCGCGCAGCAGGTCGAGGTATTCGTTGCGTGCGAGCTGGGTACCCTTGCTGTCCGAGCCGTCGAGCAGTTTCCAGGCACTCAGCAAGATACCGCGTGCCGCGCGCAGGGCAATCGCTTCGTTGGTGCGTAGTTCCGCGCCGTCACCGCGTGGCCGCGCGCCATTCTCTCGGCGCGGCTCAGTGAGATAACCAAGGTTCAGCTCCGTCTTACCATGGTCACTGGCCAGCTGCGCACTGATCTGGCCGGTCGTATCGTCCAGCCGAAGCTGGTTACCGCGTCGGCCACGAATCTCCCGGCTGCGCAGGCCGGATTGGTGGCGGGTACCGGGCAACGCGTCCTCTCCGACGAACATGGGCGGTGGCGAGTCGCCGTTGTACACCTGTCCGACGATGACTGGCTTGTCGGGATCACCGCCTGCAAAGTCGATCAGCACTTCGGTGCCGACCGGGGGCAGGAGACGGGCCCCGAGACCGTTTCCTGCCCAGCTGGACGAGACACGTACCCAAGCCGAGTCACGATCCGAATCCGAACTGCCGGCGCCGGCCGCATGCCCGTGGTCTTGTGGCCGCGTAGCCAGGAAACGAACCTTGACACGCCCCAGCGGATCGCACCACACGACTTCGCTCTCCGGGCCGACGACGATTGCCGACTGTAATTGTGGGCGCGGCAGGATCGGGCGGGGCGGAACGATGCGGATGCTCCTGCGCACGCACGTGAAGCTTGTCTGGTAACGCAGCGTCCGGTCGTCATCGGTCCGTTGCGACGCAGCTGTGCCGCGGGCCCAGCCGCTACGTTCGAAGAGTCGCTCCACACGTGCGCCAATGTCCACCGGTAGGTTGTTCTCCGCAATGATGTGCTGAGACGTGACGACGAACTGCCGCGCGCTGTCGGGATGGGCGTCGATTTCCGGATGGCCTTTCAGGCTGAACCACTCGCCGACGGCCAGGTCGCGTACGCTGCCTTCGCCTTTGAACCATTTGGCGGCGTACTCGTGGTAAGCCATCTGCGCGTCGTTCAGGTCCAACAGATCGCGCGGACTGTCGCCGATGTGCGGGGCTGCGACCTGGTAATCGTCCAGTCCGGCGGCCAGTTGGTTGCCTTGTTCGCCCTGATCGGCCTGAGCCGGTACCTGGGCCCTCATGAACATCGTATTGCTGGGCTGAAGGTAGTCCCAGCTGAATAACGACGTACTCCCCGAACGGAGCGCACGTACCGCGCTCCATCCGGTGATGGTGTCGCGCTGCTCAGTTGCATCGTCGCGATGAAATCGCACCAACCCGGCGGCATTTTGGTCGAGTTGACTCGAATCGGCGAACAATACCAAGGTATGTCCGATCCTTGATGGCGCCCGACCGGTTTCGGACGACCCGGCGCCCGTCGTCAGTCCGGGACGAAAAAACCAGCCTATCCCGCGTCTTTGTAGCAACCGACGAACGAAGGCGGCGTCTGACTCGTTGTGCTGCATGATGAACTGGCGTTTGGGAAAACGGCGATTGGCGAGGCTGGCGTCGATTGCCAGATCGAAGGATGCTCCCAGAACCCCCATGCTTTTCTGCCACTCGGCGACCAGTATCTGCACGATCTCCAGTTCGCTTTTATCTCGGAACACACGCGTGTTGACTTTGCTTTCCAGCACCGAAAGCGCATCGCTCATGACTAATTGATACGTGGCGAGCCCGCCGTCGCTTTGGCCCGAAGCAGCCTCAGTGACGAGCCCGCATATACGGCGTAGCTGGCCGCGGTCGGTGACGATTTGTAGTTCGGCAGGCACCCCGATGAAGTTCTTGAGGGGCAGGGTCGCGCTCTCGGACACACACAGCATCCGGAAATTGAATCCGCCGCAGATCGCTTCGCTGCCGATTATTCGTTGCGGCAGGAGCGACTCGTTTCCGGCCTTGGTCATCCCATCAAGAAGCAGGCGAAGCGGCCGGTGGCGATCTCTCAGCACATATTGAACTTCGGCGAACGTTCTTGCGATGTCGGGATCTGCCATCGGTCGTACCCCTTTCAGGTTGATCACGCTCAGTGCACCGTGGGTATCCCAAGCGTTGCGCTGGGAACCTTGTAATTATTCAAGCTCATGCTTGAGTGACATTTGAGCGAACACAACCTGACGACCGTCGGGAGAGCGCGTCGTACAGCTTAATGCGCAGTGCTGAAACGAACAGGGCCCCGTTTCCGGGGCCCTGTCGTTACGGGTGAAGTGATCGTCAGCCCGTGTTGCGCAACCCCGCCGCAACACCATTGATCGACAGGTGAATCCCGCGATGCACCCGCTCATCGACCTCTTCCTCGGCCGACAGCGCCCGATGCCTTTGGATCAGCTCGACCTGCAGGTGATTGAGCGGATCGAGATACGCAAACCGGTTCTGGATCGACCGCGCCAGCAGCGGATTGTTCACGAGGCGTTCCTCCGTGCCCGTGACGAGCGTGAGGCAATGCAGCGTCTCCGCATACTCGGCCGCGATGCGCTTGAAGATGCGCTCGCGCAGATCGGCATCCGGCACCAGTTCCGCGTAGCGCGACGCGATGGCGAGGTCGCTCTTGGCCAGTACCATGTCCATGTTCGACAGCAGCGTCGCGAAGAACGGCCAGTGCTGCGCCATCTCGCGCAGCAGCGCCAGGCGCTGGTCGCGGTCGCCCTCGGCGAGCCAGCCGGAGACGGCGGCGCCGAAGCCGAACCAGCCCGGCAGCAGCAGGCGGCACTGGCCCCACGAGAAGCCCCAGGGGATCGCGCGCAGGTCTTCGATGCGGCGCGTCGACTTGCGTGACGCGGGGCGCGAACCGAGGTTCAGTTCCGCGATCTCGGCGATCGGCGTCGCGGCGAAGAAGTAGTCCGTGAAGCCCGGCGTCTCGTACACGAGGTCGCGGTAGGCCTTGTACGCGCGCTGCGACAGCTCGGCCATCACGGGCTCGAAGCGGGACAGGCGCTCGATCTGTTCGCGGTCCGCGCCGTGCGGCATCAGGCCCGCTTCCAGCGTCGCGGCGACCAGCAGTTCGAGGTTGCGGCGGCCGATTTCCGGATTGCTGAACTTCGACGAGATGATCTCGCCCTGTTCCGTCAGGCGGATCTGGCCGTTGACGGTGCCCGGTGGCTGCGCGAGGATCGCGTCGTAGCTCGGACCGCCGCCGCGGCCCACCGTGCCGCCGCGGCCGTGGAACAGGCGCAGCTTGACGTTCGCGTCCGCGAACACCTTCACCAGCTTCAGCTCCGCCTGGTACAGCTCCCAGTTCGACGTCAGGAAACCGCCGTCCTTGTTCGAGTCCGAATAGCCCAGCATGACTTCCTGCAGGCGACCCTGGTGCTCGATCACGTCGGCCACGATCGGCAGCGCCATCCACGTGCCCATGATCTCGGCCGCGCGCTGCAGGTCGGGGATGGTTTCGAACAGCGGGATCACCATCGCGTCGCTCTTCTTCTCGCTGGGGCGGAACAGCCCCGTTTCCTTTTGCAGCAGCAGGACTTCCAGCAGGTCGGACACTTCTTCCGTGTGCGAGATGATGTAGTTGCGGATCGCGCGCGTGCCGTAGCGCTTGCGGATCTCGCGCGCCGTGCGCAGGATCTGCAGTTCGGAATTCGTGATGTCCGAATAGCTTTCGTACGGCGTGTACAGCAGGCGTGGCTGCGCCAGTTCGTCCAGCAGCAGTCTGACTTTCGCGTCCTCGGACAGCGCGGCGTAATCGCCTTCCACGCCCGCGCGCGCGAACAGCTCGGCCAGCACTTTCTCGTGTACGTCGGAGCTCTGGCGCATGTCGAGCGAGGCGAGGTGGAAGCCGAAGATGCGCGCCGCGCGTACGAGGCCGTTCAGGCGCGGCACTGCGAGGATGGCGCCGTGGTTCTCGTTCAGCGAATCGGCGAGCACCTGCAGCTCCGCGCGGAACTCCGATGCATCGCGGTACGCATCCGCATGGCCCACTTCCTTGCGCAGGATGTTGGTGGCGCCGAGTTCGCGCGCCGTCGACGCGAGGCGGGCGTAGACGCCGATCAGCGCGCGGCGGTAAGGCTCGTCGCTGCGGTGCGGGGAGTGGTCCGGCGACGCATCGGCCAGCGCCAGCAGCGCGGGGCTCGCGGACACGAGCAGCGTGGACGGCGACAGTTCCGCGCCCAGCGCGTGCACTTCGTCGAGATAGAAATCGAAGATGGTCGTCGAGTGGCGCACGAGCGCGCGCTGCATCGTGGCGGCGTTGACGTTCGGGTTGCCGTCGCGGTCGCCGCCGATCCAGCTGCCCATCTGCATGTACGCCGCGTCGTCCAGGCCATCGGCCGCGGATCCGTACTGCGCCGCGATCTCTTCCTCGACGTCGTCGTACACGGCCGGCAGCTCGCGCAGGAACGTCGCGCGGTAGTAGGACAGGGCGTTCTCGATCTCGTCCGCCACCGTCAGTTTTTCGTAGCGCAGCATGCGGGTCTGCCACAAGGTCGCGATGCGGGCCTGCAGCAGTTGCAGGTTGCGCGCGCGTTCCTTCGGCGTCAGCGGCAGGTCGCGCTCGGCCAGCAGGCGGGCGATGTCGTGCTCGGCGTCGAGCGTCGACTTGCGCTGGACTTCGGTCGGGTGCGCCGTCAGCACGGGGGCGATCAGCGCTTCGCGCAGGAAGCCTTCGACGGTGTCCTGCGCGACGCCCGCATCCTTCAGGCGGGTGAGGGCGTAGGCGACGCTGGACGGCTGCGGCTTCGAGCCGGCCAGCAGGTGGGCGCGGCGGCGGCGGATGTGGTGCTGGTCTTCCGCGATGTTGGCCAGGTGCGAGAAGTACGAGAAGGCGCGCACGACGGAGTTCGTCTCTTCGCGCGACAGTTTCGCCAGCAGCGTCTTGAGTTCGGTGCCGGCTTGCGCGTCGTCTTCGCGGCGGAAGCGCACGGCGGTCTGGCGGATCGTTTCGACGACGTCGAACACGGCTTCGCCTTCCTGGTCGCGCAGCACGTCGCCGAGGAGGCGGCCGAGCAGGCGGATGTCTTCTTTCAGCGGCGCGTCCTTGTCGACGTTGCCGGGCGGTTGGGGGGAGAGTGCAGCGGGATTGTCCATATCGACCATGGTTGAATTGTTGAAACTGCAGATACAACGAATCGGTATTACCAAAGGTCCTGCGGGGCGCGCTGGCGGTTTGCCATGGCCTGCGGGTAGGCCCATGCTAGAATTTGTGATCTCAGGTATGGGCTTAACCGGCGCTGCCCGATCCGGGCGCAACGACAGTGAAAGAAACCGTTTTGAACTCCAACGACACGACGCAGCATGTTCCCGCGCAACTGATTATCGCATCGCGCGAAAGCCGGCTGGCCATGTGGCAGGCCACGCATGTGCGCGACCGGCTCGCAGCATTATATCCGCAGTGCCAAATCGACATTCTCGGCATGACCACGCGCGGCGACCAGATTCTCGACAAGACGCTGTCCAAGGTCGGCGGCAAGGGTTTGTTCGTGAAGGAGCTCGAAGTGGCGATGGCCGACGGCCGCGCCCACCTGGCCGTGCACTCCCTCAAGGACGTGCCGATGGAATTGCCGGAAGGCTTTGAACTGGCCGCCATCCTCGAACGCGAAGACCCGCGCGACGCCTTCGTCTCCAACGATTTCGACAGCCTCGCCGCGTTGCCGGCAGGCAGCATCGTCGGCACGAGCAGCCTGCGCCGCCAGGCCCTGATCGCCGCGCGCTATCCGCAGCTCGTGATCAAGCCGCTGCGCGGCAACCTCGACACGCGTCTGGGCAAGCTCGACCGTGGCGACTACGCCGCGATCATCCTCGCCGCCGCCGGCCTCAAGCGCCTGGGCCTCACGCGCCGCATCCGTGCCTACCTCGAGCCGGAAGAGAGCCTGCCGGCCGCAGGGCAGGGCGCGATGGCGATCGAGATCCTGTCGGGCAATGCCGCCGGCTTCGACGTCCGCGCACTGCTGGCGCCGCTGAACCACACGCACACGGCGCAGGCCGTGCAGGCCGAACGTAAAGTGTCGCAAGTGTTCGGCGGCAGCTGCCAGATCCCGCTGGCGGCGCATGCGACCGTCGACGGCGATACCCTGCACCTGCGCGCCATGGTCGCCACGCCGGACGGCCGCCGCAGCGCGTTCGCGGACGCCAGCGGCCCGGCCGCGTTGCCGGAAGCGGTGGGCGAGCAGGTGGCGCAGAAGCTGGCCGCGCAGGATGCCGCCGGGATCCTGGCCGAATGCAAGGCGACCGCCGCGGGCGATGCCTGACGCGGTCGTCATCACCCGTCCGCGCCAGCAGGCCGAGCCGCTGGCCCGCGCGGTGGCGGCGCTCGGCCGCACACCGCTGATCCTGCCATTGCTGGACATTTCCCCGTTGCTAGATGCCGCCCCGCTGCGCGCCGCGCTCGGCCGGCTGCGCGAGTATGCGCTGGTCGCGTTCGTGTCGCCGAATGCCGTCGACGCCGCGTTTGCCCATCTCGACGCGTGGCCGGCCGAGGTGGCGCTCGCCGTCGTGGGCGAGGGCAGCCGGGCCGCGCTGGCCCGCCACGGCATCGCCGGCGACGGTTACCGCGTCCATGTCCCGCTCGACCCGGCCCGCAGCGATTCCGAACACCTGCTGCAGGCACTCGACCTGGCCGCGCTGGCGGGCCGCAAGGTGCTCGTCGTGCGCGGCGAGACGGGCCGCGAAGTGTTGCCGGACGCCTTGCGCGCGGCCGGCATCGAGGTCGAGACCGTTGCCGCCTACCGCCGCGCCGTCCCGAACCTGACGCCGGACCTGGCCGCGTCGCTGCGCGCCTTGCTGGCAGGCCCGAACGACTGGATAATCACGAGCTCGGAAGCCCTGCGCGGGCTGGCCGGCCTCGTCGAGCAGCTTGACGGCGGAGCAAGTGTGGCAAATCTGCAACGGCAGCACTTGATCGTTCCGCATGCCCGCATCGCGGAAACGGCCTCTGCACTGGGTTTCACCACTGTGACGCTCACGGGGTCGGGCGACGAGCGGCTGCTTGCCGCGTTACAATCACGAGCATGAACGAATTGCCCAACAATCCAGAAAAACCAAACATGGGCGGTCCGGTCGTTCCGCCGGAAAGCTATGTGACGCCGGCGCCGGCGGGCCCCGGCGAGCCGCGTGTTCCCGAGGGTACCAGGGTCGGCGGGCTGCTGCAGAAGCCGCAGAACGTCGCCATCCTCGCGCTGGCCATCCTGCTTGCCCTCCAGACGTATTCCACGCACAGCCGTTTCAACAAGCTGCGCGAGGATGTCGCGCGCACGCTGCAAAAGGACAATGCCTCGAACGCCGAGACGGCGCAGGCCGTGCGCGAGATCCAGGAGGCGGCCAAGGAGTTGCAGGTGAAGGTCGGCGTGCTGGAAAACCGCCAGACCGAAGCGCAGAGCCAGCAGGCCGCGCTCGAGCAGATGTACCAGGACATCTCGAAGAACCGCGACGAATGGGCGTTGTCCGAGATCGAGCAGGTGCTGTCCACCGCGAGCCAGCAGTTGCAGCTGGCCGGGAACGTGCAGGGCGCGCTGATCGCGCTGCAGAACGCCGACCGGTCCCTGTCGCGCTCCGACAAGCCGCAATTCATCACGATCCGCCGCGCCATTGCGCGCGACATCGAAAAGCTGAAGGCGCTGCCGTCCGTCGACCAGCCCGGCATCGCTCTGCGCCTCGACAACGTCATTTCGCAGATCGACAACCTGCCGCTGCTGTCCGACGAAAAGCCGGCCGAGCCGATCGCGCCGTCGCGCGTGAACGCGTTTGCGGTGGCCGGCAAGGCCGCGGCACCGGCCGACCGGACGCTGGCCCAGCGCATGACGGAAACGTGGCGCAACTGGAGCCACGAGATGTGGGACGACATCCGGCAATTGATCCGCGTGCGCACGGTCGACAATCCGGATGCGCTGATGCTGTCGCCGAGCGAATCGTATTTCGTGCGCGAGAACCTCAAGCTGCGTCTGCTGAATGCGCGCCTGGCGCTGCTGTCGCGCAACGAAGGCACGTTCCGCGACGACATCAATTCCGCACAGCAGCAGCTCGTGAAGTACTTCGACACGAAGGCACGCTCGACGCAGGCCGCGCAGGCCCTGCTGCGCCAGGTGCAGGCCAACAACGTCACCATCGACGTGCCCGACTTGTCGGAGAGCCTGAACGCCGTGCGCAATTACAAATCGAAGCCGTGAAGCGCGGGGCCTGAACGATGCGTTTATTACTCTGGTTAGTCGCCTTGATGGCCGCGGCGATCGGCATTGCCGTGACCGCGCGTTTCAATCCCGGCAACGTCGTCTTTTTCTATCCGCCGCACCGGATCGACCTGTCGCTGAACCTGTTCGTCGTGCTGGCGTTCCTGCTGTTCCTCGTGCTGTACGGCCTCGTCCGCGCCGTGCGGGCCACGCTGGGCATGCCCGAGCGCGTGGCCCAGTACCGCTACCGCAAGCGTGAACGCGAAGCGAACCGCGGCCTGCGCGAAGCGTTGAAAGCCCTGTTCGAAGGCCGCTTCGGCCATGCCGAGAAGGCCGCCATGCGCGCCGCCGACCTGCCCGAGAACGCCGGCCTCGCCGCGCTGATCGGCGCCCGGGCCGCGCACCGCATGCGCGAACCGGCGCGCCGCGACGCCTGGCTCGCGGGCGTCGTGCACGACCAGTCCCTCAAGACGGCGCGCCTGATGACGGTGACGGAACTGCTCGTCGACGACCACAAGCCGGAAGGCGCGCTGGAAGCCGTCGCGGAACTGAACGCCAGCGGCCAGCGCCATATCCACGCGCTGCAATGGGCCATGAAGGCCAACCAGCAGGCGCGCAACTGGCCCGAGGTGCTGCGTCTGGTGCGCATCCTCGACAAGCGCAACGCCCTGCACCCCGCGCTGTCCGCGCGCCTGCGTGAGTTGGCGTACGACGCGCTGCTGTCCGAAGGCGGCCACGACGCCGAGTCGATCCGCCGCGTGTGGGCCGGCGTCCCGGCCGGGGACCGGGTGAAACCGACCATCGCGGCGCGTGCCGCGGCAGCGCTGAATGCGCGCGGCCTGCACGACGACGCCCGCGGCATCGTCGAGGATGCCCTGAAAGCCGGCTGGGACGAGCGCGTCGTGCGCGCCTACCGCGAGGCGGCCGGTCCGGAAGGTTCGGCCACGCTGCTGGCGCAGATCGAGAATTGCGAAACCTGGCTGCGCGCCCATCCGAACGATCCGGAACTGGAACTGACGCTGGGTTCCCTGTGCCTGCGCCAGAAACTGTGGGGCAAGGCCCAGCGCTACCTGGAGCAGGCGTTGTCCGACGCCACCGAGCCGCACATGGTGCGCGAAGCCCACCTGAAACTGGCGCAGCTGCACGAGGCGCTGGGCCAGCGCGAAGAGGCCGACAGGCATTACCGGTCGTGCGCGCTGGCGACGGTGCTGTGATCGTCATGCGCGGCGTGCGTCCCGCTTGCCGCGCACGATGATCACGGCCATGTGGCCGGGCATGCCGATACTGTTCGCGACCGGGACGGCCGGCGTTGCCCGGGCATCCGGCAGGCGGTCGATGACGATCGATCCGGCGCCGGCGATGGCCAGCGCCGTGATGAAGATGGCCTCCATGTGTTTCTGGATGTTCATGTCGTTCCCCTCGGATTGGTGACGCGGGCGGCTGCCCGCCGACGGCTATCCAGCAGGAGGCGTGCCACCCTGCGATCGGGGGATTCCCCTGGCAAAAGAGGCCTGCCCGGTCGGGATCCCGCCAACACCGTGCTTCCGAGTGTGTGGGGCGGACCAACAGACTGCCTGTTGCGGCGGGCATTTCGGTGCTTACGCGACCTTGTGCGGCGCACAAGCCCGAGGCGATTCGTTATAATCGACCTTTTATTGTTTCTCCAGCAACCAAGGACTATCCATGAGCCTGAATAACGTCAACGCCGGCCGCGATGTGCCGAACGATTTCAACGTCGTCATCGAAATCCCGATGAACGCCGATCCGATCAAGTACGAAGTGGACAAGGAATCCGGCGCGATCTTCGTCGACCGCTTCATGGGTACCGCGATGCACTACCCGTGCAACTACGGCTACATCCCGAACACGATCGCCGACGACGGCGACCCGTGCGACGTGCTGGTCATCACCCCGTTCGCGCTGATCCCGGGCGTCGTCGTGCGTTGTCGCGCACTGGGCGTGCTGAAGATGACCGACGAAGCCGGCGGCGACTCGAAGATCCTGGCCGTGCCGGTCGAAAAAATCCTGCCGATCTATTCGCACCTGCAAAAGGTCGAGGACGTCCAGGAACTGACCCTGCGCCAGATCCAGCACTTCTTCGAGCACTACAAGGACCTGGAAAAGGGCAAGTGGGTCAAGGTCGAAGGCTGGGAAGGCCCGGACGCGGCCAAGGAAGAGATCCTTGCCGGCGTGAAGAACCACGAGTCGAAGGGCGCATAACGCCCGCACTTCGGTCGCAAGGGCCGCCACCTTCGGGTGAGCGGCCCTTTGTCGTTTACGTCACCACCGTCACCATCCGATGTCGCGCAGCAGCGGGTAGGTCAGGTCGCGCGGCGGCGTCACCTCGTGCGTCAGGTCGGTGTTGATCGCCGGTTCCATCAACTGGTTCGGCTTGGCCTCCGTCGTGTAGTGCGACACGGTCGAGCCCGGTGAGTACGTGGTCGGCGTGTACATCAGGATGCGGCCCGCGCTGTCCGTGCCGGCCAGGCGCGTCGTGTCGAGCCCCAGGCCGGCCACGACGCCCGACTGCGTGCGCGAGCGGCGCTCCAGCGCTGCCTTCAGCCTGATACCGTCGGCCTGCGTGATGCGCACGGACGGGATCGTGATGCTGGCGTCGTTGCCACTCATGCCGCCGACGTCGCCCGGCTGGTTGTCCGCCACGACCATGCCCAGCGCGCCCGCCGCCTGCACGTTGCGGGCCTTGGTGACGAAGTCGCACGTGCCGCGGTCCACGAGGGCGATGTTGCCGCGCACGGCGAGGCTGTTCACCGCATTCAGCGGATCGCAGGCGAGGCCCGTGCCGGTGGGCTGGTCGACGACGGGCATCAGCTGGCCGGCGACGGGCGGATTCGACAGCGGCGGGCCGAACGACGCATCGCCCACCGTATAGTTGCCCCCGGCGGTGCCGGCGGCGGCACCGCTGACGGCCAGGTTCGAGACCGGATCCAGCACCTGCGGCACGGCGGCCGTCACGATCGGCCCGTTCCAGGACAGTCCGCGCCACGACACGGCCGACTCGGCGCGTTCGGCGTCCGTCATTTCCACCCACAGCTTGCCCGTGCGGTTGTTCAGCAGGTAGTAATCCCAGATCGACGGGATGCCCTGGATCTCGGCGCCCGTCTCGTCGTCGGTGAACGTCTGGAAGCCGAGGCCGTGCGCGAATTCGTGCAGCAGCACCGTGACAAGGTCGATCTGGCTGCCGAACTGGTCGTCGAGGCCGAGGTAGAAGCCGGAGCCCGGCAGGCAGTCGGGGAACAGCCCGAGGCGCGCGTTGAAGCGGGCGATGATGTGCGGCTCGCCCGGCGTCGCGACGTCCTGGCCCGCCAGCTTGCTGGCCAGGGCGCTCGGGTACCACGTCGACGTGCGCGGCGCGCCCGGGAAGTCGGACCAGACCTCGTTGGCGCCGGCCGCGCCGAGGACGGCGCTCGTGGCCGTGCAAGACAGCGGCACGAACGACGCGCCGATGCGGATCGGCACGCTGCTCGTGAGCGTCGCGCCCCAGATGTCGGCCGCGCGCCGGAATGCGTTCAGGCGCTGCTCGCCGAGCGTCGTGCCGGTATTGCCGCCGACGGGCGCGACCGGGGTCGGGTCGTTGAAGCCGACGCCAGGCGCGTTCAGGTTGACGATCACGATGGTGGCCGCGGCCCGGGCCGGGGCGGCCGCGCCGACGGTGAATGCACAGGCGGCGGCGACGCCGGCGAGGGCGCCCAGGACCCGTTGCAGGCGCGACGATTCAACGGCTTTCATGCTTCGGCTCCCCGTGGTTGTGGTCCGGGTTGTGGTCCAGTGTCTGGCCCTGCACGCATTCGCTCGTCAGCTTGCCGTCGGGACCGCGCGTGACGACTTCGTAGACCATGCTTTTCTCGCCGAGGCGCACGCCGCGCGAGCCGTCGCGGCGGCTCATCGTGCCCTGCGTGCGGGGTGCGGCGAGGCCGGCGGTGGCCGGCGCTTTGGCGCGCAGTTCCTTCAGCTCGTCGGCCGTCGGCGCGCGCAACTGGCCGGTCTGCGGATCGCGCACGACGACCATGCCTTCCTGGCCCGCGGCCCTGGCGTGCATCGAAAAGGCGGCCAGTACGCACAGGGCGGCCAGCGTGCCGATGGTGAGCAGTTTTTCCTTGGACATGGCTTCCTCCGGTTCAAAGGCGTGACTGGCGGCGCAGCAGGGTGATCATGCCCAGGCCCAGCGCCAGCATCATCCAGTGCGCGGGCTCGGGTACCGCCGTCACTACCGAGACCGTATCGAGGCCGACATAGTTCAGGGTATCAGCCGGTCCCAGGTAGCGGAATGCGAAGCGGCCGTTGCCGCTGTTCGTGATGGTCGCCGTAAACTGCTGCCAGTCCGTCGGGTAGCCGGCCGTGCCGCCGATCGTCGTCAGCAGCGTCGTGAAGTCTGCCATGTCGGTGCCCGTACCCGCCGCGTAGCGCACTTCGAGCAGGTCGTTGAAGCCGGGCAGCGCATCGTGCCGCGTGTAAAAGCTCAGCACCGTGGTGCCGGACAGGGCGAGCACCGGCGTGATCAGCCAGTTGTCGACGCTGCCGCTGCCGTTCGCGGCGCTGAGGAAGTTGGCGGCCGCGTAGGCATCGGGCGCACCCGACTGGGCCGGGAACAGCGCCGGATTGCCCTGGAACCAGGCGCTGCCGGCGGGCACGCTGTGGTTGACCTGGGCCCATCCGGAGAGGCCCGCCACGTCGTCGAATCCTTCGCTGAGTACTTCGACCCCGGCAGCCCGCGCGGTCGTCGCGCCCAGTGCGGCCAGCGACAGCGCGGCTGTCGCGAACAAGGTTCTTACGGGTTTCATGGACGCCCTTTCATGAACTATGCATGGGCCCATCTTATGAGTCGGATGATAACGACCCTTGATTTTCAGCTAACGAACAGGCTGGACAAAACGGGGTATCGATGGACGGGCCGCGCCGGGCCGCGAGACGGGACCGGAGGGCAAGGCTGCCCTCCGGCGGATGAGATCAGCGTGCGAAGCGGCGCAGCCGCAGCTTGCCGACGATGCCGATCGGGAAGAAGTAGATGGAGAGGATGAACAGCACGCCGAGCCACAGCATCCAGCGGTCCGGATGCAGCGCGGCGGCCAGCAGCGGGACGCCGGACAGCATCTCGGAGGCCTGGCCCATCAGGGTCTTGAGATAGTTCTGCGCGAGGATGAACAGCGTGGCGCCCACGACCGCGCCGTACATGGTGCCCATGCCGCCGATGACGACGATGAGCAGGATGTCCGTCATCACTTCGAAGCCGAGGCTCGTCTTGGGCCCCACGTAGCGCAGCCACAGCGCCATCAGCGCGCCGGCCAGCGCGGCGACGACGGCGCCCAGCACGTTGGCCCAGATGCGGTAGACGACGGTGCGGTAGCCGAGCGCCTCGGCGCGGAACTCGTTCTCGCGGATCGCCTGCAGCACGCGGCCGAATGGCGAGTTCACGAGCCGCAGCAGGAACAGGAACAGCACGAGGCAGCCCGCGAACACGACGTAATAGGTGACCAGCTTGCCGTCGACGCTGCGCCCGAACACCTCGTTCTCCATCAGCGTGAAGCCTGGCGACAGGACTTCCGGCACGCTGAACGTGCGGCCGTCCTCGCCGCCGGTGAAGTCGGACAGCTGCGACGCGAGCACGGAGAACGACGACGCGACGGCCAGGGTGATCATCGCGTAGAAGATGGCGCGCACGCGCAGGGCGAACAGGCCGATGACGAAGGCCAGGACGACGGTCAGCGCCAGCGCCGCGACGATGCCCGTGACGATGGCGCTCCACGTCGGCTCGTCCACGCTCGCCAGCGCGATGCCGACGCCGTACGCGCCGATGCCGTAGAACATCGTGTGGGCGAACGAGACGATGCCGGTATAGCCGAGCAGCAGGTCGTACGACGCGACGAGCACGATGTAGACGCAGATCGTGGCCGCCGTGTTCAGCGGGCGCGCGCCGGAAAAGAGGAACGGCGCGAACAGCAGGCCGAGCAGGATGACGACGAGGAGGGCGGTCAACGCACGGCTGCGCGGCAGGTCGCCGGAGAGAAGCTGGGTCAGCATGTCAATGACGTCCTTTCGAGTACAGGCCGGCCGGGCGCCACAGGAGGACGGCGATCATCAGCGCGATGTTCGAGACGAGCGCCACCTTCGGCGCGAGGAAGCCGGCGTAGTTGGCGACGAGCGCGATCAGCAGGGAGCCGATGAAGCAGCCGCCGACGGACCCCAGGCCGCCGATGATGATGACGATGAACGTCAGCACCATGATCTCGCTGCCCATGTGCGCCACGAGCGTTTCCTTGTACAGGCCCCACATGACGCCGCCGAGGCCCGCCAGCGCGGAGCCGGCCGCGAACACGCCGACGAACAGGCGGCGAATGCGGTAGCCCAGCGCCTCGACCATCTCGCCATTCTCGACGCCGGCACGGATCAGCAAACCGATCTTGGTGCGGTTCAGAGTGACGAACATCGCGGCGAACACGACGAGGCCGACGACGACCGCCAGCAGCCGGTATTTCTCGATGGCGGCCTCGCCCAGGAACACGGCACCGCGCAACGCGGCCGGCAGCGGCAGGGCGATCTGTTCGGAACCCCAGATCACGTTGATGAGTTGTTCGGACACGATCATGCCGCCCATCGTGATCAGGATCTGCTTCAAATGCTGGCCGTACACGGGCATGATGACGACCCGTTCGAACGCCCAGCCGAGCAGCGCCGTCACGACCATCGCGAGCAGCACGGCGAGGCCCAGCACGCCGAGGTTGGCGAGCAGGGAATCCATCTCGAGCCAGCCGCGCATCGGCAGCAGCACGAACGTCGCGGTGAACGCGCCGACGGAGACGAAGGCGCCATGGCCGAAGTTCAGCACGCTCATCAGGCCGAACACCAGCGTGAGACCGCTGGCCATGATGAAGATCATCATGCCCATCGCGAGCCCGGCCACCGTCAGGGTGATCCAGGTCGGCAGGCTCATGAAGGGCAGCGCCGCCAGCACGACGGCCGGCACGAGCAGCAGTGGGGCGATGTCGCGCCGTGCTGCCGGCAACGGCGCATCCGCCTGGGCAATTGGGAGGGTTGCACTCATCGTTGTCTCATTCATTGATGGGAGTCGAGCGACAGGCCCAGCAGGCGCTGCTGCAGGGCGTCGTCGTGCGCCAGGTCGTGCATCAGGCCCGCGTGGACGACACGGCCGTCGTCCATCACGCTCACGCTGTCGCCCAGGGTGCGCACGAAGTTGAAATTCTGTTCGACGAGCAGGATGGTCGTGCTCGTGTCCTTGAGGTCGCGGAACGCCGCCATCAGGCTTTGCACGATGGCGGGGGCGAGGCCCTTGGTCGGCTCGTCCACGAGCAGCAGCTTCTTCGGCTCGACGATCGCGCGGGCGATGGCCACCATCTGCTTCTGGCCGCCCGACAGATTGCCCGCCGGGTAGTTCCAGAACTTCTTCAGCGCGGGGAAGAAGCCGCAGATCCAGTCCACGCGCGCCGCGTCCAGCGGGCCGTTGCGCGCGGCGAGATATAAATTCTCGCGCACCGTCAGTTCGGAAAACACGGCCATGCTTTCCGGGACGTAGGCGATGCCGGCGCGGGCGATGTCCGGTGTGGACAGCTTCGTGATGTCGCGGCCGTCGAACGTGATCGTCCCGCGGCTGGCCTTCCACAGGCCCATGATGGTGCGCAAGGTGGTCGTCTTGCCGGCGCCGTTGCGGCCCAGCAGCACGGCCAGGCCGCCGCGCGGGACGACGAGGTCGACGCCCTGCAGGATGTGGTACTGGCCGATGTGGGTGTGGACGCCGGACAGCGTGAGGATGGGTTCGGTCATGGGCAGTGTCGTTCTCAGCGTGTCATGCGGGTTCGGGGGTGCCAAGATAGGCCTCCTGCACGATTTTCGATTGCATCACCTCGGCCGGCTGGCCGTCCGCCACCAGCGTGCCGTTGTGCAGCACGACGATGCGGTCGGCAAGTTGTCGCACGACGTCCATCTTGTGCTCGACGAGCAGGACGGTCCGGTTGCGCTCGGCCTTGACCTGGTGGATCAGGTCGAGCACGACCGGCACCTCGTCCACGCTCATGCCGGCCGTGGGTTCGTCGAACATCAGGATGGACGGTTCCAGTGCGAGCAGGATCGCCACCTCCAGCTTGCGCTGGTCGCCGTGCGACAGCGTGCCGACGAGAGAGGCGCGCTTGCTGCTCATCGATACGCGTTCGAGGTAGTGTTCGGCGCGCTGGATGACTTCCTTGTGGCCGAACCACAGCGACAGCATGCTCATGCCGATGCCGGCGCGGCTTTGCACGGCCAGCCGCACGTTCTCCAGCACCGTCAAATGCGGGAACAGGTTCGTCAGCTGGAACGCGCGGCCCACGCCCAGGCGCGTGCGGCGCGCGGGGCCGAGCCGCGTGACGTCCTGGCCGCCCACGAACACGCTGCCGGACGTCGCCGGCAGCTGGCCCGAGACGAGGTTGAAGTACGTCGTCTTGCCGGCGCCGTTCGGGCCCACGATCACGGTCAGCGTGCCCGGGTAGAACTCGGCCGTCACCGCGTTGACGGCCACGTGGCCGCCGAAGCGGATGGTCAAGTCGCGCGTGGCGAGCGAAGGCGCGGTCATGTCAGCGTTTGTTCCGCACGGGCAGCGGCAGCTCGCTGGCCGGGATTTCGCGTACCAGTTCCAGCAGGTCCCATTCGTTCTTCTGGTCCTTCTTGATGCGGAAATGGTACATCGGCTGCAGCGCCTGGTGGTCTTCCTTGCGGAACGTCATCAATCCCTTCGGCGTCTCGAACGACATGCCTTCCATCGCCGCCGCCATCTGGTCGCCGTTCCCGGACGAGACTTTCTGCAGCGCCGCGACGACGGCCGCCGCCGCCGCCATGCCGCCCGCCGTGAACATGTCGGGCGGAGCCTTGTAGCGCTTCGTGTGCTCGGCCACGAGCCAGTCGTTCATCTTGTTCTTCGGGAAGCCGTAGTAGTAATTGATGGTGCCTTCCGTGCCGGCGTAGGCCTTCCACGTCTTCATCACGGGCAGGATGTTGCCGCCCGGGGCCAGCGAGATGCCGTAGCGTTCCGGCTTCATGTCCGCGATCTTGTTCATCGGGTTCGGACCGGCCCAGACGATCGCCAGCACGCGCGGCTGCGGCTTGTCCTTCAGCGCGTCGAACAGGCGCTGCGTGGGCGCGGTAAAGTCCGTCGCGGCGGCCGGCGCGTATTCCTCGTGCACGACGTTCGCCTTGCTGCCCGTGGCGGCCAGCGCTTCCTTGCCGGCCTTGATGGCGTCGCGGCCGAACGCGTAATCCTGCGCGAGGAACGCGACGCTGCCGTTCTTCAGCGTCGACGCGGCGGCCAGCGCGTCCTGCATCGAATTGCGCGCGGTGCGGAAGATGTACTTGTTCCACTTGGCGCCCGTGATCTCGTCGGCCACGGCCGGTTCGACGATCAGCACCTTCTTGTACTCCTTGGCGACGGGCAGCATCGCGAGCGCGGCGCCGGACGACGTCGTGCCGACGGCGATGTCGGCCTTGTCGTCGCCATAGGCTTCCGCCAGCAGGGTGCGCGAGAGGTCGGGCTTGCCCTGGTCGTCCTTGACGATGACCTTCAGCTTGCGGCCGTTGATTTCCATCTTGCCGCCCGTGAGGTATTCGAGGCCCAGCATGAAGCCGGTCTCCGTTTCCTTGGCATAGGATTCCAGCTGGCCCGTCTTGCCGGCGATGAGGGCGACTTTCAGGTCGGGGGCGGCCAGCGCGGCGCCGGTCGCCGTCATGGCGAAGGCGGCGAACAGGGCCAGGGGCAGGGGTTTAATGTGTTTCATGTCGTCTCCTTGATTGTTAGGGCACGTTCGCCAGGAACTTGAGGATCGCGTCCAGCGCGACCGGTTCCGTCAGCATCGGCGCATGGCCCACGTTCGGGACTTCGACGCAGGTCATGTCTGGCGCCGCGCGCCGCATCCACGCGGCCTGGCGTTCTTCGAGCAGGTCCGACAGCGTGCCGCGCACGAGCAATACGGGACGTTCCTGCGTGAGCTTGCGGAACGCCATCCGCAGCGGCAGCGACGTCGGCCTGAGTTTACCGGTTTGCAGCGCGATCGCGATATTCGGGTCGTAGCGTGGCGCCAGCCGGCCGGCGGCGTCCGGGGCGAAGGCGCGGCGCGCCCATTTGTCCCAGTCGGCATCGACGTTGTCCGGGAAGGCGCACGCGTTGATGTCGCGGACGTAGCCGGCGGCGGCGGCCCACGAATCCACGGCGGCCGTCCGGCCCGTGTAGCCTGCGATGCGCGCGAGGCCTTTTTCCGAGATCACGGGGCCGATGTCGTTGATCACCGCGGCGGCGATCAGGTCGATGTGCTTCGCGGCCAGGGTCATCGTGATCAGGCCGCCCATCGACGTGCCGACGAACACGGCGCGCGGGATGTGCAGGTCCGCCATGAACCGGGCGACGTCCCCGGCGTACACGCTCGGCGTGTAGTTGTCGGGATTCGGATCGCGCTGCGACTCGCCGCGGCCGCGCACGTCGAGCGCCAGCACGCGCCGGCCCTGGCGGGCCACGATCGGCGCGAACTCGTCGAAGTCGGATGCGTTGCGCGTCAATCCGTGGATGCAGATCACGGGCAGGCGCCCCGTCGCGCCGGCGTCCGCGGGGTAGTCCCGCGCATGCAGCGCGAGGCCGTCGTTGCTCGTATAGCGGATGGAGGTGTAGTTGGCCACGCTGGCGATATCCTGTCGTTCGATGTTCGGTAGTGCGGCGGATGCCGGTGTGGGGCGCGTGGCCGGGCGAACCGGCCACGCGGTGGGGCGGGTCAGAAGCGGTACTCGATCGTCCCCTGCACGGTGCGCGGCGCACCGTAGAAGGCCGTCAGCGTGCCTTCGTTGCCCAACGTCGGGAACAGATAGCCCGCCGTCTTGTAGTGCACGTCAGACAGGTTCTTGCCGTGCAGGCCGGCGCGGATCTTGCCGTCGGCGCGCGTCCAGACGATGCTGGCGTCGTACAGCTTGTACGCGTCCTGGTCGATGACGGACGGTGCCTCGAACTGGTACGTCTGGCCGCGGTACGACGCGCTGCCGATCAGCGACAGGCGGCCGTCGTAGCCCGCCAGCGGCATCGGCACCTCGTAGGTGGCGCGCAGGTTCGCCGAGTTGCGCGGCGTGTTCTGGAAGTGGCGCTGGTCGGCCACGTTCACGCCCGCCACGATGTACTCGTTGTACTTGGCGTCGATGTAGCTGTACATGCCGGACAGCGAGAATTCCTTCGTCAGGTGGGCCACGGCCTCGAATTCGAAGCCCTTGATCTTGGCCTTGCCCGCGTTGGTCGTGAGGCCCGCGAAGCTGTCGTCCTTGCCGTCGCCGTTCGTGTCGATGGCCACCGAGCCCGGGATCTGCACGTCCTTGTAGTCGCTGTAGAACACGGCCGTGTTGGTCGTGATGCGGCCGCCGTTGAACGAGGATTTCAGGCCCAGTTCATAGGTGCCAATCGTCTCGGGCTTGTAGCCGGCCCGGGCCTGCGCCTGCGAGATCTTCGTGCCGACCACGTTCGTGCGCGGATCGAAGCCGCCGCCCTTGAAGCCCTTCGAATACGACGCGTACACGTTCTGCGACGGCGTCGCCTTCCAGCTCAGGGCGATGCGCGGCGTGAACTTCTTGTCCTCGCGCGACAGGTCGCGCAGGTCGGTGTCGGTGCGGAACAGCAGTGCGCCCGGGTTGCCCATTTCCGGCGTGCCTTTCAGGCCCAGGTAGATCTGGCGGTAGATGTCGGCGTCGCGCTTGTCCACCGTGTAGCGGCCGCCCAGCGACAGCTGCAGCGCGTCGGTCAGGTTGTAGCTGCCGTCGGCGTATGCGGCCCAGGCCTTCGTGTCGATGCTGCCGCTCGTGAAGGTGCTGGTCGGGACGGCGCCCGCGAGGATCGTGTCGAACTTGTTGTAGGCGTTCGCGTCGATGTAGTAGACGCCGGCCGTGCCCTGGATCTTCGGACCGGTGTAGGTCAGGTTGAACTCCTGGCTGAACTGGCGGTTCGTGTACAGCGCCGGCACTTCCATGTCGATGACGGGCAGCGAATCGAAGTCGATCGGCGCCCACGATTTGTCCTGGCGCTGCGCGGTGATCGACTTGAACGTCAGCTCGGGCGACACGTTCCACTCGACGGTGGCGGCGACGCCGTGCTGGCGCACCGACTGCTTGTGGCCGAGGGCCGTCAGCATCTCCGCATTCGAGTCGTACACGTTGGACAGGATCGGCGCGCCGCTCGTGCGGCCGGCGATGAGGCGGTGGCCGTTCTTCGGATGCGAGTCGTCCTGCGTGATGTCGCCCGCGAGACGGATGAACAGGTCGGGCGTCGGCGTCCATTCGGCCGACAGGCGCGCGGCCTTCAGGTCCTTGTCGTAGTTCGGCGAACCGTCGAACAGGTTCGTGCCGTAGCCGCCGTGCTTGAATCGTGCGACCGTGCCGCCCACGCGCAGCTGCTCGTTGACGGGCGTGCTGGCCGTGATGACCGCGTCGCGTTCCTGGTAGTTGCCCAGGGTGCCGCGCAGGCGCACGTCCGTCCGCGGGGCCAGCTTGCGGGTGACGTACTTGACGGCGCCGCCGATGGTGTTGCGGCCGTACAGCGTGCCCTGCGGGCCGCGCAGCACCTCGATGCGCTCGACGTCGTAGATGTCGGCCACGGCGCCCTGCGGACGGGCGAGATACACGTCGTCCAGGTAGATGCCGACGCCGGATTCGAAGCCGGCCAGCGGGTCGGCCTGGCCCACGCCCCGGATGAACGCGGTGAGGGTCGAGTTGGTGGCGCGCGATGCCTTCAGGGTGGTGTTCGGCAGCGCCGTCGCCAGGGCGACGACGTCCGGGACGGCCTGCTTGGAGAGCTGGTCGGCGCTGAACGCAGTAACGGACACCGGGACATCCTGCAGCGTTTCCTCGCGCCGGCGCGCGGTGACGACGACTTTCTCGATCGTGCCTTCCGGTGCAGTGACGACACTGCCGGCGGCACCGCTGGCGGCACCCGACTCCTGGGCGTGCGCGGCGCCGGCGGCACCGCCGGACAAGACGAGCAGGGCGGCAGCCGAGCGCTGGATCAGCTGCTGTTTTTTCTTGCTAAGACGCATTGAGGTCTCCTGATTTTGTTGTGGTGTCATGCGTTCAGTCTTCGCATGCATCACAGTGTGCCTCGGATGAATTTGGCTGAAAAGACAACGCCGCGCCCACAGGGTGTGCATTTATGCACAACGCCGTGGGACGTCCCGCGAGGGGCGGCGCCAGAGGGCGCGGCGTGTCGCAACGTCCGGAAAGCGGGTTTGCTGTGCATACGCAAGCGCTGTTCCGAAAACGTTGCAGCGGCAATGTGCACTGGTGCACAATATGTCACCTTGATATCAAACAACGGTTCCCGAAAAAGCCGCAGCGAATGGCGATCCCATGCGTGACGGATCGAGGAACGGGGAGACAGACATGCACAGCCTGCCGGAATGGACGGACTTGCGGTTTTTCCTGGAGCTGGCGCGCGCCGGCACCCTGTCCGGGGCGTCGCGCCGCCTGGACGTGGAGCACACGACGGTGGCGCGCCGCATCGACCGCCTCGAGCAGCAGCTGGGCACGACCCTGTTCGACCGGTCGCGCGAAGGCTACGAGCTGACGGAGATGGGCCAGGCCCTGCTGCCGCACGCCGAGGCGATGGAAGGCGCGGCGCTCGCGGCCACCGAGCAGCTGGGCGGCGCGGAGGTGGCGGCGGCCGGCGTCGTGCGGCTGGGCGTGCCGGAGGTGTTCGGCACGCGGGTCGTCGCGCCGTTGCTCGTGAAGCTGTTCGAAGATCACCCCGACCTGTCGATCGACCTGCTGGCGCTGCCGCGCTTCGCCAACCTCGCCAACCGCGAGGCCGACCTCGGCGTCATGCTCGACCCGCCGTCGACGGGGCGCTACATGGTCACGCGGCTCGCCTCCTTCCGATTTTATTTGTACGCGGCGCCGACCTACCTGGCGAAGCACCCGCCGATCCGCACGCACGCGGACCTGGAACGCCACGACTTCGTCGATTATGTGCAGGACCGCCTCGCGAGCCGCGAGCTGTCGTACCTGAACGAGCTCGGATTCACGCCGCGCCGCCGGCTGTGCTGCTCGGGCATGACGGCCCAGATCGAGGCCGCGTCGCTGGGCATGGGCCTCATGATGGCGCCGCCGTACGCCGTGCCGGACGACGGCCGCCTCGTGCCCGTGCTGCCGGGCTTTTATGCCGAGCGCTCGTTCTGGCTCGCGGCGCCGACGGACCTGTACCGGCTGCGCCGCGTGAAAGTCGTGTGGGACCTGCTGCGCGACCTGGCCGACAACAATCCGAAGCTGTGGTGGCATAACGGCGACATGGGGAAGGCGGCATGATCCGTGACTACGTCGAGGCCGACCGCGCCGCCGTCAACGCCGTCGCGCTGGCCGCGTTCGCGCAGTATGCGGGCGATTACGAGGACTGGCCCACGTTCAGCGCGGGCATCGGCCGGATGGCCGACCTGGCCGCGGACGGCGACCTGCTCGTGGCGGAGCGTGGCGGCGTTGTCGCGGGGGCCGTCGTGCACGTGGGGCCGGGACGGCCGCGCGGCGCGATCTATCCGGACGACTGGTCGGTGATCCGCATGCTGGTCGTCGACCCGGCGGCGCGCGGCGGCGGCATCGGCCGCGCGCTCGTCGCGGCCTCGCTCGAACGGGCGCGGCGTGCGGGGGCGCCGGCCGTCGGGTTGCACACGAGTCCCATCATGGCGACCGCGTTGCGGTTGTACGAGTCGATCGGCTTCGTGCGCGAGCACGACCTGCCGCCCAACCGCGGGGTGCCGTATGCGCGCTATACGTTGCCGGCAGCGGGCATTTCCGCCGCGCTGGCACGCCTCTCCGCGCCAGGAACGCCAGTCAGCAGCATTAAGAATGTCGTCCCCGCGCAGGCGCACTAGTGTCCGGAATATTGTTTTCAAAAACCGTCAGAAATAGCATCGTCATTCCCGCGTAAGCGGGAATCCATACTGAGTATGCTAACTACGTTCTTCATTTCCACCTCGTTGGCTACAAAGAGTCGACTTCGAGCAGTCAGCATGGGTTCCCGCTTTCGACGGTAAAAATTATTCCGGACAGCAGTGCGCGCAGGCGGGGGCCCAAGTTGTACGCGCTGCCGAGGTGCAAGCAGAACTTGGATTCCCGCCTGCGCGGGAATGACGGTTCAGGTGTTCGCAGCCTTGACGAGATCCTGGCCCGCAGGGTGCAGCAGCACCGGAATCGACTTCGACGTCGGCGTGCCCGCGCCCACGGCCACGCTGTCCAGCGGGACGAGCGGATTCGTCTCCGGATAGTAGGCGCCGACGCAGCCGCGCGGGATGTCGTATTCGACGAGCAGGAAGCCGTCCGCGCGGCGTTCGATGCCGTCGTTCCACACGCTCGTGATGTCGACCTTGTCGCCCGCCTCCAGTCCCAGCATCGCGAGATCGTCGCGATGGATGAACACGACGCGGCGCATGCCGAACACGCCGCGGTAGCGGTCGTCCAGGCCGTAGATGGTCGTGTTGTACTGGTCGTGCGAGCGGGTCGTCATCATGGTCAACAGGCGCTCGCCGTGGATGGCGCGGGCGCGGTGGATCGCCGTGTCGCGGTCGATCGCGTTGACGACGAACTGCGCCCGCGCACTCGGCGTCGCCCACGTGCGCTCGCGCGACGCCACGCGCAGGTGGAAGCCGCCCGGCCTGGCCACGCGCGCGTTGTAGTCGTAGAAGTCGTCGAACACCTTCTCGATGTCGTCGCGGATCAGCGCATAGTTCGCGGCGCGCGCCAGCCAGTCCACCTTGCCGCTTCCCAGCGTGGCGTGGGCCATGCGCGCGACGATGGCGATTTCGGACAGCAGGTTGGGCGACGCGGGGCGGTTGATGCCGTACGAGATGTGCACCATGCTCATCGAGTCTTCCACCGTCACGCCCTGCGCCACGCCGTCCTGCAGGTCGATCTCCGTGCGGCCCAGCGTGGGCAGGATCAGCGCGTCGCGGCCGTGCACGAGGTGGCTGCGGTTCAGCTTCGTCGACACCTGCACCGTCAGCGCGCACTGGCGCAGGCCGGCCCACGTGAGCGGGGTGTCGGGCGTGGCGGCCGCGAAGTTGCCGCCCAGGCCGACGAACACGTTCACGCGGCCGTCCACCATGCCGCGGATCGTGGCCACGACGTCGAGCCCGTGGTGGCGCGGCGGCGCGAAGTCGAACACCTGGCCCAGGCGGTCGAGGAAGGCGGGCGTGGGGCGTTCCTCGATGCCGACCGTGCGGTCGCCCTGCACGTTCGAGTGGCCGCGCACGGGGCACAGGCCGGCGCCGCGGCGGCCGATCTGCCCGCGCATCATCATCAGGTTCGACAGCATCTGCACGGCCGCCACCGATTGCTTGTGCTGGGTCAGGCCCATGCCCCAGCACGCGATCACGCGGTCGGCGCTCGCGTACAGCCGCGCCAGGCGTTCGATGTCGGCGCGCGGCACGCCCGATTCCACCAGCAGCATGCCCCAGTCCTCGGCGCGCAGGTCGGCCGCGAACGCGGCGAAGCCGGTCGTGTGGGCGTCGATGAATGCCGTGTCGAGCACGCGCGGGGCGCCGCCGGCGAGAGCATCGTCGTCCAGTTCCAGCACGCGCCTGGCCACGGCCTTGATGAGGGCCAGGTCGCCGGACACGCGCGGGCGCACGAACATGGAGCTGATCGGCGTGCTGGCATTGGTGAGCATCTCGGCCGGGCTTTGCGGGTCCTGGAAGCGTTCCAGGCCGCGCTCCTTCAGCGGGTTGATCGACACGATGGCGGCGCCCCGTTTCGCGCATTCGCGCAGGAGGCCCATCATGCGCGGATGGTTCGTGGCCGGGTTCTGGCCGAAGATCAGGATGGCGTCGGCCTCGTCGAAATCGTCCAGCGTGACGGTGCCCTTGCCGATACCCACCGTGCCGGGCAGGCCGCGGCTCGTCGCCTCGTGGCACATGTTGGAACAGTCGGGGAAGTTGTTGGTGCCGACCATGCGCGCGAACAGCTGGTACAGGAACGCGGCTTCGTTGCTGGCGCGGCCGGACGTGTAGAACGCGGCGCGGTCGGGATCGTCCAGTGCGTTCAGGTGGCGTGCGATCAGGGCGAACGCGTCGTCCCACGCGATGGGCATGTATTTGTCGGTGGCGCGGTCGTACACCATCGGGTCCGTCAGGCGGCCGTGCTGTTCCAGTTCGAAGTCGCTTTGCGCCATCAGTTCCGTCACCGTGTGCCGTGCGAAGAACTCGGGCGGCACGCGCTTGCTCGTCGCTTCCGCCGCCACGGCCTTGACGCCGTTCTCGCAGAATTCGAACGTGGACGTATGGACGCGGTCGGGCCACGCGCAGCCGGGGCAGTCGAAGCCGTCCGGCTGGTTCTGCGCGAGCAGCGTCCCGATGCTGTTCCTGCCCACGCGTTCGCGGACCAGGTTCAGCGCCACGTATTTCAGCGCGCCCCAGCCGCCGGCGGGGTTGGGATACGGGGCGATGCGCCCTCCGGTGTCGTTCTCGGCCATGCTTGCCTCTCCATTTGCGATGGCAACAGTGTCATGGATGAGCCTTGCACTGTGCAGATACAGTTGCGCAGCTGCGGAAGGAGTACAGTTGGCCCCCCGCTGCTGCAACTGTACCGCTGCGCTATACTCGTCCGCATGAAGCTCTACGAGTCCCTCGCCGCCGAAGTCGAAGGCCAGGTCGCGCGCGGCGTGCTGCTGGAAGGGGAACGGCTGCCCTCCGTGCGCCAGGCCAGCCAGCGCCGCAAGCTGAGCATCAGCACGGTGCTGCGCGCGTACTCGCTGCTGGAGAGCAGGGGCGTCATCGAGAGCCGGCCGCAATCCGGCTTCTTCGTGCGCGCCCGGCCGCGCGTCTCGCCTCGTGCCGCCGAGCCGGCGCCCGCCCTGACGTTGTCGTCGGAAGTGGACGTGAGCCGGCTCGTGCTGTCCACGTTGCGCACGATCCGCACGCAAGGCGCGGCGCCGCTCGGTTCGCCGTACCCGGATCCGGCCGCCTTCCCGGCGGCGCGCATCAGCCGGTACGCCAACGCGATCGCGCGCAGCCGCCCCGTCAGCGTGCTGGACGACCTGCCGCCGGGGAATCCGCAACTGATCCGCCAGATCGCGCGCCGCTACATGGAACACGGGGTCGCCGTCGATCCGGCCGAGATCATCGTCACCGTCGGCGCCACCGAGGCCATCAACCTGTGCCTGCAGGCCGTCGCCAGGCCGGGCGATACCATCGCCGTCGAGTCGCCGACGTTCTACGCGATGCTGCACGCGATCGAGCGCATGGGCATGCGCGCGCTCGAGGTGCCGACGAACCGGCGCACCGGTATCGATGTCGACGCGCTGCGCACGATCCTGGCCAGCCAGCGCGTGGCCGCGGTGATGGTGATGCCGAACTTCCAGAATCCCCTCGGCTTCCTCATGCCGGACGGGCGCAAGCGCGAACTCGTGGCGCTGCTCGCGGAGCACGGCATCCCCGCGATCGAGAACTGCGTCTACGACGAGCTGTATTACGGCGACAGCCACCCGTGCCCCCTCAAGACATGGGATACGCGCGGCCTCGTGCTGCACTGCGCGTCGTTCTCGAAGAGCCTGACGTCGAACTACCGCATCGGCTGGGCGCTGGCGGGACGCTACGCGGCCCAGGTGGAAAAGCTGAAATTCCTGAATACACTCAGCACGCCGTCGCTGCCGCAGCTGGCGATCGCGGACTACCTGCAGCACGACGGCTTCGACCGCCACCTGCGCCAGGTGCGCAAGGGGTATGCGCAGCGCGCGCGGATGATGGCGGCCGCCGTGCTGCGCTTCTTCCCGGCCGGCACCCGCGTCTCGGAACCGCAGGGCGGCTACGTGCTGTGGGTGGAACTGGCGGGCGGCGTCGATGCGATGCGGCTGTACGCCCGCGCCCTCGAGCACGGGATCACCGTCGGCCCCGGCCACATGTTTTCGGCGCGCGGCAGCTGGACGCACTGCATCCGCCTCAACTACAGCTACCCGTGGACCCAGGCGACCGAGGACGCGCTGCGTACGCTGGGCCGACTCGTCGCGGAGCTCGCATGAACAAGGGCGGTCTCGTCGCGGCCGTCACGATCCTGTACGGAACGGGTTCCGGTCGTTGAGTTCATCGATGTAATCGTCGATGCCGCCGGCCTCCCGTTCCAGGAAGCGCTCGACGGCATCGGCGAACGATGGATGTGCGAGCCAGTGCGCGGACCACGTCCGCGTCGGCAGGAACCCGCGCGCCATCTTGTGCTCGCCCTGCGCGCCGCCTTCGAACACCTGGATGCCCTGTTCGATGCAGAATTCCAGCGGCTGGTAATAGGCCGTCTCGAAGTGCAGGCAGGGCACGTGTTCCAGTGCCCCCCAGTAGCGGCCGTACAAGGTGGTCTTGTCGTGCACGACGAGCGACGCCGCGATCGGGTGGCCGTCCCGCTCCGCGATCACGAGCAGCAGGTTGTCCGGCATCGTCTTGCCGATGCGGCGGAAGAAGTCCAGGTTCAGATAGGGCTTCGAGAAGTGTTCCGAGTAGGTGTTGCGGTAGCAGCGCGCGAAGAAACGCCATTCCTCGTCGGTGATGTCCGGACCGCGCACGCGGCGCAACGTCACGCCCGCCTCGCGCACTTTTCTCCGCTCGGCGCGGATGTTCTTGCGCTTCTTTTGCTCGAGCGTCGCGAGGAACTCGTCGAACGTGGCGTAGCCCGCATTCATCCAGTGGAACTGCACGCCGCTGCGCAGCAGGAAGCCGGCATCGGCGAGCTGCTTCGCCTGCTCGTCCGGCGGGAACAGCACGTGCGTGGACGAGACCTCCGTCGCCTTTTGCGTTTTCACGAGCACGTCGACGAGCGCCGCCCGCGCGTCCGCGTCGCGCGCGAGCAGGCGCGGGCCGCTGACGGGCGTGAACGGGATCGCGGACAGCAGCTTCGGGTAATAGTCGAGCCCATGCTCCTGGTAGGCGTTGGCCCAGGCCCAGTCGAACACGTATTCGCCGTACGAATGGCCTTTCACGTACAGGGGCAGGGCGGCGGCCAGGCGCTCATCCTTGTCATACAGGGCGATGTATTGCGGCTGCCAGCCCGTCTCCGGCGTGGCGCTGCCGGATTCGTGCAGGGCGTGCAGGAAGGCAAAGGACAGGAAGGGGTTCGGGGCCTGCTGCTGGGCCACGAGGGTATCCCAGTCCGCCTGCCCGATCTCGGACAGAGAAGAAACGATATGCGTGCGATAATTCAAGATGACTTCCGTGAGCTGTTGAGACCTATGGATAAGCGATTCTTCAACCTGTACTCCCATGATTTCGCGCGCGTCGCCGTCGCCAGCCCGCGCTGCAAGGTCGCGGACCCCGCATTCAATGCGCAGGAAACGATCCGCCTTGCGCGTGAAGCCGCCGAGCATGGCGCCGTGCTGGCCGCCTTCCCCGAACTGGGGCTGTCGGCCTACACGTGCGACGACCTGTTCCACCAGCGCGCGCTGCTCGACGCCGTGCTGGACGCGCTGGCCGAGGTGGTCGCGGCCTCAAGCACGCTCCCGCTGGCCGTCGTCGTCGGCGCGCCGCTGCGCGTCAACCACGTGCTGTTCAACTGTGCCGTGGTCGTCGCCGGTGGCCGCATCCTGGGTGTGGTCCCGAAAAGCTACCTGCCCAATTATGGCGAATTTTATGAAAGTCGGCAGTTCAGTCCCGCGGACAACGCGGCCGTCGACCGGATCACCTTGCTGGGCCAGGACGTGCCGTTCGGTCCCGAACAGATCTTCGAGCTCGAGAACCAGCCGCTGTTCCGCTTCCACGTCGAGATCTGCGAAGACGTGTGGGTGCCGGTCCCGCCGTCCTCGTACGCCGCGCTGGCCGGTGCGACGGTGCTGGTGAACCTGTCGGCGTCGAACGTCGTCGTCGGGAAGAGCGGCTACCGGCACCAGCTCGTGTCGCAGCAGTCCGCGCGCTGCCTCGCCGCGTACCTGTACACGTCGGCGGGCCGCGGCGAATCGACGACGGACATGGCGTGGGACGGCCAGTCACTGATCTACGAAAAGGGCGACAAGCTGGCCGAGTCCGAGCGCTTCCTGGCCGATTCGCACATCATCTTCGGCGACGTCGACCTGGAACGCCTGTCGGTCGACCGCATGCACACGACGACGTTCGCGCAATCGGTGCGCCGCCACGCGCACGAAGTCGAAAAATTCCGCGTGCAGACCTTCGCCGTGCCGCTGCCGATCGGGAAAGACCTGCCGCTGGCGCGCCTCGTCGAGCGCTTCCCGTACGTGCCGGCCGACGGCCGCCGCCGCGACGAGCGCTGCACGGAGGTCTACAACATCCAGGTGCAGGCGCTCGTGCAGCGGCTGCAGTCGTCCGGGCACCAGAAAGTCGTCATCGGCATCTCCGGCGGCCTCGACTCCACGCACGCGCTGCTCGTCTGCGCCAAGGCGCTGGACAAGCTGGGGCTCTCCCGCACGAACATCCTCGCGTACACGATGCCGGGCTTCGCGACGAGCGAGCGCACGCTGCGCCAGGCGCGCGAACTGATGCGCGTCGTCGGCTGCACGGCGCACGAGATCGACATCCGCCCCAGCTGCATCCAGATGCTGAAGGACCTCGGCCATCCGTATGCGGAAGGCGCCGAGCAGTACGACGTGACGTTCGAGAACGTGCAGGCGGGCGAGCGCACCAGCCACCTGTTCCGCCTCGCGAACCACCACCACGCGATCGTGATCGGCACGGGCGATTTGTCCGAACTGGCGCTGGGCTGGTGCACGTATGGCGTGGGCGACCACATGTCGCACTACAACGTCAACGCGAGCGTGCCGAAGACGCTCATTTCCCACCTCGTGCGCTGGGTCGCGGACACGAAGCAGATCGGCGACACGGGCTCCGACGTCCTGATCAACGTGCTGGAGACGGAGATCTCGCCGGAGCTGGTCCCGGGCAAGGTGGGGGAGGCGAACAAGCCGGCGCAGGTGACGGAAGATTTCATCGGGCCGTACGAGCTGCAGGACTTCAACCTGTACTACACCTTGCGCTACGGTTTCGGCCCGGCGAAGGTCGCGTTCCTCTCGTGGAGCGCGTGGCAGGATAGCGCGGCGGGGCCGTGGCCGGAGGGCGGCAGCCCGGCGCGCAACCAGTACGACCTCGCGGCGATCAAGAAAAACCTCGGCATCTTCCTGTGGCGCTTCTTCAAGACGAGCCAGTTCAAGCGCTCGTGCGTGCCGAACGGGCCGAAGGTCGGCAACGGCGGCTCGCTGTCCCCGCGCGGCGACTGGCGCGCGCCGAGCGACTCGGAAGCGACCGTGTGGATGGACCAGCTGGCGAGGATTCCGGACTGACGGGCGCCATGCGATAATCCCGGGAAATTCTTAGGAGATGAAGATGAAACAGATTACCTGCGTGATCAAGCCGTTCAAACTGGACGAAGTGCGCGAAGCGCTGGCCGAAGTGAACGTCACCGGCCTGACCGTCACGGAAGTGAAGGGCTTCGGCCGCCAGAAGGGCCACACGGAACTGTACCGCGGCGCCGAATACGTGGTCGATTTCCTGCCCAAGGTGAAGATCGAAGTGGTGGTCGACGATGCGCTGACCGAGCAGGTCGTGGATGCGATCATCAAGGCGGCGCGGACCGGCAAGATCGGCGACGGCAAGATCTTCGTGCAGGAAGTGGAGCAGGTGATTCGTATCCGTACGGGCGAGACGGGACCGGACGCCGTATAACGTCGTCCCCGCGAAGGCGGGGACCCATACTGAAGCTCCGGCAATCGATGCAGTCATGCAGCGTTGGCCGTATTCTGAGGCTCCGCATGGATTCCCGCCTGCGCGGGAATGACGCACTAGCGCCCCACCCGCACATCGAACCTCCACGCCACCAGCCGGAACACGACGATGAACATCGCGCTGGACCACAGCGCGAAATCGTGCGGAAAGCCGTTCATCCCCAGCAGCAGGAACATCCAGTTGCCGAGGAACGCGCAGATCGCGTAGGGCTTGCCGTCCCTGAACACCATCGGCACTTCGTTGCAGACGATGTCGCGCATCACGCCGCCGAAGATCCCCGTGATCACGCCCATCATCGAGGCGATGAACAGCGGCATGTGCGCGTCCAGCGCGGACGACACGCCCGCCACCGAAAACAGCCCCAGGCCGACCGCGTCGGCGATGACGATCAGCCGTTCCGACACGATCTGGCGCAGCGTGCGGATCAGCGGCGTCGCGACGAGGGCCAGCACGAAGATCAGGATCGCGTACTCCTGGTGGATCACCCAGAACAGCGGCCGTTTATCGAGCAGGATGTCGCGCAGGGTGCCGCCGCCGAATGCGGCGATGAAGGCCACCGTGAACACCCCCACCACGTCCATGCGCTTTCTCCGCGCCTCGATGAATCCCGAGAACGCGCCCACCAGGATCGCAACGATTTCAATGACGGTGATGAGGTGCATGCGGGGGGCGATCGTCTCCATGTTGCTAGACTAGCATGCCGGCCCCGGCGGTGTCAGTGTGCGTTCGGTGCCAGCGGCAGGCGGACGGCGAAGATCACCTTGCCATTCTCGTGCCGATAGTCGATCTCGCCCTCGTGTTCGCGCACGATCTGCTGGGCGATGTACAGGCCGAGCCCCATGCCGGTACGGTTGCGCGGATTGTTCAGCGAGCTGCGCTTGAACGGGTTGAACAGCGCGGCCTCGTTCTCCGCCGGGATCGGCGCGCCCGCGTTCGCGATTTCCAGCACAGCAAGGCCAAGACCGGGACCGTCCCGCGGCACGAGGCGGATGGTGATCGGCTGGTTCGGCTCGCCGTGGTGGCGGGCGTTGGACAGCAGGTTCGACACCACCTGGCCGAGCCGGCCGCCATCCGCCAGCACGAACGCCGGCCCGACGGTGTGCAAATCGTAGACGATGGTCGGATAGGCGAGGCGCGCTTCCTCGACCATGTCCTCGAGGAGGGCCGCGAGGTCGACGGGCTGGAGGTCGATGCCGAGCGAGAGGCCGCGGTCGATGCGGCTCATGTCCAGCACCTGGCCGATCATGCGCTGCATGCGGTTGCTGGACGACTGGATGCGCTTGCCCAGGGTGCCCTTGTTGCCGACGCCATCCGTGCGCTCGAGGACCATGCCGGCCATGTTGATCGAGTTGAGCGGGTCGCGCAGGTCGTGGCCCAGCATGGCGAGCAGTTGCGCGCGCGTGGATTCCGTCTGGGCGCGGCGCGCGTTCGACACGCGCGCCAGTTCGCCCAGCATCATGCGCGCATGCGTGAGGATGCCGTCTTCCCACGGGTGGGCGAGGCCGCGCACCGTCTCGTGCCAGGCTTCGAACGAACCGCGCGGCGTCAGGCGCTCGCCCAGCGGGCCGGCCTGGGTCTTGTCCGGCTTGCCGCCCCAGGCCACTTCCTCGATCTGTTCCGTGCGCAGCAGCACGCACCAGCCGCCGCTGGGCGGGTCGAAGGGCAGGCCCAGCATGCCGACCCATTTGCCGAGCCGGGCCTGGATCGCGTCCGGCCACTCCTTCACGGATGTCCGGGTGACGATGTCGTGCGGCTCGGCCGGCAGCGACGCGACGATGGCGTCGCCCAGCGCCTGGTCGACGCCGCGGCACACGACGCGCCCGTACTGGCTCACGACGAGCGCCTGCGCATGCGTGGATTCCAGCAGGCCGTCGCCATGCTCGACGAGGGCTTCGAGCGGGTCGTCTTCCAGCAGCAGCGATTCGACGAGGCTGGTGCGCACCTTGGCCGCGTGCTCGACCAGTTCCGCGTCCTCGCGCGCCTCGATGCCCTGCACGGTGGAGGCGATCACCTGCGCGAGCACGTCGGCCGCCATCCGGACGGAATAGGGCACGCGCTTCGGCGCCATGTGGTGGCACGCGATCAGGCCCCACAGGCGGCCATGAACGACGATCGACACGCTCATCGACGCGCCCACGCCCATGTTCTGCAGATACTCCACGTGGACCGGCGACACGCTGCGCAGCACGGCGAAGCTCAGGTCGAGCGGCGCGCTGCCTTCCGCGCCTAGCAGCGGCACGGCGTGGTAGCCGACGTCGGCGATCATGCGCAGGGTGTTCAGCACGTATAAACGGCGCGCCTGCGGCGGGATGTCGCCGGCCGGGTAGCGCTGGCCGAGGTAGGGCACGAGGTCGTCGCGGCGTGCCTCGGCCACCACATCGCCCGAATCGTCGCTGCGGAAGCGGTAGGCCATCACGCGGTCGAAGCCCGTGAATTCGCGGATCTGGCGCACGGTGGCCTCCAGCAGGCCGTCGATGCTGCGCTGGCGGCGCAGGCGGTCGATCGACGAGTGCGCCTTGATCGCGAACTGGGCCACTTCCTCCATGCTGGCCTCGCGCGTCTCGAATTCGACGAGCACGCGGTGCATGTGCCCATGCACGACGCAGTCGTATTCGCGTCCGCCGATGGACAGGGCCGCCACCGTGGCCGGCGCGTCGCCGTCCTCCATCGTGGCCAGGCATTCCTGGATGAGTTCAGTCACCGCCTCCGGCAGCCCGAGCGTGCCGAAGGGTTGTCCCAGCGCGGGCTCGTTGTCCATGACGGTGGCGATGTTGGTGCTCCAGCCTTCGACGAGCCCGGCGTCCGACAGGGAGAGCAGGGCGCCATGCGGCTGGATGAAGCCGGGGATATGGATCGGTTCGTCCGCACAGTTCTGCAGGTCGACCCGCTGGGGCGCTGCCATCGGCACCGGGCTACTGGACTTCACTCGCTCATCCTTATGCTGGCAGCACCACCTCGGCACTACGTCATAGGCATCTTACCCGTTTCGTCAATTCGGTGCGTATTTTTGACAATAAAACATGCCAATATGGCCATGTTTTAACGGATTTATTCTACGACTTGACAGTGGGAAAGAGTGCTCAATCCAGCAATGCGGGGCGCAGGAGGACGATCAATGCGCCGTTGCCCCCGTCGGCCCGGTTCGCGACGCAGAACGCGACCACGTCGCCCGTCTGCACGAGCCAGCTGTGGACCATGCCGCGCAGGACCGGTTCGCCGCCGGCCGAGCCATAGCCCACGCCATGGATGATGCGCACGCAGCGGATGCCGCGCTTGCTGGATTTGCGGAGATAGGCGTCGACGTGGCGCCGCGCCAGGTCGCGCGTGAGGCCGTGCAGGTCCAGCTCGTCCTCGACGGGCCAGTGGCGCTTGCGCAGCTTTTTGACGACGTCCGGGCCGACGCCGGGCGCCGACCAGCTGAGGGACGGGTCTTCGTCGAGCAGGCCGTCCACGTCGAACTGGTCGGACAGCATCGACTCGCGCAGCACGGCGGCCGTTTCTTCTTCCAGTGTGCGGGGACGCGTGGGCAGCGGCTGGCCGCGGGTTTCGAATTCGTGCATCGGCCGCCATACGTAGCGGTCCGATTCGGGCATCTTGACGACGTCCGTGACGGCCGAGCGGAATTCGACGGCGCGCTCGCGCGCGATGCGCTCGCGCTTTTCCCGCTCGGCCTTTTCGATGGCGCGCAGCCTTTCGTCTTCCTTGAGCTTGTCGCGCAGGGATTTCAGTTCAGAGAATTGTTTCATGATTGCTAACGCAATTCAATTCGCCGGCTTGCCCCCGGCAAGCTGGCGTGCCCGCCATCGAACCGCCTTTCAATTACTCCATGGCTTCCAGGTAACGCTGGGCATCCAGCGCGGCCATGCAGCCCGATCCGGACGACGTGATCGCCTGGCGGTACACGTGGTCCTGCACGTCGCCGGCCGCGAACACGCCCGGGACGTTGGTCGCGGTGGCCATGCCTTCGCTGCCGCCGCGGGTCTTGATGTAGCCGTTGTGCATGTCGATCTGGCCTTCGAAGATGCCCGTGTTCGGCTTGTGGCCGATCGCCACGAACAGGCCGTGCACCTTGAGCTCCTTGGTCGAACCGCCGTCCGTCGACTTCAGCTGCAGGCCGGTCACGCCGCTCTGGTCGCCCTTGACCTCGTCCAGCGTCTGGTTCAGTTCCAGCGCGATCTTGCCTTCTGCGACCTTGGCCATCAGGCGGTCGACGAGGATCGGTTCGGCGCGGAACTTGTCGCGGCGGTGGATCAGCGTGACCTTCGTCGCGATGTTCGACAGGTACAGCGCTTCCTCGACCGCGGTGTTGCCGCCGCCGATCACCGCGACTTCCTGGTTGCGGTAGAAGAAGCCGTCGCACGTGGCGCAGGCGGACACGCCTTTGCCCATGAATTCCTGTTCGCTGGGCAGGCCGAGGTATTGCGCGGAGGCGCCGGTCGCGATGATCAGCGCGTCGCACGTGAACTCGTGCGAGTCGCCCACCAGGCGGATCGGCTTCTCGTTCAGGTACGTCGTGTGGATGTGGTCGAACACGATCTCGGTATTGAAGCGCTCCGCGTGCTGCAGCAGGCGCTGCATCAGTTCCGGACCTTGCACGCCCAGCGGGTCGCCCGGCCAGTTCTCGACGTCGGTCGTCGTCATCAGTTGACCACCCTGCTCGACACCGGTCACCAGCATCGGACTGAGATTGGCGCGCGCGGCGTACACGGCAGCGCTGTAACCGGCGGGGCCGGAACCGAGGATCAGGACTTTGGCATGTTTGCGAGTGGTCATGTGTGAACTTCTTCTATTGGATGATGCCCGGAAAGTGGGGCCGGGCAGTGCGGGAATCAAGAGGCGTTGAACCCGCGATTATAGTCGATGATGCAAACAAGCATGAATCGTGGGGCCAACGCGGCGCTATATCGCTTAGAATGTTCATCTTTGGGGAATTGTTACCCGGCAGTACCGTTTCACACCGCAATGAGCAAGAATAGTCCATCGACGAGCACGACCTATACTCACAAGCCGCGACCGCCGCGCCAGCCGCTGCCGAACCGGCTCGTGCGCCTGTTGTCGGAGGCGCGCTGGCTGGCCACGGCCGTCGCGCTGTTGTATTTCGTCCTCATTTTGCTCAGCTATAACAAGGCCGATCCGGGCTGGTCGCATGAGAACGCCGTCGCCCACGTCGCCAACCTGGGCGGCCGTGCCGGCGCCTGGCTGGCCGATTTATTGTTGTTCATTTTCGGCTTTTCCGCCTGGTGGTTGTGTGTCTGCTTTACGCGCGCCGTCTGGAAGGGCTATCGGCGATTACATACCAGGTTCATCGTCCAGGAAGCGGAACAGGAGCCCGAGCACCAGGGCGAAACCTTGATCCGGTGGATCGGTTTCGTGCTGATGTTCGCCGGCAGCGTGGGATTGGAATACCTGCGCATGTGGTCCCTGAAAGTCGAGCTGCCGCGCGCGGCCGGCGGCGTGCTGGGCCAGCTGATCGGCCATTCCGCCCACACCGCATTCGGTTTCACGGGCGCGACCTTGCTCCTGCTGCTGCTGTTCGGCCTCGGCTTTTCCTGGTATTTCCAGGTGTCGTGGCTGGCGGTGGCCGAGCGCATCGGCGAATCCGTCGAGACGACGTGGGACTGGTTCCGCCTGCGCTACGAAGACCGCGAAGACCGCCGCTATGGCGAAGTGGCCGCGAACAAGCGCGATGAAGTCGTCGTGCACGAGCGCGCCAAGTACGTGGAAAAACATGCCGGTTCGCCGGTCCGCATCGAGACGCCGCGCGACGACGAGTTCGACGAGGCGCACGAAGACGTGCCGCCGGCGCCGGGCTTCCTCGCCAAGATGAAGGCGAAGGTGAAGGCGCGCGGAGAGGCGAAGCTGGCCCGCGCCCGGGCCGAGCCGCAGATCGACGATGCAGCGGCCCCTGCGGCACCGTCCGCGTGGGAGCCATCGCTCGACGAGCCGGACGAGGCCCCGCGCGCACCCGCGCCGGCGCCCGTGAAAGCGCCGCTGCCGCCGGCCTCCGCGCCGAATCCGTCGCCCATCAAGATCGAGCCGGCGATGACGACCGTGCCGCGTTCCGAGCGCGCCGAAAAGGAACGCCAGTCGCACCTGTTCGAAGTCCACGGCGACAGCACGCTGCCGCCGCTGGCGCTGCTGGACGAGGCGCCGCCCGTCCAGGAATCCGTTGCCATCGATACGCTGGAGTTCACGAGCCGCCTGATCGAGAAGAAGCTGTCCGACTTCGGCGTCGAGGCGAAGGTCGTGGCCGCATATCCGGGCCCGGTCGTCACGCGCTACGAGATCGAGCCCGCGACGGGCGTGAAGGGTAGCCAGATCGTCAACCTGGCGCGCGACCTGGCGCGTTCGCTGTCGCTGACGTCGATCCGCGTCGTCGAGACGATCCCCGGCAAGAACTACATGGCGCTCGAGCTGCCGAATCCGAAGCGCCAGATCGTGCGCCTGACGGAAATCCTTGGCTCGAAAGTGTATGGCGACAGCGCGTCGAGCCTCACGGTCGCGCTGGGCAAGGACATTGCCGGCAAGCCGGTCGTCGCCGACCTCGCGAAGATGCCGCACCTGCTGGTGGCGGGTACGACGGGTTCCGGTAAATCCGTCGGCATCAACGCGACGATCCTGTCGCTGCTCTATAAAGCCGATCCTGCCGACGTGCGCCTGATCCTGATCGACCCGAAGATGCTGGAGATGTCGGTGTACGAAGGCATTCCGCACCTGCTGGCGCCGGTCGTCACGGACATGCGCCAGGCCGGCCACGCGCTGAACTGGGCCGTGAACGAGATGGAGCGGCGGTATAAACTGATGTCGAAGCTGGGGGTGCGTAACCTGGCCGGCTACAACAGCAAGATCGCGGAAGCGGCCAAGCGCGAGGAACACATCCCGAACCCGTTCTCGCTGACGCCCGACGCCCCGGAGCCGCTCGACAAGCTGCCGACGATCGTCATCATCATCGACGAGCTGGCCGACCTGATGATGGTGGTCGGCAAGAAGGTCGAGGAACTGATCGCCCGTATCGCCCAGAAGGCGCGCGCGGCCGGCATCCACCTGATCCTCGCGACGCAACGCCCGTCCGTGGACGTCATCACGGGCCTGATCAAGGCGAACATCCCGACGCGTATCGCGTTCCAGGTGTCGTCCAAGATCGACTCGCGCACCATCCTCGACCAGATGGGCGCGGAGACGCTGCTGGGCATGGGCGACATGCTGTACATGCCGCCGGGCACGGGCCTGCCGATCCGCGTGCACGGCGCCTTTGTCTCGGACGACGAAGTGCATCGAGTTGTAAAACATCTCCAGTCCACGGGCGAACCGAATTACATTGAGGGCATCCTCGAAGGCGGCGTGGCTGAGGATGGCGGCGGCGCCGACGGCGTGCCGGCCGGCGAAGGCGGCGGCGAGTCCGACGCGATGTACGACCAGGCCGTGGCCGTGGTGCTGAAGAACCGCCGGGCGTCGATCTCGCTGGTGCAGCGCCACCTGCGCATCGGCTACAACCGCGCCGCGCGCCTGCTCGAGCAGATGGAGCAAAGCGGCATCGTGTCGCCGATGCAATCGAACGGCAACCGGGACATCCTGGTGCCGGCAACGAACGCGGAATGAGAATGCTGAAAACTACACTGATTGCTACGACCTTTTTGATCGCGGGCGCGGCCCACGCCACTGCCCTGGACCAGTTCAAATCCTTCGTCGCCGGCACCAGGTCCGCCCGCGGCGAATTCACGCAGACGCAGGTCCTGAAGACCAGGACGGGCAAGGTCTCGAGCGGCACCTTCGTGTTCGCGCGCCCCGGCAAATTCATCTGGACGTACCAGAAGCCGTACGAGCAACTGCTGCAGGCCGACGGCGAGACCCTGTACCTGTACGACAAGGACCTGAACCAGGTCACGACGCGCAAGCTGGGCGGCGCGCTGGGCAGCTCGCCGGCCGCGATCCTGTTCGGCAGCAACGACCTGGAAAAGAATTTCACGCTGGCCGAAGCGGGCACGCACGACGGCCTGGAATGGCTGAACGCGACGCCGAAGTCGAAGGACACGACGTTCGAACAGATCGGCATCGGCCTCAAGGACGGCTTCCCGCAGGCGATGGAGTTGAAGGACAACTTCGGCCAGACGGTGATGCTGAAATTCACGAACGTCCAGCGCAACCCGGCGCTCGGCGCGCAGACGTTCGAGTTCGACGTGCCGAAAGGCGCGGAGGTCGTTAATCAATAGACCCCTTGCAGTAAGCCGCTTGCGCTTTCGACGCGCCGGCCATACATAGGCAAGATGAACAAGAACAACGCAGCCCATGGATGACCTTTTCAAGACCGAACCCGCCGCCCCGCTGGCGGAAAGCCTGCGCCCGAAGACGATCGCCGAGGTGATCGGCCAGAGCCATTTGCTGGGCGAGGGCAAGCCATTGAATCTCGTGTTCAAATCGGGGCGTCCGCATTCGATGATCCTGTGGGGCCCGCCGGGCGTCGGCAAGACCACGCTGGCGCGCCTCACGGCGAACGCGTTCGACTGCGAATTCATCGCGCTGTCCGCAGTGCTGTCGGGCGTGAAGGACATCCGCGCCGCCATCGAACAGGCCGAGCACTACCTGGCGTCCGGGCACCACACGATCCTGTTCATCGACGAGATCCACCGCTTCAACAAGTCGCAGCAGGACGCGCTGCTGCCGTTCGTCGAATCCGGCCTCGTCACGCTGATCGGCGCGACGACGGAAAACCCGTCGTTCGAAGTCAACTCGGCACTGCTGTCGCGCTCGCAGGTGTACGTGCTGAAGGCGCTGAACGACGACGAGATGCGCCAGTTGCTGGAACGCGCGCGCCAACAGGGCGGCCTGGCGCACCTGCAGTTCGACGATGTCGCCGTCCAGACGCTGATCGGCTACGCGGACGGTGACGCCCGCCGCTTCCTGAACCTGCTGGAGCAGACGAAGACGTCGGCCGACACGGCGCAGACGGCGCACATCACGCGCGAATTCGTCGAGAACGCGCTCACCTTGAACGCGCGCCGCTTCGACAAGGGCGGCGACAATTTCTACGACCAGATCTCGGCCCTGCACAAGTCCGTGCGCGGTTCGCATCCGGACGCCGCGCTGTACTGGCTGTGCCGCATGCTGGACGGCGGCGCCGATCCGAAATACCTGGGACGGCGCATCGTCCGCATGGCCTGGGAAGACATCGGCATCGCCGACCCGCGCGCGATCCAGCTCGCCAACGATGCGGTCGAGACGTTCGAGCGCCTCGGGTCGCCGGAGGGCGAGCTCGCGCTGGGCCAGGCCGTCATCTACCTCGCCATCGCCGCCAAGAGCAATGCCGGCTACAACGCGTTCAATGCGGCGATGGCGTTCGTGCGGAAAGATAAATCGCGCGAGGTCCCGGTCCATTTGCGCAATGCGCCGACCAAGCTCATGAAGGAACTTGGCTACGGCCACGACTACCGCTACGCCCACGACGAACCGCATGCGTATGCGGCCGGCGAGACCTATTTGCCGGATGGCATGCCGGAGCCGGGCTGGTACCAGCCGGTGCCGCGCGGGATCGAGGCGAAGATCGCGGAAAAGCTGGCCTGGCTGCGCAGCCTGGACGACGACGCCCGCGCCGGCTGATTACAACCCGCGCCGCGGCGGGCTGCCCGTGCCGCCATCGTCGCGCGCGCCGCGCCGGCGCAGCACCGTCAACTGGCCGTCCGGCTCCAGCCAGGCGCGCCGGACCTGGGCGATGTCCTCGACTTCGTGCTCGTGCAGCATCGCCCGCAATTCCTCATCGCTGATCAGCTCGCCGCGCAGCGCGGCATCCTGTTTCACCCCGTCCTTAATGATGCGGATCGGCGGCGCCAGTGCGAAACGGCGGAACCGGGGAAAGCGGAAACTCAGCCAGTTCAGCCCATAGCTCCAGCCGATGATGGTGCCGGATCGACCAAAAGATCGGCGCGCGGATGAGGACATGCGCCGCCTACGACTTGGTACAATTGCGGTTTCGATATCCCACCCTGCGACAATCCCGACAATGATAGACATCCAACTCCTCCGCAAAGACATCGACAACGTCGCCGCGCGCCTCGCGAGCCGCAAGTACCAGCTCGACGTCGCCGGATTCAACGCCCTCGAAGCCGAGCGCAAGGCGATCCAGACGCGCACCGAGGAATTGCAGGGCAAGCGCAACTCGCTGTCCAAGCAGATCGGCATGCTGAAAGGCAAGGGCGAGGACACGAGCGCCGTGATGGCGGACGTGGCCGGCATCGGCGACGAGTTGAAGGCCAACGAGACGCTGCTGTCCCAGGTGCAGGACAAGCTGGCCCAGTTCATGGCCGCGATCCCGAACCTGCCGCACCCGTCCACGCCGGTGGGCCAGGACGAGTCGGGCAACGTGGAAGTGCGCAAGGTGGGCACGCCGCGCGCTTTCGATTTCGAAGTGAAGGACCACGTCGACGTCGGCAGCCCGCTGGGCCTCGATTTCGACACCGCGACCAAGCTGACGGGCTCGCGCTTCGCCGTGATGAAAGGCGGCATCGCCCGCCTGCACCGCGCGCTGGCGCAATACATGCTGGACACGCACACGGGCCAGCACGGCTACACCGAGTGCTACACCCCGTACATGGTCAACGCGGATTCGCTGCGCGGCACGGGCCAGCTGCCGAAGTTCGAGGAAGACCTGTTCGCCGTGAAAAAGGGCGGCGCCGAAGGCGAGGGTGAGAATTTCTACCTGATCCCGACGTCGGAAGTGTCGCTGACCAACATGGTGCGCGACGAGATCGTCGCGCTTGACACCCTGCCGATCAAGATCACGGCCCACACCCCGTGCTTCCGCTCGGAAGCGGGCAGCTACGGCCGCGACACCCGCGGCATGATCCGCCAGCACCAGTTCGACAAGGTCGAGCTCGTGCAAATCGCGCATCCGGAACAGTCGTACGACGCGCTGGAAGAGATGGTGGGCCAGGCCGAGACGATCCTGAAGAACCTGGGCCTGCCGTACCGCGTGATGCAGCTGTGCACGGGCGATATGGGTTTTTCCGCCGCGAAAACCTATGACCTGGAAGTGTGGCTGCCGGCGCAGAACACGTACCGCGAGATCTCGTCGCTGTCGAACTGCGAAGATTTCCAGGCCCGCAACATGCAGGCCCGCTTCCGCAACGCCAAGGGCAAGCCGGAGCTGCTGCACACGCTGAACGGTTCGGGCCTGGCCGTGGGCCGCACGCTCGTCGCCGTGCTGGAGAATTACCAGCAGGCGGACGGCAGCGTCGTCGTGCCGGACGTGCTGCGTCCGTACATGGGCGGGCTGGAGCGGCTGGTTCCGGCGGCGTAATCAAATAGCCCTTCCGTTTTCGCGGGAGGCCGTCTATAATGCGGCCTCACGCGCACAAGCGACCGGTTACCAGGAGAGGTGGCAGAGTGGTCGAATGTACCTGACTCGAAATCAGGCGTACGGGTGACCGTACCGTGGGTTCGAATCCCACCCTCTCCGCCAAGATTAAAAACAAAAGGCTCCCATCGGGAGCCTTTTGTTTTTGGTGGAGAGAGCAGGGCGCCTGCGCGCCCTGCGCGGTGGGATTCGAAGGACTGGGCTTGCGAGCCGGATTGAGCTGCGCTCAATCCTCTTCGAATCGCCCATCTGCCGTCCGCAACGCGGACGGCCCCGCGCGCCGAGGGCGCGCGCTGCAAAGCCCGCAAAGCCCGCGCCGCTAACACAGCCTCCAAAAATCCTTCAACAATCTGCATATTGCTAGCAATTTTCCGCCAATAGCTATCCGCAAGGAATAAGACTTTTCTACCCTGCAGGTTTATCAGAAATACCTGGAGGAGATCCATGAAAGCCTTGTCCACGCTGTCTGCCGCATTGCTCGCGGCGTTGCTCGCCGGTTGCGGCGGTGGCGGCGGTTCCGCATCGCCGGCGACCGCGCCGGTTGCCGTCACGCCAGCACCCGCTCCCGCACCCGCACCGGCGCCCGCACCCGCACCCACGCCCGCACCGACCGCAGGCACATACCCAAGCTACAACACGAATCCCCTCCCGGCCGACATGTCGGGCATGTCGCACGACGCCCGGCAGATCGCGGCATCGGTCCGCATCGGCTTCAACATCGGCAACACGATGGAAGCCATCGGCGGCGAAACGGCCTGGGGCAATCCGCTGATCACGAATGAGCTCATCCAGACCGTCAAGAAAGCCGGCTTCAACGCGATCCGCCTGCCCGTGGCGTGGGACCAGTACGCGGACCAGAAGACGGGCCAGATCAGCGCCACCTGGCTCGCCCGCGTGAAACAGGTTGTTCAGTATTGTGTCGACAACGATATGTACGTTCTGGTCAACATCCACTGGGACGGCGGCTGGTTGGAAAAGAACATCACGCCCGAGAAGAAGGATGCCGTGAATGCCAAGCAGAAGGCATATTGGGAACAGATCGCGACCACGCTGCGCGATTTCGACGACCACGTGATGTTCGCCAGCGCCAACGAACCGGCGACGGGCAACGAGCAGAACACCGACGTGCCGACGCTGAAAACGGCGGTCGCCGTCCTGCAGAGCTATCACCAGACCTTCGTCGACGCCGTGCGCTCCACTGGCGGCCGCAACGCCTACCGCGTGCTGGTCGTGCAGGCCCCGGAGACGAATATCGACCTGCTGGTGAAATACATGCCGACGCTGCCGGCCGACAAGGTGGCTGGCCGGATGATGGCCGAGATCCACTTCTATGCGCCATTCAATTTCGCGCTGATGAACAAGGATGAATCCTGGGGCAAACAGGCTTATTACTGGGGCGCGGGCAACCACTCGACGACGGATACCGACCGTAATCCGACGTGGGGCGAGGAAGACTACGTCGATGCGCAATTCGCCAGCCTGAAGACGGCATTCGTCGACAAGGGCATTCCGGTCCTGCTCGGCGAATTCGCTGCCCAGCGTCGCACGAACCTGACGGGCGACTCGCTGGCGCTGCACCTCAAGTCGCGCAACTACTACCACACCTACGTCGTCAAGAAGGCCCGCGCCAACGGCGTGCTGCCGTTCTTCTGGGACGTCGGCGCACCGGACGACCAGTCGGGCAGCATCTTCGACCGCCGCACGTACCAGGTGCGCGGCCAGGCGACACTGGATGCGTTGATGGCGGGCCTCGCACCCTGATTGCGCTAGACTGGCGGTCATGAAAACCGCCATCTTCAGCACCCGTCCGTACGATAAATCGATGCTGTCGGACGCCAACCGGGAAGCCGGCCACGACCTGCGCTTCCTGGAAGACCGCCTGACGCCGTCGACGGTCGCGCTCGCCGCAGGCTGCGCGGCCGTCTGCGTCTTCGTCAACGACGCTGTCGACGCAGAGGTCCTCGCGCTGCTCGCCCGGCAGGGCACGCGCCTGGTGGCGACGCGCTCCACCGGCTACAACCACATCGACGTTCCCGCGGCGGAGCGGCTCGGCATCGCCGTCGTGCGCGTGACCGACTATTCGCCGCATTCGGTGGCGGAATTCGCGGTGGGCCTGCTGCTGGCCGTGAACCGCAAGATCGCCCGCGCGAGCGCCCGCACGCGCGACGGCAACTTCGACCTGCACGGCCTGATGGGCTTCGACCTGCACGGCAAGACCGTGGGGGTGATCGGTACGGGCAAGATCGGCACGATCTTCGCCCGCATCATGACCGGCTTCGGCTGCACGGTGGTCGGCCATGACCGCTACCCGTCGCCCGCGTTCGAGGCGCTGGGCGGGCGCTACGCCACCATCGACGAGCTGCTGGACTGCAGCGACGTCGTCTCGCTGCACTGCCCGCTGACGGAAGAGACGCGCCACATCGTGAACGCGGCATCGCTGGCGCGGGCGAAGCGGGGCGGCATCCTCGTGAACACGAGCCGCGGCGGGCTGGTCGACACGGAGGCCGCGATTGCCGCGCTGAAGACGGGGCAGCTGGGCGGCCTCGCGATCGACGTGTACGAGCAGGAAGCGAGCCTGTTCTTCCAGGATCTGTCGTCGACGATCATCACCGACGACGTGATCCAGCGGCTGGTGTCGTTTCCGAACGTGATCGTCACCGGGCACCAGGCGTTTTTCACGGTGGAGGCGATCGGGCAGATCATGCGGACGACCATCGAGAGTTTGACGGCGTTCGAGCAGGGGAGGGAGCTGGTCAACCTCGTTCGTGAGTAAGGAGCGGAACTGCGCGCTTTGCAGCGCGCGCCCCCGGCGCGCGGGGCCGTCCGCGTTGCGGGCGGCAGATGGGCGCTTCGGAGAGGATTGAGCGCAGCTCAATCCGGCTTGCAAGCCCAGCCCTTCGAATCCCACCGCGCAAGGCGCGCAGGCGCCTTGCTCTCTCCGCCAAAACAAAAAAGGCCCCGATGGGGCCTTGTTTGTTCTGGCGGAGAGGGTGGGATTCGAACCCACGGTACGGTCACCCGTACGCCTGATTTCGAGTCAGGTACATTCGACCACTCTGCCACCTCTCCTGGTAACTTTTATCATGCGGTCGTTTCGCGTGAGGCCGAATTATAGACGGTGGGTAAGAGAATCGCAAGCGTCGCCTGTGTGTCTTGCAAACCCACCCCCCGCAGGGAGGGACTACCCCCCGATAACCCGATCGGAGTATTGTCCGCCCACCCCATCCGCGTAACACTTCCTCCATCGAAATTTAACCTTTCACCGACTGGAGAAGTCAATGCCCGCCACCCGCGTCGTCGTCACCGGCTACGGAGCCGTCTCCGCATTAGGAGAAAGCGTCCCGGACATCTGGAACGCGATCATGAATTACCGCGTCGGTTACCAACTGACCGAATTCCCCGACCCCAAGATCCACGCCCGCTACTTCAGCTTCATGGAAGACAGGCGCCAGCGCTACGCCGGCTTCCCGAAAGCTGTGCTGAAAATGCTGCCGACGTTCGCGAAGAACGCCTTGATCGCCTCGCGCGAAGCGATGCAGATGGCCTTCGGCAGCGCCGACGATGTGCAGCAGTTCGCGACGTCCCCGTTCGACGTCGGCGCCATCATCGGCACGGGCTGGGGCGGCATGGACTCGGTCAACGACAACAACAACGATTACCGCGAGAGCGGCCTGTCGTCGTCGTTCGCCACCCTGATGTCCATGCACAGCATCGCCACGGCCGCCGTCGCGCTGAACTGGAACCTGCGCGGCTACCAGAACACGCCGGTCGCCGCCTGCGCGACGGGCACCATCGCCATCGGCGACGCGTATCAAGTCATCAAGTCCGGCCGCGCGAAGGTGATGCTCGCCGGCGGCAGCGAATCGCTGAAGGAGACGTTCAACGTCTGGTCGATCGACGTCATCCAGGCGCTGAGCAAGGAACAGCACGACGTGCGCCGCGCCTGCTGCCCGTTCAGCGCACGGCGCAGCGGCTTCGTGCTGGCCGAAGGCGCGGCCGTGCTGTGCCTGGAAGAGCGTGAGCATGCGCTGGCGCGCGGCGCCACGATCCTCGGCGAGATCACGGGCTACGGCAATTACTCGGACGCGTACGACATGACGGCGCCCGCCGACGACCTGCGTGCACGCCACATGGCGGTCGTGCAGGCCGTCGGCCAGGCACCGCAGCGCATCGGCTACATCAACCTGCACGGCACGTCCACGCCGATCAACGACGTCAACGAGACGAACACGATCAAGTCGGCGTTCGGCGACGGCGCGGCCGGCATCCCGATGTCGAGCACCAAGTCGTACACGGGCCACCTGATCGGCGCGGCCGGTGCGCTGGAGACGATCTTCTGCCTGAAGACGCTGGAGACGGGCATCATCCCCGCCACGATCCACATGGACGAAGCCGATCCCGCGTGCGACCTCGATTACACGCCGAACGAACACCGGCAGGTGGAACGGATCGACGCGGCCCTCAACGTCAGCTTCGGCTTCGGCGGTGCCAACAGCGCCCTCGTCGTCGAGCGCGCGTAAGGAGAGGGCAATGCAGACCGCACAACACCTGGCCGCCGCGCCGACGCCGCTGAACCTGTCGTTCGACATGCCCGCGGTGGAGCAGTGGGCGCAGTTTTCCAGCGACCGCAATCCGATCCACTTCGACCTCGCGCACGCCAGGGCGGCCGGCCTCGATGCGCTGATCGTCCACGGCATGCTTGCGATGATGCCGATGAAGGAAGCTGCGGCGCAGGCCGTCGCGCCGGACGGCTGGATGAAGTTCCGCACCCTGCTGCGCAACCCCATCGCGCACGACCGCGACGTCGTCTTCACGACCAAGCCGGCGGCCGGCGGCATCGCGTTCCGGCTCCACGGGATGGACGGAAAAGCCGCGGCCGGCAAGCTCGAACACTTCCGCGGCACGTACGGGCGCGCGGGCGACCCGTCGGGCCAGCTGCAGGGCGACACGCCGCGCGGCAAGCCCTTGGAACGCGCCCATCTCGACCGCTTCTTCGCCACGTACCCGCACGTGCGCGAGCGCTGGATCGCGCTTGACGCCGTCGTGTTTTCCGAATTCATGCGCTCGCGGCTGCACGTCCTCGAACGCCTGGCGCACGCCCACATGCTGCGCCTGTCCGGCGGCGCGCCGGCGTCGCGGGTCGTCGTGCAATCGAGCCACACGGTCACGTTCGACGCGGCGTTCTTCGATGCGCCGCACGATGCGGACCAGTGGAATCAACTGCATCACGCCTTGCTCACGCCCGAATTGCTCGCCAGCGGCAATCAGGTCGGCGGCGTCGTCGCGCTGCCGGTCCTGTGTGCGGGCCGTCTCGTCATGCTGGTGGAAGTCGGCCTGGTCGCCAGGTTCGACACCGATATCCCTAACTAATCAACGGAGGTAACAAATGAATGTAGCCGAATTCCTGCAGGATGCGATCGTGGAACTGAAGGACGTCGACGAGTCGGCGCTCGTCCCGGCGCTGACGTTCGAGGAACTGGAACTGGACAGCCTGGATTACGTGGAAATCCAGCTGCGCATCAAGAAAAAATTCAAGGTCGAGATCACGCCGGACCTGTTCGCAGCGGGCCAGTTGAAGAACCTGGGCGACCTGTACGCCTACATCGAGGCGAACCAGCCGCAGGCGGCGGTGGCGTGATGACCGGCCAACCGCCCATCATCCCGCTCAGCCCGCGCGGCCGGCTCGGCGTGGAGACCCTGATCGAAAAATCGCATGCCGCGCCCATGGACCTGAACCAGGTCGTGCCGTGGCGGACGGGTGTCGATCGCCAGGGCGTGCCCAAGAAGATGGAGCACTGCTGGATCTACGGCACGCCGTGGTTCGACGCGCTGACGGACGCGCAACGCCACGAGGTGCTGTGGCTGGAAAACGCGCGCGACGTGTCGATGTTCATCCTGCTCGAACAGACGCTGCCGCCCCTGTACATGGGCTACCTGAATGCCCACGCGGATGCGCTGGCGCCGGACGTGCGCGAATACCTGATGATCTTCTCGAAAGAGGAAATCATGCACACGCTGATGTTCCGGCGCTATATGAAGGTGGCGCGGCTGCCCCTGTTCGGCGCACCGGACGGCCTGCACGAGATGCTGACCGTGCAGCTGCCGAAGATGCATCCGGTGGCCGGCATCATCGCGACCTTGCTGCTCGAATGGGTGGCCGAGCTGTCGGCGATGTTCGTGTCGCAGGACGACGTCGTCGAGCCGCTGACGCGCGAGATGTTCTACCAGCACCACCTGGAGGAGGCGCGCCACATCGCGTTCGGCCGCTGGGTCGGCGAGTCGTTCTTCGAGCATGCGCCGGACGAACAGGCGACGCAGATGCGCCAGATGATGCGCGGCCTGATGGCGCGGCTCGTCCCGCAGTTCACGTACAACCCGGAGATCGCGCGCCACACGTCGTTCGCGTTTCCGATCGCCTGCGGCGACCAGTCCGCGATCGACGCCGTGCGCTACTCGGAACGGAGCCTGGCGCTCAACGACAAGCGCTTCGCGCCGCTGTACGCCTGGCTGCGCAAGGTGGGAGTCTCGTGATGGACGCCGGCAGCCGTTGGGACGCGATCTGCGTCGGCGCCGGCATCACCAGCCTCGCGTTCGGCGCGCAGGTAGTGAAGCGGCATCCCGGCGCGCGCATCCTCGTCATCGACAAGCACGGCGTGCCGGGCGGGTATGCGACCGTGTTCCGGCGCCCGAAGGCGGGCGCCGCCTTCGACTGCAGCCTGCACAAGCTGAGCGGCATGGGGGAGGGCGGCAATCTGCGCCGGATCTTCGCCGACCTCGGGCTCGACGGGGAACTGGGCCTGAAGGTGCCGGCCGATTATTTCGAGGCTTGCCTGCCCGGCGGGTCCATCCGCTTCGGCAACGGCGTCGATGCCTTCCGCCAGGCGTTGCAGGACCGCTTCCCGCACGAGCGCGCGGGCCTGGACCGCTTCTTCGACGAGGTGGCCGTCCACGGCCGCAACGGCTACCACCAGTTCCAGATGATGGACGGAACCTTCGAGCCGGACTTCGCGCAGCTGCGCTACGCTCACAAGCATTTGAAACACGTGACGCTGGCGCAGGCGCTGGCCGAACGCATCAACGATCCGTGGCTGCGCGAGATCCTCGCCGCCACCGGCATCTACGTGGGGGGCTTCGCGGAAGACCTGGGCTACCTGTACTTCCTGCACGTGGTGTACGCGACGCTCACGCAAGGCAATGCCTACGTCGAAGGCGCGTCGCAGCGCCTGTCGGACGTGCTCGCGCGCCGCATCGTCGCGGCCGGCGGCCAGGTGCTGCTGGGGACCGCGGTCCGCAAGATCATCGGCGACGACGCCGGCAAGGTACGCGGCGTGACGACGGCGAAAGGCGATTTCTACGCGGACCGCGTGTACCTGAACGCGGCGCCGCACTACGCGCTGCGCACCCTGTTCGACGACCAGCCGGCGTTGGGCCCCGTATGGCGCAAGCTGGACAACCTGAAGCCGTCGCGCTCGACGACGACCGTGTACCTGACGACGGACGCGGCGCCGGCGGACCTGGGCCTGTCCAGCACGGAGACGATGGTATTCGCGTGCGGCGCCGACGCGAGCCGCGCGGCACGCGCAGGCTGCGCAAGCGACGAGGCGTGCGAGCGGGCCTACTGGCGCGACAGCGTCATGGAGGTCACGAACTACCACGCGCTCGATCCGGACGGCGGGCGCATCGTCTGCCTCAACGTGCTGGATGCGATGGCGCACTGGCCGGAGCGCCGCTCGCCCGCGTACAAGCTGAAGAAGGCACGCGCGCTGAACGTGCTGCTCGAGCGGTTGTATGCCGCGAAACCGGGCTTGCGCGGGCATGTCGTGTACACGGAAGTGTCGACGCCGCGCACGTACGAGCGTTTTACCAACAACACGGACGGCGCCGGGTATGGCGCGATGGTGGGGACGGACTTGTCCGGCCACGTATTCCACCACGCGTTCCCGATCGCGGGCGTCCATTTTCTCAGCGCCTGGGTCGCCGGCCCCAGTTACGAGGCGGCATTCGGGTATGCGGAAATGAAGGCGAAACAATGGGCAGCTTAGTCGCTCGTGTATCGGGAGGCGTCCTGATGCGCACGTTGTTCAAGCCCGTCTTCGGCTGGCGCGGCGACGGCCTCGCGGGCCTCGAACCGTTCGTCCACACGAGCACGGACGGCAGCTGGCTGGCCGGCGCGGTCTACACGAGCCGGCGCGTGCCGGCACGGGGCGTCGTCCTGCTGTGCCACCCGTTCCTCAAGTACGGCATGCACTGGTTCTTCAACCATGGCTACCACGCGTGGCTGGCCGACGCGGGCTACCACGTCGTCGGTTTCGACTTCAAGGGCTTCGGCCGCAGTACGGTGGACGGCATGTCGTTCGCGGAAGACGTCGTCGCGCTGGGCGAATGGACGCACGACACCTGGCCGGGCCTGCCCGTGCACGTGCTGGGCGCGTCGTTCGGCGCCTTCCACGTGCTGCACGCCATCGCGACGGGCCGCACGGCGTTCGCGTCGGTGCTGTGCGACAGCGTGCCGGCCACGGTCGCGCGCTTCTTCGGCGGCGGCGTGACGGGTGCCGTCATGCGCGGCATGAGCACGAGCCGCTGGGCCGATGCGACGGGCACGCGCCCCATCTTCCGCTCGCTGCCGCTGCCGCACGACTTGCCGCGCCTGTTCCTGTTCGGCGGGGACGATCCGTTCATCACGCAAGCCGAGGTGGCCCATCTGCGCGACCTCTGCGGCGCGAGCAGCGTGCGCGTGTATCCGGACTGCGGCCACCTTGACGCGCGCAAGGCATTCCCAGGCGCCTACCGCGGCGCCATCCTCGATTTTCTCGATCATTCAACTTCAGGCAAGGACTGTCATTCATGGATTCGAACGCAGTAAAGAAACAGTGGGTACTGGTCACGGGCGGCACGCGCGGCATCGGCCGCGGTCTCGTCGCCGCCTTCTGCGCGGCCGGCTACGACGTCGTGTTCACCTACCAGCGCTCGCACGAGGCGGCCGCGACACTCGTGCGCGAGATGGCGGACGCCGGCGCGCACGCGGCGGGTCACTGCTGCGACAGCGCGGACGAGGAAGCCGTCAACGCGCTGGCGCGCGGGCTGCTCGTGGAGCGGGGGGCGCCGCATGCCGTCGTCAACAACGTCGGCATCACGCGCGACGCGGTCCTGATGCGCATGAGCCGCGAACAGTGGACGGACGTCGTCAACGCCAACCTGAACGCCTCGTTCTACGTCACCCGCGCCTTCGCGCATGCGATGGTGGAAGAGGGCGACGGCGTGATCCTGCAGATGTCGTCCGTGTCCGGCTTCAAGGGCAACGTCGGGCAGACGAATTACTCGGCCACGAAGGCCGCGATGATCGGCATGACCCGCTCGCTCGCGCTGGAACTGGGCCGCTTCAACGTGCGCGTGAACGCCATCGCGCCCGGCTTCATCACGACCGAGATGACGGCGGAGATCCCCGAAGCGAAGCTGAAGTCCCTCGGCGCCGGCATCCCGCTGCGCCGTTTCGGCTCGGTGCGCGAAGTGGCGTCGCTCGCGACCTACCTGGCCTCGACCGATGCCGCCTATATCACGGGCCAGACGTTCGTCATCGACGGCGGCCTCACCGCGTGAACGGGAGGCAGCGTGACGTATGTCGTGACCGAACCCTGCATCGGCTGCAAGCACACGGACTGCATCCAGGTGTGCCCGGTGGACTGTTTCCATGAAGGCGCCAACTTCCTCGCCATCGACCCGGAGCGCTGCGTCGATTGCGGGTTGTGCGAAGTGGAGTGTCCCGTCGGGGCCATCGTGGCGGAAAGCGAGCTGGCGCCGGACCAGCTCCACTGGCTGGCGCTGAACGACGACCTGGCGCGGCGCTGGCCACCCATCACGCAGCGCAAGCCGGCACTGCCCGACGCCGCCGACTGGGCCGCGCGCACGGACAAGCTGGCGGAGCTCATGCGCTGATGCCGATTTCCCCCCACGGATGTGGCATGCGCGCCGGGTCGCGATGGCGCATCCTTGCGGCCATGAACTCACCCATCGAACATCGCATCCTCGCCCTGTTCTCCGCCTGCCAGGGCATCGCCTCGCGCAGGGGCTTCATGGACGACGTGTATCCGCTGCTGCAACGGATATTGCCGCACGAGCGCTTCGTGTGCGGCATCGCAACGGTCGCCCCGGTGGCCGTGCTGGACGTCGTCGATGCCGGCTTTCCCAGTGAGTTCGTCGACGGCATCGTCGACGGGCGCGGCCGCATCGCGAGTCCCGTGATCCGCCGCTGGCTGATGGACGACGCGCCCGTCTATTTCGACGAGGCCGCGCGTGCCGCATTCGTCGAGCCGGAAGATGCCGCGTGGCTCGCGTCGTTCCGCCGGCACGGCATGCGCAACATGATGGCCCACGGCGTCAAGGACCTGCACGGCGGCGCGACCAGTTACTTTTGCTTCGCGGGCGTGGCGGACGGCGGGGAAGAAAAGATGCGGCTGCTCCAGCTCATCGTGCCGCACCTGCACGCCGCGCTGCGCACGCACTACCGGCTCAAGGTCCGCGCGCAGGAGGTCGAGCTGTCGTCCCGCGAGCGCGAAGTCCTGCAGCTGGTCTGCGTCGGCAAGACCAACGAAGCGATCGGCACCATCCTCGGCATCAGCCCGTGGACGGTCAAGGTCCATGTGCGCAACTTCATGGCCAAGCTGAACGTCTCGACGCGCGGGCATGCGGCGGCGATGGCGATGAAGAACGGGCTTGTGACCATCTAGCGCATGAGTCGTCGTTCCCGCGGAGGCGGGAACCCAAGTGCTGCGTGCATCGCGATAACGCGTGCAAATTGGGTCCCCGCCAAGGGGACGCCTAGTCCGGGGACGACGGTTTCAGGGCTGACTAGCTCAGTTCACGCAGGCGGCCCCGCACGATGCCGGCCAGCGTCTGCACCGCGAACACCGCGATGACAAGCGTGGCGATGCCGAGGATGAGCAGTGCAATGCCATCCATCACCGGGCTGTCCACCACCGCCGCGTAACGCAGCGCGGTCACGGCCGACGCGGCGAGCGGGAAGCTGGCGGCCCACCACGCGACGCGGAACGGCGAGCAGGCCGGCAGGTGCACGAGGCGCGCCAGCAGCACCGGCAGCAGGAACAGCATGATCATGACGAGACCTTGCGCGAACGCGTCGACGTGGCCGAACGTGGTCGTGTAGGCCGAGTAGCCCACCGCGAAAGGCGCCAGCAGGATCAGCAGCGACGGCTGCAGCGCGGGCGGCAGCGGGTCTTCCGTGATGAGGCGCGACAGCAGCATTGCCAGCAGCGGCAGCGCGAAGAACAGGCCGACGGCGAGGCCGAACACCATCACGCCATGCAGGCCGTCCCAGCGCAGCGCCGGTGCGGCCAGCGGGATGTCGAGCATGCCCACGACCGGCACGATCCACGCCGGCGCCACCTGGGCCGGCGTATGGCGCACGGACAGCCAGCGGGTGACGATGGCCCACGCGAACACGGTCATCCCGACGGCGCCCAGCACCCAAGCGAGGCGGGCCAGGCCCAGGCTGGCGTCGGCCAGCAGGAACGGCAGCAGCAGGAGGCTGATGAGCGGCGTGCCGAACAGATTGCCCCCGACCGGATGGGAGAACTCGGCGCGCACCGTGGACCAGCCGGCGGCGGCCTTGATGCCGTAGGCGATGGCCAGCACGGCGAAGGTGACGATGGCGAGGGCGCCGATGGCCTGGCCGACGACGGCCGGCGCGCCGTACGCCTGGTGCGCGAGGCGCCAGGCGACGGCCAGGCCGGTGAGACCCATCACGGCGCCGAACAGGCCGACGGGCAAGTATGAGAGGGTGGTCGATGCCGCGGGTGCGGCGGCGACGGCGGGACGTGCGGCTTCCATGATCGTCTCCTTGTAAGGGCGCTGCATGGAAGCCATTCTGGGGGCGCGGCGCGCGGGCGGCCATGCCCGGATGCCGCAGCGTTTTGCCCGATCGTCTCGACCGTGCAGGTACTTACCCGCGGCGGATGGCGTGCAGCCACACGGCCGCGATGCGCTCCACCTGTTCGTAGCCTTCGCAGCCGAGCTGGCCGCCGAAGACGTCGGGATCCAGCTCCTCGTACGACCAGCCGTCCGTGTCGGCATCGAGGCGTTCGCGGATGGCGGCGAGGAACGGGTCGGCACCGTCGACGATGGCCACGCCCGTGTACAGCAGCAGGCTCCCGCCGGGATGCAGCCGGTCCAGCGCCGCGTGCACGATGCGGATCGACAGTTCGGCGCCGTGCGTGCCGCCGCCGTGGCGGTACGTCAGCTCGTCCGGGTCGAGGATGTACGGCGGGTTCGACATGATGAGATCGAAGCCGCCTTCGATCCCGTCGAGCAGGTCGCTGCGGCAGGGCACGACGTTGTGCGCCCCGTTCAGGCCCGCGTTGACCTCCGCGAGCGCCAGCGCGGCCGGGTTGATGTCGGCCGCGTAGACGGTGGCGTCGGGACAGCGCAGCGCCAGTTCGATCGCGCCCGGACCGGCGCCGGCCCCGATGTCGACGGCGCGCCGCACCGCACGGCGCAAGCCCCCGGGCGCACCGAGGACGCGCTTGAGGGCGCTCGTGTAGCGGTACGTGTCGGGACCGAAGAACACGGCGTCCTCGTCGGAGGTGGGCCAGGCCGAATGAAAGTACAGGTGGTCGCCGATGGTCGAGGCGCGCACGCCGGCACGCCAGCCGTCCGCGCCCTCCGGGACCGCCAGGCCGGCCGCGCGCAGCTGGCCGGCCATGGGCTCGGGCAGCACGTCCGCGCGGTATGGCCGGCTCCAGCCGAACACGCCGCGCAGGTCGTGCGCCCAGGCATTTTCCGGACGATTGTTGACCCGGCGGTGCGTGGCGGGGGTGACGGTCACGAAACGGTAGCCGGTGGCCTGTAGACTGCGGCCGAGCGCGGCCAGCGCGTCGTGGTGGGCGAAGGTGGGGGCGGTCGGGGTCATGCGCGGAGCTTGCACCGCGCTTGCCCGCGCGTCCGTACGCAGGCGCACAGAGACGTGGACAGGCTGTCATGCACCCCGGATCTGCCATATGGCATGATGCGGCTTATGTGAAAGTTCGAACAGATGCGGCCGCGCGCCGTATGCACAATGGACGGGCTGATGCAGGACGCGTGGCCCTACAGACGAGGATGACCATGAAGACGACGCCGGACGTAACCCTTCGCGAGCGACTGGAGCGTGAGGTCCAACGGGAACGCCACGAACGCGTGCTGCACGACGAAGAACGCGCCGGCCTGGCGGTGGACGACGAGTTCCGCCTCAAGGATGCGCGCGAAAACATGGGGTCGGTGAAGATCAGGCGTGCCAGGGAACGCTGACGGTCCTCCGGCTCGACAACAAGCAAGGAGAACATCATGCGTTGGGAAGGCGACAGGCAAAGCGACAACATCGAGGACCGCCGCGGCGGTGGGGGCGGCGGCGGATTCGGCATCGGCGGCGGGACCGTCGGCATCGGCACGATCGTCGTGGCACTGATCGGTTCGTGGTTCTTCGGCGTGTCGCCGTCCACGATCCTGAGCCTGCTGTCGGGCGGCTCGCCGGCCCAGGTCCAGCAGGCGCCGGCGCATCCGCCCGCGAACGACCGCGAGACGCAGTTCGTGCGCACCGTGCTCGGCTACACCGAAGACACGTGGACGCAGATCTTCCGCGCCAACGGCGCGACGTATTCGCCGCCGCATCTCGTGCTGTACTCGGGCCGCACGCCGACCGGCGGCTGCGGCACGGGCCAGTCCGCCGTCGGGCCGTTCTATTGCCCGGCCGACCGCAAGGTCTACATCGACCTGACGTTCTTCCGCATGATGCAGCAGCGCTTCAAGGTGGGCGGCGAATTCACGCAGGCGTACGTGATCGCGCACGAGGTCGGCCACCACGTGCAGAACCTGCTGGGCATCTCGGGCAAGGTCGACAGCGCGCGCCAGCATCTGTCGGAACGGGACGCCAACGCCGCGTCCGTGCGGCTGGAACTGCAGGCCGACTGCTTCGCCGGCGTGTGGGCCTACCACACCAACCAGGCCAAGCAGATCATCGAACAGGGCGACATCGAGTCCGCGCTGAACGCGGCGAGCGCCATCGGCGACGACGCGCTGCAACGCCAGTCGCGCGGCGAGGTCGTGCCGGATTCGTTCACGCACGGCACCTCGGCGCAGCGCGTGCGCTGGTTCAAGCGCGGCCTGGAGACGGGCTCCGTCGAGCAGTGCAATACGTTCGAGGCGCGCGCGCTCTGACCCCCTCCGCCTCCGGACGACGGCCGCCGCGTGCGGCCGTTTTCGTTCGTAAAATCAATAAATTTCCTTTTAAAAACAAAGCACTACGAAGCCTCGAAAAAAGCGTTCCGAATCCGCTGTTCGTTTCCGTGCGCCTATCGCCTTCCTTAGCGTTTTGACATACCTTGTTGTCAAGCGCTCGTCCGTTACGGCGGGCCGTCATCCATGAGGAGGAATTATGCTGGCAATGAATTACAGGGGACCGTATCGCGTCCGCGCCGATTACAAGCCCGATCCCGTCATCGAACACCCGGGCGACGCCATCGTGCGCGTGCTGCGCTCCTGCATCTGCGGGTCCGACCTGCACCTTTACCACGGCATGGTGCCCGACACGCGCGTGGGCCATACGTTCGGCCATGAATTCGTCGGCGAAGTCGTGGACGTGGGCCGCGACGTGCAGACGCTGAAGGCCGGCGACCGGGTCCTGGTGCCGTTCAACCTGTTCTGCGGATCCTGTTTCTTCTGCCAGCGCGAACTCTTCGGCAATTGCCACAACACGAATCCGGAAGCGACGGCCGTCGGCGGCATCTACGGTTATTCGCACACGGCCGGCGGCTACGACGGCGGCCAGGCCGAGTACGTGCGCGTGCCGATGGCCGACGTGGGCCCGTACCCGATCCCCGACGACCTGCACCTGGACGACGCCGTGCTGCTGACCGACGCCCTCCCGACGGGCTACCAGGCCGCCGAGATGGGCGACATCCAGGAAGGCGACACGGTGGTCGTCTTCGGCGCCGGCCCGGTCGGCATCTTCGCCGCGAAAGCCGCGTGGCTGATGGGCGCGGGCAGGGTGATCGTCGTGGACGAGGTCGAGTACCGCCTGGAATTCGTCAAGCGCTTTGCCCAATGCGAGGTTGTGAACTTCCGCGAAGTGAACGACATGGCGGAACACATCAAGAAGATGACCGACTGGATGGGCGCGGACGTCACCATCGATTGCGTAGGCGGCGATGCGGCCGGTTCCATCGCGCAGACGCTGACGGGCCGCCTGATGAAGGTGCAGGCCGGCGCCTCGACCGTGCTGCACTGGGCCATCAACAGCGTGCGCAAGGGCGGCAACGTGTCGATCGTGGGCGTGTATGGCCCGACGTTCAACGCGGTCCCCATCGGCAACGTGGTGAACAAGGGCCTGACGATCCGCGCCAACCAGGCCAGCGTGAAACGCCACCTGCCGCGCCTGATCGAACACATCCGCGAAGGCCGCCTGAATCCGAAGGAAATCATCACGCACCGGGTGCCGCTGGAAGAGGTGGCGGACGCCTACCACATCTTCTCGAGCAAGCTCGACAACTGCATCAAGCCCGTCCTGATCCCGCCGTCCGCGCGCGAGGTCCAGGCCGTGAAGGCCACCGCTTTGCATTGAGGAGACGTCATGGAACACAATCATCACCACGATCATCCGCACCACGACGACGCGGGCCACGTGCATGCGCATCCGCTGCAGGGCGACATGGCGGACGGCCCGCGCCGCCCGAGCCGCGAGGAGTTGTCGCACATCGAAGGCTGGGGCGCCGACCTCGACCGCAAGAACCGCCCGGCCGTGCCGATGGAGCGCATGCCCGCGCGCTTCATCCACCCGCACGAGGGCAAGCTGCCCCAGCAGCCGGAAGACGTCGAGGTCCTCGTGTCGACCGAACGGCCCGGCATCACGCCGATCTTCGGCACCGCGCAGCCGCCGAAAGGCCTGTCCGGCATGATGCGCCGCCTCGCGTTCAAATGGTCGGAAAACGACCTGCGCCATTGGCTCCTGCTGCTCGCGGCGGACCGCGTGAACGTCGTCGAGGGCATCGGCGAGGACCTCGCCCACGGCAAGGTGCCGAACGTGCTGGGCGAAATGGGCATCAAGGCCGAGTGGGAGCATAACCGGGCCGGCCTCGTGAAGAAGGCGGTACTGGCCGGTGCCGTCGTCGGCACGGCCGTGTACCTGATGCGCCGGCGCGAGCGCTGAGCGTCCCGTGAGGTGCGCCTGGGCGCACCGTCATCCGCACCTTTTCATCCGCCTCACGGCAGCCGCAAGGCGCCGTGGGGCTCTTTGCGCTTGAGCAAATTCCTTTAAGCGAGCTCGGCCACACTGCATCGGTGTGCCCGCTCAATGAAAGGAAATCTCATGAACAAGCGCAAGATGTTGCTGGCGTCGTTCGGCGCCCTGTCACTGGCGGTCGTCGTGCCCGCGGGCGCGGCCGGCCCCGGCACGATGAGCCCGGCGGTTGCCGCGTCCCCGCAGCTGGACGCGGCATTGCTGGCCCAGCTGGACGCGCGCCGCGCCGCGCGCGGGCAGGATGCGCGCCACGGTGATGCGATCGTCGCGCGGCATCCCGGCACGCAGGGCACGCAGGTCGTGCGCGTGGCCCACACGTACAAGAACGTGCGCATCTTCGGCTTCGAATCCGTGCTTGTCCTGGATGCCAACGGCAAGATCCTGTCCGAATCGGATTCCGAGCAGCGCACCAACTTCGTGAAGGCCGACGCCGCCGGGCCGGGTTCGGATTTCAGCGTCGTGCCGGCGATCTCGTCGAAGGCCGCGATCGATGCGGCGCTGGCTTCGCTGGGCGCCTCGGCGCGCCACGAGACGCCGCCCAGCGCGGAGCTGATCATCTGGCCCGCGATGCGCACGGAACGCGTGCCGGACGCGCGCGACAAGCAGGAGCAGGAGCTCAACGCGCTCGACGTGCAGGAAGTCGTCGATCACTACGAACTCGCCTACCTCGTGCACACGCGCATGGTCGCGGGCGACAAGCCCGTGTACCACGACACCATCGTGAGCGCGCGCGACGGCGCCATTCTCGCCCAGTGGAACATGCTGCAGACGGTGGTCGGCGTGGGCCACAGCCAGTACAACGGCGATGTGCCCATCAACACGACGCTCGCCGAGGGCAAATACAGGATGATCGACGACACCCGCGGCACGGGCGGCACGTTCGGCGCGATGGCGATCACGAACGCGAACCATGGCACGAGCGCGGGCAGCGTCTACGTCAACGATACGAATACGTGGGGCGACGGCAAGCAGTACGTGAACGGCGGCTCGACGACGAACGCGAACGGCCAGACGGCCGCCGTGAACGCGATGTGGGGCCTGATGAACACGTACGACACGATGAAGAACGTGTTCAACTGGTTGTCGCTGGACGGGCACAATACGGCCACGTACATCGCGGCACACGTCAACACGGCATACGACAACGCGTATTACAGCGACACGTGCCGCTGCATGTTCATCGGCGACGGCTCCAGCTTCAACAGCCTGGGCTCGATCGACGTGATCGGCCACGAGATGGGCCATGGCGTGACGGCCGCCACGTCGAACCTGACGTATGCGGGAGAATCGGGCGGACTGAACGAATCGTCGTCGGACATCAACGGCGAGGCCGTCGAAGCGTATGCGCGCGGGGGCGGCAAGGGCGACACTGTCCCGCTCACGGGCAACGACTGGGTGCTAGGCAAGGAGATCAGCAAGTCGGGCACGCCGCTGCGCTGGATGTACCGCCCCAGCAAGGACGGCAGCAGCCCGGACGCCTGGAACAGCTCGATCAAGCGCCTGGACGTGCACTACAGCAGCGGCCCGAACAACCGCATGTTCTACTTCCTCGCACAGGGCTCCAGCGCGGACAAGGCCGGTGATTATTACAGCAAATACCTCGTCAGGACACCGGCCGCGATGACGGGCATCGGGCTCGACAAGGCCTACCGGATCTGGTTCAAGGCGAACACGACCAAGTTCACGTCGAGTACCAATTACGCGGATGCGCGCGCCAAGATGATCGAGGCTGCAGGCGAGCTGTACGGCAAGAGCAGCCGCGAGCTGATTGCCGTGCAGCGGGCGTATGCCGCGATCAACGTGGGCGCGGACGTGGATGAGCCGCCGGGACAGTAAAAGCGCTCCTCGTCAGGCGGCTTCCAGGACAATGGCCGCGGCCTGGAAGTCGCCGACGAGGTTGGGCTGGATCCCTTGTCCCATCCAATAGGCGCCGCTCGCCTGCTTTGGTGTGCGCGGCGCCACGCCCCCTGCAATGGTGCGCAGCGCATACGTCTTCCGTGGATCGAGTCCGCGCAACTGGATATGGGGCGCCGGATTGCGCATGCCGCCGGAATGAAGGAAGGCGAAGAGGACGGCCTGGTTGCCGTCCTGCGCGACCGACAGCGTCGCGGACCGTGCCGAGCCGCCCTGCGGCGAGATCAAGCGGTACAGATCGCCTTGTTGGACGGTCACCCGAATACGCTTGTACTCGGCGATAAGGCGCTTCGCTTGCGTGAAGTCGTTCGCGCTCCAGTGGTTCAGGTTCGCGCCGATCCCGAGCGCGCCCTGCATGGACGACAGGAACCGGTATTCCAGCGACGTGGCGCGCTTGTTGACCCAGTTGGGCGAGTCGGTGACCCAGGCCATCATGATCGCCGGCGCATAGGCCTGGCTGAAGCCATCCTGGATCAACAGCCTGTCGTACGGATCGGTATTGTCCGACACCCAGACCTCGTCGGTCAGGGCCATGATGCCGAGATCGACGCGGCCGCCGCCGCTGGCGCACGATTCGATCTCGACCTTCGGGTGGCGCCGGCGCAGTTCGCCGAGCAGCTTGTAGAGATTGTCCACGTACGTCACGTACAGGCGTTGCTGCTCCGCGGGCGGCACCTGCGGCCAGCCCGGTTCGGACCAGGCGCGGTTATGGTCCCACTTCAGAAACGCGATGTTGTTCGCGCCGAGCAGCCTGTCCAATACCATGAGCAGGTGGTCGTACACGTCCTTGCGCGCCAGGTTGAGCACCAGCTGGTCGCGGGCTTCGGAGCGCGTGCGTCCCGGAAAGTGGATGACCCAATCGGGATGGGCCCGGTACAAATCGCTGTCCGGATTGACCATCTCCGGTTCGACCCACAGCCCGAATTCCATGCCCAGGTCGTTGACGCGTCGGATGAGGGGCGTCAGCCCGCTCGGGAATTTCTTGGTGTTGACGACCCAGTCGCCGAGGCCGGCTTTCGAACTGTTGCGCGCGCCGAACCAGCCGTCGTCGACGACGAAGCGTTCGATGCCGAGGCCGGCGGCCTTCTCCGCGAGCGCCATCTGGCCCGCTTCGTCGACGGCGAACTCGGTCGCCTCCCATGAATTGTAGAGAACGGGCCGCGGACGCAACGCCGGCGCGCCCGGCAGGATGCGCGTGCGCTGGTAGCGATGGAACAGGCGCGACGCGCCGCCGAACCCTTCGCCGGAATATCCCGCGTGGAACATGGGCGAGGAGAGGCGTTCGCCGGGCTTGAGCCGATAGGCGAAATCGAAGGGGTTGTAGCCGGCCGTCATGCGGACGCCGCCAAGCGCATCCATGTCGACACCGATGCGCCACGCGCCGCTCCAGCCCAGTGCGCCGAACCACACGGGGCCGGACTCCTCTTCGGTCATGGCCCGGCTCAGCGCAATCCACGGGTTGGCCTGGTGCGACGTCACGCCCTTGCGGCTCTCGATCACCGTCGCGCCGGGACCGACCGGGCGGGTTTGCAGCGCGAACTCGCCGGCCCAGCGTCCCGTCAGGTACGACAGCCGGTAATCGTCGGCGTACGGCAGGTTGATGCTGGCCGCGGCCATCTGGTCGACCTGGATCCAGCCGTTCGTCCGGTTCTCGACCACGGCACTGCGCGTCAGGATCCCGGTTGCGGCTTCCATCGCATAGGCGAGCGTGACGTGCACGGCGCGACTGACATCCTTGAGCCTGACCAGGATGCGGTCGCCGTCGAGCTGGTGGCCGGCGTAGCGCAGGTCCAGGTCGCGCACGCCATCGGGAAAGGTGACCTTCAGGGCCGGCTCCACCGTCAGGCCCGCGCCGAAGCCGGGATACTCGAACGGCGTGACGGTGATCGACGTTTCGTTGCTGGAGTTCTCGGCGACCGGTGCCGGCGCCGGCAGCGGATCGTCCGGGGACAGTGCGCTGCCCCAGTACATGGTCTGCAGGCGGCCATCCGGGTTGACGCCGAACGCGTAGGTGACGGCGCCGCCGTCGAGCCGGAAGACGTGCGCCGCGTCGTCGATGGTGGGACGCGCCCGGGCGGCATTGCCCATGGTCAGTCCGGCAAGTCCGCCCAGCATGCCCATGCATACGGTGCGACGGCGTCGATCGATGTTCTTCATAGTCCCCTCAGGCAGCGATTTTGTTCATATTATCGCAATGGCTGAGGAGTAGCCGAGCAGAAAACTTCAGGGCTGCAGCAACGGATACGGATTCACCGGCGTCCCTTTCCACCACTGCTTCTCGGGCGTCAGTTCGAACACGGCGAAGTGCAGGTGCGGCGCGTTCGGATCGGCATTGCCGGTCGCGCCCACATAGCCGATCAGGTCGCCGCGCTTGACCTGCGCGCCTTCCTGCAGGCCGTCCGCATAGCGGTCCAGGTGCGCATAGTAATAGGCATATTTTTCGGTCGGATCGAACTGGTACACGGTCAGCCCGCCTGGCTTGCTCGTGAACAGCTTCACGATCTTGCCGTCCGCCACCGCGACCACCTTCGTGCCTTTCGGCGCCATGATGTCCAGCGCTTCGTGGTGGCGTTCCGTGCCGCGCGGCTGGTCGTAGGTGTCGGCGAGTTTGGAGAACGGCATGCCGTCGACGGGTACGAGCAGCTTGCCCGGCGGGACGGACGGCGCGGGCGCCGTGCCCGCTGCGGTGACGGGCGTGTCCGAGGCGGCGGGACGCAGCGGCAGGTCGAGTTCCGTGAGGTCGGGCATGACCTGCGGCGCCGGCGGCAGCTTGCCGTCGATGCCGCTCGATGGCGGCGGCGGCGCGGGCAGGGCGCCCGTGTCCGCGGCCACGGCCGGTGGGGTGGCGGGGGCGTGGGGCATCTGGCGCAGCCAGACGAACAGGCCGCCGGCGCCCACCAGCACGCCGAGCAGGAAGGTCATCAACCATCTCATCGTCGTCTCCTTTGCTTCGTTTTAGTCTTGCAGTACGACCTCCGTGCCCGCCTGGACGAGCCCCGCCACTTCCGATGCGCTCCAGTTCGTCAAGCGGATGCAGCCGTGCGATTCGCTCTTGCCCACCGAGGCCGGCACCGGCGTGCCGTGGATGCCGTAATGCGGCTTGGTCAGGTCGATCCACACGACGCCGACCGGGTTGTTGGGACCCGCCGCGACCGTCGTTTTCTTGTCGCCCGGCTTGGCGTCCCAGAACAGTTTCGGGTTGTAGTGGTACGTGGGGTTGCGGTGCACGCCTTCGATCTTCCAGTCGCCGATCGGCAGAGGATCGTGTTCGCTGCCGCTCGACACGGGATACTGGGCCAGCACGGTCCCCGCCGCGTCCTGCAGCTGCAGGATGCGGCCTTCCTTCGACACGACGACGCGCGCGGCCGGCGCCAGCGCCGGGGTGCCGACGACGTTCGGCACGACGATCTGCTCGCCGGCGCGGCCCAGGTCCTTGCCGGGGTTGAGCTTTTCCAGCAGCGCCGGGCTCGCGTGGAATTTCTCGCCGAGACCTTCCGCCGGCGTGGCGTAGCCGAGCGTGGGCAGCTTGGCCTTTTCCATCATGTCGTCCGGCACGCGCTGGAACGGGCCCGCGACGTCGGTGTCAGCCAGCGTGTAGGTCAGCAGGGTCGGCGTCTGGTCGGTGTTCAGCGCGTTCCACGTGGCGTCGTCGAGCTTGCCGGTCGGATCGAGACCGCGCGCCTTCTGGAAGCCGGCCAGCGCCTGGCGCATGTTGGAGCCGTAGGCGCCGTCGATTTCGCCGGGCGAGAAGTGGGCGCGGTCGAGCAGCACCTGGGCGCGCAGCAGGCGCTCGAACTCGGCCGCCCGTGCGGCGGCCGGAGCGGGCTGCGCGGCCGGCGTAGCGGCGGCCGGCTGCGCCTGCGGTTGCGCGGCGCCCGCCGGACCGGCGAGGCCGGCCAGCAGGGCGATCAAAAGGGGGATGCGGGTCGTTTTCAACATGGTGTCCTGCCTGAAATTGCGTTGGCTTCAGGTTAGTGCCGCGCAAGACGGGGCTCTGTGCGGGAACGAACCCAAGCCTGTCAGGCCGGCGGTACAATCCGCCGCATGACCATGTTGACCATCACCCTGCAGCCGTCCGGCTGGTCCTTCGACACCGACACGGAGACGACGGTGCTGCACGCCGCCGAACGGGCCGGCATCGACCTGCCCAGTTCCTGCCGCAACGGCACGTGCCGCACATGCATCTGCCGCCTCGCGGGCGGCAAGGTGCGCTATCTCGTGGAATGGCCGGGGTTGTCCCTCGACGAAAAACGCGAGGGCTATATCCTGCCGTGCGTTGCCGTCGCGCAGGAAGATCTCGTGGTCGACCAGCGGCTGGCGAAGAAGATCGTGTTTCCCGAGTAAGAGCCCGTGGCATAGCCGCTGACTTGCTTCGGTGGCAACAACCTCACGACCCCGCTTGTGGGGTGCGTTACAGGCAGGATCATACCCACGGAAGCGCATCGAAAACCTGAGAGCGGCGAAAGCCGCGAATAGGTACGCTTTCGGTTGGGTCCTGACGTTCAGCAACCGGCGTCATCCTGGCAAGAATGATCATTGCTCCCGCCATGTTTTCCTGGTGGCGCTTCACGCGCCGTAGAATGCTGATTTCGTCTGCAAGTATGGAGTCTTATCATGGAAACAATCGACCAGCGTTACCTCGTCCAGCAAAACAAGCGCACTGACGACGGTAAGGCGGCGCCCGTTTTTGCCAGAGTCATGCGTAGCAAGGAAGGCAAGTTCGAGGGCGTGTCATTTATTAAGAATAAAGAGAAAGCAACTGTCATGACATCCGCTGAAGCTCAGGAAGTGGTCACGTGGGCCGCAAAGAAAAAAGAAAATGCCCAACAGTATGAAACTAAAGTTATTTGTGTGGGCCAGTAGCCGCATGTAGATCGGCCAGAAACGGACGTTGCAGTCACATCGGTGTAGGTGCCGCATTGTCCCGCTCCTTTCGCGAGTAAAATGCGGCCTCAATCTACTCAAATCAAAGGCAAGCAATGAAAAAGACAGACCTGGCAAAAAGCGACGCGAAGAAACTGATGAATCAAATGAGTGCGAAAGGCGCAACGTACGGTGTAGGAGCGTCGGCAGCTATGCCCGACCGTCGCGAACAACGCGAACGTGAGCGCGCGCTGGGTCTGGTGCCGTTTGCCGTCAAGCTCAACAGCGACCTAGTCAAGCAGTTGCAGACTTTGAGCAAAGAGCGCGGCGTCGAATTGAATGAACTCGTTACACAGTTGTTGCAAAAAGGCTTGTCCGCATAAATGAGATAGCAAATCAGTAGCACGCTCCACAATACCTCAGTTAATCAAGTGCAGAACGGCCGTACGTTGAGTTGCGTCGACCGATTGAATGCGCAGCCAAAACATCCGTCGAACAAGCCATCGACCAGATCGTAAATTCTGGGCATCTCGCCAGCGTCCGAGGCGGGCAACCAGGTCCGTTGTGTCTTATGTCCCCGTAAGTGTCGTTGCACAAGCATGGCGCCAGACCCCGAAATTGTTCTCGAAGTATTGAAACGGTTGAAGTTGAGCGCGCCCTAAGCAGTTGTCGTCGGCCTGCGCGGAGCAAGAGCGCAGAAGTCCGAGCGTTAAGATGACGGCCATCTAGCCCGCCCGCTCACTCATCTCTTAAAGCGACTTGGAGAAGCTTTGTCAGGCGCTCCAAGCCCCGTCAACGCGCGTCCAGGCCCAGCGCCGACTCGATCGCCCGCAGCACGCGCGGCCATGCGCTCGACGTCGCCGCCACCTCGTCGTAATGGCTGGCGCCCGGCAGGATCACGACCTCGGCGCCGTCGCCGGCCGCACGGGCGCGGGCCGCGAAGTCGTGCGCGACGCGCGGGGGCGAGATCGTGTCCAGCTCGCCGGTGACGAGGATCGTATGGCTGCCGTTCGGCATCAGGTCGCCTGCGTTCGTGTCGGAAAACACGTCCGGCCGGTCCGCGCTCGGCGTGCCGGCCAGTTCGACGGTCTCGCGGCCGCAACTCGTCTTCAGCAGCGCGGCCTCGCGCCGCAGATCGGCCAGGCCACCCAGGCTGACGACCTGGCGCACCGGCACGATGTCCTTGCGGTACAGCGGGCTCGACGCGGGGATGCGGGGCCGCGCCGCCAGCCATTGCACGAGCTGGCCGCCGGCCGAGTGCCCGACGGCCACGAGGCGGCCGAGGTCGAGCGGATGTTCCCTGGCGGTGCGCGCGAGCAGGTCGAGGGCCGCGTTCATGTCCTGGTAGGTGCCCGGGTAGCCGCCGCCGGCCTCGTCGACGCGGCGGTATTCCACGTTCCACACGGCGATGCCGCGCGCCGCCAGCGCCCCCGCCATGTTGCGCAGCTGCGTGATGCCGCCGAATTCCTTCGTCCAGCAGCCGCCGTGCACGAGCACGGCCACGGGGAACGGCCCCGTGCCGGACGGCAGGAACAGTTCGGCGTACTGCGACGGCGCGGCGCCGTAGCGCAGGGTGGCGGCGGGCGCGGGGCCGGACAGGGCCAGGTAGTCGTCCAGCGTCATCGGGGCGGCGTGCACGGTAGAGGTCATGGCGAGAGTGAGGGCGAGGGCGGCGAGGCGTGTCATGGGCTCGACTATAGCAAAGCGGATGCGGCCCGCACGATTGAAAACCCGCCGCGATCTTCCATGCTAGGCTGCACACAACGTCAACCGCAACCATAGGGAGATCATCATGACCCAATCGAAATCCACAGGTAGCCAGAACAAGCAGTCCGGTAACCAGTCCGAGGAGGACGTCCAGAAACAGAAGGCGGGGGTCAAGGAGAAAAGCAGCCACGACCATATGTCGACCGTGAAGGCCGGCAAGGGCAAAGGTGCGGGCGGCGGCGCCAAGCAGAAAGAAGGCCGTTGAGCCTGTACGCCGGAGAAAATCGATGAGTTTGCCGGAATACGCACATTCCACGCCGGACCCCACGACGCCCGACCCGGAACTGCCGCCGCCCCAGCCGAGTCCGGATCCGGACGACGTGCCGGCGCCGGCGCGCGCACCGGTGAAGGAGCCGGACGCGCCGGAACCGCCCATCAAGGCGGAATGAGTAGGTGAAGGGGAAAGGATGGGGCGGACCGTCGCGTCGCCCCATCCTTTGTCACGAGAGGGTCAGGCCCGAGGTTCAGGCCCGAGGTTCAGGTCTTGTTCGACGTCGATTGCTGGCTGCCGGCCTGGCCGGCGTCCCGTTTATTTCCCTCGTCGCTGCCGCGCTTGGGAATGTCGCGGATCATCTCGTCCGTTTCATGCTGGCCGGGCGAGCGCTCCCCGCTGCCGATGTCCGCTTCGTGCATGTTCGGCGGGGCGTCGGCGCCCGGATCCGGTTTCGGAATGTCGGTTCTCATGGTGTGCTCCATTGCGTTGTCGTGTTGGCGCAATACTAACAGTCCACGTCCGGCCCCGGCGCGCAATAGGATCGCCGCTTGTGTACGCTGGCGCACATATATCTTGCAGGAACTTTTTAATAATAGGCGCGAAGGCCAACGATTTTCGGAGGAGAAAAGCATGAGCACCACCTTGTACAACAAGATTCCGCTGGGCCGCGGCCCGCTGCTGGGGTCGCACAAGATGCACGCGGCCGTGGCGCTGGGTGTGCTGGCGGGTGCGGGCCTCGTCTGGGCCGCCGTGCGGGCGTTGCGCTGACGCCAGACAGGTTGCCGGGACGGCCCGTCGCCGTTACCATGGCGGGCTTGTTCTCTTGGAAAGTGGTAATGAAGAATCTGAAACTGACGGGCGACGAATACGATGCGCTCGAATTCATCCGGCGCGGCGCGAAGACCGACCGCGTCAATGCCTGTGTCGGGCGCAACGCAAAGCGCCTGTCGGGCCTGAAGCTGATCCAGTATGCGAAGAACGGGAACCTGGCGTTGACGCCGCAGGGGACGGAACTGCTGTTCCTGCGCCGCTGCGTGCAGGCGCTGCGCGCGCTCGAGGCGGACCCGGCGGCGAATGTGGATGACGACGTCGTCCAGTTCCTCAGCCGCAAGTCGCACATTGCGGCGCGGGCCGAGGGCGGGTTCGAATTGACGGCGCGGGGACGCGAATCCCTGGCCGACATCGCATCACAGCAAAATTAATTCGTCCGGCGGCGGTTCGGGTACACCAGTGCCCGCACCGCGATCTCCGCCGGCACGCCCATCGCCGCGAGGAATTCCGCGGCGCGCTGCAGCCCCAGCGTGGGAACGGACGCGACGGCCTGGTTGACGAGGTCGCGCGTGCGCATGTCGGTGCGCGGCCTGCGTTCCGCCAGGGTGGCCGCGGCGGTGTCGATATTCAGTTCAGTCATCATCATCAATGCTCGGTGAGTGTATTGCCAAAGAATCACGGAGTATTGTATGAGAACGATATTGATTAAGCCACAGGAAATTGCACGAAATATCGCACTTGTAATCCAAACTTAAAGCGGATTCGAGATTTCTTCAGGCGGCGGCCGTCTGCGGCTCGTCTTCCGGGGCCGTCAGGCCGCGCCGCTGGCGCAGCAATTGCTCGAATTCATGGGCCGGGAGCGGCTTCGAGAAGTAATATCCCTGCATTTCGTCGCAGCCCTGGTGGCGCAGGTAATCGAGCTGTTCGGCCGTTTCGACACCCTCGGCGATCACGGACAGGCGCAGGTTGTGCGCCAGCGCGATGATCGAGGCGACGATGGCGGCATCGTTGGCGTCGTGCGTGATGTCGTTGACGAACGAGCGGTCGATCTTCAGCACGTCGATCGGGAAGCGCGACAGGTACGAGAAGCTGGAGTAGCCCGTGCCGAAATCGTCGATCGACAGGTTCACGCCCAGCGATTTCATGCGGTGCAGCAATTCCACGGCCGGCGTGACGTCGCTCATGAACAGGCTTTCCGTCAGTTCCAGTTCGAGGCAGGACGGATCCAGGCCGGTGTCGCCCAGCACCGCCTCGATGCCCGGCAGCAGGTCGGCCGCGCCGAACTGGCGCGCCGACAGGTTCACGGCCACGCGCAGCTTGCCCAGGCCCGCATCGTGCCAGGCCTTGTTCTGGGCGCACGCGGTGCGCATCACCCAGGCGCCGATCGGCACGATCAGGCCCGTGTCCTCGGCGATGCCGATGAAGCGCGACGGCGGCACCATGCCCAGTTCCGGATGCTTCCAGCGGATCAGCGCTTCCATGCCGACGATGCGGCCCGTCTGCAGGTCGACCTGCGGCTGGTAGTGCAGCACGAATTCGTTGCGTTCGAGGGCATTGCGCAGCGCGCTCTCGATGCGCACGCGCTCCAGCGATTCCTCGTTCATGGCCGGCGTATAGAACTGGAAGTTGTTGCGGCCCAGTTTCTTGGCGCGGTACATGGCGATGTCCGCGTGCTCGATCAGGTTCTCGGACGGCGTGCCGTCGCTCGGGAACGCGGCCACGCCGATGCTGCAGGTGACGAAGAACTCCTTGGTGCCCAGCATGACGGGCTGCGCGACGGAATCCATGACGCGCTGCACGATGTCCGGCGTGAGCGGCTGGTCGTGGTGCTCGGACAGGATCACGACGAATTCGTCGCCGGACAGGCGCGCGACGGTATCCGTGTCGCGCAGCGACGAGCGCAGGCGCGCCGCGACCGTCATCAGCAGGACGTCGCCGGCCTTGTGGCCCATGCTGTCGTTGACGTACTTGAAGCGGTCCAGGTCGATCAGCATCACCCACACCTGGTGGCCGCTGCGGGTGGCGTACGCGACGGCCTGGCCCAGGCGGTCCTGCAGCAGCGAGCGGTTGGGCAGGCCCGTCAGCACGTCGTGCTGGGCCACGTGGTGCACGCGCTGCTCGGTGACCTTGCGCGCCGTGATGTCGCTGCCGGTGCCGCGGTAGCCGGTGAAGCGGCCCGTCTCGTCGAACGTCGGCTGGCCGTTGATGCAGAACCAGCGCTCCTCGCCGTTGTCGTCGACGACGCGGTATTCGAGGTTGCGGAAGGGTTCGTGCGCTTCCAGGGTGGCGACGTGGTCGCGGCCCAGCTCGGTGTCCGTCAGCGCCGGCACGTAGTCCCAGCGGCGGCGGCCGAGCACGCGCTCGGTGGCGATGCCGGATTTTTCCGTGAAGTCGCCGGTGACGTGGGTAAAACGGAATTCCTCGTCCTGTTCCCAATACCAGTCGGACGACATGGCGACGAGCTGGCGGAAGCGCTGCTCGCTTTCCTGCAGCGCTTTTTCCGTGCGCTTGCGCGCGAGGACGTCGTCGATCAGGCGCTGGTTCGTCAGCTTCAGGTCGGCGGTGCGCTCGCGTACCAGTTCCTGCACCTTGCGCGCGCGCTCGCCGGCCGCCTGCACGAAGGCGCACAGGAGCAGGGTCGACAGCACGCCGCCGGTCAGCAGCAGGGTCGAGCCGAGATGGTCGGCCAGCCACGGGCTGGGCGCGGCGATGGCTTCCACGGTCCACGACTGGCCGCCGACCGTGAAGGTGTTCAAGGCGCGGCCCGTGTAGCCGCCCGACATCAGCGGGACGGGCGCTTCGGACGACGTCACGGCGCGGCTCGCATAGGCGAGGTGGGCCGGATCGGCGCGGCCGCCGGCATAGAATTTCAACTGGATGCTGTGGTCGTCCAGCAGGCCGGCCCTGGCCAGCGTGGCATTGGCAAGGGTCGGCACGGAGACCACGGCGGCGGTGTCGCCCAGCAGGCGGCCGCCGCGGGCGTACACGGGCATCAGCACTTCGAAACTGGGGGCGCCGGGCGCCTGGGCGATCTGCAGCAGGCTGGTGAGGGCGGCACGGCCGCTCGCCTGCGCCCGCCCGAGGGCGTCCATGACCTGATGGTTCTGGCTGACGTCCAGGCCGAGGGCCGCCTCGTTACCCTGCATGGGTTCGAGATAGTCGACGACGTGGTAGCGTTCGCGCGCCGGCGCCGCCACGCGCGCGCGGCCGCGCATCTCGCGCACCACGAGGTCGGGCTGGAACTGGCGCAGGTCCGCTTCGAACGCGGCGCGGTCGGCGGCGTCCACGACGCGGTGGAAATTGAAGGCGCGGATGTACGGATTACGCTGCAGCAGCGGCGTCGTGAAATCGTGGAATTGCGCGCGCGTGACCGGCTGCACGGTCGTGAACAGCTGGTTGGTCACGTTCAGGACTTCGACTGCATCGTCCATGCCCTGGCGCAGGGCGGCCACGCGCACACCGGTCCCCTGTTCGAAGGCCAGCGCCTTGTTGTCGTATTCGAGACGGCTGACGGCAACCGTCAGCACCGCGGTTGCGGCCAGGCCGCCGGCCAGCGTGAGGCCTGCTGCGAGCGTGAGCGAAAACGGCAGTCGACGACGCGACATCCAGGGTTCCCTATGCATGAAAGATGAGAGCTTGCCCTAAGGCATGAAGAGGCATCAGTTTGTCACAGAAACTCTAGTTTCCGCAAACAAATTGTCACAAGCGGGACCGCGTAGCGCGAAGGTGTGGTAGGGCCAAAACAGATCGCGATGCGATCCAGGCAAGGATGGATCGAATGGCTAGCCGATTCAATAATCCGAGGCCGAGCCCGCGCCGCCGCCGCAGCGCCGTCATGCGGCGCAGGGCGGCATCCCCGGGGGCGTGCAACGCATACACGATGCGGTTGTTGCCCGCGACCTTGTCGAACCAGCAGGTGTGGCCGGCGAACACGGTATCCAGCGCGTCCATCACGTCCGGGTAGCGCGGATCGTACGTGAAGACGTTGGCCACGAGCACGCCGCCGGGCCGCAGCGCGCGTCGGCAGTCCGTATAAAAGGGCGTGTCGGCCAGCCTGGGCGGCAGTCCGCGCGCGTCGAAGCCATCGACCAGAAGTACATCGGCCGAGCCGGGATGCGCGGCCAGCCACTCGGCCGCGTCGGCATGGACGACCGCGAAGCGCGCGCTGTCGAGCGGCACGTGGAAGGCGTCGCGCAGGGCGATCACGTCGGCGCGGAGTTCGATGACGGTGATGTGCGCGTCGGGAAAATGGCGGTGGCAGAACTTGGCGAGCGAGCCGCCGCCGAGCCCGACCATCACGATGCGGATGGGAGACGGCGCGAACAGGACAAAACCCATCATGGCGCGCAAATAGGCCAGCACGAGGGCGTCGGGCCGGGCCAGCAGCATCTCGCTCTGGATGTCGCCGGGGACGAATTCGAGTGTCCGGCGGCCCCGGTGCGTACGTACGAGCGGCGGGGTGGGGCTGTTGTGAGGCATGCCGCCAAGTATAGGTGAACTTGTTGCGGTCGATAGGTTTCTGATAAGCTGGCCGTTGCAGCCCACGCGGAGACCTCATGTTCCTGGACCACCCGACCATTACCGCCACCAACAGCCAGACCGAACCGGACCGCATCGAGCGCCTGGATCGCGTCTATGGATATGCGATGGCGCTGGCGGACGTGGACGGCAACCCGGGTTTCGTCGAGAAGCTGACCCAGATCCACGACCATAAAGGGACCCTGATCGTGTTCTGGCACGAACCGCCCACCGGGGCCGAACGGGAGTACTGGACGCGTGCCTGGTCCAGCCGCGTCGGCGACGGCACGACCGCAGTCGTGCACGAATGCTGAGGTGACGATGGATGCCACCACGATGGTCCTGGCACTGGCACTCGGCAACCTGGCCTTGTGCGCCACCCTGTTTTTCTTCGAACAATCCGGTCATGCCGGCCGTCCGGCCGTGCCGACGTGGGGCTGGTCGCGCCTGTACCAGGGCGCCGGCTGGCTGCTGCTGGCCATCGGCGCGGCGGGCGTCGTGCCGGAAGGCCTCGCGCTGCCCATCGCCTACGTCCTCGTGTTCGCCGGCGTGGCCTGGGAATCCGGCGCCGCGTGGGAACGCGCCGGCCGCCTGCGCTGGCGCCGCGCCACGCTCCCCGCGCTGGGACTGGCCGTCGCCGCCTTCCTGCTGTGCTGGCTGATCGACCCGATCGGCCTGCGCGCCGTGGCCGCGTCGCTGGTCCTCGGCGGCTTTTATTTGTCGCTCGCGGCGGCGCTGGCGCGCGGCTGGGCGGCCGCATCGATGCTGCAGCGCTTCCTCGCGCTGGCGACGACCGCGCTGGCCGTCGTCGTCGGCGCGCGCGGCGCGCTCGTGCTGCTGGCGCCCGCGGGCTGGGGCTGGATGACGAGCGACATCCTGCGCCAGCTGCACTCGGGCGCCCTGTATCTGCTGGCCCTCGTCGGCGGCTTCGGCTGGCTGCTGCTGGGCCGCGAGCGCGAACAGGCCGAGCTGGCGCGCCTGGAAGTCAACGACCCGCTCACCGACGTGCCGAACCGGCGCGGCTTCTTCCAGGCCCTGGCCCCATGGATGGCGCTGGCGCGCCGTCCCGGCCAGCCGACCGCCCTCGTCGTGTTCGACCTCGACCAGTTTAAACGCATCAATGACGGCTACGGCCACCCGGCCGGCGACGTCGTGCTCGCGCACCTGATCAATACGTGCAAGCGCCAGTTGCGCGACAGCGACCTGCTGGGCCGCCTGGTAGGCGTGGAATTCGCGATCCTGCTGCCGCGCACGAACCTGGACGATGCGGCGATGGTCGCCGAGCGCATGCGCGCCGCGATCGAAGCGGAGCGCGTCAAGACCGAGCGGGCGATGATTTCATTGACGGCCAGCTTCGGCGTCACGACGATCCGCCCCGACGACAGCACCGTCACCTTGCTGGCCCGCGCCGACGAGGCGTTGCGGGTGGCCAAGAAGGCGGGGCGCAACCGGGTCGAAGTGGCGGCAGCCGTACTGGCGCCGGTGGAAGAAGAATGAACGCCCCCGCGCCGGGGCGCGTACGAACACCCGTGTCCGCCATGGCGCCTTGGGCGCGCATGGCTTATGATAATGTGATCAACGATGCTCCTGTCATCGATCCGTCATCCAGCCCCGCTATCGTGGCGCCGTTTTCGACTTCGGAGTCTGCATGAGCACCACACCTCCCATTCACGCCGCACTCGTCCTTGGCTCGGACAGTTTCCGCCTGCTCGTCGGCGTCGTCGAGGACGGCGCGCTGCGGCCCCTCGACAGTTTCCATGCGCCGCTGCGCCTGGCCGCCGCGCTGGACGCGCAGGGCTGCCTGAGCCCCGAGGCGATGGACAGCGCCTTCGACTGCCTGCGCACGATCCGCGCGCGCCTGTCCGACCATGCGCTGGCCGCCGTACGCGTGGTCGCCACGTCGACCCTGCGCATGGCCCGCAACAGCCACCTGTTCCTGCCGGCCGCGCAGCAGCTGCTCGGCCATCCGGTGCATGTGCTGACCGGCGAGCAGGAAGCCGTCCTGACCTATCTCGGCGTGGCCGACGGCGCGACGCACGACCCGGACACGCGCACGCTGGTGCTGGGCATCGGCGGCGGCTCGACGCAGCTCGCGCTGGGCACCGGACGCCACGTGCAGAAGGTGGCGTCGCTGGGCCTGGGCACGTCGCGCCTGGCCCTCACGTTCTTCAGCGGCGGACGCATCGACGCGGTGTCGTTCGCGGCCGCGATCGCATCCACCCGCGCCAAGCTGGGCGACGAGACGCCCGCGTTCGGCCCCGGCCGCCGCGACCGCGCGTGCGGCGCCTCCGGCACCATCCACACCCTGGCGCGGCTGCTGGCCGACAACGACCTGGCCGGTCCCATCACGCGCACCCGGCTCGAGTCGCTCGCGGCACGCGCGCTCGGCCAGGGCGGCGGCGGGGCAGCGCTGGCCGGCCTCGGTCACCTGCGCCTGCGCGACGTGACGGCCGCGCTGGCCATCCTGCTGGGGCTCATGGAAGAGCTGGAGATCGAGGAGCTGGAGGTGCCGAAGACCGGGCTGCGCGCCGGCGTGCTGGCCGAGTTGCGCCACGGCCGCGCCGCGCTGGCGGCTTGACGGTCCACGTAGGTTTTGTCGGCAAGGTCTGGCATACTGTTGTCTGTTTTTAATCATTATTGCCGCTGCCGCCCTACCCAAGCCATGCTGCGCTTCCTTCGCCACGGATCGATCGCCTGCTGTTTGCTCGCCGGCGCGCCGTCGTTCGCGGCGGGCACCGTGTCGCTGTGCTTCGAGCGCCAGGAAGTGCTGCCGTGGCGCACCCTGGACGGCGGCGGCCTGAATTTCGAACTGCTGGCCGAAGTGGCGCGGCGCCTCGGGCTCACGCTCGATTACCAGAGCATGCCGTGGAAGCGCTGTCTCGCGCAGGTCAAGGCGAACCAGGTCAACGGGGCCTTCGCCGTCAGCTTCAGCCGCGAGCGCCTGGCGCTCGGCGCCTATCCCGGCGTGAAAGGCGGCGATGGCGAGGCCGATCCGGCCCGGCGCATGCACGTCGACCGCTACGTCCTGGTGCGGCGCAAGGGCGGCAAGGTCGACTGGGACGGCAAGCGTTTCGCCAACGTGGACGGCCGCATCGGCTTCCAGCTCGGCTACTCCATCGGTGACTTCCTGCGTGCCCGGAACGTGACCGTGGACGAGGGCAGCCAGCAGGCCGACGAACTGGTGCAGAAGATGCTGGCCGGCCGCCTCGTGGCGGCGGCCCTCGGCGGCGGCGACGCGATGCGGCTGATGCGGTCGGCGTACGCCACGCAGATCGAAATGCTGCCCGTGCCGCTGATCGAAAAGCCGTACTACCTGCTGCTGTCGCACGCCTTCGTCGCGCAGCAGCCGGACCTCGCGGAACGCATCTGGAAGACGATCGAGGACGTGCGCACGAGCCCCGCCTACCGCCGCCGCGAGCGCGAGCTGACCGGCCATCCGGGAGGCGGTCATTAATCCGCTGGCGTCCACCGGTGCGCGCCGCCCGGGGGGACTCGTACGGGGCCTCGTCGACAGCTGGCGCCAGAACATCGTGTTCCGGCTCGGCGCCGGCATCGTGCTGGCGGTGGCGCTGTCGACGACGGTGTACACGACCTGGGTGATGCATTCGCTGCACCGCGAAGCGGGCGCGCGGCTGGGGGAACGGGTCGAACGCCAGGCCAACGTGGTGTCGCACGCGCTGGCGCGGCCGCTGTTCGACATCAACAGCGCGGCCGTGTCCTCGGTCGTCGATGCCTTGGGCGGCACGCCGGAAGTGATCATGCTGCGCGTGCTGGCGCCGAACGGCATGGTGCTCGCGTCGCTCGGCTCGGGCGCGGACGAGGAGGGCGCCGAACGGGTGCAGCAGAAGGTCGTCTACCACGACGGCAACCGCGAATACCTGGTCGGCTCGATCGACCTGGCGATCTCGCGCCGCCAGATCGACGCCGACCTGCGCCGCCAGATCATCCAGACCGTGCTGGGCAACCTGATCCTCACCCTGGCCATCACCCTGTGCGTGCTGCTGATCGGCCGCCGCATGACGCAGCCGTTCGCCGACATCCAGGAAGCGCTGGAAAAGCTGGCGCGCGGCGAGACCGACATCCACTTGTCCGGCATCGGCCGGCGCGACCAGATCGGCCGCCTGTCCTCGGCCGTGCGCAGCTTCCGCGACACGTTGAACCGGCTGCGCCGCGCCGAGCAGGTGACGAACGGCCTGCTGCGCGAAAAGAGCGTGATCGAACAGCAGCTGCGCGACCTGAACGAAGACCTCGAGCAGAAGATCGCTGCGCGCACGCGCGAGCTGCTGGATTCGATGCGCATGGCGCAGGGCAGCCAGGCCAAGCTGCAGGCCATCGTCGACACGGCGCTGGACGCCGTCGTGCGCATGGACCGCCAGGGCCGCATCGTCGGCTGGAACGCGCAGGCGGAAAAGATGTTCGGCTGGAAGGGCGAAGAAGTGCTGGGCCGCGACCTCTCGGATTGCATCGTGCCGGAGCGCCACCGCGCCGCGCACCGCAACGGCCTCGCGCGCTACGAGCGCAGCGGCGTGGGCGGGGTGCTGGACAGCCGCATCGAGACGTACGCCCTGCGCCGCGACGGCGTGGAGTTTCCGATCGAGCTGGCCATCACGCGCGTGCAGCTGGCCACGAGCGACGACTACGAATTCTGCTCGTTCATCCGCGACATCTCCGAGCGGCGCGAGCGCGAGCAGTCGCTCGTCGCGGCCAACGTGCGCGCGGAGGCGGCCAACGTCGCCAAGTCGGAATTCCTGGCCAACATGAGCCACGAGATCCGCACGCCGATGAGCGCGATCATCGGCATGGCCTATCTGGCCTTGCGCACCGAGCTCTCGCCCAAGCAGCAGGACTACGTCGGCAAGATCCACCGCGCCGCGCTGTCGCTGCTGGGGATCATCAACGACATCCTCGACTTTTCCAAGATCGAGGCGGGCAAGCTGGACGTCGAGCACATCCCGTTCTGCCTGGACGACGTGCTCGCGAACGTGGCCAGCGTGACGAGCCAGAAGGCGGCCGACAAGCACCTGGAATACCTGTTCCATGTGCCGCACGCGATCCCGCGCATGCTCGTGGGCGACCCGCTGCGCCTGGGCCAGGTCCTCATCAACCTCGTCAACAACGCGGTGAAATTCACGCCGGCGGGCGAGCTGGAACTGTCGTGCATGCGCCTCGACGATCCGGCCGCGGACCGCTTCCGCGACGGCTATGCCACCTTGCGATTCGCCGTGCGCGACACGGGCATCGGCATGAGCGAACAGCAGCAGGCGAAACTGTTCCGCGCGTTCAGCCAGGCCAACGGCAGCACGACGCGCGAGTACGGCGGGACGGGGCTGGGCCTGTCGATCTCGCAGCAGCTGGTCGGCCTGATGGGCGGGCGCATCGTCGTCGCGAGCAGCCCGGGCAAGGGCTCGACGTTCCACTTCGACCTCGACTTCCCGCTGTCCGGCGAGCCGGAACGCGTGGCCGTCGCGCCGCCGGAACTGGACGGCGCGCGCCTGCTGCTCGTCGACGATTCCGACGTCGCGCGCGAGATCATGAGCGAAGCGCTGCAGACGCTGCCGCTGCGCGTGGATCTCGCCGCCAGCGGCGCCGAGGCGGAAAGCGCGCTGCTCGCGGCCGACGCGGCGGGCGACCCTTACCGCGTCGTGCTGACGGACTGGCAGATGCCGGGCATGAACGGCATCGAACTGGCGCGCCGCATCGCCGGCAACCCGGCGCTGCGCCATCCGCCGTCGACCGTGCTCGTGACGGCGTTCGGCCGCGAGGAAGTGCAGAAAGAAGCGGAAGCGGCGGGCATCCGCGGTTTCCTGTGCAAGCCGATTGGCCAGTCGGCCCTCGTCGACACGCTCGTCGCCCTGTTCGCGCCGCCGCGCGCGCCGCATGCGCACAGCAGGAGGAATGGAAAATTCGGGGCGCCGGGCGATCACGCGGCGCGCGTGCTGCTCGTCGAGGACAACCAGGTCAACCAGGAGATCGCGCTGGAACTGCTGCAGGCGCAGAACATCGCGGTGGACGTCGCCGCCACCGGCAACGAGGCGCTGGACATGCTGTACGACGGCGGCCCGCAGGCCTACGACCTCGTGCTGATGGACCTCGAAATGCCGCAGCTGGACGGCCACGCGGCCACCGTCGAACTGCGCAAGGATGCGCGCTTCGACAAGCTGCCGATCGTCGCGATGACGGCGCATGCGCTGGCCGAGATCCGCGAGCGCTGCCTGCGCGAGGGCATGCAGGACTACATCACCAAGCCCGTCGAGCCGGAGAAGCTGTACACCACGCTGGCGCGCTGGATCGGCCAGGCCGTGCCGCCGCCGCTGTCGTCCGGCGGCGCCGTCGTGGCGGACGGTCCCACGCTGCCGGGCCTGTCGACCGTGTCCGGCATCGACTCCGCGTACGGCCTGCGCCACGTGGCCGGCAACGTCGCGCTGTACGTGCAGCTGCTGGACCGCTTCCGCGCCACCCAGCGCGACGCGGGCGCCCAGATCCGCGCCGACTACCAGGCGCGCCGCCTGCGCCAGGCGGCCGCGCGGGCGCATACGTTGCGCGGCGTGGCCGGCAACATCGGCGCGCGCGAGCTGCAGACCCTGGCGCAGTCGGTGGAAGAGGGCCTCGGACTGGCGGCGCCCGACCGCGGCCGCCTCGCGGCCGGCGTGCGCGCGCTGGAAGCGGCCGTCGATGCGACCATGGAGTCGCTCGACCGCTATTTTGCCCGCGCCGCCATCGCACCGCCGCCGCCCGCGCCGCCGGCGCCGCCGTCGGTCGCCACGGATGCGGACGATGCCGCGCTCGACGCCGTGGCCCAGCTCGACCAGCTGCTGGCCGAGTACTCGGGCGATGCCATTGACTACTTCGAGACGGTGCGCGCGCGCCTGGCCGGCGTGCTCGACGCCGAGCACATGGCGCGGCTGGAGCAGCACCTGTCCCGTTACGAATTCGAAGAGGCGCGCCAGCAGTTGCCCGCCGCAACCCGCCCCGATACCGCGGAAACCTGATGAACATTGTCACCACCGAAAAGACGAGCACGAGCAACAAGGACAAGCCGACGATCCTGATCGTCGACGACACGCCCGACAACATCATGCTGTTGTCGCGCCTGCTCAAGGACCGCTACAACACGAAGGTCGCCAACAACGGCAGCCTGGCGCTGCAGATCGCGCAGTCGACGCCCGGCCTGGACCTGATCCTGCTCGACGTGATGATGCCCGGCCTGGACGGCTACGAGACGTGCCGCCAGCTGAAAGCGAACCCCGTCACGGCCGACATCCCCGTGATCTTCCTGACCGCGAAGAACCAGGTCGAGGACGAGGCGATGGGCCTGTCGCTGGGCGCCGTGGACTACATCGCCAAGCCGATCAGCCCCCCGATCCTGTTCGCCCGCGTGGCCACGCAACTGACGCTGGCGGGCGCGCGCCGCCAGCTGCAGGCGCACAACGAGAACCTGGAAAAGCTCGTGCAGGACCGTACGGCGCAGCTGGCGCTGATGCAGGAAGCGATCATCATGGCCATGGGCACCCTGGCCGAGACGCGCGACAACGCGGCGGTGAGCCTCGGCGACCATCACATCCGCCGCACGCAGCACTACGTGCGCGCGCTCGCGCGGCACCTGCAGCACCATCCGCGCTTCGCGGCGGACCTCACCGACGAGAACATCGAGCTCCTGTACCGCTCCGTGCCGCTGCACGACATCGGCAAGGTCGGCATCCCCGACCGCATCCTGCTGAAACCCGGTGTGCTCGACCGCGAGGAATTCGAGGTCATGAAGCTGCACGCCGTGTACGGGCGCGACACCATCATGCTCGTCGAGAAGCACATCGGCGGGACCAACGGCTTCCTGATGTTCGCACGCGAGATCGCCCACTCGCACCAGGAGAAGTGGGACGGTTCCGGCTATCCGGACCGCCTGGCGGGCGAACAGATCCCGCTGTCGGCGCGCCTGATGGCCGTGGCCGACGTGTACGACGCGCTGATCTCGCGCCGCGTGTACAAACCCGCGTTCACGCACCAGCAGGCGCTGGACGTGATGCGCAAGGGGCGCGGCACGCATTTCGATCCGGACGTGCTGGATGCGTTCTGCGAGATCGAAGGGCAGTTCGCGGCGATCGCGGAGGAGTTCCGTGACGCGGAGCCGGACGCCTGATCTTCCGGAAAACGGCTAAATGATATATATTGTTTGGCTTGTTTGAAGATGGAGGTCCCATGGCGAGGACGACGGCGGCGAAAACGCCCGTAAAGACAGCTGCGAAGCCCGCGGCGAAGAAGGCGGTGGCGACGAAAGCCGCGCCGGCGAAGAAGGTGGCGGCGGTGAAGAAGGCGGCTGTTGCGCCGGCCAAGCCGGTGCGCGCGAAGGCCGCGCCCACGCCGGCGAAGGTGGCGCGCGAGGCCGCGCGCGCGATCGCGGCGCCGGTGAAAACCACGCGTGCCAAGGCCGCGCCTGCACCGGCCGTGCGGCCGCACCTCGTGCGCGACAGCTTCACCATGCCCGAGCAGGAATACGCCGTGCTCGCCACTGTCAAGCAGGCCTGCCTGAAGGCCGGCTTCGAAGTCAAGAAGAGCGAGCTGCTGCGCATGGGCGTGGCGCTGCTCGGCCAGCTGGACACGGCGTCGTTGCGCGCCGTGCTCGACAGCCTGCCCCAGCTCAAGACCGGCCGCCCGCCCGGCGAGTGAACCGCATTCAGTGATGGGTCGGCGGCGGCTCCGTGCGCGCTTCCGCCGTCAGCTCCTTCAGCTCGCGGATCGGGATATTCGACTTCTCGTGCATCCGCAGCAGGATCGTGGCGCCGACGTTCAGCTTGCGGTGCCGGATCTTGCTGATGATGGGTGGCTGTACCTCCAGGACGCGGCACAGTTCCGCGTCGTTCTTCAGCTGCATTCGTTGAATTAATGTGTCGAGCAATTTGTTCGGAACAAAACTCGACGGCTCCATGGCCCGGGCGCGCTGCATCGCCTCGAGCAACTCCTGTTTTTTCTGCCGTACGCTCATGAACTCCTCCGCATTGGGGTTATGTTCAAGACAGATCGACTGTTTTGGAGAGTTGCGGGGTCCGTCCGCCTCATGCCCTGCCCGAACGGAATCCAGCCCGACCGATTTATTGATGACTTATGCCTGGTGGGTTTGTTGGAATGCTACTACGGAGTTGACAACTATGACGCACTGTTCATGACTAAAACGCCATAAGATGCGTCTTTCTTGCAGGAACTTACGCTAATTTCAGTCCGGCGCGGGTCAAGACGAAGGTCCGGTCGGCCAGGGCGGCGGCCGCGTGGGAGTGGGTGACCATGATGGCGCCGGCGCCGCTGGCCTTGATCTCGGTGCGCAGCAGGTGCAGGATGCCGGCGGCCGTGTCGGGGTCGAGGTTGCCGGTGGGCTCGTCCGCCAGCAGCAGGGCGGGGCGGTGCACGAGCGCGCGCGCGATGGCCACCCGCTGCAGCTCGCCGCCGGACAACTGGCGCGGGAAATCGGCGCCGCGTCCTCCGAGGCCGACCGCGTCGAGCATCTGCGTGGCGCGGGCGGCGTCGGGGCGGCCATTGAGCAGCAACGGCAGCGCGACGTTCTGCAGCAGCGTCAGGTGCGGCAGCACGTGGAACGCCTGGAAGATAAAACCCATGCGCGTACGGCGCAGCCGGGTGGCGGCATCGTCGTCGAGCGCCGACATCGGCGTCCCATCGACGCGGACCTCGCCGCTATCGGGCGCGTCGAGTCCGGCAATCAGGTTCAGCAAGGTGGACTTGCCGACGCCCGACTCCCCCATGATCGCGACGAACTCGCCGGGTTCGAACCGGTGCGACAACGCCGCGAGCACGGCGCGGCCGCCATAGGATTTGCTGAGATTGACGAGTTCGAGCATGGAACGCCGATTGACAAAACCACTACTCTAGCACGCCCCCCAATTCGGGGTCAGAGCACATTTTTGGCCAATTGATCATTGGATAATGATCTGTCTGCCCAGGTCTGAAACGGCTTGGTCGGGACGGCCGGCGGCGCCGAAAAGCGGGATTTTGCGCCAGATCAAATCGTGCTCTGACCCCAAATTTGCCGAAAAATGTGCTCTGACCCCGAATTCTTGCAGGGTAAGGGCGTGCGTGCGGAATCGCGGAATCGCGTATCATGGCCGGAACGGCAACATTCCAGCCGGCCGCACGGTGCGGCCGCACCACCGAGGACACCCGATGCTGAACACCACATCGCCCGCAGTGCCCGTAGTAAACAACGATGGATTGCACATACCCGCCGAGCTGGCAGAAAGCCTGAGCGCGCGCCAGGCCTGGATCTCGCCCAAGTTCCTGTACGACCCCCTGGGGTCGAAGCTGTTCGAGGCGATCTGCGAATTGCCGGAGTACTACCCCACGCGGACGGAAGCCGGCATCTTCGACCTGCACGGCCCCGAGATCGCACGTACGGTCGGCACCGGTGCCACGTTGATCGACCTGGGCGCCGGCAATTGCGCCAAGGCGGCGAACCTGTTCCCGCTGCTGCAGCCGCGCCAGTACGTTCCCGTCGACATCTCGGCCGAATTCCTGCTCGATGCCGTCGAGCGCCTGCGCCAGCGCTTCCGCCACATCGAGATGCGCCCGCTCGGCATGGATTTCTCGGGCAGCCTCGAACTGCCCGACAGCGTGCGCGAGGAGCGCCGCCTGTTCTTTTATCCCGGCTCGTCGATCGGCAATTTCACGCCCGACGAGGCGCGCGATTTCCTGCAGCGCGTGCATGCGCAGTGCGGGCGCGACGGGGGGCTCCTCATAGGCATCGACCTCGCCAAGGAGCATGCCGTGCTGGACGCCGCCTACGACGATGCGCTGGGCGTGACGGCCGCGTTCAACCTCAACGTGCTGCGCCACGTGAACCGCCTGCTGGGCGCCGACTTCGACATCCGCCAGTGGCGCCACCGCGGCCTCTACAACCCGGCCCAGGGCCGCGTCGAGATGCACCTGGAAGCGCAGACCGTGCAGCAGGTGACGTGGCGCGGCGGCAGCCGCCGGTTCGCGGCGGGCGAGTGGATCCACACGGAGAACAGCTACAAATACCGCCAGAGCGACGCCGTCGGCCTGCTGGCCCAGGCGGGCTTCGCGGCCGCGCGCGTGTGGACGGACCCGAAACAGTGGTTCGCCGTGATCTACGCGCGCGCACTGTCGCATTGAAGGAGTCGCGATGGGAGCCTCCGAACACCGCCTGTCCACCGCGTTCGCACACGTCCGGCAGCGCACGCTGCACCTGGCCGAGCCGCTGACGGCCGAGGACTGCTGTGCCCAGTCGATGCCCGACGCAAGCCCGATCAAATGGCACCTGGCGCATACCACGTGGTTCTTCGAGACCTTCATCCTCGAGCCGCGCGAACCCGGCTTCCGGCCCCACGACGCGGCGTTCCGCGTGCTGTTCAACTCCTACTACAACGGCGTCGGCGCGAAGCATCCGCGCGCCCAGCGGGGCCTCCTGACGCGGCCGGCGCTGGCCGAGGTGCAGGCCTACCGGGCCGCCGTCGACGCCCGCCTGCTGCGCCTGCTGGCTTCCAGGCCGGACGACGCCGAACTCGCGGCCCTGGTCGAGCTGGGCCTGCAGCACGAGCAGCAGCACCAGGAACTGATCCTCACGGACGTCAAGCACCTGCTGTCGCGCAATCCGCTGTACCCGGCCTATATCGATTCGCCGCTGCCCGCATCGGGCCCGGTGGAACCGCTGGCCTGGATCGAGTTCGACGGCGGCCTCGCCGAGATCGGCCACGCCGGCGACGGCTTCGCCTTCGACAACGAAAGCCCGCGCCACCGCCAGTACCTGCAACCGTTCGCGCTCGCGTCGCGCCTCGTGACGAACGGCGAGTACCTCGAATTCGTCGAGGCGGGCGGGTACCGCGATCCGTCGCTGTGGCTGTCCGACGGCTGGGACCTCGTCGCGAACGGCACGCTGGACGCGCCGCTGTACTGGGTCGACGACGGCGACCGCCGGCGCGAGTTCACCTTGCACGGCCTGCAGGCGCTGGACCTGGCGCGGCCCGTCGCGCACGTGTCGCTGTACGAAGCCGACGCGTACGCGCGCTGGCGCGGCGCGCGCCTGCCGACCGAAGCGGAGTGGGAGTTCGCGGCGCGCGACGCCGCGCTGACCTGCGGCGACCTGCATCCGCGCGCGGCGGGCAGCAGCGGCCTCGCGCAGATGTTCGGCGAGTGCTGGCAGTGGACCGCGAGCAGCTACGCGCCTTACCCCGGCTTCGCCCCGGCCGCGGGTGCGATCGGCGAGTACAACGGCAAGTTCATGGTCAACCAGTATGTGCTGCGCGGCTCGTCTTGCGCGACGCCGCACGGGCATGCGCGCGCCAGCTACCGCAACTTTTTCCCGGCCGGCGCACGCTGGCAGTTCAGCGGGATCAGGCTGGCGCGATGAAGCCGGCGCGCGGCCTGCGCCTGCGTGTGCTGAACCGGCGCGCCAATGCGTGGATCGTCGCGCACCCGCTCGACTTCACCCTGCAGTGCGTGCGCGCCTTCCGCGCCAACCAGGGCCTGCTGCTGGCCGGCGCCGTCGCCTATTACGCGCTGCTGTCGATCGTGCCGTTCCTGATGCTGGTCGTCGTCGTGCTGTCGCACTTCATCGACCAGGTCAACCTGCTGCTCACCCTGCGCCGCTACCTGGAACTGCTCGTGCCGGGGCAGTCCGGCTCGATCGTGGCGGAGGTGGCGCACTTCCTGGACACGCGCGACCTGATCACGTGGGTGCTTGGCTTCACGATGCTGTTCTTCAGCTCCCTCGCGTTCACCGTGCTGGAGAACGCGATGAGCGTGATCTTCGTGCATCGCGTGGCCGTACGCCGCCGCCACTTCCTCGTGTCGGCCGTGCTCCCATACTGCTACATCCTCGCGCTGGGCTTTGGCGTGATGATCGTGACGCTCGTCGCCGGCACGCTGCAGGTGATCGGTTCGGAGAGCGTCGAACTGTTCGGCCGCACGTGGTCGCTGCACGGCGTGTCCGGCGCGCTGCTGTACCTGCTGGGACTCGTGGGCGAGATCCTCGTGCTGACGTCGATCTACCTCGTGATGCCGGTGGGGCGGCTGTCGCTGTCGCATGCGCTCATCGGCGGCGTGACGGCCGCGCTGCTGTGGGAAGTCGCGCGCCATGTGCTCGTGTGGTACTTCACGACGCTGTCGAAGGTGAACCTCGTGTACGGCTCGATGAGCACCGCGATCGTCGTCATGTTCAGCCTCGAGATCGCGGCCAGCCTGCTGCTGTTCGGCGCCCAGGTCATCGCGGAATACGAGCGCGTGGGGCAGAAGGGGCAAGGAGAAGATCCGCAGCCGATGCGGACGGCGCCCTGATGGCCAATATCGTCTTTTGCTGGGAACTCGGCGCGGCGCTCGGCCACGCCGGCCGCCTGAAAGCGCTCGCACGACCGCTCATCGCGCGCGGGCACGCCGTATCGTTCGTGTTGCGCGACCTCGTGCACACGCGCCGCCTGCTGGCCGACATGCGCCTCCCCGTCTACCAGGCGCCCCTGTGGCTGCACCGCGTGGAAGGGCTGCCGCCCGGCGAGGCGAGTCTCGCCGACATCCTGCTCGCCTGCGGCTGGCTCGATGCGGACGCGATGACGGGGCTCGTCGGCGGCTGGCGCCATTTATTCAGCGCGCTCCAGGCTGACGTCGTCGTGGGCGATTACGCACCGGGCGCACTGCTGGCCGCGCGCAGCCTCGGCATCGCGAGCAGCGCCGTCGGCGCGGGCTTCCAGATTCCGCCCGCCGGACCGCTGCCGCCGCTGCGCGACTGGGAAGCGGTCCCGCAGGCGCGCATGGCGGCGACCGAAGCACGCGTGCTGGCGACCGCCAATGCCGTGCTGGCCCGCCATGGCGCGCCGGCGTACGCGCGCGCGGCCGACCTGTTGCGGGGCGATGCGCCGCTGCTGTGCACGTGGCCGGAACTCGATCCGTGGGGCCGCGCGGAGACGGATGCGCGCTGGTTCGGCCCCACGATCGGCGGCACCGGCGCAGGAGTGCCCGCTTGGCCGGAAGGCGCTGGGCCGCGCGTGTTCGCCTACCTGCGCGGGCCACACCCGGAGCATGGGGCGATGCTGGAAGCGCTGGCGCGCGCCGGCTGCCGCACGCTGTGCTACCTGCCCGACGTGGCGGCGGGCGCCGCGCCGCCGTACGCGCATCCGCTGATCGCGTGGGCCGAGGGGCCGGTGGCATTGGACCATGCCTTGCGCCAGTCGGCCTTCGCAATCTGCCATGCAGGCGAATCGACCGTGTCGCAGGCGCTGCTGGCCGGCGTGCCCTTGCTGCTGCTGCCGCGCACGGCCGAGTCGTTCCTGACGGCGCGCCGCGTGCGCCGGCTGGGTGCCGGGATCAACGTGAACGAGATGGCGCGCCCGCTCGACTGGAATGCCGTCGTGGGCCGGATGCTGGCGGGGAGCGGCTTGCGCGTGGCGGCGCAGGCATTTGCGCGGCGCCACGCGGCGTTCGATGCGGACCGTCAGGCGGAGACGGTCGCCGGGGTGCTGGAAGGACTGGTCAGGCGGCCTGCTGCGGCGCCTGTTCCGCGCTGAGCGCCAGCTGGCGGTTCACGGCCGACAACACGGCCTTGAACGACGCGGTCACGATATTGCTGTCGATGGCGGCGCCGAACAGCGTGGGGCCGTTCGCGAGGCGCAGCTCGACGTAGCAGGCGGCGCGCGCATCGGCGCCCGAGCCGATCGAGTGCTCGTGGTAGTCCATCAAACGGATGTCCAGGCCGAGCGCGTTGACGAAGGCGTCGATCGGGCCGTTGCCGGTGCCCTGGTGCGGCTCCGTCACGCGGTTGTGCTGGACGGTCGTGTCGATCTGCACGCGCTCCTCGCCCTCGCTGTTCTCGACCAGGCGGTGCGAGACGTAGCGGTAGGCCGCGTTTTCCTGGTTGAAGTACTCACGGTCGAACAGGGCGTGGATGTCGGCGGCGGCCACTTCGCCGCCGGTGGCGTCGGCATGCTTCTGCACGACGCGCGAGAATTCGATCTGCAGGCGGCGCGGCAGTTCGAGGCCGTATTCCTGCTCGAGCAGGTAGGCCATGCCGCCCTTGCCGGACTGGCTGTTCACGCGGATCACGGCGTCGTAGCTGCGGCCCAGGTCGGCCGGGTCGATCGGCAGGTACGGCACCTCCCAGATCGCGTCCGCCTGCTGCTTCGCGAAGCCCTTCTTGATCGCGTCCTGGTGCGAGCCGGAGAACGCGGTGAACACGAGGTCGCCGACGTACGGATGGCGCGGGTGCACGGGGATCTGGTTGCATTCCTCGACCAGCTGGCGGACGGCATCGATGTCCGAGAAGTCCAGGCCCGGGTGCACGCCTTGCGTGTACAGGTTCAGCGCGAGGGTGACCAGGTCGACGTTGCCGGTGCGCTCGCCGTTGCCGAACAAACAGCCTTCGACGCGGTCGGCGCCGGCCATCACGGCCAGCTCGGCGGCGGCGACGGCGGTGCCGCGGTCGTTGTGCGGGTGCACGCTGATCACGAGGTTCTCGCGCTGCTTCAGGTTACGGCACATCCATTCGATCTGGTCGGCGTAGACGTTCGGCGTCGCCGCTTCCACGGTCGACGGCAGGTTGACGATCACCTTGTTGTCCGCGCTCGGCTGCCACACGTCGACGACGGCGTCGACGATGCGCTTGGAGAAATCCAGTTCCGTCGTCGAGAACGACTCCGGCGAGTATTCGAGGCCCCATTTCGTGTCCGGATGCTGGGCGACCAGTTCCTTGATCAGCTTCGTGCCGTTGACGGCGATCTGCACGATCTCGTCCTGGTTCATGCCGAACACGACGCGGCGGAACACCGGCGCGACCGAGTTGTAGACGTGGACGATGGCCTGCCTGGCGCCCACGCACGATTCGACGGTGCGGCGGATCAGTTCTTCACGAGCCTGCGTCAGCACGATGATGGTGACGTCGTCCGGAATGCGCTTTTCCTCGACCAGCATGCGCACGAAGTCGAAGTCCGTCTGCGACGCGGACGGGAAGCCCACCTCGATTTCCTTCACGCCGATCTGCACGAGCTTTTCGAAGAAGCGCAGTTTCTTTTCCGGGCTCATCGGCTCGATGAGTGCCTGGTTGCCGTCGCGCAGGTCGGTGCTCATCCAGACCGGCGGCTTGTCGATGATGCGGTTCGGCCACTGGCGGTCGGCCAACGGGACGGCGGGGAAGGGGCGGTATTTGGCGGAAGGGTTGGTCAACATGGCGGTGCTCCTGATTATCAAATGCTGGTGAAGGTGTCGTTTCGATCGTGGTGGCGGGAGGCTGCCGGACGGGCCACGGACGCTAGGCCCGGCAACCGATCGGTAGTTTTAGCGAGCGAAACACCACACGTGCGCCGGCAGACAGCAGGAAAGCTCCGGCGGAAATAACAGACAGCGTGGATGTGGTCGTGGCAAACATCGGTACAACTTTCCTTGGGCTACGAATCCGGCAAGCTTGGCCGGGCGGGACAGCGGCGATTTACGCGCGTAGTAGCAGGGCTGCCGGCGTTAGCGCGCGGGCAAGCGATAGGGAAGTCGACAGAGGCAGAGGGGAGAACATTTCTCCACTCTAAGTGAATTTTGTTTGGCGTGTCAAGCGTTTCGTGTGTTGTCGTTTGGTCACCACGGTTTTTGCGAACAATCAACTTCTCTGGATGAGCCGAGTGTCACAGTACGCGCTTCATGTCGCCAGGAGGACACCATGCCCGTACTGAAAGGTCTCGACACGACGATGGAACTGACGCGCCACGCCCAGGCGCTGCAGGAACAGGGCTACGCGTTCGCGCTGCGCTACTACAGCCACAACGCGGCCAAGAATTTGTCGCTGGGCGAGGCGCGGGCGCTGTCGCAGGCGGGACTCGCGCTCGGCGTCGTGTGGGAAACGAGCGGCACCCGCGCCGGCTTTTTTACGCGCGCGCAGGGCCTGGCGGACGGCGCGGCGGCCTTCCAGATGGCCCGTGACGTGGTCAAGCAACCGTTCGGCTCCGCGATCTATTTCGCAGTCGACTACGATCCGACGCAGGCCGATCTCGACGGCGCCGTCAGCAATTATTTTACCGGCGTGCACGCGGCGCTGTACGTGGCGGCGGAAGGCAAACCGTCGTACCGCGTGGGCGTGTACGGCTCGGGCCTGTGCTGCGGCACGCTGGTCGAGCGGGGCCAGGCGGCCCTGTCCTGGCTGTCGCAGTCGACCGCCTTCGCGGGCTCGCGCCTGTACGCGGAACAGAAGCGCTACGACATCATCCAGCTGCTGCCCGTGCGCATTCCCGGCGCGGACGGGGCCGTGCTCGACATCGATCCGGACGCGACGCATCCGGACCGCGACGGCGGCCTGTTTACGGTTTGACCGGGCGTTCAGCCGACGACGACTTTCGGCGCGCCGGCCGCCATCGACCCGATGACGGCCGCGTCGCCGAAGCCTTCGCGGCGGAACAGCGCCACCACCTCGTCGACGCTGCCCGGATCGCAGGCGACGAGCAGGCCGCCCGACGTCTGCGGGTCCGTCAGCAGCACGCGCTGCGTGTCCGTGATCGCGGCGCCCAGTTCGACGTCGTGGCCGTACGCATCCCAGTTGCGGCTTGACGCGCCCGTGAAAAAGCCGGCATGGGCCAGCGCCTCGACACCCGGCAGCAGCGGGATGTTCGCCATGTCGAGCTGCGCCGTCAGCCGCGCGCCGCGCGCCAGCTCGAGCAGGTGGCCCAGCAGGCCGAAGCCGGTGACGTCCGTCAGCGCGTGCACGCCCGCCAGTTCCGACAACGCCTTGCCCGGCTTGTTCAGCTTCGTCGTGTTCGCGACCATCGCGGCATAGCCGTCCGCATCCAGTTGATCCTTCTTCAGCGCGGCCGACAGCACGCCCACGCCCAGCGGCTTGCCGAGGACGAGCACGTCGCCCGCGCGCGCATCCGCGTTGCGCTTCACCTTCGACGGGTGCACGAGACCCATCACGACGAGGCCGTAGATGGGTTCCACGGAGTCGATCGTGTGACCGCCCGCGATGGGGATGCCCGCTTCCGCGCAGATCGATTCGCCGCCCTGGATGATCTTGCCGATCGTCTCCAGCGGCAGCTTGTTGATCGGCATGCCGACGAGGGCCAGCGCCATGATCGGCGTGCCGCCCATCGCATACACGTCCGAGATCGCGTTGGTGGCGGCGATGCGGCCGAAGTCGAACGGGTCGTCGACGATGGGCATGAAGAAGTCGGTCGTGGCGATCAGCGCCTGCTCGTCGTTCAGCTTGTAGACGGCCGCGTCGTCGGCCGTCTCGATGCCGACCATGAGCTCTTTCGGCACGGGGAAGCCGCTCGACTTTTTCAGGATCTCGGACAGCACGCCCGGCGCGATCTTGCAGCCGCAGCCGCCGCCGTGGGAGAACGAGGTCAGTTTGATGGGTTGGTCGGCGGATGTGTTCATACGGTGCCTTCGTGTGCTTGCGTTGATTGAAGAAGAAGATTATCCACCAAGTCGAGCAGGCGTGCTCGCTCGACGGCGGGGGCGAACAGGGCCGCGCGCGCCGCGCACTGGCGGCGCAGGCGCTCGGCGAAACGCGGGTCGGTCGCGCTGCGTTCGATCAAACGGGCCAGCGCCTGCGCATCGCCCGGTGCGAACAGGCCCGCGTAGTCGTCGCCCAGCATGCCGACGTTGCCGGAGATGTTCGATGCCAGCACCGGCACGCCGCTCGTCACCGCTTCGATGATGACGTTCGCGCCGCCCTCCATGCGCGATGCGATGACCATCGCGTGGCAGCGGCGCAGCCGGCGCCGCGTCGCCATGTGGGGCAGGGCGCCGAGCCAGCGGTAGGTGGACGTCGCGTCCTGCGTTTCCTGCGCGCGGCGGCCGAGGTCCGCGTCGAGCGCGGCGCCGATGTGCACGAGGCGTACGCCCGGCGTGCCGACGAGGCGGGCCGCATCCATGAACGTCTGCGGATCCTTCTCGATGCGCAGGTGGCCGATCATCGCGACGTCGCGCGGCATGCGCGGCCGGGCGGGACGCAGGCGCGGCGCCGACTGGTAGATCACGTGCGTCTTCGCGCGGACGGCTTCCGGCAGCTCGTCCAGCCCGCGCGGCTGCAGCACGACGAGCGCGTGCGCGCGGGCGAGCGAGCCTTGCGCGCCGGCGTCGTCGTGGATGTCGCGGTAGAGGTCAGTGCCCGTCAGGACGAGCAGCGCAGGCCGGTCCGGATGCGCATCGCTGAACGCGGTCAGTGCGGCCGCGGAGCGGCGCGCGTGCAGCGCGATCAACAGGTCCGGTACGCCATCTCCCGGTTGCCAGCCGGGGCCGATCGTGACGCGGTAGTCGCGCGCGAGGTGGCGCCGCCAGCGGCTTGCGGTCTGCCAGTTGCCATTGTTTTCGCGGGCGGATGCGGGGCTGACGATGTGGATGTGCGCTCGTGCCATCGGTAGGAATCGGAGTCGGAATTGGTCGTACAATGATGCATGACCGTCAATCAAGCATCGTTCCGCCACGCGGGACCCAGGGAACTGGCCGTCGCATTGCAGGATGCGCGGCATTATACGCTCGCGCTGTTCGAGGCCCTCGCGGCCGCCGGCTACGACGACGCGGCCCGCGTGCCGCGCCTGCCCATCGTGAATCCGCCGTTGTGGGAACTGGGTCATACGGCCTGGTTCGCCGAATGGTTCGTGCTGCGCGGCGCACTGGACAGCCGGCCGGGCGCCGCCAGCGGCCACTCGCTGCTGGCGCGCGGCGACGACTGGTTCGATTCCGGCACCGTCCCGCACGCCGCGCGCTGGACGCTCGACCTGCCGCCGCCGGGTGCGGTGAAAACCTATTGCCACGAGGTGCTCGACCGCATCCTCGACCGTCTCGCGCACGAGGCCGACGACGACCTCGCGCTGTATCCGTATCGTCTGGCACTGGCGCATGAGGACATGCACGGCGAAGCCTTCCTGTACTCCCTGCAGACGCTGCAGTCGCGCGGCGCGCCGGCGCCGGCGCCGGCGGGGGCGCTGGCGCCACGCGCGCAGTCGACGGCCGCGGGCAGCGCGGGCGACATCGCGTTCCCCGGCGGGTCGTTCATGCGCGGCGGCGACCAGTCGAGGGGCTTCGTGTTCGACAACGAGCGAAACGCCGCGCTCGTCAAGGTCGCCCCGTTCGCCATCGACGCGGGACTCGTCAGCACGGCCGCCTACCTCGACTTCGTGCACGACGGCGGCTACGAGCGTTCGCAGTACTGGACGGAGGCCGGCCGCGCGTGGCTGATGACGCAGGAGCGCTCGGCGCCGCGCTACTGGGCGCGCGAGGGCGAGGATTGGTACACGGTGCGCTTCGGCCGGCCGGTCGCGCTCGACCTCGCGGAACCCGTGCGCCACGTGAACCTGTACGAGGCGCAGGCCTGGTGCGCGTGGGCGGGCCGCCGGCTGCCGACGGAAGACGAGTGGGAATACGCGGCGGGATCGAACCAGCCGGGCTTTGCGTGGGGGCAGTTGTGGGAATGGACGGCGTCCCCCTTCCTGCCGTTCGCGGGCTTCGAGGCGGACCGCTACCGCGATTATTCGGCGCCGTGGTTCGGCACGCGCCAGACCTTGCGCGGCGCGTCGTTCGCGACGCCGGCGCGCTTGCGCTCGCCGCATTTCCGCAATTTCTTCACGCCGGAGCGGGACGACATCTTCGCCGGATTCCGCAGCTGCGCCTTATGAAACAAATAAGCAAAACCCCCGGCACCTTGCGATGCCGGGGGTTTCTTTATGCCTGCTGAAGCTTAGCGGTCGCCGAACGTACGACGAGCCGAGTCGGCCGAGCGCGGATGCGCGCCGAAGGCCGGGCGTTCGCGGCGCGGGGCGCTTTCGCTACGGAAGCCGCCTTCGCGACGCTGGCCCTGGTAGCCGCCTTCGCTACGCGGTGCGCTTTCAGTGCGGTAGCCACCTTCGCGGCGCTGGCCCTGATAGCCGCCTTCCGTGCGCGGTGCGCCTTCGCTGCGGTAACCGCCTTCGCGACGCGGTGCGTCGCCACGGTAGCCTTCACCGGCCGGCTTGTGGAAGCTGCGCTGGCCCGGTTTGCCGTTGCGGCCATCGCCCGGTTTCCAGCCCGGACGCGCGCCCGAACGGGGTGCTGCCGAACGCTTCGGCTCGAAGCCTTCCACCACGTCGACCGGAATGGTCTGCTTGGTGAAGCGCTCGATGCGGCGCACGTTCATGCTTTCCGCGTGGTTCACGAGCGAGACTGCCGTACCGTTGCGGCCGGCGCGGCCCGTGCGGCCGATGCGGTGCACATAGTCTTCCGGGAACTTCGGCAGGTCGTAGTTGACCACGTGGGTGATCGACGGCACGTCGATGCCGCGCGCGGCGACGTCGGTTGCCACGAGCACGCGCACCTGGCCGCGACGCATGCTGTCCAGCGTGCGGTTGCGGGCGCCCTGGTGCATGTCGCCATGCAGTGCGGCGGCCGCGAAGCCGGCGATGTTCAGGCGGTCGGCGATCATGTCGGCGTCACGCTTGGTCGCCGTGAACACGACGGCCTGGTCCATGGTTTCATCGCGCAGCAGGTGGTCGAGCAGGCGGTTCTTGTGCGACAGGTCGTCGACGAAGTGCACCTTCTGCGTGATGTTCTCGTGGCGGTTGGCCGCGCTCATGATCTGGATCACCTGCGGGTTCTTGGTGATGCGGCGCGCCATGTTGCCGACGACGCCATCCAGCGTGGCCGAGAACAGCATGGTCTGGCGCGTTTCCGGCGTCGCGGCGACGATCTTCTCGATGTCGTCGATGAAGCCCATGTCCAGCATGCGGTCCGCTTCGTCCAGCACGAGGATCTCGAGCTGCGAGAAGTCGATCTTGCCCGACTCCATGTGGTCGATCAGACGGCCCGGGGTCGCGACGAGGATTTCCGGATTCTTGGCCAGCAGTTGCATCTGCTTCGGATACGGCATGCCGCCCAGGATCGACACGGCGCGGATGCGGCGCATGTGTGCGGTGTACTGTTCGGTCGCGGTGGTCACCTGCAGGGCCAGTTCGCGGGTCGGAGTCAGGACCAGCATTTTCGGCTGGGCTGCCTTGAAACGGACGCGCTCGCCACGAGCACGTGCTGCCTGCGCTTCCTGCGCAGGGGTACGGCCGGCCGCGGCCGGTTCGGCGTCGGCGAATTTGTGCAGGGAGGGCAGCATGAATGCCGCCGTCTTGCCGGAACCGGTTTGCGACGAGACCAGCAGGTCGCGGCCCGCGATCGCTGCCGGCACCGCCTGCTCCTGCACCGGGGTCGGCTTTTCATAGCCGGCCTGGAAGACTGCCTTGACGATGGACGCGTGTAAGCCTAGTGCTTCAAAACTCATTGTTTAACTTTACTTTCGGTATGGATCAGTGAGCGTCCACGCTATTCGGAGCGGAACGCGAAATAGCAACGCGAGCCAACGATACGAAATGACTCTGAAACGAAAGAAATTTCGGCACAAAAGCTTTGCGCCGGGACGGTGCCAGTTTCGGCACACAGGGCGGGAGGGCTTTATGGAGAGGCACCCTTCGTGGATGCCTGGGCTTGCGTAGCTGCTAGTGGTACTGCTGTCGGCGAACTGCCATGTTTATTGCAGCGCACAACCAACACTATACCGCACTTTTGAATAGCGTGCACGGCACGCGTCCAGATGTGCGCGTATTGACGGGTCGTGGGCCCGTCGCGTGGTCGAAACGATACGAAATCAGCGGCGCTTGCGGCCGTTGGCGTTGACGGCCGGCTTGGAGCCGCGCGACACGCGGCTCTTGATCTCGGCCACGGCATGCGCGGCGCTGGCCTTGAAGCGCTGGGCGCCGGACAGCTTGCGGCCGTTGCGGCGCGATTCGCCGCGGTCGGCTTCCAGCACCATCGACGCGTTCTCGACGATGCTTTCGGCGATGTCGTTGCCCGCGGTAGCACTGGTCTTCGGCACGAGGATGGTCGAGCCGGCCTTCAGGCGCATCTGCGGCGGGATATTGTTGGCCTGGCGGATGACTTCCGGGGTCGTGCCCAGTTTCGCGGCCAGCGAGGCGATGCTTTCGCGGGCCGAGGTGATCTTGTGCGTGGTCCAGGTGGACAGCGCGCGGCCCCATTGCGCGAGGTTCAGGTTGAACTTCTCGGCGTTTTCCTTCGGCAGCAGGATCTTGGTCGATTCGCCCGTGATCACGGGCTTCTTGAATTGCGGGTTCAGGGCCTTGAATTCGTCGACAGACATCTCCGCCAGCTGGGCGGCCACGGCCAGGTCGATGTCGGACGTCTTGTCGACGGCGACGAAATACGGCGTGTTGTCGATCGTCGGCAGCGCGACGCCGTACTGGGCCGGATTGGCGATGATGTTCTTGACGGCCTGCAGCTTCGGCACGTAGTTGCGGGTTTCCGCTGGCATCAGCTCGGCCAGGCTCTCGAAGTCGGTCGGTTTGCCCAGCGCGCGGTTTTTCTGGATCGCCTTCTGCACATTGCCTTCGCCCCAGTTATAGGCGGCGAGTGCCAGCTGCCAGTCGCCGAACATCGTGTACAGGCGCTGCAGGTAGGTGAGGGCGGCGTCGGTCGAGGCGAGTACGCCGCGGCGCTCGTCCTTGAACATGTTCTGCTGCAGGTTGAAGTCGCGTCCCGTGCCCGGCACGAACTGCCAGATGCCGGCCGCGTCGGCGTTCGACAGGGCCTGCGGGTTGAACGCGGATTCGATCACGGGCAGCAGGGCCAGTTCCGTCGGCATGCCGCGCTTTTCCAGCTCCTGCACGACGTGGTACAGGTACAGCGACGCGCGGCCCGAGGTGCGCGTCAGGTAGTCCGGACGGCTCGCGTACCACTGCACGTGCTTGGCGACGAGGGCGTTGTCGATGTCGGGAATGGCGTAGCCGCTGCGGATGCGGGCCCACAGGTCGGGGTCCTTGTAGTCGTCGGACTTGGACGGGGTCGGGGATTGCGGCAGGATCGCCTTGGCCATGGCGGCCGCGCTGCTGCTGCTCTGGGCGATCGGGCTCGGGGCGCTGTCGGCGGCGTGGCTGATCGCGGAGACGGACAGGAGCGCGATGGCCAGGGCGTAAGTGGAGCGAGTCGTTTCGTTCATAGCTTTCCAGTGTTGCGTCCAGGAACGGCAGGACTGACGAGTGAAGTCGGAGTGTACGGACCAGTTACCGAGTCAGTCAAGAAATATGTCGGCGCAGTTACAAAAAATCTTGTCTATTCTTTTTGCTAACGAGGACACCCGTTAAGACGATATATGAGGGGGTATGGTTCCAGCGAGCTTGTCTTTGACTGACGAAAATCAAGCGCTTTGGTAGATACCCATGGGTGTATATGAAATTTCGACGGAGAAAATCGGTGCTTTCACGAGCCCGGCATTGTCAAATTTGTACCTGGACTTCATGGACTGCCGGGTAATACCAGCCTGTCTTTCAAGTTAGTCCGGCTTGTCGGATGTTCCATGAGAGGACGCAAAAAGCGTACAATTGCCGTCTCTGCACCAAGCAGTTTTGTATTTTTGGAAAGCATCGAATGAGCACTACCAACGAGAACGTGGACGATGACGCCATCATCGCCGCCACCCGGCGCTGGGTCGACCGCGCCGTGATCGGCCTGAACCTTTGTCCGTTCGCGAAGGCGGTGCAAGTGAAGGACCAGGTGCGCTATGTCGTCTCCCACGCGCGCGCGCCGGAATCCCTGCTGGACACGCTGATGGACGAGCTGCAGCTGCTGGCCGACACGGACCCGGAGCAGGTCGACACGACCCTGCTGATCCACCCGTACGTGCTGCAGGATTTCCTGGACTTCAATGAATTCCTCGATGTGGCCGACGCCGCCGTCGAAGACATGAGCCTGGACGGCGAGCTGCAGATCGCCAGCTTCCACCCTGACTACCAGTTCGCGGACACGGACCCGAACGACATCGAGAACTTTACGAACCGTTCGCCTTACCCGGTGCTGCAGCTCTTGCGCGAAGACAGCATCGACCGTGCCGTGGAAGCGATCCCCGATGCGGCCGAGATCTTCGAGAAGAATATCGAGACCATGGAACAGCTCGGCCACGAAGGCTGGGACAAGCTCGATGTCGGCCCGGCCCGTTGACGCGCAGCAGGGAACGCCCCTGCCGGTGAGGCCGGACACGCCCTGTGTCGCAGTCTGCTCGACCACCTTCGACGACATCTGCCGCGGCTGCGGCCGGACCGTCGTCGAGGTGGCGCACTGGGTCTCGATGACGGCCGAGCAGAAGGAAGTGGTGTGGCAGCGCATCCTGGCGCAGGGCTACCCGCGCCGCAATACCTGATCAGAACGTCCCGACGAAATCCCGCTTGCCGATCTCCAGCCCGTTATGGCGCAGGATGTCGTACGCCGTCGCGGCGTGGAAATAGAAGTTCGGCAGCGCGTAGTGCAACAAATAAACCTGGCCCTTGAACTGGCGCTGGTTGGCGCCCGTGCCGATCGTCACGTCGCGGTCGCCGCCGGCATCCACCGCCTCGCGCGCCACCGTGTCCAGGAAGGCCAGCGTCTTTTCAAGGCGTGCCTGCAGGCCCGCGAAATCCGTCTCCACATCGTCGTACCGCGGCACGTCGGCGCCCGCGAGGCGCGCGGCCGCGCCCTTGGCGAAATCCGTCGCCAGCTGCACCTGGCGCACGAGCGGGAACATGTCCGGGAACAGGCGCGCCTGCAGCAGCGCGTTCGGATCCAGCTTCTTCGCGTCCGCGTGCGCCTCGGCCTTCGTCAGGATGGCGGACAGGCTGCCCAGGATCTGGCGGAACACGGGGACCGAAGCCGTGTACAGGGAAAGTGTCATGGATGCCTCCTCAATATATAAAGACCCCGATGATAGCAAGCCTGCATCATTGCCGCTTGGCGCCCGCAAATAACACTTTTGGCATGTAAAACTTCAACTATTCGTATCCTCCTAGGAGTCGATTAAAAAAATTCTACAGGGAACAGCGCACTCGAAAAGATACTTTGGGACATTGCCGGATTGAAAAGAGACGTCCAGCCAGGACGCAACATGGAGACCGTCGCCAATGAAGTGCCCAAAAACACATCGCATTGCATTGTTATTTGATGCCAACCAGGCGTTCGCCCGGGAGGTCATCGGCGGTATCGCCGGTTACCTGTCGAGCCGGCGGACATCGTGGGAATTGTTCATCGAAGATGATTTTCGTTTGCGCCTGTCGAGTCTTGCGCGTTGGCAAGGTGACGGCATCATCGCCCACTTCGACGACCCGGCCGTAGCCGCGGCGCTGGCCGACAGCCCCGTGCCCGTCGTCGCCGTCGGCGGCTCATACGCGAACGAGGCCGATTATCCGGCCAACGTGCCGTATGTCGCGACCGACAACTTCAAGCTCGTCAACCTCGCCTATACCCACCTGATCGACGTTGGATTGCGCCGGTTCGCCCTGTTTTCCCTGCCCGACGGGACGAAGCACCCATGGGCGCTCGAGCGCGAAAAGGCGTTCCGGTTCCTGATGCAGCGCGACAAATTCGACGTCGAGATCCTGCGCGGAGAGGGCGCCCGCAGCTGGGAGGAGGACGTCGCGCAGCAGGTACGGTGGCTGCAGAGCCTGCCAAAACCCATCGGGATCATCGCCGCCACCGATGCGCGCGCGCGCCAGTTGCTGCAGGCTTGTCAGTTTGCTAATATCGCCGTGCCGGAACAGGTCGCCATCATCGGCATCGACAACGATCCGCTGGCACGCATGCTGTCGTGTATCCCGCTCAGCTCCGTGATCCAGGGCTCGAACGAGATCGGCCGCACCGCGGCCCGGATGCTGCATCAGCTGCTCGAAGGGACGTATCTGGAATGCTCGCGCATCCTGGTGCCGCCCGCCGGCATCAACGTGCTCGCGTCGAGCAGCCACCAGCCCGTCAAGAACCCCCGCGTCATGCGTGCCCGGCATTTTATCCGCCAGTATGCCTGCCAGGGCATCAAGGGCGACCAGGTCGCCGATTACGTCGGCGTCTCGCGCTCCACCCTCGAGACGTATTTCCAGCAGGAACTGGCCTGCAGCGTGCACGACGAGATCCTGCGCTTCAAGCTCGATGCCGCGACCGCGCTGCTGGCGGAAGGGGATTGCAGCGTGGCCGAGGTGGCGCAGCGTTGCGGCTTTACATCGATGCAATACCTGTTCGCCGTGTTCAAGCGCGAGCTCGGTTGTTCGCCGCGGGAATACCAGCAGCGCGTGGCGCTGGCGCAGGCTATACCGCAGGAAGTCGCGCTGCAGGCCTGACGCCCGCGCCACCCGGCGCGCATCTCGACAAATCCATGGGCGACCTGTCATTATGTTGATGGGGCCGCAAGACGGCCGCCAAGCCTAAATTCGTCGAGGTGGCAGCAGGTAATGCAGAGTTTCTACAACAAGGCGCTCGCCGGGCTGCTGGGGCTCGTCGTGGCGAGCGTTCTCATCGGCTATGCCTGCGTCCGCAGCACCTATGTCCGGCTGCCGCTGCTGCCCGCCGCGGACAGCAGCCTGCCGTGGCACGCCGAGATCATGGCCGATTCGGCCGTGGGCGGGCGTTCGACGGCCAGGCTGATCGACGACGCCGCCACGCTGAGCTTCGAGTTCACGTCCGTCAAGGCGGCGGCGTATCCGTTCGTCCACGCGGAAGTGGCGTTCCGCGACCGCGCCGGCAAGTTCACGCACGTCGACCTGTCCCGCTACAGCGCGGTGGAGTTCGACGTCAACTGCGCGCCGGCCAACACGCTGGCATTCGGCCTCGTGCTGTTCGACGACCAGGTATCGGTTCCCGGCCGGTTCGATACCTATCGCACCCCCTACACCTATTTTTTCTGCAACAAGAACGGCGAGCACGTCGAGCTCGACCTGGCGCGTCTGCGCACCGACCAGTGGTGGTTCGACAGGTACGGGCTGAACCTCGCGCGCCAGGAACACACGCTGACACGGATCGCCAAGCTCTCGTTCGGCAGCACGTTCCAGAGCCCCTACGGCGTGCTCTCGACCGTCCAGGTCAGGAACCTTACCCTGACGGGGCGCGACATGCGCTACCTGGCCCTGTTCGCGGCGTTCATGGTCGTCGCGTGGCCGGCCTATGGCCTGTGGTTCTTCCGCCGCCATACCCGGGCATTGCTGGCGGAAGTGAAGGACAAGATGCGGCGCGACATTCCCCTGGTCGCCTATCAGCAGTTGTCGCAGGACCTGCATCGCGACAAGGAGCAGAGCGCCATCCTGCGCTTCATGGCGACGGAATACGTCAACCCGGAACTGGATGTCGAGACCACGGTGAACAAGCTCGGCATCGGCCGCAACAAGATCAACGAGATCCTCAAGGCGGAGCTGGGCTTCACGTTTTCCACGTACCTGAACAAGCTCAGGCTGACCGAGGCGGCGCGCCTGCTGGGCGCGAAGGAAGACACGAGCGTGGCGGAAATCGCCTATGCCGTGGGCTACCGGAACGTCTCCTACTTCAACAAACTCTTCAAGGAAGAATACGGCTGCACGCCGAAGACCTTCCGCAAGCTGCGCGACAGCGCACCGGAATCCGCCGGGCCGTAACGCGCCCGCGCCCACGGATTTTCACCAACAATTTGAGGGATTTCGTTCTGGCGACGCCGGATGGCGGTCCGTAGAATGCATGGGTGGCTCGCGCATCGTTCTCCGATCGATGCGCAGCATCATCTCCTCCCGCGTTCAAGTGGGTTAAGGGACGGCTCCGGCCGTCCCTTTTTTTGGGCCCGTGTCGAAGCGCGCCTTGTTTTCGTTGGTTGTTTGAGGGATTTCGAAATTGCTGCGGGCCGGTGCGGCAAACAGAATGAGGGATCGCCGCACGTATTCGACGGCGACGACATCCAGGACAACACGGAGACTTGACAAGGTGAACAATACCAGGAAAACAGCGATCGCCATCGGCGTCGCGCAGCTCGCCCTGATGGCAAGCGGCGCCGCGCTGGCGCAGACCGAACCGGCCACGGTGGTCGTGCACGGCCAGCGCGCGGCGCTCGAGTCGGCGCAGAACATCAAGAAGAACGCGGACGAAATCGTCGACTCGATCGTCGCCGACGACATCGGCAAGCTGCCGGACAAATCGGTGACGGAAGTGCTGCAGCGGGTCGTCGGCGTGAGCATCGACCGCACGATGAACCGGGTCGACCCGCAGCAGGGCGTGGGCGACAGCGTCAACCACTACGCGGCCGAAGGCACGGGCGTGTCGATCCGCGGCCTGGGCGCGGGCCAGGTCCGCTCCGAATTCAACGGCCGCGACGCGTTCTCCGCCAATGGCGGCCGCGCGCTGAGCTTCGAGGACGTGCCGCCCGAGCTGATGGCCGGCGTGGACGTGTACAAGAACCCGTCCGCCGAGCAGATCGAAGGCGGCATCGGCGGCCTGGTCAACCTGCGCACCGCGCTGCCGTTCGATGCCAAGGGCCGCAAGGTGGCGCTGTCGACCGAGGTCTCGCGCTCGTCGCTGCGGCAGAAGACCGCGCCGCCGTCCGTGTCCGGCCTGTACTCGGACCGCTGGGACACGCGGTTCGGCCAGGTCGGCGTGCTGATCGACCTCGCGCACTCGAAGATCGCGAACCAGAGCGACAGCCTGTCGATCGCCCCGTACAGCTCGCGCGACGACCTCGTGCCCGGCAAGCGCGTCTGGGTCACCCCGTCCGCGAGCTGGGGACAGAACACCTTCGACCGCACCCGCGACGGCCTGTATGGCGCGCTGCAGTGGAAGAAGGGCGACTTCAGCTCGTACGTGACGTTCCTGCGTTCGCGCTACAAGCAGCACTCGGACGAGCACTCCTACTTCGGCGGCACGAACCCGGCCACCTTGTCGCTGGATCCGGGCGCCACGTACGACGCCAACGGCGCCCTGCTGACCGGCACGCTGCACGACACCACCAACAGCGGTCCGGGCTTCGGCACGGGCCTGGGCTTCGGCACCGATGCGCGCGCGAGCGGCCGCACGTCCGACACGCGCGACGTGTCGTGGTCGGGCACCTGGCGCGCCAGCGACGCGTGGACCTTCAAGGCCGACCTGCAGCACGTGCAGGCCACGACGGACGGCTACGACAACACGGTCGGCCTGGGCGGTTGGGTGCCCGGCCAGACGGTCGACCTGCGCGGCGGCATGCCGTCGATCTCGTTCGACCAGGCGTCGCGGGCATACCTGGCCGATCCGTCGCACTACTACTGGGGCTTCACGCAGGTGCATCATGACGTGGCGAAGGCGCAGATGAACACGGCGCGCCTGGACGCGAAGTACACGTTCGACCATCCGATCCTCAACGACCTGCGCTTCGGCGTGCGCGTGACCGACCGCTCGGCGGTGACGCAGTCCACCCACGATTCCGAATGGGTCCAGATCTCGCAGGGATGGGCGGTCGGCAACCAGTCGTGGCAGCCGCTGGCGCAGTTCGCCGGCCTGGGCGACCCGCGCTTCGCCCAGGGCTTCGGCCTGCACCAGTTCAAGAACTTCTTCGGCGGTTCCGCGGCGTCGCCGGCACCGGTGATCGTGCCCGACGCGTCGCTGGCCAATTCGGTCGACGCCGTCAACAAGCTGCACGACTACTACACGACCCTGTGCAACGAAGCCAACGCGACCGGCCGCAACAACGACTGCAGCTACAAACCGCCGAAGTTCGGCGATGCGATCGGCCTGAACGACCAGCACGAACGCACGCAGGCGGCCTACGCCCAGCTGCGCTTCGCGTTCGACAAGCTCGCGTATCCCATCGACGGCAACGTCGGCGTGCGCGTCGTGCGCACGAATCCGAAGTCGATCGGCTACACGCTGTTCACGCCGCCCAACAAGCCGCTGCTGCCGGGCGTGCCGGACATTCCCGCGCAGTCGGAGAAGCAGACGTTCGAGAGCACCTACACGCGCGTGCTGCCGAGCCTGAACCTGAAGCTGAAGGCCAGCGACGAGCTGCAGTTCCGCCTCGGGCTGTCGAAGGGCATGTCGCGTCCGGACTTCTACCTGCTGCAGGCCTACACGACGCTGGGCATGGACATCAAGACGCACACGCCGCCCGGCGACGACCAGAAGCCGGTGGTCGACTCGATCGCGTACAACGGCCAGCTGCGCGGCAATACGTCGCTCCGTCCGGTCATGGCCACCAACCTCGACCTGACGGCCGAGTACTACTTCGGCCGCGCCAGCTCGGCGACGTTCGGCGTCTTCAACAAGCGGCTGAAGGACGTCATCATCGCGCAGACGACGGTCTATCCGCTGCAGGACGTCACCGGAACGACGCACGACTTCATGGTCACGGGGCCCGTGAACGGCATGGACGCCCGCGTCAGCGGCATCGAGGCGGGCTTCCAGACCTACTTCGACAAGCTGCCGGGCCTGTTCTCCGGCCTTGGCGTGTCGAGCAACTTCACATATATCGACAGCAGCACGACGTACCACAACCCGGTCAATGGCACCTGGTGCACGCCGAAGGACACGCTGATGGCCAACATGGTCCGCAACCTGCAAGGCTGCGACACCGACGGCCGGGTGTTCGGCGACATGCCATTGGTGGGCCTGTCGAAGAACTCGTATAACGTGGCGCTGTTGTACGACAAGGACGCGGTGTCGCTGCGCCTCGCGTACAGCTGGCGCTCGAAGTACCTGCAGTCGACCAACTCGTGGGGCACGGCCGGCAACGATGGCATCGACCGCAACCCGGACAGCCCGAACTACGGCCAGGGCTACTCGGTCAACTACGGCTTGCCGACCTGGGGCGGCGCGTACGGCCAGCTCGACCTGGGCTTCCAGTACAAGTTCACGGACCACCTGCGCCTGGGCGGCCAGGTGGGCAACCTGACGAACCAGGTCTACCGGCAGTACATGCAGCAGCAGGTCGGCATGAAACTGCACAACGCCTTCTACACGGGCCGCACCTTCAGCGCCCAGATGAACTACACGTTCTAAGCATTCAGCTGCGGAACAGGCCTCCCGCGACCTTTGCCGGTCGCGGGAGGCCATTTCATTCAACCCGACGGATCCACGTATGAAAAAACGCTCCAATCACCTGCTGGCCACGCTCGTCCTGATCTCCACCCAGGCGCTGGCCGCCGCCCCGATGCCGCGCCTGGTCCAGCAAGACGGCCACTATGCGCTGCTGGTCGACGGCAAGCCGTTCACCATGCTCGGCGTGCAGGCCCACAATTCCAGCAACTATCCGAATGCGCTGCCCAAGGTCTGGGCCGCCGTCAAGGATGCCCACGCCAACACGCTCGAGATCCCCGTGGCGTGGGAACAGATCGAGCCCGTCGAGGGCAAGTTCGATTTCGGCTACGTCGACACGCTCGTGGCCGAGGCCCGCCGCAACGGCGTGCGCCTCGTGCTGCTGTGGTTCGGTACCTGGAAGAACACCGGCCCCGCGTACACGCCCGAATGGGTCAAGTTCGACGACAAGCGTTTCCCGCGCATGCTCGGCCGCGATGGCAAGGCCAGCTACTGCCTGTCGCCGCTGGGCGAGCAGACCCTGGTGGCCGACAGGAAGGCGTTCGTCGCCCTGATGCGCCACCTGAAGCAGATCGACGAAGCGCAGCGCACCGTGATCATGGTGCAGGTCGAGAACGAGGTCGGCACCTACGGCACCGTGCGCGATTTCGCACCGCGGGGCGAGGCGGCGTTCCGCCAGCCGGTGCCGGCGGCCGTCCTCGCGCGCAAGAAGCCGCCCGTGCCCGGCGCCGCGAGCGGCACCTGGTCGGAGGTCTACGGTCCGTATGCCGACGAATATTTCCACGCCTGGGCGGTCGCCAACTACATCGAGGACATCGCGCAGGCCGGACGCGCCGTGTACGACCTGCCGATGTTCGTCAACAATGCGCTGCGCGATCCGCTCGAACCGCTGGCACCGTGGAAGGGCAACTTCGCCAGCGGCGGTCCGACGTACGACGTGATCGACATCTACAAGGCCGCCGCCCCGCACATCGACGTCGCCGGTCCCGACCTGTACGCGCCGCAATCGAACAGCGTGGCGGCGACGCTGGACAAGTTCCAGCGCCCGGACAACGCGCTGTTCGTGCCGGAGATGGGCAACGCGGCCGCGTATGCCCGCTATGTCTACCGGATCCTCGGCGCCGGCGCGATCGGCGTGGCGCCGTTTGGCATCGACTACGCGGACTACAGCAATTATCCGCTGGGCTCCAAGCGCACGGACAAGACCATGGTCGAACCGTTCGGGACCATCTACGCCGCGTTCGCGCCGCTGGCGCAGCAGTGGGGACGGTGGGCGCTGGAAGGACGCACGGCCGGCATCGCGGAAGGCGACGACCGCAAGCCGCAGTCGCTGGTACTCAAGGACTGGGGCGTCTCCGCCTCGTTCCGCGAGTGGCAGTTCGGCACGATGGGCAAGGACGCGAAGGAGGAAGACTACCCGCCCGGCACGGCGGCCCCGAACGGCGGCGCGGCCTTCGCGCAGATCGGCGCCGACGAGTTCATCGTGATCGGACAGCACGTCCGCCTGCATTTCTGGCCGGCCGGCGCGAACGAAGGCAAACGTTCCATGTTCGCGCGCGTGGAGGAAGGGCAGTTCGACCCGCAGGGGCGCTGGATCATGGAACGCAACTGGAATGGCGACCAGGTCGACCATGGTGTCAACCTGCCGGCGCGGCCCACGATCCTGAAGATCCGGCTGCGCGCGTATTGAGAACGGAGATTCCACCATGAACAAACTTCGATTGTGCGCGCTCGCGGTCTGCGCGGCCGCGTCCACCTTCGCCACCGCGCAGGTCGGCGTCACGATCGACGCGGGCAAGCCGGGCCCCGTCATCAGCCGCTACGTGTATGGCCAGTTCGCCGAGCACCTCGGTACCGGCATCTACGGCGGCCTGTGGGTCGGTCCCGACTCGACGATCCCCAACACGCGCGGCTGGCGCAACGACGTCGTGGCCGCGCTGAAGGCGCTGCACGTGCCGCTCGTGCGCTGGCCCGGAGGCTGCTTCGCCGACCAGTACCACTGGCGCGACGGCATCGGCCCGCGCGCGCAGCGGCCCGTGCGCATCAACACGAATTGGGGCGGCGTCGACGAGGACAATGCCGTCGGCACGCACGAATTCTTCGACCTCGTCGAACAGCTCGGCGCGGATGCCTACGTCAACGGCAACCTCGGCACCGGCACCGTGCGGGAGATGTCGGAATGGATCGAATACATGACGGCGGACGGCACGTCGAGCCTCGCCCGGCTGCGTGCCCGCAACGGCCACCCGGCGCCGTACAAGGTGGCGTTCTTCGGCATCGGCAACGAGGCGTGGGGCTGCGGCGGCAATATGCGGCCGGAGCAGTACGCCGACGCCTACCGCCGCTACGCGACCTTCCTGCATCCCGGCGGCGACACGCAATTCATCGCGGCCGGCGGCCACGACGAGGATACGAGTTGGACGGATTACCTGAGCCAGCACATCGGCGGCTGGGGCGTGCGCGCGCACGGGATCTCGTTCCACTATTACACGTCGCCCGGCGCCGACAAGAACGGCAAGTACGGTGCGGCCGGCTTCGACGAAAGCCGCTGGATCCATACGCTGAGCGAGACGCGCCGCATGGAAGGGTTCATCGCCGCCAACGTCGCGAAACTGGACGCGCACGACCCGCAGAAGAAGCTCATGTTCGCCGTCGACGAATGGGGCACGTGGTACGACGCCGAGGAGGGCAGCCGACCGGGCTTCCTCCAGCAGCAGAACTCCCTGCGCGACGCGCTCGTCGCGGCCCTCAACTTCAACATCTTCCATGCGCATGCGGACCGCGTGCGCATGACGAGCATTGCGCAGATGGTGAACGTGCTGCAGGCGATGGTCCGCACGGACGGCGCGCGGATGGTGCTGACGCCGACCTACCACGTCTTCAGGATGTACGTGCCGTTCCAGGATGCGGTCTCGGTGCCGGTGACGCTGGCGCACAATCCGCTGTACACGTTCGGCACCGACGCGATCCCGGCCGTCAGCGCGTCGGCGGCGCGCGGCAAGGACGGCAAGCTGTATCTTGCCCTCGTCAATACGAACCCGCGCGCGGCGGCCGACGTCACGGTCGACGTGAGCGGCACCGCCGCGCGCGGGGCGGCCGGTTCCGTGCTGACGGCGGCCGCGATGGACGCGCACAACACGTTCGCCGCGCCGGATGCCGTCAGGCCGGCGCCGTTCCAGGCCGCGGCCCGGGACGGCGGGCTCGTGTTGTCCCTGCCGGCGAAGTCCGTCGTGGTCGTCACCGTGCAGGAGTAGGGCGTCAGAACGGCGGCAGGCTGCGGCGGCCCTTGACGCCGACCTTCAGCGCGACGCCCGCGGTCCGCGGGCCAGGCTGGCCGCCGCCGATCCATACGGTGGCCTGGCCCGGCTCGACGCTGCGCTTGCCGGCCGCATCGACCGTGCTGAGGGCCTTGCCGTCCAGGTCGAACGTCAGCCGGCGTTTTTCGCCCGGCTGCAGCGTGACGCGGGCGAAGCGGACGAGCGTGCGGTTGGGCGCCGCAGGACCGGAACGGGCGACATAGACCTGCACGACTTCGTCGCCGGCGCGCGGTCCGTCGTTCTTCACGTCGACGGCGACCTTGACGGCGCAGCCGGCGCACACGGCCCTTGGCGCGGGCGCGGCGAGCTTGTACGAGAACTGCGTGTAGCTCAGGCCATGGCCGAACGGGTACAGCGGCTCGCCCTTGAAGTACTTGTAGGTACGGCCCTGCATGCCGTAGTCCTTGAACGGGGGCAGGTCCGACGCCGACTTGTAGAACGTTACCGGCAGGCGTCCGGCGGGACTGTAGTCGCCGGCGATCAGTTCCGCCACGGCCTGGCCGCCTTCGCCGCCGGGGTACCACGCCTGGATGATGGCCGGCACGTGACCTGCGGCCCAGTTCAGCGACATGGCGCTGCCGCTCATGTTGACGAGCACCAGCGGCTTGCCGAGGCTGCCCAGGCGTTCCAGCAGCGCTTCCTGCGGCGCGGGCAGGTCGAGACTCGTGCGGTCGCCGCCGGCGAAACCCGGTGCATTGACCGACATTTCCTCGCCTTCCAGCTGCCACGTCAGGCCGCCCGCGAACACGACGAGATCCGCCGCGCGCGCCGCTTCCAGGGCGGCCGTGTCGTCGAAACTGGGCCGTGTCCACTGCAGCATCTGTTCGCCGTCCCAGCCGAGCTGCCGGGCCTCGATCTCGATCCGGTACACCTTGCCGGCCGCGAGTTCGACCGGCGTGTTCGTCGTCGGCCAGGCGATGTCCCACAGGTCCGTGACGAGACGTCCGTCGATACGGATGCGATAGCCCTGTCCGCCTTTCAGCCGCAGGTGATGCGGACCGGTCTCCGCGGCGCGCAGGTAGCCGCTCCAGCGCGTGGACGTCTTGCGGTCGAACCGGTCCGGCCAGCCCCACCTGAATGCCGCCTGCGCGCCCGTGTCGACGGCGGCTGGCGCGCCCGCCAGGTCGGGGTTGTCGAAGCGTTCCGTCCGCACGCCAGGGTGCGTGCACGCGGCGTCCAGGCACAGCGCGTCCGCCGGCACGTCCTGCAGCGGCGGCGCGACCCAGCCCGTGCCTTCCACGAACGTGACCTGCGCCTGCGGGAAGCGGGCGCGCAGGCCGGCCAGCACCGTGATCGGCTTCGACGGGGTGCCGCTGTAGTTGCCGACCAGCGCATCCACGCTGTCGGCGTTCGGGCCGATCACGGCGATGCGGCGCGGCGCCGTCTTCAACGGCAGCAGGCCGTCGTTCTTCAGCAGCACGAGCGACTGGCGCGCCGCCTCGAGATTCAGACGGCGGTCGGCCGGGGTGTCGTAATCCTTCGCCGTGATGCCGGCCCAAGGGCGCGGTGCATCGAGCAGGCCGAGGCGGATGCGCGCTTCCAGCAGGCGCAGAACGGCGCGATCGACGTCGGCCTCGGCCAGCAGGCCTTGCCGGACCGCGCGCACGGTCGTGGCGGGCGTCGCCGTCGGGCTGTCGCCGAACTCGCACATCACGTCGGTGCCCGTCTTGATGGCCGCCGCCACCGCGCGTTCCGGCGTGTCGACGTAGCGGTGCGCGCCTTCCGAGTGGATGTCGGCGATGGCGCCGCAGTCGGACACGACGTGGCCCTGGAACTTCCACGCATCGCGCAGCAGATCCTTGAGCAGGGGGCCGCTGGCGCAGGCGGGCAGACCGTTCACCGCGTTGTACGCGCACATGAGGGACAGCACATGCGCTTCCGTCACGGCCGCATGGAACGCGGGCAGGTAAGTTTCCGTCAGGTCGCGCGGGGAAGGATGCACGTCCTCGCGGTGGCGGTCGGCTTCGGGGCCGCTGTGCACGGCGAAGTGCTTGACGGTGGCCGATACCTTCGGCGCGCCCGGATCGGAACCCTGCAGGCCGCGGATGTACGCCACGCCCAGGCGCGACGTCAGGTACGGGTCTTCGCCATACGTCTCCTGGCCGCGCCCCCAGCGCGGATCGCGGAAGATGTTCACGTTCGGCGACCACACCGTGAGGCCGCGGTACATGTCGGCGCCGCCGTCGGGATGCACGGTTTCCAGGTACTTCGCGCGGAACTCGGTGCCGACGGTGTCCGCGACGCGTTCGGCGAGCGCGGCGTTCCACGTGGCGGCCAGGCCGATCGCCTGCGGGAACACGGTGGCGTTGCCGGCCCGCGCGACGCCGTGCAGGCCTTCGTTCCACCAGTTGTAGGCCGGGATGCCGAGCCGCGCGATGGCGGGTGACGTGGATTGCAGCTGGCTGGCCTTTTCGTCCAGCGTCATGCGGGCCAGCAGGGCGTGCGCCCGGGCGGCGGGATCGGCCTGCGCGGGCAGGGTCAGCGTCAGGGCGACGGCCGCCGCAAGGGCGGTCCTGGAGAGAGGTCGAGGTGTCATGGGCGTGTCGTGATGGGTTGGCGCGCGGATGCTAACACCGGTGGGGCCGTGCGCCCGCGTCGTCCGGGGCGACTGGTAAAAATTTTGCCGGCGCTGCGGAATTTCATGTCGGGCCGCGTGCACGCTCCGGGATTTCGTGGATCGCCTGAGGATTTTCGACATTGCCGCCGTATGGACAGCCTCACAGAATGGTTCGAACCCGGCGGGCACGCCTGCTGCCGGACCGTCATCACCATCATTCTGGAGACACAAACATGCACAAGATGCGACTCATCGCCCTGGCTGGCGTCGTGGCGGGCCTCGCTGCCGGCTGCGGCGGCAGCGAGGCCGATCACGCCAACGGCCAGACCGTCCTGGCGGGCACCATCGGTTCGGCCAGCCCCACCATCAAGCCCGCCCGTTTCGGGAGCGTGAAGTTCGGCGGCGGCGGTTACGTGCCGGGCCTGATCTTCCATCCGACCAGCCCGGACGTGCTGTACGCGCGCACCGACGTGGGCGGCGCCTACCGCTGGGATGCGGCCGCCGCGTCCTGGATCGCGATCACGGACATGTTCGGCCCCGGCGAGGGCTTCTACCACGGCAGCGAAACGCTGGCGCTCGACCCGACCGACGACCAGCGCGTCTACATGAGCGCCGGCATGTACAACTGGGCCAGCAGCACCGCGCGTCTGTACATGTCCACCGACCGCGGCACCCACTGGACGCACGTCGACCTGCCGTTCCCGGCGGGCGGCAACAACCAGGGCCGCGCGATCGGCGAACGCCTGATGGTCGACCCGAACGACCCGGCCATCCTGTTCTACGGCACGCGCACGGCCGGCCTGTGGAAGAGCACGGACCGCGGCCAGACGTGGAAACAGGTGACGTCGCTATCGACGCTGACGATGACCCAGGCACAGATCGATACGACTTACTGGAGCAGCCCGGTCGGCGTGGAGCAGGTGATCTTCGATACCGATACCAAAGGCGCCGGCACCGCCACGCAGACGATCTACACGGCAGTGGCGCCGGACTACGCGGGCATGGCGGGCCTGACCGCCGGCCTGTACAAGACGACCAACGGCGGCGCGTCCTGGACCAGCATCCCCGTCCCGGCCGACGTGCAGGGCTACATCGTCCCGCACATGGTGCGCGCGAAGGATGGCATGATGTACGTGGCGTTCACGAAGGGCGAAGGCCCGGGCGCCGGCGGTCCGTGCCGCCTGTACAAGTTCGACGGCACCAACTGGACCCTGCTGAAAGGCTACGACGACACCCAGTGGTCCAGCTTCGGCATGGGCGGCCTGTCGGTGTCCGGCACCGGCGCCCATACCCGCATCGCGCTGGGCGTGACCAACACGTGGGGGAACTGGGTCGGCATGCCGGCCGTGCAGCTGTCCGACGACGGCGGCGCGACGTGGCGCGAGATCGCCAACCTGATGCCGCGCAACCCGACCGATGGCGGGTACTCCGGCTGGGTGGACGACGTCGAGATCGACCCGAACGATCCGGACCGCGTCCTGCACGTGACTGGCGGCGGCGTGTGGGAGACCCGCGACGCGTCGGCCGCGCAGCCGACGTGGAATTTCATCGTCGGCGGCGTCGAGGAAGTCGCGACGAAGGCCCTGATGGCCCCGGCGCCGGGCGCCAACTACGCGCTGATGCGCGCCGGCCTGGACATCGGCGTCACCGTGCAGACGGAACTCCTCAAGTCGCCCACGCGCACCTCGGGCAACTGGTTCGGCAGCGCGTTCGGCATCGACGCCGCATGGTCCAATCCCAACTATATCGCCGCCATCGGCGCCGGCTCGTACGACTACCCGGACATCGTCGGCGCCTACTCCACCAACGGCGGGACAAGCTGGAACAAGTTCGCGACCAACCACCCGGACGCGAAGGCGCACCAGTCCGAAACCGCCAGCATTGCCGTCACGAAGGCCGGCAGCGCGGTCTGGGCACCGGCCGAGTCGGTCCCGGCGTGGACGGCCGACAACGGCAACACGTGGACCTACACGAATCTGCCGGCGCTGCCAAGCATGAGCGTGTCGCGCGGCTATAAAGTCGTGGCCGACCGCAAGAACCCGAACAAGGTCTATGCATACGACTCGGGCGGTGCATGGTGGGCCCAATGGGGCGGCGCGGCGCACTTCTACACGTCGACGGACGGCGGCCGCACGTTCACCGAGAGCGCCACGTTCAAGAACGTTGCCGCGTTGAACCAGTTCGGACAGACCTCGATTGCCGTCAATCCGAACGCGGAAGGCGACATCTGGGTGGTGGACGGGTTCAGTATCCTGCACTCGACCGATGCGGGCGCCAACTGGACCAAGCTGAACGTGACCCAGTCGGTTCCGAATCCCAACAACTACTACGAGCCGACGATCTATGGCGCCACGTCGATCGCCCTTGGCAAGGCCCCGGCGGGCGCCAGGTACCCGGCATCGATCTATATCGTGGGCGTGATCAACGGCCAGTGGGGCTTGTATCGCTCGGATGACGGCGCCGCCAACTGGACCCGCATCAACGACGACCAGCACCAGTACGCCGGCATCAGCAACCTCGCGGCCGACCAGACCGTGCCTGGCCGCGTGTACTTCGCCGGCGCCGCACGCGGCGTCCTGTACAGCTACTGATGCAACGCCGGTCCCGCGTGTCGGACACGGGACCGGCCCTTATTCGAATACCTGGAGACATGCATATGAAACTGAAAGCAATCCTGGCCGCGCTGACGCTGGGCGTCGCGGCCGCCAACGCCGGCGCGACCGTCCTGACGTTCGACAGCCTGACCGAGATGATGTACGGCGACGGCTTCCCGCTCGCCGCCAACATGCACTACGACGGCACGAACCTCGTGTACGAGGAGTCGGGCTACCGGCTGACCCTGAACGCGCCGGGGGCGGACGCCGGCGCGGCCCACGTCGGCGACGGCACGTTCGACCCGCAGACGTACAACTGGCACGACGGCTTCGAGAACGGCGCCGACACCTTCGTCACGCTGACACGCATCGGCGGCGGCCTGTTCGACCTGCGCAGCTTTGACTACTACACGACCGGCAGCACGCTGTCGACCGACGGCAACCTGCAGGCCTTCCTGCAGGGCGGCGGCACCTGGAACACGGCACTGAACGGCGTCACCGAGCTGCGCTTCGCGTCGGGCGCGGTCAATGCGATCGCCAATGTCGACGTGGAAGCCGCGTCCGCGGCCGTGCCGCTGCCGGGCACCATGTCGCTGCTGCTGGGCGGCGTGGCGGCCTTCGGCCTGGCGCGTCGTCGCCGGGGCTGATCCGCGCGCCGCAATGAGAAGCGGAGGCTGCGAGCCGAATGCCAGTCAGTCAAGCTAACTGGCATTTTTCTATTTGGTCGCAGTCGAGCTGTCCCGCGGCCAACTCTTCAATCCAATCATTCTCGCCCCTACGATGATCCGTTTATTCATCCTCGGTTTCATGACCCTTTGCCTGTCCGCGCTGAACCCCGCGGTTCACGCGCAACCCGACGGCCCGGCGTCTTCCACCGCTTTGCGGCAAACCCTCTCGCTGGACGAGGGCTGGCGTTTCCACCCCGGCGACATCCCACGCGATTCCTTCGCCGGCGGCCAGGGCGTCAATCTCTACGGCCCCGACATCACCTACCACGGCGCGAAGGCCGGCAGCGCCTGGGGCGCAGCGGCACGCGGCTATGACGACAAGAGCTGGAAGCGGGTCGACCTGCCGCACGACTGGGTCGTCGAACAGCCTTTCGACGAGAAGGCGCTCAAGCAGCAGGGCTATCGCCCGCGCGGCATCGCGTGGTACCGGCGCACGTTCAAGCTGCCCGCCTCCGATCGCGGCAAGAACATCGAACTGCAGTTCGACGGCGTGGCGACGCACTGCACGGTGTATGTCAACGGCACCGAGGTCCATCACAACTGGAGCGGCTACGCCTCGTTCCAGATCGACATGACGCCGCTGGCGCGCTACGGCGACGATGCCGTCAACACCATCGCGGTGCGGGTGGATGCCGAGGACGCCGAGGGCTGGTGGTACGAAGGCGGCGGCATCTATCGCCACACCTGGCTGGTCAAGCGCAGCCCCGTCCACATCGCCACCGACGGCGTGTACGCCAACCCCGTCAAGGGCGCCGATGGACGCTGGGTGATTCCAGCCGAGGTCACGCTGGCCAATATCGGCTCCGGAACCGCCTCGGCCGCCGTGGACGTCGGGGTGTTCGATGCCGCGGGCCGGCGGATCGCGGGCAGCCGCTCCGCGCCGGTGCGCATCGTCTCCCAGGGCGACACCGTGGCGAAGGTCGCCGTCCCGGTGGCGGCACCGCGGCTGTGGTCCGTGGAGTCGCCGAATCTCTACACGGTGCGCACGACCGTGCTGCGCGGCGACAGGGCGGTGGACTCGGTCGACACCAGCATCGGGTTCCGCACGATCCGCTTCGACGCGCAGAAGGGATTCCTGCTCAACGACCAGCCGCTCAAGCTCCAGGGCACCAGCAATCACCAGGATCACGCGGGCGTCGGCGTTGCCGTGCCGGATTCGCTCTGGGACTTCCGCCTGCGCAAGCTGAAGGAGATGGGTTCGAACGCCTACCGCACCGCGCACAACCCGCCGGCGAAGGAACTGCTGGATGCCGCCGACCGGCTCGGCATGCTCGTGATGGACGAGACCAGGCACTTCAACGCGTCGCCGGAATACCTGAAGCAACTCCGGTGGCTCGTGCGCCGCGATCGCAACCACCCCAGTGTGATCCTGTGGAGCCTGTTCAACGAAGAGGGGCTCGAGGTCAATGAAGAAGGCATGGAGATCGCGCGCGTGATGAACGCGGTGGTCAAGCAGCTCGACACCACCCGGCCGACGACCGGCGCGCAGAACATGGGGCAACTGGGCGCGGACGGCAAGGCGAATCCGAAGAACGCGGCGCACAGTGTGGACGTGGTCGGTATCAACTACCAGGCGGATGAATATGACAAGATTCGCGCGGCCTATCCTGATAAGCCCATCGTCAGCACCGAGGACACCTCCCAGGTCATGACGCGTGGGGAATACACGACCGACTGGTCGAAGGTCGTAGCCTCGTACGATGACGTCTATCCGGGTTGGGCAACCACCAGCACGGCACGCGGCGCATGGGAAGCGATCGCCAAGCAGCCGTCGTTTGCCGGCGGCTTTTCATGGACGGGCTTTGCCTACCGCGGCGAGCCCACGCCGTATGGCTGGCCGTCCGCGAGCTCCCACTTCGGCGCGCTGGATCTCTGCGGGTTCCCCACGACCGAGTTTTACGTCCGGCAGGCGCTCTGGGTGAAGGACCGGCCGGTGCTGACCCTGGTGCCGCACTGGAACTGGGCGGGCCAGGAGGGACAACCGATCAAGGTGCTGGCGGCAACGAACACCGACACGGTGGCGCTTTACCTCAACGGTAAACTCGTCGAGGAAAAGAAGGCCGATCCCTTCAGGATGGTGGAGTGGCAGGTGCCTTGGGCACCGGGCCGGCTCGAAGCCGTCGGGAAGAAGGATGGGCGCGAAGTCGCGCGCTTTGCGGTGGAGACCACCGGCGCGCCCATGGCGCTGCGCCTCACGCCGGACCGCAACGCGCTGGCCGGCGACGGCCGCGACGCCGTTCCGGTGACCGTCGAGGCCATCGACGCGCAGGGACGGCCCGTGCCCACCGCGAACCTGGCCGTCGCGCTCGATGTCAGCGGTCCGGGCGCGAACATCGGCGTCGGCAACGGCGATCCGAACAACCACGCGCCGGAGAAAGGCGACAAGGTCACGATCTACAACGGTCTGGCCCAGGTCATCCTGCAAAGCCGGCGCGGCGGCGCGGGCAGTCTTGTCCTGCGCGCCACGGCGGCCGGCCTGAAGCCTTCCGAGACCATGATCGGCGTCCGGGCCGTGCCGGCGCTGCCGTCCGTTCCGGTCGTGGCGCAATAAGCAGCGGCATGCGCCTGTCCCGGTAGGGTGGGCACCCCGGTGCCCACGCGTAACGCCAACACATCGCAAACATGCGCGCGGGCCGGAGAACCCGCCCTACGGCCGTGGCGCCGGCAGGCGCGCCCGCGCCTGATTGCGCACGACGACGAGTTCGCGCGCGCCGGCCGCCCCGGCCTCCAGCCACGCCTGGAGCGCCGCCACGTCGTCCAGGACCGTACCGCCGGCACCGCCGACGATGACGTCGCGCGCCCGGTAGCCCGCGGCGGCGGCCGGGCTGCCCGGTTCCACTGCCAGCACGAGGACGCCGGCGATGCGGCCCAGGCCGGCGGCCGACTGCTCGCCCGCCGTGCGCACGTCCTTCACGGTCATGCCGGCCAGCGATTGCGGCGCCGCGTCAGGCCCGGTGTCGGCCGGGTGGGCCGGCGCCGCGAACGACGGTGTCTTCGCCAGCGCCCTCAGGCGGGCGGGCCGCACGCCGAAGTCGGTCATCGGGAAATTCACGAAGCCGATGCGCGCGGAGGCGGCCGTATCCGTCACCGTGTAGTCGCCGGCCAGCGGCGCGGCGAAGGCGGGATCGGCGACGATCGATCCGGCATCCGTGCCCCGCGCCTGCGCCGCCGCCAGCGCCGCGCGCGTCGTGAACAGGTTGCGGTCCACGCTGCGGCCCCAGCGGCGGATCGTCACCGGCTGGTACGGCGCCATCACGACGTTGTGCTCGAAGACGTCGCCGCTGGCGTCGAACCATACGTGCGGATGAAAGGTATTGTTGACGAGGATGTTATTGCGCACGACGCGGGCGAACCCTTCGCGCAGCTTCAGGCCGCCGGACAGCAGCAGGTTCGATTCGATCACGTAGTTCGAGGCGCCGTCGTCGAGGTCGACGTCCCAGCCGTGGTCGCAACGGAAGCGGTTGTACCTCATGACGATCGGTTCCACCGCGTCCAGCAGGGCCAGGGCGGGTTCCGCGGCGACGCGCCGGTCCATCTCGAGCCGGTCCGGGTGCCAGTAGCGGTCGCGCCCCCAGCTGTTGAATGCGCCGTGGTCGCCGGATTCGAGGACGGTGTCGAACACGTCGTTGTGCGTGATGCTGTGGCCGCCCCAATTGCCGTCGCCGATGTTGATGCCGGCGCGCGGCATGTGGTAAATCGAATTGTGGTCGAGCGTGATGCGCGCCGCCATGGAAATCTCCACGCCGGCGGCCTGCTTGTCGATCGTGCCGATGTCGTGGATCAGGTTGTCCACCGCCGATGAATCGTGCGGGTACGCGTCGGATGCGGGCCCGGGCGTGCGGTCGATCTTGTCCATGTCCAGCTGTTGATAATATTCGAACAGCGGCGAGCGCACGGCCTGCGGCCGCCCGACGAACGCGATCGCCGTGGCGCCGATGCCGTGGATGTGGTTGCCCGTCACGGCGACGCCCGCGGCGCGGCCGCTGACGACGACGCCCTGGCCCCCCAGGTCCGTGAATTCGCCGTCGGCGATGCGCACGTCGCGCGCGTTTTCCACGGTGACGGCCCCGATCCGGGCGAATTTCCAGTCGGAGCGCAGCAACGGTTCCAGCGCCTGCAGGACCGTGGGCTCCGTGCGGGTGAACACAAGGTTGCGTACCGCGACGTCGTGCACGTCGCTGCGCTGTCCGGCGATGCGCAAGAGCGTATCGAGTGCGCCGGCGGCAAAGCCGCGTGCGTGCGGGCGGCCCGGCGTCACTGGCTTCAGGTACAGCCAGCCGTCCGTGCGGTCGTGGAACCACTCGCCCGGCGCATCGAGTTCCTCGAACACGTTCTCGACCCAGCGTGCGGTCGCGCTGGGCTCCATGGCGCGGTTGTTGGCCACTTGCGCGCCGTAGCGCAGGCCGCCGTTCGCATCCTTGCCGAGGATAGTGACCTGTACGCCGCCCCAGCCAAGGCCGTGCAGCGCGTGCAGGACGGCGCCGGCGGGGTCGTGCCAGCGCGCCACGCGGGTCGGCGCGGTGGCGTCGGCGGCGCCAACGAAGGCGTCGGGGTCGGCCCCGATGTTCGGATAGCGCGCACGCACCAATCGCCGGCCGTCCAGCCACAAGCGCTGGAACGCCGGACCGGCGTAGCGCGCGCGCCAGATGCCGTCGCGCCACGGTTCCCACCGCAGCAGGGGCAGGGCGGGCGCGCCGCTCAGCACGACGCGCGCGCCGGGCGCACCCACCAGTTCGAACGGATGGCCGGACCGGCCGGACAGGCGCTCGTCGATGACGATGGTCTGCGCGAGTGCATACGTGCCGGGAGCCAGCACGATGCGGTCGATGCGCTTGTCGCCGCGTGCCCGGTCCAGCGCGGCGGCCAGCGTGCGCGCATCGTGCACGGTGACGGCTGCCGCGCAGGCGCCGGCGCCGTGCAACGCCAGGGCGATGGCGAGGATGAGGGGGCGCGGCGTCATGGCGTACCCGGTTCGATCGTCACGTCGCCCGTCAGGCCGGACGGCTGGCCCGGCTGCGTTTCGACCAGCACGGTGAGCGTGCGCCAGCCCGCACCTTTCGGCACCGCCAGGGTCAGCGGGCCAGGTTCGTACGCCGTCTTCTCGCCCAGCTTGTCGCCGTCCAGCCACACCTCGGCCTTGCCGGCGATCTCGCGCATGACGAGCCGCGCCTGGCCGTCGTTGCGGTCGCGGCGCAGGCCGAACGCGACGCGGTAGCTGCGCCACGGCAGCGCGGCGGGCGCCTGTGTCAGCGGCGGTTCGCCCCAGCCCCACGTGTTCATGTCGTTGTCGGCCAGGACCCGGTTCGGATCCGGACGGTCGGCCTGCGGCGGCGACGTGCGCCACGGCGCCGGCCGCACGAGCGGCTCCGCCTCGGCGACGGCGGGGATGGGCGCGACGGCGCGCACGTCCAGCGCCAGCGCGGCGGATTGCAGGCCGTCCGCGTGCGCACGCAAGATCAGCGGACCCTGGCCCGCGCGGCGGCTTTGCACGATCACCTGCGCGAGGCCGTTGTACAGGTTGCGCTCGGGCGCCTTCTCGGACTCGTGCGAGTTCGGGTCGCCGTTGCCGACGCCGATGATGGCGCCCGGGCCGGCCAGGTCGAACGTCACGTGCAGGTTGGCGTCGGCGACGGGACGGCCCTGCGCGTCGACGGCGCTCACCGTCACGGGCACGGCATCGGCGCCGTCGCCGGCCAGCGCCGGACGGTCCGGCGCCAGCACGAGGCGGGCGGGGGCGCCGCTCGTCTCGACCTGGTCGCGCCCGACCTCGGCGCCATCCTTCAGCGCCACGGCTTCGAGCCGCCCCGGCGCATACGGCACCTGGAACGTCGCCATGTCGAACGGATCGACGTTTTGCTCGCCGATGACGGCACCGTTCAGCACCAGGCGTACGCGCGGCGCGTTGGTCGCGACCCGCACCTTGACCGGCTGTCCTTCCTTGCCGGCCCAGTTCCAGTGCGGCATGACCTTGACGACGGTGCGGTCCTTCAGCCACAGCGCCTGGCGGAACCAGTACGCGTTTTTCGGCAGCGCGCACAGGTCCATGATGCCGAAGAACGAGCCGGCGCTGGGCCACTCGTGCGGCGTCGGTTCGCCGCGGTAATCGAGGCCGGTCCACGCGAAGCTGCCGGCCAGGAAGGGACGGGCGCTGATCTGCTTCCAGCTGCCGCGCTGCGTCTGGCCCCACTGGGCCGCGTCGTCGTCATAGCTGGCGACGAGGTGTTTGTCCTGGTCGGTCGTGTACTCGCCGCGCGACATGAAGGCCGAGGTGTCCTCCGAACTGAACACGGGCTTGTGCGGGAACATCTTGTGGAAGCGGTCGTATTCCCACACCTGGTAATTGATGCCCGCCACGTCCAGCGCCTGCACGGCGCTCCTGGCGGCGAACAGGCCGCTGTGCATCGCGGCGGTAACGGGGCGCGTCGTGTCGAGTTGCTTGATGGCGCCGACCATCCGGCGCGCCATCTCGTAGCCGACCTCCGTGCCCTGCAGCGTTTCTTCGTTGAAAATCGACCACAGGATGACGCTGGGACGGTTGCGGTCGCGCTTCACGAGCCAGGTCAGTTGCTGCATGTAGTCGGGCGACGTGTTGAAGTTGCGGTTCTCGTCCATCACGAGAAGGCCGATGCGGTCGGCGCTGTCCAGGACTTCGGCCGCGGGCGCGTTGTGCGCGAAGCGGACCGCGTTCACGCCCATCGACTTCAGCTGGCGCAGGCGGAATTCCCAGATCGCGTCGGGCACGGCGACACCCACGCCGGCATGGTCCTGGTGGATCGCCACGCCCTGCAGTTTGAGCGGCTGGCCGTTGAGGAAGAAGCCGCGGTCGGCGTCGAAGCGGATCGTGCGAAAGCCCGTGTGCGTCTCGTCGCGATCCAGCTCGCCAGTCGCATCGCGCAGAACGGCGCGCACGCGGTACAGCGCCGGCCTCGCCAGCGTCCACGGCTGGGGATTGCGTATGGCCAGAGCCAGCCGCGCGCTGGCCTTGCCGAGCGCATCGACCTGCACGGGCGCGCCGGCGTGCGCGACTTCATGGCCGGCCGGATCGAGCAGGCTGACTTCCAGGCGCGCCTTGCGTGCGCTGTCTGCGCTGCTGTCGACGTCCACCGTCACGGGCAGCGTCCAGCGGCCGTCCTTCCGCACCGGATTCGCGTGGATGCCGTCGGTGGCGATGTGCATGGCGTCGCGCTTGACGAGCCAGGTGTGACGGTAGATGCCGGCGCCTTCGTACCACCAGCCTTCCATCACTTCAGCGTCCACGCGCACGGCGATTGTGTTCGGCTCCGCGCCGTAGCGCATGTACGGCGTGATGTCGATGTAGCGGCCGTTATAGCCCGACCAGTTGCGGTTCACCACGATGCCGTTGACCCACACGGTGCTGTGCGTGGCGACGCCGTCGAACTGCAGCTCGATGTGCCGTCCGCGGTCGGACGCCGGCAAGGTGAAGTAGCGCCGGTACCAGCCGATGCCGCGCGGGCGGTAGCCCTGCGACTTGTTCTGCGCGGCGTCGAACGGGCCTTCCACCGCCCAGTCGTGCGGCAGGTCGACCCGGCGCCAGTCGGAATCGTCGTAGTCGGCATTGGCCGGACCCTGTGCCTCGCCTGCCTTCGCGTTGAGGTAGCTGGCGCCGTGGCCCTGGATCGCCGGCAGGGGCACGTCGCCCCGCAGGAAGCGCCACCCCGCATCCAGCGACAGGCGCTCGCGCGGGGCCGCGTGGGCGAACTGCATCGCCGCCAGCAGCACGGCGCATGCGGCGAGCAGGCAGTGGAGGACGGCGCGCATGGTGGCGCCGCGGTGGTCGTGTTCGGTCGTCATGTCGGCATGCGGTCAATCGGCGTCGGCGGGAATGACGGACAGTTCGGCCGCGCTGGCCGAGCCGGAGCGCCACACATCGTCCAGCACCGTGAAACGGAAGAAGCGGGCGGCGACCGGCGCGAAACGGGCCGTCTGCAGGTCGGGGTTGTTGTGGACGTTCGCGAACGTGCCCCGTTCGACGGCGGCCTGCCAGTGCGTCCCGTCCGCGCTCGTCTCGAAGCGGTAGTTCACGGCCGTCCCCGCCACCTGCCCATCCTGCCGTGGCAGGTAGGCGAGGCCCGCGATGCGGTGGGATTGGCCCATGTCGACCTGGATGGACCGGCCGCCGCCCCACGGCGTCTGCCAGAACGTGGCGGGATCGCCGTCGACGGCGAGTGCGGCCGCGTGGCCGGCATCTTCGGCATCCGCCGCCACGACCGTGAAGCCGCGCGGCGACAAGCCCGTGAAGTCGCGCACGCCGACGACGCCGAGCCGCCCGCCGGGCAGCAGGCGCGCCGCCTTCACGATGCCGCTGCCGGGCATGGCCAGCGGCGCGCGGTACACGGGCGACGCGGCCGTCGGGGCCGAGCCGTCGACCGTGTAGACGATCGTGCCGCCGGCCGGATGGTCGAGCCGCACGGCGCCGGCGGCATCGCGGTCGGCGATCGTGGGCGGCAACAGGTCCTCCGATTGCTTGTACAGCCCAATCTCCGCCAGCGTCGGTTCGAGGCGCGCGCCCGTGATGCGCAGGCGCACGCGGTCCGTCGTCACCGGGGCGCGCAGCCGGATCAGGCGGCGGTGGCCGACCGTCGTCGTCACGTCGGCCGGGTGGCGCGCGGGCGCGGTCCAGGCCGCGCCGTCCCACGTCTCGATCTCGAACGACTCGATGCGCTGGCCGCGCCGGTCCACCGCTTCCTGCAGCGACACGACGTCGAAGCGCGTACGCCGGGGCAGGGTCAGCGTGAGCGTGCCGTCGCTGCGTCCGGGCGCGGCCTCCCACCAGGTGTCCAGGCTGCCGTCCAGGACGGCCGGCGCGGCATGCCGTGGGGCCGCGTGGTCGGCCGTCACGCGCGCGCCGCGCGCCAGGTTGACGGCGAACGTGGCGCGCACGATGGCGCCCAGCTGGCCCAGCGTCGCGACCTGGTCGTCGGGCACGAGGCCGCTCTTGTCCGGCGACAGGTTCAGGATCAGGTTGGCGTTGCGGCCGATCGACGAATAAAAGATGTCGACCAGCTGCGTGACGGGACGGGGACGCTTGTCGTGCGCCCAGAACCACTGGCCGTTCGCCAGCAGGGTCGCGTTGGTCTCGGCCGGGTACCACCACAGGTGCGATCCGGGTTTGAGCTGCGCCCGGCTGCCGAGGTCCGCGGCCTGCATGTCGGGCCACTGGAACGCGCGGGGCGCCGTGGGCAGTGGAATCACGCTCCATTCGGTCGTGCGGCCGTAGCCGCTTTCCGTGCCGACCCAGCGCACGTCCGGCCCCTTGCCCATGATGACGGCGTCCGGCTGCAGCTTGCGGATCAGGTCGTACCAGGCCGCGTAGTCGTAGGTTTCGGCCACGCTCGGGTCGGGATTGGCGCCGTCGAACCACACTTCGTGGACCGGTCCGTATTCCGTCAGCAGTTCGTACAGCTGGTTGAGGAAGTAGCGGTTGTAGTCGTCGACCTCGTACGTGAACGTGGGCCGGCCCGGCGGCGGGGTGCGCCCCTGCGCGGGGTCGCTCTGGAAGCGGGCCGGGTCGGTCGGGATCGTCGAGCGGCGTTTCGCGCTGCCGTTGCCGTAATAGCCGGCCGGGTTCGCGGGGTTGGTCTTCAGCTGGTACAGGTCGGCCGGCGACAGGTAGATGCCGAGCTTGACGCCGGCGCCGCGGGCCGCCTCGGCCACCTCGCGCACGAGATCGCCCTTGCCGCCGCGCCAGGGACTCGCGGCCGACGAGTGGCCCGTATAGCGCGACGGCCACATGGCGAAGCCGTCGTGGTGCTTGGCCACCAGCACGAGCATCTTGCCGTCGAGCTGCTTCACCGCGCGCAGCCACTGGTGCGCGTCCAGTTGCGTGGGATTGAACAGGGCAGGGTCTTCCTTGCCGTTGCCCCATTCCACTTCATTGAAGGTATTGACGCCGAAGTGCAGGAAGAACGTGCGCTCCAGCCGCATCCAGGCGGACTGGTTGGGGCGGGGCAGGGTTGTCGCGGCCTTGGCGACGATCGCGGCGGGGGTGTCGTCCGCGGCGATCACGTGTTCCGTCGCGTAGGGAATGGGGGCGCCGTGCGCTGTCGCGCAGGCGAACGCGAGGGCCAGGCCGAGGCAGCCTTGGGGGTATCGAGGTGGGAGCATGATTTGTCGGTGTGATAAGTCGCGTATCGATTCTGTAATCGGCCGTATTACGCCCGCAATCGCGAAATTCCACAACCGGCATGGGAAATCACGTAAGTCTGCATCGCCAACGTGGCAACCAGGTAACGGTTTCCGCTACCACCATGGGCGCGCCCTTAAAAAGATGTGACGTACGGCAACTGTTGCGTGCATAATCAAAAAAAGCATTAACTTATTGATTTACCACATAAAGTTGTCGTATCAGCCACAGGCTGACCGGCACCGCATCCGTCCGCCATGGCCTTCATATCTCGTGCCGCCCTGTCCGCGTTACCGTCGCGCCTCGCGCGGCTGTACGGCCGCTCGCTGTACGCCGCGCTGCTCGTGCTGGTGGCCGGCGGCCTGGCGATACCGGCCGTCGTGGGCGGCTACCTCATGATCGGCGTGCAGGAACAGCAGGCCGCGCGCCGCGAGCTGGACGAGACCCTGCAGCGCAATGCCGACATCCTCGCCCTCGGCATGCAGGAATCGCTGTGGAACATGAACATCGACGCGGCCCGCTCGCTCGTCGATTCGCTGATGCGCGACCCGGCCGTCGTGCGCGTGCACGTGGGCGCGCAGGCGGAGGGCGATTTCATCGACCGCCGCGCGGCCGCCGCGCCCGCCGGCCACGTGCTGCGCGCCGAGCGCGAGGTCGTCGTGCACGGCCAGCCGATCGGCCACGTGACGGTCGAGATGGACGACAGCCTGAGCCAGCAATCGTTGCGCGCCAAGCAGGTGCGCTACGCGCTGGTGCTGGCCGTGCAGCTGGGCGTGTCGCTGCTGCTGATCCTGATGCTGCTGCGGCGCCGCCTGCTGGCGCCGCTGGGCACCCTGATGAGCTTTTCCGACCACCTGTCGCGCGGCCAGTTCGACGCGCCGCTCGCGCTGTCCACGAACGACGAACTGGGCCGGCTCGGCGGCCAGCTGGAACACATGCGGATCGCGATCGGCGACCTGTTCCAGGACATCGCGCGGCGCGAGGAACGCTTCCGCACCATCGTCACGCAGGTGCCGGGCGCCGTGTTCCGCGCCCGGCCGGGTGGCCTGATCGACTTCGTCAGCGACGCCATCGAAGACATCTCCGGCTATCCTGCGGCTCGATTCATCGGCGCGCACACGGACCGCTGGGCCGACGTCATCTGCCCGGAAGACCGCAAGATGCAGCGGCACTTCGTCAAGGAGGCCGTGCTGGCCGTGCGGCCTTACGAGATCGAATACCGCATCACGGACGCCGCCGGCATCGAGCGCTGGGTGCTGGAAAGCGGCCAGCCGGTCGGCTTCGACGACAACGCCGCGTTCTGGATCGACGGGATCATCTCCGACATCAGCGAGCGCAAATACAACGAGATGCGCATCGAGGCGCTGCTGGCCGAGCAGGGCGCGGTGCTGGACAACGTCATGTTCGGCATCATGTACGTGCGCGAGCGCCGCGTCGTGTCGACCAACCGCCGCTTCGACGAATTGTTCGGCTACGGCGAGGGCGAGCTGCTGGGCGATCCGATCGGCGTGCTGTTCCCGACCGTCGAGGATTACGTGCAGGGCATCGAGGTGGCGGAACCCGTGCTGGCGCGCGGCGGCGATTTCGGCGACGAGCGCCAGTTCCGCCGCCGCGACGGCAGCCTGGTGTGGTGCACCGTGAGCGGCCGCGCGCTCGACCCGGAACGCCAGGACGACGGCAGCATCTGGGTGTTCGCCGACATCACGGAGCGGCGCCAGACCGAGGAAAAGCTGCGCCTGTCGGCCACCGTGCTGGAACACATCGCCGACGGCGTGATGGTGATCGACCTGCACGGCAAGATCGTCGCGACGAACCCCGCCTTCACGCAGATCACCGGGTACACGGAGAGCGAAGCGGTCGGCACGCATTCGAGCCTCACGCGCCTGGCGAGCCACGACGCCGGGTTCTCCGAGACGCTGTGGGCCGACCTGGCGGAGACGGGCTTCTGGCGCGGCGAACTCCGGAACCGCCGCAAGAACGGCGAGACGTACCTCGAGTGGCTGACCGTGTCCGCGGTGCGCGACGATGCCGACGCCGTCACGCACTACGTCTGCGTATTTTCCGACATCACGAAGGTCAAGGAATCGCAGGACAAGCTGGACCACCTGGCGCACCACGACCCGCTCACGGGCCTGCCGAACCGCCTGCTGTTCCACGACCGCCTGCAGCACGCGATGGTGCGCGCGGCCCGCAACAACCGCGAGCTCGCGGTGATGTTCATCGACCTCGACCGCTTCAAGACCGTCAACGACACGCTCGGCCACCACATCGGCGACGAGCTGCTGAAGCAGGTCGCGGGCCAGCTGGCCGAGTGCCTGCGCGACGGCGACACGCTGGCGCGCCTGGGCGGCGACGAATTCATCGTGTTGCTGGAAGACGTCGACGGCGCGCGCGGCGCGCGCCTGGTGGCGGAAAAGCTGATGCAGTTGTTCGAGCGGCCCGTGCTCGTGTCGGACTACGAATTGTTCGTCACGGGCAGCGTCGGCATCAGCCTGTTCCCGCAGGATGCCGCCGACATGAACATGCTGATCCGGAATGCCGACGTGGCCATGTACCATGCCAAGGCGCGCGGCCGCAACGGCTACCAGCTATATGCGCCGTCGATGGACGGCGACGGGGCCGAGAGACTGCGCATGGAAGGCCTGCTGCGGCGCGCGATCGAGCGGGGCGAGATCCGCCTGCATTACCAGCCGCAGGTCGAGATCGAGACGGGCCGCCTGATCGGCGTCGAGGCCCTCGTGCGCTGGCACAGCGCGGAACTGGGCCACGTGCCGCCCGCGCGCTTCATCCCGCTCGCCGAGGACATCGGCTTCATCTGCCAGCTGGGTGCCTGGGTGCTGGAACAGGCGTGCCGCCAGGTGGTATGCTGGGAGAAGGCCGGGCTGTACGTGCCCAAGGTGGCGGTGAACCTGTCCGGACGCCAGTTCGACCGCGGCAGCGTCGCACCGCTCGTGGCGTGCGCGCTGGCCGGCACCGGCCTGGCGCCGCAGCGGCTGCAGCTGGAGGTGACGGAGTCCGTGATAATGAATACGGGCGACGCGCTCCAGTACATCAACGACCTGCACGCGCTGGGCGTCGAACTGGCGATCGACGATTTCGGCACGGGCTACTCGTCGCTCGCGTACCTGAAGCAGCTGCCGGTGCAGACCTTGAAAATCGACCGCAGCTTCATCAAGGACATCCCTGCCGACAAGGACGACGAGGCGATCGCGGTCGCCATCGTCCAGCTGGGCAAGAGCATGGATCTCGCGGTGATCGCGGAAGGCGTGGAGACCGCCGAGCAGGCGGCCTTCCTGCTGCGCCACGGCTGCCGGCGCGCGCAGGGCTATCTGTACGGCCGGCCGGTGGAGCCGGCTGAATTGTTGGAGACATGGAGGCAGGACGATGCGGGACACGGGCGGACCAGGTTCGGATAAGGAGGACGGCGGTCCGGTACGCACCGTGCGCGGGGGCCGGCGCCGGTTCCTGCTGGGCGGCCTGGCCGCGGGCGCGGCGCTCGTCGTCGGCTGGGGCGTGGCGCCGCCGCGCCAGCGCTTGCGCGCGACCGAGCCGGCTGCCGTGCACGATGCCCGCACCGTTGCCCTGAACGGCTGGGTCGCGATTTCCCCCGACGGCACCATCGACGTCGTCGTCCCGCGCAGCGAGATGGGGCAGGGCGTGCACACGGCGCTGCCCGTGCTGCTGGCCGAGGAGCTGGACGCGCCGCTGGCAGCCGTGCGCGTCGTGCAGGCGCCCATCGACAAGATCTTCGCCAACCTCACCGTCCTGCGCGACACCCTGCCGTTCCATCCGGACGATGCCGGCAACTTCCAGCTGGGCGCACGCTGGGTCGCGGGCAAGGTGGCGCGCGAGCTGGGCATCATGTTCACGGGCGGCTCGACGAGCGTGAAGGATGCGTGGCCGACGATGCGTACGGCCGGCGCCGTCGCGCGCGCGATGCTGCTGCGCGCGGCCGCCGAACAGTGGAAGACGACACCTGAGACGCTGTCGACGCGCGACGGCATGGTGCTCCATCCGGACGGACGGCGCGCGCCGTACGGCCTGCTGGCGCGGCGCGCGGCCGCGTTGGGCGGCGACATCGATGCAGACGACGTCCGCCTCAAGACGCCCGCGGACTTCCGCCTGATCGGCAAGCCCGTGCCGCGGCGCGACGCGCCATCGAAGGTCAACGGCCGCGCGGTGTTCGGCATCGACGTGCGGCCGGAAGGCCTGCTGTACGCGGCGCTGCGCATGGCGCCCGTGCTGGGTGCGCGTGTCGCGGGGTTCGATGCGGGCAAGGTGGCGGCGCTGCCGGGCGTGGAGCACGTCGTCGACGTGTCGTCCGCGCTCGCGCCGTTGTCCGGCGCGGGCGCCGGCGTCGCCGTGGTGGCGAAGGGATGGTGGCAGGCCAGGCAGGCCGCGCTGGCGCTGCCCGTGCAGTGGACCGCGAGCCCGCATGCCGCGTTGTCGAGCGAGTCCGTGTTCGCCGGTTTTGCGAAGGCGCTCGATGAAGAATCGGGCCATGCGTATTTCGAGGCCGGCAGCCAGGATGCGGCCGAACTCGCGGGCACGCGCACCGTGCAGGCCGAATACCGCGCGCCCTTCCTCGCGCACGCGACGATGGAACCGCAGAACTGCACGGCGCAGGTCCTGAACGGCAAAGTAACGCTGTGGTCGCCCACGCAGGTTCCGAGCATCGCGGTGGACGTGGCGGCGAAGGTTGCGGGCGTCGCGCGCGAGGACGTGACCATCGAGGTGACGATGCTGGGCGGCGGCTTCGGCCGGCGCCTGGAGACGGACATGGTGGCGCAGGCCGTCGCGGTGGCCATGCAGACGCGCGGCCGCCCGGTGCAGTTACTCTGGACGCGCGAGGACGACACGGGCCACGACGTCTACCGCCCGGCCGCGCTGGCGCGCTACACGGCGCACGTCGGCGCGGACGGGCGCGTGCTCGCGTGGGACAGCAAGCTGGCGAGCGGCGCCATCGGCCACCAGTACTTCCCGCGCAATCTCGGCCTGCCCGGCGTCGGTCCGGACAAGACGACGGCCGAGGGCGAGTACGACCTGCAGTACGCGATCGCGAACCGCCGCAGCCGCCACGTGACCGTCGACAGCGCCGTGCCGATCGGGTACTGGCGTTCGGTCGGCCACTCGCACAACGCGTTCTTCAAGGAGAGCTTCGCGGACGAGTTGGCGCATGCTGCGGGGCAGGACCCGGTCGCGTGGCGGCGCGTGCTGCTGAAAGACCATCCGCGCCACCTGGCCGTGCTGGACGCCGCGCTCGCGCGCGCGGGGACGCCGGCGGACGGCCGCGCGCACGGTGTCGCCGTGCACCAGTCGTTCGGCACCGTTGTCGCGCAGGTCGCGGAAGTGTCGGTGGAAGACAAGGAAATCCGTGTGCACAAGGTCGTGTGCGCCGTCGATTGCGGCCTCGTCGTCAATCCGAACATCGTCGCGCAGCAGGTCGAATCGAGCGTCGTGTTCGGCCTGTCGGCTGCGCTGGCGGGGGAAATCACGTTCAGGGATGGCCAGCCGCAGCAGACGAATTTCGGCGATTATCCGGTGCTGCGGATGGCGCAGGCGCCCGAGGTGGAGACCATCATCGTACCGAGTGCGGAACCGCCGGAAGGCATGGGCGAACCCGCGGTGCCGCCCGTCGCGCCGGCCGTGGCGAACGCCGTGTTCAAGCTGACGGGGCAGCGGTTGCGCAGCCTGCCGCTGCGCTTGAGTTGATCACTCGTCGGCGTTGGCGATGAGGGTGCGCAGGTTGCACTCGCGCTGCCACGCCTGCCGTTCCGGCGTGGAGGCCGCCTGGCGCGTGAGTTCGGCGCTGCTCAGCTCCGCCTGCGCCTGGATCAGCCGGTCGGCGACTTTCGGATCCGGCAGCATGGTGCCGAAGAACGCGACGTCATCGCCGCGCTGCACGAGCAGCGTGGGGAAGTTTTCGACGTCGAGGTCGCCGACGATGTCGGCCTGGTCTTCCACGTCGATCCAGACGAAGGTCTTGTCGGGATGGCGCGCGGCCAGGCCGTCGAACGCGGCGCGGTAGGACGAGCAGGTGCCGCACCAGGCGGCGCACAGGCAGGCGACGATCCAGCCGTCGCCGTGGAGGGCGGCGGCGACCTGGTCGCGGGTATCGGGCTCGAGGGTCAGACTGGACATGGGCGCGATTCTACAACGGTTCCGCGCTTTTGGCTGGCCGGGCCGCCGGGTTACAATACGCCATGCCTATCATCCTCGCCATCGAAACCTCGTCCGAGCTGGCGTCCTGCGCGTTATTGAACAGCGCGGACGGCGCGGACACCCCTCTATTGACCCGCGTATTGACCCGCGAATCGTCCGGCGTACGCACGCATTCGCAGTCCGTCCTGCCCATGGTGCAGGAACTGCTGCGCGACGCCGGCATCGCCCTGGCCGACTGCGACGCGATCGCATTCGGCGCCGGTCCGGGTTCGTTCACGGGCGTGCGCACGGCGTGTGGCGTGGCGCAGGGTCTCGCGTTTGGCGCGCGCAAACCCGTGCTGCCGCTGGTGACGCTGGAAGCGATGGCCGAGGCGTGCCGCGCACGCACGGGCGCGGCCGACGTGCTCGCCGTGCTGGATGCGCGCATGGGCGAAGTCTATTGGGCGCAGTACCGCTGGACCGGCGCATGGCAGGCCGTGCGCGAGCCTGCGCTGAGCGCGCCGGGCGCCGTCGCGCCGGAGATGGTCGACGGCCTGGCCGCGTGCGGAAATGGCTTCGCGGCGTATCCGGAAGCCTTCGCGGACGCGCCTTTTGCGGCCGGTGCGCACGGCGACATCCTGCCGCATGCGCGCGAATTCGCGGTGCTGGGCGTGGCTGCACTGGCGGCGGGCCGCGCGGTGCCGGCCGACGAGGCGCAACCGCTCTACCTGCGCAACAAGGTCGCGTACACGAGCGCCGAACGCCAGGCCATCAACGCGGCCAAGGCGGATGCGCGATGACGGAGGTCGCGCACCTGGAACTGCGCCCGATGGTCGTGGGCGACGTCGACGAGGTGCATGCCCTCGAATGCAGCGTATTTCCGCATCCGTGGAGCCGCGCGAACTTCATGGACTCGCTCGCGAGCGGCTACGACGCCTGGGTGCTGCGCGCGCCGACGGGCGCGCTGGCCGGGTATTTCCTGTTGATGTATGCGCTGGACGAAGCCCATCTGCTCGACGTGGCCGTCGCGGCGCCGCTGCACGGGCGCGGCGTCGGGCGCTATCTGCTGGACCGCATCGCGGCCAGGTCGCGGGCAGAGCGCATGGCGTCGATTCTGCTCGAGGTGCGGCCGTCGAACACGCGCGCACTCGAGGTGTACCGGCGCTACGGCTATGAAGAGATCGGCCGCCGCAAGGGCTATTATCCCGCGCACGAAGGGCGGCGCGAGGATGCGATCGTGATGAGGTATGTGTTATGAACGGTGTCAGCGAACGCGACGCCATCTTCCTGAACGAGATGGGCCTCGGGCCGCTGTGGCAGTTGCGCACGGCGCCGGCATCTGCTGCCGCTGCCGTCGAGGCCGACGTGGCCATCGTCCCGGGACCGACGCCGCTGCAGCCGGTGGCGCAGTCGGCGTCCGCACTGGCGCCGGTCGCCGAGCCGGCCGCGCCGCAGCCGGTGCCGGCCGTGCTCCCGCCACGGCCTGCGCCGGCGGGGCCGCGTCCGCCCGGACCGACGCCGCTGCAACCCGTCGCGCAATCCGTGTCCGCGCTGGCGCCGCCGGCCGACCACGATTCCGCCTGGGACGATGCCGCCTTGCCGAGCGACGCGACGCCGGAAGAAATCGCGGCCATGGACTGGGACCAGCTCACCATCGCCATCGCCGCGTGCCGCCGCTGCAGCGCGTGCCGCGAAGGGCGCGCGCCGGTGCCGGGCACGGGCGCGAAGCAGGCGCGCTGGGTCGTCGCGGCCGGGGCCACGACGGCTGCCGATGACAAGGCGCGCGTCCCGCTCGCGGGCGATTCCGGCAAGCTGCTGGACAATATGCTGGCCGCCGTCGGCATGGGCCGCGAGCGCGACGTCTACGTGACGAACCTGATCAAGTGCCGCCCGACGACGCCGAACGGCGGCGAGCGCGCGCCCACGCCGCAGGAGGCGGCCGCGTGCCGTCCCTACCTCGAACGGGAAGTCGCGCTGACCGGAGCGCAGACCGTGCTCACGCTGGGCCAGATCGCCGCCAACACCTTGCTGGGCCGCCCGCTGCCGGAACCGCTGGCCGGCGCGCGGGGCAGCGCTCACGCGCTGGAGACGGGCGGACGCACGGTGAACCTGGTGGCTACCTTGCATCCGGGCGAACTGCTGCGGCGCGGCGCCGACAAGGCCCTCGCGTGGGCCGACTTGTGCAGGGCAAGGAACGCCCGTGCGCGCTCAGGCTGACACGTACCAGGCTCTGTTCGAACGCCGCTGGCGCCATCTGCGGCGTGCGCGGGTGCGGGCGCTGGCCTGGCTGCTGGACGCCCCCGACCTCCTCGATATCCACGACCCGCACTGGGAAGGCCGCATCGCGACGCTCGGTCCGATGACGGAAGAGACGGCGCGCTGGCTGGCCGAACTCGATGCCGATCCCGCACCGCTGGACGCGGCACTCGGTTCGAAAATGTATACGCGCCTCGGCCTGTACGCGGAAAAGCTGATGGCCTTTTATTTCGCGCACCAGGGCCGCCTCGTCGCGCACGGCCTGCAGGTACGGGCCAGCCGCAACGACACCGTCGGCGAGTTCGATTTTCTGCTGGATGCGGAGGGTGGGGGGAATGCGGGCGGCGTCGAGCACATCGAGTTCGCCACCAAATTCTACCTGCTGCAGGGCGATGCCACGACGGGCTTCGACACGTTCGTCGGTCCGAACCTGGCCGACAGCCTCGGCCGCAAGATGCGCAAGGTGTTCGAGCGCCAGCTCGAACTGGGCAGCCACCCGGCCGCGCAGGACGTGCTGCCGCGGCCCGTCGTCGCGGCGCGCGCGCTCGTCAAGGGCTGGCTGTTTTATCCGCGCGGGACGTACCAGGCCATGCAGGGCATCACGGCGGGCCATTGCCGCGGCTTCTGGTGCCCGTTGGCCGAACTCGATGCCTTGCCCGGCGACCGCTTCCTGATCCTGCCGCGCCTGCAATGGCTGCCGCCGTTCCGCGCGCAATCGGCTGTGTGGATGCTGGACAAGGCCCAGCTGGCTGCGGAACTGGAAGACCACTTCATGGCCTCGAGCGCGCCCGTGCTCGTGGCGCTCGTGCGCGAAGAGCCGGACAACATCGTGGAATTCGAACGAGGCTTCATCGTCCCGGACGACTGGCGCGACCGCGCCAACGCCCGCCTGCATCCTTAACCGCCGCAAACCGGGGTCAGAGCCCGGTTTTTGGAAATTGCGTTATGGACCTTGCCGAAATTTGGGCTCTGACCCCGGTGTTACGACTGACGCCTTGAATCAGTGCTTGTGCTCGCCGATCAGCGCGAGCGAGTCGTGCTCGCGCTGGTTCGCCGCGTGGCGGCGGCCGATCAGCCACATGATGCCGGCCAGCGACAGGCCGAACAGGACGATGATGATGTCCAGGTCCAGGCTCAGCGTGATCATGATGGCGTACAGCGCCAGCATGGTGAGGATGGAGAGGTTCTCGTTGAAGTTCTGCACGGCGATCGAGTGGCCGGCGCTCATCAGCACGTGGCCGCGGTGCTGCAGCAGGGCGTTCATCGGCACGACGAAGTAGCCGGACAGGAGGCCGATGAGCAGCAGCAGCACGACGGCGATCGGCAGCGAATACACGATCGTCATCGAGGTCACGACGAGGCCCATGATGATGCCGAGCGGGATCACGGTCAGCGATTTCTTCAGCGGGATCATCTTCGCCGCCATCGCCGCGCCGATCGCGGACCCGATGGCGACGACGCCGATCAGCCCCGTCGCCTTGTCGAGGGACATGTGCAGCGAGCGCTTGGCCCACTCCAGCACGATCAATTGCAGCGTCGCGCCGGCGCCCCAGAACAGCGTCGTCACGGCCAGCGAGATCTGGCCCAGCTTGTCTTTCCACAGCGTGGCGGAGCAGTCGGCGAAATCGGCGATCAGCTTGGCCGGATTGCGTTCCTGGTGCTCGTAGCGGGCGCCGGTGTCCGGGATGCGCAGGTTGAAGCCGGCCGCCAGCGCGTACACGCCGATCAGCACGGCGAGCTGGGCCTTGGTCGAGGAGTTGATGCCGGTGTCGATATAGGGCACGTCCAGCGTCATCAGCCAGGCGCTGCCGTGGGCACTGACGAGGGCGCCGCCCATGGCCGCGCCGAGGATGATGGACATGACGGTCAGGCCCTCGATCCAGCCGTTGGCCGCGACGAGTCGTTCGGCCGGCAGCAGCTCGGTCAGGATGCCGTATTTGGCGGGGGAATAGACGGCGGCGCCGAAGCCGACGACGGTGCAGGCGATGAGAGGGTGCGCGCCGAAGAAGATCAGGCAGCAGCCGAAAACCTTGATTAAATTGGCGGTGAACATCACCCGTCCCTTGGGCATCGAATCGGCAAACGCGCCGACGAATGGCGCCAGGAGGACGTAGAACAAGACGAACGACAGCTTCAGCAGCGGAGTGAGCGAAGCCGGGGCTTTCATCGCCGTTAGCAGACCGATCGAGACAAATATCAGCGCGTTGTCGGCCAGCGACGAGAAGAACTGCGCCGCCATGATGGTATAAAAACCACGGTTCATTCGAAAGGTTCAAAAAACTGGATGGGTTGCTTTATACCATGAAAGACCGCTTAGCCCAAGGAATCGACAATACGGCATTTCACTGCCGGGAGTAAAATAAACCTTTCGTTCTCAGCCGTCGCCCCCATCTGCAAGCCATGCCACGTCCCCTGCACGCCACCATCCACCTCGACTCCATGCAGCACAATCTGGCCCGTGCGCGCGCCTGTGCGCCGCAGGCGAACGTCTGGGCGGTGGTGAAGGCGAATGCGTATGGACACGGCCTGGAACGGGGCATGCGCGGCTTCGCGCAGGCCGACGGCCTGGCCCTGATCGAAACGGAAAACGCGCTGCGCCTGCGCGAGCTGGGCTGGGTGAAGCCGATCCTGTTATTAGAGGGAATCTTCGACACGTCGGACATCCCCTTGCTGGCTGAACATAATGTCAACAGCACGGTCCATTGCATCGAGCAGGTCAAGATGCTGGAGTACACCCAGCTCTACCGTCCCATCGACGTGCACCTGAAAATGAACACGGGCATGAACCGCCTCGGCTTCCGCCCGGACGAGTTCGCCGCGGCGTACCAGCGGCTGCGCGCCATCCCGGGCATCCGCAACATCACCTTGATGACGCATTTCGCGAACGCGGACGAGCTGGAGCATCCGCGCCTGTCGATCGGCGAGCAGGTACGCCGCTTCCGTCTGGGCGCGGACGGTCTGCCGGGCGAGCGCAGCCTGTCCAATTCGGGCGGCGTGCTGCACACGGCGGAGCTCGTCCAGGAATTGCAGAGCGACTGGGTCCGTCCCGGCATCATGCTGTATGGCGGCACCCCGGGCGGCCGCTCGGCGAAGGATTACGGCCTGTTGCCCACGATGACGCTGAAATCGGAAATCATCGGCATCCAGCACATCGAGCCGGGCGACAGCGTGGGCTACGGCAGCCGCTTCCAGGCGGACCGGACCATGACGGTGGGCGTCGTCGCCTGCGGCTATGCGGACGGCTACCCGCGCCACGCCGAGCACGGCACGCCCGTGCTGGTGGATGGCATCCGCACGACGCTCGTCGGCCGGGTGTCGATGGACATGATGGCCGTCGACCTGTCGCCCATTGCGAACGCGCGCGTGGGCAGCAAGGTCACCCTGTGGGGCGATGGTCTCCCGATCGACGAGGTGGCGCAGGCCGCCGGCACGATCGGCTATGAATTGATGTGCGCCGTGGCGCCGCGCGTACGCGTGGCCGAGGCGCCGCTCGGGTGCGATCCCGTCTTGTAAATAAAAGGAATCATGGCTAAACCCCGTACCAGTTTCGTCTGCAGCGATTGCGGCAGCGTCGCCAGCCGCTGGACCGGCCAATGCGCCGATTGCAAGGCCTGGAACACGATGACCGAGCAGGTCGAGACCGCCGGCCTGAACCGCATGTCGCAGGCGCCGCATATGCATAAAAGCCTGGCGCAGACGGCCCCCGTGCTGTCGTTGGCCGACATCGAGGCGATCGACGTGCCCCGCTTCGGCACCGGCATCGACGAATTCGACCGCGTGCTGGGCGGCGGCCTCGTCGCGGGCGGCGTCGTGCTGATCGGCGGCGATCCCGGCATCGGCAAGTCGACCTTGCTGCTGCAGGCGCTGGCGAACCTGGCCGCGGCGCGCAGCACGCTGTACGTGTCCGGCGAGGAATCCGGCGCCCAGATCGCCCTGCGCGCGCGCCGCCTGCAGGTCGAGGCGAAAGACCTGAAGCTGCAGGCCGAGATCCAGCTGGAAAAAATCCTCGGCACCATTGCCGACCTCAAGCCGGACGTCGCCGTCATCGACTCCATCCAGACCTTGTACTCGGATGCGCTGACGTCGGCCCCCGGTTCCGTCTCGCAGGTGCGCGAATGCGCGGCGCAGCTCACGCGCGTGGCCAAGCAGACGGGCGTGACGATCATCCTCGTCGGCCACGTGACGAAGGAGGGCGCGCTCGCGGGGCCCCGTGTGCTGGAGCACATCGTCGACACCGTGCTGTATTTCGAAGGCGATACGCAGTCCAGCTTCCGCCTCGTGCGCGCCATCAAGAACCGTTTCGGCGCCGTCAACGAGCTGGGCGTGTTCGCGATGACGGAAAAGGGACTGAAAGGCGTGTCGAACCCGTCCGCACTATTCCTGTCGCAACACGACAACCAGGTGCCCGGTTCCTGCGTGATGGTGACGCAGGAGGGTACCCGGCCGCTGCTGGTCGAAGTGCAGGCGCTCGTCGACGCGAGTCATTTGCCGAACGCGCGCCGGCTGTCCGTCGGCCTCGAGCAGAACCGCCTCGCAATGCTGCTCGCGGTGCTGCACCGCCATGCCGGCATCGCCGCGTTCGACCAGGACGTATTCATCAACGCGGTGGGCGGCGTCAAGATCACGGAGCCGGCGGCCGACCTGGCCGTCCTGCTGGCGATCAATTCGTCGATGCGCAACAAGCCGCTGCCCCGCGGCCTCGTCGTGTTCGGCGAAGTGGGCCTGGCCGGCGAGATCCGTCCCGCCCCGCGTGGGCAGGAGCGTTTGCGCGAGGCGGCGAAGCTGGGCTTTTCCGTCGCCGTGATCCCGAAAGCCAATGTGCCGAAGCAAAAGATCGAGGGAATGAACATCGTGGCCGTCGAGCGGATCGATGAAGCATTCAGCAAGCTGCGCGAGCTCGACTGATCGCCGTAACTTAAATAGCGGTAACACGCAAGGTTATCGTTTGCACCTATAATGCCACCTCGTTTTTAAAAGGCTCACAGGTTAATCGTGGCAATAGATCAGAGGCAATCCGCACGCAAGATCCTGAAGGTGCGGGCCGTCCTGGCGATGGAAGGCCAGGCCCCCGTCCAGGGACGTACATCCGACATCGGCGCCAATGGCGTCAGCATTACCGTGCCGCATCCGCTGCAGGCGGGGCAGACGGGCCAGGTCGGCTTCGACCTGCTCGTCGACGGCACACCGTTCCCCCTGCATGGGCGCGTCAAGGTGATGTATTGTATTTTCAGCAATGGTGAATTCAAGGCCGGGTTGCAGTTCATGAACCTGGACCTGGCGGCGATGAGCCAGGTGTCACGCTTCCTGCGCTGATTCATTGGCCGGTTGACAAGAAAAGCGGCGGGTGCCTTGGGCCCCGCCGCTTTTTCTTTGATGAGACCTCTGCGGCCCCCAATGCTATTCGTGATAGCGGTCGTGCAACTTTTGTGAACTGCCGATGCCTTCGGAAATCACCCCATACAGCACGAGGACGACCATCCCGGTCAGCATCCCTGTAATGAATAACATACCGTTCGAACGCCGTTGAGCGCTCCCCCCTCATCTGTCATTCGAGATTGTAGGACTACTCCTCCATACTGCATAAACACTTTCAAATTAGCATAAGAAAAAGTATTTACAAGGCACTTTTCTCGACGGTGGGAGAGGGTGGAGCCGCACATTGTGACAAGGCACGCAGGGCTGTGTGACATGTTTTTTCGGGCCGTCACATGATGCATCCCGCATGTCATATGGCCAGGTTGGCCATGTCATAAAGCCGTCATATTTGCTCACTACACTGCGCAGCATCAACCGTGTCACACCTAACCAAAGGACCTTGATATGCGCATGAAGCAACTGCTGGCAACCATCATCATCGGCACCACCGCCGCGTTCGCGAGCACCGCGACCCTGGCCGCCGACATCACCGGTGCTGGTTCCACCTTCGCCTACCCGATCTACGCGAAATGGGCGGAGATGTACAAGAAGACCAGCGGCAATGGCCTGAACTACCAATCGATCGGCTCGGGCGCCGGCATCAAGCAGATCAAGGCCAAGACCGTCGACTTCGGCGCATCGGACATGCCGCTGCCGGTCGAAGAGCTGAACGAAGCGGGCCTGATGCAGTTCCCGACCATCATGGGCGGCGTCGTCGCCATCGTCAACCTGGACGGCGTGGCGCCGGGCCAGCTGAAACTGACCGGTCCGGTGGTTGCGGACATCTACCTGGGCAAGATTACCAAGTGGAACGACCAGGCCATCGCCGCCCTGAACCCGGGCGTGAAACTGCCGGCCGAAGACATCACCGTCGTGCACCGCGCCGACGGTTCGGGCACCTCGTTCCTGTTCACGAATTTCCTGTCGCAGACCAATCCGGATTTCAAGGCGAAGATCGGCGCGGGCACCGCCGTGAAATGGGCTGTCGGCGTGGGCGGCAAGGGCAATGACGGCGTCGCCGCCAACGTCCAGCGCATCAAGGGCTCGATCGGCTACGTCGAGTGGGCATATGCCAAGAAGAACAAGCTGGCCCACACCCAGCTGAAGAACCGCGACGGCAACTTCCTGCAGCCGGACGACGACAACTTCAAGGCCGCCGCCGCCAACGCGGACTGGATCAAGGCACCGGGCTTCGGCGTCGTCCTGACCGACCAGCCGGGCAAGAACGCATGGCCGATCACCGGCGTGACGTACGCCATCGTTCACAAGTCGCAGGCCGATGGCGCCAAGGGCAAGGAAGTCCTGAAGTTCTTCGACTACGCCTTCAAGAGCGGCACCGCCGCCGCCAACGAGCTGGACTACGTGCCGATGCCGGAGTCCGTCACCAAGCTGGTGGAAGCCGCCTGGAAGAACAACCTGAAAGACGGTTCGGGCAAGGCGATCTGGTAATCGGGCAAACCCAAGGTGAGCAATCCCTGCGTGGGTAGCGTCGCTCCCACCTCCCGGCGCGAGGTCGGGCAGGTGGGAGTGACGCGTTTTTGCTTCTAGGTAATAAATTGGACAAACACATGAACGCACACCCCGCGCTCGCCGCCGACGAGGCCGGCCAGGCCGCGTTGCAGGAAGAAGCCCGCAACGTCGCACTGCGCAATACCATGCGCGTGCAGCGCATCCAGGACTTCATCTTCCACAAGGTGACCCTGTTGTTCGCCGCGAGCGTCCTGATCGTCCTCGTGGGCATCATCATTTCCCTGGCGATCGGCGCGGCGCCTGCGTTCCGCGAATTCGGCGCATCCTTCCTCATCACCAACGAGTGGGATCCCGTCAACGACAAATTCGGCGCGCTGATCGCCATCACGGGCACGCTGGTCACGTCGATCATCGCGCTGCTCGTCGCTTTCCCCATCAGCTTCGGCATCGCGCTGTTCCTCACCGAGATCTGCCCGGCCTGGCTGCGCCGCCCGATGGGCATGGCCGTCGAACTGCTGGCCGGCGTGCCGTCGATCATCTACGGCATGTGGGGCCTGTTCGTGTTCGCGCCGCTGTTCGGCGACACCATCCAGCCGTTCCTGAAAAAGACGCTGGGCGTGCTGCCGTTCATCGGCCCGTTCTTCCAGGGCCCGACGATGGGCCTGGGCCTCCTGACCGCCGGGATCATCCTTGCCGTGATGATCATCCCGTTCATCGCCTCCGTCATGCGCGACGTGTTCGAGATCGTCCCGGCCGTGCTGAAGGAATCCGCTTACGGCCTCGGCTGCACCAAATGGGAAGTCGTGCGCAAGATCGTGCTGCCGTACACCCGCGCCGGCGTCGTCGGCGGCGTGATGCTGGGCCTGGGCCGCGCGCTGGGGGAGACGATGGCCGTCACGTTCGTCATCGGCAATGCCAACGACATCAAGCTGTCGCTGTTCGCGCCGGGTAATTCGATTTCCTCGACGCTGGCCAACGAATTCGCCGAAGCCAGCTCGCAATTGCACGTGTCCTCGCTGTTCGCGCTGGGCCTGATCCTGTTCGCCATCACGTTCATCGTGCTGTCGGCCGCCAAATTGATGCTCGTCGGGATGTCCCGCAAGGAAGGGGTGAAGTAATGGATGCCGCAGTTAATTCCCCTGTCAATTCGGTGTATCGCCGCCGCCTGCTGTCGCACCGCATCGGCATCGCGCTGTCCGTGCTGGCGATGGCAATCGGCCTCGGCTTCCTGCTGTGGATCCTGGAGACCCTGCTGGTCAATGGCTTCGGCGCACTGTCGCACACGCTGTTCACGATGGACACGCCGGCGCCGGGCAGCCCGGGCGGTGTGCGCAACGCGATCGTCGGCAGCCTCATGATGGTCGGCCTGTCCACGGCGATCTCGACGCCGGTCGGCATCCTGGCCGGCATCTATCTCGCCGAGTACGGCCAGAACAACAAGTTCGCCGCCGTCACGCGCTTCGTCACGGACATCATGCTGTCGGCACCGTCGATCGTGGTCGGCCTGTTCGTGTACGCCCTGTGCGTGGCACGCTTCGGGCATTTCTCCGGCTATGCGGGCACGATCGCGCTGTCGCTGATCGCGATCCCGGTCGTCGTCCGCACGACCGACAACATGCTGCACCTGGTGCCGAACAGCCTGCTGGAAGCGGCGTTCGCGCTGGGCGCGCCGCGCTGGAAAGTGGCGATGATGGTGCGCCTGCGCGCCGTGAAGGCGGGCGTCGTGACCGGCGTGCTGCTGGCCGTGGCCCGTATCGCCGGCGAGACGGCGCCGCTGCTGTTCACCGCGCTGAACAACCAGTTCTTCAGCCTCGACATGAAACAGCCGATGGCCAACCTGCCGGTGGCGATCTACCTGTTCGCGATGAGCTCGTACGAAGACTGGCGCAGCCTCGCCTGGGGCGCCGCACTGCTGGTGACGTTCAGCGTGCTGCTCCTGAATATCCTGTCGCGGACCCTGTTCCGCCAAAAGAACCCGCAATAAATCGACGAAGACCCTAGATCCCATGATGACCCAGACCCTGTCCACCCCGACGCCGCCGGCGACCAACGCCAAGCCGAAGACCAAGACGATCGAGATCTCCGGCCTGGACTTTTATTACGGTAAGACGAAGAGCCTGAAGAATGTCAACCTGGACGTCCACGACAAGCAGGTCACGGCATTCATCGGCCCGTCGGGCTGCGGCAAGTCGACCTTGCTGCGCACGCTGAACCGCATGTACGACCTGTACCCGGGCCAGCGTGCCGAGGGCGCCATCCGGTACCGCGGCCGGAATATCCTGGAGCCTGGCGTCGACGTGAACATGCTGCGCGCGAAGATCGGCATGGTGTTCCAGAAGCCGACGCCGTTCCCGATGTCCATCTACGACAACATCGCGTTCGGCGTGCGCCTGTACGAAGACCTGTCCAAGGGCGAGATGGACGAGCGCGTGGAATGGGCGCTGAAGAAGGCCGCGCTGTGGACCGAAGTGAAGGACAAGCTGAACAAGAGCGGCCTGTCGCTGTCCGGCGGCCAGCAGCAGCGCCTGTGCATCGCGCGCGGCGTCGCGGTGAAGCCGGACGTGCTGCTGCTGGACGAACCGACCTCCGCGCTGGACCCGATCTCGACGTCCAAGATCGAGGAACTGATCAGCGAACTGAAGGGCGACTACACGATCGCCATCGTCACGCACAACATGCAGCAGGCCGCGCGCTGCTCGGACTACACGGCGTACATGTACCTGGGCGAACTGGTGGAATTCGGCGAGACCGACCAGCTGTTCCTGAACCCTGTACGAAAAGAAACCCAAGACTACATCACCGGTCGCTTTGGCTGATGCGGTAAGATAACCAAATTGAACAGGATGGACACATGGTAGGCGAGCACTCTTCCAAGCAGTACGACCAGGAACTGGAAGCGATCCGGTCGAAAGTGCTGCTCATGGGCGGCATGGTGGAAACGCAGTTCGACGAGGCGGTGAATGCGTTCCGCGTCGGCAACACCGAGCAGGCCGACAAGGTCGTGGCGGACGACCACGCCGTCAATCAGCTCGAAGTGCAGCTGGACGACGCCTGCAGCCACCTGATCGTGCGCCGCCAGCCGGCCGCCAACGACCTGCGTACGATCATGGCGACGATCAAGGTGATCACGGACCTCGAGCGCATCGGCGACGAGGCCGCCAAGATCGCCCGCACGGCCAAGAGCCTGCACGAGCGCGGCATGGTCAGCTTTAACCACTACGAGACGGTGCGCACGATCTCGCGCGCCACGGCCGACATGCTGCACGACGCGCTGGACGCGTTCGCGCGCCTGGACGGCAAGGCGGCCGTGCAGATCATCGCCCAGGACGACGTCATCGACCACGAGTTCCGCACCATCATGCGCAGTACGATCACGTTCATGATGGAAGACCCGCGCACGATCTCGTCGGCGCTGGACGTATTGTGGGTCGCGAAGGCGATCGAGCGCATCGGCGACCACGCGAAGAACATCGCCGAGTACGTGATCTACGTGGTCGAGGGCAGGGATATTCGTCATAGCAAACCGCAAGCCGTCGCGGCCGGCGGAGAAGGGTGATCGATGGCGGCCAACACGAGCGTCCTGATTGTCGAAGATGAGCCGGCGATCGTCGAACTGGTGAGCTATTCGCTGCGCGAGACGGGCTGGGATATCCGCACGGCCGCGAACGTGGCGTCGGCCTGGGATTCGATCGTGCACGGCAGGCCCGACCTGCTGCTGCTGGACTGGATGCTCCCCGACCAGAGCGGCCTGCGCCTGCTGTCGCGCCTGCGCGGCGACCGCGATTTCCAGGACATCCCCGTCATCATGCTGACGGCGAAGAGCATGGAAGAGGACAAGATCGCGGGGCTCAATACCGGCGCCGACGACTACGTGACGAAGCCGTTCTCGCCGCGCGAACTGGTGGCCCGCTCGAAAGCGCTGCTGCGCCGCAAGAGCCCGCACCTGGCAGAGGCGCCGCTGTCGGCCGGTCCGGTCATGCTCGATCCGGCCAGCTGCACGGTCACCCTGGACGGCCGCCAGCTCGATATGGGGAACGCCGAATACCGCCTGCTGAAATTCCTGATGGCGCACCGCGAGCGCGTGTTTTCGCGCAGCCAGCTGCTCGACAAGGTGTGGGGCGACGCCGCGGCCGTCGAGGAACGCACGGTGGACGTCCACGTCCTCCGCCTGCGCAAGGCGTTGAAGGAAGCGGAAAAGCTGATCAAGACCGTGCGCAGCGTGGGCTACATGCTGAGCGAGAAAGAAAAATAGAAAGGTCGTCCGCTTGAATCCTCGCGTCATGTTCTGGGTCCCGGCGCTGCTGCGCCTGGCCCTGATGCTCGCGGTCGCCGGCATCGCGTGGTGGCTGCTGGGTCCTGTCTCCGGGCTGGCGCTCGCGCTGCTCATCACGCTCGGCCTGCTGATTTCCCAACTGGCCTATTTGCACAAGCTGGGCGAGTGGCTCGACGACCCGCAGAGCACGAAGCTGCCGGACGGGTGGGGCGCGTGGACGGACGTCTTCGCCCGGTTGTACCGCCTCCGCCGCGACGACGAACGCAACCGCGACGAGTTGACGGAATGGCTCGCGCGCTTCCGCCAGGCCATGCATCTGCTGCCGGAAGGCGTGGCGATCATGGACGACGTCCTGTTCCTCGAATGGTGCAACCCGACGGCGGAGCGCCACCTGGGCCTCACGCTGGAACAGGACAAGGGCCGGCGCGTGACGAACCTGATCCGCCACCCGGAATTCATCGACTACCTGATCCTTGGCCGCTACGAACAGCCACTCACGCTGTCGATCCGCGGCCGCAAGCTGATCGTGCAGATCATTCCGTTCGAGAACCGGCGCCAGATCCTCGTCACGCACGACGCGACGGACACCGACCGCATCGAAGCGATGCGCCGCGACTTCATCGCCAACGCATCGCACGAGCTGCGCACGCCGCTGACGGTGATCGTCGGCTTCCTCGAGATCGCGCTCGCCGACCCGGGCCTGGACGAGAAGACCCGCACCGCGCACCTGATGCTGATGACGGAACAGGCGCAGCGCATGCAGCGGCTGATCGAGGACATGCTCACCTTGTCGCGCCTCGAATCGGACGAGTATCCCCTGAAGCGCGAGCGCGTGGATGTGCGCGCCCTCGTCGCGCAGGTGGCGAACGACGCGCGCGCGCTGTCGAACGGCCGCCACGAGATCGACTTCGCCGTCGACGGTCCGGACGTGATGGGCAGCAGCGAAGAGCTGCGCAGCGCGTTCGGCAACCTGGCCAGCAACGCCGTGCGCTATACGCCGGCAGGCGGCCGGATCGAACTGCGCTGGCTGCGCGGCCCGAACGACCTGCGTTTCGAAGTGATCGACAACGGCATCGGCATCGACGAGCAGCACATCTCGCGCCTGACGGAGCGTTTCTACCGCGTCGACAAGAGCCGCTCGCGCGAGACGCAGGGCACGGGCCTCGGTCTCGCCATCGTCAAGCACGTGCTGCTGCGCCACGGCGGCAAGCTCGCGATCCGGTCCACGCCGGGCAAGGGCAGCGTGTTTACGGCCACGCTGCCGAATACGTCGCTGCCTGGGTAACGACAACTTGGGCCCCTGCCTGCGCAGGGGCGACGGTCTTGCGGCCTGAGGCCCTGAAACGTCGTACCCGCGCAGGCGGGTACCCAAGTTCGCCTGCATTGCCGGATCCCGCGAGATTGGCCAGTATCGGGTTACAATCCCATCTTTGCCCGTTTATCAGCTCGCTCCGGATGACCTTCTCCCGACGTTCCATTCTTGCCACGCTCGGCGCCGCGGCACTGCTCGCGGGCTGCGGCTCCACGCCCACCCAGCCGGCCGCGCCGGTGGCCGCCACGCCGACTCCCGTCCCGCTGCGTCACGTGAAAATCGCGCTCGCCCTCGGCGGCGGCGCCGCGCGCGGGTTCGCCCACATCGGCGTGATCAAGGCCCTGGAAGCCCAGGGCATCGTGCCCGACATCGTCGTCGGCACGAGTGCCGGTTCCGTCGTCGGCGCGCTGTACGCGTCCGGCTACAACGGATTCCAGTTGCAGAAGATCGCCCTCGACATGGACGAGACGACGATCTCCGACTGGGCCATCCCGTTCTTCAGCAAGGCTCCCGGCGTGCTGAAAGGGGAGGCGCTGCAGACCTATGTGAACAAGGCCGTGCACAACCAGCCGATCGAAAAGCTCAAGATTCCGTTCGGCGCCGTCGCCACGGACCTGAAGACGGGCAAGCCGATCCTGTTCCGCCGAGGTAACACCGGCATGGCCGTGCGCGCGTCGTCGTCGGTGCCCGGCGTGTTCCAGCCGGTCGTCATCAGCGGCCGCAGCTACGTCGACGGCGGCCTCGTCGCCCCCGTGCCCGTTCGCTTCGCGAAGGAAATGGGCGCCGAATTCATCATCGCGGTTAATATCTCCAGTGCGACCGAAGCGCAGGCCACCGCGAGTTCCGTGGATGTGCTGATGCAGACCTTCACCATCATGGGCCAGCGTCTGAACCAGTACGAGCTGAAGGATGCCGACGTCGTCATCACGCCCGCGCTGGGCACGATGGGCAGCGCCGACTTCACCGGCCGCAACCTGGCCGTGCTGGCCGGCGAGCAGGCCGCGGCCGGCGTCATGGCCGACCTCAAGGCCAGGCTGAAGGCCAAACAGGGCACGCCGGCCCCGCTGTCGGCCGCGCGCTGATCGCAGACCTTTTTTGTAACGCCACACGAAAGAAAGACTCAAGATGCAAACCAAGCCCGTCCTTACCCTCGAAGACATCAAGAAGATCGCCGCCGGCGCCGAAGCCGAAGCGGTCGCGAACGGCTGGAAAGTCGTCATCGCCATCTGCGACGACGGCGGCCACCCGCTGTGGCTGCAGCGCCTGGACGGCGCCGCCCCGGTATCGGCCCACATCGCCCCGGCAAAGGCCAGGACGGCCGCGCTGGGCCGTCGTGAGTCGAAGATCTACGAAGACATGATCAACAACGGCCGCGTGTCGTTCGCCCGCGCACCGGAACTGGACGGCATGCTGGAAGGCGGCGTGCCCATCGTCGTCAACGGCGAAGTCGTCGGCGCCGTGGGCGTGTCGGGCGTGAAATCGGCGGAAGACGCGCAGATCGCCAAGGCCGGTATCGCCGCGCTGGGCTTGTAATTTACGTTTACGTCAAGTCGGCGGGCGTGGTGCGACAGATCGTCGCGCCCGCCCGCCGATTTTTTTTCTGCAGGGTATTTAGAGGAAAAACGTGGGGCAGGCGATTGCCGGCCGATATAAATCGCGCTATAATTCAGAGGTTTAGCCATCACTTATCTGCCGTAGCGACTACCCCACACATACCTCTATCTAGCGACCTGTAACACTGGGCGAGATGCATGCCCACACCCTGTTCAGGCCGGTCTGACGTGGCGCAGCCTACGGCGACTTTATCGGGAGTTGCCCTTGCCGCCATTTTTTTCTGGCCCAGCCGTTCCAGCCATCCTCGCTCTGGCAGACGGAACCATTTTCAAAGGATATTCGATCGGCGCCGCCGGTCACACCATCGGTGAAGTGGTATTCAATACCGCCATCACCGGGTACCAGGAAATCCTGACCGACCCCAGCTATTCGCGTCAGATCGTCACGCTGACGTACCCCCATATCGGCAACTACGGCATCAACGCCGAAGACGTCGAAGCCTCGAAAGTCCACGCCGCCGGCCTGATCATCCGTGACCTGCCGCTGCTGGCCTCGAATTTCCGCTCCACCCAATCGCTGTCGGACTACCTGAAGCAGGAAAACGTCGTCGCCATCGCCGGCATCGACACCCGCAAGCTGACCCGCATCCTGCGCGAGAAGGGCGCCCAGAACGGCGCGATCCTGACCGGCACGCAGGGCAATGAGCCGTCGGAAGCGCAGGCGCTGGAACTGGCGCGCTCGTTCCCGGGCCTGAACGGCATGGACCTGGCGAAGGTCGTCTCCGTCAAGGAACCGTACACGTTCGACCAGACCGAATGGAAGCTGGGCGAGGGCTACGGCAAGCAGGAGAACCCGCAGTTCCACGTCGTCGCCTTCGACTACGGCGTCAAGCGCAACATCCTGCGCATGCTGGCCGAGCGCGGCTGCAAGATCACCGTGTTGCCGGCGCAAGCCACCGCGGAAGAAGCGCTGGCGCTGAATCCGGACGGCATCTTCCTGGCCAATGGTCCGGGCGATCCGGCCGCGTGCGACTACGCGATCGCCGCGACGAAGAAAGTGATCGACTCGGGCATCCCGACGTTCGGCATCTGCCTCGGCCACCAGATCATGGCGCTGGCCTCGGGCGCGAAGACCGTCAAGATGAAGTTCGGCCACCACGGCGCCAACCACCCGGTGCAGGACCTGGATTCGAAGCAGGTCATGATCACGTCGCAGAACCACGGCTTCGCAGTCGATGCCGCGACGCTGCCGGCCAACTGCCGCGTGACCCACGTGTCGCTGTTCGACGGCTCGCTGCAGGGCTTCGAGCGTACCGACAAGCCGGCGTTCTGCTTCCAGGGCCACCCGGAAGCGTCGCCAGGCCCGACGGACGTCGCCTACCTGTTCGACCGTTTCATCAGCAAGATGCAAGCCCACGCCAGCAAGTGAGAAGAAATAAATGCCAAAACGTACTGACATCAAAAGCATCCTGATCATCGGCGCGGGCCCGATCGTCATCGGCCAGGCGGTCGAATTCGACTACTCCGGCGCCCAGGCCTGCAAGGCGCTGCGCGAAGAAGGCTACAAGGTCATCCTGGTCAACTCGAACCCGGCGACCATCATGACGGACCCGGAAACGGCCGACGTCACCTACATCGAGCCGATCACGTGGAAGGCCGTCGAGCGCATCATCGACAAGGAACGTCCCGACGCGATCCTGCCGACGATGGGCGGCCAGACCGCGCTGAACTGCGCGCTGGACCTGCACCGCCACGGCGTCCTCGACAAGTACAAGGTCGAACTGATCGGCGCGACGCCGGAAGCCATCGACAAGGCCGAGGACCGCTTCAAGTTCAAGGAAGCGATGACCAAGATCGGCCTGGGTTCGGCCCGTTCCGGCATCGCCCACTCGATGGACGAAGCGCGCGCCGTGCAGCGCGAACTGGGCTTCCCGACCATCATCCGTCCGTCGTTCACGATGGGCGGCTCGGGCGGCGGCATCGCTTACAACGAAGAAGAATTCGAAGCGATCTGCAAGCGCGGCCTGGAAGCGTCGCCGACCTCCGAACTGCTGATCGAAGAATCGCTGCTCGGCTGGAAAGAGTACGAGATGGAAGTCGTCCGCGACAAGAAGGACAACTGCATCATCGTCTGCTCGATCGAGAACCTGGACCCGATGGGCGTGCACACCGGCGACTCGATCACCGTCGCGCCGGCGCAGACCTTGACGGACAAGGAATACCAGATCATGCGCAACGCGTCGATCAACGTGTTGCGCGAGATCGGCGTCGACACGGGCGGCTCGAACGTGCAGTTCTCGATCAACCCGAAAGACGGCCGCATGATCGTCATCGAGATGAACCCGCGCGTGTCGCGTTCGTCCGCGCTGGCATCGAAGGCCACGGGCTTCCCGATCGCGAAAGTGGCGGCGAAGCTGGCCGTCGGCTTCACGCTGGATGAACTGCGCAACGAGATCACCGGCGGCGCGACCCCGGCCTCGTTCGAGCCGTCGATCGACTACGTCGTGACGAAGATCCCGCGCTTCACGTTCGAGAAATTCCCGACCGCCGACAAGCACCTCACCACGCAGATGAAGTCCGTCGGCGAAGTGATGGCGATGGGCCGCACGTTCCAGGAATCGTTCCAGAAAGCGCTGCGCGGCCTGGAAGTCGGCGTCGACGGCCTGAACGAAAAGACCCGCGACCGCGAAAAGATCGAGGAAGAACTGGGCGAGCCGGGTCCGGAGCGCATCTGGTACGTGGGCGATGCGTTCGCGCAGGGTTTCACGCTGGAAGAGGTGCACAACCTCACCAAGATCGATCCGTGGTTCCTCATCCAGATCAAGGAAATCGTCGACATCGAACTGTGGCTGGATCACCAGAAGCTGGACAGCCTCGACAAGCCGACGCTGTATAAACTGAAGCAGAAGGGCTTCTCCGACCGCCGCCTCGCGTTCCTGATGCAGACGACGCCGGAAGCCGTGCGCGCCAAGCGCCACGAGTTCGGCATCCGTCCGGTCTACAAGCGCGTCGACACCTGCGCCGCCGAATTCGCGACCAACACCGCGTACATGTACTCGACGTACGACGAAGAGTGCGAATCGAACCCGACCGACAAGAAGAAGATCATGGTGCTGGGCGGTGGCCCGAACCGCATCGGCCAGGGTATCGAGTTCGACTACTGCTGCGTGCACGCGGCCCTCGCGATGCGCGAAGACGGCTACGAGACCATCATGGTCAACTGCAACCCGGAGACCGTGTCGACCGACTACGACACGTCCGACCGCCTCTACTTCGAATCGCTGACCCTGGAAGACGTGCTCGAAATCGTCGACCTGGAAAAGCCGGAAGGCGTGATCGTCCAGTACGGCGGCCAGACCCCGCTGAAGCTCGCGCTGGACCTGGAAAAGAACGGCGTCCCGATCATCGGCACGTCGCCGGACATGATCGACGCGGCCGAAGACCGCGAGCGCTTCCAGAAGCTGCTGCAGGACCTGGGCCTGCGCCAGCCGCCGAACCGCACCGCGCGCACGGAAGCCGAAGCGCTGGCGCTGGCGTCCGAGATCGGCTACCCGCTCGTCGTGCGTCCGTCGTACGTGCTGGGCGGCCGCGCGATGGAGATCGTCCACGAGCAGCGCGACCTCGAACGCTACATGCGCGAGGCCGTGAAGGTGTCGAACGATTCGCCGGTGCTGCTGGACCGCTTCCTGAACGACGCGATCGAAGTCGACGTCGACTGCATCTCGGACGGCGAGACGACCTTCATCGGCGGCGTGATGGAACACATCGAGCAGGCCGGCGTGCACTCGGGCGACTCCGCGTGCTCGCTGCCGCCGTACTCGCTGGCGCAGGCCACGATCGATGAACTGAAGCGCCAGACCTCGCTGATGGCGAAGGCGCTGAACGTCGTCGGCCTGATGAACGTGCAGTTCGCGATCCAGCAGTCGGAAGTCGACGGCCAGACCGTGGACACCGTGTATGTGCTGGAAGTGAACCCGCGCGCCTCGCGTACCGTGCCGTTCGTGTCGAAGGCGACGGGCCTGCAGCTGGCGAAGATCGCCGCGCGCTGCATGGTCGGCCAGACGCTGGCGCAGCAGGGCATCACGAAAGAGATCGTGCCGCCGTTCTACAGCGTCAAGGAAGCCGTGTTCCCGTTCGTGAAGTTCCCCGGCGTCGACACGATTCTCGGCCCCGAGATGAAGTCGACGGGCGAAGTGATGGGCGTGGGCATGACGTTCGGCGAAGCGTTCGTCAAGTCGCAGCTGGCGGCCGGCATCATCCTGCCGGAGACCGGCCGCGTGTTCCTGTCCGTGAAGGGCTCGGACAAGCCGCGCACCGTGAAAGTGGCGCGCGACCTCGTCGAACTGGGCTTCTCGCTCGTCGCGACGAAGGGCACCGCGGCCGTCATCGCCGCCGCCGGCATCCCGGTCACTCCGGTCAACAAGGTGATCGAAGGCCGTCCGCACATCGTCGACATGATCAAGAACCACGAGATCGCGATGGTGGTGAACACGGTCGAAGAGAAGCGCAGCGCCATCGCCGACTCGCGTACGATCCGTACGTCGGCACTGCAGGCGCGCGTGGTCACCTACACGACCATCGCCGGCGCCGAGGCGGCCGTGCAGGGCATGCGTCACCTGGACGAACTGCGGGTGTACGATTTACAAGGCCTGCATAAAACCTTAAACTAAGCGGCGATGCGGTAACATAGCACCACCGCTTAGCAGTACCTAAGACCACAGAGTTCGCGCGGCTTGCGCCGTGCGGCTCTGTGGTTTTCACTTGGTACGTCCGCAAACACTGAGAACAGAATACGATGAACACTCCATTGACCAAATTCGGCGCCGAGAAGTTGAAGGAAGAGCTGCACCAGCTCAAGACCAAGGAACGCCGCAACGTGATCGATGCGATCGCCGAGGCGCGCTCGCACGGCGACCTGTCGGAAAACGCCGAATACGACGCCGCCAAGGAGCGCCAGGCCTTCGTCGAAGGCCGAATCGCCGAGCTGGAGCAGAAGCTGTCCACCGCGCAGATCATCGACCCGTCCACGCTGGATGCGGAAGGCCGCGTCGTGTTCGCTTCGACCGTCGACCTCGAAGACCTCGACAACGGCCAGAAGGTCACCTACCAGATCGTCGGCATCGACGAAGCCGACCTCAAGGAGAACAAGGTCTCCGTCACCTCGCCGATCGCGCGCGCGCTGATCGGCAAATACGCCGGCGACGTGGTCGAAGTGCAGGCGCCGTCCGGCCCGCGCGAATACGAAATCCTGGAAGTCCGCTACGTTTAATTCCGCCACGATGCTCGCCAACGCGCGCCTGCTGCTGGCCGCCCTGTGGGCCGGCAGTATCTGGGCCGTCAGCTACCTGGCCGCGCCGAGCGCGTTCGCCGTGCTCGACAGCACGCAGGCGGGCAACGTCGTCGGCGTCATGCTGACGCGCTCGGCCTGGCTGGCGATGGCGCTGGCCGTGTTGCTGGCGCTGCTGACGTCGCGTGCGGCGGATGTGGACGCGCGGCGCAAGCGCTGGCTGTATGCGCTGATCGCCGGCATGCTGGCATGCAGCCTCGTCGTCTACCTGGGCCTGCAGCCGATGATGGCGGCGATCCGCGCAGCGGCCGGGCCGGCCGGTGTGCGGGCGTCGCCGCAGTGGGGGACATTCGCGGCGCTGCACGGGGTCTCGCAGGTGTTGTACCTGGCCGAGAGCATCCTTGGCGCGCTTCTTGTCGTGAAGGCCCGCTGAGGCATAAAAAAAACCGGGGTAGCGGCCCCGGTTAATTTTTGGTGAACACGGCTTATTTCAGGGCCGTCTTCTTGGTGCTGGCCTGACGTGGCTTGGCCCGTTTGATGTTGCCGCCTTGCGTGACGCGCTCGTTGCCTTTCAGCAGGACCTTGGTCACGGTCGGCTTCTTGGTGCCGCTCGGGCTCGGCTTGACGATGGTGACTTCGCGCAGGCCCTTGCCGGACTTGGCCGAACGTTCCTTGACGTCGTCCTTCTTCGGGCGGTACAGCACGAGCAGCTTGCCGATGTGCTGGACCGGCGCGGCGTCGAGTTCCGCGCAGATGCGTTCGTAGATCGCGATGCGCTCTTCGCGGTCGTCGCCGAACACGCGTACCTTGATGAGGCCGTGTGCGTCGAGGCTGGACGAGATTTCCTTCATGACGGCCTCGGTCAGGCCGTCTGCGCCGATCATGACGACAGGATTGAGTCCGTGGGCTTCCGCACGCAGCGCTGCACGCTCGACCGGTGTAAGTTTGATCATGATGTTATTTTGAGATACCTATTAAAAGCAGTATTTTACGCGAATGGCCAAGAACAAATTCAATAAAAACTGGATTCACGATCACATCAACGATCCCTATGTCAAATTGGCACAGAAAGAGGGCTACCGGGCCCGTGCGGCCTACAAGCTGAAGGAAATCGACGAAAGCGAAAAGCTCATCAAGGCCGGCCAGGTGATCGTCGACCTCGGCTGCACGCCGGGCAGCTGGGGCCAGTACACGCGGCGCAAGCTGGCCGGCGGCGAGGAGGGCGGCATCAAGGGCACGATGATCGGCCTCGACATCCTGCCGATGGAGCCGATCGCCGACATGCATTTCATCCAGGGCGATTTCCGCGAGCAGGAGGTGCTCGACGAGCTGGCGGGCGTCCTCGAAGGCCGCATGGCCGACGTCGTGCTGTCCGACATGGCGCCGAATCTCTCCGGTATTCCGTCGGCGGATGCAGCGCGCATGGAGGATTTGATCGATCTCGCTATTGAGTTCTCTCAAATGCACCTCAAACCTTCAGGGGCATTGTTGGTGAAATGCTTCAAGGACATGGGATTTACCCAGATCCTGGAGAAGTTTCGCACCGAATTCAAGGTCGTCAAACAGATCAAACCGAAGGCCAGCCGCGACAAATCCTCGGAAATTTTCCTGCTGGGGCGTGGGCTGAAAAATCCGGCCGCCTGAAATTGCGAAATTCGACGGAAACGCCCTTGATTTCCTGCGGTACAACCGCACATCAGCAAAGGACAGCCACGTCTATGTACATGATGGCTGCGCAACGGAAATAAAAACCGGCTATAGTGGAGCATAGGCACTATGGCGGTCGTGCGTGGCACGGGCTGCTTATTGCGGTAAAATCTGCCTTTGAAAAAATGGGAAAAGATGCGTTCGCATCAGAGGAGTCTTCGTGAATAATATGTTTTCCAAATCCGCCATCTGGGTGGTCGTCGCGCTGCTGTTGTTCATGCTGTTCAAGCAGTTCGACAACCACAGCGTCGCGGGCGGCAGCAAGACCATTGCTTATTCCGAGCTGCTCGATGACGTCAAGGCGAAACGCATCAAGGACGTCGTGATCGAAGGTTCGAGCATCACCGCGACCCGCACCGACGACACCAAGGTCCGCACCACCGCGACCATGCTCGACCGCGGCCTGATCGGCGACCTGCGCGACAACAACGTGCGCTTCGACGTCAAGCCGCCCGAGGAACCGTCGTTCCTCCAGCAAGTCTTCATTTCCTGGTTCCCGATGCTGCTCCTGATCGGTGTCTGGGTGTTCTTCATGCGCCAGATGCAGGGCGGCGGCAAGGGCGGGGCGTTCTCGTTCGGCAAGTCGAAGGCGCGCATGATGGACGAGACGAACAACACCGTCACGTTCGCCGACGTCGCCGGCTGCGACGAAGCGAAGGAAGAAGTGGGCGAGATCGTCGACTTCCTGAAGGATCCGACCAAGTTCCAGAAACTGGGCGGTCGCATCCCGCGCGGCGTGCTGATGGTCGGCCCCCCGGGTACCGGCAAGACGCTGCTGGCCCGCGCCATCGCCGGCGAAGCCAAGGTCCCGTTCTTCTCGATCTCCGGTTCGGACTTCGTCGAGATGTTCGTCGGCGTGGGTGCGTCGCGCGTGCGCGACATGTTCGAGAACGCGAAAAAACATTCGCCGTGCATCATCTTCATCGACGAGATCGACGCCGTCGGCCGCCATCGTGGCGCCGGCATGGGCGGCGGCAACGACGAACGCGAACAGACGCTGAACCAGCTGCTGGTCGAGATGGACGGCTTCGAGGCATCGTCGGGCGTGATCGTGATCGCCGCGACCAACCGTGCCGACGTGCTGGACAAGGCGCTGCTGCGCCCGGGCCGTTTCGACCGCCAGGTGATGGTGGGCCTGCCGGACATCCGCGGTCGCGAACAGATCCTGAACGTGCACATGCGTAAAGTGCCGATCGGCACCGACGTGAAGGCCGACATCCTGGCGCGCGGCACCCCGGGCTTCTCCGGCGCCGACCTTGCCAACCTCGTCAACGAAGCCGCGCTGTTCGCCGCACGCCGCAGCAAGCGTCTCGTCGAGATGAGCGACTTCGAAGACGCGAAGGACAAGATCTTCATGGGTCCGGAGCGCAAATCGATGGTCATGCGCGAGGAAGAGCGCCGCAACACCGCGTACCACGAGTCGGGCCACGCGGTGATCGCCAAGCTGCTGCCGAAGGCGGACCCGGTGCACAAGGTCACGATCATGCCGCGCGGCTTTGCCCTCGGCCTGACGTGGCAACTGCCGGAGCACGACAGCCTGTCCGGCTACAAGGACAAGATGCTGGAAGAGATCTCGATCCTGTTCGGCGGCCGTATCGCCGAGGAGATCTTCGTCGGCCAGATGTCGACCGGCGCCTCGAACGACTTCGCCCGCGCGACCAAGCTGGCCCGCTCGATGGTGACCCGCTTCGGCATGTCGGAAAGCATGGGCGTGATGGTCTACGAGGATGATCCGAACGAAGGCTTCTTCGGCGGCTCCGTGAAGACCATCTCCGAAGCGACGCAGCAAAAGGTCGATGCCGAGATCCGCAACATCCTCGACACGCAGTACACGCTGGCACGCCGCCTGCTGGAAGAAAACCGCGACAAGGTCGAAGTGATGACGAAGGCGCTGCTCGAATGGGAAACCATCGACGCCGACCAGATCAACGACATCATGGCCGGCCGCGAGCCGCGCCCGCCGAAGTCGGTCGTCCTGACCAAGCGCACGCCTCCGAGCGACAGCGGCGTCGCCCCGAACGCGACCGCCCCGGCCTGACCAGCGCGGTCTCTCCTCGAAAAGGCACCCCGAGCGGGTGCCTTTTTATTCTTCATTCCGTTGGTTTTTCGTCATGCGTCAATATCTGCAGTGCGGCCGTTTCGGCTATAACCTCGCCCAGCGCCCGCTGGTCATGGGCATCCTCAACGTTACCCCCGATTCCTTTTCCGACGGCGGCCGCTACCAGGGCCTCGAATTCGCCGTGGAGCGGGCCGAGCAGATGATCAAGGACGGCGTCGACATCATCGACATCGGCGGCGAATCCACGCGTCCGGGTTCGCCCAGCGTCCCCGTCGACGAAGAGCTGCGCCGTATCATGCCGGCCATCTACGCGTTGCGCGAACTGGGCTATCCGCTGTCGATCGATACCTGCAAGCCCGAGGTGATGCGCGAGGCGATCATCGCGGGCGCCGACATGATCAACGACATCAACGGCTTCCGCGCGCCCGGCGCGATCGAGGCCGTGAAGGACAGCGACTGCGGGCTGTGCGTAATGCATATGCAGGGCACCCCGCAGGACATGCAGGCACAGCCCGAATACGTCGACGTCGTGGCCAACGTGATCGCCTTCCTGCGCGAGCGGATCGATGCGCTGCTGGCGGCGGGTGTGGCACGCGAACGTATCACGATTGATCCCGGATTTGGTTTTGGGAAGAGTGTCGAGCATAATTATGCTTTGCTCCGGAGCATAAACCGCATGGAAAGCGAACTGGGCCTGCCCGTATTGGCGGGCCTGTCGCGCAAATCGATGATCGGCGCCGTGACGGGCCGCAGCGTCGAGCAGCGGCTGGCCGGCAGCCTGGCCGGTGCGCTCGCTGCGGCAGCGCAGGGCGCCCGGATCGTACGGGTCCATGATGTGGCAGAGACGGTGGATGCGCTGAAAGTCTGGCAAGCGGCCACTACGAATAATCAATAGATGAAGAGAATTTAATTAATGGCACGCAAATATTTCGGTACCGATGGCGTACGCGGCCTGGTGGGCAAGTCGCCCATCACCCCTGACTTCGTGATGCGGCTGGGCTATGCCGCCGGCAAGGTGCTGGCCAAGGACAAGGCCGGCACCAGCGAACGTCCAACGGTCCTGATCGGCAAGGACACGCGTATTTCCGGCTACATGCTGGAAGCGGCGCTGGAAGCCGGTTTCTCGGCAGCCGGCGTCGACGTGATGCTGGCCGGCCCGATGCCGACCCCGGCCATCGCGTACCTGACGCGCGCACTGCGCCTGCAGGCGGGCGTCGTGATTTCGGCCTCGCACAATCCTTTCCAGGACAACGGCATCAAGTTCTTCTCCGGCCATGGCACCAAGCTGCCCGATGCCGTCGAGCTTGAAATCGAGGAGATGATCGACCAGCCGATGGGCTGCGTGTCGTCGGAAAAGCTGGGCCGGGCCACGCGCCTGCGCGACGCGCAGGGCCGTTACATCGAATTCTGCAAGAGCACGTTCCCGAACGAGCTCGACCTGCGCGGCCTGAAAATCGTCGTCGACTGCGCCCACGGCGCCGCCTACAACATTGCGCCGCACGTGTTCCATGAACTGGGCGCCGAAGTCATCGAGCTGGGCACCAAGCCGGACGGCTTCAACATCAACGACGGCGTCGGCGCGACGGCACCGAAGGCGATGGCGGCCGCGGTGGTCGAGCACGAGGCCGACCTCGGCATCGCGCTGGACGGCGACGCCGACCGCCTGATCATGTGCGACGCCAAAGGCCGCCTGTACAACGGCGACGAGCTGTTGTACGTGATGGTGCGCGCGCGCATGGCGACCGGTCCGGTGGCCGGTGCCGTCGGCACCCTGATGACCAATATGGCGCTCGAAGTGGCGTTCAAGGACATGGGCATCGGTTTTGCGCGCGCGAAGGTCGGCGACCGCTACGTGCTGGAAATGATGCAGGACCGCGGTTGGCTGCTGGGCGGCGAAGGCTCGGGCCACCTGCTGGCGCTGGACAAGCACACGACCGGCGACGGCATCGTGTCGGCACTGCAGGTGTTGACCGCGCTCAAGCGTTCCGGCCAGGGCCTGGCCGAGTGCTGCAGCGACCTGACGCTGTATCCGCAGACCCTGATCAACGTGCGCGTGCAGCCGGGTACGGACTGGACGAAGAACGCGGCCGTCGTGGCGGAAAAGGAGAACGTCGAGCGCGAACTGGGCGACAATGGCCGCGTGCTGATCCGCCCGTCCGGCACGGAACCGTTGGTGCGTGTCATGGTGGAGGCGAAGAACGCCGAACTGGCCGAGTCAATGGCCAAACGCATCGCCGCGCGCTTCGAAGTCTGACCATCCGCCGCGGCGGGACCCTTCATTGACGCCTCCCGCCCGGCGGGGTATGATCGTTCCAATCGGAGTGTAGCGCAGCCCGGTAGCGCACCTGCTTTGGGAGCAGGGGGTCCAAGGTTCGAATCCTTGTACTCCGACCACCGTTTGCAAACGGGCTGTCCTCGACGGCCCGTTTTCATTTATGAAGCCATACTGCCCATAGCTCAGTTGGATAGAGCATCAGCCTTCTAAGCTGAGGGTCGCTGGTTCGAACCCAGCTGGGCAGGCCACCCCCTCATCCTTTCGTTGACTGCAGGCTAGCGAACGCCTGCGTGCATACCCCCATGCTAGTCTTGACTCGACAATGGCAAGGAGGCGATATGGTGCTGGTCCGGGTGGTGTGGATGATGGTGATGTTCCTGTCCGGTTGCGTGATGGCAAGCGCGCAAACGAAGGCGCCCGAATCCGCCACGCTCGCACTCAGGCTGCCACCGGCGGGTGCGCCCGCTGAAGCGAACGGCACCGTCCAGTTCATCGGCACCGCGACGGTGCTGATCCGCTACCAGGGCTTCACGATCCTGACGGATCCCAATTTCCTGCACAAGGGCGACCATGTGCACCTCGGCTACGGCATCACGTCCGAACGCCTCACGAATCCGGCCCTGAATCTCGAACAGTTGCCGCCGATCGATCTCGTCGTGCTCTCTCACTTGCACGAGGATCACTTCGACAGGCTCGTGCAGGAAAAACTCGACAAGAACATTCCCATCATCACGACCAAGTCGGCGGCGAAAAAGCTCAAGGACATGGGCTTCCAGCGCACGTTCGGGCTGGCGACGTGGGACCGGATCGACATCGAAAAAGGCGAGGCCCGGCTGCGCATCACGGCGGCCCCGGGTCGCCACGGCAAGGCGGGCATGCAGGCGCTGCTGCCCTCCGTGATGGGATCGGTCCTCGACTTCGGCCCGAACACGGCGGCCCCGGCCTATCGCATGTATGTCAGCGGCGATACGTTGATCTACGACGACCTGAAGGCGATCCCGCAACGATTTCCCGGTGTCGACCTCGCCCTGCTGCACCTGGGCGGCACGCGCATCCTGGGTGTCTTCAAGGTCACGATGGACGGCAAGGACGGCGTGACCCTGATGCAGATCGTCCAGCCGAAAAAGGCGATTCCGATCCATTACGACGACTACGACGTGTTCAAGTCGCCGCTGTCGGACTTTGCACGGGAGGTGAAGGCGGCCGGACTCGACCAGCAGGTCGTCTACCTGGCGCACGGCGATACCTACACGTTCGGGCCCGCCGAGCATTGACCTTGCGGGTCACTCGCGCTCTTCGGTACGTGGCGCGAGCGTCGCGTCTTCGTCGAATGGCCAGCCGCTCGGCGGCGGCACATGGCGCTGGAATTCGTGCGGCATCACGATCGGCACCTGCAGGCAGACGCTTTGCGTCGGCAGCACTTCCATCCACGCGCGCACGAGCTCCTTGTAGGCGATGCCGACGGGGCGGATCTTGCGGTCGAGGTCGAACAGGCCCAGCGCATTGACGTTGCCGTTGTTCTCGCGCAGGGCCGTGTCCCAGTCGACCTGGTCCGTCAGCGAATACCAGGTGAACCCGACCAGCGGCACACCGTTATTGCGGACGCGCAGGACATTCGCCCACTCCTTGCGCAGCCAGTGCACGGCCTCGTCGCCGCGCGGCCCTTCGCACAAGTTCGTTTCCGTGTGCATCACGGGCAGCCGGTAGCGGTTGTAGTACTGGTGCGTGATGACGGCATAGCCGAAGATCTCGCCCGCCGCCCGCGTCAGCCCGTCCGCCGATACGTAGTGCTCGTTGGTCTGGTAATAATCGTTGCCCATGATGCAGTGGTGCTTCAGATTATTGTTCAGGAAGAAGTGATACTCCTCGCGCGTCATGCCGTTGTCCATCATGTATTCGTACATTTCGGAATCGACGCGGCGGCCGTAATTCAGGTCCAGCGACAGGAAGCGGCGGGAGTTGTACAGCTCGGCGGGGCCGATGGCGGACGGGCTTTCGGCGTGAAAGTATTCGGTCGATTCGCTTTGCACGAACAGGGCGTCCGGACGCACTTGCAGGATCGCATGCATGGCCAGGATGTTCGCCTTGACGAGGTTCTTCGTCGCCGTGACGAAGCCGCGGTCCGTCGTCATCTGCTCGTTCCACCAGCCGTACAGGGCGGAGAAGAGGGCGCAGATCGACATCTCGTTGATCGGCGTGTACAACTGCAGCCATGGGTAGCGCCGCGCGAACGTGCCGGCATACTCGGCGAACAACTCGGGAAAATCCGGGTTCTGGAAGTTGCCGATCCAGTCGGGCACGCCGAAGTGGCACAGGTCGACGATCGATGCGATGTTGCGCTGGCGCAGGTCGTTGAGTGCCAGGTCGGCGAATTCCCAGTCGTAGCGCTTGGGCCCGAGCCACGTCTTGTGCAAGGGCGGCCCGTAGCGCAGGACTTTCAACCCGAGTTCCTGTACGAGGTCGAAGTCCGTGCGCCAGTATTTGTAGTGGCCGCACTTTTCCATCTCGTCCATGCGCACGCGACCGTTGTCGATCGTCGGAATGCTGTTTTCGATACCCGTTGCGAAAATAAATCCTGGCGACATTCGAACCCCTGGCTGCTGATCGGTCCAATTCATTGTAGCCGGGATTGCAAACAGCGTTCCGAACCGTGCGCGCCCCCATTTGTGCGCGCCCCCTTTACTGTCGCGTGTAAGCTGTGCTATCAATCCAGCAACATTTCATTTCTTCACGCCCGACGCGACACGACCAGCATGCCCAATGCCACCTCGGCACGACCTGTCATAGCCAACGATGCGTCCGAGCGCCGGCTGGCAATGGGCGTGCTGGTTTCCCTGCTGCTGCATGCCCTCGTACTGTCCCTGCAGTTCGGCATTCCCGGATTACGGCCGGGACCCGGCGGACCGATGTCGATCCGGCTGACGGCGCCTGCCGTACCTGTGCCGGACTCGGCGCCTGTGCCACCGCCGCCGGTACCTGCGTTACCGCCCGCCCCAGTCGCACTTGCGCCCGCGGCAGTGGCGCCGCTGCCTTTGCCGCCGAAGCAGTCGGCCATACCGCGCCACGGTTTCACGGTCGTCGATCCCGTCGTGCCGGTACCGGTGCCCAGGGCACCGGCACCCACGCCCGCGCCGCCGCCGCGGCGCGTCGTCAAACGCCGCCGCAAACCGCCTGCCACGCGCCTGGCCGATGGCTTGCACACGCGGGTGATCGCTCAGGAAACCCATCAGGACAACACGTTCGACGTGCCGCTGCCGGCTGTCGAGCCCGATCCCGCGCCGGACCCGATGGCCCGCGCCGAGCCGCCGGCCGAGGCCGATACACCCGCCGAGGACGATGCGATGGCGCAAGAAACCGCACGGGCCGAGCGCGCTCGCCTGGCTGAGGAACGCGAGCAGGAGCGGGCGCTGCGGCGCGAAGCGGACGAAGCCCGCCTGCGCGCCGACGCCGAGGACAGGCTGCGGGCCGAGGCCGAGCAGCAGCGCCAGCGTCTCGCCGAGCAATCCGCGCAATACGAGACGGCGCTGGCCGGGCAGCGCGCGGCCGAGGAAGCGCAGGCGAGGGCACGCCAGGAAGAGGAAGAGCGGCGCCTGGCGGAGCAGCGACGCCTTCAGCAGGCCGAGCAGGAGCGGGCGCAGCAGCTGGCCGAACAGCAGCGTATCCAGCAAGCCGAGCAGGAACGGGCGCAGCAGCTGGCCGAACAGCAGCGTATCCAGCAAGCCGAGCAGGAGCGGGCGCAGCAGCTGGCCGAACAGCAGCGTATCCAGCAAGCCGAGGAGGAGCGGGCACAACAGCTGGCCAAACAGCAGCGTATCCAGCAAGCCGAGCAGGAGCGGGCGCAGCAGCTGGCCGAACAGCAGCGTATCGAGCAGGCCGAGCACGCACGCGCGCAGCAGTTGGCCGAGCAACGCCGCGCGGAGGAGGCCGTCCGGCAACAGCTGGCGGATCAGGAACGGGCCCGCCGGCTCGCTGAAGAAAGGTCGCGCCAGGAACGAGCCCAGGCCGAACAGGCGGCACGCCGTCAGGCGGAAGAGAACGCCCGGTTGGCCCAGGAACGGGCCCGCCAGGCACGCGAGCGTGCCGTTTCCGACGCCGCAGCACCGGGGCCCGCGCGCGCAGGCGCGGACGGCGGCAGCGGCGATGGCGCCGGACGTGGCAACGGCACGCTCCCGCGCGGCGCGCTGGGCAGCGACCTGGCTTCGCGTGCGCGCGAGATGATGCGCGGCATCGACATCCTGAAACCCGTGCCGCGGGCCATGCAGCCCGCCGAGGACGCGGCACGTGCCGTCCGGCGCGCCCTGGCCGAGGCGGCGCGCCACGACATTCCGCTGCGCATGTACATGGACAGCGTGCGCCAGAAAATCGAGCGTAACGCCGTTCTGAGCGACGCCCAACTGTCGGCCGACGTGGTGCGCACCGATCCCATCGTCAGCGTGGCGATCCGGAGCGACGGCAGTGTCGAGGACGTGACCGTCCTGCGCTCCAGCGGCCGTGCCGACATCGACGACTTCGTGCGCCGCATCGTGCGCCTGAACGCGCGTTATTCGGCGTTTCCGCCGAACGTCGCGGCGAACTACGACGTCATCGAACTGCGGCGCGTGTGGCGTTTCGCAGGCGCCCTGCGGTTGATGGAAGAGATGCGCTGACCCCCGCGGTCGGCGCGGCCATGCGGCCACGATCAAATCTTGCCCTCATTCGAACGCTGAAGCATGCGACATGTTTCAGCGTTCATGTGGCGCGTCCGGCAATCCCACCGTCCGGCCCTTGAGCGACCTTCCCCCTGCGTCACGGCATAACAAACAACAAGTAATTATCCTCCTAAGAAATTTTTCGTAGAGGAAATTTGTTTGTATTGTTTGTTACTCCTAAAAAATTTTTCCGCAAATTCATTGAACTTAGGAAGTTTCCACGCCTCAAAGCTACTCCTTTCACTTGTTGAGGCAGTTAAATGCAAAACGCAGTCAAGCTTGTTCCGAACGTTCGTATCAACCTGTTGTCGTGCTTTGGTGCTGTCGCGTTGCTGGCAGTCGGTGGGAGCGCACTTGCCGCCACTAACATCTACGTGTCGCCCACGGGCTCCGATTCCAACCCGGGCACGCAAGCAGCGCCAGTGAAGACGATCACGCGTGCAGACGCGCTGGCAAGCGCTGGATCGACGGTCCACGTCGCCGCTGGAACATATTATGTGTCGGCACCTTCCTTGAGCAGTGCCGGCATCGTGACCCGGAAGAGCGGCACCTCGAGCGCGCGTATCCGTTTCGTGTCGGACGTGAAGTGGGGCGCCAAGATCGTCGTGTCGGGCACCGGTATCACCTGGGACTCGCGCGGCAACTATGTCGATATCGACGGCTTCCAGATCACCGGCTCGGGCCGTCATGGTCTCCTGGCTTCGGGGGCGTACCTGACGTTCAAGAACAACTATATCCACGATCTGACAGTCAGCGGCGGCTGCAATGGCAGCGGCGGCGCAGCGATCGACACGTATGGTCCGGTCGGTAACGTCCTCATCGACCGCAACGTGGTTCGTAACATCGGTTATCGCTATATCGGCGCATGCAACACGATCCAGGGCATCTATATCGCCAATGCCAACAACGTCGTCACGAACAATATTGTCTCGGGCGTTGCAATGGCCGGTATCCAGCAATGGCACGGCGCCACCGCGTCGACGATCGTCAACAACACGTCGTTCCACAACAAGATCGGTATCCTGCTGGGCCAGGGCGACGCCGGCACCACGACCGGCTCGGCCAACAACTACGTCGCCAACAATATCGTCTACGACAACCGTGCTTACGGCGTGATCGAAATGGGCAAGATGGGCGGTAACAACCGTTATGCCAACAACCTGGTCGCACGCAGCGGCACCAGCTGGAAAGTGAAGGGGTATGTGACCGGTTCGATTTCGTCGGATCCGCTGTTCAGGAATTACCTGGCGAACGGCACCGGCGACTACCGCGTGTACAGCAGCTCGCCCGCAATCGACCGCGGCACGTCGGCCAAGGCACCGACGATCGATTTCGCAGGCGTGGCCCGTCCGCGTGGCGCGGCAGTCGATGTCGGCGCTTACGAGTACTGATCGCACCGGCTCACGCTGATCTGATCATCTCGCACTAGCGAGAACGATACCCGCATCGAAGTTCGATGCGGGTATTTTTATTTCCGCGCCGCATATACGCACACTCGCGGGCAAACTGTTGCCGCTGGCGTTAATGCTGACCTGAGCCTGCCGTTTGACGTGCGCCAAAGCCATTCCGGGTAGCGGGCTTACCCTGACTCGGATCGCCAGGGGTTGGCAGCACATTCCGACAGGCAAATCATGAGAGCTTCCTCTACGCAATGTATGGCGGCCGCCTTGCTGGCGCTCGCCTTAGGCGGATGCGCCCCCGTTATCCAGTTCCGCTCGCAGGACAAAGCGGGGACCGACGAACCCGCGCCGCCGACAGAAATGATCACGGAACAACTGATCACCGTGGAACGGCAGCAGCATCAGGACGTGGCCAACCAGGGCCTGGACGAGCTGCTCGTGCAGAATCCGGCGCCCTACGCGATCGGCAGCGGCGACGTGCTGTCCATCGTGGTCTGGGACCACCCTGAACTGGCCGGGACTGCCGTAAACGCGTCCCCTGGCGCACCCGATCCCAGCGGAGCGAACGCGGCGCCGCCGGGTTTCGTGGTCGACCATCTCGGGCGCATCCAGTTTCCGCTCATCGGCCTCGTGCCCGTCGAGGGCCTGACCGAGGAGGAGGCCCGCGCGGTCCTGACGAAGAAACTTTCCAGGTATCTTGCGGGCCCGAACGTCACGTTGCGGGTCCAGTCCTACCGCAGCAAGCGCGTGTACATCGACGGCGAGGTCAAGGCCCCCGGCCTGCAAGCCATCAACGACATCCCGATGACCCTCGTCGAGGCGCTCAACCGTGCCGGCGGCCTGCTGCCCACCGCCGACCAGAGCAGGATCGTCCTCGAGCGCAGCCAGCAGCGCTACCGCGTCAACCTGCGCGACCTCGTGCAGAAGGGCATCAATCCCGGACTGGTCATGCTCAAGCCGGGCGACGTGGTCCGCGTGCAATCGCGAGACGAAAGCAAGGTCTTCGTTTCCGGCGAGGTCATCACGCCCAAGGCGCTGACGATGCACGATGGGCGCCTCACCCTGAACGAGGCGCTCGGCGAGAGCGGCGGCATCAGTCCGCTGAGCGGCGACGCGCGGCAGGTCTACGTGGTGCGCAAGACGTCCGGCCGGACCCGCGTGTTCCGGCTCGACGCCCGCGAGGCCAGTTCGCTGGCGCTGGCCGAAGGCTTCGAATTGCAGCCCAAGGACATCGTCTACGTGGCAGCGACGCCCCTGGCTAACTGGAACCGGAACCTGAGCCTCCTGTTTCCGGGCGCACTGACGTCGGCCGTCAGCGCCACCACGCGGCCCTGAAACCCGCGCACACGAACGCACGCTTGATCACGCACACGGAACCCTGCAGGAGCATGACCATGAGCACCCTCGGCGAGTCGCATTCCCTGACACCTGTGGTCCATACGCCGCCTATCGTCAGCGTCCCTTTCGATCCGCGCGCGACAGCGGGTGGGGCAGACGACCCGCCTTTCGACCTCAAGAGCCACCTGCACACACTCTATGACAGCCGCTGGCTGATCGGCGGAATCACGGCCCTCATCACGCTGGCAGCCGTACTGTACGCGCTGCTTGCGATGCCGGTGTTCGAAGCGGACCTGCTGATCCACGTCGAGGAGGAAAGCCCGAACGCCACGAAGAACATCCTCAGCGAAGCGTCGTCGCTGTTCGAGACCAAGAAGGCAGCCATCGCCGAGATGGAGTTGCTGCGCTCGCGGATGGTCGTATCGCGCGCGATCGACAACCTGCAGCTGTACATCGACACGCAGCCGAAGTATTTCCCTGTCGCCGGATTCTGGTTCGCCAACCAGAACAGCGGCGCGCTGTCTGAACCGGGACTGTTCGGCTACGGCGGCTATGTCTGGGGTGGGGAAAGGGCCGAAGTTTCGCTTTTCGAGGTACCCGAGGCCTGGCTGGGCCGCGAGTTCGCACTGACGTCATTGGGGAGCGGGCGCTTCCGTTTTTCCGGCGGCGGGCAGCGCACCGTTTTCGACGGCATCGTCGGCCAGCGCTACCGCGTGCCGACGCCGGAGGGGACCATCGAGCTGAAGGTCGATCGGATCCAGGCGAAGGCCGGCGCGCGTTTCCGCCTGCGCCGCATCTCGAGGGTGGCCATGATCCAGGCGATCCAGAGCGCCCTCGTGATCTCGGAACAGGGCAAGCAGTCCGGCGTGATCGAGGTCAAGCTGCAGGGCGAGAATGCCCAGCGCACCTACGCGGTCCTGCGCGAGATCGGGCGCGAGTACATGCGCCAGAATCTGGCGCGCAAGACCGAGGAAGCGGAAAAGTCGCTGGCCTTCCTGAACCAGCAACTGCCGATCCTCAAGCGCCAGCTCGAGCAGGCCGAAGACCGCTACAACCAGTTCCGCAACACCCACGGCACCGTGGACCTGCAGGAAGAGGCCAAGGAAATGCTCGCGCAGGCGGCAGCGACGCGCACCCGCAGCCTCGACCTGATCCAGAAAAAAACAGAATTGCTGGGACGCTTCACGGAAGACCATCCGATCATCGCGACCATCAATCGCCAGCGCAAGGAAGCCCAGGCGGAAATCGATGACGTCAACGCGCGCATCAAGGCCTTGCCGGCACTGGAGCAGGAAGAAGCGCGACTGACCCGGGACATCAAGGTCAGCACGGACCTGTACACGGCACTGTCGAACACGGCCCAGCAGTTGCGACTGATTTCGGTGGGCCGGGTGAGCAACGTGCGCATGGTCGATGAGCCGGTGCCGCCCGAAAAGCCGCTCAAGCCGAACCGTCCCTTGATCGTCGCGCTCGCGGTGGTCACGGGGCTCTTGCTCGGCACCATGATCGCGTTTGCACGCAATGCGATGAAGGGCGGCATCGACGATCCGCAGAAGATCGAGCGCTTGCTGCATGCCCGTGTGGTCTATGCCACGATCCCGCACAGCAGCAACCAGGACAAGCTGATGCACAAGGCGCGGGGCGGCATGGAGCCCTTGCCTCTGCTGGCCCGTGTCATTCCCGGGGACGCCGCCGTGGAAAGCCTGCGCAGCTTCCGGGCTGCCCTGCAGTTCGCGATGCCCCACTTCAGGAACAACATCGTCATGTTCGCCGGGCCGACCCACGGCCTCGGCAGGTCCTTCGTGCTGACGAACTTCGCAGCCGTGATGGCGGCCAGCGGCAAGCGGGTGTTGCTGATCGATGCGGACTTCCGCAGCGGCCACCTGCACCGCTACTTCGGCGTCAGTCGCGACCAGGGATTGTCCAAGGCCATCAATGGATCGATGCGGATCGAAGACGTCGTGCACCACGAGGTCTTCGAGAATCTCGACTTCATCCCGACGGGCCCGTTGCCGCCGAACCGCTCGGACTTTTTGCTGCACGTGAATTTCAGCACGTTACTCGAAGCCGCCGGCGCCAACTACGACCTGGTGCTGATCGACACGCCGCCGGTCCTGCTGGCCTCCGACGCCCTCATCATCGGCAATCACGCCGGTGCCATATTCCTCCTCACGCGCGCGCGCGTCACGACCGACGCCGAGATCACGGAATCGATCAAGCGTCTGAACCATGCAGGCCTTTCGCCGCGCGGGGTGCTGTTCAACGACATGGCCTTGCGAATTGGCTCCGGTCGTACGCGATACATCGACGATGCGGCGCAGCTGGGCTACTCGGCCTAGCGCTTCGCGGCGCGAACCTTCAGCTGGCAGGACCAGAACCCAACCCGCCAGGCCAACGATGAAGACAATGATGCGAAGCCTGTTTGCAGCGTTCTCATTGGGGCGATCCCCGGGTTCGCACTTGAACCTGTCTGCCACCATTGGCGCGACCGTCGCCCGCCAGATCCTGTCAGGTTCCTTGTACTTTGCCGGGATGTGCATCACCGCGCGGCTGCTCGGGCCGGCGGGTAACGGGGTGCTGGCCACGGCAATGTTGCTGCCCCAGGCGCTGTACGCATTTCTCAACCTCGGCATGGGCGCGAGCCACGTGTACCACCTGAGCTCCGGTTCCGGCAATCCACGGCAGATGCGCGCCGCGAACTGGATTCTTGCAGCCCTGCTATGGGTGGTCGTCGCGCTGGTATTGGCGGCCGGCAGCGAGCAACGCATCGCCCGTTTCCTTCCAGGCATACACAAAGGCCTGGCCTTGTATGCCAGTCTCCTGTTCCCGCTGCTGCTGCTGGCAGGATGGTCATCGTCGATGATCCGGGGCCAGCGTGACTATCGCACCTACAACAGAACACTGTTGATCCACCCGTTCATTTTTTTCGCCATGGTTGCCTTATTGGGTCTGACCGGCAGCGTCAGCGTGGCGGCCGTGGTGACGTGCCACCTCATCGGCCAACTGTCGCTCTGGCTGATGAGCGAATCGCGGCTCGGGAAAATCGCGCCTGGCGCCACCGGCCAGTACCGATTGCGCGATGCGGTTGCGTTCGGGCTGCGCGCTCACGTCAGCAATGTCATCACCTTTCTTAACTACAGGCTCGCGTTGTATCTCGTCAGCTTCATGTTGGGCGCCACCGCGACTGGATTCTACGCACTGGCGGTACAGCTGGCGGAGATGCTGTGGCTTTTCTCGGGCGCCGCGTCGTCGATCGTGTACCCGGAATCGGCCGCCAACAGCAGGTCGCCGGAGGCGCTGGAAGCCATGGTGGCGAAAGTGGCGAAACTGGTGGTGCAGGTGACGTTGGCCGGCGCGCTGGCCGCTGCCGCCATCTCGTCGTTCGCAATCCCGCTCGCGTTCGGCAAGGATTTCCGGGGCAGTGTCGCACCGTTCATCATTCTGCTGCCGGGGATCGTCACCTGGAGCTATATGAGCATCGTATCGAATGCCCTTGCCGGGATGGGATTTCAAAGAGTGAATATCCAAGGCGCTATCTTGTGCCTGGTGATCAATGCCATCTGCGGCGTCCTCGCCATTCCAGTCATGGGAACGAGCGGTGCGGCACTCGCGTCGACGGTCGCGTTTTCGATCACTGCCCTGTATACCGTGGTCATGTACAGGAAAATCATGGCCGCGAAGCGGGCAGAGGCGAGTGGCGCGCGCACCGATGTCGAGACCTTTGTCGAGGGAGACGAGTGAATGAAACAGGAACGCATACTGGTGGTGACCACCTCTTACCCTTACGGCCGGAACGAAGCCTTCATCAAGGCCGAACTGGAATATCTTGCCCAGTGTTTCGCGCATGTCGAACTCGTGCCGGGTTTCTACCCGCGGGACGCCACGCCGCGCCCGACCTCGCTACCGGTCAACCACGATTACGCGAATGCGCGCTGGGGCGTGCAGCGACGCTTCAACGTGGTCGGTTCATTCCTGGGAGGGCTGTGGCGCTACGCGTGGCTCGACGATGCGCGGCGTGTCATGCGCGGCGCGCACCGCTGGGAGAACGTGAAGGAATTGGCGCGCGCCCTGTACCGCGCCCGCCTGTTCGAGCGCTTTCTGGTCGAGCAGGTTCGGTACGCGAACAAGAAAATCGACATCGTTTATTTTTATTGGATGTTCCCGGAAATCGCAGGAGCGATCCGTTTCCGGAATGTGTACCAGCCCTCGCTCAAGGTGGTGTCGCGAGCCCATCGCGGCGACTTGTACGAGGACAAGCGCAGCGGTGGCTATGCAGGCTTGCGGCAGGGGGTACTGGCCGGGATCGACGCTGTCTTCAGCATCTCCGAGCATGGCCGGGCCTACGTGGCGCGCGAGCATCCGGCGGCGGCTCGCAAGTGCTTCACCGCGCGCCTCGGCGTGGATGACCCCGGGTTCAGGAACGCGCAGCCGCATGAGGAAGCGCTCTCTGTCGTCTCGTGTTCCTTCGTCGTCGAGGAGAAGCGCCTGCACCTCATCGTCGATGCGCTTGCGCACCTGCTGGAGGCAGCACCATCGCTCAGTGTCCGGTGGACCCATATCGGGGACGGCGGGCTGTTCGAGGCGTTACAGGCATACGCCCAGTCGAAGCTGGGAGGAAGGCGCGCCGAGGTCGTGTTTACGGGCTACCTTGCGCAGGAAGACGTGATGAAGCTGTACCGGGAGCAAACCTTTGATGTGTTCGTCAACGTCAGTTCGAGCGAAGGGATCCCTGTCAGTCTCATGGAGGCGAGTTCGGTCGGCATTCCGATGGTGGCAACCGACGTCGGCGGCAACAGCGAAATCGTCAATGAAAGCAATGGCATCCTGATCCCGGCCGATCCGGACGTCGCGACCATCGCCGGTGCGCTTGCGCGCTTCCGCGACAGGGCGTCGGCTTTGGCATACCGGACGCGTGCGCGCGCCGATTGGCAGGAAAAATATAGCGCCGCCCACAATTACCCGCAGTTCGGCCAATCCCTGGTCGACATCGCATCCCGTCCGTGAATGCGCGCGCCGAGCCGTCCGCGGGCTTCAATCGGCGCGAAAGGTCGGGGCGACGGGCGTGCGGGCGGGGCGCTGCAGCAGCATGCGCTTGAGCAGCCGCCGAATCTGGTAAGTGTGCGATTCGAACAGCCGGTATGACAAATAGGCACCCACAAGCAATGTGGCCAGCATGGCCAGATAGAGCGCGAAGTGCAGCGGCTCGTGCGGCGACAGCTCGCGCAGCCCCCAGCGCTTCAATGTCCAATGCTGCAGCAGGCCGATCAGCGGCACGTGCAGGACATAGAGACTGAAGGAGAATTCCGCGAAAAAGCTGCCGATCCTGGTGAGGCGGGGCCGCAGCCTGGACGTTGCGGCGGCCTTGAATTGCAGGCTCGACAAAAGCACCAGGAACACCAGGCTGCACCCGAGGTCCGGCAGCAGGTTGGCAAGGGTGAACGCGTTCATGTCGCCGGTCAGCCGATAATACGCCCACAGCGCGGCGACCAGTATCAGCCAGCCCGTACGCTGCCCGGTGCTGCACTCGATCCTGATCCGCGAGAACGCCACGCCCAGCAACCAGATCACGAAGTAGCCGACGATCGCGGCAGGCAATAGGGCTGCCAGCACGAGAAGCGTCGCACCGCACGCGACGCGCAGGACGCGGCCGGGCGCGCGCAACAGCACGACCAGGAGCGGAAACAGGATGTAATACCAGGTCTCGTTGGCGAGGCTCCAGAGTGGGAAGTTGCCGCCGAACGCAGGCACGGCGATGGTCTGCAAGCCGACCAGGTTGGCGCCGAACACCACGGCGGAGTAATCGTTGGCAAGATGAAAATCGACGTCTTGCGCATCCACGATCCCGGTGGCGAAACCGAACAGCAGTGTCAGCACGAAGGTCGGCATCAGCACCGTCCACAGACGCGTTACACGGTCGATCGCATAGCTGGCTATCGCGTTGGGCTGCCGGATCTTGTCGAGCAGGCTGCCCCCCACCAGCCAGCCACTGATGACGAAAAACACCAGTACCGCGTGGTGCGCAAAGCCGGTAGCGAACGTGAATCCTTTGAACCAGATCGATGGATCCACAACCGTACGCATGCCCGGGTATACGTCCGCGCGCAGGTGCGCGGCGGCAACCTCGATCGCAGCCAGCCCGCGCAACAGCGAAATCACGACCGAATGCCAGCAGTCATCGCCGGCCTGACTGTGTGCCTGGAATGTGATTCTCGGCATTTTATTGATTGCCATGATTCATTTCCTTTTGGGAGCTATGCGACTGGTTCTCTATCGGACGATATCGATGCCGGCAATTAGCGTTATTGATGCTGCATAAAGCTAAATCACATTAAAACACGAGAAAATACTCCGGCCTCGACTTTTTAAGTTCGCTCAATGGAATAGAAGAAAAATTCGGTAAATAGTCGGATTGGTTACGATTGATGCTAATCAGTTTGTGCGGTCTTAAAAATATGATAATCGCACCTGTTGTTCGATCGTCGTGCTGGATTACCAGGTGTCGAAACGATGCGCATTCTTTACGTCAATCATTATGCGGGTTCGCCGCACTATGGCATGGAATACCGGCCGTATTACCTGGCACGAGAATGGGTGCGCACGGGGCACGATGTGCAGATTATTGCAGCTTCCCAATCTCACATCCGAAGCCGGCAGCCTCGACTGGCAGGCCAGGACGGCCTGCCCGAGACCATCGACGGTATTCAATACACATGGCTTGAGACGCCGGCGTATTGCGGTAACGGCATTGGACGGGTGCGCAATATGGCTTCCTTTGTCAGCCGTTTATATTTCGAGAGCAAGCGAATTGCCGCATCGTTCAAACCGGATGTGGTCATTGCGTCGAGCACCTATCCAATGGACATTTGGCCCGCGCGCCGGATAGCAAAATTGGCCGGTGCGAAACTCATCTTCGAAATACATGACTTATGGCCGCTGACGCCAATGGAACTGGGGCGGATGTCGAAATGGCATCCCTTCATCATGCTGGTGCAAGCCGCAGAGGACTATGCCTATCGTCATGCGGATACGGTCGTGTCCATGCTTCCGAAAGTGCATGACTACGTGGAATCCCGCGGGGTACCGCGTGACAGATTGCACATCGTCCCGAATGGCGTCGATCCGCGGGAGTGGACGACAGGGGGCGCCGCACTCCAGGCAAGCGTCGAGGCGGCACTTTCCGCTATCAGGGATGCAGGAAACTTCGTGGTTGGCTACGCAGGCACTCATGGCGTATCGAACTCGCTGCACACGTTGCTTGATGCCGCAGCACTTATGCGCGACGACAAAGTGGTTTTTGTGCTGGTCGGAGGCGGTCCGGAAAAAGCGGACTTGCAGCGCCGGGCGCAGGTAGAGCAGTTGCAAAACGTTCGTTTCATCGATCCGATCGCCAAGGAGCAGATTCCGGCACTGCTTCGACGTTTCGACATTGCGTATATCGGCTGGCAACGCCAATCTCTCTACCGCTTCGGTATCGCGCCAAACAAACTGATGGATTACATGATGGCTGCCCGCCCGGTATTGCACGCCGTCGAGGCGGGTAACGATCCGGTCGGCGACGCGGGATGCGGTTTGACGGTCGTACCGGAAAATCCGGCAGTCGTCGCGCAAGGCATCCGGGATCTGCTGGCTTTGAGTCCCGGCGAGCGTCAAGCCATGGGGCTATGCGGCAAGCGTTTTGTCATGGAGAACCATATTTATCCAATCCTGAGCGAACGTTTTCTGGCTGCCTGCAGTGCCTGAAAGGCAGGCCGTGCGTATTGCCGATCGATGAGGCGCGAAATGTCAAAAGCCGACATTTTATTTAAAAGAGCATTTGATATCGTTGCATCGCTTGCGGGGGTGCTGTTGCTCGCGCCAGTCATCGTCTTATGTTGGCTTGCGGCGACAATTGATACTCGGAGTAATGGCTTTTTTATACAAAAGCGTATTGGACGCCATGGTCGCGTCATCCGTGTTTGTAAAATCAAGACGATGTATCCGAGCGACACCCAGCGCAGTCCCATCGCATCCAGAAATCTCGCTTCGATTTCGCAATCCGGCCGGTTTCTCAGGAAATACAAACTCGATGAGTTGCCTCAGCTGTTTAATGTTCTGGCTGGAAGCATGAGCCTTGTCGGCCCCAGGCCGGATGTGCCTGGGTATGCAGACCGTCTGCAGGGTGAGGACCGCATCATTCTCTCATTGCGGCCAGGAATTACCGGCCCGGCATCCATCAAATACAAGGATGAGGAGGTCATATTGGCGGCGGTCGATGATCCAGAGACGTATAACGACCGGATCATCTGGCCAGACAAGGTAAGAATAAACCGGGAGTATTTCAATAATTATTCCCTGCTGCGCGATCTTCGCTATATTTTTCACACCATTTTCGGATAAGGTCATGAGTACTTCATGCGCTACCTGGCCAAGCTTCTCACTCGAGGAAGCAACCGCTGTCAGGAATGTCATCCTGTCGAATAAGGTCAATTATTGGACGGGCACGGAATGCCGGGAGTTCGAAAAGGAATTTGCGGCATGGGTCGGGACCCGGTACGCCGTCGCGCTGTCGAACGGTACGCTCGCGCTGGACGTGGCTCTCAAGGCACTCCGCATATCGCCGGGCGACGAAGTGATCGTGACGCCAAGAACCTTCCTGGCTTCCGCGAGTTGCATCGTCAATGCGGGCGCGATTCCCGTGTTCGCTGATGTCGACCGGGACAGCCAGAATATTACGGCCGAGACCATCCGGGCCGTGCTGACACCACGTACCAGGGCCATCATCTGCGTACACCTGGCGGGCTGGCCATGTGACATGGACCCTATCATGGAGCTTGCCCAGGAACGCGGCATCTTCGTGATCGAGGATTGTGCCCAGGCCCACGGCGCGCGCTACAAGGGGCGGATGGTGGGGGGCATCGGACACATCGGCGCCTGGTCGTTCTGCCAGGACAAGATCATGACCACGGGCGGGGAGGGCGGCATGGTGACCACCAATTCCCGCCAATGGTGGACTACCATGTGGTCGTACAAGGATCATGGCAAGTCGTGGGAGGCCATGTACGAACGTCAGCATCCCCCTGGCTACCGTTGGGTACACGAGTCCTTTGGTACCAATTGGCGGATGTTGGAAATCCAGGCCGTTATCGGGCGTATCCAGCTCCAGCACATGCCCATGTGGACGTCCCGACGGCAGGCGAATGCATCGAGGATCGCTGCGACATGCCGGGAATTCGCGGCATTGCGGGTGCCCGTCGTGCCGGCTGACGTGCAGCACGCCTTCTACAAGTTTTACGTGTTTGTGGAGCCCGAGAAATTGGCAGGCGGCTGGACGCGTGACCGGATCATCGAGGAAATCTCTGCAAGAGGTGTCCCGTGCGTGCAAGGCACGTGTTCCGAACTCTATCTGGAGAAGGCTTTCGATAACACAGGCTACCGCCCGACGAACCGGTTGCCGGTCGCGAAGGCGTTGGGCGAGACAAGCCTGATGTTCGTCGTACACCCATCGCTGAGCGAGCAGGATATGCAGAAGACCTGTCGGGTCATCCGGGAAGTCATCACCATGGCGGAAGGCGCGGCATTGCCAGCGAGTCCATGATGGCGTGGATGTATGTCATCGATATCGGCCATACGGCGGTGATGGTGCCAACGGCGGGTGCGATCGCTGTCTGGCTCATCTGCGGCCGGGCGTGGAAGCTGGCGTCATGCTGGTGCCTGATCTTTGCCGCCGGCCTGGGGCTGGTTGCCCTGTCCAAGCTTGCCTTCCTCGGGTGGGGGCTGTATGTGCCTTCGCTTGGTTTCAAGGCGCTCAGCGGTCACGCGTGGCGGACAGCGGCAGTACTGCCCGTTCTGTTGTTCGTGCTTTTGCAGAGCGCCCCTGGCCGCTGGCGCGAACGCGGATTCGCGGCCGGTGTGGCGCTCAGCATTGGTCTCGGCGCACTGCTCATCCTGTTCAGGTTCCATACGGCTTCGGAGGTTCTGGCGAGCCTGGTGCTCGGCGTCGCTGCCGGCCGTGTGTTTGTACGTCTGTCGGCGACACTGCCGGCGCCCGGTGCAAATCGCCAGACCGTGGCGATGAGTTTGCTTACTTTCTTTTTTATCTGCAGTGTAAAGCCGTCCACGATCAACCACCGGCTGGTCGACGTCGCGCTCTATTTCTCCGGGCGTGACCAGCCATATCGATGGACCAGCGGTGTAGACGCGTGTGCCGCTCGGCAGCCGCGAGCACAGCAAGGTGCGTCGAAAGTGGGCTTGCACAGTCCCGGTTAATGTCCGGCAGCCCCAATGCTGTACGCCCCGAGCTCTGCTCGCGTTTCGTGGGAAGAAGCGGTGGCGTATTTGCGGATGGCCGGCGAGCTTTTCCGCAAACGATAATCACCGGTGCCGTCAGCCTGATAATTCACGAATTCGGGATCAGCTGAGATGGTGCCGCTGATGTGGCCGGCCGCGCGCACACTGGTTCCGCTCAAGTACACCAGGTTATCGATGTAGCGGTTGTTGGCGCCGACCTTGCCGACTTCGATAATGCCGTAGGTGATGTTGTCGTAGATGATGTTGTTTGCGACGTAATTGTTTTCTGAACCGTTCGGCAAGGTGCCGGCGTCGCCACCGCCGATGAGTATGCCGATTTTGCAGCCGAAGACCGTGTTGTGCACAATGGTTGAATCCGTGGCGCCATGCCACTGTTGAATACCTGCCAGCGCAACGCCGGACACGATGTTGTCGACGACCGTATTCTTCGGGTTGGCGATGTAGATTCCCTGCACCGTGTTGCACTTGCCAATCATCGAATGGCCGATATTCCTGACCACGTTCCCTTTGATCAGTACGTTGCCATCACCACCGTTGGTATCGATCGCGGCGCCGCCATTACCGGTGCACCCGCCGCTGACCGTCAGCTCGTGAATGAAGTTATTCGCGATCGTGAGATTCGTGCCGTCTGCCAGAATGCCGTGCCGCCCGGTGCCGCTGATGTCGAAACCTTCGATATCGACATGGCTTCCTTTTGAATGCCAGGCGATGCCGGTTCCCGACGCGATGATTTTTGCACCCCATTTGACGTCTGATATGAATTTGAGCCGAGCGGAGGAGGTGCCGCTGCGCAGCGTGCTGATGCCAGCGCTGTCCGCGCGTGGCGCGGAGACCCTGTACTCGCCGGGCGCCACATGGATCGTGTAGCCCGGAGCAGCGGCGGCATCGGCACGTCCGATCGTCAGGAAGGGCGCGTCTTTCGTTCCAGGGTTCGAGTCGGCGCCATGGGGGGCCACGTACAGCTGTCTGGTGTCGGCACAGGAGGCGAGCAGGGCAGCGAAGCTGATGAGTGAAACCATGCGCGCAGCCACTTGACGCTGCAGGTCGCCGCCGGCCCGGGCTCCGTGACGGTTCGGCACATGGCTTGGCTTTTCGTAGGGTGTGGACTTTCTCATGCGTACCTCCGTGGTGTCCGCCGACGGCGCGCTGGCACAGCGTCGGTGGTTCAGGCAAGCTCGTCCGATAGACGTTTCACGATCCGGGTCGCCGCGTCCCCCACGCCATAAGGAGCAATGTCTTTGCCGGTAAGTCCAAGGCTCGCTTGCAGGGAATGCAGCACGGAAGCGGCATCGACTGGTGGCGTCAGCCGGTTCCATCCGGCATCCACCAACTCCGTCCACTCGGTCTCATCCCGTAAGGTCACGCAGGGAACACCATAGAAGAAGGCTTCCTTTTGGACGCCACCGGAATCGGTAGCAATGATCGCAGCGTATTTCTCCAGCTGCACCATCGGCAGATAGCCCAGTGGATCCAGCACGACCACTGCGTTTTGCAAGGCCTTCAATTTGCCCTGTTTCGCGAGAGTGCTGCGCGTACGGGGGTGCAGGGGTAGTACGACGTCGATATCGCTGGCGAAACGCGAAAGGGCTTCGACTATCGTTGTCAGCCTGGCGGGATCGTCGGTGTTCTCTGCCCGGTGTATGGTGGCCAGGCAATACTCGCCTGCCCGGACACCGTGCTCGTCCCGCAGCCGCCCCAGTACACCCCCGTCGGGCGTGACCCGTGCGCCATGCCGAAGCGCGACATCGAGCATGACGTCGCCGACTTGATGAATACGATCGGCACTGGCGCCTTCGCTCAGTAAATGCACGCCCGCCTCATGGTTTGGCGTGAACAGCCAGCGCGAGACCCGGTCCGTAAGCATGCGGTTGACCTCCTCCGGAGATCTCATGTTGAATGAACGCAAACCTGCTTCGACATGCGCGACCGGGATATGTAGCTTGACCGCCGCCAATGATGCTGCAAGTGTGGAATTGGTATCGCCATATACCAGGACGGCATCAGGCTTCTCTAGCAACAATATAGTCTCAATGTCGATCAACATGCGTCCAGTCATGTCGCCATGGGTACCGCCGTGGATCCCGCACTGATAAGCGGGCGGCTTCATGCCCAGCTCGGCGAAAAATACATCCGACATGTTGGCGTCGAAGTGCTGGCCGGTGTGCACGACGGTCTCGCAAAGCTGGCCGGATTCGGCAAGGACGGCCGAGACCGCACTCGCCTTGATGAATTGGGGGCGAGCGCCGATCACTGTGACGATTTTCTTTGTATTCATGAGCTTTCTTTGCTTACCGGTTGAATGCGGGGTGCCGCTTACCACGTCACAGCTTCATAAAAGCGGAAAAGATTGTCCTTGGTGTTTTCCTTCCAGTTCGTTTCGAATTGCCGTGGGTGGGTCACGAGGCAGAGGCTGCGGTGTGCGGAGACGACGTTCAGGGGCGAGGTCGGCCAGTAATATTGTGGAGGCGGACGGTCCACGATATACATGTCGATATGGTCGAGCAGGCTGCGGTCGTAGGCCTCGCACTCGATGCCACATTCTTCGCGCAGTTGCTGGTCCGCGAGGATTTCCGTATTGTTCACCTTCAGGCGGCGGTTCGCGAAGTCACCATGGCCGGCAACGGTGCGGAGTTTTTTTCCAAGCTGCTGTTCGAACCACTGGAAGTTCTTGCGGAAGACATTTCTGATTTCCGGGAGTCGATCCCGCACGAGGGCAGGATCCTTGATCTTGTTCTTCTTGGCGAAAGAGGCCACTTCTTCGTAGTGGTAGCTGGCCTCGCTGCCGTAATCTTCGATTTCACGCATCAGGCCAAAGTCAAGCGTGGACAGTCTGAAGTAATAGCTCGCCTTGACGCCATATTTCTTTTCCATCTCGAATAGTTTCCTGGTCGTGCGCAGGTCCGTATCGATGTCATGCCGATGCACGATGAATGTCGAGGCCGCTGAAGCGCCGGCCCGCGTACGGTCGAGGAAATCGCGGATCGAGGTCTGGAGGTAGCCGGCATCCCTGGCGGCACAAATCAGCTTTTCGTGCGTACGCAGGCGCGACGGCATCCCGTAATCGCTATAGATACGCCTTAGTAATGGAGTCATTGGAGTGAATATTTTGCGCGATAGGGTTCGAAACCGAGCATCGTCTTGAAGGTCCTGAGCCCGGGACTGGCACCGAAGAACGTGTCATACATGAGGTAGCCGTAGGCGTGGCTTTCGATCATCCGGCAGATAATTTCCGTTACCATCAGGTGCATGGCGCCGTCATTGTTGCGCAGGCCGAGCAGGCGGTCGAAGGCGACAAAATTGCCGAAAAAACCAATGTCACTGTAGGCCGTCAATTTCCCGGCGGAGTTCAACACACCGAAATATTTGTAGTTCTTCTCTGGGCTGAAGTGCGTCTGTTTTTGCCGGTATGCGTCGGCCATCGGCCGGCCCTGGCGCTGATCGAGCGAGGTGTTGATTTCATGGATGTCCTCGACGAACACGTTCCTGTCGATCTCGACGACCGAGTAACCACGTGACCTGGCTTTCCTGGCGTAGGATCCCGCCGAGTTACGCCCTTTCATATTCGCCATATACTCGTCGGGGTCCGCGAAGCGCTTCAGGTCGACGAGTGCCGCACCTAACGATTTATTCTGGAAGATCTTGTACCTCGGGTGAGGCTTGGTGAAATGGGCGTGCATGCGCCGTACGCTGTCCGGATTCAGATCCAGGCGGAATTCGAGGCGTGCGACCGGAAGCTTGCTGATGTCGAGGGCCAGGTTAAACAGCTGCGACAGCTTGCTTGTCATGGGATATCGCTCCGTAGAAGTCGGTCAGCCTGTTTGCCTCGACAGTCCAGTTGTACTTTTCCAGCACAGCCCGGCGGCCGTTTTCGCCCATCGCCCTCGCGGCCTGCGGATGGGTCACGACGTAATCTATCGCGGCTGCGATCGCTTCGGGATCGAGTGGGTCGACGCAGATCCCGCATCGATTGCCTTCGATGATGTCGCGCCAGAGCGGGAAATTCGAGGCGATCACCGGAATACCGGACGACATGTACTCGAACATCTTGGTCGGGTGGGAATCCAGGTGGTTCGGCAGCGGATGGAACGTCACGATGCCTGCGATCGAACGTTTCAACACCTCGCGCACGCCCTGGCGGTCGAGGTACCCATGGGCATTCACGCGGCGCCATCCAGGGTTCGCCTTCACTTCCGCCTCGACGGAGGGTTCGGAAAATGTCCCCACCAGGTTCACCCGCGCCGCCGAGGCCAGCAATTCGCCCGCCTGGACCAGCTCGCGGATGCCGCGAATACTGCCGATACCGCCGACATAGCAGACCTCGGCCTCCTTGTTTTCCCAGGGGCCGTCACTGTCGAGTTCCCCCTCCATGGGGAAATTGTTCACGTCGACAGTAAGAGGATGAATCTTGAGAAAATTTTCTCTAATAAAAGGAGTTGCCGTGATGATCCCGTCGAAGCGCGAGCAGGCGTGACGCTCCACGGCCAGATAGGTAGAGGACAGCAGCCTGCGCGACAGCGGTCCCAGGTAGGGCTTGCCCAGCAGTTGGCGCGCAACATCTTCATGCGAATCGAAGATCACTTTCTTGCCGCGCCGCTTGAGCCGCAATCCCACGAGGAACAGCTCGGGATCGTGCAATTGATAGATATCGGCATCGAGCGCAATTGCCTTGTCGCCGACGCGGCGGGTGGTCCGCAGGATGCGCTTGACGCGGCCACCCGGGAGGCCGACGTCGGCGATCGCTACCCCATCCCGCTGGTCGTCGCCCAGGCCGTCGGCAACGACCAGCGTCACGTCATACCCGTGTGCGACCAGCGTCCGACACTGCTTGATGAAGATACGCGTGTCGTTGCGAGGATGGGCCGACGTGAGATGAACGACCTTGCACATTGTGAGGCATCCTTTGCTGAACAGCCTTACTCCGGCAATGCCACGGGTTCCACGCTGCTGCGCCGGCTGATGCCAGCCGCGTCCAGCAATACCGTTGCAACGTGTTGCGCACTCGCCGTCGACAGGTATGGGCCCATCGGCAGGCTCATCACTTTTCCGGCCATCTCGACGGCAACGGGGCAGGCATCCGCCCCACCCGGCGATGCATAGGCAGGCTGGCGGTGGATGGGGACGGGATAATGGATGGCGGTCGGAATTCCGGCCCGGTGCAGCGCCGCCTGCAGCGCATCGCGCTGTTCCACGACCACCGTGTACTGGGCGTAGACGCTGGTCCGGTCGTCCCGCCGGCCGACCGGACGAACCCCCATGTCCTTGCCGAGCAACAGCGCATCGTAGGCGGAGGCGGCGCGCTGGCGCTGCTGCAGTTCCCAATCGAACAGCTCCAGCTTGGCCAGCACGATCGCGCACTGCAGGGTATCCATGCGGCCGCCGACGCCGATGCGGGTGTGCACATAGCGCTTCGACTGGCCGTGCACGCGGATCTCACGCATGGCCTTGGCCAGCTCGTCGTCACTGGTGAACAGGGCGCCCCCGTCGCCATAGCAGCCGAGCGGCTTGCTGGGAAAGAAGCTGGTGCAGCCGACGCCGGAAAGGTTGCAACTCTGCCTGCCGCGGTAGGTGGCGCCGAAGCTCTGGGCGGCATCCTCGATGACGGCAAGGCCGTGGCGCACGGCAATCCCGTTGATCTCGTCCATGTCGGCCGGCTGCCCGTACAGCGACACGGGGATGATTGCCCGGGTGCGCGCCGTGATCTTCTCTTCGATCAGCGCGGGGGCGAGATTGCAGGTGACCGGATCGATGTCCACGAACACCGGGGTCGCGCCGAGCAGCACGATGGCCTCGGCGGTGGCAATGAACGTGAACGGGGTCGTGATCACTTCGTCGCCGCGGCCCACGCCGAGCGCCATCAGCGCAATCAGCAGCGCTTCGGTACCCGAGGCCACGGTGATGCAGTGGCGGGCGCCCGCAAACTGGGCCAGGCGAGCCTCGAGTTCGCCCACTTCGGGGCCCATGATGTACTGACCATGGTCGAGGACGGCCTGGATGCGGCCGTTGATCAGGGCGCGCGATGCCTGGTATTGGGACTTGAGGTCGATGAATTTCATGGTAGTCGGTCCGTTCGCGAGTCGGGGCGGTTCAGAGTCGGGAGAGGGCGGAAACGAGGCTGCAGACGCCGTCGACGAGGACGTACGATTCGCCGGTGTGCGGGCAGACCGCCTCGCCGTTGCCGGCCGTCGGCAGCGGCAGGCGTTCGCCGAAACGGCTGATCCAGCCGACCTGGCGCGCCGGCACCCCGGCCATCAAGGCGAAGTCGGGCACGTCGTGCTTGACCACGGCGCCGGCGCCGATGAAGGCGTAGGCGCCGATCGTCGCGCCGCAGACGATGGTGGCGTTGGCGCCGATGCTGGCGCCGCGCCTGACCAGCGTGCGCCGGTAATGATCCTTGCGGACGATGCCGGAACGCGGGTTGTAGACGTTCGTGAACACCATGCTGGGGCCGCAGAACACCTCGTCCTCGAGCGTCACGGCGTCGTAGACGGAGACGTTGTTCTGGATCTTGACGCGGTCGCCGATGACGACGTCATTGCCCACGAAGACGTTCTGGCCGAGCGAGCAGCCGGCGCCGATGCGGGCGCCGCCGCAGACATGCGAGAAGTGCCAGACCCGGGTGCCGGGTCCGAGCACGGCGCCATCGTCGACGATCGCGCTCGGGTGGATGTCCTTGCTGTCGATGGGAGCGTTCATGATCAGTACTCCAGCGGCAGGGCCACGCGCTTGCCGTCGCGCGCCGATTTATAGGCGGCGATCAGTACTTCGAGCGACTTCAGGCCTTCGCGTCCGTCGGTCTCGGGCTCCGCTTCGCCGCGCAGCACCTTGATCACGTTGTCGTAATACAGCGGGTGGCCAAAACCGTAGACCGAGGTGGTTTCATAGCTGGCGTCGCGTACCCTGTCGTCGTCGGGATCGGGCGTGGCGAATTCCCACTGCTGAATCTCGTTCACGGCCACCCCGCCGACGCGCACCGTGCCGTGCTCGCCCAGGATCGTGATCGACCCTTCGAGATTACGCGGATAGGTCAGCATGGTGACGTTCATCGAACCCAGGGCGCCGTTGCGCCAGCGCAGGCTGAGCACCCCGGTGTCCTCGACCTCGATGTCGCGCGCCAGGGTGGCGGTATAGGCTTGCAGGCTCTCGACCGGGCCGACGATCCAGTCGATCAGGTCGACATAGTGGCTGGCCTGGTTCATGAAGGCGCCGCCGTCGAATTCCCAGGTGCCGCGCCATTTGGCGCTGTGGTAGTACTCGGGCGGGCGGGTCCAGAACACGTTCAGGTTGACCATGTAGATGCGGCCGAAGCGCTTCTTGTCGACGGCCTGCTTGAGAAGCTGCAGGGTGGCGTTGCGGCGATTCTGCTTGACCACGAACAGGCGTACACCGGCGGCGTCGGCCGCGGCCACCATGCGCTTGCCGTCCTCCCAGCGGGTCGCCATCGGCTTTTCCGTCATCACGTGGCGGCCGCCGTTGGCGATCTGGATCGACTGCTCGGGGTGCAGGCCCGAGGGCGTGGTGACGACGACGATGTCGGCGTCGGCGCGGCGCAGCATCTCCTGGAGGCTGGCGTAGCCTTCGGCGCCGGTCAGTCCGACCGCGCGGTCGAGCGCACGCGGGTCGACGTCGCATATGCCGACCAGCTCGGCGCGGTCCTGGTGTTTGCGCAGGGCCTCGAAGTGATTGTTGGCGATGCGGCCGCAACCGACCAGCGCGAAGCGGATCTTGCGGTCCTGGATGGGAGCAGGATAGTGGCGCATCATGGCGGTCCTCAGGCTTTCACGACGTTGGGTAGCGCGGCGAGGTAGACGCCGCGCGTGTCGACGATGAGGCTGGCGTATTGCCGTACGAGGTCATAGTCGAAGGCGGAGTGTGCCGTGGCCAGCAGTACGACGTCATAGGACGCGATGCGCTGCGCGGTGAGTTCGACGCTCTTCAGGTCGAAGTGGTGTTCGCGCATGCGTGGAAAGACGGGCACGTGTGGATCGGCATAGTCGACGACGGCCCCTTTGTCGCGCAGGATTTCCATCAGTTCGACCGAAGGCGATTCACGCATGTCCTCGACGTCTTTTTTGTAGGCGATGCCCAGCACCAGCACGCGGCTTCCCATCACGGCTTTTCCGCGCTGGTTGAGCGCATCCGTGAGCTTGCTGACGACCCAGTGGGGCATGTCGCTGTTGATTTCCCCGGCGAGCTCGATGAAGCGGGTGTGCAGGCCGTATTCGCGCGCTTTCCACGTCAAGTAAAACGGGTCGATCGGGATACAGTGCCCACCGAGACCGGGACCAGGGTAATAGGGGGTGAAGCCGAACGGTTTCGTTGCGGCTGCGCGGATGACCTCGTGGATGTCGATCTTCATGCGGTCGGCGATGATCTTCATCTCGTTGACGAGACCGATGTTGACGGCCCGGTGGATGTTCTCGAGCAGCTTGGTCAGTTCCGCCGCGCGGGTCGAACTGACCGGGACGACACGGTCGATGGCCGCGCCGTACAGGGCGATTCCCGCTTCGAGGCAGGCCGGCGTCACGCCGCCGCAGACCTTGGGTATCGTACGGGTGTGGAAGTCGGGATTGCCCGGGTCTTCGCGTTCGGGAGAAAAGACGAGAAAGATGTCGCGTCCGATGACGAAGCTGCGCGATTCGAGGCGCGGCTTGAGTTCCTCTTCGGTGGTACCCGGGTACGTGGTGCTTTCCAGCGACAGTACCTGACCTGGCCGCATGAACGGCAGCAGGGCTTCGGTCGTCTCCAGTACGAAAGACAGGTCGGGTTCGCGATACGGGTTGAGCGGCGTCGGCACGCAGATGATCAAGGCATCCGGTTCTCCCGCGCGGGTGAAATCGGTGGTCGCTTCGAAGCCCTGGCTGCGCGCACGTGCGATGTCGGCAGCGGGGACGTGATTGATGTAGCTTTCGCCCCGGTTGAGGCGTTCGACCTTGCTCCCATCGATGTCGATCCCGAGTACGCGGAAGCCGGCTTCGGCATAGCGTAGCGTCAGTGGCAGGCCCACGTAGCCCAGGCCGATAATGCCAATGAGGGCAGTGCGCTCACTCAGACGGGCAGTGAGTTGTTCGAGATAAGCCGGTTTGCTTTCGTCACGCATGTGGGTCCTCGCCGAACTGGTTGGGTAAAAGGGGCGTTCCGGTTGCCGCGCCTAGATCCGGAACGGCACGAATTTCTTGATCAGGGCCAGCCGTTCCTGCGGCGCAGCGATGGGTGTCGGCGCGGCCACGGCCGGTGCCGGGGCGGGGGCCGGTGCGGCCCCTTCGGCATGCCGGCCGGGGTTGTACTCGGTCACGATGGCCTTGACCATGCCTTCGATCAGGCCGCGTTCATGCGTGTCGCAGGCCATCATGAGACAGTTGATGAAGGTGTCCAGCACGCTCGGCCGCAAGGCGTTCTCTTTCATGCGCATGATGCGCGGATGTTCGCTTGGGAAGACAACGCCGTCGGTCAGCAATTCCTCTTGCAGTTTCTCGCCGGGGAAGAGGCCGACATAGTTGATCTCGACATCCCCGCCCGAATTCTGCGGCGTCTTCTCGGTCAGGCCGGACAAGGCGATCAGCGTCCGTGCGAGGTCCAGGATACGTACGGGCTCGCCCATGTCGAGCACGAACACGTCGCCGCCCTTTGCCATCGCCCCTGCCTGGATCACCAGTTGGGCCGCCTCAGGAATCAGCATGAAGTAGCGCGATACGTCGGGGTGCGTGATGGTGACCGGGCCGCCCCGTGCGATCTGGCGCTGGAACAGCGGAATCACCGAACCCGACGACCCCAGCACATTCCCGAAGCGAACCATGCAGAACGTCGTGTCCGTGCCGGGCCGCGCGGCCGCTGCCTGAAAGATGAGTTCGGCGATGCGCTTGCTGGCGCCCATGATGTTGGTCGGACGCACCGCCTTGTCGCTCGAAATCAGCACGCAGGTTTCGACACCGTGTCTTGCGGCCTGTGTGGCGATCACCTGGGCGCCCATCACGTTGTTGCGCAGGCCTTCGACGATATTCGTTTCCACAAGAGGAACGTGCTTGTACGCGGCGGCGTGGTAGATGGTGTCGACGCGGTTGTCGCGCAGGATGCGTTCGATCAGGTCCGCATTACAGACCGAGCCGAGATGGGCGTCCACGGGGACGTCGGGGAAGCGATTGGCCATCTCCTGGCGGACTGTGTACAAGGCAAATTCGGAGTGGTCGAGCAGATGCAGCCGGCTTGGCCTCAAGGTGGCGATCTGGCGGCAGAGTTCGCTGCCAATGGAGCCGCCTGCGCCCGTGACCATGACGTTTTTTGCGCGTACGCAGAGCGCAAACAGGTCGAGGCGCGGCGGCACGGGCGCGCGGCCGAGAAGGTCTTCGAACTTCAGGTCGCGGATGCTCTCGCGCGGCGTGACCTTGTCGTCGGCCAGGTCGACGAGACGGCTCAGGATCTTGGTCGTGATACCGGCCTGGGCCAGCCGCTGCATGATGTCGCGCAGGCGGCCGGGCGCCACGGCCGGGATGGCGATCACGATCGAGCGGATACCCATTGCATTGACCGTTTCCACCAGACGATCGGTGGGAAAAACGCGGAGGCCGCCGATGGTGCGTTCACTGAGGGCGCGTTTGTCATCGAAAAAGCAGACAGGGCGATATTCGTCGCTGTTGCGCATCGTCTGCGCCAGCTGCGCCCCGGATTCCCCGGCGCCGTAGATTGCCACCACTTCCGACGTGCCGCGCTGGTTCCCGTTCAGGTTACGCAGCAGATTGCGCACACCGATGCGCGATGCAACGACATACGAAAAAGCGATAAACCAATAAATGGCCAAGGCACTGCGTGGAAAATTTGCTTCGTTCACAGAAAACGTGATGGTGTATGCGCAGAGAACGGCAATCGCCAATGCCAGGCCTGTCGCGCTCAATAAACGCTGGTCGATGAAACGAATCACGGCGCGATAAAGATCCGAAATGGAGAACGCCGCTATCGTGACGATTGCTACGAGAACATAAGAACCCGGCCCGAAATGGGAGGCGAGTCTCAAATCGCCGCCGCGCAGGAGCATCGCGCCCAGGAAACAAAACGGCAGCGCGATCAGGTCGGCCGTGATCATCAGCGCGATTTTCGACGTGCGATGCAGGGACACCATCCGGGAGCAGATTCGACGAACGAATACTTGGTTGAGCTTGGCCATGATTCTGAAGCATTGCGTGAGTTAATGAATGCAAACTTCCAAAGTTTGAAACAAGCACTGGTATCCCGGAAAGGCGAAGTCAGACTTATATTTATTCGCGGATAAATTGTCGTTTGTTATTCTGATGAGCAGGTCTATTTATTATCTCGATACACATCGATAAAGATTTGACCATGCTCAACCGGGAATAGGGAATTCTTTTCGGAATCCATAAGCGATAACATTGGGAAATTAATTCAAAGAATATTTCCCATTATTTTCTAATTGGAATTCGCGCCGATTCAAAACGTAATGCGGGGGACTGCCAGGCGGAAGGCGGCAATGAAGGGGGAGTGAAAGAGGGCGTCCATCACGGGTGATGGACGCGGTGGAGGCGGGATTCAGGCGCCGGCCGGACGGCCCGGGCGCGGCTGCGGTGCCATCGGCGGCACTACCATGTCGTCGTTCAGGCGGAGGAACTTGAAGCCGGCGAGCACCTGGCCGTTCTTGCCCGCCTGGCGGTTGCGTTCCTCGCGCGCGGCGGCGCGGGCGATGTAGGACTCGAAGGTTTCCTCGCGCACCTGCGGCTCGGAGGAATGGAGGAAGTGGCGCTCGCCGTCCGGACCGAGCACGACGAGCCCTACGTGCGAAGCCCAGTACTGGCCGTCGCGCGTCGAGATCACGTTGACGAGATCGCCTTCGCGCAGCTGGCCCGCGATGGCCGCCACGCGGTCCTTCGCCACGTAGGCCTGGCGGCTTGTCTCGACGGGGATGCTGGCGTCCGTGTGGTGCCGCGTCTTGAGGAAGCGGGCGCGGTCGATCGTCATCGTGTACGCCGGGCCATCCGGGCCGGCCAGGTCGGCGCTGATGTCCGTCACGAGCCAGCGGTTCGCCACGTTCCAGTCCATCTCCGTGTAGTGGTTGCGCGTGGCCACGCCGATGACGCCGTCGCGGTAGCGGATGCGCTGCAGCATCCAGAAGAATTCTTCCCACGACTGCGACAGGGCCATCGCGTAGGTGTGTTCCGCGAACACGACGCAGTCGCTGTGATCCAGGCTGAACATCGGCAGGTCGTCATGAACCTGGTAGGGGAACTCGCCCAGCAGGTTCAGGCGATACGGCTGGCCGAGGTTCTTGCGGCCGATGGCGGCGATGCGCTTGCGCAGGTCGGGCTCGGCCTCGTGCACCCAGGCGATGTAACGGCCCGCTTCGACGGGGTGCATGCGGTACAGGGGCTTGGCCAGGATCGCGTCGAGCGGTTCGGTGGCCGCCGTTTGCGCAACCGCGACCGCATCGGCGGCGGGCGGCACGGCGGGCGGCGTCGCGCAGCCGGCAACGAGTATGGAAAGCAGGAGCGCGGGCAGCGCGCGGACAGGACGCATGGCGGGTCTCGATGGATAAAACGCTACGCTAACCCGGCCGGCCGGAGCCGTCAAAAACAAATTGCAGTCCGAGCATTCCTTTTAGTTATAGATTCTTCAACAGTAATCATTATCCAACGACTTTGTCATCGTCAATACTGAGCGCGAGACCGGGAAACACCGGCCCCGACGATGACTACAGAGGAGAGAGAAATGTTGAAGCAGAAGCCGCTCGCGGCCGCTGTCGCATTGGCATGGCTGGGCGTGGCGGGTACGCCCGCGCTGGCCCAGAACGACGCCGGCAGCACGCAGATGCAAACGGTCGAAGTGACGGGCATCCGTGCGTCGATGGCGAAGTCGCTGGCCGTCAAGCGCGATGCCACCGCCAACGTCGAAGTGATCACCGCCGAGGACGTGGGCAAGATGCCGGACAAGAACCTGGCCGATTCGCTGCAGCGCCTGCCCGGCGTGGCGGTGCGCACCGACTACGACGAAGCGGAAAAGGTGGCGATGCGCGGCACCAATCCGGACATGTCGCTGATCGTGTTCAACGGCCACGCGGTGAGCAGCGGCGACTGGTACATCGCCGACCAGGCATCGAGCAGCCGTTCCACGAGCCTGTCCCTGATGCCGTCGTCGGTGCTGAACCAGGCCATCGTGTACAAGACGTCGCAGGCGAACATCGTCGACGGCGGCCTCGCGGGCACCATCAACGTCACGACGCGCAAACCCCTGGCGCAGAAGGAGCGCCTGTCGGGCGTGGCCAGCGTCGGCGCCAGCTACGCGACCCTGCCCGGCAAGACGGCGCCCGACCTGAACGCGTCCGTGAACTGGAAGAACGAGGCGGGCACGTTCGGCTTCATCCTGCAGGGCTTCGCGGAAAAGCGCTACATCCGCCGCGACTCCGCGTCGCGCCTCGCGTACGGCACGAGCAGCGGCTGGGACGTCATCAACACGACCACCATGAAGGGCATCACGGACGCGTCGCTGACCGGCAGCGGCTACAAGGCCGCCGACCTGAACGGGGTGCGCCTGCCCGGTTCGATGAGCACGGAATTCGTCGAGGGCGTGCGCGACCGCAAGGGCGGCATGTTCTCGCTCGAGTTCAAGCCGAACCAGGACGTCGACGTCACGGTGACGGGCTTCACGTCGACGCTGAAGGCGCCGAACTACGGTCGCCTGAAGGCCGGCGCCATGTACAGCATGCTGCTCGGTAAAGCGTCGCTGGCCGACGGCGCCACCGGCGCGACGGCGCCGAACACCGTGGGCGCCCAGGGCCAGCAGGTGTTCGCGTCGATCCGCAACCCCGTCATCGTCACCGAGACGACGATGTACGGCGACCAGCTGCGCGTGCTGAAAAGCGCCGACATCATGTTCCCCGACGGGACGCCGCCCCAATACATCGGCAATTCGGAAGGCTTTTACCGCCAAGGCGCGCGTGCCACCAGTTCCTTTCTCGACCTGGACGGCAAGTGGCGCGTGAACCAGGACCTCACGCTGAAGACGCTGCTGTCGACGACGCGCGGCGTCGGCAAGACGGACTACGACCAGGGCCTGACCTATGCGAGCTTCGGCACGGGCGTGTCGTACGCGCTGGCCGGCGTCGACAACGCGCCGTACGTGAAGTACTACGGCACCGGCGCCAGGCCCGACCAGCTGGTGGTGCGGACGATCTCCGGCCTGAAGACGACGGACCGCGAGACGAGCGGCCAGGTCGACGGCGAATGGCGCGTCGACAAGGGCTGGGTCCAGTCGGTCGAAGGCGGCGTGCGCTACGCCGACCACCACCGCGACAGCGCGCGCCGCTACCCGGCCTATCACAACCGCGACATCACGATCGGCGCGCCGACCGGCACGATTCCGTGGCCGTCCGACTTCGGCGCCGGTCTCGACGGCCCGGCCGGCTGGGACAACACGGGCTATACGTTCGACCCCGCCGTGCTGATGGCATACTTCCAGGGCGCGACGAAGGCGACGAGCGACCAGTACGAGCGCCGCATCGCGTCCGAACTGCACATGCGCGAACGACAGGGTGCGGCCTATGTGATGGCCAACCTGGAGGGCGAGCGCTGGTCCGGCAACGTGGGCCTGCGCTTCGTGCAGACGCGTATCAACGCCGACATCCCGACGCCGATTCCGGCCGGCGTCTGCCTGCGTGCCGCACCCGGCCAGCCGGCGATTCCATGCGCGGCCTATCCGGATGCGATCACGACGTCGGGAGAGGTGCAGCCGGTCTACGACAACGAGCCCTTCAAGAACAACACGGGCAACACCTACTACTTCATCAAGACGGACCGCCGCTTCAACAACTGGCTGCCCAGCATGAACGTGCGCTACGAGCTGACGAAGGACCAGATCCTGCGCTTCGGCGCGAGCCGCACGGTGGGCCGCCAGAACTACAACCTGCTCGGCGCCGGCTTCGGCTCCCCGACGTGCGATGCACAGGGGTGCCGCGTGACGGGCCCGAACCCGGACATCAAGCCGCTCACGTCGGACAACCTCGACGCGTCGTGGGCGTGGTATTTCTCGCGCCGCTCGATGGTGGGCGTGGACCTGTTCTACTCGCGCATCCAGGGTTATGCGAAGACCGGCACCACGGGCGGCGCCACGATCGACCTGTGGGATTCGGCGGCGCAGGCGATGAAGACGTACACGGTCCAGACGTCGGAGCAGCAGGGGGCGCACATCGCCGGCCTCGAACTGTCGTACGAACAACCGTTCGGCACGACGGGCTTCGGCTTCACCAGCAACATCAGCCGCGCGCACACGAAGGTCGACGACGGCCGGCCGATGGTCGGCGCGTCCGAATGGGCCGCGAACCTGGGCGGCTATTTCGAGAACGACAAGGTGTCGCTGCGCCTCGTCGCGAACTACCGCAGCGAATACGTGAACAGCTCCACGGCGCCCGCGCCGACGGCCAACAGCCAGGGCCTGTACAGCGTCAACGGCGTATTGATGCCGACGGCGCCGACGATGGCCGCGCCGGTGACGACGCTGGCCTTCAACGCCAGCGTCAACCTCACGCCGCAGTTGCTGCTCACGTTCGATGCGACGAACCTGACCAATGCGAAGCGCGCCTACTATCGTTACAGCGAGGAGGAGCAGCAGAAGCTGGACGTCAGCGGCCGCCAGTTCTATGTGAACCTGAAATATCGTTTCTGACGTTGTCGCCGACAGGCGCAAGGGGGCTGCGGCCCCGTTTTTATTGCATTTCTTGTTGCCGCGTAGGTCTCGTTGAAGATGGCCTGTAGGACTGGAACTCATGGGGACGCACAGTGTGCGGCATCTAACGGTTGCGACCCCGTTGGATTCGCTACGATGGAGGCGTCGAGTGAGGCACCAAGCGATCTTCCGCAGGTGGCCAACCACCTCGACAGGTCAGCCGGTCGCCTCGAGGACCGGCACCAATTTCGAAGCCGGCGATGAACGCGCCGGCTTCAACGGAAGCGGAGGTTGCCATGACCACGACGACGACGAACCATCCCCCCAAGCATCTCGTGCGCGAGTACCTCGAGCGGCGTTCGAAAGATCCGAAACCGCCGCCGACGCCGGAAGAAATCCGGCGCCAGCTGGGGTGGGGCATGCTGATGCCGTCGGACGACCGGATCGGCACCTCCCGCTCCTGAACCAGTTTCACCGTCACCGAACAGGAGAAGCATCATGACCGCCAAGATCGGCAGCAAACACGTGGCCCAGCACCGCGGCAAGAAAGAGCGCGAGGAGATCCACAAGATGAACGTCGCGCGCGAAGCCCTCAAATTGGCCGCTGCGCGCGCCAAGTACCGCAACCAGCAGAAGGGGCAGCGTCCGCAAGCCGCGGCCTGATTCGTCCGCTTTCCGAAGGGCCCGCCATGGCGACATGGCGGGCCCTTTGCCATTCGCCGGCCCCGTCGCCATTCACCGGGACGGCGCCGCCATTGGCCGAAAAGCACTTCCACCCGCGCGCCGACCTCCGTTATCGTGTCGACATTCGATCACAACGGAGGAAACATGAATAGCGAAGCTTCCTACCACCTGCGGCGCCAGGTGTTGTGGGGCCTGGTCCTGGTGGGGCTGGGCGTGGCCTTCCTGCTGGACCAGATGGATGTGTTCGACGTCCGCTCGCTGTGGCATTATGCGCCGCTGCTGCTGGTCGTCGTGGGCATCAACCAGACCATCGGCTACCCGAGCGCCCGCGAATTCTCCAACGGCCTGTGGACCGTCTTCATCGGCCTGTGGCTGTTCGCCGTGCTCGAGGGCCTGTGGGGCCTCACGTTCGGCAACAGCTGGCCCCTGTTCATCATCATCAGCGGCATCACGATGGCGATCCGGCCGATCGCCGAGCGCCGCTTCGGCCAGAAGGGAGGGGACGGCCATGGAAAATAACACGAACCGCGCGTCGAGCCAGGTCGTGCTGGGCCTGCTCGTCGTGGGCATGGGCGTCCTGTTCCTGCTCGATAACCTCGACATCCTGAATTTCCGCCATGCGATCGGGTTCTGGCCGCTCGCCTTCATCGTGGCCGGCTGCGTCGCGCTGTTCGGCAGCGGGACGCGCAGCGGCCGCAGCGGCAATTACATGGGCGGCGTGCTGATCGCGGTCGGCCTTTTGATGATCGTCAGCCGCATGGGCTACTTCTACATCAGCTGGGGCACGCTGTGGCCGCTCGTGATGATCGCGCTCGGCGGTCTCGTGCTGTACCGCTCGCTGGGCCCGGGGCGGGTGGCGCGCGATGGCGTTGCCGCAGGCGCGAGTCCGGACAACGTCGTCGACATCGTCGCCGTGCTGGGCGGTTTCGAGCGGCGCGTCAGCACGCAGGACTTCCGCGGCGGCGAGATCACGGCCGTGATGGGCGGCTGCGCGCTCGACCTGCGCGACGCGTCCATCGTCAAGGAAGCCGTGATCAACATCTTCACGGTCTGGGGCGGCATCAACATCAAGGTTCCGCCCGACTGGACCGTCGTCCTGAACGGCACGCCCGTGATGGGCGGCTTCGCGGAAAAGACGGCCCGGCCGCCCGACGCCAGCAAGCGCCTCGTCATCACCGGCTACGCCATCATGGGCGGCGTGGAAGTGCGCAACTAAAGGCGCGGCCAGTGCAAGGTATTTTTGCGAGCTGGCGCGCGACGGCGCTCTACCTGCTGGCCTGGCTGATGCTGGGCCTGCTGCTGGCGGTCATGCTGGCCGTCAGTGGGGCGGGCTGGGGGGCGAGCGTGCTGTTCGCCGTGCCGCTGGCGCTCTGGTTCGCGTACGCGGCGGGCTTTTCCGCCTACTACGTGTGCCGCGCGTACCCGCTGGGACGGCGCCGTCCGCTCGCCATCGCCGCCGGCGTGGGCATGACGGCGGCCTGCGTGTCCGCGCTGTGGTGCGGCATGGGCGCGGTCTGGAACAGCCTGCTGGCCGCGCTGGCGCCGGACGCTTACGTGCCCGTCGCGAGTGGCCCCGTGCTGGCGTCGATGTTCGGCCTCGGCCTGATCCTGTACGGCCTGGCGGCCGCCGTGAATTACCTGCTGATCGAGACCGAACGCGTGCGCCACCTCGAGACGCAGCGCCTGGAGATGAAGCTGATGGCCCAGGATGCGGAGCTGCGCATGCTGCGCGCCCAGGTCGATCCGCACTTCCTGTTCAACAGCCTGAATTCGATCAGCGCGCTGACGTCGCTCGACCCGGCGGCCGCACGTGCCATGACCGTGCAACTGGCCGAGTTCTTCCGGCACACGCTGGGCCTGCGCGCCGACCGCAAGGTGACGCTCGGCCAGGAACTCCAGCTCGTGCGGCATTTCGTCGCCATCGAGCAGGTGCGCTACGGCGACCGGCTGCGCTTCGATGCCGCCATCGATCCCGCCGCCGGTGAGTGCCTGCTGGCGCCGATGCTGCTGCAACCGCTCGTGGAGAACGCGATCAAGCACGGCATCGGCCAGATGATCGAGACAGGCCTCGTGCGCATCGAGGCGACGCGCGCCGGCTCGATCCTGCGCATCCGCGTGGAGAACGATGTCGATCCCGACAGCGTCGACGGGACAGCCTCGGCACGCGGCACGGGCCTGGGCCTCGTCAACGTGCGCCAGCGCCTCGCGGCGGACCACGGACATGAGGCGAGCGCGCACTGGATGCGGCGCGACGGCCGCTTCATCGTGGAGCTCGCACTGCCGGCGGTAACGGCCGACGAACCCCAACCCGAACCCGAAAGGATCTGACGCATGCGCGTGATCATCGTGGACGACGAACCCCTGGCGCGCGCCGTGCTGCGCGAGCATCTCGGCCTCCACCCCGACGTGGAGATCGTCGGCGAATGCGCCAACGGCTTCGAGGCCGTGAAGGCCATCGCGGAGCTGGCGCCCGATCTCGTGTTCCTCGACATCCAGATGCCCAAGCTGGACGGCTTCGAAGTCGTCGAGCTAGCCGGCGCGAAGACGCACTACGTGTTCGTCACCGCGTACGACCAGTTCGCGTTGCGGGCCTTCGACGTCCACGCGCTCGACTACCTGCTGAAACCGTTCACGCGCGAACGCCTCGCGCAGGCGCTGGCGCATGCGCGCGAACGCGTCGCCGCGCCCGCGACCGAGGGGGAGGCGGCGATGCGCGCGCTCGTGACCGATGCGCGGGCGCGCCACCAGCCGATCGAGCGCGTGCTGATCCGCGACGGCGCGCGCGTGCAGGTCATCCCCGTCGCGCGCATCGACTACATCGAGGCCCAGGACGATTACGTGGCCATCTGCTCGGAGGGCCGCCAGTGGCTGAAGAACCAGCGCATGGCCGAACTGGAAAGCCAGCTCGATCCGCATGCCTTCCTGCGCGTGCACCGGTCGTACATCGTCAACCTGGGCACCATCGCGCGCATCGAGCCGACCGGGAAGGATGGTCACTGCGCGGTACTGAAGTCGGGGGCGCGCGTTCCGATCAGCCGCAGCGGTTATCAAAAGGTCCGCGACCTGATGCGCTAGCGGCTGATTCAGGGCGGCCATGGCGTCGTTGCAGCTCCTCGCCGTGCAACCGCACTGTCTTCGTCGCCGCGCCTGGCCCTGTCCACCCTGAATGAGCCGCTAGAAGGCGGCCTTGTCGACGTGCCACCAGGCAGGCAGCAGCGCCTGCACTTCCGGCCGCGCGAAGCGGTCGTCGATCAGCCACACGACGCCGCGGTCCTGCTCCGTGCGGATCACGCGGCCCGCCGCCTGCACGACCTTCTGCATGCCGGGATAGAGATAGGTATAGTCGTAGCCCGCGCCGAACATCGCTTGCATGCGCTGGCGCAGCTGCTCGTTGACGGGGTTCACCTGCGGCAGGCCCAGGGTCGCGACGAAGGCGCCGATGAGGCGCTCGCCGGGCAGGTCGACGCCTTCGCCGAACGAGCCGCCCAGTACCGCGAAGCCGATGCCGCGACCGCCCGCGACGAAGCGCGCGAGGAAGTCCGCACGTTCCGGCTCGCTCATGCGGCGCGCCTGTCGCCATACGGGGATGTCCGGATGGTCGCGCTCGAAGCGGTCCGCCACCTGCTGCAGATAGTCGAAACTGGAAAAGAACGCGAGATAGTTGCCGGGCTTTTCGTGGTACTGGTCCGCCATCAGGGTCGCGATCGGCGCGAGCGAACCGGCCCGGGCCTGGTAGCGCGTCGAGATGCCGTGCGCGACGTGCACGTCCAGCTGGCTCGCGGTGAACGGGGAGTCGACGTCGATCCACGCGGTGTCTGCCGGCATGCCGAGCAGGTCGGCGAAATAATGCCAGGGGCTCAGGGTCGCGGAGAACAGCGTCGTCGAATGGGCGTACGCGAAGCGCGGACCGAGGAAGGGGGCGGGGACGACGTTGCGGATGCATAGGGTCGTGTTGCGCTCGTCCTCGCGCGTGACGTCGAACAGAGAGTGCTCGCCGAACGATTCCGCGAGCCGGCCGAACTGCAGCGCGCCGAAATAAAAATCCTGCAGTTCCGGGTCGAGCGGTACGGGGAAGGCCGCCATGTGCTCCGTGATGGCGCTGGCCGCGCCCTGCAGCGCGTTCAGGAATTTGTCCGGCAGGCCGTCCAGCACCTGGTAGGGCAGGGGCGCGGACTTGCTCACGTCCGTCCACGCGCGCTTGACCTTGTCGAGCGGCTTGTGCAGCGCCGGCGGTGCGATGGCCCGCGCCGCGCGCAGGCCCGCGCGTTGCAGCGTCGTCGTGTACATCGAACGTGCCCGGGATACCAGGTTGTGCGCCTCGTCCGCGAGCACGCTGACCTTCCAGCCGCGTTCCAGCGCCAGCGCGTACAGCATCGCGCCGCCGTCGAACCAGTAGTTGTAGTCGCCCACGACGACGTCGCTCCAGCGGACCATCTCGCTGCCCAGGTAGTACGGGCAGACGTCGTGCGCGAGACCGATCTCGCGCAGCGCGGCGCGGTCGAGCATGTCCGCGTGCGCCGCCGCGTCGCGCGCGGCCGGCAGGCGGTCGTAGAAGCCCTGGGCCAGCGGGCACGAATCGCCATGGCAGGCTTTGTCCGGATGCTCGCAGGCCTTGTCGCGCGCGCTCAGTTCGAGCACGCGCAACGGCAGCGTGCCCCCGGACTTCAACGTGGCAGCGGCGTCCAGCGCGAGCTGGCGTCCCGGCGTCTTCGCGGCCAGGAAGAACACTTTGTCGAGCGCTTGGCCGGGTGCCGCCTTCAGCACCGGGAACAGCGTGCCGACGGTCTTGCCGATACCGGTCGGGGCCTGCGCGAGCAGGCTGCGCTTGCCGGCATTGGCGCGGAAGATGGCTTCCGCGAGCTGGCGCTGGCCGGGACGGAAGTCAGCGTGCGGAAAACGCAGCGCCGTCAACGCGGCGTCGCGCGCGCCGCGGTGCGCGAGTTCCCGCTCGGCCCAGGCGACGAAGCGGCGGCACTGGTCTTCGAACAGCGCGGCGAGGTCGGCGCGGGTGCGGGTCTCGCGCAGCACGGTTTCCTGCTGGGTGCCGATGTCGAAGTAGACGAGCGCCAGGTTGACGTCGTCCATTCCGAGCTCCTCGCACATCAGGTGCCCGTAGACGCGCAACTGGGCCCAGGCCAGGCGCAGGTGATTGTCGGGGATGCGCGCGAACTGGCCGCGGTACGTCTTGACCTCTTCGATCAGGTTGCGGTCGGGGTCGTAGCCGTCGGCCCGCCCGCGCACGTGCAGCGGGCCCGAGTCGCCCGCCAGCGACACTTCGCTGCGGTAGTTGTCGTCGCGGCGGGATGCCACGACGGCATGGCCCGCGATGCCTTCCTGCGCCGTGGGCGACGGCGTGAAGCGCAGGTCGAGGTCGCCCTGCTTGGCCGTGAATTCGCACAGGGCACGCACGGACACGACGTAGCGTGCGTCGTTCATGCGGCGGCCTGCTCCCATTGCAGGTAGCACACCGTGATCGGCATGCCGTGCTCGGCGCAGTAATCGATCCAGCGCAGCTGGTTGTCCTGCAGGCGGTCGCCCGGGCCCTTCACCTCGATCATGTTGTAGCGCTGTTCGCCCGGCCAGAACTGGATCAGGTCGGGGAAGCCCGTGCGGTTTTCCTTCACGTCCTGCAGGATGCGGCGGAACCAAAGTGTCAGGTGCGCCGCCGGGATGCAGTCCAGCGCCAGTTCGATGATGCCGCGATCGAGCCAGTCCCACGCGACGAACGGCGATTGCAGGCCTGCCTTCTCGTCGTACGTCGCGAGGATGGCGGCGCGGTGGCGGCCGTCGTCCAGCAGTGCGAGGCAGGCCTCGAAGGCGTCCTTGCGGCGCTGGTAGAAGTCGGCCGCGAACAGGTCGGCCGGGCCGCGGTGGAACGGGTGGAAGAACGCGCCCGGGACGGCCGCGAAGATCGCGCGCCAGCACAACAGGCCGAACAGCGTGTTGGCGAGCGTGTTCTCGACGTAGAAGACGGGCGCGTCGGCGCGCGCCAGATGCTCCAGCACGACGCCTTCGACGCGCCATTCGCCGCCCGGCAGGGGCAGGCTCAGGTCGAGCCGGGCGGCCGGCGTCGCGCGGCGCGGCGGGCCTTTCGGATGGCCCAGCTTGCGCGCCAGGCGCGGGCCCAGGCGCAGCAGGTGTTGGCGCTCCGCCTCGCTTTCCGGGGCCTGTTGCGCCGTCTCGAACAACGCATGGGCTTCGTCGAATTTCTCGTGCTTTTCCAGCACGCGGATCGCACGGCCGCGCGCACCCGGATAGCGGCAATCCGCGTACACGGCATACGCATTGTCCCAGTCCCGCTCTTTTTCGAGCAGCTGGCCGAGCTGGAACAGCAGACGTTCGCGCCGGCTGTCGAGCCAGTCGTTGCCGAACGCATGGCGGGGCAGGTCGGCCAGTACGTCCAGCGCCGCCTCGCCCGCGTAATAACGTTCCTTGCACGCGTGCAGCTGCAGGTAGTGGTCGATGTCGTGACGGGCCCGGAAGCCGCGCGACGCCGGCGAGAATTCGACGCGCTCGTAGCGGAACAGGCCGAGGTCGGACAGCACGAACTCCGTCCAGTCCTGCGAGAGGTTGCCGAAGAAGATGAGGCGCAGGCGGTCGCACAGCGGTTGCACGAGCAGGCGCAATGCGAGGTCGTCACAATGCCGGTGCCAATGCGAGAACGGGCGGTCCGCCTCGTGCGCGGGATCGCCGCGCAGCGCTTCGAGCTGGTCGGCCTTGCGCGCGCTCTTCTGCGCGCCGGTCAGGCCGAACGCCCCGGCCAGTTCCGGCTTGGAGAGCAGGTCGAACAGCTCGTCGAGCGTCAGGACGGGGTCCGACTCGATCCAGCCGCTGGGCAGCAGGGCCTCTGCCGCGGCGCGCGGGCAGCCGATCTCCGCGTAGTTGAGCTTGCTGGCCCGGAACAGGGTGCCCTTGCGCATCGCCATTCTCACGAACAGGGCGCGGGCCGGTTGCGGCAATTGCGGGAAGGCGGCGATGAACGCGTGTTCCTCGTCGATGAGCAGGTCGGCGTAGCGCTCGGCGATCCAGTCCAGCACGCGCTGGAAGTTATCCAGATAATAAAACTCGTTTTCCAGGACTCTGATCATCGTCATACCGCGCCAACTGTACTTTTGTACAGTATAACGGTGCCGGCGACGATGGCCCAGCAGTTTTGCTGTCGTTACAGCCCGCGGCGTGGTTTTCCGGGCAGGCTGCCCTATTGTCGGGGTGGCATGCGCGGGCCACACGGCTTGTCGGTGCACGCCGCCGTTCCCGCGCCATCGTCCGCCTCGTTACGGGTGCCGGTGTGCTGGAGGATGGCCGAGATCAGGGCGACGTCCGTATCGACCCCGGTCGTTGACGGCGTCGTCCTAGAGGCGCCGGCGGTCCGCTTCTGGCGCGGCGGTGCCGGGTCCGCATGGGCCAGCGCCCGGGGTGCGGTCGTCCGGGACTCCGGTTGTGGCCGTGCATAAGGAACGGCCGGCGTGGCGGGACGCGTGACCGGATGGCGCGATGGGGCAGACGGAGGGTGCGCCGTCGTACCGGCCGGGGCGCGCCTGGCCACGTCGGACGCTGCAATGGCGGCAGGCTGGGGCAGATCGATGATGACGGCGCCGCGCGCTGGGACGGCTGCCGCAGGTGTCGCGTACGTATTGGGCGCCGGCATGGACAGCGGACTTTCCGCGGTCAGCGTGGCGCGCGTGCCTGGCACGTCGACGGGCGTGCTGTCGCGCGCCGGCGTCGCGCCGCGGACGAGCCACGCGATGACGACGAGCAGGGAGCACGCCAGCACGCCGGCGGCGCCGTACCAGACGACGACCGGCAGGGCGCGGAGCCGGCGCCCGGGTGCCTGGCCGTCGAGCATGGCCAGGATATTGATTTCGCTGGTTGCCCGGCGCGACGACGACATCAGGTTGGGACGTCTGGAGCCAGGTTGATTTTCATCTGTAGGGCGCACCGCGTTACTCCTAAGATTGGAAAACTAGTTCCAATTAGAAACAAACCGGAGAATCCGATGCTGATCTTCCTCGCATTCTTGTACTTTTTCCTGGCCTGCAGCGTCATTTGGCTCGCCCTGTTCCCGGGCGGACGGGCGTCGGTGCTGCAGGTGCTCGGCATGCTGCAACGCCGCCTCCACTGGCGCGTCGGGGGCTGGCAGCGCAGCGGTAATGCCACGCTGCGGGCGTCCTGGTCGGGCGCGCGCGGCGCGTGGTTCGACGGCCGCAGGATGCTGCGGCGGCACTGGGCGTGGTTCGCCGTCGGCGTGCCGCTCGTGCTGATCCCGACGCTGCTCGCGTTGCTGATGCGCCGGCCGGACATGCTGCCCGACTACGAGCCCGCCGACACCGTCGTCGATGCCCAGGTGGCCGCGCTGCTCAAGGGCGAGCAGCTGGTGCCGCCGGCCGCGTTGCCCCCGCTTGCGTTCGGCACGCGCGAAGTGGAACTGGTGCGTCCGATGCTCGTGGACGCCAGCCGCAACTGGGGGCTGCTGCGGCCGGAGTTCAGCCAGCGCCTGCTGTTGGTGTTCAAGATCATGAAGGAGAAATACGGTTACGAGATGGCACTGCTGGAGGGGTACCGCAGCCCGGCCCGTCAGGACATGCTGGCCGGCATGGGTTCGCAGGTGACGAACGCACGTGCATTCCAGAGCTGGCACCAGTACGGGCTGGCGGCCGACTGTGCGTTCTGGCGGGACGGCAAACTCGTGATCTCGGAAAAAGACCCCTGGGCCATGCGTGGTTACCAGCTCTACGGCGAGGTCGCCGAATCGCTGGGCCTGACCTGGGGTGGGCGCTGGACGATGATGGACTTCGGTCATGCGGAGTTGCGGATGCGCGGGGTGATGCGGCACTGATGGCGGACGGTTCCCGGAGCGTTGTCTCACCTCAAATTTTCGACAAGGAAATAGTGCCAGTATTGCCGATGGTATTCACCAACCTTCCGAACAAACATGATGGCCCGACTCTGGCAGTTCCTCACCGACAGACGTGTTTTGGCCGTGATCGGCATCGGCGTGCTTGCAGCACTCGTGCTGCTGGGCACGGATTCCCTCGACACGGCCCTCATCTGGGCCGCACTGCTGGGCCTGCTCCTCCTGTGTGCGGGAGGGATCGCCTGGCTCATCCGGGCCTGGCTGCGCAAGCGCGCGGCCAGCCGGCTGGGCGAAGCGATCCTGACCGGCGCGGAGACCGACGGCAAGGCCCAGGCGGCGCGCAACGACGCGGCCGTGCTGCGCAAGGGCATGCTGGAAGCCATCAACACGATCAAGACGTCCAAGCTGGGCCTGACGCGCGGCGCCGCGGCGCTGTACGAGCTGCCGTGGTACATGATCATCGGGAACCCGGCGGCCGGCAAGAGCAGCGCGATCAAGCATTCCGGTCTGACGTTTCCGATCCCCGGCAGCAAGGCGGTGCAGGGCGTCGGGGGCACGCGCAACTGCGACTGGTTCTTCACGACGGATGGCATCCTGCTCGACACGGCCGGGCGCTATTCCGTATTCGACGCGGACCGCGCCGAGTGGTTCAGCTTCCTTGACCTGCTGCGCAAGTACCGGTCCCGCGCGCCGATCAACGGCATCCTGATCGCCGTCAGCGTTGCCGAGCTGGCCGGCGGGAGTCCCGAGACGTCGATCGAACTGGCGAAGAGCCTGCGCACGCGCGTGCAGGAACTGACCGAAAGGCTGGGCGTCCACGCGCCCGTGTACGTGATCTTCACGAAGGCCGACCTGATTGCCGGCTTTGCCGACTTTTTCCACGGCAGCGAACTGACCGAGCGCGAGCGCGTCTGGGGCGCGACCCTGCGCTACAACCGGCGCAGCACGCCGCAGGACGTGCTGGCATTCTTCGACCAGCATTTCGATGAATTGCACGACGGCCTCAAGGAGATGAGCGTGGCCAGCATGGCGGGCAACCGCAGCACCGCGCTGCGCCCTGGCGTGTTCACGTTCCCGCTCGAATTTGCCGCGCTCAAGCCCCAGCTGCGGGCCTTCCTCGCCACCCTGTTCGAGGAAAACACGTGGCAGTTCAAACCCGTGTTCCGCGGCTTTTATTTCACGAGCGCGTTGCAGGAGGGCAGCTTGGAGAACCAGTCGGCACGGCGCGTCGCGGGACGGTTCGACCTGCAGCTGCGCCCGCTGGGCGAGAAAGCCGGCGACGAGGCCGCGCCCGGCTCCGACCAGTCCGGCTTTTTCCTGCTGCAGCTGTTCCGCAAGGTGATCTTCGCCGACCGCGACCTGGTCAAGCGCTATACGAGTCCAGCCGCCACACGCATGAAGATCGGCGCGTTCTTCGCCGCCACCCTGCTGCTCGGCTGTGCGCTCGGCGGCTGGAGCTGGTCTTACATGGGGAACCGGCAACTGGTCGCGAACGTCAGGGCCGACCTGGACAAGGTCATGAAGCTGCAGGCCGGCAGGACCGATCTGCAGTCGCGGCTGGAAGGGCTCGACATCCTGCAGGACCGCATCGAGCAGCTCGACAAGTATCGCCAGGACCGTCCGTGGGCGCTGGCGTTCGGCCTGTACCAGGGTGAGGCGCTGGAGCGCAAGCTGCGCGACGAGTATTTCGCCGGCGTGCGCGAAGTCATGGTACAGCCGGTGGCGGGGGCGCTGGAGAACCTGCTGACGGAGATGAACGCGAACGCGTCGCAGCTCGACCCGAACGTGCGGGCGACGCCAGCCGCCAAACCCGGCCAGCCCTACCAGGATGTCTCGGCCACGAACGTCGGCGACGCCTATAACGCGCTCAAGACTTACTTGATGCTGGCGGACAAGAGCCATGCCGAACCCGGCCACCTGAACGACCAGCTGACGCGCTTCTGGCGCAGCTGGCTCGAAGCGAACCGGGGCGCGATGCCGCGCGAGCAGATGATCCGCAGCGCCGAGCGCCAGCTGACCTTCGTGCTGGCCCATATCGACGACCAGGCGTGGCCCCAGATCACGCCCAAGCTCAGCCTGCTGGACACCGCTCGCGAGAACCTGCGCCGCGTCGTGCGCGGCACGCCCGCGCGCGAGCGCGTGTATGCCGACATCCGCACCCGCGCGTCGACGCGGTTCCCGGGCGTGACCGTAGCGCGGATCGTCGGTGAACAGGACCAGGCGCTGGTCGTCGGCAGTTACGCCGTCGGCGGCGCGTACACCCGCGATGCCTGGGAGAAATTCGTGCAGGGGGCGATCCGCGAGGCGTCGACCCGCGAACTGCAGAGCAGCGACTGGGTATTGAAAAGCGTCGCCAAGGACGATCTCACGCTGGAGGGCAGCCCGGAGCAGATCCAGAAAGCCCTCGTCGAGATGTACAAGAGCGACTATGCGCGCGAATGGAGCAAGTTCGTGCAGGGCGTGACGATCGCCGACCTCAATGGTTTCGACGCCAGCGTGCAGGCGATGAACCGCCTCGGCGATCCGCTGACGTCGCCGCTGGCGAAAGTGCTCAAGACTGTCCACGAACAGACATCCTGGGATGATCCCACGCAGGCCCGGGTCGACACCGTCAAGCTCAAGCGGGGGCTTGCAGGGTGGTTCCGCGAAGTGGTGCTGCGGCAGGCGCCGAGCGAGGCGCGCCAGGTGGCCGATGCGATGGGCCCGCTGCCGGTGGGGGGCGTGCAGGCGGCCGGCCCGGTCGGCCGCGAATTCGCCGGCGTCGCGCGCCTGGTCGGCGTCAAGGAAAAAGATGCGTCGCTGATGACCGGCTACCTCGATGCGTTGTCGAAGCTGCGCAGCCGCCTGAACCAGCTGAAGAACCAGGGCGATCCCGGCCCCGGCGCCAAGCAGCTGATGCAGCAGACGCTGGAGGGCAATGGTTCCGAACTGGCCGAAGCGCTGAAGTACGTCGACGAGCAGATGCTGACGGGGATGACGGACACGCAGAAGCAGATGCTGCGCCCGCTGCTCGTGCGGCCGCTCGTGCAGACGTTCGCGATGATCGTGCTGCCCTCGGAATCGGAGATCAACAAGACGTGGCAGGCCCAGGTCGTCGAGCCCTTCCAGAAGATGCTGGCGGCCAAGTATCCGTTCGCGCCGTCGGCCCAGATCCAGGCCACGCCGGCCGAGATCGGCCAGGTGTTCGGCCCGGACGGCGTCGTCGCCAAATTCGTGGGTACGACGATGGGGCCGCTGGTCGTGCGCCGTGGCGACGTGCTCAGCAGCCGCACCTGGGCCGACATCGGCATCACGCTGGCGCCGCAGGCGGTCAGTGGCTTCCCCGGCTGGGTGGCGCCGTTGTCGGCCAATGGCGTGGCGGCCGGCGGCGGCCCGCAGACCGTGTTCCAACTGCTGCCGCTGACCGCACCCGGCGTCACCGAATACACGATCGAGATCGACGGCCAGCAACTGCGCTACCGGAACACGCCGGCAGCCTGGGTCAACATGGTGCATCCCGGTCCGCAGGGCAGCAGCGGTGCGAAGATCAGCGCCGTGACGTTCGACGGCCGCACGGTCGAACTGTTCAACGAGGCGGGCGAGTTCGGGCTGCAGAAGATGATCGAGGCGGCGGCCAAGAAGCGCCTCGATGCGGGTACGCACGAACTGCGCTGGAACGCAGGCAACGTCTCGGTGGCCGTCAACCTCAAGCGCGTCAGCAGCACGGACACGTCCGGCGGGAACGCCCAGGCCAGCCAGGGCTTCCGCGGCCTGCGCCTGCCGGACGCCATCGTCGGCCGCGCAGGTGCGATCGGCGCCAGCGGCACCGGCCCGGCGCTTGCAGGAGCGGCGCAGTGAACCGCGCCCCGAACCGAACTGCCCAGCGCGCGCCCGCCGTGAGCCGCATCGGCTATTTCGGCAAGATCCCGGCGCACAGCGACTTCGTCAAGCTGGCCGACGACCAGCCCGTGATCGGCATGCTGGACGACTGGATCGCGCAGGTCATGACGCGGCTGCCGTCCGATGCGCGCTGGAAGCTGAATTACGATGCGATGGCCCCGGCCAGCTTCGCCTTCGTGGGGCCGGACCGGCGTCATGCCGTCGCCGGCCACCTCGTCGCCAGCCACGACCGGTCGGGGCGGCGCTTCCCGTTCCTGATGATGCGGACCGTCGACCTGCCCGACCCCGCCCGCTTCGTCGCGCGCTGCCCACTCGCGTTCGCGCCGTTGTGGAATTACCTCGAGGGCATGGCGCCGCAAATACTGGGCAGCACCGACCCGAGCGCCTACCTGCAGGCGATCGCGGACGCGCCCGTGGCGTTGGGCGAACACGACGCCGCGCTGGACAGCTACCTGGCCCTGTCCACCGTCGGCGAACTGACGACGCAGCTGGAACTGGAGGTCAACCGGATGATCCTCGGGCTCGGCCTGCTACTGCAGCCCGTGATGCACAGCCGTCCCGCCAGCCTGCACAAGAGCCTCGTGCTGCCGCTGCCGGGTGAAGGTCTCCAACGCCATGCGGCCGCCGCCTTCTGGCTGGGACTGGTGCTGCCGTTCATCCGGCGCAGCGGCTTCGACCTCGTGCTGTTCGTCACCCGCGTGCGTGAGCATCCCGCGCTCGTCGTCGGCTTCGGCGGGGCGGCGGCCGGTACGCTGCACGCCCTGATCGATCCGATCGTCGCCGCCGACCAGCAGGTGCATCTCGCGGACAATGCCTGGATCGACGAGCAGCTCGGCCTGGACGTGGACGTGCGTGCGCTGGCCAGCTACCTCGAGCAGCCGGCGTTGCCCCTGCGGCTCGCGCACGAACTGTTCCTGAAAACCTTTATCGGAGCCGCGCCGTGATGCCGAAGACATTGATCCTTTACGCGGCCATTGTGGCCGTCACGAGCGTGCCCGCCAGCGCGCAGACCCAAGCCCAGGCCCAGGCCCAGATCCAGATCCAGGCCCAGGCCCAGGCCCAGGCCACCGCACCCATCGTCGTGTCCGGCACGGTCGCCGACGACGCCAGCAAGACCGCGCTGCTGGCTCGCCTGCGCGCTGTGTACGGCGCGGACCGGATCGTGGACCAGCTCGCGGTCGGCCGCGTTTCGATGCCGGCGAACTGGAACGACCGTGTCGGCAAGCTGATCGGCCCGAACCTGAAGCTGATCAGCCGCGGCCAGCTGCAGGTCGACGGCACGAGCGTGAGCCTGCGCGGCGACGTCGCGAGCGAAGCCCAGCGCACGCAGATCGCGAGCGACATCGCGCTCGCCCTCGATCCGGGCTACACGGTCAACAACGGCCTGCGGGTGGCGGCCTCGGAGCAGGGCATGCTGGATGCGGCGCTCGCCAACCGCATCATCGAATTCGAATCGGGCCAGGCCACGCTGACGGATTCCGGCAAGGCCATCCTCGACCAGATGAGCGTGGCGCTGCTGCGCCTGAAGGACAAGCGGGTCGAAGTCATCGGTCATACGGATAATGCCGGCTCGCGCGCGGGCAATTTATCGCTCAGCCAGGCGCGCGCGGAGGCCGTGAAGGCGTACGTCGTCGGACGCGGCGTCAAGCCCGACATGGTCGCCGTGTCCGGCGAAGGCCCGGATCGCCCCGTGGCCGACAACCGCACGCCCGAGGGCAGGGCGCGCAACCGCCGGATTGAATTCAAGGTCGTCCAATAAGCCCCGCACGCGTTTTCGTTATATATTTGCAGGGTTAATATTCTTGCAATGGCGCGTATGAACATCGCCATGCAAACGTGGGGCGGCCGTGGCGACATCCGGCCTTTCCTGGCGCTAGCGGAGGGCCTGCAGGCGGTGGGCAACGACGTCCACCTCGTGATCACCTGCGTCGACAGTGGTGCCCATGAAGGCATGGTGTCGGCGAGCGGCGCGAAGATCAGCGTCGTCGCGTCGCCCGTGCTCGCGCCGGAACAGCAGCAGACGGTCGGCGGGACGGCTTACGAGATCCGCAAGCTCCGCTTTGCATTCCCCGATGCAGATGGCGACTATCCTGCGGCCGTGCCTGGACCCGGTCGAAGACGCCATGTTCGACGCCGCGCGCCGGCTGTGCGCCGAGTCCGACGTGCTGATAGGCCATTACTTCATGCACTCGTTGCAGACGTTCGGGCACCCGGACGTCACGGTAGCGTGATCGTCACATTGGCCGACCGCGGCGGCAGCTTGACGAGGTCGTTGTAGCTGACGAGCGCCCGATCCGTCTCGCGCCCCAGCGCACTGCGATAGCCCAGGTAGGCGCCCAGGCCGGCCAGCGCGAACACGCCGCACAGGACCCACAGCGACGTGTCGCTGCCGATCCTGTGGGCGATCTGGTCCGGCCGTTCCGCATGCGGGGCGAACGTGCGGCTCTTGTTGCGCATACGGGCGATCTCGTCGCCCAGGCGCGCCGTCAGGTAGTTCAGCTTGTCGCGGCCGTCCAGCGCGAAGCGGCCCTGGAAGCCGAGCAGCAGGCACAGGTGATAAACCTCGAGTGCCTGCAGGTGCGCGCTGCCCTTGGCGCGCAAGTCTTCCAGGCGCTGGAAGAAATGTTCACCGGCGAGCTGGTCGCCGAACAGGCGTAGCTGCAGCGGACGGGTTTCCCACGCTTCGCGGATGGCGTACTCGGAACCGAGGATGATCTCGTCGACGGCCGCGCAAAACGCATATTTGGCTGCCGTCACGTCGTCGGCCGGGATGCCGAGCGACCTGGCGCTGCGGTCGACTTCGCCGAGGAAGCCCGTCATGCGGTCGGCGAACGCGGCCTGCTCCTGCGGGCCGCAACCGTTTTTCAAAAGGAATAGGGCGTAGAAACCCTCGTACATCAGGTCGACGAGGGAGGCGGGGGCGGTGCCGACGGCGCCGCGCGGGGAGGGCGCGGCGCGCCGTTCGACGGGATGGCTCATGCTGCGATCGCAATCAGTTCGAGTTTAAGGTCACGGATACCGTTCGGGACATAGATCGAGATGGCCTGCGCCTTGAGCATGCTGTCGTACAGCACGCCGCGGTTGTCGAGCACGAAATACACCATGTCCGGGCGTACGGGGAGCGCGCTGGGCACCTGGGCCGCATGCGCCAGCTTCACGCCGGGCATGGCGGTCAGCACCAGTTTGTCGACGTCTTCGGGGGCGCCGATCTTGAAGCGCAGCGGGACGATGTCGACGAGCTGCAGCGCCGGCAGGTCGGCGGCCACGCCCAGGTACAAGGTCGTCTGGACATTGATCTTGCCGGAGTCGAGCGCGCCCAGGTGATACGAGGGGCGGTCGTTCGACAGCGCGATCGCGAAGTAGCGCGACGAGATCACGGTGTCGAGCAGTTCGCGCAGGATACCGTCGAGGCGGGCGAAGGCCGGTCCGGGATCCTGGTGGGCATAGGCCGGCAGGTCTTCCAGCCGGGCCGTGCGCGAAAACGTCATCAGCCCGCCGGCCAGCGACAGGAGCTCCTGGAACAGGCGCTCCGGATGCAGTTCCCGGTGGGCGAGGTAATGCGTCAGCGCCGCGTAGCCGGTGCTGACCGTGTGCAGCAGCCAGAACGACGCGACGTCGCCGCCGCGCAGTTCGACGACGTGGCGGCCCGGTTCGCGGTAATGGCCGTACAGCGCATTCACCTTGGCCAGCAGTTTTTCCATCAGGCGCACGAGACGCGCGTGCAGGCCTTGCGCGCCCGCGATCGACAGGCTGGGCGGCGTGAACGCCTGGTCGATCTCGAAGCCGCCTGTCGCCACGCGCTGCAGGCGCACGAGCGGAAAGCTGTCGTAGGCGTCGAGCGCATCGAGTTCGGACACGAGCCGCACCGTGCGGGTCAGGTAGGCCACGGGGGCCGGCGCGGCCTGGCTGAACAGGTCCTGGGTGTCGTGCTCGCGCTGGCCGAAGCGCGCATCCGGCCGCGCCGCGCCCCGCTCGGCACAATTGTCGCCATGCGTTTTCAGCACGGGCAGAGCGGCGTGGAAGGTGATTGTCTGGACGTCGGGCGGCAGCTCGTCGAGGCGAACCTGGGGCGGCAACGGATCCTGGTCCGGAGCGCGCACGAGGTCGCCATCAGGGAAGATCAGCGCCAGCTCGGTCACGCGCAGCGTGTCCGCCTTGAGGGCGTCGGCATCGATGGCCAGCCGGCGCACGCCCCAGCAATAGGGATGCAGGGCGCTGGCCGTCTCGTTCAGGCGCGCTTCGTGGTAGCGGTCCTGTTGCTGGAAGTGCTGGGGACGCAGGAACAGCCCTTCGCCCCATAAAACTTTCGCCGGAATGTTCATGAGCCTCCCTTCGCAAATCTCTAGCTTGCTGGAAACGTTGCGGCGCTTATTGACAGTGGACAAGAGACAAAGCCTTGGCGGCATTGCCGGCCGACAGGGCACAGGCGTGCAGGCCGATGGTCGCGCCGGCGCCTTCGGCATCCGCGGCCGGGATGACGGCGCGCCAGGCATTGCCTGACGGCGCGTGGAACAGGGCGACGACGCCGAGCCAGGGCGTGTCGCGCGCGAGCCTGTCGTTGATGTCGAGGCGCTGGCCCGGCACCAGCGTGACTTCCCTGGCCTCGACGAGGTCGGCGCCGAGGGCCTCGCGCTCCGCTTGCGACGACAGGAACGCGGCGTAGGGTGCCTGGTCGAACGCGCCGCGCTGGCGCAGCTTGTAGATCTTGACGAGCAGCGCCAGCGACTGGCCGCGCGCGTCGACGTTCAGGCGCGGCGCCGCATGCAGGTGCATGACGACGTTGCGCGGCGGCTGCTGGGATTCCGGTACGGGCGCCGGCTTGCGCAGCCCGAGCGTGCCGCCGGCACAACCGCCGAGCAGACCGGCGGCGCACAACACGATCCACGTTCGTTTCATCGTTGCTCCTTGCATCTGATAAAGAGAACACGACGATTTAACGGGATCGCCCGCCATGCACCCTGAGCAGGCGCAATACCCGCTCAACAGCCTCTTCGACGCGGCGCAATGAGGGGGCAAACCTGCGTTGATGGCACGCAATTCTCCCCAGAAACCGTTCACCAATAATGGCGTCTGATTTCAACCCGGGAGAGCCAGATGACCTTCGAACGCCTGATGCCGCTTGCGGCGGTCCCCATCACATGTGTCATGTTGTTGTCGGCCTGCGCCAGTACCGCGCCGGCGGCAAGCCATGCGGCCAAGGCGGCGCCGACGATGGCGAGCGCGATGGCCGAAGTGGATGCCGCCGTGCTCGCGGGCCAGAACGACAAGGCCTACGCGATCCTGAAGAATGCCGGCACCGCCTTCCCGACCGACAAGACGCCATGGGTGCGCATGGCCCAGATGCACTTCGACAGCACCAATTACGGCGAGGCGATCGTCGACGCGCTGGAAGCGCTCGAGCGCGACCCGGACGATACGCTGGCCAACAGCATCGTCGCCGTCAGCGGCCTGCGCGTGACGAGCAAGGCGCTGTTCGACCTGAGCCAGAAAAACAACCTCACCGGCAACGTCCGCACGGAGGCGCAGGACCTGGCCAAGCTGCTGCGCACGAGCCTCAACGAAGACGTGCTGGTGCCGAACAACCGTCCCGCCGCGCCGCGCGTGAAGGAGACGATCAGGAAGGCCGTCGGCGCCGCGTCCACTGCCCGTACCACCGCATCGAGCGATCCGTTCGGCGCGCTCAAATAATCCGTCCACAGCCCACTGGAGTCGACATGGCAAAGAATGAAAGCGTGCAGAAACGCCTGCAGAAGGTGCGCGCGCCGCGCGTGCAGATGACGTACGACGTCGAGATCGGCGATTCGATCGAAAACAAGGAATTGCCGTTCGTGGTCGGCGTGCTGGGCGACTTCGGCTCGGACCCCGATGCGGCCAAGAAGCGCCTGAAGGACCGCAATTTCGTCAACGTGGACGCCGACAATTTCGACGAAGTGCTGGGCGGCGTGGCCCCCGCGACGAGCTTCCGCGTGGAGAACCATCTGTCGCCGGAAGGCGGCGAATTCGCCGTGCAGCTGCAGTTCAAGCAGATGGACGACTTCCGTCCGGAAGCCGTCGTGCAGCAGGTGGCGCCGTTGAAGGGCCTGCTGGAAGCGCGCGGCAAGCTGGCCGACCTGCGCAACAAGCTGGCCGGCAACGACAAGCTGGAAGACCTGCTCAGCGACGTGCTGTCGAATACGGAAAAACTGGGCAGTCTCCGCAAAGGCGGCAAAGGCGGCAAGGAGGAAGCATGAGCGCGATCCTCGATACGGCGAACGCGGCGCAGGCAGCGGCTCCTGAACTGGACATGTCCCTGCTCGACCAGATCGTCGAACAGAGCCGGGTGGCGAAATCGAGCAGCGAACATGAACGGGCGCGCGACATCATTTCCGAGCTCGTGAGCCAGGTGATGGAGGGCACGATGGTCGTGTCGACGAATCTGTCGGCCACGATCGATGCGCGCCTGGCGGAGCTGGACCGGATGATCTCGGCCCAGTTGTCCGCGATCATGCACGCGCCTGAATTCCAGAAGCTGGAACGCAGCTGGACCGGCCTGCACTACCTCGTCAAGAACACGGCGACGAGCAACGGGCTGCAGGTGCGCATGCTCAATGCGAGCAAGCGCGAGCTGGTGAAGGACTTCCAGTCGGCGCTGGAATTCGACCAGAGCACGCTGTTCAAGAAAGTCTACGAAGAAGAATTCGGCAGCTTCGGCGGCGCGCCGTACGGCACCCTGATCGGCGATTTCGAGATCACGCGCCAGCCCGAGGACATCTATTTTCTCGAGCAGATGTCGCACGTGGCCGCGGCCAGCCATGCGCCGTTCATCACGTCCGCCGGGCCGGAACTGTTCGGCATCGAGAGCTTCGGCGACCTGGGCAAGCCGCGCGACCTGGCCAAGGTGTTCGACACCGTCGAATACGCGAAATGGAAGGCGTTCCGCGAATCGGAAGACGCGCGCTACGTCGGCCTCACCTTGCCGCGCTTCCTGGGCCGCTTGCCGTACAACCCGGCCGACGGCACCGCCACGGAAGGCTTCAATTTCGTCGAGGACGTGGACGGCACCGACCACCAGAAATACTTGTGGTGCAACGCGGCCTACGCCTTCGCGACCAAGCTGACCAAGGCGTTCGAGGACTATGGCTGGTGCGCCGCGATCCGCGGCGTCGAGGGCGGCGGCCTCGTGGAAAACCTCCCCACCCACACGTTCAAGACGGACGAGGGCGAGATCGCGCTGAAATGCCCGACCGAGCTGGCGATCACGGACCGGCGCGAGAAGGAATTGTCGGACCTGGGCTTCATCTCGCTCGTGCACTGCAAGAACACGTCGTACGCGGCGTTCTTCGGCGCGCAGTCGGCGCAGAAGGCGCGCAAGTACGCGAACGAGGCGGCCAACGCGAACGCGCTGCTGTCGTCGCAGCTGCAATACATCTTCGCCGTGTCGCGCATCGCCCACTACATGAAGGCGATGATGCGCGACAAGATCGGCAGCTTCGCCGCCGCATCGAACGTCGAGGATTACCTGAACCGCTGGCTGACGCAATACGTCCTCCTGGACGACAACGCGAGCCAGGAACAGAAGGCGCAATTCCCGCTGCGCGAGGCGAGCGTGCAGGTGGCCGAGGTGCCCGGGCGGCCGGGCGTGTACCGGGCCGTGTCGTTCCTGCGCCCCCATTTCCAGCTCGACGAATTGTCTGTTTCGCTCCGATTGGTCGCGGAGTTGCCGCAATCGACCAAGAACTGATTCTTTCACCAACTTGAACTGGAGTAGAACATGGCAATTGACGTGTACCTGCAAATCGACGGCATCAAGGGCGAATCGGCCGACGACAAGCACAAGGATTGGATCGAGTGCAAATCGGTCAACTGGGGCGTGACCCAGCCGAAGTCGGCGACGGCGTCGACAGGTGGTGGCCATACGGCCGAGCGCTGCGAGCACGAGGAGATCGAGATCGCCAAGCTGGCCGACCTGTCCTCGCCGCTGCTGCTGCAGACCTGCTCGTCGGGCAAGACGATCCCGAAGGCGAAATTCGAATTCATGCGCGCCGACGGGCAGGGCGAACGCGTCAAGTACTTCGAGATCGAGATCGAGAACGTGTTGATCGGCTCCGTCAAGCCGACGGTCGCGGAAGGCGATTTCCTGCACGAGAAGGTCGGCCTGAAATTCTCGAAGATCAAATGGAAGTACACCCAGCAGAAGATCGGCGGCGGCGCCGGCGGCAACACGTCGGGCGGCTGGGATCTCGCCACCAACCGGGTCGTCTGAATACGCATTCCTGACTTACCCCGCGTCTTCCGCGGCCCCCGGGCCGCGGTTTTTTTACTGCGTCTTTGTACGGGAGCCGCGATGACCGCCTATGTTCCCGGCCTGCTCGACCGCCTGATGGGCGAGCGGGCCCACCCCGGCCGACCAGCGGGCGAGCAGCTCAAGGACAGCATCGCGCGCGACCTGGAAGCGCTGCTGAATGCCCGCGCCGGCCTGCCGCCCGGAGCATTCGACGCCTGGCCGCTGGCGCGCGCTTCGGTCCTGAACTATGGCCTGACCGACTTCGCCGCGTTCTGCCTGTCGAGCAGCGAGGACCGGGCTGCGATCTGCGCCTGCCTGAAGGACGCCATCGAGCGCCACGAACCGCGCCTGAAAAACGTCAGCGCGACCCTGGCTTCGGAGCAGGGCGGCGTCGACCGCCTCAGGTTCGTGATCAATGCGACCCTGCACGCCGGTCCCGGCGCGGCTGTCGTTCCCGTCAACTTCAACGCCGTGCTGCAGCCATCCTCGCTGAACTACGCGATCTGCAGGGCTGCCGCGTCAACTCCACAAAGGACCTCGACATGGATATCAACCTGAAGACCCTGATCGCCAAGCTGAACGACGTCACGCGCTCGGCCGCCACGCGCGCTGCCGGTATCTGCGTGGGGCTCGGCCAGTACGAAGTCGACATCGAGCACCTGTTCCTCGCGCTGCTGGAGCAGCCCGGGAGCGACCTCGTGGTGGTGGCGCGCGCGGCCGACGTCAGCCTGACCGGCCTCGAATCCGATTTGCGCAAGGAAGTGGAGCGCCTGTCGTCGGGCAGCGCGCGCACGCCCGTGTTCTCGCGTCACCTGCCCGTGCTGTTCGAGCACGCGTGGCTGATCGCATCGCTCGGCGCATCGGGTCATCCGCAGCACATTCGCAGCGGTCATCTGCTGCTCGCGCTGCTGACGGAGCCGGGCCTCGCGCAACTGGCCCAGCGCGCGTCGCGCCACTTCGCCGGCTTCCCGCTCGACCGCCTGAAACACGATTTCGACAAGCTGACGCACGGCTCCGACGAAGCGCCGGCCGTGCTGGCCGCCGCCCCGGCGCCGTCCGCGGACCCGGTCACCGAACTGCAGGGGAGCGCGCCCGGCAAGACGCCCGCGCTCGACCAATACACGGCCTGCCTCACGGCGCGCGCGCGCGAGGGCAAGCTCGATCCCGTGATCGGGCGCGATGCCGAGATCCGGCAAGTAATCGACATCCTGATGCGCCGCCGCCAGAACAACCCGATCCTGACCGGCGAGGCGGGCGTGGGCAAGACGGCCGTCGTCGAAGGCCTCGCGCTGCGCATCGCGCAGGGCGACGTGCCCGATGTCCTGCGCGGCGTCGAGATCCACACGCTGGACCTGGGCCTGCTGCAGGCCGGCGCGAGCGTCAAGGGCGAGTTCGAGAACCGCCTGAAGAACGTGATCGACGAGGTGAAGAAAAGCCTGCATCCGATCATTCTGTTCATCGACGAGGCGCACACGATGATCGGCGCGGGCGGCACGGCCGGCCAGAACGACGCGGCCAACCTGTTGAAGCCCGCGCTGGCGCGGGGCGAGCTGCGTACCGTGGCCGCCACGACGTGGAGCGAGTATAAGAAATACTTCGAGAAGGATGCCGCGCTGGCGCGCCGGTTCCAGGTCGTGAAGGTCGAGGAGCCGAACGAGGAGACGGCGAGCGCGATGCTGCGCGCGATGGCGCCGCTGATGGAGGCGCACTTCGGCGTGCGCATCTACGACGAGGCGATCGTGGAAGCCGTCCGGCTGTCGCACCGCTACATCAGCGGGCGCCAGCTGCCGGACAAGGCCGTCAGCGTGCTCGATACGGCCTGCGCCAAGGTCGCGCTGGGCCAGAAGGCGACACCCGCCGTGCTGGAGGATTGCGCGCGCAGGGTGGAGCGCCTGGACGCGCGCATCCAGGCGCTCGTGCGCGAGGAGAGCGCGGGCGCGGACCACGGCGCCGCGCTGGCCGCGCTGCACGCGGAGCGTGCGCAGGCGCTGGACGAACAGGACCGCCTGCGCGCGCGCTGGGATGCCGAGCAGGCGTTGTGCGCCGAGATCCACGCGATGCGCGCGCGGCTGGAAGCGGGGCAGGGCGACAGCCCCGGGCTGCGCGCGAAGGTCGCGGCGCTGCATGCGCTGCAGGGCGAGACGCCGCTCGTACCCGTGCAGGTCGACGGCCAGACGGTGGCCGCCATCGTCGCCGCGTGGACCGGGATCCCGCTCGGGCGCATGGTGAAGGACGAGATCCGCACCGTGATGAATCTGCAGGGCTTGTTGGACGAACGGATACTCGGCCAGGACCACGCGAGCGGGATCGTCGCCCAGCGCGTGCGCACGGCGCGCGCGCGCCTGGAGGACCCGAACAAGCCGAAGGGCGTGTTCCTGTTCGTCGGCACGTCCGGCGTGGGCAAGACGGAGACGGCGCTCGCGCTCGCGGACCTGCTGTATGGCGGCGAACGGAAACTCGTCACCATCAACATGAGCGAATACCAGGAAGCGCACAGCGTCTCCGGCCTGAAAGGCTCGCCGCCGGGTTATGTCGGTTATGGTGAGGGCGGCGTGCTGACGGAAGCCGTGCGGCGCAATCCGTACAGCGTCGTGCTGCTCGATGAAGTCGAAAAAGCGCATGCCGATGTGCTGGAACTGTTCTTCCAGGTCTTCGACAAGGGCGTGCTGGACGACGCGGAGGGCCGCCAGATCGACTTCCGCAACACGATCATCATCCTGACGTCGAACGCGGCGTCGAGCCAGATCATGCAGGCCTGCCTGAACAAGGCACCGAACGAGCGGCCCACGCCGGACCAGCTGGCGGAACTGATCCGGCCCGCCCTCATGAAGCATTTCAAGCCCGCGTTCCTGGGCCGCCTGACGGTGGTGCCGTTCTATCCGATCGACGACGCCGTCCTCGCCAGCATCATCCGATTGAAGCTGGATCGCATCAAGCAGCGCGTGGCCGTCAACCACAACGCCCGCTTCGAATACGACGATGCGCTCGTGGCGGCCGTGCTGGCGCGCTGCACGGAGGTCGATTCGGGTGCGCGCAACGTCGACACGATCCTGAACGGCACATTGCTGCCCGAGATCGCGGATGCCGTGCTGGCGCGCATGGCCGAAGGCGGCGCGATCGGCAAGGTGAAGGTCGGCGCCACGAAGGCCGGCAAGATCAAGTATGCCGTCGAACCGGCGTGAGGAGGGCACCATGCTGAACCTGGAACGGTTGCTCGCGCCCGTCAGCGCGGACAAGCCCTGCGGCGACGACCTCGCATTTTCCAGCGAGATCGACGCCATCGTGCGTGCGCGCCAGGCCGACGATCCGTCGCTGGAGCAGGGCGCCTGGGTCACGGAGCTGAAGGAGGCGGACTGGAAGTTCGTGGGCCGGGAGTGCGTCCGGCTGATCGAACAGCGCAGCAAGGATTTGCAGCTGGCCGTGTGGCTGGCCGAGGCCAGCGTGCAGGCGGCCGGCGTGCGCGCGCTGGCCGACAGCCTGCTGTTGATCGCCATGCTGTGCGAGCGTTACTGGGACGGCCTGCATCCGCTGCCGGACGAGGACGGGGTCGAGCGCCGCATCGGCAACCTGTCCTGGCTGGCGGCGCGCATCGCGCCGTGGCTGCGCGCCGTGCCGCTCACCGACGGCGCGGACGGCCACGCCCAGCGCGACTTCGACGCCGCGCGCATGCAGGGCGGGGATTCGCTGGCGAAGCTGGAAGGCGCGCGCCAGCGCACGTCGCAGACGTTCTACGCGAACCTGATGCGCGAATGCGAGCATTGCGCGGGCGCGCTCGACCGGCTGGAAAAGAGTGTCGACGCGGTCGTCGGTGCGGACGGTCCGAGTTTCAGCGCCGCGCGCGCGGGACTGGAAGGTCTCGTCCTGTTCATCAAGCCCGCATTGAAGGAGGCGGTGCCGGTCCCCGGCGCGGCCGATGTCGTCGTCGCGCCGCCGGCGCCGATGGCGGCCGGGCCGCTGCAATCGCGCGCCCAGGCGCTGGCCCAGCTGCGCGCCGTGGCGGATTATTTCCGCCGCACGGAGCCGCACAGCCCCGTCGCCTACCTGGCCGACAAGGCCGCGCACTGGGGCGAGCAACCGCTGCACGTGTGGCTGCGGTCGGTGGTGAAGGACGACGCGGCGTTCGCCCAGATCGAAGAGATGCTGGGCGTCGGGCCGCGGCCGTCCTGATTCAGTGCGACGTGGGCGCTTGCGACTGGGCGGCTTTCAACCGCTCGGTCGCGCGCGCGACCTCCTCCTCGACGCGGCGCATGGCATCGCGTGTCGACTGCGTCACCTGCTCGTAGCCCTTGAACGCATTCTCGATCGCGGCCTTGATGATTTCCACCGCGTTTTCCTGGCCCGGCTTGACGTTTTGCGTGACGTCGTAGATCAGCGCGGACAGCGTGTTCTTCGCTTCGGCCAGGTGGGTGTCGGCGGCCTGCTCGAATTCGCTCTTGATATCGCCGATGATCTGCTTGAGCTGTTCGCCATAGGCCGTCGCTTCCGTCACGCCCGGCTGCACGCGCGCCTGCAGGGCATCGATGGCCGTCTTCGGGTCCGGTGCCTGGCTGAACTGGCGGCTGGCCTCCAGCGTGTTTTCCATCGATTGCTTGGCGGTCGCCAGGTTCAGCGCCACCACCTGCTCGACGCCCTGCACGGCCTTGGTGGCCAGGGCATTGAAAGTCTGCATCTGCAGGTCGAACAGGGTCTTGGTGGCGTTTGCGAATTGCTCGGGGTTGTTGAACATCGATTTCTCCTCGGTTAGGGGACTACGGCGACCTTCTTGTTGCAAGCTCCTCTGGTGGATTATTTAGCAGGCAATGGTTTTTCGCAACGGGCGTCACGATACGGCCCGTCGGCGCGCGCCCAGCCTTCGCCGAGCGGCGTCTGCGAACAGACGATCGTGCCGGTGCTCTTGCTGCGCCAGTGATACCACGGCGCCGGGGCCGCGTTCAGGGCGACCGGGCCGGCCAGGGCGATGGCGAACAGGATGAGGACAGTCTTCTTCATGGTTAGCCGAGCTTAACCTCTTGGCGCGGCAAGTCAAGCGGCCCCTTGAGCTTCCCATCGTGGGAAGGTGTATGCTGGCACCATGAACGACACATATTTCAACATCGGCGAGGCGGCCAAGGCGTCCGGCGTGACGGCGAAGATGGTGCGTCATTACGAAGCGATCGGCCTGTTGCCGCCGGCGCGGCGCACGGAGGCGGGCTACCGGCTGTACGGCGACGACGACGTGCGCATGCTGCAATTCATCCATCGCGGCCGCGCGCTGGGTTTTTCGCTCGACCAGATCGCGGACCTGCTGGCGCTGTGGCGCGACAAGCACCGGGCCAGCGCCGACGTGCGCCGCCTGGCGCTCGAACACATAGCCTCGCTGGACCGCAAGATCGCGGAACTGGAAGCGATGAAGCGGACCCTTGCGACGCTGGCCAGCTCATGCCATGGCGACGCCCGCTCCGACTGCCCCATCCTCGACGATCTGGCGGCCCACTGAACAAGCCGGCTGGACCGGAGGCCGGCATTGCGGTCTAATGTCCGACATGCCGTTCCGCCTGCCGCTCTCCGCCTGCCTGATCGCACTCGCCGTCGTCCTGCTGGTGGGCGCCGCCGTCGTATGGGCGATCGGTTCGAAGCTGATCGCGGTCGAGCCGCGGCCCGTGGCGCTGGCCGGCCCCGGCTTCGAGGACGTGGTGCTGCGCGCGGCGCCGGACCAGCGCGTCGTCGGTTCGTGGCTGCCGGGGCGGGGCCGCGGCGCCGTCCTGCTGCTGCACGGGATCCACGGCGACCGCCGCGACATGGCCGAGCGCGCCCGTTTTCTCAACGGCCAGGGCTATGCGGTCCTGCTGATCGACCTGCCGGGCCAGGGCGCCAGCACGGCCTCCTTCGTCACGTTCGGCCTGCGCGAGGCGGACGGCGTGCGGGCCGCGCTCGAGGAGTTGCGGCGGCGGGCGCCGGGGCAGCGCATCGGCGTGATCGGCGTGTCGCTGGGCGCGGCGTCGCTCGTGCTGTGCCGCGATTGCCCTCCCGTCGATGCCGTTGTGCTGGAATCGATGTATCCGACGATCGAGGAAGCCGTCGCCAACCGCCTGCGCATGCGGCTGGGGCCCGTGGGCGGGCCGCTGTCCGCGCTGCTGCTGTGGCAGCTGCCGCTGCGACTCGGCATCCAGCCGGATGCGCTGCACCCGATCAAATATGTGGGACAGGTCAAGGCACCGGTGCTGATCGCGTCCGGCAGCGCCGACCTGCATACGACCCTGGCCGAAACGCAGCGGCTGTACGAGGCCGCCGCGCAGCCGAAAGCGTTGTGGGTGGTGGAGGGCGCCGCGCACGTGAACCTGCATGCGTACGCGCGCGAGGAGTACGAGCGGCGCATCGGCGCTTTCCTGGCGGCGCATCTGGATCCGGTATCGGTCGCGGACGAACGTTGAAACGCAAAACGCCGCAATCCTTTTGCAAAGATTGCGGCGTTTTGCGCCAGTATCCTGGTGGTCTCGAAGACCGGGTAGCTTTTGGTGCCCACGGAGGGACTCGAACCCCCACACCTCGCGGCACATGGACCTGAACCATGCGCGTCTACCAATTCCGCCACGTGGGCATGCAAAACATCAAAACGTACAACAAACTANACTCGAACCCCCACACCTCGCGGCACATGGACCTGAACCATGCGCGTCTACCAATTCCGCCACGTGGGCATGCAAAACATCAAAACGTACAACAAACTGCGGTAGCTTCTGGTGCCCACGGAGGGACTCGAACCCCCACACCTCGCGGCACATGGACCTGAACCATGCGCGTCTACCAATTCCGCCACGTGGGCATGCAAAACATCAAAACGTACAACAAACTNACTCGAACCCCCACACCTCGCGGCACATGGACCTGAACCATGCGCGTCTACCAATTCCGCCACGTGGGCATGCAAAACATCAAAACGTACAACAAACTACGGTAGCTTCTGGTGCCCACGGAGGGACTCGAACCCCCACACCTCGCGGCACATGGACCTGAACCATGCGCGTCTACCAATTCCGCCACGTGGGCATACAAAACCACTTCAATGCTCGCCAGCTGGTGCCCACGGAGGGACTCGAACCCCCACACCTCGCGGCACATGGACCTGAACCATGCGCGTCTACCAATTCCGCCACGTGGGCATTGGACCGCTTTGCTTGCATTGCTCGACGTTGCCGTCGAATTCCGCTACGATATCAGGCTTTGCCGTTTTGCGCTAGACCAACTTTCGATCGATCCCGGCGCGCATCGCCTGCGCAGCGCCTTCGTTTTCGGCTGGGCCGTTTCCGAAGAGACCGAAAGTATAGCGGATGGATGGCAAATGTCAAAGTCCCTCCGAGCGGGACTATCCCTGCACGCTTCACGGACGACGTTAGGCGAATCCGCCGGTCCTCCGTTACACTACGCGTGCCTACGTGTCAATGTAACGATATCCGCGCCGTCAGATGGACGGCGCCACCACCAAGAAGATAAAGAATACAAATTTGAAGCACCCAACACATACCATTCCAAGCCGCGAGGAAATCCTCGGCGTGTTCCGTGAGGCCAAGGGCCCGCTCGACAGCGGCGCCCTGGCCCGAGCCCTGCAAGTCAACCCGGAAGCGGAAGGCGTGCTCACGCGCCGCTTGAATGCGATGGAGCGCGACGGCCAGTTGCGCGCCAATCCCGCGGGCGAATATGCGCTCACGGACCACTCAAGTTTCATTTCCGGCCGCATCAGCGCGCACCGCGACGGCTTCGGCTTCGTCATCCCGGACGAGGGCGGCGAAGACCTGTTCCTGCCCGATAAGGAAATGCAGAAAGTCCTGCACGGCGACCGCGTGCTGGCCCGCGTCGTCGGCACCGACCGCCGCGGCCGCGCCGAAGGCACCATCGTCGAAGTCACGGAACGCGCCAACACCCACGTCATCGGCCGCCTGCTGAACGAGAACGGCGTCTGGGTCGTCGCACCGGAAGACAAGCGCATCGGCCAGGACATCCTCGTGTCCGGCTCGCCGGGCAAGGCGAAGTCCGGCCAGGTCGTCAGCGTCGAACTCCTCGAGCAGCCGTCGCGCTTCCGCCAGCCCACCGGCAAGATCGTCGAAGTGCTCGGCGAACTGGACGACCCGGGCATGGAGATCGAGATCGCCGTGCGCAAGTTCGGCGTGCCGCACATCTTTTCGCCGGCCGCCATCAAGCAGGCCAATAAACTGCCGAACGAAGTGCGCGACGCCGACCTCGCGGACCGCGTCGATCTGCGCGACGTGCCGCTCGTCACGATCGACGGCGCGGATGCACGCGACTTCGACGATGCCGTCTACTGCGAACCCGTCAAGATCGGCCGCACGAAGGGTTATCGCCTGCTGGTCGCCATCGCCGACGTGAGCCACTACGTGAAGCCGAACGATGCGCTCGACGGCGATGCGATCGAACGCTCGACGTCCGTGTACTTCCCGCGCCGTGTGATCCCGATGCTGCCGGAAAAGCTGTCGAACGGCCTGTGCTCGCTGAACCCGGCCGTCGATCGCCTCACGCTCGTGTGCGACATGGTCGTCACGATGGACGGCGAAGTGAAGGCGTACCAGTTCTACCCGGCCGTGATGCACTCGGCGGCGCGCCTGACCTATGACGAGGTCGCCGCCATCCTGGGCAACACGAACGGACCCGAAGCGGGCCGCCGCCCCGGCATCGTGCCGCACCTGCTGAACCTGAACGAAGTGTTCCGCGCGCTGCTGCAGGCACGCCAGGAGCGGGGCGCCATCGACTTCGAGACGACCGAAACGTATATCGTCTGCAATGCGATGGGCAAGATCGAAAAAATCCTGCCGCGCACCCGCAACGACGCGCACCGCCTGATCGAGGAATGCATGCTGGCCGCCAACGTGTGCGCCGCGGACTTCCTGATCCGCCACGACCAGCCGAGCACGTTCCGCATCCACGCGGTGCCGACCGAGGAAAAGCTGAACCAGCTGCGCACCTTCCTGAAGCAGGTGGGCCTGAACCTGGGCGGCGGCACGACGCCGCAGGCGCGCGACTACGCCGAGCTGATGACGCGCATCAAGGAGCGTCCGGACGCCACGCTGCTGCAGACGATGCTGCTGCGTTCGATGCAGCAGGCCGTCTACAGCCCGGACAACGTCGGCCACTTCGGCCTTGCGTACGAAGCTTATGCGCACTTCACGAGCCCGATCCGCCGCTACCCCGACCTGCTGACGCACCGCGCCATCAAGGCCGTGCTGAAGGGCAAGAAGTACGAGCCGACCGGTATCGACCTGTCCAAGCTGAACACGACCGTGTCGAAAGCGGTGCGCAAGCAGGCGACGAAGGACAAGGCCGAAGGCAAGCAAAAGGATCCGAAGGACCTGACGATCTGGGATGCCCTGGGCGTGCACTGCTCGGCCAACGAACGCCGTGCCGACGAGGCGTCGCGCGACGTCGAGAACTGGCTCAAGTGCTACTACATGAAGGACAAACTCGGCGAGGAATTCACGGGCGTGATCTCGGGCGTGACGCCGTTCGGCATCTTCGTCCAGCTCGACCAGCTGTTCGTCGAAGGCCTCGTGCACGTCACGGGCCTCGGCACGGATTATTTCCAGTACGACGAAGCCCGCCACGAACTGCGTGGCGAACGCACGGGCCAGGTGTACCAGCTGACGGGACGCGTCACGGTGCAGGTGGCGCGCGTCGACCTGGAATCGCGCAAGATCGACCTCGTGCTGGCGCAGCCGAAAGACGTGGAGCCGGCGCCGCTGGAACGTGCCCGTGCCGCCGCGCTGGACTCCATGGAGCCGAAGGCACCGCGCCGCAGGAAAGCAAAAGCGGCGAAGAACGGTGCCGTGCCGGTCTCGCAGCAGGAAGCCCGCGCAACGCCGGCCGAACCGGCCGCCTCCACGTTCGGCGCCACCGACGAAGGCGAAGAGGATGTCGTGTTCGTGCCGCCCACGCGCGGCCGCCGCGGCCCCCGCAACGCCTCATCCGCAGCAAAACCGACCGCGACGAAAAAGACCGCGGCGAATAAAAGCGCTCCCACAAAGAGCGCCTCCAAAACCAGGAAGAAGAAGTAACGCATGAAAAATAAAATGATTTTTGGCTTCCACGCCGTCACCTCGCGCCTCCGCCACGAGGCCGCCAGTGTGGAAGAGATCTTCGTCGATGCCGGCCGCCAGGACCGCCGCATGCAGGACCTCATCGCCAACGCGAAGTCGGCCGGCGTGCGCGTGATGCCCGTCGACGCCGAGCGCCTCGACAAGATCGTCGGCACCCGCCGCCACCAGGGCGTGATCGCGTTCGCGAGCCAGCTGTCGCTGGCGCGCAACCTGGACGAGTTGCTGGATGCCGTGGAAGGGCCGCCGCTGCTGCTGATCCTCGACGGCATCACCGACCCGCACAACCTGGGCGCCTGCCTGCGCGTGGCGGACGGCGTCGGCGCGCATGCCGTCATCGCCCCGAAGGACCGCTCCGTCGGCCTGAACGCGACGGCGGCCAAGGTCGCCAGTGGTGCCGCCGAGACCGTGCCTTACATCACCGTGACGAATCTGGCGCGCACGATGCGCGACCTGAAGGAGCGGGGCATCTGGCTGATCGGCACGTCCGACGATGCCGACAAGGGCTTGTACGAAGGCGATTTCACGGGCCCGACGGCGCTCGTGATGGGCTCGGAAGGCGAGGGCATGCGCCGCCTGACCCGCGAGACCTGCGACATCCTCGTGTCCATTCCCATGTTCGGCTCGGTCGAGAGCCTGAACGTCTCCGTGGCCTCGGGCGTCTGCCTGTACGAGGCCCGTCGCCAGCGCCTGGCGCGCGAGCCGCAGTAATCCCACCGTCGTCCCCGCGCAGGCGGGGACCCATACTGAGCGGCCGAAGTCCTGACATTCAGGGCCTGTCTGATTATCAGAAATTACGATTTCTGATACTCGGCATGGGTTCCCGCTTCCGCGGGAACGACGTCTCTCCAAAATTGATTCCCTCATAAGCAAGTACGGCGCGGATACGCTACCATGCTGCTTCACTTGCACGAATCACGACTATGTTTTCCAACCTGCGCGAAGATATCCAGAGCATCATCGAACGCGACCCTGCGGCCCGTAACGCATGGGAAGTGCTCACCTGCTACCCGGGCCTGCATGCCGTCGTCATGCACCACTGGGCGCATGCTTGTTGGCGCGCCAACTTCCGCTGGCTGGGCAGGTTCATCTCGTATTTCGCACGCATTCTGACGGGCATCGAAATCCACCCGGGAGCCACGATCGGCCGCCGCGTGTTCATCGACCACGGCTTCGGCGTCGTGATCGGCGAGACGGCCGTCGTCGGCGACGATTGCACGATCTACCAGGGCGTCACCCTGGGCGGCACGACGCTCGTCGCGGGCACGAAGCGCCATCCGACCCTGGAGCGCGGCGTGATCGTGGGGGCCGGCGCGCAGGTGCTCGGCGCGTTCACGGTCGGCGAATACGCGAAGGTGGGCTCGAACGCCGTCGTCGTCAAGCCGGTTCCGGCCGGCGCGACGGCCGTCGGCAACCCGGCCCACATCGTGCGCAAGGAAGATCAGACGCGCAGCGCCCAGATGTTCGCCGCGTACGGCGTCACGCCGAACGGCGACGATCCGCTGTCGAAGGCGCTCCGCAACCTGATCAACCACGTGGCCCAACAGGACGAGCAGATCGAGCGCATGTGCGCGACGATGAAGGCGGCCGGCATCCGCTGCCATACCCCGGACGAGAGTGATAAACTCGACCAGGCACAACTGAACCGGCTCGTAGATTAAAGGACCACCACTGATGCAAGACGACATCCCGGGCAGCTTCGACCCGGCATCCGACCTCGACCCCAACGAAATCCGCGTACTGGGCGTCCTTGCCGAAAAAGAGGCGCTGACGCCCGACAATTACCCCATGTCGCTGAATGCGGTGATGAACGGCTGCAACCAGCTGTCCAGCCGCGATCCCGTGATGCAGCTGTCGGAAGACGTCGTCCACGACACCCTGCAGCGCCTCATGCAGCGCAAACTCGTGAACGGCATCGCCCAGGCCGGCGCACGCGTCATCAAGTACGAGCACCGCATGCGCATCAAGTGGACGCTCGAGCAGGACAAGGTCGCCGTGCTGACCGTGCTGATGCTGCGCGGCCTGCAGACGGCGGGCGAGATCCGCAACCGCACGGGCCGCCTGCACGATTTCAAATCGGTGGCCGAGGTGGAAAGCGCGCTGCAATTCCTTATCGACAAGTATCCGCCGCTCGTCGTCCGGCTCGAACGGGCGCCCGGGACGAAGGAATCCCGCTACGGGCAATTGCTCGGCGGGGCTATCGACGTTGCGCGCGTGGATGCGGGCGGTGGTGCAGCCGCCGGCGCGGCCGGCGGCTCGACGGGCGCCCGCGTGGCGCAGCTGGAGCAGGAAGTGGCCGCGCTGCGCAGCGAAGTCGACGAACTCAAGGCGCAGTTCGCGGCGTTTCGTCAGCAGTTCGAGTAAGGTCCGCGGACAGGCCTTCGTCGAATTGCACGAGGGCGTCGTCCGGCCAGCCCGTGTCGCCGATCGGCACCATCATGTTCCAGCCGTGTGTTTCCAGCGTGCGCGACCGTTCGCCATCGCGCAGCACGGCCCGCAAGCCCGGCCGCGGCGCCGGCGTGCCGTAGTTGAAATCCTTTTTGGCGCACCAGTCCGACGTCAGCATCAGCGTGTTGATTGCAGCCTTCGCCATGAATGGCATCTGGTCCTTGACGATGGCGATGGTGACGCGGCACTCCAGGCGCAGGTCGCCCAGCCGGCGGACGTTGTCCGGCAGGCCGGCCGTGCGTACCTCCGGATGCCCCGTGTACAAACCGTTCTTCCGGTTCAGGATGAACGTGGCGTCCGCATCGTAGGCGGCCTGGTTGCGGCCGACGGTGAGCAGGCCCGCGGCATCGATGGGGACGTCTTCCTGGAAGCTCCCGTCGTCGCTTGCGAGCCGCAGCCGCAGGCCGTCGCCCGCGTTCGCCGGGGCGCCTTCCGCGTGGCGCATGCGGAAGCGGAGCAGGGCGTGCGGCGCCAGCGCGCGGTGCGCGTCGAATGCGTCGAGGCCGGCCACGACGCTGCGGTACGAGCGCATTTCCGGATCCGCGATGCCCTTCACCTGCACGGACGGCACGGGGTCGTCCGCATGCGCGGCGGGCAGGGCGCAGGCCAGCAGCGCGCACAGCGCTACAGTCGTACGCTTCATGGCGCGGCTCCTTCCGGCGCGACGAACGCGAGGTCGACGACGGCATCGTTGCCCCAGCTGGCGTCATACAGCGGGAGCTCGAACTGGCGCCCCTTCACCTTCAGCGGCAGCGTGCGCTCGCCTTCGCGCAGCATGGCGGACGCGAGCGGCGATTCCACGTTCACGGACCACGTGCGGTCCTGGTCCTTGAAGAAACTGCACCAGTCGCCCGTCAGGAACACGGTGTTGGCCAGCGCGACGGCCCAGAACGGCGCCTCTTTCTTGGCGACGGTGACGAAGACCTGGCATTCGAGCCGCAGGTCGCCCAGGCGGCGCTGGTTGTCGGCCAGGCCCGGCGTGCGCACGTAGGGCCAGACGCGGACCTCCTTGCGCTTGCGGCTCAGCACGAGTTCCGCGTCGGCATCCCACGCCGGCTGGCTGCGCGGGACGTCGAACAGCGCGTCGGCGCCGACCGGCAGCGCCAGCGTGAACGCGTCGGCGGTCAGCCTCGCGGTCGGCAGGTCGCCTTCCAGCAGGGCGCCGCCGCGCTTGCGTACGGCGAACCGCAGTTGCGGGACGGCGGGCGCAAGCGCGTGCTGCGCGTCGAAGGTGTCGAGGCCGGCCGCGATGGCGCGGTAGGAATGCATCTCCGGATTCTTGATCGCATTCACGTGCACGACGCCTTCGCGGTTTGCGCCCGGCTCGACGTCCTGGGCGCAGGCCGCGGCGGACAGCAGGGAGAGGGCGAGGAGGGTGGCGCGCACGGCTTCAGCCCTCGTCGCGCCAGCGACGCATGCGGATGGCGGCATACAACATCGCGACGCCCAGCACCACGCCGATCCACGCATCGGCGCCGGCCAGCGACAGGTAGGACTGGGACACGAGCCCGCCCATGTCGACACCGTGTTCGGTCGGACGCATGCCCGTCTGCAGGCCAGGCTGGAACGTGAACCAGATGCCAGGCACGATGCCGCCGAGGATGCGGGCGACGACGTCGCTCGCATAGTGCGACAGCAGCAGCGTCTGGCCGGAAAAATTCTCGAGCGCGGCGTTGACCCACTTGATGATGACGAGCGCGACGACCGGCACGCCGACGGCCCACAGGAACGGCTTCGATTTCGCCCAGCTCGACACGAGCATCAGCCAGCCCACGGTCGGCAGCGCCCACACGACGTACACCGGCAGCAGGGCGGCGAGGCGCAGCGGCGACAGGTACAAATCGGACGACGCCAGCAGCGACGCGAACAGATTCAGTCCCTGTGTGCTGAGCGCCAGGCAGGCGATGAAGAGCAGGGCCAGCGAGGCGGCGACGGCCAGCACGAGTGTGATCGCGGGTGCGACGACCATCGCCATGACGGCCTTCGACAGCACCGTCATCGGATCGGACACGGGCAGCGATTTCCAGAACAGGATGCTGCGGTCGCGGCGCTCGTCGTACAGTGCGCCGAGGCAGTAGAAGAACACGACGCCGACCAGGATCGCGAACAGCGGCGCCGATGCGCCCAGGTACATGCCGGTGGCGATCTTCGCGACCACCAGCTTCGTTTCCTCGGGCAGGATCTGGTCGAGACGGGCGTGATCCAGCGTCTGGCCGTTGATCGTCACGTGCGCGGGTATGCCATGCTGCATGATGCCGTAGGTGATCGTGCAGCCCAGCAGCACGACGAGCAGCGAGCCGACGATGAGCGGCGCCCAGAACATCGAGCCCTTATGCTCCCAGAACTCTCGCTTGAGCAGCCATTTCATGGTGTTCGTATTCATGCGTAGGTTCCTTTCATGGTCGCCACGAACAAATCGGCGACGGACGGATTACGGGTTTCGCCGAGCGCGGCCAGCTGCTGGCGCGACGCGCCGCCGGGGCCGGCATCGAACAGCAGCACGGCCTTGCCGAATACGGTCCGGCGGTCGAGCGGCTGCAGCGCGTTGGCGGCGCTCAGTTTCTCTTGCGGCACCATCACCTCGACATAGCGCTCGCCGATCTCTTCCATCGACGCGGCGAGCACGATGCGGCCGTCGCGGATGAACATCAGGTCGGTCAGGATGTGCTCGACTTCCTCGACCTGGTGCGTCGTGATGACGATCGTCTTGTGCTCGTCAAAATAGTCTTCCAGCAGGTTCTGGTAGAACTGCTTGCGGTAGATGATGTCCAGGCCCAGCGTGGGTTCGTCCAGCACGAGCAGCTTCGCATCGATGGCCATCACGAGGGCCAGGTGCAGTTGCACGATCATGCCCTTGGACATCTCCTTGACCTTCATGCCAGGCTGCAGCTTCGTGTTCGCGATATAGCGTTCCGCTTTCTCGCGGTTGAAGCGCGGGTGCACGCCGGCCACGAAGTCGATGGCGTCGCGCACGCGCAGCCAGCGCGGCAGGATCGCCACGTCGGCGATGAAGCAGACGTCCTGCATCAGCTCGTCGCGGTGGGTGCGCGGGTCGAGACCCAGCACGGACAGCTCGCCTTCGAACGGGATCAGGCCCAGCGCGGCCTTCAGCGTGGTGGTCTTGCCCGAGCCGTTCGGGCCGATCAGGCCGACGATGCGGCCGGCGGGGATGGTGAAGTCGATGCCGTTCACCGCCGTGCGCTTGCCGTAGCGCTTCGTGAGGTTTTTCGCTTCGATCACGGCGCTCATTTGTCGCCTCCGGCCGGTTCGCGCAGCAATTGGTCGATGTCGAGGCCGAGGCGGCGGATCCGCTCCAGCATCGCCGGCCACTCCTCGCGCAGGAAGCGCTCCCTTTCGCTGGCGAGCAGTTTCTCGCTCGCACCTTCCGTGACGTACATACCGATCCCCCTTCGTTTTTCCACTAAGTTGTCGTCGACCAGTTCCTGGTAAGCCTTCGAGACCGTGATCGGATTCAGCTGGTATTCCGCTGCGATCTGGCGCACGGAGGGGAGCGGATCCCCGGCCTTCAGGGCGCCATCGAGCATCATACCGATCACCCTGTCCTTCAATTGCCGGTAGATTGGAGAGTTGTCATTCCAGCCGATGGTCATTGCCGGCCTCCTTGCGTCGCGGTGCAGTCCATGTCATGCCTGCCTCCATGTTGGTGATGTAGAGTCGTGGTGTTGTAGTGAAGTATAACACCATGCCGACAATGGTCAATACAGCATCGACCTAGCAGGATTGAGGGGTTTAGATCGTGCGACCGTCGAGATCGCAACGCAGGATGCGGCCGTCTTCGTCGATCGCGATCCAGCCGCCGCGGATGGGATCCGCGTCGAGTTCCCAGTCCGGCAGCACATAACGCCGCTGGCCGCCGGCCTCGTGCAGGGCGGGGCGGTGGGTGTGGCCGTGGATGATGACGTCCGTGTCCGTATCCGCATGCAGCGCGGCGACGGCGGCCGGGGTGACGTCCATGATCTCGTACGATTTTTCGCCGTGCGCCGCGCGGCTGCCTTCGCGCAGGCCGGCGATGATCGCCTTGCGCTGGGCCAGCGGCATGGCGAGGAACTGGCTTTGCCATGCCGGGTCGCGCACCTGGGCACGGAAGGCCATGTACTTGACGTCGTCCGTGCACTGGGCGTCGCCGTGCACCAGGACGACCTGGCGGCCGGCGATGGTCGCCACGTGCGGTTCGGGCAGCAGGGTGAGGCCGGCCGCGTCGGCGAAGCCGGTGCCGACGAGGAAGTCGCGGTTGCCGCCGAGCCAGTAGACGGCCGTGCCGCCGTCGCTCACACGGCGCAGCGCGGTGGCGACGCTGCGGTTGAACGGGTCGTCGAGGTCATCGTCGCCGGCCCAGTATTCGAAGATGTCGCCGAGCAGATAAAGCCGCTCGGCATGCGCCGCGCGTTCGGCCAGGAAGCGGAAAAAGGCTTCGGCCGTACGCGGGTGGGATGCCTGCAGGTGCAGGTCGGAAATGAAGAGTGCGAGCGTGCGCGCGGTCATGTGCTTCCAGGATCAATCGCCGGAGCAGGGCCCGCGCGTCATGCCTGCCTTGTTCAGATTACTGGACGACTTCGATCTTCTCGATGACGACGTCTTCGCTCGGCACGTCCGAGTGCATGCCTGCGCGGCTCGTCTTGACGTTGTTGATCTGGTCGACGATGTCCTGGCCTTCGACGACCTTGCCGAACACGGCATAGCCCCAGCCGTCCTGGCCCGGGTAGTTCAGGAAGTCGTTGTTCTTGGTGTTGATGAAGAACTGGGCCGATGCCGAGTGCGGGGCCATCGTGCGGGCCATGGCAATCGTGTACTTGTCGTTCTTGAGGCCGTTCTTCGCTTCGTTCTCGACGGTCTGCTCGGTCGGCTTTTGCTTCATGCCCGGCTCGAAACCGCCGCCCTGGATCATGAAGTCCTTGATCACGCGATGGAAGATCGTGTTCGAGAAGTGACCCTTGTTCACGTAGTCCAGGAAGTTGGCAACGGTCTTCGGTGCCTTGTCGGCGTCCAGTTCGACCTTGATGTTGCCCTTGTTGGTGGTCATGAGTACGGTGGTCATGTTTTTTCCTATCGTTGGAGTTGCGAGTTCGTTATTTTACTTTATCGCCCTTGAGGAGGGTCGCGGACTGGATCGTGACGGGCGTGACCGGCACGTTTTCGAGACCCCGGATGTCGTCCACGACGACGGCCTTGATCTTGTCGACGACGTCCTGGCCCTTCACGACCTTGCCGAATACGGTGTAGCCCGAGCCCTGCATGTTCGGATAATCGAGCCCGGGATTGTCGACAACGTTGATGAAGAATTGCGAGGTGGCCGAGTCCGGATTCGATTCGCGCGCCATGGCGACCGTATACTTTTCGTTCGACAGGCCGTTGTTGGACTCGTTCTTGATCGGTTTGTTCGTCTTGCGGCCGTGGAACTGGGCATCCATGCCGCCGGCCTGGATCATGAAGCCGTCGATCACGCGGTGGAAGATCGTACCCTTGTAGAAGCCGGACTTGACGTACTTGAGGAAATTGTTCACGGAGATGGGCGCTTTTTCCGGGTTCAGTTCCAGCACGATCTCGCCCATCGACGTTTTCAGCGAGACTTGCGGGTCGGCGGCGAACGCGGTTGCGGACAGGGTCAGGGCGGCCAGGCCGGCGAAGAAGCGGGCAACTAAGCGGGCAGTAAAGCGGGCGCCGGGCGATTTCAGGACGTGCATCGTAGCTTCCTCTCGGTGGATATAGCGCAAAGGGCTGTCAAGGGTTTTGCAGAAAAATAAACCTATGGCATATGCGGCCAGTCGGGATTTTATCAATGCTATACTTTGCGACGGACTGCCGATTCTATCAAAAAGAACAAGGTTCCCAAGATTCGCGGTCCTGACACTCCCGACGCGCCCGCCACGTCCCGGCACTGCCGCAAGGCTGCGTTTCGAGCGTCATGCTCCAACCCTCTAGCAAACATCCGATGAGCCAACTCAAGATCTACAACACGCTCGCGCGTGACAAGCAGGTATTCGTTCCCCTCCAGTCCGGCAAGGTCAATATGTACGTGTGCGGGATGACGGTTTACGATTACTGCCACGTCGGTCATGGCCGGATGATGATGGCATTCGACGTCATCTACCGCTGGCTCAAGGCATCGGGCTATGAGGTCAAATACGTCCGCAACATCACGGACATCGACGACAAAATCATCAAGCGCGCCGTCGAGAACAATGAAACGATGACGTCGCTCACGACCCGTTTCATCAAGGCGATGGACGAAGACACTGCTGCCCTGGGCATCCTGCCGCCGGATTTCGCGCCGCGCGCGACGGAGTACGTGCCGCACATGCTGTCGATTATCGAAAAGCTGGAAGCGAAGGAACTCGCCTACCGGGGCGAGGACGGCGATGTGAACTATGCCGTGCGTAATTTTCCGGGCTACGGCAAGCTGTCCGGCAAGTCGCTGGACGACCTGCGTGCGGGCGAGCGCGTGGACGTGAACACGGGCAAGCGCGATCCGCTCGACTTCGTCTTGTGGAAGGCCGCCAAGGAATCCGAACCGATTGAGGCCAAATGGGACTCGAAATGGGGTAAAGGTCGTCCGGGCTGGCACATCGAGTGCTCCGCCATGTCGTGCGCCATGCTCGGCGAACACTTCGACATCCACGGCGGCGGCGCCGACCTGCAGTTCCCGCACCACGAGAACGAGATCGCCCAGTCGGAAGGCGCGTTCGGTCCGCCGATGGCGAACTACTGGATCCACAATGGCTTCGTGCGCGTTGACAATGAGAAGATGTCCAAGTCGCTGGGCAATTTCTTCACGATCCGCGACGTCCTCAAGAAATACGATGCCGAGGTCATCCGCTTCTTCATCCTGCGTGCCCATTACCGCAGCCCGCTGAATTACTCGGACGTCCACATCGACGACGCGAAGGGCGCGCTGACGCGTCTGTACACGGCCTTGTCCGAGGTCGATGTCGGCCCCGAGCCGTTCGCCGTCGACTGGGACGAGGCCCATGCGCAGCGCTTCCGCGACGCGATGGACGACGATTTCAATACGCCGCTGGCGGTGGCCGAGCTGTTCGACCTGGCCACGGAAGTCAACAAGAGCAAATCCGTCGCGGCCGCGCGCCAGCTGAAGGCGCTGGCCGCCGTGCTGGGCCTGCTCGAACGCAGTCCGCAAGCCTTCCTGCAGGCCGGCACGCCGGGCGAGGGCGGTCTCGATGAGGCGGCGATCGTCGATGCAATCGCGCGCCGCGCCGCCGCCAAGAAGGCGCGCAACTTCGCCGAGGCCGATGCGATCCGCGCCGAGCTGACCGCGGGCGGCGTCGTGCTCGAGGACAAGCCGGACGGCAGCACCAACTGGCGTCGCGCCTGACCGGCCCTCCGCGCACGAGCATGGCACTTTCCAAGGACCTCGCGGGCGCCGTCCTGGCGCCGCCGGACGTTCAGCCTTCCGTCCCACCGTACTGGGCGGAGGCGAAGGCCGAGCTCATGCGTCGGGACCGCATCATGAACAAGCTGATCCCGCAATTCGGCGACATGCACCTGCGCGGCCATCCCGACCCGTTCACGACGCTGGCCCGCTCCATCGTCGGCCAGCAGGTGACGGTCAAAGCCGCCGAGTCCGCCTGGACGAAGCTGCGCGCGCTGTGCCCGAAGATGACGCCGTCGCAGGTCATCAAGGCCGGCGCCGAAGAACTGGCGGGCTGCGGCCTGTCGAAACGGAAGACGGAATACATCCTCGACCTGGCCGATCACTTCAAGGCGAAGCGCGTCCATGCCGACCAATGGTCGCAAATGGATGACGAAGCCGTCATCGCCGAGCTGGTCCAGATCCGCGGCATCACGCGCTGGACAGCCGAGATGTTTTTGATATTTAATCTGCTCAGACCGAACGTCCTGCCCCTGGACGATCCCGGCCTGATCCAGGGCATCAGCCAGAATTACTTCTCCGGCGAGCCGGTCTCGCGCAGCGATGCGCGCGAGGTCGCCGCCAATTGGGAACCCTGGCGAACAGTTGCCACATGGTATTTATGGCGTAGCCTGGATCCGGTTCCGGTATAAAATAGCGCCCTTGCCGCCGCGCGGATGATCTTCCGCGGCCACGAACACACCCGGAGGTACAATGAGTAAAACAACTTTCCTCAGTTTCGAGCAGCCGATTGCCGAGCTCGATTCGAAAATCGAAGAGCTGCGCTTCGTGCAGGACGATTCCGCCGTCGACATCTCGGAAGAAATCGACCGCCTGGCCAAGAAGAGCCAGCAACTGACGAAAGACATCTATGCCAAGCTGACGCCTTGGCAGGTTTCCCAGATCGCCCGCCATCCGCAGCGTCCGTACACGATGGATTATGTGAACGCGATCTTCACCGATTTCCATGAATTGCACGGTGACCGTACCTTCGCCGACGACCAGTCGATCATCGGCGGCCTGGCCCGCTTCAACGGCCAGTCCTGCATGGTCATCGGCCACCAGAAGGGCCGCGACACGAAGGAACGCGCGGCGCGCAACTTCGGCATGCCGCGTCCGGAAGGCTACCGCAAGGCCATGCGCCTGATGAAGGTGGCCGAGAAATTCAACCTGCCGATCTTCACGTTCGTGGACACCCCCGGCGCCTTCCCCGGCATCGACGCGGAAGAGCGCGGCCAGTCGGAAGCCATCGGCCACAACCTGTACGTGATGGCCGAGCTGAAAGTGCCGCTGATCGCCACGATCATCGGCGAAGGCGGCTCGGGCGGGGCGCTGGCGATCGCCGTCGGCGACGCCGTGCTGATGCTGCAGTACGCGACGTATTCCGTGATTTCGCCGGAAGGCTGCGCGTCGATCCTGTGGAAGACGTCGGAGCGAGCGGCGGACGCGGCCGACGCCCTGGGCCTGACGGCGCACCGCCTGAAGGCGATGGGCCTGATCGACAAGATCGTCAACGAACCGCTGGGCGGCGCCCACCGCGACCCGGCCCAGATGGCCCAGATGCTCAAGCGCGCGCTGGCCGACACGCTGCGCCAGTTCCAGGGCATGAAGACCAGGGAACTGCTGGATGCCCGCCACGCCAAGCTGCTGGCCTACGGCAAGTTCAAGGAAACGACGCCGCGCGAAGAGTGAGCCGTCGTACGCAGGGGGCGGCCGTGATCGGCGCCCAGTTCGCGCAGGCCATCGCGGCCCTGCGCGAAGAATGCCTCCCCGATGCCATGCCGCCCGTCGCGGTCGCCCTCAGCGGCGGCCTCGATTCGATGGTGCTGCTACACCTCGCGCACGCGCACGGACTGCAGCCGCACGCGTTCCACGTCCACCACGGCCTGAGCCCGAACGCCGACGCCTGGCGTGACCATTGCGGGGCCGCCGCCGCTGCGCTGGGCATCCCGTTCTACTGGCGCGCCGTCGTGGTCGCGAAAGGGAAGAGCGGCATCGAGGCCGCCGCGCGCAAGCTGCGCTACGCGGCGCTCGGCGAGATGTGCCGGTCCCACGGTGCCGGTCTGCTGCTGACCGCGCACCACCTCGACGACCAGGTTGAAACGGTGCTGTTGCAATTGCTGCGCGGCTCCGGTCCGGCCGGCCTGTCCGGCATGGACCCCGCCAATCGCGCGCCCGGCCTGCTGGGCGACGAACGCCTGGCCATGGCGCGCCCGCTGCTGGGCGTCGCGCGCGCCGACCTCGAACAGTTCGCGCGCGAGCAGGGCATCACGTGGGTCGAGGATGAATCCAATACCGATCCGCGCTATGCCCGCAACGCGCTGCGCCACCAGGTGATGCCGGCGCTGGCCGCCGCGTTTCCTGGCTACCAGCAACGCATCGCGCGCAGCAGCGCCCACACGCGCTCGGCCCAGCGCCTGCTGGATGAGCTGGGCGAACAGGACCTGCAGGCCTGCCTGGCCGGCGATGGTCTCGACCTCGTCCGCGTGCGCGCGCTGAGCCGCGACCGCATCGACAACCTGCTGCGCCACTGGTTCACCGTGCGCCGCCTCGCGATGCCGTCGACGGCCTGGCTCGCGCAGATGGTGGCGCAGATCCTGTCCGCGCGCGAGGACGCGCAGTTGCTCGTCGAACACCCGGACGTCGACGTGCGCCGCCACCGCGACCATTTGTACCTCGTGCCGCGCCTGCCGGACCTCGCCGGGATGCGCGATCCCGAGGATGCCGGCATCATCGACAAGCACGCCCAGGCGTTCCGCTGGAACGGCGAGGCATCCCTTGCGTTTCCCGATTACGGCGGCGTGCTGCATTTCGATGCGGCCGAACGCGGGTTCGATCCGGCCTGGTTGCGAGCGCAGGGACTCGAGATCGATTTCCGCAAGGGCGGCGAACGGCTGCGCCTGGCGCACAACCGTCCCAGCCGCAGCCTCAAGATGCATTACCAGGCGAGCGGCATCCCGGCCTGGGAGCGGGGGCGCCTGCCGATCGTGAATGCCGGCTTCGACCTGCTGTTCGCGGCGGGGCTCGGCATGGATTGCCGGCACGTGACCGAGGGGGCGGAGCGCGTCGCGCTGCGTTGGGAAAGCGCGACGGCGGCCATCCCGGGTTAATGCCCTTTCCGTATTACCATATTCCTATTTGGTATAGCTTTCGCATCTTGACGGCTTGTGATTCCGCGCCGCAGCATGTAGAGTAAAAGGCTCATTTGATTTTTTACAAGCGGAAATCCCTTCAGTCATGGCCTTAATAGTCCACAAATATGGCGGTACGTCGATGGGTTCGACGGACCGCATTAAAAACGTCGCTGCCCGCGTCGCCAAATGGCACGACGCCGGTCATCAAGTCGTTGTCGTCCCCTCGGCAATGTCCGGTGAAACCAACCGTCTGATCGGCCTGGCGAAAGAGATTATGTCGCAGCCGGACCCGCGTGAACTGGACATGATTGCATCGACCGGCGAACAGGTGTCCGTCGGCCTGCTGGCCATGGCGCTGCTGGCGCGCGGCAAGGATGCCGTGTCGTACACGGGCTGGCAGGTGGGCATCAAGACGGACTCGGCCTTCACGAAGGCCCGCATCCAGTCGATCGACGACACGCGCGTGCGCGCCGACCTGGACGCCGGCAGGATCGTCATCATCACCGGTTTCCAGGGCATGGATGAGGACGGTAATATCTCGACGCTGGGCCGTGGTGGTTCGGACACCTCCGCCGTCGCGATCGCGGCCGCACTGAAGGCCGACGAATGCCTGATCTACACGGACGTCGACGGCGTCTACACGACCGATCCGCGCGTCGTGAGCGAAGCGCGCCGCCTGTCGAAGATCACGTTCGAAGAAATGCTGGAACTGGCGTCGCTGGGCTCGAAAGTCCTGCAGACCCGCTCCGTGGAATTTGCCGGCAACTACCGCGTGCCGACGCGCGTGCTGTCGTCGCTGACCGACCCCCTGATGTCGCTCGAAGAAGAAGCCAACTCGGGTACCCTGATTTCGTTTGAGGAAGAAAGCAACATGGAACAAGCCGTCATCTCGGGCATCGCCTTCCACCGCGATGAAGCCAAAATCACCGTCCTGGGCGTGCCCGACAAGCCGGGCGTCGCCTTCCACATCCTCGGGCCGATCTCGGAGGCGAATATCGAGGTCGACATGATCATACAGAACCAGTCGGTCGACGGTAAGACCGACTTCACGTTCACCGTGTCGCGCAACGATTACCAGCGCGCCATGGGCGTCCTGGAAGGCGTGAAGGCCGAAATCGGCGCCGCCAGGATCCTGGGCGATGCCAAGGTCTCGAAGGTCTCGGCCGTGGGCGTGGGCATGCGCAGCCACGTGGGCGTGGCGTCGCAGATGTTCCGTACGCTGTCGGAAGAGGGCATCAACATCATGATGATCTCGACGTCGGAGATCAAGATCTCGGTCCTGATCGACGAGAAGTACATGGAGCTGGCGGTGCGCGCCCTGCACAAGGCGTTTAACCTGGAGCAAGCTTAACTTTTTTCAAAAAAATGGCCGTGCTTCCTTGACCAAAAAGGGTGTGGCCATTAATATGCGTGCACTCAGCGCTGACGCATAAACGTTGAAGCTGACTGGAGGCGTGGCCGAGTGGCCGAAGGCACTTCCCTGCTAAGGAAGCATACGGGCTTAAACCTGTATCGTGGGTTCGAATCCCACCGCCTCCGCCAGAACATCGTCCTAGTATGTTTAGGGACATCAAAGAACCCGCTGTTCTCATAGAGACGGCGGGTTTTTTGTTGCCTAATACTGTCCAGCGATGTCCCCGAACGGCTAGAGTTTTTGGGGGCATTTTTCGGGGCATGCCATGCCCCCATCGGACAGGATGCCCCCAAAATGCCCAAACAGGTTCAGCCGCTCACCCAGCTGCAGGTGCGCAACGCCAAGGCAAAGGACAAGCCCTACAAGCTCGCCGATGGAGGCGGTTTGTACCTTGAAGTCATGCCCAGCGGCGGCAAGCTCTGGCGTATGAAATTCCGGCAGCCGGACGGCAAAGAGAACAGATTGAGTTTTGGAGCCTTCCCGGACGTTTCGCTCGTGGACGCTCGAGCCAAGCGTGACGAGGCACGTCAGCTGCTGGCCACCGGCACGGATCCGGCACGCGCGAGGGCCGAGCAGGAGCGCCAGGCGCGGCTGGCGGAGCAGAATACCTTCGAGCATGTCGCGCGCGACTGGCATCGGACCATGATCAACAAGTGGCAGCCGCAGACCGCGGAGGAAATCCTGCGACGCTTCGAGTCGGACATCTTCCCGGCATTCGGACACCTGCCGATTAACAAGGTACAGGCACCTGACGTACTTGATGCCATCCGGGCCATCGAGCAGCGTGGCGCGCTCGAGATCGCGAACCGGCAGACAGCGAATTGCTCACGCGTGTTCAAGTATGCGATTCGTTGCGGGCTGGCGGAACGCAACCCCGCGGAGTTCCTGCGTGAAGTCCTGCAACCACGCGAGAAGGGGCACTTCGCGGCGATCGGTGCCGACGGATTGCCCGAGTTCCTGCGCGCGCTGTATGCCAACGAGGCGTGCATGGGCGTGCCGACCCGCGTCGCGATGAAACTGATGCTGCTGGTGTTTGTCCGGACCAGCGAACTCATCGAGACGCCATGGGCCGAGATCGACCTGGAGAAGGGCGAGTGGATCATTCCCTGGAAACGCATGAAGCGCGGGAAGCGTCGCATTAACCCCGACAAGACCGACCATCACGTGTGTCTGTCGCGTCAGGCCCTGGAGCTGCTGCGCGACTTGCATCGACACACTGGTGGAGGTACCTATCTGTTCCCGAACCTGCGCGATCCGAAGCGGCCAATGAGCAACAACACATTGCTGAAGGCGATCGAGCGCATGGGATACAAGGGAGACATGACCGGGCACGGGTTTCGTGCGCTTGCGATGAGCACGCTGAAAGAACACCTTGGCTATCGACACGAGGTCGTCGACAGGCAACTGGCGCACGCGCAGAAGGACAAGCTGGAAGGCGCGTACGACCGAGCCAAGTATCTGGAAGAGCGGCGAAAGATGATGCAGTGCTGGGCGGACTACATCGACCGCGTTGCGGCAGAAGCCATGCATGCCTCATCCGGCCGCGCCGATAACTCAATGCCTTGACGCTGGAGCGGCCGTATCTCGCCGATCGGGTTTCCGGGGGATTGTGTTCCTCGTCCATTTCGTTATCTTGGCTCCAGTGAGAACTCAAGAGGAGTACAGATGACTACCGATGCAAACTCGAGCGACCGGATGATCAAGCTGCCAGAAGTGATCAGCATGACCGGGCTGTCGCGATCGAGCATTTACCTGCTGATCAAGAAGGGGAATTTCCCGCCTCAGGTCAAGCTGTCGACCAGATCCTCAGGCTGGTTTTGGCGGGAGATAAACAGTTGGCTGGAATCTAGGCCCAGGGGATCGCAGAATTAGTTGAAGCGATTCACTTGGCAAGTCGAGCGTAGTCCACACAGCTGTATTTTGCGTTGTCGGAGTACTCGCGGAGTTCCACGTCGAGGACGCAGAACGGTCACTTGGTAGTTTGGTAAATGTACCGATTTTAGGCGGACGTGAAAGCAAAGGTTATAGGCGACGGCGTGAAATGCTATTGATCTTGGCCGTGCGCTGACGCTGTGCGCGCAACCGAGGACCAGCTCCGCGCGCACCCGCCCGATTATGCGAGGCAAGATCAATGATGGTAGCGATATGCCAGTGATGGCCGTATCCCTAGAGGCGTGGTCGTAACAATTAAATTGATGAAATGGGGCGCCGCGCGCGGTTTGAACACCGTCATATGCGTCTTAGCGTCGGCACCATCTGGCAGGTATTGCCTGGGTACTCAGGATAACGATTCCGATGAAGCAGAAATGTGGACTAACCCCGGTTCACTAGACAAATGCTGACCACACGCTGAGACGCGGGTTCAAATGCGTCTCGTCAAACATGGCTCAGATCGCTGTCGCGCTTGGTCCGATTGTAAAAGACTTCGATGTAATCGAAGATGTCCGCCCGGGCCAGATCCGGGTTTTGTAGATGCGCTTGCGGATGCGCTCTTTTTCAGGCTGTTGAAGATCGATTCAGCAACAGCATTATCCCAGCAGTTACCACCTTGTCTCATGCTCGGCTCGACCCAAAGCCCGTCTATGTCGAATCCGATAGGCCGAGTTTTTCCGCCGTTTTCGAACTTAACGGCTGCGTATCGCACTCTGCGCGCCAGGTCAGCCTGCGGGGCAGGGATAGAAAATTGCAACTAATCGACTGGAGGGCGCCGTGTAGCTGGAGGCGCCACGCTGGCCGGTCCAGTTGTTAGATCTTGGGTCGTCAGTCGGACACACACCACCGCCCCGGCCCAGAATGCGGCGTTGATATTGCTCATGTGCAAGTTTAGATTCCCATAAATAACACTCAGGTCTTAGCGGATACATTTGTGGGGCGGGCGTTTGCCCATGGGCAAGCTCGGAACGGTTATGCAATACAACGCCGACGGTTGAATGAGGTAACAGGGGGAATAATGGTAGCAATCATAAGCGGTAATAGCTTGGGTTTGAGCCTCAGTTCGTTTGCAACGAAACAAAATGCCATGGCCGGCTCCTCCGCCCTCGGACGACACGGCGAGCAAATTTACGTTAATAGTGCGAACGGCAACCTCGTGCTCCAGCATAACGATGATCGGCTGAAGAGCACGGGTATCGATGTCTTTGCCATTCGCACCTATAACAGTCAGGGCATGTTCGATGGCGACGGTAATGACGACAATTGGCGCCTCGGCTTTTTTCGTAGCGTCGATAGTTTGACAGGAGCGCTAAATACGACTGGCAGCACCATTACCAGAACGGACGCCGATGGCGCGCGCGCGATCTACCGCTACAACGGCAGCACCTATATCAACGCCGAAGCGGAGGGTGCACACGACACGTTGAGCTACGATGCCGTGAATCGTCAATGGTTGTGGACTGACGGAAGTTCGCGCCTTGTCGAGACTTATACCTGGTCCGCCGGAGCCGGCAAACTGGTCAAGCAGACCGATTCGAGCGGTAATCGAATCGACTTTGTCTACACAGGTAATCAGCTCACGGAAGTGCGCGATCAGAGTGGCGAAAAACAGCTGCTGATCTATACCGGCAACAACCTCACGGAAATTCGCACAGTCAAGCAAGACGGGACGGTGACTACGCGCGTGCGCTACGGCTATGACGACCTGGATCGGCTGAATACTGTAACCGTTGACCTCACGCCCGACGATAACAGCATTGCCGACGGCAAGACGTATGTCACGACCTATTCGTATGCTGGTGCCAGCAAACGCCTGGCCAGTGTCATCGAGAGCGATGGGACTCAGGCGCAGTTCACATACAAACAGATCGGTACGATGTGGCTGGTCGACACGCTGACCCAAGTGGTCGACGGTGTTCCGCGTACGACCAAGTTTTCCTACGACGATGTTTTAAATGCGGTACCCGTCAGCGTAGCCGTCGACGGTAGCCTACTGGACACGATCGGCGACCAGACGATCGAGATGAATCTTGCCGTCGATAGAAGCAAATTTACGACGAGCGAGGTCGACACCACCAGCGCCACCGTCATCCTTGATTCGACCTATGTGATCAAGTCCGGCGACACGTGGGCTGGCATCACGCAGGCGCTGTACCACACCACCGAACCGGCGGCGGTCGCTGCCTTGAAGACCGCGCTGGGCAGTCCGAACCTGACCCCTGACGCTAAGTTGAGCCCCGTGCCGGCGACGCTGAGCTTCACCATCAACGCGACGAACGTGACCGTGCCGCCGTATTACCGCGTGCGCGAGGGTGACACGTGGGAACGCATCACGTACGCCCTGTACCACACGCGCGACCATGAAGCGATGGACGCACTGCGCACCGCGACGGATGATCCGCAGCTGATCGCCGGCCTGCAGCTCGACGGCGTGCCGGCAACGCTCAATTACATCAAGACGCCGGCGACAGGAGCCGAGACGCGCATCACCGACGCTCATGGCAACCTGACGATCGTCACGAGCGACAGCAAGGGCCGCCTGACGAAGATCGTGGGCCCGCAGGTGAATGGCGTCAGCTCGAGCGTGAGCTACAGCTATGACAACTGGGGCAACGTGCTGTCGCAGACGGACGCGATGGGGAATACCAGCACGTTCCGGTATGACGATGCCGGCAACCAGATCTCGTCCACGGATCGCATGGGAAACGTTGTGAAGCGCACGTTCAACGCGAACAACCAGTTGCTGTCCGAAACCGTGCAGATCAATACGCCCAACAACGTCCTAAGCTTCTACGGCACCAAGCACTTCGTCTACGACAGTCGCAACCGTCTGCGGTTTACCGTGAGCGATGGCAACAGCGTCACCGAATATCGGTACGACGCAGCCGGCAACCAGTCGAGCGTGATCAAGTACGCGGGGCAGACCTATACGCCCAACTACAGCTTGGGTGAAACGGATCTGGTCAGCTGGGTCAACGGCATCGCCGACAAGTCAACCAGCCAGCGCACTGATTACGGCTATGATTTCCGCGGCCAGGTCAAGTCGATCACGACCTGGGCTAAGGTCGACACCGCGGGGGCTGGCGTTGCCGATGGCAGCCAGAGCGTCACCACGATGGTCTATGACCAAGCCGGCCAGCTGCTGCAAACTATCGCGGCGAGTGGCTTGATTACCAACACCACCTACGATGGGCTAGGTCGCGTGCTCGCCACCACCGATAACGCCGGCGGTTCCACGACCGCCGTGTATGACGATGCGGGCAACCGTGTGCTGATAACCCAGGCGAATGGTCTCGTGACCACGTCGGTCTACAACCAGGGCGGTGAGCTCAAGTCGGTCGTCAAGAGCGACAGCCACGACGTGCTGGGCGAGACCCGCTACTGGTACGACGCCATGGGTCATTTGCGCGTAGCTCAGGACCCGGACGGCAGCAAGCATGCGTACACGTATGATGCTGCCGGCCGATTGACGGGCGAGATTGACCCAATCGGACGCCTGACCGAATACAAGTACAACGCCAACGGCGACCGCACGGAGACCATTACGTACGCCACACTCGTGGCCCCGCTGCCGTTCATGGCGCGTACGCTCGACCTGGCGCGGGCCGTCGCATCCCAGCTCGACCAGGCGTTGCACCTGACGCTGGACAGTGTCCGTCCGGCTGCCAGCGCGACCGACGTGAAAACGTGGAATTTGTACGATGCTGACGATCGCCTCGTCTGGCAGATTGATGCGCTCGGCTACGCTACGCAAACGCTGTACGACGGCGAGTCACGCGCTTACGCGACTAATCGGCTGGCGACGCCGGTCGATATGTCGCTGCTGAGGGACGGCAGCGACGTCGCGCTGAAACTGTTGGGCAGTAGCACGTCCGTGCAACTGAGTGAAACCCGGGCGTCGAGCACTGCCGGGGCACACACCTACGTGGCTGTCGTCACTGCCGCCGGCACCAATGTGGTGAGTGGCACGGTATCGTTCTTTGCAGGTTCGGTGCTGCTGGGCAGCGCGGCCGTCGTCAATAACGTGGCTACCTTTACCGCGCTGAGCCTGCCGGCCGGTCATTCGGACATCGCGGCCGTGTATTCGGGCGATGCTGCCAACACGGGCAGCACTTCGAAGGTCCTGGAGGCCGATGCGCCCCAGTCCCAGCCGAGCAGCGTCACGCTATCCGCAGACCTGTCAGGCGCCGTCTATGGCGCACCGCTCGGTTTGTCCGCGAAAGTCAGTGGCACCAATCCGTCGGGCATGGTGGCTTTCTTCAGTGACGACACTGCCATCGGCTATGCCGTAGTGCGGAATGGCGTCGCCGCGCTGTCGCTTAGCACCCTTCCGGTTGGCGCGCACAGTCTGAAGGCCGTGTACCTCGGCGATGCGGCCAATGCCGGCAGCACGTCGAACCTGTTTACGGAAACGATCGGCCTGGCGCAGAGTACTGTGACGGTGACCTCGTCGGACAGTACGACCAACGTCGGTAGCGAGATCACGCTGACGGCATCGGTCAGCGGCGTTCGCCCGACCGGCACGGTCACGTTCTATGACCAGAACGGCGAGGTGCTTGGCACGGGGCAGGTGATCAATGGCGTGGCGACGGCCGGCATCAAAAACGTAGTGGTCGGCGTCACCCATGTGGTCGCGGCGTATTCGGGCGACATCCATAATGCGGGCAGTGTGTCGTCGGCGTTCGACGAGACGGTCGAGACCGCGATTTCGCATACCGCGTTGTATGTGGACACGTTCGATGTTTCGAACGGAACGTTGACGACATTAACCGCAAGGGTCACCGGATTCAACCCACAGGGCGAGGTCGATTTCTACGGGCCGGGTAACAAGTTTCTGGGTTGCGCGACGATTTCCAACGGCAACGCCTCGTTGCCACTGCTGAACCTCGGCGTTCAGCCGGACGACATCCGCGCTGTTTATTCCGGTGACGCCAATAACGCCACGAGCGTCGCTCAGCGCTTGAACAGCCTACCGACTTTGGTGACGCTGACCACTACCCAGTCTGACACGACGGCCACCATCGGTAATACGTGGTACCTATATCCAAAGGTTGCGGGTGCGGCGCCGGGCGGCATGATGACCCTTCTCGACGATACCGGCAATGTCCTTCAGCGTGCGGTGATCGATTCCCTCTCCGATACGACCATGTCAATGACGATTGCGCTGCCGGCCGGGCAGCACAATCTGACGTTGGTTTACGTCGGTGTTGGCAATGCAGCGCCTGTCGTGAAGCCAGTGTGTTTGATGGTGAAGCCAGCATCGAGCTCGACTTCGGTGACGGTGAGTGACCCTTACGCTCGTGTGGGCCAGAGCGTCGTGTATACGGCAAAGATCAACGGTTGGCAAAATCCGGCCCCGATCAGCGGTCAGGTACAGTTCAAGAACGCGGCGACTGGCGTCGTGCTCGGTACGGTGCCAGTGGTGGATGGTGTTGCGACCCTGAATTCCGAAATCATGACCGGATCATCGGGCCTTGTGTACGCCTACTATCTGGGCGACAGCTACCGTGCCGCATCAAGCGCTTCGGTGTATGTGTCGAACCAGGTCGTCACCGACAATCCGCGCCCAGTGGTCACCTTGTCCGCGAGCTCGACCACGCTCGAGCAGGCCGCGCCGTTGACCTTGACGGCCACCGTCGCCACGGCAGATGGTTCGAACAATGCGGCATTGATAAATTCGACGGTGTCGTTTTATAACGGCAGCGTGTTGCTTGGCAGTTCGCGCACCAATGCGGCCGGTGTAGCCACGTTGACTACGTCGATCGTCGCTGTCGGCACCGCGCACATCACTGCGGCGGCGGTTCGGATGACTTCCGGCGGCTACCCGAGCAATAACCTGAGCGAGCAGGCCATCACGGATGTCATCGATGTATGCGTCAAGCCGTCTGCTGCGCCGCCGGCAACTTCGTCGGATAACCGCCCCGTCAGCACGACGACACTCACGTTCAGCCCATCAAGCTTGAACTCGAATTCGTCGACCACGGTCGACGCACCGATTACGCTGACCGCTACCGTCGCCGGCGGCAGCATCCCGAGTTACACGCCGGTGGCGTTCTACAACCGCGGTACGTTGGTGGGCGTGGGACGCTGGGACGGATCCTCCGCGTCGATCAATCTCGGCAGGCTGCCGGCCGGAGATTATGCATTTACCGCTGTGTTCGGCGGGGTGAGCGGCCTGCGACCGAGTGAATCGGCCACGCGTACATTGGCCGTCAAGACCGTCGCGACGACGACGCAGCTCCTTGTCAATCCGGTGGAGGGCGGGGCGCGCAACGAATATCGCCTGCTTGCACAGGTGGGCGGGCTGTATGTTGCACACGGAAAGGTGAATTTCTACAACGGCACCCAGTTGCTGGGGCAGGGGGAACTCAGTAACGGCGTCGCCGTACTGAATGTAGCGCTGCCGGGTGGCCCGGCCTCACTGCAGGCTGAGTATACCGGTGATGCGGCTAGCAGTGCCAGTCAGTCTGCAGTGGTCAACCGAACTGTATTCAATGTGGCTACCGAGGTCGTGCTGACCAGTTCGGCCGCTAGTACAGCCATCGGCACGCCGCTGGTCCTCAGCGCCAGCGTCAAAGGCATCGATCCGCACGGCGTAGTAACGTTTTTCGACGGCGATACGCTGCTTGGCAGCGCCTACCTGAATCATGGCACGGCGACGTTCACGGTCGCCAACCTGCCGTTGGGTAGCCGATCGCTGCGCGCGTTCTACACGCACGACCCCGAGAATGGGCTGAATGGCCCGGCAAGTTCGAACATCCTGACCCAAACGGTCGAACGCAGCCACGACTTCGTGCTGATCGCCGACCGTACCCGCGTCATCGGCAACACCCCTCTGACGCTGACGGCAACGTTTGGAGATACTGCGGCCACCGGCAGTGTGCGCTTCATGGACGGCGATATCGTGCTCGGCACGGCCACCATTTCCAACGGCCAGGCCGTCCTCACCTGCCAGCCGCAAGTGAGCGGAACACGCCACTTGCGTGCGGAATACGATGGCGATGGAGTGGTGTCTGCGACGTCCTCGACATCGGTGGAGATGGCCGTGATGGCCGAGCCGACGACAATCTCGATCTCCAGTGTGACGTCGTTGACCAAATATGGCGATCCAGTGACATTGGTCGCGACGGTCGTAGGCGATAATCCGACCGGCACCGTCGCCTTTGTCTCACCGGACGGCAAATCGTACGGTTGCGCCCCCGTGATCGACGGCGTGGCAACGCTCACCTTGAGCAAAGCGTTGATGCCAGCGACGTACCAGATCACGGCATCTTACTCAGGCGATGCGCGTCACGCCAGCAGTGTCGCGGGCACGCTCACGCAGACCGTTACTGCGCTTCCAGCGTCGGTTACCCTGAGCAGTCCGGTCAGTTCGCTGGCGATGGGCGACACGCTCGTGTTGACGGCACAACTTGCCCTGAACGGCACTGTGGCTTCCGAAGGTCGCGTAGTTTTCTACGACGGCGATACCAGCCTCGGCTACGTTTGGCTGCAGGCCGATGGTATCGCAAAGCTGGCCGTGTCGAGCCTGGGTGCGGGCGTGCATAATATCCGCGCCACATATTCGAGCTGGATCGGAGCGTTTACCGATAGCGTCGCGAAGAATACGTTGTCGATCGAGGTTACTGGCAAGCCCAGGCCGACGATTTCCGTTACGCCGAGCGGTATGACGACGATCAGCCAGAGCCTGCCGACCACGCTGCGCGCTACCCTCGCCGGTGGCGCGTCGCCAACCGGCGTCGTCACGTTTAGCGCGGTCGGAGGCGCCAGCGGATCGGCAGGCTATTACAAGGTCCTCGGCACGGCTATCGTGGTCAATGGCGTGGCCTCGCTGAACGTCAGCGCCAGCGATGTCGGCAGTGATTATCGTTACGTCGGCGTCAGCTATGCGGGTGACGCGAACAACGCGACCGCAGTGTTGAACAATGCGGTATGCCTTTCTCGGACGAATGTCACCAAGACCGAGACCCGTACTCCGTCCACGGTCTCGCTTGGCTACACCACCGACGCGACGGCGCTGGGCAGCCGCCTTTACATGCGCGCCACGATCGCCGATCCGGCCGCGACGGGCACGGTCAGCTTCTATTCTGGGGACATCCTGATCGGCAGTGCCAACGTCGTCAAAGGCGAAGCGCTGTTCACGATCTTGCCGAGTACGAACACCCTCAATGTGACTGCGGTGTATTCGGGCGACGCTTCCCGTGCGCCGGCAACCTCAGCGGTGGCCGCGACCGCCGCGCAGCCGGCGACCGCGGTGACGTTCATGTTGCCAAACAGCCGGGTAGTGGCCGGCTCGGCCTTTTCTATCCCGATCAGGGTAGATGGTCCCTACCGTGACGGCACCGTCGAACTCTTCGTCAACGGGGTCAGCCGGGGTACCCGGAGCATCAGCGGCGGCACGGTCAATATCGATGTGGATGCGGCCGCATGGCCGGCGCCCGGCACTTACAGCGTCCAGGCCAGGTTCACGGCCAGCGGCAACCTGGCCGCCGGCACGTCCTCGATCGCGCAGTTTGTCGCTGTTGCGCCGACCAGCATGACCCTTAACGTATCGCCGCCCAACCCGAGCGTTGGCGCGGAGGTCACGTTCACGTCTGTCGTCAATGGAAATAGTCCGACCGGCGTGGTCACGTTCTACGACGACGACACCGTCATCGGCAGCGCCAACGTGGTCAATGGCGTGGCTACATTTACCACGCGTCGAAGCGCACAGGGGAACGCTTACTGGCACGCGGTGTATTCCGGCGATGCACGCAATGCCATTACGTCCGAAAGCTCCACCTATTTCCGCAATCCTTCTGCGGTCGTCCAGCCGGTCAGCAGCGCGGTTGATCTTGTCATGGAGGTGGTTACCGGTATAAATGGACCGCAGCAAAAGGTGACGGCGACGATCACCGGGGTCAAGCCTTCGGGCCTGGTGACGTTCTTCGACCGCAATGGCAAGCCGCTTGGAACCGCCAGCGTGAGCAAGACTGACCTGGTTGGACAGGGCAGGGCGGTATTCGTGCTGCCGGGTTACATCGACGGCCAGGGCGTGGTGAGCGCCACGTATTCTGGCGACGCGGTTAACGCGACCAGTGTCTCGTCACCTGTCCAGGTGCCGAATACACCCGCGCAGATCGCTATCTCGAGCTCCAACGCACTACCGACCCAGGGCGTACCGTTTACATTGCGCGCCGACGTCGCCGGCTTGCATCCGGGCGGCACGGTCGTGTTCTTCGGCCGGGACAACAAGGAGATCGGACGGGCCCCAATTGTCGACGGCAGCGCCAGCATTTCGGTCGACACGCTGCCGGCCGGCGCGAACAACATTACCGCCATGTACGCGGGAGATGCCAACAACGGCTTCGTCATCGGCAACTTCGTCCAACAAGTTGCGCAGTCGCCGACGTCGATCTCACTCGACATTCCGGACGGCCAGCACGCCCAAGGTGCGCCGGTGATCCTGACGGCGACAGTGTCTCGACCGGGAAATGGCTACGCCACTGGCAACGTCACGTTCTACAACGGTGCGACCGCCATCGGCCGTGCCGACCTGTTCAACGGCCACGCCGTCCTGTCCCTCAGCAATCTCCCGGTCGGGTCGAACCAGTTGAGCGTCCGCTACGGCGGAGACGCCAACAACATCGCATCGCGCTCCGAAGCGGCCGAGCAGGTCACCGTCTCCGCGCAGGTCCCAACGACGATTTCCGTCTCGAGTTCTCCCTCCCAGATCGTCAGTGGCCAGAAGTTTACGTTGACGGCAAAGGTGACAGGTTCTTCTGGACAGCCGGTGACCGGCCTAGTGACCTTCTTCAGTACTTACGAGGCCATTGGAACGGCCAGAGTGGTAAATGGAGTCGCCACGCTGGAATCGACGTACTACGGCTCGTCTGCATTTGTATCGGCAGCGTATTCGGGCGATGGCGCGAATGCTCCAAGCGACGCCGGCGATGGGCTCTACATCGCCAACGTTATAGGAAGCATCGCCGCGCCCGCAAAGACAACGTCGCCGAGCAATATCTCGTTCGAGGCGACACCGGCTGCCGTCACCTATGGCCAATCGTCCAGGTTGCACGTCAGCGTGACAGGCGTCGACAGTACCCATCCCCCCACCGGTTCTGTCGTTTTCTTTGACGGAAGGCGCGTCGTTGGCAGTGCGCCTGTCGTCGATGGGAGCGCCACGTTGGACTTCAGCGACTTCAAATCGGCGACAACGCAGTTGACAGCCGTCTACTCCGGCGACCAGTACAACTCGCCGACCTCACGAGCAAACGGCGTGGTGCGAACGCTGACGATGGCACCCGCGACGATCAATCCGGTTCTTCGCGTGGATCGGCTGACGACGGGTGATCCACGTTATTTGCGCCTGGAGGCGACTGTCGCCTATCCGACCAGCGCGATGGCTGCACAGCTCGACGGCAACTCGACCGTGGAGTTTTTTGTTGGTACAAAATCGGTCGGTGTAGCGACCGTGCTTGGCGGCCAGGCGGTCCTCGATAATGTCGAACCGAACATGATCGGCAGCGGCGCAGTTACCGCGATCTACCATGGCGACACGTACTACTCGAATATACGCGCGACGGGCACCTCTGAGGCGGTCATCGTGAGCGTTCCGGCCGACCCACTCAAGGTCCGGCTGAGTGTCAGTCCGGATGCGTCAGTAGCCGGCGCCACGGTTACCCTGACAGCAAGGCCGAACTATAACAGTTACCGCACCGTCAACTCCGGGTCGTTCAGCTTTTTCGACGGCGATGTGCTGCTCGGCAGTGTAAGCGCAACCGATGACTATTTGAGTCCGAGCCTCACCATTACGAACGTCGCGGCAGGTCAGCACCAATACCGCGTGGTGTATTCCGGTAATTCGGCGCAGGCAGTCGACATCTCGTATTCTGCGCCGATATCGTATGTAGTCGGTCGCCCGGCAACTGCAACTATCACTGCGACCGAAATGGCGCTCGATGCCCAGAGCAACGTCGTTAGCTGGTCAAGCCCAACGGCCGTAACTGCCAAGGTTACGGTGACGGTTGCCGGCACGCCGACGCCGACCGGAACGATCGTCCTGTACAGCAGTGACAAAGGCGAACGCCTCGGCTCGGCCCAACTGGTGGGTGGCCAGGCCGTGTTTTTGGTACCCGCAAATAAGATGGCGGATTTCGGCCACTATTACAACATGGTGTATTCAGGCGACGACCGCAATGAGGCAGCAGAGGTCAGGAACGTCGCTTATGGTAGTGGTCACGGTGGTGGCCTCGTCAGCAAATTTGACGACAAAGTCGTGCTGTCGAGCCGCCCGGACCCGCTCAACCGTTCGGGCATGGTCGAGTTATACGCATCTGTCAAGGGCGCAGATCCGACAGGCGTCATTACATTCAGGGACGCTTATGGCAATGTGCTGGGCGCCAGCGCGGTTCAGAACGGGGAGGCCAGCCTGATCGTGCGGATCCCCGCAGACGGATTGTCCGGTGTGACCGCGTATTATGCGGGCGACGTCTACAATGTCGCGCGCCTGGAGACCTACACCACGCCGGGTTCGAGCAACCTTGGCTCGACCACGACCACGCTGAGTGCTTCCGGGAACACGGTCACCCTCGGGACGAGCGTCGTGCTAACCGCGCAAGTCACCGGCGCCAGGTCGCCGGGCGGTAGCGTGACGTTCTACGACGGTTCGACCATCCTGGGCACGGTGGCCCTGCAGAACGGCACTGCCGTGTTGGCGACGACCGCACTGATTGCCGGCACCAACCACCTGACGGCCGTGTACACGGGCGATGCCGCGAACGCGGCGAGCATGTCGGCTGCCGTGGACGAAACCATCATTGGCGCGCCGGTCACGGTCAAGCTCCAGGCGCCGGCTGGACCGGTGCGTCAGGGCGCCGCCGTCACCTATACGGCGACCGTTGACGGCAATGTTCCCGGTGGGCTCGTGACCTTCATCAGCGGCAAGACGGTTCTGGGCACTGCCGCGGTAGTACGCGGCGTCGCCACGCTCAACTTGCCGAGCAATGCATTCGACGTCGGCACCGCCACCGTCGTGGCTTCGTATGCCGGCGACGCGGCCAATGCACCGGCGATTTCTCGAGCCGTGCAGCATACGGTGATCGCGGGTGTGCGCCAGGTTGTCATCGGCGCGTGCGCGTCCGACCGTAAGGTGTGGAACTGCGTGGATGCCGATGGCAGACTTCGCGTCAGCGTCGACGCCGAGAATTATCCGACCGAGTATTTCTACGATGCGGCCAATCGCCTGGTGAAGACCGTGGTCTACTCGCGAACGCTTTGGTCAATCGGCGGCGGCCCTTCGTACGAAGACGGCGGTGACAGCTACGACTACATCAGCTTCTACCTCCCCTCGGCTAATAGTGCCGACCGCGTAGTGTACAGCTACTACGACAACATGGGCAGAAAGGTCGGCGAGGTCGACGCCGAGGGCTACCTGTCCGAGTACGTGTACGACAACGCCAGCCGCGTTATTGACACGATCCGCTACGCCACGCCAGCACGCGCCCCGGTCAGCACGATCTCGACGCTGGCTTCGCTGCGTCCTGCCGCCAATGCGGATGATCATCACACCAGGAACGCGTACGACTTGAATGGCCGGCTCACACGTCAGACCGCGGCCGACGGCACCGTCACCGAATACACTTACGACATCGACGGCAACCTGACGTCCACCATGCGCGCGCGCGGAACCGGCGATGCGCGAGGTACGCTCAAGCGCTACGACACACTGGGTCGCCTCGCGGCGCAACTTGATGGACTCGGTACAGCTCTGATCGTGGACGGCATGAACGCAGCCGAGGTCGATGCAGTCTGGGCCGAACATGGCACTCGCTACACCTACGACATTGCCGGCCGCCTGACCAGCACGAATGCGTCGAAGGGCCAGCGCAACGTGTATTTCTACGACGACGAAGGCCAATTGCGCTTTACTGTCAACGCGCTCGGCGAGGTGATCGAAAACGAATACGACACACTGGGACGTCAGACGGCTACGACGCATTATGCGACACGGGTTCCGGAAAAGGCCGTGACGGCCATGGCCGGCGGTCTGCTGTCGGACACGGAAAATGCAGCCGCCTTGGTGGCGCTGGCTGTAGCGCGCGACGCACAGGCGGCGCAGAACAGTGGCAGGCACGCGAAATACGACGCGGAAGGTAACGTCATCGAACATACCGACGCGATGGGCTATGTCAGCAGCGCGACGTACAACGCGTTCAGAGAAGTGGTTGCGAGCACGCAACCGGGCACGATCGGCGGTGCCGACGTGATCACCATCCACAAGTACGACCACCGTGGGCTCGAGACTTCGACTGTGCAGCGCACTGACAGGATCTACGTTTCCCGGAGCACACAGTACGACCCATTCGGACGCGTAATCCGCAGCTCCGACGCCAACGGCAATGTCAGCCAGACCAGCTACGACCGCCTGGGCCGCGTGGTGCAGACCATGGACGCGGCCGGCGGTAAGCGCAGCACTACTTATGATGCGTTCGACCGTCAACTGACTACGAGCGATGCACTTAATAACGTGACACGCTACGCCTATGAAACGGCAGCGCGTAGCATCACCGTGACGACGCCGGAAAACGTGGCCACGACAACGCTGATGACGCGCAATGGCCAGGTGCTGAGTGTCAGGGACGGCAACGCCAACACCACGAGCTATCACTACGACGACAACGGTAACCTGCTCGACGTCGTGACGGCAGCGGGCTCGGTCATCCATCAGTACGACGCCGCCAATCGCCTCGTGCTCACCCCCGACGCGAACGGCACGGAAGTGACCTACACGTACGATGCTGCCAACCGTCAGTTGAGCCGTACAGTCGACGAACAGGGATTGAACCTCTGCACGCGTTATGAGTATGACGCCCAAGGCCACGTCGTGCGTGTTACCGACCCGTCGGGTGTTGTCACGACCACCGAGTACGACCTGGATGGAGCGAAGGTCAGCCAGACTTACGATGCCGGCGGCGCGAAGCTCAAGACTGTGTACACGAACGACGAGCGTGGCCAGGTCGTGCGGGTTCAGTTGCCTGGCGGGGAACTGACCGACTATGTGTACGACGACCTGGGCCGCCGTATCCGCGCCGTTAACGATCCATCCGGTCTGGCACTGACGGAGAACTACGAGTACGACAAGAACGGCAATGTCATTGCCAAAGTCGACCCGAACGGCAACCGCATCCGCTATGTCTACGACGGCTTGAATCGTCTGGTCTACACGATCGACGCATTAGGCTATGTGAAGCAGAACAGCTACGACGCGCAAGGTCGGCTGACGCGCACGATCGAGTATGCCAAAGCGGTCACCCTGAGCAGCCTGACCGCCAACCCGACCTTGACCGCCGTCACCAATGCGTTAACGAGCTCCAGCACTTTCGACATCGTCAACCACCATGTCTACGACAAGGATGGGCGCGTGGCCTACGATGTCGATGGCCTGGGCGGCGTGACGGCTTACCAATACGATGGTAACGGCAACGTGATCAGCCGCCTGACGTACGCGAACCGCATCAACATGTCTGGTTGGACTCCAGGCACCGCGCCCACTCCGCAGACTGACAGCACGCGTGACATGCTGGTACGCACTGTCTATGATGTGCTGAACCGTCCGATCTACGTGATCGATGGCACCGGCGCCGTCAGCGCCATGTCGTACGACGCTTCGGGCAACCTGCTCGAAAGCGTCCGCTATGCTCATACCATCGCCACTACGACGCCAGCCACGGCGGCAGCCGTGTCAGCGGCCCTGGCCGCCGTGGCGGATTCCAGTGTCGACGCGCATGTGCGCTACCGCTACGACAGCGTCGGTCGCAAATCGTGGGAAGTCGACGGCCATGGACAGGTCACCGGCTATACCTATGATGACGCCGGCAACCTGACGAAGACGGTGGCGTATGCGAAGAAAATTACTCCGCAAGATGAGCCATTCACTGTCCACGCCAGCAGCGCCGATCGAGTCACCCTGATGGGCTATGATGTCCTGCACCGCATGACGGTGCAGGTCGATCCGGATGGCGTGGTGACGCACCGGAGTTTCGACCCTAATGGCAATGTCGTTAGCGTAGTCATACACGCATCGAAAGTGCCAGCGCCGACCTCCGTGAGCACTATTGCGCTGGCCGACCAAGTGTCCACGAATTCGTCGCGCGATCACATCGTGCGTAGTGTCTACGATTCGGCCAACCGCGAAATTTATCGCGTCGACAGCCTGGGTTTCGTCATCGAACAGCATTACGACGCCAACGGCAAGGTCATCTCCCGCGTCGAGTACGCGAACGCGATCCCAACCACGACCTTGGCGACGCTGGACGCGGTGTCGGCAGCGGTTTCCAGGAACGCCGCTGATGGCCGGGCGGTGTGCACGCGCTATGTGTACGACGCGGACGGCATGCTGATCTGCAGCATCGACGGCGCCGGTACGGTCAGCAGGTTCGGCTATGATGCGGCCGGCAACCAGATCTCTCAAATCGTCTACGCGCAAAAATACACCGGCTCGACCAGTCTTGCGCCGGGCTCCGTCCCGACCATGACGAGCTCGGCATACGACGTAGCCAGCTACCGCGTATACGACGCAGCCAACCGGTTGGCCTGGAGCATTGATGGCACTGGCGGCGTCACCCGCTACAGCTACGACGGCAAGGGGCAGCTCATCGAAACTCGGGCGTACGCGACCCGTATCAACCTGTCCGGCTACATTGCTGGCAGCGTCCCGACTGTGGTGGCCGCACCAACTGATGCGGTCAGCCGAACCGTATACGATGCTGGCGGACGTCCTGTGTTCACTATCGACGGTGTGGGCCAGGTCGTCGAGACGAAATACGACGGCGACGGCAATGTGTGCGAGCGTATCCGCTACGCGAATCCGGTGCCGCTCGCCACGGCGGCGAATCGTGCTGCGTTAACGACAGCACTCGGGGCCGGTAATGCGGGCGATCTGCATGAGCGCTTCGTGTATGACAGCGCCGGTCGGGTATTGTTCAGGGCCGACCCCACCGGGCAGGTGACGGGATTTAGTTACGACGCCAATGGAAACGTGATCAAGCAGGTCAGCTATGCCACTGCCGTTGGCGCCAGCGCAGCCTTGTCCAGTGTGCAATCGAGCAGCCAGGATCTGGTCGTCCTGACGGCCTACGACGCCCACAACCACGCGATCATGCAGATCGACGCGAGCGGACAGATCACGAGCCGGACGTTCGACGCATTTGGCAACGTCACGAAGACGGTGGCCTACGCCAATCGCGTGGCGCGCCCGACCGCCGCCAGCGCAACCCTCACGATGACGACGATGGGCAACCTGATCGTTCCGGACGGCACCAAGGACCGCGTTTCCGTGAGCGTGTTCGACGCCGACCAGAACGAGATCTACAGCATCGATGCGAGAGGCGTCGTCACGGCGCGCCAATTCGACGCCCAGGGCAACGTTACGAGCCGCACCGTGTACTTCGCGACGGTTGCCGTGCCGGCGGCTGCCGACGCAGCTACGATGGCGACGCTGGTGGCTGGCATTGCCGACGCTGCGCGCGATGACCAAATGCGCTACGTCTACGACCAGGCAGGACGGGTGCTGTACAGCATCAATACCGCAGGTGACGTAAACAGCTACACGTACACTGCAGCCGGCCAAGCGATGAGCACGCGCACCTACCTGCGCAAGGCGACGGCAACGACGCCGCTCACGGCAACTGCGCTCGCTGCGCTGGTGTCGGGGGCGACACCGAATGCGTGCTTCGATTACGTGTACGATGCGGCGAACCGCCTGGCGTATGAGGTGGATGCCACCGGAGGTGTCATCCGTCACGAATACGATGGCGAGGGCAACGAAATCAAGCGTACCGCCTACGCAGCGCGCATCAACCGCGCCCAGTTCACGCCGGGGACGGCGCCGGCTGTGACGGCGGATGCTCAACGCGACAGCAGTGTGCGCACCGTCTACGATGGGTTGGGGCGCCCGAGTTTCACGATCGACCGCGATGGTTATGTGGTGGCGCTGAGGTACGACGTGATGGGTAACGTGGCGGAACGTGTCGCCTACGGCCGCCGCATCGATCCCCAGACGCCGGCCACGGCCGCTGCGATATCCGCCGCCGTCCAGCAAACGGCCGATGCGACGCTCGACACGCGCGACGTGTCGGTTTTCGGCGCCAACGGCCGCCTGGCTTGGTCGATGACCAAGTCCGGCCAAGTGACCGGCTACACTTACGATGCGCGTGGCAACATCATCAAGCGCGTTATCTATGCCAAGCCCGTGCCGTGCGGCGCAATGCCGCAAAGCGTGGTCGCCTCGGCGGGCGACAAGGTAACGCTGACGGCATACGATGCCGATGGCCGTCCGGTCATCAGCGTCGATGCCACCGGACGCGTCACCAAGCTCGTCTACGACGCAGACGGAAACGTCTTGCAGCGCATTACATTCGCCAACTTGACGAACGTCCCGACGGCGGATAGCACGCCGATTGATATCGGCTGCCCGCTGCCGGCCGCCGACACCGTCAACGACCGCGTCGTGCGGAGTGTGTACGACAACGTGGGCCGCGAGATCTACACGATCGACCAGGCCGGCGCTGTTACGGCAACGCGCTACACTGGCTTCGCCATCGAGCGCACCTCCTATGCCAAGGCCGTTCCCGCGGATACTGCCGCCACCGCCGACGCCCTGGCCGCGGCGGTTCAACTGGTGGCCGACGCCACGCACGACCGCTTCGAGCGCTCTGTATATGACGCGAGCGGCAAGCTTGTGTCCAGCACGGATGCCTGGGGCAATGTCACACGCTACAAATACGACGTGGCAGGCAACCGAATCGAGACCGTTACCCCGGAAGGCAAGACGGTGCGCCAGGTCTTCGATACGCATGGCCGTGTGCTTGTCACTGTCAACGAACTGGGCGCCGCCATCGGATTTGCCTACGATATCTATGGCAATGCGGTCAAGCAGGTCCAATACGGCACCCTGACTAGCTCGACCTCTGATCCAGCTACCCTGAGCGCAACGCCGGCGACGGGCGACCGCGTCAACTTAATGGCCTACAACCAGAACGGCCAGCTGATCTACGCGATCGATGGCGAAGGCGTGGTCCGTCAGCAGCAGTTCGATGGCGCGGGCAACATGACGACGCTGACGATCTACGCCACCCGGCTCAACACCGCCACAGTGGCGGCTGGGGCATATGGCGTGGCCGGTATCGCTGCGAAGGTCACCCAGGTAGCCGCGCAGGATCGCACCAGCCACCAAGTGTTCGATGCTGCCAATCACCTGATCTACAGCGTCGATCCGCTCGGCTTCACGCAGAAGTTCGAGTATGACGCGAAGGGCAGCCTGATTGCACGGACCCGCTTCGCCAAGTCTGTGTTCGCGGACGGCGCATTCGGCAACTGGACCGTGGGCGGACTGGACGCGCGCGTGACGGTCGACGCGCAGCGCGACCAGACCGAGCACTTCGAGTACAACGTGCTGGGCCAGGTTACCTCGCATACGGATGCCGAGGGTAAGGTCGAGACCACGGACTACAACCAGCTCGGCCAGAAGCAGTCGTTCAAGGACAAGAACCAGCGCGAGTGGACCTACCTGTACGACGCTGCCGGCAACCTGTCGCAGGAAACGTCGCCTGAAGTCGAGGGCAAGGACGGCACCTCCGTCAGACGCGTCGTTACGATGGCCTACGACGCGTTGGGACAGCTCATCAAGCGCACCGAAACGGGCGACGGCCAGACGATCGTCACCGCATTTGCCTACGACAGCATGGGTAACCAGGTGAGCATCGATTTCGGGAAGCTGACCGGTTACGTACCGGGAAGTACGACGGTCACGCAGGGTACGAACGCTATCGTTACGATGGCGTACAACCGCCTGGGCAAAGTGATCACGAAGACGGATGGCGCGGGCTACGTTAGCCGCAACGTGTACGACGAGATCGGCCAGCTGCGTTACGAGATCGACGCGAAGGGTAACGTTACGGAGTACACGTACAACAGCACGGGCGAACAGACCTCGCTGACCCGTTACGACGGCGCGATCACCGTCAGCCAGGACAAGCTGACCGTCGCCGACGTCGCGACATTGGTGGCCCAGCTCGACCAGACCAAGCGCCGCACGATCACCACGACCTACGACATGGACGGTCGTGCGCTGCAGGTGACGCAGCCGGCCGTGTACGTCGACGATTCTGGTGCCACGAGCGCGAACCGCAGCCAGACGGCAGGCGCGCAGGTACGCTATGTGTACGACGCCTTCGGTTCGGTCATCCAAACGTCCAGGTTGCTCAATGCGAGTACCAACACCTGGCTCATCGATAACAACTACTACGACCAGCGTGGCCTGCTGCAGGCGTCAGTGGACGCGGCCGGATACAAGACGACCTACAGCTACGACAGTGCCGGTAACGTCACCAGCAAGCGCGAATATGCAGTCGCCATCGCCGGCTGGACGGGTAACCGTCAGGTCGCCGCGACCGCCGTGGCGAATGCTAACGATCGCATCACCTCGACGGCGTATGACAAGGTCGGACGCGTCGTGCGCGAGAGCCTGACCGACGGCAGCGGCAAGGCCAGCAACGAGCACGTGCGCGTCACCGAGTACGACGCGATAGGCAACGTGACGATGGTCAAAGCATGGGGACCCGAGGCCACTGACTCGGACTCTCCGACCCGCATGTTCTACGACGCGATGGGCCGCCTCACGGCGGTGATCGACGGCACCCATAAGATTGGCGATAGCTACGGCCTCACGACTTATCGCTACAACATGGTTGGGAAGGTCGTGCTCCAGACCCAATACGCCAAGGGCTCCATCACGGCCACCGATCCGACTCCGGCTGCCATCAACGGGGACGACCGTGTCACGAAGACTGAGTACGACGAGCAGGGCAACGCGATCCACGTCGTCAATCCGGAGGGCGTATCGCAGTATTTCGCCTACGACAAGCGCGGCCTGCAGACCGATACCTGGACCATCGGCCAGGGCCTGAGCTACACGAAGGATTCGGCGTTCGGCCAATTCGCGCGCACCTACGATGAAGTCGGCCGCCTGCTGACGGACAGCTACAAATCGTTGGCACTGCAATACAACGCCTTCGGCGAACTGACGCGCAAGCAGCAGGGCACGGACATCACGTTCTACGAATACGACGCAGCCGGCCGCATGTGGCGTACCAATGAGAACGGCCGGGACGAAATCTATGTGTACGACCTCCTGGGACGACGGACGGCGGTCGTGACGAGCGACGGTGCCGACGGATTTGATTACGACATCAAAACATACACGGTATCGACCGCGAACGCGAACAGCATGGGTAACGCTCTCGGCCGCGTCGAATACAAGTATGATGCCGAAGGCAACGTCATCAGCGAAACGGCGCGGTCACGCGGGAGCAACCGTCCGGTAACGACCTACGTGTACGACCGCTGGCACAACCTGCTCAGCAAGACCGAGCCGGCAGCCAGCACCTGGATCCTGGCGCCGAAACCGACGACGAGCTACACCTACGACATGAAGAACCGCGTGACGAGCGAACGTTACGCCAAGGCGGACGGCACGGCGGGCGGACGCGTACGCACCTTCGAGTACACATATGGCGCGCAAGGCGCGCTGGTCGGTCGCAGGACGATTGATCGCGAAAGTGCCTCGGTCACCAGCGAGGCGGACAATAACGCCAATCGCGCGCGTTACCGCGTCACCACGGAAAGCTTCACTGCATCGGGCAAGCTGCTCAGCGCGGAGACCAACGGTATCGTCATCGAGAAGCACACCTACGACGCATTCGACCAGGTGCTGACCGATGAAGTCATGGCCGACCGTGCGGTCCACTACACTTACAACCACATCGGCAAAGTCACCAGCGTGACCCATGCGCCGGTCGACATTTACGGCGTCACGCAGTCCGGCAGCATCATGTCTGCAGTCCTCAGCGCCACCCGTGCGTTGACCGAGACGTTTGCTTACGACGAACTCGGTTACCTGATCAGCGTGACGAACGGTGCTGGCGAAGTCACCAACTACCGGCACGACTTCTACGGCAACGTCACCTGGACCAAGATTCCAGGCTGCGCAGCCACCTCGGCCACCTGGGACGTGAACGGGCGTAAGCTGACCGCGACCGACGCGTTGGGCCATCAGGCGAAGTGGGAGTACGACAGCTACGGCCGCCTGAAGACCATGACCGGCTACGACGGCGGGGTGACGGCGTACACGTATGACAACCTGGGCCAACTGCGCACGGCAAGCCAGCCGAGCAAGGGCCAGACCCTGACGTACGCTTACGATGGCGCGGGTCAGCTGAAGAGCATCACCGATTACAACAGTGGCGGCTACGGGTATCCGTCGCTGAACAAGCAGACCACGTACACCTACGACCTGGTGGGTAATCGCCTGAGCGAAAAGACCGTGCAGGGCGGCGTAACGTTCGCGGACAACACGTTTACCTACGACGTATTGCACCGCGTGGTGACGATCAGTTCGGGCGATACCGGCCAGGGCGTGCAAAGCATCGCCTACGAATACGACGGATTCGGCAATCGCACCCGCTACACGTCCAAGGCCGTCGGCAAAGGCAGCGACCGCAACCAGGACGGCTACTTCTTCTACGACGCCCTGAACCGGGTCACGATCTCCGGCGCGCTCGATGCCAACGGCACGATTGGCGGCGCGACTGAGCGCCGCACCTACGACGCTGCAGGCAACCTGAAGACGGCGGGAACGGCGGGCCACATGGAATCGTACGGCTATGACGCCATGAACCGCCTGGTGAGCACCAGCGTGGACGGCCAGGTCGTGTTCCAGACGGCGTACGACGCGGCGGGACGCGTGGTCCTGACCGGCGAGAAGTCGGCGACGACGCCGACGATCACGTCCGGCGTCCCGGCGCCGGTCGAACCGGTCGCGCCGGTCGCGCCGACCGCTCCGCCTGTAGGCAGCTCACAGGCCGTGATCGACGCTTACAACGTGAAGAAAGCGCAGTACGACAAGGACAAGCTCGCGTACGACCAGGCTCTGGAGAAGTACAAGTCCGATCTGCAGGATTACAACGACCAGAATGCGTATCTGGACGGAGTGCGCGCCGCCACGGCCACTACCGGTTATGAGCGTCACGTCCGCGCTTACGATACGCAGGGGCGCCTGGTAGTCGACCAGGGGTTCAAGGACGGCGGCAGTCTTAAGACCATGATGGTCAACGACACGTTCGACGACGCGGGTAACGTGCTGACGTACCACACGGATGCGATGGTGAACGACCACATCCGCAGCGACTATACGAACACGTACAGGACGCTGACGAATGGCGTGGTGCAGGCGTCGTCCACGGGCCACCTGACAGTATTGAGTGGCAAGCTCGCGGGCAAGACTGGGAATAACGCGACGAGCACCGATGTGTACGATGCCAGCGGCAACCTGGTCGGTGTCGATTACACCACGGACGGCGACGCACCGAAGAGCGGTACGTCCAGGAAGATCTTCATCGTGGACGCGCACGGCAACATCCTGCTCAGCCGCGAGCAGAGCTGGAATTCGCCGACAGTGGAGCAGCGCCAGATCCTGATGGGCGACGAGCTGCAGCTGCGCTACAGCATCAACTACGGTTCGTTCGGCGACCTCCAGGACGAGCAGAAGAAAGCGTTCTGGGAGGCCTATAACAAGGACGCGTACCAGAGCATGGTGACGCCGGGCGGCACGATCACCGCGGAGGCGGGCGAGAACCCGACCACGGGTCAGGTCGTCGTGGTGCGCGAGGGCGACACGCTGCAAAGCATTGCGCAGCGCGTGTACGGCACGCCGGACGCGTGGTATCGCATCGCCGACGCCAACCGGTTGGAGCACGACAGCGTGCTGGTCGCGGGCACGAGTGTCGTTGCACCCGCAGCCATGACCGACAGCAACAAACTCGATTTCAACATGGGCAAACTGGTGGGCAGCACGGCGCCGAACCTGCCGCCACCGCCGCCGGACAAGAAGTATTGCATCACGTTGATCATCGTGGCGGTAGCTGTTGTGGTCGCGAGCTTGGTCTCGGACGGCATGGCTAGTTTTGCGACCGAGTTGCTGGGCAGGAGCACTGCTGCGGAGATTGTCGCAACGGGACTGAAGGTCGCCGTAGGCAACGTGGCGTCGCAGGCGGTTGGTATCGTGGCCGGGGTGCAGGACGGCATGGACTGGAGAAGCGTCGGCAAGGCAGCGATCACCGCCGCAATCGGCGCTGGCGTCGATTCGCTGACCAAAGGTCTTACCCCCGCCGTCAGCGCAGCCTTACGCAGTGTCGCTAGTCGAGCCGTGCTGATTGCAGCGCACCAGCAGGAGAAATTCAGCTGGGCTTTGGTGGCCGAGTCGGCGATTTCCGCTGCCGTTGGCAATAGCGACACTTTGAATTCCATTGGGAAGTCGATGGAGGAAAACGGCTGGAGCGCTTTTGCAAAGGGGGCCGTGAAGAGCGGGATCAGCGGTTTTTTTGGTAGTCTGATCACGGATCTCATCATTCCTGGCAAGCAGGATTGGGCGCAGATCGGCATCTCTACGTTCGAAAGTGCCCTGTCATCGGGTCTGGAGGATCAGCGGAAAGACAATAAGGCACGTGGCAAGTCGTTCCTCTTTGACGATGAGCTGTCAGCGGCCGGGCGGAGGGCGGGAGAGGCTGTTCGGAACTCGTTTGGCAATGCGCTGGGGAACAGCTTGGCTGGCATGGGCTCGCAATCCGACGATGGGCAAGAGGCAGGCCGAGTAGCTAGGCCGATCTCCCATGAACAGGCAGAGCGCAATATGTATGGCGGGATGACTTCGAGCCAGCTCCTCGGCGGAGACAAGGACTGGCTCGGTGCCATGGGAGCTTACGACGGTTCTTACGGAACCAGTGATAACGACGAGCGCATTCCAAATTACCAGGCACCTATTCGACAAGTCGTTGTTGACGGGGGCGACGTAAACCAGCGGTTGAATGCCATCTTTGGCCTGACGCCAAAGAGTATTGGCAGCCCACAGGCATCCAATGACATCGCTGCACAACAAATGTCCGATTTGGGAGCTGGTATTTGGAATGGCATCAAGGCGATTCCAAGTGGCATATGGAACGGCCTCGCCACGGTCGCTGATGGTTATCGTGGACTGGCTTATTTAGTTACTAACAACATTAACAGCTTCCAGCCCCGCTCCAACGTCACGCTGGACGGCATCGCGCGGGGTATTGTCGACAATAGTCCCGTTGGCGTACTCGGAGCCATGTTTGATAATAATTATCGAGCCGCAGGCAGCCGCTTCGTCGGGACTGTTGCGGGCTTGGGAACAAGCTACGCGAGCCCGTACCTAACCAAGATTCCTGGCCTGAACTACGACATCGGCGCAGCCAGTGCCAGGGGCCTGTACTCAGTAGGAGAATACGCTGCAAGCAAGCTCGACGTCATGCTCGATCGCTCGGGGCTTCGTGCGTATGCGTTCCCCGCTGACGCGAGTTTGAGAGGCGGGCCAACAACTCTAGTTGACGCAGAAATCAGTGCGCTTAAACGAATTGCGGCCAATAATGCGATAGATACTCGTTCGGCTGCGCGAGTGGCCCGTTATGGTGTGTCGTTCTTCGGTGACGATGTCGTTCCATTCTACGGCGCGTCGAAGGCGACTGTCGGCAACCCTAATGGAGCACCAACTTTTTTCATGCCGCTTGAAGATGCCGCCTTAGTCAAAAATGCACATGACGCTGCGGTATATACTGGCATGGCTCCGTCGGCAAAAAATGCATATCTGAATGGAGGAGACATTTATGGCTACAGTTTTCCAACGGATGGCCTTCGGGTGACTAAACCAACGGCTCTTGACGCCGGAGGTTGGCCACACTATCTTGAAGGCGGCAATACGGCAGTTAAACTCGAAGGGCCTAATGCTGGTTATATGGTCACTCCAGTTCGCGAGTTTGTAACCCCAGGAAATGCTGCTGTTCCGAGCGGCAGTGTGTTGTTTAAGCTTGGCCCCGACGGTGAATGGATTCCCATAAGGAGATGGTGATAAATGCGCTGGGAAGATAAAGGCTGTCCCATATGCAGACGAAAGTGGGAAACGGGTGATCAGCCACGTCGCTTAGGTATCAGTCTTGAGCGGCAGGCATATTTGCATCAATGTGATGAATGTAAAGTATTCTGGGAGCAGCGCGAGCGTTATGCTGATGTAATAACATTTGCAGAGGCAAGTCTCTTTTATCCGGAATTTATTAAGAGTTAAATCATGAATGAATTTATTTCAATAAACGAATTGGAAAGAAGCTTGCTGGCGGCTCAGGAAAAAAGAATTCCCGTTGAGGAATTTATTCGTCAACTTGTGGCCTCGAACATTGCGTTACCTTCCGCAGTTGAGGTCCAGGAAAATGGCTCGGGCTTCCAGCCAATTATTTTTGATAAATTAGGCACGAAAATGCTTGCGATATTTACTGACAAAGCGAGGGTGACTCAGTTAGAGCATATTGCCAAGTACTGCCTAGTGATGAATGCGCTTGAGATGCTTCGTCGTATTCCATCAGGGTATGGCATCGTGATTAATCCGGGCCTGAACGTCGGCTTAGAGTTGTCTCCTGACGGTATTGCAGAGATAGTAAAAGACTTTACACCTAGTTAAATGACGCGCTATTTTCAGACAATTTGTTAAAGTCCGACAATTTCTGTGACAAGTCTCTCATTCTCATCCAACACGTCCAAGCGTTCGGCCTTCAAACTGGCGCGGTAGGCGAGTTCTTAGAGGACGACGGCTTTTCGCAAAGTCACGTTTTCCGTCGCGCAGTTGGCTAGCGCCAGTCACTCCAGTTTCGCGTTGAGCCCCGGCGACTTGGTCAGGGTCACGCGAATCGGTCCATTGTCGGTGACCACGGCGGAGTCCGCTCGTTGATGCGTCGATTAGCGTAGATTCTATGCCTGCGTCTTTGGCCGTCGCAACTGATGTTCGGGCGTTTCGCGGGACACGACGCACCCGAAGTCATGTAAGCACATTGCGCACGTAACGCGCGGGCGTTCTTTTTCAGCCGTAAGTGGCTGAATTCAAGGCCGATTCGCTGTTTACACTTTGGGCCTTGCTGCGCTCGCCAAAAACCGCGTCGCCTCAAGATCATTATGGTCAACGACGCGTTCAGCGACGCGAGCAATGTGGGGACGTACCACTCCGACGCGACGGTGGATGACCACATTCGCAGTGACTACACGAACACACACAGGGAGCTGACGAATGGCGTGGCGCAGGCGACCTCCACGGGCCACCTGACGGTATTGAGCGGCTAACTGTCCGGCAAGACGGGCAATAACGCCACCGGCAATGTGTACGATGCCAACAGTAACCTGATCGGCGTCGGATACACCACGGACAGCGATGCACCGAAGAGCCGTACGGCCAGGAACACATCCGCTCTACCGTGGAACGACGTGCACGAGTTCCAGAGCCCCATGACTCTCTAGTGCCGCACTATCTCTGGAACAAGTCGCTCATCCTCATCGAAGACGCCTAAGCGCTCGTCCTCAGGCTGACGTGATCGGCGATTTGATGCATAGCGATCGCTTGCGCAAGACCTTGGCTTTAGTCGAGTAGTTGGCCATCGCTGACTGCTCGAGTTTCGCGTTTAGCGCGGTGACACAGCTAAGGTCGAGCGGTTTGGCTCATCTTCTGTCGTCTTGGCCGCCTCGGCTGATCGGGTAACGTGAAATCATGAGACCACATTAACACCGAATACCCCATCGCTCTGCGAGTTGGGCTTTCTCCTAGTTGGCTTGACACAGCTTAACCAATGTAGCAACGGTTGTTCCGAATATTTTCCCCAGTGCTAGTATTTATTTGAAGAAAATTTTGCTCCACTGTAGGGGCGCTAATACTGGGGGAATGTTGTGGACGTCACTGCAATCGCCAGCATTGGCATGCAAGCGGACCTTGCGCGGATGGAGAGCATCAGCCATAACACGGCAAATGTGCTCACTCCCGGGTTTAAACGCCAAATCTCCATCACCTCCGGTTTCGCCCCGCAGGTGCAGCAGGGCATGCAGCAAGGTGGCGGCCAGAACGCAGTTTTGACCATGCAGCCCACCACGCTGGTTCCGGTGCAAATGATGATCGATCCGTCCTCGGGCGCTCTCCGTCACACCGGTATTGTTCAGGATGTGGCCATCGAAGGCCAAGCCTTTTTTGAAGTGGCAACCCCGACCGGACCTGCTTATACCAAAGCCGGCAGCCTGCGCACCGATGCGCAGGGACGCCTCGTCAACCTCCAGGATTTTCCCATCATGGGCATCGGCGGCGAAATCCGTCTGAACAACACGCCGTTCACCATTGCTGCAAACGGCGACGTTTCGCAGGACGGCCGCGTGGCAGGGCGCCTGAAGCTGGTGCAGTTCGATCATGCCGAAGGCCTGGTCCCGAGCGGCAACGGCGTCTACTTGGCCGGCAGCGCGCAACAAGTGCAGGACGTGAAGACGCCGTCGACCCTGCGAACCGGCTTCTTGGAGGACTCGAACGTCAGTTCGCCGCAGGAGATGGTTCGCCTGACTGAAACCGTACGCCATTTCGAGTCCCTGCAGCGCCTGGTGCAAGGTTACGACGACACATTGGAAAAAACCATTCGTAAGCTCGGAGAGTTTTGACCATGAACGACTCGCTTTACATCGCCGCTACCGGCATGCACATGCAGCAAAAGGGCGTTGATACCATCTCGAACAATCTGGCGAATGTGAACACGACGGGGTTCAAGAAAGGCCGCGTGAGTTTCGAGGATCTGGTCTATCGCGACATGGCGGGCGCCGCTGCGGCAATCGACAGCGCCAGCGTGCCGCAGCGCCTGTGGCAGGGCAGCGGCGTAGGCATGTCGGCAATCGTCAAGTCGTTCATCGCCGGTGATCTGAAAAAAACTGATTCGCCGATGGACCTGGCGATCCAGGGCGAGGGGTTCATCGAGGTCGTCACGCAGGATGGGTCGCCCGCGTTTACTCGCGGCGGCACCCTCACCATCGACAAGGACGGTTATCTGGCCACGACAGGCGGACACGTGCTGAAGCCGTCCATCCACGTGGGTAATGACGCACGTACCATCGTGATCGAGGCGGACGGTCGGGTCATGGTGCGCACCAGCGACAACGGGCAGGCCCTTGAAGCTGGGCGTCTGGAGCTTGTCCGTTTTGCAGATACAAGCGGCCTGGCGGCGCTGGGCGGCAACATGTACAAGGCGACAGAGCGCTCCGGCGATCCGATTTCCGGTCGTCCGGGCGAAGACATGATCGGCACGTTCGTGCAGGGTTCGCTCGAAGCGTCCAACGTGAACTTGGTCGAGGAAATGGTGAGCCTAATCGTCGCCCAGCGCGCCTACGAATCGAGCGTGAAAGTGCTCCAGGCGTCCGACGAGATGCTCGCAATGAGCAACAACCTGCGTAAATAGCGGTTTTTAATCAGGCTCTTCAATGTCCTTCCAAACGTCCCTGTTGCTGGGCGCTGCCATGCTGTTGCCCATGCATTCGTATGCCCAGTTGCCCGATGGCTCCGCCCTGTCGGTCGAGCTGCGTACGGACGCGCTAGTCGGTCACGCGCGCATTGTGTTGTCGGACGTCGCTGTGATCCGTACGGATCGTACGCAGGCACCAGCACTCGTCGCTGCGCTTGGCGCCGCCGAGCTGGGACGCGCGCCGCGTGTCGGCTACGTGGAGCGCTTAAGCCGAGCCCAGATCGAGCAAACCATCCGTCGTACGACGGCGAACGTGGGCGCCGTGAACTGGAGCGGGGCTGCGGCGGTGGCCGTGCGTACCGAGGCGCAGGCGGTGGCGGCGCAAACGTTGGCCCAGGCCGCAATCGCGGCACTGCAGCGGTACTTGGCGGGCCCCGGCGACCGCACGACGATTACTGTGGAAGCGCCGCCCGCGGATGTGCTGGTACCGGTTGGCGAGGTCGAGTTGCGCCCGCGCGCCTTAGCGGCCAAACCGCGGAATGGCCGAGCTGCCGTGTGGATTGACCTTCACGTGAACGGCGAGTTGTATCGCAGCGTGCTGGTGCCGCTGTTGGTGTCGGTCCGCCAGCAGGCGTACCTGGCGCGCCATGTGATCACCGCCGGCAGCATTGCCACAGCCGCCGACTTCGAGGTCGCGGAGGCGGATGTGGCCGGCACCAATGCGCTGACGACGCAGCAGCCGCTGGCGCCGTTCCGCGCCGCGCGGGAGTTGCATTCCGGCCAGCCATTGACTGCCGCCGCCATGCTGGCCGGAGGTACCGTATTGCGTGGCGACCAAGTCCGTCTGACGATCCGGGCCGGAGCGATTGGCATCGAGACCGCCGGCGTCGCCGTGGATGACGCTGGACCGGGTCAACCGATCCGGGCACGCCCCAACGGCAGCCAGGATATCGTTACCGGACACCTTGGACCGTCCGGCGCCGTCATCGTCGATTGAGGGAATGCACATGAACTTCCGATTTCGGTACGTCGTGGTCCTCCTGCTGGCCAGTGCCAATGGCGCGACGGCGGGCGATAGCCTGTACCGCCCCGACACTTATCAGGCGCTCACTTCCGATCTGCGCGCGCGCCGCATCGGTGACCTGATTACCGTGATGGTCTACGAAAGCGCGAGCGCCAGCAGCACCGCCAACACGACCGCGGCGCGTGACGCCAACGTAGGCTTGAATGTGCAGGGGAACGGTAAGCGCTGGGACGCACGCATCAATGCCGGTAATCAGATGGACGGCCGCGGCCGCACTGAGCGCGAAGGCAAGGTACTGGCGCAAATCACAGTATCGATCCGCGCCATCGGCGAGCGGGGCGATTTGACGATCGCCGGCGAGCAGGTCGTGGACATCAATAACGAGCGCCAGCAGATCTCGATCGAAGGCGAGGTGCGCCCACAGGACGTTTCGGACACAAATGTCGTGTTGTCAACCCGAATCGCGAATGCGCGCATCCGATATTCCGGCCAGGGCGATGTGTCCGACAAACAGCGCCCAGCCTGGTGGCAGCGCCTTCTAAGCTTGTTCGGCGTGTGATGACGATGCTTCGACTTTTCGTTCTGACGTTGGCGCTGACCGTGGCGGGCGCGGCGGCCGCCGACGACGCGATCCGGATCAAGGATATCGGCAAAGTTTCGGGCTGGCGCGAGAACGCCTTGACGGGCTACGGCCTGGTTACGGGCCTCGCCGGCACCGGCGACTCGGCGCGCAACAAGGCCACGCGCCAGTCGATCGCCAACATGCTGGCGCGGTTCGACTTGACGCTGGCGGCCGACGACGTGCAAAGCCGAAACGTGGCAGCCGTCATGGTCACCGCGACGCTGGCGCCGTACGCCCGCCCAGGCGACGCGATCGACGTGACCGTGACGTCGATCGGCGATGCCCGCAGTCTGGTGGGCGGTGCGCTGATGCTGGCGCCTCTGAAGGGACCGGACGGCAAGATCTACGCGCTGTCGCAGGGCGCGTTGTCCGTTGGCGGTTACAAGTACGACATGAACGGCAACGTGGTGCAAAAGAACCACCCGACCGTTGCGTCGATCCCAGGCGGCGCGATCGTCGAGGCGGGCGTTCCGGGGAATGAAGCCGGCGAGCGCGCCAACGTCACGTTCGTGCTGTCCGAACCGGATTTCACCACGGCAAGCCGCGTGGCCAGTGCCATCAACGGCCGCTTCGGTAGCCAGCTGGCGATTGCCCGCGACGGTTCCGGCGTGGACATCGCTATTCCGCCTCAGCGGCGTGAGCGTATGACCGATTTCCTTACCGAGGTCGAGAACGTCATGGTGGAGCCGGACCGGCGCGCGAAGGTCGTCATCAACGAGCGCACCGGGACCATCGTCTCGGGCGGCGACGTGCGCATCACCAAGGTGGTGGTCTCGCATGGCGACCTGAAGGTGTCGATCGTCACCGAGAACTCGGTATCGCAGCCGCTGCTGGTGCGCCAGACCGGGCCGGGCGTGCAATCGCTGCCGGTGACGAACACCCGCGTGTCCGTGGACGAGCATGATGGCGCCGGCTACGTCACAGCCAACAACACGGTCGGTGACCTGGTGCAATCCCTGGCCCGCCTGAAGACGAATACTCGCGACATCATATCCATCCTGCGCGCGGTCAAGGCCGCAGGTGCACTGCACGCCGACTTGGTCGTCCAATGAACCTGGAGACAACGTGATATCCGTAGTCGACAACAATCTGACCGCCTTGCTTAGCCTGGCCCTGGACGCCGCCCAGATGCGCCAGCAGGCGATCGCCCAGAACATCGCAAACGTCAACACGCCGGGCTACCGGCGCGTCAGCGTCAGCTTCGAGCAGCGCATCGCCCAACTGACCCGCGATGGGACAGGCGGTGCGGCGCAGATGCCGTCCTACCTGTCGTACTACCGCCCGAAGATCGAGTACGCAACCGGCGTCGAAGGTCCCGTCCAGCTGGACCAGGAACTGGCCGACATGTCGGAAACCGTGCTGCACCACCAGGCATTGCTGAAGGCATTGAACAAGCAGCTCGAACTGATCGGTCTCGCCATCAACGAAGGGAAACGCTAATGGACTTCAATTCGACGTTCGCGATCAGCGCCAGCGGCATGGCGGTGGAAAAAATGCGCCTCGACGTCACGGCCGCCAACATCGCGAATATGCACTCGGCTGCCGCCAATGCCGGTGGCGTATACCGCCCGCTGCAAGTGGTGTCGCAGGCGGTGCCGCTGACCTTTGCGCGCGAATTTGGCCAACTCGTCACGGCTGGCGGCGGCGCGCGCGTCGTCGCGGTCGAGCCGCAGGCCGTGGCGCCGCGCATGGTGTACGAGCCGGGCCATCCGTACGCGGATGCCAAGGGCTTCGTCGCCTATCCGGGCGTGAACCACACGGCCGAGATGGTGAACCTGAACACGGCGCTGCGCGCCTATGAAGCCAATGTGGCAGCGATGAGTGCGGCCAAGGCGATGGCGGCGCACGCACTGGAAATCGGAGGCAAGTGATGAGTATCGAAGCAATCGGCGCGGTCCGCGCCACGGTGGATGCGGACGGGCTGCTGGCCCCCGCCGCCGTGCAACCGGCGCAGGGCGGGTTCGCGCAGTGGTTCGCCGGCGAAGTGGGCACGGTCGACCGGAGCGTCGCCACGGTGCAGAACGATATCGGCAAGCTGGTGAAGGGCGAAACCCGCAGCCTGCACGAAGTGATGATCCACATGGAAGAGGCCAAGCTGTCGTTCCAGCTGCTGGCCCAGGTGCGCACCCGTTTGCTCGAGGCGTACCAAGAAGTCATGCGCACGCAGGTCTAGGAGCGATAGGTGGCCTCGATCGTGGAATTCTGGACCGGTCTCGGACGCGGCGCGCGCGCAGGCCTGGTGCTGGGCACGCTGCTGATCGTCACGCTGGCGGTCGCACTGGGGGTATGGGCTTACCGGCCCGATTACCAGGTGTTGTTCGCCGAGGTGGCGCCGCGCGACGCGGCCGCCATGACGGCGGAGCTGGACAAGATGAAGGTGCCGTACGAACTCGGCGAGAACGGCACGGCGATCCTCGTGCCGCGTGCGCTGGTGTACAAGACCCGCCTCGCCCTGATGGGTAAGGACGTGCCGCTGCATGGCGCGGTCGGTTTTGAGGTGTTCAACAATGCCGATTTCGGCATGACGGAATTCGTGCAGAAGGTGAACTACCTGCGCGCGATTCAGGGCGAATTGACGCGCACGATCCTCGCGATCGACGGCGTGCAGAACGCGCGGGTGCACCTCGCGCTGCCCGACCAGGGTCTGTTCAAGAAAGCCGTCACGAAGGCGAAAGCATCGGTCACCGTGACCATGAAGCCGGGCCAGACCATGAGTCCGGAACAGGTCGCGGGAATCCAGCGCCTCGTGGCGGCGTCGGTCGCGGACATCGCCAGCGGCGACGTGACGGTGCTGGACCAGCACGGCGTGGCGCTGACGCGTGCGCAGGGCGACGAGGAAGACGGTGGCGCGGGGGCGATGCAGCTCGATGTGAAGCGCAGTACCGAAGAGTACATGATGAAGAAGGTTGCGGCGGTGCTGGACCGGACTTTCGGGCCGGGCGAGGCCATCGCCAGCGTGGACGTCGCACTGAATCTCGATCGCGGCAAGCTGACCACCGAGGAAGTCCTGCCCTCGAAGGCCGGGACAGCGGACAGCGCCCCGACGGGCGTCGTCGTGCGCGAGCGCCAGACGCTGCGCGACGGCAGCCCCGCGACAAACAATGCGCCGCCAGCAGCGGGCGGCGACATGACGAGCAACGAGGCTGAGTACCAGGTCGGCCGGCGCGTGGAGCAGCTGGCGATCGCCGGCGGCACCGTGCGCCGCATGACTGTCTCCGTGATCGTCAAGCAGTCGCTGTCGGACGCGCAGCTCGACAAGCTGAAGGAAGTGGTGGGACTGGCCGTCGGCTTCAATCAGACGCGCGGCGATGCCATCGTCGTCAATTCGATGGATCGCCTCGTTGCATCGGGTACTGCGCCGGTGGCGCCGATGGCTGCCGACCTGAACGCCATTGCCGGTGAGGCCGCGACTCCGGTCCCCGTCCGTGGCGAGCGGGACAAGGCATCGGTCAAAGTTGTGGCCGGGGTCCTCACGGGACTGCTGGTACTGGCGGCCATTGCTGCCCTGGCCTGGATACGTTTGCGCCATGCCGCGTACCGGAAGCCGCAGCCCCGCGTACTCGACGACGTCGCGCGCGAACAGATGTTGGTCGATGTCCGCCGCTGGATCGCGATGCGACCGGTGGACGACGTCGTCGGGGAGGTTCGCAAATGAACGGCCACCGCCAGGCTGCCGTGGCCTTGTACGGCTTGGCGTCCAGCGACCAGGTGCGCATCCTCGCGGAACTGCCGCTCCAAGACCAGCGCATCCTGCAGGAGTACCTGGCCGAACTGGCCGCCCTCGGGTTCGACAAAACCGCCAACATGAGCGAGGCCACGGCTCCGATGCCCGTTGCGCCGGCCGCCGCACCGCTCGAACCGCAAGCGTGCCTGCGTGGGGCGGCCGCGGCCGATGTGCTGGCGGTCGTCGGCCATGAACCGGCGGCGCTGATCGCGCAACTGCTCGCGATCGACAGCTGGCCATGGGCCGGCGCCGTGCTCGATGCGCTGGCGCCGCACAAACGCATGCTGGTGCGCGAGGCGCTTGATGCCGGCATCGCCGACGCGCCAGCACGCACACATTTTCTGCTTGCCGCTGTTCATGCCGGCGTGGCGCATGCTCCGGCGGCGTCTGCCCCCGTCCGTGCACGCCGGCTTCCCGCCTTCTTGTGCAAATGGTTGCCATGGACCCGATAATTCGCCTCGCCCAGGTGTCGCCCGTGACGCGCCGGATCGGCCGTGCCGCCGTTGCGGCTCCCAAACGCACAGTTGTAGAGATGGCGCCCGCGTTTGATCCGTTGCAGCTCCCGAGTGCGCCCGTGGCCGCGCCCTCCGCCGTCCCGCCGAGCGCGCAGGCTGCGGTTGCGGACGCCGTTCCTGTCAACGCATGCGCATGTGCGGACAAATTGGCGCGCGCCGAGCGTGAACACGAGGCCGCTCTGGCCCGGCGCGATGCGGAGATCGACGCGCTGCGCGCAGCCGCCCAGCAGGCAGCCATCGATCTGACGGACGCCTACACGGACGCCGAACGGCGCGGGTACGAGGCCGGCGAGAAACAGGGAAAACAGGCTGCGGCCGCAGCGATGCGGGCGGAAATGGACCGTGTGACGTCTCTCGCCGGCGAGATCGACGGCGCGCTGCGCAAGCTGACCGCCACGGCCGAAGATGCCATGGTGGACATCGTGTTCACGGCCGTTTGCCGCATCATTGGGGAGCGGGGCGCGACCCGGACAGCGGTGCAGGACGTGGTACGTGCCGCAGCCGCCGCCATGCGCGAGCGAGAGCAGTTGGTTGTGCGTCTGCATCCGGACGACGTCGCGCTCCTGAAAGGCGACGCGGACGGTGGTGCTTTGCGAATCGACGCCGACCCGGCCGTGGCGCTGGGCGGTTGCATGATCGACGGGCCCGCCGGCTCGCTGGACGCCCGCTTCGAAACGCAGCTTGAAGCGCTCGGCGCGGTGCTCAAGAGCGTGCGCGCGCAGCGGCTGGCCGGGCAGGAGGCCGCTTGATGGAAGCCTATCTCGACGCCGTACTTACCGTCCCGCTGATGCGCCGCCGCGGCCGCGTGAGCGGTATCGCGGGCCGGAGCATCGAGGCGGTCGGCCCCGAGGTCACCATCGGCGAGGTGTGCCGGGTGCACCTCGACACCGGAGCAATGCTGACGGCCGAAGCCGTGGGCATGAAGCCCGGCCGGGTGATTCTAATGCCGTATGGCGAATTGCGCGGCATCGGCGTGGGCAACGAGATTCTCGCGACCGGGCGGTTGGCCTACGTGGAGGTGGGCGATGGCTTGCTCGGCCGCGTGATTGATGCGTTCGGGGCGCCGCTGGACGGCATGCCGGCGCCGCGGCTCGCGGCGAGCCGGAACTTGACTGCGGATCCGATCAATCCTCTGACGCGTCCCCGCATCGATCAGCTGCTGGAAACCGGTGTACGCGCCATCGACACGCTGTTGCCGCTTGGACGCGGCCAGCGTGTGGGGATCTTTGCCGGCAGCGGCGTCGGCAAGAGCACGCTGCTCGGGATGCTGGCGCGCGACGTGAAGGCCGACATCAACGTCATTGCGCTGATCGGCGAGCGCGGACGCGAAGTGCGTGAATTCATCGAGAAGCATCTCGGCGCGGAAGGCCTCCAACGCAGCGTCGTCGTGGTCGCCACGTCGGACCAGCCGGCGCTGGCTCGCACGCGCGCCGCACATGCCGCCACGGCGATCGCCGAAGCGTTTCGCGACGAGGGCCGGCAAGTGCTGCTGATGATGGATTCGATCACCCGTTTCGCAATGGCGCGCCGCGAGATCGGCCTGGCCGCCGGCGAGCCGCCCACCGCGCGAGGCTATACCCCGTCGGTATTCGCCGACATCCCGGCCCTGTGCGAACGCTGCGGCACCACGGATTCCGGCGGGTCGATCACCGCGCTGTATACCGTGCTGGTCGAGGGGGACGATTTCAACGAACCGATTTCCGACATCGTGCGCGCCACGCTGGACGGCCACATCATGCTGTCGCGTGATCTGGCCCATGAAGCGCATTTTCCCGCCATCGATGTGCTGCAAAGTGCCAGCCGCCTCGCGGGCGAACTGGTGAACGATGCGGAGCAGGAGGTGATGACAGCGGCCATCGAGCTGATCGCGACCCACGAGCGGAACCGGCAAATGGTCGACATGGGGGCCTACAAGGAAGGCAGCAACGAAGCGATCGACCGAGCCATCAAGCTGTATCCCGGTGTGCGCGCGGTCCTGCGCCAGTCGGTCGTGGAGTCGAGCACCCGCGCCGAGGGCCTGGAACGTCTGCGCGCGGCGCTGGACGGGGAGGCGCGATGACCCGCACGCGCTTCCGTTATGCGCTCCAGCCGGTGCTGCTGACGCGCCGATGGGCGCTGGATGCCTTGCTGCTCGAATTGGGTGAGCACAACGCCGCCATCGCGGCGCAGGCGGCACTGCAGGCCGAAACGCAAGCCAGGTATCAAGCCGCCAGGTCCGACTGGCGCGCGATGGCCGCAACGCCGCAGGCGCAGTCCGTACAGACCTTTGCCATGAACGGACGCTATCTCGACGACCTTGCGCGGCAGATGCGTGAGCAGGCGGCGCGCATGGACGAGCTGAGCGCCGCCCGCGACGAGGTCGTCGCGCAGGTCGAGCGTGCTCAACGCGCGCTGGAAGCCGTCGAACGGCACCGCGACGACATGCACCAGCAATACATACAGAAGCGCGTGAGCGCGGATTTCAAATTGGCGGATGACCAATGGAACACACTGCAGACTGGAGGCGCGAGCCATGACCATTAACCTGGATTCGACCCAGTGCGCCCCGGCGGCTACGGCGGCACGGCTGGACCGGCACGATCCCGACGCACGCCAGGATCGCTGGATGCTGGAACTGGAGCGCGCGATGTTCTCCACGAGCGCAAAGAAACCGCGCGGCGCCGATGGCGGGCAGACCGTGGCGGCGCAGCAGGAGAGCGTGCGTCCGGACTTGGCGGAAGCGGCGGCGCCGCCTGGACAGCGGCCCACGGGCCTCCCGCAGCGTGCCGCGGGCGGAGTGCGAGGCGTCGACAGTCAGTTGGGCGGCGCCGCGGATTCCGCAAAACGGACCGGCGTGCAGACTGCCCGTGACGCCGTGGCCGACCGGAACGAAGATGGGAAAACCGCCGCCGGCCCGGTTGCCGTGGCCGCCGTCGTGCCTGCGTTCGCGCATGCGCAGGCGGGCGTGCAGACCGCGGCAGCATTTACCGCCACTGGGGGCGCGACGGCCGTCGCGCCGACGGTGCACAGCGTGCTGCGCGCTGCGGCCAGCAGCGACCCTATCGGATCCGTGCAGATCGTACAGGCAGCGCGCCAGATCGCGGTGCCGACGTTGGCATTATCCCAATCTGCGGCGCCGGCGTCCGAGGCCAGCATGCCGGCCGAAGCAGCACCGGACAGCGTGGAACGGCCGGCGTCAGACGCAGCCGGGTCGGCAGAGGCGGTCGAATTCGACAAGCGTGTCATGCACCTGTTTGCCGGCACCGACGGCATGCACGCGTACATCCGCGACGCCGAACTCGGTGCCGCCCAGATGCGCAGCGTCGCCGCTGCGCTCAGCTTCGAGCTTGCGCTCGGCGGCCAGCCACTCGCCACGCTGACCGTCAACGGCAAACGGATCGGCCTGACAAAGAAGGATGTGCCGGGCGGTGCATTCGATGCCGACGGCTTGGCTTCGCCCGCCGGCGACGAGCCGGCCGGAGCGCGCCCGTATTCCCATTCTCTCACGCACGCGCGGAAAGACTCTTCCGAATGACTATCAGCACCGCAACCGCCGTCGGCACCCCGCAGGCCGCGCAGTCCAGCAATATCGGCATCGAGGACTTTTTGAAGATCCTGACGTCGCAGCTGAACAACCAGGATCCGCTCAAGCCCGTCGATAACCAGGAATTCGTGGCGCAGATCGCCCAGTTCGCAACCCTTGAACAGAGCCGTCAGCTCAACGCGAAAATCGATTCGCTGCTGTCGGTGCAGTCGTCGACCCAATCGATCGGACTCCTTGGGAAGTCGGTCGATTTCACCCAGAGCGGCCAAACGCTTTCGGGCAAGGTCACGGGGCTGGCATTGGCCTCGGGCCAACCGATGCTAAGCATCACGACCGCGAGCGGGAGCATCACCGATAACGTCAGCCTGTCGCAGCTCGTCAATATTCGCTAAGGACACATTATGTTCGATACCATCTTTATTGGCACTTCCGGGCTGCTGAACCATGCGAAAGGCCTGCGCGTGGTCGGCAATAACCTTGCCAACGTCAACACGCCGGGCTTCAAGAGCTCGCAGTTGCAGTTCTCCAGCCTGTTCGAGCAGAGCGGCGGCCGCCCATCGCAATCGGAAGGGGCGGGAAATCTGGTGCGGACCGGTTCCGGCCTGGGCTCGTTCGGCACGCAAATCAATTTCCGTGCGGGCCTGGAGCAGGGGACTGGTAATCCACTCGACCTCGCCATCGATGGCAATGGATTCTATGTCGTCAAGCGCGGTGACAACCTGCTGTACACGCGCGCCGGCGATTTCAATTTCAACGCCCAGGGCATTCTAGTCAATTCGGCCGGCGATCACGTGCAGGGTCTCGAGAATGGCCGGCTGACCGACATCAGCCTGGATAAGCTGGAGCGCAGTGCGCCGAAGGCGACCGCCACCGTGACGTTCCGCGGCGAACTGGCGCTGACGGCGGCCACGCCGCCGATCGACAAGACACTGGCCGGTGTCACTGTTCTGGACGCCAACGGTGTGGACCACCCGCTCAGCCTGAGTTTCCACAATGACGGCAACGGCGTGTTCACGGTGACGGCAAAGGATGGCGCCAATGCCACGGTGGCCACCGGACAAATAAAGTTTTCCGGCGGCGTCCCGGTCGCCGGGTCAAATTCGTTGTCCTGCTCGTACACACCGGCCGGCGGTGCCGCGGCACCGCTGCTGCTGGATTTTTCCAAACTCGTCAGTGTGGAGACCACAACCGTTCCCATCAGCGTCGCTTCGCAGGACGGGTACGCGGTCGGGGTCAGAACCGACCAGACTTTCGACGCCGACGGCTTGTTGACGGTCCAGTATTCGAATGGACAAAAGGTCAGTGGCCCGCGGATCGCGCTCGCCGATTTTTCCAGTGAAGGTGCACTGGAAGAAGCGGGTGGGAGTACGTTCCGTACCGCGGGCGGGGCCGAGGCGCAGTACGGCTATGCCGGTACCGGCAGTTTCGGCAAGCTCGCTTCGGGCCGGCGAGAAGGATCGAATGTCGATCTGGCCGAAGAATTCGGCAACCTGATCCTCATGCAGCGCGGCTATCAGGCGTCGTCGCACGTCATCAGCACGGCCAACGACATGATCCAGCAATTATTCGACATGAAGGGTAACCGCTGATGTCCGCGCTCGAGGTCCGGCCGTTTCGGCTGCTGGGCGAGGGCGCTGTGCGCGTAGTGCACACGGCGCTCATGCAGGCAGTTTCCGCCTGGGCGGCCGATTGGGGGCTCGCGCCGGCGGTTGTCGACGTCGACGTGCACCGTGCCTGGGGCGACGCATCGGCCCGGACGCTGGCATGGAACCATGGCGCACAGTCGAACGGCCGGCGCGCTTGGCTGGCGGTCGGCCCCGACGTCGCCACCGGTCTGCAACAGATGATGTTCCCGGCGGACCCTAGCTATGGTCCCGTCGGTAGCGCCACGCCCGCACTAGCCGCAGCGGGCGCGTTGCAGGCCCTCGACGCTTTGCTGGATGCGCTGCTGCGGACATCGTTGTCGAGCCAACACAATGTGCCGCGCTGCGGCGCCGCAGTTCCAGCCGTACCCTGGGAGTACGGGTCGGGCGCTCTCGTAGCGCGGCTCGCGGTCGGCAGCCGGCATTTCCACGTCCTGCTGGACGCGCCCGCCGTGCAGGCGCTGGTGCCGCCGGCCGCGCCGCTCCCGGTCCTGAGGGCGGTCGACGTGGCGGCCGGCGTGGCCGACGTGCCAGTGTCGCTGCGGCTCCAAGCGGGCACGGCGCGGGTCGGGGTGGGGGCACTGTTGTCGCTGGCGCCCGGCGACGTCATCCGTCTCGACAAGCAAGCCGATGCGCCGCTGACGCTCGCGTCGATGTCGAGCCATCCGCTGTTCCACGCTTATCTCGGGCGCTGCCGCGACGAGGTTGCCGTCGAGCTCGTTCAAAGTCATACCCCAGCTGGAGAAGTGCAATGAGCCATACCAGCAGCAAAAGCGTCTTGGGCGTCATCCACCATGTCGAGTTACCGGAGTTGGAAGAACGTGGCGGTAGCGGCGCCGCGCTGCTCAATTCGCGTACTGAATTGTTGGACAGTATCGGCGTCGACGTCTCCGTCGTCGTCGGCCAGGCGCACACGACGGTGGGTCGCCTGATGAGCCTGAAACAGGCCGACGTCCTGAAAATCGACCGGGCCGTCGACCAGGTGGTCGACATCGTCGTCAACGGAAATATCGTCGCCCGCGGCCAACTGGTCGTGGTGGACGACAGCTTCGGTGTGCAGGTCACCGAAGTGGCAGCTGCCGTCCGGGCGTGAACATGACGCAGCAAGGTACCACCGTTCAGCCTGCGATTCCGTTCAAACGGGACGGCGGAAGCGGCGCCGCGCTCGCCTCCTCCGGCGTCGGCGTGCTGATCGTCTCGTTGCTTGTCATCGCCGCGGTCCTCGTGATCCGCAAGCGCCTGCGCATTGGGGCGCCGGCCGGTGGCGGCAAAGCGCTGCTGCAGGTGCTGGAGACACAGCGGCTGGGGCCGCGCGCGCTCGTGTCGGTGATCGAATTCAAGGGAACCCAATATCTTCTGGTGCAAAGCGAGCAGGGCGTCACCTGCGTTGCCAGCGTTCCTGCAGGAGGCCAGCCATGACGGTGTGGCGACGCAGGCCGGGGCCGTTGTTGACCGTGGCGATCGGCGCATGCGCGGCGCTGCTGTTGTGCGGTTCCGCGTGGGCGGCCGATCCGGCAATCAGCCTGCCGGGCATGCAGATCAGGATGGGCGCGGCGGGCAGTGGCGGCGACATGTCGACAGCCGTCAGGATCCTGCTCGGGCTGACGGTGCTCAGCCTGGCGCCCGGCATCCTGATGTCGATGACCGCCTTCGTCCGCATCGTGATCGTCCTGTCGATGCTGCGCCAAGCCCTGGGCATGCAGCAGACCCCGCCGAATACGGTCGTGGTCAGCCTCGCGCTATTCCTGACGTTTTTCACGATGGCGCCCACGCTCGCCCGCATCAATCAGGAAGGGTTGCAACCATATATGGCTGGCCGAATGAGCGCCGAGGCCGCGGTCGACAAGGCTGTGACGCCGCTGCGCGATTTCATGGTGCGCCAGACGCGCGAGCAGGATCTGGCGTTGATGGTCGAGCTGGCAAAGGTCGCGCTGCCTACCACTATCGACGACATCAGCATGGTGCAGCTGGTCCCGGCGTTTATGTTGTCGGAACTGCGGGCCGCGTTCCAGATCGGCTTCGTAATTTTCCTGCCGTTCCTGCTGGTCGACCTGATCGTCTCGAGCGCGCTGATGGCGCTGGGCATGATGATGGTCCCCCCAGCGTCGATTTCGCTACCCCTGAAAATCCTCATGTTCGTGCTGATCGATGGCTGGGACCTGGTCGTCCGGGCTTTGCTGGGTACATTTTCTTGAATCGATGTACACATGTCCTCGACCGAGATCCAGCGCCAGGAGGTGACGCGGAAGCGCGTCATCGGCGAGCGGGTCACGTTGCTGGCGGAGTCGCCGCCGCCCCAAGCCGGGCCCGAGGCGGTATTTGCTCGTCTGGCGGAGCTGGCGGACTGGCGGTCGAGTTTGCGCTGGAGGATTCCGGCATGTACCTTCAGGAAGCGGGGACTTATGCCCACAATACGTATTCCGGTGTCCAATTGCGACAATTGCGCGGCAGGGTGAAGGTGGCGCTCGCCGAGATCGGCGCAAACCAGCGCAGAGTGATCGAGCTGCATTATCTGCAGCATCTTCCATTCGAAGATGTGGCAAGCCGGATGGCGCTGACGCGTGGGCGCATTTCGCTAATTCATAAGGAGGCACTGCACAACCTGCGCGCGCGGCTGACAAAGACCGACGCCATCGATCTGCAATGCTAGCAACGACGCACACATAGCATAGGAAACTACCATGACACACCCTACCTTGAGTATGCTGGACCAGGCCGAGCTGCTTCAACTGGCGAAGAACGCAAGCGACGGCGACGATTCCGCTGCGGCCATCGCGTACCTGAAGGAGGCCGTGTCGCGCAAGGACGCCACCGGGGCCGCGCATTATCTGCTAGGGGCCGAGTATGCCCAAATTGGCATGTACGAGCGCGCTGTCGGCGAAATGGAAAGTGCGCTGGCGCTCGACCCGGCCCTGGCGACTGCGCGCCTGCAGCTCGGTTTGCTGTGGCTGGGCGGCGGCATGGTCGACCGCGCGGAATCTGTGCTGGCGCCACTTGCCGAGCTGCCGTCCGATGACGCGCACCGCCATTTCGGCGCGGGCCTCATCCTCCTCATCAAGAACCGCTTGGACGACGCTGCGGCACGCCTCGAACAAGGCATCGCCCTGAACAGGAGCAATGCACCCCTGAACAACGACATGCGCAAGATCATCGACGAGATCAGCCGCGTGCAAGCCGGCGCGGCGCCGGTGGTGCACGCCGCGGCCGGGGCGCCGGCGGCAGACGATACCCAGCACATTTTGTTGTCGGCCTACACGGGCAACACGACGCACTAGGCGACGGGACATGAGCGCAGCCATCGGCACGACCAACGAGCTGGTATCGGTCATTTGCACCACGCTTGGTGGCGCGGCGCCCGCAGCGCCGCGCCGCGCGCAGGCGCGAGCGAGCGGAGCCAGCAGCTATATGGACAGGCACCTCGCGGCGCTGATCGAAACACGGGTGCAGCAGATCGGGCGCGACGATCCGCAACGTGGGCGCAAAGCCTTTCGCGTCTTCCTCGAAGCAGTCTTGTTGACGCATTTGGGAGAAGAGTTAATGAACGATCCCCGTTTTTATCAAGTACTCGACGACGTGCAACATGTGCTGGAATTAGACGCGTCAAGCGCTCCGCTGGTCAAGCAAGCAGTCGATCAGTTGTTGTCGAAGCAATCCCAAGAGGCGCCTCCGCGGCGCTAATCACATTTATTCAAACAGGACACTTTATGCAGGCAGACGCAGCAACCCAACAGGACTTGAACGCCCGACTGACACGGGTCGAGGGTTACCTACGGTCCGATCCGTTCAACATCGAACTGCTGGGCATGGCCATCGATCTCAGCCTTGCCCTCGGCGACGCCGGGCGTGCGGCAGCCCATGCCGCCTCGGCGCGCGAACGCCATCCGTCCAACCCGTTCGTCGAGTACCGTTACGGCCACACCCTGATTGCGCAAGGCAAGTGGGCCGAAGCGGCGCCATTGTTCGCCGCCCTGCTGGAGGCACACCCGCATGTCAACGTAGCGTACAGCCTGGCGGATTGCCAGTTGCGCGAAGGCGAGTACGCCGCTGCGCTGGACACGCTGGCGCCATTTCGGGACGATCCGTCGTTGCCGCCTGAAGCGATCACGCTGATGTTGCGCGCCATGCATCACCTGGGCGACTTCGAAGGCGCTTCCGTGCTGGTGGAGGCGCACAAAGGCCGAATGGGCAACGACGTCGACTTCCTGGCCGCGGCAAGTTTACTGCACCTGGACAATGGCCAAGTTGAGCAGGCGGCAGCCCTGTCGGAGCGTGTGCTTGCGGGGGGCCAGCGTCCGGTCGAAGCGCTAGTCACGAGCGGAACCATCGCGCTGGCGCGCACGGACACGGACCTGGCGATCGAACGTTTCAACGAGGTCCTTGCCAACAATCCATCTGAAGGCCGCAGCTGGTCGGGGTTGGGGACGGCCAGTCTGCTGCGGCGCGACCTGCCGGGCGCCCGCGCCCAGCTTGGGCATGCCGTGCGCTTCATGCCGACCCATATCGGCAGCTGGCACGCGCTGGGCTGGTGCCAGCTGTTCGAGTCCGAGTACGCGGCTGCCGAACAGTCCTTTTCGATCGCGCTCGAGCTCGACCGCAACTTTTCCGAGAGCCACGGTGCGATGGCTGTCGTAGCCGCCTACAAGGGGGCGCGCGACTCGGCGAAACAGGCCATCGGGCGGGCGTTACGCCTGGATCCGACGTGCCTGTCGGCCCGCTACGCACAAATGGTGCTCAACGGCCAGACGTCGGATCCCGAGCGATTCAAGGCCATTGCCTATCGTTTCCTCGCGGGGCGCAAGACCCTGTCGGGCGAAGCGGTCACGGACGTGGTCGAACGGATGCTGAGGCGCTGAGATGCGGTCGGATCTCGCGCTCCAACTCCTGTCGGACTTGTTGTGGAATGCCCTGCTGATCTCGGCGCCCCTGCTGGCGGTGACGCTCGTGATCGGCCTCGTGGTCAGCGTGCTGCAGGTCGTCACGCAGATCCAGGAGGCGTCGCTCACGTTCATCCCCAAGATCGTCGGCGCGGTCATCGTGCTGGTCGTTTGCGGGTCGTGGATGCTCAAGCGCCTGGTCGGTTTTTCGGCGAACGTCATCGCCAACATTCCTTCGTATTTCTGAGGGCGTTCGATGTCGATCGAAATCGATCCCGCCTGGATGATGACGGTCTTCCTGGTGTCGTTGCGGGTCGGCGTACTGCTGCTGATGTCGCCGATCTTCACCGCCATCGACGGTCTCGTGACGGTGCGCGTCCTGCTGACGCTCGTGCTCAGCGGGATGCTCGTCTCCGCCATGCCGTTGCCGGCCGCGCCGGTAACACTGTCGATCGGCCCGGTGATCGTCGCGGCGCTGCAGGAAGCGGCCGTCGGGGTCACGCTGGCGTTCGGCGTCATGGCCGCGTTCGGGGCATTTTCGATGGCCGGCGAAATCCTCGACATCCAGAGCGGCTTCGGCCTGGCGAGCGTCTACGACCCGGTCACGCGCGGCGGGGCGCCCATGTTCGCGACCATGCTGAACATGCTGGGCGTGGTCGTGTTCTTCAGCATGGACGCGCACCACGCATTCATGCGCGGGATTGCGTTTTCGCTGCAGCACGCCGCGCCGGGCGCCGGCTTTGCCGCATTCCAGCCGGACGCCGTCGTGCGGATGTTCGGCCTGATGTTTTCCCTCGGCGTCGCGCTGATCATTCCTGTGATGCTGTGCCTGCTGCTGGTGGAAATCGGACTCGCCGTCGTATCCCGGGTACTGCCGCAGATGAACGTGTTCGTCGTGCTGGTCCCCGTCAAGCTGGCGGCGGGCGTCATCCTGTTCGCGCTGACGGTGCCGTTGCTGGGTTCCCCCATGGGCAGGGTGTATGCGGCCATTTTTCAATTCTGGGAACAGGTGCTGACGTAAATGGCAGAACGTGATTCGGATCTCTCGGAAGACGCGACTCCCTACAGGCTGGAGAAGGCGCGCAAGGAGGGATCGGTGGCCAAGAGCAATGACTTCATCGCGATGGCGATGATGGCCGCGCTGGTGGTGTCGCTCTACGCAACCGGATGGGACGGTCTGCGCCGGCTGCTGCGCATGCAACAGCGGATTCTCAGCCAGGGTGCCGCGCGCCCGATGAGCGTGGACGCCACCGCCGCCTGGATGGGCGAGCTGGCCATCGGGATGCTGGGCCTGCTTGGGCCTTTTCTGCTGGCGCTGGTCGTGACCGCGGTGCTCCTCAACCTGATGCAGACGGGCCCCGTCTTCAGTTTTCATCCGCTCAAGCCGGACCTGACCCGGCTCAATCCGATGAACGGCGTCAAGCGCGTGTTTTCCATGCGGACCGTGTTCGACACCGTCAAGAGCGTGATCAAGCTGGCGGTGCTGGGGGCGCTGTTGTACGTGCTGATCAAGGACGCGATTCCCGGCCTGATCGGCCTGTCCGGTGCGGAACCGCGGCGCTATCTGGCCGTGCTGCTGGCCCTGGCGGCCGGCATGCTGGTCAAGATCGTGCTGGCGCTGTTCGTGATCGGCACCCTGGATCTGATGTTCGCGCGCTGGGAATACGCCAAGAAGATGCGCATGAGTAAGCGCGACGTCAAGGACGAGGCCAAGAACCGCGACGGCGATCCGCGCATCCGCGCGCGCATCCGCGAACTTCGCAAGGAAATGCTCAAGCGCAGCAAGTCGATGGCAAACGTGCCGAAGGCCGACGTGCTCATCACGAATCCGACCCGTATCGCCATCGCGCTCACGTATGACCATGGCAAGTCGGCTGCGCCGCTGGTGGTCGCGAAGGGCGCGGGCGACATCGCGCGCAAGATGCGCGAAACCGCGCAGCGCCATCAGATTCCGATCGTGCAGAACCGGCCGCTGGCGCGAGCCTTGTTCCGGGAAGTCGACTACGAAGGCTATGTACCGGAAAAGTGGTATCCGCAGGTCGCAAAGATCATGGTGTGGGTGTATTCAATGCGCGAAGCGAAACGCGCTGGACGAAAGGCAAGCTGATGTTACGTCGTATGTTTTCCAATAATTCGGACCTGGTGATGGTGATGCTCGTGGTGGGCATCCTGACCGTATTGTTCGTTCCCATCCCGTCCGGCCTGCTGGACTTTCTCATCCTGGTGAACGTCAGCTTTGCGATGCTGATCCTGCTGCTGACCTTCTATATGGGCAGGCCGGTCGAGTTCTCGACCTTTCCCTCTCTGTTGCTGATCGCCACGCTGTTCCGGCTGTCGTTGAACGTCGCGGCCACCCGACTGATCCTGACGGACGCGAATGCGGGCCGCGTGATCGGGGCGATCGGTTCCTACGTCATCGGCGGGAATTACGTCATCGGGATGATCGTGTTCCTGATCCTCGTCGTGGTGCAATACGTCGTCGTCACGAACGGCGCACAACGCGTCTCCGAGGTTGCCGCGCGCTTCACGCTGGACAGCATGCCGGGGCAGCAAATGAGCATCGATGCCGATCTCAACATGGGATTCATCGACCAGGAGGAAGCCAAGCGCCGCCGCAAGACGCTGGAAAAGGAGACCGGCTTTTATGGCGCGATGGACGGGGCCAGCAAGTTCGTCAAGGGCGATGCCATTGCCGGCATCGTCATCCTGCTGATCAACATCGTCGGCGGCCTGGTGATCGGCGTGATGCAGATGGGGATGCGGTGGGACGAGGCGCTTCACACGTTCACCTTGCTGACGGTGGGCGACGGCATCGTCACCCAGGTGCCGGCACTGGTCATTGCCGTCGGCACGGGTATCATCGTCACCCGCTCGGCATCCGACAGCAACCTGAGCGCGGAAGTGTTGCGTCAGATGACGACATTTCCGAAGACGATGTTCATCGTGGCGGCGGCATTGTTCGCCATGCTGTTCCTCCCAGGCATTCCGTCATTGCCGGTTCTTGCGATCATCGGCGTACTGTCGGGTGCCGGTTACTTGGTACGGCGCAAGGCCAGTGGCGACGAGCCGGTACCTGCCGCTGCCGATTTCGGCAAGGATGTCGCTCCGGCCGCCGTCGGCGAGTCCAACCCGTACGACATGCTGAAGGTCGAGCCTGTCGAAATCCTGGTGGGAGCGAACCTTGCACCCTTGGTCAGCGGCGACGAAACGATTTTCATGGAACGGATCAGCGCCATCCGCAAGCAGTACGCGCTCGAATCGGGCATGGTCCTGCCGCGCGTCCGTTTCCGCGCCGCCCAGGCACTTGGCGCGAATGCGTACGAGCTGAACGTGTTCGGTGTGCTGGCGGGCCGCGGAGAGATCATGTCCGACCGTATCCTGGCCATTCACGCCGGCGGCGAGCCGCGTCCGCTCAAGGGCATCGAGACCAAGGAGCCGACTTATGGCTTGCCGGCAGTTTGGATCGAGGAGTCGGAGCGGGAACTGGCGCGCGCGTCGCGGTACACGCTCGTGGATGCGGTCACGGTGTTCATCACGCACCTCAGCGAAGTGCTCAAGCAACAATCGGCCATGCTGCTGACCCGGACGGAAACCGACCGCCTGTTGCAGCGGATTCGCGATCAGCAGCCTGGACTGGTCGAGGAGCTCGTTCCGACCATCGTCTCCATCAGCGACATCCAGAAGATTTTGCAGAACCTGTTACGTGAAAAAGTGTCGATCCGGAATCTCGAATTGATCCTGGAAACGCTCGCCGACGTCGGCAGGAACAGCAAGGATCTGGGATACCTGACCGAGGTCATCAGGCAGAAGCTGGGGGCGGCGATCTGCCAGTCGCTGCTGGGAGACCTGCCTGCACTTCATGTGTTGACGCTCGATCCGGATATCGAACAAAACCTGACGCAGAGCCTGCGCGAGGCGGAGTCGGGGGCTGCGCTCGTCGTCGAGCCCCGTCTCGCCGAGCAACTGCTGAACCGGCTGGCGACACACGCCGAGCGTATGATGAAAAGTAATATGCTACCGGTCCTCCTTTGTTCGCCGGACCTGCGACGTCATCTGCGCCTGCTATGCGAGCGCGTTATCCCCCATATGCGGATCATTTCGATGGCCGAGGTTCCGAATTCGATCAGCCTGAGAGCGTACGCGACGGTGAGCATGGTTTGATTAGGGCCGCCGTTGACTTGGACAGCGAGGTCCCAGTTCCTTGCAAAGTGCTGCTGGGGCGCGTATGCATTTGCGGTGAACGATACTTAGCCGTTCGGTCGGGTGGACAAGGTTGCCAGACGCGGCATCGGCGCGACCTCGAGGTATCGCCGTTCCAATTGATTGAACGCTCGCGGCTTTGCAGCAGGCGTTCGGCCCAAGGCAACCTTGGCCGACCGATAGCCGCCAGCATGCAATAGCGCGAACATCTGAAACACCTCGCACGCTCGTGCCGTGAATATTATGGGGATTCGCCGTAACGCGACGCGAATCATGCGGGTTACGCTCGTTGGAGAGGCGCTGCAAGTCAGTCTTTCCATCGAGGTTCCACCTGAGGGCTGTCTTCTCTTTTCGTAGCAAGTCCTTTCTGGCTCCAGCCATGTCCCGGCAATGGTTGCGCCCGTACGGGCGAACGCCGTCCGCCGAGCCACGGCGTAACGGGGGGCGTTTTACGCCGCGCGTGCTGCCCCTGGGCGCGCGCGGCGGGAATCCTGTTCGGCACGAATGCCTGGGGTCTTAAAAATGTGCATTTGATTCGGGGCTAAATTTCTTCGGCCTACCGAATCCCCGTTTGACCGGGTCCACGCTGCGCGAGGCAACGTGGTGAACGGTACACAGACCGTTCGGTGGATAGTTTCGTACGTGGGTCGCCGCCGTTATCCATGGCCCCTCCCACCAGGGCTCCGACGACTGCATAGCAAGGACGACGAGGCCGGGTCTCTGGGACCGCAGCTCAGGTCGCACCGCATGAGCGATGACGCGCTACGCATTGACTCACGTTTCCTCTAGGGATAGCAAAAATCACCGCCGGTCTGGCCGGCAGGCGGCAGGGTCTGGCCCCGCCTCGCAAGATGGCTGCGTCGGTCTGGCCGCGCAGCCGCTGTTCCCAACCCGGACCCCGGGGGGAGTTCAGCACAGGATCGTCGCATCGAACGATGCCACGGAACGTCGTCCAGTCTGGCCGGAACGACGAGGCATACCACGACTGCGGCATGCGGATACAGGCACGACAAAGGCGAACTGTCGCACCAGGGACGGAGCGGATCGGGCCCGCTTTCGCCACCACCAGCGCCGCACCAGGGCGGCCGAATACTCAACATAGATGCGGGTATCGACCGCAACGCCACGACTTCCGGTCCAAGGACCGCGGGCAGGTGGAGCCCAGTGAGACACGTAAAGAATAGGCGCGCGTCGCCGCCGCGTCAAGTGCACGAGCTCACGCGAATCGTTGCGTTTTATCGCGTTTTTATGTTTCCCCCCGCGATTTCCGGCTGATTTTCACTCTGAGCCAGAAGCTCAGGATTGGCCTCTGATTTCGGCGCCAAGTTTATGGTCGACGCCGCAGGCATCGCGATTGAACGCCCGTTCATTTCAAATTGAACCCGGGATGAACTCAAAGTGCATCAGGCAGCGCTGGCGCGCGCGAAACTGGTAGTTCGGACCTGACGATTGAATCGCAGTTCAATCGCAGTTCATTCGTCGAGAAGCGCTCCAGCAGAGAAATGATCTCGGGTTCAACTCGGGTTCAGTTCAGCTATCGCAACAATTGCGAGTACCGACAGATGCCATGGCCAGCCGCGAACGAAAGCGCCGCGTTGGCTTCGTTTTCAACGGAATAAACACACCACCTGAGCCGATCGCGCGCGCCGTCGGGCGACAGTTTTTGGTGAGATCGGGGTGACACTTCAGCCCGGGCCGAGGCCGTCATACGGTCCTCTTTCGACAGGCGCGTGGAGGTTCGGAGCGATCGCTTTGTGTCCCGTGAACTCGCTGGCGATGACCCTTTCCGGCAACAGGAACACGACGGCCGGCAACAGTACGACCGCCGTCTCGCCTCTGATGTACTCCTGGAGCACCTCGGTTTCTGACGTCTGGGGCAAGTCGACGTCCGCGGACGGGCCTTCATGGCCAAGAGGCGTCAGCAATACGCGGAAGGGGGAGGGCGGTCCGGCAGCGGGAGAACTACTAACGGCGGGCCATGCTTTTGCCAGGAGCCTCGCTATGTCACGCAACCGGAACTGGTCGGTTCGACGCACCGGCCCTTCATCCGCGACTCGTGCGATGTCGGGATACAGTGTTTCGATCGTCTAACGCAAGCGCTGCGCAGTTGTCCGCATAACCAGCGCGCCGGCCGCGACCTGGGTGTCGAGAACATCTAGTAGATCAAACCGGCGAGGAAGCGTCGTGGCAGGCGTTCATCCGGACGATCGAGAATTTCTACACGCTCGGCGGCGACAAATTCTACGCGATCGGGATGCCGGTCTACGAAGGCCTGACGGCGCTGAACCGGGCCAACCGTCCGGGCGACCACGCGAAGCTGCTGGCGCTGTTCGAACGGCACGGGCGACACATGGCGGAAACCGGCGCGCGCTACCCGGACATGGAAGTCAACTACGAGCAGTCTATCGTTGCGCCCGCGGCCATCTTCCTGCTCGAGCTGCATCGCGCGACAGGAGAGGCCCGCTGGCTGGCAGCCGCGAAGCCGCACCTGGCGCTGCTGGAACTGTTCAGCGGCCGGCAGCCAGATCATCACCTGCACGACATCGCCATCCGCCATTGGGACGGTTACTGGTTCGGCAAGCGCCTGTTGTGGGGCGATACTCTCCCGCATTACTGGAGCACGCTGACGGCGGTCGCGTTCCATCATTACGCCAGGGCAGGCGGGGGCGCGGCCTACGCCGACCGGGCTGAAGGCATCATCCGCAACAACCTGTCGCTCTTCACACCAGACGGCCGTGGTTCCGCGGCGTACATCTATCCGATGTCGGTGAACGGCCAGAAGGCCCGCGTGTACGACCCGTATGCCAACGGCCAGGATTGGGCGCTGGTGCATGCGTTGCAGATCAGGGAGACCTGATCGGTACGTTCTGTCGTTTTGTCAAAGCTAACCCTCCTGCGAGTAATGGACGTGGTTCGGCATCGCCCCTCACGGGCGAGGGCCGTCCGCCGAGCCACGGCGGAGCGGGGGGGCATAGGGCGTCGCGCACGGTGCCCCGGAGCTGGGCGCGACGGGATAAGGCCGGCCATGCGGCCGCGGGCGTCTTAAAAATGTGCATATAACAAGCCGCCGAATTTCTCCGGGTCGACCTGCTCCCGCGTACGGGAACCACGCCACCATGGTGGCGCGGGTGAACGGGCACATCCCGTTCGTCGGATGGGTTTCGCGTGCTTCATCGTCCTTATCCATGACCCCGCCCATCGGGGTCGGACGTCGGTGCCGCTGACAACGCCGCCTGGCCTCTCGGGCCATGACGGTCGTTGCACCGCTCACGCGGTGGATCGCGACGCCTCGAAACACGTTCCTCTGGGGATGGGACAAGTCGCTGCCGGTCGAGCCAGCAGACGCCGGAGTCGAGCTCCGCGCGCTGAATGGGCTGCGTCAGTCTGGCTGCGCGCAGCCGCTGCCATCTGTACCCGAGTCTGGGCGATGGCACGACCAAGGGCCGCATCGTCGAGCAATGCGGGATGGACGCCGTCCGGTCGAGCCGGATCGGCAGGGCACACCGGCATGCCGGCGCACACACAGGGGCGAGAATGGCGAGTTCTCGCCGCCAGGACGACGCAGGTCGAGCCCGCTGCCGTCGCACTGACTGGCCGCTCGGGGCGGCCGTGATGCGTTCATTCATGCGGGTGACGACCGCAACGCCAGCCTGCCCCGAAGGGCTATCGGGCGCTGGACCCGGTATGACGTACCGACAATACGACCGAGCGGACTTCGCGTCAAGCGGTTTGCGCAAGCAAGAATTCCTTAAATGATCGGGTTTTTATGTTGTCGCGCGCGGTCCACCTCTTTTTTCCTTCTGATCACGGAGCAGGGAGAGGGCCTCTGTTTTTCGTGCTCGTCTAACCGTCAAGTCAGCCGGCGCACCTGAATTGAAACCGGCTTCAATCCGTCGGGGGCGCGATGTCGTCGCAGAGGCCTGGAGTGAAGGCTTGGCCCGCGTCGCGGCGGGCTTCGTGGACGCTTGTGATGGTCTATAGTGGCGTAGCATCGATGGCGAGAGGGCCGGTCACTGCGCCAATTCGTTTGGTATCGAGTGTCGACCACCGCAGCATCGCGCGGACGAACGCCCCCGTGAACAGCGCCTCCGAAGTCGCGCGAGAGATATGAATATCGATGGTATTGGCTACGCGTGTTCGCGAAACGTGGCTTCGTGTCACTTGGCCGATCACCCCATTGCAGGCAGGTGCAGCCCAAAGCCGCTAGTCTGGTAGCTCACGTTCGAGTGCGAACCGTTCGATCAGGGTACAGACGGTCGGCGCAATTCCTATATGCTCGGGGTACTCTCTGGAGATGGCAAGCGCCGTGAACATGAACACGATGGCGGGCAGCGCGACAACGAATTCCGTGTCGTCGACCGGGGCGTGGAATGTCTCGAGCTGCATCGCGTCGAGGCTGCCAACGTCCATGTACGGACCTCCTCGGCCAATTGGTGCCAGCAAGGCGAGCGTCGGGATGACGCGATCCAGCAGCGGCAGTTCATCGGGCGGGATGCCCGCATGGTCACGTGCCAGGAATTCAACGATGGAGCTGCACCGGAACAGGTCGGCTCGATGCTCGAACGCTTCGCTACCGGACCTTGCGACGTTGTGATACTGCGCTTCGATCAGCGTGCGGCAAGCCTGTCGTGCTGTCGCCGGCACCAGCGAGCCCGCCATAGCCAAGACATCGAGACCTTCCTGTAATGCGCGCGCGCCGCAAAAGCGATTGTGGTCGGCGGCGGCCACGTCGGATTTCTCAAGCGTGAAGCGCACCCAGAGGTAAAGGAACTGGAGATATTGCTCGCACAAGGCGCGAAGTAACGTGTTGAATGTATAGCCGTTACCAGACTCGAGTATATCGAGCATGGCCTCTTTCAGACTGTTGGTCCGGGCGCAGAACGACAGCATCGCGCGGTAGGTGTCGGGATACGTCGTCGTTGCGATGCGACTCGACAATACCTTGAGATGTTCGTCGACGATGTTGCTGATGTGGGTGTCGATGGTACGCGCTCGCACTTGATGCCTCCAACGTCATGGGTATAGTTGCGCGGATCTTATTTTCGACATCGCCGTGCGCGGCCGGTTCGCCGTCATTGTTCTTCGAAGACTTCCGCCATGGCCAGAACCTCGGCTTCTTTCCCTTTTTCCAGCGCTTGTAGCGGCGTCAGGCCACCGAGGGAGAACCGCGCGCTCGTGAAGAAGAAGTGTTTGGCAGCGCCCGGCAGACTGCCCAATGCCCTGCAGACAAGCTCGACTGACAGGCGAGCGGGTGATGGGTCCGCGAAAAAAGCGGGATATACGGCCACAGCGTCGGGGTCGTGCAGCGCGTAGAAGCGCTTTGCTCTCACGGCACCACTTAACGCCTGCGGCGAAATCTGCAAGAGAGCCCGCAACTCCGGACCTCGCAACAGTTCGTGTGAAGCCAGCTGCTCGCGGCGGTACTCTGCCTCCTCCCGAACCAGGGTCGCGACAAAATCTGCCGTGGTGACGCGGTTTTTGCGGCTATCGACCGAAGGCGACTTCCTGGCGGCGGGTGCGTTTCGATTGGTCGCGCCGGAGCTTTGGCGAGAGCGACCATTCTTGTGATTTGGAGTCCCCATCAGTTCCTCATCGCGGCAGGTTCCGTCTCATCCTTGACGCCAAGTTGACGCTGGACGTGAGCGGCTACCTCTTTCCCTTTCAGTGTTTCGAACGAGATGTCGCCGTCTTTAAGCACGTTGTCCAGCAGGACAGTAGTCAGCCAGGGCTCGGTCGCAGGTGAAGGGCGGCGCCACGGGTGAATCGGCTTACCGTTCGCAAGTCGATAGTCTGCCGCGCGACGTAGGCTTCCCGCCACCATGCTGTAGATTTCCTGACGTGTATATCCTCGTCGCTGGGAGAGCGCCGCGAGGTCCTTCAGCGTGTAATGGATGATGTTACAGACCTGGCCAATCGAAAGACGGTCCAGGCAGTGCCGGATGGACGCCGCAACTTTGGACGAGTAGAGGCCGGGCTGGCAGAACCTGTAGCCCATGCATTGGTGGATGAAATACTTCTGGCACTCGCTTTCTGCCACCAGATACCAGAGTTCCTTGACCGCTTGCGGCTCGGGATGGTCCATGCGGTCGGACAGCACTGCGAAGATGTCGTCCAGCGACCGGCCTGCAATATCGGGAGCGAGCACCCATCGGCTCGTGCGTAAATTGATTGTCCCTGCACCAGTTGCCTCATCGAGTCTGGTGTGATTGGCGATTGTTGCCGGAGCCGGAACTAGTATCTTGTTGGCATAAAGTTGCGTGTAAATTTTTTCCGCGAGCTCATGAGTTGCTGCAAGCGCGAACGTCAGATACTCGAGTGACGGGATCGCTTGGTTGGTTCTACCTACATCCGCGGCCACGAGTGTCGCGTACAGGAAGCATGACTGCATATAGCTCAGGTGGGCAAAGTCGATCGGCTCGGATTGATCACGCATTCCTTTCGATCCATACGTCATGCGGTCATGACGCTGTCGCTCGGCACAGAGGGACGCTTTCTGTTTTGCTGCAAGCGCTGCGGCGTCGCAGGAAGCACATTGCGGCGGCGTCCATTTTGCCTCCCATCCCAGCAGTGATCCAGTCGCCGGCGAATAGTCCCTGCGCGCGCCGACTTCGATTGCCGTCCCACAGGCATTGCATCGTAGATGGGGGAGGTAGGCACGGCACGCAGATTTCAACATCCTGATCATCTCGACGCGACTCAGCCCCGCGTCGCACTGCAACGCGGTGTAAGGCTCGGCCCATTTCCCTGAATCGTCGATAGACCAATATCTCAGGCAGAGCGAATTATTGGTTTCGCTATCGGTAAGGAAACATACAAAAGGTGTGCGATCTTGGGGCATGTCGTGAGCTGGAGCGGAGGAGTGCTGATCGGCACCGTTTGGCGGAGCTCGACGGCAAAGGCTAAAAGGCCTTTCGATAGCATACTTGAAAATGATGACTATAGTCCGAAGACGTGATGATACCGCAGAGCCATCATTTCTCCCAAATATTGGGAGAGATCTTTGGATCCTGGGTTGGCCTTTGGGAAAGTGTTACGCGCGGTAAGACGAGAGGTCGGCCTTACACAGGAGCAGCTTGCCCACGCGGCGGAGATCGACCGGACGTTCGTCAGCCTGATCGAACGTGGGGAGCGCCAGCCGACGGTACGCGTGATTTTCCGGCTGGCCGAGGCTTTGCGCGTGACGCCGTCACGACTGATCGAGCTGACAGAAGGGCAAGTGGGGCACGAGGTTCGCGAAGGGCCGTGACGCCTTGGGTTACGTCTATTGCAGCACCCAGAACCAAACTTCGCGAGAAGACCAATAGCAGCCGGTCGCCATCCCATCGATTTCGTTCCCGCAGCGCAGATAGCTCCCCCACCGGTCCCGGGACACGATGGCGATGTGTCCCTGCGGCCGGTCGTCGCCATAGATGCTGAAGAACGACACGATGCCGCGCCGGTTGCCGACCGCGTCCTCCGCTTTCGGACCGCTGTCGAACTTTTCGGGCTGGCCGAGCTGGCGTACCAGCCAGTTGCTCAGCTTGTGCTGACTGGTCTCGATGGAACGGCCCTTGTACTTGCCTGCCTTGATCGGCCACTTGCCCGGATTCGGGTAGCCTGCGCCGAGCAAGGCCAGGCTCAGTCGGATCGCGCATGTATTGTAGAAGTTCGGATTGTTGATGTTCTCGGGATACCCGATCCACTGGTAGAGCTCTTCGCGGCCGATGTTGTCCGTGTCGGGGAAGTGCATCCTGAGATTGGCGAAAGGGACTTTCAACGCTTGCTCCGTTGTTCGGCAGGGCAGGGCCATCTCGTCCGCCAGACCTCCACGATGAGGTCGGCGGCGTTCCGCTTGAGTTGGGTATCGGACATCTGTTGCAGCGCACGCCGCGCGTCCGCTTCGAGCTCGTCCGGGGCGGGCTTATACCTGGCGCTCCAGCACCACGCTTTGCCTTCCGTAGCATCGTGTACGCCCTGGATGAAGCCGCGGACGAATTCTCGATTGCGCGCGTCCTCGTATTCGGCAGCGATGGCTCGGGTACGGAACGGGCTTTCCGGCGTCCACTTGACGGCCGCGGGGTCCACGTTACCCAAGAGCTTGACCAGACGTTGACCCGTCATCCACGGCGTGACGTCCGCTGGCTGCGCGTTGCACGCGCCCGCGAGCGCGAGTCCGATAGCGATAAACGCGCGCATCAGGCGACCTTGTTCGCGGCCAAGTCCCAACCTCCAGCCGTGTTGCCGCTCGCGCCGCCGGCAATCCGCTGCTGGGTGTACTTCCATTTGACCTTGGAAAACTTCAATCCCAGGCTTTCGACCGGTATGTCACCACCCGTGAACGCCGGCGCGATGTGTTCGATGAGTACGTTCTCGAGCTCCACCTCGAAGTACTTGATCGGCTCGCCGTTACCATCGGCGCGCATCATCTCGAGCTTGGCTTTCGGAATGGTCTTGCCGCAGGCGCAGGTCTGCGCCAGGAGCGGCGACGCGAGGTCGACCAGCTTGCTGATGCTAATCTCGCTGAGTTCGGCGCGCTCGGCGGTATGGCCGCCGCTGGTTGACGCGGTCGCGCTCTTGGGTTGGTGGATGGCCCAATTGATCGATGTGCACTCGATCCAGCCAGCGTGTTTCGAGTCCGCTGACTCGCCCTTGATGCCGTCTAGTTGCAGGTAAAAATCTGATGCCATGCTGCCTCCGATCGATCGTGAGAGGGCTATTCTTGCAGCAGCAAAGGCACTATTCGTTGGCTGAAATCACATGTCCTCACTGTGGACTTCGTTGTAAATATGTCCAATGTGCAAAGCTGTTTTTTCCCTGACGTTCTAATGAATGTCACCTTCCGCAGGGTGTGCGAACCGTTACAAGTTCTGAAACGTAACATTCTCGTGAGAATTGGTGAATAATTCCAGCCGATCAATATGTTACCGTCGATCACGGAAGATTTCCGCGACAGACTATGCCTGCGGATTAGCTACTAGTTCGATTCGTAGATCGGGGGGACAGCGTGGAACAAGCAGAAGACCTGGCGGAGACGCCCGCCACGACGGTGGTCGAACATACGGTTCGGGTATCGAGCGCCAACAAGCTGAACCTGGCTGACTTCCAGAACTCGGTGCCCCTCCTGCGTGAGCTGGTCGTGGTGAACGACAGCGAGAAGGAGCTCTCCCAGCTGCAGTTACGTCTCGAGTCGTTCCCACCATTCCTGAAACCGAAGAGCTGGTCGATCGACGTGTGCGATCCCAAGTCGCATTACGGCATCAAGGACCTCGACGTGCAGCTGGACGGCGTCCTGCTTGGCAAACTGACCGAAGCCGAGACGTCGACTATCACGTTCACGTTGATCGAAAAGGCGGGCACCGCGGATGAGCGGGTGCTCGTGACCGAAGAACGCAAGGTCGAACTTCTGCCGCGCAATCAATGGGGTGGCCTGTCCCATCTGCCGGACCTGATCGCGGCGTTCGTTCAACCGAATGAACTGGCCATCGACCGCCTGTTGAAACAGACCGCCGAGGTACTTCGCAAAGCAGGCAAGAGCCCCGCATTGGACGGCTACCAAGGCGGCGCGAAGCGGGCGTGGGAACTGAGCTCCGCACTATGGACCGCGATTGCGGGCTTGGGCCTGGACTACGCCCTGCCTCCGGCCAGCTTCGAGCATCGAGGCCAGAAGGTGCGCAGCTCTTCGCAGGTGTTGGACGCCCGTATCGGCACGTGCCTCGATCTGACGCTTCTGTTTTGTTCGGCCCTCGAGCAGGCGGGCCTGAACCCTATCATCATCTTTACGAAGGGGCATGCGTTTGCCGGCGTCTGGCTGCGCAAGGAAGAGTTCTCGACTGTCGTCGTGGACGACGTGACCGCCATTCGCAAACGGGTCAGGCTGAAGGAACTGGTCTTGTTCGAGACCACCTTGATCACCCAGCGACCCGCGCCGTCGTTTACCTATGCGACGGAGTTCGCGAGCGCGGCGATCTCGGAAGAGAGAGAGGAAGAGTTTGAACTCGTCGTCGACATCCGGCGCGCGCGCATGCAGCGCATCAAACCGCTCGCAAGCGGTGACAGTCAGGTCATCGCCCCGCCGAGTGACGACACGATCGAGGCGACTGCAGCGGTGTTCGACGACGGCGCTCCCGATCTGCCCGACGACGACGGACCAGCGGCCGATGTTCCGGCGATCGACCCGAAGGACCGGCTCGCGCGGTGGCAGCGCAAGCTGCTCGACCTTTCACTGCGCAACAACCTTTTGAACTTCAAGAGCGGGACCAAGTCGATACGCCTCGACGCTCCCGAACCTGGCGCGCTGGAAGACGTGTTGTCCGACGGCGCACCGATCCGCCTGCTGTCCCGGCCCGATCTGATGGACGGACGCGATCCACGCAACCAGGCCATTCACGAGCAACGATCCCGCGAAGATGTGCGTCGTGCCCATGCGCTCGACGCGCTCAAGCGACGCGAAGTATTCGTCAGCATGGAAGAGAAGGTGCTGGATACCAGACTGGTAGAGCTGTACCGCGATGCCAGGACCAAGCTGCAGGAGGGCGGCGCGAACACTCTGTTCCTCGCGCTCGGCTTCCTGAACTGGACGCGCGACGACAAGGCCGCGCAGAAGTACAAGGCGCCACTGATCCTCATTCCGGTGTCGCTGCACCGAAAGAGCGTGCGCTCCGGTTTCACGATGTGCCTGCACGAGGACGAACCGCGGTTTAATCCCACGCTCGTCGAAATGTTGCGTCAGGATTTCAACCTGAACCTGGGTGTCGTCGACGGCGACCTGCCGCATGACGATGCTGGACTCGACGTCGCGCTGATCTGGAAGACCGTCTCGCATGCGGTGCGCGACATCAAAGGGTGGGAAGTCTCCGACGAGGTGGTGCTGGCTTCGTTCTCGTTCGCGAAATACCTGATGTGGGTGGATCTGGCGCAGCGTACCGACCAGCTGCGCCAGAATCCAGTGGTGCGTCACCTGATCGACACGCCGCGCGAATCGTATCCGTCGACGGTGGCGTTCCCGCTCGCCAAGCAACTGGATGCGGACTTCACGCCGGACGCGACATTCTGCCCGCTGCCGGCGGACTCCTCGCAGTTGTCGGCCGTCATGGCCGCCTCAAAGGGTAAGGATTTCGTGCTGATCGGGCCGCCCGGCACCGGCAAGAGCCAGACGATCGCCAACCTCATCGCCCAATGCCTGGCCGAGGGCAAGCGGGTGTTGTTCGTGTCGGAGAAGATTGCGGCGTTGGATGTCGTCTACCGCCGTCTACGCGAGGTCGGCCTTGGCGAATTCTGTCTCGAGCTTCACTCCAGCAAGGCGCGCAAGCTCGATGTGATCACCCAGCTGCAAAAGGCCTGGGAAGCGCAGGGCGATGTGGACCCTGAAGAGTGGCGTGCGCAGGCCGGCAAGCTCAAACGGTTCCGCGATGACCTCAACGGATACGTCGACCGCCTGCACCACCGACATCGGAACGGGCTCACCATCTACAAGGCAATCGGGATCGTCGTCGACGGCGACGACGTACCGAAGCTCGACCTGGCCTGGGCCAGTGCGGATACGCATGACCATATCCAGCTTGACGCATTGCGCGAGCTGGCCGGCCGGCTTGAGGTCAATGCGGAAGCGGTGGGCGCCGACGAGCTCCTCAAGGGACCGTTGAAGGCGGTGGGGCACGCCGAATGGACGCCGACGTGGCAGCAAACGTTCATTGGCGCAGCGCGGGCTGTCGTGCCTGCCGCCGAGGCGCTGCAGCGCGCAATATCGGCCTTCCAGGACGCGACCAATCTGGCCGGGCTTCCGACCAACCGGCGCGCGCGCCTCGCGATCGCGGAACTGGTACGGAGCCTGCCCGATGCATTCGGCCATCGCTGGAGTTTCGTATTCCGTCCCGACGTACGCGACTTGTTGGGTCGTCTCCGTGAGGGATTCCAGCTCGTTGTTCGGCATCGTGAACTGACCGTGCAGATTGCTCCTGCCTGGCCGGAATCGGTCGTCGCCCGGTGCAAAAAGGCGCTCGCATTGTTGGCAGAGCGTGAGCGCGTGTTTGGTGAAATCAGCAAACCGTGGTCATCGGATATCGCGGCGGAGCTGAATAAAGGGCTGGGGCTCCTCGATGAGCTGGCCACGGCCGACAGCAGCTTGTCGGTGCGGTACGGCGAGCCGGTCGATCACCTCAACGTCCATCAGCTGCAACGCGGCTGGGCTGAGGCCGAGCGCAGCGTGTGGCCGTTGTCCGCGATTCGCAAGCGCCAGCTCGCCAAGACACTGCAGGATTGCGTGACCGGGGCGGGCGATGTCGATGTCGCCAAAGATTTGCCTTTGCTAGTCCGGATCCGCGAGCTGAAGACCGAGATCGGAAAGGTCGAGATCGGACCTGTGACCGAAGGTATCTGGGCCGGTTTGAAGACGCGCCCGGAATTTGTCCGTACCGCACTCAGGTTCCAGGAGGCAGTGGCGCAGGCGCGCCGGCGAACGGCCTGGACCGATCAGGGATTCGAACCGCTCGAAAATGGACGTTGCGGACACGTGCTCGCCGCTGAATTGACGCGCCTGCGCACCTTGCGCGCGTTGGATGCGGAGATCGCAGACATGCAGCCGCTGTCGCTCGACACGGACGGGCTATGGAATGGCCATTCGACCCGGTCGAACCTGCTCGCCGCGGCGATGCGGTTTGCGAGCGCGCTCCGCGATATCCAGGAGGCGGGTGCAATCCACGGCGAGCACGATGAAGTGGCGTCGTCAGAATGCGGACCGACACTGGCCGCGGATTACCAGCGCTTGCGGCAGCGCGCGGTCATCGAAGAGAAGCTGCACACCTTCGATGATCTGCGATCACTCACGGGTGGCACGTGGGCCGGGCTGCAAACCAATGAGGCCGCGATCGACCGTGTGGCATCGTTTCACGCCACGCTGTCGATAGCGATCGCCAATCTCGCGGAGACACCGGAAGACGCGTCCGTGCTGCGGCAGGCCTTCGAACAATTGGTCGTCGACGGCAATACGTCGCTGGATCCATCCGGACCCTTCGCCGATGTGGCCAAGCGCTACGTCGCCGCCCAGGCCGCGCTGCACCCAGTGCTCGGCAATCTGTGCACGGCCGGGACGTTCAGCGAGGGCGTCGCCATGCATTTCAACGACTTGCCGTTGGACGACCTCCTGACGTGCTGCCGGCAGATCGTCGCGGCGGAACCCCGTCTCAGGTCATGGTGCGCCTGGCGGAAGGTGCGTCAGGAAGCGCTGGCGCTTTCGTTGGCGCCGTTGGTTGATGCTATGGAGACCGGTGCCGTACTGCCGTCGGAGGCGCTGAGAGCCTTCGAGACCAACTACAGCCGCTGGTGGCTGAACCGGGCCGTCGACAACGAACCGGTCATCCGCAACTTCGTCTCGGCCGAGCACGAAAAGCGCATTGGCGATTTCCGTGCGCTCGACAGACAGTTCACCGACGTGACGCGCGCCTGGGTGCGTGCGTCGTTGTGCGCCGGGATGCCCAAGGCCGAAACAGTGGCCCGTACTTCGGAGTGGGGCGTCCTTCGCCTCGAGATCAACAAGAAGCGTCAGCACATGCCGCTCCGTGAGCTCATGAAGAACATCCCGAATGCGCTCACCAAGCTGACGCCCTGCCTGTTGATGAGTCCACTCTCGATTGCCCAGTACCTGGCCGCGGACGCCAGCCCATTCGACGTGGTCGTGTTTGACGAGGCCTCGCAGATTCCGGTATGGGACGCGATCGGCGCCATGGCGCGCGGTAAGCAGGTTGTGATGGTCGGCGACCCAAAGCAGCTGCCGCCGACCTCCTTCTTCGATCGTGGGGAATCCACTGCGGACGACGAGGATGTCGAAGGAGACCTGGAAAGCATCCTCGACGAGTGCATGGGAGCGAATCTGCCAACGATGAACCTGGCCTGGCACTACCGAAGCCGCAACGAGTCTTTGATCGCATTCTCTAACCATCGCTACTACGGCGGCGGCCTGGTCACGTTCCCATCGCCAGTCACCGAAGACCGCGCCGTCAGCTTCCAACACGTGGAGGGTGTGTACGAGAAGGGTGGGGCGCGTATCAACAAGCCCGAAGCGAAAGCGCTGGTTGCGGACATTGTCGCCAAGCTCAAGTCGCCGACCTTTAAAGAATCGAAACTGACCATCGGCGTCGTTACTTTCAACACCGAGCAGATGCACCTCATCGAAGACTTGCTCGACGAGGAACGCCGCAAGGATCCCGCACTGGAACCGTACTTCTCGGAGATGGAACTCGAGCCGCTGTTCGTGAAGAACCTGGAATCGGTTCAGGGCGACGAGCGGGACATCATCTACTTCTCGATCACGTATGGCCCCGACCTGACAGGGGCGGTATCGATGAACTTCGGTCCGATGAATAAGGATGGCGGCGAGCGCCGGCTGAACGTGGCCATCACGCGCGCGCGGCAGGAGCTGCGCGTGTTCTCGAGCCTGAGGGCGGAACAATTCGATCTGGCGCGTACTCCGTCCGCCGGCGTACGAGACCTCAAGCACTTCCTGGAGTTCGCCGAGCGTGGTCCGCGCGCGCTGGCTGAGGCCACTAAAGGCAGCCTGGGCGGATTCGAAAGCCCGTTTGAGGAAGCCGTGGCTGCCGCGTTGGCGTCGAAGGGCTGGCGAGTACAAACGCAAATTGGCGCATCGTCCTTCCGCGTTGACCTTGGTGTCGTTCATCCCGACGCGCCGGGGACGTATCTGTGTGGTATTGAATGTGATGGGGCGACCTACCATCGTTCGGCGACGGCGCGCGATCGCGACATGCTGCGTGAGCAGGTGCTGCGCGGACTGGGGTGGGAGATCGTGCGGATCTGGTCGACGGACTGGTGGATTGATCGGACTGGGACGCTCGAGAAAGTGCATGCTGAGTTGGAGCAATTGCTTGAGGTCAGCCGACAACTGCGTAATAAGGTGAAGGAGCGCGAATCGGCGGAGACTGAGGCCAGAGAAGCTATCGCTAAAGCTCGGGCTGAAGCGTGTGCGAGCACGGCAACCGTCGATTTGCCTGGTACAGTTCCGGGAGAGTTGCGTGCCGTCCGAAGTGAAAATATGTCGGACAGAACTTTGCCCCCTACTGGCCAGTTCGAGTTTGAGTTGCCGCACGTGACCACAGCGGATGCCGATGCCTTTTTCCACCCGTCCTACGAGGTTCAGTTACGCCAAATGGTCACGCAAATTGTCGGGATCGATGGTCCTATACGAGACACCGTGCTAGCGCGCCGCATCGCTCGTGCACATGGCTGGCAACGGACGGGGACTCGGATCCAAGAGCGTGTTTCGTCGATTGCTCATTCTTGTTTGAAATCGACGGAGGAGGAAGTTGGAGTGTTCTTCTGGGCGAATGATAGAGGGCCAGAGATTCCTATTCAGTTCAGTGGGGAGTCCGAAACTGGGCGGAATGTAGACGAGATTTGTATGCCAGAGCTGATATCGCTAGCGAAACTGGTAATTAACGAAGGGAAGATTGGGGATGGAGCTGTGGTCGCGATGGCAAAAAGGCTCGGGATGCATCATGTGAGAGCCACGAGTCGCAGACGCTTAGAACATGCGCTCCGGATTGCGCAGCAAAATGACTAGTTAGATCAGCCGTTCGGTTTATCTTTGAGAAAGATGGGGCGACGTTCTGTTCTCCCATCTGCCTAACCAAAATATCACGTAAAAACTGCACGGTTCAGTCAAGCTGTTCGTCTGCCATGTCAATCGGATTCCACGTTGGAATATTGCATGCCGACGCGACAGTGTCAGGAACGATTAGCGCTACGCTATACTTAGCTCGAGTCAAGGCCACGTAGAATCTGTTGCGTGGCTCTTCAGTTTTTCCGAGTCCGAATGCAGTTGCATCGCCCTGTAGAAATTTCAAGTGTGAACTGGTTGGGATTATCGCTGTTCTAGTAAATCCAAGTCCTTTCGACTTTCCAAAAGTCATCCTCCGCAAAGAGAGGTCATCATATTCTGTTCCGGATTTCACGCTGTGGCGCAAGAGGACTGGCTCGTAACGGTTAAGATACAGGCGCGCATCACTTTGCTTGACTACAAATACGCCCTGGTGATGCTTAAACTCTTCAGGGGCTACGACATGGGAAACCAGCGTAGGGTAACCTTCCGCAGCGTGCAACCGGCCAGCATAGTCGCAGATTTGCTGAATTGAGCGGTACGATTCAGTCATCTCCTCGCGGATAAACTTGAGTTTTTCTAAATAGCCGACTTTCTCAACACTGCTGCTGGGTTTTTTAGTGGTGCAGGCGGTTTCGTAGATGGTCTGTCTGAAGTCGCCGACGCAGGTAATAAAAAACCTTTTGCTTTTCGTAAGCAACGAGAGCACTTCAAAGTCCCACCCGACCATGTCTTGGCACTCATCAAAGTACAGATTGTCATAAATGTCGCCCAAGCGGCGAACGGGAGCGCCTTTTGTCTCTTTGATCACGGCACAGGCAAGCTTGGCTAGAAGTGCCGAGTGCGCTTTGGTCTGGCATGGTGTTAGATAATATAGAGGATTGTATGCGCCGTCTGCTAACCGCTCCGTGCGCCCAGCGATGTTTTTGCCATTCCTCTTATGCGGATCAGAGTCATTGAGAATAAAGCCTTCGATTCGTTTCGAAAATAGAGCTCGTTGATACGGCCGAATGATCTCATCCAGATAAAAAGTAAGAAGGCCTTTAACTGTAAAGGAGGGATGTGCACCTCGATGCCTTAGCGAAAACCGACTATAGACTTCTCGCTGATTGTTTTCCGTATAGGTGAGCACAAGGACACGTTTCGAGGAGTTCAGTAGTGGCATCGCCTCAGTTACGATTCTCTCCGTCTTACCCGTCCCTGCGCCGGCGAAGACAAAAATGTTAGACAAAATCGAAGGCTCCGGTAAGGTAGGCGGGATATGTAATGATCGTCTTGCTGTCGAAAATTCGCATGGCAGAATCTACCTTTTTTTTGCCGCTCCCAGTCGGGCCGCCGAACCAATCTCGAAGAAACTTCGTTTTCTCCGTCAAATCGGGCTCTTTATTATATTTGTTGTAAGTTTCCGTTGAAAGAATTATTTCTGCGAACTTGTCAAGATTTGCAATGCTGTCGTTATGCGCCGCAATTAGCGCCGGCTCTAGAGAGTTTTGATCATTGTCCTTAGGCGAGAGTATTTTAATGTGCGGATAGCTTTTATACTTGTCCTGATAGAACTCGATGTTTGTTTTGTAGTCGCCATCATTGTCCTTCAGTGCGTGAGTGCGCACCCCGATACGTTTGATAATCTCTAGATAGGTTTCGAAGCCGAGTCCACGTACTACAATGATCTCGATTCCGTTATCCTCTGGTATTTTGCCATGTTTGTCGAAATAAAGTTTTTTAAGAATTAGTTCGTCTGACGGTCCTTCAACTAAGATAACTCTGTCGGCTAATACTGCGCGCAAAGTGTCGTAGCCAGGGAGACGCTTGATCTTGGTTGCGATAGCAGGGTCGATGTCTTTAAGGCGGATAAAGTCTGAGCCGACTAGACATAATTTCGATATGCTCAATTTGTTGAGAACATATGAGCTGTGTGTGCTAATGAAAACCTGAAGTCCATTCCTGTTCTCGTCGATGTAATTAATCAAGCGAGTTAGGTTCATGTGTGAAACGTGATTCTCTGGTTCCTCTAGTAGGATGAAATTTACCAGTTTTGCTTTGTTTTGTATGGCCAACTTGATTTGGATCTGGTTTTGTTCTCCTTTTCCGATCAAGGGGAATGCGACATCGTTCACAGCTAGTTGTAATGATGTCTCAATCCCTCGGCTGGCAGCAATGTCGGCAATGATCTTTAACGTGCCGTTGGTGATCGTTTTGTCGCTACCAAGACTTTTGTTAATTTGACTAACATGTTGCTGTTCGTCAAACACATGTTTCAGTTGACGATAGTCGAGATTGAGATGGGCAAGTTCGTCTTTGCTTAAAGCAGAGGTGAGCAGCGTGGCAATATACTGATTTTTTCCGTAGGTCGGGTGCAGGCGAGAGGGATCAATTAGAAGTGACTTTGTTTTTCGACTAAGAGCTTTAATAGGATTTCCTGCGAAATCATGCCATTCGATCTTGAAAAACTCGATTGGAACGCTTCGGATATTATTGTGGTCTTTGACTAATTCTTCGTATTTCCCCAGAAGGTCCAAATCAAAGGCGACCTTGAGCGAGATACCTTGGGCGTCTTCTGTCAGAGAGTTGTTGGTGCCTCTGTATTCAGGTATGCCATCGATAAATGCTTCGATTAGCATTTCTGGTAGGGATGTATGTTTAAAGTCGCCGGCTAGATACCCTAGGGTAGCTTGCGCATTGATCAGTTCGGCCACCGTTTCCAATATCAAAGGCTTGCCACGGAACGTGCAATTAGTCACCAGTTCGATTGCCTCGAGAATTGAGCTCTTACCCATTGCATTGTCGCCGACAAGGATGTTAACGTCGTCGTTGAACTCGAAGACTTTATTGCCAAACTTCTTGAAGTTTTTGGTAATGAGTTTCTTTATGATCATGGTGATTGCTAAATTGAAATATTGTACAGCGTACCTGATTTCTTCTGGCTAGAAACTATCGCAATGTAACTGTTGCTCAAATAGAGTGCGCGCTAAGCCGCGCAGGTCCCAGTAAGGTTCACGAGCAGTATCGTTGGGGTTCATGTGGGTCAACAATGTGTCATGTTGCTGCCCTATTTCTTCATTACGTGACACATGAGCTACCGGATGGCAAAGCGAGGTATGCTGTTCATCACAAGCGCCGACGTTGCCTTCGGTGAAGAGGCATCGTACCGATGCGTTGAATTACAGCGTCGCACGACATCCAAGATTAGCCAACATTTTTGGGGGCCGATTTGGGGGCACGATGAGAGTGCCAGGCCGAGAAAACCCAGAATACATGCGGCTTCGCGACCATATTGGGACTCCCACCGCCTCCGCCAGAGATTCAAAGAAAAAGCCCCTGGAAAATGAACTGAACCCCAAAAGTTGGACACCAACTTTTGGGGTTTTTTCATGACGAAGTACGATGAGCGGTTCAAGCTCTCTGTAGTTCAGCAATACTTGGAC
>NZ_LMEW01000013.1 GCF_001426525.1 Massilia sp. Root133
CCTGGCGAGCCAGCAGGATGTGTTCGCGGGTCTGCGGCATCGGGCCGTCAGCAGCGGAGCACACCAGGATCGCGCCGTCCATCTGGGCAGCACCGGTGATCATGTTCTTGATGTAGTCGGCGTGGCCCGGGCAGTCGACGTGTGCGTAGTGGCGGTTGGCCGTTTCGTACTCGACGTGCGCGGTGTTGATGGTGATGCCGCGTGCTTTTTCTTCCGGAGCCGCGTCGATCTGGTCGTAGGCCTTGGCTTCACCGCCGAATTTCTTCGACAGGACGGTTGCGATTGCCGCCGTCAGGGTGGTTTTGCCGTGGTCAACGTGACCGATCGTGCCGACGTTCACGTGCGGCTTGGTCCGTTCGAATTTTTCCTTTGCCATTTTGATCTTCCTTTAAAAGAACAATTATCTAGTTTTTGTTCAGGCCAGGCGGGGTACCGCCGGCCTGTTATTTGTAACGCTCTTGCGGGACAGAGCAGGGTTCATCGCCTTTGCTCTGTCCCCAACTGACTATTACTTGGCTTTAGCCGTCACGATGGCGTCCATCACATGCTTCGGTGCTTCAGCATAGTGCTTGAATTCCATCGTGTAGGTCGCACGACCCTGGGTTGCCGAACGCAGCACGGTCGAGTAACCGAACATTTCCGACAGCGGGACTTCGGCCTTGATGATCTTGCCGCCGCCGCCCGGGATTTCGTCCATGCCCTGCACCATACCGCGGCGGGACGACAGGTCGCCCATCACGGTACCGGCGTAGTCTTCCGGCGTCTCGACTTCCACGGCCATCATCGGCTCGAGGATGACCGGGTTGGCGCGACGGCAGCCTTCCTTGAATGCCATCGAACCGGCCATGCGGAACGCGTTTTCGTTCGAGTCCACGTCGTGGTACGAACCGAAGGTCAGCGTGACTTTCACGTCGACCACCGGATAGCCGGCCATCACGCCGCTCGACAGCGTCTCGCGCACACCCTTCTCGACTGCCGGGATGAATTCACGCGGAATCACACCACCCTTGATCGCGTCGATGAACTCGAAGCCTTTGCCCGGTTCCTGCGGTTCGATCGACAGCACGGCGTGACCGTACTGACCACGACCACCCGACTGCTTGACGAACTTGCCTTCGACGTCGCTGACCGACTTGCGGATCGTTTCGCGGTAAGCAACCTGCGGCTTGCCGACGGTCGCTTCCACGCCGAATTCACGCTTCATACGGTCGACGATAATCTCCAGGTGCAGCTCGCCCATACCACCGATGATGGTCTGGCCCGATTCTTCGTCGGTGCGCACGCGGAACGACGGGTCTTCCTGAGCCAGACGGTTCAGTGCCAGGCCCATCTTTTCCTGGTCGGCCTTGGTTTTCGGCTCGACGGCCTGCTGGATCACCGGCTCCGGGAATACCATCTTTTCCAGGATGATCGGAGCAGCCGGGTCGCACAGCGTTTCACCGGTGGTCGCTTCTTTCAGGCCCACGGCAGCGGCGATGTCGCCTGCACGGACTTCCTTGATCTCTTCGCGCTGGTTCGCGTGCATCTGCAGAATACGGCCGACGCGTTCTTTCTTGCCCTTGATCGGGTTGAACACGGTGTCGCCCGACTTGATGACGCCCGAGTACACGCGGAAGAAGATCAGCTGGCCGACGAACGGGTCGGTCATGATCTTGAATGCCAGCGCGGCAAATTTCTCGTCGTCCGATGCCGTACGGGTGACCGGCTGGTCGTCCTCGTCGGTACCGCTGACCGGCGGAATGTCGACCGGCGACGGCAGGTACTCGATGACCGCGTCCAGCATGGCCTGCACGCCCTTGTTCTTGAAGGCGGTGCCGCACATCATCGGAACGATTTCCGAAGCGATGGTGCGCTGGCGCAGTGCCTGCTTGATCTCGGCTTCGGTCAGCTCGCCCTCTTCGAGGTACTTGTTCATCAGGTCTTCCGACGCTTCAGCAGCGGTCTCGACCAGTTTTTCGCGCCATTCGTTGGCTTGATCGACCAGCTCGGCCGGGATCTCGCGGTAGTCGAACTTCATGCCCTGGGACGCGTCGTCCCAATAGATCGCCTGCATCTTGACCAGGTCGACCACGCCCTTGAAGTTGTCTTCGGCGCCGATGGGGATCTGCAGCGGGATCGGGTTGGCCTTCAGGCGGGCGCGCATCTGCTCGTACACCTTGAAGAAGTTCGCACCGGTACGGTCCATCTTGTTGACGAATGCCAGACGCGGGACTTTGTACTTGTTAGCCTGACGCCACACGGTTTCCGACTGCGGCTGCACGCCGCCGACTGCACAGTAGACCATGCAGGCGCCGTCCAGGACGCGCATCGAACGCTCCACCTCGATGGTGAAGTCGACGTGGCCCGGGGTATCGATGATGTTGAAGCGGTGCGGCTCGAAATTGTTGGCCATACCCTTCCAGAAGCAGGTCGTCGCTGCCGAGGTAATGGTGATGCCGCGCTCTTGCTCCTGCTCCATCCAGTCCATGGTGGCTGCACCGTCGTGCACTTCACCGATCTTGTGGTTAACACCGGTGTAGAACAGGATGCGCTCGGTGGTCGTCGTCTTACCGGCGTCGATGTGAGCGGAGATACCGATGTTACGGTAGCGCTCAATAGGGGTAGTGCGTGCCATAAATTTTCCTAACTTTTGAATGGACAAAACCGAGCAGCATTCTGGTGATCAAAATGAGCTCGGCCTGAACAACTGATACTGCATGGCCGCACGACCCCGGAGGCGTTCTGCCTCCAAGGGTAGTTGGCCATTCGCTTAGAAGCGGAAGTGCGAGAACGCCTTGTTCGCTTCAGCCATACGGTGCACCTCGTCACGACGCTTCATCGCGCCGCCGCGGCCTTCTGCTGCTTCCATCAGCTCGCCACCCAGGCGCTGCGGCATGGATTTTTCGCTACGCTTGTTTGCGGCTTCGCGCAACCAACGCATAGACAGGGCCATACGGCGGACCGGACGCACTTCAACCGGCACCTGGTAGTTGGCGCCACCGACGCGGCGGGATTTCACCTCGACCATCGGCTTGCAGTTGTTGATCGCGGTTGCGAACACTTCCAGCGGGTCCTTGCCCGATTTGCTCTGGATGTAGTCGAATGCACCGTAGATGATGTTTTCTGCGACCGACTTTTTGCCGGACAACATCAGAACGTTGACGAACTTGGCGAGATCGATGTTGCCGAATTTCGGATCCGGCAGAATTTCGCGCTTGGGTACTTCACGACGACGTGGCATTTCAATTCCTTCCTGTCTTCAGTTGAGTGCTTATCGCACTCGCGAAAGGCCATCAAAGCCCTTCACTTACTCGGCCTTCCGGCCGCCTCAACTAACTCAATATTAATTTACCCAGATTGCAAGAAGATTACTTCTTGGCAGCCTTGGCACGCTTGGCACCGTACTTCGAACGGGCCTGCTTACGGTCTTTCACGCCCTGGGTATCCAGTGCACCGCGGACCATGTGGTAACGCACACCCGGCAAGTCTTTCACACGACCGCCGCGGATCAGCACGACCGAGTGTTCCTGCAGGTTGTGGCCTTCACCGCCGATGTACGAAATGACTTCGAAACCGTTGGTCAGGCGAACTTTGGCGACTTTACGCAGTGCCGAGTTCGGCTTCTTCGGGGTCGTCGTGTAGACACGGGTGCAGACACCACGCTTTTGCGGGCAGTTTTCCAGTGCCGGCGACTTGCTCTTCACAACCGCGGCTTCACGCGGCTTGCGAATCAGTTGATTGATGGTTGGCATCGTTCAAAAATCCAACAAAATAACTACTAGTTAATGACCCGGGGCTCTTGCTTTCCGGGGGCTGAAACCTTGTCCCGCAACTCTCCGTACAGGCGACGAAAGCCACTCACCAGCGGGAGCGGCTGTTATGCGTAAACCATGCGCAGAATAATTCGAGAACTCGCGAGTATAGACCTGAAGCGGGGCCGGGTCAACAAACTTGCTGACCGGGCACCGCGACAGCGGCGGAAGATTGTGTAATTGCTCAGTAGATGTCGTGATAACGACACAACCAGTGTACGCCGGATTTCATCCGTTGTGCAGATGGAATAGCGTTACCAGTGGCAAAAACCGGATAATAGCCGACTTCGCCTCCGCGCTGCCGCACACGTTCGTTCGATGTCATTCCTGCTACGCCCGCGCAACCTGTACGTCGCGCTCACTTATCTGCTCCTGTCCTGCGTGCCGTACGTGGCGCCGCTGTTCGGCCAGCCGCTGTCGCACCCCGGCCAGGTGGCCGGCATCGAACTGCTGGCCTGGCTGGGCGTGTGGGGCGTGTTCAAGCGCCCGGCGTACTTCCACTGGCTGCTGCTGCCCGCCTTCCTCGCGCTGCCCGTCGAGCTTTATTTATATGCGTTCTACGGCCAGGGCATTTCCACGCACCACCTCGGCATCATCGCGGAGACGAGCCCGGCCGAGGCCATGGAATTCCTCGGCAGCAAAGTCTGGCTGCTGATCGGCGTCTTCGTCGGCATGCTCGCGTGGTTCGTCACGAGCTGGATCGCGGCCTGGCGCACGCGCGACCTCGACTGGGCTGACGTGTCGCGCCCCGTCGTGCTGGGCGTGCTGGCGGTCGTGGCCGTCGTGTTCGCCTACGGCCTGAAGTACGGCGTCGCTCCGCCGCCACTCGCGGCTGCCGGCCCGGCAGCTGCCAGCGCGCGGCTCGTGAAAGCCTCCGACAGCGTCGAGGCCGCCAGCGAAGAGACCGCGGCGCCGCGTCCGTCCAGCATACCGCGCCCCGCCTCGCTGCCGCCGCTGGCGCACTGGATGAAGCTGCCGTTCGACCTGGACACGTTCGCGCATTCGTGGCCGTTCGGCCTGGCCGCGCGCGGCGTCGATTTTTACAAGGAACGGGTCTATCTCGCCGACCTGAACCGTCGCAGCGCCAACTTCCGCTTCCACGCCCACCTGGCCGAGCCGAACGACGACCCGCAGGTGATCGTGATGGTGATTGGCGAATCGTCGCGCTACGACCGCTGGAGCCTGAACGGCTACGACCGCGACACGAACCCGCTGCTGTCGCAGGAGCCGAACGTGGTGCCGCTGCGCGACGTGATCACGTCCGTCTCCGCCACGCGCCTGAGCGTCCCCGTCATCATCTCGCGCAAGCCGGCCACGCAAAGCCTCAAGGACGGGTTCTCGGAAAAATCGTTCCTGACCGCGTTCAAGGAAGCGGGCTATAAAACGTTCTGGCTGTCGAACCAGATCTCGTTCGGCAAGTTCGACACCCCCGTGTCCGTGTTCGCGAAGGAAGCGGACGTCGTCGACTTCCTGAATCTGGGCGGTTTTACCGACAATTCGAATTACGACGAAATCCTGTTCGGCCCTTTGAAACATGCCGTCGCGGATCCGGCGCCGAAGAAACTGATCGTGCTGCACACGCTGGGTAGCCACTGGAACTACAGCCACCGCTACCCGAAGCAGTTCGACAAATGGCTGCCGTCGCTGTACGGCATCGACAAGCCCGTCTACACGGACATCAGGATCAAGGACAAGCTGAACAACAGCTACGACAGCTCGATCCTGTACACGGACTGGTTCCTCGACCACGTCATCGGCACGCTGAAGGAAGCCGACAAGCCGGCCGCCATGCTGTACGTGGCCGACCACGGCCAGACGCTGTACGACAACAGCTGCCGGCTCGCCTTCCATGGCCACAACACGCAATACGAATTCCACGTCCCCGCGTTCGCCTGGTATTCGGATGCGTACGCGGCGCGCTTCCCGGACAAGGTCACGCAGCTGCGCCGCCACCGCAAGGCGAAGCTGGCAACCGAAAACATGTTCCACACCCTGCTCGACCTGGGCGACGTGCGCTACCCGGACGAGCGCCTGGCGTGGAGCTTCGTCAACGCCGCCTTCAAGCAACACAAGCGCTACGTCGACAGCTACGGCTGGACCGACTACGACAACGCCACCATCAAGGGCGACTGCCACGAAGTGATCGCCAAAGGCAAACCGTTGCCGCGCGACTAGAGCTCAAATTCGGGGTCAGAGCACATTAATTTTCGCGGCTGCTGGCAAATCGCCAGCATGTTCGCGGAATGCCCAACCAACTCCTGCCAACTCGCCGGTCACCGGTCAAAAAATGTGCTCTGACCCCGAATTTTTCCGGGCCGTGCGAACCACGGATAACGGTGCGCGGGCTGCGAGGCCAGCAGGTACAGGAACGCCCAGGCAAGCCGGGCGAGACGGCGACACAAGGTGCTGGCAAAGGTGGACATCGGTGCTCCGCTGCGTGATCGTGATCCATCCCATGCAAGGTCGATGCCCGCCCGCGTCCATCGCCGTGGCGCACGGCCTGCGCGAAATACGCACCAGATCGGCGCATGGACGCACCGCCGCGGCGCGCCGCGAACGTGCGCACGGCACACGCACACAGGGAGCGCTTGTACGAAACCCGCTGGCACCGTTCTTGCAAATTGAACCTGCAACGAGAGGTGGGCCGATGTCGGCATCGCGCACATCTCGACAAGGTGGCTAGGGTTCCGACCGCGCGAGCGGTGCTGGTCCGAGAGCTGCCGGTTCCCCGCCGCCACGCGGCAAGGAGCTACACGGAGGGATAAAAGCCCGGGAGGACGATTGCGCCGCAATCGCTTGCCTCTCGTTTTTATCCACTTCGGGAGCTCCATCATGCGTTTCTTCCAGCATCACCGCATCCTTCGCAGTTCCATCGCAACGGTCCTCGCCCTGTGCGCGGCGCTGTCGGCCGCCGGGCCCGCGCACGCCGAGGTCAAGGTCGGCCTGTCCGACTGGCCGGGCTGGGTGGCCTGGTACGTCGCGGACCAGAAGGGGTTCTTCAAGCGGCACGGCGCCAACGTCAAGCTGGTCTGGTTCGGTAATTACACGGACTCCGTCGCCGCGCTGTCGGCCGGCCAGCTCGACGCCAATGCGCAGACCTGGTCGGACACCATGACGCCGCTGGCGAAGAAGGTCGACGTCAAGGCCGTGCTGGTCAACGACAACTCGGCCGGCAATGACGCGCTGATGGTCGGCCCGAAGATCAAGTCGTTCGCGGACCTGAAGGGCCGCACGGTGGCGCTGGAGCAATTCAGCATCTCGCACTTCGTGCTCGCCACGGCGCTGGCCCGCAACGGCATGAGCATGAATGACGTCAAGGTCGTCAACCTGTCCGCCGGTGATGCGGCCGCCGCGTTCGTGGCCGGCCGCGTGGACGCCGCCGTCGTGTGGAACCCGTGGGTCAACAAGATCCAGGCGAGCGGCAAGGGCCACGCGCTGTTCACGTCGCGCGACATGCCGGGCCTCGTGCCCGACCTGCTCGTCGCCCACGGCAAGTCCCTGCGCGACAAGATCAAGCGCCAGGACCTCGTCGGCATGATCCAGGCGTGGTTCGACACGCAGGCCTTCATCCACGACCATCCGGACGAGGCGGTGCAGATCATGTCGAAAGTGGTCGGCATCAAGCCGGCCGAGTACAAGGTCTTCCTGCCGGGCACGCGCTTCTTCGGCCGCGCCGACAACCAGGCCGCGCTCGACGCCAGCAAGCCGCAGTCGCTCGTCGCGGCCGGTCCCGAGATCCACAAATTCCTCAGCACGAACAAGCTGGTCGCCGGCCCGGTCGACTACGCCGCCGGCATCGACGCCTCGCTGCTGGCCGACGCCCTCAAGAAGTAAGCCATGCGCGACGACCTGTCCCCTCTTGACGGCGCGGCCGGCCCCACGGTGATGCGCAACCGCCGCTCGCCGTGGGACGTGCGCGGCGATCTGCGCCGCCGCAGCGCGCTCGCGCTGGCCGTCGCCGGCTTCGTGCTGCCGCTCGCCGTGTGGATCCTCGTGTCGCTGAACGGCTGGGCCGATCCCGTATTCCTGCCGCCGCCGTGGCAGGTGCTGGCCCAGCTGGGCGAGTGGTACCGCGACGGCGACCTGCTGGGCGACGTCATCGTCAGCATCGGCCGCGTGCTGGGCGGCTTCTGCGTCGCGGCCCTCGTCGCCGTGCCGCTCGGCGTGCTGGTCGGGACGTATGCGCCGGTGCGCGCGTTCCTCGAGCCGCTGACGGAATTCACCCGTTACCTGCCCGCCGTCGCGTTCATCCCGCTGATCATGCTGTGGGTCGGCATCGAGGAAAGCGCGAAGATCGCGGTGATCTGGGTCGGCGTGTTCTTCCAGATGCTGCTGCTCGTCGCCGCCGACGTGGCGCGCGTGCCGGACGCGCCGATCGAAGCGGCGCGCACGATGGGCGCGACGAACGAGGAAATCATCAAGTACGTGCTGATCCCGGCCGCGCGTCCCGCGATCCTGACCACCTTGCGCGGCGCGATGTGCCTGGCGTGGACGTACCTCGTCGTGGCCGAACTGGTGGCCGCGAACTCGGGCCTGGGCTACGCGATCCTGAAGGCGCAGCGCTTCCTCCAGACCGACAAGATCTTCGCCGGCATCCTGCTGATCGGCCTCGTGGGCCTGCTCACGGACCAGGCGTTCCGCTGGCTGCACAAGCGCTGCTTTCCCTGGCATCACCTGCGAGGCTGAACCATGACACCCAAGATAGCCGTACGCGGCCTGTACAAACACTATGGCCGCGGGGCGCGGCGCACGCTCGCGCTGCAGCACGTGGACCTGGACATCGCAGCCAGCGAATTCGTGACCCTCGTCGGCGCGTCCGGCTGCGGCAAATCGACGCTGCTGCGCACGATCTGCGGCCTGGAGGAATACGGACAAGGCAGCATCGTCTGCAACGGCCGCGACGTCGACGGCCCCGGCGCCGACCGCGCCATGGTCTTCCAGAGCTACAGCCTGTACCCGTGGCTGACGGTGAAGGACAACATCCGCTTCTGCCGCCGCCTCAAGCACCACGCCGCCGCCACGTCGAGCGACGTCGAAATCGCATCCGGCCGCGCGGACGCCCTCATCGGCCTGATGGGCCTTGCGCACATGGCGCATGCGTATCCGGCCGAACTCTCGGGCGGCATGCAGCAGCGCGTGGCGATCGCGCGGGCGCTGATGGCGCGGCCGGACGTGCTGCTGATGGACGAGCCGTTCGGCGCGCTGGACGCGCAGACGCGCGAAGTGATGCACGACCTGATCCGCCACGTCCACCACCTGGAAAAGACCACCATCGTGTTCGTCACGCACGACGTCGAGGAAGCGATCTACCTGGGCGAGCGCGTCGTCGTGATGGCGCCGCGTCCGGGCCGCATCGATTCGATCGTCGACGTGCCGTTCGGCGCCAAACGCCACCAGGACCTGAAGCTCGCGCCCGAATTCTCCGCGCTGAAGCGCCAAATCCTGAACCGCATCCGCGAGACGTCCGGCGTCAAGACCGACCTGGAACAGCTCGAAAAACTCACTCGCACGACCTGACGGAGCCACCATGACACACACCGAACACACTCTCGAACTGGCACCGGACCTGGACCCGGCCCGCGTGCTGTGGACCGAACGCTTCCCCGGCGGCGCGCACTGGTCGTACCGCGTGCGGCGCGGCACCACGCTGCGCTTCATCGCCGTGGAAGCCGGCGCCAACACGTCCGTGCTGCTGTATCGCGCCGACGAGCGCATGGAGCGCCTCAACGTGCCGGACACGCTGAAGGCCCAGCACACGGCACACCTGACGGCGGGCCACGTACTGTACTCGGACATGGGCCGCATCCTCGCGTCGATCCCGCGCGACACGGTGGGCTGGCACGATCCGCTGTGCGGCCTGTCGGATGCGGAAGGCATCGCGCGCCGCCACGGCGTCAAGCGCTACCAGGAACACCGCAACGCGATGCACCGCAACGGCAAGGACAGCCTGCTCGTCGAGATGGGCAAATGGGGTTTGGGCCTGCGCGACCTCGTACCGAACCTGAACCTGTTTTCCAGGGTGGCGGTCGATGCCGACGGGCGTTTCCGCTTCGCCGAGAACCACGCAAAGCCCGGCGACTTCGTCGAGCTGCGCTTCGAGATGGACACGCTGGTCCTGGTCTCCACCGCGCCCCACCCGCTCGATCCGCGCCCCGACTACGCGCCGGGTAAGGTCGCCATCGTGGCCTGGGATTCCGGCCCGGCCGGCGAGGACGACGTGTGCCGCCTGTCGTGCGCCGAAAACGGCCGCGGCTTTCATAACACCGAACTGATTTACCGCTGAGGAGACCGTCATGCACACCCTGCGCGAGAGCACGCTCGATCCCGCCGCCGCCCTGGCCATCCACGACCTGCCGGCCGGCGAACCGTGGCTGCACGAAGTCAAACGCGGCCAGACGCTGCGCATCGTCGACCTGGAAGGCAACCAGGCCGTCGACACGATCTTCTACAACGCCGCCGACACGGCTGAAAGCTACAGCGTGACCGACACGCTGCAGCGCCAGGGCGGCATCTACCTGTCGGCCGGCTCGGTGCTGTATTCGAACCGCGGCCGGCCGATGCTGGCTATCGTGGCCGACACGTGCGGCCGCCATGACACGCTGGGCGGCGCCTGCGCGGCCGAGAGCAACACGGTGCGCTATGCGCTGCAGAAGAAATTCATGCACAGCTGCCGTGACAACTACCTGCTCGCGCTGGCGCGAGCGGACATCGGCATGGACAAGCGCGACCTCGTCCCCAACGTGAACTTCTTCATGAACGTGCCGGTGACGGAAGGCGGCGGCCTGTCGTTCGAGGACGGCCTGTCCGCGCCGGGCAAGTATGTCGAGCTGCGCGCCGAGATGGACGTGCTGGTGCTCGTGTCGAACTGCCCGCAGCTGAACAACCCGTGCAATGCCTACAACCCCACCCCGGTCCGCTTCGTGATCTGGGGGACCTCCCCCTCCGCCTGAAAGACCGCCATGTTCGACAAGATCCTGATCGCCAACCGCGGCGAAATCGCCTGCCGCGTGATCCGCACCGCGCGCCGTCTCGGCATGAAGACGGTGGCCATCTATTCCGAGGCCGACGTCGAATCGCTGCACGTGCGCCTGGCCGACGAAGCCGTGTGCGTGGGCCCGGCCGCCGCCAGCGACAGCTATTTGTCGGCCGAGCGCGTGCTGGCGGCGGCGCGCAACACGGGTGCGCAGGCGATCCACCCCGGCTACGGCTTCATGAGCGAGAACGCCGGCTTCGCGGAAGCGTGCGCCGCCGCGGGCATCGTGTTCATCGGCCCCACGCCGCGGCAGATGCGCGACTTCGGCCTCAAGCACACCGCACGCGAACTGGCACGGCAGGCCGACGTACCGCTGCTGCCGGGCACCGGCCTGCTGGACGGCGTCGAGGAAGCGCTGACGGAAGCGCGCCGCATCGGCTACCCCGTCATGCTGAAAAGTACGGCGGGCGGCGGCGGCATCGGCATGCGCCTGTGCCGCGACGACGACGAACTGGCCGGCGCCTACGCGTCCGTGCGCCACCTGTCCGAGAACAACTTCAAGAACAGCGGCATCTACCTGGAAAAATTCGTGCAGCGCGCGCGCCACGTCGAGGTACAGATCTTCGGCGACGGCCGCGGCAACGTCGTGTCGCTGGGCGAGCGCGATTGCTCCGTCCAGCGCCGCAACCAGAAGGTGATCGAAGAGACGCCCGCGCCGGACCTTTCGGACGGCACGCGCCATGCGCTGGCCGCCACCGCCGTGCGCCTGGGCGCAGCGATCCACTACCTGTCGGCCGGCACCGTCGAATATGTGCTGGACGCGGACACGGGCGCGTTCTACTTCCTCGAAGTGAACACGCGCCTGCAGGTGGAGCACGGCGTGACGGAAGAAGTGTTCGGCGTCGACCTCGTCGAATGGATGATCCGTGCGGCGGCCGGCGAGCTCACGCTGCCGGACCAGGCATCGCTCGTGCCGCACGGCCACGCGATGCAGCTGCGCGTGTACGCGGAAGACCCGGCGCGCAATTTTCAACCCTGCTCCGGCGTGCTGACGGCCGTCGAATTCGCGCCGGGCCTGCGCGTGGACACGTGGGTCGAGCGCGGCGTCACCGTCAGCCCCTACTATGACCCGCTGCTGGCCAAGCTGATCGTCAAGACGGACAACCGGGCCGCGTCGGTCGACCAGCTCGTGCGCGCTCTCGAGACGTCGCGCATCGACGGCATCGAGACCAATCTTGCCTACCTCGCGCGCATCCTGCGCTACGGCGATTTCGTCGCCGGCCGCCAGATCACGCAGATGCTGGCCGCGATGGACTTCGCGCCGCAGACCGTCGAAGTGCTGGACGGCGGCATCCAGACGACGGTGCAAGACTACCCGGGCCGCCTGGGCCTGTGGGCCGTCGGCATCCCGCCGTCCGGGCCGATGGACGCCTACGCGCACCGCGTGGCGAACCACCTGCTCGGCAACGATGTCGCCGCGCCGACGCTGGAGATGACCTTGCAGGGCGCGGCCCTGCGCTTCAACTGCGCGTGCACGATCGCGCTGGCCGGCGCCGATCTCGGGGCCAGCGTGTCCGGTGCGGACGGTAAACGCGACCTCGCGAACTGGCAAGCACACGCCATCGCGGCCGGCGAAACGTTGCGCTTCGCCGGCGTGCGCGGCGCGGGCGTGCGGGCTTACGTCGCATTCGCGGGCGGCCTGGACGTGCCGGACTATCTCGGCAGCCGCGCCACGTTCACGCTGGGCCAGTTCGGCGGTCACGGGGGCCGCGCCGTGCGCGCGGGCGACATGCTCAAGCTGAAGCCCGTGCCGGCGTTCACTCGCGAACTCGCACCCGCCGCGATCCCGGCCTATGCGCACCACTGGGACATCGCCGTCCACTACGGCCCGCACGGCGCGCCGGACTTCTTCACCGGCGACGACATCGTGACGTTCTTCGGCACGGACTGGCAGGTGCACTTCAATTCCAGCCGCACCGGCGTGCGCCTCGTCGGCCCGAAACCGCGCTGGGCGCGCACGGACGGCGGCGAAGCGGGCCTGCACCCGTCGAACATCCACGACAACGCCTATGCCATCGGCTCCATCGACTTCACCGGCGACATGCCCGTGATCCTCGGTCCGGACGGCCCGAGTCTCGGCGGCTTCGTGTGCCCCGCGGTGATCGTATCGAGCGACCTGTGGAAGATGGGCCAGCTGAAACCGGGCGACACGGTGCGCTTCCACCGCGTGTCCGTCGACGAGGCGGCGGCCATGCGCGCGGCGCTGGACGCCGTGTTCGAGCGGTCGGACGCGGCGCCCGTGTGGACGCCGCCGGCGTCGCCGCTAGGCCTGGCCCAGCCGGCCGTCGCGGGCGAAGCAGCGCTGCCGGACGGTACGCGCGTCGTGTTCCGCCGCGCCGGCGACGACTACCTGCTGGTGGAATTCGGCGACCTCGCGCTGGACATCAACCTGCGTTTCCGCGTGCATGCGCTGATGTGCGCGCTGGAAGACGCACGCCTGGGTGGCGTCGTCGACCTCACGCCCGGCATCCGCTCGCTGCAGGTCCACTTCGACCATCGCCGCCTGGGCGCCACGCGCCTGCTGGAGCGGATCGGCGCGCTGCTGGCGGCGCAGGGACCGGTCGAGGACATGGTCGTCCCGTCGCGCATCGTGCACCTGCCGCTCGCGTGGAACGACACGCAGACGCGCCTCGCGATCCAGAAGTACGAGACGACCGTGCGCCCGGACGCGCCCTGGTGCCCCAGCAACATCGAATTCATCCGCCGCATCAATGGACTGGACTCGATCCGCGACGTGTACGACGTCGTGTTCAAGGCCAGCTACATGGTGCTGGGCCTGGGCGACGTCTACCTGGGCGCGCCGGTCGCGACGCCGGTCGATCCGCGCCACCGCCTCGTGACGACGAAGTACAACCCGGCGCGCACGTGGACGCCGGAAAACGCGGTCGGCATCGGCGGCGCCTACCTGTGCGTGTACGGCATGGAAGGCCCGGGCGGCTACCAGTTCGTCGGCCGGACAGTCCAGATGTGGAACCGCTACCGCCAGACGGCCAGCTTCCGCGACGGCAAACCGTGGCTGCTGCGCTTCTTCGACCAGATCCGGTTCTACGAGGTGACGGAAGACCGTTTGCTCGAGCACCGGCGCGATTTCCCGCTCGGCCGCTTCGACGTGCGCATCGAGGAGACCACGTTCTCGCTGGCCCACTACAACGCGTTCCTGGCGCGCGAAGCGGATGCGATCGCCGCGTTCAAGTCGCGCCAGCAGGCCGCGTTCGAGGCCGAGCGCGAACGGTGGCGCACGAGCGGCCAGGCCGAATGGGTCAGCGAGGAAGCGACGCTCGATGTGGGCGCGCCGGCCGACCTGCCCGACGGCAGCCAGTACCTGTCCGCCGTCGTTCCCGGCAGCGTGTGGAAGATCGTCGTGCCGCCCGGCGCCGCCGTGCGCGAGGGCGAGACGCTGGCGATCTTCGAATCGATGAAGATGGAAATCCCCGTCGTCGCCACCGCCGACGGCGTGCTGGACGAATGGCTCGTCGCCGAGGGCAAGCCCGTCGCCGCCGGCCAGCGCATCGCCGTCTTCACTGCATCCTGAATCCGAACTACCCAACACAAGGAGTCCCGCATGTACGACAAGAAGATCGCTCTCGCCATCGCCACGCTGCTGCTGGCAGGCACCGCGCAAGCCGACGACGCGCCTGCGTTCACCGGCCACGTGGACCTGGTCAGCAAATACATCCTGCGCGGCGTCAGCTCGACCTATGGGCCCGGCCTGCCGGGCCTGGGCAACGCCGGCGCCGACGCGCCCGAGTCGGACCAGCCCGCGCTGCAATGGGGCGTCGACTGGAACGATCCGTCCGGCTTCTTCCTCGGCTACTGGGCGTCGCAGATCAACTACTCGTACAAACGCCTGGGCGAGTCGTATGCCGATCGCAGCATCGCCGACTTCCAGCACAAGAAATCGATCGAGAACGACTTCTACGGCGGCTACAACGGCAAGGTGGGCGACATCGGCTACACGGTCGGCCTGACGGGCTATTACTACGTCAACGGCGAGCACGCCAACGCGTTCGAGACCAAGCTGGGCGCCAGCTACGGCCCGTTCAGCGTGACGGCGCAGACCCTGCTCAAGGACGTCGTCTGGGGCAACCGGGGCGACACCTACTGGACCTTGGCCGCGAGCCAGCCGCTCCCGCACGACATCACTCTCTCCGCCACCCTCGGCTTCTACACGTACCACAAGGAAGGCCGCTACCTGGGCACGGTCGACACGCTGACCGGCACGCGCTGCGCGGCCGGCACGAGCTTCATCGTCAACGGCTGCTTCGCGGGCGGCGCGCCGTCGTCGGGCGGGTGGCGCCACCTGACCGTCGGCTTCACGCAGCCGCTCGGCGCCGGTTTTACCTGGGGCCTGCAAGGCCTCCTCGGCGGCGACAACCGCTACGGCGTCAAGCAGGGCAACCGCCTGCTGGCCACCCTCGGCTACGCCTTCTGATCCTTTTACGCGAGACATCATGACGATCACCGACATCCACGCCGACTACCTGAGCGGCGCATCGACGCCCAGCCGCTGCATCGAGCAGGTACTGGCCCGCATCGCCGCCGCGGACCGCCCCGAGATCTGGATCAGCCGCATGGACGCCGCCGCGCTGCGCGCGCAGGCCCGCGCGCTCGACGCCGTGCTGGCGGCCGAAGGCGCCGCCGCGCTGGCGCGCCTGCCGCTGCTGGGCATCCCGTTCGCCGTCAAGGACAACATCGACGTGACCGGCATGCCCACCACGGCCGCCTGCCCCGCCTACGCCTACGTACCGGACGAATCCGCGCCGGTAGTGCAACGACTCCTTGCGGCCGGCGCCCTGCTGGTCGGGAAGACGAACCTGGACCAGTTCGCGACGGGCCTCGTCGGCACACGTTCGCCGTACGGCGCAGTGCGCAACGCGGTCGATCCTGCCTATGTGTCGGGCGGCTCGAGTTCCGGCTCCGCCGTCGCCGTGGCGCTGGGGATGGCCGCGTTCGCGCTCGGCACGGATACCGCCGGATCCGGCCGCGTGCCGGCGGGCCTGAACGGCATCGTCGGGCTGAAGCCCACGCGCGGGCTGCTCTCGACGCGCGGCGTGGTGCCGGCGTGCCGGACGCTCGATTGCGTCTCCGTGTTCGCGGCGGACGTGGCCGACGCGTGGAAGGTGGTGCAGGCGGCGGCCGGGTACGATGCGCACGACCCGTATTCACGCCGCATTGCACCGCAGGGCGTGCGCCGGCGCGGCTATCGCATCGCCGTGCCCGCGCAGCTGGAATTCTTCGGCGACGTCGCCGCGCAAGCCGCCTTCGAGGCGACCCTGGCACGCCTGCGCGACCTCCCCGGCTGCACGTTCGGCACGGTCGACTACACGCCGTTCCGCGACGCCGCCGCCCTGCTGTACCAGGGCCCGTGGGTCGCGGAGCGTCACGCCGCCGTCGGCGCCTTCATCGACGCGCAGCCGGACGCCGCGCATCCGGTAGTCGCAGGCATCATCGGGCAGGCCCGGGAATACGATGCGACCGATGCGTTCATGGGCCAGTACCGGCTGGCGGCGCTGCGCCGTGCGGCCGAGGACAGCCTCGCGGGCTACGACTTCCTGCTGGTGCCCACCACGCCGACCATGCCGCGCATCGCCGACGTGCTGGCGCGCCCCGTGGAACTGAATGCGCAACTGGGGTATTACACGAACTTCGTGAACTTCTTCGACATGGCCGCGCTGGCCGTGCCGGGGATTTCCCGTGCGGACGGCCTGCCGGCGGGCGTCACACTTATCGGCGCCGCCGGCAGCGACCACCTACTGGCGACGGCGGTCGCGGCGCTGCTCGGCGGCGCGGAAGCCGATGCGCTGGCTGCGGATCCCCTGCCGTTCGCCGAACCGACAGTACAGGTGGCCGTCGTCGGCGCGCACCTGGCGGGCCAGCCGCTGAACTGGCAGTTGCTGGAACGGGGCGCGCGCAAGGTGGCGGCCACGCACACGGCGCCGCACTACCGCCTGTACGCGCTGCCGGGCACGACGCCGCCCAAGCCGGGCCTCGCGCGGGTCGACCGCGACGGCGCGGCGATCGAGGTGGAAGTGTGGGAACTGCCGCTGCGCCGCTTCGGCGAATTCGTGGCCGAGATCCCGGCGCCGCTGGGCATCGGCTCGCTCGAACTGGCGGACGGGCGCTGGGTCAAGGGCTTCATCTGCGAACCGGCCGCCATCGCCGACGCCACCGACATCAGCATGTTCGGCGGCTGGCGCGCGTACCTGTCACGACAGGCTGCCTGACAGCCGGGTTTGCGCCAGCCACGCGGCCACCTGCTCCGCGCGGCGCTGCACGTCCGTGTCGAAGCCGTGTTCGACCAGCAGCGCCACGCCGTTCGTGCGTCCCAGCACGCCGGGCTCCAGTTGCAAACCGTCGCCACGACGCACGATGCGCCACGGCGCCAGCGCGTCGGCAAGCAGCGAACCCAGCACGAGGTTGTGCGACGACACGACCACCAGCGCATGCCGCGCGAGTGCGTCGACGACGGCCGTTGCGGCGGACACGGATTCTTCGTGGTTCGTGCCGCGGAAGATTTCATCGACGAGGCACACCACGGGTCGCGGACCGCGGGCGCGCGCCAGCAGCATCCGCGCCCGCGCCAGCTCGGCGATATACAGGCTCTGGCCACCCAGCAGCGAATCTTCGTTCTGCATGCTGGCGACGACCGGCAACGCCGGCAGGCTCGCTGACTGCGCGTAGCAGAAGCCGAACGCACGCGCGGTCACGAGGTTCAGGCCCAGCATGCGCAGGAACGTGCTTTTGCCCACGCCGTTCTGGCCCGACAGGAACGCGCCCTTGCCGTCCAGGGTCACGGACAGTCCGCGCGCCTCGTCCAGCAGCGGATGCACGCCGCCGTCGATCGCCAGCGTGCGCGCGCCGGTGCGCGTGGCCCAGCACCAGGTGGGACGCTCGCGCAGGTGACGGGCCAGCGTCACGTCCGCCTCCAGTTCCGCGCACAGCCAGTAGCACTCGCGCAGGAAGTCGCGCGCGCCGAACACCCGGGCCAGCGTACGGTAGTAGTGACGCACGTCGGCCGCCGCGAACCAGTCCGCGTATTCGCGCGCGCCAGGCACGCCGGATGCGGCGAGCAGCGAACGGTCCAGCGAGCGGCTCAACCGCCCTGCCCGCGCGCCCCGTCCCGCGAAGGGCTTGCTCAGCGCCTGCTCGCTGCCGTCCAGCAGCGAGCAGGCGCGCAACAGCATCTGCAGCGCGCGCAGCGATCGTGTCCAGAGGCCGACGCGGTCCTGGTAGCGCATGTGCACCATCACGAGGAAGTACATGGCGACCCCGACGCCGACCCAGCCCCACGGCGAGACGAGCAGCGCGGCCGCGATCGACGCCACCAGCAGCACGGGCAGCCAGAGCAGCCGGCCGACCCAGCCGGGGCGCGGCGGCTGCGTGTCCGCGAACAGCAACGCGGCCACGTCGATGTCCGCTTCGCGCAGGCAGGCCAGCTTGCGCTCGAGGGCGTCCAGCTGCGCGGGATCGTCCAGCAACGCCTGCACGCGGGCGCGTCTCGATGCCACCGCCGCGTCATCGAGGCCGCCGCGCAGGTCGCGCTCCAGCACCTGGCGCCCGAAGAGGCTCGTGCCGGCTGCGAGCGTGTCCGTGTAACCGGGCAGCAGCTGATCGCGCCAGGTGGCATCGTCGAGCAGATCGTCCGCGTCGGGCGGCACGGCAAGGCGCAGGACCGCCACCTCGTCCGGTTCAGGTTTGTATGAGGTCATGCAGGACTTTCCTCGGCGGCGCCGGACTATTGTTGGCAAGAAACTATGGCCGGTTTCCAGAATATCAAGACCGTCCGCGACTGTCCGTCCACACCGCCCCCGGACAGTCGCGGACGCGGCCGTGTCCACTGTCCCCGCCTGTGAAATCAATGGGTTAGCACATGGCACGGATCGTGCAAATACAGGCACTGTCCACAACCCGTGTCCACATCATGATCCGCGATACCTCACAACAAGACGCCGTCATTGCCCCGCCCCCGGGCCACAAGCTGAAGCGCCGCGCGCTCTGGGTCGGCAGCGCCGTCCTCGTGGCCGCCCTGTGCGCCGGCCTCGTGTCGACATGGCGCGGCAGCGAGGCGTCCGTCAGCGCGTCGCGCCTGCGCATCGCCGAGGTCACGCGCGGCACGCTCGTGCGCGACGCCTCCGTCAACGGCCGCGTCGTCGCCGCCGTCAGCCCGACGCTGTATGCCAAGGCCCCCGCCACCGTCAACCTGAAGGTCGCGGCCGGCGACACCGTCAAGAAGGGGCAGGTGCTGGCCGTGCTCGAATCGCCCGACCTGGCGGACGTGCTGAAACGCGAGACGTCCGCGTACGAAGGCCTGAAGGCCGAGGTGGCGCGCCAGCAGATCCTGTCGCGCAAGCAGAAGCTGCTGGCGCAGAAGGAGGCCGACACCGCCGAGATCGACCGCCTGTCCGCCCAGCGCACCCTGGAGCGCTACGACAGCGTGGGCCAGTTCGGCGTCATCGCCAAGATCGATTACCAGAAGGCGAAGGACGCGCTGCAGTCCGCACAGATCCGCGCGAAGCACGCGACGCAGGCGGCGAGCCTGGAAAGCGAGGACGTCGCGCTCGCGATCAAGACGAAGCTGAACGATCTGGAACGCGCGCGCCTGTCGATGGAAGAAGCGCAGCGCCGCGTCGACGAGCTGACCGTGCGCGCGCCCGTCGACGGTTTCATCGGCACCCTGAACGTGCAGGACCGCATGGTCGTCGCCGCGAACGCGCCGCTGATGACGCTCGTCGACCTGTCGAAGCTCGAGGTCGAGATCGAGGTGCCGGAGACGTATGCGGCCGACCTGGGCCTGGGCATGAACGCCGAGGTCACGCTGCCCTCGGGCACCGCGACGGGCAAGTTGTCGGCGCTGTCGCCGGAAGTCGTCAAGAGCATGGTGCTGGCGCGCGTGCGCTTCGACGGCGAACAGCCGAAGGGCCTGCGCCAGAGCCAGCGCGTGACGGCGCGCCTGCTCATCGAGGAACGCCCGAACGTGCTGATGGTGGCGCGCGGCCCGTTCGTCGAGAGCGAGGGCGGACGCTATGCCTACGTCGTGCGCGACGGGATCGCCACGCGCACGCCGATCCGCATGGGCGCCACCAGCATGTCGGCCGTCGAAATCGTGTCGGGCCTGAAGCTGGGCGACAAGGTCGTCGTCGCCGGCACCGACGCATTCAATAACGCGAACCGCATCTCGATCAACCAGTAACCAACCAAAGGATCCGCCATGCTGCGCATGACCAATCTCTCCAAGGTATACCGCACCCACATGATCGAGACGCACGCGCTGCGCGGCTTCGAGATCGAAGTCCGCGAGGGCGAGTTCGTCACCGTGACCGGCCCGTCCGGCTCGGGCAAGACGAGCTTCCTCAACATCGCCGGCCTGCTCGAGGAATTCACGTCCGGCGAATACATCCTCGACGGCGTCAACGTGAAGGGGCTGGACGACAACGCCCGCTCGCGCCTGCGCAACGAAAAGCTGGGCTTCATCTTCCAGGGTTTCAACTTGATCCCCGACCTGAACCTGTACGACAACGTCGACGTCCCGCTGCGCTACCGCGGCTTCAACGCGGCCGAGCGCAAGAAGCGCATCGAGGACGCCCTGGCGAAAGTCGGCCTGGCGTCGCGCATGAAGCATTATCCGGCCGAGCTGTCCGGCGGCCAGCAGCAGCGCGTGGCCATCGCGCGCGCGCTCGCGGGCTCGCCGAAACTGCTGCTGGCGGATGAACCGACCGGTAACCTCGATACGCAGATGGCGCGCGGCGTGATGGAACTGCTGGAAGAAATCAACGCGGCCGGCACGACGATCCTGATGGTCACGCACGATCCGGAACTGGCGGTGCGCACCACGCGCAACGTGCACATCATCGACGGCCAGGTGTCCGACCTCGTTCGCCGCGGCCCGACCCTCGTCGACACGAAGTCCGCCACGGTTACCGCATAAGGAGCGCACCATGTTCGGCTATTACTTCAGGCTCGGCGTGCGCAGCCTGCGCCGCAACCCCGCCCTCACGGCGCTGATGGTGCTGACGCTGGCCGTCGGCGTGGCCGCGAGCGTGTCCACGCTGACGATCCTGCACATGATGTCGAGCGACCCGATCCCGCAGAAGAGCACCCGGCTGTTCGTGCCACTGATCGACCCGGGCCCGGTGAAAGGCTATACGCCGGGCGAACGGCCGGAGGACATCCAGATCACCTACCAGGATGCGATGAACATGCTCAAGAGCGGCCAGGGCGTGCGCCGCACGGCGCTGTACGGCGTCGAAGCGTCGGTCGAGCCGCCGCGGCGCGAGATCGCCCCGTTCAACATGGGCGGCCTGGCGCCAACGCGCGACTTTTTCGCCATGTTCGACGTGCCGTTCGACTACGGTCAGCCGTGGACCGAGGCGGACGAGGCGCGCGCTGCCGACGTCGTGGTGCTGAGCCGCGCGATGGCGGACAAGCTGTTCGGCGACGTCAACCCGGTCGGCCGGCGCCTGAACCTGATGGGCTTTCCGTTCACCGTCGTCGGCGTTACCGCCAAGTGGAAGATGCTGCCGCGCGTCTACCTGCTCCAAGGCGGATCGCCCTACGTCACGGGCGAGGAGTTCTTCATTCCGCTACCGACCGCCATCCGCCACGAAACCCAGCACCGCGGCGGCATGAGCTGCTCCTCGAACGTCGGGCCGGGCTTCGCCGCGCGCCTCGCGTCCGACTGCACGTGGATCACCGCGTGGTTCGAAACCGCGTCGTCCGGCGACCGCGGCGACCTGCAATCCTGGCTCGACAGCTACGCGGCCGAACAGCGCAAGCTGGGCCGCCTGACGCGCAACGCGCCGAACCAGCTGTTCGATGCCCTGGGCTGGATGGAGTACACGCACGTCGTCGGCAAGGACAGCCAGTTGCAGACCTGGCTGTCCTTCGGCTTCCTCGCGCTGTGCCTCGTGAACACCATCGGCCTGTTGCTGGCCAAGTTTTCCGTGCGCGCCACCGAGATCGGCGTGCGGCGCGCACTGGGCGCCTCACGCACCGAGATCTTCCGCCAGTTCCTGATCGAGACCGCCGTCGTGGGACTCGTCGGCGGCGTGCTCGGCCTGCTCCTCGCGTTCGGCGCGCTGGCCCTGATCCGCATGTCGAGCGATTCGATGGCTGCCGTCGCCCACATGGATTGGGAAATGCTGGGACTGACCTTCGTGATCTCGGTCGGCGCCGCCATCCTCGCCGGCCTGCTGCCGACCTGGCGCGCGTGCCAGGTCACGCCGGCGATCCAGCTCAAATCGCAATAACGGCCCTAGGAGAACGCCATGGAATTCCGTCCCATCCTATCCGCGCTGCTGCGCAACAAGACCGGCCCCCTGCTGGTCGCGCTGCAGGTCGCACTCAGCCTGGCGATCCTCGCCAACGCCGTGCACATCGTGAACGAGCGGCGCGCGGTCATGTCGCGTCCGTCCGGCCTCGCCGACGAGCACGCGGTGTTCCACATCGCCGTGCGCACGCTCAGCAACGCCACGCCGGAGCAGCAGCTGGCCGACATCAGACGCCAGACCGAGGTCCTGCGCGCCGTCCCCGGCGTGGTCGCCGCGGCCCAGGTCAGCCAGGTGCCGATGTCGCGCAGCGGCAGCAACACCAGCATCGTGCTCGACCCGCGCCAGGAGCGGTCCAGTACCGACATATCGACCTATGTGTCCGGCGATTCGCTCATCAAGACGTTCGGCCTCACGCTCGTCGAGGGCCGCGATTTCCAGCCGCAGGAACTCGTCGACGTGAACGAGCGCACGGAGGACGTGTATCCGCCGGGCGTCATCATCACGAAGCCGACGGCCGACAAGCTGTGGCCGGGCACGAGCGCGATCGGCAAGACGATCTACTTCGGCGTCGGCGCCGACGCGCATCCGGCGCGCATCATCGGCGTGGTCGAGAACCTGATCAGCGCGCACGCCGAGACCAGGGAACGCGGCATGCATTCCGTGCTGATCCCCCAGCGCCAGTACGGCGGCGGCCGCGGCACGCTGTATGCCGTGCGCACGGAGCAGGGCCAGCGCGACCGCGTGATGAAGGAGGCGGAGGCGGCGCTGCGCAAGTCGTCGGCCACGCCGATGATCATGGAGCTCGGGACTACCGACGACGACCGCAAGAACCGCTACCGCGGCGACGCCGCGCTGCAGTGGATGCTGATCACCGTGAGCGCGCTGCTCGTGCTGATCACCTGTTCCGGCATCGTCGGCATGGCCAGCCTGTGGGTCACCCAGCGCCGCAAGCAGATCGGCGTGCGGCGCGCGCTGGGCGCGAAGAAGACCGACATCCTGCGCTACTTCATCGCGGAGAACTTCATGATCACGAGCGCCGGCGTATTCGGCGGCGTGGCGCTGGGCCTCGCGCTGAACCAGCTCCTCGTCAGCAAGCTGGAGATGGCGCGCCTGCCGGCCGGCTATCTCGTGTTCGGCGCCCTCGGCTTCTGGCTGCTGGGCGTGGCGGCGGCCTACGGTCCGGCGTGGCGCGCGGCCAGCATTTCGCCGGCCACCGCGACGCGCAGCGTGTGACCCGGCAGTGATATGCTAGCGGGCATGCCTACCGTATTGATCATCGATGACAACGCCGCCGTCGGCATCGCGCTCGACGTCCTGTTTTCGCTGCACGACATCGCCTCGCTGCGCGCCGCCTCGCCCGAGGAAGGTCTCGCCCTCCTCGCGCGCGAACAAGTCGATCTCGTCATCCAGGACATGAACTTCACGGCCGACACCACGTCGGGCGAGGAAGGGGTCGCGCTGTTCCGCGCGATCCGGAAAGAATATCCGGACCTGCCGGTGATCCTGCTGACGGCGTGGACGCACCTGGACGCGGCCGTCGACCTGATCAAGGCCGGCGCCGCCGATTACCTGTCGAAGCCGTGGAACGACGACCGCCTGCTCGCGACGGTGACGAACCTGATCGAACTGGGACAGGCCAACCGCGCACTGGGCCAGCGCCTGCAGCGCGAACGCCGCGCGCGGCGCGAACTGGAACAGCAGTTCGACCTGCGTGGCCTCGTGTGGGCCGACCCGGCCACGGAGCGCGTGCTGAGCCTCGCCTGCCAGGTGGCGCGCGCCGACGTGCCGGTCCTGATCACGGGGCCGAACGGCACGGGCAAGGAACGCATCGCCGAAATCATCCAGGCGAATTCGATGGTCCGCGACGGCCCGTTCGTGGTGCTGAACTGCGGCGCGCTGCCGTCGGAACTGATCGAGGCAGAGCTGTTCGGCGCCGACGCCGGCGCGTACACGGGCGCGTCGAAGGCGCGCGAAGGCAAGTTCGAGGCGGCCGACGGCGGCACCTTGTTCCTCGACGAGATCGGCAACCTGCCGCTGGCCGGCCAGATGAAACTCCTGCGCGTGCTGGAGACCGGGCGCTTCGAGCGCCTCGGCTCCAACCGCGAGCGCCAGGTGAAGGTGCGCGTGATCAGCGCGACGAACGCGGACCTCGCGGCGATGATCCGCGCCGGCACCTTCCGCGAAGATTTGTATTACCGCCTGAACGTGATCGAACTGAAGCTGCCGGCGCTGGCCGCGCGTCCCGGCGACATCCTGCCGCTGGCGCACGGCTTCCTCCCGCGCGGCAAGACCCTGCATCCGGGCGCGGAAGCCGCCCTGCTCGCGCACAACTGGCCAGGCAATGTGCGCGAACTGAAGAACGTGATGGCGCGCGCGAACCTGCTGGCCCAGGGCGACGTGATCAAGCCGCCCGACCTCGGCCTGCCGCTGCCGGCCCATGCCGCGCTCGACGCGGAACCGGACCGCGAGGCGATCACGCAGGCGCTCGCGCGCGCGGGCGGCGTGATCGCGCAGGCGGCCGCGGAACTCGGGCTGTCGCGCCAGGCCCTGTATCGTCGCATGGAGCGGCTCGGCATCGCCCGCGCCGCATGAAATTCCGGCTGTCGCTCGTCACGCGCTGGTCGGCCCTCGTCGGCACGCTGCTGGCGGTCGGGATCATCATCGCGCTCGCGCTCGACCATCTGCTGCCGGGCCGTCCGCTCGCGGTGCTGGGCATCTGCCTGCTGTGCGTCGTGCCGATTTCCATCATCACCCTGCGCTCGCAGGTGCAGCCGATCCTGTCGCTGTTCCGCGCGCTGGAGGGCACGGTCACCAGCTACCGCGACGGCGATTTTTCGTTCAGCCTGCACTGGCCGCAGAACGACGAACTGTCGGACCTCATCGCCGCCCACAACGCGCTGGGCGAAGTGCTGCGCGAGCAGAGACTGGACCTCGTGCAGCGCGAACTGTTGCTCGACACGATGGTGCAGAACACGCCCGTCGCCATGCTGCTCGTGACGGAGCCGCCGGGCGCCGCCGGCCGTGTCATCGTCTACGCGAACGTGGCGGCGCGCCAGCTACTGTTCGAGGGCCATAAACTGGAAGGCCACGCGCTGCACGACGTGCTGCAAAAGACGCCGGCCCTCGTGGAAGCGCTGGCGCGCGGCGGCGACGGCCTGTTCACGGCCGGCGACGGCGAAGAGGAAGAGGTCTACCACCTCGCCCGCCGCAACTTCAGCCTGAACGGCCGGCGCCACGAATTGCTGCTGCTGCGCCAGCTGACGGCCGAACTGCGGCGCCAGGAAGTGCAGACGTGGAAAAAAGTCATCCGCGTCATCAGCCACGAATTGAACAATTCGCTGGCCCCGCTCGCATCGCTCGCCCACTCCGGCGCGGAGCTCGTGCGGCGCGGCCAGACGGAGCGCCTGCCGCAGATCCTGCAGACCATCGGCGAACGCACGCGCCACCTGGAGAGCTTCATCCTCGGCTACGCGCGCTTCGCCAAGCTGCCGGCGCCGCGCCTGGAGACGATCGCGTGGGCCGATTTCGTGGCCGGCCTCGCGGGCCAGGTGGCGTTCCGCCTGGGCGGAGAACTGCCGGAATCTCCGGCGCACATCGACCGCGCGCAGATGGAACAGGCGCTCCTCAACCTGCTGAAGAACGCGCACGAATCCGGCTCGCGTCCGGAAGACGTCGAGCTGCACGTACGGCGCGTGCAGGACGTGGTCCGCATCGACGTATTCGATCGCGGCACGGGGATGAACGACGCCGTGCTGACGAACGCCCTCGTCCCGTTCTACTCGACGAAGCGCAGCGGCACGGGCCTCGGCCTGGCGCTGGCGCGCGAAATCGCCGAAGCCCACGGCGGCCGCATCACCCTCGGCAACCGCGAGGGCGGCGGCCTGGCCGTCACCCTGATCCTGCCCGCCTGAACTCGACACTTCGGGGTCAGAGCCCGGTTTTAGGAAATTGCTCAGATTCGGGGTCAGGTCCCTTTTTTTTGACGCCATTCCGCCGGTTGAACGCCGTTCCACGTACTTACCCGCACAATAGGCGAGGTTGAGCGCAACGACCATTTATAATGTGCTCTGACCCCGAATTTGCCGCGAAAGCGCACGATCGTGCGATACTCCCGGTTTCGTCGACGTTGGAGTACGCGAGGAATGATCCGACTACCTTTGTTTTGCATGACCGCGCTGGCGCTGTTGGCCGGCTGCGTCCAGTCTCCCGCCACCCGTACGGCCTCTGCGCCCGCGCAGCCGCAGCAACCGCCGCAGCAGCAGGTGCCGGGCCAGCATTGCGCGCCGCCCGCCTATCCGCAGGAAGCGCTGCAGGCGCGCATGAGCGGCGTGTCGATGATGGCCTTCCTGGTCGGCAGCGACGGCACCGTGCGCGAATCGCGCCTGCTCAAGTCGAGCGGTTACGCGATCCTCGACCACGCCGCGGAAGCCGCGCTCCGGCTGTGCCGCTTCAAGCCCACGCTGAAGAACGGCCATACGGTCGCGGCGTGGCAGCCCGTCCAGTACGCGTGGTCGCTGCCGTAATGACCAACGCCAGGGATCCCCGCTTCGCCCGGCCCGGCCACCCGCCGGCCACGATCACCGAATTCGAAGGCGTGCGCTCGCTGCACCTCGGCACCTCGTGGGTGCAGGGCGCGATGCGGCTGGCGCGGCCCGATGCGATCGAGCTGGAATACGTCCAGATGATGATGATGTGGATGCTGTTCCTGCCGAATCCGCGCCGCATCGTGCAACTGGGCCTCGGCAGCGCCGCGCTGACGAAGTTCTCCCACCTGCGCTTTCCGCAGGCGCGCGTGACGGCCGTCGAGCTGAATCCGAACGTCATCGCCATCTGCCGCGAACACTTCGGCCTGCCGTCCGACGACGACCGCCTGGACGTGCGCGAGATGGATGCGCTGGACTTCGTGATGGACGAGGCCAATCACGGCACGGTGGACGTGCTGCAGGTCGACCTGTACGACGAGGAAGCGCGCGGCCCCGTGCTCGATACGCCCGAGTTCTACGCCGCGTGCGCCGCCTGCCTGAAGAGCGGGGGCGTCATGACCGCCAACGTGTTCGGCGATTTTTCCAACTACGACAAGAACCTCGATGCGATGCGCGATGCGTTCGACGCCGTCGTCTGGCTGCCCGAGGTCCACGACGCCAACATCGTCGTCGTCGCGTTCAAGGACGCGCCGCAGATCGACTTCGCCGTGCTGTACGAACGCGCGGCCGACATCAAGCGGCGCTACAACCTGCCGGCCAAGAGCTGGGTCAACGGGTTGAAGGAGTGGATGCGCGACCACGCCGGCTGATCGTGCGCCGGCCCCGGCCCCGCTCGGGCTAGCATGGGGCATGGCCACCGACATCTCGCTCCTGCGCACCGCGCGCCTGCAACTGGTCGTCCCGGCAGCCCGCCACGCGGGGGCATTCGCGGCCCTGCATGCGAACCCGTACACGATGCGCTACATCGGCCAGGGCCGCCCGCTCGACCGGACGGACGCCTGGCTGCATCTCGCCATGCTGATCGGGCACTGGCAGATGCGCGGCTACGGCGCGTGGATGCTCGAAGATCCCGCCGACGGCAGTTTCGTCGGCCGCGTCGGCCTGTTCCATCCGGCCGGGTGGGACGAAGCGGAACTGGGCTGGATGATCGTGCCCGCGCTGCGCGGCCGCGGTCTCGCCACGGAAGCGGCGCGGGCCGTGCGCGACGTCGCGTTCGGCACGCTGGGCATGACGTCGTTGATCAGCCTGATCAAGCCCGGCAACGAAGCGTCGCGCCGCGTCGCATTGAAAGCCGGGGCCATCGCCGCCGAGACCGTCAGCTTCCCGGACGGTCCCCTGCAGACCTACCGCTACCGCAAATAGTTCCGTCATGCGCGGCGCATACGACTGAGCCAGCGCAACTCAACCAAAAGTGTAATGGGCATTGTCATGAAACGTCATCGACGATTCTGACGGAGCTCAAGCATGAACGTGTTAATGGTTGGCGCCGGCAATGCCGGCTGCGCGCTCGGGGCCCTGCTGGCGCTGGATGGTCACCGTGTCGCCCTGCTCAAGACGTCGCGCGCGCTGCATGACGAGAACTTCGACGCGGTCGCCGCAACACGCGCGATCACGGTGCACGGCAAGGCCGGCGACGGCACACCGCGCACGGCCGCGCTGGCGCTCGCCACGCGCGATCCGGACGAAGCCTTCGGCATCGCGCCCGACGCCGTCGTCGTCACCACGCAGACGCAGTGCCATCCGCACGTCGCCGCGCTGATCGGCCCCCGGCTCGACGGCCGCCCGCTCGTGCTGCTGGCGCCCGGCTACCTGGGCTCGTTCCACTTCCTGCCCTGGCAGGCCCGCGCCGGGTTCCTGCTGGCGGAAGGCGAAAGCCTGCCCTACGACGCACGCCTCGTCGCGCCGGGCACCGTCGACATCCTGTTCCGCAACGTGCGCAACGCGCTGGCCTTCATGCCGCGGGCCCGCGCGGCCGAGGGTCTGGCCCGCGCGGCCCGTTTGTTCCCGACGTATGTCGCGACCCGCACCAACGTGGTCGAATCCGCGCTGCACAATCCGAACCTCGTCGTGCACACCATCGGCACGCTGCTCTCGGCCAGCCGCATCGAATACGCGGAAGGCGAATTCTGGATGTACCGCGAAGCGTTCACGCCCTCGGTCCTACGCCTGCTGGCGCGGCTCGACGCGGAAAAGAACGCCGTCATCGCGGCCACGGGTGGCCAGCCGTCGCCGTATTTAAACGAGTGCCGCTTCCGCAACGCCGACGACCTGGACGAACCCGCGCTGGCCGTGTTCCGCCGCTACGCGCGGGAAGGCGGCCCGAAAGGACCGGCCAGCATGGAGACGCGCTTCATCACGGAAGACGTGCCGATGGGCCTCGCCCTGCTGTCCTCGATCGGCCGCCTGATGGACGTGCCGACACCGGTGGCGGATGCGCTGATCGTGATCGCCGAAGGCCTGCTCGACCGCGATTTCCGCAGCGCACCCGAGGCGCGCACCCTGGCGAGCCTCGGGCTGGGCGACGCGTCGGCGGCCGACTTCCGCCGCCTGCTCGATGCTTGAACGCGCCGCCCTGTACGGCTGGCTGGCGCGCCGCTACTACGCGTGGCGCCCGTATCTTCCGGCCCGCCTGCTGTACCACCCGGACTATTTCCGCCTGCGCGCGCTGCTCGCCGGCGACGCCGCGGCCATCGATGCCCTCGCGCGGCGCCGCCTGCGCCGCATCCTCGTGCACGCGCTCGCGCACGTGCCGCACTACCGCCGCACCGTGCGGCTCGGCGTCGCCGAGGCGGCGCACGAACCGCTCGCCGAGGTGCTGGCCGCCTTTCCCTGGCTGACCAAGGACGAGGTGATGGCGCGGCAGCGCGACTTCCTCGACAGCCGCCTCGACCCACGCCGGCTGCTGTACGCGACGAGCGGCGGCTCGTCCGGCCAGGGCATCGGCATGTGGCGCAACAAGCGCCTGGCCGACATCGAAAAAGCCTTCTTCGCGCACGAGTGGGGGCGCTTCGGCTTCTCGTTCGACAAATCGCGCATCCTGCGCATCGGCGCCGACGCACGCCGCCACGCGCACGAGCCGCCGGTGCGTGTGGCGGGCAACCGCCTGATGCTGTCGCCCTACCACGTCGGCGCCGCGCACCGCGCCGCCATCCTCGCGGCCATCAACCGCTTCCGCCCGGACTACGTGCACGCGTATCCCAGCTCCGCGGCGGCGCTGGCCGAACTGCTCGATCCCGGCGACCTCGATGTCCGCGTGCGCGCCGTGCTGCTGGCGTCCGAGCCCGTCACGCCCGCGCAACTGGCGGCGCTGCGCCGGCTGTTCGATTGCCCCGTCTCGCTCAACTACGGCCTGTCGGAACGCACGAACCTGGCCTTCGCCACATGCACCGGGCTTGCGGGCGCGGACTATCGCTTCCAGCCCCTGTACGGCTGGTCGGAAAACCGCTGGGACGGCGAGCGCGCGGAAATCGCCGGCACCTCGCTGTGGAACGACGTGATGCCGCTGATCCGCTACCGCACCGGCGACTACGGCGTGATCGAGGCAGGCGGCCGCTGCGCCGCCATCGATGGGCGCGCGCAGGAATTCCTGGTCGACCGCGCGGGCAACCGCATCCCCGGCCTCTCTATCGTCATCGACGAAGCCACGTGGGACGTCGTGCGCCTGTACCAGGTGCGCCAGCGGCGTCCCGGCGAGATCGTCCTCGCGGTGGTGGGACGCCACGGCCCGCTCGACGCCGCCCAGCGCGCCTTCCTGCTGGACGCCCAGCGGCGCCGCTGGGGCGACCGGTTCGACATCACCTTGCAGGAAGAAAGCGACATCCCGCTGGCGCCGAACGGCAAGCGCAAGCTGGTGGTCAGCGCGCCGGGTGCGTGAGCGGCAGGGCCGGCGCGGGCATCGCCTCGCGCCACCAGTCGGCGCCCTCCTGCGGCTGCGCGAGCGCAAGGCGCTCGCCCATCATCGGCGTCGCCAGCTTCACGCCGGCCGCGCGCGCAAGATCGGCGATGCGCTCGAACGGTTCGTACCACGGATGCAGCGCCAGGTCGAACGTGCCGTTGTGGACCGGGACCAGCCAGCGCCCGCGCAGGTCCAGGTGCGCCTGCAGCGTCTCCTCGGGCAGCATGTGCACCTCGGGCCACATCGCGTTGTAGGCGCCGTTTTCGACGAACGTCACGTCGAACGGGCCGAAACGCTCGCCGATGGTCTTGAAGTCGTCGTGGTAACCCGTGTCCCCGCTGAAGAACAGCTTCAGTCCCGCCGCTTCGATCACCCACGACACCCACAACGTGCGGTCGCCGTCGCTCAGGCTCCGGCCGGAAAAATGCCGCGACGGCGCCGCCGTCAGGCGCAGGCCCTCGACATCGGTCGACTGCCACCAGTCGAGCTGGCGCACCTTCGCCGGATCGACGCCCCAGCGGACGATGCGGTCGCCCACGCCGAGCGGCGCGATGAACCGGTCGGCCTTGGGAATCAGGCGCTTGATGCTGTCGTAATCCAGATGGTCGTAATGGTCGTGCGACAGGATCACGCCGGCCAGCCGCGGCAGCGCCTCGATGCCGATCGGCGGCGCGTGAAAACGCTTCGGACCGGCCCACTGCACCGGCGCCGCGCGCTCGGAAAACACGGGATCCGTGAGCCAGTAGCGGCCGGCGAGCTTGAACAGCATCGTCGAATGGCCCAGGCGCCACAGGCTCGCGTCGGGCGCGGATTCGATGTCGGCCCTTGTCACCGGCTGCACGGGCAGCGGCTGGTCGGGCGCCGCCGTCTTCGGCTTCGTCGTCGACACTTTCCAGAACAGCGCCAGCATCTCCATGATGCCCTGGCGGCGGCGCGGGACGACGTTGCGGAAACGGCCGTCGGGGTGACGTGGGGCGTTGGTGGATTCAGACATGGCGGAGATGGATCGAAAGACGATGAACGATCATCGCACGTTCGGGAAATTCATGCCGGCTCACCTCCGTTCGCGCCACCACAGCGAGAGCATGGCCAGCGCGAACGCGACGCCGAACGGCCACACGGGCAGCGGCCGCGTACCCGGTGCGACCGGCGCCGGCGTGCGCGCCGCATACTGCGCAGTCGCCGCACGGCGTTCGCTGCGTTGCCACAATGGCCAGTCGCCCGGCGCATACACGTACACCTGGCCGTCGTTCGTGCCCGTTCGCAGATGGAGCCAGCCGCTGGCCGCCGGCCACACGGCCACGCAGGCGGCGTCCACGTGTTCCGGGCGGCGCTGCCAGGCGAGTGTCTGCTTCAGTTCCGCCACGGTCACGCTCCCGCTCACGCCGCGCGCGCAGATCGCGAGACGCCGCTGCGGCAGCGGCATCTCCTCCGGATCGAGCCACGCGACGTCCGCGCGGCGCTGCACGCGCAGGCGGTCGAGAACGTCCTGCCACCACAGCGCCAGCTGGCGCGGTTGCGCGATCGCGTGGCGGTGCCAGTCGCCCAGGCCCAGCCAGGCGATGCGGCCGTCTTTCCAGTCGCGCGTCCACAGGCCGTCCTCGCCGATCCACTCGCCGGCGCGGTCGCCGTTCGGATTCAGGCCGGCGGACGCCATCGGCAGCACCGTGTCGATGGTCTTGTTGGCCGGCTGCGGCGCCAGCGGCAATTTCACGCTGCGCGCCCACGTACTCGCATCGCGCGCATTCGCGCCCAGCACGAGCAGCCGCGCACCGCCTGCCACGCGCGCGAGCAGCGCATCGCGGGAGGCGGCGCCGGCCCGCTCGAACCAGGCCGCGTCGACGATCTCCAGCTCGGGCTTGTCCATTTCCGCGCGCGCCGTCTCCGCACGTCCCAGTCCTTTGCCCAGTTCGACCTGCCAGTCGATGACGGCGCCGCTCGCCGCGAGCAGGTCGTCCAGCACGCGCAGGTCGAACGACGGCGCGCCGAACCGGCCGCGCACCTGCAGCGGCGCGGGATCGGTCACCGTGAACGGCACGGGGCCTTCATCGACGACCTTGCCCGCGGCGTCGAGCAGGCGCGCCCTCAGCACGAGCCGTTGCGCGACGGGCGGCAGCCATTGCACGGCGAGGTCGGTGTCGCCTTTCGCTTCGGCCAATACTTGCCCGTTCTCCGCCAGCAGTTGCAGGCGGCCGGGCGCGGACCACGAACGGTGCACCCTCAGCGTGAACACGCGGCCCAGCGCGATCGTGCGCGGGAAGTCGAGATCGATCGCCGAGGTGTCGGGCTTGTTCCAGTCGAGCGGACGGGCCGGCAGGTCGTCCCACTCGGCCGCACGCAGACCGTCGCCGGCCAGGCGCAAGATGCGCACGCCGGCCAGCGTGCGCGGCGGGTCGGCCGCATCGACCGTCAGCGTGGTCCCCGCCTCCCCCGGCAACGAAAATTCTCCGACCATGCCGGCCAGCGCGACGCCCGCGACCAGCGCCAGCACGGCATCGATCCAGTGCCGGCGCGCGGCATACCCCAGCGCGGCCAGCACGCCAACGACGACAGCGGCAATGGCAATCATCGCCCGCCTCCTTGCAGCGCTTTCGCGAACGGCGTCTCGACGACGGGCCGCGCCTGCAGCAGCACGGGCGCGTCAAGCACGCCGCCGCGCAGCCACGCGGCCAGTTGCGCACGCGCGGCCGGCTTGCCGTCGGCCACGTCCTGGATCGCCCGCTGCGCCGCGAGCCGCTGCTCGTCGTCCGTGATGCGCTCGCGCACCCAGTCATGCGCCGTGCGCGTCCACAACACGGGCAGCGGACCGTCGCCGCCGAGCGCCTGCACGAGGTCGCGCAGGTTCGCCGGCACGATCTCCGCGGCGTCCGACTGCGCCCGCTTGTAGCTGGCCGCGCCGGCCATGTCGCCGCTCATGCGCTTGTCCTCCTTGATCGCCGGCGGCGCGAACGCCGTCTTGTGCAGATAGATGCGTTCCGCCTGCTGCAGCGCCTTGATCGCGTCCAGCGCCTTGTACTCGGGCGGCAGCGCGGTCTTCGGCGTGATGGCGCGCAGCGCCTTTTCCGCGTCCCACATCGCGGACAGCGCGCGCCGCAGCAGTTTTTTCGTCGCGTCGTCGAACAGGGTCGCGTTCTCGACCGAGTCGTGCGCGTGGCCGAATTCGTGCAGCACGTCGAGCTTTGCACCCGGCTTTTCATCATGGTCGTCGTCCTTGCCGAACAACGTGGATTCCTCGCCGAGGAACTGGCCGTAGCGGCGGCGCAGCGCGGCCTGGTCGGCGGCGATGCTTTCGCTGCGCTCGCGCACGTCGTCCTCTCGCATCTTCTTCGACCGCATGTCCGCCACCAGCTGCTCCGTGTCGATGATGACCTGGCGCTGGCTGCGCAGGCTTTCCGGCTTGACGAGCGTGGGCAGCGCCGTCGTCTCTTCAACCTGTTCCGATGGCGGCGCGGGCAGGCGCAGCGTGACCGTGGGCGATTGCACCGTGTGCGGCCGCGCCGCGTTGTCGCTGGCACGCACGAAGAAGTACAACTCGTCGCCGGGCTCCATGCCGAGGTCCGTGAGCAGCCAATCGCGGCTCCAGCTGCGCCGGCGCGGGTCGGTCGATGCGGGCAGCGGCAGTTCGCGGTCGCTGAAGCGGATGTTCTCGCCGCTGCCGCGCGCCAGCGTGAGGTGCAGCGTGGCCTGCTGGACGCGGTAGTCGTCGGTGACGGTCACCACGATGGCCGCGTTCTTTGCATCGCGCGGCAGGTCCTTCGTCATCTCGTTGGGCTGCGTGATCGCGATCTCGGGCGGCTGGTCCGGGATCACCTTCAGCGTGTAGCGCGTGCCGCGCCAGCGCCAGAAGATGGACTCCGTCGCCGTCCAGCGCGCGCACGCCGGTCCCGCGTGCAGGGCCTGGCCGTCGCTCAGTTCGATGGTCTCATCCGCCTTCCGTGGGTCGTCGAGGCACCATTCGACCGCGGTCTGCTCGGGCACCTGCGCATCCTTCGGTGTGGACGACGATGGCGCCACGTCCGTGTACGACGGCGGCGCCAGTTTCACGACCAGTCCCGCATGCGTCGTGGGCGCGGTTGCCGGCCGTCCGGCCGCATGAGCGGCAGTGTGCGGACCCGCCGCGTGCGGCAGCAAGGCCGAACCCCACGCCAGCCCCGCGAGCGCGAGATTCGCGAGCAGCCACGTCCAGCCGAACGGCACGTGCGCGGCCACGATGGCGCGCACGCGGCGCGGCGGCAGCGCGGCGTCGATGCGTTTCAGCAGGCGCTCGCGCTGCAGGCGCGCGACGGGCGTCTCCGGTTCCTCCGCCAGCAGCCCGGCGCTGTCTTCCATCTCGGGCACGGCGCCGTCGACCCAGTGCGTCCAGCCATGCGCCACGCGGCGTTGCAGGTGCAGGCCGTCCCACGCGCAGAACGCGGACCACGCCAGCAGGCCGGGGCCGGAGCGCAGCAGCAGCCAGGGCAGCGCGCCGACGAACCACAAGCCGGCCCGGCGCAGCAATGCGGTGCGCCACAAGCGGCGCGCGAGATCAACGGCGCCGGACATGGGTCACGATCCTTTCGAGTGCGAACAGCGCGACGAGCGCGAGGCCCAGCCAATGGCGCAGCGCACCGGAGGCCGGTCCGGCCGGCGCGGCGGCATCCGGCGCGAGCGCCTGTGCGGGCGCCGTGTAGGGTCGTACGCCGAGATACTGGCGCTGCCACGCGGCGAACAGGGCGCGGGCACCGTCGGCGTCGTGCGGCGGCTCGGCGCGCCACAGCGGTGCGCGCAGGCCGGCCGGCGGCGCGTCGGACCGGTCCCACACGACGAGTTCCGTACGCGGGCCGGGCGCCGCATCCACGACGATATGCCACGGCCCCTCGGCCGCCGCGAACAGCCGGCGCCAGTCGTCGACGCGGTCGCTGAAGACGGCGACGTGACGTTCGACCGGTGCGGCAGGCGCCGCCACCGTGCGCAACTCGACGGCGTGACGGAAGCGCGGCAGCACGGCCGGCATGACGGCATCGCCGACGACGACAAGGCGCGCACCCGGTTCGAATTCGCGCTCGTGCGCATGCAGCCACGTCACGGCGTCGCGATCGGGCAAGGTAATGCGCTGGCCAGCCTCTTTGGCGACGACCGCCGGCGGCGTCCCCGGCACGACCAGCACCGTGTCCCCGCGCCACGCCAGCACGAGGTCGGCCAGCAGCGCGATCAGGGTCGCCAGCAGCAGGCAGCGCAGCGCCAGCAGGATCACGTCGTGCCAGCGCCACACGCGCTGCTGCTTCGGCTCCGCCGCCGGCAGGAAGCGTGCCGAGGCAAGCAAGGCCGTCTTCGTCTGCTCTCGCTTCTGGCGGTGCCACAGGATGGGCAGCAGCACGACCGGCAGCGCCCACCACCACAAGCTCATCCCGTTCATGCGACCCGCGCCCTCCGTAACCAGGCGCGCAGGACTTCACCGGGCGCCTGCTCGATGCGCGCCTGGACCAGCGGCACGTCGTTCTTGCGGCACGCGCGCACGACCTCGTCGAAGTGCGCGGCACGGTTGCGGACGTACGCTTCCTTCACGTCACGGCCGAAGCGGTAGACGGCGCCGCCGTGCTCGGGGTCGCGGTAAGCCGGCGTCGCGTCGAACGCGGCATCCGCCTCGGCCTGCGTGTGCAGGCACAGGGCGCGCACGTCGTGGCGCATGCGGCGCAACCGGAGCAGCGCATCGGACAGCGGCGACGGCCAGTCGAGGAAGTCGCTGGCCACGCACACGACGCCGGGCGCGCGGCTGAAATGCAGGCTGGCGCGCAGGGTGTCGGCGCCGGGCAGCATGCCGCCCGCGTCGGCGCCGTTCAGGCGCGCCAGCACGCGCTGCAGCTGGCGCGGCCCGCGCGCCGCCGGCGTGAAATCGGCACGCTCGCCGCAGCACACGACCAGGCCGAATGCATCGCCCTGGCGTTGTGCGATGGCGGCCACGCACGCGAGCAGCACGCGCGCATACTGCAGTTTCGTGAGTCCTTCGATGCTGCGGCTGGGCTCCGCCATCGATGCCGTCGCATCCAGCACGAGCCAGACGGCGACGTGGCTGTCGCGCTCCGCCTCGCGCACGTAGTACCGATCGGCGCGCGCCAGCAGTTTCCAATCGACGCGGCGCCACTCGTCGCCCGGCGCATAGGCCCGGTATTCCGAGAACTCGACACCCGCACCCCGCTCGCGCCCGGCGTGGATGCCGTGGCCGAGCCCCGCCAGCACGTGGCGCACCACGAGGTCGAGGTTGGTCGTGTGCGCAATCAGCGACGATGGAGACAACATGTCTTACTCGGCCCGGATCCCGGCGTGCAGCGCGGCGAGGATGTCCGCGATGGCGACGCCGTCCGCCTCGGCCTCGAAGTTGCGCAGCACGCGGTGCGCCAGCACCGGCAGCAGCATCGCTTTGATGTCGTCGCGCGTGACGGCGAGGCGGCCATGCATCAGCGCGCGCGCCTTCGACGCCAGCACGAGGGCCTGGCCGGCGCGCGGACCGGCGCCCCAGCCGATGTGCTTGCGGATCGCGTCCACCGGCGAATCGGCCGGGCGCGTGGCGCGCACGAGGCGCGTCGCGTAGCGCAGCATCGCGTCCGAAATCTCGATGTCGCGCACGAGCAGCTGCAGGCGCAGCAGCGTCTCCAGGTCCATCGCGGGATCGGCGTCGCGCAGGCCGGCGTGCGTCGTCGCGCCGACCATCATCATCTCTTCATCCTCGGTCGGGTAGCCGACGTCGATGCGCAGCAGGAAGCGGTCGAGCTGCGCTTCCGGCAGCGGATACGTGCCGGCCTGCTCGATCGGATTCTGCGTCGCGAGCACGAAGAACGGCTTCGGCAGCTTGTGCGTCTGGCCGGCGAACGTGACGGATCGTTCCTGCATCGCTTCGAGCAGCGCGGATTGCGTCTTCGGCGGCGCGCGGTTGATCTCGTCGGCGAGCAGCACCTGCGTGAACACGGGGCCCGGCTGGAAGCGGAACACGCGCTGGCGCGTGGCCTGGTCTTCTTCCAGGATCTCGGTGCCGACGATATCGGACGGCATCAGGTCGGGCGTGAACTGCACGCGCCGGAACTGCATGTCGGTCGCCTGCGCCAGCGATTTCACGAGCAGCGTCTTGCCGAGGCCCGGCACGCCCTCGACGAGCGCATGGCCGCCGCCCAACAGGCACGTCACCAGCAGATCGATCACGTCGCGCTGGCCGATGATCACGCGGCCCATGCTCGCCTTGAGCGCGTCCACCTTCGCCGTCAGGTCGGCGATCTCGTTCTCAGTCCATGCAGCTTCTGCCACTTGCTAGGCTCCTAACGCATATTGAATGATGTTGACGGCGAACCGCGTGTTGTCGACCGCGAGCCAGCGCTTGTTGCGGAAGTCGTAGTCCCACTCGCAGCCGTAGTCCTTGTTCGAGTACAGCACGCCGATGCGGCCACCCACCTCGATGGCGCGCAGGTATTCGTGCACGAGATCGTCGCCCCAGCCGTTCAGCTCCACCGCCGTGTTGGGCGGACCGTCGAAGTGGAAGAAGCTGGAATACAGGCGGTGATTATTCGGGATCTTGTGCAGCGCCTTCGGGCCGAAGATGCGCGCCATCTCGGCCTCGAACGATTTGGCGAACAGGCCGTCGATGTCGTGGTTGCAGTCGTCCACGAACACGAAGCCGCCGCCCTTCACGTAGCGCTCGAAGTTGCGCCGCTCGGCGGGGGTGAACTGGACGAGCTTGTGCCCGGCCAGGTAGCAGAACGGCGCTTCGAGCATCTTCGGATCCGCCAGGGCGACGATGCGCTCCGCGGTATCCACCCTGAGCGTCGTGTACTCGACGAGCGAGTTCAGGACGTTGCTGGGCATGCGTTGGTCCACGTCCCAGTCGCCCGACTCGTACGTCAACCGCGTGAAGTAGAAGTCGTACGTCGCCATTCTCTTCAGCCGATCTTGCGGCCCGTGTTGATCACGTTGATGCCGTTGAAGCGCGTGGTCGACGTGCCGTGCGAGACGGCACTGACCTGGCTCGGCTGGCCCTTGCCGTCGAAGAAGGAGCCGCTCATGCGCCAGTCGCGTTCATCGCAGATCGCCGTGCACGCATTCCAGAAGTCCTGCGTGTTCGACTGGTACGCCACGTCTTCCAGCATCTGGCCGATCTTGCCGTCTTTGATCTCGAAGTACAGCTGGCCGCCGAACTGGAAGTTGTAGCGCTGCTGGTCGATGGAGTAGGAGCCGCGGCCGAGGATGTAGATGCCCTTCTTGACGTCCTTGACCATCTCGTCCGGGGTCATCTTCAGCTTGCCCGGAACGAGCGACACGTTCGGCATGCGCTGGAACTGCACCTTGCTCCAGCTGTCCGCGTACGAGCAGCCGTGCGATTCCTTTTCGCCGATGATGTGCGCCTGGTCGCGCGTGGCCTGGTAGTTGACGAGGATGCCGTCCTTGATGATGTCCCAGCGCTTCGCGGGCACGCCCTCGTCGTCGTAGGCGACGGCGCCCAGCGAACCCGGCGCCGTCTTGTCGCCCGTGAAGTTGACGATCTTCGAACCGAAATTGAAGTTACGGGACTCCCACTTGTCCAGCGTGCAGAAACTCGTGCCGGCGTAATTGGCTTCATAGCCCAGCACGCGGTCCAGCTCCGTCGGGTGGCCGACGGATTCGTGGATCGTCAGGAACAGGTTTTCCGGCGCCAGCACGAGGTCGTACTTGCCCGGGTCGACGGTCCGCGCGGTCAGCTTCTCGCGCGCCTGGCGGCCCGCGTTCTTCGCTTCCTCGACGATGTCGTAGCCGCCGTTGTACAGCGTGGCCACGCCGCCGGCCGCGCGCACCTTGTGCTCCGGCTTCACGTCGAACCATTCATAGCCCATGCCGACCGGCGGCGCCAGGCCCGCGCGCGAACGGAATCTGCCGGTCGCCTTGTCGACCGCGGTCGCGTTGATCGGTGCCCACAGGCGGTGGATGTCCTGGTCGATGTACGAGCCGTCGGTCGATGCAAAATACTTCTGTTGGTTCACCTGGAACAAATTCGCCGTCATGAAGCTGGCGCCCGCGGCGAGGCCCGCCTTGTTCGCGGCGATCAGCATATCGGCCTTGTCCTTGACGGGGACGGTGCGCCAGTCTTTCCTGATCGGCGTGGCCCACGCGACTTCGCCCACACCTTTCACGGGCGCGAGCTGCACGGGTTCCGTCTGCAGCTTCGCGTTGGCCTGCGCGATGGCCACGGCCTGGCGCGCGGCGCCGGCGACGGCGTCTGGGGTCAGGGAATTCGTGGCGGCGAAGCCGTAGGCGCCGGCGGCGATCACGCGCACGCCGATGCCGGTCGATTCGGTATTCGTCACGCTCTCGACGTTCAGGTCGCGCGTGGTGATGTACTGGTTCAGGTAGCGGCCGATGCGCACGTCGCAGTACGAGGCGCCCGCTTTTTTCGCGGCGTCCAGCGCGGTGTCGGCCAGCGACTTCTTGAAGCTCAACGCGAGGGGATTGAGCAGTTCCTCGGCGGCGATCGCGTTGCCGAACACGGGGACCAGCATGGCGCCGGCCGTGCCGGCACCGATTTTGAGGAAGGTACGGCGTTCCATGAATTCTCCATTACCGCAAAACCGTCGTTCCCGCGGAGGCGGGAACCCAAGTAAGGTATGCGGCCTTGCGGCGTGAAACCATGCCGCAAACGAAATTGGGTCCCCGCCAAGGCGGACGGCCAGTCCGGGGACGACGTGCTTATTTTTACACCGCGTCCGAAAGCGACGTGAAGTTGAAGTCGCGTACCTTCATCGGCGGAATCAGCATCTGGAACGGCACCTCGTCGCCACCGATGACGACCGGCTTGCCGATCTCCTCGATGTTGTTGAGCATCGTGACGGGGCTTTCGTTGAAGCGGAAGTTCTTGATCGGGTACTTGATCTTGCCGTTCTCGATGTAGAACGTGCCGTCGCGGGTCAGGCCCGTCAGCAGCACCGATTGCGGATCGACCATGCGGATGTACCACGTGCGGGTCACGAGCACGCCCTTCTTCGTGTTGGCGATCAGCTCCGCCGTCGACTTGTCCGTGCCGGCCATGATGATGTTGCCCGGCGTGGCCGTCGCCGGCACGCCCTTCTTCTTGGCCCAGTACTGCGAGTAGTTCAGCGCGTTGACCTTGCCGTCCTTGATCAGGTCCATGCGCTTGCGCGCGATGAGGTTCTCGGTGTCCCACGGCAGCACGGGCACGTCCGGGTTCCACGGGTCGGCCCAGATGTTGACCTGCTGGTCGAACAGCTTGTCCCCCAGGCGCGAGGCGCCGCCCTTCTTCGACAGGAAGCTGCGGCCTTCGTCGGTCTGGCGCGCATCGAAGCCGAACAGCATGTAGCCGAGCAGCTCCGACGTGGCCGCCGGTTCCAGGATCACGGTGTAGCGGCCCGGTTCCAGTGCTTTCGCGTCGACGGAGCGCAGCGCCTTTTCGATCGCGACATCGGCCGCTTCGCGCGCGTCGAACCTGTTCGCGTCGGTGGCCGAGCGCTTGACCCAGCCGGAGCCGCGGCCGTCTTCCGTGCGCACGGTGCAGGTGAAATCGAGACTCGTCTGCTGCTGGTGGCCATACACGCCGTTCGAGTTGGCCACGCTGGAGAACTGGTTACCGTCCGTGAAGAAGCCGGCGGCGACGAGCTTGTTCTTCTTGCAGGCTTCGATCGCATACGCCGCGGTCTGGGCGCGGAAGTCCGGATCGATGGCGGCCGTCTTCGCGCTGAACGTCTGCGACGCCTTGTACTCCTGCTTCGACACGGCCGGCATGAATTCCGGATTCTCCGGCGCCAAGCGGGCGAGGTCCTCGGCGCGGCGCACGACTTTTTCCAGCGACTTGTCGTCGAACTCGTTGATGGTGGCGGTGCCCTGGCGCTTGCCGAAAGCGACCGTCACCGAGATGTTGGTGTCGTCCGCGAGGCCGGCGGTGGAGACCTGGTTGCGCGCGAAGCGGATGTTGCCGTTGCGGCTGCCGCTCACGGTGACGATGCATTCGTCGGCCTTCGAGAACGAGAGGACGCGGTCGGTGATGTGTTTGGTCTGTTCCTGGGTCAGGATGGTCATGATGCAGGTCCCCTTAGCCGATCTTGCGGGCGGTGTTGATGACGTTGATGCCGTTGAAGCGCGCGGTCGACGACCCGTGCGACACGATGCTGATCTGCGGAGGCTGGCCCTTGCCGTCGAAGAAGGAGCCGCCCATGCGCCAATCGCGCTCGTCGCAGATCGCCGTGCACGCATTCCAGAAGTCCTGCGTGTTCGACTGGTATGCCACGTCTTCCAGCATCTGGCCGATCTTGCCGTTGTTGATCTCGTAGAACAGCTGGCCGCCGAACTGGAAGTTGTAGCGCTGCTGGTCGATCGAGAACGAACCGTCGCCCACGATGTAGATGCCCTTCTTGATGTCCTTGACCATCTCGTCGGGCGTGAGCTTCTTCTTGCCGGCCTGCAGAGACACGTTCGGCATGCGCTGGAACTGCACGTTGCTCCAGCTGTCCGCGTACGAGCAGCCGTCCGATTCTTCCTTGCCGATGATGTGCGCCTGGTCGCGCGTGGCCTGGTAGCTGACGAGGATGCCGTCCTTGATGATGTCCCAGCGCTTGGTCTTGACGCCTTCGTCGTCGTAGCCCACGTTGCCCAGCGAGCCCGGGGTCGTCTTGTCGGCGACGATGTTCACCAGCGGCGAGCCGTACTTGAACGACTTCGACTCCCATTTATCCAGCGTGGCGAAGCTGGTGCCGGCGTAGTTCGCCTCGTAGCCCAGCACGCGATCCAATTCGGTCGGGTGGCCGACGGATTCGTGGATCGTCAGGTACAGGTGTTCCGGCGACAGCATCAGGTCGTACTTGCCCGGCGTGACCGACTTCGCGGTCAGCTTGCGCTTGGCGTCGCGGCCCGCGGCGCGCGCGTCCTCGACGATATCGTACGATTTCGTGTACAACGTGGCGACGCCGCCCGCCGCCTTGATCTTGTCTTCCTTGCGGGCGTCCAGGTATTCGTAGCCCATGCCGACCGGCGTCGACAGGCCGCTGCGCGAACGGAACTTGCCGCTGGCCTTGTCCACCGCGGTCGCGGAGAACGGCGCCCACAGGCGCTGCACGTCCTGGTCGATGTACGAACCGTCGGTCGATGCGAAATACTTCTGCTGGTTCACCTGGAACAGCATCGACTGCATGAAGCTCGCGCCGGCATCCATGCCCGCCTTGTTCGCCGCGATCAGCAGTTCGGCCTTGTCCTTGATGGGCACCGCGCGCCAGTCCTTGACGATGGGGGTTGCCCACGACACCTCGCCCACGCCCTTGACCGGTGCGAGACGGACCGGCTCGGACTGCAGCCTGGCGTTCGCCTTGGCGATCGCCACCGCCTGGCGCGCCGCGCCCGCGATGCCGTCCGGGGTCATGTCGTTGGTGGCGGCGAAGCCGTACGCGCCGTTGACCACCACGCGCACGCCGACGCCGGCCGATTCCGTGTTCGTCACGTTCTCGACGTTCAGGTCGCGGGTGATGATGTACTGGTTGAGATAGCGGCCGATGCGCACGTCGCAATAGCTCGCGCCGGCCTTGGTGGCGGCGTTCAGCGCGGTGTCGGCCAGCGCCTTCTTGGCCGCGATGGGCATCGCGGTGAGCAGCTCCTCGGCGGCGATGGCGTTGCCGAAGACGGGTACCAGCATGGCACCGGCGGTTCCGGCACCGATTTTAAGGAAGGTACGGCGTTCCATGGGTTCTCCTGAAATCACACACTTCTTTTTGGTCAGCGCCCCGGGTGGCGGGCCGCTCCTTTTTTTACTGCGGGGGTCATGAAGCCGATGCACCTTAGCAGCAAGTTGACGTTTTGAATAGGCAATCTTCATGCCACGTGGCAGGCGGCGGATTTGCACGCGTTCCGGCGTTTTTCGGTGTCCGCGACTGTCCGCCCGGTGTCCGCGACAGGTGGGCCGGACACCTCGCATATGCATGCGTCATTACGCCTGGATGCAACACGAGATTACTGAATGGTTACGCGTGAGAATTCGTGCATTTTTATAGTTAAGCACCGTGTATATTGCGACGGCAACGTTTGCATGTCACATTTGCACACCAAGACAGGGATTCCATGAAGATCGTTCGCCTTGCGGCGGCCGCCGCAATCGCGCTGGCCAGCTGCACGCTCCAGGCCCAGGAAATCAGCCAGGCCACCGCCCCGCCAACCGCCGCGCCGCCCGTATCGCCTGCCGTCGAAAACTCGGTCGTCAAGATCTTCAGCACCCTGCGCCGCCCGGACCCGTTCAAGCCCTGGACCAAGGCCACGCCGCAGGAGATCACCGGATCCGGCGTGGTCATCGAAGGCAAGCGGATCCTCACCAACGCCCACGTCGTCGGCTACGCGAGCCAGGTGCAGGTGCAGGCGAGCCAGGACGGCGACAAGGTCGGCGCCACCGTCGTCGCCATCGCTCGCGGCATGGACCTCGCGCTACTGAAATTGGACGACGAATCGTTCTTCGACAAGCACCACCCGGTCAAGCGCACGAGCGTCCTGCCGGACGTGCGCGAGGCCGTCATGGCCTACGGTTATCCGATGGGCGGCACGTCGCTGTCCGTCACCAAGGGCATCGTCTCGCGCGTCGAATTCGTCCCCTACGGCTACGGCAGCGCGGGCCTGCGCGTGCAGATCGACGCGCCCATCAACCCCGGCAACAGCGGCGGCCCTGTGATCGACGGCGACAAGATGATCGGTCTCGCGTTCTCGATGGCGGCGAATGCCCAGAACATCGGCTACGTGATCCCGAACGAGGAAGTGGAACTGTTCCTGCGCGACGTGGCCGACGGCCGCTACGACGGCAAGCCGCTGCTGCTGGACGATATCCAGACGCTGGAGAACCCGGTCCTGCGCCAGTACCTCAAGCTGGACAACGCGGTCGACGGCGTCGTCGTGCACCGCCCGTACCGCAGCGATGCCGCGTACCCGCTGAAGGAATGGGACGTCATCACGCGCATCGGCGACTACCCCATCGACAACCAGGGCATGGTCAGGCTGGGGGCCAACCTGCGCGTGCGCTTCCAGTACCGCGTGCAGCAGGTCGCGAAAAACGGCAAGGTACCGCTGACCATCGTCCGCGGCGGCAAGACCATGCAGGTACAGGTGCCCGCGAGCGGCCGGCGTCCCCTGTTGATTCCCGCGCTGGACGGCGACTATCCGTCGTACTTCGTGTACGGCCCGATCGTGTTCTCGCGCGCCACGGCCGAATACCTGTCCTTCATCAGCAACAACGCGCAACTGCTGAACGCCTACAGCTTCAACGCCAGCCCGCTCGTGACGCACCGCGGCGACGAGCCGGACGCGCAGCGCGAAGAACTCGTCGTCATCAGCTCGCCGTTCTTCCCGCACAAGCTCGTGACGGGCTACAGCAACCGCTTCGGCTCCGTCGTCGACTCCGTCAACGGCGTGCCGGTACGCAGCCTGCGCCACCTGGTGGCCCTGTTGCGCGACCTGAAGGACGACCTCGTCGTGCTGCGCTTCGACCAGCGCCTGGGCGAGACGATGGTCCTGCCGCGCCAGGCGATGGTCGACGCCACCGAGGGCGTCCTGCAGGACAACGGCATCCGTTCGCAAGGTTCGCAGGACATGCTGGACGTCTGGAACGGCAAGAAGAATTGATGGCGCCCGCGTTTTCGTTACGCCGCGCCGCGCTCGGCGCGGCCGTGCTGTCCGCCTGCGTGCCCTGCTTCGCCGCGGCCGCGCAACCGTTACCCACGCCGGCCCAGCTGGCTGCGCTGGCCTTTCCCGGCTGGAGCGAGAGCGCGGCCGGCCGCGTGCACAGCGCGGCCTTGCCGCCGCTTCCCGGCACCGGGCACGGCATCTACGCCGGCTGGAACGTGGGGCCGAACCGCGTACTCGTCGAACCGAAACTGGTGCTGCGCACGGACCCCTCGCACCTGACCCTCATCGCGGGCCTCGTGCCGGCCGGGGACGACGGCCGCTCCAGCGCCGTCCAGGCGACGCCGCTGGCACTGGCTGCCTACCAGTTCGAACAGCATGGCGGCACGTGGGGCGTGAGCGGACGCCAGGGCATCTTCGCGCTGCGCGGCTTTTCCGGCGCCGCCGCCGTGCGCGAGGTCGCGCTGGCCGCGCGCCGCCAGGCCGTTGCGGTGGAATACGGCAGTTGCTGGCAGGGTTACTGCGGCACCTGGCTCGCCGTGTACGAAGTCGGCCACGACGCGGTCCGGCGCGAGCCGGCCGTGGAGCTGGCACTGTCCGGCATCAACGTCGACAGCGCGGCGGATTGCCAGCACCGCCTGGCGCCGCTCGTGAAGCCGCACGCGCAGGACCCCATCGCACGCGACGACGGCGGTGCGCCGGACACGCATGACTGCTATGCGATCGAGAGCAGCTGGAGCATCGACGCGACGCATGAGCAGCCGGGCGACCTGACCATCCGCTACCAGGGGGCGATCAGCCGCGCGGAGTCGTATGGGGGGCCGCCGGCGGCGATCGACCAGAAGCAGGTGCTGCGGTACGGGAATGGGAAGTATCGGGCGGTGTCGGGGTACTCGCCGGTGCCGGCGATTTAAATATACCGTCGTCCCCGCGCAGGCGAGGACCCAAGTACATATACCGTCGTCCCCGCGCAGGCGGGGACCCAAGTTTATCTGAGTAGCCGCGCACGCAAAATTGGCCCCCTGCCTTCGCTGGGGCGACGGTTCATGGGCCGCAGGCCGATAGTCATGGCACCGCTTTCTTCACCGGCGTGAAGTTCAGATCCTGGAAGTCATAGCTGAAATCCGTCTCCGTCGAGATGGGCTGCATCCGCATCCGCTCGATGCTGCCGTCCGGATTCAGCGCGAACGTGACGTACGCATCGGCGTTGAAGTTGCGCTCCTTCCAGCGCACGATGAACGTGTCGTGCTGGTAGTGTTCCAGTTCGCCCGTCAGGTCGGGCGTGCGCGACATCGTCAGGATCTGTCTGTTCCCCTCATGCTTGATCGTCGCGATGCCGTACCACGGATCCTGGTACTCGCCGTCGTACGCCGCGCGCGCCAGCGACGGTTGCGACTTCGCCGCGCGCGCGGCGTTCGCCTTGCCGATGCGCGCCAGTTCCTTCGCGTGGTTCTCGTCCTCGACGGCTTTCACGATGCCGATCCAGTCGGTCGCCGCGGCCGGGTCCAGCATGCGGTCGAGCAGCTGGTATTGCAGCGCGTTCAGCGACCCGCCGCTTTCCGCGTTGGTCAGGATGGCGATGCCCAGCTTCGCTTCCGGCACCAGCACCACCTTCGAATAAAAGCCCTGCAGCGCGCCGCTGTGCATCGCGACCAGCCTGCCCTGCCAGTCGCGCAGTTGGAAGCCGAGGCCGTACGCGAGGAAGTTCGGGCGCGTGGCCGCCAGCTTGGGATCGGGCTCGCTGATGCGCATCGGCGTCTGCGCCGTCCACATCTCGCGCGCCTGCTTCGCGCTGTACAGGCGAATCTCCTTCCCGTTCGCGTCCGTGCCCACCTTGCCGCCGGCCAGCAGCACGTTCATCCAGCGCGCGATATCCTCGGCATTCGTATTGATGCCGACGGCGCCCACGGCGTTCGCCACCGGCATCGCCTTCACGGCCGCGATCCTGTCGTTGATCTTGCTGTGCGCGTTCGCCACGTCCGGATTGCCCGCGTTTTCCGCAAGGCTCGTCGTCGTGGAGACCATGCCGACCGGCGCGAGGATGCGCTCGTGGATCGTCTCGCCCCACGTCTTGCCCGACTTGGCCGCGATGATCTTGCCGGCCACGATGTACAGCAGGTTGTCGTACGCGTAGCTGCTGCGGAAGCTCGTGGCGGGGCGGATGAAGCGCAGCTTGTGGATGATCTCGTCGGTCGAGAAATTCGTCGTGGGCCACCACAGCAGGTCGCCGGCGCCGAGACCCAGGCCGCTGCGGTGCGTGAGCAGGTCGCGCACTGTCATCTCGTGCGTGACGTACGCGTCGTACATCTGGAAGTCCGGCAGGTGCTTCGTGACCGGATCGTCCCACGCGAGCTTGCCTTCGTCGACGAGCATCGCCAGCGCGGCCGCCGTGAACGCCTTCGAGTTCGACGCGACCTCGAACAGCGTCTTCGCATCGACCTTGTCCGGCGCGCCCAGCTTGCGCACGCCGAAGCCCTGCGTGGCGACGACCTTGCCGTCCTTGACGACGGCGATCGCGATGCCGGGCACGTCGAACAGCTTCATCGCGCGTTCGACGTCGGTGGCCAGCCAGGCGTTCAGGGCTGAGGCATCCTGCGTAATGACGGTTGCGGCGGGGGCGGTGGAGGGTGTCTGCGCCAGTGCGGCGCCGGAGAAAGCGAGCAGGATCGCTGCTGCGATGCGGGTCATGGATTGCACTCTTGGATTCCTCGGATGGTGGAAGCGCGGGGCAGGATAGCATGTTCGCGTCGGCGGCACACCTCTGCTATGATCCGCCTTTCCATGGATGCCTTCCTCGTTTCCACCGGCATCGTCGCCCTCGCCGAAATCGGCGACAAGACGCAGTTGCTGGCCTTCCTCCTCGCCGCACGCTTCCGCCGTCCGCTGCCCATCGTGGCCGGCATCTTCGTCGCGACCATCGCCAACCACGCCTTCGCCGCCGCCGTCGGCGCGCTCGTGAGCCGCCTGCTCGGCCCCGACGTCATGCGCTGGGTGCTGGGCATCGCCTTCCTCGGCATGGCCGCCTGGATCATGGTGCCGGACGAGATGGACGAGGACGAGGCGCCGCTGGCGCGCTTCGGCGTTTTCCTCACCACGGTGCTCGCGTTCTTCGTCGCCGAGATGGGCGACAAGACGCAGGTCGCGACCGTCGCCCTGGCCGCGCGCTACGCGTCCGCCGTGGCGGTGGTCGCCGGGACGACGCTCGGCATGATGCTCGCGAACGTGCCGGCCGTGTACTTCGGCGACCGGATCGCCGGCCGCGTCCCCTTGAAACTCGTGCACGGCCTGGCGGCGCTGATCTTCGCCGTGCTGGGCGTCGCCACCCTGTCCGGCGCGGGCCGCAGCCTGGGCTTCTAGGGCTGCTGCGTCACCCACACCGGGGCCGACCACAGGATCTTGCCGTCGTCCTGCGTCACCTTCGCATAATAGAAATGCGCGCCCGGCGCAGGCGCCGTCGTGACGTCGGCCTTGTCGGAGAGCTGGCTCACGTCGCCGTTGCGTCCCGGGACGCCTTCGATGATCGCCACCGTCGCGGCCTGCCGTCCCGTCGCGCTGGCGTAAGCCACCTGCAGCCGCAGCGCGCCCGTATTGTCGAAGCGCTCGCCCATCAGGTGGCCGTTCGCGGTGAGGACCACCTGCGCATCCTTGTCCATCGTCGCGAACACGCGGCGGGCACGCACGGCCTCGAGGAAGCTGGCGCGCGTCAGCGGCACGCCGTTCGGGATCAGCACGGCGCTGCGGTTGCTGTACGACGCGCCCCAGTTGGCGCAGTGGTTGTCCTGGTTGCTGCTGAACGCCACGTGGTAGCCCGCTTCCAGCAGCTTGTTGCAGGCCAGCTCGAAATTGCTGCGCCGCGTCTCGCCCTCGTTCTCGCTGACGGAAAACGCGGAGCTGTTGACCACTTCGCACAAGGCCATCACGGCGTCGCCGTCGGGAGTGTATGCGAGCGGCGTGCCGTTCACGGTGAACTGGCCGGTCAGCGCAGGATGGTTGAACTGGCCGGTCAGGCCGCGCTGGCGCATCAGCGCGTACAACGCGGCGTAGTCGCTCTTGGCCGTCGGCGTGTCCGCAAGCAGCTCGCCCTTCCCGTTCTTTTCCCAGCCGAGCAGCTCGTCGCTGTCGAAGATGTTCAGGTGGCCGCCATTGCCGATCACGCCCCATTCCATGCCGTACAGCGCGAGGAAGCCCGGATTCGCATCCGAGTAATCGCGCGCCGTCTTCAGGCCGGCCCGGTACAGCGCCTTCGCTTGCGCGGGATCGGCATCCGGGTTCGTGCCGTCCGAACCGTCGTACATGTGGTTGTGCTCGGAGACCATCAGGAAGTCCAGTCCGTGCCTGCGCGCATACGGATACGCTGCGTCCGGACCGTAGGGCGCCGTCTGCGGGTCTTGCGCGCCGTGGCAGTTGTCGACGGGGCCGCCGCCGTCGCTGTCGCGCGTCTGGCTGTGCAGGTTGCCGTAATAGACCGTGTACGGCAATGCGCCCGGCGCCGGCATGGCCATCATGCGTGCACGGCCCGTCGGCAGCGGAGAGAACGCGGGCAGCGCGGGCGTCGGCACGCTGCCGACGGCGATGTCCCACGCCTGGTCGGCCGTCTCGCTGCCGCTCGCGGCATGCAGGCGCACGCGGTAGATGCCGGGCGTGGGCCGGCGGCCGGCGAGGATGCCCGACCAGCGTACGGCAACGTCACGCGGCGTGCCGCCCAGCGCCAGCCGCCCCTGCCATTGGGCGACGCGGCGGCCGGACGGCGTGACGAGCTCCAGGCGCCACGTCACGGGACGGCGTGCCTTTCGACCTGCCTGCAGGCCGGGATACTCGAACGACAAGGTGAACGTGCGCGCATCGCGGACGTCGCCGTGGTACGGCGCGAGCAGGGTCGCATCGAACTCGTTATGTTCGAGCGTCGCGGCCGGCGCAGCGCTACACCAGGGGTTGAACACGCCGGCCGCGGCCAGCACCAGGGAGAGAGTGGGGATCGAGGTTTTCATGATGCAATTTTTGCAATTGCATGCATGCCGGCCTTGATCCAAGGCTCATAAAATTGTCATTTAGATATTAACTTATTGACAAATTTTAAGGCCGTTCAAAAGTGGTACTCGGCCCTTACCATCGGGGTGCTGGCGCGCTGGCCCCGGTTGCCGGTCGTGCCGGCCGTGTTACCGAATTTATTGTTCCAGAACTGGTATTCGAGGCCGATGCGCAAACGTTTTTTCGGCTGGCCGACATGGCTGCCCACGTCGTACATCAATTGCATGTCCAGGTTCGTCTCGGCGCCGGTGCCGCTGCCGACCTCGTCGCGGCCCTTGGCGCCGATGAAGTTCAAATAGCCCTCGAACGCCCAGCCTGGCGCCCACCGTTCGGGGATCGGGATGCCCCAGCTGGCCGAGAACATCGGGTGGATGTCGTAGGTGTAGCGTCCGCGTACCTGGGAGATCGGCGGGAACGCGCCGCTCGGCGCATTGCTTTCGTGGACCAGCAGCAGGCCCGTGCTAAGAAAGCCGGGCACGTCCCACATCAGGGCCGGCCCCGCCACCAGCATGCGCTTGCGCGAGTTGTAGCCCACGTCGTTCTTCGTGTTCCAGTCGAAGCCCAGCACGAGCCCCACGCCCTTGACGGCGCCGTAGGCCAGCGGCGCGCCGCGCAGTGCGCCGATATCCAGTGTGTGGCGGTAGACGACGTAGGCCTCCTGCGCGCCCTCGTTCTGCGTCCGCGACGCGGGATCGTTGCGGTCGGACTGCAGCAGGTCGACGTTGACGTAATTCGAGCCGTACTTGTAGCCGCTCGCATGCGTCAGCGCGACGATGTGCTTCTTGATGTCGGACGGATTGAACGGCTCGCGGAAGCGCTGGCCGTAGCGCCAGCTGAGCGCCGTGTCGCTCCAGTCGGCGGCGTGCGCCGACATGCTTACCGTCCCGATCAGGAAAGCCACCGCATGCGCACGTCGCGTGTTCATGGTCGCATCTTTTCGCAGGTCGTCCAGTTCATGTGCGGCGCCGGGGCGGCCGGGTCGTGGCGGGAAGCCACGTGCAGTTCCACCTCGTGCGTCCGGCCGTCGTCCACCAGCGCGATCGTATTGCCCTGCTGCGCCACCCCGTCCACGTGCAGCAGCGGCTCGTCCGCGCGCCGCACGGCGATCGTGTACTGGCTGCCGCGGTAGCGGTAGTGTAGACGGAAGCCTTCCCAGTTGGCAGGCAGGCGTGGCATCAAGGTCAAGGTTTCGCCGGCTCGCGTCACCCCGAGCAACGATTCGACGATCAACCGGTACATCCCGCCGGCCGAGCCCGCGTACCAGCTTGCCGTCATCACGTAGGGCGCCGTGCGCTCGGCCGGGACGAGCATGCGCGCCAGTGCCCACGCACGCTCCGTGTCGCCCAGGTGCGCGAACGCCATCGCCGCCCAGATCGCCGCCTGCGTGTCCTGGACGCCGCCGCCGTCGCGCACGAGATGGGCGTCCACCGCCTCCATCGCGATGCGGGCCCGGTCCCGGTCGGCCGCGCCGGACAGCACGGCCCAGCTTTGCGTGGCCGCATCGATGCCGCTCGCGCTGTCGTCGCCATACGCGCGCCGGTACCAGGCGCCGTCCCACGCGTTGCCGTCGAGGTTGTGCGCGAGGACCTGGGCCGCGCTGCGGCACGTCGTGCAGAAGCCGTAGTCGCCGCGGCGGTCGGCGAGTTCCGCGAAGCGGCACAGCACGTCGTACAGGAAGAACCCGAGCCGGACGCTCTCGCCAACGCCACCCGCCCCCGGCGGCAGGCCGTGCGGCCCGAACACGAGGGCGCGGCGTAGCGCGCGCACGCAGTGTTCGTAGATGCTGGCCTGTTCCTGCGAACGCTCGGGCAGGTCGCAATACGCCGCCTCGTCCTGCCTGAGCGCGCGGCCTTCGATGAACGGCGCGATCTCGTCCAGCAGTGCGTAGTCGCCCGTCACGCCCACGTAGCGGTGCACCGCGAGCGGCAGCCACAAGGCATCGTCCGGGCAGCGTGTGCGCTCGCCGCGGCCCGTCGGCGGATGCCACCAGTGCTGCACGTCGCCTTCGACGAACTGGTGGCCGGCGAACAGCAGGATGTGGTCGCGCAGCAGTTCCGGACGCACGTGCACGGCCGCCATCGCATCCTGCAACTGGTCGCCGAAACGGTATGCGCCCACCGACTGGTCATGGCTCGTGCGCGCCCACATGCGGCACGCGATCGCCTGCACCATCAGCCAGCCGTTGACGAGGACGTCGAACGCGGGCTCCGGCGTCTCGATGCGGACGGCGCCGAGCGTGTCGTCCCAGAAGTCGCGCACGCGCGCCAGGTCGGCGGCGGCGGTCACGGCACCGCTGTGGCGCTGGACCATGCCGGTGGCGTCCAGGTTGCGGCGTCCGCCCACGCCCAGCATGAACACGAGTTCCTGTTCTTCTCCCGGCGCCAGGTCGATGACGGTTTGCAGCGCGGCGCACGGATCGAGCGCGGCGCCGCTGCGGCCGGACAAGGTCGTGCGAGCGAGCGCGGCCGGATGGGCGAGGCTGCCGTCGCGGCCGATGAATTCCGCGCGGTCGCAGGTAAACGCCACGTGCTCGGCATCGAGGTGGAAGAACGCGACGCGGCCCGCGAAATCCCCGTTCCACGCGTTGCGGGCAAACAGCGCGCCGCTGACGGGATCCTGCTCCGTCACCACGTGCGGCGCGGCGTCCGCGCGCAGCTCGCCCAGCACCCACTCCACGTAGCCCGTGACGGACAGGCGCCGCGCCGCGGTCCCGTCGTTGCGCAGCTTGAGCACGATGTGTTTCAGCGGCGCGTCCAGCGCCACATACGTCAACAGCTCGCTGTGGATGCCGTGCGCCGCGTGCTCGAACACGCTGTAGCCGAAGCCGTGGCGCGTGACATGGCCGGCGCCGGACGGTGCCGGCAGCGCCGTCGGCGACCAGAACACGCCCGTCTGCTCGTCGCGCAGATAAAACACTTCGCCGCCGCGGCCGGCCACGAGGTCATCGTCCCACGGCGTCAGACGGAATTCATGGGCATTCTGGTTCCAGCTGTACGCCTGGCCGCTTTCCGAGATCACCGTGCCGAACATCGGGCTCGCCAGCACGTTGACCCACGGCGTGGGCGTGTGCCGGCCTGGGCCCGTGCGGATGACGCATTCGCGGCCATCGGCCGTAAAGCCGTCGATGTCGTCGTCCGGGACGGCCGGCGCGGTCCCTTCGTCCTGGTCCGGCGCCGCGGTCGGCACCAGCGCCGGCGGCAGCTCGGCCTTGCGCGCGGCCGCGCGGCGCAGCTGCTCGGCGAGGCTGCCCTGGTCGTCGGCCAGGACCACGCGCGCCACGGCCTGCATCAGCATGCGCTCGTCCAGCGACAGCTGCTCGGACGTGCACACGTACACGCCGCCCGCGCCGGGCAGCCGCATGACCTCGTCCTGCAACGCCGCCGGGCCGTCGCACCAGACCACGAGGTTCGCGGCGAGTCCTTTCGCGCGCCACCACGCATACGCCTGGACCGCCTGGCGCGCGAGGTCGAGGTTGGCGGCGTCGCGCAGGTGCAGCAGCACGAGCGGACGGTCGCCCGGAATGCCGAGCGCTTCCAGGTCGGCCCGGCCGTACTGGTTGCGCGCGATGACGGCCGGGTCGGCGCGCAGCGCAGGCTGCGGACACAGCACGCTGCCGGCCAGGCGCGCGTACGACTGGGCGTCCGCCTCGCTCGCGTTCAACTGGCGCAGCATGACCTGGCCGTGCGTCCACGCGAGTTCGGGCACGCGGTCGGCCACCTGGCGGTCGCGGTATTTGTCGATCAGGCGCAGCGCGTGGTCGCGCGTCTCGGCCACGCCCAGCACGATGTCGACCGTCGCTTCCTGGTGCGGCGCCAGCGTCAGGATGCGGCGGATCGCCAGCACCGGATCGGCCACGATGCCGTCCAGGCCGTCCAGCGGCGCGCGTCCCTCCAGCGCGGCGGGATGCGCCCTGCTCCGTCCGCGGCCGATGAAGTGCGCGCGGTCCGTCCCGAACTGGGCCGCGGGTGCGTCCGCGCCGTGCACCGTCATCACGTTCAGCAGCCATGCCTGCCCATGCGTGCACAGGAGCGCATCGCGCTGTGCCAGGATCTCCATCTGCACGGTTGCCGGCGCCGCCTCCGCGTAGCTCGTCAGCTCGATGGTGCGCGTCGTGCCCGTCCGGTTGGCGATGCGCAGGCGGCGCAGTTCGACGTCGTCGTCGGGCGCGACGACGATCTCCGTGTGCAGTTCGATGCCGTGGTCGCGCCGGTGGAATGCGGCGCGGCCTTCGGAGAACCGGGCTTCGTCATGCTCGGGCCGCGCCAGCGTGGGCCGCCAGGTGTTCGACCACACGGCCCCGCTGTCCACGTCGCGCACGTAGCAGACATGGCCGCCGTCGCCGGCGGTCGGATCCGCGCGCCAGCGCGTGACGGCCAGGTCGCGCCACGCGCTGTAGCCGGCGCCGCTCGCCGTCACCAGCACGTGGTAGCGGCCGTTGGACAGCAGTTGCACGTCCTGCGGCGCGGCGTCCGGTTGCGTCACCGTGCGCGCCGTCGTGGCGCTGTCGGGCGCGCGCGGGCGCATGTCTTCGACCTCCACGTGCCGCCCCGCACCGGCGCGCGGCACCGGTTCCTGCAGCAGCGGCAACGCGGCCTGGAACTGCGGCTCGGCGGCGAAGCGGCGCTGCATGGGCCGGTCGTGCAACAGGCAGGACAGCGCCAGCAAACCCATGCCCTGGTGGTGCGCCATGAACGCGCGCACGATCGCATGGGCCTGGCCCGCGGGCCGCCGCGCCGGCGTGTAGTCGACGGCTTCATAGAAACCGTAGCGGCCCTTGAAGCCCAGCTGCGCCATGCGCTCCAGGTTGGCGCAGGCGCGCTCCGGTTCGACCATCAGCGCCAGCAGCGCGGCGTATGGCGCGACGACGAGGTCTTCGCCTGACGCCCGTTGCGTCCCCGTGCCGGGTACGCCGAAGGCGCGGTACTGGTAATGCAGCGCGGCGTCCATCGCGTTGTAGCCGGATGCCGCAAAGCCCCACGGCACGTCGCGGCGGCGGCCGTATTCCGCCTGCGCGCGGACGATGCCCCGGTACGTCTGGTCCAGCAACGTGTCGCGGTACGCCGGCATCACCAGCAGCGGCGCCAGGTAGTCGTCCAGCGCGCCGTCCGTCGACAGCAGCACCGGGTGGCCGTACGCGCGGCACGACTGGCGGCCCAGCGCGGTCCAGTGTTCCTGCGGCAGCTGGCCGCGCGCGATGGCGGTGAAGCTGGCCAGGCGGGCATCCGATGCGAGCAGGCCCGTGTCCGCGTCGGCCAGCAAACCGAAATCCATGTCCGCACACGCGCGCGCGGCACGCGCCAGCTGCTCGATCTCCTGCAGGCGCACCTGCGCGTTCGTGCTGCCTTCCGCGACAAGCCCGGCGAGCAGCAGCTGGCGCGTGCGCTCGTCCGGTTCCAGGTCGTCGCCCGGCGCCTTCATGCCGAAGCCGGCCAGCTCGCGCACCGTCGGGATGCGGGTGAGGCTCGAATCGATCACGTATTCCTGCACGACGCGCATCCACGGCGCCATCGCCAGCAGGTCCGCCTGCGCGGCCGCCGTTTGCCGCGCCAGCCTGCCGGCCCAGTCGCGCAACTGCGGATCGGCGTCGTCCGGCACGGCGGCGCACAACGCCTCCGCGTGGCGCGCCAGCGTTTGCAGGCAATCGGCGAGGCCCGGCAACGTGCCCGCATTGCGGCAGCGCTCCGGCGAGAGGTGCAGGCGCAGCGCGGCGATCGCCTCGCGCACGGCGGGCACGGCGTGTTCTTCGACGACGTCCAGCGTGTCGCGGATGCCGTCCAGCGCGCGGCTGGAGGCGATGGGCTCGTTGGCCAGCCGTTCCAGGCCGGCGGCCAGCGTGAGCAGGTGCGCCGCCAGGTTGCCGCTGCCGGTGGCCGCCACGGACAGGGGCTCCAGCGTGCGCGTGTCGTACGCGTCGTGGAAATGGCCGCGCTGGCGTTCCAGCCGGCCCATCGTGTCCAGCGCCGCACGCGTGCGCGCCAGCAGGTCGCCCGCAGGCGCGTAGCCGAAGTCCCAGGCCGTCATGTTGGCCAGCAGCGCGAAGCCCACGCTTGCGGGCGACGTGCTGTGCGCGACGACGGGGGCCGGGTGTTCCTGCAAGTGGTCCGGCGGCAGCCAGTTGCTCTCGGCCGTGACGTGGTCCTCGAAGAATGCCCACGTGCGGCGGGCCGTCGTGCGCAGGAACCGGCGCTGCGCCTCCGCCAGGTGCGGTGCATGACGCGCAGCCGGCAGGCTGACCCACCATGCGACCACGGGCGACAGGAACCACAGCAGCAGCAGCGGCGCGGCCGCGAACAGCGCGAGCGGGTTCGCAAAGCTGAGCAGCACGGCGACGCCCACCGCGAACGCGGGCGCGAACCACATGTTCTGCCAGTTCGACTCCATGTCCGTGCTGGAGCGCGACAGGGTGGGCGCGCGCCATTCCAGGCGCAGCCGTTTCGACACGAGCATGCGCCACGCGCCGCGCGCGATCGCGTCCACGCTGTAGCTGGCCTCGTGCGGCAGGAAGGCCGTGTCCAGCAGCGCGTGATAGAGGCCGATGCGCGCGTCGTGCGCGCAGTGCCGCAGGTGCGCGCCGGGCGCGACGTCGTGCGGCTTGTCGGCCAGGGCGACGAGCGTGCGCAGCGCGAACGGCACGAAGAACACGGCCAGCACGGCCGCGGTCCAGAACGCGGGCGCCGGCAGCAGCGCCCAGCACAGCACCAGCAGGATGCACAACGTGGGCGCGACGAGGCTGCGGCGCAGGTTGTCGAACAGCTTCCAGCGCGCCAGCGGCGGCAGCGGATTCGCTTCGCGGCTGCGGTCCGCCCGCGGCACGCGGTCGCGCAGCCAGCCGGCCAGTTGCCAGTCGCCGCGGATCTGGCGGTGGCGCCGGGCGACATCGTCGCTGTAGCGCGCCGGGCATGGCGCCACGAGGTGGGCGTCGCCCAGCAGGCCGGCACGCAGGTAGCTGCCTTCCAGCAGGTCGTGCGACAGCACCCGGTCGTCCGGCAGGCGGCCGCGCAGCACGCGGTCGGCCACGGCCAGGTCGTAGATGCCCTGGCCCGCGAACGTGCCTTCGCCGAACAGGTCCTGCTCGATGCCGGATGCGCCGCCGCACAGGCGTTCGTAGCGCGACGCGTGTTCCGGCGGCAGCGCGGCCGTCATGCGCGGCTGCAGCAGGCCGTGACCGGCCACCACGCGCCGGCCCGCGTCATCGAGCACGGGGCGATTGAGCGGATGCGCCATCGCGGCGACGAAAGCGCGGGCGGCGTCGCGCGGCAGGCCGGTGCCGGCGTCCAGCGTGATCACGTAGCGGATCTCGTCCACGCCGTCGACGGGCCCTTCGATCACGGCGAACGGCGCGCGCTCGCCGCGCAGCAGGAACGCATTCAGGTCTTCCAGCTTGCCGCGCTTGCGGTCGCGGCCGATCCACGCGCCCTCGCCGTCGCTCCACGTGCGCTGGCGGTGCAGCAGCAGGAACGGCCGGCAAGCTCCATACTTCGCATTCAGCGCGGCGATGCCGGCGCGCGCCTGTTCGATCAGGTCGGCGTCGCCGTACACCTCTTGCCGCGGCGCGTCGGCCAGGTCGGTCAGGAGGCAGAAGCGCAGGTGCGGGTCGCGGTTGGCGAGATAATGCACTTCCAGCGACTCGACGAGGGCCGCCACGTTGTCGCGGCCGTACAGCAGCGCGGGCACGACGACGATGGCGCGCGCATCGGGCGGGATGCCCGCGCCGACATCCATGCGCGGCAGCGGCGCCGGCGCGACGAGCCGCGCGGCCATCAGGTCGACGAGGGCCAGCGCCAGCCGGCTCGCACCGAGCGCGCCCAGCAGGCCGATCGCGACGAGCAGCGCCGGGCCGGCGCCATCCTGCGCCGCGTGGACGGCGGCCGCCCCCGCGAACAGTGCGGTGCACGCGCCGACGGCGCCCAGATAGGCCGGCAGCGCGCGCACGCGGCCGGGGCGCAGGTTCAGCCGCTGCTTCAGTTGCGGCAACCCGTCGCCGGCCAGGTAAAAGCCGACGTGGCGCCGGCGCGCGTCATGCCCTTCGGCCGCCAGCGCCAGCGCTTCCGTCGCCACCTCGATCTCGCGGCGGCCGGCGGCGCGCGCGAGGCGCCCGACCACGTGGCGGTAATGGTCGCGCGTGGCGCCGTCCATGCGGCCGTAGACGCCGGCCGGGTCGCCGCGCAGCGCCTGCTCGACGGCGCTCATCGTCTCGGCGAATTCGCGCCAGTCCATGCTGCCCAGCAGGCGCAGGCTGGCGATGGAGTTCGCGACCGAGACGTCGTCCGCGGCCTGCTGCGTGACGTCGGCCTGCATCGCCTGGTCGAGCGTGCGGCCCTCGTCCGCGAGGCGTGTGGCGATCCATTGCAAGGCCTGGGTGAGCGGGCCGCCGCGGCCCTGCAGCCGGCGCGCGAGTTCGGCCACGAAGCCGGAACTCATCGGCTGCACGTCGCGCACCATGTCGGCCACGACGAGGATCAGGTCACCGGGCCGCTCCTCGGCCCGCGCCGTCATGCGGTCGGCCCAGCGGTTGGCCTGCACGCGCTGGCGCCGGGTGTCCGCCTGGCGCACGGCGAGGCGGCGCAGGTTCTCGATGAGCACGAGGCGCAGCATGGCCGGCAGCGCCGCAAGTTCCGCCAGCGCCAGCGGCGCGCCTTCCTGGTAGGCGGCGACGAAGCGCGCGAGGCTTTCCGCGTCCAGCCGGCCGTCGCCATGCGCGATCACGTCCAGCGCCAGCTGGTACACGCGCGGATTGCCCCGCGCATCGGCATCCTGCAGGCAGGGCAGCGCGCAGCAATCGTCGTCGGGGAGGTGGCGGCGCGCGAGGCGGACGTGGTCGTCGATCAGCCAGGCATGGTCGAGCAGCGCGTCGGCCGCCGGCGGCAGGCGCACGCCGGCGCGCGCGGCGCGCGCAAGGCCGGCGCAGGCATCGGCGATGACGGCGGCATTGTCGTCCAGGCGGTCCAGCAGGCGGTCGCTGCCCGGCGCGTCGGCCAGTTGATGGCGCGCGGCGAGGCGGCGGCCGTGGACGGCCATCTGGGCGGCGGAAAACAGTTCGGCGCGCAGCGGGGCGTCGTCATCGGCGACCCCGGCTGCGGGCGGCAGCACTTTTTCTTCTTTCAACAGGAACCTCGTGGTGGCGTGCGCAACCGACCGCCGGCTGACGCGGGACGCGACCATTCGGATGAAGCGTGAGACGAGGGCGCACGGCTGCCGCCATGCTAAGCAATCAGGTGCCGGGGAACTGTGCGTTAGCGAACGCTCATTGACGATCGGTATGTTTTACGCCAGCGCGAGCCCGCCCACGAGGGTCCACGCCTGCACATGCCCCGCGCGGCGCAGGCAAAGGGCGGCCTTCGCGCTACGGTTCCCACTGCGGCAGACGAACACGATCGGCCGGGCCGGATCGGACAGCCATGCCGGCAGGTGCTCGGCAAGGCGCGACAGCGGCACGTGGTGCGCCGCGCGGCCGTGCAAGGTGATTGCGCCGGCCGCCGCTTCGCCCGTTTCGCGCACGTCGACGAGCAGCGCGTCCGCGTGGCGGCGCAGGAACACATCCAGCGCGTCGGGATGTAGCTGGCCCGGCGCGCCGGCATCGCGCAGCGCATTCACCGTCGCCCAGGCCAGGCCGTCGACATCGGTGCCGTGGCAGATCACGGCGCCGTCATGCGCGATCTGCGCCAGGCGGGTCGCATCGATGGTGCCGAAGACCTGGCGCACGGCCGTGCGCGGCAAGCGGCCGTCTTGCGCCTCGCCCAGCAGCCAGCCGTCCGGCAGGCGGGCCAGCACGGCGCCGCCGATGGGCATGCAGGGCGCATGGCTGCCGTCGTCCAGCGCGACGGTGGCGCGCTCCGCCGCGTCGAAGTCGGCCAGGCGCAGGCCCGCGTCGCGCGCCAGCGCGGCGATGCGTTCGACCTGTCCGGGCGGCGGATCGAGCGCGACGCAGGTTTCACCATCGAACACGATCCAGCCATGCCGCCCGTCGCCGCTGACCTGCATCACGCCGGGATGCCCACCGCTCAGCGGCGACGTGCGCAACGCCTCGCCGCAGCGGCGGATGCGCGCGCAGGCGGCGTCGACGAAGGCGTTGTCCGCGAGCGGCCCGATCGACAGGCGCACGGCGCCGCCGCTGCGCCACAGGGGCAGTCCCATCGCATCGAGGACGTAGCTGGGCGCGGCCTTGGCGGCGGAACAGGCCGAGCCCGCGCTGACGCGCAGGCCGGCCGCGTCGAACAGGTCGAGCAGGTCCTTGCTGGAGACGCCGGGCACGGCGACATTCAGCGTGGTCGGCAGGGTGTGTTCGAACGGCGCGTTGAAGACGATGCCGGGAAACGCGTCGCGCAACGCGGCCGCGAGCCGGTCGCGCATGGCCGCCAGCTCGGCGTGTGTGTGGAACGTCGTGCCCTCTTCCAGTGCGGCCAGCACGGCGCCGAGCGCAGCGATGCCGGCCATGTTTTCCGTGCCGGAGCGCTGGCCGCCTTCCTGGCCGCCGCCGATCATCAGCGGCGTGTAGGGCGCGCCGTCGCGCACGTACAGGATGCCGATGCCTTTCGGCGCGTGCAGCTTGTGACCGGAGAACGGCGCGTAATCGATGCGCGTGTTCGCGAGATCCAGCGGCAGCTTGCCCAGCGCCTGCACGCAGTCGACCATCCAGCAGGCTTTCGATCCGCTCGCGCGCAGCACGCGCGCGATGCCGTCCAGGTCCGAGATGGCGCCCGTCTCGTTGTTGGCCGCCATCGTGCAGACCATGGCCGCGCGCGGCGCCAGGTCGCGCAGCACGTCCAGGCGGTGGCGTCCTGCTGCGTCGACGGGCAGCGGCTGCAAGGTGAGCCCCGTGCCGAGCAGGCGGTTCCAGTGCGCGAGGCTTTCCGACACGGCCTTGTGTTCGGTGGCGCCGTAGACCAGCAGGTCGCCGCAGTCTTCCCCGGCCGCGCGGCGCTCGCGCACGGCGACGAGCGCCGACAGCACGGCGGTCTGGATGCCTTCCGTGGCACCGCTCGTGAACAGCACGCGTCCCGGCCCGGCACCGAGCACGCGGCGGGCGCGCGCACGGGTCGTGTCGAGGATGCGTTTGGCGCGCAGGCCGGTGGCGTGGCTGCTGCTCGGATTGCCGAACGAGGCCTCCATCGCCTCGACCGCGGCGGCGATTGCGGAAGGCAGGACCGGCGAAGTGGCGTTTGCGTCGAGGTAGAGGTCGGGGGCCATAAAATAATTGCTAAAAGTCCAAAAATAAATGCGCCAGCAGCGCGATTGTTGAGTAATATGTTACGGTTAGGTGCCGAAAATGACGTACTAAAGAATCTTTGATTTTTCCTGCGCTGAAGAACGAACATTCTAGAGACCGTGCGATGGACAAGATGAATTCACTCGACAAATACGACTGCGCGATCCTGGCCGCCCTGCAGGCCGACGCCACGCTGTCGATTTCCGGCCTGAGCGAAAAGGTCGGGCTCTCCAGCACCCCCTGCTGGAAACGCGTCAAACGCCTGGAGGAAGAGGGATACATCGAGAGCCGGGTCAGCATCGTCAACCGGCACAAGGTCGGCCTGCCCGTGACGGTATTCGTCAGCGTGCGCACCAACGAGCACGACGAAAAATGGCTGGAGCGCTTCGCCTCCGCCGTCATCGCGCTGCCGGAAGTCCTGGAATTCCACCGCATGAGCGGCGACGTCGACTACCTGCTCAAGGTCGTCACGACCGACATCGACGGCTACGACCGTTTCTACAAAAAGCTGATCCGCACCGCGCAGCTGTCCGGCGTCTCCTCCGCGTTCTCGATGGAGCAGATCAAGTGCACCACCGCGCTGCCGCTGGAACTGATCACGCACGGGCTGCCCGCCTGAAGTTTGCTCATCGCGCCGATCATGCGATGATGGCGGCCGTTGAATAACAACGGAGACAACGGAATGGCATCAACCATCAAGACCCTGGCGCTGGCGGCGATCCTGCTCGCGACCGGGACCACCGCGCTCGCCCAGGACCAGGTCGTGCGCATCGGCGTGAGCGGCCCGCTGTCGGGTTCCAACGCCTTCGCCGGCAAGGACGACGAGAACGGCGTGCGCCTCGCGGTCGAGGAACTCAACGCGCAAAAGCTCAAGGTGGGCGGCAAGACGCTGAAATTCGAACTGCTGTCGGAAGACGACCAGGGCGACCCGAAAGCCGGCGTGAGCGTGGCGCAGAAGTTCGCCGACGCCGGCGTCAAGTTCGTGCTCGGCCCGTACAACTCGGGCGTGGCGATCCCCGCCTCGCGCGTCTACAACGATGCCGGCATCCTGATGTCGACCGTGGGCACGAGCCCCAAGATCACGCAGGCGCGCTACCCGAACGTGTTCCGCATCGTCGCCAGCGATGCCCAGGTGGGCGCATCGATGGCGTCGTACGCCGCCAGGGAACTCAAGATCAAGACGGTGGGCGTGATCGACGACCGCACCGCGTTCGGCCAGGGCATCGCCGACGAATTCGCGAAGCAGGCGCGCGCCTCGGGCGTGACCGTCGTCGGCCGCGAATTCACCAACGACAAGGCGAGCGATTTCTCCGCCATCCTGACCGCGTTCCGCGCGAAGAAAGTGGACGCCATCTTCTTCGGCGGCTATGCGCCGCAGGGCGCCCCGATGGCGCGCCAGATGAAGCAGCTGGGCATGGCGAACGTGCGCCTGCTGGGCGGCGACACGCTGTGCAGCCCCGAGATGGCCAAGCTGGGCGGCGATGCCGTCGGCGAGAACGTGATGTGCGCGCAGGCCGGCGCGACGCTCGACAAGCAGGCCAACGGCCCCGCGTTCAAGGCGCGATACAAACAGCGCTACCAGCGCGACCCGGACGTGTACGCGCCCGCGTTCTACGACCAGACGATGTTCATCGCCCGCGCCATGCAGGCCGCGAACACGACGGACGCCGCGGCCGTCGGCAAGCAGCTGCACACGATGAGCTACCAGGGCGTGGCCGGCACGTACGGCTACGATGCGAGCGGCAACCTGAAGAAGACGGCCGTCACGGTCTACACGTTCAAGGGCGGGCAACTGGCGCCGCTGGCCAATTATTAAAGATCGCCCGTAAAGACTGGGCCTCGGGCGGTGCCGGGAGTATCCTTGGCGCCGCTTCCTTTACATCGTTCAAACATCATGAAACAGACCCTTACCCTGGGCACCCTCGCCGCCGCCTGCCTCATCGCCTGCGCGCCGGCCCTCGCCGCCGACACCGCGGCCAAGCCCACGGCCGGCGCCACGAACGCCAGCGCCGCATCGAAACAGCTGAACAAACTGGCCGACGACTACTGGGACGCCGAAGCGCGCTTCGATCCCGTCGCCGCCGGCGAAAGCGGCGACAACCGCTTCCCCGACCAGATCGGCATGACAATCGCACCGAAGAACATCGCCCACCAGTACGCGTTGTACAAGGGCTACCTGAAACGCCTGCACGCGATCCCGCGCGACGGCTTGTCCCAGCGCGACCAGACGAGCTACGACATCCTCGACTACGAGCTCAAGACCGCGCTGCGCTTCGAGCCGTTCCCCGAGTACCTGCTGCCGCTGGACCAGATGGACGCGCTGCCGATCACGCTCGCGAACTACAGCAGCGGCCAGCAGGCGCAGTCGCTGGTCACCGTGAAGGATTACCAGGCCTACCTGAGCCGCCTGAACCAGCTCGGTCCGTGGATCGACCAGGCCATCGCCAACATGCGCGAAGGGATGAAGCGCGGGATCGTGCAGCCGAAGGCGATCATGGAATCCGCCCTGCCCCAGTTCAAGCAGCTGGTCGCCGCCAAGGCCGAGGACAGCATCTATTACTCGCCCGTGAAGAACTTCCCGGCCGCGTTTTCGGATGCCGACAGGAAGAAGCTGACGGCCGCGTATCGCAGCACCATAGCCGGCAAGCTGAATCCCGCATTGAAGCGCCTGGCCGACTTCATCGAGCACGACTACCTGCCGGCCTGCCGCACGAGCACGGGCTGGAGCGCGCTGCCGCAGGGGATGGACTGGTATCTCGCGCGCGTCGCGAGCCAGACGACGACCGACCTGCAGCCGGAACAGATCCACCAGATCGGCTTGCGGGAAGTCGCGCGCATCCAGGGCGAGTTCGCGCGCATCGGTCCGAAGATGGGCTACGACGGCCCGCCGGCCGGCCTGCCGGTGTGGGTGTCGGAGCAGGCGAAGTACAAGCCGTTCAAGACCGAGGGCGAGATCATCGACGTCTACCGCCACCTGAACACGGTGCTGCAGGCGAAGCTGCCGGCGCTGTTCTCGCTGCGGCCGAAGACGCCGCTCGACCTGCGCCTGGAACCGGAACTGTCGCGCGCGACCGCGTCCGACCACTACACGCCGCCGGCCGTGGACGGCTCGCGTCCGGGCGTGTTCTGGTCCGTCGTGAACGACCCGAAGCAGTACGGCAGCACGGGCATGGTCACGCTGTTCCTGCACGAGGGCCAGCCGGGTCACCACTTCCACATCGCGCTGATGCAGGAACTGGGCCTGCCGAACTTCCGCAAGTTCGGCGGCAACAACGCGTTCACGGAAGGCTGGGCGCTGTACGCCGAGACGCTGGGCAAGGAGATGGGCCTGTTCGACAAGCCCGAGGATTACTTCGGCCACCTGAACGACGAGATGCTGCGCGCCGTGCGCCTCGTCGTCGACACGGGCATGCACGCGAAGGGCTGGACGCGCGAGCAGTCGATCCAGTACATGCGCGAGACGCTGGGCTACACGGAAGCGGACGCGCGCAATGCGACGGAACGCTACATGGCGTGGCCGGCGCAGGCACTGGGCTACAAGATCGGCGCGCTGAAGATCCAGGAACTGCGCGCCCGCGCGGAAAAGGAACTCGGCCCGAAATTCAGCCTGCCGAAGTTCCACGAGATCGTGCTGGGCGAAGGCACGCTGCCGCTGGCGCTGCTGGAAAAGAAGGTCGATCGCTGGATCGCCGAGAGCAAGTAATCACCCGAACGTGACGGCGACGGCCAATCCGCCCAGCCGTTCCGAGCGCCGCACCGCGACCCGTGCGCCATGCACGGCCGCGATGCGGCGCACGATCGACCATCCGAGTCCGCTGCCGGCCGCGCCGTTGCCGGCTACGCGATAAAACCGTTCGCCGAGCCGCGCCAGGTCGGCGTCGGCCAGGCCCGCGCCGCCATCCTCGACGTCGAGCACGACCTCATCCCCTTCCCGATGCAGATACACGCCGATGGCGGCCCCCGGCGGCGCATAACGCACCGCGTTGTCGACCAGGTTGCGGACCAGGACCGCCAGCAGCAGCGCATTCCCGCGCACGACGTACGTCCCCTGCGCATCCAGCTCGAGCCGCTGCGCCTTCGCCAGCGCGGCCGGCGCCAGCTCGGCCATCACGCCGCGCGTGACGCCCCCCAGTTCGACGCCGGCCATCTCGGGCGCCTGCGCGGACTCGACGCGGGCCAGCGTCAGCAGCTGGTCGATCAGGCGCGCCGCGCGGTCGCAGCCGGCGAGCAGCCCGTCCAGCGCGTGCGCGCGGGTCGCATCGTCCGTCGCGGCCTGCGCCACCTGCGCCTGCATGCGGATGGCCGCGACCGGCGTGCGCAACTCGTGCGCCGCGTCCGCCGTGAAGCGCCGCTCGTTCGCCAGCAGGTCGGCGATGCGTCCGAGCAGACCGTTGAGCGACGCGGCGAGCGGCAGCATTTCCGCGCTCATGCCATCGAGCGCGACGGGGTCCAGCGCGTCCGGACGGCGCGCCGCCAGCGTGCGTCCCATCCGGCGCAGCGGCGCGAGGCCGCGCCGCACGGTCCACCACGTCGCGAGCCCCAGCACGGGCAGCGCGAGCGCGAGCGGCCACGACACGCCGCGCAGCACCGCGGCCAGGATCTCGCCGCGCGCATCGAGCCGCTCGCCGACATACACCTGGCGCCGGCGCGCGGGATCATAGGCGGCGAACACGCGCCAGCGCGCGCCCGGCGCATCGACGAACGCGAAGCCGTCGCGCCGCGCGGCGGGACCGAACGGCAGCGCGGGCGCGTTGGCGGAACGCAGGACGAGGCGGCCATCGCGCCACACCTGGAAGGCGACGCGCGGCGCATAGCGATGGAGGATCGGCGCGTCGGGCGCCGCGACGTCCTCGTCGGCATCCGCGTCCTGCACGAGCAGCAGCGATGCCGACTGCGCGAGGTGCGCGTCGAGCAGTTCGTCCAGTTCGTGGCGCGTGTCGGACAGGGTCAGCGCGAGCGTCGCGGCCCACAGCGCCGCGAGCACGCCGAACATCAGCCCGAGCAGGCGGACCTGCAGCGAGGGGCCGCGACTCATGGCGCAGCGGGATCGCGCAGCACGTAGCCGACGCCGCGGACCGTCTGGATCAACGCGCTCCCCAGCTTGCGCCGCAGGTTGTGGACGTGCACCTCGACGGCGTTGCTCTCCACTTCCTGGCCCCAGCTGTACAGGTGCTGTTCCAGCTGTTCGCGCGTCAGCACGCGGTTGGTATTCAGCATCAGCGCATGCAGCAGGTCGAATTCGCGCGTCGACAGCGTCACCGTCGTGCCGTCCTTGCGCACGGTGCGGGCGGCGGGATCGAGTTCGACGTCGCCCGCGCGCAGGCGGTCGCGCGGCTGGCCATGCGCGCGCCGCACGAGGGCGCGCAGGCGCGCGGCCAGTTCGTGCAGGTCGACGGGCTTGACCACGTAGTCGTCGGCGCCGGCGTCGAGGCCGCGGATGCGGTCCGGCACGGCGTCGCGCGCGGTCAGCACGAGCACGGGCGTGGCCAGCCCGGCGGCGCGCACGGCCGCCAGCACGTCCATGCCGTCCCGGCGTGGCAGGCCCAGGTCGAGCACGGCCGCCGCGTAGTCCTGCGCGCGCAGTTCGCGCTCGGCCGCATCGCCGCTCTGCACCCAGTCGACCTGGAAGCCGAGCTGGCGCAGCCCGGCGCGCAGGCCGTCGCCGAGCAGGGGATCGTCTTCCGCGAGAAGGATGTGCATGCGCTCATTCTCCCACGCGGCGGGTCAGTCGTCACCGTCTTCGCCATGGGCCTCGGCCACCGCGACGGCGCCCAGGCCAGCGGCCGGATGGCTCAGCTGCCAGCCCCAGAACCCGAGCACGGCCGCCAGCAGCACGATGCCGATACCGCGCCGGGGCGTGGCGATGCCGTCGGCGGGCGCACCGCGCTTGCGGCCGCTGAACATGGCCGCGACGAGGTTCTCGCGATGCAGCCAGCCCGACACGACGACCGCCGCCACGTGCAGCCCGACGAGGCCCAGCATCAGGTTCGCCAGCACTTCGTGCAGATCTTCGTACGCGTCGCCCAGCGTGTACGTCGCCAGGCCGGCGGCGGCGGCCGTCACGGCCAGCGCCAGCAGGGCCACGATCGCAAGGCCGCCGGCGGGATTGTGGCCGAGGTAGTGCTGCGGCTGGCCGCGTACGAGGCCGCCGAGATAGCGCATGGCGGCGCGCGGCCCGCGCACGAAATCGCCGAAGCGGGCGTGGCGCGTGCCGACGAGGCCCCACGCGACGCGCAGGACGGCCAGCGCCAGCACGGTGCAGCCGAGTGTCACGTGCACCAGCATCCAGCGCTCGTGGCCGGCCGTCAGCCAGGCGCCGGCAAAGCTGGCCGCCAGCAGCCAGTGGAATATGCGGACCGGCAGGTCCCACACAAGAACGTTTTTCATGCTTGCCTCCTGATCGATGGGCCGGACATCTCCCGACCCTCATCATCGGCAAGCCTGCTTAAGGTTTTCTTATCGCCTCATTTGGAGGGCACGATCCGCCACACGACGCCGCCGCCGTCGTCCACGACGAGCAGCGCGCCATCCGCCGCCACCGTCACGGCCGCCGGACGGCCCCACACGTCGCGGTCGGACAGCACCATGCCGGTCATGAAGTCCTGGTACTGGCCCGTCGGGGCGCCGTTCTTCATCATCACGCGCACGACCTTGTAGCCGGTGCGGATGCCGCGGTTCCACGAGCCGTGCAGCGCCAGGAAGATGTCGCCGTCGTACTCTTTCGGGAACGCGTGCTTCGCGCCCGCAGGGGCGTGGTACACGGTCATGCCCAGCGGCGCGGAGTGCGCCTGGATCAGCGTGTCGGGCACGGTGATCTTGTCCTTCAGGTCCGGACGGACGCCCTTCAGGCGCGGGTCTTCGTGCGTGCCCAGGTAGTACCACGGCCAGCCGTAGAAGCCGCCGCGCTTCACGCGCGTGACGTAGTCCGGCGGCAGGTTGTCGCCCAGTTCGTCGCGCTCGTTGACGCTGCAATACAGGTCGCCCGTGTCCGGATGCACGAACATGCCGACGCAGTTGCGCAGGCCGTTCGCGTAGTTGCGGCGGTTCTTGCCGTCCGGGTCGAACGCGAGCACGGTGGCGCGGTCGGTCTCCTGGTTCCACGCGCCGCCCAGGCCGTGCGCGGCTTCCCATTGCGCGAGCGGCTGCGGCGGCGTGGCGCCGATGCCTTCGCCGACGTTGGTGGCCGAGCCGACCGACACGAACAGGGTTTTACCGTCCTGCGAGAACGCGAGCGAGCGCGTGATGTGGTTGCCCAGGCCGTCGACGATCTTCTCGACGATGGTTTCGGGCTTGCCCTTCGCCTTCAGGTCGCCCGCGGCATACGGGAAGCGCACGACGGAATTCGCGTTGGCCACGTACAGGTATGTCGGATTCGCGGCCGGCCACAGCGCGAGGCCGTAAGGGCGCGACAGGTCCGTTGCGAACACGCTGTCCGTGCCCGCCTTGGCGCCGTCGGCCGACAGGCGCAGGATGCGGACTTCGCCCTTGCCCGAATCGGCCAGGATGATGTCGCCGTTCGGCGCGCGCAGCGCGTAGCGCGCCTTGCCCGTGTCGGCCAGCACGCTGACCTTGAAGCCTTGCGGCACGGCCGGCAGCGCGCCGTCCGGACGCTTCGCGAGCTTGGGCCCATTGCCCGCGCTCTCGCTGGCAAACGGTGCGACGAGCTGGTCGACCGTGATGTGATGCAGGTCGCCCGGCTTGTCGTCGGTCCAGGCACCGGCGCGCGCGCCCGCCGCGGCGGCGGTTTTCGGGGCGGCCGATTTGCCGCTTTGCGCCGCCAGGTAATCGATCACCGCGCCGCGCGCCTTCGCATCCGCGATCCCGATCGGCATCGCGGTCCCCGGCACACCCCTGGTCGGGTCGCGCAGGAAGACGTCGAGCTCCGCGCGCGTCCACGTCTTGCCGGCCGCGCCGGCCTTCGACAGCGCATCCGTGTAGTTGTAGCCCGGTGCCGAACCGGCCTTGCGGCCCACGACGTTGAACAGCGGCGGTCCCGCGCGCGAACCCATGGCGGCATCGGCCGTGTGGCAGCTGGCGCAGTTCTGTTCGAAATAGGTCTGGCCCGCGGATGGTGCGGCCGACACACCCGATGCGGCACCCAGCAGCGCCAGCGTGGCGGCGATCTTGTAGTTCATTTTTTCTCCCCCAGGTAAATCAGTCGATCATGAAGACCGGATAACGGCGCCACTCAGGCTCGCGCCAGCGCGCGCAGTTGGCGAAGATGAAGTCGAGCACCGCGCCCTGGTCCTTCAGCAGGTCCGGATTGGCGGCCTTCCACGCGCCGAACTTCGCGGCCAGTTCCGGCTCGGCCGCCAGCAGGCGCTCGGCCTCGTCCTCGAACACGTAGTCCGAATAGGCTTCCTTCTTTTCCAGCACGCTGTTGAAGAAGCCCCAGCGGAAGAAGCTGTCGTGGGCCTGCGGCTCCAGCGTCTCGACGGCGTAGCGGGCCTGGTCCTGGTCGAGTGGGACGAGGTAGTCGCCGGCGCGGATGACGACCGTCTCGCGCACGCGCTCCAGCTGCACGTCGTCGTGGAACATATGGCCTTCGTACGCGTGCGGCCGCGTCGTCAGGGCCGCGATGCGGTACACGGAGACTTCCTGCGTGCGCTCGGCGTCCACGCGCTCCAGCCTGACGCCGTTCCAGCGCAGGCGCTCGATCGCTTCGCGCCATTGTTGCGGCACGACGTACGCCGTCGGTGCCGGCACGACGACGTCGGCCGGGAAGCGGTTGTAGTGCGCGATGTCGCGCTCGAACGGCTCGTTGCGGTCGTAGTACAGGCGCTGGTAGTCGCCCAGCACGCTGGCCTTGTACTTCGCCGCATAACCCTTGAAGCGGAACGTGGACGGATTCGCCTCGTCCATCGCCCAGTGCACGGGCCATTCGCGGCGCGTGCGGCCGGCCGCGCGGGCCGCGCGGCGCATCTGCACGATCCTGTCGCCGTGGGCGACGGTGAAGTCCAGCGCCGTCTCGACGAGCGCGCGCATCGAGTGATAGCGGTCGGCGAACGGTTTCAGCATGTGCGTCTCGGGCATGAAGCCGATCGTGTCGTGCAGCGCCGCATAGCCCGTCGAGAAGCGCGCCGTCTCGAGGAAGTCGGCGATCCCGTCATCCGGGCTGTCCTTGAGAGGGTTCACGTACGGGCACGTGGGCCAGCCGCGCCTGTCCATCTCCGCGTACAGCGCGGGCAGCATCTCGTCGCGCAGGAAGACGCCGAGGTCGCCGCCCAGCTTGTCGGCCTGGGTCGGGATCAAGGTCATCGTGTAGCTGTAGTCGGCGCCGTTGGACGTGTGCGTATCGACCATCACGTCCGGATCCCATTCCGTGAACAGTTTATTGAACGTCTGTGCCGTCAGGGTGTCGCACTTGACGAAGTCGCGGTTCAGGTCGAGGTGGCGGCTGTTGCCGCGAAAGCCGAACGACTCCGGGCCGTCCTGGTTCACGCGCGACGTATCGGCGCGATTGAACGCGCCGTCCACGTTGTACAGCGGGACGAACAGGAACACGGTCCTGCCCAGCGCCGCGAGGCGGTCCGGCTGCTGGCACAGGTCGCGCACGAGCGCCATGCACGCATCGACGCCTTCCGGTTCGCCCGGATGGATGCCGTTGTTGTTGAAGAAGACGGGGCGGCCCGCGGCCTTGATCTGCGCGCGGTCGAACACGCCGTCGGCCGAGATCACGCCGGCGTGGATCGGTACGCCCGCGTCGGAGGTCCCGACCACGGAAAAGCGCAGCACCTGGGGGTATTGGTGCGCGAGGTTGTCGTACCAGGCGATGCAATCGGACCAGGTCGTGGTCTGATTCTGGTTGCCCTTCTCGAAAGGCGTCTGCAATGCGTTGAGCATGGTGGTGGTTTGCTAGCGAATGGTAGATCGAGGTCGCTACTCTACCCCAGAAGACTGCTTTCAGGCAGTCGCCACGTCGCTGAGCGGGAGGGTGATGGCGACGAGGGTGCCCTCGCCTGGGCGCGACTGCACGTGGATGCTGCCGCCGAGGGCGAACACGCGCTCGCGCATGCCGATGATGCCGATGCCTTCCGACGCGACGGCCGGATCGAAGCCTTCGCCGTCGTCCTGCACTTCGATGTGCAGCGCGCCGTCCTCGTCGGACAGGGCGAGACTCACGCGCGCGAAGCCGGCCTGCGAGTGCTTCATGATGTTCGACAGCGCTTCCTGCACGATGCGGTAGGCGGAGATGGCGAGTTCGTTGCCGATCTTCGAGAAATCGCCCTGGGATTCGAATTCGAAGTGCACGCCGGAGCTGCTGCGGTAGTGGCTGACCATCTCCTCGACGGCGCCGTGCAGGCCCAGCATGTCCAGCACTTCCGGACGCAGGCGGCGCACGAGCCGGCGGCCGTTCGCGTACAGGTCCAGCGCCAGCTTGGTGATGGCCTGCGCCTTGGCGCGGATCTGGTCGATCTCGTCGCCCGGCGTGACCTTGGCCGCGAGCTGCTGGATCGTCTGCGATTCCAGGCGCACGGCGATCAGGGACGCGTTCAACTCGTCGTGGATCTCGACGGCGATGCTCTTGCGTTCTTCCTCGATGATGCTGTTGACCTTCTGGATCAGCTTGCGCTTGTCGGCGTCGGCGCGCAGCGCCTCGTTGCGCGACGCGAGCAGGTCGCGCGTGCGCTCGGCCACCTTGTTTTCCAGGTCCTGCTTGGACTGGTCCAGCGCCACCGACATCTCGCCGATCGACGCCTGCAGTTCGCCCACCTCGCCGCCCGTCGTGACGGGCAGCTGCACGCGGTAGTTGCCGCCGCGGATGCGCCGCAGCACGGAGATCGCCTCGCGCAGCGGGACCGTGAGGCTGCGCGCGAGGATGTACGCGAGCGCGCCGCTCGCGGCCAGCGCCAGCGCGGCCATCGCCAGCTCGACGCGGAAGCGGTGCAGCTGCTTGGCCAGCATGTTCGTGGGCGACATCGTGACGCGCACGAGGCCCACGACTTCCGTCGTCAAAGTCGGCGGGCGGGTGTCGCTGGAGGCCGACACGTGCGGCGTGCCGTTGTCCGAGAACAGGTTGATCCAGACGACCTGCTTGCGGATCGGCGCCTCGAACGAGCGGCCCTCCGCCTCGATCGGGTGTTCGGACAGGGCGAACACCGTGTTCTGGCCGTTCATGTCGACGACGTCGATGCGGTACACGCTGCTGTCCGACTGCACGAGGCCGTTGATCGTCAGGCGCAGGTCGGACAGGTTGCCCGAGATGACGTTGTATTCGCTGGTCTCCGCGAGCGCGCGCGCGAGGATGCGGCCGCGTTCCGCCAGTTCCTCGTCGACCTGGGCGCGGTGCGCGTACCACGAATACCAGACGAAGGACGTGAACAGCAGGGTCACGGGCAGCATGGTGATGAAGGCCATGCGCAGGCCGATGCTCCAGCCGCGCCAGAACTGCAGCGCGCCGGGGCGCAGCTTCGCGGGTCGCAAGGTGGCGGAGCGCAGCTTGGCGGCGCGCAGCGAGGCGTCACGGAGGGCGGCGGGGCGTTTCATGGCTGGCGTGCCGGCGCGGGCCGGGCAAAGTTGCGCACGTTGTCGGGCACCTCGACGTCGAGCGAGCGCGCGACGCCCTCGTTGACGATGGTGTGGAAATAGCGCGGGAACTGGGGGGGCGGCAGTTCGCCGCCGGCCACGTAGCTGGCCACGATCTCGGCCACCTGGGCGTTGATGTCCTCGACCTCGGAATACGTCGTCGCCAGCGCGCCCGCCTTGACCATGTCGGCCGAAAAACCGATCACGCCCTGCTTCTTGCGGTAGGCCGAGAGCAGGATGTTGCGGAAGTTTTCCGTGTTGTAGACGGCGCTGTCGGGCAGCGCCAGCAGCACGTCGGTCTGCGCGATCTGGCCCAGCAGGCGGTTGATGCCCTCGTCCGAATCGCCCTCCAGCACGTTCACGTGTTCGCCCTCCAGCAGCGGCTTGAGGAAGGCGGTGTCCGGACCGAGGATGGCGGCCACGCGCACGGGACGCCGGTACAGCAGGGCCACGAGGCGCAGCTGGTCGACCGGCGCCGGTTCCGCGTACACGGCCGTGAACGTTGCTGCGCGCGCGGGCGGCAGCGTGCCGAGGATGGAGCGCACGACCTGGCTCGACGTGAACGTGGAGACGACGACGCAGTCGCAGCGGCGTTGCGCCACCTCGCGCAGCGCGGCCGGACCGACGGTCACGTACAGCATGCGCCGGTGCTGGGCCAGTTCGGTGCGGAACACGGCGAACACGGGCACGAGCCGGCGCGTGATGTCGTCCACGATGCGGCGCGTGATGGCGCTGTCGTCCGTCGTGACGACCTGGAAGCGGTAGCCCTGCACGGGTTCCGGCTTGATGTCGCGGGTGGAGAACGCGTGCGCGGACGTCGTCAACATCAGGGCGGCCAGCGCCACATTGGGTCCCTGCCTGCGCGGGGACGACGTGCCGACGCAGGCACCGTCGTTCCCGCGCAGGCGGGAACCCAAGTTTGCAAACCGGAGCACGGACGACAACACGGCAACGAAACGGGTCAGGGCTCGATCAAGCCATGCTTGACGGCGAGCTTGGTGATGTACGCCTGCCGGTGCACGCCGAGCTTCTCCTTCACGGACTGGCTGATGTTGCTGATGGTCTTGGTCGACAGGTTGAGGCGCTCGGCGATCTCCATATTGGTCAGGCCCTCGGCCATCAATTTGAAGATCTCCAGGCTGCGCTCGTCCAGCTGCGACTGCGGCGAGACGTCGCCGCGCACGGCCAGGCTGGCCAGGCGCTCCGCGATCTGCGGCAGGAAATACAGCTTGCCCGCGTGCGCGTGGCGTACGGCGTCGGCCAGGTCGGCCGGGTCGCAATCCTTGGTCACGAAGGCGTGCGCGCCCAGGCGGTAGGTTTCCTTGATCAGGCTGTCCTGGTCGAACTGGCTGAGGAACACGATCTTGGCCTTCGGGTCGGTCCGGAGGATGTTCTGCGCCGCGTCCATCCCCGTCAGCTCGGTACCGAAGCGGATGTCGAGCACCGCCACGTCCGGCTTGAATTCCGCATACATCGCGGCCGCCTCGCTCGGGCTCTTGGCCTGGCCCACCACTTCCATTCCCTGCGCCGACAACGACATCGCGAACCCGGTCATCACGATCGGGTGGTCGTCCGCCAGCATCACGCGGATCGGCTTTTGCTCTTTCTGCACGTTCGATTCTCCAGGCTACTTCTGCTTTCAGGCGAAAGCACAGAGACGATTATTCCACACAACAGCACCGGGCGCGAGGCGGCATGCATCCATATTCCGACTTGTCAAGACGGCCACGGCAATAAAGTGGAAGGCCACATTGCCATTAAATCGCTTTACCTATTGCTATGAGATAGCATATATTGATTCCGTTCGATGGATTTTACGCTTCACTCCGTTTTACCTCCGGCAATGCCGGTACAACAACAAGGAGGATGGCCATGCAATTCACGAGTCTCCCGGGCGCCAACCGCCCCGATGCGAAAGCCGCGAAATTCGTCCTCGTCGCCGCCCTGCACGTGGCACTCGGCGCCGTGTTCATCCACAGCATCAACACGAAGAAGATTTCCCTGTCCAGCCTGCCGGAGCAGGTGCTCGTCATGATCGAGCCCGAACGCCCGACGCCGCCGCCGCCCGAGCCGCCGAAGCCCACGCAGCAACTGGCGCCGCCGGACGTCGTGGTGCCGAAGGTCGAGGTGGACGTCGCTCCGCCGCCGGTGCCGAACTCCATCCAGGCGACCACGGTAGCCGAGCCGTCGCCGTTCCCTGCCATGCCGTCCGACCCCGTGCCGGACGCGCCGGCCACGCCCAGCGCCAACCCGGGCCAGCTGCGCACGGCGGTGTTCGCGGACGCCAATGGCTGCGCCCTGCCCGACTATCCGGCCGCGGCCGCGCGCCGGGGCGACACCGGGACCACGACCCTGGCGCTGCTCGTGGGCGCCGACGGCCGCGTGAGCTCCTCGCGCATCGAACAGTCGAGCGGGTCGCGCGACCTCGATCGCGCCGCCATCAATGCCCTGACGCAGTGCACATTCAAGCCCGCCACGAACAACGGCGTCGCGGAAGCCGGCTGGGCGAAGCTGGCCTTCGTCTGGAAGCTCGACTAGTTGCTGGCGAACAAAGGGAAACGCACGATGCGTCACGTACCTCGACCGGCCGTGTGGGCGGCCTGCGGCCTGGCCTTCCTCCTCGCCTGGCTCATGCTGCAGCCGCGCGCGGCGCCGGTGCCGACCGGCCCGTTCGTCCCCGGATTCAGCGCGGCGCGTGCACAGGCGCACGTGCAAGTGCTCGCGCAGGCGCCGCGTCCGGCCGGCAGCGTCACGAACGCCCGCGCGCGCGCGTACCTGCTGGCGCGCATCCGCGCGCTCGGCCTCGAACCCGAGGTCCAGGTCGACACCGTGTCCGCGACATCGTGGGACTGGATGTCGCATGGGCAGAGCACGATGGCGACCGCGCGCAACATCGTCGTGCGCAAGCGGGGCGGTGCGCGCCATGGCGCCGTGCTGGCCATGGCCCACTACGATTCCGCCGCGCCGACGCCCGGCGCGGCCGACGGCGGCGCGTCCGCCGCCGCGCTGCTGGAAACCATGCGCGTCCTCCAGGCCGGGCCGCCGCTCGACAACGACCTGCTGTTCGTCTTCACGGACGCCGACACGGTACAGGCGATGGGTGCGCGCGCCTTCATGCAATCGCACCCGTGGGCGAAGCAGGTGCGCGTCGCCCTGCGCTTCGACAATGCCGGCAACCGCGGCCCGCTCGAATTGATCGACGCGGCGCACGCGGACGGCTTTGCGCTGGACGCCTGGGCGCGCGCGGCGCCGCAACCGCAAGGCTCGTCCTTCATGGCCGAGTTGTACGACCGCCTGCCGCAAAGCGCGGGCGCCGCGCCGCTGGCGACGGGCGCCTTTCCCGTGCTGCACTTCGCCACGACGCAGGGACCGCTGGGCCGGGAAGGCATGCACGACGTGCCGCAGCGCCTGTCCAGCGCGAGCCTGCAGCACGAGGGCGAGACGATGCTCGCGCTGCTGCGCCGCCTCGGCAACGCCAACCTGGCGCTGGTCTCTCCCCCGCACGGCCAGGTGTATTTCGCGCTGCCGCTCGCCGGCATGGTCCACTACGATGCCCGCCTGACCTGGCCGCTGGCGCTGCTCTGCTGCGCGCTGGGCGCCTGGGCCTGCCGCGCGGCCCTGCGCAACCGCATCTCCGCCACCGACATCGTCGACGCCATGTTCAGCGTCCTGTTCATCACGATCTGCGCCACATTCGCCGCGTACCTGTGCCGCGAGGCGCTGCCGGTGCTGCAGGCCCGCTATCCGGCCGCCGTCCTCGCCGACGACAGCGGCGTGCGCTGGCAGCTGGCGGCCTTCATGCTGGTGCCGGCCGCCGTCTTCATTGCGCTGCAGCGGCGCCTGCAGCAGCGGCTCGGCGTCGCGGCGACGGCGCTGGGCGTACTGCTCGCCGCCGACGTCGCACTCGTCGCGACCTGCGTACGCGCACCCGGCGCCAGCTACGTGCTGGCGTGGCCGCTGCTGGCCGGGCAAGCCGCATGGCTCGTACTCATGGGCGCACGCGCGTGGACGCCGGCCCGGCGCGCGGCCATCGCGGCCGCCGGCGCGCTGCCGGCCCTCGTCCTGCTGCTGCCGGCGGTGTGCGCGAGCTTCGCGTTCTTCACGCCGGCCTGGCTCGTGCTGCCCTCGAGCCTCGTGTGCCTGCTGGCGGGGCTGTGCGGCATGGCCCTCGATGCGCTCGCGCGGCGCTGGCTCGTGCGGCCGCTGCTGGCCGGCGCCGGCGTCGCGTTCGGCATGGCGTATGCGGCCGTGCCGCAGGTACCCGATCTGCCGGCGCCGAACCGGCTCGTGTACTACAAGGACACCCCGAGCTGGCAGGCGTTCTGGCTGCATCCGGCCGGGCCGCTCGATGCGTGGACGCGCCAGGTCTTCCCCAACACACTGCATCCGTATCCGCTGCCCTACCTGTTCGGGCCCGACGCGGATCCCGTGTGGTACGCGGCGGCGCAGAAGGACGACGGCATCGCCTGGCCCGGCCTCGTCATCGACAAGGACGAGCGCAGCCCCCGGCGGCGCCACGTGGAATTCACGCTGCGCTCGAAGAACCGCGCGCCCGACATCGTCGTGCGCGTGCAGGGCGCGTGCCCGTGGCGCACGAGCGTCAACGGCCGCGTGCTGACGGAGAAATCGTGCTTCAGCTGGCGTCTCGCCTTGCACGGCATGGGAGACGAGACGCTGCGCTTCGCGTTCGACTTCCAGGGCGATCCGCCGTTCCTCGTGTACATCCAGGAACGCATCCCCGGCCTGCCCGCGCGCGACCTGCCGCCCCGCCCCCCCGGCCTGCCGCCGCTGCTGCCGCTGTCGGGGACCACGGTGGCGGCCGACGTGCTGCGGTTCCCCTGAAGGGTGCCTGCTCTACGATGCGGATCCCGACAGCGGCTCCGCGGGCATGGCGCAGCAGGCGCAGGTTGGCCGATGCGCCGGCCATGCCTGCGTGGGAGAAGGATGACCAGTTCGGGAAAGTCAGGGAGACGGCGGGCCGCTGGCGCAGGGTTCCCCTCGCACGCCTTGGGGCATGCGTATCGCTGTTATTGTCGGACTGAGGGACCGCGCCGTCTCCCCTTCCCCGGTGAATGGTCGTTGAATTAGCGGGCAGGGACCGCGGCGCTTGCCGGGTCCCTGCTTCGAGCTTGACGCCATGATAGGAACATCGCCCGCGCCGTCCCAGCCCCACCCGTGGGGTCACATCCGCGAGACGGTGGGACGCAGCTGTTCCAGCAGGCCGGCCTCGGACGAGCAGCCGAATTTTTCGTAGACGGCCTTCACGCAATCGCGCAGCACGGCGTCGCTGACTTCCATGTTGGCGCGCGCCGATTCGCGGCCGCCGCCGACGCCCATCCAGAACGCCACCTCGGCCTGTTGCGGCGACAGCTCCACGGAGCCGATGGCGCGCCAGATGCGCAGCGGCAGCGGCACGACGAATTTCATGAAGATGCCGACCGTGCGGATGTAAGCCGGGTCCTCGGCATGCAGCGCGGCCGCGCCGCCGGCGCTCATCCACTGCGCGCGCGCCTCCAGCACGCCGCCGGCCATGGCGAGCGTCCCGAGCGGCAGCAGCCACGGATAGCGGTCGCCGTGCGCGACGGATTCCACGAGGCGCAGGCAGAAAGGGGGCAAGGTGCGGCGGTTGAAGGCCTGGCGCTCCTGCGCCGCCAGCTGGTCGAGCAGCGCGCCGGCCGAATCGCTCAGGTACAGGATCTGGCCGTCGACGGTGGCCAGCAGCATGGCCTCGTCCTCGACGACGCCGGCGCCGCCGGCCGCCAGTTCGGGCGCGTTGCGCAGCACGTGCTCGAAATACGTTGCCACGCGCTGCAGGTCTTCCTCGTCGTGGCGGTCGAACGCGGGGCCGTCGTGGCGCCACAAGGTGATCTCGCCCAGCCGGCGGCCGGCATTCATCAAGGGCACCTGCAGCGTGTGCAATGCGGGCGTGCCGTTCGCCGTGAAGCCGGCGTGGTCGCGGTACGCATAGCCGCTCGGCGGCGGCAGCACCGACACGTACGCGGGGTCGTTCCCGGCCAGCGGCGACGCCCCGGCCGGATCGACGCGCAGCGCCAGCTCGGCGCAGGAATTCGGCACGAGCTCGCGCACCAGGGTGAAGGCATCCTGGACCATCGTCATCAGGTCCAGTCCCGCGTAGCACAGGATGCGCAGGCGGGCCCATTGACGGCTGTTCTTTTTGCGGGACACGGTCGGCTGGCTGAAGTTGGGAGGCTAATACTGATCGTTATGACAATGGATGTCAACCTTCCATGGCCGGCTTCCTCTCCGCTGCCGCGGCCAGGATCTGCGCCAGCTTGCCGATTTCGACCGGCTTGACGAGGTGGTGGTCGAAGCCCGCCTGGCGTGACAGCTCGCGGTCGCGCTGCTGGCCGTATCCCGTCAGCGCGACGTAGACGGCGTGCGCGTGGCGCGTGTCGCGACGCAGGCGGCGCGCCAGTTCGTAGCCCGTCATGTCGGGCAGGCCGATGTCGAGGATGAAGACTTCGGTGGCGGAATCGGCATGCGCCAGCGTGCCGGCCGCGTCCTCGTGCACGTGCACCGTGTGGCCGTGCGCGCGCAGCAGCACCGCGAGCGACTGGCCGGCGTCGCCGTTGTCGTCGACGATGGTCACCGTGAGCGGCCGCGCCTCCCCGCTGCCCTCGCCCGACCGCACGACCTGCCCCACCTCGGCCTGCGCGAGCGGCAGGGTGACGGTCATGGTCGTGCCCTGCTGCAGCCCGGCGCTGTGCGCGGCCACCTGGCCGTTGTGCATGCGGACGATGCTCTTCACGAGCGCGAGGCCGATCCCGAGGCCGCCCTGCGAACGGTCCGGCGCGCGGTCGGCCTGCGTGAACAGGTCGAACACGTGCGGCAGCAGCTGCGCGTCGATGCCGGTGCCGTTGTCGCGCACCGCGGCCCGCGCCGCGCCGTCTTCGAGAGTCACGACGAGGGCGATGCGGCCGCCCGGCGGCGTGTACTTGGCCGAGTTGTTGAGCAGGTTGACGAGCACCTGGATCAGGCGCGTGCGGTCGCCTTCGACCGGTACCGGCGCATCCGGCAGCTCCACCGTGAGGCCATGCTGGCGCTCCTCGATGTGCGGGCGCGCCTGCTCCACGGCCGCCATCGCGACCTTGTTCAGATCGAGGATCTCGTTCTCCAGTTTCACCAGGCCGCGGGTGACGCGCGAGACGTCCAGCAGGTCGTCGACGAGCTCCGTCATGTGCCGCACCTGGCGCGAGATGATGTTGCTGGCTTTCAGGCGCAGCCCTTCGTTCACTTCGGGCAGGCGCAGGAGCTGGGCCGCGCTCGTGATCGGCGCCAGCGGATTGCGCAGTTCGTGCGCCAGCATGGCGAGGAACTCGTCCTTCATCTTGTTGTGGCGCTCGGCCTCGGCGCGCGCCGCGCGTTCGCTGGACAGCAGCTGCTCGCGCTCCTCGGCCGCGCGCTGGGCCATGTCGTACAGGCGCGCGTTGTCGATCGCGATCGCGGCCTGCACGGCGAAGGCGCCGATCAATTCTTCGCTGCGTTCGCTGAACATGGCGCGCTGCGAATGGCCGAAGAACAGGCCGCCGATCACCTCGCCCGAGCGCGACACGACGGACGCGGCGAGATAGCTCACGACAGGCAGGTGCCCCGCCGGCATGCCGTGGTGCGGCGCCGACTGGCCATAGCGCGGATCCTGGCGAATGTCGTCGCTGCGGATCGGCGCGCTGCCGTGGAACGTCGGCCCGAACACGGCGGTGGCGCGCGGCATGCCCAGGCGTTCGAACGCAACGCGCGGTGCGCCGGACAGCGCGTACAGCGAATAGACGTCGCCCTTGTCGTCCCTCGCGTTGTAGAAGAACGCGCCGAATTCCGCGCCGACGAGCTGCGTGGCGGCATCCGTGATGGCCTGCATCAGCGGCTCGAGGGCGATGGTCGACGCCAGCGTCTCGGTGGCGCTCTTCATCAGTTCCAGCACGCGCGTCTCTTCGCGCAGCGCCTCCTCGGCGCGGATGCGGCGCAGCGCTTCCCACATGCGGCGCGCGGCGTCTTCCAGCAGGCGGACCTCGTCCCCGATGCGGCCCGCGTCGAGCGGCGCATGCAGCGCCAGCACGGCCGCCAGGCGGTCGCCGTCCATCAGCGGCACCGCGATGCCCGCCTTGTCTCCGGCCGCGCCAGCCGTCGACCACGCGGTCTCGCCCTTGCACAGGCGTTCCGGCACGCCAAGCGCCAGCGCCTCCAGCGCCACGGTGCGGCCGGACTGCGGCGTGCGCGTACCGCCGTCCCACTGTTCCAGGATCACGGCCGCATCCGCACCCGGCCTGGTCTCCGCGTAGGTCACGGTGGCATCGTCGACGTACGCGCCGACCTGGCGCAGCGCGGCCCGCAGCAGCGGACCGGACGACGTCTCGCGGCGCAGGATGTCGGCCAACTCGAGCTGGAAGGCGCGGCGGCGTTCGGCCAGCACCGTCTCCGTCGTCTCGACGAAGGTCACCAGCACGCCCTTGGGGCCCCCGTCGTCGCCGCAGACGGGGCTGTACGAATAGGCGAAGTGGCAGGTCTCGAAATAGCCGTAGCGGTTGATCGTCAGGGCAAGGTCGCTCGAACCGACCGGCTCGCCCTGCAGCACGCCCGCCCACATCGGGCCGATGACCGGCCAGATCTCCGGCCACGTCGCACGGACGTCGCCGCCCAGCGCCCCGTCCTTCTTGGCGCCGAGGATCGGCACGTAGGCATCGTTGAAGAATTGCGTGTACGCGTCGCCCCAGGCGAGGTACATCGGCAGCTGGCAATCGAGCAGCGTGCGGACGGCGAGTTTCAGGCTGAAGGGCCAGTGCGCGACGGGACCGACGGGCGTCGTCTCCCACGCGTGGCGCCGCATCTGCAATTCCATGTCGCCCGGCTTGCGGGCGGATGTGTCATCCAGGGATGCAGGATCGAACGGCCAGGGCATATCGTGGATAGTCAGAGGCAAGCCGGAGCGGCTCAGCTAGCCATCATAGCAGGCGGCGTGAGCCCGACGTGTGCATATATTGAAATGTTGTAACAAAAAGATGGGAAAATGTTACGCGCCCCGTTCGATCCGTGCGAGCAGGCGCCGGCCCGCGTCGACGATCCCGGGGCCTGGATCCATCTGCGCCCGCACGATCATGCCTTCCACGCACAGCAGCGCCTCTTCCGCCACCTGGTCCGGCGCCGCCAGTCCCAGCCGTGCAGCCACGCCGCCGAGATAGCGCTCCAGTTCGCGTTTGTGGCGCACGGCCTGCCCGCGGTGGCGGGGATCGTCCGTCGCGCCCGTCTCCGCGACGGCATTGATGAAGGCGCAGCCGCGGAAGTCGCCCTGCGCGAACCACTCGCCCAGCGCGTCGGCCACGGCAGCCAGCCCTTCCCCGCGCGCGAGCCTGGCGTCGACGGCGGCCGTGAACCACGACGTCCAGTGCTCGTGGCGCCAGTCGAGGAACGCGGCGATCAAATCGTCTTTCGACGGGAAATGGCGGTACAGCGACATCTTCGCCACGCCGGATTCCGCGACGATCCGGTCGATGCCGGTGGCGCGGAAACCGTCGCGGTAGAACAGGCGTTTTGCCGTATCGAGGATGCGGTCGCGGGCGGAAGGCTGGGCCATGGTCGTCAGGTCGGGTCGGAGTGCGGGACTCCATTATATGATACAGACCTGTCTACATCAACTAGCTGGATGGATGGGCCGCTTCGGGCGCGTTTCGCTTACGATACAGACCTGTCTACCTCACCACTACAAGGAGCCTGCATGTCCACGATCGAACCCCGTCCACCACTCCCACCGTTCACGCGTGAAACCGCCATCGAGAAAGTCCGCCTGGCGGAAGACGGTTGGAACAGCCGCAACCCGGAAAAAATCGCACTGGCCTACACGCCAGACAGCTATTGGCGCAACCGCGCGGAATTCGTCACCGGCCGCGAGCAGATCGTCCCGTTCCTGGACCGCAAATGGAAGAAGGAACTGGACTATCGCCTGATCAAGGAATTGTGGGCCTTCGAAGGGAACCGCATCGCCGTGCGCTACGCCTACGAATGGCACGACGATTCCGGCAACTGGTTCCGCACGTTCGGCAACGAGAACTGGGAATTCGACGAGAACGGCCTCATGCAGCGGCGCTATGCCTGCCTGAACGACATGCCGATCCAGGCGTCCGAGCGCAAGTTTCACTGGCCGCTGGGTCGGCGGCCGGATGATCACCCCGGCTTGTCTGAGCTGGGGCTGTAAGTCTTACTGGATGACGCCGCAGGCGATGCGGTCGCCCCCGCCGCCCAGCGGCTTCGGCTGGTCCGAGAAATTGTCGCCGCCGGCGTGGATCATCAGCGCCTTGCCCTTCACTTCGGACAGCTTGGTCAGGCGCGGCGCCGTCACGGCCGTGCTGGCCCCGCCATTGTTCCCGACGACGAGTGGCGGCAGGTCGCCCAGGTGGCCGTCGCCGGACGGGCCGGCATGGTGCTTGGCGCCGGTCGGATCGAAGTGACCGCCGGCCGCGCCGGCCGGCACCTTCTTGCCATCCTTTTCGGTCGTGCCGCAGCTGGCCATCTCATGCACGTGGTAGCCGTGGGATCCCGGCGGCAGATTGGTCAGGTTCGGCGTGAACACGAGACCGCTCTTCGATTCGGTGATCGTCACGGCGCCGATCGGTTTGCCGGTGCCGTCCGGGCCCACGAGCGTCATCGACGCTTGCAGCTGGTCGGCGGCGTGGGCGCCGGCGGCTGCGGACAGTGCGCATGCGAGCGCGATGAGCGATTTGATGGTCATACCGTCTCCTTTCAGGTTGGGAATGTGTCGCGGGAATAGTGTATTCGATAACCAGCTGAGTTGACGCAACGGATACCGTGAGCGCGGCAGGAACAATGGCGAGTCGACCGAGGAGCCGTCATGTCCGATAACCTGCTCTCAGAAATCCGCCAGACCATCATCGACATCCACCCGGAACTGGCCCACGATGCCAGCCTGCCGGACCGCCTCGAGCGCGCCCATGCGCATGCGGTGGTCCTGGGATTCACGGATGCCGACGTCATCGCCCGCTTCCTCCGCTACGAAGCGACGGCCCCGAATTTTTATCGCCAACCCGCGATCGACGCCTGGCTGCGGCGGCCCGGCCAGCCGGTCGAGCAGCGGTTCGCGGATGTGCTCGTGCGGGTGAAGTCCGGGTTCAGGCGGGAGTGATGGCCAGACAACAAAACAGGTTGGCTTTTGTTACTCTGCCGCTAGACTATTTCACATTTGAGCCGGACGGAAATCGATGAGCAAACCCTTGATTCGCATGGGCGACCGCACCAGTCACGGCGGTACCGTCATCAGCGGCGACATGACGCGGGAGGTCTATGGCAAAGCCGTGGCGCGCGTTGGCGACCTGACGGTCTGCCCGAAATGCAAAGGTGTATTTGCGATCACCACTGGCGCCGACGACCTGACCGGGTTCGGCCAAGCCGTTGCGCGACATGGCGACAAGACTGCCTGCGGTGCGACGCTGATCGCCGGTCAGTCGTCTGCCTGGTGGGACAACCATTCCAGCCCTGACGGCGCAGCTTCCGCTGCCAGCGCAAACACCGACATGTCCAGTAATCTGGTTGCACAGGAGGCGCCAACCATCTGCCTGGAGTGCCTCGCCAAAGCCGCTGCCGCAGGATTGGCCATGGTAGTGAGAGGCTAGTGAGGTTATCGTCGAGCACTTCCGGGCCCTTCAACAGGCTGACACTGCCTTATGGCTCTATGCGTTGGTTGACGGCTTCCAGTATGAACAGCATACCGGTCAGCGTCTGGTTTATCAGCGCGGCATCAATCGCCCTATTTTTCTCGGTACGGAAGATGAGCCTCTCGCTCACGCCGGCCCGTGGCTCATCGACGTCGTCAGGGCGCCTGACCAGTTGCAGTCGCTGCACGACCTTGAGCAAGCGCTGCCATCGGTGTCGTGGCTGATCTCGGCGATCGATCTGGAAGGCCTGAGCCAACTGCTGCAACTCAAACTCGACGCGCAACTGCCGGATGGCCGCAAGGTACTGCTGCGGTTCTACGATCCGCGCGTCCTGGGCAACCTGATGCAGACGATGAACAACGCGCAGCGCGCCGAGTTCGTCCACCTCATCGACGAATGGCACTTCATCCACGATGGCCGCAGAGTATGCATGGGAGGGCCTCGTGCTTGAACTGAGCGAAGAACAGCTCTCGCATCTGGACCTGCTGGAGAAGCGGCAATACATCAAGCAAGTCAGCAAGAACATCGTCAGGGAACATCCCGAACTCGCAAGCGACAGGGGTTTGCCGGACCGCCTCGAACGCGCGTATGCGCACGCCGTCGCGCTGGGTTTCACGGATGGCGGCGCCAATACCCAGTTTCTTTATTACGAAGCCTTTGCCCCGAATTTTTATCGTGAACCGGCCATCGATGCCTGGCTCAGGAAACCGGGCCAGCCGGTCGAACAACGATTCGCCGACATGATCGCGTGGGTGAAGTCCAGACTGAGGGAGAATTAATGGCAGCGCTCGCAGTTCCCATCCTCGAAGCCGCCGGCGGCGCCCTGTTGCGGGCGCTCGGTGTTGCCGCTGTTGCCGGTGCCGGCGCGGTGGCTGTCAACGAAGCGACCAGGAACAAGGTCGAATCTGCGGACAAGGCTAAATCTGCGCCGATTGCGGAGGCCGGTACGCAGACCAAGACAAAAGACACTTGTGACAAATGTCCGCCGGACGGCGGGATGCTTGTTGAGCGTAACTGGAATATGTCTGAGGTATCGCGAAGCTACCAGGCTCGGATTACGGGCTTTATTCCTTATACAGAGTGGAGATTTCAGGAGAACGACTTCGATGGTTTTAAATCGAAGGAATGCTTACTGCTCGAAGCGAAAGCAACCTACGACCAGTTCTTCGAGTCGTCAACCGAGCCAAAATTCTTCTTCAAGATTACAGGACTGCCGAAGATAATTGCTCAGGGGATACGCCAGAGCATGGTTACCCTGAAATCACCGCCATCACGATTACACTGGCATTTTATGCAGCCGCTAAGTCACGCCTACTTTACCGCTCAATTTCGCAAGCGGTCCTTGATCATTACTACCTTTTTGACCCAATGAGCCAAATTCTTGAAATAGACGCTAATTTTCGCACTGGTGCTCAACTCCCATCGATAGACGAGCATTATATCGATATATGGAAAATAGCCAAGGCTCTGGAAACGCTAGGGCATCCTCTCGACCAATGGTTTCCTCCCGCAGATACTGAAGCCAATTCATTGCTGAATAAGGCATTCACTGAAGTGGGGCCGAGCGCAGCGGCACTTGCGATGGCCAAAGCTGACAGCGACAACCTTGCCACCGACCTGAGGACCTTGGGCGTGTGGAACGGTTCAGAAGAAGAAGGCGCTATCGCCTACACAGCCACATATAACATTGGCCCCTTTCCATCAACTTTGAATTTCAGCAGCAAAGATGCTGTAGTACTTCGCGATCGGTCCAATGTCATCAAATTGGTCTTGGCCGTTATCAATATGTGGAAACCCATGGTTGTCCAGGTAGCTCCAGGCGGATATCTGGAAAAAAGCGTTTTCCCTGACAGACCAGGCGCAGGCTGGATGCTCTATCTGCCATTCGCCATCAATGCTCAACAAATTCCGGAAGCGGCTGACGTTATCAAAATCATGGATGACAAAGGTAAAACCCAGCGGGGCAGCCTCATCGTGACGGTAGCGGAAACCTTCGACGTGCAAAATCCCGAGCACATCAAAAAGGCGAACGCGATCGAGACCCGACTGGTCGATCAAGACCTGCTCCCGACCAATAGCGAATTCGTCGCAAAGTTCTAAGTCACTGAGCCCAGGACGTCGGCAGTCGACCTCACGTCAGCATACTCGCCATGCAGGTTCGCCAGCGCCATCAGATGAACCTCCTCGGCGCTGCGCAAGGTCCCGCCGAAATCCGTCTTGTCGAAGGTAAAACAGGCATCCGCCACGACGACTGTCGAGAAACCGAGATTGCCGGCCGTGCGCGCCGTCGCCTCGACCGAATTGTTCGTGCTCACGCCGGCGATGACGACGTCGCGGATGCCGCGCGCATGCAGCCACCGTTCGAGCCCCGTGTTGACGAAGGCATCCGGCACGTTCTTTTCGACGACGTGCTCGTGCGCCAGCGGAGCGAACGCTTCCTGGAACTCGGCGCCGCTCTGGCCGGGCGCGAACACCGACGTCGGCGAGCGGCTGATGTGGCGGACGAGGACGACGGGCTCCTCGCGCTCCCGCCACGCGGCCAGCAGGCGGGCGATGTTGGCTTCCGCCTGCGGGTTGTTCCGGGGCGGCAGGGTCGGGCTCTGCATGCCTTTTTGCATGTCGATGATGAGCAGGGCAATCATGAGGTCGGCTCTCCAAAACGTTCGATGACGAAATCAATAAAACTGCGCAGCTTGGGCGAGCGATACCGGTCCGGCAGGTAGACGATGTGCATCGGCCGCTCCGGCAATCCGTACTCGGGAAACAGCTGGACGAGCCGCCCTGCCCGCACGTCGGGCTCGAGCAGGATTGTTGGCTGCAGCACGATCCCGAGCCCGTGCAGCGCCGCGGTGCGCAAGGCCTGCCCGTTGTTGATTTTTACGCGGCCGGTGACGGGCACCTGGCAGACGTCGTGGTCGTGCTGGAAGCGCCACTGGTTGATGCTGGCCGCGCCGAACGCGAGGCAGTCGTGACTGGCCAGGTCGGCCGGGGTCGCGGGGACGCCGCGCCGCGCGAGATAGTCGGGCGACGCGCACAGCATCAGCCGGTACGGCGCCAGCGGCCGGGCGACGACGTTCGCATCCGGCGGCAACTGGCCGACACGGATGATGGCCTCGTAACCGTCTGCCATCAGGTCCACGAAGCGATCGGAAATATCCAGTTCGACATCCACTTGCGGATAGCGCGCCAGGTAATCGGACAGCACCGGCGCCAGCGCCTCCGTGCCGAACGTGACGGGCGCGCTGACGCGCAACGTGCCCGCGGGCGCGAGCCGCATCGTGTGCGCCTGGGCGTCCGTCTCGGCCACGAGCCGCAGGATCTCCTTGCAGCGCGCGTAATACTCCTCGCCGAACGCCGTCACGTGCTGGCGCCGCGTCGTGCGGTGCATCAGCTGCATGCCGAGCCGCTGCTCGAGCGCGCGGACATGGTTGCCGGCCATGGTCGCCGACATGCCGCACGCGTCCGCGGCCGCGCTGAGGCTGCCCTTCTCGACGGTGAGCACGTAGACCTTCATGCTGTCCAGCAGATCCATTCGCAAGTCCTGGTTGGAAATGTTGCAAGAAAAGCCGAGTTTATCGTCTTTCCGTTGGCAATCACACTGGGCGTCTCATTTCATAGGAGCCAACCCATGTATGCCATCCAGCTTGTCGAACCCTCGTTGACCGCGTTCCGCCGCACGTCGCTGCCCGATCCGCAGCCGGCTGCCGGCGACGTCGTCATCCGCCTGCGCGCGGCGGCGCTGAACTACATCGACGTCGCCGTCGCAACGGGGGACTTCCCCGGCGCAACGCTGCCGATAGTGCCCGTGGCCGATGGCGCCGGGGACATCGTCGCGCTGGGCGCGGGCGTGACGAATGTCGCGCTCGGCGACCGGGTCATTCCCCACTTCATGCCGGACTGGCTCGACGGCCCGATGCGCCCGGAACGGATCGCGGCCATGCGCGGCATCACGCTGCCCGGGTCGCTGTCGGAATACGTGGCGGTGCCGGCCCGCAGCGTCGTGCGCCTGCCGGATCATCTCGACTTCGTCCAGGGTGCGGCCTTGCCGATCGCGGCGACGACGGCGTGGAATGCGGTGCGCTCGGCGTCCGTGCGGCCCGGTTCCACGGTCGTCATCCTGGGCACGGGCGGCGTGAGCCTGTTCGCGCTGCAGTTTGCCAAGGCGAGCGGGGCGACCGTCATCCTCGTGTCGTCCTCCGATGCCAAGCTGGAGCGCGGCCGCGCGCTCGGCGCCGATCACCTCGTGAACTATCGCGCGACGCCAGCCTGGGACCGGGTCGTGCTCGAAACGACGAACGGCCGCGGTGCCGACCTCGTCGTCGAGACGGTCGGCGACGCGACGTTCGAGCGCTCGCTGAACGCGGCCGCGATGGGCGGCACCGTGTTCACGGTCGGCTTCCTGTCGGGCGCGACGACGTCGGTCAACCTGTTCTCCATCATCGGCAAGGCCTTGCGCGTGGTGGGCAACAGCACGGGATCGGTGGCGGACCTGGCGGAAGCGGTGCGGGCCGTCGAGGCCAACCGCATCGTGCCGGTGGTTGAGCGGACCATCGGCATCGACGAGGTGGCCGGCGCTTACGAAATGCTGGCAAGCGGCGCCCACATCGGCAAAATCGGAATAGCGCATCTCTGACAATGCTCATGGGCCGGGCTCGTCCGCTCGATACACTGCACTGAGATTTCTTGCTTATTTTATAACTTTTAAGCAATGAAGGTTGCAGATGATCAGCATTGCCCGCCACTTCATGTGCTTGGCCCTGGCCGCCGGTACTGCCGTCGCACAGCCCGCGCGCGACCCCGCCCCGGACGGCTGGGGCATCGTGACAAGCCAGCCCATCACGGTGGCGGGTCATGAGTTCTGCCGTTCCTTCATCACGGCCTGGCTCGACAAGCCCGGCAGCGACCGCTACACGATCGCCATCCGCGAGCGCCCGTCGGCGCGCTGGGGCACGCTGGTCTGGGTCGAGTACGGTCCGCGCCGGGTACTCCAGGTGCAGCTGCCGCCCGCGCGCACGGCGCTGAGGGCGCTGGGCGAAAACGCCGCCGAGAGCGCCTACCAGGCCGTCCTGGACATCGAGCGCCAACGCACGCTCGTCCTCGATGCCGACCTCGCGCCCGACGAATTCTGACCCCGCATGAAGGAGTGAGCCATGTCCCACCGACTGTCCCTGCCTGTCGCCTGCAGCCTCGCGCTCTGGGGCGCCGCCGCGTGCGCTTCCGAACTGGTCTACGTGCCGGTCAACCCGAATTTCGGCGGCGCGCCCTCCAACGGTCCGGGCCTGCTCGGTGCGGCGTCGGCGACCAACAAGCATGGCCTGTCGGGCCTCGGCGGGTCGTCGCCGCTGAACCAGTCGCCCCTCCAACAGTTCAACCAGACGCTCGAACGCATGATGCTGAGCCAGCTCGCGTCGGCCGCGACGTCGAAGCTGATGGGTTCGGACGGCAAACTGTTGCCGGGGACCTTTTCGACCGAGAACTTCGTCATCACGGTGACCGACCTGGGCGGCGGCGTGCTGCGCGTGACCACGACGGACAAGACGACCGGCGCCGTGACCTCGTTCGAGGTGGGACAATGAACGCGCGGCTGGCCGTGTTGGCACTGCTGTGCGCGCTGGCCGGATGCGCCCATGTGCCCTCGGCGGTGCGTGACAATGCCCGGCTGACGCCCGACACCGCCATCCGGCGCGACCTGCTCACCCTGCCGCCACCGAAGGGCAGGATCGCCGTGGCCGTGTACGGCATCCGCGACCAGACCGGCCAGTACAAGCCGGCGCCGGACAGCTCGTTCTCCACCGCGGTGACGCAGGGTGCGTCGTCGATGCTGATCCGGGCGCTGCAGGACTCGGGCTGGTTCATCCCGGTCGAACGCGAGAACCTGCAGAATCTGCTCACCGAACGCAAGATCGTGCGCGCGCTGGAGATGCCGCAGCCGGCGGGGACGCCGCCCGTGCAGATGCCGCCCCTGCTCGCGGCCTCGGTCCTGATCGAAGGCGGCGTCGTCGCCTACGAGAGCAATGTGCGCACCGGCGGCGTGGGCGCGCGCTTCCTCGGCATCGGGATGAGCACCCAGTACCGGGTCGACCAGGTGACCGTCAACCTGCGCACGGTCGACATCCGCGGCGGCCAGATCCTGCAGAGCGTGTCGACCACCAAGACCATTTATTCGTACGAGCTGCATCCGAGCGTCTTCAAGTTCGTCAACGTGAAGGACCTGGCGGAATTCGAGGCGGGCACGACCCGCAACGAGCCGACGCAGTTGTGCGTGGGCGAGGCGATCGAGGCCGCCGTGGTGCACCTGATCGCGCAGGGCATCCGGGCCGGGAACTGGGCGCCGCAGGACGAGGACGGGGTATCCAATCCGGTGCTGCGGCGCTACCTGGCCGCCGCGGGGAGCGCGCCATGAACGCGCTGCGGCACGGCGCCTGCGGCCTGCTTCTGGCTAGCGGCATCCTCGTGGGCGCCTGCGCGGGCGACCTGGGACCGTCCGAACTCGATGTGCCGACCGCCGTCATTGCCGCGACACCGATGCCCGCCGCGCCAGGCCGGGCATCGGTGTCGCAGGCGGGCAGCGACAACAACGCCAGCCTGCTCCAGACGGGCCTGGACAACGAGGCCGTCGTGCAGCAGAGCGGCCAGCGGAACACGGCCAGCATCCTGCAGGCAGGCGCAGGCAACCGCGCCGGCATCGACCAGCAGGGCGCGTTGAACACGGCCCGCATCGAGCAGTACGGCCAGCACGGCTATGCGCGCATCACCCAGTATGGCAACGGCAAGTCGGCCACCATCGTTCAGCATTAGGGGCCGCTGAATCGCTTTCGATAACGCCCCTGTCCACTTCGAGGAGTACTCCATGAAACTCGCACTCTCGACCATCGCGCTCGGCGTCGGCCTGGCCTGTGCCAGCCTGGCCGCGTCGGGCCAGACCATCACGGTCACACAGCAGGGCAGCGGCAACACAGCTGCCGCGGAGCAGGTGAATACGACGCCCGAGGCAGTCATCTATTCATCCACCACCGCATCGATCACGCAGATCGGGAATGACAACCATGTCGGCGGTCCCGGCGGCACGAGCGCCGGCATCTTCCAGATCCTCTCTCCGAACGGCGGCGCGCGTGCGCTGGTCACCCAGACCGGGACAGGCAACAATGCCGGCATCACGCAGGACGGCAGGCCCGGGCCGAACCCGCCGCCGGTCACGGCCGTGATTACCCAGCAAGGCAACGGGAACGATGCGGCGATCACGCAGACGCACGCGGTGTCCAACGATGTGTCCATCGACCAGAACGGCAGCGCCAACCTGGCACGCCTGCTGCAGGTCGACACCGGCGACGCGTCGTTCCACATCACGCAGAACGGTACCGGCAACACGACCACGGCGGAACACTTGAGGAGCTCGCATGGCGGCCCGCAGGTGAACCAGACCGGCGAAGGCAATACGGTCGCGATCTACGCGGACAATCTTCTTGGCCCCGGCGCCAGGATCACCCAGGACGGCAGTGTGAACAGCGCGAATGTACTGCTGATCGACACCGATATCATGCTTACCCTCTCACAACAGGGCGTCGGCAACGTTGTCAACGCAAGCGAGTCGGGCGCCGGTTTCGCGGACATCAGCCAGAGCGGCAACGGCAACATTGCCAACCTGACCCAGGCCAACGGCTTCCTGAAGGCCTCGATTGTCCAGATCGGCAATATCAACGGCGCGACGGTGAACCAGTCCGGCCCATCCGAGTATGTCGCCAACGTGAACCAGAGCGGTTCGGGCAACTGGTCGAACGTCTACCAGCACTGATACGCGAGGAGCACGCTCATGAAATCCAGACTTTCGGCAATCGCCATTGGCGCCATCCTGGCCTGCGCCAGCCACGTCGCGTCGAGCCAGACCATCGCGGTCGCGCAGCAGGGCAACGGCAACACCGCGGCCTCGGAGCAGGTTGGCCTGACACCGTACGACACGACGCAGCCGGACAGCGCATCGATCACGCAGACCGGCAACGACAACCATGTGGGCGGCCCCGGCGCCACGAGCGGGGGCATCTTCCAGCGCGACATCCGCTACGGTGTGACCGCCGTGGTCAGCCAGAACGGCACCGGGAACAATGCAGGCATCACGCAAGATGGCGCGAGGGGAACGCACGGACTGGTTGAAGCGCGGATCACCCAACTCGGGAACGGGAACGATGCCGCCATCGCGCAAGCCATCGTCACGTCGAGTCCTGTCATCGTCGACCAGAGCGGCAGCGGCAACGTTGCGCGCGTCGAGCAGATCGAGAGTGCCGATACGAGCATCCGGACCTCACAATCCGGCACGGGCAACCGGTTGACGGTCAGCCAGCGGGGCGCCGTCTATCACGGTCCGGCGATCACGCAAGCGGGCGATGGGAATACCGTGTCGGTGGTCGCCAACAACATGCTGGCGGGCGGCCCGGACATCGTACAGAACGGCACGCTGAACAGCGCGAGCACGGTCCAGAACGATGGCGACGATTCCTCGATCACGATCCGGCAGGAGGGATCGGGCAACATCGCCGACGCCAGCCAGACCGGCAGCGACCATGTCGCCGACATCAACCAGGTCGGCAACGCCAACCTGGCCAGGGTGATCCAGACCGGCGCCGGTAACACAGCCACGATTGCCCAGATCGGCAACAGCAACACCGCGACGGTCAGCCAGGCTGGCGCAGGCTATGTGGCCAACGTCAACCAGACGGGCTCGGGCAACTGGACGAATATCTACCAGCACTGAGGCCGGCAGGCGCCAGGCAAAAAAAACGGCACCCCTCGAGGTGCCGTTTTTATCAGCTGATTAAGCTAATGCTGAAGCGATCACTCGCCGTCGCCATGATGCTGCTCGACCGAAGCCGCAGCATTCTGCTGGTCTTCCATCGCCTGCAGCTCGGCAGCCATGTTGGCCTTTTCCTGCTGCAGCAGCGCTGCGCGCTCTTCGGCTTCCCACGCTTCTTTCTCCTTGCGGGCGCGGTGGAATGCCAGACCGGTACCGCCCGGGATCAGGCGGCCGACGATGACGTTTTCCTTCAGGCCGCGCAGACCGTCGCGCTTGCCCATAATCGCCGCTTCGGTCAGCACGCGGGTGGTTTCCTGGAACGATGCGGCCGAGATGAACGAGTCGGTCGACAGCGATGCCTTGGTAATACCCAGCAGCACGTTTTCGTAGGTCGCCGGCAGCTTGCCTGCGGCCGTCACGCGGTCGTTCTCTTCCAGCAGTTCCGAACGCTCCACCTGCTCGCCGACGATGTAGTCGGTGTCGCCGGCTTCGACGATCTGAACACGACGCAGCATCTGGCGAACGATCACCTCGATGTGCTTGTCGTTGATCTTCACGCCCTGCAGACGGTACACGTCCTGCACTTCGTCGACGATGTAGCGGGCCAGCGCTTCGATACCCAGCAGGCGCAGGATGTCTTGCGGATCGGCCGGGCCGTCCACGATCATCTCGCCCTTGTTCACCACCTGGCCGTCGTGCACCAGCACTTGCTTGTCCTTGGTGATCAGGAACTCGTGCTTGTTGCCGTCCATGTCGGTGATTTCCAGGCGCTGTTTGCCCTTGGTCTCTTTACCGAATGCGACCGTACCGGTGACTTCCGCCAGCATACCGGCATCTTTCGGCGAACGGGCTTCGAACAGCTCGGCAACGCGCGGCAGACCACCGGTAATGTCACGGGTCTTCTGCGATTCGGTCGGGATACGTGCAAGCACTTCACCCACCGACACTTGCTGGCCATCCTTCACCATGATCAGCGCGCCGACCTGGAAGCCGATCGTCACGGCGTGCTCGGTGCCGGCGATCTTGACTTCCTGGCCTTCGGCGTTGAGCAGCTTGACCTGCGGACGATTGACCTTGCCCGAACCGCGGCGTTTCGGGTCGATCGCGACCAGGGTCGACAGGCCGGTCACGTCGTCCACCTGGCGAGCGACGGTGACGCCCTCTTCCACGTTCTCGAACTTGATCGTACCGGCGTACTCGGTGATGATCGGACGGGTCAGCGGGTCCCACGTTGCCAGCGGCAGGCCGGCTTTCACCACCATGCCGTCCTGGACAGCCAGGGTCGCGCCGTACGGCACCTTGTGACGCTCGCGCTCGCGGCCGTGGTCGTCCGTGATCAGCACTTCGCCCGAACGCGAAATGACGATCTGGGCGCCCTTGCCGTTGGTCACGTAACGCATGGTCGCCGTGAAGCGGACCGTACCGTTCGACTTGGCTTCCACCGACGATGCCACCGCCGCACGCGATGCCGCACCACCGATGTGGAACGTACGCATGGTCAGCTGGGTACCCGGCTCACCGATCGACTGTGCTGCCACCACACCGACGGCTTCGCCGGAGTTGACCAGCATGCCGCGGCCCAGGTCACGGCCATAGCACTTCGCGCACAGGCCGTAACGGGTGTCGCAGTTCAGCGGCGTGCGGACCTTGACTTCGTCGATGCCCAGACGCTCGATCTCTTCGACCATGTCTTCGTCCAGCAGCGTGCCGGCTTCGTACAGGGTCGCCTGCGTTTCCGGATTGACGACGTCGGTACCGGTCACGCGGCCGAGGATACGGTCGCGCAGGGCTTCGATCACTTCACCGCCTTCGACCATCGCCTTCATGTGCGTGCCGTTGGAGGTGCCGCAATCGTCTTCCGTCACGACCAGATCCTGCGTCACGTCGACCAGACGACGGGTCAGGTAACCCGAGTTTGCCGTCTTCAGCGCGGTGTCGGCCAGACCTTTACGGGCGCCGTGCGTCGAGATGAAGTACTGCAGAACGTTCAGGCCTTCGCGGAAGTTCGCGGTAATCGGCGTTTCGATAATCGAGCCGTCCGGCTTCGCCATCAGGCCGCGCATACCGGCCAGCTGACGGATCTGGGCTGCGGAACCACGGGCGCCCGAGTCGGCCATCATGTAGATGGCGTTGAACGACTCTTGCGTGCCCTGGGTGCCGTCGCGCTTCGTGACCGGCTCGACTTTCAGCTGGTCCATCATCGCCTTGCCCACTTCGTCCGAGGTCTTGCCCCAGATGTCGACGACCTTGTTGTAACGCTCGCCGGCGGTGACCAGACCCGAGGCGTACTGCTGCTCGATCTGCTTCACTTCCGCTTCGGCGGTCGAGATCATGGTCTTCTTGACGTCCGGGATCAGCATGTCGTCCACGGCGATCGAGATACCGGCGCGCGTTGCGAGACGGAAGCCCGACTGCATCAGCTTGTCGGCGAACACGACGGTCGCACGCAGGCCGCACTTGCGGAACGACGTGTTGATCAGCTTCGAGATTTCCTTCTTCTTCAGCGCGCGGTTCAGCACCGAGAACGGCAGGCCTTTCGGCAGGATCTCGGACAGGATCGCACGGCCGACCGTGGTCTCGTAGCGGGTCAGCGTCTGGTCGAAACCGCCTTCGGCGTTGCGCGGGAATTCCACGATACGCACGGTGATGCGGGTCGCCAGTTCGACTTCCTTGTTGTCGTACGCGCGGATGACTTCCGACACGTCCGGGAACAGCATGCCTTCGCCCTTGGCGTTGATCGCCTCGCGGGTCGCGTAGTACAGACCCAGCACGATATCCTGCGACGGCACGATCGACGGTTCGCCGTTCGACGGGAACAGGATGTTGTTCGACGCCAGCATCAGCGTACGCGCTTCCATCTGTGCTTCGATCGACAGCGGGACGTGGACTGCCATCTGGTCACCGTCGAAGTCGGCGTTGAACGCCGCGCAGACCAGCGGGTGCAGCTGGATCGCTTTACCTTCGATCAGGACCGGCTCGAACGCCTGGATACCGAGACGGTGCAGCGTCGGCGCACGGTTCAGCATCACCGGGTGTTCCTTGATGACTTCTTCCAGGATGTCCCAGACGACCGGTTCCTGCTGCTCGACGAGCTTCTTCGCAGCCTTGATGGTCGTTGCCAGACCCATCAGTTCCAGCTTGTTGAAGATGAACGGCTTGAACAGTTCGAGGGCCATCAGCTTCGGCAGACCACACTGGTGCAGTTTCAGCTGCGGACCCACCACGATGACCGAACGGCCCGAGTAGTCGACGCGCTTGCCCAGCAGGTTCTGACGGAAGCGGCCGCCCTTACCCTTGATCATTTCAGCCAGCGACTTCAGCGGACGCTTGTTGGCGCCGGTCATCGCCTTGCCGCGACGGCCGTTGTCCAGCAGCGAGTCCACGGCTTCCTGCAGCATGCGCTTCTCGTTACGCGTAATGATTTCCGGCGCGCGCAGTTCCATCAGGCGCTTCAGGCGGTTATTACGGTTGATGACGCGGCGATACAGGTCGTTCAGGTCGGACGTGGCGAAACGGCCGCCATCCAGCGGGACGAGCGGACGCAGCTCCGGCGGCAGGACCGGGAGCACTTCCATGATCATCCATTCCGGCTTGATGCCCGAACGCTGGAACGCCTCGAGCACTTTCAGGCGCTTGGCGTATTTCTTGATCTTGGCTTCCGACTTCGACTCTTTGAGTTCGACGCGCAGGGCTTCGGCTTCGCGGTCGATGTCGATCGAGCGCAGCAGTTCACGGATGCCTTCGGCGCCCATGAATGCGGTGAAGTCGTCGCCGTACTCTTCGTACTTGGCGGCGTAGTCGTCTTCCGACATGATCTGGCACTTCTTCAGCGGGGTCATGCCCGGATCGGTCACGACGTATGCTTCGAAGTACAGGACGCGTTCGATATCGCGCAGCGTCATGTCCAGGACCATGCCCAGACGCGACGGCAGCGACTTCAGGAACCAGATGTGCGCGACCGGCGAGGCCAGCTCGATGTGGCCCATGCGCTCACGACGGACTTTCGCCAGGGTGACTTCGACGCCGCACTTCTCGCAGATCACGCCGCGGTGCTTCAGGCGCTTGTACTTGCCGCACAGGCATTCGTAGTCCTTGATCGGACCAAAGATTTTCGCGCAAAACAGGCCATCACGTTCCGGCTTGAACGTACGGTAGTTGATGGTCTCCGGCTTCTTGACTTCGCCGAACGACCACGAACGGATTTTCTCGGGCGACGCCAGGCCAATCTTGATGGCGTCGAAGCTCTCGTTTTGCTGAACTTGCTTGAATAGATCGAGCAGTGCTTTCATTTATCACTCCGGGTGATTGAATTCTGTACCTACTACTACCGCCAGCTTCTCACTGATTTTCGCCAGTGCTTGCTGGAACCACATTCCTTAAAACCGTCATCCCCGCGCAGGCGGGGATCCAAGTTTTTCGGCGATTCACCGAACTCAGGTTCCCGCCTGCGCGGGAACGACGATGTTGGGGTCGCGGGCCAGCCCGAAGGCTGGCGGCCGTGCTGCTGTCTTAGCTGCGCTCGAGATCGATGTCGATACCCAGCGAGCGGATTTCCTTCACCAGCACGTTGAACGATTCCGGCATACCGGCGTCGATCACGTGGTCGCCCTTGACCAGGTTCTCGTACACCTTGGTACGGCCGTTCACGTCGTCCGACTTGACGGTCAGCATTTCCTGCAGCACATACGATGCGCCGTACGCTTCCAGTGCCCACACCTCCATCTCACCGAAGCGCTGGCCACCGAACTGGGCTTTACCGCCCAGCGGCTGCTGCGTCACCAGCGAGTAAGGACCGGTCGAGCGGGCGTGCATCTTGTCGTCGACCAGGTGGTGCAGCTTCAGCATGTGCATGAAGCCCACGGTCACCTTGCGCTCGAATGCTTCGCCGGTGCGGCCGTCGTACATCGTGACTTGGTTCTTCGACGGGGTCATGCCCAGGTGGGCCGCGATCTCGTCCGGGAAGGCCAGATCCAGCATGCGGCGGATCTCTTCTTCGTGGGCACCGTCGAACACCGGGGTCGCGAACGGCACGCCGTTCTTGAGGTTGTTCGCCAGCTCGACGATTTCCTGGTCGCTGAAGTTGTCCAGGTCTTCCTTCTTGCCCGTTTCGTTGTAGATCTTGCCCAGGAACGCGCGCAGTTGCTCGGTCTCGGCCTTGGCCTTGATCATTTCGCCCAGGCGCAGACCCAGGCCTTTCGCGGCCCAACCCAGGTGGGTTTCCAGGATCTGACCGACGTTCATACGCGACGGCACGCCCAGCGGGTTCAGCACGACGTCGGCCGGCGTACCGTCGGCCATGAACGGCATGTCTTCCACCGGCACGATACGCGAGACGACACCCTTGTTACCGTGGCGGCCTGCCATCTTGTCGCCCGACTGCAGGCGGCGCTTGACGGCCAGGTAGACCTTGACCATCTTCTGCACGCCCGGCTGCAGCTCGTCGCCCTGCGTGAGCTTCTTGCGCTTCTCTTCGAACGCCAGGTCGAACTGGTGACGCTTCTCGTTGATCGACTCCTTCATCGCCTCCAGTGCGTTGGCCGTTTCGTCGTCGGCCGGACGGATGTCGAACCAGTGGAACTTGTCCAGGTCGTCCAGGTAGGCCTTGTCGATCACGGCACCCTTGGCCAGCTTCTTCGGACCGCCGTTGACGGTCTTGCCGACGAGCAGACGCTCCAGACGCTGGAACGCGTCGCCTTCCACGATACGCAGCTGGTCGTTCAGGTCCAGGCGGAAGCGCTTCAGCTCGTCGTCGATGATCTGCTGGGCGCGCTTGTCGCGCACGATGCCTTCACGGGTGAACACCTGCACGTCGATCACGGTACCGACCATGCCCGACGGCACGCGCAGCGACGTGTCCTTCACGTCCGACGCTTTTTCACCGAAGATCGCGCGCAGCAGCTTCTCTTCCGGCGTCAGCTGGGTTTCGCCCTTCGGCGTCACCTTACCGACCAGCACGTCACCGGCCTGCACTTCGGCGCCGATGTAGACGATGCCCGACTCGTCCAGGCGAGCCAGCTGGTTTTCCGCCAGGTTCGAGATGTCGCGGGTGATTTCTTCAGGACCCAGCTTCGTGTCGCGTGCGACGACCGACAGTTCCTCGATGTGGATCGAGGTGTAGCGGTCATCCTTGACGACGTTTTCCGAGATCAGGATCGAGTCCTCGAAGTTCAGGCCGTTCCACGGCATGAACGCCACCAGCATGTTCTGGCCGAGTGCCAGTTCGCCCAGGTCGGTCGACGCGCCGTCGGCGATGACGTCGCCGCGAGCCACGCGATCGCCCACTTTCACGATCGGACGCTGGTTGATGTTGGTGTTCTGGTTCGAACGGGTGTACTTGATCAGGTTGTAGATGTCGACACCGACTTCACCAGCCTGCGCTTCTTCGTCGTTCACTCGGATCACCACGCGGCCGGCGTCGACGTAATCGACGATACCGCCACGGGTCGCCTGCACGGTCGTGCCCGAGTCCACCGCCACGGTGCGCTCGATGCCGGTACCGACGAAGGCTTTTTCCGGACGCAGGCAAGGCACGGCCTGGCGCTGCATGTTGGCGCCCATCAGTGCACGGTTCGCGTCATCGTGCTCGAGGAACGGAATCAGCGATGCCGCCACCGACACGATCTGGCCCGGGGCCACGTCCATGTACTGGATGCGTTCCGGCGACACGAGGATGGTCTCGCCCGCTTCACGTGCCGAGACCAGCTCGTCGACCAACTGGCCTTCTGCGTTGATCTGCGCGTTCGCCTGGGCGATGATGTAGCGGCCTTCTTCGATCGCCGACAGGTATTCGATCTTGTCGGTGACTTTCGAACCGTCGACCTTGCGGTACGGGGTTTCCAGGAAGCCGTATTCGTTCAGGCGGGCAAACAGTGCCAGCGAGTTGATCAGGCCGATGTTCGGGCCTTCAGGCGTTTCGATCGGGCAGACGCGGCCGTAGTGGGTCGGGTGCACGTCGCGGACTTCGAAGCCGGCGCGCTCGCGGGTCAGGCCGCCCGGGCCCAGTGCGGAGACACGGCGTTTGTGCGTGATTTCCGACAGCGGGTTGGTCTGGTCCATGAACTGCGACAGCTGCGACGAACCGAAGAATTCGCGGATCGCGGCCGAGATCGGCTTGCTGTTGATCAGGTCGTGCGGCATCAGGTTGTCCGCTTCGGCCTGGCCGAGGCGTTCCTTGACGGCGCGTTCGACACGCACGAGGCCGGCGCGGAACTGGTTTTCGGCCAGTTCGCCCACGCAACGCACGCGGCGGTTACCCAGGTGGTCGATGTCGTCGACTTCGCCGCGGCCATTGCGCAGCTCGACCAGGATCTTGATCACGGCCAGGATGTCTTCGTTCGACAGGGTCATGTCGCCGACCAGTTCGTCACGGCCGATGCGGCGGTTGAACTTCATGCGGCCCACGGCCGACAGGTCGTAGCGTTCCGGGCTGTAGAACAGGCCGTGGAACAGCGCCTCCACCGATTCTTCGGTCGGCGGTTCGCCAGGACGCATCATGCGATAGATCGCCACGCGGGCAGCGGTCTGGTCGGCGGTGTCGTCGGTGCGCAGCGTCTGCGAGATGTAGGCGCCCTGGTCCAGGTCGTTGGTGTACAGCGTCTGGATCGCGTCGATGTTGGCGTCGCGCAGCTTGCCCAGCAGCTCGTCGGTCAGCTCGTCGTTGGCGTTGGCGATGATCTCGCCGGTGTCGCCGTCGACGACGTTCTTCGCCAGCACGCGGCCGACCAGGTAGTCTTCCGGCACCGAGATGTGCGTGATGCCGGCGTTTTCGACGTCGCGCACGTTCTTGGCGTTGATGCGCTTGTCCTTCGTTACCAGCGTCTTGCCGGTTTTCGGATCGACGATGTCGAAGCGCGCGACTTCACCGCGCAGGCGCTCGGCCACGAATTCCAGTTCCGCGCCTTCCGAACGCAGGTTGAAGTTGTCGAACACGAAGAAGTTCGCGAGGATCTGCTCCGGCGTCATGCCGATGGCTTTCAGCAGGATCGTCACCGGCATCTTGCGGCGGCGGTCGACGCGGAAGAACAGGATGTCCTTCGGGTCGAACTCGAAGTCCAGCCACGAGCCGCGGTAAGGAATGATACGTGCCGAGAACAGCAGCTTGCCCGACGAGTGCGTCTTGCCGCGGTCGTGCTCGAAGAACACGCCCGGCGAACGGTGCAACTGCGAGACGATCACGCGCTCGGTGCCGTTGATCACGAACGAACCGTTGGCGGTCATGAGCGGCAGTTCGCCCATGTACACTTCCTGTTCCTTCATTTCCTTCACGACCGGCTTGGTCGGCGATTCCTTGTCCAGGATCACCAGGCGCACCTTGGCGCGCAGCGGCGACGCGAAGGTCAGGCCGCGTTGTTGGCATTCCTTGACGTCGAAAGCGGGGTCACCCAGCACGTAGGAGAGGAACTCGAGGCGCGCAAAACCGTTGTGCGACACGATCGGGAAGATGGAGGTGAAAGCCGATTGCAGACCTTCGTTCTTGCGTACGGAGGGCCCTGCATCCGCTTGCAGGAAATTCTCGTAAGACTCCAGCTGCGTAGCGAGGAGGTAGGGAACGTTGTGAACGTTGGCGCGCTTCGCGAACGACTTGCGAATGCGTTTCTTCTCAGTAAATGAGTAGTGCATGGACACTCCGTGAGTGACAGAAAGGATGAGAATTCAGGAATTGCCAGTGGTTAAGCCACCACATGCAAGGCCTCAAATCTCGCCGCATTCCGCCGGGTGATTGGGAACCGGTGCTGCTGTGTTACGATAATGCTGTGCTGCGGTGCTTCTGAAACAGGGGTATTCCGTATTTTGTCGTAGGGACGACAAAAGAGCCAAAGCCGCATACCCCACCTTCCGGCGGGGATCTGCGCGCTTTGACTCCGGCGCGGGGCGCTGATTCAGCGCCCTTTGCATATGTATTACTTGAGCTCGGCCTTGGCGCCAGCTTCTTCCAGCTTCTTCTTGGCGGCTTCAGCGTCAGCTTTCGGCAGGGCTTCCTTGACGGTCTTCGGTGCGCCATCAACGACGTCCTTGGCTTCTTTCAGGCCCAGGCCGGTGATTTCGCGGACGGCCTTGATGACGCCGACCTTGTTCGCGCCGACTTCGGTCAGGACGACGTTGAATTCGGTCTGCTCTTCAGCAGCCGGTGCAGCGGCGCCGCCGCCAGCTGCCGGTGCGGCCATTGCAGCTGCCGACACGCCGAACTTCTCTTCGAATGCCTTGACCAGGTCGTTCAGTTCCATGACCGACATTGCGCCAACTGCGTCCAGGAACTCTTCTTTGCTAATTGCCATTTGAAACTCCAAATATTTGATTGTGATTAGTACTTGACCAAAAAGGCTTGCTTATTCTGCTGCTGCGGCTTCTGCCGGAGCTGCGGAACCTTCGCCTTTTTGTGCTGCGATTGCAGCCAGAACTCGTGCAAAGCCGGACACCGGAGCCTGCATGACGCCCAGCAGCTGGGCGATGAGGACTTCACGGCTCGGGATGCTTGCCAGCGCGTTGACGCCAGCGACATCCAGGTTCTTGCCAGCGTAGTTACCGCCCTTGACCACCAGTTTGTCGTTGGTCTTCGAGAAGTCGCTGAGCACCTTGGCGGCTGCCACGGCGTCGTCCGAGATCGAGTAGATCAGCGGACCAACCATGGTGTCAGCGAGGGGTGCGAACTGGGTGCCTTCCACAGCGCGACGAGCCAGCGTGTTCTTCAGAACACGCAGGTACACGCCCTGCGAACGAGCATTTGCACGGAGTTTCGTCAGAGCACTAACCTGGATGCCACGGTACTCGGCGACGACGATGGTTTGCGCGGTTGCTACTTTCGCGCTAACTTCTTCGACGACGACCTTTTTGTCATTCAGATTAAGACCCACGGTCAATCTCCTTAAATGATGTGAGGGACGTCCCCCGCATCGGTTCGAACACGGCGTCCGAAGTTAAGAAGTACGACAAAAGCATCGACTACAAAACTTGTTCGGGTTCGCCATCTGCGTTGGGTTTGCTTTTTAACCTCTTGCCTGCCTGCTGCATTCGGCCCAACGGTCTTTGATTGCCTGGCGGGGTTCAGTCCGCCAGCCCAAAGATCTGCCCCGCGATGTTCTGCGGGGACTTAATTCTTTACTTAAGCAGCCAGGGTAGCGTGATCGACACGCACGCCAGCGCCCATGGTCGACGAGATCGCGACCTTGCGCAGGTAGATACCCTTCGACGAAGCCGGCTTGGCCTTGTTCAGGGCGTCGATCAGCGCGACCAGGTTGGTCTTCAGCTGTTCGTCGCTGAACGACTTGCGGCCGATCGTGGCGTGGATGATACCTGCCTTGTCGGTACGGTACTGGACCTGACCGGCCTTGGCGTTGCGCACGGCGCCAGCCACGTCCGGGGTCACGGTGCCGACTTTCGGGTTCGGCATCAGGCCGCGCGGGCCCAGGATCTGGCCCAGGGTACCGACGATACGCATGGTGTCCGGCGAAGCGATGACGACGTCGAACGGCATGTCGCCGGCCTTGACGCGCTCTGCCAGGTCTTCCATACCGACGATGTCGGCGCCGGCGGCTTTAGCCTGCTCGGCCTTGTCGCCTTGTGCGAAGACGGCGACACGCACGGTCTTGCCGGTACCAGCCGGCAGGACGACGGAACCGCGGACGACCTGGTCCGACTTCTTCGGATCCACGCCCAGTTGCACGGCGACGTCGATCGACTCGTTGAACTTGGCGGTTGCGAATTCTTTGACGATTGCAACGGCGTTGTCGAAAGCGTAGGCCTTGTTACGGTCGACCTTGGCTTTGATTTCTTTGACGCGCTTGGACAGCTTGGCCATATTAGATACCCTCCACCGTGATGCCCATCGAACGTGCCGAGCCGGCCACGACGCGCACAGCAGCGTCCAGGTCAGCGGCGGTCAGGTCCGGCTGCTTGATTTTTGCGATTTCTTCAGCCTGGGCACGGGTCAGCGTGCCGACCTTGTCGGTATGCGGCTTCGGCGAACCTTTGGTGACGCCCGACAGCTTCTTGATCAGGTACGTTGCCGGCGGGGTCTTCATCTCGAAGGTGAACGACTTGTCCGCGAAGGCGGTGATCACGACCGGAATCGGCATGCCCGGTTCCATGCCTTGAGTCTTGGCATTGAAGGCCTTGCAGAATTCCATGATGTTCAGACCGCGCTGGCCGAGGGCCGGGCCGATCGGGGGGGACGGGTTTGCTTTACCAGCCGGCACTTGCAGCTTGATAAAACCGACGATTTTCTTTGCCATTTTTTTGGCTCCTATGTCGATTATGAGTGGTAGCGCTCCACCACTTATCCGGCGGAGCTCCTCTTATCGGATTCCGCCTTGCTGCTGCGACGCTCCGATTCGGCGTTTTAGACTTTCTCTACCTGCCCGAACTCCAGTTCCACCGGAGTCGCGCGGCCGAAGATGGTGACAGACACACGCACCTTCGATTTTTCGTAGTTGACTTCCTCGACAGAGCCGTTGAAGTCGGTGAACGGGCCTTCCTTGATACGCACCTGCTCGCCCACTTCGTACAGCACTTTGGGCCGCGGCTTCTCGACACCTTCCTGGACCTGCTGCATGATCTTGTCGATCTCGCGCGTCGGAATCGGCGTCGGCTTGTTGCTCTTGCCGCCGATGAAGCCGGTGACTTTCGGCGTGTTCTTCACGAGGTGCCAGGTCTCGTCGGTCATCTCCATCTCGACCAGCACATAACCCGGGAAGAAGCGACGCTCGGTCACTGATTTGCTGCCATTCTTGACTTCGACCACTTCTTCGGTCGGAACCAGGATACGGCCGAATTGTTCCTGCATGCCGCCGCGCTCGATGCGGTCGGTCAGGCCGCGCATCACGCTCTTCTCCATGCCGGAGTAGACATGCACGACGTACCAGCGCTTGTTGCTGACCGGAGTACTCAGCGGCGCATCAGCGTCTTGTGCCGGAACGCCGGCCGCCGGGACTTCACCCGGCACGTTGTCAGCGTTTTCGCTCATTATTATTTCCACCCCAGGATCACGTCGTACATCAGAAATTCAAGAATCTTATCCGTGCCCCACAGGAAAATTGCCATCACCAGCACGAACCCGAACACCACGGCGGTGATCTGGGTCGCTTCCTTGCGGGTAGGCCATACAACCTTCTTCGTTTCACGTACGGATTCCTTCGCGAAGCTCAGGAAATCGCGACCGGTCGCGGAAGTCCACAACAGCAGGACGGCAATAGCCAAACCAGCCACGAGTGCGCCTGCGCACATCAGGGCTGGTTTGTTCTGGCCTTTCAGAATGAAAAAGCCGACCACGCCTGCAATCGTAGCAACCACTGCCAGCGCGACCTTGAACTTGTCGTTCGAGGTGCCGACGGTTTGCACGGATTGATTAGACATACTTAATTTACTTTCGGGTGCCTGGCACCGAATTCGGTGGCAGGGGCGGAGGGCATCGAACCCCCAACCTTCGGTTTTGGAGACCGACGCTCTGCCAATTGAGCTACGCCCCTACAAAAACTTCTAGTTGAATCGAGCATTATACGCTACTTGGGTATTTCGCGCAACACTCTATTGTTGGGCGGAACAGAATCGTTCCGCCCGGAGGTACAGCAGTATTACTTTTAGGCGATGATCTTGGCAACCACGCCGGCGCCGACGGTACGGCCGCCTTCGCGGATTGCGAAGCGCAGACCTTCTTCCATCGCGATCGGAGCGATCAGCTT
>NZ_LMEW01000014.1 GCF_001426525.1 Massilia sp. Root133
GCCGCCTCGCGCGCGGCCTGCGTGGCCATGCCGTCGGTGACGCGGGCGTTCTCCGTGTTCTGCGAGATCGATGCCGTCATCTGTTCCAGCGAGGCGCTCGTCTCCTCGACGCCGGCCGCCTGCTCGGACGCCGACTGCGACAGCGCCTGCGCCGTCGCGCTGACTTCTTCCGACGCGGACGCCAGCGACTGGGCGCTGCCGTTGACGTCGCCGACGACCTGCGCCAGCCGGTCCATGGTGCCGTTCGAGTAATCCTTCAGCTTCGCGAACGCGCCCTGGTAATCCTTGTCGATGCGCTTCGTCAGGTCGCCTTCGGCCAGCGCGGACATGACGCGCACGACGTCGTCGATGCTGGCGCCGGTCGTCGTCACGAGCTGGTTCAGGCCATCGCCCATCTCCTTCTGGAAGCCCTGCATTCCGGCCGTGTCGACGCGTACGCCGAACTCGCCGCGGTTGGCCGCTTCCACGACGGCGCGCTGGCCCGCGATCACCTGGCGCAGCTTCGCCACCATCTGGCCGACGGCATGCAGCATGCTGTCGTTGTCGCCGCGGCGCAGCGTCACATCGCCGGACAGGTCGCCGTTCGCGATGCGCTTGAGCAGGTCGGCCGCGTAGGCCGGCTCGCCGCCCAGCGTACGGGTGAGGCTCAGCGTGATCCAGAAGGCCATGCCGATGCCCATCAGGACCGCGGCGGCGCCCAGCAGCGTGAGCCGGTTGCGGGTCTCGAGGTATTCGGCCGACGCGTCCTTGGCCGATTGCTCCATCGCCGCATTCTGGTGTTCGATCAGCTTTTCGATCGCCTTGATGTACGCATCCTGCAGCGGCTGGATCTGCGTCGCCAGCAGCGCTCCAGCCTCGGCGCGCTTGCCTTCGTGTACGAGGCGGACGAACTGGTCCTGCACCACCAGGTTCTTCTGGCGCTGCTGGTTCATGCCGTCCATGATCTGGCGTCCTGAGGCCGACTTGATGAGGTTCTGCAGCTTCTCGATATCCGCGCGCTGGTCGTTGCGCGACTCGTCGATCTGCGCCAGTTCGCGCCGGGTCGCTTCCGGGTCCTCCGTCAGCACGATGTTGCGCATCGCGGTGGCGATCTCGTGGATGTTGCCGATCGCGTCGTAGCTGAGCACGACCTTCGGATACTTGTCGTTGGCCATCTCGCCAACGTTGTCGCTGACGCTGGCGACGCTGTGGATGCCCATCGCGACGACGGCGGCCAGCAACACGCTGACGGTGCCGAAGCCCAATGCCAGGCGGGCGCTGACTTTCAGATTACGGAACATGGCAGTTCTCCTCGGGGCGGCTGCGCGCTATCAGAAACGGGTGAAGCTGGCTTCGTCCAGGTCCGCCTCGGCGGCGTACGCGGGGTTGTGCAGGGCGATGCCCTGGCGCTTCGGCGTCGCGCCCGGATGCGCGGGCGCGCGGCGTGCCGGCTTGCGCGCCGGCGGCGCGTCGCCGCCCGCCAGGCGGAAGAACGCCATCGCCTGCTGCAGCTGCTCGGCCTGGGAACTCATTTCCTCCGCCGTCGCGGCCAGCTCCTCGGAACTGGAGGCGTTCTGCTGCGTCGTCTGGCTCATCTGGCCGACCGCCGCGTTGATCTGGCCGACGCCGGCCGATTGCTCTTCCGATGCGGCCGTGATTTCCTGCACGAGGTCCGAGGTCTTGCGGATGTTCGGCACCATCTGGTCGAGCAGGCCGCCGGCGCGCTCGGCCAGCTCCACGCTGCTCGTCGCCACTTCGCCGATTTCCTGCGCGGCGACCTGGCTGCGTTCGGCCAGCTTGCGCACCTCGGCGGCGACGACGGCGAAGCCCTTGCCGTGTTCGCCGGCGCGGGCCGCCTCGATGGCGGCGTTCAGCGCCAGGAGGTTGGTCTGGTAGGCGATGTCGTCGATGATGCCGATCTGCTTCGCGATCCGCTTCATGGCGGCGACGGTCGCCTTCACGGCTTCGCCGCCTTCCGCCGCCTCGCGCGCGGCCTGCGTGGCCATGCCGTCGGTGACGCGGGCGTTCTCSGTGTTCTGCGAGATCGATGCCGTCATCTGTTCCAGCGAGGCGCTCGTCTCCTCGACGCCGGCCGCCTGCTCGGACGCCGACTGCGACAGCGCCTGCGCCGTCGCGCTGACTTCTTCSGACGCGGACGCCAGCGACTGGGCGCCGCCGTTGACGTCGCCGACGACCTGCGTCAGCTTCGCGATCATGTTCTTCATCGCGGTCAGCAACTGGCCGGCCTCGTCACGCGCATGGCTCTCGATGTGCACCGTGAGGTCGCCGGCCGCCAGGCGGTCGGCCGCGTCGACGGCGATGCGCAGGGGGCGGGTGACGGACAGCGTGATGAACGTGGCGACGCACAGCGCGAGCAGGACGGCGCCGGCCGTCATGGCGAGCACCAGCTGGCGGGTCTCGTCGTACGTGGCGGCGGCCTCGTTGGCCTTCTGCTGCATCTTGTCCGACTGGTGCTTGGCCAGTTCGTCGATCGCGTCGATCAGCTCGCGGTTGAGCGGCATGTAATCCTTGCTGACGTATTCCGCCGCATGCGGGCGGTCGCTGCGTACCAGCTCGAAGAACCGGGCATACGTCGGGTCCAGTGCCGCGTGCTTGTCGACGATCCGCTTGAGCATCTTCTTGCCGGTTTCGCTGGCGACGAGTTTCGTCAGCTCGGCGATGCGCGTGCTCGTGTCGGCGCGCAGTTGTTCGATCAGCTTGCGATAGCGCTCGTTCTGCGCCTCGTCCGCGGTCAGCAGCATGCCGCGCATCTGGCGCGGGAGGTCCACGGTGTCACGGATCAGGTCTTTCGCGATGACGACTTTCGGATACGCGTCCGCCGTGATGTAGGCGGTGGCATCGTTCATGACCGCCATGCGGTTCATGGCCAGCAGCGCGATCGCCAGCAGGAGCAGCAGTACCGCACCGAAGCCGAGGCCCAGGCGGATGCCGATTTTCAGGTTCTTGAGCATGTGGCTCTCCACTTCAGTTAATTGTCAGGCCGCGGCGGCCTGGCTTTCGTGTTCGACGCCGGCCAGCAGGGCGGCCATGTCGAGGATCAGTGCGACGTCGCCGTTGCCGAGGATCGAGGAACCGGACAGGAAGCGCGCGCCGGCGAACACCTTGCCGAGCGGCTTGATCACGGTCTGGAATTCGCCCAGCAGGCTGTCGACGACGAGGCCGGCCTTGCTGCCGCCGTAGCGCACGACGACGATGCTGCGGCGCCGTGCCGGCGCGCCTTTGACGCCGAAGCGTTCCCTCAGGCGCACGAAGGGCAGGGGCTGGCCGCGCAAATCGACCCAGTCGCAGCCCGGCTGTTCGACGAACTCGATGCATTCCTCGACCATGTCCATCGGGATCACGAACACCGACTTGCCGACGCCGACCTGGAACCCGTTGATGATCGCCAGCGTCAGCGGCAGGCGCACCGTGACGGTGGTGCCTTGTCCCTCGGTGCTGGCGATGTCGACGCTGCCGCGCAGCGCGACGATGTTGCGCTTGACGACGTCCATGCCCACGCCGCGGCCGGACAGGTTCGTCACCTGTTCCGCCGTCGAGAAGCCCGGTTCGAAGATCAGGTTGAAGATTTCCTTGTCCGTGAGCAGGCGGCCCGGCTCGACGAGCCCGCGCTCGACGGCTTTCGCGAGGATGCGGTCCCGTTTCAGGCCGCCGCCGTCGTCCGACACTTCGATCACGATGCTGCCCGAGTCGTGGTAGGCGTTCAGCGCGACGGTGCCTTGCGCCGGCTTGCCGCGCGCGGCGCGCACGTCGGCCGGCTCGATGCCGTGGTCCATCGCGTTGCGCACGAGGTGCGTGAGCGGGTCGCCGATCTTCTCGACGACGGTCTTGTCCAGTTCCGCGTCCTCGCCGCTGACCTCCAGGCGGATGTCCTTGCCCAGCTCGCGCGCCACGTCGTGCACGACGCGCTGGAAGCGGTTGAACGTGGCGCCGATCTTCACCATGCGCAGCTGCAGCGCGCTGTCGCGCACTTCCTCGACGAGGCTGGACAGCGTCGACGTGCATTCCAGCAGCTCGGGGATCTGCGTGCGGCGCGCGACGAGGTTGGCGCCCGCGCCCGCGATGATCAATTCGCCCACGAGGTTGATCAGTCGGTCCAGTTTGTCCGCGTCCACGCGCACCGAGCGGCTTTCCTGCTGCTGGCGCGGCGCGTCCGGCGCCTGGCGCTGTTTCGCGAGGGCCGCCTCGACGACGGGTGCGCGCACGGCGCCCTGGTCGACGAGGATCGCGCCGATCGGTTGCGCCGGCGCGCTGCTTGCGGCCTGCGCCGCCAGCGCGTGTTCCAGTTCGTGCGCGGTGACGCTGCCGCAGCGGACGAGCATCTGGCCCAGGCGCTCGCGCAGCGCCGGCGCCTCGTCCAGCCAGGCGAGGTAGCCGGCGATGCGGTTCTCGGGCGGCAGGATGCGGATCGCGCAGTCGTCGCGCACGAAGTCGAACACGCCGTCGATCGTCGCCTTGTCGGCGGTGCTGTGGAAGCCGATCTCGAAGCCGAGGTAGCACGACTCGGGATCGAATTCGTCCAGCGCCGGCAGGTCGTCGGCGATCGTCGCGATGCCGGTGATGGTGCCCAGCTGGCCCAGGTAGCGGATGAACGACAGCGGGTCCATGCCGTTGCGCAGCACGTCGGGGCCGAAGCGCAGCGAGATGTGCCAGTGGCCGGCCGCGCCGTCGCTCGCTTCGGCTTCGCTGGCGCCGGTGGGCGCCGGTGCCGCGCCGCCGTCCAGGTAGGCCTGCAGTTGCGCGACGAGCGGCGCGCCTGCCGCGGCGAGATCCGCGTCGTCCAGCGTGCCGCGCTCCACCGCGTCGACGAGGGCGCCGATGTGGTCGCGGCATGCGAGCAGCAGCGCGACGAGTTCGTCGCCGACGGGGATGGCGCCGTCGCGCACCTTGTCCAGGACGCTCTCGGCCACGTGCGTGAATTCGACGACGGGGTCGAGGCCGAACATGCCGGCCGATCCCTTGATCGTGTGCGCCGCGCGGAAGATCGCGTTGACGGCGTCGAGGCCGTCGCGCGTGACCGCGAGCAGGGCGCTTTCCATCTGCTCCAGCAGTTCGCGGCTTTCGGCGATGAAGGTGTGCGTCACCTGGTCGATGTCGATGCTCATGCAGGCTCTCCTTCCACGGTCATGCCGAGCATTGCGAACGCGTCGCACACGGCGGGGCTGGCGTCCCGCAGCACGAGCGCCTTGCCGAGCCGCTGCGCTTCGCGCCGCGCCACGAGCAGCAGCTGCATGCCGGCGCAGTCGAACTCCGTTACCTGGGACAGGTCGAGCGCGGGCGCATCGATCGTGCGTACGGCGTCCAGCAGCACGGGATGCAGCTCCGCGGCGCGGTAGATCGTCATTTCGCCTTCGACCGCCAGGCATGCGGCGGCCCCTTGGCTCGTTTCGCCAATAATCGTCATTGCATCATTGCTCCGGGATGGCCGGCCTGCGCCGGCGCGGTGGGTCAGCCGAACGTCAGCTTCTGGACGGCGGCCAGCAGGGCTTCCGGCTTGAACGGCTTGACCATCCACGCCTTCGCGCCGGCGGCCTTGCCCTGTTCCTTCTTGTCTTCCTGCGACTCGGTGGTCAGCATCAGGACCGGGGTGAACTTGTAGGCGGGACGGGTCTTCAGTTCGCGCACGAACGCGATGCCGTCCATGTTGGGCATGTTGACGTCGCTGATGATCAGGTTGACCTTCTGGCCGGTCAGCTTGGCCAGCGCGTCCTGGCCGTCGACGCCTTCGATGACGTCATAGCCGGCCTGCTTGAGTGCGATGCCGACGACCTGGCGGATCGAGATCGAATCGTCCACCACCATGATGGTTTTTGCCATGGTTAAATCCTAGTCTAGAAAAACGTGATGTCTTCGGCCAGCTGCGGCGCGGGCTTCGCGGTGCTCTTGTGGAGCGTGCGTTCCTCGGCCATCGCGTAGGTGCTTTCGAGTTCGGCGAGCAGGCTGCGGGCATCGAGGCCGCCGCCTTGCTGTTGCTCGTCCAGCCACGAAGGCAGGCGGGCGATGTTGTCGCGCACGTGCGACAGGATCTGGCTGACGCGGTCCTGGAACTGCAGCTGCACGAGCGCGTCGCCGACTTCCGCCTGGATGCCGGCGCTCTCGTGCTGCAGCAGGTCGGACGAGGCCACGAGGGCGTCGGTGACGCCGCGCAGGGACCCGAGCACGTTGCCGATCATCTGTTCGGACGCCTGCACGGCGCGCGTCTCGGCGCGCATGGAGTCCTCGGCCGCGCGGCACGTGACGTCGATCGCGGCGCTGATGCGGCCGACCTGTTCGGCGATGTGCTTGCCCGCGTCGGCCGAACGGTTCGACAGCATGCGCACCTCGCTCGCGACGACCGCGAAACCGCGTCCCGCCTCGCCCGCGCGCGCGGCCTCGATGGCCGCGTTCAGCGCCAGCAGGTTGGTCTGCCACGCGATGCTGGCGACATCCGCCGCCATCTTCTGCAAGGTGGCCGTGATTTCCTCGAGGCCTTCGATCTTCTGCAGCATCTGCCGCTTGCTGGCGGCCGCGCCGGCCAACATGTCCAGCAGCGAGCGCAATTCCTTTTCGCTGGCCGCGAACGCGTCGACGATGTTGTCGCCGTTGCGCGCGGTGCCCGACGCGTCCAGTGCCTGGCCGAGGCGGGTGACGATGCCGGAGAAGCGTTCGACGAGGGCGACGACGGCCGACTCCATCTGGTCGCGCGACGCATCGATGTGCGACGTCCAGACGTCGGCCACGTCGACGCTGAACGCGCGGCGCTCGGCGAGGTCGGCGCCGGCGGATTGCTCGGCCTGCGGCACGGGCGCGCGCAGGGCGGCGAACGCGCCGCCGGCCAGGAGGAGGGCGGCGCACAGCCAGCCATGCCACTGCCAGCCGGCCAACGGGACGATGACGCAGGTCGCGGCCGTGGCCACGATCAGCGGGGAATAGGTTTGCAGGGGGCGTAGTCGCGGCACGCGGCGCTCCGTCGATGTTCGGGTAGGTTTCGTGTTTGCGGTATCTGGAACCGCACCGGTGCTGATCATGTCAGATCGAATTGCCGTGTAGCAAGCATTTTGGCGAGAAATGTCATGGATACGCGGGGAAAACAACACTTGATTGAGCGATCGATAACGTAATTTTGCAAATGGATTTTCGATTCGCTAAGCGACTTTGACGCCTTGCCAACGCAGCGGGAATCATCCGATTTGTCATTCCGATATTTGACAGGCGGGCATGGCGGGCGTGATTGTGCCTTCGGATGGACCGAAGCGTGACGCCGGGATTGCCGGATTGCGGGCGCACCGCCCGCCGACTACTATCGTGACATGAACACAATGATTCCAACGTTCGCGGCAGGCGTGGCGGCCGGTGCGATGAATGCGCTGGCGGGCGGTGGTTCGTTCGTCAGCCTGCCGGCGCTGATCGCGGCGGGTGTGCCTCCGGTCCAGGCGAACACGTCGAGCACCGTCGCGCTGTTTCCGGGTGGATTGGCCAGCGCGTGGGCCTACCGCGACGGACTGGGGCCGGTCGGCACCGTGCCGCTGCGCGCGCTGCTCGTCGCGACCCTGTGCGGCGGGCTCGTCGGCGCCGTGCTGTTGCTGCGGACGTCATCCGCCGCGTTCACGGCCGTGCTGCCCTGGCTGCTGCTGGTGGCGTCCATCGCGCTCGCGTTCGGGCGGCGCATCGGTGAAGCCCTGCGCGCGCGCTGGCGCATCCATGCACGCGCGGTGCTGGCCGTGCAGTTCGCGCTGGGCGTCTACGGCGGTTATTTCGGCGGGGCGGTGGGGATCATGATGATCGCGATGTGGGGGCTGCTCGACAACCGCGACCTGAAACTGTTGAATGCGCCGCGCACCTTGCTGGTGAGCGCGGCGAACACGGTGGCGGTACTCGCGTTCATCGCGGCCGGCGCGGTGCGCTGGCCGGAGACGCTGGCGCTGCTGGCCGGCGCGACGCTCGGGGGTTACGGCGGCGCGCACATCGGACGGCGGGCGCCGCCGGGCGTGATCCGCGCCGTCACGCTGTGCGCGACGACCGCGATCACGGTTGCCTTCTTCGTCAAAACCTACTTTGTGTGAGGACACCATGCTGCAGGCATTGCTCGCAACCATAGGCGTGCTGGCCATCGCGGCCAGCATCGCCGCCAAGTTCGTCAGGCTGCCGCTCAGCGCTTCAGTTGCGACAGGTCGCGCACCGCGCCGCGGTCGGCCGACGTGGTCAGCGCCGCGTAGGCCCGCAGTGCCTGCGAGACTGCGCGCTCGCGGTTGACCGGCTGCCACGCGGCGTCGCCGCGCGCTTCCATCGTCGCGCGGCGGTGCGCCATCTCTTCAGCCGTCACGCGCAGGTTGATGGTGCGGTTCGGGATGTCGATGTCGATCGTGTCGCCTTCCTCGACGAGGCCGATCGCGCCGCCTTCCGCCGCCTCCGGCGACGCGTGGCCGATCACGAGGCCCGACGAGCCGCCGGAGAAGCGGCCGTCGGTGAACAGCGCGCACGCCTTGCCGAGACCCTTCGACTTGATGTACGACGTCGGGTACAGCATTTCCTGCATGCCCGGGCCGCCTTTCGGGCCTTCGTAGCGGATGATCACGACGTCGCCCGCGTGCACGGTGTCGCCGAGGATGCCTTCGACGGCCGCGTCCTGGCTTTCGAACACGCGCGCCTTGCCGGAGAACTTCAGGATGCTTTCGTCGACGCCGGCCGTCTTCACGATGCAGCCCTTTTCCGCGATGTTCCCGTACAGGACCGCGAGGCCGCCGTCCTGCGAGTATGCGTGGGCGCGGTCGCGGATGCAGCCTTCGGCGCGATCGAGGTCGGCGCTGTCGAAGCGCTCGGCCTGCGAGAACGCGACCTGCGTCGGCACGCCGCCCGGCGCCGCGCGGAACAGTTGATGCACGGCCTGGTCGTCGCTGCGCTTGATGTCGTACTTCTCGATCGCGTCGCCCAAGGTCGGCGAGTGCACGGTCGGCAGCGACGTGTCGAGCAGGCCCGCGCGCGCCAGTTCGCCGAGGATGGCGACAATGCCGCCGGCACGGTGCACGTCTTCGATGTGGTACTTGTTCGTCATCGGCGCGACCTTGCACAGGCAAGGTACGTTGCGCGAGATGCGGTCGATGTCGGCCATCGTGAATTCCACGCCCGCCTCGTGCGCGGCGGCCAGCAGGTGCAGCACGGTGTTGGTCGAACCGCCCATCGAGACGTCCAGCGCCATCGCGTTCTCGAACGCGGTCTTGGTCGCGATGCTGCGCGGGAGGATCGTGTAGTCGTCGCCTTCGTAGTGGCGCTTGGCCAGGTCGACGATCAGGCGGCCGGCGCGCAGGAACAGTTCCTTGCGGTCCGCGTGCGTGGCGACGATGGTGCCGTTACCCGGCAGCGACAGGCCCAGCGCCTCGGTCAGGCAGTTCATCGAGTTCGCCGTGAACATGCCCGAGCAGGAACCGCAGGTGGGGCAGGCCGAGCGTTCGATTTCCGCGACGTCGGCGTCGGAGATCTTCGAGTCGCCGGCCTGGATCATCGCGTCGACGAGGTCCAGCTTGATGATCTTCTTGTCGTTGTTGACGACCTTGATCACCTTGCCCGCTTCCATCGGGCCGCCCGACACGAACACGGTCGGGATGTTGATGCGCATGGCGGCCATCAGCATGCCTGGGGTGATCTTGTCGCAGTTCGAGATGCAGACCATCGCGTCGGCGCAGTGGGCGTTGACCATGTACTCGACGGAGTCGGCGATCAGGTCGCGCGACGGCAGCGAGTACAGCATGCCGCCGTGGCCCATCGCGATGCCGTCGTCGACGGCGATCGTGTTGAATTCCTTGGCGACGCCGCCCGCCGCTTCGATCTCGCGCGCCACCAGCTGGCCCAGGTCCTTCAGGTGCACGTGGCCCGGCACGAACTGGGTGAACGAGTTGACGACGGCGATGATCGGCTTGTCGAAGTCGCCGTCCTTCATGCCGGTCGCGCGCCACAGGGCGCGGGCGCCCGCCATGTTGCGGCCCTGGGTCGTGGTGTGGGAACGGTAAGTCGGCATGGTGTCTCCTCGGGAAATCGTAAAACCCCAAGAGTGCCGTGGGTATGGCAAGTTGTCCAATATATGATTCGGTGGGCTGTGATTCGCATTTCATATCACATGCGGAGCAGGGTTTCGAATCGAACGGCCCGCCGTGAATGCGAGTCCTATAATTTCTTCAACTGAATTCACAAACAGCAATTTACGTCTTGTCTGGATGGACCACGGTGTGGCCTGGGTGATGTGGTCGCGTCTTCCCGGCTGCGGAGAATGCACCGAGCCGATTCTAGTGGAGGAGCGTACGGGCATGGCACGGCGATTTCGTGGTGTAGCGAGGGCGACGCTGACGATCGCGGCGCTGGCCGGGCTCGGCGTCGCACTGTTCAATTATTTCGCGCCGATGACCGGCGTGACCGGAACGATCGGCGCCCTCGCTGTCGTCGTGTCCACCCTGTTGCTGGCGTTGCTCGGCTTTGTCCTGGTGCGCAGGCGTACCGGCCGCTCCCGGCTCGTGCCGGTCCTCGCCCTTCTGATGGCGCTCGGCACCCTGGCGGCGGCCTGGCTGCTGCATGAGTTCTTGCTGGTTGCCGCCATGGTCATCGCACTGCTGGCGCTGGCGGTCGATTTGATGAGTGGTCCGGACAGGCACCCGGTGACGACCATTGCCTCGCTTCTGCTCGTGCCTGCTCTCTGCATCAGCCTTGGCCTCGCAGCCATCGGCCGGCTGCCGGCTGCGACGGCGCAGGGGGCGGCGGCAGCCGATCATGTTCACGATTCGTCGGGGCAACAACCATCGGCACCGCCAAAGCCCATCTGGAACAGCTTCCACGGGCAATTGAGCGCGCAGAAATACTCACCGCTGTCGCAGATCGATACCTCGAACGTGGGCAAGCTGAAGCTGGCATGGCAGTACCATACCGGGGATGTCTCCGACGGCGGCGGCGGCAAGCCGCCGACCGTCTGGTCGGCCACGCCCATCTACGCCAACGAGACCCTGTACATCGGCACGCCGTTCTACCGGATCATCGCCCTCGATCCAGCGACCGGAACAGAGCGTTGGCGGTTCGACACCCACTCGACCCTGAAGGCGCTCACCCAGCCCGCGTTGAAGACCCGCGGCGTCGCCTACTGGGAAGCCCGGCATCCGGTCGCGGGCCAGGCCTGCCAGAAGACCGTCTACATCGGCACCATGGATGCGAGGCTGTTCGCCGTCGATGCGGACACGGGAAAGCCGTGCCCCGGCTTTGCCGACCACGGCGTACTCAACGTCAACAAATGGAACAACATCAACGATGCCTGGCCGCTGTCGGTGCTCCAGCCGCCCACCGTGGCGGGCGACCACCTCATCATCGGCTGGGCCGGCAAGGACTGGGCGCTGGCCGAGGCGCCGCCGGGCAGGGTCTTCTCGATCAATGCGCGCACCGGCAAACTGGAGTGGGTCCTGAACGTTCTTCCCGACGATATCGTCAGGCAGAGCGGCACTGCCAACGTGTGGACCGCGATGTCGGTCGACGAGGAGCTCGGGCTCGTGTACTTGCCGGTGTCGTCGCCTTCGCCCAACTACTGGGGCGGCAACCGCGCCGAACCCGTCCCGCTTGCGACCTCCACCACCGCTGTCGACATCGACACCGGCAAGGTGGTGTGGTCGCGCCAGTGGGTGCACCATGACCTCTGGGACTACGACATCAATTCGGCACCGACGCTGATGGACATCACGGTCGATGGCAAGACGATCCCGGCGCTGATGCAGGCGACCAAGATGGGCTACCTGTTCGTCGTGAACCGCAGGACCGGCGAGGATGTCTGGCCGATCGAGGAGCGCCCAGTCCCTACCGGCAATGTCTCCGGTGAGGTTTACGCGAGGACCCAGCCGGTTCCTACCCGACCTGCGCCGCTGCTGGACCAGTCCCGCAAGCCGAAGGTGTGGTGGATTGCCGACATGGTTGGCTTCGGCCAGTGCTCGCGCCTGTTCGATGCAATGCATTACGATGGCATGTACACGCCGCCGACCGCCGGGGATGCAGGCACGCTGGGCTATCCATTCAGCGCCGGCGCCGTCCAGTGGGGAGGTGTCGCTTTTGACCCGCGCAGCGAGACGGCGATCGTCAACACGTCGCATCTCGTGCAGCAACTCAAGCTGTTGCCACGCAACGTGTACGACAGCGTGGCCAAGGGCTCCGGCGCGGAGCAGGGCTTCTATCCGCAGAAGGGGGCGCCGTTCGGCATCATGCTGGAAAACGCGCTCAACTGGCTCGGCATGCCATGCTGGGAACCGCCCTTCGGCGAACTGGTCTCGATCAACATGAAGACCGGCGCGATCAACTGGCGTCGCCCCGTCGGTGCATCCCAGCAGTACGGCTTCTACATGCCCGAGAGCCTGGGCTCGCCGACCATTGGCGGGCCGGCCGTGACCGCAGGCGGCCTGATCTTCATCGGCGCCTCGATGGATGCGAAAGTGCGGGCCTATTCGCTGGCGACGGGCAAGGAATTATGGTCCGACCTGGTCCAGGCCCCGGTGGTCGCGAATCCGGCGGTGTACGAATACAAGGGCCGTCAGTACGTCGCCTTCGTGGCCGGCGGCAATCCGATCATCAAGGACCAGGTGGGCGACCAGCTGGCGGTGTACGCGCTGCCACGGTGACCTGTATCGACCGGGCCGCGCGGAGAAGGATGGGTAAAGATGGTCGAGCTCGATGGCGTGCGCAAGCAGGCCGGGTGTCGGCATGAAAATGTAATATAAGGCATGCTGATCCGAACCATCGTGAACGCGGGGTTGCGCCGCACCCTGAAGCCCCTCTGGAACGACATTCCGTCCGTCGCGCGCATGCGCGCGGCGTATCACCGGATCGACCGCCTGGGAACGCTCGGCAGGCGGCCCGTGCGCGTCGATGTCGCCGACGTGGGCGGCGTGGCCGTCGAATGGATCGGGCGGCCCGCTGCGGCGGGCGAGGGTGTCATCCTGTATCTTCACGGCGGCGGTTTCGCGGTGCGTGCGGCGGCGGCCGATCGCCGTTACTGTGCCGGCCTGGCGCGCCGTACCGGATGCCCCGTCGTGCAGGTGCCGTACCGGCTCGCGCCCGAGTTCCCGTTCCCGGCGGGCCTGGACGACTGCTGCGCCGTCTACGCCGGCCTGCTTGCCGCCGGCATCCCGGCGCACAAGATCGTCGTGATCGGGCATTCCGCCGGCGCGAACCTGGCGCTCGTGTTGCTGATGCGGGCGCGGGACAACGGCTGGCCCCAGCCGGCGGGCTGCATCCTGCTGTCGGCGCCGGTCGACCTGACGGCCGGCAGCCCGTCCGCGACCGCCAACGCGGCGCGGGACAGCATGCAGTCACCGAACATCTGGCCATGGGTGCGGATGACGTACCTTGGCGGCGTCGCGCCGGACCACCCGGATGTGTCGCCGCTGTTCGGCGACTGGGCGGGACTCGCGCCGCTCCATTTCCACGTGTCGGACACCGAGATCATCCTCGACGACAGCAGGCGCGCGGCCGAACGCGCGCGCCGGGCCGGCAACCGCGTGACGCTCACCGTCTGGCACGATGTGCCGCACAGCTTTTATTACATGAACGCGCTGCGCGAGGCGTGGCGGTGCCGGGCGGAGGTCGTCGCGTTCATCGGCGCGGCCTTGCGGCGGGGATAAAAAATGTCCGCTGTTCAGCGGAGATCCTGACTTGGGCAGGGAGGGAAATCGGTGTACTCAAACCAGCATCGACTGCTGGGCAAAGATGCCGGCCATCGCGCCTTGCCACGTGGCCGTGGTCACCGAGGGCATTTGGGGATTGGCGAGGTCGCCTGCGGCATAGATACCCCGCATGCTGGTTTCGCGGCGCTCGTCGACTTTGAGGGCGATGCCCTGGGGCGTATCGACTGTGGCAAGGCCCAGCGGTTCGTGCAGGCGTGCGGATGGCTTGTTGCGCGGATGCGCGAACAGGATGTCGACCGCGACTTGGGGGCCGGCATCGACTTTGACGGTGGTGTTATGGCTTTCGTGGTTGTCGATCTCGGTGATGCGGCCACCGACGACCGGGATGCCGCGGCGTGCCAGATCTGCCCGGATCTCCGGTGGAATGTCATGACCGTTGGCGAAGACCGTCAGGGTGTCGGTCCAGTCGTGGTACAGCCTGACATAGTTATGCGACGGGGGGCCGGACCAGACGAGGCCCCAATGCCGGCCGGCGACTTCAAAGCCGTCGCAATAGGGGCAAGGCACGATGGAGGTACCCCAGCCTTCGGCGAAGCCCGGAATACCAGGCATTTGATCAGCGACGCCGTAGCTCAGGATCAGACGGCGCGCTTTGAGGCTTTCTCCATTGCCGGTGAGGACGGAGAAATCGTCTATGGCGCCAGAGACGCTCTCGGCCCGGGCATTGACCAGTTTGATCATGGGATAGCGCGCCAGCTGCTGCCGCGCCTCAACCAGGATATCCAGCGGTGGCTTATGGTCGTGGCCGAGCAGCCCATGCGAATGGTCGGCGAAACGATTGCGCGGCAGGCCGGTATCAAGAACTGTGACCGTGCGGCGGGCACGACCGAGCTGCAGCGCGGCGGCGAGGCCGGCAAAGCTGCCGCCGATGATGATGACGTCATTCATGGTGGTGGGTTCCGTGTTGTCGATGGTTGAGGTTGACTTTGCGGTGGAACGTGCTTGGGCGAGACCGGTGGTGGAAAGCGCGATCAATTTCAATCACAGTGGATTGCGCATTTCGGATACTATGCAGTATCCTAGATCGTGAATTAAGATACTGTCAAGTACCGAAAACAACGTGAGCGAAAAAAAACAGGGGCGCCGCGGCCGCCCCACCAACGAAGCACTTGGCCAAACGATAGTCAGCGCCGCAAACGAACTCTTTGTAGAGCTGGGGTTTCAAGCGACGACAATGGACAAGGTCGCCCAGCGGGCGAAGATATCCAAGCTAAGCATCTATCGGCATTTCGAGAACAAGGAGGCGCTGTTCAGCGCGGCCATCACGGCCGGCTGCCACCAGTTGTTTGCGCCACAGACCGTTCTTGAAGGCGTCGACGGTTCGGTCGAAGATCGACTGATGGCGGTGGGATCATCGCTGCTTCGCGTGCTGTTGAGATCAGACGTCCGCAGTGTCGAAGCCATGGTCATGGCCGACAAGACGAATCAAAACTCGTTAAGCAAGCTCCATTACGAAGCCGGCCCCGCCCATGTCATCGCCCAAATCGAGGCCCTGTTGCGTCAGTTGCACGCGAACGCGCTTCTGAACGTGCCCGATCCTCTCGGGTCTGCCCGCCTGTTTGCCGCGCTTTTCAAAGGATCGGATCTCGTGATGATCGCACGCTTCGATCAGGCGAGAGCAGCGGACGACAACGAAATCGAATCCTACTGCCGTTCCGCCGTCACGATGTTCATCGCCGCGCACGGCAGCAACGGCCGCGCAGGCGGATGACCGAAGCTGCAGCGTAGTCCGGCGAAGCCCAGTCCTGGAGTCATCCGGAAATAAAAAAAGGACAGCCTGGGGGGCTGTCCTTTGCCAGCCCGCAGGCTGCCTTCTATTGCTCCGAGAGTTCTACCACCACATGCCGTAGATCGTGGCCAGCACGACGCAGATGACCGCCGAGCCCAGGGCAAACGCGCCGTCGACCTTGAACAGCTTGGTGTCGACGATCAGNCCACCACATGCCGTAGATCGTGGCCAGCACGACGCAGATGACCGCCGAGCCCAGGGCAAACGCGCCGTCGACCTTGAACAGCTTGGTGTCGACGATCAGTCCCTTCACCTTGCCGCGGGCGAACACGGTGCTGAGCAGGACCATGCCCGCGACCACCAGCCAGAACACGATGAACATGCGGTCCAGGAACGGGATCTCATACACGCCCGAGCCGTTGTCGTGGGCGAAGCCGATCGGGGCGAGGAAGGACAGGTCCATCATCCCCGGCAGGAACTTCAGGATGATAGAGAACACGAGACCGCCCACGGTCGCGAACATCGCGGCGCTGGACGTGGTCTTTTTCCAGAAGAAGCCCAGCAGGAACATGGCCAGGATGCCCGGCGAGNGAGAACACGAGACCGCCCACGGTCGCGAACATCGCGGCGCTGGACGTGGTCTTTTTCCAGAAGAAGCCCAGCAGGAACATGGCCAGGATGCCCGGCGAGACGAAGCCCGTGTATTCCTGGATGTACTGGAAGCCGCCTTTCTTGTCGATGCCCATCAGCGGGGCGATCAGCACGGCCAGCAGCATCGACACGACGACGGTCATGCGGCCGATCCACACCATCTTCTGCTCGCTGACGTTCGGGTGGAGGCGCTTCTGATAGATGTCGAGCGTGAAGATCGTGGCGATCGAGTTGGCCTTGCCCGCCAGCGACGCGACGACGGCGGCGGTCAGTGCCGCGAACGCGATGCCTTTCAGGCCCGACGGCAGCAGTGCCAGCAGGGTGGGGTAGGCGCGGTCCGGATTCAGTTCGCCGCCGACGCGCATCGCGTCNTGCCGCGAACGCGATGCCTTTCAGGCCCGACGGCAGCAGTGCCAGCAGGGTGGGGTAGGCGCGGTCCGGATTCAGTTCGCCGCCGACGCGCATCGCGTCGCCCAGCGCGCCGGAACGGTCCAGCGCGAACGCGGCGATACCCGGCATGACGACGATGACCGGCATCAGCAGTTTCAGGAACGCGGCGAACAGCAGGCCTTTGCGGGCGGTGGGCAGGTCGGCGCCCAGCGCGCGCTGCGTGATGTACTGGTTGCAGCCCCAATAGTTCAGGTTCACGATCCACATGCCGCCGATCAGCGTGGACAGGCCCGGCAGGTCCATGTAGTTCGGGTTGTCGCGGCCCAGCACCATYTCGAAGTGGTCGCGGGTCGAGTTGTACAGCGTGGAGAAGCCTTGCAGCGCGCCGTGGCCGTTGCCGAGTTTCGCGACGAGGTCCAGCGCCAGCCACGTGGTCACGAGGCCGCCGATCACGAGGCAGGTCACCTGGATGACGTCCGTGTAGCCGATGACCTTCATGCCGCCCAGGGTGATGATGGCGGCGAAGACGGCGAGGAACAGCATGCAGGGCAGCACGCCGATGCCGGTGACGCTGCCGATGGCCAGCGCGCCCAGGTACAGGATCGAGGTCAGGTTGACGACGACGTACAGGCCGAGCCAGAACAGCGCCATCGTCGTGGCGACGGCCTTGCCGTAGCGCTGTTCGAGGAACTGGGGCATCGTGTAGATGYGGTTCTTCAGGTAGACCGGCATGAAGAACACCGCGACGATGACGAGCGTGGCGGCGGCCATCAGTTCGTACACGGCGATGGCCATGCCGATGCGRAAGCCCGAACCGCTCATGCCGATGAACTGCTCGGCGGAGATGTTGGACGCGATCAGCGAGGCGCCGATGGCCCACCACGTGAGCGAGCCTTCGGCCAGGAAGTAGTCGTGCGAGGCGGAGGTGTTGGCGCTCTTNGGAGATGTTGGACGCGATCAGCGAGGCGCCGATGGCCCACCACGTGAGCGAGCCTTCGGCCAGGAAGTAGTCGTGCGAGGCGGAGGTGTTGGCGCTCTTCTTGCGGCGGTAGACCCACAGGCCGTAGCCGGCGACGACGACGAAGTAGAACAGGAAGACAATGGTGTCCAGGCGGGAGATCAGGTTCATGAGCGTTGTCTCGAATGACGGACAGTGCTCGAACGAAGCGCCATCCGCTGGTTGTTATATCGTCCGCCGGAGTCGGCGACGCCGACTCCGAGCTTCCAATCTACAAGAGATTATCGGAAACGCCCAGGAATTGCTATTCCAAAATATGCTTTTCGCACACTTTTATAACATAGTTTGTTTGCGCAAACATCGCGTCCCGCGGCGTCGAGTGGCGCCGCGGGTGGACAAGATCAGGCGACGACGAGCGCCCGGCCGCCGGACGAACGGCGCGCGGCCTCTTCCAGCTTGAACACGCTGACGAGATGGTCGAGCGCCTCGGCCTGTTCGTGCAGGCTCTGGGCCGCCGTCGCCGCTTCTTCGACGAGGCCGGCGTTCTGCTGGGTGACGGTGTCCATCTGCGAGACGGCCTTGTTCACCTGCTCGATGCCGGTACGCTGTTCGCGGCCGGCGTGGCTGATCTCGACCATCAGCTCGTGCATCTGCTGCACGGTCCGCAGCACTTCGCGCATCGTGGCGCCGGCTTCGGAGACGAGACCCGCTCCCGCTTCGACCTGCTGGACGGAGGCGCCGATCAGCTCCTTGATTTCCTTGGCGGCGGCGGCCGAACGCTGGGCCAGCGTGCGCACTTCGCCCGCCACGACGGCGAAGCCGCGGCCCTGTTCGCCGGCGCGCGCCGCTTCCACGGCCGCGTTCAGCGCGAGGATATTGGTCTGGAAGGCGATGCCGTCGATGACCGCGATGATGTCGACGATCTTCTGCGATGACGCGTGGATCGATCCCATCGTGTCGACGACGCGCGCGACGGCCGTGCTGCCCTGCTGGGCGACGCCGGCCGCCGTGTCGGCGAGGGCGTTGGCCTGGTTCGCGTGTTCCGCGTTGTTGCGCACGGTCGCGGTCAGCTCTTCCATCGAGGCGGCCGTCTGCTGCAGGGCGCTGGCCTGCTGCTCGGTGCGCGAGGACAGGTCCAGGTTGCCGGCCGCGATCTGCGTGGAGGCGCTGGAGATCGTGCCGGTGGCGGCGCGCACGTTGCCGACGATGTGGGCCAGGTTGCCCTGCATCGCCTTCATCGCGGCGAGCAGGCTGGATTGGTCGCCAGGGCGGGTCTGCACGTCCATCGACAGGTCGCCGGCCGCGATGTGCTTGACGATGTCGGTCGCGTAGTCCGGCTCGCCGCCCAGGCGGCGCATCAGCCAGCGCGTGAGCAGCGTGGCGCCGGCGGCGCCCAGCAGCACGCAGCCGCAGACGAGCGACATGATCAGCACGCGCGATGCCGCATAGCGGCGCGAACCATCGAGCGCGGCGGCGCGGCCGCCTGCCGTGTAGTTGTCGACGGCCTTGTCGACGTTGGCGCGGATGGCGACGATCAGCTTGTTCGATTCGCCGCGGATCAGCGACTTGGCCAGGTCGTCGTCGTTCTGGCGCGCGGCAGCGCGGACCTTGGCGTCTTCCGCCATGTAGCGCTGCCACAGGTCGAGGAATTCCGTGTAGCTCTGCTGTTCATCCGGCGATTCGAGCAGCTTGACGTAGTCGTCCTGCATGCCCTTCAGGTCTTGCAGGTCTTGCGCGATCACCTTGTCGTACTTGTCCATCTCGGCCGGGTCGCTGGAGATGATGTATTGCAGCTCGCGCGTGCGGATGCGCGCGACTTGCGACTTGATGTCTTCGATGACGCGGATGCCCGGCATCCAGTGCCCGGACAGGCGCAGCGAGGTGTCGTTGACCTTCGCCAGTTGATGGATCGAGATCGCGCCGACCAGCACGGTGAGGGCGAGGACGGTGGCGAATGTAATGCCCAGCTTGCTCGCCAGGCGTAAGCGGTTGAACCAGTTCATCATCTGATACTCAAAAATGTTTCTGTAAGCCAACTATGATAACCGACATTCAATGTTGATGTCATGCAATCTGGTTATACGTATATTCCACAATCAAATTAGTTTGTACAAATGCTTGCTGCCCAGCGGTAACGTGTGCGGTGTTGCATGATTGACAGCCTATACTGCGTTCGTGTGTTCCGGATCCACTACCGTTCTCATGCACGATGACGCCACCGTTCTCCCGTTCCGCAGTCCTGCTCGTCAAGCTGATCCTGCTGGGTCTGCTGGTCGGGGTCGCAACGTGGATCGCGCTGGCCCGCTGGACCATGTCGCCGCGTAACATGACCTTTGCCCCCGTCGCCCAGCCTATCCCGTTCAGCCACAAGCACCACGTGGCCGACGACGGCATCGATTGCCGCTACTGCCACACGTCCGTGGAGAACTCGGCCACGGCCGGGATGCCGTCGACGTCGGTCTGCCTCAGCTGCCATTCGCAGCTGTTCCTCGATTCGCCGCTGCTGGCCAAGCTGCACGAAAGCGCCCGCACGGGCAAGCCGCTCCACTGGGCGCGCGTGCACGACCTGCCGGACTTCGTCTATTTCGAACACGACATCCACGTGGCCAAGGGCGTCGCCTGCATCGAGTGCCACGGGCGCGTGGACCAGATGCCCATCACGTGGCGCACGGCGTCGCTGGAGATGCAATGGTGCCTGCGCTGCCACCGCGACGCGCCCAACCATGTGCGGCCGCTGAACCAGGTGCTGTCGATGGCGCCGCAAAAGCCGCTCAGCGCGGACGAGATCCGCCAGCTGAACCGCCTGTACCACCTGCGCGATGCCCAGGCGCTGACCAATTGCTCCACCTGCCACCGATGAAGACGCATCCTGTTTTCCCGATCGCCCAGGACGAACCGGCACGGCGCCGCTTCCTGAAGCTGATGGCCGCATCGGCCGCGCTGGCGGGCGCCGGGTGCAGCGGGCCGCCGGGCGAAACCATCGTCCCGTACGTGACGATGCCGGAGCAGGGCGTGCCGGGCCTCCCCATGTTCTATGCCACCGCGTTCGTGCGCAACGGGCTCGCGCACGGCGTGCTCGTGGAATCGAACATGGGGCGGCCGACGAAGGTCGAGGGCAATCCGGACCACCCGGTGAGCGCGGGCGCCACCGACGTGTTCGCGCAGGCGTCCATCCTGCAGTTGTGGGACCCGGACCGCTCCCAGGCCGTGTTCCGCGGCGAGGAGATGGCGACGTGGGGCGCGTTCGAGGCCGCGCTGCAGGCACGCCGTCCCCGCTTCGAACGGGACGGCGGCGCGGGCTTGCGCATCCTGACGGGCACCGTCACGTCGCCCACGCTGGCGGCGCAGATCGCGGCGCTGCGGCAACGGCTGCCGAACCTGCGCTGGCACGCGTGGGACCCGCTGCACGACGACGGCGCCGCGCACGCGGCGCAACTGGCGTTCGGCCGGCCGCTCGATCCGGTGTACCGGCTGGACGAGGCGCGGGTCGTGCTCGCGCTGGATGCCGATTTGTTCGGCACGCTGCCCGGCAGCCTGGCGCACGCGCGCGCGTTCACGGCGCCGCGCCGGCTGGGAGACGCGCCGGACGCGAACCGCCTGTACGTGCTGGAGGCGACGCCCACGTTGACCGGTGCCTATGCCGATGCGCGCCTCGCGCGCGCGCCGCACGAGATCGAGGCCGCGCTGATGCGCATCGCGGCCAGGCTTGGCGTGGGCGCCGACCCGGGCCGCGGCGCCGATGCGACGCTGGACCGCTGGGAGGCGGCGGTCGTGAAGGCGCTGGACGGCGCGCGCGGCGCGGCACTCGTCGTCGCCGGCCCGAACGTGAGCCCGGCCGGCCGCGCGCTTGCCCACGCGCTGACCCAGCGCCTGAACGGTCCGCTCGCCTTCATCGAGCCGGTCGAGCGCAGCCCGCTGGACCACGGCGCGTCGATCGCCGCGCTGGCCGACGACCTGCGCGCCGGCCGCGTCGACACCTTGCTGATGCTGGACGCGAATCCGGCCTACGATGCGCCCGCGGACCTCGATTTCGCCGCGCTGCTGCAGCGGGTACCGCTCGCCGCCCACCTGGGCCTGTACCGTGACGAGACCGCGCGCGCGGCCGGCTGGCACCTGCCGATGGCGCACTGCTACGAAGCGTGGAGCGATGCGCGGGCGCACGACGGCACGGCGAGCATCGTGCAACCGCTGATCGCGCCGCTGTACGGCGGCCGTTCCGCGCACGAGATCCTCGCGCTGCTGGACGGCGCCGGGACGCGCAATGGCCACGCGCTCGTGCGCGCGACGTGGGGCGGCGAGGAAGCGGCGTGGCGCGACAGCCTGCGCCGGGGCAGCGTCGCCGGGAGCGCCGCGCGTCCCGTGGCCGTGCCCGGCGTGCGTCCGCCCGGACCCATGCCCCTGCCGGCCGCGCCGCCGCTCGTCGCCCTGTTCGCGCCCGACCCGGCCGTCGACGGCGGCGCCTTCGCCAACAACGCGTGGCTGCAGGAGTTGCCGCGGCCCCTCACGTCGCTCACGTGGGACAACGCGGCGCTCATCGGCCCGGCGACGGCGCAGCGCCTCGGCCTCGCCGACGGCGCCGTCGCGCGGCTGCGCGTGGAGGGGCGGACGGTGGATGCGCCGGTGCTCGTCGTGGCGGGGCAGGCCGAGGGCGTCGTCACGCTGCCGCTGGGCTATGGCCGGCGCGCTGCGGGCGGCGTCGGGGAGGGCGTCGGCTTCGATGCGTACCGGCTGCGCACCCGCGTTTCCCTGCCCGCGCTGACGGTCGAGCGCACGGGCGGCACGCACGATCTCGTGGTCCGCCAGAAGGAAGTCGACATGCAGGGCCGCGACCCTGTGCACGTACGCGAACTGGCACGCGAGCGGCCGGAGCAGGCGTCGATGTATCCCGAACGCGAATACAAGGACTACAAATGGGGCATGGCGATCGACCTGAATGCGTGCATCGGCTGCGCGGCATGCACGATCGCGTGCCAGGCCGAGAACAACATCCCCGTCGTCGGCAAGGAGGAAGTGGCGCGGGGCCGCAGCATGCACTGGATCCGCGTCGACCGCTACGTGGCCGGCCCGCGCACCCTGTTCCAGCCCGTGCCGTGCATGCATTGCGAGCACGCGCCGTGCGAGGAGGTGTGCCCGGTCGGCGCCACGATGCACGACAGCGAAGGCCTCAATGTGCAGGTCTACAACCGCTGCATCGGCACGCGCTTCTGCTCCAATAACTGCCCGTATAAAGTCCGGCGCTTCAACTTCCTGCAGTACGCGAACCAACAGGTGGAAAGCCTGAAGGCGCTGCAGAACCCGGAAGTGACCGTGCGCCGGCGCGGCGTGATGGAGAAATGCAGCTACTGCCTGCAACGGATCACCCGCGCCCGGATCGAGGCCGAGAAGGCGGGACGGCGCATCCGCGACGGCGAGATGGCGACCGCGTGCCAGGCCGTGTGCCCCACGCGCGCGATCCGCTTCGGCGACTTGAACGACCCCGCCAGCGACGTCGTCGCCGCGAAGGCGTCGCCGCTCGATTACCACCTGCTGGAAGAACTCAACACGCGCCCGCGCACGAGTTACCTGAGGCGCGTGCTGAACCCCGATCCGGAGCTGGAATGAGTACCCCGGAGAATGCCGACGTGCTGCGCCCCGGCTGGGGCTATGCCAGCGTCACGGACAAGATCGCGGGCATCGTCCTCACCGGCCATTTCGGCTGGCGCTGGTGGACGGCGTTCCTCGTCGCGTCCGCGGGCGTGTGCGCGCTGCTGGCCGCCGTTTCCTGGCTGCTCGTGAAGGGCATCGGCATCTGGGGCGTCGACATGCCGGTCGCGTGGGGCTTCGCCATCGGTAACTTCGTGTGGTGGATCGGGATCGGCCATGCCGGCACCTTCATCTCCGCCGTGCTCCTGCTGCTGCGCCAGAAATGGCGGACGTCGATCAACCGCTTCGCCGAGGCGATGACGCTGTTCGCGGCGGGCATCGCGGGCCTGTTCCCGATCCTGCACCTGGGCCGGCCGTGGTTCTTCTACTGGCTCGTGCCTTACCCGAATGTGATGAACGTGTGGCCGCAGTGGCGCAGCCCCCTGGTCTGGGACTTCTTCGCCATCGCGACCTACCTGACCGTGTCGCTGCTGTTCTGGTACGTCGGCCTGATCCCGGACCTCGCCACCCTGCGCGACCGCGCCGGCCAGCGCGGCCAAAGGAAAAGCCAGGTCGCGTACGGCCTGCTGGCGCTGGGCTGGCGCGGCGAGGCGCGGCACTGGGCGCGCTACGAATGGGCGTATCTGCTGCTGGCGGGCCTGGCGACGCCGCTCGTCGTGTCGGTGCACACGATCGTGTCGCTCGACTTCGCCGTCGGGAACACGCCCGGCTACCACTCGACGATCTTCCCGCCATACTTCGTCGCCGGCGCGCTGTTCTCCGGCTTCGCGATGGTACTGACGCTCGCGATCCCGCTGCGCGCCGCGTTCGGCCTGCAGGATTTCATCACGGGCCGCCACCTCGCCAACGCGGCCAAGGTGCTGCTGGCCACGTGCTGGCTCGTGAGCTACGGCTACCTCGCGGAGATCTTCACGTCGTTCTACAGCGGCGACATCTACGAGCGCTACATGACGATCAACCGTTTCACGGGGCCGTACGGTCCCGTGTATCTGGCCATGCTGGCCTGTAACGTGCTGGTGCCGCAGCTGTTCTGGTTCCGGCGCGTACGTCACAGCGCGGCGCTGCTGTTCGTGCTGAGCCTCGTCATCAACTGCGGCATGTGGATGGAGCGCTTCCTCATCGTCGTCACGTCGCTGCACCGCGACTACCTGCCGTCCGCGTGGGGCATGTTCTATCCGACGCGCTGGGACTGGATCACCCTGTTCGGTTCCATCGCGCTGTTCGTCTGGCTGTTCCTGCTGTTCGTGCGCTTCCTGCCGCTGATCTCGATCGCGGAGATGCGCGAGCTCGTACGCGAATCGGCGAAGGGGGAGGCATGAGCGGACCGGCCATGTACGGCCTGCTGGCCGAATTCCCCAGCGCGGACGCCCTGTGCGCGGCCGCGCGCCATGCGCGCGACAACGGCTACACGCGCGTGGAGGCCTACTCGCCGTTCGCGATCGAGGGGCTGGACGACATCGTCGGCGCCGACAAGGGCTGGATCGCGCCGCTCACGCTGCTGGGCGGGATCCTCGGCGGGGCAGGGACTTACTTCCTGCAATGGTATGCGGCCGTCGTCGACTACCCGATCAACATCGGCGGCCGGCCGCTGCACAGCTGGCCCGCGTTCATCCCGGCCACGTTCGAGATCACGATCCTCGGCGCGGCCGCGGCGGCCGTGCTCGCGATGCTCGTGCTGAACGGCTTGCCGCGGCTGTACCATCCGCTGTTCGAGGTCGAGGAATTCGAACTGGCGAGCCGCAACCGCTTCTTCCTGTGCCTGCCCGCGCGCGACCCCGTGTTCGCGCCCGGCCCGGCGCGCGACCTGCTGGAAGGGCTGCACCCGCTGCTGCTGCGCGAGGTGCCGGCATGAAGCGCATTCCGCTTCTTCTGCTGTTTGCGCTGTCGTTGTGCGCCATGGCCGGCTGCGAAGGCGCGAAACAGGACATGTACGACCAGCCGCGCTATAAAACGTACGCGCCGAGCCCGCTGTTCGAGGACGGCGCGTCCGTACGGCCCCCCGTCGCCGGCACGGAGCCGCGTGCGCGGGGCGCCTTCGCCGACAGTTCCGGCGGCCGCGCGGGCACGGACCTCGTGCGGCGCGACGCGCTGGCGGAAGACGCGCAGGCGAACCCGTATCCCGTCGACATGGCCCTGCTGAAGCGCGGCCAGGACCGCTACATGATCTATTGCATGCCGTGCCACAGCCCGGCCGGCGACGGCGACGGCCTCGTCGTGCGGCGCGGCTTCCCGGCGCCGCCGACGTATCACCAGGACCGCCTGCGCAACGCGCCCGACCGCCACATCTACGACGTCATCAGGAATGGCTACGGCGTGATGGCGCCGTACGGCGACCGCGTGGAGCCTGCCGACCGCTGGGCCATCGTCGCCTTCATCCGCGCGCTGCAACTGAGCCAGCATGCGGACGCGGCGAGTCTGCCGCCGGACGTGCGCGCGCGCCTGGGAGGCCAGCCATGAAGGCGCGCACGCTCCTGGTTCTCGCACTCGTCGCCGCGGTCGCCGGCTGGCGCCTCGACCCGCGCGCGCTGCTGGCCAGCTATCTCGCCGCGTGGTGGTTCATCACGGGCGCGCTGCTGGGCGGTCTCGCCAACGTGTGGCTGCACCAGCTGACGGGCGGCGCGTGGGGCGAGACGATCCGCGGTCCGCTGCTGCGCGCGGCGCGCTGGCTGCCGCTCGCGTGCATCCTGTTCCTGCCGGTGCTGCTGGGCGCACCGCTGCTGTATCCGTGGCAGCACGCCGTGCAGGAGGACGCGTTCCGCCAGATGTGGCTGAGTCCCGTCTTCTTCACGATCCGCAGCGTCGGCTATCTGCTGCTGTGGACCTTGCTCGCCATCGTCGAGACGCGGGCCCGCACGCGGTCGCCATTGCGCGCGGCCCTGTGCCTGGTCGCCTACGGCTTTTCCGTGAGTCTCGCGGCCGTGGACTGGATCATGTCGCTGCAGCCCGAGTGGTACTCCAGCGTGTTCGGCTGGCTGGCGGGCACGGGCCAGATGCTGACCGGGCTCGCGCTCGCCGTACTGCTGATCGACCGCGGCGCCGCGCGCAAGCGCCTGCCCGACCTCGGCAACCTGCTGATGATGTACGTGCTGACGTGGGCGTATCTGGCCTACGTCCAGTTCCTGATCATCTGGGCCGCGGACCTGCCGCACGAGATCGCGTGGTACCTGCGCCGCGGCGCGCCCGGCTGGCAGGCCGTCGCGTGGGTGCTCGTCGTCGGTCACTTCGCCGGGCCGCTGTGCATCCTGCTGTCGCGCCACGCGAAGACCGCGCCCGCGCTGATGGGCGTGCTGGCCGGCGCGCTGCTGGCGGCCCACCTGCTGGATTGCTGGTGGCTCGTGCTGCCGTCCGTCGAGCACCTGACGCGGCACTGGCTGTGGCTGGCGCCGCTCGTTGCGGCCGGGTTCGGACTTGCGGCGTGGGTCGCGTTGGAACGAACGGGAAAGGAGGGCGCTCATGCCTGACTACACGGGCGGCGATCTCGATCTGCGCGGCCTGCGCGTGGGCGCGTACATCATCGTGGGCGGCATCGCCTGTGCGCTCGGCGCGGCCGCGCTGATGCTGCGCGAGCAGCCGCCGGCCGCGAACACGCCGCCGCACGCATTCGCCGGCAAAGCGCCGCTGCTGCAGCCGGCTCCGCAGCCCGACCGCGCCGCCTACTTCGAGGAAAAGCGCCGCGCGACGCAGGCCTATGGCTGGGTCGACCGCGAGGCCGGCATCGCCCGGATTCCGCTGGACGAGGCCATGAAGCTGATGGCGGCGAAGGGGGCACGATGATCGCCGCACTCGCATTCCTGCTGATGCTTGCCTGCGGCCCGGCCGCCGCGCAGGCCCTGCAACTGCCGCCGCCCCCGGCCGCGCGCTTCGACCCCGTGCCCGGCACCCGGCTGCCGCTCGACGCCGTGCTGCGCGACGATGCCGGGCAACCGGTCCGGCTGGCCGCGTTGTTCGACCGTCCGGTGGTGCTGGTGCCCGGCTATTACACCTGTCCGAACCTGTGCAGCACCGTGTTCGAAGGCGTGCTGCAGGCGCTCGCGCTGTCCGGGCTCGCGGCCGGGGAGTACCGGCTGGTCGGCCTGTCCATCGATCCGCGCGATGGCGCCGCCGCGGCCACGGAGCGGAAGCGGGCGTATGCGGCGCTGCTGCCCGGCGGCGCGCGCGATCTCACGCTGCTGACGGGCGATGCGCAAACGCTGGCGCGGCTGGAGAGCGCCCTGGGCTACCGCACCGTGGCGGACACGGATACGGGCGAGCTGGCCCACGCGGCCGGCTTCGTCGTGCTGGACACCGACGGCCGCATCGCGCGCGCCTTCTCCGGCGTGCGCTTCGATCCGGCCGCGCTGCGCGCCGCGATCAGGACGCCGACGCCATCGTTCGGCGAGCAGGTGCTGATGCTGTGCGCGCACTTCGCCCCCACGTCCGGCCGCCACACGACGGGTGCGCTGGCGTTCGTGCGCGCGGGCGTGCTGCTGTTGCCATTGCTGTTCCTGGGCTGGCTGTGGCGGCGGGGAGGGCGGCGTGCGTCCTGAATTCCACCTGCTGCCGGCGGACGCCGCCGCATCCGCGACGCGCCTGGACAGCCTCGCCCTGTGCCTGCTGCTGCTGTGCGGTGCCGTCGCGCTGGTGCTGTTCGTGCTGATGGTCGGCTTCTCGATCCGCTACCGGGCCGGTTCCAGCGCGGATCGCACGCACGTGCCGAAGAAGGGGCTGCCCGTCGAAATCGCGTGGACCGTGATCCCGCTGCTGCTGTTCCTCGGGATCTATGCGTGGGGCGCGATCGACTACGTGAAGCTGTACCAGGCGCCCGGCAATGCGATGCCGGTGTTCGTCGTCGCGAAGCAGTGGATGTGGGAGGCGGAGCACCGCAACGGCCGCAGGGAAAAGGGCCAGCTGCACCTGCCGCTGGGCCGGCCGATCCGCATGGTGATGACGTCGCAGGACGTGATCCACAGCTTCTTCGTGCCGGACTTCCGGGTGAAGCAGGACGTGGTGCCGGGCCGCTACACGTCCATCGTGTTCACGCCCAGCCGCACGGGCGAATACCGGCTGTACTGCGCGGAGTACTGCGGCACGGAGCACGCCATGATGCTCGGCCGGATCGTCGTCATGCAGCCGGCGGCGTTCGCGCAGTGGCTGGACGCGGGGCCGCGCCAGCCGGGCATGGCGGCGCGCGGCTACGCACTGTATCGCCGCTACGGCTGCAGCGGCTGCCACGACCCGGGTTCGAACGTGCACGCGCCCGACCTCACGGGCCTGCTGGGCCGGCGCGTGCATCTCGCGGATGGCCGCGAGCTGACGGCCGACGAGCCGTACGTCCGCGATTCCATCCTCGTGCCCACGAAGGACGTCGTCGCGGGCTACGCGCCGATCATGCCGTCGTTCGCGGGGCAGATCGGCGAGGAAGACATCCTGGCCATCATCGAATACATCAGGGAGAGCGCGCATGACGAGCTACCTCGCGGGCGGTGACAGGCTGACCGACTGGCTGACGACGCGCGACCACAAGCGCATCGCCGTGCTGTACGCGATTTCCATCACCCTGTTCTTTTTCCTCGGCGGCGTGGCGGCGGCATTGATCCGCCTGGAGCTGGCGACGCCGCAGGGCGACCTCGTCAGCGACGACACGTACAACAAGCTGTTCACGGCACACGGCATCATCATGGTGTGGCTGTTCCTGATTCCGTCCATCCCCGCGGTGCTGGGGAATTTCCTGATGCCGCTGATGATCGGCGCGCGCGACCTCGCATTCCCGCGGCTGAACCTCGCGAGCTGGTACCTGTACATGGCGGGCGGCGCGATCGTGCTGTGGGCGCTGCTGGCGGGCGGCGTCGACACGGGATGGACGTTCTACACGCCGTTCTCGTCGATGTTCTCGAACTCGCACGTCGTGGCGGCGCTGTGCGGGGTGCTGGTGCTCGGGTTCTCGTCGATCCTGACGGGGCTGAACTTCATCGTCAGCGTGCACACGCTGCGCGCGCCGGGCCTCGGCTGGTTCCGCCTGCCGCTGTTCGTCTGGGCGAACTACGCGACGTCGCTGATCCTCGTGCTGGCCACGCCCGTGCTGGCGATGACCCTGGTGCTGGTCGCGATCGAGCGGCTGTTCCAGGTCGGGATCTTCGACCCCGCGCTGGGCGGCGACCCGCTGCTGTTCCAGCACCTGTTCTGGTTTTATTCGCACCCGGCCGTGTACATCATGGTGCTGCCGGCGATGGGCGTCGCCAGCGAGATCATCCCGTGCTTCGCGCGCCGGCCCGTGTTCGGCTACCGCTTCATGGCGTACGCGATCCTCGCCATCGCCGTCATCGGCTTCCTCGTGTGGGGCCACCACATGTTCGTCAGCGGCCAGTCGATGTACGCGGGGATGGTGTTTTCGCTGCTGTCGTTCCTTGTCGCGATCCCGTCCGCGATCAAGGTGTTCAACTGGACGGCCACGCTGTACAAGGGCAGCATCCGCTTTTCCGCGCCGATGCTGTACGCGCTGGGTTTCGTCGGCCTGTTCACGATCGGCGGGCTGACCGGCCTGTTCCTCGCGGCGCTCGCGCTGGACGTGCACCTGTCCGACACCTATTTCGTCGTCGCTCACTTCCACTACATCATGGTGGGCGGCTCCGTGATGGCCTACCTGGGCGGCATCCACTTCTGGTGGCCCAAGGTCACGGGCCGGATGTATTCGGAGACGTGGGGGAGAATCGCGGCCCTCGTCATCTTCGCCGGCTTCAATCTGACGTTCTTCCCGCAATACCTGCTGGGCTATGCGGGCATGCCGCGCCGTTACCACAGCTATCCGGAAGAATTCCAGCTGCTGCACGTGCTGTCGTCCGCGGGCGCCGTCACGCTGGCCATCGGCTACCTGATGCCGCTCGGTTACCTCGCATGGTCGCTGCGCCATGGCGCGCGGGCGCCGGCGAATCCGTGGCTGGCCACGGGGCTCGAGTGGCAGACGGCGTCGCCGCCGCCCGAACACAATTTCGCGACGCCGCCCATCGTCGTGCGCGAGCCGTATGCCTACACGCCGGAGGGGCCATGAACGCGCCGGTCCTGGAACCGCAATTCCGCGACCACGCGCAGCAGGACTTCGCGCGCTCGTTCGGCATGTGGGTATTCCTGTCCAGCGAACTGCTGTTCTTCGGGCCGCTGCTGTTCGGCTACCTGTACCTGCGCATGCACCACCCGGAAGCGACGGGCATGGCCAGCCGCCACACGGACATGCTGCTGGGGACCGTCAACACGGCCGTCCTGCTGACCAGCAGTTTTTGCATGGCGCTGGCCGGCCACGCGGCGCAAAAAGGGAACGACATGCGCGATCGCCGCCGCGCCGCCCGCCTGCTGGCACTGACGGCGGCGCTGGGCATTGTCTTCCTCGCCATCAAGGGCATCGAATGGCACCGGGAATTCGACGAGCACCTGTTCCCCGGCGTGGGGTTTCATCCGTCCGACGGCGGGGACGCGGGCACCGTCTACGGCATGGAGCTGTTCTTCTTGTTGTACTTCGCCGCGACCGGCCTGCACGCGCTGCACCTGTTCATCGGCGTGTCGGCCTGCCTGTGGCTGATGCGCGGCCCGCGCGCGGAAGCCGTGGAACTGGTCGGCCTGTACTGGCACTTCGTCGACGTGGTGTGGATCGTCCTGTACCCGTTGCTGTACCTGACCCTGCGCTCGGGAGGCTGACGTGGACCGGACCGTACGCCCCCTCGTGCTCACGTGGCTGGCGCTGATGGCGCTGCTGGCCACGACGGCCGCGTGCGCGCTGCTGCGCCTGGGCTGGCTGAACACGGCGATCAGCCTCGCGGTGGCGCTGGCGAAGGCGTTGCTGGTGGCGTTCGTGTTCATGCGCCTGAAGCGCGCGCCCGCGCTGCTGCGGCTCGCGGCCGTCGCGGGCGCCGTCACGCTCGCGCTGCTGTTCGGGCTCGCGCTGACGGATTACGCGACGCGTACGGAACTCAAGGCGCCGTGGCAACAGCCGGCGACGGTGGCGCCGCGGCTGGGGAGCCGGTAGGTGTTGTAAGTAAATTTCCGTATGGAAAATTTAGTTACCTTGAATTAAAATGACGGGTTGCCGCCATTCGCCCCGCTTCCACCGAATCCCGTCGTGTCGCCCCAAGATCCCCACCGTCCCAACCTGGCCATCGACTGCCGCCGCGCCGAATTCGCGGACCCGGCCAGCGAGTCACGCTTCACGCGCCAGTTCCTGCCCGAGCGGAACCGCCAGCTGAAGGCCAGCCTGCTGTTCGCGGCCGCGTTCTACGTCGCGTTCGCGGCCACCGATTTCGCCACCCTGGGCGACACGGCGATCGCGTGGATGCTCATGGGCCTGCGCAGCGTCGTGGCGCTCGTGGGCCTGGGCTGCTTCGCGGCCATCGTCCGCCACCCGCGGTCGGTGCGCGTGTCGATCCGGGCCGCGTGTACCCTGCTCGTCGCCGCGCTGGCCGTGTTCATGGTCGTGTGCTGGTTCCAGCCGCAGGTGCTGGCGTGGAATGCGATGTCGCAGGCGCTGATCCTGATGGCGGTCTACGTGAATTTCCCTAATCGTTTCATCTACGCGGTGGCGATCGGCGTCGGGTCGAGCATCGTGTTCGCCGCGATGCTGGCCATCCAGGGCAATCTGCGGGCGGACGACCTGCTGACGCTCGTGCTGCTGCTCGTGATGGGCAATGCGCTCGGCTACATCGCGGCGCGCCGGTTCCACGTCGCCCAGCGCGAACAGTTCCGCGCCTCGCTCCAGCTGCAGCAGCTGGCCGACCGCGATCCGCTGACGGGCTGCCACAACCGCCGCTTCCTGCAAAAAGGCCTGTTGAACGCGGAGCTGGAGCGCACGCGCCGCTACGGCGCGCCGCTGTCGGTGGTCTTGTGCGACCTCGACCATTTCAAGCGCATCAACGACACCTACGGCCACGCGGCCGGCGACCAGGTGCTGGCGGACTTCGCCGGCCTGCTGCTGTCGCTGACGCGCGACACGGTCGACAGCGTGATCCGCTACGGCGGCGAGGAATTCCTGCTCGTGCTGCCGCAGACGGACCTCGCGGGCGCGCAGGCGCTGGCGGAACGCATCCGCGCGGCCTTCGCCGACGCGCCCGGCGCAACCATCAAGGCGACGGCGAGCTTCGGCATCGCGTCCGTGCCCGCGCAGGCGCCGGTGCTGCCCGCATCGTCCGAAGCGCTGATCGGCGCCGCGGATGCGCAGCTCTATGCCGCCAAGCGGGGCGGGCGCAACATGGTGTGCGCGACGCTCGCCGGACCCTGAATCAGCGGCCGCCGGCCGCGCGCACGCGGTACCAGGCGAGGCCGATCCATTCGTACGTCGCATACCACGACCGGCGCATGCCCTCCGCGCTGGGCACCCAGGCGTGGATCGACAGCGGCTGGCGGCCGAAGAACATCGTGGGCGCGCTGACGACGTCCAGCCCGGCGCGCGCGAACACGGCGCTGGCGCGCGGCATGTGCATCGCGTCGGTGACCAGCAGGATCCGGTGGATGCCGTCCGCGCGCAGGATGGCGGCGCTGAAGGCCGCGTTCTCCGCCGTGTCGCCGGAGCGGTCCTCGAGCCACTTCACCGGCACGCCGAAATCTTCGCGCAGGGCGGCGGCCATGCTGTCGGCTTCCGAGGCGGTCCGGTTACCCTTGTCGACGCCGCCGTTGCCGCCGCTGACGAGGATGGGCAGCCCCGTCTTGCGCTGCAGGTGCGCCGCATAGCGCAGGCGCGCGAGGGCGATGTAGTCGGGGATGTCGCGGTCGCCGTATTCGGGAGCATGCCGCACGCGGCCCGCCGCTAGCACGACGATGGCCTGGGCGCCGGCGCGCTCGGGTTCCTGCAGCGGGGCCGTCAGCCGTTCCAGCGGTGCGACGAGGAGCGCCGCGCCGCCCGTGGTCGACAGGAATGCCAGCAGCGCGAACCCGGTGCCGGCGACGATGCGGCCGGCGCGCGGCCGGCGGCGCCACAGCACGAGGCCGATGACGATGACGAGGAACAGGCTGGCGGGCGGCAGGATCAGGCCGCGCGGGATCAGGTTGACGATGTCGAGCAGCGGTGCAAAAGTCATGGATCGTGGGCGTGATGGTGGCGCCCGGAGTAGACCGCAGCCGGGCCGCCGCGTCAAGCGGCCCGTGACCGGCAGCTAGGTCTTGCGCCGGCGCGCGGCGGTCGCACCCGCGAGGCCGAGGCCCAGCAGCGCCAGCGTGCCGGGTTCCGGCACCGGGTTGCCGGTGCCGTCGTCGACGAAGCTTGCGGTCCAGTAGCCGGCCGTGGGAAAGCCGGCCCACGGGCTGCCGTTGTTCAGTGCGTTGAACTGGTCCTTCACGGCATTGCCCACCGGGTTGCCGACGGTGATGCTGAGGAACGTGGTCGCATCGTTGATCGACGCTCCAGCGTACGCGATGACGGCGAGGCCCTGGCCCGGATCCTGGTACTGCAGCGCGCCCGAGACGGGATCGACGGGGACGGAAAACGTCCAGCCGATGATGCTGGCGGTGGTGTTGTCGAACGCGAGACCGGGGTACGCCATCTGGATATTCGTGATGTCGTTGTAGCCGATGGCGCCCGCCTGGACGACGCTCGCGGCGACGTCGAACGTGGCGTACGTCGGCTGGCCGACGTGCGGGCCGAACCCCTGGCTCGTCGTCGTCCAGCTGTACGTGTAGACCGGCGCGGCCCACGCCGTGCCGGCGCACAGGCAGAGTAGTGCCGTGAATCTCTTGATTGTCGCGATCGACATGTCGATACCCCTTCAAAGAGTGGATGCACATTGCGGGGTATTGACAAGCATCAATCGTGCCGTGACTTTTTGTCGTTGATAGTCAATGACTTGTGATAAGCGTCGGCGCCGCCTGTCAAGTTTGTCGACAGTCGTCCATTCCATGCCGCGATCAGGTCGCGGTACGCCGTCCCGACGGGCCGGATGCGGCGGTCCAGGTCGTACAGCCCGCGCGGATTGACGATGCCGCGCGCCTCGCGCAGTTCGATGTGCCAGTCGACCTGGTCGGTCAGCGAATACCACGTGAAGCCGGCGACGGGCACGCCGCTCCGCATCAGGCTGCGCACGTGGGCCCACTGGCAGCGCAGCCACTCGCGGGCTTCGTCGCCGTGCGGCCCCTGGTCGAGGTTCGTTTCCGTGTGCATCAGCGGCAGGCCGTAGCGCTGTGCGTACTCCTGCGCAATCATCGCGTACCCAAGTGTTTCGCCCGCATCGCGCGCCGTGCCGTCGGGGGCGACGTCGTGTTCGTTCGTCATGTAGTAATCGGTGCCGAGGATGCAGTGGTGGCGCAGCGCGTGTTGTTCGAAGAATTCGCATTCGTCCGGCGTCATGCCGTGCGCCAGCACGAACTCGCGCTGTACCGGCTCGAGCGGGCGGCCGTAGTTGAAGTCGAGCGACAGGAAGCGCAGCCGGTTGCGCCGTTCGGCTTCCGCGACGGCGTCGGGATGCGGCGCGTGGAAGTATTCGCTCGATTCGCTCTGGATGAACACCGCGTCGGGACGCAAGGTCACGATCTCGTGCATCGCCAGCACGTTGGCACGGGCCAGGTGCTTCAGCGCCGTGACGTACGACCGGAAATCGCGTGCCTGCTCGTTCCACCACCCGAACAGCGCGGAGAATTTCGCGCACACGTACATCTCGTTGACGGGCGTGTACAGCCGGATCCACGGATAGCGCGTCGCGAAGGCGCGGGCATAGCCCTGGAACAGCGCGGGAAAATCGGGATTCTGGAAGTTGCCGATCCAGTCCGGCACGCAGAAGTGGCACAGGTCCGCGACGGGTTCGATGCCGCTCCGGCGCAGCGCGCCGAACGCCTGGTCGGCGAATTCCCAGTCGTAGCGGTCCGGCCCCAGCCATGTGCGGTACAGCGGCACGCCGTAGCGCAGGGTGCGGATGCCCAGGTGCGCCACGAGCGCGAAGTCCGTCCGCCATTGCCCGTAGTGGCCGCATTCTTCCATCTGGTCGCGGCGGATGCGGCCAACGGCGATCGTCGGCGCGCTGTTCTCGATTCCGGTGGCGAACATGAACGGCAGCATTCAGCGCCTCCCCAGCGGCGGCTGCGCGGTGACGACGCCGGGCTCGATGCGCTGCAGGTTGTCGAGGCCCGTGAGCAGCATGCAGTCCTGCAGTTCCTGTTCCAGCAGGGTGAGGGCGCACGTGACGCCTTCGCGCCCGCGCGCGGCCAGGCCGTACAGCCACGCGCGTCCGGAGAGGCAGGCGTGGGCGCCGAGGCCGATCGCCTTGACGATGTCGCCGCCCGTGCGGATGCCGCCGTCGAACAGCACTTCGATGCGGTCGCCCACGGCATCCACGATTTCCGGCAGCACGGAGATCGACGACGGCGCGCCGTCCAGCTGGCGCCCGCCGTGGTTCGACACGATGATGGCGTCCGCGCCGATGTCGATGGCGGTGCGCGCGTCGTCCGGATTCATCACGCCTTTCAGGATCAGCTTTCTCTGCCATGTCGCGCGCACCCGGCGCGCCGTGTTCACGTCGAACGAAGGATCGAACTGCTCCTCGATCCACTTCGACAGCGAGCCGATGGAGCCGGCCTCCTTGATCTCGTGCTCGAAATTGCCGAACGTATGGCGCTTGCTGCCCGCCATGTTCGCGAGCCAGCGCGGGTGGCCCACCATCTGCATGATGTTCGCCGGCGTCAGGCGCGGCGGCACCGCGAGGCCGTGCTTTTCGTCGGCCCAGCGCTTGCCCTGCGTGTGCAGGTCGATGGTCAGCACGAGCGCCGAGCAGTTCGCGTCGTGGGCGCGGCGCATCAGGCTTGCGTTGACCTTGTGGTCCTTCATCAGGTACAGCTGGAACCAGAACGGTTGATTGATCGCCTCCGCCACGTCCTCGATGGAATTGATGGAGCACGTCGACAGGCAGAACGGCACGCCGAAGTCCACCGCCGCGCGCGCCGCCTCGCATTCGCCGTTGGCCCACGTGAGGCCCGCGAGGCCAGTCGGGCCGAGGGCGAGGGGGATGCGCGCCGGGTCGCCCGCCATCGTGACGCGGGTGTCGCGGTGCGACACGTCGCGCAGGCTGTGCTGGCGCAGGGCCAGTGCGCGCATGTCGTCCAGGTTGCGCTGCACGGTCAACTGCTGTTCGCTGCCGCCGTGGATGTAGTCGAACACGACGCCGGGCAGGCGTTCGCGCGCGAGGCATTCGAGGTCGAAGATGCTGGCTACCTTGCTCATGTCGTTGTCCTTACAATTCCCCGCGCGCCGCGAGCGCCTGGATGCGCGCGCCCATGCGGCAGGCGAGGGCCTGGATCGTCAGCGACGGATTCACGCCGCCCGCCGTCGGGAACAGCGAGCCGTCGCAGATCCACAGGTTGTCCACGTCCCAGCTGCGGCCATCCGCGTCGACGACGCTCGTCTCCCGGTCGCTGCCCATGCGGCACGTGCCGAGGATGTGGCTCGTGTCGTCGCTCGTCCAGGTGTCCTTGCCGCCGGCCGCCGCCAGCATCTCGCCCATGAAGCGGCGCGCGTGGTCCTGCATGCGGCGGTCGTTGGCGGCATATTCGAACGTCACGTGCGCAACGGGCAGGCCGTGGCGGTCGCGCACGTCCGCCAGTGCCACGCGGTTGCACGCGCGCGGCTCCGTCTCGGCGACCGCGACGAGGCCCGCCATGTGGTTGTAGTCCGCCATCTCGCGGCGCAGCGCCATGCCCCACAGATGCCGTTCCGTCACGAGCAGCTGGGCCCACGCGCGCGGCAGCGGGCCCTGGCTCATGAAGGCGTAGCCGCCGTGGAAGTCCTTGCCCGCGTCCGTGTAATTCCAGTGCTCGCACACGGCCATGTTGGGCGGGCCCTTGTACCAGCGGATGGCTTCGTCGAACCGGGCCCACACGCCGGGGCCGGCGTGCGTCGTCAGGTGCGTGCCGACGAGGCCCGAGCCGTTCGCGAGGCCCTGCGGGAAGCGGCCGCACGCGGAATTCAGCAGCAGGCGCGGCGTCTCGATCGCATAGCCGGCCACCACGACGTTGCGCGCGCGCTGGAAGCGCCATGCGTCGTTGCGGCGATAGTGCACGCCCGCCGCGCGGCCGTCGGCGCCGAGTTCGATGCGGCCGGCCATCGCGAGGTCGCGCACTTCCGCGCCCGCCGCCAGCGCGCGGGGAATCCACACGATCAGCGCGCTCTGCTTGGCGTTCGTCGCGCAGCCGAAGTTGCAGAAACCCCGGTAGACGCAGGGCGGCGACTTGCCGCGCGGTGCGGACACGGTCGCCAGCGGCACGGCTGACCACTCGATGCCCATCTTGTCCGCGCCGCGCGCGAGCACGAGGCCGGCCGCGTTCATCTCGTGTTCGCGATAGGGGTAGCGGCGGCGCGGCGGTCCCCACGGATAGCGCACGGGTCCGGACACGGCCAGCGCCCGCTCCGCCTCGTCGTAATAGGGCGCCAGGTCGTCGTAGGTGATGGGCCAGTCGAAGCCGTAGCCCAGTTGGCTGCGCGACCGGAACCACTCGGGCCGGAAGCGCAGCGAGATCATGCTGAAGTGGACGGTCGACCCGCCCACGCCCCAGCCGGAATTGTTCCCGCCGAGGGCCAGCGCGTCGGTGCCGCCGGACAGCCGTTCTTCCAGCCAGTACAGCTGTTGCTGCGCTTCCTCGTCCGACGCGAAATCCTCCAGCGGGCGCCAGAACGGGCCCGCTTCCAGCACGACGACGGAAAAGCCGGCCTCCGCGAGCTTGCACGCGAGCGTGGCGCCGCCGGCGCCGGCGCCGACGATGACGAAATCGACGGCGTCATCGTCGTCGTATTCGCGCATCGTCACCCAGCCCCCACGCTCGTACACGTCGGGGGCGCGGCCGCCGCCTGTCCGCGGCGCGATCACCGCGCCTCCTTCGCTTCCCACGGGTCGCGGCTGTCGAACCCGAGGCGCACGTATCCGCGCGGGTTCGCCGGCCCGCCGAAGCCGATCTCGTTCCAGGCGAGGGGATGCGCGTAATAGAAGCCGGCCGCCGTCTTGAGCAGGTGGTGGATGAAGAAGCGCTGCGCATCGAGGCCCTGCCAGCCGGGAGACACGGCGCGGCCGCCTTCGAGGGCATGCAAGACCGCGTCCTGCGCGTCCGCATCGAGCCGGACGAACGGCCGGTCGTGCAGCCGCCGCGCCTCGTCGTCGACGGCGGCCAGGCCCTGGCGCCAGGCGGCGCGCAGCGGGGGCATGTCGGGATGGCGGTAGCCTTCGCCGCGGTCGTCGTGCAGCATGGCGTCGATCCACGGCGTGATCGGGATCGGTTGCGCGCGGTCGGGCTGGGGCAGCAGGCGCGCGTTGATCGCGTCCAGCAGGTCCCACTCGTCCTGCGTCAGCCAGCGCCGGGGCGGCACGTCATCCAGCCGGGCCGCGAGCGTCTTGCGGGTGATGCCGTCGAACGACGGGCTGTCCCACTTGGCCAGCACGTCGTAGCCGGGAAAGCGCGCTGTGGGAGCGTCCTCGTTCATGGCCGCTCCTGCACCGTGCGCAGCGCCAGCGCGGCCCGGCCAGCGAGTGCGAGCGCGGAAAAGCTGGGCGGCGCCGGCAGCGGCGGGCCGGCAAGCAGGTTCTGGCTCCAGTTGCGCCAGCCGCCCATCTGCCTTGCGATGCCGCGGGCGTGGAAAACCATCCCCAGCGCGCCCAGCCACGTGCACGCCTTCAGCAGCGCGTCCGTCAGGCGGCGCGGTCCCGGCCGGCCGGGCAGCGCCGCGCCGGCCAGCAGCACGGCCGCCGCGGGCGGCACGCTGACCGGCAGCCACATCGCGGGATGCTGGAACGCGCCCCGGAAATGCAGCAGCGCCGCTTCCGCGCTCGTGCCGGTGAGGCCGAACGCGGCCAGGCCGCACAGGGCGCGGCCGGACGGCAGGCCGGCGAGCGTGGGTGCGCCGGCGGCGACGGGACGGGCGGCGAGGCCCAGCACGCCGGCCAGCGTGAGCGCGGCGGGCGCGCCGAGCGGCGCCGCATAGAACAGGTTCGCCCACGACAGGCCGCCGGGCCGGCGCAGCACGTTGTACGCGTGGAAGCCGAGACCCGCCGTGCCGACGGCGCAGGCGGTCGCATACGGTGCGGAAGCGGGCTTCGCGCGCAACGCACAGCCCAGCACGACGGCCGCGCTGGCGAGCGGCGCGAACATGCCGGGATTCTCGAAGCCGCCGCGGTAGTGTTCCAGCGCGCTGTCGCTCAGCACGGACGCGGCCAGCAGCGCGGCGGCCTGGTACAACCGGTGCGCGGTACGGTCGGGTGCGGGCGGTGGAGGCGCGGGCCGGCGCCGTTGCAGCAGCAATGCGCCCAGCGCCAGGCCGAGGGCGGCGGCGCCGAGCGCACGCGCCGCGGGGCGCGCGTGGGCGGGCGCCGCCGCGTTCACTTCTTGTCTCCGGGGAGGATGGTGCTGAGCACCTGCTTCGCCACGCCGGCCAGCATCGATCCTTCGCTCGGGTCGCCCTTGGCGATCGTCGTCATGAAGTGCCTGGCCTGCTCCAGCGTGATGTGCGAGGGCAGCGGCGGCACTTCCGGGTCCGTCTTGAATTCGAGGACGACGGGCCGGTCGGCCGCCAGCGCCTCGCGCCACGCTTCGCCCACCCGGTCGGGATCGTTGCAGAAGATGCCCTTCAAACCGATCAACTCGCCGAAGCGGTGGTAAGGGACGTCGGGGATCTGCTGCGTCGCCTCGAACTTCGGATTGCCTTCCATGACGCGCTGTTCCCACGTCACCTGGTTCAGGTCCTGGTTGTTGAAGACGCACACGATCCAGCGCGGGTCCTTCCACCGCGTCCAGTACTTGGCCACGGTGATCAGCTCCGCCATGTTATTCATCTGCATGGCGCCGTCGCCGACGAGCGCGATCACGGGTCGGTCCGGATGCGCGAACTTGGCGGCGATCGCATATGGCACGGCCGCGCCCATCGATGCGAGTCCGCCGGACAGCGAATACATCTGGCCCCGCTGCACCTTGAGGTCGCGCGCATACCAGTTGGCGCAGGAGCCGGAATCGCTCGTGACGATCGCGTCGCGCGCCAGCAGCGGCGACAGTTCGTAGCACACGCGCTGCGGATTGATCGGGTTCGCGGACGCGAGCGCCCGTTCTTCCAGCGTCTTGTACGACGCGCGCACTTCCTGTTCGATCTTCGCGCGCCAGTCGGTGTCGGTCTTGTCCTTCAGCAGCGGCAGCAGCAGGCGCAGGGTCTCGGCGCTGTCGCCGTGCAGGTTGACCTCGGCCGGGAAGCGTATGCTCAGCATCGTCGGGTCGATGTCGATCTGCACCGCGCGCGCCTTGCCTTCCTTCGGCAGGAATTCCGCGTACGGGAAGCCCGTGCCGATCATCAGCAGGGTGTCGCAGTCGTTCATCATCTCCCAGCTGGCTTTCGTGCCGAGGATGCCGATGGAGCCCGTCACCCACGGCAGGTGGTCGGGCAGGGCGGCCTTGCCCAGCAGGGCCTTGGCGCAGCCGGCCTTCAGGCGCTCGGCCACGGCGATGACTTCGTCCGTCGCCTGCAGCGCGCCCGCGCCGACGAGGATCGCCACCTTGCTGCCCGCGTTCAGCACGTCGGCCGCGCGTACGAGATCGGCCTCGTACGGAACGACGCGCGGCTTCGTGTAGCCGATGCCGGAAAACACGGAGCCGTGCTTGCGCGGCGGGTCTTCGTACGGCTTGTCCTGCAGGTCGCTCGGCAGCACGACGACGCTGACGCCGTTGCGGCCCAGCGCCGTGCGCATGGCGCGGTCGAGCAGGTGGCGCACCTGCGACGGCTGGCTCGCCTCGTACACGTAATCCGCCACGTCCTGGAACAGGCGCTCCAGGTTCAGCTCCTGCTGGTAGTGCGCGCCGCGCGCCGTCGTCGGCGCCTGGCCGCAGATGGCGAGCACGGGCACGTGGTCGCACTTGGCGTCGTACAGGCCGGTCACGAGGTGCGCGGCACCGGGGCCGCCCGTCGACAGGCACACGCCCGGCTCGCCCGTGAACTTGGCGTGCGCGGCGGCCATGAACGCGGCCATTTCCTCGTGCCGCACCTGGATGAACTGGATCTTGCCCTCGGCGCGGTCCAGCGCGCCCAGCACGCCGTTGATGCCGTCGCCGGGATAGCCGAAGATGGTCCGGACGCCCCATTCATACAGGCGTTCGACGAAGAAGTCGCCTACGGATTTGCTCATGTCGTGTCCTCGCTGGTTTAGTGTTTGCGCAGCTGCCTCAGGCCCAGCGCCACGCCCGCCGCGCCGATGCCGGCCAGCAGCCACGCGCGGTGCGTCGTCGCCCACAACTGCAGGCTGCGGGTGCTCGCGCCGTCGTCGAAGGTGCCGTGCGCGGCGTACGGTCCGGGCACGGGCCGCCACAGGTTGTCGGGCCGGTCGGCCGGGATGGCACGCGGACCCTGCTGGCCGGCCACGCCCTTGCGGGCCAGGTACCGGTCGAGCAGGCGCGGGACGAATTTCTCCGCCATCACGGTGGACAAGGTCGGCGCGCCCACGCAGATCTCGGCCCGGCGCGCATGGGCCGCCCAATAGATGGCGCGTGCGGCGACTTCGGGCTGGTAATACGTGCCGATCGGCTTGGGATGGTGCGTCAACGTGGTCTTGCACCACTCGAATTGCGGCGTGTTCACGCCCGGCATGTCGACGACGGCGATGTGGATATCGCACCGTTCATGCTCGAGTTCCGTGCGGATCGATTGGGTAAAACCCTTGATCGCGTGCTTGGCGCCGCAATAGGGCGATTGCAGGGGAATCGAGCGGTACGCGAGGGCCGAGCTGACCTGCACGATGGTGCCCCGGTTGCGGGGCCGCATGCGTTTCAGCGCGGCCATCGTGCCCCACACGAAGCCGTGGTAAGTGACGTCGGTGACGCGCCGAAAGTCTTCTGGAGAAATATCGGCGAACGGCGCGAACACGGTCGCCATCGCATTGTTGATCCAGATGTCGATGGGGCCCAGTTCGGTCTCGGCCCGCCCGGCGGCGGCCTCGACCTGGCCATGGTCGGCCATGTCGGCCGGGATGGCGATGGCTTGCGGCGAGCCGAGCCGTTCAGCTTCCGCGCGCGCCGCTTCCAGGCGTTCCGGGTCGCGCGCGATCAGCGCGATGCGGGCGCCGGCGCGGGCGAACTGCTGTACCGCGGCACGGCCGATCCCCGCGCTGGCGCCCGTGACGACGACGACTTCATGGCGTGCTTCCGGCATAACCGAGGCCCTCCGGTGGTGCGATGAATGGCCAGCTTAGCACCAAGCGTCGATGAGCCTCGTCACGTTATGTTTGTGAAAATGTTCTTGAACAGATGCACATACTATCGGGTTGCCGGACGGCTGAGCAACGTCACGGCAGCACCTTTCAACCCGGCACCATCGGCGCGCACCGTGATCGTGCCGCCGGCACCGGCCCGGGTCCGCACGATGCCCAGCACGAGGCCGTTGAACGCGGCCCTGTCCCTGGCCTGGAACGATTCGAAGCTCGTCGCGTCGCCGTTGTCGGTGGCGACGAGATCCGCCGGCCCCTCGACGGTGAAGCGCACGCGGTCGTGCGCGCGCGGCGCGGGCAGGCCATCCTTGTCGACGATGCGCACGGTGACGAAGGCGAGATCGCGCCCGTCGCTGGCGAGCGCCGTGCGGTCCGCCTGCGCCTGCAGCGCGGCCGGGGCGCCGGCCGTTTTCACGGTGTCCCGTGCCCACTCCTTGCCGTTCTTGTACGCGACGACCGTGATTTCGCCCGGCTCGTACTTCACGGCATCCCAGCGCAGGCGGTAGGCGTACGGCGCCTTCTTCTGGCGGCCCTGCGACTTGCCGTTGACGAACAGCTCGGCCTCGTCGCCCGACGTGAACACGTGCACGGGCGTGACCTGGCCCACGCGCTCCGGCCACGTCCAGTGCGGCAGCACGTGGACCATCGGCAGGTCCGGGCGCCAGCGCGACTGGTACAGGTAATAGCGGTCCTTCGGGAAGCCGGCCAGGTCGACGATGCCCGAGTACGAGCTGCGCGCGCCGTAATAAGGCGTCGGCTCGCCCAGGTAGTCGAAACCGGTCCAGACGAATTCGCCGGCCACGTACGGGTTGCGGTCGAGCGAGGCGAACACCTTGTCGGCGGATGCGCCGAAATCGACGGCGTACAGTTCGTAGCCGCTGACCTGCTGGCTGTGGGAGTCGCCGCCCCGGCCGTCGCGGACGATGGAGCTGTTCGACGGATGCACGGGGAACAGATACACGCCGCGGCTGCTGAACGCCGACGCGGATTCCGTGCTGAGGATCATCTTGTCCGGGAATTTCGCATGGAACAGCGGGTACTGCGGGGGCGTGCGGATCCGGTCGGTCCCTTCGAATTCCGGATCCTGGCGGATGCCTTCGCCCTGGTAGTTCAGGCCGATGACGTCGACCTCCGCGGGCAGCGGCATGTCCGACTTGGCGTAGTTCATCGCGGTCGTCGTCGGCCGGGTCGGATCTTCCTCGCGGGCGATCCGGTGCAACTCGTGCGCCACGGCGGCGCCGGCCTTGTCGGTGTACTGCTCGCCGACCTCGTTGCCGATGCTCCAGATGATGATGGACGGGTGGTTGCGGTCGCGCCGGATCATCGCGCGCAGGTCCTGTTCGTGCCAGTCGGGGAAGATCAGGTGGAAGTCCAGCGGCGTCTTCTTGCGTTCCCACGAATCGAATACTTCGTCCATCACGAGGAAGCCCATGCGGTCCGCCAGGTCCAGCAGCTGCGGGTCGGGCGGGTTGTGACTCAGGCGGACGGCGTTGGCGCCCATCGCGCGCATGATCTCCAGCTGGCGCTCGGCCGCGCGCACGTTGAACGCGGCGCCCAGCGCGCCCAGGTCGTGGTGGTTGTTCACGCCGCGCAGGGGGATGTGCTCGCCGTTGACGAGGAGTCCTCGATCGGGATCGAAACGCACGGTGCGGATGCCGAACGGCGTCTCGGTGCGGTCGACGACACGGCCGTCCTGGCGCACGGTCGCCACCAGCGCGTAGCGGTGCGGCGTCTGCGTCGGTGGCGGGCCCCACAGGCGCGGCTTGCTCACGGTCGTCGCGCCGCTGACCGTGCCGCTCGTGCCGGCGGCGACCGTCGCCGGTGCCGATACGGCCGTGGCCACGGGCTTGCCCGCGATGTGTCCGCGGTCGTCCAGGACGTACAACTCGGTCGTCACCGTCGCGCTGGCCGGCGTGCCGCCCTCGTTGTCGACGGCGACCTGCCACGCCACGCGCGCCGATTCGGCCGACACTTCCGGCGTCGTCACGGTCACGCCCCACTGGCCCACGTGCACGGGCGCCGTCTTCGTCAGCCACACGTTGCGGTACAGGCCCGCGCCCGGGTACCAGCGCGCGGATTCCGGCGGGTTGTCGAGGCGGATCGCGAGCTGGTTCGCACCGCCCGGCTGCAGCCACGGCGTCAGGTCGATGCGGAACGAGTTGTAGCCATAGGGCCAGCCGCCCGCGAGGTGGCCGTTGACCCACACGCTCGCGTACGACATGGCGCCGTCGACGTCGAGGAAGATCTTCTTGCCGCGGTCGGCGGCGGGAATGTCCAGCTTGCGCCGGTACCAGGCCGGGCCCCACGTCTTGAGGCGGCCCATGCCGCCGTACGGGCCCGTCGTCAGGAACGGGCCCACGATGGCCCAGTCGTGCGGCAGGGTGACGGGGCGCCAGCTGCCGTCGTCGAACGCGAGCTTCGCGAACGGTGCGTCGACGGCCGGTTCCGTCGCGGGACGCTGGTAGCGGCGGGCCGGATCGCGGATGAACGCATTGCCGCTCGGGAGGATCCAGGGCTTCAGCACGGGCGTGTCCGCGCGCGCGACCCGGGCCGCTTCCTCGGGCCTGGCGTCGGCCACCTTGCCGTCCGCGGACGCGGTCACTTCCGGCCGGACGTCGTACAGGTACGGTGCGGAGCCGCCGTCCGGGTCGCCGGCGTGGAAGCGCCAGCCGTCGTCCAGCAGGATGTGCTGGCGCGGCGCGACGCTGTCGGCCGCCCGGGCCTGGACGGCGAGCGGCGACATGGCGGGAAGCAGGGTGGCGGCAAGGGTGATGCCGAGCGTGGATACGAGCCGGCGTGCGGCCTTGCGATGCGTGTGTTGCACAGTCTCCTCCTGGTAGGCAGCTGCGCATCTTGTTATAACATTTAAAATGGTAGCGCAACCATTCGAAGTGTATGCGTGAAGGCCCGGCTGGTCAAATGCAAATGATCAATTTTCTGATTGTTTCGCCGGCGGCGCCGCACTACCATGTCCGCCCATGCGCCGCTTCGCCCTCATCCTGACTTTTACCGCCAGCCTCGTTCGCGCCCAGCCGTTCGAGCTCAACGACACCACCATCGTCCACGCCGGCCAGCCCACGATGCGGCTCGCGGCCGGCATGCTCGCGCGCGACCTCGAACGCGTGAGCGGCACCGCGCCCGCGCTGGCGACGCGACTGGCGGATTGCCCGCGCCGCTGCGTCGTCGTGGGCACGGCGGATTCGGCGCTCGTGCAGGAGGCGGCGCGGGCGCTGGGCGCGGACCTCGCGCCGCTGGCCGGCCAGTCCGAGCGCTACCTGCGCGTGGCGGGCGAGGCGGGCGGCCGCGCGCTGCTGCTCGTGGCGGGATCGGACCGGCGCGGCGCGGTGTACGGCGTCGTCGACCTGTCGCGCGAGCTGGGCGTCTCGGCCTGGGAATGGTGGGCCGACGTCGCGCCGGCGCACGTGGACCGCCCGGCCGTCGACGGCACGCTGCGGCTGTCGCACGCGCCGGCGGTGGCCTACCGCGGCATCTTCATCAACGACGAGGACTGGGGGCTGCAGCCATGGGCGGCCAGGACGTTCGACCCGGCCCACGACATCGGTCCCAAGACCTATGCGCGTGTGTTCGAGCTGCTGTGGCGCCTGAAGGCGAACCTCGTGTGGCCCGCGATGCACGAATCGACGCGGCCGTTCTACACCGTCCCCGGCAATGCGCAGACGGCCGACGATTACGCGATCATCGTCGGCACGTCGCACGCGGAGCCGATGATGCGCAATAACGTGCGCGAATGGAAGAGCGGTCCGTTCGACTGGTTCCGCAACCGCGACCGCCTCGTCGACTACTGGCGCACGCGCATCGACGAAGTCAAGGACATGGAGACGATGACGTCGCTGGGCCTGCGCGGCGTGCACGATTCCGCGATGGAGGGCGCGGCCAGTCCCGAACAGGCGCGCGACACGTTGCAGGACGTGTTCAAGGTCCAGCGCGCGATGCTGGGCGAGGCGCAGGGCAAGCCGCCCGCGGGCATCCCGCAGGCCTTCACGATGTACAAGGAAGTGCTGGATTACTGGAACCTCGGCCTGGCCGTGCCCGACGACGTGACGCTCGTGTGGCCGGACGATAACTACGGCTATCTCGCGCAACTGGGGACGGACAAAGAGGGCCGGCGCGCGGGCGGGCAGGGCATCTATTACCACGTGTCGTACTGGGGCCGGCCGCACGACTACCTGTGGCTCGGCACGACGCATCCATCCCTGATCCGCGACCAGCTGGAGCGCGCGTGGGCGACCGGTGCGCGCCGCCTGTGGGTGCTGAACGTCGGCGACATCAAGCCGGCCGAATACCTCACGCAGTACTTCCTCGACGCGGCGTTCGACGCCGACGTGTTGCGGCAGGACCCCGCGCGCCACCTGGAGGCGTGGGCCGCCACGCAGTTCGGACGGGTTCACGCTGCGGAAACGGCGGCCATCCTGCGCGAGTACTACCGCCTCGCGTGGGAGCGCCGCCCCGAATTCATGGGCTGGAGCCAGACCGAACCCACGCGTCCCGTGCGCACCACGGCCTATGTGCGCACGGGCGGCGACGAAGCGGAGCGGCGGCTCGCGGACTACCGCGCGCTGACGGCGCGGGCCGAAGCGCTGGCCGCGCGCATCCCGGCGCGGCTGCGCGACGCCTTTTTCGAACTGGTGCTGTACCCGGTGCGGTCGAGCGCGAACCTGAACACGCGCATATTGAAACTGGACCTCGCGGCGGAATACGCGCGCCAGCAGCGGCCGTCCAGCAACCTGTACGTGCGCCAGGCGCGGGCGGCGCATGCGGAGCTCGTCGCCGACGCGGCCGCGTACAACGGCCTCGCGGACGGCAAGTGGCGCGGCATCATGGACATCGCGCCGCGCCGCCTGCCCGTGTTCGCGGAGCCCGTGTATCCGACGTGGAGCGTGTCAAGCCGGCGCGGCTGCGGCATCGTCTACCCGGCACCGTTTGCCGTCGACGGCGACCGGCTCGTGCTGCGCCGGGGCCGGCCCGCCACGCGCGCGGTGACTCTGGTGAGCTACGGCGGACAGGATGCGCGCTGGTCCGTGCGTGCGGGGACACGCGCCGTGCAGGCGGACCTGGACGGCGGCATGCTGGATGCCGCGCATGGCCACGAACAGCGCATCGTGCTGCGCTACGACGGCGGCGCGGACCCGGCCCTGTCCCTGCAATGCGGAGAGCAGGCCGTGAACCTGCGCTTCGGGGAAGGCGGCATCGTCGTGCTGCGCGCCGGCAGCGCCGCGGCCACGCGCGACTGGACGCCGCGGCCGGGCCTCGGCACGTCCGGCGGCGCGATGCGCGCGCGGCTCGACCTGCCGTCGCGCGCGCTCGCCGACCTGGCGGCCAGTGCGCCGCTGCAGTATCGTTTCGCGACGGCGGGCGACGGCGAGGTGCAGCTCAGGCTCGTCGCCGTGCCCGAGCATCCGCTGACGGCGGCGAACCGCGTGCGCTTTGCCGTCAGCCTCGACGGCGCCGCGCCGGAAGTCGTCGACATCACGACCGTGGGCCGCAGCGAGCAATGGAAGGAAGACGTGCTGTCCAACATGGCGGTGCGCACCTGGCGCGTGGGGCGCCTGGCGCCGGGCATGCATACGCTGGCGGTGCACGCGCTCGACCCCGGCGTCGTGCTGGACCGGATCGACGTCGTGCCGGACGGCGCGCCGGATGACTATGGCATGCCGCCGGCGGATTGAATGATGCTTGGAATTTTAGGCAAGACTTTCGGAAAATCGCCCATGGAACCGTACCCGTCCAGCATCTAGAATCATCTTCCTGGAGTACCTAAAGTCTGGCACTCCGCACGCAGCAAGGAGGAACGATGTCGCAATCCACGCAACCCGTCTGGTTCATCGCCGACGCCACAACTGGCCTCGCCGCCGCGTTGGCGGAGGCCGTGCTGGCGTCCGGCCAGCATGCCGTCCTCGCGGCGCGCGCGCCGGGGCAGCTGCAGGCCCTCGTCGAGCGCCATCCGGACCGCGCGCTGGCGCTCGCGCTGGACGTGACGGATGCCGCCAGCGTCGACACGGCCGTCGTCGCCGCCGAGCGGCGGTTCGGGCGCATCGACGTGCTGGCGACGAGCGCCGCCCAGCGTTATCCGGGCGCGATCGAGGAAGGCGAGGAGGGCGCCATGCGCGCCTTGTTCGAGGAAAACGTGTTCGGCCCGATCAACCTGGCCCGCCGCGTGCTGCCCGGCATGCGCGCGCGCCGCGCAGGCCACGTGGTGATGCTGGCCCGCGCGTCCGTGCAGGCGCCCGCGTTCGAAGGCTTCAGCCATGCCGCGCGCTCCGCGCTGGAAGCATTGGCGGAGGCGCTGTTCTATGAAGTGGAGCCGCTCGGCATCGGCGTCACCCTGGTCGATCCGGGCAGCGGCGACGACGCCGACGCGACGGTGCCGCGCGCGGCCGGCATCGCCGACTACGATGGCATGGTGAGCCGCACGGCACTCGGCCGGGGCGCCGCCCAGGTTGACGCCGCGCGCGGTGCGCAGGCCATCATGCAGGCCGTCGCCGCCGGCCGCGGTCCGCTGCGCCTCGTGCTGGGACGGGCGGCGCTGCAGCGTGCGTACGACCGCCTGCGCGTGCTGAAAGTGGGGTTCGATGCGTGGGCGGACCTGGCCGCATCGGCCGACGTCCCGGCACCGGCGCGTTCCGCGCACCCATTGCCGCCGGCCGGCGGCCGGCCGCGCCGGGCCGTGCGTTCACGCGCCTGACGCGACGGGGCGGCCGAGCAGGGCCGGCACGGCGGCGGCGTCCATCGGCCGCGCGAACAGATAGCCCTGGTATTCGTCGCAGCCGAGCGCGCGCAGCAGCGCCAGCTGCTCCTCGGTCTCCACGCCTTCGGCCACGATGCGCATCGAGAGGCCGTGGCCCAGCGCGACGACGGAGCGGACGATGGCCGCGCTGTCGGCGTCGCGCCCGAGGTCGCGCACGAACGCCCGGTCGATTTTCAGGCGCTGCACGGGGAAGCGCTTCAGGTAGGCCAGGCTCGAATAGCCGGTGCCGAAATCGTCGATCGAGAGTTCCACGCCGAGGTCGCGGATGCCGCCCAGCAGGCGCTCGACGACGTCCACGCGGCTCATCGCGATGCTTTCCGTGATCTCCAGTTCGAGCGCGTGCGGCGGCAGGCCCGCGTCGTCCAGCGCGCCGGCGATCACTCTCAACAGGTCTTTCTGGTAGAACTGGCGGATCGACAGGTTCACGGCGACGCGGGTCGCGATACCGTGCTCGCGCGCCCAGTGGCTCGCCTGCGCGCACGCGGTGCGCAGCACCCACGTCCCGATCGGTACGATCAGGCCCGTCTGCTCGGCGATCGGGATGAAGCGCGCCGGCGACACGGGGCCGAGCACGGGGCTGTTCCAGCGCAGCAGCACCTCGAAGCCGGTGACCTGCCCCGTCGCGATGTCGACCTTCGGCTGGTAGTGCGGCGTCAGTTCGCCGCGCGCCAGCGCATGCCGCAGCTGTTCCTCGATGGTGAGCCGCTCGTCCAGCTGGAGGTGCGTGGACTCGGAATGGAAATGCACCGGTTCGCCGGCGTCGCTGCGGGCGCGGTGCTTGGCGATGTCGGCCAGGCGCATCAACTCGTTGGCGGACGCGGCATCCTGCGGATACGTCGCGATGCCGATCACGGGCGCCAGGTGGAACTCGCGCCCGCCCACGCGCACGGGTTCGGCCAGCAGCGCGTGCAGTTCGAGCGCGACGGCGTCGACGGGGCGGCGGCCCGGCCCCGCCGGCAGCAGCACCGCGAATTCGTTGGCTTTTACGCGTGCGACGCAGAGCGCCGCGGGCGCAAGCCCGTCGAGCCGCGCGGCGACCTGGCGCACGGCGTCGTCGCCCGCTTCGATGCCGAGCAGGTCCGCCACTTCCTGCTGGCGTTCCAGCGCGATCAGCAGCAGGACGATCTGTTCACCCTGCAGCGCGTCCGCCAGCACGCGGCGCAGGTAATTCAGGTTCGGCAAACCGGTCAGCGGGTCGTGGTCGGCCAGGTAGGCGAGGCGCAATTCGACCTGCTTGCGTTCCGTGATGTCGGTGAGGCTGTTGACGATCTGGACGGCGTCGCCTTCGCTCCTGAGCTGCGCGGCGAGCTGGATCGCGGTGCGGGTGGCGCCGCTGCCGTCGCGGATCTCCGCCTCCAGCGCATGCACGCCGTCGGCCGTGCTGTCCGCATACAGCCTGGCGCGCGCATCGGCGCCGGCCGGGTCGAGCACTTCCGTTTCGAGCCGTCCCGTCACCGCGTCCTCGTTCCGGCCCGTGAACTGCAGGAACGCGCGGTTGAACAGGACGATACGCCGCTTCGCATCGAGCACCCAGAGCGGCGTGGCGAGCGAATCGAGGATGGTCTTCAGGTAGCGCGCACCGTCCGCGAGCCGGCGCTCGCTGGCCTGCAGGCGGGCGATCAGCGCGGCCTGGCGCGCCGCCTCGCGGCTCATGCGCCGGGCCAGCATGGCCAGCGTGACCGACAGCAGCGCCCAGGCCAGCACGGCGATCCACAGCCAGCCGCGCCACACGGCCAGCGTGTCGGACAGGTCGCGCCCCGTGACGATCAGCAGGGGGTAGCCGGCGACCGCGCTGTAGCCGTACAGGCGGCTCACGCCGTCGATGGGGCTCGTCGCCTCGAACGCGCCGACGGCCGCGCGCGGCAAATGCGTCTGGAACAGCGGCGTGTGGATGAAGGAGTGGCCGATGGCCTTGGGCAGCGTCGGGCTGCGCACGAGCATCGTGCCGTCGCGCTGGTGCAGCGTGACGGAGCCGCCGTGCCCGAGGTCGGCGGAATCGAAGATGCGCTGGAAGTAGGCGGCGTCCGCCTCGATGACGGCCGGGCCGATGGGCAGCACCCGCGCCAGGGTGATCGTGGCGGGACCGCCGTCCGGCGGCAGCGCGATCCCGATCTTCGGCGCGCCGGACGGGAGCGGGCGGCGCGGCGCGTCCGGCCCGAGCCTGCGCACGCGTGCGGGAATCGCTTCGGGCGCGCCGCCGGGCAAGGCGGCCGCCGTGTCCGTGCCGTCCTGCGGCGCGTGCTCCGCGGCGCGCGCGAGGGCCAGGTCCAGCGCGAGCGTGGCGTAATGGGTCTGGGCGGCGAAGGCCTCCGCCAGGTTGCGCAGGTTCGTCTGCTCGCGTTCGATCGTGTCGTGGTAGCTCGACACCAGCAGGCCGGCGAGCGTCACCGTGAGAGCGACGATCAGCATGGCCGCAGCCGCGAGCGGCCGCGTGTCGCGCGGGGGAGGGGTCGGAGTGGGCACGTTCGTCAATACATTGATGTCGAGCCTGAGTATAAACCGGCGGACGCCCGCCGGGGGGCGCCGATCACCGCCTGGGCAGGCGGATTGCCACGCGCAGGCCGTGCGGCCGTGCATCCTGCAGGTCGACGGTGCCGCCGTGCTGCGCGACGATGTCGCGCACGATCGCCAACCCGAGCCCGCACCCTTCGCCGTGGTCGGTGGCGCGCACGAACCGTTCGAACACGCGGGCGCGGTCCGCTTCCGGGATGCCCGGGCCGTTGTCGGTGACGGTCACGAGGACGTCGCCGCCGTCCGGCGCGACGCGGACCGTGATCTCGCCGCCGCGGCCCGTGTACTTGATCGCGTTGTCGATCACGTTGGTGAGCGCTTCGCGCAGCAGCAGCGCGTTGGCCTCGATGCGCAGCGGCGCGGCGGCGGGCGGCTCGGCGTCGTCCATGCCGAGGTCGACCTGCGCCCGCAGCGCGCGCGGCACGTATTCGGCGACGATCTCCTGGACGAATGCGGGCATGTCCAGCGGCGCCTTGTCGGATGCCGCCGCGGCCTCGGGATCCGCGCGCGCCAGCATCAGCAACTGGTTGATCAGGTGGGCGCCCCGGGTCGCGCTCTGGTCGACCAGTTTCAGCCGCGCGATCAGGGCCGGGTCGTCGGTCGCCGCCATCGCCAGCGCCGTCTGGCTCTTCAGGCCCGCCAGCGGCGTGCGCAGCTGGTGCGCCGCGTCCGCGATGAAGCGTTTTTGCGCGTTCACGTTCTGGCGCACGGACGCGAGCAGGGCGTTCAGCGCGCGGACGAGGGAGTGGACTTCCTGCGGCGCCGATTCGATCCGCAGCGGCGCCAGGTCGAGCGGCGAGCGGCCCTCGACCTCCTTGCGCAGGCGCAGCAGCGGCGCCAGGCCGGCGCCGGTGCCGATCCAGACGATGAGCGTCAGCAGCGGAATCAGCGCGGACAGCGGGAGCAGGGTGTCCATCAGGATCAGCTTGAAGATGTCCTCGCGGTGCGCCATGTTGCGCGCCACCTGCACGAGCATCCATTGCTCCTTGCCTTCCGGCGCGGCGTAAGGGAGATAGAGCGCCGCGATCCTGACCTTGATCGATTCCCGGAGGCCGCGCCCGCCGGCCGGACCGGCGGACCGGATCTCGCCGTCGTAGAAATACGGATCGTTCAGGCGCGGCCGCATGGACGCAGGCGGCATCGGGATGCTGTTGTTGCCGAGGATGAATTCGCCGGGCGGCGTGCTCACCATGTAGAACAGGCGGTCGTTGGGATCCGTCTCGAGCACTTCCTGCGCGGCGCGGGGGAAATCGATCAGCAGGCCGCTGCCGATGGGCTTGACGCGCCGCGCGAGCGCCCGGGTGGCCTGGGACAGGGTCGCGTCGGCCGCCTGGTTGACGTAGCGGACGGCCAGCCGGTACGTGGCGAAGCCGCCCGCGACCCACAATACGAGCTGGGGCAGCAGCACCCAGAGGACCAGCTGGCGGCGCAGGGAGAGCGTGCGGGTTCCCCGTTCAGGCCGGTCGTCCATCGGCGCGCTCGACGGCCAGCAGGTAGCCGAGTCCGCGGACGGTGCGGATCTCGAGGCCCGAACCTTCCAGCTTGCGGCGCAGCCGGTGGATGTGGACTTCCGCCGTGTTGCCCGCGCCGACTTCGGTGCCGTCGCCCGCCCACGCGGTGGCGATTTGCTCCTTCGTGACGACCTTGTCGGCATGGACCAGCAGCAGCTCGAGCAGGGTCGCTTCGCGCGGGCTCAGCTCGACCGGTTCGCCGTGGATGACGGCGCGCCGCGCGGCCCGGTCGAAGTGGAGGCCGGACAGCGCGACGTCGGCGGGCGCCGCCGACGACGACGACGTGCGTGCGCGCCGCAGGATCGCCCGCAGGCGCGCTTCCAGTTCCGGGAACTCGAACGGTTTCGTCATGTAGTCGTCGGCGCCGGCGTTCAGGCCCGCCACGCGGCTGTCGAGCCGGTCGAGGGCCGTCAGGACGAGCACCGGCAGGTCGGGCCGGGTCGCGCGCAGGTTCTTCAATACCGTCAGGCCGTCGACCATGGGCAGGCCGAGGTCGATGATGGCGATATCGAAGTTCTGCCGGGAGAGCAGGTATTCCGCCACCGGGCCGTTCGGCGCGTGTTCGACGGTGAAGCCCGCGGCGTTCAGTTGCGCGGTCAATCCGTTTGCGAGGATGGGGTCGTCTTCGGCGAGTAAAAGTTGCATTTCTTAATATTAACGGATTTGTGGCGGCGTTACCATCGGCGACCGTTTCGAGCTAAGATGCACGCCATGAAAGTCTTCGCCACGGCAATCGCGCTCGTTACCGCCTGGTGCGCCACTGCCGTACACGCGGGCGAACTCGAGGTGCTCCACTTCTGGGATGTGGGCGACGACGCACGCGCCGTGAACGTGCTGAAATCGACCTTGCAGCGCCAGGGACATACCTGGAAGGACTTCGCCGTGACGGCCGACGCGAACGGCTTTCCGCTCTTCCTGCTGCGCTCGCGCGTCCAGTCGGGCAATCCGCCGGCCGCGGCCCAGGTGAAGGCGCCGGTCATCCAGCAATGGGCGCGCGAAGGCGCCCTCGCCAACCTGGATGCCACGGCACGCGCCGGCCAGTGGGACGCGGTGCTGCCGCGCGTCGTCAGCGACGCCATGAAGTACAAGGGCAGCTACGTCGCCGTGCCGGCCAATATCCACCGCGTCAACTGGCTGTGGATTAACACGCGCATCCTGAAGCGCGCCAATGCCCAGGTGCCGGTCACGTGGGACGACTTCTTCGCCGCGGCCGGCGCCATGAAGCGGGCCGGGTATATCGCCGTCACGCACGGCGGCCAGCCCTGGCAGGACTTCCTCCTGTTCGAAAACGTCGTGCTGGGCGTCGGCGGTCCCGAGTTCTACCGCAAGGCGTTCGTGGCGCTGGATCCCGGCGCACTGGCCGGCCCGGTCATGGAACAGGCGTTGCAGACGTTCCGCCGCATCAAGCCGTACACCGACGTCGCCGCGATGGGACGCAACTGGAACGTGGCGGCGTCGCGGCTGGCGAACGGGGAGGCGGGCATGCAGTTCATGGGCGACTGGGCCAAGCCCATCTTCCAGACGGCGCAGCGCAGGGGCAACCTGGAGTTCGCCTGCGTGCCCGCGCCCGGGACGGCCAAGTCCTATGCCTATACGGTCGACTCGTTCGCCCTGTTCAAGGTGAACAGCCCCGCCAAGACCCGCGCCCAGCAGGACTTCGCCGCCGACCTGCTGGCGCCCGGCGTGCAGGAGGAATTCAACCTCGTCAAAGGGTCGATTCCGGTGCGCCAGGGCGTCGACCTCACGAAATTCGACCGCTGCGCGAAGCAGTCGGCCGCCGCCTTTGAGGCCGCCTCCCGTGGCGGCACACTCGTCCCAAGCATCTCCATGGCCCTGCCGCCCACGGTCGAGGATGCCATGCGCGAAGCCGTCAGCGCCTACTGGCACGACGACCGCATCACCGCCCGCGCGACGATGCAGCGCCTCGTCGCGGCCGCCCGCCGTCCCTGATTCCTCCTGTTGTTCCTTGCGCCGTCGCGCCTCGGCCCGGTGTGTGAGTTTTCGCGTGTATCTGTCCGTCCACATCGATGAACATTGTCACTATTTAATTTGACTAGTAAAAACATTGCGGCGTAGACTTAATTAATGCCAAATTAATTTAAGACGCATATTCGTTAACAATGTTTCACGCCGCGTCGACGGCGCATTACCAACCAAGGAGATGATGTGAACCAGTTCAGGAAAACGGCTATCGCCGTCGGCGTGTCTCAAGTCGTGCTGCTCGCCAGCGGCATGGCATACGCACAAACCACCCCTGCCACCGACAACGGGACCACGTCGGTCATCGTGGTCGGCCAGCGCGCCTCGCTGGAAAATGCCCAGAAAATCAAGCAGAACGCCGACGAAGTCGTCGACTCGATCGTCGCCGACGACATCGGCAAACTGCCGGACCGTTCGGTCACGGAGGTGCTGCAGCGCGTGGTCGGCGTGACCATCGACCGCACCATGGCCAAGGGCGACCCGGAACACTATTCGGTCGAAGGTTCGGGCGTGATGGTCCGCGGCCTGAGCTACGTCCGTTCCGAGCTGAACGGCCGCGACTCGTTCTCGGCCAACGGCGGCCGCTCGCTGAATTTCGAAGACGTGCCGCCCGAGCTGATGGCCGGCATCGACGTCTACAAGAACCCGTCGGCCGAACAGATCGAAGGCGGCATCTCCGGCCTGATCAACCTCCGCACCGCGATGCCGTTCGACTTCAAGGGCCGCAAGATGTCGGTCTCGGCGCAGGATACGTATTCCACGCTGAAGAAGGGCAAGCCCCAGCCGTCGTACTCGATGATGTTCTCCGACCGCTGGAAGACGCGCTTCGGCGAATTCGGCGCCCTGTTCGACCTGGCCACGTCGCAGAGCGGCACCCGCACCGACGCCTTCCAGGTCTCGCCTTATTACCCGCGCACCGACGTCGTGCCCGGCCAGACGGTCTGGGTGCCGAACGCCGCGAGCTTCCGTTCGCTGGAGTTCGACCGCAAGCGCGACGGCGCCTATGCCGCGTTCCAGTGGAAGCCGAACAGCAACGTCCAGTCGTCGCTCACCTACTTCAAGTCGCGCTACAAGATGAAGTGGGACGAGCAGGCGATCTTTGGCCAGTCCAGCCCGTACAACCTGCAGGTCGCGAACGGCAAGTTCGATCCGAAGGGCGCCATGATCAGCGGCGTGCTCACCGATCCGGCCGACGGCGGCGTCAACTTCAACGACGACACCCGCACCTCGACGCGCAAGTCGGCCACGACCGACATTTCGTGGAACCTGCGCTGGCGCCTGAACAGCCAGTGGACCGTGACGACCGACCTGCAGAAGGTACGCGCCACCACCGGCAGTTTCGACTCGACGGTCGCCACCGGCCTGCAGATCCCGCAGATGGGCATGGACATGAGCTCGACGCCGGCCCGCCTGACGTTCGACGACGCCACCAAGGCGTACATGGCCAATGCGAACAATTACTACTGGGGCTTCACGATGGAGCACCAGGATGCGAGCGTCGCCAACGAGAAGGCCTGGAAAACCGACGTCAAGTACGAATTCGACCACCCCGTGCTGCGCGACCTGCGCGTGGGCGTGCGCCTGACCGACCGCGATGCGACGACGATCAACTCCGTGCCGGGCTATAACTGGGCGGCGATCACCCAGCCGTGGCAGGTGGGCCCGGTCGGTTCGTGGCAGCCGCTGACCCAGCTGGCCTACCTGGGCGATCCGCGCTTCTCCGCCGGCACGCACCTGAACACGTTCCCGAACTTCTTCAACGGCAAGGCGTCGGTGCCGGCCGTCGTGTTCCCGAACACGTCGCTGGCCGACGGCTATCCGGGCACGTATTCGCAGCTGCACCAGTATTACAACGTGCTGTGCGCCGAACGCAGCGGCGGCACGCTGGACAGCTGCGGCGCCTGGAAACCGGCGACGTTCGGCACCGATCCGTCGGGCACCAACGACCAGCAGGAGCGCAGCAAGGCCCTGTACACGCAGCTGCGTTTCGGCTTCGACGACCTGAAATATCCGATCGACGGCAACATCGGCGTGCGCTACGTGAAAACGAACATGGTCGCCCACGGCTACACGGTGTTCAGCTTCACGGCCCCGAGCATCCCGGCCGGCGCCACGGTGACCGGCGTGCCGATCCCGAACATCCCGAACTTCCAGCAGAAGCAGGACTTCGACAATTCGTACAGCAACGTGCTGCCGACGCTGAACCTGCGCATGAAGGCGTCGGACAAGCTGCAATTCCGCTTCGCGTACGGCAAGGCGATGTCGCGTCCGGACTTCTCGCAACTGCAGGCCTACACGAACCTGTCGGAAGCGACCACCACGAGCACCAACACCGCGACCAACATCGTCAACGTCAGCAACGTCAGCCTCACCGGCACCGGCAGCGGCAATCCGATGCTGCGTCCGACGATGGCCAAGCAGGCCGACATCACGGCCGAGTGGTATTTCGCGCCGACCGGTTCGTTCACGGCCGCGCTGTTCCACAAGAAGCTCAGCGACGTCATCATCAACCAGAGCTACAACTTCGCGCTGCCGGACGTGAACGGCACGATGCATGACTTCGTGACGACGGGGCCGGTGAACGGCGCGAACGGCACGGCCAAGGGCATCGAACTGGCTTACCAGCAGTACTTCGACATGCTGCCGGGCTGGCTCGCGGGCTTCGGCGTGCAGGCGAACTACACGTACGTGAAGAGCAGCCAGGACCTGTTCCACCCGGTGTACCAGGCGTACTGCTCGGGCGGCAGCGGCGCGGACAACCTGAACCTGAACCTGAACGGTTGCGACGTGGACGGCAAGACCTTCGGCAACCTGCCGCTCAACGGCCTGTCGAAGAACTCGTACAACCTGGCGCTGCTGTTCGACCGTGGTCCGATCTCGGCCCGCGTGGCGTACAGCTGGCGTTCGAAGTCGCTGCAGGCGATCAACGCCAACGGCACGAACGGCGGCGACGGCACCGACACCAACCCGGCCAGCCCGACGTTCGGCCAGCACAACGTGCAGTACGCGCTGCCGACGTGGTCGGATGCCTACGGCCAGGTGGATGCGTCGATCTTCTACAAGATCACCGAGAACCTGTCGTTCGGCCTCGAGGCGCAGAACCTGAACAACGCCATGTACAAGCAGTTGATGCAGCAGGGCGTCGGCTTCAAGGTCCGCGGCGCGTACGTGACGGGTCCGCGCTACACGGCCCAGATGCGTTATTCGTTCTGACGCGGACCAGGTCTCTCTCCTCTGCTGACGGCAGATGTTTCAGGCGGCTTCGGCCGCCTTTTTTATTTCTGTTGACAGTGGAAAAGTGTGAGTATTAGACTGCGTTAAGGTTTATTAACTCTTTTGTGCAAAGCGTTAATGTACCGTCTAATAACACTGGAGATATCATGAAACGGAAACCGAACATCATCATCATCCCGGCCTTGCTCGCAGCACTCCTCGCCGGCTGCAGCGGCGGCAGCACGACCCCGGGCGCGACGGGCACGGCCGCCCCGGTCCTCGCCGCGACCGTCGGCTCGGCCACCAGCTGGACGAGCGTGAAGTGGGGCGGCGGCGGCTACGTCACCGGCCTGGTCTACCACCCGCGCAATGCGAGCCTGCTGTACGCCCGCACCGACGTGGGCGGCGCCTACCGCTGGGATGCGGCCACGGCGAAGTGGATCCCCATCACCGACGGCATCGGCTGGGGCGGCGGCGAAGGCCGGTTCCACGGCGTCGAAAGCCTGGCCCTCGATCCGAACAACGACCAGCTCGTCTACATGATGACCGGCGACAGCGTGAACAACGACACGCCCGGCCGCATCTACATCTCCAGCGACCGCGGCAACACCTGGACGCACTACGACCTGCCGTTCTCGATCGGCGGAAACGACGACGCCCGGGCCTATGGCGAACGCCTGGCGGTCGACCCGCAGAATCCGACGACGCTGATGTACGGTTCGCGCAAGTCCGGCATCTGGAAGAGCACGGACTCGGGCCATACCTGGAACCAGGTCACGGGGTTTGCGACCAAAATGGTGCTCCAGGGGCCGAACCTGTACGGCGTCGAGCAGATCATCTTCGATACCCCGTTCGTGCAGAGCCAGAACGCGTCGCCGACCCAGATCGTCTGGGCCACCGTCGCCTCCGACTACGCGCAGGCCGCGGGCCTGGGCTCGACCCTGTACAAGTCCACCAACGGCGGCGCCACATGGGCGCCCGTCGCGGTCCCGTCCAACGTGGCCGGCTACGATATTCCCCACGTCGTGCGTTCGGCCGACGGCAACTTCTACATGGCGTTCCGCGCGCACCCGAATACGGCCGCGGGCGCCCAGGCCCAGGGTGCCGGCGGCCCCAGCTATCTCTACAAGTTCGGCGCCAGCAACAATGGCATTTGGAACCAGCTCAAGTTCGACGCCAACGTCGGCTTCGCCGGCCTGTCCGTGTCCGGCACCGGCCCGACGACCCGCATCGCCCTGGGCGTGACCGGCTGGGCCGACTCGAACCAGCTCATCCAGTTGTCCGATAACGACGGCCTCGCCTGGCACGAAGCCGAAGCCAACATGCCGCATACCGGCATCGCCGCGGGCGACTGCGCCGGCTGGGTCGAGGGCGTCGCGATCGACCCCGCCAACCGCGACCACATCATGCACATCCACGGCGGCGGCATCTGCGAAACCACGAATGCCTCGGCCAGCACGCCCACCTGGAGTCCCAAGGTCGCCAACCTCGAGGAGACCGTCACGCTGTCCCTCGTCACGGCGCCGGCCGGCGCGCCTTACAAGTTCATCAATAGTGCGGGCGACATCGGCACCTGGGCGCAGACCGACCTCGCGACGCGGCCGACGCGCGGCCCCATGAACTGGTGGAGCAGCGGTAACGCGGCCGACCTGGCGTGGTCCGACCCGACCTACATCGCCGCCTCCGGCGTCGACAACAAGAACGGCCACGTCGTCAAGGCATTCTGGTCGGGCGACGCCGGCAGCAGCTGGAACCCGTTCGCGTCCCTGCCCACCGGCGCCGCGGCCAGCCAGAGCCACGTGCAGAGCATCGCGGTCACGTCGCGCAACAACCTGGTCTGGGCACCGCCCGATGCGGTGCCGTCGTACAGCACGAACAGCGGCGCAAGCTGGACCGCGACCAACCTGCCGGCATTCACCGCCGTCTGGAACGGCTTCCAGCGCGCCTATCGCGTGGTCGCGGACCGCGTGAATCCGAGCAAGGTCTATGCGTTCGATTCCGGCGGTGCGCCGTGGAGCAGCGAGCCGGGCAAGGTTTATATCTCGTACGACGGCGGCCATAACTTCGGGCTGAGTGGGATGTGGGGTGCGCAGGCCATGGCGCCGAACGCCTGGGGGGACACGGCCATGGTCGTCAACCCGAACGCCGAGGGCGACATCTGGGTGACCGACGGCAATGCCCTGTACCACTCGGTGAATTCGGGCTGGAACTGGGTGCAGGTCGGCTCGTTCGCGTCCGCCAACGGCACGAAGGGCGCCACCAAGGTCGCGCTGGGCAAGGCACTGGCCGGCGCGTCGTACTCGGCCGCGATCTACGTGGAAGGCACGCTGAACGGCCAGTGGGGCATCTTCCACTCCGACGACGGCGGCGCCACCTGGGCGCGCTTCAACGACGACAACCACCAGTTCGGCGACTCCGGCGTGATGGCGGGCGACTGGAACACGTACGGCCGGCTCTACGTCAACGGTGCCGCCCGCGGCATCATCTACAGCAACTGAGCAATACGACCTTGAGGCAAACCAAGACCGCTGCAGAACGGGAACGATCTGTAGCGGTTTTGTCGTTCATTTCCTGTTACGTCTCCTGTAACCGTGAGTTGTGTTGACAGTTGAAAAATACGGGCATTAAACTCTTTAATGTTTGTTAATAAAAACGATACAGCACATTAATGTGTTCCGATCGGGGATGTCCAGGAGAACGACACAGTAGTCACCATAACGAGTGCCGGCACACGCATGCGGGCGCAGCCAGGACGGCGGAGCTACGTTCTCAGCCAATCCAATAGAGGAGATCTCATGCATCGGAAGCACCTGTTCATCATCTCGGCCGCGGTTGCGGCGTTCGTCGCGGGCTGCAGCGGCGGCGACCGCGCCGCCGGCCCATCGGCCACGGCGCAAGGCCCCGTCCTTGCCGCCACCGTCGGCTCGGCCACGAGCTACACGAGCGTGAAGTGGGGCGGCGGCGGCTACGTCACCGGCCTCATCTACCATCCGACCAGCTACAACGTCATGTACGCCCGTACCGACGTCGGCGGCGCCTACCGCTGGAACGGGGGCGGCTCGTGGACGCCCATCACCGACGGCATCGGGTTCGGCGGGGGCGACGGCGCCTACCACGGCGTCGAAAGCATTGCCGTCGATCCGACCAACGACAACAAGGTCTACCTGGTCACGGGCATCACGTCGCACGACTGGCAAGGCACCCCGATCAACGGCCGCATCTATGTCTCGGGCGACCGCGGTGCCAGCTGGACGCATTACGACCTGCCGTTCCCGGTGGGCGGCAACGAGAATGCCCGCGCCATCGGCGAACGCCTGAAGGCCGACCCCACCAACCCGTCGACGCTGTTCTACGCCTCGCGCACGGCCGGCCTGTGGAAGAGCACGAACTCGGGCCAGACCTGGACCCAGACCGGGTTGTCGAGCAAGGTGCTGTCGGCCAGCGAGATCCAGGGGCTGGGTAGTTCTCCGGTGGGCGTCGAGCAGATCATGTTCGACAACTCGAACGTGGGCGGCGGGGCGACGACGTGGATCATGTACGCCGCCATCGCGCCGGACTACGTGCAGAAGGCGGGCCTGGCCTCGACCCTGTACAAATCCGTCAACGGCGGCGCCTCGTGGACGCCGGTGGCGGTGCCGTCCAGCGTGTCCGGCTACTACGTCCCGCACATGGTGCGCACCAGCGACGGCAACTACTACGTGGTGTTCAACCAGAACGCCGGGCAGGGCGCCGGCGGTCCCGGCTACCTCTACCGCTTCGGCGGCGTGAGCTTCAACGAGTCGTGGACCCAGCTCGCCACCACCACGCAGGGCGGCTACGGCGGCGTGTCCGTCTTCGGCACCGGCTCGACGGCCCGCATCGCGCTGGCCGTGACCGGTACCTGGAGCGCCGGCCAGCCGGTCGTCCAGCTGTCCGACAACGGCGGCGCCCCCGGGACCTGGCGCGAAATCGCGGACGGCATGACGCATTGGGGCGGCGGGTACAGGGGCTGGGTGGACGACATCGAGATCGATCCGACCAACAAGGATCACATCCTGCACATCCACGGCGGCGGCGTCTGGGAAACCTGGAACGCGTCGGCCACCAACCCGAGCTGGGACGCTCCGGTCAACAACCTCGAGGAAACCGCGACCCTGGCGCTCGTCACGCCGCCGGCAGGTGCGTCGTACAAGTTCGTCAACAGCGCGGGCGATATCGGCAACTGGGTCCAGACGGACCTCGCGACGACGCCGACCCGGACGCCCAACAGCGCCTGGGGCAACGGCGACGCCGCCGACGTGTTGTGGTCCGATCCGAACTACATCGTCGCTGCCGGCATCGTCTCCGGCTCGCCGACGGTCCCCTACGGCGCCTGGTCCGGCGACAGCGGCAATACGTGGTCGAACTTCGCATCGCTGCCCGCCGGCGCCTCCACCAACTTCGCCGACACGGTGAGCATGGTGACGACCTCGCGCAACAACATCGTCTGGGCGCCCGCCAACTCGATCCCGTCCTGGACCACGAACAACGGTGGCAGCTGGACCCAGGCCAGCGGACTGCCCACGCCGAACGGCGGCCTGAATAACGCCTATCGCCTGGTCGTCGACCGCCAGAGCCCGAACAAGGTCTACGCCTTCGATGGGGGCGGCGCGTCGTGGAACGGCACGACGGGCAAGGTCTACCAGTCGACCGACGGCGGCCATTCGTTCGCGCTGGTCCAGGGTTCGGTCGCGGCGAACTTCGCCCCGAACGACTTCGGGCTCACGACGATGGTGGGCAATCCCAACGCTGCGGGCGACCTGTGGGTGGCAGACGGCAACGCCGTGTACCACTCGACCAATTCGGGCGCGAGCTGGACCAAGCTCTCCGGCTTCGCGACGGTCGCCGCCAGCGGCTCGACGGGGGCGCTGCAAGGCGCCACCAGGATCGCGCTGGGCAAGGCGCAGGCAGGCTCGTCGTACTCGGCCGCGGTCTACGTCGTGGGCACGCGGGGCGGCGTGTGGGGCATCTGGCACTCCGACGATGGTGGCGCAACCTGGGCGCGCTTCAACGATGACGCCCACCAGTACGCGGGCATCGGCGTGATCGCGGGGGACTGGAACACGTACGGACGCGTCTACTTCAGCGGCAACGGCCGTGGCGTGATCTATACTAACTGAGCAGTATCGACCGCCGCGGCTCCGGCCGCGGCGGTTTTTTTTCATCGAAACGACACACCATGAAGCAGACCTTCCTCTTACTCGCACTCGCCGCCTGCGTGCCGGCGCACGCGGCCGACCTCGGCCTCGCCCGTATCTTTTCCGACCACGCCGTGCTGCAGCGCGACCAGCCCATTGCCGTGTGGGGCACGGCGGGCGCGGGCGGCAAGGTCACGGTGACCCTGGGCGGCCGGACGGCGAGCGCCAGCGCCGACGCGCAGGGCAAGTGGAAGGTGCAGCTGCCGCCGCAACCGGCGGGCGGGCCGTACGCGCTGACCGTGGCCTCGGACGGGCGGGAAGTCAGCCGCGCCGACATCCTGCTCGGCGACGTCTACCTGTGCTCGGGCCAGTCGAACATGGAATTCCTCCAGCGCGCGTCGACGAACGCCATCGGCGCCACCTATACCGCGCAGAACGACCGCATCCGCTACCTGAACGTCCCGCGCAACAGCGCGCTGGCGCCGCAGGACGACCTCCTCGCGCCGGCCGCATGGACGCCGATGAACGCGGACACCATCGGCGACGCCTCCGCCGTCTGCTACTACATGGCCCGTTCGCTGCAGGCGGACTACAAGGTGCCGGTCGGCTTCATCCAGGCCAGCTGGGGCGGCACGACGATCCAGGGCTGGATCGGGGCGGAGTCGCTGCGCACCTTCGGCGACTACAAGACCGGTATCGACCTCGTGGCGCAATACGGCACGGATCCCGCGGCCGCGCAGCGCGCCCAGGATGCGCGCACGGAAGCCTGGTGGCGCGCGCACGACCCGGCGACGGCCGCGCAGCGCGCCTTTGTCGCGCCGGACTTCGACGACAGCGCCTGGGAGAGCGCGACGCCGGCGGGCTCCGGTGTCGACGGCGTGACGTGGTACCGCACGACCGTCACGCTGACGGATGCGCAGGCGCGGGCGGCGAACGCGCTGCACCTGGGCCCCGTCGACACGTACGACACCACCTGGGTCAACGGCCAGCGCGTGGGCGGCGCCGGGCTGGCCTGGCTGGGGCGCGACTATACGGTGCCCGCGGGCGTGTTCAAGCCGGGCCGCAACGTGATCGTCCTGCGCGTCCTGGGCAGCGGCGGCATGACGGGCGCGCCGGCCAACCGCACCATCGGTTTGAGCGACGGCCAGACGATCCCGCTGCCGGCCGCGTGGAAGGTCCGGCGCGGCAGCGCGCTGAAGGGGCTCGCCGTGCCGCCGGCGCCATGGGACATGCTGACGAGCTACACGACGCTGTACAACGGCATGATCGCGCCGCTGGTCGGCTACAAATTCAAGCTGGCGGCGTGGTACCAGGGCGAGGCGAATGCCGACGCGGCGGACGAATACCGCAGCCTGCTGCCCATGCTGATGCGCGACTGGCGCCAGCGCTTCGGCCAGCCCGCGCTGCCCTTCCTCGTCGTGCAACTGACGTCGTACGGCGCGACGCCGACGGCGCCGGGCGATTCCACATGGGCCGAGCTGCGCGCGGCGCAGGCCGACACCGTCGCGCACGACCCGCACGCGGGGCTGGCCGTCACGCTCGACGTGGGCGACCGCTTCGACATCCACCCGACCCAGAAGACGGTTGTCGGCGAGCGTCTCGCGCGCGCGGCGCGCGCCGTCGCGTACGGCGCGAAGACGGCGCCCGGCAGCCCCACGGCCGTCGCGGCGGCGCGCGAGGGCAAGGACATCGTCGTGACGTTCCGGGACACGGGCGGCGGCCTCAAGACGTATTCGGCCGACCGCGCGATCGGTTTCGAGGTGTGCGCGGGCAAGGCGTGCCGCTATGCCGACGCGCGCGTGGCCGGCGACCGGATCGTGCTGCCCGGTGCGGGCAGGGCCGGCACGCAGGGCGTCACGCACGTGCGCTACGCGTGGGCCGACGCGCCGTTCGTGAACCTGTTCGGCGGCGACGGCCTGCCGGCCGCGCCGTTCCGGCTCGAAGTTCGCTGACCTTCAGCGCTGATCACATCTGCTTGAACAGGTGCGCGAACAACGGGCTGACGCGGAGCTTGTCGGTCCGGTTGCGCAGGTGCAGCGTCAGCTTGCCGGCGTCGTCGCGGCTGGCGCTCGTCACGTGCCGCATGTTGACGATGGCGCCGCGGCTGATCTGGCGGAACTGGTCCGGATCGAGCTGGGGCAGCAGGTCCTTCAGGCTCAGGCGGATCAGCGCGTCGCCGTCGCTGCTGGCCACGTTCACGTACTTGTCGAGCGCCTGGAAGTACAGCACCTCCTGCACGGGAATCATGCGGATGATGTTGCCGACGGCCGCGCGGATCACCGTCAGGCGCTCGGCCGGCGCCGCGGCGGCCGGGAGCAGCGCGCGCATCTGCTCGACGAGTTGCGCGAGGCCGTCATCGGCCGGCGCGTCCCGCAGCGTGAGCGCCTGCAAACGCTCGACGGTGCGCGCCAGGCGCGTGTCGCTCACCGGCTTCATCACGTAATCGACGGCGGCCTGCTCGAACGCCTGCACCGCGTAATCGTCGTACGCCGTCACGAACACGATGTGCGGGAACGGACGCGCACCCTCCCAGCGCTCGGCCAGTTCCTGCGCCGCTTCCAGGCCTGTCTGGCCCGGCATCTTGATGTCCAAAAACAGGACGTCCGGCTGCAGTTCCAGCGTCTGCTGCACGGCGGCGACGCCGTTCGGCGCGGTGCCGGCGATCTCGAGTTCGGGCCACAGGCGCCGCAGCGTCGCGGCAAGCGTGGCGGCGAGGATCGGTTCGTCCTCGGCGATCAGGGCGCGGACGGTCGCGGGTGTGGTCATGCTCATGCGGTCTCCAGGGGAAGCGTCAATCGGGCCAGCACGCCGTGCGGCTGGGCGGGAATGAGGGTCAGGGCGGCGCGCGCGCCGTACAGCACCTGCAGGCGTTCGCGGGTCGTCGTCACGCCGACGCCGGTGCCCTTGGCCGCGGTCTGCGTGTCGTCCAGGCCGAGGCCCGTGTCGCAGACGCAGATCTCGAGCAGGCCGGCGCGCGCGCTCGCCTCCACGGTCACGGTGCCGCCTTCGATCTTCGGCTCGAGGCCGTGGATGATGGCGTTTTCCACGAGCGGCTGCAGCAGCATCGCCGGCAGCCGCGCATTCCGCAGTTCGGCGGGCAGGATGCAGCGGTACGCGAGGCGCGCACCCATGCGCACGGCCATCAGGCCGAGATAGGCTTCGGCCGCCTCGAATTCCTGGGCCAGCGTCGTCGTCTCGGCGCGGGTGGCGGACAAGGTGGCGCGCAGGTACTGGATCAGGTGATCCAGCATCTGGCTCGCCTGTTGCGGATCGATGGCGATCAGGCCCTGCAGGTTCGCCAGCGTATTGAACAGCATGTGCGGCTCGATCTGGGCCTGCAGCAGCCGCAGTTGCGCCTGCAGGGCCTGGCGTTCGATGGTCTCGGCGCGCGCCTTGGCCTCGGTGCGTTCCAGCTTGATGCGCTCGACCCGTTCGCGGTTCAGGATCAACAGGGCCATCGCGCAGATGGCGAGGAATGTGAGGCCGACCATGCCTTTCTCGCCGTGGTCGTTGGGGTAGTCGGCGAAGTTCGGCAGCGGCCGGCCCAGCATCAGGCTCCCCAGCGAGATGCCGGAAAGATGCGCGACGGGCGCCATCATGACGAGCGCCACGACGCACGGCACCAGCCAGCGCCGGCGCCGCGCGGGATCGTCGAGCAGGGTGAAGCGCAGGCCGTCGAGGACGACCAGCCCCACCAGGCCGACGCAGAGCGAGTACACCATCTGGTCGTACAGCTCGAACGTCCTGCCGTTGACGAGCGTGATCAGGACGGCGATCAGCACGCAGACGATGACGGTCAGGCCGACGTCGTCGGCGATACGGCGCAGGAGCGGCCGGTGCGTGCCCGGCGCCGGCGGGAAGAAGCGGGTGAAAGTATTCATGCCGGAATTGTGCCGCCGGGGGCGGGCGGCGGCAACCCGGCTGCGACGAAACCGCCTTGGGGCCGACCGAAACGGGGCATAATCGGACCGAAACCACTGATTGGCCCATCCAGCATGGAATTCCAGTTTCTCGGCACCTCGTCCGGCACCCCGAGCAAGACCCGCAACGTGAGCGGCCTGGCCCTCCGGGGGCCGGGCGGAGGCTGGTCGCTCGTCGACTGCGGCGAAGGCACGCAGCACCGCATCCTGGATACGCCCCTGTCGCTGCACGACCTGCGCGCCATCTTCATCACCCACCTGCACGGCGACCACTGCTACGGCTTGCCCGGCCTGCTGGCCAGCGCCGGCATGCTGAACCGCACGGCCCCGCTGGCCCTCGTCGGCCCGCCGCTGCTCCGCACCTTCATCGACGGCGTGATGGCGACGAGCGAACTGGGTCTGCCGTATCCGCTCGACTACATCGCCGTCGACAGTCTCGCCGGCACGCCCGTCCTGCCCGACCTGGCCGTGGACGCCATCGCGCTGTCGCACCGGATACCGTCCTGGGCGTACCGCTTCACGGAGCGCACGGTGGAGCGCAAGCTGGATGCGGCCCGCCTGCGCGCGGCCGGCATCGCACCAGGCCCCGTCTGGGGCGCACTGCAGCAGGGCCTCGATGCCGTGCTGGACGACGGCCGCGTGCTGCATGCGGCCGACTGGCTGCTGGCGCCGCGCAAGGCGCGCACGGTCATCGTGGGCGGCGACAACGACGACCCGTCGCTGCTGCTGGAGGCGGCGCGCACGGCCGAGGTGCTGATCCACGAGGCGACCTACACGGAAGAGGTGCTATTGAAAGTGGGGCCGGGGCCGATGCACAGCTCCGCGCTGCGGGTGGCGCGGATGGCGCAGGCGGCCCGGTTGCCGAACCTCGTGCTGACCCATTTCAGTCCCCGCTACCAGGACGGCGCAGGGCCGTTGTCGATGGGCGCGCTGGAGGCGGAGGCGCGCGGGGTGTACGCGGGCAGCCTGTTCCTCGCGCGCGACTTCGACCGGTACGTGCTGGGCCGCGACGGCACGCTGGCCGCAAAATATTTTTTGTAACACGCAAAAAAAACTGCGATATCTTTTTTGGTTTTCGAATCGATTCCATTCCAAAAAAAGTTATCGCGGATTCCCTCATCGATCATCATATTTTTTATTTGCGACCTTAAATCCGTTTTTTTGGAATCGCAGCTGTTTCTCTGCTGAAATCTGTAAATTATCCGGTCGAATCAGTGACTTAGATACGCTGCCGGCCCTGTTGCAAAGCATTTGAAAATGCCGCATTCTCCGTCCGCAACCATAATTATTAGACGGAGACTACAGTGAACAAACCCTTGTCCCTGGCGGGATTGGGCGCGCTATTCGCGTCCTGCTTCATCGCCGCCAATGCATTTGCCCAGGCGGGCGCCACGCTCCCCACGTTCCAGAACGCGTCCGTGCACGACCCGTCGGTGCTCAAGGCCGGCGACACGTTCTACGTGTTCGGCTCGCACCTCGCGTCGGCCAAGTCGAAGGACCTCATGAAGTGGACGCAGATGACGGACGGCGTCAGCGCCACCAATCCGCTGTTCCTGAACGGCTCGAAGAATGTCTACACGGAGCTGGCCGAGACCTTCGCATGGGCGAACACGACGACCCTGTGGGCGCCGGACGTGCGCCAGCTCGCGGACGGCAAGTACTACATGTACTACGACGCCTGCCAGGGCGACGCGCCCCGGTCCGCGCTGGGCATCGCCGTCGCGAACAGTCCGGAAGGCCCGTACGTCAACAAGGGCGTGATCCTGAAGTCGGGCATGTGGGGCCAGGCGAGCTACGACGGCACGGTCTACGACGCGCTGAAGCACCCGAACACCGTCGACCCGAACGTCTTCTTCGACAACGCGGGCAAGCTGTGGATGGTCTACGGCTCGTACTCGGGCGGCATCTTCATCATGCAGATGAACCCCGCCACCGGCTTCCCGTATCCGAACCAGGGCTACGGCAAGCGCCTCACGGGCGGCAACCACTCGCGCATCGAAGGCGCGTACATCATGTACAGCCCGGCCACGTCGTACTACTACCTGTTCACGTCGTTCGGCGGCCTCGATGCCAACGGCGGCTACAACATGCGCGTCGCGCGCTCGACCAATCCGGACGGTCCGTACTACGACGCCCAGGGCAATGCGATGGCGAACGTGAAGTCGGATCCGAGCAAGCCGCTGTTCGACGACGCGTCGATCGCGCCCTACGGCGTCAAGATGATGGGTAACTTCCTGTTCGAGCGCAAGCTGGGCGAGGCGGGTACCGGCATCGGCACGGGCTATGTCTCGGCAGGCCACAACTCGGCCTGGTACGACCCGGCGACCGGCAAGCACTTCCTGATCTTCCACACGCGCTTCCCGGAACGCGGCGAGCAGCACGAGGTGCGCGTGCACCAGATGTTCATGAACGCGGACGGCTGGCCCGTCGTGGCGCCGTACCGCTACGCGAACGAGACGGCGGCGACCGTGCGTCCGGAATTCGTGTTCGGCGATTACCTGTACGTCAACCACGGCAAGGACATCACGGCGACCATCAAGAAGTCGCAGCTGATCACGCTGAACGCCAACGGCAGCATCACCGGCGCAGTGACCGGCACGTGGCGCAGGATGGGTACCAACCAGGTCGAGATCAACCTGCCGGGCGCGTCGACGTACAAGGGCGTGCTGCTGACGCAGTGGGACGAGACGTCGAAGTCGTACGTGACGACGTTCACTGCGTCGTCGCGCGAAGGCGTCGCCATCTTCGGCAGCCGCCTGATCCCGCGCACCGACATGCAGGTCGCGACCGCCATCTACAATGAGCTGAGCCTCGGCGCCACGACGGCCGTCACGGGTAACCTCGCGTTGCCGACGAGCGCGGCCCGCAATGCCGTCATCAGCTGGACGTCGTCGAACCCGGCGGTGGTCAGCAACACGGGCGTCGTGACGACGCCGGCCAGCGGGGCCGTGAACGTCACGCTGACCGCGCGCATCACGAAGGGCACGGCCACCCTGGCGAAGACGTTCACCGTCACCGTGCGCAAGCTGGGCGGTCTCGTCGCGTACTACGCCTTCGACGGCAATCTCGCGGATTCGAACGGCGCCTTCGCGGCCGGCTCGGTCAGCGGCGGCAAGATCGACACGGCGGGCGGCAGCCTGACGTACGGCGCCGGCATGCGCGGCAACGCGGCCGTGTTCGACGGCGCGACCGGCGTGCGCCTGCCGAACGGCCTGATCTCGTCGAACACGTACACCGTCGCGATGTGGCTGAAACCCGCGCAACTGACGGCGTTCACGACGACGTTCTTCGGCGCGCGCACGACGGATTCGTGGGTCAGCTTCCTGCCGATGGGGCATGGCGGCGTGGGCGGCGCGTCGATGCTGTGGTCGGGCGCCGCCTGGTACGACGCGGGACTGGGCATGAACATCCCCGTGAACCAGTGGTCGCACGTGGCGTTCACCGTCAACAACGGCGCTGTCAACGTGTACGTGAACGGCGTCAAGCGCTTCTCCGGCACGAACTTCCCGAACGTGTTCACGACGACGACCGGCACCTTCGCGCTGGGCGTGAATTACTGGGACACGCCGTACAAGGGCGCGATCGACGAACTGCGCATCTATAACGCGGCCCTGAGCGATGCCGAAGTCGCCGGAATCGCACACTGAAAGGGATGGACATGAAGAAGACGATCATCGGCCTGCTGGCCATGGCGACTTGCGCGCTGGCGCATGCGACGGTCATCCATTTCGACGACCTGTCGGGAGACGAGTCGCTGCCCATCGACGCCGGCTACGCGGGCTTCAACTGGGACAACATGGGGACCGTCAGCGCCGCCGCGTATCCGGGCAGCGGCTTCGAGGCGGGCGCCGTGTCGCAGTCGAACGTCGCCTATAACTGGTACGGCAACCCTGCGACGATCACGAAGGCGGACGGCAACGCGTGGGAGTACACGGGCGCGTGGTTCACGTCGGCGTGGGTCGACCAGGAGATCTCGTTCGAAGGCTGGCGCAACGGCCAGCTGCTGTTCGCGTCAAGCGCGTTCACGCTGGACACGACGGCGCCGCGCTGGATCCAGCTCGACTGGGCCGGCATCGATACGCTCGTCGTTTACAACAGCAGCCCGACGGCGTGGGCGATGGACGAGTTCACGGTGCCGGAACCGGGGTCGCTGGCCTTGATGGGCGTGTCGCTGGCCGGGTTGATGACGGCGCGGCGCCGGCGCAAAGCCTGACATCGTTATTCGAGGTTCTCGTGGTGCTCGGCGACGCCCTGTTTCCAGTACGCCGACACCCGCGTCGCCTCGCGCGGCACGCCCTGTTGGTTCAGCACCTGGCGCACCCGCGCCATCAATGACGCTTCGCCGCCGCCCCACGCGAATCCGCGGCCGGGCGGCAGCGCGAGCGCCTGCAGATCGGCGACGAGCGCCTCCGGCGTATCGAACCAGCGCAGGTCCACGTCGGCCGCACCGGCGAACACGCGCCGGTCGGCCGGCGCCGCGTGCACGAGCACGATCGCCCGGCTCCCGCCCGGCAGTTCTTCCAGCCGCCGCGCGATGGCGGGCAGGGCGGTCGCGTCGCCCGTCAACAGGTGCCAGTCGAGTTTCAACGGCACGATCATCGAACCTTTCGGCCCGCCGAGGAGGGCGCGCTGCCCCACCACCGCGTTGCGTGCCCAGTCGGACGCCTTGCCGTCGCCGTGCAGCGCGAACTCGATCGTGAGTTCCAGGGCTTCGCGGCTGAAGCGCCGTGGGGTATAGTCGCGCCTCACCTGCTCTCCCTCCGCGTCCGGGAACATGAACTTGACGTGGTCGTCGAACGACAAGGACGTGAAATCGGCCAGCGCGTCGCCCGTGAAGGTGATGGCGGCGAAGCCGTCGCCCAGGCGTTCGATGCGCGCCACGGTAAGGTCGCGCAGCTTGAGTTCGTGGCGTACGCGGCGTACGAAGTGATCCGCAGTCTGCATCGTTGCTCCAATTAGTTGATAATGTCACCTACCTGCCCATTATGCGAAATATAGTTGATGAAGTCAACCAAAATCCTCCATCGCCCGCGCTCGAGGTGCTGGAACGTGTCCACGCGATCATGCACCTGTACCGTTCGGCCCAGCAGCGCAGCCTGCGCGCGGGGCCGCACGACCTGGCGCACATGGAGATCAAGGTACTGGGTTTCTTCGCGCGCCGGCCCGGTGCGACGCAGAGCGACCTCGCCGCGCATTCGGGACGCGACAAGGCGCAGCTGGCGCGCCTGATCCGCGGCCTGCGCGACCGCGGGCTGCTCGACGCGATCGCGGACGAGACGGACAAGCGCAGCACGCGGCTGTCGCTGTCGGAGGCGGGCAAGGCGATGTTCGCGGCGCTGCACCGCCATGACGGCGCGCTGGCCGAGACGGCGCTGGAGGGGATTGCGGAGGCGGACCGCGCGACCCTGCTCGACTTGCTGGAGCGGGTGCGCGCGAACCTGGAGGCAGGGCAGGCTTAAGCCGGGATGTCGGACAGCAGCACTTCGCGCCGTTCCGCGGCGCTGAGGCGGCCGGCATCCAGCAGGCGCATGACGGTCAGCGCCTGGTGCGCCGGCACGGGATTCGGCGCCTTGCCGAGCAGCGCGTCGCGGATGCCGGCGTAGTACGACGGGTACGCGCCGTTTTCGGTCGGCAGCGGCGCCGGCGCCACCTTGCCGTCGCGCTGGACGGCCAGCACGCCGGTTTCCCCGTCGACGCCCCACGCGGCCGCATCGCCGCTGGGCATGCGGCCCGCGATCAGGTCCGCTTCCTGCGGGTCGAGGCTCTGCTTGACCCAGCTCCCGTTCAATCCATGCAGCGCCACGCGCGGGCGCGCGACGGCGGCCAGCATGCTCGCGCCGAGGTCCACGCGCAGGCCGTCCGCATAGCGCAGGCGCGCCTGGAACTGGTCTTCGCAGCGGCCGCCGGGACGCAGGACCGGCAGGTCGGCCTCGATGGCGAGCGGCTCGCCGAAATACAGCAGGGCTTCGTCGATCAGGTGCGGGCCCAGGTCCATCCAGATACCGCCGCCGGCCTCCACCTCTTCCTTCCAGCGCGCCTGCGGTTGCGGGCGGAAGCGGTCGAAGTGCATCGCGGCATGGCGGACCTGTCCCAGCGTGCCGTCGGCCAGCAGGCGCAGCGCGGTGCGCGTCGTGCTGTCCCAGCGGCGGTTGTGATAGACGCTCAGCAGCAAACCCTGGTCCTCGGCCAGGCGCACGAGTTCCGCGGCCTGTGCGGCGGTATCCGTGAACGGCTTGTCGACGACGACGTGCTTGCCGGCTTCCAGCGCGGCCTTCGCCAGCGGATAGTGCGTCACGTTCGGGCTGGCCAGCACGACGAGGGCGACGTCCGGATCGGCGAGGAGGGCGGCCGGCTCGGCATGGACGGCGACGGCGCCGAGGTCGGCGCGTACCTTGTCCGGATTGCGGCTGGAGACGGCGGCGATGGCGAGGCCCGGGGTCGTGCGCAGCAGCGGCGCGTGGAAGACCTGGCCGGCGAAGCCATAGCCGATGAGTCCAACATTGATCGTGTCAGCGGTCATTCTATTCCTTGTGATGGTGCGGTCAGTGCGACAGCGCGAGTCCGGCCGGACGGGTGGCCGTAGCGCGGCCGGTCTCGCGCTCGATGCGCAGCACGTCGAGCGGACGCGTGACGCGGTAGCGCGCGAGCGCGGCGGCGCCCACGGCGACGGCCTGGGCGCCGAAGTGCGAGGTGCGGATGTCGGGCGGCGACAGCATGGCGGCGTGCGCATAAGCGGCCAGCACGTGCCGCGCGGGTTCGATGAAGGTGTCGCCCAGTTGCAGCGCGGGGCCGCCGATGACGATCGCCATCGGGTCGAAGCCGGCCCACAGGTTGTTCAGCAGGATGCCGAGCTGGCGGCCGGCCGCGTCCACGGCGGCGCAGGTCGCCGGGTCGCCGTCGGCCACGCGCCGGAACAGGTTTTCCAGCGCCGGATGGCTGGGACGTTCGCGGCCCAGCAGCGAGCCGAGGCCGATCAGCGCGTCGGCGCAGCCGCGCCGGCCGCACTGGCACAGCGGGCCGCCGGCCTGCAGGATCGCGTGGCCCACCTCGCCGGCATAGCCGTGCAGGCCCGTCAGCAGGCGGTCGTTGACGATCACGCCGGCGCCCACGCCATACCCGATCGACAGGTAGATCAGGGGATCGGTGCCCGACTGGTCGGCGAATTCGAATTCGCCCAGCGCCGCCACGTTCGCCTCGTTCTGCATGTACAGCGGCAGCCCGTCCAGCGGCGAGCCGGCGACGTGCGTCTGCACGATGCCGGCCACGTCGATGTCGCGCCAGCCCAGGTGCGGCGCGTGGCGCAGCAGGCCCAGGGCCTCGTCGACTGCCCCGTGCAGGCCGATGCCCACGCCGAGCACGCGCCGCGGCTTGCCGTGGCCGGCAGGGCGGGCGAGCCGTTTCGCCAGTTTCACGAGCGCGAGCGCAACGAGGCGGATGCAGGAGGCGGGATCGGCCGGGTCTTCGTACGTGAGGATGCGCGTGTCGAGCACTTCACCCAGCAGGTTCGTCGCGACGACGCGGGCCTCGTCCACGCCCAGGTCGGCACCCAGCAGGGCGAGCCGCGACGGGTCCAGGTGCAGGGGCGTGGCGCGCCGGCCCACTTCGCCCGTCACGAGCAGTTCGCTTTCCGTGAGCCAGCCTTCGTCGACCAGTTCGCGCACGAGGAGGCTGATCGTGGATTTCGTCAAACCCAGCACGTCGGCCAGCGCCGCGCGCGACAGTCCCGGCTGGATGCTGACCTGGCGAACCAGTGCCATGCGGTTCAGTTGCTTGAGGAGTTGCTGGTCACCGGTAACGGGCATGGGTGGGAAAAATCAAGTGGGTTGTGATGATTATGCAACAGATTGGAAAATTTTGTTGGTCATGCATTATGCATAATCATAACCCCCGCGCTGTCGGCTGGTGAAAAGTATAACGGGATGGGCTTTGTAGCGGTTCCGAACGAAGTGATTGATTTATCTATGAAATCGATTTCTTGAACAAAAACCGGGCATGGTCGTACGTATGTTACGTAATACATCATTCTCACGAATAACCACCGTCCAAACCGGTGCGCGGACGCCTCCGAAGCGTGCAAACTTTGGTTCGACCGATTGACCAATGGAAGTAATGTTCTTAATCTTAAACAAATGATGTCCGCTATCAGTGACCAAAGAGTCAATCCATGAAGCGGATACGCCAGGAGTAGTACCACCACCACGGACGTCGCCGCCCGGCGGGCGCGGCGTTTTTTTCGAGAGACGAGAGGAGACACAGTGCTGCACACCAAGAAGGTCTTTACCCACCACCTGAACACCAGGCACCGCCTGATCAGCCTCGCCGTTGCGAGCGCCTGCGCCGCCCTGGTCGCACCGGCATTCGCACAGGACGCGAGCAATGGTGCTTCCAATGGCATCGCATCGCCCAACGACCCGGCCGTCACCGCGCCGGTGCAGGGCGTCGCGACGAACACAGTCGTCGTGAAGGGTATCCGCGCCAGCATGCAGTCCACGCTGAACCTGAAGCGTAACTCCGATGGTATCGTCGACGGCATCGTCGCCGACGACATCGGCAAATTCCCCGACACCAACCTCGCCGAATCGCTGCAGCGCATTTCCGGCGTGTCCATCGACCGTTCGCGCGGCGAGGGCGCCAACGTCACCGTGCGCGGCGTCGGCCCCGACCTGAACGTCGTGCTGCTGAACGGCCGCCAGATGCCGACCGCCAGCCTGGCCGACCAGGCCGGCCGCGCATTCGACTTTTCGAACCTCGCTTCGGAAGCCGTGTCGCAGATCCAGGTGTACAAGAGCGCACGCGCCGACACGCCCCCGGGCGGCATCGGCGCCACGCTGAACATCATGACCGGCCGTCCGCTCGACCTGGGCAACCAGGCCAGCATCGGCGTCAAGGCCGTGTACGACAAGTCGAACAACAACCTGCCGTCCATCGACGCCGGCAAGAAGGTCACGCCGGAAGTCTCGGGCCTGTACAGCACCACGTGGAACGACGGCATGTTCGGCCTCGCCGTCACCGGCAGCTACCAGTCGCGCAACCTGGGCGTGAACCAGGCGGCCATCACCAACGGCTGGCTCGGCCCGTACAAGGGCAACACCGTCAGCGACGACCCGGGTCCGATCCCCGCGAACGGCGCCGGCGTGACGAATCCGCCGAAGGCGTCCGACATCTACCTGACGCCGCAGAACCTGTCGTACTTCGTGCGCGGCTCGCAGCGCCAGCGTACCAACGGCCAGCTGACGTTCCAGTTCCGCCCGGTCAAGGAACTGACGACCACGCTGGACTACACGTACGCGCAGAACAAGATCCAGACCAAGTACCACGAACTGTCGGTCTGGTTCAATCACCCGCTGAACGCCCAGACCAGCAGCTGGACCAACGGCCCGCTCGCATCGCCGATCTATTATGAAGAGCAGGTGAAGAACCAGGACTTGGCGATGAACGGCGGTAACTTCGCCACCAAGTCGACCCTGGACTCGATCGGCTTCAACACGCAGTGGCGCGCCTCGCCGGCCCTGCGCCTGTCGCTGGACATGCACCACTCGCAGGCCAAGGCCGAGAAGGACAGCCCGTTCGGTTCGAACAACGACCTCGCGACCGTCACCTTCAGCCGCAACACGACCGGCGTCGACTTCTCGCAGGAGATGCCGATCCTCGTCATCCCGGGCGGCGCCAACTACCAGGCCTCGCCGAACCAGGTGTCCGGTTCGTGGTTCCAGGATGGCCTGAACAAGATGAAGATCGACCAGATCCAGGCCGGCGGCAGCCTGAAGCTGTTCCAATCGTCGAACCTGAACTTCGGCCTGTCGCACACGAAGGTCAACAACCACTCCGTGTTCCAGCAGGTGCAGCGCGACACGTGGGCGGGCGGTACGTCGAACAACGCGGGCGTCGACTATGACCAGAGCCTGTGGCATGCCGACTCCATCAGCCAGTACTTCAGCAAGCTGGGTGGTTCGGGCGATCCGCGCATGTACAACCAGTTCATGCTGTTCGACTTCGCCAAGGTGCGCGACAACGCGATCAAGGTCACGGGCGACCAGGCCGGCTACACCCCGAGCCTCGCGAACCCGAGTTTCGACCGCACCACGATCGAGAAGACCAAGGCGTTGTACATGCAGTTCAACACCGACTGGGATACCGCGCTGCCGATGCACACCGGTATCGGCTTCCGCTACGAGAAGACCGACGTCGCCTCGACCGGCCTCGCCAAGCTGCCGGTCGGCGTGCGCTGGATCTCGCAGAACGAACTGCCGGTGGACTTCGGCAGCCAGGTCTTCCAGACCCAGCACGGCAACTACAGCAACTTCCTGCCGACCGTGGACTGGGACATGGACCTGCGTTCCGACCTGAAGGTGCGCGCGAGCTACGGCGTGTCGATCGGCCGTCCGCGCTACGACCAGATCCAGGGCGGTACCACGTACAGCTCGACGGCGGGCGTGACGGGCGTGACGGGCAGCAGCGGCAACCCGGCGCTGACGCCGGTGAAGTCGAAGAACCTGGACCTGTCGGCCGAGTGGTACTACACGAAGCAGAGCATGGTGTCGCTGGGCCTGTTCCACAAGGACCTGTCCGACTACGCAGGCCAGACCGTCGTCACGTCGCCGTCGCCGACGGCGCTGACGCCGGTGGGCGGCGCCTACTGGAAGTCCGCGATCGCGTCGGGCTGCGTGGCGACCGACACGACGTGCATGCGCGACTACATCCTGAAGAACTTCAACGGCCAGCCGGGCGTGACGTCGACGGGCATCAACGGCGAAGGGCACTACACCGGCACGATCACCGGCGTGCAGGGCGACCCGGCGCTGCCGTACCAGATCACGACGTACATCAACCAGAAGAAGGCCTCGCTGAAGGGTGCGGAAGTCAACTGGCAGCACATGTTCAGCAACGGCCTCGGCTTCCAGGCGAACTACACGTACGTGAAGTCGGACCTCAAGTACGACAACCTGGGCACGGGTAACCAGTTCGCGCTGGTCGGCCTGTCGAACTCCGCCAACCTGGTCGGTATCTACGAGGACGACAAGTGGTCGGTGCGCCTGGCCTACAACTGGCGCGGCGAGTTCCTGGCGAACGTGGCCGACAACGGCAAGCCGAACCCGCAATACGTCGAGCCGTACGGCCAGACCGACCTGTCGATCGGCTACAACGTCAACAAGAACCTGTCCGTGTCGCTCGAGGCGATCAACCTGACCGACTCGACCCAGCGCACGCACGGCCGCAGCGACCAGCAGGTGCTGCAGGTCACGACCGGCGGCCCGCGCTACATGCTGGGCGCGCGCTACAAGTTCTGATGAAGTGATGACGGCGCGGCACTGCCGCGTCGCCTGATCGAAGGGCCGTCCCAAGGGGCGGCCCTTTTTTGTCGCTCGAAATCGGGGTCAGCGAAATCGGGGTCAGAGCACATTTCGGATCAATATCTCGGCATGTAATAACGGAACCACGAGATGTGCCATCTTGCCGGCATGTGGTGCCGTCGCCCCCCGTCGGCGCCGCGGATATGTTCGTGCAAGACCTTGCTCCAAAAAGGGCTCTGACCCTGAATTTGCGCCGAAATGTGCTCTGACCCCGAATTGTCGGATGGTAGCGTATAGCAACGCATTATTTTCCTCCCTTCGGCGTTTTTAGCGATTGCGTATGTGATCGCTAACAGCGACAATAACAGTTCAACTATAACGCGCACGCCGCCGCTTCCGGCAGTACTGTGCCGAGGAGACGTCCGAAACCGCCCGCCGCGCGCGGGCCACGGGTCATACGGCCCGTAATGACAGCCTCTCCGGCCCATCGCCGCCACCCGCGAACGCGTCGCCCGATTTACCCCCTGCGATAGAGGACTGGATGAGACTTACCCTGCACCGCACGCTGATTGCGCTAACATCGGCGCTCGCCATCGTACCCGCGGCCTTCGCCGCTCCGCTGACCACCCTGGACCGCAACGGCGCCTGGGTGTCGGTGGAAGCGTATGGCCCGAACATCGTCCACGTGACGATCGCCGTCGACAAGGACGAAGTCCTCAAGGGCCCGGGCTACGGCATCCTGAAGAAGAACGCGGACAACGGCGCGTTCCGCCACGCCGCGGGCCAGGACGGCGACACGTTCACCTCCAATGGCATGACCGTGCACGTGAACGCGGCACCGCCGGCGCGCACGCCGAGCCAGCCGGAGAAATACTTCGCGCCGTCGCTGGCGCCGGTGGGCCTGCAGGTCAAGAACGCCAAGGGCGAGCAGATCCTCGAGATGCAGGGCTGGGAGATGTCGCCGCAGACCGTCTCCGGCGAGAAGACGTACCAGGTCGGCGCATCGTTTGCCGCCGCCCGCGACGAGCATTATTACGGCATGGGCCAGAACCAGGAATCGACGGGTCCCCTGGACCTGCGCGGCCGCACGCTCGAGTGCAAGCACTGGTACGACGCGCCGACCGGCGAATCCGTGTGCGTGCCGTTCATGGTGTCGTCGAAGGGCTACGGTATCGTGTGGGACAACCCGTCGGCGACGCGCTTCAACGCGGGCATCCACGGACGCACGAGCTTCCAGTCGAACGTCGGCGAGCGCGTGTCGTTCTTCGTCATCACGGGCAAGACCACCGACGAGATCTACTCGGGCTACGCGCGCCTGACTGGCAAGACGCCGATCCCGCCGAAGGCCGCGTTCGGCCTGATCCAGTCGAAGGCGCGCTACGACAGCCAGCAGGAAGTGCTGCGCGTCGCGAACACCTATCGCCAGAAAAAATACCCGCTCGACGTGATGGTCGTCGACTGGTTCTACTGGACCCGCATGGGCCAGATGGACATCAACCCGGCCGAGTTCCCGGACCCGGACGGCATGAACAAGCAGCTGCACGACATGGGCATGCAGTCGATCGTCTCGATCTGGCCGCGCTATGAAACGGCGGGCCGCTACTTCAACGAGCTGGATGCGAAGGGCTATCTGCTGAAGGACAAGGACGGCAAGACCGTCGACGGCCTGCCGTTCCGTTCGGACCGCACCGGTGGCCTGATCGACGCGACCAATCCGAAAGCGCGCCAGTGGTTCTGGGAGAAATCGCGCGACAACATCCTGTCGCACGGCTTCGACTACCCGTGGCTGGACGAGACCGAACCGGACCTCGTCCCGGACGGCTACTTCTACTCGATCGGCTCGGGCGACCGTTACCACAACCTGTTCCCGCTGCTGCACGTGGAAGGCTTCGCCGACAATATGCGCACGTGGAAGCCGAACAAGCGCGTGCTGATCCTGTCGCGCGCCGCCTACCTCGGCTCGCAGCGCACGGGCGCGCTGTTCTGGTCGTCGGACGTGAACGCGACGTGGGAAGCGCTGCAGCGCCAGATCCCGACGGGCCTGAACATGACGGCGTCCGGCATCGCGCTGTGGGGTAACGACATCGGCGGCTGGCAGGCGATTCCGGGCAAGAGCGACGGCACCAAGCCGCCGCTGCTCGATCCGTCGGATGCGCGCGACGTCGTCGGCCAGAACGACGACTATCCGGAGCTGCTGACCCGCTGGTTCCAGTACGGTACGTTCCTGCCCACGCTGCGCCTGCACGGCCAGCACAAGCACACGGACATCTGGTCCTTCGGCAAGCAGGCGGAAACCATCCTGGCCCGCTACGATACGCTGCGCTACCAGCTGATCCCGTACATCTACAGCCAGGCCAAGTTCACGCACGACACGGGCGCACCGTTCATGCGCGCCCTGTGGATGGACTTCCCGAACGACCCGAACGTCGCCAACATCGGCACGCAATACATGTTCGGCCCGGCGTTCCTGGTGGCGCCGGTGACGGAGCAGGGCCAGACGGAGAAGAACGTCTATCTGCCGGCCGGCACCGACTGGTACAACTTCTGGACCGACGAGAAGCTCGCCGGCGGCCAGTGGGTCAAGGTCGCCGCACCGATCTCGCAGATCCCGGTGTTCGTGAAGGCCGGTTCGATCGTCCCGTTCGGCACCGAGATCCAGTCGACCGCGACGAAGCAAGGCATCGCTTCGGTCAAGGTCTACCCGGGCCGCGACGCGTCCTTCGACCTGTATGACGACGACGGCGTGTCGTACGACTACGAGAAGGGCAAGGGCACGACGACCCGTCTGCAGTGGAACGACGGTGCCGGCAAGCTCGAGGCCCGCGGCGGCGATGCGAACCTGGCGAAGAACCTGCCGTCGCTCATGAAAGTCGTCGGCAAGTAATCGCGGTACCCATGGTGGGCACGTTTCATTCGAGGCCCTCGGCCTCGAATGCCCACCCTACGGCCGCGTCGGATGCGTAGGGTGGGCTCCCCGAGCCCGCCAATTCCCTGTTACCCGGTCCAGCGACCAATTCCCACCTCCCTTCGCCACCAGCGGCAACAGCAGCGCCGCCCAGCTCAAATGCGTCGGCCACGCATCCGGATACACGAAGATCTCGATCACGGCCGTCATCCCCAGCAGCGCCAGCGCCGCGCCCCGCGTGCCCAGTCCCAGCACGAGCAGCAGCGGGAACACGTGTTCCGCCGCCGCCGCCATCTGCGCCGCCAGTTCGGGCGGAATCAGCGGCAGCGCATACTCGGACCGGAACAATTCGTACGTCGACGCCTTGATCGTGAACAGGCCCTGCACCTTCGTGCGCCCGGACAGGAAGAAGATCGCGGCGACGGCCACGCGGTCGAGCAGCAGCAGCGTGGCGTCGGGCAGCAGGCGGGCAGTATTCAGCATGGTGGTTCCTTTCATGATTGACGGATGCCGCTCACGCGCGTGAGCAGCTCGTTGCCGATCCAGTCGGCGAGCAGCGCGCCGGCCCTGGCGATGCCGTCGTCCGCGCCGAGGCGGTCGACGAGCCACGTGCACAGCGCGCCGAAGCTCCCTTCGGCGCGGGCGAACTGCAGCGCTTCGAAATCCGCAGCCGCGAGCACGCGCAGGCGCGCGACGTGGCCGCGGCGCCAGACGATCGCGCCTGCGGGCGCGGGCAGCATCGCCGCCTCGGGCGCCTCGATGCCGTCCTGCAGCGCGGACCAGATGTCGGCCGCGTTGGTCGTCAGCCGCGCCATGTGCAGCGACGGCGCGAAGCCCAGGCGCGCGCGGTCCCAGTCGGCGTGCGCGAGGCGGGCCGGATCCAGCGGCGCGGCGTCGCGCGCGACGAAAGCCGTCGCCAGAGACCACTCGATCCACGCCAGTTCGTGCAGGTCCGGATTGTCCGGGAAGACGGTGCGCAGCGTCGCCTCGACACCGGCGCCGTAGGCATCCAGCGTCCACGCGCGCGGCGGGTTGCGCTGGATGTGCACGGCCGCCGCGTGGTGGAACGCGGCGTCGCCGATGAACGAGCGGAGAATCGGATAGGTCGCTTCCAGGCAGCCCATCAGCTGGACGCGGTAGTTGTTCTGGTAGACGTCGAGGCCGCGCCGATCGGCGGCCAGGCGGTGTGCGCTGGCCATGTCGGCCGTCGTCAGCCAGCGGCGGAAGTCGCGCTGCATCATGTTCAAATTCATGCCGCCTCCCTGAGCCCGAGGCGCCGCGCGAGCGCCAGTTCGGCCAGCAGCCCGGACAGCGGCGGGATGTCGGCATCGCGCTCGATCATCGTCGCGACGGGGCCGCAGCGCGCGACGGCGTGCGCGTAGAGGGCCCACACGCCATCGGGCACAGGCTGGTCGTGCGTGTCGATCAGCATCCCGTCGCCCTGGCTGTGGCCCGCGAGGTGGACCTGGCGCACGTGCTGCGCGGGGATGCCGTCGAGATAAGCGAACGGATCGAAACCGTGGTTCGCGGCGCTGACGTACACATTGTTCACGTCCAGCAGCAGGCCGCAACCCGTGCGCTCGCACATGCGCGCGAGGAACGCCCATTCCGTCATGGGCGCGCCGGCAAAGGCGAGATAACTGGACGGATTCTCGAACAGCAGCGCGCGGCCCAGCGCGTCCTGGGCGCGGGCGATGTTCGTGCAGACGACGTCGAGGGCTTCGTCCGTGTACGGCAGCGGCAGCAGGTCGTGCGAGTTGAAGCGGCCGATGCGCGACCACGCGAGGTGATCCGACACATACAGGGGATCGACCGCGGCGACGAGCGCCTTCAGGCGCACGAGGTAGTCGCGGCGCAGGCCGTCGGCGGAACCGATCGACATCGACACGCCGTGCAGCGCCACCGGATGCCGTTCGCGCACGCGGCGCAGGATGTCGAGCGGCTGGCCGCCGGCCACCATGAAGTTTTCGGAGATGACTTCGACGAAGTCGACGGGGACGTGCGTCTCGAGGAAGTCGCGGTAGTGTTCGCGCCGCAGGCCGAGGCCGTAGCCGGCGAACGTCGGTGGGGAGGGATGGGCTGGCATGGCTCGCTCATTGTCGAAAGTGATACGTCGCCCCCGCCTGCGCGGGGGCGACGTCGTGCTGTCATTCCTTCTCGGTCAGCGTGCCGCCGAGCGCCTTGCATTCCGTCGGCGTCTTGACGATCACGCCCTGGCCCTTGCACTGGTTCAGGCCCTTGCAATCGTTCTTCGCCGTGGCGCACAGGCTTTCGCCCTTGCAGCCGTTGACGCCGTAGCAGCGGCCCGGCTGTTCCTTGCCGTTGTCCGCTGCGTGCGACGGATTGGCGATGCCGAGAGTGGCGATGGCGAGGAGGGCGGCGGCGCCGGCCAGGCCGACGCGGTTCGTACGTTGTGCTTTCATGGTGTTCTCCTTGTGGTGTGGGTAAATCAAAGGGTGTCGCGGGCGGCCCGTTCGATGACCTGGGCCACGTCCTCGGGACGCGACATGTGGACGGCGTGGCTGCCCCGGATCTCGACGATCTGCGCCCTGGCGCGGCGGTACATCATGCGTTGCGTGTCCGGTGCGAGGATGCGGTCTTCCGTCGCGACGACGGCGTAGCTGGGCTTCGCGTGCCACACCGCCGCGGAACTGGGCGTGCCGAGGAACGCGAGGCCGACGGGCGTCTGCGACGCAGCCAGGAAGTTGGCGCGGTTGGGCGTCAGGTCGGCCGCGAAGTCGTCGTGGAAGCGTGCGCGGTCGGCCCAGTGGTAGCCGGCGAAATCGGCCTCGATCGGCGCCGGCATGCCGTCCGGGCCGCGCAGCAGCTGCAGGGGACTTTCGCCCACTTCGGGCGCCAGCGCCGCAACGTACACGAGGGCCTTCACCTTCGCGCCGCCGCCGGCGTTGCCGATCACGGCGCCGCCGATCCCGTTGCCGACGAGGACCACGTTGCCGAACTGCTGGAACAGCACGCGGCGGGCAAGGGCGACGTCGCCCTCGAACGTCGCGTGCGCGGCCGGCACGACGGTCACGTGGTAACCCTTCTGGCTCAGGATGTCGTGGACGACGTGCCAGCCGGAGGCATCGATGAACTCGCCGGGCACGATCACGATGTTCTTCGTGGCTGCGGCAGCCGGATTGGCGGCCAGCGCGGGCAGGGCGAACGCACCGGCGGCAATGGCGGCAACGAGCGTTTTCATGGTCGCGTTCATCGCTTACTTGCGCGGCGTGAGGGAGCCGTAGCCCTGCGGCGTCTTGATGCTCGTGCACGTGCCTTTCTCGACGAGCATCCAGGCATCGCCCTGGTAATCCTTCTTCGCCGTGCCGGCGCACGAGGTGCCGGCGCCGGCCGCGCATTCGTTCTGGCCGGCCAGCGCCACGCCATAGCATTTCTCGGTCGGCTTCTTCGCTTCGGCGGCCTGGGCGCCGGCGCACAGGGTCAGGGCCAGCGTGGCGGCCAGCGCGGTGTGGGTCGTCTTCATCGGTCTCTCCTTCGGTTATTCGACGCGGCGCGTCGGTGAACGTCATGAGACCAGTCCGGTGTGTCGGGGGATTGTCCGTTGCATGTCCGGAAACCCCGGCAATGTGTCGACGGGGAATTACGACACATTCGGACACAAACCCGATGATGCATGCAGCTCGAATAAGGTCAGACATCCTATGTGTTGTTATCGCATAACACCGCTAACACGATTTTTATGGTAGCGGATAGCAAATCTCAGAGGGAGCGCCCTCGTCTATGAATCGAGGGATATGAATTCGAGTATCGATAGCGAAAAAAAATTTATTGGTTCGATGATATTTACTCAAGTATGGTACTTACATGTCAGACGTCGTACTTGAACAACAAGCTTTTCGGGTGTTTTCATCGATAGTCCGGCGCAGTTCGTGCCGTGGCCAAAAATGTTAGCGTTTAACATTTTGTGTTAGGGCGAGCGCAAAAAAATACCGAACAAGGAGAACCGTTACCGGAAAATGAACGCAGCACCGACCATCTCACTGCAAGACCAAAAAGGCCACAAGGCCGCTAGAGAAGAAGAGAGAGGAGACAAATGATGCACCACTGGAACAGCGCCGCTCGGCGCAAGGCGCCGTATTGCCGCAACGCGTTTGCACTGACCGTCCTGGCCGGCCTCGTGTCCAGCGCCTGGGCGCAGGACAACACCGAACTGAAGGCGCAGGGCAGCGCCCCGACCGTTACCGTGACGGGCTACCGCAGCTCGCTGGCATTGTCCGCGCTGGAGAAGCGCGAGAACAACGGCCTCACCGACACCGTGTTCTCCGAGGACATGGGCAAATTCCCCGACCCGAACATTGCCGACGCGCTGTCGCGCGTGCCGGGCGTCACCGTGACCCGCGCGTCGATCGACGGCGAAGGCATGAACATCTCGATCCGCGGCATGGGGCCGGCGTTCACCCGCGTGCTGCTGAACGGCGCCCCGATGGCGTCCGCTTCGGCCGGCAGCTGGGGCGGCAACATCAGCGCCAACCGCGAAGTGGACATGGACTTCCTGCCGTCCGAACTGTTCCGCAGCGCGACCGTGTACAAGAGCCAGCAGGCGGACATCAGCGAAGGCGGCGTGGCCGGTACCGTCAACATGCGCAGCGTGCGCCCGTTCGACAAGAACGGCTTCCGTTCGGCCTTCACGGCCAGCGGCAACTACCGCGACAAGGACGGCAAGTGGGGCAACACGGGCTCGGCCCTCGTCAGCAACACGTGGAACACGCGCTTCGGCAAGGTCGGTGCGCTGTTCGGCTTCGCCTGGGGTAACACGAAATACCATACCGACGTGTTCCAGACCGTCGACATGCGCACGTTCCGCCTGAATGCGGACCAGCGCAACGCCTCCGACCCGGCTTCGATCGGCGGCGACTACTTCAACAGCCCGACCACCGTCCCCAGCGGCATGGACCTGTCGTCCCTGCCGGCGTACGCGCAGGCCGTGCTGAAGCCGGGCGCGCCGATCGACCGCGCGATGCTGCTGGCGCTGAACCCGGGCGCGACGATCCAGCAGATCGACAACGGCCTGATGGGCCGCCTGCCGCGCTACCTGGTGTACGACGGCGAGCGCCGCCGCCGCGGCGAGACGCTGAGCTTCCAGTGGCAGCCGAACGAGGACTGGATGGTCTACACGGACCTGATCTTCGCCCAGAAGGGCAACAAGATGCAGCAGGAAGACATGGCTGCCGGCATGCGCGCGAACACCCCGATCCCGATCGGCCTGACGTTCGACCGCAGCGACTGCTCGGCCTACTGCACGATCACGGGCGGCACGCTGGCGAATACCTTCTGGGGCCTGGAATTCCGCCCGATGAAGGAAAACACCCACTTCCGCAGCATCAATCCGGGCTTCGAGTGGCACGCGTCCGACCGCCTGACCATCGACGGCCACGTCAACTACACGGACAGCGAGTTCTACCGCGACATGCCGACCGTGCTGGTGGCGACGCAGTCGGCGCCGACCGTCGTCAAGTACGACAACACGACGCCCGGACAGATTCCGGTCATGTCCAGCAACATCGACATCAACGATCCGACCAAGTTCGGCTGGTACCAGCCGGGCCAGGGCCTGTCCGGCCTGCGCGGCGACATCTACCAGCGCCGCAACACGACCAAGGGCTCGCGCCTGAACCTGAACTGGGGCGACGACACGTTCGCGATCAAGGTGGGCGGCTCGTTCGACGACATCACGCGCCGCTACACGGACTACGGCAACGCCGACGCGTGGATGAACTACACCTGCGGCAACCAGACCAGCTACCAGTTCATCCAGCCGGACCGGGCGCTGCAAGGCCAGTGCGACGGCCGCTTCGCGCCGGGCCCGATCCCGGCCGGCACCTACCCCGGCTACGGCACCGGCTACACGCAGGGCCAGACGGCGCCGCTGACCTACCTGGGCTCCGCCGTCACGAACGGCGACCTGGCGAAGTATGTCCACAAGAGCGATCACGGCTTCATCACGATCGACTGGGACAAGTTTGCCCAGGACACCAACTACCAGCACTACCGTAACCTGTTCTTCGCCGCGCCGACGACCAACGGCGGCTACCTGCGCGAGAAGGTGTCGGCGTTCTACCTCTCGACCAATGGCCGCTTCCCCGTGTTCGGCCGCACGCTGCGCTACAACGCCGGCGTGCGCTACGCGACGACGGAGCAGACGATCGGCGCCCCGGTCAACACGCCCGACCCGCGCAACGCCGCCCAGGGCCTGCAACAGGGCGGCCGTTACCCGGACTTGCAGACCTGGGTGTACGAATCGACGAAGTACCACAACATCCTGCCGTCGTTTAACCTGTCGTACAACCTGACGAAGAATGTGATCGCGCGCCTGTCCGGCTCCAAGTCGCTCACCCGCGCCAACCCGGCCGACCTGCACCAGACCCAGCTCTCGATCGGCGACCAGGGCGTGAACCAGGGTAACGTGACGAACCCGAACCTGAAGCCGTTCAAGGCCAACAACCTGGACGCGGGCGTGGAATGGTATTTCAGCCGCGAAGGCTATGTCGCGCTGTCCGGCTTCGCCAAGGACATCGTGAGCCGCCCGGGCCAGCGCCAGATCGACTACACGTTGTCCGACCTGGACAAGATCTACGGCACGGTGGGCCTGACGGACGCGCAGCAGGCGGCCGTGGACGCCGCCGGCGGTCGCGACAAGAAGCACGTGATCATCACCGAGCCGTACATGATCGACTCCAAGCTGAAGGTACGCGGCCTGGAATTCACGTGGCAGCAGCCGCTGGACATGCTCCCGGTGAAAGGCTTCGGCTTCACGGGCAACTTCACGTACACGAAGCAGAAGGATGAAGCCGCGGGCGCACCGCCGGTGGCCGGCGTCCCGCCGCGCACCAATAACCTGACCGTGTATTACGAGAAGGACGGCCTGAACCTGCGCGTGTCGCGCCAGTACCAGTCCAGCCTGATCAGCAACACGAACACGGGTCTGGGCAATGGCGTGTATGCGTATTCGACGGGGCGTTCGCAGGTCGACATGTCGGCCGGCATGAACCTGCAGAAGGTGTTCGGCTTCGGCTACAACGCGGACCTGACGGTCAGCGTCTGGAACCTGAACAACGCGAAGAGCCAGAACTACACGGCGTTCTCCAACGCGATCTTCGACGAGAACAAGCCGGGCCGCAGCTACACCATGTCCCTGCGCACCTCGTTCTGATCACTTAGTTGCGTCTCCCCGGACCGTTTTGCTGGCGGTCCGGTATTCATGGAGCGGTCGTGTTTCCGGCCGCTCCTTTTTTTTGTCGCCGTTTGCGGCCCGCGGCCGGCGCGCCCGTCAGGCCGCGCGAGCGTCGCCGTCGGGCGTCGAGTAGACCGGGAAGTCCGTATATCCGGCGTCGCCACGGCGCGTGTAATAGACCGAGGGGTCCGCTTCGACCAGTGGCCAGCCGTGCCGCAGCCGTTCGGCCAGGTCGGGGTTCGCGATATAAGGCCGGCCGAAGGCGATCAGGTCGACGAGGCCGGTGTCGAGCGCACGTTGCGTCCTGTCGCGGCCGTTGAAGCCGCCACACCAGATAATCGCACCGCTGAACTTCGTTCGCACTTCTGCAAGCACGGCGTGATCGATGTGGCTGGCCTTGAACTCGGCGGTTTCCATATTCCCTTCAGGCATCAGCTCGTACACGAGATGCAGATAGGCGACGCCGCGTCGCCCCAGCTGCTCGGCAACATGGATCAGGGTTTCCACCGCAAGAGGGTCCGTCGGCATGGCGTTGAACGTTCCGAACGGGGACAGGCGCACGCCGACGCGTCCGGGGCCAAGCTCCCGTACCGCCGCCTCGACGACCTCCATCAGGAAACGGGTACGGTTGGCCACGCTTCCGCCACCATAGCGATCCGTACGGGTATTCAGTACCGAGTTCATGAATTGATCGAACAGGTACCCGTTCGCACCATGGATTTCGACGCCATCGAAGCCGGCGTCGCGGGCATGGGCGCATGCCTGGGCGAAGGTCGTCACCAGTTCCGCGATTTCATGGGTATGAAGCGCCCTGGGCGCGCCGGCCGGGACATGCCCCAGCCTTCCGTCCGGGCCGTGTGCGAAGACAGTCGCCTCCGCCCTTTCATCGGAGACGCCCAACGGCGCCTGCCCGTCCGGCATCAGCGACGGGTGCGCCATCCTGCCTACGTGCCATAACTGCAGGAAGATCGTGCCCGCTGCGCGGTGCACTTGTTCCGTCACCTTGCGCCAGCCCGCTCGCTGGGCTTCCGTGTAGATGCCAGGCGTCAGCGCGTAGCCGTTGCTCGATGGCGCAACGTCGGTCGCCTCGGTCACGAGCAGGCCGCCGCTTGCCCGTTGCGCGTAGTAAGTCGCCATGAGGTCGTTGGGAACATCGCCTTCGGACGCCCGCGTACGTGTCATGGGCGCCATCACGATCCGGTTCTTCAGCTGAACAGATCCGCCAAGCATAAAAGAGTCGAACAGGTTTATCATGGATTTCCTTCGGGTTGGTTCGGTCGAAAGAAAATCTTAATGTTCGATGGCCCCCGCGATCTACACACCAATCGGTCAGCAGAGAAATGAAGATCATGAAGCGATTGCCGGGCTTGCCGGTCGAGCGTGCGCTGGGTGTCCTCGCCGGACGCTGGAAAGCGGTGCTCTTGTATGTATTGTTGGACGGGCCGCAACGGACCCGTGATCTGGAGCGGCGTATCGTCGGGATATCGCAAAAGGTGCTGATCGAGCAGTTGCGCGCGCTGGAAGAACATGGGACGGTGACGCGACGGTCAAGTGCCGGGGACCCCCAGGGCGTCGAGTACCAGCTCACCCCGCTCGGCGCGAGCCTGAAGCCCGTCCTGGAATCGCTCATCGATTGGGGGACGTTTCACGCCACCGAGCTCGACGAAGCGGACAGGCTGCTGCCCTGCGCTGCCGTCGTGCGCCATCGCGCTGCCTGAAAGCCGTTCGCGACCGGAATGCGCCGCTTGCGCGCGGCGTTTAGCGCTGGATGGACGACCAGGTGAACCGCACCCCGTCGCTCCCATCCGGCACCGGCCCCGGACTGTCCGCCCGCACCGCATGCGTGACCGGATCGACCCGCACGAACCGGTTCGTCACCAGCGACATCAGCACCAGTTCCCCGGTCGGCGTCTCGATCCACTGGAAGCTCTCCGCCTTGCCGGGCGACCCTTTGCGCACACCCACGTTACCCTTCGCGTCGACGCTGACCCAGGCCGCGCCGGACTGCAGGGCGACACGTCCGAGACCCATGTCCTTCACCCGATACGGCGCCACCTTGCGGCCGGTCTTGAACTCCGCGAGCTGGATGTGCTGCCCGAACGGGATCGCGCGCATCAGGCCGTGCGGATTCGGCTGGTAGACGTCGATGCTGTCGAAATCCGCGTGCCCGCCCGTCTTCCCTGACTGGTTGTAGTTGAAGAGGGCATAGCGCACGCCCTGGAAGGTCTTCAGCTGGAACACCATCGTGAACGGCTCGCCGATGGGCGCGAAGTCCTTGCCGTCGACGGACCAGGAAAAGCGCGCCTGCTCGGTGAGGAAGTCGCAATCCGCGCGCAGCTGGACGCGCGTGGCGCCGGCCGGGAGCGGCACGCGCACGGTGCGGTTGGTGATCTGGTCGTACAGGGCGACTTGCAGGCCGGTCGCCGTCTTTTCCACACCCAGCGTCGCATACGGCAGGTTCAGCAGGGCGAGGCCGGCGACGTCGCCGGCAGCCAGTCCGGACGCATCCAGCGTCACCGTCGGCGACGAGCGCGGGCCGATGGCGCGCTGGGTCAGGCTGTTGCGGGCCTGCCAGAACGACGTCGCCGGCAGCGCGTGCAGGCGCAGGAAGCCGGGGCGCTCCGTCAGCGACCACTGGCCGTCGACCGGCACGTGGTTCCACTGCCAGAGCGGCTGCAAGGTCGTGCCCGAAAAATCGTCGCTGCGCGCAAACGGTACCGCGATCGGGGAGGGCGCGGCCGTCTTCGGCTTGACCCACGTGCGCGGATTGCGGCCCAGGTTGCCCGGCAGGCCGAAGTACGGCCAGCCATCTTTCCACGTGATCGGGGAAAGACTGAGCAGGCGGCCGACCGAATTAAAATCCATCATCGAGAAGCCCCACCATTCGCCGGCCGGCGTCAGCACGATGCCGCCCTGGTGCAGCGAGTTGCTGTTGCGGGCCGACGGGTCCGGCGGCTCGATCGCGGGCGGGGTATTGTTGTCCTTCAGGCGGTAGCCCTTGGCCATGCCGAAGTCCTCGTCCTTGCTGATGGCCTGGTTCACTTCATACGGACCGTCGACCTTGTCCGCGCGCGCGGCGGGCATGCGGAAGCCGCCCGCGTAGTTGGCGGAGAGGATGTAGTACTTGCCCTGGATCTTGTAGAGGTGCGCGCCTTCGCCCATGCCGGCGTCCTGCGCGAACAGCACTTTCTCGGTGCCGGGCACGATGTCCGTCAGGTCGTCCGTCAGCTGCGCGATGTGCATGCGCTGGTGGTCCCACACGACCCACGCCTTGCCGTCGTCGTCGAACAGGACGGACAGGTCGTGCAGGCTGCGCTTCATCTCGCGGTGCGTCCAGGGGCCGCGCGGATCGGTGGCGGAGAAGATCTGCGTGGCGCGGCCGTTCACGTTGCTAAAGATATAGAACGTGCCGTTCCGGTAGCGCAGGCTCGGGGCCCAGATGCCTTGGCCATAGATGCTCTTGCCGTCCTCCAGGCGGTAGGCCGGGCCGAAGTCCAGCTTGTCGACGGCATAGCCGAGGAATTCCCAATTCACGAGATCGCGCGAGCGCAGGATCGGCAGGCCGGGCATCGCGTGCATCGTCGTGCCGGTAAGGTAGAACCAGTCGCCCACGCGGATCATGTCGGGGTCGGAGAACTCGTCGTAGAACAGCGGGTTCGTGAACGTGCCGTTGCCGTTGTCCGGCGTCCAGGTGGACGTCGACAGGCCGGTGGCGGGACGCGGTTCTTCCTGCGCGTGTGCGCCCATGCAGGCGATGGCGGCGCAGAGGGCGAGGACCGTCGCGGCAAGGCGCGGCGGGCGGGGGCGGTGTACGGTCATGTGCGGTCCGGTGGATTCAGGGCATCCGGCAATGTAGGGCATGCATGGTAGCGATGTCAAAGCCGCGGTCCCGCGCCGCCGCGGGCAGCGCCCGCGTAGGCACGCCGGCCAAGTCATTGTTATTGCAGGGGTTTTGTAAGGATCGCGAGACAATTGCAACTAACCGACGAATGCGATACCGAACCCGGTATCGGTCGCCAGGAAAAAATCATCGCAGGACGCAGGCGTCGCGGGCCCTTGACACCGTTTTCACGCGCAGTAAGATCGCACGATTCACTCAGCCGTACGTACGATGACATCCACGCCCGCCGCACCGCTCGTCCTGTTCGTCGCCTTCCCGGGCATGGGTCTGCTCGACCTGACCGGGCCGCAGACCGTGTTCTGGTGCGCCGCCAAGCGGATGGCGGAGCGCGGCCTCGTGCCGTACGAGCGGCACACGGTCAGCGCGGACGGCGGCCTCGTGGTGACGGCGGAAGGCGTCGCGCTCGACACGCTGCCGGCCGCGCAGTTCGCCGGGCGCGCGATCGACACGATCCTCGTGCCCGGTGCGCCGGGGATCTCGGCCGTGCTCGCGGACGTGGGCACGACGGTCGACTGGATCGCCGGCGCCGCGCCGCACGCGCGCCGCGTCACGTCCGTGTGCACGGGCGCGTTCCTGCTCGCGCAGGGTGGGCTGCTGGACGGCCGGCGCGTGGCGACGCACTGGAACATGGCGGACGTGCTGGAGCAACGCTTCCCCGCGCTCGAAGTCGACCGCGAAGCGATCTTCGTGCGCCAGGACCCCGTGTGGACGTCGGCCGGCGTCACGGCCGGCATCGACCTCGCGCTGGCCCTCGTCGAAGAAGACTGCGGGCGCGCGCTCGCGATGGACGTCGCGCGCGAACTGGTCGTGTTCATGAAGCGTGCCGGCGGCCAGGCGCAGGAGAGCGAACTGCTGCGCGCCCAGGTGCGCGACGACGCGGCGTTCGATGCGCTGCACGGCTGGATCCTCGACAACCTGCACGACGCCGGTCTCACCGTGGAACGCCTGGCCGCGCGGGTCCATATGAGCGCCCGCAACTTCGCCCGCGTCTACAAGCAGAAGACCGGCCGCCCGCCGGCGAAGGCGGTGGAACTGTTCCGCATCGGCGCGGCGAAGCGCATGCTGGAACAGTCGGAAGCGAATCTCGCCCAGGTCGCCCGCCAGTGCGGCTTCGGCGACGAGGACCGCATGTGCACCGCGTTCCGGCGCAACCTGGGCGAGACGCCGTCGGCCTACCGCAAGCGGCTCGCCGGCGCCTGAGCCTGCAGCCAGTTGCCGATGCGGCTGGCGCCGAGGCGCGCGGCACCCTGCGGCACCAGCGTGTCCTCCTTCAGCTCCGCGCCGAAATAGCGTGCGTGGACGTCGGCGCGCACCGTGCGCGTGTCGCCCTTGACCGCGAGGTAGTCGCGCACGAGGTCGGACAGGCGGAAACGGTCCGGCCCCGCGATCTCGACGATGCCGTTCACGGGCGCACCGAGGACCACGTCCGCCAGCGCCGCCGCCACGTCGTCCGAGGCGATGGGCTGGATGTACGCGGGCGACAGGGCGATCGTGTCGTCCTGGCCTGCCGATGCAGCGATCCCGCTGAGGAATTCGAAGAACTGCGTCGAATGCACGATGGTGTAAGGCAGGCCTGATGCGCGAATGAGCTCTTCCTGCGCGATCTTGGCGCGGAAGTAACCGCTCTCCGCGAGGCGCTGCGTGCCCACGACGGACAAGGCCACGTGGTGCCGCACGCCCGCCCGGCGTGCGGCGGCCAGCAGGTTGCGGCCCGAGGTCGTGAAGAAGTCGAGGACGGCGTCGTCCGCGAACGACGGCGAGTTCGCCACGTCCACGACGACGTCGCAGCCTTCCAGCGCCGCGTCCAGGCCTTCGCCCGTCAGCGTGTTCACGCCCGAGTTGGGAGATGCGGCCAGCGCTTCATGGCCGCGCGCACGCAGCAGGGTCACGAGCTTGCTGCCGATGAGGCCCGTGCCGCCGATGACGACGATGTTCATGGATGTCTTCTTGTCAAGCGAGGTTGGCGCGGTCCAGGCCGAAGTCCTTGTCGTACGAGCCCGGCACGGTCTGGAACGCGACGTTGATGCGGTTCCACGCATTGGTCGCCATGATCTCGTAGGTCAGGTCGACGAGTTCCTGCTCGGTCAGCTGGCTGCGCACGCGTTCGTAGATCTCGTTCGGCACGCCTTGGCGCGACAGCGTCGTCAGCGCTTCCGTCCACGCCAGCGCGGCCCGTTCGCGCGGGGCGAACAGGGTCGATTCGCGCCACGCGGCCAGGTGATGCAGGCGCAGCGCGCGTTCGCCGTGGATCGTGGCCTGCTTCACGTGCATGTCGATGCAGAACGTGCAGCCGTTGATCTGCGACGTGCGGATGGCGACGAGGTCGCGGATGCTTTCCTCGATGCTGCCGTCGTTGATCAGGGTGCCCAGTTCGACGAGCTTCTTGAAGAGGGCGGGGGACTGCTTGAGGTAGTTGATACGCTGGGTCATCTCGTTCTCCTTGGTGGTTGTGGTACGAAAGGAGTGTAGGCAGCGCGCCGCGCGGCCGGTAGGCGGCTGGCCGGCCGCACGGTGGTGCCAGAAACGCACCAATGAGCGCACCAATGAGCGCACCAGTCAGCGCGCCAGCCGCACCCCGGCGGCGACGAGCAGCAGCGCGGGGCCGAGGCGCCACCAGCTGCCTGCGGCCACGGCGCCCGTGACGGCCAGCGCGAGCGTGGACAGCACGGGCGTCAGGTAGGACAGCGACCCGATCGTCGCTGCGCGGCCCGTGCGCATGGCGCGGTCCCACAGGACGAACGACAGGCCGAGCGGCCCGATGCCGATGGCGGCCATGCCCGCGAGCTCCGTGCCGGACGGCCGGTACGGCGTTTCGAACAGCGCGTGCGCCGCCAGCGCGAGCAGGCCGGCGCCGAGGCAGAAACCGCCCGTGGCCCAGGACGAATAGGCGGGCAGGCGGGCCGGCGCCAGCGAATACACGGCCCACGTGAACGCGGCGAGCACGGCGAGCGCGTAGCCGGCGAGATGCGTGACGGTGGGCGCGGACGGTGCGATGACGAGCGCGCCGCCCGCGAAGGCGATGACACAGCCGGCCAGTTGGCTGCGCCGCAGCGGCACGGCGCGCCGGGCCAGCACGACGATCAACAGCGGCCACAGATAATTCAGCAGGTTCGCCTCGGCGATGGGCGCGAGCCGGAACGCGGCCACGAGGCACGCGTGGTACAGGAACAGGCTGGCGATGCCGAAGCCCAGGATGGCGGCCGGCACCCTCCATTCGCGCCACCGGTGGACGGACGCGAGGCCGCCGCAGCACAGCGCGACGCCGGTCAGCAGCAGCGGCGGCGCGTCGCCCGCCAGCCGCACGAGGGTCGCGAACAGCGCCCACAACAGGATGGCGCCGAGCGCGCACGCCCAGGCGGTCCGGCTCATGGCCGGCCTCCGCCCGCCAGGTCGGGATCGTCGAGGCCGAGGGCGCGTACGCGCAGCGAGATGTCGTCGACGAAGACGCGCACGCGCATCGGCATGTGGTGCCGGCTCAGGTAGCAGAGGAAGTGGCCGCGGTCGTCCGGCGCATATTCCGCCAGGCAGGCGACGAGGCGCCCGGCGCGCAGGTGCTCGCGGATCTGGTAGCCGGCCATCTGGGCGATGCCGTCGCCGTCGAGGACCGCCTGCAGCACGAGGTCGGCGTCGTTGAAACAGAGCCACCCCTGCGGCGTGTGCTTGCGCACCGCGCCGTCGACCTTGAATTCCCAGTCGAACAGCCGGCCCGACGCGAAGCGGAAGTTGACGCCGCAGTGGCCCGCCAGTTCGTCCGGCGTGCGCGGCAGGCCGTGGCGCTGTGCGTATGCCGGCGACGCACACACGAGCATGGGCATCGGGACAAGCTTCTTGGCGACGATCTGGCTGTCGTCCATGCGGCCGTTGCGGAAGGCGACGTCGATGCGGTCGGACGTGAAATCGGTGGGGCGGTCGTCGAGGATCAGGTCGACCGTGATGTCCGGGTAGCGCGCATGAAAATCCTTCAGCAGCGGCGCGACGATCTTGCGCCCGAAGCCCACGGTGGACGAGATGCGCAGGTGCCCGCGCGGGATGCCGGTACGCAGCTCGCGCATCTCGTCGAGCGCCTGGAAGATGCGGTCGACGCCGGGCCGGCAGCCCTCGAAGAAGCGCTGGCCCTCGGCCGTGAGGGACGTGCTGCGCGTCGTGCGCAGGAACAGCCGCGTGTCGAGCTGGGTCTCCAGTTTCAGCACGCTGCGGCTGACGGCGGAGCGCCCGATGCCGAGCCGCTCGGCCGCCCGGGCGAAGCTGCCTTCGTGGACGACGGCCATGAACGCGACCACGCCTGCATACGTTGTCGCGAAGCTGGATGCCAGCGCGTCGTTGCAATCGGGGCTGGGAAGAACGGAAGTGAGGCTGCGTGGCACGGCGGTCCTGTCGGTACGTAAGTACGCCGATGGTAGGCCTGCTCCCCTTCGGCGGCAATGACAAGAATCCCCGATTTCCTGCCAGCGTCGCGCGCGCCGATTGGTGTTTTTGCGGCACCGCCGCGCGTCCCCGCCGGCGCCTGTCGCAGGGCAGGCGCCCTGTCTACACTGGCGTTTTCACGCACAACGAGGACCTCGATCATGTTCCGCTACCTTCCCCTTGCCCTGGCCGCCTGCGCCACGCTCGCCCACGCGGCCCCGCCCGAACCCGTCGTCACGACGCTGATGCACCAGGCGCTGGCCGACGCGCCGGGCAAGGAAGTCATGATGCTCACCGTCGACTACGCGCCCGGCGCGGCCGATCCCGTGCACCGCCACGACGCGCACGGCTTCGTCTACGTGCTCGAAGGGACCATCGTCATGGGCGTGGAGGGCGGCAAGGAAAAGACGCTGCGCGCCGGCGAGACTTTTTACGAAGGGCCGCGCGACGTGCACACGGTCGGCCGCAATGCGAGCCGGACGAAGCCGGCGCGCTTCGTCGTGTTCCTGCTGAAGGACAAGGACAAGCCGGCGCTCATTCCGGTGGGGAGCCATTGACGGCAGCGAGCAGATGCGCCATGTCGACGGGCTTCACGAGCCGCACGTCGAAGCCCGCGTCCAGCGCCTGGCCGCCGTCGTGCTCGATGCCCCAGCCGGTCACGGCGACGAGCCGCACGGCCGCGCCCCACGCCTGTGCGCGTACCCAGCGCGCGACCTCGTAGCCGTTCGCGCCTGGCATGCCGATGTCCAGCACCATCACATCCGGACGGTGCGCGTCGGCTAGGGCCATCGCGGTGATGCCGTCGAAGCCCGTGTGGACCGTGTGTCCCTCGGCTTGCAGCAGCAGCGCCAGCAGGTTCGCCGCGTCGGCATTGTCGTCCGCGAGCAGCACGCGCAGGCCGCGGGCGCCGCCGTCCGTCGCCGGCGCGTCGGATGCGGCGGCAGGCGCGTGTTGCGCCAGGGCGGGCAAGGTCACGCGGATGCGCGTGCCCTGGCCCGCGCCCGCGCTGAACGCGCGCACGGTGCCGCCATGCAGGCCGACGAGCGAGCGCACGACCGCGAGGCCGATGCCCAGCCCGGGCGTGCCGCCGTGCGCCTTCGTCTCGCCCTGCGAGAACATCTCGAAGACGCCGTCCAGCCGGTGCGGCGCGATGCCGATGCCGTCGTCGGCGACCTCGATCACGGCGTCCATGGCGTCGCGCGCCACGCGCACCTCGATGTGCCCCGGCGTCGGCGTGAACTTGGCGGCATTGACGAGCAGGTTGGCGACGACTTGCGTGAGGCGGACCTCGTCGCCGACGACCATGACCGGTTCCTGCGGCAGCGACAGGCGCAGGTCGTGGCCCTTGCCCTCGAGCGTGGGCAGGGCGTTCTCGCACGCGAGTTCGGCGATCCCGCGCAGGTCGAGCGGCGCCCGGTGGAGTTCGATGCGGTTGTGGGCGATGCGGCTCAGGTCCAGCAGCTCGTCCAGCATCTTCGCCATGTGGCCGATCTGGCGGTCGATCACGTCGGTGGCGCGGGCGCGCACGGCGGCGTCGTCCGGAGCCTGGCGCAGCAGCGCGATCGAATAGCGCGCGGCGCCCAGCGGGTTGCGCAGCTCGTGCGCGAGGATCGCCAGGAATTCGTTCTTCTGGCGGTCGGCCCGTTCCAGTTCCTCGGTCTTGCGTTCCAGGTTCTGGCGCGTCTCGATGTCGGCCGTGACTTCGCGTGCCGTGCCGATCACCATGGACGGCTTGCCGTCCGTGCCGCGCAGCACGCGCGCGCTCGACGCGATCCAGCGCACGATGCCGTCGGCGCCGCGGAACCGGTATTGCATGCGGTAGTGGTCCGCACCCGCGAACGCGGCCTTCCACGCGTCGATCACGCGGGGCCGGTCTTCGTCGTGGATGTCGGCCAGCCAGGCATCCACGGTCGCCGGCGCATGGCCGGGCGGCCGGCCCAGCATCGGCCCGAGGTCGCTGGAGGCGGCGATCGAGCGGTCGCGCGGATCGTACTGCCACGTCGCCATCCCGGCCGACCGCAGCGCGATCTCGAGGCGCGCCTGCGCCTGTTCGGCCCGCGCGCGCTGCGCCACGTTGTCGAGGCAGGCGCGCACCGCATAGCCGATGCGCGGGTAGTGCTTGGGCGTCTTGGTGATGTAGTCGTCGAGGCCTTCCTTCATGGCCTCGACGGCGATTTCCTCGTTGCCGCTCGCGGTGAACATGATCACGGGACGCGCGGGGAAGCGGCGTTTCAGCTCGCGCAGGACCGTGATGCCGTCCGTGAAGCGCAGGCGGTAGTCCGTGATGGCGATGTCGAAGCGGCCGTCGGCGAGCGCCGCGGCCAGCGTCTCCGGGCTGCCTGCCTCGGTGATGCGCACGTCGGGAAAATGCCGCCCCAGCTCGCGCGCGACGAGCGCCCGGTCGTCCGGGCTGTCGTCGACGAGGAGGGCGGCGAACGTCACACCGGCTCCGGCGGCGCGGGCAGGTCGACCACGAACGTGGCGCCGCCGCCCGGCGCCGACTCCACGGCGACGCGGCCGCCCATGCGCTCGACGCCCTTCTTGACGATCGCGAGGCCGATGCCCGTGCCCGGGTATTCCTCCTCGCTGTGCAGGCGTTCGAACACGTTGAAGATGCGGGCCTGGGCCGCCGGTGCGATGCCGATGCCGTCGTCGCTGACCGTGACGCGCACCATCGATCCCGCTTCGCTTGCCGCGATGCGCACGACCGGCGCTGCGCCGGGCCGCACGAACTTGACGGCGTTCGACACGAGGTTCGTCAGCGCCTGCACGACGGTCTGGCGGTGCGCGCGCACGGTGAGAGCGTCCGGCACCTCGATCTGCAGCCGCGCCTTCGCCTGCTGGATCTCGGCGTGCAGCGCGGCCGTCACTTCGTGCAGCGCGTCGTTGACGACGACGTTTTCGGTGGCGATCTCGGTGCGCGACAGGCGCGCGAATTCCAGCAGGTCGGTCACCATCGTGTCGACCCGGTGCGCGACGGCCTCGATACGGCCGATGTACAGGCTGGCCTTGTCGAGGTGGCCCTCGGCGAAATCCTGCTTGAGGACGTTGGCATAGCCCTGGATCGTGCGCAGCGGCTCGCGCATGTCGTGCGAGACGGAGAAGCCGAACGTCTCCAGCGCCTCGTTCGCATCCTGCAGCTGGCGCGTGCGCGTGGCGATGCGCTGTTCCAGGTCGGCGTTCAGGCGCAGGATCTCCAGTTCGGCGCGGCGCAGCGACGTCACGTCGTCGACGATGCCGTCGACCGCGTCGTGCCCGTTTACGCGCACGCGCACCAGCCTCACCTTGAAGGCGCGGCCGCCGGTGTCCAGGTCGCCCGCGTCGAGCTGCAGGTCGGCCGCTTCCAGGGTCGCCTTCAGTTCCGGGATGTGCTGCCGCACGTCCTCGATCAGCGGGTGGTGCGCCGCCTTCGTGAATTCGCCCGACCCGAGACCCAGCATGCTCCAGAACGCGCGGTTGCCTTCCTCGATCTCGCCTTCGAGCGACATGCGGAACACGCCCACCTGGATGTTCTCGAGCAGCGATGCGAGCCGCGTTTCGCTGCGGATGGCGCGCGAGCGGATCTCGGTGCGGTCGAGGCACGTGCGCACGGCGACGGGCAGCCGCGCGTAGTGGCGCGGGCTCTTGATGACGTAGTCGTCCAGGCCGTGCTTCATGGCTTCGACCGCGATTTCCTGGGTGCCCGTCGCGGTGAACATGATGACGGACAGTTGCGGAACGTGCGCCTTGATCAGCTTGAGCACGTCCAGGCCGGTCGTCCAGCGCATCTGGTAGTCGGTGATGACGAGGTCGAACGGGAAGCCGGCTGCGGCGACCTGTTCGAAGCCTGCGCGGTCGCCCACTTCCGCCGACCGGCAGCCTGGAAAATGGCGTTCGAGTTCGCGGCGGGCGAGCAGGCGGTCGTCGGGATTGTCGTCGAGGAGGAGGAAGCGCAGGGGCATGGTGGGTAAGCGGACGAGGCTTGGCGTGGTGCAGGGACTCGTATTGTAGCCGTAATATGACAGGCCCCGTCAGGCCACCGGCGGCGCATCCGCCGGCGCGGCGGCAGGCAGGGGCTGCGGACGCGGTCGTTGCAGGCACAATCGGAACACGGTGCCGGCCGGCGCCGGTTCGACCCGGATCGTGCCGCCCAGGCGCTCCACGCCCTTTTTCACGATCGCGAGGCCGATGCCCGTGCCCTGGTACTGGTCTTCGCCGTGCAGGCGCTCGAACACGTCGAACACGCGTTCGCGCTTGTCTTCCGGAATGCCGATGCCATTGTCCGCGATGCGCACCCAGGCCGCGTCGGCATTGACGTGGGCATCGATGCGCACGTGCGGCGTCACGTCCGGCGCGACGAACTTGATCGCGTTGCCGATCAGGTTCTCGAATACCTGCACGAGCACCGCTTCGTTGCCGAGCACCGCCGGCAGCTGGGAGGCGGCCTCGATGCGGGCGCCGGCGGCCGCGATCTGCATCTCCATGTCGCCCAGCGCGAGCTGCACGACGCGGTCCAGTTCGACGGGCTGCAGGCGCAGCTCCGCACGCGCAAGCTGGCTGTAGGCGAGCAGGTCGGTCACGAGCCGGTCCATGTGCTGGCTGACGGCGAGGATGCGGCGCAGGAACCGTTCGCCCGCGGCGCTCAGCGTGGCCGCCTCGTCTTCCAGCAGCGCGGCCGCGTAGCCCTGCACGTTGCGCAGCGGCGCGCGCAGGTCGTGCGCGATCGTGTGGGCGAAGGCGCGCAACTCGATGTTGGCCTCCGCCAGCTGCTCCGTACGGTCCTGGATGCGGTGTTCGAGCAACAGGTTGGCGTCGGCGAGTTCGCGCTGGGCGTGCTTCAGCGCCGTCACGTCCAGCATGCTCATCACGGCCCCGCGGACCTCGCCGTCGACGAGGAGGGGCTGGCAGTTGAGCTGCCACGCGCGCATCCGCTCCGGTTGCGCGGAGCTGCTGCCGGTAATCGGAATGCCGGTCACGGCCTGCTTCTCGCGCAGCGCCGCCCGCAGCGCGGCGGCCAGTGTGTCGTCGTCGCTGCTCGAGCCGGCGATGCGGAATACCGTCGTCAGCAACTGGTCGCGCGCTTGCGCCTCTTCGCAGCCGAGCAATTGTTCCGCCACGGGGTTCATGAACCGCACGCGGCCGAACGCGTCGACCGCGATCACGGCTTCGCCGATGCTGCGCAGGGTCGCGTCGAGGTTGGCCCGCTGATCGGCAAGGAAGTCGGCGTCGCGGCGCGCCATCGCCCGGACGAAGAACAGCAGCGCGACCGACAGCACGGACACGGCGCCGGCGGCTGCGATCGTGCGCGCGCGGTCGGTGCCCGCGGCGGCGTCGCGCAGCACGAGCAGCCGCTCTTCCTCGGCCAGCAACGCGGCGATGCGCATGGTGATTGCCTGGCGCAAGGCCCGCTCGCCTTCCTTGCTGGGATAAGCCATGGCGCGCTCCATGCCGGTGCGCAGGTTGCGCACGTACTCGTCCAGCAGGCCGCGCAGGTCGGCCAGAGTGCGCTGCTGGGTTGGATTGTCGCTGGTCAGTTGCGTCAGCGTTTGGAGTGCGCGGGGCAGGGCGGTCAGGCGCTCCTGGAAATCCGCATCGTCGCGCCGGCTGTATTCGAGCCGCAGCGATTTCTGCAGCGCATCGGCCTCGTTGATCAGGCTTTGCGTGCCCTGCACGTGCTGCAGCACCTCGCGCGTGTGGTTGACCCAGCGCCAGGACGCGGCCGTGCGCTGGATGCTGACGGCAAGCGTGGAGATGCCTGCGAGCAGTACAGCAATGCTGATGGCCGCTGCGATATTGACGTACCGATGTGTTCTTTGGATGAGCATTGTGTCGGCGCCGGGCTTCATGTTTAACTATTCTACCCATGTGGGGGGCGATTGCGGGCTCGACGACGTGTGTGTCACCTGTGTTTCGGGATGGCCATCCCCATCTGCCGGGCCGGAACTAATTCGGGGTCAGAGCACATTTTCCGAAAAATTCGGGGTCAGAGCACTTTTTGGTGCAAAGTCTTTCAGGCAAACCTGTTGGTCGGAAGGACCGCGTTTCGCTCGTACGCGCACCGGTACGACGCTGCTGATGGGTAAGCAATGGCTTAGTGAACATTGATCGAAAATGTGCTCTGACCCCGAATCCGGCAAAAAATGGGGTCTGACCCTGACCCTTCCCCTCAAATTTTCACAACCTGCACCAAATTGATCAGTGTAAGTAGGGCGAGCTGGAAGGCGTGGTGATCCAACTGAGGTCGTACGCAATCGGTCAAATAATGACGTGCCAGGG
>NZ_LMEW01000015.1 GCF_001426525.1 Massilia sp. Root133
GGTATTCCTTTTCCACGGCGTCGGCCTTCTCCTGGCTCCAGCCTTCGCCCGATGCCGCATGCATCAGCTTCATCTTGATCGGTTCCAGGTCGAGTTGCACTACGGCGTCGAACAGGTCGTTGGTGTTCATGGTCATCCTTGTCAAGGGTTCAGGAATGGTCGGGCGTGTGTTGCACGTCCTCAATGTAGTTGAGGTAATTCACCCAGATTTTGATATTTGTCAAACAAATAATATGAGTTGTTTGAACGGCTATGCAGAAGCTCGATAGTGGAGTAGGGCGAGCCGGTGAAATGTCAGATGACGGCCGAACCCGCGCCCTGCTCCTGTTCCTGGGAGAGAACGGGTTCCGGGCCGCCGATGACAGGCGCCGAGACCGTGACGGTCGTGCCGCCGCCCGGTTCGCTGAAGACGGTGCAGGTGCCGCCGAGGATCACGATGCGCTCCTCGATGCCGACCAGGCCGAATGACCCGTACTTGCTGCGCCCGCCGGGCGGCAGCCCGCAGCCGTTGTCGGTCACCGTCAGCGACAGCCAGTCGCCGTTCAGGCGCAGCTCCACTTTCACCCGCGTCGCGTTGGCATGGCGGACGATGTTCGTGAGCGATTCCTGCAGGATACGGAAAAAGGCCGTGGCGCAATGGTCGGGCAGGGCGATCTCGCCGTGGTCGTCCTGGATGTCGCACTGGATGCCGGTGCGGCGCTGGAACTGGTTGACTTGCCATTCGACGGCCGCGGACAGGCCCAGGTCGAGCACGGTCGGACGCAGGTCATTGATGATCTGGCGCACGCTCCTGATGGTCGTATCGATCTGCTGCAGCGTGTAACGGGCGCGCGTGTTCAGGTGGTTGTGCGTGCCCTGCGTGCGTCCCGCCAGCAGTTCGGCTTCGATGCGCAGGGCGAGCAGGCTCTGGCCGAGGTCGNCGGGCGCGCGTGTTCAGGTGGTTGTGCGTGCCCTGCGTGCGTCCCGCCAGCAGTTCGGCTTCGATGCGCAGGGCGAGCAGGCTCTGGCCGAGGTCGTCGTGGATCTCGCGCGCGATGCGCTTGCGCTCCATTTCCTTGATCTGGTACGCATGGTCGGCGAGACGCCTGAGCTTCTGGTGCGACAACTGCAGCCTGGCCTGGCTTTCGCGCAGCTCGCTCGTCATCTCCCGCGCCAGCTCGAGGGCGGCGCGGCGCGACGACGTGAGCGTGTGCAGCAGGGCATAGAGCAGGATTGAGCCGAGGAAGCCGAAGGCCATCATGAGCTTCGGATAATAGGTGTCGAATTCCGTGTACAGCGCGGCCCTGGGGGCGCTGAACGTCGTTTTCCACGGACGCCCGTTGAAATCGAGCGGCAGGCTGGTCGTGAAGACGTCATCGCCGACGTCGAGCGCCGGCGTCGGCTCGGCGCGCGTGCCGCGGCTGTCGAACAACGCGAGCGGCTTCGATACCGTGGGTTGGCCGCGGGCGTCGATGCCGGGTCCGACGTCGTACAGCGTCATGCGCAGGTTCGCGACTGGAACTTCGTCCATGACGCCATTCAGCAGCTTGGGGATACTGAACGCGATGCCGAGCGAACCCGTGTAGGCCTCGCGGCGCTGGTCGACCGTGCGCAGCGGCAGGCCCTTGCGGTAGACCGGCATACGCATTCCCACATAGATATTGTTCGGACGCGACAACAGCGGGATCGGCGTACCGGTCGAAAAAATCATGCCGCTATCGCGCTCTTGCAGCAGCAAGTTCCCGAAATAGCGGTTGGCTTTCAGGTCGATCGCATAGTAGTGGGCGCCCGGCGGCGCAGGTTCGACGAAGGCGACGACCAGGTACGACGGCCGGATGCCGGGCGGCATGATGTCCAGGTCGACCGGCTTGCCAAAGATGTGCGACACGTCTGTGCGCAGTGCGGCAACGAATGCGTCGCGCCGCTCATGCGGCACCTGGACCGCGTAATTGATGTAGTCGACCGCCGGGAAGCTCCGGGCCAGGTCCAGTCCGGTCACGAATTCATGGAAGCCCTGGTGTGTCAGGACGTCGGAACTCTGGATCATGCTGCCCGTGGCGCGCAACAGGTCCGTATACGATTTCACGCGGACCGTGATGACGCTTTGCGCATGCCTGGCATGGCTGATGAAACGGGCTTCGGCGTCGCTTTCGATGGAGCGTGCCGTGAACAGATACAGCAACGCGCCGACGAGCGAAGACAGCAATGCTCCGGCCCAGAACGAGAACCGGGTTACGGAAAATGTGTCTTTCAGCGTCGTCGCCATCAAATACGCTTCCTAAAGAATGTGTTCCAGCACGGCTGGATATGCAATGTTAATTTGTTGCAAAACTTGTGTCGAGTGGCGCGCAAACTCCTTTGCACAGCAAAAAGCCCGCTCCGGAAACCGGAGCGGGCAGGCATGTTGCAGGAATTGAAAGGTGGCGTGTGGCGGGCCCCCGCCGATCACTGGCGTTCAGGCGGTGGCCGCTTCACTGCGACCGGGCTGCGTCTCGACCCGCGGGCTGGCGCAGTAGGCCGTGCCGATCCGGGGGCTGGCGCAATACGCGGTCGCCGCCACCCTGCCTTCGCGTGCTTCCTTGCGCGGGCTGGCGCAATACGCGGTCGCCGCCACCCTGCCTTCGCGTGCTTCCTTGCGCGGGCTGGCGCAGTAGGCGGTGTCGATCCGGGGGCTGGCGCAATACGCGGTCGCCGCCACCSYGCCTTCGCGTGCTTCCTTGCGCGGGCTGGCACAGTAGGCCGTGTCGATCCGGGGGCTGGCGCAATACGCGGTCGCCGCCACCGCGCCTTCGCGTGCTTCCTTGCGGGGGCTGGCGCAGTAGGCCGTGTCGATCCGCGGGCTGGCGCAATACGCGGTCGCCGCCACCGCGCCTTCACGTGCTTCCTTGCGCGGGCTGGCGCAGTAGGCCGTGCCGATCCGCGGGCTGGCGCAATACGCGGTCGCCGCCACCGCGCCTTCGCGTGCTTCCTTGCGGGGGCTGGCGCAGTAGGCGGCTTCGATGCGCGGGCTCGCGCAGTAGGCGCTGGCGCCGTCCGCGGCCTGGGCGACGGCGCCCGGGTAGGTGTCGCCGAACGTGGCTTCGTACAGCTCTTTCATGCGGTCGCCGCTGGCGAGGCGGAACTGCTCGTCATCGCCGCCGCCCATGCCGACGTACGGATAGTGGTGCAGGAAATAGCCGAAGGCCTGCTCGCAGTCGGCGGCATATTTCATCGTGTCGAGGATGTGGTAGTGCCAGAACGTGTCGACGTCGACCAGCGGCGCCGTGTCCTCCTCCGGATACATTTTCATCAGGNTAGTGGTGCAGGAAATAGCCGAAGGCCTGCTCGCAGTCGGCGGCATATTTCATCGTGTCGAGGATGTGGTAGTGCCAGAACGTGTCGACGTCGACCAGCGGCGCCGTGTCCTCGTCCGGATACATTTTCATCAGGCACAGGAAGCGGCGGTATTCCTTTTCCACGGCGTCGGCCTTCTCCTGGCTCCAGCCTTCGCCCGATGCCGCATGCATCAGCTTCATCTTGATCGGTTCCAGGTCGAGTTGCANATAGTGGTGCAGGAAATAGCCGAAGGCCTGCTCGCAGTCGGCGGCATATTTCATCGTGTCGAGGATGTGGTAGTGCCAGAACGTGTCGACGTCGACCAGCGGCGCCGTGTCCTCGTCCGGATACATTTTCATCAGGCACAGGAAGCGGCGGTATTCCTTTTCCACGGCGTCGGCCTTCTCCTGGCTCCAGCCTTCGCCCGATGCCGCATGCATCAGCTTCATCTTGATCGGTTCCAGGTCGAGTTGCATCACGGTGTTAAACAGGTCGTTGGTGTTCATGGTCATCCTCGTAGTAGTTAGTGAAGTACTGCTATCCCTAGTTATGGTTTTATGCGGTGAATTTGCTGCTTTCGAACAACATTTCCATGAGGCATGTGATGACGTCAGGCAATTCTTTGTCAGATTTGGGGACGTGTCTTACACGTGCTCAATGTAGTTGAGGCAATTCACCGTGTTATTGATATTTGTCAAAGAAACAACATTTGTTGCTTAGTTGGATACACCAAAGCCTTTGGATAGGGTAGGCGTATCCAGAGAGAATAACTGAGGGAAAGGAAGCAGAGGAAGGGGCGAAGTCAGATGACGGACGAGCCGGAGCCGTGCTCGATCGGCGCGGGCAGCGGGCGGTCCGGGCTGCCGATGACGGGCGCCGACACCATGACGGTGGTGCCGCCGTCCGGCTCGCTGAAGACGGCGCAGGTGCCGCCGAGGATCACGATGCGTTCCTCGATGCCGACCAGGCCGAACGAGCCGTACTTGTTGCGCCCGCCGGGCGGCAGGCCGCAGCCGTTGTCGCGTACCGTCAGCGACAGCCAGCCGCCGTTCAGGCGCAGCTCCACCTTCACGCGCGTCGCGTTGGCGTGGCGGACGATGTTCGTGAGCGATTCCTGCAAGATGCGGAAGAAGGCCGTGGCGCAGTGGTCGGGCAGGGCGATCTCGCCGTGGTCGTCCTGGACTTCGCAGTGGATGCCGGTGCGCCGCTGGAACTGGTTGACCTGCCACTCGACGGCCGCCGACAGGCCCAGGTCGAGCACGGTCGGGCGCAGGTCGTTGATGATCTGGCGCACGCTCTTGATCGTCGTGTCGATCTGCATCAGCGTGGCGCGGGCGCGCTTGTGCAGGTGGCTGTGCGTGCCCTTCGTGCGGCCGGCCAGCAGCTCGGCTTCGATGCGCAGGGCGAGCAGGCTCTGGCCGAGGTCGTCATGGATCTCGCGCGCGATGCGCTTGCGTTCCAGTTCCTTGATCTGGTACGCATGGTCGGCCAGGCGCCTGAGTTTCTGGTGCGACAGCTGCAGCTTGGTCTGGCTTTCGCGCAGTTCGCTCGTCATTTCCCGCGCGAGCGCGAGGGCGGCGCGGCGCGACGACGTGAGCGTGTGCACCAGGGCATAGAGCAGGATCGAGCCGAGGAAGCCGAAGGCCATCATGAGCTTCGGATAATAGGTGTCGAATTCGGTGTACAGGGCGGCCTTGGGCGCGCTGTAGGTCGTCTTCCAGGTGCGGCCGTTGAAATCCAGCGGCAGCGTCGTGCTGAACATGCGCTTGTCGCCGTCCGCGAGCGGCGGCATCGGGTTCTTGCTGGTACCGTGGCTGTCGAATAGCGTGCGCGGCGTCCCCGCGGTTTCATGGCCATGGACGTCCAGGCCGGGGCCGATGTCGAACAGCGTCATGCGCAGCCCCTTGATCGGTATCTCGTCCATGACACCGTACAGGAGTTTCGGCACGCTGAACGCAATGCCCAATGACCCGACATAGGCGGCGCGGCGTGCCGCCACGGTGTCCGGCATGGTGCCGAAATAATAGATCGGCATGCGCATGCCCAGATGGGTATCGTTGGGGCCGGACAAGGCAAGAATGGGCGTGCCAGAGGCGTAGACCGTGCCGTTGTCGCGCGACTCGGCCAATTGCTTGCTGAAATAACGGTTGGCCATCAGGTCGATGCCGTAATGACCCGGGCCCGACTGGTCAGGCTCGATATAACTGATGATCAGATAGGCGTCGCGCTGCCCCGGCGGCACGATGTCCAGTGGCGCCGCGGCATGGATGTGCCGTCCCATTTCCTCGCGCAGGTCGCTGAGGAAGGGCTGGCGCCTGTCGTCCGTGACATACAGCGCAAAATTGATCGAATCGACCGCGGGGAAGTTGTTGGCGAGGTCCAGCCCGAGCACGTATTCGTGAAGTTTGCGGTGGCTCAGGATGTCGGTGCTATGGATCAGGCTTCCGGTCGCGCGCAGCAGGTCGGTATATGACTTGATGCGCACGTTGATGACGCTTTGCGCATATTTGGCATGGTTGATGAACCGTTCCTGGGCATTCGTTTCGATCGACCGCTGGGTCATCACATACAGGGCGCTGCCGACGAGCGTCGACACCAGTGCGCCGGTCCAGAACGAGAACCGGTTAACGGAAAATGCGTCCCTCAGAACGGCCTGCATAATCTTCCCAGAGGCGTGCGGCCGAATCGCGTTCGGCGACACAAAGTTTGTAATTTGCAACTTACTCGTCTCGAATGCGGCGCGACACCTAGTCATTCGAAGAGTTGCTCACTGGCAGAATTATCTCAAAAGAAAAAGGCCCGCGCCTGTTCCGGAGCGGGCAATGCGTATGCGCGGGGAGTGCGTACGAGGAACACGCTCCCCGGCGGTACTTCACACGTTCAGCGGCGACGTCGCAGTGGCCGGTTTCCAGGGCCCGGCGCAGTACGCGGTGGCGGCACTGGTCCCGGTCCGTGCGCCCTCCTGTTTCCACGGGCCCGCGCAGTAGGCGGTCGTGGCCTGGGCGGCGCCGTGGGCATGCGGCTTGTCCCACGGACCCGCGCAGTACGCCGTGTTGGCGTGCTTGTCCCATGGGCCGGCGCAGTAGGCCGTACCGGCGCCGGCGGCGGCGCGGGCACGGGGCTTGTCCCACGGTCCGGCGCAGTAGGCGGTCTTGCCGCGGGCCGCGGCCTGCGCGCCCTGCTTGTCCCACGGACCGGCGCAGTAGGCGGTCTCGCCGCGGGCCGCGGCCTGCGCGCCCTGTTTGTCCCACGGACCGGCGCAGTAGGCGGTTTCGCCGCGGGCGACGGACTGCGCGCCCTGCTTGTCCCACGGACCGGCGCAATAGGCCGTGCCGGACGCTTCCATCGGCGTCGCGTCCGCCGCCGGATAGGCTTCGCCGAACGTCGCTTCGTACAGGCTCTGCATGCGCTCGCCGCTGTCGATGCGGAACTGCTCGTCGTCGCCGCCGCGCATGCCGACGTACGGGTAATGGTGGACGAAGTAGCCGAACGCCTGCTCGCAGTCGGCCGCGTACTTCATCGTGTCGAGGATGTGGTAGTGCCAGAACGTGTCCACGTCGACCAGGGGCGCGATGGACTCGTCGGGATACATCTTCATCAGGCACAGGAAGCGCCGGTATTCCTTTTCCACGGCATTGGCCTTGTCCAGGCTCCAGCCTTCGCCCGACTCCACGTGCATCAACTTCATCTTGATCGGTTCCAGGTCGAGTTGCATTACGGCGTTAAACAGGTCGTTGGCGTTCATGTTGGTCATCCCCATTGGTTGTTGAAGATTGCGTTGTGACTGCTTCCCTAGTTGTGGTTGTGTCGGCTTGTCGGGCCAGCGCTGGACAGTAATTCCTCAAGGTTCGTGATGACATCTGCCAACAAATGGGTCGATTCGTTGGCGCGCCTTACACGTAATCAATGTAATTCACGCAATCTGATGAGATATTGATATTTGTCAAAGAAACAACATTTGTTGTTGAAACGGATATGCAATTTCTTTTTTACGAAGTTGCGATACTTGCGGGGAATAGGCGTGACGATGCGTCGCCCGGCCGGGCGGCGCTGGTCGTTGCGAAGGGCGTGTCTAGACGACGGCCGAACCCGGTCCGTGTTCCTGCTGCAGGGGAACGGCGGGCTCGGGCCCGCCGATGACGGGCGCCGACACGATCACGGTCGTGCCGCCGCCCGGTTCGCTGAAGACGGCGCAGGTGCCGCCGAGGATCGCGATGCGCTCCTCGATGCCCACCAGGCCGAACGACTCGTACTTGTTGCGCCCGCCGGGCGGCAGGCCGCAGCCGTTGTCGCGTATCGTCAGCGACAGCCAGCCGCCGTTCAGGCGCAGCTCCACCTTCACATGGGTCGCGTTGGCATGGCGGACGATGTTCGTGAGCGATTCCTGCAGGATGCGGAAGAAGGCCGTGGCGCAATGGTCGGGCAGGGCGATCTCGCCGTGGTCGTCGCGGATCTCGCACTGGATGCCCGTGCGCTTCTGGAACTGGTCCACCTGCCATTCGACGGCCGCGGAAAGGCCCAGGTCGAGCACGGTCGGACGCAGGTCGTTGATGATCTGGCGCACGCTCCTGATCGTCGTGTCGATCTGCTGCAGCGTGGAACGGGCGCGCGTGTTCAGGTGGTTGTGCGTGCCCTGCGTGCGTCCCGCCAGCAGTTCGGCTTCGATGCGCAGGGCGAGCAGGCTCTGGCCGAGGTCGNAACGGGCGCGCGTGTTCAGGTGGTTGTGCGTGCCCTGCGTGCGTCCCGCCAGCAGTTCGGCTTCGATGCGCAGGGCGAGCAGGCTCTGGCCGAGGTCGTCATGGATCTCGCGTGCGATGCGCTTGCGCTCCAGTTCCTTGATCTGGTACGCATGGTCGGCGAGACGCCTGAGCTTCTGGTGCGACAACTGCAGCCTGGTCTGGCTTTCGCGCAGCTCGCTTGTCATCTCCTGCGCCAGTTCGAGGGCGGCGCGGCGCGACGAGGTCAGGATGTGCAGCAGCGCGTACAGCAGGACGGAGCCGATGAAGCCGAACGCCATCATGAGCTTCGGATAATAGACGTCGAATTGCGTGCGCAGGCGGGCTTTCGGCACGCTGTACGTGGTTTGCCACGGACGCCCGTTGAAATCGAGCGGCAGCGTGGCCGTGAACACCTCATCGCCGCCGTCGAGCGGCGGCGTGGGGTTGGCGGCCGTGCCATGGCTGTCGAACAGCACCTTGGGCCAGGTTGTCGTATCGTGCCCGATCACCTCGCGCGGGCCGACGTCGAACAGCGTCATGCGCACGCCCGGAATCGGCATCTCGTCCATCACCCCGTGCAGCAGCTTGGGCAGGCTGAACGCGATCCCGAGCGAGCCGAGATAGGCCGCGCGCCGTTGTTCCGCGCCGGTCAGCAGCGGTCCGTGCCGGTACACCGGCAGGCGCATGCCGAGGTGGTTGTCGTTGGGCACCGACAGGGCCGCGATCGGCCGGCCGGACGCGCGCAACCTGCCGTCGTCGCGCGACTGCGCGAGCTGCGTGCGGAAATACGGATTGCTCATCAGGTCGAGGCCATACAGCCGCGTGTTCGTGGCGTCCGGCTCGATGTAGGTGACGACGAGGTAGGCGGGACGGCGGCCGGAGGGCGTGACGACCGGACGCGCGCCCGGGCCGAGGAAGGCCTGCAGTTCACGCGCGAATTCCGCCTCGAAATGCGAACGCTCGTCTTCGCGCACCCAGGTGGCGAAGTTCAGGGTGTCGACGGCCGGGTAATTCCTGGCCAGGTGCAGCCCCTGCACGTAGTCGTGGAACTGGCGGTGGCTGATCGTATCGCCGCTCTGCAGCAGGCTGGCCGCGCCGCGCAGCAGGTCCGTGTACGACTTGATGCGCATGTTGATGACGGCCTGCGCGTATTTCGCCTGGCGGGAGAAGCGTTCCTGCACGTCGCTCTCGATGGAGCGCGTCGTGACCACGTACAGCACGCTGCCGACCAGCGTCGACAGCATGACACCGGTCCAGAACGAGAACCGCGTAACGGAGAATGCGTCTCTCAGCGTGATCGACATGAGGCACCGCGACGGCAAGGAATTGTTGACTTAATTCAACTTACGCGTCTCGGGTGCATGATGAACCTAGCAGATCGGGGAGTTGCCGATCCAGCACGGCGCTGGGCTCCCAATGAAGCAAAGAAAAAGCCCGATTCGTCGCCGAACCGGGCTTTTGCGCCAGATCAAATGAGAGTTACTTGCCCCAGCTGTCCTTGAGCGTCGTCACGCGGTTGAACACGGGTTTGCCCGGGACGGAATCCACGCGGTCGGCGACGAAATAGCCGTGGCGCTCGAACTGGAAGCGCTGGTCGGCCTCGGCCCTGGCCAGGCCCGGCTCCAGGTACGCGGTGACGGTTTCCAGCGCGTTCGGATTGAGCACGCTCATGAAGTCCTTGCCGCCGCCGTCCGGTTGCGGATCGAGGAACAGGCGGTCGTACAGGCGCACTTCCGCTTCCAGCGCGTGCTGCGCGCTGACCCACGTGATATTGCCCTTGACCTTGTAGTTGTCCGCGCCCGGCGTGCCCGATTTCGAGTCCGGGAAATAGTTCACGTGCACGGCGACGACGTTGCCGTTCTCGTCCTTGTCGAACCCGGTGCACTCGGTCACGAAGCCATATTTCAGGCGCACGCGCGAGCCCGGCTTGTCGTCGATCGGCGGGTAGAAGCGGTGGTAGCCCTTGGACGGCACTTCCATGAAGTCTTCCTGCTCGATCCACAGCTCGCGCGAGAACGGGAACGAACGGGTGCCCCATTCCGGATGGTGCGGGTGGACGGGCGCGCTGCACTCGACCGTTTCGCCTTCCGGGAAGTTGTCGACGATGAGCTTGAGCGGACGCAGCACGGCCACGGCGCGCGGCGCCTTCGGGTCGAGGTCGTCGCGCAGGGCGCCTTCCAGCGTGCTCATGTCGATCCAGCCGTCGGCCTTGGAGACGCCGATGCGCTCGCAGAACAGCTGGATCGATTCCGGCGTGTAGCCGCGGCGGCGCAGGCCCACGATCGTGGGCATGCGCGGATCGTCCCAGCCGTTCACGACACCTTCGGTCACGAGCTGGCGCAGCTTGCGCTTCGACGTGACGACATAGGTCAGGTTCAGGCGCGCGAACTCGTACTGGCGCGGCACCGGACGATCGAAGAAGCCGCCGGCCGCCAGCGTCTCGACGAGCCAGTCGTAGAACGGGCGGTGGTCCTGGAATTCCAGCGTGCACAGCGAATGCGTGATATTTTCCAGCGCGTCCGAGATCGGATGCGTGAAGTCGTACATCGGGTAGATGCACCACTTGTCGCCCGTGCGGTGGTGATGCGCATGGCGGATGCGGTACAGGGCCGGGTCGCGGTTCGTCATGATGGGCGACGCCATCGCGTCCTCGCTCATCCTGGCGCGCAGCACGTGTTCGCCGTCCTTGTACTTGCCGGCCTTCATGTCGCGGAAGATCTGCAGCGATTCCTCGACCGGACGGTCGCGGAACGGCGAGTTCGTGCCCGGCGTGCCGAAGTTGCCGCGGTTGCGCGACATGTCTTCGGCGCTCTGGCTGTCGACGTAAGCCTTGCCGTTCTGGATCAGGTATTCGGCCATCGCGTACAGCTGGTCGAAGTAGTCGCTGGCGTAGTGCAGATATTCCTGCCCGCCTTGCTCCCACGTGAAGCCCAGCCACTTGACGCTGTCCATGATCGTGTCGACGTATTCCTGGTCTTCCTTTTCCGGGTTCGTATCGTCGAAACGGAGGTGGCAGCGGCCCTGGTAGTCGCGTGCCAGTCCGAAGTTCAGGCAGATGGATTTGGCGTGGCCCACGTGCAGGTAGCCGTTCGGCTCCGGCGGGAAGCGTGTGATCACGGACGGCATGCCGGCACGCGTGTGGGTGCCCGCGGCGAGGTCGGATTCGACGATCGCGCGGACAAAATTCGGCGACGGGGTGGCCGCCGCAGCGTTCTTGTCGTTACTCATGAAACCTATTGGAGATGGGTATGATTCCCGGCATTTTACCGTAGAAGACGCCATGCGGGCCGCTATGTGGTCAAGCGCACGGTCCACGCGCGGGGCAGTCCGCATACTGCGCCTGTCAAGTTGGCGCTTTCTATAGGATAATCTCGGTTTAATGTTTTTTCGGCCATAGCCGGAGAGTTCCAAGTGGAAAATTTATACGCGATCCTCGGCGTCGCGCCGAATGCCAGCGACGACGACATCAAGAAGGTCTACCGTTCGCTCGCCATGCGCTACCACCCGGACCGCAACCAGGCGCCGGGCGCGGAAGCGCGCTTCAAGGCCGTCACGAAGGCGTACGAAGTCCTGTCCGACCCCGTCAAGCGCGCGGAATACGACCAGAGCGTGAACCACCGCATCGTGCTCGACGCGGAAGCCGAGGCGTTCGAATTGTGGCGCTCGGTTTTTGCACTGAGCGGTGTGAACCTCCCTGCCTGAATACGTTCCAACAGAATACGAGTCAATCATGAAAAAAGTACATCCGGAGTTCGCCTTCCAGTCGCGCGAGCTGGAAGGCCAGATCGAAGGCACCCTGGGTGACCCGCCCAACCGCAAGAACTACGACCTGATGGTGCAGGCCCTCGTGTCCGAATACGCCAACGGCGACGGCCTCGACGACGTCAACATGATGGCGTTCGCGCTCGTCGACCGCATCCGCTTCACGGACCCGAAAGGCCTCATCCGCGAAGCCTATGATTACGAAAGCGACGACCCGTCCCGGGTCTTCGCCATGGCAAATTGCGATGGTAACGGCGGCGACGGCGACGACGAGGGCCGCGCGATGTACGCCGCCATCTGCGACAACCATCCGGACCTGGCGCGCCAGGCCATCGTGACGGCGTTCCTGTACAAGAACCAGGCCCGCTGGGAAGACGACGACCAGTCGCTCGACCAGCTCGCGAAAGACGACGAAGGCGACGACGAGGAGCTCGACGAGACGGCAGCGGGCGACGACTTCACCCAGATGTTCGACCAGGACGGAGGTGAGCGCGAATGAGCGACGACAAAAAATCCAACCTGCCGGCCCTGAGCAAGCAGGTCGGCGAGCTCGTGCTGGCCGGTTCGCTGCAGCACGCCGAGGAGGCGCTGTCGCAGGCCGCCGACGAGCATGGCGACTACGCCGTGGCCGAAGTGCTGGCGACGTTGCCCCCGCAGGTGACGGCGCTGCACCTGGCCGGCTTCGACGGCGCCAAGACGTCGGTCGCGACCCTGCTGGTGCCGCCGAAGGCCTGGGCCGAAAGCCTCGCCTACCTCGCCGCCACGTGGCCGGACGACATGATCGAGGACGACCCCGAGCGCATCGCGGAAAACCTGTTCAACCACATCCACGGCATCGTCTACGCGACGGATGACGACGAGCGCCGCCGCGAGCTGCTGACGGAAGCGACGGCCACCGACTACGGCGCGACGGCGTTCGCCATCGTGTGGTCGCTGGCGCCGCGCGAGATCCTCGAAGTGGCCGGCGAGATCAACCACCGCGGCCCCCACATCAACGTGCACACGACGTCCGACAGCGACATCGTGCCGCTCGCCGTCGACCTGGCCAAGGCCAGCGAGGACGGCTGGCAGCGCTCGCTGCTGGAACTGTTCCCGGAATACCGCAACACGGCCGACCTCGCGGACGTCGAGTTGCCGGACGATCCGGACGAAGAGACGGAATTCCAGCAGCGCGGCACGCGCGAACTGCTGTACCGCCTGCGCAAGCAGGTGCCGTCCGTCCGCAGCCTGCAGCGCCGCAGCGGCCGCCGCAGCATGGGCACGGACATCTTCTCGTGACGGGGGCGAGCGCATCGATGCTGCCGGCAATCGTCATCGAAAAACTGCCCCGGCTGATCCGCGCGATCCGGCTGATCCCGGGGAACGCCAGCGCCGACGAGGCGGCCGGCCTCGCCGACGAGCTGGCCGGCATCACGGCGATGGTGGCCGAGAAGTTCACCAACGACCGCACGGCCGAAGGCATCCAGCGCGCGCAGCTCCTGAGCGTCGGCTGCGTGTCTTTGGGGCTGGAGCACCTCGTCAAGGAAGAGATGGAAATGCGGGACGGCGCACAGGGCGACCTGGACGCGCTCGACGTGCTGCTGGGCGAGGGCGCGGAATTCGTGTTCCAGCAGGGCTTCCGCCTGATCCGCGACCTGGCGGCGCTGCCGGAAGACACGCTGCTCGGCGAATTCGACAGCGACCCCGTGTACTCGGCGCGGCGGCTGAAGGAGCTGTTCGTCGACATCTGCACGGCCGACCCGGGCGAGACGTGGTCCGGCTACGAACGCTACCTGGGCCAGCTGAAACAGCGCCAGGACGTGCAGGCCATCGTGCGCGCCGCGCAATGGCTGCGCCGGCACCACTGGGAAGGCCCCGTCAAGGATCCGGACCTGAACGCGGAAGGCGTGATCGCGCTCGCGATCATCTTCGGCATCGAGGGCGGCGGGCGCATCGTCGCGCGCACGGGGCAGAAGGAATTCGAGCGCTTCGTGCAGACGGTCCGCAAGGCGAAGCCGGACTTCGATGCGGGCTGGGCGGCGCTGCTGGAACAGATCCCGGCACCGCACCAGGCCATCATCGCCGACCGCATCCAGAGCTACCGCAACAGCATCCTCCTGCAGAACATCGCGGGCAAGGTGCCGCTGAAGGAGCTGTTCGTGGAGCTCGAGAACTACGCCGGCTCGGAGATCGACGCCGAATACCCGTAATCGTCAAATCCAGCAGTTCAAGGGGGCGGCGCCCAGCCCGTCGATACGGTTCGTGCGCCCCCCGATTCCCATCAGGACTACCATGACGCTCCAGCCCCGCATCCCGTGCGGATGCGGTATCGAGCCATCAATGCAAGGAGTACGTCATGTTGCAAGCAAACGAAATCCAGCAGCGATTCACTCATATTCAGCAAACCATTCAAGAAGCCCAGCAGGCCTGTCAGCAGGATGCGCCCAACGAGATCCGCGACTGCATCGAAAAACTGTCGCGCGAAGCCAGGCAGGCGCAGAGCGTGATGCAGTCGAACGACCAGCAGCGCATCCAGCAATGCGTGGACAGCCTGGAAGACATGGGCGACGAAGCCAAGCGCATCAGCCGCTCGCTGCCGACGATGCCCGCCCACCTCGAAGCCGCGGTCACCCGCGTGCATGCCGAACTGTCGGACCTGAAGCACAAGCTGCACTGACCACGCCTCACACGACGCCGCCCTCGCGCAGGGCGGCGATCTCCGCGTCGGTCTTGCCCAGCACGTCGCGCAACACTTCATCCGTGTGCTCGCCCAGCAGCGGCGGCGCCTTGTCGCTCGTGGCCGGCGTGGCCGACATGCGCATCGGGCTGCGCACCAGTTTCACCTGCCCGGCGGTCGGATGCGGCAGGGCGATCTCCATGCCGCGTGCGCGCACCTGCTCGTTGGCGAACACCTCGTCCAGGTCATTGATCGGGCCGCACGGCACGCCCACCGCTTCCAGCAGCGCGATCCATTCCGCGCGCGGCCGTTCGCGCACCATGTCCGCCAGCAGCGGCACGAGTACATCGCGGTTCTGCACGCGGGCAGGGTTGGTGGCGAAACGCGGGTCGCGCGCCAGTTCCGGACGGCCGCCCGCTTCCACGAACTTCTGGTACTGGCCGTCGTTGCCGGCGGCGACGATGATGTGGCCGTCGCTGCACGCGAACGTCTGGTACGGCACGATGTTGGCGTGCGCATTGCCCCAGCGTGTCGGCCGCTTGCCGCTGTTGAGGTAATTGCTGCCGACGTTCGCCAGCATCGCGACCTGCGTGTCCAGCAGCGCCATGTCGATGTGCTGGCCTTCGCCGGTACGGTCGCGGTGGGTCAGCGCGGCGAGCACGGCGACGGTCGCGTACATGCCCGTCATCAGGTCCGTCAAGGCGACGCCGACTTTCTGCGGGCCGCCCCCCGGCAGGTCGTCGCGTTCGCCCGTTACCGACATCAGCCCGCCCATGCCCTGGATCAGGAAGTCGTAGCCGGCGCGGTGCGCGTACGGTCCGTCCTGGCCGAAGCCCGTGATCGAGCAGTACACGAGGTCCGGCCTGACGGCCTTCAGCGAGTCGTAATCGAGGCCGTAGCGCTTGAGGTGGCCGACCTTGAAGTTCTCGATCACGACGTCGCAATGGCGCACCAGTTCGCGCAGCAGCGCCTGGCCCGGTTCGCTCGCGATGTCGACCGTCAGCGAGCGCTTGCCGCGGTTCGCCGCCAGGTAGTAGGCGGCTTCCGTGGTCGGCCGGCCTGCGGCGTCCGGCGCGTACGGCGGCCCCCAGGCGCGGGTGTCGTCGCCGGCGCCGGGGCGCTCGATCTTGATGATGTCGGCGCCGAGGTCGGCGAGGTTCTGCGAGCACCACGGCCCGGCCAGCACGCGCGACAGGTCGAGCACGCGGATGTGGCCCAGCGCGCCCTGCAGGCGATTGTCCGGACCGTTGTGCGGTCCGTTCGGATGAAATGCCATCTGGTCTCCGATTGATGAGTTGTTCTCGGCGCGGATTATACGTCGCGTTCGTCGCGCTCCCGCGAGCGCGCGTCGTCCAGCGCGGCGGCGAACGCATCGCGCTCGCGGTCGACGATGTCGTCGACCATGCGCTCGTCCAGTCCCATCCCTTCGAGCACGAAGGCCGACAGCTGCAGGCTCGCCTCCAGCGTTTCGGGCACGACGACGTTGGCGCCGGCCCGCTTGAGGGCGCGTGCGTGTTTTTCGTCGCGCGAGCGCGCGTACAACTGCACGTCGGGGAACTCGCGCCGGATGCCGCGCACGGCCTGCAGCGCGGAGGCTGGATGATCCATCGTCAGCACGATTGCCGGCGCCTCGTCCGCATGCACGCGGCGCAGCAGTTCCGGGCGCGCCGCGTTGCCGAAGAAGACCGGCGCGCCGTCCGCGTGCAGCTGCGAGACGAGCTTCGCATCGTTCTCGAACGCGACGTACGGGATGCCCTGGGCCGTGAGCAGCTTGGCCAGCTGCTGCCCGACGCGGCCGAAGCCGGCGATGATCACGCGGCCGCGCGCCGCCTCGAGTTCGTTGTCGGCGAGATGCGCGGCCGCACCCTGCGGTTCCGCCGCCGAGCGCTCGCCGATCGCATGGCCGATGCGCGCCAGCAGCGGCGTGATGAACAGCGACAGGCCGACGGCCAGCATCACGCGCGCGCCGAGGGCGCCGTCCAGCAGCTTCGACGCGGTGGCGTAGCCGATCACGATGAACGCGAATTCGCCGCCCTGGCCCAGCAGCAGGGCGCCTTCGAGCGCGCGGCCCCACGGCAGGCCGCCGAGGCGCAGCAGCGGCGCGACGACGAGGCCCTTGAGCAGGACGAGGCCCAGCACGGCGCACGCGAGCCACAGCGGCGCGTGCAGGACCTGCAGCGCGTCCATGCCCATGCCGACCGTCATGAAGAACAGCCCCATGAGCAGGCCCTTGAACGGCTCGACCATCAGCTCGACCTCGTGCTTGAATTCGGTCTCGGCCAGCAGCAAGCCGGCAATCAGCGCGCCCAGCGCCATCGACAGGCCGGCCAGGTGCGACAGCGCGGCGATGCCGAACGTCGACAGCAGGATCAGGGCCATGAACACGTCCGGCTGGCGATGGCGGGCGAACGCGCGGAACAGCGGGTGCACGACCTTGCCGCCGACGAGGTAGATGAGGGCGATGGCTACCGCCGCCTTGGCCATCGCGAGCAGGGCGATCAGCGCCACGTTCGAACCGCCCCCGTCGTTGTTGCCGAGCGCCCCGATCAGGATCAGGATCGGTACGACAGCGAGATCCTGCAGCATCAGCACGGCGAACGCGGCCTGGCCGAGGGGACTCGCGGTGCGCTGGCTCTCGGCCAGCAACTGCATCACGACGGCCGTCGACGACAGCGACAGCACGAGGCCCAGCACGAGCGCGGCATCCAGCCGCTGGTCGAGCAGAAGATAGGCCGCACCGCCGATCAAGGCGGCGCACAGCACGACCTGCGCGCTGCCGGTCCCGAACACCCAGCGCCGCATCGCCCACAGGCGCGCGGCCGAGAGCTCCAGGCCGATCATGAACATGAGGAACAGCACGCCCAGCTCGGCCAGCATGGCGACGTTGTCGTTGTTGGGGAACGTGAACAGGCCGAGCGGCGCGAAATCCTGCGCCATGCGCCCGAGCCCGAACGGGCCGAGCAGGGCGCCGACGGCGAGGAAGCCCAGCACCTGGTTGATGCGCAGGCGCTGCAGCAGCGGGATCAGGATGCCGGCAAGGGCGAGGAACAGCAGGATTTCGCGCAGGAAGGGGAAGGCGTGTTGCTCTTGCACGGGGTAGAACCTTTATCGGATGGTTACCCCGGCAATTTTAACGCGCCACGCCTTCAGGCCTGCCGACTCTCTGCCATCAGGATCACTTCTTCCATCTCCTGGTCGATCTCGTTGCGCAACTCGAGATAGCGGCCCAGCGCATGGTCCAGCGACGGCAGCAGGATCCCGCGCTCGCTGTGCAGTCCCGTGTAGCGCGGCCGCGGCGCCGCGAAGCCATACGACTCGGCCGCTACGGCTTCCAGCCGGCTGGCGTCGACGCCCGCGCGCGCCGCCGCCTGCTCGGCCAGCTCGACCCACGTCAGCGTGCCGACGTTGGCCAGGTGCCAGACGCCGGACTCGCCGTCGATCGCGAGGTCGAGGCAGGCGTGCACGAGGTCCGGCACATAGGTCGGCGAGACGGCCATGTCGCGCGCGGCGCGGAACGGTTCGCCCCGCTCCAGCGTCTGCAGCGCCAGCGTGACGAAGTTGTACTTGTCCCACGGGCCGAAGAACGCGCTCGTGCGCACGACGAGGGCGCCCGGGTGCTTGTCCTGCACGCGCAGCTCGGCCTCGGCCTTGCTGCGGCCGTAGACGTTCAGGGGCGCGACCGCATCGCTTTCGACGTACGGCCGGTCGAGCGCGCCGTCGAACACGAGGTCGCTGGAGAACGTCGTCAGGTGCACGCCGTGGCGGGCGCACGCGGCGGCCAGGATCGCGGGGCCGATCGCGTTCTCGCGGAAGCAGCGCTCGGCGTCGCGCTCGGCATCGTCCACGCGCACGTAGCCCGCCGTGTTGACGACCGCCCAGGGACGGTATTTGTCGAGCGCGCGGTCGACGGAGGCCGGGTCCGTGATGTCCATGTCCTGGCGCGACAGCAGGCGGTACGCGAGGTTGCGCTTGCGGCAGATACGGGCGAATGCGCGGCCCAGGGTGCCTGTCGCACCCGTGATGAGGATCGGTGCCGCATCCTTGCCGACGAGCGTGTGGCCGTCGGCCGTGATCGACGTCAGCGCATCGGGCGTCGCGACGGGCGTGCACAGCCAGCGGCCCGGCCGGCGCCACCAGCCCTGGCCGCGCAGCACCGGGTGCGACAGCGGGGCGCCGGCCGACAGTTCCCGCATCATGCGCGCGACGGCCGTCGGACGCGGTTCCGGCGTGCGCACGTCGAACGGGCCCGGTTCGTAATAACCGTTGTTGCAGGTGACGAGGCTGTTCCAGTCGAACGAGCCCAGCAGCGACCAGACGGTGACGGCGCGCAGGTCGACGCCGTTCGCGCGCACTTCCTTGCCCGCTTCCCAGATCTCCAGCAGCCAGCGCAACTGGTCTTCGCGGTTGGCGTCGATGTGCGCCTCGGTGACGGCGAGCGGGATGTGGTACCGGTCCCAGATCTCGTGCAGCAGCGGGGCGATGCCGGCCGTGGGCGTCGCGAGCGCGCGCGAGGCCTCGATGTCGGCGCACGGGATGCCGTCGGCCACGCCGCGGTGGTGCGCCGGATAGCGGTCCGGACGGTGGTCGAGCCAGCGCTCGCTCGTGACGTAGTAATTGACGCCGATGACGTCCGGCGGGCACGGATTGTCGCGGAACCACAGGAATTCCTCGGCCGGGATGCCGGTCTTCGTCAGGTACGACCACAGCGCGTGCTCGGGACCGACCATGCCGCACAGCAGGTCCCACGCGAGCCAGCGGCGCTCGTTATAAAACTCGGCCACGGTGGCCATCTCGGGCGTGCTGTAGGTCTTGCCGAGGTCGTCCGTCTGCACCAGTTTCGCGTCCGGATTCACGGCGCGGATCGCGCGCATGGCCAGCACCACGGCGCGGCACTGGTTCAGCAGGGCTTGCACGAACGTGCGGTCGTCGCGGCCGTGGGGATACCACACGCCGTACAGGCCGGCGAAGCGGGCCGTCGTGCACGGTTCGTTGACGGGGGTGTAGTACTCGATCCACGGATAGCGCACGGCCACGGCGCCGGCATATTCCGCCAGCTGCTCGGCGAATGCGGGGTCGACCAGGCTCGTGTGGCGCGGGCCGCTGCCGTGGTGGATCAGGCCCGCGATGGGCGTGACGCCGTGGGCGCGGAGGGCGTTGAGGCGTTCGTCGGGCCAGGACCAGTCGGCGGCGTGGACGCCGTCCGGCGCCGTGCGTTCCCACAGCACGGGGTAGCGGATGGCGCGGATGCCGAGGGAAGCGAAACGGGCGATGTCGTCGGCCCGGGAGGCGTGGCCGTTACGGTCGAGTTGGTGGAAGTAGTCGTCGCGGACGCGGTTGACGGTGCATTCGAGGCCGCCCCACAGTTCGAGAGGGCGGGCGTGGCTGTTCGTGCTCTTCGTGGAATTCATAAATCACCAATGTGTTAGTTTTATTGCAACAAAAAATCCAGCATGGCCCCGAACTGGCAAAAAAGTCGGGGAAGCGTTTTGGCTTTCGAGCGGCGGCGGTTGACAGCGGCGCGTCAACCTGCAACCATGCCATCCATGAATTTTTCGTATCCACATCCTGTTCTCACCTGGTGGCGCCGCTGATTGCGCGCGGCCAGTGAATTGGATAGGTATTCCGAAACGCCGCCTCGATTCCAAGGTGGCGTTTTTGTTGGCGCAGCAGGGTCGAGGCAGGGCGGTCAATCACCCAAGGAAAACTCGATGAGTCTGCAAACCCCTACCGCTACCACGCCCATCATCCTCACCGGCGACCGTCCCACCGGGCCGCTGCACCTCGGCCACTTCGTCGGCAGCCTGCGCAATCGCGTCACTTACCAGGACCAATATCGCCAGTTCATCATGCTCGCGGACGCCCAGGCGCTCACGGACAATATGGATGATATCGGTAAGGTACACCGGAACGTGATCGAGGTGGCGCTCGATTACCTTGCCGTAGGGATCGACCCCGCCAAATCGACCATCCTGATCCAGTCGCAGATCCCGGAACTGGCCGAGCTGACCTTTTATTACCTGAACCTGGTGACCGTCGCGCGCCTCGAGCGCAACCCGACCGTCAAGCAGGAAATCATCCTGCGCGGCTTCGAGCGCGACATCCCGGCCGGCTTCCTCACGTATCCGGCGAGCCAGGCCGCCGACATCAGCGCGTTCAAGGCGACCATCGTGCCGGTCGGCGAAGACCAGATCCCGATGATCGAGCAGTGCAACGAGATCGTGCGCAAGTTCAACCGCAACGCCGGCCGCGACATCCTCGTCGAGTGCAAGGCGATCGTGCCCGAAGTCGGCCGCCTGCCGGGCATCGACGGCAAGGCCAAGATGAGCAAGTCCCTCGGCAACACCATCAACCTGGGCGCGTCCGCCGACGAGATCCGCGCGGCCGTCAAGATGGTCTACACCGACCCGCTGCACCTGAAGGTGTCCGACCCGGGCCACCTGGAAGGCAATGTCGCGTTCCTGTACCTGGACGCGTTCGATACCGACAAGGAAGGCCTGGCCGAGATGAAGGCGCATTACGTGCGCGGCGGCCTGGGCGATTCCGTCGTCAAGAAGCGCCTGGAAGGCATCCTGCAGGACATGCTGGCGCCGATCCGCGCCCGCCGCGAGGAACTGGCCAAGGACAAGGGCCAGGTCATGCAAATCCTCAAGGAAGGCACGATGAAGGCGCGCGAGGTGGCGGCGCGCACGACGGACGAGGTGCGCAAGGCCCTCGGGTTGTCCTATTTCTAAACCGGATCGGGTAGCGATCCACGCGACGTGAGGTAGCGCAAGGTGATCGCCTTGCGCTTTCTTGTGGTCCGCTCCGTGTATTGATGGCAAGCTGCGGCTTTCGCCATCGATGGAGGAGCCGCACCATGAGCAAAGGATTGCGTTGGACCGAACAATGGATGCGCCGGGCGCTGTGGCTCGTCGCCTTCGTCTTCGCCGGATTCCTGATCGGGCTCGGCAACCAGGTCGTCGACAACGTGATGTACCTGGAGCCCGTGCCCCCAGCCGAACAATTTCTCGATCCCGCCAAGGCGGGCCCGCTGCGGGCCGCGTCCGAGCAGGCGCAGCACACGCGCGAAGCGGCGGACGCGGCGCTGGAGCAGGCCCAGCAGAAACACCGCGTGGCGCAGGCCAACACGACAAGCGCGCGCGACGCCTTCGAGAACTGGATCGCGACGCGCCACGTGACAGCGCGCCCTGACCAGGACACGGAACTGATCGCGCGCAACCGCGAGCTGGATAAACTCGTGGCAGCGGAACGCGCCGCGCTCGCCGCGGTCGAAGCCCAGGAGCAGGTCGAACTCGACGCCAAACAGGCCCAGCAGAAGGCCGCCGCGGCCTACGAGGCGCTGCTGGAACCGGCACGCGAGGCCGCGAACGAGGCCGCGGCCAGGGCCGCGCGCAAGGTCTTCCTGATCCGCCTCGGCGTGACCCTGCCGCTGCTGCTGGTGGCGGGGGCGCTGTTCAAGTACAAGCGCAACGGCACGTACTGGCCGTTCACGTGGGGCTTCATTTTCTTCGCGTTGTTCGCGTTCTTCGTCGAGCTGGTGCCTTACTTGCCCAGCTACGGCGGCTATGTGCGCTACGGCGTGGGCATCGTGGTGACGGTCGTCGTGGGCCGCTACGCGATCCGCTGGCTGCACGCGTGGCTGGAACGCCAGCGGGCCGCGGAGGCCATGCCCGACGCCGAACGCCGTACGACGATGCGCTACGACGTGGCAATGGAACGCATCGCCAAGAACGTCTGCCCGTCGTGCGAGCGCGCGACGAATTTCAAGGACGAACACCTGGCCCATTGTCCGCACTGCGGCATCGGCCTGTTCGACCGCTGCCCGGCGTGCACCACGCGGAAGAACGCGTTCACGCGCTACTGCTTTTCGTGCGGCACGCCGGCCAACGTCAGTCTTGCGGACTGATCATTAGTCCTTCAGGTCGGCCGGCACCTTGCCGCCGTTTGCCGCCAGCTTGTTCATGACCTGGCGGTGCAGCCAGATGTTCATGCTGGCCGAGTCGCTGGTGTCGCCGGAATAGTTCAGCTCGGCGGCCAGTTCCTTGCGTGACTGCAGGCTGGAATCGAGGCCCAGCAGCTTCAGCAGGTCGACGATCGACGTGCGCCAGTTCAGCTGTTGGCCGGATTGCTGCTGCATGTTGTTCAGCACGGCTTCCACGTCGACCTGCTGCATCGGTGCGGCCGCCGGCGCGCTTGCCGCGGGCGCGGCCTGCGGTTGTTGCGCGGGCTGCTGTGCCGGTGGCTGCGCGGGTTGCTGGGTCGGCTGCGGCGCGCGTTGCTGGGCGCCCGGGGCCGCCTGGCTGCTGTTCTGCGCGGCGGGATGCGAACCCGGGAAGATTTTATGGAAGATATTGCTCAGGATACCCATGTCGACTCCTTCTCGATGTTGGTGGATGCGCTCAATGACGTTGCATGCCCTGGGCCATGTGGCCGAGCGCGATCGCCAGCGCGGCGCCGCCGATGGCCTTGACCAGGGTCGGGTGTTCGGCATAGAAGTCGCCCATGCGTTCGACGATGCCGGGATTCTGCTGCTCGGCCTTGGCGGCCAGTTCCTGCACCTGTTCCGGCGACACCTGGCTCGCCTGTTCCGGCGACACGCGGGCCTGGTCGGCGCCGAGCAGGTTGCCGAGCGAGCCGCCCGCGACGGACGCGAGCACGGAAGGGCCGATATTGGCCAGCAGCTGGTTCAGCATGCCTGCGCGCTGGTCGGGATTGCTGTTGCCAAACAGCTGGCCGACCATCTGTGAAAACGGCGGTGTCTGGTCCGAGCGCAGCGCCTGCGTCACGCCCTGCGCGACGGTGGCGCGCGGCACGTTCTGCGCCACGTGGTCGAAATCGTTCTCGGCCTGCGCCGGGTTGGCGTTCGGGTTGGCACCGCCCAGGTATTGTTGCAACAGGTTGCCCAAATCAAAGCTCATGATGTTCTCCGCGTTGAAACCTCGAACCGCAAGGGTAGGCGTTCGCGGGGCATCCCTCCGTACGCTCGCTAACGGACGGACGGCATCTATAATCCGCATTGCGGTACATAAATAAAACAACTGCCCGAGAGAGACTATGCATACGATCTTCCGTTCGGCCGCGCTCGCCGCCGCCGTCCTGTGCACTTCCGTCCACGCCGCCGGCACCGCCGCGATGCAGCCCGGCGAACACCAGGTCGTCGTGGGCGACGTCCGCCTGTGGTACAAGGTCGCCGGCCACGGCGCGAAGGGCGCGCCGCCGCTGTTGTTCCTGCACGGCGGCCCCGGCTACAACAGCTACAGCTTCGAAGCCCAGGCCGGACCGGCGCTCGAGAAAACGCTGCGGGTGATCTACCTCGACCAGCGCGGCAGCGGCCGCTCCGAGCGCCCGTGGCGCGGCGAGTATTCCATCGCCGCCCTCGTCGACGACATCGAGGCGTTGCGCAAGACGCTCGGCGTCGACAAGCTCGCGCTGCTGGGCCATTCGTTCGGCGGCACGCTGGCGCTCGAGTACGCGGCCAGGTACCCCGGACACGTGGCGAAGATGGTGCTCGTGAGCGCCGCCTCGGACATCCCGGCCGCCTGCGCGGCGCGCGTGGACTACATCGCGCGGCACTACGGCGACCGGCTCGACAAGGCGCGCGCCGATGCGAAGGCGCGCAACGAGACGCCGGACGCCTGCTTCTACGCCTTCAACACCGTCGGCCCGGACCTGCACCAGCGCGTCAACGACGAGGTGATGTTCCCGGACATGCTGATCGGCAAACGCCAGGATGCCATCGACGCGAAGAGCGGCCTGCGCAACACGGGCGAACTGGGCAACGCGCTGTTCGGCGGCGGCTTCACGCAATACCGCTTCGCCCATCCGGAACGCCTGACGATGCCCGTGCTCGTGCTGGCCGGCGCCGCGGACTATGCGATCGGCCTGCCGGCCCAGCGCGCGCTGGGCCAGGCGTTGCCGCATGCGCGCGTCGTCGAATACGCGGGCGCCGGACACTTCCTGTACCTCGATGCGCCCGAGCGGTTTACGCGCGACGTCACGGACTTCCTGGCCATGCCCTGACGGTGGGGTTGCCCGGTGGACACCCGCGGCGCCGGCGCGTAAGCTGGCGTCATGATCTATACGCCGCTGCTCCTGTTCTTCGCCCTGTATGCCTACGCCGCGCTGGCCCTCGGGCTGCCGGCCGCGGTGGGCGGCGCGTACGTGCTCGCGAGCGCCGCCTGTTTTGCGCTGTATGCGCGCGACAAAGCGGCCGCGCGGCGCGGCGACCGGCGCACGCCCGAGCGGCACTTGCTGCTGCTGGGGCTGGCCGGCGGCTGGCCGGGCGGCTTGCTGGCGCAACAATGGCTGCGGCACAAGACCGTCAAACGTCCGTTCCGGCAGGGGTTCTGGCTGACCGTCGGCCTCAACCTGGCCGGTTTCTGCTGGCTGGCGCGCGCGCTGGCGCCGGCCTGAATACCGTTCGGGAGGAATACCATGTGGCCTTACCCCAGGATCCTGGCCCACCGCGGCGGCGGCACGCTGGCGCCGGAAAACACGGTGGCCGGCGTGCGCCGCGGCATGGACGCAGGCTATCGCGCCATCGAATTCGACGTCATGCTGGCGCGCGACGGCGTCCCCGTCGTGCTGCACGACCCCGAGCTGGGCCGTACGGTGGCCGGGACGGGATCGGTGGCGGACATGGATGCGCTCGACCTCGCCGCGCGCGATGCCGGCTCGTGGTTCGGTCCGGACTACGAGGGCGAACCGGTGCCGCTGTTCGTCGAGTTCGCGCAGTATTGCAAGGCGCACGGCGTGTGGATGAACATCGAGATCAAGCCCGTGCCCGGCCATGACGCAGAGACCGGCGCCGTGGTCGCGCGCCTGGCGGCCGCGCTGTTCGCCGACGAGATCGCCGCGGGCAGGGTGGGGCAGGTGCCGTTGCTGTCGTCGTTCAGCGAGACCGCGCTGGCGGCGGCCCGGGAGGCCGCGCCCCGGGTTCCGCGCGCCTGGCTGACGGAGGCGTTGCCGCCGGATTGGGAACCCCGTGCGCGGGCGCTGGACGCCGTCGCGATCCATACCGACCATACGCGTCTGACGGCGTCCGGCGCCGCGCAAGTGAAAGCCGCGGGCTTCGGCCTGTTCTGCTACACGGTCAACGCGCCCGCGCGCGTGCGCGAACTGTTCGGCTGGGGCGTGGACGGGTTGTGCACGGACCGGATCGACCTCATCCCGCCTGATTTTTTCTAAAGCGAAAGTTTTTCCTCAAGAATTGTAACGGCTTGTCGTTAATGACATTCGGCTCCCGGTCACGGCCTTATGTCCTTATCGATCAACAACAACTCCCTGTCCCTGCACGCCCAGCGCAACCTGGCGGAGCACACGAACGAGGTGACGCGCCTCGTCGCGCGCCTGAGCTCGGGCACCAGCATCGCGAGCGCCGCGGACGATCCGGCCGGCCAGGCCATCACGGGCCGCATGAGGTCGCAGCTGACGGGGATGCGCCAGGCCATGCGCAGCATCAACGACACGACGTCGATGCTGCAGGTGGCGGACAGCGCGCTGTCGAACATCAGCGACAGCCTGCAGCGCCTGCGCGAACTGGCGGTGGCGTCCGGCAACGGCTCGTACACGGACAGCGACCGCAACACGTTGCAGGCGGAAGCGGACCAGATCCTGTCCCAGATCACCCAGGTGGGCAATGGCGCCTCGTTCAATGACCAAGCGATCTTTTCGCCGGCGTCCGAGAGCGGTAGCGAGGACAAGAAGAAGCGTGCCGTGCTCGACAGCCTCAAGGCCGGCTGGCTGAGCGCCGCCGAAGACATGGTCCAGCAGTACTACGGCCTGCAGGGCGATGGCTCGACCCTGAAGATCAACCTCGACACGACGGATGGCAAGAGTGGCGTGCTTGCGTCCGTCACGGGCGCGTCGGGGCTCGGCAACGACGTCACGCTGAACATCGACATGGCCGATTTCAGCGACATCAGCACGCCGGACGGCGGCACCGGACCGATGTACGACGACCGTGTCATTGCGCACGAGATGGTGCACGCGATCATGCTGCACTCGACCGGCATGAACCTTCCCCAGTGGTTCATCGAAGGCACGGCCGAGCTGATCCATGGCGCCGACGAGCGCCTGGCCGGCGCGCTGGCGGGTGGCCAGACGGCGCAGGGCATCGTCGACACGATCACGGGCGGCGGCTTCAGCTACGAAGGCGGCTACGTCGCCTCGCGCTACCTGCATGACCGGTTGAAATCGATGGGCGTCGACGGCGGCATGAAGGGCCTGATGACTTACCTGAACGGGCACCAGGGGACCGACCTGGACACGGCGCTGAAGGCCGTCACGGGCGGGCAGTACCAGGGCACCGGCGACTTCATGACGGATTTCGCCGCCAATGGCGCCGGGTTCATCGGGGGCATGAACCTGGCGAATGCGGACACGGGCGCGATCGGCGGCCTCGACGCGGACGGCGGGCCGACGCGCGACGCGCGGGGCGTCGTGCCGGAATCCGGCTTCGGCACGGCCGCCCGGCCGCTGCGCAACTTCAAGGTCGAGTATCCGGACATCGGCGGCGGGAGTACGGGCCGGCATCGGGTGCAGATCCAGGTCGGTGCCTCCGCCGGAGACCTTGTCGACATGGAGTTCGCGGCCGTGAACGCCAGCGCGCTGGGCCTCGCGGACCTGGACATGCGCAACCCGGCGGTGGCGCTGCTGCACATCGACGACGCGCTCGCGTCCGTCAACGAGCAGCGCGTGCAGGTGGGGGCCTACAGCAACCGCATGGACGCCGCGGCCAGCAACAACCAGACGATGTCGATGAACCTGGAGGCGGCGAAGAGCCGCATCGAGGACGTGGACTACGCCGGGGCCGCGGTCAGGCTGACGCGCGCCCAGATCCTGCAGCAGGCGGCATCCGCCATGCTGAGCCAGGCCAATGGCGAGCCGAGGGCGGTACTGGCATTGTTGCGCTGACGTGCGCCGTTGTCGTTTCTGCAACGGCAAATCGCACAAGTACAGGTAACTGCCGATACCACGCTATAATCGATTTTCTTTATATAGCAAGCTGCCTGAATCCGCCCCTACGACATGAAATCCACCGAAATACGCGAAAAGTTTCTCAAGTTCTTTGAGTCCAAAGGCCACACGATCGTCCGCTCCAGCCCGCTCGTGCCGGGTAACGACCCGACGATGTTGTTGACCAACAGCGGCATGGTGCAGTTCAAGGACGTGTTCCTGGGCCTGGATACGCGTCCGTACAAGCGCGCCACCACCGTGCAGCGCTGCGTGCGCGCCGGCGGCAAGCACAACGACCTGGAAAACGTCGGCTACACCGCGCGCCACCACACGTTCTTCGAAATGCTGGGCAATTTCAGCTTCGGCGACTATTTCAAGCGCGACGCCATCCACTTTGCCTGGGAACTGCTGACCAAGGTCTATAACCTGCCGGCGGAAAAGCTGACCATCACCGTCTACTTCGAAGACGACGAAGCCTACGGCATCTGGGCCAATGAAATCGGCGTGCCGACGGAGCGCATCATCCGCATCGGCGACAACAAGGGCGCGCGCTACGCATCGGACAACTTCTGGCAGATGGCCGACACCGGCCCCTGCGGTCCGTGCACGGAAATCTTCTACGACCACGGCGCCGAGATCTGGGGCGGTCCTCCGGGCTCGCCGGAAGAAGACGGCGACCGCTTCATCGAGATCTGGAACCTCGTGTTCATGCAGTTCAACCGCGACGAAGCCGGCGTGCTGACCCCGCTGCCGAAGCCGTCGATCGACACCGGCATGGGCCTGGAGCGCCTGGCCGCCGTGCTGCAGCACGTGCATTCGAACTACGAGATCGACCTGTTCCAGAACCTGATCAAGGCCGCCGCCCGCGAAACCGGCGCGACCGACCTGGCGAACAACTCGCTGAAGGTCATCGCCGACCACATCCGCGCCGCCAGCTTCATGATCGTCGACGGCATCATCCCGAGCAGCGAAGGCCACGGCTACGTCCTGCGCCGCATCATCCGCCGCGCGCTGCGTCATGGCCACAAGCTGGGCCAGACCAAGCCGTTCTTCTACAAGCTCGTGGAAGACCTCGACATCGAGATGGGCGCCGCCTACCCGGAACTGCACGACGCGAAAGAGCGCGTGATGCAGACCCTGAAGGCCGAGGAAGAGCGCTTCGGCGAGACCCTCGAGCACGGCATGAAGATCCTCGAAGCGCAGCTCGCGAAGGATCCGCAGAACCTCGACGGCGGCACCGCCTTCACCCTGTACGACACCTACGGCTTCCCGCTCGACCTGACCGCGGACATCTGCCGCGAGCGCGGCATCAAGCTGGACGAGGAAGGCTTCGCTGCCGCCATGGAGCAGCAGAAGAAGACCGCCCGCGCCGCCGGCAAGTTCAAGATGGCCGCCAACGTGGAGTATTCGGGCGAGAAGACGACCTTCGTCGGCTACGACGCCCTCGTGCACAACAGCCGCGTGCTCGCGCTGTACTCGGGCGGCGCACCGGTCCAGGAACTGAAAGCGGGCCAGGACGGCATCGTCGTGCTGGACACGACCCCGTTCTACGCCGAATCCGGCGGCCAGGTGGGCGACAAGGGCCTGCTGAAGGCGCAGGGCGGCGTGTTCGAAGTGGAAGACACGTTGAAGATCCAGGCGGAAGTGTTCGGCCACCATGGCGTGCTGCAGTCGGGCTCGCTGAAAGTGGGCGACATGGTCGACGCGCAAGTCGATGAAGTGAAGCGCGCGCGTACGATCCGCAACCACTCGGCGACGCACCTGATGCACAAGGCGCTGCGCGAAGTGCTGGGCGGCCATGTGCAGCAGAAGGGCTCGCTGGTCGACCCGGACAAGACCCGCTTCGACTTCAGTCACAACGCCCCGCTGACGGCCGAGCAGATCGCCCAGGTGGAAACCATCGTGAATCGCGAAATTCTCGAGAATCACGCGACCCAGGCCCAGCACATGTCGATGGACGACGCGATCAAGCATGGCGCCATGGCCCTGTTCGGCGAGAAATACGGCGACACCGTGCGCGTGCTGGACATCGGCTCGTCGAAGGAATTGTGCGGCGGCGTGCACGTCACCCGCACGGGCGACATCGGCCTGTTCAAGATCGTGTCCGAATCCGGCGTGGCCGCCGGCATCCGCCGCGTGGAAGCCGTGACGGGCGAGGGCGCTCTGGCTCTGGTGCAATCGATCAACCGCAAGTTGAACGAAGCGGCCGGCGCGCTGAAGACGAGCCCGGATGAGCTGCCGTCGCGCATCGCCCAGGTGCAGGACCAGGTCAAGTCGCTGGAGAAGGAAATCGCCGCGCTGAAGTCGAAGCTGGCCGCCGGCCAGGGCGACGAGCTGGTGACGAAAGCCATCGACGTGAACGGCATCAAGGTGCTGGCCGCCACGATGGAAGGTGCCGACGTTGGGAGTCTCCGCGAGACGATGGACAAGCTGAAGGACAAGCTCGGGACGGCCGCCATCGTGCTGGCCTCCGTGCTTGAGGGCAAGGTCAGCCTGATCGCCGGCGTGACGCCGGACGCCACGGGCAAGGTCAAGGCGGGCGATCTCGTCAACTTCGTCGCCAAGCAGGTCGGCGGCAAGGGCGGCGGCCGTCCGGACATGGCCCAGGCGGGCGGTACCGATCCCGCGGCGCTGCCGCAGGCGCTGGCGGGCGTCGCCGGCTGGGTCGGCGAGCGCGTCTCCGCATAACCGTAATCACGCGTTGTAACCGCGCCGCCGCAATATGCATGTTGTGGCGGCGCGTGCGCTGTAAATCGAGGGGGATTTGAGCTGAATCAACTCTTGTTTCGATGGGTAAGTGGGCGGCACAGCCGTTCGCCCTGCATCCCTCTCCTCCGGTCATCTCCGCCTCATCTCTATCTGCCTGTCAAGTAATTGCCGTTGTTACAACGCAACATGGATACCAAATTTTGGTGCGGCGCGTCATAATGGGTTAATTGGAGTACTATCGGGTCCATGCCCTACCAACTAGCAGGCAATCGATGAGCGAAACCATAATCGACACCGGCACCATCGAGGTCCAGAAGGACCTGGATGCGCGTGGCTTGAATTGCCCGCTGCCGATCCTCAAGGCCAAGAAGGCCCTCGCGGAACTGGCCAGTGGCGAGGTGCTGCGCATCGTCGCCACCGACACCGGTTCGGTACGCGACTTCCAGGCGTTCGCCAAGCAGACGGGCAACGCCCTGCTGGCGCATACGCACATCAACGGCGAATTCACGTTCTGGCTGCGCCGGAAATAACGACAGCCTTCTCCTGAAGCCCGGTACGCCGGGCAATCCATCCGCACCCGCAAGGAAACCCGCTAACGCACAATCAAGTACGATTAGGGCATTTCCTCTAACCGAAAAACGCACGATCGTGCTTTAATTCTGACCTGAACGGAATTTGCTTTTATAATTCGGATCATTTTTAGTCTTTCACCCATTTTTCAAAGGCACACTATGAAAGTCCTGGTACCCGTCAAACGCGTGGTCGACTACAACGTCAAGGTCCGCGTCAAGTCCGACGGCAGCGGCGTCGATATCGCCAACGTCAAGATGTCGATGAACCCGTTCGACGAGATCGCGGTGGAAGAAGCCACGCGCCTGAAGGAAGCCGGCAAGGTCACCGAGATCGTGGCCGTGACCTGCGGCGTGGCCCAGGCCCAGGAAACCCTGCGTACCGCGATGGCGATCGGCGCCGACCGCGGCGTGCTGGTCGAGACCGGTGCCGAGATCGAGCCGCTGGGCGTCGCCAAGGTACTGAAGGCGCTGGCCGTCGAAGAGCAGCCCCAACTGATCATCCTGGGCAAGCAGGCGATCGACGACGATTCGAACCAGACCGGCCAGATGCTGGCTGCGCTGCTGGGCTGGCCGCAGGCAACGTTCGCCTCGAAGGTCGTGCTGGAAGACGGCAAGGTCACCGTGACCCGCGAAGTGGACGGCGGCCTGGAAACCGTGGCCCTGAGCCTGCCGGCCATCGTCACCACCGACCTGCGCCTGAACGAGCCGCGCTACGTCACGCTGCCGAACATCATGAAGGCCAAGAAAAAGCCGCTGACGACCGTCAAGCCGGAAGACCTGGGCGTCGACGTCACGCCGCGCCTGAAGACCGTCAAGGTCGCCGAGCCGGCCAAGCGTTCGGCCGGCGTCAAGGTGCCCGATGTGGCGACCCTGGTTGCGAAGCTGCGCACCGAAGCTAAAGTCATCTAATTAAGGAATAACCATGGTCGCACTCGTCATTGCTGAACACGACAACGCCCACCTGAAGGCTGTCACCCTGAATACCGTCACCGCGGCCGCGCAATGCGGCGGCGACGTCCACATCCTCGTCGCCGGCAGCGGCTGCGGCGCCGTCGCGGAAGCCGCCGCCAAGGTCGCGGGCGTGGCGAAAGTGCTGGTCGCCGACGCGCCGCAATTCGCCGACGGCCTCGCCGAGAACGTCGCCGAGCAGATCCTGGCCGTGGCCGGCGCTTACTCCCACATCCTGGCCCCGGCGTCGGCCTTCGGCAAGAACGTGCTGCCGCGCGTCGCCGCCAAGCTGGACGTCGCCCAGATCTCGGAAATCACCAAGGTCGATGCGCCCGACACGTTCGAGCGTCCGATCTACGCCGGTAACGCCATCGCCACCGTGCAGTCGCTAGATGCCGTGAAAGTCATCACCGTGCGCGGCACCGGCTTCGACGCCGCCGCAGCGGAAGGTGGTTCGGCCGCCGTCGACACCGTCGCCGCCGTCGCGGACTCGGGCAAGTCGAGCTTCGTGGGCCGCGAACTGGCCAAGTCGGACCGTCCGGAACTGACCGGCGCCAAGGTCGTCGTCTCTGGCGGCCGCGGCATGGGCTCGGGCGACAACTTCAAGATCCTGGAACCGCTGGCCGACAAGCTGGGCGCCGCGATGGGCGCATCGCGCGCCGCGGTCGACGCGGGCTACGTGCCGAACGACTGGCAGGTGGGCCAGACCGGCAAGATCGTCGCGCCGCAGCTGTACATCGCCGTCGGTATCTCGGGCGCGATCCAGCACCTGGCCGGCATGAAGGATTCCAAGACCATCGTCGCCATCAACAAGGATCCGGAAGCGCCGATCTTCTCGGTGGCCGACTACGGCATCGTCGGCGACCTGTTCGAGGTCGTGCCGGCGCTGGTCAAGGAACTGGGCTGATCGCGGCAGCATAAAAACCGTCGTTCCCGCGCAGGCGGGAACCCAATTTGCGTAGCGTACGACCGGCGTTGGCCGTAGCAGGCACGCCGGCGATTGGGTTCCCGCCTTTTTTGCGGTCGGCGATTGACGTTTACGTAACGTAAAGAGAAACTAGGAGACTGCGGTGACCTACAACGCCCCCCTGAAGGACATGCTGTTCGTCGTGAACGAACTGGCCAACCTGTCCGAGATCAACCAACTGCCCGGCTGCGAAGACGCGACGCCCGATACCGTCGAAGCCGTACTGGAAGAGAACGCGAAGTTCTGCGGCGAAGTCGTCGCCCCGCTGAATCAATCGGGCGACAAGGAGCCGAGCTACTGGCACGACGGCCAGGTCACGACGTCGAAGGGTTTCAAGGAAGCGTTCCGCGGCTTCGCGGATGCCGGCTGGCAGGGCGTGCAGCACCCGGCCGAATTCGGCGGCCAGGGCCTGCCGAAGCTCGTCGCCACGCCGTGCATCGAGATGCTCAACAGCGCGAACATCGCGTTCGCCCTCGTCGGCCTGCTGACGGACGGCGCCATCGAAGCGCTGCTGACGGCCGGCAGCGCCGAGCAGAAGACCCGCTTCATCGAGCCCCTGATCAACGGCAAGTGGACCGGCACGATGAACCTGACGGAACCGCAGGCCGGTTCCGACCTCGCCGCCGTGCGCACGCGCGCCGTGCCGCAGGGCGACGGCACCTATAAAATCTTCGGCACCAAGATCTTCATCACCTACGGTGAGCACGACATGGCCGAGAACATCATCCACCTCGTGCTCGCGCGCACGCCGGACGCGCCCCCGGGCGTGAAGGGGATCTCGCTGTTCATCGTGCCGAAGTTCATGGTGGGTGATGACGGTTCGCTGGGCGAGCGCAACGACGTGCACTGTGTGTCGATCGAGCACAAGCTGGGCATCAAGGCGAGCCCGACCGCGGTGCTGCAGTTCGGCGACCATGGCGGCGCGATCGGCACGCTCGTCGGCGAAGAGAACCGCGGCCTCGAATACATGTTCATCATGATGAACGCGGCCCGCTTCGGCGTCGGCATGCAGGGCATCGGCCTGGCCGAGCGCGCGTACCAGCAGGCCGTCGCGTTCGCGAAGGAGCGCGTCCAGTCGCGCGCCGTCGAAGGTTCCGCCGGCCCCGTCGCCATCATCCACCACCCGGACGTGCGCCGCATGCTGATGTCGATGCGCGCGCAGACCGAAGCGGCGCGCGCGCTGGCCTACGTCGGCGCCGGCCTCTCGGACCTGGCGCACAGCCATCCGGACGAAGCGACCCGCAAGGCCAACCTGGCCGTGTACGAATACCTCGTCCCGGTGATCAAGGGCTGGTCGACGGAGATGAGCGAGAACGTCGCCCGCGACGGCGTGCAGGTGCATGGCGGCATGGGCTTCATCGAGGAGACGGGCGCCGCGCAGCACTACCGCGACGCCAAGATCCTCACGATCTACGAAGGCACGACGGCGATCCAGGCCAATGACCTCGTGGGCCGCAAGACCGTGCGCGACGGCGGCGCCGTGGCGAAGGCGATCCTGGCCCAGGTGCGCGCGACCGAGGCGCAGCTGGCGGAGGTGCGGGATGCGGACTTCACGGCGATTCGCAGCCAGCTGGTCGCGGGCAGCGCGGCGCTGGAAGCCGTTGTCGACTACGTCGTGACGAACACGAAAGCCGACCCGCGCGCCGTGTTCGCGGGCAGCGTGCTGTACCTGAAGCTGGCAGGCATCGTGCTGGGCGGCTGGCAGATGGCGCGCGCGGCCATCGTCGCGCGCCAGAAGCTGGATGCCGGCGCCGGCGACGCGGCGTTCTACCGCGCCAAGATCGCCACCGCGCGCTTCTTCGCGGACCACATGCTGGCGCAGGCGGACGGACTGCGCCACGCGATCGTGGACGGTGCCGCCGGCGTGCTGGCGCTGGACGTCGAGCAGTTCTGACGGCTGGAGGTGTTGTCGAAGCGGCCTGCGGGCCGCTTTTTTCATGGGCCGCAGCAGGCGATTTGTTGCGTGCTGCCGACCGCTGCTCTGCATTTGATGCCCGTCATGCGTGGCGGGTAAGCGGCGCTCCTAGAATCGATTCGTCGCATCCACAATCGAAGGAGCGCCCCATGAATCCCCCGAAGCCTGGCAAGGTATTACCGATCGCCGTCGCCTGTGCCGCATTGTCCGCGCTGGTGGCCTGCGGCGGCGGCAGCGACGCCACCCCCACGACGGTCGCGAACGATCCGCCGGCGGTGCCGAGTCCCACGCCTGCGCCGGCACCCGCGCCCGCGCCGACACCCGCCCCGGCGCCGCAGCCGCCCGGCGATCCCGCGCCGCCGAAGGACATCGTGCTGGAGCCGGGCTATACCAAGCTCTATACGACGCTGAACAGCAGGCCGCAGTGGCCGGCATGGAGCCATGCGGGCACGGCCGTCGTCGATGGCGTGGGGTGCGCGAAGAACGAGGATTACCACATCCACGCGCTCCTCTCGATCTACCAGGACGGCATACGGCTTGGCTTGCCGGATTCGATCGGGCGCGGCAGCGGCTGTTCGTACGAAATGCACACCCACGACATCACGGGCATCCTGCACGTCGAGACGGATGTGCCCAAGGTGTTCACGCTGGGGCAGTTCTTTGCGTTATGGGGACAGCCGCTCGGCACCGCGGCGGTGGCAGGGCTGCCCGGCACGCCGACCTATTACGTGATCGACAAGGAAACGGTGACGCGCTTCACGGGTGATCCGGCCACGATCGCGCTGAATGCGCACCGCGAGATCGTGATCGTGACCGGTACGCCGCCAGCGCAGGTGCCGCGGTATGACTGGGGTGCGACCGGCTTGTGACGCTGATGCCGAACGTGTCAGCCGTACGCGCCGCCCGTGTAGAGCAGGTCGAACAGCCGCGAGATGGTGGCGATGAGCGCCGTCGTGCCCACCAGCATCGTGACCACGACGAGCAGGATCACGAACCAGTGCGACGCGGAGCGGCGGCCGGAGTTGCGGTTGTAGCGGGCATCCCATTTCTCGTCCGGCGTGAGGCCGAGGATCAGTGCTTCGCCGAAGCCGACGAGCCAGGACAGGATCAGGGGCAGCAGGACCCAGAACGGATTCGGCGCGTGGCCGAGGCCGTACACGAGGCCGGCGGCCGGCAGGCTGCAGATGTGGAGCAGGCCGAGGCGGTCGACGCTGCCCTTGAGATAGAAGCGGTGCGCGCCGAGTCCGCCGAGCAGGAAGGCGAGGGCGGTGGCGAATGTCTTGTTCTTGTGTTGCGACATCGAATAAATGTTGAAAGGAAAGTCATCAGTATCGTCCAAAAGCGGCCTCCATAGTGGCGGAGTGTCGCGAAATCGGCGATAATCTTGGATTCGGCCGGGACTGCGCGCCAGCGTTCTTGGTTTTTATGTAAATGCTTGCTGATGCAGGATAGAGCGCGCTATAATCGTCGGCTTTCTCCGTCCAGCTTACTTTTGGAAATATTATGGTCGTTATTCGTTTAGCTCGTGGTGGTGCCAAGAAGCGCCCGTTCTACAACATCGTTGCAACCGACTCGCGCAATCGCCGCGACGGCCGTTTCATCGAGCGCATCGGTTACTACAACCCGATGGCTTCGGGCAAAGAAGTCGCCCTGAACGTCACCGCTGACCGCCTGTCGTACTGGCAAGGCGTGGGCGCACAGCTGTCGCCGGCTGTTGCTCGCCTGGTGGCTACGCAAAAGGCTGCTGCCTAATACAGCGAAGGTTTTACGGTTTGACCGATTCTGCAGCACATTCGACATCGGCATCCGCGCAAGCGGTGCCTGACGACCTGATCCAGGTCGGCCACATCACCGGCGCCTACGGGCTCCGGGGCGGCGTCCGCGTGACGCCCTATTCGATGGATGCGGATGCGCTGCTGAGCGTCAAAACCTGGTGGATCGACAAGCCGTCGCTGCGTCCCGTGCAAATGCGGAACGCGAAGTACCACAGCGGCGACGTGACGGCCACGCTGGTCGATGTGAACGACCGCGAAGCGGCCGAGGCGCTCAAGGGTGCCACGGTGCAGGTCTCGCGATCGGACTTTCCGGAACTCCCGGAAGACGAGTATTACTGGACCGACCTGATCGGCTTGGATACGGTCAACTTGCAGGGCGAAGCGCTCGGCAAGGTCTCCGACATGATGCACAATGGCGCGCAGTCCATCCTGCGGATCACGCCCGTGCCCGATCCGAACGCCGCTCCCGATGCGAAAGCGCCGGAGCGGCTGGTGCCGTTCGTGGACCAGTACGTCAAGACGGTCGACTTGCAAGCCAAAGTGATTACCCTGGACTGGGGCCTGGATTATTGATCCCGTCCACCTGAAGCGAGGTCCCGATGCAGTTTGACGTCGTGAGCTTGTTTCCCGAAATGTTTGCCGCATTGACGCAGTCGGGCGTGACCCGGCGCGCGCACGAGCAGGGCCTGTGGAACCTGTCGATCTGGAATCCGCGCGATTTCACGACGGACCGCCACCGCACCGTGGACGATCGCCCGTATGGCGGCGGTCCCGGCATGGTGATGCTGGCCAGGCCGCTCGAAGCGACGATCAACGCGGCGAAGCAGCGCCAGATCGACATGGGCTTGCCCGCACCGCGCGTCGTGTTCATGTCGCCGCAAGGCAAACCGCTGACGCACGAACGTGTGATGGGCTTGAAGCACGAGCCCGGTCTCGTCGTGCTGTGCGGACGCTACGAAGCGGTCGACCAGCGTTTGCTGGACCGTGTCGTCGACGAGGAAGTCTCCCTCGGCGATTTCGTGCTGTCCGGCGGAGAACTCCCTGCGATGGCGCTGATGGATGCCGTGGTGCGGCAGTTGCCCGGTGTGCTGGGTGACGACGCGTCCGCGGTCGAAGACAGTTTTGTCAACGGCCTGCTGGATTCGCCGCATTACACGCGTCCGGAAGTCTATGAAGGCGTGGCCGTGCCGCCCGTGCTGATGGGTGGCAACCACGCCGAGATCATGAAGTGGCGCCGCCAGCGTATGCTGGAGGCGACCGCGAAGAAACGGCCGGATCTGCTGGACAAGACGCGTGACGCCGGTCTGCTGACGAAGGCCGACGAGCAGTTTCTCGCAACCTTGCAAAAGGTCGCGGAATAAAGGCGGTGCCCATCGGGGTATCGCGTGTTTTAATCCCATCCTCTACCGGGCATCGAACGCGCCGGCAAGATGGTAATAGGAGTCATACAAATGGATCTGATCCAGCAACTCGAGCAAGAAGAGATTGCGCGCCTCGGCCGCAACATCCCTGATTTCGCACCGGGCGACACCGTTGTCGTCAGCGTCAACGTCGTCGAAGGCAACCGCAAGCGCGCCCAGGCATACGAAGGCGTCGTCATCTCGCGTCGTAACCGCGGCCTGAACTCGAACTTCATCGTTCGCAAGATCTCGTCGGGCGAAGGCGTCGAGCGTACGTTCCAGCTGTACTCGCCGCTGATCGCTTCGATCGAAGTGAAGCGTCGTGGTGACGTGCGTCGTGCGAAGCTGTACTACCTGCGCGAGCGTTCGGGCAAATCGGCACGTATCAAAGAGAAACTGCCGACTCGCAAAGTCGCTACGACCGCTGCTGCGAAGTAATAGCGTCTGTGCTAGGGAAAAGGCATCCGGTCGGATGCCTTTTTCTTTTGGAGACAGCCTTTGGCAAAATTGCATATCGATCCCAAGCGCCTGCCCGTCGACGCGATCGCCGGCGAGCCCGCGTTGCCGGCCGAGCGCCTGGAGGTGGCCTGGCTGCGCGAGCGCCTCGCCCATCCGTCGTCGTGGGTGCCGGAATTGCCCGAGGACATGCGCGAGCGCTTCCCCACGCTGCGCCGCGCGGCCGTCCTCGTGCCCCTCGTGCGCCGGCCGGACGGCCTCACGGTCTTGTTGACGCAGCGCACCGAACACCTGAGCAACCACGCCGGCCAGGTCAGCTTCCCCGGCGGCCGTGCGGAAGAGGACGACTCGTCGCCCATCGAGACCGCGCTGCGCGAGACGGAGGAAGAGATCGGCCTCACGCGCCGCCACGTCGAGATCGTCGGCGTGCTGCCCGACCACGTCACCGCGTCCGCCTACATCGTCACGCCCGTCGTGGGCCTCGTCACGCCGCCGTTCGACCTCACGGCCGAATCGAACGAAGTGGCCGACATCTTCGAAGTGCCCTTGCGGTTCCTCATGGACGGCATGAACCACCAGATCATGTCGTTCGACCTGCCGGACGGCGCCGGCCGCCGCAGTTTTTATGCGATGCCGTACGAACGCTTCTTCATCTGGGGAGCGACAGCAGGTATGCTCCGGAATTTGTTTCATTTGTTACGCGCCTGACCAGGCACGTCGAAAAACCTGCTGCGCGTTGCATATTGGCGGGGGCGCCTAGCCCTGCGATGCTCACTGTACTTTCGTACAGCTGCGCTTCTCGGCCAAATCTGCTGCCGCTCGTGACGGTTTTTCGAGGTGCCTTAATGGGCATAGACTCCGGTCGGTCTCTGCGCTACCCTAGCGGGCAAATGAAGTAAGGCAACAACGTACAAAGGACCGTGCATGACTTTTTTCTCCATTCTGTGCGCGCTGCTCATCGAACAGCTGAAGCCGCTGCGCGCGGATAACCAGATCTACGCCGAGATCAAGCGCTTTGCCATGAAGATCGAGAGCTGGTTCAATGCCGGCCAGGTCAGTCATGGCCGGCTGGGCTGGTTCCTGATGATGGCCGCGCTGATGGTGCCGACGGCCGTCATCTACGGCGTCCTCGTGTACTACCGCTTCGTGTTCGCCGCGTTCGCCTGGAACGTGCTGATCGTCTACCTGACGCTCGGTTTCCGCCACTACAGCCATTACTTCACGTCGATCCAGTTCGCCCTCAACGCGGGCGACGAGGCGACGGCGCGGACACTCCTGGCCGAGTGGGCCAGGATCGACACGGTCGGCATGGATACCGCCGAGATCGCCCGCATCGCCGTCGAAAAATCCCTGATCACGACGCACCGCAACGTGTTCGGCGTGTTCTTCTGGTTCCTGATGCCGCTGGGCCCGGCCTGCGCCGTCATGTACCGCGTGTCCGAATACCTCGCGCGCGCGTGGAACGAACCGGATCATATGCGCAACGAGGCATTCGGCCAGTTCGCGGCCCGTGCGTTCTACTGGATCGACTGGATCCCAGTGCGCCTGACGGCGATCGCGTTTGCCGTGGTCGGCAATTTCGAGGATGCGATCTATGCGTGGCGCAATTTCGCCAATCGTTGGACCGACGAATCGAAAGGCATCATCCTGGCCGCGGGCGGCGGCGCGATGGGCGTGCGCCTCGGCAGCCCGGCCGAGAACGCGCCGCACGTCCTGCCGGCCGACGCGGCGACGGTCGACAGCACCGCCAGCGAGGACGACATGCTGCCCGGCGACGAGCCGAGCGTGCGCGCACTGCAAAGTACGGTCGGCCTGGTCTGGCGCGCGCTGTTATTATGGATGCTGCTCCTGCTGTTGCTGTCGGGCGCAGTCCTGCTCGGTTGATGTCCATCGTGCCGGTTCGACAAGAGCCGGCACATGGGGCTCGTCCGCAGGTCTTCTATAAGATATAATAGTCGGGTTGTTCTCATCCACGCCTTTGTTTCAGAAGCCGCACTATGGCCGACTCACCGCAAACCGGGAAAGGCGCCGACGAATTCTTCATTCTCGGCGTGACAAGTAAGGGCAGGCAATTCCGCCCGAGTGACTGGGCCGAGCGTCTGTGCGGCGTCATGTCGTGTTTCCGGCCGGCCGGCAGCGGTGGCCCGAACGCCCACCTGAAGTTCTCGCCCTACGTGCACCCGACCGTCGTGAACGGTGTCAAGGCGGTCGTCGTGAACAATGCCCTCAAAAGCATCGAACCGCTGGCCTACCACTTCGTGTGCAATTTCGCCAAAGACAACGACCTGCAAGTCGTCGAGGCGTGCTTCGTCCCGCCGGCGGACGAAAAAAAGAAGTCCTGATCTACCTCAAACCCTCATCGATGCACCATGGGTAGCTTGAACGTTTGACGTTGGAGCTCGCCATGGAAGTCGGAAAACTCTGCACGGTCGACACCGTCTGCTGCGCCCGCGATGAAAGCGTGCAGGGTGCGGCCTTACTCATGCGCAAACATCACGTGGGCGACATCGTCGTCGTCGACGACGTCGATGGCGAACGCACGCCCGCCGGCATCGTCACGGACCGCGACATCGTCGTCTCCGTCGTCGCCCTCGGCCTCGATCCGGCCGGCCTGCAGGTCGGCGACATCATGACGGACGACCTGCTCACGGCCGACGAGCACGACGACGTCTCCGTCACCATCGAACGCATGCGCCTGCGCGGCATCCGGCGCGTGCCCGTCGTGGGCGAGGGCGGGCGCCTCGCGGGCATCGTCAGCGCGGACGACCTGCTCGGCTTCCTGGCCGAGGAAATGGAAGACCTCGCCCGCATCAGCCCTTACCAGCAACAGCACGAACGCCGGGTGCGGCAATAATGGTAAGCCTGGCCTAAGTACCCGTCTGTTACCATGTCCCGAGGACAACAGTAACTGACGGAGTGACATGAGCTTGACGTTTTTCCAGCGCGGCCTGGCCGCTTATACGGTCGCGGGCGGCCTGACGTTCATCGCGGCCGGCAGCGCCTTCGCTTTCGACCTGCCCAAGGGCGTCGTGCAAGGCCCGTCCGTCGAAGGCATCACGGAGTACCGCCTGCCGAACGGCCTGAAAGTGCTGCTGTTCCCCGATTCGTCGCGACCCACCGTCACCGTCAACGTCACGTACCTCGTCGGCTCGCGCCACGAGAATTATGGCGAGACGGGCATGGCCCACCTGCTGGAACACCTGATGTTCAAGGGGAGCCCGAAGCACCCCGACATCACGCGCCAGTTCCAGGACCGCGGCATGCAGTTCAACGGCACGACGTCGCTCGACCGCACGAATTACTACGAAGTGTTCCAGGCGTCGGACGATAACCTCAACTGGGCGCTGGGCATGGAAGCGGACCGCATGACGCATTCCAGCATCGCGAAGAAGGACCTCGATTCCGAAATGACGGTCGTGCGCAACGAGTACGAAAACGGCGAGAACTCGCCGGGTGCCGTCCTCATGAAGCGCATGCAGAGCGTGGCCTACGACTGGCATTCGTATGGCCGCTCGACGATCGGCAACAAGAGCGACATCGAGAACGTCGGGATCTCGAACCTGCAGAATTTTTATCACACGTATTACCAGCCGGACAATGCCGTGCTGCTCGTCGCGGGCAAGTTCGATCCCGCGAAAACCCTGCTGTCGATCAACCGCCTGTTCGGCGCGATCCCGAAGCCGAAACGCACGTTGCCGGAATTCTGGACGGTCGAGCCCACGCAGGACGGCGACCGTACGTTCACCGTGCGGCGCCAGGGCGACGTGCAGATCGTCGCGCTCGGCTACAAGGTGCCGTCCGGCCTGCACGACGACAGCGACGTGCTGAGTTTCGCCTCGACCATCCTCGGCGATTCGCCGACGGGCCGCCTCCACAAGCTGCTCGTCGAGACGGGCAAGGCGAGCCAGGTATTCGCCTATGGCCAGACGGGCTATGCGCCCGGCCTGCAATACTTCGGCGCCGTGGTGAAGAAGGACGCGCCGCTCGAACCCGTGCGCGCCGCCCTCACGCAGGCCGTGGAAGAGTTTGCCAAGAACCCGCCGACGCCGGAAGAAATGGAGCGCACGAAGCGCACCTTCCTGAACGAATTCGAGCGCAGCCTGAACGATCCGCAGCAGGTCGGCGTCGCACTGTCGGAAGTGATTGCGCTGGGCGACTGGCGCCTGTTCTTCGTCGGCCGCGACCGCGTCAACAAGATTACGTCGGAACAGGTTGCCGCGGCAGCGGGGCGCTATTTCAAGCGCGATAACCGCGTCACGGGCGAGTTCATCCCGGACGACAATCCACAACGCGCCGTCATCCCGCCCGCGCCCAGCGTGCAAAGCCTGCTCAAGGATTTCAAGCCGCAGGCATCCACCCTGAGCGCCGAGGACTTCGATCCGAGCCAGGCCAACATCATGAAACGCACGACGCTGACGACGGCGGGCGGGGTGAAACTGGCCTTGCTGCCGAAGAAGAACCGCGGCCAGACGGTCACCGTCGACCTGCGCCAGCACATCGGCGACGAGCAGAACCTGTTCGGCAAGGCGGCACTGCCGGGGCTGACGAACGCGATGCTGATGCGCGGCACGACGAAGTACGACCGCGTGCAGCTGGCCGACGCCTTCGACAAGCTCAAGATTTCCGGCAGCCTCACGCACTTCCAGACGACGCGCGACAACCTGCCCGAAGCGCTGAAACTCGTCGCCCACGTGCTGCGCGAACCGAGCTTTCCGGCTGCCGAATTCGAACAATTGCGCCAGCAATCGATCGTCGGGCTGGAAGCGAGCCGCAGCGAGCCGACCAACGTGGCATCGCGCGCGCTGAACGAGCATTTTGATGTTTATCCCAAGGGCGATATCCGCCACGAAACGACGCTCGAGGAAGATCTTGCGGACCTCAAGGGCGCGACGCTGGACCAGGTCAAGGCCTTCCACCGCGACTACTACGGCACCGTGCCGGCCGAGATGGCCATCGTGGGCGATTTCGATGCGCAGGCGATCGCGCCGCTCGTCGACCAGCTGTTCGGCGGGTGGAAGGCCCCGATGCACGTGGCGCCCGTGCTGCGCAAGAACGGCGACATCGCGCCCATCCATACGTTCCTGAATACGCCCGACAAGGAAAACGGTTTTTATACGGCGCGGATCAACGTCGATCTCAACGTCGAGGATCCGGATTATCCGGCGCTGATGCTGGCCGATTACATCTTCGGCGGGGGCGGCATGCGCTCGCGCCTGATGGACCGCATCCGCCAGAAAGAGGGGCTGTCGTATGGCGGTGGTTCGAACCTTGTCCCCGGCGACCTCGACCGTGCCGGCATGTTCGCGATCAGCGCCATCGCCGCGCCGCAGAACCTGGCCAAGGTGGACGCCGCCGTGCGCGAGGAACTCCTGCGCGTGCTCAAGGATGGCTTCACGACGGCGGAACTCGCCGGCGCCAAGTCGGGTCTGATGCAACAGAGGATCCAGAACCGTGCCGACGACGGCGCGCTGGCCGCCGGCTGGACGTCGTACATGTATCGCGGCCGCACGTTCGAGTGGTCGGCCGAGTTCGAGCAGCGTTTGATGGCCGTCACCTTGCCCCAGCTGAACGCAGCATTCCGCAAGGCGGTCGACCCCGCGAAGATGTCCGTCGTCATGGCTGGAGACAAGGCAAAAGTGAAACCTGCACCCTGATTGCAACACTCGGCCGTTCATTAACTTGCAGAATGGCTGAGAAACTTGGTCAATGCCCGGGACGGGCGCTATCATGTTGCCTGAGCGCAGTATTGCTTGTAGGAAGCAAAGCTTGCGTCGGGATATTGAAAAGGAAGCATGATGAAGGGCATGACCAAGCAGACTCCGAGCGGCATTTCGTATGCAGGCAAGGTAGTGCTGGTAACCGGGGGCGCCAGCGGCATCGGCCGGGCGACGGCGCTGGCATTCGGACGCGCGGGCGCCTGTGTCGTCATCGCCGACACGTCGGTCGACGGCGGCCACATGACTGCGGCCCTGATCGTCGAAGCGGGCGGCAAGGCGCTGTTTGTGAAATCCAATGTCACGGTCGCGGCGGACGTCGAGGCCTTGATGGACAAGGCGGTCGGCCATTACGGCCGCATCGACTGCGCCGTCAATGGCGCCGCTGTCGAGGAAGAATACCTGCCGCTGGCCGAAGGCGAGGACGACCAGTTCGACCGCATCATGGGCGTCAACGTCAAGGGTGTCTGGCTGTGCATGAAGAGCCAGCTGCGCCAGATGCTCAAGCAGGAAGGCGGCGGCGTGATCGTCAACATCGCGGACGCCGGCGGCCTCGTGGCGGCACCGCACCGCGCGATCTACTCGGCGTCCAAGCACGCCGTCGTCGGCCTGACGAAGAGCGCGGCCGTCGAATATGCCAAGGACGGCATCCGCGTCAACAGCGTGTGCCCGGGCGCCGTCAAGACCCCGATGCTGGCGCGCATGCTCGAGCGCGAGCCGGGGCGCGACAAGAGGCTCAAGGCGGCGCATCCGATGGGACGCATCGCCGACCCGTCCGAAATCGCCAACGCGGCGCTGTGGCTATGCTCGGAGCAGGCGTCGTTCGTCACCGGCCACCAACTGGCCATCGATGGCGGCCTGACGGCGATCTGACGGGCGTTTGCCTACCGTTTCTTGTGGGTGGCGCGCTGTTGCTTCGCTTGCGTGCTCACCCGGGCCTGGCGTGCCTTGTATAACGCCACGGCATCCTCGCGCGCACGCGTGAGCGTCCGCATGTCCGGATGGTCGTCGTGCGGCGAAAAATACTCGGCCGCCTGCGCGTCGACGACGAGCTTGATGGCGGTGGCGTCGTCGAGGTCGTACAGCTCGGTCAGCAGGGTGGCGACTTCGTCGAGATAGGCTTCGTAGGTCAGGTTGGTCATGGCGTTGTTGTTGTAAAAGTTGATCAGCCGGCGCTCAGCTCGGCCACGAAGTCGTACATGTCGCCCCGAAAATAGGAGCGGCAGAATTCCACGGCCTGGCCGTCTGGCAGAAAGCCCAGCCGTTCCACGCACAGGCCCGCATCGCCTTCCCGCGATTGCAGCAGCTTCGCCTGCTCGGCGTTCAGCAGCAGCGCGGACAGGCGCTGCAGCGCGCGCACGGGGCGCTTGCCGTTCGCTTCCAGCGCTTCGTACATCGACACGTCCACCGCATCCAGCGAGGGCAGGGCGGACGCGGCAATGGTCGCGTATTCCAGGCACATCGGCATGTCGTCGGCGTAGCGGATGCGGTTGAAGCGATAGACGGCGGCGCCCGGCGAGAGACCGAGACGCAGCGCTTCTTCCGGCGTCACCAATCCTTCCGAGCGCTTGAGCCAGACGCTGCGCGGCGTACGGCCGCGCGAGCGCATGTCTTCCGAAAACGACGTCAGCTTCGCGAAATTCTTTTCGATGCGCGTGTTGATGAAATTGCCTGACCCCGCGCGGCGCACGAGCAGGCCTTCCTCGACGAGGCCGTCGATCGCCTTGCGCACCGTGATGCGCGAGACGTCCAGTTCGGCCGCGAGCTGGCGCTCGGCCGGCAAGGCTTCCGCCGGGCCGTAGACGCCCCGGTCGATCGCGTCGCGCAGGGCGCGCTGCAATTGCTGGTAGAGCGGCAGGTTGCTGGTGGCGGAGAGCTGGTGCATCAGCTGCGCGAGGTGGGACATGCGGCGGGGTTCATTGGCAAGCGATCCCCGGATGATACCAAAAAAAGACCGCCCGTCACTTCGGCCGGGGATTGGCCAGCTTCCGGTCCGGCTGCAACAGCTTGCCCGAGCGCACCGCGGCGACGGCCGCCGACACCGAGCGCGCCACGTTGCGCACCTCGTCCTGGAACGCCGTGTCCTTGTCGAGCGTGGCGTGGCTGTCCGCATACGCTTCGTAATAGCCGACGTAGCGGTCGAGCAGGGCGGTGGGGCCCGCGTCGATCAGGCCCATCCAGTCGAGCCAGTCGGACAGCGAGCGCCGCGTCGATTCGATGCCGGCCACGTCGCCATGCACGACGAGACCGTAGACGCGTCCCGCGAGATGCTTCGGATAGTGCCAGTCCTGCTCCAGCGCCTTCGCTTCTTCCGCCTTCTTGCCGTGCGTGGAGGTGGGATCGGGGTTGCCGCCGTCGGCGCACACGAGGCGGTCGATCATCAGCTTCAGCACGGAGGGTGACTGGTACCAGTACGTCGGCGTGAGGATGATGACCCCGTGCGCGGCCACCCAGCGCTCGTAGATCTCGTTCATCCAGTCGTTTTCCTGGTTCAGCGAATGGTTCGGGTAGCAGCTGCACGGCCAATGGCACAGCGGCATCGCCGTCGACACGCAGGCCTTGCACGGGTGGATGTGGCGGTCGTAGTCGGAAATGAGGCGCGACAGGTCGAGCAGGTCCGTCTCCATGCCCTCGGCCGCGATGGCGGCCTCGCACAGCGTCGCGAGCCGCCACGTCTTCGAGATCTCGCCCGGGCAGCTGCCGTCGTTGCGCGCCGCGCCATTAATCAAGAGGATGCGGCTCGGCGTCGCGGGATCTTTCTGGCGGGCCTCGGCGGCCAGCAGGCGGTCGTGCGCCTCTTTCCATTCGACGGATAAATCGTAGTCCGGGTCGGCGAACCCGGGGCCGGCCTTCACCGTGATCGGCGCCTTGTGCGAATCGACGTAGGCCCGCCACGCGACCTCTTCGACGGCTGCCAGTTCCTTGGCGACGGCCTGGTAGGCGGGATCGTAGAAGTCGCGTGAAAAAACGACGTGGAACTCGTCGCGGGTGAGCTTCGCGGGCGCCTGGCCCTTGCGTACGGTCGTCATGGCCGCCCTTTTCAGTAGAGTTGCGGCGATTATCGGCCGCATGCTCCGGCTCTGCCCGTACGGTAATTCACACAGACGAAAAAAAGCGGCGCGAACCGTAGTTCGCGCCGCCTTGTCTGCCGGTGATCCGGCCGGGATTACTTGGCCGCCATCGCACCCGTCGGGTGGTTCAGCAGCAGGATCCAGTACTTGGCCGTGTCGGACAGGCCGCCGCCCGCTTTCACTTGCTGGAAGGTCTCGATGGCCTTGTCCTTCTGGCCGGCTTTCGCGTAGGCCATGCCCAGGCGCAGCTTGGCTTCGTCCGGCGACTTCAGGCCGCCCTTGGCGATACCTTGCTGGATGAACGGGATGCCCTTGTCGAACTGGTCCATCGTGACGTACGCCCAGCCCAGGTTGACGAGACCAGCACCGGTCTTGGCCTTGGCGGCGCCCGCTTCGCCCGCGGCGATGTTTTTCGCATCGCTTGCGGCTTCCTTGGTGGCGCGGTCGCGCAGCTGGCGGTCCTTGGCGGCGCCGCTGCCCGTGCCCAGCACGCCGGCGGCGAAGCCCGCGTCGACGACCTTCTTCGCTTCGGTCGGGAAGCCATCCTTCATGGCCAGCTCGGCCAGTTCCGTGTAGGCGTCCGACGACATCTGCTTGACGGCCGCGAATTCGAGACGCAGCACGTCAGGAATGTTGGCGTCCTGGAAGCCCGGCTTGCGCACGATGCCGCGGCTGATCAGGTCGGTCCAGAAATCGTCGGTCGGGTAGTAGGCGGCCAGTTTTTCCAGGCCGCGCAGGTAGGCGGCGTCATCCTTGACCTTGTTCGCGGCCGACGCGTACAGGCGCAGGTCTTCCTGGGTCGGGGTCTTGCCGGCCTGTTCCGCTGCCTGCAGCACCGGTTCCTGGGCTTTCAGCGCCGACGCGTAGTCGCCGCTCAGGTAGTACGAGCGGATCAGCGCCGAGTTGATCTGGTCCGTCGACTTGCCCGATGCCTGGATCTGCTTGTACAGCTCGATCGCCTTCGGATAATTCTTGGCGTTGTAATACATCGTGGCCAGCGCCTGCGTGAAGTTGCCCTTGTCCGCGTCCGGCAGCTTGCCCGACGCCAGGATCGCTTCCAGCGCGCCGATCGCCATCTGGTCGTCGCCCGTCGACGTGCCCAGCGACAACTTCATACGGTTCAGCACATAGGTCTCGTACGGCGTCTTGTCCGGGAACGCTTCGGCCTGGGTGATGCGGTTCTTCACCTCGCCATAGTTCTTCGCGTCCATCAGCGGCTTGATCTGCGCCGGGTCGAGCAGCTTGTACAGTTCCGGGCGGACGGAGTCAGGCTTCGGCGCGGGCGCCTCGGCTTTCTTGTCCTGCGCCGACGCGCTGTGCATCAGGGCCGGCGCGGCGTTCAGGCCAAGGGCGGCCAGCATCATGGCAAGGCGGGCGAAACGGAATTGGGACATTGAAAAATCCTCTCTTAATGACGATAAAATTGCACCGCTCAGTGGCTGTAATGGCTTCAAATGCATACGCCGACGGTGCTGGTGCCGATCTCGGACAAAGCGTGCATTGTCCCACAAACTGCTGACGGGCGTGGCAATTGTGCCCCAGCCGTGCGACGTCGGTATGCGGCGTTACAAGTGGTTACCCGACGCGGTCAAAAGCCGGGCACCGGACACTGCCCCGTCGCCTCGATGTCGCCGGCCAGCCAGGACCGGACCGCGTCCAGCGCGGGCGGTGCGAAGCCATAAGTCATCAGCGCGGGCGCCGCGACGTCGAGCGCCTGGTACGGATTCCACAGCGCGAGGTGCAGATCCGGCGTCCACGTGGCTCGCGCGTGCGCGCCGTAGCGGCGGCGCGACGTCGACGCGAGGATCGTGAAGCGGCCGTCGTCCGGCAGCGCATGCCAGTCGAACGTTTCCGCATCCGCGAACGTCACGAGGTCCACGTCGAACAGCGTCGCCAGCATCGCCGCGATGGCGCTGGCCGGCACGCCCGCTTCCGACACGCCGTCGCTGACCACGTCCTGGCGCGCGACGAGGCGCACCTTGCTGCCCGGTGCGGGACGCTGTGGATTGCCACGCGCCGTGAGCGCCCGGCGCCACGCGTCCGCCATCAGCGCGCGGTCGGCGTCTTCGGTCGCGTACTGCACGGCGCCGGCCGGATGGGCGCGCGCGAGGCGGTCCAGGCGTGCCAGGCGCGCATGCACGTCGGCCAGCGGCAGGCGGCCGTCCCCGATGGCGGCCGCGATCGCCGCGATCGTGCGTTCCTGTGTGTCGCGGCTGCCGATGGCCATCACCATGTCCGCGCCGGCCCTCAGCGCGTTCACGGCGGCGTCGCCGGCATCGTACCGGTGCGCGATCGCGTGCATGTCCATGCCGTCCGTGATGATCACGCCGTCGTAGCGCCACTCGGTGCGCAGCAGGTCGTGCAGGATCGCGCGCGACATCGTGGCCGGATTGTCGGCGTCGAGGGCGGGGTAGACGATGTGCGCCGTCATCACGGCCGGCGCGTGCGGCGCGGCCGTGCGGAACGGCGCGAATTCGAAGCGCTCCAGTTCCTGCAAGGGTTTGTCGACCGTCGGCAGGTCGCGGTGCGAATCGACGTGCGTGTCGCCGTGGCCGGGGAAGTGCTTGACGCAGCAGGCCACGCCTTCGCTGTCGCTGCCGGCCATCCACGCGAGCGCGAGGGCCGTGGCGCGATCCGGATCGGCGCCGAACGAGCGCTCCGCGATGACGGGATTGCGCGGGTTGTTGTTCAGGTCCAGCACGGGCGCGAAGTTCCAGTTGAAGCCCAGCGCGCGGATCGCGCGCGCGACGGCCGCGCCCACGTCGCGCGCGAGCGGTTCGTCGCCCGCCGCGCCGAGCGCCATCGCGGACGGCGGCGGCGGCACCCACAGCGCGCGCACGACGGCGCCGCCTTCCTGGTCGAGCGCGATCAGCGCGTGCTCGCCCATCGCATCTTTCAAGTCGCTCGTGAAACGCGTGAGCTGCGCGGCGTCCGTCATGTTCTGGCGGAACAGGCACGCGCCGCGGATGCGGTTGGCGCGGATGAAGTCGGCCGTGTCGGCGTCGAGTGCCGTGCCGAACAGCCGGATCATGATCAGGCGGCCGGCCAGCTGGCGAAGGTCGTTCGTGGGCATCAGTGCGGCTCAGTGTGTTTTCGTGACTTTGTTCAGGTGGCGCGGCTTGTCCGGATCGAGTCCGCGCGCTTTCGACAGGTGCGCCGCCATCACGTAGAACGCGTTGATCGCGACGATCGGGTCGAGGTCCGCGCAGGTCGACACGGGCAGGTCGAGGTCGCGCGAGGCGATGTCGGCCGGCGCCGCGAGCAGCACGCGGGCGCCGCGGCCGCGCATCTCGTCGGCCAGCGCGACGAGACCCGCTTGCGCCGGGCCCCGCGTCGCGAAGATCAGCAGCGGATAGCCCTCGTCGATCAGCGCCATCGGGCCATGCTTGATTTCCGCGCCGGAGAACGCTTCCGCCTGCAGCGCCGACGTCTCCTTGAATTTCAGCGCCGCTTCCAGCGCGATCGGGAAGCTGATGCCGCGGCCCACGACCATGATGTTGCGCGCCGGCGCCAACACCTCGAGTGCCGCCGACCAGTCGGTCCGCGCGGCCTGGCGCAGCGCGTCCGGCAGGGCGGCCAGGCCGTCCTTCAACTCTGCATCCTGCTGCCATTCCGCGACGAGGCGCGCGCCGGCCGTCAGGCTCGTGATGAAACTCTTCGTCGCGGCGACGCTGTGCTCCTTCCCGGCCCGAAGCGGCAGCGCCCATTCGGCCGCGCGTGCGAGCGGCGAATCGATGTCGTTCACGAGCGCCACGGTCGTCGCGCCGCCCTGGCGGAAGTAGCGGATCGGTTCGACGACGTCCGGGCTCTGGCCCGATTGCGAGATCGATATGGCCAGTGTGCCGGACGCCTGCAGCGGCGCCTTGTACAACGTGACGAGCGACATCGGCAGCGACGTCACGAGACGGCCCATGCGCGCCATGATCAGGTAGGCGAGGTAGCTGGACGCGTGGTCCGAACTGCCGCGCGCCACCGTCACCGCGTTATGGAAGGAGGCGCCCCGCAGGTGGTGGCCCAGCGCGGCGTAGCGGTCGGCGTCGTTGGCCAGCTGCAGGGCGACGCAGTCGGCCGCGGACACGGCTTCTTCAAGCATCAGCGAGGTCACACTGTTCTCCTTCGATATGAACGGTTTTCAGGTTCAGGTCGCGGTCGAGCACGACGAGGTCGGCGAAGCAGCCCGGCGCGATGCGGCCGCGGCGCGTTTCGCCCAGGTAGTCGGCGGCGTTCGTCGACACGCGGCGCGCGGCGTCGGCGAGATCGAGGCCGATCGAGACGAGGTTGCGCAGCGCCTGGTCCATCGTCAGCGTGCTGCCTGCCAGTGTGCCGTCCGCGAGGCGCACGCCGCCCATGCATTTGTGGACGACCTGGCGGCCCAGCATGTACTGGCCATCGGGCATGCCCGCGGCGGCCGTGGAATCCGTCACGCAGTACAGGTGCGGGATGCAGCGCAGCGCCGTGCGGATCGCGCCCGGATGCACGTGCAACAGGTCGGGAATGATCTCCGCGTACTGCGCATGCGCGAGCGCGGCGCCCACCATGCCGGGATCGCGGTGGTGCAGGCCCGGCATCGCGTTGAACAAATGCGTGAAGCCGGCCGCGCCGTGCTCCAGCGCGCGCACGCCGTCGTCGTAGTTGCCGTTCGTGTGGCCGATCTGCACGCGGATGCCGGCGTCCGCCAGCTGCCGCACGAGAGGCAGGTGGCCGTCGATCTCGGGCGCCACGGTGATCAGCCGCATCGGTGCCTGCGCGTTGAATCGCTCCACTTCCGCCATCGTCGCTTCGCGTGCGAACGGCGGCTGCGCGCCCAGCTTGCCCGAGTTGATGTACGGACCTTCCAGGTGCACGCCGAGGATGCGCGCTTCGTCCTTGCCGCGCTGCTCGCACGCGGTGCCGATGGCGGCGAGCGCGCGGTCGATGTCGTCCAGCGGCGCCGTCATCGTCGTGGCCAGCAGGCTCGTCGTGCCGTGCCGCGCATGCAAGCGGGCGATCACGTGCGGCGCGTCGCCGCCTTCCATCATGTCGCGTCCCGCGCCGCCGTGCACGTGCAGGTCGATGAAGCCGGGCAGGATGTAGTCGTCCTTGTTCGATGCCGGATCGGCCGCGTCGCCTTCGATGGCGGCGATCGTCGTCGTGCCGTCTTCGATGACGATGCGGCCGCGGATCCAGCCGTCCGGAGTCAGGATATTGCCTTGCATGGTGGGTCCTTTCATGCCGCGACGTGCAGCTCGATCATCCGTAATGCGCCGCGCGCGGAATCGCCTTCCGGCGCGCGGGCGCGGGCCGCGAGCGCGGGCGGGAGCCAGTCGCGCAGGGCGCTCCCCAGGCCGCCGCACAGCGCGAGGGGGAGACGCTCGTCCGGGTCGAGCGCGCGGGCGATGGCGGCCGCTTCCTCGCCGGCCTTCACCAGGATGGCGCGCGCGGCCGGATCGTCCGCGTGCTGCAGCACGAGCGGCGCGAGCGTGGCGTACGTCGTCTGCGTGGCCTGGCCGAGCCAGACCTGGATCGCGGCGCGGTTGCCGCCGCAGGCGTCGATAACGGCGTCGGCGAACGCGCTGCCGGGCCGGCGTCCGTCGAGCACCTGTTCGATATGGTTGATGGCGGCGAGGCCGATCCAGCCCCCGCTCGCTTCGTCGCCGGCGGGGAAGCCCCAGCCGCCCACTTCGCGCCGCGTGCCGTCGGGCTGCAGCACTTCGCCGACGCTGCCCGTGCCGATGGCGACGATGGCGCCGGGACGGCCGCCGTGCGCGCCCAAAAGGGTAGAAAAAGCATCGGTTTCGAGGCGCAGCGCGGCGTAGCCGGGATCGGCGTCCACGAACGCCTGCGCCCACTGGCGATTGTGCACGCCGGCGAGGCCGAGGCCGATGGCGATGCGGTCAAGCGAAGGTTGTTCGATGCCGGCCGCGGCGAAGGCCTGGGCGGCGGCGTCCTGGACGGAAGCCCAGGCGCGGGCGATGCCCAGGCCGAGGCCGGACGGGCCGCTGGCGCCCTGGGCCAGTTCGACGACACCGTGGGGAGAAATCCGCGCAAGGCGCACGCGGGTGCCGGTGCCGCCGCCGTCGACGCCGATGAGATAGTCGATCATATGAGTGCTGTGCCGGGAAGGTCAGGGCACTATAGGCAGCACTGATAGGCTTGTCAACAGGTATTTAATTGGTATTGTCGGTCCGGTCGGCAGAGGCGGAATTGGTCTCGTCCGTGCTGCTGTAGACATCCATGTTGACTGATGAATTGGTATTGAAGGCGGTATTGTCGCGCAGCCATTCGAACAGGATCGCCATCATGAACGGACCGACGAACAGGCCGATCACACCCAGGGTCGAGACACCGCCGAGAAGGCCGAACAGCACGGCGAGGAACGGCAGGTTGACGCGCCGGCCGATCAGCTTCGGGCGGATGAATTTATCGACGAGGAACAGTTCGAACGCGCCCCAGCAGAACAGGCCCAGCGCGGCGCCGGAATGGCCCTGGCCCAGCAGCAGCAGCGAGACGAGCGAGAACGACAGCGGCGCGCCGCCCGGCACGAGCGCGAAATACCCCGTGAGCACGCCCAGCAGCGCCGGCGCCGGCGCGCCCGCGATGGCGTAGGCGGCGCCGAGCACGCAGCCCTCGAGGATGGCGACGGAGACGAGGCCCAGCGCCGTGCCGCGCACGGACAGGGGGAACACGCGGCGCAGCATCGGATACTGGCGCGGCAGCGCGCGCATGCCGGCCGTGTCGACGTGGTGGATGGCGGCGGGGCCGTGCAGGTACAGGACGAACAGGGTGAGCAGGGCGAGGAACAGGTACAGCGCATTCGCGAGGATCGTCGAGCCCCACAGGCGCGCGGCGCCCGTCAGGTGCGGGGCGAAATCGCCGGCCGCGCTGCCGACGAGGCGGTTCAAGCCGCCGGGCAGGGCAAGGTGTTCGTTCCACCACTGGACCGCGTGTTCGGCCACCATCGGCAGGTGCGCGATCCAGACGGGGACGGGGATGCCCGTCTCGTTGGCGCGGGCCAGGAGGCGCTGCACGCCGGCCAGTTCGCCGCCCAGCGTATTCAGCAACAGGATGGATGGACCGACGAAACCGAGGATCAGCAGGCCCACGAGGCAGGCCGCGCTGGCGGCCGGCGGCCAGCCGCGGCGCTGCAGGTGGACGTGCGCGGGCCAGGTGATCACGGCGAGCAGGCCGGCCCAGGCCAGCGCGCCGAGGAAGTGCTGCAGGAGGACGGCCAGCGCCAGCGCGAACAGCGCCGGCACGAGAAGTCTGGGGGCGCGCCGGTCCGTCATGCCTGCTGCAAGGCCGCGATGCGGTCCTCGCACGACGGGTGGCTGCTGAACAGGGCCAGCATGCCGCCGCCGGCGATACCCGCTGCGGCCAGGTTCTTCGGCAGGTCGGCGTGATCCAGGCCGCCCAGGCGACGGAGCGCGGCGATCATCGGGCGCGGCGTGCCCATGATCCGGGCGGCGCCGCGGTCGGCGCGGTATTCGCGCTGGCGCGAGAACCAGGCCACGATGATGCTGGCCACGAGGCCGAACAGCAGGTCGCACACGACCGACGTGATCGTGAACGCGATGCCGGGACCGCGCTCCTCGCCGTCGCGGCGCAGGAACTGGTCGACAAAGTACGCGACGACGCGCGCCAGGAAGATCACGAACGTGTTCACGACGCCCTGGATCAGCGTAAGCGTCACCATGTCGCCGTTCGCGACGTGCGCCACTTCGTGCGCGAGCACCGCTTCCACTTCATCGTGCGTCATCGACGTGAGCAGGCCGGTCGACACGGCGACGAGCGACGCGTTCTTCGTCGCGCCGGTCGCGAATGCGTTCGGCGCGCCTTCGTAGATCGCGACTTCCGGCAGCGCGATGCCGGCCTTCTGCGCCTGGCGCGCGACGGTGTCGAGCAGCCAGCGCTCGGTGGGGTTGGACGGCTGCGCGATCACGCGCGCACCGGTCGACCATTTCGCGATGGGCTTCGACAGCCACAGCGAAATGAAGGCGCCGCCGAAGCCCATCAGGCCGGCGAAGACGAGCAGGGCGCCCAGGTTCAGGCCCTTGGCCGTCAGGTATTGGTTAACGCCCAGCAGGCTCGCCGTGATGCCAAGCACGAGCATGATGGCGAGGTTGGTGGCAAGGAAAAGCAGGATGCGTTTCATGGTCGTATCTCTCATCAATAACAAGAATCGCGGCGCAAGCGGCCGTGGTCAAGGCGAAGGATAGGACAAGGAGGCATCTTGGAAAAGCGAAGTAAACAGAAGGATTTCTTCGAAAAAATGGAATTATAACTGACGCACGTCGACGGGCGGGTTGTCCCAGTCGTCATCGCGGCCGTTCAGGTACGTGACGGGCAGCGCGGCGCGTGCGTCGGCCGCCAGGTCGTCCAGGCAGTGTACGCTGACCGCCACATACTCTCCCCAGCGCGGCGACGTGCCCGTGCCGAACGGCCGGATGCCGCACGTGGCGCAGAACAGGTGGCGTTCCGTGCGCGTGTTGCAGCGGTATTCCGTCAGCGCGCCGGCGCCATGCAGAAGGCGGAACGCGGCCGCGGGCACGATCGCCGCCCAGTTGCGCTGCTTGGTGCAGAGACTGCAATTGCAGACGATCGTGCCCCGATCGAGGTCGATGTCGGCCGCGAAGCGCACGGCGCCGCAATGGCAGCTGCCGTGCCAGGTGCGCACGCCGCCCGTCATTGCGCCGCTTTCACGAGCGGCAGTTCGACATAGCTGCTGTGGTAGATGCGCTGCGTGGCCTTGCGGTAGTCGCCCGGCTGGGCGAAGAAGATGTTCGGCACGAACGTCTGCGGATTGCGGTCGTACAGCGGGAACCAGCTCGATTGCACCTGCACCATGATGCGGTGGCCGGGCAGGAACACGTGGTTCGCCGTCGGCAGCTTGATGCGGTACGCCAGCGCCTTGTTCGGCGCCAGCGCCTTCGGCTTGTCGAAGCCTTCGCGGTAGCGGCCGCGGAAGATGTCGCCCGCGACCATCAGCTGGTAGCCGCCCAGCGCCGGCTGCGATCCCACCTGGTCCGGGTACACGTCGATCAGCTTCACGACCCAGTCGGAGTCCGTGCCGCTCGTCGACGCGACGAGGTGCGCGACCGGCTCGCCGCTGATCTTCACGGGCGCCGTCAGCAGGTCGGACACGAACGTCGCGACGTCCGTGCGGCCCGACGCCTCGCGCTGGTCGTCGACGAGCCAGCGCGGCCACGTCTGCCCCTTCGCTTCGTCGTAGCCGTACGGCGGAATCGGACGCTGGCGGAAGGGCACGGGCTTGGCCGGGTCGGACACGTATTCGTCGTAGCCCTTCGCATCGGCCGCGCCGCCCAGCTGGGCCTTCTGGTTCGCGGCCAGGCGCAGCGCGACGGGTTCGACGGCGCCGCTCGGCCACGCGGCCAGGTTGCGCCACTTGTTCGTTCCGGTCTCGAACGCGGTCACCGTCGGGATCGCGGGTACACTCCCATCGCCTTTCAGGTAACGCGCGAGGAACGGTTTCAAGACCTGCTGGCGCCAGTACAACGCCGTGTCGCTGCCGAATTTCAGGGTGCCGAGCGTCGCGCCGTCGCCGATCGCGCCGCCGTGCGACCACGGGCCCAGCGACAGGAACACCTTGTTCTCCGTGTCGTGCGGCTTGATCGCCTTCCACACGGCGACGGCGCCGTAGATGTCTTCCGCGTCCCAGTAACTGTGCACGAGGAGCGTCGGCACCGTGACGGGCTGGCGCGCGAGGATAGTATCCATCGCCTGCTGCTGCCAGAACGCGTCGTACGCCGGATGCGCGACGACCTTGTTCCAGAAACCGCTCTGTTCCAGGCCCCGTTCGCGGCCCAGCGCGCCCGCGGAACCGGCGCGCAGGTACATGTCGTAGTCGTCGTAGTTCGTGACGGGCCACTTGGCCGTGTTCGCGCGCGTGACGACCTGTTCTAGCATGTACGACATATTGATCTGCCGGAAGGCGCCGTTGTGGAACCAGTCGTCGCCCTTCCAGCCGTCCACCATCGGATTCATCGGCACCGCGACCTTCAGCGCCGGGTGCGGATTCACGAGCGCCATCAGCGGCAGGAAGCCGTCGTACGAAATGCCGATGATGCCCACGCGGCCGTTCGTCTCGGGGACGTTCTTCGTCAGCCACTCGATCGTGTCGTACGTGTCGGTCGAGTGGTCGACGGGCGTCGGGTTCAGCGGGCCATGCAGCGGGCGGTTCATCACGTAGTCGCCTTCGGAACCGTATTTGCCGCGCACGTCCTGCACGACGCGGATATAGCCTTCTCCGGCGATGACGTCGGCCGCGTTGTCGTAGCCGGTCAGGATCGTCTCCAGGTCGGCGCTGTCCGCGTGGTTCACGAGGCTGGACGCATCGTAGGGCGTGCGCGTGAGCAGGATGGGTGCGTTCTGCACGCCCTTCGGCACGATGATGATGGTGTTCAGCTTCGTCCCGTCGCGCATCGCGATCATCACGGTGCGCTTCACGTAGTTGAAGCCGGCGTCGGGCGCCCTGAATTCGGCCGGGGTCTCGGAAGGGAGTTCCGCATACTGCGGCGCCGTCTGCGCGTGCGCGAAACCGGCGAGCGCCACTGCACCGATGAGCGGCGCGAGGCGGACTGGGAATGACGTCATCGATATCCTTGGGCGTGTCGTGGGCGGCGCCCGCTACATTAGCACAAGGACCAGGCCTTCAGCCGTGGGCGGTACGTGGCGCGGCGTGCGGATGGTCGAGGTGGACTTCCCGCAGCACGGCCTCGAACAGCACCACGCGGCGCGCGCGCGGCAGCGCTTCCCACCACGCGAGCGGGAAGGTCAGGCGCCGGTCGGCCATGCGCACGAACGCGTCGAAGCCGGGCTGCGTCTCGAGGAGCACGATGGCTTCAATCAGATGCGCGGCGCGCACCTCGATGCGCAAGCCGTCCTCGTTCGCATAGGCCAGCACGCGGCTCACGTCCGCCCACGGCACGACGGTGTCGTCGGCGGCGAAGCAGTCCGGGAACACGCGCACGGCGGGGGCAAGCGCCGGCACCAGGCGGCGTTTGATACGGGCGAAGACGGACAGCATGGCAACCTCCTTACCGGGTCGTGTGCGAACCGCTGCGGTCGACGAGCAGCAGCTGGCCGCGCGCGACGGTCTTCGTGTCCGCGCGGTCGGGCTGGGAGACGACGTTGACCGAGGCGGTGCCCGGTCCGTGCACGACGATGTCGGCATGGGCGGCCGTCAGGCCGTGGCCATCGAGGCTGCCCGAGCCCGCGATCTGGGCGTCGACCTGGGCAACACGCCCATCGATGCGGGCGTCGCCCGGACCGTTCATGCGCAGCAGCAGGCGCTTGCCGGACATGCTCGCCTTCAGGCCGCCGGAGCCCGACAGGGCCGCGTCCAGCGTATCGCCCACGTTCGCCAGCGTGACGCCGCCGGGGCCGCGGGCCCGCACCGTCGCCTTGCCCGCCTTGAGGCCGGCCGCATCGAGGTCGCCCGAGCCGGCCAGTTCCACGTTCAGGTCGCCCACCGTGCCGGCCAGCGCGACGTTGCCCGGCCCGTTCATGCGCAGCTGCGCCGTCCCGGCCTGCAGGCCGCGCACGGCCAGTTCGCCCGAGCCGTCCACTTCGCCGTCGAACTTGCGGATGGCGCCCGCGAGGCAGGCATTGCCCGGTCCGCGCTGCACGCTGCGCGCGCCGCCGTCGATGCGCAGGTCGCACCCTTCGAAGTCGCCCGAGCCGGACATCTCCAGGTCCAGTTCGCGCGCGCTGCCCGACAGCTGGACGTTGCCCGGCCCGCGCATGCGTGCCGTCACCTTGGCCGCGCGCAGGCCGTCCGCTTCCAGGTCGCCGGAGCCGCCGGCCTGCACGGACAGCGTGCCGCTCACGTCGGCCAGTTCCACGTCGCCCGGACCGTTCAGCGCCAGGTCGACGTCGCCGGTTTTCAGGCGCCGCAGCTCCAGGTCGCCGCTGCCGCTGGACGTCACGGTCAGCTGGCGCACGGTGCCGCTCGCGTGCACGTCGCCCGGGCCGTTGCCGGCCAGCGTGAAGCGCTCGGCATTGATGCGGTCGATCTCGACGTCGCCGCTGCCGGCCACCGTCAGGCGTTTGAGGGCGGACGCGCCGATGCGGACGGTGACCGTCTCGCGGCGCTTGCCGAAGTTGAAGAAGAAACCGTTGCGCTGCACGGGGCGCACGACGAGCGTGTCGCCGCGCACGACGGTCTCGATCTCGGCCAGCTGCTTGCGTTCGCCGCTCAGTTCCAGCGACGGCTTCGCCTGGGCGTCGATCACGACGTGGTAGGGGCCCGCCAGCTCGATCGCGCTGAATGCCGTGATTGCGCGCTGTTCGGTGGCGACGGCATTGCCCGTGTCCTGCGGCCGGGCGAACGAGGCGGGCATCGTGACGAAGGCGCCGGCCGCGAGCGCGGCGGCCAGGACGGTGAGCTTGAGGGCGTTTTTCATGGTGTCGTCGTTGTTGTCTGCGGCAGCGCCGGGAGACTGCACGATACGGCAGGCAGGACGCCGGCGCAGCCGGCTTTCGACGAATGCGCGAAAACGGGGGACAGGCTGCGGAAAACATGGAGTGGATGGCGTCGCTGTCATCCCCGCGAAGGCGGGGATCCATACGGCGCTGACCAGGATGCTCGGCATGGGTTCCCGCTTTCGCGGGAACGACGGGTTACTTGACGGCCGCGACCGTGAAGCCGGCCTGTTCCAGCTCATCCAGCAGCCCGCCGCAATCCGCATCGTCATGCCGCGCCGCGAACAGGTTGCGCACGGGGACCACGTAAAAATGCGCGCGCCCATCCGCCACCTTCCCCATGCGCGCGATCCAGTCGCGGTTGCGCGCGCAGACGAGGCCCGCGTCCAGCGGCGCCAGCCGGGTCAGCGGGCTCCCGTCGGACGGCGCGCGGCCGCGCAGCAGGGCGTCGAAATCGCGCGTGAGGCGCGCCGTGGCCGTTGCGGAGGGCGGCGCGCTGTCCACGACGTCCAGCAGCATCATCGTGCGGCGCGGCCCGGCGGCGCAGTAGGCGTGCATCATGCCCGTGCGGTAATCGATGTCGTGCACGGGGATGTCCGGGCGCGCGCGTACGAGGGCCTCGGCGACGTTGGCGCCTTGTTTGTGGTCCGGCGCGGCGGACGCGAGCGAGGCCGCCTGGACCCGTGCGAATTGCAGCAGCGTGAATTCGTCGCTCATCTCGATCAGGCGCGCCCAGGCTTGCGCCTGGGTGTCCGGGTCGGGCGCCTTCGCGAGCGCCTTGACGTCGAGGGCGTCGCGCCGGGCCATGTCGGCCTGCAGCGTGAGCGTGAGGATGCGCTGGCGCGCGTCGTTCAGCATGGCAATGCCTTGCTCGTCGAGCTGGTGCAGGTCGCATCCCGGTGTCGCCGGGCCTTCCTCGCCATCGCCCACGCCTTCGACCGCCAGCGTGGCGGACGCGCGCAGCGCGGGCAGCACGGCGCGCGTGTAATAGGCGTCGAATTCGGCCGGCAGGCCGGCGGGCGTCGCGGCGAGCACGTACAGCGTGGTCGTGCCATGGCCTTCGACCGCGTGCGTGGCTTTCCACAGGCGGGGCGTGGCGGCATGCGCCGTGCAGGCCGCCAGGGCGAGCGCGCAGGCGAGGAGGCGGGGGAGGCGGGCGGTCGTCATGCCGGCGATTATAGGTCGCGGCCGGCCTGCCGGCCGGGATCGCCTTGGCAGCATGACAACCGCGACCTGCTGCAGATGTGGCTGGAGCGCAACGACGTAGCCTGCCGGGCCATTACGCGCACGCCATCCCGGCGCACGCCTGGTGCCCGGCCGTGGCCGGAACGGAGGGCGAATGTCATAATGGGCGCTCGTCAAGGAGATCATCGTGATTCGCTACATGGGCACCCGCAAGAATGCGGAAGGTGCCTCCGTCTATATATTCATCGTCAACGGCATGGAAAAGGAAGTGCGCGAGCACGCGCTCAAGCAGCATCCAGGCTGTTACGAGGCGCTGCCGGCCTCGGTGAAGGCGAAGATCGCCGCCAACCGCGCATGGTTGGGAAAATTGTAGGCCTGCTGGCTGCCGCACTGGCGCTCGTCGCGCCCGTGCACGCGCAGACCCAGGACAAGCCGCCGTCCACGTTCGGCCCCGTCATCGGCGCGGCCCTGCTGTGCCACGACCATCTCGACAACAAGTATTTCTATGCCTGGCTGAAGACCCATTTCGGCCCCGCGTACAAGCACGAAGGCGGCGCGTACTGGTTCCGCACGGGCGAGACGACCCTGTGGGGCGCGCCCGTCACCGAGGTGATGGTCAGCGACGACACGAGCGAATGGGTGTTCGTGGGCGCCGTCGCCGACGTGGCGCCGGACGAACTGGAACAGGCCGTCCGCAAGGCGGCGGGCGTGCGCCACCTGGCGGCCGATGCCTCGCCTTACCCTTTGCGCGTATCCGTCCCCGGCAGCACGATCGCTTACTACAATGCCAAAAGCAAAATATACTGCGCGAAGTTCAAACCGCTGCCACCGCGCCGGTAAGCTTTTGGTATTGACATGTACACAAATTATTTCCACTTAAAACAGGCGCCGTTTTCCATCGCGCCCGATCCGCGTTACCTGTTCATGAGCGAACGCCATCGCGAGGCGCTCGCGCACCTGCTCTATGGGATAGGCAGCGGCGGGGGCTTCGTGCTGCTCACGGGCGAGATCGGCGCGGGCAAGACGACCGTGTGCCGCTGCTTCATCGAGCAGGTGCCCGACGACTGCCGCCTGGCTTATATCTTCAACCCGAAGCTGACGGTCGAGGAATTGCTGCAGACGATCTGCGACGAATTCCGCATCACCGTGTCGTCCGCGGCGGGGGTGAAAGCCTATGTGGACGCGATCAACGCCTACCTGCTCGACAGCCACGCGCAGGGGCACAACAACGTGCTCGTGATCGACGAGGCGCAGAACCTGTCGGCCCAGGTGCTGGAGCAGCTGCGCCTCCTGACGAACCTGGAGACCAGCGAGCGCAAGCTCCTGCAGATCATCCTGATCGGCCAGCCCGAACTGCGCACGATGCTCGCGCGGCCCGAACTGGAGCAGCTGGCCCAGCGCGTCATCGCCCGCTACCATCTCGGTCCGTTGTCCGCCGACGAGACGGGCGCCTATGTCGCGCACCGCCTGGCCGTCGCGGGCGTGCAGGGCACGACGCCGGTTCCCGCCGCGCTGGCGCCATCGATCCACCGCCTGACGGAAGGCGTACCGCGCCGCATCAACCTGTTGTGCGACCGCGCGCTGCTCGGCGCCTATGTCGAGAACAGCCGCGACGTCACGCCGGCGATCCTGCGCCGTGCCGCGCGCGAGGTGTTCGCCGGCGACGATGCGATCGCCGGCGGTGCGCCGCGCAAGCCGCTGCGCTGGCCGTTCGTGGCCGGCGGCGTGCTGGCCGGCGCCGCCATCAGCGCGGCGGCGTGGCAGGCGGTGCCGCATCGTCCGACGCCTGCGCCGGCTGCGCCCATGGCCGTGAAAGCGCAGTCCGCGCCCGCGAAGGCGGGCATGCAGCCCAAGCCGCTGGCGCTGTCCACGCAGGACGACGCGCTGCGCGAACTGGGCGCGCTGTGGGGCCAGCAACTGCCGGCCGCCGCCGCGTGCGACGCCGCGCCGCGCACCGGCCTGCGCTGCTACCAGGGCCGCGGCGGCCTGTATGAACTGCGCCTGCTCGACCGGCCGGCCATCGTCGGCCTGCACGACGGCGCCCGGGTCGGCTACGCCGTGCTGACCGGCATGGACGACGACACGGCCACGCTCGCGATCAACGGCCAGCGCCACACGGTCAGCCTGGGACTGCTCGCGACCCGCATCGACGGCGAGTACACGACCTTGTGGAAGGTGCCGCGCGGTTTCCGCGACCAGGTGGGGCCGGGCGACAGCGGGCCGGACGTCGACTGGATCGCCGCCCGCCTCGCGGAACTGGACGGCAGGCGCGCCGCGCCGCCGGCCGGGCAAGTCCTGGACGAGCCCACGCGGCGCCTGCTGCGCGCGTTCCAGGTCAAGCAGAACCTGAAGGCGGACGGCCTGGCCGGTCCGCGCACCTACATGCGCCTGAACCAGCTGGCGGGCGTCGACGAACCGCGCCTGCTGGCAGCCACCGGGAAGTGATATGTCGTACATCCTCGAAGCCCTGAAGAAGGCCCAGGCCGAACGCCAGCTCGGCAACGCGCCGACGATCCACGCGCCGCAGGCGTCGACGCCCGCGCCGGCGGCCGCCGCGGCGAGCCGCAAGCCGCTGTTCGTCGGCCTCGGCGCCGGGGCGCTCGTCGTCGTCGCGGGGGTGCTGGTGCTGGGGCGGCCGGCGCCGGCGCCGCAGACCGTCGCGCAGCGCGCGCCCGCGCCGGCAGCACCCGCGCCGGAGCCGCTGGTGGTGAGCGCGCCGCCAGCGCCGCCGCCCGTGACCGTGCGCGAACGCGCACCTGCGCCCACGCCCGCACCCTCCCGCCCGGCCCCGGTGCCGGTGCCGGCCGCCGCGCCGGCGCCCGTCGCGAAGGCGGCGCCGGAAGACAGCCTGCCGTTCCTGCAGCAGCTGCCCGACGCCCAGCAGCGCGACATCCCGCGCGTCACGTTCGGCGGCTACATGTATTCCGCCAACGCGGCCGACCGCCTGCTGATCGTCGACAAGGCGCTGCGCCACGAAGGCGAGGAGGTCGCCCCCGGCCTCGTGCTGGAAAAGCTGCTGCCCAAGGCGGCCGTCATGAACTTCCGGGGAATCCGCTACCGTGTCGCCTACTGATTTCGCCGGCCGCGGGCCCGTGCTGGGCGTCATCGGATGGTCCGGCAGCGGCAAGACGACGCTGCTGGAACTCGTCGTCGCGCGGCTGGCCGCGTCCGGGCTGCGCGTCAACGTCGTCAAGCACAGCCACCACGACGTCATGCTGGAACCACCGCACAAGGACAGCGCCCGCATGCGCGCGGCCGGCGCGGCCGAGGTCATGATCGCATCGCCGTACCGCGTGGCCATCATGCGCGAGCTGCGCGGCGCCGCGGAGCCGTCGCTGGCCGAACACCTGGCACGCCTCGCGCCGGCGGACCTGACCCTGGTGGAAGGCTATAAATGGGAGGCGCTGCCCAAGCTGGAGGTGTACCGGCCCGACGTCGGCAAGCCGCCGATGTTCCCGGGCGACCCGCACATCGTGGCCGTCGCGTCCACGATGGCGCGCCCGCAGGGGCTGGCGCCGCAGGTGGCGTGGCTGGACCTGCTCGACGCGGACGCGGTCTTGCGCTGGGTCAGGCAATTTAATGGTTTGCCCGCCTAAAGTTCCTGCCGGTCGTGTCGTTAACACGGGATAAGCGGTCGTGCGGGCGAACCCCGTGCTGGCCGACCGTCGACACACCCACCAGGAGCGCATATGGACGCCTTAGGTATCGCCAAGCTTGCCACCAGCATCGCCGACACCGGCATCCGCCAGGACGTCGCCGTCGCCGTGCTGAAAAAGACGCAGGACATCCAGGCCTCGGCAGCCACCCAGCTGCTGGAAGCGGTGCAGTCCGCCGCGCCGACGCCGAACCTGCCGCCGCACCTGGGCAACCACATCAACACGACGGCCTGACGCGCGCGCGTCAACGGAATTCCCGCCGCCCGCGTTATCGGCCCAGTACCCGGCACGACGGGGGCGGCCACACAATACCATCCGCTCAGCCGCCACCATCGGGCTGCCGCCAGCGACGACGACGTCCGGCGCGCAGCCGACAACGGCCGCCCCGGCCGGGTTACTTTTCCACTCGTTACGCTCCGGCCGGGATAGAATGCCTGCCGTGTACTGACCTGCATTTCGGAGAATCCCCAATGAACAAACGACAAGCCCTGATCGCTGCCGCGCTCGCGAGCGTCTGCGCCACCCAGGCCACGGCCGGCGGCCAGATGGATGCGCAATCCGGCAACGAAGAAAAATGCTACGGCGTCGCCAAGGCCGGCCAGAACGACTGCGGCACCGCCACCCACGGCTGCGCCGGCATGGCGACGGCCGACAAGGACCCGGGCGAATGGAAATTCGTCCCGAAGGGCACCTGCGAAAAAGACGGCGGCAAACTGAATCCGCCGAAACAGGGTAAATAAGCCTCACCATGGCCGCCGCCCGCCGTGCCGGCCTTGGCCTGCGCGCGCCGCATTACCGCGATTTCCTCGAACGCCGGCCCGACGTTGGCTGGGTCGAGGTCCACACGGAAAACTTTCTCGCACGCGCCGGCCACGACTGGCGCGTGCTGTCCGCGGTGCGCCGCGACTATCCGGTCAGCCTGCACGGCGTGGGCCTCGGCCTCGGGTCCGTGCACGGCTTTTCCGATGACCACCTGGCCCGCGTGGCCGCCCTCGTGCGTACACTCCAGCCGGTGCTCGTCTCCGAACACTTGTCCTGGGGCGCGCTGCGCGACCGCCAGCTGAACGACCTGCTGCCCCTGCGGCTGGACCGTGAGGCGCTCGACCTCGTCGCCGCGCGCGTCGCGCGCGTGCAGGAGGTGCTGGGACGGCGCATCCTCGTCGAAAACGTCTCCACCTACGTGCGCTTCGCGGGCGACGCGATGAGCGAGGCGGACTTCCTCGCCGAACTCGCGCGCCGCACGGGCTGCGGCGTGCTGCTGGACGTGAACAACCTGTACGTCAACGAGCGCAATCACGGCGAGGATGCGCATGCCGCCATCGCCGCGCTGCCGGCCGGCTGCGTGGGCGAGATCCACCTGGGCGGCCATCTCGTCACGGACGATGGCCTCATCGACCACCACGGCGCCCGCGTCGCGCCGCCCGTGTGGGACCTGTACCGCGCGGCGCTGGCCCGCTTCGGCGCCGTGCCCACGCTCGTCGAATGGGACACGGACCTGCCGCCGCTCGACGTGCTGCTCGACGAGGTGGCGCAGGCGGATGCGATTGCCGCGACGGCGGGGCGGGGCGTCGTCGCCGACAGCGCCGTCGCGCCTGTCGACCCGGCACCGGCCGCCGGCCTGGACGCCCTCCAGCAAACCTTCGGCGCGGCGCTGTTCGACAGCACGCACGACGCCGCATTAGCTCCGCTGCTGAAAGGCGATCCGCGCCGCGTCGGCATCTACCGGGGCAACCTGCACGCGCACTGGGCGCGCGCGCTGGCGTCGGCGTACCCCGTGCTGCGCCAGCTCGTGGGCGAGGAATTCTTCGACGCGCTCGCGCGGGTCTACGGCCAGGCGCATCCGGCGCGCGATCCGGACCTCAATCGTTTCGGCGCCGCGCTGCCCGACTTCCTCGCCGGTTTTACGCCGGCGGCCGATCATCCCTACCTGCCCGATGTCGCGCGCCTCGAATGGTGCGTGCACGAGGCGTGGTACGCGCCCAATGCGGATGCGGCTCCCGCGAGCCTCGCCGGCCTCGCGCCGGATGCCTTCGAGGCGGCGCGCGCCGTGCTGCATCCGGCGCTGCGCCTGCATGCGTCGCCGTGGGCCACCGTGGCGCTGTGGCGCGCGCACCAGGCGGACGGTCCGGACTTTCCGGATGAATTGCAGACGGCCACGCACGCGCTGGTGCTGCGGCCCCGGCTCGACGTGGAAGTGGAAGCCATCGGCGCGGCGGAACATGCGGCGCTGGCGTGCCTGGCGCACGGCGACACCTTCGGCGCGGCGCTCGATGCGGCATTCGATGCGGACGAGGACTTCGACGTGGCCGTGCACCTGCGGCGCTGGCTCGATCGGGGAATGGTGGCGGGAATCAAAAACGGGGCAAACGCGGCGCCGTAGACGGTGGCGCCGCGCGGTCAGTGGTAGAAGGCGCGCAGGATGCGTTCTTCTCCGGTCTTGTCGTGGTGCAGCTCGTTGGCCGCACGCGTCGCTTCCATCATCCTGTTCAACTGGTCCTCTTCGAAGCGGGCCAGTTCCTCATTGGCGGCATTGAGCGCGACGGCCAGCTTGGCGCGGGCGTTCTGGTACACGACACCGGTGTAGTGATCGGTATTCTTGAGCAGTTCTTCCGCGTTTTCGATGACGAGACGCAGGTCGCCGATCAAGCGCTGCTGCGTCATGGAGCTTGATTCTGGGGTTTCCATCTTCCTCACCTTTGGGCCGAATGTTACGACTTCAATATAGAGAAGGGGGACTGCCCAAGTTTGTCAGCGCGCAAACGTCAACCCTACCGTCGGGGACGGCTCGCGCGGTGCGACCGCGGGGTGCGCCGGGTGCGCCTCAGCGCACTTGAATACGAATATCGCCCAGCGTTACGACCTGGCCCGCGCGGATCTTGGCCGTCTTGCGCAGTTCCTTCTTTCCATCGACCGACACGTCGCCGCTCGCCACCACGTGCTTGCCGGCGCCGCCGCTGTCCACCACGCCGACCAGTTTCAACAGCTGGTTCAGTTCGATGAACTCCGAAGTCAGTTCAAAAGTTGTTGTTTGCATTTTATCCTCTGTTAAAAATGGGCGTCGTACTGTTGTGTTCGTTTAGACAATACTTTTCAAAAAAACAACGTCGCCTCCACGCGAGCGGGGCGACGTCATGTATCCGATGCGGTACCGTCAGGCCGGGCTGGGCCGCGTCATCTCGATCGGCACGATCCACTGGTCGAACTGCGTCTCGTCGACGAAGCCCGATTGCAGGGCTGCCTGGCGCAAGGTCAGGCCGTTGTGCTGGGCCGTCTTGGCGATTTGCGCGGCGCGATCATACCCGATATGCGGGGCCAGCGCGGTCACCAGCATCAGCGACTGCTCCATCAATTCGCCGATGCGCTTGCGATTCGGCTCGATGCCCTGCGCGCAATGTTCGTCGAACGAGCGCATGCCGTCCGCCAGCAGGCGCGCGCTCTGCAGGAAGTTATGGGCGATCATCGGCTTGAACACGTTCAGTTCGAAGTTGCCCTGCGCGCCGCCGACCGTGATCGCGACGTCGTTGCCGAACACCTGGCAACACAGCATTGTCAGCGCCTCGCACTGGGTCGGGTTCACCTTGCCCGGCATGATCGAGCTGCCCGGCTCGTTTTCCGGGATCGTGATCTCGCCCAGGCCGGAGCGGGGGCCGGACGCCATCCAGCGCACGTCGTTGGCGATCTTCATCAGGGCCGTGCCCAGCGTCTTGAACGCGCCGTGCGCCAGCACCATCGCGTCATGGCCGGCCAGCGCCATGAACTTGTTCGGCGCCGACTTGAATTGCAGGCCGGTGCGCGACGCGATCTCGGCCGCGATGCGGTTGGCGAATTCCGGATGCGCGTTCAGGCCCGTGCCCACCGCGGTGCCGCCGGCGGCCAGCAGCAGCAGGCCGGGCAACGTGTTCTTGATCGCGAGCTCGGCGAATTCGAGTTGCGCCACGTAGCCGGAGAATTCCTGGCCCAGGGTGAGCGGCGTCGCATCCTGCAGGTGCGTGCGGCCGATCTTGACGATGTCGGCGAAGTCGCGCGACTTCACTTCCAGCGTGCCGCGCAGCTTTGCCAGCGCCGGCAGCACGTCCTTGGCGACGGCCAGCGCGGCCGCCACGTGCATCGCGGTGGGAAACATGTCGTTCGACGATTGGCCCATGTTGACGTGGTCGTTCGGATGCAGCAGGCGCGCCTCGCCCCGCTCGCCACCCAGCAGTTCCGAGGCGCGGTTCGCGAGCACCTCGTTCATGTTCATGTTGCTCTGGGTGCCGGAGCCGGTCTGCCACACGGACAGCGGGAATTCGGACGGATGACGGCCTTCCAGCACTTCGTCGGCCGCGCGGATGATCGCATCGGCCTTGTCTTGCGGGAGCTTGCCGAGCGAGCGGTTGACGGCGGCGGCCGCGCGCTTCACCTGCGCCAACGCGGCGACCAGTTCCGGCGCCATCTTCTCGCTCGAAATGTGGAAGTGGTGCAGCGAACGCTGGGTCTGCGCACCCCACAGCTGATCGTTCGGTACGTCGATCGGGCCGAAGCTGTCCTTCTCAATCCGGTTTTCCATGGATGCATCCTGTTGGTTTGACAATGGAATTAAAGAGTGTACCGCAACGGCCGTTAACCACGTTGAAGCCCCATTTTTCCCACGCCATGGCCCGCCGCACCCGCCTTTTATTCTCCAGCCTTGCCCTTGCCGCGTTCGCATCCGCCCACGCGGCCGAGCTGGGCGACCCGCGCGTGTCGTCGCACATCGGCCAGCCGCTCGTGGCCGACGTCGAGCTGACGATGCTCGACGATGCCGCCGCGCCCGTGCAGGTGCGCGTGGCCAGTCCGGAGGTCTACAACGGCGCGGGCATCGCCGTGCCGCCCCTGCTGTCCAGCCTGAATTTGTCGGTGATGCGGCGCGACGGCCGCCAGTTCCTGCACGTGACGTCGCTGCGTCCCGTCGACGCGGACCACGTGCACTTGTACCTGGAGCTCGTCGACAAGGGCCAGCGTGCCGTGCGCCTGGCCACGCTGTGGCTGACGCCGGATCCGAATCCCGCGCCGCCGCCCGCGCCCGTGCGCGTGGCGGCACCTGTGCCGGCGCAGGTGCCTCCGGCCAACCCCGACGCGGTATTGCTCGCGCAGGTGGAACGGGCCCGCGTGGCGCATGCGGCGCCGGTGGTCCGGCGCGAAGCCGCAAAACCGCCAACGCCGCCGCCCAGGCCGGTGGTGCGCCGTCCGCCGCCGGCGCCCATCGCCAGGCCGGCGACCCCGCCGCCCGCCTGTGCGCCCCGGGCCGAGGAAGTGCAGGCCTGCGCGGCCCTCGGCGCGAAGAACGACGAATTGCGTTCCCGCCTCGGCCAGGTCGAGGACCGGATGAAGAAGCTGCAGGTGTCGCTGGCCGCGCCGGCCGTGTCGCACGAGGCGCCAAAGCCCGAGACCATGCCGGAGAACAAGCCGGCGCCGCCGAAGGAGGCCGAGGCCAACCCGGAGCCGCCGAAGGAAGCCGAGGCGAAGCCGGCGCCGCCTCCGCCGAAGCCCGCCGGGCCACGCCCGATCTCGTCGATCAAGCCGCTCGTGCCGCACAAGCCGAAGGCGCCGGCGCCGGACGAAAGCTTGCCCTGGGGCTGGATCGGCGCCGCCATCGGCGTGCTGGTGCTGGGTGGCGCGGGGGCATATGCCGTCCGTCGCCGCAAGGCGCCGCCGGCGGCAGGCGAGGCCGCCGAGCCGACGCTGGAATAGCGTTCAAAATCTTCCTGCGAGTCGTCTACACAAGTGCTGATTTTGCGTTATACTCAATCCCGAAGTACACGGATCAGGGTCCGCCGCAGCCACCACCGATAGCGTGGCGCGGGGTCGGACGGTCGCTGAGGAAGCGCCTGATGCCGGAAGCGGTTCGCTGCCAACAGTGGCAGACGGACGCCGGAGGCAACCGGCAAGAGGCGACGCCAGGGGATGCCTGGTAGTCGCGCTCCCCATTCCAGAGAGCCGCGCAGATGACCCACGTCGCTGCGCGGTTTTTGTTTGCGCGGCGCGCGTTGGCCTCCCGCTCGGGTTATCGCTACCATAGGGGCAGATCATCGATCGAGGAGGGGACATGAACGAGCTTGTGCGCGCGGACTTATTCTCCGAATACTGCCCGTCGCGTGAAGTGCTGAAACATGTGACGAGCCGCTGGGGCGTGCTGCTGCTCGTCGCGTTGATGGATGGCACGCACCGCTTCGGCGAACTGCGCCGCAAGGTGGGCGGCATCAGCGAAAAAATGCTGGCCCAGACGCTGTATTGGCTCGAGCAGGACGGGTTCGTGCAGCGCATCGCCCATCCCGTCGTCCCGCCTCACGTGGAATACCGGCTGACGCCACTCGGCGAGCAGATCGGGCACAAGCTCGGCGACCTCGCCGCATGGATCGAAGGGAACATGGATGGCATCCTGGCCGCGCAGAAAGCAAAAAGCCCCTTGGACGGCAAGTCGAAGGGGCTTCAGGCGGAGTAGGGCGGATCAGTGGGCCGGGCTCAGTGCGCGGTCCAGCTGGCCCATCCACGGCTCGGTAATGTCGCGCACGGCGCGGTCGTTGGCCATGATCTGCTTGAGCAGGTCGACCTTGCGCTTGCGGGCGGCGCCTTCCAGCGGCGGGACGCCGCTCTTTGCCGCGCTCGACTGCAGGGCGCACTGCGTTTCCAGGCGCGCCAGGCCGTCCCAATCCCCTTCGCGCGCAGCGACAGCCATGCGGCTGCTGAGGGCGGCGATGTTTTCATACATTGCGAGGACTTCGTTGGACGTCATGACTGCGCTCCACCATTGAGGCAAACTCCGGCCGGATTGCCGGTTGTCTGCCTTTTACGGCAGCGTTTTGGAGAACTTTAGGGTTGTCGAAAGATTTTTTTGAAATTTTTTTAGGAGAGGCACCATGAACATCAGCTGGACTCCGATCAGGACCGCCATCGTCCTCGCGATGTGCGGTACCGCGCTCGTTACCACGGGCGCGGCGGCATCCGGGCAGACCCCGCCCGCGGCCAAGGAGGACGTCAACGCGGCCGGGACCGCCCAGGCCGCTTTGCGGCCGGGCGACGATTTCTTTGCCTGGGCCAACAAGGACTGGCTTGCCAAAACGACCATTCCCGAGGACCGCAGCCGCTGGGGCGCGATGGACAACCTGGCGGAAGACACGAACCAGCGCATCGTCAAGCTGATCGAAGGCGTCGACTCCAACAAGAAAGCGGGACCGGAAGCGCGCAAGGTCGCCGGTTACTACAACGCCTACATGGACGAATCCGCGATCGAGGCGCGCGGCATCGCGCCGCTGAAGCCGCTGCTGGCGCAGATCGGCGCCATCAAGGACAAGGCGGGCCTCGTGCGCGCGCTGGGCGCGTCCGTGCGCGCGGACGTCGACCCGCTGAACAATACGCATTTTGCGACCGAGAACATCTTCGGCGTCTGGATCTCGCCCGGCCTGCACGATCCGGCCCACAACTGGCCGTACCTGCTGCAGGGCGGCCTGGGCATGCCGGACCGCGCGTATTATCTGGACAACAACGAACGGATGGCCGGCCTGCGCACGCAGTACCAGAAACACATCGCGGCAATGCTCAAGCTCGCCGGCTACGCCGCTACGGATGAGGACGCCGACGCCCGCGCCGCGAAAATCTTCGCGCTCGAAGTCGACATCGCCAACACCCACGGCACCCGCGCCGACTCGGCCGACGTGCTGAAGGCCGACAACACGTGGACCCGCAAGGACTTCGCCGCCAACGCGCCGGGCCTCGACTGGGATGCGTTCTTCAAGGCCGCGCGGCTGGGCGACCAGGACAAGTTCATCGTCTGGCATCCGTCCGCCGTGAAAGGCGAGGCGGCGCTGGTCGACAAGATCGACCTCGCGACGTGGAAGGATTATCTCGCCTTCCACACCATCAACCGCATGGCCAGCGTGCTGCCGAAGGCCTTCGTGGACCAGCGCTTCGCGTTCTACGGCAAGGCGCTGTCCGGCACGCCGCAGCAATCGATGCGCTGGAAGCGGGCGCTGGGCGCGACGAACGAGGCGATGGATGAGGCGGTCGGCAAACTGTACGTCGCGAAATATTTCCCGGCGGAGAACAAGGCGCAGCTGCAGAAAATGGTCGCGAACATCGTGGCGGCTTTCGGCAAGCGCGTCGACAAGCTCGACTGGATGGCGCCCGCCACCCGCGCCCAGGCGAAGGAAAAACTCAAGACCTTGTACGTGGGCGTCGGCTATCCGGACCAGTGGAAATCGTATGCCGGCCTGAAAGTCGATGCCAAGGATGCGTTCGGCAACGCGCTGCGGGCCGAGGCGTTCCACACGGACCAGGAATTCGCGAAGCTGCATGCGAAGCCGGACCGCACGGACTGGTCGATGCCGCCGCAGCTCGTCAATGCCGTCAACCTGCCGCTGCAGAACGCGCTGAACTTCCCGGCCGCGATCCTGCAGCCGCCGTTCTTCGACCCGAAGGCGCCGGATGCCGTCAACTACGGCGCGATCGGCGCCATCATCGGCCACGAGATCAGCCACAGTTTCGACGACCAGGGTTCGCAGTTCGATGCCCAGGGCCGCCTGCGCGACTGGTGGACGAAGGCGGACATGGAGCACTTCAAGGCCGCGTCCCGGAAACTCGTCGAGCAGTACAACGCCTATAAACCGTACCCGGACCTCGCCGTCAACGGCCAGCTGACCCTGTCCGAAAACCTCGCCGACCTGGCGGGCCTGGAAGCGTCGTATGATGCCTATCGCGCCGCCGCCGGCAAGAACGCGTCGGCGGAGAGCGACCGCCAGTTCTTCACGGGCTATGCGCAGAGCTGGCGCACGAAGGCGCGCGAGGCGGCCGAGCGGCGCGGTATCCTGACGGACGGCCACGCCCCGCCGCAATACCGCACGGCCACCGTGCGCAACCTGGACGCCTGGTACGAGGCGTTCGACGTGCAGCCGGGACAGGCGCTGTACCTGCCGCCGGAGCAGCGCGTACGCGTCTGGTAAGCAGCATTTTATGTCTAGCGGGTAAGCTGCGCCGGCCGGAAAGAGGCCCGGACTAGAATGGTTCGGACCTCTTTCAGCGTGGTTATTGCTTATGAAACAGCACTATCTTGATGTCGACCGGCGCATCATCCACCACTTTGCACACATGATCGAAGACGACGACTACGAAGACATCACGCGGCGCACGCTGCACCATTACGACGACAACGCGCGCCGGTTCTTCGCCGGCACGATCGACCACGACGTCAGCCAGAACATCGAGGCGCTGCTGAGCGCGATCGAGGCGCCGGCCCCTTACACCATTCTCGACTTCGGCTGCGGCCCGGGGCGCGACCTCAGGACGTTCACGGCGCTGGGCCACCATGCCATCGGCCTGGACGGCAGTGAACAATTCGTCGAGATGGCGCGGGCGTACAGCGGCTGCGAGGTATGGCACCAGAACTTTATCGACCTGCACCTGCCGGCAGCGGCGTTCGACGGCATCTTCGCCAACGCCTCGCTGTTCCACGTGCCGCGCGAGCTGCTGCCCAACGTGTTGATGGCATTGTGCGCGGCGTTGAAGCCGGGCGGCGTACTGTTCAGCTCGAATCCACGCGGCCATAACGAAGAAGGGTGGAACGGGCCGCGCTACGGCTGCTTCCACGACTACGCCGCCTGGGAGCGCTACGTGGTTGATGCCGGCTTCGTGCCGCTGCGCCACTATTACCGTCCGGAAGGATTGCCGCGCGACCAGCAGCCCTGGCTCGCGAGCGTGTGGCGCAAGGCGAGTTAATGGTTTGTTAGTTTGCGTACAGAATGAAGGGCGCCATCCAATTATCCTGAATGCATCCCGCTTGATTCGCAAGCGGTTTTACTCATCAAGGAGGATTCCGACATGAACGACGACCAAATCAAAGGTAAAGCCAAGGATATCGGCGGCAAGATTCAGGAAGAAGTCGGCAAGGCTGTCGGCAGCAGCGAACAGCAGGCCAAGGGCCTGTCGAAGCAGGTCGAAGGCAAGGTGCAGGAAAAAGCCGGTGATCTGCGTGACGCGATCAACAAGGGCAACCGCTGATACCGGCGATCTGCTTACCTGACGTAGAAGCGGCCGCCTCGTGCGGCCGTTTTTACGTCAGCCCGTCGGCCGGTCGCCGAGGATGTCTTCCACGTACAGCTTGTCGACGAGCACCATCAACATGGCCGTCAACGGCGTCGCCAGCGCGATGCCCGCGAAACCGAACAGCGTGCCGAACACGAGTTGCATGACGATGGTGAGCGCAGGCGGCATCTCGACCGCGCGCGCCTCGACGAGCGGCTGCAGCACATAGCCTTCGACCGTCTGGATGCCGAGGAACAGCAGCACCGTGTACAGCGCCAGGTCGGGACTGATCGACAGCGCGATCAATACCGCCGGCACGCCCGCCATGATCGGGCCGATGTAGGGAATGAAGTCGAGCAGCCCGGCGATGATGCCGAGGATCAGTCCCAGCGGCACGCCCAGCAGCGTGAGCCCGCCGGCCGTTGCCGCGCCGACGATCAGCATCGACAGCGACTTGCCGATCAGCCAGCGCGCCAGCGTGTCGCCGATGTCGTCCATCACTTGCACGGCGCGCTCGCGCTTGCCCTGCGGTACGAGCTTCACGATGCCCTGCTTGTACTGGCGCGGCGACAGCGCGAAATAAATGCCGACGAATACAATGATAACGACGTTGCCGAGTGCGCCGAGCACGCCGCCGAAAAAGATGCCCGCATTCGGCACGAACTGCTGCATCGATCCGATCAGTTGCTTGGCATCCGGCAGGTCGGCGGCGATGCGCGCGAGCAGCGGCTGGTTCTCCACCATCTGGCGCAGGCGCTGCAGCGATTGCGGAATCTGCTGCGCCAGTTCGGTCGACTGCTCCGCGATCTGCGGCGCCATCGCCCACCCGCCGAGCCCGATGATGAGCAGCAGCGCCAGCACGACGACGACGAGCGCGAGCTTGCGGTTCCAGCCGAAGCGCCGGCACAGGATCGCGCTCAGCTCGTACAACAGCACGGCGAACAGGACGCAGGCAAAGAGCAGCAGCAGCGCGTCGATGGCGAGCACGACGGCCGCGACGAGCGCGAGGAACAGCACCGCGATGCCGTCGACGAGGACGAAGCGGCGCATCAGTTTGTGCTGGGCCGGCTTGACGGCGGGGGAGGTGTCATTGTTCATGACAGAATGCTATCAGCGGCGCGACTGGACCGTCGCGCGCATGCAATGTGCGTGCGCTAACTGAGCAATACCGGGGCCGGCGCTACGATGGTGTCGAACTTTGAACGAAAGGAGAACACCATGAATTCGGACCAGATCAACGGCAAACTGCAAGACATCGGCGGCAAGATCCAGGAGGAGGCCGGCAAGATCGTCGGCAGCGCCGAGCAGCAGGTGAAAGGCTTGCAGAACCAGGTCGAAGGCAAGACCCAGGAAAAGCTGGGCGACCTGAAGGAAAAAATCCACGACGCCACCAAATAAGCTGGCGCCAGGAAAAATCGGCCGCACGTTGCGGCCGATTTTTTTATTGGGAAACGAATCTTACTTCGGCGCGGTCCCGCCCAGGTGCTTCTTGAAGAACGCCTCGATCAGGCCATACACGTGCCGCTGTCCCGCGCGCGACGAAATGCCGTGCTTGGCACCCGGATACGTCATCAGCTCGAAGCGCACGTTGCGGTTGACGAGCGCGTCGATCAGGCGCGTCGAGTTCGTGAACAGCACGTTGTCGTCGGCCATGCCGTGCACCAGCAGCAGCGGCGACTTCAGGCCGTCCAGGTGCGCGAACACGCCGCTGCGTTCATAGGCGGCCGGATCCGACTGCGGCGTCGCGCCCACGAACTGCTCCGTGTAGTGCGTGTCGTACAGGGCCCAGTCCGTCACGGGCGCCACCGACACGCCCATCGCGATCTTGTCCGAGCCGGCCTCCAGCAGGCGCAGGGTCATGAAGCCGCCATAGCTCCAGCCGAACACGCCCACGCGCTTCGGATCGACGAAGCTCTGTTGCGCCAGCCAGTCGATGCCCGTCAGCTGGTCCTCGACTTCATGCGCGCCGAGGTTACCGTAGATGACGTCGGTGAACGCGCGCTCGCGGCGCGACGAACCGCGGTTGTCCAGCACGAACACGACGAAGCCCTGCTGCGCCATGTACTGGTTGAACAGATTGCCCCACTGGCGCGTGACGCGCTGCGAATGCGGGCCGCCGTACGTGAACAGGAAGACCGGATAGCGCTTCGCGGCGTCGAAGTTCGCCGGCTTGATCATCGAGTAGTACAGCGTCTGACCGTCGTGCGCCTTGATGCTGCCGTATTCCGTCGGCAGGTGGTCCTTCGCGTAGTTCGCGTACGGGTGCTGGGCGTTCAACTCGTTGTGTTCGAGCCACTCGACCATGCTGCCGTCCGCGCGGCGGATCGACACTTGCGGCGGCGTGTTCGGATCGGAGAACGTGTCCACGAAAATCTTGCCGTTGCGGGCGAACACGTCCTCGTGCCAGCCGTCCTGCTTCGTCAGCCGGACCGGCTTGTTCGCGTTGCTGCCGTCGAGGTTCAGCACGTACGTCTGCTTGTCGATGACGGCGTCCTTGTTCGACGCGATATAGACCTTGCCGGCCTGCTCGTCGACGGCGAGGATGTTGTCGACGCCCCATTCGCCGCTGGAGATCGGGTGCAGCAGCTTGCCCGACAGGTCGTACAGGTACAGGTGCTTGCGGCCGCTGCGCTCGGAGGCCCAGATGAACGCCTTCTGGCGGCCGAGGAAGCGCAGGTCGTCGTGGATGCTGACCCAGGTTTTCGACGTTTCCGTCAGCAGCGGGCGCTGGGCCAGCGTGGCCGCATCGACGGCGACGAGATCGAGACGCTTCTGGTCGCGCGACTGGCGCTGGTAGACGAAGGTCCTGGCATCCGCGCTCCAGTCCGCGCGCACGAGGTAGATGTCCTTCTCGGGACCGAGGTCGACCTTCTTCTGCGCGCCCGTCGCCGGGTTCACGATCATCAGGTCGATCTCGACGTTCTTCGCACCGGCGGCGGGGTAGCGCTGGTCGATGACTTCCGTGCGGTCCGCGAAGATCTCGAAGCGGCGCGCGACGGGCACCTGCGCCTCGTCGTAGCGGCGGTAGGCGATGGCGGAATCGTCCGGGGCCCAGTAATAGCCCGTGTGCTGGTCCATTTCTTCCTGCGCGACGAATTCCGCTTCGCCGTTGTGCACGGTGTCCTTGCCGTCCGTCGTCAGCTGGCGCTCCTGGCCCGTCGCCAGGTCGATGACGAACAGGTTCTGGTCGCGCACGTACGACACGTAACGGCCCTTCGGCGAAATCTTCGGATCGCCGACATTGCCCGATGCCACCTTGCGCGCGGCTTCCGGCCGGTTCACGTCGACGAGGTACAGGTCGCCCGCGATCGGCACGAGCAGCTGCTTGCCGTCAGGCGACCAGCTATAGCTCAGGATGCCGGACAGGCTGGCCGTGCGGGCGCGCTCGCGCCTTGCCTTCTCTTCCAGCGACAGGTTCTCGTTCGGGACCAATTGCTTGGAGTCGACCAGGCGGTGCGTGGTCTTGTCCTTCATGTTGAATTCCCACAGGTCCAGCTGGAACTGGTTGTCGGTGCGGCCGCGCAGGAAGGTCACGCGTTCGCCGTCGGGCGAGACGCGCAGGCTGCGGACGCCTGGACCGGCCAACGCCGGGTCGGCGTGGATACGGTCCAGCGTCAGCCGTTCCGCCGATGCGGGAACGGCCGACAATGCGGCTAAAAGGCAGAGAAGAAGGCGCATGGAGGGTTTGGGTAAAGTTTAAAAAATTATTCGTGTGCAACGGCGGAACGATACCAGAGTCGTCCCGTAAAAGCTGTAAAGACGGCGGGCGGGAAGGGGCGCAATGATGGACGAACTGTAATGTTTACATCTGCTGCGATGCACTATGATCATTTCGTCGGCACCCCAATGCCGACAATAGGATGAAACTCTCTCCTAGGGTTACGCCGATGGATTCCCCGTCCATCGGCTTTTTTTTGCCTTAAATTCGGGGTCGGAGCACATTTTCGATCAATGTGTCGCCGGACAAAATCGCTGCGAGGACACCCGGCGCTTGCAACAGGAATTGCAAGCGGGCCCGGGCCACCATTAAAGCTTGCTTCAAGGATTGTGCGCAAAAAAGTGCTCTGACCCCGAATTTATGCGTGGTCGCGGATGCGCAGCTTGGAGAGTTGATTCAGCGACCACGCCAGCAGCACGGCGGCCACGGTCAGGCCCAGCACGAGGCCGATCCAGAAGCCGGTGGCGGCCATCGGCTTGTCCGGCGACCACGGGAACCAGTCCGGCGCGAGGCCCAGGATCCAGCCGACGGGCAAGGCCACGCCCCAGAACGCGATCATCTGGATCACCATCGGCGAGCGCGTCACCTTGTAGCCGCGGATGGCCGAAGCGGCCGCGACCTGCGTGGAATCGGACAGCTGGAACAGCGCGGCGAACAGCAGCAGCATCACGCACGTGGCCTGGACGGCCGCGTCGGACGTGTACATGGCCGAGATCTGCCACCGGAAGAGGGCGATGCCGATCGCGGACAACAGGCCGAACGCGATGCACATGCCCGTGCCCACCCACGCGACGAAGCGCGCACGTACCGGATTGCCTTCGCCCATCGCCTGGCCGACGCGGGTGAGCGCGCCGATGCCGAAGCTCAGCGGCACCATGAACACGAGCGACACGAAGTTCAGCGCGATCTGGTGCGCCGACACCTCGATCACGCCGAAGCGCGCCACGAGCAGGCTGATGATGCCGAACGCGCTGACCTCCGCGAAGTGCGTGACGCCGATCGGCAGGCCCAGGCGCAGCATGCTGCCGATCTCTTTCCAGTTCGGACCTTCCCAGTGCGTGAACGGATATGTCTGGCGGTAGGCGCTGGACAACTTGATCCACACGACCATCGCGCCCAGCATCAGCCACATGCCGCTGGCCGTGGACACGGCACAGCCCAGCGCGCCCAGTTTCGGCAGGCCGAATTCGCCGAAGATGAACAGCCAGTTCATGCCGATGTTGTACAGGAGGCCGCAGAGCGCGATGATCATGATCGGCTTGGTCTGGTTGATGCTCGTCGTATAGCCGTACAGCGCGCGGTAGCAGGCGAACGCGGGCATGCCGAGGCTGATGATGTGCAGGAATGCCGACGCGCGGTCCGCGACGGACTGGTCCAGGCCGATGTGGTCGAACACGAGCGTGCACAGGTTCGCCGCGAGACAGCCTGCGACGCCGACGCCGAGACCCATCCACAGCGATTCGCGCACGGAGTGGGAAATGCGGTCGAAGCGGGCGGCGCCCATCTCGTGCGAGACGACCGAGTTCACGGCCATCATGATGCCCATGACGGTGACGAGGATGATCGACCACACGGACGTGCCGAGCGACACGGCGGCGAGCTCTTCGGCGCTGACGTGGCCCGTCATGGCGACGTCCGCCACGCCCATGCCGACGGTCGCGAGCTGGCCCACGAGCATGGGCCACGAAAGCCGCCACAAGGTGGCGATCTCGGCGCGGACGGGATGCGGCGCAAGGGCGCCGGTGCTGGACAGGTTGGACGTCATCGATCGGTTTGCTGGGGAAACCGATCATTTTACTGAGGAATCGACAAGCTTGTGTGACGGAACGACCCGTCCGCCAACCCGTCGTTCCCGCGAAAGCGGGAACCTATACTGGACAACAGAATTGGGTACGTCGGAAGTGACGCCGATGTGATAGTCAACGGACTTCGAAAACTCACCATGGGTTCCCGCGTGCGCGGGAACGACGGCCTCTACCGCTGCGCCAGGGCCGTCCCCGGCACCGATTTCAGGTAGGCATACAACGCCCGCAGGTCCGTCTCGTTCATCTGCCGGAACGACCCGAACGGCATCACGGGACTGATCGCGCTGCCGTCCGGCCGGTGGCCCGTCCGCAGCATGGCCATGAACGCGTCCGCCGTCGGATAGCGATTCATCGCGCTGCCCTTGCCGGGCACCAGCCGCGCGGCCGGCGGCCAGGACGGCGGGGCACCGGGGACGCGGCCGCCGGCCAGGTCCGCGCCGTGGCAGCCTGTACACGTCGCGGCGACATACGCGCCATACGCCGGCGTGACGGCGGCCGGCATGGCCTGCGGCGGCGCCAGCGCGTGGTCGATCTTTTCGGACGCATCCTTGATCACGCCGAACGCGTACAACGCCTTCACGGGCACCGGCACGTCGATGACGGCCTTCGCGCCGGACACGGGCCGCATTTGCTCGAGGTACGCGACGAGGGCGGCCATGTCTTCGTCGCTGAGGCGGCTGTAATCCTCGCTGGGCATGATCATGACGGGATTGCCGTTCGGCTTGACGCCGTGGCGCACGGTACGCACCCAGTCGATCACGCGGTAACGCGCCGTGGTGCCGTTCGGGCCCGCCGTGATGTTGGGGGCGACGACGAGCATGCCGCCGTCGCGCACGACCGTCCTGCCGGCGCCGTCCGCGCCATGGCACTCGGCGCAGCCGCGCGTGTTGTACAGGTAGCGGCCGTGGTCGACGCGGGCGACGTCGGGCACGATGTCGAGCGGACGCACGTCGAGCGCGATGCTGCGCGCCATCTTGCGTTCTCCCAGCACCTTGCCGACGCCGGCCGTGGCGACCCCCAGCAGGGCGAGTGCCGCCAATGCGATGCTCGTGCGCTTGACCCATTTGCTCACCATGACTCCCTCCTTGTTGGACGAACGGCAACACTAGGAATCTAGCACTGCCGTTCATGGCCGGATACTGGTTGAAATGCTAATGACGGCCAAGGAGGCTTGATGAGGCATGCATCAAGCGTGCGGCATTGATTTATCGGGTGGTGAAGCTGGTGAGCCACTGCAGGTTGGCGTCCTTGCTCCAGTTCGCCGTGCCGTTGTTCCAGGGGCCGTCCAGGCTGTTCCGGCTGCCGAAGGAGCCGCCAGATGCGCGCACACAAATTTTACATTTGTGACAATGTGATAGGAAACAAGCAGTAAGCGGCGATTAAAATAAATTACCGAGGGGGAGGACTTTCAGACCCGAACACTTTAAATTTCGCTCGATGAAAATTATCAGATATATTTTCCCGCTGCTGATTTCTGCATGTGCTATTGATCCGGCTGCAACCAACGATTACACCGGACTCGGTAATAGTGAGGTCGCGATACAACTAAAACACTCGCTTTTTTTGGGTGAGGTGGCCGTAGATCATACGATTGGCAATCTGGTCAATTCTCCTCGAGTCGTGAATCAAGTCGACCGCCGCAAAGCCTTGGAGGCACTCGGTTTTATTTGCCCGCCCGAGACCGATACACCGTGTTCCTACGACGGAAGTGCAAAATCGATCATCGTGAGCGCGGATCGAAAAGACACGACAAGATTCGTCACTAGAGTGCATATTCAGGCACTGTTGAGCAATCGTGTGGTTAAGGTAGAGAGCCACATTTCAAAAACTGATTTTTAAGGGAGGCATGCCGGATACTGAGCTTCATGTCATGCCGCGGCAAGACGATGAGTAGTTGAAAAGCAAGCCTCCCGCCACAACTTACGGGACATTCAACTATCCAACCGATCCAGGAGCAAGCTCGTGGAATACAAGGACTACTACCAGACGCTTGGTGTCGAGAAGACCGCGACCCAGGACGACATCAAGAAGGCTTACCGCAAGCTGGTGCGGCAGTACCACCCCGACGTCAGCAAGCACAAGGACGCGGACGCGAAGACCAAGGAAATCAACGAGGCCTACGACGTGCTGGGCGACGCCGAGAAGCGTGCGGCCTACGACGAACTGGGCCGCGGACACCGGCCCGGCCAGGGCTTCCAGCCGCCGCCGGACTGGGGCACGCAGTTCGATTTCGGCGGTGCCGGCGGGGACGATTTCTTTAACGACCTGTTCGCCCACGTGGGCCGGCGCTCGCGCGCGGGCGGGGGCGCGCATGCGGGCGGCGGCGGGTTCCAGATGCCCGGCGAGGACATCCATGCGGCGATTTCCATCGACCTGCGCGACGCCTACCAGGGCGCCACGCGCACGGTCAGCCTGCGTATCCCGCAGCACGATGCGCAGGGCCGCACGACGATGCAGGACAAGACGCTCAGCGTGAACATTCCGAAAGGCGTCACGCCGGGCCAGCAGCTGCGCATGCGGGGGCAGGGGCATCCGGGATTCGGCGGCGGGCCGGCCGGCGACCTGTATCTGGAAATCCAGCTGAACCCCGACCCGCGCTATCGCGTCGAAGGGACACACGTGTACCAGGACGTGCCGGTGGCGCCGTGGGAAGCGGCGCTAGGTGCGAGCATCTCGGTGTCCACGCCGTCCGGCACGGTCGAGGTGACGGTGCCGCCGGGGTCGCAGAGCGGACGCAAGCTGCGTTTGAAAGGGCGTGGCATTCCGGCCAGGACGCCGGGCGATCTGTACCTGATGCTGAACGTGGTGCTGCCGCCCGCCACGAGCGACCGTGCGCGCGAGCTGTACGAGGCGATGGCGCGCGACCTTGCCTTCAATCCACGCGAACGCATAGGAGCCTGAACGATGCATGACGATATTCTCACCGGCGTGCTGCTGGACGACGTGGCGCTGACGCTCGACGAACTGGCGCGCGCCTGCAACGTGGAGACCGAGTGGGTCGTGCGCCACGTGCAGGCGGGCGTGCTGGGCGGCGAGACCAGCGTGCAGGTGACGAGCTGGCGTTTCCGTAGCGGCGACCTGGCCCGGGCCCGGCGCCTGCTGCGCGTCGAACGCGACTTCGACGCCAACGAGGACCTCGCCGCGCTCGTGGTCGACATGGCCGACGAGATCCGCCGCCTGCGCGCCCGCATGCGCGTGCTCGGCATCGACTGAAGGTCCGGCCGCCTGCGGGCACCGGTCTTATGGCGGGCGCGGCGGGGCACGGTGTGCGCTGGACTCACCGTGCTATCTTGCCCGCTATGCTCAAACTACCGACCAACGCCACCGCACCGTTCTGCCCATCGGCAGTCTCCGGTACCGTCAATGTGCCGGAGAACGATCCGCTGTGGAAAAAGATCCTGCGCTATGCGGGCCCCGGCCTGCTGGTGTCGGTCGGTTACATGGACCCGGGCAACTGGGCGACCGCCATCCAGGGCGGCTCGCAGTTCGGCTACGACCTGCTGTTCGTCGTCGTGCTGTCCAGCCTGGCGGCCATCGTGCTGCAATGCCTGAGCATGCGGCTCGGCATCGTCACAGGCAAGGATCTCGCCGTACATTGCCGCGAACAATATTCGCCGGTGCACGCGAAAGGTTTGTGGGCGTTCGCCGAAGTGTCGATCATCGCGTGCGACCTGGCCGAAGTGCTCGGCTGCGCGCTCGCGTTCCATCTGCTGCTGGGCGTGTCGCTGCCCGTTGGCGTCGCGCTGACGGCCCTCGATACCATCATCGTGCTGGGCCTGAAAGGGAAGGGCTTCCGGCAACTGGAAGCGATCGTGCTGGGCCTCATCGCGACGATCGCCATCTGCCTGTTCACGGAGCTGTTCCTCGTCGACCCGGACCCGCGCGCCGTCCTGGCGGGTCTCGTGCCGTCGCTGGACAAGGTGGGCCAGCGCGACGCGCTGTACCTCGCCATCGGCATCCTCGGCGCCACCGTCATGCCGCACAACCTGTACCTGCACTCGTCCGTCGTACAGACGCGCGTCCTGCGCCACGACCTCAACCAGGACGGCGCCCATCTGGCCGAAGCGATCAGGCTGTCGCGCGTCGACACGGTCGTGTCGCTGCTGCTGGCGCTATTCATCAACGGTGCCATCCTCGTGCTGGCCGCGGCCGCGTTTTATAAACCGGGCGGCGGCAACGTGATGGACATCGACCAAGCCTATTACCTGCTGGCCCCCGTCGCGGGCACGGCGGCCGCGGCGATCCTGTTCGGCCTGGCGCTGCTGGCGTCCGGCCAGAGCTCGACGTTCACCGGCACCATCGCCGGCCAGGTCATCATGGAAGGCTTCCTGAAACTCAGGATTCCCTGCTGGCAGCGCCGCCTGATCACGCGCGGCCTGGCGCTGGGGCCGGCGATGATCGGCGTGCTCACGTTGGGCGACCACGCCATCGGCAAGATGCTGGTCGGCAGCCAGGTCGTGCTGAGCCTGCAATTGCCGTTCGCCATGTACCCGTTGATCCGCCTGACGGGCCGCCACGACCTGATGGGGCAGTTCGGCAACAAGTGGTGGACGACGGTGCTGTCGTGGTTCCTGTTCGTCGTGATTTCCTCCGCCAACGCATGGATGGTGTGGCAGGCGCTGTTCGGCTGATCCGGCCATTCCTCGTACCTGATTCGCCGCGTGCGACGCGCCCCGCAAGCCCTGCCTAGAATGGGCTGTCGTCCCCATACGTTCGACCAAAGGGAGTTTATATGGAACAAGTTGCCAACAAGCCTTTGCAGGGCAAGCGCGTCGCCATGCTCATGACGGATGGCGTGGAACAGATCGAGTACACGAGCCCGCGCTCTTTCCTGGAAGAGCAGGGCGCCACCGTCGTGTTGCTGTCGCCGAAGGCGGCGGGCGACGAAGTGCAGGGTTTTAACCACATGCAGCCGGCCGACCGCTTCAAGGTCGAGATGAACGTGCGCGACGCGAAACCTGCCGACTTCGACGGGCTCGTGCTGCCGGGCGGCGTCGCCAATCCGGATCAACTGCGGTTGAGCAAAGAGGCCATCGATTTCATCCGCGACTTCGATGCCGAGGACAAGATGGTCGCGGCCATCTGCCACGGCCCATGGACGCTGATCGACGCGGGCATCGCTACCGGCAAGCATCTCACCAGCTGGCCCAGCCTGAAGCGCGACCTGATGAATGCGGGCGCCGAGTGGTCGGATGAGGAAGTCGTGCTGGATGCCCGACTGGTTACGAGCCGCAAGCCGGATGATCTGCCCGCCTTCAACGACATGTTGTTGAAGGAATTGCTCGTGGCGCCAGGGACGGACCCTGGGCCGACATCGTAGTCGGTGTGTCCAATAAACTGGAGAGGTAGTCCAGGATAGTTGACGTCTTGTCTTTCATATTGGAGAATGTATCCATTATGAAAGATGACTCCACCGTTAACGAACGCATCGCCCAGCAGGTGCGCCTCCTCCGCAGCGAGCGCGGCCTGTCGCTCGATGCCTTGTCGACCCAGTGCGGCGTGAGCCGTTCGATGCTGTCCCTGATCGAGCGGGGCGAGACGAGCCCGACCGCCGTCGTGCTCGACAAGCTGGCCGCGGGCCTCGGCGTGCCGCTCGCATCGCTGTTCGACGACCCGGCGCGCAAGGCCGAGCCTGTCTCACGCCATGCCGACCAGGTCACGTGGCAGGATCCGCATTCCGGCTATCTGCGCCGCAATGTATCGCCCGAAGGATTCCAGTCGCCGACACGCATCGTCGACGTGACGTTTCCGCCGCGGACGCGCGTGACGTACGAGGCCGGCCCTCGCACGCCCGCCGTGCTGCAACAGATCTGGATCCTCGAAGGCCGCATGCAGATCACGTACGGCAGCGAATCCTGGCTGCTGGAGACGGGCGACTGCCTCGTCATACCCCTCGACGCACCGAATTCCTTCCACAACCCCGGGGACGTGCCCGCGCGCTACGCCGTCGTCCTTACCACGCTTAGCAGGAGCTGATCATGAGTTGCCGCGTACGTCGTATCCATTCGCTGACCGATGCCGACATCGAAGGCCTGGCGGCCGTTCTCTTCGACTGTGTCGAGGGAGGCGCGTCCGTCGGGTTCATGCAGCCGTACACGCTGGGCCAGGCGCTCGGCTGGTGGCGTGGGCTCGCGGCCGACGTCGAGTCTGGCCGGCGCGCGTTGCTCGTCGCCGAGGACGAGCACGGCATCGTGGGCACCGTCCACCTCGTGCTGGCGATGCCGGACAACCAGCCGCATCGGGCGGACCTGTGCAAGATGCTCGTGATGCGGCGGGCGCGCAAGCAGGGCGTCGGCGCGGCGCTGATGGATGCGGCGGAGCGGGAAGCGCGGTCGCTCGGCAAGACGCTGCTGGTACTGGATACGGCCAGCGCCGAAGCGGAGCGCCTGTACGCGCGCATGGGGTGGACGCGGTTGGGTGTGGTGCCCGGCTTTGCGTTGCTGCCGCAAGGCGGGTTGTGCGATACGACGTATTTTTATCGCGAACTCATCTGATGAAGCGGGTGTCTCCCCAGCGGTTTCATCCTTTGCAAGAATAAATTGAGCATAAATGCGACATTTTTCTTCTTCATGGGAACGCATTTATGTTTCCCTTGGGAATCTATGTAAAATGTAAGCCGTGGTTTTGGCGGGCAATATACTGTTGTTGACGATATGACGTCGTCGGGAATGCCATGCAGGATGTCCGTGACTGGACTGCGCCGCCGCCGTCCTGGATAGCGCCGGTCCAATCAAAGGCTATCTAACGGTATCGCGTGGTCGTTGCGCCGGCGATGCCTTTCCGGATAAGAAGGTCGCTGAGTGAGCTCCAAATCGATCGGCCTGCCATTGCAGGTGTTTTCCCGACTTCCGTTGCCGGGACAACTCGCTCTCATTGCGGCAATTATCCTGCCTTGCCTGTGGGCCGTCGTGATCGCGTCGTTGCACGGCACCTATGAAAAAACCTTGGCCGAGGCCGCCAAGGACAGCAATAACATTGCGCGTCTGTTCGCTGAAGAAGTCAATTCTTCCATCAACATGATCGACCTGGCGGCGATCGACCTGCGCGAACGATGGCTCGACGACCCGGACAGGTTTGACGACCACGTGCGCAAGCGGCAGGCGATTCTCGAAAGCCCTGTGGCATTTCAGGTCAGTATCATCGACGCCACAGGGCACCTGGCATATTCGAGTGTGGACCGCTCGGCGCCGCGGCTCGATTTAAGCGACCGCGAGCACTTTCGCACCCATCTCGGCGGGATCGACAAGCTGTTCGTCAGCCGCCCGGTCAAGGGCCGGGTGTCGGGACGGGGAAGTATCCAGTTCACCCGTCCATTGCTGGCCCGCGGAAATCGTTTCGCCGGCGTGATCGTATTGTCGGTGGCACCGGAGTACTTCACCCGGTTTTCAGGAAAGCTGCAACTTGGCGAGCACGGGACAGTCGCCCTTGTTCGCTCTGACGGTACCATTGTCGCGCGCGAGCCGGCAGTGTCTTCCGAGCCGCGCAACGTACTGAAGACCATGCCGGACTTCGCGTCGATGGGCACGGAAACACTGATGTATTCACGCGCCTCGCAGATCGACGGTGTCGTTCGACTCTATGCCTGGCGTGTATTACCGAAGAAGGCCTTGGCCGTGGCGGTCGGCCGTAGCCGCGATGAAATCCTCGAATCGTATGTCCGGCAGCGCAACCTGGTGTTGGGCGGCGCCTGTGGGCTGTCCATCCTGATTGTCCTGATCGGTTACAGCGTGTTGTCCGGAATGCGCGACCGTGCCCGCGCCCGGGCCGCGCTCGAGGAAAGCGAGTTTCGCTGGAAATATGCGCTCGAAGGCGCGGGCGATGGTGTCTGGGATTGGGACGGCCGGACCGATACGGTGTACTTTTCACACCGCTGGCGCGAGATGCTCGGCTATGGCGACGCCGAGATCCGGACCGGGAAACAATGGGAAAACCTGATCCACCCGGAGGACCGTGGACGGGTTCTCGACGCAACGGCGAGGCTGGTGGCCGGGCTGGTGCCGACCTACGCGATGGAATACCGGATGCGGGCGAAGGATGGAAGCTGGCGCTGGATCTTCAGTCGCGGCATGGCCGTCGGTACCGATGCGGGCGGACAGGCGGCGCGGGTGATCGGGACCCATACTGACTTGACCGATCGTAAGCTGCGGGAAGAGGCGCTCCATCAGATGGAGCAGATGCACGCCGCGCATGCCCTGTTTCAAAGCGAACAGCGTTTCCACCAGCTTGCCGATGCGATGCCGCAAATCGTATGGACTGCCGACCCCGATGGTGCGATCGATTACGCCAACAGTTGGGTGCACACGTACACGGGACTGGTCGAGGAGATCGATGCCGACAACTGGGTCACGATACTGCACCCGGATGACGTTGCGCCGGCGCTGCGCATCTGGGAGGCGTCGCTTGGTTCGGGCGCCATCTTCGAGACCGAATACCGCGTGTTTCGCAGCGCCGACCAGAGCTATCGTTGGCATCAGGCGCGTGCCATACCGATCCGGGACGAACACGGTACGATCGTAAAGTGGTACGGCACCACCACCGACAACCATGACACGCGGTTGGCGAACGACGAAATCCGCAGGCTCGCACACCGTCTCGGCACCACGCTCGAAAGCATCACGGAGGCATTCCTCACAGTCGATCTGGACTGGAGATTTACGTACGTCAATAAGGAAACCGAGCGCCTGCTTCAGCGTGATCGCCAGCAATTGCTTGGACGAATGTTATGGCAGGAATATCCGGCGCTCGTCGGCGGCATCGCCGATACAGAATTTCAAAGGGCCATGCATGAACATTGCACGGTCGAGTTCGATATTTACTTCCCGCCGCTGAATCGCCGGTTCAAGGTTCGTGCCTATCCTTCATCGGAAGGCCTTGCCGTATATTGCCGCGACATCAGCGCAAGCCGGCGTCTGCAGAAGTTCAAGAATGAGCAGATGAAATTGCTGGAACGGATGGCACTGGGGGCGCCGCTGCCCGAACTCCTGGAACTCGCCACGCACATTGTCGAGTCGTCCGGACATGCCATGCACTGTGCGGTGATGTTGCTGGGTGCGGACGGCGCCGCCTTCGAACACGTTGTCGCGCCAAGTCTTCCGGCTTCGCTACGAGGCATCCTGAATGAATTCGACGTCGATGAGGTATTGCCACCGGACCGACGCGCACGGCTGCAAGCCGGGCCGGTCTTCGTTGCCGACGTGGGGGAAGATCCGAGCTGGACTGGCGCGCACGATGCCGCCGCACTGCATGGGGATCGTGCCTGCTGGTGGTATGGAATTCGCTCCGGGCAGGACCGGCTGCTCGGTACACTTGCGGTATTCACCGAAGCCGGACGTGTGCCCGATCAAGGCGAAATGGAGATCCTTGGCCTGTGCGCCCACACGGTCAGCATCGCGGTCGAACGGCTTCACATCGAACGCAAGGCACGCGCAAGCGAGGACCAGCTTGAATATCAGTCGAATTACGACACCCTGACCGGACTTGCCAACCGCAATTTGCTTTGCGATAGGGCAAGTCAGACGATGGCACGGGCCGTGAGCCGGGACGAACAGGCGTGGCTGGTCTGTATCGATCTCGACCGCTTCGCCCTGGTCAACGAAACGCTGGGCCACGAAGCCGGCGACTTGGTCCTGCAAGAGACAGCGGCCCGCCTGAGGACGGCACTGGGGCCGAACGATACGGCTGCGCGCACCGGTGGCGATGAATTTGTGCTGGTGCTCGCCGATACACCTGACGAGCACGCCGCGATCAATACCGTCCAGCGCATCATGGCCGCCCTGGGCGATCCGATCAAGGTCGGGGAGCACGAGCATTTCCTGAGTTGCACGTCCGGGTTATCGGTATTCCCGGCCGACGGCGACACGGCGAACGCCTTGATCAAGAATGCCCACATCGCGATGCAGCGCGCCAAGGAAGCAGGCGGTGGCGAACTGCAGTTTTATACGGCGTCGATGAAAGCGCGCGCGATGGAACGCCTGCGGCTCGAGGGCGACCTGCGGCATGCCGTCCAGCGGGGCGAATTGCTGTTGCATTACCAGCCACAAGTCGACGTGCGCACCGGTCGGATCGTTGGCGTGGAAGCCCTGCTGCGGTGGGCGCATCCCGAACTCGGCATGATGTCGCCCGACCGGTTCATCGACCTGGCGGAACAAACCGGGCTCATCGTCCCAATCGGCACGTGGGTATTGCGGACCGCGTGCGCGGACGCCAGGCGTTGGCATGACGCCGGTTGGGAAGGCCTGCGAGTGGGCGTCAATCTGTCGGGCAAGCAGTTCTACCAGCCGGATCTGATCGAGGTCGTGACAGGGGTCCTGGCGGAATCGGGGCTCGCGGCACGCTACCTGGACATCGAGCTGACGGAAGGCCTGGTCATGACCGACATCGACCACGCACTCGCGATCATGAATACGCTCAAGGGGCTCGGCGTACAGCTGTCGCTGGACGACTTCGGCACCGGCTATTCCAGCCTGTCGTACCTGAAGCGCTTCCCGATCGATGTGCTGAAGATCGACAAATCGTTCGTCAGGGACATTACCACCGATCCGGACGCGGCGGCGATCGCGCGGTCCATCATTTCGCTTGCCCAAAGCCTGCAATTGCAAGTCATCGCGGAAGGCGTGGAAACCCAGGAGCAGCTCAGCTATCTGACGACTTATCGTTGCGACCAGATCCAGGGCTACTATTTCACTCGTCCGATACCGGCCGCGGCATTCGAGCAGTTGCTTGGCGAGGAGCGGGCGCTACCGGTGGCGTGTCCTGACGAACAGGTGCGGACGGTCCTGGTCGTCGACGACGACCCCGGCGTCAGCGCGGCATTGCGCCGGCTTCTGCGCCGCCAGGGCTATCGGGTACTGTACGCGGCAAGCGGAGACGAAGGTTTGAGCCTGCTTGCCTTGAACGACGTCCAGGTCGTCATTTCCGACCAGCGCATGCCCGGCATGATGGGCATCGAATTCCTGTCGCGCGTCAAGCAGATTCACCCGAAGATTATCCGGATCATGTTGTCGGGCTACACGGCGGTCGACGCGATCATCGAAGCGACCAATAGCGGCGCCGTATTCCGCTTCCACGCGAAGCCTTGGGACGACGACGCGTTATGTGCGAGTATCGCCGACGCATTCCGTTATCACTGGCTGATGCGCAATGCGGAAATTGCGGAGGCGTGAGGGTCCGGTATCGCATAAAACAAAAGCCCCACCGGCTTGCGCCGGTGAACTGACCCCATAAAGTTGGACGGTTTAGTTCCCTAGGCAGCCAAGGCCTGGGCCCTGTACTGAACAGGGCTCAGGCCTTTTAGTTTGAGCTTGATTCGGTCGTGATTGTAATAGTGGATGTAGTCGGCCAA
>NZ_LMEW01000016.1 GCF_001426525.1 Massilia sp. Root133
TCAAGACGAGCCAGGTTGCCGCGCTGACGACGAACCAGATCTCGGCCGGCCTGACGACGAACCAGCTGGCGTCGATGACGACCGCCCAGATCGCCGCGCTGACGACCGCCCAGGTGTCCGCTGGCCTGACGACGAACCAGATCGTTGCCCTGACCACGAACCAGGCAGGCGCSCTGACGACCGGCCAGGTCGGYGCSCTGACGACGAACCAGGTCGCCGCGATCGAAACGGCCGACCTGGCCGCCATGAAGACGAACCAGATCGCCGCGCTGACGACGAATCAGGTCTCGGCTGGCCTGACGACGAACCAGATCGTTGCCCTGACCACGTCCCAGGCAGGTGCGCTGACCAACGCGCAGACCGCCGCACTGACCACGAACCAGGTTGCYGCACTGCAGACYGTCGACCTCGCCGCGTTCAAGACGAGCCAGGTTGCCGCGCTGACSACGAACCAGATCTCGGCCGGCCTGTCCACGGCGCAGTTCTCCTCGCTGACGACCGCGCAGATCGCCGCGCTGACGACCGCCCAGGTGTCGGCTGGCCTGACGACGAACCAGATCGTYGCCCTGACCACGAACCAGGCGGGTGCCCTGACGACCGGCCAGGTCGGCGCGCTGACGACGAACCAGGTCGCCGCGATCGAAACGGCCGACYTCGCGTCGCTGAAGACCAACCAGATCGCCGCGCTGACGACGAATCAGGTGTCCGCAGGCCTGACGACGAACCAGATCGTTGCCCTGACCACGTCCCAGGCAGGCGCCCTGACCACCGGCCAGACCGCCGCGCTGACGACCAACCAGGTTGCCGCACTGCAGACCGYCGACCTCGCCGCATTCAAGACGARCCAGGTTGCCGCGCTGACGACGAACCAGATCTCGGCCGGCCTGTCGACGAACCAGTTGTCGTCGATGACGACCGCCCAGATCGCCGCGYTGACCACGGCCCAGGTCTCGGCTGGCCTGACGACGAACCAGATCGTCGCCCTGACGACGGCCCAGGCTGCCGCCCTGACGACCGCACAGGCTTCCAACCTGACGACCAACCAGGTCGCCGNGGCCTGACGACGAACCAGATCGTCGCCCTGACGACGGCCCAGGCTGCCGCCCTGACGACCGCACAGGCTTCCAACCTGACGACCAACCAGGTCGCCGCGCTGGAGACCCGTGACCTGGCGGCGATGACGACGGCCCAGATCGCCGCGCTGACCACGAACCAGGTGTCCGCTGGCCTGACGACGAACCAGATCGTCGCCCTGACCACGGCCCAGGCAGGCGCGCTGACCATCGGCCAGACCGCCAACCTGACCACGAACCAGGTCGCTGCGCTGGAAACCGCCGATCTCGCCGCGTTCAAGACGAACCAGGTGCAGGCACTGACGACGAACCAGATCTCGGCCGGCCTGAAGACCTCGCAACTGGCGTCGCTGACGACGGCTCAGATCTCCGCGCTGACCACGGCCCAGGTGTCGGCTGGCCTGACGACGAACCAGATCGTCGCGCTGACCACGAACCAGGCAGGCGCGCTGACGACCGCCCAGACCGCCGCGCTGACCACGAACCAGGTGGCCGCGCTGGAAACGGCTGACTTCGCCGCGTTCAAGACGAGCCAGATCGCCGCGCTGACGACCAATCAGGTCTCGGCAGGCCTGACGACGAACCAGATCGTCGCGCTGACGACGTCCCAGGCTGCCGCGCTGACGACGGCCCAGGTCGGTAATCTGACGACGAACCAGGTGGCGGCAATGGAAACCGCCGACCTCGCCGCGCTGAAGACCAACCAGGTCCAGGCACTGTCGACGAACCAGATCTCGGCCGGCCTGAAGACCTCGCAACTGGCGTCGCTGACGACCGCCCAGATCGCTGCCCTGACGACCAGCCAGGTGCAGGCAGGCCTGACGACCAACCAGATCGTCGCGCTGACGACGGTCCAGGCCAGCGCGCTGACGACGGCCCAGGTCGCCGCCCTGACGACGAACCAGGTCGCTGCGATGGAAACCGCCGACGTCGCCGCGCTGAAGACGAACCAGATCGCCGCGCTGACGACGACCCAGGTGCAGGCAGGCCTGACGACGAACCAGATCGTCGCCCTGACGTCGGCCGATGCCGCCGCCCTGACGACGGCCCAGCTGGGCGCGCTGACGACGAACCAGGTCGCCGCGCTGGAGACCCGCGACCTGATCGCGCTGAAGACCAGCCAGATCTCGGCGCTGACCACCGCGCAGATCTCGGCCGGCCTGTCGACGAACCAGCTGTCCTCGCTGACGACGGCGCAGATCGGCGCGCTGACGACGAGCCAGGTGGCAAACGGCCTGACGACGAACCAGATCGTCGCGCTGTCCACCAGCCAGGTGCAGGCGCTGACGACGGGCCAGTTGTCGTCGCTGACGACCAGCCAGCTCTCGTCGCTCGAAACCCGCGACATCGCCGTGCTGAAGACGAACCAGATCCAGGCACTGACGACGAGCCAGATCCAGAACGGTCTGACGACGACGCAGGTCGCCGCGCTGACGACCGGCCAGGTGCATGCGCTGACCTCGGCCCAGGTGGGTGCGATGACGACGGCACAGATCCAGCAGCTCAAGGTCGGCAGCCCGATCGTGCTGGACCTGAACGGCGACGGCATCCACACGAAGAGCATCGCCCAGGGCGTGCAGTTCGACCTGTTCGCGACCGGCAGCAAGGTCACGACGGGCTGGGTGGACGCGACCGACGGCCTGCTGGCACTGGATCGCAACGGCAACGGTTCGATCGACGACGGTAGCGAGCTGTTCGGTACGTCGACGAAGCTGGCGAACGGCCAGAACGCTTCCAACGGCTACGAAGCCCTGGCCCAGCTGGATGCGAACGGCGACGGCGTGATCGACACGAAGGATGCTGCTTACAGCAACCTGAAGGTGTGGGTCGACGCGAACGGCGACGGCGTCAGCGAATCGGGCGAGCTGAAGAGCCTGGCATCGCTGAACGTGGCAAGCATCAACGTCAACGGCGACAAGACCGCGGCGAAGGACAACGGCAACTGGATCGGCATGCAGTCGACCTTCACGAAGACCGACGGCTCCACGGCCGCCACGGGCGACGTCTGGTTCACGACCGACAAGTCGGCCGCGGAAGCCGCGGCGACCGCGACCTCGCTGAGCAGCAAGGTCGGCAGCATGGTCCAGGCGATGACCGCCTTCAACGCCGGCGATGCGGGCGTGGCGGCCGGCGGCCTGACCCTGCCGAACCTGGCGGGTGCGCAGACCGGCCTGCTGGCTTCGGTCGGCACGATGGTCGACGTGATGAAGCAGTTCGACGTCAACGGCAACAAGGTGAGCGGTGCGAACGCGGCGATGACGTCGACGGCCGAATCGCTGGCCAAGTCGGTGACGACGCCGCAGGACTCGGGCTTCCTCACCACCGGCGGTCGCAAGTAATGCAACACAGGGGCCGGTTCGCGCCGGCCCCGCCGCGACATCAAAAAGGCAAGACCGTTATCGGTCTTGCCTTTTTTTGCGTCCAAATTGCGACAAACCAAGAATAAGGGGCGTAACACAGTGCTGTTCAGCAACAATTCTGGTCAACAACAAGGTAATCTCTCGGTCTGCCGCACTTCGCTTCTATTAGTTCCCTAATGGCCGACAAATTTCCTCATACAACTCTGCAATGCCTGACCGCCATCGCGCAGCATCATGGCCTGCAAGTGAATCCGGAGCGCCTGATCCACGACTACGCGTTGAACGCGGAGGAGCCCTCGTCGTCCATGCTGCTGGGGATGGCCTCGAGCATCGGGCTGAAGGCCAAGCTGCGCCAGCTGACGGTCGACAAGCTGCTGGGGCAGAAGGGCGTGTTCCCGCTGCTCGCGCGCCTGAAGGACGGCAACAGCATGATCGTCGTCGGTGCCCGTGCAGACGACGGCGGCGTTTTCGCCGTGCTCGATCCGCTCGGCGACCTCGGGGCCGTCAAGATGCTCGATCCGGCCTCATTCCAGTCGCTGTGGAGCGGCGAAGTCCTGTTCCTCAAGCGCACGTCGAAGCTGTCCGACACGCGCCAGCCGTTCGGCCTGCGCTGGTTCATTCCCGAGATCCTGCTGCAGAAGGCCGCGTTCCGCGACATCGCCATCGCGGCGATGGCCATGAACATCCTCGGCCTCGCGTCGCCGATCTTCTTCCAGCTCGTGATCGACAAGGTGCTCGTGCACCATAGCGTGTCCACGCTGTGGGTGCTGGCGGCCGGCATCGGCATCGCGCTGCTGTTCGAGTCCACGTTCGGCTTCATGCGCCAGATCCTGACGCTGTGGGCCACGAACAAGATCGACATCCGCCTCACGCGGCGCACGTTCGCGCACCTGCTGTCGCTGCCCATCGATTATTTCGAGACCACGTCCGCGGGCGTGGTCGTGCGCCACATGCAGCAGATGGAAAAGATCCGCGGCTTCCTCACCGGCCGCATGTTCTTCACGGCGCTGGACCTGACCGCGCTGTTCATCCTGCTGCCGATCCTGTTCAGCTATTCGGTCAAGCTGGCGATGATCGTGCTGCTGTTTACGATGCTCATCAGCGGCATCGTCGCGGTGCTCGTGCCCACGTTCCAGCGCCGCCTGAACGATTTGTACACGGCCGAGGGCCAACGCCAGGCGCTGATGGTGGAAACGATCCACGGCATGCGCACGGTGAAGGCGCTGGCCATCGAGCCGATGCAGCGCCGCGCCTGGGACCAGCGCTCGGCCAATGCGCTGATCCAGCACTTCCGCGTGGGCCAGATCTCCATCACGGGCAATGCCATCACCGACTTCCTCGGCAAGCTGCTGCCCGTCGTGATCATCGTGATCGGCGCCCAGGACGTGTTCGACCAGACGCTGTCCGTCGGCGCCCTGATCGCCTTCCAGATGCTGTCCGGCCGCGTCAGCGGGCCGCTGATCGCCCTGGTGGGCCTCGTCAACGAATACCAGGAAACCGCGCTGTCGATCCGCATGCTGGGCGAGGTCATGAACCGCGCGCCGGAAGGCCGCAGCGGCGGCCTGCGTCCCGAACTGCGCGGCAACATCACGTTCGACGGCGTCGTGTTCCGCTACCCGGGCGCGCAGAACAACGCGCTCGACCGCGCCAGCTTCGAGATCAAGGAAGGCAGCGTGATCGGCATCGTGGGCCGCAGCGGCTCGGGCAAGACGACGATCACGAAGGTCATCCACGGCCTGTACCGCATCCAGGAAGGCATCGTCCGCTTCGACGGCTACGACGCCCGCGAGATCGATTTGTCGCACCTGCGCCGCCAGGTCGGCGTCGTCCTGCAGGAGAACTTCCTGTTCCACGGCACGGTGCGCGAGAACATCGCCGCGACGATGCCCGAGGCCAGCTTCGAGGACATCGTCGAGGCGGCCCGCGCGGCCGGCGCCGACGAATTCATCGAGCGCATGCCGCAGGGCTACGACACGATGCTGGAAGAGAATGCGTCGAACCTGTCCGGCGGCCAGAAACAGCGCCTGTCGATCGCCAGGGCGCTGCTGGCCAAGCCGCGCATCCTCGTGCTGGACGAAGCGGCGAGCGCGCTCGACCCGGAAAGCGAAGCGATCTTCATCAACAACCTGTCGCGCATCGCCGTCGGCCGCACCGTGATCATGGTGTCGCACCGCCTGTCGACGCTCGTCAAAGCCGATTCGATCCTGGTCATGCAGCGCGGCCAATTGATGGACGCGGGCCGCCATGAAGAACTCCTGACGCGCTGCTCTACTTACATTCAATTATGGAACCAGCAAACAAGTCATCTGTGACCGCGCTCGATCCGACCGACATCGAGTTCCTGCCGGACGCCGACGAGATCGAACGCCGGCCGTTGCCGCCGTACGCGCGCATCACCGTGCACGCGTTGGCCGCGATGCTCGTGTGCTTCCTCGGCTGGGCCAGCATCGCCGAGATCGACGAGGTGGTGAAGGCGCAGGGCAGGCTGACCACCCCGTTGTCGAATATCGTCGTGCAGCCGATCGAGACGTCGATCATCCGCTCGATCGACGTGCGCATCGGCCAGGTCGTCAAGAAGGGCGAGCGCCTCGCCACCCTGGACCCGACGGACGCGGATGCCGACCAGGCGCAACTCCGCCTGAAGTTCGACAGCCTGGACACGCAGGTGAAACGCCTCGAGGCCGAACTGACCGGCCGCGGTACGCCGGCCGAGACGGGCAAGGTGTCGGCCGACACGCAACTGCAGGACAAGCTGGCGGGCGAGCGCCGCGCCAACTTCGCCGCGCAGATGGCGCGCCTGGACGAGAACATCGCCAAGACGCGCGCCTCGCTCGACACGAACGTGCGCGACCAGCAGGTGCTGGGCGACAGGACGAGATCGCTGCGCGAGGTGGAGACGATGCAGGAACGCCTCGTCGACCAGAAATTCGGCGCCAAGGTCAACCTGCTGGACGCGCGCAACAAGCGCATGGAAGTGGAGCGCGACTACACGCTGGCGAAGAACCAGGAACCGGAGATCCGGCGCACCCTGGCCGGCCTGGAGGCGGAGAAGCGCGCGTTCGTGAACGGCTGGCGCCAGAAGATCATGGAAGACCTGCTGAACCTCACGCGCGAGCGCGACGCGACGGCCGAGCAGATCAAGAAGGGCACGCTGCGCCGCGACAAGGTGATCCTGACCGCGCCGGCCGACGCCATGGTGCAGGACATCGCCAAGCTGTCGCAGGGTTCCGTCGCGCAGGCGGCCGAGAAGATGTTCACGCTCGTGCCGCTGGGGACCGCGCTGGACGCCGAGGTGCAGATCGATTCGCTCGACGTCGGCCACGTGAAGCCGGGCGACGTCGCCCACATCAAGCTCGACGCGTTCCCGTTCCAGAAGCACGGCACCCTGGACGCCAAGGTGCGCACCCTGTCCGAGGACGCGTTCAAGCGCGACACGGCGAATGCGGAATCGGGCACGGATGCCTACTACGTCAGCCGCATCGACCTGGGCGGCGGGAAGCTGAAGAACATGGACCCGCACGCGCGCCTGCTGCCGGGCATGACGCTGACCGCGGAAATCGTGGTCGGCAAGCGGACCGTGTTGTCGTATCTGCTGTGGCCCCTGACGAAGGGGCTGGACGAAGCGATCCGGGAGCCGTGATCGCCCGGCGCCGCGCGCCTGTCCTCAAGGCAGGGCGCGGTAGCCGCTCAGGAGCGACTGGTTGCTCCACAAATAATCCCACTCACCGAACCGGCCGCACGTGGCGATGCCCGCCGCGTCCGCCCAGCCGCGCACGCGGGCGCGCCGTTCTTCCATTCCCTGCTCGAAGATGACGTTGCCGTAGGCGAGGCGGCGATGGTCGAGCACGACGATGTCGTCCGCCGTCGCGATGCCCATCTTGCGCAGCGCGTAGACCGTGTTCTCCTTGAGCGCGTCGGGCGCATGGGCGCTGCCCGTGTCGTAGTTGTAGATCTCGAACTGGAGCGAGCTGCAGCCGGGCGGCGCGTTGTCCGGCGATTTCACGGACGGCGAATAGGCGCGGCTGGCGACGATGTCCTCGTCGTAGATGTAGAACCACAGGTCCTTCACGAGCGGTTTGTCGAACCCGACGGAGACCAGGTCGATCGACGTGGCGTGCAGGCCGGCGCCGGCCGCGCGCACGTCGTCCGGGACGTCGCCGGCCAGGCGCACGAGCACGGGCAGCGGCAGCGTGCTGACGAGCTGCCGGTAACGCACCGTCGCGCCGTTCGCGAACGTTACGGTGCGCGCCGCGGTGTCGATGCCTGTCGCGGCGTGGCCCGTGCGGATCTCGGCGGCGTCGAGCAGCGGCTGGATGAACGCCTTGTAGCCTCCCGCGACGGGGTAGCGCATCTCCTTGGTGTAGTACGTGTTCGGCGTATCGCCCGTCAGGGCGCCGAACAGGATCTCGTCCAGTTCCGCGCGGCGCATGCGGTTGCCGATCCACGTCGTGGACAATGCGCGGGCCGGCACCGCCCAGTATTTCTGCGTGTAGCGCAGCGGGTACCGTTCGGCGATCGCGTCGCCGTACTGGTGGCGCAGCCAGCTTTCGTAATCGTCGTGCGCGAGCGTGTCGGGACGCGCGAGGAAGGACTTGATCAGGGCCACGCGCTGTTCCGGCGGCAGCGGATACAGGTTGTTCTGCACCGGGTGCTTGAGCCAGTAGCCGTCATCCCAGCAATACGAATCGGCCGGGTGCGTGAGATACGGCGTGCGGTCGAAGATCGCGCGCACTTCCGGTTCGTTCGCGAACGACAGGTGCACGGCGTGGTCGAAACGGAAGCCGTCGACCGTGAAGTTGTCGAGCAGGCCGCCGGCGCGGTCGCGCGCCTCGAAGACGACGGCCTGGCGGTTCAATTCGCGCGCGCGCAGCGCGGCGCCCAGGCCCGCGATGCCCGCGCCCAGGATGACGATATCGATGGTTTCCATGTCAGTTCGCTGCGAGGTAAGGGGCGAGTTCGCCCTCGAGATAGGCGGCGAGGGCGGCGCGCCAGTCGCGCATGGCCGGCCAGCCCAGCTGGTCGCATTTCCAGTTGTCCGCCGTTTCGTTGTCCGAGACGTTGGCCTTGCGGTTGAACGATGCGGCGTCGGCGGGACCGACCTCGAGATCGAAGCCGGCCAGGCGCACGATCGCCTGCACGTACTCGTGGCGCGACGCCGAACCGCCGTTCACGCAATTGAAGACGCCCGCGAGGCCGCTCGCGCCCAGGTCGAGCATGCGCGCCGCGACGTCGCCGCTGAAGCAGGGCACGCCCCGCTGCTGGACGTTCGAACGCATCGTCGCGCCGCTCGCCAGCGCGGCGCGGGCCTCGTCGATGCGGCGGGCGACGAAATTCTTCGGGATGTCCGGCGCGCCGCCGAACAGCCAGCCGGTGCGGACGACGAGGTTGTCCGGGCTCGCCGCCAGCACGCGTTCCTCGGCCAGGACCTTGCTGCGGTGGTGGTGCGTGGTCGGCCGCGCGGCGTCGTATTCGCGCCAGGGCGCCGTGCCGTGGGCGCCGTAGACGCCGGTGCTGGAGACGAACAGCAGCTTCGTGCCGGCGCGCGCGCAGGCGGTGGCGACCAGTTCGGTCAGCAGCAGGTTGTCGCGGTAGCAGGCGGACGGGTCGAGCTCGCACTGCTCGACGTTCGTGTTGGCGGCGGCATGGATCACGAGATCCCAGCCGGCAGCGAGTTCGGCGGGCAGATGGGCCGGGGCGTCCGCCAGCGCCGGACGCGCCAGCGGCGCGCAGTGCCAGCCGCGCGCGGCGGCCGCCTTGCCGATCGCCGTTCCCAGGAGGCCGCGGGCGCCGGTCAGCAGGATCTTCATGCGAGCGGGTAGGTGGCCAGGTCGACGTTGACTGCCTCGGCCGGATCGTGCGGGATGCTGGCCATGTTGCAGACCAGGTTCGTCCCGTCTCCGGTGCCGGTGAACGCCATCCACCAGCCCGGCGGCACCGTGAGCCTGCCGTAGTTGGCGTCGCCCAGCGTGTGCGAGGTCGTGCGGCCGGTGCCGGCATCGTGCAGGTGGAACGTGACGCCGCCCGCGACGACGACGAGGTTCATGGTCATGCGCGTATGCCGCTTCCAGCCTTTCGTCACGCCCGGATGCACGGTGGTGAAATAGACCTCGCCGAAGCCGGCGAAGCCCGGGTCGGTCGCCTTCATCGCGTGGTACACGTCGCCTTTCGGGTGGGCGATGCGCGCCAGCGGCGTGAGCGTGCAGGGCGTCAGCGCGTCCATGCCAGCCCCCGGGCCGCGGCCAGCGCTTCGTATTCGCCGATCTGGGCGAGCGTCAGCGCGTGCATGTCGGCCTGCTCGCGGTAGTAGCGGTAATACCATTCGCTGACCAGGCGCACGCAGGTCTCGTAGTTCAGGTTCGCTTCCCAGCGCAGGTGGAACAGGGCCTTGTCGCAGTTCAGCTTGAGCAGCCCCGCCTCGTGGAACGGGATATTGCCGGTGACCTCGTACGCCTGTTCGGGACTCGCGAACTGCCAGTGGCGCGACAGGTCGCCCAGCAGCTCCAGCACGGTGCGGTTCTGCTCCGCGCGCGGTCCGAAGTTGAAGGCTTCGCCGGACAGTTCCGGGCGTTCTTGCAGCGCCGCGCCCAGGGCCAGATAGCCCGACAGCGGCTCCAGCACATGCTGCCACGGCCGCGTGGCCTGCGGGCTGCGGATCTCGACCTTGCGGCCTTCCGACCAGTTGCGCATGCAGTCGACGACGATGCGGTCCTTGGCCCAGTCGCCGCCGCCGATCACGTTGCCGGCGCGGCCGCTGGCCAGCTTCACCTTGCAATCGGGCGCGCGGAAGAACGACCAGTAGTACGCGTGGATGACCACTTCGGCCGCGCCCTTCGAGCCGCTGTAGATGTCGCGGCCGCCGATATGGTCGGTCTCGCGGTAGCCCCACAGCCACTCGACGTTCTCGTAGCACTTGTCGGACGTGATCATCACGGCGACGCAGGGGCGGTCGTGCAGGCGCAGGGCTTCCAGCACGTTGGTGGTGCCGATGACGTTGGTCGTGATCGTGTCCACGGGATCGCTGTACGACGTCGAGACGATCGGCTGCGCGGCCAGGTGGAACACGAAGTCGGGCTGGAAATCGGCGAGGACCCGGCGGACGGCGGCCAGGTCGCGCACGTCGCCCAGGTGGTGCTCGATATGCCCGGCCAGGCCGGTCTCCTCGAAGATGGAGGGCTGGGTCGGGATGCCGTCGGACAGGCCGGCGACGCGCGCGCCCAGCTTGAGCAGCCACATGACGAGCCAGGAACCCTTGAAGCCCGTATGGCCCGTGACCAGCACCTTCTTGTTGCGGTAGATGTCGCCGAACATGATCACTCCCAGGTCTTCCAGGGCGCGCGGCCGGATTTCCACAGCTCTTCGAGATGCATCTTGTCGCGCAAGGTGTCCATCGGCTGCCAGAAGTCGTGGTGGAAGAACGCCCGCATCTGGCCGTCGCGCGCCAGTCCTTCCATCGGCTGCTTCTCCCACGTGGTGGCGTCGCCGTCGATGTAGTCGATGGCCTGCGGCGAGAGCACGAAGAAGCCGCCGTTGATCCAGGCGCCGTCGCCCTGCGGCTTCTCCTGGAAGCTGGTGATCTCGTCGCCCTGCAGGTTGAGGGCGCCGAAGCGGCCCGGCGGCTGGACGGACGTCAGCGTGGCCAGCTTGCCGTGGGCGCGGTGGAAATCGATCAGTTCCGTGACGTTCACGTTCGAGACGCCGTCGCCGTAGGTGAAGCAGAACGCCTCTTCGTCGCGCACGTAGTCGCGCACGCGTTTCAGGCGGCCGCCGGTCAAGGTGTCGTCGCCGGTGTCCACCAGGGTCACCTTCCACGGCTCGGCGCTGCGCGTGTGCACTTCCATGCGGTTGTTCTGCATGTCGAACGTGACGTCGGACGTGTGCAGGAAATAGTTGGCGAAGTATTCCTTGATCACGTAGCCCTTGTAGCCGCAGCAGATCACGAAATCGTTCACGCCGTGCGTGGAATAGCCCTTCATGATGTGCCAGAGGATGGGCTTGCCGCCGATCTCCACCATCGGTTTTGGTTTGACCGAGGTTTCTTCGCTGATGCGGGTGCCGAGGCCGCCCGCGAGGATGACTGCTTTCATGCGATGTCCTTGCCGTTTTTTCAGTTCAGGCGCCCGGTCTCGGTCAGCACCGTCAGGGGACGCGTGATCACCTTGTCCGCGCCGTATTCCAGCGCCTTCTTGCGTAGCAACAGGCCGTGCAGCCGTTCGCAGCACAGCCCCATCGTACGTTCTTCGTAGCCTTCGCGCCGGATGTAATGGTTGTGGGCGAAGCGCGCCACGACCCCTTCGAGCTGGCGCATGGTCTCGACGAACCAGGCGACCGGCATATAGCCCACGTTGCCCGCCGTGATGAAGCTGGTGCCGGACAGGAAGTTGATCGCCTCGTCGCTGTCGATCACGCCGCAGTCGACCGCGTCGCCGAAGAACATCAGCAGGTCGCGCCCGACCGCGTTCGCCGAGTACTGCTGCATGACCGAGCCGGGAAAATTGATGGGCGCCGAGATGATCGGGGTCGTGCCGTCGCCGATGAAGGCTTCGATGGGCAGGTCCTGCAGCTCGCTCGGATGCGCGTGGTAGTTGAAGCCGCGCAGCTGGCCGATCTCGGCGACCAGGGCGTAGCGGCGGTAATGGCAGACGCCGACGAAACCGTCGGCATGCGCTTCTTCCAGCAGGCGGCGGATCATGAAGAGGGCCGCGTATTCGCCCAGCTTCATGTTCTTGTACGCCAGCTGGGGCGCGTACACGCTCATGCCGATGCCGCGCTCCGGCACGTAGCCGCCGGTGCCGACGAGCGTCAGGAACGGCGGCAGGGGCCAGCCCGGGTCCTTGTGGCTGATGCAGTAGAAGGGGGGCGGGGACGTCATGCGGCGAGGCCCTCCGTGTAGGCGGTGTAGCGCTGCCAGGCTTCCTCGATCTGGAAGAAGACCCCGCGCAGCTGCAGGTAGGCGGTGTGCACCTGGTCGCGCTTGTCCAGCAGTTCCTGGGTGCTGATCACGCCCAAGCGGTGCGAGGCGAGCAGCAGGTCGAAGTAGTCGGAGAAGCAATAGCCGAAATTCTTGTTCACGGCCGGATTCGATTCCGACTGCAGGCGCGGATCGCGGCGGAAGTAGCTCAGCTCCTCGTCGAGGTAGAACACATCGCCGCCTTCGACCAGGTTGCAGTACGCGGACACGTCGGACAGCCCGATCGTGCAGTCATGGCCGGCCAGCGTGAACAGCCGCAGGTGGCCGATCTCCCACAGCTTCTTGCGGGTGAACATCACGGTGGAGAATTCGCCGACGAAGTTGCGCATGCCGAGGACCATGCTGCGGTGCAGTTCCAGGCCCGTCATCGAACCGCTGGCCTCGAACGCACGGCGGGTTTCGACGCGCAGGTTGTTGGCGTCGATGACCTGCGAGGCCGAGAACGTCATCTGGACGCGCGGCTGCGCAGTCATCGCGGCCACCATGCGCTCGACGCAGAACGGATGCAGGATATCGTCGTCGAACAGCGGCTTGATGTACGTGCCCTTGCCCGAGAAGAAAGCGGCGTGGATGTTGCCGTCCCTGGTCACCGAGCAGCGCTGGTAGATCACCTCGGGGAAGCGCGCGCAGATGTCGCGGATGGCCTCGGTCGGGCAGTTGTCGCTGACGAGGATCTCGATATTCGGGTATGTCTGGCCGATGGCCGAGCGCAGGCATTGCTCGAAGTGCTCGGGCTTGTACGACGGGATGACGATGCTGACTTTGGGGAGCGTCATGGAGACCGGAGTTCGTTGTCGTTCGTGAGAAAAAGTACGCGATGGCGCCGTTCACAGCGCCGCGGCGATGCGCCGTACCGCCTGCGCGACCTCGACCGCCTGCGCCGCCGTCATCGTCGGGCCCATCGGGAGGCTGAGCACCTCGCGATGGATGGTCTCGGCGATCGGGAATCGGCCCTCGGTCATGCCGAGATCGGCGTAGGCGGGCTGCAGGTGCGGGGCGATCGGATAATGCACCAGCGTGCCGATGCCGGCCTCGGCCAGCCCCTTGGCCAGCGCGTCGCGCTGCGCATGGCGCACGACGTACAGGTGCCACACCGGTTCGGCCCACTCGGGCACGACGGGAAGGACGAGGCCGGGGATGCCGGCCAGCTCGGCATCGTAGATCGCCGCCAGCGCGCGCCGCCGGGCGTTCTGGTCATCCAGCACGGGCAACTTGGCCGACAGGATCGCCGCCTGCAGCTCGTCCAGGCGCGAATTGAAGCCGATGGATTCGTTGTGGTATTTCTTCTGGGAGCCGTAGTTGCGCAGCGCGCGCAGTTGCCGTGCCAGTGCGTCGTCGTCGGTCGTGATCGCGCCGCCGTCGCCCAGCGCGCCCAGGTTCTTGCCGGGATAGAAGCTGAACGCGGCGGCGTGCCCCAGCGCACCGGCGCGCCGGCCGCGATAGCGCGCGCCGTGCGCCTGGGCGCCGTCCTCGACGACCTTCAGGCGGTGACGACGGGCGATGTCCATCAGCGGCGCCATGTCGGCGCACTGGCCGTACAGGTGGACCGGCACGATGGCCCTGGTACGCGCCGTGATGGCCGCTTCCACGCGGGCCGGATCGAGGTTGTACGTGCCCACCACCGGCTCCACCGGGACCGGCGTGGCGCCGCAATGCGAGGCGGCCAGCCAGGTGGCGATATAGGTATTGCTGGGAACGATGACTTCATCGCCCGGGCCCACCCCCCATGCCTTGAGCACGAGGAAGATCGCATCCAGCCCGTTGGCCACGCCGATGGCATGGCGCGTACCGCACCAGGCGGCATAGGCTTGCTCGAACGCTTCCACTTCCTTGCCGAGGACATACCAGCCGGACCGCAGCACGCGCCGCATGGCCTGTTCGATGGCGTCTTCCTGCTCGAGGTTGATGGCCTTCAGGTCGAGGAAGGGAATACTCATGCGTGCTCCACAGGAAGGGCGCCGCTGTCGCCCATGCGGCGTTTGGCGGCGACGAATTCGTCATAGTCGCGGATGTAGTCTTCCGCTTCGTAATAGTCCGACGCGAACACCATCATCACGGCGTCGCTCGAATATTTGTACTGGATGCCCCAGGTCATCGGCGGCAGGTACAGGCCGATGTCCGGTGCGTCGAGGCGCACTTCGCAGCGGGAGGCCACGTCGTCGACAACCACCGAACAGCTGCCTTTAACGCAGACCAGGAACTGGTGGCACTTGTAGTGTGCGTGTTCGCCGCGGGTCTTGTCGTTGGGGACGTTCATGACCAGGAAGTAGCGTTTCGGCATGAACGGGATTTCACGCATGAACTCGCCGACCGACAGGTCGCCGCGCGGGTCGCCGACGAATTTGAAGCGGTGCAACGTCACGTCGCCGACACCGAGGCGCACGGCCGACGGCGTTTTTGGCGGCGTGGTGATGGTGTGCCACTCGGCCGCCGGCTTGCGTTCGGCCTGCTGGACGTAGTTGACCACGCGAGCCGGCGCGCCGGCCACGATCGCGTACGGCGGCACGTTATGGGTGACCACGGCCCCGGCCACGACTTCGGCGCCCTGGCCGATGCGCACGCCCCGGTGCAGCAGGGCGCCGGCGCCGACGCGGGTGCCGGCGCCGATCACGACGTCGCTGCCGTCCCCGTCCGGCGCCTCGATGGTGACGCCCGGACCGAGGTCGACGCCCTCGTGCAGCCGCACGCCGGGCCAGACCTGGGTGAAGCCGCGCACGCGGCAGCCGGTGCCGATCGCGGCGCCCGCGTAGACCACGACGAAGTCGCCCAGTTGCGCATCGGCGGCGACGGTGGCGCCGTCATGGACGTGGGCGGAGAAGGAACGGGACATGGAATTCTCCTGCATGTTTGGATTCAGACGAGCGTCGCGACGCACACATACTGCCACGCCAGCGCGTCCTGCGCCGCCTGCTCCGGATCGTTGCCGCCGGCCGCGGCGAGCGCCCGGATGGCGGGCAGCCACTGCTCGCGCGCCGGCTCGTCGCGCACCTCGGGCGAGCCGGTGGCCAGTTCGAAGCCGGTCTGGCGCAGCAGGTCGAGCATGGTGGCGCGCGTGAACAGGCGCAGGTCGTGCGGGCGCACGGGCGTGTCGTCGCGGTAGTGCAGGTCGCCGACGGCGAGCCGGGCCTGTACGCTCCAGTGTTGGGCGTTGCGCACCGAGACGACGACGCGGGTGCCCGGCGCGCTCCGGCGGCGGATGTCGCGCAGCAGGGCCCACGGATCGGGCAGGCTGGTCAGCACGTCGCCGAGAATCCAGCAATCGGCGCCGGCCGCGTAGGTGTCGAACTGCTTGGTCGGCTTCGTGATGTCCATGTTGAACACGAAATCGCAATGCGGACGCGCCTGGTCGGCCAGTTGCGGATCGAGCTCCACGCCGAGGTACTGGCAGATCGGATGGCGGGCGCGGTAGGCCTTGGCGAACAGGCCGTTGCCGCAGCCGACGTCGATCACCTTGGCGGCGTCGGTGGGCACGAAATGCAGCAGATAGGGATCGACGCTGCCGTCGGGCGCCGGCATGTCGTAGTGGTAGCCGCCCGTGCGCTTGACCGTACCCTGCCACGGGTGCTTGATGTAGTGCGGCGTCGTGCGGCCTTCGAAATCTTCGCGGACCCATTGCACGTGCTTGTAGAGGTGGGCGTTGCCGCTGTGGTTTAGCGCCAGCATCGTCTGGATGTTCGGCGCGCCGTGCTTGATCGGCAGCGGCCATTGACGCATCACGTCCAGGTTGACCAGCATGCAGGCCGGGTGCAGGTAGTGGATGGGCCCGTCTTCCGGCTCGTCGTAGCCGCGCTCGTTGACGCGCTGGGTGCTGCCGACGCCCCACATGCCCGGCTCCAGCTCGGCCTGCAGGGTTTCGAGGAAGCCGTCCTTGACGATCTCGACGTCCGAATCGAGGAACAGCGCCTGGCCTTGCAGGTTCAGATTGTGCACGGCCCAGGTCATGCCGGGACCGTGGTGGATGTTGTAGCCGAACGGGATGAACTCGACGTCCGGGAAACGTGCGGCGATGGCACCGATCTGCGTTGCGACCTCGGGACGCGAACCGTCGATCACGTACACTTTGTTCGAATAGAACTGGCGGAAGGTGCGCAGCAGCGCCTCGATCAGGTCGGGCGAGTTGTACGACACCGTGATGACGGGAATTTGATTCGTTTGCATGGTGTGTTTCGAAGAGGCCGAACGTCGTCCTGCCGATCGCAAAGGAAGCGTAATCATACTCTGTTGACCTGTTTCCAGCGAAATTTTGTGGCCTGTGAGCAACCAATAGTTGGCACAATTTTGCGATTGGTTTTCAGAAGGGCAATTTGATTGCAACCATGTCATTCCTATGGCGATTGTTGTGTGTAATCATGCCTTCGTCCATCAACGTTCATACGGGGAGTCATGAGCGAACAACCAACCATCCGACCCGCCGCCCGCCTGGTCGGCAACAAGCTCGTGCTGCGCGAGGTCGAGGTCGCCGATGCGGCCTATATCCTGTCGTTGCGGCTCGATCCCAAAAAGGCGGCGTACCTGTCGGCGGTCGACGCCGACGTGGCCAGGCAGGCTGCCTGGATCGAGCGCTACAAGGCGGACGGCAGCCAGGCTTATTTCATCATCTGCCTGAAGGACGAGGCGGGCGGTGCCGGCCAGCCGGTCGGCACCGTGCGGCTGTACAACGCCGTCGGCGACAGCTTTTCGTGGGGGAGCTGGATCGTCGCCGACGGTGCTCCTACCTATGTGGGGATCGAATCGGCGCTGATCGTCTATCGTTATGCGCTCGACCATCTCGGCTTTCGCAACGCGCATTTCGAGGTCCGCAAGGACAATCGCAGCGTGTGGACGTTCCACGAGCGCTTCGGCGCGCAACGGGTGGCGGAAGACGACGTCGAGTACCGCTTCGAACTGGCGCACGATGCCATCCTCGCGTCGATGGGGCGGTATGCCCGCTTCCTGCCGGACCCGATCGACGTCGTGCGGCTCGACTGATCAGGCGGCGATGGCGCGCACCAGATATTGGTAGGGCAGGGCGTCCTGCACGGCCAGTTCAGGGTCGGCGCCGGCCGCCGCGGCCAGGGCGCGGATCGCGTCCAGCACGATTTGCGGCGGCTGTTGCGCGTTCACCGTCGTCATGGCGATGAGCGTGAAGCCGTGGTCGGCCAGCAGCGCCGCGAGCGATGCGCGCGTGAACAGGTGCAGGTTGCGGCGGTCCGGCATGTTGCCGGCGGCGAGCAGCGTCTGCAGCAGCCAGTGCTGGCCGTTGTTGACGCACGCGACCAGTTCCACAGGGCCGAGCGCCTGGCGGCGCAGGCGCGCGAGGAAGGTCCACGGGTCGCGCAGGCGTTCCAGCGTTTCCGGGAACAGCCAGCACTGGGCCGCGGCCAGCTGCTGCCAGTCGGCGTCGGTCAGTAGTTCGGCGTCGCGCTCGATGGCGGCGGTGCTCCAGCCTGCGTTTGCGGCCGGCGCGCCGACGGCGGCGCTTATGGCGATATAGTGCGAGTTCGGCACGCGGGCACGCCAGGCCTGGGCCAGGGTCGCGCCGCCCACTTCGACGATGCTGTGCATGCCGGGACGCAGCAGCGACAGCATGCTCTCCTGCTGCAAGGTCAGTTGCGCGGGAGGCGGTACTTCCTGCAGCCGGGCGACGGCTGGTTCGTCCACGGGTTCGACGCCGGCCGGGCGCCTGACGACGGTCGCCAGCAGGTCTTCGTAGTCGCGCACGAAGCGCGGCGTGTCGAACAGCGGGCTCGCGTCGCGGTTGGCCGCGAGGCGCGCGCGCAGCGCGTCCATGCGCGGGCGGTCGTTGCCGAGGGCGATGGCGAGCGCCTCGTAGTCTTCCAGCGCGTGCGTGACGAGTTCCGGCAGGCCCACCGCGCGCAGCAGGCTGCCCGCCATGCGCGAGCAGAAGGTCTGGCCGGCCCATGTCAGCACGGGCAAGCCGGCCCACAGGGCGTCGCTCGCGGTGGTGCCGCCGTTGAACGGATTCGTGTCGAGGAACAGGTCGGCGAGGCGGAAGCGGGCCAGGTAATCGGCCGGCGCCACGCGCCCCGCGAACAGCAGGCGGCTGCCCGCCACGCCGCGCGTCTCGGCCTCGCGCACGAGGTTGGCGCGGGTGGCGTCGCTGTCGGCCACCATCCACAGCACGCTGTCCGGCACCTGTTTCAGGATGCGCATCCAGCTGTCGAACACCTCGGGCGTGACCTTGAAATTGCTGTTGAAGGAGCAGAACACGAACGCGCCTTCCGGCAGGCCGTTCGCGGCGCGCGTGGGCGTGGGGCCGATGGCGCGGCGGCGGTCGTTGATCTGGAACGTGTGCGGCATGCGCAGCGGCCGTTCCGTGAAATGCGGTTCCAGCTCCGGCGGGAGCACGAAGTCGTCGGCCACCACGTAGTCGATGCCGGGCACCGCCGTCGGGCCGGGAAAGCCCAGCCACGTCAGCTGCACGGGCGCGGGACGCCAGCCGAGGATGTCGGCGCGCGCCCCCAGCGTGAGGCCGTGCAGGTCGACGAGGATGTCGATCTCGTGCGAGCGGATGCAGCGCGCCGCTTCCTCGTCCGTCATGCGGTCGATGCGGATGTAGTGGTCCATCGCGCCGACCACGCGGGCGCGCAGCGGCGAATTGTCTTCGCGGCTCCAGGAAAACGCGTAGACCTCGACACGCGCGCGGTCGTGCAGCTCGTACAGTTCGGCCGTCAGGATCGACACCGCGTGCGAGCACAGGTCGGACGACAGGTAGCCGATGCGGATGCGCCTGTGGGCATAGCCCTCGGGCGGCGCCAGCTGCTCGGGCGCCGCATGCACCTTGCGCTCGACGAAGTTGAGCGATGCGGCCAGCTGCTCGGCCGGATGCGGCGACGCGCCCAGCATCGCGAGGGCCGACGTGTGGCGGCGCTGTTCTTCCACCGTGACGGCGCCGAACGCTTCGTAGACCGGCCACACGCACAGCTTCTGGCGCAGGTGCACCCAGTGGGTGATGACCTTGGGCTGGTCCGGATCGAGTTCGAGGCTGCGCGTGAGATAGTCCAGCGCTTCCGGCAGGCGCTTGCGGATCTCGCACAGGCGGCCGAGGTTGTTCAGGGCCTGCACGTGCAGCGCCGGCTTCGCGGCCAGGTCCGGGATGTCGGCGAGGATGCTCTGCCATGCGGCGAGCGCGTCATCGGGCCGGTTCATGCGCTCGTACAGCGTGCCGAGATTCAGGCGCGCCTCGACGAAGCCGGGCGCGAGTTCGATCGCCTTCAGGTAATCGCGGGCGGCGCCCGCATCGTCGCCCACGTTGCCGCGCGCGACGGCGAGGTTGAAACAGGCGGCGTACGCGGCCGGGGAGGCCGTGTGCGCAATCCAGCTGGCGTACAACCGGATGGCTTCCTGCTGCATGCCCAGTTCGACCAGCGTCTGCGCACCCTGGAACAGTTCACCGAGCGGCAGCACGCCGCGTTCGGCCTGACGGAACAAAGCATCGGTGTGCGCGGGAACATTCATCCTGGATAGGTCTCTCGAGTCTGCTTCGGGGAAGCGTAATCATACTCTGTCAGAGTGTCTCCAGCGAACGTTTGTGGCCTGTGAGCAACCGATTGGCATCAACCGTTTGTACCCAAGTTTTCAATCAAGCATGAACATTTGCGAGGACTGACATGGTTCTTGGCAAAGGCGCATCCGCATTCAGTTGCAAATATGGAATCCATTTCCTTGCGGATACATTGTAAAAGAATTAGCACAAGAAAAGATGTCTGTCTAGCAATTTTTCTATTTGCAATGAATTGTAATTAAAAAGCGACAATTTCTTGCGTTTTGACATCGCTGTTTTCATAGGGAAATCCAAATTTTGTTCAATATCAAAGGATCAGCACAATAGTTAATTCGGATAATTTTTTACGAATAAATATTGTTTTCTTGCTACATTGGAAAGTCGTGCAGTTGGTAAAAAAACACGTAGGCCCGATACCCATCGGTGCTTCCATTTCAAGGCGAGAGACATGACAACCAATCCGACTTCTTGCGTTTCCCATGCCCAATCCGGGCTGAACAAACTGGTCCTGGGTGCAGCCGCAGCGCTTGCACTGCTGGGCACGGCACCTGCCATGGCGTCCGTGGTGAACTTCGAATCCCTGAGCCCCGACGGCATCTACGTGGACGGCGACACGCTCGGCGAGGCCGGCTACACGCTGCAAGCCATCGACAATCACGGCGGCACGAGCGGCGTCGTCGGCCTGCTCGTCAACGGCATGGACCCGACCTCCTGCTGGCTGGGCGGCTGTCCTACCAACAACACGAGCCATTCCTACCTGGGCCTGAACGACGGCGGCGTCACGATCAAGAAGGACGACGGCGGCAAGTTCAGCCTGCGTCGCCTCGACTTCGGTTTCGTCGCCCCGTTCGGCGGCCTGCCGAATTTCTCGTATGGCCAACTGCTGCTGACCGGCACGTTCGCGAACGGCGGCACGCTCGGCTACGCGCTCGACTTCCCGGGCCTCGACAACAACGGCAACCCGCTGTTCGACACCGCCACGCTGCCGGCCGGCTTCGGCTATGCCGAACTGACCAGCCTGACGATCCGCGCCTGCCTGTTCGACGGCGCCGGCGGCTGCACGGTGGCGCCGGACATCTCCGATCCGTCGATCTACCAGGCCCAGTTCGCCATCGACAACCTCGCACTGGCCGAAGTGCCGGAGCCGGGCAGCCTCGCGCTGATCGGCCTGGGCATGGGCGCGTTCCTGGCGCGCCGCCGCAAATCCGCTCCTTCGTCCAACAACGCCTAAGCCGCCGAGGTATCGACCATGAAACTGCGTCCCATCACTTCGGCCGTCCTGTTCGCGCTGACCGTCGCGGCCGCCACCCACGCCTATGCCGACGGCGAAGTCCGCCGCTCGTACATCGTCCAGCTGGCCGACAAGCCGGTCGCCACCTATGACGGCGGCGTCAGCGGCCTCACGGCCACCAAGCCGGCCGCCGGGCAGCGCCTGAACGTCGACGCGACGAGCGTCCAGAACTACATCACCTACCTGGAGACCAAGCAGTCCGACGTCCTGTCGACTGTCAACAAGGCCCAGGTCACCAACGAATACAAGGTCGTCTTCAACGGCTTCTCGGCCCTGCTGACCGACGCCGAGGTCCGCGCGCTGAAGAAGAACCCGGGCGTCGCCAGCATCTCGGCGGACTCGATCCTGCAGCTCGACACGAGCTATACCCCGACGTTCCTCGGCCTCGATAAACCGGGCGGCCTGTGGGACCAGCTCGGCGGCCAGGACAAGGCCGGCGAAGGCATCATCATCGGCATCGTCGACGGCGGCATCTGGCCGGAGCACGACAGCTTCGCCGACCGCGTCGACGCGAACGGCAATCCGAGCCGCGACGGCACCAAGCTCGCCTACGATGCCCCGCCGGCGTCCTGGAAGGGTATCTGCCAGGTGGGCGAAGGCTTCGCGGTCACCGATTGCAACAACAAGCTGATCGGCGCGCGCTACTTCAAGCAGCCGACGCAGACCTTGCACTGGACCGAATTTTTGTCGGCGCGCGACTCCGTCGCCGGCGCGGAAGGCCATGGCGGCCACGGCGACCACACGGCCAGCACGGCCGGCGGCAACGCACACGTGACGGCCACCACCAACGGGATCTCGCTCGGCAAGATCACCGGCATGGCGCCGCGCGCCCGCATCGCCGCCTATAAAGTCTGCTGGACCGACGGCGTGACCGGCCTGAACGGCTGCGCGACGTCGAACAGCGTGGCCGCGATCGAACAGGCCGTGAAGGATGGCGTGAACGTCATCAACTTCTCGATCGGCCCGAACGCCGGCGGCGGCCAGTTCAACGAACCGACCGAAGTCGCCTTCCTCGGCGCGGCCGCGGCGGGCGTGTTCGTGGCGGCATCGGCCGGCAACTCCGGTCCGGCGACGGCACCGGTCGCCCACATCAGCCCGTGGCTCACCACCGTCGGCAACTCGACGCACAACCGCACCTATGCGGGCGACGTCGCGCTGGGCAACGGCGTGACCGTCACCGGCGCGTCCGGCAATGCCAACACCCCGTCGTCGCCGCTGATCCTGGCGAAGGATGCCGGCCTGGCGGGCATCGACCCGGCCGATCCAAGCCTGAACCTGTGCTTCGGCCCGGCCGATGGTCCGACCACGTACCTCGATCCGGCCAAGGTGACGGGCAAGATCCTCGTCTGCGACCGCGGCTCGAACGTGCTCGTCAACAAGAGCGCGAACGGCAAGACGGCCGGCGCCGTCGGCGTCATCATCGCCAACACGCCGACCAGCGCATCGACGATCCTGAACCAGGCCCACTCGATCTCGACCGTGCACATCACGGCCGCGGACGGCCAGAAGGTCAAGGATTACTATGCCTCGACCCCGGGCGCCACCGCGGCGCTGAACAACCTGCGCGGCATCGTCGATCCGACCATCGTGGCACCGCAGATGAACAGCAGCTCGTCGCGCGGCCCGAACGTGGCCAACGCCAACATCATGAAGCCGGACGTCACCGCGCCGGGCACGGACATCCTGGCGGCCGTCAGCGCCGACCTGACCAAGGCCCAGCGCGACGCGGTCGCCGGCGGCGCACCGGCGCCGTCGAAGGACTTCGCGTTCTACACCGGCACTTCGATGGCGTCGCCGCACGTGGCCGGCATCGCCGCGCTGCTGAAACAGCGCCATCCGGACTGGACGCCGGCGATGATCAAGTCGGCCCTGATGACGACCGCGTACGACACCTTCAACGATGGCCTGAACGGTTCGGTATCCTGGGACAGCACGGCCCGCACGACCGGCACGCTGCCGTGGGGCCAGGGCGCCGGCCACGTGGCGCCGTCCACTGCCGTCGATCCGGGTCTCGTGTACGACCTGGCCACGATCGACTACGCGCGCTTCCTGTGCGGCCTCGGCATCACCAACGTGTTCAGCCCGGGCACCTGCCCGGCCGTCGGCTCGATCCAGCCGTACAACCTGAACCTGCCGTCGCTGACGGCCGCCAACGTGCTGGGCATCCAGACGCTGACCCGCACGGTGAAGAACGTGGGCGGCAGCGCGGCGACGTACAACGTCAGCACCACGCTGCCGGGCTACACGGTCGACGTGCAGCCGGCCACGCTGAACCTGGCGCCGGGCGCGAGCGGCACGTACACCGTCAAGCTGACCCGCACCAGCGCGCCGATGAACACGTGGGTGTACGGCAAGCTGACCTGGAGCGACGGCACGCACACGGTGCGCAGCCCGCTGACGGTGCGCGCCTCCACGATCGCCGTACCGGCCACGGTGCAGAGCGAAGCGACGTCCGGCACCAAGGTCGTCACCATCGGTACCGGCTACGCCGGCTCGCTGTCGCTCGCCAAGGCCGGCCTGATCCCGGCCACCGAGTTCAGCTCGACGGTCGTCACGGCGACGAACACGGCCAACAGCGTGTGCACGGGCGGCGGCGGCACGGGCGTGAACGTGCACACCGTCACCATCCCGGCCGGCACGACCACGGCCCGCTTCGCGCTGTACGACAGTGACACGGTCGGCACCGGCACCGGCCTGTCCGACCTGGACCTCGTCGTGGCGCGCGGCACGACCGTCGTCGGCACCAGCGGCGGCCAGACGGCCAACGAAATGGTCACGCTGGCCAACCCGCCGGCAGGCGAGTACAAGGTGTGCGTCGTCGGCTACGATCCGGTCGGTGGCAGCGCCACGTACAAGCTGTCGACCTGGGTGCTGAGCCCGGGCGTCACCGGCGGCAACTTCAGGGCCGTCGCACCGACCCAGGTCGCCCTGGGCGGCACGGCATCGGTGGCGCTGTCGTGGTCCGGTCTCGCGACCGGCAAGCGTCACCTGGGTTCGGTCGCCTACGTGACCGGCGGCGCCACGGTCGGCACGACGATCGTCGAAGTCGACACGACGGATCCGATCCCGCTGTTCCAGAACGCCGGCAACAAGCAGGCGAAGGTCGAGTAATCGGCGGGTTACAGCTCGACCATGGGCCGCCACAAGCGGCCCGAAAGACAAAGGCCGCGGTGCATGCCGCGGCCTTTGTCGTTTGTGATGAAGTATCAGCGTGCCACGGGTGCCGTCCCGCCGGGACCGCTGTTCGTGGCGCGCAGCACGCACTGGCCGGCGGCGCACGTCGCGCCCGGATCGGGGACGACGGAGCAGGTCGACATCATGCCCTTCTTGGTGTCCTCGGCCTGGCGCGCGGCCGCGTGTTCGGCCACGAGCGCGCGCAGGCGCGTGCCGTCGTTGTTCTTGCTGGACCACGCGAGGTAGCGCTCGGGGCCGCCGCAGGCCTTGTGGCCCACGCCGATCGTGTGACACTGGTCGTCCGTGTCGCAGGCGGCGGCGCCGCGCTCGGCCTCGATGCGGGCCAGCAGGGGCGCGCTGCCCGTGGCGGTGGAGGGGACCTGCGGCGCATCGCTGCGGCAGGCGCTGCTCGCGAGCAACAGGGCCAGGCCGGCCAGGCGGGCAAAGGTGCGGGGTAGGTTGAGCGGGTTCATGGGCCCATGATCGCGTGCACGGAAGCGCTTGGCAAGGGGCGCACGCGTCGTCACGGCACCGTCATATTCAACCGCTACATTGCCCTCATCAATATGCACGGCAAGGCGAGCGCGATGGGTGGGCGTTGGATGGACGAAGGCAGGGCAGGCAAGCGCATCCTCGTGCTGAGCGTGCCCGCGGGCGCCGGCCATACGCGCGCGGCCGAGGCGATCCGCGCCAGCGCGTCCGCCGTCCCCGGCATCGCCGAAGTGATCCACCTGGACGCGACCGCCTACGCGACGCCGCGCCTGCGCCAGGTCTACGCCGACCTCTACATCATGCTCGTGCGCCGCGCGCCGGCGGTGTGGAGCTGGGTCTACGATTACACGAATACGGCCGCGCCGGACGGCTGGGCGCACCGGCTGCGGCGCCGCATCGAACAGCGCGATTGCGCGCCGCTGCTGGCGAAAATCGCCGCGCTGCGCCCGGATGCCATCGTCTGCACACATTTCCTGCCGGCCGAGATCCTGTCGCGCGAGGTTGCCGACGGCATGCTGCGCTGCCCCGTGTGGGTGCAAGTGACCGACTTCGACCTGCACCGCATGTGGGTGCACCGGCACATGGCCGGCTATTTCGCGGGCAATGACGAAGTGGCGTTCCTGATGGAAAAACACGGCATCGCGCGCGACGGCATCCACGTCACCGGCATCCCGGTCATGCCGACCTTTACGTGCCGGCCCGATCGCGCCGCGTGTGCACGCGAACTCGGCATCGATCCCGGCCGCATGACCTTCCTGTTGATGGGCGGCGGTGCGGGGCTGGGCGGCCTGTCGACGCTGGCGCAGCGCCTGCTGGCGATCCCCGGTCAGTTCCAGTTGATCGCGCTGGCGGGCCGCAATGCCGCCGAACTGACCGCGCTGCAGCGACTGGCGGCCGCATACCCGGGCCGGCTCGTGCCGCAAGGTTTTACGGACAAGGTCGAGCGCCTGATGGCCTGCGCCGACGTGGCCATCACGAAGCCGGGCGGCGCGACGACGGCGGAGTGCCTGGCGCTGGGCCTGCCCATGATCGTGAATGCGTCGATTCCCGGGCAAGAGGAACGCAACGCCAATTTCCTGCTCGAACATGGCGCCGCGATGAAAGCGTTCGATGCGCCATCGCTGGAATACCGCGTGCGCTACCTGATGGCCCATCCGGCCGAACTCGACACCATGCGTGCCCGCGCCCTCGCGCTGGGCCGTCCCCATGCCGCGGCCGCCGTGCTGGCGGCCATCCTGAAGCAGACCGAACCCATCGATGCCTGTGTTTGAACTTTCCCATGCCGGCCAGTTCGTCGCGACGCTGGCCGCCATCGTCGTTGCCGCTTATTTTTTTGCCCGCGTCGAAGTGGAGATCGAAGGCGACGCCGGCTGGGCCGCGAACCTGCCCACCTGGCGCATCGAAGAGCATCCGCTGCTCGACATCTTCTGGGGCGGCCGCGCGCTGACCGGCTACCACGCGTGGATGTTCTCCTTCATCGGCGTCATTTTTCACTTCCCGCTGGCCTTCGTGGGACGATGGTCGTTGCCGCTGGAAGCACGCGCGCTGGGCGCCGTGATGCTGTTCTGGATCGTCGAGGACTGGCTGTGGTTCGTCGTCAATCCTGCTTTCGGCTGGCGCCGCTTCAAGCGCGAACTGGTCCCCTGGCACAAGCGCTGGTTCGCGGGTGCGCCCGTCGATTACTGGATGTTCGGCGTCGTCAGCGCGCTGCTGTTCTGGTACGCGTACTGACTGGTCCGCCACGACCCTTGCCCAGGTCCAGCGCGTGACGGATGCGCTGGCACAGTTCGCCGGACGTGCGCGAGATCAGCTCGTGGGGAATCTCGAATTTCTCGGTCAGCCGGTCGTAGTCCTCGAAGCCGTACGACACCATGAACGGATGCATGCCCGAGCCGATCGCGGCAGTGAAATCCTTGTGCTCGTCGCCGCACACGTAGGCGCGCGCCGGATTGATGCCGAATTGTTCGCGGATGGCGCGGAACTGGCTCGTCTTCTTTTCCGAGAGCGGAATGTGGACGAGGAAGTCGAGCGCATTGATGTCGATGTCGTGGCGCTGGAACAGCTGGCGCAGCGTCTCCAGCGGTTCGTTCGTGATGTTGCGCGTGACCATGCCGACCACGACGTCCGGCGCGGCGACCAGTTCCCGCACGAGGTCGGGGATGCCTTCGTACATCGTCGCTTCCTGGCGATAGACCTCCGTGAGGCTGTCGACGAGCCTGGACCGGCTGTTCCTGCGCAGGTTCTTCTTGATGATAGCCGGGAATTCCTTCAATCCGCCCAGGTACTTGAACAGGTTGTGGCGCTTCTGGAACCGGGCTTCGTCGCCGATGTCCAGCCCATGCCGCGAAAAGGCCGCTTCGATGGCGGAAAAGGCGTCGATGGTGGTGCCGTCCGCGTCAAGGATCAGCAGGCGTTTCCTGGATTTGTACATGTGCGTCGTGGCCGGATTCCGTTGCCTCATCATACTCACCAGCACGTTACCGGCGTATGACAGATCAGCGCCAGAACAGCACGAACGCGAGCGCGCCGAACAGGAACCATTTGAAGACGTAGTAGACGGTGCGGTTCCAGGCTTTCAACCGCTTGCCGAACCGGCGCAACGCGTACAGGTAGCGGAACGCGCGGTTCAGGCCGCCCGTGCGGTCGCCGATCTCGTTCGGCGCCGCCGACGCGCGCAGGATGAAGCCGCCAACCGCGCGGCCCACGGCCTGCGCCCAGCGGTATTTCAGCGGACGCTCGACGTCGCAGAACAGGATGATGCGGTCGTGCGCCGTCCGGTTGGCGGCGTCGTGCAGATAGGTCTCGTCGAACACGACGTCCTCGCCGTCGCGCCACGCATACGGGATGCCGTCGACGACGATGGCGCAGCGGTCGTCGTTGGGTGTCACGAGCCCGAGGTGGTAGCGCACGGACACGGCCAGCGGATCGCGGTGCAGGCCCAGGGTGCCGCCTGCCGGCAGCAGCGCGAACATCGCCGCCTTGACCGATGGGATGCGCTCCAGGATGGCCACGGTGCGCGGACACAATGTCGCCGCGGATGGATGTGGATTGTCGTACCACTTCAGGTAGAAGCGCTTCCAGCCGCGCCGGAAAAAGGAATTGAAGCCGATGTCGTCGTATTTGTCGGACGGGCGGATGCGCTGCATCTCGTACAGCGCCAGCGCTTCCTGGCGGAACGTGCGCCATTCCTGTTTGAGATCCGCCAGTTCGGGAAAGCAGGATGCGGGCACGAACGGCGTCGTCGGCACGGCGGAAAACAGATAGCAGAAGCAGTTCAGCGGCGCCGTGAACGTGGAGTGGTCGGACAGCTGCCGGAACACGCCATGGCGCACGCGGCCGCGCAGGTGCACGTGCACCGCGCTGGCGACGAACAGCAACAGGACGATCCAGCGCATCGGCGGACTCCGCAGTGAAAGGGCGCGCGATCACAACGCGCAACCCTGTCATTGCAGCAGAACGCCTGCGGCGGTGCCAGGCGAGCGACAGGCTCGCCTGATCCAACTCAATCGCGCTCGATATCCGCGTTCGCGTCGTTGCGGATGAAGCCGGCATCCTGGATGGCGAACACCTTGTCCGGGATCGTCTTGTGATCGACGTGCGTCACCCGCCACACGGTGCGGCCGTCCGCGGCCTGGATCAGCAGCGGCAGCTTCGCCGTCGTGCTCCAGCACACGTGCGTCGTCTGCGTGCCCTGGACGAGCGCGACCCATTCGCAGGCGCCGATGGCGCGTGCGGCCTCGTGCGGCGAGGCGGCCGGCACGAGGCGGTAGCCGCCCTTCGGGTGGCGCAGGCCATGGCCGAGATCGAACCAGTCGGTGAACTGGCCGATGCGGTACAGGTTGTCGCGGTCGATGTCCGTGCGGATTTTCTTGCCGAGATCCAGCACGGACAGCCGGTAGTCCGGGCTGCCCGGCGTACGCAGCGCGAAACTCTCGGCCTTGTCGTCCGTGCGGCGGCGGATGCGGCGCTCGCCGTCGCGCCAGACTTCCACGTGGTGTTCGGCACCGCCGGCGAGATAGGTGGCCTCGAAATGGGTGGCCGCCGGCTCGCCGCGCGTGCTGAAGACGTGGTCGAAGTCCAGCGTGGCGGCGCTGGACGGGGGCGCGGACAAGACGGCCGCGGCCACCATGCAGACAGGAAGGGCGTACTTCATGTCAGTTGCGCACCGCGCGGGCCGAGTCGAAGTAGCGGTACGACTTGCCGCCCACGGTCAGGTCTTTCACCGAGAGCTCGATGCTGTACATGCCCCTGGCGAGCGCCGTGTCCTTCGCGGCGCCGGTCGGATCCGTCGGCAGCTCGAACGTGAGGCCGGTCGCGGCGGCGGCCGGGGTCACGGTCGACGGCGTCACCGTCGGCTGGTCCTTCGTGGCGGGCGTCGCCAGGCCTTCGTTCAGCACGCGGCCGTCGGCCTGCGGCATGGACAGGCCGAGCAGGTAGGCCACGGTCGGTGCCACGTCGACGTTGCCGGACGGCGTCGTCACGACTTTATTCGTCAGGAACGAGGGGCCGTTGGCGATCAGCGTGTTGTGCACGTCCGAGATGCCGAAGCTGCCGTGCATGCCGCGCTGGCCGCCGACGCTTTCGAACTCGATGCCCGGCATGCCCTGCACCGCCGTGTTGTAGTCCCACGAGAACGACACGACGACGTCCGGCTGGCCATTGTTCTGGCGCTTCGCGTTTTCCAGGTTCACCTGTGCCAGCGACAAGGTGCCGGGGATGCTGCCGTAGCGGCTGTCGACGAAGATCGCCCCGTATTCCTCGCGCTGCTGCAGGAACGTCACGAGCTTCTGGACGGTGGCCGCGTCGTGGCCCGGCACGTAGAAGTAGTCGGACCCGCCGTTCGCCGCGACGACGATGCCGTTGGCCGGCAGGCTGCCCGGCGCGGGCACCTTGAAGCTGGCCACCGGCTTCGCGAGCGCCGCGCTGATCGCCTGGTACTTCGTGTTCGCGCTGCCGCACAGGCTGCCGCTCGTGTCGACCTTGACGGGGATGACGGGCTTGCCGTCGGCGGTGAGTCCATACATCGCGCTCGTCGAGCATCCGGAACCGTCATAGGCCGCGAAGCCGCGGTAGGTCAGCAGGTCGGCCGAGCGCACGTCGCCGGAGAACGAGTAGCCGTTCGGATCCGCGGCGCCGATTGCCGCGCCGCTCACGCCGCCGTTGGGCACGGTGCTTGAGGCCGTGATGGCGCGCAGTGGGAACGTCGCCACCGGACCGGAAACGCTGGAGTGGCCGTGGTCGGACACGACGACGATATTGGTCGAGCTGTCCAAGCCGTTGGCGCGCAGCGCGGCGATCAGTTCGCCGAGGCGTGCGTCCTGCGAGCGCAGGCCGGCCTTCATGTTGGCGCTGCCCGGGCCGTAGCCGTGTTCGACGTTGTCCGGCGTGCGGAACCAGATCAGCGACAGCATCGGCTTCTTCTGCGGCAGAATATATTGCGTGTACACCGACATCATGTACTTGTTGGCCGCGTCTTCCGGCGCGCCCTGCGTCGTGTCGGCCGAATCGCGCGCCGCGATGGCGACCTTGCCGTCCGGGTCGAACGCCGTCGTGTTGAACGTGACGTAGCCGGCGCGCGCCGTCGGGTTGCCGTTATTGCCGGCGAGCGTGACGGCGTCGCTGCCCGAATAATTCTTGACGACGTTCGAGGGCAGCGCGAAGCCCGCTCCCTGCAGCTCGGTGACGAGGCTGCGCGGCTGCACGGTGTTCTCGTCGAGGAAGACGCCGCCCTTGCCGAGGTCCTGCAGGTACGCGGCGCCCGACTTGCCGATGGTGGCGGTCGTCAGGCCGGCCGCCTGCGCGGTGGCGAACAGGCTCTTCACGAGCAGCAGCTGGCCGCCGTAGTAATCGTTCAGCGTGGCCAGCACCGCGTAGTCCTCGGTGAACACGGGGTCCTGGTAATCCTGGGCACTGCCGCCCGCGCCGCTGCCGGCCGGGATCGTGTTGGCGCTGCCCTGCGGCGGCGTCCAGAACGTGTTGCCGTAGAAGCCGCTGGTCTTCGGGAACGACCCCGTCGCGAACGACGACGAATTCATCATCGTGAAGGTCGGGTAGGTCGAGTGGTTGTCGCTGAAGTTCACGCCGCTCTGGCGCAGCGCGTACAGGTTCGGCGTGTCCGTCGCGTTGACGGAATCGGGGCGCAGGCCGTCCCACACCATGACGATGGTGCGGGTCGCAGTCGGCGTGGCCGGCGCGGTCGTGCTGGTATTCGGCGTGGTGGATGCGGTCGTGGTGCCGCCGTCGCTGTCGCTGCCGCAGGCAGCCAGCAGGATGCCGAGCGCGAGCGGGGTAATGAAGGTCGTTGCTAACCTCACGAGGGATCTCCTGGTCGGGTGGGAATCGAGCGCAGGATGGGCGAGGGGCGTGACAGGTTCGTGACAGCAGGGCCTGGCGGCACATTACGTTACAAAGTTAATCCTCCGGTAATGTTAGTAGGTCAGCGTCACCAGCGACACCGCCTGCCTCGGCAACTGCATCCTGACGGTCGCCGTGCCGTCCGTCGTCTGCAGCGTCGACGCGGGAGCGAGCTCCGCCAGCTCGCTGGCTTTCTGCAGCTCGGCCACCTGCGCCGGCGTCGGGTTTGCGGGCGAGCCCATGCGCTTCCACGCGGCGTACGAGTTGCCGTGCTCCTGGTCGATGCGGTAGTGGCGCATCTGCACCCGTTGCGCGGGAATGCCGGCGATCCGCAGTTCGACCGGTGAGCCGGCGTCGATGATGTCGTCGTCGTGGTAATTCCAGACCAGGACGGACACGCTGTGTGCATCCTTCGCCGCCAGCGCATCGATGTCGGTGCGCGCGCCGCGCACGCCGGCGGCCTGGATGCGGGCCGCGTCGTAGGCGCGGTCGCCCGTCACCGCCACGCGCTCGCCGCGCATCTTGCCGAGCATGCGGAACACGTTCAGCACCGGCTTGTTGACGCCGTTGGTCGCCAGGTCGCGGAAGCCCGCGAACCACGGCTGGTCTTCGAACTCGAACGACCAGTTCACCGCGCCGATCAGGTTCACGCCGCGCCGTGCGGCCAGGTCGTATTCGCGTGCGATCGACGCGGCCGTGTAGCTGGCGTACAGCGTGCCGTTGCGGTAGGAATTTTCCGGGTTGGTCTGCATGCCGCAGGCGGCGCAGCCTTCCGGGTCGGATTCGCCGATGATGACGGGGACGTTCTTCAGCTCCGGGTATTTTTCGACGAGCGCGAAGCCTTCGTCGAGGTGGCGGAAGTGCGCGTCCATGCCCATGCGCACGATGCCGTCGACGACCTTCGGCGCGCCCTTGGCGTGGAAGGCGACGAAGTCCAGCGGCGTGCCGGTCTTGCCGGTCGCGTAATTGGTCTCGTGCAGGCAGTGCTGCAGGAAGTCGTCCATGAAGCGGCCCGCACCGGCCGTGTGCGGCCCGCCGATGCGCGCCGTCGGCAGCGCGCGTTTCACCGCGTCGGCCGCGTAGTCGTACATCTTGAAGTACTCGCGCTTCGTGTCCGGCGCGATGAGGTAGAGGCCGTCCGGCTCGTTCCACACTTCCCAGTACCAGCTCTCGACTTCCTTCCGGCCATAGCGCGCCACGCTGTGCTTGACCCACTGGTAGACCAGCTCGGACCACTTGGCGTAATCCTTCGGCGGCGTGGCCCAGCCCGTCATGATTTCCTTGTAGGGCGTGCCCGGCTTCCAGTGGTGGCGGTAAGGCTGCGGGCGCTGCGACAGCGCTTCCGGCATGAAGCCGATCTGCGCCAGCGGCTTCATGCCGCGTTCGATGTACGTGTCGAAGATGCCGTCGATGATCGTCCAGTCGTAGACCGGCTTGCCGTCCTTGTCCTCGCTGTACATATTCGTCGAGCCCCACTTGAGCGCATAGCTGCCGTCGCCCGACGTCATGAGGTTGTGCGCGCGGACGTACACGGGGACGGGGCTCAGCGCGGCGATGTCGCTCAGCAGCTTTTTACCGTTGGGCGCCGTCGTGTAGTTCGGTTCGTCGTAGCCGAACCAGGCCCAGATGGGCGTCATGGGGCCCTTGACCTGCGTGGCGTCGATGGCCAGCCTGACCGGCTGTGGCGTGGAAGGTTCGGCGGCGTGCAGCGGCGCGCAGGCCGCGAGGAGGAGGGCGGCGAGGTGTCTCTTCATTTTTTTCTCGTGGATCGGTCCGATGGGATGATGCTAGGCCGATCCACGATGGCCGTCCAATGACGGTTTTTCCGGTGTCGATACCGGATCGGATATCGCCCGCTCAGCTCTTGCGGACGAATTCCGACTTCAGGCTCATCGCGCCGAAGCCGTCGATCTTGCAGTCGATGTCGTGGTCGCCGTCGACGAGGCGGATGTTCTTGACCTTGGTCCCCTGCTTGACGACGCCGCCGCCGCCCTTCAGTTTCAGGTCCTTGATGACGGTGACGGTATCGCCGTCCTGCAGCACGTTGCCGGCCGCATCGCGCCACACGCGGGCCGTCTCTTCAGCCGCTGCGTCGGCCTTGACGGGCCATTCGTGCGCGCATTCCGGGCAAACGTAGTTGCCCGTGCCGTCTTCGTAAGTCAGCGTGGAACCGCAGGTGGGGCAGGGAGGCAAGGTCGTCATGGCAGTGTGCGAAAGGGATAGTGGAATGCAAAACGCCAACCGCAGGGGTTGGCGTTGCTGGAATTCTTGGTGGCCCGGGGCGGAATCGAACCACCGACACAAGGATTTTCAATCCTCTGCTCTACCAACTGAGCTACCAGGCCAAGGCGGCGCAGTATAGCACGGCTTAACAAAAAACCCTAATTTTTTGCTGCGGCACGTTCCTCATGCTGGCGATCGAGCGCCAGGCGCAGCTCCTTGCGGGCCTTCGCTTCCTTGTGGCGGCGCAGCTCGTCCGGTCCGAACGGGCGCAGCGGCGGCACGGGGACGGGCTGCTTGTCGTCGCCCACGGCCACCATCGTGAAGAAGCAGCTGTTCACGTGGCGCACCTGCTGCGTGCGGATGTCCTCGGCCACGACCTTGATGCCGATTTCCATCGACGTGCGGCCCGTGTAGTTCACGGCGGCCAGGAACGTCACCAGCTCGCCCACGTGGATGGGCTGGCGGAACGTCACCTGGTCGACGCTCATCGTCACGACATAGGTGCCGGCATAGCGGCTGGCGCAGGCGTAGGCCACCTGGTCGAGCAGTTTCAGGATGTTCCCGCCGTGCACGTTACCGGAAAAGTTCGCGGTGTCCGGCGTCATCAGGACCGTCATGGTGAGTTGGTGGGCTGGCAGGTTCATGGCGTCGAGCGTAAAGATGAAGAATAGGGAGGATGTTGCCTGAGAAACCCGGTTGCGGCAACAACCCCTATCCTTTGGTCAGAACTCTTACCAGTCCGCCTCCACCGTGGCAGGGGTCTTGCGGGCGGCAACGGGCTTCCGTGCCGGCCGGGCTGGGGGCGCGGGCGCGGCAGCGGGCGCCGCGCGGCGTGCCGACGGCAGCGCCGGCCTCGGCGCCGGTTGGGCCTTCGCCTGGACCCGGAACACTTCCACCAGCCCGGCCAGCGCCTGCGCCTGTTCATGCATCGCCCGCGTCGCGGCCGCCGATTCCTCGACGAGCGCCGCGTTCTGCTGCGTGACGCCGTCCATCTGCACGATGGCCTGGTTGACCTGGCCGATGCCGCTGGCCTGTTCGCGGCTGGACGCAACGATCTCGTTCATGATGCCGGTGACGCGGCCGATGCTGTCGACGATGTCGCGCATCGTCTGGCCGGCCTGCCCCGCCAGGGTCGCGCCGTCGGCCACGCGCTGGGTGGAAGCGTCGATCAGGTCCTTGATCTCCTTCGCCGCGGCGCCCGAGCGCTGGGCGAGGGCGCGCACCTCGGCGGCGACGACGGCGAAGCCGCGCCCCTGCTCGCCGGCGCGCGCCGCTTCCACGGCGGCGTTCAGGGCCAGGATATTCGTCTGGAAGGCGATGCCGTCGATGACGGCGATGATGTCGACGATGCGCGCGGACGACGCATTGATCGCGCCCATCGTGTCGACCAGTTGCCCGACCATCGCGCCGCCCTGCTGCGCCACGCGCGCGGCGTCGCCGGCCATGCGGTTGGCTTCCTCGGCGCTCGTCGCGTTCTGGCCGACCGCCTGCGTCAGTTCTTCCATCGACGACGCCGTCTCTTCCAGCGCCTGCGCCTGGCTTTCCGTGCGGTGCGACAGGTCCTGCGCCTCGCCGGCCATCGTCGTGGCCGCGACGACGATCGTGCCGGTGCCCGCGCGCACGTCCGCGACGATGCCGGCGAGGCTCGCGCGCATGCGCTCGAGGGCGGCCATCAGGCTGTCCTTGTCGCCGGCGGCCACCGGCACGGCCACGCACAGGTTGCCGCCCGCGATCGCGGCCGCCACCTGCGCGGCGCGGGCCGGTTCGCCGCCCAGGCGCCGGAACAGGACGCGCGCGCACAACGTGCCGGCGGCTATGCTGAAGACGAGCGTCGCGAGGCACAGCGCGGTGAGGACGTGGCTGCTGCGGTCCGCGGACGCGAGCACGGTGGCGACGCGGGTATCGATCTCCTTCTGCTGCAGCTCCAGCAGCGCCTTGACCTGGCCGAGGTACGCGGTCACGGCGGGCACGAATTCGTCGTCGAAGAACTTGCGGGCCTCGGCATCGTTGCCCGCCTTCTTGAGCGCCATCACGCGGTCGCGCGTGACGATGTAGCGCTGGCGCGCCGTGCCGATCCGCTCGAACACGGCGCGTTCTTCCGGCGTGCCGAGCAGGTCGCCGACCTGCTTCTGCAGCGCGGTGGTGCGCGTCGTCGAATCCTGCGTTTCGGCGGCGTAGTAGGTCGCGAGTTCCGGATCGGCGGAGCGGGCGATGGCCCCGGTGCGCTTGGCGGCGACCGACGTGTTCAGCAGCCAGCCGGAAATCAGCCGCTCCTTCACGAGCGGACGCTGCGTGAGCGCCTGGGTGTCGTCCGACAGGACCTGCAGGCGCCAGATGGCGATGGCCGTCGCGAGGAACGACAGCACGATGACGACGGCGAACGCGAACCTGAGCTGGTTGCGCACGCCGATGGTGGCGATGGATTTCATGGGACTCCTTGAGTTTCCGGGCAACAAGAGTCAATGAAAATCGCAACGGGGCCGGTCCGCCTTGAGGCGACTCAGGACAGTGCCGGATAGATGGCATGCCCATCCGGCGCGGGTGAAATCGGCTAGGATGGCACCATGGCTATCCTTCTTGTGCCCGGCTTCATGGCCGATGAAACGTTATGGGACGACATGGTGCCGGCGCTGGCGCGCTTCGGTCCCGTCGTCCATGCCGACCTGCGCCACGACACGTCGGTCGAGGCGATGGCGCGCCGCGTCCTCGCGGCGGCGCCGCCGACCTTCCTGCTCGTGGGTTTTTCGATGGGCGGCTATGTCGCGCGCGCGATCGCGCGCCAGGCGCCCGACCGGGTGCGCGCGCTCGTATTGATGTCGACGTCCACCCGCGGCGACACGGCCGCGCTGCAGAAGCGCAAGGGCGCGATCGGCAACGCGGCGCCGTCCATCGCCTTCAGCGGCCTCAGTCGCACGGCCGTCGCCACGTCGCTGCATCCGAAGCAGCGCGACAACGACGCGCTGATCGAGCGGATCCGCGCGATGGGCATGCGCCTCGGCGGTGAGGTGTTCCGGCGGCAGTCGCTGCTGGACCGGCCGGGCGACCTCGAACGGTCAGGCGAGATCCGCTGCCCGACGCTCGTCGTGGCGGCGGAAAACGACCAGTTGCGCAGCCTGGCGGAAGCGCAGGAGATGGCGGCCGCCATCCCCGGCGCCACGCTCGCCGTCATCGAGGACACGGGGCACATGATTCCCATCGAGGCGCCGCAGCGCCTGCTCGACGTCATTGTGCCCTGGCTGGCCGCGCAGGCGGAAGGCTGACGCTTACGCCTGGTTCTGCAGCGCGCGGATCGCCTCCGCCACGCCCTGGCCGTACGCCGTGTCCGCTTTCAGGAAATGCCCGATCTGGCGATCCTGCGTGGCGGCATCCGCATTGGACAGCGAACCGGCGATGTTGGCGATGAGGTTGCGCTTGCCTTCTTCGGTGAGCAGGCGGAACAGGTTGCCCGCCTGCGTGAAGTGGTCGTCGGTGGCGCGGGTGTCGTAGCGGCCCGCGTTGCCTTCCACCGGCCAGCCGGCGTCGCCGTGGCCGAAGCCGCCGACGGCCGGGACGTCCGCATGCACCGGGTCATAGTTCGGCGCCGCGCCGCCGTTGGCGACGGCCATCGCGCCGTCGCGCTGCTGGTTGTGGAACGGGCAGCGCGGACGGTTCACCGGCAGGTGCTGGTGGTTCGTGCCGACGCGGTACAGCTGGGCGTCGTGGTAGGCGAACAGGCGCGCCTGCAGCATCTTGTCCGGGCTGTAGCCCAGGCCCGGCACGATGTTCGACGGCGACAGGGCGGCCTGCTCGACGTCGGCGTGGTAATTGTCCGGATTGCGGTTCAGCTCCAGGATGCCGACGGGGATGCGCGGGAATTCGCCCTGCGGCCACACCTTGGTCAGGTCGAACGCATCCCAGCCGGTCTGCGCTTCCCAGGCGGCGCGCCGGGCGTCGTCCATCACCTGGATCTCCACGCTCCAGCGCGGGTAGTCGCCTGTTGCGATCGCGTTGAACAGGTCGCGCTGCGCATAGTCCGGGTCGACGCCGGCGAGGCGCTGGGCTTCCGCCGCCGTCAGGTTCCTGATGCCCTGCAGCGTCTTGAAGTGCCACTTGACCCACACGCGCTCGCCCGCGTCGTTGATCAGGCTGTAGGTGTGGCTGCCGAAGCCGTCCATGTGGCGGTAGCCGTCCGGCGTGCCGCGGTCCGAGAACAGGATCGTCACCTGGTGCAGGCTCTCCGGCGCCTTGCTCCAGAAGTCCCACACGTTCTGCGCGGATTTCAGGTTCGTCTGCGGATCGCGTTTCTGCGTGTGGATGAAGTCCGGGAACTTGATGCCGTCCTTCAGGAAGAACGTCGGCGTGTTGTTGCCGACCAGGTCCCAGTTGCCTTCCTCGGTGTAGAAGCGGACGGCGAAACCGCGCGGATCGCGTTCCGTGTCGGCCGAGCCTTTTTCGCCGCCGACGGTCGAGAAGCGCAGGAACGTCTCCGTCTGCCTGCCGATGGCCGCGAAAAGTTTCGCCTTCGTGTACTTGCTGACGTCGTGGGTGACGGTGAAGGTGCCGTATGCGCCCGAACCCTTCGCGTGCACGACGCGCTCCGGGATGCGCTCGCGGTTGAAGTGCTGCAGCTTCTCGATCAGGTGGAAGTCCTGCAGCAGCACGGGGCCGCGCGGACCGGCCGTGATCGAGTTCTGGTTGTCGGTGACGGGAATACCGGAGGCGGTGGTCAGTTGGGTCATGGCGGCTCTTTCATGGTTAAGCTATCGACGAATATTCATCGATAGCTGTGATCTATTCATAACCATGGTAGAGCTTGCGGGGCATTCGTGCAAACTATCCGTTTATATGGATCTAATAGATAAAATTAATTACCTAAAAGCATCCTCGTAGCAGCGGACTATTGCTCGAACACCGGGGTCAGAGCCCGATTTTGGTAAATTTCCCAAATCAGGGCTCTGACCCCGGTTTGATTTAGATCAGGCTCAGCGTGACGTCGATATTGCCGCGGGTCGCGTTCGAGTAGGGGCACACGATGTGGGCCGCGTCGACCAGGTCCTGCGCCACGGCGCGGTCCAGGCCCGGCAGGCTCACGGCCAGTTCTACGGCCAGGCCGAAACCGTTCGGGATCGGGCCGATCGAGACGCTGGCGTCGATCGACGCATCGGCCGGGACGACCACTTTCTTCTGGGCGGCGACGAACTTGATGGCGCCCATGAAGCAGGCCGAGTAGCCGGCGGCGAACAGTTGTTCCGGGTTGGTGGCATCACCCTTGCCGCCCATTTCCTTCGGCGGTGCCAGGCGGACGTCCAGCAGGCCGTCGTCGGTGCGGGAGGCGCCTTCGCGGCCGCCGGTGGTGTGGGCCTTGGCGGTGTACAGGACTTTATCGAGTTTGGTGGTCATGGCGTTATCCTTTCAGTGGTTGAGTTCGTACTGCACATAAATCGTCTTACATTGCGCCGGCGAGCCTGGCGCGCATCGCTTTGATTTCGCCGACGAGTCTTACAACGTCCTGCACGTCGCAACCGGTGGCGCCCAGGATGCAGGCCGGGATGCCGGCCGCTTGTTCCTTCAGCGCACGCGCCGCCGCCGTCAGCCGGATCACCACGCGGCGCTCGTCCTGCGGGTCGCGAGACCGGTCGACCAGGCCCTGGGCCTCGAGCCGCTTCAACAGCGGGGTCAACGTCCCGGAATCGAGGTACAGGCGCTCGCCGATGTCCGACACGCTCAGGCCGTCGCGCTCCCACAGCACCAGCAGCGCCAGGTACTGCGGATACGTCACGCCCAGCTTGTCCAGGTGCGGCTTGTACACCTTCGTCATCGCCAGCGATGCCGAATGGAGTGCGAAGCACAACTGGTTGTCGAGCAGGAGAGCTGCGTTTGCGTCGTTCGTTTCCATGGGTTGAACTATAGCGTGCAATTCAATTGTGCGCAATATGTTTGTTTTTATGAACGCCATAGCCTGGCTCAATGATCAGCGCGGCGTGCCGAAGACTTGCGTCCAGTAGGCGGTGCGGTTGCGGTTCTGCGGATTGATCGCGTAGGCCGCGCCCATTTCCGTGAACGTGGGATTCATGATGTTGGCGCAGTGGCCGGGGCTGTCCAGCCACGACGCGACGGCGTCCTCGGGCGTGCGCTGGCCCGATGCGATGTTTTCCCCGACGCGCGCCCAGCGGTAGCCGGCCCTGGTTGCCCGGTCGGCCGGCACGCTGCCGTCCGGCTGCTTGTGGTTGAAGTAGTGCTTCTGTGCCATGTCCGTACTGTGCATGAGGGCGGCCTGGCCCAGCAGCGGGTTCCACGTGAGCGGACCGGCCGGGCCGAACGCCTGCGTCCCGCACGTGCGCGGTTGCGCGCGCGCCGCGTTCACGAGCGCGAGGATGTCCCGGCCGGCGTCCGGCCATTCGGGCAGCGGCGGAATGACGACGGGCCGCGCCAGCACGACCTGCCAGTCGTCGCCCACGTGCGCGGTGCCCACGGCCGCAAATTCCGCGGCGCGCAAGGTGCGGCAGTATTTTTGTGCGATGACGTCCATTGCGGCGCGCGCATCCGGCGGCCCCGTGACCGTGATCGCCTCGGCATGCGCGGCCTCGTAGCCGGCGCGCTGCAGGGCGGATTCGAGGAAGGTGCCGGGGCCGATGCGGATGCGGGACAGCGCCGGCTCGACGTTCAGCACGGAAACCGGCGCTGCCGGCGCGCCGTCGCAGGTACCGGGCGCGGTACGGTACGCATTGATCAGATTGGCGAGCTCGTCCGCACGCGCGGGCGCGGCGGCGGCCAGCGTGGCGGCGAGCAGGAGTAGGCGGGTGAGGGCAGGCATGGTCCTCACCCAGATGGGGACGCCGGCGCGCCGCGGCAAGGCGCGCGATGCGGCGCCGATCGCCCAGGTGAAATCCGATCCGCACGCGCCGTCGGAATGCCGCGTCAACGGCAGCCTGCGCAACCACCCGGGCTTCTACGACGCGTTCGCCGTCAAGCCGGGTGAGCGGATGTACCTGGCGCCGCAGGACCGCGTCGTGTTCTGGTAACGCGTCCGGTTCAGTGCCGCAGCGCGCTCGCCGCGGCCGTCAGGTCCGGCCGGTCGGGGCGGAACGCGCGCTCGGCCGACGCCGTGTCGTACAGCGAGTCGACGCGGATGAACTTGTCGTCACGCATGGTGAACACGTGGACCCACTGGCTGTCGTAGGTGTGCCCGGTGGCCCTGACCATCCACATGGCTTCGCCGAGGACGACGACCTTGTCGTTCTCGGCGATGACGTCCTTGATGACGAAGCGCGTGGGATGCATGGCCGTGAGCAGCTCGGAAAAGAAACGCCCGACTTCCGCCTTGCCGTGGAAGCTGCCGGCGAAGGGCACGGCGTCGGCGTCGGGGCCGATCCACTCGGCGTCGTCGTGTGCATAGGCCAGCATGCCGGGAATGTCGCCGCTCTGGAACAGCCGGTAGCCTTCCAGGACGAGCCGTTTGTTGTCTTGTGCGTCCATGTCTCTTTCTCCTTGTGATTGTGGTGCGGCGGGGCCGCTTCATGCAGCCTAGACGCACGGCGCGGGAAGTCAAGAATAGTGTGTGACTTTTGGTTGTCGTAAACGGGGTCGCTGGGCATTACAATCGAGACATCACCCTGAAGGAATAGCCCATGCGTCTGATCTGCTTCGCCACCTTGTTGTCGCTGGCCTGTGTGCCGGCCGCCCACGCCCAATCGCAAGTGAAGATCGGCAGCGCCTCGCCGCTGTCCGGTCCCAGCGCGCACCAGGGCAAGGACATCGAGAACGGCGCGCGCCTCGCGATCGACGATCTGAACGCGCAGGGCGCGGCGATAGCCGGCAAGAAGGTCAGATGGGGGCTGCAGGCGGAGGACGACGGCAGCGATCCGAAGCTCGGCACGGCCGTCGCGCAGAAGCTCGTCGACGGCGGCGTCGTGGCGGTCGTCGGCCACCTGAATTCCGGCACGACGGTGCCGGCCTCGAAGATCTACGACAGCGCCGGCATTCCGCAAATCTCCCCGGCGGCCACCACGCCGCTGTACACGCACCAGGGCTATAAAACGGCATTCCGCATCGTCGCCAACGACGACCTCGTGGGCCGCGTGCTGGCCAGCTACGCCATCAACACGCTGAAGGCGAAGAAGATCGCCATCATCGACGACCGCACCGCGTTCGGCCAGGGCCTCGCCGACCAGTTCGCGAAAGACGTCAAGCGTTTGAAAGGCGCGGAGATCGTCAGCCGCCAGTTCACCAACGACCGCGCGACGGATTTCAATGCGATCCTCACGCAGATCCGCGCGCGCCGGCCGGACGTGATCTTCTACGGCGGCATGGACGCGACAGCCGGCCCGATGCTCAAGCAGATGCAGGCGCTGGGAATGACCGCGAAGTTCGTGTCGGGCGACGGCGTATGCTCGGAAAAGCTGCCGCAGCTGGCCGGCAGCGCGCTCGGCGACGACAAGGTGGTGTGCGTGGTGGCGGGCGGCGTCGATGCGCCGCTGGAGGCGGGCATGGCGGCTTTTGCGGACCGCTACAAGAAGCGCTACGGCATGGGCTTCCAGACGTATGCGCCGTACGCGTACGACGCGACGATGACCTTCGCCGCCGCCATGCGCGCGGCCGGATCGTCCGACCCGGCGAAGTTCCTGCCCGCCCTCGCAAAGATCAAGTACCAGGGCATCACCGGCACCATCGCCTTCGATGCGAACGGCGACCTGCGCGATGCGGCTCTTACGCTATATACCTACCGCCGCGGCCAGCTGACGAAGCTGCGGGTCGTGCGCGACAGCGTAAACTGAGCGAACGATGCGCTACCTGGACTTCAGTTCGTGGCAGGCGCTGGCGACGACCTTCCTCGGTCTCGCCGTGTTCACCCTGATCGGCGTCGGCATCCGCGTGCTCATGATGCAGACGATCCAGCAGCGGCGCGAGCGCATGAACCGCCAGATCAACGAGCGCCTGCGCACCCTGATCGCCGCGTACCGCACGCTGGGCGGCTCGTTCACGGGCGAGCTGACGGTCGATCCGAAGCATCTGCGCGACCTGCGCGCCGCCGGTCTCGACGCCGGTTCGGACCGCGCGCGCCGCATCCGCGACGCCGTCGAGGCGGCACTGGCCGACATCTTGCTGCTCGGCACGGAAGAACATTGCCGCCTCGCGGGCCAGGCCGCGAGCGACCTCGCGGCGGGACGGCCGATCCACACGGCCGAACTGGTGATCTCGCTGCGCGCCTTCATCCGCGAAGCGCTCGACCTGGGGCCGGTCCCGGACGGCGTCGCGATCCCGCTGCAGGGGCCCACGCGCACGCAGGGTGCGGGCAGCCGCGGCAAAGGGGAGGGCGGAGGTCGCGGTGGTGGCGGTGGTGGAGGTGGCGGCATGGACGGCGGCGGCGGCCTGGGCGCCGGACTGGCGCTGGGCCATCGCGACAATCACGACCCCGCCGCCTGATGCCGCGGCGCGGCCGTCAGTCCGTCACGGCGTGCCAGACGTTCATCTTCTTGTCGCCTGCGCGGTCGCCCGCCTTCTTGTCCTTCACGAACGTGTACAGCGGCTTGCCCTGGTAGGCGAGCTGCTTGCTGCCGTCGTCGCGCGTGACGGTGGAATACGGCGCGGACACGGCCGCGTCGCCGGCCTTCACTGGCGGCCAGTTCTCCGCGCATGGGCCGTTGCAGGCGCTCTTGCCGCTGCCGGCGACGTCCTTGTCGAACGTGTAGACTGTCATGCCGTGGGCGTCGGCGAGGACGCCGTTCACTTTCTTGACCGGCGCCTGGTCGGCGGCATGGGCAGAGAGGGCGAAGAGGGCGGACAGACAGGCGATACCGAATTTCAGTGCTTTCATGGTAGCTCCTTGGAAGACATCGGTTGTCAGGACTGCCCGGACATTCTAGTCCAGGATGCGGGCTATAATGCCGCTCCTTCCCGAAGAGTTTTCCATGTCCCTCGACTGGTTCGCGCCGGCGCAATGCGTCGGCTACATCGCGTTCGTCCTCGGCGTCGCCTGCGCGCTGCAAAAGGACGACCGCCGCTTCAAGCTGTTCATGGCCGGCGAATGCCTGGCCTACATCGTCCACTTCGCCCTGCTCGGCAACCCGACGCCCGTCGCCAGCACGACCATGTCGCTGCTGCGCTCCGTGCTGGCGCTGTACACGCGTTCGGTGTGGGTGGCGGTTGGCGTCGTCGCGATGAACCTCGCCCTGGGCCTGACGCTCGCCACGCGCATGACGGACTGGCTGCCCCTGGGCGCGTCCTGCATCGGCACGCTCGCGCTGTTTCTCCTGCGCGGCGTGCCGATGCGCCTCGCGATGCTGTGCGGGACTTTTCTATGGATCGCGAACAACATCATCGCCGGCTCGATCGGCGGCACGGCGCTCGAGATCGTGATGGCGGTCGTGAACGGCACGACGATCTGGCGCATGGCGCGCGCGGCGCGGGTGGCGCAGCCGGCCTGAGGTCCGTCAACGCCGCCTGCCGGCAGCGGCGCGGCGATCGGGGATAATGGCGCCTCGATTCGTTCGACACACACACGTTCACATGGAATTCACGCACGACGACATCAGGCGCCAGTTCGACCCCGGCACGTTTGCCCGGGGCGAGGAGTATGCCCGCAAGGGGCGCGTGATCTCCATCGACATCGAGTTTCCCGACACGCTCCACGGCGAGGTGGAAGGTAGCGGCGGCAAGACGTACCGCCAGGAAATACGCGTGACGAGCGACAAGCGCGGCGTGCGTTTCCGCGGCGACTGCAGCTGCCCCATGACCCGCAACTGCAAGCACGTCGTGGCCGTGCTCCTGGCCGAACTCGCGCACCGCCCGCTGGATGTGCCGGCGGCGGCCGAGCGCTGGCTGCAGCAAATGGCGGCGATCCGGAACGTCCTGCAGGACGCGGCGGACGCGACGCGCGGCGCCCCGCTGGGGCTCATCTATGTGCTCGCCCCGGACCGCGCGGGCCAGGTGCCGGGCCTGCATCCGCACACGGTCCGCCTGCGGCAGGACGGCAGCATCGACAAAGCCATGCTCGAGGCAGATCCGCTGCGGCTGCTCAAGATGCGACCGTCCCACGTGGGACGCGAGCACGACGAGCCGCTGCGCCTGCTGGGCGCCATGCAGGTAAGCCATCACACGCTGGAACCCGCGGGCGCCCTCGGCGCCGCGTTGCTGGAAAAACTCAGTGCCGCAGGCTGGCTGTGGCGCGCGCGTTCGCTGAAGGCGGCCGGGTACGGCCACCTGGAACGGGTGGCGCCGGGGCCGCGGCGTACGCTGGCGCTCGACTGGCTGCAGCATGGCGCCGACCGTGAGGCCGTGAGCCTGGGCTGGCGTGCGGATGGGGGCCAGTTGCCCGAGCACATGTATCCCACCGACCCCATCGTCTACCTGGACGGCCTCGCGGTCGGCGAGGTGGCGCTGCCGGAACAGCTGGCGGCCATCCCGCCGGCGATCCTCCTGGACCTCGTCGCGCAGGCGCCTGCGCTGCGCGGGGAACAGCGCAACGGCGTCGCAGGCCGCATGATCGACCTGGGCCTGGACGGCCTCTTGCCCGCGCCGGCAGCGCTCGAGGTGCGCGAGCGGCGCGACATCGCGCCCGTACCCCACCTCATGCTGGACAGCCTGCAGATACCGACGCGCCGCGACTGGGACTGGCGCGACATTGCCATCCTGACGTTCGACTACGACGGTCTCTCCACGGAAGGCGTCGACGAGCTCGTATTGCGCAGCGTGCTCGACGGCGGCGTCGACGTGATCGTGCGCGACACAACGGCCGAAGCCGCCGCCGCCGCGCGACTCGCGGCGTCCGGCTTCGGTTCGCCGCCGCCGGGCGATCCATTGCGCGACGACTGGCCGGACGCCCTGGCATTAGCGGACGAGGCCGCATGGCTCGCCTTTGTGCGCGACGAGCTGCCGCGCCTGCGCGAGGCTGGCTGGCAGGTCGAGATCGGCGACGATTTCCGCTACGACCTCGCGGAAGTGCAGGAATGGTATGCCGACCTCGACGAAGGCGAAGGGGACGGCAACGGCTGGTTCGACCTCGAACTGGGCATCGTCGTCGATGGCGAACGCCATCCGCTGCTGCCGCTGTTGGTGGACATGATCCGCAACACGCCATGGCAGTTCGGCGCCGACGCACTGGCCGCGCGCCCCGATACCGACGAGATGCTGGTGGAACTGACCCCGTCCAGGCGCGTGGCCCTGCCCTGGGGACGGATCAAACCGATCCTGGCCACGCTGGGCGAGCTGTATTTCGGCGACCGCATCGGCGCGAAGATCCAGCTGCCGGCGCTGGATGCGGCACGCCTGGCGGAACTGGAGCGGGCCGCGCGCCTGCGCTGGCTGGGCGGCGATCGCTTGCGTGAACTGGGCCGCAAGCTGCACGATTTCGACGGCATCCGGCCCGTGGACGTGCCGGCCGGCCTGACGGCGCAGTTGCGCCCTTACCAGCGTGCGGGCCTGGACTGGATGCAGTTCCTGCGCGAATACGGCTTCGGCGGCATCCTGGCCGACGACATGGGACTCGGCAAGACCATCCAGACGCTCGCCCACATCCTCGCCGAAAAGGAGGCGGGGCGCCTCGATGCGCCGGCGCTCGTCGTGGCGCCGACGAGCCTGATGGGCAACTGGCAGGCCGAAGCAGCGCGCTTCGCGCCCGGCCTGCGCGTGCTGCTCCTGCATGGCAAGGACAGGAAGGCATCGTTCGACCTGGTCGGCGACGCCGACCTCGTGCTCACGACGTATGCCCTGCTGGGGCGCGACGAGCCGGCGCTGCGCAGGCACCGCTATCACCTCCTCATCCTCGACGAAGCCCAGTACATCAAGAATAGCCGCTCGAAGGCGGCGCAGACCGTGCGCCTGCTCGATGCCCGTCACCGCATGTGCCTGACCGGTACGCCGGTGCAGAACCACCTCGGTGAATTGTGGTCGCAGTTCCATTTCCTGATGCCGGGCCTGCTGGGTGACGACAAACAGTTCAATACCGTGTTCCGTAAACCGATCGAGCAGCGTGGAGATGTCCAGCGCAAGAACCTGCTGGCACGCCGCGTGAAACCATTCATGCTGCGCCGGACCAAGGACAAGGTCGCCACCGAATTGCCGCCCAAGACGGAGATCGTGCTGCCCATCGAACTCGACGGCGCCCAGCGCGACCTGTACGAGACCGTGCGCGTGGCGATGGACAGGAAGGTGCGCGACGCCATCGATGCCAAGGGCCTCGCGCGCAGCCAGATCATCATTCTCGATGCCTTGTTGAAATTGCGCCAGGTCTGCTGCGATCCGCGCCTGCTGGACGCGGCCGCCAGGGTGGGGTCGGCCAAGCTGGACACGCTGCTGGAACTGCTCGACACGTTGCTGAGCGAGGGACGCAGCGTCCTCGTGTTTTCCCAGTTCACGAGCATGCTGGCACTGATCGGCGCCGCACTGGACGCGCGCGGTATCACATTCGTCCAACTGACAGGCGACACGGCCGATCGCGACGCTCCCGTCGGCGCGTTCCAGCGGGGGGACGTGAGCGTGTTCCTGGTCAGCCTGAAGGCGGGCGGTGTCGGCCTGAATCTCACCGCGGCCGACACGGTCATTCATTACGATCCATGGTGGAATCCAGCCAGCGAGAACCAGGCGACCGATCGCGCCTGGCGCATTGGCCAGGATCAGCCCGTGTTCGTCTACAAGCTGATCGCGCAGGGCACGCTCGAAGAAAAAATCCAGGACATGCAGCGCCGCAAGGGCGAACTGGCCAATGCCGTGCTCGATGCCGAAGGCGGGCTCGCGGCGGCCATCGTCCGGGACGATCTGCAGGTGCTGTTCGCGCAACCCTAGGCCGGCACGCGCGCTTCGTGCATTACCGTACGGACGCCCGCGCCCGCCTGCGGCATCCTGAACCCGTGATCAATCGCAAACGAAAGGAGTACGATCATGGGCAAATATTTCCTGGCCTGGATCATGGGCGTACCGGCCATCGTGCTGGTCATCCTGTACCTGTTCTTCCACTGATGACAACGCCACCAACCGGTGGCGTTGTCATTCTCAGGCTTACGCCACGGTGATGTTCACGTCGATATTCCCACGCGACATTTTCGAATACGGGCACGTCTGGTGCGCGGCATGGACCAGGTCCAGCGCGACCTCGCGCGGCACGCCGGGCAGGCTCACGGTCAGCCGTGCCTGCAGCGAATAGCCGCCGGTGCCCGTGCCGAGGTCGACTTCCGCATCGACTGCCGTGTCTGCCGGCAGGGTCACGTGCCGGTCGCGCGCGGCGTGGCCCAGCGCGCCGATGAAGCAGGCCGACCAGCCTGCGGCAAACAACTGTTCCGGGTTCGTGCCCTTGCCGTGGCTGCCCGGCGGCGACAGCGTGATGTCGAGGCGGCCATCGTCGCTTTTTGCACTGCCTTCGCGGCCGCCGGTGGTGCGGGTCTTGCCGGTGTAGAGAACCTTGTCGATCTTGCTCATGGTATGTCCTTTCGTTGAATAAAGTGATTACAGGTGGTCGACGGCGATGACGGCATCGGCGAACGCGCGCGGTGCTTCCTGCGGCAGGTTGTGGCCGATGCCCCCTTTGATGAGTTCATGCTTGTACTTGCCGGTGAAGCGCTTGGCGTACGCGGCCGGTTCCGGGTGCGGGGCGCCGTTGGCGTCGCCTTCCAGGGTGATCGTCGGCACGGTGATCGCCGGGAAGGTCGCCAGGCGCTGTTCCAGTTTGTCGTATTTCGCTTCGCCCTGGACGAGGCCGAGGCGCCAGCGGTAGTTGAAGATCGTGATGGCGGCATGGTCCGGGTTCTCCAGCGACGCCGCGCTGCGGTCGAACGTGCGGTCGTCGAACTGCCATTGCGGCGAGGCGGTCTTCCAGATCAGCTTGGCGAAATCGTGATGGTTCTTCGCATAGCCGGCGGCGCCGCGGTCGGTGGCGAAGTAGAACTGGTACCACCATTGCAGCTCGGCGGCCGGCGGCAGCGGCTGCTTGCCGCTTTCCTGGCTGCCGATCAGGTAGCCGCTCACGGACACCAGCCCTTTGACACGTTCGGGCCACAGCGCGGCCACGATGTCGGCGCTGCGCGCACCCCAGTCGTAGCCGGCCAGGATAGCCTTGTCGATCTTCAGCGCATCCATCAGGTCGACGACGTCCTGCGCCAGCGCGGCCGGTTCGCCGTTCCGCACGGCCTTCGGATCCAGGAAGCGGGTCGTGCCGTAGCCGCGCAGATGGGGCACGATCACGCGGTAGCCGGCCTTCGTCAGCAGCGGCACGACGTCGACATAGCTGTGGATGTCGTACGGCCAGCCGTGCAGCAGGATCACGACGGGACCATTGGCGGGACCCGCGTCGACGTAGCCGACGTTCAGCACGCCCGCCTTGATCTGCTTGACGGACGAGAAGGCGTCGGACGTTTGTGCGTGGGCCGAGCCGATGGCCGCGACGGCGAGGGCGGCTGCGCCGAACACGTTGCGCAGCGTGCGGGCGATGGATTGGTTCATGTCGATTCTCCGGTAATTGGTCAGATGGTCTGCTGCCGTAAATTGATTATCGTAATAATCATTATGTCGATAACTGTATCCGAGCTTTTGAAGCTTTGCAAGCGCGAAAACCATTATTTCGATAATTATTTTTGACACGTTGGCCTGCCAGAAACTGGCCCCGCTAAAATGTCTTTTCGACAAATATGAGGAGACGACATGAAAGGTGCGGCTGTTGTCGCCGGATGCCTGCTGGCTGGAATGGCCCAGGCGGCCCAGGTGACGGACCCGGTGCAGGTCACGGGAGGGCGGATCGTCGGCACGGCGGCCGACGGCGTGAACGCGTTCAAGGGCGTGCCGTTCGCGGCGCCGCCCGTCGGCCAACTGCGCTGGCGGGCGCCGCAGCCGGTGGTGCCGTGGCAGGGCGTGAAGACCGCGCAGGCCTACGCGCCGGCCTGCGCGCAGACGGCGGCGTGGATCCCGGATCCGAAAAGCGAAGACTGCCTGTACCTGAACGTGTGGGCGCCCGCGCAGGCGCAGAAGCTTCCCGTCATCGTCTGGATCCACGGCGGCGGCTATTACGGCGGTACGGGCGCCCAGCCTGGTTATGACGGCGGCAACCTGGCGCGGCGCGGTGTCGTCGTCGTCACCATCAACTACCGCCTCGGCATCTTCGGCTTCTTCGCCCATCCCGAGCTGACGGCGGAGTCGCCGGACAAGGCGTCGGGCAACCAGGGCATGGAAGACCAGGTCGCGGCGCTGCGCTGGGTGCGGCAGAATATCGCGGCCTTCGGCGGCGATCCGGCGCGCGTCACGATCATGGGCGAATCGGCGGGCGGCGAATCGGTGGCGGTGCTCGTCGCGTCACCGCTGGCCAAGGGCCTGTTCCAGCGCGCGATCTCGCAGAGCGGCAACTTCGCGATGCCGATCGACGCCAGCGAGAACGCCTTGTTCGACCGCACGGCCGCGGAACAGGCGGGCGTGGCGTTCACCAGGACGGTCGGCGCGAAGCGCCTGGCGGACCTGCGCGCGCTGCCCGTCGCCGCGCTGCAGAAACCGGCGTGGGCGCCGCATCCCATCGTCGACGGCCATCTGCTGCGCGAAGACCTGACGACGACGTACCGCAACCATCGCCAGAACGACGTGCCGCTGCTCGCGGGCTGGAATGCGGAAGAGGGCAAGGACCTCGCGCCGGAAATCCTCGGCACCGACAAGTTCACGGCCGCCAGCCACAAGGCGCTCGTGGCGAAGCTGCTGGGCCATGCGCCGTCCGCCGCCGTGCTGGCCGCGTATCCCGCTGCGACGGATGCCGAAGCCAGGGCGTCCATCGACAGGCTCACGACCGACTGGTGGGGCTGGCGTACGTGGTACTGGGCGGGGCTGCAGGCGCAGTACGGCAAGGCCAGGCCCTACCTCTACTATTTCACGCACCGGCCGGCCGAACCCCTGACGCCGTGCGGCTATGGCTGCGGAGCGGGGCATGGCGCGGAGATCCAGTACGTGTTCGATCATCTCGGCCAGGATCCGCGGCCGTGGTCCGCGTACGACCGCCAGCTGGCCGCGCGCCTGGCCGACACGTGGGCGAACTTCGCGCGCACGGGCACGCCGAACGGCAAGGGCTTGCCCGCCTGGTCCGCGTTCGACGGCCGGCCGGCGACCATTCTGCGCATCGGCGACGCGGCCGACCTGCAGGCGCGCGGCGGGCTGCCGAATTTTTCGATGTTCGGACAGCCGCCCAAACGCTAGCGAAACGGCGTAAGCTGTCCGCTTCGATGCCGGGGAGGTCCCATGACGCTTGCCGATACGAAGTTTGACGGTTCCATTCCGCAGCTCTATGACCGGTTGCTCGTGCCGCTCATCTTCCAGCCCTATGCGGACGACCTGGCGGCGCGGGTCGCACATGAGCGGCCGGCGCACGTGCTGGAGGTCGCGGCCGGCACGGGCGTCGTCACGCGAGCGCTGGCCGCGTGCCTGCCGGCGGCCAGTACGATCGTCGCGACCGATCTCAACCAGGCGATGCTCGACCAGGCCGTCGCCACCGGCACGGCGCGGCCCGTCCAGTGGCAGCAGGCGGACGCCATGCGCCTGCCGTTTCCCGACGCCGCGTTCGACGCCGTCGTGTGCCAGTTCGGCGCCATGTTCTTCCCCGATAAGGCGGCCGCCTATGCCGAGGCGCGACGCGTGCTGCGTCCCGGCGGGCAATTCATCTTCAACGTCTGGGACCGCATCGAAGACAACGACTTCGCGCACGTCGTCACGGACGCGCTGGCACAGGCGTTTCCTCTCGACCCGCCCGGATTCCTCGCGCGCACGCCGCATGGCTACCACGACCTGGCCATCATCGCGGACGACCTGGCGCGAGCCGGCTTCACGACGCCGCCCGTGTGTTCGACGCTGGCCGCGCGCAGCCGGGCTGCCGCATCGGACATACCGGCCATCGCCTATTGCCAGGGCACGCCGCTGCGCAACGAGATCGCGGCCTCCAGTCTGGCGGAAGCGACCGCGCACGCGGCGGCGGCCATCGCGCAGCGGTTCGGGCCAGGACCGGTGGATGGAAAGATCCAGGCGCACGTGATTGCTGTCGCGCGCCCCTAGCTTGCACGAACCTGCGAAGGGCTGAGTCCCAGCAGCCGGCGCATCCAGCGCGCCATGTGGCTCGGATGCGCGAAGCCGGTTTCCAGCGCGACTTCCGTGACGCTGAGCCGCCCCTCGAGCAGATGCAGCCGCGCCCGTTCCACGCGCCGTTCGAGCACGAACCGGTGGACCGGCGTACCGGTCGCCTGCCGGAACAAGGCCTTGAAATGCGAAGGACTGAACCCCGCGACGGCGGCCAGTTCGGCGAGCGTCAGGTCCTGGTCCAGGTGGGCGTCGATATAGTCGATGACGTGGCGCAGGCGCCAGGCGGGCAGCGCCCGCGCCGGCGCGATCCTCGAAGGCGACTGCAGCGCGACGAGGCGCACGGCGAGCGCCGATGCGAGACTGTCGGCGAACAGGCGGCCGCCCGGGTGGGCGTCGTGGTCTTCGGCCTGCATCATCCAGCCGATGCGCTCGATCTGCGGATCGCGGACGTGGATCGCCGGCGCGAGGTCGAAGGCGCGCGCGCCGCGTCCCATGTCGTCGGCCGTCGCGCGCAGGTGCGCCGGCGCGAGCCGGAGCAGCAGCGAGGTGGCCGGCCGGGACAGGGTCCAGCGGGTGCTGGAGCCGCCCGGCACGACGCAGAACTGGCCGTGCAAGCGCATGCCCTGCCGCTCGGCCTTGCCGGCCCGGTACGACACCGGTACCGGCCCGCCCAGGTGAAGGCACAGCACATGACGTTCGTCCACGGGCGAATCGAACCGGCCCGACGGCACCGGCGACGTCAGCACGTCGAGGAGCGGCAGCGGGGCCGTCGCTGGACTGGGATAGCAAGAGGGTCGGTCGGTCATCGTATCCTCCGGTACGCGTTCCGCCAATGTACAAGGAAATCATCCGTTTGTGTCCGCCGCCGGCCGCCGGTGCGCGCGGGGACCGGCGCGCGCCGCTAGCATCCTTCCATGTCCAACGCATCGAAGGAGAGTCGAGCATGAAACGCAGGGATTTCTTGTATGTGACCGCGGCAGCCGTCGTGGCCGGCCGTGCGCAGGCCGCGCAGACGGAGGTGGAACGCTATCGCCACGCGCGGCGCCACGTGGACCTGCCGTGCGGCCGCATCGCGTACGTCGAGCGTGGCACGGGCGCGGCGGCGCTGTTCCTGCACGGGGCGCCGCTCAACGGCTTCCAGTGGCGCGGAGCGCTCGACCGCCTCGCCCCGTACCGGCGTTGCATCGCCCCCGATTTCATGGGCCTTGGCTACTCGCAGGTCCCCGAAAACCAGTCGGTGGCGCCCGCCGCCCAGGTGGCGATGCTGGCGGCGCTGCTGGACGCGCTGGGCGTCGGCCAGGCCGACATCGTCGCTTCCGACAGCGGCGGCGCGGTCGCGCAGCTGTTCCTGGTCCGCTTTCCGGCACGGGTGCGCACGCTGGTGCTCACCAACTGCGACACGGAGCCCAGCAGCCCGCCGCCGCTGATCCAGCCGGTGCTCAACATGGCCCGTGCGGGCACGCTGGCCGACGACACCGCGCGGTGGCTGGCCGACGGGAGCCTGGCGCGCGCGACGTTCGGCGCGGCCGCGTACCACGATCCGGCGCTGCTCACGGACGACATCATCGACTACTACGTGGCACCGATGGTGAGCACGCCGTTGCGGCGCAGGCAGTACCACGCATTCCACAACGCGCTCGCGCCGAATCCGCTGGCGGGCATCGAGGCGGCGCTCAAACGCACCACGGTGCCGGTGCGGATGGTATGGGGCGCCAGCGACATGATCTTTCCGATGGCGGATGCCGCTTATCTTGACCGTATATTCCCGCGCTCGCAGGGAATATATCGAGTTCCAAAAGGAAAATTATTTTTTCAGGAGGAATTTCCCGATGTAATTGCGGAAGAGGTATTGCAATTATGGCGTACCGCTTGAATACAAGAGTTGATCGAGATAATCGATATTTTCCGGGGCTAAATAAAAGGATACGTATAATATGAAACCGTATCGGGTATAACGAATACATATGTTTTATATTTGATCGCCGATTTACCCGATTTAAATGTCGGAGTATTTAACAGTTATAGGATATATATCAATGCGGCTTTAAAAAATTCATTTTCTTTCAAGTAGATAAGTGCTTGGCACAGGAATTGCTAAGGTGTCGCAGTGCATTAAACGCACCTATAACTCTTATTGACTTGAAAGGACCGCAGAGATGAAATTAAAATTCGCGCTGGCCGCTGCCCTCGCATTCACCGCCGTTACCGGTACCGCACACGCCGGCGCCTTTATCAATGGTGGTTTTGAAGATGGCAATGCAAACGGCTGGACGACTGGGGAAGGGTATCGTTGGGATACGCTGAATGCGAGCCTGTCGCCCGCCACTTTCCTGCCGGGCGGCAGCAAGTACACGGGGCCGGCAACCCGCTCGGCCGTCAACGCCGCTGGCACGGTCGATCCGTTGCTGGGCTCGTTGCTGGGTTCGACCGTTTATTCGGGCCAGTACTCGTATCGTGTCGAAGACACTTCGGACGGCGGTAATGCATCGGTCCTCAGCCAGAAAGTGACGAATTACACCGAATCGAATATCTTCTTCGCGTGGAAAGCCGTGCTGGAAAATGGCGGCCACACCGCCGATGAATCGGCCGAATTGCTGATCACGCTGACCGACGATACGACGGGCACGGTCCTGATCAATCGCGTCTACAATGCCGGCGACGGCGGCGGCGGCGTCGACAGCCGTTTCACCATGAATGGCGACCTGTTTTATACCTCGGCCTGGCAAATCGAACAACTCGCGATCGATTCGTCGCTGTCGGGCCACGATTTCACGCTGTCGATTCTGGCTGCCGATTGCCAGCCGTCCGCACACACGGGTTACGCCTATATCGACGGTTTTGGCGCGGTTATCCCGCCGGTGAAAGTTCCGGAACCGGCATCGGCCGCGCTGATGCTGCTGGGTGCCGGCGCAATGCTGCGTTCGCGCCGTCGCAAGCAGGTTAAATAAAGCAGGTATGAATAAAACGCCATCCGCGGATGGCGTTTTATTATCGATAGCCTGAAAACAAAAACGCCGACCTGCAAGGGTCGGCGTTTTCGCTTGAAACTTTGGTGGCCCGGGGCGGAATCGAACCACCGACACAAGGATTTTCAATCCTCTGCTCTACCAACTGAGCTACCAGGCCAAAGGAGGCATGATTATAGCGACGGGTTTGCGAAGCCGCAAGACCTGTCGAGCAGTTTTTGGCAACGGCCAGGACGATATGCCCGTCCCGTTCGCCGGAAGCAGGCCACTGCGAAGGTCTATAATGTTCATCATGAGCACACACACCACTTCCTCCGCACATCATCGCAACGTCGACCGCCGCAGCGACATCTGCATCGTCGGCAATGGCGCCATCGCCAAGACGGCGGCCCTGGGCCTGTCGCAGGCCGGGCACAGCGTCACCTTGCTCGTGCCGCCCGCGCGGCCGGACGCGCCGGAAGCGCCGGCCGGTGGCGAAAAGCCGTGGGACGTGCGCGTGTATGCGCTCAACCATACGGCGCATACGTTATTGTCGTCGCTGAAAGTCTGGGGCGCGCTCGACATGGCGCGCGTGGCGCCCGTCGACGCCATGGACGTGCAGGGCGACGGGGAGCAGGGCGGCCATCTCGGCTTCGATGCGTTCGGCGCCCATGCGGGCTCGCTCGCGTGGATCGTCGAGGACAGCAACCTGAACCAGGCGCTCGACGCGGCGCTGCGCTTCGCCCAGAACGTCGAGACCGTCACGGGACGCGCCTGCCGCATCGTGAGCAGCGCGGAAGACGTCGAGGTCGAGCTGGAAGACGGCAAGGTACTCGCGGCCCAGCTGCTGGTCGGCGCCGACGGCCGCGATTCCTGGGTGCGCGGGCAGTGCGACATCGGCATCGATTACCGCTCGTACCACCAGCGCGCCATCGTGGCGAATTTTGCGTGCGAACAGCCGCATCACAACGTCGCCTATCAATGGTTCACGTGCAAGGAAGGCATCGTCGCGCTGCTGCCGCTGCCGGGGAATAAAGTGTCGCTCGTGTGGTCCGCGCCGGATACGCTGGCGGACACGATCATGAACGAATCGCTGGGCGAGCTGGCGATCCGCCTGGGCGAGTATTCGGAGAACAAGCTGGGCCTGCTGAAGCCGCTGCAGCCGGAAGACGTCAAGGCGATCCCGCTGGCGCTCGTGCGCCCGCACGCGATCACGGCGCCGCGCGTCGCGCTCATCGGCGACGCGGCCCACGCCGTGCATCCGCTGGCCGGGCACGGCATGAACCTGGGCTTCGGCGACATCAATGGGCTGCTCGACACGCTCGCCGCGCGCGACGACCACCAGGGCCTCGGCGACGAGCGGCTGCTGGCGCGCTACGCGAGAGCGCGCAAGGAAGACGTATTGCTGATGCAACTTGCCACGGATGGCCTGGAGCGCCTGTTCGGCGCAAATCTTGAGCCCGTGCGCGTCGTTCGCAATTTAGGATTAAACTTGCTGGATAAGTTGCCTCTGGTCAAGCGACGGCTGATCGCCCACGCGATGGGCAGGTAACGCGGCACATCTTTAAGGAATTCATTCATGGGTAAAACGAAGCTCGCCGTCCTGCTGGCGACCGGCCTGATCACGTCGTGCGTCGGCGCGCAGAATTCGGTCGAGGCGAACATCAAGAAGGCGATCGAACCGCGCCTTGGCGGCGCCAAGATCGAGTCGATCAAGGAAACGCCGTACGCCGGCCTGTACGAACTGCGCGTCGCCGGTGACATCCTGTACACGGACAAGAAAGGCGAATACCTCATCATCGGCCACGTCTACGATGCCAAGACCACGCGCGACCTGACCCGCGAGCGCATCGACGACGTCAACAAGATCAAGTTCTCGGACCTGCCGCTGAACGACGCCATCAAGCAGGTCAAGGGCGACGGCAAGCGCGTGATCGCCGTGTTCGAAGACCCGAACTGCGGCTACTGCAAGCGCTTGCGCCAGACGACGCTGAAGAACATGGACAACGTGACGATCTACACGTTCCTGTACAACATCCTGTCGCCGGACTCGTTCGAGAAATCGAAGAATGTCTGGTGCGCCCCGGACCGCGCCAAGGCCTGGGATGACTGGATGATCAACAACAAGCCGGCACCCGCCGCGCCGGCGAGCTGCGAGTCGCCGAACGAGAAGGTGCTGGCGCTGGGCCAGAAGCTGCACATCACCGGCACGCCGGCGATCTTCTTCACGGACGGCAGCCGGATTCCGGGCGCCGTCGACCAGAAAACGCTCGAGGCCAAACTGGCCGCCCTCAAGCAGTAACACGAAAAGCCCGGCACCGCCGGGTTTTTTACGACTACACCAACAAGCCAAAACAAGGGAGAAGACATGCTCACATTGAACATCAACGGGCGCGACGTCCAGGTCGACGCCGATCCCTCCACGCCCATCCTGTGGACGCTGCGCGACAACCTGAACATGACCGGCACCAAGTTCGGCTGCGGCGCCGCCCTGTGCGGCGCCTGCACCGTGCACCTGGACGGGCAGGCGATCCGTTCCTGCGTCACGCCGATCTCCGCCGCCGCGGGCCACAAGATCACGACCATCGAAGCGATGGAATCCGACAAGGTCGGCAAGGCCGTGCAGGACGCGTGGGTCAAGCATGACGTCCCGCAGTGCGGCTATTGCCAGAGCGGCCAGGTGATGAGCGCCACGGCCCTGCTGCGCGTGAACAAGAAGCCGACCGACACCGACATCGACAACGCCATGAGCGGCAACATCTGCCGCTGCGGCACCTACCAACGCATCCGCGCGGCCATCAAGGATGCCGCCAAAACCCTGGCATAAGGAGGCCGCATGCTATTCGAACAGGTGAAACATGTGACTCCTGCTGGCCGCTTTGCCCCGACCTCGCGCCGCGGGTTCCTGAAGGCCGGCACGCTTGCCACCGGTGGTCTCGTGCTGGGCTTCGTGCTGCCGACGGGCGGCCGCTTCGCCCGCGCCGCGGATGCCGCCAAGCCCACCGTCTACGCCCCGAACGCGTTCCTGCGCGTGGCGCCGGACAACACGGTGACCGTGCAGGTCAACCGTCTCGAATTCGGCCAGGGCGTGCACACGGCGCTGCCGATGGTGATCGCGGACGAACTCGACGCCGACTGGAGCCAGGTGCGCAGCGAGCTCGCGCCGGCCGCCGACGTGTACAAGGATCCGGCCTTCGGCATCCAGATGACGGGCGGCTCGGGCACCATCGCCCACTCGTTCACGCAATACCGCGAAATAGGCGCCCGCGCCCGCGCGATGCTGGTCCAGGCGGCCGCGCAGCAATGGAAGGCGGATCCGTCCCAGTGCCGCACGGCGAAGGGCGTCGTCTACGGCCCGGCGGGCCAGAAGGCGACCTATGGATCGCTGGCCGAAGCGGCGATGGCCCTGCCGGTGCCGCAGACCGTCACGTTGAAGGACCAGAAGGCGTTCCGCTACATCGGCAAGCCGATGCCGCGCCTGGACGCCCGCGCCAAGTCGACGGGCCGCCAGCAGTTCGGCCTCGACGTCAAGCCGGCCGGCACCAAGGTCGCCGTCGTCGCGCACCCGCCCGTGTTCGGCGCGAAGGTGGCGAAGTTCGATGCATCGAAGGCCAAGGCCGTGCGCGGCGTGATCGCGGTGCTGGAGATTCCGGTGGACCGGGGCGGCCGCGGCGTGGCCGTCGTCGCCGACGGCTACTGGCCCGCCAAGCAGGCGCGCGACCTGCTCGCTATCGAGTGGGACACGAGCGCCGTCGAAAAAGTCGACAGCGGCAGGCAGCTGGCGCAGTTCGCGGAACTGGCGAAGACGCCGGGCGCCGTCGCGCGCAAGGCCGATACGTCGAAGCTCGCGGGCGCGGCCAAAAAGATCTCGGCCGTCTACGAATTCCCGTACCTGGCGCACGCGCCGATGGAACCGATCAACTGCACGGTCGACCTGAAGGACGACGCCTGCACCTTGTGGGTCGGCTCGCAATTCCAGACCATCGACCAGGCCGCGGCCGCCGCGACGGCCGGCCTGAAGCCCGGGCAGGTCACCCTGAACACGATGATGGCGGGCGGCGGCTTCGGCCGGCGCGCCGTGCCGACGTCGGACTTCATCGTGGAAGCCGTCAACATCGCCAAGGCCTACAAAGCGGCGGGCCATGCGGGTCCGGTGAAGCTGATCTGGAGCCGCGAGGACGACATCCGCGGCGGCTACTACCGTCCGTCGCACATCCACCGCGCGGACATCGGCCTGGACGCCGGCGGCAACATCGTCGCGTGGGACCACACGATCGTCGGCCAGTCGATCATCAGCGGCACCCCGTTCGAACCCATGATGGTCAAGAACGGCGTCGACGCCACGATGGTCGAAGGCATGGGCGAACCGTACGACGTGCCGCTGAACCTGACGGCGCATGCGGTGAAAGCCAACGTGCCCGTGCTGTGGTGGCGCTCCGTCGGGTCCACGCACACGGCGTTCGTGATGGAGACGCTGATCGACGAGGCGGCCCATGCGGCCGGCCAGGATCCGGTCGCGTACCGCAAGAAGCTGATCGACGCGAAGCACGCGCGCCATCACGCGGCGCTGGACCTGGCCGTGGCGAAGTCCGGCTATGGCAAGAAAACGCTGCCGAAAGGGCACGCATACGGCGTCGCGCTGCACGAGTCGTTCAACACGGTCGTCGCCTACGTCGTCGAGGCGTCGATCGTCGACGGCAGCCCGAAGGTGCACAAGGTCACGGCCGCCGTGCATTGCAACCTGCCCGTCAACCCGATGTCCATCGAAGCGCAAGTGCAGGGTGCCGCGCTGATGGGCCTCGGCACGACGCTGCCGGGTGCGCGCATCACCCTGAAGGACGGCGTCGTCGAACAGCAGAACTTCGGCGACTACACGGTGGCGCGCATGAACGACATGCCGCAGGTGGACGTGTTCATCGTGCCGTCGCAGGATCCGCCGACGGGCATGGGCGAACCCGGCCTGCCGCCGCTGGCGCCGGCGCTGGCCAATGCCGTCTTCAAGCTGACCGGCAAGCGCCTGCGCAAGCTGCCGTTCGACCTGGCGGCGGCGTGAGCGTGTCCCCGGTCGGCATTTTGTTGGCGGCTGGCCGGGGGCGCCGTTTCGATCCCGCCGGGCAGCGCAACAAGCTGCTGCAGCCGCTGGCCGGTGAGCCCGTCGTCGTGGCCAGCGCGCGCAAGCTGCTGGCCGCCGTCCCGCGCGTCGTGGCCGTCGTGCCGCCGCTCGACGCTGGCGTGGCCGAGCGGCTGACTGCGCTCGGATGCGACGTGACCGTGTGCCCGGATGCCGACAGCGGCATGGCGGCTTCGCTCACGCATGCCATCCGCCATTCGCTGCCAGCGAACCCGCAGGCCTGGCTCGTGGCGCTGGGCGACATGCCCTGGGTGGATCCGGCCACGCTGCGCCGCCTCGCCGACGCGCTGGCGGCCGGGGCGGGCATCGCGGCACCCGTCATGGATGGGCGCCGCGGCAATCCGGTCGGCTTCGGGGCCGTCCACCTGGACGCATTGCTGGCCTTGCGCGGCGACGAGGGGGCACGGCGCCTGCTGCGCACCTTTCCCGTAACGGAAATCCCGGTCGACGACCCGGGGATCTTGCGCGACATCGACCTGCCGGGCGACATGACGGGAGCGTAAGCCCAACGGTGTGAACACCCTTTTTTCTGAAAAATGCCGTTACACTACGGCGCATCGGAGAGAGATTGTTCACGCCATATGAAAAAAGCACCCCAGAAGCAGCCGCCGGCCATCCAGTACACCATCGTCCCGAAGGACCTCGCCGGGCACCTGTTCAACGTCACCGTCACCGTGGCGGCGCCGCATCCGGACGGGCAGGTGTTTGCGCTGCCGGCCTGGATCCCGGGCAGCTACATGATCCGCGAGTTCGCCCGCAACATCGTGCGCATCCGCGCCGAGGCCGGGGGGGAAGCGGTCCGTCTCACGAAGCTGGACAAGCATAGCTGGCAGGCCGCGCCCGCCGCCGGGCCGCTGACCTTGCATTACGAGGTGTATGCGTGGGACCTGTCGGTGCGCGCCGCCCACCTGGACCAGACCCACGGCTTCTTCAACGGCACGAGCGTGTTCCTGCGCGTCGTGGGCCAGGAGACACGGCCGCACCAGGTCGACATCCAGCGCCCGGGCGACCCGGCCGCCCGCATGTGGCGCGTGGCCACGTCGCTGCCGGAAGCGGGCGCGAAGCGCTACGGCTTCGGCACCTATGTCGCGGGCGACTACGATGAACTGATCGACCACCCCGTCGAGATGGGCGATTTCGTGCTGGGCGGCTTTACCGCGCACGGCGTGCGCCACGACATCGTCATCACGGGCCGCGTGCCGAACCTGGACATGGCGCGCCTGGAAAAAGACCTGAAAGCCATCTGCGAAACGCAGATCGCGTTCTTCGAGCCGAAGACGAAGAAGGCGCCGATGGACCGCTACGTGTTCCTGACGATGGTCGTCGGCGACGGCTACGGCGGCCTGGAACACCGCGCGTCGACGGCGCTGATCTGCGCGCGCACGGACCTGCCGTCGACGGCCGCGCCGAAGATGGCCGAGCCGAACGAGGGCTACATCAAGTTCCTGGGGCTGTGCAGCCACGAGTACTTCCACACCTGGAACGTCAAGCGCATCAAGCCGGCCGGGTTCGCGCCGTACGACCTGCAGGTCGAGAACTACACGCCGCTGCTGTGGCTGTTCGAGGGTTTCACCAGCTACTACGACGACCTGATGCTCGTGCGCAGCGGGATCATCAGCGAGGCCACGTACTTCAAGCTGCTCGGCAAGACCGTCGGCAGCGTCCTGCGCGGCACGGGCCGCACGAAGCAGAGCATCGCCGATTCCAGCTTCGACGCCTGGAGCAAGTACTACCGCCAGGACGAGAATGCGCCGAACGCGATCATCAGTTATTACACCAAGGGTTCGCTGGTCGGCCTCGCGTTCGACCTGACGATCCGCGCGAAGACGGAAGGCGCGAAGTCGCTGGACGACATCATGCTCGCCTTGTGGGACCGCTACGGCCGCGACTTCTACAAAGGCAAGGAAGGAGGTGGGCGCGGGGTCACGGAGCAGGAGGTGGAAAGCCTGTTCGACGAGGTGAGCGGCGTGCGGTCGAAGCCGATCTTCGATCGCTACATCCGCGGCACGGAAGACATCCCGCTGGCCAAGCTGTACGCGCCGTTCAGCGTGAAGGTGACCGAAGAGCGCAAGAACGCCAAGCCGTCGCTGGACGCCGGCATCGGCCGCGACGCCGCCGGCGTCAAGCTGACGCAGGTGCACGAAGGCGGCGCGGCGCACCAGGCGGGCCTGTCGGCCGGCGACATCCTGATCGCCGTCGACAGCCTGCGCGTGAACGGCAACCCGTCCAACCTGGACCAGCTGTTCGCGCGCTACCGTGTGGGCGACACCGTGACCGTGCACGCGTTCCGCCGCGACGAGCTGATGGCGTTCGACGTCACCCTGCAGGGCGACCGCGTGCCGTGCGTGCAGATCTCGGTGGTGCCGGGCACGCGCAAGGGGCCGGCGGTGAAGCGGCCGAGCGCAAGTTAATTCGGCAGATAGGATCGCAAGAGATCGAAATCGATCGGCTTGGTGAGGTGACGGTCGAACCCGGCCGCGAAGGCGCGCTCGCGGTCCTTCTGCTGGCCCCACCCGGTCGTCGCGACCAGCGTGATGCCTGCCCCCGCGGGCAGCTGGCGCACGCGGCGCGCCAGTTCGTAGCCGTTCATGTCCGGCAGGCCGATGTCGAGCAGGGCCGCGGCCGGCGCGAAGCCGGGCAGCATCTCCAGCGCGCGGGTGGCCGTCGCCGCCGTTTTCACCTCGCAGCCGTGCAGCTCCAGCGTCATCGCCAGCGTCTCGGCGGCGTCCTCGTTGTCGTCCACGACGAGGATGCGCAGCTGGGCCGGCGCCGCCGTTCGGGACGGCGCCTGTAACGACGGCGCACACACGCTGCCTTGCGCCAGCGGCAGCCGGATCGTGAACGTGCTGCCCAGGCCCGGCCCTGGGCTGTCCGCATGCACGCTGCCGCCGTGCAGTTCGACGATCCCGCGCACGAGCGCCAGGCCGATCCCGAGGCCGCCTTTCGAGCGTTCGAGCGCCGGCTCGAGTTGCGAGAACATGTCGAAGACGGTGGCGAGCGCCGAGGCGGGCAGGCCGATGCCGTTGTCGCGCACCTGGATCTCGGCCACGCCGTCGTCGCACGACAGGTGCAGTTCGATCGTGCCGCCGTCCGGCGTGTACTTGGCGGCATTGGTCAGCAGGTTGATGACGACCTGCGCGAGGCGCGTCGCATCGCCGTCCACGATCACGGGCGGTTCGGCGATGGAGACGCGCAGCGTGTGGCGCGCCGCTTCCATCGTCGCGGCGAGGTCGTGTGCCGCGCCCTGCACGAGGGCCGACAATTCCACCGGCGCGCGTTGCAGTTGCATGCGGCCCTGCGTGATGCGCGAGACTTCCATCAGGTCGTCGACGAGGCGTGTCATGTGGCGCATCTGCCGGTCGAACGCCTGGAGCAGGCGGTTGTCCGTTCCCTGGCCGAACTTCAGCTTGAGGATGTCGAGCGCGCTGCGCATCGGGGCGAGCGGGTTGCGCAGTTCATGCGACAAGGTTGCGAGGAATTCGTCCTTGCGCCGGTCCGCGGCCGACAGTTGCGCATTCAGTTTTTTCAGTTCCGCTTCGGCGCTGCGGCGCGCGTCCAGCGCCGCTTCCGCGGCCTTGCGGGCCGCCAGCAGTTCCCGTTCGTAGGCCCGGCGGTCCGATGCCTTGAACAGGGCCCAGTGGTCGATCATGCCGTCCGCTTCCTGGCGGCGGCTGATGTTGATCAGCATGGGCAGGCGCTCCTGGCGCTTGTTGCGCAGGTCGACCTGGATCTCGGCCACGGAGCCCTGCACCTGCAGGATCGGCTGGCAATGCGTGTGGTAGAACAGACGGGCGCCCACCGGCAGCAGATCCTGCATGCGCACCTTGCCGACGAGTTCCTCCTCCGCATAGCCGAGCCACGTGCACGCCATGCTGTTCGCCTTCAGGATTACGCCGTCGGACGCCGTCAGCAGCAGCGCGCAGGCGGCCTGGTCGAACAGGATGTCGCCGGAGGGCGCGGTCGGCACGGATGTCAGCGCAGTGCGTGCGCGAGGAAGTTGTCGATGGCGCGCGAGCTTTCCGTGGGCGCGCTCATGTGCGGGCAATGACCGACGTTCTCGATGACGTGCAGGACGCTGTCCGGCAGGTGCCGGTGCAGGAAGTCGCCGACGGCACGGGGCGCCACGAGGTCGTCGCTGCATTGCAGGATCAAAGCCGGCACGGTCGAACGGGGCACGTCCGCGCGGTGGTCGGACAGGAACGTCACGCGGGCGAAATGCTTGGCGATCTCGGGATCGTTGCGGCAAAAACTCTCGGTCAGCTCCGTGCGCAGTTCCGGACGGTCGGGCACGCCCATGATCGCGGGCGCCAGGCTGCTCGACCAGCCGAGGTAATTGGCGTCCATTGTCTCGAGCAGCTCGTCGATGTCTTCCCGGCTGAACCCGCCGACGTAGTCGCCGTCGTTGATGTAGCAGGGCGACGGGCCCACCATGACCTGCGCGACGAATTTTTCCGGCGCCTTGATCGTGGCCAGCAGGCCGATCATCGTGCTGACGGAATGGCCGACGAAGATGACGGGACCGGTCGCGCATTCGTCGACGATCTCGAGCAGGTCGTCAGCGTAGCCGTGCAGGGTGCCGTACTTGTCGCGGTCGTACGCGAACAGGTCGGAACCACCGCTGCCGACCAGGTCGAACGCGATCGTGCGGAAGCGATCCTCATAAGCCGGCGCCAGGAACCGCCACATGGTCTGGTCGCAGCCGAAGCCGTGGGCAAACACCATCGTCGCCGGGCCGGTGCCGGCCAGCCGGACATTGTTCCTGCGCTGTATTGTCGACATGAATATCAAATGTGTAAAAATGTAACGAATAATTATAGAGCGAATATTGCCGAGCAGGCGCACCCCTGGCGCATGGTCACGGCGACGTGTATTCCGACGCCTGCGGCCCCGCCAGGCTGCGCAGCTGATACCGCTCGCCGTCCGCGAACAGGAAGGTCTCGGAAAACGTGAGCCGGCCCGCCGGCGGGGGCGGCAGCGGCGCACTGCGCCGCACGGACGCCAGCGCGATCTCGGACGCATTGGGATTGCGCGAGCGCCGCACGGCCACGTCCGCCAGCTGGCCGTCGCGGTCGACGGTGATTTCGAGCACGACGATGGCCGGCAGCATGGGCGGCAAGGTGCCCGTCCAGGCGCGTTCGGGATTGTGGTCGGCCACGTGGTGCGCGACCTGGGTCTTGTAGTCGTCCAGGCCCGCGGGCGCGGGGGCCGTCGGCGGGGCAGGATGGAAGATACGTTCGACGGAAGAGGTGACGGCCTCGGTGGCCGTCCTGACGCTCGCGCATCCGCTCAAGCCTGCGATCAGAGTGATGAGAACGAGGCCTGGGCGGATGATCGTGTTCATGTCAGTCGATTACTCATCAAATAAGCGCTTGAGTTCCGTGCCGGGATCGGGCGCGCGCATGAACGCTTCGCCCACGAGGAACGCATGCACGTTGGCGTCGCGCATGCGCTTGACGTCGGCGGGCGCCAGGATCGCGGACTCCGTGACCACGAGCCGTTCCGCCGGAATGCGCGGCAGCAGGCCGATGGTCGTGTCGAGCGTGACCTCGAAGGTGCGCAGGTTGCGGTTGTTGATGCCCAGCAGGCGCGTATTGAGCTTCAGGGCCGCATCCAGTTCGTCGCCGTCATGGACTTCGACCAGCACGTCCATGCCGAGTTCCTGCGCACATGCCTCAAGATCCGCCATCAGGCCATGATCCAGCGCAGCGACGATCAGCAGGATCGCGTCCGCACCCATCGCGCGGGCCTCGTAAACCTGGTACGGGTCGATGATGAAATCCTTGCGGATCACGGGCAGGTCGCACGCGGCGCGCGCCTGCTTCAGGTATTCGGGCGAGCCCTGGAAGAATTGCACGTCGGTCAGGACGGACAGGCAGGATGCGCCGCCTGCCGCATAGCTGCGGGCGATGTCGGCCGGACGGAAGTCGGCGCGGATCACGCCTTTCGACGGCGATGCTTTTTTCACTTCGGCGATCACGCCGGCGCGGCCCGCGGCGATGCTGCGGCGCAGGCTCGCTTCGAAGCCGCGCAGGTCGGCGCGCAGGGCGGCATCGCTTTCGACGTCGCGGCGCAGGCTGTTGAAATCGCGCTGCTGCTTGGCCGCGGCGACTTCCGTGGCTTTGACGTCGAGGATCTTGTTCAGGATATCGGACATGGTATTCAGTGTGGTTTCGCCAGCGCCAGCTTGACGCCGAGCCAGACGAACAGGCCGCCGGTGGCGCGGTTGAGCCATTGCGTGACGGCGGGATTCAGTTTCAGACGGGCGCGTGCCTGCGCGGTGAACAGCGCCAGCGCATGGCACCACAACATGCCGTTGATGTTGAAGATGGCGCCCAGGATCAGGAAGGCGGCGGCCTTGTGCGGCGCGTTCGCGTCGATGAATTGCGGGACGAAGGCGAGGAAGAACAGTGCCACCTTCGGATTCAGCACGTTCGTCAGGATGCCTTGCGCGTAGATGCGGCGCAGGGGCAGCGGGGTGACGGTGAGCGGCTTTTCGACGCCGTCGCCGCGCTTGCTGAGCAGCATGCCGACAGCGAGGTACAGGATGTACGCGGCGCCCGCCAGCTTGACGACGGTGAACGCGGCCGCGGACGTCGCGAGGATCGCCGACAGGCCGAGGGCCGCCGCGACAATGTGCACGAAGGTGCCCGTGCCGATGCCGAGGGCCGCCGCGCTGCCGGCGCGCCAGCCCTGCGTCGCGCTGCGCGTCATGATGAGCAGGGAGTCCGGGCCCGGCATGATGTTCAGCAGCAGGCCGGACACGACGAACAGCGCGAGGTCGTGGATGCCGAACATGATGTCAGCTCGCCGCGCCGAGCTGGCGCGTGACGCTCACGAACTGGTCGAGCTTCGCCAGCGCCGCACCCGACGCGATGGCGGTGCGCGCGCGCTGCAGGCCGTCCTCGATGGATGCCGCCACGCCGGCCGCGTACAGCGCGGTGCCCGCGTTCAGCGACACGATGTCGTGCGCCGGCCCCGGTTCGCCGCGCAGCGCTTCCATGATGCGCGCCTTGGACTCGGTGGCGTCGGCCACTTTCAGGTTGCGGCTGGCGATCATCGCGAGGCCGTAGTCTTCCGGGTGGATCTCGTATTCGCGGATCTCGCCGTTGACGAGTTCACCGACCATCGTGCCGGCGCCGAGCGAGACTTCGTCCATGTTGTCGCGGCCCCAGACGACGAGCGCATGCTGGGCGCCGAGGCGCTGCAGCACGCGCACCTGGATGCCGACGAGGTCCGGGTGGAACACGCCCATCAGGATGTTCGGCGCGCCGGCCGGATTCGTCAGCGGCCCGAGGATGTTGAAGATGCTGCGCACGCCCATCTCGCGGCGCACGGCGGCCACGTTCTTCATGGCGGCGTGGTGGTTCGGGGCGAACATGAAGCCGATGCCCGTCTGCGCGATCGACTGGGCGATCTGCTCGGGCTTCAGGTCGATGTGCGCGCCCAGCGATTCGATGACGTCCGCGCTGCCGGACGACGACGACACGCTGCGCCCGCCGTGCTTCGCGACGCGCGCGCCCGCGGCGGCGGCGACGAACATCGACGCGGTCGAGATATTGAAGGTGTGCGCGCCGTCGCCGCCGGTGCCGACGATGTCGACGAGGTGCGTCGTGTCGGCCATCGGGACCTTGGTGGAGAATTCACGCATCACCTGCGCCGCGGCGGTGATTTCGCCGATGGTTTCCTTCTTCACGCGCAGGCCCATGGTCAGCGCGGCGACCATCGTCGGCGAGATTTCGCCGGACATGATCTGGCGGAACAGGTGCAGCATCTCGTCGTGGAAGATTTCACGGTGCTCGATGCAGCGGAGGAGGGCTTCTTGTGGGGTGATCATGGCAGGTCTTTCAATCGGTCAGGCGGTGCGTTCGAGGAAGTTCTTCAGCATCGCATGCCCGTGCTCCGACAGGATCGACTCGGGGTGGAACTGCACGCCCTCGATATTGAATTCCTTGTGGCGCACGCCCATGATCTCGCCGTCGTCCGTCCACGCCGTCACTTCCAGGCACGCGGGCAGCGATGCGCGCTCGATCGCCAGCGAGTGGTAGCGGATCACCGTGAAGGGGCTCGGCAGGCCCTTGAACACGCCTTCGCCGATGTGCGCGATCTTCGACGTCTTGCCGTGCATGACCTGCTTGGCGCGGATGATCTTGCCGCCGAACGCTTCGCCGATGGCCTGGTGGCCCAGGCACACGCCGAGGATCGGCTTCTTCCCTTTGAATTCGCGCAGCACGTCCACCGACACGCCGGCATCCTTCGGCGACTTCGGGCCCGGCGAGATGCAGATGCGGTCCGGGTCCAGGGCCGCGATCTGTTCCAGGGTGATCTCGTCGTTGCGCACGGTGCGCACTTCCTCGCCCAGCTCACCGAAGTACTGCACGATGTTGTAGGTGAACGAGTCGTAGTTGTCGATCATGAGCAGCATGTCAGATCTCCCCATCCAGTCCGTCTTGCACTTGCTCGGCCGCGCGCAGCACGGCGCGCGCCTTGTGTTCCGTTTCCAGCCATTCCATCTCGGGAATGGAATCCGCGACGATGCCCGCCGACGCCTGCACGTACAGGTTGCCGTCCTTGATCACGCCCGTGCGGATCGCGATCGCCACGTCCATCTCGCCGCCGAAGGAGAGATAACCGCAGGCGCCGCCGTAGATGCCGCGCATCACGGGCTCGAGTTCGTCGATGATTTCCATCGCGCGCACCTTCGGCGCACCCGTCAAGGTGCCGGCCGGGAAGGTGGCGCGCAGCACGTCCAGGTTCGACATGCCGTCCTTCAGCGTGCCTTCCACGTTGGAGACGATGTGCTGCACGTGCGAGTACTTCTCGATGACCATCTGGTCCGTGACTTTCACGCTGCCGGTCGTGGCGATGCGGCCGATGTCGTTGCGCGCCAGGTCGATCAGCATCACGTGTTCCGCCACTTCCTTCGGATCGTTCAGGAGTTCGTGCGCCAGCTCGGCGTCGCGTTCCGGCGTCGAACCGCGCGGGCGGGTGCCGGCGATCGGGCGCAGCGTCACCTTGCGGCCGCCGTCGGCGTCCTTCTCGTTGCGCACCAGGATCTCGGGCGACGAACCCACGATCTGCATGTCGCCGAAGTTGTAGTAATACATGTACGGCGACGGGTTCAGCGAGCGCAGGGAGCGGTACAGCGACAGCGGCGAATCCACGTACGGCTTGCGGATGCGCTGGCCGATCTGGACCTGCATCAGGTCTCCCGCCATCACGTATTCCTTCGCGACCGCGACGGCCTTCAGGTAGTCTTCCTTGCTGAAGTCGCGCACGGCCTCGGTCCGTACGGAGCTCGACGTCACCGGTGCGTCCACGCTCCGGCGCAGCATCACGCGCAAGTCCTTCAGGCGCTGGCGGGCCTTGTTATAGGCCTCGGGCTGGGACGGATCGGCATACACGATCAGGTACAGCTTGCCCGACAGGTTGTCGATCACCGCCAGCTCTTCCGTCACCATCAGCTGGATTTCCGGCAGGTCCAGTTCGTCGCGCGGCGCCGTGTGCGCCAGCTTCTTCTCGATGTGGCGCACGGTGTCGTAGCCGAAGTAGCCGGCCAGGCCGCCGCAGAAGCGGGGCAGGCCCGGGCGCAGCGCGACCTTGAAGCGCGATTGATAGGCCTCGATGAAGTCGAGCGGATTGCCTTCGTGCGTCTCGATGACTTCTCCGTTCTTCTCGACCGTCGTGACGTTGCCGCGCGTGCGCAGCAGCGTCCTGGCCGGCAGGCCGATGAAGGAGTAGCGGCCGAAGCGTTCGCCACCGACCACGGACTCGAGCAGGAACGTGTTCTTGCCGGCGTCCTGGCTCTGGGCCAGCTTCAGGTACAAGGTGAGCGGGGTTTCGAGATCGGCAAATGCTTCCGCGATCAGGGGAATACGGTTATAGCCTTGCGTGGCGAGCGATTTGAATTCGAGTTCGGTCATGCTTTTCTCCGGGCCGCCCGCAGGGAAGGGGAACGGGCGGCGATTTCTTCAAAAAAACCTGCCGGTATCTATGTGCACAGGGCGTGCACCGGCAGCAATCAGCTTGGGTCAGATGGACCAGGATTGCCAGCGTCGCCACAGCCAGGCCTCATGGGCACCGGTTGGGTTGACGATGTGTTTTTTGGCGAAAAACATGGAGTAGATGGTTTAGGAGTTGGCTTTGTTATGAGCGCTGATCAGTTCAGCCGCTTCAAGTAGCGAACCAACTATACCATCGGAATTAATACTTTGCACAGGTTTTCCGTGGTTGTAGCCATACGGGACCGACAACACGAAACACCCGGCCGCGCGCGCCGCTTCGGCGTCGTTGCTGGAGTCGCCGATCGCGACCACGCGCGCCGGCTCCACGTCGAAGTCGCGGCACACCTGCAGCAGCGGCATCGGATCCGGCTTCTTGCGCGGGAACGAGTCGCCGCCGTACACCAGTTCGAAGTACGGCGTGAGACCTTTCTTCGCCAGCAGCGGCTGGGTGAACGCGACGGGCTTGTTGGTCACGCACGCGAGGCGCAGGCCCAGGTCCTTCAGGGCCTGCAGGCCTTCGATCACGTGCGGATACAGCGTCGCGCGTTCGCCGTTGATGGCGAGGTAGTGGCGCTGGTAGGCGGCCATCGCGGCGTCGAACACGGCGTCGATGCGATCCGTGTCGAAGTCGCGGGCCAGCACGTCGCGGATCAGCTTTTCCGAGCCCTTGCCGACCATCGGTTCGATGATCTGCTGGGTGATCGGCGCCAGGCCGAATTCCGCGCGCATGCCGTTCAGCGCGAGCTCGAAATCCGGCACGGTGTGCAGCATCGTGCCGTCCAGGTCGATGATGGCGGCCCGGATCGCCGCAGCGCCGCTTTTCATTACGCAGCCTTCTTCGCGACGGTGGCCAGTTCGGCGCGCATCGCGTCGATGACGGCCTTGTAGTCCGGCTTGCCGAAGATGGCGGAACCGGCCACGAACGTGTCGGCGCCGGCTGCGGCGGCAGCGGCGATGTTGTCGGCCTTGATGCCGCCGTCGACCTCCAGCATGATGTCGCGGCCCGATTCATCGATCATGCGGCGCGCGAGCGCGATCTTCTTCAGCGCTTCCGGGATGAACGACTGGCCGCCGAAGCCCGGGTTGACGGACATGATGAGGATCATGTCGATCTTGTCCATCACGTGTTCCAGGTGGTGCAGCGGGGTGCCCGGGTTGAACACGAGGCCGGCCTTGCAGCCGTTGTCGCGGATGAGCTGCAGCGTGCGGTCGACGTGTTCCGACGCTTCCGGGTGGAAGGTGATGATGTCGGCGCCGGCCTTGGCGAAATCGGGGATGATGCGGTCGACCGGCTTGACCATCAGGTGGACGTCGATCGGCACCTGCACATGCGGACGGATGGCCTGGCACACCAGCGGGCCGATGGTGAGGTTCGGGACATAATGGTTGTCCATCACGTCGAAGTGGATGATGTCGGCGCCGGCGGCGACGACATTGCGCACTTCCTCGCCCAGGCGGGCAAAGTCGGCGGACAGGATGCTGGGAGCGATGCGGTAGGTGGTCATGGTGGGCCGGGGTTGCTTAAGACAAAGCCAGCATTGTACGCCGACGCCGTGCTTTCGGCCGACGTTGTATCATGTTGGCCACGCGCTCTTTTGCCAATCAAACAAGGAACACCGATGCCCGCCTACGATTTCGAGATCACCGTCAGGACCCAATACCTGCCGGAGCAATCCCACCCGGAGCGGACGCAGCACGTGTTCACCTACACCATCACGATCAAGAACACGGGCACCGTCGCGGCCCAGCTGATTTCGCGCCACTGGGTGATCACGGACGCAAACAACAAGGTGCAGGAAGTACGGGGCCTGGGCGTCGTCGGCCACCAGCCGCTGCTGCAGCCGGGCGAACAGTTCGAATACACGAGCGGCACCCAGATGGAAACGCCGCAGGGTTCGATGGTCGGCGAGTATTTCTTCGTCGCCGAGGACGGCCACCGTTTCGAAGTCAAGATTCCCGAGTTCGTGCTGTCGCTGCCGCACGCGTTGCACTGATCAGATCTCGGGCGTATCGTTCTTCCTGGTCGAGGACGGCTTCTGCTCGGGCTTGCGGCCCGAGAACATCGTCCACCAGACGATGAACACCAGCAGGAACAAGGCCACGCCGGCCTCCAACATCAGCATCCACATTCCGTTGTCATCCCATATGTTTTCGACACGCCGCAGTGTACCCGCTTTATTGACCCTCGTCGCCTTGCTGGCGGCATGTACCACGACGCCGCCCCCGCAGCCGCCCATCAAGCTGCCGCCGCCCGTCGGACCCGTGCCGGTGCCGCCGACCCAGCCGCCGGCGCAGCCGCAACAACCGCCGCCGCCCGCGCCCCTGTTCACGCCCGTCACGTTCGATGCGTTGCCGGGCTGGCAGCAGGACGACCTGCGCCAGGCCTGGCCCGCGTTCCAGGCGTCCTGCCGCGCGCTGGGCGCGAAGCCGGACTGGAAGGCGCCGTGCGCGGCGGGCAAATCGGTCGATCCCGGCGACGGCACGGCCATCCGCCAATTCTTCGAGACGTATTTCGTGCCGAACCTCGTGCGCGCCCCCGACGGCGCGGACGCGGGCCTGATCACGGGCTACTATGAGCCGATGCTGCGCGGCGCCCGCGAGCGCGGCGGTGCGTACCAGACGCCGCTCTATAAAGTGCCGGACGACCTGATCACCGTGAACCTGGCGAGCGTCTACCCGAGCCTGAAGGGCATGCGGCTGCGCGGACGCCTCGTCGGCAAGACCGTCGTCCCGTACGCCACGCGCGCCGACATCGAGCGCGCGCGCATCCCGGGCAAGGAGCTGGTGTGGGTCGACGATCCCGTGGAGGCGTTCTTCCTCGAAGTGCAGGGCTCCGGCCGCGTGCAGCTGGACGACGGCGACACCGTGCGCATCGCCTACGCCGACCAGAACGGCCATCCGTACAAGGCGATCGGCCGCTGGCTGATCGACCAGAAGGAACTCGCGCCGGGCGAGGCGACGGCGCAGGGCATCAAGGCGTGGATCGCCGCGCATCCGGAGCGCCGCCAGGAGCTCCTCAACGTCAACCCGAGCTACGTGTTCTTCCGCGAGGAGCGCCTGCCCGATCCGAACGTCGGCCCGAAGGGCGCCCTGGGCGTGCCGCTGACGCCCACACGCTCCGTCGCCGTCGATCCGGCCTTCATCCCGCTCGGCGCGCCACTGTTCCTGTCGACGACGGAGCCGGCGGACGACGTGCCGCTGCAGCGCCTCGTGATGGCGCAGGACACGGGCGGCGCCATCAAGGGGGCCGTGCGCGCGGACTTCTTCTTCGGCTTCGGCGGCCAGGCGGCCGACAACGCGGGCCGCATGAAGCAGCGCGGGCAGATCTGGGCGCTGCTGCCGCGACCGGGTAACTGAGGCTTATTGCCGTATCCGGTGCAGACGGGTGCCGAACAACGTGGCGAGGGTCAGCAGCAGGGCGCCCGCCGCGACGACCGTCAGGCCGCCGCGCACGCCGAGCCGTTCGGCCAGCGCACCGGCACCGGCCGCGCCGACCGGGGCCACGGCCACGGTCATGAAGCGCATCGTCGACGTCATCCGGCCCAGCAGCGCATCGGGCGTGACGCGCTGGCGCAGCGCGAGATAGGGCAGGAAGAACAGGGTGCCGCCGCAATCGAGGCAGAACACGACGCCGGCATAGGCGGCCGCGGTGGCGGCGCGGTTGCCCAGCAGGTCGCGCGGGATCGTCGGCATCAGCATGAAGCCGAGGCACGAGATGCACAGGCCCGTGGCGATGGCGCCGCCGGAGCCGAAGCGGCGCGTCAGCGGTTTCAGCATCAGTGAACTGAGCAGCACGCCGGCGCCGCCCAGCATCTGCGACGTGCCCATCAGGCCCGGCGACATCCCCAGTACGCGCGTGGCGAACAGCACGTACAGCGCCGTGTAGCCATAGAACAGCAGGTGCCAGCACGCGGACGTCCATGCGAGCAGCCGCAGTACCGGCTGGCTCCACACGAATTTCAATCCTTCGGCCACGTCGCGCAGCACGTGGGATTGGGGCGGCTGCGGCTGCGGCTCGCGCGTGCGGATCCGGCGCAGATTCCACAACGAGACCGTAAAGCCGGCCACGTTGCACAGGATCGCGACGGGCGCCCCCAGCGCCTGCACGAGCAGGCCCGCGATGCCGGGACCGAGCAGGCGCGAGGCGGATTCCGTCGCCCCCAGCTTCGATTGCGCATCGATCAGGCCATCGCGGCCCACGAGGAACGTCAGGAAGATCTGCTCCGCGCTGCCGCCCACGACGAATCCGGTCCCCAGCATGAACTGCACCGCATACAGCCAGTGCACGCTGAGCCACCCCTGCCACCACGCGAACGGCACGCTGGCAAGGCTCAGCGCGACCATCGCATCGCTGGCCAGCATGACGGGCAGGCGCCGGCTGCGGTCGAGCAGGACACCCGTCGGCAGCGAGAACAGCAGGAACGGCAGGGAGCCGACGGCGGCCAGGGCGCCCATCTGGGCTGGCGTCGCATGCAGCAGCAGGGCCGCGCAGATGGGGAGGGCCAGCAGCGTGATCTGGGCGCCGAAATTGGTCAGCGTGCTGCTGAACCAGAAACGGCGAAAGTCGGCGTTGCGCAGCTGGCGGTCGGTGGCGAGGTTGCGGAGGAGAGGCACGCACCGATGATAACAAAGACATGATTGCCGTATACGTCACTTTCGTCGTTCAGGCGCTACAATCTGGGCTCATCTTATTAAGGGGTGTCCCATGGAATATTCTGACCTGCTGATCGAACACCACGACAAGGTGGTCGTGATCCGCCTGAGCCGTCCGAAGGCGCTGAACGCCCTCAACGACAACATGATGAACGAGCTGGGCGACGCGCTGTACAAGTTCGACGCCGACCCGGCCGTCAACGTCATCATCCTGACCGGCAGCGACAAGGTGTTCGCCGCGGGCGCGGACATCGCCGCGATGGCCAATTACACGTACGCCGATACCTATCCAGGTAATTACATCGGCCGCAACTGGGAACACATCCTCAATGTGCGCAAGCCGGTGATCGGCGTCGTCGCCGGCTATGCGCTGGGCGGCGGCTGCGAACTGGCGATGATGTGCGACTTCCTGATCGCGTCGGAGACGGCCAAGTTCGGCCAGCCGGAGATCAAGGTCGGCGTCACCCCGGGCGCCGGCGGCACGCAGCGCCTGCCGCGCGCGATCGGCAAGTCGAAAGCCATGGACATGCTGCTGACGGCGCGCATGATCGACGCGGCGGAAGCGGAGCGCACGGGTCTCGTGTCGCGCGTCGTGCCGGCCGACCTCGTGATGACGGTGGCGCTGGAAGTGGCGGAGACGATCGCGGCGATGCCGGTGTCGGTGGCCATGCAGATCAAGGATGCGGTCAACCGCGCGTTCGAGACGACGCTGACCGAAGGCGTGCGCTACGAGCGCCGCTTCTTTCATGCCGGATTCGGCACGCCGGCACAGAAGGAGGGGATGGCGGCGTTCCTGGAGAAGCGCAAGCCGAATTTCGAAGGGATGTAATTTTTCCACAACCCCTTGCATGGGCGCGGACGGGTTTGCTATAGTTCGCGTCCTGCTTCTGCAGCGCACGAAATCGAAAGAATTCAATGTGTTGCAGAAACAGCGAGGGGTTGACGAGTTAAGCGAAACACTGCATACTCTCACTTCTCTGCTGCTGACGAACAAAACGATTCGCAAACGCAGCAAGGCAGTACCGAATACAGTTCTTTAACAATAAACAGTCGATAAGTGTGGGCGTTTGATGAAGTGCC
>NZ_LMEW01000017.1 GCF_001426525.1 Massilia sp. Root133
GTCCAAGTATTGCTGAACTACAGAGAGCTTGAACCGCTCATCGTACTTCGTCATGAAAAAACCCCAAAAGTTGGTGTCCAACTTTTGGGGTTCAGTTCAAGGCAGCGCTTTTTTCATGGAACCGACCGCGATCAGCCCACCCACTTCCGCGCATTCTGGAACATGCGCGCCCACGGCGAGTCCTCGCCCCAGCCGTCCGGATGCCACGACATCGTGACGGTACGCGCCACGCGCTCGGCGTGCGGCATCATCACGGTGAAGCGGCCGTCCGGCGTCGTGACGGCGGTCAGGCCTTCCGGCGAGCCGTTCGGGTTGAACGGATAGGCCTCGGTGGCGGCGCCGCGGTTGTCGATGTAGCGCAGCGCCTTCACGACCTGCGCGATGTCGCCGGTCTGCGAGAAGTCCGCGAAACCTTCGCCGTGCGCGATCGCCAGCGGCGCGTGCGTGCCCGCGAGATCCTGGAAGAAGATCGACGGCGAGTCCATCACCTCGACCATGCCGAAGCGCGCCTCGAACTGTTCCGACTTGTTGCGGGTGAACTTCGGCCATGCCTCGGCGCCCGGGATGATCGATTTCAGGTTGCTCATCATCTGGCAGCCGTTGCAGACGCCCAGGCCGAACGTGTCGCCGCGGCCGAAGAATTGCGCGAACGCCGCCTTCAGTTCCGGGTTGAACAGGATCGTCTTGGCCCAGCCTTCGCCGGCGCCCAGCACGTCGCCGTACGAGAAACCGCCGACGGCGATCAGGCCCTTGAAATCGTCCAGCTTCGCGCGGCCGGCGATCAGGTCGCTCATGTGCACGTCGACGGCCTTGAAGCCCGCCTGGTGCATCGCCCATGCCGTCTCGATATGCGAGTTGACACCCTGCTCGCGCAGGATCGCGACGGTCGGACGGGCACCGGTCGCAATGAACGGCGCGGCGATGTTCACGTTCGTGTCATGCACGAGCTTCGGGGTGAAGCCCGGATCCTGCTCGTCCAGCAGGCGCTCGTATTCCTGGTCCGCACACGCAGGGTTGTCGCGCAGGCGCGCGATGCGCCAGCTCGTCTCGCTCCACAGGCGGTGCAGTTCGCTGCGGCGCTTGTTGTAGATGACCTTCGTGTCGCGCGTGAATTCCACGACGCCGCGGTCGTTCACTTTACCGATGATGTGGCTGCAGGCGCCCAGCTCGAACGCGCGCAGCACGTTCATGACGTCCGATTTCTCGGCGGTCTTGACCTGCACGACGGCGCCCAGCTCTTCGCTGAACAGCGCGCGCAGCGTGAGGTCGTTGCGGCGCTCGCCCACTTGCGCCGCCCAGTTCTTGGCGTCGCCGTGGTCGGACGCGTGCTCGCCTTCCATCGTCAGGATGTCCAGGTTCACCGAGATGCCGGCGCGGCCCGCGAAGGCCATCTCGCACAGCGTGGCGTACAGGCCGCCGTCCGAACGGTCATGGTAGGCGAGCAGCTTGCCGTCGTTGTTCAGTTGCTGGATCGCCGCGAAGAAGGCTTTCAGGTCGGCCGGGTTGTCGACGTCCGGCGTGTCGTTGCCCAGCTGCTGCGTCACCTGCGCCAGCGCGGAGGCGCCGAGGCGGTTCTTGCCGCGGCCCAGGTCGATGAGGATCAGCGACGTGTCGCCCAGGTCCGTGCGCAGTTGCGGCGTCAGGGTTTTACGGACGTCGGTGACGGGCGCGAAGCTCGACACGATCAGCGACACCGGCGAGACGACGGCCTTGTTCTCGCCGTCTTCATTCCACGTCGTCCGCATCGACAGGGAGTCCTTGCCGACCGGGATCGAGACGCCCAGCGCCGGGCACAGCTCCATGCCGACGGCTTTCACGGTGTCGAACAGCGCGGCGTCCTGGCCCGGCTGGCCGCATGCGGCCATCCAGTTCGCGGACAGCTTGATCGCGGCGATGTCGGCGATCGGCGCGGCGGCGATATTCGTGATCGCCTCGCCGACGGCCATGCGGCCCGACGCGGCCGCGTCGATGACGGCGACCGGCGTACGTTCGCCCATCGCCATCGCTTCGCCCTTGTAGCCTTCGAAGCTCAGCGTGGTGACGGCGCAGTCGGCCACCGGCACCTGCCACGGGCCGACCATCTGGTCGCGCACGCTCATGCCGCCGACGGTCCTGTCGCCGATCGTGATCAGGAACGATTTGTCGGCGACGGTCGGCAGCAGCAGCACGCGGCGCGCCACTTCTTCCAGGTCCAGGCCCGTGACGTCGACCGGCTTGAACTGGTCTTTCACGTGCTCGACGTTGCGGTGCATCTTCGGCGGCTTGCCCAGCAGGACGTCCATCGGCATGTCGACCGGCGATGTGTTCGTGATCGGATCGATCAGGCGCAGCTGGCGCTCTTCGGTGGCAACACCGACCGCGGCGAACGGGCAGCGCTCGCGTTCGCAGATGGCGGCGAAGCGCGGCAGGTCGTCCGGCGCGATGGCCAGCACGTAGCGCTCCTGCGATTCGTTGCTCCAGATTTCCTTCGGCGACATGCCGCTTTCTTCCAGCGGCACCTTGCGCAGGTCGAACGTGGCGCCGCGCCTGGCGTCGTTCGTGATTTCCGGGAAGGCGTTCGAGATGCCGCCCGCGCCCACGTCGTGAATCGAGATGATCGGGTTCTCGGCGCCCAGCTGCCAGCAGCTGTTGATGACTTCCTGCGCGCGGCGCTCCATCTCCGGGTTGCCGCGCTGGACCGAGTCGAAGTCCAGGTCGGCCGTGTTGGTGCCCGTCGCCATCGACGACGCGGCCGCGCCGGCCATGCCGATGCGCATGCCCGGACCGCCCAGCTGCAGCAGCAGGCTGCCGACCGGGATGTCGTTCTTGTGCGTGTGTGCGTCCGAGATGTTGCCGATGCCGCCCGCGATCATGATCGGCTTGTGGTAGCCGAACACGGTATTGCCGTTGATGGCGGTCGGGCCGACGTTCTGTTCGTAGACGCGGAAATAGCCGCCGAGGTTAGGCCGGCCGAATTCGTTGTTGAAGGCGGCGCCGCCCAGCGGGCCGTCGACCATGATCTGCAGCGGCGACGCGATGCGTTCCGGCTTGCCGTACACCGTAGCGCTGCCCGTCTTGTCGGCCGAGTTCACGTTGGCCGCGTTTTCCCACGGCTGCACGGCGTCCGGCAGGTACAGGTTCGACACCGTGAAGCCGGTCAGGCCGGCCTTCGGCTTGGCGCCGCGGCCCGTCGCACCCTCGTCGCGGATCTCGCCGCCGGCGCCGGTGGAGGCGCCCGGGAACGGGGAAATCGCGGTCGGGTGGTTGTGCGTCTCGACCTTCATCAGCGTGTGCGTCAGCTGCGTGACCGGCGCGTATTCCTGGCTGCCGGCCTGCGGATAGAAGCGCAGCGCCTCCGCGCCTTCCATGATCGCCGAGTTGTCGCTGTACGCGACGATCGTGCCCTTCGGCTGCAGCTGGTGCGTATTCTTGATCATCTGGAACAGGGATTTGTCCTGTTTCGCGCCGTCGATGGTCCACTCGGCGTTGAAGATCTTGTGGCGGCAGTGCTCCGAGTTCGCCTGCGCGAACATCATCAGCTCGACGTCCGTCGGGTTGCGCTGGACGCGGGCGAAGGCCTCGAACAAATAGTCGATCTCGTCCTCGGCCAGGGCGAGACCCATCGTGGCGTTCGCTTCGACGAGGGCGTCGCGGCCGCGGCCCAGCACGTCGATCTGGTCCAGCGGGCGGCTTTCCAGCTCCGTGAACAGGGCCTGCGCCTGGTCGGCACTGCGCAGCACCGTTTCCGTCATGCGGTCGTGCAGCAGCGCGGCGACGGCCTGGATCTCGTCGTCGGCCAGCTTCTTAGGCGCGCCGAAGCCGGTGCCGAGGATGCCGCCCTTCAGGACGACCTTGAACGCGACGCCGCGCTCGACGCGGTGGATGTGGGCCATGCCGCAGTTATGGGCGATGTCGGTCGCTTTCGACGCCCACGGCGAGATGGTGCCCAGGCGCGGGATCACGAAGAACTCCTCGGTGACGCCCTCGTACTGCGTTTCCGGCACGGGCTCCCCATAGGTGAGCATGGCCGTCAAGCGCCCGGTGTCCTCCGTGGACAGGGGGGCGCTTGCGTCGATGAAGTGGTAGTAGCGCGCCGACACGTCGGCAATCGTCGGGGCGACGGCTTGCAGTTGCGTGAGAAGGCGTTGGCTACGGAAGGCAGAGAGGGCGTTGGAACCCGGCAGAATCAACATGGCTTGGAAGTCGGTTGATGCAGCGTGGCTGCGGGTGAAAGAAGCCCGGTATTATACAGCGTTGCCCCCTTCCCCGTCTGGCATGAGGCCCGCACCGGAGGCAAAAAGTTGCCGACCTTGCAGCTTAGCGGTATCGTAGTGTCGAAAAACCCCTGACGGTTTCCGAGACGCATGCCAGAAAACAGCTCATCCAGCCCAGCCGGCACGACGCAGAACGCGCAGATCAGCAATCAGTTGAATGCGCAACTGAGCGTGCTCATCGTCGACCCGAACCCGGCCCTGCGGGCGAACCTGCAGAACATGCTCAACCAGGCGGGCGTGACGCGCATCGAGTCCGCCGTCAACGCGAGCACCGCGATCAAGGCGCTCGGCCGCAAGTCCTTCGACATCGTCCTGTGCGAGTACGACCTCAGCGGCGGAACGGCGAACGCCGAAGGCCAGGACGGCCAGCAGCTGCTGGAAGACCTGCGCCACCACCGCCTCATCGCGCCCTGGGCCATCTTCATCATGCTGACGGCGGAAGGCGCGTACGGCAAGGTGGTCAGCGCGGCCGAGCTCACGCCCACGGACTACATCCTGAAGCCGTTCACGGCGCAGGCGCTGCACCAGCGCATCCAGAAGGCCGTCGCCCGCCGCGCCGCCCTGCTCCCCGTGTACCAGCTGATCGCACAGGCGCGCCCGCGCGAAGCGATCGACGCCGCCATCGAATCGGCCCGCACGCGCCCGCACTACGCCCTCGATTTCGCGCGGCTGCGCGCGGAACTGCACGTGTCGCTGAAGGAGCACGAGCTGGCCGAAACCGTCTACCGCGACGTGCTGGCCGAAAAGCCGGTGGGCTGGGCACGGCTCGGGCTCGCGCGCGCCATCGCCGCCCAGGGCCGCATGGACGAAGCGATCCCTCTGCTGGAACACATCGTGGCCGAGAACCCGCGCCTGATGGCCGCCTACGACCTGCTCGCGCGCTGCCAGCAGGAGCGCGGCGAGGCGGCACTCGCCAAGAAGACGCTGGAGGACGCCGTCGCCATCTCGCCGTACGTCGTGCGGCGCCTGCGCCGGCTGGGCGAGGTGGCGCTGGAAGCGGGCGACGCGGACGGCGCCGAGAAATCGTTCCGGCAAGTCGTGACGCGTTCCCGTTATTCCGAATTCCGCAACCCCGAAGACCACGTGAACCTCGTCCGGGCGCTCGTCGGCAAGGGCGATCCGGCCGGCGCGTCGACCGTGATCCGCGACCTCGAACGCTCGCTGCGCGGCACGCCGGCGGCCGATGCGTGCAAGGCGATCTCGGTGGCGCTGCTGCACGACCTGGCCGGCAACGGCGCGGCGGCCGTCAAGGAGCTCAAGCTCGCGGTAGACGCCGTGCGCGCGGGCGGCGCGCTGTCGCCCACTATGCGCGTGGGCCTCGCGCAAACCTGCCTCGCGCACCGCATGGACGACGAGGCGTCGGAAGTGATGCTCGGCGCGCTGAACGGCGGCGACGACGCGCTGTCCGCGCAGCAGGCGCTGAACGTGTTCGTGCGCGCGGGCCGGCCCGACCTGGCGGACGGCATGGGCAAGCAGTTGCGCGCCCAGGCCCAGATCCTGCTGGGCGTCGCGGACGAGAAGCGCAACATGGGGGACGTGCGCGGCGCCGTCCAGACCCTGCTGGAAGCGCTGCACATGGCGCCGAACAACCTGCAGGTGATGATCGCCGTCGTCGGCGGCGTCCTCCGCCAGATCATGGAGATGGGCTGGGACCACCCGCTGGCCGCGCTGTCGGAAGAACAGCTGGAACACATCCGCGCGCTCGATCCCGCGCATCCGCGGCTCGCGGCGCTGGATGCGGAGATGGAGGCGGCGAAGCGGAAGTACGGTATTTCGACCTGATCGCCGATCAGCGCTTGCGGGCGTACAGCGGCGCCTGTCCCGGCAACGGCTTCGTCGGCGGCGGCAGCGCGCCGTCGACACGGTTGAGCACGACGTCGCGGTAGTACGGCATGCTGAGGCCTGTCTGCGCCGGTCCCGCCAGCAGGCCGGCCATGCCTTTGCCGTACATGGCATCGGTCGCCTCCACCACCGGCTTGCCGTCGACGTAGCCGCGGATGCGCGTCCCGCTGAACTGCAGTTTCAACGTATGCCAGCGATCGGCCGCCACACCGGCCAGCGGCGCCGACGCCAGCACCTTCTCTCCGCCCTCCGCCGCATCGTTCGCCGCCTTGATCAGCGCCTGCTGCTCGGCATCGCCGACGAGCGCCTTCTTGTCCACCTTGCCGCGCACCACGACGAGCCGCACCTCGCCCGTGCCGTCCAGTTCCAGCAGATAGCCTTTCGGGATCGCGCCGTAGCCGCTGCCCACGTCGTTGATGCGGCCCATCACGGCGGCCGATTCGCCGCGGCCCACCCTCACGTCCGCGCTGACCTCGTAGTCGGTCCAGCCGTCGTCGCCGAGGATCGTGTACGGCTTCCAGTCCGGCGCCCACGAATGCGGCCTCACGGGCACGCCCTGGCGCAGGCAGGTGCGCCGGTCGCCGGGGCACGGCGCCAGCTCGAACGCGCCTTCGATGTCGGCGAAGTAGCGCGGCAGATAACCCCATGCGCGCGCATCCCGGTAGTCATCGAAGTTTGCACGGTACGGGAACGGAAAGGCCTGTTGCGCGGGGACGCCGGCGAATCCGCCCTTTTGCTGGCCGCGCGTGGTCGTCAGCGAATAGATCGCGTCCGGATCGACCGTCAGCGCCACCGCGCCGCCCTCCGGATGCAGGTCCGCCACGTGCACGAACTGCGCCCGCGCGTCGCTGCGCCACACGGCCACGTCGGCTGTCGACAGGCCGGCGCCGACCGCCACGCGCACCGTCTGCGGCGCTCTCGCCTGGCGCGTCTCGATGATCACGCTGTAGTCCGCGCCCGGCGATTTCAGCGTCACGTAGCTGCCGCCGTCCTGCAACGCGCCGCTGCCCTGCGGCACATACGTCCACCCGGCCGCCGTGAACTGGCCGTAGTGCGCATAGGCCCACAGCTGCGGATTCACCTCGTAGTGGCCGCTCCACGGCCAGTTCGCGCGGATCGCCGCCTCCTTCACGCCCGAATACGGTTCCAGCGTGTACAGGCCCGCGATGCCGTACCAGTTGACGATCTTCGTCACGCCGCTGTCGATCCAGTTGCGGTTGAACGCCTGGACGATCCCGAGCGCGCCGTCGAAGCCGGCCACGTAGACGTGCTGCTCGGTATTCCAGATCGGCTTGCCCAGCGCGGCCGCCGCCTCGCGCACCCAGGTCGGCACGACCGATTCCGGCGCGTTGATGTGGGCGCCGATGATGTCGATCGCGTCGCGCAGGCCCGCGTCCTTCGGCATGTCCTTCACGAAGTCGAACTTCGTGTCGTCGGGCCAGTTGTCGAAGCTGTGCAGCTTCACCTTGGAGAATCCGCCGGCGTCGAGGCGGGCGCGCAGCGTCTTCGCGAAATCGTAGCTGACGCCCTTCTCGTTGCGGCTGCCGATCGCGTCGAGCTCCAGCCCGTACACGTCGCGCAGGCCTTTCAGCCAGCTGACGTAGTAGTCGGCGCCGTCCGGCGAAAAGAATTCGTGGCTGCCGCCGCTGTCGCCGATCCAGCCCGGGGCGCTCCACGCGGCGGCGTCCAGGGTCAGCGCGGGATTGCGCCGCTTCGCCTCGCGCAGCACCCACCACGTATAGCCGCGGCCGTAGTCGACGTCGGCGCGCGTATGCCGATGGCTGGGCATGGAGCCCTGCGTGGAATTGCCGTCGCCCGGAATCTCGACGATAAGCGCGCTGATCGAGGCGCCGAACTTCGGCTTGTACATCAGGTCGAGGATCTGGCTGCGCTGCGGCTCGGGATAATCCTTCAGCAGCACCGACGTCGCCCCGCCGCCGTCGACCACGCCGATGCCGTCGAAGCGGGTGCCGGGCGCCCGTCCGTCCAGCGTGATGGTCTGGACGCCGGCAAAGGCAGGCAGCGCCGCGGTCAGCGCCAGGGAAAGCAGGAGGGTTCGTCGCGTAGTCATGACCGAAGTATGGGCCGCGGCTTACGCAAAGAACAATTCCGATTTCATATGGGCGTTTTCGAAAATGGCATACCTGCCGCGTCTCCATACGCGCCGCCGCCCGGCGTCTCGATGACGAACACGTCGCCGGCCCCCATCTCCGCCTTGCCGATGTGCCCCAGTTCCTCGACGCGTCCGTCGGCCCGCTCCACGAGATTGCGACCGCGCGCGCCGGGCGCGCCGCCGGCCATGCCGAACGGCGCGTGGATGCGGTTGTTGGACAGGATCGCCGCCGTCATCGGTTCGAGGAAGCGGATGCGCCGCACGCCGCCGTTCCCGCCGTGCCAGCGCCCCGCCCCGCCGGAACCGGCGCGGATCGCATAACTCTCCAGGCGGACGGGAAAACGGAATTCCAGGATCTCCGGGTCCGTCAGCCGGGAGTTCGTCATATTGGTCTGCACGACGTCCGTGCCGTCGAAGCCCGGCCCCGCGCCGGAGCCGCCGGAGATGGTCTCGTAATACTGGTAGCGCGCATTCCCGAACGTGAAGTTGTTCATCGTGCCCTGCGCCGCCGCCATCACGCCGAGCGCGCCGTACAGCGCGTTCGTGATGCACGTCGACGTCTCCACATTGCCCGACACGACGGATGCCGGATAGTGCGGGTTCAGCATGGAGCCCGGCGGGATGATCACCTTCAGCGGCTTCAGGCAGCCCGCGTTCAGCGGGATCTCGTCGTCGACCAGCGTGCGGAACACGTACAGCACCGCCGCCATGCAGACGGCGGACGGCGCATTGAAATTGTTCGGCAGCTGGCCGGACGTGCCCGTAAAATCGATCTCCGCGCTGCGCGCCGCGCGGTCGACGCGGATCGTCACTTCGATGCGCGCGCCGTTATCGAGCTCGTTGACGAAGTGCCCGTCCGCCAGCGCCGTGATCACGCGCCGCACGGCTTCCTCGGCATTGTCCTGCACGTGTCCCATGTAGGCGCGCACGACCTCCAGGCCGTATAAGGCGACCATCTTGCGCAGCTCGTCGACACCCTTCTGGTTCGCCGCCACCTGGGCCCGCAAGTCGGCCAGGTTCTGGTCCGGATTGCGCGCAGGCCAGCGCGCGCCGGCCAGCAGGGCGTGGGTTTCGGCCTCGCGCAGCACGCCGTCCGCGCCGTCGACCAGCTTGAAATTGTCGATCAGGACGCCCTCCTCCTCGATGTGCGTGGAGTCGGGCGGCATCGAGCCCGGCGTCGTGCCGCCGATGTCCGCGTGGTGGCCGCGCGAGCCCACGTAGAACAGGATGTCCTTGTCCGCCGCGTCGAACACGGGAGAAATGACCGTCACGTCGGGCAGGTGCGTGCCGCCGTTGTACGGGTCGTTCAGCACGTAGACGTCGCCCGCCTTCATCGTCCCCGCGTTCTTGCGCATCACGGCCTTGATGCTCTCCCCCATCGACCCGAGGTGCACGGGCATGTGCGGCGCGTTCGCGACGAGGTTGCCGTCCGCGTCGAAGATGGCGCAGCTGAAGTCCAGGCGTTCCTTGATATTGACGGAGTACGCCGTGTTCTGCAGGCGCAGGCCCATCTGCTCGGCGATGGACATAAAGAGGTTGTTGAAGATCTCCAGCATCACCGGATCGACCGACGTGCCGATCGCGTGGCGCTGCGGCAGCGCGTGCACGCGGCGCAGCACGAGGTGGTTGTACGCCGTGACCTCGGCGCGCCAGCCCGGCTCCACGATCGTCGTCGCATTCGCTTCCGCGATGATGGCCGGGCCGTCGATGACGTCGCCCGGCGCGATGTCCTGGCGGCGGTACACGCCCGTGTCGCGCCACGCGCCGTCGGCATACATCCTTACCGTCTCGAACACCGGCGCGGCGCCGCCGCGCCCAACGGCGTCCGCCTGCTGCTCGGGCGGCGCATCGGAGCGCCCCAGCGCTTCCACCGACACGGCTTCCACGACGAGCGCCTTGCCCGGCATGAGGAAGGAAAAGCGCCGGCGGTACGCCTGCTCGAATTGCGCCTGCAACGCGGCGCGGTCGCCATCCGGCACGACGATGGCGGAATCCGTGCCCTCGTAGCGCAGGTGCACGCGCCGTAGCACGTCGATGCGCTCCGGCGCCACGCCCTGCGCCGCGAGGTCGGCGCGCGCCGCCTCGGCCAGCGTATCCAGCCCGGCCGCCAATGCATCGGGGCCGACGTCGTCCAGCCGCCGCTCGACGGCCCGCTCGCGCATCGCGCTCTGGTCCGCGAGACCCATGCCATAGGCCGAGAGCACGCCCGCCAGCGAGTGGATGAACACCGTCTTCATGCCCAGCGCGTCCGCGACGAGGCAGGCGTGCTGCCCGCCCGCCCCGCCGAAACTCGTGAGCGCGTAGTCCGTGACGTCGTGCCCGCGCTGCACGGAGATCTGCTTGATCGCGTTGGCCATATTGCCCACGGCGATGCGGATGAAGCCCTCGGCGACGGCTTCGGGCTGCGGCCGCGTCCCGGTCGCGCGTTCGACGTCGGCGGCCATCGCGTCGAAGCCCGCGCGCACGGCATCCGCATCGAGCGGCTGGTCGGCGCCGGGGCCGAACAGGTGCGGGAAGTGCCGGGGCTGGATCTTGCCCAGCATGACGTTGCAGTCCGTGACGGCCAGCGGTCCGCCGCGCCGGTAGCTCGCGGGACCGGGATTCGCGCCGGCGCTGTCCGGTCCCACGCGGTAGCGGCTGCCGTCGAAATGCAGGACCGAGCCGCCGCCCGCGGCGACGGTGTGGATGCTCATCATGGGCGCGCGCATGCGTACGCCGGCCACCTGCGTCTCGAACACGCGCTCGAATTCGCCCGCATAGTGCGACACGTCGGTCGACGTGCCGCCCATGTCGAAGCCGATGATGCGCTCGAAGCCGGCCAGGCGGCTCGCGCGCACCATGCCGACGATGCCGCCGGCGGGGCCGGACAGGATGCTGTCCTTGCCCTGGAACGCGCGCGCATCCGCCAGGCCGCCGCTGGACTGCATGAATTGCAGGTTCACGCCCGGCAGCTCGGACGCCACCTGGTCCACGTAGCGGCGCAGGATCGGCGACAGGTACGCATCCACGACCGTCGTGTCGCCCCGCGCCACGAGTTTCATCAGGGGACTCGTCGCGTGCGACACGGACACCTGCGTAAAACCGATGGCGCGGCCGATGCGCGCGACGGCGTCCTCGTGCTGGTGGTAGCGATAGCCGTGCATGAACACGATGGCGAGCGCGCGGATGCCGGCGTCGTACGCCGCCTGCAGGTCGCGCCGCGCGGCCGCCTCGTCGAGCGGAACGACGACGTCGCCGTGGGCGCCGATGCGTTCGTCGACTTCGATCACGCGGCCATACAGCAGCTCGGGCAGCACGATGTGCCGGTCGAACAGGCGCGGACGGTTCTGGTAGGCGATCCGCAACGCGTCACGGAAACCCCGCGTGATCGCGAGCACGGTCGGCTCGCCCTTGCGCTCCAGCAGCGCATTGGTCGCGACCGTCGTGCCCATCTTGACGGCCTCCACCTGTCCGGCGGGGATGGGCGCGCCGGGCGCCAGGCCGAGCAGGTGGCGGATGCCCGCCACGGCCGCGTCCCGGTACTGTTCAGGATTTTCCGAGAGCAGCTTGTGCGTGACGAGGCTGCCGTCGGGCCGGCGCGCCACGATGTCCGTGAACGTACCGCCGCGGTCGATCCAGAACTGCCAATCCATCGTATGTCCCCAGAAAGTCATCGAGCGGCTATTGTAGTCGCGCGTGGCGCCGATTTTGGCGACAATGCAGTTTTCGCAATCTTTACGAGCCTGGAACCACCATGGACAATCCGCTCTACAGCGTCGCGCAGATCCGCGCCATCGAACAGGCCGCGCAGTCGCAGCTCCGGCCGCTCGGCACCTCTGGTCCCTCGCCGCTCATGCGGCGCGCCGGCGAGGCCGCGTCCACGTACGCGCTCGAAGTGCTGGGCGGCCTGCCGACGGGCCGCATCCTCGTGCTGGCCGGCCCCGGCAACAACGGCGGCGATGCGCTGGAAGTGGCCGCGAACCTGGCCAATCTGGGCGCCAACGTGGACGTCGTCCACCTCGCCGGCGCGGCCCCGTCGCCCGAGACCGCGCACGCCCTCGCGCGCGCCCAGGCCAGCCGGGCGCGCTTCGTGTCCGGCGTCGCGGACTGCAACGGCTGCTGCCTGGTCGTCGACGGCCTGTTCGGCATCGGCCTCGCGCGGCCGCTCGCGGGGCAGGCGCGCGCGCTCGTCGAACGGACGCACGGCATGGCGTGCCCGGTGCTCGCGCTGGACGTGCCGAGCGGCCTCGATGCGGACACGGGGAGCGTCATCGGCCCGGATGGCGTCGCCGTGCGCGCCACGCATACCATCACCTTCCTCGGCGACAAGCCGGGCCTGCACACGGGCGACGGCTGCGACCACGCGGGCCGCGTGCACGTCAACCGCCTCGGTGCGCATGGCCTGCACACGGAAGCCGCGCACGCGCGCCTGAACGCCCCCGCCCTGTTCGCGGGTTGCCTCGCGCCACGCCGCAATAATTCGCACAAGGGCACCTATGGGGACGTCGCCGTGCTGGGCGGGGCGCGCGGGATGGCGGGTGCCGGCATCCTCGCGGCGCGCGCGGCGCTGTATGCGGGCGCGGGCCGCGTGTTCGTGGCCGCCGTCGATCCGGGGCCGGGCCTCGATCCGCTGCAGCCGGAAATCATGTTCCGCGACGCGGCGGGCTTCGCGTTCGACGGCCGCACCGTCGTCGCCGGTCCCGGCATGGGCGATTCCGCCGGCGCCACGCACCTGCTGTCGAAAGTCATCGACGGCACGGGGCCGCTCGTGGTCGATGCGGACGCGCTGAACCTGTGCGCGGCGAGCCCCGACCTGGCCGCGCGCCTGGCCGCGCACGGCGGCGAAGTCGTCATCACGCCGCACCCGCTGGAAGCCGCGCGCCTGCTCGGCGTCACGGCCGCCGTCGTGCAGGCCGACCGGCTGGAGAATGCGCGCGAGCTGGCGGAGCGGCTGGATGCCGTCGTCGTGCTGAAAGGCGCGGGCAGCGTCATCGCGCGGCCGGACGGGGAAGTGGCGCTGAATGCGACGGGCAATCCGGGCCTTGCCACGGGCGGCACGGGCGACGTGCTGGCGGGTCTCGTCGGCACCTTGCTCGGCCAGGGCTGGCCCGCGTGGGAAGCGGCGCTGGCCGCGACGTGGCTGCACGGCGCGGCGGCCGACCGGCTCGTGGCAGGCGGCGCCGGCCCCATCGGCCTCACGGCGGGCGAGCTGCCGCGTGCGATCCGCGCCGAGCTGAATGCGCTCGTCGCCGACGCGGCGCTGGCCTGAAGGGTGTTACACGACCAGGCGGCCCGCCGCGATCGTCAGCGTGCGGCCGCAGCGCGCGGCCATCGCGGGATCGTGGGTGACGAGGACAAGGGTCGAGCCGCGCTCGCGATTCAATTCGAACATCAGCTGGATGACGGCTTCACCGGTGGCGGCATCGAGACTGCCCGTGGGCTCGTCGGCGAACAGCAGCGGCGGTTCGGTGACGAACGCGCGGGCCAGCGCCACGCGCTGCTGCTCGCCGCCCGACAGGTACTTCGGATAGTGGCGCAGGCGGCTCGACAGGCCCACGCGGCCCAGCATCGCCTCGGCCTTCGCGCGCGCGTCCGCGTCGCCCCGCAGTTCCAGCGGCAGCATCACGTTTTCCAGCGCGTTCAGGTGCCCGAGCAACTGGAACGACTGGAACACGAAGCCCAGCTTCGCCTTGCGGAACGCGGCGCGGCCATCCTCGTCGAGGGCGAAGATATCCGTACCGTCGAGCAGGACCTGGCCCGACGATGGCGTATCGAGGCCGGCCAGCAGGCCGAGCAAGGTGGACTTGCCGGAGCCGGAAGCGCCGACGAGGGCGAGCGTCTCGGCCGGTTGCACGGTAAAATCCACCTCGTGCAGGATCGTGAGCTCGCCGCTGGCATCCGCCACGCGCTTCGACAGGCCGCGGACCTCGATGGCCGGCCTTGCCGTTCCGCTCACACTTGAACTGCCTTTTGACGCCTCGGGAATATCACGCATGCTTGCTTTACTCAGGAAATGGACGATCGCTGCCGTCGCGGTGCTTGGCATGACCGCGGCGGGGAGCGCCTATTCTGCCCCAAAAACCGTGCTCGTGGTGGGCGACAGCCTGTCCGCCGAATACGGCCTCGCGCGCGGCACCGGCTGGGTCGCCCTGCTGGAACAGCGCCTGAAGGCCGAGAAGATCGACGCGCACATCGTCAACGCCAGCATCAGCGGCGAGACGACGAGCGGCGGCCGCACGCGCCTGCCCGTCCTGCTGCAGCAGCACAAGCCAGACGTCGTCGTGCTGGAACTGGGCGCGAACGACGGCCTGCGCGGCCTGAGCGTGCCGGCCGCCGCGGACAACCTGCGCACGATGATCCAGCTCGCGCAGCAGAACAAGGCCAAGGTCCTGCTCGTCGGCATGCGCATGCCGCCCAACTACGGCCGCGCCTACACCGAACGCTTCGCCGGCATGTACAAGGACCTCGCCGGTACATACAAAGTGCCGCTGGTGCCGTTCATGCTGGACGGCGTCGCGCAAGACGCGGCAAACTTCCAGGCCGACCGCATGCACCCGCTCGCGACCGCCCATCCGACCATCCTCAACAACATCTGGCCGCAATTCGCGCCTCTCGTCAAACGATAATGAAATACCCCGCAGTCCTCGGCGTCGACGACGTCCTGCCCATGCTCGACCAGTTCGACACCATCATCGACGCGCGCAGCGAGTCCGAGTTCGCGCTCGACCGCATCCCGGGCGCCATCAATTGCCCCACGCTGGACGACGCGCAGCGCGTCCTCGTCGGCACCACGTACAAGCAGGTCGGCGCCTTCGAGGCGAAGAAGATCGGCGCCCCGCTCGTCGCGCAGAACATCGCGCGCTACGTCGAGACGCTGTTCGCCGACAAGCCGAAAGACTGGAAACCGCTCGTCTACTGCTGGCGCGGCGGCAACCGCAGCGGCTCGATGGCCCTGATCTTCGCCAAGATCGGCTGGCCCGTCGTGCAGCTCGACGGCGGCTACAAGGCGTATCGCGCCTACGTCGCGGCCGCGCTGGAAAACCCGCCGGCGCTGGATTTCCGGGTCATTTGCGGCACGACGGGCAGCGGCAAGAGCCGCCTGCTCGAAACGCTGGAATCCATCGGCGCGCAGGTGCTCGACCTGGAGCGCCTCGCCGCGCACCGCGGCTCCGTCCTCGGCCACCTGCCGGGCGAGCCGCAGCCGAGCCAGAAGATGTTCGAGACGCGCATCTGGGACAAGCTGCGCCGCTTCGATCCGTCCAGGCCCGTGTTCGTGGAATCGGAGAGCAAGAAGGTGGGCAACCTGCGCGTGCCTGAGGTAGTCATGGAACGCATGCGCGCCGCGCCCTGCATTTCGCTGCAGCTGGACCGTCCCCATCGGGTGCAGCTGCTGATGGAAGACTACCACCACTTCTGCGCCGACCCGGGCGCATTGAATGCGCAGCTGGACCATCTGGTGCAACTGCACGGCCGCGCGCGCATCGAAACGTGGCACCAGATGGCCAATACGGGGCAGATGCCGGCGCTCGTCGACCAGCTGCTCGTCGAGCACTACGACCCCGCCTACCTGCGCTCGATCGACCGGAATTTCGTGCACTACCCGCAGGCCGAGGCGCTGACCTTGCCGGGCATCTCGAAGGACGACTTCATCGCGGCCGCGCGGCATCTGCACGGCTAGGACTGGCACGGCTCTTGCTGCGTGTCTCTCTCCTGAACCGCACACGAGGGGAACGCGATGAACCGCATGGATGTCACCGAGAAAATCGTCAGCGCCAAGGTAGCCAAAGGCATCAGATGGGAAGACGTGGCCGGCAGGGTCGGCCAGTCGAAGGAATGGACGACCGCGCTGTGCCTGGGCCAGATGACCGCCTCGGCCGAACAGGCGGCCATCCTCGGCGACATCTTCGGCCTGACCGACGAAGAGTGCAAATGGCTGCAGGTGGTCCCGTACAAGGGTTCGCTGCCGACGGCCGTCCCGACCGATCCGCTGATCTACCGCTGGTACGAGATCGTCAACGTCTACGGCACGACGGTCAAGGAACTGATCCACGAAGAGTTTGGCGACGGCATCATGAGCGCCATCGACTTCCACATGGACATCGTGCGCGCGCCCGATCCGAAAGGCGACCGGGTCAACGTGATCCTGTCAGGCAAATTCCTGCCGTACAAGCAGTATTGACTCATTCCTGCGCGAGATAGCCCTGCGCGGTGGCCTTGACCGGATCCTGGAACACGGCCATCGCCGTCGTCATGCGCCGGAAGCCGTAGCGCGCATAAAACCCTTCCTTGCCGGGTACCGAATACAGGATGATCTTCGCGTGCCCGCGCGAGCACTCGACGAGGTGCGCGATCAGCGCGTCCCCCAGGCCGCGCCCCTGGTGGCTGGGCAGGATCGCCACGTCGCAGATATAGGAACAGTCGAGGCCGTCGGCCAGCGCACGTCCTGCCGCGACCAGTACGCCGTCCTCGTAGCCGAAACGGCGGAACATGCTGTTGCCGAACACCGTCTTCAGGCGCTCCGGCGACTTGTTGCCGAGCGGGGCCTTGCGATACAGCTCGGAGAGTTCGTTCCAGTCCACGTTGTCGAGCGTGTCGGTCCAGGTGACAGTCATGGGGTCGTCCTTGCGTTGTCGATCGAACCGCGATTGTAACGGTGCTGCAAAGAAAAAGCCCGGTCCGCTCGCGCGGCCGGGCTGTCGATGACGCGTCCGGAATTATTCGGACTTGGCGCCGAGATCGGCAGGCTTGACGTTGATCTTCGCCTTCGCCTTGTGCTTCAGCGCTTCGACGAAGCCATAGGTCTCGGCATTGCCGACGGCGCGGCCGATCTGTTCCGCTTCCTGCTTGCGGCGCGCCACGTCCGGCTGGGCCGGCTGGCTCACCTTGTTGATGCGGTAGACGCCATAGCCCACGCCCGGGATGTCGACGCCGACATAGGCCGGCAGCTTGCTCGCGTCCGCCTTCAGCACGGCGACCGCGGCCGTTTCGTTGATCGTCGGCTGCTTCGTGCGCGCCACGATCTTCGCTTCGCCGAAGCCGGCGGTATCGCCCGATGCCTTGGCGGCGGCCAGTTTCGCTTCGCCGGCCTGGCGTGCCAGCTTGGCCGCTTCTTCCTGCGTCACGCGCTGGCGGATGGCGGCTTCGACGTCGGCCAGCGGACGTTTGGTCGCCGGCTTGAATTCCACGACGCGGCCCGCGACCAGCGTACCCGGCGCCACTTCGACGGCGTCCGTGTTGCGCTTGTTCTTCACCGCGTCGCTGCCGAAGATCGCTTCCAGGAATTTCGGATTGTTGACCGGCGACGCGCCCAGGGCCGGGTTCGGCGCACGGGTCAGGCCTTCGGCGGTCTGGATCGTCAGGCCCAGCTTGTCGGCGACCGGCTTCAGGCTGTCCGCCTGCTCGTACACGGTGTTGCGGAAGGTTTCCGCCAGTTCCGTGTACTTCGCCGACATCTTCGCCTTCTTCAGCTCGGCAAGGATTTCCGGCTTCGCCTCTTCCAGCGACTTCTGCGTTTCCGGCACGATCTTCGTGATCTTGACGATGTGGTAGCCGAATTCCGAACGGACGAGACCGCTGACTTCGCCTTCCTTCAGGCCGTAGATCGCGTCTTCGACGGGCTTGACGAACACGCCTTTCTGCACGACGCCCAGGTCGCCGCCCAGCTCGGCCGAGCCCGGATCCTGCGATTGCGCCTTGGCGATCTTCGCGAAGTCGTTCGGGTTCTTGCGGACTTCATCCAGGACAGCCTGCGCCTTGGCCTTCGCGGCGGCGTCCTCGGCGGCCGAGGCGCCCTTCTTTACGTTGATCAGGATGTGGCTGGCGGTACGCTTTTCCGGCGTGGTGAAGCGCGCCTTGTTCTTGTTGTACGCGTCGGCGATGTCGGCGTCAGACACGTTGACCTGCTTCTCGACGGCGGACGCATCGAACACGACGTACTCGGCCTTGACGGATTCCGGCACCTGGAACAGCGCCGCGTTCTTGTCGTAATAGGCCTTCACCATATCATCCGTGACCTTGACCTGCGCAACGTAGTTCGCAGCCGGGAACAGCTGCTCCTGCACTTCGCGCTCTTCGTCGTTGATGTCCGACAGGCGGTTGGCGACGGTACGCGGCGCGAACGCGGTCTGCTGGACGGAACCGACGAGCTGCTGCACGGCCAGGTCGTGGCGCATGCGCTGGTCGAACATGTCCGGCGTCATGCCCTGCGCAGCCAGTGCGGCCTTGTAGCGGTCCATGTCGAACGTGCCGTCTTCCTTGCGGAATGCCTGGATCCCGAGGATCGCCTTCTGCAGCGCGGCGTCGCTCACCGTCAGGTGGTTGCGGATGATCTCGGCGTTGATGGCGCGCTCGGCCACGAGCTGGTCGAGCACGGCCTGCTTCGCTTCCGGCGTCTCGAACAGTTTCTGGTCGAACTGCTCGCCCATCATCTGGCGGGCCTGGTCCAGCTGGCGGCGCTGGGCGGCTTCCCACTCCTGCTGGGTGATCTTCTTCCCGTCCACGGTCGCCACACCATCGTTGCTGCCGCGTTCGTTGTAGCTGCTGACGCCCACCAGAACGAACGACGGAACGATCAGCAGCAGCAGGAAGAACTGCATCAGGCGCTGGTGAGTACGGATAAATTCAAACATGGTCAGCCAATCAAGGTTGAAAATGCGTTATCGAAAAACTTAAAAAAAAAGGCGAACCTAGGTTCGCCTCTTTTTCAGTATCTTGGCGGAGCGGACGGGGCTCGAACCCGCGACCCCCGGCGTGACAGGCCGGTATTCTAACCAACTGAACTACCGCTCCGAATTCTTGTATTTCGCAACCGCAAAATCGAAGCCCGACAAGGCTTGCGATTCGTGGCGGAGCGGACGGGGCTCGAACCCGCGACCCCCGGCGTGACAGGCCGGTATTCTAACCAACTGAACTACCGCTCCACGAAATACTGGGTGCTACTCGACTGACTGGAATCCAGCAGCGTCCTGCTGCGTGTCAGCGCAGCGGAGGCATTAGTTTACTGCATCTTTCAGTGCTTTACCAGCCTTAAATTTCGGGACCTTGGCCGCCTTGATCTTGATGGCTTCCTTCGTGCGCGGATCGCGGCCCGTGCGTGCGGCGCGCTCGCCGACGGTGAACGTGCCGAAACCGACCAGCGTGACGCTGTCGTTGTTCTTCAGCGTGTTGGTCACAGCGTCGATCATGGCATCGAGGGCGCGCGCCGCAGAAGCTTTGGTCAGGTCCGCGGACTTCGCGATTTCTTCGATCAGTTCAGTTTTGTTCACTTTCTTCCCTCGTTGTGCGTTCTGGACACGGCATGCGCGACCGGGTCGGATTGACGGTCGGCAAAAACCGCAAGGGCGTATTAAACAAGCCGACAATGCGTTGTGTCAAGTAACGCACGAGCAACAGCACGACATAAAAAAACGGCACCCGAAGGTGCCGTATTTCACGCTGCCCAGCAGGTTCAGTGCTTGACGACGCCGCCCTGGCCGTCACTCGCGGCGGTCGTCACCGACGACGAGGACGCCGCTACCGCCGGCACGTCGACGATCGGTTCCGGCTGGCGTTCCAGTGCCACTTCCAGCACCTTCTCGATCCAGCGCACCGGGACGATCTCGAGCTTGTTCTTGACGTTGTCAGGAATGTCCGCGAGATCCTTCACGTTCTGCTCGGGGATCAGGACGGTCTTGATGCCGCCGCGCTGGGCCGCCAGCAGCTTTTCCTTCAGGCCGCCGATCGGCAGGACTTCACCGCGCAACGTGATCTCGCCCGTCATCGCCACGTCGGCACGGACCGGGATACCGGTGAACACCGACACCAGCGCCGTCGTCAGGCCGATGCCGGCGGACGGACCGTCCTTCGGCGTCGCGCCTTCCGGCAAGTGAACGTGGATGTCGGTCTTCTCGAACACCTCGTTCTTGATGCCCAGGCGCGCTGCACGGCTGCGGACCACGGTGCGGGCCGCTTCGATCGATTCCTTCATCACGTCGCCCAGCGTACCGGTACGGATGACGGCACCTTTACCCGGCACCTGCACGGCTTCGATCGTCAGCAGGTCGCCGCCGACTTCCGTCCAGGCGAGGCCCGACACCTGGCCGATCTGGTTTTCCTTCTCGGCCACGCCGAAGTCGTAGCGGCGGACACCCAGGAATTTATCCAGGTTCTTCGACGACACGATCACGCGCTTGCTGTCCTTCTTGAGCAGCAGCATCTTGACGACCTTGCGGCAGATCTTCGAGATTTCGCGCTCGACCGAACGCACACCGGCTTCGCGGGTGTAGTAGCGGATGATGTCGCGGATCGCGGCTTCGTCGACCTTGATCTCTTCATCCTTCAGGCCGTTCGCCTTGATCTGCTTCGGCAGCAGGTAGCGCTGCGCGATGCTCGTCTTCTCGTCCTCGGTGTAACCCGACAGGCGGATCACTTCCATCCGGTCCAGCAGGGCCGGCGGGATGTTGAACGAGTTCGACGTCGCCACGAACATCACGTCCGACAGGTCGAAGTCCACCTCGACGTAATGGTCCGAGAACGTGTGGTTCTGCGCCGGATCCAGCACTTCGAGCAGGGCCGACGACGGGTCGCCGCGGAAGTCCGCGCCCATCTTGTCGATCTCGTCGAGCAGGAACAGCGGGTTGCGCACGCCGACCTTCGCCAGCGACTGCAGCACCTTGCCCGGCATCGAGCCGATATAGGTACGGCGGTGGCCGCGGATCTCGGCTTCGTCGCGCACGCCGCCCAGCGCCATGCGGACGTACTTGCGGTTGGTCGCGCGGGCGATCGATTCGCCCAGCGACGTCTTACCGACGCCCGGAGGACCGACGAAGCACAGGATCGGGGCCTTCAGCTTGTCGACGCGCTGTTGCACCGCGAGGTATTCGAGGATGCGTTCCTTGATCTTGTCGAGGCCGTAGTGGTCGGCTTCCAGGACTTCCTGGGCCTTTTCCAGGTCGATCGTGACCTTGGATTTCTTTTTCCACGGCAGCGACACCAGCGTGTCGATATAGTTGCGCACGACGGTGGCCTCGGCCGACATCGGCGACATCAGCTTGAGCTTCTTGATCTCGGCCTGGGCCTTGTCCAGGGCTTCCTTCGGCATCTTGGCGGCGATGACTTTCTTCTCGAGTTCCTCGATGTCGGCGCCCTCTTCGCCCTCGCCCAGTTCCTTCTGGATGGCCTTGACCTGTTCGTTCAGGTAGTACTCGCGCTGCGATTTCTCCATCTGGCGCTTGACGCGGCCGCGGATGCGCTTTTCGACCTGCAGGATGTCGAGCTCGCCTTCCAGCTGGCCGAGCAGATGCTCCAGGCGCTTGGCGACGTTGAAGATTTCCAGGATGACCTGTTTCTGCTCGAGTTTCAGCGGCAGGTGGGCGGCGACGGTATCGGCCAGGCGGCCGGCGTCGTCGATACCGGCCAGCGAAGCCAGGATCTCGGGCGGGATTTTCTTGTTCAGTTTGACGTACTGGTCGAACTGCTGGACGATCGCACGGCGCATCGCCTCGACTTCGGAATCGTCGCCGATTTCCGAATTGATTGGGGTCAAGTCAGCGATGAAATGGCTGGGACCGTCGTTGATGTGATTGATACGGGCACGCTGCGCGCCTTCGACCAGCACCTTCACGGTGCCGTCCGGCAGCTTCAGCATTTGCAGAATATTGGCCACGCAGCCGATCTCGTAGATGTCTGCGGCGGAAGGCTCGTCCTTGGCAGCGGCCTTTTGGGCTGCGAGCATGATGCTCTTACCCTGTTCCATGGCGGCCTCGAGCGCCTTGATGGATTTCGGGCGGCCGACGAACAGCGGTATCACCATATGCGGGAACACCACCACGTCGCGCAGGGGCAGCAGCGGCAGCGTCATTTGCTCGGTCAATTTGGAAGTTGTCATGGCATACCTTATAGAAAGCGTGTAGACGATGTGGGAGCACACTGTCGAAACACAATACCGGCCCGGAAATATTTTCTACAAGTAAAAAAACTTTAACTTGATACGAATACTAGCCGTTTCTACAAAAGTCCTGAATTCAAATAAAAAAGCCACTTCACAGCATCGGCCGCGAGTGGCTTTTCGATTGAAGCCGTCTTTTGTTGAGATTGATTGTACCGTCTCAACTCAGCGATTCAATACCTTTGTTGTGTTTGCGCCCGGAAATTTTCAGCAAATTTTCAGTTCTCGCCTGCAGCCTTCGGCGATTCGCTGTAAATCAGCAAAGGTTTCGCGCCATTCGTGATCGTATTTTCATCGATGACGACTTTCACGACATTTTGCTGGCTCGGCAATTCATACATCACGTCGAGCAGAGCGTGTTCCAGGATCGAACGGAGGCCACGTGCGCCGGTCTTGCGCGCCAATGCCTTCTTGGCAATCGCGTGCAGGGCCGCCGGGCGGATTTCCAGTTCGGCGCCTTCCATATCGAGCAGTTTCGAATACTGCTTGATGAGGGCGTTCTTCGGCTCGACCAGGATCTGGATCAAAGCCTCTTCCGTGAGCTCGCTCAGGGTAGCTACGACAGGCAGACGGCCAACAAGTTCCGGAATCAGGCCAAACTTGATCAGGTCTTCCGGTTCCGCTTCCAGCAGGATGTCGCTGACGGAACGCTGCGTCTGGCTCTTGACGCTGGCCGCGAAGCCGATGCCGCTCTTTTCTGAACGGTTCTGGATGATCTTGTCCAGGCCGTCGAATGCGCCGCCGCAGATGAACATGATGTTCGTCGTGTCGATCTGCACGAAATCCTGGTTCGGATGCTTGCGGCCGCCCTGCGGGGGCACCGACGCCATCGTGCCTTCGATCAGCTTCAGCAGCGCCTGCTGCACGCCCTCGCCCGACACGTCGCGGGTGATGGACGGGTTGTCGGACTTGCGCGAAATCTTGTCGATCTCGTCGATGTAGACGATGCCGCGCTGGGCCTTTTCGACTTCGTAGTTGCAGCTCTGCAGCAGCTTCTGGATGATGTTCTCGACGTCCTCGCCGACATAGCCAGCTTCCGTCAGCGTGGTCGCGTCGGCGATCACGAACGGGACGTTCAGCATGCGCGCCAGGGTCTGGGCCAGCAGGGTCTTGCCGGAACCGGTGGGGCCGACCAGCAGGATATTACTCTTGGCCAGCTCGACGTCGTCCTTCTTGCCCAGGTGCTTCAGGCGCTTGTAATGGTTGTAGACCGCCACCGACAGGATGCGCTTCGCCGTCTGCTGGCCGATGACATATTGATCGAGCAGTTCGGCGATCTCGTGCGGAGTCGGCAGGTCGGACTTGGCGCCCGCCACCGACTCGACGTTCGAGGTCTCGTCGCGGATGATGTCATTGCACAAGTCGATGCACTCGTCGCAGATGAAGACCGAAGGTCCTGCGATGAGCTTCTTGACCTCGTGCTGGCTCTTGCCGCAGAACGAGCAGTACAGGAGTTTTTCGCCGCTAGAGGATTTTTTGTCTGACATGGGGCAGGTTTCAGTTGAATTGCTATGAATATAACGCTAATACGAGGGCGCAACAAGTGCGCACGACACCATGCTACCCGATTTGAAAACAAAACGCCCGAAGCGCTGTCGCGTCCGGGCGTATTTGAGCAACAGTTGTCGAGAGCACCACGCGATCTCGAAAACCGCGCGGTTTAACCTCAGCCGCGGTTCGTCAGAACCTTGTCGATGAGACCATATTCCACGGCCTCTTCGCTCGACATGAAACGGTCGCGATCGGTATCCTTGTGGATCTGTTCGATCGTCTGGCCGGTGTTGTCCGCCATGATGCGGGCCAGGCGTTCGCGCAGGTACAGGATTTCCTTGGCCTGGATCTCGATGTCCGACGCCATGCCCTGCGAGCCACCGGACGGCTGGTGGATCATGACACGCGAGTTCGGCAGCGAGAAGCGCTTGCCCTTGGCGCCGGCGGCCAGCAGGAACGCGCCCATCGAGGCGGCCAGGCCGGTGCACAGCGTCGACACGTCGGGCTTGATGAAGTTCATCGTGTCGAAGATGGCGAGGCCGGCCGACACGGAACCACCCGGCGAGTTGATGTACAGCGAGATGTCCTTGTCCGGATTCTCGCTTTCCAGGAACAGCAGCTGGGCCACGATGAGGTTGGCCATCTGGTCGTTGACAGGACCGACCAGGAAAATCACGCGCTCCTTCAGCAGGCGCGAGTAGATGTCGTAGGCACGCTCGCCGCGGCCGCTCTGCTCGATCACCATCGGCACGAGGCCGAGGGCTTGGGTATCCAATGCCGGATTACGATTCATACCTGTCAATTCCTTTCGAAGAGTTACGAAGCCGCACTATCGCAGATTTCTCGTGAGAATGTCGTACGGCTTCATCAAGGAGTTACGCCTGAGCAGCGCTTCCCATCAGCTCGTCAAAGGCGATGTCCTTGGTCGTCACCTTTGCCTTGCCGAGCACATAGTTAACGACGTTTTCTTCCAATACAAGAGCTTCCACTTCGCCCAAGCGGCGACGGTCGCTGTAGTAGTACTTCAGGACTTCCTTCGGATCTTCGTAGCTCTGCGAGAAGTCTTCGATCTGGGCCTTCACCTGCTCTTGCGTCGCTTGCAGGTTGTTTTCCGAGACCAGCTGCGACAGGATCAGGCCCAGGCGCACGCGGCGCTCGGCCTTGGTGGCGAACAGGTCGGCCGGGAACGGCAGGCTCTGCACGTCCATGCCGCGCTGGGCCATGTCCTGGCGGGTCTGCTCGGCCAGGCGCTGCGAATCCTGCTCAATCATGACCTTCGGCACGTCCATTTCGGTGTGCTTGACCAGGGCGTCCATCACGGCTTCCTTGTTGCGGGCCTTGATGCGGGCGTTGACTTCACGCTCCAGGTTGACCTTGATGTCTTCGCGCATCTTCTCGATGCTGCCGTCTTCGATGCCCAGCGTCTTGGCGAACTCGGCGTCGACTTCCGGCAGGTGCGCCCATTCCAGCTTCTTCAGCGTGATGGTGAACTCGGCGGTTTTACCGGCCACGTCCTTGCCATGGTAGTCTTCCGGGAATGCCAGCGGGAAGGTCTTGCTCTCGCCCACTTTCAGGCCGACGGTCGCGGCTTCGAATTCCGGCAGCATGCGGCCTTCGCCCAGAACGAATGCATAGTCTTCGGCTTTGCCGCCCGGGAATTCGACGCCGTCGATGACGCCGACGAAGTCGACGGTCACGCGGTCGCCGTTCGCTGCGACCGGCTCGCCGCCGTCACCGTGCTCACCGGCTTCGCCCTTGGTGTGGTAATGCACGCGCTGCTTGCGCAGGATGTCGATGGTCTTGTCGATCTCGGCGTCGGTCACGTCGGTCTTGACGGTCTCGATCTCGATCCCCTCCAGGCCCGGCAGCGACACTTCCGGATAGATCTCGAAGGTCGCGTCGAAGGCCAGCATGCCTTCCGGTGCGTCCTGCTTCGGCTCGATTTTCGGCATGCCGGCAACGCGCAGCTGGGCTTCGTTGGCGGCGTCGTTGAATGCCTGGCCAACTTTGTCGTTCAGCACGTCGGATTCGATCTGGTAGCCGTACTGGGCCGCCACCATCTTCAGCGGCACCTTGCCCGGACGGAAGCCCGGAGCACGCGCGGTCTTGGCCTGCTTCTTGAGGCGCTTTTCAACTTCCGTACGTACGTCGCTCAGCGGAAAAGAGAGAGTCAAGCGACGCTCGAGTTTACCCAGGTTTTCGACTGCAGTTGCCATTGTAAAAATCGTCCAAAAAAATAATTGTTCGTGGTGCGAGGAAGGGGACTCGAACCCCTACACCATTGCTGGCGTCAGGACCTAAACCTGGTGCGTCTACCAATTTCGCCATCCTCGCGCAGGATTGCTGATCTTGCCACAAAAACAAAGGGCGCCCGACAATGAAACCGGCCGCCCTGAATCCAATGTCTAGGGGCTACAACTTCAACCCGATATTTTACTGGATTTTCTGACACCATTGGGCAGATTTTAAATCGTAGTGAATCGCCCGATATTTCAAGGATTTAGAGCCGCCTCCCGCGCACGCACGGGCCGCTTTACCCGGAACCATGCCGCATACAGCGCCGGCAGGAACAACAGCGTGAGCGCCGTGGCGACCAATAATCCACCCATGATCGCGATCGCCATCGGGCCCCAGAACACGGAACGGGACAGCGGGATCATCGCCAGCGCCGCCGCGGCCGCCGTCAGCAGGATCGGCCGGCACCGCCGCACGGCGCTTTCCACGATGGCTTCCCAGGCAGGATGCCCGGCCGCGATGTCCTTTTCGATCTGGTCGACGAGGATGACGGAATTGCGCACCACCATGCCGAACAGCGCGATCACGCCGAGGTTCGCGACGAAGCCGAACGGCGCGTTGAACACCAGCAGCCCCATCGCGGCACCGGCGATGCCCAGCGGCCCGGTCAGGAACACCATCACGGCGCGCGAGAAGCTGTGCAGCTGCAGCATCAGCAGCGTGAACACGATGAACAGCACCAGCGGCACGTTCGCCGAGATGGACTCCTCCGCGGTCGAACTGTTCGCGGCCGCGCCTTCCAGCTTGATGCGGTAGCCGGCCGGCAGCTTCGCCCGCAGGACGTCCAGTTTCGCATTGACCTGGTCGGACACGGTCGGCCCCTGCACGCCTTCGACGACGTCCGACTGGACCATGATCGCCCATTCGCGCCCGTAGCGCTGCACGACGCCCGGCTCCCACACGAATTCGATGCGCGCCAGCTGCGACAGCGGCACGGCCCTGCCCGAGGGCGTCGGCACGTTCGTGTTGGCGAGCACGGACATGTTCGAGCGCTCGTCCAGCGGCTGGCGCACCACGATGTCGATCAGGCGGTTGCTCTCGCGGAACTGGCCCACCGTCGTCCCGGAAAGGAGGGTGGCGATCGTGCGGCGCACGGTCTGCGACGTGACGCCCAGCGCGCGCATCTTGTCCTGGTCAAGCTCCAGCCGCAGCACCTTGACGGACTCGTTCCAGTTGTCGTTCACGCCCACCGTGTTCGGGTTGGCGATCATGATCTCCTTGACCTGGTCGGCGACCTTGCGCACGACGCCGATGTCCGGTCCCATCACCTGGAACTGCACGGGGTAAGGCACGGGCGGTCCGTTCGGCAGCAGTTTTACGCGGCCCCGCACTTCGGGGAAATCCGACTTGAACTTGTCTTCGATCTTGCGCTTGAGCGCATCGCGCTGGTGCACGTTCTTCGGCAGCACGACGAATTGCGACACGTTCGACGCCGGGAAGATCTGGTCCAGCGGCAGGTAGAAGCGCGGGCTGCCCGTGCCGATGTACGACGTCACGCTGTCCGTTTCCGGCTGCGCGCGGGCGAATGCCTCGAATTTCTTGGCCAGCGCCTCGTTGACGGCGAAGCTCGTCCCTTCCGGCGCCCACATCTCGACCATCAGTTCCGGACGGCTGGAATCCGGGAAGAACTGCTTCTCGATGAACTTGAAGCCGAACACGCCGAGGAAGAACACGGCCAGCGACAGCACGATCGTCGTCTTGCGCCATTCCACGCAGCGGTCGACGAGACGGCGGAAGCGCTGGTACATCGGCGTGTCGAACACGTCGTGGTGCCCTTCTCCGTGCGGTTTCACCCGCAGGAGGATGAAACCGATGTAGGGCGTGAACGTCACGGCGACGACCCACGACACGAGCAGCGCGATCGCGTTCACGGAAAACATCGAGAACGTGTACTCGCCGGCCGCCGATTTGGCGAGGCCGATCGGCAGGAAGCCGGCCGCCGTGATCAGCGTGCCGGTCAGCATGGGGAACGCGGTCGACGTGTACGCGAACGTGGCCGCGTCGAAGCGCGACATGCCCTCTTCCATCTTACGCACCATCATCTCCACGGCGATAATCGCGTCGTCCACGAGCAGGCCCAGGGCGATGATCAGCGCCCCCAGCGAGATCTTGTGCAGTGAGATGTCGAACACGCGCATGAACAGGAACGTAATCGCCAGCACCAGCGGAATCGTCAGCGCGACGACGAGGCCGGGGCGCACGTCCAGGCGCAGCTTCGGCTTCGTGTGCAGGCCCAGCGCGACGAACGACACGACCAGCACGACGACGACGGCCTCGATGAGACTGTGCATGAATTCGCTGACGGACGCCGTGACGGCCGCGGGCTGGTTCGACACGCGCTCCAGTTCGATGCCGACGGGCAGTTGGCGGCGGATGCGCTCGACCGTCTGCTCGAGGCCCTTGCCCAGCTCGATGATATTGCCGCCCTTCTCCATCGACACACCCAGGCCGATCACATCCTTGCCGTTGAAGCGCATCTTGTCGTGCGGCGGATCCTCGTACGCGCGCTCGACTCTGGCGAAATCGCCGAGGCGGAACGTCGTGTTCCCCGCGCGCAGGCTCAGGTCTCCGAGCTGTTTGGCGGTCTTCAGGCCGCCGGTCACGCGCACCTGCAGGTTTTCCAGCGGCGTCACGAGCACGCCGGCCGATTCGATGCCGTTCTGCGTGGCGATCTGGTTCACGATCTGCTCGAACGGGATGCCCAGCTGCGCGAACTTCTGCTGCGAGAACAGGATGTTGACCTTTTCCTGCTGAACGCCGAACTGCTCGACCTTCGAGACGAGCGGCACGGCGAGCAGCTGCTGGCGCACGAAGTCGGCGTAGTCGCGCATCTCGGCATAGGTAAAACCATCGCCGGACAGCGCGAAGATGGAGCCGTAGGTGTCGCCGAATTCGTCGTTGAAGAACGGCCCGATCACGCCGGGCGGCAGGGTCCCCGCGATGTCGCCGACCTTCTTGCGCACCTGGTACCAGACGCCCTGCACCTCCGCCGGCGGCGTGGATTCCTTCAACTCGATGATGATCGTCGTCTCACCCGGCTTGGAAAAGCTGCGCAGCTTGTCGATGTGCGGCGTCTCCTGCAGCTTCTGTTCGAGCTTGTCGGCCACCTGCTGGGCCATCTGCACGGACGTGGCGCCCGGCCAGTACGCCGTCATGACCATCACGCGGAAAGTGAACGGCGGGTCCTCGTCCTGGCCCAGTTTGCCGTAGCTGATGATGCCGCCGATGAGCAGCGCGGCGATCAGGTAGCGGGTCAGCGGGATGTGCTCCAGCGCCCAGCGCGACAGGTTGAAGCCTCTCATTTCACAACCTCTTGAGGGCCCCCGACCGGTGCCCCCCGGGCACCGGCCGCTTCGGCCTCGGCATCGCCACGGCGCGCGACGTCGGCCGTCAGCACTTTCACTTTCTGGCCCGGCTTGAGCAGGTGCACGCCCGCCGTGACGACCGTCTGGCCCGCCTTCACGCCGCCCGCCAGCACCACGTCGTTGCCGGATACCCCGCCCACCTGCACGGGCACGAGGTGCACGGCGCCGTTCTCGATCACCCACACCGACGTCGCGCCCTTGTTCTGGTACAGCGCGGACAGCGGCACCTTGATCGCGGCGCCCGTGTCCGCGTGCGCCAGCTGCACGACCGCCGTCATGCCGAGGCGGATGTCGTCCTGCGCCGGGATCGCCACTTTCACGGTGTACGTGCGCGTGGCGGGATCGGCCACCGGCGCCACTTCGCGGATCTTGCCCGGGATGCTGCGGTCCGGATCCGCCCATAGCCGGACTTTCACGTCGCTCACCTTGCGCAATTCGTCGACCTGGTCTTCCGGCACGCCGATCACCACTTCCTTCTCGTCCGTCCGCGCCACGCGCACGACGGGGGTGCCGGCCTGCACGACCTGGCCCACTTCCGCATCGATGCCCGTCACGACGCCGTCCGTGTCGGACACGAGGTTCGCGTAACCGGTCTGGTTGGCCTGCTCGCTCGACGCGGCGCGGGCCGCCTCCACGTTCGCCTGCGCCGAGCGCGCAGCCGCCACTTTCTGGTCGAGCACGGCCTGGCTGACGAAGTTCTGGCTGCGCAGGTCCTGGTAGCGCTTCAGGTCGGCGCGCGCCAGCTCGTACGTCGTTTGCGCCGCGCGCAGGTTCGCCTGGGCCTGGGCCTGGCCGAGGCGCAGATCTTGCGGATCGAGCTGCATCAGCACCTGGCCGCGCTTGACGACCGTGCCCACGTCCACCTTGCGGGCGCTGATCTTGCCGCCGACGCGGAAACCGAGGCGGGATTCGTAACGGGGGCGGACGTCGCCGGAAAATTCCGCCGACGAGCCGACCGTGCCCGTCGCGAGCGTCAGGGCACGCACGGGGCGTACGTCTTCGGCGCGGGTGTCGTTGCGGGAGCAGCCTGTCAAGGTGAGCGTCAATGCGCCGCTGGCCAGGACCAGGATCAAAGGAAGGGCGAACGAAATGGCACGCATTGGTTTCCTCATGGTGGCCCGGCCGGGACGGCGAGGCACTGTCGTGGATTTAACCAAGCAATTATAATCATGCAATTATCGCCAGTAAATGACTTTAGAGTCAGCAATCTACAGAGCCGCATGGCCGTCGACCATTACGAAAACTTCCCTGTCGCGTCGATCCTCCTCCCCCGCCGCCTCGTGCCCGCGGTGGAGGCGATCTATGCGTTCGCCCGCAGCGCCGACGACCTCGCCGACGAGGGCGACGCCAGCCCGGCCGAACGCCTGGCCGCCCTGCAGGCGTACGAGGCGGCGCTGGACGGCATCGCGGCCGGCACGCCCCCGGCCGAGCCCATGTTCCAGCGCCTCGCCGCCGTGCTGGCGGAATACAGGCTGCCCATGCAGCCGCTGCGCGACCTGCTCTCGGCCTTCAAGCAGGACGTCGTCACGACGCGCTACCCGGATTTCCCGCACCTGCTGGATTACTGCCGCCGCTCCGCCGATCCCGTCGGGCGCCTGATGCTGGGCCTGTACGGCGTCGACGATGCGACGAGCCTGCGCGAGTCCGACGCCATTTGCACGTCGCTCCAGTTGATCAACTTCTGGCAGGACGTCGCCATCGACATCGCCAAGGGCCGCATTTACCTGCCCCTGGACGACCTGGTTCGCTTCGGCGTGACCCAGGACGTCATCGAGGAGAGCCGCATGGGCCCCGCCTGGCGCGCACTGATGCGCTTCGAGGTGGACCGGGCGCGCGCGCTGATGCTGGAAGGCGCGCCGCTGGCCACGCGCCTGCCGGGCCGCATCGGCTGGGAGTTACGGATGGTCGTCCAGGGCGGCCTGCGCATCCTGGAAGCGATCGAACGCGTGGATTACGACGTGTTCCGGCGCCGTCCGCGCCTGAAACGCCTCGACTGGCTCACGGTAGGCTGGCGCGCACTACGTATGTGACGCCTCATCGGCTAAGATAGCGGACTTGCTCCGCGCAATAACAACCTAATTATGTCCCCCGACGACTACTGCCAACAAAAGACCGCGCAAAGCGGCTCCAGCTTCTACTACAGCTTCCTGTTCCTGCCACCCGAGCGCCGCAGGGCGATCACGGCGCTGTACGCATTCTGCCGGGAAGTCGACGACACGGTCGACGACGCCACCGACCAGTCGGTCGCGCGCATCAAGCTCGCATGGTGGCGCAACGAGGTCACGCAGATGTATTCGGGCACGCCCACGCATCCCGTGATCCTGGCGCTGAAGCCGCACATCCAGCCGTACGACCTGAAACAGGAACACCTGCAGGCCATCATCGACGGCATGGAGATGGACCTCGACCAGTCGCGCTACCTCGACTACCCGAACCTGAAGAAATACTGCTGGCACGTGGCGGGCGTCGTCGGGATCCTGTCGGCCAGCATCTTCGGGGTGACCAATCCGCAGACCTTGAAGTACGCGGAGACGCTGGGCCTCGCGTTCCAGCTCACGAACATCATCCGCGACGTGGGCGAGGATGCGCGCAAGGGCCGCATCTACCTGCCGGTCAACGAACTGCAGCAGTTTGGCGTGACGGCGGCCGACCTGCTGAACGCGCGCCACAGCGAAAAGTTCGAAGCGCTGATGACATTCCAGGCCGCCCGCGCGCAACAGCTGTACGACGACGCGTTCGCGCTGCTGCCGCAGGAAGACCGGCGCGCGCAGCGCCCCGGCCTCATGATGGCCGCCATCTACCGCACGCTGCTCGACGAGATCGAGCGCGACGGTTTCCACGTCCTCACCCAGAAGATCTCCCTGACGCCGCTGCGCAAGCTGTGGCTCGCGTGGAAGACCTATGTCCGCGGATAACAAGCGGGTTGCCATCGTCGGCGGCGGCTGGGCCGGCTGCGCGGCGGCCGTCGCGCTGCTGGACGCGGGCTGCGGCGTCACCCTGTTCGAAGCGGCGCGCACCCTGGGCGGCCGCGCCCGCGCGATCGAGACGAACGGGCGCCTGCTCGACAACGGCCAGCACATCATGCTGGGCGCCTATGCGGATACGTTGCGCCTGATGCGCCGCGTCGGGGTCGACCCGAAACAGGCGCTGTTGCGGCTCCCACTGCAGATGCGCTACCCGGCGGGCGCCGACGGCATGGACTTCGTCGCCCCGCGCCTGCCCGCGCCGCTGCACATGCTCGTCGCCCTGCTGCGCGCCCGTGGGCTGGACCGCGCCGACAAATTGGCCCTCGCCCGCTTCACGACGACCGCGCGCTGGATGGGCTGGCAGCTGCACACCGATTGCAGCGTGGCGGAACTGCTTGTCCGCTACGACCAGACCGAACACCTGAATCGCCTGATGTGGCGCCCGCTGTGCCTCGCCGCGCTGAACACGCCGCCGGAACGCGCGTCCGCGCAGGTCTTCCTGGCCGTGCTGCGAGACAGCCTGGGCGCAAAACGGGCCGCGTCCGACATGCTGATTCCGCGCGTGCTGCTGGACGCCCTGTTCCCGCAAGCGGCGCGCCGCTACCTGGAAAGCCGCGGCGCCGCCGTGCACACGGGCCGCCGCATCGATGCGCTCGGCCCCGACGGCGGCACGTGGCGCGTGCGCGCGGGCGCCGACGTGCAGACGTTCGACGCCGTCGTGCTCGCGGCCCCGCCATGGCAGGCGGCGGCGCTGCTGCGGCCTCTGGACGGCACCGCTGGCATCGCCTCCCGGCTCGATGCGCTGGCCTATGAACCGATCGCCACCGTGTACCTGCAATACGCGGCCGGGGTCCGCCTGCCGCTGCCGTTCTGCGCGCTGACCGATGCGCCGCACGACAACCGCTGGGGCCAGTTCGTGTTCGACCGCGGCCAGCTCGATCCGGGCCAGGACGGGTTATTGGCCGTCGTGATCAGCGGCGCGGATCCGGCCGGCGACATCGGCCAGGAAGCGCTGGCGGCGAGCGTCGCCGCCCAGTTGGCCACTGCATTCGGACAGCCGGGCCTCGCGTCTCCCGAGTGGAGCCGCGTGATCACGGAAAAGCGCGCCACGTTCGCGTGTTCGCCCGCCCTCGACCGGCCGGCCAACGCCACCGAGCTGCCGGGCCTCGCGCTGGCGGGCGACTACACCGCGTGCGACTATCCCGCCACGCTGGAGGCGGCGGTGCGCAGCGGGGTCGCCGCGGCGGGCGTCATTACAGGAGCCGGACGATGAGCGGCCAGTCGCCCGCAGCCTCGATACCGTCATCCCCGCGCAGGCGGGCAGGCGCGATGCACCAGCCCTCCAAGTTCTGCGTCCAGGCCCGCGGAAATTGGGGTCCCGCCTCCGCGCGAACGACGGGCTGGGGCAGCCGGTCATCCCGCCTCGGTGCGCCCTGCCCCGTCAAATCCGCAGCCTGTCGCACACCGGTAGCACTCGCCGCCCCGGATCCGTACAGTGTCAACATCGAAACGAGTGTTGGCGGAAATGCAAATGAACATCCATCTCGGCGTACGTACCCTTGCCCTGCTGGCCGTCGTGGCGGCCGCGACGGTCATCCTTGTGCACGCGGGCGGGGCGCCCGATCCGGCACTGAACGCCATACTATTGCTGGGCCGAAATTAATACCGCCCTGCCGGGAGTAACGATGGGCAAACTGGAATACCTCGAGGCGCTCAAGCGGGCCATGCTCGGCCTGCCACCCGACGTCCAGGCCAAGACACTGGCCTATTACGAGCAGCGCTTCGTCGACGGCGTCGCTGCCGGACGGGGCGAGCCGGACGTGGCGCGCGAGCTCGACGATCCGACCAGGATCGCCATGACCCTGCGCGCGAGCGCCCACCTGGAGGCGTTCACCGAAAAGAAGAACCCGGCCAACGGGTTCGCCGAAAAGCGCAACCCGGCCAACGTGCTGCGCGTCGCCGTATCCGCCGTCGGCCTGGCCATCTTCAACCTGTTCATGATCGTGCCGGCGATGGTCTACTCGGCGCTGCTGTTCGCCCTGTACGTGTGCGCGCTGACGTTCTACCTGGCCGGCATCGCGACGACCGCGAGCGGCCTGGCCGGCGCCAACGAACTCGTACTGGACTGGCCAAGCCGCTTCGTCACCATCGACGACGACGGGCGCGGGCGCCAGATGCGCATCGAGATCGGCAGCCACGGCATCAACGTCACGCAGGAGCGGCCGCAGATCGCGGACCCGCTGCCGCCCGCCGACCCGGACGCCGGGGCCGACCGGGGCAGCCGCCTGGAGCGCTCGCGCGCCATGCGCAGCGCCGAGGCGCTCGCGGACAGCACGGTGCGCATCAGCACGGAGATGGACGCGGAATCGCGCACGACGCAGACCCTGTTCGGCTTCGGCCTCGTGCTGGGCGGGATCGCGCTGTTCCTGCTGTCCCTCGTGATCACGCGCTATACCTTCGTCGGCCTGAAGCGCTACCTCCAGATGAACCGTTCCCTGCTCAAGGGGAGCTGAGCCACCATGCGCGCGCTACTCAAAGTCGGCTTCACCCTGCTCCTCATCGCCTTCCTGCTGATCGGCGTCTCGTACAGCATGCTGCGCGCCCACGGTACGAACGGCCCGTCGAACCCGGGCGGCCGCCTGCTCACCACCGAACACCGCACGCTCGCCCAGCCGGTTGCCAAGGTCGACCTGTCCGGCCCCGTCAATCTCACCCTGCGCCAGGGCCCGACGCCGGCGCTGGAAGTCCGGGGCGAGCAGCGCCTGCTGGCCAACATCGACACGACGGTCGACGGCGACATGCTGCACATCGGCCCGCGCGGCATCCTGCTGCGCCACCGGACCCCGATCGAAGTAACGGTCACCTTGCCGGCGCTGGAATCCCTCAGCATCAACGGCAGCGGCGAGCACACCGTCAGCGGCTTCGCCGGCGACCACCTCGACGTCGCGCTCGATGGTTCCGGCAGCATGCGCTTCAACGGCCGCTACCGCGAGATCATGGCCGCGATCCACGGCAGCGGCGACATGGAGCTGACGGGCGGCACGAGCGACACGGTGGATGCCGCCGTCATCGGCAGCGGCCGCCTCACGCTCGTCGGCTCGACGCGCGCGCTGCATGCGGAGTTGCGCGGGTCCGGCGACCTGGATGCGCGCCACCTGCGCGCCGACGAGGTCGACCTCGCGCAGGAAGGTTCCGGCGACAGCGCGGTGTATGCCCGCAAGCGCCTGCATGCGGACCTCACCGGCAGCGGCGAGGCGCGCGTCTTCGGCAATCCGGACGAGCGCTCCGTCAGCCGCAACGGCAGCGCGACGGTCAGCTTCGACGACAAGCGCGATTGAGCAGCCAGTCCAGCGCCGCGCGTCCCGCCGCGCGGCCGCTGCCGAAGCAGGCTGTCAACAGGTAGCCGCCCGTCGGCGCTTCCCAGTCGACCATCTCGCCCGCCACGAACACGCCCGGCAGGCCGCGCAACATGGCGCCGTCGAGCGCCTCGAAGCGCACGCCGCCGGCGCTGCTGATCGCTTCGACGATCGGGCGCGGACGTTTCAGCACGAGCGGCAACGCCTTCAGCGCCCGCGCCAGCTTCACGGGGTCCGCGTAGTCGGCCTTGCCCAGGCACTCGTGCAGCAGCCCCGATTTCACGCCCTTGATGCCCAGGCGGCTCTGCAGATGGCTGGACATCGAGCGCGTGCCGCGCGGGCGCATCACTTCGTCCAGCACGCGCTGCGGGTCGTGGTCGGGCAACAGGTCCAGCAGCACGGTCGCCTGGCCGTCCTGTGCGATGCGGTCGCGGATGCCCGCCGACAGCGCGTACACGAGGCTGCCCTCGATGCCGGTCGCGGTGACGACGAACTGGCCCTTGCGGAACGGGCCGCCGGCCAGCGCCAGCGCGACCGTCGTCAGCGGCGCGCCGGCGTGACGCGCCGCGAAGTGATCCGACCAGTCGGCGTCGAAGCCGCAATTGGCCGGCACGAGGGGCGCCACGTCCACGCCGCGCGCGGCCAGCAACGGCACCCACGCGCCGTCGGACCCGAGCCGCGCCCAGCTCGCGCCGCCCAGCGCCAGCACGGTCGCGGCGCCCGCCGTCTCCACGGTCGCCTCGCCAGCCGGCGTGTCGAACACGAGGGCGCCGTCGCGCCAGCCGGTCCAGCGGTGGCGCATGTGGAACACGACGCCCGCCTCGCGCAGCCGGTGCAGCCACGCGCGCAGCAGCGGCGCGGCCTTCATGTCGGTCGGGAATACGCGGCCCGACGTCCCCACGAACGTATCGACGCCCAGGCCGTGGATCCATTCGCGCAGCTGCGCCGGGGGGAACGCTTCGACCCAGGGCTTCACCGCATCGGCGCGGGCGCCGTAGCGGCCGACGAACGCGTCATGGGGTTCCGCATGCGTGATGTTCATGCCGCCCTTGCCGGCCAGGAGGAACTTGCGGCCGACGGACGGCATCGCATCGTACACGTCGACGCTGATGCCGCCCGCGGACAGCACCTCGGCCGCCATCAGGCCGGCGGGGCCGCCGCCGATGACGATGGCGCGATGGGGACGGGTTTCGATTGGCTGGGACATGGCGGTCGCGGGAGGGAAACGAGAAAACGCGGAGGCGAGCATTGTAGTCGAACGGGCGCCAAAAAAGGATGTAAAGGAAGCTTGACATCGCCTTGCACGCGACCTACGATGTAAAGCATACTTTACATGAGGAGGTGTGTGATGCATGAGAAGCGTGTCGGCCGGGCCTACCGCAGCGAATTGTTGACGGCCATCGTCGTGTATGTCGTACTGCTGCTCGCGTCGATCCGGTACGGCCGCCCGCTGGACGACGGGGCGCTGCGCACTGCCGCCTTGCTGTCGCCGATGATCGGTTTCTGCCTGATGATCCGCGCCATCGCCCGCCACGTGGCCCGCATCGACGAATACCAGCGCATGCGTCTCCTGGAAAGCCTGGCGCTCGCGTTCGGGATCACCGGCGCGGTCACGTTCAGCTACGGCTTCCTCGAGACGGCGGGCTTCCCTAAGCTGTCGATGTTCAGCGTGTGGATGGTGATGGGCGTCAGCTGGGGTGTCGCGAGCACCATACTGTCGCTGCGCGCCCGCCGGGCCGTCGAATCATGAAGAACGCCATCCGCGACCTGCGCGCGGCGCGCGGCTGGAGCCAGGCGCACCTGGCCGAGCTGCTGGACGTCTCGCGCCAGACCGTCATCGCCATCGAGACGGGCCGCTACGACCCGAGCCTGCCGCTGGCCTTCGCGCTGGCCAGGCTGTTCGAACAACCGATCGAAACCATCTTCTTCCCCGACCAGGAGACCGCATGAACCTCTTACGCAACAAAACACTGTTCGCCGCCATCGTCGTCACGCTGTGCATGAGCACCGCCCATCACAGCCGCGCCGCCGACGCCGCGCCGGCGACCAACCGCTACGCCGCCACCATCGCGCCGGCCGAGCGCTTCGAAGTGGGCGGCGTATTGGTCGAGCGACACGGTGGCAAGGGACGGCCGTTGATCCTGATCCCGGGGCTGGCGAGCGGCAGCTGGGTGTGGCAGGACACGATCCGCGCCTTCGCGCCCGACCACGCCGTCTACGTCCTGACCTTGCCCGGCTTCGACGGCCGCCCGCCGGCCGGCCCCGCGCCGTTCGCGGCCGCGCGCGCCGCCGTCGAGGAGCTGATCGCGAGCCGCCGGCTCGACAAGCCCGTCATCGTGGGCCACAGCCTGGGCGGCATCCTCGCGCTCGCGGTCGGCGAGGACAAGCCGGCGCTGGTCGGCGGCATCGTCAGCATCGACGGCCTGCCCGTGATGCCCGGCGCAGAAGACATGACGCCGCCGCAGCGCGCCCAATTCGCCGAGCGCATGCGCGCCCAGGTCGGCAACCAGCCGCCGGAGCGGTTCGCGCAGCAGCAGCAGGGTTATATGCGCACGATCGGCGTGATGGACATGGCCAGGGCCGACGCGCTGGCCCAGCTGACGGCGCGCAGCGATCCGGCATCCGTCGGCGCATGGGCCGCCGACGTCGTGACCGTGGACCTGCGCCCCGGCCTCAAGGCGATCCAGGCGCCGGTGCTGGCGATCGTGCCCTACCTGGACCTGGACAGCAGCCAGCAGGGGCTCACACCCGCAGCCAAGGCCGACTACTACCGCGCGCTGATGGAAGGCACGCCGAAACTGCAGGTGGTGACCGTCGCGCCGTCGCGCCACTTCGCGATGGTCGACCAGCCGCAGGCCGTCACCGCCGCGATCCGCACCTTCCTCGATACGCTGTAAGCGCGTGCGCCGCCGTAAGGGCTGCGCTGGCATCATGATCGTCATCGCCATCGAGGAGACGGCAGGAAGGAGATGACATGAGCTGGGACGATGTGTGGGGCACGGTACGCGAGGAATTCACCGACATCGGCGACGGCGCGAGCATCGTGCGCATCGTCGTGCGCCTGCTGGTGGCGGTGGTGCTCGGCGGGGTGCTGGGCTGGGAGCGCGAATCCGTCGGCGCGCCCGCGGGCCTGCGCACGCACATGCTCGTGTCGCTGGGCTCCGCGCTGTTCGTCCTGATCCCGCTGCAGGCGGGCATGAAGATGGAAGACCTGTCGCGCGTGCTGCAGGGTGTCACGGCCGGCATCGGCTTCCTCGGCGCCGGCGCGATCCTCAAGCAGCGCGACCGCAACGACGTACGCGGCCTCACGACGGCGGCCAGCATCTGGCTGACGGCCGCCCTCGGCGTCGCGGCGGGCATGGGCCGCGAAGCGACGGCGCTGCTGTCGACCTTGTTCGCCCTCGTCATCCTCGCCATCCTGCGGCGCTGGTCCAAGACCTGACGGTGTAAAGATTTCCCGGTTTGCCGCCGTCGGGTACAGTGCATGGCGGTGACGCCCGCGCATCCGCACGTCGCCCCACCATACAAAAAGCCCAACCGGCCAAGGAGTCCCATGCATCCCGTTCACAAGACCGCCCTCCCCATCCTGCTGCTGCTCGGCGCCGGCGCCCACGCCGCGCCGCTCACGGACGCCACGCTGCCCGCGCGCCAGGCCGACGTCGACACCATCGTGCGCGAGATCTCGCCGCAGCGCATCCACGCCTACGTCGAAAAACTCGTGAGCTTCGGCACGCGCCACACGATGTCCGACACGGCGTCCGACACGCGCGGCATCGGCGCCGCCCGGCGCTGGATCAGGGCCGAGCTGGAACGCTGCGGCGCCGGCAAGCTGGACGTGCAGTTCCAGAGCCACGTCCACCCCGTCGCCAACCGCATCACGCGCCCGACCGAGATCGTCAACGTGGTGGCCACGCTGCCCGGCACGCAGCCGGCGTCGAAGGACCGCTACTACGTCGTCAGCGGCCATTACGATTCGCGCGTGACGGACGTGATGAATGCCACGGCCGACGCGCCTGGCGCCAACGACGACGCCTCGGGCACCGCGGCCGTCATCGAGATGGCGTGCGTGATGTCGCGCCACAAGTTCGACGCCTCGCTCGTGTTCATGACCGTCGCGGCGGAAGAGCAAGGCCTGTACGGCTCCGGGGACTACGCGGCGAAGGCGAAAGCGGCCGGCATGAACATCGCGGGCATGCTGAACAACGACATCATCGGCAGCTCGCACGACGAGAACGGCAAACTGGATAACGCGGAAGTCCGCCTGTTCGCGGAAGGCGTCCCGCCCGTGAAGGAGACGACGCCGGCGCTGCGCACTCTGCTCCAGACGGGCGGCGAGAACGACTCGATCACGCGCCAGCTCGCGCGCCACGTGAAGGAAACGGGCGAGCGCTACGTCCCGAACTTCAAGGTGAACATCATCTACCGGCGCGACCGCTACCTGCGCGGCGGCGACCACAGCCCGTTCCTCGACGCCGGCTACGCGGCCGTGCGCTTCACGGAACCGCACGAGGACTTCAACCACCAGCACCAGGACCTGCGCACGGAAAACGGCAAGAAGATCGGCGACCTCGTCGAATACGTCGATCCGGACTACGTGGCCCAGGTCGCGCGCGTCAACGCGGCGGCGCTCGCGTCGCTGGCGCTGGCGCCGGCCGCGCCGCAGGACGTCAAGGTGAAGACGGCGAACCTCGACAACGGCACGGACCTCGTGTGGAAGGCGAACGCGGAGCCCGACCTGGCCGGCTACCGCATCGTGTGGCGCGACACGACGGCAGCGCAGTGGCAGGGATCGAAATTCGTCGGCAACGTGACGACGTACCGCGTCGACCTGTCCAAGGACAACCTGTTGTTCGGCGTGCAGGCCGTCGACAAGGACGGCAACGTGAGCCCGGCCACGTATCCGTTCCCCGCACGCTGATCCTCCCCCGGTCATGCAGGGCGCATGTCCCACCCTGCATGATCTGTCAAAAAACGCCGCCGACCGCCTGGCGACGGATGTCACATTCGCGGCGCCGCAGCACGCCGCACTTCAGATCCAGCGCAAACCTCCTCGACTCTGCGGCGCGATACTGCGCCCTTGACGGCGCCCTTGTGCAGCCTGTGTTTATGCTGCGCTGCATGGTTTTTCAGCGCAATATTTTCTTGACAAGGCCACTGCTGAGCCTATTCTTATAGGCTACAAAAAATGTAAAAAGCTCGAACGATGTACGCCCATGGCGGTCGTCAAGAGGCGTCCACGATTCGTCCGGTAGTCCGCAATATCATCTTGGAGGATGTGTATGTCGGTTATCACCCGTAGGACAATGCTGGTTGGAATTGCGGCCAGTCCGCTCTTGTTGCACGCTGCATGGGCCCAGCCCACGAACCTCAAGATTTCCCATCAATTCCCCGGCGGCAGTGTCGCCGAAGGTGATTTCCGCGACCGCCTGTGCCGCATGTTCGCGGCCGAGACGGAGCGGCGGACCAAAGGCAAAGTCAAATTCTCGATCTACCCCCGCTCCACCCTGATGAAGAGCGATGCGCAGATCCCCGCCCTGGCCAAGGGCGCGCTGGACATCTCGCTGGTGCCGCTGTCGTACGCCGGCGCCGACCTGCCCGAAGTGAACATCGGCCTGATGCCCGGCCTCGTCACCTCGTACGAACAGGGCTATGCGTGGAAGAACGAAGAGATCGGCAAGGAATTCAATCGCGTGCTGGCCGACAAGGGCCTGATCATGCTGAGCTGGATCTGGCAGGCCGGCGGCATGGCGTCGCGCGGCAAGCCGATCGTCGATCCGGAAGACGCGGCCGGCCTGAAGGTGCGCGGCGGCTCGCCGGAAATGGACATGATCCTGAAGGAAGCCGGCGCCACGGTCGTCACGCTGCCGTCGAACGACATCAAGGGCGCGATGGAAAAGGGCCAGCTCGACGCGGCCATGACGTCGTCGTCGTCGCTGATCTCATTCCGCCTCGACGAAGTGAGCAAATCCGTGACGACCGCGCGCGGCGGCACTTACTGGTTCATGCTGGAACCGCTGCTGATGTCGCGCGCCGCCTTCGAGCGCCTGCCGAAGGACCAGCAGGCCGTGCTGCTGGCGGTAGGTGCCGACCTGGAAGCGTTCGCGCGCAAATCGGCCCAGCAGGACGATGCGGCCGTGGCCGCGCTGTTCCAGGGTGCCGGCGGGCGCACGGTCGACCTGAACCAGGACTCGCTGCGCAAATGGCAGGAGCTCGCACGCGCGACGGCGTGGCGCGACTATGGGGAGCGCAATGCGAATTGCGCGAAGCTGCTGGCGCTGGCGGAGAAGACGATCGTCTAATCCACCGTCGTCCCCGCGAACGCGGGGACCCATACTGAGCCCCCGACAGCCGTATCAGTGATACGTGTTTGCGGCTTCGGAAGCTGTGAATGGATTCCCGCCTTCGCGGGAACGACGTGCATTATCCACCGGTGACTGGCGGGAAGAACGCCACTTCCCCGCCCTCCTGCACCGGCGTCCCCGCTTCGCACATCACATGGTTGAACGCCATGCGCAGCGCGCGCTCGTGCGCGAGGGCGTCGGCCCACGCGCCGCCGCGCGCAATCAGGAAATCACGCACGGCGCCCACGGTCGCCACGTCCGCAGGCAGGTCCACCGACTCGCCCGACGTGCCCAGCGCTTCACGCACGCTGGCAAAGAATCGCAGATTGATTTTCATGACATCTCTCAGTACTGCAGCGACGCGAACGGAATGAAGCGCACGATGTCGCCCTTCGCGATCGCCTGGCCCGGCGGATTGTCGATCAGGCCGTCGGCCCATACCGTCGACGTCAGCACGCCGGAGCCCTGGTTCGGGAACAGATCCAGCCCGCCGGCGTCGTTGACGCGGGCACGCAGGAATTCGTTGCGGCGGTCCGGCTTCGTCCAGTCGAAATCCGCGCGCAGCGGAATCGCCTTCGGTGCCATGGCGCCCGTGACGCCCTGCAGGCGCAGCAGGAACGGCCGCACGAACAGCAGGAACGTGATGAAGCTCGACACCGGATTGCCCGGGAGGCCCAGGAAGAACGCGGAGCCCGCCCCTTCACGATGCACTTCGCCGAACGCCAGCGGCTTGCCCGGCTTGACGGCGATTTGCCACATGTTCAGGCGCCCTTCCGCTTCCACGGCCGGCTTGATGTGATCTTCCTCGCCGACGGAGACGCCGCCCGACGTGATGATCAGGTCGTGCTCTGCGGCCGCGGCACGCAAGGTGTCGCGCGTGGCCTGCAGCGAATCGGGCACGATGCCGTAGTCGCTGATCTCGCAACCGAGGTTTTCGAGGAGGCCGCGCAAGGTAAAACGGTTCGAGTTGTAGATGGCGCCCGGCGCCAGCGGCTCGCCCGGCATCGCCAGCTCGTCGCCCGTGAAGAACACGGCCACGCGCACGCGCCGGCGCACGGGCAGGCGCGCGAGGCCGACGGAGGCAGCCAGTCCCAGCTCCTGGCTGCGCAGCCGCGTACCGGCCGGCAGGATCACGGCACCGGCGACGATGTCCTCGCCGGCGCGGCGGATCCACTCGCCCGATTGCGGCACGTGCTTGATGGTGACCTGGTCGCCGTTCGCTTCGCACTGTTCCTGCATCACGACGGCATCCGCGCCCTCCGGAATCAGCGCGCCCGTGAAGATGCGCGCGGCGGTGCCCGGTTCCAGCGGCTGGCCGACGGTGCCGGCCGGGATGCGCTGGGCGATGCGCAACGTGGCCGATCCGCTTGCGCAATCGGCCGCGCGCACGGCATAGCCATCCATCTGCGTGTTGTCCGCGGACGGCACGTTCAAGCCCGACACCTGGTCGCAGGCGAGCACGCGGCCGTTGGCGGCAAGCGTGTCGACGTCCTCGACGCCGTCGACGGCACGCGCCGCCGCCAGCAGGAAGTCCAGCGCCTCGCGCACCGGCATCAGGGGCTTGCGCGCAGGCTGGTTCACTTGGCGAGCCCCGTATGCGCCGCGATGAATTGCTTCATCTCGGCGACGTTCGGCTGCATGACGACGAAGCGCTGCGGCAGCGTTTCGATGTCCTCGAAGCCGGCCGGACGGGCGGCATCGGTGCCCAGCGCTTCCAGGATCGTCTCGTTGAACTTGGCGGCGAGCGCCGTCTCCAGCACGATCATCGGCACGCCCGGTTCGACGTGTTCGCGCGCGACCTTGATGCCGTCGGCCGTGTGCGTGTCGATGGTGATGCCGTAGTCGTCGAACACGTCGCGGATCGTCGCGAGGCGGTCTTCGTGCGTCGAGCAGCCCGACTGGAAGCCATAGTTCGCGACCAGCTTGAATTCGTCGCCGTCGCTGCCCGGCGCGCCGGACAGGTCGAAGCCGCCGTGCGTGTCGACCTTGCGGAACAGCGCGTGCGTGCGGTCGGCGTCGCGGCCGACGAGGTCGTACACGAAGCGCTCGAAGTTCGATGCCTTCGAGATGTCCATCGAGGGGCTCGACGTGTGGTACGTTTCGGACGATTTACGCACGCGGTACACGCCCGTGCGGAAGAATTCGTCCAGCACGTTGTTCTCGTTCGTCGCGACGACCAGCTTCGCGATCGGCAGGCCCATCATGCGCGCGATGTGGCCGGCGCAGATATTGCCGAAGTTACCCGACGGGACGGTGAACGACACTTTCTGGTCGTTCGACGTCGTCGCGCTCAGGTAACCGCGGAAGTAGTACACGACCTGCGCCACGACGCGCGCCCAGTTGATCGAATTCACCGTGCCGATCTTCTGGCGGACCTTGAATTCGAGGTCGTTCGACACGGCCTTGACCATGTCCTGGCAATCGTCGAACACGCCTTCGACGGCGATATTGTGGATGTTCGGGTCCTGCAGGCTGAACATCTGCGCGGTCTGGAACGCGCTCATCTTCTTGTGCGGCGACAGCATGAACACGCGGATGCCGCGCTTGCCGCGCATCGCGTATTCGGCCGCGCTGCCCGTGTCGCCGGACGTGGCGCCGAAGATGTTCAGCTCGTCGCCGTTCTTCGCCAGCGCATATTCGAACAGATTGCCCAGCAGCTGCATCGCCATGTCCTTGAAGGCCAGGGTCGGGCCGTTCGACAGGCCTTGCAGGATCAAGGTGCGTTCCGGCGACTGTTCCAGCACGCGCAGCGGCGTGATCTGGCTTGCGGACTCGTCGGCGCGGGCGTTCCTGTAGACCTCGGGGGTGTACGTCTTCGCCGTGAGGGCCTTCAGGTCGGCCTCCGGAATATCGGTCGCGAACTTGCGCAGGATCTCGTACGCGAGTTCCGCGTAGGACAGCTTGCGCCAGGCGTCGAGCTCGGCGCCGGTCACCTGCGGATACTGTTCGGGCAGATACAGCCCGCCGTCCGGCGCCAGGCCGCCCAGCAGGATGTCGGAAAATTGTTGGGGATTACGTGCTGCGGACGCGCTCGTTGCGCGGGTGGACACATATTGCATACGATAGAAAAGATCGGGGTTGGCTGGCGTTGGATATTTATTATAGTCCGGACGAGCAATATTGTCTTTTTACCGAATATTGTTTTGTTATTTCGTTGGAAAATGATGCACTGCAATGCGGCCGGCGCGAAAGCCCACCGTTTGCATCAGCACGCGGCGTGATTCACCGTCACCACGTGGATCGCCAGGCCGCCCAGCGACGTTTCCTTGTACTTCGCCTGCATGTCGAATCCGGTCTGGCGCATCGTCTCGATGACCTCGTCCAGGGTGACGAAGTGCGTGCCGTCGCCCTTCATCGCCAGCGACGCCGCCGTGATCGCCTTGATCGCGCCCATGCCGTTGCGTTCGATGCACGGGATCTGGACGAGGCCACCGATCGGGTCGCAGGTCATGCCCAGATGGTGTTCGATGCCGATCTCGGCCGCGTTTTCGATCTGGCCGTTGGTGCCGCCCAGCGCGGCGACGAGCCCCGCCGCCGCCATCGCGCACGCGACGCCGACCTCGCCCTGGCAACCGATCTCCGCACCGGAGATGGACGCGTTCTTCTTGCACAGCATGCCGATCGCGGCCGCCGTCAGCAGGAAGTCGTGGATGCCGCGGCGCGCATCGGTCGGACGGCAATCCTCGGCGTAGTAGCGCAACACGGCCGGGACGATGCCGGCCGCGCCGTTCGTCGGCGCCGTCACCACGCGGCCGCCAGCCGCGTTCTCTTCGTTGACGGCCATCGCGTACAGGCTGACCTGGTTGACGGCGTCGTGCGGCAGGTGGTTCGTCGCGTTGTGCGCCGCCTGCTCCTGGCGCCACAGCTTCGCCGCGCGGCGCTTGACGTTCAGCCCGCCCGGCAGTTCCCCTTCCGTGACGAGGCCGTGCTCGATGCAGCTGCGCATCACTGCCCAGATGCGGTCCAGGCCGGCATCCAGCGCGTCGTTCGTCATGCGCGCGCACTCGTTCGCGCGCAGCATGGCCGGGATCGTCAGGCCGTCGCGCTCGCCCTGCGCCAGCAGCTCGCGCATCGTCGAGAACGGGAACGGCACCGCGACCGTCTCGCGCGCCGCCTGCGTTTCGCCCGGGGCCGTGACGAAGCCGCCACCGACCGAGTAATAAATGCGCTCGATGACGCTGCCGTCGGCCAGCTTCAGCACGAAGCGCATGCCGTTCGGATGATCCGGCAGCGTGGATTGCTTGTGCCACACGAGCCCCGTGCCGCGGGTGAACGGCACAGTCTTGGTGCCGAGCAGGTTCAGCACGCCGTCCAGTTCCGCTTCCGCGAGCTTGTCCTCGACGGTGTCCGGGTCGACGTCCTGCGGCGTCTCGCCCATCAGGCCGAGGATCACGGCCTTGTCGGTGGCGTGGCCAATGCCCGTCAGCGCCAGCGAACCGTATAAATGGGCTTCGACGCCGACCGCGTCATCCAGCGGCCCGCATTCGGTGAGGAAGCGGCGTGCGGCCACCATCGGGCCGACGGTGTGCGAGCTGGAAGGGCCGATGCCGACCTTGAACAGGTCAAATACGCTCATGTCCATGAGCTGTCTCCTTGTTGTGTAGCGGGCTGTTGAAACGTCTCGTGGACGCCGCCCTCAAAAAGCGTCATTCCCGCGGAAGCGGGAATCCATGCTGAATCGGCAATGCCAGCTCAGCTCGGATTCCCGCCTTCGCGGGAATGACGGTGCATATGTTGTCCACTTATGGTGAATCCACACATGCGCATAGTGTACTCAAGCCGCCTTGCTCATCCCGACATCGACATTGGCCAGCATGTCCTCGACCATCTCGTCGACCTTGACGCGCGCCTTCCAGCCCCAGTCCGCGGCCGCGCGGCTGTCGTCGAGGCTCTTCGGCCAGGAATCGGCGATCTGCTGGCGGCTGTCCGGCTGGTATGCGATACGGAACGCCGGCAGTTTTTTCTGGATCGCGGCGGCCAGTTCGCGCGGGTTGAACGACACGCCGGCCACGTTGTACGAGGAACGGATGACGACCTGCTCCGCCGGCGCGTCCATCAGCTCGATGGTGGCGCGGATCGCGTCCGGCATGTAGATCATCGGCAGCGTCGTTTCCGGGCCGAGGAAGCATTCATACGTCTCGCCGCGCAGCGCCGCGTGGAAGATCGCGATCGCGTAGTCCGTCGTGCCGCCGCCCGGGGGCGACTTGTAGCTGATGATGCCGGGGTAGCGGATGCTGCGCACGTCCACGCCATATTTCGCATGGTAGTACTCGCACAGGCGCTCGCCGGCCAGCTTGCTGATGCCGTAGATCGACGTCGGGTCCATGATCGTGTACTGCGGCGTGGATACACTCGGCGTGTTCGGGCCGAACGCGGCGATCGACGACGGCCAGAAGACCTTCAGCGGCTTGCCGGCTTCGCCGCGTTCGCGCGCGATCTCGAGGATGTTCAGCAGGCCGTCCATGTTCAGCGTCCACGCCTTCAACGGCGCCTTTTCGCCCGTGGCCGACAGCAGCGCCGCCAGCTGGTACACCTGGGTGATGTCGTCGTCGGCGATGAGGCGGGCCACCGCGTCCTGGTCGAGCACGTCGACGCGGACGTAGCGCGCGGCGCCGTAGATATTGTCCGTGCCGATGTCCGCCGCGATCACGTTGGCCGCGCCGTGCTGCTGCGCGAGGGCGGTCACCAGTTCACTGCCGATCTGGCCGTTGGCGCCGATGATGAGGATGCGTTCCATGCTTGTTTCCCTTGCTCTTTGTGCGGCTTCGTGAGCCGGTTCCCGGCGCTTCGCTTCGTGGGCGGCGCATCCGGTCGATCGATGGTCCAGCGGCCGCGGTCAGGCGGCATTGAGGATGCCCAGTTCGCGGCCGGCCTGCTCGAAGGCGCCCAGCACCTTGTCCAGCTGTTCGCGGGTATGCGCGGCCGACAGCTGCACGCGCACGCGCGCCTGCCCCATCGGCACCACCGGGTAGAAGAAGCCCGACAGCAGCACGCCCAGTTCGAACATGCGGGCGGCGAATTTCTGCGCGACGGGTGCGTCGAACAGCATCACCGGCACCACCGGGTGCGTGCCCGGCTTGATGGTGAAGCCGATTCGTTCGATCTCGCGGCGGAAATAGGCGGTGTTCTCGTGCAGGCGGTCGCGCAGCTCGGTCGACTTGCCGATGCGGTCCAGCACCGCGAGCGACGCGCCGGCGATCATCGGCGCCAGCGTGTTCGAGAACAGGTACGGACGCGATTTCTGGCGCAAGGTCTCGATGACTTCCTTGCGGCCGGACGTAAAACCGCCCATCGCGCCGCCCAGCGCCTTGCCCAGGGTGCCCGTGATGATGTCGATCTTGCCGATCACGCCGCAGTGCTCGTGCGTGCCGCGGCCCGTCTTGCCCATGAAGCCGGACGCGTGCGACTCGTCGATCATCGTCAGCGCGCCATATCGTTCGGCCAGCGCCACGATCCTGTCGAGTTGCGCAATCGTGCCGTCCATCGAGAACACGCCGTCCGTGACGATGATCTTGTGGCGCTTGCCCGCGTCCGTCGCGGCCTGCAGCTGCTGTTCCAGGTCGGCCATGTCATTGTTGGCATAGCGGTAGCGCGCGGCCTTGCACAGCCGGACGCCGTCGATGATCGACGCGTGGTTCAGCGCATCCGAGATGATCGCGTCGTTCTCGTCGAACAGCGGCTCGAACACGCCGCCGTTGGCGTCGAAGGCGGCCGCGTACAGGATCGTGTCTTCCGTGCCGAGGAAGTCCGACAGCTTCTTCTCGAGCTCCTTGTGCACCGTCTGCGTGCCGCAGATGAAACGCACGGACGACAGGCCGTAGCCGTATCGCTGCAGCGCCGCTTCGGCCGCCTTCTGCGTCTCCGGGTCGCCCGACAGGCCGAGGTAGTTGTTGGCGCACATATTGATCAGCGTGCGGCCATCGTCGGCGACCACTTCGGCGCCCTGGCGCGAGGCGAGCACGCGTTCGGGCTTGAACAGGCCTTCGGTCTTGAGCGTGTCGAGTTTCTGCTGGAGGCCGCTATAGAATGCTTGATCGCTCATGTTTCCTCGTCCTTGTCGGTTGGCGAATGGTATAGTGTGGATTCGTTCGATGTATGGAACTTGTTCTATATTTCGAACAGAAATTCAATATATTGAATATTACTCCCAGCCATTGAACTTGGCAAGCAAGCTCCATGAACAACAATACCAGCGCTCCGCCGGAAGTCGGCGCCACCCTGCAACGGCTGCGACTCGCGCGCGGCCTGACCCTGGAAGACCTGTCGCGCATCGCCGGCGTCTCCAAATCGATGCTGTCGCAGATCGAACGCGAAAAGGCCAACCCCACCATCGCCATCACGTGGCGCCTGGCCAATGCGCTCGGCGTGCAGATCGGCGAATTACTGTCGTCCGAAGTGCGCGCCGTCGACCTGATCCGTGTCGTCGACGCCCACGAAATCCCCACCTTGCCCGGCAGCCACGCGGGCTACTCGCTGCGCATCCTGGGACCGATGGACCTTGCCGGCAAGTATGAATGGTATGAACTGACGTTGCAGCCGGGCGGCGAACTGGCGTCGCAGGCCCATGATCCTGGTACCAATGAGCATTTGACCGTGGTAACTGGGACGGTGGAATTGGAGGTCGGGGCCGAGAAGCGAAAAATCAAGCACGGTGCGACGGCGCGCTATCCGGCCGACCAGAATCATGCCATCCGGAATGCCGGCAAGACGGAGGCGAAGGCCTTGCTGGTGGTTGTGCACCGGTAAATGAAAAAACCCCGCACACGGCGGGGTTCATTCCTGGCGCCTGGGCGCCCGTAATACCTGCGGCTCGCGCTTACAGCGGCGGCGTATGGCGATACGACGCGCCGACGGTTTCGATGGCGCGGCGGGCTTCCTGGCAGAACGCGCGGAACAGACGGCCGAGCTTGCTCTCAGCGGTCAGGCGGGTCGAGGTCGGGATCGTGGTCGTGGCGTTCATGGCAACTCCATTCATCATTTCGTTCAGTGATGTATCCAGTGTACGCCGCCGGCAGATATCAATCCAATTTCGTTTTCCGATCACCGCGATATGTTTTTGTGATGTCTCCCCCGCTGTCATATTGCGTGCGATGACAGCGGGGATCACGCAAGCTTATATCTCCGCGCCGCCCGCGGCGGTGGGCGACACCTCCACGTCGAGCGCCTTCGTCAGGAAGCACCAACGGTCGGCCACTTCCTCGATCTGCTTGCTCGTCGGCTTGCCCGCGCGACGATGGGTTGTCGGCGGATGCCGCTGAGCACGAGAACCCGACTCAGCTGTCAGGACGACAACACCACGAGACTCACGCGGCACGCCGCTCCGGTCCCGCGTACGACCGGGCACTCTGCCACTGGCGCCGCATGTCGTCCGCGCTCGCGATCTGTTCCTCCGACAGGCGGCGCGCGACGATCGCCTTGTTCGCGCCGGCGGCCGGGTCGCCGGCGTCGGCCGCCAGCAGCATCCACATGTACGAGCGCACGGTATCGCGCGCGACGCCGCGGCCGCTGTTGTACATGCCGCCCAGGTTGTACTGGGCCAGTGCGTGGCCCTGTTCGGCGGCCAGCCGGTACCAGTGCACGGCCTGCGCGTCGTCCTGCGCCACGCCCTGGCCGTTCGCATACATGACGCCGAGATTGTTCTGGGCGCTCGCATCGCCCTGCTCGGCGGCGCGCCGGTACCACGCCGCCGCCAGCGCCTCGTCACGGCGCACGCCCTGGCCGTTCGCGTACATCACGCCGAGCGTGAACTGGGCCTTCGCGGCGCCCTGCTCGGCCGCGCGCCGGTACCAGTACAGCGCCTGCTCCGGATCGCGCGCGACGCCGCGCCCGAACGCGTAGCGGTTGCCCAGGTTCACCTGGGCCAGCACGTGGCCCTGCTCGGCCGCGGCCAGCGTCCACGCCAGCGCGGGGCCGCTCCAGCGCGCCCCATCGCCCGCGCCCGCGAGCGCCTCCGCGTCGGCCGCGCCCAGCAGTTGGGCGAGGCTGAACTGCGCTTCCGCGTCGCCCTGCTCGGCGGCGCATTCGAGCCAGGCGCGCGCGCCCTGCGCGTCGGACGGCAACCCATGCCCCACCAGGTACGCGAGCCCCAGCAGGCGCTGCGCCGGCGCATGGCCGCGCGCGGCCGCGCGCCGGAACCAGTACAGCGCCTCGGCCTCGCTGCGCGCCACGCCCTCGCCGCCGCGGTACATCAGGCCGAGGCAGACGGCGGCCTCGGCATCGTCCAGCAGCGCGGCCTTGCGGAACCACGCCATCGCGAGCGGCAGGCTGCGCGCCACGCCCTCGCCGTCCCGGTAGCACGTGCCGAGCAGCCGCTGGGCGCTGGGCAGGTCCTGCTCGGCGGCCTTGTAGTACCAGGCGACCGCCTCGGCGGCATCGCGCACGACGCCCCGCCCGGCCCGGTACAGGTCGCCCAGGTTCTGCTGCGCCGACGCGTCGCCCTGGGCGGCGGCGAGGCCGAACCAGTACGCCGCCTCGTCGTCGGACTGCGCCACGCCCCGCCCCAGGAAATACATGCTGCCCAGGTGGTTCTGGGCGAACGCGAGGCGCTGGCGCGCGGCCCGCTCCAGCCACCGGCAGGCGGCGACGTCGTCCTGCGGGGCACCGTCGCCTTCCTTGTACATCATGCCCAGGTTGAACTGCGCATAGGCATCGCCACACGCGGCGGCGCGGGCGAACCAGGCGAGCGCGCCGGCGCGCGGGAGGGACTCGTGACTGTGCATGCGGTAGCTCCTGACGGACTCGCGTTGAGGTCAAAGAATTGCCAAAAGTGTAATGACGAGATGCATTACGGATTTGACTTGCGCCAACGTGGAGGGGATGGACGACGGCAAAAACGACGCCGGCGCGACGGCTCGGCCGGCGGGGACAGTGCCACGCGACGAAGCCCTACTGCGTGCAGGAAATAAGAGGCCGGATCAGGCCGTTGCGCGCCGCCCGGACGCGTACACACCCATGAACGCGTCGACCTTCGCCGCCGCCACGCGGTTCAGCGCGACGAGCAGGTCCGGATCGACGCCCGCCAGCCCGTAGGCGTCGCCGAGATGGCGGCCGATATGCAGCAGCAGCTGGGCGGCCGCTTCGGCGTCGGCCTCGGCCCGGTGGGCGTTGCCTTTGAAGACGATGCCGAGCGCGCGCGACAACTGGCCCAGCTTGTAGCTCGCCATGCCGGGGAACACGCGGCGCGACAGCTTCAGCGAGCACACGAGCCCGGCATGCCGGCAACCGTGTCCGAGCAGCGCGCCCTCGGCCTTGAGGAATTTCTCGTCGAAGCTGGCATTGTGCGCGGCCAGCACGTCGTCGCCGATGAAGTCGATGAGCGCGGGCACGACCTCGGTGGCCGGCGGCGCGCCGTCGACCATCGCCTGCGTGATGCCCGTCAGCTGGGTGATGAACGACGGCACGCGCACGCCGCAGTTCACCAGCGAGACGTAGCGCTCGACGATCCGGCCGTCCGCGATGCGCAGGGCCGCGACCTCGGTGATGCGGTCGCCGGCGCCGGGCGACAGGCCGGTGGTCTCGAAGTCGAGCATGACGATGGAACGTTCGAACACGGTACTTCCTTTCTTCAACCAGATCGCGTTAACCAAACTTGCGGGCGGCGTCGATCGCCAGCCCGGCGCCGATGCTGCCGAACAGGTCGCCCTCGACGCGGCGCGCGTCCGGGACGATGGCGGCGATCCGCTCGCGCAGGCTCGCCACGCCGCTGGAGCCGCCCGTGAAGAACACGGTATCGACGCGCTCGGGGCCGATGCCCGCTTCGTCCAGCAGCCGCTGCACGGTCGCGCCGACGCTGTCGATCATGCCGGCGATCGCGCCCGTGAACAGGTCGCGGTGGATGCGCAGCAGTTCGGGCGGTTCGAGGCGGTCGAGGTCGAGCGCCACTTCCGGCGTGTCCGACAGGCCGATCTTCGCTTCTTCCACGCGCATCGCGAGCCAGTGGCCGGCGCGGTCGTCGATGAGGCGCTGCAGGCGCTTGAGCTTGTCCGGCTCGGCCGCATCGCGCACGAGGTCCGCGAGCTGCGCGACGCTCTTGCGCGTATAGGCCTGGTTGATCGTGTGCCACGTCGCCAGGTTGAAATAATAGCTCGACGGCACCGAGGCGCCCGACAGCAGCGTGCTGCCATGACCCAGCAGCGGCATGACGGACGCGAGGCTCAGGTATTTGTCGAAGTCCGTGCCGCCGATGTGCACGCCGCCGGTGGCGAGGATGTCGTCGCGGCGGTCCAGGCGGTTCGCGCGCGCCGGCCCCAGGCGCACGAGCGAGAAGTCGGACGTGCCGCCGCCGATGTCGGCGATCAGCACCAGCTCCTCGCGTTCGATGCGGGATTCGTAGTCGAACGCGGCCGCGATCGGTTCGTACTGGAAGCCGATCTCGGCAAAGCCCACGGAACGGGCGATGTCGGCGAGCGTGTCCTCGGCGAGGCGGTCCGCCTCCGGATCGTCGTCGACGAAGTACACGGGACGGCCGAACACGGCGCGGTCGAAACCGCGGCCCGCCTCGCGCTCGGCGCGGCGCTTGACCTCGCCGATGAAATGCCCCAGCAGTTGACGGAACGGCAACGCGCGCCCCGCGACTTCCGTCTGGCCATCCATCAGGCTGGTGCCCAGCAGGCTCTTCAGCGACCGCATCAGGCGCCCGTCATAGCCCTCCAGGTAGTCGGCCAGGGCGGCGCGGCCATAGCGCACCTGCTCGTCGTCCGCGTTGAAGAACACGACGGACGGCAGGGTCGGCTTGCCGTCCTCGAGGGGCAGCAGCGTGGGTTGGCCGGGCCGCACCCAGCCGACGGTGGAATTGGACGTGCCGAAATCGACGCCGCAAGCGTTGGCCATGGAAGTCTCTCGATGAAAGGGGCGAGATGTTACCAGATTCCGGCCGCGGAACCAACGCCGGCCCGGCTTGTCTCATGCACACGACGCCAACGGAGCAGACATGACGACGACGGCAGGCAGTTCCGATTACGCCCCCGGCGGCCATTCCGGCGCGCACGCGCACCCGCACGGGTGGCGGCGCTGGCTGTTCGCGACGAACCACAAGGACATCGGCACGCTGTACCTGTGGTTCTCCGTCACCATGTTCATGGTCGGCGGCGTGCTGGCCCTGCTGATCCGGCTGGAACTGTTCCAGCCCGGCCTGCAATTCTTCCAGCCGGAGCTGTACAACCAGTTCGTCACCATGCACGGCCTCGTGATGATCTTCGGCGCCATCATGCCCGCCTTCGTCGGCTTCGCGAACTGGATGGTGCCGCTGCAGGTGGGCGCGGCCGACATGGCGTTCGCCCGCATGAACAATTTCTCGTTCTGGCTGCTGCCGCCCGCCGCGAGCCTGCTCGTGGGCTCGTTCTTCGTCGCCGGCGGCGCCAACGCGGCCGGGTGGACCATGTACCCGCCCCTGTCGGTCCAGATGGGCCCGGGGATGGACATGACGATCTTCGCCGTGCACATGATGGGCGTGTCGTCCATCATGGGCGCCATCAACATCATCACGACGATCCTGAACCTGCGAGCGCCCGGCATGTCGCTGATGAAGATGCCGATGTTCTGCTGGACGTGGCTGATCACCGCCTACCTGCTGATCGCCGTGATGCCGGTGCTGGCGACGGCCGTCACGATGATCCTCACCGACCGCCATTTCGGCACCACGTTCTTCAACGCGGCCGGTGCCGGGGACCCCGTCATGTACCAGCACATCTTCTGGTTCTTCGGCCACCCCGAGGTCTACATCATGATCCTGCCCGGCTTCGGCATCATCTCGCAGGTCATTCCCGCATTTTCGCGCAAGGCCCTGTTCGGCTATGCGTCGATGGTCTATGCGACGGCCGCCATCGCCATCATCTCGTTCATCGTGTGGGCGCACCACATGTTCACGACCGGCATGCCCGTCACGGGCCAGCTGTTCTTCATGTATGCGACGATGCTGGTCGCCGTCCCCACGGGCGTGAAGGTGTTCAACTGGGTCGCCACGATGTGGAAGGGGTCGCTCAGTTTCGAAAGTCCGATGCTGTTCGCCGTCGGCTTCATCTGGGTGTTCACGATCGGCGGCTTCACGGGCCTCATCCTCTCCGTGGCGCCGATCGACGTCCAGGTGCAGGATACTTACTACGTGGTCGCGCACTTTCCTCATTTTCTTTCCGTGCTGGCGGCGGGGTAGCTATCGTCCTGGACGCCGGTTATTACGACTGGGCGCCGAAATGGACCGGACACATGATCGACGAACGACGGGGGCGTTTTCACTTCTGGAATTCGCTCGTCTGGGTCAACGTGACCTTTTTCCCGATGCACTTCCTCGGGCTGGCGGGCATGCCGCGCCGCTACGCCGACTATCCCGTCCAGTTCACGGACTTCCATGCCATCACGTCCGTCGGCGCCCTGCTGTTCGGCCTGTCGCAGGTGTACTGGCTGTTCCGGGTCGTGATTCCGAACATCCGCGGCGGCGCGCCTGCACCGCCGAAGCCGTGGGAAGGCGCGGAAGGCCTCGAATGGACCGTCCCCAGCCCGGCGCCCTTCCACACGTTCGAGACGCCGCCGCTCGTCAAGTGAACCCGGGAGTGCCTCCATGACGCGCGAATGGACATTGCGGCGCAATTGCTCCCTGTCCCCGCGCCAGGTCGCGCGCGCGTATGCCGTCCTGTGTCTCGGCTCGCTCGCCGTCGCGCTCGGCTTTCTCCTCCACGGCATCTGGTTCGTCCTCGCGTTTTCCCTGATCGAGCTGGCACTCGTGGGGCTCGCCCTCCTCGTCTATGCGCGCCACGCGACGGACCACGAGCGCATCGCCCTGTCCGAGTCCGGCCTGCTCGTCACCTGCGTCCAGGCCGACCACCGGGAACTCGTGCGGCTCGATCCCCTGTGGACCCGCGTCGTCGTGCCGGACGAACGCCGCCGCACGCTGATCCAGCTGGAATCGCGCGGCGTCAAGGTGGAGATTGGACGCTTCGTGGACGATTCCCGGCGCCGCCAGGTGGCGCGCGAACTGCGCCAGGCGCTGCGCAGCGTGTCCGCGATGCGGTAGCGCAACGTTGTCAATACGTTCCTGGCTGAAACGAAGCAAGCTGGGATATCCGCATTCCCACTCCTTCGGACGGCTTTCTCGTCGAGCTGATCCGTGTAAGCCGCGTCCGACAACCACACGGCAACGCGACCGATGTTTCTATTTTTTTATGTTTTGCATAATGCGGTATCTGCTTTGCCGCACCGCGTTGGTGCGCCCATTGCGCAAGTTTCCCAGGAGAGAAGAACAACATGAGCGTTACGCAAGGATATGCAATCGTCGTGCACGGCGGCGCCGGCAGCCCGCGCGCGTACGACGACGGCTGCGAGCGCGCGGCGCAGCGGGCCGTCGAGGAACTGGCCATCAGCGCCGACGCGCTCGAGGCCGCCATCGCGGCGGTCGTATCGATGGAAGACGACGGCCGCTTCAATGCCGGCAGCGGATCGGTCCTGTGCCTGGACGGCGCGACCGTCGAGATGGACGCCTCCATCATGGACACGCGCGGCCGCCTCGGCGCCGTCGCCTGCGTGCAGGGCGTCAGGAACCCCGTGCTGCTGGCGCGGGCCGTCGCCGAGACACCGCACTGGCTGCTGGCCGGCGACGGCGCCGCCCGCTTCGCCGCCGCCATCGGCCACCCGACCCACACCACCATCTCCGACCACCAGCGCCAAGCGCACGAGAAAGTCGTGCGCGAACTGGCGGGCAGCGTGCCCGCGATGCCCGGGATCTCGGAAGAAGCGAAAGCCTTCCTGCGCTTCTGGAATTACCAGACACCGCTCGACCTGCCCGCACACGCCGCATGCGACACCGTCGGCGCCGTCGTGCGCGGACCGGACGGCCACTTCGCCGTCGCGCTGTCCACGGGCGGCTCGGCGCCGTCGCTGCTGGGCCGCGTGGGCGACACGCCGATCATCGGCAGCGGCTTCTACGCCGGCCCGGAGGGCGCCGTCGCGGCCACCGGCATCGGCGAACAGATCGTGCGCCACCTGCTGGCGCGCACGGTGTACGGCTGGATCGAGGACGGCATGCCGCTCGAAAAAGCCCTCCAGCGCGGCGTCGACCTGTTCGATCCGAAGGTGCCCGTCGGCCTGATTGCCGTGACGCGCACCGAAGCCGCTGCGCACAGCAACCAGGACATGCCCCACGCAAGGATCGTCCAACCATGACCGCACAGGACAAGAACGCCATCGCCCTGGCGGAACAGGCGGATCAGGTCGCCAAGAGCCATGGCCACCTCGTCATCATCGGCGGGGGCGAAGACAAGCAGAACGACATGGCGATCCTGAAACGCTTCGTCGAGCTGTCCGGCGGGCCGGGCGCGAAGATCGTCGTCATCACGGCGGCGAGCAGCGTCGCGGTGAACATGTGGGACACGTATGACCGCGCGTTCGCGGACCTGGGCGTCACCCGCCACTCGCACCTGCACCTGCAGAGCCGCCATGACGCGAACGACGACAGGCATATCCACGACGTCGCCGACGCCGACGGCATCTTCATGACGGGCGGCGACCAGAAACGCCTGCTCGCGATCATCGGCGGCACGGCGCTGGACACCGCGATGCACGCCGCGCTCAAGCTGCGCGGCGCCTGCATCGGCGGCACGAGCGCCGGCGCATCCGCCATGTCCGGCCACATGCTCGCGCAGGGCCGCGCGGAACTGCATGCCGAAAAGGGTTCCGTGAGCCTCGGTGCGGGCCTCGGCTTCCTGCACAAGGTCGTCATCGACCAGCATTTCTCCGAACGCCAGCGGCTGTCGCGGCTGTTGTCCGTCGTCGCCCAGAACCCGTATTTGCAGGGGATCGGGATCGACGAGGACACGGCCCTCGTCGTCGAGCGCGGCGTCGGCATCGAAGTGGTCGGCCAAGGCGCCGTCACCATCGTCGACGGCCGGACGATGTCGACGAACGTGGCGGAGATCGCCAATCACGAGACGCCGGAACTGATCGACGTCCGCCTCCACCTGCTGCCGGCCGGCAGCAAATACGCACTACCCGGCAATAGCGACGACGACGCAAGCCGTGGCGACGGACCGCGCATCCCGCAGCCCCTGCTCGAGTTCTTGGAAAACATCACGAAACGGAATCCGATCTCATGAACATCGTAGAACAACGCTTCCTGCGCGGCCCGAGCCTGTATGCGGCGACGCCCTGCCTGCTGGCCGTGATCGAACTCGCCGGCCAGCAGAACGCGGCCGGCCTCGGCGCGCGCCTGTTGGCCCTCCTGCCGGCGATGCCGGCCGAAGCGGCGGCGCGCCTGTCGGACTGCCAGGCCGCGCACGAAGCGCTCGAACCCGTGGTGATGGAATTGCAGCGCCTTGCCGGCGCGCCTGGCACCTTCGGCATGACGAAGACCGATCCCGCCAGGCCGGGACAGGGTCGCGTCGTCTGCGGCTACACGGTGGAACAGGTCGCGGGCCAGGCGCTGCGCACGGCGGCCGCGCTGATCGATGCATGCGCGGGCCATGTGCCGTTCGACCTGGACGCCGCGCTGGACGACCTGCGCGACACCGCACACCGCCACGCCATCGGCACGAGCACCGCGGCTGTTCTGGCGGCCGCGCACCGGCGCGGCATCCCGAGCCTGCGCCTGATCGAGGAAGCGAACCTGTTCCAGCTGGGCTGGGGCAGCCGCCAGAAGCGCCTGCAGGCGACGATCACGGGCGCGACCAACCACGTGGCCGTCGGCATCGCCAGCGACAAGCAGCTGACCAAGACGCTGCTCGACCAGGCCGGCGTCCCCGTGCCGGCGGGTTCCACGGTCACCACGCTCGAACAGGCGCTGCGTGAGGCGCGCCGCATCAAGGGACCGGTGACGGTGAAGCCGCTGGACGCGAACCAGGGCAAGGGCGTGACGGTCAACTGCGCGACCCAGGACGAGATCGCGCGCGCGTTCGAATTCGCCTGCAAATACGGGCGCCACGTCATCGTCGAGGAATTCCTGCAGGGCCGCGACTATCGCGTGCTCGTCACGGGCCGCAAGGTGGCCGCCGCGTCGTGGCGCCGGCCGCCGCACGTGACCGGGGACGGCGTGTCGACGGTGCGCGAACTGGTCGAGAACGAAAACCGCAACCCCGCGCGCGGCGACGGCCATGCGAACATCCTCACGAAGATCCCGCTGGACGACCTCGCGCTGCAGGTGCTGGCGAACCAGGGCCATGACCTGGACTCGGTCCCCGCGGAGGGCAGCGTGGTCGACCTGCGCGGCAACGCCAACCTGTCCACCGGCGGCACCGCGGAGGACGTGACGGACCTGCTGCCGGAAGAAACCCGCGACATCTGCATCCGCGCCGCGCGCACGATCGGGCTGGACGTCGCAGGCATCGACATCGTCTGCCAGGACATCGCCCGCCCGCTGCGCGAACAGAACGGCGGCATCATCGAAGTCAACGCGGCGCCGGGCATCCGCATGCACCAGTACCCGAGCCGCGGCACGCCGCGCGACGCTGGCGCCGCCATCGTCGACGCGCTGTTCGGCGAGGACGACGGCCGCATTCCCGTCGTCGCCGTGACGGGCACGAACGGCAAGACGACGACCAGCCTCCTGATCGCGCACGTGACGCGCCTCGCGGGCCTGCGCACGGGCGTGACGACGACGGAAGGCGTGTACATCGACGGCGAACGGATCGTGAAAGGCGATTGCACCGGGTACCGCTCGGCGCGCACCGTCCTCGCGTCGCCCGACGTCGACTTCGCCGTGCTGGAGACGGCGCGCGGCGGCATCCTGAAACGCGGCCTCGCGTTCGACCGCTGCGACGTCGCCGTCGTGCTGAACGTGTCGGCCGACCACCTGGGCCTCGACGGCATCGACACGGTCGAGGAACTCGCGCGCGTGAAGTTCGTGATCGCCGAGCGGGCGCGCCGTGCCGTCGTGCTGAACGCGGAAGACGACCATTGCGTCGCGATGTCGTCCGAGCTCGCGCATGGCGTGGAAATCCTGTACTTCTCGCTCGACGCGGACAACCCTGTCCTGCTGCGCCACCTGGAGAACGGCGGTCGCGGCGTCTACCTGGAAGACAACACGATCGTGCTGGCGAACGGCACACGCCACGAGGCGCTGCTGGACGTGCGCACGATGCCCTGCACGATGAAAGGCGCGGCGCGCTACAACATCGCCAACGCGCTGGCCGCCGCCGCCGCGCTCAGCGCGACGGGCTTCGGCAATATCGAGATCGCGGCCGGCCTGCGCACGTTCGTCTCCGACTGGAAGCACAACCCGCTGCGCTCGAACGTGTTCGACGTGGACGGTGTGACCGTCATTTTCGACTACGCCCACAACACGGCCGCCTATGCCGCGCTCGCGGAGACGGCACGCGCGCTGACGCCGGGCCGCCTCGTCGGCGTCGTCGCGGCGCCGGGCGACCGCCGCGATGAAGACCTCGTCGCCATCGGCGAGACGTGCGCGGCCGGCTTCGACGAGCTGGTCGTGTACGAGACGGAGAACCGGGGCCGCGCGGCCGGCGAGGTGGCCGCGCTGCTCGTGCAGGGTGCGCGCCTCGGGAAGTACGAGACGGATCACCTGCAGGTCGAGCTGGACGTGCACGAGGCGATCCGCGCCGGCCTCGCGCGCTGCGAGCCGGGCGACGTACTGGTGTTCGGCTGCGGCTCGGCGCTCACCGAGCTGACGGAAGCGATCCGGCCGACATCGCCCGCGACGGCGAGCAGGATCGAGGCAGAGGCAGTATAGGAGCCGTGGTTACCGCGCAGGCGGGAACCCATACTGAGTGTCCCAACTGGGTCAGTATGGATCCGCGCCTTTGCGGGGACGACGGTTTAGATCGCGCGGCGTACCAGCAATTCCTTGATCTTGCCGATGGCCTTGTTCGGGTTCAAACCCTTCGGGCACACGTCCGTGCAATTCATGATCGAGTGGCAGCGGAACAGGCGGTA
>NZ_LMEW01000018.1 GCF_001426525.1 Massilia sp. Root133
CAAGTATTGCTGAACTACAGAGAGCTTGAACCGCTCATCGTACTTCGTCATGAAAAAACCCCAAAAGTTGGTGTCCAACTTTTGGGGTTCAGTTCACGGCGGGGCTTTTATTTTGAATACTGGTGGAGGCGGAGGGAATCGAACCCTCGTCCGCAAGCACTCTACAGACAGTTCTACATACTTAGCACTGTCTTTTAATTTAACCTGGCTGACGGGGACGTGCACCCTGCAACCAAGCGAGTTACCTAAAGTTTCGGAAGCAACCAGGTAACCCGGTTGAATCCTAGCCTCTGTAAATGACTCTACTTGCCTTGCGGCACACCCCAGAGGCGAGGTGGTGTAGAGCTAGCAGCGATTAGGCTGCGAGTGCGTACGAGTTATCGTTTGCAGTTATTGATTTCTGGATGTATTTACGAGGTAACCAGTCCTCGGTATGCCCTGTTCTGCTTTGCAACCCACGTCGAAGCCAGGTCGCCCCCAGATAGGAATGCTCATTGTACCGCAATCGGCCTCTGAGCGGAGAGCCCTGTCGTGCCCTCACACCCGATATGGGTGCGAGGTGCGGAGTATCAAGGGCTGAGGTGGAATTAACGGCCCTGGTTCTGGTTGGCGATCTGGTTGCCCAGCATGCCGCCGCCAATCATGCCGGCGACCGTCGCCAGTTTGCGGCCATTGCCGCTGCCCACCTGGTTGCCCAGCAGGCCGCCCACGACGGCGCCCGTGCCGATGGCGACGTAGTTCGGTTGTGCCGGCTGCGGAGCCGGACGGGGTGCCGGTTCACGATACAACGGCGCATCGTTCTGGGCGTAGCTCGAGTGGTGCGTCGTGTGGCGCGGGGCCGGTTTCGCCGGAACTTCCTTGATGATCGTTTCCTTGATCACCGTCGGTGCCGGGGCCGGCTGGGCGCTCGCGACGGCCGGCTGTGCATAGGCGCCCTGGACCGGTTGCAGGCCTTGCGGTGCCGTGGCATCCGCAGCCATCGGCAGGGCCGGTGCGGCCGCCGGGGCAGCGGCGTAGGCCGGGTTTACCTGGGTCGGGGCAGCCTCGGGAGCGCTGTGCGAGCTCGGCAGGAGGCCGGTGATCGCGGCCGTGCCGGCGAGGCTGACGACGATGACGGACACTGCCGCAGCTGCAACCAGCGGGTGGATACGGGAGGTGGCGGTTTTGATCGTTTCCATTTTTTCTGCTCCTGAGACGTTGTTGTCGTATGGCTGTAGATTACCCAGAGGCATTGTCGAGAGATAGACGTATCCCTGTATCAATCGTAAAGATATGTAAATGACGAGTTGACCGATCGGGATCGCGATCTAACGAAGACGAAGACGAGAGCGCAACATCTGCAACTAACCGACGGGCGGCCCCGAGAAAAAACCGGGCCGCCAGGGCAGAAGGCGGCCAGGATGAAGCAATGATGAAAGCCGGATCAGGCAGTCGTTACCGCAGCGCCCGCCAGCTCGCGCAGCATGTCCAGCAGGTGGCGCGGCGTGTCCAGTTGGTAATGAGCACCCCACGTCGCCGGATCGATGGAACCGCAATAGCCCCAGTTGCAGGCCACGGTGACCATGCCGGCCGCGCGGCCTGCTTCGATGTCGCGCTGGTCGTCGCCCACGTACCAGCAGTGAGTCGGGTCGATGTCCAGGCGGCGCGCCGCTTCCAGCAGCGGGGCGGGGTGGGGTTTGGCGTGCGGCGTCGTGTCGCCCGAGATCACGCAGCCGGCGTGCGCCAGGCCGATCAGCGGGACGAGCGGGTCCGTGAAACGGGCCGGCTTGTTGGTGACGATGCCCCAGGCCATGCCGGATGCCGTGAGACCGTCCAGCAGGTCGGGCACGCCGTCGAACAGGGTGCTGTGCACGGCCATGTTGGACTGGTAGCGTTCGAACCATTCGAGACGCATCTCCTCATAGCCGTCGTCCCCCGGTGCCAGGCCGAAGGCGGCGCCGATCATGCCGCGGGCGCCGGCCGATGCGGTCGGGCGGAGGATGGCGTATGGCGTCGGTTCCAGGCCGCGCTCCGTACGCATCCAGTTGACGGCGGCCGCGAGGTCGGGCGCAGTGTCGGCCAGGGTGCCGTCGAGGTCGAACAGGACGGCGCGCGGCGCGGACAGGGAGGAAGAAAAGGTCATGTGTCGATACTTAGAGCGGCTTACTGCAGGCAACCATGTAGTTGACGTCGGTGTCCTGGTTCAGCGAGTAGATCTTGGTCAGCGGGTTGTAGGTCAGGCCTTTCAAGCCGTCGACGATGAGGCCGGCGTCGCGCACGAAGTTCGACAACTCGGCCGGCGTGATGAATTTGGCGTAATCGTGGGTGCCGCGCGGCAGCATGCGCAGCACGTATTCCGCGCCGACGACGGCGAACAGATACGATTTGACGTTGCGGTTCAGCGTGGAAAAGAACACGCGGCCGCCCGGTTTGACGAGGGCCGCGGCGGCGCGCACGATGGAAGCCGGGTCCGGGACGTGCTCGAGCATCTCCATGCAGGTGACGACGTCGAACTGGCCCGGCTCTTCCGCGGCCATGTCCTCGGCCGCGATCAGTTTATAGCGCACCTCCACGCCCGATTCCAGGCTGTGCAGGTCGGCCACCTTCAGTGCCTTTTTCGACAGGTCGATGCCCGTGACCTTGGCACCCTTGCGCGCCATGGATTCGGCCAGGATGCCGCCGCCGCAGCCGATGTCGATGACGTTCTTGCCAGCCAGCGGCACGCGCGCGTTGATCCATTCCAGGCGCAACGGGTTGATGTCGTGCAGCGGACGGAATTCGGACGTCGGGTCCCACCAGCGGTGGGCCAGTTCACTGAACTTCTGGATCTCTAAGGGATCGGCATTGGTCGTCGTAGTCATAGGACGGAATGATAGCGGAAATGGGTAGTCGGCACGGATGGGATCGTGAAAAAAACCGGGCCATAAAAAAACCCCGCCGCAGCGGGGTTGTTCAGGCGTTAAGCCGGATTACTGCTTGTTGCCGCGGGTACCGACGACTTCGATTTCCACGCGGCGGTTCTTCGCGCGGCCGGCGGCGGTCTTGTTGTCGGCGACCGGCTGCTTCTCGCCTTTGCCTTCGGTGTAGACGCGGTTCGATTCGACGCCCTTGCTCTGCAGATAGGCCTTGACGGCTTCGGCGCGGCGGACGGACAGCTTCTGGTTGTACTCATCGGTGCCGACCGAGTCGGTGTGGCCGACGGCGATGATGACTTCCAGGTTGATGTCTTTCAGCTTCGAGACCAGGTCGTCCAGCGACGCTTTGCCGGCCGGCTTCAGGACGGCCTTGTCGAAGTCGAAGAACGCGTCAGCCGAGTAGCTCACTTTTTCCGAGGTCGGGACAGGAACCGGTGCCGGGGCCGGAGCCGGGGTGGCAGGTGCCGGAGCAGCGACCGGCGGCGGCGGCGGAGCGACGCACTTGCCGTTTTCCAGGCGCTCGGGTTCCACGCACAGCGGTGCGTCGCAGCCCGGGACCGCGTCGGCCGGGGTCCAGTAGCCCGTGCGCCAGCACAGGCCGAAAGGATTGCGGGCGATGACGCCACGGGCATCCTGCACGTAAGCGCTGTACGGCGTCGGCGCCTTGATATCGGTGGTCAGCGGCGCATACGGAGGCGCACTTTGCGCGGATGCGCTGCCCGCCATCGCGGCCGTAGCTGCGAATACGAGGGTTGCCAATTTGTTCATATTTTTTCTTCCTTTCGGTAAAATCTTCTAGCGGCGAAACTGCCCCAGGGCAATAAGACGTGAGCATAATATTAACACTCGAGACAGCACGTCAGTTCCGCATTGTGAAACAAGCAATTAACGTCTCGGCCATTTTGCCACATACGCCACATCCGCACGACCGACCGGCGACCAATTGCCGTGCATGCTATTTGTCGCGTTGTTTCTGCGCAACAAGGTGTCGGGAGTCGCACGCAAGCTTGACGAATGTTTATGACAGGCATGTGTCAAAGGGCTAATTGTGCCAGTTTGCTATCCCGGCCGCTTGCCGCTGAAATAGGTGATTGCTAGGGCTGCCGTGGTAAAATCATGGGCTTGGAATATCACTTATCAGCCTGAAGGCGCCGACCCGCACAATGGATCAATTCGCAAAAGAAACAGTTCCAATTTCCCTGGAAGAAGAGATGCGCAAGAGCTACCTCGATTACGCCATGAGCGTGATCGTGGGCCGTGCTCTGCCGGACGTGCGCGACGGCTTGAAGCCCGTGCACCGCCGCGTGCTCTACGCGATGCACGAGATGAACAACGTGTGGAACCGTCCTTACCTGAAGTGCGCGCGCGTGGTCGGCGACACGATGGGTAAGTACCACCCGCACGGCGACGCGTCGATCTACGACACCCTGGTCCGCATGGCCCAGGACTTCTCGCTGCGCTACACGCTCGTGGACGGGCAGGGCAACTTCGGCTCGATCGACGGCGACTCCGCCGCGGCGATGCGTTACACCGAGTGCCGCCTGGACAAGATCTCGAACGAGCTGCTGGCCGACATCGACAAGGACACCGTCGACTTCCAGCCGAACTATGACGGCAAGGAAAAAGAGCCGACCGTCCTCCCGACGAAGATCCCGAACCTGCTGATCAACGGTTCGTCCGGTATCGCGGTCGGCATGGCGACGAACATCCCGCCGCACAACCTGTCCGAAGTGATCAGCGGCGCCATGCACGTGCTGCGGAACCCGGACTGCACGATCGACGAGCTGATCGAGCTGATCCCGGCGCCGGACTTCCCGACGGCCGGCATCATCTACGGCGTCTCGGGCGTGCGCGACGGCTATCGCACGGGCCGCGGCCGCGTCGTGATGCGCGCCAAGACGCACTTCGAGGAATACGGCAAGGACGGCGGCCGCATCGCGATCATCGTCGACGAGCTGCCGTACCAGGTCAACAAGAAATCGCTGCTGGAGCGCATCGCCGAAAACGTGCGCGACAAGAAGCTGGAAGGCATTTCCGACATCCGCGACGAGTCCGACAAATCGGGCATGCGCGTCGTCATCGAGCTCAAGCGCGGCGAAGTGCCGGAAGTCGTGCTGAACAACCTGTACAAGCAGACCCAGCTGCAGGACACGTTCGGCATGAACATGGTGGCCCTCGTCAACGGCCAGCCGAAGCTGCTGAACCTGAAGCAGATGCTGGAGTGCTTCCTGTCGCACCGCCGCGAAGTGGTCACGCGCCGCACCGTGTTCGAGCTGCGCAAGGCACGCGAACGCGGCCACATGCTGGAAGGCCTCGCGGTCGCGCTGGCGAATATCGACGACTTCATCGCGATCATCAAGGCCGCGCCGACGCCGCCGGTCGCGAAGACGGAACTGATGTCGCGCGCATGGGATTCGTCCCTCGTGCGCGAAATGCTGTCGCGCACCGAACTCGGCGCATCCGGCGGCATCGAGGCGTTCCGTCCCGAGCACCTGCCAAAGCACTACGGCATGCAGCAGGATGGCCTCTATAAGCTGTCGGACGAGCAGGCCCAGGAAATCCTGCAGATGCGCCTGCAGCGCCTGACCGGCCTGGAGCAGGACAAGATCGTCAACGAGTACAAGGAAGTGATGCTGCACATCGCCGACCTGCTCGACATCCTGGCCCGTCCGGAGCGCGTCACGAGCATCATCGTCGACGAGATGGCGCAGATCAAATCGGACTACGCGGACAACGGCAAGGACACCCGCCGTTCCGCCATCGAGCACAATGCGTCCGACCTGGAAACGGAAGACCTGATCACGCCGCAGGACATGGTCGTGACCCTGTCGCACACGGGCTACATGAAGTCGCAGCCGATTTCCGAATACCGCGCGCAGAAGCGCGGCGGCCGCGGCAAGCAGGCGATGGCGACGAAGGACGAGGACTGGATCGACCAGCTGTTCATCGCGAACACGCACGACTACATGCTGTGCTTCAGCAACCGCGGCCGGATGTACTGGCTGAAGGTGTGGGAAGTGCCGCAGGGTTCGCGCAACTCGCGCGGCAAGCCGATCGTGAACATGTTCCCGCTGCAGGATGGCGAGAAGATCACCGTGATCCTGCCGCTGTCGGGCGAAAACTCGACGTTCCCGGAAGACCACTACGTGTTCATGTCGACGAGCCTCGGCACCGTCAAGAAGACGCCGCTGCGCGACTTCAGCAATCCGCGCAAGGCCGGCATCATCGCGGTCGACCTGGACGACGGCGACTTCCTGATCGGCGCCGCGCTCACGGACGGCAAGCACGACGTGATGCTGTTCTCGGACGCCGGCAAGGCCGTGCGCTTCGACGAGAACGACGTGCGTCCGATGGGCCGTACGGCGCGCGGCGTGCGCGGCATGAACCTGGAAGAGGGCCAGAACGTGATCGCGCTGCTGGTCGCCGAGAACGAGCAGCAGTCCGTGCTGACCGCGACGGAAAACGGCTTCGGCAAGCGCACCCCGATCACGGAGTACACGCGCCACGGCCGCGGCACGAAGGGCATGATTGCGATCCAGACGTCCGAGCGTAACGGCAAGGTCGTCGCCGCGACGCTGGTCGAAGAGACGGACGAGATCATGCTGATCACGACCGGCGGCGTGCTGATCCGGACTCGCGTGGCCGAGATCCGCGAGATGGGCCGCGCCACCCAGGGCGTGACCCTGATCGCGGTGGAAGACGGCACCAAGCTGTCCGGCCTGCAGCGCGTGGTCGAGACCGACCTCGAGGAAACGGAACTGGAGCCGGCGCCGGAATAAGCCGGCCTGCTCAGCCAAAAGCCGCCCTGATGCTCGCATCTCGGCGGCTTTTTTTCGCCCCCGGCATGATGATGACCGTCGTTCCCGCGCAGGCGGGAACCCAATTTCGAGCAGCCTGGATGCAAAACCTGGGCGCCCGCCTCCGCGGGGGCGACGTGTCATATGCCGTCGAAATGGGGCCTGTTGAGGATTTTTTGCAAGTTTCGTGCGAAAATCGAGGAACCCGCATTGTCATGCCGGGATTGCAAGCCCCCGCACCAGCCATCATCAAGGACATCCGTGAAGAAATCTCTCGTCGCCATCGCCTCCGCCCTCGTCATTTGCTCTCCTGCCGCGTTCGCCGCGACGCCGGTGCCGTCAGCCGATCCGGCCGTCGTCGCCGCCACCAAGCAGATGCTGGCGTCGATGAAGATCCGCGACGTGATGCAGGCGTCGCTGAAGCAGGCGGACCAGCAGATGCCGACCCAGATCGCCGCGTCGATGAATGCGATGATCGACAGCGACGCCACGCTGTCCGCGGAGAAGAAGGCCGACGCGCACAAGAAGCTGCAGGAAGCGCTGCCCACGCTGACCGCGCAGATGCACGGCGTATTCAGCGACCCGACCCTCGTCGACGACATGCTGGCGGAAATGGTGCCGCTGTACGCCGAGACCTATACGCTGGACGAGATCCGCCAGCTCTCCGCGTTCTACGCGTCGCCGCTGGGCCAGAAGATGCTGGCGAACATGCCGACGCTGATGACCCGCAGCATGGAGATCAGCAACCGCGTGATGATGCCGCGCGTGCAGAAAATGATGGCGCAGAGCGCGCAAAGCATCGTCGGCAAGTAAGGAGCGGACGATGACTCAGGTGTACAACTTCTCCGCCGGCCCGGCCGTCCTGCCGAAAGAAGTGCTGCGCCAGGCAGCCGACGAGATGCTCGACTGGCACGGCAGCGGCATGTCCGTGATGGAGATGAGCCATCGCGGCCCCGAATTCATTTCGATCGCCAAGCAGGCCGAAGCCGATTTCCGCGAACTGCTGGGCGTGCCGGACAATTACAAGGTCCTGTTCCTGCAGGGCGGTGGCCTCGGCCAGAACGCCATCATCCCGATGAACATGGTGGGCCGCAAACCGCAGCCGGCGACCATCGATTTCGTCCACACGGGTTCGTGGTCCGGCAAGTCGATCAAGGAAGCGAAGCGCTATGCGAACGTGAACGTGGCGGCGTCGGGCGAGGCGAGCCGCTTCACGACCGTGCCGCCGCAGGAGACGTGGCAGCTGAGCGCCGACGCGGCTTACCTGCACCTGTGCACGAACGAGACCATCGACGGCGTCGAGATCGGTTACGTGCCGACGGTGCAGGGCGATACGCCGCTCGTCGTGGACATGTCCTCGCACATCCTGTCGCGCCAGGTCGACGTGTCGAAGTACGGCGTGATCTTCGCCGGCGCGCAAAAGAACATCGGTCCGGCGGGCCTGACGATCACGATCGTGCGCGAGGACCTGCTCGACCACGCCTTGCCGATCTGCCCGGGCGTGTTCAACTGGCGCGCGGTGGCGGAGGCGGAGTCGATGCTGAACACGCCGCCGACGTACGGCATCTATATCGCGGGCCTCGTGTTCGCGCATCTGAAAAAACAGGGCGGCGTGGCCGAGATGGAACGCCGCAACATCGAAAAAGCGCGCCTGCTGTACGCGGCGCTGGACGCCGACGACTTCTACCAGAATCGTGTGGCGCCCGAATATCGCTCGCGCATGAACGTACCGTTCTACCTGCGCGATGAATCACTGAACGAACAATTCCTGGCCGGCGCCAAAGCGCGCGGCCTGCTGCAACTGAAGGGCCACAAGTCCGTCGGCGGTATGCGGGCATCGATCTACAACGCGATGCCGATCGAGGGTGTGCAAGCCCTGGTCGATTATTTGAACGAGTTCGCGGGGCGCTGAGTCGCCGCATCCTCGTCGTTCCCGCGCAGGCGGGAACCCATGCTGAGCGTACCCTTGTCGGCAACGTGGCGATGCCCATGCCGCGACTTCGGGTAATCAGCATGGATCCCCGCGTCCGCGGGGATGACGGGCGAACCGAAACCCATGAGCAGACGATGACAGACAAACTCAAACCCCTGCGCGAACAGATCGATGCGATCGACGCGCAAATCCTCGAACTCCTTTCACGCCGCGGCAGGGTCGCGCAGGAAGTCGGCCACGTGAAGGCCGAGACCAACGCCCCCGTGTTCCGCCCCGAGCGCGAAGCGCAGGTGCTGCGCGGCGTCGCCGAGCGCAATCCCGGTCCGCTGAAGAACCAGGACGTGCAGACCATCTTCCGCGAGATCATGTCGTCCTGCCGCGCGCTGGAAAAGCGCGTGACGGTCGCCTTCCTCGGTCCCACCGGCACGTTCAGCGAACAGGCCGTGTTCCAGCAGTTCGGCAGCGCCGTCGAAGGCCTGCCGTGCGTGTCGATCGACGAAGTTTTCCGCGCCACCGAGGCCGGCACCGCCGACTATGGCGTCGTCCCGGTCGAGAACTCGTCCGAGGGCGCCATCAACCGCACGCTCGACCTGATGCTCGCGACGACGACGATCATCAGCGGCGAAGTCTCGATCCCCGTGCACCACAGCCTCATGACGAAGACGGGCAGCATGGACGGCGTGAAGGTCGTGTGCGCGCATTCGCAGGCGCTGGCCCAGTGCCAGGTGTGGCTCAACCTGCATCACCCCGGCATCGAGCGCCGCGCCGTCGCGTCGAACGCGGAAGCGGCCGTGCTGGCGAGCCAGGATCCGACCATCGCCGCGATCGCGAGCGAGATGGCGGGCGAACAGTACAAGCTGGGCGTCGTCCAGGCGCACATCCAGGACGACCCGCACAACCGCACGCGCTTCCTGATCATCGGCAGCCAGGCCACGGGCCCGTCCGGCAAGGACCGCACGTCGATCGTGCTGGCCGTGCCGAACAAGGCCGGCGCCGTCTACAGCCTGCTCGCGCCGCTCGCGAAGCACGGCGTGTCGATGACGCGTTTCGAATCGCGTCCCGCGCGCATCGGCACGTGGGAGTACTACTTCTACGTCGACGTCGAAGGCCACATCGCCGATGCCGCCGTCGGCCGCGCGCTCGAAGAGCTCAAGGACAACGCCGCCTTCTTCAAGGTATTGGGATCCTATCCCGTCGGCCTCTGAATCATTCACACTACAGCCAAGAGAATCCCATGTCGCAATTCGGTCCCGATTACGTCCGCGCCATCGCCCCTTACCAGGCCGGCAAACCCATTTCCGAAGTCGCCCGCGAGTTCGGCCTCGATGAAGCCAGTATCGTCAAACTGGCGTCCAACGAAAACCCGTTCGGCATCCCCGAGTCGGCCAAGGCCGCGATGGCCGCCGCCGCCGCGGAACTCGGTCGCTACCCGGACGCCAACGGCTTCGAGCTGAAGGCCGCGCTGGCCAAGCGCTACGACGTGCCGGCCGACTGGATCACGCTCGGCAACGGCTCCAATGACATCCTCGAGATCGCCGCGCACGCGTTCGTGCAAAAGGGCCAGGCCGTCGTCTATGCGCAGTATTCGTTCGCCGTGTACGCGCTGGCCACGCAGGGCGTGGGCGCGCGCGGCATCGTCGTGCCGGCCAGGAACTACGGCCACGACCTCGATGCGATGGCGGCCGCGATCGATGCGGACACCCGTCTCGTCTACATCGCCAACCCGAACAACCCGACCGGCACGTTCATCTCCGCACCCGAGATCGAGGCGTTCCTGGCCAAGGTGCCGGCGTCCGTCGTCGTCGTGCTGGACGAGGCCTATAACGAATACCTCGAGCAGAAGGACCAGTTCGAATCGACGCAGTGGGTCCGCAAATACCCGAACCTGATCGTCTCGCGCACGTTCTCGAAAGCGTATGGCCTCGCGGGCCTGCGCGTCGGTTTCGCCATCGCGCAGCCGGCCGTGACGGACCTGATGAACCGCATCCGCCAGCCGTTCAACGTGAATTCGCTCGCGCAGGCGGCCGCCATCGCGGCGCTGAACGATAAAGAATTCCTGCGCAAGGGTGCCGAGAACAACCGCGCCGGCTACCGGCAGTTGACCGCGGCGTTCGATGAGCTCAAGCTCGAGTACGTCCCGTCCTACGGCAACTTCGTGCTCGTGAAAGTGGGCGACGACGACGGCGCCGGCGCGCGCGTGAACCTCGCGCTGCTGAAGCAGGGCGTGATCGTGCGTCCGGTCGGCGCGTACGGCCTGCCGCAATGGCTGCGCATCTCGATCGGCCTGCCGGAAGAGAATGCCCGCTTCGTCGAAGCCCTTGAAAAGGCTCTCGGCTGATGTTGACGAAAGTCGTCATCGTCGGCGTCGGCCTGATCGGCGGCTCGTTCGCGCTGGGCCTGAAGGCGGCCGGCGCCGCGGGCCACATCGTGGGGCTGGGACGCTCCGCGCAGGCGCTGGCGCGTGCGCGCGAGCTCGGGATCATCGACGAAGCCGCGACGTCACCGCAAGAAGCCATGCGTGGCGCAGATCTCGTGCTGCTGGCGGCGCCCGTCGCGCAGACGGGAGCGATTCTCGCGTCGCTGCTGCCGCACCTGGAGCCGCAGACGATCGTCACGGACGCGGGCAGCACCAAGTCCGACGTGGTGGCGGCCGCACGTGCCGCGCTGGGCGATCGCGTCCACCAGTTCGTGCCGGGGCACCCGATCGCGGGCCGTGAATCGAACGGTCCGGATGCGGCGATCCCCGACCTGTACCGCGGCAAGAAGACCGTGCTCGCGCCGCTGCCGGAAAATGCCGCGGAAGCCGTCGAGAAAGTGGCCGCCGCGTGGCGCACGTGCGGCGCCATCATCCACATGCTCACGCCGCAGGAGCACGACAAGGTGTTCGCCGCGGTCAGCCACCTGCCGCACCTCCTCGCGTACGCGCTCGTCGACGACATCGCCAACAAGCCGCACGCGGACCTGCTGTTCCAGTACGCCGCCAGCGGCTTCCGCGACTTCACCCGCATCGCGGGCTCGTCGCCGGAAATGTGGCGCGACATCAGCCTCGCGAACCGCGACGCGCTGCTCGGCGAACTGGACGCCTATCTCGCTCAATTGACTCACCTTCGCGCGCGGCTCGCCGCCAGTGACGGACCCGCGCTGGAGGCGACCTACGCCAACGCCCAGCGCGCCCGCCGCGCGTGGACCGAAGCGATCGAAGCCGCGGAAAAACCGCCGGCGCCCGATCAGGAATCTGGAAAATGACCCAAGCTAAAATCTATCCCCAGCACATCGACCTCGAACCCGTGATGCGCGTGCAGGGCACCGTACGCCTGCCCGGCTCGAAGAGCATCTCGAACCGCACGTTGCTGCTGGCCGCACTGTCCGAAGGCACGACGACCATCCACGACCTGCTCGCGTCGGACGACACGTCCGTCATGCTGGACGCCCTCAGGAAGCTCGGCATCCAGTGGGAGCAGGTCGACGAGCGCACGCACGTCGTGCATGGCGCTGCCGGCCGCCTGCCCGTCGGCCAGGCCGACCTGTTCATGGGGAATGCGGGCACCGCGATCCGCCCGCTGACGGCGGCGCTGGCCGTGATCGGCGGCGACTACACGCTGCACGGCGTCGAGCGCATGCACGAGCGTCCGATCGGCGACCTGGTCGACGCGCTGAACGCCGTCGGCGCCAACATCGAATACACGGGCAATCCGGGCTATCCGCCGCTGCACATCCGCGCGGGCAAGGTCCAGCCGGACCGCATCGCCGTGCGCGGCAACGTGTCGAGCCAGTTCCTGACTGCGCTGCTCATGGCCGCGCCGCTGATGGCGGTCGACAAGCCGGTCACGATCGAGGTGGTGGGCGAGCTCATTTCGAAGCCGTACATCGAGATCACGCTGAACCTGATGCGCCGCTTCGGCGTGACGGTCGGCCAGGACGGCTGGGCGTCGTTCACCGTGCAGCCGGGCCAGACGTACCAGAGTCCGGGCAGCATCCACGTCGAAGGCGATGCGTCGTCGGCGTCGTACTTCCTGGCCGCGGGCGCCATCGCCGGCGGTCCGGTGCGCGTGGAAGGCGTGGGCAAGGACTCCATCCAGGGCGACGTGCGCTTCGCCGACGCGCTGGAGCAGATGGGCGCGACGATCACGAAGGGCGACAACTGGATCGAGGCGAAGTCGAACGGCGTGCTGAAAGCGATCGACGCGGACTTCAACCACATCCCGGACGCCGCGATGACGATCGCCGTCGCCGCGCTGTACGCGGACGGCACGAGCACGCTGCGCAACATCGCCAGCTGGCGCGTGAAGGAAACCGACCGCCTGGCCGCAATGGCGACGGAGCTGCGCAAGGTCGGCGCGACGGTGGAAGAGGGCCCGGACTACATCCGCGTGACGCCGCCCGACACGCTGTCGCATGCGACGATCGACACCTATGACGACCACCGTATGGCGATGTGCTTCTCGCTGGCATCGCTGGATGGCGCGGCGCGGCGCGGCAACGCGATGCGCATCAATGATCCGAAGTGCGTGGCCAAGACGTTCCCGGACTACTTCGAAACGTTTTCCGGAATCGCGCAAGACACATTATCCTGATGGGATAACTGGTAACCACACACACTACATGCCGAACTCGAATATTCCCGTCATTACGATTGACGGCCCGACCGCCTCGGGCAAGGGCACGGTGGCCCACAAGGTCGCCGACCGCCTGGGCTTCCACCTGCTGGATTCCGGCGCCCTGTATCGCCTGACCGCATTGTCCGCACTGCGCCGCGGCACCGACCTGCGCGACGAGCACGCGCTCGCCAAGGTCGCCGAACACCTGCCCGTCCGCTTCAACGGCGGCCATATCTACCTCGGCACGGAAGAGGTGAGCAACGCGATCCGCCAGGAAGAAGTCGGCAATACCGCGTCGAAGATCGCGGCGCTGCCGGCCGTGCGCCAGGCGTTATACGGCTTGCAACTGAGCTTCCGCGAAACGCCCGGCCTCGTGGCCGACGGCCGCGACATGGGCACCGTGATCTTTCCCGGCGCCCAGCTGAAGGTGTTCCTGACCGCAAGTGTTGAGGCACGTGCGCAACGCCGGTATAAGCAATTGATTGACAAAGGATTTTCTGCTAATATGGACGATCTGCTGGCGGATTTGCAGACCCGCGACGCGCGCGATACCCAGCGCGCCGTGGCCCCGCTGGTGCCGGCTGAAGGGGCGCACATCCTCGATACCTCGCAGATGACGGCGGACGAAGCCGTCGAACAGGTGCTCGCCTGGTATGCGCACCCCTAAGAATGAACCTCGCAAAACCGTAGCGAGCGGCAGCACCGTTGTCCGAGAAGCGCAGCTGTACGAGAGTACAGTGAGCATCGCAGGGCGACGGGGCAACGCGCAGTAGGTTTGGCGAGGTTCTAACAAGAATTTATCCCTGATGTTGTAGGGACTGCCGTGAGAACGGCGTTTATAGGTGCCCGGGGTGTCCCGGGTGTGGTTCAACTTGACCCAGTTCAGATCGCATATAGCCGATCTGCTGGCTAACATCTCAAAACTTATGGCTACTGCAGCAAATCAAGATACCGGTATGGAAAGCTTCGCAGCACTCTTCGAAGAGTCGCTGGCGCGTCAAGACATGCGTTCGGGCGAAGTCATCTCCGCCGAAGTCGTGCGTCTGGATCACAACTTCGTGATCGTCAACGCCGGCCTGAAATCGGAAGCTTTCATCCCCATCGAAGAATTCAAGAATGACCAGGGCGAACTGGAAGTCAACGTGGGTGACTTCGTTTCCGTGGCCATCGAATCGCTGGAAAATGGTTTCGGCGATACCATCCTGTCGCGCGACAAGGCCAAGCGCCTGGCATCGTGGCTGGCTCTGGAAAAAGCAATGGAATCGGGCGAGATCGTCACCGGTACCGTGAACGGCAAAGTCAAGGGCGGCCTGACCGTCCTGACCAACGGCATCCGCGCATTCCTGCCGGGTTCGCTGGTCGACACCCGTCCGGTCAAGGACACGACCCCGTTCGAAGGCAAGACCCTGGAATTCAAGGTCATCAAGCTGGACCGCAAGCGTAACAACGTCGTGCTGTCGCGTCGCGCCGTCATCGAAGCATCGATGGGCGAAGAGCGTGCGAAGCTGATGGAAACGCTCAAGGAAGGCACCGTCGTCACCGGCGTCGTCAAGAACATCACCGACTACGGTGCGTTCGTCGACCTGGGCGGCATCGACGGCCTGCTGCACATCACCGACCTGGCATGGCGTCGTGTGCGTCACCCGTCGGAAGTCCTGTCGGTTGGTCAAGAGATCACCGCTAAGGTCCTCAAGTACGATCAGGAAAAGAACCGCGTCTCGCTGGGCGTCAAGCAACTGGGCGACGATCCGTGGACCGGCCTGTCGCGTCGCTACCCGCAAGGCACCCGCCTGTTCGGCAAGGTCACGAACCTGACCGACTACGGTGCGTTCGTGGAAGTCGAGCAGGGCATCGAAGGCCTGGTGCACGTCTCGGAAATGGACTGGACCAACAAGAACGTGGCGCCGAACAAGGTTGTCCAGCTGGGCGACGAAGTCGAAGTCATGGTCCTGGAAATCGACGAAGAGCGTCGTCGTATCTCGCTGGGCATGAAGCAGTGCAAGGCGAATCCGTGGGACGACTTCGGCATGACCCACAAGAAGGGCGACAAGGTCAAAGGTCTGATCAAGTCGATCACCGACTTCGGCGTGTTCATCGGCCTGCCGGGCAACATCGACGGCCTGGTGCACCTGTCCGACCTGTCGTGGACGGAAGCCGGCGAAGAAGCGGTCCGCCGCTTCAAGAAGGGTGACGAGCTGGAAGCCGTCGTCCTGGCGATCGACGTCGAGCGCGAGCGTGTCTCGCTGGGCGTCAAGCAGCTGGAAGGCGACCCGTTCAACAACTTCGCTTCGCTGAACGACAAGGGCACCCTGGTCACCGGCACCGTGAAGTCGGTCGAGCCGAAAGGCGCCGTGATCGCCCTGAACGAGGAAGTCGAAGGCTACCTGCGCGCTTCGGAAATCGCCCGCGACCGCGTGGAAGATGCCGGCACCCACCTGAAAGTGGGCGACAAGGTCGAAGCCCTGGTCATCAACATCGACCGCAAGGCACGCAGCATCCAGCTGTCGATCAAGGCCAAGGACAACGCCGACACCCAGGAAGCCATGCAGAAGCTGGCTTCGGACAACAGCGCAGCAACCGGCACCACCTCGCTGGGCGCCCTGCTGAAGGCCAAGTTCGATAACAAGAACTAAGCAAAGGTTACAACCTTAGAGTGAGCAGATGACCAAGTCCGAGCTGATCAACCGCCTGGCCGAGCGCTATTCTCAGCTGGTGGCAAAAGACGCCGAGTTCGCCGTCAAGACCATCCTCGATGCGATGACCAATGCTCTCGCGAGCGGCCAGCGCATCGAGATCCGGGGTTTCGGCAGCTTTGCCCTGAACAGCCGGCCGCCCCGCATCGGCCGCAACCCGAAGTCCGGCGACAAAGTGATGGTGCCCGAAAAACGGGTACCCCACTTCAAACCGGGCAAGCAGTTGCGCGAGCGGGTGGATGCGATGGTCGGGCAACCGATCATCGAAGACTGATCCGTCTGCGACAGACTCACGAAACGGCGTCCCTCGGGGCGCCGTTTTTTATTTCTCAAATTCGGGGTCAGAGCACTTTTTCGATCAATTTACTGATGAACAATCGCAACGCACGGGCGTCGCGCGCATCAGCAACCACAGACGATAGTTGCTACCGGACTCACGAGAAATTTGCTGCAGAGATAATGGCCTGAAAAGTGCTCTGACCCCGAATTTCCCTAAAAATGAGCTCTGACCCCGAATCGTGCAACCCACGTATAATCACGCCGCACGCGAGCAACGGCCGGGCCGGCCGTTCTAGGAATATCGTTTCAAATATGCGACACTGCGCCTTTGCCGTCTTACCTCTCGGGACCTGCTGATGAAACTCGTCTCCACCATCGTCGGATGCCTGCTGTTCGTCCTGTTCTTCAGTTTTGCCCTGAAGAACACGCATCAGGTCGACCTGCATTTCTTCCTGAATTACGAGGTGCGGGGTCCGCTGGTGCTGATGCTGCTCGCGTTTTTCATCGCCGGCGCCTTCCTCGGCATCCTGGCCGTGACGCCGACCGTGTTCCGGCACCGGCGCGAAAGCTCGCAGCACAAGCACACGATCCAGGCCCTGCAGAGCGCGGCCGGTACCGCCGCCAATGCGCCGCAGCCGGACAGCGTCGCGCCGCGCGCCTGAACGTTATTCAGTAATCAATAAGAACAACATATGGAATTTGAAATCTGGTGGCTGCTCGGCATCCCCGTCTTTTTTGCCCTCGGCTGGATCGCCGCCCGCGTCGATATCAAGCAGCTCGTCTCCGAATCGCGCAGCCTCCCGCGCGGCTATTTCAAGGGCCTGAATTTCCTCCTCAACGAACAGCCGGACAAGGCCATCGACGCGTTCATCGAGATCGTCAAGCTCGATCCGGAAACCGCCGACATGCATTTCGCGCTGGGTAACCTGTTCCGCCGCCGCGGTGAGACGGAGCGCGCGATCCGCGTCCACCAGAACCTGCTGTCGCGTCCCGACCTGCCGATCGAGCAGCAGGTGCACGCGCAGTACGAACTCGGCATGGACTACCTGAAGGCGGGCCTGCTGGACCGCGCCGAAGAGACGTTCAACCTGCTCGTCGACACGCAGTACGGCGTGCAGGCCCGCCGTGCGCTGCTGGAGATCTTCCAGCGCGAAAAGGAGTGGCGCCGCGCGATCGCCGCCGCCGAGGGCCTGATGGAATCCGGCGCCGGCGCGCACCACAAGGAAATCGCGCAGTTCTATTGCGAGCTGGCGCAGGACGCCCTCGTGCACATGCAGTCCGAGGAAGCGAAGGCGCTGCTGGACAAGGCGCTGCAGGCCGACCGCAAGAACGTGCGCGCGACGATGCTGTGCGGCGATGCGCTCAAGGCCGAAGGCGACATCGAGGGCGCGCTGAAGACGTGGCGCCGCGTGGAGCAGCAAAGCGTGCCGCACGTGGCCCTCGTCGCCGCGCGCCTGATGGATGGCTACCGCGCCGTCGGCCGCCCGCAGGAAGGCGTCAACCTGCTGCGCTCCTACCTGGAAGAAGCGTCGTCGATTGATCTGATCGAGGTCGTCTTCAAGGCCGTCATTGAACTCAACGGCGTGGAGGCTGCCAAACAGCTGGTGGTGGAAGAGCTGCGCCGCAATCCGACCCTGCTCGGTCTCGACAAGCTGCTGGAAGCGCGCCTGATGGATGCGCCGGCGAACGTGTGGGAAGAGCTGTCGATGGTGAAGAACCTGGTGCACGGTTACACGCAGAAGCTGGCGCGCTACCAGTGCAGCCATTGTGGTTTCAAGGCGCGTCAGTATTACTGGCAATGCCCGGGGTGCAGCAAGTGGGAGACCTACCCGCCGCGCCGTACCGAAGAACTGAACGTGATGAACTAAGCTAAAGCGAACCATGAAGATTACGATTATCGGCACCGGCTACGTCGGCCTCGTGACCGGCGCCTGCCTGGCGGAACTCGGCAACGACGTCTTTTGCCTCGACGTCGACCAACGCAAGATCGACCTGCTGAACAACGGCGGCATCCCGATCCACGAACCGGGCCTGGAAGAAGTCGTCGCGCGCAACCGCGCCAGCGGCCGCCTGCAGTTCTCGACCGACGTCGCCGCCAGCGTTGCGCATGGCCAGCTCCAGTTCATCGCCGTCGGCACCCCGCCGGACGAAGACGGTTCCGCCGACCTGCAGTACGTGCTGGCCGCCGCCCGCAACATCGGCCGCCACATGGATGGCTACAAGGTCATCGTCGACAAGTCCACGGTGCCCGTCGGCACGGCCGACCGCGTCGCCGCCGCCGTGCGCGAAGAGCTGCGTGCGCGTGGTGAAGAAAGCATGGAATTCGCCGTCGTCTCGAACCCGGAATTCCTGAAGGAAGGCGCCGCCGTCGACGACTTCATGCGTCCCGACCGCATCGTCATCGGCCACGACGACAGCCCCGCGGGCCAGCGTGCGCGCGACCTCATGAAGCTGCTGTACGCCCCGTTCAACCGCAACCACGAACGCGTTTACTGGATGGACGTGCGCTCGGCCGAATTCACGAAGTACGCGGCCAACGCGATGCTCGCGACCCGCATCTCGTTCATGAACGAACTGGCGAACCTCGCCGACCAGGTGGGCGCCGATATCGAAGCCGTCCGCCACGGCATCGGCTCCGACCCGCGCATCGGCCACAGCTTCCTGTACGCGGGCGCCGGCTACGGCGGCTCGTGCTTCCCGAAGGACGTGCAGGCGCTCGAGCGCACCGCGCGCCAGTACGACCAGGAACTGCTGATCCTGCGCGCCGTGGAAGCCGTCAACGACCGCCAGAAGCAGGTGCTGGGCCGCAAGGTCGTGCAGCGCTTCGGCGACGACCTGACGGGCATGACATTCGCCGTCTGGGGCCTCGCGTTCAAGCCGAACACGGACGACATGCGCGAAGCGCCGTCGCGCGTGCTGCTGAAGGAATTGATCGAGCGGGGCGCCAGCGTCGCCGTGCACGATCCGGTCGCGATGGAAGAAGCGCAGCGCGTGCTGGCGCTGGACCTCTCCGAAGCGCAACTCGCGCGCGTCGATTTCAAGAAGACGCCGATGGAAGCGCTGGACGGCGCCGAAGCCCTGGTGATCGTCACCGAATGGAAGGCGTTCCGCAGCCCGGACTTCGAGCAGATCAAGGCGCGCCTGAAGCACCCGGTGATCATCGACGGCCGCAACCTGTTCGAGCCGCCGCTGATGACGGGCCTGGGCATCGAGTACCACGGCATCGGCCGTTCGGTCCTGACGGGCAAGTGAGGCGCGCATGACCGCAACGATCCCCAGCCGCCTGCTGCCGACCGACAGCTACCGCCAGGCCGAAGCGCCCCCACTGGAGAGCGTGCGCCTGCTCGTCGTCGGCGACGTCATGCTCGACCGCTACTGGTTCGGCGACGTCTCGCGCATTTCTCCGGAAGCGCCGGTGCCCGTCGTGCGCATCGAGCGCCGCGAAGAGCGCCTGGGCGGCGCCGCCAACGTGGCGCGCAACGCCGCGGCCCTCGGCACGCATTGCGGCCTGCTGGGCGTCGTCGGTGCCGACGAGGCGGGCGACCACGTCGAACGCATCCTGCGCGAATCGAGCATCCACAGCTACCTCAAGCGCGACGAGGCGATCTCCACGATCATCAAGCTGCGCGTGATCGGCCGCCAGCAGCAGATGGTGCGTATCGACTTCGAGGACGCGCCCACCGAAACGATCCTGCGCGACAAGCTCACGCAATTCAAGGCGCTGCTGCCGGACTACGACGTGATCATCCTGTCCGACTACAACAAGGGCAGTCTCGTGGATGTGGCCGAGATGATCCGCGCCGCGCGCGCGGCCGGCAAGACCGTCATGGTCGACCCGAAGGGCGACGATTTCACGCCATACGCGGGCGCCACGATGCTCACGCCGAACAAGTCGGAACTCAAGCGCATCGTCGGCAGCTGGAAGACGGAAGACCAGTTGACGGAAAAGGCCCAGAAGCTGCGCACGGACCTCGGCCTGGAAGCGCTGCTGCTCACGCGCTCGGAAGAGGGCATGAGCCTGTACACGGCGAACGAGGTCCTGCACGTGCACGCGGACGCGCGCGAGGTGTTCGACGTCTCCGGCGCCGGCGACACCGTCATCGCGACGATGGCCGCCATGCTGGGTGCCGGGGTATCGCTGCCGGAAGCGCTGGCGACGGCGAACCGCGCGGGCGGCATCGTCGTCGGCAAGCTGGGCACCGCGACCGTCACGCGCGACGAGCTGTTCGCGCAGCGCCGCAAGGACGACGGCCACGCGTGATTGCGTGGTCGCAAACCAGGGCGTCAACCTACCGCCGTATTTATCCGTTAAGGCAACAGGCGGCCATCCCCGGCCGCCAACCAAGCCAACGATAACGGAGAATACGAGATGATCAAGAAGCTGATGCTTGCAGTCGCCACGCTGGTGGCGTCGATGGGCTTTGCATTCGCCCAGGTGGACGTCAACAAGGCCGATGCCGCCGCGCTGGATTCGGTCAAGGGCGTCGGTCCGGCCATGTCGAAGGCAATCATCGACGAGCGCACCAAGGCTGGTCCGTTCAAGGACTGGGCCGATTTCCAGAAGCGCGTGAAGGGTGTGGCCGACAAACGCGCCACCCAGCTGTCGAAGGCCGGCCTGCAGGTCAATGGCCAGGCCAAGGACGGCGCGCCGATGGCCGCCGCGGGGGCTGACAAGGCCGCCAAACCCGCCAAGGCCGGCGCCAAGCCGGCCGACGCGAAGGCCAAGCCGGAAGCCAAACCCGCGGCCGCCAAATCGGCGACCTGATCCGGCCCCTGCCGCGTGAGAACCCCGCCCCGCGCGGGGTTTTGTCTTTGTACAAAAGTATTTCGGTTGCCGGTCCCATACGCGCCCCGTCAACTCGGATTAGAATGTCGGTTTCGCGTTCGCAAAAGAGTAGGCAATGGCATACAAGACCATCGAAGACACGATCGGCAATACCCCGCTGGTGCGGCTGGTGCGCATCCCCGGGCCGGAAGCGGCGGCCCGCAACAACATCATCCTCGGCAAGCTCGAAGGCAACAACCCGGCGGGTTCCGTGAAGGACCGCGCAGCGATGTCGATGCTGCGCGGGGCCGAGGCGCGCGGCCAGATCAAGCCCGGCGACACGCTGATCGAAGCGACGAGCGGCAACACGGGGATCGCGCTGTCGATGGCGGCCGCGATCCGCGGCTACAAGATGGTGCTGGTCATGCCGGACAACCTGTCCATCGAGCGCCGCCAGAGCATGGCCGCGTACGGCGCCCAGATCATCCTGACGCCGAAGACGGGCGGCATGGAATACGCGCGCGACCTGGCCGAGCAGATGCAGAAAGATGGCCAGGGCATCATCCTCGACCAGTTCGGCAACCAGGACAACCCGCGCGCCCACTACGAGACGACCGGACCGGAAATCTGGCGCGACACGGAAGGCCGCGTCACCCACTTCGTCAGTGCGATGGGCACGACCGGCACCATCATGGGCGTGTCGCACTACCTGAAGGAACAGAACGAAGCGATCCGCATCATCGGCGCGCAGCCGGAGGAAGGATCGTCGATCCCCGGCATCCGCAAATGGCCGGAAGCCTATCTGCCGAAGATCTTCGATAAATCGCGCATCGACCAGGTCGAGAATGTGACCCAGGCCGCGGCGGAACAGATGGCACGCCGCCTGGCGGCCGAAGAGGGTATTTTCTGCGGTATTTCCGCGGCCGGCGCCTGCGAAATCGCCTTGCGTATCTCGCAAACGGTGGAGAATGCGACGATCGTGTTCATCGTCTGCGACCGCGGTGATCGTTATCTGTCGACGGGTGTGTTCCCCGCCTGATTGCTTGTGTGCCCGGCGCGGGTTCTCGGCGCTGGGTCTTCCCCATCCCGCATCCGCTGCGGGGAAATACTATGCCTGACCCGGCAATCCGATCGTTCGGGAGGCCGGCAGAGTCGGGCGGTGCGGCGGCGTCAGTGGCCGCCGTCCGGTCCGGTGCGTGCCATTATTACTCGCTGCCGCCTGCGTTGCCGTCCTTGTCTTTCGGCTTGAACTGCTTGTCGCTGATGCGGAACTTGGCACGGCGGTCGCCCATCAGGTAGCGCAGGTCACGGATCGACAGATCGGAGACTTCGTGCATGCGGATCAGCAGCGAAGCGCCGACCGGCAGACGGTGGTGGCGGATCTTCGAGATCACCGGCGGCGCAACTTCCAGGGCGCGCGACAGTGCAGCGTCGTTCTTCAGGCGCAGGTTCTCGATCAGGGTGTCGAGCAGGCGATTCGGGTTGTATTGCAGCAGTTCGTCGTTTTCCGAATCGCTGTTCATATCGATACCGACTTGGTTCGTCATGATTCACTATTCCTATGAGGGTTTGTCAGAGCTCGCGGCGGAACTTCCACTCCTGTAAGGATATGAAAGTTTCTACTAAATTATACAACTAATTTCCAATTTAGTACTTAAGAGCAATAAGATCAGTGGCTTTCGTTGAGTTCGTTGTCCCATCGCAACAATAGCCGCAATGCAATTCTCTCACAAACTCACTGAGAACATCATTGTATTTTATTTAAACTTAAGTGTAGAGCAATTAACGATGCGCTGCCGCACAATTAGGAATTGAGTAGCGGAATGACAACTTGTGAGGGGGTATCGGGGAGGATCCTATGTTTCTCAGGAGAACTGTCCATGAGAAATAAGCATACCCCCGGGGAGTATGAGGTTGTCACGACGGCATGACTCGGCCGTATTTATGACAATGCTGTTACAAACTGATACAAAGTTGTTGGTTCGAGGACACTAGATCCCGCGCGCCAACCGCACCGCACGGCCTAATTCGACCACGGACATGGCATAGAAATAACTGCGATTGTATTTAGTGATAGCAAAAAAGTTAGCGTTCGCCACCCAATACTCCGTCGGGTCCGCCCCGTTTTGTAAATCGACGAGGCCGTACAGGCGGCCATCCGGCAGGGCCGTGCGCGTGGCGACGCCGGCACCGTCCAGCTCGCCTGGACGGTAACGCGCTTCCAGGCCGCCGAGCAGCCCTTGCCAGGCGAGACTGGGCGCCACGTTGGCCGGGAACACGGCCGGCCCCGTGTTGTTGCGATCCCAGCCGTGCTCGACGAGGAAGTTGGCCACGCTGCCGATCGCATCGGCGGCCGAGCCGCGCAGGTCGACGATGCCGTCGCCGTCGAAGTCCACGCCATATTTCAAGATATTGCCCGGCATGAATTGCGGCATGCCGACGGCGCCCGCGAACGAGCCCAGCAGCGAGAACGGGTCGATGTTTTCCTTGTGCGCCAGCAGCAGTGTGTTTTCCAGTTCGCCGCGGAAGAACGCCATGCGGTCGGCGCGGTTCGGCGTTTCCGGATAGGCGAAGGCGAGGGTGGTCAGGACGTCGACGACGCGGAAGCGGCCCGTGTCGCGGCCATAGATCGTTTCCACGCCGAGGATGCCGACGATGATCTCGGCCGGCACGCCATACGTCGCCTCCGCGCGCGCGAGGAGGTCGGCGTTCTCGTTCCAGAAGCGCACACCCGCGTTGATGCGGATCGGCTCGATGAAGCGGTCGCTGTACGCCTGCCAGTTCTTCGGCTTGCCGGGCGGCGCCGGTTTTACGAGCTGGACGGCGGAATCGATGAAGCGTGCCCGTTTGATCACATCCTCGACCTGCGCGCGCTCGAAACCGTTGCGGGCGACGATGTCGTCCTCGAAATCGCGCACGGCCTGCCAGTCGCTGAAATTGACGGCCTCGCCGTCGTAATCGATGGCGGGGCGGGCGGGGGCGGCGGCTTGCGCTTTCTTGCCGGCCTTTTTTGCCGCCTTGGCGGCCTTGGCGGATTTCGCCGTGGCCTTGGTGTGATGGAGCGAGGATGCGGCGAGGGCATCCGCCGCCGGCCCGGCGCCGATGGCCAGGGCAAGCAGCAGGGAAGCGAAGGATTTCATCGAACTCGGGACAGCAAATCTCTCAGGATGGGAACGAGGCCGGTGCCCGGACTCTGCGGTCCGTAGCGGTAAGCGCTGTAGCGGCGCAGGAATTCCGTCGCGGCCGCGCCAGTCTCGGGAGCCAGGTCGGCGGCGGCGAGGCGCTGCGCGTACGCGGTCGGCCCTTCGTCCGGCGCACGCGGCATGCCAAGCTGGCCGAGGCGCTGGCACAGGAGCGAGTATAGCGCATCGACGGGGTCGGCTTTCCGCCTCTGCGAGAATTTTCTTACCAGGAACAACATGGCGCAGAGCATGGCAATGAGCGCCAGGCTTTGCCAATGGGACAATCCTTCTTGTAAGCGTTGCACGAGATGCCGCTGGCGTTGCGGCGTGTAATTCAGCACCCACTGGTTCCAGCCATTGTTGACGGCGCCGAACATGTACCGGATGCGGCCGAGGAGCGAGTCGGGATCGGGCTGCAGCAGCCGGCCCAGGCCTTCGAGGCCGAACGGCGCCGGCGGCAGCGCACGCGCCAGGCTGCGCTGGACGCGCTCCGGCGCCACGGCGGCCGTCGGGTCGATACGTACCCAGCCGCGCCGCGGCAGCCACACCTCGGCCCACGCATGCGCGTCCGACTGGCGCACGGTGAGGTAGCCGTCGATCGGGTTCATCTCGCCGCCCTGGTAGCCCGTGACGACGCGCGCCGGTACGCCCGCCGCGCGCATCAGGAACACGAAGGCGCCCGCGTAATGCTCGCAAAAGCCCGCGCGCGTGCCGTACAGGAAATCGTCGATCGAGTCGCGGCCGGGCAGCAGCGGCGGTTGCAGCGTGTAGACGAAACCGCCGTCCGCAAACAGGCGCAGCACGTCCGCCACGCGGCGCGCCGGATCGGGCTGGGACGCCAGCGCCTGGCCGGCCGCGCGCGTGCGCGGATTCAGGCCGTAGGGCAGCATCAGCCATTGCCCGTCGACGGGCGACGCGTCGGTCTGCAGGCTGTAGTGCACGAAGGAGACGAGGTCGTAGCGCACGCGCTCGCCGATCGGGTCGAGCGACCGGAATTCCAGTTCGCCGGACAGCGTCACGCCGTGTCCCGGCAACTCGGGAATGGCGCGCGGCATCTCGAGCGCGAACAGCCAGCGCGTGTTCGACGGTTCCAGCGTGACCTGGTAGCCGACCGGTGTGCCGCCCACGGACAGCGACAGTGCCTGCGGGCGCGTGTGGCGGGACGGGCGCACGCGCGTCCAGGTGCGGCCGTCGTAGCTGCCCAGCACGGGGCCGCGCCAGTACAGTTGCGGCTGCGCGGGCACGGGCCCGTCGAATTTCACGCGGAACGCGACGTCTTCCGACTGCGCCAGGTTCGACATCTGGCCGGGCGCCATCGTGTCGGACAGGCCGCTCTGCGCGCCGTGCGACGCGTCCGGCATGCCCCACAGCGGCCCTTCGATGCGCGGGAACAGGACGAACGCGGCGCCCGCCAGCGGCAGCGCCAGCCCGAGCAGCTTCGCGCCCATCCACAGGCGCGTACGCAGCGGGGGCACGGCGCCCGTCAGCTGGAACGACAGCTGCGTGGCCAGCAGCGCGACGAGCGACGCCAGCATCAGCAGGGCCGTCGGGATCGTCTGCGAATAAAAGAAATTGGTGAGTACCAGGAAGTAGCACAGGAACACGACGACGAACAGGTCGCGCCGCGCATGCATCTCCAGCATCTTGAAGGCGACGAGGAGGACGAGCATGGCGACGCCCGCGTCGCGTCCCAGCAGGGTGTGATAGCTCTGCAGCACGCCGAACATCGCGGCCGCCGCGATCGGCACGAGGAGCACGTTCGACGGCATGCGCCGGCCCAGCAGGGTGATCGCGGCGCGCGAGGCCAGCGTGGCGCCGCACAGCAGGCTCACCCACACGGGCAGGTGGGCCGCGTGCGGTGCCAGCACGAGCAGGCTGCTGGCGATCAGCAGCAAGGTATCCTGCTTGTCCCGTGACAGGAGCACCTTCACGCCGGCTCCTCCGGCAAGCCGTACAGCGCCAGCGCGCGCAGGCAAGCCGCCTGGTGCGCCGTGCCGAGCGTCACGGGGTAGCGGATGCGGCCGAGGATGAAGCCATAGGGCAGGGCGCGCTGCTCCGCTTCCAGCACCCAGCGGGCCATGCGCGCGAGGCGCAGCTCCACGTCGAGCCGGGCGGGCAGTGTGTTGAAGTCGAGCACGAGTTCGTCGACCGTGCCGCCCTCGAAATGCTTGGTGACGAGCTGGCCGCCCAGCTCCGGATCGAGGCGCGCGATCTGGCGCCATGCGAGGTGGCGCAGCGGATCGCCCGGCTGGTAGCTGCGCACGCCGGCGAAATCATCGCTGCCGGTGCTGCCCGCGCCGTCGGGGCTGGGGCGGCCCAGCATCGGCAGCGGCGGCGCGTCCTGCTCGGGGAACGGGTAGACGAGGGCACGGCTGTCCGGCTGCCACCAGCTCCACGCGCGGAACAGGCCGAGCGGGAAGTGCGTGGCCAGGCGCACGCGCGGCGGACGCATCCATCCGCGCGCACGCGTGGCCGTGCGCAGCACGAGCGTCGTGCTGCCGCCGGCCGGCAGGTCGATGGCCAGTCTTGGCTCGGGCACGTGCTCGAAATCGATCCAGACGGCGTAGCGGGCCAGGCGCGTCGGGTTCTCGACGCGCAGCTCGAACGGCGCGTCCTCGCCCGCATGCACGTCGGGCGCGCGGCCGGGGCTCAATACGAGGCCGGCCAGGTTGCGCGTCGTCTGCACCATGTCGACGATGGCGCAGGCGCCCGCGACGAACGTGAGGCCGAAGCCGAGGCCCAGGTTGTAGTTGATCGAACCGACCAGGAGGACGAGCAGCAGCGCGCAAAACGCGAGGCCCGCGCGCGTGGGCAGGATGTAGACGCGCCGCTGGTTCAGCAGCACGCTGCCCTTGTCGTGGGCCGTCGTCTTCGTGCGCCACTGGACGCGCTTGCGGTTCAGCCAGCCATCGGGTCGTGCCATCGCCGGATCGGCTGCGGGGGCCATCAGACCGGGACCGATTTCTGCAACTGCAGCACGAGGTCGCGGCTGGCCATCGCCACGCCCTGCGCGGAACGCAGCGGCCGCAACCGGTGCGCGCACACGGGCACGAGCAGGGCCTGCACGTCTTCCGGGATCACGTGGTCGCGGCCTTCCAGCGCGGCCCACGCGCGCGCGGCCTGCAGCAGCGCGAGCGTGGCGCGCGGCGACAGGCCTTCCGCGAACAGCTTGCCCGAGCGCGAGGACTGCGCCAGGGCCTGCAGGTAGTCGATGAGCTTGTCGGAGGCGTGGATCGCGCGCAGCGAGCGCTGGGCGTCGAGCAGTTCTTCCGGCCGCATCACGGGCTCGATGGTTTTCAGCATCGCGCGCCGGTCCTCGCCCATCAGCAGGGCCCGTTCGGCGGCGGCGTCCGGATAGCCGAGCGACAAGCACATCAGGAAGCGGTCGAGCTGGGATTCCGGCAGGGGGAACGTGCCGACCTGGTGCGCGGGATTCTGCGTCGCGATGACGAAGAAGGGTTCCGGCAGCGCGCGGGTGACGCCGTCGGCCGTGACCTGCCGCTCTTCCATCGCTTCCAGCAGGCCCGACTGCGTCTTGGGGGTGGCGCGGTTGATCTCGTCCGCGAGCAGCACCTGGGTGAAGACCGGGCCGGGGTGGAAGACGAAGCCGCTCTTTTCGCGCTCGTAGACGGAAATGCCGGCGACGTCGGCCGGCAGCAGGTCGCTCGTGAACTGGACGCGGTTGAACTTCAGGCCCAGCGCCAGCGCGAGCGCATGGGCGAGGGTCGTCTTGCCGACGCCGGGCACGTCGTCGATGAGCAGGTGGCCGCCGGCCAGCAGGCAGGTCAGCGCAAGGCGGACTTGCCGGTCCTTGCCGACCACGATCTGGCTGACCTGGCGGGCGGCGGCGTGCAATTGATTGAACATGGATGGCTTCCGATGGTCGTTCCGGGGCGGCGGGGCACCCAGGCGTGGTAGATTAACGCTGTTAGCAATCCTGATATGCCTGCGGTTGCCTTTCGCATCGATTCTATGCGAGAACGGAGGGACTTGCGGTATCGATGAGCATCAACCAGGAATCATGAGTACAGCCATTTACAGCCACCCGGACTGCGCCCTGCACCAGATGGGCAGCTGGCATCCCGAAGCCCCCGAGCGCCTGCGTGCCATCGAGGACCAGCTGATCCTCGCGCGCCTGGAGGGGCTCGTCGAGCGGGTGAGCGCGCCGCTGGCCGACGAAGCCGACATCCTGCGCAACCACACGCAGGGTGCGCTCGACCTCGTGCGCGACAACCTGCCGCAGGCGGGCGAACTCTATCCGCTCGACGGCGACACCCTGCTGTGCAAGGACAGCTACCGCGCCGCCCTGCGCGCGGCCGGCGCCGCCGTGGCCGCGACGGATGCGGTCATCGCCGGCACCGTCGACAATGCCTTCTGCGCCGTCCGCCCGCCGGGCCACCATGCGCGGCCGGCGGAGCCCATGGGCTTCTGCCTCTTCAACAACGTGGCCATCGCCGCGCGCCGCGCGCTCGACGTGCACGGGCTGGAGCGCGTCGCCATCGTCGACTTCGACGTCCACCACGGCAATGGCACGGCGGAGTCGTTCAAGGACGACCCGCGCGTATTGATGGCCAGCTTTTTCCAGCATCCATTCTATCCGTACACGGAACCGGAACCGATCACGCCGACCTGCGTCAACGTACCGGTCCCCGCGTACTCGGGCGGCGACGTCGTGCGCAAGCTCGTCGTCGAACAATGGCTGCCCGCGCTGCACGCGTTCCGCCCGCAGATGATCTTCATCTCGGCCGGCTTCGACGCCCACAAGGAAGACGACATGGGCGGCATGGCCCTCGTCGAGGCGGATTACGCGTGGATCACGCACCAGGTCGCCGACATCGCCCGCCGGTACGCGGGCGGACGCATCGTCAGCTGCCTGGAGGGCGGCTACGCGCTGTCGGCGCTGGGACGCAGTGTCGTGGCCCACGTCAAGGCCCTCGCGGAACTCGACTGAAGCGCCGTCGGCAGGAGGGCCGTCGACCGGGACGGCCGCTGCAGCATCGCCCAGGGTGTCGTCGATTTGCGTGGACTAGGGTAAAATACCCGGTTGCACGCAAATTTTTGAAGGTAGAGCATGTCGATTCAATGGTTCCCGGGCCACATGGCCGCCGCCCGCAAGCAGGCCGCGGAGCAGATGGAAAACACCGATGTGGTCATCGAGGTCCTGGACGCCCGCCTGCCGCAGGCGAGCAGCAACCCGATGGTCGAAGAGTTGCGCAAGTTCCGCCAGCGTCCCTGCCTGAAGGTGCTGAACAAGACCGACCTCGCCGACCCCGCCGCCACCGCGGCCTGGGCCGCGTGGTACGACGCCCAGGAAGGCGTGACCGCGTACCCGATGACGACCAAGAAGCCGTCGGACGTGGCGAAGATCCCCGACCTGTGCAAGACGCTGGCCCCGCACCGCGGCGTGCCGACGAAGCCGCTGCGCATCATGATCATGGGCATCCCGAACGTGGGCAAGTCGACCTTGATGAACGCGCTGCTGAAAAAGCGCGTGGCCAAGGTCGGCGACGAACCGGCCGTCACGAAGTCCCAGCAAAAGCTCTATCTGGACAAGTTCACCGTGCTGGTCGACACCCCGGGCATGCTGTGGCCAAAGATCGACATGGAAAGCGACGGCCTGATGCTGGCCGCCAGCCACGCGATCGGCACGAACGCCGTCATCGAGGAAGAAGTGGCGGAATACCTGGGCGGCCTGCTGCTGCAGCGCTATCCGCAACTGCTGACGGCTCGCTACGGCATCAAGACGGAGGGGCTGGACGGCTTCGGCGTAATCGAAGGCGTCGCCCAGCGTCGAGCGTTCCGCGTGCGCGGCGGCGATTACGACTACGAAAAGGCGGCGCACGTGCTGCTGCAGGACTACCGCCAGGGCGCGCTGGGCCGCATCAGCCTGGAAACACCGCAGACCCGCGCCGAGGCGCTGGAGCGCCACCGCATCGAGATGGAAGAAAAGGCCCGCATCGCGGCCGAGAAGGCGGCGCGCAAGGCGGAAGAGGCGGCGCGCGGGAAGCGCGGAACCTGAGTCAGGCCGCGGCGTCGCCGAACCTGAAACTCGACACCGTCAACGCCCCAAAGAAACTCTCCTCGTGATACACGCACGCGGCCGGCTCCTGCTCGGCCGCGCCCAGCGCCACCCACAGCGGCACGAGATGATCCTCGCGCGGATGCGCCATGCGTGCATACGGCGCCTCGCTCCAGTGCAGCAGCGCCTGCTCGCGGTCGGCGGGCGATAGCTCCAGCAGCACGTGCTGCAGCCACGTATCGAACGCGTTCGACGCCAGCGCGCCGCCCGGGCCGAACTGGCGCAGGTTGTGGAACGACAGGCCGCTGCCGAGGATCAGCACGCCCTCGTCGCGCAGCGGGGCCAGCGCGCGGCCGGCGGCCAGGTGCGCCGCCGGGTCGTAGCCGTGGCGGATCGACAGCTGCACGACCGGCATGTCGGCTTCGGGATAGATCGGCGCCAGCATCGAGAACGTGCCGTGGTCGAAGCCGCGCTCCGCATCCAGGCGGGCAGGCTGGCCGGCATCGTTCAGCAGTTGCGCGACGCGCGCCGCCAGCTGCGGTTCGCCCGGCGCCGGATAGCGGATCTGGTACGTGTGCGGCGGGAAGCCGCCGTAGTCGTAGATCATGCCGGGCGCCGTGCCAGACGATACCGTGAAGTCGTCCGTCTCCCAGTGGCTCGTCACGACGAGCACGGCTTTCGGGCGCACGCCGACCTGGCGCTTGATGTCGACCAGCGACGCTTCCAGCTCGGCATACGTGGGACCGTACTGGTCCTTCATCCACGGCCATGGGCCGCCTCCGTGCGAGACGAAATAGGTGGGCAGGCGGGTCATGGCAGGCTCCTTCGCGCGGCAATCGAAGCGTTCATGGTAGCCGATCCGCGCCGCCCGCGTGGATCAGCGCAGCAGCGCCGTCAGCGCGAACAGGCGCGCCATCCGCATCCACCCCAGCACGAACACGACGAGCTGGGCCAGCACGACGGCGCCGATGGTGCCGGCCGTCCCCAGCGCGGGCATGTGCACGCGCGCGAACGCCAGCACGGCCGCGAGCGCGAGACCGGCCGCGGTGATGCCGAGCCAGGTGCCCAGCAGCGCGAGCGGCCGGCGTGCCAGCTGCGCGCAGCCGCGCCACCACGCGCCGATGGCGGACGTGCGGCGGCGGTCGGCGGCCAGCATGGCGCGGCCGATGTCGACCGTCGCGTGGGCCAGCACGAGCAGCGCGACGGTCGCGAGCGTGGCCAGGTGCGCGGCGCGTTCGGCGTCGGTTTCCAGCCGCGCCGTCTCGGCGATCCGGCCTGCCACATGGTGGGCCGAGCTGCCGATCAGTCCCGCCACACCCAGCGGGACGACCGACCACGCGAGCATGCGCGCGAGGCGCGGGTAACACTGCGCGCCTTCGGCCAGCAGCGCGCCCGACGCCAGCCGTTCCGGCGCGCGCGCGGCGGCGAGCGCCATGCCGGCCAGCAGCGGCGACAGCAACAACGTCAGCACCAGCGCGACGAGGCTGCCCGCGCCCAGGGCCGGCGCGTACTGGTCGCGCGCGGCGTGCAGGATGTCGGCGTACGCGATCATGTCGAGGCGTTCCGCCAGACGTCCCGCGTACACCGAGTGATCGAGGCTGGCGGCCAGCAGCTCCCACACCGGCAGCGCGGCGACGACGGTCGGCAGCAGCAGGAGCACGGCCCACCACAGCAGCAAACGCCATTGCAGCGCGGCGCGCGCCGCAGGCAGCACGCCGTGGAGGCCGGCCGCGCGCGGCACGAGGGAAGGGGGCGCGAGGGTCGTTTCGGTCGTCATAAGGTGGCGATCAGGGCAAGGAGGTAGTTGACGACGGCGGCGAACTCGAAGCCCCAGCGGTGCGAGGCGCGCGCATCCGGTGCGAGCGTGCGGCTGTCATCGAGCTTGTTCACGTCCAGGTAGTGCAGGCGCTGCGGATCGAGTTCGGCGGAGACGGCCTTCGCCGGCTTCGTCCAGGTGAACGTGTGCCAGCGTTCGTCGGCATCCCAGCGCGCGGTCTCGCTGCTGCCGTCGGCGAATTTCACGACGAGCGTCTGCGGCACGGGCGCGCCGTGGCGGCGGACCGTGACATCGGTGCGGTATGGGTACGGCCCGGTGCCGTCCGGATGCGTCTTGCGCCATGCCGCGCGCGCCGCGTCGATGCGTTTGTCGACGGCGGACTGGCTCTCGTGCGCGCCGGGGAGCGGCACCAGTTCCGTGCTCGCGAGGTCGGCGATGCTGTCGTCGACGCGGGAGACGGCATAGACCTGGCGCTCGAACACGTCCGCGATGACGGCGCGCTGGCCCGTCACCTCGGCGAGCGTCTCGCGCAGGTCGGCGGTGCTCGGGTGGCGGAACTTCCAGCGCCGGTAGTATTCCTTGAACGCGCGCTCCATCGGCGCGCGGCCGATGCGCGCTTCCAGGTCGCGCATCAGGATCGCCGTGCGCGTGTAGACGGGGCCGATGTCCTGCAGGCGGTGCCATGCGTTGGCACCGGGCGGGTCGGCCGGGTCGTGGCGCGGCGTCGCGGTGCGCTCGGCGTCGAAGGTCGGATAGCCGGGCGCGAAGCCGAGGCGGGCGAGCAGCGGCGTCGCGATGTACGCGAGCTGGCCCTGGTCGCGCATCATGCGGTTGTCCCAGTATTCGTTGAGGCCTTCGTCCAGCAGCGGTTCCTCGAATTCGTTCGACGCGAGCAGGCCGTAGAAATAACCGTGGCCGAATTCGTGGATGGTGACGAAGGCGAGGGCGAACTGGTTCACGGTGCGCGGTTCGACGGCCCGATAGGCCTCGGCCGTGAAGAACGTCGGGTATTCCATGCCGCCCGCTTCCTCCGCGTTGTAGGGCGGGATCACGATGGTCAGCGTCCTGTACGGGTACGGGCCCAGCGTGTTCGAGAAGTACGTCAGCGATTCTTTTGCCGCCTTCAGCGCGGGCGCCGCGCTCGCCGCGAATTCGGGCGGGTACAGCACGGTCACCGTCACCGTCGGGCTGCCCGGGCCGGACCACGTGTCGACGAGCGGCCTGGCTGTCTGGTTGTCCGCGGTCCAGGCGAAGTCGTGGACGTCGCCCTGCGCGAAGCGCCACGTGCGCATGCCGTCCTTGTCGACGGGGGCGCCTTGCGGTTCGCCCGTCGCGCCCACGGTGTAGCCGCGCGGGACGGTGAGCTTCACGTCGTAGCTGCCGAAGTCCGCGTAGAACTCGGAATTCAGGTGGTACTCGTGCACGTTCCAGCGCGGCGACGTCGCCCCCCGTTCGCCCGGCAGTTCCAGCACGCCGATCTTCGGGAACCACTGCGCGACGAGGTGGAACGTGCCGAAGTAGCCGGCGCGGGCGATAACGCGCGGCAGTTGCGTGACGAAGTCGATGTCGAGCGTCGTCGATGCGCCCGGCGCGACGGCCTGCGGCAGGTCGAAGCGCACGACCGTATGGTCCGTCGCCGGGCCGTTGTCCGGATGGACGAAGGTCCACGGCACGCCGGCGCTTCCTTGCGCGACGCGGCGCAGGGCGATGTGGCCCCACGCATCCTTGATGTCGACGCCGGAGCGGAAGGTGCCGTCGCGCTCGCGCCGCTCGGTGAAATACGTGCTGCCCGCGTTTTCGAACGCGTTCATGTACAGGTGCAGGTAGACCCTGCTGACGGCGACGTTGCTGCGGTTGCGCCACGTGAGGCGCTCGCGGCCCGCGACCGTGTGTTTTACCGGGTCGAGCGTGGCGGCGATGTCGTAATGGACGACGCGGTCCGACAGCGTGGGTTCGCGGCCCGTGCGCGGGCCGCCCCAGGCATCCGGGCTGCTGGGCACGCGCACGGCGGCGGCATCCGGCGGGGCGAGGGCGATGCCGTCGGATGCAGGTGCGGCGAACACCGCGCCCGCCAGCAGCAGCACCGCGGCGAGGACGAGGCGAAATCGGAAACGAGGAAGCATGCGGGATCCCGGGCGTGGCTGTTATTTTTGTGCGTACACTATACAGGTTATAATCTCGGGGTTCTGGTGCCCGCATGCGCGTCTGCGCGTGCAGTTAAACGGGAAACACGAAGCGGCGTCGCCTCCGGCGGCGTGCCAACGTGTGCTGCCCCCGCAACGGTAAACAAGCGTCGCCGCACGGCGACAGGCCGCCCCGACAGCCACTGTGCTTGCATAGGAAGGTGGGACGGTCCGTCTTGGAGCCCGGAGACCGGCCAGACAGGGGAAGCCGGCGTTACGCCGCGCTTTTGTGTACGCCGGCGTGCGGGGACGCTTGCCGGCGCCAAACGAACACTGAACATCCAATGCATACTGCCGCCTCCACCCGCGGCGCGCCGGCTATCAAGCCGATCGCGCTGGCCTGTGCCATCGTCCTGTCCCTCTCCACCGGCGCCGTGCGCGCCCAGGACGGCAACCCATCGACCGTCGTCATCACCGGTGCCCGTTTCCCGAGCGTGGAAACCCTGCGTCCGATCGGCGCCACCGTCATCACGCAGGACGACATCCGCCGCGCCGGCGTCAACGACGTGAACAGCGCGATCCGCAAGATCGGCGGCGTGTTCGGCCGCCAGAGCCTGGACTCCTCGCCCGACTTCGCGCTCGACCTGCGCGGCTTCGGCACCAACAGCGCGCAGAACATGGTGATCATGGTCGACGGCGTGCGCCTGAACGAGAACGAACTGGCGAACACCGTGCTGTCGACGATCCCGATCGACACGGTCGAACGCATCGAGATCACCCGCGGCGGCAGCAGCGTGCTGTATGGCGAAGGCGCCACCGGCGGCATCATCCAGATCACGACGCGCCGCAACGTGGCCGGCGGCCTGCACGGTTCCGTGTTTGCCGAAGGCGGCTCGTTCCATGAACACGATCTGCGCGCGCAGCTGTCGCAGACGGCGGGCAACGTCAGCGCCGACATCGCCGTCGCGCGCCAGGGTTCCAATAACTACCGCCGCAACAGCGATTTCGACCAGACGACCGCTTCGCTCAATGTGCAGACCCGCTTCACGGGCGGCCGCGCCGGCATCCACATCGAAAGCGCGCGCCAGGATTCGCGTCTCCCGGGTTCGCTGTCGCTGGCCCAGTTCGACGCCGATCCGCGCCAGGCGTCGACGCCGAACGACTTCGGCTCGCTCAACACGGACCGCGCGAACGTCTTCGCCGAATACCGCCTGGGCGCCGTCGACCTGGCGGCCGACCTGTCGCACCGCGAACGCAACGTGCGTTCGAACTACCTGTCCTTCGGTTCGAACAATGCGTACGACGGCCGCCAGGACCAGTTCTCGCCGCGCGCGCGCTGGCTGTCCGACGTCGGCGGCATGCTCAATGAACTGGTGGGCGGCGTGGACTTCACGCGCTGGAAGCGCAAGACGACGGCCTCGTTCTCGAGCGCCGACGCGAGCCAGTCGTCGAAGGCGGTGTACCTGCGCGACGAGCTGCGCTTCGATCCGGCCCACGACGGCCGCATCGCGCTGGGCGCGCGCCACGAGAACTTCGACAAGAACGTCGTGGACGTCGTGGGCGGCGTCGCGCCGGAAGACCGTTCGCAATCGCAGAACGCGTGGGAAGCGCAGGCCAGCTACCGTGTGCATCCGCTCGTCGAGGTGTACGCGAAGGCGGGGCAGAGCTACCGCGTGGCGAACGTCGACGAGAACGGCTACCGCTCCAGCGCCGACATCCTGAAGGCGCAGACGTCGCATGACCTGGAACTCGGCACGACCCTGCGCCACGCGCCGGGCGACGACAGCCGCACGCTGACGGCGCGCGTATTCCGCCATCGACTGGACAACGAGATTTTTTATGATCCGACGCTGAATGGCGGCTGGGGCGCGAACACCAACCTCGATCCGACCGAGCGCAAGGGCGTCGAGATCGATGCGGAGGCGGCGCTGGCGGCGGGCTGGCGCGCGAGCGCGCACCTGCAGCACGTGATCGCGCACTTCACGGACGGCCCCAACGCCGGCCGCGAACTGGCGCTCGTGCCGAAGAACGTCGTGACGGCGCGCCTGGCGTGGGTGCCGGGCAATGGCCAGTCGGCCGACGTGGGCGTGCAATGGGTCGACAGCCAGCGTTACGGCGGCGACTTCAGCAACGCCTGCGGCGCACGCATCCCGTCGTACACGACGCTCGACGCGCGCTACAGCATCAAGCTGGGCGCATGGGACGTCGCCGCGACGGGGCTGAACCTGGCGGACCGTCGTTACTTCAGCAATGCGTTCTCGTGCAAGGGCGGCATCTACCCGAGCGATGGACGTCAGCTGAAATTGTCGGCCCGGTACGACTTCTGACAAACCGGGGTCAGAGCCTGACCCTTCCCCACATATTTTTCTTGTAGGTGGACGGGGTTGCTGTTAGCTTCCGGTGAAAAAAGCTGGTGCATGCATAGCT
>NZ_LMEW01000019.1 GCF_001426525.1 Massilia sp. Root133
TTGGCCGACTACATCCACTATTACAATCACGACCGAATCAAGCTCAAACTAAAAGGCCTGAGCCCTGTTCAGTACAGGGCCCAGGCCTTGGCTGCCTAGGGAACTAAACCGTCCAACTTTATGGGGTCAGTTCACCTTCGGCAGCGCTTTTTCATTCCGGCCGCTGTCGGTAGATCCCGGGCCGGTTGATGTGCCAGAAGAGCTTCGGATTGTCGGGCGTCGTGAACCCGAGCTTCTCGTACAGCCAGGGCGCGCTCGTCGTCGCCAGCAGCAGCCGGCGGTAGCGTTCGACGCCGGGATACGCCAGCATGCATTCGACGAGCCACCGCCCCAGTCCCTTGCCGCGATACGCCTCGATGACGAACACGTCCGCCATGTAGGCAAACGTCGCACGGTCGGTGATGAAACGGGCGTAGCCGATCTGCCGGCCGTCGTCGTACAGGCCGAAGTTGAGGCTGTGCGCGATGGCGTTGCGTACCGTCGCCTCGTCGATGCCCGCGGCCCAGGTGGTCCGGGTGAGGTTCTGGTGAATGACGTCGAGCTGCAGGAGGCTGTCGTCGGTCGAGACCAGGTAGGTGTCTTTAGTCCAGTTCAGCATCGGCGTACGCTCCGCGTCAGGCCGCCAGCCATGCGGCCAGCGCCAGCGCGGCCGGCACGGTCTGGACGAAGAGGATGCGGCGCGACACCGTCGCCGCACCCCAGACGCCCGCGACGGCCACGCACACGAGCCCGAACACGGCGAATGCGCGCCCGATCGCCGGATTCGGGTGCAGCAGTCCCACCGCCAGGCTCGCCACCAGGAAGCCGTTGTAGCAACCCTGGTTCGACATCAGCGGCGCGAGCGCGTCCACCCTGTCTTCCTTGATGCCGAACACCTTCCTGCCGCGCGTGCGGAACAGGACGGTCTCGATCAGCACGATGTAGACGTGGATGGCGATGACGATGGCGGTGAGGAGGGTGGCGATGAGCAGCATGCGTGTTCGGCAAGATGGTAATGCAAGTACTCTACCGCATCCGGAAGCGCTTGGGTTTCCAAACTGCATCTGCTCACTGTACGCGCCCCACCTGCGCGAACTTCGCAACCATGTCGGCGAACGTAAGCCGGGTATCGATCGTCTGGTACACGCGCATGGGCCGGCCATTGGGATTCGCGACGTACCGCCCGTCGTCCGCCAGGCGCGGTGTCGGGCGCACGACGTAGGCGCTCGACGCGCTGTCCGGTTCGAACGACGACTGCAACGCGGTGAGGGTCACGAGCGGGCTGTCGCCAAGGATGTAGGTTTCGCCCAGGCCGTCCTTCATGAGGGCGGTTACACGTTCCAGCTGCCGGATCAGGAACGTCCCGAGCTTGCCCGCGTCGCGCAAGCCGGCGCCGAGTTCCGCGTGACTGACGATGAGCTGGCGGTACACGTTGCGCGGCACCTGCCAGATCTCGACATCGCTATGATTGAACACCCACTGGGCGGCCACCGTATCGATGGTGAGGTTGTATTCCGCGTCGTGGCGTGGCGGAACGCCCGGTAGCAGGTCGCCGTGCTCCATCCCGCCGATCCACACGAGCTTCAGGTTGCGGCTTATCCGCGGTGCCAGCATCAACGCCGTCGCGAGGTCTGTCAGGCCGGCGCCGGCGGCATAATAGAGCGGCAACTTCGTATTCGTACGCGTCGCTTCGGCGATGATGCCGCGGGCCGCCTCGGTCATGTCCGGCAGCTCACCGTTCGACAACGCCGTGCCACGGCCCGCGATGACGGGCGGTTGTCCGGGCAGGCGCATCGTCGCATACAGCTCGCGCACCTTGGCAACGGCGTTCTCCGGTTGTCGCGTCGAGCCGTCGAGAAAGTCGCCCGTGTGGATGTGGGAACCGATCACGAAGGGAATCTCGACCGATGGCGAGGCCAGGTGGTGCGCCAGCTGGAACAGGCCGTCGGGATCGCCCGAGAAATCGTTGTCGACGATCACGCGCTGCCGCGGTACAGCGGTAAGCGCAGGGGCGGATCGGGCCCCCAGGAGTGCCGCAGCGGCCACGCCCGCACGCAGGATGGCCCGGCGGCGAAGGAACGGAACGGTGGTGGTATCCACGGGGCCCTGGTCCTCAGCGCATCAGCTTGTCCAGCTCCGGCTGCATCGCGCGCTGCCAGATCTTGTAGCCTTCGGCATTCGGATGCAGCAGGTCCGGCATGATGTCCTTCGACAGCGTGCCGTCCGGCGCCAGGAACGCCTTGTTCATGTTCAGGAAGAACACGTGCTGGTTGTCGGCCAGCTTCGGCAGCATCGCGTTGACCTTCTCGTTGTTCACCCGTTGTCCGTCGTCCGGTTTCTCGCCGCGCGGGAAGATCGCCAGGAGCAGGAGCTTCGTCTTCGGCAGGCGCTTGCGGATCTCCGCGACGTCGCGCTTGATGCCGGCGAAGATCAGTTCCGGCGCCTCGGCGCGGTGGCCCGTATTGTTGGTGCCGATCATCAGCACGGTGACCTTCGGATCGATGCCGTCGATCTCGCCATGCTGGAGGCGCCACAGGACGTTTTCCGTGCGGTCGCCGCCATAGCCCAGGTCCAGCGGATTGTACTTGCCGTAGAACGCTTTGAAGAGCTCCGGCTGCTCTTTTTCCCAATGGTGCGTGATGGAGTCGCCGATGAAGACGAGGTCCGTGCGCTCGCCGGCGGCCTTGCGGCGCGCAATCTCGGCCAGTTTCTCTTCATGGCGCGGCATCCACCAGTCGATGGACCACGACTCGTTCAGCGGCTCCGGCGTCACGCTGGCCGTGCGGTAGTCGGGGCACGTCTGGTTCGGCTTGCCGGCCGGGTCGATGCGGATATTGGCGATCTCGACGTCGCCGGCGCCCGTGCCGTCCAGCGCGAACGGTTTCGTCACCGCGCTGAAGTCGTCGCCTTTGTGATGGAAGCACGACAGCGCGTAGCTCAGGTGCTGCCAGCCCTTGCCCTGGGCGGCGCGCGCGGGGATCACGTTGCCGACCTTGCGCTCGCAGTTGTTGCCGCAGTCCATACGGACGCTCAGGCCGCCCTTCGCCAGCTCGTTCACCTTCAGGTCGAACGAGACCGTGCCCTTGGCCAGGTAGGGGCGCAGGTCGAGCGGTGCGCTCTCCACGCGCACGGTCGAGAACCACGCGTCCTTCCACGTCAGGCCGAGCGCGTCGCCGGCCGCATCCTTGCTGGTGCGGCGGGCTTCGACGACGGCGTTCTTCAGCTTCGGGTCGTCGTCCATGCGGCCGGCGTCGCCGTCCAGCGGCTTTTGCACGTCGAAGTCGCCGAACATGACTTTGGCGCCGGCGAGCGGCTGGCCGACGTAGAGGGGCAGGGAGGCGGCTGCCGTCGCCGCGCTGGCGGCCAGGGCGGACAGGATCAGTACGGCGGAATGAGAAAGTTTCATGGGCGTCTCTCGTTTTGTTGTTTGGTCGAACAAATTGGTCAAAAAAAAGCGCCCACGAGGAGCGCTTTGTTCAGGTGTGACCTGATTACTGGATCTTGGCCTTCTTCATCAGCTCTTCACGGAACGCGGCCAGCTTGCGCTGCTGCAGCGATTCCGCGACCTGCTGCTTGACTTCTTCCAGCGGCGGGATCTTGGCGGCGCGGACGTCTTCCAGCTTGATCACGTGGTAGCCGTATTGCGTCTTGACCGGGGTCTCGGTGATCTGGCCTTTGTTCAGCGACGTCATGGCCTTCGAGAACTCAGGCACGAACGAGGCCGGGCTTGCCCAGTCCAGGTCGCCGCCGTTCGCTGCCGAGCCCGGGTCTTTCGACTGCTTGGCCAGGTCTTCGAACTTGGCGCCGCCCTTCAGCTTGGCGATGATCTGCTTGGCTTCGTCTTCCGTGCCGACCAGGATGTGACGGGCGTGGTATTCCTTGTCGCCCATCTGCGCCTTGTACTTGTCGTACTCGGCCTTGATGTCGGCGTCCTTGACCGGGTTCTTCTTGATGTAGTCGGCCAGCATCGCATTGATGATGATGCTCTGGCGGGCGTTGTCGATTGCGTTCTTGACGTCCGGACGGGTGCCGACGCCTTGCTTGTCGGCTTCCTGGATCAGGACTTCGCGGCCGATCAGGTCCTTCTTGATTGCCTCGCGCAGTTGCGGGGAATCGGTTGCCTTGCCCTGGGCGACGACCTGCTTGACCACCTGGTCAACCTTGGCCGCGGGGATGGGCTTGCCATTGACGGTCGCAACGTTCTGCGCGAACGACGGCAGGGCTACCATCGCGGTCATGGCTAACAACAGGCGGGCTGGCTTCACAATCATTTATTCGATCCTATCTAAAACCGGTGGTGGTGATCCGGTGGTCAACACGAAATGTCGCCGTGGCGACGAAAACCGGCGGGCGAAGCCGCCGGCGCTGCAATGTTACTGTACCTTTGCCTTCTTGACCATTTCCTCTTGATACGCGGCCAGCTTTTGCTGGGTCAGCGCTTCGGAGATCTGCGGCTTGACTTCGTCCAGCGTCGGCAGCTTGGCCGGACGGACGTCGTCCAGCTTGATCACGTGGTAGCCCACCTGGGTCTTGACCGGGGTGTCGGTGATCGCGCCTTTCTGCAGGTTGGTGAAGCCCGCTGCGAATTCCGGCGGGAACGACGACGGGCTGGCCCAATCCAGGTCGCCGCCGTTGTTGGCGGTGCCGGTGTCTTTCGATCCCTTGGCGAGGTCTTCGAACTTGGCGCCGCCTTTCAGCTTGGCGATGGCTGCCTTCGCTTCGTCTTCGGTCGCGAACAGGATATGACGCACGTGGTATTCCTTGTCGCCGGTCTGCTTCGCGAAGCGGTCGTACTCGGCCTTCACTTCGGCGTCGGACACCGGGTGCTTCGTGATGTAGTCGCGCGCGAGGGCGTTGATCACGATGGTCTGGCGGGCGTTCTCCAATGCCGCCTTGACTTCAGGATTCTTGTCGTAGCCTTGCTTGATCGCTTCCTGCATCATCACTTCGCGCGAGATCAGGTCCTTCTTGATCGCGTCACGCAGTTGCGGGCTGTCGGTGCCCTGGCCTTGCGCCACGACCTGCTTGACGATCGCGTCGGCGCGCGACGACGGAATGGCTTTGCCGTTCACCACGGCGAGGTTCTGTGCAAACGAAGGCGAGTACGCAAACGATGCGGCGATAGCGATCAGGGCTAACAGCAGCCGTGCTGGCTTAAAAGTCATTTTGTTTCCTGTGAGGGGGTTGCTTGGACGAAGATTTGATTAGTTTTTGTAGTGCGTAGCGGATTCTGGATCGACTTACTTACATCTCACTTAAGACTTCCGAAAAACACGCGTCACGACTGCTCCGAAGGCGCGACGGCGGTAATCGCCAGGGCATGTATGTCGGTGTGCATCATACCTTGCACGGCATCATATACCAGTCGATGTCGCATGACCAGTCTCAGTCCCTCGAAGCGTTCGGAAACGATTTTCACTCGGTAATGCCCCCCGCCGGAGGCCGCGCCGGGGTGCCCTGCGTGCAGGTGCGAATCGTCGCCGACCTCCAGTACGGACGGGCTCAATGCGGCGTCGAGCGACTGCCGGATGCGTTCCACGCGGTCATCCATCATGCGTCTCCCTTGCCCTGCGGCTGTTCATGTTCTTCGATGTACTTCGACAGCATCAGGGTCTGGATGACGATGAACGCGAAGAAGATGCCCGTGATGCCGAACAGCTTGAAGTTCACCCACGCGCCCGTGTTGCCCTTGAAGACGATGAAGGCCATCACCAGGTTCAGCACGCCGATGGCGGCGAAGAACCCCATCCATGCATAGCCGACCTTGGCCCAGACGGCGTCCGGCAGGCGGATCTGCGCTTCCATTACCTTGCGCATCAGGTTGTTGCGGAAGCCGACCTGCGCGACGAACAGCGCCAGCGCGAAGGCCCAGTACAGGATCGTCGGCTTCCACTTGATGAAGTCCGGATCGTGGAAATAAATGGTCGCGCCGCCCGTCACGACGATGACGCCGAGCGACAACCACAGCATGCCGTCCACCTTGCGGCCGCGCGCCAGCAGGTACAGGATCTGCAGGATGGTCGCGATGATGCCGACCGCGGAGGCGAGGATGATCGGCGACTGGTCGGGCGTGACGCTGCCGCCGGAGATCAGGGCGCCCATGTACTGCTGGACGAGCGCATGCGCCGCGTCCTGGTGGCCATCCGCGACCTTATAGACGAGGAAGAAGAGGATGACCGGGAACAGGTCGAACAGGAATTTCATCGGTACGTTGCCCCTGGTTCAGATCGGCTCGAAGCGGAGCGCGGCCGAGTTGATGCAATAGCGCAGGCCGGTCGGCGGCGGGCCGTCCGGGAATACGTGGCCCAGGTGGGCATCGCAGACGGCGCAGATGATTTCCGTGCGCACCATGCCATGAGTCCTGTCGACCTTCTCGATCACGTTGTCCGGATCGAGGGCCTTGAAATAGCTGGGCCAGCCGCAGCCGGATTCGAATTTCGCGTCCGATTCGAACAGCGGCGTGTCGCAGCACACGCAGTGGTAGATGCCGTGCTCATGGTGGTCCCAGTACTTGCCCGTGAACGCGCGCTCGGTCGCCGCGTGGCGGGTGACCTGGTATTCCATCGGGTCCAGCTGGGTGCGCCATTCGGCGTCGGTTTTCGTCACTTTGTCGGTCATGATCCCTCGTTTTTCATCGTTTCAGGAAGAGCAGCTCACCTCGAGGTGCGATGCCCAGTCCGGCGGCAGTGCCGCGTAGGCGTCGTTCCCGGGCTGTACGTCGAACGGACGCTCGAGCACACCGAGCAGCCTGCGCACTTCGTCAAAGTCGCCATTCTGCGCCTTTTCGATGGCCACCTGGGCCAGGTAGTTGCGCAGTACGTATTTGGGGTTGACGGCGTGCATCGCAAGCCGGCGCTCGGCGTCGACACTGTCCTCCTGGCGCAGCCGCGCGCGGTACCCGGCGGCCCACGCGTCGAACGCGGGGCGGTCGAGGAACAGGTCGCGCAGCGGCGCATCCGCTTCGGGTTCTTCCAGCCGCAGGTCGCCCAAGCGGCGGAAGAACAGTGTGAAGTCGACGTGGTTCGCCTGCATGAGCTTGAACATGTCGTCGGCCAGCGCGCGGTCGTTCTCTTGCGTCGACTTGAGCCCGAGCTTGGCGTGCAGCAGTTGATCGAACTTTTCGCCGTAGGCGTCGACGTACACGTCCAGGGCGGCCTGCGCCGCTTCCTGGTCCTCGATCAGCGGCAGCAGCGCGTTGGCCAGCGCATAGCAGTTCCAGTGGCCGACGGGCACCTGGTTCGCGTACGAATAGCGCCCGCCCTGGTCCGTGTGGTTGCAGATGTGGTCGACGTCGAACGCTTCCATGAAGCCGAACGGGCCGTAGTCCAGCGTGAGCCCCAGGATCGACATATTGTCCGTGTTCATCACGCCATGCATGAAGCCGACGGATTGCCAGTGCGCGATCATCCGCGCCGTGCGGCGCGTGACTTCCTCGAGCAGGGCGAGATAGGGATTGGGGGCGCCGGCCAGGTCTGGATAGAACGTCTTGATGACGTAGTCGGCCAGGGTGCGCAGTTCTTCCGGCTTGTCGCGGTAGCGCCAGTGCTCGAAGGAACCGAAGCGCACGAACGACGGCGCCATGCGGGTGACGACGGCGGCCGTCTCCATCGTTTCGCGGATCACGCTCTTGTTCGAACCCGTCACCATCAGCGCGCGGGTCGTCGGAATGCCGAGGGCGGCCATCGCCTCCGAGCACAGGAATTCGCGGATCGACGAGCGCAGCACGGCGCGGCCGTCGCCCATGCGCGAGTACGGCGTCATGCCCGCGCCCTTCAGCTGGAGTTCCATGCGGCCCTCGGGACCGTCGATGTCGCCCAGCAGGATCGCGCGGCCGTCGCCCAGCTGGCCGGCCCAGTGGCCGAACTGGTGGCCGGAATAGACGGCGGCCAGCGGCTGCGAGCGGGGCGGGACGTGGTTGCCCGTGAAGACGGCGACGATATCCTCGTGCGCGAGGTCGGCGGCGTCGAGCCCGACAAGCCGCGCAGCCGGCGCGCTGGCCGCGACGAAGTAGGGCGCGGGCAGGGGCGTCGGCATCAGGCGCGTATAAAACGCGGGCGGCAGTTCGGCAAAGGCATTGTCGAATGGCAGATCGTCGGCGGTGCGGGTGCTGATAACGCTTCCTCGGGTTGATTGGTTCTTCGTGCGCGGATTTTACCGCACACGCGCGGATTCTATGGGCGCAAGACGTGCGCGGCCTATCCGGGTTACATTCCGTAACCGTTTGGTAATGTCACCTGCTGCAGTGCAGCATCGAATGTCGTTGACGTTTTCCGTACGAGCGTTCGAAACTCGACTTCCCGCAAGCAACCCCGAGAGACCGATGACACCTGTTCCGTTGATGGGCCGGATGATGGACCAGCCCCTGTTAATCTCCAGCATCATCCGGTTCGCCGCGCGGCATTACGGCGGCAGCGAGATCGTCTCGCGCCGGGTCGAGGGCGACATGCACCGCTACACGGTGCGCGAGTGCGAAGCGCGGGCGCGGCGCGTGGCGAACGTCCTGCGGGCGCAGGGCATCGCGCTGGGCGAGCGCGTCGGCACGCTGGCGTGGAACGGCTACCGGCACCTGGAACTGTATTACGGTGTGTCCGGCGCGGGTGCCGTGCTGCACACGATCAATCCGCGCCTGCATCCCGAGCAGATCGCGTACATCGTCAACCACGCCGACGACCAGCTGCTGTTCTTCGACCTGACGTTCCTGCCGCTGGTGGCGGCGATCGCACCGCTGTGCCCGACGGTGAAGGCGTTCGTGCTGATGAGCGACCGGGCGCACATGCCGTCCGACGGCAGCATGCCGAACCTGCTGTGCTACGAAGACCTGCTCGCCGCGGCGGCGGAAGACTATGAATGGCCCGAACTCGACGAGCGTGCGGCTGCGTCGCTGTGCTATACGTCCGGCACGACCGGCAATCCGAAGGGGGCGCTGTATTCGCACCGGTCGACCGTGCTGCATGCGTACGCGTCCGCGATGCCCAACGCCCTGAACGTGGCCGGGCGCGACGTCGTGCTGCCCGTCGTCCCGATGTTCCATGTGAACGCGTGGGGCCTGCCGTATTCCGTGCTGCTGTCCGGCGCGAAGCTGGTGCTGCCCGGCGCGGCGCTGGACGGCAAGTCGCTGTACGACCTGTTCGAGGCCGAGGGCGTCACGTTCTCGGCGGGCGTGCCGACCGTCTGGCTCGGCCTGGTCAATTACGCGCTGCAGAACCGGCTCACGTTCTCGACGTTCCGCCGCACGGTCATCGGCGGCGCCGCGTGCCCGCCCGCGCTGATGGACACCCTGATCGACCACTTCGGCATCGAGGTCATCCACGCCTGGGGCATGACGGAGATGTCGCCGCTCGGCACGACGTGCGGCCTGCTGGCGCGGCACCGCGACCTGCCCGTCGCCGGGCAGCGCGCCGTGCTGCGCAAGCAGGGCCACGCCATCTTCGGCGTCGACATGAAGATCGTCGACGACGCCGGCAACGAGCTGCCCTGGGACGGCCTTACCTTCGGTCACCTGCTTGTAAAAGGTCCGTGGATCATCTCGCGCTACTTCCGCGACGAGGGCGGCGACGTGCTGCAGGACGGCTGGTTCCCGACCGGCGACGTGGCGACCATCGACGCGGACGGCTACATGCAGATCACGGACCGCAGCAAGGACGTCATCAAGTCCGGCGGCGAGTGGATCGGATCGATCGACCTCGAGAACATCGCGATGGCGCACCCGGCCGTGCTGCAGGCCGCGTGCATCGGCGTGCGGCATCCGAAGTGGGACGAGCGTCCCGTGCTCGTCGTCGTGCGGCGGCCGGAAGCCGAGGTGACACGCGAGGAGCTGCTGCGGTTCTTCGATGGGAAGGTGGCGAAATTCTGGATGCCGGACGACGTGCTGTTCGTGGAGTCCCTGCCGACCGGGGCGACCGGCAAGATCCAGAAGAACCGCTTGCGCGAGCAGTTCCGCGACTACCGCCTGCCCGGCGCGTGCCAAAAATAACACGACCGTTCTTTTAACGGTTATATTGTCGCCACCGACAATCACACCCATGCAAGGAGACCCATGAGCGCCGACTACCAGGTCATCGACGACGTCGCCGTCATCACGCTGAACAACCCGCCCGTCAATGGCCTCGGCCTCGCGACGCGCACCGCCGCCGTCGAAGGCCTCGATCGCGCTGCGCAGGATCCGGCCGTCAAGGCCATCGTCATCACCGGCGCCGGCAAGGCGTTTTCGGGCGGTGCCGACATCCGCGAGTTCAACTCGCCCAAGGCGCTCACGGAACCGACCCTGCATACGCTGATCCGTACGGTCGAGAATTCGGCGAAGCCCGTCGTCGCCGCGATCCACACGGTGTGCATGGGCGGCGGCCTGGAACTGGCGCTGGGCGCCAACTACCGCGTGGCGCTGCCGGGTGCGCAGATCGCGCTGCCGGAAGTGAAGCTGGGCCTGCTGCCGGGCGCCGGCGGCACGCAGCGCCTGCCGCGCGTGCTGGGCCTGGAGACGGCGCTGGACATGATCGTGACGGGCACGCCGGTGCTGTCCGACAAGCTGGCCGGCACCCTGCTGTTCGACGAATTGCTTCCGGCCGGCTCCGACCTCGTCGCGGGCGCGATCGCGTTCGCGCGCCGCGTCGCCGGCGTGCGGCCGCTGCCGAAGGTGCGCGACCGCCAGGTCGGGCATCCGGATGCGGCAGGCTTCCTGGCTGCCGCGCGGGCCCGCGTAAAAGTGGCGGCGGGGCCGTTCCCGGCGCCCGTCGAATGCGTGGAGACCGTCGCGGCGTCCGTCGAAAAGCCATTCGAAGAGGGCCTGAAATTCGAGCGCGAGCGCTTCATCCATCTCACGCAGACGACGGAATCGAAGGCGCTGCGCCATGCGTTCTTCGCGGAGCGCGCCGCGAGCAAGGTGCCGGATGTCCCGGCCGACACGCCCGTTCGCGCGATCCGCAGCGCGGCCGTCGTCGGCGCCGGCACGATGGGCGGCGGCATCGCGATGAATTTCGCGAACGCCGGCATTCCCGTGACGATCCTCGAGACGAAGCAGGAAGCGCTCGACAAGGGCTTGGCCACCATCCGCATGAATTACGAGAACACGGTCAGGAAGGGCAAGCTGGCGGCGGACAAGGCCGGGCAGCGCGTGGATCTCATCCGCGGCACGCTGGATTACGCCGACATCGCCCAGGCGGACATCGTCATCGAAGCCGTGTTCGAAGACATGGACGTGAAGGCGTCCGTGTTCCGTCAGCTGGATGCGGCGATGAAGCCGGGCGCCATTCTCGCGTCGAACACGTCGACCCTGGACCTGAACCGCATCGCCGCGTTCACGGCGCGCCCGCAGGACGTCATCGGCCTGCACTTCTTCAGCCCCGCCAACGTGATGAAGCTGCTGGAAATCGTGCGCGGCGCGGCGACCGGCAAGGACGTGCTGGCGACCGCGCTGGCGCTGGCGAAGAAGATCAGGAAGACGGGCGTCGTCGCCGGCGTGTGCGACGGCTTCATCGGCAACCGCATGGTCGAGCAGTACATCCGCCAGGCGGGCTTCCTGCTGGACGAAGGCGCGCTGCCGCAGCAGGTCGACGCGGCCATCGAGGCCTTCGGCTTCGCGATGGGACCGTTCCGCATGGGCGACCTGGCCGGCAACGACGTCGGCTGGTACATCCGCAAGCGCCGCGCCGTGGAGTCGCCGGACCTGAAGTATTCGAAGACGGCCGACCTGCTGTGCGAACAGGGCCGCTTCGGCCAGAAGACGGGCGCCGGCTGGTACGACTACCAGGCGGGCGACCGCACGCCGCGGCCGTCGCCGTGGGTCGACGACATGATCGTGCGGCATTCGCAGGACCTGGGCATTGAGCGCCGCGCCATCTCCGACGAGGAGATCGTCGAGCGCCTCGTGTACGCGCTGGTCAACGAGGGCGCGCGGATCCTGGAAGAGGGCATCGCGCTGCGCGCATCCGACGTCGACATGGTCTACCTGTCCGGCTACGGCTTCCCGCTGTTCCGCGGCGGCCCGATGTTTTATGCGGACACGGTCGGCCTGCCGACCGTGCTGGCGGCCGTCGAGAAGTATGCGCGCGGCTACCACGGCGAGGCGTGGACGCCGGCGCCGCTGCTCGTCCGCCTGGCGGGCGAGGGCAAGAGCTTCAACGGCTGACACGCCATAACGTCAGCGCGGCGCCCGCGTACCACAGCGCCTGCACGCCCGTCAGCAGCATCAGCGAATGCGGGTGCATGTGCAGGCCGCTCGCGGCCGCGAGCGCCGTGCCCAGGCCCGCCGGCAGCGCCAGCGCGGCGAGCAGCGTGCATTTGCCGTCTGCTGCGCGCGGGCTGGCCCACGACAGGCAGCACATGCCTACGCCCATGCCGATCAGGCCCGCCTTGGTCAGCACCTGGATCGCGATGGCGAGCAGCGCGAACACCGCGGCCGTGGCGTCGTGCGGCCAACCCTGCTCGATGGCGACCCTGGCGAGTCTCGACGTGATGAAGCCGTCGCCCAGCATCGCGCCGCCGACGGCCGCGCAGCCCAGCGCATGGCAGGCGACCCCGAACACGATGGCGGGACGGCGCGGGCCGAGCGTCTGCGCCAGCGCGATCACGCCGTACAGCAGGAAACCGCAGGCGACGAACAGGGCGCCGTGCACGCGTGCGGCGCGGTCGCCCAGGCGCACGAGCGCGGCCAGCGTGTCGGCGTAGCCCGTGCCGTGCGCGACGACCGGATGGTGGAACAGGAGGGCGACCATCGCGGCGCCGGCGAAGGCGAGGGCCCAGGCGGCGGGCGGGATGGAACGGGGCGTGCGGTCGGCTGCTATCATGGCGGTCCTTTCGGTCGAAAACCCTATTGGACCAGCGGCGGGCGTCGCGTTGGCGGATGGTGTGGCCGCGGCGTCCGTTAGCGGACAAAACCGCCTGGACGTCCGGTTACGCCCGCTGATGTCCGCTCATGGAGATGCGATGGAAGAAGTCGTTCAAGACCGGCGCCGGCAGCGCACGCGCAAGGCCGCCGTCGGGGCGTTCATCGAACTGCTGATGGCCGAGGGCTATGACGCCGTCGCGATGACGGCGGTGGCCGAGCGCGCCGATCTCGGCCGCTCCACCTTGTACGAACATTTCCGTACGAAGGACGACCTGCTGGCCGCGTCGATGGACTGGCCGCTGCGCGTGCTGGCGGCCGATCCGCCCGATCCGGCGGCTCTGCTGGCGCTGATCGAACACGTGCGCGAACGGTCCGGCGCGGTGCGCGTGCTGCTGGAACAGCCGCTGCGCTCGCGCATCGCGCGCCTGCTGGCGGCGCGGATCTTGCCCGGGTTGCGTGCCCGCGGCGTGGTGGGCCCGCGCGCGGACGTGCGCGCGCTCGCGTGCGCGGAAGGCCAGTTCGCGGCGCTCGCACTGTGGATGCAGGGCGGCGGCGTGCCGGCGCCAGTGCTCGCCGAGGAACTCGCGCGATTGTCCGCCGCAGCGGCCACGCCGGGCCAATGCCCCTGATGCGGTCAGGGTGCGCGCCGTGCTAGGCTGTCCGCCATGAAGAACGCCCTCCTGATCGCGACCGCCTGCCTGCTCGGACTGTTGTCCACGACCGGCGCGTCGCTGCCTTATCCCATCCTGCCGCCGCTGTTCGTGAACGGCGCGCCGGACAGCCTGACGCACTTCCTCGGCCTGCCGCCGAAGCTGTTGTTCGCGCTGGCGCTGATGGTCAACCCGATCGGCCTGCTGCTGGGCACCGCGGTGCTCGGGTCGCTGTCCGACCGCTACGGCCGCCGGCCGCTGCTGCTCGTGACGGCCGTCGGCGCCGCCATCGGGCACGTGCTGACGGCGTGGGCGCTGGCGAGCCGCTCCTATCCGCTGTTCCTCGTCGCCCGCTTCGGCACGGGCCTGCTGGAGGGCCACAGCGCGATCGTGCGCGCGATGCTCGCGGACCGCCTGCAAGGCCCGTTGCGCAATCACGCGCTGTCGTGGCTGAACGGCGCGCTGCACCTGGGCTGGCTCGTCGGGCCGCTGCTGGCCGGGTTCACGATCGCGTGGGGCCTCACGATCCCGTTCTACATCGCCGCGGGCGCGCTGCTGCTGGGCGCGGCGCTGGTCGGCTTCGCGCTGGAACGCAAGCCGCGCGCGGCCGGGCCGTCGTGGTGGAGCGTCGCGCGCGAACGCCACGCGTTCAACCTGCTGCGCCACGACGGCCTGCGCGCGCTGTTCGGCGTGCAGCTCGCGTACACGTGCGGCGTGACGGCGTTCTACGAGTTCTATCCGCTGTGGCTCGTCGAGGTGGGCCATTACGACACGCGCGCGATCGCGCTCGTCAACGTCGGCATGTGCGGCCTGATGACGTGTTCCGCGCTGTTCGCCGGCCGTGCGAGCCGCACCGAACCGATGCGCCGCGCGGCGTGGCTGGCCGCGTGCGTGGCGCTGGCCATCGGCTCGCTCGGCGTGGGTCATCTGTGGGTGGGCCTCGTGGGCATCATGGCGTTCGGGCTGCCGCATGCGTTCTACAATGCCGTCGTGCAGGCGTGGGCCGCGGACCGCTTCGGCGGCGGTCACGGACAGGGCGCCGTCATGGGGCTGCTGTCGACGACGTTCTGCCTCGCGAACATCCTGATGGCGGCGGCGGGCGCCGTGCTGACGCTCGTCGACACGCGGCTCGTGCTGCTGACGGGCGCGATCCTGACGGCGTGGGCGGCGAACCGGATGCGGGCGTGGGGCAGCGGCGCGATGGCCGGATTGCCGCCGGCCGCGTAAACGATTCTCGATGGAGGGCTGGTTGAAAAAAGCGATCCTTCTGCTGGTGTGTCTTGTTCCCTTGGCCGCCCTGGCGGCCGGTCGAGGTTGCGGCGAGCAGGTCGCGTTCCGCTGGGTGCCGAAGGATGCGGACGCGCGGTCCGCGGGCAGCGTCCACGTCGTCGACGCGCGCTCGTCACGGACCGTGCAGGTGCTCGACGGGGTGACGAATTACTACGGCGACGACGGCGGGCTGTTCGCGCAGGACCTGGACAACGACGGTTGTCGGGACCTCGTCGTGACGAGCGACGTCGCACCCATCGGCAATACGAGCAGCACGGTCTACCTCTACGATCGCGTGCGCGGACGCTTCGTGTTCAACGAGGCGCTGTCGGCGATCGGCAATATCAGCGTCGACGGCCGCGATCCGGGCTGCGTGACGGGCGACTGGAAAGGCGGGGCGGACGATGTCGGCGGCGAGCGCTATTGCTGGCGCAAGGGGCGGCTCGTCAAGACGAACGAATACAGCGTGCGGCCACTGTACGACAGGGACACCGGCGCGTTCTCGTGTTACGAGCACGTCGACACGACGTACGCGGGCGGCAGGAAACGCGTGCGCAGGAACTGCACGAAGCGATTCTGATGCCGCCCGCCTGCGGGACTAGCGCGTCGCCGGCACCAGCGCCTTCAGGATCGGCTTCACGAACTCGTTCTTCTTGAAGTCGTACAGCACGAAGTCGCTGGAGAACTGCCAATAGCCCCACGCGAAGCCATATTTCTCGGCCGTGCGCGCGACGGTCGACGTCCACAGCACGCGGTCGTCCATCGCGGCCTTGTCGTAGGCGCCGAATTCGCCGAGGAAGACAGGGCGGCCGCTCGCATCGCTCCATGCTTTCACGGCCGCGAAATCCTTGTCGATCTGCGCGATCTCGGCCGGCTTGCCGAAGCGGATGCCCGTCGTCGAGCGGATCGGTTCATCGGCCCACGACGCGCCCTGGTGCGTGAACGGGAACGGGTCGTAGTAGTGGAACGTGGCGATGAGGTGCTTGTCGGCGGCCGGCAGCGCCAGGTCCTTCAGCGTGTCGCGGCTGTTCCAGCGCACGCCGCCGATGATGACGTTGCGCGTGGGGTTCGTCTTGCGCATGACGGCCAGCACCTGCGGGAAGCTGGCGTTCCACGTGGCCGCGTCGAACTGGCCGTGCGGCTCGTTGAGCAGTTCGAAGACGACCGTGTTCGGCTCGTTGCGGTAGCGCTCCGCCAGCTGGCTCCAGACGGCCTTCAGCTTCGGCATGCAGGCGGCGACGTCCTTCGAGCAGTCGTCGAAATCGTGTTCGTCGACGATCACGCTGAGGCCGTGCTTCGTGGCCGTGGCGACGACCCAGTCGAGGCGGTTCAGCCATTTCGGATCGAGGCGGTTCTGCGCGTCGAGGGCGCGGAACGCGAACAGCACGACGCGCACGGTCGAGAACCCGGCCGCCTTGATCTTCGCGAAGTGCTCCTCCTTGTAATTGCCCCTGGCGCCATCCTGCCAGAACGGATCGTAGCCGATGACGTTGACGCCGCGGCCCAGCTGCCGGACCTGGTCGTGCGCCGAGATCTCCTTGAACTGCGACGTGGCGGGCGGCGGGTTGGGGGCGGGATCGTCGGCAAGCGCGGCGTGCGCGACAAAGGCGAGCGTGACGGCGGCGGCGAGGCGCGGCAGCTTGAGCATGAAGAGTCTCCATCGTTATCGTTGTGTTTGTCGATGGTAGCGCTATCTCGCCCCCTTGCCAAGCATGTGACAACGAGACATTTCCAAAAACCGGGGTCAGAGCCCGGTTTTGGGAAATTGCTCAAAAACGGGCTCTGACCCCGGTTGGGTCAATCGGCCGCGTAGATGTTGTTGTCTTTCGTCTCGCGCACGAACAAGGTGCCGATGACGACGGTGGCGAGAGCGATCACGATCGGATACCACAGGCCGTAGTAGATGTTGCCGTTGGCCGCGACGAGTGCGAAGGCGGTGGTCGGCAGCAGGCCGCCGAACCAGCCGTTGCCGATATGGTAGGGCAGCGACATCGACGTGTAGCGGATGCGCGTCGGGAACATCTCGACGAGCATCGCGGCCACGGGGCCGTACACCATCGTCACGTACAGGACCAGCACGAACAGCAGCAGCACGATCATCGGCCTGTTGATCTGCGTGGGGTCGGCCTTGGCGGGATAGCCGGCGGCCTTGATGGCGGCGCCCAGGTCCTTCTTCAGCGCGGCCTCGCGGTCCTTGCTGGTCTGGTCGAAGTTCAGGCCGTCCGCGGTCATCGTCGCATTGAACGACGGGTAGACCTTGTCGCCGACCTTGACGCTGGCGATGGTGCCGGCCGGCGCATCCTGGCGCGTGTAGCTGACGGAAGCCGCCGTCAGCTGCGCGGTGGCGATGTCGCACGACGATGGGAATTTCTTCGTGCCCGTGGCGTTGAACTGGAAGTGGCAGGAGGCCGGATCGGCCACGACGACGACGGGCGAGTTGTTCAGCGCCGTCTCCAGCGCCGGGTTGCCGTAGTGCGTGAGGCCCTTGAAGATCGGGAAGTACGTCAGCGCGGCGACCAGGCAGCCGGCCATGATGATCGTCTTGCGGCCGATGCGGTCGGACAGCGAGCCGAAAAAGATGAAGAACGGCGTCGCCAGCGCGAGCGCGATCGCGATCAGGATGTTGGCCGTCGCGTCGTCGATCTTCAGCGTCTTGGTGAGGAAGAACAGCGCGTAGAACTGGCCCGTGTACCAGACGACGGCCTGGCCCATCACGACGCCCAGCAGCGCGACCAGCGCGATCTTCCCGTTCTTCCAGGTGAGGAACGCTTCGCTCAGCGGCGCCTTCGACGTGCGGCCCTCGGCCTTCATGCGCGCGAACGCGGGCGACTCGCTCATCGACATGCGGATCCACACCGAGACGGCGAGCAGCAGCACGGAGACGAGGAACGGGATGCGCCAGCCCCACGCGTCGAACGCGGCGGTGTCCATGCCGGCACGCACGCCGGTGATCACGAGCAGCGACAGGAACAGGCCGAGCGTGGCCGTCGTCTGGATCCACGACGTGAAGAAGCCCCGGCGTCCGTCGGGCGCGTGTTCGGCGACGTACGTGGCGGCGCCGCCGTATTCGCCGCCCAGCGCGAGGCCTTGCAGGATCCGCAGCGTGACGAGGACGACGGGCGCCACGATGCCGATCGACGCATAGCCGGGCAGCAGGCCGACGATGAACGTGGAGCCGCCCATGATCGTGATCGTGACGAGGAAGGTGTACTTACGGCCGATCATGTCGCCGAGGCGCCCGAACACGAGCGCGCCGAACGGGCGCACGATGAAGCCGGCCGCGAAGGCGAGCAGCGCGAAGATGAACGAGGTGGTCGGATCGCCGATGAAGAACTGCTTGGCGATCACGGTCGCCAGCGAACCATACAGGTAAAAGTCGTACCATTCGAAGACGGTGCCGAGCGAGGAGGCGAAGATGACCTTGCGCTCTTCCTTCGTGATCCCAACGCCGGACGGCGTGGATTTGCCGCCCGCGGCCATGCCGGGGTTGATTGCCATTGTGGTCTCCAGTCGTGTTTATTGTGTGCGCCACCCGATGGCGCGGGCAGCCTGCTGACTGTGCGCCGGGAAGCTTACGGCACGCTTGCTGGAAACTTACGCGGGGCTTACAGATGGATCGGGTGCGTCGGGGTCGTCCGGCGAGGCGTCACCCGGTGAAGCGTCGCCCGGCGAGGCGTCGCCCGGCGCCTCATGCAGCCGCGCGTATTTGTACGCTTCCGTCGACCGCTCCAGCGCCAGGCCCAGCGCCGTCGTCAGCTCGCTGCGCGACATGCCCTGTTCGAGCTGCTGGACGGCGAAGCTGTTGCGCAGGGTGCGCCCGCCTGCGCGCGACACTGCAATGCCGGCCCGTTCGAACGTCGCGCGCGTCTGCCGGTAGACGGTCGCCTTGTGCAGCGGCTCGCCTTCCAGGTTCGCGGGGAAGACCAGGTCGCCCGGAATCTCGAGCTCCGCCCGTTCCTTCAGCCATGCCGTCAGCTCGGCGACCCCGGCCTGCGGCAGCGTCGTCGTGTGCTCGTAGCTCGTGCGGTGCTTCGCTTCCGGGGTGATGTCGAGCGTGATGGCGCCGTCGATGTCGGGCTGGCGGCCCACTTCGTCCAGCAGCAGGCCGATGGCTTCCGCCACGCGCAGGCCGGCGAGCGCCATCACGACCTGCATCGCGCGGTCGCGCCGGCGCTTCCAGCCGGCGTGGCCCTCCATGTCTTCCGTGCGGCCGGCGGGGAGGGCGGCCAGGAAGCGCTGCAAGTCGTCCGCGCTCAGCGCCGTCATCGGGGCGTCCTCGGCGAGGTGGGCGCGGTCCGTCGCGATGATGGCCTGGCGGGCCGGGTTCGGCGCGCGGTCCAGGTAATCGAAGCAGCGCTCCAGCAGGCGCAGGTAGCGGTAGGCGATCTTGCTGTTGAGGTCGCGACGGCCGTCCTTCGACAGCTCGATGAAGCGGCGCAGGTCGGCCGCGTTCACGGTCGACATCCTGAGACCGCGTTCGAGCATCCACGTGGCGAACTTGCCGAACATGAATCGGTAGATCGCGGCGGATTCCTTCGACACGGGCAGCGGCACGTCGCGCTGGCGGCTGGACGTGAGGACGAACTCCGGCGTGACGACGAAGGCGGCGAAGGCCTCGACGGGGCGCTTGTCCCAGTCGGCAAGGGCAGGTGGATGGCTCATGGGTCCATCATACTGCAACTAACCGACTTGCGGCGCAGGTAGAGGCCCCTGCGGCCAGCAAGACTGTAGTTTCGGCAATATACTCGACGATCTTTACATCAACGCACACTGCACGGGAGCTCACCATGTCCGACCATCCGCCCGAAGATCTTCCAGCGTACCGTCTCCTCACCGGCCCGGACGACGCCACGTTTTGCCGCCGCGTGAGCGCGGCCCTCGAGCAGGGCTATCTGCTGTACGGCTCGCCCGCCGCGACCTTCAACGGCGAATCCGTCATCGTGGCACAGGCGGTCATCTGGCCCGGCAAGCGGCCCTCGATCGCGTAAGCCTCGGCCGCCTGGCAGGCGCCCGGCGACCACTGGCGCCCGACTCCGTTTCTGAATTATGCAACTAACCGACAGGTCACCCGCCAACAACCCAACCCCGCCACCAGCGGGCGAGGGCGGGCGCGCCTTATCGCTCTTATAATGAGGGCGCGGCATCCCCCGGAACGGGACGTCGCGACAGTCAAAAACCGTACGCTACCAAGGAAATCCATGCTCAAGCACATCGTCATGTGGAAATTGAAAGACCACGCCGAAGGCGCCGACCGCGCCGCCAACGCCATCGACATGAAGCGCCGCCTGGACGAATGCGCCAGCATCGTCCCGGGCCAGATCAAGTTCGAGGTCGTCATCGCCCAGCCCGGCCTGGAAGCCACGTACGACGTCGTGCTGTATTCCGAGTTCGAGGACAAGGCCGCGCTCGACGCGTACATCAAGCATCCGGTGCACCAGGCTGTGGTGCCGTTCATTGGCGCGATTCGTGAAGGGCGCCAGTGCATGGATTACGAAGTCTGACGTGTGAAGTAACGACGACGGGGAGGGCCCCATGGAGAACTTTGCGGGACGGGTGGCCGTCATCACGGGCGCCGGCAGCGGACTCGGACGCGAGTTCGCCAACGACGCGGCCCGGCTGGGCATGAAGCTGGTCCTGGCCGACGTCGATGCGCATGCGCTCGAACAGGCGGCCGACACGCTGCAGGCCGGCGGTGCCGACGTGCTGGCGATGGTGTGCGACGTGCGCAAGGCCGCGCACGTAGAAGAGCTGGCCGATGCGGCGATGATCCGCTACGGCGGGGTGCACCTGTTGTTCAACAATGCCGGCGTCGGCACGGCGGGCCTGATCTGGGAATACACGGAAGCCGACTGGGAATGGGTGCTGGGCGTGAACCTGTGGGGTGTGATCCACGGCGTGCGCGTGTTCACGCCGTTGATGCTCGACGCCGCGCGCCGCGATCCCGGCTACGAGGGCCATATCGTGAACACGGCGTCGATGGCGGGCCTGCTCGTGCCGCCCGTGATGGGCCCGTACAATGTGTCGAAGCACGCCGTCGTCGCGCTGTCGGAGACGCTGTACCACGACCTGCGCCTCGTCGATGCGGCAATTGACGTGTCGGTGCTGTGCCCGTATTTCGTGCCGACGGCAATCGCGCACTCGGCGCGGCACCGTCCCGGCGAACTCCGTCACGACGGGCCGCCGACGCCCAGCCAGCAGGCGGGCCAGGCGCTGCTGGAACAGGCCGTCGCGTCGGGCAAGACGACCGCGGCGGACGTGGCCCGCATCACGTTCGACGGCATCCGCCGCGGCGATTTCTATATCTTCACGCATCCGCAGGCGCTGCAGGGCGTGGTCCAGCGCACGGACGCCATCATGCACGGCCAGCCGCCGGCCGATCCCTACGCGGCCACGCCGCAATTCACGGCCATGCTGCAGGCCGCCATGAAGGGTCAAGGCGGCTCGGGAAAGTAGGGCGGCACGTTCGCTGCGATGTGCGCAAATTCCGCCGGCGACAGCGGCAGTTTCCGGAACGCGGCCCACGACTCGCGCGGCCGCAGGTTGGCGCCCTGCGCCGAGTCCGTCCCGTACAGCACGCGCCCGACGCCGACCTGGCGGATCAGTTTCACCACCAGTGCCGCCGTCTCCGGCCTGATGTCGCGGTCGACGATCGAGGCGACGTCGAACCAGAGGTTGTTCGCATGCGGGTCGTGGTTCTCGACGGCGTCCGCCAGCACGGCCATCGCGGCTTGCGCGGGCGGGTCGTCGTAGCCCGGACCGGATCCGGCGAAATGGGCGACCTGCACGACGACGTCCGGCGCGGCCGGCAGCACCTGGTCGAGGAAGGTGCGCGCCTGCGCCGCGCCATACGGTCGCTTCCTGCCGATGTTGGCGCGCAGGTGGATGACGATGGCCATCCCGTGCGCGTTCGCGGCCGCGAACACCTGGCGCAGCCGTGCTACGTGGGCCGGATCATCGAGCTGCACGTCCGAATTCCCGATGTGAAGCTTGATGCCGTGGTCCAGGCCCGGTGTGTTCGCGCACCGCTCGAGTTCCGCCAGCGCGTACGCCTTCAAGGGATTGAAACTGCAAAACGCGATCAGGCGGCCCGGATAGCGGGCCGCCTGCGCGGCCGTCCAGTCGTTCTCCATCCGCACCTTCGCAAGCTCGTCGTCGACCTCGCGGGACGGGCTGCCGGCCATGTACGCGATGGACAGCAGCACGGCCCGCCTGATGCCGGCCGCGTCGAGCAGCGGGACCAACTGGTCCGCATCGAGCGGCACCAGCCCGACCGACGGGCCGATCATGGCGATGTCGGCCGCGCTGAACACGTGCTGGTGGTAGTCCCCGGCGGGGATGGTCTGGGCGTGCGCCGCACTTGCGAAAAACAGCGCGGCGGCGAGGGCGCGGATGGCGTTCATCCGGCCAGTGTATCAGCGACTGGCGCAGAACCCCGCATCGTCATTGGTGCCGCCGGCAGCCAGGTCCCGGTTCCAGTCGGGGCCGGACAGGTGCATCGTCGTGCCGTCCATCGTGTACCTGCCGTTCCACAGCCCGGAGAGCGTACCCTGGACGTTGGCCACGTCGACGGTCCAGCCGGCCACCTTGACGGCGCTGTTGTTCGTGACGGCGACCTTGGCGCAGTAGCCGCTCGTCCAGTCGGCGGTGATCACGAGTTGCGCGGTGACGGCGCCGGCGGGCGGCGGCGGGGGCGGCTCGGTCGGCGTGGCCGGACGGGTCGCGCACAGGCCCACCTGCGTCGACTGGCCCGGACGCAGCTTGCGGTCGTAGGCCGGGCCCTGCAGGCCGAGGACGCCATTCTCCAGCGTGTACTGCGCGTTCCACAACGACGTCAGCTTGTCCTTGAACGGCAGTGTCGTGCTCCAGTAGCCGGCCGTTGCGCCGACATTCGTCACCGTCAAGGTCCCGCAATACCCGGTGCCCCAGTCGTTCGATGCATCCAGCCGGGTCTCGAGGTCCAGTGGCGGCGGGGGCGGCAGCGGATTCGGGTACGGGCCGGGCGCCGTCGCCGTCGGGTCGAGGAACGCCTGTTTCACGGCGGTGAGCAGCGGATTGTCGACGCCGTCCGTCGTGCCGTAGTTGACCAGCCAGATGATCGTGCCGGCCGCGCCTTCGCCGTCGCGCGTCGATTGCGCCCACGCGCCTTTCGCGGCGATGGTCGCCGGTTCCTCGTAGCTGATGTAGCCGCTCGGCCAGTCCGGACGGTCCGCGGGCGTGTAGCCGCCCGGGTAGACGCGGTAGCTCGTCTGCGTCGGCGCGTCCCACGCGTAGATGCCCTTGTCCAGGTAGCCGTACTTGTGGAGCATCGTGTAGCTCCAGCGGTAGTCGAGCACCGACCACTTGCCGAGGTCGCCGTCCGTCTCCTGGCCCGGTCCCGTGAACGGCGGCGCGTAGTTCGCGCCGTAGAAGCCGATGCCCATGCCGAGCTTCGCGCGCGGCACGCCCGCGTCGACATACGCCTGGATGGTGCCGGCGATGGAGACGGGGCGGCTCGGCGTGTGCCCCGTCAGCGGCGCGAACGTGTTGCTGGCCCAGCCCTGGCCGAACCAGCCGACGCCGTAGCTCATGAAGTTGTACTGGTCGACGAGGCCCGCCATGCGCACGTCGTGCGGCGTCACCTTGTCGATGTTCGTGTTGATGTTCCCGGCGGGGTACGTGATGATCACCGGGCGGTCCTGGTAGCGGGGGCGCGCGTTCGCCTCCTTGCGCAGGTCGATCACGAGGGCTTCCAGCAGCGCCGCCTCGTCGGGGTTCTTGCTGTCCAGGCCTTCCCAGTCGACGTCGATGCCGTCGTAGTCCTTCGCGACCATGTAGTCGACGAGGTTCTTCACGAACGCCGGCCGCACGGCGGGCGCGGTCGACGCGAGGAAGCCCGCGTTGTCGCCTTCGCCGCCCAGCATGATCAGCGCCTTGATGTTGGCCTGGTGCGCGCGTTTGACGAGAAATTCCTCGACCGTCCAGTCGTACGCGGCGCCGGGGCCCACGTCGCGGTTGTCGTGCGCGTTGCCCGCGCCGGGGACGACCTCGCCCGGCTGGCCGGACTTGCCGCCGCCAGGTCCGATGCGGGCGAACACGAAGTGCGTCAGCGCCGTCATGTCGACGTGCTCGGGTTTCTGATAGTCGGCATTGTCCCAGAAATAGCCGCCGTAGTAGCCGGTGACCCACTTCGGTTGCGTACCCGGGGTCGCGGCGAACGACGGCAGGGCCGCCATCAGCGTCAGCCCTGCCAGGACCTTGATTGCCTTGCGCATGCTCTACTCCTTGTTGTTACTGTAGAGCAACAAGGTTAGCAGTGCGCTGCGGAAATTCCTGCCCCCACCGGAGGGGCAATCACTCAGGCCGCGGCCTGGTCGCAAGGTTTCAGGACGCGCTCGTGCAGCTCCGGCTCGGCATCGCCGTACAGTTTCACGACCGTCGACGTGCGGGTGCCGTAACCCGGAATCTCGATGCAGACGGCGGAAAGCTGCCGTTCCAGGTCGAGCGGAACGCCCGTGTCCGGCAGGCGCATGTCCGGTGCGCGCGTCGTATCGGCCAGCATCTCGAAATACGCTTCTTCCGGTGCGCCCTGTAGCAGCAGGCTGGCGAACGTCGCCTTCGTGCGCACGACCTTGGGCCACGGCGCATCGAGGAGTCCGTTCGACACGCCGTAGATGCCTGGTTCCAGCGGCTGGCCGTTGCGCGGGTCGCCGCCGGCGTGGTTCGAGAACCAATACATGCCGTCGCGGTCGCCCAGGATCAGGTTGAAGCCGTTGTAGGCATCGGCATCCGGCGCGATGCGCGCGAGGTAGGCCGGCGCATCGTCGCCGCCCTTGAGGAAATCCGCGACGAGGGCGCCGCGCGTGGGCGCATCCGTGCGCCAGTCGCTGGGAGAGCGGATGTTCGTGAGGGCGGCGAATTTCGGGCCGCGCGGGCCATCCTTCGTCACGCCCATCCAGCTGCCGCCGCCGCGCAGGTCGCGGCCCGCGATGATGTTGGGCGCGTCCGGCCACGGGCCGGCCGGGGTGGCGGGACGATCATAGTATTCGTCGCGGTTGGCGCAGGCGACCAGCGGCAGGCCGGGGATCACGCGCCAGGCAAAAACGATCAGGCACATGTTGGGAGATCCGTAAAAATTTCGGCGCGGCGGGGGCCTTCGATGAGGCCTGCGAATCCGGCGCTGCGGGCCGCGGCGTCGAGCCGCGCGGGAAAGGCGTCGTCCACGCCGGGGTAGACTTCCATCCAGGTCTGCAGGCCGTCGCGCACGTCGGGCCGGCGTTTCAGCTGCGCCGGCACGGCGAAGCCCGCCTGCAGCGCGCGCACGCGCGGCGCGAGCGCCGCGGCGTCGGCTTCGCGCACCTTGTAATAGACGTACAGGTCGATCATGTGCGTCAAACGTCGAGTGCGTCGAGCGCGTACGGCAGCGGCAGGAAATCCAGCTTCGTGCCGCCGGCGGAGCCGTGCCGCACCTCGCCGTCCAGCGCCGCGAGCTTGATCTCGACGAGGACATCGGCCCCGCCCGCGCCGTTCGGCGCCGCGTTGACGATCATGCCGGACGGCTGGTCCGGGTCGGCGACGGAGAAGACTTCGTCGCCCGGACGCGCGGCCGCATTGGCGAGCGTGGCCAGCGCCATGCGGCGTTTCAGCTTGCCGAGATACTGGCTGCGGGCGACGATTTCCTGGCCCGGATAGCAACCCTTCTTGAAATTGACGCCGCCGAGCAGTTCGTAATTGACCATCTGCGGCACGAACTGTTCCTGCGTGCCGGGGCCGATCTGCGGCACGCCGGCGTGGATCGCCGCCAGTTGCCAGGCCGCGTTGCCGCCCAGCGCGAGCGTGTCCTTCCACGCGGCCAGCGCGGCAATGGCGGCATCGGCCGTCGTCAGCCACAGGTAGCGCGGCTGGCCGAATGCATCGGCGAGGCGGATCACGGTGCCGGCCTCGCCGTCGACTTTCGCGTACGGTGCGTCGGGCAGGGTGCCGGTGCGGGCACGGAGCGCGTCGGCCGCGGCTGCGCCGCCCAGGCCGAGGACGGCCGCGTTACGCGCCTCGTCGGTGGCGTCGCGCAGCTTCGCTTTCGCGCGCAGCACGAACATCGTCAGGCGCTTTTGCAGCGGCGCCTGGATGGCGCGCGGCAGCTGCAGATAAATGCTTTCGGCATCGCGCCACATCAGGAACGTCGCCTGCAGGCGACCCTTCGGCGTGCAATAGCCGGCGAGGCGCGCTTCGGACGGGCCGAGGTGCTCGACGTCGTTGGTCAGCTGGTTGTGCAGGAAGCTCGCGGCGTCTTCGCCGGACACTCCCATGAGCCCGAGGTCGGAGACGGGGGCGGCGAAGCCCTGTTCGAGGTCGGCGGTGGCGAGTACGCGGCCGAAATCCTCGACCTGCGTCGGGCTATCGGGTTGAAAGCGGGCGCCCAGGGTGGCGAGATGTTCGATCCAATGGTTCATGACACGAATTATTTCCGGTTTGGCTGTATCGGCTTTATGATTACGGCCTCATTATAAGTTCGCCTTCGAAAATGCGCCGACGACGGCAAAAAACCAGGTCCAGCATGGCATTCATAAAAAAACTCATCGTCACAGGCGTCATCGTGGCCGTCGGTGCCGGCGCCGGCTTCCAGTGGTGGAGCAAGCAGCCGATCACGCCGGGAAACGCGGCCGTCATCCCGTTCGCCATCGCGCAGGGCAGCCACGTGGCCGGCGCCGCGCAGCAGATGGCGACGGCCGGCGTGCCCGTCAACCCGTTCCTGTTCGGCGTGCTGGCGCGGATCACGGGCAAGGCGGGCCAGATCAAGGCCGGCAGCTACGAGCTGAAGCCGGATACGTCGCCGCGTCGTCTGCTCACCCAGCTCGTGCGCGGCGAGTTCGCGCAGGAATCGCTGACGATCATCGAAGGCTGGACGTTCCGCCAGATGCGGCAAGCCATCGACGCGGCCCCGAACCTGAAGCACGAGACGGCGAAACTGTCCGACCAGGAATTGCTGGCGAAGATCGCCCCGGACTACAAGGCGCCGGAGGGCCTGTTCTTCCCCGATACGTATCTGTTCGCGAAGAACGCGAGCGACCTGTCGATCTACAAGCAGGCGCACGAGATGATGATGAAGCGCCTGAAGGCCGCGTGGGAAAAACGCGACCCGGGCCTGCCGTACACGGAGCCGTACCAGGCGCTGATCATGGCGTCCCTGGTGGAAAAGGAAACGGGCCAGAAGAGCGAACGCGCGATGATCGCGGGCGTCTTCGTGAATCGCCTGAAAGCGGGCATGCTGCTGCAGACCGACCCCACCGTCATCTACGGCATGGGCGAGAAATACGACGGCAAGATCCGCAAGAAGGACCTCGAGACCGACACCCCGTACAATACCTATACGCGCGCCGGCCTGCCGCCGACGCCGATCGCGCTGCCGGGCGTGCAATCGCTGGCCGCCGCGACGGCGCCGGCGAAGACGGAAGCCTTGTATTTCGTGTCGCGCGGCGACGGCACCAGCCACTTCTCGGTCAACCTGAATGAGCACAACAAGGCCGTGAACCAGTACCAGCGCAACCAGTCGCAGTAATTACGAATGAATGCCATGAATCAAACCGATGCCACCCGCGGGCGTTTCATCACCTTCGAAGGCATCGACGGCGCCGGCAAGTCGACGCACATCGGCTACGTCACCTCGCTGCTGAAAGGCGCAGGCAAGCGGGTCGTCTCGACGCGCGAGCCGGGCGGCACGCCGCTCGGCGAAAAACTGCGCGACCTCGTGCTGCACGAGAAAATGCACCTCGAGACGGAAGCCCTCATCATGTTCGCCAGCCGGCGCGAGCACGTCGCGCAAGTCGTCGAACCGGCGATCGCGCGCGGCGACTGGGTGCTGTCCGACCGTTTCACGGATGCCAGCTTCGCCTACCAGGGCGGCGGGCGCGGTCTCGATCGCGCCAAGCTCGAGGCGCTGGAGCAGTGGGTGCATCCGCACCTGCAGCCTGACCTCACCCTGCTGTTCGATGTCCCGCTGGACGTCGCCAAGGCCCGCCTGTCGGCCTCGCGCACGCTCGACAAGTTCGAGATGGAGCAGGCCGATTTCTTTGCGCGCGTGCGGGGCGAATACCTGCGCCGCGCGGCGGCGTCGAATGGACGCATTGTCGTCATCGATTCGACGAAGACGATCGCTGAAGTGCGCGCCGCGCTGCAGGCCGCGCTGGAGACCTGGCTGTGAGCATGTACCCTTGGCAAGAAGACGCATGGACGCGGCTGCAGGCGATGCGCGTGCGGCTGCCCCATGCGATCCTGTTCCATGGCCCGGCCGGCATCGGCAAGGCCGATTTCATCGAGGCGTTCGCCCAGGCGCTGCTGTGCGAAAACATGAGGCCGGACGGCCACGCGTGCGGCACATGCGCGTCGTGCGGCTGGTTTGTCCAGGGCAACCATCCCGACTACCGCCGCGTGCGGCCGGAAGCGATGGAAGACGAAGCGCCTTCCGCGGAGGGCGACGAGGCGCCGGCCGAAGAGAAAAAGGCCAAGTCGAAGACGGCGTCGAAAGAGATCAAGATCGAGCAGGTGCGTGCGCTGGCCGATTTCATGAACATCTCGACGCACCGCCAGGGCCTGCGCGTGGTCGTGCTGTACCCGGCCGAGGCCCTGAACATGCCGGCGTCGAACGCCCTGCTGAAGACGCTCGAGGAACCGCCGCCGGGCACCGTGTTCCTGCTGGCATCGAACGGGCTGGACCGGCTCCTGCCGACGATCCTGTCGCGCTGCCGCAAGTTCGCTTTGCCGATGCCGGATCACGGCCAGGCGCTGGCGTGGCTCGACGCGCAGGGCGTTGCCGATGCGGACGGGTGGCTGCGCGAGCAGGGCGGCGCGCCGCTCGCGGCGCTGGCACAGGCTGAGACGGGAAGCCGCGAAGAGCTCGACGGCCTGCTGCACGTGCTCGCGCACCCGAGCGTCGACGCCGCGTTGCGCAGTGCCGACAAACTGAGCAAGGCGCCGCTGGCAGCCCTCGTCGCGTGGCAGCAGCGGTGGCTGTATGACGTGTTTTCGTACAAGCTGTCCGGCGTGATCCGGTATTATCCGAGATATCAGCGGGAACTGGCGGCGCTGGCCGGACGGGTGCACGTCGCCCAGTTGATGCAGGCGATCAAGTCCACGAACGAGCGCCGCGCCGTGGCCGATCACCCCTTGTCGCCGAAGCTGTTTGTCGAAGACATGTTGCTCGATTACACTGCCCGCTGCGGTCTGTGACGAAAGGAAGATGATGAGCGTATCGCCGAACGGTCCGATCAGCGGCCTGCCCGCCGATCCGAACGCGCCCCAGCCGGCGCGGCCGTCCGTACTGTCGCTCGCCATCAAGGAAAAGGCCGCCCTGTACGCGGCCTATATGCCGTTCCTGAAGAATGGCGGCATGTTCGTGCCGACCAACAAGCCGTACAAGATCGGCGACGAGATCTACCTGATCCTGTCGCTGATGGACGATCCGAACAAATACCCGATCGCCGGCAAGGTCGCGTGGATCACGCCGGCCGGCGCGAACAACAACAAGGCGCAAGGCATCGGCGTGCACTTCCCGGCCGACGAGACCGGGCAGCGCGCCCGCCTGCGCATCGAAGAAATCCTCGGCGCCGCACTGCGTTCGTCGCGCGCCACCCATACCCTGTAACTTCCTGGTTTCACCATGCCGTCCTACGTACACCGCCTCGCCCGCAGGGAAGACCTGCCCGTCATCGTCGACATCTACAACTCCACCATCGCCTCGCGCGAAGTCACGGCGGACACCGAACCCGTCACCGTGCAGTCGCGCGAAGCCTGGTTCGACGACCACACGCCGGAACGCCGGCCGCTGTGGGTGATCCACGACGCGGCCGATACGTCGGACGAGCCGGCCGTGATCGGCTGGTGCTCGTACTCGAATTTCTATGGCCGCCCCGCGTACTCGGGCACGGCCGAGCTGTCGATCTATATCGCGGAAGCGTGGCGCGGCAAGGGTGTCGGGCGTTACTGCCTGGAACAGGCGATGGCGTTCGCGCCCAACGTGAACGTGCATACCTTGCTGGGGTTTATCTTTGGCCACAATGTGCCGAGCCTGACTCTGTTCCGCAAGTATGGGTTCGATACGTGGGCGCATTTTCCGCGCGTGGCCAATCTGGATGGCATCGAGCGGGACCTGATCATCCTCGGCAAACGGGTGGCCTGACATCGTCATTCCCGCGCACGCGGGAATCCATACCGAGCCACAGAATTCGGTGAGCATGGGTTCCCGCCTCCGCGGGAACGACGGGTTACAATATCGGGATGTATATCGATTCCCACTGCCACATCAATTTCCCGGAACTGGCCGCCAGGATGCCGGACATCCTGGCCAAGATGGCCGAGAACAAGGTCTCGCACGCGCTGTGCGTCTCCGTCGACCTGCCGGAGTTCCCCAGCGTGCTCGCGCTGGCCGAGCAATATCCGCACATTTATGCCTCGGTCGGGGTGCATCCCGATTACGAGGACACGCCCGAGCCGACCGTCGCCCGGCTCGTCGAGCTGGCCGATCACCCGAAGGTCATCGCGATCGGCGAGACCGGTCTCGATTATTACCGGCTGGAAGGTGACCTCGAATGGCAGCGCGAGCGTTTCCGCACGCACATCCGCGCGTCGCGCGAGACGCGCAAGCCGCTGATCATCCACACGCGTTCGGCCAGCGAAGACACGATCCGTATCATGCGCGAAGAAGGCGCGGGCACGGACAAGGGCGGCGTCGCGGGCGTCATGCACTGCTTCACGGAGTCGCTCGACGTGGCGCTGGCCGCCATCGAGATGGGTTTCTATATCTCGTTCTCCGGCATCGTGACGTTCAAGAGTGCGAAGGACTTGCAGGCGGTGGCGCAGGCGCTGCCGCTGGACCGCATCCTCATCGAGACGGATTCGCCTTACCTCGCCCCCGTGCCGTTCCGCGGCAAGATGAACGAGCCGGGCTATGTGGCGCACGTGGCCGAATATCTCGCCACATTGAAGGACGTGCCGCTGCGCGAGATCGCCGACCGTACCACCGAGAATTTCTTCAACCTGTTCAAGACCGCGAGGACCTGACCGTGACCCTTCTTCGATCGATCCTGCTCGCCGCCGCGCTGGCGGCACCCGCCCTGGCGCTGGCCGACCAGACGAGCGACTTCTTCCGTGCCGTGCAGATGGACGATGCGCGCACGGTGCGTTCGCTATTGGGCAAGGTCGATCCGAACCGGGGCAATCCCGTCGGCGGCGAACCGCCCCTCGTGCTGGCGGTGCGCGAAGGCGCGATGCAGGTGTTCGACGCGCTGCTGCGCCACCCGGGCACGAACGTCGATGCGCCTGCGCTGAACGGCAACACGGCGCTGATGATGGCCGCGTACAAGCACAACAAGCCGGCCGCCGAAGCGCTGATTGCAAAAGGCGCCGCGGTCAACCGTCCGGGCTGGACGCCGCTGCACTACGCGGCCGCCAGCGGCGATAACGACATCGCGCGCCTGCTGCTCGCGCGCGGCGCCCGCATCGATGCGCAATCGCCGCCGGCCAGCGGCAAGTTCACGCCGCTGATGATGGCGGCGCGCGAAGGGCACGAGGACACGGCCGTGTTCCTGCTCGGCCAGGGTGCCGATCCGGGACTGAAGAATGGCGAAGGTCTCACGGCGGCCGAGATCGCGCGCCGGGCCGATCACGCCAGCATCGCGGCGAAGCTCGACACGCCGGTCAAGCCTGCCCGCTGAGCTAGCTTTCCCCGCACTTGTGGGCGCGCTTCCGCGTGTACATGTGCGCGTCCGCATGCATGAGTAGGGTCTCGACCTGGTCCGCGTGATCGGGGAACAGGCCGATGCCGATGCTGACGCCGATGTGCAGCGGCGCACATTGCGTCGGCACGGGCCGCACGAGCGCGGCGCGGATCTTGTCGGCGCAGTGTTCCGCGTCCTCGGGCGCATGCAGGTCTTCCAGCAGCAGCACGAATTCGTCGCCGCCCAGGCGCGCCACCGTGTCCGATTCGCGCGCGCATTCCACCAGCCGCGCCGCGACTTCGCGCAGCAGCGCATCGCCGGCCGCATGACCATAGCGGTCGTTGACCTCCTTGAAATCGTTCACGTCCACGTAAAGCAGGCCGAGCCGCGATTGGCAGCGCCGCGCCCGCGCGACGGCCGTGCGGATGCGGTCGAAGAACAACCGGCGGTTCGGCAGGCCCGTCAGTTCGTCGAGGCAGGCCGACCGCATCAGGTCGTCATGCAGGCGCTTGCGTTCCAGCGCCAGGCCGACCTGGGCTGCGACGAAGCGCAGCAGGCCGCGGTCGGCGGGAGAGTATCCCGTGCCGGTGCGGTCGCGCAGCAGCAGCGCGCCGATCGTGCCGGCCGGGCCGCCCAGTTCGATCATGAGCCACGTGTTCAGGCGGCCGGCGCCAACGTGGCGGACGGCGTCCGGCGCGATACTGTCCGGCATTGTCGCGGCCGCGCGCCAGCGTGCCAGGCACGCGCGCGACGGCAGGCGCATCTTCGGATCGTGGTCGCACTGGTAGACGACCTTGAAACCATGCTGCGGGGTCGGGTCGCTGACGACCACCATCCCGGGTGCACCCACCAGGTGGTCGAGGATGGCGTGGATCTCGCCGCACAGTCCGGCCAGGTCGCCCGCGTGGTAGACCGCTTCGGAAATCGCGTACGTCGCCGCCTGGCGCCGCTCGGCGCGCTTGCGGGCGCTGATGTCGCGCCCGACGCCCAGGCGCAGGCCGTGGTCCGCGATATAGCGCGCCGACCACATGACGTCGACGCGGCGGCCGTCCTTGTGGAGGTAGCGGTTCTCGAAGCCGACGCGTTCCTGGCCCGCCTGCACGCGCGCGCTTTCCATGCACGTGATGGCGCGGTCCTCGGGCACGACGAAATCGAGCATGTATTGACCGATCAGCTCGGTGGGACGATAGCCGAGCATGCGTTCGCACCCGGCGCTGACGTCCACGATGATGCCGCGCCGGTCCACCAGGAAAACGACGTCCAGCAACAGGTCGGCAATATTCGCCGACAGGGAACGGATCGATTGGACCATGGGGCCTGCTAACGGAAACAGCGGTGGGAAAATACTAGCATTCCCGCATGGAAAAAGGTCAAGCTATTTATGCATCGCCGGCCGGCTGTTCCATCGATCCGACAAACTGGCCGGCAAATCCCCGTCAGCTCGGCGCATCAGTTGCATAAAAGCATGGAGATAATGCAGGCACACTCCGACACAGAGGAACACATGCTCAACGAACGCGAAATCGAAAGCTGCTACCTGGGGCAGTTTATTCCGGTCCACTACCATCACAACATGCTGATGGACCATAACCGCATGCACAGCTTCAAGTCCGCGATCTACCACGCCGTGAAGCCGGGCATGAAGGTGCTGGAGCTGGGCGGGGGCACGGGCGTGTTGTCGTACTTCGCCGCCCAGAACGCGTCCCAGGTCTATTGCGTCGAGTTCAACCCGGACATGGTGCGCGAGGCGCGCCGCTTCCTCGCCATGAACCCGAACGGCCACAAGGTCGAGGTCATCCATGCGGATGCGTTCGAATACCTGCCGCCGGAACCCGTCGATCTCGTCATCTGCGAAATGATCCACGTCGGCATGCTGCGCGAAAAGCAGGTGGAGGTAATCGAGTCGTTCAAGCGGCGCTACCTGGCGCGCTTCGGCGGTCCGCTGCCGATCTTCATGCCGGAAGCCGTCATCATGGCCGCGCAGCCGCTGCAGCTCGAATACGATTTCGAGGGTTTCTACGCACCGATCGTGCAATTCCAGCCGACCAACGTGATTTATCCGGGCACCATCGAGCTGGCGCAGCCTGGCGTGTATGCGATCATGGATTTCAGCCAGCCCGTCGGCGACGCGATCGCATGGGAAGGCCAGTTCCGCATGGAGCAGGGCGGCCGCCTGAACGCGCTGCGCTTCATCACCAAGAACGTGCTGTCCATCGTCGAAGAACGCGGCACGACGATCGACTGGCTGAACCACTACATGATGCTGCCGCTGGCCACGCCGCTGGACGTGCAGGCGGGCGACATCGTGCAGGTGAGCTTTGCCTACCGCGCGGGCGGCTCGATTCCGTCGCTCGAAGCGTCGATGCGCGCCGCGGTCGTCGAACGGGCGGGCGTGCCGGTGCAGGTCCGCGATACCGTCCTGGCCTGACCGTTTTCCCCGCCGGGGACGGCGTCCGCTCGTCCCCGCTTTTGCCCCGTTTGTCTCCCCCCGCTGACCGTCCGTCGCAGAAACATTGCGGGTTGGCGTCCATACAACTACAGTCACATCGTCGGGCCGCACCGGCCCTTGCCCTGAAAGATGGAGCTGACGATGCTGGGTTTCCTCGTGTGGTTGGTGTTATTGTTCCTGTGCTGGCCGATCGCGCTGCTGGCGCTCGTGATGTATCCGCTCGTCTGGCTCGTGCTGCTGCCGTTCCGGCTGCTCGGGATCGGCGTCGAGGCCGTCTTCGAGCTGCTGCGGGCGATCGTCATGCTGCCGGCGCGCGTGCTGGGTGGAGGCGTAAGACGTTGAAAGTTGACGTCCGGCCAGTGTGCGCCGATTAACAGACGGACACGAACCATTCGCCTATCGTGCCCATACTGATGGCTTTCATTCGACAGCCATGCTTTTAAAGGAGTGACTATGCGCCTGGACATCTACCGCAGAGCCGAACACGACGGCAAGTTTTCTTACCTGGCCGTCCCCGAGACCCGCAATATCCCCGAGGAAGCCACGAATACCGACTGGGAGGTCGAAGCCCGGGCTTTCGAAGTCGACGACGATGCCGGACACCTGCCCGATTACGATATCCAGAACTTGAACGCCCAGCTGGCGGAAAAAGGCTACGCCGTCACGTCGTCGACGATGCATTGACGCTGTCTCGGTAGCACCACATTCGCGGCCGTACGCCGTCCGTCCCGACCAGCCGGGGCGGAGGGCGTACGGTCGCGTATCGCATATGGTATCCTTGCGCCTCGTTCAGTCGGAGGCGTCATGAAGTGGTTCGTAGTCGGTTTTCTCGTGCTCTCGGTCCTGCACATCCATTTCCGTGGCAAGGTCCGCCTGCCGTTCGGCCGGCAGCTGTTCGACCATTCGTCGTTCATGGCGCCGATCAATATCTTCATGCACCTGTTCTCGAAGGTGCCCAGCACGCCGTACATCCCGGTCCGTGAATTCCCCGAATTGTCCGTCCTGCAGGACAACTGGCCGACGATCCGTGAGGAAGGCCTGCGCCTCATCGAGATGAAGAAGATCAAGGCGTCCGAGGAGAACAACGACGCCGGTTTCAATTCCTTCTTCAAGACGGGCTGGAAGCGTTTCTACCTGAAGTGGTATGACGCGAGCCACCCGTCGGCCGAGCGCCTGTGTCCGCAGACGTACGCGCTGCTGCAGGGCATCCCGTCGGTGAAGGCGGCGATGTTCGCCGAGCTGCCGCCGGGCGCGAAGCTGAACCCGCACCGCGACCCGTTCGCGGGCTCGATGCGCTACCACCTGGGGCTGGCCACGCCGAACGACGACCGCTGCTTCATCGAAGTCGACGGCCAGCGCTACAGCTGGCGCGACGGCCAGGGCGTCATCTTCGACGAAACGTTCATCCACTGGGCCGAGAACGCCAGCGACAGCGACCGCCTGATCCTGTTCTGCGACGTCGAGCGCCCGATGCGCTTCGGCTGGATGCAGGCCGTCAACCGCTGGCTGGGCCGCACGATGATGACGGCGGCCGCCTCGCCCAACGAGAGCGGCGACCAGACGGGCCTCGTCAGCAAGCTGTTCCGCGTTTCGTACGTGATGGGCCAGTACCGCCGCCGCTACAAGGCGTGGAACAAGACGGCCTATAAAGCGACGAAGGTCGCGCTGATCGTGGGCGTCGCGGCACTCGTCTACTACCTCTGATCCATCTCTCCGACAAAGAAACGGGCCGCAATCGCGGCCTTTTTTTGTTTCCCAGATTCGGGGTCAGAGCACTTTTTTGGGCAAGATCTCCGGCGGAAAAGTGGCCGCCTGCCAGCATACGTTCGCTGTCTTGCGCGGCACGTTGTGACGGCGGCACGGGAATGCCGCGATGCCGTCTGATGCGCGGAGTAATTGATCGAAAATGTGCTCTGAGACGTACCGGGTTTAGTGGACATCCCAGATAGAGGACAATACGTTCCCATGGATAAGACTAAACCCGACGCTACCGGACGCAAAAG
>NZ_LMEW01000020.1 GCF_001426525.1 Massilia sp. Root133
TTTTGCTGCTTTCGCAGCATGTCGCTCACTCAAAATACTGACCGTCACTCATTGCTGAGCAACGTATTTCTTTTGCGTGAACATTTGATAATTTAAGCATTCAGCAGCCACTTGCGTAGCTGCTGGCACTTCATCAAACGCCCACACTTATCGACTGTTTATTGTTAAAGAACTGTATTCGGTACTGCCTTGCTGCGTTTGCGAATCGTTTTGTTCGNGGCACTTCATCAAACGCCCACACTTATCGACTGTTTATTGTTAAAGAACTGTATTCGGTACTGCCTTGCTGCGTTTGCGAATCGTTTTGTTCGTCAGCAGCAGAGAAGTGAGATTATGCCGTGCTTCGCTTAACTCGTCAACCCCTCATCTATTTCCGCAACACACTCGATGTAATCGATCTGACAAGTTTAACGTGTGATTCAGTTAAACTTTTTGTGCGCTGCAGAAGCAGGACGCGAACTATAGCAAACCCGCAGGCACCTGCGCAAGACCTGTTTTGCAGTGCCTAAAAAGCTGGCATCCAGCTTGCTTACTGTATGTTGCATAAAACAAAGCATCGATAAAAAGGAACATATTTACACGCTTGATTGTTCCGTTCCGGTACAGGTGCTACATTTATGAACAGTCGATTCCCAATATAGAGCCGCGGTCCAGGGCCAACCAGGAGACTTGGAATGACTTATCAACACGCAGGCTTGCTCGCCCCCGGCGACGACATGGCAACGATGATCGCGATCTCGCACCGACGTTCCGAACAATTCGGCCTGAGTCCCGATTCGCGGCCCGATTTCACGCCCGCATCCGGCACCGACCTGTCCTATCTGGTCGAACAGAATCGCCTGCTGTACAGCCACGCGGTACCCGCGATGGAAACGCTGTACCAGCAGATCGCCAACACCCACAACATGGTCTTGCTGACGGATGCGCAGGGCGTGATCGTGCATTCGCTGGGCGACGCCGACTTCCTCGAAAAGGCCAACCGCGTCGCGCTGACGGCGGGTGTCGCCTGGTCCGAGGAGAGCAAGGGCACGAACGCGATCGGCACCGCGATCACGGAACGGGTGCCGACGACGATCCACGCGGACCAGCACTTCCTCTCCGCGAACCACTTCCTGACCTGCTCCGCGGCGCCGATCACCGACCACCGCGGCAACGTGGTCGGCGTGCTGGACGTCAGCGGCGACCGGCGCAGCTTTCACAAGCACACGATGGCCCTCGTGCGCATGTCCGCGCTGATGATCGAGAACCAGCTGTTCGCGGCGACGTTCGAAAACGCGATCACCCTGCACTTCCACACGCGCCCCGAATTCATCGGCACGCTGATGGAAGGGATCGCGTCGTTCAGCCCGGGCGGCCGCTTCCTCGCCGCCAACCGCAACGGCCTGTTCCAGCTGGGCCTCTCGTATCCCGCACTGCAGGCCCATACGTTCAGCTCCCTGTTCGGCCTTCCCGTCTCCGCCCTCTACGATCACTACCGCACGGCGGCACCGGGCCTGCTCGACCTGTGCATGCACAACGGCGTGCGCGTGCGCGGCCGGGCGGAACTAAGACTGACGAACGGCGTGCACGTGCTCACCGGCGCGTTCGACGATGCGACGCAGATGGCGCCCATCGCGCAGCCGCCGGCGAAGGCATCGGCGCGGCGGCTGTCCGGCCTGCGCTACCTGAACACGGGCGACCCGCAGCTCGAACAGGTCATCGACAAGGTCAACCGCGTCCTCGGGCGCGACGTGCCGATCATGATCATGGGCGAGACGGGCACCGGCAAGGAATTGCTGGCCCAGGCCATCCACAACGATTCGCCGCGCGCGCAAGGGCCGTTCGTCGCCGTGAACTGCGCGTCGATTCCCGAGACGCTGATCGAATCGGAGCTGTTCGGCTACGAGGACGGCGCGTTCACCGGCGCGCGCAAGAAAGGCGCGGTCGGCAAGATCCTGCAGGCGAACGGCGGCACGCTGTTCCTCGACGAGATCGGCGACATGCCCTACCCGCTGCAGGCCCGCCTGCTGCGCGTGCTGCAGGAACGGATGGTTACCCCGCTCGGCAGCGGCAAGTCGATCCCGGTGAACGTGGAAGTGATCTGTGCGACGAACCACAACCTGCGCCGCCGCATCGCCGAGGGCCTGTTCCGCGAAGACCTGTATTACCGCCTGAACGGCCTCGTGGTGAAACTGCCGCCGCTGCGCGAGCGCACCGATCTCGAAACGGTGGTGAGAAAAATCCTCTCGGCGGAGACGGAAACCGGCGGCACGCACACGATCTCCGACGAGGTGCTGCGGCTGTTCAAGCGCCATAAATGGCCCGGCAACTTCCGCCAGCTGACGAACCTCCTGCGCACCGCGATGATCATGGCCGGCGACGAGGAAGAGATCGGCCTGCGCCACATGCCGGACGACTTCCTGGACGACATCGCGGAGACGCCCGAAGCCGCTCCCGCGAGCGCGCCCGCGGCCCAGCAGATGATCGCGTCCGGCGCCAATCTCGAAGAGATGGAACTGGCCGCGATCCTCAAGTCGCTCGAGGCGAACGGCGGCAACGTGTCGGCGACGGCGCGCGCGCTGGGCGTTTCGCGCAACACCATTTACCGCAAGCTGCCGCATCTGAAGACCTCACCCTAGACGGCCGGGAAGCCGGACGACTTCCAGCGCGCACCGTCCTTGCCGATCGTGAGCAGGTCCACGCCCGGCAGGTGCGCCGCCAGTGCGTGCGCGCGGCGTGCGCCCATCACCATGAACGCGGTCGACAGGCCGTCCGCTTCCAGTCCGGTGGGCGCCAGCACCGTGACGCTGGCCAGCTCCGTCGGCGAATCGCCGCTGGCCGGATCGAAGATGTGGTGGTGGCGCAGGTCCGACGTGAACGCCGACGCATAATCGCCCGACGTGGCGGCGCAGCGTCCGTCCAGTACGAGGCTCGCGGCCACCGCGTCCTCGTTGCGCGGATCGCGAATGCCCAGGTGCCATGGCCGCCCGCCGGTGCGGCCCAGCGCACCGTATTCGCCCGTGTCGACGAGCGCGTGGCGGATGCCGTGCCGGCGCAGCGCGGCCAGCGCGAGGTCCGTCGCATAGCCTTGCGCGAGGCCGTTCAGCGTGATCGCCATCCCCTTCCGTGCCAGCACGACGCGTTCCGGCCCCGCCTGCACCTGCGTCCAGCCGACAAGGCGTTGCGCGCGCATGCGCTCGGACTCGGGCGGCACGCCGTGCGCCGAGTCGAACGCGCGCCACAGCGGCTGCACCGTGATGTCGAAGGCGCCCTGCGTCAGGCGCGACAGCGTGCGCGCATGCTCCAGCACCGTCAGCAGGTGCGGATCGGGGCCGTGCAGCACCTTGTCGCGGTTCAGCCGGAACACCTGGCTGGGCGGCTGGTGGAGGCTCATCAACGCATCCACGCGGCGCGCCTCGCCCAATGCGGCGGCGATGGCCTGCTGCGCCGCTTCCGGGTCCGCATGGCGCACGGCGACGCTGATCGTCGTTCCGAATGCCAGCGCGGCGCCGCTGTGCAGCGGCAGCTCGTCGGCTGCGGCCGCGTCGGCCACCGCGGCGCCGGCCATGCCGCCCAGGGTGGCGGCGATGAAGGTCCTTCTGTGCATCATGCTCTCCTGTCGATGGTGTCCGGGGCCGGGACGATCGGGATCGTCCGGCTGCGCTTCCGTTCCAAGATCCGCGGCGCGCACTGTTCGTCGCTTGCGTGGATAACGACACATTCCATACATTGAAAACACTCCTCGTAGTCGACCTTCCCGCTCGGGACGATCGCGTTGTAGCCGCAGCGGTGGCGGCACGTCTGGCACGGCGTACCGCATTCGGCGCGGCGCGGGATCCAGTCGAGCAGGCGCACGCGGCCCAGCAGCGCGAGCGCCGCGCCGAGCGGACAGAGATAGCGGCAGAACGCCTTGTTGACGACCATGGCGACGAGCAGCAGGCCGGCGGCGTACACGACGAACGGCCAGGCGCGCACGAAATTCAGCGTGATCGCGGTCTTGAACGGTTCCAGTTCGACGAGCCGGTCGGCCTGCGCCGGCGCCCATACGGCCGCCAGCAGGATCGCCGCCAGCACGCCGTACTTCACCCGCTTCAGGCGCGCATCCAGCACGCGCCGCACGGCGACCTGCGGCAGCCGCAGCGCCTGTCCCGCGAGACCCGCGAATTCCTGCAGCGCGCCGAAGGGACACAGCCAGCCGCAGAACGTGCCGCGCCCCCAGATGAACAGGGAGACGAGCACGAACGCCCACAGCGCCACGGTCAGCGGATCGAACAGCAGGTAATCCAGGCCCCGCCCCGCGCGCAGCGCCTGCACGATGCCGGTGAGATTGACGATGGACAGCTGCGCCTGCGCCGCATAGCCGATGAAGCCGATGGTGAACAGCAGCCACGCGCGGCGCAGCCAGGCGAAGCGGCGCGCGTGCGCCACCAGCCGGCGCTGCTGCCACAGCGCGGCCGCGAGCAGCGCCAGCGCCACGCCCAGCACGATCAACTCCACGCGGCGCGCCTTCCAGCTGGCCTGCCACGCCGGCGCGGCGCGCTCCGGCGCAATGTAGTACGCCTCCGGCAGGCGGTACGAGAACGCGATCTCGCGCGTAATCCGCTCGGGATACACGATCCCCTTGCTGCGCGTGACGGGCAGCGCGAAATCGAGCGCGCGCGCCGGATCCAGGCCTGCCTGCGCGATGACGCGCAGCAGCAGCATCTCGTCGGCCGGCAGGTGCACGCCGTCGGCCAGCCGCGGTTCGAGATCGAGGTCGCGCATCTCCACCGGCAGGCGGTCCTGGCGCAGCACGATGCCGCGCGGGACGCTGCCGCGCACGAAGTCCGCGCCGGTGAGCGTGTGCGGACCGGCCGTCAGCACGAGCAGCGCGTGGTCGCCCGGTTCCAGCCTGCCCTGCAGGCGGGTCCACGTGCGCGGCGCCAGCAGGTTGCGGCCGACGGCCGGCACCGAGGCCCACGCGACCCACAGGTCGATGAAGACGTCGTCGGGTTGCGCGAGCGCCTCCGCATCCAGTCCGGCGCCGCTACTCCCCGCGAACAGCCGCTCGACGTCGCCCCGGCGCACGCGGACATGCTGCACGAGGCCCGCATCGAGCATCTCCTGCAGCAACAACGGCGCGAAGACATCCATGCGGATACGGCCGATGCGGCCCGGATCGCGCCCCTGCGCAAAACCGAGCTTGGCGCGCGCCACCTTCAGCGCGGCCGACAGGACGCTCTGGTTGATGATGCGGACGGACGCCGTCGCCTTCGACACGCCGTCCAGGCTGCCCTTCCCGCCGCCGACCGTGATGCCCTGCCCCAGCGACCGCCCGCGGTACTGCTGCAGGAACTCGCGCAGCGGCGCTTCCCCGAGACCTTCCAGGAACACGGGTTCGTGCTGCGACAGCACCGCGACGTCGAGGAAGGTGCCTTTCGGGTCGATGACGACGAGGAGGTTCGGCGGCACGCCGGCGAAGCCCGGCACCGGCGCCAGGTCGGCCGATTCGAACGCGTAGCCGACCAGTTCCGTCACCGTGCCGTTCTGCTTGAACAGCGGCCAGGCCGGGATGTCGGCCGATTTTTCGCCGACGACCAGCGGCGCCGGGAAGCGCCGCGCCAGCTCCGCCTGCGTCAGCGTGCCGGCGTGCGCCGCGGCGCAAAGCAGGAGCCAGCAGATGAGAAGGCGGAGCGGGTTCATGGCCGCATCAGAAGAAGATGATGCCGCCGACGGAACCGCCGTTCATGCGCGCGGTGGCGCCGCCGAAGCCCTTCGAGCGGGTCTGCCCCACCTCGGCCACCAGCGTGATCGCGCTGTTCAGCGCATAGTAGGCGCCGGCCGTCAGGTTGGCGTTCGACTTCAGGCCGCCCGTGCCGACGGTGTTGTCGTCATTGGCGCTGCGGCCCCACGACAGGCCCAGTTTGAGGGCATCGGTCGTCTTGAACGTGCCCTGCACGAGGAAGTTCTTGGAGCGCACATCGCCCTGGTCGGCGTCGGACAGGATGCCCAGCGCGCGGCCCGTCTGCGCGTTGACGAGCAGGCCGGCGGCGCCCAGCTGGTACGATGCGCCGGCTTCGAAGCCGTTCATCGTGAGGTCGCTCGCGCCCGGCGTCTGCGTTTCGAAGCGTTGGGTCTTGGCACCGAGCCAGGCCTTGAAACCGTCCTGCGCGAACGAGAGGCGCGCCTGCACCTGCGGGCTCGAACGGGTGGAGTAACGCGGACCGGCGATGACCGGCGTGTCGGACACGGGACTCATCACGCCGAAGTCGAAGCCGATGCCCGCGTCGTTTTTCGGCGTGCTGTAGACGATCTGGCCATACGTGCCCAGGTAGCTGTAGCCGGCACCGATGTGGCCCAGCGTCACGCGGCCGCGCTGCGTGGCCTGCACCGGCGCGCCGGCGCCGACGAGGGTCATGTCGTTCAGGATCGCGTTGGCGCCGAAGATGCCGTAGTCGCGGCCCAGCCTGAAGGTGCCGAGGTCCGCACGGCCGAACGTGAAGAAGGCCTGGCGCACGTCGACCGTGCTGTTTTGCGCGATCGCGCTGTCCGTCGCCGTGGCGACGTAGATGCCGATCTTGGCGGTGACGTCGAAGCCGCCCTGCGTCGACGACACCGAGGTCACGAGACCGCTGGGCAGCAGGCCGTTGCCGATGGTGGTGCGGTGATCCTCGCCGCCGCAGCCGAGCGCGCGGCCGCCCAGCGCCAGCCCGCCGACGGCGTCGCCGCTGCACGAGACGCCCGTGTAATAAGCGTTGACGATGCCGCCGACGTTGACCGTCCAGTCGCCGGCCTTCAGGTCGACCGCGGAAGCCTGCGTGCAGGCGCCGATCGAGGCCATGACGGCCAATGCGTGAACCTTCTTCATTTGTCTCCTCGCTTTCTTGTTTGTAGTGGGATACATCGTTTGAGATGTACCGACAGTGATGGCAAGTTGCGTGCCCGGTCGCTCACCGGAGGAAAAGCGAAGAAACAGCGTATTTTTCTGTGGCGAATCGGATCAGGTGTTGCAGTTTTGACCGTCCGCACATCAAAACGAACTAAACGATATAAATAAAAAAAAACCGCGGCCGAAGCCGCGGCAAAACAGGGTCTTGACGCCGGCCGCCGCCGCAGCCGATGCATAACCCTCCCTGACCACTTACCTGGTGTTCAAATCAGATTTTCGAAGCGAGCTTGAAGACCCAGACCGAGCCGCCCTGCTCCAGGAAATTCACCTTCTTCGCAACCTCGCCGCCCCACAGCGGCACGGCACCGCCCCAGCCGGAGACGACGGCCACGTATTGCACGCCGCCGTCTTCCCACGTCACCGGCGGCGCGACGACGCCGGAACCGGTCTGGAACTTCCACAGTTCCTTGCCCGACTTCGCGTCGACCGCCTTCAGGAAGCCTTCGGGCGTGCCGTAGAACACGAGGCCGCCGGCCGTCGTCATCACGCCGCCCCACAGCGGTGCCGTGTTCTTGTTCTCCCAGACGATCTTGCCCGTCTTGGGATCCACCGCGCGCAGCGCGCCGATGTAGTCGTCGTTCAGCGGCCTGATCGTGAAGCCGGCGCCGAGGTAGGCACCACCCTTCTTGTACGTGATCGGTTCATTCCAGATCTCCATGCCCCACTCGTTGGCGGGCACGTAGAACAGGCCTGTCTGCGGGCTGTACGCCATCGGCATCTGGTTCTTCGCGCCGAGGAAGGCCGGCGCGGCGAACACGGTCGAACCCTTCTTGCCGTCGCCCTTCGTCGGATCGCTGGGGCGGTTGGCGGCGATGAAGTTCGGGCGGCCCGTCTTGAGGTCGATGCCGCTCGCCCACGTGATCTTGTTCACGAACGGGAACGCATTCTGCAGCTGGCCCGACTTCGCATCGATCACGTAGAAGAAACCGTTGCGGTCGGCCTTGCCGCCGTAGCGCTTGCCGTTCATGTCGAACGTGACGAACTCGTTGGCGCCGTCGAAATCCCACGAATCGTTCGGCGTGCTCTGGTAGGCCCACTTGATCTGGCCGGTCGTCGGATCGAGCGCGAGCGTCGACGACGAATACAGGTTGTCGCCAGGGCGCAGGTGGCTGTTCCACGGTGCCGGGTTGCCGGTGCCGATGTACGCGAGGCCCGTGGCCGGGTCGTACGTGCCGCCCATCCAGGTCGACGCGCCGCCCGTCTTCCACAGTTCGCCCGGCCAGCTCTTGTTGACGGTGCCGGTGACGCCCGCATCGAGCGCCTTGCCGTCCTTGTCGTACTTGTAGCCCATATGGCCTTCGACGGTCGGGCGCGACCACAGCAGCTCGCCCGTCAGCGGATTGCGGCCTTCCACGCGGCCCACGATGCCGAATTCACCGCCCGAGACACCGGTGATCAGGACACCCTTGGCGATCAGCGGCGCGGCCGTCATGGAGTAGCCGGCCGCATAGTCGTCGACCTTTTCCTTCCACACGACCTTGCCGGTGTTCTGGTCGAGGGCGACCAGTTGCGCATCCAGCGTGCCGAAGATGACGAGGTTGCCGTACACGGCGGCGCCGCGGTTGACGACGTCGCAGCACGGCATGATCGCTTCCGGCAGGCGGTGCTCATACTTCCACAGTTTATTCCCCGTCTTCAGGTCGATCGCATAGATGCGCGAATACGACGCGGTGACGAACATCTTGCCGTTGGCGATGATGGGCTGCGACTCCTGCCCGCGCTGTTTCTCGCCGCCGAACGAGAACGACCATGCCGGGACCAGTTGGCCGACGGTCTTGGTGTTGATCTGGGTGAGCGTCGAAAAACGCTGGCCTTGGGTACCCATGCCGAAGGACAGCACATTCTTCGTGTCCTTGGCCGCGTTCTCGATCATCGCGTTGGTGATGTCGGCCGCCTGGGCGATGAACGCCAGCGGGGCGAGTCCTGCGAGCAGGATGGTCATTCTCGTCTTCATGCTTGTCTCCTTTGTTGTCGTTGTAGGCACTACGCGTGGGCCGGGGGCCCACGCTACTGATGTTCAAGGTCCTGGCGCCTGCGCGCGCAGCTGGCCGTTTTCCTCGTCCGTGAACAGGCGCGAGCGCGTGAGGAAGCGCCGGCCCGTGCCGTTATCGAGCGAGAACATGCCGCCGTTGCCGTCCACCACATCGATGATCAACTGGGTGTGTTCCCAATAACCGAACTGCTCCAGCCCGATGTAGAACGGCGCGCCGTCCAGGTTGCCCAGGTAGACGTCCGTGTCGGACAGGTCGAACTCCCCGGCGGCGTAGCACATCGGCGTGCTGCCGTCGCAGCAGCCGCCGGACTGGAAAAACATCAGCGGCCCGTGGCGCCGCCGCAGCTCGCCGATGAAGGCCAGCGCGGCGGGAGTCGCCAGGACGCGTTCGATATTGGCTGTCATGGCGCCTCTCTGCCAGTTAAAAGAAGCCCAGCGCTTTCGGGCTGTAGCTCACCAGCAGATTCTTGGTCTGCTGGTAGTGGTCGAGCATCATCTTGTGATTCTCGCGGCCGATGCCCGACTGCTTGTAGCCGCCGAATGCGGCGTGTGCCGGGTACAGGTGATAGCAGTTGGTCCACACGCGGCCCGCCTGGATCGCGCGCCCGACGCGGAAGGCGCGGCTGCCGTCGCGCGTCCACAGGCCGGCGCCCAGGCCGTACAGCGTGTCGTTGGCGATGCGCAGCGCGTCCGCCTCGTCCTTGAACGTCGTCACCGAGACGACCGGGCCGAAGATCTCTTCCTGGAAGATGCGCATGCTGTTGTCGCCCTTGAACACGGTCGGACGCACGTAGTAGCCGCCGGACAGGTCGCCGTCATGCTTGGCCTGCTCGCCGCCGGCCAGCACCTGCGCGCCTTCCTGGCGGCCGATGTCGAGGTAGGACAGGATCTTTTCCAGCTGTTCCTTCGACGCCTGGGCGCCGATCATCGTGCCCTCGTCGAGCGGGTTGCCGGCCTTGATTTGCGCCACGCGCGCCAGCGCGCGCTCGATGAATTTCTCGTAGATCGATTCCTGGATCAGCACGCGCGACGGGCAGGTGCACACCTCGCCCTGGTTCAGCGCGAACATCGCGAAGCCTTCCAGGCATTTGTCGAAGAAGTCGTCGTCCGCGTCCATCACGTCGGCGAAGAAGATGTTGGGCGACTTGCCGCCCAGTTCCAGGGTCACCGGGATCAGGTTCTGCGCGGCGTACTGCATGATCAGGCGGCCGGTGCCCGTCTCGCCCGTGAAGGCGATCTTGGCGATGCGCTTGCTCGACGCCAGCGGCTTGCCCGCTTCCAGGCCGAAGCCGTTGACGATGTTCAGCACGCCCGCCGGCAGCAGGTCGGCGATCAGCTCGACCAGCACCATGATCGAAGCCGGGGTCTGCTCGGCCGGTTTCAGCACGACGCAGTTGCCGGCGGCGAGGGCCGGGGCGAGCTTCCACACGGCCATCAGGATCGGGAAGTTCCACGGGATGATCTGCCCGACGACGCCCAGCGGCTCATGGAAGTGGTAGGCGTAGGTCTGGTCGTCGATGGTCGAGATGGCGCCTTCCTGCGTGCGGATGCAGCTCGCGAAATAGCGGAAGTGGTCGATCGCCAGCGGGATGTCGGCCGCCATCGTTTCGCGGATCGGCTTGCCGTTGTCGATGGTCTCGGCGGTCGCGATCAGGCGCAGGTTCTGCTCCATGCGGTCGGCGATGCGGTTCAGGATGTTGGCGCGTTCGGCCGGCGACGTCTTCGCCCAGGCGTCCTTGGCGGCGTGGGCGGCGTCCAGCGCCAGGTCCACGTCTTCGGCCGTCGAACGCGCCACTTCGCAGAACGGCTGGCCGCTGATCGGCGTGACGTTGGCGAAGTACTCGCCCTTGACCGGCGCGACGAATTTGCCGCCGATGAAGTTGTCGTAGCGTTGGCGGAACGGATTGGCGACGCCGAGTTTGCTGATGTCTGCGAGATTCATGTCATCCTCTTTCGTTGTGAGTTGGGTGGCCGAATCAGTGGCCATTGCGGGCACTGGTGTTTGCTCGGTACATCCCTTCTTTCGCAAACCCCGTGCCAGCCCGCTTTCCCCTGTTTTTGCCGTGTTGGACCGCCTGGCGCCGGCTGTTTCTGGTACAGGTGTCCCAAACTTGAACAGGTCAGCGGATCACCACGCCCCACGGCAGCTGGCCCACGGCGATGTCGCCCGTCTTGCTGCCCGCGGCCGTGTCGATCACGGACACGCTGTCCGAGCGCCCGTTCGCCACGTACAGCCGGCTGCCGTCCGGCGTCAGCGCCATGTTCCACGGCCGCTTGCCGACGGCGATGGTGGCGTCCACCGCATTGCGCGCGGCGTCGATGCGCATCACGCTGCCGTCCGCGCCGTTGGACACGAATACCGTCTTCCCGTCGGGCGACACGACGATCCCGGCCGGGTTCTTCCCCGCCGGGATCGTGGCGATGCTGCGGCGCTTGTCGATGTCCAGCACGTACACCGCGCCCGCGAGTTCGCACGCGACGTAGGCACGCGTGCCGTCCGGCGAGAAACCGATGCCGCGCGGGCGCAGGCCCACCGCGATCGAACCGACCTGGCGGCGCGCGGCCACGTCGATCACGTCGACCTGCTCCGCGTTCTCGGCCGAGACGAGCAGCCAGCGACCGTCCGGGCTGAACACGGCGTGCTCGGGATTCTTGCCCTGGACGGGGATGTCGGCGACGAGCTTGCGCGCGGCCGCGTCGACGAGCGCCACGCTGTTGGAATCCTCGACGGCGACGGCGACCCAGCGGCCGTCGTGCGACGCGTTCACGCCCTCGGGCGAGCTGCCGAGCGGGATCGTGGCCAAGGTCGCGCCGCTGGCGGCATCCAGCACGAGCAGCGCGCTGCCGGCAGCGTCCGTGACGTACAAATGGTTGCCCGCCGGATCGGCCGCGATGCCGCGCGGACGCTTGCCGGCTGCGATCTGGCGCACGGCCGCGCCGGTGGCCGTATCGATCACGCTGACGCTGCCGGATTTTTCGTTGGGGACGTAGGCGAAGGGGGCGGCCTGAGCGGCGCCGAAACTGCAGGCCAGCAGGACGATGAGGGAACGAAGACGTGACATGATGGTCCTTTGAGTGTGGTCGGTACTCTCAGGACTGCAAGCGCCATGCCATGCGGGCAGCACGTTTCCGGGCTGGCAGGTATATTGCATGCGCTCATGGTCAGCGCCCGGATGACAAGGGCGACCATTCGACAGGAGACAAGATGAATCACCGTTTGAATTTCGTGGCGGCGCTGTTCGCCGCCGCCCCCCTGGCCGCCGCCGCCGCACCCGATGCGCCGATGAGCGTGGTCGTCGTCAGCGCCACGCGCGCCGAGCACACGAGCTTCGACCTGCCGGCCGCCATCGACGTCGTCGACGCGGACCGCATCGGCGCGGCCCAGCCGCGCGTCAACGCATCCGAGGCGCTGGCCACGGTGCCGGGGCTCGTCGTGCAGAACCGCCAGAACTATGCGCAAGACCTGCAGATCTCCTCGCGCGGCTTCGGCGCCCGGTCCGCGTTCGGCGTGCGCGGCGTGCGCCTCGTCGCGGACGGCATCCCGGCCACCATGCCGGACGGCCAGGGCCAGGCCGCGACGTTCAACCTCGACATGGCCGAGCGCATCGAAGTCCTGCGCGGCCCGTTCTCCACCTTGTACGGCAACCACGCCGGCGGCGTGATACAACTGTTCACCCGTGATCCACGCGGCGCACCCTATATCGAAACGAATGTCTCGGCAGGCAGCGACGGCATGCGCAAGCTTGATGTCAACACGGGCGGCAAGCAGGGCGCCTTCGGCTGGCTGCTGGACGGCTCGCGCTTCGAGACGGACGGCTACCGCGCCCACAGCGCCGCCACGCGCGACCAGGCCTATGCGAAGCTGACCTTCGACATGTCCGCGACCGGCAAGCTGACGGTGACCGCCAGCGGCCTGCGCCAGGACGACACGCAGGACCCGCTGGGCGTCACCTGGGCCACGTTCCAGCGCGATCCGCGTGCCGGCGAGATCGATGCGACGGACCCGCAAACGCCCAAGCGCACCCTGGCCGACCGCTACGACACCCGTAAAAGCATCCACCACACGCAGGTCGGCCTCGCGTGGGACGAGAAGTTCGGCCAGGACCGCCTGCACGTCGCGGTCTATGGCGGCAACCGCAGCGTGATCCAGTACCAGTCGTTCTCGAAGGCGTTCCAGGCACCGGCCAGCCATTCCGGCGGCGTCGTCGACTTCGACCGCGATTTCTACGGTTTCGATGCGAACTGGCTGATGGTGCGCCCGCTCGGCGACGGTACGCTCCGCACGACCGTCGGCCTGGAAGCCGGTAAATCGAACGACGCGCGCAAGGGGTACGAGAACTACGTCGGCACCACGTTCGGCGTGAAGGGCAACCTGCGCCGCGACGAGGAAGACGACGTGCGCAACGTCGATCCTTACCTGCAGCTGGAATGGGAGCGCGGGCAATGGGTGTTCACGGGCGGCCTGCGCCACAGCCGCGTGAGCTTCGACGTGGACGACCACTATCTGGCCAACGGCAACGACGGCGGCAGCGTCGACTACCGCCACACGACGCCGCTGCTCGGCGCGCTGTACAAGGTGACGCCCACGCTGAACGTCTACGCGAGCGCGGCGCGCGGCTTCGAGACGCCCACGCTCAACGAAGTGTTCTACTCGGGCACGGGCAACGGCTTCAACTACCGCCTCGGCGCGGCCACGAGCACGCAGCTGGAGCTTGGGGCCAAGGCCCTGGTCGGCCAGGACGTGCGCGTCAACGCGGCCGTCTTCCAGGTCCGCACGCACGACGAGCTGGTCGTCGACAGTTCCAGCGGCGGCCGCACCAGCTACCGCAACGCGAGCGCCACCCTGCGCCAGGGCCTGGAGCTGTCGCTCGACGCCGACCTGCGCGCGGGCTTCTCCGCCCGCGTGGCCGCCACGGTGCTGCGTGCGATCTACGACGAGGCGTTCACCGGCGTCGCCGAAGGGAACCGCCTGCCGGGCGTGCCGAGAACGAGCCTGTTCGGCGAGCTGGCGTGGAAGGATGCGGACGGCCACCTGCAGGCGGCGCTGGAAACCATCGCCAGCGGCAAGGTCAATCCGGACGATGCCAACGCGGCGACGCCGGCACCGGGCTATGCGATCGTCAACGCGCGCGTGCAGGCCAGCCAACCGCTGGGCGCGTGGCGCGTGCGCGAGTATGCCCGCGTGAACAACGTGTTCGACCGTACGTACGTCGGCTCTGTCATCGTCGGCGACAGCAACAAGCGGTATTACGAGCCGGCGCCGGGCCGCAACTGGGTGCTGGGCGCGAGCGTCCAGTACCAGTTCTGAATACGCGAGACGCATAGCATTCATGCACGCCGGCATATGACCGGAGTGCGCGTTGCCTGTTACGCTCGCGTGATGGACAAACTCTCGGAATGGCAAACACGCGTCGACCTCGCCGCGTGCTACCGGTTATGCGCGCTGTACGGCTGGGCCGACGGCATCTACACCCACATCTCGGCCGCCGTGCCCGGCGAGCCGGGTCACTACCTGATCAACGCGTTCGGCCTGTGCTTCGATGAAGTGACGGCGTCGAACCTCGTCAAGGTCGACAGCGCCGGCAATGTGGTCGGCGCACTTCCCGCCCCCGTCAACCAGTCGGGCTTCCGCCTGCACGCGGCCGTGCACAAGGCGCGGCCGGATGCCGCCTGCGTCATGCATCTGCATAACGTGGCCGGCATCGCCGTCGGCATGCAGCAGGACGGCCTGCTGCCGCTGTCGCCGTACGCGCTGCGCTTTCATGGCGAGCTCGCGTACCACGACTACGAAGGCATCGCGATGACGCTTGACGAGCAGGCGCGCCTCGTCGACAACCTGGGCCACCGCCCCGCCATGCTGCTGCGGAATCACGGCAGCCTGACCGTGGGCCGTACCATCCCGGAAGCGTTCGTCCTGATGGAAACCCTGGACCGCGCCTGCGAGGCGCAGTTGCGCGCGCAGGCCGCCGGCGTGCCGCTCGTGCAACCGCCCGCTGCCATGTGCGCGACGGCCCATGCCCAGCTCGTGGGCGACGGTTCGCCCGAAGGCGCGCTCGAATGGCCGTCGCTGCTGCGCCGCCTGGACGTCGCCAATCCCCAATACCGTACCTGAAGGAGCCCCTATGCCGACCATTAACGTTCAACTGTTCGAAGGCCGTACGCCGGAACAAAAACGCGCCTTCGTGAAAGCCGTCACGGAAGCCACCGTCAGGACGCTGGAATGCTCGCCCGACTCCGTGGACATCCTGATTCACGAAGTCAAGCGCGAGCACTGGGCCACGGGCGGCAAGCTGTGGTCCGACGAATGATCACGGCCTGACGGCCTGCACTCCGTACTTGGCGAAGAGCGTCTTCAGTTCGCCGCTGGCCGCCAGGTCGTTCAGCGCGGCCTGAAGCTGGCGCGCGAGGGCGACGTTATCCTTCTTTACCGCCATGCCGACCGCCCAGCCGCCGCGCGGCAGGCGGTCGAACGGCACGTCCTGCAACGGGAACGCGGGATCGCCCTTCATCACCGACTCGATCTGGGCGCGCGTGGCCAGCACGGCGTCCAGGCTACCCGCCTTCAGCTGTTCCAGCGCCTCGATCGCGGTCGGGTAGATGTGCACCTGCTCGCGGAAGCGTCCCCCGCCCTCGCCCAGCATGACCATGCCGGAGATCGACACCTTCTCGACGCCGATGCGCTTGCCCGCCAGCGCCTCCACGCCGTCGAACTGCGGAATCGCCTGCGCGCTGCGCACGAGCCGCACGGTCTCGACGTAGTACGGCGCGAAGATCTCGACCTGCGGATTCGCGTTCATCAGCATGCGGTCGACCGGCACGTGCAGCATGACGTCGGCCGGGCCGTAGCCGAGGTAGTGGCCCTTCCACACCATGTTGCGCAGGTCGTCGCCGAGCTCGTCGCCGGCATCGAACGGCAACAGCGCCAGCTTCAGCCCGAGCTTGCCGGCCAGCGCGGCGCCCAGGTCGGCGTCGATGCCCTGGCCGTGGTTGGAGAACGGCGCCAGATCGTTGTAGACGGCCACCTTGAGGGTGCCTGCCGTGCGCAGCACGGGTGTGTCGTCGGCGAAGGCGACACCGGTACTCAGCAGGAGGCCCGCCGCGAGCAGCCGGCGGCGCGATGGCGAAGTCGGGGTCGACATCACGGCCTCAGTCGGCGGCGCGGCGGGATTCGAGGTAGGTCTTGATGGCCCACATCGCTTCCTGGTTGAACACGCCTTCGAACGGCGGCATGTAGACGGCCCCGTTGCGCACCTTGCCGTGGCGGATGCTGGTCAGGAAGTAGTTGTCGATCTCCTTGTAGCAGGCATCCTTCTTCTTCTCGTTCTTGATGCCGGTGCAGTCGCGATCGAGCAGGCGCAGGTCGGGCGCGATCCCACCCGACACCGCTTCCAGCCCGTGGCAGCGGGCGCAGTTCTGCCCGTAGGCCGACGCGCCGATCTTCAGCGCCAGCTTGTTGGTGCGGTACGGATTCTCTTCGCGCCATTTGTCGCCCAGGGCGGGCAGGCCCGTCGTGTCGACGGCTTGCGGAACCACGTTGCCGTGCGCGTTGGCCCAGAGCGAGGTGAGTGCGGCGGCGGCAACGGCGACTGCGCCGGCGGCGATGCGGAATTTGTGCTTCATGGTGATGTCTCCTGTAGGTTTATCGGTCTATCCCTACATGAGCAATCGGCGTGCCATGCTTCATACGCCCTGGATGGCGGCGTTCGCGGCCCGCGCCTGTCCCAATTTGCAACAGGTGTCACATGTCCGCGCGTGCCAGCGCGCGTGCCGCCGCCTCCGGATAAAGGTGTTCGAGCGTCTCCGCCATCACGCGTCCCAGCAGCGCGTGGACGGGCGCCGCGGCCGCCGCATCATCGGGCGCCACGCGCACGGCCTTCCACAACGGCGCCAGTTCCGCCTCGTGCGCGGCGATGCTGCGTTCGACCTCGGCCTGCCAGAACGGCGGCGCCTCCCCTTCGACGAAGTTGCCGCGTCCGCGCCCGAAATGGGCGACCGCCAGGTAGCGCAGCACGCTGCCGACGAGGAGCGTGCGCAGGAACGGATCCGCGAACTGCACGGTCGGCCGGTCGCGGTCCGTCGTGGTATTGAAACCCCAGGCCGCGCCGGCCATCGTGAGCGCGCCGACGATCGCGCCGAGCAGCGCGCCGCCGCCCAGCGTGAGGCCGCCGGCCATCAGGTCGGCCGAGAGGCCCGTCGCGGCGCCGGAAACGACGGCACCGAGCAGCCCCGCCTGCGCCTTGTCGATGGGCGCGCGCACGGCGAAGTTCTCGCGCACGCGGGCATTGATGCGGCCCGCGTCGCCCGGGTCGAGCCGGTGCAGGCGCAGCAGCCCGACCGTCGTGTCGCCGATGCGCCGCTCCAGCCGCTCGACGAGGCCCGCCATCGCCGCATCCTGGCGCTTCTGTTCGTCCTTGCCGAGACCGACGGCCTTCAGCGCCGACTTGAACAGGTTCGCCTTGCCCTCCTGCTCGATGGACTGGCTGTCGCGCGCGGCGCCGGCCAGCATCTGGGCGCCGAGGGCCACGGCCTCGCGGAAGCGCTGCACGTTGTTTGCCTGCCACGCGGCGAGCAGCCGCGCATAGCCGTCGCGCTTGGATTCGTCGATCAGCTTGCCGACGCGCTCGTAGAACACGTCTTCGTGCACCCAGCAGCGCGCGAACGCATCCAGCGCGAGCACGTCGCGCACGATCGTGAACTGGCCGAGGTGCGCTTTCCAGCGCGCCTGCTCCGCCTGTTCCTGCTCGTCCGGCCGCGGTGGCCCCAGCTGGTTGAGCAGCACGACGACCGGCTTGCCGAGCCATTCGAGGATGCGCATCTCGGCCGGCAGGTAGCCGGCGTCGCGCGGATCCTCGGACGAATTCACGAGGTACAGCACGACGTCGGCCGCGTCCTTCGCCGCACGCAGCGCCTGTTGGCTGAGCCAGAACGGCCGGTCGCGGTAGCGGTCGAATACCTCGCGCATGAACCAGCCGATCGGATTGCCGGCCTGCGCGAGGCGCTTGAGCAGCCGGACGGAATCGCCAAAGCCGGGTGTGTCCCACAACAGCAGGCGATCGCCCGCGCCGCTGGCCTGCAAGGTATGCGCTTCGGCGAACACGGTCACGTGGGCGGCGTCGCGCACCTCGCCCACGTCCATGCCCACCAGGGTGCGCGCGAGGGTCGTCTTGCCGTTGTTCGTGTGCGAGACGAGCGCGAACTGGATGTCGACGGATTGCGCGCTCATGCGCCCCCCGACACCGGAAGGCCGCTGCCGAGATCGAGCGGATGGCGCTCCGGATGCAGCAGGTCGACGACGGTCCCCTGGATATGGTGATACTGGCAGAACTGGTGCCACAACGCGACGCGCTCGACGAGGCGGGCGTCGACGGCGCCGCGCTCCACGAGGCCCGATTCGTCGAGCAGCACGGCGATGCCGCGCGGCGTGTTGCGCGCCAGGTACTCGAGAAACGCGCCGTGGTTTTCCCGTTCCGGCGTGGCGGCGAGGTTGAACAGGACGGCCGTGATGGCGACGTCGGCATCGTCGAGGCGCGCATCGCGGAGCAGCTCCTTCGGCTCCTCGCCGTACGGGCACGATGGGCGCAGCATCAACTGCGCCTGTTCGCCGAGCACCATCGCCGCGACGGCAGCGAGGCCTTTATGACGCGGCTCGTCGACGGTGAAGCTGTACGGGATCACGCGCAGCACGGCCGGACCCGACGCACCCACGCGGTCGGCCAGCAGCCGGTAATACGGCTGGCCCAGGTCGAGCGGAAAGCGGTGCGCGAGGCGGCGCGCGCGCAGCCCGGACACGAGCGCCAGCACGAGGCGCGGCAGCACGACGAGCAGGAACAGCGTCGCCGCATACAGGTGCACCCAGCGTGCGCCGCCCGCGGGCGACGGCTCCTGCACGAAGCGCAGTGCCTGGATGTCGGCCAGGGTGAAACCCTGCAGCGGGAACACGGCCAGCGCCGGTGCGAACAGGACCGACAGCAGCGTGTGCACCTGCTGGGCATCGAGGAACGTGCTCTCCCACCCGGCCGCGTATTGCGTCAGCACGCCACGCGCGTACAGCGACGCGATCGCACCGAGCGCGAACGCGGCGGCCGCGAGGTGGATGGTGCGGCCGAGGCGCAAATGCGTGAGCTTGGCCGTCAGCGCCGACCAGTCCGCGAAGTATTGGGCGATGCCGGCGGCGAGCGGCGCCGGCAGCTTGCGCGGCAGCGCGGCCTTGCCGACGGACAGGCGCCGCAGCAGTTGCGGGCTCGCCCAGCCGGTGCGCTTCGACGGCACGAGCGCCCACACGATCAGCGCGAGATAGACCAGCAGGTTCCACGCGAGGATCGCGAGCAGCGGGGCCGACAGCAGGTCGACGCGATGCGGATTGCCGATGCGGTCCAGTCCCGCGCCAGCCGCGAAGCCGACGATGGGCAGCAGCACGGCCAGCATGGGCAGCAGGCTGCGCCGCTGGCGGAACGCGGCAAACGCGGGCGTGCGCTCGGCCAGCCGCTTGAGGATGAGTTCCGCGCGCTGGCCGAGGAAATGGTCGAGCCGCGGCTCGCTCTTGCCTTCGGCCGCCTGCCAGTGCGCCAGCTCGCGCGCGCTGCGGCTGGCGTAGACGCGGTCGTCTTCGGTCAGTATCTCGCGCTTCGTGTCGGCGGTTTCGATGGCGCGCATCAGGACGACATCGCGTGCGGTCCGCTCGTTCATGGGCTCCTCTCTGGATGAATTGACAAGCTTATCAGAAATACTTCACCCATCGTTTCCCGCTCGTGCGCTTGTATCCGCCGAACAGCCGCGTCGGCAGATACAGGACGACAGCCAGCAGCGCGGCGAGCGCCCACACCTGCCAGACGTGCGCCACGTCCGCGCGCGGCACGCCCAGCACGGCGGCGGCGAGCTTCTGCAGCGCCAGCAGCGCATACAGGTGCAGCAGGTAGTAGAACAGCGGCGCCCCGCCGAACACCGCCGCCGCGCGGGTCGGCGCCGCATCCACGCGCTCGATCCACGCGAGCACGATGGCGCCCACGCCGAGCGTCAACAGGAGAAAGTCGAGCGACGGTGGATACTTCGTGAAGTTGAGGAAGGCCATCGTGGCGCGCACGGGGTCCGCTTGCGGCGTCCACGGCACGGGCTCGCCGTACACGTTCGCGCTGCGCAGGACGATGAGCGACGCGAGACAGGCGATGCCGACGCCGGTCAGCCAGCGCGTGCGCAGCGCGGGCGCGGCCGCCCTGGCATACAAGGGGCCGCACGCATAGCCCAGCAGGATCACGCCGATCCAGGCCAGCACGGGATAGCTGACCTTGACGCGGACCGGGTCCAGCGCGAGGAAGCCGCGCTGTTCGAGGATCGTCCACGCCGCCGGGGGCAGCGCCCCGTGTTCCAGCGCATTGTGCCCGCCCACGATGATGAGACCCAGCACGCCGAGCAGCGCGAGCGGCAGGCGGTGCAGCAGCGCCAGCGCGAGCATGGCGAGGCCGATGGCCCAGATCACCTGCAGGTACATGGTGGACAGCGGCGTCCCCGACCAGGCGGCATTCACGACCGTCGCCTCGAGCGCGAGCAGCAACAGGCCGCGCTTGACGAGGAACCCCGTCGCGCTGCGCGGGCCGCTGGGCGGATGCGCATACAGCCAGGCCGACAGGCCGGTCAGGAATACGAACATCGGCGCGCAGAAATGCGCGGCCAGGCGGGTGAAGAACAGCGCGGGCGGCGTCGCGCCCACGTCCATCGGATCGCCGACCTGGTGCTGAAGATAGAACGTCTCGCGCACGTGGTCGACCGTCATCAGGAGCATGACGAGGCCGCGCATCACGTCGATCGAGACAATACGTTGGGTGCTCATGACCGTTCCTCAGTAGCGGTAAGACAGGGTCGCCGTCGCCGTGCGCGTGCTGCCCGGCGCGACCCACAACAGCCGGCTGTACGAACTGGCGTAGTAGCGGCGGTCGAACAGGTTGTCGACGTCCAGCGCGATGCGCCAGCGTTTGTCCGGCGCATACGCCGCCATGAGGCGGGCCGTCGTGTAGCCGGGCAGCGTGAAGCCGCTGGACGCCGCCACGTCGCCGCAACGCTCGCCCACGTACGCGAGTCCGGCACCGGCCGACGCGCGCGCATCACCCGCGACGAGCAGCACGTTGGCGCTGTGGCGCGGCACGTTGGGAACACGGTTGCCGGTACGGACAGTGTTGTCGCCGTGGGTCACGCGCGCGTCCGTGTACGCGTACGACGCCGACAGCTTCAGGTTGCGCCGCAGCCGTCCCGACACGTCCAGTTCCACGCCCCGGCTCGCGACCTCGCCCGCGGGAATCGCGTAGTCCGGGTTCACGGGATTCGTCGTCAGGACGTTCTTCTTGCGGATCCGATAGAGCGCGAGGGTACCCGCCAGCCCGCCCGGCATGTCGAGCTTCGCGCCCATCTCGTCGGCGCGGCTCTCTTCCGCGGGGAATGCCTGGTTGTCGATCCCGATGCCGCTGTTCGGGCGAAACCCGCGCGCGGTGCTCGCGTACAGCGCGACCGTGGCAGTCGGCTGGTAGACCAGTCCCGCGCGTGGGCTGGTGGCGCCGAGACGCTGGTGGTTGACGGCCGCCGTGCGGTGGTTGATCACGGTCTGGCGGTACCGGTCATGGCGCACGCCGACGAGCGCTTTCCAGCGTGCCGTCAGGTCCAGCTGGTCCTGCACATAGAGCCCCGTGGCGCGCTGGAGTTCGCGCGTATCGATCGACACGGCGAGCGGCGCGGACGTGCCGCCGTACACGGGGTCGAAGATGTCGAGCGCATACGGATTCGCGGCCGACGGGTTGCGGCGCAGCTGCACGCGCCGGTCATCGAAGCGGTAGGTGTCGGCGCCGACCAGCACGGCGTGGTTTGCGAGCCTGCCCAGCAGTTCCACGCGGGCGGAACGGTCGATGGCCGCGAAGTCGCGATGCCGCCGCTGGCGGCGCAGCGTCCGGCCACCCGCCGCGAGGTCGCTGGCTTCCGTCGAGTACCCGGCCAGCGCACTGTCGCGATAGGATGCGCCGCCCTGCACCGACCAGCCTTCGCCCAGCGCGTGCTGGACGAACAGCTGCTGTCCCACCGACTGCACGATGACCGGACCGTCGGCAGGCTCGCCGAGGAAACGCGAGACGGGCAACCGGCCCGGGACCGCGACGACGCCGCGGTCGAACGGCGTGCGCTGCCGCGTCGCTTCGATCTCGTACGACACCGTCGTGCCGTCGCCCGCCTGCCAGAGAATGGACGGCGCCACGTAGGTGCGTTCCGTGTGCACGACGTCGCGGAAGCTGCCGCCCGCCTGGTGCGCCAGGTTGAACCGGTACGCGACGTTGTCCGACAACGGCCCGGTCAGGTCGGCGGCGACGCGCCGCGTGCCATGGCTCGCCAGCGCGGCGTCGATGCCGTATTGCGGCGCGAAGCGCGGCTTTTTCGTCACGATGTTGACCGTGCCGCCCGGCTCGCCGCGGCCGTACAGCGCCGATGCCGGTCCCTTCAGAATCTCGATGGACTGGGTGCCGGCGACGTCGCGCAGGCCGTTGTAGCCGCGGCTCGAGCTGAAGCCGTTGACCATGTAGTCCGACCCGAAGTTCGGGTCGCCTGTGAAGCCGCGCATCGCGTAGCTGTCCCACAGGCCGCCCAGGTCGCTCTGGCGGGCGATGCCGCTGGCCAGTTCCAGCGCGCCGGCCAGGTTGGTGACGCCCGCATCCCGCAGCAGGTCGGCCTCCAGCGTCCGGGTACTCTGCGGCAGGTCGAGCGGTTGCGCATCGGTTTTCGTGGCGCCGGCCACGGTGAGGGCATGATAGGTAGTGCGCTGGCCGGTGACGAGTACGGTGCCGGCCGGTGGTTCGGCCATGGCGTGGAAAGACAGCGTACCGGCGAGCAGCGGCGCGCACCGCAGATGGGTGTACTTGATCTTCATGTTTTCAAATCCTGTTCAGCGCATAACGCGCAACGCCGCCAGGGCGCAGGCGCCATGGCGGTACGATGCATCGATTGGAGGAACTGATCAGGCTTGGGGTGGGCCGCGTGGCTGGTAGACGTGGACCGGCTGCGGACGGATGCCGGTGCGAATCGGGTCGACCGGGCCCTCGTCGGCCAGCGCGAGCGGCACGAAGACATGCACCGAGGGCGGCGCCGCGAATGCCAGCTGGGCGCCGTCGAGGCACAACGCGCAGAGATCGCGCAGCGCCGGCTTGCCGTCGGCGCCCCGCTCCACCTGCGCAGCCGCTTGCGGGCTGCCAGCCTCCGCGACGTGCGCCGCCGCATGCTGCAACGACATCTGCTGCGTGATGAGCAGCAGGAGCGACAGCAGTACGTGGACGAAGGAGCGCGACATTCGGCGTAATGGAAAGACAACAGTTGCGCATTGTAGCGGAATGCTTGACTTTCCATCTGGTGGAAACCTCATTCTGGAATCATGGGAACCAAGACGTACACGATCGGAAAATTGGCGGCTCGATCTCATTGGCGCGCTGCGCGAAGCGGCGTCGGCCTCGGCGCGATCGGCCGGCGATCCGGCGCCCTGTGCTGGCCAACGCGGAGTTCAATGTCCTGTTCGACGACGGCACGGTTTATGAGGCCGCCTGCTGGGCGCACGCGCGACGGAAGTTCTTCGACCTCCACGAAGCCAGGCCGTCCGCGTTGACGGCCGAAGCACCGCGCCGGATCGCGAAACTGTATGTGATCGAAGCCGAGATCCGCGGCAAGCCGCCGCACGAATGACTGCTGGTTCGGCAAGCCAGGGCGACACCGCTGCTCGATGACCTGCAGCACCGGCTGTGCGCCGCGCTCAAGAAGCTTGCGCGCAAATCCGATACCTCGGCCGCGATCACGTACGCCCTGAACCTATGGCCGGCCCTGTTACGCTACTGCGACGACGGCGGCATCGAGATCGACATCCCATCAACCGTGTCGATGAGTTTCTACCTTGGCGGTGCGTCGGGCAGTTTTAGGAACTATGGCGCGGGCTTCCTACTCAAACGAGGGAGTGCTACGGAGACGCAATATGAACAATATGAACAAATGCCTGTCATTGCTGCGCGTCACAAAGGATTATGTGGCGTACTGCATTTCCAGATCGATGCTCTGCTTCGCACTTTTGGGCACTTCGACCTCCGTCGTTGCACAGCAGACTATAGTAGAGCGTTGCGTTTCGGGCGGCGGAGTGACAACCGAACAATGCAATTGCACCGATGAGTTCGGCCGTGCCGCAACACGTGAGTGCCGGCAGTTAGTTTCTGACCAGACAGGATCCCCCACGGGGCGGAATGGCGTATGTGGAGTTGTGTGCGATCAGTGCCAGTGTGCTAGTAGTTCGCCGCCTGTCAACTGGCCACAAGTGCCACGAAGCAAATCTAACGCGAACGAAATTAAGATTTGTGTCACGGAATTTGAAGGCGATTGTCCCCCGGATACTACATGGCGACCGTGTGAAATAGATAGTCACGAAGGGGCGCCGGCGGTAGGTGATCGATTGTGCCGCGCACGAGGCATGGCGGGAGCGTCTACGTATAAGTTCGCTGAACAAAATCTACACAAATGCGGGTTAACCGTATGGAGAGCAGTTTGTAGGTAGGCGCCATGCCGGTACTGCATTGACTAATTGTCAATTTTATTTGAAGAGGACGTCAAGAATTGCGGCGTTGTGATACCCGCGCACGAAGTGGTCCGGCACACTGAGACAAGTAGGATCGTTCGATATCATCAGGCAATGGGCAGAGGCTTGCGTCTGTACGGTCTGAACCGACGCTTACTGCAGAGCCGTGCTGAAAGGCGATGCGCCCGCGGCGGACGAGATGCGCGCCTGACGCTGGCTCATCGAAGCAGCGCACGCTGCTGCGCTAAAACGCCGATGAAAAGCAAAAAGCCCGCTCAGTGCATACTGAGCGGGCTTTTCTAATAACTAGCCTGACGATAACCTACTTTCACACTGGTTGCAGCACTATCATCGGCGCAGAGTCTTTTCACGGTCCTGTTCGGGATGGGAAGGGGTGGT
>NZ_LMEW01000021.1 GCF_001426525.1 Massilia sp. Root133
CGGGACTGCTGAACCCAGCAATCAAGTCACCCAGCATAGCCCTTGCACGAAACAAAGGCCAGCTACGACGAGGAAGATGATCGCACGAAACTAAACAGGTAACGCGTCACGGACTCCTCGGCCAATTTGACGCGGCTTTTCTGGCTATCAATTTGCCCGCCCAATCCGGACAGTTCCGACTCCAGGCTGGCGATTTTCTTCGTCAACGCATCCCGTTCGTCCTGCTGGACCATGCGCGTCTTGGCCAATTCTTCTTCGAACGACTGACGCCGCTCGGCGACGTTGGCGCTGATCGAAGCCTGAATGTTTCCCTGCATGCCTGACTGCCGGTCACTCGACAGCACGAAAAGCACATCGCCCTTTCTGACTTTCTGCCCTTCCACAACATGCTTTTTCAACAGAATGCCTGCCAGGAACGGATACACCTTCACCAAGCCAGATATCGGGACAATTTGACCTTCGACAGTGCTATGCTTGGTATATGTTGCAAATATAAAAAAGCCAATTAATAACGCTGCGACGATCACGCCACTAGTAGTCATTATCGAAAAAGAAGTCGGCCGAATTAAAGTAATTTCGCCAAGAGAAGAGTTCTGATTGGCAGATAGGGCTTCTGTCCTAAAGAGTTGTTGGTTGGACATAATTAATAAAATCAATAATCTGGGGCAGCGCATCCGCATTCAGCTTTAAGGCCTTATCACCAATTTCAGCGAGTTGCCAATCCGAACTAGGTTGGGCAGTGTTGCGCCTTTCAAGGGAACCGAAAACCATGCACGCAGCGAAGCCAATTCGGTCCGATACGCGTACGAGGCGCCCCAGTCGATACAGACCACATCACATTCCGTGGCTTTATCGGATCAGACGATCCCGCAACCATTTTACGCTGCCTTTTGGCCCTCGGACAATAATTGATTTTTCAGAGCGACGTATAACAAAACTATTTTCCTTCCAAGATAAAGCAGCAGGTAATTTAGAGATGTATAAAGCAGTTGTCGTTCCCAAGTCGCCTTTCGTTTTATACCCCCGAAATCTGAGTAGCTCATCAATCTCTTTCAACGTTGATGCCGTAGCGCGCTCAGAGTCGAACTCAGCAATAAACTCCTGCGGCAGCGCGATGAGTAGTGCTGGGAAAGCTCCAACTGTGGCGCCAGTACACACAATTCCGAAAACTTCAGGTTCGTTTCTCGTAATTAGGTACACAACGCCAATTATCAGTGCATAAAACGCAATGAATGAAAGCAACTGCGAGATCGATTGAATTGGTACAAACTGCTGCCAAACTCGGCTTACATCGCGAATTTCAGAAATTTTCATATAAATAGGGGGCGAAAACGCCCCCTCATTTCGGCAGTCTTAACGGAGAGAGTGGGCGAATACGTATGAAGCCGCAGCACCAACTGCACCACCTACAAGGAGACCTACTGGACCTGCGATCGAACCCAGTTCCATACCTTCCATAACGCCAGCTGCGAAGCCACCAACAGCATATCCAGTACCGTCGCCGACAATGTACTGAGCCATCGAGTGAATCACGCCTGCACCGGATACCATGTCAATTTCTTCGAACGTCAAGTTTTGCATATAGCTTTTCTCAAAAATAATGAAGTTAATTTCGGCCTAAAATCATATTTTGCTTTATATTAATCGAATAAAAAACAAATTATAGAGGCCACATAAGTATCAAAAAATATCAGTAGAAAATCAAAGCTTAGTAATTTTCTCTTGAAGCGGTAATCTTAACGGAGAGAGTGGGCGAACACGTATGCGGCCGCGCCGCCAGCCGCACCACCTATCAGGATACCTACTGGACCAGCGATTGAACCCAATTCCATGCCTTCCATAACGCCAGTTACGAAGCCACCAACGGCATATCCAGTGCCGTTGCCAACAATCCACGTACCGATCGTGCCAGACCGGTCTGCACCAGATACCATGTCGATTTCTTCGATGCTGATAGCTGGAACGAGGAGAAAGAGTGCAAGTGGAATCGAGCGAATATGCATGGCGGTTGGTTAGCTATAACTCACATCGACAAAACGTAAATCAGGGCGACGTACGTCTGCTCTTGGCCGATTGCGGGCGGTCGGCAAGGCTCAGCGTACCCGGCTGTTGACTGCAGAGCAACTAGAGGGTTTTGTTAGGCGTTCTAAGCCAGCGCGCTTGTGCTGCGCTGGCACATACCCCAAAACGAAAATTCTTGCATCCTAGACCGGATACTGCCCGACCGTACGAAGCGGTGAGCCAAAGGGGAAGTCATGCATAAACTTCGATGCGAAATAACAGCGCTATATTGACGGTCGAATGCAAAATCTAGCGCCGGGACTTCGAAATCAAGGCGCCAATAACAACTCCAATTGCGACCCCTGGACCAATGCCGAGAGCAAGGTTGCCGATCGCGACGCCAATTGCGCATCCAATCGCCACTCCAAAACAAATCCCGACACCCATGAATTTGCTAACTTTTTTATCGGGTGAATCGCTCATAGAATCCTTTATTTCGTAGTTGAAAGGCCGCTTCTGGTCGGCCGCAGCCATTGCTGAAACTCCTCAGCCGACCCCTTGCGGACGTTTAAAGTCCAGGGATCCGCCTGCAGGCGTTGGTCGTTATTTACAAGGCTTTTTGCTCCTGACGGACATGCCATCGATTTCCGCCTGGGTCAGCGTTATCAGCATCGGTTCATCTGCCGCAAAACCATCGGCACCTATTCGTGCGGGCTTGGGCGGCACTTCGTTCGGGCAAGCCGGGACCGAAGGCGGAAGCGATGCCGCCAGCGCAAATAATTGCTGACGCAGCGGTGTATCTACAACGTTGGCATCGATCCAGAGTTCGCAAGCACGTCGCCGCTCGACCCAGGACAGGTGCGAGATCGCGTTGCCGGAAGGTGCCTGAAACACGCTGAGCCGTGCCGGCATGCCGTTGATGCGTTCGGGCTCATCCTGCGGGGCACGCCAACTACGGGTGCCATCAACGGACATGTCTTGCTCGAATAGCGTCACATTATGACCGTCGGGCATGAGAAAGCCGCGGTACAAGCGCGTATGCGGAGTATTGTCGGGCTCGATCATCGCACCCAAGCTCTTGAAATTGGCGAACTGCGTGCCAGAGAGGTTCACCGGCTGGAATGACAAATCGGCCATGATCGGCGCGGACGGTCGGAATGCAATGCGGTAGCGCTCCAGGTTTGCCTCGCATACCTTCAGATAGCCGTTAGTTTTGGCTTCGAGAGCTCGCTTCGCCTGGGCTTCCGCGAAGCCGGGAGCGCCGGGCGGCAGGCCGAGCCCGCAGGACACGCCACTTGGGGCGGGGCTGGCGTGGGGGACGACGACGGGCAGCGCGACCGCGATGGCCGCAATCGCCCAACCGATACGTCGGTTCATTACTTTTGCATTCATCCTTGCAGCTTAGCAGTTGTGGGCCCGTGAAGATGCGCGCTTTTCCACCGCTGCTGCCTAGCGAATCAGGTAATTGTGCGAACGACACCACCGTCGACACGTAAAGCCGAACCTGTCGTCGCCGATGCCTGTTCCGAGGCGACATAAACTACCATGTTCGCCACTTCCTCGGTGGTGGCGAAGCGTTGGATCAGCGTGGTCGGACGCATCGTTTTCAGGAAATCCTGCTCGGCCTGGGCGGGCGTGATGCCTTGCTCCTGAGCTGTAGATTTCATCCAGTTCGACAGAATCTCCGAATCCGTCGGACCGGGCAGCACGGCGTTGACCGTCACGCCGGTACCGGCGACAAGTTCGGCCAAGCCGCGCGACACCGCCAGCATTGCAGTCTTGGTCATGCCGTAGTCGATCATTTCCTTCGGAATGTTCAATGCCGATTCGCTGCTGATGAAAACCACGCGGCCCCAGCCGCGCGCTGTCATCTTCGGAATGTAATGCCGCGACAACCGTACACTGCTCAACACATTCAGCTGGAACAGGTCGAGCCACTCTTCGTCAGTCTGGTCAAAGAAGTTTTTCGGACGGGCGGTGCCCGCGTTGTTGACCAGAATGTCGGTGTCAGGCACCCGTGCGATCAACGCTGCGCAACCTTCCGGTGTGGCGATGTCGGCGGCGACGCCGCTTAATTTCGCGTTTGGTAGCAGCGCGCGCATGTCGTGGAGCGCCGCGTCCACGCGTTCCTGCGTGCGCCCATTGATCACGACTGACGCGCCCGCGCGTGCAAGTCCTTCAGCGATCGCGCGGCCGATGCCGGCGGTGGAGCCGGTCACGACGGCTGTGCGGTTTTCAAGTTCGATTTTCATGTTATTTCTCCGATTCTGTTAATGCCGTTTCCGCCGCGCGAGCGAGGCGTTCAATCCAGTCCTGGTGGTAGCGATAAAGCGCACCGGGATATTCGTGGCCGATCACATTGAGGAAGAACTCGCCTTGCTGGGTTTCCTCGGTCAGCACGTGGCAACCCTTTTCCGTTGGCGTGATGACCCAGCCGTGGTACGCGCTGGAACCGGTGTCGTCCGCATCGACGGTAGTCGCCCATGCCAGTCGACGATTCGGAATGCACTCGGTTACGGTCAAGCTCATCGGATAGCCAACCGTGACCCGGTGAAAGCGCGTACCCAGCCGCAACTCGGATTCGCCGGAGAGGATGTTGACCTGGTCTTCAGGAGGAAAATAATTCGACCAATGCGCCGCGTCGACCAGCAGTTTCCACACGACTTCCGGCGGGGCATTCACGTCGATGTCGTTGAGGGCGTAGATGGACGAGATGCCCGGATGGTAGCGTTCGGGCCAGATGACTTTGTCGATCATGTTATGCAACCTGATGAGTTCATTGCGCGATTTGAATCGATGCGCTCGCCGCGTCAGTCTGCTTTGACGAGGTCCTGGAAGATCAGCGGTGCCCAACTGCGTCCGCGCGCCTGAATGAGTGCACCGCCTTCGCCGAGTTTGCCCAGCGATACCGGCGCGTAGCCGAGGCGTTCGGCCAACGCCGCGACCTGCGGCACTGCCTCGTCGTGGTCGCTGGACAGGAAGACCACGCGTCTCCCGCCCTTGACGCGTGGATCGGCGGCCAGCACACCGGCAGGCAGATGGTTAAAGCCTTTCACGACCGAAGCGCCGACGAATGCCCTGGCGATGGCGGCGGTAGATGGCTGGCCGTCCAGTGCGTCGACCGGCACGCCATAGGCATTGGTCGCATCGATGATCGTCTTGCCTTGCCAGTTCGGCAGCGCCTTGGCAACGGTTGCATGTTCCAGGAACGGCACAGCGAGGAAGATGACGTCGGCTTGCACGGCGTCGTCCAAGGTCCTCGGTCGAACTGATCCGCCAATCGCCGACGCTTGTGATGCCAACGCGTCAGGTGTACGCCGCGTAGCGACGGCTACGTCCATGTCCATGCGGGCGAAGGCACTGGCGAGTGCCTGTCCTACTTCTCCAAAGCCGATGATTGCGTAAGTCACAGAGTCTCTCCGATACAAAAAGTTGACGAGAGGATGGTAATTTAGTGCCTGCTAAGTGATAATCCGCAAAATATTCATAAGACTTATTCCAAAATAGAATGGATCAGTTCCAGGAATTGCATGCTTTCATCGCCGTGGTGGAGACCGGCGGATTTTCCTCAGCGGCACGCAAGCGAGGTGAGTCGCAGTCTGCCATCAGCAAAGCGGTGAACGCCCTGGAAAAGCGACTCGGGGTAGCACTGCTTCATCGGAGCACACGAAAGGTGACGCTCACCGAGCAAGGGCAGCGGTACTACGAGCGTACCAAGCCGCTGCTCGAGGAGATTCAGTTTGCAGACAGCGAACTGGCCAGCAGCACACTGGCCGTTTCGGGCCTCGTGCGCATCGCGGCGCCTTCGACGTTCGCACGCCTGCACGTACTGCCACTGATTCCAGAATTGCTGGTGCGCCATCCAGACTTGCGCGTGGATCTTGTACTGTCCGACGCGCTGCGCGACATGGTTGAAGACCGCATCGATCTGGCGATCCGACTGACGATGGTCAACGATCCGGATTCCGTCGTTCGCCGTGTGGCCGGCACGTCCTTGATCTGCGCCGGCGCGCGCCGCTATTTCGAACAGCGCGGACAACCGACGATGCCCGCCGATCTGGCCCACCACAACTGCCTGATTTACGGTGAAATGACCGAGTGGAATTTCTATGGGCCCCAAGGCCGCTTCAGTGTGCCGGTGCGCGGCAACCTGTCATCCAACAGTGCCGAAGCCATTCTGGCCGGCGTGAAAGCCGGCGTGGGGATTGGAATGTTCCATCGGGCATCTCTTGTCGAGGAATTCCGTGATGCGGACGTGGTGACGGTACTTGATAATTTCATCCACGAGCCGCGCGATATCAGCCTTGTCTGGCCCAAGCGCCGTTTCGTACCCACCCGCGTGCGCGCAGTAACCGATTTCTTTGCGACGGCCCTCGCGCTCCGCATTTAGGGCAGGTCCGGTTTTCACGGGGCCGGCCAACTGCCGCAATCCCGTGCGGACTTTGCATCGGCGCCAGGTCAGCTTTTCAGGATGGCGCTCGTCATCAACTTGACGAGATGGTCCGCGCGCGGCGCAAACGACGGTTGATCGACCGTCCAGCCGAGCGCCGTTATCAGCGCGAACAGGTCGTCCCCGGTCATGTCGGCGCGTGCCGTTCCTTCGTCCTGGGCACGCTGCAGCAGCCGCGCGCCTGCCGAGTGCACTGCGGCGCATGACGCATAAAGCGCGGAGTCCGGATTGGCGTGGGCGGCCGCCATCATGGCGACAACGCCTCTGTAGCTGCGGGTGAATGCCACCAGTTCCCGAAACCAGGTGAGAAGTGCCTCGTCAGCCGAAGCCGAGCTTTCGAGTTCGTCCGCCTTCCGAGTCAGTGTATCCAGATGGGTGCACAGCAACGCCTCGAACAAGGCTTCCCGTGTCGAAAAATGACGAAGCAACGTCGCCAGGCCTACGCCGGCGCGGCGGGCGATATCGCGCATCGAGGCCTCGGCGCCATGCTCGGCGACCACGTCACGCGCGACCGTGAGGATTTGATTGCGATTTTTTTGGGCGTCGGCTCGCATAAGTTCCCTTGACAAGTGGATCAGTGATCCATATAGTGGATTATGCGGATCGGTGATCCACATAATACAGCGCCATCTGGAATTTTTCCAGCGCCCGCGCAACGCGAATGAAAGAGCACACGACATGAACAGATTAAACGGAAAGACTGCCGTCATCACCGGGGGCGCGACCGGCATCGGCCTCGCCGCGGCCACGCGCTTCATCGAGGAAGGCGCCTTCGTCTTCATCTTCGGGCGCCGGCAGGAGGCACTCGATGCCGCTATCACCGCCCTCGGGCCCAATGCCCGCGCCGTGTCCGGCTCAGTCTCCGAGCTGGCTGACCTCGACCGCCTCTACGCGGCGGTGAAGGCCGAGCGCGGCACCCTCGACATCGTCCTGGCCAACGCGGGGGCGGGAAGTCCGCTTCCTCTCGGCCAGATCACCGCCGAGCACATCGACGACACCTTCGACACGAATGTGAAGGGGACGATCTTTACGGTCCAGAAGGCGCTGCCGCTGATGGGCCCAGGCGGGTCGATCATCCTGACCGGATCGAGCGCCGGCACCACGGGAGCCCCGGGATTCACGGCCTACAGCGCGAGCAAGGCGGCGGTGCGCAATCTTGCCCGGACCTGGGCGGAGGACTTGAAAGGCACCGGCATCCGGGTCAACGTGTTGTCGCCGGGGGCGACGGCGACCGAACTCGCCAAGCAGGCGCTAGGCGAAGAGGGCCAGAAGGCGTACGGCGCGATGACACCGCTCCAGCGCATGGCCGATCCGGCAGAGATCGGGGCGGCGGCCGCCTTTCTTGCCTCGTCGGACAGCAGCTTCATGACCGCCAGCGAGGTCGCCGTCGACGGTGGCCTGGCACAGCTCTGAGGAGAGAATTCGAATGACACGATCACTGAAGGGAAAGACGGCTCTCGTCACCGGGGCATCGCGGGGCATCGGCCGCGCAATTGCCGAACGTCTCGCAAAGGACGGTGCGACTGTGGCATTGACCTATAACGCCGGCAAATCCGGCGCGGACGAGGTCGTCGCGGCCATCGAGCAAGCGGGAGGCGCCGCGTTCGCGATCCATGCGGATTTCGTCGATCCGGACACTGTCCCGGCCTTGTTTGCGCGACTCGACGACGAGTTCACGCAACGGAACGGTAGCAAAGCGCTCGACATTCTGGTCAACAACGCCGGCAATTCCGGTTGGCTTGGCTTCAAGGACGCCACGCCGGAAAGTTGGGACACGCTGATGGCCGTCTACGCCCGCGCGCCGTTCTTCATCGTTCAGGCCGCGCTCGATCGGCTTGCCGATGGCGGACGCATCATCAACATTTCTTCCGCCGCAGCCACGAAGCCGGTGACGGCTGCGCCCGTTTACTCGATGGCGAAAGCGGCCATCAACACCCTGACCCACACGCTCGCAATCGAGTTGGGACCGCGCCGCATCACGGCGAACGCCGTCGCGCCGGGCTTCACGCGAACCGACGCGAACGCCGATTTCCGCGAGAATCCCGAACTCGTCAAGGCGGTCGAGGCCCAAATCGCCCTGGGCCGCTTTGGCGAGCCTTCGGAAATCGCCGCCGTCGTGGCTTTTCTGGCCTCCGATGAAGGCCATTGGGTGACGGGCCAAACGATTGAAGCAAGTGGTGGTTACAAGCTCTGACCGCACCCAGGAACGAAGGAGAAACATATGAGTTACGCAATTATTGGCTTCGGCAAGATTGGCCACGCACTGGCCAAGGCGTTCGCCCGCAAAGGCATCGAAGTGGCCGTAGCAAGCACCCGCGACCCGCGCAGCTTTGCCGCCGAGGCGGCCGCCATCGGGCCTACGGTCATTCCCAAAAACCTGGCGGAAGCCGTCAAGGCGGACATCATCTTTTTGGCTGTTCGGTTCGAGTCGCATCCGGAGGTCGCACAAGCCCTGGCCGACTGGAACGGGAAGACCATCATCGACGTGATGAACACGCAGGCTCCGCTTGAAGCGTTGGACGGTCTCCCGTCCTCCGCTTTTGTCGCGAAGGGGTTTACCGGGGCCAGGCTGGTGAAAGGCTTCAACCATCTCGTCGCTGGCGTGCTCGGCCAGGACCCGTCCGTACACGGTGGCAGGCGGGTCGTCTTCCTGGCGAGTGACGATAGCGACGCCGCATCGGAGGTCGCCGCGCTTGCGGAAAATCTCGGTTTCTCGCCGATAAAGCTCGGTGGACTTTCAGAAGGCGGATTGCTGGTGCATGCGCGCGGGACAAGTTGGGGGCAGTTGATCTTCAAGGACCTCGTCAAGTTCGCCTGATCCGACCGCCGCGCGGGCGGCGCTGGCAGGTAAGCCGCACTAAGTATTATTCCCGAGTTTGACCCTGAGCGGATGGGCAACTATCATTGTGGAAACTTTCGAGGCTTACGCCGCTCTGCCATGTCCGATCCCCGCTCCGACCGCTTCGTCCGCGCCTACCTGAAGACGCGCCACCTCGTCCTGCTCGTCGAATTGGGCCGGCACGGGTCGATCATGCAGGCCGCGCAGGCCGCGAACCTCACGCAGCCGGCGGCCTCGAAACTGCTTGGCGAACTGGAACACGCGCTGGGCGTCACCTTGTTCGAGCGCCTGCCGCGTGGCGTCGAACCCACGTGGTACGGCAAGGTGCTCATCCGCCGCGCCGGCGCCTCGCTGGCCGAGATGGACGCCGCGTACCAGGAAGTGATGGAACTGATGTCCGGCCTGCGCGGGCGCGTCGCGGTCGGGGCGATCCTGACGCCGTCGACGACCCTCGTGCCGGCCGCCGTCACCCTGCTCAAGACGCGGCATGCGCGCCTGAACGTGTCGATCGAGGTCGGCAGCAGCAAGCAGCTCGTCGAGCGCCTGCGCGCGGGCGACCTCGACATCGTCATCGGCCGCGTCGTGGACGGTTCCATCGCCGACGAATTCCACTTCGAGCCGATCACCGACGAGCCGCACAGCCTGATCGTGCGCGCCGGGCACCCGCTGCTGGGCGCGCGTGGGCTGGACCTGGCCGAACTCGCGCAGCAGGCGTGGATCGTGCCGCCGGCCGGCAGCATGGTGCGCGACCGGATGGCGTCCCTGTTCCTCACGCAAGGCCTGGAGCAGCCCGCGGAGACCGTGTCGACGGCCGAACTGCCCGTCGTGACGACGCTGCTGCTGGGCAGCGACATGGTCGCGCCCATGTCGGTCGAACTCGTCAAGCCCTACCTGGACAGCGGCCTGCTGGCCGTGCTGCCGTACGAACTGAATTTGCGGATGGACGTCTACGGCATCATCACGCGCCGCCATCACCAGCTGTCGCCGGCGGCGGAAGCCATGCTCGGCGCGCTGCGCGAGACGGCCACGCGGCCGAAACCGACGGCGCGCGTCACGTACATCAAATCGGTGTAAGCTGGCGCGATGGCTTCATCCGCATCACACCGCCTGCTCGGTATCGACTGGGGCTCGAGCAACCGCCGCGCCTATCTCGTCGACGCCGCCGGCACCTGCCTCGCCACGCGCGCCGACGACCAGGGCATGCTCGCCGTGCGCCCCGATTTCGCCGGCTCCTTCGCGGCCCTCGTGGCGGCGATGGGCGTCGATCCGGCTATTCCCGCCGTCGCCTCCGGCATGGTCGGCAGTGCCCAGGGCTGGCGCGAAGTGCCTTATCTCGACATCGGCGTGCCGCTGGACGCGCTGCCCGACCACGTGGTCCGCGTCGACGACCCGCGCGCCGGCCGTCCGTGCTTCATCGTGCCCGGCTACGTGCAGCGCGGCGAGCACGTCGACGTCATGCGCGGCGAAGAGACACAGTTGCTGGGCGCCGTGGCGCTGGGCCGGCGCGACGGCTGGTTCGTCCTGCCCGGCACGCACAGCAAGTGGGTGCAGCTGGCGGACGGCGTCATCCGCCGCATCGCCACGTTCATGACGGGCGAGCTGTTCGCGATGGTGTCCGCACACGGCACGCTGGCGCCGCTGATGGCGGGCGCGCATGACGACGACAGCGCATTCGTCGCCGGCCTGGATGCGGCCCGCCGCGGCGCGCCGCTGTCGAACGCGCTGTTCGGCGTGCGTGCACGCGTCGTCTCGGGCGCCATGCCGGCCGCCCAGGCGCGCTCGTTCGTCAGCGGCCTGCTCGTCGGGACGGAATTCGTCGCCGCGGTCGGGCTGACGGGTGGGGGCGTGCCGCCGACCTGCATCGGATCTCCCGTGCTGCGGGCCCGCTACGCGCGCGCGGCCGTCCATTTCGGCACCACGCTCGCCGGCCTCGATCCGGACCGCGTGTATTGCGCCGCACTGGCGCGCTTCCTCGACCGGATTCCCTCATGAATTTTGCCTTGCCCCTCGTTGCAATCCTCCGCGGCCTCGATCCGGCCGACGCCGGCGCCGTCGGCCGCGTCCTGTTCGACGCCGGCTGGCGCCTGCTCGAAGTGCCGCTGAACCGGCCGGGCGCGCTCGACGCCATCCGCATCCTCGTCGAGATGGCCCCGCCGGACGCCATCGTGGGCGGCGGGACGATGCTGAGCGTGGCGGACGTCGACGCTGTCGCGCAGGCGGGTGGCCGCCTGTTCGTGTCCCCGAACTGCAATCCCGCCGTCATCGCGCACGCGCGCGCGGCCGGCATGCTGTGCGCGCCCGGCATCGCGACGCCGACGGAAGCTTTCGCCGCGCTGGATGCGGGCGCCCATGCGTTGAAGCTGTTCCCGGCCGAATCGATCGGCCCGGCCGGGCTGAAGGCGATGAAATCCGTCCTGCCGGCCGATACGCCGTTGTGGCCCGTGGGCGGCGTCACGCCGGAACAGATCCCGGCGTGGAAGGCGGCCGGCGCGACGGGCGCGGGCATCGGCAGCCAGCTGTTCACGCCCGGCGTGACGCCGGACGACCTGGCCGCGCGTGCGCGGGCGTTCGTTGGGGCCTGGCGCGGGTGAGCACCGGGGCGGAACCTTGCCGCCGCCAACGGCCCGTGGGCGCAAGTTCAGTTCAGGTACCCGAGTAAGTCGTATGCTTGCTGGATCGCACGGTCGGTCGCGGTTGCTCTTTGTTCCAGGGTGAGAGCGCGGCTCTCCAAAGGCAGCTCGTCGGATCTGAACCGGGTCACCGTAGCGATCAGCACGGGAAACCGGGGCAGTGGCGGTTCACCTGCAAGGTCGGAAAAGTGGGGCGGCGTTGGCTTCATCGCATCGTTGAGATAGTGAAGCGGAAATGCATGACGCGCATGAAACGGTAAATGGTCGAAATCTCCGAAGGCCAGTTGACGCGCGTGCTGCGCAATCGTTCCCCGGACCGTATCGAGCGCCTCGAATACGTCCAATCCGATCGGGCTTCGATGTTGGGCGAGGAAACCCAGCCCAAGCGGATTGACGTCGCGCTTCTGCTTGCCGCCCCATGTCCACTTCGCCATGATGCTGTCCACGGTCAGCGGCGCTGCCCCGGGCGCGGTCGGCCCTGCGATGGGGTAGCCCAGCAACGTGCCCATCAGTCCATCCCAGCCGCCAGGATTGGACGGCGCCGGCTTGAATTCGCGCCCTGCGCCCGTTGCGCCATCGACAAGATCTTCCAGTAACTTGCCTAGCGATTCATGGGCCGGGTCCACCGGGGTGCCGGGTATCGGCTCGCCCGCAAGCCAGTGAACCGAGTTCTGATTGGTCTTCCACGTCGTCCTTCCGGAGCCGTGGTCCCACAGGACACCAAATTTTCCGATATCGTGGGCTGCGGCACCGGCGCCATTGGGCGGCACGGCAATCTGGTAGAAGCCGTGGCCTTTCGGCCGTGAGGCGTACCCTGTCTGGAGTTCGAATCGCGGCCATCGATGGAACAGGTAGAACTGCGAATGATCGGTGCCGACCGGGTCCGGCCCGTTGACGGGATCGTACGGGAACGTGAGGGGACGCTGGTCGCCGGAGCGCTTCACCATCAGCAAGCAGGCGGCCCTGCGGGTGACCCTGTGTATTCCATTGCCCGCCGGTTCGGTGACGTAAACGACGAACATCCCATCCGCGAGCTCGCACCTCGGGTTTTCTTGGCCGGCCGTGAACTTCGCATACGGAGAACCGTGCAAGAAAGTCGCCCGGAAATTCACGGCGTTGACGTTCTGGTCGTACAGATTGGACGACTCGGCATTCAATCGCCGTACGGTCTGCTCCGAGATCAGGTCCCGTACGAAATGCGGCTCGTCCCGCACGCTGCTCCCGCTCGCGCAACGGACGTGAGCGTCGGAAAAAATGCTGTTGTAGGCGTCGGTGCAATTCACGCCCGCGTGTTTAATCAGCGCCATCGATTCACCTTGAAAACAGTTCGGTTCTTGTATGTCCAGGCATTCTATTGGACACGAATATCCTGCGACCTGAATTTGCGCACCCGCCCATCCGGATCGAACAGGGTCCCGAGTTCACGGATCTGCGTGCCCGGTTCCGCGATGCGGCCGACGAGGGGCACGTGAAAGGGGGGGCCACGCTTGAATCCTTGCCACGGCGATGATCCCGAAGTGTCGACGGCCGGCAGCTTACCGGATCGCGTCGCGAAAAGATGCACGCTTTGTCACGGCTGGTAAAATCGATGAACGATCTTCAGAGCGCACGATCATGCCCCGACCCGACCGCCATTCCGCCGCCCAGGTATTCTGGCGCGACCCCGCCTTGCCGTTCATCGAAGCGCGCCACGTCGCGGACGGGCGCGGCCTGCACTACGGGCGCCACTGGCACGAGACGCATTCCGTCGGCGTCATCACGGGCGGCCGCAGCACCTATGTCAACGGCGCGCATGCGGAGGTGGTGGAGCAGGGCGCCGTCGTCGTCGTCAATCCGGGCGACGTCCACGGCTGTAATCCGGTCCACGAGGCGCCGTGGTCCTATGTGATGTTCTACTTCGATCCCGTGTGGCTGGGCCGCGTCCAGGCGCGCGTGCGCGGCCTGGCGGATCCCGCATTCCGCCCGTACGCACAGGCGGCGTTGCGCGCGCCGCACCTGGTGGCGGCGGGCGTGCGGCTGTTCGCCGCGCTGACGGATGCGCGCCGCGGCACCGCCGAACGCGAGGCCGCAGTCATGGATTTCGTCGCGCAACTGGATGGCGAGCTCGCGCCCGGATCGGTACCGGAGGCCGTCGCGCCGAAGGTGGCGCGCGTCGCGCGCCACATCGACGCGCATTTCGCGGACGCCCTGCCGCTGCAGGACTTGTGCGAGGCGGCGAACCTGTCGGGCTCCTACCTGATCCGCGCATTCAAGAAGCGCTACGGCGTCGCGCCGCACGAATACCAGACCAACCGCCGCATCCAGTACGCGAAGGCGCGGCTCCGGGCCGGCGCGCCCATCGCCGAGGTCGCGCTCGACACGGGCTTTGCCGACCAGGCCCACTTCCAGCGCGTGTTCAAGCGGATGACCGCCGCCACGCCGGGCCAGTACCGCGACTGAGCATCAGGCGGCAGCCAGCCAGACGACGCTCGCCACGAGCATGCCGGCCATCGTCCGGTTGAAGACGCGCACCCGATGCGGCGTGCGCAGGTAGACCTGCAAACGGCTGCCGGCCCAGGCCCACGCGGCGACCGACAGCCAGCACACGACGAAGTAGATGGCGGCGAACAGCCAGACGGCGGACGCCGCGCCGTCGGACGCATACGTGCCCATGCCCGCCAGCGCGGCCAGCCACGCCTTGGGACTCAGCCATTGGAGGGCGGCGCCCTGCAGCATCGTCGGCCGCGCCGCGGCTTCGCCCGCATCCAGCTCGCCCGCGTCGGCCGCCAGTTTCCACGCCATGTAGAGCAGGAAGACCACGCCGGCCCAGCGCACGACGTTCGTCACCTGCGGCCAGGCGGCGACCACTTCGTGCAGCCCGAGCCCGGCCAGCACGAGCAGCAGGCAGAACCCGGCGGTGGCGCCGGTGACGTGGGCGAGGCTGGCCGTGAAGCCGTGGCGGGCGCCGCTGCCGAGGGCGACGACGTTGACGGGGCCCGGAGAGATCGAGGTGGCGAGGGCGAAAGCGGCCATCGAAGCGAACATGCTCATCTGCGTTTCCTTTCATGTCGAGGGATGCGGCAGACGATAGCGGCGGCACGCGGGCCGGTATTGAAAAAAATGACCCAACCAATTGCTCAACAACTTGCGCATTCGGCGCGGCGTGGCGATGGTAAGGTGATGCGATGACTTCCTTCGACACGACCCGGCGCCGCCTCCTGCAGGGCCTCGGCGCCGCCTGCGCCGCCGTGTGCGCACCGGCGCTGGCCGCGGACTTCGACGTGCGTACGTTCGGCGCCCGCGGCGACGGCACCACGCTGGACACGGACGCCATCCATGCCGCCATCGCCGCGGCGAGCGCCGCCGGCGGCGGCACCGTGCGTTTCCCGGCCGGCCGCTACCTGAGCTTTTCGATCCGGCTGCAAAGCCGCGTCGCGCTGTACCTGGACGCCGGCAGCGTGATCGTGGCGGCCGATCCGGCGGATGGCCAGGGCCGCTACGACCCGGCCGAACCGAACCCGCACGATGCCTACCAGGACTTCGGCCACAGCCACTGGCACAACTCGCTGATCTGGGGCGAGGATCTCGAAGACGTGGCGATCCTGGGCCCGGGCCGCATCTGGGGCCGCGGCCTGACGCGCTCGGGGCCGGGTGCGAACCGGCCACTCAACGCCGGCGACATGCCGTCCTCGCTCGGCGGCAAGGACCCGATGGGCGAGCGCAGGAAGTCCGGCGCCGTGTTCGGCGCGGAGATGGACGGCAAGGGCAACAAGGCGATCGCGCTGAAGAACTGCCGCAACGTGCTCCTGCGCGACTTCTCGATGCTCAAGTGCGGCCACTTTGCCGTCCTGGCGACGGGCGTGGACAACCTGACGATCGCGAACCTCACCGTCGACACGGAGCGCGACGGCTTCGATATCGACTGCTGCCGGAATGTCCGCATCAGCGACTGCGCGGTCAATACGCCGAACGACGACGCGATCTGCCTGAAGAGTTCCTATGCACTGGGCCGCGCGCGCTACACGGAGCACGTGACGATCACGGGTTGCCAGGTCTCGGGCTTCGACCTCGGCACGCTGCTGGACAGCACGTATCAGAAGACGCAGCTGAAAGCGCCGGACGAGGAGGGCGTGTGCGGCCGCATCAAGCTGGGCACGGAATCGAACGGCGGCTTCCGCAACATCGTCATCGCGAACTGCGTGTTCGAGCATTGCCGCGGCCTGGCGATCGAAAGCGTGGACGGCGCCGTCATCGAGGACGTCACGGTCGACAATCTCGCCATGCGCGACCTGACGACGGCGCCGCTGTTCATCCGCCTGGGCCGGCGCATGCGCGCGCCCGCGGGCACGCGCGTCGGCGCGATCCGCCGGGTGAACATCAGCAACGTGGTCGCGTCGCAGGCGAATGCGCCGTACGCGGCTATCGTGGCCGGCCTGCCGGAGGCGCCCGTCGAGGACGTGCGGCTGTCGAACATCACGATCGTGTACGGCGGCGGGGGCACGGCGGCGGATGCGCGCCGCGTGCCGCCCGAGGTACCGGACCATTATCCGGAACCGAGCATGTTCGGCGTGACGCCGGCCTACGGCCTGTACGTGCGCCACGCGCGCAACGTGGAGGTGCATCACGCCGACCTGCGCACGGCGGCGCCGGATGCGCGGCCGCCCGTCGTGCTGGACGATGTGAAAGACGAGCGCTTCGACCACGTGCGGCTCGGACGTATGGCCGGCGTACCGGCCATACGGCGGGTCAGGCCGGCATTGGGTCCTCCGCGCGGGTGATGCGCCACATGTCCAGGTTCACGCCCTTGCGGTAATCGTGCTGCATCTCGGGCGTCAGCACCTCGAACATCAGGCCATTCTCGAGCCACAGCTCGACGACGTCGAACACGCCGCCGCGCGAGCTGGGCACGGCGCGCCAGCCTTCGCGCCGGCCGATCGCGACGATCTCCTCGACGGAGCGCTCGGTCGCGATGGCCAGGTGGAAGCAGGCGTACGGGCGCGGGGCGGCGTCCGGATGCGGCCGGGCCATCCCGGCGCCGTTCCCCGGCGCCATCGGCAGCGTGTGCGGATAGACCTCGACCATCGACCCGCGCACGTCGCCGGCCATCGCGACCCACGCGCCGGGCCAGGGCGGGAAGCGGAACGACTGGCCGCCCCAGATCTCGGCAATGACGGCGGCGACGCGCTCGGGATCGCGCGCGGGGATGGAAGCGTGAAAGATCATGGTTCTCCTCGGGAAGTGACGGCACGGGCCAAAGTTGCGATGACACGCACGCCAACGCTGCCGAGGTAATCCCCGAGTACCGCCCACGCCGGGACGAAGCCCAGCTGCTGTTCGAGCAGGCACCGTGCGGCGCTGACGACGCAACGCTCGACCTTATCGAGCGTTGCGCCGCGCCGCGGGAGCGGGATAGTTCCTGTGGTTGACGTGTCCATGGCGCGCATCTTGACATTCGCGCCATGGACGGTCACGCCCCACCGGTGGGGGTATCGACTACTTGCCGATCTCCACGCGGTAGACCGGCACCACCTTCACGCCCTTCAGCTCGGCCAGCTGCGGCTTGCCGCCGAAGTCCGGACGATGCTCGCGCGGCAGGTAGATCGGCGCATCCGCGCGCAGCGGCAGCACGGTCAAGGTCAGCGGACCCTGGCGTTTCTGCGGCAGGTTACCCAGGTCGAATTGCCAGCGCTGGCCGTTGTAATACCAGTCGTCGACCATGCGCGTGCCGTCGAACAGGCGGGCCACGTCGCCCGTGAAGTCGATGTCGAGCAGCAGGCTGTCCACGTCCTTCGACCGATTCGCCGCCCCGACATCGAGCAGCCACGCGGCCGACGCGCCGAATGCTTCCGGATCCGGCTGCACGGCCGCGTTGGCGTTGCCGCCGATGCGGACCGGGCGTGCGGGCTGGGCGTCGCGCAGCGGTTTGACGGCCACCGCCACGGCGCGCGTCGGCAGCGTCGTGTCGAACACCTGGAACAGGCCGTCGCGACCGGCGCTCTGCAGCGTCGTCGATGGATAGACGGCCGCGCGCACGTGCGGCTGGCCCGCGCTGCGCAGTACGAGCCGCCCGCCGTCGAAGTACGCCTGCGCCTCGCTGAGCACGAGCCGGCGCCGGCCCTGGAACGTGCCGATCGCCGCCTGGCGCGCCTGCGCCTGCGACAGCACGAGCACCGTCAGCGGCGTCGCGCCCGGGCAGCGCACCGTGAACGCCGCATCGAGGCCGGGCCGGATGCCGTCCACGACGACCGCCCCGGCACGCTCGTCGACGTGCGCATGCGGGGCCTGCACGCAACCGCGGGCTTTTTCGCCGAACGCGAATTCGACGGGGACGCCGTCCTGCGCCGCGAACACCCACGTGCCGTCATCGAGCTGCGCGAGCGGCTGCGCCGTCGCATACGTCAGGCGCTGGCCGCGCTCGTCACCTAAGTCGAAATTGACGGGCCAGGCGAAGTACGCGCCGGCCGGCAGGTCGACGGGTTGACGGGGCAGGGTGACCGTGCCGCCGGGCAGCTTGACCACGAAGCGGACCTGTTCGCGCGCGGGCGTCGGATACTGGCGGATGTGCCCATCGTAGAACAGGAACGCGGCATCGCCGCGGCTGCGCACGGACCAGCGGGGAGGGCCCAGGTCGGCCGGATCCTTCGGCACCACGTCCGGTTTGCGCACGGTCATCGGCGCCAGGCGCGCGCCGAAGTCGTGCAGGAACCAGTGGAACGGACGCAGGCTGGCCAGCACGTCGCGCTGCTGGCCGTCCGGGCCCAGCGGGGCGTTGAAGTCGTAGTTGATCGCGGGGACGTCGTTGTAGCCACCGCTCTTCGTACTCTCTTCCAGGGTCGTGCCGCCCACGGGATTGCGCCCGCCGTGGAACATGTAGTACCCCATCAGGTTGACGCCGGAGCCCAGCTGCACAGGGAGCATCGAGGCGATGTCGTCGCTTGATACGAGCGTGCGGCGGCGGTACATCGCGGGCAGGCCCGCGCCGTATTCCGCGCCGAGGAACGGGGTCTTGTCCATGTCCGTTTCCGCCGTGCCCTGCTGGCTCGCGCGGGTCTGCGCACCGAGGTCGCCGCTGACGCGCGTGTCGAAGCGGAACGCGTACGTTTCCTTGGGCGGGAGTTCCTTCGTGCTCGTCGCCCACGGTTCGTCCGGATAGCCGCCGAACACCGGCGTCACTTCGCCCGACGGGTACAAGGTCTGGTCCCAACCCGTGACGGTGTAGTAGGGCACGTCGATGCCCGCCCTCACGGCAAGATCCTTCAGCGTGCGGATGTGCTCCGCGCCGCGGCCCGGGCCGGCCAGGTTGTACTCGTTCTCGATCTGGGCGCCGATGACCGGGCCGCCCTGCTTGTACAGCAGGCCGTTCAGCTGGCGCCCGATCTCGCGGTAGTAGCGCTCGACGAAGCGCAGGTAGGTCGGATCGTTGCCGCGCGTGGGCATCGCGTCGACCACCCAGTCCGGGAAGCCGCCGTAGCGCACCTCGGCGTGCGACCACGGGCCGACGCGCACGACGACGTCCAGGCCGTGCTTGTGCGCGAGCTGCACGAAGCGGCGCAGGTCGCGGTTGCCGGACCAGTCGAATTTTCCTTCGGCCGCTTCGTGGTGGTTCCAGATGATGTAGCTGGCGACGATGTCGATGCCGGCCGATTTCATCTTGGCGAGTTCCGCATCCCAGCTGGCGGCCGGGCTGCGCGTGTAGTGGAACTCGCCCATCACCGGCAGCCAGGGCTTGCCGTCGCGCGTGAGGTACTGGTTGTTGATGCCGAGCGTGTGGCCGCCCGGCGCCGTCGCCGTGCCCAGCTTGACGTAGCCGGTGCGCGGATCGGGCGCCGGCGCGGTCGCGTCGACGGTGAGGAGTTGTTCCGCGCCCGCCATGCCGGGGCCGGCGAAGGCCAGCAGCAGGGCGGCGCGGAGCAGCGTGGGTCGGGTCATCGTCATCATCAGAACTTGTACGAGAGGCCCACGTTGTAGCGGCGGCCATATTCCATCACGTTCTGCATGTACGCGTTCGCGTTCTGCGTGTAGACCACTTTCTGGTTCGTGATGTTGTCCAGGCCCACGCGCAGCTGCAGCTGCGGCGTCAGGTAGTACGAGAAGTTCGCGGTGACGTAGGTCTCCTCGCCGTTTTCCGCCATGTAGCCGGCCGTCCAGCGGGGCATGCGCACGAACGGGCTGTGGTAGTTGGCGGACAGGCGGGCCTCGAAGCCGTTCTTTTCGTACCAGAGCGTGACGCCGCCGTTGTTGCGCATCAGGCCTTCCATCGGGTAGTCATTCGTGTACTCGTGGATGTCGCTCTCGTTGTACGACCAGTTCGCGGCGACGCCCAGGCCGTCGAACGGTGCCGGCAGGCGCGTGAACGCGTGCTGGTACACCAGTTCCAGGCCGCGTACGTAGCCGCCTTCGCCGTTGATGGAGCGGGTGATGACCGCCTGGCGGTTGCCGATGGTCGTCGTGTCGGTCGTGATGCCGATGTAGCTGCCGATCTGCTTGTAGAACAGCGCGGCCGAGAACAGCGAGCCCTTGTCGAAGTACCACTGGTACGCGAGGTCGGCCTGGTTGGCCATCATCGGCAGCAGGCCCGGATTACCGGCGCTGCCCGTCAGCGGCTGCTGCGAGCCCGGCGTCGTGTCCATCGAGATCTGGCGCGACGCGCGCATCTCGTCCATCGGCGCGCGCGACATGGCGCGGGCCAGCGAGAAGCGCACCTGGTGCTTCTGTTCTTCGTCGAGGCCGAAGATCAGGTTCATGCTCGGCAGGGCCTTCGTGTACGACGCGCCGCCCGACACCGCCGTCGGCGCGGCGCCGTTGACGGACTCCATGCCTTCGCCCGTCTGGCTGGTGTGCAGCACGCGTACGCCCGCATTGCCGCGGTACTTCAGGCCGAACATCTCACCGTCCAGGTCGGCCTGGGCGTACAGGGCGCTCGTGCGCTCCTTGACGCGCCAGCCGGCCAGCAGGTCGTTCGCGGTCGGCGTGCGGCCGCCCGCATCGAGGGCGCCCGGACCGAACGTGGAGGACACGGTGCCTTCGAAATCGTTCAGCATCAGCGCGGGGAAGTAGCCCGGCACGTTGATGGTCGTGTACGCGGAGGCCGGGATCGCCGCATTGTTCGGCGAGATGTTCCACGTGGTCTGGCGGTAGGACTTCTCGCGGTCGGCAAAGCGCGCGCCGATCTTGATGCGGCTGACCGGGCCCAGGTCGAGCGGCAGCGCGCCGCTCAGCTGCGCGGAATCGAGGCGGTCGTGCACGTGGCCGTCGTTGTCGATGACCAGCTGTGGTGCGCCGAACGTCGCGAGGTTGCCCGTGTCCTGGCTGTACGAATACGACTGCTGCTCGTTGCCGGTGAAGGCCCACGACAGGGTGCCGTTGTTCGCGGTCGTGTTGCGCACGTCGGCCCACTGGCTGGCGCGGCTCGCGCGCGACGTCGCGACGTCCGCCTCGACCTTCCAGTCGCCCACGTTGAACTTGCCGTTCAGGCCACCGGCGAAGTTGTCCATGTTCTGGATCCAGCGCGTGCTGTGCGTGGTCAGGCTGACGTCCTTGACGGTCGCCCCGGTGACGTAGCCGTTGCGGATGTCGACGTTCGAGTAATTCCCGGTCTGCCAGCCGTCCCAGTTGCCGACGTCGCCGGTCCAGTGCTGCACGCTCGGTTCGCGGATCTTGTTGCGGGCGAAGTATAGGTCGGCCGTGATCAGGGCATCCGGGCTCGCCTTCCATTCCAGCTTGCCCAGCACGCTGCTGCGTTCATTGGTGCCGCTCTTCAGTTCATCCTCGAAGCCCCACGGCGTCTTGTCGACCTTGCCGTCGCCATTCAGGTCGGCCGAATGGTCTTCGTTGAAGCCCCAGTGGTTCTTGCGTTCCTCGATCGACGGCTGCTTCTGGTAGCTGAACGCGACGGCCGCGCCTACGCTCCGGTTCGCGAACTGGTCGATCCAGATGCCGCCCAGGCGCGGGCGCACGGTTTGCGCGTCGACGTCCTTCGCGAGCGGGTAGTACAGCGCGTCGGCCTTCAGCGACGCCTGGCGGCCGTTGTACTTCAGCGGCTGCACGGTCTGCAGGTCGATGGTCGTCGCGACGCCGCCTTCGACCAGGTCGGCGTTCTGCGTCTTGTAGACGATGGCGCCGGACAGCGACTCGGACGGGAACTGCTCGAAGCGCACGGCGCGGTTCGGCTCGGACGAAGCGAGTTCGCGGCCGTTCAGCGTGGCGCCGATGAAGCGTTCGCCCATGCCGCGCGCGACGATCTGGCTCGCGTTGCCGCGATCGAGACCGGCGGCGAGGCCCGGCAGGCGCGCCAGCGATTCGGCGATGGTGGTGTCGGGCAGTTTGCCGATGTCTTCGGAGGCGACGACTTCGACCATGCTGTTGGAGTTCTCCTTGACGGAGAGGGCGCTGCGCACGGACGCGCGGATGCCGGACACGACGACCTGCTGCACGGCGGTGTCGCCGCCGGCGGGCGGTTCGGCCGGTGCGCTTTGCTGGGCGAGGGCGGGGATTGCGGGGAGGGCCAACAATGGGAAGAGCGAGCGTACGAGTACGCTCAGGGTTTTCTGCTGCATGTAATCTCCTTGCTTTTGTCGTTTGGACTTATGTGTTGTTGTCGACTTTGTTGGTGCGTCGAGCGAACCAATCAAGCGACTGACCGGCATTCTGTCGCGTTGCAAGGAGCACAACCATTGTGTTTTTCACCAGCGTATATACGAAGTTGATATACCCTGGTGAAAAGTATAAAAAAAAAGGACAGCCTGGGGGGCTGTCCTTTGCCAGCCCGCAGGCTGCCTTCTATTGCTCCGAGAGTTCTACCACCACATGCCGTAGATCGTGGCCAGCACGACGCAGATGACCGCCGAGCCCAGGGCAAACGCGCCGTCGACCTTGAACAGCTTGGTGTCGACGATCAGNCCACCACATGCCGTAGATCGTGGCCAGCACGACGCAGATGACCGCCGAGCCCAGGGCAAACGCGCCGTCGACCTTGAACAGCTTGGTGTCGACGATCAGCCCCTTCACCTTGCCGCGGGCGAACACGGTGCTGAGCAGGACCATGCCGGCGACGACCAGCCAGAACACGATGAACATGCGGTCCAGGAACGGGATCTCGTAGACACCGCTGCCGTTGTCGTGGGCGAAGCCGATCGGGGCGAGGAAGGACAGGTCCATCATCCCCGGCAGGAACTTCAGGATGATCGAGAACACGAGACCGCCCACGGTCGCGAACATCGCGGCGCTGGACGTGGTCTTTTTCCAGAAGAAGCCCAGCAGGAACATGGCCAGGATGCCCGGCGAGNGAGAACACGAGACCGCCCACGGTCGCGAACATCGCGGCGCTGGACGTGGTCTTTTTCCAGAAGAAGCCCAGCAGGAACATGGCCAGGATGCCCGGCGAGACGAAGCCCGTGTATTCCTGGATGTACTGGAAGCCGCCCTTCTTGTCGATGCCCATCAGCGGCGCGATCACGACGGCCAGCAGCATCGACACGACGACGGTCATGCGGCCGATCCACACCATCTTCTGCTCCGTGACGTTCGGGTGGAGGCGCTTCTGATAGATGTCGAGGGTGAAGATCGTGGCGATCGAGTTGGCCTTGCCGGCCAGCGACGCGACGACGGCCGCGGTCAGCGCCGCGAACGCGATGCCTTTCAGGCCCGACGGCAGCAGTGCCAGCAGGGTGGGGTAGGCGCGGTCCGGATTCAGTTCGCCGCCGACGCGCATCGCGTCGCCCAGCGCGCCGGAACGGTCCAGCGCGAACGCGGCGATACCCGGCATGATGACGATGANGCGAACGCGATGCCTTTCAGGCCCGACGGCAGCAGTGCCAGCAGGGTGGGGTAGGCGCGGTCCGGATTCAGTTCGCCGCCGACGCGCATCGCGTCGCCGAGCACGCCGGAACGGTCCAGCGCGAACGCGGCGATACCCGGCATGACGACGATGACCGGCATCAGCAGTTTCAGGAACGCGGCGAACAACAGGCCTTTGCGGGCGGTGGGCAGGTCGGCGCCCAGCGCGCGCTGCGTGATGTACTGGTTGCAGCCCCAGTAGTTGAGATTCACGATCCACATGCCGCCGATCAGCGTGGACAGGCCCGGCAGGTCCATGTAGTTCGGGTTGTCGCGGCCCAGCACCATCTCGAAGTGGTCGCGGGTCGAGTTGTACAGCGTGGAGAAGCCTTGCAGCGCGCCGTGGCCGTTGCCGAGTTTCGCGACGAGGTCCAGGGCCAGCCACGTGGTCACGAGGCCGCCGATGACGAGGCAGGTCACCTGGATGACGTCCGTGTAGCCGATGACCTTCATGCCGCCCAGGGTGATGATGGCGGCGAAGACGGCGAGGAACAGCATGCAGGG
>NZ_LMEW01000022.1 GCF_001426525.1 Massilia sp. Root133
CCCTGGCACGTCATTATTTGACCGATTGCGTACGACCTCAGTTGGATCACCACGCCTTCCAGCTCGCCCTACTTACACTGATCAATTTGGTGCAGGTTGTGAAAATTTGAGGGGAAGGGTCAGGGTCAGACCCCGGTTTCAGGCAATTTCTCAAAAACGGGCTCTGACCCCGGTTTGACGTCCAGCAAAGGGAGGGTGACGGTGAACGTGCTGCCGCGCCCCGGTCCGGCGCTGGCGGCGTCGACCTGGCCGCCGTGCAGTTCGACGAGCTTGCGCACCAGGGCGAGGCCCAGCCCCAAGCCGCCCTGGGCGCGGTCGAGCGTGCGCGAGGCTTGCGTGAACAGGTCGAACACGACGGGCAGCAGGTCGGGACCGATGCCGTTGCCGCTGTCGCGCACGGCCAGGAAGGCCTGGCCGTCGGCGGCTTCCAGTTCGACCTCGATGTGGCCACCCTCCGGCGTGTACTTGGCGGCATTGGTGAGCAGGTTCGCGACCACCTGCACGAGGCGCGTATGGTCGCCGTCCACCATCACGGGCGCTTCGCCGAGCGCGACGTCGAGGCGGTGGCGGCGCGCGTCGACGAGCGGACGGACCTGTTCGGCGGCCTCCGCGACGACGCGGCGCAGGTCGATCGGCTGCCTGGCCACGGCGACGAGGCCGCGCGTGACGCGCGAGACGTCCAGCAGGTCGTTCACGATGTGGCGCATGTGCGCGACCTGGCGCGCGATGATGTCGCTGATCTGCTTCACGCGCGGCTCGCCCGCATAGGCCAGGCGCAGCATGTCGGCCGCGCTGGAAATCGGCGCCAGCGGGTTGCGCAGTTCGTGCGCCAGCATGGCGAGGAATTCGTCCTTGCGCCGGTCCGCGAGCTGCAGCGCTTCTTCCGCGCGCTTGCGCTCCGTGATGTCGATCGCGACGACGTGCACGACGGTGCTGCGGCCGTCGGCGCCGAGGCCGAGGCGGCCGCGCATGTCGATCCACGCGAGGCGGCCGTCGTCGGCGCGGCGCACGCGCGGCGTGGCGCGGTATTCGCCGCCGGCACGGATGGCCTGTTCGACCGTGTCGCGCAGGGGCTGGCGGTCGTCCGGATGGACGAGCTTCTGCAGCTCGGCGATGTTGTGCCAGCTCTTGCCGAACACGCTGTGCAGGTTGGCCGAGAAGCTGACCTGGCCGCTGTGCGGATCGCGCTCCCACACGGCCATGCGGGCGGCGACGAGGCCCTGCTGCAGGCGCTCCTCGCTGTAGCGCACGGCGCGTTCCGCCCGTTCCAGTGGGGTGACGTCGGTACACGTGCCGAACCACTGGACGATCTGGCCGGCCTCGTCGCGCAGCGGCGCCACCGACGTGAAGAAGCTGCGGTAGCGGCCGTCCGCGCCGCGCAGCGGGAAGGTCATCTGCGCCATGTTGCCGCTGGCGAGGGCTTCCTTCCAGCGCCGCATCACCTGCGGCAGCACTTCGGGATCGTGGTAGCGGTGCCACTCGGCGGCGCCCGCGCTCCCCGGCGGGCTGCCCGTGAATTCGTGCCAGCGGTCGTTGAACCAGACGATGTTGCCTTCCGGGTCGGCCATCCACACGAGCTGCGGGATGTTGTTCGCGAGCTGCAGGAACTTGCGGCGTTCTTCTTCCAGGCGCGCGCGCTGTTCGTACAGGCGGTCGAGCATGCGGTTGAGCGCGCGCGCCAGGCTGACGACTTCGCGCGAACCCTCGAGCGGCGCGCGCTGGGTGCCGATGTCGTCGCCCAGGCTGGCGGAGAACGTCTCCAGGCGGCGCAGGTCGCGCGTGAGGCCGTGCGCCAGCCGCGCCGCGAGGATGAACACCACCAGCGCAAGCAGGCAGGCCACGACCAGGATCAGGAGGTATTGCGGCCCCGACGTCTCGAGCGGCAGCGGCAGGCGGCGCTCGTCCTCGCGCAGCACGAGGCCCACGTGGGCCAGGCGCGGCGGCAGCGGCACGGGTGCCGCGATCTCGTGCGGCACCGCCGCCTTCCTGCCCACCGGCGCGGGCGCGAGCACGGCCCACGACGTGGGCTTCAGGTCGGCCAGCCGCACCTTGTACACCAGGGCGCCTTCCGGCGTGCGCGTGCGCTGGTAGCGCAGCAGCACGACGCCGAGCAGCTCCCCGCCGTCAGGACCGGTCTGCAAGGTGGCCCGGTCGTCGCCATTTTCCAGACGCGCGCGCAGCCACGCCATGTCGGCGTCCGTGAAGCCGGGCACGCCGTTGTCCGCGATTTCCTTGCCCTCGAAATCCGTGAACAGCAGGCGCAGCGGAATGCCGTTCATCTGGCGCAGGCCGTGCAGGAACGGCGTCAGGTAGGTTTCCTTGCCGGCGCTGTCGACGAGCGCCGTGGCCAGGATCGGGCTCGCCCCCACTTCGTGCAGGCGCGTGACGACCGCTTCCAGGTTGTGGCCGACGGTCGTGGCGTGGAACGCGACTTCGCGCTCCTGCAGCAGGGCGTTGGCCTGCGCGCGCTGGTGGTCGATCAGCCAGAACGAGACGCCGGCGATGAGCAGCACGGCGGCCGCCGTCAGGATCGCGGCCGCGTGCGCGAAGCGGCGCGCCAGGCTGGCCGGGGCGGATGCATCGATCATGTCAGTCGCCCGCAGGCACCAGGACGCCGTCCGCGCGGTAGCGCGCAAGCAGCAGGTCGTCCGGGCCGAGCGCTTCGTGGCGGGCAGGCGTGAACGGCGGCGCATACGTCTTGACGAGGCCGTGGACCGTGCCGAGACGCTCGAGCGCGTCGCGCACGGCCTTGCGGTCGGTGCTGCCGGCGCGGTCGATCGCGAGCGCCAGGATGTGCGTGAGGTCGTAGGCGTGCGCGGCGCCCACGGGACCCTTGATGTCCTCGATGCGGCGCACCTTCGACACCTGCGCCGCGCTGGCGAGGAAGCGCTTGACGCGCGCCGGGTCGGCGCGGAAGAAGCTGAAGGTCTGGATCACGGACAGGTCGACCTGCTGCAGCGCCGGTCCCGCCTGGACCGCGAATTCGCCGCCCGTCACGCCCCAGTGGCTCAGGATCGGCAGGCGTTGCGCTTTCGGCAGCGCGGCCACTTCGCGCACGAGGATCGCCGCCTCGTCGTCGTTGGCGACGAGGACGATGGCCTGGGCGCCGGCCGCGCGCAGGTGCTGGTAGTTGTCGACGAGGCTCGTGTCGCGCCAGTTGTACCACGACGTGCCGACGAGCTTCAGCGCGGGCAGCTTCTCGGCCGCGCGGGCCGCCGCCTGGGCATTGCTGCGGCCCCAGGACGTGTTGGTCAGCAGCAGGCCGATGCGGTCGAGGCCGCGCCGCTGCGCCGTCTGCAGCAGCTTCGGCATGGCCAGCGAATCGCGCAGCGACAGGCGGTACACGTAGTTCGGACGCATCTCGTTGTCGACGATGATGTCGGCCGACGACCACGGCGCCATGAACAAGGTGTGCGTCGCGCGCAGCGTCGGCAGTTCCTCGATGACGACGGGGCTGAAGCGGCCGCCGAACACCGCCACGAGATCGGGCATCGCCGCGAACTCCTGAATGTTGCGGATGCCGCGCGCCGGGATCGAACGATGATCTTTCGTCACGACCTGCAACGGCCGGCCGTGCAGCACGCCGCCCGCTGCGTTGATCTCGGCGATGGCCGCGCGCATGCCCAGCTCGACGGCCTGGGCCGATGTCGAATTGTCCAGTCCGAATTCGCCGTCGATGCCCAGCAGCACGGGCCGCGGCGCGGCCGCGCGGGCCGTCGGCAGCAGGCCGGACAACGACAGGGCAGCGAGAACGCGGCGGCGGGACGGTGAGGGATAGTTGGACGCGGGCATGGCAATCGCAGGTGTGACGGAGCGGAATCTGGAATTTTAACGTTATACCGGCAGGCTTTACCTCATTCTGCGACGAAATAGCGTTGCGGTGTCGCAACTGAATGTTCCGTGAATAAATATGGCGTGTATCATTAAATCGTGACACGGTCTCCGCCCACGCAGGCGCGGCACGTGCGGGCCCCATCCTCGCCCTTTCACCGCTCCGGCCCGCCGCCACGACCCGCCGCGCGCATCCGCAGCATTACCGTTTCCGTCGAGGTGCACATGCATATCCAGAATCTCAAAATCGGAGCCCGGCTCGGGCTCGCGTTTGCCGCCGTGCTCGCGCTGTCGGCCATGCTGACCGTGGTCGGCGTACTGCGCCTGCAGCAGGTCGTCGGCGCGACCGCGGACATGGACGCGTCGATCAGCAAGACCCGCCTGGCCGACCGCCGGCTGGCCAGCACCCGCATCAACCGTGCCCTCACCGAAGCGCGCCTGCGTGCCATCGACGCCCAGGACCGTGAGCGGATCAACGCCAGGATGAAGGCGAACAGCGAAGAGATCAGCCGCATCGACGAGGACTTGCAGCGCCTCGTCGCGAGCAACGAAGGCAAGCGGCTGATGGCGGCCCTCAGCGAGCGGCGCAAGGCCTACACGACGGCGCGCAAGAAGCTGTTCGCACTCATGGAAAGCGGCACCGTCGACGCGGCCGCCATCGAGCGCGCCGCCGATGCCGGCATGAATCCGGCGCTTGCGGCGTACGAAGCGGCGGCGGCCGACCTGGCCGAACACCAGAAGAAGGGCGTGGACGACGCCAAGGCGCGCGTCGAGGGCATCGCGGCGAGCGGACGTCTGCTGCTGGTGGGCGTCGGCATCGCGGTCGTGCTGCTGGGCGCGGCGCTGGCGTGGTGGCTTGCGCGCAGCATCACCGGCCCGCTGCGGCGCGCGGTGGCCGTGGCCAATGCCGTCGCGCAGGGCGACCTGACGACGCGCATCGACGTCGCGAGCCGCGACGAGACGGGCGAACTGATGATCGCGCTGCAGACCATGAACGCGAACCTGAACGCGCTGGTGACGCGCGTGCGCAGCGGCGCCGACACCATCGCCACCGCCGCCATCGAGGTGGCCACCGGTAACCACGACCTGTCGGCGCGCACCGAGGAGCAGGCCAGCGCGCTTGAGGAAAGCGCGGCGTCGATGGAAGAATTGACGAGCACCGTGCGCCAGAACGCGGAGAATGCCCGGCAGGGCAACCAGATGGCCGTGTCGGCATCGAGCGTGGCCGTGCGCGGCGGCAACGTCGTCGCGCAGGTGGTCGCAACGATGGGCGCGATCGACGCGTCGTCCAAGAAGATCGTCGACATCATCGGCGTCATCGACGGCATCGCGTTCCAGACGAATATCCTCGCCCTGAACGCGGCCGTGGAAGCGGCGCGCGCGGGCGAGCAGGGCCGCGGCTTCGCCGTCGTCGCGAACGAGGTGCGCACGCTGGCCCAGCGCTCGGCCGGGGCGGCGAAGGAGATCAAGGAACTCATCGGCGACTCCGTCGAGAAGGTCGCCGCCGGTTCGCGCCTGGTGGGCGAGGCCGGCACGACGATCCAGGAAGTCGTCGCCAGCGTGCGCCGCGTCTCGGACATCATGGCCGAGATCTCGGCCGCGTCGGGCGAGCAGAGCGCCGGCATCGAACAGGTCGGCGCCGCGATCCAGCAGATGGACCAGGTGACGCAGCAGAACGCGGCCTTGGTCGAGGAGGCCGCCGCGGCCACGGAATCCATGCAGGAACAGGCGCGCAGCCTGGCCGAGGCGGTCAGCGCGTTCAAGCTGGACCATGCGGCCGCAGCTGCATCCCGTACGCCGTCCCGGCCGCAGCCGGCACTCGCCGCACGTCGTCTGGCAGCTGCCCGCGGCATGGGCTTTTAAGCGACAACGCCGGCTTCGCGCCCGCCGCTCTGCCTTCCGGCAGCGGCGGGCGCCGCCGTTTACGGACGTGTATTTTGCGCCATCCTGGTGCGCATTGCTGCACCGAAACAGTGATGCTGGCTCCGCTTTGGTGCGGATAGCTGGAAATTGCGTGATTTTGTGGACTGATGGCAACAAATGAGTACCGGTAGCCGTTAAACTGCTCTACAGTTTGGTAGCGCCACCATACCTACAAACAGTCGCTTTTGCCTGCCATCGCCATGTTCAAACATCTCAGCATCAAGACCCGTCTCATCTTCCTGACCGTACTGTTGAGTGCGGTTTCTATCGTCGTGGGCGTCGTCGGCCTCGTCAACCAGGGCGCCACGAATGCCGCGCTGGGTACCGTGTACAACGACCGCCTGGTACCCCTCAGCCAGCTCAGCCATATCCTGTCGCTGATGCAGCAGAACCAGAATGCCCTGTCGAGCGCCGCGCTGGCGGCCGAGCCGGACAACGGTCCCGTGATCGCGGAAGTCGAAGCACGCATCCAGGAAATCAGTATGCTGTGGGACCGGTACAAGGCAACCTACCTGACGCCGGAAGAAAAAGTCCTGGCCCAGTCGTTCATCGAGAGCCGCCTGGCGTTCGTCCGGGACGGCCTGAAGCCGACCATGGCCGCGCTGCGTGCCAACGATGCGGACGAGGTCCGGAAGCTGGTCAAGGGGCCGCTGGCGTCGCGCTATCTGCCGGCGCAAAAGAACATGCAGGCGCTCGTGCAATTGCAGCTGGACGTGGCGCAAGCGCAATACGGCGCCGCGCTGGCACGCTACGAACGCACGCGCAATCTCGCGATCGCCCTGATCGTCCTCGGCGCGCTCGCGGGCGCCGGCGTCGCCACGTGGCTGATCCGCGGCATCGGCGCATCGTTGGCCGAAGCCTCGCGCGTGGCCCGCAGCGTGGCGGCCGGCGATCTCACGCAAATCGTGCACATCGAGCGCAACGACGAGATCGGCGAGCTGCTCGGCGCGCTGCGCGCGATGAACGCATCGCTGGCGGACATCGTCGGCGAGGTCCGCGGCGGCACCGATACGATCGCGACGGCCTCGCGCCAGATCGCGGCCGGCAACCAGGACCTGTCGGCGCGCACCGAGCAGCAGGCGTCGTCGCTGGAAGAGACGGCCGCATCGATGGAAGAACTGACGTCGGCCGTGAAGCACAACGCGGACAACGCGCGCCAGGCCAATGCGCTGGCGGAGGCGGCGCGGGGCGTGGCGGAGCGCGGCGGCGCGGTCATCGACGACGTGGTCGGCACGATGGGCGACATCAGCGACGCATCGCGCCGTATTGCCGAGATCATCGGCGTCATCGACGGGATCGCGTTCCAGACCAACATCCTCGCGCTCAACGCGGCCGTGGAAGCGGCGCGCGCGGGCGAGCAGGGGCGCGGGTTCGCCGTCGTGGCGTCCGAGGTGCGCAACCTCGCCCAGCGCTCGGCCGGCGCGGCGAAGGAGATCAAGGGACTCATCGAGAGCTCGGTCGAGCGCGTGGAGACGGGAGGGCGGCTCGTGGGGCAGGCCGGCGCGACGATGCGCGAGATCGTCGACAGCGTGCGGCGCGTGACGGACATCATGGGCGAGATCACGTCGGCCAGTGCCGAACAGACGGCCGGCATCGGCCAGATCAACGTCGCGGTGGCGCAGATGGACCAGGTCACGCAGCAGAACGCCGCGCTGGTCGAGGAAGCCGCCGCGGCGGCCGGCACGATGCACGAACAGGCGCAGCGCCTGGCGGCGTCGGTCGGCGTGTTCCGTGTGGGCCCGCGGCCGGCGCAGGCGACGCGGCCAGTAGCGGACGCTCAGCCGCGTCCGGCACTGGCACGGGCCTGAATCAGAACTTGGACTTCTGCGCCTGCAGCTGTTCGCGCAGCTGGTGCGCGTTGAAGTGGCTGTAGTCCTTGTTCAGTTCAAGGTCGACGAGCGGCTTGAGCTGGTTGTCCAGCTGGCCGCGCAGCACGCCGAGGAACTTCGGCTCGGCCACCAGTTCCAGTTTCTGGAAGCGCTGCTCCTGCCAGCTCTTCAGCAGGTAGTTGCAGATGTCCCTGGCAAAGAACTCGGCGTCGTGCTGTTCCGGTGTCTGCGCCGGCTGGTATTGCTTGTTCGGCGTGGCGCCGCCCGTGTTGTGGATGCTCTGGCCGGCCGACGTCGGGCCGATCCGGTCGGTGTTGATGTCCGCGTCGCGCAGGCGCGCGTTGGCGCTGACCATGTCCTCGACTTCGATGTACGGCTGCTTCGGGTCCGATTCGGCGAAGATGCGGGCGCGGCCCGCGTCGGCGGATACGATCCAGGTGGTAGGCATGCTTTCCCCCTTTTTGTCCAAAATAAACTTGAAGATGTAGGCCCCACCGGGGCCATACAGGCTGAGGGAGAGTCTATCCCAACCAGGATTTTCGGGAAGTACGAAAGGCGCTAGACTGGCGCCATGCAAAAACTCCTCATCGTTCTCGGCCTCGTGCTGCTCGCCGCGGGGCTCCTCTGGCCCTGGCTGCGCCGGTTCCCGTTCGGCCGCCTGCCCGGCGACATCCACGTCGTCCGCGAAGGTTTTTCCTTCAACTTCCCCATCGTCACCTGCCTCATCATCTCGATCGTCGTCTCGATCGTGCTGTGGTTCTTCCGCCGCTGATTAGCAAGATTTGACAAACACGGTCGGAATTTCAACGAGACAATGCGCCCCATACGAAGACGAGAGACGCTGCAGCGTCCACGAATTCGAAACTGGCAAGGTTCTTTGATTACCACAGTTTTGGGAGAGCACATGAGACAGTCGATGGGACGGACCACCGCGATCGCGGGCGCGGTGACGATATTGGTAATGGGCATCGCGGCACAGGCGCGCGCGCAGGACGGCGGCACGCCGGACGCGCAGACCGTGATCGTGACGGGCGTGCGCGCGGCACTGGAACAGTCGCTGCGCCAGAAACGCAACGCGGACGCCGTCGTCGAGGTGGTGACGGCCGAGGACATCGGCAAGATGCCCGACAAGAACGTGGCCGACGCGATCCAGCGCCTGCCCGGCGTGAACACGCAATCGTCCGCGGGCGGCGAGGGCGGCTTCGGCGAGAACGACCGCGTCAGCCTGCGCGGCACGAGCCCCAGCCTGCAGCAGACGCTGTTCAACGGCCACGCGATCAGCACGGGCGACTGGTTCGTGCTGAACCAGTACGGCGGCAACGTGGGCCGCTCGTCGAGCTTTTCGCTGCTGCCGTCGGAACTCGTCGGTTCCATCGTCGTGCAGAAGAGCGCCACCGCCGATCTCGTCGAAGGCGGCGTGTCGGGCGCCATCAACGTGATCACGCGCCGTCCGCTCGACTTCCGCCAGCCCCTGACGGTGGAAGCGTCGGTGCAGGCCAACTACAACGACCTCGCAAAAAAGACCGAGCCGCAGGTGTCGGCCCTCGTGAGCTGGAAGAACGCGACCAATACGTTCGGCGTGCTGCTGCAGGGCTTCTCGGAAAAGCAGAGCGTGCGCCGCGACGGCCAGGAGATCCTCGGCTACACGCCGATCAGCGCGACGAGCGCCGCCGCCGTCGCGAATCCGTCGCTCGCGGGCGTGAAAGTCCCGACCTTCATCGGCGCCGCGTTCTTCGAGCAAAAGAAGAAGCGTGAAGGCGGCGCCTTCGACATCGAGGCGAAGCCGACGCGCGACATCGGCGTCGACCTGAACGGCTTCTATTCGAAGCTGAGCGCGCCGCACCAGAACACCAACTGGCTGGCCGCGCCCGCGAACTCGATCAACAGCGCGAACCTGATTCCGGCGAGCCCCGTGATCCGCAACGGCACGCTCGTCGGCGCGACGTTCTCCAGCAACTCGGGCGAGGTCGACAACATCTACCGTCCGGATGCGGGCGGCGAATCGTGGTACATCGACCTGAACGGCCGCTGGCGCGTCAACGAGGACCTGAGCTTCACGGGCAAGATCGGCCGCACGCACGGCATCGGCTGGGACCACGGCGACGTCTACTACCAGAACAACGTCGACGGCGGCATGATGTACGCGCTGAACGGCATGACGCCGGCCACCGTCAGCTACCCGGGCGGGAACACGACGAAACCGGGATCGACGGCGTGGGCGGGCGGCGGCGAGGCGCAGTCGGTCGACAAGGAAAAGTATGCGCAGGTCGACGGCACCTGGCGCGTGCGCGACAACCCGTGGCTGCAGGGCGTCCGCTTCGGCGCGCGCTGGACGGACCACAAGCGCACCGCCGAGCACCCGCTGGAAACGCGCCCGGGCCCGAACGGTTTCAGCAATCCGGGACCGGTGTGGAACGGCGAGATGTACCCGGGCGACTTCGGCTCGGACCTCGGCGGCAGCGTCTTCAACAACTACTTCAAGTACAGCGGTGCCGCCCTCGGCGCCTGGGGCGCGGTGCCGGGCAACCGCCTGCTGGATTTCACCCTGCGCCACAACTGGCTCGACGAATTCAAGGTGGGCGAGAAGACGGCGGCCGTCTACGGCATGGCCGACATCGGCGGCGACAGCTGGAGCGGCAACTTCGGCCTGCGCGCCGTCGAGACGCGCCAGACGACCGTCGTGAACCTGCCGGGCGGCCAGAACCCGATCACCGGTTCCGCATTCGGTCCGTACACGCCGACGACGTACGAGCGCAAATACCGCGACTACCTGCCGAGCGCGAATGTGAAGTTCGACGTGCGCCAGGATCTCGTCGTCCGCGCCGGCATCGCCAAGACGATGGCGCGTCCCGACTACAGCGCGCTGGGCGGTTCCGTGTCGCTGAACGACGATGCGCTGTCGGGCAGCGGCGGCAACGTCAAGCTGGATCCGATCCGCTCCGTCAACTACGACCTGTCGGCCGAGTGGTACTACATGCCGAAGGCGATGCTGTCGGCGGGCCTGTTCTACATGGACTTCAGCTCCATCGTCGCGCAGGGCACGAGCACGGGCAGCTACTACAACAACAAGCGCGGCGCGTTCACGGACTACCAGATCACGTCGCCGTACAACACGACCGCCACCAACAAGGGCATCGAATTGTCCTGGCAGCAGCCGCTGTGGAGCAACTTCGGCATGCTCACCAACTACACGTGGGCGGACGGCGAGCTGGATGGCGGCGGCGAGATGCTCAACGCGTCGAAGAACACGTACAACGTGACGGGCTACTACGAGAACGACCGTTTCTCCGCGCGTCTCGCGTACAGCCACCGTTCGGCGTACAAGGCGGGCGTCGACCGCGGCGCGAGCCAGCACGTGGATGCGATGCCGTCGCTGGCGGCCTCGGTGAACTTCAAGATCAACGAGCACCTGACGGTCACGTTCGACGCGCTGAACCTCACCAACGAGACGATCAAGATGTACGCCGAGAACAAGGACCAGCCGCGTGCGTTCTACTCGAACGGCCGCACCTTCTACCTCGGCCTGCGCGGCAAGCTCTGATCGTGTCGCAACAAGAGAAGCGCTACGGCGCGCCGGTCGTCGTGACGTGGGCGTGCTTGTCCAACCTCGTCGCGGACGACGCGTTCGCGGCGCGCCTGACGCTCACCAACGTGTCGGACGCGCCGATCGCGGCGGGATGGACCGTGTACTTCAACGCGTGCCGGCGCGTGCTGGCCGGCAGCGTGAGCGCGGGCTTCGACCTGGAGCACGTCAACGGCGACCTGTTCGCGCTGCGCCGCACGGCACCGTCGCCGTGGCAGCCCGGCGAGATGCTGGACGTGCGCTACGAGGCGCAGTTCTGGGCCATCAGCCTGACGGACGCGCCGCTCGGCTTCTACCTCGTCGCAGCGGACGGGCGCACGGTCGACCTGGGCGACGCCGACGTCACGCCGTTCGCGCGGCCGGAACAGCTGCAGCGCCATGCGCGCGACGTGCTGCCGCCGGCCGACGCGGCCTGGCGCTGGCGCGAGAACGGCGGCCTGCGCCTGCTGCCGGATGCGGAAGTCGGCCGCATCACGCCGACGCCGCTCTCGGCCCGCTTCACGAACGCGCGCAGCCGGCTGTCGGCCTCCAGCGAGATCATGGCCGGCGCCGCGCTGGCCGGCGAGGCGGCGTTGCTGCGCGCGCTCCTCGACGATCTGCCGGATGGCGACGGCGCGCGCATCCTGCTGGAGATCGGCACGGTAGCGACGGACGGGCCGGAGGCGTACCGGCTCGACATCGATCCCGGAACGATCCTCGTGCGCGGCGCCGGTGCGCACGGCGTGTTCAACGGCATCCAGACGCTGGCCCAGCTGCTGGATGCGGATGGTGTGTTGCCGTGCGGCCGCGTGCTCGACGCGCCGCGCTTCGGCTACCGCGGCATGATGCTCGACGTGGCGCGCCACTTCGCCTCGGTCGCCACGGTCAAACGCCTGCTCGACTGCATGGCGCGCTATAAACTGAACCGGCTGCACCTGCACCTGACGGACGACGAGGGCTGGCGCCTGCGGATCGACGCGCTGCCGGAACTGACGGACATCGGCAGCAAGCGCGGCGCGGCGCGCGACCGCACCCTCCCGCCGTCGTTCGGTTCCGGCGCGGACGTGGGCACATCGTCCGGCACGGGCCATTACGACGCGGACGAGTTCATCGAGATCCTGCGTTACGCGCACGCACGCCACATCGAGGTCATCCCGGAATTCAACATGCCGGGCCACGCGCGCGCGGCCGTGCTGGCGATGCGCGCGCGCCACGACCGCCTGCGCGCGCAGGGCGATATCGAAGGCGCGGAGCGCTACCTGCTGAGCGATCCGTACGATGCCTCCGTCTACGAATCCGTGCAGCTGTGGCGCGACAACGTGATCTGCATCGCGCTGCCGTCCGTCGACCGCTTCATCGACACGGTCGCCTCCCACGTGGCGGCGCTGTACCGCGAGGCCGGCGTGCCGCTCAAGACCATCCACACGGGCGGCGACGAGGTGCCGCCGGGCGCGTGGGAAGGCTCGCCGCGGTGCCGGGCGCTGATGCGCGAGCGGGGCTGGACCCGGATCGCGCAGCTTCAGGCGGATTTCGTCGACCGCTGCCGCGCGATCCTCGCGCGCCACGGCCTCGCGTTCGCGGGCTGGGAAGAGACGGCGCTCGTGTACGAGGACGGCGGCCCCGGTTTCCAGGTCTATGCATGGAACAACGCGTGGGGCTCGGGCAAGGAAGACGTCGCGTACCGTCTCGCCAATGCGGGCTACGACGTCGTGCTGGCGAATGCCGCGAACCTGTATTTCGACCTCGCGTATGCGAAGGATCCGCAGGAACCCGGTTATTACTGGGCCGGCTTCGTGGAGACGCGCCATGCGTTCGGCTTCTGCCCGCTGGACATGATCGTCAGCGCGGCCACCGACCCGATGGGCCAAAGCGTGTCGCCCGGGCGGCTGGCCGCGATGACGCGCCTGACGGCCGCGGGCCGGCGCCGCGTCAATGGCCTGCAGGGACAGCTGTGGGGCGAGAATGCGCGCACGCGCGACCGCATCGAATACCTGGCCGCGCCGCGCCTCGTGGCGCTGGCGGAGCGGGCGTGGGCACCGGATCCCGGCTGGTGCGCGATCGACGATGCCGATGCGCGCGCACGCGCCATGGACGACGCGTGGAACGAATTCGCCAACCGCCTCGGCCAGCGCGAACTGGCGCGGCTCGACCGCGCGCCGCTGGCCTACGGCTACCGGTTGCCGCCGCCGGGCGCCGTCGCCGCCGGCCGGACGTTCCACGCGAACGTGGCCCTGCCGGGCCTGGCGCTGCATTACACTCTGGACGGCAGCGAGCCCGATGCCGCCAGCCCGCGCTACACGGGACCGGTGGAGGCAGGGCAGGGCGCCGCCGTGTTCAAGGTCGCCACCTTCGACACGCGCGGCCGCAAGAGCGCAACCGTCGTCATCGCACTGGACTCCCATGGATAGCATCCGTCCCGACCACCTCGCACCCCAGGCGCACCGTCATCCGCTCGCGTGGGTGCCCACGCTGTACCTCGCGCAGGGCCTGCCGTTCTACGCCGTCGCCCTCGTGGCGGGACTGATGTTCAAGAGCATGGGCGTGCCCAACGAGCAGATCGCGCGCTGGACCGGCGTCCTCGGCCTCGCCTGGGTGTTCAAGGCATTGTGGAGTCCATTCCTGGAACTCGCGGCGAGCAAGAAGCGGGTCGTCGTCGTGCTGCAGGTCACGGGCGGCATCGCGCTCGCGGCGCTGGCCGTCGCGCTGCAGCTGCCCGCATGGTTCGCGCTGGCGATCGGGCTGCTGGCCATCGTGTCGTTCGCGTCCAGCACGCACGACATCGCGGCCGACGGTTTGTATATCGCGAACCTGTCGGAGCGCCAGCAGGCGGCGTACGCCGGCTGGCAGGGCGCGTTCTTCAACGGCGCCAAGTTCCTGTCGCTGGGTGGTCTCGTGATCCTGGCCGGCTTCCTCGAACAGCGCGTGGGACCGCCGGCCGCGTGGGCGACCGTGTTCGGGCTGCTGGGGGCTCTATTGGCGGGGCTCGGGCTGTATCACGCGTGGGCGTTGCCCGAGACCGCGAGGACCGGCGCCGGGGCGTCGATGCGTGGCAGCGTGGACGTATTGGTGGACGTCGTGCGCGCATTCTTCGCCAAGCCGGGCATCTGGATGGGCATCCTGTTCATCCTGCTGTTCCGTCTCGCGGAAGGGCAGGTGCAGACGATCGGCCCGCTGTTCCTGCGCGATGCGCGCGCGGTCGGCGGCCTCGGTCTCTCCACGCAGGAAGTGGGCGCCATCTACGGCACGGCCGGCACGGCGGCCTTCCTGGTCGGCAGCATCCTCGGCGGCTGGTTCACGGCGCGCGTGGGCCTCAGGCGCGCGATGCTCGTGCTGATCCTCGCGATGAACGTGCCGAACCTCGTGTTCTGGTACCTGAGCGCGGCGCAACCGTCGCACCTGGGCCTCGTCATGGCCGCATTGTCGACCGAGATGTTCGGCTACGGGTTCGGCTTCGTGGGCATGATCCTGTTCATCATGCAGGTGATCGCGCCCGGCCGCTACCAGACCGCGCACTACGCGCTGGGGTCCGGGTTCATGCAGTTGGGCTTCGTGCTGTCGAAGGTGGTCAGCGGCGACATCCAGCATGCGCTGGGTTACCGTCACTTCTTCCTGTGGGTGGTGTTGTCGGCGCTGCCGGTGCTCGTGTTGACGCGGTTCGTGAAGATGACACCGGCGACGCAGGACTGACGTCAGCGGCGGTAGGTCGGGCGGCGCGCCGGCGCTGCGTTGCGCTTCTCGATATGGCGGAACGTGATGCGACCCTTGCTCAGGTCGTACGCGGACATCTCCAGCGTCACGCGGTCGCCCGCGAGGATGCGGATATGGTGCTGGCGCATCTTGCCCGACGTGTAAGCGATCAGTTTGTGTCCATTGTCCAGGTCGACGCGAAAGCGCGAGTCGGGCAGGATTTCCTGGACGATGCCGTCCATTTCGATGAGTTCTTCTTTGGCCATGAGGGTCCTTGGGTGGCGGGCGCGCGGCGGGGTGCCGGCGTGTCGATGAGGTGAGTCGGCTATATAGCCGGAACGCATATTATAACGCATTTGGATGAGTTTTAGTTATACTCCATTTATACTCTGGTTGGAGTATGATGGGCGTATAAAAACCATGGAGGCGCCATGAAGCTCGTCGAAACGAAACCCAAATTCCCTGATACCGACAAGGTCACGATCAACCTGGGCCTGGTCGATCTCGCCCAGATGGACCTGCTCGTGGCGGAAGGGTTTTATACGAACCGCACGGATTTCGTCCGTACGGCCATCCGCAACCAGTTACAGCAGCACGGCGACGTGATCCGCCAGACGGTGACGCGCAAGCGCTTCGTCATGGGCATGCAGCGCTATACGAGGGCGGCGCTTGAAGCAAGCGTCGCCGCCGGCGAGCGGCTCGACATCCATGTGCTGGGCCTCGCCACCATCGACGACGACGTCACGCCCGAACTGGCGCGCGACGCCATCGCGTCGATCCAGGTGCTGGGCGCCTTTCTCGCTCCCGCCGCCGTCAAGTCCGCGCTTGCGGACCGCATCCATATTTGAAGGAACACCATGAAACCCTATGAACAATTTGTTGAGAACATGCTCAGCGCCGTCCGTTCGGGCCAGGGCAAGGACCCGGCCGCGGCCACCGCGCTCATCCAGGATGCGCTGCGCAATGCCGGGTTGATGCCCGGCGCTTCCGCCACGCCGTCCGCGGCGGAAGCGCCGGCGCGCGCACCGTTCGTCGACCTGAACGGCGTGCCGGACTGGCTGCGCCGTCAGGCCACGGCGAAAGGCGGCAAGCCGGCCGACGACTGGCGCGCGCGCCTGGACGCGCTGCGCCCGCGTCCACAGCCGGTCACGCCTGACGCGCCCGGCCAATTTATCGAAGGATCGTTCGGCAACGCAGCCGGCACGCGCCGCTACCGCCTGTATGTGCCGGCACGGGCGGCGACCGGGCCGCGTCCGCTCGTCGTCATGCTGCACGGCTGCCAGCAGAGTGCCGCCGATTTCGCGGCCGGCACGGCCATGAACCGGCTGGCGGAAGAACAAGGCTGCCTGGTGCTGTATCCGGACCAGGAGCGCAGCGCCAACAGTTCGAATTGCTGGAACTGGTTCGACGCGACCCACCAGCAGCGCGAGCAAGGCGAGCCTTCGCTGCTTGCCGGCATGACGCGCAAGATCGTGCAGGAGCACGGCGCCGATCCGCGCCGCGTCTACATCGCCGGCCTGTCGGCGGGCGGGGCGATGGCGGCCGTCATGGGCGCGGCCTATCCCGAGCTGTATGCGGCCGTCGGCGTGCATTCCGGCCTGCCGGTCGGCGCGGCGCGCGACCTCATGTCGGGGCTGAACGCGATGAAGGGCAAGCACCTGCACGGCGCCAGCCGGACGCTGCGCCGCCGCGTGCCGCTGATCGTGTTCCATGGCGACCAGGACGCCGTCGTCCATCCGTCCAACGGCGAGGTGCTGATCCGCCAGTTCCTGGGCGACGGGACCGTACGCGAGATCGAGGAGCGCGGCACGGCCGGCACCGGCCGCGGCCACACGCGCACGACGGCGCTGGACGATGCCGGACGCGCGGTGGCGGAACACTGGGTCGTGCACGGGGCGGGTCATGCCTGGGCCGGCGGCGATCCGTCCGGTTCGTACACGGATGCGGCCGGACCAAGCGCGTCGGCCGAGATGCTGCGCTTCTTCCTGGACCAGGCCGGCGGCTGATCGGCGACTGTTGCGAAACCTCCAGGTTTGCTATGCTGGAGGATTCCCACGATCGTTGATGGAGTACAGGATGGTTTCCCTGCAGGAGCAGCTGATGAAGGCCGGGCTGGTCGACAAGAAGAAGGTCAAGGTCGTCAACCAGGAAAAGGCCAAGCAGCAAAAAATCGAGCGCCGCACCGGTGTGCAAAGCGTCAACGAGACGAAGGAGGCGGTGGCCGAGGCCCAGCGCCAGCAGGCCGAGCGCGCCCGTGCCCTGAACGCCCAGCGCGATGCGGCCGCCGCCGCGAAGGCCGTCGAGGCGCAGATCACGCAGATGATCCAGGTGAACCGCCAGCCCAAGGGCAAGGGCAACCTGGACGTCGTCTACAACTTCACGATCGGCACGAAGATCGAGCGCATCCACGTCTCCGCGGCCGTGCGCGACCACCTGGTGGCAGGCCGTTTGTCGATCGTCGCCCACGCGGGCGGCTTCGAGCTGGTGCCGCGCGTGATCGCGGACAAGATCGCGGAACGGGCGCCGGAACGCGTCGTACGCGTGAACAAGGCTGCCGAAGCCGTCGCGGAAGGCGAGGACGATCCGTACAAGGACTTCAAGATCCCCGACGATTTCGACTGGTGATCAGCGTTTCTTGATCGGGAGCGCGAGCCAGCCGCGCCAGCGGCCCTCGGGTGTGCGTTCGACCTTCTGGATGTGCGGCCGGGTGCTGTCCAGGCGCCAGACGGCCTGCTTGTCGAGCCAGTCCTCGTACATGGAGCGGAAGCGCGGCCACTCGTCGTCGAAGTCGAGGCAGGCGTAGGTGCCGGCCGGCAGGACGCGTAATCCCAGGCCGGGATCGAGCACGGTATCGTCCGCGCACCCGAAGTCATAGCAATATTCCCGCTCGCCCGTAAAACCCGGGTCTTCGTCGAACACGCCGTACCACGGGGTGCTGGCGGGCACGCCGTCGGCATTCTCGCGTTCCTGGATGAAGTCGTGGCAGGCGAACGACAGCGCCGCGCCGGACTGGCCGAAGAACCGTTGGTAGCGCAAGGTCAGCGCCGGCAGGTTGCGCACGGCGATGCGCGCGGCGATCGTGCCCGGCTCGGGCGGGCAGTAGGGGGCCAGGATCGCTTCCAGGTTGTCCGGCTCGGCGACGAAGAAGCTGACGTCGCTCTCGCGGCCGACCTGCTGGTCCATGTAGTCGCGCCATCCCCCTTCGCGCCACGCCTTGGCCGACATCGCGAACTGCTGCTTGAATGCCTTGGCGAATGCCGCGTTCGATGGGAAGCCGCAATCCTGGGCGATGCGCACGATGGGCACGTCCGGCTCGTGACGCAGCAGGTGGGCGGCGCGGCGCAGGCGGCGCTTGCGCTGGTATTCGCAGGCCGAGAAGCCCGTCAGTTCGCGGAAGATGCGGTCGAAGTGGAACGACGAATAACTGGCCGACGCCGCCAGCGATTTCAATGCGAGCGGATCGCCGACCGAGTCCAGCATCAGGTCCATCACTTCATACAGGCGCGACACGCGCGCGGCGGTCTTCGACATCAACGGCAATCATTTACAAAATTGAAATAACTAGTTTCCGTAAATAACATGCCGTTGGCAAGCGTTTACCGCTGCCGCCGCCGCCGAGTGTTGTCAGTACGCCGCCTGGGGCGTCATCTCCAGCTTGCTCAGGTCGAACCCTTGCCGCTCCAGCCGCTCGAGCAGGGCGCCGTACGCCTGGCGCGACACGGTCGGGGTGCGTGACAGGATCCACAGATAGTCCCGCCGCGGCTCGCTGACGGCGGCCAGCTGGTAATTCGGGTCGAGGTCGATCACCCAGTAGTCGCCCCACACCATCGGCAGGAACGACAGCCAGGCCGGCGCGAACCGGACCTTCAGCGTCGGCGACGTGGGGCCGCCCAGCTGGCGCGCCGTGCCCACCGCCTCGTCGATGGTGCCGTCCGTGCGGCGGCAGCGGTTGATGACTTGCACGGTCTTGTCCGGCTGCAGGCTGTAATGCGCCGTCGTGTTGCCGGCACATTGTTTCTGAAACCTGTTCGGGTATTTTGCAATTTCATACCAGGCGCCCATGTAGCGCGGCACGTCGAGGCTGGGAACCGGCGTCACGGGCGCGGAACGGGCGCCGCGTTCGGCGGCGAGCAGCGTCGCACTGGCGCCGAGCAGGCCGAGCAGCAAGAGGATCAGGCGGGTATTCGGGAGCATGGGGATACGTTGTTGAACGGGACTGTGTCTATCGTACGACAACCTCGCCCGAGCCGTCGCCCGCCGCCAATCGATTGTCAATAATGCAACTACATTGATTTGCAAGAAAGTTGCTCTGCAGACTTAATGGCAGCCGTCCGGCTGTCGCCTTTCTCTTCTGCTGACAGAAATTTCTTAATGGCAACGCAAGAAACGTCAAGCGCCACGTGGCTGGAAAAGCCGGTCCGGATGAATTATCGAAGGGATAAAAATACGTGGTGGAGAGTGCGTTGTGGAGAAAAAACAACCGAAAATGCCTCAAGTTGGCCGGTTTGTTGCCGTAAAGCATTCGTAAGCGCACCAATAAAATGTATCCTTAGGGAAATAGTCTTTTACTGATATCGCGCATCGGGCGGCGATCATTCGGACAACGTTCAATATATTAAAGGTTCATCGACCATGGCATCAGTTATCACCGGAATGAGCACCGCCCAGATACAGGCGCTGACTACTTCCCAAATCGTCGCCCTCGCGACCTCCGACATGACTGCGTTTTCGACGACGCAGCTTGGTGCGTTGACGACCAACCAATTGCAGGCCATCGAAACCCGTGACCTGGCTGTCCTGACCACGACCCAGATCTCGGCCGGCCTCACGACCACGCAGATCGCCGCCCTGACGACGAACCAGGCGGGTGCCCTGACGACCGGCCAGGTCGGCGCCCTGACGACGAACCAGGTCGCCGCGATCGAAACGGCCGACTTCGCGTCGCTGAAAACGAACCAGATCGCCGCGCTGACCACGGCCCAGGTGTCGGCTGGCCTGACGACGAACCAGATCGTTGCCCTGACCACGTCCCAGGCCGGCGCACTGACCACCGCGCAGACCGCCGCGCTGACCACGAACCAGGTTGCCGCGCTGCAGACCGCCGACCTCGGCGCGTTCAAGACGAGCCAGGTTGCCGCGCTGACCACGAACCAGATCTCGGCCGGCCTGTCCACGAACCAGCTGGCGTCGATGGTGACCACGCAGATCGCCGCGCTGACGACCGCCCAGGTGTCCGCTGGCCTGACGACGAACCAGATCTCGGCCGGCCTGTCCACGAACCAGCTGGCGTCGATGGTGACCACGCAGATCGCCGCGCTGACGACCGCCCAGGTGTCCGCTGGCCTGACGACGAACCAGATCGTTGCCCTGACCACGGCTCAGGCGGGTGCCCTGACGACCGGCCAGGTCGGCGCGCTGACGACGAACCAGGTCGCCGCGATCGAAACGGCCGACCTGGCCGCCATGAAGACGAACCAGATCGCCGCGCTGACGACGNCTGACGACCGGCCAGGTCGGCGCGCTGACGACGAACCAGGTCGCCGCGATCGAAACGGCCGACCTGGCCGCCATGAAGACGAACCAGATCGCCGCGCTGACGACGGCCCAGGTCTCGGCTGGCCTGACGACGAACCAGATCGTTGCCCTGACCACGGCCCAGGCAGGCGCCCTGACCACCGGCCAGACCGTCGCACTGACGACCAACCAGGTTGCCGCACTGCAGACCGCCGACCTCGCCGCGTTCAAGACGAGCCAGGTTGCCGCGCTGACCACGAACCAGATCTCGGCCGGCCTGTCCACGAACCAACTGGCGTCGATGACGACCGCCCAGATCGCCGCGTTGACCACGGCCCAGGTGTCGGCAGGCCTGACGACGAACCAGATCGTCGCCCTGACCACGAACCAGGCGGGTGCCCTGACGACCGGCCAGGTCGGCGCCCTGACGACGAACCAGGTTGCCGCGATCGAAACGGCCGACCTGGCCGCCATGAAGACGAACCAGATCGCCGCGCTGACGACGAACCAGGTGTCGGCTGGCCTGACGACGAACCAGATCGTCGCCCTGACCACGTCCCAGGCAGGTGCGCTGACCAACGCGCAGACCGCCGCACTGACCACGAACCAGGTTGCCGCGCTGCAGACCGCCGACCTCGCTGCGTTCAAGACGAGCCAGGTTGCCGTCCTGACGACGAACCAGATCTCGGCCGGCCTGACGACGAACCAGCTGGCGTCGATGACGACCGCCCAGATCGCCGCGTTGACCACGGCCCAGGTCTCGGCTGGCCTGACGACGAACCAGATCGTCGCCCTGACCACGAACCAGGCAGGCGCGCTGACCACCGGCCAGACCGCCGCGCTGACCACGAACCAGGTTGCCGCACTGCAGACCGCCGACCTCGCCGCGTTCAAGACGAGCCAGGTTGCCGCGCTGACGACGAACCAGATCTCGGCCGGCCTGTCCACGAACCAGCTGGCGTCGATGGTGACCACGCAGATCGCCGCGCTGACGACCGCCCAGGTGTCCGCTGGCCTGACCGGCCAGGTCGGCGCGCTGACGACGAACCAGGTCGCCGCGATCGAAACGGCCGACCTGGCCGCCATGAAGACGAACCAGATCGCCGCGCTGACGACGAAYCAGGTCTCGGCTGGCCTGACGACGAACCAGATCGTCGCCCTGACCACGTCCCAGGCAGGTGCGCTGACCAACGCGCAGACCGCCGCACTGACGACCAACCAGGTTGCCGCACTGCAGACCGTCGACCTCGCCGCGTTCAAGACGAGCCAGGTTGCCGCGCTGACGACAAACCAGATCTCGGCCGGYCTGTCCACGGCGCAGTTCTCCTCGCTGACGACCGCGCAGATCGCCGCGCTGACGACCGCCCAGGTGTCGGCTGGCCTGACGACGAACCARATCGTYGCCCTGACCACGAACCAGGCGGGTGCCCTGACGACCGGCCAGGTCGGYGCGCTGACGACGAACCAGGTCGCCGCGATCGAAACGGCCGACTTCGCGTCGCTGAAGACGAACCAGATCGCCGCACTGACGACCAACCAGGTGTCSGCAGGCCTGACGACGAACCAGATCGTTGCCCTGACCACGTCCCAGGCAGGYGCGCTGACCAACGCGCAGACCGCCGCGCTGACGACCAACCAGGTTGCCGCACTGCAGACCGTCGACCTCGCCGCATTCAAGACGAGCCAGGTTGCCGCGCTGACGACGAACCAGATCTCGGCCGGCCTGTCGACGAACCAGTTGTCGTCGATGACGACCGCCCAGATCGCCGCGCTGACCACGGCCCAGGTCTCGGCTGGCCTGACGACGAACCAGATCGTCGCCCTGACGACGGCCCAGGCTGCCGCCCTGACGACCGCACAGGCTTCCAAC
>NZ_LMEW01000023.1 GCF_001426525.1 Massilia sp. Root133
GCCGGGACTGCTGAACCCAGCAATCAAGTCACCCAGCATAGCCCTTGCACGAAACAAAGGCCAGCTACGACGAGGAAGATGATCGCACGAAACTAAACAGCTAAGCGGGAAGGAAGGAAGATCGTCGGGGAAAATTCTCGGGAATCTGATTTTAAGAAGTTTTTAGTTAATATGGATGATGCACGAAAGCTTCAGGATTTTATTTTGAATAAATACCATCCTGAAACTTATGCATACTACGGTGCCGATGCAAAACAGTTGGCGTGGAACGAAGTGCACTGGAAGGCTACTAAGGCTGTTGCTGGTGATCTCAAGCGTGCGCTATTGATGGCTGATGATTTAAATGGCTCCATCAAATTATCGTTTAATGAAAAAAATCAGCGCGGATTTGAAATTCAGAAGGCGCAAGGGCCAGGTGACGGTACCGTTCCAGCCGAATCTGGGTCTGCACCGACCCCGTATGTCGTTCAGATCTTTCGACATGAAGGCAAAAGCAAGGGTCATGAAAGCTACGATCACCAGGGTTCATATGAAGCGAAGCTTGCCCAGTCAGTTACCTTATATTCCATTGTAAAAATTGTCTCCAGTTCTAGCTGGCTAAAGCAAAAATTACCTAAGACATGAAAACGTACGGTCTATTTCTTCTTGCTTTCGCGGCAGCCTTCTCTGTAAGCCCTAATGCTTGCGTTGCCGCTCAAAATCGCCCTCATCTATTCGTCATGGCAAATAATAACGTGAGCACGGCACCTTCATCACCTACATCCACTTTTTGCGTCGGTCGGTTTCTGATCGATATTCCTTCTGGCTCTAAACTCACCGGAGGAAATTACAAGTACGACTTCCTTGCCATTGAGCCGGTAAAGACCATGTCACTTGAAGAATTCGAGAAGGAAACAACTGCGCATGAATCTGTTTTAAAATCGTCCATCAATGGCCGGACAAAAAAGAGCATGTTACTTGAGTCTGTGCAGTCCGAGAAGACCACGCGAATATTTTCTTCATGGAAGTCTGATGCTAGCACTGCCCAAGTTACCGTTTTTGGATACCGGTGGATTGGCGGCTATCGATTTCTTTTGAAGGATAGCGTCGACGACGATAAGCAGAAAATTGGAATGGAAAATATGGGCAAAGTACTTTCTCGTCTCCGCTCTCGCTCTGAAACAGAAATGCCCAGTGAGCCTGGATACTGCTTTGCCGGTGGTTTAATCGCAAATTCGGAATGGGAAAATGAAGAGGCAGGCGTGGACTTTCGCGTTGCCGACCATCCCGATACGATCCTATCGGTATGGTTTTACCCTCTTGCCAAATATAAGCATGACAAGCCTTTGCTTGAACGTATGGGGGGGATGACGCAGGTGCTCGGTAATCTTGCCACATCAATACATGTTCTACGTAAAGGCAACCGGCAGGTTGGACCGTACAAGGGACAGGAACATCTCGCGTCGGCGCCAAACGGTGGAGGTATGCGTGGACACGCGTTTGTCTGGGAAACTCAGGGCGAGGGCACGTTGGAGACACCCGCCATCAAGATCGAGTTATCGACAGGTCATGCGGATCGCAAAGGCAATCCCCAAAAAACAAGCCTGACTGACGACCAAGCCATGAAGCTGTGGGACGACATCCTCAACAGCTTCCGCTTGCGTCCTACAGGCGACACAGTGAAGACCAGTGACATCTCCCCTGAACCGCAACCGCGCCTTCCGCTCGGAGAACTTGCAGCGACCGGCCGCGCGTGTCCCCAAACGGGCTGGTGGCAAGCCAGCGAAGCCGGCGAGATTGAAGGCGGTGCGCGTCAGTACTTCACGGCGGGGGAAACGATGCCGCAGGTGACCATGTTGGGCGAGTCCTCGTTGTGGCAAAAGCTCAAGGGAGCGCGTCCTTCGTATCGTACGGCGACCGTGTGGAAACTGGTCGATTACGACGCCGAGGCGCCAAAGCAGCAGTCGATCGCGCAGGCCGCACCAGGCAACGCAAGTTCCGACGCTCATGGCTTGGGTGACGGATCGTCGCATCAAGATAAGGGGTAACCGATGCCCAATGTGATTCGTCTTGGCGATCCCACGTCGCATGGTGGCAAGGTCGTGACCGTGAGTGCGCAACATTTCACGGTTGACGGCATCCCGGTGGCCCGCGTGGGCGACATGTGCAGTTGTCCGATCGCGGGGCACACCGTTTGCATCGTTGCCGAGGGCGACCCGCACCACGTTATCGACGGTGTCCCGGTCGCTTACGAAGGGCACAAGACGACTTGCGGTGCGGCCCTGATTGCGACGATCGGGAACTTCAGCGGTCAATAGATCGGTCTCGTTCTTGTTGGCTGCGCTCGTGATGGCCACGTGCGCAGCGCTTGGCGCCTGCACGGCCGTATTCGGCAGTTCCAGCCCATCGGCCATGACACACACGGTGCCGCTACCACCTCCACATTCTGCATGGGACGCTTCCTGATCGATGTGCCTGCCGGGGCCACGCTCAGTGGAGGCAAGCGTAAGCAGGACTTCATCCATATCGAGCCGGTCAAAGCCATGACCGATTCCTGTTGGATGGCGATATCGGCGGTAGCAAGCGGGAGAGCACCATGAATCGCATGTGAGAGGCACTCTCCCGTCTTCGCCCCGCGCTAGGCAGCAACGGGATGCGCGCACACGCGTTCGTATGGGAGACCAGGGCGGGCACGCTGACACGCCCGCCACCTGGCGGGATTTCTTATTTTCCGTCCGCAAACTTCTGGATCGCCGCCATCGTCGCCTCCGGCGCCTCTTCCATCAGCCAGTGCCCCGCATCCGGAATGACCACTTCGGTGACGTTGGTGGCCGCATTGCGCATTACGACCGCCTCGTTGGCGCCGAACGATTTGGCGCCGCCGATCGCCAGCACTGGCATCGGCAGTTTATTCGCGACGACTTTCTGGTTGACCTCGGCATCCTTGGGAAAGCTGAGGAATTGCGCGAAGGCCGAGTGCATGGCGCCGGGGCGGGCGTACAGCTTCGCATAATAAGACCGGGTCGCTTCGTCGACCTTCTTCGGATCGCCGGCGAATTCGTTCCAGAAGCGGTCCAGGTAGATGCGCTCGCGGCCGGCGACGAGGCGCTCGGCGTCCGGGCCGCCGAACGAGAAATGCCACAGCAGCGGATTACGCAGGATTTGTTCCCACGGCGGAATCCCGGGCACGGGCGCGTCCATGACGACGAGGCGGTCCGTCCTGTCGGGATAGCGGGAGGCGTAGGCGAAGGCGACCATCGTGCCGATGTCGTGGCCGACGACGACCGCGTGGTCGATGCCGAGCTTGTCGAGGACGGCGCGGACGTCGCCGGCCTGCGTCCATTTGTCGTAACCGCCGGCCGGGTGCGAGGACAGGCCCATGCCGCGCAGGTCCGGCACGACGACGGTGTGGCTGGCCGCCAGGCGGGCGGCAAGCGGCGACCACATCGCGCCCGTGTCGCCGAAGCCGTGCAGCAGCACGACGGCGGGGCCGTGGCCGCCGGTGACCACGTGCAGGGCCGCGTCGCCGGCCTGGATCGTCTGCGCCTTGAACGCCGGCGGGAAGGGCTGGACGGCGGCGGTGGCGGGATGGCTGAGCGCCAGAGACAGCGACAGTGCGGCGGCGGCCGTTGCGATGCGTGGGAACATGAGGATCTCCTGGGTTGACGGGCGTTGGGGTGGAGGCCAGTATGGTTTAGGATGAGCAGCCGGACTAGTCGCCAAATACCGCAACAGCAATTCGGAAACGCCGAACAAACAGGGTGAACAGACATGAAACTGGAAGGCATCGCCACGTTCGTCACCGTGGCCGAAAGCGGTTCCCTGAGCGAGGCGGCGCGCCGCTTGCGCGTGTCGCGCTCCGTCGTCAGCGAGCGTCTCGTCGAGCTGGAGCGGTCGCTCGGCGCCAGCCTGCTGCAGCGGTCCACGCGCAAACTGTCGCTCACGGAGGACGGCGCCGCGTTCCTTGCGCGCGCCGCGCGCATCGTGCGCGACGTGCAGGAGGCCGCGGCCGACCTGGCCGAGCGGCGCGGACAGCTGAGCGGCCCGCTGCGCATCGCCGCGCCCGTGACGTTCGGCCGCATGCACCTGGGACCTGCGCTCTATCCCTTCCTGGCCGCCCATCCCGACATCCAACTGACGCTGGACCTGGACGACCGCCGGGTCGACGCGACGTCGGACGGCTTCGATGCCGTCGTCCGCCACGGTCCGATCGCGGATACCTATCTCGTCGCATGGCAACTGGCGACGAGCCGGCGCGTGCTCGTCGCGGCGCCCGCGTACCTGGACCGGCACGGCACGCCCCGTTCAGCGGACGAACTCGAGGACCACCGCGGCATCTTCTACACGCACCGCGGCGCGGCCGACTGGCGCTTCGCGCAGCAGGGCGAGACCCGCATCGTGCGCGCGCGGCCCAGCCTGGTCCTGAACAACGGCGACATGATGCGCGACGCCGCACTCGCCGGGCTGGGCATCGCGCTGCTGCCGGTGTTCATCGTCAGCGGGGCGCTCAAGGCAGGGACGCTGTGCGTTGTCGACGTCGGCGTCGAGGCCGAACAGGAATACATCTATATGGCGCACGCGGACGGCCAGCATCCGTCCGCGAAGCTGCGCGCGCTCGGCGCCTGGTTACGCGCGGCGTTCGGCGAACCGCCGTATTGGGAGACCGAGGGTCGGGGCTAGCGACGCTCAGCCGGCGGCCATGCGCAGCTGGAAGAACGCATTCGCCGTGAGGCGCCCCGTGCGCGGGTCGCCGACCATCAGCTCGGGCATGTGGATGTGTCCTGAGTGGAAGATCCCGCCGCTGTAGAAGATCGCCCGGTTGTAGCGCGGTTCGACCGTCAGCACCTTTTCGAACCAGCGGCTCGACGCGATCGCGAAGGTCGGCGGCACGTCCGGCATCGCCGCGCCGGCCCGTTCGTGGCGCCTCAGATCGTTTTCCAGGGCCGTGATCTCGGGCTCCGGCACCTTCGGCTTGAAGAAGCTGGTGCCGCCGAAGCGCTCGTCCCTGAACAGGTACAGCACCATCGCGCCCACGCCGACGCCGGCCGGCAGGCCCGTGAAGTCGCGGTGCGGCAGGCGCTGGCCCGGCAGCAGGTCTTGCGGGCGGCGCGTCACGAGCGACAGGCGGCTCTTCATGTCGAGGATGCGGCGCGCGCCCAGCGGCGCGCGCGCGTGCTGCAGGAAGCTGTCCTGGATGCGCGCCGCGAGCGCGCCGCCGAACGGCAGTTCGGGACCCGGATAGTAGTTGCCCGCCAGGTCCTGGAAATTCATGTGGTTGTTCGCCGCGAAGTCGACCAGTGCCTCCGGCTCCAGCATGAAGTCGTCGATGATGACGCAGCGGTGGTCGTCGAAGATCGGTACCACGCCGACGCGCGGCTGCGGATTGAGCAGGGGGAGCATGACGGTGGCGGCGTTGTGAAGGAGCGTCCATGGTACAACGCCATGCCATGCCGCCGCCACTTCGGCCTTGCCATCCGCAGTCCGTCATGTTCACCAGCCCGCTCCTCGACCATCCCGCCATCGTGCGCCGCCAGCGCGAACGTGCCGGCGTGGAGGCCGTGGCGGCACGGGACGAATGCACGATGTGCCACGCGCGCGCCGATGGACGCTGGACCTTCCACATCTACCGCCGCGACCGCGCAACGCACGCACCCGCGGTCGATGTGCCTTGGTGCGTACCTTCGACGATACGTTGATGCCATCTAGCGTGGTCCAACGCACGCATTCTTCACGATTTTGTACGTGCGTCGCGCCACGACGCGGAGTCTGAGGCTATCATGCGTTCAATTCCAACTTGTCGTCGTCGTCACGCGAACCGAACGTCATGACCCGAGTCCTCTTCATCCACCAGAATCTGCCGGGCCAGTTCCGCCGGCTGATGCGGTATCTGCAGACGCGGCCCGACTTCGACGTCGTCGCGATCGGCGAAGAGACCGCGGTGCGGCGCGAGCCCTTGGGACCGAAGGTGCGGACGATCGGCTACGCCAGGCCGGACGGTCCGGGCGAGAAGACCCATCACTACCTGCGCCACTTCGAAGGTTGCGTGCGCCGCGGCCAGGCCGTCGCGCGCGCGTGCGTGGCGCTGAAGCAGGAAGGCTTCGCGCCCGACGTCGTCGTGTGCCACCCCGGCTGGGGCGAGGCCCTGTTCGTCAAGGACGTGTTCCCGCAGGCGCGCCTCGTCGTGTTCTGCGAGTTCTGGTGGGCGGCAAGCGGGTTGGACGTCGGTTTCGATCCCGAGTATCCGGTGAGCTTCGACGACCGCCTGCGCATCCGCATCAAGAACTCCGTGCTGATGCAGTCGCTGCTCGCGGCCGACGACGGCGTCGCGCCCACGGCGTGGCAGCGCGGCGTGCACCCGCCCGAACTGCGCGGCAAGATCCGCGAAGTCCACGAGGGCATCGACACGCAGCAACTGAGCCCCGATCCGCATGCGCGGCTGGAACTGCCCGGCGGCGCCGTGCTCACGCGCGCGCAGCCGGTGCTGACGTTCGTCGCGCGCAACCTCGAACCCTACCGCGGCTTCCACGTCTTCATGCGCAGCCTGCCACGGCTGCTGGCCGGGAATCCGGAGCTGCAGGTCGTCGTCATCGGCGGCGACGGCGTCAGCTACGGCCGCCGTCCGCCGCCGGGCCATGCAAGCTACCGCGACGCGCTCAAGGCCGAGCTGGACGGCGGCGCCGAGACCGTCGACTGGTCGCGCGTGCACTTCCTCGGCAAGGTGCCGTACGCCACCTACCGCAGCGCGCTGCAGGTCTCGAGCCTGCACGTGTACCTGACGTATCCGTTCGTGCTGTCCTGGTCGATGCTGGAAGCGATGGCCGTCGGCGTGCCGGTGCTGGGCTCGGATACGGCGCCGGTGCGGGAAGTGATCCGCGACGGCGAGAACGGGTTCCTGACGCCGTTCTTCGACACGGCGCTGCTCGCCGACCGCGCGCTCGACCTCATCGCGCGCCGCCACGAGATCGCCCACGTCGGCCTGGCCGGACGCGAGACGGTGCGCACGCGCTACGATTTCGAAACGGTGGGCCTGCCGGTCTACCTCGACCTGCTCACGCCATTGGATGAGCGCGCGGACACGGAGGAGGTCGCATGACGGACCGCTTCGCCTTCCACTACGCCCCCGACGGCTACTCGACATCGGGCCCGCGCCTGATGGGACGCCAGGCCGCCGGCGCCGGACTGCTGCGTGCGATCGCGACGGCGCCCGGTCTCGAGTCGGTCGGCTGCTTCGCCGGCGGCCAGGCCCACGCGGCCGAAGGCGAGCGCCTGCTGCGCGAGTCCGGCTACAAGGGCCAGGTCGACTGGATCGCGCAGGGCCGCCCGCAGGACCTGGAGCGCTACGGCACGCTGTACCACCCCGCGCCCGGCATCGAACGCCTCGCGTGGCGCCGCCAGGGACTCGGCGAGCGCCGCTACAGCCTGTGCGGCATCACGCACACGACGGCCAGCCACGCCGTGATGACGAGCCTCGCCAACCTGCTCGTGGCGCCCGTGCGCAGCTGGGATGCCGTGATCTGCACGTCGCGCGTCGTGCGCGACAGCGTGCGCCGCGTGCTGGAGCGCCAGGCCGAGTATTTGAGTGCGCGCCTCGGTGCCCAGCGCTTCGAACTGCCGCAGCTGCCCCTGATCCCGCTCGGCGTGCACGCGGCCGACTTCGACGTCGACGCATCCCGCCGCGCCACCGTGCGCCGGCGCCTGGGGTTGGAAATCGGCGACGTCGCGTTCCTGTTCCTCGGCCATTTGTCGTTCCACGCGAAGGCGCATCCGCAACAGATGTTCGCGGCGCTCGAAGCCGCGGCGCAGGGCGGTGGGCGCGTGCACCTGGTGCTGTGCGGGTGGTTCGCCAACGAGGCCATCGACAAGGCTTTCCACGAGGCGGCCGCGCAACTGTGCCCGTCCGTGACGCTGTCGGTGCTGGACGGCCGCGTGGCCGCGAACCAGCTCGACGCCTGGGCCGCCGCCGACGTCTTCATCTCGCTCGCGGACAACGTGCAGGAGACCTTCGGCCTCACGCCGCTGGAAGCGATGGCGGCGGGCCTGCCGTGCATCGTCAGCGACTGGAACGGCTACCGCGACACCGTGCGCGACGGCGTGGACGGCTATCGCATCCCGACCGTGATGCCGGATGCGGGCGCGGGCCCCGATCTCGCGCAGCGTTACGACGATGGCGTGGACAGCTACGACGCGTACTGCGGCCATACGAGCCAGGCGGTCGCCGTGGATGGACCGGCCCTCGCGCAGGCCTGCGCGCGCCTCGCCGGCGATGCCGCGCTGCGGCGCGAACTGGGCGAGAACGCACGCCGGCGTGCGCGCGCGGAATTCGATTGGGCCGTCGTGTTCGGACGCTACCGCGCGTTGTGGCGCGAGCTCGACGAACGGCGTCGCGCCGATGCGGCGCTCGGTCCCGCGCTGCCGGCGGTCGTGCCGGACCGGCTCGATCCGTTCGAGCTGTTCGCCACCTACCCGACGCTGCGGATCACGCCGGCGTCGATGGTGGAACTCGCGCCGGACGCATCGCTTGCGCTGCTGCGCCAGTATCGCGAGCTCGCGATCAACCGCTTCGCGCACGCGTCGCTGCCGACGCTGGAAGAGTTTGGACAGATCTTTGGATCGATCGAATCGCGGCCGATGCAGGTCGACGAGCTGCTCGACGCGCTCGGACCGTGCGACCGGCCGACTTTGCTGCGCGGACTCGCGTGGCTGTGCAAGATGGACTTGCTGCGTATCACCGCGGCGGAGGACTGATTTCGAATATCGCCTTTAAATAAAGGCTTTATGCGGAATGGTAGTAACGTAATGCGCATTGTTTTGCGCGCTTGTTTTTGGAGACCAAGCAAGACGAGGAAGGAATCAAACGTTATCGCAGCGATCGTTTCGGTTGAGGTTATCGCTGGTTCACCTGTAAAAGACATGAAAAATATTGTGTGCGGGTTGCGCACTGACAAGGTTTTCGTGTACTTTACGTGATTGAATTTGTCAAAACGTGAAGACGCCGATTTTCGAGGCGTTCAACGGGAAACAAACCGATCATAAATGGGACGCTGATTCATTCAGTATGCACGTAAGCTTAGCGAAAAGAACAAGCCGCATTGCCTGATAAACGTCGGGTATGGCGGCTTTTTCTTTTCGCGGCCAGCGGGCTGCGATGTGGACAGCGCAGTGAGCCATCGGACTTTAGTCGTTTAGGTCGTCGGCGACGACGATTAGCCGAGGTGCCGCGGAGAGCGATTGAGCGACTACTGTATGAATACACAGTATAGCGTAAATCGGCGATGAATGCCCGGACGTTTTACGGGTTTTATCGAATCGCCGCGTCAGTTCGGCTGGTGCCGGATTCATTGACGCAAACATAGCGTTTGCGCCGATGAATAATTCGCCCGACCAAGCAGACCGGGTTGGACGGGTTCAAACCATGTAGCGTAATTTCTCATCGCAGAGAAGGAGAACAGAAAATGGCAACCGCCGCGAAAAAACCAGCAGCAAAGCCGGCCGCAAAAGCCGCCACCAAACCGGCCGCAAAGGCAGCAGCAGATAAACCAGCAACCAAAACCGTAGCCGCTAAAGCCGCTGCGAAGCCGGCTGCGAAAAAAGCCGCAGCGACCAAAGCTCCGGCTAAATCGGCAGCAACCAAAACCGCCGCCAAGTCGACCGCCGCCGCTAAACCCGCTGCAAAGAAAGCTGCAGCAACCAAGACCGCCGCCGCTAAACCGGCAGCAAAGAAAGCCGCTGCAACCAAGACTGCAGCAACCAAGTCGACCGCTACCAAGTCGGCTGCAACCAAGACCGCCGCCAAGTCGACCTCCGCCGCCAAACCGGCAGCGAAGAAGACTGCAGCCAAGTCGACCGCAACCAAAGCCGCCGCCAAACCGGCTGCGAAGAAAACCGCCGCCAAGTCGACCGCAACCAAAGCCGCCGCCAAACCGGCTGCGAAGAAGACCGCTGCCAAGTCGGCCGCTGCTGCCAAACCGGCTGCCAAGAAAGCAGCAGGCAAGACCGCCGCCAAGTCGACCTCTGCTGCCAAACCGGCCGCAAAGAAAGCAGCAGGCAAGACCGCTGCCAAGTCGACCGCCGCCGCTAAACCGGCTGCAAAGAAAGCAGCAGGCAAGACTGCCGCCAAGTCGACCGCCGCCGCTAAACCGGCTGCGAAGAAAACTGCTGCCAAGTCGACCGCTGCCGCCAAACCGGCTGCCAAGAAAGCAGCAGGCAAGACCGCCGCCAAGTCGACCGCTGCCGCCAAACCGGCTGCCAAGAAAGCAGCAGGCAAGACTGCCGCCAAGTCGACCGCCGCCGCTAAACCGGCTGCGAAGAAAGCAGCAGGCAAGACCGCTGCCAAGTCGACCGCTGCCACCAAGCCGGCTGCAACCAAGACCGCCGCCAAGTCGACCACCGCCGCCAAGCCGGCTGCGAAGAAGACTGCAGCGACCAAGACCGCAGCGACCAAGACCGCAGCGACCAAGACCGCAGCCACCAAGACCGCAGCCACCAAGGCCGCCGCTCCCGCCGCCAAAAGCGAAGCCAAGCCGGCAGTGAAGAAGGCCGCCGCCAAGCCGGCCGCCAAGGCTGAAGCGAAGCCGGAAGCTGCTGCTGCTGTTGCGAAGAAGCCGGCCGCCAAGAAGGCCGCAAGCAAGACCGCAACCAAGGCTGAAGCCAAGCCGGAAGCCAAGGCCGAGTCGAAAGCTGAAACCAAGGCCGACACCAAGGCCGAGACGAAAGCCGAAGCCAAGACCGACGGCAAGGACAGCGGCGCCGCTGCAGCCCCGGCCCCGGCCGCGAAGTCGGTGATCGCACCAGCAGCATGGCCGTTCCCGACCAGCAGCCGTCCGTAAGCCATTCCTGCCTGGTTCAGGCAAAATACCGCTGTGTGAGCTTTCACACAGCGGTTTTTTTTTCAAGGAGTCGTCGTGCTGCCCATTCTTAAATTGATCGTCGATACCGCGGCCGGTGTGCTGGGTGGCGTCTTGCTGCTGCGTTTCTGGATGCAGGTGACCCGCGTGCGTCCGCCGGCGTCCGTCGCGCAATTTACGTTCACGTTGTCCGACTGGCTCGTGCGCCCGCTGCGCCGCATCGTGCCGGGCATGGGTGGTTACGACTGGGCCAGCCTGCTGGGCGCGTTCCTCGTCGTGCTGGCGGCATCGTCGATCCTGCTGCTGGCGGGGACGAGCGGCCAGGCCGTCGTGCTGATCGCCGTGGTCCGCCTGCTCGACTGGATCCTGTACGGTTTCATGGGCCTGTTGATCATCGAGGTGATCTTCAGCTGGGTCAATCCGCATGCGCCGCTGGCGCCGTTCGTCCACGCGCTCAACGACCCGCTGCTGCGCCCGTTGCGCCGCGTGATCCCGCCGGTCGGCGGCCTCGATCTGTCGGTGCTCGTGGCCTTCATCCTGATCCAGATCGCGCAATACCTGCTGCGCCAGGTGTTCTACATCTGACGCTGGCTACACCCAACAAAAAGCGCGCCGGTCCCGCGAGGGACGGCGCGCTTTTCATTGGCCCGACGCTTTAGAAGCGGTAGCCGAAGGCCGCTTCGAATTTATCCGCGATCTCCGAAGGCGTGAAGCCGTGGTTCTGGCCGCCCTGGTGGGCGATCTTGATGGAACCCAGCAGGCTCGCCAGGCGGCCCGTCGTGGGCCAGTCGAGGTCATTGGCGATGCCGAACAGCAGGCCGGCGCGGTAGGCGTCGCCGCAGCCCGTCGGATCGACGACGCTGGCCGCCGGCACGGCCGGGATCTTGTGATGCTCGCCGCCGGCGTAGATGTCCGAACCGGCTTCCCCGCGCGTGACGATGAGCGCGTCCAGGCGCGCGGCGATGTCCTGCAGGGGCAGGCCCGTGCGGTCCATCACCATCTCGAATTCGTAGTCGTTGCAGGCGAGGTAGCTGGCCTGGTCGATGAACGTCAGCAGCTCGTCGCCGCTGAACATCGGCAACTGCTGGCCCGGGTCGAAGATGAACGGCACGCCCCGTTCCGCGCAGTCGCGCGCGTGCTTGATCATGCCGTCGCGGCCGTCCGGCGCGACGATCGCGACGCGCAGCGGCAGGTAGTCGGCCAGGCTGTTCTCGTGCGAGAACTGCATGGCGCCCGGGTGGAAGGCGTTGATCTGGTTGCCGTCCAGGTCGGCCGTGACGAAGCACTGGGCCGTGTACGCGTTCTCGATGGTGCGGATCGCGTTGGTGGCGAGGCCTTGCTGCTCCATGCGGTCGAGGTAGTCGCCGCCGTCCTGGCCGATGGTGCCCATGATGAGCGGCTCGCCGCCCAGCAGCTTCAGGTTGTAGGCGATGTTGACGGCGCAGCCGCCGTATTCCGTGCGCAGCGTCGGCACGAGGAACGAGACGTTCACGCGGTGCAGCTGGTCGGCCAGCAGGGTTTCGCCGAAACGGCCGTGGTATTGCATGATCTTGTCGAAGGCGATCGAGCCGCAGATCAGCGAGGTCTTGGTCATTGGAAGCCTCAAGGATAGAAAACGAAAGTGTGATAACCGGACGGCTGCAGGCCGTCCAGCGTGAAATGCAGTGTGACCGGCTGTTCCGAGTGCGGGCCGAAACCGCCCGCCGGCGACGTGCCGCGCGGCAGGTAGTCGGCGGGCGCCAGCACCCGGCGCAGCACGGGCTTGTCGCTGGCGTCGGTCAACTCGAGCTCGATGCTGGGCCAGGCCAGCACGAGGCTGCCCTGGTTGCGCAGCAGCGTATTCAAGGCGTACGTGTTCGGGCCCAGCGTCGTCAGTTCACCCGTCTCGATGACGAGGTTCTCGGTCTGCGCGGGCAGCTCCACGCGGCAGCCCAGCAGGGCGCACGCGCCCGCCAGGGCCGGCTTCAGGCCCGGATGCTGCGCGGCCAGCGTGTTGCGGAAGCCCAGCACCGCCTGGGCCAGCAGCAGGAGCAGCAGCACGACGGCGCCCGCGGCCATCAGCATGCGCTGCGTGCGCCCCATGCGTTCCTGGCGGCGGCTGCGCTTGACGAATTCGGGCTCGTCGGCGTCGGCGTCGAGCGCGAGGCGCAGCTTCGGCGGTTCGATCTTCGTCGGCGTCAGCTTGGAGCGCCGCGCGCGCGCCTCGGACGTACGCGCGGCCTTGCTGCGCGCCGGCGCGATCACGGGCGGGATCATCGCCGGTGCCGGCGCGGGCGGTTCGCTCGCGGCCGATGCGCGCAGCGGCAGGAAGGGCGGGGCGTCGGATGCCGGCGCGCGCGCGGGCGGTTCCGGTGCGGGCTCGGGTTCGGGCTCCGGCTCCGGCTCGTAATCCGGCAGCGGCTGGGCGACGATTTCCTCGGTCACCGGCAGGTCGAAAACCGGTTCGATGCGGTCCGCGGGCGCGTAGGCGCTCGCTGGCGGCGGTTCGGCGACAGGGTCTTCGGCAGGCTCGGGCTCGGGCTCCGGTTCGGTGTCGGGCGCCGCGTGGACGACCGGTTCCAGTTGCGGTTCGACGCGGTCAGCGGGCGCGTAGGCGCTCGCTGGTGGCGGCGGTTCGGCGACAGGGCCTTCGGCAGGCTCGGACTCGGGCTCCGGTTCGGTGTCGGGCGCCGCGTGGACGACCGGCTCCAGTTGCGGTTCGACGCGGTCGGCGGGGGCATAGTCCGCCGCGACCGGCGCCGCTTCCGGCCCTTCTTCGGCCTCGGGCGCGCGCCGCCACACGTGCGCGCGCACCGGCTCGGGCTCCGGCTCCGGCTCCGGCTCGGGCACGTCGTCGGCAGGCTTCGGCAGGATGCCGAGCGGATCGAAGGTGTGGTCGAAGTCGAGGGTGTAGACGGGCAGCGCGTCGTCTTCCTGGACGGGCGCCGGCGCGGCCGGCTTGTCCAGGTCGATCAGGTGGGCGTTGCCGTCAAAGATGCGTTGGCAAGACCCGCAGCGGACGATGCCGCCGCGGAGCTTGAGCTGGTCCGCGGCGACGCGGAACGTGGTGTGGCAATGCGGGCACTGGGTGGCGAGCGCCATGCCTTATTTGCTGCCGTCGGCAGTCGCGCGCGGCTCCGGTGCACGTTCTGCGCCGAGCTGCCCGTGAAGAGCGACCCAGCCGTCCTGCTCGGCCCAGACGCCCAGCTTGATGAAAGGTGCGTACGCGGCGGCCACTTCCTCGGCCTGGCGCGCCAGCACGCCCGACAGAATCAGGTTACCGCCCTCGGCCACGCGGCTCGAAAGCATCGGCGCCATCAGCTTCAATGGGCTCGACAGGATGTTCGCGACGACGATGTCGAAGCGTTCTTCCCCGTGCTTCGACGCGACGAAGTCGTCCGGCACGTAGAAGTCGATCTCGCAGCGGTTGCGTTCGGCATTCAGCTTCGCCGATTCGATGGCCTGCTCGTCGATGTCGACGCCAGAGACGCCAGCCGCGCCGAGCTTCTTCGCGACCATCGCGAGGATGCCCGAGCCGCAGCCGTAGTCCAGCACCGATTTACCGGGTGCCGGGTGGGCTTCCAGCCATTCCATGCACAGGCGCGTGGTCGGATGGCTGCCCGTGCCGAATGCGAGGCCCGGGTCGACTTCGAGGATCAGCGCGTCGGGATCCGGGGCTTCGTGCCAGCTCGGCACGACCCAGATGTTCTTGCCGATGTGGATCGGCTCGAACTGCGATTGCGTGAGGCGCACCCAGTCGGCGTCCGCGACGGAACGGGTCGTGAATGCAGGCGCCTGCTGCAGGCCGATGGCGCTTGCTGCCTCGGCCACGATCGCGGCCTGGTCGGCATCCTCGTCCGTCAGCGCGACGACGCGGCTGTGGTCCCACGCGGCTTCCTTGGGCACCATGCCTGGTTCGCCGAACAGGGGCTTCTCGTCTTCCGTGCCTTCGTCCGCATCTTCCACCGAGACCGACAGCGCGCCCGCCTCCATCAGGGCATCAGAGAGCCCTTCGGCGTGCTCGCGTGCGATCTCGATGACAACTTCAGTCCAGCCCATCATTCAACCTCGGCTTTGGCGCCGATCGCGCCATCCTTCGGCAGGTCCGGCTTGTGGGCCAGCTTCTGCTCCAGGTAGTGGATGTTGGTGCCGCCTTCGATGAAGCGGGCGTCGACCATCAGTTCGCGGTGCAGCGGGATGTTGGTCAGGATACCTTCGACGACCATTTCCGACAACGCGATCTGCATGCGGCGGATCGCCTGCTCGCGCGTGGCGCCGTAGGCGATGACCTTGCCGATCATCGAGTCGTAGTGCGGCGGCACGTAATAGCCGGCGTACGAATGCGAATCGACGCGGATGCCGGGGCCGCCCGGCGGGTGCCAACTGGTGATGCGGCCCGGCGACGGGGTGAACTTGAACGGGTCTTCCGCGTTGATGCGGCACTCGATCGCGTGGCCCGACAGCATGATGTCGCGCTGGCGGAAGCGCAGGCGCTCGCCGCAGGCGATGCGGATCTGTTCCTGCACGATGTCGATGCCGGTGATCATTTCGGTGACCGGGTGTTCGACCTGCACGCGGGTGTTCATCTCGATGAAGTAGAACTCACCGTTCTCGTACAGGAATTCGAACGTGCCGGCACCGCGGTAGCCGATCTTGCGGCAGGCTTCGGCGCAGCGGTCGCCGATCTTTTCGATCAGCTTGCGCGGGATGCCCGGCGCCGGCGCTTCCTCGATGACCTTCTGGTGGCGGCGCTGCATCGAGCAGTCGCGCTCGCCCAGCCAGACGGCCTGCTTGTGCTCGTCGGCGAGGATCTGGATTTCCACGTGGCGCGGATTCTCCAGGTATTTCTCCATATAGACTTCCGGGTTGCCGAACGCGGTGCCGGCTTCCGTCTTGGTCATCGCGACGGCGTTCAGCAGTGCGGCTTCCGTGTGCACGACGCGCATGCCGCGGCCGCCACCGCCGCCCGCGGCCTTGATGATGACCGGGTAGCCGACGCGGCGCGCGGTCTGGATGATCTCTTTCGGGTCGTCGGGCAGGGCGCCGTCCGAGCCGGGCACGCACGGCACGCCGGCGCGGATCATGGCCTGCTTGGCCGAGACCTTGTCGCCCATCAGGCGGATCGATTCGGGACGGGGGCCGATGAAGACGAAGCCCGATTTTTCGACGCGTTCGGCGAAGTCGGCGTTTTCCGACAGGAAGCCGTAGCCGGGGTGGATCGCTTCGGCGTCCGTGACTTCCGCCGCGCTGATGATCGCCGGCATGCTCAGGTAGCTTTGCGCGGACGCCGCCGGACCGATGCAAACGGACTCGTCGGCGAGCTTCACGTACTTGGCGTCCTTGTCCGCTTCGGAGTGCACGACGACCGTCTTGATGCCCATCTCGCGGCAGGCGCGCTGGATACGCAACGCGATTTCACCACGGTTGGCGATAAGAATTTTTTCAAACATGGTAAGTTCGGTGTTTCTTTGAGTGCCGGCAGCGTGCCGGGAGGGCGCGGTCGGACGACCGCGCCGGAGACGTTTAGCCGATCACGAACAGCGGCTGGCCGAATTCGACAGGCTGGCCGTTTTCCACCAGGATCTTGGTGACGGTGCCGGAGAGGTCGGCATCGATTTCATTCAGGAGCTTCATCGCTTCGATGATGCACAGGGTATCGCCTTCCTTCACGGTAGCGCCCACTTCGACGAACGCCGGGGCGCCCGGTGCCGAGGAACGATAGAACGTGCCGACCATCGGCGACTTGACGACGTGGCCGGTCGGTTCGGCCGGTGCGGCCGGGGCTGCCGCGGGCGCGGCCGCCGGTGCCTGGACGGCCGGTGCCGAGTATTGCTGGACGCCTTGCTGCGGCACCATGACCATCTGATTCTGCGGGATTGCCGAGGACTTGACGATGCGGACCTTGCTTTCGCCTTCGGTCACTTCGAGTTCGGCGATATCCGACTCGGCGACGAGGTCGATCAGTGTCTTGAGTTTTCTTAGATCCATGTGAAACCCCTTGGAATTATTTGTTTAAGAGCATACGGCGCGTCGGCGGTAGGTACTTATGCGCGAATGCGTGAAGTTGACGTAGATTAACGTTGTTTCAGCGCGAAGTCGATGGCAAAGCGATATCCATCCGCTCCCAGCCCGCAGATCGTGCCCAGCGCGATCGCCGACAGGAAAGAGTGGTGCCGGAATTCCTCGCGCTTGTAAATATTAGAGATGTGCACTTCCACGAACGGAATGTCCACCCCGGCCAGCGCATCGCGCAGCGCCACGCTGGTATGGGTCAAACCGCCCGGGTTGATGACGATCGCGTCCACGCCTTCCTGGCGGGCGGCGTGAATGCGGTCGATCAGCGCGCCTTCATGGTTGCTTTGGAAACAGACGATCTCCGCCCCGGCTTCCCGTGCCTGGGCGGTGGCGGCCTGCTCGATGTCGGCCAGCGTCGTCGCGCCGTACACCGCAGGCTCACGCGTCCCCAGCAAATTCAAATTGGGGCCATTGAGCAGCAGTAGCTTTTTCGCCATATTCAACCGTCTGTTTGCCCGAAAGACAGGCATTTTGCCGCCAACGTTACGTGTTGGCAAGCGATATAAAGAAGTCGGAAAATAAGTGAACGACCGTTCACTGGAACTACAACTTGGCCAGGTCGGCGCGCACCTGATCGAACTTCAGACGGCCCAGGTAAGTCTTGCGGACCTGCCCATCTGCGCCGATCAGCACCGTAAATGGCAGCCCGCCGTTCGCGTTGCCGAGGCCACGCGCGAGGTCGGTGCCACCCATGCCGCCTACGTACAATGGGTAGGAAATCTTGATTTTGCGGGCAAACTCGGCGAGGTTCGTAGGGGAATCGATGCCGATGCCGATCACATTGAAGGTCTTGCCGCCGTCCTTGGCCGCCAGTTCCGACAATTCCGGCATCTCCGACACGCACGGCGCGCACCACGATGCCCAGAAGTTGACGAGCAGCGGCTTGCCCTTCCACTGGGCGAGCGGCTGCGGCTTGCCGGCCAGGTCGTTCAGCGAGGTCGCATACAGATTCGTCACCGCCGTGTGCGGGCGGCCGTCCGTGGGTGCATAGGTCGTGGTCAGCGGACCCTTGGCATCCTGCTTCACACCGGCGATGGCACCGAGAACCGTAAAGGCGGCGGCCAGGATCACATAACCGGCCAGGTGTTTCTTATTCATCGTGTTCGAGAGAGTCGTTGTTCATCAGGGTGCGGAGCGTGGCAGCATCGGCGCGCTGCAGGCTGCCGTCCGCGCGGGTCTTCAGCGCACCGCGTAAATCGTTCATATCATAAAGCTCGGCGTGCACCATTTCTTTTTGCCACGTGAAGCTTACCGTTTCTACCGGATCGTAGCGTCCCCCTTTGAAGTGGGGAGTTTCCGAAATCTCGATATTGACATTGCGATTCAACAGCCAGATTTCGACTTCCTTGGCGCTGTCGGCAAATAATTGCAGGTGGATGTCGTCATGTTCGCCCGCCGTTCCGTTCAAAACCGCGCCGGTAATATACGGACGGAACTCGGCCAATTGGTCCATCACTTCCAACGCTGCGGCACGCAAATGGTGCAGGCGCGCGGCCTGCGCCGGGCCGAGGAACAATGCCTGGTAGCGGCGTACTTCGTCTTCGACTTGCAGATTATCCGGCAGGTAATTAGGAGAAGGGCGGTCGACGCCGAGCACCTGGCGCGCCGCCTTCGTCTTGGCCGTCGAGTAATCGGCCCCATCCTGGGCGATCATGCGGGCGGCCGTCGCAGCGATGCGTGCGCGCACCTGTTGGAGGTCGTCATTTGAATTGGGCATCATGTCCGAGATCATACTCTTGAAAGGAAAATGGCATCGCGTCGGGTAGAATCGCGTATTCGCTATTACAGAGATCCCTTCGGCACGTCATGCACATCCATATCCTCGGCATCTGCGGCACCTTCATGGGCGGCCTCGCGGTGCTGGCCAAAGAGGCCGGCCATCGCGTCACCGGGTGCGACGCCAACGTCTACCCTCCGATGAGCACCCAGCTCGAAGCCCAGGGCATCGAGCTGATCCAGGGTTACGGGCCCGAACAGGTGAACCTGAACCCGGATCTGTACGTCGTCGGCAACGTGATGACGCGCGGTAATCCGCTCGTCGAGGAAATCCTGAACCGCGGCTTGCCGTACGTATCTGGCCCGCAATGGATTGGCGACCACATTCTCCGTAATAAATGGGTGCTCGCCGTCGCGGGCACGCACGGCAAGACGACGACGACCTCGATGCTGGCGTGGATCCTGGAAGATGCCGGCTATTCGCCGGGCTTCCTGATCGGCGGCGTGCCGCTGAACTTCGGCGTGTCCGCGCGTCTGTCGGGCGAAACCGATTCCGACTTCTTCGTGATCGAGGCGGACGAATACGACACGGCCTTCTTCGACAAGCGCTCGAAGTTCGTGCACTACCACGCCAAGACGGCCGTGCTGAACAACCTGGAATACGATCACGCCGACATCTTCCCCGATATCGGCGCCATCGAGACCCAATTCCACCACCTCGTGCGTACCGTGCCCGGCGTCGGGCGCATCGTCGTGAATGGCGACGAAGCGTCGCTGGCGCGCGTGCTGAAGCGCGGCTGCTGGAGCGAGAAGGAAAGTTTCGGCTCGTCCGAAGGCGTGGACTGGAGCCTCGTCGAACATCCGGGCGGGTCCAGCTTCGACGTGTTCTTCAAGGGCGACAAGCAGGGCACCGTCCACTGGGACCTGACCGGCCACCACAACCGCAGCAATGCGATGGCCGCCATCGCCGCCGCGCGCCACGTGGGCGTGCCGCCCGCGCAGGCGATCGAGTCGCTGGCCCGCTTCCAGAACGTCAAGCGGCGCATGGAAGTGCGCGGCGTCGTCAACGGCGTGACCGTGTATGACGACTTCGCGCACCATCCGACCGCGATCGCGACGACGGTCGGCGGCCTGCGCCAGAAAATCGGGACGTCGGGAAGGATTCTCGCCGTGCTGGAGCCGCGCTCGAACACGATGAAGCTGGGCGCGATGAAGGATGCGCTGCCGGGCAGCCTGAAGGATGCGGACCTCGTGTTCGGCTTCGGCAGCCAGCAGGCGCTGGGCTGGTCGCTGGCCGATGCATTGAAGCCGCTGGGCGCCAACGCGCACAGCTTCGACCAGCTCGACTACATGGTGCAGGCGATCGTCCAGGCCGCGCAGCCGGGCGACCACATCCTCGTGATGAGCAATGGCGGCTTCGGCGGCGTGCACCAGAAGCTGCTGGAGGCGATGGCGGCATGAGCGGGGGCTCGCATCTGCTCTATCTGCACGGCTTCCGCTCGTCGCCGCGCTCGTTCAAGGCGAGGGTAGTGCAGCAGCGGATGGAAGCGGCCGGCCGCGCCGCCGACCTGATCTGCCCGCAACTGCCGGCGTCGCCGAAGGCCGCGATGGACCTCGTCCTCACGTTGGTCGAACGCTATTCGGGCAATCTCGCCATCATCGGTTCCTCGCTGGGCGGCTTTTACGCGACCTGGCTGGCGGAACGCTTCGGCTGCCGCGCCGCGCTGATCAATCCGGCCGTCGATCCCCTGAAAGACCTGGACAAGCACGTCGGCATCACGACCGAGTGGCATACGGGCGAGCCGTTCGAATTCAAGCGCGACTACATCGACGAGCTGGCGGCGCTGAAGGTCGGCACCATCACCCGGCCGGCGCGTTATTTCCTGCTGGCCGCCACGGGCGACGAGGTGTTGGACTACCGCGACATGGTTGCGCATTACGCGGGCGCGCACCAGCACGTCATCCAGGGCAGCGACCACGCGGTGTCGGAATTCGAGCAGTATGTCGATGAGGTGCTGGCGTTCTGCCTGACGGATAATCCAAACGAAGGCGACGCCGGATCGGACCAGCGCCAGTGAGGCCCGCGTCGCTGCGCCGGGCCCGCTGGCTGGCGCATCCGGCCGGCGTGGGCGCGCCGGCCGTCATGCGCGACTGGCTGACGACGCCGGGTTCGCTGACGGCGCGCCTGATCGCGCACAGCCGGCAATTCCGGGTACAGAAACTGCGCCAGGCGGGCAATGTCTGCCTGGCGGACGAGGCCGACGCGATCGGCCTGGCGCGGCCCCGGCGCGTGTGGGAACGCGATGTGCTGCTGCGTTGCGACGGGCAACCGGTCGTGTACGGCCACACCGTCGTGCCGATGAGTGCGAGCGCGAGCGACTGGCCCCTGTTTTCGGCGCTGGGCGAACGTTCGCTCGGCACCACGCTGTTCTACGATCCGCGGGTCACGCGCGGGGCGCTCGAATTCGCGCGGCTGCGTCCCGGCCATCCGCTGGTGGCGCGCGTGCATGCCGCGCTCGGCCGGAACGCGCCGGCGCGCGACACTTATTTTGCGCGGCGCTGCGTGTACCGCCGCCGCCAGGGACTGCTGCTGGTCACCGAGGTCTTCCTGCCCGAGGTGCTCGATCTCGAGGCGGCCGCATTTAATATGAATACGAATACAAAATGAACTTATTTTTCGAAGAGTCCGGCGATTTCAAGGTCGGCACCGTGCTGTCGCAGGCGGGCGAGGCCTACCAGGTCGAAATGCCGAGCGGGAAGCGTACGAAGGTCAAGGCGCGCGACGTGATGCTGCAGTTCGACAAGCCGGACCCCGCCACCCTGCTGGAGCAGGCGAAGGCCGTCGCGGCGGACGTCGATCTGGAATTCCTGTGGGAAGTCGCGGGCCAGGAAGAATTCGGATTCACGGAACTGGGCGCCGAGTACTTCGGCCACGCGCCGCTGGCGTTCGAAGCGGCCGGCCTCGTGCTGGCGCTGCACGGCGCGCCGATCTATTTCTACAAGAAGGGCCGCGGCCGCTACAAGGCGGCGCCGGAACAATCGCTGCGCGCGGCGCTGGCCGGCATCGAAAAGAAGAAACAGCAGGCCATCGTGCAGGCCGCGTATGTCGAGGAACTGAAGGCCGGCACGCTGCCGCAGGCGATGCAGCCGCTCGTCCAGCAACTGCTGTTCAAGCCGGACAAGAACAGCATCGAATTCAAGGCGCTCGAGACGGCCGCCGACGAGCTGCAGACGACGGCGCCGCGCCTGATGCTGTCCACGGGCGGCATCGCGTCGGCGAAAGAGCTGCACATGGGCCGCTTCCTGTTCGAACACTTCCCGCGCGGCGCCGGCTTCCCGCCCGTCGCGGTGCCGACCCCACCGGCCGACCTGCCGCTGGCGAACGTGGCCGCGTTCTCGATCGACGACGTGACGACGACCGAGATCGACGACGCGTTCTCCGTCGAGAAGCTGGATGACGGCACCGTGCGCGTGGGCATCCACATCGCGGCGCCGGGCCTGGGCATCCGTCCGGACGACGCGATCGACAAGATCGCCCGTGCGCGCATGTCGACCGTGTATATGCCGGGCGACAAGATCACGATGCTGCCTGACGACGTCGTCGACGCCTACACGCTGGCCGAGGGCAACGACTGCCCGGCGTTGTCGTTGTATGCCGTACTGGATCCGGCCACGTGGACCGTGCTCTCGACGACGACCCGCGCCGAGCGCGTGCCCATCAAGAACAACCTGCGCCACAACGATCTCGACGACGTCGTCAACGAGGAAACGCTGAACAAGGGCGAGGGCGACTACCCGCACAAGATGGAACTGGGCCTGCTGTGGCAGTGGGCGCTGCAGCTGGAAGCGGGCCGCATGAAGAAGCGCGAAGCGTTCGGCCTGAAGCCGGAACAGGCGAACCGCGTCGACTTCAATTTCTACGTCGAGGACGACGTCGTCACGATCGTGCGCCGCAAGCGCGGCGCGCCGCTGGACAAGATCGTGGCCGAGCTGATGATCTTCGCGAACAGCACGTGGGGCAAGCTGCTGCACGACTGCGGCGTGCCGGGCATCTACCGCTCGCAAGGGCCGGGCGCCGGCGGCTGGGCCGCCAAGATGCAGGTGCGCATGGTCACGCACGCGGCGCCGCACCAGGGCCTCGGCGTCGATCAATATGCCTGGTCGACGTCGCCGCTGCGCCGCTATACGGACCTCGTGAACCAGTGGCAGATCCTCGCCTGCGCCAGCAATGGCGTGACGGCGCCGCTCGTCGCCCCGTTCAAGCACCGCGACGCGACGCTGTTCTCGATCGTCTCCGCGTTCGACGCCGCGTACTCGGCCTATAACGACTTCCAGCAGAACATGGAGCGTTACTGGTGCCTGCGCTGGCTGGCGCAGGAACATGCGAAGCAGGTCGAGGCCGTCGTGCTGAAGGACGAGGTGCTGCGCCTCGTCGAGATCCCGCTCGTGATCCGCCTGCCGGGCATGCCGCAGGCGGCGCGCGGCGCGCAGGTCCGCCTGGACATCGTGCGCTGGGACGAGGTCGACCTGTCGCTGGAGGCGCGCCTGCTCGAAGTCGCGGCCGTCGCACCGGAAGCGGCCGAGGAGCTGGGCCTGGACGAGGAAGAAGACACGGGCGAGGCGGCTGCGGCGGAAGCGGCCGAGGCCGAGGGTGCGGTCGCCGTTACCGATCCGGAAACGCAGACCGACGTGGCGGGTCAGCAGGCATGATGCCGTAGTTGGGCTCTCATCAGCGTTAGACTCAAAGCTTCGCCCTCCGTTCTCTCAACTGGCGGCGAAGCTTCACATTGTCCGCCACGGCGCACGCGAACCCGACAATTGCAAACACACAAAGGGCATCATTGCTGCCGTACTTCCAAAATGCCCATGAGGTCAGGGCCAGACCAAGTCCTGTAGCGAGCAACAATAGCGAGTCTTTCATTTGAAGTTCTCGTAGAGCTTGTGGTACTTCCTGCCCGGTACGCTTCGGTCGTAGATGCCCGGGTTACGGTGGAGAAGCGGCAATAGCCAATCCCGCTTCAAATTCCACCTGGATGCCTCGAAAAGCACATCGCTTAACGACGTGCCACCGGCGAGGGTTCGGCCTGTCGCTACTGCCAAACTGCCTATTGCCGCCCCTATGTAATATGCGCCTTGCACTGCGCCCACAGTGGCAAGGCGCTCCAGGTTCGTTCCTGCGCCGATCATTTCCAGGACGGTTACTCTGGTCCCATACTTGTCAATATAGACGAGCATGCCTGATATGCTGGCCTGTGCGGTCGCAACGGATCCATAGAGATTTTCGGGCGCAGGTAAATCGAGCGCATCCATGTTCTCTTTGAAGTATTTGTAGAAGTCCGGCATTCGATGCTCCCGGTTGTGCTGACGGCTATGCAACGACCTTATTGGCCGACAAATCCCAACCTCCCGCAGTCGATCCACCAGCACCGCCAGAGATTTTTTGTTGCGAGTACTTCCACGTCATCCTGGCAAATTTCAGCTGAAAGTGTTCTTGCATCCCGCCTGTCGCCGACAGGCCCGGTTTTATGGAGCCGATTAACACGTGTTCGAGGTTCATCTCGAAATACCTGACCCGCTCGCCGTTACTGTCGGCCCGGAAGAATTCGAACTTGGCCTTAGGTATCGTTTTGCCCATCGCACAATGTTGTAGCAAAAGCGGCGTAGAAAGATCGGCCAACTTGGCGACGATAACGTCATCGAAATCGGCACGCGCCGATGTATGACCGCCGCTGGTCGAGGTCACGGGGCTGCGTGGCTGATCTATACCGAAGTGCACATTCAAGCATTCGATCCAATCTTTGTGGGCCGAGTCTTGGGACTCGCCTTTGATGCCTTCAATCTGAAGATAAGCGTCCACTGCCATGATGCCTCCGATGTTGATTGAGCAAGTGGTGCATTCTGGCTCCGCTTCCTTTCGACGACGTTGGTTAGCGTCAGTGCATCAAAAGAGACGAATCAACAGCAGGGGCAAGGCAGGGCTGGCATGGAAGGTCAAGAACGGGCAAATCGATTTGTCGAGATGTTTGACGGCTCTGACGGCTTTGCCAGAAGCATCCGATGGTGAGCAATTAGGTTAAAACCTCGACAATATCTTGTTGCTTCAGCGGTCGGGTCTTTCCACAAGGCTCGCAAAGCGGGCAGTCTGCACGGTAGAATGGGGAGTTCCATGACCCCAACCGTCCCACCCCGCAGCGCGTGAACACCCTCCGACACAACCGCCCCCTGATGATCGCCATCACCTGCTCGGTGCTGGCGCACGCCTCCCTGCTGGCGGTCCGTTTCGCCGCGCCGGACGCCTTCCGGCTGCAGCCGGCCGATCCGGGCCTGGAGGTCATCCTGGTCAACGCCAGGCATACGCGCGCCCCGGTCAAGGCGGACGCGCTGGCCCAGGCCAACCTGGACGGCGGCGGCAACGCCGACGCCGGCCGCGCCCAGTCGCCCCTGCCGGACCTGCGCAAGGTCGAGAATGGCGACAGCATCAAGGCCCTGCAGCGCCGCATCGCGGAACTGGAACAGCAGCAGAAAAGCGTGCTGACGAAGATGCGCCAGTCGCAGTTCAACAGCGCGCCCGTGGCCGAGCAGACGAAGCCCGACCCCAGCCGCACGGGCGAGGACAACCTGGACTCCACCAGGGCCATCGCGCGCATGACGGCCGAGATCACCCAGCGCATCGCCGACGAGAACAAGCGCCCGAAAAAGACGTTCATCAGCCCCAGCACGCGCGAAGTCGGCTACGCCATGTACTACAAGGCGATGCAGAAGCGCGTGGAGGAGGTCGGCACCTTGAACTTCCCGCAGCAGAACGGCAAGAAGCTGTACGGCGAACTGGTCGTCTACATCCCGATCTTCCAGGACGGCACGCTGTACGAAAAAGAAGGCGGACCGCGCATCGAACGCAGTTCCGGAAATCCGGCGCTGGACAAGGCCGCGCTGGCGATCGTCCGCCGCGCCGCGCCGTTCGGCAAATTCCCGGCCAATATGCGCTCGACCGACAAGGACGATCTCTGGATCGTCGTCACCCGCTTCAAATTCACCCGCGAAGAAAAGCTGCAGGCCGAACTGCGCGGCGAAGGATAACAGGAGACTCCATGACCGATAAATATTGCGTGATCGGCAACCCGATCTCCCACAGCAAATCGCCGGACATCCACGCCGCGTTCGCGGCCGCGACCGGCCAGGACATCGCGTACGAACGCTGCCTGGCGCCGCTGGACGGTTTTGCGGACACCGTCCGCGACCTCGTGGCGCAGGGCTACCGCGGCGCCAACGTGACGCTCCCCTTCAAGCTGGAAGCGGCCGCGCTGGCCACCCGGCTGGAAGCGCGGGCGCGCTTGGCCGGAGCCGTCAACACGCTGCGCTTCGAGGGTGGCGAGATCGTCGGCGACAACACGGACGGTCCGGGCCTCGTCGCCGACATCGTCAGGAACGCCGGCGTGCCGCTCACCGGCAAGCGCGTCCTGCTGCTGGGCGCGGGCGGCGCGGCGCGCGGCGTCATCCTGCCGTTCCTGAACGAGAAGCCGGAAGCGATCGTGATCGCCAACCGCACGCGCGCGACGGCCGATGCGCTCGTTGCCCACTTTGCCGATCACGTGGCGTACTCGGGGCAGATCAGCGCCTGCGGGTTCGCCGACATCGAGGGTGCGTTCGACGTCGTCGTCAACGCGACGTCGGCCAGCCTGTCGGCCGACCTGCCGCCCGTGCCCGCGTCGGCCTTCCGCGCGGGGACGCTGGCGCTGGACATGATGTACGGGAAGGAGCCGACGCCGTTCATGGCGTTCGCCGCCTCCCACGGCGCGACCGTGCGCGATGGCCTCGGCATGCTGGTCGAGCAGGCGGCGGAAGCGTTCTTGACGTGGCGCGGCGTGCGGCCGGAGACGTCGGCCCTGCTGGCCCGCATGCGCGCATCATGAGCGGCATCGGCACGCTCAAGGCGGGAGCGTCCGCGCGCGCAAGAACCGGCGGGCGGCGCTGGCTGAAGTGGATCATCCTCGGGCCGCTGCTGTTCGTCGTCCTGCTGCAGCTGTATTTCTTTGCGATGGTGTGCTGGTGGACGCAGTTCAACCCGTCGTCCACGAGCATGATGCGCCAGCAGCTGTCGGCGCTGCGCGAGCAGAATCCGAATGCGAAGCTCGAACAGGTGTGGGTGCCGTACGCGCGCATCTCGAACAACCTCAAGCGCGCCGTGATCGCATCCGAGGACGCCAATTTCAGCGAGCACGACGGCGTTGACTGGGATGCGCTGGAAAAGGCGTACGAGCGCAACAACAAAAAGCACCGGGTCGTGGGCGGCGGCTCGACGATCACCCAGCAGCTGGCCAAGAATTTGTTTCTGTCCGGCTCGCGCAACTACCTGCGCAAGGGCCAGGAGCTGGTCATCGCCTACATGCTGGAAGCGGTGATGGACAAGGAACGCATCCTGGAGATCTACCTGAACGTGGTCGAATTCGGCCGCGGCGTGTTCGGCGCGGAGGCCGCGGCGCGCCATTATTTCCGCATCCCGGCCGCCAACCTGAACGCCACCCAGGCCGCCCGCCTCGCGGTGATGCTGCCGAACCCGCGCTACTACGACCGTCACCGCGACACCAGCTACCTGGCACGCCGCACGGCAATCATCCAGCGCCGCATGAACGCCGCGGAATTGCCTTAAACCGGGGTCAGAGCCCAGTTTTTGGCAATAGCTCAAGAACATGTTGAATCGGCTGGCGCATCGCCGGCCAAGTTTGCTCAGGATATTTCCAAAAATCGGGCTCTGACCCCGGTTTTGCCTGGTTTAGGCTGGCCGGTCTCAGGGCTTACAGGTACACTTGCGCTGTTTCCGAATCCGGCCGAGAAAGCAGCGCATGATCAACGTATTTGTCCTACAAAATGGCCGACTGAACCAGATACCCATCGCGTCGCGCGCCGATCTGGAGAACGCGCCTGCCGTCTGGGTCGACCTGCTCGACCCGACCGACGAGGAGCGCGCCTGGGTCAAGACGACCTATGACGTGATCCTGCCCGGCGAGGACGAAGTCCAGGACATCGAGGCGTCCGCGCGCTACTACGAAGCGGAAAACGGCGACCTGCACCTGCGCACCGACTTCCTGCGCGAGGAAGAGGACGGCCCGTCGCGCATCGTGACCGTCGCGTTCATCCTGGCCAAGAAGATCCTGTTCTCGGTCCACACGGACGACCTGCCCGTGTTCCGCCTCGTGCGCCTGCGCGCGCGCTCGCGGCCCGGGTCGATCGAGGACTACATGGACGTGCTGCTGGACCTGTACGCGACCGACGCCGAGTACTCGGCCGATGCGCTGGAAGGCATCTACGAGAGCCTGGAAGACGTCAGCCAGCGCGTGCTGCAAAAGGAATTCACCGACCAGGACGCGGCCTCCGCGCTGAATGCGATCGCCCACGAGGAAGACTTGAACGGCCGCATCCGCCGCAACATGATGGACACGCGCCGCGCCGTCAGCTTCCTGATGCGGGGCCGATTGCTGAACGCGGAACAGTTCGAGGAGGCGCGTCAGATCCTGCGCGACATCGAATCGCTCGACGGCCACACGTCGTTCCTGTTCGACAAGATCAACTTCCTGATGGACGCCACCGTCGGCTTCATCAACATCAACCAGAACAAGATCATCAAGATCTTCTCGGTGGCGTCGGTCGCCTTCCTGCCGCCGACACTGATCGCCAGCATCTACGGCATGAACTTCGACTTCCTGCCGGAGCTGCACTGGCACTTCGGCTACGGCTGGTCGCTGGGCCTGATGGTCGTCAGCGCGATCGCGCCGTTCATGTACTTCCGCCACCGCGGCTGGCTCAAGTAATTCCCGACATGCTCCCGTGATCCCGTGCGCCGGCCCAGCCGGCAGCGCGGGCATGCGTTCGTCTCATTGTCGTTGACTCATTAAATGAGAATCATTATCATTCGCGTTCAATATGAAATTCGGAACGGAGTCTTCGATGGTCATGCATGCGCGCGCCGCCGCCCGGCGTCTTCCACTCAACCGCCTCGCGGCCGCCGTCACGCTCGCCATCCCGCTGCTGGCCCAGGCCGCCGGGGCCGACGACCCTGCGGAGGCGCCGATCCAGCAGGTGCAGATCAGCGCCACGCGGCTCGGCGAAACGACCGAGGGGACCGGTTCCTACACGACCGGCAAGGACCGGACGGCCGTGCCGCTGACCCTGTCGCTGCGCGAGACGCCGCAATCCGTCACGGTGGTAACGCAGCAGCGCATCGAGGACCAGGGCCTGCTCACCGTGACGGACGTCGTCAACAACGTGACGGGCGTGTCGGTAAACCAGTACGAGACGAGCCGCGCCGGCTTCACCGCGCGCGGGTTCGACATCGACAACCTGCAGATCGACGGCGTGCCGACGACGTGGGAACAGTCGTGGAGTGCGGGCGAGGTGCTGGGCAGCCTGGCGCTGTACGACCGCATCGACGTCGTGCGCGGCGCGACGGGGCTGATGACGGGCGCCGGCAACCCGTCCGCCGCCATCAACCTCGTGCGCAAGCATGCGACCGGCAAGACCCTGGCCGGCACGGTGGAGGCAGGCATCGGCGGCTGGAACCAGCGCCGGCTGCTGGGCGACGTGACGACGCCGCTGACGCGGGACGGCAGCGTGCGTGCCCGCTTCGTCGGCGAATACACGGATGGCGACAGTTGGGTGTCGCTGCTGTCGAACCGGAACAAGACCGCGTACGCGACGATCGACGCGGACCTGGGACGCTCGACCCTGCTGCAGGTCGGGATCAGCCGCCAGGAAACCCAGGCGAACGGCCCGATGTGGGGCGGCCTGCCGTACTGGTATTCGGACGGGTCGAAGACGGACTGGGACGTCTCGAAGACGTCGGCCGCCGGCTGGACCCGTTGGCCGACCTCGTACAACAGCGCCTTCGTCAACCTGGAACACGGCTTTGCCAACGGCTGGAAGGTCAAGGCCACCGCGAGCCGCGGCGACCGCCGTTCCGATTCCTACCTGTTGTACCTGTCGGGCGTGCCGGACCGCGCGACGGGCGAGGGCCTCTCCGCCTTCGCCGGCTCGTACGCGACCCGCACGAAGCAGGACAACGCCGGCCTGCACGCGAGCGGTCCGTTCGAACTCGCCGGCCGCACGCACGAAGCGGCGTTCGGCGTGCTGCACCAGAAGCAGACCTTCGTCTCCGACAGCCGCGCGGCCGATTTCGGCACGGGCGCCGGCATGCCGGCCGTCGGCGACTTCAACGCATGGACGGGGACCGCGTACCCGCAGCCCGCGTGGGGCGCGCCGACGTTCTACGAAAGCAGCGCGACGAAGCAGGACGCGCTGTACGGCGTGGCGCGCTTCTCGCTCGCCGATCCGCTCACCCTGATCGTGGGCGCCCGCGTGACCGACTATGAAAAGACGGGCCGCGGCCTGTACACGGCCGCGTACGACATCAAACACGACCGCGAAGTGACGCCGTACGCGGGCCTCGTCTACGACATCGACAGGACGTATTCCGTGTACGCGAGCTACACCGACATCTTCCAGCCGCAGAACCTGAAGGACATCGGCGGCAACATGCTCGACCCGATCGTCGGCAAGAGCTACGAGGCGGGCGTGAAAGCCGAATTCCTCGACGGCCGCCTGAACGGGTCGTTCGCCGTGTTCCGTGCGAAGCAGAACAACCTGGGCCAGGAAGCGGGCCTCGTCGACCGCGACGGCAGCGGCCCCCTGGCGCCGGAGACGTATTACCGCGCGGCCGCCGGCGCGACGAGCGAGGGCATCGAGTTCGATGCGTCCGGCGAACTGGCGAAAGGCTGGAACGTGACGGCCGGCTACACGCAGTACCGCGCGAAGGATGCGGCCGGCGCGGACGTCAACAGCGTCTATCCGCGCCGCCTGTTCCGCGTCTTCACGACGTACCGCCTGCCGGATGCGTGGAGCGCGTTGAGCGTCGGCGGCGGCGTGAACTGGGAAGGCCGCACGTACACGGTCGACCCGAGCGCCCCCGCCGGCACGAATGGGCTGATCGAGCAGTCGCCGTTCAGCGTCGTCAACCTGATGGCGCGCTACGAAATCACGCGGCAGCTGTCGGCCCAGCTGAACATCAACAATGCGTTCGACCGCAAGCATTTCGGCATGTTCTCCGCGTACGGCGCGATCACGTACGCGGCCCCGCGCAGCACGACCCTGACGCTGAAGTACGCGTTCTGACCATGCGCGCGACCTGGACCCTCATCCACCGCTGGTGCGGCCTGCTCACGGCGGCCTTCCTGTTCGTCAGCGGGATCACGGGCGCCGTGATCTCGTGGGACCACGAGCTGGACGACCTGCTCAACCCGCACCTGATGGAAGCGCATACGCCCGGCACGCCGCGGGATCCGCTGGCGCTGGCACGCCAGGTCGAGGCGCGCCATCCGGACGTGCGCGTGTCGTACGTGCCGCTGCACGCGCAAGCCGGGAAATCGCTGGCGCTGGGCGTGGCGCCGCGCATCGATCCCGCCACGGGCGCCTTGAGGTCGCCCGGCTTCAACCAGGTCTTCGTCGACCCCGTCAGCGGCGTCGAACTGGGACGGCGCGAGTGGGGCGCCGTGTGGCCGATCAGCCGCGAGACGTTCGTGTCCTTCCTGTACCGCCTGCATTATTCGCTGCATCTGCCGGACCGCTGGGGCATCTGGTTGATGGGCGCCATCGCGGTGGTGTGGACGCTCGACTGCTTCGTCGGCTTTTATTTGACCTTGCCGGTGCGGCGCCAAACCGCCAACCCCGGCAAGTCGTGGTGGCAGCGCTGGCGCCCGGCGTGGATGGTACGCTGGCGCGGCGGCGGCGCGAAACTGAATTTCGACCTGCACCGCGCGTTCAGCCTGTGGACGTGGATCGTGCTGTTCGTCCTCGCCTTCACGGCGTTTTCGCTGAACCTGTACCGCGAAGTGTTCTATCCCGTGATGCAGACGTTCACGCGGGTCACGCCGTCGCCGTTCGACACCCGCGTGCCGGCCGACCTGCAACACCCGGTCGATCCGCGCGTCGCGTTCGGCGACGTCGTCGCGCACGCCGGCACGGAAGCGCGCCGGCGCGGCTGGGATGCGCCCGTCGGCAGCCTCTATTATTCGCAGGAGTACGGCATCTTCATGGTGAGCCTGTTCGCGCCGGGCGACGACCACGGCACGGGCGGCGTCGGCCCCGCGCTGCTGTATTACGACGGCCTGGATGGCCGCCTGCTGGGCGATCGCCAGCCGTGGAAGGGGACTGCGGCCGACATCTTCGTGCAGGCCCAGTTCCCGCTGCACTCCGGCCGCATCCTCGGGCTGCCGGGGCGGATCCTGATCTCGTGCATGGGGCTCGTCGTCGCCATGCTGAGCGTGACCGGCGTGATCATCTGGTGGCGCAAGCGGGCGTCGCGCGCCGTGAGCGCGCGGCGCGTGAAGGCGGTGCCGGTCGAGACCTGATGCTTACAGCGCGACGTCGTCCGCCTTCAGATACCACTTCAGCGCGCGCACGACCATCGCATGGTCGTCCACGCCCGCGAGCCCCGACACGGTGATCGTGCCGACCTGGCCCGTCCCCTTGACGACGATGGGGAACGAGCCACCGTGCGCCGCGTAGTCCTTCGAGTCGAACGTGGGCAGGTTGTCGAAGTCGCGGCCCGCGTTGACGGCTTCCGTGTGCACGAAGAACGACGCGTGGCCGGTGCGGTTCACGAGGTTGCTCTTGCGGCGGATCCAGTCGACGTTGTTCGGGCTCGTGCCCGCCATCGCATAAAAGAACAGCGGATTGCGGTTGATCGTGATGTCGATCGTGACGGCGACCTTGTCCGCTTTCGCCTGCTCGACGATCCTGTTGCCGATTGCGAGCGCCGCGTCGTTGTCGAAGGACGTGAACTGCAGCGCCTGCTCCTGGCGGCGGATGGTGTCGAGCGCTACGGTTTTCTTGTCCATGCTGGTTCCTGGGTTGGTCGTTGCGGCGCCGGCGGTGCCGGCGAACAGCGCGCTTGCCGCGATCAGTACGGCGCAGGAACAGGGAATAATGCGGCGGATGATACGCACAGCCATGTCGTTGCCTCTCTCCGGTTTTGTTATCCGGAAAGTATAACCGGAGAGCGGCCCGTTATTGCTTGAGATTCAGGAACAGATTCGCGGCGAACGCGAGGATGGCCACCGATGCGATGATTTCCGCGATCACCAGGGCCGGCGCGAAAGCCATATGACCCAGCAGCAGCATGGAGAGCGCGACCATCATCACGGGCAATGCGAGGTTCAGCAGCCAGAAGTGCAGGCGCGCGAGACGGCTTTCGCCCGCCTTCGGGAACACGCTGTAGATCAGGCCGGCGAGGGCCATCGTCGTCCAGCCCAGCAGGTTGACGTGGGCGTGCACGGGGCGCAGGGTGAAGTTCTGGCTGGCGCCCATGGCGATGCCCAGCGAGATCCCGAAGATGAGGTAGAGGACGGCGAGCTTGATCCAGATGATGCCGGCGTGCGAGAACTGCGGTTGCGGCAGCGGATTGACGGTCGTGGTTTGCATGGTGCGGCTCCTGATGGATGGTCGATGTGGAACGCATCGTACATACGGTCGTCGCGCCGGTGCAGCCCCACGCGTGGGGGAGACGATCAACCCGTCACATCGTTGCAAACATGGCCACGACGGCCACCAGCATCACCGCCACGCCGATCCAGCCGATCACGGTATGGCGCGTCGACAAGGTGTAGCCGCCCATGATCTTGCGGTTATGCGCGAGCAGCATCATGACGGCCATGATCGGCACGGCGATGACGCCGTTGATCTGCGCGGACAGCACCAGCGCCGCGATCGGGTCGACCGGGGCGAAGTCGAGCGCGACGCCGCCCAGCGTGGCCAGCGCGATGATGCCGTAGAACTCGCGCGCCTCGACGACCTTCAGGTCCATGCCGTTGCGCCAGCGGAAGCTCTCGGTGACGGCATACGCGGCCGACCCGGCCAGCACGGGCACGGCCAGCATGCCCGTGCCGATGATGCCCAGCGCGAACGCGAGGAACGCGAACTCGCCCGCCACCGGGCGCAGCGCTTCGGCCGCCTGGGCCGACGACTGGATGTCCGTAATGCCGTGCGCGCCCAGCGTGACCGCCGTCGTCAGCATGATGAAGAAGGCGACGAGGTTGGAAAAGCCCATGCCGATCAAGGTGTCCGACTTGATGCGCCTGAGTTGCGCGGCGGCGTCGCGCGGGCGCGTGCGCAGGGCGCGCGTGTGGTGGTCGTTGCGGATCTCCTCGACTTCCTGCGACGCCTGCCAGAAGAAGAGGTAGGGGCTGATCGTCGTGCCGAACACGGCGACGATGAGGGCGACGGCATCCTTCGTGAAGGTGAAATGGGGCCACACGGTGCGCGCGAAGACTTCCGTCCACGGCATGTGCACGGCGAAGGCCGTCGCGACGTAGGCCAGCAGGCCCAGGGTCAGCCATTTCAGGTAGCGCACGTAGGCGGCATACGGCAAAAAGACCTGCAGCGCGAGGCACAGCAGGCCGAAGCCGAGCGCATACAGGTGGCTGGAGCCGGTGCCCGTCACGAGGCGCAGCGCCTCGCCCATCGCGGCGATGTCGGCCGCGATGTTGATGACGTTCGCGACGAGCAGCAGCGCGACGATGGCGTACAGCAGCCAGGGCGGATACGCGCGGCGGATGTTGGCCGCGAGCCCGCGCCCCGTCACGCGCCCGATGCGCGCCGACACCAGCTGGATGCCGACCATGAACGGGTAGGTCAGCACGAGCGTCCACAGCGTGTTAAAGCCGAATTGCGCGCCGGCCTGCGAATACGTCGCGATGCCGGACGGGTCGTCGTCGGCCGCGCCCGTGATCAGGCCGGGGCCGAGCGATTTCAGCGTGGCGTTGTCGGTGAGGCGGCGGAACAGCTTCAGCGGCATGTCGGGCCGGGCGCGATCACGCCAGGCGGGCAAACACGCGGCGGGCCGCTGCGACCGTCTCGGCGATCACGGCATCGTCGTGCGTGGCCGAGACGAAGCCTGCTTCGAACATCGCGGGCGCGAAGTACACGCCTTCGTCCAGCATGCCGTGGAAGAAGCGGTTGAAGCGCTCCTTGTCGCCGGCCATCATCTGGCCGTAGCTGGACGGGATCGTGTCGGCGAAATACAGGCCGAACATGCCGCCGACGCTGTCCGCGCAGAACGCGATACCGGCTTCCTGCGCGGCGGCCGTCAGGCCGTCGACCAGCTTCTTCGTCTGCGCCGTCAGGTGCTCGTAGAAGCCCGGCTGCTGGATCAGCTTCAGGGTCGTCATGCCGGCGGCGACGGCGACCGGGTTGCCGGACAGCGTGCCCGCCTGGTAGACGGGGCCGATCGGCGCCATCTTCTGCATCAGGTCAGCGCGGCCGCCGAACGCGGCGACCGGCATGCCGCCGCCGATCACTTTGCCGAGCGCGGTCAGGTCCGGCACGATGCCGTACAGCGCCTGCGCGCCGCCGATGCCGACGCGGAAGCCCGACATCACTTCGTCGAAGATCAGCACGGTGCCGTATTCCGTGCACAGTTCGCGCATGCGCTGCAGGAATTCCGGCGTCGCGCGGATCAGGTTCATGTTGCCGGCCACGGCTTCCACGATCACGCAGGCGATGGTGTCGCCCATCGACTGGAACGCGTCTTCCAGCTGCGGGATGTTGTTGTAGTCGAGGACGATGGTGTGCTTGACGAAGTCTTCCGGCACGCCGGCCGACGTCGGGTTGCCGAACGTGAGCAGGCCCGAACCGGCTTTGACCAGCAGGGAATCGGCGTGGCCGTGGTAGCAGCCTTCGAACTTGACGATCTTGTCGCGGCCCGTGGCGCCGCGTGCGAGGCGCAGCGCGCTCATCGTCGCTTCCGTGCCGGACGAGACGAGGCGCACCTGTTCGATCGACGGCACGAGGCGGCAGATTTCCTCGGCGATCTCGATCTCGCCCTCGGTCGGCGCGCCGAACGACAGGCCGCGCGCGGCCGCGTCCTGCACGGCCTTCACGACGTCCGGATGGGTGTGGCCGACGATGGCCGGGCCCCAGGAGCCGATGTAGTCGATGTAGCGCTTGCCGTCCGCGTCCCAGAAATACGGCCCCTCGGCCCGCGTGATGAAGCGCGGCGTGCCGCCGACGGAGCGGAAGGCGCGCACGGGCGAGTTCACGCCGCCCGGCGTGGTCTGCTGGGCGCGGGCGAACAGGATGTCGTTTTTCGAAGTGGTGTCGGACGTAGCGGTCATGGTTGTCTGGATGAATCCCGGGCGCAGGCGCCGGCGGGGTTAGCAGGCCGCGCCGGGAGCGCGGAAGATCTTGTTCGGAATCAGCCGGCCCATGCCGAAGCGGCAGGCGTTGGCGAGGGTGCCGGTGAGGTAGTCCTGGGCGCCGGGCAGGGCGTCCGCCGCATCGGCACCGCGCGCCATCCGCGCCACCAAAGCGGCCGACAGCGTGTTGCCGGCGCCGACGAACGGACCGGGCAGGAGCTGGGCCCAGGGCAAGGCGGTGGCCAGGCCGTCCGGCTCGTACAACTCGTTGCAGCGGCTGCCGTCGCCGCCGCCGACGCCCGTCACGAGCACGTGGCCGCAGCCGAGGCCCGTCAGCTCCGCCGCGTCCTCGGCGACGGTGGCGATGCTGCCCGGGTCGCGCCAGCAGTCGGCCAGGCGCGCCAGTTCCGGCTGCGACAGCATGAACACGCTGGCCTGCGGCACGAGCAGTTGATGAATAAGGGTCAGCATGTCATCGTCGCGCGGGCCGCAATCGGGCAGCGACGACGTAAACGGGTCGAGCACGAGCGGCACGTCGGCATAGTCGGACACGATCTCCGCCACCGCCGCGATCTGCTCCAGGCTGGCCAGGGTGCCGACCTTGATGGCGGCCACCGGCATGTCCTCGAGCAGCATGCGCGCCTGTTCCACGACGAGCGAGTGGTCGGTCGGCTGGATGTCGTCCACGCGCGCGGAATCCGCCACGAGCAGGCCCGTCACGACCGAGAGGGCGTGGCAGCCATGCATGGCGAAGACGGTCACGTCGGACTGGATGCCCAGCGCCCCGACCGGGTCGGCGGGCCCGAACGTGAGGATGAGTGGAGACGTTTGGTTTTGCACAGCGGGTAGAATACTATACCTTTCCCCCCCATTTTATCTGAACCGAAAAGAGGAAATCGAAGTGAGTACTGAAACACAGGTGTACCAGACGTGGATGTGCCTGATCTGCGGCTGGGTCTACGACGAAGCCGCCGGCGCACCGGACGACGGCATTGCGCCGGGCACCCGCTGGGCCGACGTGCCCATGAACTGGACGTGCCCGGAATGCGGCGCGCGCAAGGACGACTTCGAAATGACCGCGATCTGAGCGGCTCAGTGCTATCGATATTTGTCGGTTCATCAACGAGAAATAACGTCCCGCCAATGTTTCGTGTCATCCAGTCAATGAGTCGTCCTACGGCAAGTTGACGTATCGCAACACTTCATGCACAAGCCGCAGCCCCTATGCTATCTTGCGGGTTCATGCTGAAGTGAAACGAATATGACGACGCAACCGACAGGCCTGACGATCATGGTGATCGACGACAGCAGCACGATCCGTCGGTCCGCCGAAATCTTCCTGACGCAGGCCGGCTACCGCGTGGTGCTGGCCGAAGACGGCTTCGACGCGCTGGCCAAGATCAACGACCATCATCCGTCCCTGGTGTTCTGCGACATCCTGATGCCGCGCCTGGACGGCTACCAGACCTGCGCGCTGATCAAGAAGAGCGCGAAATTCCATGCCACGCCGGTCATCATGCTGTCCTCCAAGGACGGCCTGTTCGACCGTGCGCGCGGCGCGATGGTGGGCTCGAGCGCCTACCTGACCAAACCTTTTTCCAAGGACAGCCTGCTGGCGGCCGTGCGCGACCATGCGCAGGGCCGGACCGACGCGGCTGCCTGATTCCAACGTTGCGGAGCCCACCGTGGCCATACAAAAAATCCTGATCGTCGACGATTCCCCGACCGAACGTTACTACCTGACCGACATCCTCGTGCGCAACGGCTTCACCGTCACCACCGCCGACAACGGCGAGGAGGCGCTCGCCAAGATCCGCGCCGAGCGACCGGAACTGATCCTGATGGACGTGGTGATGCCCGGCGCGAACGGCTTCCAGGTGACGCGCTCGATCGCACGCGATCCGGAGCTGGCGTCCGTCCCCGTCATCATCTGCAGCAGCAAGAACCAGGAAACCGACCGCATCTGGGGCATGCGCCAGGGCGCGAAGGATTATTTCGTCAAGCCCGTCGATCCGGCGAAGCTGCTGGCCACGATCGCCACGCTCGGCGCCTGAGATGGACGTCAGCGACGCCGCCGGACAGAAGGGCGCGGCCAGGCGCGCGCGCCTGCGCCAGTACCAGGAACAGCTGCTCGAGCGCATGCAGGCCGCGCGCACGAGCAGCGGCGCGCGCGCGCACCAGCTGGGCGTGGAGATCGGCGGCGTGCGCTACCTGCTCGACCTCGTCGAAGCGGGCGAGATCGTGCCGCTGCCGCCGCTGGCCGCCGTGCCGCTCACGCAGCCGTGGTATCTCGGCCTCGCGAACGTGCGCGGCAACCTGCTGGGCGTCGTCGACCTGGCGCGCTATCTCGATGCGGAGGCGGCGCCAACGTCCGGCACGCGGCTCGTGACGTTCGGCCCCGCCCTCGGTTTTCCGTGCGCGCTGCTGGTGGCGAAGGTCGTCGGCCTGCGCCACGCGGGCGACATGCAACCTGCCGACGGCCGCCTGCGCGACGCCGACGGCCAGGAATGGACGCCGCTGTCGCTCGCCGCCCTCGCGCGCGCGGACCGCTTCCTGCAAGTGGCACGCTAATCATTTAAAAAACAGGTTCTGTACTGGAGCTGGCATGGGATTCGTATCCAAACTGTCGATGAATTTCTTCCCCAAGGACGGGGGCGGCGACGCGCAGGCGTCCGGCACGGTGCTGGCGTCGCCCGACACGCAGTTCGGCCCCGGCACGGTGCCCGCCGGCCCGGTCAGCGGCAAGGCGCCGACGGGTTCCGCCGATGACGCCGCGCTGCGCCTCGGCCAGCTCGCCCGGCGCAAGCGCCGCCATGCGGAGGAAGCTGCCAGTGGAACGGGCGGCGACGACGACCTGCGCCTGCCGCTCATCGGCCATCTGTCCCTGCCGCGCCAGCTGCGCATCCTGCTCGTCGCCTTCGGCATCGGCATCCTGCTCACGCTGCTGTCGCTGTGGCGCAATGCCGGCAGCGGCGCGATCGCCAGCGGCCAGACCCAGATCGCCAGCGAAGCGCTGATGCACTCGCAGCGCGTGGGCAAGGCCGCGCCGAATGCGATGCAAGGCGTGCCGGACGCGTTCACGCAGCTGCAGGACAGCCGCATCGCCCTGGGGCACGACCTCGACCTGCTGGCCCGCGGCGGCGACTTCAACGGCAATGCGATTCCCGCGTCGACGGGCGACCTGGCCGCGCAGCTGGCCGCCGTGCGCAAGAAGTGGAACGTGTCCGACGCGGCCGCCGCCAGCATCCTCAAGATGAAGCCGGAGCTGGTCGCCTTCGACAAGAACCTGAAGCAGCTCGACGTGCTGGCGCCGGACATGCTGGCGCTGACCGAAGACATCCTCACCGAACGCACGGCGCGCGGCGGCAGCGCGCGCGAACTGGCGGCGCTGGGCCGCATGATGATGCTGACGCAGCGCCTGTCGCGCAGCGCCAGCGAATTCCTCACGTCGGGCGGCATCCGTCCCGAGACCGCGTTCCAGATGGGCCGCGACACGACCACGTTCCGCGCCACCGTCGACGGCCTGCTGAACGGCAGCGCCGCGCTGGGCCTGGCCGCGCTGCGCGACCCGGCGCTGCGCGCCAAGCTGGAAGAAGTGCAGTCGAAATTCGACATCTGCCAGAAGCTGATCTCCACCTTCCTCGACAAACTGTCCGACATGACGGCCGCCAAGGCCGCCGAGCAGACGATCTTCCGCGACAACGAGACGCTGCGCCGCCAGCTGACCGGCCTGCAGGCGTCGTACCGCGCCGGCGAGGGCAGCACGGGTATGTGGCTGTGGGTGCTCGTGGCGGCATCGATCTTCACCCTCGTCACGGCGGGCAGCATCTCGCGCGTGATGCTGCAGGATTCGCGCAACCGCACCCGCGGCGCCGACGCCCGCCGCCAGGAAGCGGAGGCGATGCACCTGCTGGCCCAGGCCAAGGAAGAGGAAGCCAAGGCCACCAACGACCAGAACCAGGCCGCGATCCTGCGCCTGATGAACGAATTGCAGGAAGTGGCGGACGGCGACCTGACGGTCTATGCCACCGTCTCGGAAGACATCACGGGCGCCATCGCCGACTCCGTCAACTACACGGTGGAAGAACTGCGCGGCCTCGTCGTGCGCGTGATCGATACGGCGGAAAAGGTGACGCAGGCGTCGAACGATGCGCAGCAGGTGTCGAGCCGGCTGCTCGTCGCGGCGGGCCAGCAGGCGCGCGAGATCCAGGATACGTCGGCCACGATGCTGCGCATGGCCGGCGAGATCACGGACGTGTCCAGCTCCGCGAAGGAGTCGGCCGAGGTGGCGCGCCAGTCGGTGGCGGCGGCGGAGCAGGGCGCGACGGCGGTGCAGAACGCCATCCGCGGCATGGGCGAGATCCGCGAGCAGATCCAGGAGACCTCCAAGCGCATCAAGCGCCTGGGCGAATCGTCGCAGGAGATCGGCGAGATCACCGAACTCATTTCCGACATCACGGAACAGACCAACGTGCTGGCGCTGAACGCCGCCATCCAGGCCGCGTCGGCCGGCGAGGCGGGGCGCGGCTTCTCGGTCGTGGCGGAAGAGGTGCAGCGGCTGGCGGAACGGTCGGCCGAAGCGGCCAAGCAGATCGGCGCGCTGGTGCGCACCATCCAGACCGACACGCACGACGCCGTGGCGGCGATGGAAAAGTCGACGCAGGGCGTCGTCGAGGGCGCGCGCACGACCGACGCGGCCGGCGCGGCGCTGGCCGACATCTCGCGCGTGTCGAACCGCCTGGCGGAGCTGATCCAGGGGATGGCGGTCGCCGCGGGCTTGCAGGCGACGTCCGCGAACGGCGTGGCGCATAATATGCAGCACATCCTCGCGATCACCGAACAGGCACAGGGCGGCACGCAGCAGACCGCGCAGTCGATCCGGCAGCTGGCGGAGCTCGCGCAGGAACTGAAGAATTCGGTGTCGCGCTTCCGCGTCGCCGCCTGAGCATCTCACTTTTGCCCACATGACCCAGTTTTCGCACGCGTCTTCCGCACCGCCTTTCGACACCGGCCCCCTGTCCTGGGTCATCGGTGAAATCCGCGACGCCCTCGGGCGTTCCGCCAAGGCGTTGCAGGATGCGGCCGGCCGCACGCCGGAAGCGCAGCCCACGCTGCTGCTGCATGCCAAGTCGCACCTGCACCAGGCCCACGGGGCCCTGCAGATGGTCGACGTCGCCGGCGTCGAACGCCTGAGCGAGGCGGCCGAACAGGTCATCGACCGCTTCAAGGACGGTACCCTGGCGCTCGACCCCGAGCGGGCCGGCGCCGTGGGCGAGGCGTACCGGGCGCTCGTCGAATACCTGGAAGAGCTGCTGGAAGGCGCGGCGCCGCAACCCGTGCGCCTGTTCCCGTACTACCGCGCGCTGCAGGAACTGCTGGGCGTGGAACGCGTCCACCCGGGCCAGATGCTCGTGCTGGACCTTGCGCCGGCCTTGCTGCCGGGCGGCGGCGCCGGCCCGACGCCGGACTACGCCGCGACCCGCGCCGCATTCGAGAAGGCGCTGCTGCTGTTCCTGCGCAGCCAGGATGTCGACGCCCAGCGCGGCCAGGCGGCCGCCATGCGCGATGCATTGGCGAGCGTCGTCCACGGCCAGCCGCAGGCGGAGGCCCACGCGTTCTGGCTGGCGCTGCAGGCCGTCGCCGACCTCGTCGCGAACGGCCAGGTGGCGCCCGACCTGTACGTGAAGCAGCTGTTCGGCCAGATCAACCTGCAACTGCGCCGCGCGGTACAGGGACATACCGAACTGCCGGAAGCGCTGCTGCGCGACGCGCTGTTCTTCATCTCGGCCGCGCCCGAACCTACCCTTGATGCGCGCCAGCTGCGCGACGCGTACCACGTCGGCGGCCAGGTGCCGGCCGATTACCTGGAACGCCGCTACGGCAAGGTCGATCCGGAGCTGCTGAAGGATGCCAAGGAAGCGCTGATCGAGACCAAGCAGGGCTGGGACCGCGTCGCCACGGAAGGCGGCGACGTGCTCGATGGTGGCTTCAACGACGCGCTGGCGAAGCTGGCGGGCGCCAGCGAGAAGCTGGGCGCACCGCAGCTCGCGCACCTGCTGCGCGAACTGGGGCAGGCCGCCAGCGAATCGATGGCGGGCGGCCGCAGCGACCAGTTCAGCCTCGAGATGGCCGAGGCCATGCTGTTCGTCGAGCATGGCCTGGACCAGGTGCGCCAGTTGCCCGAGGACTTCGGCCAGCATGCGGAAGCCGTCGGCCAGCGCCTGCTCGCGCTGGCGCACGGCGCGACCCCGCCGGACGCGCCGGTGTGGCACGGCGAGATGGCGCGCGAGCTGCAGCAGGGCCAGACCGTCGCGGTGCTGGCGGGCGAGATCCGCACGGGCCTGCGCCAGGTCGAGAAACTCATCGACGACTACTACGAAGACGCGGCACGCATCGCGGCCCTGGAACAGGTCGATCCACTGCTGCACCAGCTGCAGGGTGCGCTGGCCATCCTCGACCAGGAGCAGGCCACGCAGGCCGTCGACCACGTGCGCGCCCAGGTGCGCACGCTGATCGAGACGCCGCCGGATGCCGCGGCGCGCGGCGCCGTGCTGGACAACCTGGCCCGCAACATCGGCGCGCTCGGCTTCTTCACCGACGCGCTGGCGCAGAACGTCGACGGCGCGCGCCGGCGCTACCGCTTCGATGCGGCGGCGGGCCTGTTCCACGAGCTGCCGCTCGAAGCACCGGCACCTTCGGAGCCGCAGCCCGTGCCGGTGGCGGCACCGGACGCCCTCGACGCCGAACTGCTGGAGATCTTCATCGGCGAGGCCCGCGAAGTGCTGGACGTCGTCGGCACCGCATTGCCGGCCGCCGAAGCGAATCCGGCCGACCAGGACACGCTCACGCGCCTGCGCCGCGGCTTCCACACGCTCAAGGGCAGCAGCCGCATGGTGAACCTCGAACAGTTCGCCGCGGCGGCGGCGGCCATCGAGAAGGTCATGAACTTGTGGCTGGCCGAGGCGCGCGCCGCCACGCCGGACCTGCTGGCACTGCTCGCGCAGGCGCATGCGGAGCTGGGCGCGTGGGTCGATGAACTCGCGGCCGGCGGATCGCAGCGCGATGGCGCGGCGCTCGTGCAGGCAGCCCGGCGCGTTCAGGACGGTGGGCCGTTTGCGCCGGCGGAAGCGCCGGCGTCGCTCGTGTCGACGCCGGAGGTGCCGGCGGTCGATGCACCGGCCGAGCTGGCACCGGAAACGGTCGGCGCGCTCGATGCCGTGCCCGCCGCATCCGAGCCGTCACCGGAACCGGTCGAACCCGCCGCCGGCTTCGAGGTCGCGCCCGACGAGGCGCCCGCGCCGCTCCCGGCCCTGTCCACGGACGAGCTGCCGGACAACGTGCTCGCATTCCCCGTGTCGGAAGCGAACGTGCGGCACGTGGGCGACCTGGAGATTCCGCTCCCGCTGTACAACATCTACCTCGGCGAGACCGAGGAACTGGTGCGCACGCTGGCCGACGACTTCGCCGGCTGGCGCGCGGAACCGCTGCGCGCCGTGTCCGCGCAGGCCCTGAAGGCGGCGCACACGCTGGGCGGCACGTCGGCCACCGTCGGCTTCAACGCGCTGCGCGAACTGGCCGTGGCGCTGGAAGAAGCGCTGCAGGTCGCCGTTCCGCCGCTGGACGGCGCCCAGTTCGACCTGCTGGACGAGACGGTCGAGCGCGTGCGCATCATGCTGCAGGTGTTCGCGCTGGGCGAACTGGCGCCCGCGCAGCCGGAACTGCTGGCGCGCCTGGAAGCGCTGCGCGATGCGCTGGGCCGCCAGCGCGCCGACGCCGTCATCGCCGACGCCGAGCCGGAACTGGCGCAGCGCCTGGACGCGCTGTTCGCCGCCACGTATGCGAGCATCCTTGCCGATCCGCCGCTCGCCACCGGCACGCCGTCGCTGCCCGCCAGCACGGAACTGGCGCCGCGCGCGCCGGCACCGCGCCTGGACGATCCGGCCGTGAGTGCCGTCGACGATCTGTTCGATGCGTACTTCGACGATCCGTTCGCCGCGCCCACGCTGGAGCAGGCCGAACCCGCGCCCGCACCGGTCGAAGCGGACGAGGTCATCGACATCGATGCGTTGTTCGACATCCCGGTGCCCCTACCCGAACCCGAGCCCGAACCCGAACCCGAACCCGAGCCCGAACCCGAACCCGAACCCGAGGCGCAGCCGGACCCCGTCGCCGAGCCGGAAGCGGACGCGGTGCTGGCCGCGGAGCCGGTATTCGTCGACGACCTCGACGCGGACCTGCTGCCCGTCTTCATGGAAGAAGCGGCGGACCTGCTGCCGCAGATCGGCAACGGCCTGCGCCAGTGGCAGCAGAACCCGGCCGACGCGGCCGTCGCGCAAGGCCTGCTGCGCGCCCTGCACACGGTGAAGGGCAGCGCGCGCATGGCCGGCGCGATGCGCCTCGGCCAGCACACGCACGCGTTGGAAACCCAGATCGAGAACATGCTGCACGCCGGGACGACGAACCCGGCCGCGTTCGACGAACTGCTGGCCAACTACGACCAGGCGCAACTGCTGTTCGAGCAGTTGCAGCAGCCGGCAGCGCCGGTGCTCCAACCCGCTGCGGCACCGGAACCCGCGGCGCTGCCGGCAGCGCCCGCGGACGAGCAGGCCGCGCGCGCGCCGCTCGTGCGCGTGCGCGCCGACATCCTCGACCGCCTCGTCAACCAGGCCGGCGAGGTGTCGATCACGCGCTCGAAGCTGGAGACGCAGGTCGGCACGCTGAAGGGCATGCTGGCCGAATTCTCCGACAACCTCGCCAACCTGCGGCGCCAGCTGCGCGAAGTGGAGATGCAGGCGGAATCGCAGATCGCGTCGCGCCTGTCGATCGCGGGCGAGCGCGAATTCGACCCGCTCGAATTCGACCGCTTCACGCGCCTGCAGGAACTCACGCGCATGATGGCCGAGAGCGTGAACGACGTCGGTTCGTTCCACGACGGCCTCGCGCGCACGGTGGAAACGGCGGCCGACGACCTGGCCGCGCAGTCGCGCCTCACGCGGGAGCTGCAGCGCGACCTGATGCGGGTGCGGATGGTGCCGTTCGCGAGCCTGTCCGAGCGCCTGTTCCGCGTCGCCCGCCAGACCGCCAAGGAAATGGACAAGCGCGTCAACCTGGACATCCGCGGCGGCGGCGTCGAGATCGACCGCAGCGTGCTGGAACGCATGGCAGCGCCGTTCGAACACCTGCTGCGCAACGCCATCGTGCACGGCATCGAGCCGCGCGAGCAGCGCCTGGCCGCCGGCAAGCCGGAGACGGGCGAACTGCTCGTGCAGGTGAGCCAGCAGGGCAACGAAGTCGAGATCCGCTTCGCCGACGACGGCGCAGGCCTCGACCTGGGCCGCATCCGCGCCAAGGCGGCATCGCTCGGACTGTTGGCCGACGGCGAGGACGTGTCCGACCAGGACGCGGCCGAGCTGGTGTTCGAGCCGGGCTTCTCGACGGCGGACACGCTGACGGAACTGGCCGGCCGCGGCGTCGGCATGGACGTCGTGCGCTCGGAAGCGCGCGCGCTGGGCGGCCGCGTCGACGTCGAGACGACGCCGGGCCGCGGCGCCGCCTTCGTCATCCACCTGCCGCTCACGCTGGCCGTCACGCAGGTCGTGCTGGTCGCCAGCGGCCCGCGCACGCATGCGCTGCCGGCCGTGCTGGTCGAGCAGGTGCTGCAGGTGCGCGAGGCGGAGCTCGATGCGGCCTTCGCCGCGGGGGCGATCAACGTCCACGGCGAGAGCGTCCCGCTGCATTACCTGCCCGCGCTGCTGCACGAACCCGGCGGCGCCGGTGGCCAGCGCTCGTCGTCGGTGCTGGTCCTCAGGAGCGGCAACACGCGCGTCGCCGTACGGGTGGACGAGGTGCTGGGCAACCGCGAGGTCGTCATCAAGAACATCGGGCCGCAGCTGGCGCGCATGCCGGGCATCGCCGGCGCCACGGTGCTCGGTTCGGGCGAGATCGTGCTGATCCTCGACCCGGTGCAGCTGGCGGGACAGGGCGCGCGCCCCGGCCGTGCCGTGGAGATGCCGGCACCGGCGCCGGCCGCGCGCATCGCGACCATCATGGTCGTGGACGATTCGCTCACCGTGCGCAAGGTCACCCAGCGCCTGCTGGAGCGCGAAGGCTATCGCGTGCTGCTGGCCAAGGACGGCGTCGATGCGCTCGAGCAGATGCAGGAGACGCGTCCGGACCTGATGCTGGTCGATATCGAGATGCCGCGCATGGACGGCTTCGACCTCACGCGCCACGTGCGCGGAGACGCTGCCACGGCGGCGCTGCCGATCATCATGATCACGTCGCGCACGGCGGACAAGCACCGCAACGTGGCGCTGGGGCTCGGGGTCGATGCGTATTTCGGGAAGCCGTACCAGGAAGATGCGTTGCTGGCGGCGATTACGGGATTGCTCGAAACTCGTAACACATGAACGTCGCCCCCGCGGAGGCGGGGGCCCAATTTGCACGCGTTCCGGCCGCGCATGCAGAACTTGGATCCCCGCCTCCGCGGGGATGACGTTTACATGTCGCGTATCGCCTTGAAGCGCGCGAGTGTTTTCTCTCTCGCTGCTTCGTGGTCCACCACCGGCACCGGATAATCCTTCCCGAGCACGACGCCGGCCTCCTGTAAAACCTCCGGCTTCGCCAGCCACGGCGCATGAATGGCCACCCCGTTCAGCCCTGCAAGCTGCGGCAGGTACTGCCGGATGAACGCCCCGTCCGGATCGAACCGCTTCGACTGCGTGACGGGATTGAAGATGCGGAACCACGGCTGCGCATCGCACCCCGTCGACGCCGCCCATTGCCAGCCGCCGTTGTTCGACGCCAGTTCGTAATCGTTCAGCTTCAGCGCGAACCACCGTTCGCCGCGGCGCCAATCGATGCCGAGGTCCTTGGTCAGGAAGCTGGCCGTCACCATGCGCAGGCGGTTGTGCATGAAACCCGTGCGTTCCAGCTGCAGCATCGCGGCGTCGACGAGCGGATAGCCCGTGCGGCCCGCGCACCACGCGTCGAACAGCGCGTCCGCCTCCGCACCGTCGTCCCACGCGACGGCGTCGAAGGCGGGCTTGAACGATTGCGTGACGACGCGCGGATGGCGCGCCAGGATCATCATGTAGAACTCGCGCCAGATCAGTTCCGACAGCCACACGGGCGCACCGGCACCGCCGCTGCCGTCGGCGATGCGTTCCTGCAGCAGCGCGATGAGGCGGCGCACGGACAGCGTACCGAAACGCAGGTGGATCGACAGGCGCGACGTGGCGTCCAGCGCCGGGAAGTCCCGGTCGTGGTCGTAGCGCGCGAGACGCTGCCCGAATTGCGCCAGCAGTGCCTCCGCACCCGTCATGCCGGGATGCGCGATGGGTGCGGCGTTCGGAACGAAACCGAGATCGGCCAGCGCGGGCAGGGCCTGGTCCGCGGGCGCCAGCGCGAGCGCGCCCGCGTGCGGGGCCGTCTCGTACGGCCGCAGCGCCTCCGGTTCGCGCGCGAGGCGTTTCAGCCACGCGTTCTTGTACGGCGTGAAGACCGAATAGGGGCCGCCGGCCAGCGTCAATACTTCGTCCTGCTCGAAGATGACCTGGTCCTTGAACGTCTGCAGGCTGCGGCCGGCCGCGCGCAGGGCGCCCTGCACGGCGCGGTCGCGGGCGATGGCCTGCGGCTCGTAATCCCGGTTGGCGAACACGGATTCCGCATCCAGTTCGGCCGCCAGCGCCGGGATCACCTGCGCGGCGCGCCCGTGCCGCACGATGAGGTAACCTCCCATTGCATGCAGGCGCGCATCCAGCTCGCGCACGCTGTCGAGCAGAAATTGAATGCGCCGGTCGTCGGACGGCAGACCGGCCAGGATGTCCGTATCGAACACGAACACGCCAACCACCCGGCGTGAGGAGAGCAGGGCGTGATGTAGCGCGGCATGGTCGTCCACGCGCAAATCGCGCCGGAACCAGACCAGCGAGTTTCTCAGAGTCATCTTCTGTGTGTTGAGTCAATGCAGTCCAGAATTTTACTGTCTACCATCTCTCAGGTTTGCCCCGCCGACCGGCTTCCGTGGCCGGTCGGGCAATTCGGTGTAAACTAGCGAAAAGTCCAGCTTTTCAGCATAGCAATGCCGCGGTAACCCCAGAGAGTGAGCCAACAGAGAGTATGAGCATGAAAAAAAGTAAGGTCGGCAAGCCTCTAACCATGCCCGGGATGCCCCAGGAAGACACGCCTCTCCTCGGCACGTTGAGTGCATCCACGTCCCAGCTGAACCTGGCTAATCATTTCCTGATTGCCATGCCGTCCATGAATGACCCGATCTTCGGCGGTACTGTCGTGTATATCTGCGAGCACAACGAGAAGGGCGTGCTCGGCGTCGTCATCAACAAGCCCACCGACATGACCATGGACGTGCTGTTCGACCGCATCGACCTGAAAGTGGCGGAAGGGCTGCGCGCCAGCGTCGAGGACGAGCCGATCATGTTCGGCGGCCCGGTCCAGGACGACCGCGGCTTCGTGCTGCATTCGCCCGGCGGCCGCTATTCCTCGTCGCTGAGCGTCACCGACGACGTCGCGTTCACGACGTCGATCGACGTGCTGGAAGCCGTCGCCAACGGCACCGGCCCGCACCGCATGCTCGTCTCGATCGGTTATGCAGGGTGGAGTCCGGGCCAGCTGGAAGAAGAGATCGCCCGCAACGGCTGGCTCACGGTGAGCGCCGACGCGCGCGTGCTGTTCGACCTGCCGATCGAGGAGCGCTACAACGCGGCCATCAAGCTGCTGGGGATCGATCCCCTCATGCTGGCTTCCGAGGCCGGCCATGCTTGACGGGCGCTTTACAACCCGGAGTCGACGCAGGTAATGGTCGACATCGTTCTAGGCTTCGACTTCGGCATCAAGCGCATCGGCATCGCCATGGGAAATACGCTGACGGGACAGGCGCAACCGCTGTCCGTCATCAAGGCGGTCGACAATACGACCCGCTTCAAGGTCATCGGCGACCTGATCGAACAATGGCGCCCCGCGCGCCTCGTCGTAGGCGAGCCGCGCCATCCGGACGGCGCGGAGCACGAGATGACCCTGCGCGCGCGCCGCTTCGCGAATCAGCTTAACGGCCGCTTCAACCTGCCCGTCGAACTCGTCGACGAGCGCTACTCGTCGGCCGTCATTCCCGCCAAGCGCGGCGAGATCATCGACGCCAAGGCCGCCGCCATCATTTTGCAACAATACTTTGACGATCATGCCAACTCATATTAACGACGCGGATGGCCTGGATGCCGAGGCCCTGTACCGCGACCTGCTCGCGCAGGTGCGCGCGGGTCTCACGGGCGTGGCGGATGCCGCCATCGTCGGCATCCACTCGGGCGGCGCCTGGCTCGCGGAACGTCTCGCGGCCGACCTGGGCCTGCAATCGCGCCTGGGCTTCATCGACGTCTCGTTCTACCGCGACGACTTTGCCCGCAAGGGCCTGCATCCGGACGTGAAGCCGACCCGGATCGAATTCAACGTCGACGGCGCGACCATCGTGCTCGTCGACGACGTGCTGTACACCGGCCGCACGGTGCGCGCGGCGATCAACGTGCTGTTCGACTACGGCCGTCCGCAGCGTATCATGCTGGCCGCGCTGGCGGACCGCGGCGGCCGCGAACTCCCGGTCGCCGCCGATTTCGTCGGCGCGCACGCACAGCTTGCCCCTGGCCGCTCGCTCGCGCTCGCGCGTGACCCGAACGGTCGACTCTCGCTCACGATCGAAGACGACAATGCATAACCCGCAACTGAACAAGAACGGCGAACTGCAGCACCTCCTTACCATCGAGGGACTGCCCAAGGCCATCATCAACCACATCCTCGACACCGCCTCGAGCTTCGTGAGCATCTCCGACCGCGAGGTCAAGAAGGTGCCGCTGATGCGCGGGAAAAGCGTCTTCAACCTGTTCTTCGAAAACTCGACGCGCACGCGCACGACGTTCGAGATCGCGTCGAAGCGCCTGTCGGCCGACGTCATCAACCTGAACATCGCCGCCTCGTCGACGAGCAAGGGCGAATCGCTGCTGGACACGATCGACAACCTGTCGGCCATGCACGCCGACATGTTCGTCGTGCGCCACGCGCAGTCGGGCGCGCCGTACCTGATCGCCAAGCACCTGAACGACACGCAGCAGAACCACGTGCACGTGGTGAACGCGGGCGACGGCCGCCACGCGCACCCGACGCAGGGCCTGCTCGACATGTACACGATCCGCCACTACAAGAAGGATTTCACGAACTTGCGCGTGGCCATCGTCGGCGACATCCTGCACAGCCGCGTGGCCCGTTCGGACATCCACGCGCTGACGACGCTGGGCGTGCCGGAAGTGCGCGCCATCGGCCCGCACACGCTGCTGCCGGGCGGCCTGGAACAGATGGGCGTGCGCGTGTTCACGAACATGGACGAGGGTCTGAAGGACGTCGACGTGATCATCATGCTGCGCCTGCAGAACGAGCGCATGTCGGGCGCGCTGCTGCCGTCGGCCGGCGAGTATTTCAAGAGCTACGGCCTGACGCCGGAGCGCCTGGCGCTCGCGAAGCCGGACGCCATCGTGATGCACCCGGGCCCGATGAACCGCGGCGTGGAGATCGATTCGGCCGTGGCGGACGGCGCCCAGGCCGTGATCCTGCCCCAGGTCACCTTCGGTATCGCGGTCCGCATGGCCGTCATGAGTATCTTAGCCGGTAGTCACACTTAAATTCGCACGTATGAATAACTTGCACATCAAGAACGGGCGCCTGATCGACCCGGCGGCCGGCATCGACGCCGTCCAGGACCTCTACATCGCCGACGGCAAGATCGCCGGCATCGGCAACGCACCCGCCGGCTTCACGGCCGCGCGCACGATCGACGCCGCGGGCCTCGTCGTCGCGCCGGGCCTCGTCGACCTTTCCGCCCGCCTGCGCGAGCCGGGCTACGAATACAAGGCGACGCTGGAATCGGAAATGCAGGCCGCGGTGCAGGGCGGTGTGACGACGCTCGTGTGCCCGCCCGACACCGACCCCGTGCTGGACGAGCCGGGCCTCGTCGAAATGCTCAAGCACCGCGCGCGCCTGCTGAACCAGGCCAACGTGCATCCGCTGGGCGCGCTGACCGTCGGCCTGAAGGGCAAGGCGCTGACCGAGATGGCCGAGCTGACGGAAGCCGGCTGCATCGGCTTCGCGCAGGCCGAGGAACCGATCGAGGACACCACCGTGCTGCTGCGCGCCATGCAGTACGCGAAGACGTTCGGCTACACCGTGTGGCTGCGCCCGCAGGACCCGCACATCGGCCGCGGCGGCATCGCCCACAGCGGCCCGCTGGCGTCGCGCCTGGGCCTCTCTGGCGTGCCGGTGATGTCAGAGACCATCGCGCTGCACACGATCTTCGAACTGATGCGCGCCTCCGGTGCGCGCGTGCACCTGTGCCGCATCTCGTCGGCCGCCGCGCTGGACCTGATCCGCGCCGCCAAGAAGGAAGGCTTGCCGGTCACGTGCGACGTCGGCGTGCACCACCTGCACATGACGGATGCCGACATCGGCTTCTTCGATTCCAACGCGCGCCTCACGCCGCCGCTGCGCAGCCAGCGCGACCGCGACGCGATCCGCGCGGCCGTCCAGGACGGCACCGTGGACGCCGTCTGCTCGGACCACACCCCGGTCGACGACGACGAGAAGCTGCTGCCATTCGCCGAGGCCTCGCCCGGCGCCACCGGTCTGGAACTGCTACTGTCCTTGATGCTGAAATGGGCGGCCGAGCAAGGCAACGATGGGAAGGCGTTGTCGACCGCGCTGGCCAGGATCACGAGCGATCCGGCGCGCACGGCGGGCCTGTCCGCCGGCACGCTGGCACAGGGCGCAAGCGCGGACGTCGTGCTGTTCGACCCGGACACGCGCTGGACCGTCAACGCGGCCGCCCTCGCGAGCCAGGGCAAGCACACGCCGTTCCTCGGCTACGAACTGGCGGGCCAGGTAAAGGCGACGATCGTCGCCGGCCACGTCGCGTTCGAACGCTGATTGAAGATCAAGCTCGCGTGGCGCCTCGCGCGCCTCGTCCTCCACGTGGTCCAGGGCCTGGTCACCTGCGCCCTCGTGTTCCCGTGGGCGGGCGATGCCCTGCGCGAGCGCCTGATCCAGCGCTGGTCGGTACGCCTGCTGGGCATCTGCCGCGTGCGCCTCGAGCGCGTGCCTGGCGAGGACTCGCTGGCGCACGCGCTCATCGTCGCGAACCACATCTCGTGGCTCGACATCTTCGTCATCAATGCCGTGCACCCGTGCCGCTTCGTGGCCAAGGCCGAGATCCGCGCCTGGCCCGTCGTCGGCTGGCTCGTCGCGCAGGCAGGCACGGTGTTCATCGCGCGCGGCAACAGGCGCGACCTGCGCCACATCTTCAAGGGCCTCGTGGAAGCCCTCGGCCAGCACCGCCGCGTGGCGTTCTTCCCCGAGGGGACGACGGCCAGCCAGGGCACGGTGCTGCCGTTCCACGCCAATCTGTTCGAAGCCGCCATCGACGCCGCGGTGCCCGTGCAGCCGGTCGCGCTGGCCTATGTCGACGCGGACGGCGGCTGGCATCCGGCCGTCGACTACACGGGCGAGACGACGTTCGTCGACAGCATCGTGCGCATCCTCGGCGGTGAACCGGTGGTCGCGCGGCTGGCCTGCCTGGCGCCGATCCCGGCGGCGGGCGCGCACCGGCGCGAGCTGGCGCAGGCGGCGCATGATGCGATCGCGGGGGCGCTGGGGCAGGGCTAGTTGTCGTTCCCGGCATTGCCGGAAACGGCTTCCCGCGAAAGCGGGAATCCATACTGAGCTACCAACTTCGGAAACTCAGCATGGGTCCCCGCGTGCGCGGGGACGACGGCGTTATCTCTTGCCGCTGTGCTCCCGATACTCGGGACAATCCACCTGCAACAGCGACCGGTCATCCAGGCACACGGCCGTCAGCTTGCCGCCCCACACGCAACCGCTGTCCAGCCCCACGAGATTCGGCCGCAGCACGAGCCCGAGCGCCGACCAGTGTCCGAACACGACGGTGACATCGAGCGTGCGGCGGTTGGGCAGGTCGAACCAGGGCTGCAGGTCCGTGCCTTCCGGCCCCTTGTCGCTTTCCTTGTGATGGAAATCCATGCGGCCGTCCGGCCAGCACAGGCGCATGCGCGTGAGCGCGTTGACGATGCAGCGCAGGCGGGCGATGCCCGTGAGGCCGTCGTCCCAGCGGTCCGGCTCGTTGCCGTACATCTGGCCGAGGAAGTCGATCCAGTGGTCGCCGCGCAGCACAGCCTCCACTTCGGCCGCCAGCGCCATCGTCTGCGCGGCCGTCCACTGCGGCGCCACGCCGGCATGTACCAGCAGGTGGGCATCGACGAACATCGCGAGCGGGCGGCGGCGCAGCCAGTCGATCAGTGCATCGCGATCGGGCGCGGCGAGGATCTCGTCCAGCGTATCGGACCGGCTCATTTTCTGGGCGCCGACGGCCACGGCCAGCAGGTGCAGGTCATGGTTGCCGAGCAGGGCGTCGACGCGGCCATCGCTCGCTTCCGCCAGCGCCTTCATGCGGCGCAGCGCGCCCAGCGAATCGGGGCCGCGGTTGATCAGGTCGCCGACGAACAGGATGCGCGTACCTGGTCCCGCCGTCGCGTCGATTCGTTCCAGCAGCAGGCCGGCTTCATGGGCGCACCCTTGCAGGTCGCCGATTACATAGGTTTTCATTTCGCTCACATTCGATTTTGCAGGATCGATACTAATCGATTCTTCCGGGTTTCGTACGGCGGCCCCAGCCGAGGGAATTGCTGATTGTAAATTGTCTTGCCCATCAGTCAAAGTTCCGGTATTTCGTAATTCCTCAATCGGACGGCAGTCTGCGCGCGTACACTGCCGAGGTCCGGTTTGCCGACGACTAATCCGGTACAATCCCGCACGGTTGCATTTAAAAAATAATAAAATGTTTTCCTTCATCGTAAGTTTTGTCGTGTCCGCGCTACTGACGCTCCTCGTCGTCAAGCATTCGAAATTGCACGGACCCGCACTCGACAATAATTTCGACGGCGTACAGAAGGTCCATCTCCATGCGGTGGCGCGGATTGGCGGATTGCCGATCTTCCTCGCGGTGGCCCTGACCGCCGGCATTTCCGTATGGCGGGTGCCCGGCCTCGGTTATTGGCTGGTCTCGCTGCTGGGATGTGGGGGGATCGCATTCGCCGGCGGTATCGTCGAAGACTATACGGGGAAGGTGCGTCCCTCGCGCCGCCTGATATTGACGATGGTCGCCGCGTTCCTCGGCTATCTCGTGCTGGACGCGAAAATCGCGCGGCTCGATATGCCTTTCGTGAGCTGGCACCTCGATTCGCTGTGGCTGATATTGCCGCTGACCGTACTGGCCGTTGCGGGCATTGCGAACGCGGTGAATATCATCGACGGGTTCAATGGCCTGGCCAGTGTCGTCACGATCTTCATGCTGTTGTCGCTCGCTTACGTGGGCTGGCAGGTGGGCGACATGTTCGTGCTGGTGTCCGCGCTGACGGTCGCGGGCGCAACGGCCGGTTTCCTCATCTGGAATTATCCCGTCGGCCTCATCTTCCTCGGCGACGGCGGCGCTTATTTCATCGGATTCATGCTGGGCGAACTGGCCCTGCTGCTCGTGATGCGCAATCCCCAGGTATCGACGTGGTATGCCGTCTTGCTGCTGATTTATCCGGCATTCGAAACCATATTTTCCGTTTACCGCCGAATGTTTGTACGTGGGAAATCCCCTACCATGCCAGATGGAATCCACCTGCACAGCCTGATTTTCCGGCGTATCGTGCAATGGACCGTCGGTCGCAAAGAAGCCCGTGCACTGATGAAAAGGAATGCGCGTACTTCGCCATACTTGTGGCTGTTTTCCCTCACCGCCGTTATCCCCGCAACCGTGTTCTGGCGGAATACGGGAATTTTGATATTCTTCTGTCTGTTGTTCATTATCAGCTACGTATGGTTGTACGCGCGTATCGTGAGATTCAAGTCGCCGCGCTGGCTGATTTGGCACAAAAAACACTAAAGAAATTTCAGTTGTAGTATATTGCGAGCATTGGTGATTATTCGATAAAATCCCTTACACCTAGACTCTACATATAAGGAATCAAGATGGATCTGTCTAATTTGTCCTTGGGCGATTTGCGCAACCTGCAAGAGCAGATCAAGCAGGAAATGAAGAAACGCGAGGTGCAGGAAGTGCAAAAGGCGCGTGAACAGATCATGGCCATCGCACAGAGCGTCGGCGTACCTTTGAAAGACCTGATCAGCGCCAGCGGCCGTGGCGGCAAATCGGCGGGTGCGAATGCCGGTTCCGTCGCCGTCCGTTATCGCAATCCGGACAATGCCTCGCAACAGTGGACCGGTCGCGGCCGCCAGCCGAAATGGGTCAAGGAATGGGTCGAAGGCGGTAAATCGATGGACAAACTGCGCGTCTGATTCCGTTTCATATCGTTCCGAGTGCGCACGTTCTGTGCGCCTCATCGCGCTTATTTGCGCATCCAGTACACCGGTAATCCGGCCCCGGCGGCCCTGCTTGCCGTTACAATATCCCTTTTTTCCAATCCCGACCCAACCGGCGTTCGTAATGCCCGTGCGCGTGCATTCCGGTGCCTCGTCCAGCAAGGTAGATAATCCATGGTTTCTCTCTCGAAAACGATCTTCAAGGCTTATGACATCCGCGGCGTCATCGGCAGCACGCTCGATGCGGGGATCGCACGCCGCATCGGCCAGGCGTTCGGCGCCGCCGCGCTGGCCAAGGGAGAACGCACCGTGATCATCGGCCGCGACGGCCGCCTGTCCGGCCCGGAGCTCGCCAGGGCGCTGGCCGAAGGCCTGCAGGCCGCGGGCGTGGATGTTGTCGACCTGGGCATGGTCGCTACGCCGATGGTGTATTTCGCCACCAACGTGCTGGGTGCGCGTTCGGGCATCATGGTCACCGGCAGCCACAACCCGCCGGACTACAACGGCTTCAAGATGGTGCTGGCCGGCGAGGCGATCTATGGCGATGCGATCCAGGGCCTGTACCAGGCCATCGAACGCGACGACTTCCAGCCGGCCGCCCGGCAAGGTGGTTACTCGACGCACGACATCAAGGCCGCCTACGTCGAACGCATCGTCGGCGACGTCAGGATCGCGCGTCCGATCAAGATCGCAGTCGACTGCGGCAACGGCGTGGCCGGCATGGTCGCGGGCGATCTGTTCCGCGCGATGGGCTGCGACGTGATCGAACTGTTCTGCGACGTGGACGGCCACTTCCCGAACCACCACCCGGATCCGGCGCACCCGGAAAACCTGCAGGACCTGATCGAATGCCTGAAGACGACGGACGCCGAAATCGGCCTCGCGTTCGACGGCGACGGCGACCGCCTGGGCGTCGTCACGAAAGATGGCCAGATCATCTTCCCGGACCGCCAGATGATGCTGTTCTCGAAGGACGTCCTGTCGCGCAATCCGGGCGCCGAAATCCTGTACGACGTGAAGTGCACGCGCCACCTGGGGCCGTGGATCGAGCAGCATGGCGGCCGTCCGCTGATGTGGAAGACGGGGCACTCGCTCGTCAAGGCCAAGCTGAAGGAAACCGGTGCGCCGCTGGGCGGCGAGATGAGCGGCCATATCTTCTGGAAGGACCGCTGGTTCGGCTTCGACGACGGCCTGTACACGGGCGCACGCCTGCTCGAGATCCTCACGCGCGAAACCGACCCGTCGGCACTGCTGAATGCCCTGCCGATCGCGTCCAGCACGCCCGAGCTGCACCTGCACCTGCAGGAAGGCGAGAACTTCGCGCTGATCGACAAGCTGCGTGCCGACGCGGAATTCCCGGGCGCGGATCGCATTGTCGACATCGACGGCCTGCGCGTGGAATACCCGGACGGCTTCGGCCTGGCGCGCGGCTCGAACACGACGCCCGTCGTCGTGCTGCGTTTCGAGGGCGAGAATCCGGCAGCGCTGGACCGCATCCAGAAGGAATTTGCGCGCGTGATCCTCGCCGCCAAGCCTGACGCCAAGCTGCCGTTCTGATGAAGATCCTGCTGGTGCGGGTGTCGTCGCTGGGCGACGTCCTGCACAATCTCCCGATCGTGGCCGACATCCGGCGCCACTTTCCGGATGCCCAGGTCGACTGGGTGGTGGAAGAGGGCTACGTCAGCCTCGTGAAGCTCAACCCGCACGTGCGCAAGGTGATCCCGTTCGCGCTGCGGCGCTGGCGCAAGGGGCTCGGCCAGGCGGCCGTGCGCGCGGAGCTGCGCGGCTTTTTCCGCGACCTGCGCGCCGAGCAGTACGACTACGTGTTCGACACGCAGGGCCTGATCAAGACGGGCATCGTGATGGCCTGCGCCCGCGGCGGCCAGAAGATCGGTCTGGCCAACGGCACCGAGGATTCGGGCTATGAAGGCGTCTCGCGCATCTTCCACAGCCGCAGCATCCCCGTCGAGCCGCGTACGCATGCGGTGGCGCGCGGACGCCAGGTCGTGGCCGCGGCGCTCGGCTATGCCGTCGACACGCCGCCCGATTTCGGCCTGCCGGCACCCGAAAACAGCGCACGTCCCGCGTGGATGCCGCCGGATGATTACGCCGTGTTCTTCCACGGGACCGCGCGCGACGCGAAAAAATGGCCGACGGCGCACTGGATCGCGCTCGGCCAGGCGCTCGCGCCCATGACGATCCTGCTGCCGTGGGGTTCGCCGCGCGAGAAAGAGGAGGCCGAGCGCCTGGCGGCCGGGCTGCCGAACGCGCGCGTGCTGCCGAAACTGTCGATGATGGATGCGGTGGAACTGGCGCGCCACGCGACGCTCGCAGTGGGCGTCGACACGGGCCTCACGCACATCGCCGCCGCCTTCGTGCGGCCGACGGTCGAGATCTATGCCGATTCGCCGCGCTGGAAGACCGAGGGCAACTGGTCGCCGCGCATCGTGAATCTCGGCGACACGGGTGCGCCGCCCTCGGTCGACGAGGTCGTGGCGGCCGCGCGGCGCCTGCTGGAGAGCCGCTGATGCGCGTGCTGTATTCGCTGATGTGGTGGCTGGCGCTGCCGCTCGTGCTGGGTCGCCTGTGGTGGCGTGGGCGCCGCGAGCCCGGCTACCGCACGCATCTGGGCGAGCGCCTGGGGTTCTACGGACGCCGGCTCGACAAGTGTCCGACCATCATGGTGCACGCCGTCTCCGTCGGCGAGACGCGCGCGGCGGAACCGCTGATCGAAGCCCTGCTGGCCGCGCGCCCCGATGCGCGCATCCTGCTCACGCACATGACCCCGACCGGCCGCGCCACCGGCAAGGCGCTGTTCGGCAAGCACGGCGACCGCGTGATCCAGTCGTTCCTGCCGTACGACACCGGCTTCATGGTCGGCCGCTTCCTGCGCCATTTCGAACCCGCGGTCTGCATCCTGATGGAGACGGAAGTGTGGCCGAACCTGATCCATGGCTGCGCGCGACACGGCGTGCCGGTGGCGCTCGTGAACGCACGCCTGTCCGAAAAATCGCTGCGCCGCGGCCGCAAGATCGGCGCGCTGATGACGGATGCCGCGCGCGCGATCACGCTGGTGGCCGCGCAGACGGATGCGGACGCCGAGCGCATCGCCTCGCTGGGCGCCGCGAAGGTCGCTGTCACGGGCAGCATCAAGTTCGACGTCGTGCCGCCGCAGGCCGCGCTGGACACGGGCGCCATGCTGCGCGCGCGCTTCGCGGACCGCCCCGTGCTGCTGTGCGCGTCCACCCGCGAAGGCGAAGAGGCGCTGATCCTCGACGCGTACAAGGCCCTGGACCAACGTCCGGCGAACATGCTGCTCGTGCTTGTGCCCCGTCATCCGCAGCGCTTCGATGAGGTGGCGCGCATGGTCGAGGAACGCGGCTTGAGCCTCGCACATCGATCAAAACTGCCGGAACACGTGGACACCGACGTGCTGCTGGGCGATTCGATGGGCGAGATGTTCGCCTATTACGCCGCATGCGACTGCGCCTTCATCGGCGGCAGCCTGCTCCCGCTGGGCGGCCAGAACCTGATCGAAGCGTGCGCGCTGGGACGTCCGGTGCTGGTGGGCGAACACACTTTCAACTTCCTGCAGGCGACCGAGGAAGCCGTCGCCGCGGGCGCCGCGCTGCGCGTGTCCGATGCGCCGGCGCTGTTGCGCGCAGCCGCCGGCCTGCTCGATGACGACGGCCGCCGCGCCGCCATGGGCGCCCACGCACAGGCCTTCGCGGCCCGCCATCGCGGCGCGACAGTGCGCACTGTTGAACTCTTGCAACAAATTATCGCTTAGCTTTTGCTACCATTCTCTTTAGATTAGAAAACGAAAGGGGATGCACATGTTGTGGTCAAATCGCTCGCGAGCGGCCGGCCACTCGGATGGCGGGGCCGCGTTGCTGGACCAGCCTGACGCCGCGGATCTCGGTGCCGACGCGATGCCGGCGGCCACGATTCCGGTCGTGCATCCGCCGGCGGAACGTTACAGTCTTCATTTCTGGGTGCGCTACTCGTTCGCCGAGTACGTGCGTTTCATGTGGGAGCATGGCGGTTACCTGATCCGCCGGCGCCATATCCGCTGGCCGATGGGCGTCTACCTGCGCCTGAAAAGCACGCTGTCGGCGGCCACGCACTTCGTGCTGCTGCAGCGCGGGAAGCGCACCTACGAATTCCAGATCGACCAGCACGGCATCGTGCGCACCAGCGACACGGGCGTGAGCCTGATCGACTGGAGCGACGTGGAGCGCATCCGCACGTATTCGAGCGGCTTCATGATGGTCTTGAAGCGGGGCACCCTGCCCATTCCGTTCCGGTGCCTGAACAAGGACGAAGTCAGCGCGATGCGCGGGATCGTCGAGGCGCGTGCGGCGGGCGAACTGCAGTTCCGCGCCTCGTAACGACCAGGTCGGTGGTCATTCGTCCGGGAACAGCACCGGCATCTCCACCGACCGCTTCTTGAGCGCCGCCTTGGCGCCATCGTAATCCGGGAACACCTCGCCCACGACGGCCCAGAAGGCCGGGCTGTGGTTCATCTCGCGCAGGTGCGCCAGTTCGTGCACGACCACGTAGTCCAGCAGCGCGAGCGGATAGTGCACCAGCTTCCAGTTCAACCGGATGTTCCCGGCCACGGTGCACGAGCCCCAGCGCGTGCCGGCCGACGAGATCGCGAACGCGTTGTACGTCACGCCCACGCGCGGCGCGTACAGGTCCAGGCGTTCGCCGAAGATCCGTTTCGCCTCGTCCTGGAACCACAGCTTCACGCGCTCGCGGACCTGCCACGTCGCCAGGCCCGGCGTCACGCCGAGGTGCAGGGTGCGCGTATCGGCATCGTAGACGCAGCGGCTGCGCGTGGCCGGCTCCAGGCGCAATGTGATGTCGGCGCCGAGGTAGGGCAGTTGCGCGCCGTCGACCCATTCCAGGGGCGGACGTTCGGCGCGCTGCGCGCGGCGTTCGCCCCGCTCGAACAGCTTGGTGAGGATCCAGCGCTGCTTGGCGCGGATGGCGCGCTCGATGTCGTCCAGCGGCGCGCGGTTCGGCGACGTCACGAACAGGCCATCGTCGCAGACCATGAAGCCGTGCGAGCGGCGCGCGGAGCGGCGCAGCACGTAATGCACGGTGTGCGATCCGAGCTGGATCTTGCGCAGCGGCGGGTCGTTCGGACCGACGGGTGGGATGGGCAGGACGCGGGTCGGCACCGGCGGTGCCTTGAACAGCGGGGCCGGCGCCACGGGTCTGGCCGCCGGCGTGGGCGCAGGTGTGGGCGAGGGCTTGAGCGCCGCGACGAGTTCCTGGGCAAACAGCTCCAGCTGGTTCGCGTCGATCTTGGGGGAGGTCATGGTGGGCGGCTTCGATGATGCTGGGTTCTGCGCGCCCAATTCGTTCAAGTACCTGAATAGGCGTGGGGCGAAATGACGCGCATTTCCGATTCTATCCAATTTTCGACCTCTTGCATCAGACTGTCGGCAGTGTGGTTTTCCGGCGATATCGGCTTGCCGATCGAGACGGTGATGAGGCCCGGCCGCTTGATGAACGAGTTCTTGGGCCAGCACTCACCTGAATTATGCGCGATCGGCACGACCATCGCACGAGTTTCTATCGCGAGGCGCGTACCGCCGCTTTTGTACTGTCCTTTCTGGCCCACGGGGATGCGCGTCCCCTCGGGGAACATGATGATCGACTGGCCGTCCGCGAGGCGCGCCTTGCCGATCTTGACGACGTGGGCAAAGGCGCGCTTGCCCTTGCTGCGGTCGATCGGGATCATGCGCAGCAGCGCCATGCCCCAGCCGAAGAAGGGGATGTAGAGGATCTCCTTCTTGAAGACGTAGACGAGCGGCCGCTTCATGTTGGGCAGCATGAAGATGGTCTCCCATGCCGACTGGTGCTTCGACAGCAGGATCGCGGGTTGCGCCGGCAGGTTTTCGTAGCCTTTCACCTGGTAGCGGATGCCGCATATGACGCGCGCGCACCAGATGATGAAGACGTTCCAGCGCGAGGTGACCCAGAAACGCTTGTTGTACGGGAGCGGCGCCGCGAGGAAGCAGACGCACGCCCACACGACGGTGGCGACGAGCATGACGATCGCGAACAACAGGGAACGCAGGAACAGGGCGGCGGTACGCAAAGGCGTGGTCTCCAGGTCTGGGGTGGCGGTGGTAACGATCATGCGTTGGCAGGCGCGGACGTGGTCTTGAGGAAGGCGTCGACCATGGCGGCGAGGTCGGGGAAGACCTGCGTGCCGGGCGGCAGGCCGCCCGTCTCCAGCGTCTTCTCGCCCTTGCCGGTCAGGACCAGGTAGGGCACGCAGCCGCTGATGAAGCCGGCCTGCAGGTCGCGCAGCGAATCGCCGACGGTCGGCACGCCCTTCAGGCTGAGTTTGAAGCGCTTGCTGATCTCCTCGAACATCCCGTTCTTCGGCTTGCGGCAGTCGCAGTTGTCGATGGCCGCGTGCGGACAGAAGAAGATGGCGTCGATGTCCGCGCCCACCAGCTGGGCGCTCGCATGCATCTTCTGGTGGATCGCGTTCAGGGTCGCGATGTCGAACAGTTCGCGCGCGATGCCCGACTGGTTCGACGCGATGACGACGCGGTAGCCGGCCTGGTTCAGGCGCGCGATCGCTTCGAGCGACCCCGGGATCGGCATCCACTCGGCGGGCGACTTGATGAACTCGGGGGAGTCATGGTTGATGACCCCGTCCCGGTCGAGGATGATCAGCTTCATTGCACTTACGCGGCCAGTTTCGAGATGTCGGCCACGCGGTTCATCATGCGGTGCAGGATGGACAGCAGGGCCAGGCGGTTGTTCCGCAGCGCGACGTCGTCGGCCATCACCATCACGTCGTTGAAGAACGCGTCGACGTCGTCACGCAGCTGCGCGAGCGTCTTCAGCGTGCCGGTGAAGTCGCCGCGCTCGAACGCTGCATCGACCTCCGGCTGCACGCGTTGCACGCTGGCGTACAGTGCCTTCTCGGCGGCATCCTGCAGCAGGGCTGCATCGACATTACCGGCTTGTGCGAGCGCTTCCTCGTTCTTCTTGAGGATGTTCGAGATACGCTTGTTGGCGGCGGCCAGCGACGCGCTTTCGGGCAGCGCGGCGAAGGCCTGCACGGCCTCCAGGCGCTGCACGACGTCGTCCACGCGGTCCGGGTTCTGCGCCAGCACGGCTTCCACCTCGTTCGGCGCGAAGCCGCGGTCGCGCAGCAGGCCGCGCAGGCGGTCCAGCATGAACGCGGTGACGTCGGCCGTCGGGTCCTTGAACGTCGGCATGTAGTCGAACACGCCGGCGGCATCCTTCAACAGGTCGGACAGCGCGAGCGGCAGGCGCTTCTCGACCAGCATGCGCATCACGCCCAGCGCGTGGCGGCGCAGCGCGAACGGGTCCTTCTCGCCGGTCGGCTGCAGGCCGATCGACCAGATGCCGACGAGGGTTTCCAGTTTGTCGGCCAGCGCGACAGCCAGGCCCGTGTTCGTCGTCGGCAGCGCGTCGCCCGAGAAGCGCGGCTGGTAGTGCTCGGACGCGGCCAGCGCCACTTCCTCGTGCTCGCCGTCGTTGCGGGCGTAGTACGTGCCCATGATGCCTTGCAGTTCCGGGAACTCGCCGACCATGTCGGTCAGCAGGTCGGCCTTCGCCAGCTGCGCGCCGCGTTCGGCCAGCAGCACGTCGTAGCCGAGGCGGCGGGCGATGGCACCGGCGAGGCGCGTGACGCGCTGCGTGCGTTCGGCCTGTGTGCCGAGCTTGTTGTGGTAGACGACGTTCGCCAGCAGCGGCAGGCGCGATTCCAGCGACTTCTTCTTGTCCTGCTCGAAGAAGAATTTCGCATCCGACAGGCGCGGGCGCACGACGCGCTCGTTGCCGCCGATGATGGCGGACGGGTCGTCGGTCGCGAGGTTCGAGACGATCAGGAAGCGCGAGCGCAGCTTGCCGTTCGTATCCGTCAGGGCGAAGTACTTCTGGTTCGTCTGCATCGTCAGGATCAGGCATTCCTGCGGTACGGACAAGAACACGTCTTCGAACTGGCATTCGTAGACGACGGGCCATTCGACCAGCGCCGCCACTTCATCCAGCAGCGATTCCGGCATCAGCACCTGGTCGCCGCCGGCCTTGGCCAGCAGCTGGGTGCGGATCGATTCCTTGCGTTCCTCGGCATTGGCGACGACCTTGCCGAAGACCTTGAGCAGTTCGTTGTAGGCGTCCGCATGGCCGATATCGAAGGCGTGGCCGTTCGACAGGAAGCGGTGGCCGAGCGTGCTGCGGCCGGCCTTGAGGCCCAGCAGGGACAGCGGCACGATGGTCTCGCCGTGCAGCGCCAGCAGCGTGTGCACGGGGCGCACGAACTGCACGGTGGCGCCGTCCGGACGCTGGTAGCTCATCACCTTCGGGATCGGCAGCTTCGCGACCGTCTCTTCCAGCACCGGCTGCAGGCCTTCGGCCAGGCCGACGCCCGGCGCGGTGTAGGTGTAGAAGAAGCTTTCGGCCTTGCCGTCCTGGGCGCGTTCGAGGTCGCTGATCTTCAGGTCGGGGAAGCCGAGGGCGGCCAGTTTCTTGGCCAGCGGCGCGGTCGGGTTGCCGTCCTTGTCGAGGGCGACGGTCACCGGCAGGATCTTCTCGCGGATGGTCTTGTCGGCCGACGTGGCGCGCACGTTGGTGATCGAGACGGCCAGGCGGCGCGGCGTGGCGTAGGTGGTGACGACGCTGTCGGCGTCCAGGAAATCACGGGCCTTCAGGCCGTTCGCGATGCCGCCCGCGAAAGCGGCGCCCAGTTTCACCAGCGCCTTCGGTGGCAGCTCTTCGGTCTGCAGTTCGACGAGTAATGTCTGATTCATGGTGTCGTTCTATTCTGTTCTGGGACTCAGGCTTTCGGGAGCATCGGGAAGCCCAGCTTCTCGCGCGAATCGTAATAGGCCTGGGCGACGAGGCGCGACAGGGTGCGCACGCGGCCGATGTAGGCGGCGCGCTCGGTGACGGAGATCGCGCCGCGCGCATCCAGCAGGTTGAAGCTGTGCGACGCCTTCATGATCTGCTCGTACGCGGGCAAGGTGAGCGCCAGTTCGATCAGGCGCTTGGCCTCGCTCTCGTGGTTATTGAAAGCCTGGAACAGCAGGTCCGTGTTCGAGTGCTCGAAGTTGTAGGTCGACTGTTCGACTTCGTTCTGGTGGAAGACGTCGCCGTACGACAGCGTCTTCTTCTCGCCGTTCTCTTCCCACTCGGTCCACACGAGGTCATACACGTTCTCGACGCCCTGCAAATACATCGCCAGGCGCTCGATGCCGTAGGTGATCTCGCCCAGCACCGGCTTGCAATCGAGGCCGCCGACCTGCTGGAAGTACGTGAACTGGGTGACTTCCATGCCGTTCAGCCAGACTTCCCAGCCGAGGCCCCAGGCGCCCAGGGTCGGGCTTTCCCAGTCGTCCTCGACGAAGCGCACGTCGTTCTTTTTCAGGTCCAGGCCCAGCGCTTCCAGGGAACCCAGGTACAGGTCGAGGATGTTTTCCGGCGCCGGCTTCAGCACGACCTGGTACTGGTAATAGTGCTGCAGGCGGTTCGGGTTCTCGCCGTAGCGGCCATCCTTCGGGCGGCGCGACGGCTGCACATAGGCGGCGCGCCACGGTTCCGGTCCGATCGCGCGCAGGAAGGTGCCAGTGTGGAAGGTGCCCGCGCCGACTTCCATGTCGTACGGCTGGAGCAGGGCGCAACCCTGCTTGTCCCAGTAGGTTTGCAAGGTCAGAATGATTTGTTGGAATGTGAGCATCTTGTTGGCTTCGCGCGCACGGGGCGCGAACACGGTGAGTTTGCTAAAACACCAATTCTAGCGGGTTTTACGGAATGGCTTGAAGTGAATCGCTCGCTATTTTAGCCGGTCGCCTGCCGCTGTCGTCCAGCGAGCCAGGCGCCGGCCAGCAGCAAAGCGCCCAGCGCGAGGAACAGCAGGTTGCCGAAGCGGATGTACGGCGTGCTGCCGGCCATGCCCTGCACCGTCGCCGCCAGGGTGCCCTGGGTATAGAACGGCAGCCGCGCGGCGACGTTGCCGCGGCCGTCGATGACGGCGGTGGCGCCGTTGTTCGTGGCGCGCAGCATCGGGCGGCCCGTCTCGAGACTCCGCATGCGCGAGATCTGCAGGTGCTGCGGGATGGCGGTCGACTCGCCGTACCATGCCAGGTTCGACACGTTCAGCAGCACGGTGGCCGGCTGCGCCTGCGACCGCAGGTTCTTCGCGATCTCTTCGCCGAACACGTCTTCGTAGCAGACGTTCGGCAGCACCCGCTGGTCCTTCACGGCGAACGGCGCCTGCACGTCCGGGCCGCGCGTGAAATCGCCCAGCGGGATCTGCATCAGGTCCGTAAACCAGCGAAAGCCCGTCGGGATGAATTCGCCGAACGGCACCAGGTGGTTCTTGTCGTAGCGGTAGGATTGTCCCTGCGGGCCGATGCCCGCCACGCTGTTCGCGTACACCGTCATGCTGTCGGCCAGCGGGATCCCGAACAGGAACGCGCTACCCGTCCTTGCCGCGTAGTCGCGGAAGGTCTGCAGGTACCCGGGCGGGAGCTGGTTCGGGAACACGGGGATGGCGGTCTCCGGCGCCGCGATCAGGTCGGCTGGCGCGGCCGTCATCATGTCGCGGTAGCGCGCGAGGATCATGCCCAGGTGCTCGGCGCTGAATTTCTCGTCCTGGCGGATGTTGCCCTGCACGAGGCGCACGCTGAGCGGCTTGCCGGCAGGTGCGGTCCACGCGACGTGCTTCAGGCCCCAGCCGGCCAGCAGCAGCGCGGCGAACAGGCCCATGGCGGGCAGCCGGCGGCGCTGGGTCAGCATCACGAGGCACGCCGAGCACACGGCGACCAGCACGCCGATGCCGTACACGCCGAGGATCGGCGCGAAGCCGCTCAAGGGCGCCGTCACGTGCGCATAGCCGGACGCCGCCCAGGGAAAACCGGTAAAGACCCAGCCGCGCATCCATTCCGAGACGCCCCAGCAGGCGGGGAACACGAGCAGCAGGAAGGCGGGGACGGGCAGCGACCAGCGCTTGCGCAGCCACGACGAGACGCCCGCCGCGAACGCGCCGAACAGGCCCATGTAAAGACCCAGCAGCGCGATGGCGATGGCGGACAGCACGGCCGGCAGGCCGCCGAAGCGGTTCAGCGCGATATATAACCAGTGCATGCCGGCCACGGACCAGCCGAAGCCGAATGCCCAGCCGAGGAACACGGCGCGGCGGGTCGAGCTGCCCATGCCGACCTGGTAGAACAAATAGGCGAGGGACAGGAACTGGACGGGCCACCAGCCGAACGGTTCGAACGAGAACAGGCTCAGGGCGCCGGCCAGCGCCGCGACGGCGAGGCCCGTCATGCTCGGCCGCGTGCCGCGCAGCGCGGGATCGGGCGCCACCGCGGGCTTGCGGCGGCGCCGCAGGTTCAGGCTGGATGCGATCAATGCAGGACCCGCGTCAATCGTGTTCGTCGTCGACGGCCGGGAGTTTTTCCACCAGCAGCACGTGGATCTGGCGCGCGTCGGCGCGCAGCACTTCGAAACGCAGGTTCTCGAGGTCGAACACCTCGCCCTTGTGCGGCATGCGGCCCAGGTGGCTGGCGACGAGGCCGCCGATGGTGTCGACGTCGTCCTCGGGCAGGTCGACGCCGATCTCTTCGTTGAACTGCTCGATCTCCGTCAGCGCCTTCACGCGCCAGCGCGAGCCGTGCTGGCCTTCCCTGATGGAGAGGATGTTGTCTTCTTCCTCGTCGAAGTCGTACTCGTCCTCGATGTCGCCGACGATCTGTTCCAGCACGTCCTCGATGGTGATCAGGCCGGCCACGCCGCTGTACTCGTCGACGACGATGGCCATGTGGTTGTGGTTCGCGCGGAAGTCGCGCAGCAGCACGTTCAGGCGTTTCGATTCCGGGATGAAGATCGCGGGGCGCAGCATGTCGCGCACGTCGAACGATTCTTCCGCGTAGTAGCGCAGCAGGTCCTTGGCGAGCAGGATGCCGACCACCTTGTCGCGCTCGCCCTCGATGGCGGGGAAGCGCGAGTGCGCCGTTTCCAGCACGATGGGCAGCCATTCCTCGATCGGCTTGGTGATGTCGATCACGTCCATCTGGGAGCGCGGGATCATGATGTCGCGCACCGACAGGTCGGACACCTGGAACACGCCCTCGATCATGGAGAGCGCGTCGGCGTCGATGAGGTTGCGTTCGTGGGCGTCGTGCAGAACTTCCAGCAGTTCGGCGCGGTTTTCGGGCTCGGGGGAAATCAGTGCGGTCAACCGTTCGAACAGCGACCGGTGGGTTTTAACGTCCGAACGGACGTCAGCAGGGTGCTCGGGCATAGTTGGCGTGAAGCCGTTATTACGATGGGCCATAGGATACACCAAAAGCCGGAATGCCTGATTTTTATGCAGGCATCCGGGTTCAAGCAGGCGTGCGCCATTGCTGCTAGTCTTCGTCCTATAGTTGCTCAATCGCTAAGGAAAGGAATCCCCATGCCCGCCTTGAACGTCAACGGCACCACCACCAACCTCGACGTCCCCGACGACATGCCCCTGCTGTGGGCCTTGCGCGACGTGATGGGGCTCACCGGCACGAAGTTCGGCTGCGGCGTCGCCCTGTGCGGCGCCTGCACCGTGCACCTGGACGGCCAGGCCATCCGCTCGTGCGTGACGCCCGTGTCGGCGGCGGCCGGCAAGAAGATCACGACTATCGAGGCGATCGGCAACGACCCGGTCGGGGCCAAGGTGCAGGACGCGTGGCGCAAGATCGACGTCGTCCAGTGCGGGTATTGCCAGTCGGGCCAGATCATGTCCGCCACCGCGCTGCTGCACGCGACGCCGAAGCCGGGCGACGCCGACATCGACAACGCCATGGCCGGCAACATCTGCCGCTGCGGCACGTACAACCGCATCCGCAAGGCGATCAAGATCGCATCGGGTCAGGCATGAAAGGGGATGACCGCATGGACCAGCTCTCGAACAAACGCCGCCAGTTGTTGAAAGCAGGTGCCGCCGGTGGTGGCAGCCTGCTGTTCGGCTTCTCGCTGTTCGGCTGTACGAAACAGGGCGACGCGCCGGCCAACGACCGCAAGGAACCGCCGTCCGAAAAGGCCGTCGGCCAGGCGTCGACCGCGATGACGAACGAGCAGCCGGGCCTTGCGCACGACGCGTTCATCCGCATCGACCGCGAAGGCATCGTCACGCTCATCATCCACAAGGTCGAGATGGGGCAGGGCACGTTCACGTCGCTGCCGCAGCTGCTGGCCGAGGAACTGGGCGCCGATCTGTCGAAAGTGAAGCTGGAGCAGGCGCCCGCGAACAACTCGCTGTACGCCGATGCGCTGCTGGGCGGCCAGGTGACGGGCGGCTCGACATCCATCCGCGCCACCTACAAACCGTTGCGCGAGGCGGGCGCCAAGGTCCGCACGGTGCTCGTGCAGGCCGCCGCGAAGAACTGGAACGTGGAGCCGGGCGACCTGAAGGTGGTGGGCGGGACGATCCGCCACGACGCGTCGAACCGGCAGGTGCACTTCGGCGAAGTCGCGGAGGCCGCGTCGAAGCTGAGCTTCCCGGCCGAGGTCAAGCTGAAGGACCCGGCCCAGTTCACGCTGGTCGGCAAGGCGATCAAGCGCCTCGATTCGCCCGCCAAGGTGAACGGTTCCGCGCAGTTCGGCATCGATGCGCGCCTGCCCAACATGGGGATCGCCGCGGTGGCGGCGTCGCCCGTCCTGGGCGGCAAGGTCGCCGCCGTCGACGAGCAGAAGGCCATGGCCGTGAAAGGCGTGCGCCAGGTGCTGCGCATCGAAGGGGCGGTGGCCGTCGTGGCCGACCACTTCTGGGCCGCGAAACAGGGCCTGCTTGCCGCCGCACCGCGCTTCGACGATGGTCCGAACGCCAACGTCAGCACGGCCGGCATCGTCGCGGACATGATGAAGGTATCGCAGAACACGGGCGCCATCGCCACCGACAAGGGAGATGCGCTGAAGGCGCTGGATTCCGGGCCGGGCCGGCGCATCGACGTCATCTACGAAGTCCCGTTCCTCGCGCACGCGACGATGGAGCCGATGAACTGCACGGTCGACCTGAAGCCGGACGGCTGCGACATCTGGGTCGGCACGCAGGTGCCGGCGCTGGCGCAGGGCGCGGCCGCGAAGCTCACCGGGCTGCCGCTCGAGAAGGTCCGCGTGCACAACCACTACATCGGCGGCGGCTTCGGGCGCCGGCTCGAAGTCGACAACGTGATCCAGGCCGTGGAATTCGCCAAGCTGGCCAAGGGGCCGCTGAAGATCGTCTGGACGCGCGAGGAAGACATCCAGCACGACATGTACCGCCCCTATTACGTCGACCGCATGTCGGCGCGCATCGACGACAAGGGGATGCCCGTGGCGTGGTTCCACCGCGTGACCGGGTCTTCGATCATGGCGCGCTTCGCGCCGCCGATGGTCAAGAACGGCGTCGACCCGGATGCGGTGGAAGCGGCGGCCGACATCCAGTATTCGATTCCGGCGATCCGCGTCGAATACGTGAGGCACGAACCGCCGGGCCTCGCGACCGCGTTCTGGCGAGGCGTCGGCCCCACGCACAACGTGTTCGTCGTCGAGAGTTTCATCGACGAGCTGGCGTACGCGAGCAAGACGGACCCCGTCGCGTTCCGCCGCGCGCTGCTGCAAAAATCGCCGCGCACGCTCGCCGTGCTGAATCTCGCGGCCGAGAAGGCCGGCTGGGGCAAGCCTTTGAAACCGGTCGCGGGGCGCAAGCTGGGGCGGGGCATCTCGACGCAGTTCGCGTTCGGCAGCTACATGGCGCAGGTGGCGGAGGTGTCGGTCGGACCGGACGGCGACGTGCGCGTGCACCGCGTCGTGTGCGCGGTGGACTGCGGCCAGAACGTCAACCCGGACACCATCGTCGCGCAGATGGAGGGCGGCATCGTGTTCGGCGCCAGCGCGGCGCTGTGGGACGAGGTGACGGTCGATAAGGGGCGGGTGCAGCAGTCGAACTTCTCCGACTACCGCGTGATGCGCATGCCGGAATCGCCGGCAGTGGAAGTCTATATCGTCAACAGCCACGACGATCCGGGCGGGATCGGCGAGCCGGGGACCGCGGGGATCGCGCCGGCGCTGGCGAATGCGGTGTTTGCGGCGACCGGAAAGCGGGTGAGGAAGCTGCCGATTGGTGAACAGCTGAAAAAAGCGTAATCCTAAAAACCGTCGTCCCCGCCTGCGCGGGGACGACGTTGATTAGTTCTCCGCGTACGGATCCGGATACCCGAGCGCTTCCATGATGTCGCGCTCGAGCTGCTCCATCTCCTCCGCTTCCTCGTCCGTCTCGTGGTCGAAGCCCTGCGCGTGCAATACCCCGTGCACGACGAGGTGCGCCGCGTGTTCCTCGACCGTCTTCTTTTGCTCGTCGGCTTCGCGCTGCAGCACGTCCGTGCACAGGACGATGTCGGCCTGCGTCGGTTCGTCGTCGGCGATTTCCGCGCCCTCGTTGTAGGCGAAGGTGAGCACGTTGGTGGCGTAGTCCTTGCCGCGGTATTCGCGGTTCAGGGTCTGGCCTTCCTCGGCGTCGACGAAGCGGATCGCCAGCTCGGCCGGGCCGAGGAGGGCGCCGCGCACCCAGCGCTCCACCAGTTCGGGCGTGAGGTCCGCTTCGAGGCGGGTGTCGGGGTACTGGACGTCCAGTTCGAGGTTATGCTTTTTTTCTTGCATGGCGGGTAGCGGCTGGTTTGGTCAAAGTGCCAGGGAGTGCGCCGAGTTCCTGCACCGACGCGGCCTTTTCGTAGGCGTCGACGATGCGGGCCACCATCGGGTGGCGCACGACGTCGGCGCTGGAGAACTGGGTAAACGCGATGCCGCGCACGTCCTTCAGCACGTGCATGGCGTCGACGAGGCCGCTCCGCTGCGTCTTGTGCAGGTCGACCTGGGTGACGTCGCCCGTGACGACGGCCTTGCTGCCGAAGCCGATCCGGGTCAGGAACATCTTCATCTGCTCGGCCGTCGTGTTCTGGGCCTCATCGAGGATCACGAACGCGTGATTCAGGGTGCGGCCGCGCATGAACGCGAGCGGGGCGATCTCGATCACCTGCTTCTCGAACAGCTTCTGCGTGCGGTCGAAGCCGAGCAGGTCGTACAGCGCGTCGTACAGCGGGCGCAGATACGGGTCGACCTTCTGCGCGAAGTCGCCCGGGAGGAAGCCCAGGCGCTCGCCCGCTTCCACGGCCGGACGGGTCAGGATGATGCGCTTGACGGCGTCGCGTTCGAGGGCGTCGACGGCGCAGGCGACGGCGAGATAGGTCTTGCCGGTGCCGGCCGGGCCGATGCCGAAGCTGATGTCGTGTTCGAGCACGGCCTTCAGGTACTGGATCTGGTGCGGCGTGCGGCCGCGCAGGTCGTGGCGCCGCGTCTTGAGCATCGGGCTCACCAGTTCCTCGTCGTCGACCTCGTCGGCTTCCTCCGTGACCGAGGCGCCGGGTTCCTTCGGCGGCGGCGCTTCGGCATCCGCGTTCTTGGGTTTCAGGCCCGCGCGCTGTTCGACCAGCGCCAGCTGCACTTCCTCGATCGGCACGACCTTGTCGGCCACCGCGTAGAAGCGTTCGAGCAGCTCGACGGCGCGTTCGGCATTGGTCCCGCTGACGATGAATTTCTCGCCGCGCCGGAAAATGGTCACGTCGAGGGCGGCCGAGATCTGGCGCAGGTTTTCGTCAAGCGGGCCGCAGAGGTGGGCGAGCCGCGTGTTATCGAGCGGCTCGGGGAAGAAGTACGAAGGCTGGGTAGGCGTTTTCAACTGGCTTTGGCAATCGTATCAATGCGGGCGACCAGGTCGCCGCGCAGGGTGTAATCCAGGCTCTCGGTGATGCGCACGTCGACCAGCTGGCCGATGAGCGCAGCACTGTCGTCGCCCGGGAAGAAGTTGACGACGCGGTTGTTCTCGGTGCGCCCCTGGAGTTCGCCCCCGCCCTTCTTGGACGGACCTTCGACGAGGATGCGCTGCACGGTGCCGACCATGCTGGCGCTGGTCTTGCGGGTGTTGGCGTCGATCTGCGCCTGCAGGCGTTGCAGGCGCGCGAGCTTGACCTCGTGCGGGGTGTCGTCCGCCAGGTTGGCGGCCGGGGTGCCGGGGCGCTTGCTGAAGATGAAGGAGAAGCTGTTGTCGAAGCCGACGTCTTCGACGAGCTTCATCATCGCTTCGAAATCGGCGTCCGTCTCGCCCGGGAAGCCGACGATGAAGTCGGACGAGATCGAGATGTCCGGGCGCACCGCCTTGATGCGGCGGATGATCGACTTGTATTCCAGGCCCGTGTAGCCGCGCTTCATCGCCTGCAGGATGCGGTCGGAGCCGTGCTGCACGGGCAGGTACAGGTGGTTCACCAGCTGCGGGATCTTCGCGTACGCGTCGATCAGGCGCTGGGTGAATTCCTTCGGGTGGCTCGTGACGAAGCGCAGGCGCTCGATGCCGGGGATCTCGGCCACGTATTCCAGCAGCAGGGCGAAGTCCGCGATTTCTCCCGACTCCATCGCGCCGCGGTACGCGTTCACGTTCTGCCCCAACAGCATGATTTCCTTGACGCCCTGCGCGGCCAGGCCGGCGACTTCCGTCAGCACATCCTCGAAGCGGCGCGAGACTTCCTCGCCGCGGGTGTACGGCACCACGCAGTAGCTGCAATATTTACTGCAGCCTTCCATGATCGACACGTAGGCAACCGGACCTTCGACCTTGGCCGGCGGCAGGTGGTCGAACTTTTCGATTTCCGGGAAGCTGATGTCGACCTGGGCCGCGCCCGTGTGGCGGCGCAGCTGGATCATCTGCGGCAGGCGGTGCAAGGTCTGCGGGCCGAACACCATGTCCACGTGCGGCGCGCGCTTGACGATGGCTGCGCCTTCCTGCGACGCCACGCAGCCGCCCACGCCGATGATCAGGTCGGGCTTGGCGCGCTTGAGTTCCTTCAGGCGGCCGAGGTCGGAAAACACTTTTTCCTGCGCTTTTTCGCGCACGGAGCAGGTGTTGAACAGGATCACGTCGGCATCATCCGGCGTGTCCGTGCGTACGAGCCCATCGGACGCGCCCAGCACGTCCGCCATCTTGTCCGAGTCGTACTCGTTCATTTGGCAACCGAAGGTCTTGATGAATACTTTTTTCTGCATGGAATGCTTCTAAGTGCTGTTGGGGGATCTCGAAAAACCGTCACGAGCGGCCGCGCTGGTGCAGGAGAAGCGCAGCTGTACGAGAGTACAGTGAGCGTCGCAGTGAGCCAGCGCAACGCGCAGCAGGTTTTTCGACGTTCCCTGATGCTTTGACAAGTGGTAGTCCAGTTTACCGTAAATCGGAAACACGCCGGAAAAGCGGGTGCGTGTGGCCGTGCGCGCCGCCATTCCGTGCTGAGCGGAATTCAGGATTTTCCCAGGGAAATATTTCTACAGTCGGTTACATTGTTAAATCTTGAATTTTTCTTTCTAGCTGTTATCTTTAAAGTTGCCGATTCGACTCGAATTAGTTTCTCCTTGTAAATCAAGAAGATCGTGTAGCTCGGCAATTGCAAAATTAGTCTAAAAAAACACTTGCGTGCGCCACAATTTGTCACCATGTGCTGAAATGACTATGTGACAAGCTTTCCACAAGTTAGCTTGATATCGGCCAATGAATTTCGTGCTCAGGTCGAGTGTGAGCCCGACATATGAGTTTGATAATTTGTCCGAAAGACAAGTGCATGTGGGAAGCGGGGAGTGCAAAAACCGCAGCGGCGACGGCAGTTCGGTCGCGGCGCCCGGACAGGGTTCCAACGCTGCATTCGTTTTTTCGCTTCCCGCCAAGGGAGCGCACGCGGTCCGGAGATGCGCCGGCCGATATGTCAGGTGGATGCCTGGTCAGTCGGTCTCGCAATCCGGGAACTTATGTTGATGAAACTTAGTCATTAAACACGGTTCGTAAGAGAACTATTTTAACCATTTACGAGGTCATCATGGCACATCACGCTTTGTCATCACAGGAAAGCTACAACCCGAACCATTTGCTGGACATTCTGCTGGGCAAGATGCAGCTGAAGAACGACGCTGCGCTGTCGCGCATGCTGGAAGTCGCTCCGCCGGTGATCAGCAAGATCCGCCACCACCGCCTGCCGGTCGGCGCCTCGCTGCTGATCCGCATGCACGAAGTGACCGGCATGAGCATCCGCGACCTGCGTGACCTGATGGGCGACCGCCGCACCAAATATCGCCTGTCGGATGCCCAGGGCCGTCCGAAGCCCGAGGAAAAAGCTGCACAGCAAGCTGCTCAGCAGGCTGCGCAACAGCAACAAGCTCAGTCGCAAGCTCAGCAAGGCCAGCCGTCGCAATCGAACGACGCATCGTCTTCGACCAAGTCGCCGGGCAACTATGCGCACTGATGCCGCAGGCATGACAGCCGGTCCTGTCATGCCTTCGGACAGACCCGGCAGCGAAGCACCGCTTCGCTGCTGTCACTATCGATCATCCTGGGCTTGATCGGCCCTTTTCAAGCCATCAGGATGGTCGACATTTCGCCGAACTGCAGTTCCGTTTCGCGGAACAGGTGCAGATAGGCTTCTTCGTTCAATCCCATCGCATCCCAGGCCACGCTGGATACGCGCGGCACCAGTTCGTTATCTTCGCCGGCCAGGTCGAGCGCGTGCACAATGGCGTTGGCCACGTGCACGATCGTTGCCAGGAACCCCGCGCCGTGGATGTCGGGCGCGTGGTGGTAGGCGATCGCCTGGCGCATGGTGCTCGAAAAATTCCAGTGGTCGGCCAGGGCGACCCCCGCGTCGACGTGGTCGATGCCGAGGACGGCCTGTTCGGCGTCCTGCCAGTCGCCGCCGTGCTGCGCGTGCCAGGCCACGACCTGGGCATAGGCGTCCGGATGACCGGTCACCAGCACGAGCCGGCCGATGTCGTGCAGCAAGCCGGCCGTGAATGCAATGTCCTGGTTGAAACGCATCCGGCGCGCCAGCGCACGTGCGCACGCGGCCGTGGCGATCGAATGGCGCCAGAACGCCTTGTCGTGGAAGCCCTCGCAGCGTCCGCTCGGGAAGCAACCCGTGATGGCGGCCGCCGTGATCAGGTTGCGCGTCGTCTGGAAGCCGAGGAAGGTGATGGCTTGCTGGATCGTCGTGACCTTCACTTGCAGGCCGTAGGTCGAGGAATTGGCCAGGCGCAGCGTTTTTGCCGTCAAGGCCTGGTCGTACGACACCTTTTTTGCCAGCACCGAGATGTCGATGTCTTCCTGCTCTATGCTGCTGAGCAATTCCATGACGACGGCGGGCAGCGACGGCAGGTCTTGCACGCCGGCAGCCAGTTGTTCGGGCGTCAAACGGTTCATGGGTTCACCTCGCGCTGCAGGCGGTAGTCTTCCGCGTAGCGGCGCAGGATGCCGGTGGCCCAGTCGCCGAGGTCGTCGCGGTCGTGCTTGCGGAAGATGTGATCGAGCCGTGCCTGGATCGCTTCCGGATCGATGGGCAGCGGTTCGGGTGTCGCCTGGAGGATCGGCAGCATGTCGATACCATGCCGTGCCAGCGATGCCAGCATGGATTCGGTCAGCACAATACCCTGTGCCAGTAACACATTGCCTTTCCCGTCGCGCACGACGTCGGACAACACCATGCCCGGTCGGGTCTCGGCCAGCGGCGTCAGGTGGAAAGGACCGCTCATGCTTCCCTCATTTAATTTAATTTTTACAATGGATTGAATATTACCATCCGGTAAGGAGGGTGTGAGCGCCCGCGGGCCCGGGTGTTGTAAGCCGGTGTCTTAATGCTTATCTAATTCGGGCGCCGTACCATGCCTGGATGACTAGAAAACGCTACATTGTTTTATTAAGAGGCGTCAATGTCGGGCGGGCGAAACGCATCGCCATGGCCGACCTGCGCAAACTGATCGCGGATCTCGGCTACGAGCACGTGCGCAGTCTCCTCAACAGCGGCAACGTCGTGTTCACCGGTCCGGCCAAGCCGCATGACACGGTCGCGGCCGAGATCGAGGAGGCGCTCGTGCTCAAGCTCGGTGTCGCGTCCCGCACCGTCGTGCTCAGCTGCGATGACCTCGATGCGATCATTGCTTCCAATCCCTTGCTCGACCAGGCGACGGACCATTCCCGCCTGCTGACGTTCATTCTCGCCGGACCCCATTCGCGCGAGGCCGTCGAAACGCTGTGCGGCCAGGACTGGCGGCCGGGCGCGATGGCGCTGGGCGAGCGGGCGGCCTATGTCTGGTGCCCGGAGGGCATTCTCGACAGTCCGGTCGTGGCTGCACTGGGCAAGAAGCTGGGCGATGCGACGACGACGCGCAATTGGGCGACGCTGAGCAAGCTTCATACGCTGTGCCAGGAATTGCCGGCCTGAGCTGCAGGCCAGGAAAAACGGCGCCGTGCGGCGCCGTCGATCAACATTTCCGCGTCATGCGGAAAAGTCTTTCTTTTCCTTATTTGAATTTCTCGCTGCTGTCACGGCTGGCCCGGTAACCGATCAGGATCAGGCCGACCAGCATCATGGCAAACACTTCCGGTTCCGGAAGTTCGGACATCGAAGGGGAGGGCGGTGCCACCACTTCGTTGTGATTTACCGTCGACAGATCGGTCATGCCCCGCATGCGCAGCACGGCGTGACTGTTGTCAAGGTCAATGGCGGCGGCCTGGACGGCGCCACCCATCAAAAGACTGAGCGTTGCGGCAAGTGCGTATCGTTTCACGGTCATTCCTTATCCATGCATTGTCTGACTGTGGGGTACGTAACCCGCAAGACCGTGGCGGCGTCATGCGGATGATCCCAGCATAGCAAAAATGCGCCATGCATTGCGTCCGTTACGTGCCGTTAAAGCACGATAAACAGATGGCAAAGTTAATCATTTTTAAATAAAACAAATGCAATCAATTAATCGATTGGCCATTGATAAAACGCTAAATACAAGACAACTTATTGCGATTTATTTATTGAACATATGAGATGGACAATAAAAACCGATGTCAATTTGATTACCCGTGTTGCGATTCAAAATTTTTTCACCGCACGGTATACACGTCGCTTTTCTTTGCGAGTATAGTCTCCATATCCCCATTGCCTTCGGGCATCAAAACAATATCAAACGCACACGTTTGAATACCTCGCGGTCCCCGCACCGCCGCCTTTCGCGTCCACTCGGCACTCCGGAAGGCACGTAATAACACATGCCGTATCACGCACCTTCGACCTTGTAAGAGTACCGATATGCCCAATTTTGCTCGACTTCAAATTGCCTTTAAGAATGTTTATGTCCGGATTCTGACCGCCATACTGCTCGGCGTGCTGACGGGCTGGGCAATCTACAAGGCCGATATCCCGCAAGATCCGTCGCCGGTCGTCTACTCGCAGAATATTTCCGAGATCACCCAGCTGGCTGCCCAGAAAGATCGTCTCGACTACCTGCTCGTCGCGAAGCCGCTGTCGGATTCGCCGCGCTATATCTACAAGTACAAGGATGCGCCGCAGCTGCACGTGGTAAAGGTGCCGAGCACGTCGCACCTGTCGCTGGAACGCGAAGTGCTGCTGAAGAACGCGATCCCGTACTCCATCGCCAAGGATGAATACCTGGCGTCCCACAAGGCCGTCCTGCAGGACGAAGGCGAAGGCGTCGGTGCCGACATCGTCGACTTCCTGAAGCGCCACGCGCTCGACCTGACCGTGCTGCTGGTGATCCTGTACGCCATGAAATTCGGCATCCCGGGCATGGGCATGAGCAGCCAGCTGATCACCCCGGACAAGCTGAAGGGCAGCATGGACGACCTGATCGGCATGGAAGACATCAAGCAGGAAGTGCTGCACCTGGAAGACATGATCCGCAACCGCGAGTTGTACAAAGAACACAATATCGACAAGCCGTTCAATGTCATGCTGACGGGCCCGGCCGGCACCGGCAAGACCAAGCTGGTGGGCTACCTGGCCAAGCGCCTCGACATCCCGCTGATCCAGGCGTCCGGTTCGGCGCTGGAATCCGGCTACGTCGGCGGCGGGTCGAAGGCGCTGAACGCCCTGTACCGCAAGGCGTCGAGCAAGGGCCGCTGCATCATCTTCCTGGATGAAGCGCAAAGCCTGTTCATGCCGCGTGGCCGCAGCGAAAAGAAATGGGAAGACGATACCGCGAACACCCTGCTGGGCCTGCTGGACGGCGTCAAGAGCGACAAGGGCCAGGGCGTGATCTGGGTCGTCGCCTCGAACTTCGACGATGCGTCGACGGACATGGACGAAGCGATGCTGCGCCGTTTCTCCGTGAAGATCAATTTCCGCCTGCCGAACAAGGGCGAGCGCAAGGAACTCCTGCGCAGCTTCCTGGCACGCAAGAAAGAAGGTCTCGTGGACTGGAACGACCTCGACCTGGACCAGGTCGCGGAAATCACCCAGAACCTGAGCCCGGCGCTGCTGGAGACCGTGGTCGAGCGCGCGTCGATGATTTCGATCCAGGAAAAGGCGATCATCAATACCGATTTGCTGTTCCGTGCCTACGAGCGTGCCACGATCGGCCTGACCGACCGCGCTACAACGGCCGAGAAGCTCAAGCAGCGCGAGCGCATCGCCGTGCACGAACTGGGCCACTTCTTCATGCAGATCGACCCATTCCTGCGCGCCGGCATGAGCCTGAGCGAGGTCAAGGAAAAGTCGCATCTGCTGAAGATCAGCACGGAAGCGGTGTCCAAGATCGGTGCGCTGGGTTATGTGCTGCAGTCCGGTGAAGACATGTCGCTGCGCACGCTGGAAGAGCTCGAGCGCGACGTGATCGGCCTGTACGGCGGCGTCGCGGCGGAAGAATTGTTCTACGGTGCACGCGGTATCTCGGTGGGCAGCCAGAACGACATCGAAAAGATCACGAAGATGCTGAACCTGATGGTCGGCCGCCTGTCGATGTATTCGCGCGCCAAGATCGACTACAGCCAGCTGCAGAACGACGCGTCCGGCGAGCACACGCTGCGCCAGGTCGAGGAGAAATCGGACGAGCTGTACAACTACACGCTGAATTCGATCCGCGACTACGAAGAGGTGATCGTGTCGATCAAGGACACGCTGCTGGACCAGTACGTGCTGTCGAAGGATGCCGTGTTCGCCCTGCTGGAAGAGCACCAGGACGCGCTGCTGGCCGGCCTGAATGCGCCGCGCCATGCCAGCCTGAAGCTGTGCGCCGAAGAGGCGGCCGTGGCCTGAACAAGTTTGGTGGTAGGGCACCTCGAAAAACCGTCGCGAGCGGCAGCAGATTTTGTTGAGAAGCGCAGCTGTACGAGAGTACAGCGAGCATCGCAGACGGAATCTGCAACGCGTAGCAGGTTTTTTGACGTGCCCGGTTGTTTGATGGTCTTGAGGTGATACTCAAGTTAATGCGGCGGACAGCGATGTCCGCCGTTTTTTTGCAGTTATCTTTTATTCCAGGCGTTGTACGATGCGGATTCTGCCGCTGCGATTATCGAGTCAATCGGAATCGCGCCAAACGTGTCACTGCTATCAAGAAGGTGGGCACAAGTGCACACCGTTCTCTTCCTGCCCCGAGCCGTCCTGCTGACCGTGCTCGTGCCTGGCAGGCGTCACTTTCCCGCCTCCCGCTGGCCCGTTGCCAGCGGCAGTACCCGGCGTCACCGCCGAACTCGCCACGGGTAGCGCAGATTGTGCCGCAAGGACACCGGTTGCGAGCCGCTGCAAATTGATGGCCGCATTGACATCGCGGTCATGATGCGCATCGCAAGTGGTGCAGGCCCAGACACGCTCCCCTAAACCCAGTGCGGAATACTTGGCGCCGCACGCTGAACACAGCTTGCTCGACGGGTACCAGCGGTCCGCTAACACGAGTTGGGTGCCGTAGCGCACGGCCTTGTACTGCAACTGGCGCCTGAATTCGTAAAAGCCGATGTCACTGATTGCGCGCGCTAAGCGAGCATTGGCCAACATCCCGCGCACGTTCAGGTCTTCGATCACGACCGCTTGGTTTTCGCGGCATAGTCGGGCGGTCAGCTTATGCATGAAATCGGCGCGCACGCGGGCAATGCGGGCATGCAGCCGGGCCAGCGCGCGCGTGCCGCACGTCTGGTTCTTCGACACCGGAAGCCGTGTGCCTTTCGGGATCTGTCCTTTGATGCCGGCGTTTGCCTTCGCCGTCTCCAGTTTGCGTGACAGGCGCCGTGAGCGGATACGCAGGCGTCGTAGCGCAGCGGCGAGTGGGCGTGGCGCCGTGATCTTTTCACCATTCGACAGCGTGGCGGCCGCACTCACGCCCAGGTCGACACCGGTGACGCCATCAGCCATGCGGCGCAAGTGCGCAACGTGATCCGGTACATCGACCTGTACCGACAAATACCAATGATCTGCGCAGCGTCCGACACTTGCGCCTATGATCTTGCCGGGCCAGCGCAAATGCTCGCACAGCAGCACGCGCCCAACCTTCGACAGGACCGCCACCATCCCTTCAAGTCGGAATTTGTCATTGGCCAGGTAGAACGCGTCGCGACAACGTCCCTTCTTCTTGAAACGTGGTCGGTGTGCATGCTGGCCGGCACGGCGTTGCTTGAAGTAGTGGGTCCACGCTTTCGCAAGATTCGCGAATGGTTGCGCATGGGCATCACGGTGGATAGTGCGTAGCCAGGGCTGGCCGTCGGCGTCCTGCCAGTCCGGATCCGAATACTTGATGCTGTTGAACTGCCTTTTCAGCGCCATTGCGTTCGGTTTCATGCCGGCGGCGACTTGGCGGTTCCACTCGGCCAGTGCCCAGTTCCAGACGCGCCTTGCGGTACCGGCAGCGCGCACGAAATAGTCACGCTGCGCGGGCGTGGGGGCAAGCCGGATGCGATGGGCCAGGAGCATGATGAATGATCATGGAGGAACACCCTGTTCGACCTCGACGAGCCCGATAGGTTCGAACCGACCTGTTACTCGCCTTGGGCCCTCGTCGTCGCGGAATCAGTGCGCCTGCGCGAGCGCCAGCCCGTCCAGAACATGTCGCGTCATGCTGCGCGCCAGTTCGTGTTCGCCGACGAGCACCGTGCCGCCCGTCTCTTCGCGCAGCAGGCGCGCCTCTTCCTCGTTGTGCGTGCGGACCACGCAGCGGATGCCGGGGTTCAGCGCCTTGGCCGTTTCGACCATCGCGCGCACGTGGAAGGTGTCCGGCGTCGCGATCACGAGCATGGATGCGCGCGCGATGTGGGCCTGGATCAGTACCGCCGGTTCCGCCGCGTTGCCCGCCACGGCCGGCTGGTCGCGCTTGCGCAGCTGGTCGACGATGTCGCGGTTCTGTTCCGCCACGACGTAGTGGATGCCTTCGCGGTCCAGTTCTTGCGCGATGCGCTTGCCCACGCGGCCGTAGCCGACCAGCACGACCTGGCCCGTCAGGTGCTCGTGCGTGACCGTCATCGGCAGCTCGGCCAGCGGATCGGGCGAGCGCGCCATCTTGCGCGCGTGGTCGGATTTCGCCAGCACCCAGTTCTGCAGCGGGCCGACCAGCTTGAACATCAGCGGGTTCAGGGCGATCGAGATGATGGCGCCCGCGAGGATCAGGTTCTGGCCCATCTCCGGCAGCAGGCCGAGCGAGATGCCCAAGGCAGCGAGGATGAACGAGAACTCGCCGATCTGCGCGAGGCTGGCCGACACCGTGATCGCCGTGTTGAGCGGATAGCGCAGCGCCAGCACGAGGAAGAACGCCGCCAGCGATTTGCCGACCAGGATGATGGCGACGACGCCCAGCACTTCCAGCGGACTCTCCACGAGCACGCGCGGGTCGAACAGCATGCCGACGGAGACGAAGAACAGCACGGAGAACGCGTCGCGCAGCGGCAGCGTTTCTTCCGCCGCGCGGTGGCTCAGCTCCGATTCGCGCAGCACCATGCCGGCGAAGAAGGCGCCCAGCGCGAACGACACGCCGAACAGGTGCGACGACCCATAGGCGATGCCGACGGCCGCCGCGATCACGGCCAGGGTGAACAGCTCGCGCGAGCCGGTCTTGGCCACGCGCCACAGGAACCACGGGAACAGCTTGCGGCCCACGAGCAGCATGAACGCGATGAAGGCGCCGACCTGCAGCAGCGTCTTGCCGAGCGAGAGCCACAGCGACCCGCCTTCGCCCTTGCCGCCCAGCGGCCCCGCGAGCGCGGGCAGCAGCACGAGCACGAGCACCGTCACGAGGTCTTCCACGACGAGCCAGCCGACCGCGATGCGGCCGTTGAAGGAATCGAGCTCGCCGCGGTCTTCCAGCGCGCGCAGCAGTACCACCGTGCTCGCGACCGACAGCGCGAGGCCGAACACGAGGCCGGCCCCGAGGTCCCAGCCCCACAGGTGCGTGAGGCCGATGCCGAGCAGGGTCGCCACCGAGATCTGCAGCACGGCGCCGGGCAGGGCGATGCCTTTCACTTCGAGCAGGTCGTCCAGCGAAAAATGCAGCCCGACGCCGAACATCAGCAGCATCACGCCGATCTCGGCCAGCTGCGACGCGAGATGCACGTCGGCGACGAAGCCGGGCGTGGCGGGGCCGATGATGACGCCCGCGGCGAGATACCCGACCAGGGCCGGCAGGCGCAGGCGCACGGCCAGCATGCCGAACAGCAGGCCGAGACCGAGGGCTGCGGCGATGGTGGTGATCAGGCTGATGTCGTGCTGCATCCCGGCTCCTTGTATGTTGAACCGGGCCAGTATACGCGACACGACGAATGAAGGACGCTTACGGCACCGTGGCGAGATTCAATAACGCCTTGCGCACCGCCGCCCGCACGGCCATGAATTGCTCGCGCCGCGACTCGCGATCCAGCCGGAACAGCATCAACCCTTCGATCTGCGCCACCATCAGGATCGCGCGCTGCATGTACTCGTCGTCGGAGATCGCGGGATTCAGCCCGCGGATCAGGTTGTAGACGGTCTTGCGCTCGCGCGCCAGCATGCGGTCCATCAGGCTCGACGCGAACGCGTTGCGCGACGCCAGCGCCCAGATCTCGAAGAACAGCGCGTGCGTGACCGGGTCCGTGATCTCTTCCAGGAACATGTCCGTCGTCGACAGGAACTGGTCCAGGCGCGGGCGGTCGCGCATCTCGGCCGAGATACGGTCCATCTTGGCCTGGAATTCGTCCATCGTGGACAGCAGGGCCGCCTCCAGCAAGACGTCCTTGCTGTTGTAATAGTGCTGGACGTTCGACAGGGTCATGCCCGCCTCGGCCGCCACCTTGCGCATCGACAGCCCGGCATAGCCGTCCTCCGCGAGCAGCCGGCGCGCGGCCTGCAGGATCGCGTGCACGCGCTCCCACCCTTTTTCGGTCGTGAGGGAGGGTTTGTTGCGCAGGGTCTGGTCGATCGTTGCCTTCATGCCCGGCATTATCGCACGGCATGCTTTGAAAAACAGGTCGGCTGACCTATAATCGGTCGGATAGGTCGGCTGACCTAATAAAAAGGAGACGACGATGAGCCGCAAAGTCCATGTGACCGGCGTGGGGATGATCCCGTTCGCCAAACCGGGGGCGAGCGCCCCGTACCACGAGATGGGGGCCCTGGCCGCGCGCGCCGCGCTGGAGGATGCGGGCATCGGCTGGGAGGACGTCGAGCAGGCCTATGCCGGCTACGTCTACGGCGATTCCACCTGCGGCCAGAAAGCCTTGTACGGCGTGGGCATGACCGGTATCCCGATCGTCAACGTCAACAACAACTGCTCGACCGGTTCCACGGCGCTGTACCTCGCGCGCCAGGCCGTGCAGGGCGGGGCGGCCGATTGCGTGCTCGTGCTGGGCTTCGAGCAGATGAGTCCCGGCGCGCTGGCGTCCGTCTTCACGGACCGTCCCGCGCCGTTCGACGATTTCGACGCCGTTACCGACCGCCTCGTCGGCAAGCCCGAGATCCCGCTCGCGCTGCGCTACTTCGGCGGCGCCGGCCTCGCGCACATGGAAAAATACGGCACGCCGCTGGAAGCCTTCGCGCGCATCCGCGCCAAGGCCAGCCGCCATGCGGCGAACAATCCGCTGGCGCTGTTCCGCAAGGAGGTCAGCGTGCAGGACGTGCTCGACGCGCCCGCGATCTGGCCCGGCGTGATGACGCGTCTGATGGCCTGCCCACCCACGTGCGGTGCCGCGGCGGCCGTGCTGGTGTCCGGGGAGTTCGCGAAGAAGCGCGGCCTGCGCGCCGACGTCCACATCGCCGCGCAGGCGATGACGACGGACCGCCCCGGCACGTTCGATTCGAACGACATGATGCGCCTCGTCGGCTACGACATGAGCCGCGAGGCGGCGCAGAAAGTCTATGCGCGGGCGGGCATCGCACCGGACGACCTGGACGTCGTCGAGCTGCACGACTGCTTCGCCCACAACGAGTTGATCACGTACGAGGCGCTGGGCCTGTGCCCGGAAGGCGGCGCCGATAAATTCATCCGCGACGGCGACAACACGTATGGCGGCAAGGTCGTCACGAATCCGTCCGGCGGCCTGCTGTCGAAGGGGCATCCGCTCGGCGCGACGGGCCTCGCCCAGTGCTTCGAGCTGACGCACCAGTTGCGCGGCACGGCGGGCGCGCGCCAGGTCGAGGGCGCGCGCACGGCGCTGCAGCACAACCTGGGCCTGGGCGGCGCGTGCGTCGTCACCCTGTATCAAGCGTGAGGAGCCGGCGATGACGACGGAACTGGACACCTTCCGCACCGCCGTGCGCCGCTTCGTGGCGGCCGAAGTCGTGCCGCACCAGCAGCGCTGGCGCGCGCAGCAGCATGTCGACCGCGCGCTGTGGAGGAAGGCGGGCGAACTCGGTCTGCTGCTCGCGGACGTGCCCGACGACTTCGGCGGATCGGGCGGCACGTTCGCCCACCAGGCCGTCGTGTTCGAGGAACTGGCGCTGGCCGGCGACACCGCGTTCGGCCTGCACGTGCACGCGATCGTCGCGCACTACCTGCTGAACCACGGGACGGAAGAACAGAAATACAAATACCTGCCGCGCCTCGCGAACGGGGACCTCATCGCCGCGATCGCGATGTCCGAACCGGGTGCCGGGTCCGACCTGAAGGGCATCCGCACGACGGCCGTGCGCACCGACCTGGGCTACCGCCTGAACGGGTCCAAGACCTTCATCTCGAACGGCTATCTCGCCGACCTGGTCCTTGTCGTCGCCAGGACCGACCCGGCCGCGGGCGCGAAGGGCATCTCGCTGATGCTGCTGGAGACGGCGAACAATCCGGGCTTCCGCGTCGGCCGCATCCTCGAGAAGATGGGGCAGAAGGGGCAGGACACGTGCGAGCTGTTCTTCGATGACGCCATCGTCGCCCTGCAGAACGTGCTCGGTGGCGAAGAAGGCCGCGGCTTCGCCCAGCTGATGACGGAGCTGCCGTACGAGCGCACGATCGTCGGCGTGGCGGGCGTCGCGTGCATCGAGCGCGCGCTCGACCTGACGATCACGCACGCGCGCGAGCGCCGCGCGTTCGGCCAGGCCCTCATCGACATGCAGAACACGCGCTTCGTGCTCGCCGAGTGCAAGACCGAGGCGACGGTGGCGCGCGTGTTCATCGACCGCTGTATCGAGGACCTCGTCGCCGGCCGCATGGACACGGTGCGCGCATCGATGGCCAAGTACTGGATCACGGACCTGCAATGCAAGATCGTCGACCGTTGCCTGCAGCTGTTCGGCGGCTACGGCTACATGCTCGACTACCCCATCACGCAGATGTACCTGGACGCGCGCGTGCAGCGCATCTATGGCGGGGCGAACGAGATCATGAAAGAAATCATCGCACGGTCGCTGTGATGAAGAACGGACCTTTGAATGGCCTGCGCGTGATCGAACTGGTCGGCATCGGCCCATGCCCGTTCGCCGCCATGATGCTGGCCGACATGGGGGCGGACGTGATCCGCATCGACCGCAAGCCCGATTTGAAAACCGCCTCTTCGGCGCCGAATCCGTACCCGACGCTGGGCACGAAATACGACGTGATGGCGCGCGGCCGCCGTTCGCTGGCGCTGGACCTGAAGCATCCGCGCGCACGCCAGCTGCTGCTCGACCTCGTGACGAAGGCCGATGCGCTCGTCGAGGGCTTCCGGCCCGGCGTGATGGAGAGACTGGGGCTCGGTCCGGACCTGTGCATGGAGCGCAATCCCCGGCTCGTGTACGGCCGCGTCACCGGCTGGGGCCAGACCGGCCCGCTGGCGCCGGCGGCCGGGCACGACCTGAACTATGTGGCGCTGTCCGGCATGCTGCATGCGATGGGCGACGCCGACCGGCCGCCGTCTCCGCCATTGAACCTCGTCGGCGACTTCGGCGGCGGCGGCATGATGCTGGCGTTCGGCGTCGTCTGCGCGATGCTGGAAGCGCGGATATCGGGCCGCGGGCAGGTCGTCGATGCCGCGATGACGGACGGCGCCGCGCTGCTGGGCGCCATGATGTACGGGCTGCGCGCGCACGGCGCGTGGTCGGCCGCGCGCGGCGCGAATTTCATCGACGGCGGCGCACCGTTCTACGCCACGTATGCCTGCGCGGATGGGAAGTTCATCGCCGTGGGCGCCATCGAGCCGCAGTTCTACGCGCGCCTGCTGGCGTTGACGGGCGCGTCGGATCCGGCGTTCGCGCGCCAATGGGACCAGCACGACTGGCCTGCGCTGAAGGAACGGTTCGCCGCGCTGTTCGCCACGCGCACGCGCGACGCCTGGTGCGCGCTGCTGGAGGGGACGGACGTGTGCTTCGCGCCCGTGCTCGACATGGACGAGGCCCCGCACCACCCGCACAACGCGGCGCGCAAGACCTTTGTCGACGTCGACGGCGTCACCCAGCCTGCGCCCGCGCCGCGCTTTTCGCGCACGCCGGGCCAGGCCGGGACCGTGGCCGCGCCGGGGCAGGACGGGACCGCCATCTTGGCCGACTGGGGCTGGACGGACAACGCCATCGCCACGCTGCGGCGCGACAATATCGTCTAGGCTGGGCTACGATGGCGGCATGGACACTTTGCCTTCCAAGGAACTTGAATTGCGCCAGTCCAAGCGCCTGGCGCTGGGCTTTTTCATCGGCGCCGCCGTGCTGTTCGTCGTCGCACTTCTGCTGTCCACCCGCTGGCCCGGCAACTGGTGGATCGGGCTGCTGAAGGCGTTCGCCGAAGCCGCGATGGTCGGCGCGCTAGCCGACTGGTTCGCCGTCGTCGCCCTGTTCAAGCGGATCCCGATCCCGTTCGTGTCGCGCCACACGGAGATCATCCCCGCCAACAAGGAGCGCATCGCGGATAATCTCGCCGCATTCGTGCGCGATAAATTCCTCGACACGGATTCGATCGTGCGCCTGATCCAGCGCCACGACCCGGCGCAGAAGGTCGCGGACTGGCTGACGAAGCCGGAGAACACGGAACGCCTGGGCGACACGCTCGTGCGCGTGGCCGGTTTCGCGCTCGACGTCATCGAGGACGCGGCCGTGCAGGATTTCATCCGCCGTGGGGTGCACGGTGTGGTCAAGAGCGTCGACCTGTCGCAGACGGCGGGCACGATCCTGGAAAGCCTCACGCGCGACGGCCGCCACCAGCAGATCCTCGACGAAGGCATAGCGCAGTTGGCGAACCTGCTGGCGAACCCGGAGACCCAGGACTTCATCGCGCAGGGCATCGTCGACTGGCTGCGCGACGAGTATGCGTTCATGGAAAAGATGCTGCCGTCGGAACTCATCGGCCGCAAGGGCGCGGACATCTCCGTGCGGCTCGCGGCGGGCATTCTCAAGCGCGTGAGCGAGGACCCCGAGCATCCGCTGCGGCGCCGCTTCGACGTCTTCACGCACGATTTCATCGAACGGATGAAGACGGATCCGGCGTTCATCGAAAAGGGCGAGGACATCAAGCGCCACCTGATCGGCGACGCCAGCGTGAACGGCTACATCGGTTCGCTGTGGGGCGACCTGAAAGGCTGGATCAAGGCCGACCTGCACAAGGAGGATTCGGTGCTGCGGCGCCGGATCGTCGCGACCGGCGCGTGGATCGGCAGGACGCTCGCCGAGGATCCGGTATTGCGCACGGCGCTGAACGAGAACCTGGAACTGGCGGCGCGCGGCGCGGCGCCCGAATTCGCGGGCTTCCTGACGCGCCACATCGCCGACACGGTGAAACACTGGGATAGTGGCGAGATGTCGCACCAGGTCGAAATCAACATCGGCAAGGACTTGCAATACATCCGCATCAACGGCACTATCGTGGGCGGGTTGATCGGCGTCGTGCTGTACCTGCTGTCCGCGCTGGCCTGAAAGGAGCTCGTCATGCATGCATCGAACGAACCGTTGGACGGACTGCTGACCGGCGTCCCCGAACTGGCACGCCTGCCGGGCCGCGACCTGGTGGAGGTGGCGCGCTACCTGATCCCGCTGGAAGCGAACCTCGTGCAGGGTTGCCTCGTCGCCTCCGGCATCCCGGCCGTGCTGGCCGACGCCCACCTCGTGCAGACCGACATGCTGCTGGCGCCCGCGCTGGGCGGCGTGCGCATCCTCGTCCCGGAAGATCATCTGCAGCAGGCGCAGGCCGTGCTGGAGGCGTTCGCGCGCGGGGAATTCGAACTCGGCGAGGATGCGGACGTGAGCGGCGCTTAAGCGGACAGTTCGCGCATCACCCGAATCAGGTCCGCCTTGCCCTCGAAGCCGATGCCCGGCAGGTCCGGCATCGTGATGAAACCGTCCTCCACGCGTACGCCGTCCGGGAAGCCGCCGAACGGCTGGAACAGGTCGGGATACGATTCGTTGCCGCCCAGGCCCAGGCCGGCCGCGATGTTCAGCGACATCTGGTGGCCGCCGTGCGGGATGCAGCGCGTGCGCGACCAGCCGTGCTGGCGCAGCATGTCGAGCGTGCGCAGGTACTCCACCAAGCCGTAGGAGAGGGCGCAATCGAACTGCAGCCAGTCGCGGTCCGGCCGCATGCCGCCGTAGCGGACCAGGTTGCGCGCGTCCTGCATCGAGAACAGGTTCTCGCCCGTCGCCATCGGCTTGTCGTAGTAGTTGCGCAGGGTGGCCTGCAGTTCGAAGTCGAGCGGGTCGCCCGCTTCCTCGTACCAGAACAGGTCGTAGCGCGACAGGGCCTTGGCGTAGGCGATCGCGGTGTCGAGGTCGAAGCGGCCGTTGGCGTCCACGGCCAGTTTCTGCCCGTTCTTCAGCACGGACTGCACGGCGTCGATGCGGCGCAGGTCGTCGTCGAGCGGCGCGCCGCCGATCTTCATCTTGACGACGTTGTAGCCACGCTCGATGTAGCCGCGCATCTCGTCCTTCAGCTTGTCGAGATCCTTGCCGGGGTAGTAGTAGCCGCCGGCCGCGTACACGAACACGTTGCGGTGCGGGCGGCCGTCGCCGTAGCGGTCGGCCAGCAGCTGGAACAGCGGCTTGTCCGCGATCTTCGCGACGGCATCCCACACGGCCATGTCGATGGTGCCGATGGCAACGGAGCGCTCGCCGTGGCCGCCCGGCTTTTCGTTGGTGAACATCGCATCCCAGATCCGGTGCGGATCGAGGTTGTCGCCCGCGTCGTCCAGCAGGGATGCCGGATCGGCCTCGAGGATGCGCGGGATGAAGCGCTCGCGCATCAACTTGCCCTGGCCGTAGCGGCCGTTGGAATTGAAACCGTAGCCGACGACGGGCTTGCCGTCTCGAACGACGTCCGTGATGACGGCCACGAGACTCAGGGTCATCTTGCTGAAGTCGATGTAGGCGTTGCGGATGGGGGAGCTGATGGGGAGTGTCTGTTCGCGGATGTCGACGATTCTCATGGTGGCCTCGCTGGCGTGTTGTTCAAGCGTGCAGGGTAAATCCCCGGGGCGCTCCTATAATTCGCCGTGTGTGAATTGATTATTGAATTTAAGTGAATACCAGGTATGGATAACAGCGGCGCATCCGAACTCGAATTCTTCGTGCTGGTCGCGCGGCACGGCTCACTGGCGGCCGCCGCCCGCGCGCTCGACCTCACGCCGCCGGCCGCGACGAAACGCCTCGCGCAAATGGAGGCAAGGCTGGGCGTCCGGCTCGTCAACCGCACGACGCGGCGGCTGTCGCTGACGAGCGAAGGCGAGACCTACCTCGCGCACGCGACGCGCATCCTGGCGGCGATCCGCGAGATGGAAGACGCGGTCGCGAGCAACCGCACCGCCCCGCGCGGCCTGCTGCGGGTGAATGCGAGCCTCGGCTTCGGCCGCACCACGATCGCGCCCATCGTCTCCGCGTTCTGCAAGCGTCATCCGCAGGTCGAGGTGCAGCTGGACGTGACGGACCGCCCCGTCGACCTGGTGGAAAGCGGCTACGACCTCGCCATCCGTTTCGGCGCGCTGCCGGATAAACGGCTGGCCGCGCGCCGCGTGCTGTCGAACCGGCGCTTCCTGTGCGCGTCGCCGCGCTACCTGCAGCAGCACGGCGAGCCGCAGACGCTGGCGGACCTGGCGCGCCACCGCTGCATCCTGCACCGCCAGAACGACGACGCGTACGGCATCTGGCGTTTCAACGAGGGCGAGGACGGCGAGGTGGTGAAGGTGCACGGGGCGTTGTCGAGCAACGACGGCGACATCGTGCTGGGCTGGGCGCTGGACGGGCACGGCATCCTGATCCGCTCGGAATGGGATCTCGCCAAATATGTCAAAAGCGGCAGGCTGCGTGTCATGCTGCCGCAGTACACGCTGCCGGCGGCCGATTTGTTCGTCTACTACCTCAATCGCAGGAACCAGGCGGCGCGCACGCGGGCGTTCATCGATTTTCTGGTCGAGCACCTGGGCGAGACCGGGTAGGCCGGAATGGAAAAAGCCGCCGGCTCTTGCGAACCGGCGGCTTTCCGAATCTGGTGGTGATAGGTGGACTTGAACCACCGACCCTAGCATTATGAATGCTATGCTCTAACCAACTGAGCTATATCACCAGCTGCATCACTGCTGAAACAAACACTTTTAAAACAAAATGGCTCAGCCTCGAGTGCCAAGCCATTTCGCTTGAATCCTTGGTGGTGATAGGTGGACTTGAACCACCGACCCTAGCATTATGAATGCTATGCTCTAACCAACTGAGCTATATCACCAGAACGGGGTGCATTATGCCGTCCGCACCCCGACGTGTCAAGGCTACCCCCTCAGGATCACCCTGTCCAGCCCCGCACGAATCGTCTCACGCCCGCAACGTGGCCAGATGAGCAAGCATCTGCGGCGCCGGATCCGGCCCCAGGCAATCGATCACGATCCGCTCCGGCATCGACCGCAACCAGGTCAGCTGGCGCTTGGCCAGCTGGCGCGTGGCGATGATGCCCGTCTCGCGCAGCTGGGCGCGGTCGATCGTGCCGTCGAGGTATTCCCACGCCTGGCGGTAGCCCACGCAGCGCATCGACGGCAGGTTCGGGTTTAAATCGCCGCGCGCGCGCAGGCCCGCGACCTCGGCCACGATGCCGGTGTCGTCGTACTTGCCCAGCATCTGGTCGAAGCGCAGCGCGATGCGCTCGTGCAGCACGGCGCGGTCCGATGGCTCCAGTGCGAACGGTACGAGGTCGAACGGCAGTTCCTGCTTCTCGCGGCGCGCGAGCAGGGCGGACATCGGCTTGCCCGACAATTCATGGATCTCCAGCGCGCGGTTGATGCGCTGGGCGTCGTTCGGCGCGAGACGGTCCGCGGTGACCGGATCGACGTCGCGCAGCTTCGCGTGCATGCCGGGCCAGCCGATGCGCGCCGCTTCCGCGTCGAGGCGTGCACGCACGTCGGCATCGGCGGTGGGCAGGTCGTCCAGGCCGTCGTTCAGGCCCTTGAAGTACATCATCGTGCCGCCGACGAGCAGCGGCAGCCGGCCGCGCGCCTGGATCTCGGCCACGAGCCGGATCGCATCTTCGCGGAACTGCGCGACGGAGTAGGCGTCGAGCGGATCGATGATGTCGATGAGGTGATGCGGCGCGCTCGCGAGTTCCTCGGCCGACGGTTTTGCCGTGCCGATGTCCATGCCGCGGTAGACGAGGGCGGAGTCGACCGAGATGATCTCGACCGGGATTTCCTTGGCGATGGTGAGCGCCGCTGCCGTCTTGCCGGACGCGGTCGGGCCCATGATGGCTACCGCCAGCGGTTTGTGTTGCGATGTCATGTGAGGCTTTACTGGCCGCGCAGGAACAGCTTGTCGAGCGCGGCGATTTCGAGTTGGACCCAGGTCGGGCGGCCGTGGTTGCACTGGTCGGCGCGTTCCGTCGCTTCCATCTGGCGCAGCAGGGCGTTCATTTCGGGCTGCGTGAGGATGCGGTTCGCGCGCACGGCCGTGTGGCAGGCGAGGGTGCCGAGCAGTTCGTTGCGGCGCTCGATCAGCACGCGCGAGCCGCCGAATTCGCGCACGTCGCGCAGCACGTCGCGCGCGAGCGTTTGCGCGTCGGCGTTCTTGAGGAGCGTCGGCACGGCACGCACGGCGAGCGTCGTCGGCGATACGGCCGCGATGTCGAAGCCCAGCGCCTTCAGCGTCTCCTGTTCTTCCTGCGCGGTGCCCACTTCGATGGCGTCGGCGAAGAACGTCACGGGGATCAGCATCTGCTGCACCTGCATCTGCTCGCCGCCGGCCTGGGCATCGAGCGCGTTCTTCAGCTGTTCGTACAGGATGCGTTCGTGCGCCGCGTGCATGTCGACGAGGACCAACCCTTTGCGGTTCTGCGCCAGCACGTAGATGCCGTGCAGCTGGGCCAGCGCGAAGCCGAGCGGGAAGTCGTCGTCGGAGGCGGGCCTGGTCGTTTCCGGCAGCGGGGCTTCCTGCACGCCCGGCGGTTGCGCGGGTTTCGGCGTGCCGGTGAACAGCGCGCCATAGTCCGAGGTGCGTTGCGGGACGCCGGCGCCCGTCGGCGCATCCCAGCGGCTGACGGGCGGGAACGGGGACGGCGAGAACGTCGATGAGGCGCGCGAGCCACCGCCACCACCGCCGCCCGAGCCCGAGGTCCAGGCGGGCGATGCCAGTTGCGACCCGAACGACGTCTGCTCGTGCGGCCGGCGCCACGACGGCGTGTCGCCCAGCGACGTGGACGACGGCGTGATCTCGGCGGCGCTCACGGGTGCGGGCGTATCGCCGTGCGCCGTCGCCGACGTGCGGGCCAGCGCGCGCTGCACGGCGTGGAACACGAACTGGTGGACGGCGCGGCTGTCGCGGAAGCGCACTTCGATCTTCGACGGGTGCACGTTCACGTCGACCATCGCCGGGTCGAGTTCGAGCGCCAGCACGTACGACGGAAAGCGGTCGCCGTGCAGCACGTCCTCGTACGCGGCTTTCACGGCGTGGACGAGCAGCTTGTCGCGCACGAAGCGGCCGTTGACATAAAAATACTGGCTGTCGGCGCGCGCCTTCGACGCCGTCGGCAGGCCGACGTAGCCGTGCAGGCGCAGCGGACCGGCACTCTCGTCGAGCTGCAGGCGGGCTTCGGCGAAGTCGCCGCCGAGGATCTGCGCGCTGCGCTTGGCCGATTCGCTCGTGTTCCAGTGGTCGATCGTGCGGCCATTGTGGGTCAGGCTGAACGACACGTCCGGCCGCGCCAGCGCGATGCGGCGCACGACTTCGGCGCAGTGGCCGTATTCGGTCTGCTCGGATTTCAGGAATTTACGGCGCGCGGGCGTATTGAAATACAGGTCCTGCACGTCGATCGTCGTGCCGAACGGACCGGACGACGGCGACACCGTGCCTTGGTGCGAGCCGACGATCTCCCACGCGTGCGCGGCGCCCTGGGTGCGTGACGTGATCTTGACGGCGGCGACCGACGCGATCGACGCGAGCGCCTCGCCGCGGAAGCCGAGCGTGTTCACGTTCTCGAGGTCGGTCAGCGACGCGATCTTCGACGTCGCGTGACGGGCCAGCGCGAGCGGCAATTCCTCGGGCGGGATGCCGCGGCCGTTATCGGTAATGGCGATGCGTTTGACGCCGCCTTCCTCGAGCCGGACCGTGACCTGCGTGGCGCCGGCGTCGAGCGCGTTTTCCAGCAACTCCTTCACCACCGCCGACGGCCGCTCGACGACCTCGCCGGCGGCGATCTGCGAGATGAGCTGGTCGGGAAGCTGCTGGATGGGGCGGTGGGTGGGGGCCGGGGCGTTCATCCGTAAATTATAGCTCGCGGCAAGCCCCGAAACCGGAGGTGTTTGATTTTTCCCAAACCGGGGTCAGAGCCCGATTTGAGGACATTGATTGACAAAATGTCTTTAAAGAAGTTGCCAAAAACCGGGCTCTGACCCCGGTTTTTGTTCCCGCACGGGAATCGGCGCTGCGCACAGGTCGAGATGGCCGGCCGCGACCTTGGTCCACGGGCCGCCGCGGTTGCGCTGGGCGTCCAGGACGCTCTGGTAGGCGGCGCTCTCGGTGCGCATCACTTCGAAACGGCTGCGCTGGTCCGCCGGGACGTCGGCCGCCACCTTAACCGATGCGATCGGCACGTTCATCTCCGGCTTGTCGTAGAACCCCATCGGCGCGGGGCCGCGCGGCAGGGCGGACAGTTGCGGCATGCCGGAGATCACGCGGCCGACCACCGTGATGTTGCGGTCGAGGTGGCGCGCCGGGCCGATGACGGCGTACAGCGCCGTGCCGCCGCCGCTGTCGGCATCGTTGTCGCGACCCACGCCGACCATGCCGTAGCAGTGCGCCAGCCAGGTCTCGCCCGTCTTCGGGTCGCGGCCGACCGGGAAACCGTTCGAATGGCCGACCTGGGGCGCGTAGCCGTCGACGTCCTTCATCCGCGTGAAATGCGTATCGTTCCTGAGGGGGACGGTGAACTCGGCCTTCAGCGTCTTCTGCGCACCTTTGATCCGGCGCACCTTGTCGTTGTCTTCGTTCGGATCGCCCCATTGCACGACCCAGTTGTCCTGCACGCGCACGACGGCCAGTCCGTCGAAATAATGCTCGCGCACGAGGGCCTTGATGTTCTTCACGTGGTTCGGCGCGAACGTCGGCGCCAGTTCGATGACGACGCGGCCGAACGGGAGTTCCATGTACAGCGTGTTGTCCGGGTCGAGAGGCCGCCAGTCCGACGGTTTCGATGCCTTGACGATGTCGGCGACGCTGGGCTTCGGCGGGAGTTCCCTGGCGCCGGCGGTCGCCGCGAAGAGGGCGCAGGTGGCGGCGAGAATCGTGTGTCGGAAGAGGAAATATGCCTTCTTCAATGTCGTCTCCTTGGCCGCTTGTGGCGGGCCGGATCATTGGATGTGTGATGACGATTGTAATCTGGAAAATATTAAAATTAAAACATTTTTGCCGATGAAGAAAATTCGCCGTGAAGATGAGCCGGCAGCCATTTTCGGGGTCGGACTGATGGTATGATTCGGCGCTACCATTTAGGAAAATTATGGATCTGATGCAATTCTTCGACATGATTCTTCATGTCGATAAGACCCTCGGCACATTGCTGGCGCAATACGGGGTGTATGTGTATGCCGTGCTGTTCGCCATCGTGTTCTGCGAAACCGGCCTCGTGGTTCTGTTCTTTTTCCCCGGTGACACCCTCCTGTTCATCGCCGGCGCCTTCTGCGCCACCGGCGAGATGAGTTATGCCTTGCTGACGCTCCTGTTGATCGTGGCGGCGGTGACGGGCAATACCCTCAACTATTACATCGGCGGGGCGATCGGGCATCGCGTGTTCACGCACGATTACCGCTGGCTGAACAAGGACGCGCTGCATCGCACCCACGAATTCTTCGAACGCCACGGCGGCAAGACGATCATCCTGGCCCGTTTCGTGCCCGTCGTGCGCACGTTCGCGCCGTTCGTCGCGGGCATCTCGGACATGACCCATGCCCGCTTCCAGATGTACAACGTCACGGGCGCCGTGGCCTGGGTGGTCAGCCTGGTGACCGGCGGTTACTTCTTCGGCAATATCCCGGTGATCCGCGATCACCTGACGATCATCGTGCTGGTGGGCGTCGGCGCGGCCGTCGTGCCCCTGGCGCTGGGCGGGCTGTACAAGGTTGGACGGCGCATGATGAGCCGCTGAAGCCTGACAAGTGATCACATGAAACGCGCCGCATGACGGCGCGTTTTTTATTTGCGGCGGCTATTGATGCACGGAATTGTTCCCCAGGCTCAAGTTTACTGTCGGTCACGCCGATAAGGCAGTGGAGAGCAATACTACTGGATTCCCATGCGTACCCTGATCGCCCTGTTCGCTTGCAGCTGCGTCGCCCTGAGCGCAAGCGCCGCGAACGATCCCGCCGCCGCGGCGGCAGCCAGGCTGGCGGCTTCCGTGTCTCGGCCGGCGTCGGCCATGGTGCCGGCCGCGACGAAAAAGGCCGAGCCCGCCGAAAAGAAAGCCGAACCGAAAGCCGAACCGAAAGCCGAACCGAAAGCCGAACCGGCCGCGAGCGCCAGCTCGGCCAGCGAGGAAGATGCCGAGGTCGAGCTGTCGGCCAAGATCGCGCAGCGCTTGGCGGCCCTACGGGAGCGCCAGCAAGCCCGCGCGACGGCCGCCGCGCGCGCGAAAAAACTCGCCGATGCGAAGCGCAGGCAGGAGGAGCAGGCCGCCGCCGCGGCGGCCGCCATCGCCGCTGCGCCGAAGCACGGCACCGTGTGGTCGTACGAGGGCGAGCTGGGCCCGGCGAACTGGTCGAAGATCAATGTCGACTGGGCCAAGTGCGGCACCGGCAACCGCCAGTCGCCGATCGACTTGCGCGACGGTATCAAGGTCAATCTCGAACAGATCAGCTTCGACTACCGCCCGTCGTCGTTCAGCGAGGTCAACAACGGCCACACGATCCAGGTGGCGGTGGGTGGCGGCAATTTCATCACGGTCGGCAACACCGTGTACGAATTGCAGGAATTTCACTTCCACCGTCCGTCGGAAGAAAAGATCAACGGCAAGGGCACGGAGATGGTCATCCACCTCGTGCACAAGAGCGCCGAAGGCAAGATCGCCATCATCGCCGTGCTGCTGGAGCGCGGCCAGCCGCACCGCCTGATGCAGACGATCTGGGACAACCTGCCGCTGGAAAAATTCGACACCGTCTCGCCCTCGATCGTGATCGACCCGACCGACGCGCTGCCGGAACGGCGCGAGTATTTCACCTACATGGGCTCGCTGACGGAACCGCCGTGCACGGAAGGCGTGCTGTGGATGGTGTTCAAGCAGCCGATGCAGGCGTCGCCGGCGCAGATGGCCCTGTTCTCGCGCCTGTATCCGCTGAACGCGCGGCCGGTCCAGTCGACCGCGGGCCGCTTGATCAAGGAATCGAACTGAGCGCTGGCGTGCTCAACGCCAGCGGCGGCCACCGCCACGGTGCCCATGCCAGCCACGGCCGCCACGATCGTACTCGTGATAGCTGAAGTCGAGCGAGACGGGCGGTCCGACATACGTGGGACCATAGCCGTAGCCGTACGGAGAATAAGGTGCGTCGTAGGCCGCATAAGGCGGCGCATAGACGGCGCAGCCGGACAGGGCGGACCCCGCCGCCAGCACGAGTGCCAGCCGTTTCACCAATGTACTCATTGCGTCTCCTCCTTGCGTGTCCTCCCATGCTCGTAGCATGTAGTTTAGGCCGCATGACGAGGCGCACCGCGCATTTTTTGCTACAAAATGAAACGCCGGCAAATGCCGGCGTTGCTGTTCATCCTGCCTGGACGACGGCCCGGTACGTCCCGCGCCAGATCCCGCCCGGCTCCAGTTGCTGCGGTGGGGCGGCCGCATCCCCCAGCAGGGCAGGCTCGATGCAGACGAAGCGGCGGTATTCCTCGTCTTCCATGTCGGACAGCGCCGCCGCGTCGGCCGCGCCCGGGTTCCACACGACGGCGTCGTTGAAGCCCGTCTGCTCCAGCGTCACCTTGTCCGCGCCCGTGTCGAACGCGATCGCGCCCTGGATGCGCTCGAACACATGGTCGAGCTTGTCGGTGATGGCGAGCGTCTCCGCCTGCACGCCGTCGATGCGCACGGCTTCCACGTCCTCGACGAGGTGGTACGTATGCAGCGCGGCGGCGAACGGGAAGGTCTGCGTGCCGGTGTTGCGCACGTCGAGCGACATGTCCAGTTGCGCACCGCGCACCGCCACGCGCAGCAGCAGTTCGAAGGCGTAAGGCCAGGCGGCTGCGAGCTGCTGGGGCAGATCGCCCTGATTCAGCGCCAGCACCGCGAATGCGGCACCATCCGCTTCGCCCTGGTCGAGGACGCGCCAGGTCGCGACGCGCGCAAAGCCGTGGCGCATGCCGGTGCCGCGCTCGGCGAACTGGGGAAAGATGACGGGCACGCCGCCGCGGATCGCCTTCTGGCCGTCCAGCGCGGACAGGCTGCTCAGGAACAGGCGTTCCTGGGCCGGCCCGCCGGCCGTGGTGACGGCTTTCCACGACACGACGTGGGCGCCGTACAACGTGATGGTCGCCTCGGCACCGTCCGGCGCGCGAAGTTGCAGGGCGGGCAATTGCCCGAAGTTGATGGTCGTTGCGCTCACGAGAATCCTCCTCAGGGGGGACGCCCGCGGGCGTCCCATTAAGTCATGCGGCTCTTCGCCAGCGGCGGATTGTACGCGAAGTAGCGCTTGATGCCTTTCGTGATCGCGTCGGCCAGTTGGTTCTGGTAGGCATCATCCTTCAGCCGCGCTTCCTCTTCCGGATTAGAGATGAATGCGGTCTCGACGAGGATCGAGGGGATGTCCGGCGCCTTCAGCACGGCAAAACCGGCCTGTTCGACGACGCCGCGGTGCAGGCGGTTGATGCCGCCGATTTCCGTCAGCACGGCCTTGCCGAGCTTCATGCTGTCGTTGATCTGGGCCGTCTGCGACAGGTCCATCAGCACGCTCGCCAGCTGCCTGTCGTGGCTGGCGAGATTCACGCCGCCGATCAGGTCGGCCTTGTTCTGGTCGGCCGCCAGCCAGCGCGCCGCGCTCGAGCTGGCGCCTTTTTCCGACAGCACGAACACGGAGGAGCCGCGCGCCGTCGGTTCGACGAAGGCGTCGGCGTGGATCGACACGAACAGGTCGGCCTGCACCTTGCGCGCTTTTTCCACGCGCTGGCCGAGGGGGACGAAGAAGTCGGCGTCGCGCGTCAGCATCACGCGCGTGTTCGGCAAGTCTTCCAGTTTCGCTTTCAGGCGCTTCGCCACCGCGAGCACGATGTCCTTCTCGTGCACGCCCGTGGTGCCGGTCGCGCCGGGATCCTCGCCGCCGTGGCCGGGGTCGAGCGCGATGGTGACCATGCGCGCCACCTTCTGTCCCGGCGCGGCCTTGGCGGGCGCATGCGGCTGGGCCGGTTGCGGCGTCGTCGGCTGCGGCTGCGCGGGCGTGGAGCCGGCGCGGGCGGCATCCGCTTCCAGCTTGGCGATGGCATCCGGACCGGCCTGGCCGACCGTCGGCTCGCCCGGCTGCACGGCCGGGGTCGGCGTGGCGGGGGCCGCGTCCGTCGTCCAGTTTTCCTTGGCGATCATGCTCGCGAGCGGGTCGACGGGCTTGACGGGATACAGGTCGAAGATCAGGCGGTGGTGATAGCCGGCGATGGGCGCCAGGTTGAACACCTGCGGCTTGACCTCTTCCTTCAGGTCGAACACGAGGCGCACGACGTTGGGCCGGTTCTGGCCCACGCGCACCTGCTTGATGTACGGGTCGTTCGACTCGATCTTGGCGACGAGGCTTTTCAGCGTGTCGTTCAGCGCGAGGCCGTCGATGTCGACGACGAGGCGCGGCGGGTCCGGCACCATGAAGTGCGTCGTCTTGAGCTCGCCGTCGTTTTCCAGGGTGACGCGGGTGTACTCGTCGGCCGGCCACACGCGCACGGCCATGATCTGGGCGGCGGATGCCGTCAGCGGGGCGACGACGGACAGCAGCAGCGTACCGCCGGCCTTGAGGATCGTGCGTCGTTTCGGGGAACCTGGAATCAGGGCGTCGGGGGGTAGTGCAGGCGTTCGAGGCATAGCAGGCCCAAGTCGGACAACGCTTGCAATTCTACCTCACGCCCGCGACCGCTGACCTTAAGCAACACTTTAACGTCGGGTGGCGGCAACACCGGTTCTCCCTTTTCCGGCCATTCGACGATGCAAATGTTGTTACCATCGAAATCTTCGCGGAACCCCGCGTCGAGGAATTCCTCGGGGCTGGACATGCGGTACAGGTCGTAGTGGATCAGGTTGACCTTTTGGCCGTCCAGCTCGATGCGGTACGGCTCCGACAGCGTATAGGTCGGGCTCTTGACGGCGCCCTTGTGGCCGGCCGCGTGCAGCAGGGCGCGCGTGAGCGCCGTCTTGCCGGCGCCGAGGTCGCCGTGCAGGTAGATCACGAGGCCCGGGCCCAGCGCGCGCGCGAGGGCGGCGCCGAGGGCCTGCGTGGCGGATTCGTCGGGAAGATAAGCGCTCAGTTGTTGTTTCGGTTGCTGCTGCATCGAATAAAATATGAGGTTTGTAGGTCCGCCAATGTCCGCCCAGCTTCCCGTCCAGCCCGATTTCTCCGCACTCGCCCAGGCCATCAAGGCATGGGGCGCGGAACTGGGCTTTGCCGACGTGCGCATCGCCGACATCGACCTGGCCGGCCACGAAGCGGGCCTGCAGGCCTGGCTGGACGCCGGCCACCACGGCGAGATGGATTATATGGCAAGCCACGGCATGAAGCGCGCCCGGCCGGCCGAGCTGGTGCCGGGCACGGTGCGCGTGATCAGCGCGCGCATGGATTACCTGCCGATGGAGACGCCGCACGACTGGCGTACGCGCGAGCGCCTGCGCCAGGACGACCCGCAGGCGGCCGTCGTCTCGATCTATGCGCGCGGCCGCGATTATCACAAGGTGTTGCGCAACCGGCTGCAGGCCCTGGCCGAGAAGGTCAAGGCGGCCGTCGGCGAGTACGGCTACCGCGTGTTCACGGATTCCGCACCCGTGATGGAGCTGCCGCTGGCGCAGAAGGCCGGCCTCGGCTGGCGCGGCAAGCACACGCTCTTGCTGAGCCGCGAGGCGGGCTCCACGTTCTTCATCGGCGAGATCCTCGTCGACCTGCCGCTGCCCGTCGACGAGCCGACCGGCGCCCACTGCGGCCAATGCAGCGCCTGCATAGCCGTGTGCCCGACGGGCGCGATCCTCGGCCCGGGCCGGCTGGATGCGCGCCGTTGCATTTCCTATCTGACCATCGAACTGAAGGGCGCGATCCCGGAAGAATTCCGTCCGCTGATCGGCAACCGCATCTACGGCTGCGACGATTGCCAACTTGCCTGTCCGTGGAACAAGTTCGCGCAGCGGGCGACCGTGCCGGATTTCGACGAGCGGAACGGCCTGGGCACGGCGGGACTCATCGAGCTGTTCGGCTGGAGCGAGATTGACTTCAACCGCCGCCTCGAAGGCAGCCCGATCCGCCGTATCGGGCACGAGCGCTGGCTGCGCAACCTGGCGGTGGGACTCGGCAATGCAACCACGTCAGATGAAGTCGTCGGCGCGCTGCGCGCGCGCGCAGACCACCCGTCAGCGCTCGTGCGCGAACACGTCGCGTGGGCTCTCGCACGCCACGGTCAGGCTGTCTAGAGTTCGATCCGCTTCATGCGCAGCGCGGACCAGTCGCCGTCGATGGAAATCATGGCGACGCCCGTGATGCCGTTTTCCTTGGCATACGCATTGATCGAATCGCGGTTGATGTCGGTGGCCTTGGAGGCGGTCTGTTTCAGATAAGCGACCCACAACGACCCCTTGTCGCCCAGGCGCTCCTTGGCGATCGGGAAATATTGTTCGAGTTCCTTGCGGTTCATCGCGAACAGCAGCACGACGTCCACTTTCTCCTGGTCGGACTGGATCAGGTTGGGCGGCATCTGCGACACCATGCCGGGGTGGACGTTCCCGTTCAGGATCAGCATCGATTTCGCGCTCCTCAAGAACATTTTGTCGGCTATCGTCTTCTCGCTCATCTGCGTTCCCTAAAGAATGTTTCGACGTGGTGAGTTCGACCACTCCATGATCAGGCTGATTTTACAAGCGAACCCCGCGCGGCACAGGACGCGTGGGCAGTCGTGCGCGGCGTTACCAGCGGAAACGTCGTCCCCGCGGAAGCGGGGACCCATGCTGAAGTTGAGAAACTGACTGTGTGAAAATCACGATATCGATTGCCGGAGGCTCAGCATGGATTCCCGCTTGCGCGGGAATGACGGCTACTTCAACAGCCCGGCCAGCTCGACGGCCGTCTTGACCTGCATCTTGTCGAAGATATGCGCCCGGTGCACCTCGACCGTTCGCATGCTGATGCCGAGCTTGTCGGCGACGACCTTGTTCATGTTGCCTGCGAGGATGAGGTCAAGGACTTCCCGTTCGCGTGCCGACAGGGTGGCCAGCCGGGCATGGATGGCGTCGCGCGACGCGGCCTTGCGCGAGGCGGCGAGGGCTTCCTCGACGCGGTCCATCAGCTGGTTGTCGTTGAACGGTTTTTCGAAGAAGTCGAAGGCGCCGCGCTTGAGGGAATCGACGGCCATCGGCACGTCGCCGTGGCCGGTCAGGAAGATCACCGGCAGGCGCGCCAGCAGGCCGCGCGCCACCAGCTGGTCGAACACGGCGATGCCGTTCATGCCCGGCATGCGCACGTCCAGCAGCACGCAGTCGCCGTGCGAAGCGTCGGCCGCAAAGCGGTCGCCGAGCGCGTCGAGGAAGGCCTGGCCGCCCGCATAGCCGCGCGCCGGCAGCCCGCGCGATTGCGCCAGCCATTCGAGCGCGTCGCGGATCACGTCTTCGTCGTCGACGATGTGCAGCATGCAGGTCTCCTTTTTTTGACGTATTGTAATTCACCGTTCGGTGACGGGTGCTTCCTGCGCCTGCTGCAACGTGAAGGTAAACACGGTGCCCCCGCCCGGATTGGCCGCGTGGGTGAGCGTGCCGCCGTGGAATTCGATCGCGGTGCGGCAGATCGACAGGCCCATGCCCATGCCTTCGGCCTTCGTCGAAAAGAACGGCGAGAACAGGCGCTCCGCCACTTCCGGCGAAATGCCATGGCCGTTGTCGATCACGGACACGGCGACTTGCCCCTGTTCGCCCGTGTGCGCGGTAATCCTCAAGACACGCCTCTCGGGGTCGATGGCCTGCATCGCCTCGATGGCGTTGCGCGTGAGATTGAGAAGCACCTGCTCGATCAGCACGCGGTCCGCGAGTACGGGCGGCAGGTCGTCCGGCACGTCCACCTGCAGCGCGACATAGCTCTGGCGGGCCTGCAGTTCGACGAGGGCGCGGATGCCGTCGACGACGTTGGGAATGCCGACCGTCTCGCGGTGCGGTTCGCGCTTCTTCACGAATTCGTGCACGCTGCGGATGATCTGGCCGGCGCGGCGCGCCTGCGTGTTCGCCTGTTCCAGCGCGCGTTTCAGCATGCCGGTGTCGAGCGGCGCCGCCTGGGTCTCGCGCGCGAGCACGTTCAGCGCGCCCGCCGTGTAGCTGGAGATGGCGGCCAACGGCTGGTTCAGTTCGTGCGCGAGCATCGACGAGATCTCGCCCATCGTCGCCAGGCGCGCGCTCGTCTCCAGCTTTTCCTGCTGCTGGCGATTCAGTTCTTCCGCACGCTTGCGGTCCGTGATGTCGAGGATGGAACTCATCCAGCCCGTGTGGCGCCCATGCGCGTCGACGAGGGGCGCCTCGAACACGAGCACGGGCACGCGCATGCCGTCCGAGCGCTGGAACACGGTCTCGAACTGCGGCGTCGCCTGGCCCGACAGCACCTTGCGGAAGCGGCCTTCGTACTCCGCCATCGCTTCCGGCGCCCAGTACGGCATCGGCGGCTTCTTGCCCAGCAGATCTTCCATGGGATAACCGACCATGCGGCAGAACGCCGGGTTGACGTAGGTGACACGGCCCTCCAGGTCGCGTGCGCGCAGGCCCGTGAGCAGCGAGTCTTCCATCGCGGTACGGAAGGCCATCTGCTGGCGCAGCGCGTTTTCCGCCGCGATCGTGCGCGCGATGTGGCGCCACAGCGCGACGAGCGAAATGACGAGGCCCAGCGCCAGCACGATCACGGAGCCGACCAGCAGGTTCGGCAGCAGCTTCGGCGCGGCCTTGACGCTGTCGGTGGCGAGCACGATCTGCGAGCCGGGCAGGTCGAGCGCGCGCTTGTGCGTGTAGACGCCGCGGCCCGGTCCGCCCGCCGCGCGCTGCGCCACGACATGGTCGTCGCGGTCGAGCAGAGACAAGGCATTGTCCTGGGCGAACCACCACGGCACGTTCTCGTCCAGCAAGGTCTGGAGGTTGTACGTGGCGACGAGGCTGCCCATGTACTTGCCGGCGTGGACCAGCGGCAGGTGGAAGTCGATCAGGCCGTGCACGAGACCGGTGGCACCGTATGGTTCGCTATAGCGCCCCAGGCGCGTGCTGCGCGACATGGCGGCGGCATCGCGCGACGATTGCGTGAGCCCTTCGGGCGGCAGTTCCATGCCGCGGCTCGCCTTGACCTGGCCCTGCGCGTCGTACCAGATGATGCGCTGGAGTTCGTGACCGTTCTTGAACATCTGCGCGAAACGGGCCTGCAGGGCGGCCGGCGCCGGCGTCTCGATGACGAGGTCGTTGCCCAGCGCGGCCAGCGCTTCCTCGCTGCGCGCGAGCTCGAAGCGCAAGGTCTGCTCGACCCACAAGGTATCGGCGATCAATTGTTCCTGCCGCTCGTTGCTTTCCATCTGGCGCGCCTGCCAGGGCAGCCACAGCAGGACGAGCAGGAACAGCAGCACGAGCAGGACGGGCACGAGCCAGCGCCACGGGCCTTGCTTGACGGGGCGGGGCAGGGTGAATGGACTTTTCATGTGATAACGTTTCAGCTTTTGCCGACGACTGTCTGTCGGAAACCTCGAAAAACCGTCGCGAGCGGCGGCAATGTTGTTCGAGAAGCACAACTGTACGAGCAGTACAGTGAGCATCGCAGAACAACAGTGCAACGCGCAGCAGGTTTTTCGACGTTTCCTGTCGTGGTTTTCCACGATAGCGGTACGACCCGCGAAGCGGCACACTGGCGGTCGGTATCCGAATATACACCGCGGGAACATAAAATTTATGCGCATCAAAGCCTTGCTGGCCGCGCTTGCTGTCGTGACTGGCGCCGGCGCCCACGCCCAGGCCCCGATCATCATCAAGTTCAGCCACGTCGTGTCGCCGGACGCGCCCAAGGGTCTGGCGGCCGAACGCTTCCGCGTGCTGGCGGAACAGCGGACGCACGGCCGGGTGAAGGTCGAAGTCTATCCCAACAGCCAGCTCTACAAGGACAAGGAAGAGCTGGAAGCCCTGCAGCTGGGCGCCGTGCAAATGCTGGCGCCGTCGCTCGCCAAGTTCGCGCCGCTCGGCGTGAAGGAATTCGAAGCGTTCGACCTGCCGTACATTTTCCCGACCAAGGCGGCGCTGTATGCCGTGACGGAAGGGCCGATCGGCAAGAGCCTGCTGCAAAAACTGGAAGCCAAGGGCATCACGGGCCTGGCTTACTGGGACAATGGTTTTAAAGTGATGTCGGCCAACCGCCCGCTGCACAGCCCGGCGGATTTCCGTGGCCTGCGGATGCGCATCCAGGGCTCCAAGGTGCTCGACGTGCAGATGCGCGCGCTCGGCGCGGTGCCCCAGGTGCTGGCGTTTTCCGAAGTCTATCCCGCCCTGCAGGCCCATATCGTGGACGGCACCGAGAACCCGCCGTCGAATATGTACACGCAGAAGATGCATGAGGTGCAGAAGTACGTGACGGTGTCGAACCACGGCTATCTGGGCTACGCCGTCATCGTCAACAAGAAATTCTGGGACGGCTTGCCGCGCGACATCCGGACGGAGCTGGAGCAGGCGATGCGCGAAGCGACGGCATTCGAAAAGACCATCGCCCAGCGCGACAACGACGCGGCCCTCGAAGCGATCCGCAAGACCGGCAAGACGAAGATCTATACCTTGACGCCGCAGGAACAGGCCGACTGGCGCCGCGCCCTGCTGCCCGTGCAGAAGCAGGTGGAAGGGCGGATCGGCAAGGATCTCATCGATGCGATCAACAGGACAACCTCGCAGGCGACGGCGCCCGTCACGACAGCCCAGGCCCGGTGACAATCGCCCTCATTCGGTGCGGGTAAATAAGTGTTAGTTGCCTGTAATCAATGAAACACTGGCACTAGCATTTTTATGACATGTCATGGGGGCTTATGACCGAAATATATTTCGTGAATGTATATAAAAAACTACGCTTTTCTTATGCGGTTGCGTTATGATGGGGCACCTTTTGGCACCAACCTGGTGCGATAAAGCGACCGAATACGATTTGGGAGAGGGAAAAGAAAGCGGTAAACACAAACTTTACCGTAAAACAGTTAGGAGGAGACACACGTTTTATATGATGCAGCCGGCAATGACCAGGCAGCCGAAAACGTGACCATATTAGAAACGCACCTACGGGTGCGTTTTTTTTGCCCACGGCCGTGCAGGCTTGCGAACACGTCTTCCGGGTCTTACACTGCGTCGATGAGCACACAACAAGGCAGCGAGATTTTCAGCGCCATCATCGCGGCGCCGTTTGGAGCGATGGGCATCCGTACCGAAGATGGGCGGTTGCGCGAACTGGTCTACCTGCCGCCGCATTACCACGAAAAATCGGCGCAGGATGCCGTCGCCGAGCAGGCCGCCGTCCAGGTGGCGCGCTACTTCGAGGATCCCGATTTCCGCTTCGACCTGCCGCTGAAGGAGGCCGGCAGCGAATTCCAGCGGCGCGTGTGGGACACCATTTGCGCGATCCCGCGCGGCAGCGTCCGTACGTACGGCCAGATCGCCAAGCAGCTGGAATCGGCCCCGCGCGCCGTCGGCCAGGCCTGCGGCGCCAACTGGTTCCCGCTCGTGATCCCGTGCCACCGCGTGACGGCGTCCGGCGGCCTGGGCGGTTTTTCCAGCAGCGACGACGAACATGGATTCCAGCTCGGAATCAAGCGCTGGCTGCTGCGCCACGAAGGCGCGCTGGCGCTCGAGATGCCATGGCAGCAGCAGTCAATCTTCCCCTGATCGACGCGTTCTGCGACACGCTCTGGCTCGAGCACGGTCTCGCAAAGAACTCCCTCGATGCCTACCGGCGCGACCTGCGCCTGTTCGCGCGCTGGCTCGACGTCAAGCGGCCCGAGCGGAGCGACCTGTACGCCGTCGAGCCGCAGGACGTCGCCGCCTATTTCGCCGAACGCCACGAGGACACGAAGCCCAGTTCGGCCAACCGCCGGCTGTCCGTGCTGAAGCGTTTTTACCAGCTCGCGCTGCGCGACCGCCGCATCGCCGCCGATCCGTGTTTGAACATGGCGTCCGCGAAGCAGCCGCAGCGTTTCGTCCATACGCTCACCGAGGCCCAGGTCGATGCGCTGCTCGCGGCGCCGGACGTCTCGACGCCGCTGGGCCTGCGCGAGCGCACGATGCTCGAACTGATGTATGCCAGCGGCCTGCGCGTGTCGGAACTCGTCGCGCTGAAGCTGGTCGAACTGAGCCTGAACGATGGCGTACTGCGCATTACTGGTAAAGGCAGCAAGACGCGCCTCGTGCCGTTCGGCGAACAGGCGCGGCACTGGCTGGACCGTTACATGAAAGAGGCGCGCGGCGTCATCCTCGATGGCCAGGTCGACGACGCGCTGTTCGTGACCGGCCGCGGCGGGCCGATGACGCGCCAGATGTTCTGGGTCGTCATCAAGAAGCATGCGGCGAAGGCGGGCATCACGGCGCCGTTGTCGCCCCACACGCTGCGTCACGCGTTCGCCACGCATTTGCTGAACCACGGCGCCGATCTGCGCGTGGTGCAGTTGCTGTTGGGGCATTCCGACATTTCCACGACGCAGATCTACACCCACGTCGCGCGCGAGCGCCTGAAGCATCTCCACGCCCGGCACCACCCGCGTGGTTAATTCTCAAGACGGGGTAGGATGACTGGTCCATAATGGACTAGTACGACCTTTCCAACGATAGCAAGAGGTGAGCATGGCCAAGACGAATTTCCAGTACGAAAAACGCCAGCGGGAGTTGGAGAAGAAACGCAAGGCGGACGAAAAGGCGCGCAAGAAGCAGGAAGCCAAGCAGCACAAGGGGGACGATGCGCCGGCGCAGGATGAAGATGCCGGGGAAGAGGCACGGCAGGAGCATGACCCCGCTTGACCACACGTCGTTCCCGCGCACGCGGGAACCCATGCCGAGCTTGCTTAAAGCGTCTCGTGCGATTCCTGATGCTCTGTATGGGTCCCCGCTTTCGCGAGGACGACGTCATGCGGTTTGTTCCGTAGCCGTATCTTCTTCGTGCCCCTTCCTGAACCACGCCGCCACCCGCTTGCCCAGGCTGTCGAGATAGGTGTACGCCACGGGCACGACGACCAGGGTGAGCAGCGTCGACGTGATCACGCCCCCGATCACCGCACGTCCCATCGGCGCCTGCGTTTCTCCGCCTTCGCCCATGCCGATCGCCATCGGCAGCATGCCGAAGATCATCGCGAGCGTCGTCATCAGGATCGGGCGCAGGCGCACCTGGCCCGCTTCCATCAGCGCGTCGAACTGTGACCGGCCTTCGCGCTGGCCATGGTTGGCGAAGTCCACCAGCAGGATCGCGTTCTTCGTCACGAGACCCATCAGCATCACGACACCGATGATGGAAAAGATGTTCAGCGTCGTCTTCGTGATGAGCAGCGCGATCAGCACGCCGATCAGCGACAGCGGCAGCGACACCATGATCGCGATCGGCTGCAGGAAGCTGCCGAACTGCGAGGCCAGCACGAGGTAGATGAAGATCACGGCGATGCCCAGGGCGACGCCGAAGCCGGCCATCGTCTCGTCCATCTGCTGGGCGTCGCCGCCGACGTCGAAGCGCACGCCGTCCGGCAGCTGCATGGCTTTCATTTCCTTGTTCACGTCGCCCATCACGTCGCCCAGCGGACGGCCTTCGAGGCCGGCGAAGACCGCCACGCGGCGCTGCAGGGCCTGGCGCTTGAGCATCTGCGGGCTCGTCGACGGGATGAATTGCACGACCTGGCGCAGCGGGACCATGACCGGGTTGCCCATCGCGTCACGCTTGCTCGATGCCACCGACAGGTCGGCCAGGTCGGCCACCTTTTCGCGGCCCGACTTCGGCAGCTGCACGTTGACTTCGTAGTTCTGGCCATCCGGCGCGAGCCAGCGGTTGGTCTGGTCGCCGGCGACGAACGGACGCAGCGCCGTGCCGATCTGCTGCACGGTGAGTCCGAGGTCGGACGCCAGCTCGTGGTTGATCTTGACGATGGTGGCCGGGTTCGCGCCTTCCTGGCTGTACTCGATGTCGGCGATGCCGCGGATCTTGCGCATCTTGTCCATCAGCGTGTGGGCCACGGCGTCCAGCTTCGCCTCGTCATTCCCGAGGATCGCGATGTAGATCGGACGCTGGCCCACCGTCAGCGAGATGCCGGCGATTTTCTCCAGGCGCTCGCGGATGACTTTTTCCATCTCCTGCTGCGAGCGGCGGTGCGTCTTGTGCACGTCCGTCAGCTTCAGGTGCACCTCCGAGTAATTGCGGCCTTCCCACGAACCGACGATGGTCGAGACGCTTTCGATTTCCTTGAACTCGGCCAGCGCCGCCTCGGCCTGGCGCAGTTTCGCATCCGAGTAGTCCAGGCTGGAGCCGATCGGCGTCTTCAGGCGCATGTGGATGTAGCCGTCGTCGACCTGCGGCACGAACTCGCCGCCGATCTTCGGCACCAGCATCAGGCTGGCCGCGAACAGGACGACCGCGAGCAGCAGCGTGGATTTACGCCAGTCCAGCGCCAGCGCCAGCACCTTCGCGTAGACGTCGTGCAGCCATTCGATGCCGTGCTCGATGCGCGCCATCAGGCGGCCCAGCCACGGCATGTACTTGAAGCGGCCCTTCACGGGATCGGGCCACACGGACGACAGCATCGGGTCGAGCGTGAAGCTGACGAACAGCGACACCAGCACGGCCACGGCGACGGTGATCCCGAACTGCAGGAAGAAGCGGCCGATGATGCCCTTCATGAACGCGATCGGCACGAACACGGCGACGATGGCGAAGGTCGTCGCCATCACCGCGACGCCGATCTCGTTGGTGCCGTCTTCCGCGGCGCGCACGTGGTTCTTGCCCATGCCGAGGTGGCGCACGATGTTTTCGCGCACGACGATGGCGTCGTCGATCAACAGACCGATGCACAGCGACAGCGCCATCAAGGTGAGGAAGTTCAGCGTGAAGCCGAAGTACTTCATCGCGATGAAGCTGGCCAGCACCGAGATCGGCAAGGTCAGGCCCGTGATGATGGTGCTGCGCCACGAGTGCAGGAAGAAGAACACGATCACCATGGTCAGCAGCGCACCTTCGAGGATGGTGTCCTTGACGTTGTCGAGCTGGCCCTGCACGTTCTTCGCCTTGTCGTCCAGGATGCGGAACTGCACGTCCTTCGGCAGCGTCGTCTTCATTGCCTCGATGGCGGCCTTGACGCCGGTGCCCACCTGCACCGTGTTGGCGTCCTGGATCTTCGCGATCTCCAGCGTGATGGAACGTTCGCCGTTCACGCGCGAGATCGACTGTTCCTCGGCGGCGCCGTCGGAAATGTCGGCCACCTGGCTCAGGTAGATCGGGCCGCCCGTGCGGTTGGCGACGACGATGCGCCGGAAGTCGGCCGCTTCCTTCATCTTGCCTTCGATGCGCACGAGGTTCTCGCGCGCGCCGCGGCTGATGCGGCCGGCCGGCAGGTTGGCGTTGGTCGTCGTGATCGCGTTCATCACCTCGTCGATGCCGACGTTGAGGCTCTTCAGCTGGTCGGGGCGGATGTCGATCAGCACCTGGCGGTCCTGCTTGCCGTTGACGCGGATCTGGCCGACGCCGGCCACGGCCTGCAGGCGCTTGACGATCACCTGGTCGGTCAGCATCGTCAGGTCGCGCAGGCTGCGCTCCTTCGACGTCAGCGCCAGCAGGACCACGGGCTGCGTGTTCTCGCCTTCCTCGCGGTACACGATGGGCTCCTTCACCTCGCGCGGGAAGCCGCCGCGGACGGTGCTGATGCGGTCGCGCAGGTCCTGCACGGCGCGGTCCATGTCGACCGTCAGCTGGAATTCGATGCCGACGCCCGAGCGGCCTTCCCACGACGTGCTGCGGATCGTCTTGATGCCGCCGACGGTGTTCGCCGCTTCCTCGAGCGGGCGCGTCACGTCATTCTCGACCTGCTCGGGCGAGGCGCCGGGATACGCGGTCTCGATGAAGACGGCCGGGATCTCGACGTTCGGCATGCTCTCGACGCCAAGGCCGCGGTACGCGAACAGGCCGAGCACCATCAGGCCCACCATCACCATCGTGGCGAAGACGGGGTATTTGATACTGGTACGGGTGATCCACATGGCTCAGCCTTTCGCGTCCGGCGGTTTGACCTTGCTGCCCGGCTTGATGCCGTCCAGCGGCACGGCCAGCACCGTCATGCCGGCGTCGACGCCTTCCAGCGCTTCGACGACGCCTTCGTCCTGGTTGCGCAGGCCCAGCTTCACGGGCTGCGCGACGACCTTGCCGTCGGCGATACGGTAGACGACGTCGCGGCCATTGTCCTGGCGGACGGCGCCGATCGGCAGCAGCGGATGCGCGTTCGACTTGTCGGTGACGATGGTCCCCTTGGCGAACATGCCGGCGCGCAGCACGCCGTCGGGATTCGCCACGTCCACGTACACGATCATGGCGCGCGAGCCCGTCTCGGTGGCTGGATTGATGCGCGCGACCTTGCCCGTGAAGTTGCGGCCGTCGAAGCCGTCGACCTTGAACTGCACGTCCTGGCCGACCTGGATGCGGGGGATGTCGGACGCGGGCACCTGGGCGTCGAGCGTCAGGTGCTTCAGGTCGACGATCGAGAACACGGGGCTGTCCGGCGCCAGCTTTTCGCCGGCCTGCGCATGGCGCTTGCTCACGACGCCCGAGAGCGGCGCGTGGATCGTCGTATCGGCCAGCGCGATGCGCGCGAGGTCCAGCTGCGCGCGCGCGGAATCGACGGCGGCCTGCGCCAGGTCGACGGCGTTCGCCGACGTGTCGTATGCGTTTTGCGCAATGAAATTCTGCTTCAGCAGCGATGCGCTGTTGCTCATGTTTTTCTTCGCCATCGTCAGGCGTGCCTGCGCGTCGGCCAGCATCGCCTGCTGCTGCGCCACGCGGGCGCGCGCCTCGGCGGGATCGAGCCGCGCGATCACCTGGCCGGCCTTGACGTCCATGCCTTCCTGCACGGCGGTCGACAGCACGATGCCCGACACCTTCGACTTGACGGTGGCCTGCGACAGCGGCATCAACGATCCCGTGACGGGCAGGGTGACGGCCAGCGGACGCGCCTCGATGCGGGCGATGTCGCGCACCGACAGCTCGTGCACGGGCGCCGGCGCCCGTGCCGGCGCGGCCGTCGGCGCGGGGGCCGCGGCGCGGTGGGTCAGCGCATACGCGCCGGCGCCCGCCAGCGCGACGGCGAGCAGCGACAGCGCTATGACCCTGGCGCGGCGGCGCGGCGCCGTTTTCTTGGCGGGCTGGTCGGCGGACAAAGGCAGGGACTCGATCTTCATGGTTGTTCTTTATGTGGTGACAAGCGCGAGCGGAATGGAGAGCGCACGTGCTCCGTCCTGCCAGGCAGGATGGAGCTCCCAGCGCATGACGGCATGGTAGGTTTGACGATGACGAACCGCTATCGGAATGCGACGAGCGGTGCAAAAGGGACGCTGAACTGCGAAAAATCCGGGGCGGGCGTGCGGATGGCAGAAAGACACCCGATACTCAAACAACGTCATCCCCGCGCAGGCGGGGATCCAAGTTCGCCAGCGTTATCGCGACGCATGCAAACTTGGGTTCCCGCCTTCGCGGGAACGACGGGCGGGCGTCAACCGTCCCCTGCCGGCGTCCCGGCCTGCTCGAACAGCCGCAGCCGCGCCAACACCTGCCCGTGGTCGGACGCCTCCGGCAACCCGAGATCGAGGTGGTCGTTCAGGTACACGACGTCGATGACCTCGCCCAGCGCCCCGGGCAACGCCGCATTGAATTCCGCCGATACGAGAATGTGGTCGATCGTGGAATGGTACCCATCATGTACGTTGGAAAAACCGACGTGCCGCAGATGGTCCCGGCGGCCCTGCAGCTGGCAGGCATCATATAAACGGTCGCCGCTGGGCGCGCCGAGGCCCAGCACGATGCCGGTCGTGACCGCGTCGGCCACGTCGTTGAAGTCGCCCAGCACGACGCGCGGACGGTGGTGCGTGCGGCCGATGTCGGTCAGCAGCACGCGCAGCGCGGCCGCTTCCGTGCCGCGCCGGATCAGCGAGCGCAGCGACGCCAGCGCGTACAGCTGCGGGTCGTCGCCCGTGTCGCCCGCGCGGTAGTCGGGACGGCGCGATTTCAAATGCACCACCACCACGTCGGCGACGAGATCCGGCGTCAGCTGGATCGCCGCGTGCAGCGGGGCGCGGGTAAAACGTTCGGGATCTCGGTTGCCGGGCGGCATCGCGATCCCGGGCGGGAAATAGGGGAGCTGGCGCGGGGCGTCCGCGAGGGGCAGGCGGGAGGCGAGGGCGACGCTGGGTGTGAGCTTCTCGGCGTCCGGATCGGGATCGAAGCCGACGTGGACGGCGTCGCGGAAGCGCCGCGTGCGCGACAGCGCCTCGGCCAGCGCGGCCTGGGAGAACACTTCCTGGAAGCCGATCACGTCGGCGCCGAGCATGTCGATCTGGTGCGCGGTCCAGGCGATCTTCGCTTCGTATTCCTCGGGGGTGCTCGGCTCCAGGTTGTCGTACAGCCTGGCGCCCGGCGTGGCGAGGTTACACACGTTGAAGGTGGCAAAGCGAATCTCTTGCTGCATAATAAGCAACTCCTCCGTTTGCATTTAGCGTAACACGCATGGCCAAGAAAGAGCATATCTCCGAAACCCCGGCGACACAGTTCCTGCGCAAGCATGGGGTCGTCTTCACGGAGCACCCCTATGAATACGAGGAACACGGCGGTACGGCCGTGTCGTCGCGCGAGCTGGGCGTGGAAGAGCACGCCGTCGTGAAAACCCTCGTGATGCAGGACGAGGCGGCCAAGCCGCTGATCGTGCTGATGCATGGCGACTGCAAGGTCTCGACGAAGAACCTGGCCCGCGCCATCCCCTGCAAATCCGTCGAGCCGTGCAAGCCGGACGTCGCCCAGCGCCATTCCGGCTACCAGGTCGGCGGCACGTCGCCGTTCGGCGTGCGCAAGGCGATGCCGGTCTACGTCGAGGAAAGCATCCTGCAGTTGGACAAGATCTATATCAATGGCGGACGGCGCGGTTTCCTGGTCGGGATCGCGCCGGCCGTGCTGGTGGACGTGCTGAAAGCCCGGCCCGTGCACTGCGCGCTGGCCGACTGACTATCGCCGGGCTCGGCCGATGGTGTATATTTCACGCGCGCCAGATTCCTGGCCGTGGATGAAGAAAAGAGACTCATGTACACAATTCTGTTCACCATCGCAGCCTATTTGATCGGCTCGATTTCCTTCGCCGTCGTCGCGAGCCGCCTGTTCGGCCTGGCCGACCCGCGCACCTATGGCTCGAAGAACCCGGGCGCCACCAACGTCCTGCGTTCGGGCAGCAAGAAGGCCGCCATCGCGACGCTCGTCGGCGACTGCGCCAAGGGCTGGCTGGCCGTGTGGCTCGCGGTCCAGTTCGGCGAGCGCTTCGGCGTCGAGGACGGCGGCGTGGCGCTGGTCGCCATCGCGGTCTTCCTGGGCCATCTGTGGCCCGTGTTCTTCCGCTTCGTCGGCGGCAAGGGCGTGGCGACCGCGCTGGGCGTGCTGCTGGGCCTGAACGTCTGGCTCGGCCTGGCGACGCTGGTCACGTGGCTCGTCGTCGCGTACGCGTTCCGCTACTCGTCGCTGGCCGCGCTGGTGGCCGCGATCTTCGCGCCGTTCTACTACGGCCTGCTGTTCGGCGCGGATGAAAAACTGTTCGCCGTCATCGCGATGAGCCTGCTGCTTCTCTACCGCCACAGCAGCAATATCGGCAATCTCATGGCCGGCAAGGAATCGAAGATCGGCAGCAAATCGAAGGGTGCCGCGACCGCCAAACCGGCCGTCAAAAAGAAATAAACCAAAACCGGGGTCAGAGCCCGGCTTTTGGAAATTGCTCCGAACACTATTTGCCGAATTTGTTTGGCGCGCTGCTGCCTTTCGTTCGATGTGTCACCATATGCCATCAGCGTTAATGAAACCAATTGGAAGGCGGTGAAAAAGTGAGCAAGCAGATGAGAATCGATTTCGTGTCGGATGTGTCGTGCCCGTGGTGCGCGATCGGGCTGAAATCGCTCGAACAGGCACTGGAGCGGGTGGGCGGCGACATTACGGTCGACATGCATTTCCAGCCCTTCGAGCTGAACCCGGGGATGGGGCCGGAAGGCCAGGACATCTTCGAACACATCACCGAGAAATACGGCTCCACGCCCGCCCAGCAGGAACAGTCGCGCGAGATGATCCGCCAGCGCGGCGAGGCCGTCGGCTTCACGTTCGACATGAGCAAACGCGGCAGCATCTACAACACCTTCGACGCGCACCGCCTGCTGCACTGGGCGGAAGGCCAGGGCCGCCAGCAGGCGCTGAAGGAAAAGCTGTTCGAGGCGTATTTCACGCTGGGCGAGAACCCGGGCGCGCACGACGTGCTGCTGCGCGCGGCGGGCGAGGTCGGCCTCGACGTGGAGGCCGCGCGCCAGGTGCTGGCATCGAACGCGTATGCGGACGAGGTACGCCAGCTCGAGTACTACTGGCAGCGCGCCGGGATCCGCTCGGTGCCGGCGATCGTGATCAACCAGCGCCACCTGATCTCCGGCGGCCAGCCGCCCGAGGTGTTCGAGCAGGCGCTGCGCCAGATCGCGCAGCAGGACGAGGAGCTCGAGCAGGACGAGGAACCGGCCGCCTGAGCGGTTCTCAGTTCAGATCAAGTACGATGGGCTGGTGGTCCGAGGCCGACGTCTCGGACTGCACGCTCATGTCGGACACGCGCCCCGCCAGGTCTTCCGTGACGAAGAAATAATCGTAGCAGCCGGGCTTTTCCGGCCATTTGAAGCCGTGCAAGCCCGCCGTCGGGGCGCGCGGGATGTCGCCGTGGTGCACGCGCCATGCGTCGACGAGGCCCAGCGCACCGCTCGACGCGGGCGCCAGCAGGGCGCGGTAGTCTTCCGAATCCGGACCAAAATTGAAATCGCCGCAGTAGATCGCCGTGCCTGGCCGGAAGCCGAGCTGGAACGGCGGCTCGAGCGCGGGGTCCGGCTGGTAGACGGCGGCGCGGGCGCACGCTTCCTCGTGCAGTTCGCGGATGCGGGCGATCTGCGCGCGGCGCTGCATGGGCGAATAGTATTCGAGGTGGGTCGTCAGCACGCGCAGCTTGCCGCCGGGCGCTTCCAGCACGGTTTCGATCATCCCGCGCGGCATGCCGGCCGGGTGTTCCGGATCGACGGGCCAGGGCAGCATGTGGCGCTGCGCCTGGGTGATGCGGTATTTGGACAGCAGGAGATTGCCGAACTGGCGGGGCAGGTTGTTCCGGTAGATTTCGCTCGGCGCCTGCTCGATCATGTGGTACCCGCCGAACGCGCCGGCCAGTTGCTTGAACTGGCTCGCGCTGGCGCTGCCCTCCAGTTCGGGATGGTTGGCGGCCACTTCCTGCAGGCAGATCACGTCGGGATTCAGCTTGCGCAGCACATCGATGATTGCGTGGATCCGGATGCGCCCGTCCCTCCCACAGCCCCAGTGAATATTCCAGCTAACCACGCGCATTCGATACCTCCGTAAAACTCAACTGCCAGAGTTTGCCATTCTTTGGAGAATGACGGTCACACGGTAGGATCGATGTCAAGGTTACAAGTTCACCCGAATCAGAAACGGTGCGCGTTGCTGCGCCGGTGTTCCGCGCCTTCTTTCAGCAGCTGGTCCGCCTCCGCGGCATCCTTCGGCGTGAGGTCGTCGCCCGTCTGCTTGACGAGCGCCAGTTCCTGGATCGCGGCCGGGTACTCGCGGTCGGCCGCGCGTTCCAGCAGCTCGCGCGCGCGGCGTGGATCGGCCGGCACGCCGTCGCCGTCCGCGTACGCGTTCGACAACAGGAACATCGCATGCGCATCGCCCGCCTGCGCGGCCACGCCGAGCCAGTGCGCGGCGGCCGCTTTGTCCGCCGGGATGCCGTCGCCGTTCTTCAACAGCAGCGCGAGCCTCAGCGCGGCTTTCGGGTGCCCTTGCTGCGCGGCCTGGCGGTACCACTGCGCAGCCTGGGCGTTCGTACCTGGGCGGTCGCGTTCCAGTTCCCCGAGTTGATGGGCGGCTTCCGCATCGCCCTGGCGCGCCGCGCGCAGGAACAGGGCGCGCGCCTGGTCGTCGCGATGGCGCTTCCGGCACAGCAGCGCGAGCTCGCGCTCGGCCACCGGCATGCCGTCGGCGGCCCAGGCCCGCAGGCGCTGCTCGGCGGCGTCATCGCCGCGCTGGGACGCGGCCATCGACACGGCCTCGATCTCGGCCGGCAGCGGGGCGCGCCCACAGCCGGCGAGCAAAACGAACAGCAGCGCGCACGCGAGTCGCAGGTTCATGCCGGCTTACTTCGACAGATCGATCGCATACTTCGCGAAGCCGCTCGCGTCCAGCCCGCCCTCGGCCGTGACGCCGGCGAGACCCGCGGCCTGCGCCAGCGCCAGGTGGCCCGGCGCCGAGCGCAGGATCACGGGGCCGGCGGTCGCCGTCTTGACGAAGCGCCAGCTGCGCGCACCGCCGTTCGCGGCCAGGGTGACCTTGCCGGTGGCCGCGCCGATCTTCTGCAGGTAGTTGCCGACGACGGACTGGTTCGCGTCCGGCGACTTGATGATCGTCTTGCTGCCGTCGATGCCGGGGAAGTTGCCGCCGCCGCCCGCGCGGTAGTCGTTGGTGGCGACGATGAAGTCGTCCGTGTCCGCCACCGGCTTGCCCTGGTACGTCAGGTCGACGATGCGGCTGCCGGCCGGCTTCGTCACGTCGATCTGGTATTGCAGCGCGTTGTTCTCGGCATAGAACACGTCGTAGTTGTAGATCGTGCCGTACGACGGGACGAGATCCTGCTCGGCGGTCGCGGCCGGATCGATGCGCGCGAACTGCTTCGCGGCCGTCTCCAGCCAGTTCTTCAGGTCCGCCCCCTTGATCTTCACGGCCTGCAGGTTGTTGTTGCTGTACAGGTAAAGGTCGCCCGGGTTGCGCACTTGCAGGCCGACCGGCGCCGCCGGCGTCGCGCCCGGCGCCACGTCCGTGAAGTCGGACGGTCCGTTGCGGCCTGCCTTGAACGGCGCGCTGCACGAGATCACGGGGATGTTTTTATAGCTCGACAGCGTCGCGTCGGTGCTGGCCGCGATGGCGTTCTTCACATAGTCGATCTGCGCCTGGTTCACGAGCTGGATGGCCGACACGTCGCCGACGAGCGCGAAGTACGAGGACATCTCGAAGTCCGTCGACACGCCCAGCGGCTGCTTGGCATACGCGATCGTCGCCTGGTGCTCGGTCTGCACGGCGGCGGCGATGGCCGGGTCGGCCGCGACGCTGGTCGTGCCGTCCTTGTACTTGTAGCCGCGCGATTCGACCGTCGTCTGCGCCGGCTGCACCACCCACTTGCCGCCCTGGTACGCGAGCGTCAGCTTGACGATGCCGAGGCGCCGCCCCCAGCTCTGCGCCATCACGGTCGGCACGCCGTTGACGAAGCCGTTCACCGCATCGACCTTGGCCGATGCGGGGATCGCCGCGAACGACGGATCCAGCGCCGCGGCGCCCGTCTCTTTCCCCTTCGGGAAGATGAGGTGCGAGTGGCCGATCAGCAGGGCGTCGATGCCGGTCGTGCTCAGGTGATAGCTCTGGTTTTCCATCTTCGGGCTGTACGCGCTCGTATCGAGGCCGCCGTGCGACAGCGCGACGACGAGGTCCGCGCCCTTGCCGCGCATCTCCGGCACGTACTGCTTCGCCGCTTCCACGGACCCGCCGACGGCCACCTTGCCGGCCAGGTTCTTCTGGTCCCAGTCGAGGATTTGCGGCGGCACGAAGCTCATCACGCCCACGTTGACGGTGACCGGCATCGTCTCGCCGTTCGGCTTCGTCGCCGTGAAGTTGCGCGCGAGGATGCGGTAGGGCTCGTAGATCGTCTTGTTCGTGGCGACCGCGGTCACGTTCGACAGCACGAGCGGGAAGTTCGGCCCGCCGCAGGTGCCGGCTGGCTTGCTCACGCCCGGGATGCCGAAGTCGGTGTTCGTGACCTGGCTGAGGAACGGCAGGCCGTAGTTGAATTCGTGGTTGCCCAGGCCGCCCGCGTCGTACTTCAGCGCGTTCATCGCCTTGTGCACGGCCAGCGTCTCCCCGCACTTCACGGGCGCCGTGACGGCCTGCAGGTCGGCCAGCAGGGTGCCCTGGATGACGTCGCCGTCATCGAACAACAGGTTGTTCGGGCTTTCCGCGCGCGCCTGCCGGATCAGCGTGGACGTGCGGTCGAGGCCCAGGGTCGCGTCGTCGGCGAGCGAGTAATAGTTATAGCCGAGGACGTTCGAGTGGATGTCGGTGGTCTCGAGCAGGGCGAGGGTGACGGTCGTGCCTTCGGGGATGACGTTGGCGGGCGTGGATGGCTCGCCGCAGCCTGTGAGGCCGGCAGCAGCAAGGGCCGCGAGCAATGCGTGGTTGCGTTTCAAGATCGTGGTCCGTGGTAGTGGGAACGGGGCGCAACTCTATCTTGATGGGATGACAACGATGTGACAGGCGCCCATGCGCCACGCCGGCGCACGCCGCACGGTTCCGGACGCGCATGCGCCGCAGGCTGGCATACCCGCGCGTGGCTCTGCACGCAATCGGTGTGTGCGCCCGTTTTTCGTGGTGCGTCGGCACAACCGCGGTGCCGACGCACCGTTTCGACTGTTGGCATGGCAATTGCTGTATTGACTATGAGGGCGCCGGAGCTGGCCACTCCGCCGCCGCAGCGTTGTCTCTTCTTTCGATTGCCTTCTACAAGGACCAACATGACCGATACAACCAATCTGACCCGCCGCCGCCTGCTGGCCGCCGGTGCCACGGCCTCGCTCACCGGACTCGTCTCCGGTGGGGTCTTCGCCGCCGGCTCCGACAAGCCCGAGAAGACCGAAGTGAAGGTCGGCTTCATCCCGCTGACCGATTGCGCCTCCGTGGTAATGGCGTCGGTGCTGGGCTTCGACAAGAAGTACGGCATCAGGATTGTCCCCAGCAAGGAATCGTCGTGGGCCAGCGTGCGCGACAAGCTGGTCAACGGCGAACTGGACGCCGCCCACGTGCTGTATGGCCTGATTTACGGCGTGCAGATGGGGATCGGCGGTCCGAAGAAGGACATGGCGGTGCTGATGAGCCTGAACCAGAACGGCCAGGCCATCACCCTGTCGAAGAAGCTGGCCGACGCCAGAGCCGTGGACGGCCCGTCGCTGGCGAAGGTGATGAGCACGGACAAGCGCGAGTACAGCTTCGCCCAGACTTTCCCGACCGGCACGCACGCGATGTGGCTGTATTACTGGCTGGCCAGCTATGGCATCAACCCGATGAAGGACGCGAAGGTGATCACGGTGCCGCCGCCGCAGATGGTGGCGAACATGCGCGTCGGGAACATGGACGGCTTCTGCGTGGGCGAACCGTGGAACCATCGCGCCATCGTCGACGGCGTCGGCATCACGGCCGCAACCACCCAGGACATCTGGAAAGACCACCCGGAAAAGACCCTCGGCACGTCGCTCGAATGGGTCAAGAAATACCCGAACACGGCGCGCGCCCTGGTGGCCGCCGTGCTGGAAGCCAGCCGCTGGATCGATGCGAGCATGTCCAACAAGGTCAAGATGGCCGAGACGATCGCCGACAAATCGTACGTCAACACCTCGGTGGACGTGATCAACCAGCGCATCCTGGGCCGCTACCAGAACGGCCTGGGCAAGACGTGGGACGACCCGAACACCATGAAGTTCTACAACGACGGCTCGGTCAACTTCCCGTACCTGTCGGACGGCATGTGGTTCATGACCCAGCACCGCCGCTGGGGCCTGCTCAAGTCCGATCCGGATTATCTGGCCGTGGCCTCGAGCGTCAACCAGGTCGCGCTGTACCGCGAGGCGGCCGCCATGGCGAAGGCCGACGTGCCGAAGTCGCCGATGCGGTCCGCGAAGCTCATCGACGGCGTCGTGTGGGACGGGAAGAACCCGGCCGCGTATGCCGCCGCTTTCAAGATCAAGACCTGAACCGGAGGACATCATGAATACCGTCGTGAATTCGACCGCGGGCGCACACGCCGTGCCTGCCCGGCGCGCCCTGGCGCTGCGCGTGCCGAACGGCCGCGCGCTGTTGCTGGCGGTGCTGCCGCCCGTGCTGGGTCTCGCCATGTTGGTGCTGGTGTGGCAGCTCGTCTCCGCGAACAACAGCAACTTCCCGTCGCCCCTCGTCACGTGGGAGGCGGCCGTCCAGCTGTTCGCCGACCCGTTCTACAGCAACGGGCCGAACGACCAGGGCATCGGCTGGAACATCCTCGCGTCGCTCGAGCGGGTGGCGCTGGGCTTCGGCCTCGCCGCGGCGGCGGGCATCCCGCTCGGCTTCCTGATCGGCCGCTCGCGCTTCCTGGCCGGGATGTGCAATCCCATCGTCAGCCTGCTGCGCCCCGTGTCGCCGCTGGCCTGGCTGCCCATCGGCCTGCTCGTGTTCAAGGCCGCGAATCCCGCCGCCATCTGGGCCATCTTCATCTGCTCGATCTGGCCGATGATCATCAACACGGCCGTCGGCGTGCAGCGCGTGCCGCAGGACTACATGAACGTGGCGAGGGTGCTGAACCTGTCGGAGTGGAAGGTCTTCACGAAGATCCTGCTGCCCGCGGTGCTGCCGTACATGCTGACCGGCGTGCGCCTGGCGATCGGCACGGCGTGGCTCGTCATCGTCGCGGCCGAGATGCTGACCGGCGGCGTGGGCATCGGCTTCTGGGTGTGGGACGAGTGGAACAACCTGAACGTGCCGCACATCCTCATCGCCATCGTCGTCATCGGCGTGGTCGGGCTGGTGCTCGAGCAGGCGCTGGTCGCACTGGCCCGCGCCGTCACCTACGAAGAGAGTGGATCATGAGCGAACCGAAATTCATCGAAGTCCAACAGGTCGAGATGCTGTTCGACACCCGCAAGGGCCGCTTCCACGCGCTCACCGACGTCAACCTGAAGGTGGCGCGGGGCGAGTTCATCACGCTGATCGGCCACTCCGGCTGCGGCAAGTCCACGTTGCTGAATCTGCTGGCGGGCCTGACGCGGGCCACCGAGGGCGTCCTGATCTGCGCCGGCCGCGAGATCGCCGGACCGGCGCCGGAGCGTGCGGTGGTGTTCCAGAACCACTCGCTGCTGCCGTGGCTGACCTGTTTTGAGAACGTCTACCTGGCCGTCGAGCGCGTGTTCGGCGCGCGCGAAGGGAAGGACAAGCTGCGCGCCCGCACGGCCGATGCGCTGGCGCTGGTGGGCCTGACGCACGCGGCGCAGAAGCGGCCCAGCGAAATCTCGGGCGGCATGAAGCAGCGGGTCGGCATCGCCCGCGCGCTGTCGATGGAACCGAAAGTGTTGTTGATGGACGAGCCGTTCGGCGCCCTCGACGCGCTGACCCGCGCCCATCTGCAGGACGAGTTGCTGCGCATCGTCGCCCAGACGCAGTCCACGGTCGTGATGGTCACGCACGACGTGGACGAGGCGGTGCTGCTGTCCGACCGCATCGTGATGATGACCAACGGCCCGGCCGCGACCATCGGCGAGATCGTGGACGTGCGCCTGGCGCGGCCGCGCGAACGCGTCGCGCTGGCGCACGATGCGCTGTACAACGAGTATCGGACGCGGGTGCTGGAGTTCCTGTATCACCGGCAGGCGAGGCCGGCGAAGGAAGCCGCCTGAGAGGCTTTACGCCGGCTCGATCTCGTCCAGCGGCCAGCGCGGGCGCACGTTGAATGCGTAGTCGCGCTGGGCCGCGTCCGGATTGCGTTCCAGGCGCAGCGCGCCCGCGAACGCGATCATCGCGCCGTTGTCCGTGCAGAATTCGAGTTCGGGGTAGTAGACCTTGAAGCGCTTCTTCGCGGCGGCCTCGTTGAGCGACGCGCGCAGCTGGCGGTTCGCGCCGACGCCGCCCGCGATCACGAGGCGTTTCAATCCCGTGTGCTTCAGCGCCAGCACGCATTTCGCCGTCAGCACGTCGACGATGGCATCGACGAAGCCGCGCGCGATGTTGGCCTTGTCCTGCTCGCAGACGTTGGCGATATCCGCTGCATTATTCTTCACGACGGTCAGCACGGCCGTTTTCAGGCCCGAGAAGCTGAAGTTGAAGTCTTTCGAGTGCAGCATCGGGCGCGGCAGTTTATACGCTTCCGGATCGCCGAATTCCGCCAGGCGCGAAATGGCCGGGCCACCCGGATAGCCGAGGCCCAGCAGCTTGGCCGATTTGTCGAAGGCTTCGCCGGCCGCGTCGTCCAGCGTCTCGCCCAGCAGGGTGTAGCGGCCGACGCCATCCACGCGCATCAGCTGCGTGTGGCCGCCGGAGACGAGGAGGGCGACGAACGGGAATTCCGGCCGCTCGGTCGCGAGCAGCGGCGACAGCAGGTGACCCTCCAGGTGGTGCACGCCCAGCACGGGTTTATCCAGCGCCAGCGCCAGGCTGCAGGCGACGGACGATCCGACCAGCAGCGCACCGGCGAGGCCGGGGCCCTGCGTGTAGGCGATGGCGTCGATGTGCTCCATCGGCAGGTCGGCCTGCGCGAGTACTTGTTCCAGCAGCGGCAGCGCGCGCCGGATGTGGTCGCGCGACGCCAGTTCCGGCACCACGCCGCCGTACTCCTCGTGCATCGCGACCTGCGAGTGCAGTGCGTGGGACAGCAGGCCGCGCTCCGTGTCGTACAGAGCCAGGCCGGTTTCATCGCAGGAGGATTCGACGCCGAGGACAATCATGGGCAAGCAGGGAACAGTGTGAGGTAGACAAGATCGGCGCGCCGGGGCGGCGCGCAATCTGCCATTGTACCTGCATTGGCCCGCCAGGGCATCACGGCCGCTGCAGCAATTCCTGGTGCGCGTTGCGCAGCATGGCCTCGGTGTCGTCCCAGGCGATGCAGCCGTCGGTGACGGAGCAGCCGTACTTCAGCTGCGACCGGTCGCTCGGAATCGGCTGGCTGCCGCCGACGATGTTCGATTCGATCATCACGCCGACGAGCGACTGGTTGCCGTGCCTGATCTGCTGGATCACGTCCGACATGACGAGCGGCTGCAGTTCCGGCTTCTTGTAGCTGTTGGCGTGCGAGCAGTCGACGACGAGGTTCGCGGGCAGGCCGGCTTTCGTCAGGGCCTGTGCGGCGATCGCGACGGAGACCGAGTCGTAGTTCGGACGGCCGCCGCCGCCGCGCAGCACGACGTGACCGTAGGCATTGCCGCGCGTGCGCACGATCGACACGCCGCCCTGGCCGTTGATGCCCAGGAAGGAGTGCGGGCTGGACGAGGACAGCACGGCGTTGATGGCGATGCTGACGTCGCCGTCGGTGCCGTTCTTGAAGCCGACCGGCGTGGAGAGGCCGGACGACATCTCGCGGTGCGTCTGCGATTCGGTAGTACGTGCGCCGATCGCGGTCCAGGCGATCAGGTCGCCCAGGTATTGCGGCGAGATCGGGTCGAGCGCCTCGGTGGCCGTCGGCAGGCCCAGTTCGCACACGTCGAGCAGGAACTGGCGCGCGCGCTCCATGCCGACGTCCACGCGGAACGAGTCGTCCATGAAGGGATCGTTGATATAGCCCTTCCAGCCGGTCGTGGTGCGCGGCTTTTCGAAATACACGCGCATCACGAGCACCATCGTGTCTTCCACCTCGGCCTGCAGCGCCTTCAGGCGGCGCGCATAGTCGAGACCCGCGACCGGGTCGTGGATCGAGCAGGGGCCGACGACGACGAACAGGCGCTTGTCCTTGCGGTCGAGGATGTTGCGCAGGGTCTCGCGGCCCTTCATCACGGTGGTGAAGGCCTTGTCCGTCAGCGGCAGCTTTTTATGCAGCTCGCTGGGCGTCGGCATGGTCGCGAACGAGGTGACGTTGGTGTTTTCGATATCGGGCGTGATCAGCATGGCAATCGTATTTATTCCAGAGGGGATCGTTGAGTCTAGCCTGAAATCTTACACCGTGCATCCTCCTGCCCAAAAATGTTGCATGGTATCCTGTCATTATGGACACGACCAACACCTCCCCAAATCCCTTCCCGGCCGCCCGCTTCATCAAGGAGATCGGCCGCGGCGTAAAAGGCGCGCGCAGCATGTCGCGCGAGGATGCGAAACTGCTCTACGCCGCCATGCTCGACGGGCGGGTGTCCGACCTGGAACTGGGCGGCATCCTGCTCGCGATGCGCATCAAGGGCGAATCCGTGGAAGAAATCGCCGGCTTCATGGACGCGGCGGAAAGCTCGTTCGCGCCGCTGCCCGCGCCGCCCGGCGATTTCGCGCCCGTGCTGATCCCCAGCTACAACGGCGCGCGCAAGCTGGCCAACCTGACGCCGCTGCTGGCCCTGCTGCTGGCGCGCGAGGGCGTGCCGGTGCTCGTGCACGGCGTGCAGGAAGATCCGGGCCGCGTGACGACGGCCGAGATCTTCGCCGAGATGGGCATCGGCCCGAGCGGCTCCACGGCCGACATGCTGGACGCCTTCGCCGCCGGCCGCCCGTGCTTCATGCCGATCGAGTTGCTGGCGCCGGAACTGGCGCACCAGTTGGCGCTGCGCCGCATCCTCGGCGTGCGCAATTCCACGCACACGATCGTCAAGATCCTGCAGCCGTTCGAAGGCCCGGCGTTGCGTCTCGTGTCGTACACGCACCCGGAATACCTGGCGATGCTGACCGAGTATTTCGCAACGGCCGCCCCGCACGCGCGCGGCGACGCCTTCCTCATGCGCGGCACGGAAGGGGAGACGGTGGCGAACGCCAACCGCGCCCAGGAAATCAACTGGTTCCACGCCGGCCAGAAAACGCTGCTGGTCGAGCGCGATGCCCCGACCGACGAGCTGGCGCCGGCACCGGAAGGCCGCGACGCCGCGGCGACCGCGGACTGGATCGCGCGGGCGCTGCGCGGTGAACAGCCCGTGCCGCCGCCGATCGCGGCGCAGGTGGCGCAGTGCGTGCAGGTGTCTCGAGCGTTACGTTCGGCTGTCTGAACCGTTCGCCTTCCCGTACAATCACGCCTTTTGCGCGCGACAAACGAGTAAGGCATGGCAAAACACTACGACGTGGCGATCATCGGCGCCGGCGCCGCCGGCATGATGTGCGCCGCCACCGCGGCCCAGCGCGGCAAACGCGTCCTGCTGGTCGACCACGCCGGCAAGCTGGCGGAAAAAATCCGCATCTCCGGCGGCGGGCGCTGCAACTTCACCAACATCAACGCCGGCCCGCAGAATTTCCTGTCCGAGAATCCGCATTTCTGTCGCAGCGCGCTGTCGCGCTACACGCCGCAGGATTTCCTCGCGCTCGTCAAAAAACATCGCATCGCGTACCACGAAAAACACCGCGGCCAACTGTTCTGCGACGACTCGTCCGAACAGATCATCGCCATGCTGAAGGCCGAATGCGACGCGGTCGGCGTGCAGTGGCGCATGCCGTGCAAGGTGGCCGGCGTCACGAAGAGTACGGAAGGGTTCCGCATCGACACGGATGGCGAGCCCATCCTCGCGAGCAATGTCGTTGTCGCAACGGGCGGCCTGTCGATCCCGAAGATCGGCGCCACCGACCTCGGCTACCGCATCGCGAAGCACTTCGATTTGAACATCGTCGAGACGCGCCCCGGCCTCGTGCCGCTGACGTTCGACGGCCCCAGCTGGCAACCGTTCGTGCCGCTGGCCGGCATCGCGCTCGAAGTGGACGTGACGACAGGATCGAAGAAGGGCAAGAACGCGAAGTACGGCTACTTCCGCGAAGACTTATTGTTTACGCACCGTGGCCTGTCCGGCCCGGCCATCCTGCAAATCTCCAGCTACTGGCAGCCGGGCACGCCCATCGTCCTGGATCTGCTGCCGGAAATGGATGTGGCGGAAGAGCTGATCGGCATGAAGATGTCGGTGAAAAAGCAGCTGGGCAATATCTTGTCGCAATGGCTTCCCACGCGCCTGGCGGAAGGCCTGCTGACCGGCAATGGCCTGATGCCGGATGCGCGCCTGCCCGACATGGCCGATGCGAAATTGCGCAAGCTGGGCGATGCGATCAACCGCTGGGCCATCGTCCCGACCGGCTCGGAAGGCTATAAAAAGGCCGAGGTGACCCTGGGTGGCGTCGACACGCGCGAACTGTCGCAGCAGACGATGATGGCGAACCACGTCCCGGGCCTGTATTTCATCGGCGAGTCGGTCGACGTGACGGGCTGGCTCGGCGGGTACAACTTCCAGTGGGCATGGGCGTCCGGCGTGGCGGCGGGCAGGGCGATCGAGTGAAAAAAGCAGCCGTGTAGCAACTTTGCACACTGATGAAAAACTTCGCACAGAACTTGAAAAGCTGTTAGAATTTCGTTCTTCCCTAAATCCAACGGTTTCATTTTTACATGACCACTATCCGCCTTAAAGAAAACGAGCCGTTCGAAGTCGCTATGCGTCGCTTCAAGCGCACTATCGAAAAAACCGGTCTGCTGACCGAACTGCGCGCACGCGAGTTCTACGAGAAGCCGACTGCAGAGCGCAAGCGCAAGCTGGCCGCTGCCGTGAAGCGTCACTACAAGCGCATCCGCAGCCAGCAACTGCCGAAGAAGCTGTACTGATTTATATTCACGCTTTCCCCGGTGACGGCCACTGCCAGTCCCGGCGTTGCAAAGCCTGAATTCGACGAAGCCCGCTCCGGTTGTGCCGCAGCGGGTTTTGCCTTTTGCCCCTATCGAACGGAGTTTCCATGAGCTTGAAAGACCAAATCACCGACGACATGAAAACCGCCATGCGCGCCAAGGACAGCGAGCGCCTCGCCACGGTCCGCCTCTTGATCGCCGAGATCAAGCGCAAGGAAGTGGACGAGCGTATTGAGCTGGACGATGCCCAGGTCGTGGCCATTGTCGAGAAGATGATCAAGCAGCGCAAGGATTCGATCACCCAGTTCGAGGCAGGCGGTCGCCAGGATCTGGCCGACATCGAGAAGGCCGAACTTGCTGTACTGGTGACGTACATGCCGGCCGGCCTGTCGGATGAGGAAGTCGCCGCCGAAGTGGCCGCCGCCGTCGCCGCATCGGGCGCCGCCGGTCCGCAGGACATGGGCAAGGTGATGGCCATCCTGAAACCGAAACTCGCCGGCCGCGCCGACATGACGGCCGTCTCGGCACAGGTCAAGAAAGCCCTCGCAGGCGGCTGATGCCTGGTGGCACGGCTGCGGCATCGCCGCCACGGCCGTGTCTGTTTTGATGCACCGGAGCGGCAACGCCATGTTGCATTGTTGCAAATCAACTTGTAACGAGCCCTGCGGTATAGTCTGACCTGAGACAAATACTGTTAGTTAGATCAAGTGATTCCGCAATCATTCATTACCGATCTGCTCAACCGCGTTGACATCGTCGACGTGGTGGGGCGTTACGTGCAGCTGAAAAAGGGCGGCGCCAATTATATGGGGCTCTGTCCGTTTCACAACGAGAAATCCCCCAGCTTCACCGTCAGCCCGACCAAGCAGTTCTATCACTGCTTCGGCTGCGGCGCCCATGGCACCGCCATCGGCTTCATGATCGAATACTCGGGCATGGGTTTTGTCGACGCCGTCAAGGACCTGGCGCAAAGTGTGGGCATGATCGTGCCCCAGGAGGACGACAAGATCCCGCCGGCCCAGCGCGCCGCCCAGCAGGCGCAGACCCTGGCGCTGACGGACGCGCTGAACCAGGCCTGCGACTTCTATCGCGCCCAGCTACGCACGGCGCCGAACGCCATCGCCTATCTGAAAGGCCGCGGCCTGACGGGCGAAGTGGCCGCCCGCTTCGGCCTCGGCTATGCGCCGGGCGGCTGGGACAATCTGCGTTCCGTCTTCCGCGACTACGATGCGCTGGCGCTCGTCGAATCCGGCCTCGTCATCGACAAGGTGGACGAAGATGGCAACAACAAGAAGCGGTACGACCGTTTTCGTGAGCGGATCATGTTCCCGATCCGGAACACGAAAGGGCAGGTGATCGGCTTCGGCGGCCGCGTGATGGACGGTGGCGAACCCAAATACCTGAACTCGCCGGAAACTCCGCTGTTCCAGAAGGGGCACGAACTGTACGGCCTGTTCGAGGCGCGCCAGGCGATCCGCGACGCCGGCTACGTGCTGGTGACGGAAGGTTATATGGACGTCGTCGCGCTGGCCCAGCTCGGCTTCCCGCAAGCCGTCGCGACGCTCGGCACGGCGTGTACCAGTACCCACGTGCAAAAGCTGCTGCGCCAGACGGACAACGTCATCTTCAGCTTCGACGGCGACAAGGCCGGCCGCCGCGCCGCCCGCCGCGCACTGGAAGCATGCCTGCCGCAAGTGACGGACAACAAGACGATCAGGTTCCTGTTCTTGCCGCAAGAGCATGATCCGGACAGCTATGTGCGCGAATTCGGCGCGGATGCTTTCGCACAGGAAATCAACGAGGCGATGCCGCTGTCGCAATTCCTGTTGCGCGAGGTCACGACGGAGCACGACCTCGACACACCGGAAGGCCGGGCGCGTGTCCAGTTCGATGCGAAACCGCTGCTGCAGGCGATGACGCCGTCGGCCCTGCGCCTGCAGATCGTGCGCGGCCTGGCGAACCTGACGGAGTCAACGCCGGCGGAGATCGAAACGTTGTTCGAATTGTCCAAGCCGGTTGCGGTGGCCAGGAAGGCGCCGCCGCGCCAGGGGCGTCCGGAACCGGTCGGCCTGGAATTGCAGATGTCGCGCATCCTGGTTTCGCATCCGGCGCTGGCCCTGGGCCTGGACGAGTCGGCCTTGCGCGCCTTCGACCACTTCGGCGCCGAGCAGGCCGAACGCCTGCGCCAGCTCGTGGCGATGGCGCAGGCGCTGGGACCGAACGGTACGTTCGCCGCGTTGTCCGAGCAATTGAAGGAAGCGAGTTCGGAGTACGACAACCTGATCGCATCGATCGCGGTCGAGCCCGAATCGGATATCGACGGGGACCGCGTGTGGCTGACAAGTGCAGTGAGGCAAGTCAAGATGGACGTGCTGAAACAGGAGTTGAACCAGTTGTTTTCTTCCGGATTGACCCCAGATCAGGTGAGTGCCCGCTATCGCGAAATCACAGCTCAGCAGGACCTCTTGGCCCGGGAGGCAGCGAACGACACCCCTGCGAAATTCGCCTGATCGGAGAGGGTTGCCGAGGCGCCGTTCTTGACTGGAAAGAACAAGGGCGCGTGCTATAATAAAACGCTAACTATTGCAAGCATTGAAACGATTTTTCGTGACAATTCGGGCGAGGTGTTTCAGTTAGTGGGGCAAACAGTATGTGCCTGCAGCGTGATGTAAGGTAACAAAACTTTATCTTTAACCATCGTAAAGTGGTCGTTGTGACTTCGAAAGCGCCTGTGCCAACCAAGAAACCCGAAACCAAAGTGGCTACCAAATCCACCAGAATGTCCGCTAAAGTGGACAATTCGCAAGACAAGGCGGAAGCTCGCGTTGCGGGTGTCGCCCCAGTCAACCAGACGACCGATGCGGAAGCCCTCGCCGCAATCGATACGTCGGGCTACGTGCTGCCGGCCGTCAAGGTGCCAGGCCGCCGTGGTCGCAAGCCCAAGGAATTCACGCCCGAAAACGATGAAGTCGCCGCCCTGAACGCGGTCGAGCGCGCCGAGCTGAAAGCGGTCGACAAGGCCAAGGCCAAGGACCGCAAGGCCAAGGAAAAGGCGCTGCTGAAAGATGCGTTCTCGTCGGACACGGAAGCGAGCGAAGAGGAACTGGAAATTCGCCGCCAGAAGCTCAAGGCCCTGATCAAGTCGGGCAAGGAGCGCGGCTTCCTGACGTATTCCGAGATCAACGACCATCTGCCGGACAACATCGTCGATCCGGAAGCGATCGAAGGCATCATCGGCACGTTCAACGACATGGGCATTGCTGTCTACGAGCACGCGCCCGATGCCGAAACGCTGCTGCTGTCCGATAACGTCGCCACCGTCACCAGCGACGACGAAGCCGAGGCTGCCGCCGAAGCGGCGCTGTCGACCGTCGACTCCGATTTCGGCCGCACGACGGACCCCGTGCGCATGTACATGCGCGAGATGGGCTCGGTCGAACTGCTGACCCGCGAAGGCGAGATCGAGATCGCCAAGCGCATCGAAGACGGCCTGCGCGACATGATCCAGGCAATCTCCGCCTGCCCGGTGACGATCGCCGAGATCATCGACGCCGCCCGCCGTATCGAGCAGGACGAGATCAAGATCGACGAAATCGTCGACGGCATGGTTGATCCGGAAGGGGACGAAGCAACGTCCCCGGCGGCCGTCGCCCCGGCGTCGACCGAATCCGACGACGATGAGGACGAAGACGAGGAAGAGGAAGAAGAGGAAGAGGAAGAAGAGGCGAACGCGGGTTCCGGCGCGGCCGGCTATTCCGCCGAACAGCTCGAGCAGCTGAAGAACTCGGCCCTCGACAAATTCCGCGAAATCGAACAGCAGTTCGACAAGATGCGCAAGGCCTACGAGAAGCAGGGCTATAACTCCGACGGCTACATCAAGGCCCAGGAAGCGATCTCGAACGAACTGCTCGGCATCCGCTTCACGGCCAAGGTCGTCGAAAAGCTGTGCGACACCCTGCGCGGCCAGGTCGACGAAGTGCGCCACATCGAGAAGCAGATCCTGGACGTGGCCGTGAACCGCTGCGGCATGCCGCGCGCCCACTTCATCAAGGTCTTCCCGGGCAACGAGACGAACCTCGACTGGGTCGACGGCGAAGTGAACGCCGGCCACGCGTACAGCGCGATCCTCGGCCGCAATATCCCGACGATCAAGGAACTGCAGCAACGCCTGATCGACCTGCAAGCCCGCGTCGTCCTGCCGCTGCCCGACCTGCGCAACATCAACCGCCAGATGGCGGCTGGTGAAATGAAGGCACGCAAGGCGAAGCGCGAAATGACGGAAGCTAACCTGCGTCTCGTCATCTCGATCGCGAAGAAATACACGAACCGCGGCCTGCAATTCCTCGACCTGATCCAGGAAGGCAACATCGGCCTGATGAAGGCGGTGGACAAGTTCGAATACCGTCGCGGCTATAAATTCTCGACGTATGCAACGTGGTGGATCCGCCAGGCCATTACCCGCTCGATCGCGGACCAGGCGCGCACGATTCGTATTCCTGTGCACATGATCGAAACGATCAACAAGATGAACCGGATCTCGCGCCAGATCCTGCAGGAGACGGGCGCCGAGCCGGACCCGGCCACCCTCGCGATCAAGATGGAAATGCCGGAAGATAAGATCCGGAAGATCATGAAGATCGCGAAAGAGCCGATCTCGATGGAAACGCCGATCGGTGACGACGACGATTCGCATCTGGGCGACTTTATCGAAGACAACAACACGCTGGCGCCTTCGGACGCCGCGCTGCACGCCTCGATGCGCGGTGTCGTCAAGGACGTGCTCGACTCGCTGACGCCGCGCGAAGCGAAGGTGCTGCGCATGCGCTTCGGCATCGAAATGTCGACCGACCACACGCTGGAAGAGGTCGGCAAGCAATTCGACGTCACGCGCGAACGCATCCGCCAGATCGAAGCGAAAGCGCTGCGCAAGCTGCGCCACCCGTCGCGCTCCGACAAGCTGAAGAGCTTCCTCGAGAACAACAGCGGCTGAGGCTTGACGGACCTACGCTAAAACAATATCCTCTCGCCACTTCGGCCGCTTCGCGACCGTAAGTGGCGAGTTTTTAGCGTCTTCGGATGTACCAGTTTCGGGCCTCTAGCTCATGCCTGGTTAGAGCAGCGGACTCATAATCCGTTGGTGCCCGGTTCGACTCCGGGGAGGCCTACCAAAAATCCACAATGAATCAGGGGCTTGCGCGACATCCGCCAAGCCCCTGATTTTTTGGTCTCAATGCCCCAGCAGCATCTTCGCCACCGGTAACCACGCCGGCCACAGATACAGGCTGACGTGCGTGACTTGCCAGCCGAAACTCCAGACCACGCCCATCACGTAGGCCGGATGCAACCGCCCGCGGGTCAGCAGGTCGTGCACACCGATGCCGAGCGCGAGCACGTCGTTGGTCAGGTGCAGGATCAGGAACGTCGCCCAGAAACTCTGCCCCCAATAGCCGAACGGATAGGCGGCGCTGATCGTACCGCCCAGCCAGCGCGCAAAGCCCGCTGTGCTCAGTTGCAGGATCGCCAGCATCATCAGGCGCTTGTGTGCCGCCACCTGCCTGCGGAGAACGATGCCCGCCACACTCAGGCCGACGAAACCAATCAAATCGCCGAGTTGCACGCTCAGGAATGCAGGATCGCTGTGCGGCGTGCCGAACTTCAGGTTTTGTATCGTATAAGCCGTCAGCGGGCCGACGATGGCGAGCACGCCCACACCGGATGCCATTGCGATGCCCAGGCGCCGGTGCAGGGCGGGCTTCTCTGCGCGAACGAGCAGGATTTGCGCGGTGAACGCGACCAGCCATGTGGCGAACACGGCGGAATGCACGTGCAGGATCATGGGGTAGGGCGGGTCATTGTTCGCGATATGCTGCGCGATTTCACGACCGAAGCCGAGCAGCATCCCGATCCAGATCAGCGTGATATAGATGAGAAAGAGCGAACCGTCGGCAGGGTGGGTGGGTGCGAATTCCAGGCGTGTCCGTAGCGGTTTGGCGGCTGCATCGGAAAACATCGTGCGTTCTCGTTCAACGAAAGTTGAAAGAGTCTGGCCGACCAGCTGTTCGGGTGGCAATTACAAAAACGCCCAGGAGCGTCAACATTTTTGATGCAACTTATGCATGGGAAATGCGACGCCAGCGCAGCGGCGCCGCGCGTCAGCCGCCGCCCGCGTGCGGCGCGTCCAGTTCGCCGGCGATCGTGGGAATCAGCTCCGATACGGTCGGGTGGATCGCCACCACGTGGGTCAGCTGTCGGCTGGTCATCCCGGCGGCCATCGCAGCCAGCACCATGTGCACCGCCTCGTCGCCGCCGGGGCCGAGGATGGCGGCCCCGAGGATCTCGTCCGTCTGCGCATCCGCGACGATGCGCATCGAGCCCTGGGACTCGCCTTTTTCGACGGCGCGTCCCACGCGCGCCATGGGCCGCTTGCCGACGCGAACGGTGCGGCCCTGCGCCAGCGCCTGTTCCTCCGTCATGCCGACGCGTCCGAGGGGCGGGTCGATATACAGTGCATAGACGGGGATGCGGTCGTTCACCGAGCGCGACTCGCCGTCCAGCAGGTTGGCGGCGACGATCTCGTAGTCGTTATAGGCCGTGTGCGTGAAGGCGCCGCGCCCGTTGCAGTCGCCCAGCGCCCAGATGCCGGGGACGTTCGTCCGCAACTGCTCGTCGACCTCGATATGGCCGTGCGGACCGGTGCGGACGCCCGCCTTGTCGAGGCCCAGGTCGTCCGTGTTCGGCACGCGGCCGGCCGCCACGAGGATGTGGCTGCCGACGGTCTGCTCCTTGCCGCCATGCGTGATCACCGCGCCGCCTTCCGGATGCGGGCGCACCTGGATGCATTCCGCGTCCAGCTTGAACGCGACGCCCTCGGCTTCGAGAATGGCGCGGATCTCGTCCGAGACCTCGCTGTCCTCGCGCGGCATGAGGCGCGCGCCGCGTTCCACCACCGTCACCTGGGAACCGAAACGGCGGAACATCTGTGCGAACTCCAGCCCGATGTAGCTGCCGCCGATGACGACCAGGTGGCGCGGCAGTTCGCGCAGCGTCACCATGTCGCTGCTGCTGAGCCAATCGACGTCGCCGAGTCCTTCGATGTTCGACGCGGAAGCGCGGCCGCCCACGTCGATGAAGATCTTGTCCGCCTCCAGCAGCCGGTCGCCGACCCGCACCGTGCGCGCGCTCTCGAAGCGCGCATGGCCGTGGATCAGCGTGCAGCCGGGCAGGCCGGTGATCCAGCGCTCGAGTCCCGCGCGGCTCTTGTCGACGATGGCGCGGGTCCGGTCGTTCACGGCCGCCATGTCGACCACGGGCGCGCCCGGGATCGTCACGCCGTATTCGCCGGCCCGCGCGGCCAGGCGGGCGACGCGGGCGCTCGCCACCATCGCCTTGGTGGGCGTGCAGCCGACGTTCACGCAGGTGCCGCCCACGGCACGGCGTTCGATGACGGCGACGGTCATGCCGGCCGTTCCCAGGCGGTTGGCCAGGGCGGAGGCCGCCTGACCCACGCCGATGATCACTGCGTCGAATCGTTCGGTGACGGCTGGCATTGCTGTTCTCCTTGTCGGCGCCGGCGCGGCTGTCCGGCCGGGTGTTCTATTGTAGGACGTTCGGCCGGGCGGCCGGCACTGGCCGGATTGCGGGGGACGCGTCAGCACCCATACATCTCCGACTGGCACCGCAACCTGGAAACGATCGCTTTCCTGAGCCTGACCGGCCCCGTCACCTCCACGTCCGGCGCCAGCCGCAGCAACTGGCCGGCCCCGTGCTCGACCGACTCGACCGGAATCCGCAACGCCACCCGCCCATCCCGCCGCCGCGACGGCCGCGCTTCCGCCACGGCACGGGCAACGGCGGCATTCAGGTAGCGCAGATGCTTGAGCCCGGCCGGCGTCGCCAGCACGTCCGCATGGTCCATATACAGCTCGGCCTCGAAGCGCGCGACCGACGCCACCCAATAACGCGCCAGGTCGAACCGTGCCGGCCGTTTTACGCGCTGCTCCAGCTTCGCCGCGCGTCTCACGTTCGAGATCCGGTACGTGCGCGGCTTGCCGTCCGCCGCGGCGACGAGATACCACGCACCCGCCTTCAGCACGAGCCCCAGCGGATGGACGACCCGCTCGACCTCGTCGCGCCAGCTCTCGTAGTGCATGCCCAGCTGCCTGTCCGTCCAGAGCGCGTCGGCGACGACCGCCAGGCACGGCACCGCATCCGCCTCGCGATACCAGTCGACCGGATCGAGGTGAAAGCGCGACTGCATCTTCTGCGCTTCCGAGCGCGAGGATTCCGGCAGCGACGTCAGCAACTTGAGTTGCGCGCCCTGCAGCGGCTTGTCGAGGCCGAGGTCGGCTGCGGGGCCGGCCAGGCCGCTGAGGAAGACGACTTGCGCTTCGGCCGGCGTCAGGCCGGTGAGTCGCGTGTTCCAGCCGTCGAGCAGGCGGAAGCCGCCGGTGCGGCCGCGCTCCGCGTAGATGGGCACGCCGGCGGCGGTCAGCTGGTCGATGTCGCGGTGCAGCGTGCGCACAGAAATTTCCAGCGCCTCGGCGAGCGCGGCGGCGCTCATGGTGCCGCGTGTCTCGAGCATCATTTGGATGGAAAGCAGGCGGCTGGCGCGCATGGTGCGGCGGAATATATGACATCAGGTGGCAGATATTCTATTCGATACTGCCGGCATCGACATCAACGAGGAGCCCACCATGCCACCGACACATCCCCAGGTTGTCGAACTGCGCCAGTACACGCTGCGCCCACAACAGCGCGATGCGCTGATCGAGCTGTTCGACCGCGAATTCGTCGAGTCCCAGGAAGCGGAAGGCATGGGCGTGATGGGCCAGTTCCGTGACCTGGGCGACCCGGACCGCTTCGTCTGGCTGCGCGGTTTTGCCGACATGCCTTCGCGTGCACGCGGCCTGCAGGGTTTCTACGGCGGTCCGGTCTGGGCGGCCCATCGCGATGCGGCGAACGCGACCATGATCGATTCCGACGACGTCCTGCTGCTGCGCCCGGCGTGGCACGGTGCCGGTCTGGCGCATGATCCCGCGCGCAGGGCAGGGGGCGCGGGCGGCTTGGTCGCCGTCACCGTGTTCACCCTGAACGATGCCGCGAGCCCGGCGCTGCTCGACGTCTGCCGCGAGCGCATGGCGTCCGTTCTGCAAAGCGACGGGGCGCTGGCGCAAGGGTGGTATGTCACCGAACCGAGCCCGAACAATTTCCCGCGGCTGCCCGTGCGTGAAGGTGAGCATGTGCTCGTCAGCGTGGCCGTGTTCAAGGAGCCGATCGGACGGCACGTGACGCCGGCCCTGTCGCAGTGGCTCAAACAGCCGCCCCATTCCATGAAACTTGCGCCGACAGCCCGCTCGGCCATCCATGCATAAGGACCCCGCCATGAACGATTTCGATTTCCTCGTCGGCCACTGGACGGTCCGCCATCGGCGTCTCAAGGAACGCCTCGTCGGATGCACCGAATGGGAAGAGTTTGGCGGGACATGTTCCCTGCGACCGCTGCTGGACGGCCAGGCGAACGTCGACGACAACGTGCTGGAAACGCCGTCAGGCACCTATCGTGCGGCTTCGATCCGCGCCTACGACCCGGCGACGCAGCGATGGTCCATCTGGTGGCTCGACAGCCGCCAGCCCCATGACCTGGGCGTTCCGGTCGTCGGCGCGTTCAAGGATGGCACCGGCACCTTCTTCGCCGCCGACACCCTGAACGGCCAACCGATCCGTGTGCGCTTCCTCTGGACGGACATCACGGCCGCGAGCGCCCGCTGGCAGCAGGCGTTCTCGAGGGATGGCGGCGCGACGTGGGAAACGAATTGGGTCATGAAGTTCGAGCGCGCCGTTTCTTGAACGTTCCGCGCAGCAGGCCGTCCATGCCCCGCCCTTGCCATCGCATCGGTCTTGTTCGGCCATGCGGGACGGTCGGGGTTCGGTGTCGGGACGGTTTTCAGATTGGGGTTATTCCGCGTCAGCAGGACGACATCCAATTTGTTCGCCATTCGCACTAACTGATACCAATTGGCAACACTGCTTTTCAGTTTTATTGCATGCACCTAAACGGTGAGGTATCTTGCTGTATCGCAAGAATCTCTAAGAAACTCACCATGTCGGTGCCCTCCACTGAAACCTCGCTGCAGCCCCTGGTCCGGCTCCTCGGCCATGCCCGCTATGTCTTCGCGGGCTTGTTGCTCATCACGGTCGTCCTGCTCGTATGGCAGCGCTATGGCATGGAAAAGGTTGTCGAGTTGACCGGCGATCACTTTCCGCTGTGGGTAGAGGATGACCGGTCGGGCGGTGGCGCTTCCGTGGCCTCGCTCGAGCGCAAAGGGCAGGACCTCATCGTGCACTGCCATATCGCGTCGAAGAGCGCATGGCCGTACTGCAAGTTGAGTTTCAATTTCCTCAAGGGGGAAAAGGGCATGGACATGTCCCGTTTCGACTTCCTGACCATCGAGGGGCGATATGCCGGGCCGGGGGCATCGAAATTCGGCCTGGTGCTTGCGGACATCGACGAAGGGCTGACCCGCCTCGACCAGTGGCAAACCTACAAGATCAACCAGATCGATGCGCTCGACCTGCCGCCCGATGGCAAGGTCTTCGTGATACCGATCAAGTGGTTTGGCGTGGCGCAGTGGTGGAAGGACATGACAAAGCCGACGCTGGCGCATTCCGCGGTCAATGTCGACAACGTCGCGCGCGCGGAATTGATGATCAATGGCGGCGGCAAGGAAGGCGAGCACGTCTTCACCCTGCACGCCCTGCGCCTGCACGGCAAGATGATCAGCCGCGACACGCTGCTGATGTGGATCGTGGCCGCATGGGTATCGTGCGCCGTCGGCTGGCTCGCGATCCTCACGCTGTCGCTGCGCTCGCAACTGCGGGACAGCCGGGCGGCCGTCGCGCTGCTCCGGACGGTCAACAAGGCGCTCGAACTCGAAGCGCGTGACCTGGCCGGGCAGGCGCACATCGATCCGCTCACGGGCGTGCTGAACCGGCAAGGCCTGCGTGCCGCGCTGATGAGTACGTCAAGCCTGCTGGCCGATCCGATGGCCGTGATCTTCATCGACATCGACCACTTCAAATCGATCAACGACACGCACGGCCACGACGTGGGCGACGATGTCCTGCGCAAGTTCGCCAACGTCATCGCATCCGGCATCCGTTCGTCGGACCGCCTCGTGCGCTGGGGCGGCGAGGAATTCCTCATCGTATGTCCGATGACCAATGTGTTCCAGGGACGAATTCTGGCGGAAAACCTGCGCCATGCGCTGCACCAGCAGGCGTGGCCGGTTGGCCTGCGCGTCACGGCCTCGTTCGGCGTGGCGCAGCATCACGAGCGCGATGAAGTCGGTGTCGTCATCAAGCACGCCGACGAAGAGCTGTATCGCGCCAAGCAAGGCGGCCGCGACCGCGTTTGCGCCTATGTTCCGTCCGACATGATCGCGAACGCCGAGGCGGCCTGACGTCATCGCGTATAACGATCATGTCCACGTCCATCGCCTCGCTTCAGCCGTTAGCCCGTATTGTCGGCTATGCCCGTTACGTGTTCGGCGGACTATTGCTGCTGACGATCGTTCTGCTCACCTGGCAGCGCGTCGGCATGGAGCAGGTGGTCGAGCTGACCGGCGATCATTTCCAAGTCTGGATCGAGGATGATCGCAGCAGCAGCGATGGCGGCGCTTCGGTCGGGTCGATCGAAAAGAATGGGCGCGACCTGGTCGTGCATTGTCATATCGTCCCAAAGTACGGATGGCCATATTGCAAGCTCACGTTCAATCTTCTCAAGGAGAATGTGGGTATGGACATGTCAACGTTCGATTACATGACCATTGACGGACACTATTCCGGAACCGGGAACCCAGGCTTCAGTCTGGCCCTGGCCCAGGTCGAGGAAGGGTTGACGCGGCTCGACCAGTGGGAAACCTTCAAGGTCCACCAGGTCGATAAGCTCGATTTGCCGGCCGACGGCAAGTTGCGGATTCCGCTCAAATGGTTCGCCGTGGCACCCTGGTGGAAGGACATGGCCAAGCCGTCGATGGAACACGCGGCCGTCAATGTCGACAATGTCGCGCGCGTCGAGTTGCTGATCAGGGGCGATGGCAAGGACGGCAAGCACGTGTTCACGTTGCGCCGACTGCAGTTGCACGGCAAGGTGATCGCCCTGAATACATTGCTGATGGGGCTGGTGAGTGCCTGGGTGCTGTGCGCCGTCGGCTGGCTGGTGGCCGTCACGCTGTCGTTGCGTACGGAATTGAAGGACCGGGAGGCGGCCATCGCCTTGCTCAAGGAGGTCAACAAGGCGCTCGAGCTTGAGGCGCGCGACCTGGCCGGGCAGGCGCACATCGATCCGCTCACGGGCGCGCTGAACCGGCAGGGCCTGCGTGCTGCGTTGATGAGCACGTCGAGCCTGCTGGCCGATCCGATGGCCGTGATCTTCATCGACATCGACCACTTCAAGTCGATCAACGACACGCACGGCCACGACGTGGGCGACGATGTCCTGCGCAAGTTCGCCAACGTCATCGCGTCCGGCATCCGTTCGTCGGACCGCCTCGTGCGCTGGGGCGGCGAGGAATTTCTCATCGTCTGTCCGGTAACCAACGTGCACCAGGGACGGACGCTCGCGGAAAACCTGCGCCGTACGCTGCACCAGCAGGCGTGGCCGGTCGGCCTGCGCGTCACGGCGTCGTTCGGCGTGGCGCAGCACCACGAGCGCGACGCGGTCGGCGTCGTCATCAAGCACGCCGACGAGGAATTGTATCGGGCCAAGCGGAGCGGCCGCGACCGCGTGTGCGCCCATATTCCAGGCGAGACGACCGCGCCCGCCGAAGCGGCCTGACGTTACCGCGCGAACTACAGTGCTATGTCGGTCCCGAGCCGCTTGAGGAACTGCGCGATCCATTGCGGATGCGCGGGCCAGGCCGGGGCGGTGACGAGGTTGCCGTCCGTGACGGCCTGGTCGACCGGGATGTCGGCATATTCTCCGCCGGCCATCTTGACCTCCGGCGCGCAGGCGGGATAGGCCGACACGCGCTTGCCGCGGATGACGTCGGCGGCTGCCAGCAGCTGGGCGCCGTGGCAGACGGCGGCGATCGGCTTGTCGGCGTGCGCAAAGCCCCGCACCAGCGCGATCACCTGCGGATCGAGGCGCAGGTATTCCGGCGCGCGGCCGCCCGCGATGACGAGGGCGTCGTAGTCGTCCGGGTTCGCCTCGGCGAAATCGGCATTCAGCGCGAACTGGTGGCCGGGCTTTTCCGTGTAGGTCTGGTCGCCTTCGAAATCGTGGATCGCGGTCTTGACCTTGTCGCCCTTCTTCTTGCCGGGGCAGACGGCGTGCACCGTGTGGCCTACCGCCAGCAGTGCCTGGAACGGCACCATGGTTTCGTAATCTTCCGCAAAATCGCCGGTCAACAACAGGATCTTTTTCGCTGCCATCGTGTGTTCTCCTTAAGTAGTTCCCTAGGACTTGCCGTGACAAGATACCATCGTCGCGCGGGCGCCGTAAGGCTTGATGTTCGGCACGGTTTGTTGCCGGAATCGGACCCGCAGCAATGGAGCCCTCAATGACCGTGGATGAACTGAAATCGCTCGCCGACGCATCGGCCGCCGTGACGCAGCCGTGCGCCTGCGCCATCGACACCTACCGGGAATGGACGCGCGTACCGGTCGATTTCCCGGAGTCGCAGATGCGCACCGTGGGCACGCTCGTGGCCGACCCGTACGGCGAGCCCACGTTCGCCGAGTACCACCCGGACGGCACCACGAACTGGTCGCCGGAGGCGCCCATCGCGCCGCGCCACTATCCGTACAACCGCGCGCAGGTCGCGCAATGCACCGTGTGCGGGCGCTGCGCGTTGCGCTATGTGGAGGCGGGCGGGTATTACGTGGAGCCGCGGATCCGGTCGCTCGATCCGCGCCTGATCGTGGACGTGCCGGCGCCGGATTGAAAGCGGCTCAGGCCGCCGGCACGCATTCCTCGAGCACGCGCGCACGCAGGGCCGCCAGCGGCAGCGGGCGCGCCAGCAGGTAACCCTGCACGTAGTCGCAGCCCGCCTGGCGCAGCCATTCGAACTGCTCGGGTTCCTCGACGCCCTCGGCGACCACGGTCAGCTTGAAGCCGTGGGCGAGGGCGATCACGGCGCCGGCGATCGTCGTGCCGGACGTGGGCAGCAGGCGGACGAAGCTGCGGTCGATCTTGAGGTGGTTGATCGGGAAGGTCTGCAGGTAGGCGAGCGACGAATAGCCGGTGCCGAAGTCGTCGATCGACAGGCGCACGCCCAGCGCGCGCACGTTGTGCATGAATTCGACGGCGCCGTCCAGGTCTTCCATCAGCATGCTTTCCGTGAGCTCCAGCTCGAGCCGGTCCGCGGGCAGGCCCGTGTGCGCCAGCGTGTTTTCGACGACGTCGATGAAATCCTTGTCGCGCAGCTGGCGCGCGGAGACGTTGACGGCCATGCTGAGCCACGTGCCGGTCTGGCGGTACAGCGCGACGGCGTCGCGGCAGGCGCGGTCCAGCACCCACTTGCCGACTTCGACGATCAGGCCGCTTTCCTCGGCGATGGGGATGAATTCCGCCGGCGAGATATACCCCTGGTCCGGATGCGGCCAGCGCAGCAGCGCTTCCACGCCGACCATCTTGCGCGAGCCGCAGGCGTATTGCGGCTGGTAGCACAGTTCCAGCAGGCCGGCCTCGAGGTGGCGGCGCAGGTCGCGTTCCAGGCGCGCGCGCCGCTGCGTGGCGAGGATCATGTCGCGCTCGAACAGGGCGACGTTGTCGCGGCCCTTGCCCTTGGCGCGGTACAGGGCGGCGTCGGCGTTGCTGAGCAGTTCGCTCATCGTGTGCGCGTCGTCCGGGAACACGCAGGCGCCGATGCTGGCCGTGGGCATCACTTCGATCCCCTCGACCTGCAGCGGCTGGCGCAGCGCGGCCACGATGCGCTGCCCCACGCGTTCCAGCTCGGCCGGATCGTCGAGCGGGGCGACGATGACGGCGAATTCGTCGCCGCCGATGCGGCCGATGCGGTCGCTGGCGCGCGCCGTCGCGCGCAGCCGGCTGGCCACCTGTTGCAGCAGGCGGTCGCCGGCGGCGTGGCCGGCCGTGTCGTTGACGACCTTGAAGTTGTCGAGGTCGATCAAGAGCAGGCCGATGCGGCCGCCGCCCTCGGTGCGCATGGCGATTTCTAGCTCCAGCGCCTCATAGGTGCAGCGGCGGTTCGGCAGGTCGGTCACGGTGTCCGTGTAGGCCAGGTGCTTCAGCTGCGATTCGGCGCGGCGCATGCGGGCCTTGGTGCGGCGCGTGAGCATGGACGTCGTCACCAGCGCGCCCAGCGAGGCCAGGGCCAGCAGGGCGCCATAGCGCAGCAGGCCGTTGCGGATGCCGACCGTGTCGGCCGTCAGCACGACCCGGCCCAGCGCCATGCCGCGATAGCGGATGGGCCGCGCCACCGAGAGCGGCGTGAACAGCGTCCAGTCGCGCAGCAGCGACGGCATCTCGTCGACGGCGCCGTTGCGGTAGGCGGCGAATTCGACGTCCTGGCGGTCGTACACCGTGGCGGCGGCGAGGAACGACGAGTGACGGAACGAGCGCAGCATCTCGTGCGCCGCGTCCTGGTCGTGGAACATCAAGGTGGCCGCCACGTTGTCGGCGATGATCGCGGCCTGCACGGTCAGGTCGTCGGTGAGGTTGCGGCGCAGCGCGACGAACTGGTAAGCGAGCAGGATGCAGCAGGCCACGCCGAGCGCGGCGGCCGCGGCCAGCAGCTGGCCCATGCCGAGCATGCGGCTCAGTTCTCCGGGGCGGCGCGCCGTCGTCGGGTTCATAACACGTTCCTCGCCAGGCGCAGCAGGTGGGAAGAAAAGCGCAGGCCGCTCTTCGCCGCTTCGCGCGTGTCGATGTCGAAGCGGATGTGTTCATCGTCCTCGACGAGCGTGATGGCGGCCTTGCCGCCGGCGCCATCACGCACGACGAGCACGCCCGCCGACAGCAGCGCCGGCCGCTCCATCGAGCGCGCCAGCACCGCGATGTCGCAGTGCGCGGCTTTCGGATGCGCCAGTTCGGTCACGGTCCAGGGACGGCCGTTGATCGGCTTGCCGTTCAGGGCGCTCAGCGCGGACCACAGCGGATTGTCCGGACTCGCGCATACGAACAGCGGTCCCTTGCCGGCGGCATCCGGCCAGGTCGTGAACATCGCGAAGTTGAAAATGTATGCCGCCTTCAGGTCCTTGCCCTCGACCTGGGCGCGGCAGGCGCCGGCTGCCAGGCCCAGGCCGGCCACGATCGCCAGGAAGGAGAGGGCGCGGAGCATCGTCAGAACCGCCAGTCCAGTTTCGCGGCCAGCGTGCGGCCCTCGCGCGCGAGCGCGGTCTGCACGAAGGCGGGGCCGGCCACGTCGGCATAGCGCTTGCCGGTGGCGTTGTAGGCGCTGAGCGACAGCTCGGTGCGCGGCAGCAGCCGCAGCGCGGAGAGCGTGACGTTGGCGACGCAGTAGCCGCCGGCCGCGCCCTGGTCGGCCAGGCGCCTGCCGCTGCACTGCAGCTCGGCGCCGACGCGGCCGCCGCGCCAGCCCAGCGGCGCCGTGAGGTTGGCCTTGGCCAGGTGGCGCGGCGAATCGACCAGGGGCACGCCGCCGGTGCCGCGTGCCAGCTGCCAGGAATAGCTGGCGCGCAGGCGCACGGCGCCGAAGTCGCGGTCGAGCGCGGCTTCCAGGCCGCGGGCATCGGCATGGTCGATATTGCGGAAGATGAGCATGTCCGTGGCCGGGTCGAGCTGTTGGCTGATCAGGTCGTCCACCGCGTAGCGGAACAGGGACAGCGTGGCGTGGCCGCCGCCTGCCAGGACGTGTTCCAGCACCAGCTCGCGCGTCGCGATCTTTTCCGGGCGCAGGTTCGGATTGGGGAGCATGCCGCCGGCCATCTCCGGCAGCGCGTAATACATCTCGTAGGCGTTGGCCGCGCGGAAGGCGCTGCCCGCGATCAGCTTGACGGTGTCGCTTGGGGTGGCCTTGTACACGACGGCCACGCGCGGGCTGAAGCGATGCATGTCCGGGTCTTCGCGGTCGTCGTAGCGCACGCCGGCGTTGACGAGGAAGCCGGCCGGCAGGCGGATCTCGTCTTCCACGAACACGGCGCGGCGCATCGCGTCGCGGTGGTCCTGCAGCAGCAATTCGTAGGGCTGCTCGTTGTAGTTGTACTGGTCGCGGTGCGCGTCGCGTCCCAGCTCGGCGCCGATCACGATCTTCTGGCCCGGCAGGTTCGTCAGGGTCGCGTGCGCGCTGGCTTCGTACCAGCGCGCATGGGCGCCGTCGACGTTCTGGCGGACCACGCCCTCGACGTCCGGATACCAGCCTGGCCCCTCGTAATCGGCCTGGCCCGACTGCAGCTGGACCGCGAGCGCCAGCGCGGGCGCGAGCTGGCGGTTCCATGCGGCGCCGATGATCGTCTGCGTGTCGCGTGTCTGGTTCGTCGCATTGAACACGGCGCCGAAGGATCCGGTCGGGATGCCCTTGGTGCGCGCGACATGGCTGGCCGACAGGGTCACGCCGCCAAAGCTGCCCTTGACGAGGAAGTTCTGGGCGCGGTCCCAGTCGAGGTGGCGGGCGATGCCATTGTTGGTCGCGGGGGTGTCGAACTCCGGGTAATACAGGTCGCGGCCCGCGCGGTTGAAGGCGCTGGCGGACAACAGCAGGTCGGCGCCGTTCTGGCCGTGCCAGCCGTAGCTGGTGCGGGCCTTGCGCTCGCCCTGGCCGGCCGCGGTGACGGCGCCCTGGACGCCGGACAGGCCGCTGCCGTCGCGCGTGACGACGTTGATCACGCCGAACAGCGCGTTCGAGCCGTACACGGCCGAGCCTGGACCGGGCACGAATTCGATGCGCTTGACCATGTCCATGTCGATCAGGCCCCCGGTGCCGATGAGGGCCTGGTCGTACACGGCGTCGTTGACGCGCATGCCGTCGACCAGCAGCAGGAAGCGGCTGTTGTAGTCGCCCGGACGCAGGAAGCCGCGCGCGCCCAGGTACGTGTAGTTGCGGTCGCTCGTCACGTACAGGCCGGGCAGCGTGGCCAGCGCGTCGGCCAGCGTGCGCCAGCCATGGTCGCGGATGTCGGAAGCCGTGAGCACGACCACGGACGACGGTGCGTCGCTGATCGGCTGGGCGAATTTCGATGCGGCCGTCACGACCCGCATCTGCATCAGTTCCTCGAGGGGGATCGTGCTCAGCGTGCGGATGTCGCCGGTTTCCGTGTCGGTCCCGGCGAGCGCGACGGTGGGCCAGGCCAGCACGGCGGTGCAGACGATGACGGACAGGGTGCGTGACGACATGGACGTGGACATGGGATGACAAAGGCCTGCGGTAACGGCCCGTCTTCTGTAAATTGTTTCAAATAATCACATGTCAGTACTATAGAGAAACTTTCGCAGCATGGCATCGAAAAGTTGCATCAAAAAGACAGAATAACGCATTTATGGCAAGCATCATTCCATATTGCACCAAAAATGGACGGTTACACTCGCTTGCAATTGATACTGTTTCACTCTTTCCACATTGGAGCGTGACCGTTACTCTGTACACATATTTGTTACAACGATATGTAAGGGGAACACCATGCAAGCATTCGCTATCCGTCACACCGCCCGTGCCGCCCTCGTCGCCGCGATCCTCGCCGCGCCATTCGCAGCCCAGGCCGCACCCGACCACCATCCGCGCGCCGAAGCGCAATGCCGCAACTGCGCCACGGTCGTCTCGAACCATACGTACAAGCGTGAACCCGAGCGCGCCAGCGGCGTCGGCGGCGTGGGCGGTGCAGTCGTCGGCGGCCTGCTGGGCAACCAGGTAGGCAGCGGCCGCGGCCGCACCCTGGCCACGGTGGCGGGCGCGGTGGGCGGCGCCTATGCCGGCAACCGCATCGAGCGAAACATGAAGGCGGAAACCTATACGGACGTGCGCGTGAAGATGGCGGCCGGCGGGTACCGTACCTTCACGGAGAAGGGCGCGCCGCGGTTCCGCAATGGGGAGCGCGTGCGCGTGCTGGATGGGCGCCTGGTGCGCTGACCCGTCGCTCCCGCGAAAGCGGGAGCCCATGCTGAACGTCCGAGGCCGGACGTCGAGCACACCGCGTTATCTTTAAGGTACGGGTTTCTGTACCTCAGCATGGGTCCCCGCTTTCGCGGGGATGACGTTGTTTTACGTTCTTGATCACGAACCCGCTCGCCGGCAACGTCGGAATTCGCCGCATGCCGACCGTCAGGTCCTGCGGCGGCACGTCGTAGGCGATCTCGCCGGCGAACAACTGCAGCGCCGACTTCACCAGGTCGCCCGTGACGAATTCGCCCGGGCAGCGGTGGCCCGAATAATGGTCGCCGCCGCCGTGCGGCACGAAATCGAAGCCGCTGCTCTGCCGGCGGTCGAAGCGCTCCGGCCGGAACACCTCGGGGTCGCCCCAGATCGCGGGGTGGTGGTTCGTGCCGTACAGGTCGAACAACACCCACGTCCCTTTTTTCACATGCATTCCGCGCCAGTCGAAGGCGTGCAGGGCGCGGCCGCCCATCGCCGGGATGAACGGGTAGTAGCGCCGCACTTCCTGCATGAACCACGTCGTGTACGCGTCGTCGCCCGCGGCGATGCGCGCGCGGGATTCCGGGTGGTCGTGCAGCGCCAGCAGGCCGAACACGATGTAGCGCGCCACGGCCACCGTCGGGCGCAGCAGGTTGATGAGTTCCACGCCCGCGTGCTTGCGGTGCATGAGTTCCCCGTCGGCGTCGCGGTGGCGTGCGATCACGTTCAGCGGACTGTCGAACGCCGGCTGGACCTGGCCGGCGCGCACGGCGTCGACGAGGGCGCGGGCCCATTGCTCGGTGCGGGCACGCGCGAGGTGGCCGCGCCAGTTGCGCGGACCGGCCGAGCCGGCACCCGCGATCATCCGTGCGAATTCGCGCGTGCGCTCCTGCGCGTCCTCCGCGCTGATCGGAATCCCGGCCCAGTGGCACACTGCGCGGCACAGCACTTCCTGCGCGGCCTCGTGCACGACGACCTGCGCGTTGCCCGTCCACTGCGCGAAGCGCGTGCGCCATTCGGCCGCGGCCAGGCCGACGAGGCGCTGCCGCTCCAGGGGGCTGAACAACGACATCAGCATGGCCTTGCGCTTCTTGTGCGCCTCGCCGTCCAGCGCCATGACGCTGCCGAAGTCCTGCAGCAGGGCCATCGTCGTCGCCGGCAGCGCGTGGCGGCGCGTGAAGCGGCCGGGTTGATAAAACATGCGGCCCGCGTCCTCGCCGCGCACGCACAGCACGCGCTGCAGCATCAGGCGGGTCGCGAACAGGTCGCTGTCCAGCGCGGCGTAACGGCGCGGCATGAACTCGTAGCCTTGCGCCAGGAAGGCGATCGAATTGTCGAAACCCGGGGCGCGCGGTGCGGCGTCGAGGGCGTCGGCGTGGTGGTGGTCGGTATTGCTCAAGACTTCTCCTGCGGTGGTGATACCAGATACCCGGTGCGTCAGTGCGGCACGGGCACGAAGGCGGGATCGGGCGTGTCCTGCAGCGCGCGCGGCAGGTAGATCGTCACGGTCGTGCCTTCTCCCTCCCGGCTCGCCAGCCGGATATGGCCACCGCTCTGCTTGACGAAGCCGTGCGCCATCGACAGGCCCAGGCCCGTGCCCTTGCCCTCGGGCTTGGTCGTGAAGAACGGTTCGAACGCCCGCTCGATCACGTCGGGCGGCATGCCGCTGCCCGTGTCGCTGACGGCGATCGTGACGAATTCGCCGGGACGGATGCCGGGGTAGGCCAGCTGGTCGGCCGGGTCGATCGTCGCGTTGGCGAGGGTGATGGTGACATTGCCGCCGCCCTCCATCGCGTCGCGCGCGTTGATCACCAGGTTCAGCAGCACGTTTTCCAGCTGGTTCGGGTCGACGAGGACGTTCCACAGGTCGGGCGGGATGGTCAACCGGATCGCGACGCTGTCGCCGGCCGCGCGGTGCAGCAGCGCGTCCATGCGCTCGATGAGCTGGGCCAGGTTGACGACGCTCGGGTGCAGCGGCTGGCGCCGCGCGAAGGCGAGCAGCTGGGCGGCCAGCTTCTTGCCCCGTTCGACGGCGTCGAGGATGTTCAGCAGGCGCTTGCGGCCGTTGTCGTCGCTGCGCAGCATCAGCTGGACGTTGGCGCTGATGATGTGCAGGATGTTGTTGAAGTCGTGCGCCACGCCGCCCGTCAGCTTGCCGACGGCTTCCAACTTCTGCGAGCGCAGCAGCGCGGCGCGCGCTTCCTCCAGGCCCTGCTGGCGCTGCCGCTCGCGTTCCGCCGTTTCCTTGCGCGGGCGGATGTCGCGCACGAACGCCGTGACGCCGTAGCCGTGCTTCGTCGGCAGCGGCGTCATCGCGACCTCCACCGGGATCGCGTGGCCGTCGCGCGTCAGCGCGGTCGTTTCCGTGGGGCCCGTCAGCATCGCGCAGGTGCCGCGCTGGGCGAACTGTGCCAGGCAGTCGCGCCACGCCGCGCGCTCGGAGGTGGGGACCAGGAGGTCGAGCACGTCGTGCCCCACCGCCTCGTCCTCGCGCCAGCCGAACAGTTTGCAGGCCTGCAGGTTCCAGTCCGTGATGCGGCCGTCGGGTGCGATGGCGATGAAGGCGTCGTACGCCGTCTGCAGGATCAGGCGCACGCGTTCGCGTTCGGCGTCGATGCGGTCGCGCGAGGCGCGCAGTTCCACCGTCATCCCTTGCGCCAGCTGCAGCGCGCGGCGGCGTTCGGAGGCCAGCAGCCAGACGACGAGCGCCAGCAGCATGCCCAGGCCGACGCCGGTCAGCGCGATCGCGACGGTCGTGCGGCGCTCCAGCGATGCCTCGAAACGGGGCATCGAGTGGATGACGACGGTCCACGTGCGGCCGGCGCTGTCGACCGTCGTCTGGTAGCTCAGCAGCGGCTTGCGGCCGGGCGCGCCGCGGGAAGAGCGGTAGAGCAGGGCGTCCGCGGTGGGCGCGAGGCCATCGTAGATTTCGACCAGCAGGTCGTCCGCGTGTTCGCCGCCCAGGCCGCGCATCAGGTCGTTCATGCGGAACGGCGCGTACACCCAGCCGACGATGGCGGCGCGCCGGGCGTCGAGCGAATCGTGCACGAGGCCGGCCTCGTATACCGGCATGTACATCAGGAAGCCGGGCTGGCCGCCGTTGCCGCCTTCCTGCACCAGCACGACCTTGCCGGTTGCGGCCGCATGGCCGGTATCGCGCGCCTGCTCCATCGCCGCGCGCCGCACCGGCTCGCTGAACATGTCGTAGCCGAACGCGCGCAGGTTACGTCCCGAGAACGGTTCGATGCGGGTGATCGACGTGATCACGGGGCGCGGTCCGGGCGGCTTGATCGCGTAGTCGCGAAAGCCCTCGGCGCGCATCGCGGCGACGTGCGCGTCGACACGGCCGGGCGGGACGATCGCGGCGATGCCCAGCGCCTCGATGCCGGGGAAGTGTTCGTTCAGGCGCAGCAGGTCGTAGTATTCGGCAAATGCACCGCGGTCGATCTCGACCGAGCCGCGCAGGAAGCCGCTCGTGGCCAGCAGCACTTCCTCGTAGACGTCCATGCGCCGGTCGATGCTGGCCGCCATGTCGCGTGCGCGGAAATTGAAATTGCCGGCCAGTTCGGCCGCCGCGGTCCGCTGCGCATTGCCGGCCACCATATAGGTCACGATCAGCGCGGCGAGAAACGCGAGCGCGGCCAGGAGCAGGGGAAGGTGGACCGGGCTGCGCGGCGCCGGGCGGGCGGTTGGAACGGGCGATGGGTCTGGACGCGGCATGAATGCAGTACGCTGTACTCGACAAGGGAAAAGGTGGCAATGGTCCATTGCCGGCAGGGCAAGCGTGCCGTCATGACAGGATACGCGGGTGCCCACGAAATCGGCGCACAACAGGGCGCGTACCGTCCGGCTACAATGAGCGTTTTACGCCATGCCGATGCCTGCCCACTTCTCCACGATGAGCCTGCTGCAGCGCGTGCGCTGGGGTGCCGCGCTGGCCCTCGTCGCCGTCCTGCTGTGGGCCGCGCTCGCGCCCGTGCGCTACCCGACGCGCGAGCGCACGTTCGTGTTCCCGCGCGGCGCGGCCGTCCTGCGCGGGGAGCATGCCGGCCTGGTACCGGCCGAGGTGCAGCTGACGCTGGGCGTGCGCGACGTCCTGCTGCTGCACAACCGCGACATCGCGCCGCACGTGTTCGGCCAGGTGCTCGTGCTGCCGGGCCATGCGTTCCGCCTGCCGTTCGAGCAGGCCGGCGACTACGTGTACGCCTGCGACGCGGCGCCCGGCCATGCCGTCACGGTGCGCGTGGCGGATCATCCCGATCCCGGCTGGGCGCGTCTCGGGTGGCGCCTGCGTGGGCTGGCCGAGGCCGTACGCACCTTGCCGATCGTCGCGCCGGACGACTGACGGGACGCGCAATCGTGCTCCGTCCCGCGCGGCGAATCTGTCATCATGCGCGCATGGCCACGATCACGTTACCCCTGTTCCCGCTCAGTACGGTCCTGTTCCCGGATGGCGTGCTGCCGCTACAGATCTTTGAGGTACGCTACCTCGACATGATCAGCCATTGCCTGACGGAAGACGAGCCGTTCGGCGTCGTGCTGCTGACGCATGGCCAGGAAGTGCGCACCCCGCAGGGCCAGGAAAAGTTCGCGTCGGCGGGCACGCTGGCGTCCGTGCAGGACACGACGGCCTCCACGCCGGGCCTGCTGCAGGTGGTGTGCCGCGGCGGTGCGCGTTTCAATGTCCTGGAAAGCGAACGCCGCACGAACGGCCTGTGGATGGCCGAGGCGGAATTGCTGGACGACGATCACATCGTGCGCATCCCGTCCGACCTGAAGGGCGCGGCCGATGCGCTCGACCGCGTGCTGGCGTCGCTGCACGACGTGCCGCAGAGCCGCTGGCCCGTGCAGCCGCCGTTCCGCCTGGACGATTGCGGCTGGGTCGCCAACCGCTGGTGCGAGCTGCTGCCGCTGCCCAATCACCAGAAGCAGAGCATGCTCATGCTGGACAATCCGATGATCCGGCTGGAGCTGCTCCATGACGTGCTCGACGAGCACGGGTTGATTACTTCCTGATTGTTCACGCGTTATAAAACGTCGTCGTTCCCGGACTGGCCGTCCGCCTCGGCGGGACCCCAATGTTGCGTGCACTGCGGCGACGCGTGCGAATTGGATCCCCGCCTGCGCGGGGATGACGCTGGGTAAGGTGCGCAGTGATTCTCAGGCCGCGATGCTGACGGCGCTGCTGGTCGAGGACGTGTCGCTGTCGTCCGAATACGCCTTCAACAATTGCAGCGCATGGGCGAATGCGCGCATCGGATCGCGCTCGTCGTGCGGTTTGGCCGCCTGGCCGCTGTCCGATTCGCTGGCCTGCTTCGTCTCGTACGCCGCCTGTTCCTGGGCGCTGACGGTGCCGTCGCCGTTGGTGTCGGCCGGCTCGGTCGTGCTGGTGGTGCTGCTGCTCGTGCTGTCGGCCGCGCCGCCCGCACCGCCCGCGCCGCCTGCACCGCCCGGCGGCGGACCGGGCGGGGGACCGTCCGGCCGCGTGCCGCCGCCGTTCACGCGCGCCGCGTCGAACTGGGCGTTGAGCTGGTCGGACAGCTTCGTCATCGCATCCGTGAGCTCGCTCCTGGTGACCTTGCCGTCGCCATCGCCGTCGAGGGCGCTGAAGGCGTCGTCGATGTCGCCCGACTGCATGCCGCCGCCATCGTCCGTCGCCGAGAGCGCGCTCTGCAGGTCGGTCTTCTCGATATAGCCCTGCTTCTTCGTATCGAGTTTGGAAAAGACGGAATCGGCCCACGTCGACAGGCCACCGCTGATGCTCGCTACCATGCTGGAATCCTTTATTTGATGAACTATTTATTCAAAGAATTATCGGTCCGGCAAGCGATTTAAGGCTGTAAAGGCGCGTAAAGGTAGGTAAAAACACGGATTTCATATACAGGGGGTACGATTTGAGGTAACCTTGAGCGCGATTTAGATTCTCTACGTCAGCCTAAGCCGCCGCTCCCGGCCAAGCCCGCGCGAGGCGCGTCCCGTCATCCCGGTTTACCCGCGTTGGCCCAGCCAGGGCAGCAGCCCGGCCGTAGAACGCAACGATTCATTGCCCGAAAGAAAACATGTCTGAAACACCGACCACTATTGAAGCTGGCGGCGCGCCGACCGTGCGCTTCGCCGATTTCGGCCTCGCGCCTGAGATCCAGCGTGCGCTGTCGGACCAGGGCTATGTCCATCCGACCCCGATCCAGGCCCAGGCGATCCCCATCGTCCTGCAGGGCCGCGACGTCATGGGCGCGGCCCAGACCGGCACCGGCAAGACGGCGAGCTTCTCGCTGCCGATCATCCAGCTGCTGCTGCCGCATGCCAACACGAGCATGTCGCCCGCGCGCCATGCCGTGCGCGCCCTCGTGCTGACGCCGACGCGCGAACTGGCGATCCAGGTTGCCGAGAACGTCAAGGCCTATGCCCAGCACACGCCGCTGCGCTCCACCGTCGTCTTCGGCGGCATGGACATGAAGCCGCAGACCGAGATCCTGCGCCGCGGCGTCGAGATCGTCATCGCCACGCCGGGCCGCCTGCTCGACCACGTGGAGCAGAAGAACATCAGCCTGGGCCAGGTGCAGATGCTCGTGATGGACGAAGCCGACCGCATGCTCGACATGGGCTTCCTGCCCGACCTGCAGCGCATCATCAACCTGCTGCCGAAGAAGCGCCAGAACCTGATGTTCTCGGCCACGTTCTCGCCGGAGATCAAGAAGCTGGCGTCCAGCTTCCTGAACGACCCGCTGACGATCGAAGTCGCGCGCAGCAACGCCACCAACACCTCGATCACGCAGGTGCTGTACAAGGTCGACGAAGAGCAGAAGCGCAACGTCGTCGAGCACCTGATCCGCGCGCGCGACCTGAAGCAGGTCCTCGTGTTCTCGAACACCAAGATCGGCGCCTCGCGCCTGGCGCGTTACCTCGAGCAGGCCGGCATCAAGGCCTCCGCCATTCACGGCGACAAGACGCAACAGGAACGCATCGCCGCGCTGGATGCGTTCAAGAACGGCGACATCGACGTGCTCGTCGCGACCGACGTCGCGGCGCGCGGCCTCGACATCACCGACCTGCCGTGCGTGATCAACTACGACCTGCCGTACAACGCCGAGGACTACGTGCACCGCATCGGCCGCACTGGCCGCGCCGGCGCCACGGGCGATGCGCTGTCCGTGTATTCGGACAAGGACGAGCGCCTGCTGGCGGACATCGAGAAGCTGATCAAGCAGACCATCACCCGCGGCGAACTGACGGGCTTCATGCCGTCGCGCGGCGGCGAGCGCGGCGAGCGCCCGGTCGAGCGCCGCGGCGGCCGCCGCGAGACGGACAGCCCGCGTCCCGAGCGCACGGAACGTCCCGACCGCGGTCCGCGCAACTACGGCGCGCCGCGCCGCGACAAGATCGATCCGTGGTTCCTCAAGCCGTACGAACCGTCGGCAGCCCCGCGCAAGGAAGCGCCCGCGGCACCGGCTGCATCGGGCAAGCCGAAGCCCAAGCTGGCGGCGCTGCTGGGCGGACTCCCGAAGCAGTAAGCTCCCTTACGTCGTCCCCGCGAAGGCGGGGATCCAAGTTCGACGCGTTACGACACCGCATGCAACATTGGGCCCCCGCCTGCGCGGGGGCGACGGTAATTAGACTTCCTTTCCCAGCGCCGCCTCCACCCGCTCCAGCAGATCGCCATGCTTGTACGGCTTGGCGAGGATATTCAGCCGCTGGCCCTGCCCGCGTCCCGGCAGTTCGTCCATGTAGCCCGTCGTGACGAGCACCTGCAGGCGCGGGCGCAGCCGGCGCGCTTCGTCGACCAGCTGCAGGCCGTTCATCCCGCCCGGCATGATCACGTCCGTGAACAGCAGGTCCACCCGCGCGCCTTCGCGCAGCAGGTCCAGCGCCTGTTCGCCGCTGGCGGCCGCCAGCACCGCGTAGCCGGCCATGCCCAGCACGCTCTCCGCCAGTTCGCGCACGTCGTCGTTGTCTTCCACCACGAGCACGCTGGGCCGGCTGCCCGCCATGGCGTCCGTTTCCGGTGTCGTCGCGTCGAGCTCCGGACCCGCGCCGCCGGCACCGTCCTGGCCATTGTCGGCCACGGGGAAGATCATGCGCACCGTCGTGCCTTCGCCCGGCTTGCTGTCGATTTCCAGGCGGCCGTGCGACTGCTGCACGAAGCCGTGCACCATCGCCAGGCCGAGCCCCGTGCCCGGTCCCTTGGTCGTGAAGAAGGGCTCGGTCGCGCGCTGCAGGACTTCGGGCGGCATGCCGGTGCCCTTGTCGACCACGCACAGGTCGACATGGGAGATGCGCTCCTCGCTACGCACGATGGCGGTGCCGACCGTCACCTGGCCGCCGTCCGGCATGGCATCGCGCGCGTTGATCAGCACGTTCAGCAGGGCCATCTCCAGGTGCGTCGGATCGAGGTAGCACAGCGGCAGGCCCGGACGCAGGTCGAGGCGCAGGTCGACCTTCTCGCCCAGCGTGCGCACGAGCATCTCGGAAAATTCCACGACGAGGGTGTTGATGTTGATGGCCTTGGGTTCCAGCCGCTGCTTGCGCGCGAACGTCAGCAGCTGCTGGGTGAGCTTGCCGGCCCGCATGGCCGCGCGCTGCGCCCGTTCCAGTGCGGTGCGCGCCATGTCCGGCTTGTCGAGGCTGATCAGCGCGACTTCCAGGTTGCCGTTGATGACTTGCAGCAGGTTGTTGAAGTCGTGCGCCATGCCGGCCGTCAGCTGGCCGATCGCTTCCATCTTCTGCGCCTGCAGGTGCGATTCCTGGCTCGTGCGGCGCTCCGTGACGTCCATCTGCGACGCGAAGAAATACAGCAGCTGGCCGTCCTGGTCGAAGATCGGGCCGATGAACAGGGCGTTCCAGAACGGCGTGCCGTCGGCCTTGTAGTTCAGGATGTCGACGGCGACGGCGCGCTGCTCGGCGACCGCCTTGCGCACCTCGTCCACCGTGCTGCGATCCGTCTGCGGGCCCTGCAGGAGGCGGCAGTTGCGGCCAACGACGTCGTCTTCCTTGTACTGCGTGAGGTCGAGGAAGGCGCCATTGCAGAACACGATCGGGTTATCGGGCTGGCGCGGATCCGTGATGACCATCGGCATGCGCGTCATCTCGACGGCGGCGAAGAAGATGTTGCCGCGGTCCTGCAAGCCATCGCGGTCGATGTACGTGGCCTGCCAGTGGTTGACGCCGGGGCTGCCCATGGGCTCGTAGGCATTGCCCTCGATCTCGCCGTCGGCGCGCACGCCATAGCTCTGGCCACCGCCCTGCACCTCGACGTTCCTGTTGCGCGTTTGTTCTTTTTTCGGACCGACGACCATACGATTTCCCTGGACATGAAGGCTTGCGAAGCCTTCATTCTGGCGGGGCGGCGGTCGGTGCTCTGTACGTGCGCGCACAGAGCACCTCGGCGTCAGGCGGCCGGTGCGGACAGCAGCGCCAGTAGCGCCTGCGCCTGTTCCCGCCAGGTCATCCACGTCATGCCCTGCGACGCCGGATGGCGCCCCTCGGCATGCAGCGCGAGCCAGACGCGCACCGCGTCGGCCAGCGCCGCGCCGTCCAGGCCCGAGAAGTAATACGCATGCTCGCCCGCCACTTCGCGGAACACGGGCAGGTCGCGCGCCAGCAGCGGCAGGCCGTGGTGCGCCGCCTCGATCAGTGGCAGGCCGAAGCCTTCGCCCTCGCTGGGGAACAGCAGGCAGGTGCTGGCCAGGTAGACTTGCTGCAGCGTGTCGTCGTCGATGCCGTCCAGCCACAGCAGGCGGCGGCCCAGTTCCGGACTGCCGCGCAGGCGTTCCATGATGCGGGGCAGCGTGCGGCGGTCGGCGTCGGCCAGCGGCTTCCAGCCTTCGCGGCCCACGATCACGAGGTTCACGTCCACCCCCGCGGCCCACAGCTGCTCGAAGGCCTCGATGGCCTGCAGGTGGCCCTTGCGCGGCTCGATCGTGCCCACCATCAGGAAGCTCGGGCGCGCTGCGACTTGCTCCGCGACTGACGATTGCACCGCGTCGTGCGGCTTTTCCAGTTCCAGGTCGGCGCCCAGGTGCAGCGCCGTCAGCAGCTGGCCTGGCCGGCGCGCCGCGTCGCGCGTCGCCAGCCATTGGGCGAGGTCGTCGCACACCGCGTGCGAGATGCAGACCAGGCGGTCCGCCTCGCCGGCCACGCAGTCGAGGAATGCCGCGTGCGTGACGTCGGCATGGGGCGGGAAGAATTCCGGCCGCAGCACGGGCAGCAGGTCGTACACCGTGAAGTTGATGGAGACGCCGCGCGCGCGCCAGGCGGCGTACAGACCGCTGCGCGCGGCCGTCATCGCGGCATGCGGCGAATGGTCGGCGCAGTAATAGATGTCGCCGGCCAGCACGTCCACCACGGGGTCCGGGCCCTGCAGCACCTGGTCGATGCCGAGCAGGCGCGCCGCGTAGTTGCGCGCGTAGCGGTATTGCGGGTGGCCGCCCGTTTCGTCGAGGTACACCGGTTCGACGCGCCAGCCGATCGCGCGCATCCTGAGCAGTTCCTGCAGCTGGTTGCGCACGACGCGCTCGATGCCCGTCTTGAGGTCGTGGCGCGCGATCGTCGTCACGTCCAGCAGCAGCTGGCGCGGCTGCAGCGGGTCGGGCGCGCGCGCGATGCAGCGCGCGAGACGCTGCAGCAGGGCGTCGTCGTCGTCGAGGCCGGGCGTCGCCAGCAGCGCGCGCAGCAACGCGGGACGGCCGTGCCGCTGTTTCTGCGCATCGCGCGCGAGGGCCGCCTTGTACATCAGGCCCACGCGTTCCGGGCTGTTGCGCGTGCCCATCAGCGCGAAGCCGGCGGCGCCCAGCGCGAGGCGGCGCGCGTCGTCGGCGCGCAGCGTTTCCAGCGCGGCGACGAGCGCGTGTTGTTCAAACACGTCCGGCAGCATCCACACGGCGTCGTGCGGGAATTCCGCCATTGCGCCGTTGGCGTTGATGATCACGGGCAGGCCGTAGATCATGCAGTCGAGGACCGTGCCCGACGTCTCGCCGCGCGAGCTGGTGCGCAGCTGCACGCCGAGGTCGGCGGCCTGCAGCCAGCGGAAATAATCGTCGTCCGACGTCCAGCCGGAGATGCGCACGCGTTCGCCCGCATGGGCGGCGGCGATGGTGTCCGTCATCTGGCGGCCGTAGTCGCCGCCGTGGTTGGCGCCGACGAACACGAGGTGGCAGCGGGTGTCGCCGTGCAGGCTGGAAGCGAGCCAGGCCTGCAGCAGTTCCAGGCAGTGCTTGGTGGGCGCGACGAAGCCGAAGTTACAGACGACGAAGGCGTCGTCCGCGATGCCGAGCGCGCGCCGCGCCCGCATGCGGTCATTCTCGGCCGGGACCGCGCGGGGCAGCTGCGCCGGGCTCCAGTCGGCGCCGGCCTCCGGGCCGTACCACTCGCGCGCGAGCTGGCGCGCGTAGTCGGAGTGGACGATCACGTGCGACGCGTCCTGCAGGATCTCCAGGTTGCACGGGTAGTCCTGCTTGGCGCGTTCGAGGCCGTCCGGCCCCATGCTGGCCTGCACGGCCGCGTAGCCGTGCGAGTGGAGCAGGCTGCGCGTCCACACGTCCGGCATCGCGCCCGTGACCTGCTCGTACGAGAGCATCCCGCTCAGGAAGAAGTCGTGCAGGACGACGACGCCCGGATGGCGCTGCAGCAGCGGCATCATGTGGCTGTGGAACGGGCTGTTGCCGAACTGGTAGACGATGTGCCGGTAGCGGTCCGGATGCGCGTCGAGCCATGCGAGCGGATGCCGCGGCAGGTGCGCGAGTTCCGGCGGCAGCGTCACCTCCGCCTGGTGCACGATCAGTTCCACGTCGAAGTGGGGCAGCAGCGTGGGCAGCACGCGCACGGCGTAGTCGGCGACGCCGGTGCGCTCCGGCGGCAGCGGCGACAGGAAGGCGATGCGCGGCTTGGCGTGCGTGTCCGGTGCCGGCGCCGGCGCGGCCGCATGCGCTTCCAGCGCGGCGATCGCGCGGCGGGCGCTGTGGTCCCAGCTGAACTTGCGCGCCTGGACGGCGCCGTGCTCGCGCAGGCGCGCCTGCAGCGCCGGATCGTCGAGCACCTGGCGGATGCGCGCCGCGATGGCGGCCGGATCGCGCGGGTCGAACAGCGCTTCGGGGTTGCCGATCACTTCCGGGACGCTGGTGCTGTCGGCGCCGATCACGAGCGCGCCGCACGCCATCGCTTCCAGCGCGGGCAGGCCGAAGCCTTCGTGCAGCGACGGGAACACGAACAGCGCGGCGCCGCGGTACAGGTCGATCAGGTCGGCGTCGCTCACGTAACCCGTCAGGACCATCTCGTCCGGCGCGAGGCCGTGGCGGCGCGCGAGGTCGCGCAGGCGCTGGCGCTCGCCGTCGTTGATCTTGCCGGCGATGAGCAGCTGGTGCGCGGCGCGCTGCATGGGCGGCAGCATGCCGTAGGCGGCGACGAGGCCGTCGATGTTCTTGCGCGCGTCGAAGCCGCCGGGCGCGCACATCAGGTAGGCGCGGCGGATGCCGAAGCGCGTGCGCAGCGCGGCCGCGTGCGCGGCGTCGAGCGCGGCGGGGCAAAACGTCTCGTCCACGGCCGTCGAGATCGAGACGACGCGCGCCGGATCGAGGCCCAGCGCGTCGATGGCTTCCTGGCGCGAGTAATCGGAAATCGCCAGCAGCAGGCCGGCCTGGCGCAGCGAGGCGATCTTGCGCTCGTAATAGTGGCGCTGTTCCGGCTGGCCCAGGTATTTGTCCGGGTTCAGGAACGGGATCAGGTCGTACAGGACGGCCGCGGTGGACGCGCCGTCCGCCAGGCGGCCGATCGAGACGACGGCATCGTCCACATAGCCTTCGAACAGGCTCGTGACGAGCACGGCGTCCGGGCGCAGCTGGGCGATCGCGTGTTCGCGCAGCAGCTCGGACGCGCGCGCGCGCGGGCCGTTGTGCGGATGCGATTCGGCCGTCGGGCCGACGATGTCGAACACGCAGATGCGCTCCGGCGGCACGAGGCCGGCGAACGCCTGGCGGATGTCGTCGATGGCGTTGCCCAGGGCGGCGTTCAGCACGAGCCAGACCTCGTGGCTGCCGGCATTGCGCGCCACGCCCAGCGCCAGCGCGAGCGAATAGCGGCCGATGCCGCGGTAGCGGCTTTCGGACTGGGCGCCCTGGAGATCAATGACGATCCGCATCGTTCATCCTTGCTTGTTCCTGTTTCAGTTGGCGCAGCTGGCGGTACGCGCGCGCGGCGCGCGGCGACAGCTCGCCCGGTTCGTCGTCCAGCCGCACGCGCGCGGCGCCGCTGTTGTCCAGCATGAGCGTGTACAGGCGGGCTTCCAGCGCCGGCACCTTGCGCAGCACGGCGCGCGCGGCGCGCTTCATCCCTGGACGGCGCAGCACGGCGCCGCCGGCGCGGCGCACCAGGCCCTTTACGCGCGTCTTGATGCCGCTGCCGATACGGCCTTCGCGCTGCGCGCTGCGCAGGCGGAGGGCCAGCGTCATCGCGCGCCGCAGCGGTTCGGTGATGCGCCACGAGGTGCTCGACAACAGGTCGACGACGCGCTGCGACATCTCGGCCGCATGCGCCTCGGCCCGGCCGATGCGCTCGTCCAGCCGCGCCAGCGCGTGGTGCAGTTCCTGCGCCTGCGCCTGGGCGCTCGCCAGTTGCTGCGCGAGGTCGGTGCCGTGCCGTTCGACGCGGGCGAGGATGTGGTGGATCTCGGCGTCGCGGCCGGCCAGCTGGTCTTCGTAGCGCAGCGCGAGCTGGCCCAGCGTGATGCCCCAGCGGGCGGAGAAAGCGGCGTCGAAGCGGGCCAGCGTGTCCGGGTCGGCGGCCTTCTGCGCCACCACGGCGTAGTCGGGACTGACGCCTTCGAGCACGTTGATGAGGCCCAGCGGCGCGCCCGTGTGCAGTTGCGGATCTTCCTGCAGGCGCACGATGCGCTGGCGTGCGAAGCCCGCGTGTTCGGCCGCGAAGCCGAGCAGGCCGGGAGGCAGCGGGTGCAGGTGCGAGGGATCGAGATAGAAGCTGGTGGCGCCGACCGTCAGGTTTTCCGGGTTCGGCGTCTCCATGACGAGCAGGCCGCCCGGGCGCAGCGCGCGCAGCGCTTCGGCGATCAGTTCGCGCACGAGGTCGAACGGCAGGTGCTCGACGAGGTGGAAGGCCGAGACCAGCGCCAGGCTGGCGTCCGGCTGGGCGCGCAGCGCGGCCAGCGCGTCGCCGTGCTGCGCGGCGAGGCCGCGTTCGCGGCACGCGGCCAGCATGCCCTCGTCGAGGTCCACGCCGCGCGCATCGAAGCCGCTTTCGCCCAGCAGCTCCAGCCATTCGCCGCGGCCGCAGCCCAGGTCGAGCGCGACGGCCGGCGCGCCCTGCTGCAGCAGCGGATCGGTGAAGGGGGCGTAGGCGCGCAGCCGGTCCTTGATGGTGTCGCGCGAACCGCGGTAGCGGTCTTCGAAGGCGCGGTAGAACGATGTCTGGCTCATCGCCGGATCTCCACTTGCGGCTCCAGCCAACTGCTGCCCACGAACTCGCGCCGGTTCATGTTCATGACCATGAAGATGGACGCCAGGTCGCGCCATTCGTAGTTGTCGGCCAGATGGGTTTCGTTGCTCGTCAGGGCGGTGGTGATCGAATAGCTGCCCGGACCCAGGTTGAGCGGGAAGCGGAAGCGGTAGTCGATGGTTTCGCCGGCCGCGAGGTCCGTCAGCGGGTGGTCGAGGAAGTGCGTGTTGGTGCCGAAGATCTGCTGGCCCAGGCGGTCCTTGATCATGTAGCCCAGCACGAGGCGCGGCAGCGGCTTGTTCACGCGCACGCGGATGCGCAGGGTGGCCGGCACGCCCACGTTCAGCACTTCCAGCGCCCGGCCTTCCTCGTTTTCCAGCGCGACGTCGACGACGTTCGCGTGGCCGTTGCCGGACGTGGTCTGGACGCGGCCTTCCGGCGTGCGCACCTGTTCCACCGTCGTGCCTTCGCGCTCGGCGATCAGCGCGTTGTAGTAGTCCATCACTTCCTCGGGCGTGCCCTGCTTGGCCAGGCGCCCGCCGTCGAGCAGGATCGCGCGGTCGCAGATCGACTGCATCGCGGCGCGGTCGTGGCTGACGATCAGCAGCGTCGTGCCCTGCTTGCGGAACTCGCGGATGCGGTCGAAGCTCTTGTGCTGGAAGTAGGCGTCGCCGACGGACAGCGCCTCGTCCACGATCAGCACGTCCGGCCGGCGCACGGTGGCCACGCTGAACGCGAGGCGCATCTGCATGCCGGACGAGTACACGCGCACGGGCTGGTCGATGTAGTCGCCGATCTCGGCGAACGCCTCGATCTGCGGCATCAGTTCCTCGAGCTCGTGCACGCCGAGGCCCAGCAGCTGGCCGGCCATGAAGACGTTCTGGCGGCCGGTGAAATCGGGGTGGAAGCCCATCCCCAGTTCGAGCAGCGCCGCCACGCGGCCGCTGATCGCCACGCCGCCCGTGGTCGGCTGCGTCGTGCCGGTGATCAGCTTGAGCAGCGTGCTCTTGCCGGCGCCATTGATGCCGATGATGCCCACGGCGTCGCCCGGCGCCAGTTCGAAGCTGATGTCCTGCAGCACCCACTTCAGCTTGTGGCGCGGCTGGTTGCCGGGCAGGATCCATTCGGCCAGCCGGCTCCAGCGGTTGCCGTACTGTTTATAGGCCTTGCCCAGGTTTTCGACTCGGATCGCGCCCATTACAGTTCATCCACCATTTCGCCCGCGCGCTTGCGGAACAGGTGCATCCCCAGCGCGCAGAACAGCAGCGCCAGCACCGTGACCGGCATCAGCCCTTTCCAATGCGGCAGCCGGCCGTCCAGCAGGATGCCCTGGCAGGCCTGCACGACGGCCGCCATCGGGTTCCAGGCCAGCAGCGGACGGATGTCCTGCGGCAGGGCCGTGGCGGGATAGACGACCGGCGTGAACCAGAACCAGAACTGCAGCACGATCGCGAAGAACTGGCCGACGTCGCGGAAGAACACGTTCAGCACGCCCAGTATCATGGCCAGGCCGATCGCGAACAGCACCAGCACGCCGAGCACGGGCACCAGCGCCAGGAATGACCAGCCGGGGAATGAGCCGCTGATGGCGAGGAAGACGGTGAACAGGCCGAAGATGATCGCGAAATTGACCAGCGCGTTGAGCACGACGACGATCGGCAGGCAGATGCGGGGAAACTGCAGCTTCTTGATCAGGTTGGCGTTTTCGAGGAAGACGTTCTGGCCGCGCGACGTGATCTCGGCGAACAGGCCCCACGTGAGCACGCCCGCGCACAGGTAGATGCTGTACGCGAAGTGGCCGGTGCTGCCCTGCAGGCGCGTGCCCATCACCTGCGAAAAGATGACGGTGTACACGACGATCATCGCGAGGGGATTCAGGATGGTCCACGCGGCGCCCAGCAGGGAATTGCGGTACTTGGCCTGGAATTCGCGGCGTACGCTACCCGCGATGAAGCCGCGATAGCGCCAGACGCCACCCAGCATGGAACGGGAAATCATAGGGAGACGAAAGGAGGAAAACCGGATGGTAAGTTGTTGATTATAACATGTTGCAAGTCGCTAATTTACGTCTTACCAATTGTTACGAATGGGCGCGAACGTCAGCCGTCGATCAGCTTTTGCAGCGCGTCCGGCTTGACGATGATGAGGCGGTGCGTGCCTTTTTCGATGATGCCCTGTTGCACCAGGGTGAGCAGGGCGCGGGTCACCGTTTCGCGGCTCGTGTTGATCATGTTGGCGATGTCCTGATGCGTGGGCAGGTTTTCCACGACCTGCATGTTGCCGTCCTTTTGCTCCTTCAGCAGGTTGAGGAACGTGTAGATGCGGCGCGATGTGTTGTGGATGCTGAGCAGGGCGCGGAATTCCGAATCGCGCTGCACTTTCTCGGCCAAAAAGCGCAGCATCTGGTTCGCGACCGACGGCGAGTGGGAAAACAGGTACAGTGCCGTCGCGCGCGGCAGCAATGCCACCAGCACGGACGTCAGCGCCACGACGGACGCAGAGCGCATCGAGCCGTTGATGACGGCGATTTCGCCGAAGAAGTCGCCCGGTTGCAGCAGGCGCAGGCCGATCGCGCGGCCATCTTCCGTGACGTCGACGACTTGCAGCGAGCCCGTCAGCAGGAACAGCAGGCTGTCGCCGGCCGCGCCCTTTTGCAGGACGATGTCGCGCTTGGCGTACTGGCGGATGCGCAGGTCGGACTTCACCCGCTGCATGTGCTCCTCGCTGAGGTTGGCCAGCAACGGGATCTTGCGCAGGTGGATGTGCACGTTGACTTCCTGCGGCGCCGGTTCGTTGGCGGCCGCGGCCGGATCCGGCACCAGCTCCTTCGGGACGATGTCGTTGTCCGTCTCGTTCTTACGTTTGCTCGACGATGTCATTCGCGTCTCAGATCACTTGTAACAGTCCGAAAACCAGGGTGGCAGCCACAATGCCTGCCGTGTTGGCGGCCATGTCGCGCCAGCAGAAACTGCGTCCGGGCACCATTTTTTGCAGCAATTCGATCGCCAGCCCCGCCATCAGCAACCCCAGCAGCCAGACCGCGCGCCAGGGCCATGCGGGTTCGATATGCAGCGCGAGCGCGCTCAGTCCGGCAAACGCGATGAAGTGCAGTAGTTTGTCGTGTGGCAATAACGGCAGCCAGCGCGCCGGCAGCAGGCAGCCAAGGACAACCGCGGCTGCGGCAGCCAGGAAGACGATCAGTTCCCAGGACATATCGGTCGATTGCTTGTACACCGAATCCCGGCGTCAGAAATTATCCCATCGCAGACTTAGCTGCAGAGCCCGACTATTATATTGGAACAGCGAGATGTTCTCGCGATTGAACGTGCCGCGCCATTCCAGCACCAGGCTGGTGTGTGGCCGCAGCAGCCACTGGCCGGCGGCACGCAGCGTCGTCGTATCTTGCCGCCGGCGCTTGTCGATCAGGTTGGGGGAATAGATCTCGCTGCTTTGCCACATCTGGTGGCTCAGTCCCGCTTCCAGGCCCAGGCGGCCGGTCACGTCGCCGGACCATTGCAGGTTGCCGAACCAGCCCTTGCGGTCGCCGCCGGGACGGTCCGCCGCGCTGGCGTCGTGCAGCCGGGTCAGCGTGGCCTGCGCCAGGCCGAATTCGCTGCGATAGCCGAAGATGCCGCCGATTTCGACCGTGTTGCCGTCATAGGCTGGGCGTGTCGGATACGTGACATGGCTGTAGTTCGCCGTGGCCGCGAGCTCGACCCCGGGTGCCAGCCGGGCCGCCGGGGGCGCCAGGCGTGCCTGGACTTGCTGCTGGCGCTGGTACAGGGTGCCGTCGAGCGTCACGTAGCCGGTCGCCGCGGTGCCGCGCAGCCGCCAGGCGAACGGTTTCCAGGTGTGCTCGACGGCGGCCAGCACGGAGGCGGTGTCCTGCATGCGGACGTTGTCGTGCCGGCGCGTGTACGCCTGGACGATGAGGTCGCTGTCCGCATCGCCGAGCGGACGCAGCCAGGACGCGGACAGCTGGCTGAACGCGTCGGCCCGGGGCAGGAAGGACGGGTCGAGCTGGTATTCCGTTTGGGTGCTGCCCGTGCCGATCGTGAAGCGCGGATCGCTCGCGCCCTGGTTGACGTTGTCGTCGTGCCCGCGGGTGGCGGCCAGCAGCCAGACGCCGCCCCTGCGCGCCGGCGCCTTGCCGCAACCGGTGGCGCGGTAGCGCGCGATCACGTCTTCGATGCCGGCCGGCACGGCCATACGTTGTTCGAGGCTGGAAAACAGGCGCTCCGCCTCCGCCGCGTTGCCCAGTTCGCACTGGCTGATGGCGAGGTCGAGCCACGCGCCGGCGTGGCGCGGTTCGCGCTCGACGACGCGCTGCAGCAGGGCGGCCGCTTCCTCGAGGCGGCCTTCGCCCAGGGCCAGCAGCGCCGCGGCGTACAGGTCGCCCGGCTGGGCCGGCTCGGCGGCGATGGCGAGCGGCGCTTCCTGGGCGCGGACCGTGCCGGCGGCGAGACAGGACGACAGCGCCGCGGCCAGCGCGGCGCACACGGCCAGGCGCCTCATGCGTTGCGCTCCAGCGTATAGATGCGGAGCGACCGCTCCTTGCCGCGCAACTGGCGCTCGCCCAGCGGCAGCAGGCGGTGGCGCCGCGCCCGCGCTGCCGTGCCTTCGCCGATGATCACGTCGTGCGGATAGTCGCGTGCGGCCTGTTCCAGGCGCGCGGCCGTGTTCACGCTGTCGCCCACCGCCGTATAGATGCTGCGCGCGGCCGTGCCGTAGTCGCCGGCCATTGCGGTACCGCTTTCGATGCCGATGCGCACGCGCAGCGCCGGCTTGCCGTTGGCGACGCGCAGCGCGGAGAAGCGCGCCACTTCGCGCAGGATGCTGGCGGCGGCGTCCAGGGCGAGATCGGCGTGGTCGTCGTCCGGCAGGGGCGCGCCCCAGAACGCGACGAGGCCGTCGCCCGTGTATTTGTCGAGCGTGCCGCGATGCTCCAGCACGGGGCGCGTCAGGCAGTCGAGGAATTCGGTCGTCAGGCGCGACGCGTCTTCCAGCGACAGCGACTCGACCTGGCCCGTATAGCCTTCCATGTCCGCCACGAGCGTCGTCACCTCGAGCCGGCGCGGCGCCAGCGGGTCCTGCAGGTCGCTGCGCAGCAGTTCGTCGACGACGGCGCCGGCGACGTACTGGCGCAGTGTCCCCAGCAGCTGGCGCGAGCGGCGCTGCGCCAGTTCCCACTGAAACGGCACCGCGACGGCCAGCAGGTACAGGCAGCAGAACAGCGGCGCCGCCGGCGCGAAGACGGGATCGCGCGGCGCCAGCAGCCACACGACGCCGAGCCACACGAACGCGCTCGCGCCCAGCAGCAGCGCATTGGCGGCCGCGGCCATGCGCGGCAGCGTATAGCCCGTCAGCAGCACGACCGCCAGCGTGAAGGCGAACGCGATCGCGCGGCCGGGCAGCGGCGCGGGTGCCAGGCCCTGCTGGCGGTCCAGCAGCGACGTCAGCATCGACGCGTGGACCAGCAGGCCGGCGCTGGACGCGCCCAGCGGCGTGGAAATGCGGTCGCCGAGGCTCAGCGAGGACGAGCCGATCAGCACCAGCCGGCCGCGCGCCATGCCGGGCGGCATCCGGCCCGCGAGCACGTCGCGCGCCTTGACGACGTCGTACGCCGACCAGGCGCGGGAATAGGGGATGCGCTCCACCGGACGCACCGGCGGCACGGCGGCTGTCGCGGCGCCGCAACATTCGAGTAAGGCGAGCGAGAGCGTAGGATAGACTTGGCCCTGGTACGTGGTCCGCATCGGCAGGCGGCGCAAGGTGCCGTCCGCGTCGGGCAGCACGCCGATGTTGCCGGCGTGACGCGCCACCGCGAATGTCGCGTGGTTGGCCAGGTAGCCATGCGCGCTCGGGGTGCCGGCCGTCGCCCGGGCAGGCCGGCCGCCGATCAGCCGGCCGCTCGCGAGGGGCGCGGCGTCGTGCAGGTAGTCGAACATCTGGGCCAGCACGACGGGGCCGTGGCTCGCCAGCATGGCAAGGCGCAGGTCGCCGGACGTATCGGCCGGTTTCTCGAGCAGGATATCCAGTGCGACGCCGCGGGCGCCGTCCGCCAGCACCAGTTCGACCAGGTCGGCGATGCGCGCGCGGGGCCACGGCCACGGCAGCTGCGCGACGCTGCTTTCGTCGATGTCGACCACGAGCACGCGCCGTTCCGGTGCCGATGTCGCCTGCAACTGGATGGTTTTGTCGCGCAGCCCTTCGTTGGCCGCGGCCGTGAAAGCGGGGCCGTCATGCCACTGCAGCCAGCCCCCGATGGCCAGGGCCACGAGCGCGATCAGGCCGCGCAGGATGCCTGTATCGCGCAAGGTGGTACGCAGGAAACCGGGGAATCTCATCAATAAAGAAGACGAAGGGCGCAGGACGCTGGTGTATGTCGAAGTATAACTGCTTGTTAGTCTGGAATTATATGTTGCTTGAACCAATCCTCAGTGCAACAATCGTTACTTGTGACGACGGTCACAGACTTTAGCATTTGCGTCAGGACAATGCTAGTTATGGAGGACTCTATGCTGAAAAAACTCGCCCTGGCCATTGGCCTGATGTGGTCGCTTGTCGACATGGCGTACGCCGCCGAGGCCGGGCGTGTCGTATTTACCGCGGGACAGGCCCAGGTCGGCCGCCACGCTGCCACCCTCAATACTGCGGTGGGCGAGGGCGACGAACTGTCGACCGGTGGCGACGGCTATATCTATATGAAGACCGTCGACAACGGTTTCCTGATCCTGCGCCCGAACAGTACGGCGCGCGTCGTCACGTATTCGATCGACAAGGCCGATCCGTCGAAGACGCAGGTCAAGCTCGAGCTCCTGCGGGGCGTGGCACGGGCGATTTCCGGCCAGGGTGTCAAGCAGGCCCGGCAGAACTTCCGCTTCAACACGCCCGTTGCCGCGATCGGCGTGCGCGGGACCGACTTCACCGTGTACACCGACCAGCAGACCACCCGCGTGACCGTGCTGTCCGGCGGCGTCGTGATGAGCGGCTTCGGCGCCAACTGCACGGCCGCGGGCACGGGCCCCTGCGAGGGCCGCAGCGCACGCGAACTGTTTGCCGGCCAGGCGGGCCTGCTGCTGCAGGTGGAGCGCGGCACCAGCGTGCCGCAGCTGCTGCAGAACCCGGCGCTGGCGCCGGACCAGACGGAAAAGCCGCGCAGCGACGAACCTGCCGCCAAGCAGGCGCTGTCGGCGACGCCGGCGGCCCAGGTCAACCTCGATCCGCAGCGCTCGGAGCAGTCGTTGAACAGCGCGCGTCCCGTGACGCCGCCGCCGGCGTCGAACGAGCCGCCGCCGGTCGTCACGCCGCCGCCCGTCGTGATCAACGACCCTACGCCGCCGAAACCGACCCAGCCGTCGCCGCCGGAAATCTTCTGGGGCCGCTGGCAGGCGCTCGCCGGCCTGCCGGCGCAACCGGGACGTATCGGTGATGCCGATGTGGAAATTGCCACCTATTACGCGCCGTATGCCATTACCCGCGTAAAAAATACGGAGCTCGTACTTCCGAGGGACGGTACGGCCGCATTCAAATTGATGAGTGGTGAAGCGATCATGTCGAATAGCATCGGCGACCGCCCCGCCAATATCCAGTCGGGGCAGTTGAATATGGACTTTTCCAAAAGAACGTTTTCCACGTCATTGGACGTGAGAGCGGGAAATGATCGTGCCGACGTCATCGGTAACGGCGTGATTACCGACAAGGGGATGCTGTATGAGGGAATCGGCTCGCCCACCATCATCCGCGGCTATCTGGGCGGTTCGAACGCCGAACAGGCGGGTTATATCTTCAAGAATTCCGCCACGCCCGGCATTACCGTCAGCGGCGCCACGCTGTGGGGACGCTGAAAATGGCGTCAATTGCGTGGAAATCCGTGAGTATCTGAAATAACGTGTAAATAAATTGTATTAATGAAGTAAAAATTCGTAGCTTTGTGATGGCTGTCACAACGCTACTTTGGTGGTCTGGCAATATACTTCGCAGTTCTGCAAATAGCGTTCCGTATCTCGGCACGCGAACCGGTAGCAGACTTGGTTTAAACCACAATCTTTAAAGGATTTCACATCATGGCAGCACAAGACTACACCAGCGTAGTGCAGCAACTGTACGTTTCGTACTTCGGCCGTCCGGCCGACTACTATGGCCTGCAGAATTTCGCGGCAGCCCTCGACAAGATGGGCGCACCGAAGGACTTCGCCGCGGTGCAAGCTGCTGTGCAGGCCGACAAGGCAGGCACCACCGCGCTGTCGCAACTGGTGAACAGCTTCAACTCGTCGGCTGAGTCGGTCGCCCTGTACGGCAACGACAACAGCCAGATCGGCATCGGCAAATTCGTCAACGCCATCTACCAGAACGTCCTGGGCCGTGACGCCGACAAATCCGGCTTCGACTTCTGGGTCAACGCCATCAACACCGGCGAACTGACCAAGGCCAACGCCGCCGCCGCCATCACCCAGGCAGCACTGACTAACACGTCGGACCAGGGCAAGCTGGACGCACTGACCGTGCAGAACAAGCTGGCCGTCGCCACCGCCTTCACGACCGCACTGGACACCCCGGCCGAGATCACCTCGTTCTCGGGTGACGCAGCTGCCGCAGCCGCACGTTCGCTGCTGCTGGGCGTGAACAGCAGCACCAACCTGACCGCATACCAGGCCAACATCAACGACACCATCGACAAGCTGGGCAACGTCGTCAACGGCACGACCTTCTCCGTGACCACCGGCGTCGACACGCTGGCAGGCACGAGCGGCAACGACGTGTTCAACTCGCTGAACGTCGCAGCTGACGGCCAGACCGCATCGTCGACCCTGAGCGCATTCGACTCGATCGACGGCGGCGCAGGCAAGGACACGCTGAACGTCTACACCGACGGCACGACCAATGCTTCGATCCCGGCCAATGCCACGATCAAGAACATCGAAACCGTCAACATCTTCAACACCGGCGCCGCTGCAACCGGCCTGACCGACGCTTCGAAATACGCTGGCGTGACCGCCCTGTGGCAGACCGGTGCTGCTGCCAACGTCACCAACCTGTCTGCAACCACGACCGCTGGCTTCCACGGCCTGAACGGTGCAGTGGGTGTCGCTGCTGTTGACGCTGCTGCAACCGCAACCATCGCTCTGGACAAGGCCGTCGAAGGCTCGACCCTGAACGTGACCTCGGGCGCTGCCGGCACGCTGGCTACCGTCGTCGTGGGCGGCACCGTCGTCGACGGCGGCGATGCTGGCTCGGACGTTGGCAACATCAACCTGAACATCACCGGCGGCAAAGATGTCCAGACCCTGATGGTCAACACCGCTGTTGCTACCAACGTGGCATCCACCGCCAACGGCAAGGCAGTCACCACGATCGACGCCAGCGCAAGCACCGGCGCCATCACCTACGCCGACAGCGAAACGACCGTTGCCAACATCAAGACCGGTTCGGGCAACGACACCGTGACCCTGGTTGCTGCAACCGTCAAGGATGACTCGGCTACCACCGCTGACGAAACCGTCAACGCCACCGTCAACACCGGCGCAGGCAACGACAAGATCACCGTCAACGCATCGGGCAACGGCATCGTGACGATCGTCGCTGGCGACGGCAACGACACCGTCAACGTCACCGGCCGCAGCAGCGGCGCGCTGAACGTCGACCTGGGCGCAGGCAACGACACCTTCACCTCGACCGTCGCTATCGGCGCGAACGACAAGATCGACGCCGGCGCTGGCACCGACACCCTGCTGCTGAACCTGGTTGGTTCGGCCAACGTGGGCGCATTCAGCAACTTCGACGCATTCGACGCCAAAGGCCTGGCCAAGGCCCTGGACGTGGACATCCTGTCGCAGAAGAACACCGTCACCGAAATCGTCGCTTCCGCTGACGTCGGCGTCGGCGCTTCGCTGCTGAACGTGGGTTCGGGCGTGAGCTACCGCGTCACCGGCGACACCAACGTCGCCAACGCGCTGAGCCTGACCCAGAAGGTCGCTGGCGACCTGACCGTCACGCTGGACATCGACGAATCGGGCGACGCTGCTACCTCCACCGCGACCAGCGCTGACGCAGCCGTCAACGCCACCAACGCCACCGGCGTGAAAGTCGTGTTCGACTCGTCGTTCGTCGGCGCATCGAAAGCTGCTGGCGACAACGTCTCGGCACTGACCCTGACCGCTGGCGCAGCGAAGACCATCGCTGTCACCTCGGGCGGCGCCAACGCCGAAAACCACCTGACGCTGACCGCCAGCGACGCGCTGACCTCGGTCACCGTCACCGGCGCAAGCGAACTGGTGATCGACTCGGTCACCGGCGCAACCAAGCTGGCATCGATCGACGCATCGGCTGCAACCGGTGGCCTGACCGCCTCGCTGGCTGACGTCGCCAACGGCGGCACCATCAAGCTGGGCACGGGCGCTGACATGATCACCATCACCAGCGCTTCGACCGTCGGTGCTGTCGAGTCGATCTCGGGCTTCGAGAAGACCGCCGCCGCTGCCGTGGGTTCGGATGCAACCGCCAAGGCTGCTGCAATCGCCGACGCCGACGTGCTGTCGTTCGCTGGTACCGTTGCTGCTGACGGCGGCCAGATCTCGAAGGGCGTGCTGAGCTTCACCGGCGCCGGCCCGTCGACCCTGGCTGATGCTGTCGGCCTGGCTGACGGCGCTGCTACCGTCGCTGGCTCCGCTGTCGTGTTCGAATACCTGGGTAACTCCTACGTGTTCGTCCAGGGCGGCGCGACCGACACGCTGGTTCAGCTGGCTGGCATCACCGGCATCAAGAACTTCGCCGAAGACGGTGCTACCGACCACTTCTTCATCGTCTAATCGATGCTTCGGTCGCCATCCGCTCCGGCGGATGGCGCTGAATGACAAGGGCAGGGCGGGTTCGGCGGAACGGTTGTCGCGACTTCTGTAGTGCTGTCGAATGCGGAGCATATCTGCTGGGTGTCGGCCGGATGGATAACACGCACCGGTCCCGGAGCCAACCATGTCCTACGGGGGCCATGCTGCAAAGCGTGGCCCTTTGTGTTTTGTCTGTTGTTACCAACGTAGCGGCCCAACCTCTCCGAGATTTAATCAAATGCGTTATTAAAATGTGATCCTCGTCACATTTTCTCGATCTTTTAGGCGATAATGTCGCGTCTGCTTGATATTGGGTATTTCCATTCATCAAGTACCTCAACGACGGCCTGAAGATGAACAACAAACAATCCCAACCCAAGAACGAGATCGAGCTCGCGCTACGCAGCTTCAAGAGCACCTTCGTGACCGTGGGCACGTTCAGTGCCATCACGAACCTGTTGGCCCTCGTGCCTTCGCTGTACATGCTGCAGGTGTACGACCGCGTGCTGGCGAGCCGCAACGGGATCACGCTGCTCATGCTCACCTTGATCATGCTCGGCGGCTTCCTGCTGCTCTCGGCGCTGGAAATGATGCGCAGCTTCGTGCTCGTGCGCGTGGGCGCCAAGTTCGACATGATGCTGAACAAGCGCGTCTACACGGCGGCCTTCGAGCAGAACCTCAAGAAGGCGGGCGGCAACGCGGGGCAGGCGCTGAACGACCTGACGAACCTGCGCCAGTTCCTGACCGGTAACGCACTGTTCGCATTCTTCGACGCGCCGTGGTTCCCGATCTACCTGATCGTCATCTTCTTCTTCGAGCCCTGGCTCGGCCTGTTCGCGCTGTGCGGTACCGCCGTGCTGATCGTGCTGGCCATCGTCAACGAAAAAGTGTCGCGCGCGCCGCTCAGCGAAGCCAACACCATGGCGATCATGGCCGGCACGCTGGCGACCAACAACCTGCGCAACGCCGAAGTCATCGAATCGATGGGCATGCTGCCCAACCTGATGAGCCGCTGGTTCAAGCTGCACAGCCGCTTCCTGAACCTGCAGGCGGACGCCAGCCAGAAGGCCGGCGTCGTCGGCGCCATCACCAAGTTCGTCCAGTCCTCGCTGACGTCCGGCGTGCTCGGTTTCGGCGCGCTGCTGGCGATCGACGGCCGCATCACCCCGGGCATGATGATCGCCGCGTCCATCCTCGTGGGCCGCGCGCTGGCGCCGGTGCAGCAGGTGATCGCGGTGTGGAAATCGTGGGCGAGCACCCGCAGCGCCTATGGCCGCCTGGCGGAACTGCTGAACGGTAATCCCGAGCGCAGCGCCGGCATGGAACTGCCGAAGCCGGAAGGCATCCTGACGGTCGAAGGCGTCACCGCGGCCCCGCCGGGCGCGGCGCAGGCCGTCGTGCGTGGCCTGTCGTTCGCCATCGCGCCGGGCGACGCGCTGGGCGTGGTCGGTCCGTCCGGCTCCGGCAAGTCGACGCTGGCGCGTCTGCTGGTGGGCGTCTGGCCCGCCGCGGGCGGCAAGGTGCGCCTCGACGGCGCCGACATCTACAGCTGGAACAAGGGCGAACTGGGCCCGAACATCGGCTATCTGCCGCAAGACATCGAACTGTTCGGCGGGACCGTCAGCGACAACATCGCCCGCTTCGGCGAAGTCGATCCGGAAAAAGTGGTCGATGCCGCCAAGCGTGCGGGCGTGCACGACATGATCCTGCACCTGCCGAAAGGCTATGACACGCCGCTGGGCGATGCCGGCGCCGGCCTGTCCGGCGGCCAGAAGCAGCGCCTGGGCCTGGCCCGCGCCATGTACGGCGATCCGGCGCTGATCGTCCTCGACGAACCGAATTCGAATCTCGACGAGATCGGCGAACAGGCGCTCGTGCAGGCCGTGCTCGACCTGCGCCGGCGTGGCAAGACGATCGTCCTGATCACGCACCGCACCAGCATCATCGGCGCCACCAGCAAGCTGCTCGTGATGCGCGACGGCGTCGGCCAGATGTTCGGCCCGACCGACCAGGTGCTGGCCGCCCTCCAGGAAGCGAACCAGAAGGCGGCGCAACAGCAGGCCGCCGCCCAGCAGCAGGCAGCCCAGCAGGCCGCGCAGGCACGTGCCCAGGCCATGCAGGCGCAGGCGCCCGCAACGACGGAACAAGGAAGCAAATAATGAAGCTCGTGAAACACAACGATGCGCGCAAGGAAGCGGGCAAGCCCGCGGCCACCGAAGTGATCACCCATGACGTCGAGCCGTTGACCGTCAACACCGATGCGCGCGCCTACGCGCGCCTGGGCTGGCTCATCGTCCTGCTCGGCGTCGTCGGCTTCCTGGTCTGGGCAGCGTTCGCGCCGCTCGACAAGGGCGTGCCGATGTCCGGCACGGTCGCCAAGGAATCGAACCGCAAGGCCGTGCAGCACCAGACCGGCGGCACCATCCAGGAAATCCTCGTCAAGGATGGCGACGTCGTGAAGGCGGGGCAGGTGCTCGTCCGCATGAACGGCGTCACCGCCAAGGCGGGCTACGACATCACCGAGGCCCAGTACCTCAACGCGCGCGCCACCGAGGCGCGCCTGCTGGCCGAGCAGGCCGGCGCGAAGACCATTCGCTTCCCGGACGAGCTGACGAAGCGCGCCAGCGATCCGCGCGTGGCCGAGACGATGACCCTGCAAAACCAGCTGCTGGCCTCGCGCCAGGCGTCGCTGCAGAGCGAGCTGGGCGGCGTGGACGAGAACATCGCCGGCCTCAAGTTGCAGATCCAGGGCCTGCAGGAAGGCCGCGAGAGCAAGAAGGCCCAGATGGGCTTCCTCAAGGAACAGCTCGCGGGCATGCGCGACCTGGCGAAGGATGGCTACGTCGCCCGCAACCGCCTGCTGGACCTGGAGCGCACCTACGCCCAGCTGCAGGGCGAGATCTCGGAAGACATCGGCAACATCGGCCGCGCCCAGCGCCAGGTGATGGAACTGACCCTGCGCAAGGCGCAGCGCGTGCAGGACTACCAGAAGGAAGTGCGCACCCAGCTGAGCGAGACGCAGAAAGAGGCGGAAGCCCAGGGCGCGCGCATGAGCGCCCAGCAATTCGAACTGTCGAACGTCGACGTCAAGGCGCCGGTCGACGGCACCGTCGTCAACCTGGCCGTGTTCACCAACGGCGGCGTCGTGCCGCCGGGCTTCAAGATGATGGACATCGTGCCGGCCGACGATCCGCTGATCGTCGAGGGCCAGCTGGCCGTCAACCTGATCGACAAGGTGCACAAGGGCCTGCCGACCGAGCTGATCTTCTCGGCTTTCAATGCCAACCGCACGCCGCGCATTCCGGGCGAGGTCGAGACGGTGTCCGCCGACCGCAGCGTCGACGAGCACACGGGCGTGCCGTACTACAAGGTGCGCGTGAAAGTGACGCCGGAAGGCGCGAAGATGATCGCCGCCCACCACATGGCCATCCGCCCCGGCATGCCGGCGGAACTGTTCGTCAAGACGGGCGAGCGCACGATGATGAGCTACCTGCTCAAGCCGGTCTTCGACCGTGCCCATTCGTCGATGAGCGAGGAATGACGATGGCGCGAGCGATCAGGACGGCCGTGGCCGCGGCCGCATTGCTGGCGCTGGCCGCCGGCAACGCGGGCGCGATCAGCCTGCAACAGGCCTACGAGGCGGCACTGAAGAACGATCCGCAGTACCGCATGCATTATTACGAGAAGGAATCGGCGCAGGAAAACGAGATCCTCGGGCGGTCGAACCTGCTGCCGCAGGTGTCGGCCAGCTATTCGGCGAACCGCAACGTGGCGGACCTCAACCAGTATTCGTCGCAGTACAACATGTGGTTTCCGAGCCACCCCCGCTACATCAGCCGGTCGTCCGCCATCCAGGTGCGCCAGCCGATCCTGAACCTGGACGGCATCGTGCGCTACCGCCAGGGCAAGGTCCAGGCGAAGCAGGGCGCCCAGCAGTTCGAGGCGGATACGAACGACGTGATCCTGCGCGTCGTCGGTGCGTATGCCGATGCCCTGTTCGCCGAAGACCAGGTGGAACTCGCGCGCGTGCAGCGCGATATGTACCAGGAGCAGATGAAGGTCAACGCGCGCCTGTTCGAAAAAGGCGAGGGCACGAAAACCGACATGCTCGAGACCAAGGCGCGGTTCGACCTCGCGGAAGCCCAGCTGGTGGAAACGCAGGACAACGCCCAGGCGATGCGCGACACGCTGGCCGGCGTCATCGGCATGGAACCCGGCACGCTCGACAAACTCGGGACGAATTTCCACTTCCAGCCGCTGAAGCCCGCGTCGATGGACGAGTGGCGCAACATCGCGCTCGCGCACAATCCGCAACTGCTGTCCGCGCGCCTGGGTGTCGAGAACGCGCGCCTGGAGATCCAGCGCAACAAGGCGGGCCATGCGCCGCGCGTCGATTTCATCGCGGCCTACAGCAAGGACGACTCGGCGTCGCTGCAGACTTACCAGCAGAACTCCGTGAACCGCACGATCGGCGTGCAGGTCAACATCCCGATCTACCAGGGCGGCGCCATCAGCGCGCAGACGCGCCAGGCCGCCGACAACTGGAACCGCGCCCAGTCCGACCTGGACAACCGCACGAACCAGGTGCTGGTCGAGCTGCGCAAGGCCTACGACCTCGTGCAGAACAGCGTGGCCAAGGTCACGGCGCTGGAAACGGCCGTCGCGTCCGGCAAGGAGCTGATGGTCGCCACCGAGCAGAGCATCAAGGGTGGCGTGCGTATCAATCTCGACCTGCTCAATGCCCAGCAACAGTTGTACTCGAGCCAGCGCGATCTCGCGCAGGCGCGCTATTCCTACCTGCTCGGTCTGCTGCGCCTGCGCGCGGCGGCCGGCACGCTCGGCGACAGCGACGTGCGCGAAGTGGCGGCTTATTTCCGCTGACACGTTCTCTGTCTGACACTCACGAGGCCCGCTGCGTTCCGCGCAGCGGGCCTTTTTGTTGGCTATCCGAGAAGTAACAATTACACTCCGGAATGTAAGTAGTTACTTCTCTTGAGAAATACTATCCATGAGGAACTCGGCCCGTTGCGCCTGAGTTCGGTGCGCCTCCCGTCCATCAATTCATGTAGCATGAATTTACAACTGTTAGATGGAGGCAGCGATGGCTGACAATGTGAGTGAAATTCAGAAGCTGTATGTGGAATATTTCGGACGTCCCGCGGATCCCGAAGGCTTGAACTTCTGGGTCAGCGCCATGAACCAGGATCCGAACGTGATCACGCAGATCCAGCACGACTTTGCGACGTCGGCTGAATACCAGGCGAATTACGGCGGCAGGAGCAACCACGACGTGGTGGAAGCGGTGTACCACAACATGTTTGGCCGCGAAGGCGATGCGGAAGGCGTGAAATTCTGGACCGACGCCCTCGACAACCACATCCTCAGCATCGAGCACGTGGTCAGCGAGATGGTCAAGGCGGCGCAGACTGCGCACAATGCCGACAGTGTCGTCTTCAACGGCCGCCTCGCCGTCGCCGTCGAGTACACGAACCACCTCGACACGGCGGCCGAGATTTCGGCCTACATGGGACCGAAGGCGTTCGACATCTCGTCCGGCCTGATCGACTCGATCGTCGACCTCGCCAGCGCCGCCATGGCGCGCGACCCCGGCGTCATCGATGCCAATATCGCCCAGATCGTGGGCAGCGCACAGGGCGTCGAAGCGCCGCACTTCGTGGCTTGAATCGGGTGAGGATGGCACGCACTCTGCGCAAGACGCGCTCGTGATTTACATCGTGCCGGCTCCCGCTGCAGTATCGGGCGGGAGTTTTTGATTATGCGGCCGCGGCGTCCCCGGCGGCGGATTCGACCGTTGCCTTGCCACCCGCGCAATGCGGGCACGATTTCCCCACCACATACTCCGGCGACAACTGCTGCCGCGGCGTCACGACGGCACGGCACGCGAAGCATTGCACGGTCTCCGTCGGTTCCAGCTTCGGATTGAGTGCGGTGCGATAGTCGAACACGAAGCAGTCGCCCGTGTAGTGGTCGCCGCCCACTTCCTCGAAATACTTCAGGATGCCGCCGTCGAGTTGATAAACGCGGTCATAGCCGATGTTTTGCATGTGGATCGCGGCTTTTTCGCAGCGGATGCCGCCCGTGCAGAACGTCACGACGGTCTTGCCCTTGAGCTCGTCCTTGTGTTTCTCGACGACTTCCGGGAATTCGCTGAACTTGTCGATGCGGTAGTCGAGCGTGTTGTCGAACGTGCCGACGTCGACTTCGAACGCGTTGCGGGTTTCCATCATGACGACCGGGACGCCGTCGTCGTCATGGCCCTGGTCGAGCCAGCGCTTGAGCGTCTTCGGCGCCACGGAGGGCGCCCGGCCCAGTTCAGGCTTGATCAGCGGCATGCGCATCGTGATGATTTCCTTCTTGATGCGAACCAGCATGCGGCGGTGCGACTGTTCGGTCGACACGCTTTCTTTCCACTCCAGGTCGGCCAGGCGGGCGTCGCTGTGCACCCAGGCGAGGTACTGGTCGATCTCCGCGCGCGGGCCGGAGACGAACATGTTGATGCCCTCCGGCGTCAGCAGGACCGTGCCCTTCAGGCCCAGCTCGTTGCACTTCGCCTGGTATTGCGGGCGCAATTCTTCGAGGTTGTCGAGGGTGACGAACTTGTAGGCGGCGATATTGACGTGCATGATCGTGAATGCGGGAGAACGTGACATGAAGCCCGCTATTATAAGTCAGCTGCGGGCCGTACGCGTCGCTTTCCCGGCACGGACGTCCGTTCATGCACGCCGGACCAGCGTCAGAACCAGTAGCCGAGATTCAGCGTCAGGCCACGGGTGACGTTGCTGCGCACGTAAGAGACGCCCGCACGCAGGAAGCTGTGGCGGTTCGAGGCGTTGCGGTTGGTGCCGAGCGTGACGCCGATCTCCTGGCTGTTGCTGACATACGGTTTCTCGCCCAGGTAGCGGGTGTCGATCAGCGAGAACTCCGCGGCCGTGTCGGCGCCGAAGGCCGTCGTCGGCAGCGAGGCCATCAGGCCATTGCGCGTCATCTTCAGCTTGATGTCCGGATCGAACGAGTAATCGCCGCTGCGGAACTTGCCCGTTTTGTACAGGGCGATCATGTTGCCGACCGCGAGATCGACGCCGCCCAGGGGAATGACGTACGTGCTCATCAGCGAGGCGGATGCGACGGTGGAGACGGTGGCGCGGTCGAGCGACGCCACGGCGGAGTAGCGCACGCCCGGCGTCAGGGTCCAGTTGTCGCTGACCGGCAGGCGCACGGCCAGGCCGAGCCCGAAGTTGTAGGCGTGGGCGTTGCCCGTCTTCGCATCCATGATGGGCATGCTCAGCACGACCTGGCGCCGTGCGTCGCTGTCGCTCCGCCAGGTGTAGGAAAGGGGCAGGCTGGTCGTCTTGACCTGTTCGCCGCCGCCGCTCACGTTGTAGGTCGAGTAGCCCAGGCCGACGCCGATCAGGTTGTTCGGTGTGCCGGCCGTGCCGCCCGTGGCGATCTTGCTGGCGGTATCGAAGCCGGCTGCGAAGTCGGCGGTGCCGAGCATCGGGATGAGGCCGCCGGCGCCGGTCAGGGCGCTCGAGGCCGAGTGCTGCGACTGGTAGCGCAATACCTTGCCGAGGATATCGGATTTCTTCAGGAATTCGACGAGTTGTTCCTCGGAGTCGTCACGCGTCGCGCCCGTGAAGGCGCCGCTCATGCCGAGTTCCGGGAAGTTGTAGCTCAGCGTGGTGGAGGCGGTCGCGTAGCGCAGGACGACGTTGATGTCGTCGAAACGGCCTTGCGCCTGGGCGACCGAGTTGTCCCGGTAGCCGCTATTGCTCAGCGTGAAGTTCTTTGCAGAGTCGATGAAGGTATCGACGTTGGACGCGCACAGCGTCTGGCCTGCCGTGCCGTTCACGTCCGCGCGAAAACCGAACGATTTCTGGCAATCCAGTTGTTGGGCGGCCGCCGGCAGCGCCATGGTGCCCGCCAGTGCGACGATAAGAGTCGTTTGCTTCAAATGCATGAGTTTAACCCGTAGTTAATAATTGTTGTGGTGTAGCATTATATTTATGAGAAGATTAATGTTGACCATCATTTAATAATTATTGTTGTTATTTGGTCGCGATCTTTTGCCGCCGCGTTCGGCGGGACAAAGTCGGCTCATAAAAGTTCGCTGGCGCATATGAGCCGCCGCAAACGGCCGTATTGACGTCTCCCCTTAGGATGGTTTGCATCTTTCAACGAGGGGTGAATCATGACGAAGCCAACATTATTCGGGACCGGGTTCGCGCTGGCCGGCGCCCTCCTGTTCGCGGCGCATGCGGGCGCGCAGGAAGTGATCCCGGTCGAGATGCCGCAGGAAGTCAATATGGTGGGAGCGGGTGCGTTCGGGCTACCGGACTTTCCCGGTTCCGAGGATTACCATGCCGAAGGTGCGGGTTTCCTGCATGCGAACTTCGGCAATGGCATGTGGCTGCGCGTGATCGGCCCGGAGGTCAAGCTGAACGTGCTGCCGTCCAACATGAACCTGCCGCAGACCTTTATCCCGCTCAACAGCCTGCGGGCCGGTTTCCTGTACCGGGCGCGGCCGACGCGCGACACGGACGTCGACGATGCCGTCGTGCGCCAGATGCGCCGGATCCCGGCCGCGTCCGAGCTGGGCATCTTTGCCAGCTACGACCTGCCGATGGCCGGCGACCCGCTGCACAAGATCGTGTTCAGCGGCGACGTCGCGTGGAACACGAACAATCTGTACACGGGCGCCACCGGCAGCATCAAGGCGACGTATTTCTATCCGTTCCCGCAGGGCCTGGGCGGGCGGCCGCTGCTCGGCTCGGCCGGCTTCAGCCTGTTCTTCGCGAGTGACCATTTCAACGACCGTTATTTCGGCATCAACGGCGCGGATCTCGCCGCGTTCCCGGAGCAGGGCGGGACGCCATACCGGGCCGAGGGCGGGCTCACGTCGATCCGGGTCCCGTTCCAGCTGATGTCGCAGTTCGACCGGCACTGGGGCGTCACCCTGGCCGGGCGCTACGAGCGGCTGCTGGGGGATGCGAAGGACAGCCCCATCGTGGACCGACGCGGGAGTTCGAACCAGTGGGTGTTCGGGGGCGCGATCCATTACGCGTTCTGAATATGACCGTCGTCCCTGCGAAAGCGGGAACCCATACCGAGTCGATCAGGACGCTCAGCATGGGTTCCCGCCTCCGCGGGAACGACTTGCTGAGGTCTTGTCAAGAGGAACACGGTGCCTGGATGCAACCCTCCATTCCGGCCGTCCGAGGTAAAATGACAGGATGACTTCCCCGATCTTCACCCACCTCCGCGTCCATACCGAATACTCGATCGTCGACGGCCTCGTCCGTATTGACGACCTCGTGGCTGCCGCCGTCAAGGACCAGCAGCCGGCGGTGGGTGTCACCGACCTGGCCAACGCCTTCTGCCTCGTGCGCTTCTATAAAGCGGCGCGCGGCAAGGGCGTCAAGCCGATCGTCGGGGTGGATGCGTGGATCACGAACGACGAGAACCGCGACAAGCCGTTCCGCCTGCTCATCCTGTGCAAGAACAAGACGGGCTATCTGCAGCTGTGCGAGCTCGTGTCCAAGGCGTGGCTGACGAACCAGTACAAGGGCCGGGCCGAGATCCGCGTCGAGTGGCTGGAAGCGCTCGCAACCTCCGTCTCCACGCTGGAGCCGGACGTGCCGCAGTCGAATGGCCTGATCGTCCTGTCGGGCGCCCAGTTCGGCGACATCGGCCAGGCCATCGACAACGGCGACCTGGACAAGGCCGAGGCGTGCGCGCGCCGCTGGGCGCAGCTCTTCCCGGGGCACTTCTACGTGGAGATCCAGCGCGCCGGCCAGCCGAACCAGGAACAGCAGGTGCGCCATTCGGTGGCGCTGGCGAACCGGCTCGGGCTGCCCGTCGTCGCGACGCACCCGGTGCAGTTCATCAGCAAGGACGAATTCATCGCCCACGAAGCGCGCGTCTGTATCGCCGAGGGCGAGATGCTGGCCAACGCCAAGCGCGTGCGCCGCTTCAATGAAGGCATGTGCTTCAAGTCGCAGGCCGAGATGGCCGAGCTGTTCAAGGACTTGCCGGGCGCGCTCGCCAACTCTGTCGAGATCGCCAAGCGCTGCAACGTCACGCTGACGCTCGGCAAGCCGCAGCTGCCGAACTTCCCCACGCCGGGCATGACGATCGACGAATTCCTCGTCGCGGAAACGAAGAAGGGCCTGGAAGAGCGCCTCATCGAGCTGTACCCGGATCCGGTGCAGCGCGAGAAGGAGCGCCCGCGCTACGAAGCCCGCCTGGAGTTCGAGAACAACACCATCATCAAGATGAAGTTCCCGGGCTACTTCCTCATCGTGGCGGAGTTCATCCAGTGGGGCAAGAACAACGGCGTGCCGATCGGTCCGGGCCGCGGCTCCGGTGCGGGTTCGCTCGTCGCGTACGCGCTCAAGATCACCGACCTCGATCCGCTGAAATACAACCTGCTGTTCGAACGTTTCCTGAACCCGGAACGCGTCTCGATGCCCGACTTCGACATCGACTTTTGCCAGGAAAAGCGGGAACTCGTCATCCAGCACGTGAAGGACCTGTACGGCCGCGACGCCGTGTCGCAGATCGCCACGTTCGGTACGATGGCGGCGAAGGGCGCGATCCGCGACGTGGGCCGTGTGCTCGACTTCGGCTATAACTTCTGCGACGGCATCTCGAAGCTGATTCCGTTCAAGCCGGGCAAGCCCGTGTCGATCGCCGAGGCGATCGAAGAAGAGCCGATGCTGAAGGAACGCCTCGAGAACGAAGAAGAAGTGAAGCAACTGCTCGATCTCGCGCAGCAGGTCGAAGGCATCACCCGCAACATCGGCATGCACGCGGGCGGCGTCCTGATCGCGCCCGGCAAGCTGACGGACTTCTGCCCGCTGTACACGCAGGGCGGCGACGCCGGCGTCGTGTCGCAGTACGACAAGGACGACGTGGAGGCGGCCGGCCTCGTGAAGTTCGACTTCCTTGGCCTGACCACTTTGACCATCCTCGACCGCGCCGTCAACTACATCCGCGCGCTCGATCCGGTCGACAAGGATTTCGAGCTGTCCAAGCTGCCGCTGACGGACCGGCCGACCTATAAACTGCTGACGGACGCGAAAACCGTCGCCGTGTTCCAGCTTGAAAGCCGCGGCATGCAGGGCATGCTGAAGGATGCGCGTCCCGACCGCTTCGAGGACATCATCGCGCTCGTCGCGCTATACCGTCCGGGCCCGATGGACCTGATTCCCGACTTCTGCAAGCGTAAGCACGGTGAGAAGTTCGATTATCCGGACCCGCGCACGGAGTCGATCCTGTCCGAGACCTACGGCATCATGGTCTACCAGGAGCAGGTGATGCAGATGGCGCAGATCGTCGGCGGCTATTCGCTGGGCGGCGCGGACATGCTGCGCCGCGCGATGGGCAAGAAGAAGGCCGAGGAAATGGCCGAGCACCGCGCGATCTTCCGCGCCGGCGCCGCGAAGGACGGCCTGACGACCGAGAAGGCCGACGAGATCTTCGACCTGATGGAGAAGTTCGCGGGCTACGGCTTCAACAAGTCGCACGCGGCCGCGTACGCGCTGCTGTCGTATCACACGGCGTACCTGAAGGTCCACCACACCGCCGCGTTCATGGCAGCCAACATGTCGCTGGCCATGGAAGACACGGACAAGATCAAGATCCTCGTCGAGGACTCGATCGACATGTGCGGCCTGACGATCCTGCCGCCGGACGTCAACGAATCGCAGTTCCGCTTCACGCCGGAAGGCCCGCCGCCGTCCGTCACGGGCAAGCCCGTCAAGAACATCCGCTACGGCCTCGGCGGCGTGAAGGGCGCGGGGCAGGGCGCGATCGAGGCGATCATCGCCGCGCGCGAATCGGGCGGCAGGTTCAAGGACCTGTTCGACTTCTGCAAGCGCGTCGACCGCAAGCAGATCAACCGCCGCACGATCGAATCGCTGATCCGCGCGGGTGCGATGGACTGCTTCGGCATCGACCGCGCGGTGCTGCTGGCATCGGTCGCCTTCGCGATGGAAGCAGCGGGACAGGCCGCCGCCGCCGCCAACCAGGTCAGCCTGTTCGGCGGCGACGATTCCGACCTCGTCGCGCCGCCCGACTATGTGAAGGCGACGCCGTGGACGGACCGCCAGAAGCTGGCCGAGGAAAAGACCGCGCTGGGCTACTACTTGTCCGGTCATATGTTCGACTCGTACGCGCAGGAAGTGCGCCGGTTCGCCAAGACCAAGCTGAAGGACCTGGAACCGTCGCGCGACCCGCGCATGCTGTGCGGCGTGATCACGGGCGTGCGCACGCAGCTCACGCAGCGCGGCAAGATCCTCATCGTGTCGCTGGACGACAAGTCCGGCGTCGTCGAGGTCACCATCTACAACGAGCTGTTCGAGCAGCACAAGAACATCTTCCGCGAGGACGAGTTCCTGCTCGTCGTCGGCAAGGTTTCGGAAGACCGTTTCAACGGCGGCCTGCGCATCACGGCCGAGAAGGTGTTCGACATCGCGACGGCGCGCATCCAGTACGGCCACAAGCTGGAGATGGACGTGGCGTGCACGATCGCGCCGGCGAAGCTGGCCGAGATCCTGCAGCCTTACCGCCACGAGAACGGCCTGCCGGTCAGCTTGCGCGTGACGCCGCAGGGCATCCCGTGCACCCTGCAGCTGGGCGACGCCTGGCGCGTGGCGCCGTCGGATGAACTGAAATACGCGCTCGAGCTGCACCTCGGCGCGAAAGAGGTCGCGGTCGAGTATTGACGCGCGCCGTGCGTGCTGTGGTAACTAACTGACAAGAAATATTGTCAACTGTGTTGTTGCGCCGCCTCGTTCCGGCGGCAGTGAGCGCTAACATTGATTGTGATTGCAATTGAGACATTGAGTTAGACAATGTTCGTTGGTAAATATTGATCCACGGATACTTTCCGGGTTTCGGGCGCCGGGATGACGGCGCAGATCAATATGAAAATCACATTTCGTCAAAAACTGTTCCTCCCTTTACTGCTCAGTTGGATCTGCCTTCTCGGGGTGTTCACCGTGAACGCGCTGCAGAGCCGCGCGCTTCGCCTCGAGGAGCGCAAGATCCAGCTGTCGAACGCCAGCGAGATGGCGGTGTCCATCGCCAAGGAATACGCGGCCGCGGCCACTGCCGGCAAGATGCCGGTCGACGAGGCGAAAAAGCAGGTGCTGGACCGTACCCGCGCGTTGCGCTTCGGGACCAGCGGCTATCTCACCATCTATGACGACAAGACCGTGCTGATGCATCCGATCAAGCCGGAACTGGTCGGTACGCCGCTCGGCCAGACGGCCGATCCGGAAGGCCACAAGCCGTACGTCGACGGTATCGCCGCGACGCAGGCGGGTCGCGGCGGCTTCATCGAATACCTGTGGGCCAAGCCGGGCTCGCAAAAGCCCGAGCCCAAGCTGACCTATGTCGAGCCCTACGCGCCCTGGGGCTGGTACTTCATGACGGGCCTGTACATCGACGACCTTGATCATGCTTTCTACGCGCAATTGATTGCGGCCGCCGGCTGGCTGGCCGTCATCGGCGTGCTGCTCAACGCCCTGGTCTGGATGGTGGTACGCAGCGTCGAGTGCTCGATCGGCGGCGATCCGGCCGAGGCCGTCGCCGTCGCGCAGCGCATCGCCGCCGGTGACCTCGGCAGCGACGTGCCCGTGCGTGCCGGTGCCGAAGCGAGCCTGATGGCCGCGATGAAACGCATGCGCGACGCGTTGGCCGGCATCGTCGCCGACGTGCGCTCGGGCACGGACCTGATCGCCACGGCATCGCGCGAGATCGCCAGCGGCAACCTGGACCTGTCGAGCCGCACGGAAGAACAGGCCAGCTCGCTCGAAGAGACGGCCGCGTCGATGGAGGAATTGACGTCGACCGTGAAGAACAGCGCCGAGAACGCGCGCGAAGCGAGCCGGCTGGCCGATTCCGCCGCCGAGGTGGCGGGCCGCGGCGGCGCCGTCGTCGCGCGCGTGGTCGATACGATGGCGTCGATCAACGAATCGTCGGGCAAGATCGTCGACATCATCGGCGTCATCGACGGCATCGCGTTCCAGACGAATATCCTCGCGCTGAATGCCGCGGTCGAGGCCGCCCGCGCGGGCGAGCAGGGCCGGGGCTTTGCCGTCGTGGCGAGCGAAGTGCGCAACCTGGCCCAGCGTTCCGCGACGGCCGCCAGGGAAATCAAGGCCCTGATCGGCGATTCCGTCGCGCGCGTGGACGACGGCGCGAAGCTCGTGGAGGAGGCGGGCGCGACGATGCAGGAGATCGTTGCGAGCGTGAACAAGGTCAGCACGATGATCGGCGCGATCAGCAGCGCCACGCGGGAGCAGGGCGACGGCATCGAGCACATCAACCAGGCCATCGCCCAGATGGACCAGGTGACCCAGCAGAACGCCTCGCTCGTCGAGGAAGCGGCGGCCGCATCGGAAGCGATGCAGGAGCAGGCCGCGAAGCTGGCCCAGGTGGTCAGCGTGTTCCGCGTGGACGCGGCGCCGGTGGAGACCCGCCTGGCCGCTACGGCGCCGGCTGCGCGTGCTCGCGCAACCCGATCGTTGCCTGCGTAATCTTGTTGGCAGCGCGTTCCAGGACGACCTTGCGGTTGCTGGTCTCCTGGTCGCGCTGCGCCTCGCGGTGCCACAGGTGGAATACCTCGGTGGCGAAAGCGCCGTCCTTGCGCCGCACGCCGGCGTGGAACAGCCGCACGACGAGGTCGGAATCTTCATGGCCCCAGCCCGTGAAGCTCTCGTCGAACCCGTTCACTTTCTCCAGGTCGCTGCGCCAGACGGCCAGGTTGCAGCTCTTGATGCGCCGCCAGGTGAACTTGCGCGACGTGCGGCCCAGGTCGGGCCAGCGCAGCCCCAGCGGCTGCAGCGTCTTGTTCAGGTCGCCCCGCAGCCGCCATCCCAGCCGGGTCAGGGGCGCCGTGGCGCTTACATCGATCCCGTCGTCCAGCACCCGGCGCGTCAGGGCCTCCGACATCAGGATGCGGCTGCCCGACACGAGGCATCCGGGTTCGGCCAGCATTCGATGGCGCGCGATGAAATCGCGTTGCGGGATGCAGTCGCCGTCGAGGAAGACGATGTAGCCGCCCGTCGCGGCCAGGGTGCCGCGGTTGCGGGCCATCGCGGCGTGAAAACCCTGGTCGGGTTGCCAGACGTGGCGCAGAAGCACCGGTGACGCCGCCGCCAGCCGCTCCACGCAGGCACGCGTGTTGGCAGTCGAGCCATCATCAGCGATAATGATTTCGAAATTCTTGTCGTTCTGCATAAAACATGCCCGCACCACCGCCTCCAGCGCGTCGGGCCGGTTGTAGGTGGTGATCACGACCGAGATTGTCTGTGCGTGAAGCATAAGGTCCAGTGTACACTCCCATATTTTGGGCACGTCGCCAAACCTCGACGGTTTTGCGAGGTGCCATCAGGGGCAAGAGTATCCCACAAGAACATCGATGAACAGCAATCCGACGAACACGAGGGAACCGATGCGGGTCTGGATCGGCACCCTGGCCTTCCTGTTACCCTTTTTGAGCCTCGTCACCTCGTTCGGCGTGAATCTTGCGAGTTTCCTGTTCCTGGCCAGCGCTTTGATATTCTTCAAACCGAGCCGGGATGCGCTCGTGCGCCACTGGCCGCAGGTACGCTGGGTCGTGCTAGCCTTCCTGCTGCACTTCCTGTTCGTGCTCGCGTGCGCGCTGCTGCGCGGCGAACGGCTCAGCGTGCAGGAAAAGCCGCTGCGCATGCTCCTGTCGGTGAGCGCGCTCGTCCTCGTCGTGGCCATGCGCGCGCCGCGCCGGGCGCTGTGGTGGGGCGCGAGCGCGGGCGCCGTGGCGGCGCTGCCGTTCATCGCCTGGCAGCGTCTCGTGCTGCACATCGACCGGCCGGGCGGATTCGTCAATTCGATCACGTTCGGCGACCTGGCGATGCTGCTGGGGCTGCTGTCGCTGGCCGGCGCGATCGACATGCGCGACCGCCCGCGCGATGCGGTGCTGGCCGGCGCTGGCGCGCTGGCGGGACTCGCCGCGTCCGTGCTGACGGGCACCCGCGGCAGCTGGGCAGCGGTCGCGCTGGCGCTGCTGGTGCTGGGGCGCCACGCGCGCGGGATCGACAGCCGCCGGGTGCGCGCGCTGCTGGCCGGCGGCGTGGCCGTGCTGGCCGCGGCCTGGTTCACGCCGGCGCTGGGCGTGCAGGAGCGCTTCGCCCAGGGCGTCAGCGACGCCCGCATCTGGTACGAGGGCGGCACCGTGTGGACGAACGTCGGCACCCGGCTGGAGTTGTGGAAGGGTGCCATCATGCTGATCCGCGAGCATCCGGTGCTGGGCATGGGTTTCGATGCCTGCCGCGTCCGCCTGGCGGACTATGCGCAGGCCGGCCGGCTCGATCCGTTGGTGCTCCAGCTGCCGCACCTGCATAATGACGTGTTGCAGGCGCTGGCGACGGGCGGCGTCGTCGGCTTCGTCCTCTGGGCCGCCACGCTGGTCGCGCCCCTGCGGTTCTTCCTGCGCCGGCTCGGCCAGGATGCGCGCGGACCGCAGTTCGCGGTCGCGCTGGGCGGAGCGTTCGTGGTGCTGGGCTATGTCGGCTTCGGGCTGACGGAAGTGATTTTCTGGTCTATGAAGGGCAGTCTGTTCTATGCGCTCATGGTGTTTGTGCTCATGGGCTTCTGCCTGAATGCGAAAGAAAAAATTGGATAACAGTGTCATCATCAAGCGCCTGTGGGCGATCCTGAAACCCTATCGCGGGCGCGCCTTCCTGTCGCTGCTCGCGATGGCGTTGACGGCCGCCACCCAGCCGTTGCTGGGCGAGGCCCTGAAGCTGCTGATGGACATGGGCTTCAAGAACAAGGTGCCGTTCAGCCTGTGGTGGATTCCCGGCGTGCTGGTGTCGATCTTCGTCCTGCGCGGCATCGGCACGTTCGCCACCGCCTATTACAACAACTGGGTGCTCTCGCGCGTGCTGAACGACTTGCGCGCGCAGGCCTTCGCGCGGCTGCTGCGCCTGCCGGTCGCGCGCTTCCATGAAGAGTCGACGGGCAAGGTGATCAACACCGTCGTCGGCGACGTGCGCCAGGTCGTGGACATGATCCAGTCCGTGTTCATCTCGTTCGTGCGCGACGTGCTCGTCGTGATCGGCCTGCTCGGCTCGCTGCTGTGGCTGAACTGGATGCTGACCGTCGTCGCGATCGTCGTCGTGCCGCTGACGGCCGTGATCGTGCGCACGACGAGCCGCCGCCTGCGCCACCTGAACCGCGAGAACCAGCGCGTGACGGCCGAGATGACCCAGGTCGTCGAGGAAGCGGCGCGCGGCCACCAGGTGATCCGCGTGTTCTCCGGCGAGAACTACGAGAACCGCAGGTTTTATTTGCGCAGCGAGGCGCTGCGCGGCTTTTCGCAGCGCATGACGGTCGCCTTCGCGGCGACGACGCCCGTGACCCAGATCGCCACGTCGGTGGCGTTGTCGGTCGTCGTGGTGCTGGCGCTGCGGGCCGACATGACGGTCGGCGAGTTCACCCAGTTCGTCACCCTGATGCTGATGCTGCTCACGCCGCTGAAAGCGCTGGCCGAAGTGAACGGCCCGATGCAGCGCGGGATCGCCGCGGCGGAAACCGTGTTCTCCCTGATCGACGCGCCGGTCGAACACGACCCGGGCACGCGCATCATCGCGCGCGCGCAGGGCCACGTGCGCTTCGAGCACGTGAAGTTCCGCTACCCGAACGCGCAGTCGCTCGCGTTGGACGACGTGTCGCTGGAGGTCAAGCCGGGCCAGACCGTCGCGCTGGTCGGCATGTCGGGCGGCGGCAAGTCGACGTTCGTGAACCTCGTCACGCGCTTCTACGAACCGGAAGCCGGCCGCATCCTGCTGGACGGCATTCCGTACCAGGACATCCAGCTGCCGTCGCTGCGCGCCCAGCTGGCGCTCGTCAGCCAGAACGTCGTGCTGTTCGACGACACGCTGCGCGCCAACATCGCCTACGGGGTCGAGCATGTGGACGAGGCGCGCCTCGCCGCGGCCATCCGCGCCGCGCATCTCGACGACGTCGTCGCGCGCCTGCCGGAAGGCGTCGACACGATGATCGGCGAGAACGGCATGCGCCTGTCGGGCGGCCAGCGCCAGCGCGTGGCCATCGCGCGCGCCATCTACAAGGATGCGCCGATCCTGATCCTGGACGAGGCCACGTCGGCGCTGGACAACGAATCGGAACGCGCCGTGCAGGCCGCCCTCGACACCCTGATGGCCGGCCGTACCACGTTCGTGATCGCGCACCGCCTGTCGACCATCGAAGGCGCCGACCTGATCGTCGTGATGGAACATGGCCGCATCGTCGAGCAGGGCACGCATGACGAATTGCTGTCCCGCGGCGGCATGTACGCCAACCTGTATCGGTTGCAGTTCTCGGCGCTGGTGGAAGAAACATGACGGCGAAAGATCGCACCCTCGTCATCTCGCCGAACTGGATCGGCGACGCGGTGATGGCCCAGCCCCTGCTGCGCCTGCTCAAGCAGGCCCACCCGGAGCGCGCCATCGACGTGCTGGCGCCGCCGCAGGTGGTGCCCGTGTGGCGCCGCATCCAGGAGGCGGACGACATCCTGGTGACGCCGTTCCGCCACCGCGCGCTGCAGCTGGGCGAACGGTGGCGCTATGCACGGATCCTGAAGGAGCGCGGCTACAGCGACGCCTACGTCTTGCCCAACACCCTGAAATACGCGCTGATCCCGTGGCTCGCGCGCATCCCGCGCCGCGTGGGCTACAAGGGAGAAATGCGCTACGGGATGGTCAACGTCATGCACCACGACGACAAGCCGCGCCGCTCGATGGTGCCCTTCTACGCGGCCCTCGCGCGCGAGCCCGAGGTTCCGCTGCCGGGCAAGCTGGTGCGGCCCTACCTCGTCGTCGGCGGGGAAGAAACGGAACAGGTCGGCAAGCGTTTCGGCGTGGACTTGTCCCGTCCCCTGGTCGCGTTCGCGCCCGGTGCCGAGTTCGGCATCGCCAAGCGCTGGCCGCCTGCGTACTACGGCGCGCTGGCCGCGAAGGTCGTCGACGCCGTGCCGGGCGTGCAGGTGGTGCTGCTCGGTTCGCCGAACGACCGCGAGACGTGCGACCAGGTCGTGCGGCATGTCGCGGGCGCGGCCGGCGCCGCGGTGCGCAACCTGGCCGGCCAGACGTCGCTCGACGACGCCATCGCACTGCTGGCGCGGGCGAGCGCCGTCGTCTCCAACGATTCCGGCCTGCTGCACATCGCCTCGGCGCTGAACCGGCCGGTCGTCGCCCTGTACGGCTCGACTGATCCGGATTACGCGCCGCCGCTGTCCGAGGTGGCGCGGACGGTGTCGCTGCGCCTGGCATGCTCGCCATGCCGCAAGCGCGAGTGCCCGCTCGGGCATCACGATTGCATGAACAAGATGAGCGTGGAGAGGGTGTGGAGCGAGCTGGTGCCGATTCTGGTGCCGGTAAAGGGCAGTGCGGCAAGAGCTTAGCGTCGTCCCCGCGAAAGCGGGGACCCATGCTGAGTAACTTCGATTCGCTCAGTATGGATTCCCGCGTGCGCGGGAATGACGTTCATCGGCCGCGTAGTCCTTCGCATACCTGGTCGGCGATGCTGCTGACCACCTCATGCCGCTTGCGCGCCTCCGACCGCTTCTTCGACGGGATGCTGTCCAGGTCCGGCGCCGCCACCGGCGCGCAGTCGAGTTCCCAGTCGCCGTCGGCCCGCTTGCGCGCGCCCAGTTCTTCCCACAGCTGGTCATAGTCGGCCAGCACGCGGCCGTTGCGGATCGCCTTGTAGATCACGCGGTTGCGGTTCGACACCATCACCATCCGTTCGCACCCGTAGTCGTGGCCCAGCTGGCGCACCAGCGTCGCCACCAGCTGCTTCGGGCGGATGCCGTGCAGCTCGCGCGTGGCTATGCGGATCGCCTCGCGCGCATCCTCCGTCTTGCCGCCCTGGATGCAGCCGACGCTGACGGCCGGGCGGCCGTCGCGCGGCGCCACCGTGAACGCCACCGTGTACAAGGCCTTGTCATCCTGGGTCAGTTGCAGCACCAGTTCGCCCTCGCGGTCGAACATGTTCACGGTGCGCAGCTGGACCTGGTAGGGCAGGCCGCTTTTACCCGCCGCTTCGGCCAGCACGACGGGCCCCAGGCTGGCGCGCGCCAGCACCTGGCCAAGGCCGCGCTGGAACATGAAGTCGTAATGCGCGCGGATCGCCTCCAGGCGCGTGCGGGCATCCAGCACGTGGCTGATGTACGGACGGTAGACCTTGTACAGGAAGCGCGGGCAATTGCGCACGTAGTCGGAGAATGCCGGATGTGCGTTGAGCAGGTGCAGCCACCGCGGCGTCTGGCGCGGATGCAGCGCGGCGCGCATGCAGATCTTGGCGTATTCGCGGGTGGACTTGAAACCCGCCAGGTGCGGCGGAACGGCGGAGCGCAACGTGACGGCGGGGGAAGCAGGCGGGCGATAGCCTGCATACATACCAGACACCGCGGGTAGCGGCTGGCGAGGGAAGTCGGACATGTGAGTCACACCAAGGTTGCGTAAAGTAACGCTAAGTAACGTAGTGTAACTAAATAAATTCCGCCGGTAAATACACCTTGATCACATTTAATGTAGCGGTAACACGACCGCACGCGGGGGCGCGCGGTCGTGTTTCATCGAGCGTGGATCAGCTGGCGTAATGCGCCGGTTCGACGTCGTCCGCCCGTTTCGACAGCAGCTCGCGGTCGCGCAGGTAGCGGGCCAGCGCATCGCCGAACGATGGCAGCAACAGGCCGCGTTCGCTGCTCATCGCGCTGTTGCGGGGACGGGCGGCGCGCAGGCCGAGTTCGCCGGTCGTGCGTTCCTCCAGCCGGCCGTCGTCGACGCCGGCCGCAGCACACGCCTGGCGTGCCAGGTCGGCCCAGCTCATCGCGGCGCCGTTGGTGAGGTGCCAGAGACCGCACTCGCGGTCGATCAGCAGGTCGAGGCAGGTATTCACCAGGTCCGGCACGTACGTCGGCGACACGACCTGGTCGGCGGCCGCCGCGAACGGCCGGCCCGCGTCGAGCGCGTCGAGGGCCTGCGTGACGAAGTTGTGTTCGTCCCACGGACCGAAGAACGCGCTCGTGCGGATGACGAGGGCCTGCGGGTCGGAATCGAGCACGCGCCGTTCCGCATCCGCCTTGCTGCGGCCGTACACGCCCAGCGGCGCCACCTTGTCGGACTCCACGTACGGGCGGTCGAGCGTGCCGTCGAACACGAGGTCGCTGGAGAAGGTCATGAAGCGCAGCGCGTGGCGGATGGCGGCCAGCGCCAGCACGGTCGGGCCGTGCGCGTTTTCGCGCATGCAGCGGTCGACGTCGCCCTCGGCATCGTCCACGCGCACGTAGCCGCCCGCGTTGATGATGGCCCATGGCTTGAAGCGCACGATCGCCGCCTCGACGGAGGCCGGATCGGCGATGTCCATCTCCTGGCGCGTGAGCACGTGGTAGGCGAGGTTACGGCGCTCGCAGATGCGGGCGAAGGCGCGGCCCAGCGTGCCCGTCGCGCCGGTGATCAGGATCGGCTGCGGGAACGTGGAGCGGAACGCGCCGCGTTCGGCGATGTCGGCCACGGCGGTGCGGGTCGCCACCGGCTTCGCGAGGAAGCGGCCTGGACGGCGCCACCAGCCCTGGCCCTGCAGCACGGGGTGCGCCAGCGGCCGGCCGCTGGCCAGTTCGCGCATCAGGTTCGCGACCGCGGTCGGGCGCGGCTGCGGGCCACGCACGTCGAACGGACCGGGCTCGTAATAGCCTTTGCATTCGGTGACGAGGCAGTTCCAGTCGAACGAGCCGAGCAGGGCCCACACGGTGACGGCGCGGATGTCGGCGCCGCCCTGCTGGACCTTCCTGGCGGCGTTCCAGATCTCCACGAGCCAGCGCAATTGATCTTCACGATTGGCATCGATGTGCGCCTCGGTGACGGCGACCGGCAGGCCGTAGCGGTCCCACGTTTCCTGCAGCAACGGGCCGATGCCGGGCGTCGGCGTGGCCAGCACGCGCGGGCATTCGATGTCGGCGTGGGGGACGCCGCGGTAATGGGTGCGGTGGCTTTCCGGATAGCGCTCGACGCGGTGGTCGAGCCAGCGCTCGCTGGTGATGTAGTAGTTGACGCCGATGATGTCCGGCGGGCAGTTGTTCTCCTTGAACCACAGCAGCTCGTCGGCGCCGGCGCCGTTCTCGAGCAGGTAGTCCCACAGCGCGTGGCCGGGGTCGATCTTCCCGCACAACATATCCCACGCCAGCCAGCGGCGTTCGTTGAAGAAATTCGCGATCTCCGCCATCTCGGGCGTGCCGTAGGTGCGCGACAAGTCGTCGGTCTGGACCAGCTTCGCGTTCGGGTTCACGGCGCGGATCGCGCGCATCGACAGCACGACGGCGCGGCACTGGTTGATGAGGGCGCGGATGAAGCCATCCTCGCTCGTGTCATGCGGATACCAGACGCCGTTGAGGCCGGAAAAGCGCGCGGTCGTGCACGGTTCATTGACGGGCGTCCAGTACTCGACCCACGGGTAGCGGCGCGCGACGGCGCCGGCATATTCGGCCAGTTTCTCGGCGAAGTCGGGGGACATCAGGCTCGTGTGGCGCGGGCCGCTGCCATGGTGGACGAGGCCGACGATGGGCGTCACGCCCAGTTGCTGCAGGACGGGCAGGCGTTCGTCGGACCACGACCAGTCGGCGGAGTCGATGCCGTCGGGTGCGGTACGTTCCCACAGCACGGGGTAGCGGATGGCGCGAATGCCGAGCGAAGCGAACCGCTCCAGGTCCTGAAGCCGTTCGGCATGTCCGTTGCGTTCCATTTGGGAGAAGTACTGATCGCGTACGCGGTTGACGGTGCATTCGAGGCCGCCCCAGAGCTGGAGTGGCGAGCTTGCTGGCTGGATATGGTTGTTGAGATTCATGTGCATGTCCTGCTGTTGATCCAAGACGTAAGCCTAGACGCCGATGCCGGCTTCTTGTGTGGGATGGCGAACATATAGACCGGATTTAGGACAAGTCCTACGTACTATCGGTCTTTGCTATGACTCCCGTCTTGACATGCCGACCGTGCGCCCACACGATGCAGGCAGGAGGGCACACGATGTACATGGTCTACTGGACGATCGAAGAAGATGGGCGCCAGGCCCCGCACGCGCAGGGGTTCGACACGACCGCGATGGTCGAGGCGATGCGCTTCATGGAAGACCTGCGGCGGCGCCAGCGCGAAGGCGAGCGCATCCGCTTCGTGACGATGTGTTCCGAGCACCCGGACGTCGTCGGGCATCCGGGCGTGGATGTGACGGGGCCGGAGTACGACTGGAAGAAGCGGCGGCGGTAACTGTCGGACGCTGCCTATGAACGTCGTCCCTGCGGAGGCAGGGACCCAAGTGCTGCGGGCACAGCCGCGGTACATGCAAATTGGGCCCCCGCCTGCGCGGGGGCGACGGTTTCCAGCGCGGGGGCGACGTTACAGGCTGGCGGCTTGTTCCTTCAGTACATGCTTGAGCACCTTGCCGTTCGCCGCCGCCGGCAGGGCTTCCATCATGACGATGCGCGCCGGCCGTTTGTAGGGCGCTAGCCGCCCGGCGGCCCACGCACGCAGCTCGGCTTCCGACGGCATGCGGCGCGGATCCGGCTGCACGAACGCGACGATCTCTTCGTTGCCGTCGGCGACCGGGCGGCCGACGACGGCCGACTGCGTCACCCCCGGGTGCGCGTTCAGCACGGTCTCCACTTCCAGCGGATAGACGTTGAAGCCGGACCGGATGATCAATTCCTTCGTGCGGCCGACGATGAACAGCGCGCCGTCCGGGTCCTGGCGCGCCATGTCGCCCGTGTTCAGCCAGCCGCCGGGACGCAGCGCCGCGGCGGTCGCTTCCGGATTGCGGTAATAGCCGCGCATCAGGTTCGGCCCGCGCACCCACAATTCTCCCGCCGTGCCGTCGACGATATCCGCGCCTGCCTTGTCCACGACGCGCACCTCGACGCCGGGAATCGGCAGGCCGACGGAGGTGTCGGATCGCGGCGCGTCCAGCCGGGTCTGGCTGACCGTGGGCGCCGCCTCGGACAGGCCATAGCCATTGTGCAGCGGCACGCCCAGCAGGCGCCCGACGGCCGCCTTCAGTGCGGGATCGAGAGGCGAACCGCCGGCGTAGGCGAAGCGCAGGCGCGTGGCGAGCGGACCGCTGTCGCCGACGTGCTCCAGCAGCCGCGCATACATCGCGGGCACGCCTTGCACGATGGAGAGCCCGTCGTCGCGGATGGCCGCCAGCATCGCCTCGGGCGTGAAGCGGGGCGTCAGGTGCAGGCAGGCGCCCGCGCTGAGCGTGCCCAGCATCACCGACGTCAGGCCGTACACGTGCGAGATCGGCAGCACGCCCCACGTCCTGTCGGCCGGCGTCAGGCCGCGCAGCCGGCTCGACACGGCGGCCACGAACAGCAGGCTGCGGTGGCTCAGCATCACGCCCTTCGGCGCGCCCGTCGTGCCCGTCGTGTAGAGCAGGGCGGCGACATCTGCATCCTGTTCGGGCGTACAGTCGTCGTTCAGGGGCCCCATCATCAAGCCGTCGTCGAACGACGCGGCCGCGCGAGCCGCATGCGCCTCCGCTTCGGGCGACACGGCCGCCGTGTACACCGCGAGGCGCGCGCTCGCGTGGTCCCGGATCGCGTCCAGCTCGGGCGCGGTCAGGCGCGGGTTGACGTTGACGATCCACGCGCCCACGGCCGCCGCGGCGAAGATGAGTGCGATCTGGTCCGCGCAGTTTTCGCTGGCCAGCAGCACGCGGTCGCCGGGACGCACGCCGCGCGCGCGCAACTGGTCCGCGCGGCGGTCGACGAGAGTGGCCAGGTCGCGATACGTGAGCGTGCGGCCGGCGTCGACGAGGGCCGGGGCGTTTGGCGTGCGCGCGGCCGCGGTGCGCAGGATAGAGTCGATGCGGGAGTCGATGCGCGCGGGGAGCGAGGCCAGCAGGGAGTGAATGTCGATCATGGCGGCACCCGTGGAGTTTCCAACGGTATATTATTTCAGAAATTCATCCGCACAGGAGGAGGCATGGCAGAACCCATGGTACCCGCGGCCGGCAGGACGGTGATCCCGATCGCGGCCCAGGGCCCGAGCCGCCAGCGCAAGCGCGAGGCGCCGAAGGGCCGCCGTGTGGACCCGCAGGCGCTCGCCGAGGTGCAGGCGGCGCTGGGGGATGGGCCTCGGCGGCGCGACCTGCTCATTGAGCATCTGCACAAGATCCAGGACCGCTACGGTAGCTTGTCCGCCGCGCACCTGGCCGCGCTGGCGCAGGAGCTCAACCTGGCGCAATCCGAGGTCTACGAGGTGGCCACGTTCTACCACCACTTCGACGTGCTGCGCGACGGCGAGGCTGCGCCGCCCGCGCTCAGCGTGCGCGTGTGCGCCGGCCTGTCGTGCGAACTGGCCGGCGCGCGCGGCCTGCTGGACCGTTTGCCGGCGATTCTCGGCACCGAGGTGCGCGTGCTGGCCGCGCCGTGCATCGGCCGCTGCGACAAGGCGCCCGCGGCCCTCGTCGGCCAGCGGCCCGTCACCCAGGCGAGCGCCGAGTCGGTACTGGCCGCCGTCAGCGCGCGCGCGACCACCGACGTGCACACGGGCCACCTCGACTACGACGCCTGCCGCGAAGCCGACGGCTACCGGCTGCTGCGTGCGTGCACGGAAGGGCGGTTCGACCCGGAGAGCGTGATCGTGACCCTGATGGCGTCCGGCCTGCGCGGCCTGGGCGGTGCAGGCTTCCCGGCCGGGCGCAAGTGGCGCATCGTCAGGAACGAGCCGGGCCCGCGCCTCATGGCCGTCAACATCGACGAAGGCGAGCCGGGCACCTTCAAGGACCGGCATTACCTGGAACGCGACCCGCACCGCTTCCTGGAAGGCGCGCTCGTCGCCGCGTGGGCCGTCGGCATCGAGACGATCTACCTGTACCTGCGCGACGAATACCACGGCCTGCGCGCCATGCTGGAAACGGAACTCGACCGGCTGCGCGCCGATCCTCCGGTGCCCGGCCTGCCGGACATCGTCCTGCGGCGCGGCGCGGGCGCGTACATCTGCGGCGAGGAATCCGCGATGATCGAATCGATCGAGGGCAAGCGCGGGATGCCGCGCCTGCGCCCGCCGTACGTCGCGCAAGTGGGCCTGTTCGGGCGGCCCACGCTGGAACACAACATGGAAACGCTGTACTGGGTGCGCGATATCGTCGAGCGCGGCGCGGAATGGTTCACGAACCGGGGCCGCCACGGTCGGAAGGGGCTGCGCTCGTTTTCCGTGTCGGGCCGCGTGCGCGAGCCGGGCGTGACGCTGGCACCGGCCGGCATCACGATGCAGGAACTCCTGGACGAATACTGCGGCGGCATGCAGGACGGGCACACGTTCTATGCGTACCTGCCGGGCGGCGCCTCGGGCGGCATCCTGCCGGCCTCGATGGCCAATATTCCGCTCGACTTCGACACCTTGCAGCGCCATGGCTGCTTCATCGGTTCGGCCGCCATCGTCGTGCTGTCCGACCGCGACACGGCCCGCGCCGCCGCGCTGAACACCTTGCGCTTCTTCCGCGACGAATCGTGCGGCCAGTGCACGCCGTGCCGCGCCGGCACCGCGAAGGCCGTCGCGCTGATGGAGCGGGCGACGTGGGACACCGCGCTGCTGGCCGAGCTGTCGCAGGTGATGCGCGACGCGTCCATCTGCGGCCTGGGCCAGGCGGCGCCGAATCCGTTCGACTGCGTCATCAAGTATTTCCCGCACGAGCTGGAGGCGTCATGACTGTGTTTTTCGAGCTCGACGGCCGGACCGTCGAGGCGCAACCGTTCGAGACGATCTTCGAGACCGCGGCCCGCGCCGGCATCGCCCTGCCGCACCTGTGCCACAAGGACGGGCTGGAGCCGGCCGGTAACTGCCGCGCGTGCGTCGTGGAAGTCGACGGCGAGCGCACGCTGGCGCCGTCGTGCTGCCGCCATCCGGCGCCCGGCATGAAGGTGCGCACGGACAGCGACCGCGCCGTCGCCGCACGCAGGATGGTGCTGGAGCTGCTGCTGTCCGACCTGTCGGACACTCCCCGCACGCGCGAGAACGAGGTCGCGCAGTGGGCAGATAAACTCGGCGTGGGCACGCCGCGCTTTCCCGCCACGCGCGCGGTGCCGCCGGCGGACGCGAGCCATGCCGCGATCGAAGTGAACCTCGACGCCTGCATCCAGTGCACGCGCTGCGTGCGCGCGTGCCGCGACGAGCAGGTCAACGACGTGATCGGCCTTGCCGGCCGCGGAGAAAATGCGCACATCGTGTTCGACCAGGGCGACCCGATGGGCGCGTCCACGTGCGTCGCGTGCGGCGAATGCGTGCAGGCCTGTCCGACGGGGGCGCTGGCGCCGGCGCGCGGCGCGGCACTCGCCGTGCCCGACAAGCAGGTCGATTCCGTGTGCCCGTACTGCGGCGTGGGCTGCCAGCTGACGTACCACGTGAAGGACAACCGCATCGTGCGCGTGGAGGGCCGCGACGGTCCCGCCAACCACGGCCGCCTGTGCGTGAAGGGGCGCTACGGCTACGACTACGCGCACCATCCGCAGCGTCTCACCATGCCGCTGATCCGTCGTGAAGGCATGCCGAAGAACGGTGAATTCACGATGGACCCGGCGCGCGTGCTGGACGTGTTCCGCGCAGCGACGTGGGACGAAGCGCTGGAGGCGGCCGGCGGCGGCCTCGCGCGCATCCGCGCCGCGCACGGCGGGCGCGCGCTGGCCGGCTTCGGTTCGGCCAAGGGCAGCAACGAGGAAGCATACCTGTTCCAGAAGCTCGTGCGCACGGGCTTCGGCAGCAACAACGTCGACCACTGCACGCGGCTGTGCCACGCGTCGTCCGTCGCCGCGCTGCTGGAAGGGATCGGCTCGGGCGCCGTGTCGAACCCGGTGATGGACGTGACGCGCGCGGAGGTCGTGCTGGTCATCGGCGCCAACCCGACCGTCAACCATCCTGTTGCCGCCACGTGGATGAAGAACGCCGCGCGCACGGGAGTAAAACTGATCGTCGCGGACCCGCGCCGCTCCGACCTCGCGCGCCATGCGCACCGCTTCCTGCAGTTCAAGCCCGACACGGACGTCGCGCTGCTCAACGCCATGATGCACACGATCGTGGAAGAGGGCCTCGTCGACCCGGCGTTCATCGCCGACCGCACGAGCGGCTACGACGCGCTGGCCGCGAACGTGGCGCACTACAGCCCGGAAGCGATGGCGCCCATCTGCGGCATCGCCGCGGAGACGATCCGCTACGTGGCGCGGCTGTATGCGACATCGAAGGGATCGATGATCCTGTGGGGCATGGGCGTGTCGCAGCACGTGCATGGCACGGACAATGCGCGCTGCCTGATCGCGCTCGCGCTGATGACGGGCCAGATCGGCCGTCCCGGCACGGGCCTGCATCCGCTGCGTGGCCAGAACAACGTGCAGGGCGCGTCGGATGCGGGGCTCATCCCGATGATGTATCCGGATTACCGCCGTGTCGACGATGTGCAGGCACAGGCGACATTCGAGGCCGCGTGGGGCAGGCAGCTCGACGGCAAGCCTGGCCTGACGGTCGTCGAGATCATGGACGATATCCTGGCCGGTGGGATCAAAGGCATGTACATCATGGGCGAGAACCCCGCCATGTCCGACCCGGATGCGAACCATGCGCGCGAGGCGCTGGCGGCGCTGGACCACCTCGTCGTGCAAGACATCTTCCTCACGGAGACGGCATACCTGGCCGACGTGATCCTGCCCGCATCAAGCTTCGCGGAAAAGACCGGCAGCTTCACGAACACGGACCGCGTCGTGCAGCTGGGCCGCCAGGCGCTGGAACCGCCGGGAGATGCGCGCCAGGACCTGTGGATCATCCAGCAGATGGCGCACCGCCTTGGCCTGGACTGGGATTACGCCGGACCGGCCGCCGTGTTCGACGAAATGCGCAACCTCATGCCCAGCATCGCCGGTATCACGTGGGACCGGCTGGAACACGACGGTGCCGTCACGTACCCGTGCCGCGTGCCGGGCGATCCGGGCGAACCAGTCGTGTTCACGCGCGCGTTTCCGCGCGAAGGCGGCCGCGCGCGCTTCGTCCCGGCCGACATCATCCCGGCCGACGAGCGCCCCGACACCGACTACCCCGTCGTGCTGATCACGGGCCGCCAGCTCGAGCACTGGCACACGGGCAGCATGACGCGCCGCGCGGGCGTGCTGGACGCGCTGGAGCCGGACCCGGTCGCGCTCGTGCATCCGCTCGACCTGGAAGCGCTCGGGGGCCGGCCGGGCGACGTGATCACGATCGCGTCGCGCCGCGGCGAGGTCACGCTGTATGCCCGGGCCGACGACGGCACGCCGCGCGGCGCCGTGTTCGTCCCGTTCTGTTATTACGAGGCCGCGATCAACCGGCTGACGAATGCGGCGCTCGACCCGTTCGGCAAGATCCCGGAATTCAAGTACTGCGCCGTGCGCGTGCGGCTGGGCGGCGAGGTCGCGCACCCCGGTTCCTACGGTGGCGGCCAGATTTTGGGGGACGTGGCAGAATTGCAAGCATGACATCATCTTCTTATCGTCCCCAGCTATCGCAGGCCAGCGCCGGCCTCACGCATCCCGTGACGGCCATCGACGAACGCGGGCGCCGCGAGACGCTCTACATTCCGGCCGAGCGCCCGCTGACGGTCTATGTCGACAAGCGCGAGCTCGTCACGCTGATGACCCTGGGCGCGGCGCCGGAAGCGCTGACGCTGGGCTACCTGCGCAACCAGCGCCTCGTGCGGTCGCTGGACGACATCGTGTCCGTGCAGGTCGACTGGTCCGTCGATGCCGTGGCCGTCGTCACACGCGGCGGCATCCAGGACGTCGAGGCGCGCACGGCCAAGAAGGTCGTCACGACCGGTTGCGGCCAGGGTTCCGTGTTCGGCGGCCTGATGGACGAAGTCGACCGCATCGTGCTGCCGCCCGACGCGCGCCTGCGCCAGTCCGTCGTGCACCGCATCGTCGAGACGGTGCGCACCCAGCAATCCGTGTACAAGCAGGCCGGCTCCGTGCACGGCTGCGCGCTGTTCACGAGCGACGGCGACCTGCTGTGGTTCATCGAGGACGTGGGCCGCCACAATGCCGTCGACGCCATCGCGGGGCTGATGTGGCTGGAGGGGATGGAGGGCGCCGACAAGGTGTTCTACACGACCGGGCGGCTGACGTCCGAAATGGTCATCAAGGGCGCGCAGATGGGCATCCCGTTCCTGCTGTCGCGTTCCGGCACGACACAGATGGGCCATGCGGTGGCGGAGCAGGTCGGCATGTCGCTGCTCGCGCGCTGCAGCGGCCATCACTTCCTGCTGCTGTCCGGCGAGGAGCGCCTCGTGTTCGAGCCGGAATGGCTCGCCGCGCTGGAGACGGCGCGCACGTTGCGAACGGCATGAATGCGATTGCCGACGCCGTCGCGCGCGCGTTCACGCTGCTGTTCACAGGGGATCCCGACCTGTGGCGCATCGTCTGGGTGTCGCTCAAGACGAGCATCGTCGGCCTGCTGCTGGCCACGCCGCCCGCGATCCTGATCGGTTACGTCGTCGCCATGCGCAAGTTCCGCGGGCGGCGCATCGTCATCTGGCTGGCGCAGGCGGCGCTGTCGCTGCCGACCGTCCTGATCGGCCTCCTGCTGTATTTGCTGCTGTCGCGCCACGGGCCGCTGGGCGGCCTGCAATGGCTCTTTTCGCAGCCCGGCATCGTGTTCGGCCAGTGCGTCGTCGCGCTGCCCGTGCTGCTCGCCTTTACGCTGGCGGCCGTGCAGGGGCTCGATCCGCGCTATGCCGAGACCGCGATCGCGCTGGGCGCGGCGCCGATGCAGGTGATGGTGCGCGTGCTGTACGAGGCGCGCTTCGGCGTGATGGCGGCCGTGCTGTCCGGCTTCGGCCGCGTGATCTCGGAAGTGGGCTGCGCACTGATGGTGGGCGGGAACATCGAAGGCGAGACCCGCACGATCACGACCGCGATCGCGCTGGAGACGAGCAAGGGCGAGTTCGCACAGGGCATCGCGCTCGGCATCGTGCTCGTGTCGATTGCGTTGCTGATGAACGGCGCGCTGATGCTGCTGCAGGGCGACGCCCACACGGCCCGGGAGCGCGCATGAGCATCGGCATCCATTCGCAGATTTCGGCGGCCGTGTACGAGAACGAGGGCGAATCACAGCGCGTGAAGCGGCGCGACGAGCGCCGCAAGGCCCTGCTGGGCGTGCGCGGCCTGCGCAAGCGCCATGGCGACCGGCTGCTGTTCGACATCGACCGGCTCGAGATCGCCACGCACAGTGCCTACGTGCTGACGGGGATGAACGGCGCCGGCAAAAGCACCCTGCTGCGCGTGCTGGGCGGCCTGGAGCGGGCCGAGATCGACAGCCTGCGCTTCGCCGGCGAGGACGTCCTGCGCGTGCACCCGTATCCGCGCGCGCTGCGCCGGGCGATCGTCTACGTGCACCAGCACCCGATCCTGTTCTCGACGAGCGTCGCCGACAACATCGGCTACGGCCTCGTCGTGCGCGGCGAAAAGCCCGAGACCGTGCGTCCCGTCGTGGCAGAGGCGATGGCGTGGGCCGGCGTGGCGCACCTGCGCGACACGGACCCGACCCGGCTGTCGGGCGGCGAAAAACAACGCGTGGCGCTCGCGCGTGCAAAAGTGCTGGAGCCGCGCCTGCTGCTGCTGGACGAGCCGACGGCGAACCTGGACGGCGCCGCGCGCGAACAGGTGATCGCCCTGATTCCGACCATGATCGAAGCGGGGAGCAGCGTCATCATCGCCTGCCACGACCGCGACCTGATCAACCTGCCCGGCGTGCAGCGGTTGAAGCTGCGCGACGGGCATCTCGAACACCGCTGATACCAACAAGGAGAAATCATGCAACGCCGTTCCATCCTCGCGCTCATCGCCGGCCTTGTTTGTGCCGTTCCGTTCGTGCATGCGCAATCGGACACGCAGTCCGGTAAGCCTCTGCGCCTGTCCACGACCACGAGCACCGAGAACTCGGGCCTGCTGGGCTACCTGCTGCCCGCGTTCGAAGCGAAGACGGGCATCAAGGTCAACGTGATCTCCGTCGGCACCGGCAAGGCGCTGGAGTTGGGCAAGAACGGCGACGTCGACGTGACGCTCGTGCACGCGCGCGCGCTGGAGGACAAATTCGTGGCCGAGGGCTGGGGGATCGACCGCCACGACGTCATGTACAACGACTTCATCGTCGCGGGACCGGTCGCCGACCCGGCGGGCGTGAAGGGCAGCCGCGACGTCATCGCGGCCTTCAGGAAGATCGCGGCGGCCAACGTGAAATTCATCTCGCGCGGCGACAATTCCGGCACGGACGTGATGGAGAAGGGCTACTGGCAGCAGGCGGGCCCGAAGCCCGCCGGGAGCAACTACGTCAACGCCGGCCTGGGCATGGGCGAGGTGCTGAACATGGCGGCGGAGATGGGCGCATACACGCTGACGGACCGCGCGACGTATGGCGCCTACAAAGCGAAGACGGGGCTGGCCATCCTCGTCGAGGGCGACAAGCGGATGTTCAATCCGTACGGGATCATTGCCGTCAATCCGGCGAAGCACAAGGGGATCAACTACAAGGGCGCGAAGGCGCTGATCGAGTGGATCACGTCGCCGGAAGGGCAGGCGAAGATTGCCTCGTTCAAGCCGGCGGGCGAGCAGTTGTTTTTCCCGTCGGCGAAATAAACCTATCCCTTGCGGCGGGTATCGACGGCGATCCAGTTGGTCTCCCAACGTCTCCCGCCATCCGCCGAATACGCCTGCTCGAAGCGCCACTGGCCGGCGCCCATCGGCACGATCAGGAACCGCACCAGCACCGCGCGCCCGTCCACGGTGTCCTTGCCGTAAAAGGTGCCTTGGCCATTCTTGAAAGATCCCTGCATCGGGTCGGTCATCAACCCGTTGGCCAGGTTTGCGAAATGCAGGGTCCATTGCCCGGTCGCGGGCTGGTACAGGCGCAGCGACACGCCCGCGATCCGTCCGCTAATGCCGCGCACATCCAGCTCGACGAGGTTGGCCTGCCCGCCCATCACCGCCTTGACGACCGACGTGCCCGTGTACTCGACCCAGTCGGCTTTGCCGCTGAGCGGCTCGCGCAAGCGTTTCAGTTGCGTATCCCAGGTGCCGATCTCCCAGTCGAAATCGTGTTGGCCGTCATGCGCCGCGGCGGACGTCTTCGTGGCGGGATTGTCCGGCCCCGCCGCGCTTGACTGCGAGAACGCGAGGACTGCAGAGATCAGGAGCGCAATGGATGATGGTTTCATGGTCGGTCCCCGTTCCAGATCATACGGGATGCAGCTGCCCGCAGCACCATTCAGCCTTCTGCAATCTAAAAACAACGAAATAAAAAAGGTTTCGAAAGCTTTCGAAAGTTCCTTGTGTTTTCAATTGCCTTTTATTACTATCCTATAACAATACATAAGAGGAGAAGTAGGCATGCTAAGGAGACACGAAACAAGAGCCCGCCGCACCCTGATCGCCGCCGCGGTGGAAATGGCCCTGTGCACCACTGCGTTCGCGCAGGCCCAGCCCGATGTCGCGCCGCCGGCCACCGTATCCACGACGCCGGAACCGCAGGGCGCAGTGGTCGTGGTGACGGGTGCGCGCGCCGCGCTGGCAAAGTCGCTCGATTTGAAACGCAATGCGGACGTCATCCAGGATTCGATCTCGGCCACGGAACTGGGCCGTTTTCCTGACGATAACGTGGCCGACTCGCTGACCCATATCTCCGGCATCTCGGTATCGCGCACCCGCGGCGGGGAGGGGCAGTACATCAATGTGCGCGGCCTGGGCTCCGGCTACAACATCGTCACGCTGAACAAGCGCATCCTGGCGACCGACGGCGATGGACGCGACTTCGCTTTCGACGTGCTGCCGTCGGAAGTGATCAGCGGCGCCGACGTCATGAAGTCGGCCGAAGCGGCGCAAATGGAGGGCAGCATCGGCGGTTCGGTGAATCTGCGCTCGGCGCGCCCGCTCGATATCCCGGGCTTTCGCTCTTCCGTGCGGTTCGAAGGCGAGCATAACGACCTGTCGCGCAACAACGGCGGCAAGCTGTCGGGCGTCGTCAGCAACACGTTCAACAACAACACCATGGGCGTGCTCGTCGGCGCCGTTTTTTCCAAGCGTAAGGTGCGCACGGACTCGCTCGGCTACCAGACCTACAACGCCGACTCGCCGGGAAGCGTCGACGTCAACGGTGACGGCGCCATCGGCCCCGGCGAGAGCAACCTGCTGGCGCCATGCTGCATCTCGTTCGGCTCGGTATTCGAGGAGAAAAAGCGCTCGGCGCTGTCCGGTGCCTTCGAATGGAAGGTCACGCCGCAGTTCAAGATGATCGTCGATGGCTTGGCGACCCGCCTCGACTCGCCGCAGGTCGGCTACCAGCAGTCCTATTACGTCGAGCATGCGCCCGGCCGCTGGTCCGACATCGTCGTCAAGGACCGCCTGGTGACCGGCATGACGGTGCACGACCTGGTCCCGGAGATGTCTAACGTGACCACCGACCGCGTGGTCGACACCATGCAATTCGGCTGGCGCGGCGAATGGAAGCCGACCAGCCGGTTGAAGCTGAACGGCGACATCTACCGTTCGACGTCGAAGCGCGACTCGGGCGGCAAGGACACCTTCGTGGTTGCCGGCATCGCCGGACACAATACCGGCTATTACCGGGCCAACAATGGCGCCTTTCCCGACATCCGCGTGACGCTCGAGGATGGCCGGGACCTGGCGACCGAACTCGCCGCAGGCCGCCTGGGCAACAAGGACTACGGCATTCATTTCACCGGCCTCACCGGTAACGACATCAAGGACACCATCGACGGCGCCTCCCTCGACGGCCGGCTGGCGATGGACGGCACCTGGCACATCGACGGCATCCAGTTCGGCGCCAGCGGCACGTCGCGCAAGAAGGATCGCAATTCGATCGGCAACGAGAAGAGCGGCGGGGCCTGCCAGTACTGCGACATGTACTCGACCACTTTCGCTTCGCTCGGCGCCGACGTGGTGCGCCCGATGACGCTGCCGAACTACATGCGCAATGCGGGCGGCAGCTTTCCCGGCAGCTTCATCGCTTTCGACGTACCGGCCTATTTTCGTGCGCTGCAGAGCCTGAACGGCAAGCCCGTGCTCGACGCCGAAGGCAACCCGACCGGCGACACCTTCGACGTGGCGCGTTCCCAGCCGGTGTTCGTGCCCACCGATTCCTACTCGGTGCGTGAGAAGACCGCGACGTTGTACGGCCAGCTCGAACTGTCCGGCGACAACTGGAACGGCAACGTGGGCATGCGCGTGGTGCGTACCAGGACCACGTCGAAGAGTGCGATCGACCAGATCGTCGCGATCGACGACCCGACGCCGAACATCCCGACCAGCAGCCCGACCGTCACCTACAGCCCGGCCGTGCCGGTGTCGGAAGACGGCAGCTATACCAAGCTGCTGCCGTCCGCCAACCTGAGCTGGTGGGCGCGCGAGGACTTCGTCGTGCGGGCCGCGGTGGCCAAGGTGATGGCCAGGCCCTCGCTCGACAAGCTGGCGCCGACGCGCACCGACAACACGCTGGACCGCACCTACCTGCTGAGCATCGTCGGCGATCCCAAGCTCAAGCCGACCGAGGCGGTGCAGCAGGACATTTCGGTCGAATGGTATTACCGCCCGAAATCGGCGATCACCGCCGCGGTCTTCGCCAAGCAGATCAAGAATTTCGTGACCTACCAGACCGACGAGCACGTCGATATCGGCGTGCCCGGCTACCTCTATACGGTGACGCACCCGGTCAACGGCGACAAGGCACGCGTGCGCGGCATCGAGATCGGCATCCAGCACCTGTTCGACAACGGCTTCGGCATCAACGCCAAATTTGCCAAGACCCTGACCCGGGCGTACCAGAACGGCGCCTACGTCGGCCAGCTCGAAGGCGTGGCGCCGACCGCGTCCTCGCTCGGCTTCCTGTACGAGCGGAACGGCATCAACGCATCGATCTCCTTCGATTACACCGGCGAATACACGCAGAGCACCAACGTGATCGCCGGCTTCCCGAACAAGGTCGATGCGCTGACCTGGGTGACGGCGTCGGCATCGTGGGACGTGACGCGCAACGTCACTGTCTTCGTCGAAGGCAAGAACCTGGGCGACGCGGAGATGCGCTCCAACCTGGGGCGGCCCGATGCGCTGTACGGCTTCGAGACCTGGGGCCGCACGTACGTGGCCGGCATGAGTGTGAAGTTCTGATGGAGCGCGCGATGGAACCGACGACGACGATGGAAGCGAAGGCAGGCGTACGCCCGGCCGGCTGGCTCGGCTACGCACTGGCCACCACGCTGCTGTGGGGCGTGTGGGGCGCCTTCGCCGGGCTGCCCAGCCAGCACGGCTTTCCGGAAACGCTGATCTACGTGGTGTGGGCGCTGACCATGGTGCCGCCGGCCCTGGTCGTGCTGGCGCGCGCCGGGTGGCGGATACGCCGCGATGCCCGCGCGGTCGCCTATGGGCTGTCGATCGGCCTGCTCGGCGCCGGTGGACAGATGGTCCTGTTCTACGCGGTCAAGGCCGGGCCGACCTACCTGATCTTTCCCCTCATCTCGCTGTCGCCGGTGATCACGATCGTGCTGTCCTTCCTGTTCCTGCGCGAACGCACCGGGGGCCTCGGGACGGCCGGCATCCTGCTGGCGCTCTGCGCGCTGCCGCTGTTCGACTATGCGCCGGGCGGCGCGCCCCAGTCCTACGGCCTGTGGTTCGTGCTGGCGCTGGGCGTGCTGGTCGCATGGGGTTTGCAGGCTTACCTGATCAAGCTGGCCAACGCCAGCATGGACCCCGAGAGCATCTTCTTCTACATGACGGCCAGCGCGCTGCTGGTCATACCGGTCGCGCTGGCCATGACGGATTTTTCCCAGCCGATCAACTACGGCCCGTCCGGGCCATTGCTCGCCGCGGCGACCCAGGTACTGAACGCCATCGGCGCCCTGACCCTGGTGCATGCCTTCCGCCAGGGCAAGGCGCTGGTGGTGTCGCCCCTGGTGAACGCCGGCGCACCGCTGCTGACGACCGTCATCGCGATCGCCCTGGCGGGGACGCTGCCGGGGGGCGCCAAGCTGGCGGGCATCGTGCTCTCGCTGGTGGCGGCCATGCTGCTTGCGCTGCAGCCCGACGACAACGCATCCGCGTGAAGCGGACGACTATACGGAACCTGACATGGAATATTTGTTGAACCTGGTCCAGCGCCACAAGGCGGGCACGGCGCTGGGCATGCATTCGGTGTGCTCTGCCCATCCCCTCGTCATCGAAGCCGCGATGGAGGCTTCCGCGCAGCGCGGCCTGCCGGTCCTGATCGAGGCGACCTCGAATCAGGTGAACCAGCATGGCGGCTACACCGGCATGACGCCGGCGGCCTTCCGCGATTTCGCGCACGCCATTGCCGACCGTGCCGGCATGCCGCGCGAACGCGTGCTGCTCGGCGGCGATCATCTTGGGCCGAACGCCTGGCAGGACCGGCCCGCCGATGCCGCCATGGCCAGGGCAGAGGTGCTGATCGACCAGTACGTGGCGGCGGGATTTCGCAAGATTCACCTGGATTGCTCGATGTCCTGCGCCGGCGACCCGGTGCCGCTGCCCGACGACGTGGTGGCGCAGCGCGCGGCGCGCCTGTGCGCCGTCGCCGAGCGTGCCTGGCGCGCCGCCGGCGGTCCGGCGCCGGTCTATATCGTCGGCACCGAGGTGCCGGTGCCGGGCGGTGCCCACGAAGACCTGGACGAGCTGAGCGTGACCACGCCGGGCGCCGCGCAAGCCACCATCGACGTGCACCGCGCCGCGTTTGCCCGCGCCGGGCTGGAGGGCGCGTGGCCGCGCGTGATCGGTCTCGTGGTGCAGCCGGGCGTCGAATTCGACCACCACAAGGTGATCGACTACCAGCCCGGCAAGGCCGCGGCCTTGAGTGCCTTCATCGAAGGCGTGCCGGGCATGGTCTACGAGGCGCATTCGACCGACTACCAGACGCCGGCCGGGCTGGCCGCCCTGGTGCGCGACCACTACGCGATCCTGAAGGTCGGTCCCGGGCTGACCTTTGCGCTGCGCGAGGCCTTGTGGGCACTGGCTGGGATCGAGGACGAGATGTCGGGCGCGAAGGAAGGCTCGGCATTCAAGGACACGGTGCTGGAAGTCATGCGCGCGGAACCGGGCTACTGGGCCAGGTACTACGGCGGACCGGACGCCGACGCGGCGCGCGTGCGCTTCGACCAGCAGTACAGCCTGAGCGACCGGATCCGCTATTACTGGCCGCATCCGGCCATCCAGGCGGCGCAGGCACGGCTGCTGGCCAGGCTGGAGCGCGAAGCGCCGCCGCTGACGCTGCTGAGCCAGTACCTGCCGTTCCAGTACGAGGCGGTACGCGAGGGCCGCGTGCGCAACCGGCCGGCCGATTTGCTCAAGGATGGCGTGGCCAGGGTGCTGCGCCAGTATATGGACGCCTGCACGGCGGTCCCCGCAACGAAGGAGTTGGAAACATGCTAGTAGTAAACAGGGAAATTTTTGGAATCGGCGAAGACCGCCTGGAGCAGGCAGGCGCATGCCTGACCGCGCGCGAGATCGCACAGCAGCCGGAGGTGTGGCGCGAGATCGATGCGCTGGTGGCGCAGCGGCGCGGCGCCCTGGACGCTTTCCTCGGTCCGTTGCTGGCGCGGCAGGACCTGCGCATCGTGCTGGCCGGCGCGGGTACCTCGGCCTTCATCGGCGAGTGCCTGGTCCCGTCCATGCTGCGCCAGGGACTGCGCGCCGAAGCCGTGCCGACCACCGATATCGTCTCGGGACCGCAGCGCTTCCTGCAGCCCGCGGTGCCCACGCTGCTCGTGTCGTTCGCCCGTTCGGGGAGCAGCCCCGAGAGCGTGGCAGCGGTGGCGCTGGCCGACGAGCTCCTGCCCGACGTGCACCACCTTGTCATCACCTGCAATCCCGACGGCGAGTTGTACCGGATGGCACAAGGCCGCGCCGGCGCCCTGGCTCTCCTGCTGCCGGATGCCACCCACGACCGTGGCTTCGCCATGACCACGAGTTTCACGTCGATGCTGCTCGCGGCCGCGCTGGCCTTCGGCGTGCTGGCGCCGGACGTGGTGGCGGCAACGTCCGCGGCAGCCGCGCAGGTGCGGGACAGCGCCTTGCCGCTGCTCGAAGCGCTGGTGGCGCGGCGCTTCGGGCGCGTCGTCTACCTCGGCAGCAACGAGCTGCGCGGGCTGGCCCGCGAGGCCGCGCTCAAGCTGCTCGAGCTGAGCGATGGCCGCATCGTCGCCCTGCATGACTCGCCCCTGGGTTTCCGTCATGGCCCCAAGACCGTGGTCGATGCCGACACCCTGGTCGTGGTGCTGTTGTCGAACGATGCGCATGCACGCCGGTATGACCTCGACCTGCTGCGTGAACTGCGCAGGGACGGTCATGCCGGCCGCGTGCTGGCCCTGAGCGGCCGGCCCGAGCCCGAGCTGGGCGACGACTGCCTTGCGCTGGACGGCGCCGGCGCACTCGCCGAACCGGCGCTGGCCTTGCCCTTCGTCGTGTTTTGCCAGGCCCATGCGCTGCTGCAGTCGCTGGCGCTCGGCCTGCGTCCGGATACGCCGAGCATGTCGGGCACCGTCAACCGCGTGGTGCGCGGCGTGACCATTTATCCGTTCACCCAGGGAGCGAGCGATGTTTCTCGGCGTTGATGGCGGCGGTACCAAGACGGCGTTCGCCCTCATCGACGAGCAGGGACGGGTCCTGGCCCGCCACGAAGAGGGCAGCGCCTACTACCTGGAGGTCGGTATGGATGGCACCGCCGCCATGCTCGAACGCGGCTGCCGGGCGGTGTTGCACGCGGCCGGCGCCGGGACCGGCGACGTCGCCTTCGGCTTCTTCGGGCTGCCGGCCTATGGCGAAGACCGCGCCGTCCAGCCTGTGCTCGACGCACTGCCGCGCGCGATCCTCGGATCGCAGCGCTACTTGTGCGGCAACGACATGGTGTGCAGCTGGGCCGGTTCGCTGGCCTGCCGCGACGGCATCAGCGTCATTGGCGGCACCGGTTCGATGGCGTATGGCGAATTTGCCGGCGCCAGGGCGCGGGCCGGCGGCTGGGGCGAGTTGTTCAGCGACGAAGGCTCGGCCTACTGGATCGCGCGGGCCGGCCTGGCGCTGTTCTCGCGCATGAGCGACGGCCGAGCCGTGCGCGGCCCGCTGCACGGGCTGCTGCGCGCACGCCTCGGGCTGCAGGAGGACCTGGACCTGTGCGGCGTCATCTATGGCGAAATGAACGCCGAACGCAGTCGCGTGGCCGCCCTGGCACCCGTGGTCAGCGCGGCGGCGGCAGCGGGCGACGCGCAAGCGCAGGCGATCCTCGACGCCGCCGCCGGCGAGCTCGCGGGCATGGTCGACGCCGTCCGTGCCGCCCTTGGGGTGGCGGCCGGCGTGGAAGTCGCGGTGTCGCATAGCGGCGGGCTGTTCTCCGCCGGGGGGCCGCTGCGCGAGCCGTTCGCGCGCGCGCTGGCCGCGCGCGCCTTGCCCTACCGGCTGACGCGGCCGCGGCTGCCACCCGTGCTCGGCGCCGCGCTGTATGCCGCGCGCAGCGCCGGCCGGCCACTCGCCGCCGTCGCCGTGGAACGGCTTGCCGGCGCGATCTGAGCGCCCCGCCGCCGCATTCATCCAAGGAGGAGATTCCCATGCATTCGATCCTGATCCGGGCGATCCTGGCGGCGCTGCTGGCGCTGCCGCCGGCATTCGCCGCCGACACGTACACGATGGCCGAGTTCGACAAGGTGCCGAAGGTCGATGCCCACCTGCACCTGCACGGCGCCAGCCAGGATGCCTACCTGGCGCTGGCACGCCGGGACAACTTCCGGGCACTGACGATCAACGTCGACTATCCGGATTTCCCGCCGCTCGAACGGCAGCGCCGCATCGCCAGCGCCGCCGCCCACGCACATCCGGACCGGATCGCCTGGGTGGCGTCGTTTTCGACCCAAGGCTTCGAGCGGCCCGGCTGGACCGAAGCGACGCTGAAGGACCTCGACGGCGCGCTGGCCGACGGCGCCGTCGGCGTCAAGGTCTGGAAGAACATCGGCATGGCGTTGCGCGATGCGCGTGGACGGCTGGTCATGGTCGACGACGCGCGCCTGGCGCCCCTGTTCGACGGCCTGGCGGAGCGCGGCACGATGGTGCTCGGCCACCAGGGCGAGCCGCATAACTGCTGGCTGCCCCTGGCGCGGATGACGGTCAACAACGACCGCGAGTATTTCAAGGCGCATCCGGCCTACCACATGTACCTGCATCCGGAGATGCCCGGCTACGACCAGCAGATGGCGGCGCGCGACCGCCTGCTGGCCCGTCATCCGCGGCTGCGCTTCACCGGCGTGCACATGGCATCGATCGAATGGGACGTCGACCGGCTGGGACACTGGCTGGACGCGCATCCGGGTGCATACGTCGACGTGGCGGCCCGCATCGGCCAGGTCCAGTACCAGTCGCAGCGCCGCCGCGAGCGCGTGCGTGACTTCTTCATCCGTTACCAGGACCGCCTGATGTACGGAACCGACCTGGCGCAGTCGGACGAGCAGCCGGACGCGGGTTTCGCCAGCGATCTCGACACGGTTTGGCGACGTGACTGGCGCTACTTCAATACCGCCGACACCTTCGCGGTGCCGGAGCTGGACTCGCCTGTGCGAGGGCTGGCGCTGCCGCGCGTCGTGGTCGACAAGCTGTACCGCCTGAATGCGGAAAAGGCCTATCCGGGCGCGTGGCAACCGCCGCCCGCCGGCTGAACGACGTAGCGCCGGCGGCGCGGGCGGCCGGCACCGATCTTTCGTTTCATTTCGGATGGAGCCTCCTGTATGATCTGGCTCTCCAATACGGGGCGACGACGAGGCCCGAAAGATCGGCAATGAAAGAAACAAAGAGAACGGAAGCGAAACCTTCGACGCAAAACCTTCCCGGTGCGCCGTCCGACCCCGACCTGCTGGTCGAGGAAAGGCGGCGCCGCATCCGCGAACTGGTCGGCGAACGCGGACGGATCACGGTGGCGGAGCTCGCGGACATGTTCGACATTTCGCAGGTCACCGCGCGCAACGACCTGAACGCGCTGGCGGAGATCGGCGCCGTGGTGCGTACGCGCGGCGGCGCGCTGGCCCAGCGTGACGACGAAGACCTGCCGATCGGCGTCAAGCAGACCTTGCGCCGCGCCGAGAAGATGCGCATCGCCGAAGCGGCCGTGAAACTGATCGGCGAGGGCCAGACGATCGTGCTCGATTCGGGCACGACCACGGCGGAAATCGCCAAGCAGATCCGCGGCCTGAAGTTGCAGTCGGTGAACGTGATCACGAACGCGCTCAACATCGCGGTCCTGCTGGCCGGCGCGCCCCACGTCACGCTGATCATGCTTGGCGGCGTGCTCAGGCCAAGCTCGTATTCGCTCGGCGGTCCGCAAGCGGAAAGCGCGCTGCAGGGCCTGCATGCCGACATCCTGTTCCTCGGCTTCGACGGCCTGGATCCGGAGATCGGCGTGATGACGCCGCACCTGCTGGAAGCGCGCCTGAACAGCCGCATGCTCGAGATCGCACGCCGGGTGGTCGCGGTCGGCGATTCGTCGAAGCTGGGGCGGCGCAGCCTGTCCGTGATCGCCCGGATCGAACAGGTCGATTGCATCATCACCGATACCGGCGCGGTACCGGAGACAGTCGAGGCGCTGCGGGCACGCGGCGCGCAAGTCGTGCTGGTGTAGGGACGGCAGTGCCGGCCCGGCGCCGGCCATGTAGTCCAAACATTGACATGACGAGGAGACTTATGAAACGAGCGCATGACGAACGCCGGCGTACCCTGCTGCAGTGGCTGGCAGGGACCGCCGTCGCATCGACGGTCGGATCCGCGGCGGCAGCGGGCAACGGCAGGGACGTGGCGCGGATCGGCGACGCCGCGATGGCGCTGGAATTCGACGGCGAGTTGCGCTGCCGCCTGCTGTCGAAGCGGGGAGCGCGCGCGACGGCCGTCACCGCCTTCGCGTCGAGCGAGCGCCTGCGGCTCGCGAACGGGCGCTGGATCGAGCGCTTCGCCATGTCCGGCCAGGCTGCCGACCGTGTCGACGGACCGCATGGACCGGGCCTGCGGCACCGCTTTACCGGCGTGGCGCCCGACGGCATCGAAAAGACCGTCGCCGTCACGTTCCATGACCGGCATCCCGGTTTCGCGATCATCCGGGTCTCCTACCGCAACCTGGGCAGCAAGCCGCTGGACATCACCGCCTGGGCCAACAGCGCCCATACCCTGCGTCCGGCCGCCGGCCGCAAACCGGAATTCTGGACCTTTTCCGGCGCCACGCACCAGGACCGGCGCGACTGGGTGTTGCCGATGGCGCCGGGCTTCGAGCAGCGCAACTTCATGGGCATGAACGCGTCCGACTATGGCGGCGGCACGCCGGCCGTGGACGTCTGGCAGCGGGATTGCGGCGTGGCGGTCGGGCACCTCGATACCGTGCCGCGCCTGGTCGCGCTGCCGGTGCGGGCGACGGCCGGCGGCGCCTCGCTGGCGGTCGAGTTCGAGGGTGCCGCCACGCTGGCGCCGGGCGGCACCCTCGACACGCTGGACACCTTCCTGGCCCTGCATACCGGCGATTATTTCGCGGCGCTCGACCGTTACCGCCAGGTCATGGCCGAACGCGGCGTGCGCGCGCCGGACGCGCCGCCCGAATGCTACGAGCCGATCTGGTGCGCCTGGGGCTACGAGCGCGACTTCACGATCCCGCTGATGGTCGGCACGCTGCAGAAAGCGAAGGAACTCGGGCTCGAGTGGGCGGTGCTGGACGATGGCTGGCAGAACAATGAGGGCGACTGGAAGCTCGACACCAAGAAATTTCCGAAAGGCGAGGCAGACATGCGCGGCCTGGTCGGCGCGGTGAAGGAGGCCGGATTGAAGGCGCGTCTGTGGATCACGCCGCTGGCAGCCGATCCGGGCACCGACCTGCTGCACGAGCATGCCGACATGCTCTTGCTGGACAAGGACGGCGCGCCGCAGCTGATCTCGTGGTGGAACAGCCTGTACCTGTGCCCGGCCTATGAACCGACCATCGAGATGACCCGGGCTTTCGTGCGCAAGATCCTTGGCGAGTGGGGCTATGCCGGCCTGAAGATCGACGGCCAGCATCTGAATGGCGTGGCACCCTGCTACAACCCGGCGCACAAGCATGCGCGGCCGGAGGAATCCTTCGAGAAGCTGCAGGATTTCTGGAAGATGGTCTACGACACCGCGCGCGAGGTCAATCCGCATGCGGTGGTCGAATTGTGCCCCTGCGGCACCGCCTACGCCTTCCATAATTTCCCGTACATGAACCAGGCGCCGGCCTCGGATCCGCTGTCATCCTGGCAGGTCCGGCACAAGGGCAAGACCTTGAAGGCGCTGATGGGACCGTCGGCGGCCTATGCGGGCGACCACGTCGAACTGAGCGACGGCGGCGAGGATTTTGCCTCGACGGTCGGCATCGGGGCGGTGCTGTCGACCAAGTTCACCTGGCCCGTCGATCCCAAGCCGAAGGACAGCTTCCTGCTGACGCCGGAACGCGAGGCCAAGTGGCGCAAATGGATCGGCATCTACCGCGACAAGATGCTGGCCAACGGCGTCTACCGTGGCGAACTGTATGACATCGGCTTCGACAAGCCGGAGGCGCACGTCGTGGAAAAGGATGGCAGGTTGTACTTTGCCTTCTTTGCGCCACGCTGGGACGGGCCGATCGAGATACGTGGCCTCGGTCCGGGCCGCTATCGCCTGCGTGACTACGTCGACGAGCGCGAGCTGGGACAGGTCCAGTCCGGCGCCAACCGCATCACCGTCCGCTTCGAGCATGCCTTGCTGCTCGAAGCCGTGCCGGCCTGAAAAACAGAAGGCCGCACGAAGCGGCCTTTGTCACGCGCGCGTCGAGATCACGCCAGCGCGTGCATCACCGCATCGACTGGAATCGCCTTGACCCAGTCCCGTCTCTGATCCGCCGTGATGACGGTGGAGTTGGCCTTGTCGACCGGGGCCCATTCCGGCGTCTTCTGGCGCATCAGCGCGACGACCGGCACGCCCACGGCATTCGCCAGGTGCATCACGGCCGTCTCGACGGACACGATCAGGTCGCACTGCGCCAGCATCGCGGGCAGCTGGAAGAAGTTTTCGTTGGCGCTGAACAGTTCCGTGCGGTCGAGCTGGCGGCGCGCCAGCATGGCCTTCACGTTGTCCACTTCCTGCGGCACCGCGTTGACGATGAAGCAGGCATCGCGCCATTCCGGCTGGGCGCGCATCGTCGTGATCAGTTCGGCCACGCGCTCGACGGGCCAGCAGCGCTTGCGCGTCTTGGCGAACGGGTTGATGAAGACGAGCTTGCCCCGGCGGCCGTCGAAGCCCCATTCGTGCAGGCGCGCCTTCGCGCCCTCGACGAACTGCCCGGGAATGTGCACGAACGGGATGCGTCCGGCCGGCGGAATGTCCACGCCGGCCAGCTGGCGGAACCAGTCAGCATGCACGTCGCTGATGTGCGGCGCGCTCGCGCGGTCGGCCACGTCCGGGTCGAGGCTGGCGTCCAGCTTGCGGTAGCTGAACCAGTGGATCAGGCCCTGCAGGCCGTGCGGCTTCTTCAGGCCGAGCACGAAGCCGTCCGGGCTGATCTCGCGCGCGAGGTCGGCGTAGAAGTGCGGACGCAGGGTGCCCAGCGAGACGACGATCGGGTAGTGCTCCTGCTGCGCTTCCCGGATGGAAGCCTGGAACAGCTCCGGCGAGTAGTTCTGCTTGTAGACCTTCTCGATGAAGTCGCAGGCGTCGAGCCAGTCGTACAGGACGTTCTTTTTCAGGTGCGGCCACTGCGAGGCGTCGCTCGTGCGGCGCACTTCGTCCACCCACAGGTGCAGTTTCAGGTGCGGGTAGGCGCGCGCGAACGCCTGGAAGCAGTTCTGCAAATAGGTGTAGTCGCCCAACGCCAGGTGGGCGATGAACAGGATCTTGTCCGATTTCTTCAGCAGATCGGTAGGAATGAGAGGTACGTTCATTGTCTCTTACGGGTCGCCTGCCAGTTGTTGTCCGACGCCGCCAGCGGTATATCAGGGTCTGCGATTCAGCAGCGCTAACCGGTCGGCTGGCTGCGCATCTGCCTGGTGAGGATGCACACTACCGCCAACTCTCGAAATCTTCAACAAATTGTCTCGAATTGTAGTCCAAACCGGGACACTGCGTTGCCCCTGACCATATTTTTAGACGCATTGTCCTGTGCGAGCAACATGAACTGAACAGGATGACAAATCCTTGTCCTGGAGACGGCGAAACTGGCGTATTAAATTAACATCGGCCCCGCCGTGCCGTCGGCACGGAGGGCTGGATTCTACGCCATGCGGATTCGCGATGGTGATTTAGAACGACAACAGGCGCACGACGCCGCTCAGGCCGTGTGGTTGCCCGGCCGTCAGGGGGCACAGGACGCTCAGGCGGGCCCTGGCCTCGCCGGCCGGGAAGGCGACCCGCAGCGGCGCAGGGGCGCCGGTGGTCTTTTCGCCAGCTTTCCTGCCGTCGATGAAGACCTGGCACGGGCCGGTCACCTCGGCGAATTCGAGGATGCCGCCTTGCTTGCGCACGCGCGCAAAGGGATAGACGTCGGTGGCGTACAGCATGTAGCCGGTCTGCCCGGCCGGTTTGGCGCGGGCGCCGGGCGTGATCCAGCCCCACGAGTTCATGTCCGTGCCGGCAGGGCGCAGGTTGGGATCGACCGGGGTCGGGCTCTGCGGCGACGAGCGCCAGCCGTCGAGGACCTGCACCGGCGCCGAGGTGGGCTGGTAAGCCCAGGGCTGGGCCTTGCGCACCTCGACATCGAGCACGGCGGATTTGAGCCCGGCCGCGCTGGCGCTCAGCCTGAAGGTGCCTGCGCTGCCTTCGCGGGTCTGCACGATCACCTGGGCCAGCCCGTTGAACAGTGCGCGCGTGTTGCCCTTCTCGCTGCTGGTGTCGTTCGGATCGCCATTGCCCAAGCCGATGATGTCGCCCCCCTCGGCCTTGAACACGATCTGGTGCTGCGCCAGCGGCACGTGGCGGCCCTGCGCATCGAGTGCTTCGACCTGGATGGGCTGGGCGTCGAGGCCGTCGCCGCGCATGAGTGAACGGTCCGGCGTGAGCTTGAGCGCGACCGGCGCGCCGGTGGTCTCGACCTCGAACCGTTTCACCACCTTGCCGCCGCGATAGCCCACGGCCGACAGCTTGCCGGGCGCATACCGGACCTGCCAGCGGTTCATCTCGTAGATGTCGCCCTTCTGGCGGCCTTGCGAGCGGCCGTTCAGGAACACTTCGACCTCATCCATGTTGTGCAAGGCCATCACGGTGATCGGCTGGCCTTCCTTGCCGGCCCAGTTCCAGTGTGGCGCCAGCCGCAGCACCGGCTCCTTGCGCCACTGGGCCTGGTGCAGCCAGAAGGCGTCCTTCGCGAAGCCGCACAGGTCCATGATGCCGAAGAACGAGGAATTCGATGGCCATTCGTGCGGCGATGGTTCGCCGTGGTAGTCGAAGCCGGTCCACACGAACGCGCCGGCCACGAAGGGCCGCTCGGCCACGGCTTTCCAGCCGACCCGGTGGGTCGTGCCCCAGGAGGACGCATCGTCGTCGTAGCTGGCGAAGATGTGCTTCTCCGGGTCGGTCACATAGGCGCCGCGCGTCTGGTAGGCCGAGACGTCTTCGGACGACGTCATCGGCACGGTCGGGAAAGCCTGGTGGAACGCGTCGTAGGCCTGGTACTGGTAGTTGAAGCCGACGACGTCGACCGCCTGGGCCGCGTTGGCGGGCTCGAACTGGCCGGTGTTCATGGCGGCGGTGGTGGGGCGCGACGTGTCGAGCGCGCGTACGGCGGCGACCATGCGGCGCACCATTTCCCGGCCCTGCTCGGTGCCCTGGATGGGTTCCTCGTTGAACACCGACCACAGGATGATGGACGGGTGATTGCGGTGGCAGCGCACCAGCCAGCTCAGCTCCTCGACATGCTCCGGAGAGGGGTTGAATACGCGGTTCTCGTCCATCACGAGGAAGCCCAGCTCGTCGCACAGTTCGTAGAAGCGCTTGTCCTGGGCATTGTGCGAGCAGCGGATGGCGTTGACGCCGAGTTCCTTCAGGCGGCGCATGCGGTAGTCGAGCAGGCCGTACGGCACGGCCACGCCGACCCCGGCGTGATCCTGGTGAATGCACACGCCCTGCAGCTTGACGTGCCGGTCGTTGAGGAAAAAGCCGAGCTCGGGGTCGAAGCGCTGGGTGCGGAAACCGCAGCGGGTGGTGACTTCGTCGAGCAGCCTGCCGTCCTGCAGCACGCGGGTGCGCACGCTGTACAGGTTGCGTTCTTCCAGGCTCCACAGTTCAGGCGCGGCCACGCGCATGCTGCCGGTGACGACCTGGCGCGTCAGCACGCCCACGTCGGCCGGGGCGCCGAAGCTGGCCACGGTCTTGCCTGCAGCGTCGACGAGGACGCTCTCGACCTGCACCCGCTGCGCGCTCTTGCGGATGTTGTACAAGGTCACTTCGAGCGGAATGGTCCACTGGCCGTCGGCGAACACGGGATGGGCGAACACGCCGTCGGTGGCGATGTGGACCTGCTCGCGCTTGACGAGCCACGTGTTGCGGTAGATGCCGGCGCCTTCGTACCACCAGCCCTGCATGGTGTCGGCATCGACGCGGACCACGAGCGAATTGAGCGCGTCGCCGTAGGTGGCGAACGGGGTCAGGTCGATGTAGACCGAGCTGTAGCCGCTCCAGGTGTGCGCCACCTGCGTGCCGTTGAACCAGACGGTGCCAAGGGTCGCCATGCCGTCGAGCTGCAGTTCGATATGCTTGCCGTGGTCGGCCTCGTCCAGGCGGATCAGCGTGCGGTACCAGCCGATGCCGCGCTTGCGGTAGCCCTGCGCCACGTTGGCGCTCTGCTCGGGCACCTGCGCACTCGCGAAGTCGTGCGGCAGCGTGACGCTGTTCCACTCGGAATCGTCGAAACCGGGCGCCGCGGCACCGCTGGCATTGCCGGCCTTGGCGTTGGCGTAGGTCCAGCCATGGCCCCGGATGACCGGGAAGGCGATATCGCCTTCATGGAAGCGCCAGCCCTTGTTGAGCGACACGACCGTGCGTCCGGGCGCGGATGTGGGGCGGGCCTGGCTGGCGTCCGCGTAGGCGGAGGACTGGCCGAAGACCGAGGTGGTGGCGAGCGCGCCGGCGCTCTTGAGGAAGTCGCGTCTGTTGAGCATGCCCGCAACACTATCAAGGTTGGCATGCGCTGTCGACGCTAAAAGCGCCGGTGCAGGTTACGATTTTCGGCAGGCTTACATGAGAATCACGTCGTACTGTTCCTGGTGATAGCCGCGCTCGACCTGCAGCGAGATCCGCTTGCCGATGAAGTCGCCGAGCATGGCCAGGTGCTGCGACTCTTCCTCGAGGAACAGGTCGACCACTTCCTGCGACGCGACGATGCGGAATTCGCGCGGGTTGAACTGCTTGGCTTCGCGCAGCAGTTCGCGCAGGATCTCGTAGCAGATCGTCCGGCTCGTCTTGACCTGGCCCTTGCCGCCGCAGGCAGGGCAGGGCTCGCACAGGATGTGGGCCAGCGATTCGCGCGTGCGCTTTCTCGTCATTTCGACGAGGCCCAGCGCCGAGAAGCCGCTCACGGACACCTTCGTGCGGTCGCGCGACAGCGTCTTCTTGAGCTCCGCGAGCACGGCGTTGCGGTGCTCGGTGTTCTCCATGTCGATGAAGTCGAGGATGATGATGCCGCCCAGGTTGCGCAGCCGCAGCTGGCGGGCGATGGCGTGTGCCGCTTCCAGGTTCGTCTTGAAGATCGTGTCGGCGAAATTGCGCCCGCCGACGAAGCCGCCCGTGTTGACGTCGATGGTCGTCATCGCTTCGGTCTGGTCGACGATCAGGTAGCCGCCCGATTTCAGGTCCACGCGCCGGCCCAGCGCGCGCAGGATCTCTTCCTCGACGCCGTACAGGTCGAACAGCGGGCGCTCGCCCGTGTAGTGCTGCAGGCGCGACAGCACGCTCGGCGTGTACACCTGGGCGAATTCGACGAGTTTCAGGTAGTTCTCGCGCGAGTCGACGAGGATCGCGGCCGTCTCGTCGTGCACGAAGTCGCGCAGCACGCGCTGGGCCAGGCTCAGGTCCTGGTACAGCAGGCTCGTCGCGGGACGCGTGCGCGCGCCCGTCATGATGGCGCCCCACGTCTTGCGCAGGTAGTCGACGTCGGCGGCGAGGTCGGCGTCGGACGCGTCCTCGGCCTGCGTGCGCACGATATAGCCGCCTTTTTCGTCCGGCGGCAACAGGCCCGCGAGGCGCGCGCGCAGGGCTTCGCGCTCGGATTCCTTCTCGATCTTCTGCGAGATGCCGATGTGTTTATCCTGCGGCAGATAGACGAGCATGCGGCCCGCGATCGAGATCTGCGTGGATAGGCGCGCGCCCTTCGTGCCGATCGGATCCTTGATCACCTGGACGGTCAGCACCTGGCCGTCGAACAGGATTTTTTCGATGGGCGTCGGTGCGCTGTTGCTGTTACTGCTGCTGCCGTTCGCGCCGTCGTGCGGCCTGGCTTCCCAGATGTCGGCCACGTGCAGGAACGCGGCGCGTTCGAGGCCGATGTCGATGAAGGCCGACTGCATGCCCGGCAGCACGCGCACGACCTTGCCCAGATAGACGTTGCCCGCGAGACCGCGGGTGAGCGTACGCTCGATGTGCAGCTCTTGTACGGCACCCTGAACCACCAGCGCGACGCGCGTTTCCTGGGGGGTGATGTTGATCAGGATGTCTTCAGTCATGAGGCCGGGTTTTAATTGTTGTCTCGGGTCACATCATACACGCAGGGTGGGGTCATTGATGCCGGGGGCATCGATTACCCCATCCTACAGCGCGCTGACGCCCGCTTTCTGCAGTAACTGCGCCGTCTCGAACACGGGCAAGCCCATGATGCCGGAATGGCTGCCTTCGATGTGCTCGATGAACAGGGCGGCGAGGCCCTGGATGCCATAGGCGCCGGCCTTGTCGTAGGGCTCCGGCGTCGCGCAATAGGCGCGGATCGCTGCCGGCGTGAGCTGGGCGAAACGCACGTTCGACACCTGCGTCACCTGCTCGAACACGTCCGTGTAGTGCAGCGCGACCGACGTCAGCACCTGGTGCGTGCGGCCCGACAGGCGTTCCAGCATCGCATGCGCTTCCTTCGGATCGGCCGGCTTGCCGAGGATTTCGCCGTCGATGGTGACGGTCGTGTCGGCCGACAGCACGGGGCGCAGCGGCATGCGGCGCATGTGCAGCACGTTCCACGCGAACGCGCCTTTTTCGCGCGCCACGCGGGCCACGTAGTCCATGGCGGGCTCGCCCGCGAACGTGTCTTCGCTGACGTCGATGCCGCGGGCCGGATCGGAGCGCAGGCTAAGGATGTCGAAATCGATGCCGACCTGGCGCAGCAGTTCGCGGCGGCGCGGGCTCTTCGAGGCGAGGTAGATTTTCTTGTCGAGCTGTTTCATCGGCTCATACCCGATGGTAGGGGTGGTTCTGGGTGATGGACCAGGCACGATATAACTGTTCTGCCAGCATCACGCGCACGATACCGTGCGGCAGCGTCATGCTGGAGATGCGGATCAGACCGTCCGCGCGTGCCTTGAGTTCCGGATCGAGGCCGTCGGCCCCGCCGATCAGGAAGGCGATGTCGCGCCCGTCCTGCTGCCAGGCCTCCAACGCTTGCGACAGGCCCACGCTGGTGAGATCCTTGCCGCGCTCGTCGAGGGCGACGATGCGCACGCCTTTCGGCAGCACGGCCTCGATGCGCTCGCGTTCGAGCGCCATCGCGGTGGCCGCCGTCTTGCTGCCGGACCGTTCGACCGGTTTCACTTCCTTCAGCACGATGCGCAGCTCCGGCGGCATCCGCTTCGCGTATTCCGCGAAGCCGGTCTCGATCCAGGCCGGCATCTTGTGGCCGACCGCGACGATGAACAACTGCATCGCAGCTTATTCTTCGGTTTTCTTGATGCGGCGGATGACTTTCTTGGCCGGTGCGTCGCCCTCGGCTGCGGCTTTCGTCGCGCGCTTCGGTGCGGCAGCAGCCTTGGCGGCCTTGGCAGCTTTGGCGTCCGCGGCAGCGGTCTTGGACACGGCAACCTTCACGGTGGCGCCCGTCGGGATCTTCTTGGCGGCAGGTTTCCGGGCGGCCGGCTTGGCGTCAGCCGCCTTCTTCGCGGCCGGCTTGCGCTCGCGCACCGGCTTGGCGTCTTCCTGCTCCTGGTTCGCGGCGAGGTGCTTCGACTTGGTCTTCGGTGCGGCCGCGTCCTGGCCTTCGGTCGTCGACTTGCGCTTGGCGGCGCCCAGTTTGACGGGCTTGTCGCCCCAGATTTCTTCCAGGCGGTAGTACTGGCGGATGGCCGGCTGCATGATGTGCACGATCATGTCGCCCAGGTCGACGAGGACCCATTCGCCCGTGTCTTCGCCTTCCAGCCCGACCACGTCGCCGCCTGCTTCCTTGACCTTGTCGCGCACCGAGGCGGCCAGCGCCTTGGTCTGGCGATTCGACGTGCCCGACACGACCGCGATACGGTCGAACAGGCTGGTCAGGTGCGTCGTGTCGAACAGAACGATGTCCTGGCCCTTGACGTCTTCGAGGGCGTCGACGACGAGCGTTTGCAGTTTCTTGATATCCATTAGTTTTTGTACAAGTTATGTTGTTGAATATAGTCTAGCACTTGCGGCGCAACGAGCGCGCTTATGTCAGTACGGGGTTCGGCGTGCAGGGCAGCGCGCACCTGCGTGGCCGATATGTCGATGGCCAGCGTGTGCGCCAGGCACACCTTGCCCGCCGGGTTGGCGCGCACGGCGTCGAACGACGCGCGCCGCTGCGCCAGTTCGGCTGCCACGGCGGGCGGCAGCGCGGCGTCGTCGAGCCGGTAGCCGGGGCGGGCGGCGACGCCGAAATTGGCCAGCGCGAACAGGTCGCGCCAGTCGCGCCAGGTGTCCAGCTTCTGCAACTGGTCCGCACCCATCACGAACACGATGGACGTATCCGGCCCGAGTTCGGCGCGCACGTCGCGCAGGGTTTCGACCGTGTACGTGGCGCCATGACGGTCGATCTCGCGGGTATCGATCGTCACGGGTGCGCTACTGCCTGCAAATGCCAGTTCCAGCATGGCCACGCGGTCGGCGTCGCCCGCTTCCAGGCCACTCTTTTTTTGCCACGGCTGGCCGGCCGGCAGCACGCGCAGTTCGTCCGGGTGGAGCTGGCGCGCGAACAACTCGGCCAGCGCGACGTGGCCGTGGTGCACCGGGTCGAAACTGCCGCCCAGCAGAGCAACACATCTGGTCACGGGGCGAGCCAATCCCGGTGCGGCAGGAAGTCGGTGTAGAGCTTTTCTTCCGGACTACCCGGCTCCGGATGCCAGTCGTAGCGCCATTTGACGATCGGCGGCATCGACATCAGGATCGCTTCCGTCCGGCCGCCCGACTGCAGGCCGAACAGCGTGCCGCGGTCCCACACGAGGTTGAACTCGACGTAGCGTCCGCGCCGGTACGCCTGGAAATCGCGTTCGCGTTCGCCGTAGGGCTGGTCCTTGCGCGCCGTCAGGATCGGCAGGTAGGCATCGAGGAAGCCGTCGCCGACGCTCTGCACCATCGCATACGACTGCTCGAACCCGAGTTCGTTGAAGTCGTCGAAGAAGATGCCGCCGACGCCGCGCGCTTCCTTGCGGTGTTTGATATAGAAATAATCGTCGCACCAGCGCTTGAAGCGCGGGTGCAGGTCGTCGCCGAACGGCGCCAGCGCGTCGTGGCAGACCTGGTGGAAGTGGCGCGCGTCGTCCGCATTGCCGTAATAGGGCGTCAGGTCCATGCCGCCGCCGAACCACCAGACGGGTTCCTTGCCCTCGGCCGTCGCTTCGAAAAAGCGCACGTTCATATGCACGGTGGGTGCGTACGGATTGTGCGGGTGCAGCACGAGCGACACGCCCATCGCTTCCCAGGCGCGGCCCGCCAGTTCCGGCCGCGCGGCCATCGCCGAGGCCGGCAGGCTGGCGCCGCGCACGTGCGAAAAATTCACGCCGCCGCGCTCGATCACATTTCCACCTTCGATGAGGCGCGATACGCCGCCGCCACCTTCGGCCCGTTCCCACGTGTCGCGCAAGAAAGGCTTGCCGTCGACGTCTTCCAGCGCTTGCACGATGCGCGCCTGGAGGTCGAGCAGCCAAGCCTTGACGGCGGCCGGATTAATTGTAGCCATGTGGAAATGTGAGAGAAAAAAAGCGAACGGGGATTGTACACTGATGAACTGGATCGTGACAGGCACCCGCCAACACCGATTCCAGCACCCCGCCGGCGCGAATAAAAATCCTGCGCAAATCTCTACAATTTTCTGCATTTTTCTAGCTTTCGTCGTTACGAATGCAAGAAACGCGTGCGTATTACTAATAGTCTACGTCGAAAGAAACCGATTTCACGCCAGCCGCATAGGCCGGTGTCGGAACGAGTCAATAACGAAAACGACGGAGACCTTCATGGAACACACGATCCCCCCTCGGCCGCGACCTTGACGCGCCAACTTGTCCTCTCCCATCCAATGTCTTCATCGTGACGGCCCGTCCGTGGCCGTACCGACGGGGATGGTGCATTGCAGCAAACCGGTAATCCCGGTCCAACACTTTCTTGGAGTTCAAGCATGAAGAAGCAAACTCTTGCGCTTGCCTGCGCCGTGGCAGGCCTGGTGGCAGCGTGCGGCGGCAGCAGCAGCCCGTCCTCGCAATCGCCTTCTTTCGCCGCCATGATCGGCAGCGCGTCCGGCGGCGGCGCAGACGTTGCGACGACGGGTAGCCGATGGCAGAGCGTCAAGTACGGCGGCAGCGGCTACGTGACCGGGCTGATCTTCCACCCGACCAGCCCGAACGTGCTGTATGCGCGCACCGACATGGGCGGGGTCTACCGCAGGGATACGGCCACTTCCGGCTGGACGCCGATCACGGACGGCTTCGGCGTCCGCGAAGAATTCTATAACGGGGCCGAAAGCGTGGCCCTGGATCCGACCGACGACAAGCGCGTGTACCTCGTCACCGGCATGTACGATTGGTCGGGACAGAATGCCCGCCTGTACATCTCCACGAACCGCGGCGACAGCTGGACGCACGTCGACCTGCCGTTCCGTGCCGGTTCCAACGATCCGGGTCGCGCCATCGGCGAGCGCCTGATGGTCGATCCGAACCAGCCGTCGGTCCTGTACTACGGCTCGCGCACGTCGGGCCTGTGGAAGAGCGCCGACTACGGCCAGACCTGGAGCCAGGTGACGTCGCTGACGTCGTTCCAGTACCCGGGCGACCAGATCGGCTCCCTGCCGGGCCGCACGTCGGGCGGCATCGAGAGCGTGCTGTTCGACACCTCGACCACGGGCTCGGGTACGGCCACGCAGACCATCTACACGGCGGTGGCCCCGGATTACGCTGCCGCGGCCGGCCTGAACGCCAACCTGTACAAGTCGACCGACGGCGGCGCGACCTGGACGGGCGTGTCGACTCCCGTGACCGGCTACTACATCCCGCACATGGTCCGTGCCAAGGACGGCATCATCTACGTGGCGTTCACGAAGGACATGGGCCCGGGCGCCGGCGGCCCGGCCCGCCTGTACAAGTTCGACGGCACCAACTGGACGCTGCTGAAGAGCTACGATACGGAGCAATGGGTGAACTTCGGCATGGGCGGCCTGTCGGTCTCCGGTTCCGGCCCGACCACCCGCATCGCGCTGGGCGTGTCGAACTCGTGGGGTAACTGGCAGGGCCAGCCGGTCGTGCAGGTGTCCGACGACGCCGGCCTGACCTGGCGCGAGATCGCGTCGATGACCCCGCACACCCCGTCCGACGTGGACTTCTCCGGCTGGGTGGACGACGTCGAGATCGATCCGAACAACCCCGACCACATCCTGCACGTGTTCGGCGGCGGCATCTGGGAGACGAAAACCGCATCGGCCGCCACGCCCACGTGGAACCTGGACGTGACCAACCTCGAGGAAACCGCGACGATCAGCCTGGCGACGCCGCCCAAGGGCGCCAGCTATGCGCTGCTGCGCAGCTCCGGCGACATCGGCACGCACGTGCAGACCGAGGTGCTGAAGAAGCCGACGCGCGGCCCGATCGGCTACTTCAGCAACGGCCACGCCGCCGACACGGCCTGGTCGAACCCGGCCTACATCGCGGCCGTCGGCACCGGCGGCTGGGTCCAGAACAACCCGCGCGGCGCCTACTCGACCGACTCCGGCGTGACCTGGACGCCATTCGCCAGCAAGCACCCGGACGCGGCATCGAACGACCACCAGGGCGGCGAGGAAACCATCGCCGTCACCGCGCCGGGCAAGGCCGTCTGGGCACCGTCCGGCGCGCGGCCGGCCTACACGACCGACAACGGCGCCACCTGGACGTACACGAACCTGCCGGACCTGTCCGCGGTGGGCATCGGCCGCGGCTACCGCGTCGTCGCCGACCGCAAGAACCCGAACAAGGTCTATGCGTTCAACTCGGGCGGCGCGTGGTGGAACCAGTGGGCGGACACGTCGCATTTCTGGTACTCGAACGACGGCGGCCATACCTTCACCGAGAGCACGACGTTCGTCAGCGCGGGCGCGCGCGTGGCGGCCTTCTACCAGTCGTCGATCGCCGTCAATCCGAATGCCGAAGGCGACATCTGGGTGGTCGACGGTTTCAGCATCCTGCACTCCACCGACTCGGGCGTGACCTGGACCAGGCTGGATGTGACCGCGCCGGACTGGGGCACCAACGAGACGTGGAGTTATCCGCAGGTGTACGGCGCCACCTCCATTGCGCTGGGCAAGGCGCCGGCCGGTGCGACGTACTCGTCTTCGATCTACATCGTCGGCATCATCAACAACGTGTGGGGCGTGTACCGCTCGGATGACGGTGCCAGGACGTGGCGCCGGATCAACGACGACAAGCACCAGTACGCCGGCATCAGCAACCTGGCCGCCGACCAGGCCGTGCCCGGACGCGTCTATGCCGCCGGCGCGGGCCGCGGCGTGTTCTTCACCTACTGATGATGGCAATGCCGGTGCCCGCATGGGCGCCGGCAGCAACGATTACTTCCGGAGACTTTCATGAAATTCAAATCCATTCTCGCCGCCGTCGCCTTGATGGCAGCAGGCAGCGCCGGCGCCACCGTCCTGAACTTCGATGGCCTGACCGAGATGATGTACGGCGACGGCTTTCCGCTGGCCGGCGGCATGACCTACAACGGCCTGAACCTGACCTACGTCGAGTCGGGCTTCCAGGTGACCCTGAATGCGCCGGGCGCGGACGCGGACGCGGCCCACGTCGGCGACGGCACGTACGAGCCGTCGACGTACAACTGGCACGACGGCATGGAAAACGGCTGGGACACGTTCGTCACGCTGACCCGCGTGGGCGGCGGCAAGTTCAACCTGAACAGCTTCGACTACTTCATGGATTGGAGCGACGTGTCGGCCGACGGTGTGTCGGTCGGTTCGATCCAGGACTCGGGTACGTGGAGCACGGTCCTGACCGGCATCACCGAACTGCGCATCGGCTCGGGTGCCTACAACCAGATCGACAACGTCAACGTGGAAGCGGCCGCGCCGAGCGGTTCGGTGCCGCTGCCGGGGACGCTGGCGCTGATGCTGGGTGGACTGGCCGCGGGTAGCGTGGCGCGTCGCCGGAAATAACGTCGTTCCCGCGGAGGCGGGAACCCATGCTGAGCTTCCGAAGTCAGCCCATTCAGCGCGTCACGGTGCTTCGACGTTACTGAACCCGGTTGCTCTATATGGATTTCCGCTTGCGCGGGAACGCCGAGTCATGCGAACTTTTGCAGCATCTCAGCAATAAAACGAGTCCATCATTGGAACATGTCACTTTCGGCATCGAGGACTCAACCATGGACAGATCAAGCTACGTCTATATGTTGGCGAGCGGCTTGAACGGAACACTCTACGTTGGCGTGACAAGCGACCTCGTAAAACGTGTTTGGCAGCACCGAGAAGGCCTGGCTGAAGGATTCACAAAGCGATATCGCGTCAAGATGCTGGTCTGGTATGAGATTCACGCCGATATCATGGAAGCGATCCGGCGCGAAAAGCAGATCAAGAAGTGGGACAGGTCGTGGAAGGTGGAGCCGATTCAGAAGACCAATCCCCGGTGGTGTGACCTCTATGCTGATATTGTAGGCTAGCGAGCTCAGCATGGGTTCCCGCTTGCGCGGGAACGACGGCAGGGTAAAAAAACGGAGGCTGCGAGCCTCCGTTTTTCGTTGTTGCGAGACGCTAGGCCATCACGCCTGCTTGATCCCACGCCACCCGATGTCGCGCCGATACTGCGCCCCATTGAAGTGGATCTTCTCGACGGTCTCGTACGCCTGCTTCTGCGCCATCTTGACGCTGTCGCCCAGGCCGACGACGCACAGCACGCGGCCGCCCGACGTCTGCAGCGTGCCGCCCACGATCTGGGTGCCGGCGTGGAAGGTGACGCATTCCGGCGTTTCGGCCGGGATGCCGTCGATGATGTCGCCCTTGGCCGGCGCGTCCGGATAACCGGCCGCCGCCATCACGACGCCCACCGCCGTGCGGCGGTCCCATTCCAGTTCCACCTTGTCCAGGGTGCTGTTGCAGGCGTGTTCCAGCACCGTCACGAAGTCGCTCTTCAGGCGCGTCATGATCGGCTGCGTTTCCGGGTCGCCCATGCGGCAGTTGAATTCGATGACCTTCGGCACGCCGGCCGCGTCGATCATCAGGCCCGCGTACAGGAAACCGCTGTACGGGATGCCATCCTTGGCCATGCCCTGGATGGTCGGGTTGATGATCTCGCGCATCACGCGCGCGTGGATCGACGGCGTGACGACCGGTGCCGGCGAGTATGCGCCCATGCCGCCCGTGTTCGGGCCCTGGTCGTGGTCCTTCAGGCGCTTGTGGTCTTGCGACGTGGCCAGGGCGACGACGTTCTTGCCGTCGCACATGACGATGAAGCTGGCTTCTTCGCCGGCGAGGAATTCCTCGATGACGATGCGTGCGCCCGCGTCGCCGAAGCGGTTGCCCGACAACATGTCGTCGGCCGCCTGGTGTGCTTCTTCCAGGGTCATCGCGACGACGACGCCCTTGCCGGCGGCGAGGCCGTCGGCCTTGATGACGATCGGCGCGCCCTGGGCGTCGATGTAGGCGTGGGCCTGGGCGACGTCGGTGAATGTCTGGTACTGCGCCGTCGGGATGCCGTGGCGGTGCATGAAGGCCTTGGCGAAGTCCTTCGAGCTTTCCAGCTGGGCCGCTTCCCTGGTCGGGCCGAAGACCTTCAGGCCGCGCGCGCGGAACAGGTTGACGATGCCGGCCGCCAGCGGCTGTTCCGGGCCGACCAGCGTCAGGTTGACGTGTTCCGCGACGACGAAGTCGGCCAGCGCGGCCGGGTCGGTGATGTCGATGTTGATCAGGCGCGCATCGCGCGCGGTACCGCCATTGCCCGGTGCGACGTAGACCATCTGGACGCGATCGGATTGGGCCAGTTTCCAGGCCAGGGCATGTTCACGGCCGCCAGAGCCGACTACCAGGATTTTCATGGATTGCTTTCGCTGCTTACTCTTCAATGACTGCGTTCGTATAGACTTCCTGCACGTCGTCCAGGTTTTCCAGGGCGTCGAGCAGTTTCTGCATCTTGAGCGCGTCTTCGCCGGTGAACACCGTCTCGGTGTCCGGCTTCATGATGACTTCGGCGGAATCGGCCTTGAAGCCGGCCTTTTCCAGGGCTTCCTTGACGCCGGCGAAGGCGTTCGGGTCGCACAGCACTTCGAAGCCGCCTTCGTCGTCGGCGATCACGTCGTCGGCACCGGCTTCCAGCGCCGCTTCCATCAGCTTGTCTTCTTCGACGCCGGGTGCGAACAGGAACTGGCCCGTGTGCTTGAACATGAACGCGACGGAGCCTTCGGTCCCCATATTGCCGCCGAATTTGCTGAACGCGTGGCGGACTTCGGCCACGGTGCGCACGCGGTTGTCGGTCATGCAGTCGACGATGATCGCCGCGCCGCCGATGCCATAGCCTTCGTAGCGGATTTCTTCGTAGTTGACGCCTTCCAGGCCGCCCGAACCGCGCTGGACGGCGCGGTTGACGTTATCCTTCGGCATATTGGCGTCGGCCGCTTTTTCGATGGCGAGGCGCAGGCGCGGGTTGGTGTTGGCGTCGCCGCCGCCCATGCGGGCAGCGACGGTGATTTCCTTGATCAGTCGGGTCCAGATCTTGCCGCGCTTGGCATCAGTGGCGGCTTTCTTGTGCTTGATGTTGGCCCATTTGCTGTGTCCAGCCATGTCGAGTCTTCCTTAGACAGGGAACCTCGGCAAACTGCGATTTTCGAGGTCCCGGGTATTGATAATCCTCGACATTTTATCATAGCGCATCCGTCTAAATACTGTCAGGGAAACAACAACGCCGTGCCCAGTCCGACCAGCCCGAGCCCCGTCGCGCACGCCACCACATGCCCGCCGGGCAGCAGTTTTTCGGCGAGGATCAGCGCGATGAGCCCGGCGATGACGGGCAGGTTCAGCACGCCGGCCGGCAGCACGAGCGCGAGCAGCAGCCAGCAGCAGCCCGTGCAATACCGCGCATCCGCGACGCCCATGCGGAACGCGCCCCACATCCCCCGGCGCCAGTGCGTCAGGACGAACGCCAGCGGCGCGCGGCAATTGTCCAGGCAGGCGTGCTTGGCGGGCGTCCACTGGTAGACCCCGGCCGCGACGAGGGCGAGGGCGCCGACCGTCGGGTGCGCGATGGCCATCGTCTCGTCGAGCCCGCCGGCGTCGTGCAGCTGCCAGTCGGCCAGCGTCGCGGCGAGGGCGCAGCACGTCCAGACGAACAGATAGCCCAGCATGAACAGGAACGTGGACGGATAGACCCAGCGCTCGCGCACGAGCCGCTTCACGCGGGCGTACAGCAGCACGGACGGCGCGGCCGCCGGCAGCATCATCGCGGCGATGACGACGGTCCACAGCGCCAGCAGGCGCGCGAGGTCGTCCGCGTGGTACGGCCCGACCCGGAAATGGCCCGCGTTACCCGTCCCCAGCGGCGACAGGCGACCGACGCGAAACAGCAGATACGCCCAGCACAGCGCCGCGAGCAGCACGAGCAGGGTGAGGACGACGGTGCGGTCGGCACCGGGGCGGCCGACGCCGCTGGCGCGGCTCATCGGGCGCGCGCTCCGGCCGGTTGCATCGTTGCGCTGTGTGCCATGGACATCTCCCGAAAAGTTGAGCTGTGATGCGGTTGAGTATCGACAGCGATTGGACCGCACCCGGCCGGCTGCGTTCGGAGGCGTCCTCAGCCGGCTATGCGGATTCCCCGTACAATCGTCGGATGAGTAAAACTGCAGCCGACTTACCTGTTGTACCGACCACACGCCCGGCCGCGCTGGGCGGCCTGGCGATCGCCATCGGCGGTGCCGTTCTGTTCTCCACGAAGGCCATCGTTGCCAAACTGCTGTACCGCTACCACATCGACGCCGTCACATTGATCGCGTTCAGAATGCTGTTCTCGCTTCCGGTGTTTGCGGCCGTGGCGGTGTGGAAGATGCGGACCGAGCCGCCGCTCGCCGTACGCGACCGCTGGCGTCTCGCCGGACTGGGCCTGATCGGCTACTACCTGTCGAGCTACCTCGATTTCCTCGGCCTGCAATACATCTCGGTGGGCCTGGAACGCCTGATCCTGTTCCTCACGCCCACGTTCGTCCTCCTGATCACGGCGCTCGTCTTCAAGCGCCGCATCGGCCGCGCGGAGTGGATCGCGCTGGCGCTGTCGTACTGCGGCATCGTGCTCGTGTTCGCGCACGACCTGAAGGGCGGCGGGGGGAGCACGGTCACGGGCTCGCTGCTGGTGCTCGGTTCGGCGGCGTGCTACGCGGCCTATCTGCTCGGCACGGGCGAGATGGTGCGCCGCATCGGCTCGCTGCGCCTCGTCGCGTACGCGATGTGCGTGTCGAGCGCCGCGTGCATCGCGCAATTCTTCATCCTGCGGCCCGCCAGCATGCTGGTGCAGCCGCTGCCGGTTTACGGGCTCTCGCTCGTGAATGGGATATTCTGTACCATCTTCCCCGTCTTCATGACGATGGCGGCGGTCCAGCGCATCGGTGCGACGACGGCATCCCAGGCCGGCATGATCGGTCCGGTGTCGACGCTGTTCCTGGGCTGGGCGCTGCTGGGAGAACCGATCACGACCGTGCAACTGGCCGGAACGGGCCTGGTGCTGGGCGGGATCTATTTGCTGTCGAAGAAAAAAACACCCTGACAAACCGAAACGGAACGGAACATGAAACCTCGCATCGCCCTGATCGCCCACGACAAGAAAAAAGACGACATGATCGCGCTCGCCGCCGAGTACGTGGATTTCCTGCGCGGCTGCACGCTGTCGGCCACCGGCACCACGGGCGGCCGCCTGATCAACGAGCTGGGCCTGGAAGTGACGCGCATGCATTCCGGTCCCGTCGGCGGCGACCTGCAGATCGGCGCCCAGCTCGTCGAGGGCGAGATCGATTGCGTGATCTTCCTGCGCGACCCGATGACCCCGCAGCCGCACGAACCGGACATCAACGCGCTGGTCCGCGCCTGCGACGTGCACAACATCCCGTGCGCGACGAACGTGGCGAGCGCCCACCTGGTGCTGTCGCAACTGCAGTCGAAGGCCGACTGATTCCCGGGGAGAACGGTCATGACGACGGCAAAGGCGATCCGCTTCGCGCGCACCGGCGGGCCCGAGGTGCTGGAATACGTCGACGTCGAGGTCGGCGATCCCGGCCCCGGTGAGGCGCGCGTGCGCAACCACGCGATCGGCGTGAATTTCATCGACACGTATTTCCGCTCGGGGCTGTATCCGCTCGATCTGCCGAACGGCCTCGGCCAGGAAGCGGCGGGCGTCGTCGAGGCGGTGGGCGAGGGCGTCACGCACGTCAAGCCGGGCGACCGCGTCGCGTACGCGGCCCGTCCGAACGGTGCCTACAGCCAGCTGCGCGTGATGCCGGCCGACGTGCTCGTGCACCTGCCGGACGCCATCTCGTTCGAGACGGGCGCCGCGATGATGCTGCAGGGGCTGACCGTGCAATACCTCCTCAAGCAGACCCATGCCGTGCAGCCGGGCGAGACGATCCTGTTCCACGCGGCGGCCGGCGGCGTCGGGCTGATCGCGTGCCAATGGGCGCGGGCGCTGGGCGTGAACCTCATCGGCACGGTGGGGTCAAACGAGAAAGCGGCGCTGGCGCGGCAGCGTGGGGCGGCGCATGTCATCAACTATCGTGACGAGGATGTCGTGCAGCGCGTACTGGAGATCACGAACGGCGCAAAGGTGCCGGTCGTCTACGATTCGGTCGGCAAGGACATGTTCACGCGCTCGCTGGACTGCCTGCGGCCGCGCGGGCTGATGGTCAGCTTCGGCAATTCGTCGGGGCCGGTGCCGCCGTTCGCGCTGAACGAACTGGCATCGCGCGGCTCGCTGTACATCACGCGGCCCACGCTGCAGTCGTATGCGGCCACGCGCGCGCAGCGGGACGCGATGGCGGCCGACCTGTTCGACGTCGTGGCGAGCGGTAAAGTGAGCATCGACATCCACCAGCGTTTTCCCCTCGCCGACGCGGCCCAGGCCCACATCGCCCTCGAAGGGCGCCGCACGACGGGCAAGACCATTTTGCTGCCATGAGAGAATTTAGCGACGACAACGAACCGCCGATCGATCCGCAACCTGCGGCGGAACCGCACTTCGGGCGCCTGCTCGTGGTGTTGATGCTGGCGGTGCTGCTGATTATCGGGATTACGTTCCTGTCCGAGGCGTATCTCGGCTAAGGTGTCAGCACGTCATTCCCGCGAAAGCGGGAATCCATGCTCCCGAAGTCGCGATTTCTGAGGCTCAGTATGGGTCCCCGCTTTCGCGGGGACGACGGTAGTGTCAGCCGTTCTGCCGCGGCTCCTGCTTCAACTCGATCACGCGCGACCCGCCATTCGGCCCCGGGAACCCCTCGAACGCACTCTGCACGAGGGCCGGCATCACGACCGGCGTCGACATCTGCCGGCTCACGTTACGCACCGTGACGTCGAACAGGCGCTTGCCATCCGCGGCCGACGCGATCGACAGCTGCAACTGGCGGTGGTAGCGGTGTTCTTCCTGCACGTCATAGGCCGGCACCGGACCCCAGAACGGATCGTAGAACGGGCTGTACCAGCCGCCCCAGTAGCGCCGGCGCCAGCCCATGTAGGCGAAGCGGGGCGAGTAGTACGTCGGCGCGAAGGTCGGGTACAGCACCTGCGTGGGCACGTCGATGGTCGAGAAGCGCATCGACACCTTCAGCGCGGGCGACCCCTGCGCCTCGTGGAAGCCGAGGCGGGCGAGCTGGGCGCGCACGAGGTTTTCGTAGCTCTGCAGCTCCAGCGTGTTGTCCTGCGGAGGCGGCGTCTCGAACGCATAGCTCTTGTCGGGCAGCTGGGCGGGCCACTGGTTGAAGGTGGTGACGTCACTGCGGATCGTCGTCGCGCAGCCGCCCAGCAACAGGCTCAGCGATGCGACCGCCGTGATCATGGTACGTTTCATGACGAGCTCCATCTATTCGGTTCCCGATGTGTCGGGTTTCAATTCCTGTAATCGGTCTTGTTCAGGAGACCATATTATTCCTGATGCGTGTTGTACGTCGATACATTTACGCGTGGTTACTACCTGTACATGGCGATACATTCGAAAGGTACGGATCGTGGTGTAAAGCTGTTGGTAAAATAAGCATCCCACCAACGGCTTTGCGGACTCCCGACCATGCGCACCGATACGCCCCAGACTATCTACCGGAAGGATTACACTGCCCCCAGCTACCTGGTCGATACCGTTGAACTCGGCTTCGACCTCGACCCCGCCCGTACCGTCGTCGCCAACCGGATGACGGTGCGCCGCAACCCTGCCAGCGCGCAGCGCGAAATCGAGCTGTACGGCGAAGACATCGAACTGGTGACCTTGCGCCTGAACGGCCGCACGCTGGGCGAGGGCGATTACGTGATCGAAGGCACCCTGCTGCGCATCCCCAACGCCCCGGAAGAAGCGACGCTGGAAATCGAGACCATTTGCGTTCCGGAGAGCAATACTACCCTCAGCGGCCTGTACACGTCCAATGGCAGCTTCTATACGCAGTGCGAAGCCGAAGGTTTTCGTCGGATCACCTACTTTCCAGACCGCCCGGACGTGATGGCGCGCTTCACCGTCATGCTGCGCGCCGACAAGGACAAGTACCCGGTGCTGCTGTCGAACGGTAACCTGATCGAAGAAGGCGACCTCGACAATGGCCGCCACTACGCGCTGTGGGAAGACCCGTTCAAGAAACCGTCGTACCTGTTCGCCCTCGTCGCCGCGCGCCTCGTCTGCCAGGAAGAGAACTTCGAACTGGCCGACGGCCGCACCGCGCTGCTGCAGGTCTGGGTGGAAGAGGGCAATCTCGACAAGACGGACTACGCGATGCAGTCGCTGAAGCACAGCATCCGCTGGGACGAGGAACGCTGGAACCTGGAACTCGACCTGGACCGCTTCATGATCGTCGCCGTGGGCGACTTCAACATGGGCGCGATGGAAAACAAGGGCCTGAACATCTTCAACACGAAGTTCGTGCTGGCCAATCCGCGCGTCGCGACGGACGTCGACTTCCAGGGCATCGAGGCCGTCGTCGGCCACGAATACTTCCACAACTGGACGGGCAACCGCGTCACCTGCCGCGACTGGTTCCAGCTGTCGCTGAAGGAAGGCCTGACCGTGTTCCGCGACCAGGAATTTTCGGCCGACATGATCGGCACGAACACGGGCCGCGCCGTCACCCGCATCGACCAGGTGCGCACCCTGCGCCAGGCCCAGTTTCCGGAAGACGCGGGCCCGATGGCCCACCCGGTCCGCCCCGACTCCTTCGTCGAGATCAATAATTTTTATACCGTCACCGTCTACGAGAAGGGCGCCGAAGTCGTGCGCATGTACCAGACCCTGCTGGGCCGCGACGGCTTCCGCAAGGGCATGGACCTGTACTTCCAGCGCCACGACGAGCAGGCCGTCACGTGCGACGATTTCCGCCTGGCGATGGCCGATGCCAACGGCCGCGACCTGACGCAGTTCGAGCGCTGGTACAGCCAGGCCGGCACGCCGGTCGTGCAGGCCGAGACGCGTTGGGACGAGCAGGCGCAGACGTACACGCTGCGCTTGATCCAGTCGTGCCCGTCGACGCCGGGCCAGCCGGAAAAGCTGCCGTTCCACATCCCGGTCGCCGTCGGACTGCTGGGCCGCGACGGCCGCGACCTGCCGCTGACCGTGGATGGCAAGAACCTCGGCACGACGGCCGTGCTGGAGCTGACGGACAGCGACCAGACCTTCGTCTTCACGGGCGTGACGGAACAGCCGACGCCGTCGATCCTGCGCGACTTTTCCGCGCCGGTGATCCTGAAGCATGGCTACAGCGACGCCGAACTGGTGCACCTGTTCAGCCACGACAGCGACTCCGTCAACCGCTGGGAAGCGGGCCAGCGCCTCGCGATGAGCCGCCTGCTGAAGCTGACCGGGCAGGTGGCCGGCGCCGGCGTCGACCGGCTCGACCTGGACGACACGTTCATCGACGCCATGCGCAAGATCCTCGTGGACGACACGCTCGATCCGTCCTTCCGCGAGCAGGCGCTGCTGCTGCCGACGGAATCGATGATCGCCGACCAGCTGGACGTCGTCGACCCGCTCGCCATCCACCTGGCGCGCCAGTTCGTCCGCGCCGACATCGGCGCGCGCCTGCGCACAGAGCTGCTGGCCCAGTACGACGCCAACCAGACGCCGGGCGAGTACAGCCCGGATGCCGGGTCGATCGGCAAGCGCGCCCTGAAGAACCTCGCGCTGGCCTATTTGAATGCCGCGCCGGACGAGGCGAGCCTGGCCCTCGCGCAGAAACAGTTCGACGGCGCAACGAACATGACGGACCGCGTGGCCGCGCTGTCGGCCCTCGTGCATGCGCGCGCGCCCGCGGCGGCGGATGCGCTGCAACGCTTCTACGACGAATTCCAGGGTGAAGCGCTGGTCGTGGACAAATGGTTCGCGATGCAGGCCGCAGCCCCGACCACGGACGTCGCTCGCGTACGCGAATTGATGACGCACAAGGCCTTCACCTTGAGGAACCCGAACCGTGCGCGCAGCCTGGTGTCTACCTTCTGTGCCGGCAATGCGATGGGCTTCCACGCGCCGGACGGCAGCGGCTACGGCTTCTGGGCCGAGCAGGTGATCGCGCTGGACGCGCTGAACCCGCAGGTCGCCAGCCGCCTGGCCCGCGCGATGGACCGCTGGCGCCGCTACACGCCGGACCTGCAGGCCCACATGAAGCGGGCGCTGCAGCAGGTCGCGGGGCAAGCGAAGCTGTCGAACGACGTGCGCGAAGTGGTCAGCAAGGCCCTCGCCAACTAAGAATTCATTTACATAACCAAAGGAAGTCCATGAAACGTGTCAGCCTGACGCAATACCTCGTCGAGGAACAGCGTCTCCACAACAATATCCCGGCATCGCTGCGCCTCCTGATCGAGGTGGTGGCCCGCGCCTGCAAGACCATTTCCCACTCGGTCGGCAAGGGTGCGCTCGGCGACATCCTCGGCAGCGCGAACACGGAAAACATCCAGGGCGAGGTGCAGAAGAAGCTCGACGTGATCTCCAACGAGATCCTGCTCGAAGCCAATGAATGGGGCGGCCACCTGGCGGCGATGGCATCGGAAGAAATGGAATCCATCCACCCGATCCCGAACCGCTATCCGATGGGCGAATACATGCTGCTGTTCGATCCGCTGGACGGCTCGTCGAACATCGACGTCAACGTTTCCATCGGCACCATCTTCTCCGTGCTGAAGGCACCGGAAGGCATGACGGCCCCGACCGAAGCCGACTTCATGCAACCGGGCAGCCAGCAGGTCGCGGCCGGCTATGCCGTGTACGGCCCGCAGACGATGCTGGTGCTGACCACGGGCGCGGGCGTCAACTGCTTCACCCTGGACCGCGAGATGGGTTCGTGGGTGCTCACGCAGAAGGACCTGCAGATCCCGGAAGAGACGAAGGAATTCGCCATCAACATGTCGAACCAGCGCCACTGGTATCCGCCCGTCACGCGCTATGTCGACGAAATGTTGGCCGGCAAAACCGGTCCGCGCGGCAAGGATTTCAATATGCGCTGGATCGCCTCGATGGTGGCCGACGTGCACCGCATCCTGAACCGCGGCGGCATCTTCATGTACCCGGCCGACCAGCGCGATCCGTCGCAGCCGGGCAAGCTGCGCCTGATGTACGAAGCGAACCCGATGGCGTTCATCGTCGAGCAGGCGGGTGGCGCCGCGACGGACGGCCGCCAGCGCATCCTCGACATCGCGCCGCAGAAACTGCACCAGCGCGTGCCCGTGTTCCTGGGCTCGAAGAGCGAGGTGGAGCGCGTGACGAGCTACCACCAGGAATAATTTTCAGCGTGTTCGCATAAAATTGCCGAGTCGGACTAGCAAGTTTGGGAAGTTGTTGTTAGAATGCGGGCTCCTTCGCGCTGCAGCTCATCTGATGAGCGAAGCACGCGAGACCTCGGGTCGCCAACAGTCTGATGGCAGGTAGCACGGACACAGGTTAAACGGTTGTTCCGGTTTAGCCGCTGTAGCTCAGTCGGTAGAGCAGCGCATTCGTAATGCGAAGGTCACCAGTTCGATTCCGGTCAGCGGCACCAACACAGTGAGAAGGGCCACCCAAGCGGGTGGCCCTTTTTGCTTTTGGTTCTAGTCATAAATTCTTCCCTGCATCCTCCTCTCGGGCCGGTTCGCGCCTCTTCTTGTTGTCGTCATGCTGAAAATTGCGTCTAAAACAAATGGTCGGCGCAAGAAATGATGTTATATTTGCAGGATTGTTAAGTATTTTGTGCGTCTTTTTTGGTGAATTTTGCTATTGTTACTACAACGGTTTTCCTGTGGTAACGCGCATGGACCGGCATCCGCTCTCCGTGCGGTAACCCAGCCCCGACCGGTCGCCATGCTCTTCAATTCCTTCACCTTCCTGTTCCTGTTCCTGCCTGTCACCGCCATCGGCTACTTCCTGCTGGCACGCCGGAGCCACGTCCAGGCTGCCGGTTGGCTGGCGCTCGCGTCGCTGACGTTCTATGGCTGGTGGAGCTATTACTACATTCCGCTGCTGCTGGGCTCCATCGTCTTCAACTACTGGATGGGGCAGCGCATCGGGCATGCGGCCGGTCCCGCGCGCAAGCGGTGGCTGACGGCGGCCGTGGCCACCGACCTGGGCCTGCTCGCCTATTACAAATACGCCGACTTCTTCATCTCGGGCGCGAACTGGCTGGCTCACGCCGACATCCCGCTGCTGCACGTCGTGCTGCCGATCGGTATTTCCTTCTTCACGTTCACCCAGATCGCCTATCTCGTCGACACCTACCAGGGCAAGGTCAAGGAAGCGCGCTTCCTGCACTACGTGCTGTTCATCACCTATTTCCCGCACCTGATCGCGGGCCCCGTGCTGCACCACGCGGAGATGATGCCGCAGTTCGACAAGCCTGCCAGCTACCGCTTTTCGTTCCAGGACTTCGCGGTCGGCCTCAGCATTTTCGCGATCGGCCTCGCCAAGAAAGTCCTCATCGCGGACAACCTGGCGCCGCATGCCAACTTCCTGTTCGACATGGCGGACATCTTCTCGCTCGCGAACGCGTGGGGCGGCGTGCTGGCGTATGCGTTCCAGCTGTACTTCGACTTTTCCGGCTACTCCGACATGGCGATCGGCATCTCGCTGATGTTCGGCATCCGCCTGCCGCTGAACTTCGATTCGCCCTATAAAGCCGCCAATATCGTCGATTTCTGGCGCCGCTGGCACATGACCCTGTCGCGCTTCCTGCGCGACTACCTGTACGTGCCGCTGGGCGGCAACCGCAAGGGGCCCGTGCGCCGCTACGTCAACCTGCTGGCGACGATGCTGCTGGGCGGCCTGTGGCATGGCGCCGGCATGAACTTCGTCATCTGGGGCGCGCTGCACGGGATCTACCTCGTCATCAACCACGGCTGGAACGCGGTGGCGGACAGGCTGCGCCTGCCGCGCGGCCGCGCCTGGGCCGTGTTCAGCTGGGCGCTGACGTTCGCGGCCGTGTGCGTGGCGTGGGTGTTCTTCCGCGCCACCAGCTTCGACAAGGCGATGACGATCCTGCACGGCATGGCCGGCCTGGACGGCATCGGCCTGCCGGCGTCGATCGGCCAGCAGCTCGGACCGCTGAAGGCGCTGCTCGAGCAATGGGGCGTGACGTTCTACCTCGGCGGCGGGTCGCGCTTCATCGAGACGTGGCAATGGGTCGTCATCGGCGGCTTCATCGCGTTCTGCCTGCCCAATACCCAGCAGATCATGGGCCGCTACGAGGCGGCGCTCGGCACGATGGCCGGGCCGCGGCTGGCCGCCCGCTGGCAGCTCTGGCAGCCGTCGCGGCGCTGGAGCTTCTACATCGGGGCGATCCTGCTCGGCAGCCTGCTGTCGCTCAGCCGCCCCGCCGAATTCCTGTATTTCCAGTTCTGATGCGGGGCGCCCATGGAACAGATCCGAGGCTATGACGACGACACCGGGGTGATAGCCGGCGCGGCCGCGGTACAACCCCAGGCGTCCTACCGGCGCTTTACCGCGTGGTGCGGCGCGGTCGTCGGCGCCGGCGTGCTGCTGGTCACGGGCTTCGTGGCCGTCATCGACCCGTACCACCTGTACGGGTTCGTCGACAGTCCGGCACTGAACCATGTGAAGCCGCTGCCGGAACAATACCGCGAGCAGATCAAGCTGGCCCAGGCCGCGGCCGTGCGGCCCGACCTGATCCTGCTGGGGAATTCGCGCGTCGAAGTCGGCCTCGATCCGGACAGCCCGCAGGTGAGCGCGCATGGCCGCACGGCCTACAATATGGGGCTGTCGGGCACGAGCCTGACCGTCTCCGAGCGCATGTACGCGCGACTGCGCGGGAGCGCCGCGCCGGCCGCGATGGCCGTGATCGGCGTCGAGTTCCTGGACTTCCTCGTCAAGCCGGACGAGGCCCCGGCCCCGCCTGCGTCCGGCGCACCGTTGCCGTGGCAATGGCGGTTCGATATGCTGTTCTCGATCAAGTCCGTGTCCGACGCGCTGCGCACCGTGCGCCTGCAGAAGGCGGCGGATCCGGAAACCATGACGGGGCGCGGCCAGACGCCGCTGCGCAACTACAATCAGTTCGCGCGCCAGGAAGGTTATTACGCGATCTTCCAGCAAAAGGCCGGGGACAACGCGAAAAACCTCGTGCGCAAGCCGCACAACCTGTTCGTTGCTGGCACGAACCGTTCGGAAAGCATCGATCGCCTGCGCACGCTGCTGGACACGATGGCGCGCGACCGCACCGAGGTGCACCTGGTGATCTACCCGTACCACGCGCAGCTGATGGCCATGTTCGAGGAAGCGGGCCTGCAATCCACGATGGACGACTGGAGGCAGTTGCTGGTGCGCGAGGCGGACGCCGTGCGCGCCCGCTATCCGAATGCCCGCATCGACGTGTGGGACTTCAGCGGCTATGGCGGCATGCGCTGCGAACGCATCCCCGCCCCCGGCGACACGCGCACGGCGACGCGCTGGTACTGGGAAGCCGGCCATTTCAAGTCGGCCCTGGGCGAGCGCATCCTGCAGCGCGTCCTCGGCGGCGAAACGGCGTTCGGCTTCCGCCTCGGCGCGGACACCTTGGCCGCCAACCGCCAGCGCATCGCCGCCGAGCGCGCGCAATGCGCCGGTGACTATCCGCAAGTCTTTGCCGGTGCGCGCGACCTGGTCGCGAACGCCCGCGCGTCCGCGCCCTGAGCGTCCCGCTCGCTTCCGTCCTGCGCTTTGTTATGCAGCGCACAGTCCGGATCGACTAAAAGTTATATTTTTTTTATTGAGACACCGCATTGCGTCGGTGTCGCTCCGACATCGCGCTTGGGCGCGACGTGAAGGACCGCCTATCGGTCGAACTTTTGAACGGATGCACGGTCAAGAAGATCGGTTATCTCCGCATTGGTCAAAAATCTTACAAGAGGAATTCATCATGGATAATCAGAAGTCGAGCGAAGCAAAAGGCAGCAACCTGGGTTTGGGCAACCAGGGCAAGGACAGCAACCTGCCGAACGCCAGCGGCTCGGGCAATATGGGCAGCACGGCCGGTTCGGGCAGCCTGAACAAGAGCAGCCAGCAGAACCAGGGCAAGGATCAGCAGAGCTCGACAACCGGCAGCAGCACCGGCGGCGCCACCGCGTCCAGCTCCGGCGCCGTGGGCGGCACCAGCAATGCCGGCAACGCATCGTCGTCGGGTCCGGGTTCCATGGGGTCGATGAGCGCCTCGGGCTCCAGCGCCAGCGGTACGAACTCGAGCATCGGCGGCAGCTCGCTGGGTTCGAGCGGCAGCGGCAGCCAGAACAGCCAGAGCACCGGCGCCGCCACCGGCTCGGGTGTGGGTGGCGATTCGAAGGACCTGGGTGCGCAAGTGAATGCCCGCGCACAGGGCCTGCACGAGTCGATCGACAAGGCCGCCGACGCCGCGAAGCCGATGGTCGACAAGGCCGTCAACAGCGTGCAGCCGGTCGTCGACCGCCTGGCATCCAGCGCCCACGCCGGCGTCGACAAGCTGCAGGGCGTGCTGAGCGGCGCCTCGCTGAACCTGGGCCAGCGCCAGCAACAGCTGACCGACGCCTACGGCCAGTGGAAGGAAGCCAGCTTCGAGTACGTGCGCCAGAAACCGGGCACCGCCATCGCCATCGCCGCGGCCGCCGGCTTCGTGCTGGCCAAGCTGCTGGGTGGCCGCAACCGCGACTATTAATTACACCGTCGTTCCCGTGCAATTACGCCGTCGTTCTCGCGCAAGCGGGAATCCATGCTGAGTGTCCTATCAAGCTCAGTATGGGTTCCCGCCTCCGCGGGAACGACGGAAGAAGGCCGCAAGCACCAACAACCCACCCCCCAACATCATCCACGCCCCCGGCTCCGGCACGGGCGGCGCCGGCGTGATGGTCAGCATCGTCCCCGTGGAAGTCGTAGAAGCCGCGGTATTCGAAGTCCCACGCCGACGGTGCGGCGTGGGCGGCAGTGCACAGCAGCAGGGCACCGCCCAGCAGGATTGGGATCTTCATCGCGCAAGCCTGGACCGATGGCGCCGCCTGCGGCGCCACCTTGCCTGCGTTCATTTCACCACGGTTTCCCGGCTCGGCACCGGCGGATGCGAATGCCGCCGCAGCCGCTTCGCCTGGCGTCCGAACCAGTGCTCGATGTCGTCGACATACGTGAACACGGCCGGCACCACCAGCAGGCTCAGCAAGGTCGACGTGATCAGGCCGCCGATCACCGCGACCGCCATCGGCGAGCGGAAGCTCGGATCGCCCGACAGGCCCAGCGCCAGCGGCAGCATGCCGGCGCCCATCGCGATCGTCGTCATGACGATCGGGCGGCTCCGCTTGTGGCAGGCGTCGACGAGCGCGTCGAAGCGGTTCATGCCGGCCTTGCGCGCGAGGATCGCGTAGTCGACGAGCAGGATCGAGTTCTTCGTCACGATCCCCATCAGCATGATCAGGCCGATCATCGTCGGCATCGACAGCGCGTTACGCGTGAGCAGCAGCGCGACGAACGCGCCGCCGATCGACAGCGGCAGCGCCGCGAGGATCGTCACCGGCTGCAGGAAGTCCGTGAACAGCAGCACCAGCACGCCGTAGATGCACAGCACGCCGATCAGCATCGCGAGGCCGAAGCTGGCGAACAGGTTCTGCATCTCCTGCGCGTCGCCCAGTTCCGCGATCGACACGTTCGGCGGCAGGTTCTTCAGCGCGGGCAGGGCGCGCGCTTCCGCGTTCACCTCGCCCAGCGAGCGGCCATTGAGCTCCACTTCCAGCGTCACGTTGCGGCTGCGGTTCAGGCGGTCGATCTGCGCCGGGCCGCTTTCCATCGTGATGGTCGCCACGTTCGCCAGCAGCACGGGGCCGTTCTTGCCGGGCACCGTCAGGCGGCCGATGGCGTCGAGGTCCGCGCGCACCGTGTCCGGCAGTTTCACGCGGATGGGTACCTGGCGCTCCGACACGTTCATCTTCGACAGCACCTGGTCGTAGTCGCCGGCGGTGGCCACGCGCACGGTCTCGCCGATGCTGGCGGCCGTCACGCCCAGGTCCGCGGCGCGCGCAAAATCGGGACGCACGATGATCTCCGGGCGCACGAGCGACGCGCTGGAACTGACGTTGCCGACGCCGTGCAGCGTGCGCAGTTCGCGCTCGGCGCGGCGGGCGGCGGCCGTCAGCGCGACCGGATCCTCGCTGCGCAGCACGAGCTGCATCTTGACGCCCGTGTCGGGCGGGCCGACCGTGAAGCGGGCGCCGGGGACGTCGGCCAGGCGCGCGCGCAGCGCCGATTCGACGGCCGACAGCTTCTCCTTGCGGTCCGCGCGCGCGACGGTGGTCACCGTCAGCACGGCGCGCCGCGCTTCGGCCGCCGCGCCGGGCGCGAACGCGTCGCCGCTGGAACCGCCGCCGATGGAGCTGAACACGCCCTTGACGTTCGGCGTGCCCATCGCCACCTGGCGCACGCGCTCCGCGACGGCGCGTGTCTCCGCCAGCGTGGAGCCGGGCGGCAGCTCGACGTTGATCTGCGTTTGCGAGCGGTCGGCGGGCGGCACGAAACCGGTCGGCAGCAGCGGCACGAGCGAGATCGAGCCGACGAAGAACAGCGCGGCCGCGATCATCGTCAGGCCGCGGTGGCGCAGGCACCACTGCATCGTGCGCATGTAGCGGCGCATGATCGCGCCGTCGCGCTCTTCCGCGTGCGGCAGCGGTTTCAGGAGATACGCGGCCATCATCGGCGTCAGCAGGCGCGCGACGAGCAGCGACGCGAGGATCGCCAGCACGGCCGTCCAGCCGAACTGCTTGAAGAACTTGCCGGGGATGCCGCTCATGAACGCGGTCGGCAGGAACACGGCGACGAGCGAGAATGTCGTCGCGATCACGGCCATGCCGATTTCGTCGGCCGCTTCCAGCGCGGCCTGCATCGGCGTTTTCCCCATGCGCAGGTGACGCGAGATGTTCTCGATCTCGACGATCGCATCGTCCACGAGCACGCCGACGACGAGCGCCAGCGACAGCAGCGTGACCATGTTCAGCGTGTAGCCGAACAGGTACTGGCCGAGGAACGCGGGAATTACGGACAGCGGCAGCGCGGCCGCCGCGACGAGCGTCGCGCGCCAGTCGCGCAGGAACCACCACACGACGAGCACCGCGAGCACGGCGCCTTCGTACAGCATTTCCATCGACGCGTCGAAGTTGTCCTCGACGGGCGCCGCGTTGTCGATCGTTTCGCGCAGCACGACGTTGCCGTGCTTTTGCTGCAGCTCGGCGACCGCCTTGCGCACGCCGTTCGCGACGTCCATCTCGCCGGCGCCGCGCGTGCGGAAGATTTCGAAGGCGACGACCGGCTTGCCGTCCTGCTCCGCGATGGCGCGCGGTTCCGCGACCGTGTCGGATACCGCCGCGATCTCGTCCAGGCGCACGTGGCGGCCGTCCGGCAGCGGGATCTCCATGCGCGCCAGTTCCTGCGCCGTCTGCACGGTCGCCAGGGTGCGCACGGATTGCTCGGCGCCGCTGACGTCCCCGCGGCCGCCCGGTTCCTCGCGCTGCACGTTGCGCAGCAGGCGCGAGACGTCCAGCGCCGACACGCGCAGCGCGGCCATCTTTTGATCGTCGAGCTCCACGCGCACTTCGCGGTAGACGCCACCCACGCGCTTGACCGCGCCCACGCCCGGCACGCTGAGCAGGCGCTTGGACACCGTGTTGTCGACGAACCAGCTCAGGTCGGGCGCATCGAGCGCCGGCTTGCCGTGCGCGTCGGCCGCCTGCGCCGTGAACGTGAGCACGACGCGGCCCGCGGTCGTCGTCTTCGTCACGCTCGGGTCGCGCATCTCCGCGGGCAGGTCGGCGCGCACGCGCGAGACGGCGTCGCGCACGTCGTTGACGGCGTCCGACAGGTCTTTCTCGAGGATGAACTCGACGGTGATCGTGGCCACGCCGTCCAGCACGCGCGCATAGATGTTCTTGACGCCCTGGAGTGTAGCGACCGAGTCCTCGATCTTGCGCGCCACCTCCGTCTCCAGCTGCGCCGGCGCGGCGCCGTCGAGCGTCGCGACGACGGTGACGATGGGCAGTTCGATGTCCGGGAAGTCCTGCACCTTGTTCGCCTTGAACGCCAGCACGCCGGCGAACGTGAGGAGGGCGAACAGCATGATCGCCGGGATCGGATTGCGGATCGAGAGCGCGGAAAAATTCATGACCGTGCCCTCAACGCGCCGCCAGCGCAGGCACGTTGCGTACCAGGTCGCCGTCGTTGAGGAAGCCGGCGCCGCTCGTGACGACCAGCGCGTCCGCGGGCAGGCCGTCCGTCACTTCGACGCGGTCGCCGAGGCGGCGGCCCGTCGTGACTTTCAACTGGCTCACGCGGCCGTCCGCATTCAGGCGGAATACGTACGCGAAGCCGTCGCGAACGGCGACGGCCTGCTGCGGCACCGTCAGCGCGGGAGATTCCCCCAGCGCGAACTGGCCGCTGGCGAACATGCCGGCCTTCAGCGGCGCATTGGCCGACAGCGCCGGCGGCAGGTCGACGTAGACGAGGGCGACGCGGCTCTGCGCATCGACGGTCGGCGCGACGGTGCGCACGCGGCCCTGCACCTTCGTGCCGCCGGCCGCCTGCACGACGGCCTTCTGGCCCGGCTTGACGCGCGGGAGCTCGGCGGCCGTCACCTCGGCGCGCCATTCCAGGCGGCCCTGGCGGATCATGCGGAACATCTCCGCGCCCACGCCGGCGACGGCGCCCACGGTGGCGTTGCGCGCGGAAATCACGCCGGCATCCGGCGCCACGACCTTCGTGTACTTCAGGCGCAGCTGTTGCTGGGCCAGCGTCGCCTTCGCCGATGCGACGCGCGCGGCGGCCGTGCGCTCGGTCGTCATGTATTGCGTGATCTGCTGTTCGCTGAGCGCGCCCGAGCTTTGCAGGGCGCGCGCCCGCTTCGCATCGGCGCGGGCGGCGGACGCATTCGCCTCCGCTTCCTGGAGGGCGGCTTTCGCTTGCGCGACGTCCGCCTCGACCGGCGCCGAATCGAACACGGCGAGCACCTCGCCCTTCTTGACGACGTCGCCCACGTTGACCTTCACCTCCTGCAAGCGCAGGCCGTTCGACTCGCTGCCGATCACCGCTTCCTGCCACGCGGCGACGTTGCCGTTGGCGGCGAAGCTGAGCGGCAGGCGTGACTGCTCCGGCTTCGCCGTCGTGACGGTCAGCGCGGGGCGCGGCGCCGCCGCCTTCTTGTCGTCGGCGGCATTGCTGGAGACGAGGACGCCCACGGTGCTGGCCAGGATGGCGGCGATGGAGACGGCGAGGGCGGGCCGGGACATGCGGCGGAGTTGGGCGGGAGTCATGGCGTTCAAAGTAGATGGATGCCGAAGCGTTTCAGCAGAAGGGCGAACAGGAGCAGGCTGGCCACCGTGATCGCGACCCCGGCGCCCAGCGCGGGCCAGAAGCCGAAGCGGGCCAGCAGCCAGGGGAAGGCGGCGAACATGGGGAGCGTCGGTACGACGTACCACAGCGTGTACCACGCGTGATTGGCGATCTTTTCCTCGGGCTGGCGCTCGACGTGCAGCCAGATCAGGGTCAGCACGGTCACGAGCGGCAGGGACGCGACCAGGCCCCCGAGGCGATCGGAGCGCGCGGCAGCTTCCGACACCAGGACGACGACGGCGGCGGTGATGAGGTATTTCAGCACGATCCAGAGCATGGCGAAACCAGAAGTCAAACTGCGACAGTGTAACAAAGCACACTCGAGGACGCCTGTTCCGTATGGTCCCGGCTGTCATGTTCCGTTACAAATCCTTACCACTGAAACGTCGCGTCGATATTCCCGCTCATCCATTCGCGGTTAAATGGCGGTCAACATGAAGCTCAACACGATCCGACGCGCATCGCTTGCCCTGCTGGCCGCCGCCTTGATGGCGACGAATGCCGCATCGGCCGCTGATGCCGCGTCTGCTCCGGATGTACAGGCGCTGCACGTGCTGAACCGCCTCGCATACGGACCGCGTCCCGGCGACGTCGAGCGCGTGGCGCAGATGGGCGTGCAGCGCTGGATCGACCAGCAGCTGCACCCGGAGACGATCCCGCTGCCGGCCGACCTGAACGCACGCCTGGCCGCACTGGACACCGTGAATCGCAGCGCGGGCGCATCGCTGGCCGAGTTCCTGGAACTGCGGCGCGACGTGCGGATGGACGACGCGGGGGCGAAACAGCGCCGGCGCGAGGCCGGGATGCGCGTGGCGCGCCAGGCCGCGGAAGCCCGGCTGCTGCGCGCCGTCGAGAGCCCGCGCCAGCTGGAAGAGGTCATGGTCGACTTCTGGTACAACCATTTCAACGTCTTCGCCGGCAAGGGCATGGCCCGCGCGCTGGTGACGAGCTACGAACGCGACGCGATCCGCCCGTACGCGCTGGGTTCCTTCCGTGCGCTGCTGGGCGCGACGGCGAAGCATCCGGCGATGCTGTTCTACCTCGATAACGTCGTGTCGTCGGCGCCGCGCCCGGATGCGAAGGGAAAAGCGCGTGGCCTGAACGAGAACTATGCGCGCGAGCTGATGGAGCTGCACACGCTGGGCGCGGACGGCGGTTACACGCAGCGCGACGTGACGGAGCTGGCGCGCATGCTGACCGGGTGGACGTTCGACCAGAAGCGTCTCGCGCGCACGGGCGAGACATTCCGTTTCGACGCCGGCCGCCACGATGCCGGCGCCAAGACGTGGCTGGGCCGCGCGATCGCGCCCGCCGGCGAGCAGGAAGGGGAGTTTGCGCTGGACGTGCTGGCCATGCATCCCGCCACGGCGCGCCACGTGAGCCGCGAACTGGCGCAGTACTTCGTCAGCGACGAGCCGCCACCAAGCCTCGTCGACCGCATGGCGGCCACGTGGCAGGCGTCGCAGGGCGATATCCGCGCCGTGCTGGCGACGCTGTTCGCGAGCCCCGAATTCATGGACGCGGGGAGCGTCGGCGCGAAGTTCAAGACGCCTTACCAGTACGTGGTCTCGGCCCTGCGGGCAAGCGGTGTGCAGGTGGCGAACGTGGGGCCGCTCGTGAACACGATGAACCAGTTGGGCATGCCGTTGTACGGCTGCCAGACGCCGGACGGGTACAAGAACACGCAGGACGCGTGGCTGAACCCGGACGCGCTGACGCGGCGCATCGCCTTCGCGAGCGCGCTGGCGGGCGGCAGGCTGCCGCTGGCGACGGTGCCGGCCGATGCGCCGGCGGGGCCCCTCGATCCGGCCCGGCTGCAGGCGACGCTGGCCGGATCGATCTCGCCGCGCACGCTGGGCATCGTCCAGCGCAACCCGGACAACCTGCGGGCCGCCATGCTGCTCGGTAGCCCCGATTTCATGCAGCGCTGATTCCATCGGAGGATCTCATGCGACGCAGGCATTTTCTCAACGCGGTGGGCGCCGGCCTCCTGCTGCCTGTCGGCCGCGGCGCCTGGGCCGTGAGCGCAGCGGCCGCCGGCCCCACGAACAGGAAGCTCGTCGTCGTGATGCTGCGCGGCGCCGTCGACGGCCTGAACGTCGTGGCGCCCGTCGGCGACGAGAACTATCTGCGCCTGCGGCCCACGATCGGCCTCGCGGCACCCGGGATGGAGGGCGGGGCGCTGGACCTGGACGGCTACTTCGGCCTGCACCCCGCGCTGGCCAGCCTGCAGCCGCTGTGGGCCGCGCGCAAGCTCGCGTTCGTGCACGCCAGCGGTTCGCCGGACGCGACGCGTTCCCACTTCGACGCGCAGGACTACATGGAATCCGCGACGCCGGGCCGCAAGGACACGCCGGACGGCTGGATGAACCGTCTCGTGGCCGCGCTGCCCGGCCCGCAGTCGCCGAGCAGGCTGCTGGGCATCGGCCCCGTGCTGCCGCGCATCCTGTCCGGCCAGGCCGCGGCCGTGAACCTGCCGAACGTCGCCGCCGCCGCGCGCGCTGACCTGCTCGATCGGCCGGCCGTCAAGGCCGCGTTCGACGAGCTGTATGCGAACCACCCCCGCTTCGGGCGCGCGTACGCGGACGGGCGCGCGGCCCACCGCGAAGTCATGGACGCCCTTGAGAGTCGCGAGATGCTGGCGGCCGACCGCGGCGCGCCGCTGCCGAACGGTTTCCCCGACGATGCCGCCCGCCTGGCGGGCCTGATGCGCAACGACCCGAAGATCCAGCTGGCGTTCGTCGCGCTGGGCGGCTGGGACACGCACGCGAACCAGGGCGGCGCGACCGGCCAGCTCGCGAACCGTCTCGCACCGCTGGGGCAGGGCCTGGCCGTGCTGGCCGAGCGCCTTGGTCCATTGTTCGACGACACGGTGGTCGTCGTGATGTCGGAATTCGGCCGCACGGCACGCGAGAACGGCAACGGCGGCACCGATCACGGCCACGGCAATGCGATGTGGGTCATGGGCGGCAAGGTGCGTGGCGGCAGGGTTTATGGTGACTGGGAAGGCGTCGGCGATGCGAAACTGAACGAGGGCCGCGATTTACCGGTCTTTACCGACTTTCGTTCGGTGTTAGCGCAAATATCGGAAGAACATTTAATGTTAGGCGATAAGCGTCTGGAACAGGTCTTTCCCGCAATGCCGCAAAAACGTGCTGGATTCCGTATCGTTGGTGCATAAGTCTCTACTCTAGAGGCCGCCCTCTACATATAGTAGTTCTACCGTATTGCGGTGCACAAAAATTAGGACTATAGTTGTACCTGTCTCCTCCAGTTTTTCTCCGAAAACCTGGATTCAGCCCGCACCGCAAGGTCGCGGGCTTTTTTTTTATCAGAAATTGTCCGACGCTAACATTTGTAGACGCATGCGATGCCGCATGCCTTTCTTTTGTTCAGTCGGGGACGCGCGGCGCAAACGGCCGCGCGGAGGGCAGTCTCAGGCGCCGGTCGTTTCGGCGTCGTCGCCCTGGAAAGCATCGGCGCGCCAGGTCAGCACGAGCGTGTCGCGGTGACCGTCGGCGCCGATGGGCTGGATCGGCGTCGATTCGTGGATGACGGACGCGTCGTCCAGCAGCAGCAGCGTCCACGGTTCCGTCATCGTGAAGCGCTGGCCTTTCGGGCCGTTCGCCTCGAACACGCGCGTCTCGCCACCCTTGATGTTCGCGCGCCCGATCAGGATGACGGCAACGAAGTCGACGCCGTCGCGGTGCGCGCCTTCGGGCGTGGGGCGGCCGATGCCGTCGGCGGTATCGATGCGGAACTGGTGCGCCTCGACGTACCAGGTCTGCCGGCCTTTCACCTGCGAGCACACGGCGCCCAGCGCGCGCAGCAGCTTGGGCCAGGCCGGCTGCTCGACGGTGGACGGCTCGATGGGCACGAACAGGCGGTGCATGCCGCCGTGCAGGGCGTTGTACTCGACCGGCTGCCAGTGCGCGCGGTGCGGGCTCTGCGTGAGGGTCTCGCCGCTGTCGACGAAGCACGAATGCCGGCGCCGGCGATAGCGGCCGCCGTCCTTCAGGTAGTTGTCGAGTTCCAGGCGGTTCCAGCTCGGCGCCAGCGCCGTCAGCTCAGCGAGCGAACAGCCGGCCAGTTGCGCCACGTCGGCCGGACGCAGCAGCGCATAGCCGTCGCCGCGCAGCGCGTCGGCGATGCGGGCCGGATCGGTATAAGGTGGTTGCGGTGTTGTCATCCCGGTAGCCTAGCACTTTTTGCAGGCGGCCGTGCCGGCCATCACCAGTTTCTGACGAGCGTCAGCCGGAACGAGCGCGCCTCGATCGGGTGGAAATGCACGTCCTCGCGCGGCGCCGTTTCGCCGCGCAGCTGCGACGCATAGTAGTAGTCGATCGCGGACGCGCGCCGGTTCGCCAGGTTGAACCCTTCCAGTTCCAGCCGCAGGTCGCGGCTCACGCGGTAGCCGAGGCGGCCGTTCAGGGTCGTGCTGGCGCGCGAGCGCACGCTGTCGTCTTCGACGAGCGGACGCGGTCCGAAGTACCGCAGGCGCAGCGCGCCTTCCCACGGGCCGACCTGGCTCACCGTCAGCGCGAGCTGGGCGACGCCCTCGATCGCTTCCGGGATGCGGTCTTGCCCCGACGCGACGCCGCGCGAGCGCGCATGCGCGTAGGCGGCATCGAAGTCGACCGACAACCATTTATACGGTTTATAGTAATTCGAGAACTCGATGCCGATGCGGCGGCTGGGCAGGCCGGCCTCGGTCGTCCCTTCGTCGCCGACGTACGTCAGCTCGGAATCGAAGTCCAGGCGGTACAGGGAGATGGCCGTCTGCATCGCCGGGATGGCTTCGGTGCGCAGGCCCAGCTCCATGCCGCGCGAGCGCACGAGGCCGGGCGCCGTGAGGGTCCCGCGCGCATCGTTGCTGTGGAAGCCTTCGCCGTAGTTCACGTAGAACTCGGTCCGGCGCCATGGGCCGAACACGATGTTGGCGGACGGGCTGGCCAGCGAGTCGCTGCCGTCGATGCCGCCGGTGCGCACGCGGACGCGATAATCGTCCGCGCGCACGCCCACCGTCGAGCGCAGCCACGGGTTCCAGCGCGTCGCGTTCTCGATGAAGGCGCCAAGGCTCGTCTCGACGATGTGGTCCGCGCGCGTCACGGACAAGGTCTTGCGCGCGGCCGTGCGATACAGGCCGTTGAAGATGTTGTCGTTCTGCGCCTCCACGCCGACGGTGATGTCCGACGTCGACGTCTCGCCGCGGTGCACGTGCCAGCTGTGTGTGGCGTTGACGCCGCTCGTCACGCGCCGGTCCGGCTGCGCGAACTGGTCGCCGTTGACCGGGTCGTTCATGAAGTACGTGAAGTCGGACCACAGGTCGAGCTGGTTGCGGATGACGTAGGCGCTCACCTTCGACGCCGAATCCTGACCCGTGCGGCGCCACACGCCAGACAGGCTGAAGCGCTTCGCTGCGCCGCCGTCGGTCGTGTCGATCGCGTCGAAGCGGCCCAGCTGGCCGGTCGCCACGGCGCGTTCGGGAATCTGGTCCGTCGCATTCCAGCGGCCGCGGTACGCCATCGCCGTCACGCTCCAGCCGTTGTTCGCGTAGCCGCGGCTGTAGCGCAGCACGCCGTTCAGCTTCTGGTAATCGTCCGGGTGCGCGTACGGGCCGTCGTTGTGCAGGGCTTCCAGCGCATACGTCAGCACGCCGTCGTCGATCTCCTTCGATGCGGCCAGCGCCGTGCGCGCGTAGCCGTCCTGGCCGATGCTGGCGGTGGCCACGTTGCGCGCGAGGCGGTTCGCATAGGTGATGGCAGCGCTGCCGGCGGACGCGAAATCGCCTTCGCTCGCGGAGTACGGCCCCTTCTTGTAGTCGAGGCGCGCCGTCAGTTCGGGGATCAGGAAGTTCAGGTCGGTCCAGCCCTGGCCGTGCGCGTGGCTGCGCTGGTTGACGGGCATGTCGTCCAGGTACGTGGCCAGGTCGGTGCCGTGGTCCAGGTTGAAACCGCGCAGGAAGAACTGGTTCGCCTTGCCTTCGCCGCTGTGCTGGCTGACGATCAGGCCCGGCGCCGCTTCCAGCAGTTCGCCGGGCCGGTACACGGTGCGCATCGCCAGTTCCTTCTGGTTGACGGTGCCGGCGCTGGCGGCATCCGCGATGCCCAGCTGGCTCGTGCGCGCGCCCTCGACGAGCACGCGCTGGATCACGGGATCGTCCGCCCACGCGCAGACGGGCACGAACAGCGTGGCGAGCAGCAGGGCGATCGGGCGCATCAGTGGACGGAGAGTTCGGTGCGGCTGCTGGTAAAGCCGAACGTGCGCAGGCTGCCGTTCGCCGTCAGGTTCACGGTGTTCTGCTGGTCGGGCAGGAAGTCGCTCAGCACGGCGTCGTGGATCGTCTCGACGTGCGCGACGGGCGTGCGCACGGCCTCCTGGAACACGACGACGCTGTCCGTGTCGACCGTCACCCCCACCCAGTTCAGCGGCAGGCGGCGGCCGTCCTTGTCGGCCAGCCAGAACTGCTTTTCCACGTACTTGCGCAGCACGGCCTGGTCGTCGGGATCGGACAGGTCGAACTGGCGCTGGTACAGTGCCGTCAGCAGCGCCTCCACGTCGTGCGCCATGTACGTGTGCACGACTTCCGTGCTGCCCGTGCGCTCGTTGTAGCTGATGTCGGCGATGCCGGCGTGGAAGCGGTGCGCGGCGGCGTGGATGCTCACGCAGGCGCACAGCAACATCGCGATGCGCTGCAGCTTCACTTGTCCACCTTTTTCAGCTTCTCGTTGAAATCTCTCATCAGGTTGTCCTTGTCACGCTCGGTCTTGTACAACTCCAGCCGCGACGGCACCGCCTTGCGTGGCCAGCTGTTGTTGCTGGTGTCCGTGTCCGCCGTCTCCCAGTTCGGGTCCTGCGTCAGCGCGACCATCGGTTCGTCCGTGACGATCAGCTTCGTGATCTTCTTCGGATTGTAGCGCCACACCTCGGCCGGAATCCGCTCGACGTATTTCTTGCCGCTCGCAAGCGTGATCTCGAGGATCAGCGGCGTCACGAGTCCACCGACGTTGCCGAAGTCGACGAGGTACAGATGCTTGCCTTCCTTCAGCAGGTTCCGTTCCCAGTCGTCGAGGTCGCCCAGCGCCTCATTGTACTTGTTGCGGTCGCGGTTCGTGACCGTGAACGCGTCGTGCTCGTTGTAGAAGTCCTTCAGTTCCGGATGGGAGTCCACGCGACGGGGCAGCGTGCCCTGGTTGCGCTGGTCCGTGACCGAGACCGGTTCGAGGTCGTGCTGCGCCTTCTTCCACGCCTTTTCGATCTCCGGATCCTTCGTACCGACCGTGTATTCGCTGATGCCGTCCACGCTCACGTCGACATGGTCCGTCGTGTAGAACCAGCCGCGCCAGAACCAGTCGAGGTCCGTGCCCGACGCGTCTTCCATCGTGCGGAAGAAATCGGCCGGCGTGGGGCGCTTGAATTTCCAGCGCTGCGCGTATGCGCGGAAGGCGAAGTCGAACAGGTCGCGGCCGAGGACCGTCTCGCGCAGGACGTTCAGCGCGGTCGCCGGTTTCGCGTACGCGTTGTTGCCGCGCTGCGTGACGGATTCCGAGTTCGTCATCACCGGCACCTGGTTACGGCTCTTCATGTAGTCGACGATGTTGCGCGCTTCGCCACGGCGCGACGGGTAGTGGTCTTCCCATGCCTGCTCGGCCAGGAACTGCATGAACGAGTTCAGGCCCTCGTCCATCCACGTCCATTGGCGCTCGTCGGAGTTGACGATCATCGGGAAGTAATTGTGGCCCACCTCGTGGATGATCACGCTGATCAGGCCATATTTCGTGTTCTTCGAATACGTCAGTTCGCCCGTCTTCTTGTCCTTCACGGGCCGGCCGCCGTTAAAGGAGATCATCGGGTATTCCATGCCGCCCACCGGACCGTTCACGGAGATGGCGACGGGGTACGGGTAATCGAACGCGTACTTGTTGTACTCGGCGATGGTGTGGATGATGGCCTGCGTGGAGTACCGTTCCCACAGCGGGTTGCCTTCCTTCGGGTAGAACGACATGGCGAGGACGTTCGTCCCGTCCTTCCTGAAACCCTGCGCGTCCCAGATGAATTTGCGGCTCGATGCCCACGCGAAGTCGCGCACATTGGACGCCTTGAAGCGCCACGTCTTCATTGTCGTGGCGCGCTGCTTCTCGTTCGCTTCCGCTTCCTGCTGCGTGACGATGACGACGGGTTTGCCGGCCGTGCGCGCCCGCGCGAGGCGTTCGCGTTGCGCGGCAGTCAGCACGGCGCCGGCGTTCTGCAGCTCGCCCGTCGCGGCGACGATGTGGTCGGCGGGGACCGTCAGCTCGACGTCGTAGTCGCCGAATTCCAGCGTGAACTCGCCGTCGCCCACGTACTGCTTGTTCTGCCAGCCGTGCGCGTCGTAGTACGCGGCCATGCGCGGGAACCACTGGGCGATCTCGAACAGGTCGTTCTTGTCCTCCTTGTCGAACCGCTCGAAGCCCATGCGCCGTCCAAGCACGGTCGTCTCGGGCACGTTGAAGCGCCACGCGATGTCGAACGCAACGCGCGCGCCGGGCTTCAGCGGCTCGGCCAGGTCGATGCGCATCATCGTCTTGTTGATCGTGGTGCGCAGCGGGTGGCCGCTGCGGTCCGTCACCGACGCGATCTTGAAGCCGCCGTCGAATTTCGCGCTCTCGACGAGGAAGCGCGCCGACTCGAACGGCGTGCCGCCCGACCGCCACGCGTCGCGCGACGGATGGCTGGCGATGCGGCGGTTGTCCGAATCGGCGCGGAACATGTTCTGGTCCAGCTGCACCCACAGGTAGGCCAGCGTGTCCGGCGAGTCGTTGTGGTAGGTGATGGTTTCCGAACCGGTCACGGCGCGCCTGGCTTCGTCGAGCGTCGCGCGGATGCGGTAGTCGGCGCGCTGCTGCCAGTACGCGTGGCCCGGCGCGCCGGACGCGGTGCGGGTGTCGCTGGGTGTCGGCAGCAGTTCGTCCAGCTGGCGGAATTTGTCGTCGAACGCCTGGGCGTGGGTGGCCGAGGCCAGGACGAGGAGGGCGATGAGGGGTAGGCGTTTCATGGCGGTGTCAAAAGTGAAAACGGCAACGGCACCTCGTGGGCGCCGTTGCCGCGGATAGACGTCGGGCGTGTTATTCCGCCTTGTCGTCCTTGGTCTTCAGCTTCTCGTTGAAGTCCCTCATGAGGTTGTCCTTGTCATGCTCGGTCTTGTACAACTCGAGCCGCGACGGCATCGCCTTGCGCGGCCAGCTGTTGTTGCCGGTGTCCGTGTCGGCCGTCTCCCAGTTCGGGTCCTGCGTCAGCGCGACCATCGGCTCGTCCGTGATGATCAGCTTCGTGATCTTCCTGGGCGTGTAGCGCCACACCTCGGCCGGAATGCGCTCGATGTATTTCTTGCCGCTCGCAAGCGTGATCTCGAGGATCAGCGGCGTCACGAGGCCACCGAGGTTGCTGAAGTCGACGAGGTACAGATGCTTGCCTTCCTTGAGCAGGTTCTTCTCCCAGTCTTCCAGGTCGCCGAGCGCTTCGTTGTACTTGTTGCGGTCGCGGTTCGTGACCGTGAACGCGTCGTGCTCGTTGTAGAAATCCTTCAGCTCCGGATGGGAGTCCACGCGGCGCGGCAGGGTACCCTTGTTGCGCTGGTCCGTGATCGAGATCGGCTCGGCATCGCGTTGCGCCTTCTTCCACGCCTTCTCGATCTCGGGATCCTTCGTGCCGACCGTGTATTCGCTGATGCCGTCGACGCTCACGTCCACGTGGTCGGTCGTGTAGAACCAGCCGCGCCAGAACCAGTCGAGGTCCGTGCCGGAGGCGTCTTCCATCGTGCGGAAGAAGTCGGACGGCGTCGGGCGCTTGAACTTCCAGCGCTGCGCGTATTCGCGGAAGGCGAAGTCGAACAGCTCGCGGCCCAGCACCGTCTCGCGCAGGACGATCAGCGCGGCCGTCGGCTTCGCGTACGCGTTGTAGCCGAGGGCGGCGATGGATTCCGAGTTCGTCATGATCGGCACCTGGTTGGTGCTCCTCATGTAGTCGACGATGGCGCGCGGTTCGCCGCGCGATTGCGGATAGTGCTCTTCCCACGCCTGTTCGGCCAGGTATTGCAGGAAGCTGTTCAGGCCTTCGTCCATCCACGTCCACTGGCGCTCGTCGGAGTTGACGATCATCGGGAAGTAGTTGTGGCCCACCTCGTGGATCACGACGCTGATCAGGCCATACTTGGTGCGGCTGGAGTACGTGAGCTCGCCCGTCTTCTTGTCCTTCGTCGGGCGCGGGCCGTTAAAGCAGATCATCGGGTATTCCATCCCGCCCACCGGACCGTTCACTGAAATCGCGACGGGATACGGGTAGTCGAACGAATACTTGTTGTACTCGGCGATCGTGTGGATCACGGCGGCCGTCGAGTATTTTTCCCACAGCGGATTGCCTTCCTTCGGGTAGAACGACTGCGCCAGCACATTGGTCGCGTCCTTCTTGAAGCCTTGCGCGTCCCAGATGAACTTGCGGCTCGACGCCCACGCGAAATCGCGCACGTTCTTCGCGCGGAAGCGCCACGTCTTCGTGCCGCCGGCGCGGGTCTTTTCGCGCGCCTCGGCCTCGGCCTGGGTGGCGATGATGACCGGCTTGCTGGCCGTGCGCGCCTGCTCCAGGCGCTGGCGCTGGGCGGCGGTCAGCACGTCGCCCGGATTCTGCAGCTCGCCGGTGGCGGCCACGATATGGTCGGCAGGGACGGTCAGCTGCACGTCGTAGTCGCCGAATTCCAGGGTGAATTCACCGGTGCCGAGGAACTGCTTGTGCTGCCAGCCCGTCACGTCGTAGTACGCGGCCATGCGCGGGAACCACTGGGCGATCTCGAACAGGTCGTTCTTGTCCTCGTCGAACTTCTCGTAGCCGGAGCGGCCGCCGAGCACCTTCTGCTCGTTGATGTTGTAGCTCCAGTCGATCGAGAACGCGACCTTCGCGCCCGGCTTCAGGGGCTGCGGCAGGTCGATGCGCATCATCGTGCGGTTGATCGCGACGTGCAGCGGACGGCCGCCCGCATCCTTCACGGCGGCGATCCTGAAGCCGCCGTCGAACGTGCTCTTTTCCAGCACGGAGCGCAGCGCGTCGAATTTATAGCCGTCTTCCGGCCCGCGCGCCTTGGCCCAGGCGTCGCGCGAGGGCACGGTCGCCGTCATGCGCGCGTCGGAATCGCGTTTATAGATGTTCTGGTCGAGCTGGATCCACAGGTAGGACAGCGTGTCGGGCGAATTGTTGTGATACGTGATCGTCTCGGTGCCGCTGATGGCGCGCCTGCTTTCGTCCAGCGTGGCGCGGATCGTGTAGTCGGCGCGCTGCTGCCAGTAGGCGTGTCCCGGGGCGCCGGAAGCGGTGCGGATCGTGGTCGGGGTGGGCAGCAATTCGTCGAGTTGGCGGAATTTGTCATCGAAAGGTTCCGCCGCGATTGCCGCCATGCTGAGGCATAGCGCCGCCAGGCCGATCGGGAAACGTATCATATTTACCCTGCATTCATGGTTGAAAGAAGGAAAATATTCTAGTCTTGACGTTCAGCCATTACCTTATTTGATGTGTAACAAGACTGATACATACGGATGGGCGTGGCGCGTGCGATACGGTCGGACACGCGGACACATGAACGGACACCGGGCGGACACCGCCGGCGGACACTTCAGTCGATCCGCGGCGCCGCCATCCCGCGCAAGACCAGCGTGACGAGCACGATCAGGAGGCCCAGCAGCACGAGCACGGTATCGAGCCGCAGCTGCGCCTGCAGGGCCAGCGCATAGGTGGACGTCATCGCGAGGATGGCGAGGTTCTCGTTGAAGTTCTGCACGGCGATCGACTGGCCGGCAGGCATCAGGCGGTGGCCGCGGTGCTGCAGGATCGCGTTCATCGGCACGACGAACAGGCCGGCCAGGATGCCGATCGCGAGCAGCAGCGGCAGCGCCACCGCGACGGAATGCACCCACACCATCGCGCACAGCCCGCCGCCCATCACGGCCCCCAGCGGCATCACGGACAGCGAGCGCACGAGCGGCACGGCCTTGCCGGCGACGGCGGCGCCTACCGCGACGCCGAGTGCGAACACGCCCTGCAGCGCCGCGGCACGGTCCAGCGTGAGACCGAGCACGTTCTGCGCCCACGTCAGCAAGAGCACCTGCAGCACCATGCCGCTGCCCCAGAACAGCGACGTGACCCCCAGCGAGATGCGGCCTTCGGGGTCCTGCCACAGCGTCCGGTTGCAGCGATAGAAATCGGCGAGCAGCGTGGGCAAAGGGCGGCGCGGGTCGTCCGGGCGGGCGCCGGCGTGCATCACGGGCAGGTTCAACAGCGTCGCCAGAAAATACGTCATGACGATCACGGCGACCGCCATGCCGATGGGCGTGGCCCGCCATGGCACGGTCAGGTGCAGCAGCCACGCGATCGCCTGCGGATTGGCGGAAAGGACGCCGCCCAGCACCGTGCCGAGGATCATGGCGAGCACGGTCGTGCCCTCGATCCAGCCGTTGGCCGCCACGAGGCGGCGCGGCGGCAGCACCTCGGCCAGGATGCCGTACTTGGCGGGCGAGTATGCGGAGGCGCCGAGCCCCACGATGCCGTAGGCGAGCAGGGGATTGGCCTTGGCCAGGATCAGCGAGCAGCCGAGCATCTTGACGGTGTTCGTCAGCAGCATCACGCGGCCCTTGGGAAAACGGTCGGCGAAGGCGCCGGCGAATGGCGCCAGCACGATGTACGACAGGACGAAGCCCATCTTGAGCATCGGCGTCATCCACTGCGGGAACGACAGCGTGGCGACCAGCGACACGCACAGGATGAACAGCGCGCTGTCCGCCAGCGACGAAAAGAACTGGGCACCGACGATGGCGAAGAATGCGGCATTCATGGGAAACGGTATATCACAGCCGTCCCGGACGCCGGTTTCGCTTGCTGTAAATACAGAAATTTTGTGATTGCGACAATTGGTTAGATTTGCATATGAACAATAGTTTTATACTTATGGAATTATCTATACAGGTTGGATGGCGTTTGGACGCTTTCACACTCATCGTGGCCGCCGCGCTGGCGGCGTTGACCATGGCCGCCAGCATGGGGCTGCTGTACCTCGCCAGCGCGCGCCAGGCCTGCCTCGTCGACTGGACGGTCGCCGCTGCGTTATTCGCACTGAGCAACGGGCTGGGCGCCATTGGCCTGCACCAGCAGGCGGGCCCCATCCTGTTCATCGCCTGCGTCAACGCGCTCCACATCGGCGGCCATTTCGGCATGCTGGCCGGGGTGCGGCGCCACCTGCACCTGGCGCCCGGCTGGCGCTGGGGCGTGTTGCTGATGGCCGCCGTGCTGGCGGCGCATGGGCTGATGTTCGCGCGCGGCGCCCCGCTGTACCGGCTCGCGCTGTTCACACCGTTCGTCGGCGCGCTCAATCTCGGCGCCGCGTGGCTGCTGTGGCGCCGCAGCGAGCGCGAGGCGTGCGCGGCGCATACGCCGCTGATCGTGCTGCAGGTGCTGTCCGCGCTGCAGCAGGCCGCGCGCATGGCGATCATGCTCGCGTACGACGGCCGCCCGCCGGGTTTCCTGGGCGGCGATTTCTTCCGCACGTCGGGCGCGCTGGCGATGCTCGTGTACATGTCGCTGGCGACGATGTGCTGCGCGTTGATCGTCAGCCACCAGCAGACATTGGCGTTGCGCCGAGCCTCGCTGACCGACGTGCTGACCGGCTGGCTGAACCGGCGCGCCCTGCACGACGTGGCCACGCGCGACTTCCGCCGCTGCCGCCGCAACGGTTCGGCCATGTTTTTCATCACGTTCGACATCGACCACTTCAAGCCCATCAACGACCGCTACGGCCACGGGGTGGGGGATGCGGCGATCTGCCACGTGACGGCACTGTCGGCGCGGGTGCTGCGCGGGTACGATGCGCTGTTCCGCATCGGCGGGGAAGAGTTCGCGGTACTGGTCGTCGGCGAACATGCGGGGAACGTGTGCGCCATGGCCGAACGCCTGCGCGAGGCCGTGGTGGCGACGCCGCTGACCGTCGAGGGGAAGCCGGTAGCGATGACCGTCAGCGTGGGCGTGGCCGCGCTGGATGCGCACGACCAGAAATGGGAAGACATCCTGAGCCGCGCGGACGTGGCGCTGTACCACGCCAAGCAGAACGGCCGCAACCGTGTCAGCGTGCATGGCAGCGACGTCATCGGCCGCGGCCAGGCGGCGCGGCTGCAGGCGGTGGGGGCCTGAGCCGCTTCGTGCGCTTTTACTTCATCCAGACGGCGTAGTTGTTACCCGACGTCTGCAACGTCCAGCCGGCGCCCGGGCTCCAGCTGTTCGGGCCGATCTTCATCGCCAGCTGGTGCGTCGTGCCGGTGATGATGGCCGCGTACAGGCCTTGCGTCGCTTGCTGGATCGCGACCGCCGACGTCGAATTCACGCCCGCGTTCTTGCGCACCGCCATCAGCGCCGCGATCTGCGTCTTGAGGTTCCAGTTGTAGATGTGCGGGTAGAACACGGTCGGGATGCCCGGGTGCGACAGGATATAGGCATAGCCTTCCAGCACCGAACCGCACGGCACGGGCCACAGGTTCTGGCCCGTGCCGCAGCTTTCGGCTGGGCCGGTGTCGTGGTTGTCGACGAACGTCACCGACATCGCCGGCCACCAGCCGATGGCGCCCTGCGGCTTGCCGTCCGTCGCCTTCAGGCGCCAGTAATTGCCGTTGGCGAGGGCGTCGTTGAGGATGCCCTTGGTCGTGAAGTCGAACGCGCCGCAGCTGTTGCTGGTGCCGTTGATCCAGTCCATGATCGCCTGGCGGTTCGCGTTCAGGTTGTTCAGGTCGAACGAATCCGGCCACATCTCGCCGACGCAGAAATCGGGCGCGAACGCGTTCGAATACTGGCCCGCGTAGCTCGCCGAAAAGCCTTTCACGTAGTCGAAACGCAGGCCCGAGAAGCCCACCGGCTTCAGCGTGTAATTCAGCCAGTTGATGATGCCGTTCTGGACTTCACCCACGTTCTTGTGGTCGAGGTCGCGCCCGGCGGAAAAACCCTGGCCCGTGTCGGCGTTGCCGAGGCCGCAGTTGCACTCGTCGCCGTTGACGATGGAATACGTGGTCCAGTTCGGATTCGTGAAATCGGACCAACCCGTGGTGCCGACGCGGTGGTTGACGACGACGTCGACGATGGATTTGACGCCCTTGCTGTTGAACGCGCTCACGACGTTCGTCAGCTCGGCCGCGCTGCCGTACTTGGAATCGAGCTTGTTCAGCTGGCGCGGCAGATAGCCTTCCTTGGCGCTCGAATCCGACGGCGGCGGGAACCACACGTGGGTGAATCCCATCGCGCTCAGGTCGCCGACGTTGTTCAGCAGGGTGTTGTACCAGTCCGGGCCGGTGTAATTGGCCGAGTTCCAGTGGAAACCCTGCAGGACGATGGCCGTGCTGCCGCCCGCCTGCTGGGCGGGGGTGGCGGCCCCTGCCGGGGCCATGGACGTGATCATGCCCGCCGCCAGCAGGGCGACGATGGTGCTCTTCTTCATGCTTCTCCTCCGATGTGATACGGGTAAGGTCCCGGCGAACAACGGAGGGCGTACAAAAGTCCGTTGCTCAGCCAGGTACTTTTACTACGTATCGGGCGATCATTCTGTGATGTTTTCGTGCCCGATGGGGGAGATTCTTAGCTATGCGTATTTTCGTGTCAATCTAATTTGCATAAAGTGTGTAGTTTTAATACTTTCGACTTGCGCTTTCGCAAATGAAATCCTCAAGCGACGTCGCACCGCGGACGGGGTCGTCCGGCCAGCGGTCCTGCTCGTCCAGCACGGTTCCCGTCATGCACGTATAACTGCGCGCCGCTTCCGCCGAAAAGCCGAGCTGGCGGAACGTCTGCTCCCAGGCATGGCGCGGGACGACCTCGACGTCGACGGGGCGGCCGAGTGCCCGCGCGAACGCGTCGGCGACGTCGAGCGGCGTGTAGCGGCGCGGGCCTTCGATGTAGAGGGTCTCCGTCCGGTCCGCGGGCTCCATCAGCCGCTGCGCGGCGGCTTCGCCCAGGTCGCAGGGCGCGACCATCGGGATGGCGGCATCTTCCGGAAAGAAGCTGGGCAGCTTGCCGCGGTGGCGCACCGTGTCGAGCATCTCGGTCCAGTTGCTCATGTAGTAGGCGCCGCGATTGACGGCGACAGGCACGGCCTGCGCCCGCAGCTTTTCCTCGAATTCGAACAGCACGGTCAGGTCGCCGCATGGCTCGCCGGCGCGCGCGCCGAACGTCGAGACGGCGACGGTCTTGCGCAGGCCGGATCCCGTTACCGCGTCGACGATGGCGGCGGCATTCGCGCGCTCGACGGCGTCCGTGTCGGTGAACGGCGCGGCCGGCGGATTCAGCAGCAGCGCGGTAGTGCCCGTACGCAGGATGGCGCGCAGCGCGGGCACGTCGCGCACGTCCGCGACGGCGACTTTCGCGCCGGCATCCCGCAGCCCGGCCGCATGGCCGGCATTGCGCGTGACGACCGTGACGGGTTCGCCCCGGCGCAGCAGCGCGCGGGCCGTGGCCGAGCCGACGTGGCCGGTGCCTCCGATGATGATGTGCATGACGATCTCCTTGGATAACGAGGCGACAATGTTATGAGACGACGTTGACAGTTTTTGTCAGGAGCGTGGATTCGGTGGTATGGTCGAGATTGTTAATTTCCGACATACATTGCATGGAATCAAAATCGCTGGCTTTTGCGGGATACTGGCGCAGTGCCCTGGCCGATGCGGCCCTCGGCAGCGGTGCATTGACGAAAGAGGAGATTGATGCGTTCCTCCACAGGCCACTCGACGAACTGGAGGGAGGCATTCTCCACGAGGACATCGTCGCGCAGATATTCGAGGGCGAAGCCGAGGGCGTCCAGACGGTTGACGTCGTGCTGCGTCCGCAGGTGCTCATCCTCAAGCTGGCGCATGGCCAGGCCCGCCGCAATGTCAAGCCGGCGTTCATTGCGCCGCTGCTGAGCACCGCCGTGCTGAGCCGGGCCGGCCGGCTTTACCCCACCGGTCACACTGTCGTGCCACGCGACTTGCTTGAGCCTTTGGAGCGTCCGGCGCTCGCCATTGGCACGGTGGACGTGCAGGACGTCTTCCTGACGACGCATTCGGCGCCGCGCATGGAGCCGGGCGAACCAGCGGCCGCAGCCGGCGAACTGGACGAACAATGGCGCGCTTATCGGACATATTGCCGCAGCCTGTTCGAGGCCGTGGCGGATGGCTGGCAACCGCGCGCCGATGGTTACATCGATGCCGGGTACTGGTGCATCGGTAAAACGGCCGCGGTGAAGGGCGCGGCGCTGCACATCCTCGGCTTGTACGATCATCTTGTCGAGAACCGTCCGCATGCCCCCCTGTTCGACCGTTATGCCTGCGACGTGGCGGCGAGCCGGTTGCCGTGCCTGCCGCCGCATGCCCGCTTCGCCGCCCGGCTCGGGCATGCGAGCGACAGCTATCCGCTCGCGGATGCGCAGCGCGACAGCTTGTCACACCTGCTGGCCGGACAGGCCGGTGACATCACCTGCGTGAACGGTCCACCCGGTACCGGCAAGACGACCTTGTTGCTGTCGGTCGTCGCCACGCTGTGGGCGCAGGCCGCGCTGGACGGTGGCGAAGCGCCGGTGATCGTCGCGGCGTCGACCAACAACCAGGCGGTGACCAACGTCATCGACGCCTTCGGTCGGGATTTCGCTACCGGCACCGGGCCGCTCGCCGGACGGTGGGTACCCGACGTCAGGAGTTTCGGCGCGTACTTCCCGGCACAGAGAAAGGAAGCCGAGGCTGCCGCCAGATATCAGACCCGGGCATTTTTCGAGACTGTGGAAAATGCCGCCTTCGTCACCGGGGCGGAAGCGCATTACCTCGAGCGGGCGAGGAACGCCTTCCCCGACCTGCAGACGCCGACAGTGGACGCAGTGCTTGCGCGCCTCCAGGACGCCATTCGCGCGGCGGCCGGCAAGCTGGCGCGTCTGGAAGACCTGTGGGCCACGCGTTCGCGCGCATCCACGGCCCTGCACGACGCTTTTGGCGCGACCCCGGACGACGCGCTGCGCACGTTGCACGAAGGGAGCGCGGCGCACGAAGCCGACCTGGAATCCGCGCGCACGGTGCTTGACCAGTGGGAGTCCTACCTGGCGGGCGAATCGATCTGGCTGGCGCTGTTCTCCTGGCTGCCGCCCGTGGCGCGCAAGCGCTTACGGCTCGCGAAACAATTCTGGAAGTCGATCGCCGGGAATTCGACGCCGTGGGAGCATCCTGAGCAGGCGGAGGCCATTGCGAAGGAGCGGGTCGCGGAACACGCCGCCCGTATCGCCATGCTCAGGCAGGAGATCGCGCGCGGCGAGGCGTTGATGTCGACCCTGCGCCGGGCGACGCAGGAATGGGACACGGCGGCGGCGCTATACGTCGGTCACGCGATCCAGAAGGACCTGGCGGCCGTCGACTGTGCCCTCGACACGCAACTACGCTTCGACGTGTTCCGCTTGGCGACGCATTATTGGGAGGGGCGCTGGCTGCTCGACATGAAGGCGATTCTGCCGGACCTCGACAAGCAAAAGCGCAAGAGTGGCCGGGTCGCCGTCGAGGCGCGCTGGCGCCGGCGCATGAAGCTGACGCCGTGCGCCGTTTCCACCTTCTTCATGCTCCCCTCGCTGTTCAAGGTGCAGCGCTTCGAAGGTGGCGAATTCCTCGCGGATTATCTGTACGACGCTATCGACCTGTTGATCGTGGACGAAGCGGGGCAGGTGCTGCCGGAAGTGGCCGGCGCGGCGTTCGCGCTCGCCAAGCGGGCACTGGTGATCGGCGACACGATGCAGATCGCGCCGATCTGGTCGGTCCCGCGTCACGTCGATGGCGGCAATCTGCTCGAGCACGGCCTGCTCGAGGCGGGTGGAGACGACGCATCGTTCCAGCGGATCGCCGCGTCCGGCCGGACAGCATCGTCGGGCAGCGTAATGCGTATCGCCCAGCACGCGAGTCATTATCGGTACGATCCAGACCTCTCCCCCGGGTTGTACCTGTACGAGCACCGGCGCTGCTACGACGACATCATCGCGTATTGCAACGCATTGTGCTACAAGGGCAAGCTGCTGCCCCGGCGCGGTCCGCGTCCGGCCGATGCGGACGGACTGCCCGCTCTCGGCTATTTGCACGTTGACGGTATCTGCCAGCGCAATCGCGGCGGCAGCGCGTACAACCTGCTCGAAGCGCAGACGATCGCAGCGTGGTTGAAGACGCACCGCGCGACGCTTGAGCTCCGCTACCGCAAACCGTTCGCGCAGATCGTGGGCATCGTGACCCCGTTCAGCGCCCAGGTGGACGCGATCGAAACAGCCTGCCGCGACGCGGGGCTGATGGAGCACGGTGCCGTTACGATCGGCACCGTGCACGCGTTGCAGGGAGCTGAGCGGCCGGTCGTCATTTTTTCCTCGTGTTACTCGAAGCACCTGGATGGCCGCTTCATGGACCGCGATCCCAGCATGTTGAACGTGGCGGTGTCGCGCGCAAAGGACAGCTTCCTCCTGTTCGGCGACATGGATGTGCTGGAAACCGCCGCCCCGGCGACACCACGTGGTGTTCTGGCCGGCTTCCTGTTCGGCGACCCCGCCAACGCACTGCGTTTCGATACGGGCCCGCGCGCCGACCTGACGGCCGGGACGACTGGCGTGACGCATTTGCGCGATGCTCGCGAACATGACGATTTTCTGCTGGAGGTCCTGGCGGGCGCGCAGCGTGAAGTGCGCATCATGACGCCGTGGATCCGGCCGGACAGGATTCGCGCGCCGGCCGTCTGGAACGCGCTGCAGGCCGCGATTGCACGCGGCGTCGCCGTCCACGTCTATACGGACGAGGAATTCAACGTGGCGGCGCCCGATCGCGACGCGGTGGCACGCAACCGCGAGGCTCTGCACGCTTTGCTCGACGCATTGAGCCGTGACGGCATGCATGCCGCCACCGTCCATAAGGTGCACAGCAAGATCGTCACGGTTGACCAGTCGGTGTACTGCGTCGGGTCGTTCAACTGGTTCAGCGCATCCCGCGACGACACCCATGCGCGCCACGAAACGTCGCTGGTGTATCGCGGCCGGGCTTTGAAAAGCGAAATCGATGCGATCCGGGACAGCCTGGAGCGCAGGGTGAAACGCAAGTACCCGGCAGCGGTACCTGCTTGAGGTTCGCCCGACGCCTCGCCGCCCGACAGGAAATCATGCCGGGCGGGATTTCTTTTTCAAATCGGTATCCGCCTTGCGCGTGGCCGCCTCCTTGCGTACGCGGTGTTGCACTTTGGAAGGCAAAATGGATGAGTCGGCCACGCCTTCCGACGCATTGTGTTGCCCACTGAAAGCGCCTAACTGGGCGCCAAGATCGTGCACCATCTCGTTGAGTTCGCGCATTTGGGCAGCAAGTTCCTCTCTCGTTTCGACGAGTACGCGAAGTCCCTCTGCAACGTCGATGGCGCCGGTCTGCGTAACCCTGTCGTCAGAGAAGGTCCGCTCCAGATCCGCATCCCGCGCGGCGCGTCGGATCGGAACGAACGCCACCTCCAGGCCAAAGAACTGTCCAATGCGATTCATAGTCGCGACAGTGGGGTTTGCCTGGCCAAGCTCGATCGCCTTGATGACGCGTGCACTGACCCCGCGATGACGAGCGAATTCTTCCTGCGTCATGCCGGCGATCGCGCGCATTTCGCGCACCCCTTCGGTGAGCGAAAGATTGGCCGCGGCCGCCGACTCCAGCATCCGGTTGCGCCGCTCGCGGGCCTCTGCCTTGTCCAACGGTTTTCTTTTACTCATGACTATCTCAGTGCCAGAAGTTGGGTGCGTTGCGCTTCGATGCTGGGCGCGACGAAATCGACGATGTCATTATCGACGCCCACGTCGCGCATGCAATCGGACAGGGTCGCCAATTGTTCACCGAACCGTACCAGGGCCCCGACGACCTCCGCACGTTCCGGCCCGGGCAAGGCCAACTGCGCCAGGATGTCCTGCCAGTTCCGCAGCTCTTTACGACTCTCCGGATGGTACCAGCGCGCCGACCGGGTGATGCCCTCGGGGTCCAGGTACATCGGCGCGAAATCGAACAGAGGCGTCATGCGCGTGACACCGTCGACGGTCTGCACGGCCGTATTGCGTGCATGATTGTCCGTGTTGCGCATGGCCAGGTTGAGCACGTCGCGCCGGATGAACTCGATGGTCTCCGCAAGCGGCTCATCGACCACGCTTCGAATCGCGTTCACCAACCCGAACTGGTCGGCCTGGGTGCCGAAGCCGGCCAAGCCAGCGATCGAGGCGACGCTCTCCTGATGGAACCGCAGCACCCGCCCATCCTGGGCGCGGCGGTCGAAGCGCGGAATGAACAGCATGTCGCCGTGCAGGACCGGGACGTCGAAACTGCGGATGCCGAAGCGCCGCGCGACTTCCATGTAGCGGGCTTCGTTGCGCAGGACCTTGCGGTCGGCGTCCGAGGGGCCGCGCGGGCGCTTGATGATGTAGTGGCGTTGGGCCTGATCATCGGGCAGGGCCGCGTCGGGATACCAGTTGCCATCGTACGCCCGGGTCAACAAGTATTTGGGGGCGACACCCTGGACACCCGTGCCACCCGCGGCCAGCATGCCGTGCACCATCATCATTTCATGAAAGTCGGGCGAGCGCGCCAGCAACCCGTCAAACGTGAAGCCGTCAGCGGCCAGGTCATGTCGCTCGACATGCTGTTCGTAGTAGTGGACGGCTTCCCGGATGCGCAAGCGCCCGATCGGGTTGAAGGCACCGGCGCACAGTAACGGCAGATCGGACGCCTGGGCGTCGGGAAGTTTGAGATGGTCGAGCAGGAATCTGCGTCCATTACCTTGCGGTACGAGGTCGTACAGGAAAGTGGGCCAAGTTTTGCGAACGTGACGATCCGCATCCACCGGAATCACAAGCGACACAGGCGGCGGTGCATCGCCGAGGGCATAGAGCAGATCGTATTCGAACACACAGTCGTTCGGCCGGAAGCCATTCCGCACCACATCGGAGAAGCTTGCCTGCGCCGCTTCCCGCCACTCGCCTTCGTGAAAAATCTCGATATGACAGTCCATGCCCGGCTTGTGCTTTAAAAGTGCATTAAAAGGTACTGGAAGAGTATATCAGTCGAAGCCACGTACGGGAAAATCCACATCCCGCTGGATCCAGTTGCGCGGCGAATACGCAGTGCGCGCATCCGTTACGTGCAAGGTAAACGCGTGCCGCGAGACAGGCGACCGGTTCGGCGCGCTGTAGTGCGGCAGCAGCCCATGGAAGCAGACGAGGTCCCCCGCCTTGGCCTCCAGCGGCACGGCCGTGCTGTCGTCCGGCCACGGCGTGCTGTCCAGTTTTTCCATCGTGATGGCATCGCCGTCGCGGAGAAAACGCTCGCGCAGCGGGCCGCGGTGGCCGCCCGGTTCGACCCACAGGCAGCCGTTCTCGATGGTCGCGTCTTCCAGCGCGAACCAGAACGTCGTCACGCTGATCGGCGTGGAATCGAAGAACGTCGCGTCCTGGTGCCAGCGCACTTCGCCGCCGATGCCCGGCTGCTTGAAGATGTACATCGATTGCCAGATCTGCGGCTGTTCCAGGCCCAGGTCGCGCGCGGCGGCGGCCAGCTTCGCATCGTGCGTGAACGCTTTGAACACGGGGTCGAGGTCGTGCATGGCGTGGCCGATCTTGTTGATCGACAGGGCCTTGGCCTGCTTCAGCTGGCCGTCCGGGCCGAAGGCTTCCTCTTCGAAGAAGCAGCGGATCGTGTTGTCCGAGCCGAGGAACCAGGCGTCGCTGGCTCTCGCCTGGTCGCGCGTCGTGAAGATGGCGCGCGATTCGGCAGGGTCGAACGCGTCGACGATCTCGCCGGCGCGTGCACGCAGGCGCGCGATCTCGTCGGCTGATTTGAAATTCGGGATGACGATGTAGCCGTCGCGCTGGAATCGGTCGCGTTGTTCGGGAGTGAGCATGGCATGGTCCATCAACAAAACCATGCCATTGTAGATCAGGCGGCCACCGTCCACGCACCGTCCGCATACACGCGTTCGTCGTCCAGGTACACCGCATCCGTCACGACGAACACGTCGATGTGGTAACGCGCATCCTTGCGCTTGAACCCCGGTTTCGCGTACACACCGTGCTTGGCGCCCAGCGACAGATGGATGCCGCACATGCGCTCGTACGTGCCGATGTCGTCCACGCGGCGCTCGCGCGTGAAGGCGCGATTCATGCCGAAGCCGAGTTCGCGCACCCAGACTTCGCCCTCGTCGCGGCGGATGATGTCGAGGACTTCCTGGAACGCCGGCGTGACGTTCTCCGTGCCGACCACGCGGCCCTTCTCGATGACGAGCGTGATCGGTGACTCGGGCCGGTTGACGAGGTAAGACGTGTCGCCGAACACGTGGACTTGCGCGCGCCCGCTGACGGCTTCCAGGTCGCGCGCTTCCGTGAACACTTCGCCGATCGGGAACTGGCCGCCCACATTGCTCATCGCGCTGTAGTCGCCCACGTTCAGCTTCGCGCTTTCCAGCGGCGAGTCGAACGTGAGGACCTCGCCGCCGCCATGCACCTCGGCGCGGCGGGCGCGGTCGATGCGCGTCTTCAGCGCATGGCCCACGCCGCGGAAGTAGGCGGGATCGTAGGCCAGCGCCTCGATGTAGTGCTCGCCCTGCGCGCCCGGCATGCGCGACAGGTGCACGTGCTCGATGACCTTCAGGCCCAGCTTGAACAATTCCACGCGCAGGCGGAAGCCGTCCAGGCGGAAGTTCGTCGACTGCACGAGCACGACGAGATCCTGCGGCGCCAGCGTGCGGAACGTCGCGAGCACCTCGTCGGGGGGCACCGTGTCGAAGTCGATGAACGTGGCCTCCGGCAGGTTCGCGCGGTAGGCGGCGACGAGGCCGCGGGCCAGGGCCGTGCGGGTGTCGAAGACGACCAGCGCGCGCCGCTCGGGCGTGTGTTCGAGCGCGATCGCGAGCACGTCGCGCAGGTGCGCGGTGGCGGAGTCGATGGCGGCGGCGGGCAGGGCGTCGGTGGGCGTCATGGCGTGGCTGGAGGGGGAAGACAACCCGGCATTATACGGCCTCCGCACCCTTGCGGCAGGTCACGACCTGTCCAGCTGGATTGTTGCACAGTCTGGCTGTCAGGAGCCCATCATGTTGATTCGTAAAGGAAATTTCCTAAAGCTCATTCTGGTTGGCGTGCTGCTGGTTTGTCTCTCGGCGCGTGCGGCGGCGTTGCGCGCACCGGAGACCGTGGCCGCGGAATTCTATGGCTGGTACCTGCAGACGCTCGACGCCGACCAGGATCCGCTGAGCGACCGCTACGACCGTCTGAATGCCTACGTCGCGAAGCCGCTCGTCGACCAGCTGGTGAAACGCCTGCAGGAGCAAAAGGCGGCAGCGGGCGACTACTTCCTGCAATCGCCGCGCATCCACGGCGCATGGTTGCGGGGGCGCGTGCAGGCCGTCACCCTGCGCCGCCAGGCGCGCAGCGCCGACGTCCTCGTCACCCTCGACGGCGACGGCGACGCGAAACATGAAGTGGTGCTGACGATGGTGCTGGACAACGGCACGTGGAAGATCCGCCACGTGAACCGGGCGGCACTCGATGCTGCCGAAAGTTCCATTTCCCGCGCCGCTATTTGATCCCTGAAGCACAGCCACGCGCTACTCCGTGAACAGGGCGCCGTCGGCTTGATCCCGGCGCTATGATTCCAAAACGATAACGGCCCCGAGTTTGAGCGGGCCGCGATCGATTTTGACGAATCGACGGTGGAGCGCATGGCATACCGATGGGAAACGCCGGCCAGTGTCTGGCTGGAGGATGAACGCAGCGGGCAGTTCGAGCTCGTGTCCAGCGACGGGCTGGGCCGGATCGACTGGCAGGCCGCCGCGCGCGGCCGCCTGGCCGATTGCGCGCACCTGCTCGGCGCCTCGCTGCCGCAATCCTGCGACCACGCCGCCATCTATCCCGAGGGGTTCGCGTTCTGTCCCACGTGCGGCCGCCCGCTCGAACGCCTCGGCATCGCGCCCGGGCGCCATCCCGACTGGTGGGGGCCGTATGCAGATGCGCTGCTGCCCCGGCACGTGCCGCATGGCCTGCCCGTGACGTCGCTGGCGCTGGGCGACAGCCTCGAAGAGCGGCCTCCCGCGCCGGAAGTCGGCCGCTTCGACGCCGCCATGCCGCCGCCGCCGAACGCCCATTGCGTGTTCGCAGCCGCCACCTTCGGCTTTCCCGAACAGCGCCTGCTCGCGCTGGCGCCCGGGCGGGGCGTGCTGCAGTACTGGGATCCGCTGGCGGAAGTCTGGCACGTGCTGCTGCCGGAAGAGGGCGCGGCCGATCTCGCGTTCGGCGCATCCGACTACGGCTGGCTGCCCACGTCGCACCTGCAGGTGCCCGCGCGCCGCGGCGACGTGGCGCTCGTGCCCACGGCGCGCGGCCTGTACCGCCTCGCCATCAATCCTGTCAGCGAGACCTGCCGGACGGAGGCCGTGCTGGCTGCGCCGGTCGTCGCGGCGCCGGGCCTGATGCGGCGCCAGCTGGGCGTCCTCGTGCGCAATCCGGGCGGCACGCTGGGCCTGTGCGGGCTCGGCGCCGACCTGTCGCCGGGGCCGCAATTCGATTGCGGAGCGCTGCCGCTGTCCGGCTGGACGCGGCCCATCGGCTACGACGGCCAGCTGTTCTGGCTGCACGGCGAGGGCCAGCTCGCGTGGCGTCCCGGCGAGGCGCCGCGCTGGCTCGCGTGGCCGGACACGTGGCTGCCCAGCCTCGACCTCGGCGGCCCCACCCTGAGCCGCGACGGCCGCATGTGGCTGATCGGACATGACGGCCAGTCGTATTCGTTCCTCGAACTGGGGGCAGAACGAGTACAAGCGCGTCCGCAGCGCGAACCGATCGACGGCGCGCGCCTCGGCTTCGCCAATTTGCTGTTCCGGCGCGGCCATCCCGTCGTCGACGAACCGTGGTCCGGCGAGCACGTCGAGGACCAGCACGAGGACGATTCCCTCGTCCTGCCGCTGCTGCGCAGCTTCAACAACAACCGCAGCCAGCCCAGCGGGCTCGTGCTGCGCTTCCACAAATACACCGGCCGCGCCGAAGAAGCGCTGGCCAACCGCGTGATCGCCCGCACCACGGTGGAGTGGATCGGCCGGCGCAACGTGATCCTGGACGAAGTGGCGCGCCTCGCGCGGCCGCTCGAGTGCGTGCCCTTCGTCTACGCCAACCGCCTGTGGCTGCACCACCCAGACTGGAACCGGATCCGCGGCTGGAATCTGGAAGCGCCGACGTGACGGCCGCCCGCCTGTTCGTCCTGCTCCTCGCGTTGTGCGGCATCGCCCCCGCCGGGGCCGTGCCGCAAGTGGCTCAGGTTATTCTGGTGCAGAACTCCGGCTGGATGGAGCCGTTTTATTCGGACCCGACATCGCAGTTCAAGCCGCTGGTGGCGGCACTCGCCGGCAATGTCGCGCAGCCGGGGGACGCACTCGTGCTGGCCGCATTCAACCAGTCGCTGCCCGGCGCGCCGTCGCCGCGCGCGCTGCTGTCCGAGCAGGTGACGAAAGACACGCCCGCGCACGTGCAGGCCGCGCTGGCGGGGCTGGAAACCGCCCGCAAACCCGGCGGCACGGCGCTCGCCGACACCGACCTGGGCGAGGCCGTGGAAACGACCATCACCAAAGTCCTGGGCGGGAAGGCGGGCCTCGTCTGGCTCGTGACGAACAACCGCAACAGCCCGAACAACGACCAGGCAACAAGCGAGCGCAACCGCGAATTCTATGCGCTGATCCACAAGGGCGCCGCGATCACGAAGGCGCTCGCGTTCCCGCTGCGGATGCCCGTGCAGGGCCAGCACTACCACGCGAACGGCCTGATGGTGTACGTGTTCGCGGTCGGGCCGGAAGGCGCGCGCGCCCTCGACGCGCTGCTGGCGGCGGGCCGCGTCCAGCGCGTGATCACGGAACCGCCCGCGCGCCTGAAACCGCTCGACCGCGATACGGTGCGCCTCGTGCCGCGCAAGGTCGAGGACGCGTCCGGCGTCGAGTTCTCGATGGATGCGGCCGGCCGCCTGCGCGCGGACGTGGCGCCCGACGCGCGCACGCCCAGCGCGACGATCCAGTGGCAGCTGCAGAACACGATGTATCCGTATACGATCGCGGGCGCGACGATCTCCGCGCGCTCGATGCTCGGCGGCGAGAACCGCCCGATCGCGTTGAAGACGAATACCGTCACGCGGCTGGCGCCGGGCCGCGCGGAACCGCTCGCATCGCAGGTAGCGCTGCCCGTCGCGCAGCTGCCCGGCAAATGGTCGATGGCGGCCTTGAAATCGGCCGGCTCCGCATACGTGCTGCCGGGCCGCATCGAACTGCATCTGCAGGGCCAGCGCCTGGAACTGTCGCAGGCGTTCCGCGAGCGCATGGCGGCGCTGTTCCCGGGCGACCCGCTGCCGGACATCTTCACGCCGCCGGCCGACATCCAGGCCTCGACGGCCGTGCTGCCCGTCGAGGTGCATGTCCATTACGGCTCGGGGCCGCTCGTCGCCTTGCTGGCCGGCGGCCTCGCGCTGCTGGCGGCCGGCGCGGGCGCCGCGTATGCGTACGGCCGGCCGCGCAAGGTGCAGCTCGTCGTGGAAGACGAACTACGCACCGTGCACACGCGCGCCGGCGCCACGCAACCGATCTACGACAAGGCGGGCAATGAAGTGGCCCGCCTGAAGACGACCTTGTTCGGCCACCAGTTGCTGGACCTGCGCGAAGGCGCGCAGGTGCGGCTCGGCCGATGAACCCACGGGAACCCACCATGCAGAACGACCAGACCAAGCCCGCCCCCGACACCGCCGGCACCGATCCAGGCTTCAAGCTGCCGGGCCAGACCGCCACCACGCCGCAGGACAGCCTGCCGAAGACGACGCCCGACACGGCCACGCAGCCCGTCGAGATCGCGCCGGGCGGCGCCACCAACACGAGCGCGGCGCCGCTGCGCGACACGGCCGGGCGCGACATGGCGATCGGCGCCGTCGCGTTCGTCGTGCTGCTGGTGATTTACTTCTTCGTGCGCAACGCCTATGTGCACCACCTCGTCGTCAAGCGCGTGGCACCGTCGTCGGCCGGGAGCGCGGGCTGGCTGCTGTTCGTCGGCATGGGCTTCCTGTCGGCCGCCGTCGTGCTGGCGATCGTCAACGCGAGCAAATACCTGACGCCCGCCATCACCGGACCGCTGGTCGTCGTCGGCGTGGTCACGCTGGTCGCGGCCTTCTTCGTCGGCCGCCGCTGACCTTTCAAAGAGAACACCATGGCAGATTTTCCCGATCCCGCATCGCTCTCCGGCAAAGCCGAGCTCAAAGTCGACCTGCGCCCGACGCTGTTCATCGGCGCCGGCGGCACCGGCATGGAAGTCATGATGCGCATCCGCCGCCGCATCCTCGCGGCCGTGTGGAACCGCCGGCATCCGACCCGCGTCGAATCCATCGCCGACTTTCCCGTCGCGCGCTTCCTCCATTTCGACCTCGATGCGAATGCCGTCATCGACGAGGGCAAGTCGCAGCGCACCGACCCGTGGTTCGAGTTGGTCAAGCTGTCCGACGAGGAACGCCTCGTCGAACCGCTCGACCTGCCGCAGTACCACGAGTCGGACGACAGCCTCGCGCGCTTCCCGCTGATCGAAAACTGGATGCCGCTGCGTCCTAAAAAACTGCGCTCGCTGGGCATCGACCCGTCCAAGGGCGCGGGCCAGATCCGCGCGCTGGCGCGCTTGTACCTGTTCGACAAATATCCGAAGCTGCGCGGCCGCATCAAGGGCGCGCTGAATTTCCTGAGCAGTAACGCGGGCATCGAGCGCAAGGAGAATTACCAGCGCCTCGGGCTGCAGGTCGACACGTCCAAATTCCGCATCGTCGTCATCGCGTCGAACGCGGGCGGCACGGGCGCGGGCAGCGCCATCGACCTTGGCTGGATCGCCAAGGCCGTCGCGCGCCAGGAAGTGTCGGACAGCCAGGTCGACCTCGTGATGTTCCTGCCGTCCGGCTACGCGAAGGCGAACAAGGAGCGCACGGAGGCGAACGCGTACGCCACGCTGATGGAGCTGGAGACGGGCATGCGCGACATGAACGCGCGCGTGCAGTGGATGGAGCCGGACAGCATCGTCGGCCGCGGCACGCCGTTCGACGATGTGTACTTCGTCGACACCGCGAACCTCGCGAACAAGGCGACGCAGGACGTGAAGGACGTGTACCAGATGGTGGCCGACACGCTGTTCGAGGACTTCGCGTCGGCCGATTTCGCCAACCGCAAGCGTTCCGTCGCCGTCAACCAGCAGCAGCACAAGCTCGGGCCGTACAACCCGCGCGTGCCGGAGCAGCGCTTCGGCGACATGCGCCTGTCGTACTCCAAGGTCTATTCCGCGTTCGGCCAGTCCGTGCTGGACACGCAGCAAAGCCTGCGCGAAGACATCCGCGCGTATGAACTGGCGGCGCTGATGGTGAAGGCGTTCTTCGGCCTCGTCGCGGCCGATGGGAGTGTCGCCCGGCGGGCCGCCGACCAGGAACGCGACGCCTTCATGCGCGAGCAGATGGGCATGGCCGAGCACCCGTTCGCGGAATTCCCCGATTTTAAAAAGGGGACCGTCGACGTCACGCCGTTCCCGGAATACGCGCTGACCGACATGCTCCTGCTGGACAAGGACCAGCGCTCGCTGCTGGAGCGCGTCGAGAGCAAGGTGCAGCTGGAGATGGACCGCATCATGGCCTCGTACGACCTCAAGCTGTGGCGGGAAAAGGTCGTCGAGCTGCTGCCGAACCTGGAGCGCGACGCCATCCGCGAGGCCGGCGCCACGGCCGAGACGAGCGAGGACCGCATCAAGCGGCATACCGGCGAGCTGCTCGCGCAACTGCGCCTGAACGTGCGCGGCCGGCTGTACATGCTGCTGGACGACCGCAAGCAGGGCGGCCTCGAATTCGTGCTGTCGCTGCTGGAGCAGGTGAAGGCGCGGCTCGCGCAGCGCGACCTGGCGAACGTGCAGCGCAACGGCAAGCGTTACCGCGACGTGCGCGACGCCCTGCGCACGCGCCAGGTCGAGGAATCGCTGAACCACCTGACGCAGGCCGCGGGCCGGCTGTTCGGCAAGGATGCGCAGGCGAGAGAGATCATGAACCACCTGAAGCGCGACATCGCCGACTACCTGCGCTTCCACCTGCTCGCGGTCGCGGCGGGACAATCCATCGAGGTGATGCAAAGCCTGTCGGCGTGGCTGGGCGAACCGCAGGCGCCGGACGAACACGGCCAGGTGCGCTGGAGCGGCGTCGCCGGCGAATTCCAGGAAGGACGGCGCAACGTGGGCGCGATGCTGGCTGCCGTCGACCAGCGCATCGGCCAGCTCCGTGCCGACGCGCGCCAGGAGCACGCCACCTACATCAAGCTGGCGAGCGACGTGCTGCCGGAACCCGTCCGCCTGACGGGCGACGTGAGCGCGTGGAGCGAGGAGGTGCTGCTGGAATTCGGCGGCTCCGCGCGCCTGTTCCCGCAACTGGGCGACGAGAGACTGCGTTCCGACCTGCTGCTGAAACTGTTCCGGCGCGCGCAGCTGCAGCTGTCGGGCGAGCAGGCCGTCGCCGAGCTGCCGGACCCGCTCGTGGAACGCCTGGGCGCGATGTCGCCGCAGGAGCGCCATCGCATCTTCTCCGAGTGGATCAAGAGCGCCATGCCGTGGATTAACGCGCGCTTCTCGGCCGAGTTCACGCCCAGCGCGGACCAGTTCAAGTGCTTCATCGGCGTGGGCGACCCGGCCGCGTGGCGCAGGCTGGAAGGGGAAATCCGCGCCGCCGTGCCGACCGGCTTCTTCCACGGCGACCTCGTGTCCGTCGTGAACACGGGCGTGCCGGGGCGGGCCGTGTGCTACATCGAGCTGTCCGGCTACCCGATGACGGTGCTGCGCGGCCTGCCGACGTGGCGCGCCAGCTACCAAATCGAAAACCCGAAGATCCCGACGCACCTGCACTTCGATTCGACGCGTTTCCGCCACCCGATCTCGCCGTCGATGGACGAGCTGAATCGCCTGGCCGACGACTACGAATTCTTCCTGGCCGCCGTCGCGCTGGGCGTCCTGCGCCGCAAGCAGGACGCGGGCGACCGCGAGGCCGCGTTCCAGCCGCGTGGGCAATACCTGTTCGAAGTCGAGCAGGGCTCGGGCGAATGGCTCCAGATCGGCAACGAGTACGCGATCCGCTCCAACGGCCTGCCGCCGTACTACCGCGAACAGGTGATCGCGGCGACGCGCCAGCGCCTGGCCGCGATGGGCCCACACCAACTGGCGCTGCTGGCCGCGCTGATGCGTCATTATCAGTTGCGCGTGTACGAACCGAAGCTGGAAGTGGACGAGACGGGCGCGCAGCTGCCGTCGCCGTCGCTGCCGTACATCACGGCGCGGCGCCTGTACGACCAGTGGATGCGGCGCGCCGCCGGCATCGACCCGGCGCTGTCGCCCGCGCAGGTGGAAGCGGCGCTCGCGCAGCTCGACACATGGACGGAGACCGTGCCCGATTCGGCGTCCGACGCGTACGCGTGGGAAGTCGAGCGGCCCGTCGACAAACGCGTGATCCGGCCGGAGTTCCTGTCGGCCGACGCGCGCGCCGCGCAGGCGCTGGAACGGCGCGCAGCTGCGCCTGTCATGCCGTCCGCGCAGTACGCGCCGGCCGTGCCGACCGTCGTCGCACCGACGCCGGGCGCGCCCGATGCGGTGCCGGCACCGAGCCTCGGGCCGGCCGCGTACGTCGTGGGTGCGACGCCGATCCCCGCGCGCTACAAGCTGTTCGTCGGCGGCGTGCAGCGCGGACCGTTCGCGCTGGACGAAGTCGTGCAGCAGCTGACGCGCGGCGAGATCGATACGGGCACGCGCATCTGGAACATGCAGTGGAATCCGCGCGCGGACAAGTGGAAGACCGTGGCCGACATCCCGGAACTGATGGCGGCCGCCGGCACCGCGATCCCGGATCCGGACGACGACGGCATCCCGGACCCGGAATAAGGACGCACCGTGCAGGACGAAGCCATCTACCGCTGCATCAACACCGCCTGCGCACGCGGCATGCCGCGCCGCGTGCAGTACTGCCCGTATTGCGGGACGGCCCAGCAGGCAGGCGCACCGCCGCCGCCGCAGGACGATGGACATGTACGCCGCGTTGCCGCCGATAACGTTACAACTGCCGCTGCCGCGACAGCCGGGGCGGAGGCCGTCGCCGGATTGTCGGGCTGGTCGGATGCGCCGGATACCGTGCAGGAGGTGCCGCCGCCGCCGAAGCCGAAGCCGACGCCGTCCGCGACGGCCTTCGGCCACGGCGGCCGCCCGGTCGAGGCCAATACCGCGCCGCCGCCGAAGCGGGGCCGCGGCATCCCGTGGTCGCCGCACCCGACGCCGCCGCCTGCGCCGGCACCGGCGGGCCGCCAGCCGATCCGCCTGCGCTGGTGGATCGTCGCGCTGGCCGTGCTGTGGGGCGTGTGGCTGTGGGCCAAGCCGTCGGCGAAGAAAATCGACAAGCGCATCGACGGCGCCATCGCCCTGGCGCAGGCCTGCCAGGGCAAGCAGGCGCAGGCCGAGCTGATCGCGCTGCGCAGCAGCCGCGCCACGCCGCAGCAGCTGGAACGCCTGCAGCGCGAACTGAACGAGGCGTCCAGCGCGTGCACGCGCAAGCGCCAGCGCGCGAGCGCGTGGGCGGAGGCGCGCGGCCCGATCGAATCTTCGCTGGAATCGGGCAGCGTCGAGCGGGCGCGCACGCGCCTGCAGGCGTTCACGAAGCGCTGGGGCGAGGACGACAACACGCGCGCGCTCAAGGCGCGCATCGATGCCGCGCGCGCCGAGCATCCGCTGGCTATTCCGCCAGACGCGCAGTAACGGGAGTCACGCGTTGCGTGTAAATCCGTCCTCGCTCCAGGCTTCGCTGCCCACGCCGTGGCGCACGAAGAACAGGCCGTCCGGATCGTATTTGCGCTTGACCTGCGCGAGCCGCGGATAGTTGGCGCCCCAGAAGGCGTCCTGCCAGTCGGCCTGGAAGTAATCGCTTTCGGAGACGTACGCACCGGCCCGCGGCGCCACCGCGAGCAGCGCGTCCATCGCCCGGCCGATCGCCTGCGCGCGGGCGCGTCCGCGGACCGTATCGACGGCGCCGCCGGGCATGCCGGGGAAGCGCGGCCCGTCGCCGCCCGCGATGATCGCCAGCGCGAACGCGTCCAGCACGGCGGGGTTGGTCGCGGTGGCGCGCGCCGCGTCGATGTCCGCCTGCGGCGCGCCGGCCAGGCCCTTGTTGAAGTGCAGGCCCACGCTCCAGTGCCGGCTCGCCTGGAACAGCGCGTCGGCAAGGCCGGCCTGGCGTGTCGGATCGAGCAGCCCGGCCGGCAGCCACGCCGACTTGTAGCCGTGGATGAACCAGCCCTCCTGGTCCGTGTCGCCTTTCCAGATCACGTGATGCGCGGGCGCGCCCGGACGCGGGTCGGCGACCATGAAGCCGGGCGCGTGTTCGCGGAAGAACGCCGCGTCCCACATATGTCGTGCGGGCAGGGCCAGCACCTGGAACGGCTTCTCGAACGAGTAGCCCGGATGCGCGCGCAGCCAGTCGAGCAGCGGCGCCCACGTGCGTGCGGCGCCGGCTTCGTCGAGATCCTGGAACACCATCGAGACGTCGACGGTGTTGTCGCCATGGATGCCGATCTGCTCGCCCCAGTGCGGATTGAACAGGTCCCTCGCATAGAACTCCACCAGCTTGCCGACCAGCGCGCGGAACGCGGCATCGTCGGCCGCGCGCACCTTGCAGAAGACGGCCCCGAACGTGGCCGGCAGCTCGCGCGTGCGCAAGGTGAGGCGCGTGACGATGCCCACGCTGCCGCCACCGCCGCCTTTCAATGCCCAGAACAGGTCCGCGTTCGTGCAGGCGTTGGCGATGCGGACCTGGCCGTCGGCCGTCACGACTTCCGCCTCCAGCAGGCCGGCCGCCGCCGTGCCGTAGCGCTTGGAAAAGCTGCCGAAGCCGCCGCTCTGCACGAGCCCCGCCACGCCGACGGTGGTGCAGCCGCCGCCCTGGACATAGCGGCCGGCGCGCGTCGTCACGGCATCGTAGGCATCGATCCACATGGCGCCCGCGCCCACCGTGACGGCCGGCTGCGGCGCCGTCCCGCAGTTGCGCGCGACGAACGCGGGCTCCAACCGCACGTCGTTCATGTGCCGGGTCCAGACGAGCAGCGAATCGGGCGCGTCGGACGTGCCCTGGTAACTGTGGCCGCCGCCCTTGACGACGAGGCGCAGGTCGTGGGTGCGCGCGAAGTTCACGGCCGCGACGACGTCGGCCGGCGTGCGCGCCGCGACGGCATACGCGCTGGGCTGCGAGGACCAGGCGTCCAGCCAGCCGCTCGTGTGCGTGAAGTTCGGCTGGTCGCCCATCTCGAAACCATTTTTCAGCCGCGCCAGCGCGGCCGCGCAGGAGGGCGCATCCGCACCGGCGGCGCAGCCGGCGAACGGCGCGTCGAGCCTGACGAGCCGGCCGCCCACGCTGCGTTTCAGGTCGCCCCACGCGGCGGCGGATGGCCACAGGGGATCGCCCGGGCGCACGCGCCGGCGCAGCGGTGCGGCGGTCGTGACGCCCGCGAATGCGAACGGCAGCGTCGCCGCGGCCTTGAGAAGGAATCGTCGTTTCACGGTGTCTCCTGACTGGATCGAATGCCGGTCAGGCTACGCCGGCGTGCACGCGCGGGCGAGCGGAATGTGGCGAACCGGGAGACGGCCGGGGTGAACCGGACGTCAGGCTGCCGCCTTCGGCAACCCGAACACGAGGTCGAACGCCCAGTTGAACGCGAAGCTGTAGAGGACGAAGAACACGACGAGGCCGATGTCGAGCAGGAAGGCGTCGACGAGCGACGTGTCCAGCGCCCACGCGAACATCGGGACGATGGCGAGCACGAGACCGCCCTCGAAGCCGATGGCGTGGACGACGCGGCGCAGCAGGCTGCGGCCGCGCTTGGCCTGGCGCGCTTCCCACGCTTCGAACAAGGTGTTGTAGACGAGGTTCCAGGCGACGGCCGTCGCCGACGCGAGGACGGCGGCGATGCCGGCGGCGCCCGCGTCGTGGTCGGCGAGGCCGGCCAGGCCGGCCGTCGTGCTCGCGATGGCGATGGCTTCGTACAGTGTGACGTAGACGATCTTGCGTTTGATGCCTTGCATGGTTTTGCTCTTTCCAATCTCGATGGCGTAAAGATATGTCGGTCAAGTTGATGTATAAAGTCAGAATCTTTCAACTTTATTGACAGGTCATGGCATTCACCAGCGACAGCGTGCGCATCTTCCTGGCCGTGCTCGACCACGGCTCCTTCTCGGCGGCGGCCCGCGCGCAGGGACGCGTGCCGTCGGCCGTCAGCATGGCCATCGCCCAGCTCGAAGCGGAGCTGGATCTGGTCCTGTTCGACCGGTCGGGACGCGACCCGCGCCCGACGGACGCCGCGCGGGCGCTGGAGCCGCGCGCGCGCCACGTCGCCAGCGAAATGCGGCGGCTGCAGGCGGACGCGCTCGCGCTGCACGGCGGGCTGGAACGGCGGTTGACATTGGCCGTCGTGCCGGAACTGATCGCGGGCCGCTGGAGCGCGCCGCTGGCCGTGCTGGCGCGCGAATTCCCGTCGCTCGAAGTGGAAGTGCTGTCGGCGCCGCAGGCGGACGCGCTGCGCCTGCTGCACGACGGGAGCGTGCAGCTTGCCCTCGTGTTCGAGCGCGAGCGGCTGGACGACCGCGAGGAGTTCCAGGAAGTGGGCAGCGAACTGCTCGTCGCGGTGGTGGCGCCCGGCCATCCGTTGCTGACGGGCGGCGCGCCGCGGCTGGAAGACCTGATCGACCAGCGCCAGGTCGTCGTCGCGGGCCGCGATGGCGCGGGCAGGGATCCGCGCTTCGTGCACGCGCGCGACGTGTGGCGCGTCGACAACTACCTCGCCACCCTGAACCTCGTGCAGGCGGGCCTCGGCTGGGCGTATCTGCCGCGCGCGCTCGCGCAACCGCTGGTGGCGGCCGGGAGCCTCGTGGAGATCGGCTTCGACAACATCAGCAACGCGCTGCGTCTGTGGGTCGACGTCGTGTGGTCGCGCGAGCGACCGCTGGGCCTCGGTGCGCGGCGCTACGTGGACCTGATGCGCGAGGACTGGCGGATGTCATAGCGGGGTCATATTGCGTCCTTATCGTGTTGCGATTTCAATCACGCACGAAGGGACACACAGATGATCGGATCGAACGGCCGGACCCTCGGCGCCGTCGCAGTGGCCAGCCTGCTCGCCGGCTGCAGCGCCACGCATATCGACGAAGCGACGAAGGACGACTACGTGAAATATGCGTGGGTCGTGATGGGCGACGGCGGCAAGCCGGTCGCGCGCGCGGCCACGACGTACGGCACGTGCCCCGTGATCACGGTCGACGGCGGCGACACGCGCATGACCCTGCGCGCCGCCGCCGGCACGCCGGCGCAGCGCACGACCGCCAGCGCCGCCGCCGACTCGAAACCGTCCGCGTTCCCGCTCAACGTGTGCGAAGCGGCCGTGGCGGCGGATGCGAAAGAGGCGCACGTCGGCAGCAGGGCGCTGCCGCTGCCGAAGGCGGCGCCGCAACGCATCGTCATCCTGGCCGACACGGGCTGCCGTTTGAAAAAGGCCGACAACGCCTGGCAGTCGTGCAACGACGCCGACGCGTGGCCGCTGGCGCAGATCGCCGCCACGGCCGCGAAGCTGCGGCCGGACCTCGTCATGCACATCGGCGATTACCATTACCGCGAAAACGCCTGCCCGTCCGACATCGCCGGCTGCAAGGACAGCCCGTGGGGCTATGGCTGGGACACGTGGGAAGCGGACCTGTTCAAGCCGGCCGCGCCGCTGCTGGCCGCGGCGCCGTGGATCGTCGTGCGCGGCAACCACGAGGAATGCGCGCGCGCCGGCCAGGGCTGGTTCCGCCTGCTCGACACGCAGGCCTACAGCGCGAAGCGCACCTGCGACGATCCGGCCAACGACGCCGCCGCCAACTACACCGCGCCGTATGCCGTGCCGCTCGGGAGCGACACGCAGGTGATCGTGTTCGATTCCGCCAAGGCCGGCAAGGCGGCGCTCGCGACGAACGATCCGCAATTCCTCACGTACCAGGACGAATTCAGGACGGTCGCCCAGCTGGCCGGCAAGGCGAAGACGACGAGCCTGTTCGTCAACCACCACCCGATCCTCGGCTACGCGCCGATCGCGGGCGGCGCGCCGGCGGGCGGCAATGCGGCGCTGCTGTCGGTGATGCAGCAGCTGAACGCGACCGCGTACTATCCGGCCGGCGTATCGCTCGCAATCCACGGCCACGTGCACGACTTCCAGGCGATCAGCTTCGCATCCAATCATCCTGCCACGTTCGTGAGCGGGAACGGCGGCGACAACCTCGACGTCGCGCTGCCCGACCCATTTCCCGCCAACCTGCCGCCGGCGCCGGGCGTGACGGTCGACCGCATCACGCACGGCAATACGTTCGGCTTCATGCTGATGGAACGCGCGGGCAGCGGCTGGACGTACAAGGCCTACACGAAGACGGGCACCTTGATGGCCACGTGCGCGCTGGCCAACAACCGCCTCAATTGCGACAAGGCGGGCTTCCTTGCTGGGTAAGTCATTCATCGTCGCAAGCGTGCTGGCGGCATCCACCGCATTCGCCGGCACGCCGCAACTGCCCGCGATGCCCGGCGTGGCCGGCCCGTTCTCGCCCGCGCCCGCGCGCGTGGCGCTGGGCCGGCAGGTGTTCTTCGACACGCGCCTGTCCGAGCCGGCCGGCACGAGCTGCGCCAGCTGCCACGATCCCGCGCAGGGTTTCGCGGGCAACCACGGCTCGCGCATCGGCGTGGCGCTGGGCAGCAGGCCGGACCTCGTCGGCAGGCGCAACGTGCCGTCGGCGCTGTACGCCGCGTACGTGCCGCCGCTGTTCTTCTACCAGGACGACGACGCACTCGCGCCCACGCCGTTCGGCGGCCTGTTCACGGACGGCCGCGTGGACACCGTCGTGGAACTGGTGCGCCATCCGCTGCTCGATCCGCTCGAGATGCACAACCGGAGCGAGGCCGACATCGCCCGCAAGCTGCGCGCCGCGCCGTACGCGGACGGTTTCAGACAGGCCTTCGGCCCGGCCGTATTCAGGACGACGGCCAGCACCCTGGCGGCCCTGGGCGCCGCGATGGACGCCTTCCTGCAAAGCCGCGACATGTCGCCGTTCTCGTCGCGCTACGACGCCTGGGTGCAGGGAAAGGCGACACTCACGCCGCAGGAACTGCGCGGGCTAAAACTGTTCAAGGACCCGGACCGCGGCAACTGCGCGAGCTGCCACAAGTTCAACGAGACGTCGACCAACCCGGCCCGCTCGCTGTTCACGGACTTCGGCTACGACGCCCTCGCCGTGCCGCGCAACCGGGCCATTCCCGCCAACCGCGACCCGCGCCATTTCGACGAGGGCTTGTGCGCGACGGGGCGTGCAAAAGGCTGGAAAGAGCCCGGGCAGTGGTGCGGCTACTTCCGCACGCCGAGCCTGCGCAACGTGGCCGCGCGCGAGCGCTATATGCACAACGGCGTCTTCTCCGACCTGCGCGACGCCGTCGCGTTCTACGCCACCCGCTCGATCGAGCCGGAACGCTGGTACCGGAACGGCCGCCCGTTCGACGATGTGGCGCCGCGCCACCTCGGCAACGTCAACGTGGCCACCATGCCGTACAACCGCCGCAAGGGGATGAAGCCGGCGCTCGACGATGCGGACATCGACGCCATCGTCGCGTTCCTGCGCACGCTGACGGATGCGCCGTTCGAAGCGTCCGCCGCGGCGCGTGGCGCAGGTGTATATTCGGCAACAAAGGAGGGTGCAAGATGAATCGGATATCCATCATCGGCGCGCTGCTGGCGGGCTGTCTCCTGGCGGCGTGCAACCGTGGCACGGACGGTGTGGGTCCTGCCCAGCAGGCCGGCAAGGCGATCGACGACGCGGGCGCGCGGGCGCAGGCGAAGGTCGACGCGGCTGGCGCACGCGTGCAGGAAAAGCTCGACCACGTGAACGAGAAGATCGACCGGATCAACGAGAAGGTGGAGGACAAGGTCCAGGCCCAGGTCCAGAAAGCCGACCAGGCCGTGCGCGAGGCGCGCGAGGGCGCGAAGGAAGCGACGGAACGGGTCGGGGAGAAGGTGGAACAGGCCGGGGAGAAGATGCAGCAGGCGGCTAAGTGACCTGACCGTCGTTCCCGCGGAAGCGGGAACCCATACCGAGCAACCGGATTCGGTGCGTCGGAAACACCGCGGTATTCTTGACGCCGGGCTTCGGAGACTCGGCATGGGTCCCCGCTTTCGCGAGGACGACGAGGTTCAAGACGCCATTCGTAATTCCGGCACGTGCCCCGTCACGATCGCCAGGTCCACGAGCCCCGCGCGCCACGCCTTTTCGATGTCGTTCTCGACCTCGTCCAGCGCCGCCGGATCGAGGCCGGACACGCCGCGCACGCCGTACGCGCGGTTGCGGCCGTGGCCCTTGGCGAGGTACAGCGCCATGTCGACGATGTTGATCGCGCGTTCCCACGAGATGGGAGTGCCCGGCACGAGCGGGAACGGCGCGAAGCCGATCGATACGTTCACCGACAGGCGCGTGCCCTGGTAGTCGATCGTGCGTGCCGGGATGCCGGCCAGCAGGCGGCGCGCCACCTCGTCGAGGCTGTTCCTCGGCACGGCCGGCAGGAAGGCGAGGAATTCCTCGCCGCCCCAGCGTACGATCATGTCGGTCTCGCGCAGGATCTCGCGCAGCGCTTCCGCGATCTCGCGCAGCACGGCGTCGCCGGCGCCGTGGCCGTACGTGTCGTTGATGTGCTTGAAGTGGTCGACGTCGAGCAGGAACATTGCGCTGACCATGTCCTCGCCGCTCGTGCCCGCACCCTGGCGCCCGATGTCCTGGTGCGAACGCATGAATTCCTGGAAGTGGCGGCGGTTGTACAGCGCCGTCAGCGGGTCGCGCGCGCTCTGCTGCTTGAGTTCATGGTTCTTGACCTCGAGCTGGGCGTTGGCGTGCCGCACCTTGCGGTACAGGATGCCGACGATGACCGACGCGAGCGCGAATACGAGCGCCAGCAGCCACCAGATGCGCTGCTGCAGGCGGCGGTTGTCGATTTCGGTCGACTTGACCTGGTTTTCCTGGCGCAGCATCTCGATCTGGCGCTGGCGCTTGTCGGCCTCGTATTTTTCCTGCAGCTCCATCATCGCCTTCTGGCGGCGCGTCTCGAACAATTCGTTCGACAGCGCGCGCTCGCGGTGATACGCGGCCAGCGCGCCGGGCAGGTCGCCGGCGCGTTCCAGCGCGTCGCCGTATTCGACGAGGACACTCTGCTGGTCGGGCTTGTTGCCGGAGCGCTGGTACCAGTCCATGCCCTGCTCGATGTGCTTCTTGCCCTCGGCCAGGCGGCCCATGCCGAGATAGGCCTGGCCGACGTTGACGCGAGCCGTGGCGGCGAGGGCGTCGTCGTGCAGCTTCTGCGCCTGCTCCAGCGCCTGCTGGGCGTACGCGAGCGCGCGGCGCCAGTCCTGCTGCTTCAGGTACGAGTCGGCCAGGTTGACGAGCGTGTTGGCGATCATCGCGTCGGCGCCGATGCGGCGTTCCAGCGCGAGCGCCGACAGCAGGGCCGTCGTGCCCCGTCCCATGTCGCCGCTGTTGGCGGCAAGGATGTATTCCGTCGTCTTGAAGATCGCCAGGCGGCCCGGCGAATCGATCGCCTCCGCCAGCTGTTCCGCTTCGCCGATCGCCTCGAACCCCTTGTCGAATTCGCGCATCTGGTTGTACAGGTAGGCCAGCGACTTGAGCGCGACGGCGATCTGCAGCTTGTTGCCGCTCTGGCGCGCGAGCGTCACGGCGCCCTGCATCTTGGTCAGCGCGACGGGGAAGTTGCCTTCCTCGGCGAACGATTCGCCCGAGGAGATCTGCACGAGGATGCGCAGGTCGACGTCGGTGCTGGCGGCGGCGAGGCGTTCGGCTTCCCACACCAGCTGGTGCGACTGGCTCATTTCGTTCAGGCCGAACAGGGCATACGCCTTGGAGAGCAGGGCGCGCGCGACGAGGCTGTCGTCGTGCACCTGGCGGCCCAGTTGCAGTGCCTGTTCGCACAGCTGGACGGCTTCCACGTGCTTGCCGAGGCGGTGGCTCAGGTCGCAGGACAGCGTGAGCAGGCGGGCGTATTCGGCGGGCGTGCGGCGCGCCTGGGCGTCCAGGCCGGCCAGCAGCGGCACCGCGCGCTGGGGCGTGACGCGGATGATTTCCCCGAGTTCGGCAAAGCGCGCACGCACAGGCTCTTCCGGCACATCGGCGGCCAGCGTGCTTCCGGAAACGACCAATAGCAGAGCCAGCAGCGCACGGCTGCGGCGGTGCTGCGCTGCACGGTATAGACCTGCCAACATGCCTCCCCGAGGAAGTGTAGTCCCTTAATTTAGGACATCTGCGTACGCGATTATAGGCTCTTGCAATTGAGAAAGATCAATTAATGGAACGATTGTGCGTAAAAAATACAGGTTTCGTATCCAAAAAGCCGCGCCGTCACAAAAATAGTGTTTAACTAATAAAGTTTCTACGGCGTCAACGATATCGGGGAAGCAAAGGGCGCGGTCAAACGCTCAGTTGTTGCAGCAAATACAGCCGCTGGTACAGGCCGCCTTCAATGCGCATCAGGTCGTCGTGGCTGCCCGATTCGCTGATACGGCCGTGGTTCAGCACGACGATGCGGTCGGCGTCGCGGATCGTCGACAGCCGGTGCGCGATGGCGATGATCGTGACCTGGCCGCGCAACTCGTCCAGCGCCTGCTGCACGATCTGCTCCGTCTGGCTGTCGATGCGCGACGTGGCCTCGTCCAACAGCAGGATGCGCGGCCGGCCGGCGAGGGCGCGCGCGATCGCGATCAGCTGCTTCTGGCCGGACGACAGGCGCGAGCCGCCTTCGCCCAGCGGCGTGTCGTAGCCCTGCTCCAGCCGCGCGATGAACTCGTGCGCATGCGCGGCGCGCGCGGCCGCCTCGATGGCTGCCTGAGAAAGGCCGCGGCCCATGTCGATGTTCTCGCGTGCCGACGCCGCCAGCAGGAACGGATCCTGCGGCACGAGGCCGACCTCCGCGCGGAAGCGCTCGTTGCCGATCGTCGCCAGCGGTTCGCCGAACAGGGTGATGGTGCCTTGCTCGACATTGTAGTAGCGCAGCAGCAGCGACAGCAGCGTCGACTTGCCGCTGCCCGTGTGGCCGACGATGCCGAAGAACGCGCCCTGCGGGATGTCCAGCGACAGGTCGTGCAGCACGGTCTGGCCTGCCGCGTAGCCGAAGGAGAGGTCGCGCACGCGCACGGCGGGGACGTCGGCCGCCACGGGCTTGCGTGCGGAGGTGACGCGGCCGGCCTGGTGCTCCGCGGCGCCCGCTTCGTCGAGCAGCGCGGCCACGCGCGCCGTGGCGACGACGGCCTGCTGCAGGCCCGAGAACTGCATCGTGATCTGGATGAGCGGTTCCACGACGCGCGCGATGTAGCTGATGAACGCGTACAGCACGCCCACTTCGACGGCATTCATGCTGCGCTGGCCGAAGCTGTAGATGACGACGGCCAGCAGGACCACGTTGAGGAAATCGAGCGCGGGCCGCAGCAGGAAGGCGTTGGCGCGCAGCTCGGCCACGCGGGCCGTGTAGTGCTGGTCGTTGGTGTGGGCGAAGCGCTGGCCGAAGCGGTGCTGCGCATTGTTCGCCTGCAGCACGCTCATGCCGCCGATGGATTCCGCCATCTGGCCGTTGATGTCGCTGCGCAGCGCCCGCGCGCGCGTGACCGCCGGCGCGGACAGCCGCTGGTACAGCCACACGATGCCCAGGACGGCCGGCACGAGCGCCAGCACGATCACCATCAGGCGCCAGTCCAGCCACGCCATCGCGATGGACGTGCCGACGAGGACGATGCTGGAATCGAGGATCACGAACAGCACCTGGATGTACAGGGTTTTCACCGCCTCGGTGTCGTTGGTGACGCGGCTCACGAGCTGGCCCGTGATGGCGCGGTCGAAGAACGCCATCGGCAGGCGCAGCACGTGGCCGTACACCCATTCGCGCAGGCGCTGCACGGCGCGCATCGCCATGCCGGACAGGCGCACGAGCTGCAGGAAGCGTAGCCACGACGCGGCCATGCCCGTGACGACGACGCCGGCCAGCAGCCACCCCATGCGCGTCCAGTCGAGGTGGTGCGGCAGCAGGTGGTCGTCGATCAGCTTCTTGCCCAGCAGGGGACCGACCACTTCCAGGCCGGCCGCGAGGATCAGCCACAGCGTGGCCCAGCCGAGGTGGGCGCGGTCCGGATGGGCGGCGCGGCGCAGCAGGCTCGCCGCCTGGCGCGCCTGCGCCGCAGTCACACTCTTGATCGCGCTCTTTTTGACGTCTTCAGATGGCATCGAGGCTGGCCTCCAGTTGCTGGTAGCGCCACTGGCTGGCATACCAGCCGTCCAGGGCGAGCAGTTCGTCGTGCGTGCCGCGCTCCACGATACGGCCTTCGCGCAGCACGACGATCAGGTCCGCGTTCACGACGGCCGACAGGCGGTGGCTCGCGATGATGGCCGACAGTTCCGGGCGTTCGCGGCGCACGTCGTTCAAATGGTCGAGGATGTTCGTTTCCGTGCCCGTGTCGACGGCGGACAGCGCGTCGTCGAGCAGCAGCAGGGCGCTGTCGGCCAGCAGCGCGCGCGCGATCGCCACGCGCTGGCGCTGCCCGCCCGACAGCGTGATGCCCTTTTCGCCGACGGGCGTGTCGTAGCCGTCCGGGAAGCGGAGGATGTCGTCGTGGATCGCGGCCATCTTCGCCGCCTGCTCGATCTCCGCGCGCGCTGCGCCCGGGCGGCCGAGGGCGATGTTTTCCGCGATCGACGCGGAGAACAGGAACGATTCCTGCGGCACCCAGCTGATGTGCGCGCGGAGGGTCTGGAGCTTGTAGTCTTCCAGCGCATGACCGCCCCACGTGACCAGGCCGTGCTGCGGCGTGGCCTGGCGCAGCAGCACGCGCAGCAAGGTGGATTTGCCCGCGCCCGTGGCGCCCACGAGGCCCAGCGTCTTGCCCGGTTCCAGGCGCAGCGAGACGTCGTCCAGCGCGGGGCGCGCGTCGTCGCTGTAATGGAAGCGGACGTGGTCCAGCACGAGCGGCCCGCGCGCGAGCGTCTCCAGCGTCCCGCGGTCGTCGACGGTCAGCGGCGCATCGAGCAGCGGCTGCAGGCGCGCGAGGGCGGCGCGTCCGCGTTCGATCAGCGACAGCACCCAGCCCGCGGCGAACATCGGCCAGATCAGCTGGCCGAGGTACATGGTAAAACTGGTGAGACTGCCGATCGTGATCTGGCCCTGCCACACGAGATAGCCGCCGAGGCCCAGCGTGAGGCCGGTGGCGGCGGTGAGCGTGAGGCCGACGGCCGGTTCGTACGCCGCTTCCCATTTTTGCGCCGCGAGGCTCGCGTCGGCGGCGCGCGCGGCCAGTTGCGCGAACTGGTCGGCGCTGCGCTGTTCCAGGCCGAGGGCGCGCAGGGTGCGCACGCCGGACAGCGTCTCCTGCACGTGGTCGTTCAGCGCGGAGAAGCGCTTCAGCGAATCCGTGGACGCCGTGTGGATGTGGCTCGAGATGCGCCAGAACGCCAGCGCCATCAACGGGAACGGCAGCAGGGCGATCGTCGTCAGGCGCCAGTCCACGCCGAGGAACATGATGCCCAGCACCATGACGAGCGTGAGCGTGCCGTCGAAGCCGGCCAGCATCGCTTCGCCGGCCGCCTGCTCGATGGCGTCGATGTCGTTGGTGCCGAGCGCCATCAGGTCGCCCGTGCGCTGGCGCTGGAAGAAGGCGGGGCCTTGCGCGGACAGGCGGTCGTACAACTTCGTGCGCAGTTCCACGCCGAGCCGGTACGACGCGGAATACAGGCGCAGGCGCCATGCCACGCGCAGGCCGTAGATCGCGAGGCCGAGGCCGAGCAGTTGCGCGATCTGGATGAGCAGGTCATGGCCGCCGAGGCGGTGCGCGGCGAGGCCGTCGATCATCGCGCCGACCTTGCGCGGCACGAGCACGGTGCACAGCGCCACGCCGAACAGCATCACCGCCGACGATGCGTACGAACGCCAGTGCCGGCGCACGAAGCCGCCGATCAGCTTTGCCAAACCCATTGAAGATCCTGTTCTTGTTGTTGGTGAGTGAAAAAGAAAAAGCGGGCCAAGGCCCGCTAATTTACTAGTTTTACAGCACCTTTGCAGATGCCGTGCCGCCGTTACTTCTTGCGCTGCGAGCGCGAGGTCTTGCCGCCGTGGGTCACGACGCGCAGCGGCGGCGTGCTCTCGGTCGGCGTGACGATCGGCAGTTCCACGTGCGGACCGGCTTCCAGCGGCACGGTCGATGCGACCGGATGCTCGGCGGCGGCCGGTTTCGGTGCGACCTTGTTCAGCGCTTTCGCGAGCGGCTTGGCCCTGGCGGGCGGCACCTCGTCGGCGATGGCCGTTTCGACCGGATCGGCGGCCGGCGCTTCCGGTTGCGCGGACACCGCCTCGGTCACGGTGGTCGTGAGCGGTTCGGCTGCCTGCGGCTCGGTCTGCGGCTCGGCCTGCGGCGGCGCCGCTTCTTCGGCGCGGCTGATGGCTTGGGCGCCCGCGTCCAGCGCCGCTTCGGCCATGGCGCAGCCGGTATCGACGGCGGCGCTAACGATCTCGCTGTTCACTGTGGCCGCGTCGGCCGTCGCGATGGCTGCCTGCTCCATGAACTGGGGCACGGACGTCGGGATGTTCGCGGTCGCGGCGGGTACCAACTGAAGCGGCTGCTGCGTGCTCCAGCCGCGCTCGTGCGTGCCGGCGGCAATGCCCAGCAGCTCGCGGCCGTAGGAAAAGAATTGCTGCCACTGGCCCTGGGCCGTGGTGCCGATGGCCAGGAAATCGCGCGGGTTGGTAATTTCGAGCAATTGCTTGAAGGTTCCCGTAGCTTGTTCGACCGACGCGCGGGAGGTCTTCATGTTGAGCGCAATCAGCTGTTCGGCGCTGTCGAGTGCGCGCTGGCTCAATGCCCGGAACACGTCGAGCTGTGCTTCCCATTGGGACTTGCGGACGGCGGACAACTGTTCGGAGAATGAAGTCATCTGGGTTCCTTGTCTTTCAGGTTGTAACCATTCGGTTTATGACGCACTGCAATAAGTCTAGTGTAAAGGGGTTCATGCGGGATGAAAAGGGAATTCTATGTTGTTTTTACAAGGAAATCTTGCGGTGCAGCATTGAGGTTTGATATATATCATTGACAAGATGACCAGCATGGTAATCTGATGAGGTCCCAACCATCAGGAGCCCCGCGCATGGATCTCGTTCTCCGCAACGCCACCCTGGCCGATGGCCGCACGGTCGACATCGCCATCGCGGGCGGCACCATCTCTGCCGTCGAGCCCGCCTTGCCGCAACGTGGCGCGCGCGAGATCGACGTCGGCGGCGACCTCGTGACGCCGCCGTTTGTCGACGCCCATTTCCACATGGACGCGACGCTCAGCTATGGCCTGCCGCGCGTGAACGAATCGGGCACTTTGCTTGAAGGCATTGCGCTGTGGGGCGAACTGAAGCCGCAACTGGCGCAGGAGGCGCTCGTCGAACGGGCATTGCAGTATTGCGACTGGGCCGTGGCGCGCGGCCTGCTGGCGATCCGCAGCCACGTCGACGTGTGCGACGACCGCCTGCTGGCCGTGGAAGCGCTGCTCGACGTCAAACGCCGCGTGGCACCTTACATCGATTTGCAACTCGTCGCGTTCCCGCAGGACGGCCTGCTGCGCAGCAAGACCGCATTCGACAATCTCAAGCGCGCCATCCGGATGGGCGTGGACGTCGTCGGCGGCATCCCGCATTTCGAACGGACAATGGCCGACGGCGCCGAGTCCGTGCGCATGCTGTGCGAATTCGCCGCGGAGCAGGGGCTGATGGTCGACATGCATTGTGACGAAAGCGATGATCCCCTGTCGCGCCATATCGAGACCCTTGCCGCAGAGACGCTGCGCCTGGGCTTGCAGGGCAGGGTCGCCGGTTCGCACCTCACGTCGATGCATTCGATGGACAACTATTATGTGAGCAAGCTGCTGCCGCTGATGGCGGAATCCGGCGTCGCCGCCATCGCGAATCCCCTCATCAACATCACCCTGCAGGGCCGCCACGACACGTACCCGAAGCGCCGGGGCATGACGCGGGTGCCGGAATTGCTGGCGGCCGGCGTGCCGGTGGCGTTCGGCCACGATTGCGTGATGGACCCATGGTACGGCCTCGGGTCCGGCGACATGCTGGAAGTCGCGCACATGGGGCTGCACGTCGCGCAGATGACGGGCCAGGCCGCGATGCGACTGTGCTTCCGGGCCGTCACGGAGACCCCCGCGCGCATCCTCGGCCTGCAGGGCTATGGCATCGCGCCGGGCTGCCGCGCGGACCTCGTCTGGCTCGATGCGGGCGACCCCGTCGAGGCCATCCGCCTGCGCGCCGCGCGCCGGCTCGTGCTGCGTGCCGGCGAGGTGATCAGCGAGGCGCCGGCGGCGCGCGCGAGCCTGCGCCTGCCGGGTCGTCCCGCGTCGATTGATTTCCGATTGGAACGATTAAAGCGGGCGGGGCAGTAACGGGCGGCACCAATTCTTTCCTACCTTTATTTAGCGGAAATTTTCTACGTCCCCTTACCGGATCGGCATCCGTGCAGCCGAATCCCAAGGTAGAATCTTGCGCTTTCGATACGTCCCAGCAGGTCACGCAGTGAAAGATATCCAGATTCGTCCAGCTACTGAAACTGATTTCAATGCTATGTGGACCATTTTCCAGGCGCACGCGGCCGAGGGCGAAACCTATGCCCAGGACGCGGGCACGAGTCGCGAAGACACCTACGATTACTGGTTCGCACCCGAGGCGTCGACCTATGTCGCGGTGCGCGGCGAGGAGCGGATCCTCGGGATGTACAAGCTGCAGCCGAACCACGTGGGACGCGGGGCGCACGTCGCCAATGCGTCGTACATGGTCAGTCCGAACGCGCAGGGCGTCGGCGTGGGTCATTTGCTCGGCGAGCACAGCATCGGCGAGGCGCGGCGCAAGGGCTACCTGGCGATGCAGTTCAACTTCGTCGTCAGCACGAACAATCCCGCGATCCACTTGTGGAAGCGGCTCGGCTTTTCCATCGTCGGCACCTTGCCGAAAGCGTACCGCCATCGCCGGCTCGGCTATGTCGATGCGTACGTGATGTACAAGCTGCTCGAAGACCCCGCGCGCTGGCCGCTGCCGGAAGAAGACTGATGCCGCTGGATATCCTCGCGACCCCGCGCCTGCGCCTGCGCACCGCCGACCGCGACGACGCCGACTTCTATCTCGCGCTCGTCAACGATCGCGGCTTCCTGGAGCATATCGGCGACCGCGGCATCCGCACGCGCGAGGACGCGGTCCAGGCCCTGCTCGACGGCCCGATCGCGATGCAGGACGTGCGCGGCCATTCGCTGTACGTCGTCGAACTGAAGGACAGCGGCACGCCCATCGGCATGTGCGGCCTGATCAAGCGCGAGACGCTGGACGGCGTCGACATCGGCTATGCCTACCTGGCGCGTTACTGCGGCCGCGGCTATGCGTACGAGGCCGGCATGGCCGTGCTGGCGCTCGCGCCCGCGCTGGGCCTCAAGCGCGTGCTGGCCATCACGTCGCCCAACAACCTCGCGTCCAACGGCCTGCTGCGCAAGATGGGCATGCGGTACGAACGGTTCGTCCACCTCGTGCCGGGCGACGCCGGCAGCAATTTATACAGCATGGAATTCTGACGCCGGTCACTGCCGGGTCGAACCCCACGGGAAGAACCAGGTCAGCGGCTTGTCCACGCGCGCGGCCCACGACGCCTCGTTGTGGCGCCCGCCCTCGGCCTTGTAGAACATCAGGTCGTCCGTTTCGCGATAGCCCTTGGCCAGCATGGCGTCGCGCATCTTCGTCGTGTCGTCCAGGCCGTCGTCGCGCGTGCCGGCGTCGAGGTAGAACTTCACGGGCACGCGGTCCGGCACCTTCGCCAGCAGCGCCCCGTTGTTCCACCAGAACGAGCTGGAGACGCCGCCCGCCTTCGAGAAGATGCCCGGATGGCGCTGCGCGATCAGCACCGAGGCGATGCCGCCCAGCGACGAGCCCATGATCGCCGTCGTGTCCTTGCCGGGCAAGGTGCGGTACGTGCGGTCGACGTACGGCTTCACCGTCTCGACGATGAACGCGTCGTAGGCATTCAGCTTGCCCCCGCCGTATTTCGGATCGCAGCAGGGCGTGTATTCGGGGATGCGTTCTGGCGTGTTGTCGATGCCGACGACGATCACCTCGTCCATCACGCCCGTCGCCACGAGACGGTTGACCGTCTCGTCGATGCCCCATTCGACGCCGTACGATGCCGTCTTCGCATCGAACAGGTTCTGGCCGTCGTGCATGTACAGCACGGGGTAGCGCTTCGCCGCGTTCTCGCCGTAGCTGGGCGGGAGATAGATGCGCAGCGCGCGCTTGTTGTCCAGTTGCGGCGACGCGAAATCCTTCACGATCGTCACCTTGCCGAACGGCGGACCGAAGAACGGGTAGATGTCGACCGTGCTGCCCGCCGCCAGCTTGTACACGCCGCCGATCGACACCTTGTCCGCGCCCAGCGTGGGTTTCATCTGGATGTCGCCCAGCGTGTCCGGCCACGTGAACGTCCATACGTTCAGCGGGCCGCCTTCCGGCTTCGCGGGCACGCCCTGCGACCAGCCGGCGGCGCCCTTGTCGGCGCGGACCTGGATGGTGTCCTGGCCGGCCGCGTAGTGGATGCGCACGGTGGTGGCGTGGGCCTGCGCCAGCAGCATGGTCGCGGCGGCCGCGATTGCGATTCGTTTCATCATTTCGTTCCGTTGGTGCGCAGCAGCCGCACGCCGTAGACGTCGAAGCGGTTCGACGGGCCGTCGACGCCGCCGGCCGCGCTGAAGCTGCGGTTGCTGTCCAGATAACTCATGTTGTAGAAGTCGCTCATCTCGATCCGGTACGCGACGTTCGCCTTCAGGCGCGCCGCCAGCGGGGTCGAATACACGGTCGGCGTGTTCGCCTTCTCGATGCGCGCGTGCGGCAGTTGTACGACGCCTTGCGCGACGATGCGTCCCGACTCATCCTTGAGCGCCAGCCATTTTACGCCACCGCTGATGCCCAGGTTGATCTGGTTGGCGCCGTTGTGATAGCGGACCTGCACGGCGTAGTCGCCCGCCTGCGGAACGCGCACGGCGCGCACGTCGAGGCGGTCGGCCGGCCGGCCCCAGTTGGCGAGATGCGCTTCGGCGAAGCGCGCATTGCCCGGTGCGATGGCCACGCTGGCCTGCACACGCGGGTCAGTGGCGGCGATCGCCACGCTGGCGCCTGCGCAGCGCGGTACGCTGTGGTGGCTGCGGTTGCCGGACGACGTGTATTGCGCTTCGGCGGCGTAGCATGCTGCGGCGCTGTTCTCGCGGTCAGTCCATGTGCCGGCGTTGAGATTCGATGCGACCAGCTTGCCGTCGCGGTAGACGTTGTAGGTGATGCCCGTCTGCCGGTCGGCCGGCACGATCGTCACCGTCGTGGCCGCGCCTGCGCGCGCGACGCCATCGATACGCGGCTCGCGCGGACCGAACACGGTCGGCGTTTCCGCATACGGATCGGCGCTCACGCGGCGGATGGCCGTGGCGCCGTCGACCAGCTTGCCCAGCTGGACCTCGATGTCGCTGTGTGCATCCAGCGCGCTCCACGGGATGCTGCTGCCGGCCGGCTTGCCGTCGACGAGGATGCGCTCGACGGCGTAATAACCGCTGGTGCCGGCCGCCGGCACGGGCGGCAGCCGCAGCTTGACGTTGACGGCGCGGCCCTGCAAACGCAGGTTGTACAGCGCGATGCTGTCGCCGGCCGCGAACACGCCGCCGCGCAGCTTCGCCGTCACGAACGGCTTCACCTCGACGCCCTCACGTGTCGTGGAGACGCCGAACACGTCGCGGATCACCATGCCGAGATAGGCGCCGACGGACCACAGCTGGCGCTTCGAATTGATGACGGGGCCGATCAGGTTCGGATGCGCCTCGTCCAGCAGCAGCGGCTGGCCGGACAGCCACTCCAGGTTTTCCATGTTCGACATATTGAGTGCCGCACCCCGCATCAGCGTGTCGTATGCGGCATCGGCTACCGCGACGTTGCCGCCCGCGATCGCGGCGCGCAGGCCGTACGCTGTGACGAACGGCCACATCGCGCGGTTGTGGTAGACCGGCAGGTCCTGCTGCTGTGGCCAGATGACGGGCGCGCCCATCGGGCCGTGCGGATAGCTGGCGAGGATTTTCTGCGCGCGGGCGCCGTCCGCGACGCCCATGACGATCGCGAGCGATTGTCCCAGCCAGTCGAACTTGTGCAGCGGCGCGCCATCGAAGTGCGCGGCCGTGAGGCTGCTGTACATGCCGGCGTCGTCCAGCCACAGGTGCGTGTTGATCGCGCGCTTCAGGTCGCGCGCCCACCCCTCGTAGCGCGTGGCACGCGTTTTATCCCCCTGTTCACGGGCCAGTTGCGCGGCGAGCGTCAGCGCCTTGTAGTGGCCGACGTTGGTCGACAGCGCTTTGCTGCTGGCCATCGATGCCAGGTCGTCGGTGATCCATTTTGCGTACGTCTGGTCGCGCCAGTCGAGGAACGATTCCTCGCCCGTGTACAGGCCCGTCGTCTTGTCGAACGCGGCGATACGGTCGTTCTCGATCGTGTTCGCCAGTGCCTGCAGCGCTGTCGTCGCGAACGCCGCGCGCTCGCCGGCCGGCAGCGTCTTGAGGACTTCTTCGGCCGCGAAGGCCCACGTGATGCGGTCCGTGCTGACGGGCCAGCTGCCGCCGCTGCCCGTGTCCTGCACGATCTGCAGGCCGTCGGGCGAGCCCGCGACCTGCGGCGCCTTCGGCACACCGGCGCGCCAGCCGGACAGTTTGAATAGAAGCGAATTGCGCACGCGCTGCGGGTCGAGCATGGCGAGACCGAGATCGGCCGCATACGACAGGTCGCGCGTCCACACGTAATGCCACTTTTCGCCCGTCTCGAAGCAGTCGCACGGGATCGCGGCGCCGCCGTTGTAGTTCCCGTCGCGGATCTCCTTCACGGAATCCAGCTTCATCTCGTGGCCGGCCAGCGCGAACAGCGCGTCGAACGCGAGGTTGCCGCTGCGGACGACGGGCAGCGCCGCGTCCTCCTCGTACGTCGTCGCTTGCGGGCCCGGGTCGCGCAACTGCATCGTCGTCGAATGCGCATAGCTGCGCAGCGGCGCCTGCGGATCGCGCACGGAAAAGCGCGCCGATTCTTCCTTGCCGTCCCACGTGGGGAAGGTCAGCGTGGCCGTCGCGCCGGCGCCCACGTGCGGGTCCGTTGCCGCCGCGGGCGCGGGCGTCTCGACCTGCGTCACCGTCAGCACGGGGCGCTTCGGATCCGACACGTCGACGCGGAAGCGGAACGTAGTCGTCTTCTTCGTGAACAGATAGTCTTCCGGGCCCGCTTCGGTCGCGAGCGCATAGGCGTCGCCCAGCTTGACGCTGACGCTGGCGGCCGGATTCGCGACCCATTCCGCGGCCCAGTCCTTGCTGCCGATCTTGAAGGCGTGGTTGCCGGGGCTGACGAGGATGTCGGCCTGGTAGATGCCCTTGCCCTGCCAGGCGAGCACGTTGTCCGTGCCCCAGCCGTTGAAGGCGCCGCGCACGTAGATGTCGTAGCGCAGCGGCGGGGCTTCGGCCGCGATGGCGGCGACGGATTGGGCGAAGAGGGTGGCGGCGAGAACGGTGTGCTTGATCATGGCAGGATTCAGAGTTCGAGGATGACAACCGACTTCGCGGGCAGGCGGATTTCCTTGCCCAGGTCGAAACGCTGGCCGGTCAAGACGTCGGTCCCGGCCGCGACCCCGGACAGCATCTCATGGAAGCGCCCGGCGGGCAGCACGGCTTCCTTCCCGTTCGCATTGAACGCGACCATGATCTTTTTCTTGTCGCCCGGTTTCCCGTCATAGCGGAAGTAGACCCACGTATTGTTCTCCGGCCCGTACTGCATCAGCTTCCCGTCGTGCACGACGGCCGCGCCCTTGCGCCAGTTGACGAGCTTCTTCACGAACGCCTGCGCCTCGCGCTGGCGCGGCGTGAGGCCGGCGCCGGTGAAGGCGTCGACCTTGTCGCCGGCCCAGCCGCCGGGAAAGTCGCGGCGGTAGCTGCTGTCGTCGCGGCGGCCGACGGTGCTCGTCATCAGGATCTCGTCGCCCACGTAGAAATGCGGGATGCGCGGCATCGTCATGATGAACGCGAGGTCCATCTTCCAGCGCTCGACGTCTTCGCCGACGACGCTGTACAAACGCGCCATGTCGTGGTTCCCCTCGAACAGCACGAGATTCGATGCGTCCGGATAGAGATAGTCCAGCGACAGCATCTCGTACACGTCGTTGAAGGCGTTCTCGTTGTTCCTGTCCGCGAGGGCCGTGCGCATCGCCTCCGTCAGCGGGAAGTCCATCATGTCGGGCATCGAGGTCGGCGCGCGCTGCCAGTGCGCGACGACGGCGGGCAGCTTGCTCCATTCCTCGCCCACCATGTTCAGGCGCGGATACTCGGCCAGCACGCGCTGCGTGTATTGCGCGAGGAAGGCGCCGTCCGAATAGCCGAACGTGTCGATGCGCAGGCCGGACAGGCCCGCATACTCGATCCACCAGATGCTGTTCTGGATGAGATAGTTGGCGACGAACGGGTTGGTCTGGTTCATGTCGGGCATGCCGGGGCTGAACCAGCCCGTCGTGAAGTTGCTCGCGTCTTCCTTTGCCGCGTACGGATCCTGCACGGCCGTCCGGTGGTGCATCGTCGCGACGAAACGGCCGTCGTTGTGGTTGATCCAGTCCGGCGTCGGCAAGTCCTTCATCCACCAGTGATTGAGGCCGATGTGCGACAGCACGACGTCCTGGATCACGCCGATGCCATGCTTCTTCGCTTCGTTCGACAGGCGCACGTAATCCTCGTTGCTGCCGTAGCGCGGGTCGATCCGGTAGTGGTCCGTGGCCGCGTAGCCGTGGTAGGACGCGGCCGGCATGTCGTTCTCGACGAGGGGCGTGGGCCACAGTTGCGTGAAGCCCATGCCCGCGATGTAGTCGAGGTGGTCGATGATGCCCTGGATGTCGCCGCCGTGGCGGCCGTGGCCGAGCTTGCGATCGAGTTTATCCGCGAGTCCCGGCACGCTGTCGTTGCGCGTGTCGCCGTTGGCGAAGCGGTCCGGCATCAGCTGGTAGATCGCGTCGCCCTTGCCGAAGCCCTTGCGCTCCGCCGATCCGGATGCCCGCGCCAGCAGGGGGTAGATGTGGCGCGTCGGATGCGCGCCGCGGAAATCGATGGCGACGTCGCCCGGCTGCGCGTCCGGGGCGATGTCCAGGTCGATGAACAGGTAGTTGCGGTTGGCCACCCGCGTCACGGCCGCGATGCGCACGCCGGAGTAGGCGATGGCCGGTTCCAGGTCCGCGATGGCGGGGCCGTGCACCATCAATTGCAGGCGGCGGTCGTGCATGCCCGTCCACCAGAACGGCGGGTCCATGTGGTCGATGGGAGCCGGCGCGGGCGCCGCGTGGACGCCGGCGCTCGTGAAGAAGAGGCTGCCGAGCAGCAGGGCGGCGAGTCGGGGCGAAATGCGCATGATGGTCTCCGGAGCGTAGTCGAACTACAGCGATTTACCCGGTTTGTTGTCTAAGGGTAATGCGCTTATTACATTATTGCTCGGAGAATACTACAGACACTTGAGCGCAGCAACGCAACCTACCCGCCGAATCTCTAGTTTTGCTACACGGTTTTCTGCGCGACGGGCAAGTCTGAACGTGGGCAAATCCCAACATTCCGTAAAACTACTACGCAAGTTTGCGCCAAAATGGTGCAAAACACTTCTAAGTTGGTGTGCGGAAATCGATTTGTAGCGTGACTACAATGTCTGCATGGTTATTTTGTAGCTCGGATACAACGAGAAAAGTCGTTTTTTAGTCAATTTGGCGTAAAACTCCTACATTCCCGTAATCGAAGGCAAGTCACGTTGACAGTGAATCTAGTTTTAATACAGAATCCTTGACAGAACGTACGTACTTATAAACGTTTGCTTTCTGGCTCCCGGAGCGGGCTCAAGCTGCCGTCGTCGGGAAAAACAATGAGATCTGATGATTTGAGGGGACAAATGAAGATTTTTAATGGCAAGCACGCGCGTAACATCAATGGCGCACTTGTGTTCAAGCTGAGCCCGGTTGCCGCCGGTTGCGCCGTGTTCCTGTCGGCGCTCGGCACCAACGTCTACGCCCAGGACGCCGCCGTCTCGCAAGCCGCCCAGGCGACGGACGCCAACGGCAACCCGGTCAGCACGGTGACCGTGACCGGTATCCGGCGCGGCATCGAGGCGGCCATCTCCATCAAGAAGAATTCCAACTCCATCGTCGAAGCGATCTCGGCGGAAGACATCGGCAAGCTGCCGGATGCCACCGTGGCCGAATCGATCTCGCGCCTGCCGGGTGTGACCGCGCAGCGCGACAAGTCGTCGGGCCGTGCTTCCGCGATCTCCGTCCGCGGCCTGTCGCCGGACTTCAACGGCACGCTGCTGAACGGCCGCGAGCAGGCGTCGGCGGGCGACAGCCGCGGCGTCAAGTTCGACCTGTACCCGGCCGAAATGCTGGGCACCATCACGATCTACAAATCGCCGGACGCCAGCCTGATGGGCCAGGGCATCGCCTCGACCATCGACCAGCGCACCGTGATGCCGCTGGACTTCGGCAAGCGCACCGTTGCCGTCGGCTACAAGGCCATGCGCTTCGGTGAGCACAACAACGGCCTGGGCACCGGTACCGGCTACCGCTCCACCCTGACCTACATCGACCAGTTCGCCAACCGCACGATCGGCGTGGCCCTGGGCGCCGTGAAGTTCAACGACACGGGCGCCGAGCAGTTCCAGGCCGACGGCTGGGGCGGCGGCGCGGGTTCGGCCACCTACAACGGCCAGGCCGTCAAGGTCCCGAACGGCTTCAAGACCGACGTCCAGCGCGACCCGCAGACCAACAAGGGCGTGATGGGCATCCTGCAGTTCCGCCCGAACAAGGACTTCGTCACCACCGTCGACCTGTTCCACTCGAAGAACACCGACAACACCAAGAAGACCGGCCTGGAAGGCTCCGTCTGCGGCAGCACCGGTTCGTACGACCCGAATGGCGTGCTGACCAACGCCACCATCGTCGACGGCGTGGCCACCTCGGGCACCTGCACGAACTTCAAGGGCGACGTCCGCAACCACATCGAAGCCGTCACCGACACGCTGAATTCGTGGGGCATCAACAGCCGCCTGCGCCGCGAAGGCTGGACCGTCACCGGCGACATCGCCGGTTCCAAGGTCACGCACGACTCGAACCGTTATGAAACGACGGCCGGCCAGCCGGGCAATGCGACGAACCTGTCCACCATCTCCTGGACCGGCTACAACGGCAAGGACAACCTGGCGCCGACCTACACGACGTCGCTGAACTACGCCGACCGCGGCCAGGTCGTCCTGACCGACCACGCCGGCTGGGGCGGCGGCCTGACCGGCAACCCGCAGGCCGGCTACGTCGCCGTGGGCACGACCACCGACGAGATCAAGTCGTACCGCCTGTCCGCCAAGCATGACATGGAGCTGGGTCCGCTGACGGCCGTCGAATTCGGCGTCAACCGCACCAACCGCAGCAAGGGCCGCGACCAGAACGAAGGCAACCTGGTCGTCGGTACCGGTCCATACGGCTCGGCACCGGTGCCGGGTACGGACGTCATGGTGACGCCGCAGTCCGGCATCCCGGTCGTCGCGTGGAACCCGCTCGGTTCGCTCGGCACGGTCTACCAGCTGCTGCCGAAGGTCGACCAGCCGATCCAGACGGACAAGAACTGGGACGTGTCGGAGAAGGTCTCGACCGGGTACCTGATGGGTAACCTGGAAGGCGAGCTGTTCGGCCTGTCCTACCGCGGCAACATCGGCGCGCAGTACATCCACACGAACCAGAGCTCGACAGGTACCGTCGTCGACACGAGCAAGTGCGCCGGCGTCGCCGGCCAGGCTTGCCCGGCCTACGTCGTGCGGGGGCACCACTCGTACAACGACTTCCTGCCGAGCATGAACCTGGGCTTCGAGCTGCCGTACGACCAGATGTTACGTGTCGGCCTGGGCAAGACGCTGTCGCGCACCAAGATGAGCGACCTGCGTCCGGGCGGCGGCGTGAGCCTGAACACGTCGTTCCACGACGGCCCGATCCTGTCGGGCAGCGCCGGTAATCCGAACCTGGAACCGTTCCGTGCCAAGGCGCTGGACCTGTCGTGGGAAAAGTACTTCACCGTCAACGGTGCCAAGGGCTATGTCGCCGTCGCCGGCTTCTACAAGAAGCTCGACACCTACGTGCTGACCGTGCCGAAGACCGTCGATTTCGCGACGAGCGGCCTGCTGAGCGCCAAGACCCCGCTGCCGGCGTCGGGTCCGAACGCCGGTTCGACCGTCGGTATCCTGAACACCCCGGTCAATGGCACGGGCGGCAACATCAAGGGTATCGAGCTGACCGCGTCGCTGCCGTTCGCCATGTTGTCGAAGTACCTGAGCGGCTTCGGCGTCGAGGTCAACCACTCGAGCACCCTGAGCTCGGTGAACCTGCTGACGACGGGCCTGACCGTGATCGACACCGGCGGCGTCGCGACGATCCCGCTGCCGGGCCTGTCGCGCCAGGTGACCAACCTGCGCCTGTACTACGAAGCGCATGGCTTCCGCGCGTCGATCGCCGCCAAGCACCGCAGCGACTTCCTGGGCGAGATCAGCGACTTCCAGGACAACAACCAGCTGACCTTCATCCGTGGCAACACGACGGTCGACGGCCAGCTGACGTACGAGTTCGGCGACAACACCATGCTGAAAGGCCTGTCGCTGACGGCCGCGGTGAACAACTGGACGAACTCGCCGTTCATCCGTTACGCCGCGAACCCGAGCGAGATCGCCGAGAAGATCACGTTCGGCCGTACGTACAGCCTGGGCGCGAGCTACAAGTTCTAATCCGTTATCCTGTCGACGTCGACAGTTAATTGGAACACCCCTGCCGGCCCTGGTCAGCAGGGGTGTTTTTTCATGATCGCGAGACCGAGCATGCAAGTACCTCATCTGAACACCATCGTCATCGTCGGCGGCGGCACCGCCGGCTGGATGACCGCCACCGCCCTGGCCACCGCGCTGCGCGGCCGCTACCGCATCCGCCTCGTCGAGTCCGACGAGATCGGTATCGTGGGCGTCGGCGAGGCCACCATCCCGATGATCCAGCGTTTCAATACCGTCGCCGGCATCGACGAAGCCGAGTTCCTGAAAGCCACCAACGGCACCTTCAAGCTCGGCGTCGAGTTCGTCAACTGGGGGCGCCTGGGCGACCGCTACACGCACGGCTTCGGGCGCCTGGGCCAGGACCTGTGGATGGTCGGCTTCGAGCAGTACTGGCACAAGATGCGCGCGCTGGGCCAGGCGCGCGACCTGGCCGATTACTCGATCACGCGCGCCGCCGCGCGCGCGAACAAATTCATGCTGCCGCGCACGGACCTGGGCAATTCGCCGCTGGGCGAGATCACCTACGCCTACCACTTCGACGCGGGCCTGTATGCGCGCCACCTGCGCAAGCTGTCGGAAGCGCGCGGCGTGGAGCGCACCGAGGGAAAAATCGTGCGCGTGACGCGGCGCGGGCACGACGGCCACGTGGACGCCGTCGTGATGGAAAACGGCGAGCGCATCGAGGGCGACCTGTTCATCGACTGCTCGGGCTTCCGCGGCCTCCTGATCGAGCAGACCCTGGAGGCGGGCTACGAGGACTGGAGCCATTGGCTGCCGTGCGACCGCGCCCTGGCCGTGCCCTGCGAATCCGTGCCCGCGCTCACGCCGTACACGCGCGCGACCGCCCACAAGTCGGGCTGGCAGTGGCGCATCCCGCTGCAGAACCGCATCGGCAACGGCCACGTCTACTGCAGCCGTTACATCAGCGACGACGAGGCGGCGCACGTGCTGCTGTCCAACCTGGACGGCAAGCCGCTCGCGGACCCGCGCCCGATCCGCTTCACGACGGGCATGCGCAAGAAGGCGTGGGACAAGAACGTGGTGGCGATCGGCCTGTCGAGCGGTTTCCTGGAGCCGATCGAATCGACGAGCATCCACATGATCCAGGACTCGATCCAGCGCCTGCTGGACTACTTCCCGGACCAGGGCTTCAGCGCGACGGACGTCGAGGCGTACAACCGCCTGTCGCGCTTCCACTACGAGCGCATCCGCGACTTCATCATCCTGCACTACCACGCGAACCAGCGCGACGACGCCGCATTCTGGCAGGCGTGCGCGCGCATGGAGATTCCGGCCACCCTGCGCGACAAGATCGACCTGTTCCGCACGCACGGCCGCCTGCGCCGCGTCGACGGCGAACTGTTCACGGAAGTCGGCTGGCTGCAGGTGCTCGTCGGGCAGAACATCCATCCGCAAGCGTATCACCCGCTGGTCGACGTGCAGTCGGAAGAGGGCATCCGCGAGTACATGGAAGGCGTGGCGGACGTGATCCGCCAATGCGTCGATTTCATGCCCGATCATGCGGCCTTCATCGACGGGTATTGCAAGGCACCGAAGATGTAAGTGTTTTTACTTGGAAATTTGTACTCGAACTACATTTATAAGAAGTATGTATTTACTAGAATTGCTTCTAAAACCCCTTTTTCTGGTGCATTTTGTGGGTGAAAACCACAATCTCTTCATTTAAACCTATGTCTCGTTGACATGTAATCTAGTTTTAATACAGAATCGGTTCCGAACGTCCGAGCCCGTGGCCGGCGCACGCTTCGGTAAAAGGCTGACGTTCCTCTTATAAGCACACTGATTCTGTCGAGGGGACATATGAAGATTTCGAAGGGCGGTCAGCCCGTATTCCAACTGAGCCCGGTCGCCGTGGGTTGCGCCATGTTCCTGGCGCTCGCGGGCGCCCAGGCATCCGCGCAGACGCAGGCGGCCGACGGCGTCCAGGCGGCGCCGGTCAACACCGTCACCGTCACCGGCATCCGCCGCAGCATCGAGGACGCGATCGCCGTCAAGCGCGATGCGACCAGCATCGTCGAGACCATCTCCGCCGAGGACATCGGCAAGCTGCCGGACATCAGCATCGCCGAATCGCTGGCGCGCCTGCCGGGCCTGTCGGCGCAGCGCGTCAACGGCCAGGCGCAGCAGATCAGCATCCGCGGCACGTCGGGCGACCTGTCGACCGCGCTGCTGAACGGCCGCGAGCAGGTCAGCACGAGCGCGAACCGCACCGTCGAGTACGACCAGTATCCGTCCGAGCTGATCAACGCCGTCACCGTGTATAAAACGTCGGACGCATCGCTCGTCGGCCAGGGCCTGTCCGGTACGGTCAACCTGCAAACGATCAAGCCGCTGTCGCTGCGCGAGCGCGTCGTCACGCTGAACGTGCGCGGCGAGAAGAACAGCCAGGGCAAGCTCAGCACCGGCTCGAAGGACAAGGGCAGCCGCATCAGCGCGTCGTACGTGGACCAGTTCCTGGGCCGCACGCTGGGCGTGGCGGTCGGCTACGCACGCGCCGACAAGCCGAACGAGTCGAAGCAATTCGAGACCTGGGACTGGGTCGACAATACGTCGTCCGTGCCGGGCAAGACCGTCAAGGTTCCGAAAGGCATCAAGTCGCTGGCGCAGACCGGCAACCAGGTGCGCGACGGCCTGATGGGCGTCGTGGAATGGCACCCGATCCGCGAATTCACGTCGACGATCGACGCGTACCACTCGCGCTTCAAGCTCGATGAAGACCGCCGCGGCATGGAAGTGCAACTGACCGACGACGGCAACGTCTCGTTCACGCCGGGCACCATCAACGGCAACGGCGTCATGACGGCCGGTACCGCCAACAACGTCAACCCGGTGGTGCGCAACAACCACTACCGCCAGAACGACACGCTGACGGCCTACGGCTGGAACAACAAGTACATCGCGGGCGACTGGACCTTCGTCGCGGACCTGAGCCACTCGCAGGCCGACCACAAGGAAGAACTCGACGAGATCAACACCGGCCTCGCGGCGCGCCAGACGATGACGTTCGACTACGCGAACGGCACCATCCCGAACATCGGCCTGACCGGCGTGTACGACAACCCGGCGCTGCTCGCCATCGGCGGCCAGTACGGCGACGGCTACGTCAACGCGCCGCACCTGAAGGACAAGCTGAACTCGTTCCGCCTCAGCGCCGAATACCGCTTCGACAGCAAGCTGTTCAACAGCGTCGAATTCGGTGTCAACGCGTCCAAGCGCGACAAGCAGAAGCAGCACCTCGAGACCGGCTTCACCAAGCTGGGCACGGGCGCCATCGCCGCCGGCGCCGTCAACGGCTCGCAGTCGCTGTACGCGCTGCCCGATACGCTGAGCTGGGATATCCCGGCCGTGCTGGCGCAGAACTTCGGTCCGTACACGCCGGCCGTGCTGGTGCCGTGGGGCGCGACCAAGAACTGGACCATCACCGAGAAGGTCCAGACCGCCTACGCCAAGCTGAACATCGACACCGAACTGATGTCGATGCCGCTGCGCGGCAACGTCGGCATCCAGGCCGTGCACACCGACCAGAGCTCGACCGCCAAGACGCTGCGCGCCTGGCCGTTCGCCGACCTGGTGCCGCTCACCGACGGCAAGAAGTACAACGACTATCTGCCGAGCATCAACCTGATCTGGAGCCTGCCGGAACAGCAGATCATCCGCTTCGGCGCCAACAAGACCCTGGCGCGTCCGCGCCTCGACGAATTGAACGCGTCGCGTGAAGTCGGCCTGACGCACCAGAGCACCGGTACGCCTTACGGCAACGGCGGCAATGCGCAGCTGGATCCGTGGCGTGCGAACGCGGTCGACCTGTCGTGGGAAAAATACTTCGGCAACAAGGGCTATGTGCAGGTGGCGGGCTTCTACAAAGACCTGAAGTCCTACATCTACACCGTCACCGAGCCGCGCGACTTCTCCGAGTACCAGCTGCAGGGCGCGACCAGCAACATCGGCACGATGACCCAGCCGAAGAACGGCAACGGCGGCAAGCTGCAAGGCCTGGAACTGGCCGCGTCGGTGCCGCTGGACATGTTCACCCCTGTGCTGTCGGGCTTCGGCATCACGGCCAACGCGGCGTTCACGACGAGCGAGATCTCGATCAAGAACCAGAGCTTCGGCGACATGAGCATCCCGCTGCCGGGCCTGTCGAAGCGCGTGTTCAACGTGACCGCCTACTATGAGAACGACGGCTTCTCGGCCCGCGTCGCGCAGCGCTACCGCAGCGACTACGTGGCCGAGATCGGCGGCGTCGGCGGCGCGACCGAGCTGACGTTCACGAAGCCGGACCGCGTCGTCGACCTGCAGCTCGGCTACGACTTCAAGCAGGTCAAGGGCTTGTCCGTGCTGTTCCAGGTGAACAACCTGACCGACACGGCGTTCCAGACCTACTCGGGTTCGACGGACCGTCCGCGCGGCTACACGAAGTACGGCCGCCAGATGCTGTTCGGCTTCAATTACAAGCTGTAATCGGTCGGAGGCGCCCAGCCTCCGACGCAGTCTCCATGCCCCTTGCCGTTGTTGCGGCAAGGGGCATTTTGTTGGTGGCGCAGCGGAGGATGGTCTTCCATAGCTGCGTCATGCATGTATTTTTGCTACAACAATTTCCTTCAAATTTTCTTCATAAACAGAGCGATTATCTCTATTTGTTGCAAAACTACATTTTTTGATTGGCATTCCGTCTACGTTAATTTCAGAATCGACCTCGCTGTTTGAACGCTGGAGCCGGCTGTGCTTCCGCACTTGATCACATCAAAAAGACTCGAGGGGATACATGAAGATTCTGTGTAGCAAACATACGGTGGGAGAACATGCGACGTGCGTGTTCAAACTGAGTCCGGTCGCCGCCGGTTGTGCCGTATTCCTGTCGGTGCTGGGCGCCAACGTCCAGGCACAGGATGCGGTACAGGCGCTGGACGCCAACGGCATCCCGATCAGCCAGGTCACCGTGACGGGCATCCGCCGCGGCATCGAGGCGGCCATCTCGATCAAGAAAAATTCGAATTCCATCGTCGAGGCGATCTCGGCGGAAGACATCGGCAAACTGCCGGACGCGACCGTCGCCGAGTCCGTCTCCCGCCTGCCGGGTGTGACGACCCAGCGCGATGCCCGCACGGGCCGTGCCGCGTCGATCTCCGTGCGCGGCATGTCGCCCGACTTCAACGGCACCCTGCTGAACGGCCGCGAACAGGCGTCCGCGAGCGACAGCCGCGGCGTCCGTTTCGACCTGTACCCGGCCGAGATGCTGGGCACGATCACCGTGTACAAATCGCCGGACGCTACCCTGATGGGGCAGGGCATCGCCTCGACCATCGACCAGCGCACCGTGCTGCCGCTGGACTTCGCCAGGCGCACGGTCGCCGCCAGCTACCGGGCGCAACGCACCGGCGCGCACAACGAGGACCTGGGCAGCGCCAGCGGCTACCGCACGTCGCTCGCCTATATCGACCAGTTCGCCAACCGGACGGTCGGCGTGGCCCTGGGCGTCGTGAAGTTCAACGACAACGGTCCCGAGCAGATCAACGACGACGGTTGGGGCGGCACGACGAGCACGGCGACGTACAACGGCCAGACCGTGACGGTGCCCAACGGCTTGCGGACGGACGTGATCCACAACCCGAACACCAATAAAGGCCTGATGGGCATCCTGCAATATCGTCCGAGCAAGGACTTCCTGACGACCATCGACCTGTTTCACTCGAAGAACACCGACAGTCCCAAGCGCACCGGTTTCGAAGGGTCGACCTGTGGCAGCACGGGTGGATATGACCCGGTGGGCGTGCTGAGCAACGCGAACATCGTCGATGGCGTGGCCGTGTCCGGCACCTGTTCGAATTTCAAGGGCGACATCCGCAACAACACGGAGGTCGCGGTGGACACGCTGAATTCCTGGGGCATCAACAGCCGCCTGCGCCGCGGCGACTGGACCTTCACCGGCGACGTGTCCGGGTCGCGGGTCAGGCATGACTTCACGCGCTACGAGACGACGGCCGGCCTCGTCGGCAACACGCCCGACGCCGACCTGGACAGCATCTCGTGGACCGGCTTCGACGGCCGGAGCAATCTGTCCGCGTTGTACAAGACCGCCCTCAGCTATGCCGACCGCAGCCGCATGCTCCTGACCGACGTCGACGGCTGGGGCGGCGGCCTGACGGGCACCCAGCAGTCCGGCTACGTGGCCATCGGCGCCACGATCGACGAGATCAAGGCGGCACGCTTCGGCGTACGGCATGACGTGGAGCTGGGACCGCTCACCGGCATCGAATTCGGTCTCAACCGCACCAATCGCACCAAGAGCCGCGACACGGACGAAGGCAGCCTGCTCATCGGCACCGGACCGTACGGCGCGGCGCCCATGCCGGGCAGCGAGACGGTCGTGACGCGCCAGTCGGGCATCCCGGTCGCGTCGTGGAACCCGCTGGGGTCGCTCGGCTCGGTCTACCACCAGCTGGCGAAGGTCGACCAGGTGATCCAGACCGACAAGAACTGGCACATCTCGGAAAAGGTCTCGACCGCGTACGTGATGGGATCCCTGGAAGGCGAGCTGTTCGGCCTGCCGTACCGCGGCAATGCCGGTGCCCAGTACATTCACACGAGCCAGGGCTCGACGGGCCTCATCGTCGACAACGGGCGTTGCGCCGGTGTCGCCGGCCAGGCCTGCCCGGCCTACACGATCGCCGGCCACCATTCGTACAACGATTTCCTGCCGAGCCTGAACCTGAACGTCGAACTGCCGGCCGACCAGGTGCTGCGCCTGGGCATCGGCAAGACCCTGTCGCGTCCGAACATGAGCGACATGCGCCCGGGCGGCGGCGTGGGGCTGGACGCGACGAATCCCGCGGGGCCGATCCTGGCCGGCGGCTCTGGCAACCCGAAGCTGGAACCGTTCCGTGCGAAGTCGTTCGACCTGTCGTACGAAAAATACTTCGAGGCGAACGGCGCCAAGGGCTACGTGGCGATGGCCGGCTTCTACAAGAAGCTCGACACCTATATCCTGCGGGCGCCGCAGCGTGTCGACTACGCGTCGACCGGCTTCCTGGTGTCCGGCATCCCCCTGCCGGCGACCGGCCCGAACGCCGGGTCGACGGTCGGCATCCTGACCGCGCCGACCAATGGATCGGGCGGCAACATCAAGGGGCTGGAACTGACGGCGTCGCTGCCGTTCGCGATGCTGACCCGCTACCTGGGCGGCTTCGGCATCGAAGCCAGCTATTCGAGCACCCTGAGCTCGGTGACCTTGCCGCGCAGCGGCATCACGGTGATCAGCAACGGCAGCGTCAACGCCATTCCGCTGCCGGGCCTGTCGCACACGGTGACGAACATGCGCGTCTACTATGAAAAGGCCGGCTTCCGCGCGTCGATCGCCGCCCGCAAGCGTGGCGACTTCGTGGGCGACATCCACGACTACAAGGACGACGCGAGCCTCACTTACATCAAGGGCAACACGACGGTGGACGGGCAGCTCACGTACGACTTCGGCGACACGACCATGCTGAAGGGCCTGTCACTCACGGCGGCCGTGAACAACTGGACCAATTCGCCGTACATCCGCTACAACGGCGACCCGAGCAGCGTGGTGGAAAACGTCCGGTTCGGCCGCACCTACAGCCTCGGTGCAAGCTACAAGTTCTGATCCGCCAGGCGTTGTTTCATGCGCGGATGTCGCTGCCGGGCGTCATCCGCGCGAAATTCTGGCAGCGGGGGAGGGCCTGAAGTAGTAAACTGTGTGATTGCTTACGATTTTTGAAGATTCCCTTTATGCATGACACACAGCTCCAGACGTTCGCCGATCTCGATATCCCCGCCCCCATCCTCAAGGCATTGAAGGAGGTTGGCTACGAGACGCCGTCGCCGATCCAGGCGGCCACCATTCCTCTCCTGATGGAGGGACGTGACGTGCTGGGGCAGGCGCAGACGGGCACCGGCAAGACGGCCGCCTTCGCGCTGCCTGTGCTGTCGCGCATCGACGTCAAGAATCCGGCCGTGCAGGCCCTCGTGCTCGCGCCCACGCGCGAACTCGCGATCCAGGTCGCCGAGGCCTTCCAGAGCTATGCCGCGCACCTGAAGAACTTCCATGTGCTGCCGATCTACGGCGGCCAGAGCTACGGCCCGCAGCTGTCGGCGCTGCGCCGCGGCGTGCAGGTCGTCGTCGGCACGCCCGGCCGCGTCATCGACCACCTCGACAAGGGCTCGCTCGACATCTCGCAGCTGAAGACCCTCGTGCTGGACGAGGCCGACGAAATGCTGCGCATGGGTTTCATCGACGACGTCGAACGCATCCTGCAGGAGACGCCGGAAGGGCGCCAGACGGCGCTGTTCTCGGCCACGATGCCGCAGCAGATCAAGCGCATCGCCAAGACCTACCTGAACGAACCGAGCGAGGTGACGGTCGCCGCCAAGACGACGACGGCCACCAACATCACGCAGCGCTACTGGCTCGTCGCGGGCCTGCAGAAGCTGGACGCCCTCACGCGCATCCTCGAAGCGGAGCCGTTCGACGGCATGATCGTTTTCGCGCGCACGAAGCTCGGCACCGAGGAACTGGCGAGCAAGCTGCAGGCGCGCGGGTTCGCGGCGGCCGCCATCAACGGCGACATGGCCCAGCAACAGCGCGAGCGCACGATCGAGCAGCTCAAGAACGGCAAGATCGACATCCTCGTCGCCACCGACGTCGCCGCGCGCGGCCTGGACGTGGAGCGCATCAGCCACGTGATCAACTACGACGTGCCGTCCGACCCGGAAAGCTACACGCACCGCATCGGCCGCACGGGCCGCGCCGGCCGCAGCGGCGACGCGATCCTGTTCATCACGCCGCGCGAGCGTGGCCTGCTGAAGGCGATCGAACGCGCCACGCGCCAGCCGGTGGCGCCGCTTACGCTGCCCACCATCAAGGCCGTCAACGAAGTGCGCATCACGAGGTTCAAGGAGCAGATCGGCGAGACGCTGGCCGCGGGCGGCCTGGACGTGTTCCGTTCCCTGATCGAGGACTTCGAACGCGAGCAGAACGTGCCCGCGATCGACATCGCGGCCGCGCTGGCCAAGCTGTATCGCGGCGACGAGCCGCTGCTGCTGGAAAAGCCGGACCGCGAGCCCAAGCCGGAATTCCGCGAGCGCGAGGAACGTCCGGCGCGCGCGGGCCGTGAAAGCTTCGGCGACGAGCGCCCGGCCCGTGCCGGCCGGGAAGGTGAAGGCCGACAAGGCTTCAAGAAGGAGCGCGTGATGCGCGCGCCGGAAGAGGGCATGGCCACGTACCGCATCGAAGTGGGCCACTTCCACGGCGTCAAGCCGGGCAACATCGTGGGCGCCATCGCCAACGAAGGCGGCGTGCCGTCGAAGGAAATCGGCCGTATCGAGATCTACGACGACTTCAGCACGCTCGACATGCCGGCCGGCTTGCCGCAGGACCTGCTCGACCACCTGAAAAAGGTGTGGGTGGCGGGCCAGCAGCTGGGCATCACGCGCGACGGCGAAGAACCGCCGGAGAAAAAGCCGGCGAAGCGCAAGTTCCGCAAGTAAACACCGGGGTCAGAGCCCGATTTTTGGCAATTGCCCAAAAACGGGCTCTGACCCCGAAGTGTCGATCTGTTGTTTGACTACATTTTCTGTGGCTTCCCTTTAGATTCAGGGCTGTTATCGCATTGACACCCAGAAAACCCCATGTTACTTTGCTACATGTGGCAGCCTGGCGGGAGTCCAGGCGCGTTAGGGGACACAGATGGAAATGCAAACACATGCGCTCAAGCCGCGGCTGACGTTCTGGCAGCTGTGGAACATGAGCTTCGGCTTCTTCGGCATCCAGTTCGGCTTGGCGTTGCAGAACGTGAACACGAGCCGGATCTTCGCCACGCTCGGCACGTCGATGGACGACCTGGCCCTCGTCTGGCTCGCGGCGCCCGTCACGGGCCTGCTCGTGCAGCCGGTGATCGGTTACCTCAGCGATAACACGTGGCACCCGCGTTGGGGGCGCCGCCGTCCGTTCTTCTTCCTCGGCGCCGTGCTGGCCGCAACGGCCCTGTTCCTGATGCCGAATTCCGTCGCCGTCTGGATGGCCGTCGCCATGCTCTGGCTGATGGATGCCTCGATCAATATTTCGATGGAGCCGTTCCGCGCCTTCGTCGGCGACAAGCTCGACACGTCGCAGCAGACGGCCGGCTTCGCGATGCAGACCTTCCTCATCGGCTGCGGCGCCGTGATCGCGTCGCTGCTGCCGATTCTGTTCGCCGACGTCCTCGGCGTCTCCAACGTGCCCGTGAACGGCGCCGTGCCGGATTCGGTACGCTACTCGTTCTACGTCGGCGGCGCCGCGTTCCTGCTGGCCGTGACGTGGACCGTGTTCACGTCGACCGAACTGCCGCCGCCGGACCTCGACCGTTTCGAAGCCCAGCGCAAGCATTCGCGCAACTTCGGCGTCGCGCTGCGCGAGATCATGAGCGGCTTCGCGCACATGCCGAAGACGATGGTGCAGCTGGCGTTCGTCCAGTTCTTCTCGTGGATCGCGCTGTTCGCGCTGTGGATCTACACCGGTCCCGGGATCGCCGACAACGTCTACAACACGACGGATCCGCTGTCGCCGGGCTACCAGAACGCGGGCAACTGGGTCGGCGTGATGTTCGCCGTCTACAACGGCATGTCCGCCCTGGCTGCGTTCGTGCTGCCCGTGCTGGCGCGCCGCACGAGCCGCAAGGCGTGCCACGCCGTCTGCCTCGCGATCGGCGGCCTGTCGCTGGCCAGCGTGTTCTTCATCCACGACAAGCATCTGCTGCTGATCCCGATGCTGGGCGTGGGCGTCGCGTGGGCGAGCATCCTCACGATGCCGTATGCGATCCTGGTCGCCGCGCTGCCGCCGAACCGCATGGGCTATTACATGGGCCTGTTCAACTTCTTCATCGTGATTCCGCAGATCGTCAGCGGTCTCGTGCTCGGCTGGTTCACGAAGCATATGTTCGGCAACCACGCGGTACTTACGCTGGTGCTGGGCGGCGTGTCGATGGTCATCGCGGCCGTGCTGGCGCTGTTCGTCACCGACCGGGCGGAACGCGCCGCCCACTGATAGCGGCGCCATCGTCGGGACGAGTGTCGTATCCTTACGGGTTTGACAACACACCCCCGACAGGAGCACAACATGACAATTCAGACGATTGCGACGACCCCGTTCGCCGGGCAACGCCCCGGCACGTCCGGGCTGCGCAAGAAGGTGACGGAGTTCCAGCAGCCCGGCTACCTGGAAAACTTCGTCGAGGCCATCTTCCTGACGCTGGGCGCGCTGGGTAATGTGCAGGGCCGCACCCTGGTGCTCGGCGGCGACGGCCGCTATTTCAACCGCGACGCCATCCAGACCATCCTGCGCATGGCCGCCGCCCACGGCGTGGGCCGCGTGCTCGTGGGCCGCGGCGGCATCCTGTCCACGCCCGCGGTCAGCTGCGTGATCCGCAAGCGCGCCGCGCTGGGCGGCATCGTCCTCTCGGCCAGCCACAATCCCGGCGGCCCCGACGGCGACTTCGGCATCAAGTACAACATCGACAACGGCGGCCCGGCGCCCGAAAAGATCACCGACGCGATCTACGAACACACGAAGACGCTGGCGTCCTACCGCATCAGCGACGCCGGCCCGGTCGACCTCGACAGGATCGGCAGCATCCGCATCGAAGACATGGAAGTGGAGGTGATCGATGCCGTGTCCGACTACGCCGAGCTGATGGCCGGCCTGTTCGACTTCGACGCCATCCGCGCCCTGTTCCAGCGCGGCTTCACGATGCGCTTCGACGGCATGCACGCCGTCTCCGGCCCGTACGCGAAGGCCATCATCGAAGGCATGCTGGGCGCGCCCGCCGGCACCGTCGTCAACGCCGAGCCGCTGGAAGATTTCGGCGGCCACCACCCGGACCCGAACCCCGTCAACGCGGCCGACCTGATCGCGCTGATGGACGGTCCGGACGCGCCGGACTTCGGCGCCGCATCGGACGGCGACGGCGACCGTAACATGATCGTCGGCCGCAAGCTCGCGGTGTCGCCGTCGGACAGCCTCGCCATCATCGCCGCCAACGCGACCGCCGCGCCGGGCTACCGCGACGGCATCAAGGGCATCGCGCGCTCCATGCCGACGTCGCAGGCCGCGGACCGCGTGGCCGCCGCGCTGGGCGTCTCCTGCTTCGAGACCCCGACCGGCTGGAAGTACTTCGGCAACCTGCTCGACGCGGGTCTCGCCACGCTGTGCGGCGAAGAGAGCTACGGCACGGGCTCGATGCACATCCGCGAAAAGGATGGCGTGTGGGCCGTGCTGTTCTGGCTGAACCTGATCGCCGCGACGGGCAAGTCCGTGAACGAGATCGTGCAGGCCCACTGGGCCCGCTTCGGCCGCAACTATTATTCGCGCCACGACTACGAAGCCGTGGACGCCGGCGCCGCCAACGCGATGATGGACGACTTGCGCGGCAAGCTTCCTTCGCTCGCAGGCCAGACACTGGGCGAAGGTGAGAATAACTACCGCGTCCAGCTGGCCGACGATTTCACCTACACCGACCCGGTCGACAACTCCGTGTCCACGCGCCAGGGCGTACGCATCGTCATGACGGACGGCTCGCGCATCGTGCTGCGCCTGTCCGGCACCGGCACGGAAGGCGCCACCGTGCGCCTGTACCTGGAACGCTACGAGGCCGACCCGGCCCGCCACGACCTCGACACCCAGCAGGCGCTGGCGCCGCTCATCGCCATCGCGGAGCAGGTGTCGGGACTGAAGGCGCGCACGGGCCGCGAGCAGCCGAGCGTGATTACGTGACCCCGAACCCCGTCGTTCCCACGCAGGCGGGAACGACGTTTATAACCACTAACAGGACACCCGCATGAAACTACCCGTTCTCGCCGCCTCCCTGATGCTCGCCTTCGGTGCCGCCTCGGCCGCGCCCGACCTGTCGCCGGTCAAGGGCAAGCCGTTCACCTGGGATAACGCGACCGTCTACTTCATCGTGATCGACCGCTTCAACAACGTCGATCCGTCGAACGACCACGCCTACGGCCGCAAGAACGACGCGGCCGTGGCGCGCGGCTTCATGGGCGGCGACCTGGCCGGCATCACGGCGAAGATCAAGGAAGGGTATTTCACGGACCTGGGCGTGGACGCGCTCTGGATCTCGCCGCCGGTCGAGCAGATCCACGCGTCCACCGACGAAGGCACGGGCGTCAGCTACGGCTTCCACGGCTACTGGGCGCGCGACTTCACGGCCGTCGACGCCAACGCCGGCACCGGGAAGGACGTGCGCGACCTCGTCGAGGCGGCGCATGCGCGCGGCATCCGCGTGCTGCTCGACGTCGTGATGAACCATACCGGTCCGGTCACGCCTGAAGACACCGTGTGGCCGGCGGACTGGGTGCGCACGTCGCCGACCTGTACCTTCAAGGACGTCAAGGGCACGGTCGATTGCACGCTCGTGAAGAACCTGCCGGACATCCGTACCGACAGCAATGCGAACGTCGACCTGCCGCCGTTCCTCGTCGCGAAGTGGAAGAAGGAAGGGCGTTACGAGCGCGAAACGAAGGAGCTGGACGACTTCTTCAAGCGCACGGGCTACCCGCGCGCGCCGCGCTACTACCTGATGAAATGGCACGCCGACTGGGTGCGCAAGTACGGCTTCGACGGCTTCCGCGGCGACACCGTCAAGCACACGGAACCCGGCGTGTGGAAAGACCTCAAGAAGGTCGCGAGCCAGGCCTACGAGGACTGGAAGCGGACACCGGCCGGCAAGGAGGGCATCGAGAAGATCGGCAACCAGCCGTTCTTCATGGTGGCCGAAGCGTACGGCCACCCGATCGCGGACGGCCGCCCGTTCGCCTACGACGACGGCACGAAGGTCGACTATTACGACAACGGCTTCGACAGCATGATCAACTTCGCGCTGCCGGGTGACGCAACCCAGAGCTACGAGACGCTGTTCTCCAAGTATTCGGGCCTGCTGAACGGTCCGTTGAAAGGCGTGACGGTCCTGAACTACCTCGACTCGCACGACGACGGCCACCCGTTCGACGCCATGCGCGCGCACCCGTTCGAGGAAGCGAACAAGCTGCTGCTGGCACCGGGCCAGGCCCAGGTCTATTACGGCGACGAGACGGCGCGCGTGCTGAAGATCGAGGGCGCAACCGGCGATGCGAACCTGCGCTCCTTCATGAACTGGGACCAGTTGAAGAACAACGCCCAGGTCGGCCTGCACGGCGTGGCCGAGGTGCGCGACTACTGGGCGCGCCTGGGCCGCTTCCGTCACGCGCATCCGGCCGTGGGCGCGGGCGTGCACCAGATGATCGCTTCCAGCCCGTACACGTTCAAGCGCACGTACGAGAAGAACGGCGTCTCCGACCGCGTCGTCGTCGCCCTCGACCTGCCGCAGGACCGCACGGTGGCCATCCCCGTGGCCGGCGTGTTCGGCGACGGCCAGACGGTGCGCGACGCTTACACGGGCAAGACGGCCGTCGTCATGGGCGGCAAGGTGCAGTTCGATATGCGCGCACCGGTGGCGCTGATTTCGCAGGATTAAACCAGCGTCGACACGGTAGGGTGGACATTTGAGGCCGGGGGCCTCGAATGAGGCGTGCCCACGCGTGACGCGTGCGTGTCGCCGGCGCCACGCGTGGGCGGAGGGCCACCCACCCTACGAGTCATCCCAGCCACGGATGGGCGGCCAGCCACCGCCCGAGTTCATTATCGTTCGCGCACTGCAGCTTGCTGAAGATGTTCGCCCGGTGCGTCTCCACCGACCGCGGCCCGCATGGCGGCACGAGCAGCCGCGCGATCTCCTTGTTCGGCTGGCCGAGCCCCACGAGCCGCGCGACTTCCCGTTCGCGCGGCGTCAGCTCGGCCCAGAGACGCAGCGCGTTCGCCCGTGCGCGCGCCTCGGCGATGGCGGCCGGCAGCTTGTCGAGCAGGTGCTGCGTGTCCGGCTTTTCCACCCAGTCCCACGCGCCCTGGCGCACGGATTCCAGCGCGGTCGGGATGTCGCCGTGGCCGGACAGGAACAGCGTGACGAGCGGGCTGTGCGCCGCGCGCAGGCGGTCGAACACGGCCAGGCCGCTCATGCCGCCCAGGCGCAGGTCGAGGATCAGGCAGCCCGGCTGGCGCATGTCGACGGCGTCCAGGAACGCTTCTCCCGATTCGAACGCCTGCACGGCGAGTCCCTGCGAGAACAGCAGTAACAGCAGGGAGCGGCGCAGGGCTTCGTCGTCGTCGACGACGTAGAGCATGAGCGGGATGTCTTTCATGGCGCGATCGGAAGCGTGAAGGAAAAGGCGGCCCCGCCGGCGGCCGGGTTCTCGACGGTCATGCAACCGCCGTGGGCCTCGACGATGGTGCGGCAGATGTTCAGGCCCAGGCCCAGGCCGTCGGGGCGGGTGGTGAAGAACGGCGCGAAGATCTGGTCCAGCTGCTCGGGCGGAATGCCGGGGCCTTCGTCGCGGACGGTCACGCACACGCCCTGGTCCACGCGCCGGCTCGCGACGTCGATGCGTCCGCGCGGGCGATCCTGCATGGCGTGCATCGCGTTGTGGATCAGGTTCACGAGCACCTGTTCGAGCAGGACGCGGTCACCGCGCACGAGCGTGCCGGCGGCGTCCAACGACAGTTGCAGCGCGATCCCGGCCTGCTGCAATTCCGGCTTGAGCAACGCTGCCGCGTGCGCGATAACGCCATCGACCGCAAGGTTTTCGTAATGCCCCCGCTTGGGATTGATGAACGCGCGCACCCGCTTGACGATTTCGCTGGCGCGCTTGCTCTGTTCGACGATCTCGTCGAGCGCGCCGGCCAGCATGTCGGGCGGCGCGGACTGCGCGGCGAGGGCGCGCGCCGCGACGGCGAAGTTCGACAGCGCCATCAGCGGCTGATTCAATTCGTGCGCGAGCGTGGACGCCATCTCGCCCACGCTCGCGAGGCGCGCGCTGCGCTGCAGGCGGACTTCCTGGTCGCGCTGGCGGGCCTCGGCCTGCTTCTGCGCCGTGATGTCGACGACGGAGCTCATCCAGCCGCGGTGCACGCCCTGCGCGTCCACGAGCGGCGCCGTGTAGACCATCGTGATCACGTCGTGGCCGTCCTTGTGGCGGATGCGCGATTCGAAGCCGTGCGGCGCGGCGCGGCCCTGCAACACGTCGGCGCTTTCGCGCTCGTGTTTTTCCTGGTCGTCCGGATGCCAGTAGGGATACGGCGGCCGCCGGCCCAGCAGTTCATCCGCGCTGTAGCCGACCATCGCGCACAGGGCCGGGTTGACGTAGATGATGGTGCCCTCCGGGTCGCGCGCGCGCATGCCCACGAGGAGCGAGTCCTCCATCGCCTTGCGGAACGCGTGCGCTTCTTCCAGGTCGCGGGTGCGCTCCTCGACCCGGCGTTCCAGTTCGATGCGGGCCGAGCGCTGCTCGCGGAAGCGCTTTTCGCGCAGGCGCCAGTACAGCACGCCGAGCAGCAGCAGCGCGACGGCCAGCGCGGCCAGCATCAGCGCCAGCTGGCGCGCCTGCACGACTTCCTTCATGTCCGTCGTGACGGTCAGCGTCCAGCCCAGCTCCGGCAGCGGCGTGTCCAGCGCGAGCAGGTCGTGGCGGCGTCCGCCCACGCTCGTGTGCAGGACGAAGCCGGGAGACGCCCCGCGCGACTCCGTCTGCCACGGCAGCACGTAGAAGCGTTCGCGGTTGCCGTACTGGCGGTGCTCGGCGATCCAGTGGAGGTCGGCCGCGGATACGGGCCGGATCGCGTGGAACAGCCAGTCCGGCACGGCGGAGAGAAAAACGATGCCGCGGCTGTCGCGCAGCACGACCGGATCGGCGCCGCGCATCCACGCGGCCTGCAATGGCTCCAGGCTGATCTTCACGACGACGACGCCGAGGATGGTGTCGCCCGCCCGCACGGGCTCCGCGATGAACAGCCCGGACTGGCCGGTCGTGAGGCCGAGGCCATAGAAGATGCCGCGGCGGCCCTGCACGGCATCCTCGAAGTAAGGACGCTGGCGGTAGGACTGGCCGACGAAGCTGGACGGCAGGTTCCAGTTGCTGGCGGCGAGCGTGAGGCCGGCGCGGTCGACGAGGAACAGCGCGGCGGCGCCCGTCGTCGCCTGCAGGTCGGCGAAATAATCGTTGACGCGCGCCTGCAGCGCCCCGTCGCGCGGGGTGCGCAGCAGGTCTTGCACGTCCGGGTGGCGGGCCGCCGCGTGCGGCAGGAAGTCGTGTTTCTCGACGAGGCCGCGCAGCCCCAGCACGTGCGCGGCCGCGGCCTGGCGCAGGCCTTCCGTCTTGGTCTGCAGCTCGTGGCGCTCGGCCCAGTTCCCCGACGCCGCGATGACGGCGAGCGCACCGGCGCCGATGAGGAGATTGAGCAGTTTGGGCATGACGCCAACGATAGCAGTTGCGCGGCCCGAAGAAAACCGCCTCCGTAGTTTTACGGAGAAGGGCGCGCCGGAAGTTGCGGATGTGCGCGCGGCCCGCGGCTGGGATAGTGGGCATACCAAAAGAGGAGACATCCATGAACACCATCACATCCAAGGCCGGCGCCCAGGCGGCCGCCGGCGCCGGCGAACGCATTTCCGGCGCGCGCCTGAAGGCCATCTTCATCGGCTCGGCCGGCAACCTCGTCGAGTGGTTCGATTTCTACTGCTACTCGGCCTTCGCGCTGTACTTCGCGAGCTCGTTCTTCCCCAAGCAGGACCCGACGGCGCAGATGATGTCCACGGCGGGCATCTTCGCGCTCGGCTTCTTCGTGCGCCCGATCGGCGGCATCCTGTTCGGCCACATCGGCGACCGCCTGGGCCGCAAGACGGCGCTGATGACGTCCGTGCTGCTGATGTGCTTCGGCTCCCTCCTGATCGCCTGCGCGCCGACGTATGCCGCGGCCGGCATCCTGTCGCCGTGCATCCTGCTGCTGGCGCGCCTGCTGCAGGGCCTGAGCCTCGGCGGCGAATACGGCGCCAGCGCGACGTACCTGTCGGAGATGGCGGACTCGAAGCACCGCGGCTTCTACAGCAGCTTCCAGTACGTGACGCTGATCGGCGGCCAGCTGCTGGCGCTGATCCTGCTGCTCGTGCTGCAGAACTTCCTGCTCGACGCCGAGCAGCTGCGTGCCTGGGGCTGGCGCATCCCGTTCTTCACCGGCGCCTGCCTCGCGCTGCTGGCGCTTCGCATGCGTCACAACCTTCCGGAGACCGGATCGTTCGAAGCCGCGCGTAAGGAAGCGAAAAAAAGCGCCAAGCCGATGGGCGGCATGAAGCAGCTGGCCCAGCACCCGCGCGAAGTGATGCTGGTGGTCGGGCTGACGATGGGCGGCACGCTCGCGTTCTACGTCTACACGACCTATATGCAGAAATTCCTGCGCCTGTCCGTCGGCCTGACCGACTCGCAGACGACCGCCGTCTCGGCCGCGTCGCTGCTGTTCGCGATGTGCCTGCAGCCCCTGTACGGCGCGCTGTCGGACCGCATCGGCCGCAAGCCGCTGCTCATCGGCTTCGCGCTGCTCGGCACCCTGTTCACCGTGCCGCTGTTGACCGGCATCCGCCACGCCAGCGGTCCGTGGCAGGCGTTCGGCCTGATCGCCTGCGCCTGGATGATCGTGTCCGGCTACACGTCGATCAACGCGCTGGTAAAAGCCGAGCTGTTCCCGGCCTCGATCCGCGCTACCGGCGTCGGCGTGCCGTATGCGTTCGCCGTCTCCGTGTTCGGCGGCACGGCCGAGTACCTGGCGCTGTGGTTCAAATCCATCAGCCTGGAAAGCGGCTTTTACTGGTACACGACGGCCGTCATCGCCTGCACCCTGGTCGTCTGCTGGTTCATGCGCGATACCGGCGCGCTGTCGAAGATCGACGCGGAAGCGCGCGGCCAATAAGCGCCGGCGTTGTCGATGTGGAAAGAGCGGTCCTGCGGGGCCGCTTATTTCGTTGTAACCATCCGAATCGGGTCATAATCGCTTTTTGGTGCATTTCAATCAATGGTATCCTACGCGCAATAGAGGAGACCTTCGCGAGAAGAGCAACACCATGACGCTTGAGCCCGACACCGAACAGAAGCACACCCGCGCCGCGTATTCCGACGGTCCGCGCCTGTTGGCCGACATCGGCGCGACCCATGGGCGCTTTGCCCTGGAGATCGCGCCGGGCGTGCTGCGCAACGTGGCCGTGCTGCTGTGCGACGACTATCCGGGCATCGTCCCGCTGCTGAACGCCTACCTGGCCCAGACCCAGGCCCAGAGCGGCCATATCCGCATCACCCACGCGGCGTTCGCGCTCGCGAACCCGATCAGCGGCGACTTCATCCGCATGACCAACCGCGACTGGCAGTTCTCGACGGAAGAGGTGCGCCGCACGCTCGGCCTGACGACGCTGCTGATCGTGAACGACTTCACGGCGCTGGCGATGGCGCTGCCGGGCTTCAAGCCGGAAGACCTGCTGCAGATCGGCGGCGGCAAGCCGATCGCGAATGCGGTGGCCGGCGTGCTCGGCCCGGGCACCGGCCTGGGCGTGTCGGGCGTGATCCCGACCGTGGACGGCTTCGTCACCCTCGGCAGCGAGGGCGGCCACGTCAACTTCGCCCCGGCCGACGAGCGCGAATTCGCGATCCTGCAATACGCCTGGCGCGAATGGCAGCACGTGTCGAACGAGCGCCTGATCTCCGGCCCCGGCATGGAAATCATTTATCGCGCGCTCGCGCTGCGCAACGGCGTGGAAGCGCCACAACGTGATGCGGCCGCGATCATGGCCGCGGCGCTGGACCAGAGGGATCCGCTGTGCCTGGAAGTGCTGGAATGCTTCGCCGGCATGCTGGGCGGCGCGGCCGCGAACCTGGCCGTCACGCTCGGCGCGTTCGGCGGCATCTTCATCGGCGGCGGCATCGTGCCGCGCATGGCCGAGTGGTTCAAGACGTCGCCGTTCCGCACGCGCTTCGAAGCGAAGGGGCGCTTCTCCAGCTACCTCGCGCAGATCCCGACGTACGTGATCATGATGCCGACGCCCGCGCTGTACGGCGTGTCGAGCATCCTGTCGGAGCACCTGCGCAACCGCAGCGGCGCGAACACGCTGATGGAACGCGTGCAGCACCTGCAGGCGGAATTGTCGCCGGCCGAGCAGCGCGTGGCGCAGCTCGTGATCGAGCATCCGCGCAAGGTCCTGTCCGAGCCGATCGCCGAGATCGCGAAGCTGGCCGACGTCAGCCAGCCGACCGTGATCCGCTTTTGCCGGTCGCTGGGCTTCGCGGGCCTCGCCGACTTCAAGCTGAAGTTCGCGGGCAGCCTGACGGGCACGATCCCCGTGCGCCACAGCCAGGTGCGCATGACCGACAGCACGCACGACCTGTCGGCGAAAGTCATCGACAACACGGTGTCCGCGATCCTGAAATTCCGCGACCAGCTGGACGTGAACTCGATCGACCGCGCCATCGACATTTTGCGCCGCGCCAAGCGCGTGGAGTTCTACGCGATGGGCAATTCGCGCGTGGTGGCGCTGGACGGCCAGCACAAATTCTTCCGCTTCCGCATCCCGACGTCGTCGTACGGCGATTCGCATTTGTTCGCGCTGGCGGCCGAGCTGCTGGGACCGGGAGACGTGGTCGTCGCGATCTCGACGACGGGCCAGCTGCCGGAACTGCTGGACGCCGTCGACGTCGCGCGTGCCGCCGGTGCCGACGTCATCGCCATCACGAGCAGCAAGTCCCAGCTGGCGCGCAAGGCGAGCGTGTGCCTCGCCGTCGACCACAGCGAGGACAGCACGACGTTCCTGTCGATGATCTCGCGCATCCTGCAACTGCTCCTCATCGACATCATGGCCGTCGGCATCTCGCTCGGCCCGGCCGGTGAGGCGGCGGAGGGCGACAGCGAACGCCGCCGCCTGCTCATTTCCCACCTCGACATCTGACTTGGACCGTCCTGGCGCGCGCAGACCGAAGGAACCGGCGGCCACGATCGCCCTGACGGCGCTGGCCATGGCCGCGTTCGCGGCGAATTCGCTGCTGTGCCGCGTCGCCCTGCGCGACACGCACATCGATCCCGCGACCTTCGGCGCGATCCGCGTGACGTCCGGCGCGCTCGTGCTGGCGCTCGCGATGCGCGTGCGTGCGCATGCCGCTGCGAAGCCGGACTGGCGCGCCGCCGCCATGCTGTTCGCCTACGTGGCCGCGTTCTCGTTCGCCTATCTCACCTTGCCGGCGGGGACCGGCGCGCTGATCCTGTTCGGCGCCGTCCAGCTGACCATGTTCGCCGTGGGCCTCGCGGGCGGCGAACGGTTCGCGCCGCGCGGCTGGGCGGGCCTCGCGCTCGCGCTGGCCGGCTTCATCGTGCTCGTGCTGCCCGGCGTGGCCGCGCCGCCGCTGATGGGCGCCGCGCTGATGGCCGTCGCGGGCATCGCGTGGGGCGCGTATTCGCTGCGCGGACGCGGCGTGCCCGACCCGCTCGCGGCCACGGCATCGAACTTCCTGCGCGCCACGCCGCTGGCGTTGGCGCTTGGCCTGATGTGCGCGGCCCGCGCGCATGCGGATACGGCCGGGGTGCTGCTTGCCATCGCGTCCGGTGCGCTCACGTCGGGGCTCGGCTACGTGATCTGGTATGCGGCGCTGCGCGGGCTGTCGGCGCTGCAGGCCGCGAGCGTGCAACTGTCCGTGCCCGTGATCGCGGCCGTCGGCGGGACGTTGTGGCTCGATGAAGCGTTCACGACGCGGCTGATGGTGGCCGTCGTTGCGATCCTGGGCGGGATCGCGCTCGTGCTGACGGATCGGGCGCGCAAGCGGGGGCAAGGCGAACAGCGATGACTATGTCGTCGGGAACGCATACGCGCGTTTTCGATCGCACTGTTGCCGATGTTTTTGCCTGGCCGCAGAATGGCCATGTCTTGACGGCGGTGCAAACACAGGAGGAATCATGCCAAGATTCGTAACGATCGGTTATGGCGACCGTGCCGGCTACGACCGGACCAGTCCCGACATACGCAACGCGGCCCACGCCCATGACGCGGAGCTGAAGCGCCGCGGCGCCTTGATCGGCATCGCGGGCGCTCCCGTCCAGGTCCGCAATCCGGATGCCCGTGGCATCGAAACCGAGCACGCGCCTTTCATGTCGGCACCGTTGCCGATCGCCGGATTCGCGATCATCGAAGCGGCGGACATGGCGGAGGCAATCCAGCTGATATCGACATCTCCTTGTGCGGTGGCGCATGGGACGGTGGAAGTCTGGCCATTGGAAGAGTGACGATGACCCGCGCGGATTGCCTGGCGCCGGCGGAGGCGCCTCCACTCCGGTACGCGTAACAGTCAAGCCGGTGTCATGCGCCGGAACAGCAGGCTCGCATTGACGCCGCCAAATCCGAACCCGTTCGAGATCGCATACTCCGTCGCGATCGGGCGCGCCGCGCCGGCGACGATGTCGACGCCTTCCGCCGCCGCATCCGGCTGCACGACGTTGCGGGTCGGCGGCGCCACCTGGTCGCGCAGCGCGAGTACGGTGAAGATGGCTTCCACGCCGCCGGCCGCGCCGAGCAAATGGCCCGTCGCGGACTTGGTGGCCGAGACGGCGGGGCCCTGGCCCGCGCCGAAGATGGCCTTGATGGCGGCGAGTTCGCTGGCGTCGCCCACCGGCGTCGACGTCGCGTGGGCGTTCAGGTGCCCGATCCGTTCCGGCGCCACGCCCGCCTGCCGGATCGCGAGCGCCATCGCGCGCCGTCCGCCGTCGCCGTCTTCGGGCGGCGACGTCATGTGGTAAGCATCCGCGCTCGTGCCGTAGCCGACCAGTTCCGCGATCGGCACGGCGCCGCGGCGCAGCGCGTGCTCCAGGTCTTCGATGACGAGGATGCCGGCGCCTTCGCCCATCACGAAGCCATCGCGTGCCGCGTCGAACGGACGGGATGCCTGCGCGGGGTCGTCGTTGAAGCTCGTGGACATCGTCCGCGCGGCGGCGAAGGCGCCGAAGCTGACCCGGTCGATGCACGCCTCGGCGCCGCCGCACACGGCGACGTCGGCCTCGCCGGCGCGGATCATGCGCGCGGCATCGCCGATGGCCTGGGCGCTCGCGGCGCATGCCGTCACGGGCGCGCCCAGCGGGCCGCGCAAACCGTGGCGGATGGAGATGTGCCCGGCCGCCATATTGGCCAGGAAGCTCGGCACGGTGAATGGCGACAGCCGCCGCGGCCCGCGGCCATCCGTCGTGCGGACGGCTTCCACGACGGCGCCGAAGCCGCCGATGCCGGACGCCACGATGGTGGCCGTCCGTTCGCGTTCGTCGTCGGTCTGCGGCTGCCAGCCGGCCTGCCGCAAGGCTTCCTGCGCGGCGGCGAGGGCGAACATGCTGAAGCGGTCCATCTTTTTCTGGTCCTTCGGTTCCACGACGCGGTCGGGATCGAAACCCCACGGGCGGTCTTCCGCCAACGCGGGCACGACGCCTGCGACCTTCGCCGCGATCCCTTCCGTGATCTCCTCGGACAGGCCGACCAGGCCGGACTCGCCGCTCAACAGGCGCGCCCACGCGGCCTCGACCCCACAGCCCAACGGCGACACCAGGCCCATGCCGGTCACGACGATACGTTTCGCAGTCATTCCATGCTCCCCAACGGTTTGCAAAATGCGCCATGCGGCGCGGGATTCAAGTGCCAGTATAGGGACGTTGTGCACGAAAAGTTGGTGCATCGCGCCAATCAGTATGCAAAACGCGCCATAATCACGGCATGATCACCCTCTCTGCCCACTTCCTGCACGGGATGCTGCACGCCATCCGCACCCGGCATGGCGACGGCGTCGCGGCGCAAGCGCTCGCCAGCGCCGCCATTCCGCCGTCGCTGCTCGACCAGCCCGACGCGCGGCTCACGCGCCAGCAATACGTCGCGCTGTACCGGACGATCGCGGCGACGCTCGACGACGAGATGCTGGGCCTGTGGTCGCGGCCGATCCGGGGCGGCACGCTGAAATACCTGATGCTCAGCCTCCTGGATGCGCCGACGGTGCTGGTCGCGCTGAATCGCCTCGTGCGCTTCTGGAACCTGCTGCTGGACGATTACCGGCTGCAGATCTCGACGAAGAACGACCTGGTGCGCCTGGCGCTGGTGGAGCGGGCGCCGGGGACGCCCGTCACGCCGCTGGCCCACGAGTTGATGATGAAGCTGATCCACGGGATCGCATCGTGGCTGCTCGGCCGGGAGCTCGGCCTGCACCGCGTCGAATTCCGCTTCTCTCACCCGCGGCACGCGGAAGACCATGCGTTCCTGTTCCCCGGCGAGGTCCGCTTCGACGCGGACGTGACGGGCATTTATTTTTCATACGCCGATTGCGCCGAACAGTTCAGGCGCGAAAAGCACGAGCTGTGGGCGTTCCTGAAACGCGCGCCGGAAGACTGGACGTTCAGCGCGGGCCAGCGCGGCACCCCGATGGCCAGGACGCGCGCGTATCTCGAGGAGCACATCGCGCAGCCGGTGACGATCCAGGATCTGGCGCAGGCGCTGCACGTCTCCGTGCGCACGCTCAACCGGCGCTTCGCGGAAGAGGGCACGCGCTTCCAGCTGGTGAAGGACGGCCTGCGGCGCGACATCGCCGTCCACCGGCTGGCGAATTCGAACACGGGCGTGGCGGCGCTGGCGTTCGACCTGGGTTTCGCCGACGCCACCGGTTTTTGCCGCGCCTTCAAGCAGTGGACGGGCAGCAGTCCGACCGATTATCGCAAGGGAAGCCGTCAGGGCGAGTGAGGCGTCCAGCCGCCCAGCACCCAGGCCGGATCGCGGTAGTGCGCGATCGTGTCCGCGTCGCGATCCTTGTCGAGCTGGCGCGATGCCGGATGCCGCTTGCTGACATCCACCGGCCTGCCGTCCGCAGCGCGGCTGTTGAATTCCCGGAACCGTACGTGCGCCGCATCGCCGTCGACGGGGCCCCAGCCTTCCGGCGCGATGCCGATCAGGGTCGCATCCAGCAGCACCGCTTCCGCATACGGATAGTTGCGGCCCTTGTTGTCGGGCAGGCGCGCCAGGACAGTCTCGCCGCCGGTCGCACGGAACGTGCAGCGGTCGAACACGTTGCCGTGATTCGCCTGCGTATTCCGGATCCACATGAACGCGCCGCGCGATGCGATCTCGCAGTGGCGGAAGTACGCCGGACCGCGGCCGAGGATCGTGTCGCCGGTGCCCGTCAGGCGGAGGTTCTCGAAGTACGCGCTGCCGTTCGTCTGCAGCGCGTCGCCCGCACCTTCGATCGTGACGTTCTTCACGATCGTGCGCTCGCCGTTGAGCAGCAGGCCTTCCGCCTGGCCGTTCGCCGTCGTCGCGATGGTCAGATTTTCCAGCACCATGCCGTGCACGTGGTCGAGCGCGAACGCCGCGCGCCGCGACGGGAAGCTGCCCGGCAACTCGTTCGTGCCGACGTTCGGCGGATGCGGATTGAACACCTCGTTGTTCGCGTAATGGATGCGCACGCCGTCGCGGCTCTCGCCTTGTATGGTGACGTCGTGCTTGTTGCGGGCGTAGACGATTTCCTCGTAGTCCCCGTTCTTCACGAAGATCGTGACGCGGCCGGCGTGCCGGTCCGGTACCCAGTCGAGCGCGCCCTGCACGGTGTCGAAATCGCCGCTGCCGTCCGCCGCCACGGTCACGCGGCGCGCATCCGCGGCCGGCGCACGGGCCTTCGTCGTGAAGCGCCAGTCGTTGACGCCCTTGAAGCTGCCGTCGGCGACCGTCAGCACGCCCGGGTCGATCCGCACGTAATACGATTTCCCGTAGCGGAGCAGGTCGTGGTGCGGGTAAATCGTGGCCGCGTTGCCGTGCACGATCACGGGGTGGAAATGAAAACCGTCCGTGAAGCCGCCGATGATCGTCAGCTGGTAGTGGCCGGCGGCAGGCTGGACGCCCGGTGCGGACGGCGTGCCCGGCGTCGTATCCGCATTGGTGCGGCGCGGTCCGCCGTAGTCGTACGGCGTGGCGAGGTAGGGCGGATACGGACCGGGCGCGCGTTCGGTGGGACCGGCGGGGATGCCCAGGTCCAGTTCGTCCACGAGCTTGTCGTCGGCCGCGTCGTAGATGCGGATCCTGCCGGCGTGGCCGATCGTCGGCGGGCTGGCGAAGCGAAGCACCAGGTGGGTGTCCGGATTGACGCCGGTGGCGCCGTTCGGTGGAAACGGGGTGGCGGCACCGGCCGGGGTGCAGAGGGCGAGGACGGCGAGGAACGCGAGCTTCATGGTCTCCGTGGTGGGCAGCCTGTCGTCGGTCCATTGTAGTGCGGCTGGACCAATGTTGCAATCGGTCCAGCCGCACTGTCCCCGTCAGGCGAAATCCGCATCCAGCACGATCCGGTAGCTCGCCTTGCCCGCGCGCAGATGATCCATCGCGTCGTTCACGCGGCTCATCGGGAAGTGCTCGACCTTCGGCGCCACGTGGTGGTGGGTCGCGAAGCGCAGCATCGTGTCGATCTGGGCGCGGCTGCCCGTCGGCGATGCGGAGATCGCGCGCTGGCCCATGATCAGGCTCATGACCTGCACCGGCACGGGCTGCAGCACGGCGCCGAGGAAGTGCAGGCGGCCGCCGGGCGCGAGCAGGGCGATGACGGCATCCCAGTCGAGCGGCGCATTGGCCGTGATGAAGATGAAATCGAAACTGCCGGCCAGCCGCCGCATGTCGGCGTCGGAGCGGCTCGATGCCGTGTGGTGGGCGCCGAAGCTCAGCGCTTCCTGCACCTTGCCGGGCGAGGACGTGAATGCCGTCACGTCGCAGCCCCAGGCCCTGGTGAACATCAGCGCCATGTGACCCAGGCCCCCGATGCCGAATACCGCCACGCGCGCTGTCGGCGGCACGTGCAGTTGCAGCAGCGGCGCGAACACGGTGATGCCGCCGCACAGCAGCGGGCCGGCGTTCTGCGCCGCCAGTGCGCCGGGAATCGGAATGCTCCAGATCCAGTGGGCGCGCACGCGGTCGGCAAAGGCGCCGTGGTGGCCGACGATGGTCGCCTGCACGCTGGCGCACAAATGAAAATCGCCGCGGATGCAGGCCGCGCAGTGCTGGCAGCTGCGCACGTTCCAGCCCACGCCCACGCGCTGGCCGATGGTGAGGCCCTTGGTCGCGGCGATGGCGCCGAGCGCGGCCACGCGGCCGATGGCTTCGTGGCCGGGCACGAACGGGTACGCCGTGATGCCCCATTCGTTGTCCAGCATGGAGAGGTCGGAATGGCAGACGCCGCAATGGTCGATCTCGACTTCCACGTCTTCCGGTCCCAGCGGGCCCGGGTCATACGCGAACGGTGCCAAAGGGCCGCCGGCGGACTGGGCGGCCCATGCGCGAATATTGCTCATGCCAGTTCTCCCGTCTTGTGGACGGAAAATACTAGCACCGGGCGCGCGCCGGGCGCGCGCCGTTCAATCTTCGACGAACACGACGGCCGTGCGCGGCGGGATCGAGAACGCGCCCGTCGCGCCGTCGAACGTCGCCTGCGTGGCGCGCTTGTCCGCCACGTGTTCGGACAGGAACACGGGATGCAGGTGCAGGCGCTTGCCGGCGGCCTCCGGGTCCGTGACCGTGTGCCCGACCTTGTCCACGTTGATGAAGTAGGCGATGCCGGCGAACCCCGCGCCGGCCAGGCCGCGGCCGTCCAGGTGCGCGGCGACCACCGTCGGCACCTGGCTGCTTCCCGTGTTGAAGAAGCGCAGGCGCTGGCGGATGGCGGCCGCCGTCGGCAGGCGGAACAGCGTGGAGCTGGCGCGGATGGCGAGCAGGTCGCGGAATGCGTCGCGCGCGAACGCGATGTCGGCGGGGGCGGGCTTGATGGCGGCATCTGCCAGCAGGGGCTGCAGCAGCGGCCAGTCGCGGCCGTTGTCGTCCGCGGGCGGCAGGCCCGTACCGAAGTGATTGTCGCGGTACGTCCAGTCGATGCGGTTGAACCAGTCTCCCGAATTGAAGCTGTTGCGGTCCAGCGACTTCGAACGCAGCACGTCGATGCCCGCGTGGTAGTACGCGACGCCCTGCGCGAACGCGTCCACGGCCATGCCCAGCACCTGCACGCGTGCCCGATCCTGGGCCGTGGTGGACAGCGGCAGCTTGAACACGTCGATGTCGAACAGCGTCTGGTTGTCGTGGTTCTCGACGTAGTTCACGACCTCGCCCGGCTCGCTCGCATAGCCGGCCGGCTGGCCGTTGTAGTCGATGGATTCGAGCGGCACGGTCTTGTCGTCGGACGTGTGCAACGGATACGAGCGGATCGAGCCCGCGAGCCCCGCGCGCACCAGGTCCGCGGCTTTCAACAGGTCGGCGGCGGGGCGCGCGCCCGCATGCGCGTTCGGATCGTAGACGAGTCCATTGATCCAGCCCTGGCGGCTGAACATCGCCTCGCCCGAATCGCCCGCGGAACCGCCGCGCACGGCGTCGCGCAGGCGGTCGTTGAAGGTGCCGATGCCGCTGCCGTTCAGCGACAGCTGCGACGCCTGCACGAAGCGGGCGCCGTCCGCCACTTCGCCGAAGTTCCAGCCTTCGCCGATCAGCTGGACGTCGCGGCCAGCCACCGCATTCACTTTTCTCTGCAGGTCTTCCATCACGGCGCGCGGCTGGTGGCCCATCAGGTCGAAGCGGAACGAATCGATCCTGTATTCCTTCGCCCACAGCGCGACGGAATCGATCATCAGCTTGCCCATCATGCGGTGTTCCGTCGCCGTATTGTCGCAGCAGGTCGAACGCTCGATCGCGCCGCTCGCGTCCAGGCGGTGGTAGTAGCCGGGCACGACGCGGTCGAGGACGGACCTCTCGTTCTGTCCCGCGATGAACGTGTGGTTGTAGACGACGTCCATGCCGACGCGCAGGCCCGTCCTGTGCAGGCTTTGCACCATCTGGCGGAACTCGACGATGCGGCGCGCGCCGTCGGCCGGATCGGTGGCGTAGCTGCCTTCCGGCGCGTTGTAGTGGAACGGGTCGTAGCCCCAGTTGAAGCAGTCCGTCTCCGCCGTGCGTTTTACCAAAGCCTGCTGCGTGTCGCCGTCCGGCGTGCCGGTGGGTTGCGGCACGGCGCATGCCGTCTCGGGCACGCTGCCGATGTCGTACACGGGCAGCAGGTGGATGTCCGTCAGGCCGCTGCGCGCCAGTGCCGCGAGATGCTTCATGCCGTCCGAACCGGTATCGGTGAACGCGAGATATTTGCCGCGATGCGCGACCGGCACGCTGGCGTCGTCGCGCGAAAAGTCGCGCACGTGCAGTTCGTAGACGACCATGTCGGTCTGGTGCTTGACCGTCTGCGGCGCGGGTGTCGTATCCCAGCCCGCCGGCTTCAGGCGCGGCGCGTCGAGGCGTGCGATGTAGCTGCGCTTCGAATCCGTCGTCAGGCCGATCGAATACGGATCGGTGACGAGGTTGCGCACGATGCCCGCATCGACCGGCACGTCGACCGCGTACTTGTAGTACTTGCCGGTCAAATCGCCCGGCAGTGCGGCGCGCCACGCGCCCGTGCGGCGGTCGAAGTCCATCTGGTAGACCGCGCGCACGCCGCCCGTGCCGCCGCCGTAGACGCAGACGGCCGCCTGCTGCGCGGTCGGTGCCCACACCGTGAAGCGCGTGCGGCCGCTGCCCACGTCCACGCCCAGCGGCGGCAGGTCGGCGGCGGCCGCGTACACATCGTCCAGCGCGCCTGCGACCTGGACGCGCGTGGCGTCCAGCACGCGGCCCGCGGCATCCTCGCGCACGAGCACGAGTTGGCCGCGGTGCAGGTCGGGCAGCCTGGCCGCATCGGCGTCGCCCACGCGCAGCACCGGGCCCGGGGCCAGGTAGGTAAAACCTGGCGGCACGGGGCCGGAGAACAGGTCGAGACGGAGCGCGCCGTCCGCACCGGTCACCTGTTCGCCCTTCGGCGCCGCGATCGTGCCGCGCGCCGCGTGATACAGCTTGACGCTGCCGGCGGGCGCGCTGCCCGGCCACTGGATCGTCCTGCCGTCGAGCCAGACGGCGCGCGCGTCGTAATGCGCGGCGGCCGGATGCAGGACGGTCGCGAAGGTTTTGCTGTCGCAGGCGTCCGGGCCGATGGCGGCGTGGGCGCCGGTGACGGCCAGGCAGGAGAGCAGGGCGCCGGCGGCGCGGAGAGTCGTTCGGGTCATGGTCGGTGGTGTTCTGTTGACGCGACAGGTTAACACTTATTGATGTAGTTTGACTACCGATCGGAACGGTTCTGTTTTGTATAAAAAATCGTAAGTCAATGATTTAAATGGATATTTACGGTTTTATGCAATTTTGGCGCCGATTGTCATTGCGGATTTCATCCTGTATATTGCGTAAAAATCATTGGAGAGACACCGCATGACCACTTCCTCGCACGACAAGAATCCGTGGTGGCGCGAAGCCATCATCTACCAGGTCTACCCGCGCAGCTATCTCGACACGAATGGCGACGGGGTGGGCGACCTGCCGGGCATTACCGCCAAGCTGGATTACATCGCCAGCCTGGGCGTGGACATCGTCTGGCTGTCGCCATTCTTCAAGTCGCCGATGAAGGATTTCGGCTACGACATCGCGGACTACTGCGACGTCGACCCGCTGTTCGGCACCCTGGCCGATTTCGACGCGCTCGTCGCGAAGGCGCACAGCCTGGGCCTGAAGATCATGATCGACCAGGTGATGGCGCACACGGCCGAGAACCATCCGTGGTTCGTGGAGAGCCGCTCGAGCCGCGACAATCCGAAGGCCGACTGGTACGTGTGGTCCGATCCTCTCCCGGACGGCAACCCGCCCAACAACTGGCTGTCCGTGTTCGGCGGCCCGGCGTGGCAGTGGGACAGCCGCCGCAAGCAGTACTACATGCACAACTTCCTCGTGAACCAGCCGCAGGTGAATTTTCATCATCCGGCCGTGCAGCAGGCGCACCTGGATTCGCTGCGCTTCTGGCTCGAGCGCGGCGTCGACGGCGTGCGCATGGACGCCTGCAACTTCCACTTCCACGACCGCTCGCTCCAGAGCAATCCGCCGGCCCTCGTGCGCGACACGTCGACCGTCACGGACGTGAACCCGTACGGCATGCAGGCCCACATCCACGACAAGACCCAGCCCGAGAACATCGCGTTCCTGCAAAGGCTGCGCAAGCTGCTGGACGAATACGGCGCCGTCGCGATCGGCGAAGTGGGCGCGGACGATTCGCTGGCCGTCATGGCCGACTACACGTCGGGCGGCGACAAGCTGCACATGGCCTACAGCTTCAACCTGCTCACGCCCCAGTTCTCCAGCCGCCATATCCGCCGCCAGGTCGAGGAATTCAATGCGCGCGTGAAGGACGGCTGGGCCTCGTGGTCGGTCGGTAACCACGACAGTATTCGCGTCGCCACGCGCTGGTCCGCCGGCGAATGGACGCCGGCCTTGTCCAAGCTCGTGCTGGCATTGCAGCTGTCGCTGAAAGGCACGCCGTGCCTGTACCAGGGCGACGAGCTGGCGCTGCCGGAAGCGGACGTTCCCTATGAGCTGCTGCAGGACCCGTACGGCATCACGTTCTGGCCGGAGTTCAAGGGCCGCGACGGCTGCCGCACGCCGATGCCCTGGACGCGCGCAACGCCGAACGCCGGCTTCACCACCGGCAAACCGTGGCTGCCGGTGCCGCCGGAGCACGTGTGCCTGGCCGAGGAAGGCCAGGACAAGGACCCGCAATCGACGCTGAACTTCGCGCGCAACATCATCCAATGGCGCCGCGGCCTGCCGCAGCTGACGCGCGGCGACATCGCGTTCTTCGACGTGCCGGAACAGGCGCTGGCGCTGCGCCGCGACGAGGCAGGCTTCCCGTCGGTGCTGGCCGTATTCAACGTGACCAATGCGCCGCTGACGTTCGACTGGCCCGAAGCGGCGGGTGCGAAGAAGCTCGAAGGCCACGGCCTGTCCGGCGACGTGAACGGCACGACCGTCACGCTGCCCCCGTACGGCGGCTGGTTCGGTACAATCGCATAATGGAAGAGCAACCAGACAATACGCGCACCGCGTTCGCCGACGGCCCGCGCCTGTTGGCCGACATCGGCGCGACGCACGCGCGCTTCGCGCTGCAGACCGCACCCGGCACCTATCGCTCGGTGCGCGTGCTGAAGTGCGACGACTACTCGGGCATTGTCCCGATGCTGCGTTTCTACCTCGCCGAACACGCGGACACGCGCCTGCACCACGGCGCGCTCGCGCTCGCGAACCCTGTCGACGGCGACTATGTGCGCATGACGAACCGGCCGTGGGAATTCTCCACGGACGCCGTGCGGCGCGAGCTTGGGCTGGACACCCTATTGATCGTGAACGACTTCACGGCGCTGGCGATGGCGATCCCGGGCCTGAAGGAATCGGACCTGATGCAGGTCGGTCCCGGCAAACCCGTGCCGGGCGCCGTGCTGGGCGTGCTCGGACCGGGCACGGGCCTGGGTGTCTCCGGCGGCATTCCGACCGTCGACGGCTTCGTCACCCTCGGCAGCGAAGGCGGCCACGTCAACTTCGCACCGAGCGACGAGCGCGAGTTCGCGATCCTGCAGACCGCGTGGCGCGAATGGAGCCACGTGTCGAACGAGCGCCTGATCTCCGGCCCCGGCATGGAGATCATCCATCGCGCGCTCGCCGAGCGTAACAAGGTGGATGCGCCCGCGCGCACGTCCGCCGAGATCATCACCGGTGCGCTCGACGACCACGATGCGTTGTGCCTGGAAGTGCTCGAATGCTTCTGCGGCATGCTGGGCGGCGCCGCGGCGAACCTGGCGGTGACGCTGGGTGCGTTCGGCGGCATCTTCATCGGCGGCGGCATCGTGCCGCGCCTGGGCGAGTGGTTCAGGACGTCGCCGTTCCGCACGCGCTTCGAAGCGAAGGGCCGTTTTTCCAGCTACCTGTCCGACATCCCGACGTACGTGATCTCGACGCCGCACGTGGCGTTCGACGGTGTCGCGAACATCCTGTCGGAACACCTGCGCGGCCGCAGCGGCGGCAACACGCTGATGGACCGCATCCACAAGCTGCGCCCGGAACTGACGCCGGCCGAGCAGCGCGTGGCGGCCCTCGTGCTGGAACAGCCGCGCCTCGTGCTGAACGAACCGATCGCCGGCATCGCGAAGCTGGCGGACGTGAGCCAGCCGACGGTGATCCGCTTCTGCCGCTCGCTCGGTTTCCTCGGCCTCGCCGATTTCAAGCTGAAGTTCGCGAGCAGCCTGACGGGATCGATCCCCGTGCGCCACAGTCAGGTGCGCGGCAGCGACAGCACGCACGACCTGTCGGCGAAGGTCATCGACAACACGATCTCGGCGATCCTGCAGTTCCGCGACCAGCTGGACGTGCGCGCCATCGACCGCGCGATCGAACTGGTGAGCCGCGCGAAACGGGTGGAGTTCTACGCGATGGGGAATTCGCGCGTGGTGGCGCTGGACGGCCAGCACAAGTTCTTCCGCTTCCGCATCCCGACGGCGCTGTACGGCGACTCGCATTTGTTCAAGCTGGCGGCCGAGCTGCTGGGACCGGGCGACGTCGTCGTCGCGATCTCGAACTCGGGCCGCCTGCCGGACCTGCTGTCGGCCGTGGATGCGGCGCGCGCGGCCGGTGCCGACGTCATCGCGATCTGCAACAGCCAGTCGCCGCTCGCGCGCCGCGCGGACGTGCTGCTGGCCGTGGATCACGCGGAGGACAGCACGCACTTCCTCGCGATGATTTCGCGGATCCTGCAGCTGCTCCTCATCGACATCATGGCCGTTGGCATCTCCGTCGACGTGCATCATGCGCGGGCGCTGCCGCCGGCGGCGGTGGAGGGGGAGGGCGAGGGCCGCAGGGCGCTCATCTCGCACCTCGACAGCTAGCTGTGAAACCGTCGTTCCCGCGCAGGCGGGAACCCAATTTGCACGCATCGCGATAACGCATGCAGAACTTGGGCCCCCGCCTGCGCGGGGGCGACGGTCTTAAGGCTATCTGCGCGCTTCGATCTTCGGCAAAAACGCCGCCAGAATCCCCAGCAACGGCAGGAACGACGCCAGCCGATACACCGTCTCGATCCCGGACACGTCCGCGAGATGCCCCATGGCCGCGGCACCGATGCCGCTGACGCCGAACATCAATCCGAAGAAGATCCCCGCGATCATGCCGACCTTGCCCGGCACGAGCTCCTGCGCGAACACGACGATCGCGGAGAACGCGGACGACATCACCAGCCCGATCACCACGGACAGCACGCCGGTCCAGAACAGGTCCGCATACGGCAGCGCCAGCGTGAACGGCGCGGCACCGAGGATCGACACCCAGATCACGCGCTTGCGGCCGATGCGGTCGCCGATCGGGCCGCCCGCGAACGTGCCGGCCGCCACGGCCGCGAGGAACACGAACAGGTACAGCTGCGCGGTGCCGACGGGGACGTGAAATTTCTCGATCAGGTAGAACGTGTAATAGCTCGACAGGCTCGCCATGTAGACGTATTTCGAGAACACGAGCATGGCCAGCACGGCCAGCGCGCGGATGACGGTCGCACGCGGCAGCGCCGGCCCTGCGTGCGCGGCGGCCTTGCGCGTGATCGTCTTCAGGTGGCTGCCATACCAGCGCGAGACGCCCACGAGAACGATCACCGCGACGAGGATGAACAGCATGAACCACGCGATGCGGCCCTGGCCGCGGCCCACGATGATGGCGGCCGCCAGCAGCGGGCCGAATGCCGACCCGAGGTTGCCGCCGACCTGGAACAGCGACTGCGCGAAGCCGAAGCGTCCGCCGGACGCGAGCCGCGCCACGCGCGACGCTTCCGGGTGGAAGGTGGACGAGCCGATGCCGATCATGCCCGCGGCCAGCAGCAACATCGGAAACGTGCCGGCGACGGCCAGCAGTGCGACGCCGGCCAGCGTCACGCACATCCCGGCCGGCAGCAGGAACGGGATCGGGCGCTTGTCGGTGTACAGGCCGATCCACGGCTGCAGCAGCGACGCGGTGCACTGGAACGTCAGCGTGATCAGGCCGACCTGCGTGAAGCTGAGCGCGAACTGTTCTTTCAATAGCGGGTAGATCGACGGCAGCACGGCCTGCACGCAATCGTTCAGCAGGTGCACGAAGGCGACGGAAAACAGGATCTGGAGCACGGTCCCGGGCGCGGCGCTGGCCGGCCCGGTCGCCGTGACGGAAGGCGAGGTGGGCATGGTCATGGTGGTTTTTCCGATGAATGGCGGTCCAGTGTAATATCGGTAATTCAAGCGCATATTCCATTTTTCGTCGCGTAAGTGACATATGACGATCGCCCCGTCTCCCCGCTACCGCCAGAAATTCCGCAAGCTGCCGCGCAGCGTGACGGCCGTGCCGTCCGAAGTGCAGCACGGCGAACTCGTCGAAGCCCACAGCCACCCGTGGGTGCAGCTGCTGTATGCCAGCGAAGGCGTGATGCGGGTGCGCACGGCGCTGGGCGTGTGGATCATCCCGCCGCGCCGCGCACTCCTCATCGCGCCCGGCATCGTGCACGAGCTGACGATGCTCAGCCGCGTCAATATGCGGACGCTGTACATCGAGAAGGCGGCGGCGGGCCGTCTCGTCGACGGGTGCAAGGTGCTGGAAGTGAGTCCGCTGCTGCGCGAGCTGATCCTGGCGCTGTCGGCGGAGCCCGTCGACTATCCGCCCGGCGGGCGCGGCGAGGCGCTGGCGCGGCTGATCCTGTCGGAACTGGAGGCCATGGAGACGGTGCCGATCGCCGTCCCGTGGCCGCGCGACCGCCGGTTGCAGGCCCTGTGCACGGACATCATGGCGCATCCCGCCAGCCAGCGCCGGCTCGACGACTATGCGCTCGACGCGGGCGCCAGCGCGCGCACGCTGATCCGGCTGTTTCCCCGCGAGACGGGTCTGCACTACCGCCAGTGGGTGCAGCAGGTGCACCTGGCGCACGCATTCGAGATGCTGGCGCGCGGCGAGAGCGTGGGCAGGATCGCGGAGGCACTGGGCTATGCGAGCCCGAGCGCGTTCACGAGCATGTTCCGCAAGCTGCTCGGCAAGACGCCGCAGCATTACCTGGCGGAGTGGCGGGCGCGGGTGTGAATCGATGAAGGGGAGGCGCCGCCGACCGGGGGAGGAGTGGCGCCACCGTCCGCGCGAACGGGCGGTGGCGCTGCACGGTCAGCGGCAGCGTCCACGATAGACGCGTCGAATGGGGGCTGGTTTGTGGCCGATCAACGCGACTTCAGTTCGACGTTGCGGATATTGCGCCGCCATTCGGCCAGCGATTGCACGGAATCATTGTCCAGGTCTTCGACGAGGATGTCGTCACCCTCGTACGACACGAGGAAGCTGGCGCGGCGGTGCACGTTCTGCTTGCGGTCTTCCACGAAGCTCAGCTGGTAATACTTTTTGCCTTCGATGACGCGCGGGGTCGGATCGTCCTCGATGACGGCACCGTGGGCCGCGCCATGCGAACGCTTTTCGATCTGCTCCGACCACGTCTTGAGTTCCGGCAGCGCCATCAGCGCGGCAATCGCCTGGTCGCGCGTGCGCGTGGGCACGGCCGGCGCCTGGACGGCGGCCGGCTTCGGCGGCGGCGCCGGTTTTTCGCCCTTGCAGGCGGCCAGCGCGGCCAGGGCGAAGAGGGTGGCGCTCAGCAGGCGGACGGGGCGTGCGGACATGTTGGCAAGTTGGAAGGGAAAGAACCAGTCTAAACCAACTGGTGTTGCCCAGCAACTTAACGGCTGGAGGGAGCCAGTGCGACCCGCGTGAACCGGACGTTGCGCGCTCGCTCCGTACCGATCGTGAACCCGGTGCAGCCATCGGTGCCGCACTGGTATTTGAGCGTGCCGAAGCCGGTTTCATAGTCGCGTTCGCCGTTGAAACCGAGCGTGACCGTGCCGCCCGGATAGGTCAGCACGAGGTCGCCGTCCTTGCCGGCGATCGAATACAGGACGTGCAGCTCGTCGCTGTAGAAATCGCCTTCGACTCGCTTCAATTCGGCTGCGGAAGGCATCGGACGTGTGGTGCGGGTGGCGGGAATATCCTGCTCGCCCCAGTGCAGGATGCCGCCCGCGACGATGCCGTCCGGGCCGGGTGGATCGAAGCTGAAGCGGGAGGCCGTCACCCTGGCGAAGAAATCGCGCTCGCCATAGGGAAACGCGGGCATTTTCGGGAATCCCATGCCGAGCGCCATCAGCCGGCCGTTCTCCTTGGTGAAGGCGATCCCCGATTGCGGCGACGTCGCGTAAAAGCCGACCAGCGCATCCAGCCGCGCAGGGTCGAGCCGGATTTCCTTGAACGTCTTCGCGGGTGCAACAGGAGCGGCCGGCTCCACGCCAGGGATACGGTCCAGGGCCATGTCGGCGATCCTGCGCACGGTCTGGTACGTATCGATGTCGGCCGTGTTGGCGAGCACCATCACCGACACACGCTGATCGGGAAAACGCCACAGCTGGGTGCTGTAGCCGCCGATAGTGCCGCCATGCTCGACCATCCTCAGGCCACGGTAGGTATGGACAAACAGACCCGATGCGTACTCGATCGGCTTGCCGTCATTGAGCACGCCGGTTGCCTGCATCTGCCTGACCACGTCCATGCCGCCGACGTGGCCGTCGTAGAAATTGCGATCCCACAGGGCCAGGTCGCCCAGCGTCGTCAACACGCCGCCGTCGCCGGCCATCGAGATGTTGACCGGCGCGAACTGGTAGCCGCCGGTGTCGGCGGGCACGTACGACAGGACACGGCCGGGCACGAGGGTGCGGTAGTCCTGCTGGAACAGCGTGTGCGTCATACCGAGCGGGACGAAGATGCGTTCGCGTGCAAATTCGGGAAACGGTTTGCCGGCCACGTGCTCCACGATCCGCGCGAGCAGCACGTAGCCGGTGTTGGAGTAGTCCCATTCCTGGCCGGGTTCGAAGTTGAGTGTGCGCTGGCGCCTGATCAATGCCAGCGCCTTGTCCTCGTCGATGACGTCGCCCGGGCGCAGGCCCGCCATGGCCATCAGGTCGAAGTAGTCGCGCAATCCACTGGTGTGGTGCAGCAGGTGGCGGATCGTGATCTTCCTGCCGAAGTCCGGCACGTCGGGCAGGTACAGATGGACGTCGTCGTCGAGCGACAGCTTGCCGTCATTTGCCAGCAGGTGGATGGCGAACGCGGTGAACTGCTTGGACATCGACCCGATGAAGAACTCGGCGGACGGCGACATCGGCACGCCGCGCTCGATGTCGGCCATTCCGTAGCGCTTCGTCAGCACCACCTTGCCGTCGCGGATCACCCCGACGAGGGCGCCCGGCATGCCCGGCCGGTTCCATGGGGCGAACAGCGCGTCGATCTGACGTTCCGGCGACGGTGCGGGGGCGGCGATGCCGGCCAGGGGCAGGGCGGCCAGGAAGGCCGCAAGCAGTGCAAATCGTTTCACGTGTCGTTCCTCCTTGCCAATGTGGTGAGGAAGTATGGCAGATGCTGAACAAAAATAGACGAGAATGGCAATTATTTTTTCCTATTGTTGGAATTCATAATTGCTACTACTTGGTAGTAAAAATTGCGTATCATTGGAATTGATCCGCGCCGCGACGACACCGCGGCCCGCATCGTCGTCCGCCACGACGCCCTCGTGAAATACGGCGACACCAACCTGTTCGATACGCGCGGCGCTCGAGTGGGTGCGTTCGAGGGCGGCGGCATACTGGAGACGAAATTCAATGCCTCCGGCGGCTACACGGACAACGGCAGCGACCGCGATGCGGGCGGCAATCCGGCCGTCGGTTTGCTCCGTCGCGACATTGCGTCGACGGCGCCGGCTTCGGCAGCGCGCGGTCATCGATGCGGCGTATGAACGCGAATGGGCGGCGGGCGCGCGGTTCTCGGTGAGCGCATCGCAGCGCCGCATCGACGACACCACGCGCAACCTGGTCCGCTTCGATGCGGCTGCAGGCCGTTGGGCGTCGCAGCCGGAAAACGTCGGCGGCGCGACGACGCCCACGCTGCAGCTCGAAACGCATTTCCCGGTGCGGACGCTGGAACTGCGCGGCGACGTCGCGCACAACTGGTCGCACGTGGATGCGGTGCCGGGCCCGGACAACCGGCTCGACCAGCAGGTGCCGCTGTCCGCGAACCTAGTCGCCGACTGGCGGCGCGACCGGTTCTCGGCCGGCGCCAACTTCGGGCTCCGCCAGGGCGGCCTTGTCCGCGTGTCGACGAACCAGACGGTCTATCTGCATGCGCAGCGCGACCTCGACGTCGATGCGGCCTGGAAGCCGCGCGCGGGATCGGCACGGCGCGTGACGGCCGTGAACGTGCCGGGTTCGGACTTCGTCGACGACAGCCGCTACGCGACCATAGCCGGCGTGCTGCGCAACCGTATCATCAACGTACGCCGCCCGAGTGTACGGGCGGCGTTCGAGACCCCGTTCCGAGCCGTCAGCCGCCGACCCGCAGCCCGTGTTCGTCGCACCAGCGGCGCAGCGCGGTCTGCGTTTCCTCGGTGCGGAAGCGCTGCCACGACTCGGTGGCGCCGCGCTCGTCGAGCAGGCGCTCGAAACCGTCGGTGTCTTCGGCGCGGACGAGGTCGCGGATCGTCGCCTGGTCGCCCGCGAGGTGCGTGGCGGCGAAGCGGAACACGAGCTGGTCGCCGATGCCGAGCGTGCTCGCGGGCGGCACGGCCACGTAGTCGCCGTCGCCTGCGTCCGGGTCGGCCGGCAGCGGCGCTTCCTCGTCCATGTAGTCGTCGTTGAGCAAATGGATCATGCCCGTCGCGCGCGCGACGAGGGCCGTGGCGCGGCCTTCGCCATCGTCGACGACGAGGGCCGCGTGTTCGAGTTCGTCCAGGTTGACTGCCGCCATGGTGCCTCCGCTTGAAGTCGATGCCGCCAGTATGCAGCGGCTGCGGTTCAAGGCTCGCACGGTTAGTCCGGACAAAAGAAAAGCCCGCAGGGCGCGAACCCTGCGGGCTTCCGGTGCGACGGAGTACGGCGCGGGTACGGCGAATTACATCATGCCGTCCATGCCCATGCCGCCCATGCCGCCCATGCCACCCATGCCGCCAGCGGCCGGCTTGTCTTCGGCGACTTCCGAGACCATGCAGTCGGTGGTCAGCATCAGGCCGGCGATCGACGCTGCGTTCTGCAGGGCCGAGCGGGTGACCTTGGCCGGATCCAGCACGCCCATTTCGACCATGTCGCCATAGGTGCCGTTCGACGCGTTGTAGCCGTAGTTGCCCTGGCCGTTGATGACGGCGGCGACGACGACCGACGGCTCTTCACCGGCGTTCTGGACGATCATGCGCAGCGGCTCTTCCATCGCGCGCAGGACGATCTTGATACCGGCTTCCTGGTCCGGGTTGTCACCCTTGACGTTCAGCGCGGCACGGGCACGCAGCAGGGCCACGCCGCCGCCCGGGACGATGCCTTCTTCGACGGCAGCGCGGGTGGCGTGCAGCGCGTCTTCCACGCGTGCTTTCTTCTCTTTCATTTCGACTTCGGTCGCGGCACCGACGCGGATCACGGCAACACCGCCGGCCAGCTTGGCCACGCGCTCCTGCAGCTTCTCACGGTCGTAGTCCGAGGTCGCTTCTTCGATCTGGATGCGGATCTGCTTGACGCGCGCTTCGATCGCTTCGGCAGCACCGGCGCCATCGATGATGATGGTGTTTTCCTTGCCGACTTCGATACGCTTGGCCTGGCCCAGTTCGTTCAGCGAGACCTTTTCCAGGGTCAGGCCGACTTCTTCGGCGATCACCTGGCCACCGGTCAGGATGGCGATGTCTTCCAGCATGGCCTTGCGACGGTCGCCGAAGCCCGGGGCTTTCACTGCGACGGTCTTCAGGATGCCGCGGATGTTGTTGACGACCAGGGTCGCCAGCGCTTCGCCTTCGATGTCTTCGGCGACGATGACCAGCGGACGGCCAGCCTTGGCGACTTGCTCCAGCACCGGCAGCAGATCACGGATGTTCGAGATCTTCTTGTCGCACAGCAGGACGAACGGGTTCTCGTGAACGGCAACCTGCTTGTCCGGGTTGTTGATGAAGTACGGCGACAGGTAGCCGCGGTCGAACTGCATGCCTTCGACGATGTCCAGCTCGTCGTTCAGCGACTTGCCGTCTTCGACGGTGATGACGCCTTCCTTGCCGACTTTTTCCATCGCCTCGGCGATGCGCTCGCCGACGGACGAATCCGAGTTGGCCGAGATGGTACCGACTTGTGCGATCTCTTTCGAGGTCGTGGTCGGCTTGGCGATCTTCTTCAGTTCTTCGACGGTAGCGGTGACGGCCTTGTCGATGCCGCGCTTCAGGTCCATCGGGTTCATGCCGGCGGCAACGAACTTCATGCCTTCGCGGACGATGGCTTGTGCCAGCACGGTCGCGGTGGTGGTGCCGTCACCGGCGTTGTCGCTGGTCTTCGAAGCGACTTCCTTGACCATCTGCGCGCCCATGTTCATGAGCTTGTCTTTCAGTTCGATCTCTTTGGCGACCGAGACACCGTCCTTGGTGACGGTCGGGGCGCCGAACGAACGTTCCAGCACGACGTTGCGGCCTTTCGGGCCCAGGGTGACTTTGACTGCGTTGGCCAGGATGTTGACACCCTCGACCATCTTGGCGCGTGCTACGTCGCCGAACACTACATCTTTAGCTGCCATGTTTTATTTCTCCAGATTCAGGAAGTTATTGGACGAATTACTGGGCCACGACGGCCATGATGTCTTCTTCGCGCATGACCAGCAGCTCTTCGCCGTTGACCTTGACGGCCTGGCCCGAGTACTTGCCGAACAGGACGCGGTCGCCGACTTTCACTTCCAGCGGACGGACGTTGCCGTTCTCCTGCACTTTGCCGTTACCGACGGCCAGCACTTCACCTTGGTCCGGCTTCTCGGCCGCCGCATCGGGGATGATCAGGCCGGATGCAGTCTTGGTTTCCTGGTCGAGACGCTTCACGATCACGCGATCGTGCAATGGGCGAAGGTTCATGCAAAACTCCTTTTAGTTGGTTTGACGAGCTATCCAGGGACCGCAGCCAGCCATCCTCGGGATCGACTCACTGCGGCGTAGAAAGGTTTGTTAGCACTCTCTACTAACGAGTGCTAATTATAGGGACGATAATTTGGCATTTCAAGCCACTGTGTTCGAGTTTTAATCGACTTTTTTGCGGTTTCGCAACCGATTCGGACGCATTGGGACAATGCGGGAGGCGCGCCGCCGGATGCGCGACCTGGCGGCGGTTGATGAACGCATAAGCATATGAGGGTAACATCGAACGCCCGCGACAGGGCGCACGATCGCACGGGAGCGCGCGCCTGTTGACGAAAAATTCAAGACGATCCTATAGTTACGGATGATTTCCGAATTCCAAGACCTCTCCGATAAGATCGACCGGCTCGCCCAGTTGACCCAGGCGCTGCGCAGCGAGAACTACCTGCTGCGCCAGGCGAACGCCTTGCTCAGCGCAGAAAACGTCGACTTCAAGAACCGGCTGATCGCGGCCCAGCAGCGCGTCGAAGCGCTGCTGGCGCACCTCGAACCCGCTCCCGAAACGACGACCGACGACGCCGAGGCCCCGCAATGATCCAACTGGACGTGACCATCATGGGCTTGCCGTATCGCCTGGCGTGCCGCGACGGCGAGGAGAAGACGCTGCGCGAAGCCGTGGCCTATCTCGACGGCAAAATGTGCGCATTGCGCGACTCGGGCAAGGTCAAGGGCACGGACCGCATCGCCGTGATGGCGGCGCTGTCGGTGGCCGCCGAATTCCTGTCCGTGAAAGCGCCGCAGGGACCCTTGGCGGACCTGACGATCCTGGAAGTCAAGCAGAAACTCGAGGCGATGCACACGGTGTTGGATGCCGCACTCTCGGCCGACCAAAACCTGGCCTGAGCCTAAAAACGTTTGACATGCCCGGCCATCGTAGTAAACTGCCGTCTACCCTGCGGTGTTCGAGATTTGCCATATATTCCTTGAACCATTCTTTCGCATAGGTTGTGGAACATGTTTGGTGGGCGCGATCGTCGCTAGTTCGACGAACCCGAAATTGAACTGACTACGACCACCTTGAGCCATCAGGTTCGGGATGCCGGCAAAAACGGCACAGGCGGGGATATATTCCGAAGCGGTTGCGTACGATAAGTTCGCAGCCGCTTTTTCATTTGTGCTGACGAATGGGGACCCGCGCATGCGCTACTGGTTGATGAAATCCGAACCCGATGAAGTGAGTTTCGCCGACGTCCTCGCAGCGCCCGGCAAGACGGTCGCCTGGTTCGGCGTGCGCAACTACCAGGCCCGCAATTTCATGCGCGACCAGATGGAGGTCGGCGACGGCGTCCTGTTCTATCACTCCAGCTGCGCGGTGCCGGGCGTGGCGGGTATCGCGAAGGTGGCCGGCGGTGCGTATCCGGATGCGTCGCAGTTCGACCCTTCCAGCCACTATTTCGATCCGAAGGCGACGCGGGAGCAGCCACGCTGGATTTCCGTCGACGTGACCGCGGTGGCGGAAGGACGTTATCTGCCGCTGACCGAGATGCGTGGCGTGCCGGCGCTGGAAGACATGGTGCTGCTGCAGAAGGGCAGCAGGTTGTCCATTTCGCCGGTGACGAAAGCGCAGTGGGACAAGGTGCTGGCGTTGATGGGCGTGTCGATCCCGGCCACGTAATTCAAACCGTCGCCCTGCGAAGGCAGGGGCCCAGTTTGTACGCGTTATCGACATGCGTAAAACTTGGTCCCCGCCTGCGCGGGGACGACGTTCAGGCGTGCACGGCCCGTTTGTTTGAACCCGAATACGCCCACCCCAGCATGATCAGCCCCGCCACGATCATCGGCAGCGACAATACCTGCCCCGACGTGATCGGCAACCCCATCACATGCGTCTCCCAATCGGGCACGCGGAAATACTCGGTGAAGAAACGCGCGCAGCCATACAGCAGCGTGTACAGCGCGCCGACGGCGAGGCGCGGCCGCGGCTTGCGTGCGAACAGCCACATGATCACGAAGACGAGGATGCCGTCGACGAGCATCTGGTACAGCGGCGACGGATGGCGCAGCCCTTCCACGCCCGGCCACAGCATCGCCCACGGCAGGTTCGGATCGGCCAGGCGGCCCGGCAGCTCCGCGTTGATGAAATTACCGAGACGGCCGCACGCATAGCCGATGGGGACCATCGGCGCGATGAAATCGTACACGTCGAGCAGGTTGCGGCCGCGCTTCCTGGCCCACAGCGCCATCGCGATCAGCACGCCGAGGAAGCCGCCGTGGTACGACATGCCGCCGTGCCACGTCATGAAGATCTCGGCCGGGTGCGAGAAATAATAGTCCGGGCGGTAGAACAGCACTTCGCCGAGGCGCCCGCCGATCACCACGCCCAGCATCCCGTAGAACAGCATGTCGTCGAGGTCGGTGTTGGTCCAGCCCTGCGCCTGCACGTGGGCCTGCGTCTTGATGCGGACGCGGCCGAGCAGGATGAACAGGGCGAAGGCGACCACATACATGATCCCGTACCAGTGGATGTCGACGGGGCCGATGCTGAAGGCGACCGGGTTCGGTTGCGGGTGAACGAGCATAATTAAATTGTCCTCAGTAGTTCCAGGAAGCCCTTGAGCACCGGCGAAGGATTATCGCGGCGCCATGCGATGCCGGTCTCGACCAGCGGGGTCGCGTCGGCGAGGGCACGGTATTCTACGCCCGGCCGCATCAGGTTCGACACGGATTGTGGCACAAGTGCCAACCCCATGCCGGCCGAGACGAGACTGACGATGGTCTGCATCTGGATCGCCTGCTGGCCGATGGCCGGCGTGATGCCGGCTTCACGGAAGCAGGACAGGATCGCGTCGTGCAGCGCGGGCGAGATCTCGCGCGGGAAAATAATCAATGGCAGCGCGGGCAGGTTGCGCAGCGCGACCGGCCCCTTCTTGCGCAGCAGGCCCGCGGGCGCGCACAGGATCAGCGGCTCGTCCAGCACCTTCATGTAGTCGAGCCCGGCGCGCGCGCGGTCGGGCAGCGGGGGAATCAGGAGGCCGGCGTCGATGCGGCCGCGCAGCAGTTCGTCCACCTGCACGTCCGACGTCGCTTCCTGCAGCGACAGCTGCACGCCCGGATAGCGTTCGCTGTAGCGGCGCAGGAAAGGCGGCAGCACGCTGTAGTCGGCCGACGTGATGAACGCGAGCGCCAGCCGTCCCGCTTCGCCGCTGGCCGCGCGCCGCGCCAGTTCGGGCAGCAGGGCCGCCTCGAGCAGGATGCGGCGGGCCTCGGGCAGCAGGGCGCTGCCGGCCGGCGTCAGCGCGACCGTGCGGCGGTTGCGCAGGAACAGCGCCGTGCCGAGGCCGTCTTCCAGCGCGGCGATCGCCTGCGACAGCGGCGGCTGCGTCATGTGCAGGCGCGCGGCGGCGCGGCCGAAGTGCAGTTCCTCGGCCACGGTGACGAAGTAGCGCAGCTGGCGCGTTTCGATGTTCATCGTATGGGTGGCGTGTCTGTGATTCGCGCAGCATATCAGAAGCACGCGAGACCGCCCATTTGACGCGAACGGGTCCGCGCGGCATGCTGGGAAAATCGTCCCATCAGGAGCCGACCATGCCTTACAACCGCCGTTCCCGCCACGTCACCGAAGGCGTCGCCCGCAGCCCGAACCGCTCGATGTATTACGCGATGGGCTACCGCAAGGAGGATTTCGACAAGCCGATGATCGGCGTCGCCAACGGCCACTCCACGATCACGCCCTGCAATTCCGGCCTGCAGAAACTGGCCGACGTGGCCATCGCCACCATCCGCGACGCGGGCGCCAATCCGCAGGTGTTCGGCACGCCCACCATCTCCGACGGCATGTCGATGGGGACGGAAGGCATGAAGTTCTCGCTGATCTCGCGCGAGGTGATCGCCGACTGCATCGAGACGTGCGTCAACGGCCAGTGGATGGATGGCGTCGTCGTGATCGGCGGCTGCGACAAGAACATGCCGGGCGGGATGATCGCGCTGGCGCGCACGAACGTCCCCGGCATCTACGTCTACGGCGGCACCATCAGGCCGGGGCACTGGAAGGGCAAGGACCTGACGATCGTGTCGGCTTTCGAAGCCGTCGGCGAATTCACGGCGGGGCGCATGAGCCAGGAGGATTTCGACGGCATCGAGCGCAACGCCTGCCCGTCGTCCGGGTCGTGCGGCGGCATGTACACGGCGAACACGATGTCGTCGTCGTTCGAGGCGCTCGGGATGTCGCTGCTGTACTCGTCGACGATGGCCAATCCGGACGACGAGAAGGTGGGATCGGCGGCGGAGTCGGCGCGCGTGCTCGTGGAAGCCGTCAAGCGCGACCTGAAGCCGCGCGACATCATCACGAGACGATCGATCGAGAACGCGGTGGCGGTGATCATGGCGACCGGCGGCTCGACGAACGCCGTGCTGCACTACCTCGCCATCGCGCACGCGGCCGAGGTGGAATGGACGATCGACGATTTCGAGAGAGTGCGCCGCAAGGTGCCCGTGATCTGCAACCTGAAGCCGTCGGGCGAATACGTCGCGACGGACCTGCACCGGGCGGGCGGCATCCCGCAGGTGATGAAGCTGCTGCTGGACGCGGGCCTGCTGCACGGCGACTGCATCACCATCACGGGCCGCACGCTGGCGGAGGAACTGGCGAACGTGCCGTCCGTGCCGGCGCAAGGCCAGGACGTCATCCGTCCGCTGGACCGGGCGCTGTACAGCGAAGGCCACCTGGCGATCCTGAAGGGGAATTTGTCGCCGGAGGGCTGCGTGGCCAAGATCACGGGCCTGAAGAACCCCGTGATCACGGGGCCGGCGCGCGTGTTCGACGACGAGTACAGCGCGATGGACACGATCCTCGCGAACCGGATCAACCCGGGTGACGTGCTCGTGCTGCGCTACCTGGGCCCGCGCGGCGGCCCCGGCATGCCGGAGATGCTGGCGCCGACCGCGGCGCTGATCGGCAAGGGGCTCGGCGAATCCGTCGGGCTGATCACGGACGGTCGCTTTTCCGGCGGGACGTGGGGCATGGTCGTGGGCCACGTGACGCCGGAAGCGTTCGAGGGCGGCACGATCGCGCTCGTGCAGGAAGGGGATTCGATCACGATCGACGCGCACCGGCAGCTGATCCAGCTGAACGTGCCGGACGACGAGATCGCCCGCCGGCGCGCGGCGTGGGTGCGGCCGGCGCCGCGTTATACGCGTGGGGTGCTGGCCAAGTTCGCGGCGCTTGCGCAGCCGGCGAGCAAGGGGGCGGTGACCTGTTAAGTCCGTCGTTCCCGCGCAGGCGGGAACCCATACTGAGCATCGGAACTCGGATTCTGTACGATGACGCGGCGTTTCTGACCTCGGCGCCTCAGCATGGTCCCCCGCCTGCGCGGGGGCGACGGCAGATGTTCATACGTCCCGAGAACATGCCATATACGCACATGGCCTGTGCGCCAACAAAGCACGCGTGTTAAGCTGCCGGGCGCCTATTTGCGTTTGTCGAAACTCTGCTTCACGCGTTCCTTGCGCCGCTTTTCGTCGAGGTCGTGGGCCTTGCGCTTGTCGAGGCCCAGCATCTTTTCGATGAATTCGAACCAGATGAAGCCGGCGACCATCAGGCCGACGATCCACCACCAGGACAGTTCGGCGAAGCGCCAGACCTCGAAATAGCGCAGGACGACGAGGACGAGGATCAGCAGGATCAGGGGCATGACGGAATTCCTTTCGAGCGGCCATGTTACAACAGTGCTGCTGATCAGCAACAGAATACTGCCATCTGGTCAACGACAATCTGTATCATCCGTTACTAAACATGTCCCCGCCGCTATGCGCTGGGAAACACGATAGAATTCGAATTATAGAAATGCCCCCAACTGGAGAGAGTCGATGAAACGTACCATGATGTTGTTTGCTGCAGTCTCTGCCCTGGCTTCGACCGGCGCCTTCGCGCAAGACGCGGCCGCCCTGGCGAAGGCCAAGAATTGCATGGCTTGCCACTCCGTGCAAACCAAGCTGGTCGGCCCGGCCTACAAGGACGTCGCCGCCAAATACGCGGGCCAGAAAGATGCCGAAGGCAAACTGGTTGCGAAGGTCATGAAGGGTGGTTCGGGTGTCTGGGGTCCGGTCCCGATGCCGGCCAACCCGCAAGTCAGCGAAGCGGAAGCCCACACGCTGGTCAAGTGGGTCCTGGCGCAGAAATAATCCCGACGCTCAATAAAAAGCGCGCCATGCATGTGCAGGCGCGCTTTTTTTATCGTGCTCAGCGGATCACGTCGAGTTTCGTGCGCTTGCCGCCCTTGTAGGTGAACAGGGTCAGCGCGCCATCCTTGATGTCGCCGTTCGCATCGAACTGGATCGTCCCGGTCACGCCTTCGTACTTGATGTTCTTGAGGACGGGCAGGTACTTGGCGGGATCGGCCGATTTCGCGTTCTGCATCGCCGTCGCCATCACCATCACGGAATCGTAGACGTATGGCGCGTACAGCTGCACGTCCATGTTGAACTTCTTCTTGTAACGGGCGCGGAAGTCTTCCATGACTTTTTCCTGCGGACCTTTCACGCCGCCCGCTTCCGCGCAATAGACCCTGCCTTCGCCGAGACCGTCGCCGGCCAGGCGGCCCAGCGCGTCCGTGCACATGCCGTCGCCGCCCATGAAGACGGCCGTGATGCCGAGCGCCTTCATCTGCTTGAGCATCGGGCCCGCGACGGAGTCCATGCCGCCGAAGAAGATCAGGTCCGGCTTCTTCGCCTTGATCGACGTGAGGATCGCCGTGTAGTCGGTCGCCGTGGCGCTCGTGAATTCGCGGCCGACGACCTTGATGCCCGGCTTTTTCAGGCCCTTCGCGAATTCGTCCGCGACGCCCTGGCCGTACGTCGTGCGGTCGTCGATGATCGCGATGTTCTTCGCGTGCAGCGTGTCGATCGCGTACTTGCTCAGCGTGCTGCCCAGCTTGGCGTCGCTGGCGACGACGCGGAATGCGCCGGGGAAATGCTGGCGCGTGTAGACGGGGGCCGTCGTGGCGGGCGAGATCTGCACGATGCCGGCGTCGTTGTAGATCTTCGACGCGGGCACGGTGGTGCCGGAATTCAGGTGGCCGATCACGCCGTTGACTTTCGCATCGACGAGCTTCTGCGCCACCGCCGTGCCCTGCTTGGGATCGGCGCCGTCGTCTTCGGAGATCAGTTGCAGCGTGACCTTCTGGCCGTTCAGCGTGACGCCCTTCGCGTTGAGCTCGTCGATCGCCATGCGCGCGGCGTTCTCGTTGTCCTTGCCGAGGTGGGCGCTGGGGCCGGAGATCGGCGCCACATGGCCGATCTTGACGACTTGCTGCGCGCTCGCCGTGCCCGCGAAGGCGAGGGCGATGGCTAAGGGGATGAGTTTCGTTGTGACCTGCATGTTCTCTCCAGGAAGGATGTTATGTCCGCAGGTCGAAGTTACCCTAATTTATGGTTTGCGCAAAGCGTTCCAATCGGGAGAGCGATGACGCTCAATCGCGCGAGCGCAGGTGCGTGAGTTCCTGCGCGACGGCGCGCGCGACGACCTGTTCGACCGTCACCTGCAGCCCGTCGCGCAATTCCGTCGCGAGCCGCGTCACCACGTGGTCCAGCACGGGCGCCATGCTGCTGCGGACCTGGTCTTCCAGTACCAGTTCGACGCGGTCCTGCAACCGGTCGAGCACGCGCGCGACGAGGCGTTCCTCGAGGGCGCGCCAGGCGTCGTCGTCGAGCTCGCGCGGCGCGGGCTGCCCGGGTTCGGGCTGGGCTTCGGCCGTGGGTGGCGGCGCGGTCTCGGCCACGACCTCGGTGAGGACGGGGATGCTTTCGTCGTTGAAGGGAATATCGCTCATGATTGTCCCGCCACGACGTGGGTCAACGGATAGGACTGCTTCTTGTAGGCGACGTAGCGCGCACGGCCGGCGGCGGCGTCTTCCTCGTCCGTCGAGATGATCTCGAACACGCGCGCGAACTGCTCGAAGCCGGCCGGCGTGCGGCGCGTCAGGTTTACGAGCATGTCGCGATGCGGCAGCTCGACCCGTTCGTCGGCCGTGACGATGACCGGCGTCTCCGGCGCGAGGGGATCGCCCGCCATCACGTGCGGGATGAAGTCGGTGCCGGACAGCGTCCACAGCGCCTCGTTCAGGGCTTCCGCCTGCGCCGGGCTGTCGGCCAGCAGGACGAGCTTCGCGCGCGCCGCGTACGCCTTGCGCGCGAGGCGGCAGACGTAGCTGAGCTTGTCGGGGATGTTGGTGTGGAAGTCGATCCGGGTCATGTTAGCTCGGAGTATAAACCACCGTCGCCCCCGCGCACGCGGGGGGCCAATTTTGCGCAGCCGGCGGCACGTGCAGACTTGGGTTCCCGCCTGCGCGGGAACGACGTGCTCGTGCTAACGATGAAATGAACAATGTCGGCATTGTGCTCAGAACTGGAAATCCGGTGGCGCTTTCTTCGGCTGCGGCTGCTGGCGCGGCTGCTGCCGCTCCGCCTGCGCGGCTGCTTCGTCCGGCGCCGGTGGCGCCGGCAAGCGCGGCGGCGGCACCGGGGCGGCGGCCTCGCTGGCGCCGGTCCGGTAGCCCGGCGGCAGCATTGTCTTGCGTGGATAAGACGCGGCATCGAGCGCTTCGTTCCACGTGCCGGCCGCGAAGCCCGTCACCGGGCGGTTGCCGACGACGAGCAGCGGCAGCTCGTCCTTGCCGCCGGCGCGGTGCAGCTGCTCGCGGTCTTCCGCCGTGTTCACGGTCTTTTCCGCGAACGGGATGCCGCGCGCGCGCAGCAGGGCGCGGCCCTGGTCGCAGGCGTCGCAGCGGGCCGTCGTGTACAAGGTCACGGGGTGGAGCTTCGCGGCGCGCGCCAGTTCGTACGGCAGCGACGGCGTCGCTTCCGGCCGGTTGTCGGGGCGCAGCACCTGCGCCGTCCCCTTGGCCGGCGGCGTGTCGCTGTAATGCACGACGCCGGCCGCATCCTTCCACTTGTACGTCTGGCCGTGCGCGGCGGCAGCGGCGACGACGAGTGCGAATGCGGCGACGGCGCGCATATTGCTCAGGCCTGCATCCCGCTATGGCGCAGCAGCGCGTCGATCTTCGGTTCGCGGCCCCGGAAGGCCTTGAACGATTCGAGCGCCGGGCGCGAGCCGCCCACGGCCAGGATCTCGCGGTGGAAGCGCTTGCCCGTCTCGTCGAGCAGCGAACCGCCGCCCGCTTCGACGGCCTCCTCGAACGCGGCATACGCGTCCGCCGACAGCACCTCGGCCCACTTGTAGCTGTAATAGCCGGCCGCGTAACCGCCCGCGAAGATGTGGCCGAACGAATGCTGGAAGCGGTTGAACGACGGCGGGATCAGCACGGCGAACTTCGTGCGCACCTCGTCGACCAGTTCCTGCACCGTCTTCTGGCTGGTCGGGTCGAAGTCGTAGTGCAGGTGCATGTCGATCAGCGAGAACTCGACCTGGCGCAGCGTCTGCATGCCGGACTGGAAGTTTTTCGCCGCGAGCATCTTGTCGTACAGCGCGCGCGGCAGCGGTTCGCCCGTCTTCACGTGCGCCGTCATGCCTTGCAGGACGTCCCACTCCCAGCAGAAGTTTTCCATGAACTGCGACGGCAGCTCGACGGCATCCCATTCCACGCCCGAGATGCCGGACACCGACAGCTCGTCGACTTCCGTCAGCATGTGGTGAAGGCCGTGGCCGAATTCGTGGAACAGCGTGGTGACTTCGTCGTGCGTGAACAGCGACGGCTGGAGCTTGCCGTCGACTTCCGCCGGCGGCGTGAAATTGCAGGTCAGGTAGGCGATCGGCGTCTGCACGATGCCGCCCGTCGTCAGGCGGCGGCCGCGCGCGTCGTCCATCCACGCGCCCTGGCCTTTGCCCGGACGCGCGTACAGGTCGAGGTAGAACTGGCCGATGAGTTGACCGTTCTTCTCGATGCGGAAGAAACGCACGTCCGGATGCCAGACCGGCGCGTCGTCCGGAGAAATCGTCACGTCGAACAGTGTCGAGATCAGGCCGAACAGGCCGGCGACGACCTTAGCCTCAGGGAAGTATTCCTTCACTTCCTGCGCGGAGAACGCGTAGCGCTTCTCGCGCAGCTTTTCCGACGCATACGCCACGTCCCACGCCTGCATGTCGGCAATGCCCAGTTCGTCCTTGGCGAACGCGCGCAGCTCGGCCAGGTCCTTCTCGGCGTACGGACGGGCGCGGCGGGCGAGGTCTTCCAGGAACTCGATCACGTGTTCCGGCGTCTCGGCCATCTTCGGTTCGAGCGAGACATGCGCGAAGCTCTGGAAGTCGAGCAGCTTCGCCTCCTCGTCGCGCAGTTTCAGCAGCTGGGCGATATTGCCCGTGTTGTCCCATTTTTCCAGCTCGGAGAACACGGCGCCCATCTCGGAGGCCTTGGTGGCGTTGGCGCGGTAGATCTGTTCGCGCAGCTCGCGCTTGTCGGCGAATTGCAGGATCGGGAAGTAGGACGGGAAGTGCAGGCTGAATTGCCAGCCCGTCTTGCCGTCGCGCTCCGCCGCGGCGCGTGCGGCCGCCTTGACGTCGTCCGGCAGGCCGGACAGGTCCGCTTCGTCGGCGACGAGCAGTTTGTAGTCGTTGGTCGCGTCCAGCACGTTTTCCGAGAAGCGCGTGGACAGCTTCGCCTGCTCTTCCTGGATCTCGGCGAAGCGTTCCTTCTGCTTTTCGGGCAGCTCGGCGCCGCCCAGGCGGAAGTCGCGCAGGGCGTTCTCGACGATGCGCTTGCGGGCCGGCGCGAGGTTCGCGAAGTCGGCGCTCGCGCGCAGCTGCTTGTATTTGTCGAACAGCGCTTCGTTCTGGCCCAGCTCCGTCCAGAACTCGGTGATCTTCGGCTGGTTCTCGTTGTAGGTGGCACGCAGCTCGGGCGTGTCCATCACGTGGTTCAGGTGGTTGACCACGCCCCAGGCACGGCCCAGGCGTTCCGTCGCTTCCTCGAGAGGGACGACGAAGTTGTCCCAGGTGACGCTGTCGGCCGGCGCTTCGGCCTGGCTCACGGCGGTGCGCGCCTCGGCGATCAGCTGTTCGATCGCCGGCGTCACGTGCTCGGGACGGATCAGGTCGAACCGGGGCAGCCCGGAAAAGTCGAGGAGGGGATTGGTCGTTTCGGTCGTCATAGTTAGAGTCCTTTATTCAATCTCACCGCCATCTTACCCGGGCCGGCCATTGACAGGCGTTATGCGCGCTTGGCCACGCGCTCGGCCGACTCCAGCGTATTCATGAGCAGCATGGTGATGGTCATCGGACCCACGCCACCCGGCACCGGCGTGATGTGGCCGGCGACTTCCTTGACGCTGTCGAAGTCGACGTCGCCGCACAGCTTGCCTTCGTCGTTGCGGTTGATGCCCACGTCGATGACGATGGCGCCCGGCTTGACCATGTCGCCCGTCAGCGTGTTGCGGCGGCCGACGGCGGCCACGACGACGTCCGCCTGGCGGGTGTGGTAGCCCAGGTCCGGCGTACCGCTATGGCAGATGGTGACGGTGGCATTCTGTTGCAAGAGCAGCAGCGCCATCGGCTTGCCGACCGTGTTGCTGCGGCCGATCACGACGGCATGCTTGCCGCGCAGGTTCACGCCTGTCGTCTCGATCAGCTTCATGCAGCCGTACGGGGTGCACGGGCGGAAGCCTTCCAGGCCGGCCATCAGTTCGCCGGCGGACAGCACCGAGTAGCCGTCCACGTCCTTGCTGGTGGCGATGGCTTCGATGACTTTCGATGCATCGATGTGCTTCGGCAGCGGCATCTGCACGAGGATGCCGTGGATGGCCGGATCCGCGTTCAGCGCGGCGATACGGTCGAGCAGGGCCTGCTCGGAGAAATCGGCCTCGTACTTTTCCAGCACGGAGTGGAAGCCCACGTCGCCGCAGGCCTTGACCTTGTTGCGCACGTAGACGTGGCTGGCCGGATCGTCGCCGACGATGATCACGGCCAGGCCGGGCTGGTGGCCGGCAGCGGTGAGGGCGGCGGTGCGGGCGGCGATGTCGGCGCGCAGTTGTTGGGAAAGTTTGACTCCATCGATCAATTGGGCGGTCATGGCGGGGGCTCGTGTGCTGGACAAAAACGAAATTATAAGCGCCCAGAAGGGTATCGCGCGCCGCCCGGAGGCGTTCGTTGTCATATTTATCGACGTGCTTGTGCCGGCATGGGCACGTCATTCCCGCGAAAGCGGGAATCCATGCTGATGATCGGAACTCGAATACATCGCAGGAATGCACCGTTGTCGACTTCGATGCCTCGGCATGGGTCCCCGCTTCCGCGGGGACGACGGTATGTTTATGCCAATCACATGGCGGCCATCTCACATTATGAAATCGAATATCATATTTTGAAAATTGCGTGTTCCACTGGTAGAATCGACAGGCTTTATTCAAGGGATAGTCTTTTCGCCACCAAACGTCCGTGACGAAATCAGGATCGGGTGGGGCACCACACTCAAGGAGACGTAGCAATGTCAGCTCAACTCGACCAGTTGACGGCACAAGCCGCCAACGACCCGGATACGCTCGAGACCAAGGAATGGCTCGACGCGCTTGAAGCGGTCATCGAATTCGAAGGTACCGATCGCGCGCACTATCTGCTGGAGCGCCTGGTCGACCTGGCGCGCCGCCGCGGCGCCCACGTTCCGTTCTCGAGCAACACCGCCTACGTGAACACGATTCCGACCCACCTGGAAGCGCACTGCCCCGGCAACCTGGAATACGAAGAGCGCCTGCGCTCGTGGATGCGCTGGAACGCGATGGCGATGGTCGTCAAGGCCAACCGCTTCGACGGCGACCTCGGTGGCCACATCTCGTCGTTCGCCTCGCTGGCGAACATGCTGGGCATCGGCTTCAACCATTTCTGGCACGCCCCGACCGAAGACCACGGCGGCGACCTGCTGTACATCCAGGGCCACTCGTCGCCCGGCATCTACGCCCGCGCCTTCCTCGAAGGCCGCCTCTCCGAAGAGCAGCTGCTGAACTTCCGCCAGGAAGTCGACGGCAAGGGCCTGTCGTCCTACCCGCACCCGAAACTGATGCCGGACTTCTGGCAGTTCCCGACCGTGTCGATGGGCCTGGGCCCGATCATGGCGATCTACCAGGCGCGCTTCCTGAAGTACCTGGAAGCCCGCGGCATCGCCAAGACCGACAACCGCAAGGTCTGGGTCTTCTGCGGCGACGGCGAGATGGACGAGCCGGAATCGATGGGCGCGATCGGCATGGCCGCGCGCGAAAAGCTCGACAACCTGGTCATGGTCATCAACTGCAACCTGCAGCGCCTGGACGGCCCGGTGCGCGGCAACGGCAAGATCATCCAGGAAATGGAAGCCGATTTCCGCGGCGCCGGCTGGAACGTCGTCAAGGTCATCTGGGGCCCGGGCTGGGACGCCCTGCTGGCCAAGGACAAGGACGGCATCCTGCAGCGCGTGATGATGGAAACCGTCGACGGCGAATACCAGAACTACAAGTCAAAGGATGGCGCGTACGTGCGCAAGCACTTCTTCGGCAAGCACCCCGAGCTGCTGAAGATGGTCGCGAACATGACCGACGACGACATCTGGCGCCTGACCCGCGGCGGCCACGACCCGCACAAGATCTACGCGGCCTTCAAGAACGCCCAGGAAAACAAGGGCACCCCGACCGTGCTGCTCGTGAAGACCGTCAAGGGCTTCGGCATGGGCAAGTCGGGCGAGGCGCGCAACACCGCGCACCAGACCAAGAAACTGGACGACGAAGCCATCCGCGAAATGCGCGACCGCTTCGCCATCCCGATCCCGGACGACAAGCTGGCCGAGATCCCGTTCTTCAAGCCGTCCGACGACGCGCCTGAAATGAAATACCTGCACGAGCGCCGCAAGGCCCTCGGCGGCTACCTGCCGCAGCGCCGCCAGCAGGCCGACGAGAAGCTGCCGGTCCCGCCGCTGTCGACCTTCAAGGCCGTCACCGACCCGACCGCCGCCGGCCGCGAGATCTCGACGACGCAAGCCTATGTGCGTACGCTGACCACGCTGCTGAAGGACCAGAACCTGGGCCAGCGCATCGTCCCGATCCTCGTCGACGAATCGCGTACGTTCGGCATGGAAGGCCTGTTCCGCCAGATCGGTATCTTCAACCAGGAAGGCCAGCTGTACGAACCGGTCGACAAGGACCAGGTGATGTACTACCGCGAAGACAAGGCGGGCCAGATCCTGCAAGAGGGTATCAACGAAGCGGGCGGCATGTGCTCGTGGATCGCCGCGGCGACGTCGTACTCGACGAACAACCGCGTGATGATCCCGTTCTACACGTACTACTCGATGTTCGGCCTGCAGCGCGTCGGTGACCTGGCCTGGCTGGCCGGCGACATCCGCGCCCGCGGCTTCCTGATGGCAGGTACCGCCGGCCGCACGACGCTGAACGGCGAAGGCCTGCAGCACGAAGATGGCCACAGCCATATCTTCGCGGCGACCATCCCGACCTGCGTCCCGTACGACCCGACCTATGCGCACGAAGTGGCGGTGATCATCCAGAACGGCCTGCACCGCATGGTGGAGAAGCAGGAGGATGTGTTCTATTACATCACCATCATGAACGAGAACTACGAGCAGCCGGGCCTGAAGCCGGGTACGGAAGAGGGCATCATCAAGGGCATGTACCTGCTGCAGGAAGGCGATAAAAACGCCAAGCAGCGCGTGCAGCTGATGGGCTCCGGCACGATCCTGCGCGAGTCCGTGTTCGCCGCCGAGCTGCTGAAGAACGACTGGGGCGTCGCCGCCGACGTGTGGTCGTGCCCGTCGCTGACGCTGCTGGCCCGCGACGGCCAGGACGCCGACCGCTGGAACCTGGTGCACCCGACCGAGGCGCCGCGCGTGCCGTACGTGACCCAGCTGCTGCAGGGTTCCGAAGGCCCGATCGTCGCGACGACCGACTACATGCGCCTGTTCGCCGAGCAGATCCGCGCCTACGTCCCGAGCGGCCGCACGTACAAGGTCCTGGGCACCGACGGCTTCGGCCGCTCGGACACCCGCGCCAAGCTGCGTGAGTTCTTCGAGGTGAACCGTTACTACATCACGGTCGCCGCGCTGAAGTCACTGGCGGAAGAAGGCAAGATCGACGCGAAGGTGGTGGCGGACGCGATCGCCAAGTACGGCATCGATCCGAACAAGCCGAATCCTGTGACCCAGTAATGCTCAAGAGTTACGTCGTTCCCGCGAACGCGGGAACCCATGCCGAGTATCCGGAGTTGCTGATGTATGCTACTCCGCTCAACTCAGCGTGGATCCCCGCGTTCGCGGGGATGACGGCTCAGAAGCTAACGACAAAAATACGGAGTTAACAAACATGAGCATTGTGGAAGTCAAAGTCCCCGACATCGGTGACTTCAAGGAAGTCGAAATCATCGAGCTGATGGTCAAGCCGGGCGACACGATCAAGGTCGACCAGTCGCTGATCACGGTGGAATCGGACAAGGCCAGCATGGAGATCCCGTCGAGCCATGCGGGCGTCGTCAAGGAGATGAAGGTCAAGGTCGGCGACAAGGTCGGCGAAGGCTCGCTCGTGCTGCTGCTCGAGGAAGCTGCCGGCGGCGCCGAAGCTGCTCCGGCCCCGGCACCTGCCGCCGCACCGGCACCGGCTCCGGCCGCAGCCGCAGCGCCTGCGCCGGCACCTGCTGCTGCACCTGCACCGGCTCCCGCCGCAGCGCCGGCACCTGCATCGACCGCCGCCGCCGCGCCGGCCGCGAGCTTCGCCTCGGCCCACGCCTCGCCGTCCGTGCGCAAGTTCGCGCGCGAACTGGGCGTCGACCTGAACAAGGTGAAGGGTTCCGGTCCGAAGGGCCGCATCACCCAGCAGGACGTGCAGGGCTTCGTCAAGTCGGCGCTGGCCGCCGGCCCGACCGCGGCACCGGCAGGTGCGGGCGGTGGCGCAGGCCTGAACCTGCTGCCGTGGCCGTCGCTGGACTTCTCCAAGTTCGGCGAGACCGAAGCGCAGCCGCTGTCGCGCATCAAGAAGATCTCCGGCCCGAACCTGCACCGCAACTGGGTCATGATCCCGCACGTGACGCAGTTCGAAGAAGCCGACGTCACCGACCTGGAAGACCTGCGCGTCGAATCGAATGCCGCGTATGCGAAAGCCAAGTCGCCGGTCAAGCTGACCATGCTGGCGTTCGTGATCAAGGCCTCCGTTGCCGCGCTGAAGAAGTTCCCGAACTTTAACGCGTCGCTGGACGAAGCAAACGGCCAGCTGATCCTCAAGAAGTACTACAACATCGGCTTCGCGGCCGACACGCCGAACGGCCTGGTCGTCCCGGTCATCAAGGACGCCGACAAGAAGTCCGTGTCGCAGATCGCCACCGAAATGGGCGAGCTGTCCGCACAGGCGCGCGAAGGCAAGCTGTCGCCGGCCAACATGCAGGGCGCGACCTTCACGATCTCGTCGCTGGGTGGCCTGGGCGGTACCGCGTTCACCCCGATCATCAACGCGCCGGAAGTCGCGATCCTGGGCCTGTCCAAGTCCTCGATGAAGCCGGTGTGGGACGGTAAAGCTTTCCAGCCGCGCCTGATGCTGCCGCTGTCGCTGTCGTTCGATCACCGCGTGATCGACGGTGCCGCCGGCGCCCGCTTCACGACCTACCTGGCCGATGTCCTGGCCGACCTGCGCAAGACGCTGCTGTAAGGAGAGCCCATGAGCACCGTTGAAGTCAAAGTCCCGAATATCGGCGATTTCAAGGAAGTCGAAATCATCGAACTGATGGTCAAGCCCGGCGACACCATCAAGGTCGACCAGTCGCTGGTCACTGTCGAATCGGACAAGGCCAGCATGGAGATCCCGTCGACCCACGCCGGCGTCGTGCAGGAACTGAAGGTCAAGGTCGGCGACAAGGTGAGCGAAGGCTCGCTGCTGCTGACCGTCGACGACGCCGGCGCGGGCGCTGCCGCTGCGCCTGCGGCCGCCGCTGCACCGGCTGCAGCCGAACAGGCACCGGCCAACAAGCCGGCCGATTCGTACGCACCGGCCCACCCGACCCCGTCGGCACCGGCCGCACCCATCCCGAACGCGGCCAGCTACAGCGGCCCGGTCGACGTCGAATGCGAGATGATGGTGCTGGGCGCCGGCCCCGGCGGCTACTCGGCCGCGTTCCGCTCGGCCGACCTGGGCATGAACACCGTCCTCGTCGAGAAGTACGCGACGCTGGGCGGCGTGTGCCTGAACGTGGGCTGCATCCCGTCCAAGGCGCTGCTGCACGTGGCGCACATCATGGACGAGACGGCGCACATGGCCGATCTCGGCGTGTCGTTCGCCAAGCCGGACGTCGACATCGACAAGCTGCGCGCGTACAAGGACAAGGTCATCAAGACGATGACGGGCGGCCTGGCCGGCATGGCCAAGGCGCGCAAGGTCAACGTCGTGCAGGGCGTCGGACAATTCCTGAGCCCGAACCACATCGAAGTGACCGGACCCGATGGCGCCAAGAAGGTCGTCGCGTTCCAGAAGGCGATCATCGCGGCCGGTTCGGCCGTCGTGAAGCTGCCGTTCGTGCCGGAAGATCCGCGCATCGTCGACTCCACCGGCGCGCTGGAACTGCGCCAGGTGCCGAAGCGCATGCTCGTCATCGGCGGCGGCATCATCGGCCTCGAAATGGCGACCGTGTACTCGACGCTGGGTGCGCGCATCGACGTCGTCGAGATGATGGATGGCCTGATGCAGGGCGCGGACCGCGAGGCCGTCAAGGTCTGGCAGAAGTTCAACGCGTCGCGCTTCGACAACATCATGTTGAAGACCAAGACCGTCGGCGTGGAAGCGCTGCCGGAAGGGATCAAGGTCACGTTCGAAGCCGCCGAGGCAGGCCAGCCGGCACCGGAAGCGCAGGTCTACGACCTCGTGCTGGTGGCCGTGGGCCGCAGCCCGAACGGCAAGAAGATCGGCGCGGAAGCAGCGGGCGTGTCGGTCACCGACCGCGGCTTCATCCCGGTCGACGGCCAGATGCGCACCAACGTGCCGCACATCTTCGCCATCGGCGACCTGGTGGGCCAGCCGATGCTGGCGCACAAGGCCGTGCATGAAGCCCACGTCGCCGCGGAAGCCGCGCATGGCGAGAAGGCCTATTTCGATGCGAAGGTGATCCCGTCGGTCGCGTACACCGATCCGGAAGTGGCATGGGTCGGCCTGACCGAAGACGAAGCGAAAGCCAAGGGCATCAAGGTCGAGAAGGGCCACTTCCCGTGGGCCGCATCGGGCCGCGCCGTCGCCAACGGCCGCTCGGAAGGCTTCACGAAGCTGCTGTTCGACGCCGAGACCCACCGCATCATCGGCGGCACGATCGTCGGCACGAGCGCCGGCGACATGATCGGCGAAGTCGCGCTGGCCATCGAGATGGGCGCGGACGGCGTGGACATCGGCAAGACGATCCACCCGCACCCGACCCTCGGCGAGTCGATCGGCATGGCGGCAGAAGCCTACGAAGGCGTTTGCACCGACCTGCCGCCGCCGCGCAAGCGCTGATCCAGGCGCCGCACGTCGTAACAAGCCGGGACCATGTGTCCCGGTTTTTTTATTCCTGGAGCCGGCGTTGCAGCATGTCCTTCGCCACCGCAAGCGCGTTGTCCGGCGTCGCCGCGACATCCGGTGCGACGCCCACGCCTTCCCAGTTGGTATGGGTAATGGGACTGATGGTGCGTGCATTGGGTATCGCGGCAAAAAAATGGTCCGCAAGGCGGAAGGGACGTGTGGGGTGGGCACCGCCCCAGGTCCGCTCGCCGATCACGGTAGCGCGTTTCAGTGCCTGCATCGTGTACGCGAAGTCTTCGCCGGCCGACATCGTGCCGGGACCAGCCAGGATCAGGACCGGCTTCTTGCCGCCATAGCGCTTGCCGCCCAGCTGATCGACCGACCAATGCTGCGTGGCGACGCCGGTATCGCGCTCCCAGATGTCGTTGAGCCGCGTACGCCCATCGACGAAATAGCTGACCAGCAAAGCCACCCCGTCTGGCGTGCCGCCGTGGTTGTTGCGCAGGTCGACGATGAGGCCATCGGTGTCGGCGAGCTTGTCCATCGCTGCCGCATATTTTGCGGCCACCAGGAACGGCGGCGGGAAGCCGGAAATTTCCAGATAGCCGATCCTGGGGTTCAGGTGATCGACTTTTTCCACGCCAAGGCTGGACGCGAGGATACGCTGGCGCACCTCAGGGGGCGCGATGCGTTCCCACTCGGCCAGCGACGTGGGGCGCGGTCCGACTTCACGGTCGGGCGGCACCAGACCGGGGTCGAATCCCACGAACAAGTGCTTGTCATGAAGGACGTCGGCAAGGTCGGCCGAGAGCTGTTTTGCCAGTTGTTCGCCATCCGTGATCCCATCGTACTTGCCGTCGCGCTGGCGCTGGCGCAGGACCGTCCCGACTTGCCTGGCCTTGTCGGGAAAGACGTAGTGATCGTTCAGCTTTGCCACGAGCGCATCGATCGCTTGCACGCGCATCGCGCTGTCGACGGCAACCTTGGGCGGCGGCTCGGGCGTGGCGGCGCAGGCGCCGAACGTGGCGAGCAGCAGCAAGCACGGTACGACGATCCACTTCTTTTTCATGTTTTTCCTTTGGCAGTGAGTTCGAGTCGATGTCTTCCTGGTATGAGCAGCGAAGCGAAATCAGAGTAGCACAAAAATTGCTAGTTCATAGCAATGTATTTTGCTAATTGATTGATATGCATGTGGAGTGCCCGTGGGCCGCTCGTCGGCACGCAAGCGCTGATTGAGGCGTGACGAGGCTGTAGAGGAAACCGGGACCATGTGTCCCGGCTTTTTATCGATGATTGCGGTACCTTCGATTTCTCAGGTAGCCGGCAGAAGCAGGAAAGAAGGGTTGACGGACAGTGCGACGGATCAGTGGCAGGAACCCATGCACGACGTCATCGTCTGCTGATACGCCTGATCGTATGCAGCCTGAATCTGTGGAACCTTGCCGTTCATGCAGTTGTTAACGTCCTGGCCGTAATAATGGGCAGTGCAGTATGCCAACGCATCCTTTTCCGCCAGCTTTGCCGCGTTATACCCTGCCTGGCCCGCAGCATTCTGGCAAACGGTGTTGCAGTCCGTGGCCTGGGCCGGGATTGCAATTGCCGCGAATGCCGCGACTGCAGCGGCGATATATTTTTTAGAGTGAGTCGACAAAAAATTCATTTAGAAAAGCCTCCAAGAATTTTCGAAATGGCGATGGCGGGTTTGCCATCGGTGAGTAAATCGCCGCAGGACATGCAATATGCATCGGGCCGCGACCCGGCTATGAAAAAAACCTGTTCGGCATTTGCATAGTCGAAAACAAATTGTATTTCGTAATTTTTTTAAAAACGTCATACAATTTCACAATTGAGCATGAATTTTTAGTATGTTCGCCTTCGGATTTTGTCAAACGACGGAAGGAGAAAGTCCATAAAGGTGACGGCCCAATTTTTACGAATTTTTTGCAAGCGATCCATTAGACTGGCCCTGTTACCAGGTTTTGAAGAGGATATGCAATGCTTGTAACATTCAAATCGAAAGCCGCTGCCGATGTCTTGATGCTCGACCGTCACGCGCAAAAGGCGCTCGCGCCGTTCGGCAAGTGCACGGCCATCGGCTATTTTTCTGTCGGCGAGCTGGACAACGTGATCGGCGTACTGGAAGCGACGACGGCGGAAGGCAAGCACCATGCGGCGACACTCGCCTTGGCGCAGGACATTGAATTGCATCACGCCGCTGAGGGCGTGAATCATTTTCCGCAAGTGCAGGAAGCGGTCGATTTCTCGGCGCATTTGTTTCCGCTGCTGGAAATGATGCGGGCAGCGCGGCGCACGGACAGCGTCGTCACCTGGAATAGTTGATGTATCGGTATTGCGTCCTGGCCCGGCGACGTCGCGTACTCCCGACGTCGACCGGGCACGGTGGCCTGCGTCTTACGGCCTTGCCGCGTACAGCCCGAATTCGCCAAGATCCGTAAAGCCGGTGTCGCCGTTATTGGACGTGATATTGAGCCGGTACCAGCGATACGCGCCCGGACTCGCGACCGTATAGCTGTTCTGCTGGAAACGGTTGGCGAACGCCTGGCCGGCTTGCGTGTCGAGCGTCGTCCAGGTGACGCCGTCGTTCGAGCCCTGGAACTGCCAGTCCTTCGGATCGCGCCCGATCTTGTCGAAGGAGCTGACGACCGTGTAGCGCTGGACGGTCTCCGCGTGGCCGAGGTCGTACTGCAGCCAGCCCATCACGCCCGAGTAGAACCATTCCGTCCCCGAGTTCCGGTCGAAGGCGTTGCCGGCATTGGCCGCGTTGTTCCTGCTGTCGTTGGGCGTGCCGCCGGTGGCCACGTGCACCAGCGGACGGACCGGCGTGGCGCTGTCCTCGGGAGAATTCGCGCTCGTGCCGGCCGCGTTCGTCGCCGTGATGGCGTAGTAATAGGTCGTGCCGTTGGCCACCGACGTGTCGATGTAGCTGCTGCCCGCGACGTTGGCCGCGATGGTCGTGTAGGGGCCGCCGCTGGACGTGGCGCGCAGCACCGCGTAGCCGGTGGCGCCGAACGACTGCTGCCAGCGCAGCGGGACGGCGCCGTCGCCCGGCTCGGCCAGCAGCGTCGCGGGCGCGGCGGGGATGGCGGCCGGCGCGCCACCGCCGCCGCCCGTGATTTGCACGTTGCTGAAGGTGGAGGTATTCAGTGTGCCGTTGGCGACCGAGGCGACTACCAGGCCGGCATAGATCGTGTCGGGCAGCGGGCCGTCGATGCGGCCGACGTCGGTGGCGGCCCAGTTGGTACCGTCGGGCGACACGTAGCCGGTGATCATGTTGCCGATGCGCTCGAGTTTCACCCAGTATGAGGCGGTGGAGCTCGCAATGGGGAGCACCTTGTTTCCGTAGTTATTGCCGCCGTAGACAGCGAGATTCTGCATGTTCTGTTCGGCCTGGATCCGGTTGGTGACGGCCATCCAGGCGCGCGGGGCGCCCTGCGCAAGGCTCGTGCGCATCATGACGCCTGCTTTCGCGGACGGACTGGTGTTCTGGAGCGACTCCACTTTCGCGATGATGGCGCCGTCGCCGGTGAGAGCCCGGTAGGCGAAGTGACAGCTGTCGCTCGTGCCCCAGATCTCGGCACCGCCGCCTTTCACGGTCCATGTGCCGTCGGCGTACGTGGCCGAGCCGGCCGGGGCGGCACCGCCGATGTCCGCATCGGCAAAGCCCGAGATGATCGAGCTGGTGGCGGGAATGGCGAGTGCCGGCGGGGGCGTCGCCGTCGACATGTCGACGTCCTTCAGGAACACGAAGCTGCCGCTGTCCACCGGCATCCACTGGCGCCGTTGGGCGATGAACGGTGCCTGCATGCCCTTGCGGTTGACGTAGGCGTTGTAAATCTGGTTGAGCACGATGTTCCCGCCTCCCCAGCCGTTCCACCCACGGTTCGTGTTGTCGGCGGTGTAGTAGGCGTCGGTGGTGCCGAACGGGAGGAAGGGCGTGGGCTCGAGCTCGTTCACCCGCGCGAAATATTCGCCCGCCGCCAGCAGGCGGTTGTCGAAATCGGCATAGACGTCGATGCCTTGCTTCCACAGCGCTTCGGCGAGCATGACCAGCGATTTGAGCTGTCCGTGGGCGTGCCCCTGGTCGCGCAGGGAGTCGCCGAGCATGCCGATGTCGTTGGAGCTGCGCAGGCCGATGTGGGCGAGCGTGCGGGTCTGGGCGACGACCCGGTTCAGCAACGCGGTGTCGTCGTTGAAGATGGCCATCAGCCCGAGCGCGTTGAGGGCCAGCGCGCCCTTGTTGGCGGCGCCGAACATGTTCTCGCCATACGGGTTCGATGCCGGAATCAGGACATTGGCGAAATAGGTTTTCACCGTGGCCGTGTCGGCGTCCGTCCAGTCCGGCCAGGTGCCGCGCAGGATATCCGCGCCGCCCACGAACATGTAGGCGTAGTCGCCCAGGTCGAGCATCGATTCGCGGCCCGCGAACTCGGTCTGGACGGTCGCCCACTGCATCAGGATGTCGTGCGCCTTCTTCGCGTAGTCCTTGTTGCCGGTGAAATACCACATCCGCGACAGGTTCCAGATCGCGACCATGTCGTTGCGCCATGGCCAGAGATTCACGTCGGGGGCGCGGCTCACGGTCGCGTACGGACCCGCCATGACGTAGGTGAGCCTGGCCTTGCCGTCGTTCGCCAGCTGGTCGTAGGCGGACTTCCACGGCTGCCTGCCTTGGGCGACGTAGGACTTGAGCGTCATGAGATCGGCGGCGGTGAGGGGCGTGCCCGGGTGCGTGAAACCGGTGACCTGCGCCACGCCGTCACCCGGGAGCATGGCGGTGCTCAACATGAGCAGCGCAGCGGTCAGACTGGTTCGAGCAAACATCCTGGAGTTTTTTTTCATCGGTAGCCTTCATTAATGAATATCCAAAGGGCGCGCCGGCAGCGCGCCCCGACAATGTCACGTTCAAGGGTATCCCGGGCGTCCCCGTCGCCTTGCCCGCAGCCTCGCCGTGAGGGGAGGCGGGGTATTCGTTCGAGCATCAAACTATTAAATTATTGCAGTAATATTGCAGCACGGCAATAGTTTGCGTATGTATGCGGGTGGGTGTCTCATTAATTTAACATTAACGTAGACTTGATTGTCGTTCATCTTGCAGTGTGTGGACGGGGCGTGGGAATGTGCGCATTTCCGCAAAACGTACATCTGTTATGTTGGCAACCGCTGTCCGTCCCAAAAAAATAGAAAGGCGCGCATGGCTATCCACAAGTACGCCGTTCCCCTGCTCGCGGCGATGGCACTTGTGCCGGCGCACGCCTTCGGGAACGAGCCGCCCAAGGTGGTCGTCAAGGGCAGGCACGACCCGTCCACCGTCGTCGTCAAGGGCGTGCGCGATCCGTCGGCGTGGTTCCGCATCGAGAGCCAGCACCTGATCGTCTATTCGAACGACGATCCCGACGACGTCATCGAGCTGGTCAACAAGCTGGAACGGCTCGACGCCGTGCTGCGCCTGTACCTGAAGCCGTTCCTGGACGGGCGGGAGGCGCTGCCCAAGCTCACGCTGTACTTCCAGGCCCGGCCGGACCTGCCGCCGGAGATCGGCGCGGTCGACGGCGCCACCACCAGCTTGACCAGCCGCTGCGCATCCGGGACGCTCGCGTTCACGTTCGGCCAGGCGAAGAGCTGGAAGCTGGACAATGCGTCGCTGCTTCGTCCGGAAGACGATTACACGCTGATGACGAACTTCGTCGTGTACGCGGACACGTTCCTGTACCGCCATACCCGCATCCGCGCGCCCGCATGGTTCCTTACCGGCTTCGACGCGTATTTCGGCGGCATGCGCTTCACCGACGACCAGATGCTGGTCGGCCGCGATGCGGGCACCTCCTACAACCTGCTACAGGAGATCGACGAGGGCCGGACCAGGCGGCTGCGGTTCGACGACGTCCTGCACGACCGAACGGTGCCCGGGATGTTCAAGGTCGGCACGAACGGGTATTACCGGCAATGGGAATTTCTCGCGCGCTCGTTCAACCTCGTGCACTACATGCTCTCGTCCGAGGAGAACCGCAACAAGATGGGGAAGTATCTCGAGCGGGTCAACGAAGGCAGCGATTCCGCCGACGCGTTTGCCGACGTCTTCGGCCTGTCGGGACAAGAGCTCGACGCCGCGATGTGGCGTTACCGCCAGGCGTCCATGAAAATCCTGCAGGTCGAGGTGCCCGACCTGCCCCGGGCCCATATCGCATTCACCCGCCTGAGCCGCATCGAGGCCGGGTTCGTGCTCGACAACGCCGCGCTGAAGACGTGTCCCGCGCCCGCCGCCGGCAAGACCTTGCTGGCGCGCGTGCAGCAGAAGGCGGCGCAGGCGCCGGCCGTCGATTTCGCCCAGATCACGCTCGCCCGTGCCCAGGTCGAATGGGGCGATCCGCTCGATGCCATCGCCTACCTGACGCGCGCCGTCGGGAACGATCCGTACGACCCCGAGCCGCAGTATCTGCTGGGCCTCGCGCATGCGAAGCTGGCGGAGCGCGCTGGCCCCGACCGGCAGGACCAGCTGGCGGCGGCGCGCGCGAGTCTGACCGAAGCCGCCCTGCTGGCGCCGGAAGCGCCCGACGTGTCGTATGCGCTGTTCCGCATCGCGCTCATGGACACGGCGCCGGCCGACAAGGACATCGGCAGGGCGATCGACGCATGGCGCCACGGGCACGACGTCGCCGCGTTCGCGCGCGCGGCCGCGCTGGCCCATGCATGGCTGGGCGATGCCGCCGGCGCGTACCAGGTGTTCAATACGCTGGCGCGCAACAAGTGGGATCCGGAAAACGCCGCGTGGGCCACGCGCTGGCTCGCCAGACTGGAGAAGGGCGTGCCGCGGGATGAACTACTGGTGGCGATGCGCGGCGAGCGGACGGCGGTGCCCGGCGCCCTGTCGTGGATGCACGATCGCCGCTAAGTTTGTAACAGCGCACCACCCCGGCGGCACGACAGTCTTTATGCTTGTCGTCTTGCGACTCGCCCATGATGCCGTCGATTTGCAGAATCAATGCTTTGGCCGGCGCCGCCCCGTGTCATCCCACAAGCGCTCCATCGACAAATACGTGAACGACGCCGTCCACCCGATCAGCAGCATCCCGTTCAGCGCCTGCATGCCCGCCAGCAGGCGCAGGTCGCCGTGCGGCAGCACGTCGCCGTAGCCCAGCGTCGTGTAGGTCTCGGCCGAAAAATACAGGCAGCGCGTGAACGGCAGCGGGCCGGGGTCGCCCATGTGGCCGATGCCGAAGCGCGTCGCGAGCAGGTAGTAGGCGAGGCCGTATAGCAGGATCTCGATGAAGTGCGCGCCGAACGCGCCGACGATCACGAACACGAGCCGCATGCGCGGCGGGATGCGCAATGCGGGCAGCGCGGCCGTCATCAGGCGCAGCACCTCGTAGTGGATCACGGTCGTGGCGATCAGCAGGAACGCGCAGGCGGCGATGGCGATGCCCATGCTCTTCTTTCCTTTATTTGGTCGACGAATCGGCCTCCCCCTGTTTCAGTTGGCTCACCAGGCGCCACGCCATCCAGGCGAGCGCACCGACGCCACACAGCAGCAAGGCCCACAGCCATGATAGCCTGCGTTGTGCCGTTGCCGCAGGCGCCCCATCGGCGGCGTCCGCGTGTTGTTCGACCAACTGGCCGGTGCGCGCGGTTTCCAGGCGCGCCAGGTCCTGGACGTCGAAGCCCGGCGCGACCTGGCCCAGGGCGAGCTGCGTGGACGTCGCGCCGGTCTTGCCGAAGGCGAGTACGTACGGCGGGGTGCCGCCGGCCACGAACACCAGCGTCGCGGGGCGCCAGCGCAGGCGCAGGTCGGGCGGGTCGGATACTGCGCCTTTCGGACGCAGGATCCATTGCACCAGATGGGTTTCCGGTATCGCGACGTCGCCGGCGATCCGCGCATTCCCGTTCTGGTTCAGGTGGTAGAACGTGGCGCTGGCCAATGGCAGGAAATCCGTGACGTTGGCCGTGCGTTGCGCGTAACGCCCGATCGTCGCGGGCAGTACGACGTTCTGCCCGCGCAGGACGACGCCGACCCGCTCGGCCGGCACCGCGACCGGGGCCGTGTAGACCAAGTCTTGTCCGGTGTCGGCGCGGCGTGCGGGCAAGGTCACGGCATCCCATTGCTGCGGCGTGTCCTGCACCTGGCTTACCTGCGCCGTGATTGCCCCGAACTCGACAGGATTGCCCTCGGCCCAGCGCACACGCGCATAACGGAAGCTCTGGGCAGGGAAGCCGATGCGGTTGCTGGTCACGCTTTCGCCGCGGCCGTTGACCAGCCAGCTCACCGTCGTCTCCGCAAGCGGCTGCCAGTCCTGCAAGTCGTTGCTGGCCTCGACGATGAGCGCGGCGCTGTAGTTGGACGCGTCGGGCGGCGGGGCGAGCGTCAGGCTCGACACGGTCGCGCCTGACGGCAGCTCGCCCAGGTCGAGCACGAGGCCGGCGAGGACGTCGGCCTCGCCCTGCGCCGCACCGGGATGCGGGCTCACGGACACCACGGTGCCGTCCCTGGACAGGCGCACCTGGAGGTCGTCGATCCGTCCTGATGTCCGGCCGGGTATGAAGATCGGGAACACCTTGCACGGCGACTCGACGCTGCGTTGTTGGTGGGGTGACGTCGTCACGGTCAGCGCGAACGGTTGCGGTGCGCCCGCGCTGTCGAACACACGCAGGTCGGCCAGGTGTGCGGAACGCGCGTGCAGGTAGACGTCCGGCGGCAAGCGCAACTGCACCACAGCCTGTTTGCCGCTGACCTGCAGCGGCAAGGCATGCGAGTAGCTCGCGGTGGTATCGGCGGCGCGGGCGGCGGACGTACACAACGCCCACGCGAGGAACGCGGAGCGCGCGCGGTAAGAAAAATACATGATCATGGAATCGGCTCCGATGGCGTCGGCGCGGGCGCTGCCTGCTCCGCGCGTTTGGGGAAGGGCGCGAGATAGCCGACCAGGAGCATCAGCAGGCCGACACCGACAAAGGACACGACCCGCGCCATGCTGCCATGGCTGGACAGGTCGACGAAGAACAGTTTGGCGACCACGATGCCCAGCAGGCCGGCGCCCGCGCTCCAGGCACGGCGCCACGTGCGCCGGGCGGCGAAGCGCATCAGGACGAGCGCGCTGGCGCTCCAGACCAGCGAGAGCATCGCCTGCACGACCTGGGAGCCGACCAGCGCGTCGACGCGATAGGCGATCCCCAGGTAATGGGCGGCGCTGCGCAACAGGATCAGGTTGAACCAGATCCACGCGCCGCCCGCCCAGGCCACCAGCAGTGTGCGGTTGAGGTTCGGGCTGGCCGCGACGTCGCGCGCGCGCAGCCGCGCGGCGCCGACGGCAAGCATCAGGGCGAAGCCCGTGCTCAGGTCGAGGGGATTGAGCAGCGGCAGATACGGCAGCGGCGCCATGCCGCCGTCCTGGAACAGATTCCAGCTTGCGCACAGCGCCAGCAGCAATGCGGCTCCGCATGGAACCAGGATGGTCCGGTACCAGCTTGCCAGGGGGCGTGTCGGCCAGGCCTCCGCCTGGCTGCGCCGCATCAGCCACGCCAGCACGGCCATCATCGACCAGGTCGGCAGGTAGTTGGACCAGGCGCTGTCGATGGCCCATCCGCTGGCGTGGAATTCGCCGAACCACCTGCCGACATGGATGGACCCAGTCGGCCACAGCGCAAGCCACGGACCGACAGTGCGCAACAGGTGCAGCGCACGCAGCACGCGTGGCCTGCGTTCCCAGGTCGCCGCAGGCCGGCGCGCGAGCAAGTATTCCGAACCGGCCCACAGGCAGACCCAGCCCAGCCAGAGCGCCGGGTCGGGCAGGTCGTATGTAGCGTACAGCGTGACGAGACAGCCGAGCGTGACCAGCGCCAGCATGTCCCAGCACGCCGTGCCCAGCCAGCGCAGGCGTTCCCACCGCAGGCGCGGCGCCAGCTGCGTGAACAGGATGGACGATGCGGCGACAGCGAACGCATACACGCCGACCCAGCGCGAATACGGGGTGCCCAGCGCTTCCGGCAGCAGTACCGCGAGCCTTCCGGAGAGAATGTTCAGCACAGGACCGAACCACCAGAAGCCGGCCCAGGCAAGCAGCAGCGTCTGCGTCGATTTGACCTTGTCGAAGGCACCCGCGCGCTCGGTCAGGTAGCTGCTGGCCAGCGCCGACAGCGCGATCAGGACGGCGCCCAGCGCCGGCTTGGTTTCATACTGGGTTTCGATCCTGTCGAACCAGTTCCAATCGACGCCTGCGACCACCGCCAGTCCGACCGCGCCCGCGATCTGGGCCACGAGGCCGAACCGGTGCGCGACCGGCCACGCGAGCCGCGACCCGATCACGTACAACAGGATGGCCGTGAAGACGGCTGCCGCGGCCAGCAAGTTCGCAAGGAGGCTGCCGCTGGTGCGCAGGAACGCCTCGGTCCATGAGCCGGCGAGCAGCCAGATGGCGGCCGTCGCGAGCATGCATGTCGCGAGCAGCGCGAACAGCGGACGCTCTTCCCTGGCGTGCCGCCGGAAATCGGAAGCCATCACGAACGCGCCGCCGGCCAGCAGCAGGAAGCCGAGCCACAGGTTGGAGGCGGCCGCGGCCGAGCGGTCGAGGCCCGAGGCCGCGGCGAGGAAGCCGATCCATGCGCCAATCTGGAGAAGCAGACCGAACATCCACGCGCGGGCTTGCCCTCGCCTGAGCCCGAACCAGACGAAGCCGACGCCTTCCAGCGACCACGCCGCCGACGTCCAGCGTCCGTCGACGGCAAGCGGAATGGCCAGCGTGCCGAAGATGGCGCCGATGGCGCCGAAGGTCTCGACCAGCACGCGCCAGCGCTCGCGTCCGCGCCGCCACAGCAACAGCGCGAGGCCGAGATAGAAGCCGCCGAGCGTCAGCGCCGAAAGCGCCAGGCCGAACGGTTTATCCATGACCAGACCGACCTGCAACCCGAACGCGAGCAGCGGCGTCCCCAGGACCAGCGTGGCATCCACGTAGTCTTTCAGGCGCGTCTGTTGCTGGCGCGCGAAGGCCAGGGCGATGCCGACGTAATACAGGAAGAACAGGATCAGGAAGGCTTGCGCGGACAGGTAGTTGGCGGGCGTGTATTTGAGCCCGCCCCAGGCCGCCCCGACGACGAACGTGAATCCGAAGCCGAGCAGGTTCAGCATGCGCCAGGAGCGCCGCATCGCGAGTGCGAAGACGCCGGCGTTCAGCAGCGCATAGTACGAGAACAGGCCGATGTGGTTGCCTTGTCCGCTCGCCACCAGCAGCGGGCAGGCGAATCCGCCGGTGATGCCGAAGACCGCCAGCCAGATCGCATCCTGCAGCAGCGCCAGCACGCACGCGAAGCCGGTCAGGAGCACCAGCATCGCGAACGCGAGGCCGCCGGGTATCAGGCCATAGCGTTGATAGGCGCCGAAGACGACCAGCATCATGAGGGCGATCGCCGTGCCCTGGACGGGGAGGCCGATCTCGCGCCGCGTCGACCGCAGGCGCCAGCCCCAGGCCAGCAGGGGCAGGATGGCCAGCGCGACGCCGGCGAGCCGCAGCTCGATCGGGATGTCGAAGGTCGTGGCCACGTACTTGAGCAGGAACGCGACGCCGATGAACAGGATGACGAGCCCCAGCTTGGCGACGAGGTTGCCGGTCAGGAGCCAGCTCTTCGCCGCGAGCAGTCCCCGTCGTATCGCGATGGCGATGGGGCCGGGCGTGACGGGGGCGGAGGACTCTTCTCGTGCCGTCTCGGGCGCCGGGGACGAAGCGGGACGTGGTGCCGGTGCGCGCTGCGGGTAGTACGCCGCTTCAGCGAGCGGCGCTGCCTCGTCCGGCAACGGCATCGACGTTGCCGGCCTGGGCGGAACCGGTGGAGCGGACACCGGTGCGGGCTGCAGGGCGTAGATCTTGTCGCGCAGTTCGGCGACCTGCCGCTCCAGCTCTTCGATGCGACGGGTTCGTCCGGCGCCTATGAGCCAGGCGGCGAAGAAGGGATACGCCAGCACGGCCAGTACCACCAACGCGATTGCTTCCATATCGCACCTGTTGCTTGAAGGGACGGTATTTATATCACGCTGTGCAGCAATGTTGGTAAAACGTCATCGTCATTGCATAAGTATTGGAGGTTTTTTGGAAAGATATCAAGGCGATGGCGAAACCAGGACTGCGTGTCCCGGTTTCTGTCACATCAATCGGGTGTCGGGTCCATTACGGCTTCGCGGCAAACAGCCCGAGCTCCGAGAGCGCCGTCGAGGCGGTATCGCCATTATTGGCCGTGATGTTGATGCGGTACCAGCGATACGCGCCTCCGCCCGCGACCGGGTAGCTTTTCGGCTGGAGACGGTTGGCGAACACCTGGTTGCTTTGCGCGTCGAGCGTCGTCCACGTGGTGCCGTCGTTGGAGCCCTGGAATTGCCAGTCCTTCGGATCGCGCGGGGCCACGTCGCTGGCGCTGATGACCGTATAGCGCAGGACTGTCTCCGTGTGGCCAAGGTCGTATTTCAGCCACCCGGTCGGGGCCCCGTAGAGCCATTTCGTCGCCGAGTTCCTGTCGAAGGCCAGGCCGGCGTTGGCCGCGTTGCTGGCGCCGTCGGTGGCGCTGCCGCCGGTGGCCACGTTCGTCAGCGGATGCACCGGCGTGACGCTGTCCTCGGGAGAATTCGCGCTCGTGCCGGCGGTGTTGGCCGCGGTGACGGTGTAGTAGTAGGTCATGCCGTTGCTCACCGAATTATCCGTGTAGCTGCCGTCCGTGACGCCCGATGCGATGGTCGTGTAGGGACCACCGCTGAACGTGGCGCGCTTGACCGTGTAGCTGGTGGCACCGAAGGACTGCTGCCAGCGCAGCGGAACGGCCCCGTCGCCCGGCTCGGCCAGCAGCGTGGCGGGCGCGGCCGGAATGACGCCCGGCGCGCCACCGTTGCCGCCCGTGACCTGGACGTTGCTGAAGGTGGAGGTGTTCAGCGTGCCGTTGGCATGCGAGACGACCGCCAGGCCGGCATAGATCGTGGCGGGCAGCGTGCCGTCGATACGGCCGACGTCGGTCGCGGCCCAGTTGGTCCCGTCGGGAGACACGTAGCCAGTGATCATGTTACCGATGCGCTCGAGCTTCACCCAGTAAGAGGGCACGGTGTTCGCGATGGGCAGGGCCTTGTTGCCATAGTTCGTGCCGCCGTAGACAGCAAGGTTCGGCATGTTCTGTTCGACCTTGACCTGGTTCGTCACGAGCATCGTGGCGCGCGCCGCTCCCTGGGCCAGGCCGGTGCGCATCATCACGCCCGCCTTGGCGTACGGGCTGGTGTTCTGGATCGTCTCGACTTTCGCGATGATCGCGCCGTCGCCGGTCAGGGCCTTGTAGGCGAAGTGGCCGCCATCGGCCGTGCCCCAGCTGTCGGCGCCTGCGCCCTTCACGGTCCAGGTGCCGTTGGCGTACGACGACGTGCCGGCCGGGGTGCTGTTTCCGATATCGATATCATTCAAGCCCGAAGTGATCGAGACGGTCGCGGGAATGGCGAGCGCCGGCGCGGGCGCGGCCGTCGAGGTGTCGACCTCCTTCATGAACATGAAGCTGGTGCTGTCCACCGGCATCCAGAGGCGCCGCTGCGCGATGTAGGGGGCCGGCCTGCCCTTGCGGACAGCGTAGGCGCCATGGATCACATTGAGCGCGATATTCCCGCCGCCCCATCCGCGGTTGGTGTCGTCGGCGATGTAGTAGGCGTCGGTGGTGCCGAACGGGAGGAACGGCGTCGGCGCGAGTTCGTTCACGCGTGCAAAATATTCGCCTGCCGCCAGCAGGCGCTCGTCGAGATCGGCATAGACGTCGATGCCCTGTTTCCACAGCGCTTCGGCGAGCATGGACAGCGACAACAGCTGGCCATGGGCGTGGCCCTGGTCGCGCAGGGAATCGCCGAGCATGCCGATGTCGTTGGAACTGCGCAGGCCGATGTGGGCCAGGGTGCGCGTCTGGGCGACGACCCGGTCCAGCAACGCGGTGTCGTCGTTGAAGATGGCCATCAATCCGAGCGCGTTCAGGGCCAGCGCGCCCTTGTTGGCGGCGCCGAACATGTTTTCGCCGTAAGGGTTCGATGCCGGAATCAGGATATTGGCGAAGTATGCCTTGACCGTGGCCGTGTCGCTGGCCGTCCAACCCGACCAGGTGCCGCGCAGGATGTCCGCGCCGCCCACGAACCGGTAAGCGTAGTCGCCCAGGTCGAGCATCGACTCGCTGCCCGAGAACGCCGTCTGGTTGGTCGCCCACGCGATCAGGATATCGTGCGCTTTCTTTGCGTAGGCGTCGTTGCCGGTGAAATACCACATCCGCGACAGATTCCAGACGGCGATCATGTCGTTACGCCATGGCCAGAGATTCACGTCGGGGCTGCGGCTCACGGTCGCGAATGGACCCGCCATGACGTAGGTGGACTGCGATTTGCCATCGGCCTTCAATTGGTCATAGCCGGACTTCCATGGCTGCCTGCCCTGGTCGACGTAGGACTTGAGCGTCGCGAGATCGGACACGGTGAGCGGCGTGCCCGGATGCGTGAAACCGGTGACCTGCGCCGCGCCATGACCCGGCAGCGCGGCGGTGCTCGCCAGGAACAGTGTCGCGAGGATGTGTCGGATGCCCGTAAACTCTTCTCTAGAACTGATTTTCATCGGTACCCCTTCATGAGTGAACATCATTAACCGGCGACAACCTCAGCCTCACGACAGCGCGCGCCGGTACCGTGTCTCGCAAGGACGCGAGATATTTGTTCGAGCAAAAAACTTTCGGATTATGGAGGCCATATCGGCGCGCACGTTACGTTTCGTATGGATATTTAAGTTATATCAAGTTAACGATAACAACGTTCGGAACACAGTTCGCAGCGGATTGCTGGTCTAATACCCGTTTGGCCCACAGGTGGGCAGACACTCGAACAAAGGAACACGCATGAGCATCGCATTCATCGGCCTGGGCGGCATGGGCCACCACATGGCCGCCAACCTGCTGAAGTCCGGCCAGCCCGTCCACGTCTGGAACCGCAGCCCCGCACCCGTGCAGGCGCTGGCGGCGCTCGGCGCGAAGCCGGCCGCGACGCCCGCCGAGTGCGGCATCGCCGACGTCGTCTTCACCATGCTCGCGGACGATGACGCGACGCGCGCCGTGCTGCTGGACGGCGGCGTGCTGGCCGCGATGGCGCCCGGCAGCATCCACGTCAACATGGCCACTGTCTCCGTCGCGTTCGCGCGCGAGATGGCGGCGCAGCACGTCGAGCGCGGCGTGGGCTACGTCGCCGCGCCGGTGCTGGGCCGCGTGGACGTCGCGCAAGCGGGCAAGCTGAACATCCTCGCCGGCGGCAGCGACGAATTGATCGCGCGCGTGCAGCCCCTGTTCGACCTGATGGGACAAAAGACGTGGCGCTTCGGCAGCGAGCCGGAACAGGCGAATGCGATCAAGCTCGCGTGCAACCTGATGCTCGCCTGCGCGATCGAAGCGACGGGCGAGGGCGCCGCGCTGGCGCGTGCCCACGGCGTACCGGCCGCGGATTTCATCGACCTCGTCACAAGCACGCTGTTCGCCGGCTCGCCCGTGTACAAGGGCTATGGCGGGATGATCGCCGAGGAGCGCTATTCTCCGGCGGGATTCAGGCTGGCGCTGGGTCTGAAGGACGTGCGCCTCGCGGTGGAGGCGGGGCAGGGCAAGGGCTTGCCGCTGGCATTCGGCGCGACCTTGAAGTCGACCTTGCAGGATGCCGTCGCGCAGGGTGACGCCGATCTCGATCTGGCGGCGCTGGGCAAGCACGCGGCGCGGCGGGGTGGACTGGATTGATCACGGAAAGACAAACGGCAGCACCAGCACCAGGATGACGATGACGGGCAGGACCAGTGCCCGGAGCGTGCGCCGCTCCGGATAGGCGCGCGCCAACAGCCACGACCACACGATGCCCAACCCGGCGGCGATGAACGAGCCGAAGTACACGACCATGCCGAGGCCCACCATGCCGATCGGATCGATGATCGGGACGCGGGGCGGCTGGCCGGGCACCGTCGTGATCAGGAAGGCGGCGACCCACGCGATGTACAGGGCCAGGGGCAGGATGCCTGCACCCATCAGGAAGTTCGCGGCAACCGATTGGCAGCGTGGCGTCATGGATGATGGCTCGCGTCGCGTCGTATTGATGCTAGGTGGGAAATATACAACAAAGATTCCTTTTTGCAATGACAAAGGCGGCACCGACCAGCTGAACGCCGTGCCGGAACCGGTCAGCATCGCGACGTTCGGCCTGGGTGCCGGCGCCATCGCCTTCATCCGCCGCCGTCGCAAGCAGGCGTGACATGCCGCGGTGCGGCATGCGATCACGTTGTTAATGGGAGTCCCTGGGCGTAACATCGGCGCTTTCCTACCGATGAGCTGCCCACAATGACAACACCAACCCGCATCCTCACCGCTGTCCTCGCCCTCCTGGCCTCCAATGCCTGCGCGGCCGACGCCACACCCTCGACGCCGCACACGGTCGTCCTGCGCGCCGCGCGCATGTTCGACGGCGCCAGCGGCAAGCTCGTCGAGCGTCCCCAGTTGACCATCGTCGGCAACAAGATCGTCCGCATCGCACAAGCCGACAAGGCGGATGTGCCGGCCGGCGCCGAGGTCATCGACCTGGGCGACGCGACCCTGCTGCCGGGCTTCATCGACGCGCACGTGCACCTGTCCGGCCAGGGCAGCGACAACTGGTACGGCGACTTCTTCGACAACATGATGCGCTTCCCGGCGGAGCAGGCGCTGTACGGCGCCTATTACGCGCGCATCACGCTGGAAGCGGGCTTCACGTCCGTGCGCGACGTCGGGTCGACGGACTGGGTCGCGCTTGGCCTGCGCAACGCCATCGACGCGGGCAAGGTGCCGGGGCCGCGCATGCTCGTGTCGAACTATGCGGTCGGCTCCACCGGCGGCCATGCGGACCAGGACCCGATCCCGCCGCATAAACTGCCGCTGGCCGGGCCGCTGCAGGGCGTGTGCAACGGGCCGGAAGAGTGCCGCGCCGCGGTGCGCTACCAGATCAAGTACGGCGCCAACGTCATCAAGTTCATGCCGTCGGGCGGCGTGCTGTCGCTGTCGGATCCCGTCGATGCGCCCGAGCTGTCGCAGGACGAGATGAATGCCGTGATCGGCGAGTCGCACGCGTGGGGCCGCAAGGTCGCGGCGCATGCGCATGGCGACAAGGCGGCGAAGATGGCGGTGGCGGCCGGCGTCGACTCGATCGAGCACGGCAGCTTCATCGAGGACGACACGCTGCGCGCGATGAAGGCGAAGGGCGTGTACCTCGTGCCGACGATCTCCGCCATCGCGCACGTCGAGGAAAAGATCGCGACGTTCCCGCCCGTGATCGCGGAGAAGGGCCGCGCCGCCGCGGCGCACCTGCGCCAGACGTTCCGCCACGCCGTGCAGATCGGCGTGCCGATCGCGCTCGGCACGGACGCCGGCGTCGGCGCGCACGGCACGAATGCGCGCGAATTCCGCTACATGGTCGAGAATGGCTTGAGCCCGGCGCAGTCGCTGCTGGCCGGTACGTCCAACGCGGCCCGCCTGCTGGGCACCATCGACCGTGTCGGCACGCTGGAAGCGGGCAAGCTGGCGGACGTGGTGGCCGTTCCCGGCAATCCCATCGCCGACATCACGGTGACCGAGCGGCCGGTGTTCGTGATGAAGGACGGCGTCGTCGTGCGACGGGGCGCCGTCCGCTGAACGGTGGTGTTTATTGACGGGTCGGACGGCCCGTCACCGCCGGCTCGCCCTCGTCGCGTTCCAGCACGGCACGGTACACCGCGCCGGCCAATACGCCGCCCACGAGCGGCGCGAGCCAGAACAGCCACAGTTGCGCGAGCGCCCAGCCGCCGACGAACAGCGCCTGCCCCGTGCTGCGGGCCGGGTTGACGGACGTGTTGGTGACGGGGATGCTGACGAGGTGGATGAGCGTCAGCGCCAGCCCGATCGCGAGACCGGCGAAGCCCACGGGCGCACGCGTATGCGTCGCGCCGAGGATGATCAGCACGAACATGAACGTCATCACGAGTTCGGTGACGAGGGCCGCGCCGAGCGAGTAGCCGCCCGGCGAGTGCTCGCCGTAGCCGTTCGAGGCGAAGCCGCCCGCGAGGTCGAAGCCCGGCTTGCCGCTCGCGATCGCATACAGGACGGCTGCCGCGGCGATCGCCCCGCATACCTGCACGACGACGTACGGCACGATATTGCGCGCGGGGAAGCGGCCGCCCGCCCACAGGCCGACCGTGACGGCCGGATTGAAATGGCCGCCCGAGACGGGGCCGAACGCATAGGCGCCCGTCAGCACGGTCAGGCCGAAGGCGAGCGAGACGCCCGCCAGGCCGATGCCGACGTCGGCGAATTTGGCGGCCAGCACGGCGCTGCCGCAGCCGCCCAGCACGAGCCAGAACGTGCCGAGGAACTCGGCAAAGCATTTACGAAACATGGTGTGATCTCCCGGAGAGTGAGGTGTGCGACTTGTCGCAAAAGAAATTGTACAACAACAACGTTGTCGTAAGATGATGATTGACATCGTTACATTTCGCGGCTTTTTCGACAGCGCCATTTGCCAAGCTCGACGGGTTCAATCCCGAAGGAGTACGACTCTAGTCGAACTAAACATGAGTGAATGTGTCCAATCGTGATCATGGAAACAGAATGCGCACGGGCGAGGCTGTCAAGCTGCTGGGAATCACGGTCAATTCGCTGCAGCGGTGCGAGCGCGAAGATCGGTTTGTCCCGGCTGCCCGCACCACCAAAAACCGGCGCCGCTACGTGGATTGCTTCTCAAGCAGACTGCATGGCCTGCGCATCTACTGCCGCCAGTTGCGCGCGGCTCCGGAGAGCAGCCATGCTGCTGGCGCACCGGATCAGGATTGACGCGACAGCGGAGCAGCGCGACTATTTTGCGCGCGCGGCCGGCACCGCCCGCCGGGTCTGGAACTGGGCGCTCGCCGAGTGGAACCGTCAGGCAGCCTGCGGCTTGCGGCCAAACGCGATGGCGCTCAAGAAGGCGTTCAATCACATCAAATATTCGGATCCCGACTGGCTCGACGCCGACGGCAAGCCGTGGCTGCGTGCCATCCACCGCGACGCGCACGCCCAGCCATTCGCCAATCTCGCGAAGGCGTGGAGCCGTTACTTCGAGCAGCGCCGCGCCGGCCAGTCGGCGCACGCACCCCGCTTCAAGAAGAAGGGCCGCTCGGCCGAGAGTTTCTACCTCGCGAACGACAAGTTCCGACTCGAGGGGCGCAGCGCCGTGCTGCCGAAGGTGGGCCGCGTCGTGCTACGCGAAGCGCTGCGCTGGGCCGGCAAGATCATGGGCGCGAGTGTCTCGCGCGAAGCCGGCCACTGGTATCTGGCGGTTCAGGTCGACGTGCCGGACCACCTGGCCCGGCGGCGTCGCACGGGTGACGCCGTCACCGGTGTCGACCTGGGCGTGACCAGCGCGGCCACGCTGTCCAGTGGCGAGAAGATCGCGGCGCCACGGCCGTTGAAGGCGGCGCTGCGGCGCCTGCGCATCCGCTCGCGCCGGCAGTCGCGCAAGCTGGAGGCGGCCAAGGCCGCGGCCGGGATCGTCGGACGCATAGTCAAGGGCACGCGCCTGCCGGCGTCGAAGAACCGGACTAAGGGCGCGCTGGCGCTGGCGCGGCTGCAGGCGCGCATCGCGCGCGTGCGCCGGGATTTCACGCATAAGCTCACGACCCGGCTGTGCCGCGAGAATCAGGCGCTGGCGATCGAAGACCTGAACGTGCGCGGCATGCTGGCCAACGCGCGACTGGCGCGTGCGATCTCCGACGTCGGCTTTTACGAATTCCGGCGCCAGCTGACGTACAAGTCCGGGCGCTACGGTACGCACATCGTGCTGGCCGACCGCTGGTATCCGTCCAGCAAACTGTGTTCGGGCTGCGGTACCCGCAACGCGGAGCTGGCGTTGGGCGAGCGGGCGTGGACCTGCGCCGGTTGCGGCGCGCGGCACGACCGCGACGTGAACGCGGCCATCAACCTGCAACGGCTCGCCACCGGCGCCCTCGCGGCGCGCACGGCGCTACCCGAGGCGAGCCAGGCGGTAACGCGTGGCACTCCCGCCGGCCTGATGCCGGCGGGAGGCGGGGAAGTGACGCCTGTCAGGCACGAGCACGGTCAGCGAGACGGCTCGGGGCAGGAAGAGTATGCTGTGCACATTTGCACACGTAATCGATAGCAGAAGCATGGAATTCAAGCAGGCATGGCCACTGGGGCTGGCATTCGCCCTCTCGTCCGTGGCAGCGGTAGAAGCCCCGATCCAGAGCGTCACCTTGTACCCCGGCAGCGCCACGGTGGAGCGCGTCGCGCAGGTGGCGGCCGGCGCGACGCAGGTCGAGATCACGGGCCTGCCCGCCAACTTCGACAAGGACACCGTCCGGCTGCAGGCCGATGCCGGCATCCAGGTCGGGCAGGTCGTCACGCGCGACCAGGCGCGGGCCGACAGCCCGAGCGCGCGCGAGGCGGATCTCGAGGCGAAGGTGCAGGCGCTGCAGGACCAGGTTGCCGCGATCGATGCGGACATCAAGTCGGCCCAGATCGTGCAAGGCTATCTCGAGAAGCTGGGCACGGGCGGCGACAAGCCCGCGCCGGTCGATGCGAAGAACCTGGCCGGCACGCTGGACGCGATCCGCAAGGGCGCCTTCGATGCGCTCGAGCGCGTGCGCAACGACGAGACGAAGAAGCGCGCGTTGACGAAGCAGCTCGACGCCGCGCAGCGCGAGCTCGCGCAGGCGCGCGCCGGCGCGCGTGCCGGCCGGACGATCACGGTGCAGGTGGCGGCCCGCCAGGGCGGGAAGATCGTGCTGACTTACCAGGTCGAGCGCGCGGGCTGGAAGCCGGCGTACCGCGCCGCGCTGGATTCCAGCGCGTCCACCCTCGACCTGGAACGGATGGCGACCATTTCGCAAAAGACGGGCGAGGACTGGACCAATGTGAAGCTGCGCCTGTCGACCGGCCAGCCGAGCCTCGTCGTGGCCGCGCCCGATCCGTTGCCGTGGCTGCTGGACTACCAGCCGCCCACCGAGAAAATCGTCGCCCCCACCACTGCCATGTTCCGCGCCATGCCCGCACCGGCGCCCGCGGCGCCACCGCCACCGCCCGCCGCCGACGCGGACGATTACATCGCCCCCATCCTGGAATCGCAGGGGAATTTCACGACCGAATTCGAGGTGCCGGCCCGCGTCACGCTGGCGTCGGACGGCCGCGAGATCGCCGTCAGCCTGTCGCGCCAGACCTTGAAGGCGGAGCAGCGCGTCCTCGTCGCGCCGAGGAGCGGCCATGACGCGGCGGTCCTGACGGCGCAGGCGGCGCGGCCCGACGGCGTCTGGCTGCCCGGCCAGGTGCAGCTGCAGCGCGACGGCACCTATGTCGGCGCGCTGCGCTGGGATCCGCAGGCGGGCGAGCGCTTCCGCCTGGCGTTCGGACGCGACCCGCTCGTGCGCGTGAAGGTCGAGGAGCGCGACCGCAAGTCGGGCCAGGCGGGCTTCTTCAACGGCGCCAACCAGCGCCGCATCGCGCAGACGTATGTCGTGACGAGCACCCATCGCCAGCCGATCGACGTGCTCGTGCTCGAACCCACGCCCGTCAGCGAATCGGACAAGGTGACCGTCAAGACGGCCCTGCGTCCGGAGCCGGACGTCCGCGACTGGGAGCAGCGGCGCGGACTGGTCGGCTGGACGCGGACCCTGAAGCCGAACGAGACGGCCCGTTTCGACGTCGACTACGTCATCGATTATCCGAAAGAGGGCTACGTGCAGGGCTTGCCCTGATCACGGCTGCGGAGCCCACCCCGCGCCGCCGCCGTAAGCCGCAAAGACCCTGGCACGCGTCGCGAAACGGTTCGCCACGTCGGCATCGGACAGCACGTAGCCGCCCACGCGCGTGCGCAGGTCGAGCGGCGTGCCGGCCAGCGTCGTGCTGCCGTACTCGCGCCAGCCCGCGTCCGCGCTCGCCACGGCCGGATTCGGCGCCGGCTGGTTATTGACACCCTGGCCCGCCCAGCCGGCCGGCGCCACGTGCACGTCCATCCTGCAGTTCACGAAGGCGACGTTGTCCCACGTGCTCGTCGTGCCCGGACTGCGCGCCAGATACGTCGCGCCGGCCGGCACGTCGCCGTGGTTCGGGCCGGGACCGGGGCCGTGTGTCAGCACGCTGTTCAGGAAGACGTAGCCGATGTCCGTCGCCACGGGCACGCGCGCCTGCAGCACGTAGCCGCCGCTCGATGCGTTGGCGCTGTCGCCCACGCTGCGGATCTCGCTGTTCTCGAACAGGGCCGCGTGGCTGCTGCCCCAGATGAAGTCGACGTTGCCCGCGACGAGCGTGTCGTAGAACCACGCCCAGCCCTTCAGGTTCAGCGTGTCCTGTTCGCTCGTGAAGTTCGCGTGCTTCGCGACGAGGCGCGTGTCGCTGTTGAAGTACAGCGTCTCCGCCTGGCCCGAGATCGCGGCCGAACGGATCGTCGTGTTGTCGATCGTGAGCGTGTCGAGCACCAGCATGTCCGCGTTCTCGACCAGCATCACGGCCCGTCCGCCCGCGGGCGAACCGGCCACCGTCGGCGACTGGCTCGACCCGGTGCCCGGGTTCAGCGTCTCGTTGTTTGTGTAGCGGATCACGGCGCCGTCGCGGCTCTCGCCCTTGATCGTGACGTTGTCCTTGCCGTTCAGGTACAGCAGCTCGTCGTAGGTGCCGTTCTTCACGGCGATCGTCACGGGCGCCGTCTTCGCGAAATTCTGCATCGCGTAGTTCAGCGCGCCCTGCACGGTGCGGAAGTCGGCCGTGCCGTCGTCGTCGACGGTGATCGTGCCCGCGGCCGGCGGAGCCGCCTTCGTCGTGAACGACCAGCCGCCAAGCTTGCCGATGCCGACGAACGGCAGGCCGCCCAGCGTCGTGTCGGTGAACACGCCGTCGGCGATCGCGACATAGTATTCGGTGCCGTAGGCGAGCTTGCCCGAGTGCGGCGCGATGCGCACCGTGTTGCCGTCGATGCGGATCGGCGCCGTGTTCACGCGCCGCACGAGCGCCTGGCCCGGGTAGCCGAGGGCATCCGTCTCGCCGTTCGTGCGGATCACGTCGACCAGGGCATCGTCGGCCTTGCGGAAGATGCGGATGCTGCCGTTTGCGCCCAGCGTGGGCGGACTGTCGAACGTCAGTTTCAACACCGTGTCGACGTTCACCGCGCCCGCCTGCGCGGCCGGGCTGCTGGCGCCCGCAAGCGCGTACGTCTGCGTGGGCTGGACGAATTGCGCGCCGATGGTCGCCGCGATCGTGCGCGTGAGGCTTGGGTCGGAGCCGCTCGTGAACATGATGCTGGCGGTGCCGGCGGACAGCGGCGTCAGGGTGACGGTGTTGCCGTTCGCGCTCGCGCCGACGACGGCCGGATTGCTGGACGCGACGGTAAAACTGTCGGCGGTGCCGTCCGCCGTGACGGCGGTGACGGCGATCGTGAGCGGCGCATCGCCCGCTTCGGCCGTGTAGGCCGTCGCGGCCGGATCGAGCGTCAGCTGCACGGGTTTCTGGCGCGGGTCGCCCACGCGCACGTCGTCGACCTGGAACGATTTATTGGCCGTGTACAGGCCGATCAGGCCGCGCTGCGCGAACGACGCATCGGTCACGCTGCCGAGGTTCTTCCCGTCCAGGTAGACGGTGAGCGTGGTGCCGATCATTTCGAAGCGGACCGTGTAGAACTGGGCATCCATCGCGATCGGCATCTTGACCTGTTTCGGGCGGCTGAGCGTCCCGTTCAGCATGCGCGCGATCTCGACCTGCGTGCTCGTCGTGCTGTTCTGGACGTTCAGGCCCGCGCCATACCAGTTGGCCGCATCGACGTAGCGCGCGACGAGGTAAAGCTGCTTGTTGCCCGTCGTGCCGTTGGCCATCGGGCGGATGCGCGCTTCCACGTAATAGTCGGCTGAAGGGACGCCGGTAAAGGCGTCCGGCTTCACGAGCGCAAGCACGCCGCCCGTCGTCGCGGCCGTGTACTGCAGCACCTTGCTGGCGCTGCCGGCCGCTTCTTCCGTCACGCCGAAGGTGCCGTTCGGACCGGCCACGGGGAGCAGGTTCCATTTTGCCGCGCTGCCGGACTGGAAATCGTCGCAGAAGTACAGGCCGCTGGCGGGGCAGTTCAGCGTGGGCCCCGTGTCGATGGTGGTGTTACCTGTGCCGGTGATCGCCGTCGTTAGCTTGCCGCCGCCCGCCTGCGCCAGTGCGTTCGCTTTCACGAGGGCGGCCGGGCGCGGCGTGTAGGCGTAAGGCGGGGTCCACGTCGTCGCGCTGGACACGGCGCATGCCCCCAGCGCCGCGCCGTTCAGCAGCGAGCCGGTGTCCTTGAAGGTGCCGGCCGTGGCGTCGCCCGGATTCCTGACCACGCTGTCGCAGCCGCTCGCGCCCGCGATCTCGAACACGTTCGCGTTCGATAGGATCTTCGCATTCGCGCCGGGGCCCACGCTGTAGCTGTTCTTGTACACGTCGGCCGTCTTGCTGCCCGTGTAGTAGTTGTTGAAGAGGTGGACCTGGCCGAAGCGCACGCGCGGCGCGCGCGACTGGATCGCGCGGAACACGTTGTTGCTGAAGGTGACGCGCAGCTTGCCCTCGTCCGCCGTGGCCGAAGCGCTCGAGCCGATCAGGTTGTTCTTGTCGTGTTCACCGAACACGTTGTACGACACCGTCACGTAGTCGGACGCGTTGGTGATGTCGACGGCGCCGTCGTGGCACTGCTTCACGTGGCCGTTCTCGATGGGCAGGAAGTTGTCCGTGACCGGCGCGTCGGTGAACGAGTTGTGGTCGATCCACACGTGGTCCGAGCCCGAGATGCCGATGGCGTCATAGGCCGCGTTCCAGTTGCCGGTCGAGCCGTCGGTCGGGTCCCACACGGGGGCGACGTCGCACGGGTTCTGGATCTTGAGGTTGCGGATGATGATCTGGCTGACGTTCGACAGGATGATGTGGCCGTTGACCAGGCCGGAATTGGCGCCGTCGCCGATCAGGGTCGTGTTGTTCTTGAGGCGGATCGCGCCGCGCGCGGACTGGTCGGCGGTACTCGTGTACGGCCGGCCTTCCGTCATGTCGACGAGGCCGGACAGCTTGATGATCTTGGGCGTCGTGCCGCCGTTGGCGATGGCCGCGAGCAGCTGCGCGCGGTTCGTCACGGTGTAGATCTGGTCGGTGGCGGCATTGGCGCCGGCGACGGTGCCGCCCCCCTGGCTCGCCCAGCCGTCGAGCGGCGCGGTGGCGCGGGCCGGATCCGTGGCGGCGGTGGCGCCATTGACGGTAAGGCAGAGCGCGGCGAGCGCGAGCGCCGCCCCGATACGTGCGTATCTCATGGATGTCTCCTTGGCAGAGGGCGGCTCAGGCGCGGCGGCGGCTGAATGCGAGACCGGCGGCGCCGGCCAGCAGCAGGGCAGGGACCGCGGGTTCGGGGACGTCCGCGGCGCCGATCTGCGCCGTGATCGAACCGTAGTCGCCATGCCACGCGAGCCCGCCCAGGTCGACGGCGATGGTGTGGCCGTCGACGACACTCAGGCCGGGCACACCGTCGACCGCGCTGCCGTCCAGCAGCGTGAAGCGCGTGATGGCGGCGGGCAGCGTCGCGCCGAAGTCGAAGGTCAGCTTGTAGTCGCCGGTGGGGACGGGCATGTTCTCGTAGATCGTGAGCGTGCCGTCCTTGGCGAAATCGAAGCCGAACAGGAAGTCGGCCGTGAGGAATTCGACGCCGCTGTCGGTCGGGTCGAGCGTGCTGGTGTTGCAGCCGGGTTCCTGGGCGAACAGGTGGTCGAGTCCGAGGACGTCGGCCGCGCTGCCGTTGTAGGTGGCGGTAATGTGGGCGTCTTGCAGGGAAAGCGGTGCTGCCTGTGCCTGGCCGCTGGCAAGGGCTGCCAGGACCAGGGTCTCCAAGATTGTAGTCGTTTTCATTGTTATTCCCGATGAGCCATGGCGGTGCCTGGCCGGATGCCGGGCCGCCAGGTCGGGAAATGTTAGCACGAGGTTATCTAAATTGGTCGGACCAGTTGAAATATTTTTAGACCAGAATTGAAAGTGGCTTGACCAATTAAAAAGCCGGAAAAAACAAAACCCCGGCCCGCAGGATGCGGAACCGGGGTTTTTCAGAGGACTACCGGGTGCAGGACGCTATCAGGCGCCGACGCTTTCCAGTGCCTTGTTGAAGGTCGCGCTCGGACGCATCACGGCCTTGACCTTGGCATTGTCCGGCTTGTAGTAGCCGCCGATGTCGACCGGCTTGCCCTGGATCTCGATCAGTTCGGACACGATCTTCTGCTCGTTCTCGGCCAGTTGCTTGGCCAGCGGCGCGAAGTACGCGGCCAGCTCGGCGTCTTCCGTCTGCTGTGCCAGTTCCTGCGCCCAGAACATCGACAGGTAGAACTGGCTGCCGCGGTTGTCGAGTTCACCGGTCTTCGGCGACGGCGACTTGCGGTTGTCCAGCAGCTTGCCGGTGGCGGCGTCCAGCGTCTTGGCCAGCAGCTTGGCTTTCGCGTTGCCGGTCTTCAGGCCCAGGTCTTCGAGGCTCACGGCCAGCGCGAGGAATTCGCCCAGCGAGTCCCAGCGCAGGTGGTTTTCCTCGGTCAGCTGCTGCACGTGCTTCGGTGCCGAACCGCCGGCGCCCGTCTCGTACATGCCGCCGCCGGCCATCAGCGGGACGATCGACAGCATCTTGGCGCTGGTGCCCAGTTCCAGGATCGGGAACAGGTCGGTCAGGTAGTCGCGCAGGATGTTGCCGGTCACCGAGATGGTGTCCAGGCCGCGGAAGGCACGCTCCAGCGTGAAGCGCATCGCGCGCACCTGCGACATGATCTGGATGTCCAGGCCTTCCGTGTCGTGATCCTTCAGGTACGTCTTGACCTTCTTGATCAGTTCATTCTCGTGCGGACGGTACGGGTCCAGCCAGAACACGGCCGGCATGCCGGAGTTGCGGGCGCGGGTGACGGCCAGCTTGACCCAGTCGCGGATCGGCGCGTCCTTCACCTGGCACATGCGCCAGATGTCGCCCTTCTCGACGTTCTGCGACAGCAGCACTTCGCCCGTTGCCAGGTCGGTGATGTTGGCGACGCCGTCTTCCTGCACTTCGAAGGTCTTGTCGTGCGAACCGTATTCCTCGGCCTGCTGGGCCATCAGGCCGACGTTCGGGACGGTGCCCATCGTGCGCGGGTCGAAGGCGCCATGCCATTTGCAGAAGTTGATGATCTCCTGGTAGATGCGGGCGAACGTCGATTCCGGGATCACGGCCTTGACTTCCTTCAGGCGGCCGTCGGCGCCGTACATCTTGCCGCCGGCGCGGATCATCGCCGGCATCGATGCATCGACGATCACGTCGTTCGGCGAGTGGAAGTTGGTGATGCCCTTGGCCGAGTCGACCATCGCCAGCGCCGGGCGGTGTTCCTGGCAGGCGTGGATGTCGCGGATGATTTCTTCGCGCTGCGAATCCGGCAGCTTGGCGATCTTGTTGTACAGGTCGGCCATGCCGTTGTTGACGTTCACGCCCAGGCTGTTCAGCAGTTCGCCGTGCTTCTCGAAGGCTTCCTTGTAGAAGGTGCGGACCGCGTGGCCGAACACGATCGGGTGCGACACCTTCATCATGGTCGCCTTCACGTGCAGCGAGAACATCACGCCGGTCTTGTGCGCGTCTTCGATCTGCTGTTCGTAGAACTCGAGCAGGGCCTTGCGGCTCATGAACATCGAGTCGATGATCTCGCCGTCCAGCAGGGAGACCTTCGGCTTCAGCACGATGGTCTCGCCGCTCTTGGTGATCAGTTCCATCTTGACGTCGCGCGCGCGGTCGAGCGTCATCGACTTTTCGCCGTGGTAGAAGTCACCGTGGGTCATGTGCGACACGTGCGTGCGCGATGCCTGCGACCATTCGCCCATCGAGTGGGGGTTCTTGCGGGCGTATTCCTTGACGGCCTTCGGCGCGCGGCGGTCCGAGTTACCTTCGCGCAGGACCGGGTTCACGGACGAGCCGATGCACTTGCCGTAGCGGGCCTTGATCTCTTTTTCTTCGTCCGTCTTCGGATCGGCCGGGTAGTCCGGGAGGTTGTAGCCCTTGCCCTGGAGTTCCTTGATGGCTGCCTGCAGCTGGCCCACCGATGCCGAGATGTTCGGCAGCTTGATGATGTTGGCGTCCGGCTGCAGCGTCTTCTTGCCGAGTTCCGACAGCGTGTCCGGCACGCGCTGGTCCGGCGACAGGCGGTCGGCGAAGACCGCCAGGATACGCGCCGCGACGGAGATGTCGCTCTCTTCGATGCGGATGCCGGCGGGTTTGGCAAACGTCTCGACGATGGGCAGGAAGGCGTGGGTGGCCAGCAGGGGCGCCTCGTCGGTTAGGGTATAGATGATGGTCTGATCACTGCTCATACGCTGGTTCCTCGATGTGCGGGAGGGTTTGGAGTTCTACTACTAAAAAAACATCGGCTGTCCGGGCCACGCGCCTATGGTGGTGAACAGATCGAGGATCATACTCCGTCAAACATCGATCCGGCGGCCACAAACGTCGTATGTTGCCTTACGACTAAGTCTTATATAAGACATAGGACAGCCGCTATTATGCACGACCTTTTCGCAAAGGCGAAGCAGATCGTGAAAGGCCTTTTCGCAATGTGGGATTTACATCTGGCGGAACAGGTCGGCGTAGTTGCGGCTGACGACCAGTTGTTCGTCGCGGCCCTTCAGTTTGACCAGTAGCCGGCCGCGGAAGTCCGTGCGCGTGCCGGCCACGTGGCGCGCGGCGACGATCACGCCGCGGTGGATCTGCCAGAACTGCTGCGGGTCGAGCTGGTCGCGCAGCTGGCGCATCGGCGTGCGGATCAGGTGCTCGCCGTCGGCCACGAACACGCTCGTGTACTTGTCGTTGCTCTGGAAGTAGATGACTTCGTCGATGGCGATCAGCCGCGTCTCCTGGCCTTGCGCGGCGCGGATCCACTGCAGCGGCGCGGCCTGCGCCGGCGCGGCTGCGGGCGCGGCGGGCGCCATGCCGAGCTGGCGCAGCAGGCCGGCCAGCATGTCGGCGGACGGCGCCGCGGGCGCGGGGGCGGACAGCGTTTCCTTCAACCGTACGACCGTCCGCTGCAGCCGCTCCAGGCGAATGGGTTTCAGCAGGTAGTCGAACGCGGCGTGCTCGAACGCCTGCAGCGCGTACGCCTCGTGCGCGGTCGTGAACACGACGCGCGGCGCATTCTTCTCATCGACGAGGCGGGCAGCGAGATCGAGGCCGTTCAGGCCGGGCATCTGGATGTCGAGGAACAGGATGTCGGGCGTCAGCTCGTCGACGAGGCGCAGCGCTTCGATGCCGTTGCCGGCGCGGCCGACGATGCGCAGTTCCGGCCAGGCGGTGGCCAGTTGTTCTTCGAGGTAGGCCAGCAGGTGCGGTTCGTCGTCGGCAAGCAGGGCGCGGATGGGGTCGATGATGGCACCTCGGTAAAACGTTATGCGGGCAGGATCAGACGCGAGGTGACGCCTCCGTCTTGATTTTCGAGCAATTGTATCTTAGCAAGATTTCCATGCAAGGTGCGCAGGCGCTCGCGCAGGTTCGACAGGCCGACGCCGCCGCCCGGGCGCGGCGCAGTGGTCGTCAAGCCCGCCCCGTCGTCGGCCACTTCCACGCACAAACCCGCCTCCGTCCGGCGCGCCCGCACGACGATCGTACCGCCATCCACTTTCGGCTCGATGCCGTGCATGACGGCGTTTTCGACCAGCGGCTGGATCAGCATGGGCGCGATGGCGGCGGCGCGGCAGGCGTCGTCCACGTCGATGCGGTAGCGCAGCCGGGCGCCCATGCGGACCGTCAGCAGGTCGAGATAGGCGCGCGCGAGGTCGATCTCGGCGCCGAGCGTGGCGTGTTCCGCGCGGCTGGCCGACAGGCTCGCGCGCAGGAAATCGATCAGGCGCTCGAGCATGTGACGGGCCCGGACCGGGTCGGAACCGATCAGGCTCACGACGTTGGCCAGCGTGTTGTACAGGAAGTGCGGCTCGATCTGGGCCTGCAGGGTGCGCAGCTGCGCTTCCGCGAGCAGGCGCGCGGCCTCGGCGATTTGCTCCTGCTGGCGCGCCGCCTCGATCTCGCGCGCGACGCGGCGCTCGCCGGCCGTGAGCACGCCGGCCATCAGCAGCGCGACCACGACGGCGCCCGGCAGGTAGCGCGCCATCAGGCCCGTGTGCAGCAGCGCGTCGAAGGTGCTGCGTCCACCGAGCACGGCGTCCGTGACGGCCAGGCCGAGCAGGGCGCAACACGCGGTCAGCAGCACCCTGGCGGCCCGCATCGCCGCGCTGTCGCGTCCGGGCGCGATGCGGCGCAGCAGGTGCACCACGCCGTGGATGAGGAAGCCGATCACGTTCGACGCGAACAGCATTTCCGTCAGCAGCGTGGCGACCGGCGCGCGGCTGCCGAACAGCAGGGCCACGCACGCCAGCGCGACGCCGATGATGCCGTTCCATACGAACGTGTAGACGAGGTTGCGCAGCGGCGAAGGGCGCCAGCGCCGGAAGGGCGCGAACGATTCCAGCGGGTGCATCGAGGGCGTGGCGGGTGTGGTCATGGTGTTCCTGTCTCAAACAGCCAGAAAGTTACCATGGAAGCAACGCGGTGTGCGATAGGGCAGCCGGGCCAGCGCCACCGGCCCCTCGGCCACGCGCGCCGCGTCGAACACCGTCAAAATGCTCGTGGCCGTGTTCGTGTCCTGCGCGACGCCCACGAGCCAGCCATCCGTTTCGGACCGGGCGCCCTGGCGCGGCACGAGCACGTGCTCCTCGGCGCGCCAGCCGGCAGCGAAGCGCCAGCTGTCCGTGCGGCCACGCTCCACGTCGACGACGTTCACCGTGTCCAGCATCAGCGACGTGTTCCGCGCATCGCTGGACAGCATGGCGAGACGGCCGTGGCGCCGCGCGACGACCTGCGGCATCACGCGCGGGAATTCGGCGCCGTCGAGCAGGCGGGTCGCCGCCACCTTGCCGCTGGCGTGATCGAGGCGGATGCGCATGGCGGCGTGCAGGGCGGGCCGGTTCGGTTCGCGTTCGCCTTCCATCACGCGGCTTGTCGCTTTCAGAAAATCGCCATCGTGCAGGACGAGGTCGACCTGCGTGACGTTGCCGCCGGCCTCGTCCCACGCATTCCCGAAGTGGAACGCCATGCGCGGCGGCAGGTCGTAGACGCGGCGGATCGTGAGCGTGTCCTTGGCGACCACGACGATGCGGGCGCCGCGTTTTTCCCCCGCCCACACGTGGCGGTCGGCCAGGCTCAGGGTGGCATCATCCGAGATGTCGTACGGCGGCACGACGAACACGAGGTGGCGCGCGCTGACGGCGAAGTCGTGCTGCAGCGCGAGCTTCGGCACCTCGACCACGCCCGCCTGCCGCACCTGGCCGTTCGCGCCGATGCGGTACAGGGCGAGCCTGTCGCCGCCGGGCAGGGCGCCGAAGTTCCACAGGGTGCCGTCCGGCTCGATCTTCGGATGCGCGGAGAACGGCATCGCGGCGAGGTCGTCGCGCCACGTGTGGATGCCGATGGTGGCGAGCGTCGCGGGATCGAGCTCCGTCGCGGACCCGCCTTCCCACAGCGCGTACAGGCGGTCGTTGAACGGCAGCAGGTTCGTATTGGCCGTGTTCAGGCTGTCGTTGTCGCGAAAGCCGCGCCGCGCGATGTCCGTGCCGAAGGCGGGATACAGGAACTGGCCGGCGGCGGATTCGTCGAGGAATTTACGGGTCTCGACGAAGCGGCCCTGGTGCGTCACCGTGCCGCCGTCGATGCGCCAGGCCTGGGCGTAGCCGTCGCCGTCGAACCAGTGGTGGTAACGCTCGCCGCCCAGTTCGAAGCGGCCGGGGCCGTTGCGGAAGAACGTGCCTTGCAGCTCGTCCGGGATCCGGCCTTCGACGTGGGCGTGGCCCTGCTGGCTGCCTTCCAGGTTCGCGTACACCGTCAACTCGGCATCGCGGGCGAGGGCGGCGTGGAAGCGCTGGTACGTCGTGCGCGCGTCGGCGCGGGCGAAGCCGGTGATGCCGAGGGCGGCGACACCGAGGCCGGCTTTGAGGAAGTGGCGGCGTTGCATGGCGGCCTCTCAGCGCAGGGTCACGGAAGTGTCCAGGCCGGCGGCCGGCACGGCCAGCTTGACGGCGGCGAAGTCCGGCGGGCCCATGCGGCCCTGGGCGTTGTTGCTGAACGCGATCGGCTCGGTCGGGATGCCCATCAGGTTGCGGTCCATGCGGCCGTTGTCATTGATATCCTGGAACACCGCGAAACCATAGTCGCCTGGTGCGACGTCGTGGAACACGAGCGTCGTGCCGGCCTTGTCGGCCTTCGCCTTTTCCGCGCGGACCGGGTGCTTGAGGAAGGCGTCGGCGTTGTCGTACAGGGCGACCATGACCTGGCCCGACGTCGATTGGACGTTGTCGACGTGGACGACGAGATCGGCGGCGGTTGCGAGCGGGGTCGTGAAAGCCAGGGCGAGGAGGGCGGTGCGGATCATCGGAAGCTCCATCTGTGTCGTTGTGATGGAGGCAATGTATCCGGGTGCGTTAGCGCGATGGGCGCAATGCGACGGGATGCAGTAGAGCGGTGTGAAATGCGGTGGGGTGTCGCGAAATAGAGGGTGGGGCATTTCAAGCCAGGGGCTTGAAATGCGAGCCCACCATGCGTTCAACTCAACTGTAAGCAGTCCAGGCCTGCGGAATCTCGATACTGCCGCTCTGTGCGGCATCCGCATACGCGCGCATCTCGGCGACGACGGCCTCGAGCTGTTCATTGCTCGGGTTGGCGAGGAAGCCCTTCATGCGTTCGTGCAGCGCGGCCTGCTGGTCGCGCCATTCATAACGGGACGACTTGCTCATGCACCCTCCTTGCGGCGAACTGCCGTCCTGGTATTTGTATTGTTGTTCATGACATCCTCCTTCAAAGACCTCAGGCTAAGGCGTTCCCACCGATCAGGTCGGTGCGATGACGCACATTGTGTTTGCCAAAGGAATTAAGTGCTTGGCGGCAGGATGCTGTAATAGAACAATTCGAGCCGGCCTTCGAGGTCGCGCTTCGACTTTTCCTGGTCGATGACGTGCTGCGGGCGCATGAGGTTCATGAACATTTCGCCCGTGATTGTGCTCATCAGGTGGCAGGGCAGCAGGTCGAGCGGCAGGCCGGGACGCAGTTGGGCGCGGATGTCCGGGCGGGCGAAAAAGCGGGCCAGCATCTCGCGCGTCATGCGCGGGCCGCTGTTCCAGAATGCCTCGGCCAGTTCCGGATTCGTCGGCGCCTCGGCCAGCACGATGCGCTGCAGGTCGATCGCTTCCTGCGACGTGATCAGTGCGTACATCTGGTGCGCGAAGTCGTCGATGATGTCGCGCAGCGGACGGGTGTCCGTCTCCATCGGCTGGCTGCGGAAGAAGCGGTGGCGCTTGGCGGCCAGCACCGCGGCCAGCAGGCCTTCCTTGCCGCCGAATTTCACATAGATCGTACGCACCGCGACGTGCGCCGCGCGGGCGATCGATTCGAGGCTCGTCTTCGTATAGCCGTTCTTGAGAAACAGGGTGCCGGCGATATGCAGCAACTCCTGCGTGCGTGCCTCGACGTCGGCGGCCTTGGGCCGGCCCGCGCCCTTGCCGGGGCATTCGGATGCGTCATGCATATGTTTGTCCATGGACTCCATGCTAGTGGAATCTCTAATGAAATGCAACCGTTTCATTTCTTGACTTTGGCAAAAACTTGTCGAATAATGCGATGGACTAATTTCATTTCTTTCGGAGTTACACATGCCTGATACGCAAACCACGGTCGACCACAAGCCGGCCGCAGCCGTCCCGCCGGCCGCACCAGCCACTGCCGCCAAGGGGCCTCCGAAGCGCGTGCTGATCGTGGTGGGCCTGATCGCCGCCGCCGCGCTGGCCGCCGGTGGCCGCATGTGGTACCGCAGCCATAACTTCGTCGAGACCGAAAATGCCTACGTCACGGGCCACGTGCACCCCGTGTCGTCGCGCATCCCGGGCGTCGTGACCAAGGTGCTGTTCGAGGATAACCAGGTCATCAAGGCCGGCGACGTGCTGGCCGAGCTGGACCCGGCCGACCAGGGCGTGAAGGTCGAGCAGATCCAGGCCCAGATCGCCAGCGTGCAGCAACAGGTCGTGCAGGCCGACGCCGCGATCCAGCAGGCCAGGGCGCAGGCCTCGGCCGCGCAGGCGCAGGTGGTGCAGGCCCAAGCCAACCTCGTGCGCGCCAGGCAGGACGCCGAGCGCTACGGCCAGCTGTACAACACGCAGATGAAGGCCGTCTCGAAAGCCGAAGTCGATGCCGCCACGGCCGCCCGTGCGGGCGCCACGGCCGACGTCACGGCCCGCCGCGACAACGCCAGCGCCGCCCAGGCCCAGATCGCCGCCGCAACGTCGGCGCGCGAGGTGCTCAAGGCGCAGGTGAAAGTGCTGGAGGCGCAGTTGAAGGACGCCCAGCAGCAGCTCGGCTACAACCGCATCGTGTCGCCGGTATCCGGCCGCATCGGCAAGCGCAGCGTGGAAGTCGGCGCGCGCGTGCAGCCGGGCCAGCAGCTGGCCGCCATCGTGCAGGACGACGTGTGGGTCGTCGCCAACTTCAAGGAAACGCAGCTGCCGGGCATCGTGCCGGGCCAGCAGGTCAGCATCGAAGTGGACGCGCTGCCGAAGCACGAACTGGTCGGCCGCGTGGACAGCTTCGCACCGGCGTCGGGCAACCAGTTCGCGCTGCTGCCGGCCGATAACGCGACCGGCAACTTCACCAAGATCGTCCAGCGCGTGCCCGTGAAGATCACGTTCGCGCCGGAAGACCTCAAGAAGTACGCGGGCCGCCTCGTGCCGGGCATGTCGACCGTGGTCGAGATCGACCTGCGCCAGAAGTCCGCCGCCAAATAACCGAGGAACCGTGATGTCCACGACGATCACCAAACCGATGGCGCACAACGCGCCCGCGGGGGCCCCGGCGAACGGTGCGCACATCGACGCGCGCACCTGGATCGCGGTGCTGGCCGGCATGCTCGGCGCCTTCATGGCGGTGCTCGACATCCAGATCACCAACTCTTCGCTGCGCGACATCCTCGGCTCCCTGTCGGCCACGCAGGAAGAGGGTTCGTGGATCTCGACCGCGTACCTGTGCGCCGAGATCGTGGTGATCCCGATGACGGCGCTGTTCGTGCGCGCCCTCGGCCAGCGCCGCTACCTGATGCTCACGACGGCGCTGTTCCTCGGGTTCTCCACGCTGTGCGGCGCGGCCTGGAGCCTGTCCAGCATGATCGTGTTCCGCATGATGCAGGGCTTTACGGGCGGCGCGCTGATCCCGATGGCGATGACCCTCGTGATGACGCGCCTGCCCCCGGCCAAGCGCGCCGTCGGCATGGCCATGTTCGGCCTGACCGCCACGCTGGCGCCCGCGATGGGCCCGACCCTGGGCGGCTACCTGACCGAGTTGTACGGCTGGCCGTCGATCTTCTACATCAACTGGGTGCCGGGCGTGCTCCTGATCGCCGGCATGTACTGGGGCATCGATCGCGAGCCCATGGACCTGAAGGCGCTGGTCAAGGCCGACTGGCTCGGCATCGCGTTCATGGCGGTGGGCCTCGCGAGCCTGACGATCTTCCTGGAAGAGGGCAATTCGAAGGACTGGTTCGAGTCCGGCTTCATCATCACGTTCGCGTCGCTGGCGCTGGTCGGCATCCTCGGCTGGATCGTGATCGGCTTTTCGCGGCCGGAGCCGTTCGTCAACCTGCGCCTGTACGGCCAGCGCAACTTCCTCGTCGCGACGGTGCTGTCGGCCGTCATCGGCATGGGCCTGTATGGCTCGTCGTTCCTGCTGCCGCTGTTCCTGGGACAGATCGCGGGCTACTCGCCGATGCAGATCGGTGAAGTGATCGCGTGGGTCGGCCTGCCGCAGCTGTTCGTGATGCCGTTCGTCGCGCGCCTGTCGCAGAAGATCGACAACCGCATCCTGTGCTCGTTCGGCCTCGGGCTGTTCGGCGTGTCGTGCCTGATGAACGCGTACATGGATGCGAGCACGGGCTACGACCAGCTGATGCTGTCGCAGATCATCCGCGCGCTGGGCCAGCCGTTCGTGATGCTGACGCTGTCGAACTTCGCCATGGCCGGCATCCCGCCGAAGGACATGACGTCGGCATCGAGCCTGTTCAACATGACCCGCAACCTGGGCGGCTCGGTCGGCATCGCCCTGCTGGCGACGGCCCTCACGAACCGCGAGCACTTCCATTCGGAGCGCCTGGGCGAGTCGGTGTCGCTGGTCTCCGCCGCCACGCAGGCGCGCCTCGACGCGCTGACGCAATCGTTCCTCGCCAAGGGCTTCGACCCGGCGACGGCGGCCCAGCAGGCCATCGGCGCCATCGACCGCATCGTGCGGCGCGAGTCGTTCGTGATGGCCTACAACGACGGCTTCTTCATCGTCGGCATGATCCTGCTCGTGGCGATCATTCCGCTGTGGTTCTCGGACAAGCTCAAGTCGCCCAGCGGCGGCGGTGGCGGTGGCCACTGAACCAGATAAATGGATAAAGTATGAAAACTGTTTATATCAAATCTGCCGTCGCGCTGGCCGTGGCTGCGCTGTTGTCCGCCTGCGGCACCGTGGGCAAGGATTTCGTCGCGCCGAAAGGCATCGATACGCCGGCCTTCCGCCACGCCGCGGCCGAACCTTCGGACCAGGCGGCACGCCTGCCGGCCGCATGGTGGACCGTGTTCGGCGACAAGGAGCTGGACCAGCTGGAGCAACGCGCCCTGCGCGACAACCCGAACGTGCGCGCGGCCGCGCAGCGCCTCGTGCAGGCGCAGGCGCAGCTGGGCGTGACGCGCGCCAGCCAGTTGCCCACCGTCGGCGTCTCCGCCGGCGTATCGAACTCGCGCACGTCGGCCGAAACGCCGATGGGCGTGACGTTCGGCGGCCGTTCGATCAAGGGCAACGAATTCAGCGTCGGCGCCAATTTCTCGTACGAGCTGGATCTGTGGGGCCGCGTGCGCCGCGCCGTGGAAGCGGCCGACGCCCAGGCGCTGGCCGCGCAGGACGACCGCGACGGCGTCATGCTGATGCTGTCCGGCCAGGTCGCGACGACGTACTGGCAGCTGCGCGGCCTCGATGCCGATATCGCCATCCTGAACGATGCGCTGGCCACGCGGCGCGAATCGCAGCAGCTGATCGAGGCGCGCTTCAACGCGGGCCTGTCGAACGAGCTCGATGTCTCGCGCACCCGCATCGAGCGCGCGAACGCCGAGGCGGACATCCAGGAAGCCCAGCGCCAGCGCAACACGCTGGAACACGCGCTGGCCGTGCTGGTGGGCGCATCGCCGAGCGAGGCTATCGTGGCTCCGGCCGCGGGCACCGCGCTGCCGCAGCCGCCCGCGATCCCCGTCGGCCTGCCGGCGAGCCTGCTGGGCCAGCGGCCGGACCTCGCCGCGAGCGTCGCCACCCTGAAGGCGTTCAATGCGCAGGTGGGCGTGGCCGAAGGCGCGTACTACCCGAGCCTGTCGCTGACCGGGAATTTCGGCTATGCGTCCGAGACGCTGAGCAACCTGGCCAAGGGCAGCGCGCGCCAGTTCTCGTTCGGACCGCTCGCGCTGTCGCTGCCGGTGTTCGAGGGCGGCCGCATCGAGGCCAACGTGAAGCTGGCCAGGGCGCGCTACGACGAAGCCGTTGCGAACCACGAAGGCCGCCTGCTGACGGCGCTGCGCGACGTGGAGGATGCGCTGTCGGACGTGCAGCAGCGCCAGAAGCAGGGCGACGTGCAGGTGCAGGCGCAGCAGGCCGCCGCGCGCGCCGTGCTGGTGGCGCAGGCGCGCTTCGACCGCGGCGTGTCGACGTACCTGGACGTTACCGATGCCCAGCGTTCCGCGCTGGCTGCGGACCGTGCGGCCGCGCAGATCCGTACGCAGCGCTTGCTGGCTGCGGTGTCGGTGGCGCGGGCGCTGGGTGGCGGGTGGGAGCAGGGTAAGGCTGAAGCTACGGTAGCGGCTCGCTGACAACTTGGGCCCCCGCCTGCGCGGGGGCGACGATTCATACGCAACGTATAAATTCGTCGTCCCTGCGAAGGCGGGCTAGGGCCCCCGGCATTAGCCCCCAATTTCCCTTGAACAGGATTACAATCCCCCGATTGCCAACCTCACAAGGGACCCCGATGAAGCACCTCCTCGCCCCCCTGGCCCTGGCCGCAGCGACCCTGTGCGCCACTGCCCATGCCGCCCCCGCCACCGCCCCGCAACTGCAGACGATGGCCAGGCGCTTCGCCCCCGTCGACCTGACGGCCGATACGGCCAGGCTGTCCGCCGGCGACCGCGTCGCCATCGCCAAGCTGATCGAAGCGGCGAAAATCGTCGACACGCTGCAGCTGCGCCAGCGCTGGTCCGGCAACGAGGCGCTGTGGGCCGCGCTGCACAAGGACGCCACGCCGCTGGGCAAGGCCCGCCGCGACTACTTCTGGCTGAACAAGGGCCCGTGGTCGATCATCGACGGTAACGCATCCTTCATGCCCGCGGAATACGCCGGCATCAAGATCCCCGCCGAGAAGCCGGCCGGCGCGAACTTTTATCCGGAAGGCGCGAGCAAGCAGGAACTCGAGACGTGGATGAACGGCCTGCCGGCCGCCGACAAGGAACAGGCGCAGTGGTTCTTCACCGTGATCCGCAAGGACAAGGCCGGCAAATTCACGATCGTAAAATACTCGGACGAGTACCGCACCGAGCTGCAGAAGCTGTCCAGGCTGCTGAAGGAGGCCGCGAGCGCCACCGATAACGCGTCGCTGAAAAAATTCCTGGACCTGCGCGCCGACGCCTTCCTGTCGAACGACTACCTCGCCTCCGACTTCGCGTGGATGGACCTGGATTCCCCGGTCGACGTCACCATCGGCCCGTACGAGACGTACAACGACGAACTGTTCGGCTACAAGGCCGCGTTCGAAGCGTATGTGAACGTGCGCGACCAGAAGGAGACGGAGAAGCTGAACTTCTTCGGCAAGCACATGCAGGAGCTGGAAAACAACCTGCCGCTCGATGCCAGATACCGCAATCCGAAGGTCGGGGCGATCGCGCCGATGGTCGTCGTGAACCAGGTCTACGGCGCCGGCGATGGCAACATGGGCGTGCAGACGGCCGCCTACAACCTGCCGAACGACGAGCGCATCATCCGCCAGCGCGGCTCCAAGCGCGTGATGCTGAAAAACGTCCAGGAAGCCAAGTTCGAGGCGACCCTGACGCCGATCTCGAAGCTCGTGCTGCGTCCGGCCGACCAGAAGGATCTCGATTTCGACTCGTTCTTCACGCACATCCTCGCGCACGAGATCATGCACGGCCTGGGCCCGCACGCGACGACGCAGAACGGCCAGCCGTCCACGCCGCGCCAGGACCTGAAGGATGCCTACTCGACCATCGAGGAAGCGAAGGCCGACGTCACCGGCCTGTGGGCGCTCACCTATATGATGGACAAGGGTCAGCTGAAGGCGTCGCTGGGGCAGGGCACGGCGGCCGAGCGCAAGCTGTACAACACCTACCTCGCATCGGCATTCCGCACCCTGCACTTCGGCCTGACGGATTCGCACGCGCGCGGCATGGCCATCCAGATGAACTACCTGCTCGACAAGGGCGGCTTCGTGTCGCACGGCGACGGCACGTTCTCCGTCGACTTCGCGAAGATCAAGGGTGCGGTGGCGGATCTCGACCGCGAGTTCCTGACGATCGAAGCCACCGGCGATTATGCCCGCGCGCAGGATCTGATGAAGCGCTACGTCGTCATTCGTCCGGACGTGCAGAAGGCGCTGGACAAGATGAAGGCCGTGCCGAACGATATCCGGCCGGCGTTCGCGACGGCGGCGAAGCTGGTGCCCGCGTACCGCTGATTACACCGTCATACCGTCATCCCCGCGCAAGCGGGAATCCATACTGAGCCGAACAGGATACTCAGTATGGGTTCCCGCCTTCGCGGGAACGACGTCGCTATTTTCGGCAATAAAACCCTGCCAAAGGGCAGGTATTAGACCTGCCCCAACATCAAATTTGGCATTTGTGTGCTATATTTGGAATCGTTTCCTATTGGAAATATTTATTCCGATCCCATCACGCGAGCACACAATGACAATTACTGGACTCACGATCGGCAAACGACTGGCTTATGGTTTCGGCAGCGTCCTCGCCCTCATGGCGGTGCTGGCCGGCCTCGCCATCCACCGTGTCGGCCAGATCGACGATATCCTCATCCGCATCAACGACGTCAACAGCGTCAAGCAACGCTATGCGATCAATTTCCGCGGCAGCGTGCACGACCGCTCGATCGCCATCCGCGACGTCGTGCTGGCTTCCACGGCCCCGACGGCCCAGCGCCACGCCGACCTGATCAAGAAACTGGACGACGACTACCAGCGCTCGGCCGCGCCGCTCGACGGGCTGTTCGCGGCGCGCAGCGACATCCTGCCGGAGGAAAAGCAGGCGCTGGCCGCCATCAAGGACGTCGAGCGCCGCACGCAGCCGCTGATCGCGCAACTCATCGCCCTGCGCCAGGCCGACAATACGGCCGAAGCGACGGCATTGCTGGACAAGCAGGCCGGCCCCGCTTTCGTCGACTGGCTCGCCAGCGTCAACCGCCTCATCGACCTGGAGGAAAAGCTGAACAACGACGCGGCCGCGCAGGCGCGCGCGCTGTCGCACAGTTTCTTTGCCTGGATGCTCGCGATCCTCGCCGTCGCCGCCGCCGCCGGCGCGGCCGCGGCCTGGTTCATCAGCCACGGCCTGCTGCGCCAGCTGGGCGGCCAGCCGGACTACGCCGTCGGGATCGCGGGCGCCATCGCGGCCGGCGACCTGTCCGTACCGATCGAGACGCGGGCCGAGGATCGTTCCAGCCTGCTGTACGCGATGAAGGGCATGCGCGACAGCCTCGTGAATATCGTCAGCCAGGTGCGCGCGGGCACGCTCACGATCGCCAATGCGTCGACGGAAATCGCGGCCGGCAACCAGGACCTGTCCGAGCGCAGCGAGCGCCAGGCGGGCACCCTGGAAGAGACGGCGTCGTCGATGGAAGAGTTGACGGGCACCGTGCGCCAGAACGCGGACAACGCGCGCCAGGCGAACACCCTCGCCGAGTCGGCATCGAGCGTGGCCCAGCGCGGCGGCGCCGTCGTGGCGCAGGTCGTGCAGACGATGGCGTCGATCAACGACTCGTCGAAGCAGATCGCCGAGATCATCAGCGTCATCGACGGCATCGCGTTCCAGACCAATATCCTCGCGCTGAACGCTGCCGTCGAGGCGGCCCGTGCGGGCGAGCAGGGACGGGGCTTCGCCGTCGTCGCGGGCGAGGTGCGCAGCCTGGCGCAACGTTCGGCCGCGGCCGCGAAGGAAATCAAGACGCTGATCAGCGATTCGGTCGCCAAGGTCGACGACGGCGCCAAGCTCGTCGACGAGGCGGGCAGCACGATGGAAGAGATCGTCACGAGCGTCAAGCGCGTGACGGACATCATGGCCGAGATCAGCCATGCGAGCCAGGAGCAGAGCGCCGGCATCGAACAGGTCAACCGCGCCATCGGCCAGATGGACGAAGCGACACAGCAGAACGCGGCGCTCGTCGAACAGGCCGGCGCGGCGGCGTCCGCGCTGCAGGACGAAGCCGCGAACCTCGCGCGCCTCGTCAGCATTTTCAAGCTGGATGCGCAGGCGGCGCGGCCGTCTGCAAGCGTGGCCGTCGTGCCGGCCGCGCGCCAGCGGCGTATCGCGGCCGTGTGATCAAAGCCGTACCACGAGCTTCCCGAAGTTCCGCCTCTGCAGCAGGCCGATGAACGCGGCGGGGGCGTTATCCAGCCCGTCGACGACGTCTTCCTTCACCTTGATCCTGCCGGCCGCCAGCCAGCCGGCCATGTCGTCGCGGAAGGCGTCGAAGCGCGTCCCGTAGTGGTCCAGGATGATGAAACCCTGCATGCGGATGCGTTTCGACAGCAGGGTCGCCATCCACATCGCAAGACGGTCCGGGCCTTCGGCAACGCCGCCGTTGTAGTGCGAGATGAAGCCGCACACGGGCACGCGCGCGTTCACGTTCAACAGCGGCTGCACGGCATCGAACACGGCGCCGCCCACGTTCTCGAAATACACGTCGATGCCGTCCGGGCACGCGGCCGCGAGCAGCCCGGCGAAGCGCGGATCGCGATGGTCCACGCACGCATCGAATCCCAGTTCTTCCACCGCGTACCGGCATTTGTCCGGACCACCGGCGATGCCGACGACGCGCGCGCCCTTGATCTGCGCGATCTGGCCCACCACCGATCCGACGGCACCGGTGGCCGCCGCGACGACCACGGTCTCGCCGGGCTGCGGCATGCCGATGTCGAGCAGCCCGACGTACGCCGTGAAGCCGGGCATGCCGAGCGTGCCCAGCGCCAGCGACGGGCGCGCCAGGTCGCCCACGGGCATCAGGCCGCTGCCGTCCGACAGCGCGTACTCCTGCCAGCCGGCGGCGCCGACGACGAGGTCGCCCGCCCGGAAACCTGGATGGCGCGACTCGACCACGCGGCTGATCGTGCCCCCAACCATCGTCGCGCCCAGCGGCACGGGATCGGCGTAGCCGGGGCCGACCTGTTCCATCAGGTTGCGCATGTACGGGTCGAGCGACAGCCATTCGGTGCGCAGCAGCACCTGGCCGTCCTGCGGCACCGGGACCGGCGTGTCCTCGAGACGGAAATCCGTCGGGGTCGGAACGCCTTGCGGATGGGCGGCAAGGACGATACGGCGATTCGTCATGGTGGTCTCCTTAATTGGACGCGGGGCGCGGACCGTAGCGCACGACGAGCAATGCGCCGAGCGTGAGCGCGACGGTGGCGAAGATGGGGCCGCCCGGCGCGCCGATCCTGTCGACGAGGATGCCGCCGCCGACGGCGCCGCTGGCGATGGCGATCTGGAATGCGGCGACGAGCAGCCCGCCCGCGCCCTCGGCCTGGTCGGGCGCGGCGCGCACGATCCAGGTCTGGAAGCCGATCGGGAAGGCGCCGAACGCGAAGCCCCATGCCGCGATCGCCGCGATGGTCACGGGGGCCGACGTGCCGGCGACCCACAGCGTGGCGGCCAGCAGCGCGATCAGGGCGGCGCCCGCGACGATGGCGAGGCGCTCGCTGCGCTCGGCCAGGAAGCCGCCGGCGATATTGCCGAAGAAGCCTGCGATGCCGTAGGCCAGCAGGGCGGCGGAGATCGTGCTGACCGACAGGTGCGTGACCTGTTCCATGAACGGGCGGATGTAGGTGAAGCCGGCGAAGTGCCCGGAAATCACGAGCAGCACGGCGAGCAGGGCGACGCGCACGTTGGTCCGGCCCAGCAGTTCGAACAGGACTTTGACGTTCGGGTTGTCCTTCGGCGGCAGCGCGGGAACGGTGAGGCATTGCGCGCCCAGGGTGACGACGCTGACGACGCCGGCGGCCACGAAGGCGCTGCGCCAGCCCCACAAGTCGCCCATGTACGCGCCGATCGGCGCCGCGCACACGGTGGCGACGGACACGCCGGTGAGGATGAGCGACATCGCCCGCGCAAACAAATGCTCCGGGACGAGGCGCATCGCGAGCGCGGCGGCCATCGACCAGAAGCCGCCGAGGCCAATGCCCAGCAGCGCCCGCGCCGCGATCAGTACCGGCAGGCTGTGCGCCGTCGCGGCGAGCACGTTGGACAGCACCAGCAGCGACGTCAGCGCGAGGATCACCCGCTTGCGGTCGAGATTCCGCGTGAGGACGGGGATGGTCAGCGCGGCCGCGGCGCCCACCGCCGCGGTGGCGGTGACGGCCTGGCCGGCGGCGCCGTCCGAGACGCCGAGGTCGGCGGCCATCGCCGTCAGCAGGCTGGCCGGCAGGAACTCGGCCGTCACGAGGCCGAACACGCCCAGCGCCAGGCTGGCGATACCGCCCCAGTTCGCGTCTTGCGCCTGGGCCGTGATGCGCGGCGGTGTGACATGTGCGTCTGCGTCGATGCAGGTGGATTCGTTCATGGATACCTCGGGATGTTGTGGAGATGGCAGTGTAGGGTTAAGATTCTGGACTTTCCATGCCATTCAATCCGAATCTCATGACCATTCGTCCAAACAAGGATCCGAAGACCGGCCAGGACGCCCTGACCGAAATCCTCCTCGGGCTACGCCTCGACGGCGTCGAATACGGCCGCTGCGTGATGCGCGAACCGTGGGCCGTCTCGTTCCCCGCCAAGCGGGAGGCAAGCTTCCACTTCGTCGCGCAGGGCAGCTGCTGGATGCACACGGCCACGAAGGGATGGCTGCAGCTGAATCCCGGCGACGCCGTGCTGCTGCCGCATGGCACGGCGCACGTGATGGCCAGCAGTCCGGACCTGCCGGCGGTGGAGATCGACTCGCTGGCGCGCAAGGCCGTGTCGGAGAACCTGTACCTGGTGAGCGGCGCCGGTCCGCAGGACGCGGCGGCGGAGCAGGTCCTGTTCTGCGGGGCGATGCGCTTCAATCTCGACCCGCTGCACCCGCTGCTGGCGATGATGCCGGAGGCGATGCGCGCCGCCGACCTGGGCCAGCGCGACCCGGCCGTGCATGCGATGCTGGAAGCGATGGAGCGCGAAGTCGCCCTCGATCGCATCGGCGCCTGCGGCATCCTGGCGCGGCTGGCGGACGTGCTGGCCGCCAGCATCATCCGCGCGTGGGTCGAATGCGCGTGCAGCGATGCGAGCGGATGGATCGCGGCCGTGCGCTGTCCGCAGGTCGGGCGCGTGCTGGCGGCGATCCACCGCCAGCCGGAGCGCGACTGGTCGGTGAGCGAACTGGCCGGCGTGATGGGCGCGTCGCGGTCCAGCTTCATCGACAAGTTTTCCAGCGCCGTCGGCGAAACTCCGGCCAAGTACGTTGCCAAGGTCAAGATGTTCCAGGCGCGGCACTGGATCGCCCGCGACGGCATGCGCGTGGCGACCGTCGCGAACCGGCTCGGCTACGACTCCGAGGCGTCGTTCAGCCGTGCTTTCAAACGCGTCATCGGGCATCCGCCCAGCGAGGCGCGCGTGGCCGGATAGGCAAGATTACGCTTTTAAACAGGCGCAAAAATATTGCTGAAAAAGGGGCTTCAACCGGATTTAAAATTGCCGTTAGGCATTTTAAATATCCAACGGGAAGTCCTCCATGTCCAAAGCCGTCCTCGCCGCAGCCCTGCTGTGCGCAACCCTTCCCGCCGCCGCCGCCGACCTCACGCCGCTGGAGCAGCGCTGGCTCGGCGCCGCGCTCCCCGTCCTCGCGTACTCGCGCAGCCTGAGCCTGCCCATCGATGTCGTCGTCCAGCCGCAGGCCGGTCCGAACGACGTGCCGATGGCGATGGGATTCGCGGGCGGCCGCTGCAAGCTCGTGCTGTCGCTGCGCGGCAATCCGGATGCCGAGCGCCAGCTGGAAGGCGTGCCGGCGGCCGAGCAGGGCGAATTGATCGAGGCGATGGCGGCCCACGAGATCGGCCATTGCTGGCGCTATGCGCAGGGCGCGTGGCATGCGCTGCCGGCCGGCTTCGTCGAGGTGAACGAGGAGACGGCGGACGATCCGTCGCTGCTGGCGGCGTCGAAGGCGATGCGCGAAACCCGCCGCGAGGAAGGCTATGCCGACCTGGTGGCGCTGGCCTGGACGCACGATCGCCACCCCGGCGACTACGGCCGCATCTACGCGTGGCTGGAAAAGCTCCGGCACGACCAGCCGGTCGCGCGCAACGGCCACGACACCCGCGCGTGGGTACGCCTCGCGCGCGACGGCGCCCGCTTCGGCAGTGCCGGCAAGCCGTTCGAGGACGCGGCGCCGTTGTGGCGCGAGGGGCTGCTGAGCGACGATTGAGACTAGCGTTCGTTGCCGCACAGAGGTCCCTGGCGTGCGGGCGTTAAATCTGGCTGTCACAACAAACAACACAGGGACAAGACCATGAAAACGCTGATTGCGACCTTGCTCGCGTCGGCTGCAGGCGCGAGCTTCGCCGCGGCACCGACTGCGGCACTCAACCACGACCCGCAGACCTACCGTAATCTCACGCAGAAGGCGGAATCGGAATACCGGACGGCGGCAGCGAAATGCGACGCCCGGAGCGGCAGCGACAAGGACGTCTGCATGGCCGAAGCCCGGCTGGCGCGCACCCGCACCGAGGCCGATGCACTGTCCAAGTACAACAACACGGCAGCCGGCCGCGCCCGCACGCGCACCAACGTCGCCGACGCCGAGTACGACCTGGCCAAGGCCAAGTGCGACGCGAAGAGCGGCGCCGACAAGGACAGCTGCATGGATAACGCGAAATCCGTGCACACGGCCGCGCTGGCCGACGCCAAGGCCGACCGCGCAGGCACGATGAGCAGCGGCGCCAGCGGCGGCGGCAACCAGGCTTCCGGCGGTGGCCTCGTGACCAGCACCGACACGCGCGACCCGGCCAAGGCGGCCGCCGTCGACAAGTGCGCGCAGATGGGCGCCGATGCGAAGACGGGTTGCCTCGTTGAAACGAAACCGTCGGCCGTGCGCGAGAATGCCGCCGATGCGGCATCAAAGACGCGCGACACTGCCGCGACCGCGGGCGACAAAGTGAAGGCCGCGGCCGTGACAGTTGCTGAAAAGACGAAGGAAGTGGCGCACTCGGCCGTCGAGAAGACGAAGGAGGCCGGTTCGGCCGTCGCCCGGAAGACCGACAACGCGATGGACCGTGCGGGCGACACCACCGCCGACAAGACCCGCGACACCGCCGGCAAGACCCGCATCGCTGCGTCCGACACCGCCATCACCACCAAGGTGAAGGCCGGCCTCGTCAAGGAACCGAACCTCGATTCGCTCGGCATCCATGTCGAGACGGAAAAGGGCGTCGTGATGCTCAGCGGCTTCGTGAATTCGAAGGACGAGGCCGACAAAGCCGTGAAAGTCGCGAAGGGCGTCGACGGCGTATCCAGCGTCAAGAGCGCCATCAAGGTCAAATAAGCCATCCGCTGTCTGCCCCCTGCGGCCCGCCGAAGTTGGCGGGCTGTTTTTTTTGCTGATCTACCACAAGTTGTCACGAAGCCGCCGGAAACGCATTTACGTTGGATAGGGCACGGTATAATCGCGGCCGTGAACAGACTCGAAGCTTTTGGAACCATCGCCGCCCAGGCGGCGCGCGGTGAGATTTCCTTCCCGACCAGCGTGAACGCGGTGCTGCGCCTGCAGCACGCGCTCAACGACCCCGATTGCCACCTCGAGGACGCGATCCGCCTCGTGCTGGGCGAGCCGCAGCTGGCGGCGCGCACGGTGGCGCTGGCCAATTCGTCGACGTTCAACACGAGCGGGCGCCCCGTCACCAACGTGCGCTCGGCCGTGACGCGGGTCGGCTACCGCAACCTGCAGACGCTCGTCGCGAGCCTCGTCGTGCGCCAGTTCGGCGCCCGCATCGAGGATCCGGACCTGCGCGCCAAGGCCGAGCAGCTGTGGGAACACACGGTGCAGGTGGCCGCGCTGGCCCATGTGTTCGCGCGTCACGTCACCTTCGTCAATCCGGACACGGCGATGTTCGCCGGCATCGTCCACGAGGTCGGCGGCTTTTACCTGCTGTCGCGCGCCGACGGCTTCCCGGGCTTGCTGGATGACGATCCGGAAAAATGGGCCGAGCTGTGCGAGGACGTCGTCACGCGCGAAGTGGCGCGCAAGCTGGCGCTGCCCGAGCCGGTCGCCGAGGCGATCTTCGAGCTGCGCGGCGCCTGGCTGCACATGCCGCCCGCTTCGCTGCTCGACACGCTGCTGCTGGCGAACATGTACGCCAGCGTGCCGTCGCCGCTCGGCACGGCGCGCGCCCCCTTGCCCGAACACAGCGAGAGCGCGCTCGACTACCTGCTGGACGAGGAGACCCTCCATCGCATGATCGAGGAAGCGTCGGAGATCGCCGCGTCGATGGGCGGCGCGCTGCTCGTCTGACGGATTTCAGCCGCCGAGCTGGCGGCAGAACTGCGCCGTCGCCTCGTCCATCGGAAAGCACGATTCGATGTGCAGCCCGTCGATGGTGATGTCGCGCGGCGTGCCGAATGTCGTGATCGTCGAAAAGAAGCTCAGCGTCACCCCGCGGTGACGGAATTCCGTCGTCAGCAGCGGCGCAGGCGGCGTATCGAGGTCGCGCAACCGCCAGCGCGACGGCACGTTCGGATACGCGAGGATCTCGTCCAGCAGCGCCCGCGCCTTCGTATCGGTCGGCGACCCCGCGACCAGCGCGTGCAGATGGCCGATCAGCGTGCCGCCCACGTCGTCCCAGTTCGCAAGCGCGCCCCGCAGGTCGTCCGGATCGAACACGGCGCGCAGCATGTTCGCGTGCCTGCTCGCCCGCCCGTCGAGCACGAAACCGTTCACGCGCTGCGCCGCCTGGTTCGTCGCGAGGATGTCCCAGTGCCGGTTCATGAGGAACGCGGGATACGGTTCCTGCTGGCGCAGGATGAAATCGATCGCCTGGTTGATGCGGCCCATGGCCGGCGTGTCGAGCCCCGTCTCCGGATAACTCGGCGCATAACCGCCCGCGCGCAGCAGCGCGTTACGTTCGCGCAGCGGCATGTCCAGCACGTCGGCCAGGCGCATCAGCAGCGTCCTGCTGGGCTGCGCCTTGCCCGTTTCGATGCAGCTGAGGTGGCGGGCGGAGATGTTCGCGTCCAGCGACAGGTCGAGCTGGCTCAGGCGCCGCGCCGCGCGCCATTCGCGCAGGAGCAGGCCGACGGGGACGGGGGCGAGGTCGAGAGGCGTCATCCGCCGATGATAACCCGGCCGCGCGGCGCCGGGCCATGACGTCCGAGGTCATGGGTCGATCCCGAAGGACAGGCTCGAAAAGATCGTGTCGTAGTCGATGCCTTCGTCACCGTCCAGCGGCGTGGTCCACACGACGTTCAGCAGCCAGTGGCCCGGCGGCGGACGATGCAGCCGCACGAGGCCTTCGCCATCCGTGACCTGCGCGGCGACGGGCTGCGCGTCGTGGTCGAGGTCCGTCAGTTTCACCAGTGCGCTCCGCAACGGACAGCCTTTGAAGATGACTTGCGCCGTCAGCATGCCGCCGTCCGACGGCGATGTCATCAACACGATTTCCAGCGGCAGGCCGAGGCGCTTCGTGGCCAGGTCCTGGCTGCCTTCGCCGGGCGCGCCGGCCTGCACGAGCGCCTTCGCCACGCGCCGGTAACGTTCGAAGACATCGCGTCCGCGCGCGGCCGCCGCGGGCCACAAACCCTCTTCCCGCACGTAGGCGTCGAACCGGTCGGCCGGCAGATGGCTCAGCGCGTCCGCGTCCGTTTCCAGTACCAGCAGATGCAGGCCCGGTTCCGCGGGCGCGAGCCTGCCGTCGTTGCGCAGGTCGATGACGTCGCCGCCCGGCGTCCATGCGGCGAAGCGCTTGATGCGGCGCGACGGGATCATCGACGTGCGGCGCGCGTCGCCGTGGCCCACCTGCATGCTGAGGGCGGTGCTGGCGCCCACCGACACGACGAAGCTGTCCGGGTTGACCCAGAAGTCGTGCGCGCGGGCGTTCGTGCACAGGCACAGGATGAGGAACAGGCACACCTTCATAGGAACGGGAACACCGTGTCCGAATGCGGCTGGTCGTCCGCGCGCACGCCGTCCGTGACCGCATCGTTCGTCCCGCCGGCGAGCAGCGAGCGGTACACGTTCACCGCGTCGTAATGGAGTGTCCGGCCGCCGCAGTCGTGCAGCCCGAGCTCCACGCCGAACAGTTGCGTGCACGCGGCGGCCGCGCTGTCGACCCACAGCCGGTCGTCGGCCAGCAACCGCGCCAGTGGCAGGTAGCGCTGCCCGGGCGGCGCGGCGGCGTCGATCATGAGCTGGTTGCCGCAGCGGCCGTCGTAGCCGTCGTACAGCGCGAGCGACCTGGCGATGACGGGCACGAATTCGGCCGCCGTCCCCGGTGTCGCCGCGTTGTAGCGGGTCTTGAACGCATCGGCCTCCTCGTCGCTGCCCAGGTGCGCGAGCAGGCCGTTGCCCGTCAGCGGCCGGCCCATGCGGTCGATGCGGACGTCGTCGACGCGCGTATCGGCCCACACGGCCAGCACGGGGCCGCCGCGGTTGACGAGGCCGAGGTCGACGTCGAGCACGATCGCCATCGGCGTCCAGCCCGCGAGGAAGTCGCGGGCCGGGCCGCCGTCCGTGTGGCGCCACTGGTCGAGGATCGCGGCCGTCTGCTTCGGCGTGTACGCGGGACAGCCCGCGGCGTCGCGCGGCACGCCCCGCCGGAGCGTCGCCGCGGCCAGGTCGAACGCGGCGCGCGAGCCCTTCACGTTGTTGAAGAACGGGTCGTCGCGCAGGCCCGCGAACAGCCGGCTGCGGCCGCTCGCGCTCGCGAGTCCCGCAAGCCGGCCCGGGTCGCCCTGGATGGTTTCGTCGCGGCCGATCAGGCAGTCCGCCTGCGTCTTCGACGCGAAGCGGCACACGATGTCGGTGCGGGCCGTCGTGTCGGGAAAGCGCGGGCCGCTGTCGATGTGGAACGCGTATTCCGCATTCCTGTCGAGCGCGTGGCCGACGACGGTCATCACGAGATTCAGCCGGCGGCCGTCGGCCGACGTCCACGCGTAGATGTCGCCGATGTCCACGCGCGGGTCCGCGATGACCTTCGGCGAATCCAGGTGGTCGGATGCCGACGTGAATGCGGAGAGCAGCATGAGCGCCGCCGCCGCGAGCGCGAGCCGGGCCGGCATCATGCGGCGCCGCCGCGCGCGGCGTCTTCCAGTGCGCGCATCGCCTGCAGGTACGGGCCGGGGCCGTGGCTCAGGCGCGCGACGCCGAGGGCGCGCAACGTGGCCAGGGGTGGCGTGCCGGCGGCGGCCATCAGGTTGACGGGCAGGGGCGATGCCTGCACGAGCCGTTCGATCAGCGCCGCATCGACGAGGCCCGGCACGAACAGGCCATCGGCCCCGTGCGCGGCGTACACGCGGGCGCGCGCCAGGGTGGCGTCGAGCAGGACGTCGTCGTGATCGCCCGGTGCCGCGAGCAGGAAGCCGTCCGTGCGGGCGTTGATGAAGAGCGGGACGTCGAACCCGTCGGCGGCGTCGCGTGCCGCTTGCAGGCGCGCGGCCTGTTCGCCGGGATCGCGCAGGCCGCCGGCCGCGCTGCCGTCTTCGAGGTTGCAGCCGACGGCGCCGGCGCGGATCGCTTGCGCGACGGTGTCGGCGACCTCGATCGGCGTGGCGCCGTAGCCGCGTTCCAGGTCGACGGTCACGGGCAAGGCGACGGCGCGGGCGATGCGTGCGATGTTGGCGATGGCCAGGTCAAGGGGCAGCTGTTCGCCGTCGTCATACCCGTTGGCGGCGGCGACGGCCCAGCTGGCCGTGGCGATCGCCCGCGCGCCGGCGGCGGCGACGGCTTGCGCGCTGCCGGCATCCCAGCAGTTGAAGAGGACGAGCGGCGCGCCCGGCGTGTGCAGTGCGCGCAGCGCGCGGGCTTTGAGGATCTGGTCGGACATGGTGGTCTCCCTGGTAATCGGAGACCACAGTGTGGCGGGTGGGCGCATCGCGCTCAATCACGTGCGAGGTCATGCCGGCATGACCTCGGAGGTCATGGCCGCCGTTCGCGCCTACATTTGCCGGAAGTGGTACAGGTAATGACGGCTGACGGGCAAGACCTCGCTGCTGCCGCGGATGTGCAGGTCGGCCGTCTCGTTCACGCCCCTGACGACCTCGCTCACGCATCCGAGGTTGACGATCACGGACCGGTGCGTCTGCACGAAACGTTCGGGGTCCAGCTGCTCCGCCAGTTCGCGGATGCTCTTGCGGATCAGCGCCTCGCCTTCTTCCCATACGACGCGCGTGTACTTGTCGTCGGCTCGCAGGAAGCGTACCTGGTCCACCGGGATCAGCCGCAAGCTGTTGCCGACCGACGCCTTGATCCATTGTAGCCAGGGCAAGGACGGTGTCATGCGCTGTCCCAGCCTGCCGGCGAGCTGGTCGAGCATGGCCTCCAGTGCGGCATCCGGCTGGAGCGGCAGGGCCAGTTGACGTTGCAGGCGTTCGACGGTATCGGCCAGGCGCGCCCGGTCGATCGGCTTGACGACGTAGTCGATGGCGCCCTGCTGGAACGCCTGCACGGCGTACTGCTCGTACGCCGTAACGAATACGAGATGGGCGCGGCGTGCAAGCTGGCGCGCGACGTCGATGCCGTTCTGGCCGGGCATGTGGATGTCGAGGAAGACGACGTCGGGCCGGTGCAGGTCGAACAGGTCGAGCGCCTCGGGGCCGTTGCGCGCGTCGTCGAGCAGCTCCAGCGCGGGCCACAACACGGCGAGATGGGTGCGCAGGCGTTCCCGCAGCAGCGGCTCGTCGTCGGCGATGAGCCCGGTGTACCGCTTCATGCTTTCCCTCCAGCGTAAAAGTGCAGTTCGACGCGCAGGCCATGCGGCTCCACCTCATGCAGGTCGACGCGTGCGCCGTCGCCGTAGAACGCGTGCAGGCGGGTGCGCAGGTTCGACAGCCCGGTGCCGGGCTGCGCGGTTTCGGACATTCCCTTGCCGGTATCGTGGACCCACAAAACCAGCTTTCCGGCCGTGTCGTCGAGGCGGCCGCCCACGTCGATGCGTCCGCCATCGATGTTCGGGTCGATACCGTGACGGATCGCGTTCTCGACCAGCGTGAGTAGCGCCATGGCGGGAAAGCGCAGCGTTCCCGCGCCGGCGGGAGCCGACACCGTGAATCGAAGACGGTCCGGCATGCGGAGCTGCATCAGCTCCAGGTAGGAACGGACCAGTTGCAGTTCCGTCTCCAGGGTGGCATCCGCATCGTTCAGGCGCGGCATGGCCGCCCGCAGGTAGGCGATGAGGTGCCGCAGGACCGGGCCCGCGTTGGGGGAGCCGGCCGCGACCAGGGCCTCGACATTGGAAAGTGTATTGAACAGGAAATGCGGTTCGATTTGCGCATGCAGCATGCGCAAACGGGCATCCAGCAGTTCGCGCTCGAGCCGGTTCTTTTCCAGCTCGATCCCGAGCTGGTCGGCGCGCTCGCGGGCCTTGCGCTCGTTGCGCATCGCGACCAGGGAAAACAGCACGCCGAAAAAGATCGACAGGACCACCATGAGAACGTGTCCGACCAGCGTCTGGGTATCCCCGAGGTAGGCGAGAAAACGGCCCCGTTGCGTTGCCAGCGCCGTGATCAGGGCCGCCACGGGCGCCGTCAGGACGACCGCCGCGAGGCGCGCGGGGCCCGGCCCCATCCAGCGCGGATGGACGCCTCCGGCAATCGAGTATGCCATCAGCAGGGCCGCGCCGATGAAGCCGATCCGGCCGAAGACGCCGAGATACGGAGTGCCGCTCAGCACGTGCAGCAGCCAGGACAGCGATAGCGTGAAGATGGCGACGACGGCGCACTGGCGTGCCGTCGGCAGGAGGTTCGCGGCCGGGCGTGGAAGAGGTGTCGTCGCAGACATCGAACCACGATACCTGCAACGCGACCGCCATTCAAGCCCCCGAAACCGTCATTGGTCGCATGGTTGCGCCGGCCGCCTTGGCCGGGAGCGTGGGCGCGGCTACCTTGCGGCATCGATCACTCCATGGAGAAGCATGATGGTACCCAGTAGTGCATTCCTCGCGGTACGGGGCGCAGGCACCGCGCACGCATCGGCTGCCCGCGCGTTGCGGTGGGCGACGACGCTGTGGTTCCTGGTCACGGTGGCCGGACAGCTCGTGTTCGCGGCGTATATCGTGGCGCTGTATGGCGGCGCGCTGCTGCGCGGGCACAGCGGGCAATGGAACACGGTGATGACGCACGGGCACGTGGACGGCGACCCCGCCGGCAACGCCGCCACCATTGCCCACGTGCTGGTGGCCGCCCTCGTCATGTGCAGCGGAGCGCTGCAACTGGTTCCCCGACTGCGTGCCCGCGTGCCCGCATTCCACCGCTGGAACGGCAGGTTCTATCTCGGCGCCGCCGTCGTCGCGGGCGTCACGGGCATCTACATGGTCTGGTGGCGTGGCGCCGTGGGCGACGTCGTCCAGCACCTGGGTACGAGCCTCAACGGTGTCGTCGTCGTGGCCTGCGCGGCGCTGGCGCTGCAGCGGATCGTCGCGGGCGACGTCGCGGCGCACCGCCGCTGGGCGTTGCGCCTGTTTCTTGCGGTCGGCGGTGTCTGGTTCTTCCGGGTCGGACTGATGTTCTGGCTGGCGCTGAACCGCGGACCCGCCGGGTTCGACGCCGACACGTTTCGTGGTCCATTCCTCAGCTTCCTCGCGTTCGCGCAGTTCCTGCTGCCGCTGGCCGTCCTTGAACTGTACCTGTATTGCCGTGCGCGCGGCGGCGCGTTCCGGCAATGGGGCATGGCGTTCGTCATGTCCGGGCTGGCGCTGGCGACGGGCGCGGGCGTCGTCGTGGCGACGGCCGGCATGTGGCTGCCGCACATGTAATCGGGCACGCTGCGCAGCGTGTCATGTCCAGCGTAGGATGCCTGCCTGGCCGGCGCGCGTGGCCGCCAGCACCCGGCGGTCGCGCAGCACGTCCAGCACGGCTTTTACATGCCTGCTACGCATCGTGTCGCGCGCTCCTGCCAGCGCGAACTGGCGCCGGGCGGGGATCGGCAGGGGCAGCACGCGCACCTCGTCCGGCTCGGGATACGTCGCGAGGCGCGGCAGGATCGACCAGCCCATGCCCCGCGCCACCATCGCCGCGATGCTCGTGTCGTTGCCCAGCGTGCGCTCGGCCGTGGCGGCGAGGCCGGCCGCGCGGCAGCGGGCGAGGATCGCGTCCGCGCCGGAGCAGCCGAGGCGGATGAACGGCAGGCCGTCCAGCTGGTCCCACGTCACGGGCAGCGCGAACGTGCGCGCGGCCGGGACGACCAGCACATAGTCGTCGGCCACGTACGGATGGACGACGAAGCCGTCTTCCACGGGCAACTGGGCGATGCCGACGTCCGCGCGGCCGGCGCGCAGCGCGGCGACGACTTCCAGGCGGTCGTTGCAGCCGTCGTCGATGTCGAGCACGAGCTGCGGATGGCGGGCCGCCAGCGCTTCGGCGACATACGGCAGCAGGTGCGTGCCGATGCTGCGGAAGCACGCGATGCGCACCCGGCCTTCGATGGCGTCGTCGTCACGCACGCTGGCGCGGAAGGCGTCTTCGAGCCGCAGCATCGCGCGCGCCTTGTCCAGCACGCGCAGGCCGGCCTCGGTGGGCAGCGAGCCGTCACGTGCGCGCGCAAGCAGGCGCGTGTCCAGTTCGCGTTCGAGTTCCGCGATCGCATGGCTGATGCGCGACTGCGTGCACCCGAGTTCCGCCGCGGCGGCGCTGAAGCTGCCGTGGTCCGCCACCGCGACGAGCATGTGAAGTTGGCTGAGCTTCATGAGCCATCGAAATCTGTCATGGATGAACCGGCAATTATCCGGCATTTCGGTAGCGTCATGGCGGTGCGGCGGCGACCATGTGGTTTTTCATGAAAGGACACCCATGCACACCTTCGCCAATGCCGCCCTGGTCATCATCGACGTCCAGCAGGGCTTCCTCGACCCGCGCTGGGGCCGACGCAATCATCCCCAGGCCGAGCAAAACATCGCCTCGCTGCTGGCCGCCTGGAGAAAAGCGGGACGGCCGCTGTTCCACGTCCAGCATGGCTCGCGCAGCGACAAGGGCGCGTTCCATCCGGGCACGCCGGGCCACGCGTTCAAGCCGGAAGCGCAGCCGCTGCCGGGCGAGATCGTCATTCCGAAGGATGTGAACAGTGCCTTCATCGGCACCGACCTGGAGGCGCGGTTGCGCGCGGGCGGCATCGAGACGGTCGTGCTGTGCGGCCTGACGACGGACCACTGCGTGTCGACGACGGCGCGCATGGCCGGCAATCTAGGCTTTCAAACGTTCCTCGTCGAGGATGCCTGCGCCACGCATGAGCGCACGGGGCCGGATGGCACGTGGTTCAGCGCGGAGCAGATGCATGCGACGGCGGTCGCGAGCCTGCATGGCGAATTTGCCACGGTGACGAGCACGGCGGCCATGCTGGGGGAATAAGAGGAAAAATTCTAGCGAAATTGCCGGAAACGATGATACTGTAGAGAACTATACATTTCTATTGAGAAATATCATGCGTATTGCCCCGCTTGCCCTCGCCATCGCCGTCCTCGGTTCCGGTTCCGCCCACGCGACCGTACTGGATTTGATGGCGCCGGTCGGCGGCGCGAACCTGTACGCGATCCACGACTTCACGGCGCCGTCCAGCGACGTTGAAGGCGCGGTCGTGGCGGGCGGCAATGTGACGGTGTCCAGCTATTCGATCAACCATAACGGCAAGAACGCATTCGGCAAGGACGGCTATGCGCTGGTCGCGGGCGGCAACCTGTCGTTGACGGGCGGTTCGATCGAGAACGGCAAAGCGTATGTCGGCGGCACCACCGGGCTGACGTGGGCCGCGACGCCGCAGATGGCCGCCACCAATCCGGTCGACTTCAACGGGGCGACGAGCTACTACAAGGGCGTCGCCGACGCACTGTCCGACCTCGATCCGACGGGCGCCGTCACGCGTTTGTGGAGCGGCGTGCAGGTGACGGGCAGCGGCCGCGGCGGCGTCGACATCTTCAACGTGTCGTCCGACCTGTTCGCCACTTCCAGCAGCTGGACGCTGGACAAGCTGGTGCCGGGCGAGACGCTCGTCTTCAATGTGAGCGGCAACGCGGGCACCTTCAACAATGGCGGCATCAGCTTCGAGCCGCTCGCCGGCTACAACGTGCTGTTTAATTTTTACGAAGCGAAGACCATCGACGTGCGCGGCGTGATCGGCAGCGTGCTGGCGCCGTATGCGACGCAGTCGGCGAACTGGGGCGTCATCAACGGGAACGTGGTCGTCGATACCTGGTCGTCCACGGTGCAGGTCAATTCGAACCACTACTTCAATCCGGTCGATATCGCCGGATTGAAGCTCGAGAAGGGCGCCGACGCGGCGTCGGCGCAAGTGCCGGAACCGGGCAGCATCGCGCTGGTGCTGGCCGGGCTCGCGGCGGCGGGTGTGGCGAGACGGAAGCGCCGCAGCGCCTGATCCGACGGTGTTTCAAGCAGGCAGCGCCACCGCGACGCGGCGGCCATGCGCCCGCATCGCGAGCGCCAGCACCACGCCGGACAGCGCGAGGCTCGCCGCCACCCATTGCGGCGACGCATACGAATAGCCCAGCGTCAGCGGAATCCCGCCGAGGAACGCACCCAGCGCATTGCCGATATTGAAGCCGGACTGGCCCAGCGACGAGCCCAGCATCTCCGCTTCGCGCGAGTGCTCGATCAGCAGCATCTGGATCGGGGGGCCCAGCGCCAGCGCGTTCGCGCCGACGGCGAACGCCAGCACCATCATCGCCGGCTGCGACGACGCCAGCAGCGCGTTCATGCACAGCAGCGCGACCATCGTGATCAGGAGGATGATGATCGCGGTCAGCGGCGGCACGCGGTCCGCCAGCTTGCCGCCCACGTTCACGCCGACCGTCATGCCGACGCCGACCGCCGTCATGATCAGCGGGATCGTATTCGCGTGGAAGTGCGTCACGTCCGTCAGCAGCGGGGCGATGTAGCTGAGCCAGGCGAAGAAGCCGCCCGTGCCGATCGACGTGATGCCCAGCGCGAGCCACAGGTTCGGCTTGCGGAAGATCTTCAGGTCCTGGCGCAGGCCCGCACCCGGCGTCGCCTCGAAATACGGGATCAGCTTGTGCAGCATGATCATCGTCGCGAGGCCGATCACGGCCACGATCAGGAACACGAAGCGCCAGCTCATGTTGTGGCCGAGCCAGGTGCCGGCCGGTACGCCCAGCACGTTCGCGATGGTCAGGCCGGAGAACATGCTGGCGAGCGCGGCCGCCTCCTTGCCCTTGTCCGCGAGACGCGTGGCGACGACGGCGCCCACGCCGAAGAAGGCGCCGTGCGGCAGGCCGGCCAGGAAGCGGAACAGCAGCATCGTGTGGAAGTTCGGTGCGAAGGCCGAGAGCGCGTTGAATGCCGTGAACATCAGCATGAACCAGATCAGCACGCTGCGCGGCGGGCGGTGCGACAGCATGCTGACGAGCGTCGGCGCGCCGACGACCACGCCGACCGCATACGCCGAAATCAGATAGCCCGCTTGGGGAATGGAAATGTCGAGGCCGGTCGCGATATCGGGCAGGATGCCCATCATGACGAATTCCGTCATGCCGATACCGAAACCGCCCAGGGCCAGGGGCGCCAGGCTTTTCTTGATCATGTGTGTAGTCTTTGCTGGAGGAAGCCGGACATTATGGCGGCTCGCGTCAGGCGAGTCCGCTTTTGAGTCGTGATGTCCGGTATAGCCTCACATGATAGCGGTATCAGGCCGAGTCTGCTTGCGGGTCGTCGTTTTCCGCGAGCCAATGGATGCGGCCATTGCCGGCCTCGCTCAGCCGGGAGATCAGCGCCGCGGCCTTGTCGTCCGGCAGGTGGAAGGCGAACGAGACGGCGTCCGCATGCTGGACGGCATCGAGCGTGGCGCCGGCGGTGTCCAGTTCGCGGCGAATGAGACCTTCGAGCGGGTAGGGCGCGTCGCAGCGCAGGTGGCGCTGGCGGATGATGGCGATTTTCTGCGCACCCAGCAGCGCCTGGGCGACGCTGTCCGTGTAGGCGCGCACGAGGCCCCCGGCACCCAGCTTGACGCCGCCGAAATAGCGCACGACGGTCGCCAGTACGCCTTCCAGGTCCTGGTGGCGCAGCACGTCCAGCATGGGCCGGCCGGCCGTGCCGCTGGGCTCCCCGTCGTCGACGGCGGCCGATTGCCCGCCCGCCAGCAGCGCCCAGCACACGTGCGCGGCGCCCGGATGCGCTGCCTTGAGCCCGGCGACGATCTTCTGCGCGCCGGCCCGGTCGGGCATCGGCTGGACGCAGGCGATGAAGCGGCTTTTCTTGATGATCAGTTCGTGGTGGACGGGGGTGAGGATGGTCTGCGGCATGGGGGATACAGCTTACTGTATTTCCGCCTGGATCGCTTAACGAAGTAAAACTACAAAAAATACCCGATATGGTTTGAATTACTATCTATGATCATGTTACTTTACTACAAATTACTATGGAGATAACATGAAGAAGCTCGTCCTGGCCATCTCGGCCATGCTGCCCGCGCTGTGGGCCGGCGCCGCGCCGTACGCCATCCAGCACGTGGAACCGATGAACTGGTGGGTCGGCATGAAGTCGTCCGACCTGCAGGTGATGGTGCATGGCGAAAAGATCGCCGAACTGGCGCCGGCGCTGGCTTACCCCGGCGTGCGCATCGCCAGCGTGGAGCGTACGGACAATCCGAATTTCCTGTTCGTGAACCTGAAGATCGGCGCGACGACGAAGCCCGGTGAACTGAAACTGCAGTTCAAGCGCGGCAAGGACGTTGTGACGACCGTCCCGTATCGCCTCGACGCGCGCCGCAAGGATTCGGCGGCACGGCGCGGCTTCGATTCCGGCGACGCCGTCTACCTGATCGTGCCCGACCGCTTTGCGAACGGGAACCCGGCCAACGACGATGCGGGCATGCGCGAAAAGAGCGACCGCGGCAATCCGGACGGGCGCCACGGCGGCGACCTGGCGGGCATGCAGGCGCAGCTCGATTACATCCGCAACCTCGGGTTCACGATGGTCTGGCCCACGCCGCTGTTGGAAAACAACCAGCAGGCGTACTCGTACCACGGCTATGCGCTGACCGATTACTACAAGATCGATCCGCGCTTCGGCAGCAACGAGGACTACCGCAACTACGTGGCGGCGGCCAATGCGCGCGGCATCGGCGTGATCCACGACGTCGTGGTGAACCATATCGGCACGGGCCACTGGTGGATGCACGACATGCCGTCGTCCGACTGGATCAACCACGGCACGCGGTTCGTCAAGACCAACAACCAGCACACGGTGGCCCAGGACATCCACGCGGCGCCGGAAGACAAGGCCGGCTTCGTCGACGGCTGGTTCGATACGACGATGCCGGACGTGAACCAGAAGAACAAGCTGGTGGCCCGCTACCTGATCCAGAATACGCTGTGGTGGATCGAGTACGCGAACCTGTCCGGCATCCGCGAAGACACGTATTCGTACGCCGACCCGGCCTTCCTGAACGACTGGAACCGCGCCGTGCGCGCGGAGTATCCGCACCTGAACGTCGTCGGCGAGGAGATGGACGACCGCCCGTACATGGTCGCGTACTGGCAGAAGGGCGTGGTCAACCGCGACGGCTTCCGTTCCGAGCTGCCGTCCGTGATGGACTTCCCGCTCGTCGACGCGGCCCCGAAAGCGCTGACGGCGCCGGAAGACAGCGGCCAGGGCCTCATCAGGATCTACGAAACCATCGCGGCCGACTACCTGTACGCGGATCCGCTGAAGCTGATGGTCTTCCCGGACAACCACGACCGCCCGCGGGCGCTGGCGCAGGTGGACGGCAACGTCGACCTGTTGAAAACGGACCTGGTCCTGATGGCGACGACGCGCGGCATCCCGCAGGTGTTCTACGGGACCGAGATGCTGATCCAGGGACCGAAGCAGCGCACCGACGGCGTGCTGCGCGCGGACATGCCGGGCGGCTGGGCGGGCGACACCGTGAATGCGTTCACGGGCACGGGCCTGACGGACGCCCAGCGCGACATGCAGCACCTCGTGCGCACGCTGTTCAACTGGCGCAAGACCAGTTCCGCCGTCAAGTACGGCAAGCTGACGCACTACATGCCCAGCGACGGCCACTACGTCTATTTCCGCCACGACGGCAGGCAGACGGTGATGGTCGTGTTGAACAAGAATCCGCAGGCCACGCAGCTGGACCTGGCGCGCTTCGCCGGCATGGTCAAGCAGGCGCGCCAGGGCCGCAACGTGCTGACCGGCGCCGCCGTGGACCTGCGCGCGCCGCTGGCGCTGCCGGCCATGACGTCCGTCGTCGTCGAGTGGTGATACGTTGACGACTATACGGTCGGCACCGTTCCGCCATCGATCACATGTTCCGAGCCTGCTACCGATGCGGCGCGCGGCGAGACGAGGAAGGTAATGAAATCCGCCACTTCCTGCGGCCTGGCGGGACGGCCGACGGCAATGCCGCCGAGCCAGTCCATGATCAGTTTCTTGCCGCCCTCGTAGTCCGTGTCGTGTTCGCGCGCCATGCGCTCGGCGAACTCGACCGACGCCTCGGTCTCGATCCAGCCTGGCGAGACGCTCAGGACGCGCACACCCTTCGGCGTCACTTCCTTCGACAGCGACTTGCTGTAGGTCGAGAGGGCGCCCTTGGCCGCAGCGTAAGCGGTCGTCGATGTCCAGAGCGGCAGGATGCGCTGGATCGAGCTCACGTGCAGTACGACGCCTGCACCCTTTGTCAGCATGCCCGGCACCAGTGCACGATCCAGGCGCACCGCAGCCATGAAGTTGAGGTTCAGTTCATCGAACCAGACGGCGTCGTCGAGGACCGCGAAACCACCGACCGGAGCGGTCGAGCCGCCGAGGCTGTTGATCAGGATGTCGACGCCGCCCCAGCGCTCCTCGACCGCACTGACCAGCTTCGCCACGCCTTCCGCAGTCGACAAGTCGGTCGTCACATAGATCACGCCCTGCACCGGCTTCTCCGGGGCGGAGCGTGCCGACGTCATCACCTCCACGCCGGCATCCTGCAGGCTCTTGACGAGGGCCGCGCCCAGCCCCTTGGTGCCGCCGGTGACGAGGGCGCGCTTGCCTTTCAATTCGAGGTCGAAGCTCATACGCTGATCTCCAGCGAGTCGATCAGGCCACGTTCGAGGCCGAAGCGGTAGGACAGGTTGGCCGGGCTGCCGGGGAAGTTGCCGGTGACTTTGGCGCGGACGACGTGAAAGCCGTCATTGTCTTCCATGTCGAACGGCACGGTCGTCGCGTTGTACTTGACCGACGCCGCGGCCAGGAAGGCCGTGATGGCGTCGACGCCTTCGTAGGTGTGGCCGTCGTCCTTCAGAATGGCGTCCGCCTTGAAGCACCGAGCCAGCGCTTCGGGATGGTGTTCGGACGCGAAGTATGTGGCGATGGGTTCGGGCAGCGTCAGGGTATGCATGTTCGTGGCTCCAGGTGGTGACTGAAGCCCTATGATGCGCGCCCCCGTTTGATTAGGGAATATTCTAGAATTCGCACGGGTTATGTAGAATCGCGTGCATAATGCGGCGGCCGGTCAGGGCCGGTCGAAAGGGCCGCGATCCAGTAGACAGTCGATGAAGGCACCGAGGAGGGCGGGTCGATGTTGCCTGTTCGGGTAATACAGGAACAGCCCGGGCCGGGTGATCGACCAGTCGGCAAGTACCTGGACCAGCCGCCCCTGCGCCAATAGCTCGCCGACGCCATCCTGCTCGAAGTGATAGGCAATCCCAAGCCCGTTCAGCGCGGCGGCAATGCCGATGTCGGCGTGATTGGTGACCACCGGCCCGGCGACCGCGACTTCGATGCTCTGCTCACGCTTCTTGAACTCCCACCGGTAATGCCTGCCCTCCATGTGCAGCCGCCAGTTGATACAGGCATGCTCGTGCAGATCGGCGGGAGACCTGGGTGTGCCGTGACGCGCGAGGTAGTCCGGAGACGCCACCGCGACCATGCTCATGTCCGGCGTCAGGCGGATGGCGACCATGTCCTTCTCGAGCTGCCCACCCACGCGGATGCCCGCATCGAAGCGGCCGGTGACGATATCGGCCAGCGCATCGTCGACCACGATGTCGAGCACGACATCGGGGTGGGCTTGATGAAAGCGTGCGAGGCGTGGCGCAATGATCGTCCGGGCACCGATCCCGAGCGTGTTGATGCGCAGCGTACCGCGCATCTGCCCTGCCGCTTCGCTGGCTTCGGCAACAGCCATGTCCATTTCCCGGAACAAGGGGGCCAGGCGCCGATACAGCTGCTCGCCGCTGGCCGACGGCGCAACGCTGCGGGTGGTGCGATTGAGGAGGCGGCTGCCCAGACGGCTTTCCAGCTGGCGGATGGTCTGGCTGAGAGCGGACGGCGACAGGCCAAGGTGTTCTGCTGCCCGAGCGAAACTCTGACGCTCGACGACCGCGACAAATGCTTTTAGCTCGACAAATTCGGATCCACGCATTCTGTGCTGTTTTCTACATGACAAGTCCTCATTCTAGACGACTGAATCGACGGCGCAGGCGCCCGCGCCCGAGCGCGCGAGCAACTGCCCGATCTGCGCGGCCGGGCACGGCCGGCCGTACAGGTAGCCCTGCGATTTGTCGCAGCCGTGCGCGCGCAGGAAGTCGTGCTGTTCCTGCGTCTCGATGCCCTCGGCCACGATCTCCATCCTGAGACTCCTGGCCATCGCGATGATGGCGCGCGTGATGGCCGCGTCTTCCGGATCCTGCGGCAGGCCGCGCACGAAGCTGCGGTCTACCTTCAGCGCGCGCACGGGGAAGGTCTTCAGGTAGCTCATCGACGAATAGCCCGTGCCGAAGTCGTCGATCGCGAGCTGGATGCCGGCGTCCGTCAGCGCGTGCAGGCGGTCGACGATGTCGGTGGACGCGTCCATCAGCATGCTCTCCGTCAGTTCCAGTTCGAGCCAGCACGGGTCGACGTCGGCCTCGCGCAAGGTCGCCAGCACGGCCGCGACGAGGTTGTTTTCCTTGAGCTGGCGGCCGGACAGGTTGACGGCCACGCGGAGCAGGTGGCCTTCCGCGTGCCAGCGCTTCAGGTCGCGGCACGCTTCGCGCAGTACCCATTCGCCGATCGGCACGATGAGGCCCGTGTCCTCCGCGACGGGGATGAAGTCGTTGGGGCTGACCATGCCCAGTTGCGGATGGATCCAGCGGATCAGCGCTTCGACGCCGACGATGTCGCCCGTCTTGAGGTCGACCTGCGGCTGGTAGTGCAGCACGAACTCGTCGCGTTCCAGCGCGCGCCGCAGGTTGTTGTCCAGCTTGAAGCGTTTATGGGCGTCGTCGCGCATGCTGGGCGTGAACATGCGCCACGCGTTCTTGCCGCCGTTCTTCGCGTAGTACATCGCGGTGTCCGCGTATTTCAGCAGCGCGTGCATGTCGGTCGCGTCGTCCGGGTACACGCTGATGCCGATCGACGCGCCGATGTGGATGTCGTGGCCGTGGATGTGGATCGGGTCGGCCAGCTTGAGCAGGCATTTTTCCGCGATCAGCGATGCGACGCCGACCTGGCTCACGTTCTCGAGGATGATGCCGAACTCGTCGCCGCCGATGCGCGACAGCACATCGCCGAAGCGCAGCGTCTCCGACAGCCTGCGCGACACGAGGCGCAGCAGCTCGTCGCCGATGTCGTGGCCGAGCGTGTCGTTGACGGTCTTGAAGTTGTCCAGGTCGATGAACATCAGGATCGTGCGCTCGTCGAACTTGCGGGCGCGCGCGAGGACGGATTCCAGCCGCTCGTTGAAGAAGTGCCGGTTGTTGAGCTGCGTGACGGGATCGTAGTGCGCCAGCCGGTCCAGCTTGACCTCGATGCGCTTGCGTTCGTTGATCTCCGCTTCCAGTTCCAGTTCGCGCTTCTGGATGCGGTCCAGCATGCCGTTGAACGTGCGCGCCAGCAGGCCGATGTCCGCCGCCTGCGATACCTCGGCGCGCAGCGAATAATCGCCCTGGCGCGAGATCTGCTCGCTCACCGCCGACAGCGCGCGGATCGGGGCCGTGAAATAGCGCTGCAGGCGCGACAGCGCGTAGTAAGAGAGGCTGAGCAGGGCCAGCGTCATCGGCAGCGCCAGCGCGAGGTACAGCGCGAGCTGGCGGTACACGCTCGTCACGCTGCTGCGCACGACCACGGTGCCGAGCAGGCGGCTGCCGACCTGGATGCGGCGCGTGACGCTGACGCCGCGGACATCCACCTCCGTCTCGCGCACATGCGGGTCGTGCGCGGCCGGGGGCGACTGCGGATCGCGCACGAAGCTGACGAACGCCTTGCCTTTCGCGTCATAGGCGACGGCCGATTGCACGTCCGGCGCCACGCGCAGCGCGGACAGGATGTCGCCGGCCGCCTCGGCATCGGCGAAGGCCATGGCGGCCGTCAGGTTCTCGCCCGCCATCGTCGCCTGCGACTGCGTCTGGCGCACCAGCGCGGCCGTGAAGAAGTACAGCTGGATGCCGATCAGGAACAGCGTCGACAGCAGCATCACGCCGCCGCTCGTGACGAGGTAGGTCCATTTGAGCTTGGTGCTCAGTGCCTGCCGGTTGATCCATTCGATGAGTTGTTCCATGCGGGCCTTCCGGGTCTAATAGATGGCGCGCGCCAGCCGCAGCACCTTGGAGCTGAGCACGACGCCGGCACCGCGCGCCGCGGCGCCGTTGAATTCGAAGGCGATGCGCCGGTCGTCCAGCACCAGTTCGAGCATCACGCCCTTGCGCGCGGCGCCCCGCGTATCGGCGATCGTCAGCACGCCGGCCGCGCGGGCGCTGTCGGCGAGCGCCGTCATGTCGTCGGACTCCGACGCGCTGATGTACAGGATGTGGCATTGCATCAGCGCCTCCGGACCCGAGTGCGGATACACGATGGACAGGCGCGCATTCCCGAGCGGCTTGCCTTCGAGCGTGGCGAGCGCGCTGCCGAACGGATCGCGCCCCAGCACGCACAGGCGTACGACGCCGTTCATGTTCGGCAGGGTGCTGAACTGCGCGATGTTGTAGATGAACGCCGCCTTGGCCACGTATTCGTCGGCCGCCTGGGCATGGGCAACCGCCGGCAGCAGGCAGCACAGGAGCAGGAGGCGTGCGAGGCTGGGCCGCATCATCGTCAGAACCTGACAGTCGCCATGAAACGCAGCGTGCGCCCGTCCTGTCCGATCGCGTCGAGGTGGCGCGGCGGCGTGCTGTTGTCGTAGTGCTCCTCGCTGGCGGAATCGGCATGGCGTTTGGCGAAGACGTTGAGCACGCCCGCGGACAGCTCCACGTGCGAGCCCAGGGTGCCGACGAGATTCAGGTCGACGAGGCCGAAGCCGCCCACCTCGCCGCCGCGCACCGTGCGGCGCCGGCTCGTGTAGCGGTACTCGGCATGCGCGCGCAGGTGGTCGCCGAGCGGCGGCAGCGCGACATTCAGCTTGAACAGCCGGCGCGGCGAATTGGGCAGCCATGCGCCACCGGCGTCGTTGCGCGCCGACTGCACGTTCGCGCTGCCCTTGACGGCGCTGCCGTCCTCGCGCAGCCATTCCGCTTCCACTTCGATGCCCGTGGCGCGGGCGGCCTCGATGTTCGAGAAGACCAGCATGCCGTTGACCGGATCGGTGGCCAGCGCCAGCATGTCGCGCATGCGGTACTGGAAGACGGAGGCGGTGGCGCGGAAGCGGTCGGTCGGAAAATATTCCGCGATCAGTTCATAGGTCTTGATGTGCTCCGAGCGCAGCGCCGGATTCGCCCGGAAGTCGAACGTGTAATAGCGCTCGTAGGCGTTGGCGGAGCGGAAGGCCGTGCCGTACAAGGCCTTGAGCGTCACCTGGCTCGCCGTCTTGTAGAGCAGGGCCACGCGCGGATTCGTCGTGGCGCCGCCTTCGGAATCGTAGTCGTGGCGCACGCCCGTGTTCAGGATGAGCTTCTCGCCGAGCCGCATCTCGTCCTGCAGGTAGACGGCGGCCTGCCGCTTGGGATGGGCGACGTCGAGATTGAGCAGGTACGGGTCGACGTCGTAGTTCGCCATCTGCCGCTTGCTGTCGCGCGTGTATTCCGCGCCGGCGATGAGCTTGTGGCCGCGCAGCGCGCTGCTGGTCACGCGCACCTCCGCGCCGCTGCTGAGGCTCTCCGCCGTATCGATGCTGGGCGTCGGCCCCTCGCTCGCGGACCCGGTCACGTTGAGGGTCTTGTAGCGGTAGCGCGCGACGCTCACGCCGGCGAACAGGTCGAGCGTCTCCGAGACGGCGCGGTGCCAGGACAGGGCGGCGCCCGCGTATTCGTCCAGCGACCAGCTGCGCGGATCGTTGAACTGCTGGCCGTACGACGCCGTCGGAATGCCTTTCGTGCGGCTGCCGAAATAGGCCTCGGCCACGACGCCGCCCGCGCTCAGTTTCGCGAACAGCCGGCGATAGCGGTCGTAGTCGATCCCGGTGGCGACGCCGTGGTTGCTGGCCGCGTCGTCGTATTCGGGAAAGTACACGTCGCGCCCCGGACTGTCGTACACCGACGCGCCCAGCAGCAGCTCGGTGCCGCCCGGCGTCCCGCTGCCGTACGTGTTGCGCACTTCGCGGCCGCGGCCCGTGAACCGGCCCACGCTGACGGTCTGCCCGTTGAGGGCCCCACCGCTTTTCGTGAGCACGTTCACCACGCCGAAGAACGCGCTGCTGCCGTAGATGGCGGAACCGGGACCCGGCACGAACTCGACGCGGTCGATGAGGGCCAGGTCGATCGGGAACTCGGTGCCGATGGCGCCCTGGTCGTAGACGACGTCGTTCAGGCGCCGGCCGTCGATCAGGACCAGCAGCCGCGTGTTCAGGTCGCCCGGATTGCCCAGGCCGCGGATGTTCGCGTAGTTGTAGTTGCGGTCGTAGGACACCGTCATGCCGGGCACGCTCTGCAGCACCTCCGTGAGCGTGCGATAGCCGCGCTGGCGGATGTCCTCGGCCGTGATCACGGTGACGGACGACGGTGCCTCGCTGATCTTCTGCGGAATCTTCGACGCCGTGACGACCTCGAGGTTGAGCAATTGTTCGAGGGGCAGGGCGTTCAAATCGGGACCTTGCTGCGCCAGTGCGCCGGCCTGGACGCCAGCCGCCAGGAGGCCGATCGCACGCGACAGGTGACGGGATGGAGACGTTTCCTTGTTCGGCAACATGGCAGGTCCTTGAGGGAATGCTTGGCAGAGCGCCCGAGCGGCCCAGTGTAAGGACGTGCAATACTGAATTTGTTGACTAGAACCAATTAATTGGCCGGTGCAACTAATTCCGAGAGGAGGGATAGGAAGAATCTGACAGAGAGCGGAAAAGCAAAAAGCCCACGAACCGAAGTTCATGGGCTTTCTGGTGTTCGTGGTAGGCCGTGCTGGGCTCGAACCAGCGACCAACGGATTAAAAGTCCGCTGCTCTACCAACTGAGCTAACGACCCGACGGGCAGCATTATAGCGGCTCATCGGGACACGGCCAAGTGCTTTCGTGAAAATTGGCAACAATTGCTGAGGTGGCCTGGCAAATGTCGGCCTTCCAAAGTGCCGCATAGACATTGATTTCCGGTATGATCAGTTGATTTTCAGATATTAATTTGTGCCGTGATCCCGACCGACTCCGATACCGCCACCGACTTCTCCCTGCGCGCCCTGAATCTCGTCAACAGCGGGATCATCGTGCTGGACGCCCACCACAAGATCGTGCTCTGGAACGGCTGGATGGTGCCGCGTTCCGCCCGCGCCGCCGCGCGCGTGCGCGAGCGCTCGCTGTTCGAGGTGTTCCCCGAACTGCGCGGGTCGCGCGTCGAAGCGGCCGTGCTGGCCGCATTGTCGCCATCGGCCGATGGCGCGAGCACGACCATCCCGCAATCGGAAAGCCGGGCCCCATTTCCCCTGCGCGAGGCGGGCAGCTTCGACGGGCCGCGCATCGACCAGGCCGTGACGGTGACGCCGTTCCGCGATGGCGAGCAGCGCTATTGCATGATCGAGATCCGCGACGTCAGCGGTGCCGTGGAACGCGAAAAGCGTCTCCTCGACCACGCGGAATCGCTGCGCGCCCGGTCCTACGTCGACGGCCTGACCGGCATCGCCAACCGCCGCTACTTCGACGTCGCGCTGGACCGCGAACTGCGTCGCGCGCAACGCGCGAAGGGCGAGCTGTCGCTGCTGCTGATCGACATCGATTCCTTCAAGGCCTACAACGACCACTTCGGCCACCAGCAGGGCGACGCCTGCCTGTCCACCGTGGCGCAAGCCCTCGCTGCCAAACTCAAGCGCCCGGCCGACGTGGCGGCACGCTATGGTGGCGAGGAATTCGCGGCGATCCTGCCGGACACGTCGCTCGAGCAGGCCAGGCTGCACGCCAACGCGATCCGCGACCACGTGGCCGGACTGGCGCTGCCGCACGCGCCCGCGGCCCACTGGCCGATGGTCACGCTGAGCATCGGTGTCGCAAGCTTTGATCGTGAACGCCTGCATGAGGTTCCCGCATTGATCGAGGCCGCGGACAAGGCCTTGTATGCGGCAAAGCGTGGTGGCCGCAACCGTGTGGTGGTAGACGGCGACGCATCCGCTTGACGGGTCGTTCAGCACGCCGCGATGACGTGCATATCCGATCACGCAGCCGCGCATAGCGATACGGGATCCCGCCCGTCGCCGGCGCATGCGTGTCATTTCTCATCGATCTGATTTAGCGTAAATACAGACTGTTTCGTGATGCGGCCCTCGCCGTCCTTGTGGCTGCCAACCGGCGCCCTAGACTGAATTGCCGCCGCCGGCAAAGACCCGGACCGCGGCATTGTCCACCACGATCCGAAGGAGACATCATGCGTCCGCTTCCCTTGGCACTTTCCGCATCCCTGCTGTTGTTCGCGCCCGGTGCCGGCGCGCAGTCCGGGAATTATCCGATCAATGACGACACGCCGATCTCGCGCGTCGAGGTGACCGCGCAGCCGCGTCCGGAGTTCCGCATCTGGGACTACCAGGCCGAGGACGTCAGCGGCGCGTACGCGTTGTCGAACGGCTGGCGCCTGAAGGTGAAGCCGGCGCGCGACGGCATCGTCGCCCAGATCGACAAGCAGCGTCCGATGCGCCTCATCGCGCAATCGCCCGACCGCTTCGTTTCGCGCGACGGCAACGTGATCATGGAATTCAACAAGGGCGACACCCGCGACGACATGATGATGAGCTATGTGCCGAGCGACGTTACCGATCCGCGCCTCGCGCAGATCATCGTGGTGACGGCGAAGATGGCGCAGCGCTGAGGCGCCGGCCGGTCAGCCCGCATCGCCGGGCGGGGCCGGCGGCTGGTCGATCGCGTCGGCCAGCCGGCGCATCAGCCGCACCAGGTTGTCGAAATCCTCCTTGTCCCACGACGCGAAGACGGCGCGGGCCATCTTGTCGCGCGCGGCGTCGAGCGCGTCCGTCATGGCCTTGCCCTTGGGGGTGATCGAGGCCAGGCGGACCCGCGCATCCGCGTCGGAAGCGCGCCGTTCCACGAGGCCCAGGCTGTTCAGCTTGGCCACCTGGCGGCTGACGGTGGTGTAGTCGCGTCCCGACCGTTCGGCCAGCTCGACGACGCCGATCGGCCCCAGCCGCTCGATCCCGACCAGCAGCGGAAACAGTGCCCGGTCCAGCCGGACGCCGGCCTGGCGGATGAGTTCCTCGTCGCGTTGCGGCCGGTTCATCGCGCTGACGATGCCGATCAGCGACGTGTGCAATTCACGCAGCCGCGCCGATATATGTGTATCTTGCACATTATTTTTCGTTGCCATATACTCCTCTCCAGTTATGTGCATTTTACACATAAGACACTGGGAGAGCGACATGGACTTCGATACCGATGTACTGATTTGCGGCGCGGGTGCCGCCGGCCTGACCCTGGCCCTTGACCTGGCGCGGCGGAACGTCCAGTTCCGCCTGGTCGAGCGGCAGGACACGCCATTCCACGGCTCGCGCGGCAAGGGCATCCAGCCCCGCACGCTCGAAGTCTTCGAGGACCTCGGCATCGTCGACCGGGCGGTGGCGCTGGGTGGGCCGTATCCGCCCCAGCGCATCCACGCCGCGGACGGCAGCCATGCCGATGCCCCGACCGCCGCGGCGCAGGCGGCGACGCCGGCGGAGCCCTACGCCACGCCGCTGATGCTGCCGCAATCCCTGACCGAGCAAGTGATGCGCGAACGCCTGCTGGCGCTGGGACAGCGGGTCGAATTCGGCCTTGCGCTCACGGGCCTGGAGCAGGACGCGGATGGCGTCACGGTCACGCTCGCGGGCCGCGGCGGCGAGTCGCGCCTGCGCGCGCGCTACGTCATCGGCACGGACGGGGGGCGCAGCACGGTACGCCATCTGCTCGGCGTCGGCTTCCCCGGCAAGACGCTGGGCGTGCGGGCACTGGTGGCGGACGTCGCCCTGACGGGCCTCGATCGCGACGCCTGGCATCGCTTCAACGGGGACGACATGGCGCGCCGGCTCGAGGTGTGTCCGCTCGCGGGCACGGACCTGTTCCAGATCCAGGCGCCGGTTCCGCCCGAGGGCGACGTCGACCTGTCGCCGCAGGCTCTCGACGCGTTGGTCACGGACCGGACCGGGCGCGACGACGTGCACGTGGACAGCGTGTCCTGGGCCTCGGCGTACACGATGAACGCACGCCTGGCCGACCGCTATCGCGTGGGGCGCGTCTTCCTTGCCGGCGACGCCGCCCACACGCATCCGCCCACGGGCGGGCAGGGATTGAACACCAGCGTGCAGGACGCGTACAACCTCGGCTGGAAGCTGGCGGCCGTGCTCGCGGGCGCGCCGGACGATCTGCTGGACACGTACGAGGCGGAGCGCCGCCCCGTCGCCGCCGCGATGCTGCAGCTGTCCACGGCGCTGCTGGACGCCGCGCGCCGCGGCGGAGAAATGCGCCGCGGGCGCGAGACGCGGCAGCTCGACCTGGCGTACCCCGATTCGCCCCTGGCGTTCGCGCAGCCGGCGCGTGCACACGGTGTGCAGGCCGGCGAGCGGGCGCCGGATGCCGTCGTGCTGGGTGCGGGCGGGCAATCCACCCGGCTCTTCACGCTGTTCGCGGGGCCGCATTGGACCCTGCTGGGGCGGGACGTGCCGCCCGGCGTCGCGGAGGCGTTGCGGCGCGCGGGCCTGCGCGTGCACCTGTTCGGCGCGCGCGGCGACGTGGTGGACGTGCATGGCCAGGCCGAGGCGGCCTATGGATTGCAGCCCGGGGAACTCGTGCTGGTGCGTCCGGACGGCTACGTCGGCGCCATCGCCGGCTCCGCCCACGTCGACGCGCTCGATATCTACATGCGGCGTGCCGGCCTGTCCTGAACACGCCGCCAGCGCCAGGCCAGCAGGGCCAGCAACACCAGCCAGGCCGCCACGGCAACCTGGGCGAACACGTCGCCGATGCGGCTGTAGACCGTGCCGCCGCGCCCCGTCGGCAGGTCGCCGACGAGCATGCGGGGGGCGTGCGCCGTGCGGCGTTCGGCGACGATGCGGCCGTGCGCATCGCTCAGCGTCATCAGGCCCTGCGAGGCCGAGCGCGCGACGGCGAATCCGTTTTCGACGCCGCGCACGACGGCCATGCGGCCGTGCAGGTAGGCGTCGCGGTCGAAGTCCCACGCGGGCACCAGCATCAGGCCGACGTCGCGCCGGCCGTACAGGCGCAGGTCCTGGGCGAAATCCATGTCCTTGCAGATCGCGATGCCGGCATGCACGTCGCCGAGCCGCGTCACCAGTTCGCCGGTGCCCCGCACGTAGTCCGCTTCGTAGCCCGGCACCATGCGCTTCTTCAGGTAGGTGTCGACAGGCGCGCCGGGCCGGTACAGCGCGGCGATGTTCAGCCGGCCGCCCTGGGGCGCGGGCCCGTCGAGACCGGCGACGACGACGCTGCTTCCCGCCGGCGGCGCGAGGACCGTGCCGGCCGCCAGGATTTTTTCCGGCACGACGATGGCCGCCGGCGCGTGCGCGGCCGCCGCGGCGACCTGGCGCGCGAACGCGGCCGCGACTTCCGGTGCCGCCTCGGGGTGATTGAACACGCGCCCGGCGTAACGGTCGTCGCTCAGCAGCGCGATGCGCACGGTTGGCCCGGCCGGCTGCGCCAGCTGCCACACGCCGTAGGCCAGCACCGCAAGCACGGGCACCGACCATGCGAGGGTTCCGGACAAGTCGCGCGGCCTCACGTACAGGATGGCGAGCCCGGCGGGAATGACGGCCGCAAGGAAGGAGAGGCCGGCCACGCCGGCCAGCGCTGCCGTCTGCAGCAGCGGCACGACGTCGACCAGCGTGTAGCCGAGGGCGAAGAAGCTGCCGTTTGGCGACACGAGGCTGTGCAGGTAATCGATGGCGGCGAGCATCGCGGCGAATCCGAGCGGGGCCACGCCGGCCGGAAAGCGCCGATACAGGGCGCGCATGAACAGGGCCGCGAGCATGAACACGAGCGCCTGGGCGACCGCGAGGCCATAGACCATCGGCAGGAGCCGGCCATAGAACCACATGGGGCCCGCCTCGCCCATCCATGCGGGCACGAACAGCAGGAGGGCGACGTCCCGTGGGCGCGGCGCGCGCAGGGCCATCACCAGCAGCGGCACGCACGCCGCGAGCGCCAGCCAGCCGAACTGTCCCGTGTCGCGGCTGATTGCCAGCACGGCGCCGCACAGCAGCGCGGTAAGGATGTGCCATCGCGTCATTCTTGCTCTCCCTTCAGGTAGATGCGCGCCGCCGAGCGCAGGCACAGCGCCGTGAATTCGGTCCGCGACAGGTTGAACCGTCCGGAGCGGTGCAGGTCCACGAGTCCCTGCAGCACGCCCCACACGCCCATCGCCAGTTCCAGCGGCGGCCCGGCGCGCACGAGTCCCGCCGCCTGGCCCTCCGCGAGGCGCTGCGCGAAGCCGCCGATGACCGGAGAACGTCCCGCTTCGAAGTCTTCCGGGTAGATGCGTTCGGCGCGTGTCTTGAGCACGAAGGCGGCGTCGAACAGCGCCGGTTCGTCCAGCGCGAAATCGACGAAGGCCGTCGCGAGGGCGTCGAATCCGGCCAGCAGCGGCAGGCCGGCGAACATCTGGACACGGCGTTGCCACATCTCGAGCGCATGGGCGCCCACGGCCTGCAACAGGGCGGCCTTGTCCGCGAAGTGGCGGTACACGGCCATCGGCGTGATGCCGGCTTTCTGGCCGACGGCGCGCAGGCTCAAGCCGTCCAGTCCCTTTGCTTCGAGTTCGCTGATGGCGATTGCGAGAATGCGTTCTTTCGTGGTCATGTATACACTGTATACATGTCTTTACCGCAATGCAAGGGATAGGACGTCACCGGTTTACCCACGAAAAACGGAAAGGTTCCCACGACGGGACCGGGACCTTGTCGATCGTGGCCGCCACGAAATGGCATTTGCGCGCAGCGGCCAGCGCGGTCCGGTCGAGGATGGGTTCGCCGCTCGAGCGGGCGACGCGCGCATCCGTCACCCAGCCATCGACGTTGATCAGCACCGCCAGGATGACGTTGCCGGCGACCCGGCGCTCTTCGGCGAACCGCGGCAGCCGCGGGCGTTCGCAGTTATCGGGATTGACGACGGCCCGCACCTTGACGGGAACGCGGCCGCCAGCGCCGCCGCCCACTCCCTTGCCTTGGTCGCCCGCCCCGGCGGTGCCGGTGCCGTCAGGCTTGCCGCCGGCCAGTTCCACCGGCGTGGGAATAGCGACGATGGTGGCCGCCACTTCCGTGCGCGGCACGACCTCGATGTCGCGCGGCGGCGGAGCGGCGGTTTCCCGTCCCGGCGGCCGGGGCTTGTTCTTGCGCCGCGGCGGCAGCGGGGGAGATGGAGGTGGCTCGACGACCTGCGGCGCGACGTTGGACAGCAGCATGACGGTGTACGGCGTCTGCGGAAGCACGATGCGATCGGCGGTCACGAAAGCGAACAGGACCAGCGCGTGGAGGGCGGCGACGAAGGCAATCCGGGGCAGCGCGCGCCGCGGGCGATCGAATATGGTGTCAGTTGGCACGATAACCCTCTCAATTTATTCACGGATGAATAAAATGCGACAACGGTTATCTATGGTATGGCAACAATGTCATGTTGCCAATGCGCTGGGCATGGCGTCGGCTGAAGGCCCTGGAAAACAAAAAGCCCACGGACCAGGCCGTGGGCTTTTCGAGTATCTTGGTAGGCCGTGCTGGGCTCGAACCAGCGACCAACGGATTAAAAGTCCGCTGCTCTACCAACTGAGCTAACGACCCGAAGAGGCAGCATTATAGCGGCTCGGCCGCCGTCCGGCTAGCGTCCGCGTCGGTCCGCGCGTACCGGCGGCGTCGCGGCGGTGATCGCGAAGCTGCCCAGGACGAAGGCGGCGGCAAACGTGGCGGCAAGCAGGGTCGACAAGGTACGCATGATGGCTCCCGGCGAATGGCGGATACGATGTTCGGTCGTCGTATTGACGCTACCAAGTATAAGTAGCCGGGGATGCTAATTGGTTGCTGAATGGCAACAAGATATTCTGAAGGGCAAAAAACAAAAACGCCAGCTCATGAAAGCTGGCGTTTTCGTTGAATCTTGGTAGGCCGTGCTGGGCTCGAACCAGCGACCAACGGGTTAACATCTTCGCGTTGGTATGAACAACTTGGTGAATCAATGACTTGCAACGTTTGCCAGATGCGATAACCAGCCATACGAAAAGGAAGGTTGGTTACTTATCAGGAGGTACGTTACAAGTGCGTCACATGGTGAGCTGGAGGAACAGTTATCGAGCCCGTTCAGCTCACACTGGCCCGGTGCTTGCCGATCAACTTGCATCCGCATTCCGTGACACAGCCTTCCACGGCTACCGCAATGCCCCACCAACAGAGTGGGGTGGGCAGTGTGAACCGCCCCGGGTTTTGTAGAGGCTCCATTGTTTGAGAAACTGGAGCCATGAAGAAGCAACCCAAGTATTCCCCCGAAGTCATCGAGCGCGCCGTGCGCATGGTCAGCGAGGCTGCCAGCGAGTACAGCTCGCAGTGGGCAGCCATCGAATCGATCGCAGCCAAGATCGGCTGTACGCCTGAGACGCTACGTCGCTGGGTACGCCAGCAGGAGCGCGATACCGGCCAGCGACCAGGTCCGACTACCGCCGAAGATGAACGCATCAAGGCGCTAGAGCGAGAAGTGCGCGAGTTGCGCAAGGCAAACGAGATTCTTCGCCTGGCGAGTGCGTTTTTCGCCCAGGCGGAGCTCGACCGCCGCTTCAAGTCGTGAGGGCGTTCATCGACCAGTACCGCCATGCCTACGGTGTCGAGCCGATCTGCAGGGTGATGCAGGTCGCGCCGTCGGGCTACTGGCGTTACGCGGCGCAGCAGCGTAATCCGGCATTGCGCTGCGCCCGTGTCCAGCGTGACGATGTGCTGAGCGTCGATATTGAGCGGGTCTGGCAGGCGAATCTGCAGGTCTACGGAGCCGACAAAGTTTGGCGACAGCTGCGCCGTGAGGGAACCGATGTGGCCCGCTGTACCGTGGAGCGTTTGATGCGGAAGGCTGGCCTGCGTGGTGTCATGCGCGGCAAGGTCGTACGCACGACAGTCGCCGATGCGAAGGCGCCATGCCCGCTCGACCGGGTCAATCGTCACTTCAAGGCACAGCGGCCGAACCTGTTGTGGGTCAGCGATTTCGCGTACGTTTCGACATGGCAGGGCTTCGTCTACGTGGCCTTCGTTATCGACGTTTTCGCCCGGCGAATCGTTGGCTGGCGTGTCAGCAGCTCGATGCGAACCGACTTCGTCCTCGATGCTCTGGAGCAGGCGCTGTACGCGCGCCAACCGGAACGAAACGCGTTGGTCCATCACAGCGATAGGGGCTCGCAATACGTATCGATAAAATACAGTGAACGCTTGGCGGAGGCGGGCATTGAGCCGTCTGTGGGCAGCAAAGGCGACAGCTACGATAATGCCTTGGCCGAGACGATTAACGGGCTTTACAAGGCAGAGCTGATCCACCGTCGCGCTCCCTGGAAAACACGTGAGGCCGTCGAACTGGCCACGCTGGAATGGGTGTCCTGGTTCAACCACCATCGCCTGCTGGAACCGCTCGGCTATATACCGCCGGCTGAGGCTGAGGCAAACTATTACGAGCAGTTGAGCGGTCAGGCTATCCCCGCCTGACTCACATAAACCGGCCTCCACGAAAGCCGGGGCGGTTCATTCCTCTAATCGGCCAGGCTCCGCCTATCGAGCTCGGGCGGCGAACTCATGTGAATACCGCCTGTGCGGCCCATACTCTTGGGCGACAGCCGCAGACGTTGCAAGCACGGACATCCGCTCAGCGGTCAAATCACAATGACGCTATCAATTTTGCGCCGCATTCGGTCACGTCTCCGTCATAGGCATAGGACTTGCCTTCATGTCGCGCACCTGCGCCATCAGGTTTGATTGCAAAGTTACCTTTACACTTTGGGCACTGTGTCATGTCAGACTGAAGTGCTGCGATCACACCCATCACAATTGTGCCCGAGGATGCGCTGATGACCTGGCCACCGTGATCGGTTTTGTCGTTGAGGCGAATGACGCCACGTCCTTGATGTTTCATTTGTGAGTTCTATTCGTTTATCGCTGCAGCTCGAAATTTAACCGCGAGTGGCTTGCGGATGCAATCCCTATCTTTACTTGATTATATAAATCAAAAGATTTTGACCAATACCAGTGCATTGATCTTGAATTCAGGCGTGAGACTAATAAGATGTGGTATAAATCTTTATCTGTTCAATTGTTGCCGATTCGCTTTTTCCATTTAGGTGTAAGTCGATCATGCTGCCGGGGCCAAATATCCCGCTAGGGAACTCGCAGCTTCGTAATCCACAGCTCAGATTCCGACGAGTGTCGATGTTCGATTGAACCTCCCAGAATTTCGTTTCTTTATCAATTCCGAATCCATCTATTTCTAGATAGCCGGTGAAAGGGTGGCGTGCTAGCCAGTCAGCCTTTGGTGTGTTATCAGGCGTTCCATCAGGATATGGCGTTCTTGTTTCCGTAAGTAAACGCTCAGGAATGCTTAAATTAATAGTAATAGTGCTGACGCTAAGTTTATTTTCCCAGCTTGTAGATGCCGTGAGTCCTAAATCTTCCCATACACACCATTCGGTCCCGGTCTCGTCACAATGTGGCTTTCTCTTAAGTATATTTTTCCATGTTGTTAACGGACGACCGAATTCTAGAAGTTTCCCGTCAAAAAAAATACGTGATTCCTTTATAATGATTTCCGGTTTTGCGTATCTTTTCACACGCCGGGCAGGTGGAGGGACTTTTATAGCACCTGTCGCTAGCGCAGCTTGACGTTGGACTTCGTTCCACCGATCTAACATCGTAGGTCCTCCTTCTTTCGTGGGAGGTGATTGGCCAGGAGGTTCCGCGCCTTTGGAAATGGCGATGAACAAAGATAGCACAAGTATTGATCCACTAAGGATTATTTTATTCATTTTTTAATTTGATTCTTTTCGTTGAAAAGCACGGTAAAATTTTTATTTATGTAATCCCAAGATTCTTGATTTGTTTTTTTGGCGCTGTTTATAGAGTCGAGAATTTCCTTTTTATATGCTTTTTCGAGCGCCTCCCACTCTGTAGCAGACTCTCCCCGTTTCACCTCCTGCGGATGTCTTTTTGCCCAATCTGCTACTAATTTGTCTTGCCAATTCGTATCGAATGGATGAACCAGAAAACCTCGAGCGATCAGTGCTGGATCGGCTGTTGCGTCTCCTTTCCACCAATGGGCAGCAACGGCTGATCCAACTTTTTTCACCGCTTCTTTCGCCAATTCGGCTGCTAGGGTGTGGAATGGATGATTGTCATGGTCTTTTGCTAGTTGAGAATGTGTTGGATTTGTCGATCCGTTTGTATTAGGGTCGCCTGCGCGGACGATTTGTTGATCGTCAACGCTATTTCCAACAAGGTGAAGCAAGGTGCTGTAGATGAAGTTATAAATATTGGAGATCAATCCAACAGTGTAAAAAGGGATTGCTTCGATGTATTTAAATGCCGGTTTTTCTGCAAGCCAATCTCTTCCTCCTAGAAAATATTCATAAGCCTTCAGTACGCGTGGATCACTATGCGCACGCAGTAAGATAAGTATGATTCGATCTGCTTTCGTGCGCTCACCAGGTTCGGTTGGTTTGAACTTCCATTCAACCTTGAATAATATATCTGCGATAGTTCCTGCTGTGCTGGCAATAACGTCATCAGAATCAAACATCCCAGTAACGACGGGAAGACTATGCTTCCCAGGTGCGGATGATGTCCATGGGAGAACATGAACGTGTCCCACTTTCCTTAAGCTAAGTTCGACAAAATTACTGTGCGCGAAGTAATCTTCAAGTACATGAAGTGCTGCGCCAAAGTGTCTGTATCCCTCCGGCCCTGGGCCAGCGGTTAGCGCCTTGTTTATCTCGCTAGACATGTATGCGGCGGAAGAATCGATATACCTCTTCATTGATTTTTGCGGATCTATCGAAGTATATTCTATGGAAGCTCTCGGCTGGAAATCTTTGTCAATCGTATGCGGATCAGACGCGTTAGTGGAGTTATTGGTTGGATTGTCGATATGTTCTACAGGACGGTACACTCCTAACATGGAAGGAGTTACTTTGAAAACGTTTTTTTGCTCTGGACTTTTGACAAATTCGACTTCGGCAAAAATGTCTACTAGCTCTGTTAGCTCTTGGCGAGAAAACGCTGCGGGAAAATTTCGTGGTGCTTCGGGCTTTCGGACGATAGAAGGATCGAGTAATTGTGAGTAATCGCGCAACCAGTTTCCGAAGTAAATCTGCTTGATTATATTTTTGTCTTGAAAATGTATAGAGGCTTCAAATAAGGCATGCTCGATCGACTGATGGCCGAACGACGAAGTTGGTCGTTCTTGATTGTGTTCACCCATGCCTGCGCCAAAAAATTCAATATTGCCATTCTTGCCTTCGTTACGCTGTGCATCCTCGTTTTGGGATTTTTGTATGGCTTGCTGTACCGCGTGGTAATCGACTTTAAGTCCGCCGTTAAAAGTGGGGGAGCGATAACTTGCATATGGTGTAGAGCTGCTATTGCAAAAATCAAAAAAGGCAATATTATAGGCGAATTTCGCACCCTCATCGCCTTCGGCGTCTGGCGCAATTGTGGAAGTGCCGTCCGGATTTTTCTCAGCCAAATCGCTACGTAGTACTAAATCAATATAGTGGCCAAATTCATGTAGTAGCGCGGTCAGCAGTTCCCATGAGTCGTCGTTGCCCGCTGCAGCGCGATCAGCAGCCGCCCGATGTACCAGAATTTCACGTGTTTCGTTGTCGAATGAAGCTGGATAATGGCAACTCATCATTACCTTAATGGCCGGTTGTTTGAGTGAACCATTTTTCAGTCCTTCGTATAGCTTGATATAGGTTTCTGCAGGGATGTCGTAGCCAAATATAGGCGCCAAAAACATAACGAATTCGGCGTGTGTAAAGTTTTTTGCTACCTGCTTGATCTGATTAAATGCAAACGAACTTTCGAGGTGTCGATCGGTTTCTACAACTGCATTGGCGTTGGGAGCGATCGAGAAAGCTTGTCTTTTCTTGTTAGGTGTTTAGTTTCGTGCGATCATCTTCCTCGTCGTAGCTGGCCTTTGTTTCGTGCAAGGGCTATGCTGGGTGACTTGATTGCTGGGTTCAGCAGTCCCGGCNTGTTTAGTTTCGTGCGATCATCTTCCTCGTCGTAGCTGGCCTTTGTTTCGTGCAAGGGCTATGCTGGGTGACTTGATTGCTGGGTTCAGCAGTCCCGGCATTCAACCGCAACAGGAGCAGTCCGCAGCATGAGTTCACGCATCCATCCGCAAGCGCGCACCACCCCGAAAGTCCGGCAGGAGATCAGGGATTCCGGTCTGTCCGATCGTCAGGCGGCAAAGGTCTTCGGCATTACGCGGTCGACGGCCGCGAAGTGGCTCAAGCGTGACGACGTACAGGACCGTTCCCATCGCGCGCACACGCTGCATACAACGCTGAGCACAGCCCAGGAAGCCATCGTCCTGGCGCTGCGCCAGTCGCTCTACCTGCCGCTCGATGATCTGCTTTTCATCACGCGGCAGTACATCAATCCCGAGGTGTCGCGCTCAGGCATCGCGCGCCTGCTCAAGCGCGAAGGCATGTCGCGCCTGGAAGACGTGATCCCGACGGCCGAGGGCGAAACCATCGCACCGAAGAAGACCTTCAAGGACTACGAGCCCGGCTTCATCCACATCGACATCAAGTACCTGCCGCAGATGCCGGATGAGACCTCGCGCCGCTACCTGTTCGTCGCCATCGACCGCGCCACGCGCTGGGTTTTCATGCACATCTACGGCGACATGACGGAGAAAAGCAGCGTCGATTTCCTGCGTCGGCTCAAACAGGCTTCGCCCATCAGGATCAGCAAGATCCTGACCGACAACGGCTCACAATTTACCGACCGTTTCACAACCAAGGACAAGAAGCCCAGCGGCAAGCACGCCTTCGATGAGGCCTGCGCCGCTATCGCCGCCGAGCATCGCCTGGCGCCACCGCGCCATCCGCAAACGAACGGCATGGTCGAGCGCTTTAACGGCCGCATCAATGAACTGCTGCAGCAAACG
>NZ_LMEW01000024.1 GCF_001426525.1 Massilia sp. Root133
ATAGTGCTGCAACCAGTGTGAAAGTAGGTTATCGTCAGGCTAGTTATTAGAAAAGCCCGCTCAGTATGCACTGAGCGGGCTTTTTGCTTTTCAGCGCCATCTGCCGCCAATAGCAAAATTGCCCTGAAAACGAAAATTTTTGCATCGTCATATAAAAAACTGCAGCCCTGTTACGCTTTCATGCGCCGGCGGCGCTAAGCTTTCCTGACGAGACACCCGATGTAGGCAAGATGCAAAATTTCTATAAAAAAGCGCTTTATGCGCTCCTTTTGTTGCTGCTCGCGGACGCGTTGATCGCCTGCCTGTGCGTGTACCAAAGTTATCCATCCGCCGCGCTGATGCCGCCGGGCGGCGGGGGCTTGTACTGGCGCCCCGTCACGAAGACGGACGCGCCAGAGGGCGGTACCTCGACGATACGTGTCATCGAGACCGCCCAGCGATCGCTGCGTTTCGACTTCCGGCTCACGCGGGCGACGACGTATCCATTCGTCTCGGCAGACATGTTGTTCGAGGACGGCGAAGGCAATGCCGTGCCGGTGGATTTGTCGAGATTCGACACCATCACGTTCACGGCCAAATGCAATCCAATGAACGCCCTCATATTCGCCTTGCCGACATTCGACGCGACCATCTCGAAGCCGGGCGACTACCTGACCTACCCGTCGCCGCTCACGTTTTTCTCCTGCAATGAGAAGGGTACGCCCGTATCGCTGGACTTGACGCGGCTGACCATTCCGCAGTGGTGGTACGACAGGATGCATCTCGACCTGTCGCATCAGTCTTATCAACTGAACCAGGTGGCGAAATTCGTCTTCGGTGTCAGCCAGCAGACCCCACGCGACCGCGACAGCCGCGTGGAGATCAGTCGCGTGACGTTACATGGCCGCGATTATCGATATCTCGTCGCCCTGGCGATCATCCTCGTGAGCAGCTGGTGCGCGTTCGCGTTCTGGTTTTTCCGGGCCCACTCGCGCGAACTGTCTGCCAGCCTGGACACCAAGCTCAGGAAGGACTTGCCACTCGTCGCCTATCGACAGCTGACACTCGAACCGTTCAAGGACAAGGAAAAGGCGGCCGTCCTGCGTTTCATCGCGACGAATTATACGAATCCCGACCTGGACCTGGACAGCGTCGTCGCGGGAACCGGTGCCAACCGCAACAAGGTCAATGAAGTGCTGAAGGGGGAACTCGGCATGACGTTCACGGCGTATCTGAAAAAACTTCGGCTGACGGAATCGGCCCGGCTGCTCACCGAGGCGCCCGCCGTGACCGTGGCCGAGGTCGCCTATTCCGTCGGCTACGCCAACGTCTCATATTTCAACAAGCTGTTCAAGGAAGAATACGGCTGCACGCCCAAGGTCTTCAAGACCGTGGCGAGCACCGCGCAGCAGGAGCAGCACGACTCATAACAAATCCTGCATTTTTTGCCAAATCTTCTGCATTGTCGTTAATGAGACGGCGCCGTGCACCCTTATTCTTTTGTGGTCGAGAAACTTTCAAAAGATCCAAAAATGAAACTCATCGCAAAGATCGCCTTCGCCCTGGCCACGCTGGCCGGGCCTGCCTCGCTCCCGCTCGCCGCCCCCGCGGGCTGGCCCGGCCCGGGACAACTGTTCGTCGGGACGTGCTACCAGCCTGTCGACCGCACACCCGACCAGATCCAGCGGGACATCGCCCTGATGAAGAAGGCCGGGTTCAACGTCGTCCGGATGGGCGACCTGTCCTGGGATTACTTCGAACCCGAAGACGGCAAGTTCAAGTTCGAGGAATTCGACCGCATCGTCGACGCCATGCAGGCGAACGGCATCAAGGTGATCGTGGATATTCCCGGCACGCCGGCGCCCCTGTGGCTGCACCACAAATACCCCGGCGTGAACCTCGTGAATGCGCAGGGCGCGACCGTGCAGCCGGCCGAGCGCTACATGCTCGACATCAGCGACCCGGATTACCGCCGTCACGCCGTCCGTCTGGCCGAGAAGCTGACGCAGCGCTACGGCAAACATCCGGCCGTGATCGCGATCGGGTTCGACAACGAGATCGGCAACACGTTCATGTCGTATTCGAAGGCCGACCGGACCCGGTTCGTCGCCTGGCTCAAACGCAAATACGGTACGCTGGATGCACTGAACCAGGCATGGGCGACCCAGCGCTGGTCGCGCCACCTGTCGTCGTGGGACGAAGTGGAACTGCCGTATGCGGACGGTCCCGGCCCGGCCGAGCGCAACCTCGACCTGCGCCGCTTCTGGTCCGACAACACGATCGCCGTGCTGAAGGACCTCGAAGCCGTGCGCGTGAAGTATGGGCCGGACAAGCCGGCGATTTCGAACCTGTGGGACAGCGCCGGGCGCAAGGGCTTCGATTATCTGTCGACGTATCGCCAGTACGCGCATTACGGCGCGATGGGCTTTTATCCGGGCGAGCCGGTGGGGTCCGGCTTTGAAGCATTGATGATGAAGGCCGGCCTGGACACGCCCATCTGGTTCAACGAGTTCACGGCGGGCGGCGGCGGCTACTACGGAACCAAAGGGCGCTCGCGCATGTGGGCTCATTTCGGCCTGCTGCTCGGCGCCCAGTCGGTGATGGCATGGACGTACAATTCCCACCTCGGCGGCGAGGAGCAGGCGTTGATGGGCCTCCTCGACCACGACAGCAAGCCGTCGTGGAAGCTGTGGGAATTCGGCACGATCGCCCGCGAGTTCAAGACGCTGCAGACGCTAGGCTTCCCGCGCCACACCGAACCGCAGGTCGCATTCGCATATTCCTTCGACAGCCGCAACGCCTCGACGCCGCCGGGGCCGTCGAACACGATGCGCCAGTACTTCACGATCCCGTACATGGACCAGATCCATAACGCGTTCGCGCCCATCTTCAACGACAACATCGACACCGCCGTCATCCACGTGGGCCATGACGACCTGCGGCGCTACAAGATGGTCGTGGTGGCGGCCGACGTCTTGATGGACAAGGCGAGTGCGGACGCGCTGCGCCGCTACGTGCAGGACGGCGGTACCGTCGTGATGACGGCGTTCTCCGCGAAGGTCAGCGAGACCGGTCAATGGTTCGACACCCCGCTGCCGGGCCGCCTCAGCGACGTGTTCGGCCTGCGCACCAGCGAATACTACAACGCCGACGCGCCGCTCGACGTCGGCTTCGACGGCAAGACAGTGACGACGACGACGAAGTTCTACGAAGTGCTGGAGCCGTCCACTGCGAAGGTCGTCGCGCGCCTGACCAACGTGCCGGATGCGCCGCCCGCGATCACCGAAAACCGCTACGGCAAGGGCAGGGCGATCTACGTCGCCACGGCCGCGCAGCGCCCCGTCATGCAGGCGTTGTACCGCAGCCTGTACGGCGAACTAGGCATCAAGCGGGGCCCCGCGACACCGGAAGGCGTCTATGCCCGCGAGGTCGATGGCCGCACGCTGTACGTCAACACGACGACCCAACCGCAGGACGTGAAGTTCGACGGTACTGCCACCGGCGTGCTCGGTGGCCGCGCGTGGAGCGGCACGCTGCGGCTCGAGCCCTTCGGCGCGGAGCTGCTGCGCAAATAAGCGCCAACCGTGTTCTGGAAGACGGAATGAATCGTTTCATGAAGAAGATCGGTCTTGCCTGCGCCGCGCTGCTGGTGCTGGGATTGGCGCTCGCCGCGCTGCGCGCCCGGACGCCGGCGCCGGTACCGGTACACCACCCCAGCTACAATCCGAACCCGCTGCCCGCCGACATGTCGGGCATGCGCGACGACGCGGTGCACATGGCGGGCAGGATGCGCCTGGGCTGGAACGTCGGGAATACGATGGAAGCCATCGGCGGCGAGACCAACTGGGGCAATCCGCTCGTCAGCGATCGCCTGATCCGGCTGGTCAAGCAGGGCGGCTTCGATGCCATCCGCCTGCCCGTGGCGTGGGACCAGTATGCCGACCCGAAGACGGGCAAGATCAGCGACACCTGGCTGGCCCGTGTGAAGCAGGTGGTGCAGTACTGCGTCGACAACGACATGGTCGTGCTGGTGAACATCCACTGGGACGGCGGCTGGCTCCAGGAGAACTTCACGGCCGACAGGCAGGCCGCCGTCAACGCGAAACAGAAGGCGTACTGGGAACAGATCGCCACGCTGCTGCGCGACTTCGATGGCCACGTGCTCTTCGCCAGCGCCAACGAACCGGACGTCAAGGACGCCGGCCAGATGGCCATCCTGGCGTCGTACCATCAGACCTTCGTCGATGCCGTGCGCTCGACCGGCGGCCGCAACGCCTACCGCGTGCTGGTGGTCCAGGGGCCGAGCACCGACATCGAGAAGACCAACAAGCTGATGACGGCCATGCCGACCGATACCGTCCCCGGCCGCCTGATGGCGGAAGTCCACTTCTATACCCCGTTCAACTTCGCCCTGATGACGAAGGACGAGGCGTGGGGCAAGCAAGCCTATTACTGGGGCGCGGCGTATCACTCCAGGACCGACACCGCCCGCAACGCGACCGCGGGCGAGGAGGCACTGGTCGACGACCTGTTCGGCCGCATGAAAGCGCAGTTCGTGGACAAGGGCATCCCCGTCCTCCTCGGCGAATTCGGCGCGATCCGCCGCTCGCAACTGACGGGCGACGATCTCAAGCTGCACCTCGCCAGCCGCGCCTACTATCACAAGTACGTCGTCAAGACCGCCCTGAAGAACGGCATGATCCCGTTTTACTGGGACACGGGCGATCTCGGTCCGAACAGCTTCGGCCTGTTCGACCGGAAGAACGGCACGGTCTTCGACCGGCAGACGCTCGATGCGATGCGCGAGGGCGCGTCCGGGGAGTGATGGTCAAGTCGGGGACGTACTGACGCCGCGGCCGATCGCGTTGTCCCACAACCGGTCGTGCAGCGGCATCAGGATCACGTTGCAGACCGGTTCGAGCAGCGCCGCCATGCCGCCGAAGGCCACCGACCCGGTGGCGAGATACAGCACGAGGAAGGCGATGACGGCGTGCATCACGGCCTGGCTGATCTTCTCGAGGCTGGCCAGCAGGTAGCGGCGCCGCCCGCTGGCCGCATGCACCCCGCGGGCCCACGCCCGTTCGTGGAACGGCAGCAGCAGCACGTTCAGCACGGGTTCGACCACCACGGCGAGTCCGCCGAGCGCGATCGACCCCGTGAACGCATAGGCGATCGCGAAACCGATCGCCATGTGCGTGATGACCTGACTGCCTTTGCGTGCCGCTGCCATGAGATTCTCCTTTATCGTCCAGCTCGCTCAAATGATATCGATTCTCATTTGAGTGGGCCAATCGGATGATTTGAAGCCGGCGATAGGCTGGCTTTATCGACCACCGAGGAGCGCCCCCGTGACGGACCTGCCGCCCGGCCTGCAGATTTACCCGATGTCGGCGCTGGGCACGGCGGCTAGGCGAGCGCCAGCAGCCGGTCGAGGAGCGGCGCCGCCGCATCCGCGATCCGGTCCAGGCTCGCCTCCCGTAGCGCCGCCGTGTCGACGACATGCGCGCTGTGCAACCCCGCCCAGCGCAGCAGCGCCGTGCACGCATCGGCATGGTCGAACAGCCCGTGCAGATAGGTACCCAGCACCTGGCCATCGTCCGAGCAGGCACCTTCCGGGCGGCCGTCGATCTCGAACGCGGGCCGGGACAACGCATCGCCCGTCGACACGCCCATGTGGATCTCGTAGCCGGTAACCGCCGCCTCCAGCGCATCGGGCGCGAACACGCAGCGGCCGGTCACCTGCGCGAGGCGCTTCTGGCGCGTCAGCGTCGTGCCCAGGCCCAGCAGGCCGAGCCCCCTGGAGTGGCCGGCCGCGCCTTCCACGCCGTGCGGGTCGTCGACGCAGGCTCCCAGCATCTGGAAGCCGCCGCAGATGCCGATCACCTTGCCGCCGTAGCGCAGGTGACGGCGGATGCGCTCCGGCCAGCCCTGCGCGTGCAGCCAGGCGAGGTCGCCGCGCGTGTTCTTGCTGCCGGGGAGGATGATGAGGTCCGCGTCCGGCACCGGCTCGCCTTCGCGCACGAAGCGCAGGTCGACGTCGGGATGGACGCGCAGCGCATCGAAATCCGTGTGGTTGCTCATGCGCGGATAGCTGGGCACGACCACGCGGAACGCGCCGGTCCCGGGCGTCACGGCCTGCACGGCATCTTCCGCATCGAGATACAGCCCGTGCAGATAGGGCAGCACGGCCAGCACCGGCTTGCCCGTCTGTTCTTCCAGCCAGTCCAGGCCCGGTTCGAGCAGCCTGATGTCGCCGCGGAAGCGGTTGATGACGAAGCCCTTGATGCGCGCGCGTTCGCTGTCCGACAGGCAGGCCAGCGTGCCGACGATGTGGGCGAACACACCGCCGCGGTCGATGTCGGCGACGAGGATCACCGGGCAGTCGACCGCCTCCGCGAACCCCATATTGGCGATGTCGCGGTCGCGCAGGTTGATCTCGGCCGGGCTGCCGGCGCCTTCCACGATCACGGCGTCGTATTGCGCGCGCAGCCGCGCATGCGATTCCAGCACGGCCTGCATCGCCACCGTCTTGTACTGGTGGTAGTCGCGCGCATTCATCTCGGCGCGCACGCGGCCGTGGATGACGACTTGCGCGCCCGTGTCGCTCGACGGTTTGAGCAGCACCGGGTTCATGTCCGTGTGCGGTTCGAGTCCCGCGGCGACGGCCTGCAGCGCCTGGGCGCGGCCGATCTCGCCGCCGTCGCTCGTGACGGCGCTGTTCAGGGCCATGTTCTGCGGCTTGAACGGCGCCACGCGCACGCCGCGGCGCACCAGCAGCCGGCACAGCGCGGCGACGAGCGTGCTCTTGCCCGCGTCCGACGTCGTGCCCTGCACCATCAGGGTGGAGTAAGGGAAGCGGTTCATTTGCCGCGATGGCTGCGCGCCAGTTCGAGCTTCTCGCACAGCTGCGCGGCACCGGCGATCATGCGAGGGCCGGAGCGGTTGAGCAGGTTGCCGTCGATGGTGAACAGGTTGTTGTTGCGGACGGCGGTGAGTGTCCCGTAGGGCTTCCACAGGCTCACGCCGCCGTAGTTCTTTTCCGCGGTGGCGAAGATCGCTTCCGGATTCTCCTGCAGCACGGCTTCGACCGACACGACGGGCGCCGTCACGGGCAGCTTGTCGAAGATGTTCTCGCCGCCGCACAGGCGCAGCGCGTCGCTGACGATGTGGCGGCCGTTCAGCGTGTACAGCGGCTTGTCCCACACCTGGTAAAAACTGCGTACGACGGGGCGCTTCGCATAACGGGCGCGCAGGTCGGCGATCCTGCCGCGCAGGCTAGCTGCCGCGGGGCCGGCGACGGCGTCGGTGCCCATCAGCTGGCCGAGCTTCTGCACGTTGTCCGCGATGTCTTCCAGCTTCTGCGGCTCGCTGTGGAACATCGGGATGCCGAGCTTCTGCACCATCTCGATCTGGCGTTCGGAACTGCCGTGGCGCCAGACGACGACCAGGTCGGGCTTCAGCGCCATGATGCGTTCCAGGTCGACTTCGCGGTTCGAGCCGATCTGCTGGATCTTCTTCGCTTCCTCGGGAAAGTCGCTGTACGAGACGACGCCCACGACATGGTTGCCGCCGCCCGCCGCGAACAGCAGCTCGGTGACGTGCGGCGCCAGCGAGATCACGCGCTGGGCCGGCTTCGCGACGGTGACGGTGGCGCCGGCGTCGTCCTTGACGCTGATGGCGGCCTGCGCCTGCAGGCTGGCCGCGCACAGGAGCGCGGCGGCGGTGATGATCGGTCGTTTCATGTGTCGTTCCATTCCCGGAGTGCTTGTTCGATGCGCCGCCATGCGGATTCGTTCCCCGGCAGGCCGACGCGGATGCCGCGTGCCGCGCCGGGGAACAGCCGCAGCCAGATCGCGCGGCGCGCCATGTGTTCATGAAAGGCCTCGGCGCGCGGCTCTGCCCACCAGTGGAACAGCGGGGTGCCGTGCGTGTCGATGCCATGGTTCGCCAGCAGCGCGTGCATGCGCGCGCCGTCGCGCGCGAGGCGCGTTTGCGTGGCCTGTTGCCAGCCGTGGTCGCGCAGCGCGGCGATCGCGATCTCCTGTGCCGGGCCGCTGACGGCCCATGGCCCGAGCAGGTCGTCCAGCGCCGTCAGCAGGGGAGTGTCCGCGCCGACGAAACCGAGCCGCAAGCCGGCCAGGCCGAAGAATTTGCCGACGGAGCGCAGCACGATGAGACCGGGCCGGCCGGCGTGGGCCACCACGCTGAGCGCGCGCGCCGTGTCGCCGAACGCCTCGTCCACGACGAGCCAGCCGCCGCGCGCCGCGAGCCGTTCGGCCCACGCCAGCAATCGGTCCGGCGCCACCGTCGCCCCGGTCGGATTGTTCGGGTTGACGACGACGACCACGTCGCTGCCGTCCACCGCATCGTCGAGCGCATCGTACGCCACCTGATGCATGACGTGGCCGTGGCGGCCCCAGTGGTGCGCGTGTTCCGCATACGACGGCGCGGACATCGTCACGCGCGCCGGCCCGGCAAGTTCTGCCCGTAGACGCGGCAGGGCCTGGATCGCCGCCTGCGTGCCCGCGACCGGCAGCAACTGCGGTGCGCCGTAGTACGCGCATGCGGCACGCAGGAGCTCCGGATCCCGTTCGGGCAGGCGGTGCCACGCGTCCGGCGTCGGCGCCGGCGCCGGATAGCCGTGCGGATTGATGCCGGTGGAGAGGTCGATCCAGTCCGTGCCGCCGTAGCGTTGCTGCGCCGCGCGCAGGTTGCCGCCGTGTTCAAGCATGGATCGCTCCATCCAATACGAACAGCGCGCCGCCGGCCACGACGGCCCACAGCAGCGTGGTGCGCCACACGAGGCGCCAGGCGCGCAGGATGTCGTCCGCGCACGCGTCGGGACCGGTGCCGAGCGGGGGACGCTGTTCCGTCACGCCGTCGTACACGGCCGCGCCGCCGAGCTGCACGCCCAGCGCGCCGGCGCCGCTGGCCATCACGGAGCCCGCGTTCGGGCTGCTCCACGCGGGCGCTTGCGCGCGCCAGCAGCGCCAGGCGCGCAGCCGGCCCCGTTCCGCCAGCAGCACGTACGACAGGGCGGTCAGGCGCGCAGGGACGTAGTTCAGCACATCGTCGATGCGTGCGGCCACGCGGCCGAACAGGTTGAAGCGCGCATTGCGGTAGCCCCACATGGCATCCAGCGTGTTCGCGAGGCGGAACAGCACGACACCGGCGCCGCCGCCGACGAGGAACCAGAACAGCGTGCCGAACACCGCGTCGTTGCCGTTTTCGAGCAGCGATTCGGCGCCGGCCTTGGCGAGGTCCGATTCGCCGGCTTGCTCCGTGTCGCGGCTGACGATGCGCGACGTCAGGCCGCGCGCCGCATCGAGATCGCCGCGCACGAGCGCCGCATGGATCGGCAACGTATGGTCGCGCAGGCTGCGCAGGCCGATGCCCAGGTACAGCAGCACGGCATGGACGGCCGCGCCGGCGTACGCGCACGCGAGCCACGCAAGCAGCGACAACGGCAGTACGGCGAGCATCCACGCGAGCAGGCCGCGTGCGATGCGCGAGCGCCCTCCGTTGAGCCGGCGTTCCAGTGCGGACGCCAGCCGGCCGAAGCCGACGAGCGGATGCCAGCGCCGCGCTTCGCCCAGCAACAGGTCCAGCACGATGCCGGCGACGAGCGCCAGCGCAAGCGTCGTGGGCGCCAGCCCGCTCAGCATGGTGCGCCCTTCAGCACGAGCGGCAGGCCGGCCGCGACGAACAGCACGCGGTCGCAGCGCGCCGCGACGTCCTGGTTCAGGCGGCCCGCTTCGTCCACGAAGGCGCGCGACACTGCGCCGTAGGGCACGATGCCCATGCCGGTTTCGTTCGATACGAAGACGACGTCGCCGGCGGGCTTGGCATCCAGCCAGTCGAGCAGCGCGGCACGTTCATCGACGAACAGCGGCGGCAGGTCGATGGGGCCGACCTCGGGAAATTCCCGCTGCGTGGAGAACATCAGGTTCGTGAGCCACAACGTCAGGCAGTCGACGAGCACGATGCGGCCGGGGGCACACAACGTCCGCAACGTGGCCGCCAGCGCCGTCGCTTCCTCCACCGTTGTCCACCCGGCCGGCCGGCGCGCGCGATGATGCTCGATCCGCGCCGACATCTCGGCATCGCCCGCATACGACGTCGCGACATACACGACGTCCTTGCCGGACGCGCGCGCGAGCCGTTCGGCCAGCCCGCTCTTGCCGGACCGGGCGCCGCCGAGGACGAGGGTGCGGCTCATTCCAGCTCTCCCTGCAGCAGGCTCGCGACGGCGGCCGGGTTGGAGGCGAAGAACGCGTGGAAGTACGACGCCGTCAGCGACCCGACGCGGTAGACGGCCTCGCCCTGCGCACCGGACGGATGCTTGACCGTCCACGCGACGGGGGCGAGTGGCGTCTCCAGGCGCGAATAGTGGAAGGTGTGGCCGCGCATCTGCCCGGCGTTCGTCGCGAGGCCCTGCGATCCCAGTCCCGCGAGGCGTTGCTGCATCAGCACGCGGCCGGGCAGCAGACCGGCCATCGGCCAGTCGCGGCCTTCCTTGTCCGCGAGCGATTCGGCCAGCACCATCATGCCGCCGCATTCCGCGAGGATAGTCAGCCCCGCCGCATGCGCCGCGCGGATCGATGCTTGCCAGCGCCCGGCCCGCGCCAGTGCTTCGCCGTGCAGTTCCGGGTAGCCGCCCGGCAGGTAGACGGCGTCGGCATCCTCGGGCACCGGCTCGTCCGCGAGCGGCGAGAACCACGTGATGCGCGCGCCCAGCGCTTCCAGCGTGTCGACATTGGCCGGGTACAGGAAGCAGAACGCGGCGTCGCGCGCGATCGCCACCGTGAGCCCGGCCAGCAGCGGCGCCACCGGTTCTTCCGGCAAGGCCTCGTCCGGCAGCTGCGGCGCCAGCGCGTTCCATTGCGCCTCGTCCAGCTGCAACTGGTCGGCCAGTTCGTCGAGGATGATGTCGATGTCGGCGACTTCGCCCGGCACGACGAGGCCGAGATGGCGTTCCGGCAGCCGGCGCGCCTGCTTCGGCAAGGTCGCGAGCAGCGGGATGTCGCGCAGCGACGCCGCCACCATGCGTGCATGTCCCTCGCTGGCGACGCGGTTGGCGACGACGCCGGCCATGCGCACGGGCCCGTAGTCGCGCAGGCCCAGCACGACGGCGCCGGCCGTCTGCGCCATCGCCGACGCATCGATCACGGCCAGCACGGGCAGGTCGAATGCGCGCGCGAGGTCGGCGGCGGACGGATCGCCGTCGTACAGGCCCATCACGCCCTCGACCAGCACGACGTCCGCGTCGCGCGCCGCGCGGGCCAGGCGCTGGCGGCTCTGCTCCAGCCCGACCATCCACAGGTCGAGCGTATGCACCTTCGCGCGGCTCGCGTGCTCGAGGACCATCGGGTCGATGAAGTCCGGCCCGCATTTGAAGACGTGCACGCGCTGGCCCATGCCGCGCAGGCGGCGCGCCAGCGCGGCCGTCACCGTCGTCTTGCCCTGGCCGGACGCGATGGCCGCGACCAGCAGCATGCGGGCGCCGGAGGCCATCACCACTCCGTCCCCGCCTGCGCCGCGATGCCCGCCTTGAAGGCGTGCTTGACGACGTTCATTTCGGTCACGGTGTCCGCGACGGCGATCAGTTCCGGCGGCGCCGCGCGGCCCGTCACGACGACGTGCTGCATGTCCGGGCGGTCGAGCAGGTCGGCGATCACCGTGTGCACGTCCAGGTAGCGATATTTCAGCGCGATGTTCAGTTCGTCCAGCACGACGAGGCCGTAGGCGGGATCGGCCAGGAAGCGGCGCGCCTGTTCCCAGGCTTCTTCGGCCTTGGCGATGTCGCGCTCGCGGTTCTGCGTCTCCCACGTATAGCCTTCGCCCATCGCGTGGAAACCGACGTCGTCGGGGAAGCGGCGCAGGAACATCTCTTCGCCGGTGGACATCGCGCCCTTGATGAACTGGACGACGCCCACCTTCATGCCGTGGCCCAGCGCGCGCGCGACCATGCCGAACGCGCTTGAGCTCTTGCCCTTGCCGTTGCCGGTGTTGACGATGATGATGCCGATCTTCTTGTCGGCCGCGGCGATCTTGGCGTCGATGATCGCCTTCTTGCGTTCCATGCGCGCGCGGTGGCGCTCGTTCAGTTCCGCGGTTTGTTCAAGGGTCATTTCAGTCATGAGGGGCCTCCAGGGGAATGAAAATACGGCGGCCCTTGTTCTCGATCGCATCGATCGGGTGGCCGAGATAGCTGCTCAGCAGCGGTGCCTGCAGCGCGTCGTCGACGGTGCCGGCGTGCCAGCGGCCGTCGCCCATCAGCAGCAGGGCGTGGGTGGAGATACTGTGTGCCAGATTCAGGTCGTGGCCGATCATCACGATGGTCTTGCCGCTCTGCCGGCACAGGCGCGACAGCAGCGACATCGTGCGCACCTGGTGCGCCAGGTCGAGCGCGTTCGCCGGCTCGTCCAGCAGCAGCAGCGGCGTGTCCTGCGCGAGCAGCGCGGCGATGGCCACGCGCTGGCGCTCGCCGCCGGACAACGTACGGACGTCGCGCGTGGCGAGGTGGTCGACTTCCATCGCCACGAGGGCGTTCACGGCCGCGTGATGGTCGTCGCTCTGTTCCCAGTAATGGTTGGCGTGGTAAGGATGGCGCGCGGACAGCACGGTCTCCATCACGCTGTACGCGAATGCGTCGCTGCGCGACTGCGGCAGGTACGCGCGTTCATGTGCCAGCGCTTCCGGCGGCCAGTCGGGCAGCGGGCGGTCGTGCAGCGCGACGGTGCCCGCATCGGGCGCGCGCAGGCCGGCCACGGTGCGCAGCAGGGTGCTCTTGCCGGCGCCGTTGCGGCCGATGATGGACCAGCATTCGCCGGCGCGCACCTCCCAGTCCAGACCGTGCACGAGTACGCGGTCGCCGGCGCGCAATTCCAGTTGTCGGGTCGTGATCGTCATTTGTGCATCCGGTGCAGTTGATACAGGAAGACGGGCGCGCCGATCAGCGCCGTGATGGCGCCGACGGGCAGCTGGGTCGGGGCGACGACCGTGCGCGCGACCGTATCGCACAGCACGAGCAGGCTGCCGCCGCCCAGCACGGCGGCCGGGATGAGCACGCGGTGATCGGGGCCGAACGCAAAGCGGCAGGCGTGCGGCACGATCAGGCCGACGAAGCCGATGGCGCCGGCGCTCGTCACCGCACTCGCCGTCAGCACGGCCGACACGAAGAACAGGCCCTTGCGCACGGCGCCCACGCGCACGCCCAGCGTGGCGGCGGCTTCCGCGTGCAGCGCGAGCATGTTCATCGCACGCGCGTTGCGCAGCGCGTACACGAGCGCCGCGGCCAGCACGATCCAGGGCAGGATGCGCAGCGGCGCGCCGGCCAGGTCGCCGATCATCCAGAACACCATGCTGCGCAGGCGTCCTTCCGGCGCGATCGACAGCATCAGCGTGACGAGCGCCATGCTGGCCGACTGCATGATCGTGCCGGTCAGCAGCAGCATCGACGTGCCGCCTTCCACCGCAACCCCGCTGCGCATGTCGCGCCGCGCGAGCAGATAGAGCAGCAGGGCGATCGTCACGGCGCCGGCCATCGCCGCGCCGTCCACGGTGGCCGCGGCGCACATCATCAGGAGCGCGAACAGCGCGCCGACCGACGCGCCGGCCGAGATGCCGAGCACGTACGGGTCGGCGAGCGGATTGCGCAGCAGCGCCTGCATCATGACGCCGGCCAGCGCGAGCGCACCGCCGGTGACGAAGGCCATCAGCGCGCGGCCGGCGCGCAGCTCGACGAGCGACGCGGCCAGCGATTCGGGCCGGCCGCGCAGCACCTGCGCCACCGCGTCCGGCAGCTCGGCCGGCGCGACCGCAATCGATCCGCTCATGCCCGCGACGAGCAGGCTGGCGGCCGCCACGCACAGCAGCGTGACGATGATCGGAATGGCGCGCTGGCGCAAGGGCGGTGGTACAGGGTGCATGGCTCGTCGGAACATGGTGTTAGCGGACTCCCTCAGTGGCTACCATATTGGATACCCGCGAACCACGTGCGCCCGGAGGTGCCGTAGTTGCGCGCCAGGTCGTAGCGCTTGTCGGCCGCGTTGTCGACGCGGACCAGCAGCGACCAGTCGCGCGTCATGTGCCAGGTAGTGTACAGGTTCAGCAGGCCGTAGCCGCCGAGGCGGTTGGCGTTGGCGGCATCGTCGAAGCGGCGGCCGGAGGCCTGCAGCTCGACACCGGTTTCCACGGCACCCACGGTGTAGTCGGCCGCGACGCTGGCGTGGCGGCGCGCGCGCCGGGCCAGCTGCTTGCCGGTCGTCTCGTCGCGCGGATCCTGCAGGTCGGCGCTGGCGCGCAGGTCCAGGTTGCCGATGCGGGTGTCGGCCGCCAGCGTCAGGCCTTCCAGCAGGGCGTGGTCGACGTTGTAGGCGCAGCTGCCGTTCGGGCGGCCCGGGCACGGCGTGACGGACACGATCATGTCGGTCAGGCGATTGCGGTAGTAGTTCGCCTGCAGGTCGACGCCGGCCACGCGGTACTGCACGCCCACTTCCGCATTGCGGCCCCGTTCCGGCTTGTTCGACGTCAGGCCATAGCCCGGGTAGTACAACTCATTGAACGTGGGGGCGCGGAAGCTCGTGCCGTAGCTCGCCGTGGCGCGCAGGTCCTGCGTCAATTCATAGCCGTAGCCGACGGCGCCCGTTGTCTTGCCGCCGTATTCCGAGTGGTCGTTGCGCGCGCTGACGTCCAGCAGGTGGCTGCCGCGGCGCAGGTCGTACGAGGCCGCGACGGAATTCGTGATGCGCGTGCGGTTGATGTCCGCGATGGCGCTGGACAGGACTTTTTCCTTGCGGTGGCCGGCCAGCACCTGCAGTGTGTCGCCGGCGATGTCGAACGTGTTCTGCCACGTGAACTCGTCCTGGCGCGTGTTCAGCTGGGTGGCGCCGGACGGCGCCGTGCTCGTGAAGCTGCCCAGTTTATCTTCCGAGCGCGCCACCTGGACGCTGCTGCGCCAGTTCGGGAGGAAGCGGTCGTTCAGGAAGACGCTGTAGCTGTCGAGTTCCTGGATGTTGTGGGTGTCGAAGGCCGACTTGCCGCTGTCGTATTGCGCATTCAGGCGGCTCTGCATGAATTGCGCGCCGATCTCGTGCCCTTCGGCCAGGCGCAACGCGATGCGGCCGTTGACGCTGTTGCGCGTGTAGCCGTCATCGTCCGCGTTGTAGCTCGACGAGCCGGGACGCGTGGACGAGAAGCCGTCCGATTCTTCGTGCGCGCCGGAGAGGGCATACGTCACGCCGTGCGTACCGCCCGTCGAGCCGTGCACGCTGGCGTCGTATTGGTTGGTGCCGTAGGTGCCGCCGCCCGCGCTGGCGCTGAACATCGGCGCGCCTTCGCTCTTCTTCGTGAAGATCTGCACGACGCCGCCGATGGCATCCGCGCCGTACACGGAGCTCAGGGGACCGTAGACGATCTCGATATGGTCGATGGCCGACAGCGGGATCGCGTTCCAGGAGGCCGCGCCCGTGGTGGCGGAGCCGATGCGCACGCCGTCGACGAGCACGACGACCTGGTTGCTGTTGGCGCCGCGCAGGAACACGGTGGTGTTGGTGCCGGCGCCGCCGTTGCGCGAGATTTCGATGCCGCGCTGGCGGCGCAGCACGTCGGCGACGGAGCCGGCGCCCGCGCGGGCGATGTCGTCGCTGGAGATGACGACGGTGTCGGCGATGACGTCTTCGGCGCGTTGCGGCGTGCGGTTGGCGGTGACGATGACGGTGTCGGGAATGGGGTCGGCGTGGGCCGATGCGGCGGCAGCGAATGCGAGCGAAAGCGCGGCCGCTTGCCGGGAAACAGGAAAGGACATGACTTTTATTGTGTAGACCAACCGGCCGACGTCCCCGTCAGCCAGGTGAACAGAAGCGCAGGACGCTTCCACCTTTTGGCCGGTATCCGGGCTGGCAAGTATGGCCGTCCGACCTTCCCATGCGGATGCACAGTGGTATGTGGGGACGGTTGCCGCGCACGCGTGAGAGCGCGCAGGCACTTGCTTACCGTTGCGGGGGCAGCACACGTTGGCGCTTGTCTGAAAAGCGCTTCGTGTTTCCCGTTTAACTGCGCCCCAGAGAGGAGCGCGAGCACCAAAACGCCGACATTATACGCCCAGCACGACGAGCTGGCCGTAGCCGATGCGATGCGGCATTCGCGCCGCATCGAGCGCGGCCTGTTCCAGTGGTGCGCCGCCATGCAGCGCCGCCAGCAGGCGGATGGTGCCCGCATGGCAGACGACCACGGCGGACGGCGCGCGCAGATCGGCGACGAAGGCCTGCACGCGGCGGGCCACGTCCAGCACGTTCTCGGCGCCGCCGGGGCGGTAGTGGAGCAGGTCGGCGGCCCAGGCGTCGACGTCGGCGCGCGGGATGTCCGACCACGGGAGCAGTTCCCACGCGCCGAAATCCATCTCGGCCAGGCGCGCGTCGAGCGTGACGCGGCTCGGTGCCAGGCGTTCGGCCAGCATGGCGCAGCGTCGCAATGGGCTTGAGTAGACGGGCAGGTCGCGCGGCAGGGCGAGCCCGGCGTGCACGCGCGCGAGTTCTGCTTCGGTGACCGGCACGTCGCTGGCGCCGTAGCACAGGCCGGCCGCGACGTCCGGTTGCGGATGACGGACCAGGTACAGCGTCATGCGTTCCAGGCGCCGTGGCCCAGCGTGGCCAGCACGGCGACATGGATGAGCGCTTCGGCCAGCTGCTGGACGGCGCCGAGACAGTCGCCCGTGTAGCCGCCGAGACGGCGCACGAACAAGCGGCCGAGCCACAGCGCGGCGAGTGCCGCCGCGATGATCGCGGCCAGCATGGCGGCCGGCGTCATCGCATTCGTGGCCAGCACATACGCCGCCGGCAGCGCGCAGGTGATCGTCGCGATCGCGAATTCGGCCGTCGTCATTTGCTGCGCCAGCGGCTTGGCCTTGCCTTCGCCGCGCACATAGTCCAGCTTCCAGATCAGCGCCGTGGCGGCAAGGCGCGACAACGGATGCGCGACGAACAGCGCGGCCACGGCCACGCGCGGCGGCAGCATCGCCAGCGCGGACAGCTTGGTCGCCAGCATGCACACGATGCCGATCGCGCCGTATGCGCCGACGCGCGAATCCTTCATGATCTCCAGCGCCCGTTCCTTCGTCATGCCGCCACCGAGGCCGTCGCACGTGTCGGCGAAGCCGTCTTCATGGAATGCGCCGGTAATATAGATCGACGCCGCGGTCGACAGCACGGCCGCCACGGGTGCGGGCAGCACGAGCGCGGCCGCGTAATAGACGCCTGCCGCAACCGCCGCGACGACGACGCCGACGAGCGGGAAGTAGCGCGATGCGTGCTGCAGCCACGCGGCCTCGAAGCCGACCCAGGCCGGGATCGGCAGCCGCGTGAAGAACTGCAGCGCGATGAAAAACAGGCGGACTTGATGCATCAGGCGGATTTTTCGCTGACGCTGGCCGACGCGAACGTCGCCATCTCGTTCAGGAAGTTCGCAGCCGCGTGCAGCAGCGGCAGGGCCAGCGCGGCGCCCGTGCCTTCGCCGAGGCGCAGGTTCAGGTGCAGCAGTGGCTCGGCGCCGAGCGCGTCCAGCATGCGGCGGTGACCCGATTCGTCCGAACAGTGCGCGAACACGCAGTAATCCAGGATCGCGGGTTCGATGCGCGCCGCGACGAGCAGGGCGCTCGTGACGATGAAGCCGTCGATCAGCAAGACCTTGCGCAGCGCGGCCGCCTTCAGCATGGCGCCGGCCATCATCGCGATCTCGAAACCGCCGAACGTGGCCAGCACGGCGTGGGGATCGTCGACGCCGGCATGACGCTCGGCCGCCGCTTCGATCACGCGCTGCTTGCGCAGCACGCCGTCCGGTGACAGACCGGTGCCGGCGCCGACGCACTCCGCGGCGGGAATCCCCGTCAGCTTGTGCATCAAGGCTGCCGCCGCCGTCGTATTCCCGATCCCCATCTCGCCGAAGCCGACCACGTTGCCGGGCAGGTCGGCCGCGAGGGCCGCGCCGTGTTCCAGTGCGGTGGCGCATTGCGCCGGCGTCATCGCCGGTTCGAGCGCGAAGTTGCGGGTGCCGTGTGCCACCTTGCGGTCGACGAGGCCGGGGCGTGCGCCGAAATCGTGATTCACGCCCGCATCCACGACGTGCAGGTCGATATTGTTCTGGCGCGCGAACACGTTGATGGCGGCGCCCTGGGCGAGGAAGTTCTCGACCATCTGCCACGTGACGTCCTGCGGGTAGGCAGACACGCCTTCAGCGACGACGCCATGGTCGCCCGCGAACACGAGGATGGCGGGCTGCCGGATCGTGGGCGCGACCGTGTTCTGGATCAGGCCGAGGCGGCTGGCCAGCCGTTCGAGGGCGCCGAGGCTGCCGAGCGGCTTCGTCTTGTTATTGATGGCGGCGGCGAGGGCGGCGGCGAAATCCGGATTGCTGGTGGGGGCGATGCGCATGGGGACTCCATGGGGTGATGAAGCCGGCAAAGATAGCACAGAAGCAACTCGAAAATTCTTACGGTAAGCCCCTTGCATACCCCCGATCCGTTTTGCTATAGTTCGCGTCCTGCTTCGGCGGTGCAAGAAAAGTTCAGCGAAATCAAACAGTTGAGCTAGGTGGTTTGACAACGCCGCTTGCGCTGATGAAAAAGATGAGTTGACGAGTTAAACGAAACACTGCATAATCTCGTTCCTCTGCTGCTGACGAACAAAACGATTCGCAAACGCAGCAAGGCAGTACCGAATACAGTTCTTTAACAATAAACAGTCGATAAGTGTGGGCGTTTGATGAAGTGCC
>NZ_LMEW01000025.1 GCF_001426525.1 Massilia sp. Root133
TGCTGGCACTTCATCAAACGCCCACACTTATCGACTGTTTATTGTTAAAGAGCTTCGTATTCGGTACTGCCTTGCTGCATTTGCGAATCGTTTTGTTCGTCAGCAGCAGAGAAGCGAGATTATGCAGTGTTTCGCGATGTTCGTCAACTTCTTTTTTTCGTTTCTTGGCGTCGATTTCCTCTGGATTTCGACTGTGCCGTGAAGCGGACGCGCAGTATAGCAACCGCCCCACAACCTTGCAAGCTCAGCCGTATCAAATATCCGACGCCGGCTGGCGCCGCAACTGTTCCGCATCCTTCAATGGCGGCGCGCCGAACAGCCGGCGATACTCGCGGCTGAACTGCGACGGGCTTTCGTACCCGACCTCGTACGCGACACTGGCCGCCTCGACGTCGCCGCTCATCAGCATCTTGCGCGCCTCGAGCAGCCGCACCTGTTTCTGGTACTGCAAAGGACTCATCACGGTGGCGGCCTTGAAGCGGCGGTGCAGTACCGAGGGACTCATGTGCACGGTGCGCGCCAGCGCGTCGATGCTGAGCGGCTCGTTGTAATGCGTGCGGATCCACTGGATGGCCTCGCCCACCGCGCGCTCGCGCTGTCCACCGACGACGCCCCGGCTCAGGGTCGCGCCGCCCGGTGCCGTCACGAGGTGGTAGATCAGTTCCTGCTTGAGCAGGCGGCCCAGCACGGCCAGGTCGCGGGGGCGATCGAGCAGGCGCAGGAGGCGCACGAACACGTCCAACATCGCGTCGTCCGCACGTTCGACCGTGATCGCAGGCGGGTCGGCGTCCGCCAGCTGCAGCTGCAGCCCCATCTCCAGCACGAACGCCGCCACCTCCTTCGGATCGATGTCGACGCGGATGCCGTAGTACGGCGCCGCATCGGTTGCGCGTATCACCTGGCCGGACACGGGCATCGCCACGCCCGCCTGCACATAACACCCGGGGCCGTAGCGCAGCACCTGCGAGCCCACCAGCATCTCCTTCTCGCCCTGCACGAGCAGGCAGACGGACGGCGCGAGGATGCCGCGCCCGGCGGGCGTCGGCGCCGGCCGGCGTATGAGCCAGAGCCAGGGCAGGCCCGTCGCCAGGTCGAGGTTACCCGGTTCCGCGCCGCGCATCGCCTGCTCGACGAGGTCCAGGAGCCGGGTTTCAGAGTGCTTTGTCATGACCCATGATGGCTTTCGGTTCGAGATAAGTCTCCAGGCCGAAGACACCGAACTCGCGTCCCAGGCCGGACTGCTTGAAGCCGCCGAACGGGGCTTCCGGTGCATCATACAATCCATTCACGAACACGCGCCCTGCCTGAATGCCGGCCGCCACGCGGTTCGCGCGCGCCAGGTCCGCGCCGAATACGTAGGCGTGCAAACCATATGGCGTGTCGTTGGCGATGGCGATCGCCTCGTCGTCGTCGCGGTACGGGATGATGGACAGGACGGGTCCGAAGATCTCGTCGCGTGCGATCGTCATATCGTTGCGGACGTCGCCGAACACGGTCGGCCGCACGAAATAGCCCCGTTCCAGCCCGTCCGGGCGCCCCGGCCCGCCCGTCAGCAGGGTCGCGCCCTCCTCGATCCCCTTGCGGATATAGTCCTGCACCCGCTCGTACTGCTTGCGCGTGACCATCGGCCCCACGTTCACGCGCGGGTCGCTCGTCGGGCCGACGACCAGGTCCTCGAACGCGCGCACCGCCAGTGCATGCGCCTCGGCGACGCGGCTGGCCGGCACCAGCAGCCGCGTGCCCGCGATGCACGCCTGGCCGCTGTTCATCACGGCGGCCAGCGCCGCCAGCGGCATCGCTTTCGCGAAGTCGGCGTCGTCGAGCAGGACGGTCGGCGATTTGCCGCCCAGTTCCAGCGTCACCCGTTTCATGGTGTCGACGGCGCCGCGCGCGATCGCCTTGCCGACACTCGTCGACCCCGTGAACGAGATCTTGGCGACGTCGGGGTGGCGCGTGATCTCCGCGCCGACGACGTCGCCGCGGCCCGTGACGATATTGAAGACGCCCGGCGGCAGTCCCGCGCCGTGCATCACGCGGGTGATGAGTGCCGTCTGCGCGGCACTCAGTTCGCTGGGCTTGATGACGGCCGTGCTGCCGGCGGCGATCGCCATCGACAGCTTGGTCGCGATGAAGCCGATGTTCGCATTCCACGGCGTGATCAGGCCGACGACGCCATGCGGCACCATCGTCACGCGTGCGCCGCCGACCTCGCGCTCGAACGCATATTCACCCAGCAGGCGGCGCGCGATCGAGAACGACGCGGCGGCGCGGCGCGCGGTCCCCGTCGCCATCGCCGTCGTGCCGCCGTATTCCGCGACCATGACGTCGACGATCTCCCGCTCGGCCGCCGCGACGGCGTCGTGCAGGCGCTGCAGCCAGTCCATGCGTTCTTCCCGCGTCGTGCGCGCCACGACCGGAAGCGCCGCCTTCGCCGCCGCGATCGCGCGCTGCGCATCGACGTCGTCGGCCAGGATCACGGTCGTCGTTTCGCGCTCGGTGGCCGGGTCGAGCAGGACGAGCGGCTCGCGCCCGTGCGGGGCGACGAACGCGCCGTTGATATAAATGGTATCGATGGTCTTCATGGCAGGACTCCTCGTGAACGATGGATTCATCATAGGAGTCCGGGCCCGCCCGGCGGTAGCAGGATACTGACGAAGGATTGCCCGATCCTGCCGATCTGGCGCGGATCAGGCAGTGCGCACCAGCGCCTCGAACGCCTGCGCCGCACGGCTGCGATAGCGTTCGCGGTGGCGCAGCAGGAAGAAGTCGCGCGGCGGCAGGTCCACGCGCACCTTGGCCAGCAGGCCCGCCGCGATGTACGGCGCCGCGACCAGTTCCGACAAGCCGGCCACGAAGCCCGCGCTCATCACGGCCGCGCGCACCGCTTCGTTGGACGGCAGGGTCAGCTCGATCTGCAGCGCGGCCAGGTCGACGCCCTGCGCCACCAGCATCTCTTCGAGCGCGGACCGCGTGCCCGATCCCGGCTCGCGCATGATCCAGCGGGCCGCCTGCAGGTCGGCGGCGGCGAGCCTGCGCTTGCGTGCCCACGGATGGCCGGGCGCGACGACGATGGCCATGCGGTCCTGGCCGATGCGCTCCGCGACCAGCGCCGCATCGTCGATGCCGCCCTCCACGAGTCCGAGATCGGCCGCGCCCTCGCGCACGGCGTCCGCCACGGACTGCGTATTGCCGACGTCCAGCCGCACGTCGATCTGCGGATGCGTCTCGCGAAAGCGCACGAGCAGCGGCGGCAGCCAGTAGCTGGCGATCGTCTGGCTGGCCTGCAGCGCGAGCGCACCGCGCGCCAGTCCCGCCAGCTCGACGAGCACGCGTTCGGCGCCGGCCGCCCGGGCCAGCGTCGCGCGCGCCTCGTCGAGGAAGATGCGGCCGGCGGCATTGACTTCGATGCGCCGCCCGACCCGGTCGAACAACGGCGTGCCGTAACGCTCTTCCAGCGCGCGCAGCGATGCGCTGACGGCGGATGGCGTCAGCGCGAGGACGTCCGCCGCCTGCGTCAGATGCTGGCGTTCGGCGACGGCGACGAAGATGCGGAGCTGGTCGAGGGTCATCGTTCGATTCATGTGAATGATTTGTGCGAAATTTTAAAATGGACCGAACGATCCTGTCGAGCCGATACTGCGGGCTCGAACCAGGAGAACACCATGAACAATAAAATCTTCGCGCTCATTCCGGGCATTGCGCTGAGTGCCGCCGTCACCGGCGCCGCCGTCCTGCTGGAGCGCGGCGAGACCGCCCTCTTCGGCCGCGCATGGCTCGAAAGCCTCGTCCTGGCCATCCTGCTGGGGAGCCTGGTCCGCACCGTCGCGACCGTCCCCGCCGCATGCGAAGTCGGCGTGCGCTTTTCCGCCAAGGTCGTCCTGGAACTGGCCGTGATGCTGCTCGGCGCATCCGTCAGCGCCGGCGCGGTCGTCGCGCACGGGCTGCCGCTGCTGGGCGGGATCGCGCTGTCGGTCGTTCTTGCGATCGCATTCAGCTACGCCGTCGGCCGGCTGCTGCGGCTGCCGCACGAAATGGCCGTGCTGGTCGCATGCGGAAACTCGATCTGCGGGAATTCGGCCATTGCCGCCGTCGCGCCGGTCATCGACGCGCAGGGCAAGGACGTCGCGTCGTCGATCGCGTTCACGGCCGTGCTGGGCGTCGTCGTCGTGCTCGTGCTGCCGCTGCTGGACCGGGTCCTCGGGCTGACGCCCCTCCAGTACGGCATCTTCGCCGGCATGACCGTGTATGCCGTGCCGCAGGTGCTCGCCGCCGCGGCGCCCGTGTCGCAGGCGAGCCTGCACATCGGGACGCTCGTGAAACTGGTGCGGGTGCTGATGCTGGGGCCCGTCGTGCTCGGACTGTCGGTATTCCGGCGCGACGGCGTGCGCCGCGCCTCCCTGCCGCTGGCGCAACTCGTCCCGTGGTTCATCGTCGGCTTTCTCGCGCTGATGACGCTACGGTCCGTGGACGCCCTGCCGGCCGCCGCGCTCGAACCGGCGCACGTGGCCTCGGGCTGGCTGACCAGCATGTCGATGGCGGCGCTGGGACTCGGCGTCGACGCCCGCGCCGTACTGCGCGCGGGCGGCAAGGTGACGGCGACCGTCGTCGTGTCCCTGGTTGGATTGGGCGCGATCAGTTGGGGGCTGATTGCGCTGCTGGGGATCCGCTGACCGGATAGTACGGGCTTTCCTGCGGCCCGAGATAACTGGGCCGCAGCCCGCCGGCATCAATGACAAGGCGTTGCAGCACGAGACCCGGATCGAGCGCCCAGAACTTCACCGTGTGGCGGCCGGGGCGCGCCACACGATGCGTGGTGACGAACTGCGCGACGCCGTCCGAGACGATCTTGCTCCAATGGCGTTCGGAGCCGTCCGCATGGACGTTGACCACCTGCGGCGCGTCGTCATCGATCGAGATGGCGTAGCGGAAGCCCTCGCCCGGCTGGAACTTGAGCGTCGGTCCGAGGACCGCCTGCACTTTCAACTCACCGGCGGTGAACAGGTTTACCTCGTACTCGAGCCGCATGCCATCCACGACCTTCAACGCGTCCGCCGCGACCGGCAAGGTGGTCATGCCGGACAGCGTGCGCCCATAGCCGGGAATCCTCAGCCACTGCCGGCCGGATGGCGCCAGCGCGCGGGTGTAATGCTCCGCCTCGATCGCGACGACGCCCTGCGTTTCCACGTGGCCCCGCGCCGTGCCGGGCGCCAGGTCGACCGGCTTGTGCACGGGCACCTTGACCTCGACCTGCGCCTTGGCCGGACCGCTGATGGTCAGCGACGCCATCGTGGTGCCGGCGGGGACCGCGCTCCAGTCCACGTCGACGACGATGCGCTGGTCCTTGCTCACGCGCCCGGCCTTGTGGCTCAAACGGATCCACGGATGACTCGTCGTGATGGCATAGTCGAACGGCTGGGCGCTGCGGTTGAACAGCTCCAGATAACGCGGCTGCTTTTCGAAGACGTCCAGCGGCGGCAAGACGAGCTGGCGGATCGGGAAGACGGGCCAGGCGATGGCGTCGCCCTGCACCGCCACGCCCATCTGGTCGGACGGGTGAATGCCGTTCGGCGCCGCCAGCTGGCCGGGCGCGGGGACGCGCAGTTCCGACACGGCCGGCATCACGTCGCGGTAGGGCTGGTCCCAGTTGGTGTAGCCGAAGCGCGTCTGCGACATCATGTGATTCCATTTGCCGCCGCTGATCTCGCGCTGGTACTTGTTGGCGAGGTCCGCGTCGCGCTGGAACAGCTGGCGCACGCGCGCCGCCATGTCGTTCGTCGTCACGCGGCCCTGGCGTGCGTACAGGCGATTGAGGCCGGTCGACACGTACATGTCGAGGGCATTCGCGGATGCGCGGACGGGATATTCGACGAGCTGGAAGTAGGCGTCGCGCATGTTCGCGGGGAGCGTGCGGCCGACGCGCACCGCTTCGTCGGCCAGGGCGTTGTAGTCCGCCACGACGCGCTCCGCCTCATCGTAGTTGGTGAGGCTGTAGGTCTCGGGCTCCAGCTGTTCCGGATGGCGCCGCGCGTTGTAGCGCGTGTATTTATCGACGATGGACGCAATGTCTTCCGCATGCGCCGCGCCGAATTCGCGCGCGGCCCAGGCACGCAGGTACGCCGGCAGCCGCTCCGCCGGCCACGCTTGCGGGTTCCACGCATACGCCATGAAGAATTCGGTCGGCACCTCCATCGGCTTCAGGTCGCCCACGTTGACGACCCACAGCCGGTTCGCGCCGTACTCGTTCGCGAGGTTCATCTGCTCCCACACCTTGGCGATCTGGGTCACGTTCAGCCATTTGTACGAGCGGGGACCGCCGACGTAGTCGAAGTGGTAATAAACGCCGGCGCCGCCGCTGCGCTTGCGTTCTTCGGCGGTAGGCAGGCGGCGGATATTGCCCCAGTTGTCGTCGCACCAGAGCAGCAGCATGTCGTCCGGGACGCGCATGCCTTTCTCGTAATAGTCCTGCACTTCCTTGTACAGGGCCCACAACTGCGGCACCTTCTCCGGTTCCTGGCCGAGCTCCTTCTTGATAATTGCGCGCTGGTCGCGGACGATCTGCTGCAGCAGGTCGACGTTGGCGTCTTCCGACATCGGCTCGTCGCCGTCGCCGCGCATCGCCATCGTGATCACCTTCTCGTAATCGCGCGTATTGCGCAGGCCTTGCGCCCAGAAGTCGCGCAGGACCTCGCCGTTGCGGTGGTAATCCCACGGCCCCTTGCCGTAGCGCTTCCACTCCTGCTGTGCCCTCATCATCGGTTCGTGATGGGACGTGCCCATCACGATGCCCATCATGTCGGCGAGCTTGCCGTTTTCCTTGTCGTCGTCATAGAACGACGAGTACCACATGGCTGGCCACAGGTAGTTGGCGCGCATGCGGAGCATCAGCTCGAACAGCTTTTCATAGAACTTGTGATTGAAGCCGCCGAAGCGCTCCTTCGCCCAATTGGTCAGCACGGGCGCCTCGTCGTTGAGGAACAGGCCGCGGTACTGGACGGTCGGTTTTTCCATGATGCGCGTGTCGAGCGGCACGCTGAGCGAGCGGTGATGCACGATCGGCACGTCGGCCCACCAATACCAGGGCGAGACGCCGATCTGTTCCGACAGCGTATAGATGCCGTAGATCGTGCCGCGCTTGTCGCTGCCGGCGATGACCAGGGCGCGCTGCACACCGGGCATTGGGTCCGCGACCGCCTGGATGACGAAGCCTTCCCACTGGCCGGCCAGCGCGCGTGTGTCGATCTTGCCCTGTTGCGCGAGGCGGTCGATCAGGGCATGGTGCCCGAGCGTGCCGACGATGATCACGTCGCCCGACGCCGCCGGACGGTCGACCTGCCACTGCGGCGTCTTGCCCGTCACGCTGCCGATATCGCGCTGCAGGTCGCGCGCAGCGCGCAGCACGCCGGGATACTCGTCCGTGCCGACGACGATGGGCGCGGCACGTCCGGCCCGCACCAGCGCCACGCCGGCCTTGCCCTCCGTGTCGACGAACCGCGCCGTGCCGATGGCGTGGACCTGGCCTGCGATCAGCAATGCCGCCACTGCCGTCACAAGGCGTAGCCATACATCCCTACTTGTACTTCGCTGCATGAAAGTCTCCTCCGTTGAATGACCGACGGCTCTCTGGATGTTATATAACATTGATTATCGTTATTTTTGGTAGCGCAACCATTCGAGTCTACCGATAGGCAAGGTGCAGGTCAAACGGCTGCTACACTTGTATTTAGCCAATAAACAACAAAGGGGGGCCCATGCGCCAAGCCATCGTCCACATTGCCCTGGTCGTGCGCGACTACGACGAAGCCATCGATTTCTACGTCGGCAAACTCGGTTTCGAGCTGCTGGACGACACGTACCAGCCCGCGCAGGACAAGCGCTGGGTCGTGGTGGCGCCGCCGGGCGGCACCGGCACCACCCTGCTGCTGGCCAAGGCATCGAAGCCGGAACAGCAGCCGTTCGTCGGCAACCAGGCCGGCGGCCGCGTGTTCCTGTTCCTGAACACGGACGACTTCTGGCGCGATTACGAACGCCTGCGTGGACACGGCGTGCACTTCGTGCGCGAGCCGAAGGAAGAAGACTACGGCACCGTGGCCGTGTTCGCGGACCTGTACGGCAATCTGTGGGACCTGCTGCAGTTGCGGCCGGACCATCCCATCGCGGCACGTCTGCACGTTTACCACGAGAGCAACGATGTATAGAATGCAAGATTCCACATGACCCCGAGGGCGATGCGTGAAACTGATCAGAACGGCGAGCCTGGTCCGGCGACAAAAAGACAGCATCGTCCATTGTGAAATCGAGTTGTGCCTGGCCCCGGGCGCATCCGACCGCTATCTGGTCAACCTGCGCCAGGGCCGCATGGGCGAGGAATGGCGCGAAACGACGCGCACGCCGCAACCCGTCGCCCTGGCCGACGCCGAGACGCTGTTCCACCTCGCCGTCACCGAGCGCACGGCGCAGGGCTTCGTCGATCCGGCGGATCTCGCGCCCGCATCTATCCCCGCCGCGCCGCCGCCCATCCCTGTATCGGCCGAGGCCGACCGCATCCTGCTCCAGCGCCTGGAACCCGGCAGCTGGCGCCAGCTCGCGCAGGCGCAGCGCAACCGCACGATCTGGCGCGTGGGCGAACGCCGCCTCGCCGCGGCGGTGCCGACGCTCGTCGGCCTGCTCGAACGCGGCGATGCGATGCAGGACTATTGCATCGCCTGGACCATCGGCCGCTGCGGCGACGCCGGCGCTGCCGAGGCGATGCAGCAGCTGGCGGCGCGCGGCGCCAGCGATGCCGTGCGCCGCGTCGCGCTGCACGCCTGGCTGATGCTGGCCGGCCCCGATGCGCGCCGCGACCATGCGCACGCACTCGTCGCCGACTGGCCGCACGACCTACGCGAGACATGGGCACAGGGCGAGATCGATGCATTGGTGGCGCGGGCCGCCACCGGCAACGGCTGGCGCAACGTGCCGCTCGACGCCTGGCTGGAACAGCTCGACCAGGTTGCACAGGCCGACGACCAGCCGCTGGCGCGGCGCGTGCTGCTGGCCGCGCTGCGCGCCGTGCCGCTCGCCGCCGGCAGCTTCCGCGCCGTGCGCCACCTCTTCAAGATGGCGGAGATGCGCGCCGACGGTGAACTCTTCGGCCTGCTGCAGCGCCGCTTCGAAACGACGGCGCATACCGCACAGCGTTACGTCCACACGCGCACGGGCTACCGCACCTTCGCCGAGGAAGCGGCGCGGCCCGACAGCACGGTGGCCTACGGCGTCGTGACCCGCCACTACCTGCTGCGGCGCGGCTGGCGCACGTTGCGGCGCCTGGGCGAGGACGCCTCCCCCGACTTCATCCCGCTGGCCCTCGGCATTTTGGCCACCTACGACGACCGCGACGCCAACGTACGCACCGCCGGCCGCATCGTCGACCGCTACGGCCACTGGCCCCTGTTCAACCACCTGCTGCGCGCACGCGCGGGCCTGCGCCACAGCGCGTCGGGCCTGAGCTGGTACCACGACGGCGCCCGTCCGGCGGACGACGCGCGGCACGACGCCTTCCCCGACCTGTGGGACCGGCATCCGGACGCCTTGCTGTGGCTGATGCAGCACAGCCGCTGCGAGGGCGTGCATGCCTTCGCAGCGCGTGCCCTCGCCGACAACGCGGCGTACTGCGCCGCGCTGCCCCTTGCCACGCTGCGCGACCTGCTGCGCAGCCCTTACCTGCCGACCGCGCGGTTCGCCTTCGAGTCGGCGCGCCGGCGCTTCGAGCCCGGCGTGCCGGATGGCGAATGGCTGCTGCTGTTCGTGCAATCGACGCTGCCGCAGGCGCAGCAATATGCGCTCGACTGCATCGGCCGCGCCCCCGACCTCTATGCGGCCGACGCGGCCCTCGTCGTCGCGGTGTTGTGCGCGCCGGCGGAGACCGTGCGGCGCCAGGGCTGGATCCTGTGCCAGGCCGCGCTCAAGCTGCCGGGCCAGCCGGACGCCATCGTCCTGCGCCTGCTCGACTGGCTGGACGGATGCACCGACCGGGACGCCGCCGCGGCCATGGCGCCCGACATCGTCTGGGCGCTCGACCATCCGCTGCAACCGGCCGCGCGGCAGGCGCCGTACGAACGCCTGCTGATGCTGGTGCGCCATCCGCTCGCGCCGGTGCGCGCGCTGGCTTGCCGGTGGCTGCTGCTGCACGCGGCGCCGGCGTCCAGCCTGCCGCCGGCCGTGCTGGCGACGCTGCTGCGCGATCCCGATCCGGCCGTGCGCGCACTGGGCGTGCAGCTGTTCGGCGTGCTGCCCGACGCGATGCTCGCCACGCAGGTCGACCTCGTCGCCGTGTTCGCATGCGCCCCGGACGCGCAGGTGCGCCAGGCCATCGGCCCCGTCATCGCGCGCCTGGCGCCGGCCGATGCTGCGTTCGCGGAACAGCTCCTGCCTGCCCTGCTGGACGGCCTGTTCCGCGCCGAGACCGGCCCTGGCATGCATGCGGACCTGCTGTCCTGGATCACCGGACCGCTGGCGCACACGCCCGGCCTCGCGGACCCGGACCTGCTGAGGCGCCTGCTGGCGGCGCGCAGCAAGGGCGCACAGTTGCTCGGCGCCGCGCTCGTCGACCGCTTCGACGCGCTGCAGTTCGACGTCGCCGACTGGGCCGCGTTCGGCCGCAACCAGAACGTCGGCGTGCGCCGCTGGGCCTACGCGGCATTCGAGGCACACGCCGAGCGCGCGCGGGCGCAGCTGGAGGCGGCGCTGCGCCTGTTCGACAGCCGCTTCGACGATACGCGCGCCTTCGCCATCCGCTATTTCGGCGCCGTCTGCACGCGCGCGGACTGGACGCCGCTGCTGCTCGTGAGCCTGTGCGACCATGCCGACCCGGCCGCGCAACGCTTCGGCCGCGCGATGATCACGGCGCACGTGGACGTCGCCGACGCGGCCGACTTCATGCTCAAGCTGAGCCAGCACCCGTCGGCGAACATGCAGCTGTTCGTCAGCAGCTGGCTGGAAAGCGCCAGCGCGGGCAACCTCGATACATTGCGCCGCCTCGAATCGTATTTCCTCACCGTGCTCTCGCAGGTCAACCGCGGCCGCACGGCGAAAAGCCGCGTGCAGGAGTTCCTGACGCAACAGGCGCTGCTGTCCGACGACATCGCCGCCTTCGTCGCGCGCCTGTTCGCGCGCCAGGTCGTCACCGTCGCCATCGGCGACAAGGCCCGCTACATCGAAGCCCTGCGCGCGATCCAGGCGCGCTACCCGCATCTGCCGGCCGTGCTGACGGTCCAACCTCCGGCTTCCACGTCCCCATGAGATTCCAGTACCGCTACTACGGCGCGACGAGCGTCGACAACGGCGCCTCGTCCACCACGATGCGCTTCGCGCCGGACACGTTGCGTCCGCCGACGTACTTCGTCGCCGACGTCAACCGGCGCGTGCCGTTCCGCGAGGCGATATCGGCCCTGCACGACGTCGTCACGGCCGACCAGCGTTACCAGGCGCCCGACAAGACGGCCTATAAAACATGGCTGGCCGCGAACGAGGAGCGGCTGCTGGCCGAATTCCAGGCCCGGTCGAGCGATCTGCGCGCGCGCCAGGCGCCGATCCTGGAAGAACTCGCGACGATCCGCGCCCGCAAGGACAAGGTGCTGCAACCGTTCCACAAGGCGCAGTCGCGCTTCTTCAGCTACCTGTTCCTGACCAACCGCGACATGTGGATCGTGCTCGACCCGGTGATCACGGTGCATCCGGACCGCGTGTTCTTCGAGTGCTTTAGCCGCGACGAATCGAGCTATGCCTCGCTCAGCTGCGACCACGAAATGTTCGATCACGTCGGCGAGTTCGCGTGCGGCACCACCAACATCGATTACTCGGACGCGCTGTACGACGAATTCCAGAAGATCCGCGACTACAAGACGACGCGGCTCGCGATCGATCCCGGCGGCTTCCAGGTGACGACGGCGGACGATCCCGCCTTCATCGAGGAAAAGATCGACGTGCCCGATGCGTGGGTGCGCGGCTTCCTGCAAGTGAGCAGCGCGATGAACCTGCCGGCGCGCCGGCTCGACCTGCATCCGATGGACGTCCACAACTTCTGCCACGTGCTGCGGCGCCGGCGCGAGCGTGCCGGTCCGCGCTCGATCCGCTTCGTCCTCGCGCCGGGCGAACCGGTGCGCGCCGTGTTCGAACCGTGGAACGTGGAAGTCGTGTGCCGCCGCTCGGTCTACCGGGGCGGTACGGCCGAGGAGATCCGCATCTGGGGCCGGCGCCGCCTGCTGCTGCTCGAACGCCTGATCCCGCTGGCGCAGGGTTTTACCGTGCACCTGATGGGCAATGGCATGCCCAGCTTCTGGATCGCCGACCTGCCCGGCATGCGCTTCACGCTCGGCCTGTCGGGCTGGGTCGCGAACGACTGGTCGCGCGCGGGAAGTTTCGATCTGCTGGCGCCGCGCGGCGACGTCGATGACGACAGCAAGTCGCGCGTCTATGCGGCCCTCGCGCAGCGCTGGTTCGCCACGGCGGACGCGCTGGCCGCGGACACGGGCCTGGACCGCGCGGCCGTCGAACGCGCGCTGACGCTGTACACGCAGGCCGGCCGCGTGATCTACGACCTGGCGCACGGCGTGTACCGCCTGCGTGAACTGGCGCGGGATCCGCTGCAGCTCGACACGCTCCGTTTTGCCAGCGCGGCCGAACAGGACGCGGCCGCCATCGTGGCGCTGCACGCGCTGGACGAGGGTCCGGTCGAAGCGCTGCCCGGCGGCGCGGTGCGCCTGTCCGGCACGGCCAGGAGCGGCGACCGCCGCTACCGGACGATGCTCGTGCTCGACGCCGACCAGCGCATCGCCGACGGCGCCTGCGAATGCAACCAGTTCACCCAGCACCGGCTGCGCCATGGTCCCTGCCCGCACATGCTCGCGCTGCGCCTCGTGCATGCTCGCCGTGAGGCGATCGCATGATGTTATACTTCCTTCAACAGGTGCGGCGGGATGGCTCTTGCAAACCGGACGGTGGATCGCCGTCCACGTATTCAGCCCTCCCCATGCGTCACTGGCGCGCTCTTCACTGTGCCAAACTGACGCCGGTAGCGCGAGTCGGTGTGAATTCGCCGAATTACGTCAGCGCTACCGGCGTCGTTTGGCGTCGAGTTGAGCGCGCCAGTCCTGCCGGCCCTTCGATGACGATCCCGCCGCACCTGTTTCTTCCTGCTGCCCCGAGTCGGGCTTTCCCATCCGGGGCGTTCCCATGAGTGACTATCCCACGTCCACGTCCACGCGCGAGGCTTTGTATGCGCGCATCCGCGCGTCGTCGCGTACCGAAGTCACGCTCGAGGAAATGAAACGGCTCGGCTTCTGGCCCGAGGACGACACCTCGCTGGCCGAAGCCGAGCAGCTGATCAAGCGCGAGGCCGAACTGCAGCAGGCGCTGAGCGCACTCGGTCGCGAGCTGCGCGAGGTCGAGGATCCGGCACTGGCCCTCAAGCGCATGCGCAAGGAACGCATGGCCCGCGCCAAGGCCAAGCGCGAGGAAACGCGCCAGCGCCGCGCGCGCGAACGTCATGAACGCGCGCTGGCCTGGCACGCGCGCCGCGCCAAAGAGCTTTTATATCTGGGCGCCGGCGTATCGGCCGGCCTGAACGAGGCGCGCAGCGATGCCGACCGGCTGGCGCGGTTGTCCCTGCCGTCCATGCACGACGCGCAGGACCTGGCGAACGCGATGGGCCTGTCGCTGGAAGAGCTGCGCTTTCTCGCGTTCGAACGGCGCGTGTCGCGCATCAGCCACTACCGCCGCTTCGCCATGCCGAAGAAGGCGGGCGGCGTACGCATCATCTCGGCGCCGATGCCGCGCCTGAAGCGGGCGCAGTACTGGGTCCTCGACAATGTGCTCGCGCGCGCGCCCGTGCACCCGGCCGCGCACGGCTTCCTGGCCGGCCGCTCCATCGTCAGCAACGCCGCGCCGCACGTCGGCCAGGCGGTCGTCATCAACGTCGACCTGAAGGACTTCTTCCCGTCGATTGCGCTGCCGCGCGTGCGCGGCGTGTTCCGCCAGCTCGGTTACGGCAAGCAGGTCGCGACGACGCTCGCGCTGCTGTGCACCGAATCCGCGACGGAGACCGTGCAGGTCGACGGCGAGACGTTCCACGTCGCGCACGGCCCGCGCGTGCTGCCGCAGGGTGCCCCGACGAGTCCCGCGCTGACCAATATCCTGTGCCGCCGCCTGGACGCGCGGCTGCAGGGTGCCGCGGCGCGGCTCGGTTTCCGCTACACGCGCTATGCCGACGACCTGACGTTTTCCGGCGACGAGTCGGTGCGCAGGCTGGCGGCCAAGCTGCTGTGGCGCGTGCGGCAGATCGTCATCGACGAGGGCTTCACGCCGCATCCGGACAAGCAGCACGTGATGCGCAGCCACGCGCGCCAGAGCGTGACGGGCATCGTCGTCAACGAGAAGCCCGCCGTGGACCGCGACACGCTGCGCCGTTTCCGCGCGGTGCTGTTCCAGGTCGAGAAGGATGGCCCGGCCGGCAAGCAGTGGAACGGCAACGACAATGTGCTGGCGGCGCTGGAAGGCTATGCGCACTTCATCCGGATGGTCGACGTCGAAAAAGGCGCGCCGTTGCTGGCGCGCGTGCGTGCGGCGCGTGCGAGGTGGAACGGCGACGCGGCAGCGCCGGATGCGGTCGCGCGGCGCGCCGGCGGGCAGTTCCGTATGCTCGCCGCGCAAGGCAAGGCGCCGTGGCCGGGCTTCTGGCAGGCCGGCACGCCGCCGGCACCCGTGCTGGAAAAGACGCAGGAGCAGGTCAAGACGGAGCGCACGCTTGCGAGAGAGGAGGCCCGACCGCGCAAGGCGGCGGCTTCTCCCGTACCGGCCGACGATGCGATCGCCCGACGCGCGGAACGCACGGCGCGCCGCAATCCCCTGCTTATCGGCGGCGGACGCATGACGTGGTATGCGGTAGCACTGCAGGGTGTCGTCGCGCTGCTGCTGAGTCGCAAACTCGACAGCAACACACCCATTCTCGCGATGCTGGCGCTGTACTGGCTGTCGGTGCGGTATCGCCGGATGCTTTGGGTACCGTTTATCGTCGTAATGCTATTGATCTGGGCGGTGCTGGCGCCGCGCTGAAAAGCAAAAAGCCCGCTCAGTGCGAGGATTGGCAGTGCCAATCCGAGCGAGCGGGCTTCGTTTTTCCAAAACGAAAAACCCCGTCGAGATCACTCGACGGGGTTTTCTTAATAACTAGCCTGACGATAACCTACTTTCACACTGGTTGCAGCACTATCATC
>NZ_LMEW01000026.1 GCF_001426525.1 Massilia sp. Root133
TTGGCCGACTACATCCACTATTACAATCACGACCGAATCAAGCTCAAACTAAAAGGCCTGAGCCCTGTTCAGTACAGGGCCCAGGCCTTGGCTGCCTAGGGAACTAAACCGTCCAACTTTATGGGGTCAGTTCACGGGGGCGCCCTTTTTGCATCCTGCCTCGTGAAACTCTGAAAATCTGAAAATCTGAAAATCTGAAAATCTGTTACCGGCCTGTTGCGGCATGTATCGGTTGTAAGCGCCCGCTTCAATCCGGCAAATGCGGGCGGCGAATCGCTATAGTGGTCTCACAGCGCAACTTCACCGCGCAACCAAAGGAGAACCACCATGAAACGCATTCTCGCTGCTGCCGCCCTTGCCATCGTCAGTTCTGCCGCCGTCTTGCCGGCGCAGGCGTTCGCCCGGGATGTCGTCGTCGTGCGCACCGCACCGCCGCCGCCGCGTCACGAAGTCGTGCCGGCCGCGCGCCACGGTTACGAGTGGGCGCCGGGCTACTGGAACTGGAACGGCCACCGCTACACCTGGGTGCGCGGCCATTGGGAACGGGTCCGTCCGGGCTATGTCTGGCATCGGCCGGAATGGCGCCAGGGCGACCGCGGCTGGCAACTGGAGCGCGGCGGCTGGCGCCACGGCGACCGTGACGGCGACGGCGTGCCGAACCGCGTCGACAACCGTCCCAACAATCCGCACCGCTCATGACGAGCAATTAGTCCAGCGGCGCACCGTCCTCGAACATCTCGCTCGCCATCCGCGCGAGATCGTTCATGCCGCCGCCGGACGCGAGATGGGCGCGCAGCCAGCGCGCCTGTCCGCCGTCGTTCATCAGATGCTCGATCACCTTGCACGCCTTGCCGAAACCGGGGTCGGTCGAGCGTTTTGCTAGCCGTTCGAGGTCGGCGCGGATCGCTTCTCCGATGGGCATCGACGCGCCCGATTCCGGATCGATCCACGTCGCCTCGACGCCGTCGCGCGCCGCATTGAAGCGGTTCCAGATGTATAGTTCGCGGCTGCTGCTGGTCGGCCAGCGTCCCGGCTGGTCCGCCCATTCCAGGCACAGCTCGCGCGCATAGCACGCGAGCGCCGCCGCGTACACGGGTTTCAACGGCGTATCCAGCACGCGCAGTTCGATCGTTCCGTATTCCGGCTTCGGGCGCACGTCCCAATAAAAGTCCTTGATGCTGTTGACGATGCCGTGGCCGGCCAGTTGGTCGAAGTGGGCGCGGAAATCGTCCCACGTGCGGATGTCGTACGGCAGGATGCCGCTCATCGGGAACGCGCCCACGACGTTGCTGCGCGAGCTGCAGAAGCCCGACACTTCGCCCTGCCAGCACGGCGAATTGGCCGACAATGCGATGAACAGGGGGGCGCGCTGCGTGAGCCAGGAGCACAGGCGCATCGCCTCGTCCGGCGTCCCCGCGCCGATGTGCACGTGCATGCCAAACACGGTAAACAGTTTAGCCAGATAGCCGAACTTGCGCTCCGATGCGAAATAGCGTTCCTTCGGGTAGATGCGCTGTTCGTTCCACTTCTGGAAGGGATGCGCGCCGCCGCCCGAGATCGAGGCGCCGACATCGAACGCGGCCCGTTGCACCGTCGTGCGGATGTGTTCCAGCTGCTCGGCCGCCTCGTCGAACGAGGTGAGGATGGCAGTCGCCACTTCCAGCATCGACGTCGTGATTTCCGGCGTGTGCACCCACGGCTTGTCGTGCTTGTCCAGCAGGCGCAGGATGTCCGGTGCGGCGGGGAACAGGTCGAACGTCAGGCGGTCGAGCACCATCAGTTCCAGTTCGATGCCCATCGTGCCGATCGTGGACGCCTTGAAGTCGGGCAGGTAGGCCGGACCATTGCCCGACACCGCTTGTGCCTGGGCGTCGGCTTTCAGCTTGCCCAGCGCTTCATCATTCAGTAGTTCGCTCATTGCGCGCCTCCTCGATAGGTTTCGCCGGCCAGGTGCAAGCCGAGCCACGTGAGGCCGGGCGCCAGCAGGACGTTCAGGGCCAGCAGCGCGCCCATGACGGCGGTGGACGTCGCATCGAGCCCGGTGTAGGCATTCAGGGTGTTGTCCACGACGAGACCGCCGTAGCTCACCAGGGAACACATCGACAGGGCCATCGCATGCTGCTTGCGCATGTCCCACGCCGTGCCCGGCCACAGGGCCAGGCGCGTGGCCGCGATGCGGACCGCGAACACCGTCAGCGCGGCCACGATGGTCCAGCCGTGCAGCAGCGCCTGCAGGTCGACGAGCGCCGCCGACATCAGGAACAGCAGCACGTAGCCGATGTCCTGCGCCGTCTTCAACTGCGCCTGGAACACGTTGTCGCGCTTCTCCGCATTGCGCAGCAGGACCCCCATCAGCAGCAGCGAGAGCAGGGCGCTCGCGGACATCACGGAACACAGGCCCAGGTCGATCAACAGCGCGGCCAGCAGCATGCCGGGACGCAGCGTCGCCGGCACCTTGCACAGCCGCGTGGCCAGCGCATACACGCCGTACGACAGCACGGCGATCAGGGCGCCGATCACGAGCTTGCCGCCCTGGCGCATCAACTCCGTCCAGAAACCGCTGTCGGCGTCCTGGCCGTGGCTGCGCGTCCATGCGAGCGTGATGCCGAGCGCCAGCAGCGCGACGAAGTTGGAGAGTCCGACCATGTTCGACGTCGCGAACGTGCTCGTGCCGCTCGCGTTTTCGTCCGCCACCATCGAACTGTGGATGACGGGATTGACGGCGATGAGGATCGAGCCGATGAAGATCGCGGCGCCCCACGGCAGGCCGAAGAGGCCCAGCGTGACGGCCGCCGCGGCGCCGCGCGCCAGGGTCGCGAGCAGCAGACTGGCGCCCTGGCGCCCGCTGCGCAGCAACCACGCGAGGTCCATCTTGCGGCCGACCTCGAACAGCACGAGCGCCGCGGCGCCGTTGAGCAGTTCCTGGAACTGCGTCAGCAGCGCGCGGTCGATGAAGCCGGCACCGTTCGCGCCGAGCAGCAGGCCCGCGATCACGGCGCCATACAGTTTCGGGATGCGGAAACGCTGCAGGGTCAGTCCGATCACGAGCGCGACCATCAGGCCGGCACCCAGCACGGCCAGCGGCGACAGCAGCCAGAAGGGCGAGTACAGTTCGTCATTCATGGCGCACCTCCCACGCGTGGGCCAGCGAGGTCAGCTCGTGCCCGATCACGTCGGCCCGCTGCTTCGCCAGTTCCTTTTGACGCTCCGCCGATGCCGGCGCGAGATCGCTGACGATGCGCGCGCGGACGATGCCCGCGTCGTCGCGCAGCGGAATCCACAACTGCCCCTTGACGCTGGCGCCTTCGCGCCACACGGCGATGAACTTCGCACCGGTGCGGTCACCGGGACGGCCCGGCTCCAGCAAGGTAAAGGGCTGCAGCCACTCGGCATTCGGGAAGCGGCGCGCCAGCAGCACCTGCATGCCGCTGCGCTGCTCGAGCCGCGCATCGTCGCGCGAATAGGGCAGGTGGATGCGCGTCTGGCTGATGCCCGACGTCTCGAGTCGCAAGCAGGTCTTGTCGGACACCCAGCGCCACGTGTCGCCATCGAGCACGCGCGGCTTGCCCGCCGACGCATCGCGCCACGCGACGAACAACGGCGCCGCCGCCGGCAGCGGACTGCCCGCATCGATCGCGTGCGCGGCCTGCTTCACATCGTCCCAGTGGCCGGTCTGCCAGGTGCGCGTGTCCGGTTTCTCGGACGGCTGCCAGCGCCACAGCGCCGCCGACCATTGGCCATCGTCGCCGCGCCATATGGCGGCCAGTTGGTGGGATTCGGGCGTGTTCGTGGTCACGGTGCGGCCGGACCAGGCGTTGTTCCAGGGCGGCGCGTCCGCGTGGATCGCCTGCGTGAGGCGGTGCCATGCGATGGCGGCCGGCGGCAGGCAGGTAGCGGTCGGCGTCGGGATGCTGCGCCAGTACACCATTTCCACACGCTGGCTCCAGGCGCACTGGCGCGTGGTCGGCTCGCCCAGGCCGGAAAGCGCCGGGGCGACGGGTTGTTCGCACGTGCCGGGATACGAGCCGCTCAATTCCCGGAAGTCGGCGATGGCAGGTGTCGTTGGCGCCGCCGGCTTGCGTTTGGCCGCATGCGCTTGCGGTGTCAGGATGACGCACAGCGCGCACGCGGTCGCGAGCAGGCGGTAGCGGCGCGATGGTCGTGTTGGGGTCATGAAGATCGGCCCTCATTGAAAGGCCTCGGTGCGGGCCGGCTGGAAGCTTGGATCCGTCCGGCGCGCGGAGGCGGGCGGTCGCAGCGCGGCTCGTCCGGCCGGCGTCTGGACCCGTTGAAAGAGTGGATGCTTCACGCATCCGCGATGCGGCGAGGCCGCATGGCGGTCAGGTCAACGTGATGCCTGCCGCTCGTTGTTATGGGGGTGTATCGGGGCCAAGTATAGGGCAAATGATTCATTTGCTCAAATATGATTGACGTCAGTACATTTCTGACGTGCATTTTAGACGATGTGCAAGATGCTCGGCGTACGGTTGGTGGGGAGAATCGAGTTCGCGATCCATGCCTACGTCGGTGTCGGTCAAACGCCGAATGTGAAGGAAGCTCGGCGCATCCCACCTTGGCAGGTAGCGTTCGAATTCCTGTGCAGCCTGAGCAGGGCGGGAAATGAAAAAAGCCGCGAAGCTTGCGCTTGCGGCTTTTTCGAATTCTGTGGGGTGGCTGATGGGACTCGAACCCACGACAACAGGAATCACAATCCTGGACTCTACCAACTGAGCTACAGCCACCACTGTCTTGCTTGTTGTCTCGTTGTTGCCGAGACAGAACGAGATTATATAGGGTCATTCGCATTCTGGCAAATTGAGTTTTGCCCAGCAGTGCGAACGGCCGTCACGCCTCGCCGAACGTTGCCTCGTGCACCGGCGGATCGATGCCGATCAGGCTATTGAACGCGGCCGATAGTGCGGTGGCGCTGGCGCTGGTCCAAGCCTCCAGTGTGCCCGGCGCATCGCCAGAAGGGGAGCGCAGCAACCGCCCCGCATCCAGCAAGCGCACCAGCTGGCGCGTCACGGCGTCGCCGGTGTCCACCAGCGTAACGCCACGCGCGCCGGCCGATGCGATCACGTCCTCGATCGCGGCGCGCACGAGCGGGTAGTGCGTGCAGCCCAGGACGAGCGTGTCGGCGCCCTGGTCGAGCAGCGGCGTCACGTAGCGTTGCAGCAGCTCGCGCGTGCCTTCCGTGTCGCCCAGTTCGATGCGGTCGACGAGGCCGCGGCATGGCTGCAGCAGGAACTGCGCGTGCGTCGCTGCCGTGATCTGGTCGCGCAGTTGCCGGAACTTGGCGCCGGCCAGCGTGCGTTCCGTGGCCAGTACGCCGACCTTGCCGCTGCGCGTGGCCGCCGCCGCGGGCTTCAGGCCGGGTTCCACGCCGACGATGGGCAGGTCGGGGAAGGTGTCGCGCATCAGGCGAACCGCGGAAATGGTCGCCGTGTTGCAGGCGACGACGATGGCCTTGACGCCCCGTTCGACGAGGAAGCGGGCCACCGCCAGCGAACGCTCGGCGACGACGTGTTCGGGCTTGTCGCCGTACGGTGCGAAGCCCGTGTCGGCCACGTAGATCAGGTGTTCATGCGGGAGTTGGGCGCGGATGTGGCGCAGGATCGAGAGGCCGCCGAGGCCGGAGTCGAAGACGCCGACGGGGGCGTCTTCGGGGTGTGCTTGGGTGTTCATGGGGAAATGGTAACCCAGCTGGAGAGGCTACGGGTATGCAAACTTGGGTCCCCGCTAAGGCGCCCGGCGAGGGCGGGGACGACGTTCAAAGGAGCAGGCTACGTTTGAACGTCGCCCCTGCTCAGGCAGGGGCCCAATTTCGTGCGCTTAAGCCGTCGCGACCGGAATACCCTTCAGCGACTCGATCTTCGCAGCCCACTCCTTCGGACCGGTCTGGTGCACCGACGTACCCGTCGCATCGACGGCCACGGTGACGGGCATGTCCTTGACCTCGAATTCGTAGATCGCTTCCATGCCCAGGTCTTCGAAGCCGACGACCTTCGCCGACTTGATCGCCTTCGACACGAGGTACGCGGAACCGCCGACGGCCATCAGGTAGGCCGACTTGTGGTTCTTGATCGACTCGATGGCGGCCGGGCCGCGTTCCGCTTTGCCGATCATCGCGATCAGGCCCGTCTTCTCGAGCATCATGTCGGTGAACTTGTCCATGCGGGTCGCCGTCGTCGGGCCGGCCGGGCCCACGACTTCGTCACGCACCGGATCGACCGGGCCGACGTAGTAGATCACGCGGTTCGTGAAGTCGACCGGCAGCTGTTCGCCCTTCGCCAGCATGTCCTGGATGCGCTTGTGCGCGGCGTCGCGGCCCGTCAGCATCTTGCCGTTCAGGAGCAGGGTCTGGCCCGGCTGCCACGATGCGACTTCTTCCTTCGTCAGCGTGTCGAGGTTGACGCTCTTCGATTTCTGCGTGTCCGGCGTCCAGTTCACGTTCGGCCAGGTCGACAGCGCCGGCGGTTCGATGTACGACGGGCCCGAGCCATCCAGCACGAAGTGCGCGTGACGCGTGGCGGCGCAGTTCGGGATCATCGCGACCGGCTTCGAAGCCGCGTGCGTCGGGTACATGTTGATCTTCACGTCCAGCACGGTCGTCAGGCCGCCCAGGCCCTGCGCGCCGATGCCCAGTGCGTTGATCTTGTCGCACAGTTCGATACGCAGCTCTTCCAGTTTATTTTGCGGGCCGCGTGCCTTCAGTTCGTACATGTCGATGTCTTCCATCAGCGACTCCTTGGCCATCAGCATGGCCTTCTCGGCGGAGCCGCCGATGCCGATGCCCAGCATGCCCGGCGGGCACCAGCCGGCGCCCATCAGCGGGACAGTCTTGAGGACCCAGTCGACCAGCGAGTCGGACGGGTTCAGCATGACGAACTTGGTCTTGTTCTCCGAGCCGCCGCCTTTTGCGGCGACCATCACGTCGACGGTGTCGCCCGGGACCAGTTCCATGTGGACGACGGCCGGGGTGTTGTCCTTCGTGTTCTTGCGCTCGAAGTGCGGGTCGGCGACGATCGAGGCGCGCAGCTTGTTGTCGGCGAAGTTGTACGCGCGGCGCACGCCTTCGTTGACGGCGTCCGTGATCGAGCCGCTGCCGAAGCCTTCGAAGCGCACGTTCATGCCGATCTTCAGGAACACGTTGACGATGCCGGTGTCCTGGCAGATCGGGCGCTTGCCTTCCGCGCACATGCGCGAGTTGGTCAGGATCTGCGCGATGGCGTCCTTGGCGGCCGGGCTCTGCTCGGCCTCGTAGGCGCGCGCGAGGTGCTGGATGTAGTCGGCGGGGTGGTAGTAGCTGATGTACTGGAGTGCGGCGGCGACCGATTCGATCAGGTCGTCCTGTTTAATGACAGTCATGTGGGTCTCGCTGTGGGGTCTTGGATTACGGAGGAATCAGTGGTGCTTGTTGTCACTCTGGGTATTCATCATGATCCGGTCGGTGTAGGCGATCGCCATCGCCGACAGCAGGAACACGACGTGGATGCAGGTCTGCGCGATGATCGTCTGCGCATCGTAGGACTTGGCGTTGATGAACGTCTTGAGCAGATGGATCGACGAGATGCCGATGATCGCCATCGCCAGCTTGGTCTTCAGCACGGACGCGTTCACGTGCGACAGCCATTCCGGCTGGTCGGGATGGTCTTCCAGGTACATGCGCGACACGAACGTCTCGTAGCCGCCCACGATCACCATGATCAGCAAATTCGAAATCATGACGACGTCGATCAGGCCCAGCACGACGAGCATGATCGTCGTTTCGTTCAACTTGTCCGGCAGCGGCGCGCCCGGCACGGCGACGGCCTGGAAGATGTGCTGCAGCGCGGCTTCGTTGCCCATCGCGGCCAGCACGAGATCCTTCAGTTCGACCCAGAAATGGAACACGTAAACGCACTGCGCGAGGATCAGGCCGAGATACAAAGGTAGTTGCAGCCAGCGGCTGGCGAACATGAAACTGGCGAGTGCGCTGCGTTTGCGTGCGCTGGAGGAGGGTTGCGAATCGAACATCTATGCGGGCTTTCCAATGCGGCGGCGGTCAGGACAGCTCAACATTCTACACCCGCCGCGCCTTGCCGGCACGGCGTCGTGGTATGCGGAAGGTTGATAGAATGGCCAGCGGGGATGCCGCCTTGGGCCGTGTAAGGGCTCAGTAAGCGTGAGTGCTTAAGGTGTTAGGCAAAATTACTACATCATCTAATAGGAGACTAGTATGGCCGAGAACGAGACCCAACAGCAGGGACTGCAGGAAAACCGCGTCTTCCAGCCGCCCGCACAATTCACCGCCAATGCCGCGATTTCCGGCATGGATGCGTACAACAAGCTGTGCGACGAAGCCGCCAGCGACTACGAAGGTTTCTGGGCCCGCCTGGCGCGCGAAAACGTCGCCTGGCACAAACCCTTCACGCAAACCCTCGACGAATCGAATGCGCCGTTCTACAAATGGTTCGCGGATGGCCAGCTGAACGCGTCGTACAACTGCCTCGATCGCCAGATCGAGAACGGCAACGGCGACAAGACGGCGATCATCTTCGAAGCGGACGACGGCGCCGTCACCCGCGCCACGTACCGCGAACTGCACGAGCGTGTGTGCAAATTTGCCAACGGCCTCAAATCCCGCGGCATCAGGAAGGGCGACCGCGTCATCATCTACATGTCGATGTCGATCGAAGGCGTGGCCGCGATGCAGGCGTGCGCGCGCATCGGCGCGACGCACTCCGTCGTGTTCGGCGGCTTCTCCGCGAAGTCGCTGCAGGAGCGCATCATCGACGCGGGCGCCGTCGCCGTCATCACGGCCGACGAGCAGCTGCGCGGCGGTAAATCGCTGCCGCTGAAAGCCATCGTCGACGAGGCGCTGGCGATGGGCGGCTGCGAGACGATCCGCGACGTCATCGTCTACAAGCGCACCGGCGGCAACATCGCCTTCCAGGAAGGCCGCGACCTGTGGCTGCACGACCTCGTCGACGGCCAGAGCGGCGAGTGCGAGCCGGAGTGGGTGGATGCGGAACATCCGCTGTTCATCCTCTACACCTCGGGTTCGACGGGCACGCCGAAGGGCGTCCAGCACTCGACCGGCGGCTACCTGCTGTGGGCCGCGCTGACGATGAAGTGGACCTTCGACCTCAAGCCGGACGACGTCTACTGGTGCACGGCCGACATCGGCTGGGTGACGGGCCACACCTACATCTGCTACGGCCCGACCGCGGTCGGCGCCACGCAGATCGTGTTCGAAGGCGTGCCGACGTTCCCGAATGCCGGCCGCTTCTGGGAGACGATCGCCAAGCACAAGGTCAGCATCTTCTACACGGCGCCGACGGCGATCCGCTCGCTGATCAAGGCGTCCAACACGGACGAGAAGGTGCATCCGAAGAACTACGACCTGTCCAGCCTGCGCCTGCTGGGCACCGTCGGCGAACCGATCAACCCGGAAGCGTGGATGTGGTACTACACCCAGATCGGCGGCCAGCGCTGCCCGATCGTGGACACCTTCTGGCAGACGGAAACCGGCGGCCACATGATCACCCCGCTGCCGGGCGCGACCCCGATGGTGCCGGGTTCCTGCACGTTGCCGCTGCCGGGCATCATGGCCGCCATCGTCGACGAAGCCGGCCACGACGTGCCGAACGGGCAAGGCGGCATCCTCGTGGTGAAGCGTCCGTGGCCGTCGATGATCCGTACCATCTGGAACAACCCGGACCGCTTCCGCAGCGCCTACTACCCGGATGAACTGGGCGGCAAGTACTACCTGGCCGGCGACGGCGCGATCCGCAACAAGGACACGGGCTACTTCACCATCACGGGCCGCATCGACGACGTGCTGAACGTCTCGGGTCACCGCATGGGCACGATGGAGATCGAGTCCGCCCTCGTGGCGCACCCGATCGTGGCGGAAGCGGCGGTCGTCGGCAAGCCGGACGAGACGACCGGCGAGGCGATCTGCGCGTTCGTCGTGCTGAAACAGGCGCGTCCGACCGGCGAGGAAGCGAAGAAGTTGGCCGCCGAGCTGCGCAACTGGGTCGGCAAGGAGATCGGTCCGATCGCCAAGCCGAAAGAGATCCGCTTCGGCGACAACCTGCCGAAGACCCGTTCCGGCAAGATCATGCGCCGCCTGCTGCGCGTGCTGGCCAAGGGCGAGACCATCACCCAGGACATCTCGACGCTGGAAAATCCCGCCATCCTGGAACAACTGAAAGAATCTGCCTGACCATTCGGGCGCGTGATCGGTTACACTGGTCACAGCAGAGTTGACGCCGCACCGGGAGACCGGGGCGGCGTTTTTTTATGCGCGCCGCCATGGCGCCCGTTCTCGCGTGCGCGTGGACGTGGGAAAATACGGGCTCGTCCGTCTTCCATGCTTTCATGAACCCGCGCCAGCGCATTGCCCTTGCCATCGCCCTGTTCAACGAGCGCCGCTTCGACCAGGCCCTGGCCGGGATCGGCGACTTGCTGCAGGGCGACGAGGCGAACGTGGATGCCCTGAATCTGGCGGCGGCCTGCGCCCGTGCGCTCGGGCGGCCGGACGATGCCGAGGCGTTCTGGCGCAAGGCGCTGGCGCGCGATCCCGCGCACGCGGCCAGCTGGAACAACCTCGGCATCCTGTTGCAGCAGAGGGGACGCGGCGCCGAGGCCGGGGAGGCGTTCCGGCGCGCGCTGCAGCTGCAGCCCGATTACGCCGAAGCCCATTACAACCTGGCCCTGTTGTATCAACAGGCGGGCGGACTCGAACAGGCCGTCGGCGCGCACGAGGCCGCGCTGGCCCTGCGGCCCCGGTATCCGGAAGCCAGCGCCAACCTCGGACTGGTGCTGGAGCGGCTCGGGCGCTTCGAGGAGGCGCAACGCCGCTTCGGCGAGGCCGTCGCGCACGACCCGGCCGACGCCGCATCCCTGCAGCACCGCGCCGACCTGCTGCACCGGCTGGGACGGCGTGCCGAGGCGGCCGAGTGCTACCGGGCGGCACTGCTGCTGCGTCCGGACAATGCCGAACTCCACAACAACTTCGCGGTGCTGTTGGCCAGGTCGGGCCAGCCGGAAGAGGCCGAACGGGAATACCTGCAGGCGGTCGCGTGCCGCCCCGGGTATGCCGACGCCTGGCACAACCTGGGCCTGTCGTACACGCAGTCCGGCCGCTACGCCGAGGCCGAGGCTGCGCTGCGCACCTGCCTGCGGTGGCGCGCGCACGACCCGGAAGTCTGGAATTCGCTGGGCAACGTCTACCAGTACATGCAGCGTGACGATGACGCCGAGGCTGCGTATCGGCGCGCGCTCGCGGCCCGGCCCGGCCTCGCCAAGACGTTCAACAACCTGGGCACCCTGCGCCAGCGCCAGGGGCGTGCCGGCGAGGCCGAGGATGCGTACCGGCAAGCGATCGCCGCCGACCCCGGCTATCCGGAAGCGCGTTGGAACCTCGGTTTCCTGCTGCTGGCGCAGGGGCGGCTGGCCGAAGGCTGGCCGTGGATGGAGGCGCGGCACGATCCGGCACTGGCGCGTCCGATCGCCGTCAGGCCGGCGCCCGGTTTCCCGCAGTGGAACGGGGAGGCGCTGGACGGCAAGGCCATCGCCGTGTGGCCGGAGCAGGGCTTCGGCGACCAGATCCAGTTCGTGCGCTACCTGCCGTGGCTGAAAGCGGCCGGCGCGCGGACGGTCACGCTGATCTGCCACGATGCGCTGCTGCCCTTGCTGCGCGGTGCTGCCGGCGCCGACCGCGTCGTCCCCATGAGCGAGGCGGGGCGCCTGGCGCCGCACGATTTCTGGGTTTTCATGTTGAGCCTGCCGATGCATGCCGGGACCACGCTCGCGACGATCCCGGCCACGCTCCCTTACCTCGCCGCGGACCCCGCGCGCCGCGCGTACTGGCGTGCCCGGCTGGATACGCTGCCCGCCGGGATGCGTGTCGGCCTCGTCTGGCGCGGCTTTGGCGGGCACGTCAATGACGCGAACCGCTCCCTGCCGGATCTGTCGGTCCTGGCTCCGCTGTGGTCGGTGCCGGGCGTCGCGTTCGTCAGTCTGCAGCGCGGCATGGACGGCGAGCCGCGGCGGGCCGGCCCGGACGGCCTTGATCTTCTCGAACTCGGCGCCGGAATCGCGGACTTCGGCGATACGGCGGCAATCGTGGCGGAGCTCGACCTGGTCATCTGCGTCGATACGGCCGTGGCCCATGTCGCCGGCGCACTGGGCAAGCGCTGCTGGGTGCTGCTGCCGGCCATCCATCCCGACTGGCGCTGGATGGAAGAACGCGCCGATTCGCCCTGGTATCCGGGCGTGCTCCGGTTGTACCGCCAGCGCCATGCCGGTGCCTGGGACGAGGTCGTTGCGCGCGTGGCGCACGACCTTGCCGCCATCGCGTATTGACGCGCTGCCTCGTTCAGTTACCAGACGGTCTACTTTTCGTTGTTTCGACACACGAACTCTCATTTTCGTTTCGTTTTTTCGGGAACTAATATTCCCTAGCGGCATTTTTGTCGCCGATAATCAATGTTTGTTGCTCTCCTCTCGTCCGGTCTTTCTGCTTTTACGGAATACATCACGCTGCCATGAATCACATCTATCGTCTCGTCTGGAACAAGAAACGTCATATGCTCATGGCGGTCGCCGAAATCGGCTGCGCCAACGGCAAGGACACCGCGGGAACGACCCGCGGCCAAGATGCCGTGCCGGACGGGGGCGGCGCTTATTCCGGCGCCCGGACGCTCCTGGCGACGGCGTTGCTCGCGCTGTTTCCGCTCGTGTCGTTCGCACAGCAGGGCATACCGGGCTATGTTCCCGCTGGCGCATCGTTGTCCGCGTCTGACGGCGACGGCTCGAACGCCTTCCTGGCCGGCATCAACCTGACGAACGATGGCACGCTCGATATCACCGGCACGGATGCCGGCTCGCAACTCGTCAGCCTGTCGGGTTCCGGGACCGTGCTGATGGACGCCAGGACGCTGACCTTGACCGCCGCGGACGGCTTTTATCTCGGCACGCTGCAGGGTTCCGGCAGCCTGGTGGTCGCTGGCGGCTACGAGACGCTGGGCGGCCTGAACGTCCATGGGGGCGCCACCCAGGTCGACCAATACGCGGGCCTGTCCCTGTCGGGTTCCGGCAGCATTGCCCTGTCGAGCGGCTTGCTCAATAACGGCATGTTCAATATTGCTGCCACGGACAACGGCGCCAAGGTGAACTCGCTGTCCGGTTCGGGGACGGTGTGGCTGGGCGGACAGACGCTGACGCTGACCAATGCTGGCGACACCTTTGCAGGCACGATCGCCGGTTTCGGCGACGTGAACGTCGCGGGCGGCACGCARGTGCTCAGCGGTRCCAATACCTATTTCGGCGCCACGTCGATCGAMCAGGGYGGYGCACTGGCGYTGTCCGGTTCGGGCAGCATCGCKCTGTCCAGCGGTGTGGCCAACAACGGCGTGTTCGATATTGCCGCCACGGACAACGGCGCCCAGGTGAACTCGCTGTCCGGTTCGGGGACGGTGTGGCTGGGCGGACAGACGCTGACGCTGACCAATGCTGGCGAGACCTTTGCCGGCGTAATCGACGGTGTCGGCGGCGTCAACGTCGCAGGTGGCACGCAAGTGCTCAGCGGTGCCAATACCTATWTCGGCGCCACGTCGATCGAMCAGGGCGGCGGTCTCGCGCTATCCGGCTCGGGCAGCGTCGCGCTGTCCAGCGGCGTCGCCAATAACGGCGTGTTCGACATCACGGCCACGGATAACGGCGCCGAAGTGCGCTCGCTGTCCGGTTCCGGTGCCGTRCTGCTGGGCGGCCAGACGTTGACGTTGACCGATGCGCAGGACGTATTCGCCGGCGGTATCCACGGCTCGGGCGGCCTGACGATCGCGGGCGGTATCGAAACCCTGAGCGGTACCAATACCTATTCAGGCGCCACATCGATCGGTCAGGGCGGCGCACTGGCGCTGTCCGGCTCGGGCAGTATCGCACTGTCCAGCGGCGTCGCCAATAATGGTGTGTTCGACATCGCGGCCACGAACAACGGTGCCGAAGTGCGCTCGCTGTCCGGTTCCGTCGCCAATAATGGTGTGTTCGACATCGCGGCCACGAACAACGGTGCCGAAGTGCGCTCGCTGTCCGGTTCCGGTGCCGTGCTGCTGGGCGGCCAGACGTTGACGTTGACCGATGCGCAGGACGTATTCGCCGGCAGCATCTACGGTTCGGGCGGGCTGACAATCGCGGGTGGCACGCAGGTGCTCAGCGGTACCAATATCTATAACGGCGCCACGTCGATCGATCAGGGCGGCGCACTGGCGCTGTCTGGTTCGGGCAGTATCGCACTGTCCAGCGGCGTCGCCAATAATGGTGTGTTCGACATCGCGGCCACGAACAACGGTGCCGAAGTGCGCTCGCTGTCCGGTTCCGATGCGCAGGACGTATTCGCCGGCGGTATCCACGGCTCGGGCGGCCTGATGATCGCGGGCGGTATCGAAACCCTGAGCGGTACCAATACCTATTCAGGCGCCACATCGGTCGACCAGGGCGGCGCGCTGGCGCTGTCCGGCTCGGGCAGCGTCGCGCTGTCCAGCGGCGTCGCCAATAACGGCGTGTTCGACATCGTCGCCACGAACAACGGCGCCGACGTGCGCTCGCTGTCCGGCTCCGGTGCCGTGCTCTTGGGCGGGCAGACGCTGACGTTGACGGATGCGCAGGACGTATTCGCCGGCGGTATCCACGGCTCGGGCGGCCTGATGATCGCGGGCGGTATCGAAACCCTGAGCGGTACCAATACCTATTCAGGCATAACGGCGTGTTCGACATCGTCGCCACGAACAACGGCGCCGAAGTGCGCTCGCTGTCCGGCTCCGGTGCCGTGCTCTTGGGCGGCCAGACGCTGACGTTGACGGATGCGCAGGACGTATTCGCCGGCGGTATCCACGGCTCGGGCGGCCTCACGATCGCGGGCGGCATCGAAACCCTGAGCGGTACCAATACCTATACCGGCGCCACGTCGATCGACCAGGGCGGCGGTCTCGCGCTGTCCGGCTCGGGCAGCGTCGCGCTGTCCAGCGGYGTCGCCAATAACGGCGTGTTCGACATCGTCGCCACGAACAACGGCGCCGAAGTGCGCTCGCTGTCCGGCTCCGGTGCCGTGCTCTTGGGCGGCCAGACGCTGACGNGTCGCCAATAACGGCGTGTTCGACATCGTCGCCACGAACAACGGCGCCGAAGTGCGCTCGCTGTCCGGCTCCGGTGCCGTGCTCTTGGGCGGCCAGACGCTGACGCTGACGGATGCTGCCGATACGTTTGCGGGCAGCATCCACGGTTCGGGCGGCTTGACAATCGCGGGCGGCGTCGAAACGCTGACCGGTACCAACACCTACACCGGCACCACGTCGATCAGTCAGGGCGGCGCGCTGGCGCTGTCCGGCTCGGGCGGTATCGCTTTGTCCAGTGGCGTCGCCAATAACGGCGTGCTCGATATCGTCGCCACGGACAACGGTGCCGAAGTGCGCACGCTGTCCGGTTCCGGTGTTGTGCTCTTGGGCGGCCAGACGCTGACGCTGACCGATGCCGGTGATACGTTCGCCGGCAGCATCCACGGTTCGGGCGGACTGACGATCGCGGGCGGCATCGAAACACTGACCGGTACCAATACCTATAACGGCGCCACGGCGATCGACCAAGGCGGCGCACTGGCGCTGTCCGGTTCGGGCAGCATCGCGCTGTCCAGCGGCGTCGCCAACAACGGCGTGCTCGACATCACGGCCACGAACAACGGCGCCGAAGTGCGCACGCTGTCCGGATCCGGTGCTGTGCTGCTGGGCGGCCGGACTCTGACGCTGACGGATGCCGGAGATACGTTCGCCGGCAACATCCACGGTTCGGGTGGTCTGACAATTGCGGGCGGCACCGAAACTCTAACCGGTACCAATACCTATACCGGCGCCACGTCGATCGACCAGGGCGGCGGTCTCGCGTTGTCCGGTTCGGGCAGCATCGCGCTGTCCAGCGGCATCGCCAATAACGGAGTGTTCGATCTCGCCGCCACGAACAACGGCGCCGAAGTGCGCTCGCTGTCCGGCTCCGGTGCCGTGCTGCTCGGCGGCCAGACGCTGACGTTGACCGATGCGCAGGACGTATTCGCCGGCGGTATCCACGGCTCGGGCGGCCTCACGATCACGGGCGGTATCGAAACTCTGAGCGGTACCAATACCTATACCGGCGCCACGTCGATCGACCAGGGCGGCGGTCTCGCGCTGTCCGGCTCAGGCAGCGTCGCGCTGTCCAGCGGCGTCGCTAACAACGGCGTGTTCGACATCGTCGCCACGAACAACGGCGCCGAAGTGCGCTCGCTGTCCGGCTCCGGTGCCGTGCTTTTGGGCGGCCAGACGCTGACGCTGACCAATGCTGGCGATACGTTTGCGGGCAGCATCTACGGTTCGGGCGGTCTGACAATCGCGGGCGGCAGCGAAACGCTGACTGGTACCAATACCTATACCGGGGCCACCTCGATCGACCAGGGCGGCGCGCTGGCGCTGTCCGGTTCGGGCGGCATCGCGCTGTCCAGTGGCGTGGCCAACAACGGCGTGTTCGACATCGCCGCCACGAACAACGGCGCCCAAGTGAGCTCGCTGTCTGGCTCGGGTGCCGTGCTGTTGGGCGGCCAGACG
>NZ_LMEW01000027.1 GCF_001426525.1 Massilia sp. Root133
GATGATAGTGCTGCAACCAGTGTGAAAGTAGGTTATCGTCAGGCTAGTTATTAAGAAAACCCCGTCGAGTGATCTCGACGGGGTTTTTCGTTTTGGAAAAACGAAGCCCGCTCGCCCGGATTGGTACTGCCAATCCTCGCTCCGAGCGGGTTTTTTGCTTTCTAGATCCGATCGAGTTTCGCCAGCACATCCGAGGACAACACGAGATCCGCCGCCTTCAGGTTCTCGCGCAGGTGGGCACTCGACGACGTCCCGGGAATCAGCAGGATGTTCGGCGACCGCTGCAACAGCCAGGCGATTGCCACCTGCATCGGCGTCGCACCGAGTTCGGCTGCGACTGCGGACAACGCATCCGACTGCAGCGGCGAAAAGCCACCGAGCGGGAAGAACGGCACGTACGGAATACCGTCGCGCGCCAGCGCATCGATCAGCGCGTCGTCATTGCGGTGAACGAGGTTATACATGTTCTGCACACACGCGATCGGCACGATGCGCCGCGCGTCCTCGACCTGCTTCATCGTCACGTTGCTCAGGCCGACGTGCTTGATGAGACCTTCCTCGCGCAGCTCCGCCAACGTCGTCACCTGTTCTTCGAGCGATCCTTCCGCCGGACCATGGACATCCAACATGCTGCGGAAATTGACCACCTCCAGCACGTCCAGGCCGAGATTGCGCAGGTTGTCGTGCACGGCCTCGCGCAGTTCCTTCGGTGACGTGGCCGGCAGCCATGCACCCTGGGCGTCGCGTCGCGCGCTGACCTTGGTGACGATGACGAGGTCGTCCGGATACGGATGCAGCGCTTCCCGGATCAATTGATTGGTGACGTGAGGGCCGTAGAAATCCGATGTATCAATGTGGTTGACGCCGAGCGCCACCGCATCGCGCAGCACGGCGAGCGCGGCCTCCCGATCCCGCGGCGGCCCGAAGACGCCGGGCCCTGCCAGCTGCATGGCGCCATAGCCGAGGCGTCGGACAGTACGGTCGCCGAGTTGATACGTGGTGGACATTGAGATTCTCCTTGATGGATCGTGAACAGTGCATCCACGATAAGCCCGCGACGATCTCAGGACAATCCGGCATAATCCGCATGGGTTGTACGCCAAACCGGACAATGGAAAACACATGAAAGTCGATCTGGGCGATCTTTCCGCTTTCGTCGCCGTCGCGCGCGCCGGCGGTTTCCGCGATGCCGCACGGGCCACGAGCGGCAGCGCATCCGGTCTCAGCGATGCGGTGCGGCGTCTTGAAGCGAAGCTCGGCGTGCGCCTGCTCAACCGCACCACGCGCAGCGTCGTGCCGACGGAAGCGGGCCGCAGCCTGCTTGCGCGCCTGGACCCCGTGCTCAACGAAGTCGAGAGTGCGCTCGACGTGGTCAATGGTTTTCGTGATACGCCCACCGGCACCCTCAAGCTCAATGTGCCGATGAGCGCGGCGCGGCTCGTGCTGCCGTCCATCGTGCCGCGCTTCCTCGCTGCCTACCCCGAGATCCGCCTGGAAGTGATCGCGGACGAGAGCTTCGTCGACGTGCTCGCGGCCGGCTGCGATGCGGGCATCCGCTACGAGGAAAAGCTCGAGCAGGACATGGTCGCCGTACCCATCGGACCGCGCGTCCAGCGCATGGCCGCGGCCGCGGCGCCGGACTATCTCGACCGGCGCGGCCGCCCTCGGCATCCGCGCGACTTGCTGGACCACGCCTGCATGCGCGCACGCTTTGCCAGCGGCGCGATCATCCGCTGGACATTCGAGCGCGACAGCGAGACGATCACAATCGATCCGCCCGGGCAATTGCTCGTCCAGGTGGGCGGCGCACTCGACCTGAAAATCGACGTGGCCGTCGCCGGCACGGGCATCGTCTACCTGTTCGAGGACTGGTTGCGCCCGCATATCGACCGTGGCGAGCTCGAGCCCGTGCTGGAACCGTGGTGGCCATCCTTTTCCGGCCCGTATCTCTACTATCCGGGGCGCAGGCTCGTCCCCGCGCCACTGCGCGCCTTCATCGATTTCATCCGCGCGGATCAGTGACCGCGCTGATAGGTGCCGATCAGTTCCGTCTGCGCCTTCACATGCCCCTGCATCGCCTTTTCCAGCTGGGGCTTGGTCGGATGCCGCAGGTCGGGCAGCACGGTGTCGAGCGCATACAGCTTATGCACGTAGCGGTGCCGTCCGATGGGCGGACACGGCCCGCCGTAGCGCGTGTTCTTGAAATCGTTGAGGCCGGCTTGCGTGCCGCGCGGCAGTTCCGCCTCGCGTATCCCGGCGGGCAGGTGGTTCGCCTGCGGCGGCAGGTTGTAGAGGACCCAGTGCACCCAGGTCATTTTCGGTGCCGCAGGATCGGGCGCGTCCGGGTCGTCGATGATGAGGACGAGGCTGCGGGTGTCGGGCGGGACGCCGGACCACGACAGCGCCGGCGACGTATTCGCGCCATCGCATGTGTGGATGGCGGGGATGGGGCCGCCGGGCGTGAAGTCGGCCGAGGTCAATGTCAGGCTCATGCTTGCCTCCCTGGAGTCGAAACGCTACAAGCTTCGACATCGGCAAACGCTCTCGGTTGCACCGCTTCCAGCCGTCACAGCAGGCGCGCGATCGTCGCGTCGCCGCTGCGTGAACGGCTGGGCAAACACTCGCCACCGTCTGTGCTCCCCCCGATATCGGAACTTGAAGGTAGGCCAGTGTCGCCCAGTTCGTAAAATTCTTGTCCACGATGCCGTGAACACAGGAGCATTATCCGGGTGCAAGCGCCCTCATCTGTTCGCCGCCTCACACAACACGGCCGCGGCTACGCCGGCGTCAGGCCTGCGGTTCGCCGACCTGGATCGGGTCACGGCGCGGAATGAGGTACCAGAGTCCCACAAAGAGGCAGAGTGAGGCAACCGCGGCAGCGATACTGAGCGAGAGCATGTCGGTTGCAAGCGACACGACCGTCAACATGTCGAGCGACAGCCCAAGAGCCAGTGGCATCAACGCACCCCGGATGGCTTTGCGCGCTACCTTGACCATGAGCGACGTCGCGTAACCGTGCTGGGCGCGGTAATACACGGCCGGCGTCATCAGGAGAGCCATCGCGATCACCATCAAGGCGAGGCCGACCATGTGGCACGCCTGTGCGTACAGCGCGAGGTCATTGAACCGTTCGTTGAACACGGCGATCGTCTGGAAACCAAACACCGCCTGCAAGCCGGGGAGAATGCAGCGCGCCTCTTCGATGATGTCGCGCATGGCTCGGTGGTTCTTTTCTTGTTGAGAAGCTTGATCGTCCATGGGATGACAGTAGCGCCAAACACGGCTGTGTTCAACCGCCCGCACGATTGAAGCACGTGGTTACGCGTGGACGATACCCGCCTGCGACGCCCACTGTTCGAGGCTGTGCCGCTGGATCGCCGCCGCCATCAGGTCGGGGAACAGGTCGGGCGTGCAGGCGAAGCAGGGGATGCCCATCGCGGCCAGCTGCGCCGCATTGTTGCGGTCGTACGAAGGGGCGCCGCTGTCGTCCAGTGCGAGCAGGGATATCACCTGCGCGCCGCTGCCGACGAGGCTCGCCGCGCGCCGCAGCATTTCCGCATTGTTGCCGCCCTCGTACAGGTCGCTGATCAGGACGAAGATCGTGTCCTGCGGCCGCGTGACGAGGCCCTGGCAATACGCGAGCGCGCGGTTGATGTCCGTGCCGCCGCCCAGCTGCGTGCCGAACAGGACCTCGACCGGGTCGTGCAGCAGCGGCGTCAGGTCGACGACGGTCGTGTCGAACACGACCACCGACGTGGTCACCGCCTTGATGCTCGCAAGGACCGCCGCGAACACGCTCGCGTACACGACGGACGGCGCCATCGATCCGCTCTGGTCGACGCACAGCACGATGTCGCGCAGCGAGCGTCCGCGCCGGCCGTAGCCGATGCGCGTCTCCGGGATGATCGTCTGGTAGTCCGGTTGATAATGCCGCAGGTTGGCGCGGATGGTGCGCAGCCAGTCGATGTCCTGGTGGCGCGGGCGCCGGTTGCGCGCCGCCCGGTTCAGGCTTCCGGACACCGCCTGGCGCATCGGCGTGGACAGCTTCTTTTCCAGTTCCTCGACGACCTTCGCGACGACGGCGCGGGCCGTCGCGCGTGTCTTGTTCGGCAGGACGCGGTTCAGGCTGAGGAGCGTCGCGACGAGGTGCACGTCCGGCTCGACGGCCGCCAGCATCTCCGGTTCGCACAGCATCTGCTGCAGGCCGAGGCGGTCGAACGCATCCTTCTGCATCACCTGCACGACGCTGGACGGGAAGTACTGGCGGATGTCGCCCAGCCAGCGCGCCACGCGCGGTGCCGATCCACCCAGGCCGCCGCTGCGCGTGTCCGGACCGGCGCCGTACAGCGCGTCGAGCGCCGCATCGATCGCGGCATCGGCACCGTTCAAGGTGAGCGATTCGCCCGCGTCCTGCCCCAGCACGAGGCGCCAACGGCGCGCCGCTTCCTGTTCATTCGCCATCGATGGCCTCCTGGAGTGACTGGGTCCCGAACAGTGTGTGCAGGATGGGCAGCACGCGCCGCGCACGTACCGGATCGACGGCCGTCGCCGGCGCCGCATGCGCGAGCTTGCCGCCGGCCTGCGCCGCGCGCTGGCCCAGTTCGCGCCGCTCGGGCGCGCTGAACGTGGCCACTGTCCGGCGCAGCAGCGGCAGCAGTTCCGTGAAGACGTGGTCCGGCTGCGCGAGCAGCCAGCCGTTCACGATGTTCCACAACGGGTCGCTGTGCGCGAGCAGGGCGCCGCTGCCCTGTAAAAACCCTTCGAGCCAGTGCGCGGTGACGAGCGGCGGCACGGTCGGCGAGCAGCGCAGCGCGAGCTGGCGCGCGGCGCGCCCGCTGTCCCAGCGTCCCTGCTCCGTGAGGATGCGGCCGCACCGTCCCGCCAGCAGCGGATGCGACAAATCGCTCGTCGCGCCGGCCTCCAGCGCATCGAACCAGGCCGCCGCGTGCGTCTCGTCCTGCAGCAGGCGCACGGCCTGGTCGGCCGCGATGATCTGGCCCAGCAGCGCGGCGGCCGCATCGTCCGCGACGCCGCGCAGACCGTACGGCAGCGCGATGCACGCGCGCGCCAGGAGGCCGTCGACGACGCTCCCCAGCGCCTGCGTGTCGACGTTGCGCGCGCTGCCGTAGCGCAGCACATTGACGAGCGACGGCAGCGCGGCCAGCAGCAGCCCGAGGTCGGGCGTCAACGTGCCCACTTCCTGGATGCGCGCCATCAGCGGATCGACGGCCGCGCGCAGGTCGGCCAGCAGGATCGTCTCCATCAGGCGCGTGAGTTCCGGCAGGGTGTGCGCCTGCGCCGCGCGGTCGGCGGCGAGCGCCGTCGTGGCGCTGTCGAGCGTGGCGCCCCAGCGGCTGGCGGCGATCAGGTCGACGGCGAATTCCGGCGCCCACGCGAGCTGCCATTGTTCGTGGAAGGTGCCCGTCCGGCCGCGGACGCTCTGCTGCCGCCCCCACGGGACGCCCAGCAGCGCAAGGCGATGCAGCAGCACGCTCTTTTCCAGGTGAGCGGGCTGGCGCAGGTCGAGGTCGAGCTCCGTCATGTCCGCCCGCACGGGCATGCGCAGGCGTTTCTGCTGCGCGGCCACGTCCTGCGCGAGCGGCACGGCCGGCACGTCGTCCGGCACGGTGCCCAGCGCTTCGTCGATGAGCAGTTCGCGCCGGATCAGACGCAGCGGCGCGTCGCTGTCGTAGCAGAACACGGCGCGCACGGCTTCCATCAATTCATCCAGGCCCGGACGTGGACGGTCGCGCAGCGCGGCCAGCGTGTCGGCCAGGCGCGCCGCCTCGATCACGTGGGCGGACGATGCGTCGAGATCGTGCTTGCGAAGGAGCGTCGCGACTTCCGTCAGCCAGTGCAGGCCCGCGCGCTCGCGATGGCGCCACAGGTGACGATACCAGCCGGGCGCCGTCACGCCCGCGCCGTAGCCGCTGGCGAACGTAAGACGGCCGTGCGTCCACGGCACCCACGTCGCCGCAATCTTTTCCTTCGCCAGGCCTTTCAACAGATCGGCGTCGCTCTTCGCGCTGGGCAGTGTCGCGAGGGCCGGCACGTGCCACGCGCCGCACACGACGGCGATGCGTTCGCGGCCCTCCTTGACGGCCTGGCGGATCGCCGTGCGCATCCACGCTTCGCGTTTTATTTCGACGTCGTCGGACGGCGGGCCGGCTTCGTTGCGCAGCGCCGTCATCATCTCGGCGATGGCGGCGAACAGGTCCAGGCTGTCGCCGCGCTGTTCGACGAGATGGTCCCACCACGTCTCCGTGTCGCCGTAGCCGGCCGCCTGCGCGAGCCAGCGCAGCGGGTCGTCGTGGATGTCGTCGTCCTTCTTGTCGTCCGCGGCGCGCAGCGCGAAGCGGTACGCCTGCGGCAGGTCGCAGAAGCGCAGCTCCGTGCCGTATTCGGCCGCATGGCGGAGCGCCTGCCATTCCGGCGAATACTCGGCGAACGGGTAGAACACGGCGCGCTGCGGATCGGCCGGCGCATACAGCAGCAGGGCCACGGGCGGCACCAGCTCCGCATGGCCGGCAAAGGGCGCCAGCGCATCCGCTTCCGGCGGACCCTCGACGAGGATGCAATCCGGCGCCAGCGCAGCCAGCGCCGCCGCCAGGCTGCGCGCGCAACCTGGGCCGTGGTGGCGCACGCCGAACAGGTGGACGCTCATCGCGCGCTCACGCCATCACGTCGCGGCAGGCGCGGTACAAATCCTTCCAGCCGTCGCGTTCCTTGACGACGGTCTCCAGGTATTCGAGCATCGCCACGCGGTCCTGCAGCGGATCCTTGACGATCGCGCCGACCATGCCGGCCGCAAGGTCCGCGCCGCGCAGCACGCCGTCGCCGAAGTGCGCCGCCAGCGACAGGCCGTGCGTGACGACGGAGATGGCCTCGGCGGTGCTCATGCTGGCGCTGGGGACTTTCAGCTTCGTCTTGCCGTCGCTGGTGACGCCTTCGCGCAGTTCGCGGAACACGGTGACGATGCGGCGGATCTCTTCCAGCGCCGGCGTCTCGGCCGGCAGCTCCAATGCGCGTCCGATGCTCGCCACGCGCGTCTCGACGATGCGCACTTCCTCGTCGGCCGTGCGCGGCGGCGGCAGCACGACGGTGTTGAAGCGGCGTTTCAGTGCGCTCGACAGCTCGTTGACGCCGCGGTCGCGGTCGTTCGCGGTGGCGATGATGTTGAAGCCTTTCTCGGCCAGCACCTCGTCGTCCAGTTCCGCGATCGGCAAGACCTTCTCGGACAGGATCGAGATCAGGCTGTCCTGCACCTCGCCCGGCATGCGCGTGAGTTCCTCGATGCGGGCGATGCGTCCCGTGCGCATGGCGCGCATCACCGGGCTCGGAACGATGGCTTCCTGCGACGGGCCCTTGGCCAGCAGCTGCGCGTAGTTCCAGCCATAGCGCACGGCTTCCTCGCTGGTACCGGCGGTGCCGTGCACGACGAGCGTGGAGTCGCCGCTGATCGCGGCCGCGAGATGTTCGGACACCCACGATTTCGCGGTGCCCGGCACGCCGAGCAGCAACAGGGCGCGGTCGGTGGCGAGCGTGGCGACGGCGATCTCGATCACGCGCGGATTGCCGATGTACTTGGCGCTGATCGTCGCGCCGTTTTCCAGCTCGCCGCCCAGCAGGTACGTCGAGACGGCCCACGGCGACATCTTCCAGCGGGGCGGGCGCTGGCGCGTATCGACGGCGATCAGCGCTTCCAGCTCGTCGGCGTACTGCTGCTCGGCGTGCTGGCGGAGGACGGAAGAGGTGGCGGTCATGCGGGCTCCTGGAATGAAAGGGTCATCTCGTGGCGCAGGCGCGCGAGATCGAAGAATGCGTTGACGGCGTTGTCCCATTCGGCGTCGGGCTGCCAGGCCGCGCGCAGGCCTGCTTCCGACGCCGCGGTGGTCGCCGGGTCGAGCGCGAGGGCGAGGCTGGACAGCATCTGGCGTACGAGCCACGGGTGGCCCATGTCGGGCAGCGGCAGCATCGATGTGCGCAGCCGCTCCAGTGCGCGCCGGCTCATGTCCTCGGACCAGGCGTGTGGTGCGCCGGCTGCGAGGCGCGTCAGCAGCCGCATCGGGAACCCGTCGCCGATCCACTTGCCGGCGAGGGCGTCGAACAGTGCATCGTCTTGTGCGATGTGGGCGGCGGCGACGTCGAACAGGCTGTCGGGAACGGCCTCGCGCAGGGATGGGCGGGCGCCTGCCGACCAGATGAGGAAGTCGAGCAACCATGCGCGTGCGCCGTCCTGGCGCTGGACGGCCAGCGCCCAGCCGCGCACGAACACGGCCGCGAATTCGCTGTGCCCGGCGAGTTCGAGGCAGGCGCGCGGTGTGCGGTCGAACTGGCGGGTCCATACGTGCGGATCGGCGGCAGCCAGCATGTCGACGACCCACCCGGCTTTTTCGCCCAGGCCGTGATGCGGCGCGGCGCCGATGCCGTCGCGCCGCATGGCCGCGTCCAGCGCTGCCGGCAGGGTCAGTTCGATGCGGTCGGATTCGATCCGCAGCAGCGGCAGCAGCCGGCCCTCCATGCGCTGCGCCAGCCGCGATCCGGGCAGGCGTGCGAGCAGGCGCTGGGCCGCGATGCGCACTTCCTTGCGGCGATCGTCGAGCGCCGCTTCGAGGAAGGCTTCGTCGTCCGGCCCCAGTCCGACGGCCAGGGCGGCCAGCAGGGCCGCGCGCTGGTCCGGGGGCTCGCTGCTCCACGCCGCGGCGAGTGCGGCGAGCGCCGCCTGCGGGTCGCGCGCACGCCAGTCGCGCAGCGCGGCCACGCGTTGTTCCGGCGTGCCGGTGTCCCACGGCGCGGCCTCCGCATCGATGCCGGCGGCCCAGTTCCACTCCGCCTGCACGCGCGCGAGCCAATGTCCGCGTTCGCCCAGCACGGGCAGCAGCGCGGGACGCAGCGCCGGCTGGCGCGTGGCCGCATCGAGCAGCTTGGGCAGCATGTGCGCGGGCAGATGGCCGCCGTACCGGTGCAGCAGCCGGAGCCACTCCGCTTCCAGGCCGGCCGGATGCAGGTCGCGCAACAGGAGGGTCATGACTGCCTGCGCACGGGGCGGGCAAGGACGCAGCGTGTCGGGCGCCGAGGCGGGCACAAAGGCGGGCGCGGGCTGGTCGGGCGCGATGAAACCGCTGCGTTCCCACAGGTCGAGGGCACCGAGCGACAGCCACAGCGCCCCTTCCGGCACCGCCGCGGCATCGAGCGGCAGCAACGCATCGAGCGGCGCGGGGAGTCCGGCGGGCGGACGGCCGGCGCGGGCCATCCCGATTTTTAACAGCTGCCGCAGCTGGCGCGCGTCGTCGTTCATGGGAGGTCGCTGTCGATGTTGTAGAGCCGTCCGTCGTGCCAGACGGCGAGCGGCAGCAGCATGCGGCCATCCCATTCGCCGCAGACCGTGAGCGGATGGCCGCCGGAGAGAGCCAGCAGGTGCAGCGGATGGCGGAAGGATGGATGCAGCGCGATGCGGCGGCCCAGCGCGTCGCGGACGATGCCATGGTCCGCGCCGTCCGGCACGAGGCCGCCGAGCAGCACCGGGTGGCGCTCGAGGAAGGGCTGGGCGGCGAGGGCGTCCGCGTACGTGTCCTGCAGGGTGTCGAGGCTGGACGGGCTATCGATGCCGGACAGGGGCTGTACGTCGTCCTGGCGCCGGATCTGCGCGCGCAGCGGCCATGCGCTCGGATAGAAGCACAAATCACCGTCGAACGACGTGCCCGGCGCGAGCTGCTGCTCGAAGCCCTGTGTGCCGACCGCGTACTGGAGGTGCAGGGCCCAGCGTCCCGTCGCTTCGCCCAGCAGCCAGGTCGAGCGCACGCGCAGGCGCTCGTCGTCGAACGTGCATTGGGCGAGCACGCCCCAGCGGTCCGTGACGGTTCCCTGGCGCAGGACGTCGTCCTGGCTCATCGTCCACCCGAGCAGGGCGCGCACGTCGGCCTGCAGCGCGGGCGTCAACTGCTCGATGCGTTGCCATGCCTGGACCAGCAGGTACAGCGATGCGAGTTCGTTCGCGACGAGGCTCTCGGCATTGCGCAGGCCGGATTGGTACAGCATGCTGCCCGCGCGGCGCAGACGGCGTGCGACCGGGGCGGCCTGGGCATCGGCCATGCGCGCGGCGATCGCATCCCAGAAGCCCTGGCCGCGCGAGCGCACGGACGCGAGACCTTCGCGCGCCAGGTCATGCAGCCAGGTCTGCAGGTCCGCCAGGCCGGCACTGACTTTGTCTTCGCGCTTTTCTTCACGCTTGCGAGCCTGGACCGCGGCTTCCGGACCGGTATCTTTTACGGTCGCCTTCTTTTCCTGGCGCGTCTGGCGGCCCTGCAGCCAGTCGCTCACCCAGGCCGGTGCCTCCGCCTGGCCGAACAGGGACGGTTCGGAGGTGCGCAGCAGGTACAGGCCGAGGCCGTGCTTGCAAGGGAATTTGCGGCTGGGGCACGTGCATTTGAAGGCGGGGCCGCCGAGGTCGATCTGGGTGCGATACGGTGTCTTGCCGCTGCCCTGGCATTCGCCCCACAGGGCGCTGTCGCTCGTGCCGAGATTCGACCAGTTTCGCGGCGTCGCCAACTGGCTGCCGGCCTTGGCCGAGGCGGGATCGGGCGCGAGAGCCAGGATCTGGTTGGCGTCGAGGGTCACCGGTGTCCTTCGGGCGGATTGATATATTTTCTAGTTCAGTATTCGTGATTATTGCCTAAACGTCAATTAGATGGTGGAGGCGTTGAAGTCGCGCTCGTGCAACGGTACTTGCGTAAGGGCACGTGGGTTGTTATAGTGCGCGTCCTGTTTTGCAGCGCATGAATTGAGTCGGAAACGACGGCGCGACAAAACAGACGAGGGGTTGACGAGTTAAGCGAAGCACGGCATAATCTCACTCCTCTGCTGCTGACGAACAAAACGATTCGCAAATGCAGCAAGGCAGTACCGAATACAGTTCTTTAACAATAAACAGTCGATAAGTGTGGGCGTTTGATGAAGTGCCAGCAGCCGCGTAAGTGGCTGCTGAATGCTTAAATTATCAAATGTTCACGCAAAAGAAATACGTTGCTCAGCAATGAGTGACGGTCAGTATTTTGAGTGAGCGACATGCTGCGAAAGCAGCAAAA
>NZ_LMEW01000028.1 GCF_001426525.1 Massilia sp. Root133
CCCTGGCACGTCATTATTTGACCGATTGCGTACGACCTCAGTTGGATCACCACGCCTTCCAGCTCGCCCTACTTACACTGATCAATTTGGTGCAGGTTGTGAAAATTTGAGGGGAAGGGTCAGGGTCAGAGCCCCGATTTTGGAAATTTCCCAAAATCGGGCTCTGACCCCGGTGTTCAGTCGACGCGCTTGACGGACTCGCGCACGACGAGGTTCAGCTGCGGCACCTCGATGTCGAGCATCTCGTGGCCGATCATCTTGACGATCGCGCGGCCCAGGCATTTGCCGACGTCGAACAGCGGCTGGCGCACGGTGGTCAGCGGCGGCGTCGTGTACATCGAGCTGTGCAGGTCGTCGAAGCCGATCACGGAGATGTCCTCCGGCACGCGGATGCCGCGCCGGTACAGCGCCAGCCGGGCGCCATACGCGGTCAGGTCGTTGGCGCAGAAGATCGCCGAAAATCGCTGGCCCGATTCCAGCAGGCGCTCGACGGCCAGCAGGCCGCTCGATTCCTGGAAATCGCCGCCGACGATCAGCTGCTGCTGCTCCTTGATCCCGTGCTTCGCCAGCGTGTCGCGGTAGCCGGCCAGGCGGGCCAGCGCATCCTGGTGGTCGGACGGGCCGGTGATGAACGCGATGTTGCGGTGGCCCTGCTCGATCAGATAGCTCACGGCCTCGCACGCGCCCCAATAGTTATCCAGGCAGAAGCCGTACGCACGCGGCGAGCTCAGGTCGCGGCCGAAGGCGACGATGGGCACGCGCTGCGACAGTTTCAGGATCTGCGCATCCTTCAATTTACCGCTCAGGATGACGAGGCCGTCCACGCGGCGCGCGATCAGGAGCTCGATGCGCTCGGCCTCCTCGTCCGCATGCCAGTGGCCGGACACGATCAGCGGCGCGTAGCCCGTGCCCTGCAGGGCCTCGTCGATGCCGGCCATGGCGTCGGCGAAGTAGCCCGACACGAGCGACTGCGTCAGGACGCCGATCGTCCGCGAGCTGCCCGTCTTGAGGTTCTGGGCCAGCACGTTGGGCTTGTAATTGAGCTTTTCGATGACGCTTTCGATGGCCTGGCGCTTTTCCTCCGACACCTTGGCGGTGCCGTTCAGGAAGCGCGAGACCGTCGCCGCGGATACGCCCGCCACACGGGCGACCTCGTGGACCGTGACCATCGGCGAACTGCTGGAATCCTTTTTCATGCGTTTCGGCCTGCATCTTTACACGGCGGCTGCCGCGAAGCTCGTGAATATACACCAGACATGCCCGTTTGACATGTCGCATTGATGCTTGGAAGGAAAAAATGGTGTTGACACCCTGCCGATGACGCATGTACGATGAAATCGATTTCAAACGAATTCCAAGTTCATTCTCATAACGACTACAACGCGCCATGACCGACTCCATCCGTTTTCCTTCCAACTTCACGTGGGGCGTCGCCACCAGCGCCTTCCAGATCGAAGGCGCCTTTGACGCCGACGGCAAGGGCCCTTCGATCTGGGATACGTTCTCGCACGATCCGGCCAACATCATCGACGGCAGCAACGGCGACGTCGCGTGCGACCACTACAACCGCTACCGCGACGACGTGGCGATGATGGCGTCGCTGGGCGTGAACGCCTACCGCTTCTCGATGGCGTGGGCGCGCGTGCAGCCGACCGGCAAGGGCGCATGGAATGAACCGGGCTTCGATTTCTACACGCGCCTGCTGGACGCGCTGGACGAAAAAGGCATCGTCGCGCACATCACGCTGTACCACTGGGACCTGCCGCAGGGCCTGCAGGACGACGGCGGCTGGATGTCGCGCGACACCGCGCACCGCTTCGCCGACTACGCGGCCGAAGTGGCGCGCCGCTTCGGCAACCGCGTGGCCAGCATCGCCACGCACAACGAGCCGTGGTGCACGGCGAACCTCGGCTACGGCAACGGCCAGTTCGCGCCCGGCGTCGCGGATAAAAAACAGGCGATCCAGGTGTCGCACCACCTGCTGCTGTCGCACGGCCTGGCCATGCAGGCGATGCGCGCGGTGAATCCTACCTGCCAGCTCGGCATCGTGCTGAACCAGTGGACCGCGGAGCCGGCCACGGACACGGAAGCCGACCGCCGCCTGGCGGCACTGGAATGGGCCAATTCGGTCGAGTGGTTCATGGACCCGATCTTCAAGCGCCGCTATCCCGCCCTGTCGCTGGAAGCGCATGGCGCGAATGCGCCGGTCGTGCATGCCGGCGACTTCGACATCATCGCCCAGCCGCTCGACTTCCTGGGCGTGAACTACTACCGCCGCGAAGTCATGAGCGCGGAAGTCCCGCCGCGCAAGCCGGAAGGCGGCCTGGGCTTCACCGACATGGGCTGGGAAATCTACCCGCAGGGCCTCACGGACCTGCTCGTGCAGCTGAAACAGGAATACCCGGACCTGCCGCCGGTGTACATTACGGAAAACGGCATGGCCGCGGTCGACAGCGTCGGCGCCGACGGCCAGGTCGACGACACCCAGCGCGTGGAATACGTCCGCACCCACCTCGAGGCCCTGAAGGCCGCGATGGACGCGGGCGTGGACGTGCGCGGCTACTTCCTGTGGAGCCTGATGGACAATTTTGAATGGAATTCCGGCTATGAGAAGCGGTTCGGCATCGTGTATGTCGACTACGCGACCCAGCAGCGCATCCCGAAAGCGAGCGCGCTGTGGTACCGCGACTTCATCGCCGGACAGCGCGCCGCATTGCGCGCAGCCTGACCCCCACGGGGGTGAGGTGAGAAAAACAGGAGACCGAGGAAGACATGAGGGACACCATGGATGATGTGCTTTTCGGCGGCGCCCGCCTGCTCGCCGACATCGGCGGCACGAACGCCCGCTTCGCGCTGCAGCGCGGCCCCGGCCGCATCGAGGAAATCGCGACGCTGGCCTGCGCCGCCCACGCCACGTTCACGGATGCCGTGCGTGCCTACCTGGCCGGCCATCCCGGCGCCGCGCGTGAACTGCGCCATGCCGTGATCGCGATCGCGAATCCGGTCGAGGGCGATTTCATCAAGATGACGAATCACCACTGGCAGTTCTCGATCGACGCCGCGCGCCGCGACCTCGGCCTCGACACCCTGCTCGTCGTGAACGACTTCGCCGCGCTGTCGATGTCGGTGCCCAGCCTGGCGGACGCGGACCTCGAACAGGTCGGCGGCACCCGCGTGAGCCCGGACGCCGTGATCGGCCTCGTGGGCGCCGGCACGGGTCTCGGCGTCGGCGGCGTGATTCCCGACGCCGGCCGCTGGAAGGTGCTGCCGAGCGAAGGCGGCCACGTCGCCTTCTCGCCGTCGAACGCGCGCGAACAGGCGATCCTCGCGTACTGCTGGACGAAGTGGGACCACGTGTCGGCCGAGCGCCTGATCTCGGGCCCGGGCCTCGCCACCATCCACGAGGCGCTGTGCGTCATCGACGGCGTCGCCGGCGCTGGCTTGGCCCCGGCGCAGGTGGTCGAGCGCGGCCTGGCGGGCGATCAACTGTGCGCGGAAGTGCTGGACGTCTTCTGCGGCGCGCTGGGCACGATGGCCGCGAACGTGGCCGTGACGCTGTGCGCGCGCGGCGGCATCTACATCGGCGGCGGCGTCGTGCCGCGCCTGGGCGAGTTCTTCGCGAAGTCGTCGTTCCGTGCCCGCTTCGAGAACAAGGGCCGCTTCACCGACTTCTGCAAGCAGATCCCGGTGTACGTGATCCACGCGCCCTACCCTGCCCTGGCCGGCGCCGCCGCGATGCTGGACCAGCAGCTCGTCGACGCCCGCGCCGCGGCGCAGCGCGCCCCGATCGACTCCGTCACGTCGACCCATCATGCGCACGCCTGACCGCATCAGCCACCCCCTGCTGTGGGTACCCACCGGGTACTTCACGATGGCGATGGGCTACATCATGCTGACGAGCGTGACCGCCATCATGTTCAAGAACATCGGCATGGACAATACGCGCGCCGCCGCGTATTCGAGCCTGCTGATCTTCGCCTACACGGCAAAGCCGCTGTTCGCGCCGTTCGTCGAGATGTACCGGACGAAGAAATTCTTCGTGCTCCTGATGCAGGTGCTCATCGCGCTGGGCTTCGCCGGCGCCGGGCTGGCGATGAGCCTGCCCAACTGGATGGTGGTGATGCTGTCGTTGTTCGTCCTGATGTCGTTCATCGGCGCGACGCAGGACATCGCCAGCGACGGGGTCTACGTGACGTCGCTCGACACGCGCACGCAGGCGCTGTACTGCGGCGTGCAGAGCCTGTCGTGGAACGTCGGGCCGATCGTCGCTTCCGGCTTCCTCGTCTACCTGAGCGGGCGCCTGCACACGGACGTGTTCCACCACGATCCGAAGGTCTTCGGGCCGGACTGGATGGACGCGTGGCGGGTCATCTTCTTCATCGTCGCCGGCCTCGTCCTCGTGATGGCCGCCTGGCATGCGCGCGTGATGCCCGAGGGCGCGCGCGCGGAAAACACGCCGACGAACGTGCGCGGCGCCGCCGTCATCCTGCTCGATTCGTTCGTCACGTTCTTCCAGAAGCGCGACGTGTGGAAGATGATCGCGTTCGCCTTCCTGTTCCGCTTCAGCATCGGCATGCTGGAAAAGATCGGCCCCTTCTTCATGGTCGATTCGGCCGCGAAGGGCGGTCTCGGTCTCTCCAACGAGAGCCTGGGCATCATCTACGGCACCTGGGGCCTGATCGCGGTGCTCGCCGGCTCGCTGCTGGGCGGCATGTTCGTCGCGAAGCGCGGCCTGAAGCGCACGCTGTTCATCCTGTGCTGCGCCGTCAACATCCCGAACCTGACCTTCCTCGCGATGGCCATGACGCTGCCCACGGATTCGTGGACCATCGCGGCCGGCGTCATCGTGGAGAAATTCTTCTACGGTTTCGGCTCGGTCGGCTACATGATCTACCTGATGCAGCAGCTCGCGCCGGGCAAGTACACGACGACGCACTACGCGTTCGGCACGGGCCTGATGGGACTGTGCATGATGGTCACGGGCTCGCTCAGCGGCATGCTGCAGGAATACCTGGGCTACGTCAGCTACTTCGTCGCGGTCATGATCGCCACGATCCCGTCGTTCCTCGCGACGTGGTTCGCGCCGTTCCACCACGACGACGGCATGGGTGCCGGCAGCGCCAAGCCCGCGCCGGCCGCCAACGACGCGAACGCCAGTCACCGCGCGGCCTGAGATCCAGGCCGTCATTTCAAGCCGGGCCGCGCGCCCGGCTTTTTTTTCGCGCCAATTTCCCAGATTCGGGGTCAGACCCTGACCCTTCCCCACATATTTTTCTTGTAGGTGGACGGGGTTGCTGTTAGCTTCCGGTGAAAAAAGCTGGTGCATGCATAGCTG
>NZ_LMEW01000029.1 GCF_001426525.1 Massilia sp. Root133
GCGCCGATGATAGTGCTGCAACCAGTGTGAAAGTAGGTTATCGTCAGGCTAGTTATTAGAAAAGCCCGCTCAGTATGCACTGAGCGGGCTTTTTGCTTTCTACTTCACCTTCTTCAGATACGCCCGCAAGCCATGGGTCAGCACCAGTGGGAAGACGCTGGCATGATCCTCATCCGCAAATACTTCGAGACGGCTTTTCAGGTTCGGATACCGGTGCGTTTTCAATGCCGCGTCAAAGTCGCATAGATCCGCGACCATGTCCGCATTCTCTTCCGTTCGCGACCGCTTCCGGTTCGCCGGCAATGTCTCACGGCCGCCGATACCGAAGAACACCGACGCCGGCATATCCTTGTGTCCTTTTGCATAAGCCTGTTCCCGATCGAACATCACGCCCTGGTCGAACCACAGCGATGGACTGCCGAGGATGTAATGGTCGAACGTGGCCGGTTCGCTCAACAGCACTTGCAAGCCGAGCAGGCTGCCATACGAATGGCCGACAAAGATCTTGCGGCTCATGTCGGCCCGGTAGTGCGCGGCGATCAGCGGGAAGACATCCGCTGCGATAAAGCGACCGTAGGCTTGCGCCTCGCCGAACGCGGCGCTGCGTCCCGGCATATCGGAGACATATTGGCCCCGGGGCATCGACGGCGTGTAATCGCGGCGCCGGCTGTACACGGGACTGTCTCCCTTCGCATACGACAGCCCGACGACGATCGCCTCTTCCAGACCCGCATGTTTGGCCAGCCGCTGGGCGATACCGCGCGCAACGGGGAAGGCGTAGTTCGCGTCGACGACGAACACCACGGGATAACGCCGGTTCGACGACCGATACGAATCCGGCAGCGCGACGAATACCTGGTAGTCGCGGTTCAGCGTATTCGCATGCACGTCGCGCACTTCCGTGTCGTCGAGCACATAAGGTGGCGCGGCCGAGGCCAGGCTGCACGCGAAGCAGCACGCCAACAGCAGCTTGCGGATGACCGTCATGGTTGCCCCTCGGCCGCCAGCGTCTTCGCCAGCCATTCCCGCGCGACCGCTGCATACTTGCGGCAGGCGTCGCGATCGACGAGAGCCTTGTTCTCCTTCCGCTCCCAGAGATCGCCGAAATCCGGATGCGCGCTCACGAGCACGTCGCATTCCAGTCCTTCGATCGTGGCGATCGAACGCTCGACGTCCGCGCGTGCGGTCGGATAGAGCGGATTCCTGCTGAAACTACGGCCGTCTGCGGCCAGGGCAGTGAGGCTGTCCGCGTACACCACGCGCATCGTCTTGCCGCCTTCGCTCGATTGCCACGTCCAGCTGGTGGCACCCGGCGTATGGCCCGGCGTGAAGTGCGCCGTGACGGCGAGCGGCCCGAGTGTCACGACTTCGCCGTCGCGTACCGCGCGCGTGTTGGCGACGGGTGTCATCGGGACCAGACTGGGATATTGCGGATCCCGCTTGTCCGGCTGCCCCGACTTCAGTACGGCGATGGACGCCGGACTGCCCAGCACCGAGGCGCCACTCATCTTCTGCAGTGCCGCGATGCCGCCGGCGTGGTCGAAGTGATCGTGGCCATTCAGGATGTAGCGGATGTCTTCGACCTTGAAGCCGAGCGCGCGGACATGCGCCGCGACCTGGTCGGCCGCGGCGGGCGGGCCGCCGTCGATGAGGATGTGGCCCGCCGGCGACGTGATCAGCACGGCGGCGATGCCATGCGTGCCGACGTAGTACGTGTTGCCGTAGATGGGGAACGGATCCTGGGGCGCGAGCCACTCCGTCATGCCGGCGACGGTGGAAGCGGAGACGCCGCCGAGCAGGAGCGCGGCGGCCAGGCGTATCGTGTTTTTCATGGGTAGCTGGAGAGTTGATAAAGAGGATGCGTCACCGATTCTGCGGCCATGCCGGTACGACGGTAATGCCGCCGTGACGAAACCCCGCTTCCACGTGACGAAGCGGCCGGCCGCGGTCACCCGGCACGCTATACTTCCCCGATGACGCAGCACGCCATTTCCCCGCCATCGACACCGCCCGCGGTAAGGACCATCGCCATCGTCGTGCTCTCGTGGACGGCGATCAGCACCCTGGGCGCCCTGCAGACCTACAGCGACAACCTGCGCCTTGGCGTGGACAGCCACTATCCGTCGCTGCTGGTGACGTGGTTCGTGGAGTACGCCGTGCCGCTGATCGTCCTGAGCGCGGGCCTGATCCTCGCACTGGCGCGCTGGCCCGGATTGATCGCCCGTCCGCGCAACGTGTTCCTGCTGTTCGTGGGCCTCGTGCTCGTGTTCCAGCCCGCGCAGTGGACGTACATGGCGTGGCTGCGCGGCTATCTGCACATCGCGAGCGTCGACGACGCGCGTCGCCTGCTGATGAAGATGCTGCTGGTCGGCTGGTTCTCGACGACGGGCACGTTCGCCGCCATCCTTGCGGTCCACTACTGGCGGCAGGCGCGCGAGCGCGAACTGGCGTGGCAGCGCAGCCAGACCGACATGCTGAATCTGCGCCTCGCGCTTGAAGAGCAGCGCATGCTGGCCCTGCGCGCGCAGTTCGAACCGCACTTCCTGTTCAATGCGCTGAACGCGATCAGCGCGCTCGTGCGCGAAGGCGACCGCACCCTGGCCCTCGGCGGCATCGGCCGCCTGAGCGACCTGCTGCGCTATGCGCTGTCGGCCAGCGTGCGCAATACGGCGACCGTGGCGGACGAGCTGCAGTTCGTCCGCGACTACCTCGACCTGCAACGCCTGCGCTACGGCGACCGGCTGCAGGTCCGCATCGAAGGCGACGACGCGCTGCTGCACGACGTCGATTGTCCGCCGCTGCTGCTGCAACCGCTGATCGAGAACGCGCTGCGCCACGATCTCGATTGTCACGACAGACCGAGCGATATTCGCCTGTCCTTCGTGTCCGGCGGCGCGGCGCTCACGATCCGGGTGACGAATCCCGCGCTCGCGCAGGCGTCGCCCAATCCCGGCGCGGGTCTCGGGCTCGCGAATACGCGCGAGCGGCTGCGCCTCATGCATCCCACCGCGACACTGCGCACGACCCTGCAGGACGGCCGCTTCGTGGCCGAAGTCCGGTTGCCTTTGGCGCGGGAGTGAGCATGCCGGTGCGCTACCTGATCGTCGACGACGAACTGCCCAGCCGTTCGAATCTGCGCCTGGCCCTGGCCGCGCATCCGGACTGGCGGCTCGTGGCCGAATGCGACGGCACCGCGGCCGCGCGCGCGGTGCTGGCCGCGCAGGAGGTCGACGTCATCTTCCTCGACATCCAGATGCCGGCCGAATCGGGCCTCGTGCTCGCGCGCGAGATCAGCCGCGCATGCGCGCCGCCACTCATCGTGTTCGTGACGGCCTACAGCGAACACGCGATCGACGCGTTCGACGTGCACGCGCTCGACTACCTGCTCAAGCCCCTGAACGATGCACGCCTTGCACAGACGGTCGAGCGGATCGGCGCCATGCTGGGACAGCGTCAGCGCGAGGCCTATGGCGCGGCGTTGCGCGATTACGTCGATGCCAGCCAGACCGCCGCGCGGCCGGAGCGGATCAACGTGCGCTCCGTCGGCCGCATCGAACAGATCCGGGTGGCCGACATCCTGTGGATCGAATCGGCCGGGAATTACGTCGAGCTGCACCTGGCCGGGCGCACGGTCCTGCACCGCATCACGCTCAACCGCCTCGAAACGCTGCTCGCGCCCGAGGATTTCCTGCGCGTGCACCGCGGCGCGATCGTCAGGCGCGGCGAGATCGCGCGGCTGGATTCCGCCGGCGACGGCAGCTGCCGGCTCACGCTGCGTTGCGGCGCCACGGTCGCCGTCAGCGAGCGTTACCTGGGTGCGCTGAAGTCGGCGATGTGACGAACGCCCGGTTTGCCGGGACGGCTGCGCTGTCGGCGCGCATGGGGCCCTGCCTATACTGGTGCCCGTCACGAACGAACCCGGAGAATGCCTTGTCTACAAAATCCATCGTCCTCGCATGCCTGTCGTTGTTGCCGCTGACGGCAGGCGCCGTCGATGCCGCCGCCGTGCGTGTTGCCGTCGACCGCGCGATCCAGCCTTTGATGGCGCAGCACGACGTACCCGGCATCGCAGTCGCCGTCACGGTGGATGGCCAGGCGCTGTTCTTCAATTATGGCGAGGCGTCGAAACAGGAGCACAAGCCCGTCACCGAAAACACGTTGTTCGAGCTGGGCTCCGTCAGCAAGACCGTCACGGCGACGTTGGCGTGTTACGCGCAGGGGCTCGGCAAGCTGTCGCTCGCGGATCACCCCGGCCAATACGTCCCGCAGTTGAAGGGCAGCGCGATCGACCGTGCGAGCGTGCTCGAACTGGGCACCTACACGCCGGGAGGCCTGCCGCAGCAATTCCCGCACGATGTCGAGACCGAGGCGCAGACGATCGCTTACTTCCGCACGTGGCGCCCGGACGCCGCACCCGGCACGCTCCGCCGGTATTCGAATCCCAGTCTCGGGCTGTTCGGCCATGTGACGGCGCGGGCGCTGGGCGTCGGGTTTGCCGATGCCGTCGAAGGCCGTCTGTTCCCCGCGCTGGGCCTGAAGCACAGTCATATCCGCGTACCTGCCGGCGCAATGGGCGACTACGCCTGGGGTTACGACAAGACCAACCGGCCGGTGCGCGTCGGCCCCGGACCGTTCGACGCGGAGACGTATGGCGTAAAAGCCAGCGCGGCCGACATGATCCGCTTCGTCCAGCTGAACATCGACGCCAGCAGCCTGTCGGAACCGATGCGGCGCGCCATCGATTGCACGCACACCGGTTATTTCCGCATCGGCGATACCGTGCAAGGGCTCGGATGGGAGCAATACCGCGCGCCCGTGAGCTTGGCTGCGCTGCAGGCAGGGAATTCCACGAAGATGAGCGCCGAGCCGAATCCGGCCGTCCGGCTGGAGCCGGCCCAGGTCCCGCCGCCGGGGACGCTTTTCAACAAGACGGGCGCGACGCGCGGATTTGGCGCCTATGTCCTGTTCGTGCCGCAACGGCGCGTCGGGATCGTCATGCTCGCCAATAAGAATTACCCGAATTCGGCCAGGGTGGAGGCTGCGCATTCGATTCTCGAGCATTTGGTGCCGTGATCCTCTTGCGCACTGGGGCCAGCCTTTGCTATAGTTCGCCTCCTGTTTTGCAGCGCAAGGAAATGAGTCGGTAACGACGGCGCAACAAAACAGACGAGGGGTTGACGAGTTAAGCGAACTACTGCATAATCTCACTTCTCTGCTGCTGACGAACAAAACGATTCGCAAACGCAGCAAGGCAGTACCGAATACAGTTCTTTAACAATAAACAGTCGATAAGTGTGGGCGTTTGATGAAGTGCC
>NZ_LMEW01000030.1 GCF_001426525.1 Massilia sp. Root133
AGGATTTCCGAGTTGGTGAGGTCGCCGGCGCCGTGCGCCTGGTCGCGGCCCATCTCGACGTGCTGGATCTGCGGCGGAATCTCTTCGCCGGTGGCGTCGTTTTTCGTCACCGTCCGGAACAATTGCTTGATCGAGCCAGTCCAGGCGGGGTCGGGCGCATCCTTGTTGACCATGAACCACTCGACGGCCTGGTTGTATCCGTCGCGGTCGCCCATGAAGATCGAACCGGACATCTTGGCGATGGTCGTGTACAGGTGCTGGTTCATGAACCGGCAGTTGCAGTTGTCGAAGGTCTGGATCACGGGCGTGACCAGGTTCCTCGAGAAGTTGACCGTATCGTCGTCCGTCCATGCGAGCGCCGGCGTCTGCGTGCTGGTGGCGCGCAGGATTTCGGCCGCGGTCGTCATCCGCTGCAGCGGAATGCCGGTATGAATGTGCGAATCCGTGTAGTACGCGTATTGTGCGGGATCCATCTGCGAATACAGACGGATGATGTGCATGGCGTTGCTGCGATAGGTGTCGTCGCCGGTCACGAGATACAGGACGGCCTGGGTATACACGGTACCCGCATCTGCGATGAAGTTGCCTTCCAGCCCTTGCGACGTCAGGCCGTAAAACGCCGGCTTGGTGGGATCGTTGCCGTTCATGTTCCTGATCCGCGGCGTACGCGAGGCGGAGGCGGAGCCGAGCATCATGTTGAAATGCGTGTACCACGGTTCCTTCTTCGCCAGGATCTGGGTCCGTGCGTTCTCCAGCATTTCCTTGGTCAATCCGACCCCGGGGTGCTTGAAGCCGTTCGCGTCGATCGTTTCCGTGATCACCGGCTGGTAACTGGTCACCAACGTATCGATCGGATCCGCCATCGCGACCTGGCCCGGTAAAGGTACGAGCGTCGTCGCGATGCCGACTGAAAATGCCATGGCGACGATGCGCCTCAGCGCATTGTCGAATTTATTCGTTCTCATGTCTGTCTCCCCATTTTTAACCTCTTCGTATTTAGGTTACCGATAACATTTTTGACCGGAGACGGACCGGAAAGCAGGGCGCGGCAGTGCCGACTGCATACCCGAACCGGGCTCCATGGGTTTTTAATATATGAAGTACGTCTTGGTTACAGCTGTATCGACGGATTCGCCGTTCCTGCCTCGTGCTGGATGGCGGTCGCGCTGCCACGTGCACTGGATGGGATTGTACGTTATCGATACCATACAATTGTAGACCTAATTTCAACAGGTGCGTACATATTTTTCGCCACGCTGGACAATGAAAAAACCCCAAAAGCCGGACGGCGGCTTCTGGGGTTCGGTGAAGACGTCGGGACGTCCGGACGGATCAGACCCGGCGTACGCCTTGCCGGTGCCACGCCACCATCGCCAGCATGGCAACCAGCATCAGCGCCGCCGTCGACGGTTCCGGAATCTTCGTCAAGCTGCTGACGCGGGTCGAGGGCGCCGCCACGAGGATCTGTTGACCGGCGGGTGCAAACGGCTGCAGGAACAGATTGCCCAGGTCGCCGTCGGCGCCCAGGTAGTGGGTCGTGTCGAACAGCGCCCAGCCGAACGTCGTGCCGATGTCGCCCGGCAGCATGGTGAAGCTGACGTCGAAGCCGAACTTGCCGCCCAGCTGGATGCCCTGGACCAGGTCACCGCCGCCGCCGGCATTGCCGAACACGAAGGGACCGGGCGCGGTGCCCATGACCGTGCCCGTCAGGTCCGCCGCGCCGTCGAGCGCGCCCGTCAGGCTGCTCACGATGGCGGTCGCCGCCGGCGCGCCGTCCAGGCCCAGGAAATACA
>NZ_LMEW01000031.1:0-123637 GCF_001426525.1 Massilia sp. Root133
AGAGAGGGCTAACACAGCTATGCATGCACCAGCTTTTTTCACCGGAAGCTAACAGCAACCCCGTCCACCTACAAGAAAAATATGTGGGGAAGGGTCAGGCTCTGACCCCGGTTTTACGCTGCGAAGCCGCCGTCGACCGCCAGGTCCGATCCCGTGACGAAGCTCGCTTCCGGGCTCGCCAGCCAGGCGACCATCGCCGCGACTTCTTCCGGCCGGCCGTGGCGCGGCAGGGCCATGAAGCCGTGCAGCGATTTGCCGAAATCCGTGTCGGCCGGATTCATGTCCGTGTCGACCGGCCCCGGCAGCACGTTGTTGACGGTGATGCCGCGCGGCCCCAGGTCGCGCGCCAGCCCTTTTACGAGGCCGGTGAGGGCCGACTTGCTCATCGCGTAGACCGCGCCGCCGGCGAACGGCATCCGCAGCGCGTTCGTGCTGCCGATGTTGATGATGCGGCCGCCGTCCGGCAGGTGGCGCGCGGCCGCTTGCGCCGCGGCGAACACGGCGCGCACGTTCACGGCGACCGTCTTGTCGAAGTCGGCGAGCGAGAATTCCGTCACGTGGCCGCCGAGGAAGACGCCCGCGTTGTTGACGACGATGTCCAGTCGGCCGAATTTGCGCGCGGCCGTGTCGATGGCGGCGGCGAGCGCCTGCGCATCGGCCACGTCGGCGCGCAGCGCGAGGGCCCGGCCGCCGGCCGCTTCGATGCGGCCGGCCAGCGCCTGCGCGGCGGCGTCCGATGACTGGTAGGTGAAGGCGACCGCCGCGCCGTCGCGCGCAAGACGCTCCACGATGGCGGCGCCGATGCCGCGCGATCCGCCGGTGACGAAGGCGACTTTGTCGTTCAGGTTCGTGTTTGCCATGATGCTCTCCATTCGGTTGGGGTGGTTGATGTCTGCAGTATCATTCCAACTCCCGGTTCAAACTAGCCGGTCAATAAGCACAAGACTTTCAACCCTCAGTTAAAGGTCGACCATGGAGCATCTGGATTCCTTCATCTACAGCGCCGAGGACGGCGGCTTTTCGGCGGCTGCGCGCCGCCTCGGCCTGACGCCGGCCGGTGTCAGCAAGAACGTGGCCCGGCTCGAGGCGAACCTGGGCGTGCGCCTGTTCCGGCGCAGCACGCGCAAGCTGAACCTGACGGAGGAGGGCGAGCAGTTGCTGCGCGAGGTGGCCGAGCCCTGGCACCGCATCCAGGACGCGATGGCCGTCGTGCGCCAGGGCGCCAACCGCGCCGCGGGGCCGCTGAAGGTGGCGATGGCGCCGGCCGTCGGGCGCATGCATTTCGTGCCGATGCTGGCGGAATTCCGCCGCCGCTATCCCGAGGTGCTGCCCGACCTGCACTTCGATAACCGCCAGGTCGACCTGATCGCGGAAGGGTTCGACGTCGCGATCGGTGGCGGCGTCGAGCTGCCGCAGGGTGTCGTCGCGCGCGAGCTGGCGCGGGTGCGCATCGTGCTCGCGGCGTCGCCCGACTACCTGGCCCGACGCGGCACGCCCATGCATCCGGACGACCTGGCCGCGCACGACGGCATCGCGCGCCGCTCGATCCGCACGGGCCGGCTGCAGGTACTCACGCTGCGCGATGACGCGGGCCGCGTGGCGCCTTACGATCCGCGGCCCGTGGCCGTGCTGGACGATCCGGAAGCGATGGCGCATGCGGCCGCCGCCGGTCTCGGCATCGCGCTGCTGCCCGCGCCGCACGCTGGGCCGCTGCTGGCGGACGGGCGCCTCGTGCGCATCCTGCCGGACTGGTATGCGGAGACGGGGCCGTTGTTCCTCTACTATTCGAACCGGCGGCTGCTGCCCGCCAAGACGCGGGTGTTCGTCGATTTCGTCCTCGAGCGTTTTCGGGCGCTGGGGTTGGCGGCGCACTTCGCCGGGTGACCTGCCTGTCACGGAACTGACATCTGGCCTTAATACAATGTACGATTGCCAACACCAGCAACCCGACAGAAAGACCGACCGCATGAGACCGTCCTGGCTGAAGACTTCGCTCACCCTGATCACCTGTTCCGCGCTGTGGCTGCCCGCATTGGCCCCCGCCGCGGGCGCCGACAGGCCGGCGGCGTCCGGCCAGGCCGCCGCGCAGGTGAAGCCGCCGAAGCTCGTGGTCGTGATGGTCATCGACGGCCTGCCGGCCGAGCAGGTCCAGCGCTACCGCGACCAGTTCGGCCCCGGCGGCCTGCGCCGGCTGCTGGAGCAGGGCGCGTCGTTCACGGATGCGCACCAGGCGCACGGCATCACCGTGACGGCCATCGGCCACTCGGCCGTGCTGACCGGCGCGTATCCTTACCGGCACGGCATCATCGGCAACAACTGGATCGCTGCGGACGGCAAGCAGGTCTATTGCACCGAGGACACCCGTTACCACTACATCGACGAAGAGACGGACCCGCACGACGGCACGTCGCCCGCGAACCTGCGCGTGGACACGCTCGGCGACCAGCTGCGCTACGCCACCGGCAACCGCAGCAAGGTCGTGACCGTGTCCGGCAAGGACCGCGGCGCGATCCTGCTCGCGGGCAAGACGGGCACCGCGTACATGTTCATGGACAAGACGGGTGACTTTGCCAGCAGCACCTATTACATGGACAAGCATCCGGCCTGGGTCGAACGCTTCCGCGCTTCGAAACCGCAGGACCGCTACTATGCGAAGTCGTGGAAGCCGCTGCTGGACGACAAGGCCTACGCGGACGACGCCCCGTACCCGGAAGCGACGACGTCCAGGCCGGGCCGTTTTCCTTTCATGTTCTACAGCGAGAGCGGCAAGCCGGCCGCCGACTATTATGGCCGCTTGAAGGTGAGCCCGGCCGTGGATGAACTGACCCTCGAGTTCGCGGAGGCCGCCGTCGACGGCGAGCAGCTGGGCCGCAATCCGACCGGCGCGCCGGACCTGCTGGGCGTGAGCCTCTCCGGCCACGATTATGTGAACCACGCGTACGGCCCGGAAAGCCGCATGTCGCACGACCACCTGCAGCAGATCGACCGCAAGATCGGCGAATTCTTCGCGTTCCTCGACAAGCGCGTGGGCCTGGACAACGTGCTCGTCGTGCTGACGGCCGACCACGGCTTCGCCAACACGGCCGAGTTCGCGCGCGCGCAGCATGCGGACGCGCTGCGCGTGAATCCGAAGACGCTGCTCGAGAACCTGAACGCCGCGCTGGCCGAACGCTTCGGCGGCGCGAAACTGGTCAAGACGTCGCTGCTGCCCGACATCCACCTGGACGACGACGCCATCGTCAGTAGGGGCCTCGTCCGCGCCGACGTGGAAAACGCCGCCGCCAGGTTCCTGCTGACGCAGCCGGGCATCTCGGAAGTCTTCACGCGCACGCAGCTGGAGCAGGGCGTCGCCGCGACATCGCGCCTCGGCACGCTGATGCAGCGGGCGTGGAACAGCCAGCTGTCCGGCGACCTGCTGGTGGTCACGACGCCGTACACGATCTTCAGCAGCGGATCGTCGGGCGCGAGCCATGGCACGCCGTGGCAGTACGACACCTCGGTGCCGTTATTGATCATGGGCAGGCGCTGGATCCGCCCGGGCGAGCAGGCCGGCTATGCGGAAGTCGTCGACATCGCCCCGACGCTGGCGCAGATCCTGCACGTACGCCGTCCGGCGGGCGCGGAAGGCCGTGTGCTGAAGGAGGCGCTGCGTTGATGGCGTTCCCTGAAGACGTAACGGGAGACGCGGGAGCGCCGGGGGCCGCTATACTGCCGTCAACGCCACTCAACGCGAGCCCATCCATGTACGCAGCAGTCGACCTCGGCTCCAACTCCTTCCGCCTGCACATCGGTGAGCCGATCGCGGGCCAGATCCACATCGTGCGCACGGCGCGCGACCCGATCCGCCTCGCGGCCGGCCTCGGCCCGGACAATGCGCTGTCCGAAGCAGCGGTCGAGACGGCGCTGCGCACCCTGCGCGACTTCAGCGGCATCCTGCGCCAGTTCCGGCTGGACGCGGTGCGCGTCGTCGCGACCAACACGATGCGCGTGGCCACCAATGCACAGGCCGTGCTGCCGCGCATGGAAGAGGCGATCGGCCATCCGATCGAGATCATCTCCGGCGAGGAAGAAGGGCGCCTGATCTACATGGGCGTCGCACGCGCACTGGGCCGGCGCACCGGGCGGCGGCTCGTGATCGACATCGGCGGCGGCTCGACGGAAGTGATCGCGGCGCACGGCGACGACATCCATATCGTCGAATCGTTCAGCACCGGCACGCATCCGCAGAGCGCCACGTATTTCCGCGGTGGCCACATCAGCGCGGACGCGTTCGAGACGGCCGTCAACGCGGCGCGCGCCCAGTTCGAGGACCTGGCCGACCAGTACCGCCAGCATGGCTGGGATGCGGTCTACGGCTCGTCGGGCACGATGCGCGCGATTAACGAGGTCATCTCGCGCAACCGGATCGGCGACGGCACGATGTCGCTGGCGAGCCTGCTCGCGCTGCGCGACAAGCTGGTCGAACTCGGTCACGTCGACGCGTTCGACCTGTCGGGCGTGAAACGCGAGCGCGTGATCGTGATGACGGGCGGCCTGTCGATCCTGATCGGCGTGATGCAGGAGCTGGGGGTTGCCGCCATGACAGCGATTAACGCCGGCCTGCGCCTCGGGGTGCTGTCCGACCTGGAACTGCGCGCCAACCGCCACGACCGCCGCGACCTGGCCATCCAGGACTGCATGCGCCGCTTCGGCGTCGACGCGCAGCGCGCCGCGCGCACGGCGGCTATCGCGAAGACCCTGTTCGACAAGCTGGCGCCGCAGGACGAAGCCGTCGTCCACCACCTGCTGCGCAGCGCCATGCTGCACGAGGTGGGGCAGGCAGTCTCGCACACGGGCGCGCACAAGCACGCGGCCTACATCGTCGAACACGCCGACCTGCCCGGATTCACGGCGCGCGAGCAGCGGCTGATGAGCCTCATCGTGCTGGGCCAGAAGGGCAACCTGCGCAAGGTGCGGGAGGTATTGGGCGTGCCCGACCTGGCCAAGGCGGTGCTCGCATTGCGCCTTGCCGCCGTGTTCATGCACGCGCGCGTGGATGGCGACGTGGACGCCGTCCGCCTGCGCATGAAGGGCCGGATCGACATCGAGACGCCGCGCGGCTGGCTGCGCCAGCACCCGACGGTCGCCGCCTGGTTCGAAAAAGAGGCGGAGGCGTGGAACGACGTGGGCGTGCCGTTCAGCGTGACCACCTGATCACCCTTGAAATCCCCGGCGCGGAAGCGATACTGGAAGTCCGATCATCGACTTTCAGGAAGAGGATCATGAACGAGCAAGCCAACATCAGCCTGATCAAGCAGGCGTACGACGCGTACGGCAGGGGCGACATTCCAACGCTGCTTGGCCTGGCCGCGCAGGACATCGACTGGGAACTGCCCGAGGTGGAAGGCATTCCGTTCAGCGGCAAACGCCATGGCGTGAGCGAGATGGCCGATTTCTTCCGCATCCTGGCCGAGTGCCAGGAACCGCGCGAATTCCAGCCGGACCGCTTCATCGCCCAGGATGACCAGGTGGTCGTGCAGGGCCACGGCACGTTCGCCGTCAAGGCCACCGGCGCCGAGTTCAGCGGCGACTGGTGCCATGTCTTCCGCGTCGCCGGCGGCAAGATCGCCAGCTTCAAGGAATACGACGATACCCACCAGGCCGCGCAGGCCTACCGGCCGCGGGGTGCCGGCGCGGGCATCACCACGCCGCAGCCGTCTGTTCATTAACGCTCTGCTATCATGGGGGGACATGAACCCCGTCCCCCTCGCAGGCCGCCACGTGCGGCTCGAACCTTTTGACGAGACGCTCCGTGCACCCGTGCGCAGCGCGCTCGATTGCGACCCCGACGCGTGGCGGCTGTTCGCGATCAACGGGCAGGGCGACGGCTTCGACGGCTTCTGGGACAGTCTCAACGCGCAGGTGGCGCAAGGCGGCTGGATCGCCTACGCCATCCGCGCCGTCGCGACCGGCGCCGTCGTCGGCACCACCAGCTTCCTGAACATCAAGCCCACGCGCCAGACCGTGGAAATCGGCGGCACGTTCATCCATCCGGACGTGCGCTCCACGTCCGTCAACGCGGAAGCGAAATACCTGATGCTGGCGCACGCGTTCGGGAGCGGCATGCGCCGCGTCGAGCTGCTGACGGATGCGCGCAACGTGCGCAGCCAGGCCGCCATCGCGAAACTGGGCGCCGCGCGCGAAGGCGTGCTGCGGCGCGAAAGAGTCACCTGGACCGGGCACGTGCGCGACAGCGTGCTGTTCGCGATCACCGACCTCGACTGGCCGGACGTCCGGACGGGTCTGGCGCGCCGGCTCGGCGTCACCGCTCCGGCAGGCCCATGCGGGTTCCGTGACGCCGGAACGCCCCGGGCGTGCAGCCATATTCTTCCTTGAACAGCTTGTTGAAGTACGAGACGTTCGCATAACCGACCGCGAACGCGATGTCCGCGATGGGCATGCCGGCCTGGTCGGTCAGCAGCCGCGCCGCTGCCGTCAGCCGCAATTGATTGACGTAGGCCGTGAAGGTCATGCCGAGCTCCTGCTTCAGGATCTCGTTGATCTTGTCGCGGTCCGCGCCGATCCGCGCCGTCACCGTGCCCATGTCCAGGTCGGGGTTCATGTAATGGGTGCCGATGTAGTGCAGGATGGCGGCCTTTTCCTTGTCCCTGAACGGTTCCAGGGTCAGCTGCCGGTAGGCGACGAACTGCCTGTCGTTGTTCAGTTGCGACTGCAGGCTGGCGACGAGCGCCCGCGCGTGTCCGTGCAGGAACCAGGCGGCGAACGCGCCCCAGCCGATCACCGAGATGACCGCCAGCGCGACGGCGTAGCGCTCGTCGTGGCCGTGCAGCGTGAATTCGCTGATCTCGACCCTGGAATCGGTGTCGCGCGGACTCTTCTGGGTGACGCCGAACACGAATCTGCCGACCTGCCCCAGATCGTAGGACTGGCGCGCCGGGTCGACCTTCGCCGTCTGGAACCACCATGGAGGAATCGTCAGGCGGGTCAGGTCCAGCGATACCGGCGTTCCCTGCTCGCTGCAGGAGAAGTAGGTGAGCGGCGACGGGTAGGTATGAAACAGGCCCGGCGTCGAGATGCCCGGGGCGAACGTGGACAGGCTGAACAGCAGTGAATTGGCGGGCGCGCATCGGGCGACGAACGTGACGGTGGTGTACGTCGACAGGTCCGCCGGTCCCGCCTTGGCCTGGCCATCTTCCAGCAGCATTTCGGCCGCCACGTAGGGATAACTGGCGGCGGGCGTGACCCGGAAGTCGAAGCGAAGCGCAGCGCGGCCCGGTTCCAGGATGCGAATGGTCGACGTGCCACCCAGGATGGCGTCCGTGATGACGTCCGGGCGCCAGTGCACGCCGCCTCGTTCCCTGGGAATGAGCGAGGCGGACGGGTGGCTTTGGCGGATGCAGAACCAGGCGACCAGCGCATCGGCCACCAGGACGAGGATGAGCGCAACCAGCGCTTTCTTGTAGAACTCTTGCATGGGCCTATGTAGTGATTCCCCGCGCGGGGGAATCATTTTATACGCGTCACTGCGTCCAGCTCAGCGACTGCGTATCCAGCGACACCTCGTAGTAGCCGCGGCGATCCCAGGCCAGGGGCTTGCCGTTCTGCGACAGCGTGCCGCCGTTCACCACGACGCGCAGCTTGCGGCCCGACGGGAAGTTGGCCGGCAGCGTCCAGCGCCAGGTCGTCACGCCGGCACTCGCCGTGGGCGTGGCCGCCTGCAGCAACTGCTGGCCGCGCCAGTAGGCGCCGACGTTGACCACGCTGTCGATCCATACCGTGCCCAGCGCCTTCGCATGGGCCATGTTGCCGGTGACCGCGCCGATGTCCACGCCGCCGCCCCAGTCCTGCGTGGTGGGCAGCAGCGTGTGGAACAGATAGATCATCCAGCGGCCCTGGTTCGCGGCGCTGTCGAATTTGGACGGGTCGCCCGGGAACTCGGCGAGCGGCAGGTTCTGCGCGTCGCTGCCCGTGCCGGGCGCCACCATGCCCGGCCACACGCCGCGCGAGACGAGGAAGCGCGATGCGGCCGCGGCCTTGTAGTCCGTGTCGCCGAACGGGTAGGCGGACGTCCAGACGGCGGACTGTCCGAGCTTCGTGCGGATGTAGACGCCGGTGTCGTCGAACTCGGCCCCGGCGCTGCCCAGGCTTGCCGGGCAGGTATTGGGATCGTTGTCGGTCAGTTCCGCGGCCCGGCAGTGGTGCGTCGTGTGGTTGCCGATTTCCGAACCCTGCGCGACCGCGTCCTTCCACGTGGCGTCGTAGTTGGGATACCAGTTGGCGACCGGATTGACGTAATAGGTGACGCGGACGCGCTGCGCCTTCAGGTCCGGATAGTGATCGATCTGCGACGGCTGCGAGTCGTCGAAGGTATAGGACAGGGCGGCCTTGAAGCCGGCCCAGTCGAGCACGCGCAGCCCGGGCTGCCCCGTGGTGCCGCCGGGGCGGACCACGTCGCTCGCCGCCAGCGGCAGCGGCAGGCCGGCCGCGCCGCCGTCGTTCCACGGAAGCACTTGTATCTTCAGCGGGGCCTGGCTGGTGCGCTGGCCGTCGCTGACCTGTACGCTGAGGTCGTAGTCGTTGTGGCCATCGGCATCGCCGGGGTGCGCGGTGTCCGGCGCCTGGCGGAACGAGAGGGCGCCGGTCGCGGGATCGATCTTGAAGCGCGCCGCATCGCTGCCGGCGATGGACCACGTGGCGGTGCGCCCGCCGGCCAGGGTCGCCGTCGGGATCAGGAAGGTCGCGGTCAGGCCTTCGTGGACGCTCAAGCTGGCCGGCATCGACAGGACGGGTGCCGCTGCGGCCGCGCCGCCGGCGCCCGCCTGGACGTCGGGCGCGTTGATGACACCGCTGCCCCCGCTGCAACCGGACAGACATGCCGCGAGCAGGGCAGGGATGGCGGCTCGGATGTGGTATTTCCTGTTCAAGATGGGCTCCTCCAATCGTTGTTCTTGGCCCTCGATCGTAGGCATCCGCCCGGCGGCTCTCTAACGCTTATTGCGGAAATTCCCGGTGTGTGCAGAAATTTGCATGAATTTCCTCAGATTGTTTTAATGGCCTGAAGGCATTTCCAGCCGGCGCGCCAGGCTCTTGAATTCCCTGGGAGAACAACCGTATTCTTCCTTGAACACCTTGTTGAAATACGAACCATTGGCATAGCCGACCGAATACGCGATTTCCGCCACGGTTGCACCGGCCTGGTCGGTCAGTAATCTGGCGGCCTCGGTCAGCCTCAGCTTCTTCAGATAGCCGGCGAACGACATGCCGAGTTCCGTCTTGAGCACGTCATTGACCTTGCCGCGGGTCGCGCCCGTGCCGGCGGCGACAGCGTCCAGGTCCAGTCCGGCCTGCGCGTAATGGGTGGCGATGAAGCGCAGGATGTCGGCCTTTGCCTTGTCCTCGAACCGTTCGACGGTCAACTGGCGGTATGCCACGAACGACAGATCCTTCCTGAGCCGGGCTGCCACCGTCGCCCCGAGGGCGCGCGACTGCGCCCGGAAGAACCCGATGCCGAAGGCGGTCCAGCCGGCCACCAGGACCGTCGCCAGCGCGACGAGGTAGCGGTCGTCGCGGCCATGCAGCGTGAGATCGCTGATCTCGACCTGCGCATCGAGCCCGTGCGGGCTGTACCGGCTGGCGCCGAATTCCAGCTTGATGACACGGTCCAGCGCATACGACCGGCGTGCGATGTCGACGTGTTCGGCGTCGTACCACCAGTCCGGAATGGACAAACGGGTGAGATCCAGCGAGACCGGCATGCCTTTCTCGTTATAGGAAAAGAAAGTCATGGCGGGCTTGGCGACACCTTCGTCGACCACGGTGATATTGAGGATCAGCGAATTGGCGGGCGTGCATTTCGCGAGGAAAGAAACGGTCGAGTACCTCGACAGATCCGCCGTCCCGTCGAACTGCAACGCCGCCCACGCCCAGGGATGCGGGATGGCGTCCGCTACCCGGAAGTCGAAGCGGAGCGATTGCCGCGTGGCGTCCTGGATGCGTACCGTCGACGCGCCGCCGAACGGGGCGTCCGTGATGGCGGCGGCGTGCCAGTGCGGCGCCGTGCGATCCCGCGGCAGGAGCGACGCGGATGGCGCGCTGCGATGGATGCAGAAACCCGCGATCAGCGCGTCGGCGGCCAGCAGCAGCACGAACGCGCCGAGGGCCTTCCTGTAGAAGTGCTGCATGTCAGCGCTGCGCGAAAAACGCCGACGGCGAACAGCCGAACGTCTTCCTGAACATGTGCGAAAACGCGGATTGGCTCGTATAGCCCAGTTCTTCCGCCACGCGCGCCAACGGCATCCCGCGCGCGATCAGCGGCGCCGCGTGCGCGAGGCGCACCTGCTGGCGCCATTCGGTGAAACTCATGCCCAGTTCCCGTTCGAACAACCGCGCCAGCGTGCGTTCGGACGCGCCCACCTGGCGCGCCCAGTCGGCCAGCGTGTGCGTGGCGCCGGGTTCATCGAGCAGGCGTTCGCACAGGCTTTGCAGCCGCTTGTCGCGCGGCAGCGGCACGCGGATCGGCAGCGCGGGCGAGAGCGCCAGTTCGTCCAGCATCAGTTCGGACAGGAGCGTCGCGCGCGGCGACGGTTCCAGCTGCGGCAGTTGTTCCAGTGCGAGGATCAGTTCGCGCAGCAAGGTCGACACTTCCAGCACGCGGCATTCCTCACCGGGGAAGGGCGAGCGTGCGGCGTGGATGCGCACGGGACGCAGGCGCACGGGTTCGAGCACGGTGACCTCATGCACGACGCCGGGCGCCGTCCAGATCGCGCGCGACGGCGGCACGATCCAGCTGCTGCCGGCGGCCGTCAGGCGGATCACGCCTTCGCGCGCATAGGTCAGCTGGCCGAACGTGTGCGTGTGCGGCGCAACATTATCCAGCGCCACCAGGTCGCGCGCCGTCAAGGTGACGGGCCGCGCCGGCGTGGGATCGAAGCAGTCGGGCAACGGCTGCGTATGGTGGACGACGGGGATGCTCACGGATGTCCGATTCTCGATAGAAGTTGTCCTGCTATCGTAATTCAGCCGTGGTCCATTTGCCTACACTGGCGTTTTCCCCTGGAGTAAATATGTCACAAGACAGCACCCTGCGCGCCGACGCGCGCGTGATCGCCCTGGTGGGCCTCGCCCACGGCACGTCGCACTTCTACCACCTGATCCTGGCCGCACTGTTCCCCTGGCTGAAGCCCGCGTTCGGCCTCAGTTACGCGGAACTGGGCCTGCTGCTGACGGCGTTCTTCGTCGTGTCGGGCGTCGGCCAGGCGCTGGCCGGCTTCGTCGTCGACAAGGTCGGCGCGCGCAGCGTCCTGTTCTTCGGCATGACGATGCTGGGCGTCTCGGTCCTCGTGCTGTCGGTGGCGGGCAGCTATGCGGCGCTGATGGGGGGCGCGCTGCTGGCCGGCGTCGGCAACAGCATTTTTCATCCTGCCGACTACACGCTGCTGAACCAGCGCGTCTCGCGCGCCCGGCTCGCGCACGGCTTTTCCGTGCACGGCATCAGCGGTAACATCGGCTGGGCCGCGGCGCCGCTGTTCATGACGACGGTCGCCGCGTTCTCCAGCTGGCGCATGGCGCTCGCCAGCGCGGCGATCCTGCCGTTCGCGGTGCTGGCCATCCTGGTCCTGAACCGGGCGCGCCTGGCCCCCGAACGCAAGCCGACCGTTGCCGCGGCACCTGTGACCGGCGAGGGCACCTTGTCGTTCCTGCGCCTGCGTGCCGTGTGGATGTGCTTCGCGTTCTTCTTTCTGACGGCCGTGGCGCTGGGCGGCATCCAGGCCTTTGCCTCGATCGGCCTGATGCAGCTGTACGGCATCTCGCGCGAGCTGGCGACGGGATCGTACACGGCCTACATGCTGGCGTCGGCGGGCGGGATGCTGCTCGGCGGCTTCATCGGTGCGGGCCGGCAGGACCACGACCGCACGGTCGCCATCGCGTTCGCCGTGGCCGCCGCGCTGGCGCTGCTGCTGGGCGTCGCCGTCGTGCCGGGCTGGCTCGCGTTGCCGCTGATGGCGCTCGTCGGCTTCTTCTCGGGCATCGCGGGACCGTCGCGCGACCTGATGATCCGCGCGGCGGCGCCGAAGAATGCGACGGGGCGGGTGTACGGGATCGTCTATTCCGGGCTGGATGCGGGGCTGTCCGTGGGGCCGGCGCTGTTCGGGTTCGTCATGGATGCGGGGCATCCGGGGTGGCTGTTTGCGGGGATCGCGCTGTTCCAGGCGCTGGCCATTGTCACGGCGGTGGGTGTCGGCGGCGGGACGAGGGGGGCGCGGCTGCAGAATGCGTGAGGCGTTCACGCGCCATCGAGCCCTTCGATCCGGATGGTGGCGCGCCGTCGCCGCGATCTATAAATCCATGCCGAGAAACCGGGTTCCGGCAACGGGATTGAAGGTCACGGGCGGGGCCGGCACGAAGCCCAGCGACGCGTACAGCCGCCGGGCGGCTTCGAACTCCGGCAGGACATCGAGGCAGATACGGCGGTAGCCGGCCGCGCGGCCTTCGTCCAGGATGCGCTCGACCAGCCGGCGCCCCAGGTCCTGCCCCCGCGCGACGGGGCGGACATACACGCGTTTCATCTCGCAAGTCTCGTCGTCCACTGCGCGGAAGCCGGCGCAACCAACGACGGCACCGGCGTGAACGGCGAGGAACAGTCCGCCTGTCGGCGCATCGTATTTGCCGGGCAGGTCGGCCAGTTCCGCTTCGTAGTCCTGGAAATCGAGGCTGACGCTGGTGCTGCCGATGTATTCGCGAAAAATGGCGACGACGGCATCGAGATCGTCGGGAAAACGGGCGCGTCGGATATCGGTCATGTGTGCCATGGGAATGGGATCGGGCGTCTGGTTTTTGCTTTCAGCAATATTATGCCCGAAACGACCGCGTCGTCAGCGTAGCTTCCCGACGATATCCGGCCCCACCGCCAGCCTGACGAACGGCGCCGGCTCCTCCTCGCCCTTGCTGGCGATCCAGAACACGCTGGCCTTGCGGATCTTCCAGTCCTGTGCGGTCCCGGCAAAGATCAGCGACGCGACCTGGCCGAGCAGCGGCTGGTGTCCGACCACGACGACCGGATTCTTGTTGTCCGGCCAGCCGGCCGCTTCCAGGATGCGCTCCGCCGACGAATCCGTGTTCAGTGCTTCCACGGTGATGAACTTGCGGCCCAGCGCCTGCGCCGTCTGGACGCAGCGCGCGGCGGGGCTGGAGAGGATGCGGCAGTGCGACGGCAACTGGCGGTCGAGCCACGCGCCCACGCGCGACGCGTGGCGCGCACCCTTGGCCGTCAGCTCGCGCAACTGATCGCCCTGGCGGTCGGGCACGTGCGGCTCAGCCTCGGCGTGGCGCCACAGGATCAGTTCCATGGTCGTTCTCCTTGTTATGTCCGTGGGCGGTGCTTTGCGCGCCCAGCGTCTCCATCAGGAATTGCTGGGCGCTGAAGGCCGCCTGGCTGCCGCGTGCCTTGCGGCGCTTGTAGCGGCCGTCGCTGCCCAGTTCCCAGGCATTGACGTTGTCCTTCAAATAGACTTGCAGGCCCTCGCGCAGCACGCGCTTCTTGAGCGCCGGCGAGCGGACGGGGAAAGCCACTTCGACCCGGCGGAACAGGTTGCGGTTCATCCAGTCCGCGCTGCCCAGGTAGATGTCGTTCTTGAGATTGTTGCGGAAGTAGTAGACGCGCGTGTGTTCGAGGAAGCGGCCGACGATCGAGCGCACGCGGATGTTCTCCGACAGCCCCGGCACGCCAGGCCGCAGCGAGCACGCGCCGCGCACGATCAGGTCGATGCGCACGCCGTCCGCGGACGCTTCGTACAGCGCGCGGATGACGGATTCGTCGGTCAGCGAATTCATCTTGGCGATGATGCGCGCCGGCTTGCCTTCGCGCGCGATCGCCGCTTCCTGGCGGATCGCCTTGACGATTTCCTTCTGCAGCGTGAACGGCGCCAGCCACATCGCCGACAGCTGCGTGGGCCGCGTCATGCTCGTGAGGTGGATGAACACTTCGTTGACGTCGGCCGTGAGCTCGTCGTCCGACGTGAGGAGGCCGAAGTCCGTGTAGAAGCGCGCCGTCGTCGGGTTGTAGTTGCCCGTGCCGAGGTGGGCGTAGCGGCGCAGGCCGTCCGGTTCGCGGCGCAGCACGAGCGCCATCTTCGCGTGCGTCTTGAGGCCGACGACGCCGTACACGACCTGCGCGCCGGCTTCTTCCAGCCGCTCGGCCCAGTTGATGTTCGCCTCTTCGTCGAAGCGCGCCATCAGTTCGACGATGACGGTGACTTCCTTGCCGCGCAACGCCGCGTTGATCAGCGAATCCATCAACTCGGAGTTCGAGCCGGCGCGGTAGATCGTCTGCTTGATCGCGACGACGTTCGGATCGGCCGCGGCGCAGCGCACGAATTCGATCACGGGCTGGAACGACTGGTACGGATGGTGCAGCAGGATGTCCTGCTTGCGCAGCACGGAGAACGTGTCGTGCGCGTTCACGAGCTTGGCCGGGAAGCCCGGCGAATAGGGCGTGAACTTCAGGTCCGGCCGGGCATTGCTGTTGGCGATTTCCAGCAGGCGCCCCATATTGACCGGGCCATCCACCGTGAACAGGCGCGAGCGGTCGATCGAGAACTGGTCGAGCAGGAAGTCGGCCAGGTGCTTCGGGCAGCCGCGCGCGACTTCCAGGCGCACGGCGAAACCGTAGTTGCGGCTATGGAGTTCGCTCTGCAGCGCCTGGCGCAGGTTTTTCACTTCTTCCTCGTCCACCCACAGATCGCTGTTGCGCGTGACGCGGAACTGCGAGTACGACACCACCTCGCGCCCCGTGAACAGGTCCGCCATGTGGGCCTGGATCACGGAGGTGAGCAGGCAGTAGGACGCGCCCGGCTTGTCCGACAGTTCGTCCGGCAGGCGGATCAGGCGCGGCAGCACGCGCGGCGCCTTCATGATCGCGATGCCGGTGCCGCGCCCGAACGCATCCTTGCCGGCCAGTTCGATGATGAAGTTCAGGCTCTTGTTGATCACGCGCGGGAACGGGTGCGCGGGGTCGAGGCCGACCGGCGTGAGCAGCGGGCGCACCTCCTTGTCGAAGTACTGCTTGACCCACGCCTTCTGCGCCGGGTTGCGGTCCGAGCGGCGCAGCAGGTGGATGCCGTTCGCGGACAGCTGCGGCAGGATCTGGTCGTTCAGGAGGGCGTACTGGCGCGCGATGATCTGGCGGCATTCGTCGGCGGCGCCGTCCAGGTCGGCCTGGCCGGGCTCCGGGCCGCCGTGCGCCTGGTGCTGGGCGAGCAGGCTGGCGACGCGGACCTCGAAGAATTCGTCCAGGTTGCTGGACACGATCGTCAGGAAGCGCAGGCGTTCGAGCAGCGGGACGGATGGATCTTCCGCGTTTTCGAGCACGCGCCGATTGAATTCGAGCAGCGACAGTTCGCGGTTGAGGAACAGGTGTGGGCTATCGGGCGGAAGCGCGGCAGGTGCCTCGTCCGTTTTTAACTTCATATCCATTTTTCGGGAATATTTCACTCGTGACAACGGAGTGTAGAAGCCGATTATGACAACATTGTGACAGAGAACGCTCGACAGCGTCGCCCTGTCACAACCATTAGATCGAACGCATTCTCGCAGAGAAGATGATTGGCGTTTCCGTCCTCTCATAAAAATTTCTTGGCGGGAATTTTAGTTCCATTAAGTTGTGCATTGCAAGCCCGCGTCGGTGTAGGTCTTCTTCGCATGTTTTTTTAAGTGCGTAAATCCAGGTAGGCGCATGGTGTCTGTTATTTCTCAATGGGCGCCGTACTGTTTATGCCACGATAGCAAGCCGTCTCGACTGTATCTCCACGTTGCAAAAAGCGTCTTTGCTTTCGCTTTTGTCTCTCATTGCCTGTATTACTTCCCGGACAAATAAATAGAGATGAGGTAGCCCTTCCAATGGCCGATCTGCAAACTGCTCAAACCCGTCATCAGGCTCTCATCGGACAGCAAGACAGACTCTTAAAGCTCACTGTCGGTCTTGGTAAAGACATCCTTCTCCCGCAACGTGTCGTTGCCCATGAACGGTTAGGCAGAAGTTACGAGTATGCGATTGATGTTATATCCATACGTGATGATATCGACCTGAAAAATCTTATTGCTCATCCTGTTACTCTTTGGGTAAAGCAGGTCAATAGGAGCTATTTGCCGATCAGCGGCTATGTGCATACAGCGATGCGCCTTGGAAGCGACGGTGAGTTAACGTTTTACCAAATAAAGTTCGCACCTTGGCTTCATTTTCTTAAATTCCGCAAGGATACGCGAATTTGGCAAGACAAGAAAGCAACCGACATTCTCGCCGAGGTGTTCTCTGTACACCCACAAGCGCGTGGGAATTTTCGCTTTGATCTGACCGAGCCGATCTCACCGCGTTCCTATTGCACTCAATACGAAACTGACTGGAATTTTGCACATCGTTTAATGGAAGAGGAAGGCTGGTACAGTTATCACGAGCAAAAAGCCGATGGTACCGGTCACGTGCTCGTTGTTACGGACACGACACATTGCCTCAAGCCCGTCGAGCCAAAGCAGGTTTACTTCCATCGAGGAAGCACCGTGGACGAATTGCATAAAATTGTCCATTGGAGCACAAACCTTAGTTTGAAGTCGACTCAGGTGACTACCAGAACTAGCGACTACAAAGCTCCAGGCTACCAAAAGCAGAGCAACATGGCTGTACTTCCAGAGCACGGTAGACTCCCCAGTCAACTGGAGATCTACGAATATACCGGTGCTTATACCTATTCGAAGCAAGAACAGGGGGACAAACAGTCACGTATTCGCGTCGAAGAATGGGAGTCCAGCATAAACCGGTTCTAAGGGGTCTCTGGGATACGTTCTCTGCCGGTGGGTAGCTGGTTTACGCTGGAAGGTCATCCCGCACATCGGGACAGTAGAGAGGAAGACCGTCAGTTTCTTGTCGTCGCGGTCGAGTGGAGTATTGAAAACAACCTTCCGCTAGCAAGTAATGGCAGAGAGTTTCCAGGCAGCCTTTTCGAACAAACTGAGGCGTTTAAATCTGCAATCGGGCTTGACATCCGGCGAACTCAGTCAAGCAGAGAGGAACTGATAAGAGACGGATACACTGGCCATTGTTTTAATCGGTTTGAAGTCCAGCGTCGCATCGTTCCTTTTCGCAGTCCGGGAGAACATTCTAAGCCAGGACTACATCCGCAGACTGCCATCGTCGTTGGACCCTCGGGAGAAGAAGTCCATACTGATTATCTCAACCGGGTAAAGGTTCGGTTCCATCGGGATCGGCTAAACCCAAGTGATGAGAGGGCTTCCTGCTGGGTGCGTGTCAGTTACTCCAACGCCGGTCAAGGATGGGGCGGTCTCAACGTGCCCCGCATTGGTCAGGAGGTCATTGTTACGTTCTTGGGCGGTGATGCCGACCGTCCCGTTATTACCGGTAGGCTATATAACCAGGAGCAGATCCCGCAATGGCATACCAATGGCAGGCTTTCAGGCTACAAAACTAAGGAATTTAATGGCAATGGGTTCAACCAACTTGTTCTAGACGACACGACCAGTCAAAACAGAATTCAGCTCTATAGTACGAATAGCCATGCGCAACTAAACCTAGGTTATCTGATCACTCAACGCGGCAATGAGCGAACCCGGTTTTTCGGATCAGGGTTTGCGCTGAGTACTGACGATTTCGGCGCTATCGTAACGTACAAGGGCTTATATATCAGCACCTTTGGCCGTCCCGGAGCGCAAGGCACACAACTCGATGCAACGGAAGCCTCCAGCCAGCTGAAGAACGGTGCATCGCTAGCTAAAAATCTATCCGAGAGCGCATCGAAGGCCGGAGCCGAGCCTCTTGCCGGGCAGGAGGCACTTGGGAATTTCATTGACGCGACACATGACCGTTACGAAGGTCCGGGACAGAGCGATGCAAATCGTTTCAAAGAACCGATCCTGCTGGCAGCATCCCCTTCCGGAATCGGGCTCGCGAGCGCCAAGGGAGCACATGTTCATGCCAGTGATCAGGTGACTCTGTCGTCTGGTAAGGACACTAATATCGCTGCGGGGAAAAGCCTCCTTGTTAGCGTCGCAGAAAAGATTAGTTTGTTTGCTTCGAATGCCGGTATCAAATTGTTTGCGGCGAAGGGTAAAGTCGAAGTGCAAGCGCAAGCGAACGACCTCGACCTTATCGCAGAAAAAGTCGTGCGTTTGTTATCGACGACATCCCGCATCGAAGTTCACGCAAAAGAAGAGGTGGTCATATCGGCGGGTGACTCCTTCATAAAAATCAACGCCTCGGGCATCACCAATGGAACGTCTGGCAAGTGGATTTCACATGCGTCAACGCACAGCTTCCAACGACCCGCGACGAATTCTTATGTCATGCCGCATTTGCTGAAGGCCGATCTTCAAAAAACGGACCTTGAGTTTCGCCATTTGACTGATTGGGGTGCGCCCCTAGCCGGGGCCGCTTATAAAGCGACGTTGAGCGATGGCAGCGTTCGCAAAGGGACACTCGATGCCTTGGGTATCGCACGCATAAGCGACGTACCTGCGGGTACTACTGCGAAGGTCGAATACGACTACAAGCCGTTGCAGGTCAGCGCATTTGTAGCAACGGAATTACACGAGGATATCCGTCAATTGCTGAACTGGGCTACAGGCAGCAAAACCCATCAAGGTGGTGCATGAGCCAAGATCGTTCGTCACCGGAGCAACATACCGTCCTCGCGGATGCTTGGGGACATGTCGTCGGGGGCATGGAATGGCTTCAATCAGTGCTCTTTGGCGAATTCGCCGACCATCGACCACTGTCTGCCGTCGTCGCCGATATGCTGGTCAGCTTTATTCCAGGTGTAGTCATCGTCACAAGCGCGCGGGACGCGGTCGCCGTGATTTTGCGCTTGGCGACCCATCCAGAAAGGCGCGAAGAACTCATGGAGTGGGTGCTCCTGTGTGCGTGTTTGATCGTCATTGCCCTACCGATCGCGATGGCTGCGGGTAGTGCCGTAGCGCTAGGGGTAGGTGCGGTTGTCGGCGGAGTGGCTGGCTCGGAACTCGGCGCTGCGTTACGGGCCGTAATGCTTTTGCTGATCAAAGAGGCCTCGAAACTCGTGGAGCTTTTGCGCTTCATGCAAAAGTTCATGAAGGGGGACATCCTGAAATTTTTGCGAGCCATTCAGTTCGCTAAATATGAAAAACCTCTAATCCAGGCAATTAGCAAGATAACTGGGAAACTCGTCGAGCTCGTAAAGGCGCTGCGCGCGCATCTGGAGAGTCTAAGCTATTTTGAAAGAGTCAAAGACACAATCATCAATCTGGCAGAGTGGGAGAAGAAGTTCTACAATGTCCAGCAGGACGCGCTTAAACAGGTACCGAAAGCATTGGCAGAGCTCGACGCTAGGCTCGCGAAAGTGCTGACGCAGACCGCCCTGAAAGAAGGCCATACAGTCGCCGCCGGTGTGCTGACAGAAAAAAGCCTCGTAGCACTACCGACGAAACAAAGAGTGAAAGACACTCTCGGGAAGGTGCTTGAAAAGGGTGGGCGGAAAATACCTGAAACAAGGGGCAAAGCAGCGTCTCATGATGGCGCCGTACGGACGTCTAATCCTGATTCAAAATTAAGCGGGCAACTCAAAAACAACCCCGAGCCAATCAAGTCGCCCGGAGAATCACCGAATACGAAGAAGCAGGCGGTGTCCGACGCTACTCTAGCGGTAGAACGCGAACGGATTGCCCAGTTGTCCAAGGAAGGGAAGATTGATGAGGCACGGACCATTTTGCAGCCCCATTTGGACGCGGCAAAGAATGCAGAAACCGTGGCAGAGAAGGAAGTTGCCATGAAGGCTATAATTGCAAGATTGGACGTAACGTCGGATAAAGAAAAGATGTTCTGGTCAGGTAATAAGGAGCTGGCAGCAAAGATCGCAACCGAAAAAGGTAAAATTATTTTGGAGCAAACTTCGGGCGGGAAAGTAATTGACGATTGGGAGGATCTGAACAAAACCTTTTCCTGGGATCCAAAGGATATAGGGCCTCATGGTTGGAATTTTTGGGGTGACGTCTCTGCGGAGTATGCCAAGGATGCAGCTGGGGAAATTGAAATTATCCAGGACATTGGAAAATTTCCGGCTGGTGGTCCCACATGGAGAACGAGGGAGTGGACGACGATTATTGACGAGGGTAAGGTCACGTCAATGAAGATTTATGGAATGGATAAATCGGGTAATATCTTAAAAGCGATGACAATCGAGCCTGATAGCACGATTGCTAAAGAATTATTCGGAGGAGTACTATGACGCTGGCGTTTGAAAAATTTATCAAACAATATGAGATGACGGGCAGAGAAAAGGCCGACGGCTATAGTCAGGATGTATTTGTGGGGTTGGACGAAAGTGAGAAAAAAAAGGTGTTCGAATTATTGATGGCGGAGATGCCGTGGGGGATTGAGTGGCTATTTTTTCTTGAGCCAAAAAAAGCGCTGACGGTAGCAAAGCAGCGGGAGGGTGAATTGCGCGGGAAGCCTTATGGCGATGCATATATGTTTCAACAGCAAATTGTCAAATACTCTGGTGACTTGCTTTATCAGAAACACATGATTGACGATTATGCTGGTTATTCGGAAAGTGTAAGGCCACTTGTCGTGGATGCTATATATCGCACGCCACAAAACGAAGATACCATTTCGTTTTTCAAACATGTTGTTCTGACAGAAGTCAGTGGAAGCGCAATTGCTAGGGCAAGTCGGCACTTGCTAGACGCCTTAAAAGTTCCCCAGGCTAGCGAAACCGAAAAGGGGAATTACAGGGCGATGGTTGCTGAACTGCGCAGCGACGACACGCCAACGAAGCTGAGGGCGCTTGCCAAACTTGAGAAATATAGGTCACTTAGCAGTCAACCGTAATTTGCTAACTCGCGAATTCGAAGTCCGACGGATAGCGATGGTAGCCATCGAAGTCGGCTTTCCCGACCGGCACGCCGCCCTGGCGCGCGATCGCATACACCATCGAATAGTGAAAAAAGAAGTTGGGCACGGCATACATCTGATAGTACTCGGCGGCCGGCAGGTCCAGCTCCGCGAAGCCGGCCGTCGTGCGCACGCGCCGCGCGTCCATGCCGGCGAAATCCGCATCGGGGATCGCCGCCAGGTACGCCATCGTCCGTTCGAGCTCGCCGAAGACGCTGGGAAACGTCGACTCGTCGGCGCGGAACGAGACGATCTCGCGTCCCGCCAGCGGGCAGGTGGCGCGTAAGGTTAACCCGATCGCGACCCGGGCCTGCTGCAGCAGCGGGAACATGTCCGGGTGCAGGCGGCGGTCCGCGACGGCCACGTCGAACGCCTCGACCTGCTTCAGGATGGCGTCCAGTTGTCCCAGGTAGTGCAGGAAGAGCCGGGTCGGCGTGACCGTCATACGACGGTCTCCCGAACGCGCCGCAGATCGTCGCGCGGCGGCCGTCCGAACATCCGGCTGTACTCGCGCGTAAACTGCGACGGGCTTTCGTAGCCCACCTGGTAGGCGACGGCGGCCACGTCGCAGCTGGCCGCCGCGAGGCGGGCGCGTGCCTCGTGCAGGCGGATCTGCTTCTGGTATTGCAGGGGGCTCAGCGACGTGAAGTCCTTGAAGTGGCGGAACAGCGACGACGCGCTCATGCCGCTCACCGCTTCCAGCTGCTGCGTCGAGACGGGTTCGGCGTAATGCTGCTGCAGCCAGCGGATCGCACGGCCGATGCGCGATGCGCGGCTGTCGGCCAGGCCCACCTCGCGCAGCATCGGGCCGTGCGGGCCGGAGAGCAGGCGCCACAGGATTTCCTTCTCCAGCAGCGGCCGCAGGATGCGCACGTCGTCCGGATGGTCGAGCAGGGTCACCAGGCGCCCGACGGCATCCAGCAGCTGGCTCGACGCCGCATGCACGGCCATCGGCGCCGCGGCCGGCGGCGCCTCGGCTTCCGCTTCGACGATCAGGCCCGCGATCTCGGCCGGGCGCAGCGTGAGCGCGACGCCGAGATACGGCTCGTCCTCGCTGGCGTGGGTCACCTGGCCCGTCGACGGCATCGTCAGCGACACGATCACGCAGTCGCCGGGACCATATTCGTAGGTGCGCCCGCCGATCGTCGAGCGCTTGCGGCCCTGCAGGATCAGCGCGAACATCGGCTCTTCGATGCCGCTCATCGGCAAGGTCGGCGTCGTGACCGAACGCACCCGCAGCCCGGGCACGATGCAGTCCGGGCCCGTGCCGGCGTGGCGCATGGCGAGGTGGCGAAGGTCGTGGAGAGTCATCATGATGTCGTTCGTTCGTAAAGGCAGCAGATGTCATTACGGGACAGTGATCGTAACATGATCGACGCTACCAAGACACATATGCATCTCTATGGCTGGCCGGCCGGGACGCCGCCGGCGAGGCGGCGCCACCACGGCCGCCGCGCTGGACGCTCGTACGCCTGGCCGGCGGGCACCGTGAGCGCGACGACCGTCCCACGTTCGGCGCCCGGTCCGATGTCGAGCCGCGCGCCGATCGCCGCCGCGCGCTCGCGCATGCCCGCGAGGCCCCAGTGGCCGGGCCGGGCGGCCGCGCGGATGCCGCGGCCGTCGTCGCGCACCCGCAGTTCGAACGCCTGCTCGCCGTAGGCCACCTCCAGCACGACCTCGTTCGCATGCGCGTGCCGGAACGCGTTCTGCAGCGCTTCGCGGGCGATGAAGCACGTCTCCTGGGCCACGTCGCGGCACAGGGTGCGGCGCTGTCCCTCCACGCGCACGTCGAAGCGTACGCCGAACTGCTCGCCGAGGATGTGACCCAGCGGGACGACGGCGCCAACGAGGTCCTCGGCCGGCGCCGCCGCGCCGCGCAGCGCCGTCAGTTCGTCGCGGCCTTCGCGCAGCGCGTCGCGCGCCTGTTCGAGCGTGCGGTCGATCAGCGGACGGTCGGGGCAGTCCTGCGGCAGCCGGTCGCGCGCGTGCTCGAACAGCATCAGCAGGGCCTGCACGGATTGCATCAGCGTGTCGTGCAAGGTGCGCGCGATGCGTTCGCGTTCGCTCGCGCGCTCCTGCAGCAGGCGGCGCAGTTGCAGCGTGACCCGGCGCAGGCGCAGCCGGTACAGCAGCCACGCGCCCAGCGCGAACAGCGCGGCGCACAGCGCCTTGAACGGCGCGCCCTGCACGAACGTGGGCGCGATCGTGACGTCGAGCGCGGCGCCCGTCGGGTTCCACACGCCGTCCTCGTTGGCGGCGCTGACGGCGAAGCGGTAGCGGCCCGGCCCCAGGCGCGTGTAATAGGCCGTGCGGCGCGGGCCGGCGTCGCGCCAATCGTCGTCGACGTCTTCCAGTTTGTAGCGGAAACGGACCCGTTCCGGCATCGTGAAGCTGGGGGCCGTGTAGGCGATCTGCAGGTCGCGCGTGCCGGCCGGCAGGATCAAGCCGCCCGCCGCGTCGAGCGTGCGTCCGCCGGCGGACACGCTCGTGATGTGCACGGGCGGCGCCAGCCGGTTGCGGGGCAGGCGGGCCGGGTCGATCCACGCGGCGCCGTCGGTGCCGTACAGCCACAGGCGGCCGTCGGGCGTCTCCAGCAGGCTCGATTGCCCCGAACGGAACTGGGCGATGCCGGGATAACCGTCGATGGCGTCGAACAGGTCGTACGTGGCAATGGTGCGGGCCGGCGCGCCCAGGAATGCGCGCCACTGCGCGGCCGGGATGCGTACGAGGCCGCGGCTGCCGTTCAGCCACAGGTCGCCGTCGGCGCGCAGCAGCATGCCCGTGATGCCGGCGAGCGCCTGCGGGTCGGCCAGGCGCACCGGAACGAAGCGGCCGCCGGCGAGCATGGACAAGCCTTTGTCGCCGGCGGCCAGCAGCACGCCGCCGGCGTCCATCACGCGTCCCACGACGCCGACGTCGAGGCCGTCCGCCATGCCGTAGCGCCTGGTCTTCCCGTCGCGCAGGGCGACCACGGTGCTGTCGCGGTAGCCGAACCACAAGGTACCGTGCGCGTCACGCGCCATGCTCACCGGGAGCTCGTCGGACAGGCCGAATGCACGCGCCGGCGCCCAGCGGCTGCCGTCCCAGCGGTACAGCCGGTCGTAGGCGAACCCGGCCCACAGTCCCGTGCCGTCGTCGAGCATCGTGCGCACGCCGCCGTCCATGGCGGCCTGCGGCACGCTGTCCGGGAACGGGATGCGGATCGTCGTGCCGCCCTTGCGCCGCTCGATGACGCCGCGGCGTGCCACCAGCAGGGCGCCGTCGGCGGCGGTGGCCAGCACCTGCACGTCCCGTTCGGGCCGTTCGACGAGGCGGATGCCGTCGTGCATCCACAGGCGGGGCTGGCGGATGAACTCGGCGCTCGCCCACAAGCGGCCGGCATCGTCCAGGGCCAGCGAGACGTTGGCATACCCCGGCGGCAGCCCCGCCGGAACGACCCGGTCGCGCCGGAAGCGGTCGACGCCGCGCCGCGTGCCGAGCCAGACGTTGCCCTCGCGGTCCTCGAACATGGTCATCGCATCGCCGCTGGTCAGGCTCGCGGGCGCACGTTCGCCGGGATCGGTGCGCGGGTGCACGACGTCGGTGCGCGCCAGCGCGGCCGGTCCCAGCCGGTAGAGTCCGACCCCCGCATGCCACAGGTTGCCGTCGCGGTCGAAGATGGCGTCGAACGAATACGACGTCGTCCACCAGTCGCGCGGGTGCGGCGGGGTGGCCAGGCGCTCGGGCAGGCGCGTGATCTTGTCCAGGTACCACAGCCACAGGTGTCCATCCGGGGCGGACATGATGTTGAAATGCTGGCCCGTGAGGCCGGTCGGCACGAAGCGGTCGACGCCGGGGTCGCGATAGAACAGCGCGTTCTCGGTATTCACCCACAGGCGCCCGGAAGGATCGCGCCGCAGGCCTTCCGAGGTGCCGTCGAGTCCCCAGTCCGCGCCGATCTTGCGCCAGCGGCTGCCGTCGAGCATGAACAACCCCTTGCTCGTCGCGGCCCACGTGCGTCCGCGCTCATCCGCCACGACGGAGTAGACGCCGCCGGGCTCGTAACCGTCGGCCTCGGCATAATGGCGCAGGCGGCCGTCGCGAAACACCGACAGGCCGTTGAAGCGGTACCCGATCCACAGCGACCCGTCGGGAAACGCGCGCACCGTCGCGATCACGTTGGACAGCAGGGGCACGCCGCCCAGCGACCGGATGTGCTCGAAGCGGACGCCGTCGAAGCGGTACAGGCCGGACGGCGTGGCGAACCACATGAAGCCGTCCCGGTCCTGCGTCATCTCCCACACGTCGCCCGGCATGCCGTCCTTGCTCGTCCAGGCGTCGTGGTGCAGCTGGGCGATGGAAAGCGTGGGGTCGAGCGCGTGCGCGCTGCCAGACAACAGCGCGAGGAGGAGGACGATGGCGGAACGGAACATTGACCGGATTGTAAAGCACGCCGTGCCTGTGCGCCTATACGAACGGATACTGGCAATGGAGGAGGGGCGGGACTACCATGGCCTGGCCGGTGCACCACCAACCATCTTTTCATCCCTCCCAGAGGATCATCCCATGAGCAATCCAAAACTCGAAGTGCTGACGCCGCAGAACAGCCAGATCATCTTCATCGATCACCAGCCGCAGATGGCTTTCGGCGTGCAGTCCATCGACCGCCAGGTCCTGAAGAACAACACCGTCGGCCTCGCCAAGGCGGCCCGCACGTTCAACATCCCGACGACGATCACCACCGTCGAGACGCAAGGCTTCTCGGGCTATACCTACCCGGAACTGCTGGACGTGTTCCCGAACCAGCCCATCCTCGAGCGCACCTCGATGAACTCGTGGGACGACCAGAAAGTGCGCGACGCGCTGGCCGCCAACGGCCGCAAGAAGATCGTCGTCGCCGGCCTGTGGACGGAAGTCTGCAACACCACCTTCGCCCTGTGCGCGATGCTGGAAGGCGGCTACGAGATCTACATGGTGGCGGACGCCTCGGGCGGCACGAGCAAGGAAGCCCACGACTACGCCATGCAGCGCATGATCCAGGCCGGCGTCGTGCCGGTGACCTGGCAGCAGGTGCTGCTGGAGTGGCAGCGCGACTGGGCGCACAAGGACACCTATGACGCCGTGACCGGCATCGCCAAGGAGCATTCGGGCGCGTACGGCATGGGCATCGACTACGCGTACACGATGGTGCACAAGGCACCGCAACGCGGCACCACCAGCCACGAAACGCTGGCGCCGGTACCGGCACGCTGATTTTTCGCGCGCGCCGGCCATCCCGGTGCGTGCGTCCGCGGCTCCGGCGCCTATCCGCGCCGGGGCCGCTCCCGCCATTCATCCACAGGGGGATGCATGAAGTTCTACCTGGTTTCCTTGGCAGTCGGCCTGCTGGTCGGCTGCATCTATGCATTGCTGGGGGTCCGTTCCCCCGCGCCGCCGGCGATCGCGCTGATCGGCCTGTTCGGCATGCTCGTGGGCGAGCAGGCCGTGCCCATCGCCAAGCGCCTGATCTCGGGCGAGCCCGTCACCGTGTCCTGGTTCCGCAGCGAGTGCGTGACCCGCATCAGCGGCGTGACGCCGCCCCCGCCCGCACCGACGGACAACAAGGCCGGCCATGATCGCGCAGCCTGACGGCAGCCAGCCGGTGCTCGTGGTGGACGACGACGACACCGTCCGCACCGGCATGCTCGGCCTGCTGCGCGCGGCCGGCTACGCGGCCGAGGGCTATCCGAGCGCCGCCGCCGCGCTGGACGCCTGCGACCCCGTGCGCGCCCACTGCGCCGTGCTCGACATCCACATCGGCGAGCCGGACGGCTTCGCGCTCGGACAAAGCCTGCGCGCGCTGGCGCCGAGCCTGCCCGTCATCTTCATCACGGGCGACGACGACCCCGCACTCGTGCACCGCGCGGGCGTGGTCGGCGCGCTGACGCTGCTGCTCAAGCCGGTCGACGCCGACTGCCTGCTGGCGCTGATCGATTCGATCCCGGTGCCGCCGGACGCCGTCCGGTGACGGCGGCCCCTCCGCACAACCCGGTGTTTTCCGCTATGCTTGCGTCTGCAACAGACGAGGAGGCAGGCATGGGCGAGCGGATGGTGATGGTGGTGGACGACGATGCGAACGTGCGTTCCGGCCTCGAGGACCTGCTCGAGGCGGAGGGGTACGACGTACGCGCGTTCGCCGACGCGGCCGACTTCCTCGTGCAGCCGGCGCCGCCGGTGCCGGCCTGCCTGATCCTCGACATGCAGATGCCGCAGCTGGACGGCATGAGCGTACTGCAGCACATGGCCGAGCGCCACCTGGCGCTGCCCGTCATCTTCCTGACCGGCCACGGCACCATCCCGCTGTCCGTGGCCGCGATGAAGGCCGGCGCCAACGAATTCCTCACCAAGCCCGTCGATCCGGACGCGCTGCTGGCCGCCGTCGACGAGGCGCTGGCCAGCGATGCGAGCCGTATTGCGCAGCGGAGCGAAGTCGACGAACTGGCGCGCCGCCACGCCCAGCTCACGCCGCGCGAGCGCGAAGTGTTCGGCCTCGCCATCGGCGGGTTGTTGAACAAGCAGATCGCGGACGAAATGGGTATCAGCGAGATCATGGCCAAGGTCCACAAGCGCAACCTGATGCAGAAGATGCAGACGCGCACCCTGGCCGAACTGGTGCGCATGGCCGAGAAGCTCGGCATCGCGAGCGTGCGCAGCCGCTGAGCCTACCTGTCGACCGGCGTCGCGACCACCGCGCCGTCCGGGCCGAGCTCGAACGTCACGCGGGCGTTCTTGAACAACATCCTCCGGAAGATCGACCTGTTCAGGTACGCCGGGGTGCCGTAATCCGGGGGCGCTTCAATATCCTCAAGTCCGTATTTTTCCATGACGCCGACCGTGGCAGTCCACCATTCGGTATCGTAGTGGAGGGGCTGGGCCCCGAGCAGGACGAGCGCGCCGTCGAATCCGATTTCCTTGAAATACGCTGTCTCCAGGTCGCGCACGTCCGCGACCGTCGAGTAGCGCCTGAGGGCCGCGACGGCGAACCTTGCGTAGGGATCGGGGTCGGGCCGCATCGCCAGCGCGACCTGTCTGCGGTACTCGTCCAGCGCTTCGGTGAATTCCCATGCCTGCACGCCGCCATGCCACATCACGACACTGTCGGGCGCGATGATCTTGTGCCTGCCGGCGGCGAATACGTAATTGGCGCAGGCGGATGCGCAGAAGAAATTGACCCGCACGTCCGCATGTTTCTGTCGCACCCACCTGCCCAGCTTGATGCCGGCGTCGAGAATGCCACCAAGCGAGGAAATGGACAGCTGCGTCACCGGCTTGTCGTCGTTCGAGCGGATGAATTCGTCGACCGCCTTGACCGTCAACGGGCCACTGTAGCGGACCTCGTCGGCGGCTGCCGGCAGGGATGCGAGACACGACGCGGCGGCGCAGATCGCGACGCGCCGGAACAGGGAAAGAGGGACCATGCCGGTGTTGGATATCGATAACATATCTGATTGTACCGGCAGTGGCGGCCTGGAGGCTCACACAATGTCACGTGATCCGGCGCGGGGCCGGACCACGTTCACACGTCAACCCTTGATAAAGGCGAGGATGTCGGCGTTGATCACGTCCGCATGCGTCGTCGGCATCCCGTGCGGGAAACCTTTATAGGTCTTCAGCGTACCTTTCTGCAGCAGCTTGGCGGACAGCACGCCGGAGTCGGCGTACGGCACGATCTGGTCGTCGTCGCCGTGCTGGACCAGCACCGGCAGCGTGATCTTCTTGAGGTCCGCCGTGAAGTCGGTCTGCGAGAACGCGACGACGCCGTCGTAATGGGCCTTGGCGCCGCCCATCATGCCCTGGCGCCACCAGTTCTGGATGATGCCTTCCTGCGGCTTCACGCCCGGGCGGTTGAAGCCGTAGAACGGGCCGGACGGCAGGTCGCGGTAGAACTGCGCGCGGTTCGTCGCGACCTGCTGCTGGATGCCGTCGAACACGTCCTTCGGCAGGCCGCCCGGGTTCGCCGCGGTCTTGACCATGATCGGCGGCACGGCCGCGATCAGCACGGCTTTCGACGCGCGCGACTGGCCGTGGCGGGCCAGGTAGCGCACGACTTCGCCGCCGCCCGTCGAGTGGCCGACGTGGATCGCACCCTTCAGGTCCAGGTGTTCGACGACGGCCGCGAGGTCGTCCGCGTAGTGGTCCATGTCGTGACCGGAGCCGACCTGTGTGGAGCGGCCGTGGCCGCGGCGGTCGTGCGCGATCACGCGGAAGCCGCGCTGCACGAAGTACATCATCTGCGAATCCCAGTCGTCGGAGCTCAGCGGCCAGCCGTGCGAGAACACGATCGGCGTGCCGCTGCCCCAGTCCTTATAGAAGATGTCCACGCCGTCCTTCGTGCGTACGTAGCTCGACGTCATGCGGGCAGCGCCGCCTTTCGCCTCGGTCGCGGCCTGGGCCGGGCCGGCGGCGGCCAGCATGGCCAGGGGCAGCGCGGCGGCGCCGCCCAGCATGCTGCGGCGCTTGGCGTTCATATCGTTCATATCGTTCATATCGTTTTCCCTTTCGTTTGGTGTTGTTGTGATGAACCGATGTTCCGTCGCTACGATGCCCGATGCGAGCGCTAAAAACCACTCGCCGGAATGCAGGGATTACGCTGTCGCCGATGCCGCTTCCAGTGCCGGCCAGTCCAGCAGCACGAGCCACGCGAGCAGCACGAGCGCCGGCATGAAGCACCAGAATCCGAACGCCATCCACGCCATGCCGCCCGCGACGCAGCCGAGCGCGAATGCGAGCACGGGCCAGAAGAACTTCACGAAGCGCGCCTTGACGGCCGGCGTGGCGCGGCCCGTGGCCAGGTCCGTCATGTCGATCAGGAGTTCCGTCACGTTGCCGGTCATGACCGTGGTGGGCGCGATGCGGCCCAGCTGCAGCTTGCCGACGGCGTTCTGCACGCCCATCGCCGCGGCGCCCAGCATGCCGGTCACGAGGACCAGCGGCGCTTCCGGACCGGCCAGCGGCGACGCCGCCAGGCCCGCGATCGTGAACAGCGCCAGCAGCACGAACTGCATGCCCAGCAGCGGGCGGGCCGGATTGTCGCCCAGGCGCGCGCAGCGCACGTCCATCAGGCGCGCCACGACGACGCCGGCCGCGAACGCGGGAATCGCGAGGAATTTCAACGGCAGCACGCCGGCGTGCGACGGCCGCGCGAGTTCGCTGCCGATGAGGACGAAGTTGCCCGTCACGTGCGCCGTGAACAGGCCGAACAGGCCGACGAACGCGGACGTGTCGATGTAGCCGGCCAGCAGGCCGAGGCCGACGCCGAGCGTCAGGTCACTGGGTTTCATGGACATGGTCTCTCCTCAGAACGCAAAACAGCTGCAGCCGAACGCGCCCCAGAACGCGCTGAAATCCGACACCGGCACGTCCGACTTGCGCGCGCGGTCGTGCGCATGCGCGTGGACGGAGCACGCGCCGCGGCACTGGTGCGGCAGTGTCGCGGCGACCGGTTGCTGGACGGGGCGGTAGTGGCCCGGCACCTTCGCCACGGGCGACCACTCGGGCAGCACGGGAATCGTGGGCGGCGCGAGCTTGTCGAACGCGCCCTGGCCGAACACGATGTGGCCGCCCACGACGGTCAGCACGGATTCGATGGCCTTGATCGCGTCCTCGTCCACGCGGAAGTAGTCGGCGGACAGCACGGCCAGGTCGGCCAGCATGCCTGCCTGGATGCGGCCCTTCTGCCCCTGCTCGCTGGAGAACCAGGCACTGCCCGCGGTCCACAGTTCCAGTGCGGTGTGGCGGTCGAGGCGCGACCCCGTATCGTACAGGCGCAGGCCGCCGACGGTGCGGCCGGAGACGAGCCAGTACAGCGCCGTCCATGGGTTGTAGCTGGCCACGCGGGTGGCATCCGTGCCGGCGCCGACGGGCACGCCGGCGTCCAGCATGCGCTTGATCGGCGGCGTCGATTCGGCCGCCTTCGCACCGTAGCGGTCGACGAAGTATTCGCCCTGGAAGGCCATCCGGTGCTGGATCGCGATGCCGCCGCCCAGCGCTTTCACGCGCTCGATGTTGCGCGGGGTGATGGTCTCGGCGTGGTCGAACATCCAGCGCAGGCCGTTGAACGGGATCTCGCGGTCGACTTTTTCGAACACGTCCAGCATGCGCGAGATGGATTCGTCGTACGTCGCGTGCAGGCGGAACGGCCAGCGGCTCGACACGAGGTGGCGCACCACTTGCTCGAGTTCATCCTCCATGCCGGCCGGCAGGTCCGGGCGCGGTTCCAGGAAGTCTTCGAAGTCGGCGGCGGAAAACACGAGCATCTCGCCGGCGCCGTTGTGGCGGTACCAGTCGGTGCCCTGGCCCGGCGTCACCATCTCCGTCCACGTCTTGAAGTCGTCGAGTTCCTTGCCCTTGTTCTGCGTGAACAGGTTGTAGGCGATGCGGATGGTCAGCTGGTCTTGCGCGGCCAGCTGTTCGACGACCTGGTAATCCTCGGGATAATTCTGGAAACCGCCGCCCGCGTCGATCGCGCTCGTGAGGCCGAGGCGGTTCAGTTCGCGCATGAAGTGGCGGGTCGAATTGATCTGCTGCTCCAGCGGCAGCTTCGGGCCTTTCGCCAAGGTCGCGTACAGGATCATCGCGTTCGGGCGCGCGATGAGCATGCCGGTCGGGTTGCCGGCGGCGTCGCGCACGATTTCTCCGCCCGGCGGGTTCGGCGTCGTCTTGTCGTAGCCGACGGCGCGCAGCGCGGCGCGGTTGAGCAGGGCGCGGTCGTACAGGTGCAATACGAACACGGGCGTGTCGGGCGCCGCCGCGTTGAGTTCTTCCAGGGTCGGCATGCGCCGTTCCGCGAACTGGAATTCGTTCCAGCCGCCGACCACGCGCACCCACTGCGGGTTCGGGGTGCGGTCGGCCTGCTCCTTCAGCATGCGCAGCGCGTCGGCCAGCGACGGCACGCCTTCCCAGCGCAGCTCGAGGTTGTAATTCAGGCCGCCGCGGATCAGGTGCAGGTGCGAGTCGTTCAGGCCCGGGATGACGGTGTGGCCGTCCAGGTCGATCACGCGGGTCGTGTCGCCGCGGTGGCGCATGACGTCGGCGGCGTCACCCACGGCGACGAAGCGGCCGTCGGCGATGGCGACGGCGTCCGCCTGCGGGTTGGACCGGTCCAGCGTGTGGAAGCGGCCGTTGGTGAGGATCAGGTCGGCGATGGCGGGTAGGTTCATGGTTTCCTCCAGAATGTCAATATATTACTGCGCGCGGCTGTACTGCAACGGCGACAGGCCCGTGCTGCGGCGGAAGCTGCGGCAGAAATGGCTCTGGTCGGCGAAATGCAGCAGCATGGCGATTTCGCACACGCTGTGGCGGCGGTCCAGCAGCAGCCGGCGCGCGTGCTCGATGCGGCGCCGCATCAGGTAGCGCATGGGCGGGTCGCCCGTCGTGGCGCGGAACAGGCGCGAAAAATAATGGCGCGACAGGCCCGCGTGGCCGGCCAGGTCCGCCAGGGTGAGCGGCTCGGTCAGGTGGTCGTCGATGTAGCGGCAGACACGTATCACGGGGGCGGGATTCTCAGGCATGGTCGCGGCTTTCCGAGGGTGGCACGACACTGGCGATGCTGCGCACGGGCAGCACGACGCGGAACAGCGCGCCGTGCGGCTCGGCGGCCGTGTATTCGATGCGGCCGCCGTGCGCCTCGACGATGGCGCGGCTGATCGACAGCCCGACGCCCGTGCCGTGCGGCTTGGTCGAATACAGGGCGTCGAAGATGCGCTCGCGGTCGGCCGGCGCGATGCCGGGGCCGTTGTCGCGCACGCGCAGCTCGACCAGCGCGGGGCCGGCCGGCACGGATTCCAGCACGATGCGGCGCGGCCGGTCGCTGACACAAGCCAGCGCCTCGATCGCGTTCAGCAGCAGGTTGATGAGCACCTGCTGGATCTGGGCGCGGCTGGCGTGGATCTGGCGTTCCGGCAGCAGCAGGCGCGTCTCCAGCTGCACGTTCTGGCGCACCATCAGTGCGCGCAGCAGTTGCGCCACTTCGCCGACCGCCGTGTCGAGTGCGAACATGCTGGCGGCTTCGCCCTCGCGCCGCGCGAGGCCGCGCACGCTGCGCACGATGTCGCCGGCCTGGCGGCCGCAGGCCGTGATCTGTTCCAGCGCTTCCAGCGCGCGCGTCGTGTCGGGCTGGCCGCGGCGCAGCCAGCGCCGGGCGGCCGCCGCGTGCAGCAGGATCGCGGCCAGCGGCTGGTTGACTTCGTGCGCGATCGTGATGCCGAGTTCGCCGACCGTGCCGGCACGGGCGGCGCGCGTCTGCTGGTCGTGGTCGGGCGCGGCGGGCGTCGCGTCCCAGGCCTGCATCAGGTCGCGCACGCGGCCGTGCGCGCCCCAGTCGCGCCAGGCGTTCAGCGCGAGCTTGCGGTAGCCCGGCAGCGCGCCAGCAAGGCCGTTGCGGGCGCACAGGCCGGCGGCGCCTTCCCAGGCCAGTGCGGCAATCCACGCCTGGCCGGCCGACTGGGCCTGCGCGGCGGCGCGTTCGTAGGCGGTGAGCGCCCGGCCGGCCCCCACGGCATCCTGTTCGACCGCGAGCGCGAGCAGCGCCATCGCGCCGGCGACGTCGGACGCGCGCCGGGCCCAGGCCTGCAGGGCGCGGCGATGGACGCGCAGCGCGGCCGTGGCGCCCGGCACATGGTCGAGCCGCGCCAGCGTCAGCGCACCGAACAGGTGATACGGCAGCAGCTCGCACGGGGGCGTGAGCGGCGTGACGAGCTGGCGGGCGGCGGCCAGCGCCGCACGCGCGGCGCCCGTGTCGCCGCGCAACCAGGCGGCCTGCAGGCTGCCGAGCCAGCACCCGAACTGCATTGCGTCGGCGGGCACCGTCGGCAGGTATGGCGTGCGCGGGCCGTCCGCGAGCGCGCGGAACAGGGCGATGCGACTGTCCAGCTGGCTGGTGGCGACGGAAACGTTGCCAAACGGGACCGACTGACGGATGGCGTCGGCGTAATGGAGCAGCTCGGCCAGCGGCGCGCCGCACAGCAGGCGCACGCCCGTCCACAGCACGGCGTTGCGGGCCAGCGTGTCCGGGCGGCCGGCTTCCAGGCGGCAGGCCTCGGCCTGCAGCAGCGCCGCTTCGCGCAGCGGTGCGCAGCGGGACAGGATGAGCGTGGCGTGGGCGCGCAGCACGGCGCCGGCGACGGCGCGCGCATCGTCATGGCGGGCGCGCACGGCGCAGGCGTCGGCCAGCAGCATGGCGCGGCGGCCGCCCCGGAAGCGGTCGAGCGCGACGGCCGCCAGCAGCACGGCGGCCAGCAAGGTCGCATCGCGCGGGCCGTCCAGCAGCGCGCGCCGGATCTCCGCTTCGATCAGTGCGCCGGGCAGGCGGCCGGCGTTGAAGGCATCCTGCAGCGCGTCGGCGAGCAGCGGGTCGGCGGCCAGCACGGGAGCGTCGGCCAGCGTGGGCATGCCGGCGGCGCACAGCAGCTGCCAGGCGCGCCGGCAGGCGGCGATATGGGGCTCGGACGCCGCGGCGCCGGCGTCGAGCGGGGCGGGCGGGGCACAAGCAGGTTCGTTAGGTACGGTGGTTCGATTCATCTGCGCGCTCAAGAGTGCCGCCGGCGGGAATTGGGCCGGAGCTGAACCAGTATCGCGGCCTTGTAGGACAATCCCCTCATACGAAAGGATGATCGATGCGGGTCTTGAATGCATGGCGAGCATCTCGGCCTCAGGCGGGGAAGGGCCGCCCGAGCAGCGGCAGGTCGTGGCGGCGCGCGCCGGTCGCGTTGGCCAGGCCGTTCGCGAGCGCGGCCGCCATCGGGCCCTGAGCGGCTTCCGCCACACCCAGGAAGGGTAGGCCGGGCTGGTCCAGCAGGTCGACGTCGATCCGCTCCGGCACTCCGGAAAAGCGCAGGATCGGGTACGTGCTCCAGTCCATGCTGGCGATGCCGTCCGGGCCGTAGCGCAGCTGTTCGTGCAGGGTCCAGCTCGCGGACTGGATGATGCCGCCTTCGAGCTGGTTGCGCGCGCCGTCCGGATTCACGACCTGGCCGCAGTCGGCGGCGCACGCCACGCGGACGATGCGCACGGTGTTCTTGTCCTTGTCGACGGCCAGTTCCAGGGCGATCGCGACGTAGGCCATGATGTTCTTGTACTGGCCGAAGCCGAAGCCGTAGCCGTGCCCCGGCGCCGGCTTTGACTTGCCCCAGCCGAAGCGCGCGGCCGCCTTTTCGATGACGGCGCGGGCGCGCGGCTCGCTCCCCAGGTGGTCGAGGCGCAGGCGCACGGGGTCGACGCCCGCCAGCTGCGCCAGCTGGTCCATCGTCCCTTCGATCGCCGTGATGTTGATGTGCGCCCCGAGCGAGCGCATGGCGGAGCTGCGCAGCGGCGTCACCGGCAGAAAATGGTTCACGACGCGGGCGTTCGGGATGGCGTACAGCGGCAGGGCATTGCGGTCGCCGCCGCCTTCGGGCATCGGCATCGGCTGCGACGGCGACGGCGCGATCGGCTGCGCCAGCAGCCACGCGGGGACCAGCTTGCCCGCATTCCCGGGCCGTTCGTTGTGCGAACCGCTCCACAGCGCGTAATCCCAGTGCGAGATGCGGCCCTGGCCGTCGAGCGCCGCGCGCACGGTCGTCACCATCGCGGGGGCGTACGGCTCCCACAGGTTTTCCTGGTCGCGCATCAGCTGCACGCGCACGGGCGCGCCGGGCACGGCGCGCGCGAGCAGCGCGGCATCGGCCGCCACGTCGTCGGCGCCGTTCTGGCCATAGCAGCCCGACCCCTCCGTGTGGATGCAGCGGACTTTATCGAGCGGCATGCCGGTCAGCTCCGCCAGCGCGGCCCGGAGGGGATACACGCCCTGCGTGTGCGTCCAAACGGTCAGCATGTCGCCGTCCAGCCGGGCGACGGCGCACGATGGCCCGATCGAGCCGTGCATCACGTACTGCTTCGTGTAGCGGGCGGAGACGCCGGGGCCGGCCGCCGGCGAGTTCACCTTGCCGCGGTCGAGGATCGTGATGCTCTGCGCGGGCAGTCCCTGCAGGGTCGCGTGGATGGCGTCCGCCTGCGGCAGCGGCGCGCCGCCCTGCCACTGCGCGTTCGCGGCCAGCGCGTTCATCGCCTGCACGGCGCGCCATTCGCCGTCCGCCAGCACGGCCAGGTAGTCGCCGTCGCGCACGACGTGGCGCACGCCCGGCAGGCGCCGGACGCCATCGAGGTCGGCGCGCACGAGCTTCGCGCCCGGACGCGGCGGCCGCACGACGCGGGCGTGCAGCATGCCGGGCAGGCGCATGTCCTGCACATAGGCCACGCCGCCCGTGACTTTCGCCGGGATGTCGAAGCGGGCGAGCGGCTTGCCGATCAGGCGGTAGCGCGCGGGCGGCCGCAATGGCGACGTCTCGCTGGCCGCGCGGTGCAACCCGGCCGCGTCGAGACCGCGCAACGCCTCGCCGTAGTGCATGCTGCGGCCGTCGGGGCCGACGGCGCGGCCGGCGCGCAGGAAGACCGTCTCCGGCCCCACGCGCCATTGCGCCGCCGCGCCCTGGCGCAGCAGTGCCGCCACCTGGCTCGACGCATGCAGCAGTGCGCTGCCGCTGTCGGCCATCGTGTGGCTGCCGGCCGTGAACCCTTCGTTCGGCGTGCGCGCCGTGTCGCCCTGCACGAACTCGATGTCGCCCGGCTGCAGTTCCAGCTGTTCGAGCGCGACCTGCGCGAGCGCCGTGCGCACGCCGGTGCCCAGTTCGACCTTGCCGCTGAAGACCGTCACCTTGCCGTCAGGCGCCACGCGGATCCACGCGTCCAGGAACGGCGTGCGCTGCAGGCTGCCGGCCAGTTTGGCATTGGCGACCGGCGGCACGCCCATCCCATTGAATTCGGCGCGCGCGGCACGGGGCAGCAGCGCGAAGGCGAGGACGAGGGCGCCCCCTTCGAGGAAGGCGCGGCGGCCTTGATTGACTTCATTCATGCGGGTTCTCCCGCCGCGGCGCGGATGGCCGCAAGGATGCGGTGGTGGGTGCCGCAGCGGCACAGGTTCGGTTCCATGTGGCGGCGGATTTGCTCGTCGGTCGGATGCGGCACCTTGTCGAGCAAGGCCTGCGCCCGCACGATCATGCCGGCGATGCAGTAGCCGCACTGCGCGGCCTGGTGCTCGATGAACGCTGCCTGCAGCTTGCCGGGCCGGGCGGCGCTGCCGAGCCCCTCCACGGTGCGTACCTTGCGCCCCGCACAGGCGGCCAGCGGCGTCACGCAGGAAAACACGGGCTTGCCGTCCAGCTGGACGGTGCAGGCGCCGCACTGGCCCATGCCGCAGCCGAACTTGGCGCCGTTCAGGTTCAATTCATTGCGCAGCACGTACAGCAGCGGCGTGGCGGGATCCGCGCGCAGCTCGTGCGCGCGGCCGTTGACTTCGATCTTGGTCATGGTTGCATCTCCTTGCGCAGCTTCGCGCTGGCGGCGGCCACGCCGGGCCAGGCGGGACGGCCGGCGCCGGTGCGGACCCACGCGGCCAGCTCGGCGACCTGGGCGTCGGACAGCACGTCGGCGAACGGCGGCATGTAGGCGGCAGCCGCGCCACCGGGCGCGGGGCGTTCCCACGGGATCCCGTGCAGCACGGTCTGGATGAAATTGGATGGATCGTCGCCCAGCACGGCGCTGCTGCGGTCGAGACCCGGCCGTCCGCCCAGGCGCATCATCGGTGCGGCCGGCGTGTGGCAGCCGGCGCAGGCGGCCGCGAACAGGGCGGCGCCCGACGTCCCGGTTTGTGCCGCGGCGGGGACGGCCGCCGCGGCGGCAGGCTGCTGGATCGTCATCAGGTAGGCGGCCATCGCCTCGACGTCCGCGCGCGGAACGCCGGCGAGGCGCTCGGTCACGGGCCGCATCGGCCCCTTCGCGGCTCCGTGTGCGAGCGCCAGGCCGCCCTGCAGATAATCGGCGAGTTCGGCGCGCGTCCACGGCGCGCTGCCTTGCGCGAGGCGAGTGAGCGCGGGCGCATGCCAGCCGTCGACGGTGCCGCCCTGGAACGCGGGACTGCGCTCCCCGCCCAGCACATTCATGCCGCTGTGGCAGGACGCGCAATGGCCGAGCGTATCGACGAGGTAACGGCCCCGCTCGACCTGGCCCGTGCCGGGCGCGGCACCGTCGCCGGGACGCAGATACAAGGCATTCCAGAACGCGAGCAGGGGCCGGAAATTCAGCGGGAACGCGAGGTCGTTGTCCGGCTGTTTGACGCGCACCGGCGGGCGCGACATCAGCCAGGCGTAGGCCAGTTCGATATCCTCGTCGGACATCCTCGTGTAATGGATGTAGGGGAAGGCGGGATACAGCAGGTGGCCGTCGCGCGCCACGCCTTCGCGCAGGGCGCGCTTGAACGCGGCGCTGGTCCAGCGGCCGATGCCCGTCTCGGGATCGGGCGTGATGTTGGTGCTGTAGATGATGCCGAACGGCGTCTTCAAACCGAGGCCGCCGGCATAGGCGGGACCATCGGGTGCGGTATGGCAGACCATGCAGTCGCCCAGCGCCACGACGCGCGCGCCGGCCGCGAGGACGGCGGGAGAGAGTGGTGGCGGAGGAGCGGCGGCGGGCGCGATGGCTTCCGGGCGGGTCCAGGCATACAGGCCGCCCAGAACGACGGCCACGAAGGCCGTGCCGGCGGCGGCGAGGGTGCGCAGTCTCATCGTGGGTTCCTTGATTCAGTTGCGGCGATTGTCGATTCCTGCCGCCCCATCGTCTAGTTATACAAAGGGATACGCGAAGGGCTAGCGGCAGGCCGTCACTGTAGCGCCGGACCGCCCGGTCGATTGATGCTTTTGGCGCAAGAGTGTCTTGCGCGGCAGGCGCCGGCGCGCGCGCCGCCGACGCGGTATGCTGGGCGTTCGCAGGAGATATCCATGACCGATACCGCTTACAACCACGCCTGGCACCGCGTGCTGGGCGCGCGCCACCTCACGCTGGGCCTGATGACGCCTCTCGCACGCGCGTCCGGCGCGCCGGCCGACATCGCGCGCGAGACGGCGCTTGCCGCCCGTGCCGATGCGCTCGGCATCGCCGCGCTGTGGACCCGCGACGTGCCGCTGATCGTCCCGCAGGGCAGCACGCGGGAAGCCGCGGTGCTGGACGATCCGTTCATCTGGCTGACGCTGCTGGCAGGCGCGACGGCGTCCGCCGCATTGGGCACAGCCGCCGCGGTGCTGCCGCTGCGCCATCCGCTGCACGTGGCCAAGTCCGCGTGGTCGCTGGACCGGCTGAGCGGCGGCCGCTTCATCCTCGGCCTCGGCTCGGGCGACCGGCCGGAGGAACTGGCGCCGTTCGGTGTCGACAGCGCGCCGGAAGTCCTGTTCCGCGAGCGCTGGCAGACGCTCGCCGCCGCGCTGTCGACGGATGCGCGGGTGCGTGCGGACCTGCTCGAGGACACGGGCGGCTACGCGCCGACACCGCTGCCCACCGCGCGCATCCCGCTGCTCGCGGTGGGCACCGCGCGCCAGTCGCTGCAATGGATCGCGGCGCACGCGGACGGCTGGGCCACGTACCACCGCGAGGAAGCGCGCCAGCAGGGCCGCATCGCGCTGTGGCAGCGGGCGCTGGAAGAGCGCGCCGGCAGCGTGGCGAAACCGTTCGTGCAGTCGCTGCAACTGGAACTGCTGGCCGACCCGGACGCGCCCGCGGAAGCGCTGGAACTGGGCCTGCGCGCCGGCCGCCGCGCGCTGCTGGGCTATTTCGAGCGGATGGCGGCGCTGGGCGTGGCGCACATGCTCGTCAACCTGCAGGGACCGCGGCCCGTCGAGGAGCAGGTCGAGGAACTGGGGCGCGAGATCGTGCCGCGGCTGCCTACGCTGGCGGTGCGCTAGGGTGGTCGCCCAGGTCCTGCGCCGCGAGATGTTCGGCCAGCAGGTCGACGAAGGCACGGATCTTCGTCGAGTTGCGCCGGCTCGCGGGATACAGCGCGTACAGCCCGACGTCCATCGGGCCCGGATTGACGCGGTAGCCGGGCAGCACCTGTACGAGCGTGCCTGCGCGCAGGTCGCGCTGCACGAGCCAGCGCGCGAGCATGGCGATGCCGAGGCCGCCCAGCGCAGCCTGGCGCAGTACTTCCGAATTATTCGCGTGAACGACGCCGCGCACCTCGACGTCTTCCGCGTCGGCGTTCGAATCGTCGGCCTGCAGGCGCCATGTGCGGCGGCCCGCGCCGAACGCGAACTGCAGGCAGTCGTGCGCCGCGAGGGCGATCGGCGTCTCCGGTGCGCCATGCGCGGCCAGGTAGGCCGGGCTCGCGCACAGCACGCGGTCGTGGGCGGCGAGCTTGCGGGCGACGAGGTTCGATTGCGGATCGAGGCTGCCGATGCGGATGGCCACGTCGATCGCTTCGTCGACGAGGTTGGCGGGCGCGTCGTCCAGGCGCAGGTCGAGCGTCAGGCGCGGGTGGCGCGCGCGCAGCGCGGGCAGGATCGGTGCGACGTACAGGGTGCTGAAGGTGACGGGGGCCGCCACGCGCAGCACGCCGGCCGCGCCGTCCGCCGCCGCTTCGTCGGCCGCGTCCAGGCGTTCCAGGATGCGCAGGGCTTCCTCGTAGTACGTGCGGCCCGCGTCCGTCAAGGTGACGCTGCGCGTGGAACGGTTGAGCAGCACGGCGCCGAGGCGGCCTTCGAGGGCGTCGACGAGGCGGGCGACGGACGACGTGACGAGGCCGAGCCGGCGCGCGGCGGGCGAGAAGCCGCCGGTGGCGGCGACGGTGCAAAAGGCTTTCAGTTCGGCGAAGCGGTCCATCTTATCCTCGGCGTGTGTGTTTTTCGGTACTCATACCAAAGGATACTGTCCCGTGCGCGAATATGCGCCTACCATGATTTCATGATCGATGTGGCGGCTTGAGGAGGCGATGATGCGTTACTACCTGACGTTCGCGATGCTGGGCCTCCTGATGGGCGGCCTGTGTATCGTGCTGGAAGTGCATACGGCGGCGCCGGCCGTCGCGATGATGGGGTTGTTCGGCGCCAGCGACGCGCCGGCGCCCGCGCCCTGCGCGGACGCGGCGCTGCCGGCGTGATTGCATCAGGAGCGCAGGAACGCGAGCAGGTCGGCGTTCAGGCGGTCCTTGTGGGTGAAGGCCAGGCCGTGCGGGCCGCCTTCGTAGACGACCAGGCGGCCCTGCGGCAGGATCTCGACGGCGCGGCGCGCGGTGGTGTCGATCGGGACGATCTGGTCGTCGCTGCCGTGGATGACGAGGGTCGGGATCGTCATCTTCTCGAGGTCTTCCGTGAAGTCCGTTTCCGAGAACTGCTTGATGCATTCATACGCGGCGCGCACGCTGCACTGCATGCCCTGCAGCCAGAACGTGTCGCGCGCGCCCTGCGAATCCTTGGCGCCTTCGCGGTTGAAGCCGTAGAACGGGATGCTCAGGTCCTTGAAGAACTGGGCGCGGTCGGCCTGCACGCCGGCGCGGATGCCGTCGAACACGGACATCGGCACGCCGTTCGGGTTCGCGTCCGACTTGGCCATCTGCGGCGTCACGGCGCCCACCAGCACGGCGCGCTTGACGCGGCCGGTGCCGTGGCGGCCGATGTAGCGCGCGACTTCGCCGCCGCCGGTCGAGTGGCCGACGTGCGTCACGTCGGTCAGGTCCAGCGCTTCGACCAGCTGCGCCAGGTCGTCCGCGTAGTCGTTCATGTGGTTGCCGTGCCAGGGCTTGCTCGACAGGCCGTGGCCGCGGCGGTCGTGGGCGATGACGCGGTAGCCGTGGTTCGCCAGGAACATCATCTGGTCTTCCCAGGCGTCGCCCTGCAGCGGCCAGCCGTGGCTGAACACGACGGCGGGACCGTGGCCCCAGTCCGTGAAGTGGATGATGGTCCCGTCGCGGGTCGTGATGGTATTGGCGGTGCGGGTGATGGTCATGGCGTGTCCCTTCAGGTTGGTGGCTGGAAGCCGGAAGGGACAGCGCGCGCCGCCGCATCCGGACCCGGACATTGTCGGGAGCGGCGCGCGGGCGGTCTAGTCATACGAACGTATAGGTTTTGCTTACCCGGCGGTATCGGGTGTTGCCTTCTCGACCGGGCAGTTGAGGGCCAGCATGCGCTCTACCGGCGACGACGTCCGCATGCGCTCGCGCCACCACTTCAGCGCGGCGCCTTCCTCGCCCGTGCGCCACGCCATGTACAGCGTCTCGTCCGGCTTCGGTTCCTCGACGTCCTTCTGCACGAGGCGGCCGGCCGCGATGTCGGCGCGGGCCCAGGCCTCGGGCAGGAAGCCGAAGCCGAGGCCCGCCAGCTGGAATTCGTACTTCGTCTGCATGTCGGGCACGGTCAGGGTGTCCTGGCCGAACAGCAGGCCTACCGTGCGCGCCTGCAGCAGCCGGACGGAGTCGGCGACGGACACCGCGCGGTGCGCCGTCAGCTCCGCCTTGCCCAGCCGATGCCGGACCCTGGCCAGCGGGTGGGACGGCGCGACGACGAACACGAACGACATCGTCCCGAGCGGTTCGGCCGTGTAGCCGCCGCCGGACGGCCCTTCGCCGGCCGCGCCCACGAGCAGGTCGACGCGGCGGTCGAGCAGGCTTTCCCACGTGCCGGACAAGGCTTCGCGCACGATGCGCAGCCGGGTCTGGTCGGCCACTTCATAGAAGGCGCGGATGTCGTCCTGCAGGCCGAGCGGGGCGAGGGCGGAGTCCATGCCGACGGTGAATTCGGTCTCCCAGCCGGAGGCCACGCGGCGCACGCGGCTCTCCAGATCGCCCGCGGCCTTGAGCAGGTAGCGGCCTTCCTTCAGCAGCTCTTCGCCGGCCGGCGTGAGGACGACGCGCGGGCCGAAGCGTTCGAACAGCTGCACGCCCAGGTCGTCCTCCAGCTTGGAGACGGTGTACGAGATCGTCGACGGCACGCGATACAGTTCCTTCGCGGCGGCCGAGAAGCTGCCGCGGCGGGCGATGGTGTCGACGGTGAGGAGGGCGTCCAGGCTGAGTCTGAGCATGTGCGGGCAATCGAGGGCGAAGGGCGCATCGTATCAGGCGCGCGCCCACTTCGACAACGTCCTTCCGATCCGGGCGCGGAACGCGTGCACCTGATCCGGCGCGAGCGACTCGGCCCGGTACAGCGACAGCATCCCGAACCGGCACTGCGGCGCGCACGTGCCCAGCAGCGCCGTCTTCAGCACGCGTTTCACGGGCTGGCGCAGGACGAAGCGGTCGACCCACCACGGCGAGCCGAGCGACGTGATCGCGAGCGCATGGCGCAGCTTGTCCAGGCGCGGCCGGATCGGCCCCAGGTCGCCGGCGTGGTCGTAGGCGACGCCCGGCGCCCACACGCGGTCGAACCAGCCTTTCAACATGGCCGGGAAACCGAACCACCAGGTCGGGAACACGAGCACGAGGGCCTCGGCGGCCTGCAGGCGCGCGATGTGCGTTGCGGCGGCGTTCGTGTCGAACACGGGCGCGTAGTAGCTCGCGCGTTCCGTCGCCGTCAATGCGGGCGCGAAGCCGGCGCCGTACAGGTCGTCGACGACCACGTCGTGGCCATGGGCGGTGAGGGTGGAGATGGCGTGCTGCGCCAGCGCGCGGCACAAGCTGTCATGGACGGGGTGGGCGATCACGACGAGACACTTCATGAATGACTTCCTGAGGAGTAAGAGCTGTCGCCCCCGCGGAGGCGGGGGCCTGATTTTGCGAGCGGCAACGCAGCGCGTGCAAACTTGGGTTCCCGCCTGCGCGGGGACGACGTGCTAAGTGTGCAGGCCCAATTCATCGGCTGCTTCCTTGCGCAGCATGAACTTCTGGATCTTGCCGGTCACCGTCATCGGAAACCCGTCCACGAACCGGATATAGCGCGGGATCTTGTAGTGCGCGATCTGCCCCTGGCAAAAGGCCCGGATCTCGTCCGCATCCGCGTGCTCGCCCGGCCGCAGCACGATACACGCGCACAGCTCCTCGCCGTATTTCGGATCGGGCACGCCCACGCACTGCACGTCCAGCACCTTCGGGTGGCGGTATAAAAACTCCTCGACCTCGCGCGGGTAGATGTTCTCGCCGCCGCGGATCACCATGTCCTTGGCGCGGCCCACGATGCGGCAATAGCCGTCCGCGTCCAGCGTGGCGAGGTCGCCCGTGTGCATCCAGCCGGCCGCATCGATCGCTTCGCGCGTGCGTTCGTCGTCGCCCCAGTAGCCGAGCATCACCGAGTAGCCGCGCGTGAGCAGCTCGCCGGTGTCCCCGCGCGGGACCACGCGGCCGTCCGCGTCGACGATCTTGACTTCCAGGTGCGGGTGGATCCGCCCGACCGTGCCGACGCGGCACGCGAGCGGGTCGTCGACCGACGTCTGGAAGCTGACGGGCGACGTCTCCGTCATGCCGTAGGCGATCGTGATCTCGTCCATGTGCATCTGCCGGATCACGCGCTGCATGACTTCCATCGGGCAGGGCGAGCCGGCCATGATCCCCGTGCGCAGGCTGCCCAGGTCGAACGATGCGAACTCGGGATGGTCCAGCAACGCGATGAACATCGTCGGCACCCCGTGCAGCGCCGTGCAGCGCTCGGCCTGCACGGTCGCCAGCACCGCGCCTGCATCGAAACCTTCGCCGGGATAGACCATCGCGGCGCCGTGCGTCATGCACGCGAGGTTCCCCAGCACCATGCCGAAGCAGTGGTACAGCGGGACGGGGATGCACAGGCGGTCGCGTTCCGTCAGGCGCATCGCCTCGCCGATGAAGAAGCCGTTGTTCAGGATGTTGTGGTGCGTGAGCGTGGCGCCCTTCGGCGCGCCCGTCGTGCCGGACGTGAACTGGATGTTGACCGGATCGTCGAACTGCAGGGTGCGCGCCACGTCGTGCAGGCGCGCCATGTCGGCCGGGGTCGCGCATTGCGCCACGGTGTCGAAGTCCAGCATGCCCGGTGTCGATTCGTGACCGAGCCGGATCACGTGGCGCAGCTCGGGCAGCTTCGCGCTGCGCAGTTCGCCGGGTGCGGCGCCATCGAGTTCGGGCACGAGGTCGCGCAGCATGCCGAGGTAGTCGCTCGACTTGAAGCCGGGGGCGAGGATCAGCGCGCGGCAGCCGACCTTGGCCAGCGCGTATTCCAGCTCGGCGCGGCGGTAGGCCGGATTGATGTTGACCATGACGAGGCCGGCCTTGGCGGTGGCGAACTGCGTGAGCACCCATTCCGCGCGGTTCTGCGACCAGATGCCGATGCGGTCGCCGGGGTCCAGGCCGAGGCCCAGCAGACCGGCCGCGAGCCGGTCCGCGCGTTCGCGCAGCTGGCGCCAGCTCCAGCGCACGCACTGGTGCGGGATGACGAGCGCATCGCGGTCGGGATAGCGCTCGGCGATGCGGTCGAGGTGGACCCCGACCGTGTCGCCGATGAGGGGGAGCGAATGCGCTCCGTGGACGTAGCTGGCTTGCATCTGTGTCTCCTGTTTATCCCTTGCGACACAGTGTAGCGTCCCGCATTGCGGGTGACTATCGAAAAAATCGATCATAGACCATAAAACAACTCGTTTTTCTTCTTGCCCGGCACCGCCCATAATGCTTTCCATGGCAACGCGCTTTCGACGGCAGCGAGTCGACAAGGAAGCGCAGTGTGTTCGAAGAGTTCGAACACGGAACTTTACAATCACAAGGAGAACATCATGCTGAAAGTACGTAAAAGCTCGGACCGCGGTGTCGCCAGTTTCGGTTGGCTGCGCTCGCAGCACACCTTCTCGTTCGGTCACTACCACGACCCGGCGCACATGAATGTCGGCCCGCTGCGGGTGATCAACGAAGACCGCGTGGCCGCGGGCCGCGGCTTCGATCCGCACAGCCACAAGAACATGGAGATCATTTCCTACGTGCTGGACGGTGCGCTGGAGCACAAGGACAGCATGGGCAACGGTTCGGTCCTGCGCTACGGCGACGTGCAGCGCATGAGCGCCGGCACGGGCGTCACCCACAGCGAGTACAACCACTCGGCGACCGAACCGGCGCACTTCCTGCAGATCTGGGTGATCCCGGCCGAGGCGGGCGGCGAGCCGGGCTACGAAGAGAAGCACTTCGACACCGACAGCAAACGCGGCACGCTGCGCCTGATCGCGTCGAACGACGGCCGTGACGGTTCCGTCTCGCTGCGCCAGGACGCCGCCATCTACGCGACGATCCTCGACGGCGGCGAGCGCGCCGACCATGCGCTGCTGCCGGGCCGCCAGGCCTACGTGCAAGTGGCGCGGGGCAGCCTGACCGTGAACGGCTGCGCCCTGGAAGCCGGCGACGCCGTCCAGGTCAGCGAAGAGGCCGTCGTGGCGCTGTCGGACGCGAAGGATGCCGAAGTGCTGCTGTTCGACCTGCCGGTCTGAACCTGGTGAACATTGACGAGTCAAACGCAACGATATTCAAGGAGAAGATCATGGAAACCACTAAACTGTATCCCGTCGGCCGCGCCCTGGTGGGCGCCCTGTTCCTCGCATCGGGCATCAACAAGATCATCGGCTTCGGCTACGTGGCCGGATGGATGAACAGCCTGGGCATCCCGGCGGCCGGGTTGCTGCTGGCGGGCGCGATCCTGCTCGAGGTCGGCGGCGGACTCGCGCTGGTTACCGGGATCCAGGCGAAATATGCGGCGCTGGCGCTCGCGCTGTTCACGGTGCCCGTCACCCTGATCTTCCACGGCTTCTGGCATGTGGACGCGGCCGAGTTCCAGAACCAGCTGAACCACTTCCTGAAGAACGTGGCGATCTTCGGCGGCCTGCTGGCCCTGTTCGACGTCGAACGCCAGCGTGAGACGAGCGCCGCACGAGTGAATGTCCTGCGCAGCCGCGCTGCCTGACACGAGTACAATCAGTCCGCGACCTGGCGCACACGGGTGGCGGACATCCACGCAAACGAAAGAGACGAGGAGAACGAGCCATGGAAGTGACGACGCATCGCGGCACGGGGCCGCTGCAGCAGGTGATCGAGATCGGCCCACACCGCATCCTGACGGACGTGAAGCCGGAATTCGGCGGCGAGGACAGTGGCCCGGAACCGCACGACATCCTGGCCGCAGCGCTGGCGGCCTGCACGACGCTCACCGTGAGCCTGTACGCCAAGCGCAAGGGCTACCCGCTGGACGAAATCAAGGTCTCGATCAAGCATGGCCAGGAGGGCGCGGCCTATGGCCTGCACCGCACGATCGAATACATCGGCGCGCTGGACGACGAGACGAAGGCGCGGCTGACCGACATCGCCAACAAATGCCCGGTGCACAAGACGCTGTCGGGCACCATCCAGATCACCACGGAGGCTATCTAGCATGGACGCGTTCGAACACGAAAGCCTGGAAACCATCGTCGTTCCCCGCACGCACGACCTGGGCGGCGGCTTCGAAGTGCGGCGCGCGCTGCCGCACAAGGACCGGCGCATGGTGGGCCCGTTCGTCTTCCTCGACCAGATGGGGCCGCACGTCTTCCACGCGGGCGAGGGCATCGACGTGCGGCCGCATCCACACATCGGCCTGGCCACCGTCACGTACCTGCTGGACGGCCAGATCCGCCACCGTGACAGCCTCGGTACCGTGCAGGACATCAAGCCGGGTGAGGTGAACTGGATGACGGCCGGGAAGGGCATCGTCCACTCCGAGCGCACCGGCCCGGACGTGCGCGCCGCCGGCTCCAACCTGTTCGGCCTGCAGTGCTGGGTGGCGCTGCCGAAAGACAAGGAAGAGTGTGATCCCGCCTTCGCGCACGTCGGCTCGCAGGAGCTGCCGATCCTCGACGGCGACGGCGCCACCGCCCGCATCATCGCCGGCAGCTATTTCGGCAAGCGCTCGCCCGTGTCCGTGCAATCGCCGCTGTTCTACGTCGACCTGGCGCTGCAGCCGGGCGCGCGCCTGACGCTGCCGGCCGAATATCCGGAACAGGCGCTGTACGTGGTCGACGGCACGCTCGACCTGGGCCGCGATGGCCGCTTCGAACAGGGCCAGCTGCTCGTGCTGAAACCGGGTGCGACGGTCACGCTGGCGGCGACCGAGAACCGGGGCGCACGCGTGATGCTGCTGGGCGGCGAGCCGATGGATGGCCCGCGCTACCTGACGTGGAATTTTGTGTCGAGTTCGTCCGACCGCATCGAGCAGGCCAAGGAAGACTGGAAAGCCCAGCGCTTCCCGCAGGTACCGGGCGAGACGGAATTCATTCCCTTGCCCGATCTGCCGGGCCGGCCGGTCCGCTATCCCTGAGCTTAGCCCTGGGCGTCCGCGCTGCGCGGCGGCGGCACCGCATGGCGCCGCTCGTCCGGGCGCGTGAGCACCCGCATCGCAATCTCGAACGGCACGCCCAGCGACGCCAGTGCGCGCGCGGGCGAGCGGTTCTGTTCCTGGGCCTCGTGGATCGTTGATTCGATCATGAGGGCGGTCTTGTAGTCGCTTCGTCGTTCCATCGTTCGATGCTAACACGAAGGCTGCGTGCCCGGTCGTAAGACAGTGGTGGCGCGCATGACGATCCGCTAACCTGCCCCCGTTGAAAAACCGAAGAAAGACATCATGAATACGATTCGTATCCCCGCGCTGCGCGCCGCCCTGGCCGCAGCGGGCTTCCTCACGGCCGGCGCCGCCTTCGCGCAGGCCGACCTGATCCTCAAGAACGGCAAGATCGCCACGATGGCGAAAGAAGGCGAGTTCGTGCAGGCCATCGCTGTCAAGGACGGCAAGGTGCTCGCCACCGGCAGCAACGCGAAGGTGCTGAAACTGAAGCGCGCGAACACGCAGGTGATCGACGCGCACGGCCGCACCGTGATCCCGGGCCTGAACGACTCGCACCTGCACGTGATCCGCGAGGGCCTGAATTACAACATGGAGCTGCGCTGGGACGGCGTGACGTCGCTGAAGCGCGCGCTGGAGATGCTGAAGGAGCAGGCCGCGCGTACGCCGGACGGCCAGTGGGTGAAGGTCGTGGGCGGCTGGAACGAATGGCAGTTCGAGGAAAAACGCCTGCCCACGCTGGAAGAAATCAACGCCGCCGTGCCGGACAAGCCCGTGTTCATCCTGTACCTGTACGGCCTCGGCTTCCTCAACAAGAAGGGCATCGACACGCTCGGCTACGACCGCAACACCAGGTACAAGGATGGCGAAGTGGAGCTGGACGCGAACGGCCAGCCGACCGGCAAGCTGATCGCCAAGCCGAACGCGCTGATCCTGTATTCGACGCTCGCGAAGACGAACAAGCTGGGGCACGACGACCAGGTCAACTCCACCTTGCAGTTCTACCGCGAACTGAACCGCCTGGGCGTGACGAGCGCCATCGACGCGGGCGGCGGTTTCCAGAACTACCCGGACGACTACGGCGTGTCGCTGGAACTGGCGAAGCAGGGCAAGCTGACGGTGCGCACGGCCTACTACCTGTTCGCGCAAAAGGCCGGCAAGGAACTGGAAGACTTCCAGCGCTGGCTCACCATGACGCATCCGAAGCAGAACGACCACATGCTGTACCCGAACGGCTTCTCGGCGGAAGGCGCGGGCGAAAACCTCGTCGCCAGCGCGGCCGACTTCGAGAACTTCCTGGAGCCGCGTCCGGACCTGCCGGCCACGATGGAACACGACCTGGAACCCGTCGTGTCGCTGCTCGTGAAGAACCGCTGGCCGTTCCGCCTGCACGCGACGTACGGCGAGAGCATCGCGCGCGATCTCGACGTCATCGAGAAGGTCGATGCGCAGACGCCGCTGAACGGCCTGCGCTTCATCATCGACCACGGCGAGACCGTGACCGACGCCGACCTCGCGCGCATCAGGAAGCTGGGCGGCGGCATCGCCGTGCAGGACCGCATGCACTTCCAGGGCGAATCGTACTGGAAGCGCTACGGCGAACAGACGCGCCAGATGCCGCCGATCCGCAAGATGCTCGCGCAGGGCATCCCCGTCGGCCTGGGCACGGACGGCACGCGCGTGTCCAGCTACAACCCGTGGCCGTCCGTGTACTGGGCCGTCACCGGCAAGACCGCCGGCGGCCTGCAGATCTGGCAGGACGGCGACCGCCTGTCGCGCTTCGAAGCGCTGAAGCTGATCACGACGGGGTCCGCGTGGATGAGCGGCGAGGAGAACGTGAAGGGCACCCTGAAACGCGGCCAGTACGCCGACTTCGTCGTGCTGCCGCAGGATTACTTCGGCATGTACGCGGAGGGCATCAAGCGCCTCGAAAGCGTGCTTACCGTCGTCAACGGCAAGGTCGTGTACGGCGCGGGCGACTATGCACCGCTCGCACCGAAGGCGCTGCCGGTGTCGCCGGCGTGGAGCCCCGTCGCGGCGTACGGCGGCTACCAGAACCGCTAAGCCTCGCCCGCCAGCGCGGCGCGCGCCGCGTCGACCGTCTCCGCGAGGAAGTCAGCGACGGCGCGCACCCGGCTCGACGCGGCGAGGTCGGCATGCAGCACGAGCCAGACGCCGTCGCTGAACACGTCGCCCGGCGCCAGCACGCGTACGAGATCGGGATCGGTGACGAGGAAGTCGGGGATGATGGCCAGGCCGAGCCCCGCGCGCGCGGCCGCGATCTGCGCGCGCAGCGTGGACACGGCCAGCACCACGTGCGCTTCCGGCGCGCGCTTCACGAGCCACTGCGCGGCCGGCAGGTGCGCGTGCGCTTCGTCCCACGTGATCATGGCGCGGCCCGCGAGCGGATCGTCGGCGGGTGCCGGATGGCGCGCGAGATAGTCGCGGTGCCCGTACACGCCATACGACATCGCACCGAGCCGGCGCGCCTTCAGGTTGCCGTGGCTGGGGCGCACGAGACGCAGCGCGAGATCGGCGTCGCGCCGGCCCAGTTCCACGGCGGCCGTCGTCGTGACGATCTCCAGGCGCAGCTGCGGATGGCGCGCGACGAAACGGGGCAGGGCGGGGATCACGAGGTCGGATGCGAGGTTGTCCGACGTGGCCAGGCGCACGAGGCCCGACACGCCCGGACTCAGGCCGGACGCGCCCCGTTCGAAGGCGAGCATATTGTCCTCGACCGCCTCCGCGCGCCCGAGCAGTTCGCGGCCTTCGTCCGTCAGGTGGTAGCCCGTCTGGTGGCGGGCGAACAGGCGCGTGGACAAACGTGCCTCCAGCTCGGCGATGCGCCGGCTGACGGTCGACTGGCTCACGCGCAGCACGTCCGCCGCGCGCGTCAGGCTGCCGCCGCGCGCGACTTCCAGAAAGTATTTAAGATCGTTCCAGTCCAAGCGCAGTTACCCCTATCTTCCATTTTTGGAAAATGATCCGCCGATTATTGGTGTTTTCTTTGCAAGGCGCAACGACTACATTGTCATCAAGCCGCCGCGGGCGGCATTTTGCAAAAAAGGATGAAGAACATGCTGACGACTCGACAACTGGGATCCCAAGGACTGCAAGTCTCCGCCATCGGCCTGGGCTGCATGGGCATGAGCCACGCCTACGGCACGCCGGACGACGCGGAATCGATCGCGACGATCCACCGCGCCATCGACCTGGGCTGCACTTTCTTCGACACGGCGGAAGTGTACGGCCCGTTCACGAACGAGGAATTGCTGGGCCGCGCGCTGGAAGGCCGGCGCGACCGGGTGCAGATCGCGACCAAGTTCGGCTTCGTCATCGGCAAGGGCCATTTCGCCGGCGCCGACAGCCGCCCGGAACACATCCGCGAGGTCGTCGAGGCCTCGCTGAAGCGCCTGCGCACGGACCGCATCGACCTGCTGTACCAGCACCGTGTGGACCCGAATGTGCCGATCGAGGACGTGGCGGGCACCGTCAAGGACCTGATCCGCGAAGGCAAGGTGCTGCACTTCGGGCTGTCGGAAGCGGGGGTCGCCACGATCCGCCGCGCGCACGCCGTGCAGCCCGTGTCGGCGCTGCAGAGCGAGTACTCGATCTGGGAGCGCAACCTCGACGCCGACGTGCTGCCCGCGCTGCGCGAACTGGGCATCGGCCTCGTGCCGTTCAGCCCCCTCGGCCGCGGCTTCCTGACGGGCACCGCGAAGCGCGCCGAGGACTATCCGGCCGACGACTTCCGCGCCCAGAACGACCCACGCCTGCAGGGCGGGAACTTCGACCGCAATCTCGCGATCGCCGACCTGGTGAAGGAGATCGCGGCGCGGCATGGCGCGCTGCCGGGGCAGGTGGCGCTGGCGTGGCTGCTGGCGCAGGGCGACGATATCGTGCCGATTCCGGGGACCAAGCGGCGCACGTACCTGGAGCAGAACCTCGCCGCGGCCGAACTCAGGTTGGATGACGACGACCTGCGCCGGCTGGATGGGGCGTTGACGCAGATCGGCGTGGCGGGGGCGCGCTATAACGAGAAGGCGATGGCGATGGTGGATCGTTGACGGGAGGCGCGGCCTCGCGCATGTCAAGCGTTCCCCGTGGCGTAGCGCAGGTTCTCGACCGGCACCCCGGCGCGCTGGCTCGCATAGATGACTTTGGCGACGCCGGCGTAGTACTCGGCCTTCACCGGTTCGATCACGAGCGCCACGTTCGGGTTGTCCCGCAAGGCCGACCTGAGCGCGTCGACCAGTTCGGCATTCCCTGCCATGACGCGTCCATCGATGCTGATCGTCTCGTCATCGGTCACGCGCACGTGTAGTGAGTCATCCATGGCGCGCGGCCCGGTTCGCGCCATCCGTCGGCTCCAGCCGGCAGTTGTCGAGCGAAGGATCGATGACGTCGACCGGCCCAAACCACTGGTAGACGCCCACGAAGCCGCCGGTGCGGAGAATCCAGGCTTTCTTCGTGCTGCGGTCCATGACGATGGTGTGGTGGAAGCCATCCAGCACATTGCTTGCGTCCGGCATGCGTACGCGGACGAACGAGCCGCCGTGGGCGGTGTCGGGCGCGGCGGATTCCGGGACTGCGGTGCTGAAACCCGAGAACGAGATGCCATAGCGCTTCGCCAGCGAGTCGGACAGAGGGCAGGCAAGCGCCTGCACCGAAGACAGGCCGATGGCGGTGGCCAGCACCAGGTGTTTCATCGTGATTTCCAGTCGTGTGTTCATGTCGTTTCGAATCGGCCCCGCGTAACGATAGCACCTCGGCCGCGCTACAGGCTCACACATTTTCACGCACACGCGTATGCGTCATGGATGGGCGCGCACGCTTGCGCCAGGCTGTGGACATGAGCTTGAGTACTGAATAGTATCGCTACCGCTCCAGCCTGCCCGCACAGGGCCTTCTCAACTCAACGTCAACGTCTATCCGATGAAAAAACTGTTTTGCTCGCTGTTCCTGTCGGCCTGCGGCCTTGCCGCCATGCCCGCTTTCGCAAGCCCTGTCCTCATCGATTTCGAACACGTCCCCGGCACGGACGGCGTGCTGGGTACCGCCGACGACGTGCCGACCGCCTCCACCTTCCTGCAACCGCTGGACCAGCTGTACGCCGCGCTCGGCCTGAGTTTTATCCAGGGGACGCTGCTCCAGGCCGACTTCTACGATGGGAATCCATCGAATCACTTCATCAGCTCGACCTATCCGATTGCGCTGCTGAGCAAGCCCGTGACTGCCATCGGCATCGACAGTTTTTCGTCGTGGGACGTGAACCTGGTCGCGTACGACAAGAATGGCCAGACTATCGCCAGCGCATTGCTGGCCAACCCGAACCCGGGCGGGGTCAACCTGCGCGGACATGTGACGCTGACCAGTGCGCAGGACATTTATGGATTCGCGATCCATGCGGATGATCCCAACCACATCCTCAACCTCGATAACCTGGAACTGACTTTCGCCGATCCGGCGGCCGCCGTTCCGGAGCCGTCCAGCCTCGCACTGATCGGGCTCGGCGTGTCGCTGGCGGGGCTGATGCGGCGTGCGAAGACGCAGGGCAAAGTGGCCGGGAAGGCCTGAGCCGGCGCGCGGCCCGGCGTGCCGGAAAGCGCCGGGCTGGCGTCGCTCAACGCGCGCTCATTGTCTCTCGACGCGGATGAGATCGTCGTATTGTCCGAATTCGGGCCTCATGTCGTAAAGCGGCGCTGGATCGAACGACGACGTTGCGGTTTCCGCGCGATGCGGGCGGAAATACTCTCGCCGGATCCGCATCGTGCCGCTTCGATCGAATATGTACGTCACGCCACCCGTCACGTTGTCGGTATCGGCCTCGAACTCGCGGTGAACCGCCATCGTCATGAACAGCTTCCCGGCCTCGACTTCCTTGAATGCATACGTCAGCGATTCGCGCAGCAGGCTGTCGAGAAAACCGACGACAACGACCTTGGCGGCGACGTCCACGAAACAATATGGCCGTTCGGCGCTGCCGACGAGCGCCGTATAGGGTTGCCGCTGCAAATGCGCCGCCTCGGCCTTCTCGGCAGGCCAAAGCTCGGTCGTCCTTTTCTTCGCACGGAACCAGCTTTTGCAGTAATGGACAGGGTGTTTCACAGCGAGATTCTTGTCTCGAGAAACGCCAGGTATCTGGCGTCGTCTTCCATGAAGAGATCGATCCCGCCACCCATGTATGCACGCGTCAGTTCATCGGCTGCCTTGTCGAAGAGACGCTGTTCGAAGTAGATCTGCCCAAGACGCAGGTGAATGTAGGCGTTGCCGAGTCCTTTTGGACAGTGGACCGCGTTATAAAAACACTTGAATGCCTTGTCGAAGTCCTGCGCGTGGAAGTGCACGTCGCCCAGCGCCACATAAATCCATGTCGTCGCTTCCCAGTGCCCAGGCTCCCCGGGCAGCAATTTCAGCGCCGCGATGTATTTCTGTTTGGCGTCGTCGGGTCGACCGGCCGACGCCAGTGCATCGCCTTCCTTGCACAGGGCGGCGATCCGCTCATGCACCGTGGCGGTCCGCTTCTTCCAGAAAAATGCCGACCCAGGCATCCAGCACGCCCCAGAAATCGACCTGCTCGGGATTCTCCGGATCTTCGTGCCACCAGATGACTCCCGTCGCTTCACCGTTGCCCACGCAATTCAGGCACAGGTAATCGCCGGCGCCGTTGTGAAACACGGCGACGGTACGCGAGATATCGATGGGCAGCCGGCGTGCGGTGTCGTCGTCGATGTCGAACTTGTCGTCGGACAGGAATGCCCAATCCTCGACCGGCAGCGGTCCCATCGAATTTGCCGGCAGGAAGGTCCAGCCGTCGTGCAACTGCGTATAAAAATCGCGGAATTTGGCGGGCACCCAATCCCAGATCGGACGCAGGCGCTCCGGCACGTTGGTCATCGGCGCGCGGCCGCGGAAAAAGTTCAGGTCCTTGCCGCCGACGGTGTAGAGATACAGCAGCGACAGTGTGTCGTCCTGTTCGCGCATCACGTACAGGCGCTTCAGCATCGTCCGCAGGAAATCCTGCACGCTGGGCCACTCCGCGGCGAAGTCGCTCCATTCCGTGAGCAGCGCGAGCCTGCGGCCGTGTTCCTGCTCGTCGAGGAAGCGCAGCCACTGCACGGGCACGGCTGGATCCGCTTCCGCTTCGGCCGGCGTGGCCATCAATGCGGCCGGCTGCACGAACTGCTGCAATTCATTCAGTACCGCGTTCTTGTCGGGTGTTGTTGTCATCGCTTCGTCTTTCAGTGATTGCCGGTGCACGCTAGCCGCCGCCCAGGAGATTATAAATCTGCTGTTGCAACTCGGCCGCCATGTCGACCTCTTTCTGCATCATCTCCTGCCGGAATGCCGGGTCCACGGCGATGCCGCCTTTCTTGTATTCTGTCCAGTCGGCGAACGATTTCGCCCCCTTCGACGTATTCGCCGTTTCGCTCAGGCCGATGAAGTTGCGGGGATTGTTCAGCACCGCGAGCTGATCTTCCTGCGACAGCCGGGCGAATCCCTCCATTTCCGTGATCTGCTTCATCGACACGATATGGTCCGCGTGCAGCGGCTTCGTCACCGTCAGGCCCGGTAGTGCCCGGTCGGGCATCGGCAAGGTCACGCCTTCGTTGACCTGCTTTTGAATCGCGGAACTCGGCGTCTTGGCGCGCAGCCGCGCATACGTCGATGCCGAGACGCGTGCCGGCGGCTCCACCGGCGGCGTGGCCGGCGGCTCGGCGGCCGTCGCAGGCGGGCGCAGCGAGACGCGGACGTTCCCGCCGTTCATGCCCAAGGTGCCCGGTTCGACCGACACCTGGACCCGCTGCGCGAACTCCCACGCCCCCGGCGCCGCCTTCGCCCCCAGATACCCACCCAGGAAACTGCCCGCGATCGCCGACCATTTCTGCCCGTCGCTGCCTTCGCCGAACATCTTGCCGCCGACCCAGCCGCCGCCGATCCCGCCCGCGAACGCGCCGACCAGGCCGCCCACCGCGATCACGGGCCCGGCGAGGACGATCGCCGAGCCGACGCCGACGACCAGCAGCGACGCATGCACCCAGCCCGGCACGAGGTTTTCCGGATTGATCGTGTCGGTCTGCGCCGTGCCGCCGCCGATGTAGACATTGCCCGACCCCTTCGTGATGACGGCGCTGCAGCCCGTCTTGTCGTCCACCCGCGCGGCCGGCATACCGTTGATGTAGACCTGGCCGCTGCCCGTCGCGATCGGTATCGGTCCCGGATGCTTGGAGCACGCGACCATGTCGACGTGGGCGCGGGCCGCAGCCAGGTTGTTGACGAAGACATTGGACGATCCGCTCATCGCGATGGCGCCGGTGACTTCCTTGGCCGCGAAGCTCATCGTGCTCATCGCTTCGCCCAGGCCCGCACCCATGGCCGCGCCGGCGCCGACGACAGCGACCGCCGCGAGGCCGCCCGTGCCCACGATCGCCACCCCGGCCACCGCGATGGCCGCGCCGATGAGCAGGCCTTTCAGGAGCCAGCTCATGGTCGGGCTGTGCCCGATCGGGTCTCCCAGCCGTGCCGCCGCCGGCATCTAGCGCTCCGCCACCTGATCGAGATGCGCGCGCACCTCCGTCAGGCTGTAGAACGGCACGGACGACGAACTGGCCTGGATGTACCGGGCCAGATGCAGCCGTTCCGCCAGCGCCGGTCCCGGTGGTTCCGCCTTGCGTTCCAGCGTGACCGTGCCCGATGGCCGCAGCAGCGACAGGCCGGCGTTCGTACGGGAGACGTTCGCCTGCAGGCGCGTGCCCTCGGCGTCATAGAATTCCCAGTGGTCCTGGTTGACGTCCCGCGCCGACAGTTTGCTGCCCGCCTCGTGCCTGTCCGCGAACACGTGCAAGGTCTTGCGCGGTTCGGACAATGCGAAGATCGTCGGCAGGGCAGGGGACGGCGCCGCGGGCGGCCCGTCCTGGGCCTTCGGCAGCGGGCGGCGCAGCCTGATGCTGTCCACGATGGCGTCGAACGCGGCATTCCACTCGTCGCTGAACTCGCGCAGGCACGTCGCCGCCATCAGCATGGCCTCGATCGTGCCCGGCTTGCTGCCCTGGACCAGCGTGATGACCTGGCGCTGGTGCATGAAGCCCGCCTCGTTGCGCCAGCTGTAGGCCAGTTCCAGCGCCGGCGCGCCGTCCACAAGGCGTTCCGTCATCGCCTTCAGCTGGAAGCGTGGCAAGGCGCGCGTCAGTTCCTTCGTCAGGCGCTCGCCGAACTTGTCCAGTTGTTCCTCGGGTTTGACGTCCGCGTGCGAGACGACGACGTTGAACTCGCTCGGACCATCGTCGCGCAAGGTGAACATGTGCATCGTCTTGTCCTTCAACTGCGCGGGCAGTTCGAAGGTGGCGTGGTTGGCGTGGTACATGGCGCGCTCGCTCATTGGCTCATTCATTTATTCAGGTCGATCCGGCTGCCCATCACCGCGACGTTCACGCCCTGGATCAGGATCGTGCCGTCGGCCTGCAGCACGATCTTGCTGCTGCCGACTTCCAGCGTGATGTCGGTGTTGGCCTTCAGGTGGATGTGCTCCGTCTGCGACGTCAGCTCGATGTTCTGCTTCGCGGTCTGGTGCAGGTGGGCCGTTTGCGCCACGAGTTCGATATTGGTCTTGGCCGTCGCGTGGATGTAGTCGTCTTCGGCGGTGAGCTCGATGTTCGTCTTGGCCGTGTCATGGATGTGGCCCGTCTGCGCCGTCGTCACGATGTACTGCTTGACCGTGTTGGTCTGGTAGCCCGTGCTGACCGTGTTGGTCTGGTGCGGCCCGTTGACGACCGTCGCCTGCGTGTGCTGCACGGTCGTGACCATATCCTTCTGCGAATGGATGTTGATCAGTTCCTTGCCCTTGCTGTCATGGATCACCATCTCGCAGAAGCCGCCGCCGCCCGGCGTGGAGCGGCTCTTGAAACCCATCATGTGGGCGCCATCCGGCAGGCCGTACGGGACCGGCTGGTCCGCATTGAACAGCCGTCCCGTGCAGACGGGGCGGTCGGGGTCGCCCTCGAGGTAGTCGATGATGACTTCCTGCCCGATGCGCGGCACGGAAATCGTGCCCCAGCCGCGCCCGGCCCACGGCTGCGAGACGCGGATCCAGCACGAGCTGCGTTCGTCGCGGCGGCCGTAGCGGTCCCAGTGGAACTGCACCTTGATGCGGCCGTACTGGTCCGTGTGGATCTCCGCGCCCTTGGGGCCGACGACTGTCGCCGTCTGCGGCCCGGGCATGCGCGGCGGCGGGTGCGCGCGGCGCGGGCGGTAGGGGATCTTGCGGCGGATCGCGGTGAACGTGTTGCGGTAGACGTCGCTCTGGCCCCGTTCGAAATAATTGTTGCGGGCGCTGACCTGCACCGACAGCGCGAGGAAATCGTTGTCGCCCTCGGTGGCCGGATCGAACCAGTGGTGGCCCTGCAGCTTGAACGTGCGTCCGGCGACGAGGCCGCGGCAGTCGGACGCACCCGTGAAGACCTTGGCCTGCCACTCCAGTACTTCCAGGCGCTGGCGCGCTTCGCGCTGGCCGTCGTCCTTGTCCTTGTACGAGAAGGCCGGGTTGCCGTCATAGATTTCCATGGCCGGCATGTCGCCCTGCTGCGTCACGGTGGGCAGCTCCACGTACTGCATCGCATTGGGCGCCTTGAAGTCGAACGTGTTCAGGGCGACCTTGGTCGGCTGCAGGTTGCGTTCGGCGGCGAACGCCGTCACGCTGTCGCGGTCGTGCCAGCGGTTGCCGCCGTTGAATTCGACGTCGGCGTGATCCGGCTGCGGCGGGCAGAACGCGCCCGAGCGCGAATCGTCGCTGATCACCATCACGTGGCCGTTAGGCTTGTGGTCGAAATAGTAGAACAGCCCGTATTTCTCCATCAGGCGGCAGACGAAGTGCTCGTCCGTCTCGTCGTATTGCACGATGTAGTTTTCGGGCCGGTAGGTCTGGCTGACGCGGAATTCGTATGCGGCGAGGCCGTTGTAGTCGCCCTTGAAGATCGTGTCCAGCACGTCGAGCACGCTCTGGTCCTGGAAAATGCGCGAGTTGACGCGCTGCTTCAGGTAGCTGAGCCAGGGCACGATCTGCGCGTGATAGAACGCGAAGCCGCCGTCCGCATGGCTGAAGCCGAACGAGTGCACGTAGCCGTTGACGAAGTGTTCGCTGCCGTCCGCGAGCTGCACGCCCACGCTGACGTTCTTGCCCATCAGGTCTTTCAGGTCGATGGCGGCGTTTTCCGAAATCAGGCTGAGGTTGAACACGAACTGGTCGGACATGGCCGACGAGCCGCTCAACGACTCGACCAGCAGGGTCTTGTCGCCTTGCAGCGGCGAATAGAAACGCAGCAGGCGCTTGCCGTCGTTGAACTTCGCCAGCAGGGATGCCACGGCCGATGCGGCGTCGTCCTGTCCGGCGGGATCGATATTCGGCGGCACGTAGTGCGGCTCGTTGCCGGCGAAATCGTTCACGGCCTGGCCCGCCAGGGGGTGTTCTTCGAGCGCGAGGTTTTCCGCCACCGCAGCGCCTTGCGCCAGCGCCGCGGGCTGGTCCGCGCCTGGGCCCGCATGGTCGGCCAGCGCGCCGGCATGCTGCGCCAGCGAGTGCGCCTGCGATGCGACCTGGAGCGCCTGGGCCAGTTGGGGACTCGCGTGCCCGGCCAGACCGGCGGCGCCCGACGCCAGGGCCGCGCCGCCCGAGCCGGCTTTCAGCAGCGTAGCGGTGTCGAGGGCGGTGCCGGCCACGCCGAGCGCCTTGATCCGGTTATCGAGCGAATCTGATGACATATCGCAGCTCCTGCATCGAATGTGTCCTCCGGACGGGGGATTGTTAGATTTATGTTAAATCATGTATATACTATCAGAAATTTCCTGTTCGTTAAATCGGCCATTGGCGCCGTTCACAATTGTTTTCCTGCGAGCACCATGCCTGACTTTTCGAGCAACTGGACCGATCTGACGCGCACCCTCGACACCATGCAGCGCCACTATGCCCAGGCCGGCGCGCAGGCGCGGCTCGACATCGCGCGGCGCGTGCAGCGCTGGTCGAACGAGGCGAGCGCCACGCTCGGCCGCATCGCCGACGCGGGCGCCGACATGGGCGGCGTGCGCAACGCCTTGGCCGTCAAGCAGGCGCTCGATGCATCCCGGCCGCGCTTCGCGGAACTGCTCAGGCAGCAGTTCGCCGGCCTGAACTTCGCGGTGATCGTCGACGTGTTGTACGAGGTCATGAAGCAGATGGCACTGTACCTGGGCGGCGGCGCCGTGCTCGGCGCGGCGGCGGGCGGGGCGTTGGGATCGCTGGCTTTTGGCGTGGGCGCCATCCCGGGCGCGGCCGTGGGCGCGCAGGCGGGCGTCGCGATCGGCGGCGAGATCCTCGCCTGGATGGGTCTCGGGATGCTGGTCATGGACATGAGCAGTACGGTGCCGGACCTGTGCCGGCACGCCGCCCACGGTTTCGCGACCGCCTGGCACGCCGGCGACCTGCCGACGGACGCGACCGCCCGGCGCACGACGATGCTGCGTGAGGCGACGGAATCGTTCGCGCAAGGGCAGATGCTGCTCGTGAAGGCAATCCTGACGGCGCTGGTGCTGTACCTGTCGCGCGGCCAGGTGCAAAGTTCGCTCCTCGTGCGCAACCTGTCGAACAGCAGGCTGGGTCCGAAGTTCGCGGAATGGGTCGGCCAGAACCGCGACAAGCTGATGACGCATCCGAACCTACAGCCCAGGCTCGCGTCGGCGCAAGGCCAGGCCGAAGCCGGCGCCGGCAAGGGCGTCGCGAGGGAACCGGTGGAGGCGCAGAAACCGGCCGAGAAGCCGTCGGAGGTCAAGCGCGGCGTCGCCACCAGCAAGCCGCCGTGCAACCTCGTCGGCCAGCCCGTCAACCCGATCACGGGCGACAAGATCCTCCTCGGCGACCTGGACCTCGACTTCGCGTTACCCGCGCCGCTGCCGCTGGTCTGGCAGCGCACGTACAGCTCGGCGCTGCACCGCGTCGGCTGGCTGGGCCAGGGCTGGGCGCTGCCCGTCAGCGACAGCCTGCAACTCAGCGCCGACGAGGTCGTCGTGCTGGACGCGTTCGACCGCGGCATCACGTTCTCGCTGCCGCGGGTCGGTGACGCGATCTATTCGCCGTCCGAACAGATCACGCTGGCGCGCACGGGAGATACGACGTTCGAGCTGGTCGACAACAATGGCCTGCGCACGCAATTCGCCGTCCTGTACGGCGACGGCGTTGCCCGGCTGACGGGCTGGCAGGACGCCAACGACAACCACATCCGCGTCACCTACGACGCCCGCCGGCTGCCCGCGCGCGTGGACGACAGCGCGGGGCACAGCCTGGCCCTCGAGTTCGGCCGGGTCGCGGGCGGCATGCGCCTGCTGGGCGTGACCTTGATGCCCGCGGAACCGGAAGGCAGCGCGCATACGCTGGTGTCCTACGAGTACGACGGCGCGGGCGACCTGCGGCGCGTGCGCAACCGCGCGGGCGACGTCGTGCGCGAGTTCGGCTACCGTAACCACGTCATGGTGGAGCACGGCCAGCCGGACGGCCTCGTGTCGCGCTATGAATACGACGTCGAGGGGCCGGATGGGAAGGTGCTGCGCAACTGGACCAACACGGGCCAGTGGTGGGCGTTCCGCTATCTCGACAAGGAAACGATCGTCACCGACCAACTGGGCCGCGCGCAGCACTACCGGTTCGACGCGCACGGGCGCCTGGTCGCGCAGGTGGATGCGGCGGGCGGCGTCACGACGCATCGTCTGGACGAGAACGACAACCTGCTCGAACTGACCGACCCGGCCGGCCGCACGGTGCGCTACCGCTACGACGAGCGCAGCCGCATCGTCCGTGTCGAGCGGGGCGGGCGGGGTACGGGCATCGTCTACGACGCGCGCTTCGACAAGCCGGCCCTCATCACCGACGCCCTCGGCGCCACGACGGTACTGCGCTACGATGCGCAGGGCAACCTGACCAGCGTGACGAACGCGCTGGGCCAGCGGACCGCGTACCAGTACGACGACCGCGGCCTGCCGGTGAAAGTCACCGACGCGCGCGGCGGCGTCAAGTCACTTGCCTACAACCGCGCCGGGCAGCTGATCCGCTACACGGACTGCTCGGGCAGCACGAGCAGTTTCGATTACGACGACCAGGGGCGCCTCGTGCGCGCGCTCGACCCGAACGGCGATGCGAGCACCTACGCCTACGACGCGCTCGGCCGCCTGCACGCCGTGACGCATGCCGACCGGACCACGGAGCGCTACGAATACGACCGGCTGGGCCGGCTCGTCGCCCACGTCGACGCCGCGGGCCACCGCACCGCCTACGAACTCGATCGCGACGGCAAGCCGCTGAAACGCATCGACGCGCGCGGCGGCGTGCTGGAATACCGCTACGACACGGCCCGCCGGATCGCGGAGCTGATCAATGAAAACGGCGACGTGCACCGGTTTGTTTACGACACGCTGGACCGCCTCGCCGAAGAAACGAGCTTCGATGCGCGCGTGACGCGTTACCGCTACGACGACAGCGGGCTCATCGTCGGCAAGGAGGAATTGGGCTGCGCACCGCGCACGGAGACCACGCCTATTGCGACGACGTATGTGCGGGATAGCCTGGGCCAGCTGACGGAAAAGGTGATTTCGCGCGTGACGGGTGCGGCGCAGGCGCAGCAAATGCGGTTGCGCTTCGCCTACGACGCGCTGGGGCGCATGACGCAGGCGATCAATGCGGATGCCGTTGTCAGCATGGCGTATGACGCTATCGGTCAGCTGGTGATGGAGCAGACGGATGCCTCGGGTACGTCGACCGTGCTGCGTCATGAATACGACGAGCTGGGCAACCGGGTGCGGACGACGCTACCGGATGGCCGCATCCTGAACAACCTGTACTACGGCTCGGGTCACCTGCACCAGGTCAACCTGGACGGCGAGGTCATTACCGATATCGAGCGCGACCGGGCGCATCGTATGATCGCCCGCACGCAGGGGGCGCTCGTCAGCCAGTTCCGGTACGACCCGGTGGGGCGGCTGTTGTCGCAGACCGCGGGCGAGGGCGCGTCGACCGTCATCGCGCGGCAGTACGAGTACGACGAGGTGGGCAATCTCGTGTCGATCGACGACCAGCGCAATGGTGTGACACGCTACCGCTACGATCCGATCGGACGCATTTTGTCGGCCGTGCAGCCGCAGCTGAGCGAACGGTTTGCATTCGATCCGGCGCATAATCTGCTCGATACGACGGTGGCGCCGGTCGGCCGCGTGGAAGGCAATCGCATTCGCGTGTACGAAGACAAGCGTTACGACTACGATGCGCACGGCAACGTGGTCGAGAAGCTGGTCGGCAAGCATACGCGGATGCGGTTCGAGTGGAATCCGGCGCATCAGCTGGTGCGCAGCGTCGTTTCACGCGGGCCTTCGGATGTGGCGCAGACGGTCAGCTATGCCTATGATCCGTTCGGGCGGCGGATTGCAAAGCGGGATGCGTTTGGCGTCACGCGGTTCGTGTGGGATGGGAACCGGTTGCTGTGCGAGAACCGGGGGAGTCATGCGCGGACGTACGTGTATGGCGAGGATGCGTTCGTGCCGCTGGCGCGGGTGGATACCGTCGCTGATGCGGATGGCGCGGCGCGGGCCGAGGTGCGGCATCTGCATACGGATCATCTCGGGACGCCGCGGGAGATGACCGATGCGGGTGGGCGGGTCGTGTGGGCTGCGCGGTATCGGGCGTGGGGGAATGTACTTGAGGTTGCGCAGCAGGATTCGCCGGAGGTGGTGTCGCCCGATGAGATCGGGGAAGTGCAGCCTGTTCGGTTTCAGGGGCAGTATTTCGACAGCGAAACGGGCTTGCATTACAACCGGTCCCGTTATTATGATCCGGACATTGGGCGATTTGTTTCGATTGATCCCATCGGATTGTCTGGCGGGGCAAACACTTTCGCATACTCTGCCAATCCAACAGCCTCGGTCGATCCGCTCGGTCTAAGTCCATGCAAGACCAGTAACGCGAATGATGCGAATAAAATCGTCTCCGAATTTGCGGGCGGAGCAGATCGACTGCCGAGCGCCGCTTATACTGGTGGCAGGCAAACCCTGTTTCATTACACTGATGAGGCAGGAATGCGGGGAATTATCAGTTCACAAGAACTGCGGGTTTCGACAGGAGTAACACATGCTCGTTACGGCGATGGGCAATACCTCACTGATTTGGCGCCAGAAATGGTTGGGGCACGCACGGTGGGGCAGCTGTCGGCAGAGCAGCTAGGTAATGGAGTCATCTCAGGCGGACAGGCTTCACGATTCCTGTTTAATGATCCTAGAAAGTTGGGGAAACTTACGAATTTTGTTGAGATCGACATTACCGGTCTTCCGGTTAGGCAAGGTCTTAATTCATCCGGCACAGAATTCCGCGAACATGTTCAATTTATACTGAACAAAAACGACATGGATTTGACGGGTCGAATCGTACGGACAGGAAGGACATTTTGATGCGGTACTATTGTTTCTACTCTGAATCGCTTAAGGGTGAAGTGGGGAAGTTCTATTGCGAGGTGTCGCCCGAGAACTTAATCACTCGGCAAATCGATGTGTTTGGTTCCGAAATTTATTGGGCTGAACCTGGATCTCAGTATAGTGAAGATTATCCTTTTACTGATCAGCCAGAATTTGATGAATCGGATCAAGAGGCGGAAGAATTGGATCGAGAAACATTTGAGAGAATTTGGGCTGAAGGAAAAAAGCAGTGACCGTCATATTTTGCAAAGGCGATATATTTGCAGTGAGCTCGCCTCAAGCATTTGCGCACGGTTGTAACTGTGCTGGCGCAATGGGGAAAGGCATTGCCGTTACATTTCGTGAAAAATGGCCATTGATGTACGCACGGTATCGAGAATTATGCAAGACTGGTGCCTTCGTTCTAGGCGATGTCTTTGAGTGGACTGACGGTGCGACCAGAATATACAACTTGGGAACGCAAAGGACCTGGAGGTCAAAGGCTGACGTTTCAGCCATAAAAATTTCGATGGCTCGATTAAAGAAACTTCTAACCGATGCCGAAATTTCTGAAATTTATATGCCGCGCATTGGTGCTGGATTGGGAGGGGGTGACTGGAATGAAATCAAGTCGATCATTGAATGGAGTTTTGGCGAAAGCCCCATCCATGTATATGTGTGCGAAGAATTTGTGCCCGGAGCAGCATTGCAGGTTATGTCATAATCATGCAAGCCGCCGAGCATGCAGCAGGATTTATTGACTAATGAGTGGGCTATTGGAGTTTGTTTTCGAAGACGTTGCGTCCAATAATCTCGCAAAAATGGTTGTCGAATGCGTGCGTGAAAAAAGCAATATCAGCGAAGTTCTGCAGGACGGCGCACGTCTGCGACTGGACTCCATTCTTGCGCATCGTTGCTGAGGCCGTAACAGAAAGACGCCAAGTGTCGAGTCCCGTTTGATCGTAGATGCGTTTGACGAATAGTTCCGGCCGCTTCGTCTGCTATTGCTTGAGTGCCAGGATGGGCGTTTTGACGACGGTCTAATTTTATCGTTCAGGTACTTTTACACATCTAACGAGCCGCTCGCTGCAGAAATAGTTCTTTACGCTCGAAATCATAAGCTGGACGGCAACGTTTGGCGCAAGGTTAAAGTGGTGGTTGGAGACGTCGAGGAGCTCGTTGCAAAAGTTAAGGGAAATCAATTTAATTCCATACCCTCCGGAGTGAAACTGCTTAACTTTGGAGATTTGTGGTGTATTGATATTGACGGCGATTACAGTCTGGCTGGCGATCCGAGCTCCCTGGATGAAGTGCGCGAGGACGGACAGTGCTACGTCATTGGGCGCCAAGTCGAAGCTTGCGAACTCGACGAAGTTGCATGACGACGATAATGGTCTCTTTGGCAGCGGCAGAGGTGGAACAATTAGTTGTTGCCCATCAATCGGTAATTAATTTTGGGTTACCCTCTGATGCGGTCAACGATGAATGGCTTATGAAGGCGGAAGAAAAGCTAAATCGTGAGTTGCCACGATTGTACAAATGGTTTCTCAAACTATGTGCAGAGCGGGGAGATCCGAGGGGTATGGGGCACAACAGATTGTGAGTACACCTTTAACAGCAACGGGAGTTGAGGAATTGATCGCGGTCCATCAGTCGATCATTAATTTTGGATTATCGTCCGATGCGGTTGAGGATGAATGGCTGACAAATGCAGAAAATGCACTAAACCGCAAATTGCCGGAATCATATAAATGGTTTCTCAAACGATATGCAGGCGGTGAAGTCGGAGGGGAAGAGATTTATAGCATTTACGGAATTCCTTTCGAGTCGGCTAATGGGGGAGACATAGTTTTTCACCACTTAATGAATCGTAAGGCTGGCTTGCTTGATGATTCAAAACTTGTCATTAGCGAAACTGATCTTGGCGAAGTTTTCTTCTTTGACTATATGAATTTCAAAGACGGCGAATGTTCGATATATCTCAGGCTTCCGTCGGGAGAGCACATTCTGTATGCAGAGAATTTTTATGAGTTTCTTGGGAAACGAATTGTGGCTCATGATTCATGATGGCTTGATTCAGCGAGCAGTGCGGGACTCATTCGCGGACGTGCGTGTATGGCGAGGATGCGTTTGTGCCGCTGGCGCGGATGGATGCTGTCGCTGGTCGGGAGGGCGCGGCGCGGGCCGAGCTGCGGCATTTGCATACGGACCGTCTGGGGACGCCGCGGGAGATGACCGATGCGGGTGGGCGGGTCGAGTGGGCTGCGCATTATCGGCTTCCGGTAATGTGCTCGAGGTTGTGCAGGAAGAGGACTCGCCGTGGCACCTTCGGGCAAGGGCAGCACAATCACGTGGAAGAGCCGGTTCAAGCGCGACCCGGCGGCCAAGGATGTGGATGACGCCAAGGCAAAGGAAATCGTCGCCGGGATGTACAAGTCGGGATTTGATGGACTGCGCACGGCACTTGGTGAAACCGCCCACTGACCTTCGGCAGTGTTGGCCGCGTTGCGGTCGGCCAACCAGCGGGCGCCGGCGTCGAGAGGCGCTGATCGGCTTCAGTGCGCCACGCCCGCAGCCTCTCGCAACCTGCCCGCATCCCTGCCCGGCGGCACCCCAAACAACCGCGCATAATCCCGGCTGAACTGCGACGGACTCTCATACCCGACGCGGTATCCCGCACTGGCCGCATCCATCCCTTCGGCCACCATCAGCCGCCTCGCCTCCTGCATGCGCAACTGCGTGCGGAATTCGAGAGGACTCATCGCCGTCACCGCCTTGAAATGCGCGTGAAAGGTCGACCGGCTCATGCGCGCCACGTCGGCCATCTCGTCGATGCGGCAGTCGCGCGCGTAGTGCGCGCGCAGCCAGACGATGGCGCGCGCAATCTGGTTCTGGCGGCTGTCGCCCCGCGCCATGCGGCGCACGATGCGGTTGCCGGCGCCCGTCAATAACCGGTACAGGATCTCGCGCGTGACGAGCGGCGCCAGCGCGTCGATGTCGGCCGGCGTGTCGAGCAAGCGCGTCAGGCGCAGCGCCGCGTCGAGCAGGCCGGGCGTCGTCCGGTTCAGCGCCATGCCCATGTCCTCTCCACCATCCTCATCGGCGGGCGGATGCCGCAACGCCAGGTCACCCAGCACCACCATGTCCAGGTCGAGACTCAGGCACAGATACGGCCGCTCCGGCGACGCCTCGATCACGGCGCCCGTCACGGGCAGTTCGACGGAGGCGACGAGGTAGTACGCGGGGTCGTACACGAACGCCGTCGTGCCGAGCACCGCGCGCTTGCGGCCCTGCGCGACGAGGCACAGTGTCCGTTCGTACAGCACGGGCATGGGCATCGTCGGGCTGGACGATCGGATAAGGCGCACGCCCGGGAGAAGCGTGTCGTGAATGCCGTCCACGGGGGCGTGGCGGGCGATGGCGGCGGCAAAGAGGGCGAGCGTATCCATGCCGGCAAGGATAGCAGGGACGATGACGTGCGTGCGCGCCCCCGGACGATCGTGCAAGCATGTGCGACGTTTGCGCTACCGCCGATCGGCTGTGCGGCCCGACACTGTGCCCACTTTCAACCGCACAGGAGATCACCATGACCGCACTCGATCAATACCGCCTGCTGGGCCGCTCCGGCCTGCGCGTCTCGCCGCTGGCGCTCGGCACGATGACCTTCGGCCAGGACTGGGGCTGGGGCGCCGACGAATCCGAGGCCCGGCACATCTTCGATGCCTACGTCGACCGCGGCGGCAACTTCGTCGACACGGCCGTCAACTACACGAACGGCGCGTCCGAGCGCATCCTCGGCAAGCTGATGGAAGGGCGGCGCGACCGGATCGTCCTGTCGACCAAGTTCACGATGGCGCGCGATCCGGGCGATCCGAATTCGGGCGGCAACCACCGCATGAATCTCGTGCGCTCCGTCGAGCAGAGCCTGCGCCAGCTCGGCACCGACCGCATCGAACTGCTGCACCTGCATGCATGGGACGACACGACGCCGCCGGACGAAGTCCTGCGCGCCCTCGACGACCTGGTGCGGGCCGGGAAGGTGCTGTACCTGGGCATCTGCAACACGCCCGCATGGCGCGCGGCGCAGCTGCAGACGATCGCCGACCTGCGCGGCTGGTCGCGGTTCGTCGCGCTGCAGATCGAATACAGCCTCGTCGAGCGCAGCGTCGAACACGAATTGATGCCGATGGCGCGCGCGCTGGGGCTCGGCGTGATGCCGTGGTCGCCGCTGGGCGGCGGTCTCCTGAGCGGCAAGTACGGGACGTCCGACCTCGCCACCAACGACGCGCCCGGCGTGGCGGACACGCGCAAGGGCGTGATCGCATCGACGGGCTTGCTGAACGCGGCATCGCTGCGCATCGCGGAGGAAGTGAAGGCCGTGGCGCGCGAGACCGGCGCCAGCGCGGCGCAAGTGGCGCTCGCGTGGACTCTGCTGAATCCCGCAGTGACGGCACCCGTCATCGGCGCGCGCACGCTCGCGCAGGCCCAGGACAACCTGGGCGCGCTGGACGTGAAACTGGATCCGGACCACGTGGCGCGCCTGGATGCGGCCAGCCGGCCGGCGCCCATCTTCCCGCAACGCTTTACCGAACGGCCCCTCGTGCGGCAGCTCGTGTTCGGCGGCGCGGCGGTGGAACGGCGCGGCCGGTGACGGGCGTCAGGCCTCCGGTTCGGCCGGTTGCATGGCGCCGCGCACGGCCGTGAGGATGGCGTCCGACGCGCTGCGGTCCGAGACGGCGCGCGCGAGCGTCAGCGCGCCGACCATTGCGGCGAGGGCGACGATGCCCTCGTCGCCGGCGGCGGGCGCCAGGCGGCAGTCGGCCAGCAGCGCCGTCATGCGCGCCACCATGGCGTCGGCCGTCGCGCTGGGCTGGCCGCGCAGGCCCAGTTCCGCGGCCAGCGTGGGGAGCGGGCAGCCTTCGCCCGGCTCGTCGCGGTGGTCCGCCGACAGGTAGTGGTCGATGACGGCGCGCGGCGCGGCGTCCGCCGACGGTAGCCAGCGTTCCAGCGTCTGCTGTGCGGCAGCGTCCAGCGATGCCTGCACGAGGGCGTCCTTCGATTCGAAATGGGCGTAGAAACCGCCGTGGGTCAGGCCGAGCGCCTTCATCAGCGGCACGAGGCCCGTGCCTTCGATGCCGTCCTTGCGGAAGCGGCGCGACGCTTCGCCGATGATGCGCTGGCGCGTTTCGGCCTTATGGTTACTCGAGTAACGCATGCTTGTGGGGTTGGTCTGCAATGATCGGATGCGGTCCGTGCGGCCGAGAGCGACGGACCCGTTGAGCGACGGATGCGTCTCATGAATTTAGGCAACGCTCCGTGTCACCATTGTAAGCGTTCGCGTTGGATCCCGCAATTCCGGCCATGGAATTGTGCATCAATGTTGCGCACCGACGTCTATACGATCGGTGTCCGCGGATTTACCGATACAAGAATAATAACGTATTGGTTATTTTGCAAGCGCGGTGTCCGTCGCTGCCGGAACGTGCGGCGCGGCCCCGTGCTTGCGCAGGTACTCGGCGCAGGCGCCGGCGTCGAGCGGCTTGCTGAAGTAATCGCCCTGGATCTGGTCGCAGCCCGCGCTGCGCAGGGCGGCCAGTTGCCCGTCGTTCTCGACACCTTCCGCGATGACTTCCAGCCGCAGCGTGTGTGCCATGGCGATGATCGCCTTCACCATCGCCAGCGATTCCGCGCTCTGGTGCACGTCGAGGACGAAGGAGCGGTCGACCTTCAGCTTGTCGACGGGCAGGCGCTTGAGGTAGCTGAGGCTCGAATAGCCGGTGCCGAAATCGTCGATGCTGAGCGTGGTGCCCAGTTCGCGCAGCTGGCGCATCAGGTCCGCGGTGCGGACCGGGTCGTCCATCGAGATGCTTTCCGTGAGTTCCAGCTCCAGCAGGCGCGGAGGCAGGCCCGATTCACGGAGGACGGCGCCGACGAGCGCCACGACGTCCGTGCCCAGGAACTGCTTGCCGGACAGGTTGACGGCCACGGGCACGTCGGGCACGCCCGCGTCGCTCCACGCGCGGCGCTGGGCCACAGCGGTGCGCAGGATCCATTCGCCGATCGGTACGACGAGGCCGGACTCCTCGGCGATCGGGATGAATTCGGCGGGCGAGATGCTGCCGTGCTCGGGATGCTTCCAGCGCACGAGCACTTCCAGGCCGGCGACGCCGCCGCTGCGCAGGTCCGTCTTGGGTTGATAGTTCAGATAGAGCTCGCCGCGCCCGATCGCATGGCGCAACTGGTTTTCCAGCGTGAGCTTGCGCTGCAACGCCTGGTTCAGTTCTTCCGAATAACGCTGGATCTGGCCGCCGCCCAGCGCCTTGGCGCGGCGCACGGCCATCGTCGCGTTGTTCAGCAGGAGGTCGCCGTCGGTGCCGTCCTCCGGGAAGATCGCATAGCCGATGCTGCACGTGAGTGGGATCGCGCCGCCCGGCGTCTTGAACTCGCGCGTGGCGGCCTGCAGCAGCTGGCGCAGGCGGTCGCGCGCGACGCTGTCGTCGCCGAGGCCCGGCAGCAGCACGACGAATTCGTCGCTCCCGGCGCGCGCCAGCATGTCGCCCGGCCGCAGCAGGTTCTGCAAACTCCACGTGATGGCGACGAGCGCCTTGTCGCCTTCATGGTGGCCCAGCAGCTCGTTGAGGCGCTTGAACTTGTCGATGTTGATCGTCGCGACCAGCGTGTGCAGGCCGTCGCTCTTCCATTTGTCGAGGTTCTGGCCGATCGTCCGCACGAGCACCTGGCGGTTCGCGAGGCCCGTCAGCATGTCGTGCGTGAGCAGGAATTCGACTTGGCCCGCGGCCGCCGCGAGGTCGGGATTCGCATTGTCGACATAGACGTGCGAGTGCAGCGATTGCGCCGCGGTCGCCAGCTGGCGGAAGTGGATCAGCTGTTCCGTCATGCGCGCGAGGTCGCGCAGGATGTCCAGTTCTTCCTCGTTCAGCGTGCGCGGCACGCGGTCCAGTACGCACAGGGTCCCCAGGGGCATGCGGTCGATCGAGTACAGCTGCACGCCCGCATAAAAGCGCACGTGCGGCGGATTGACCACCATCGGGTTGTCGGCGAAGCGCGCATCCTGCGTCGCGTCCGGGACGATCAATGGCTCGTGGTCGAGGATCGCGTGGCCGCAGAACGAGATCTCGCGGCGCGTGCCCGTCATGTCGATGCCGCAGCGCGACTTGAACCACTGGTCTTCCTCGGCGACGAGCGAGACCAGCGCGATCGGCATCTTCAGCAGCCGGCTCGCCATGCGCGTGATGCGGTCGAACGCGTCCTCCGGGGCGCTGTGGAGGAGGCGGGTGGCGTGCAGCGCCGTCAACCGGCGCGCTTCGTCGAGCGGTATCGATGGGGTCTGCATGTCGTGTCATGAGGAGCTTCGTTGAGACACATTTTGCCACGAGCGGCAAAGCAGAGGCACGAGCTTGGCATGGCGTTGCAGCCAGGAATTAATCACGCTGGCGGAATGCGCCGAAATGCTGGCGATAATCGAGCGCGCTGACGCCCAGGTGGCGCAGGAATGCCGCGCGCATCCGCGCCGCCGTGCCGAACCCGCAGCGGTGCGCGACCGTCTTGAGGGGCTGGTCGGCGCGTTCGAGCAGGGCCCTGGCCGCGTCCACGCGCGCCCGCTCGACGAATTCCGCCGGCGTGACCCCGGCCGCGCGCGCGAACTGGCGCGCGAAGTGGCGCTCGCTCAGCGCCGCCACCCGCGCGAGGTCGGCCACGGTCAACGGCGCGTCGAGGTGGGCGAGCACGTGGTCCTGGACGGTGCGCAGCACCGAATCGTCGCCCACGTACGGCGTCAGGTAGGGGCTGAACTGCGACTGTCCGCCGCTGCGCTGGGTGAACACGACGAGCCGCTTGGCCACGTTCAGCGACACGTCCGCGCCGTGGTCTTCGTAGACCAGGTGCAGCGCGAGGTCGATGCCCGCCGTGACGCCGGCCGACGTATAGACGGGACCGTCGCGCACGAAGATGCGGTCCGGCTGGACGGCCACCCGCGGAAAGCGCGCGGCCAGCAGCGCGACGTCGTTCCAGTGCGTCGTCGCGCGGCGGCCGTCCAGCAGGCCCGCGTGCGCGAGCAGGAACGCGCCGTTGCAGACGGACGCGATGCGCGGGCAGCGCGCGGCCATCGTGCGCAGCCACGCGGCCAGCGCGGTGTCGGCCGGCTGGCGCGGCAGGTCGGGGCCGCCGGGGACCAGCAGCAGGTCGGGCGCATCGACTTCTTCGTCGTAGCGCGCATGCGGCTGCAGCAGCATCGCGTTCGAGCACGCGACGGGGCCGTCCACCGTGCCGAGCACGCGCATGCGGTAGTGGTCGCGCGGCGCGAGGAAGCGGTTGGCTTCCGCGAACACGTCGAGCGGTCCGGTGACGTCGAGCGACTGCACGCCGGGGAAGGCGAGGATGGCGATGGTGGACAAGCGCGGGCTCCTGCTGTGAATGCGGACGCCGTCACTATAGCCCCGCGCGCGCGGCGCCGGGAGGGCGTGGCGGGAAATGCGCGCACCGTGGCGGGAAACCGGTGCACGCGGCGGGCGCCGGCGCGCGGCGCGGCGCCAGAATGTCGTCATCCCCAACACACGAAAGGACGACCATGGACAACACCGCTGAACGCGTGGGCCCCGCATTCTCCGTCGACGGCATGCTGCGCGCACGTCTCGAGACCCGCAAGGCAATCGGCGCGATCGCGCAGCGCATCCGGCCCGGCATGGTGGAAGAAGACGCCGTCGCCATGGCGCGCGACGTCATCGCCACGCAGGGCCACACCCTCAGCTGGCACCCGGTGCGCGTGCGCTTCGGCGCCAACACGATCCTGCCGATGAAGCGCGCGTCGACACCCGGCATCGTGCTGGGCGAGCACGATATCTTCTTCATCGACATCGCGCCGCGCGTGGAGCACTGGGAAGGCGACGGCGGCGCCACGTTCACGGTGGGCGACGCGCCGGAGTACGCGCGCTGCGCCGCCGACGCCGAGCGCCTGTTCCATGCCGTGCGCCAGGCGTGGAAGACGCAGGACTGGAGCGGCCGGAAGCTGTACGAGTTCGCGCAGCAGCGTGCGCGCGACATGGGCTGGGACCTCGATCCGGACCTGCCGGGCCACCGCGTCTCCGACTTCCCGCACGCGGCGCTGCACACGGGCGCGCTGGCCGATTACGACCACGCGCCATCGAGCATGCGCTGGATCCTCGAGATCCATCTGCTCGACCCGCAGCGCCGCTTCGGCGCGTTTTTCGAGGACATGCTGCTCGACGACGCCGACTACGTTTGACGGAAGCACTGCACGAGGAAATCCGCGAACACGCGCACGCGGGCCGACAGCTGGCGCGCGTGCGGATACATCACGGAGACGGGGATGGTGGGCGGCGGCATGTCCGCCAGCACCTCGACCAGATGGCCGTCCGCGAGCTGCCCGGCGATGCGGTAGCGCGGCACCTGCACGAGGCCGAGGCCCGCGAGGGCGGCCGCCGTATAGGCTTCCGTGCCGGTGACGGAGACGACGCCGGGCGGCGTGGCCAGCTTCAGGCCAGCGTCCGTCATGAATTCCAGCGGATACGGCCGGCCCGTCGCCGTCGACACGTAGTGCACGGCCTGGTGATGCACGAGGTCCGTCAACGCGGCCGGCGTGCCGAAGCGGTCGAGGTAGGCGGGGCTCGCCACCGTCACCTGCTCGATGTCGGCCGCGCGCCGCGCCACCATCGATGAATCGTGCAGCTGGCCCGCGCGCAGCACGCAGTCGACGCCTTCGCGCACGAGGTCCACGAGGCGGTCGTCCTCGCCCACGTGCAGCTGGATGCGCGGGTAGCGCGCGAGGAAGCCGGACAGCGCGGGAAAGACGAAGTAGCGGGCCAGCGTCGGCTGCAGGTTCACGCGCAGCAGGCCCGCGGGCTCGCTGCCGCGGAACGCGTCTTCCGCTTCGTCGAGGTCGGCCAGCAGGCGCACGCACCGTTCGTAGTAGGCGGCGCCATCCTGCGTGGGCGCGACGGCGCGCGTCGTCCGTTCCAGCAGGCGCGTGCCAAGGCGGTTTTCCAGCCGCTTGATCGCGTTGGTGGCGGTGGCGCGCGGGATCAGGAGGTCCTCGGCGGCCTGCGTGAAGCTGCGGCGCTCCACGATGCGCACGAAAATCTGCATTTCCTGAAACCGGTCCATCTGCGTCGACATGCGCCACCTCCCTCCGCGATTATACGGTCGGCGCGGCCGGCACGAGCAGGTCGGCGATGCCGATGCGGCGCGCGAAGTCCACGCGCACGGCCTCGGATACTTCCAGCACCTCGCGCGCGCCGTCGCCGACGAAGTCGACCACCGTGCGGAACGGCCGCCGGCCGCGCGGCAGGCCGACGATGCGCACCAGTTCATCGGCCACGGCCTGCGGATCGGCCTCCGGCGGCGTCAGCGCGTCGAGGCGTTCGCCCACCTGGTCAAGCACCCCGTCGTAGCGGGCATACGCGGCGATCCGTCCGGCGTCCGCCGGCTTGCCGGCGCTGGGGAAGTGCTCCGTGCCGCGCGTGAACGCGCCGGGGACCATGATCGCCGTCTCGATGCCGAAGCGGGAGACTTCGTACGACAGCGACACCGCGAGCGAATCCATCGCCGCCTTCGCCGCGCCGTAGGGGCCGAGGAAAGGCGGGAAGCCGCCCTTCGTCGTCGTGCTGGAGATCCACAGCAGCAGGCCGGACTCCTGGGTGCGCAGCCGGGGCAGGGCGGCGCGCAGCACGCGCTGGGCGCCGAGGAAGTTCGTGTCCAGCACCTTGGCCACTTCCTCGGCCGTGAAGGCTTCGGTCGGGCCGACGACGAGGTGGCCCGCGTTCTGCACGACGACGTCCAGCCGGCCCTGTTCCGCGACGACCGCCGCGACGGCCGCGTCGCACGAGTCTTGCGACAGCACGTCCAGTTCGAGCGGCCGCAGGTCGGCGCCATGCTGCCGCGCCCAGTCGCGCGCCGCGGCGGCGCGGGCCGCGTTGCGTCCGGCGATGTCGCGCATCGTCGCGTAGACCGTGTGGCCGGCGCGGGCCAGCGCCTGCGCGGAGAGTTTGCCGATGCCGCTGCCGGCGCCCGTAATGAGGATGATGGCCTTGTCCATGGTTGCGATCTCCTCAGGCCATGCCGCCGTTGGCGCGCAGGATCTGGCCGTTGACCCAGCCGCCGTCCGGACCGGCCAGGAAGGACACGACGCCGGCGATGTCGTCGGGCTGGCCCAGGCGCTCCAGCGGCGCCGATTTCGCGATCTGCTGGATCAGCTCATCCGATTTCCCGGTCAGGAACAGCTCCGTCGCGACGGGGCCCGGTGCCACGGCGTTGCACGTGATGCCGCGGCCGCGCAGCTCTTTCGCGAACACGCGGGTCAGCGCTTCGACCGCGCCTTTCGTGGCGACGTACACGCCATAGGTCGGCGGCGCCATGTGCAGCACGCTCGTCGAGAAGTTGACGATGCGGCCGCCGTCGTTCAGGCGCGTCGCGGCCTCGCGCATCGTGTTGAAGGTGCCCGTGACGTTGATGGCCATCGTGCGTTCGAACTGCTCGTCGGTCGTCTCGGCGATCGTCACGTACGGCAGGATGCCGGCGTTGTTGACGAGGATGTCCACGCGGCCGAGCTTTTCTTCGATCGCCGCGAACATCGCCTTCACGTCGTCGACCTTGGCGACGTCGGCGCGCACGGCGATGGCACGGCCGCCTGCGGCTTCGATGGCGGCGACGGTCGCGTTGGCGGCCGCTTCGTTGCCGGCATAGTTGACGGCGACGGCGTACCCGTCGGCGGCGAGACGCTTCGCAACGGCGGCGCCGATGCCGCGCGAGGCGCCGGTGACCAGGGCGACGCGGGCGGTGTGCTTGGCTTGGGTGTTCATGTTTGATCTCCTTCGGTGGTTGACAGTGAGATCATGATGATTGATTTCTAGTCGAAGATAATCACCAGAAAAATCGCTTCAGAATTCGCTTTGGAATAACAATATGGTTTGTTTATCGTGCGATATCACCGGACGACGCATGACTGCTATTCCAACAATAAATTTTTCAACGATGCTGCAGCGCAGTAAATTGGATTCGTAGCAGCGATCCTTTCGAACCCAACCTACTGGAGCTCATCATGATCGGTAAACGTCACGTTGTCGCCATTGCTTCCATGCTCTCCCTGGCCGCCCACGCCGAGCCGGCCGCGCGCCTGAAACCCGCCACCTGCGGCGTTCCCGCCTATACCGCGGACCTCAAGGACGACTATCTGCAGGGCACGGTCCGCCTCGCCGTGCTGGTGGGCGCCGACGGTTCGGTGAAGCAATCCAAGGTCGTCGAGTCCAGCGGCCATCGCGCACTGGACAGGGCCTCGCTGCGCGCCAGTTATACGTGCAAGTTCGGCGTGGCCGCAAAAGACGGCGTCGGTGAGCCGGGCTGGTCCACCGTGCAGTACAAATGGATCAACGATTGATCCCGGCCGGGGCTGCCGGCGTCCGCCGCCGGCAGCGCCAACGATGTTCGAAAAAATCGATAAGAGACTGGCAATTTTCTCGTTTTTTTAAACCCGAGCGGCCGAGCATAATGTCTCCATCGCAGCGAACAACGAAGCGCAAAGCTTCGAAATGTTCGATGCAATATCGAACCCCAACCCGATAATATTGGAGAACATCATGAGCAACGCCAAACTCGAAGTCCTGACCCCGCACAACTCGCAACTGATCATCATCGACCACCAGCCGCAGATGGCATTCGGCGTGCAGTCGATCGACCGCCAGACCCTGAAGAACAACGTGGTCGGCCTGGCCAAGGCGGCCAAGGCGTTCGACATCCCGACCGTGATCACCACCGTCGAAAGCGAGTCGTTCTCCGGCAAGACCTACCCGGAAATCCTGGACGTCTTCCCGGGCAAGGCCATCCTCGAACGGACGTCGATGAATTCCTGGGACGACCAGAAGGTGCGCGATGCCCTGGCCGCCAACGGCCGCAAGAAGATCATCGTCGCCGGCCTGTGGACGGAAGTGTGCAACACGACCTTCGCGCTGTCCGCGATGCTCGAAGGCGACTACGAGATCTACATGGTGGCCGATGCGTCGGGTGGCACGTCGAAGGATGCGCACGACTTCGCGATGCAGCGCATGGTGCAGGCCGGCGTCGTGCCCGTGACGTGGCAGCAGGTGCTGCTCGAATGGCAGCGCGACTGGGCGCACCGCGATACCTACGATGCCGTGATGAAGATCGTCACCGAACACTCGGGCGCATACGGCATGGGCGTCGACTACGCCTACACGATGGTGCACAAGGCACCGGCGCGCAACCAGGGCGACAACCCCGTGCTGGCCCCGGTTGCGGCGCCCGTACGCTGAGTCGTCTGCAGGCCGACGGCGACCGCGTCATCGGCGTGGCGAATCCGGTGCGCGGCGTTCGCGCCGTCAGCGGCGCGTCGCCAGCGCGACGATGGCGGCGCCGGCGGCCACCACCAGCGCGTCCTCGACGAGGCCGCTGCGTGTCTGGCCGACCCGGGCCATCGCGCGCTTGCGGGCCGCGAGCGTCAGGTAGGCCAGGGGCACCGCCGTCGCGACCGCGGCCACCGCGCCCTCCCGTTCGCGTCCCCGCGGCGCCAGCGCCGACCCGGCGATTCCCGCACTCATCGTGCGCGCCAGCAGGCCCAGGAATACCGTCCGGTCGGGCGCCGTCTTCATCTTGTCACCCAACAATTCACCGACACCCATCGCGAGGGCACCGAACTTGAACAGCGGACGGTCCAGCAGGGCGAGCTTGCCGGGCGTGCCGCGGTGGGCGAGGCGGGCGGTCGCGAGGGCGGCCATCGGCGTCATCGAGCGCGCGCTGGCCACGGCGCCGATCAGGATGGAAGAGAGCAGGTTGCGAAGTGCCATGGTCGTCTTTCCGGAAACGGTCGGGATGGCCAGTCTAGCGGCAGTCCGGCCGGGCCCGGCGCACGCCAGCGGACCGGAGGTGTGCTTGCCTTGCCGTAACGCGCGTGGCAGACTTGGTGGGCCATTTACCTGCAAGGCTCCCATGCACATTCGTTCGTCGCTGGCCGTCCTGGCCTGCCTTGGCCTGCTCGTCACGCATGTCGCGCGGGCGGCCGCGGACCCGGACATCGCCGAGCAAAAACACGCGCGCTGTGAAGATGCCGGTCCGATGATCGAGATCACCGCCTGCATGCATCGCGAGCTGGAGGAATCGGATGCGCGCGTCGACCTCGTGTACACGCTGCTCCGGAACGCCCTGGCCAGACCGGACGGACTCGTGAGCGCCCAGCGGGCGTGGCAGGCCTATCGCGACGCGCAATGCACGTTCGAGAACGAAGGACTCGAAGGCGGGTCGGCACAGCCGTTCTCGGCGGACCTCTGCCGCACGCGGCTTGCCGAGCGTCGTATCGTCGAACTCGAACAGGTCATTCCCTGCAACGGGTGTGTCGAATTCAAGCCTGAGTATGACAAGGCCAAGGCCGGCAAGGCGTTCACGCTGCCGCCCCGTGCGCCCGGCCGGCCCGCGCGACGCTGACTCAACCGGTTCCCGCGCAGGCCAGCCGCACGCACTCCGCCAGCTGCTCGGCATCGACGGGCTTGGCGAGAAAACACGCCGCGCCGCCGCGCAGCGCGCGCAGCCGCACGTGGTCGTCCGCGAACGCCGTCATCAGGATCACGGGCGGCGCCGCCGCGATGGCCCGCACCCGTTCCAGCAAGGCCAGGCCGTCCATGCCGGGCATCTGCACGTCGCTGACGACGCACTGGATGTCGTCGAGGCCGTGCGCCAGCAATTGCTGCGCGCCGCCGAACAGGCTCACGCGGTAGCCGCAGGCGCGCAAGAGGCCGCGCAGGCTCGTGCCCACGTCGGGGTCGTCGTCGACGAGCGCGACGTGAGGGGCGGGCAACTGGGTATCCATGCCGCGCAGCATACCGCTCTGGCCCATGCGCATGGAATCATACCTAGGTATGAGTGGCATCCTGGCCGTGTGTGCTCTCATTTTCCGCGCCCAGGGCCTCGGCCATGCGCACGAGGTCCGCGAACGTCTTCGCCTCCATCTTGCGCATCGCGTTGCCGCGGTGGATCTTGACGGTGATTTCGCTCGTGCCCGTTTCGCCCGCGATCTGCTTGTTCATCAGGCCGCGCACGGCCAGCGCCATGACCTGTTTTTCGCGCGGCGTGAGCGCCGCGTAGCGGGCCGCCAGCGCCGCGTGCGCCTGGCGCTTCGCGCGCCGTTCGCGGTCGCGCGCGAGGGCCTGGTGGATTGCGTCCAGCAAGTCCTGCTCGCGGAACGGCTTCGCGAGGAAGTCGACGGCGCCGCCTTTCATCGCGCGCACCGTCATCGGGATGTCGCCGAAACCCGTCATGAACACGACCGGCAGCGGCACGCCGTCGCGGTTCAGCTGGTCCTGCAGATCGAGCCCGCTGGCGCCCTGCAGCCGGACGTCGAGCAACAGGCAGCTGCACACGTCCGGCCGGCGCGCGCGCGCGAAGTCGGCCACGCTGCCGTAGGCGGCCACCTCCATGCCGACGGAGCGCAGCAGCCCGGAGAGGCTGTCGCGCACGCCGGCGTCGTCGTCGACGACATACACGAGTTCACGGGAAGGCGTCGGACTGCTGTTCATGGAGGGGGGCTTCCTGATGGATGGGGAGGTCGAAACTGAACGTGGAGCCGGGCGGTGTGCTGCGCGCGGCGATGCGGCCGCCGTGGCGCGCGATGATCGAGCGGCAGATCGGCAGGCCGAGGCCCATGCCGTCGGCTTTGGTCGAAAAGAACGGCTCGAACAGGCGCGCGCCGTCGGCGTCGGCGATGCCCGGGCCGCTGTCGCGCACGCTCACGCGGGCCATGCCGTCGTCCTGGCGCGTGCGCAGGTCCAGGCGGTTGTCAGGCAAGCCGTCCATCGCCTGCAGCGCGTTCATGACGAGGTTGATCAGGACCTGCTGCAGCTCGATGCGGTCGCCCATGACGGGCGCCAGGCCGGGGGCCAGCTCGACACGCAGTGCCAATGGCCGGCGGTCCAGTTCGCGCTGCAGCAGCTCGACCGTGTCCTGCACGAGCGCGTTCAGGTCCAGCGCCACGTGCTCCGGTTCGGTGCGGCGGGCCAGCGCGCGGATGCGGCGGACGACCTGGCCGGCGCGTTCGCTGGCCTGCACAATGCCGTCCAGCGCGGCGAGGGCTTCGGCGATGTCGGGCTGCGCACGCCCCAGCCAGCGCCGCCCGGCCTGGGCGTTGGCGACGATCGCGGTCAGCGGCTGGTTGACTTCGTGCGCGACGGAGGCCGCGAGTTCGCCCAGCATGCTCACCCGGGCCGCGTGCGCCAGCTGGACGTGCGACGCGTGCAGTTCCTGCTCGGCTTCCACGCGCGCCGTGACGTCCGTGACGGCGCCCAGGTATTCGCAGCGGCCGTCGGCGTCGTACGAGGCCTCGGCCAGCACATGCACGTGGCGGATCGTGCCGTCCGGGAGCAGCAGGCGGTGCGCGACGTCGATGTGGCCTTCGCAAGCCAGCGTCCGGCGCAGGGCGGCGCTGACGAGCGCACGGTCGTCCGGCAGCGTGTGCGCGAGCACGCGCTCCATGTCGGGCGCGGCGTCGCCCGCGTAGCCGAAGATGCGCGCGGCTTCCTCGGACCACACCATCGCGCCGTCCGGCACGCGGATGCCGAAGCTGCCCGTGCGGGACAGGCGCTGGGCGCCGGCGAGGAAGGCCTGGCTGCGGCGCAGGGCCTGTTCGCGCTGGCGCAGCCGGTCGGTGGCCTGCTGGCGCTGGAGCACGAGCCAGGTCGTGATGGCGATGGCCGCGATGCTGACCAGTGCGCGCCCGGCGGGCGAGGGCGCCACGTGCAGCCCGTGCGCGACGACGTAGGCGCCCATCGTCAGCAGTCCGCACGCGGCGCCGAGCGCGAACGTGTACCGGCGCGGCCACACGGGCGATGCGAGCAGCAGCACGACGACATACATCACGGCGATGGCCGTGTCGAGCCGGGTGAAGGCGTCGACCACGAAGATCGCGGCGGTGAGCAGCAGCAGGATGGCGGATTGCACGGGGTGGGTGCGGCGTCGCGGCATGTAAGGACTCCAGTTCAGCCGCGAGGATACAACGGCGCGCGTCCGCGGCCAACTGGCAGAATGGATGGTCTTCAGGCTGGCGCGGCTTCTTCCTCGGTCATCCCGGCCAGCTCGGCGAGCGCCATCGGCCGGGCGAACAGATAGCCCTGGAAGCCGCCGCAGCCGAGCGAGCGCAGTGCGTCCCACTGCGCTTCCTCCTCGACGCCCTCGGCCACGACGTGCAGGCCCAGGTTGCCGGCCAGGTGAACGATCGCCTGGACGATGCTCGCGGCGTGCGGCACGCGCAGCATGTCGCGCACGAACGACTGGTCGATCTTGAGCTGGTCCAGCGGCAGCCGCTGCAGATAGCTCAGCGACGAATAGCCGGTGCCGAAATCGTCGAGCGAGAAGCCGATGCCTTGCTCCTTCAGCGCCGTCATGCGCGCGATGGTGTCCTCGACGTCGGCCAGCAGCACGCTTTCCGTCAGTTCGAGCTTGAGACGGCGCGGATCGGCGCCGCTGTGCGCGAGGATCTCGAGCAGGCGCGGCACGAAGTCCTCCTGGCGGAACTGGCGCGCGCTGACGTTGACGGCGATGGTGAAGTGCTCCGTGGCGGCGTCGCCGCCCCAGCGCGCGAGCTGGCGGCACGCTTCCTGCAGCACCCAGTCGCCGATGCCGACGATCAGTCCGGACTTCTCGGCCTGGGCGATGAACGCACCGGGTCCCGTGAGCCCCTGTTTCGGATGGTGCCAGCGGATCAGCGCCTCGACGCCCACCATCAGGCCCATCGCGTTGACGACGGGCTGGTAGTACAGCTCGAACTCGCGCCGCGCCAGCGCGAAGCGCAGATCGGTCTCCAGGCTCGTGCTGGCGTCGACGGCGGCCTGCATGCTGGGGTCGAAGAAGCGGAACGTGGCGCCGCCGGCCGACTTGGCTTCGTACATCGCCATGTCGGCCTGGCGCAGCAGGTCGTGCACGACGTGGTTGGCGTTGCCGAACAGGGAGACGCCGATGCTGGGCGTGCTGCGCAGCTCGTGGCCGTCCAGCGTGTAGGCGAGGGACAGCGTGGCGAGGATCTTGCCGGCCACCAGCTCGGCATGGGCCGTCGCATCGACGGCCGACGTGCCGAGGTCTTCCAGCAGCAGCACGAATTCGTCGCCGCCCAGGCGGGCCACAGTGTCCGCCTCGCGCGTGACCTGCTGCAGCCGGAACGCGACCATTTCCAGCAGCCGGTCGCCCATGTCGTGGCCGCGCGTGTCGTTCAGCGTCTTGAAGTTGTCCAGGTCGACGAACAGCACGGCGCCGAAGCCGCCGTTGCGCTCGCACTTGGCGACCGCGTGGCCCAGGCGATCCATCAGCAGGCGCCGGTTCGGCAGGTTCGTCAGGCCGTCGTAGAACGCGAGGTGGGCGATGTCGGCCTCGGCCTGCTTGCGCGCGCTGATGTCGGTGCGCGTGCCGACCATGCGGACGGGCTGGCCGTCCGCCGCGCGCTCGACGACCTTGCCGCGCGACTGCACCCACACCCAGTGGCCGTTGCGGTGGCGCATGCGGAACTCCGCCTCGAACGCGGGGACGGCGCCCTGCAGGTGCTGGTCGAGCGCGTGGCGCAGCGGCTCGCGGTCGTCCGGGTGGACGGGGGAGAACATGTCGCGTTCGCCGCCCTGGCGGTTCTGCTCGTCGCGGGTGTAGCCGAGGATGGCGCAGGCGCGGCCGTCCACCGTGCGCCGGCCGGACGGGATGTGCCAGTCCCACAGGCCCAGGCTCGCGCCGTTCAGCGCCAGCTCCACGCGCTCGGCGGCGGCGGCACGTTCGGCTTCGGCGTTGCGCGCCAGGCGTTCCAGCGCGGCGCGGCGGCGCTGGGCGAACAGCAGGGCGGCCGCGCAGGCGGACCAGAACAGGGTCCAGGCCGCGGTCGATACGAGCGCGAGGCGGTGCCAGCCGGCGTCGATGCGGCCGGCGTCGCGCGCGAGGGCGACGACGAGGCCGCGGTCCATGCCCAGGTTTTCCATCCGCATGCTGCGCTGGACGACGAGACGGTCGACGCCGTCGGCCCCCACGCCGCGCCGGACCGAGACCCGTTCGCCGCCGGCGCGGTGCGCGGCCAGCATCGCATCCGGATGCAGCGCGCCCGCGCGCATCGTTTCCGGATCGGGCGGGACGTACAGCAGGCGGTGGCCGTCCAGGTCGGTGATCGTGATCGTCATGTCGGGCGCGTACAGCGCGGAGCGCATCACGGCGTCGAAGTATTCCGGATTCAGGATCGCGGCGACGGCGCCGTGGCCGCAGCCGTCGCCCGCGTCGAGCGACATCGCCGCCTTCAGGTTGAACTGGTTCGGCTGCAGCTCGTACGGATCGGACAGGTACAACGTGCGGCCGTCGCACATGTGCGGCAGCTGGGCGAGGAAGCGCTTGTCGTCGAGGCGGCGGTCGCCCAGGTCGTCGTCGGTGATCTCGATGCGGCCGCCGCGGCCGACGGCCAGCAGCGCGCGCACGCCCGGCATGGCGCGCTTCAGGGATTGCAGCAGCGTGCGGCGGCAGGCCAGGTCGCAGCCGCTGTCCGGCGCCAGCGCGGCGCGCGCGCCGTCCAGCGCCCAGCGGATGCCCTCGAGCTGGCGGTGCAGGGTCTGGTCGATGACGACGGCTTGTGCCCGCATGCGGTCGGCGTCCTCGGACAGCGCCCCGGCGCGCTCTGTCCACACCATCCACACCAGCACGAGGCCGGACGAGACGAGACCCGCGCCCAGGATCAGCCATTCGGTGAGGCGGCGGCGCGCGGCGGTCAAACGGAGCAGGCGATGCAGGGGCATGGGGGTCTCCTTGTCGAAATGCCAGCATCGTAGGCCGGCCGCCGCCGGCGCGCCATCAGACCTTGGTATGGGTCCTCATACGTTCGCTCATACGTTCGTATAGGTGCGCACGATTGGCGCTAGGACGTCCTTGGGTTAACATTTGATTCACCCGCCCCAGGAGATTCCCATGAAAGCAATCGTCACCGGCCACACGAGGGGCCTCGGCGCCGCGCTCGCCGCCAATCTGCTGGCGCGCGGCGTACCCGTCCTCGGCCTGGCGCGCACCCGTTCGGCCGACCTGGCGGACGCGTATCCCGACCTGTTCGAGGAAGTTGAACTGGACCTGGCCGACAGCGTCGCGCTGTCGCGCTGGTTCGCGGACGGCATGCTGGGCGATTACCTGGACGGCACCGGCGCCGTCCTGCTGCTGAATAATGCCGGCATGGTGAGCCCCGTCGGCCCGCTCGACGCGCAGGATCCGCAGGCCGTGCTGCGCGCCGTGCAGTTGAACGTGGCCGCACCGATGGCGCTCGCCGCCGCTGTCGTGCGCGCCAGCGGCGGGGCGCAACGGCGCATCCTGCACATTTCCAGCGGCGCCGGCCGCAATGCCTACCCGGGCTGGAGCGTCTATTGCGCCACCAAGGCGGCCCTCGACCACCACGCGCGCGCCGTCGCCCTCGACTGCGAACGCGGGGTGCGCATCTGCAGCCTGGCGCCCGGCGTCATCGATACGGACATGCAGGCCGAGATCCGCGCCACGACGGAAGACCGCTTCCCGCTGCGCAAACGCTTCGTCAACCTGAAGGAGACGGGCGCGCTCGTCGAGCCGGACGAATGCGCCGAACGGCTGGTCGACTACCTGCTCGGCGCCGGTTTCGGCGCCGAGGTGGTCGCCGACCTGCGCACACTCTCTTAAGGGGCCGGGGCGCGCGGGATCTGCAGCCCTTCGACAACGGCGGGGCGCGCGCGGAACGCTTCCAGCACGCGGCCCACTTCCGGAAAGCGGTCGAAGCCGACGATCTCGCCCGCGTCGTAGAAGCCGACCAGGTTGTTCACCCACGGGAAGCAGGCGACGTCGGCGATCGTGTACTCGTCGCCCATGATCCAGTCGCGGCCTTTCAGGTGGCCGTCCAGCACGCCCAGCAGGCGCTTGGCTTCGTGCACATAGCGGTCGCGCGGACGCTTGTCCTCGTACTCGCGGCCGGCGAATTTATGGAAGAAGCCCAGCTGGCCGAACATCGGGCCGATGCCGCCCATCTGGAACATCAGCCACTGGATCGTCTGGTAGCGCAGCGCCGGATCGGCCGGGATCAGCTTGCCCGTCTTCTCGGCCAGGTACAGCAGGATCGCGCCCGATTCCCACAGCGGCAGCGCCTTGCCGCCCGGGCCGTCGGGGTCGATGATCGCGGGGATCTTGTTGTTCGGGTTCAGCGACATGAATTCCGGCGTCGTTTGTTCGTTCTTGTCGAACGCGATGCGGTGCACCTCGTAGGGCAGGCCGATTTCCTCGAGCATGATCGCCACCTTGACGCCGTTCGGCGTGGGCAGCGAATACAGCTGCAGGCGGTCGGGGTGCTGCGCGGGCCATCTCTGCGTGATGAGGAACTGGTTCAGGTCGGTCACGGCGTTCTCCTTCGGGTTGATTGCATTGATTGTACTCAAGATACGGTTTTCCGCCGGATGGGAGCATGCATCTTGGTCTTGGGCAACGATAGGAAGCCATGGACGACCTGCTGCGCTATTACGAGGAAGAGCTGGGATTGTTCGGCCAGTTCGCGCGCGAGTTCCGCGCCCGCTATCCCAAGCCCGCCGGCGACCTGCACGTGGCCGGCGAGACGTGGGACGATCCCGGCGTCGCCCGGCTCATACAATCCGTCGCGCTGCTGTCCGCCCGCATCAACAAGCGTCTCGACGACGACTACCCCAAGTTCACGGAAGCGCTGCTCGACAGCCTGTACCCGCACTACCTGCGGCCGCTGCCGTCGTATTCGATCGTCCAGGTGGGACAGCGCGGGCCGGCCGAAGTACCGGACACCCCGTCCGTGCTGGCGCGCGGGACGATGCTGCGCTCGAGCGCGGGCACCGACACGCCGTGCCTGTTCCGCACCGTCTACGACGTGCTGCTGGCGCCGCTCACGGTGGAGCGCCTCGCGTTCGTGCCGCTGCTCGACGCGCCGCGCACGGCGCGCGCACCGCGCGGGGCCGGTTGCGGCATCAGCCTGACGATCGCGGCGGCGCGCGGCGACGTCGGCCGCCTTCCGCCGGCGTGGCGCCTGTTCGCCGACGGCGAAGCGTCGACTCGCGCCGCGCTGATCGACGCGCTGTTCCTCCGCTGCGCCGCGGCCTGGGTGCAGCCGGAAGGCGACAAGGGCTGGCTGCCGCTGCCGCGCGTCCCGCTGCGCCTGGCCGGCCTGGCGGACGTGGATGCCATGCTGCCATATTCCGCCCGCTCGCATCCGGCGCCGCGCCTGCTGACCGAGTATTTCTGTTATCCGGAAAAATTCAATTTCGTCGACGTCGACCTCGCGGCGCTGGCCGGCCTGCTGCCGCCGCGCTGCCGCCGTTTCACGCTGCACCTGGCGCTGTCCGGCATCGCGCCCGATTCCGATACGGCCCGCCTGCTGGCCGGCCTGGATGCGCGCAGCCTGCTGCCGGGCTGCACGCCGGTCGTCAACCTGTTCCCGAAGGCCGGCGCGCCCGTGCAGCTCGCGTACACGAGCGCCGACTATCCGCTGCTGGCCGACGGCGCGCACGCGGGTGCTTACGAGATCCACAGCGTGGACGCCGTCCGGCTCGTGCGTGAAGGGACGGGCACGGTCACCCGTTTCGATCCCCTCTACGCGCCGGGCGACGAGGGCAGGGCGGGCGGCGGAGCGTCGCACCGCGCGCACTACTGGATCGCGCGGCGCGATGACGCGACGGCGGCCGTCAGCCCCGGCCACGAGATGCGCATCGCCCTCGTCGACGCCGATTTCCACCCGCTCGACGCCGCCGGCGCCACGCTGTCCACGGAACTGACGTGCAGTAACCGCGACGGGCCGTCGCGCCTGCCGTACGGCCAGCCGCAGGGCGACTTGCGCAGCGACGAGCTGTCGACGCTGGCGCCCATCCGCATGCTGAGGAAACCGACACCAGGCCGGCGCTTCGGCGGCACGCGCGGGTCGCACTGGCGCCTGATCGCCCACCTTGCGCTGAACCACGCGGGCCTCACGATGGCGGGCCTGGCCGATTTCCAGAAAATGCTGGCGCTGTACGATTTGCCGCGGTCCCCGGTCGCCCAGCGCCAGATCGCGGGCATCGTGGGGCTCGAACACGGCACGGTGCGCGCGTGGGTGGGCGCGGCGCCGGTCGCAAGCCTGATGCCGGGCATCGGCATCCGCCTCACCGTCGACGAGGACGCGTTCGCGGGCACGGGACTGTATCCGTTCGTGCAGGTGCTCGACCAGTACTTCGCGCTGAACGGCCACCTGAACTGCTTCACGCGGCTGGAAGTCGTGTCGCAACAGACCGGCCGCGAGATCATCGCCTGCTCTCCGCACACCAGTAGCGGCGGATGGACCTGATCGCCCGCCTGCTGGCCCAGCCCCAGCGCTTCGAATTCGTCCAGGCCGTGCGCCTGCTGCTGCTGGCGCTCGGCGAGCGCGGCATCCCCGAACGGCGCGCGCTGGCCCGCCACCTGCGCTTCGCGAACAGCCTCGCGCTGGCGTTTCCTCCCAGCCAGATCGAGGCCGCGGCGCTGGATGCCGACGGCTACCGTCTGACGCCGAGCTTCATGGGCCTGCTGGGCGCGCACGGGGCGCTGCCGCTGCATGTGACCGAGCGCCTGCTCGCGCTGCCCCAGGACGGGCAGGACGCGCAGGCGGCGCGCGCCTTCCTCGACATGTTCAGCACGCGCATGCTCGCGCTGTGGTACCGCGCGTGGCAGAAATACCGGGTCGAACACCTCGTGGCCGCCCCGCGCGACGCCTTCCTCCCGCTGTTGCTGGCGCTCGCCGGCGTGCCCGGCGGCGGCGTGTTCGCACACGACGGCGTGCCGGACACCGCGCTGGCCGCGTTCGCCGGCCTGCTGCGCCGACGGCCCGTGTCGGGGGCCGTGCTGGGCCGGGTGCTGTCCAGCCATTTCGGCGTGGCCGTGCGCGTGCAGGAGGGCATCGGCCACTGGGACCCGCTGGCCCCGGGCGAGCAGGCCGTCGTCGGCACCAACGCGCTGCTCGGCCGGCGCGCGCTGCTGGGGGAACGCAGCTGGCGGCCGGACCTGCGCGTGCGCGTGCGCCTCGGCCCTCTCGACCGCGCCCGCTACGAGCACTTCCTGCCCGGCGCCCCGGGCGCCCGGGCGCTGCGCACCCTGCTGCGCCTGTTCGCCGTGCCGACCCTCGCCTACGACGTCGTGCTCGTCTTGCGCCAGGCGGACCTGGGGCCGGCGCAGCTGGACGCGTCCGGGCGCCGGCTCGGCCTGGACAGCTACCTGTTGTCGGCACCCGCCGCGGCCGACCGGGCCGACCTCTGCTACGAACTCCGCCCGCTGGATCCGCTGCCCGCTATACAATCCGCTTGACCTTACCATTGTGGGAAGGCATATCCTGTACTGGAAATCACAGGAGGATACCCATGGCGATCGATATCGACATCAGCGGAATGACGTGCGCCTCGTGCGTGGCGCGCGTCGAAAAGGCGCTCAAGGCCGTGCCGGGCGTGCGCGACGCGAGCGTCAACCTGGCCACGGAACGCGCGGCCGTGCAGGGCGAGGGGCTCGACCTGCAGGCCATCCTGGCCGCCGTCGAGCAGGCCGGCTACACGGCGCGGCCGACCGGGACCCCGAAGGCGGAGGCGGCGCAGGGCCTGCCGACGTGGTGGCCCGTGGCGCTGGCCGCGCTGCTGAGCCTTCCCCTCATCGCGCCGATGCTGCTGGCGCCGTTCGGCATCGACTGGATGCTGCCCGGCTGGCTGCAACTGCTGCTGGCGACGCCCGTCCAGTTCTGGCTCGGCGCGCGCTTTTACCGCGCGGGGTGGAAAGCGCTGCGGGCCGGCGCCGGGAACATGGACCTGCTCGTGGCCATCGGCACGTCGGCCGCGTATTTCCTGTCGCTCTGGCAGTTGTTGAATGCGGGCGGCCACGGCCACCTCTATTTCGAATCGGCCGCGGTCGTCATCACGCTCGTGCTGCTCGGTAAATGGCTGGAAGGCCGGGCGAAGCACCAGACCGTCGCGGCGATCCGCGCGCTGGAAGCGCTGCGGCCTTCGGAAGCCATCGTCCGGCGCGCCGGCCAGGACACGGTCATCGCCCTCGACGCCCTGCGCGCCGGCGACCTGATGGTCGTGCGGCCGGGCGAGCGCGTGCCGGCCGACGGCAAGGTCGTGGAAGGCGCGAGCCACCTCGACGAATCCCTGCTGACGGGGGAAAGCCTGCCCGTGGCGAAGGGTGAGGGCGACCGCGTGACGGGCGGCGCCGTCAATGGCGAAGGCCTGCTGCTCGTGGAAGCGACCGCCGTCGGCGCGGACAGCATGCTGGCCCGGATCATCCGCATGGTCGAGGATGCGCAGGCCGCGAAGGCGCCGATCCAGCGCCTCGTCGACAAGGTCAGTGCCGTGTTCGTGCCCGTCGTGCTGCTCATTTCCCTGGTCACGCTGCTGGCCTGGGGCTTCGCCACGGGCGACTGGCAGCAGGCGTTGCTGAACGCCGTCGCCGTGCAGGTCATCGCGTGCCCGTGCGCGCTGGGCCTTGCCACGCCGACGGGCATCATGGTCGGCACGGGCGCCGCCGCGCGCCACGGGATCCTCATCAAGGACGCGGAAGCGCTGGAGACGGCGCACGCCCTGCAGATGGTCGTGTTCGACAAGACGGGCACGCTGACGGAAGGCCGTCCCCGCGTGGTGGCGCTGGAAGGGGACGACCCGCAACGGCTGCTGGCGCTGGCCGCGGCCGTGCAACAGGGCAGCGCGCACCCGCTGGCGCGGGCCGTGACGGACCTGGCGGCCGCGCAGGACGTGGCCGCGCCGGCCGCGACGGAATCGGCCGCATTGCCGGGCCGCGGCGTGCGGGCCCGCGTGGATGGCGCGGCCGTCTGGATCGGCAACCGCCGATTGCTGGACGAAATCGGTGCCGGTGCCCCGGCTGCCGCATTGGTGGCCGCGGCCGAACGCCATGAAGCGGACGGGCGCACCGTGTCGTGGCTCGCGCGTGAAGCGGGCGGCGGCATCGTCGTGGAAGGCGTGCTCGCGTTCGGCGACCGTTTGAAACCGACGAGCCGCGCCGCCATCGCCCGCCTGCGCGACCTCGGCGTCGACAGCATGATGCTCAGCGGCGACAACGAAGGCAGCGCGCGCGCCGTCGCGCAGGCGCTCGGCCTGACGCGCTGGGTCGCGCAGGTGCAGCCGCAGGACAAGGCGGACGTCGTGCGCGGCCTGATGGCAGAAGGCCGTACAGTGGGCATGGTGGGCGACGGCATCAACGACGCGCCGGCGCTGGCGGCGGCCCACGTGGGCATCGCGATGGCCGGCGGCACGGACGTCGCGCTGCACACGGCCGGCGTGACCTTGATGCGCGGCGACCCGCTGCTCGTCGCGGACGCCATCGACATCTCGGACCGCACGTGGCGCAAGATCCGCCAGAACCTCGCGTGGGCGTTCGTCTACAACGTCGTCGGCATCCCCGTCGCGGCCCTGGGCCTGCTGAACCCCGTGCTGGCCGGCGCGGCGATGGCGCTGAGTTCCGTCAGCGTCGTTACGAATGCGCTGCTGCTGCGGCGCTGGCGGCCGGCGCCACGGCCCGCACCCGACATCATTCCAACCCAACCCCAAGGAGCACACAAGATGTATGAACTCACCGTCGAAGACATGAGCTGCGGCCACTGCGTGGGCCGCGTCACGAAGTCCGTGCAGGCCCTCGACAAGGATGCGAAAGTCGAAGTCGACCTGCCCACGAAGAAGGTCAAGGTCGACAGCACCGCGGACCTCGACAGGATCGCCGAGGCGATCGTGGCGGCCGGCTATCCGGTCACCGCGAAAAGCGCTTGACGAGCCCAACGTACACGCGCCGGGCGACGAAGTGGTCGAACCCGGCCTGGTGGAATGCAGGCGTGTCGGTCCGATAGGCACGCAGGCTGCCGTCGAAGATGTCGTTGGCGTTCACGGTCAGGCCGAGTGTCTTGCTCAACGCGTGTTTCCACGTGAGGTTCACGCTGCTCGTCGGCCCGTAGTGGCCCTGCGGCGTGATGCCGGCCGACTGGGCGTGCGCGTCGACGGACACGTCGCCGTACCCGACCCTGACGTTGACATAACCCGCGACGGCGTCCTGGTCGAGCACCACGCGGTAGATGCCGCCGTCCATACCGAACTGCAGCGGTCCGCCGGGCCTCCAGTCCAGCGAGGCCGTGACGCCGGCCGCGCGGGCCTCGCCGCCGTTCCGTTTCGACGTGACCAGCACGTCATGCTCGAACGTGCGTGCGTCGACGACGGTATCGCGGCCCGTGCGGTAAAACGCGCCCAGGCTGCCGGTCACGTGCGGTGTCTCCTTGTTCACGCCGATCTCCCATGACCCCAGGCGTTGCGGTCCGAGCCCCGGATTGCCCCGCCCGAGGTTCTGCGCGTCGACATACGTCGTGAACGGATTCAGGTCGCGCGGATCGGGCATCTGCAGGCTGCGGCGGTAGCTGAGCGTCAGGTCGGTGTCGCCTTGCAGCCCATACTTCACATGCAGGCTCGGATCGAACGCCCGCCAGCGCGCGATGCGTTCGGCCCGGCCGCCCAGCAGCGCTTCCCATTTGCCGATCACGATCCGGTCGGTCACATACGCCGCGGCCGACGTCGTCGTCACGGTGTACGCATTGGTCGTGTTGCGGTCCGGCGTTTCGGCGCCCGTCGCGGGATCGACGGCGGCCTGGACGTTGCCGATCGAGTCGGACTTGTGCTGGATGTCGAGGCCCAGGCCCCACTGGCCACGCGTCCAGTCGACCGTGGCCTGGTCGAGGCGGCGCGCCGTCCTGCCGGCGCCGCGGCTGTAGGCGGTGGCGCGCGCGGGCACGACGAACACGTCGCGGTACGACTTGTCGACCAGGGCATCCGTGGTGCTGTGCTGAATCGACGCCTTCAGCGCGCTGCCGTTCCGCTGATGGCTGTAGCTCAGGCTCGCGCTGTCGTCGGACTGCTCGTTGGGGCCGTACGAGATGCGGTGGTGGATGGTTTCGCCGGCGCCTTCGCGCTCCTCGCCCAGCACGTCGAACAGGGGCCGCGACCGGCGCCCGCTATGCCGCGCCGTCATGCCGATGCTGTCCGAGTCGCCCAGCGCGTAGTCGATACCCAGCGCGGCGCTGTCGACCACGCGGCGCACGAACACCTCCGAGGATTGCACCGTCTGCCCGGCCCGGCCGGTGAGCGGATCATGCCAATCGACGGCCGACCGGCGCACCTTGCGCGTGCCGTCGTGGCGGTGCGCCACGTTGGCGTGCACGCTCAATCGACCCCGCGTCACATCGCCCGACGCACCGGCATTCCACAACGCCTGGTCCGTCGCGCTGCCCTGGACCTGCGCATGCGCGCCGGGCTTGCGGTTGCGCTTCAGGACGATGTTCACGATCGCGCCGCCATTGGCATTCCGTGCGGCGGACGGATTCGTGATGACTTCCACGCTCGCGATGTCGGCGCCGCTCATCGTCTGCAGCGCCACCGCGCGGTCCTCGCTCGATCCGGACAGCAGCGCCGTCGGCTTGCCGTCGACGAGGACCGTGACCTGCGTGTTGCCCCGGACGGCGATCTGGCCGTCGGCCGTCACCGCCAGCTCGGGCGTCGCTTGCAGCACGTCCTGCGCGGACCCGTTGGCCGCGCGCGGCGCGTTCGACACGTCGTGGACGGTCTTGTCGATCTTCCTCACCACCGCCTCCTTCCTGGCGGTGACGGTCACGGTCGGGGCGGGCGGATCTTCCGCGCGGGCCAAAGGCGCGGCGAGGGCGAGCAGGAGGGCGGCGTAATGGGGCTTGATCACGGTGTCCTTTCAATCTGGTGGACCAGATTGTCGGAGACGACCGGCGTCAGCGCGCGACCTGTGTGACCAACGCCCCGATGGGCGTGATGGGACCGTCAGTGGCCCTCGTGCCCACCCCGTTTCGCCGTCCCGATCACCGCCCCGGACGCCGGCGCCGCCGGTGCGCCGACCGGGTCGGGCACGGCGCCCGTCCACTCGCGCGCCACCGTGCCGGCGGGATGCCGGTACCAGCCCGGATCGCGGTAATCGCCCCGCGCGAGTCCCTCGCGCACCTTGATGACGGTGAACATGCCGCCCATCTCGATGTCGCCGAACGGCCCGCGGCCCGCCATCATGGGCAGCGTGTTCTCCGGCAGCGCCATGCGCATGCCGCCCATCGAGCCGCCCTTGTCGCCCATGACCATATAGCCCGGCACGAGGTCGTTGATCTTCTTCGCCACGCCGGCCTGGTCGACGCCGACCAGGTTCGGCATGGCGTGGCTCATCGCGTTCATCGTGTGGTGCGATTTATGGCAGTGGAACGCCCAGTCGCCGGGATTGTCGGCGACGAATTCGATGGCGCGCATCTGGCCCACGCCGATGTCGACCGTCACCTCGGGCCAGCGCGCGGCCGGAGGGATCCAGCCGCCGTCCGTGCCCGTCACCTCGAAGCGGTGGCCGTGGATGTGGAACGGGTGGTTCGTCATCGTCAGGTTGCCCATGCGGATGCGCACCTTGTCGTCCTTGCGCACGACCATCGGGTCGGTGCCGGGGAAGGCGCGGCTGTTGATGGTCCACAGGTTGAAGTCCAGCATCGTGTTCACGTTCGGCGTGTAGTTGCCCGGCTCGATGTCGTACGCGTTCAGCAGGAACACGAAGTCGCGGTCGACGGCGTGCTGGCGCGGGTCCTTCGGGTGCGTGACCCAGAAGCCCATCATGCCCATCGCCATCTGCGTCATCTCGTCGCTGTGCGGGTGGTACATGAAGGTGCCGGCGTAGCGCGCGACGAATTCGTAGACGAACGTCTTGCCGGGCGCGATCGCGGGCTGCACGAGCCCCGCCACGCCGTCCATCCCGCTCGGGAGGATCTGGCCGTGCCAGTGGATCGTCGTCGCCTCCGGCAGTTTATTGGTCACGAAGATGCGCACCCGGTCGCCCTCGACGACCTCGATGGTGGGGCCCGGACTCTGGCCGTTGTAGCCCCACAGGTTCGCCTTCATGCCGGGCGCGATCTCGCGCACGACGGGTTCGGCGACGAGGTGGAATTCCTTGACGCCGTCCTTCATGCGCCACGGCAGGCTCCAGCCGTTCAGGGTGACGACGGGGTTGTACGGGCGGCCGCTCGGCGGATGCAGCGGCGGCTGGGTGGCGGGCGACGACTGGACCGGGGCTTCCGGGATGGCGGCCGCGCCGGCCTTCGACACGAGCGAGGCGCCGACCATGGCGCCGGCCGCGCCGGTGATGAAGTTTCTGCGGCTGGTCATTGGGTTTTTTCCTTGTTCAATCGGGTGCCGAGCGTGGCTTCCAGTTCGGCGTGGGCGGTCCAGAAGGTGTCCAGCGCTTCGATGTAGGCGCCGACCGCTTCGGCCTGCGCGCGCGCATCGGCCAGCAAGTCGTGCGGACTCGCGAGCATGCCGTTGTAGCGCAGCAGGACTTCCTTCCCGATTCTTTTGCGCAGCGGGAGGATCGTGTCGCGGTAATGCTTCGCCACGTCGTATGCGTTGCGGTAGGCGAGATAGCCTTCGCGCGCCTCGCTGCGCGCCGTGACGGCCGTGAGCGCGACCTTGTTCACCGCCTGCATGTAGGTGGCTTCGGCACGGGCGACGCGCGCGCCGCCCCAGTCGAACAGCGGCAGTTCCAGCGACAGCGAGTAACCGCGCCCGGTCGGCTCGCCCGTCTGCGTCTTGTTGGCGACGCCGAGGTCCAGCACGTTGATGAAGCGCGTCGTGCGCGTGAGCCCGAGATCCGCCGCGGTGGCGGCCGCCTCGGCCTGTGCGGCGCGCACGTCCAGGCGCTGGGCCAGCGCGATGCGTTCGACGTCCGCCAGTTCCGCCGGCGCGGCCGGCAGGTCGGGCAGATGGTCGGGCAGGGCGTAGTCCGCCTCCCGGCCCCACAGGCCCAGCGCGCGCGTGAGGCGTTCGCGCGTGCTCGTTGCGCGCTTGTCCGCGCGTGCGGCGTCGCGCGCCGCTTCGGCCAGGAACACCTGTTCGCGCGCCAGTTCGAGCTGGTTCGTGTTGCCGGCCTTCGCCATGCGGCCGGTGAGCTCCGCGCCCGCGTCCGCGGATGCCTGCACGCGGCGCGCGTACTCCAGCGCCTGCCGCGCGGCGACCGCCTCGACCCACGCCGTGCGCGTCTCGAGGGCGTGGCGTTCGATGGCCGCGCCCACGTCGCGTTTCACCTGTTCGAAGCGGCGCGTCTCCATCCGGGCGGCCAGCGGCGTCGTCAGGAGGCCGACGAGGTCGAACGTGATGCCGCGCTCGATCTCGAGGGCGCCGCCGCCGGCGAGCCGCGTGAAGTCGAACGACGGGTTGCGGGGCCGGGCCGCCTGCGCGAGATCCGCCTGGGCGATGCCGACGTTCCAGTACGTGGCCTGCAGGCCCGGGTGGTTGACGAGGGCAATGCGCACGGCCGTGTCCATGTCCAGCGGCCGGCCTTCCCGGAACACGGGCAGGTCGCGCAGCGATGCGGCGAGCGCGCCTTGCCCGGTGGCGTCGCGCGCCAGTTGCGGCGCGGTGCCGATGCGGTTTTGTGTCGTGGCGGCGACGTCGCCGAAGCCGCCGTCCGGCGTGACCGTCGCGCAGCCGGCCAGCAGGGCCAGCGCGGCGGCCGCGCCCGCACGCGGTAAAAGTCGTTGTCGCGGGTTCATTTCATCTCCCCGTGGGCGCCCAGCGCCATGGCCAGCGCGTACGTCTGGATGAGTCGTTTCATGTCGTCCTCGTTGCGAATGCGTGAATGGCACCGCCGCGCACGGGCGCAGGCGGCGACTACAGCGATCAGGCGGCGAGGCGGCGGGGAGGACGTTCGAGCAGGGGCGGGTCGACGCTGGCCAGGTGGCCGGCGCGGAAGGGGATCGCGATGGAAGGCGGCGGAAACGCCGGCGGGACGAGCGGCACGGGCACGAGCGCGACGACGATGCAGCAGTCGCCGCAGACGCTGCGGTGCTGGTGCCGGTGATCGCCGTCGTCCGCCTTGGCCGCGGCCGCGGCCGTGGCGTGGCAGTGCTGCGCGACCGGCGCCGCGTGCGCGACGGCCGGCGCACTCACGGACGGCAGCATGCGTGCCGCGGCCAGGCCCTGGAAGGGCAGGGCGAGCAGCAACAGCCAGGCGATCAGTGAGCGCATTACGGTCTTCATCGGGCGCATTCTAGCACGATGGACTGTTGCATTTCGATGCATCCAGGGCGCAATGCCTGATGCAAAAATGGTCACGCATGCTAGCATATTGCTATTACAACGAGAACAAACGGGAATGGGATGTTGAGGCGCGTGTTCGCGATACGGACCATGCGCAGCCAGCGCCAGGTAGGCGAACGGGCCGCGCAGGTCATCGACCGGGTGATCTTCGACATGGGTGTGGATCGCCTCGTACAAGGCTCGTTCGCGCTGGATCGCCACTTGCGCCCGCACTTTTCCAGCGCGCCCGTCATGCGGGGCCGCGACGGCGTCGCGGTGGCGCTGGCGCAGCTGGCGGAATGCGCCGTGCTGTCCGCCGTGGCGAAGCGCAATCCCGATCCGGCGGTTCTGCGGCTGCACACCGCGGCCGTCGTCGACGGCCTGCTGCGCGAGTTCCGCGCCCGCTCGCCGCGGTTCCGGGCGCTGCCCGTCGTGCGGGCCGATCAGCGCATCGCCGAGCGCAGCGCGCCCGATTCGAAATAGATGTGGCGGATGGCCGGATACACGGCCGCCACCGCCTTTTCCAGGCGCTCGATCGCCGCCTCCACTTCGTCGATGCGCATGCCGCGGTTGAAACGCACGGCCGCCGTCAGCAGGACTTCGTCCGGCCCGAGCTGCATGCTGAGCAGCTTGCCGACGTCCTCGATGGCCGGATCGTCGCGCAGGATCTCGCACACGCGCCGCGTGGCGTCCGTGCCGATGCCTTCGCCGACGAGCAGCGCGCCGGTCTCGCGCGCGAGGGCGAACGCGGCGCCCACGAGCAGGAGGCCGATCAGCACCGACGCGGCCGGATCGAAATACGGGCTGTCGAACACATGGCCGAGCAGGATGCCGGCGGCCGCGATGGCGAGGCCCAGCAGGGCGGCAGTGTCTTCGATGAACACGGTGAACACGGAGGCGTCCTTGCTCGCGTGGACCGTCTGCCACAGCGAGGCGCCCGGCTTGCGCCGCTTGTTCAACGCCTTGCGCGACACGTTCCAGCTATAGCCCTCGAAGCACGCCGACACGCCCAGCACGACGTAGTTCCACATCGGATCCTCGAGCGGCTCCGGATGGCGCAGCGCGCTGATGCCGTGGTAGATGGAGAGTCCGCCGCCCAGGGAAAACACGGACAGCGCGACGAGCAGCGCCCAGAAATACAAGGCCTTGCCGTAGCCGAACGGGTGGCGCTTGTCGGGCGGCTTCTCGCTGTTGCGCTCCCCGACCAGCAACAGGAATTCATTGCCCGTGTCGACCGCGGAGTGGATGCCTTCGGCGAGCATCGCGGCGCTGCCCGTGATGGCGGCGACGATGAACTTGGCGACGGCGATGCCCAGGTTGGCGAGGATCGCCGCGTAGATCACCTTGCGCGAGCCGCCGTCTTTTCCGCTTTCTTCCTTGTTTGTTTCCGTCATGGTGTGTGAGCGCTGATATCATCCTGTCTATGTCGAACCAAGTGTAGCCAATCCGCGTGGTGGGGCTTGCACGGCTGGGAGCGGTGGATGAGCGTACGTAATCTCAAGCAACTGTTTGCCCCGAAATCGGTGGCGCTCGTCGGCGCGTCCGAACGTCCGGGAAGCGTCGGCGCGACCATGCTGCGCAACCTGCGCGAAGGGGGCTTCAAGGGGCAGTTGTACCCCGTGAACCCGAAGTACGAGACGCTGGACGGCCTGGAAGTCTGGCCGGACGTCGCGCGGCTGCCGGCGGCGCCGGACCTGGCGATCATCTGCACGCCGCCGTCCACCATCCCCGGCATCGTGCGCAGCCTCGGCGAGCTGGGGACGCGGGCGGCCATCGTGATGAGCGCCGGCGTGTCGACGGCGCGCGACCTGCGCGGCCGCAGCATCAAGCAGGCGATGCTCGATGCCGCCAACCCGTACTTGCTGCGCATCCTCGGCCCGAACAGTTCCGGACTGCTGGCGCCGGGCATCGGCCTGAACGCGAGCATCGCGATGGGCGGCGCGGCGGCGGGGCGGATCGCGTTCGTGTCCGAATCGGGCGCGCTGATGGCGGGCGTGCTCGATTGGGCACGCACGCGCAATGTCGGCTTTTCCACGATCCTCGCGCTGGGCGAATCGTCCGACGTCGACTTCGGCGACGTGCTCGATTACCTGGCCAGCGATCCCGGCACCTCCGCGATCCTGGTGCATGCGGAAAGCGTGCGCTATGCCCGCAAGTTCATGTCGGCCGCGCGCGCGGCGGCGCGCAGCAAACCGACCTTGATGCTCAAGGCCGGACGCTCGCTGGAAGCGGCGACGGCCGGGGCCTGTCTCTCCGGCGTGCTCGCGCGGCCGGACGACGTCTACGACGCCGCGATCCGCCGCGCCGGCATGCTGCGCGTGTACACGACCGACCAGCTGTTCGCCGCCGTGGAGACGCTCGCCCGTGCGAAACCGCTGTTCGGCGAGCGGCTGGCGCTCCTCGGCAACGGCGCCGGCCCGGTCGTGCTGGCGAGCGACGCGCTACAGTACGGCGGCGGCCACCAGGCCGAACTCGCGCCGGAGACGGTGTCCAGGCTGCGCGACCTCGTGCCCGAATGGAGCGGCACCGGTGAGCTGAACCTGCGCGGCGATGCGCCGCCGGAGCGCTACCGCGACGTCATCGACGTGCTGCTGCACGACCCGCAGGCCAACGCCGTCGTCATGATCCACGCGCCGAACGCCGTCGTCGATCCGGCCGACGTGGCGCGCGCCGTGGCGCCGCTGGCGAAGGCGTCGTCGCGCAACGTGCTCGCGTGCTGGCTCGGGCTGCAGTCCGTGGGCGAGGCGCGCACGATCGCGTACGAAGCGGGCATGCCGGCCTACCGCACGCCGGAAGCGGCCGTGAACGGCTTCCTGCAGATCGTGAACTTCCGCCGCAACCAGCAGTTGCTGATGGAAGTGCCGGCGTCCGTCGGCGACGGCGAACCGGACCGCGAACGGGCGCGCGCCCTCGTGCGCGCCGCGCTGGAACGGGGCCGCCGGACGGGCCGCTACCTGCTGGACGATCCGGACACGAAGGCGATCCTCGACGCCTACGGCATCCCCACCGTCCCCACGCGCGCCGCGGCGACGCCGGACGAGGCGGTGGCGATGGCAGCGGACATCGGCTATCCGGTCGCCGTGAAAATCCTGTCGCCGGACGTGGTGCAGAAGTCGGACGTGGGCGGCGTATCGCTCGACCTGGACACGCCCGACGCCGTGCGCGCGGCGACGGAGCGCATGGCGCGACGCCTCGCGGAACTGAAGCCGGATGCGCGCCTGGATGGCTTCATCGTGCAGGCGATGGCGCGCAATCCGGAAGCGCACGAACTGATCGCGGGCGCGGCGACCGACCCCGTGTTCGGGCCCGTGATCCTGTTCGGCCAGGGCGGCCTCGCGGTGGAAGCGGTGAACGACCACGCAGTCGCGCTGCCGCCGTTGAACACGGTGCTGGCGCGCGACCTCATCGCGCGCACGCGCGTCGCGCGCCAGCTGGCCGGCTACCGCAATCACCCGGCCGCGGACCTGGACGCGATCGCCGCCGTGCTCGTGCAGGTGGCGCGCCTCATCGCCGAGGTGCCGGAGATCGTCGAGCTGGACATCAATCCGCTCCTCGCGGACGCCAACGGCGCCGTCGTGCTGGACGCGCGCATGCGCATCGCGATGGCCGACCGCGCCGGCAACGCGCTCGACCGGCTCGCGATCCGTCCGTATCCGATCGAGCTGGAAGAACTCGTGCCGTGGCAGGGCGGGACGATCCTGCTGCGCCCGATCCGCCCGGAAGACGGCGCCGCCCACGTGGCGTTCTTCAACGCGCTCACGCCGGACGACGTCCGCTACCGCATGTTCGTGCGCGTGCGCGAGCTGCAGCCCGCGCAGCTGGCGCGCTTCACGCAGATCGACTACGACCGCGAGATGGCCTTCATCGCCACGCGCACGGGGCCGGACGGCCATCCCGAGACGCTCGCCGTGGCCCGCGTCGTGGCGGACCCGGACAACATGAGCGCGGAATTCGCCGTGACGGTGCGCTCCGACCTGAAGGGCAAGGGCCTGGGCGTCATGCTGATGAACAAGCTGATCGCGTACTGCCGCGCGCGCGGCACGCGCGAGATCGTGGGCGAGGCGCTGCCGCAGAACGCGCCCGTCATCGGCCTCGTGAAGAAGCTCGGGTTCACCGTCGGGCCGGTGGACGAGGACGAGGGGGTGAGGAAGTTCTGGCTGGAGCTGCGGTGACGTCGCGGTGACAAACCGTGGTTATTTTCCGGCTTGCGTCACGTAAAATCGGTGCGACAAACGAACGGAGGCAAGATCGCTGAACTGATCGTGCGCAGGCGCGCCATCTTGCCTTGCCGGACGTGCGCGATCCGGTCAGCGCCTGAATCGCACGTCTTCCTGCACGACGGGCGCGTCGCGGTCGGTGCCCTTCGGTTTCTTTGGTTTCTTCGGCTTCTTGACGACCTGCCCGGCCGCGTTTGTCTGCGGCACGCGGTGCTCGGGCTCGAAACCGGCTTCCTCCTTGCGCTCCAAGGCCTGCTGCGTCAGCGCCTCGATGGCGGCCAGCTGCTGGACTTCGTCCGCGCACACGAGCGACACCGCGTCGCCGGACGCCCCCGCGCGGCCCGTGCGGCCCGTGCGGTGCACATAGTCTTCCGCCACGATGGGCAGGTCGACGTTGACGACGACCGGCAGTTCCTCGATGTCGAGGCCGCGCGCGGCGACGTCGGTCGCCACCAGCACGCGCACCTCGCCCGCCTTGAAGCGGTCGAGCGCGCGCAGGCGGGCGGGCTGCGGCTTGTCGCCGTGGATCGAGTCGGCCGCGATGCCTTTCGCGTCGAGCAGGTCGACGAGCTGGTCGACGCCCTTGCGGGTCTTCACGAACGCGAGGACCTGCGGCCAGCCGTGGCGCTTCAGCAGGTGCAGGAACAGGTCCGGCTTGCGCTTCTTGTCGACGGGGACGATCCACTGGCGGATCGCCTTCACGGTCGTGTTGCGCGGCGTGGCCTCGATGCTGACCGGATCGACCAGCAGCTTCGTCGCCAGCGCCCGGATCGGGTCGGAGAAGGTGGCGGAGAAGAGCAGGGTCTGGCGGCGCTTGGGCAGCAGCGCGAGCAGGTTGTCGATGTCGCGCGAAAAGCCGAGATCGAGCATGCGGTCCGCCTCGTCCAGCACGAGCGTCTGCACCTGGTTGAAGCGCACCGCGTTCTGGCGCTGCAGGTCGAGCAGGCGGCCCGGCGTGGCGACGAGGACGTCGACGCCTTTACGCAGGCGCATCATCTGCGGATTGATGCTGACGCCGCCGTACGCGACCATCGTGCGCAGCGGCAGTCCGGTCCCGTAGGCGCGCACGCTCTCGTGCACCTGTTCGGCCAGTTCGCGCGTCGGCACGAGGATCAGGGAACGCGCCGAATTGGCCGCCACCTGCGCGCCGTCCATCACGAGCCGCTGCAGCAGGGGCAGGGCGAAGCCGGCCGTCTTGCCGGTACCCGTCTGGGCGGCCGCCATGACGTCGCGCCCGGCCAGCACGGCGGGAATCGCCTGCGCCTGGACGGCGGTGGGCGTGGTGTAGGACAGCGAGGCGAGGGTGCGCGTGATCTGGTCGATCAGGCCGAGCGATGCGAACGACATGGTGGCGGAAGCGGCTATTCTTTTCGAAAGGCGACAGTGTAACCGCTAAGCCTGGAAACCGCCGGTAAATGCGAAGTCGACCTCGGGCTTTCTCCCCGATACGATGTCCGCAATCGCCCGCCCCGACCCGCAGCCCATCGTCCAGCCCAGCGTCCCATGCCCCGTGTTCAGGTACAGGTTCGCGACCCGCGTGCGGCCGATGTACGGGACGTTCGACGGCGTCAGCGGGCGCAGGCCGGCCCAGTAGGTCGGGTTGGCGTAGTCGCAGGCATCCGGGAACAGCGCGCGCACGCGGCGCGTGATCGCGTCGCAGCGCACGGGGTTCAGGTCGCGCGTGTAGCCGTTCAGTTCGCACGTGCCGGCCACGCGCAGGCGGTCGCCGAGGCGCGAGAACACGAGCTTGTGGCCGTCGTCCGTCAGCGAGACCGTGGGCGCCGCATCCGGGTCGAGGATGGGGTAGGTGGCGGAATATCCCTTGCCCGGATAGATCAGCAGCCGGATGCCCAGCGGCGCCAGCAGGCCGACGGAAAAACTGCCCAGGGCGACGACGACGGCGTCCGCATGCAGCACGCGGTGCCGGCCATCCGCGTCGATGATTTCCACGCCGCGGATGCGGTCGCCTTCGGCCAGCAGGCGCGTGACGGTCGTGTTGTAGGTGAAACGGATGCCGGCCGCCGCGCCGCGCGCCGCGAGCTGCGTCGTGAAGCGGTGGACGTCGCCCGATTCGTCGGTGGCCGTGAAGTCGGCGCCGACGAGCTTGCGGCGCACGGTCGCGAGGGCCGGCTCGATCCGCACGGCCTCGTCGGCATCGACCGTCATGCGTGGGCAGCCCAGGTCGCGCATCGCGGTGGCCGCATGGCAGGCCCGCTCGAATTCCCGTGCGTCCGTATAGAAGTGCAGGATGCCGCGCGTGAGGCTGTCGTACTCGATGCCGGTGCGCGCACGCAATGCCTGCAGGTTGCGGCGGCTGTACTCGGCCATGGCGACGATCCGGCGCAGGTTGGCGGCCACGCGGCCGGGCGCGCATTCGCGCACGAATTGCAGGCACCAGCGCCATTGCAGCGGATCGGCCTGCAGGCGGAACAGCAGCGGCGCATCGGCGCGGCCCAGGGACTGCACGACCTTCAGCAGGCCGGCGGGCGTGGCCCACGGTTCGGCGTGCGAGACGGAGATCTGGCAGCCGTTGGCGAAGCTCGTCTCCTGCGCGGCGCCGCTCCGGCGTTCGATGACGGTGACGTCGTGGCCGGCTTCTGCGAGATACCAGGCGGATGCGGTGCCGACGACGCCGGCGCCCAGGACGATCACGTTCATGGACGCGCGACCGGGTCGATATCGGGATGATGCATGCGGCTCCTCGTAAGTGCGACGGGTGGAGCCGGCAAGGGAGTACCGGAGCCGGTGCGCGACCGGAATCCGCATGCTTCCCTTCGCTGGCATTACCCAGATCAGGTTCGGAGGGTGTTTCTCACCCGCAGCCGCGGTGGCGGCTGCAGGACCCCTAGCGTTGCCTTATGGCAGGGAAGATTCTAACACGAGGATGCAACGGGACACCGGCCCGCGGTGGGGCCGGAAGTGGGGAAGGCCGCGCGGCAGGCGCGCGGTCAGGCCGTGACGGCGATGGCGGCCGAGGCCAGCACGACGGTGGGTTTCACCGGTTCGCGCCGGTCCTGGCAGGCCACCAGCATGAGGCAGGCCAGGAGCAGCAGGCTCCAGCGTGCGCGATGGTTCATGATGTGCGCCTCCTTTGGCGGCATCGTAGCGCAACGCCGCGGCGCGCGGCGCGCCGGTCACATCGTCAGAACTGGTAGCCGATGCTCGCGCGCACGACCGGATAGACCTTCAACGCATCGACGTCGTCGCGCAGGCGCAGGCGCTCCGCGGCGACGTCGTTGGCGAGGGTCTTGCAGACCGTGTTCGACACCGTGCAGCCGACGCTGGCCAGCTGGACGTTCGGATTGCCCTGGTAGAAGACGCCGAGATCGATGTTCGTGGTCCAGCGCGACGAGCGGGCCAGCGCGTTGCCCCAGCCGATGCCGAGGTAGGGCGCCGCCTTGCGGTAGTCGATGCGGCCCGTCAGCAGGCCGACGTCGGCGGCCGTGTACGCGTGGCCGTTCAGCGTGAAGCCGCCGAGGCCGTTCGGCTTTGCCTTCGCATTGAACTTGTTGCCGTTGTAGACGAGGCCACCGGTCAGGTGGAAGTTGCTGCCTTCGGTCAGGTACCAGTCGAACAGCACGTCGAACGTCTGCAGCTTGCCCTTGATGTCGTAGTCGACGCCGCCGGACGTCTTGTCGAAGTCGTGGCGGAAGTAGTTGACGCCGAAGCGCCCGTTCAAATAGGTTTCCATCGGCACGACGACGTGGAAGCCCACGCCGGTGGAGCCGACGTCGGCCGTTGCGCCGACCTGCGCGTTGGCGGCGCCCGCCGCCAGCAGGGCGGCCGTGGCCAGCACGGTGTATTTCGCGAACATCGATAGCCTTTCAGTGGTTGAGGCCGCGATTGTAGCTGCGCACTTACCGCAGTGGAATTGTTGCGCTGCGGTTTGTTGTAATCCCGCCCGGAACGACAATGTAAGCAGGTGTTGCAGCGAATTGTGCATATGATTTCGTTTGATAAACTTCATTTAAACATTACAACGAGGTCATCCTATGAAAGCCCTGATCTTCGGCGTGGCGCTGTGCGCCGCCTCCCTCCCGGCCCTGGCGCAGACCAACGTCTCCGTCAGCATCGGCCAGCCCGGCTTCTATGGCCGCATCGACATCGGCGATTACGTGCCGCGTCCCGTCGTGTACGCGCCGCAGCCGGTGATCATCACGCCGGCGCCGCACTACGTCGCGGAGCCCGTGTACCTGCGCGTGCCGCCGGGCCACCGCAAGCACTGGGCCAGGTACTGCGGCCGCTACGGCGCCTGCGGCCGCCCGGTCCTGTTCGTGCGCGACGAGTGGTACACGAACACCTATGTGCCGCGCTACCGCGAGCATGTCGGCTACCGCGGCGACTACCGCGGCGGCCCGCGCGAAGTGCGTGTCGTCGAGCGCGTCGAGTACCGCGACGACCGCGGCCACGGCGACTGGGACCGCGGTCACGGCCACGGCAATGGCCACGGCCACGGCAACGGTCACGGCAAGGGCCACGGACACGGCCACGACTGATCCGTGCCGGGCGGTTTCGCCGCCCCGTAGTAAACTGCCTGCGTGAGCCCGGCGACGGGCGCGACCGACGGAGGCAGGCTTGCAAAGCGATATCGTGATCGTGGGCGGCGGGGCTGGCGGACTGGAGCTGGCCTGCAAACTGGGCCGCAGACTCGGCCCGGACAAGGTGACGCTGGTCGACAGCCGGCTGTACCACGTGTGGAAACCGTCGCTGCACGAGGTGGCGGCCGGCACGCTGGACATCCACCAGGAAGGCCTGTCGTACCAGATGCTCGCGCACGACCGCGGCTTTTCCTTCGTGTACGGCGCCATGACGGCGCTGGACGCGGCCGCGCGCCGCATCACGATCGCCCCCGTCACCGCGGCCGGCGACGGCGAGGAGGTACTGCCCGAACGCACGCTCGGCTACCGCTCGCTCGTGATCGCCGTCGGCAGCACGTCGAATTATTTCGGCGTGCCCGGCGCGCGCGAACACACGATTTCCCTGAATGCCACCGAGGACGCGGAACGGTTCCGCCTGCGCCTGCTGCGCCTGCTCGCCCAGGCCGAGCAGCAGAAGGAGGACGGCGCCGGCGGCTCCGGCCTCGACATCGTCATCATCGGCGGCGGCGCCACGGGCGTCGAACTGGCGGCGGAATTGCGCGAAGCGTCCGGCGTGTATGCCGCGTATGGCTTCCGGCGCCTGCAGGTCAAGCGCGACGTGCGCATCACCCTGCTCGAGGGCGCGCCGCGCATCCTCGCGCCGCTGCCCGAGCGGGTGTCGGCCGCGGCCGCGCGCCTGCTCGACCAGCGCGCCATCCGCGTCGTTACGGATTGCCGCGTGAACGGCATCGGCCCGAAACAGGTCAGCGACAACAAGGGCAATGTCTATCCGGCCGACCTGTGCGTGTGGGCGGCGGGCATCCGCGCGCCGGAATTCCTGGGTTCGCTGGGGCTGCCGGTCGCGAAGGGCGGCCAGATCGAGGTGGACGCGCACCTGCGCGTACAAGGCGTGCCCGACGTGTATGCGCTGGGCGACTGCGCGGCCTGCACGGACGGCAACGGCAAGCCCGTGCCGCCGCGCGCCCAGGCCGCGCACCAGCAGGCCGACTACCTGCTCAAGACGTTCCTGCGCCTCGACAAGGGTGAACAAGCGCAGAAGGATCCCTACGTCTACCGCGATTACGGGTCGCTCGTCTCGATCGGCCGCGAGACGACGGTGGGCAGCCTGATGGGTTCGCTACGGGGCGCCAGCCTGTTCGTGGAAGGGTTCATGGCCCGCATCATGTACATGAGCCTGCACCTGATGCACCACAAGGCCGTGCTGGGGTCGCTGCGCACGGGCCTGATGGCGTTCGCGCGCTTCCTGATCCGGCGGACGACGCCGCTCGTCAAACTGCACTGAGCGTGACGTCGTCTCTCAGTTTCCCTGTTTCGGAAAGACCAGCGTGAGCGCGGTGCCCTTGCCGTCCGGTCCGGCGCCGATGGTCAGGGTGCCGCCCAGCGTGCGGGCCCGTTCGCGCAGCATGCGCAGGCCGTAGCAGCTCGCGGGCGGGGAGGCGGCCGTGCCGGGGCCGACGCCATCGTCGCGCACCGTCAGCATGGCCTGGTCGCCGTCGTCGTCGAGGATCACGTCGACCTTCGCCGCCTGTGCGTGCCTGACGATGTTGCGCAGGCCTTCCTCGGCGCAGCGCAGCAGTGCCACGCCCTGGGCGCGGGTGTAGTCGGGATCTTCGTCCGGCATGCTGGCTTTCGCCTTGATGCCGTGCTCGCGGCCCCATTCCTGCACGAGTTCCGCGATGGCGGCCTTGGGACCGAGGAATTCCAGCTTGTCGTTCCAGAGCGCCAACTGCATCTTGCGGTTGGTCTCGATGATGTTGTTCAGCAGTTGCTTCATCTGCGCGGCGCGGTCGCGCTGCGGCTGGTCCTGCAGGTGCTGCGACAGCAGGCCGAGATGCATCGTCAGCGCCGTCATCGACGAACCGAGGCTGTCGTGCAGCCGGCGGGCCAGCAGGCGTCGTTCTTCGTCCCAGCAGGTCGTCATATGGGCCAGGAGTTCGGCCAGCTCGGCGGCACGCGCCGCATGCTGGCTGTCTTCTCCGGAATCCGGCGGATGAGGTTCCGAAACTTTCATGAAGGCAACCAAATTATGTTTCTCGGGATGATACAACAGCTTGGGCCGGGACGGCGCAGGAATCGTCTTTGTGAGTTCCCGTACAGTCCGATGTTGCAGATCCGGTCATTCTAAGGGCTCTGGCCGAGCGCCGATAACCCCACTGAAGGAGTCAACATGAGCACGAGAACCCAATCCGGCGCACGGGCCGGCACCCAGTCGAACGCCATGGCCGCAGGCCAGGACGTCATCGCCCTCCTGACCGCCGACCACCGCGAAGTGGCCGAGATGTTCGAACAGTTCGAGCAGCTGGGCGACCGCGCCACCACCAGCAAGGAAAAGCTGAAGGACAAGATCTGCAAGGCGCTGATCGCCCACACGACCATCGAAGAGGAAATCTTCTATCCGGCCGTGCGCGCGGCAAACGTCGAGGAGGGCGAGGACATGGTCGACGAGGCGATCGTCGAGCACGCCGCGGCGAAAGACCTCATCAAGCAGCTGCAGGAAATGCAGCCGGACGACGACCTGTACGACGCGAAAGTGAAAGTGCTCAGCGAACAGATCGAGCACCACGTCAAGGAAGAAGAGAAAGAGATGTTCCCGAAGGCGAAGAAGGCGGGCCTCGACCTGCTGGCGCTGGGCCAGGAAATGGCATTGCGCAAGCAGGAACTGATGTCGACGCTGTAATCCTGTCGGTCAGCCGGCGGCCGCCGGCTGGATTTGCGGCCGGCCCGCGTCGTCCGGAGCGGGCGCCGCGGCCGCCAGCTGTTCGAGCAGGGCATTCAGATCCACGGGCTTCACGAGGTGCAGGTCGAAACCCGCCTCCATGACGCGGCGCTGGTCTTCTTCGAGACCGTAACCCGTCACCGCGATCAGCCGGATCGCACGCGCCGCCGGGTCCTGGCGCAAGCGGCGCGCCACTTCGTAGCCATCGATGCCGGGAAGACCGATATCGACGAGGGCCACGTCCGGCGTTTCCGAGCATGCCACGCGTACGCCTTCCAGGCCGTCGCCTGCCTGCAACACCGGATAGCCGAACGAGGCGAGCATCGTCGCCATCATCTCGCGGCCGTCGTCGTTGTCTTCGATCAGCAGGACTTTCGGCTTGCCCGCTTCCTGCGGCCGGGCGCGCGCGGGCGCGTCGGCGGACAGCGCCGCGTCGGTACGCGGCAGACGGATCTCGAACGTGCTGCCGCTGCTGTTGCCGGGGCTGCAGGCGCTCACGGTGCCGCCATGCAGTTCGACGAGGCGGCGCACGAGCGACAGGCCGATCCCGAGGCCGCCCTGCGAGCGGTCGATCGAGATCGCGCCCTGCACGAACACGTCGAACACGTGCGGCAGCAGGTCCGGCGCGATGCCGACGCCGGAATCGCTCACGCGCAGCACGACGTCTTCGCCAATCGGCACCACCGTGATCTCGATGCGGCCGCCGGCCGGCGTGTATTTCAGCGCGTTGTCGATGAGGTTCGTCGCGATCTGTTCCAGCCGCGTCGCGTCGCCGTCGACCCAGGCCGGCGCCAGTTGCGCGTCGATGTCGTAGCCGGTCGTGCGGCCCGTCGCGCGGAACGTGTCGAGGCAGCTGGAGACGAGCGTGGCGATGTCCAGGCGTTTGCGCGACAGGAGGATCTTGCCTGACATGGCGCGCGACAAATCCAATAAATCGTCGACGATGCGCGACAAATGCTGGCTTTGGCGCTGGATGATCACGCGGGCCCGCGTGATCGCATCGCCGCTGACACCCGGCATGCCGAGCAGCGAACCGGCGCTGCTGATGGCGGACAGGGGGTTGCGCAGCTCATGGCCCAGCATGGCGAGGAATTCGTCCTTGGCGCTGCTCTTGCGTTCGGCCGCGCGCCGCTCTTCCATCTCGCGCACGAGACGTTTATTGGTCGCCGTCAGCTCGGTCGTGCGCTGGGACAGCTTTTCCGCCTGGCGCTTCAGTTGCTCGTTCTTGGTCGCCAGCGCCACGAACACCTGCACCTTGGCGCGCAGCACCTGCGGGATCACGGGCGTGAACAGGAAATCGGCGGCGCCGCGCTGATAGGCCTTCAGGCGGTCGATCTCGTCGGCGAGGAAGGCCGTGACGAAGATGATCGGGATGTCGGCGGAGCGGGGACGCAGGTGGATCGCCTCGGCCGTCTCGAATCCGTCCATGCCGGGCATGTTCACGTCGAGCAGGATCACCGCGAAATCGTGACGGAGTACCTGGCGCAGCGCATCCTGGCCGGAGCGCGCGGAAAGGACCTCGTAATTGCTTTCGTCGGCCCATTGCTCCAGCAGGCTCGTCAGTGCAAGCAGGCTGGCGGCGTCGTCGTTGACGACGAGAATCTTCGGTTTTTCGGTAAGGGACACGGCGTTCGAACAGGCTCGGAAACTGTATTCACAAGCTCGGCAGGATAGCAGAGCATGCCGTTTTGCAAAATAAATTGATAAAAACTGTTGCAATTCGTCATGGTAGCACGGGCGCGTCCTTACCCGAAAACCAATCGTGCGCGGTCATCGTTCGGTGCCGCACATACCGTGTCAAGGCCGTATGCGATAGTGGCAACGTGTCAGGGGCCCACTTGAAAGGACAGACATGAATATTCAAATCATCGTAAACGACACCCATCACGACAAATGTTTCCGCGAACTGGTGCACCAGCCCGTGACGGCGCTGCGCGACGTCACCCAGCAGCAGGCGGATGCGTTGCGTGATGCGTTCGGTATCAATACCATCGCCGACCTGGCAGACCTGAAGGTCGTGAAATGGGCCCGTGCGATCCGCACGATGGCCAGCGCCGAAGCCGAGCCGCGCGAAGCCATGGCCAAGGAAACGCTGCTCGACGACGCCGTGGAAATGACGTTCCCGGCCAGCGACCCGGTGTCGGTGGCATCCAGCATCACCCGTATCGAGGTAGCGCCGGAAAAGGTGGATGCAAGCTCGGACCACCAGAACGCGGCCGCCATCGAGGCGCACAACGAGCAGGCGGTCGGTTGCCGGGCGCTGGGCCCGGGCGGGGAAAAGACGGCCGGAGCCGCCTGATCCATTGCGGGCGTGCGCCAGGCGGCGCACGCCCGTTGTTGCTATCGGATCATCAGAAGTTCACGCGGAACTGCGCGCCATAGTTGCGCGGTTCGTTGACGATACCCGTGAGGTTGTCGAAGTCGATCGCCGCCACCACCTGGATACGGTTGGTGATGTTGCGGGCGAATGCGGCAACCTCGTACTTGCCGTTGTCCCACTTGTAGCCGACCCGCAGGCCGCCTTCCAGCAGGGCCTTCGCCTTGTACTCCTTCGCTTCGTACAGGAACATGTTGTACTCGGTGCGGTACGACCAGTCCGTCAGCGCATACAGTTCACCGTCGGCCAGCGGATGCGAGTAGCGCAGCGTGAAGTTCGTCTGCCATTTCGGCGAACGGGGCAGCGGCAGGCCGTTCAGCTTCTGCGTGTACGGGAACGGGCCGGGCGCGCCGGTCGGGGTGCAGCCGTTCACGCCGCCGGTGTTGGGCTGGTTGCCGCAGGTTTGCACGAACAGGTTCGGATCCTTGATCTCGGTGTCGTTGTAGCTCGCGCCGATGCTCGCGCGCCAGTCGTCCGCCAGGATCGCCTGGAAGTCCAGTTCCACGCCCTGGCCCGTGACCTTCTCGGCGTTGATCAGCTGGTTCATGTTGATCGTGCCGCTGCCGGCCGTCAGCTGCTTGTCCTTCACGCGGTACTGGAACGCCGTCGCGGACAGGCGCGCGCGGCGGTCGAGCAGGTCGGCCTTGATGCCCGCTTCATACGACAACGCCTTTTCCGCACCCGCGATCGACGGTTTGTCGCCGAGGCCGTTCAGGCGGCCCTGCATCGATGGTGCGCGGTAGCCGGTCGCCACGCGCGCGAACAAATTCGTGTCCGCATCCAGCGCATACGTCGCCGACGCATCCCAGCTCACGTTGTGCGAATCGCTGTGCAGCGGCAGCGGGCCGCTCGTCTGCGGCGGTTCGAAGCGCTGCGCGACGAAGTCCTTGTTGTCGCTCGTATAGCGCACGCCGCCGCGCAGTTTCAGCTGGTCCGAGACCTTGTAGTTCAGCGTGCCGAACACCGCCCACGAACGGGCGTCCTGCGTCTGCGTCGCGTAGGCGTCGTTCTGCGGATTGCCCGGCGCCAGCGTGTTGAAGCTGATCGAATCGATGCGGATGTGTTCGTTGAAATAGAACACGCCGGCCATCCACTGGAGCGGATCCTTCGTGTTCGATTCGAGGCGGAATTCCTGCGTCGTCTGGTCGTGTTCCGGCAGCAGGTCGGCCGTCTCGACGGTGAACGGGATGAAGGCGTTCTGGCCAGGATAGTTCGGACCCATCGGTGGGGCATACACGGCGCCGAAGCCGCCGTCCACGTCGCCGCGGCTGTAGAAGGATGCGTGCTCGTAACCCGTGATCGAGTGCAAGGTCATGCCGTCCAGGTCCCAGCGCAGGCGCAGGTTGGCGCCGCTGGTGCGCAAGGTCTGGCTGTTGCCGCCGTCGGTGGGGTAGCGGTCGTAGTCGAAGCCGTCGACGAGGTCGTTCGTGCCCTTCTTGATGATGTTCGCGCGGAACAGGGTCGCATTGCCCTTCATGTCGCGGCCGTGGGCATTGAACAGCGCGGAGAAGTCGCGCGTCGGCTTGAACAGCAGCTGGATGCGCGCGGCGTTGTCGTCGTAGCCTTCGAAATCGCGGGTGTAGGCGTTGGGTCGCGGGTTGTGCACGCGGTCGTTGCGGTGCTGCGACTGCAGCGAGACGCGCAGCGCCAGCATGTCCGACAGCGGCACGTTGTACGCGCCTTCCGCATTGATCGTGCCGTAGTTGCCGGCGCCGAGCACGGCATAGCCTTCCGTCTTGAACACCGGTTTCGCGGAATCGAACTTGATCACGCCGGCGGGCGAGTTACGGCCGAACAGCGTCCCCTGGGGGCCGCGCAGCACTTCGACCTGGTCCACGTCGAACACGGGGAAGCCCTTGAGCATGGGGCTTTCCTGCACGATGTCGTCGACGACGAGGCCGACCGGCTGCGACGCATTCAGGTCGAAGTCGGTATTGCCCTGGCCGCGGATGTAAAAGCGCGGGAACGAGCGGCCGTAGTCGGATTCGACGTTCAGCGAGGGCGAGCGGCCCGCCAGGAAGCGGATGTCGGCGCCGCCCGACGTCAGCACGTCCAGCTTCTCGCCCTTGATGGCGGTGACCGACATCGGGACTTCCTTGAGGTTCTCGGCGCGCCGCTGGGCGGTCACGATCACGGTTTCCAGGCGCTGGCCGGCGGGCTTCGCGACGGCGGCGGTGTCTTGCGCGGTCGCGGACTGGTCCGGTTCATCGGCCAGCGCAACCAGGGGAAAGGCGCTCGTCACGGCGGCGGCGAGCAGCGTGCGGGCGAACAGGCGGGTGGGGCGTACGCTCATGGATATCTCTTCCTTGTCTTGATGCTTGTTTTTATTCTCTTTGTCATTTGGCAAAGATTACTCATCCTAGCAGTAAAGACATTTGGAAAAGATGCCGATGTATATATTTTGAAAACGTATAAATTGCTTAACTAAACGGTATTTGCCTGTGCCGACCGACTGTTGCATAGTGACGGGTTGGCGTTCACGATCGTATTTGCGGATTCCAGAGAGAGGACGGCGGCGAAGGCCGGCGCCGGGCATCCTGTGGCATGCCCGGCGTATGATTCAAGCAACGTTTCCCCTGTTGTTAATGGCCAACACCAACGCTAGTTCTGCAGGTCCGGCGGGATGTCGTAGCTGAATGTCCTGGTGTCGAACATCAGCTTCCAGGTTTGTGCTTCCACCGGCTTGTCGTCCAGTGTGCCGCCCGCCGTCACCGTGATCGGCACGGGGATATTGCCGTTGACGGTGGCCGTGCGATAGGTCCAGCGGCGCTTGTCGCAGCGGGCCGGCGGTATGCCCCCGTCGTCGCCATCCTCCGTGTTCGCGATCTGCGCCAGCCAGGCGTCGTACGCGGCCTTCGCGTCCTCGCAGGACCCCTCCGGTTTCGCGTCGCGTGCGGCGAGGAATTCTCCCAGCACGGCGATCTGGCCGTCGTGCGGTGCCAGCACCGTATTCATGGTCGTGACGGCTTCGCTGTCCGGCTCGGCGTCCCAACGCGTCTTGACGACCCAGCCCCACAGGTTGTCGCTGAGGGCTTCGAAGCGGACCTGTTCAGGCTTGACCGGGGCGTTGGAGAGGAAGCGGACCTGCGTATTTTCCTGGGCCAGGCCGCCGTCCTTGCCGTCCGGGTGAACGTAAAACACGCCATAGACCGCCTGGCCGTCGCCGTTCACGGCGGCCCCGCTGGCGACGAAATACAGCTCGTCGCCAGCCGCCCCGTCGGGAATCTTCGCCTGCTGCACCACGCGCATCAGATACGTCACGCTGTCTTCGCCCACGTACAGCCACCCCTTTTTCGCGGCGGAGTATTTGCCGTAGGTCTGGCCCATCACGTCGTCGATGACGGCGGCTTCGTCGATCGTGACGCGTTTGCGCGCATCGTGCGCGTGCAGCCAGTAAGCAAGCGCGATCAGGGCCAGGGCGAGCGCGCCGACCGTGGCCAGCACATACAGCACCAGGCGGCTCCAGCGGCGGGACGGCCGGGCAGGGTGGACGGGCGTGGCGGTAGCCGGTTCCTTCAGGTCTTCCATGAGATCCTCAAAAGTAAAAAATCGAAAATGCTAAATTGCAATTGTGAAATTTTACATTAGAGGTGGGGAATGTTGTAAAGAGAAAAACAAAATGCCCGCGCAAGGCGGGCATTCGAGATGGAGACGGCGACGGTCAGCGATGCTGCGCCAGCTCCGGCGATGGCGCGACGGCCGGCGTGGCGGGCGGCGGCATGGTCGGCTTGACGGCCAGCGCGGCCTGGCGCGCGGCGCTGCCGTTGGCGCAAAAGCGGTTCTTGCCGGCGCGCTTCGCTTCGTACAGCGCGTAGTCGGCGATGCTGATCAGGTCGACGACGTTTTCCGCGTCGTCCGGATACAGGCTGATGCCGATACTCGTCGACAACTGCAGGGTCAGGTCGTTGATGAAGAACGGTTCGGACAGCGCCTCGACGAGCTTGGCGGCCGGTCCCTGTGCATCGGCCAGGCTGTGCACGTCGGCCAGCAGGACGATGAATTCGTCGCCGCCCAGGCGCGCCACCGTGTCTTCCTTGCGCGAATTCGACAGCAGGCGTTGCGACACCATCTTGAGGATCTCGTCGCCGTAGGCGTGGCCGTATGTATCGTTGATCGCCTTGAAGCCGTCCAGGTCGAGGTACATCACCGCGGCCTTGTGGTGGTTGCGGTTGGCGTGCTGCAGGGCCGTTTCGATGCGGTCTTCCAGCAGGCGGCGGTTCGGCAGGCCGGTGAGGGCGTCGTGCAGCGCCAGTTCCTGCTGGGCGCGGCTGTACTGGGCCAGTTCCTTGTACAGCAGGCGCACTTCTAGCATGTTATGGATGCGCTTGTGCACTTCGAGCAGGTCGAACGGCTTGCTGATGAAATCGCGGGCGCCCGCTTCCAGCGCGGCGATCTTGAAGCTGGGCTGTGCCGTCAGGGCGAGCACGGGCAGGTAGCCGCCCTGTTCGATTTCCTTCAGGCCTTTCATGACCTGGAAACCGTTCAGGCCCGGCATTTGCAGGTCGAGCAGGATCAAGTCGTAGTTGTGTTCGCGATGCAGCGGGCACACCTGTTCCGGCAGCATCGTCGAACTGACGTCGGTGTAGCCTTCCTCGCGCAATATCTCTTCCATCAATTCGATATTGTCCGGGGAATCATCTACGACCAGGATCTTCGCGTTCAGGATGTCTTGTCGGCTGGGCATGCGTACTCTCGTCAAATCAAGGCCGGTATTATTTGTTCCTTAACTACTCATACCAGCTCTAGAACAACATTTCATAGTCTAGCAAAACGCCGAGAATTTCTTGTAGGACAGCGCCGCGTCCTTGGGTAGGAACATCTTTCGTATTCCTCGAGTCCCTATTAGCGTACGCCATTTCTGCCCGCCGTGGCTGCGTCGGCACGATTCACGAACGGGGACGAGGGGCCGACAACGGAAGCAACTGTTGCAATTAGTTCACTCGGTTCGACCGGTTTGGAGATATGCGCCGAAAATCCGGCCTCCAGCGCGCTCAGCCGGTCTTCCGAGCGGGCGAATGCCGTCAGGGCGATGGCCGGGACCTGGCTGCCTTCCTCGCGTCCCAGGTGGCGGACCCAGTCGAGCAGTTCGAAGCCGTCCACTTCCGGCATGCCCAGGTCGCTGATCAGGAGGTTCGGCACGCGTTCCTTGAACAGGGCGAACGCATCGCGCGCGCTGGCGGCGATGCGGACGGATGCGCCGCAATCGCTCAGGATCCGCTTGATCAGTTCGCGCGCATCGCGGTCGTCGTCGACCACCAGCACGTTGACGCCGGACAGGTCGAGCACCGTCATCTCCGGCGTGGCGGGCGTCGGCAGGATCATCGCGGCGCGTGCGCTGCGCGTCGCCGGCGGTTGCTGCTTGGCGAGCGGCAATTCGATGGTGAAGCTGGCGCCCTTGCCTTCGCCGGCGCTCTCGGCGCGGACGGTGCCGCCGTGCTGCTCGATCAGGTGTTTCACGATCGCGAGACCCAGGCCGAGGCCGCCGTGGCGGCGCGTCATCGATGCGTCCGCCTGGCGGAACCGTTCGAATACGTGGGTGATGAATTCCGGCCGGATGCCCGCGCCGTTGTCGCGCACGGTGATGGCGACGCTCGTATCGTTGCGGGCGAGTTCGATGCCGACCTGGCCATCGCGCGGCGTGAACTTGATCGCGTTCGACAGCAGGTTCCATACGACCTGCTGCAGGCGCGCCGGATCGCCCGCGACGAGGCCCGGGTCGGCCGCGTACTGCTTGTCGATGCGGATGTTTTTCGCATCGGCCGCTGGGCGCACCGTCTCGATGGCCGCGTCGATGAAGCTCGCCGGCGCCACGGCCTGCATGTCGAGCAGGACCTTGCCGGACGTGATGCGGCTCATGTCGAGCAGGTCTTCGATCAGCTGGGCCTGGGCGCGGGCGTTGCGCTCGATCGTCTGCAAGCCTTTCTGCAGGTCGTTCTGGTCGCGGCTGCCGCGCCGCAGCACCTGGGCCCAGCCGAGGATCGCCGACAGCGGCGTGCGCAGTTCGTGCGACAGCGTCGCCAGGAATTCGTCCTTCATCTGGCTCGTCCGTTCGGCCTCGGCGCGCGCCTGGCGCTCGCTTTCGAGCAGTACCTTGCGCTCCTCGGCCGCGCGCTGGGCGGCTTCGTATAGCCGCACGTTGTCGATGGCGACGGCGGCCTGGGCCGCGATGCCGCGCACGATGCGTTCCGTGCGTTCGCTGAACACGTCCGCTTCGGGGTGGCCGAAGAACATGGTGCCGAGCAATTCCCCGGAATGGCCGACGACGGGCACGGCGAGATAGCTGCGCACGGCCGGGTGGCCCGCAGGCAGGCCGAACGGGGGCGCGTCGCGCAGGCGTGCGTCGAGCGTGACGTCGCCGGAGCGGATCACGCCCGCCGGATGGTCCAGCAGGCCCGGGCCGAACAGGCCGGTGGGACCGGCCGCGCCGAACGCTTCGAATCCGACCGGGCTGCCGCCGGACACGGTGTACAGGGTGAACAGGTTGTTCGCATCGGGCTCGATGCCGTCGTTGCGTCCGTGGTACAGGAACGCACCCTGGCGCGCGCCGGCGATGCCCGTGGCGGCGTCCGTGGCGACTTGCAGCAGCGAGCGCAGGTCGCGCGTGGAAGCGAGCGCGCTGCCGGTGCTGTTGAGCAGTTCGAGCACGTGCGATTCGTCCCGTAGCGCCTGCTCGGCCCGCTTGACCTCGTCGACGTCCGTGTCCGTGCCGAACCAGCGCAAGACCTTGCCGTGGCGGTCGCGGACGGGATTCACCCGCGTGAGGAACCAGCGGTACTGGCCGTCCGCGCCACGGATCGGGTATTCCATTTCGAACGGATTGCCGCTCTTGATGCTGGCGCTCCAGCGCTCCAGGACGGCCGGCAGGACGGTCGGCTCGACGGCCGTCTGCCAACCCCAGCCCACGACCTGGTCCGGCGTCGTGCCGGTGTATTCGAACCAGCGTTCGTTGAACCAGACGATGGCGCCGTCGGCCTGCGCCATCCAGGCCAGCTGCGGGATCGTGTTGGCCAGCGCGCGCAATACCTCCTCGCTCTGGCGCAGGGCATCCGCGGCGCTGCGCCGGGCCGTGACGTCCTGCACCACGCCGGTCATGCCGAGCACGCCTTCGCGCCGCGCCTGGTCGGCGTAATCGGCGCGGCCCACGAGCGCCACCCAGCGCGGTTCGCCGCTCGGGCCCGGCAGGCGGCATTCCAGTTCGAGGTCGCTGTGGCCGGCAAAGGCTTGCAGCACGGCGCGGCGCACGCTTTCCCGGTCGCCCGGGTCGATGCGGGCGCGCAGTTCGCTCCACGCGAGCGGCTGCTCGGCCGGCAGGCCGAAGATGGCGGCCGCCCGTTCGCCCAGCATCACGCGGTCGCTGGCGGCGTCCCAGCGCCAGTCGCCCAGGCGGCCCGCGGCCAGCGCCACCTGCAGGCGGCTGTTGCCTTGCTGCAGGGCCTGCTGGTCGGCCTTGCGCCGGTTGATGTCCTGGAAGTACAGCGTCAGGCCGTCCGGCGACGGATGGGCGCGCACCTCGAACCAGCGTTTCAGCGCCGGCCAGAAGAATTCCTGGATCGCCGTCTCGCGGCTGACCATCGCGCGCCGGTAGACGGTTTCGAGCATGCTGCCGCGCAGTTCGGGGAACGAGGCCCACAGGTCGTGGCCGACCAGGCTGGGGCGGGTCTTTTGCAGGGGCGCGAGCATCTCCAGCGCGCGCCCGTTGATGTACATGATGCGCCATTGGTGGTCGACCGCGCAGAAGCCGTCGACCAGGCTCTCGAGCATGTTTTCCATGCGCGCGTTGGCCACGCGCAGCGCTTCGCGCGCTTCCTGCAGTTCGCGCGCGGTCGCGGCCGCGGCAGCAGCGGGCTGCGCGGAGGGATGCCGCAGCTCGTCGCGCTCGTTGCTCACCGTACGCCTCCCCGCGAGACCACCGCGGACGGCGCCGGGTCGAGCATGTCCGTCAGCTCGGAGGGGCGGGGTGCACTGCCGGTGGGCTCGAAATCAATCATCGCGTTGGGCTCTGCGCGCGCGACGGTGGTGCCGCGCAAAATGGACGGGTACAGCCGTCGCGGGCACGTCCGTCCACGGCGCGTAATGAGCCGTACACCGATTCTAGCCCAGCCCGGGCGCTTTGTTGCACACCTTTGGGCCATCGTTCAGGTGCGCACCGGCAGCGGATGCGCCACCTTGTCGAGCGCCTGCTGGAGCTGGTCCAGCTCGTAGGGCTTCTGCAGCGACAGGTAGGGGAATTCCACGTGGCGCAGCAGGGTGTCGCCATAGCCCGACGCGAAGATCACCCGCATCGACGGCGCCTGCGTCACGGCCTGGCGCGCCAGGTCGACGCCGGACATGCCGGGCAGGCTGACGTCCGTGAACAACACGTCGTATTGCCCGGCCGCCAGGCGCGCCAGCGCGTCGTTCGGATGGCCGACGCCGTCCGCCTCGTGGCCGAAGGCGCGCAGCATCTCGCACACGAGGTATTGCGAGTCGACGTTGTCTTCGACGACGAGGATGCGCATGGGACCGGCCGACTCGGCCGGCGCTTCCGTCACGGGCGCGGCGGGCGCCAGCGCGCACAGCACGCCCGCGACGGCGTCGCCGTCCGCCCGCACGGGCGTGAAATACAGGTCGTAATGGCCGCTGCCGCCCGCGCTGCCCGCGAACATGAGGTTGCGGTCCGGCGCGTACGCGGCCTCGCCGCTCCAGGCGCGCCGCAGCTCGTCGCCCGCCACCGCCAGCGGAGGCGGCATCACGGGCGGCACGCCGCCGCCGGGGGCCCGTCCGTACGCCGGCCCGGCCAGCGCGCCGTAGGCGTCGTTGAACAGCATCGTCATGTCGCGTCCCCACACGAGCAGCATGGGCAGGGGCGTGTTGAACATGACGTCGGCGGCCAGCCTCAGTGCCTGCGGCCATTGCTGCGGTTCGCCGAGCCGGGAAGCGGACCAGTCGTAGGAACTGGAAGAGTGTGCGGACCTGCCGGGATGGAGCATAGCGCGGTAAATATTGTTATCTAAACGAAAAGAGGTTGCATAGTACCCCAAATTGTAAGCAGGGGGCGACACGACTGCGCGTCCTGCGCAGAGTCGGAAAAGACGGCAACCGGGTCGTAAAACAACAACATTGTGCACTATTGATATTGCGCCACAGCATAGGTGGCACTGTGCGGGCGCCGGGGCAAAAAAAAGCCCGCTACGGGAGCGGGCTGAATCTATCCTTGGAGGAGAATAGAGGAGACAGGTTCATAATGCTGCATCGCAAAAAAGAAATCCAATTTAGATTTGTAATGTCGGCCATTGCTTTTATAAATGACACAGCCGTGCACGCTTCAATCGGGTCACTCTTGGTGCACCAAAGAAAATGTTCTACGATAGCAAAATGTTTAAAGACGCCTTGCTGTCGTTTTCGTATTTTCCAGTCGATCCATGCGTATGGACGCTGCCGCTGCGCGCCGCGTTGGCATGGTCGACCATACCCGGCTATCATGGACCGTCCATTTCCGGCCGTTCCGTAGGGCGCCGAAAGCCCGGGCGCTTCCTGCCACCGTCTCCAGTCCAGGGTTTGCCATCCGGCCGATGCATCGTCAACTGAAGCCATCCATGAATCGAGGCCTGCGGCGGTCCTTTGCCGGCTGGGCGCTGGCCTCGCTGGCCGTGCTGTGCGCAGGCGTCGGACTGATGCCGCCCGCGCGCGCGCAGAGCGCCGTGCCCGGCGTGCCGCTGGAGCGGCGCGTGAAGGCGGCTTTCCTGTACAAATTCCTCGGCTATACCGATTTTCCCGCGAGCGCGTTCGCCGACGCCACGGCGCCGCTGACGATCGGCGTGATCGGCGCCGACGACCTCGCCGTCGAGCTGGCGCGCGTGGTGGCCGGACGCACCGTCAACAACCGCATGATCGAAGTGCGCGAGCTGCGCGAAAGCGATGCGGCGGCCCGGGTGCACCTGCTGTTCGTGGGCGGGAGCGATCCGCAGCGGGTCGCGCGCATCGTGCACCAGGCGCTGGGCGCGATGCTCGTCGTGACCGAATGCGACAACGGCTTGCAGCTCGGTAGTGTGATCAATTTCCGCATCGTCGACGAACGGGTCCGCTTCGACGTCGCGCTGGATGCGGCGGAACGCAATGGCATCAAACTCAGTTCGCGCCTGCTGACGGTGGCGAACCGGGTGCAGAAAGGAGCGCAGTGATGGTAATGCGCGACGGCGGCACGGTCCGCGGCAAACTGATTCTGATGGCGGTATCGACGACGTTCGTCGCGTTACTGGCGGCTTCCGTCGCCATGTTGCTGTTCGACCTGCGCGCGTTCCAGCGCTACTGGACGGACGACCTGATGACGCAGGCCGACATCATGGCGCGTGTGACCGCTCCGGCCCTCACGTTCAACGACGAGGAGACGGCGCGCCAGAACCTGGCCGTCCTGCGCGTGCGCCCGCAGATCCTCGCCGCAGCGATCTACACGAGCGACGGCACGCGCTTCGCCACGTACGCGGCGGCCCCGAACCAGGCGATCCCGGCGCGCCCGGCGCCCTCCGGCTACCGCATCGAGGGCGGTGAAGTGGCGGTGTTCCGCAACATCGTGGAAAACGGCGAGATGGTCGGCACGGTGTACCTGCGCTCGCGCTACGGCCTGGTCGACCGCCTGTTCAGCTACGGCGCCATCCTCGGTGCCGTGATGCTGGGCGCGCTGTTGATCGCGGGCCTCGTCGCGTCGCGCCTGCAGGCCGCCATCACGCGGCCGCTCGCGGCCGTGACGAACGTCGCGCGCCAGGTGATGCAGCGGCGCGACTTCACCCTGCGCGTGCCGGGCAACGACAGCGGAGAAATCGGCGTGCTCGTGGCGGCCTTCAACGACATGCTGGCCGAGATCGGCCGCCGCTCGCACGCGCTGCAGGAAGCGAATGCGACCCTCGAACACGAGATGCAGGTGCGCGAGCGCGCGGAGGAGGCGCTGCGCCTCGCGGACCGCCGCAAGGACGAATTCCTCGCCACGCTGGCGCACGAGCTGAGGAACCCGCTGGCGCCGATCCGCACGGGCCTCGACATCCTGCGCCTGCGCAGCGGCGATGCGCAGGCGACCCAGCGCGCGACCGACATCATGGAGCGCCAGCTGCGCCAGATGGTGCGCCTCGTCGACGACCTGCTGGACGTCTCGCGCATCAATACCGGCAAATTCACCATTAAGAGCGGCCGCGTGGAGCTGAAGGCGGTCGTCAACGACGCGCTGGAAGTCGTGCGGCCGTACATCGAGCTGCATGGCCACGAGCTGACGATCGACCTGCCGGACCGTCCCGTGTTCCTGAACGGCGACGCGACCCGTCTCGCGCAAATCCTCTCGAACCTCTTGAATAACGCCGCCAAATACACGAATCGCGGCGGCCGCGTGGGCCTGAGGGCGACGGTGGACGACCGCACGCTGACGCTGGTCGTGTCCGATACGGGCATCGGCATCGCGCCGGACATGCTGGACACCGTGTTCGAGATGTTCGTGCAGGTCGATTCGACGCTGGAGCGTTCGGTGGCCGGCCTGGGCGTGGGGCTGTCGCTGGCGCGCAAGCTGGTCGAGCTGCACGGCGGCTCCATCGAGGCGCACAGCGCGGGCCTCGGCCATGGCAGCCAGTTCGTCGTGCGGCTGCCGATCGTCGTCGAGCCGGAACTCCCCGCGAAGCCGACGCCAATGTCGTTCATCAGCGCGGAAACGTACCGCATCCTGCTCGCCGACGATAACGTCGACTTCGTCAACAGCATCGGCGCACTGCTGACGGCGATGGGGCACAGCGTCGTCATCACGCACAATGGCGCGGATGCGCTGGCCGCGGCCAAGCGCTTCTGTCCGGATTACGCCTTCCTCGACATCGGCCTGCCGCAGATGTCTGGTTACGACCTGGCGCGGGGAATCCGCGACCTGTCGTGCTGCACGATGACCGTCATGGTCGCCGTCACGGGCTGGGGCCAGGAAAAGGACCGCCAACTGGCGTTCGAGGCCGGCTTCGACCACCATATGGTCAAGCCCGTGCGCTTCGAGCAGATCGAGGAAATCCTGGGGAACCGCAGCGTCATCAAGAAGCTGCGCACATAAAAAAAGCGGAAGCGCGTGCGCTTCCGCCCGACTCATGCGAAGGGGGCTATCAAGCCGGCTTGGCCTGCTTGCGGCGACGAGCCAGGAAGCCGAGGACGCCCAGGCCGGCCAGCATCATGCCGTAGGTTTCCGGTTCCGGCACCGGGGCAGCCAGGGACACCGCGCCGCCGAAGCTGGCGGCCTGGTCCGACACCAGGTTGCCGCTCACTTGCAGGTAGTAGTTGCCGGCAGTCAGGTTGTCGCTCGAGATCGTCCAGACGTCGATGTCGCCGGACTGCAGCGATTTGCCCGACGAGATCAGCGCGTTGCCGGTGGCGTTGTACAGGGACACGCCGGTGATGTCGAGACCGGTGTCGGCGCTGCGGCTCACCGACGAGATGATGGCGTCGAGGTTCCAGCCGGTGGTGCCTTCGACGGCGAAGGTGAAGCGGTCGGCAAAGGTATTGCCGTTGTTACCGGTTGCGAACGTGTCGCCGAAGAAGCCGGCGCCGTCGGTCAGGTCGAGGACCTGCGGGGTGTTGCCGACGGTGGCCGCCATGGCAGCGGTGGAAACGAACGACGCAGAAGCCAATACAACAGCAGCAATCAGTGATTTTTTCATTTCTTACCTCGCAAAGAAACAGCCGCGTCCTGCAGCTTGGTTTTCAAGAATCGGGGAAGTTCATCGTATCAAACCATCGATAAAAAGCACGGAAAATCACCGAAGTGTGCGCTACTTCGCGGAAAGATGCTGAACATAAATAGTTTCCGCCAGGATGCGGTTTTCACCCGCTTTTCATAGAGGAGTTGGTGTGTCTGGCATCAGTCATCGGCGGCGATCAGCCAAATTGCATAGTATTTGTAGGTTCACTCCTACGTAAAGACGCGAGAAAATCCGCCGCTGAGCTTTTTCTGTTTGCGGACAGGCATTGGGCGATCGTCAAGATCGCAGGGGATACGGCTAAAAGACCGGAGGAGGGGACGCGGCAATGAAAAAGGCCAGATCTTGCGATCTGGCCTTTCGTATAAGYTGGTGCGGCTGGCAGGAATCGAACCCACGACCCCTTGGTTCGTAGCCAAGTACTCT
>NZ_LMEW01000031.1:123690-596344 GCF_001426525.1 Massilia sp. Root133
ATCTGGCCTTTCGTATAAGYTGGTGCGGCTGGCAGGAATCGAACCCACGACCCCTTGGTTCGTAGCCAAGTACTCTATCCAGCTGAGCTACAGCCGCCCCGAGGCCGGCATTATAGCGGACTTTTTCCTTTTGGCAAATACGAGATCACTTCGTCGTCACGGTGACCGACGTGCTGCTGGTATTGCCCGCCGCATCGCGCGCCGTCGCGGTGATGGTGTGCTGGCCGGCAGCGACCTTGCGCGTGTTCCAGTTATAGCCGAGCGTACCGCCCGTGCCCTGGGCCTTCGTCTGGCCGTCGATGACGAGCGTGGTCTTGATGCCGGCGGCGCCTGCGTCGTCCGTCGCGTTGACCGAGACCGCGACGTTGCCGTTGACCGTACCCGCCACCGGATTGCCGATGGCGACGGCAGGCGCCGTCGTGTCCTTGCTGACCGTCGTCACGCTGTTGGCGACGTTGACGGCGACGGCGGCGGACTGGCCGGCGTTACCCGCAGCGTCGTAGGCGACGGCGACCAGGCTGGCCATGCCGTTGGCGACGCCGGTCGAGTCCCAGCTGAAGCTGTACGGCGCGGCGGTGTCCGTGGCGACCACGGTGCCGTTGACCTTCAGGTCGACGCGCGCCACGCCCACGTTGTCGCCGGCATTCACGGAGACGCCGACGAGGCCGGAGACCGAGCTGTTCGCCAGCGGCGCGGCGATCGATGCGAGCGGGGCGGCCGTGTCGACCGGCGACTGGTAGGCCACGGTGGCGCGCAGGGCGGCGGCGGCATCCACGCGGCCGTAGCCGAATACCGGATCGCGGCCGGCCGCGCCGAGATCGACGGCCGTCGAGTACAGCAGCGACTGGATCGTGTTGCCGCCCAGGTCGGGACGGGCCGCCATCATCAGCGCGGCGACGCCGGCAGTGACCGGGGCCGAGAACGACGTGCCGTTCCATGCCGAATAGCCGAGCGAATTGTTCGTCGTCCAGATGTTCGTGCCCGGCGCTGCGATGGTGACGAAGCTGCCCCAGCTCGAGAAGCTGGCCTTGGCGTCGTTGCTGTCGGTGGCCGACACGACGACCAGCGCCGGATCGGGCACCACGTTCTCGTCGACGTTGTTGTTGCCGGCGGAAACGAACACGAGACCGCCCTTGCTGTTCATGTAGCGGGCCGCGCTGAGGATGGCGGAGCTGCCGGCGATGCCGGTATAGCTGATGTTCGCGATCCGCGCCCCGTGGTCGGCCGCATACGTGATCCCGCTGGCGATCGTGCTGAAGTAGGCGTGGCATCCGGTGCTGTCGCTGTAGGCGATGCGCAGGGGCATGATGCTGGCCGCGCCCGCGATGCCGGCCACGCCTGCCGCGTTGTTGGACGTGGCCGCCGCCGTGCCGGCGACGGCAGTGCCGTGCCCGCAGACGTCCGTCAGGTCGGTGTTGCTGCCATAGACGTTATAGCCGGCGACGAGGCGGTCCTTGAGGTCGGGGTGGTTGACGTTCACGCCCGAGTCGAGCACGGCGATCGTCACGCCGCGGCCGAGGGAGCTGTCCCACGCGCTGGTCGCGCCGATCTTGTTCAGGTGCCACTCGCTGCCGGCATACGGGTCGGTCACGGCCAGCGCGGCCGGCACGATGCGGTCGAGTTCCGCGAATTTGAGTTCGGGGCGGTGCGCCAGCTTCGCGACGACGGCCACTTCCGACGCGTTGGCCGGCAGGTCGACGATTTGCAGGCGGCTTTGTCCGAGCTTGCGGCGCTTGCCGCCGTGTTCCTTGAGGATGCGATCCAGGGCCGCGTCCGACAGGCCCGGGCGCGCCTCGACCAGGATGCGGCCGCGCGCATAGCCGGCGTCTTGCGCGGCGAGGGCGGACTGTGCGGCACCGATGGAAAGGGTGCTGGCGATCAACATCGGCAGCAGGCTGAGGGAGGTGTGTGCGGACTTCATCACGTACGATTCCTTGAGATAAAAATTAGCAGGATCGTGCGCAATGACGTTCTGTCGCGACAGGCGGGGGCCTGTATCGAAAGCTGGCATCTGGCAGTCCTGCCGTCCTGGAGCCTAAGCTCGTTAGACCGTTGACTTTGCGTCACCCGCTTTCGCGGGCTTTGCCCTTTTCAATAAGCAGCGTTCAGCTGTTTCGGGAAATCATAATCGTTTCCGGAAACAAATTTACTGCGAAATGGAAAGAAAATGTAAGCGTATCGCGATTTAATTGCGCTGGCGCAACAGTTCAATATCGAAAGTGAAATGGGTGTGATAATGAAATTAATACATTGCTGGGTAAAGAGAGGGAATCAGAAAAAACGAAACGATTAAAAACAAGGAAAGTGACTTGCAGTCAAAACAAGACTTTTTATGAGCCTGGAATAAAAAAAGCCCACCGGGCGGTGGGCTTTGAGATGAGCGAGGAATGCGGCCGAAAAAATCAGCCTTTGCGGCGCAATTTGGTCATGCCGAGCAAGCCGAGGCCGAGAAGTGCCAGTGTCGCGGGTTCCGGCACTTCGCCGCCGCCCGAATCGCCCGATCCGTCGCCATTCCGGTAATACACGGAGATATGCGAGATATTGTGCACGGTCGAGGCGCCATTCAGCGGGAACGGCGGATCGGTGAACGGCGACGAGTAAGTGCCGCCGTAAGGCATCTTCAGCAGATACCCGACCAGGTTGGTATTGTCGCCGTCCTTGAAGATCAGCATCACGTCCTGCGGTGCGGGGGAGCCGCCGGCATAGATGTAGGTGCCCGACACGTTGTTGCCGGTGAAGTTGAACAGTGCCGAGGTGTCGCTGCCTCCGGACGAGTCCATGTTGTCGTACTTCCCGTCGAACAGCCAGTTCGAGATGCCGAAGAAGCCACCGGAATTGATGGTGGAGAGAGAGTTGTCATTCTGGTTGGCGTCGATCGGCGAGAGAATTGCGCAATTACTGGTATTACTGACTTTGCCCGAAATATCGTAAGCGGGCGATACGCCGGTACACGATACCGTAGTGGCAAATGCGCCTTGTGCAGCGAACAGTATGGAGCAGGCGACGCTGGCTTTTACAAGATTTGTGCGGAACATGATTTCTCCCTGGTTTCAGATGGGTGGTAATGCAATGATTAATGCTGCAATGACCGTGCCAGGAAATAGAAACCTTGTGTTTACGGCGATTTAATTTAGAAACTCTTGGTTAAAAAAGATCGATGTAAATTTATTCGACAGATATAGTTGTTTCTAATCAAGTGATCTAAAGAAAGAGAGAAGGAAACGATGAAATAGACCGCTTCAGCGGAACATTCATTTCCGGCGAGACCGGGTAGAGGCCGCGCTGGCGTGGCAAGAATATTGCGTGATGGAATTGCGTGAGGCGAGGCGGCGCGCGTCGAAGAAAACGGCAAAGGCAGAAAAGACGGAAAACGTCGCAGAACGGTACGCATCAATGAAAAATGGCTCATAAACCGCAATGCGTTTTATGAGCCATTCGTAATGAGTTGGTGCGGCTGGCAGGAATCGAACCCACGACCCCTTGGTTCGTAGCCAAGTACTCTATCCAGCTGAGCTACAGCCGCCCGAGGCACGCATTATAGCAGGCTTGCCCCGAATGACAAAATGGAACGCTTGACAACGCGGAAAGGTGATCCTAAAGTGATATCACTTTCATATAACCTCATGGGATCCTGCATGTCCGCACACACTCGTCAGGAAATACCGCTCTCTTCGATGAATGGCTACCTCGCCCTGGCCGGTGGCATCCTCGCCGTCCTGGCCGGCGCCTGGCTGGTCCACCTGTCCATCCTGGGCAGTATGGCGGGCGGGGCGGCGCTGGTCGGCATTGCGCTCGTCTTTGCCGGCGTGTTCGTGTGCGCAGGACTGTACATGCTGCAGCCGAACGAGACGGCCGTGCTGACCTTGTTCGGCCGCTATATGGGCACGGACCGCGGCGAGGGCCTGCGCTGGGCGTTCCCGCTGTATCGCAAGCGCAAGCTGACCGTGCGGGCGCGCAACCTTAATATGTCGACGCTGAAGGTCAACGACAAGCGGGGCAATCCGGTGGAACTGGCCGCCGCCGTCGTCTGGCGCGTGCGCGATACGGCGCAGGCGCTGTTCGAGGTCGACGATTTCGAGCGCTACGTCAGCGTGCAGGCCGAAGCGGCGCTGCGCCACCTGGCCGCGCAATACGCGTACGACGAGGGCGAGGACCTCGCGCCGGGCGAAACGACCCTGCGCGGCGGCGCGGCGGAAGTGGCGCACGCGCTCAGCGTGGAACTGACCGCGCGCTTCGAGGCGGCTGGCGTCGAAACGCTGGATGCGAAGCTGACGCACCTGGCCTACGCCCCCGAGATCGCCCAGGTGATGCTGCGCCGCCAGCAGGCGCAGGCGATCATCAGTGCGCGCGCCCGCATCGTGCATGGCGCCGTCACGATGGTGGAAGATGCCCTGAAAGGCCTGGCCGAGCGCGAGATCGTCGAGCTGGACGCGGAACGCAAGGCGTCGATGGTCAGCAATCTGCTGGTCGTGCTGTGCTCGGACCGCGACGCGCAGCCCATCATCAATGCAGGCACCCTGTACAACTGAGGCGGTGCGTCGATGGCAAGTCCCGGCAAGAAGTCCTATCCGCTGCGGATCGATCCCGCGTTGTGGGAGCAACTGCAGCGGCTGGCCGCCAACGATTTGCGCAGCGTGAACGCGGAGATCGAATTCCTGCTGCGCGAGGCGCTGGCGCGGCGGGGCATCCGGGTCGGGTCCGCGCAGCCGGATGCGGAAGAGGGAGGCGCAAAATGAAAAAGGCCAGATCTTGCGATCTGGCCTTTCGTATAAGCTGGTGCGGCTGGCAGGAATCGAACCCACGACCCCTTGGTTCGTAGCCAAGTACTCGCATTATAGCAGCGGTTTCCAGTTTGGCAAAGCGCGTTACAGCTCGTGCGTGTACACGATGAAGCCCAGGTGCCGCGCGACCTTGTCGTAGAGCGCGCGCCCGGCCGCATTGTCCGTGTGCGTCTGCCAGTACACGCGCGAACTGCCGGCCGCGCGCGCCTTGTCGTAGACGGCTTCGATCAATTGTCGGCCGACGCCCAGTCCGCGCCTGTCGGGTGCGGTGAACAGGTCTTGCAGGTAACAGACGTCGTGCAACCGCGTCGTGCTGCGATGAAAGATGTAATGGGCGAGGCCGACGATACGGCCGGATGCCTCGGCGACCAGCGCGTGCACGGGCTCGGCCGGATCGAAGAACCGGTGCCACGTGACTTGCGTAATGGATTCGGGCAGGGCCGTCGGGCCGCTGCGTCCGTAGAAGGCGTTATAGCCGTCCCACAGCGGGCGCCAACTGGCGAGGTCCTGGGGATCGAGGGGGCGAATGATGAGCTGGTCGGACATGATGAGATGTGGCGCAGCAAATGGAAAAGGCCAGATCTTGCGATCTGGCCTTTCGTATAAGTTGGTGCGGCTGGCAGGAATCGAACCCACGACCCCTTGGTTCGTAGCCAAGTACTCTATCCACGCATTATAGCAGTGGCATGGCGAATGAGGAAGTCTTAATTTAATTCAACATTTTCGGGGGTTCTGGTAGATTAGCCCTGTGTCCTGGAAACCCGAACTCCTCCCGTCAGTCAACCAAGCGCTGCGGCGCATGCTGTGCGGCCTGCTGCTGGCCTGCGTGTGCTCGCTGGCGCTGGCGGGCAGTCCGCGCAGCCTGCGTTTCGAGCGCATCGGGCTGGAAGAAGGACTGTCGCAGGAATCCGTCCTCGCGATCCTGCAGGATCACGACGGCTTCATGTGGTTCGGCACGCAGGCGGGCCTGAACCGCTTCGACGGCTACCGCAACCAGGTCTTCCGCAACGACCCCAACGACCCGGCCAGCCTGGCCGACAACTACGTGCAGGCCGCGTACGAGGATAGCCAGAACCGGCTGTGGTTCGGCACGCGCGGCGGGCTCGCACGGTTCGATCCCGCGAGCCGCAAGTTCATCCGGCTGCCCCTGCTGGCCGGCACGGAACCCAATGCGCGCAACAGCGCCGTCACCGCGATCATCGGCGACGGCGCCAACGGCCTGTGGGTCGGCACCAGCGACGGCATCGTGCACGTCGATCCGGCGGCGGGCGCGCTGCGCACGCTGCGCCACGATGGCCGGGATCCCGGCAGCCTGCGCGACGACCGCGTCACGGCGCTCGCCCTCGACCCGCGCGGCGGGCTGTGGGTCGGCACCGGCGTCGGTCTCGACCACCTGCCGGCGGGCGCCACCCGCTTCGCCCATTACGACATCGACACCGGCAAGCGCAATGCGGTCGCCGCGTTGTCGATGGGCCCGCGCGACACGCTGTGGATCGGCACCGACGCCGGCCTGGAAGCGTGGCGCATCGGCCAGGGTGCGCCGCAGCGCCACCATGTCGGCGCCGACGAAGGCATGGACGACGGCCGCGTGCAGTCGCTGTACCACGACCAGGGCAACACGCTGTGGGTGGGCACGGAACTCGACGGCCTCAAATGGCGCGACCCCACGACCGGGCGCTTCATCGGCTACACCAGCCAGCCCCTCGATCGCCACACGCTGTCCGACAACCGCGTCATGGCGATCTGGGTGGACCGCACGGGGACGCTGTGGGCGGGCACGATGTTCGGCGGCGTCAGTCGCGCGGACCTCGCCAGCGGCGGCTTTTCCCGCTTCGCGCTGTTGCCGGGGCAGGTGGCGGACCCGCGCAGCGCGCGCAAGATCCGCAGCATCGCCGTCGGCGCCGACGGCCGCCTGTGGCTGGGCACGACCGGCGGCGGCATCCTGCACCTCGATCCGGAGAGCGGCCGCGTGGAGATGCTGCGCCACGATCCGCACGACGCCGCCAGCCTGCCGGACGACACGGTCAACAGCGTGCTGCCGGGACGGGGGCGCTTGTGGGTTGGCTCGCCCAGCGGCCTGTCGTGGCGCGATCCGGCGACCGGCCGGTTTACATCCGTGCCGCTGGGGCGCGAGGCGGGCGCCAACTGGGTCCAGGCGCTCACGCTCGACCGCACCGGCGCGCTGTGGATCGTCACGCGCGGCGGCCTGTTCATGCTGGAGGCGGACGGCACGCTGCACGGCTGGCGTCACGATCCGGCGAATCCGGCCAGCCTGGGCGACAACTATGGCTTCGCCGCGTTCGAGGACCGTGCCGGCACGATCTGGATCGGCACGGAGAATGGCCTCGACCGTTACGACCGCGCGACGAACACGTTCACGCACTTCCGCCACGACGCGCGCGACCCCGCGAGCCTGGGCCACAACCGCGTCTATTATCTGCAGGAGTCCGCGCGCGGCGACCTGTGGGTCGGCACGGCGGGCGGCCTGCACCGCATGCAGCGGGAGCCCGGCGGCAAGACGGCGTTCCGCAGATTTCCCGTCGCACCCACGCGCGAGCAGGTGCCGATCGGCGGCATCCTCGAAGACGGCAACGGCCAGATCTGGGTCAGCACGACGACGGGCCTGACCCGCGTCGATCCGGAGACGGGGCGCTACAAGAACTACGCGGCCAGGGACGGCCTGACGGACGGCTCGTACTTCGTCGGCTCGGCGGCGCGCGGCGCGGACGGCGAGCTGCATTTCGGCGGCATCAACGGCATGACGTCGTTCCAGCCGGAAGACATCCACGACAACCCGTTCCCGCCCGCAGTCGTCATCACCGACTTCCTCGTGTTCAACCGGCCGCGCGCGCTGCCCGTCGCCGTCGACCGCCTGCGCGCCATCCGCCTGAGCCACCGCGATTCCGTGTTCACCCTGGAATTCGCCGCGTTGCACTACGCCGATCCGCAGGCGAACCGCTATGCCTACCGGCTGCTCGGCTTCGACCAGGACTGGACCGAGACGGACGCCCGCAAGCGCTTCGCCACCTACACGAACCTCGATCCGGGCGAGTACGTGTTCGAGGTGAAGGCCGCCAACAAGGACGGCGTGTGGAGCGAACGTCCGGCTACCCTGAACATCTCGATCCCGCCCCCGTTCTGGATGACGTGGTGGTTCCGCCTGCTCGTGGCGACCGTGCTGGCGACCATCGCCGTCGCGCTGTACCGCTTGCGCGTGCGCGCGCTGGTGCAGCAGAAGGCGCGCCTGGAACGCCAGGTCGGCGCGCGCACGGCGGAACTGGTGTTGCAGAAGGAGCAGGCGGAAAAGCGCAAGCAGGAGGCCGAGGCGCAACAGGAAGCGGTGGAGCAGGCGCGCCGCAACATCGCGCTGCTGTCCGACATCGGGCGCGAACTGACGGCGAACCTCGACGGCGAGGCGATCATGGCCAACGTGTACGGCCAGGTGCGCCAGTTGATGGACGCGCCGCTGTTCGCGATCGGCGTGGCGCGCGTGGACGGGCCGATCGACTACCCGTACGTCGTCGCCGACGGCCGCCGCGTGCCCGAACAGGGACGCTTGCCCGCGCGCGTGCGCGGCCTGGGCGAATACTGCCTCGCGACGGGCGAGGAGATCCTGATCGGCGACCTGGCGCGCGACTACGCCCGGTTCGCGGGACTCGTGCGCGACGTGCTGGGTGCGGATCCGGCCAGCACGGACGCCGACACGCCGCCGGCGCCGCGCTCGCTGATGTTCGTGCCGATCCTCGTGGGCCAGCGCGTGCTGGGCGTGATCACGGTGCAGAGCGGCCGGCCGGGCGCGTACCAGAACGTGCAGCTCGACATGCTGAGCACCCTGGCGTCCTATGTCGGCGTCGCGCTGGACAATGCGGACGCCTACCGCCAGCTGAAGGAAACCCAGGCCCAGCTGGCCGCGCGCGAAAAACTCGCGTCGCTCGGCTCCCTCGTCGCGGGCGTCGCGCACGAATTGAACACCCCGATCGGCAACAGCCTGCTGATGGCCAGCACCCTGGAAGAAAAGACGAACGCGCTGGCCGACCGCTTCGCGCACAACGCGCTGAAGAAATCGGACCTGGAGACGTGGATCGCGGCGGCGCGCGAAGCGGCGGGCCTCATCGTGCGCAGCCTGCACGGCGCGGCCGACCTCGTGAACAGCTTCAAGCAGGTTTCGGTGGACCAGGCCAGCACGCAGCGGCGCCGCTTCGACCTGGACCAGGCCTGCCACGAGATCGCGGCGACGATGATGAACCAGGTGCGCCGGGCCGGTCACACGCTCGACCTGCAGGTCCCGGCCGGCATTGCGATGGACAGCTATCCCGGCCCGTTCGGCCAGGTCGTCATCAACTTCATCAACAACGCGCTGCTGCACGCGTTCGACGCGCCAGGCGGCCACATGCGCATCGATGCCCGGCCGCTGGACGGCGACCGCGTGCGCATCGAATTCGCCGACGACGGCCGCGGCATCGCGCCGGAGCACTTGTCGCGCATCTTCGATCCATTCTTCACGACGCGCATGGGACAGGGCGGCACGGGCCTCGGCCTCAACATCGCCTACAACCTCGTGACCACGCTGCTGCAGGGGACGATCCGGGTCGAGAGCCGGCCCGGCCACGGCACGGTGTTCATCATCGAGCTGCCGCTGCGGGCGGACGGTTAGACCACGTTGGTCGGCTTCCCGGCCACCCACGCCTCGAGATTATCGACCAGCATGTCGGCCAGCGTCTGCATCGCGCCGCCGCTGGCCCACGCCACGTGCGGCGTCAGCACGAAGTTCGGCAGACGCAGCCGCAAGAGCGGATTGTCGGGCACGGGCGGCTCCTTGCTCAGGACGTCGAACCCGGCGCCGGCGATCGTGCCTTCCGTGAGCGCCCGCGCCAGCGCCGCTTCGTCGACGAGGCCGCCGCGCGCCGTGTTGACCAGGATGGCGCTCTTCTTCATGGCCGCGAGCTCGCGTGGTCCGATCATGTGGCGGGTCTGGTCCGTGAGCGGCAGGTGCAGGCTGACGACGTCCGACGTGGCCAGCAGCTCGTCCAGCGGCAGCTGCACGACGTCCGTGTCCGCCACGGGCGAACGCGACGTGACGGCGACGTCCATGCCGAACGCGCGCGCGATCTGGGCGACGCGGCGCCCCAGCGCGCCATAGCCGACGATGCCGAGGCGGCTGCCGGCCAGGTCGCCGATCGGGTGGTCGAGCAGGCAGAAACGCGTCGACGCCTCCCAACGCCCGTCCTCGACGTCGGCCACGTAGGCGCGCAGGTTGCGGCGCACGGCGAGGATCAGCGCGAAGCAGTGTTCGGGCACCGAGACCAGCGAGTAGTTGCGGATGTTCGCGACGACGATGCCCCGTTCGCGGCAGGCGGCGAGGTCCACGTTGTCCGTGCCCGTCGCGGCCACGGCGATCATCTTCAGGTCCGGCAGTTGCGCGATCGCGTCCGCGCGCAGCGGCACCTTGTTCGTGATGGCGATGGTGGCGCCGCGCAGGCGTTCGACGACCTCGTTCGCGTTCGTGGCGGGGTAGTCGCGCCAGCGGTGCTCGAAGGAGGGTTTGCGGATGTTCGCGATCAGGCTGTCGCGATCGAGGAAGACGATGTCGTGCATGGTAGTCCCGGCTGATAACGGACTGCCATTGTAGATCGCGGACGAAAAAAAGACAGGGCGAACCCTGTCTTCGGAGGATGGAGGGGCTTGAGCCGGTTATGCGCTGCCGGAGGGGCTTACTTGGCAGCGGCGGCTTTCTGGTCTGCGTGTGCCTCGGCCTTGTCGGCTGCGGCTTCCGCCTTGGCTTTGGCGGCTTTCTTGTGTGCTTTGGCTTTCGTCTTCGCGGCGTCTGCCTTGGCGACGGCGACGTCCGCATTGGCTTCCGCGGCTTTCTTCTCCAGCTTCGCGTCCGCTTTCACGTCGGCCTTTTCTTCCTTGGCTTCCGCCTTCGCGGCCTTCTTGTCGGCCTTCATTTCTGCATGGGTCGTGGCCGGGGTGGCGGTCGTCTGGGCGTACACCGAGGTGGCGAACAGGCCTGCGATCAGGGTGGCGACGATTTTGTTCATGGCGGTGTTTCCTTCAGGTGTCGTTAAGGGGTGCTACTGGGCCAGAAACGCGGCCGTGCAGCGGGTGGTTGACGATGCTTTACATCCCGTTACAAGTGTACGTACGGAAATCCTTTTGTCGGAACGATGTTTGACAGTGGAAATCATTCGAACGATACTTTGGCGGCACTATCCGTGCCCATCCAATAATTCGACGCCCAAGAGACCGCTCGTGAGACCACAAACTTCCCTCCGTACCACCCTGACCGCCATCGCGCTCGCCACCGCGGCGCTGGCGGCCCACGCCGCAGACGCCGTCCACATCGATCCGAAAATCCTGTCGCAGGACGTGAAAGTCCTGTCGTCCGACGAGTTCGAAGGCCGCGGCCCGAACACGGCCGGCGAGACGAAGACCGTCAACTACATCATCGACCAGTTCAAGCAGGCCGGCCTGCAGCCGGGCGGCGACCTCGTCGACGGCAAGCGCGGCTGGACGCAGGACGTCCCGCTGGGCCGCTTCGAGATCAGCGGCCCGGTCGACGTGTCCGTGACGGCCGGCGGCACCACGAAGACCTTCACGCAGGGTAACGAAGTCGCCGTGCGCGCCGCGATGACGGGCGCGAAGAGCGTCGACTTCAAGAATGCGCCGCTCGTGTTCGTCGGCTATGGCGTGACGGCACCGGAACGCAAGTGGGACGACTTCAAGGGCCAGGACCTGAAGGGCAAGCTGGCCGTCGTGCTGATCAACGATCCGGACTTCGAGACGGGCAAGGGCGACTTCGGCGGCAAGGCCATGACCTACTACGGCCGCTGGACCTATAAATTCGAGGAACTGGCCCGCCGCGGCGCGCTCGGCACGCTGATCGTGCACGAGACCGCGCCGGCATCGTACGGCTGGGCCACGGTGAAGAATTCGAACACGAACGTCCAGTACGACATCGTGCGCAAGAACCCGTTGGAAGCGCACGCGCCGGTGGAAGCGTGGATCCAGCGCGACGTCGCCGTCGACCTGTTCAAGCGCGCCGGCCTGGACTTCGACAAGCTCAAGAAGCAGGCGCAGGCCCGCACGTTCAAGCCGGTCGAGCTGAAGGGCGTGACGATGTCCGCGCACTACGCGGTCGACGCCAAGGTCATCACGTCGAAGAACGTGCTGGCCGTGCGTCCGGGCAGCGAGCACCCGGACCAGGTCGTGATCTATAGCGGCCACTGGGACCACCTGGGCGTGGGCCTGCCGGACGCGAAGGGCGACAAGATCTACAACGGCGCCGTCGACAACGCCACCGGCATCGCCGCGCTGCTGGAACTGGGCCGCGCCTATGCCAAGGCCCCGGCACCGAAACGCAGCGTCGTCTTCCTCGCCGTGACGGCGGAAGAGAAGGGCCTGCTGGGCTCGGAATACTACGCGAACAACCCGGTCTACCCGCTGGGCAAGACGGTCGGCGTGATCAATATGGACGCGCTGAGCCCGTACGGCCCGTCGCGCGACTTCACGATCTCCGGCAGCGCCAAGCTCGACCTGCTCGACCGGCTGGTCGCGAAGGCCAGGCAGAACGGCATCCGCTACTCGGCCGATCCGAAACCGGAAGCGGGCCACTTCTTCCGTTCCGACCACTTCCCGTTCGCCAAGCACGGCGTCCCGGCGATCTCGTTCGGTTCGGGCGAGGACTGGGAGCAGGGCGGCGTCGCAGCGGGCAAGGCCGCCGAGGACAAATACGTGTCCGTCGCGTACCACCAGCCGGCCGACGAATGGAGCGCCTCGTGGCCGTTCACCGGCATGGCGCGCGACCTCGGCGTGCTGTACTCGGTGGGCCGCGACCTGGCCGATTCGGGCGCCTGGCCGAACTGGTCGAAGGACTCCGAGTTCCGCGCGGCGCGCGACGCGAGCGCATCGGAGCGCAAATAACGTGAGTTAGCTGGCGAACAGTCGCGTCTGCAGCTACTGCCTACACTAAGGCACACACTGTAGAGGTGATGCCATGCCCGACCCGTTAAAGCTGTACAAGGCCAAGCGCGATTTCAAGATCACTGCCGAGCCCGCAGAGGGTGGGGAGGCCAGCAAAGGTCTTCTCACCTTCGTGATCCAGAAGCACTGGGCTTCGCGCCTGCATTACGATTTCCGTCTGGAACTGGACGGCGTCATGAAGAGCTGGGCCGTACCGAAAGGCCCCAGCTACGACACCCACGACCGCCGCATGGCCGTGCACGTGGAAGACCACCCCATCTCGTATTCCGATTTCGAAGGCACGATCCCGCCGCACCAGTACGGCGCGGGCAAGGTCATCATCTGGGATAAAGGGACGTGGGAACCCGTCGGCGACCCGCGCCAGGGTTATGAAAAGGGCGAGATCAAGTTCGAGATGCACGGCCACAAGATGCACGGCCGCTGGGTCCTCGTGCGCCTGCGCGGCCACGAGGACGACAAGCAGGAACCGTGGCTGCTCATCAAGGAAAACGACGAGTACGCGAAACCGGCCACCGAATTTTCCGTCGTCGACGAGTTCCCCGACAGCGTGAAGGACCTGCCGATGCCGGAGCATGGCGCCGAGGTGAAGGTGGAGGAACTGAAGGCAGACAAGCCGGCGCCGAAAAAGGCGGCGCAGGCAAAGCGCGGCGCGATGCCCGCCGGCGCCGTCAAGGCCGACCTGCCCGAGACGCTGACGCCCGAACTGGCGACCCTCGTCGACGGCCCGCCCGCCGATCCGGAGAACTACATCTACGAGATCAAGTTCGACGGCTACCGCATGGTCACGCGCGTGCAGGGCAAGGACGTCCGCCTCGTCACCCGCAACGGCAACGACTGGACCGACAAGCTGAAACCGCTGCAGCAGGAGATCCGCCGGATGAAACTGCCGGACGGCTGGTACGACGGCGAGATCGTCGTCCACGACGAGAACGGCAAACCGAATTTCAACCTGCTGCAGCTGGCGTTCGACGGCTCCAACAGCGCGCAGATCGTCTACTTCCTATTCGACGCCCCCTACTTCAAGGGCTACGACCTGCGCGATGTGCGGCTCGACGAGCGCCGTCCGTTGCTGCAGGAGGCGCTGGCGGCGCGGCCGTCGGACACGGTGCGCTTCTCCGCAGAATTCGGCACGGACCCCGCGCAGCTCGTCGTGGCCGCGTGCCAGATCGGGCTGGAGGGTGTGATCGGCAAGCGCAAGGACTCGCGCTACGTCACGCGCCGCTCGCCCGAGTGGATCAAGCTGAAATGCGGCCAGCGCCAGGAATTCGTCATCGGCGGCTACACCGATCCGCATGGCGCCCGCACGGGCATCGGCTCGCTGCTGCTCGGTTACTACGACAAGGATGGCGTGCTGCGTTACGCGGGCAACTGCGGCAGCGGGTTCAACGGCGCCTCGCTGCGCCACATGCGCGAGGTGCTGGAAGCGATCGAGACGGACGAGAATCCATTCCCGCCGCGCGCCGTGCCGGGACGGACGAACCACTGGGTGAAGCCGGAGCTGGTCGCGGAAGTCAGCTTCTCTGAGTGGACGGCCACCGACTCCATCCGCCACCCCGTATTCCAGGGCCTGCGCAAGGACAAGCCGGCGAAGAGCGTCGTGCGCGAACTGCCCAAGCACATGCAGGAGGTCCCCGTGGAAAATGCGAAACCCGCCCTTAAACAGGCGACGAACAAGCGGACGACGAAGAAGGCCGAGCCGGAGAGCGGCCTGCCGGGCAATCTTCCCGCCACGTTCAAGGTGACGCACGGCGACCGCGTGATGGATGCGGAGAGCGGCGTCACGAAGGTCGAGATGGTGCGCTATTACGCGCTCGTCGGCGAGCTGATGATGGAACACCTGAAGGGCCGCCCCGTCTCGCTGGTGCGCGCGCCCGATGGCGTGGGCAAGGAGCTGTTCTTCCAGAAGCACGTCGTCGACACCGCGAAGATGCCCGGCGTCGCGCAGATGGACCAGGCGCTGGACCCGGACCACCCGCGCATGACGGAGATCGCGACGATCGAAGGCCTGCTGTCCAGCGCGCAGTGGAATGTCGTCGAGATCCACAGCCAGAACGCGACGGCGAAACACTACGACACGCCGGACCGCATGGTGTTCGACCTCGACCCGGGCGAGGGCGTCGACTTTTCCAAGGTGCGGGAAGCGGCCCAGCTGATGCGCGCCTTCCTGCAGGAGCTGGGCCTGAACCCGTTCCTCAAGACGAGCGGCGGCAAGGGCTTGCACGTGGTCGTGCCGCTGAAGCCCAGGCTGGACTGGGACACGGTGAAGGATTTCTCGCGCGCGATCGTGACCCACCTTGCGAAGACGATCCCGGACCGCTTCTCCGCCAAGAGCGGTGCGAAGAATCGCGTCGGCCGCATCTTCATCGACTACCTGCGCAACGGCCGCGGGGCGACGACGGTGGCCGCGTGGTCGGCGCGCGCGCGGCCCGGCCTGGGCATCTCCGTGCCGGTGCGCTGGGAAGAACTGCCGAAGCTGAAGTCGGGCAGCCACTGGACCGTCAAGAACGTGCATACCCGGCTGGACGAGGGCAATGCGCCGTGGGCGGACTACGACAAGAGCGCGGTCACGCTCACCAAGGCCATGAAGGCGCTGGGGTTCAAGGCGGAAAAGAAAGAGTAGGGAGACGCCGTCGTCCCCGCGCAGGCGGGGATCCATGCTGAGTCTACATAAGTGGCTCAGTATGGGTTCCCGCTTTCGCGGGAACGACGTGTCGGGGTATCGTCCACCGGATCCCCCTGCTCGTTGCGGAAGATCGCGCGTACGTTCATCGCGGCGAGGCCGGCCTGCAGCGCGATCAGCGCCCACGCCTCGTCGTGCACGCCCCACACGATCCACAGCACGTTACTGAGAATGAAGGTCCAGAACCCGATCACGCGCTTCCTGGCGTGACGGGCGCCGACGAGAAAGGCGGCCACCAGCGTGACCGCCATCGCGGGCCATTGCAGCAGGTCCAACAGCGTATCGACATCCACTCAGGCGGCCTTCCTGCGCCGCACGGGCGCCGCTTTGGCTGCAGGTTTCGCCGCGGCCCTGGCGGCGGTTTTCTTTGCCGCCGTCTTCGTCGCCGTTTTCGTCGCGGCCGACTTGGCCGCTGTCGTACGTTTTGCGCTCGCGTGCGTGGCCGCATGCGAAGGCGCCTTGCGCGCGCGTGGCGGCGGCCGATTGCCCGTGTCCTTGTCGGTATCCCCGTCGTCCTTCGACGGTTTCCTCGACTTGCGCGGCGGCGGCTCGTCGTCGTCGTCATCGTCCGCCGCAGCGGCCTTGGCCGGCTTCTTGCCCAGGCTGGCCTGCAGCAGCGAGACGAGGTCGATGACGTTCGACTTGGCGGGTTTCTCTTCTTCCGGCTCCGGTTCGGTGAGCGTCTTGGTCTGGTTGGCGGCGATCTTCTTCTTGATCAGCGCCATCACGTCCTCGCGGTACGTGTCGTGATACTGCTGCGGCTTCCATTTCTCGCTCATGCCTTCGACAAGCGCCTTGGCCATCTGCAATTCCTTCTCCGTGACCTGCGCCGCCTTCGCGTCCGCCGCCGGGATTTTCAGCTCGTCGGTGGGACGGATCTCGTCCGGGTAGCGCAAGGTGTTCAGCACGATGGTGTCGCCCACGCAGACGAGGGCGGCCAGATGCTGCTTGACGCGGATGACGACGTTGGCGATGCCGATCTTGCCGACGTCGCGCAAGGTCTCGCGCAGCAGCGCATAGACCTTGTCGCCGCCCTTGCCGGGCGCGAGGTAGTAGGGCTGTTCGTAGTAGATCAGCGGGACCTGCTCGGCGTTCACGAACGCGATGATGTCGATCGTCTGCGTCGCTTCCGGGTTGGCGCGGCGCAGGTCCTCGTCGGACAGCACGACGTATTCGCCGTCACTGTACTCGTAGCCCTTGACGATGTCGTCCCACGAGACTTCCTTGCCGGTGGCCTTGTTGTAGCGCTTGAAGCCGATCGGCGCGAAGTCGCGCCGGTCCAGCATCGACAGGTCGAGCCCCTGGTCGCTCGCCGCCGGATACATCTCGACCGGGATGTGCACCAGCCCGAAGCTGATCGCACCCTTCCACATGCTGCGTGCCATTTTGAGCTCCCTGGATGAGAATTATTCGCCCACCGACCCCGTGATCGGCAGCACGACGCCCGTCACATAGCCCGAGCAGACGTTGGACGCCAGGTAGACGTACGCCGGCGACAGCTCTTCCGGCTGCGCGGGGCGGCCGAACGTCGTGCTCTGGCCGAACTTGGTGATGTCTTCCGGCGACTGGTCGGCCGGGTTCAGCGGCGTCCACACGGGGCCGGGCGCGACGGCGTTCACGCGGATGCCCTGGTCCAGCAGGTTGGCGGCGAGGGACATCGTGAAGGCGTGGATGGCGCCCTTGGTCGTCGAATAGTCGAGCAGCTTCTTCGACCCCTTCAGGCCAGTCACGGAGCCCGTGTTGATGATCGCGGCACCGCGCTTCATGTAGGGCAGGCAGGCCTTCGCCATGTGGAAGTAGCCGTAGATATTCGTGCGCATCGTCTCGTCGAAGCGGTCTTCCGTCAGGTCGAGCAGCGACTCGGCGTGTTCCTGGAACGCGGCGTTGTTGACGAGGACGTCGAGGCGGCCCCACCTGGCGACGATCTGGTCGACGGCCTGCTGGCAGAATTCCATGTCTTTCACGTCCCCGGCGACCGTCACGCATTTCGTGCCCTCGGCCTCGATCAGGCGCTGCGTCTCGGCCGCGTCTTCGTGTTCGTTCAGGTACAGAATGGCGACGTCGGCGCCTTCGCGCGCGAACAGGATCGCGACGGCGCGGCCGATGCCGGAATCGCCGCCGGTCACGATGGCGACCTGGCCGGCCAGCTTGCCGCTGCCCTTGTAGTGCTCGGCCATGAACTTCGGCTTCAGTTCCATCTGGGCTTCGATGCCCGGCTTGGCAAGGTGCTGGGCGGGGAAGTCGCCGCTGGGCTGCTGGATCCCCGTCTGGGCCGCGCCACCCGAGCCCGGGTCACCCTTCTGCATGCTGGCGTCGTGCTGGTCCTGGCGGTTCTGGATGGCTTTCTGCTTGTTCGCTGCGTCGTCCTGTGTTGCCATGGTGCTCTCCTTGTGCATGATTCCGCCAGTATTCCCGCCCCGAGGACGCGCTGACGGTGCGCTTCCACACATTGCGCGCATTTGCTGGCTGTTACAGGTGCTTTGTGGCAAACTTGTTAGCGTAACAAAGTATTCCAGAGGTGATTCATGCTAGAGCAGACCGCGATATACCTGAGTCCGATGGCGCAACGGCGCGCCGAATTCGGGGACGCCTGCGCCTCCCTGTTCGCACGCCTGCACCTGGCCGACAGCGCCGACGTCGCCGCGAGCCTGATGGCGCGGGAGCAGCCGGACCTGCTCGTGATCGACCTCGACCGATTCGAGCCCAGCATCGACGCGGACGCCCTCGGCGACCTCGTCGCCCGCCGCGCCGGCGCGCCCGTGCTGTTGCTGTGTCCGTTCGCCGGCGCCGCCTGGCTGCCCGCGCTGATGGCACACGGCCCCGTGCACTATGCCGTCACGCCGCTCGACGCGGCCGCGCTGCGCGCCGCGGTGGGCACGCGCCGCGCGCAGCCGGAAGTGCCGGCGAGCGACGCCGCCGGCCTGCGTACGCTGCTGGACCTGCGCGCCCGCGTGCAGGCCGCGCTGGACGGGGCGGAAGATGCACATACTTTGTCCGAAGCCTTGTGCGCCGCGCTGTGCGCGTGGCCGGGCGTGCTGCATGCGGGCGTCTTCCTGCTCAAGGACGGCAACGATTTGCAACTGGAAGCCCAGCAGGGACTGGAAGGATTACTGCTCGGCGCGCTGCTGCAGCGCACGGACCGCCTGCTGCAGGCGCCGCTGCGCCACGCGTTCCCCGGCCTGCTGGCCGCGGCGGGCGGCACGGCTGCGTTGATCGAGGTCCCGGAACAATCGGGCGAGCCGGCATTGGCGGAAGGCCTGCGCGCGCACGGCGTCGCGATGGCGCTGGGCCTGCCCATTCCCGCCGACGGACCCGGCACGCCGCGCGGCGCGCTGTCGCTGCTGTTCGGCGCCGCACGTGCACTCACGCCGGACGAGTGGGCGACCTTGCAGGACGTGACGCGCCTGGCCGCCTTCGGCCTGCGCCTCGTCGCCATCGGCCAGGAAAACGAACACCTGACGGCGCGCCTCACGTACATCTCGACGACGGATGCGCTGACCGGCGTCGCGAACCGCCGCCACGGCGAGGAATTGCTGGAAAAAGAGATCAAGCGCGCCCGCCGCTACCGCGTGCCGCTCGCGCTGCTGTCGTTCGACATCGACCGTTTCAAGGCGGTCAACGACACCTACGGCTATCCCGTCGGCGACATGGCGCTGCGCACCGTGGCCGACACGACGCGCGCCGTCCTGCGCGCCAGCGACATCCTCGTGCGCTCGGGCGGCGAGGAATTCCACATCATCGCGCCGCACACGAGCGCCATCGACGGTTTGAAAATGGCGGAAAAGGTGCGCGTGGCGATCGAGCAGGCGGAGATTCCCGGCTGCGACCACGTGACGGTGAGCCTCGGCGTGGCCCAGCTGGGCGAGCAGGAGAGCGGCGATTCGCTGACGCAGCGCACCGACGCCGCCCTCGCGCGCGCCAAGCGGGCGGGCCGCAACTGCGTCGAACTGGCGATGCAGTGAGCAGCATGGTGTCGATGAATCCGCGGCTGCTCGGCTGGCTGCGGGCGTACCGCCGCGACGATCTCGCGGGCGACGTGGGCGCCGGCATCGTCGTGGCCATGATGATGATCCCGCAGGGCATGGCCTACGCGCTCGTCGCCGGCCTGCCGCCCGTCGCGGGCCTGTATGCCAGCATCGTGCCGCCGCTGCTGTACGCGCTGTTCGGCACCAGTTCCTCGCAATCCGTCGGGCCGATGGCGATCATCTCGCTGATGACGGCGTCGGCGCTGGCGCCCCTCGCATCGCCCGGCAGCGCGCTGTACGGCATGCTGGCGGCGCAGCTGGCGCTGGTGTCCGGGGCCGTGCTGCTCGCGTGCGGCCTGCTGCGCGTGGGCTACCTCGCCAACTTCTTCTCGCGTCCCGTGATGAGCGGCTTCACGCTGGGCTCCGCCGTCGTCATCTCGCTGGGGCAGGTGCGCACCTTGGTGGGCGGCGCGCTGCCACACGTGCACAGTCCCAGCGCCGCGCTGGGCGTCGGGAGTATCGCGCTGCTGCTGTTCGCGCGGCGCTGGCTGGCGCCGCTGCTGCGCCGGCTCGGCATGCCGTGCGGGGCGGCCGACGTCGCCGCGCGGTTGGCGCCGATGGTGCTCGTCCTGGGCGGCATCGCGCTCGTGGCCTCGTTGCGCCTCGACCGCATGGGGGTGCAGGTGATCGGCGCCGTGCCGTCCGGGCTGCCGGGCTTGCGCCTGGCGACGTCCGCTGCGCATTGGCAGGAACTGCTGAAACCATCCCTCCTGATCGGCTTCATGAGCTTCCTGATCGCGATGTCGGGTGCGCAGACGCTGGCCCTGAAACGCGCGGAAAAGCTGCACACGAACCGCGAACTCGTGGGGCTGGGCCTGGCCAACGTCGGCAGCGCGCTGTCCGGCGGCTTTCCCGTGACCGGCAGCCTGTCGCGCTCGGCCGTGAACTTCGCGGCCGGCGCGCGCACCCAGCTGGCGGGTGTGATCACCGCGGCGCTGCTCGCGGGCGCGCTCGTGCTGCCCACCGGCTGGCTCGCGCTGCTGCCGCTGCCCGTGCTGGCCGCGACGATCATCGTCGCCGTGCTCGGCCTGCTGGACTGGTCGACCCTGCGCACCGCATGGCACTACGACCGCGCCGACGCGCTCGCGCTGCTGGCCACCAGCGGCGGCGTCCTGCTGCTCGGGGTGGAGGCGGGCGTCGTGCTGGGGCTGCTGCTGTCGCTAGGGACGATGATCTGGCGCGAGAGCCGGCCTCACATCGCGGTGCTGGGCCGGATTCCGCACACTGAACACTTCCGCAACATCGACCGGTACGCGGCCGAGACGGACCCGAACGTGCTGCTGCTGCGCGTGGACGCGGGGCTGTTCTTCGGGAATATCGAAGCGGTCAGCGAGCGCATCGAGGAAGAACTGGCCGCACACCGCGCGGCGCGCCATCTCGTGCTCGTGCTGTCGGCCGTGAACGCCATCGACAGTTCGGCGCTGTTCGGGTTGCTCGAATTGAATCGCGCCCTGGCCCGGCGCGACGTCCGGCTGCACCTGGCCGAGGTCAAGGGGCCGGTGCTGGACCGCCTGCGCGCGTCGACTTTGTTGAGTGAGCTCAGCGGACGTCTCTTTTTAAGTACAGCAAATGCCTGGAATGCCCTCGCACGGCACGACACGTGATTGCAAGCAAATCCCAGCTGTGGCAGGATGGAACCACGGTTTTAGAGAAAAGGTGGATATCATGCCGCGCCCAAGTACTATCGTTATTCTGTTGTCAACCGTCGCCTTGCTCGCCCTTGGCTTCGCCGCCGCTGTCCCGGCCGGCATCGCCCTGGCGCTGACGTTCGAACTGGCCGCCTACAAGCGCGCCGCCGACCGCGAACGCGCCCTGCGTCCGGTCCGTATCGCCCGCCCGCTGCGCCGCCGCCGCTGATCGTTTCCAGCCCCGGTTCGCCTGCTTGACCGGCATTCTTCGCCGGTCGGGCCTGCGGACACCCTCTGTTTCCCCCTCCCTGGTCGCCACGCGCGGCCGTCTGCCGGCTTCACCTTTGATATTGCCGAAATCATATTGATCACCTGATCTGGGCGTGCGCCTGCACCGTTCCGGTGCCGCCGGTGCCGTGCTGGTGCGCCGCGTCCACCGGTGTCCCTGTCCCGCGAGTGGCACGCATCGTGCTAACTCATCGCGTATGCCCTTTGACGACCCAACTTGCACCACCTGGCACGCATCCCTGCGCCTCGGCTTCGCCCGTGACGGCGGCTGCACGCGGCTCGTCCGGCGCGAGCACCGCGGGCCGCTGCGCGTGCAAAAGGCGCTATACCCGGAAGGCCCTGGCGCCTGCCACGTGATCGTCGTGCATCCGCCCGGCGGCATCGTCGGCGGCGACCGGCTCGACATCGCGCTCGACGTGCCGGCGGGCTGCCACGTGCTGGCCACGTCGCCCGGCGCCGCGAAGTGGTATCGCGCCAACGGCCGCACATCGCGCCAGGACGTGCACCTGGCCGCCGGTCCCGGCGCCGCGATCGAATGGCTGCCGCAGGAAACCATCGTGTACGACCACGCCGACGTGATGCTCGCGCACGACGTCGACCTGGCCCCGGGCGCCGTCTACATCGGCAGCGAGGTGCTGTGCTTCGGCCGGCGCGCGTCCGGCGAACGTTTTACGCGCGGCCGCGTGGGGCAGCGCACGCGCATCCGCGTCGGCGGGCGGCCCGTGTGGTGGGAGCAGGGCGGCGCCACGCCCGCGCTGCTCGCGAGTCCGCTGGGCATGGATGGACACAGCGTGTGCGCGACGCTCGTCGCCGTCGGCAAGCCCGTGCCCGCGGCCCTGCAGGACGCGGTGCGCGCCGTCGATCCAGGTCTCGCCGTCAGCCAGGTGAAGCAGGTGTTCGTGGCGCGCTTCCTCGGCGACGACGGCGAACGGGCCCGTGCCGCGCTGACGGGGGCCTGGACGGTGCTGCGGCCGTACCTGCTGGACCGGCCGGCCACGCCGCCGCGCATCTGGAATACGTAAAGGATCGCCATGGACCTGACCCCACGCGAAAAAGACAAGCTGCTGATCTTCACGGCGGCGCTGCTGGCCGAACGCCGCCGCGCGCGCGGCCTGAAGCTGAACTACCCGGAAGCCGTCGCGCTGATCACGGCCGCGATCATGGAAGGCGCCCGCGACGGCCGCAGCGTGCCCGAGCTGATGAGCGAGGGCACCCTGATCCTGACGCGCGCGGACGTGATGGACGGCGTGCCGGAGATGATTCCGGACATCCAGGTCGAAGCCACGTTCCCGGACGGCAGCAAGCTCGTCACCGTCCACAACCCGATCCCGTGAGCGCCCCATGATCCCCGGCGAATACTTCCTCGAGAATGGCGACATCGTCATCAACGCGGGCCGCCCCACGGTGACGCTCGTCGTCGCGAACGCGGGCGACCGTCCCGTGCAGGTCGGCTCTCATTACCATTTTTTCGAAGCGAACGATGCGTTGCAGTTCGAACGCGAGCAGGCGCGCGGCATGCGCCTGAACATCGCGGCCGGCACCGCGGTGCGCTTCGAGCCGGGGCAGCGGCGCACCGTCGAACTGGTGGCGTTGAGCGGCGCGCGCATCGTGCATGGCTTCCAGGGCCTGACGGGCGGCCCGCTCGATGGAGGCGTCTGATGGCCGCGCTCTCCCGCCAGGCGTATGCCGATATGTACGGACCGACGACGGGCGACCGTATCCGCCTCGCCGACACGGCGCTCGTCATCGAGATCGAAAAGGACTACGCGATCTACGGCGAGGAAGTGAAATTCGGCGGCGGCAAGGTGATCCGCGACGGCATGGGCCAGTCGCAGCGTGTGCGCGCGGACGTAATGGACACGGTGATCACGAACGCCGTCATCGTCGACCACTGGGGCATCGTCAAGGCCGACATCGGCATCAAGGACGGCCTGATCGCCGCCATCGGCAAGGCCGGCAACCCGGACATCCAGCCGGGCGTGACGCTGGCCATCGGCGGCGCGACGGAGATCATCGCGGGCGAAGGCATGATCGTGACGCCGGGCGGCATCGACACGCACATCCATTTCATCTGTCCGCAGCAGATCGACGAGGCGCTGATGTCCGGCATCACGACGATGCTCGGCGGCGGTACCGGTCCCGCCGTCGGCACCGCGGCGACGACGTGCACGCCGGGCGCGTGGCACATCCACTCGATGCTGATGGCGGCCGACGCGTTCCCGATGAACCTCGGCTTCTTCGGCAAGGGCAACGTGAGCCAGCCGCGGCCACTCGAAGAGCAGATCGAGGCCGGTGCCGTCGGCCTGAAGCTGCACGAGGACTGGGGCAGCACGCCGGCCGCGATCGACAATTGTCTTTCGGTCGCCGAGCGCATGGACATCCAGGTCGCGCTGCATTCCGACACGCTGAACGAGGCCGGCTTCCTGGAGTCCACGCTGGCAGCGTTCAAGGGCCGCACGATCCACACGTTCCACACGGAAGGCGCGGGCGGCGGGCACGCGCCGGACATCATCGCGGCCGTCGGCCAGGACAACGTGCTGCCGTCGTCGACGAACCCCACGCGCCCGTACACGGTGAACACGCTGGACGAGCACCTCGACATGCTGATGGTCTGCCACCACCTCGACCCCGCCATCGCGGAAGACGTGGCGTTCGCGGAATCGCGGATCCGCCGCGAGACCATCGCCGCCGAAGACATCCTGCACGACCTGGGCGCCATCTCGATGATGTCGTCCGACTCGCAGGCGATGGGCCGCGTGGGCGAGACCATCACGCGCACGTGGCAGACGGCGCACAAGATGAAGGTGCAGCGCGGCCCGCTGGAAGGCGATACGTCCCGCAGCGACAATGCGCGCGTAAAACGCTACGTGGCCAAGTACACGATCAACCCGGCCATCGCGCACGGGATCTCGCACGCGGTGGGTTCGCTGGAGCCGGGCAAGATCGCCGACATCGTGCTGTGGCGGCCCGCGTTCTTCGGCGTGAAGCCGTCGATGATCCTGAAAGGCGGGATGATCGCGGCGAGCCTGATGGGCGACCCGAACGCATCGATCCCGACGCCGCAGCCGGTGCACTATCGCCCGATGTTCGGTGCGTTCGGCGGTGGGCTCCGCAAATCGTTCACGTTCGTGTCGCAGGCCGCGTTCGACCTTGGTATCGCGCGCGAGCTCGGGCTGGCGAAGACCGTGATCCCGGTGCGCGGCACGCGGGGACTGCGCAAGCGCGACATGGTCCACAACGGGGCCACGCCGCACATGGAAGTCGATCCGGAAACCTACGAGGTGCGCGCCGACGGGCGCCTGCTCGTGTGCGAGCCGGCCAGGGTGCTGCCCCTCGCGCAGCGGTATTTCCTGTTCTGATCATCGGGAGCCATCATGATGTCACTGCATACGAAGATCGCCCACGCGGACACCGTCCACGACCTGCTCGAGCTGCCGTACGACCAGCGCGAAAGGTGCCGCCAGCGCGCGCGGCTCGCATCCGGCGAGGAAGTCGCCCTGTTCCTCGTACGCGGCGCCGTGCTGCGCGACGGCGACCTGCTGACGGGCGAAGACGGACGCGTCGTGCGGGTCGTCGCCGCACCCGAGCCGACGTATCTCGTGCGCTGCGCGAACCCGACGCTGCTCGCGCGCTGCGCCTTCCACCTCGGGAACCGCCACACGCAGACGCAGGTCGGCGCGGGCTGGCTGCGGATCCGCGTCGATCCGGTGCTGAAGGACATGGTGCTCGGCCTGGGCGCGCACGTCGAGGAAGAGCAGGCGAAGTTCGAACCGGAAGCGGGCGCGTATGCGGGCGGCCACGGCCATCACGATCACCGCGGCCTGCTGGCGCCCGTGCCGCTGCGCCAGAAGATCCACCGGCCGGCGGACGCATGAACGCCGCGAGCCTGCTGCACCTGCTGCAGTTCGCGAGCCCGGCGCTGCCGATCGGCGGCTACAGCTATTCGCAGGGCCTGGAGACGGCCATCGAGGCAGGCCGCGTGCACGATGCGGCGAGCGCGCACGCGTGGCTCGTGCGCTATCTCGACGAGGTGCTGGCGCGCTGGGACGCGCCGCTGCTGTGGCGTTTGTTGAGCGCGTTCGCCGCGCGCGATACCGCGGCCATTGCAGAGTGGAGCGCCTGCTTCCTCGCGTCGCGCGACACGGCCGAGTCGCGCGCGGAGACCGTCCAGATGGGCTATTCGCTCACGCGGCTGATCGCGGAGCTGGGCGTGGCCGACGTCGGCCTGCTCGGCGGCGAGGTGACGCTGCCGGCCGCCTACGCGTGCACCGTCGACGCCCTCGACATCCCGCATGAAGAGGCAGTGTTGGCGATGCTGTTCGCGTGGACCGAGAACCAGGTGCTCGTGTGCGTGAAGTCGGTGCCGCTGGGGCAGGTGGCGGGGCAGCGGCTGCTGCTGTCGCTGCGGCCCGATCTCGAACGCACGGCCGTCACGGCCTGCACGCTGCCCGATGCGGACCTGTCGAACTGGTCGCCCGGCCTGTCCATGCTGTCGATGCGGCACGAGGTGCAGCATGGACGGTTGTACCGTTCCTGAAAGAGGTAAAACCATGACATCGAATCCCCTGCGGGTGGGCATCGGCGGCCCCGTCGGTTCCGGCAAGACGGCGCTGTGCGAGATGCTGTGCCGGCGCATGCGCGACCGCTACGACATGGCCGTGATCACCAACGACATCTACACGCGCGAAGACATGGAAATCCTGCTGCGCGCGAACGCGCTGCCGCCCGAGCGGCTGATGGGCGTTGAGACCGGCGGGTGTCCGCACACGGCGATCCGCGAGGATGCGTCGATCAACCTGGAGGCCATCGCGCGGCTGCAGGCGGACTTTCCGGCACTGGAACTCGTGCTGGTGGAATCCGGCGGCGACAACCTCGCGGCCACGTTCAGCCCCGAGCTGTCGGACCTCACCCTGTACGTCATCGACGTGGCGGGCGGCGAAAAGATTCCGCGCAAGGGCGGACCCGGCATCACGCGCTCCGATCTTCTCATCATCAACAAGACGGACCTCGCGCCGCACGTGGGCGCCGACCTGGACGTGATGGCGCGCGACGCGCAGCGCCAGCGGGGCGCGCGGCCGTTCGTGTTCACGAATCTGCGCACGGGCGAGGGCGTGGACACCGTCGTTTGCTTCATCCGCGAGCAGGGATTACTTGACCAGTGAAAGGGAAAGCCATGAAATGGAACGACAACCCGAAGTCCCGCGTGCGTCATGAAGGCCCGTCCCCGCGTCCGCGCACGCGCCTGGGCGGTGCGGTCGCCGCGCTCGCCACCCTCGCCGTGGCGCTGCCCGCGGCCGCGCATCCGGGGCATCCCGACGGCGGCTTCGCGGCCGGCCTGCTGCATCCGCTGACGGGGCTGGATCACCTGTTCGCGCTGCTGGCTGTCGGCCTGTGGAGCCGGCAGCAGCGCCATGGGGCCGTGCTGCCGCCCGCGTTCCTCGTGATGATGGCGCTCGGCGCGGCCTGTGCCGACGCGGGCCTCGTGCTGCCCGCGCTGGAGGCGTCGATCGCCGCGACCGTGCTGGTGCTGGGAATGCTGGTCGCGTGCGCGCCCGGCCTGCAGCGGCGCCTGCCGCCGCAGGTGGCGGTCGTCGTGGTGGGTGGGTGCGCCTTCCTGCACGGGCTGGCGCATGGGCGGGAACTGGCGGGGATGGCGAGCGGCGCCGGCTTCCTCGTCGCGAGCGCCCTGGTGATGCTGGCCGGCGCGCTGCCGGGGGAACGCGTGCACCGCATGGCCGGCGCCGCGATCGGCGCGGCAGGCTTATACCTGCTTGCGGGCGTCGTCTGAACGCGGCCCTGGTTCGGCCAGGCGGATCGGCGCCGCCTTCTCCGGATACAGCGCGCGCACGCCGTCGTACGCCTGCGCGATGGCGGCCATGTCGACCGTTTCATCGCCCGTCATCGTCAGCGTGCGCGTGACGTCGATGACCTTCTTGCCGTAGTCGAGCGAGACGAGCAGCACCGGCACGTCGGCGGCCAGCGCGATGCGATAGAAGCCGCTCTTCCAGTGCGGCCGGTAGCTGCGCGTGCCTTCCGGCGTGATGGCGAGCCAGAACCAGTCGGCCGCGTGCATCGTCTGCGCGAGGCGCCGGATCGCGCCCTGCGGCGAGCTGCGGTCGATCGCCACGCCGCCCCAGTAGCGCATCAGGGCGCCCATCGGGCCGCGGAACAGCGAATCCTTGGCGAGCCAGCGGAACTGGATGCCGACGGCCCACTTGGCCAGCAGGCCGATGGGGAAATCCCAGTTCGACGTGTGCGGATACACGACGACGATGCCGTGCGGACCCGGCAGGGGTTTGAAATTGAAGCGCCAGCCGAACGCGTTCAGCAGGCGCAGCGCGGCGCGCTGGCGCAAGGTCGGCAGCCCCTCGGGGCGCACCAGGTAGTCGTCCATGTTCTCTCCGTACGGCGGGCCGTCTGCAAGCAATGGTGATTGCGCCTCGGCAAGCAAACCGGGCATTTTATAGCGCTGCCAGAAGGCGGACAAGCAAAAAAACTGGAAGCGTTGCGGCCGCGTCGGTATCATCCTTGCCTCTCAATCAAGGATTTTCAAGATGGACATCACGATTTTTCACAATACCCGCTGCGGCACGTCGCGCACGACCCTCGAGGCGATTCGGGCGACCGGCGTCGAGCCGCGCGTCGTCGATTATCTGGCGCAACCGCCGACGCGGGACGAGCTGAAGGACCTGATCGCCCGGGCGGGTTTGCAAGTGCGCGACGCCGTGCGCAGCAAGGAAGCGCTGTTCAAGGAACTCGGCCTGGACGATCCGGCCACGACCGACGACGCGCTGCTCGACGCGATGGTCGCGCATCCGATCCTCATCAATCGTCCGTTCGTCGTCACGACCAAGGGTGTGCGGCTGTGCCGGCCGTCCGAGCTGGTGCAAGAGATTCTGTAAAACAGTCTTTTGACATCGTGAAACGACGAGTGGTATAGTCGTCCGACTTCGATTGGTAACGTTTCCAATCGCGCAGCCGCCAACACACGACAGGAGACACGATGACGACGAGACGAGATGCAATGCGGCTGCTGGGCGCCGCGACACTGATGGGCGGCCAGGTGGCCGTGGCCGGCCGCACCGCGGCAGCGCCCGCAACCGCCCCGGCGGCCGGCGCCACCGGCTGGCAGGTCGTGACGTCCGCACCCGGCGCTGACCGCTTCGCCGCCCGTCCGCTCGGCGCCTTCCAGCCGGCAGGCCAGCCGCCGGAGACGGACATCGCCGTCTTCGTCGACACGTCGAAGCGCTACCAGGAAGTGTTCGGCTTCGGCGGCGCCGTCACGGACGCCGTCGCCGAGGTCCACGCGACCCTGACGCCGGCGCAGCAGCAGGCGTTCCTGGCGGCGTACTTCGACCCGCGCGCGGGCCTGGGCTACAACATCCTGCGCACGACGATCCACAGTTCCGACTTCGGCAGCGGCAGCTACACGTACGTGCGCGACGGCGACCGGTCGCTCGCATCGTTCAGCATCGCGCCGGACCTGAAGCTGCGCGTGCCGCTGCTGCGCGCCGCGCTGGCGGCTGCGCGCGCCCACGGCACGGACATGCGCGTGTTCGCCAGCCCGTGGAGCGCGCCGGCATGGATGAAGTCGAACCAGAGCATGCTCGCCGGCGGCAGCCTGCTGCCCGAGTACCGCGACACGTGGGCGCGCTACGTCGTGAAATTCGTCCAGGCGTACGAGCAGGCCGGCATCCCGCTGTGGGGCCTGTCGGTGCAGAACGAACCGATGGCGAAGCAGAAGTGGGAGTCGATGATCTTCAGCGCCGCCGAGGAAACCCGCTTCCTCGGCGACCACCTGGGCCCCGCCTTGACGGCGGCGGGACTGGGCCGCAAGAAGGTCATCGTGTGGGACCACAACCGCGACCTGCTGCCGCAGCGCGCCGCGACGATCCTGGCGGATGCGAAGGCGCGGCCGTACATCTGGGGCGTCGGCTACCACTGGTACGAGACGTGGGCCGGCGGGGAGCCGATGCACCGCAACGTCGCCGCCGTGCACGCGGCCTGGCCGGACGTGAACCTCCTGATGACGGAAGGCTGCATCGAGAAATTCGATCCCGCGCGCCTGCAGGACTGGGCCAACGGCGAACGCTACGGCCGCGAGATGATCGCGGACCTGAACGCGGGTTCCAGCGGCTGGGTCGACTGGAACATGCTGCTCGACAGTCGCGGCGGCCCGAACCACAAGAACAACTTCTGCTTCGCGCCGCTGCACGCGAGCGCCGACGGCCAGCTCGTGTTCACCCCGATCTACACGGCCATCGGGCACTTCAGCCGCTACATCCGTCCGAAGGCTCGCCGCGTGGGCGCCACGACGAGCCGCAGCACGCTCGATGCGACGGCGTTCCGCAACGCGGACGGGCGCCTGGCCGTCGTCGTCATGAACCGCAGCGACCAGCCGCAGCGGTACCGGCTGTTCGTCGACCGGCAGGAGGTGGCGGTCGAGATTCCGGCGCGGGCGCTGCAGACCATCGTCGGTTGAATATCGAACAGCGTCGTTCCCGCGAAGGCGGGAACCCAAGTTCGGCGTACCCGCTGCGCATGCAAATTGGGGGGATGGCGCCTGTGGCGCTATCCCGCCTCCGCGGGGGCGACGTTCAGGCTGCATCTCCTGCACGAACGCCGCACTTCAGTTACATTGTGCAGCTATACCCTCTGTCTTAAGACCGGTTCACGCAGCCCGGCCTTGAAAGTGGGGGTATATGCACTTACATTGGCGTTCCGTATCCACAGGAGATTGTGATGAGCCGTAAGACCCCCATCGAGCGTTACCGCAACATCGGCATCAGCGCCCATATCGATGCCGGCAAGACCACCACCACGGAGCGCATCCTGTTCTACACCGGCGTGAATCACAAGATCGGCGAGGTGCACAACGGCGCGGCGACGATGGACTGGATGGAACAGGAACAGGAACGCGGCATCACGATCACCTCGGCCGCGACGACGGCCTTCTGGAAGGGCATGGGCGGCAACTTCGCCGAGCACCGCATCAACATCATCGACACGCCGGGCCACGTCGACTTCACGATCGAGGTCGAGCGCTCGATGCGCGTGCTCGACGGCGCCGTCATGGTCTACGATTCCGTCGGCGGCGTGCAGCCGCAGTCCGAGACCGTCTGGCGCCAGGCCAACAAGTACAAGGTGCCGCGCATCGCGTTCGTCAACAAGATGGACCGCGTGGGCGCTGACTTCTTCCGCGTCCAGCAGCAGATCCGGGACCGCCTGAAGGGCAACGCCGTGCCGATCCAGATCCCGCTCGGCGCCGAAGAGCATTTCGAGGGCGTGATCGACCTCGTCAAGATGCAGGCCATCCGCTGGGACGACGCGAGCCAGGGCGTGCGCTTCGCGTATGAAGACATCCCGGCCGACCTCGTGCCCGTCGCGGAAAAATGGCGCGAGACGATGATCGAAGCGGCCGCCGAGGCGACGCCCGAGCTGACGGAGAAATACCTGAACGGCGAGGCGCTGACGGAAGACGAGATCAAGGCCGCGCTGCGCGCGCGCACGATCGCGGGCGAGATCGTGCCGATGCTGGCCGGCTCCGCCTTCAAGAACAAGGGCGTGCAGGCGATGCTGGACGCCGTCATCGAATACCTGCCGTCGCCGGTGGACGTGCCCGCGATCGCCGGCCACGACGAGGACGACAAGCCTTTGGAACGTCATCCGTCCGATGACGAGCCGTTCTCGGCGCTCGCCTTCAAGATCATGACCGACCCGTTCGTGGGCCAGCTGACGTTCTTCCGCGTGTACTCGGGCGTCGTGAATTCGGGCGACACCGTGTACAACCCGACCAAGGGCCAGAAGGAACGCCTGGGCCGCATCCTGCAGATGCACGCCAACGAGCGCAAGGAGATCAAGGAGGTCTTCGCGGGCGACATCGCGGCGGCCGTCGGCCTGAAGGGTGTCACGACGGGCGACACGCTGTCCGACCCGGACAAGGTCATCGTGCTGGAAAAGATGACGTTCCCGGAACCCGTGATCTCGCAGGCGGTAGAACCGAAGACGAAGGCCGACCAGGAAAAGATGGGCATCGCGCTGTCGCGTCTCGCGCAGGAAGACCCGTCGTTCCGCGTGCGCACGGACGAGGAATCGGGCCAGACGATCATGTCGGGCATGGGCGAGCTGCACCTGGAAATCCTCGTCGACCGCATGAAGCGCGAGTTCGGCGTCGAGGCGACGGTCGGCAAGCCGCAGGTGGCGTACCGCGAGACGATCCAGAAGGCCGTCGAGAACGTCGAGGGCAAGTTCGTCAAGCAGTCGGGCGGCAAGGGCCAGTACGGCCACGTCGTGCTGAAGCTGGAACCGCTGGAACCGGGCAAGGGCTACGAGTTCGTCGACGCCATCAAGGGCGGCGTCGTGCCGCGCGAATTCATCCCCGCGGTCGACAAGGGCATCCAGGAAACGCTGCCGAACGGCGTGCTGGCCGGCTATCCGGTCGTGGACGTGCGTGCGACCCTGACCTTCGGTTCCTACCACGACGTGGACTCGAACGAGAACGCGTTCCGCGTGGCGGCGTCGATGGCGTTCAAGGACGCCATGCGCAAGGCGTCGCCGGAACTGCTCGAGCCGATGATGCAGGTCGAGGTCGAGACGCCCGAGGAGTTCACGGGCAACGTGATGGGCGATTTGTCCACGCGGCGCGGCGTCGTGCAGGGCATGGACGAGATCCCGGGCGGCGGCGGGAAGCTGATCAACGCGGTCGTGCCGCTGGCGGAGATGTTCGGCTACTCGACGACGTTGCGTTCGCTGACGCAGGGGCGGGCCACGTACACGATGGAGTTCAAGCATTACGCTGCGGTGCCGAAGCATATCCTCGACCAGATTGCGACGGCCAGGGCGGCGAAATAACGTCGTCCCCGCGGAGGCGGGGACCCATGCTGACGTTGCGGTTACGCGACTTGCGCAGCATCGCTAGCGCAGTATGGGTTCCCGCTTCCGCGGGAACGACGGTGTTTGATTTTGCTGTATCTTCGTGTTTTCGAATCCGGAGACCGCCATGAACCCACTCCCCATCCTCGGCCAGGGCACCTGGAACATGGGCGAAGACCCGTCCGCCCGCGCGGCCGAAGTGGCCGCGCTGCGGCTCGGCCTCGATCTCGGCATGACCCTGGTCGACACGGCCGAGATGTATGGCGAGGGCGGTGCCGAGGAAGTGGTTGGCGAAGCTATCGCCGGCCGCCGCGACGATGTCTACCTCGTCAGCAAGGTCTACCCGCACAATGCGTCGCGCGCGGGCGTGCGTGCCGCGTGCGAGCGCAGCCTGCGGCGCCTGCGCACCGACCATCTCGACCTCTACCTGCTGCACTGGCGCGGCGGCGTGCCGCTGGCGGAGACGCTGGAGGCGTTCGAGCGCCTGCGCGACGAGGGAAAGATCCGCGCCTACGGCGTCTCGAATTTCGACACGGACGACATGCTGGAAGCGGCCGCGCTGCCCGGCGGATCGGGCATCGCGGCGAACCAGGTGTTGTACAACCTGGTCCAGCGCGGCATCGAATGGGACCTGCTGCCGTGGTGCCGCGAGCGCGGCATCCCCGTGATGGCGTACTCGCCGCTGGAATCGACGCCGGCCGAGCAAATGCCGCTGTTGACCCGTCCGCAACTGGGCGAGGTGGCGCGCCGCCACGGCGTCACGCCGGCCCAGGTGGCGCTCGCGTGGCTGCTGCGCCAGGACGGCGTCGTCGCGATTCCGAAGGCCGTGCAGCCGGCCCACGTGCGTGCCAACCGCGCCGCGCTCGACCTCGCGCCGCAACTCACGGCCGACGACCTGGCGCTGCTGGACGCGGGCTTTCCGCCACCTGGCCGGCGCCGGCCGCTGGCGATGCGCTGAACGCGGTTCAGCGAGTCGTCAGCCAGTCGAGCAGGTCGGGCGAGGCGAGCGGACGGCTGAACAGATAGCCCTGGCCCTTGGCGCAGGACTGGGCACGCACGGCGGCGGCCTGCGCCTCCGTCTCGATGCCTTCGGCCACCGTGCTCATGCCGAGGCTCTGCGCCACCTTCACCGTCGCCTCGATCAGCACGCGGTGGTGGTGGCTGGTGTCGGCCTGGCACACGAACGAGCGGTCGATCTTGACCGTGTCCACCGGCAGCTGGTGCAGGCTGGAGAGCGATGAATAGCCGGTGCCGAAATCGTCCAGCGCCAGCGTGACGCCGATGGCCTTCAGTTCGTGCAGGCGCTGCTGCACCTGCTGGTCCTGCGCCGCCAGGCTTTCCGTCACTTCCAGCTGCAGCTGGTCCGGACGCATGCCGTTCTGCGCCAGCACGTCGCGCACGACGGCGGGCCAGCCCGGTTCCGCCAGCTGCGCGCGCGACAGGTTCACGGCCAGCAAACGCGGCGCGCGTTCGCCCAGGTCGCGCTGCCACGCGGCGAAGTCGCGGCATGCACTGCGCAGCACGAAGTCGCCCAGCGCGCCGATGAGGCCCGATTCCTCCGCCACCTGGATGAATTCGACGGGCGGCACGACGCCGCGCACGGGATGGCGCCAGCGCACGAGCGCTTCGACGCCGGCGGCATGGTCGGTGGCGCCGTCCGGGCGCAGTCCGACGACGGGCTGGTAGACGACGAACAGCTGGTCCTCGACGAGGGCCTGGCGCAGGTCGGATTCGATGTCGGCGCGGCGCGCGGCCCGTTCGCGCATCGCGGTCTCGAACGCGATGCAGCGGGCGCCGCCCGCGCGCTTGGCCTCGACCATCGCGATGCTGGCGTCGCGCAGCATCTCGCCGGCAGACGCGCCCGCGTCGGCGCTCCACACGAGGCCCATGCTCAGGCGGATGACGATATCCTGGCCGTGCAGCGCATGCGGCCGCGCCAGCGCGTCGAGCAGGCGCGCGGCCACGCGCTCGGCGTCGCCGCGGCTGCGCAGGCCGTCCAGCACGACGGCGAATTCGTCGGCGCCGACGCGGGCCGCCATCTGGCCCGCGCCCGCGTGCGGGTCGATGCGGTCGCTCGGCGGGCGCAGCGTGGCGCGGATGCGGTCGCCGATCTGCACGAGCAGGCGGTCGCCGGCGGCCTGGCCCAGCGCGTCGTTGACCTGGCGGAAGCGGTCGCAATTCATGAACATGAGTGCGAAGCCGCTGCCGTCGGCAAGCGGGGCCCGGCCCAGCATCTGCTGCAGCTGTTCCAGCACGGCTTCGCGGTTGGGCATGCGCGTGAGCGCGTCCGTGCGCGCCTGGCTGCGCAGGCGGCGCGCGAGGCGCTCCTGCTCGCGCTGCACTTCCGCGGTGGCGTCGGTCACGGTGGCCATCAGCCGCGCCCCGTCCAGTTTCAGGACGCTCAGCGACAGCACCTGCGGTCCGCCCGGCGCGGCCGCATCGCCCAGCTGCACGCGCAGGCCTTCGCACACGACGCCGGACGGCGCCGCGAAGTCCGCCGTCATGGCGCGCAGCTGCGGCGCCACGTCCTGCAGCACCGTGAACAGGTTATCGAGGCTGCCGTCGCGCGCGAGCGGCATCAGGAGGCTGGACGACATCGGGTTCAGCATGTCGACCGTGCCGTCCAGGCCCGCCTGCACGAGGCCGATGGGCGCGCGGTAGAGAAACTGGACCAGTGCCTCGTAGGCGTCGACCTTGTTCGTGTCGATCATCGGCGCGCCTCGCTGGCCAGGGCCGGATGCCAGCGCTCGACGCGGTCGCGGCCTGCCGCCTTCGCGGCGTACAGGGCCTGGTCGGCGCGTTTCATCAGGCCGTCCAGGCCGGGCGCCTCGCCGTCGCACACGGCGACGCCGGCGCTGACAGTGCACGCGATGTGCGCGCCGTCGTACGCGACGGGGCGGCCGGCGACGAGCCCGCGCAGCCGTTCGGCCACGGCGACGGCGGCATCGAGGCCGGTCGACGGCAGCAGCACGGCGAATTCCTCGCCCCCCACGCGCGCGACGACGTCGACCTGGCGGAACGTGGCGGCCAGCAGCTGCCCCAGGTGGCGCAGCACGGCGTCGCCGCCGGCGTGGCCATGGCGGTCGTTGATGCGCTTGAAGTGATCGGCGTCGAGCAGGACGAGGGCCGTCGGCCGCGGCGCGCGGCGGTTGCGGTCCAGTTCCAGTTCCGCCGCTTCGAAGAACGCGCGGCGGTTGGCGACGCCGGTCAGGTGGTCGCAGAACAGCGATTTGCGGCGCGCATCGAGTGCTTCGCGCTTGTCGCTGACGTCGCGCAGCACGAGGCAGTACGCGGCTTCGCCCGGCTCGGCCACGTCCGCGTCGCGGTCGGGCAGCGGCGAAATCATCGCGCTGGCCCAGAACTCGCTGCCGTCGGCGCGTACGCGCGGGCCTTCGTCGAGGCTCCAGCCGTTCTGGTCGGCCTCGCGCAGGCGGTCATGGGTGTGGTCGGACGTCGTCGCGCCCTGCGGATAGAACACGGAATACGGCTGGCCGACGACGTCTTCGCCATGCCCGGTGACGCGCGCGATCGTCTCGTTCCACGCGCTGACGCGGCCGGCGCCGTCCAGGCCGACGAGGGCGTAATCGGTGATGCTCGTAAGGAGGGCGCCCAGCCACGCCTCGTTCTGGCGCAGCTGGCGGTCGCGCCGCACCTGTTGCGTGACGTCGGCCAGCACGGCCATCAGGCGCGTTCCGTCCAGCTTCAGCAGGGTCAGCGACAGCACCTGCGGCGTGCGGCCATCGACGTGGATGTGCAGGCCGTCGCACACCATGCCGCGGGGCCGCGCGAACGCCGCGCACAGGTGGCGCAGTTCGGGCGCGACGCCCGCAAGCGCGTCGAACAGGTTGACCAGGTTGCCGTCCTGCTGCAGCGGCATCAGCAGCTGGGCCGAGACCGGGTTGATCATGAGGATCTCGCCGTCGGCCGCCGTCTGCACGAGGCCGACGGGGGCCAGGTACAGGAACTGCATCAGCGCCTCGTGCTCGGCGGCGAGGCGGTCGTAGGCGTCGCCTGCGCGCACGTCGCCTACACGCATGTCGATGCCCGCCGTCATGCTTTGCGCTGCACGAGCACGTAGCGCACGGGCGTATGGGGCGCGGCCAGCAGGCGCAGGGCGACTTTTACCGGGCGCATGCGCAGGGTCAGCACGTAGTCGATGGTGTCGTCGAGCGTCGTGCCGTCGTCCTGGGCATCCTCGAAGCGCTGCGCCACCATGAAATTGTTCAGGCAGGGGGCCACGTTCGTGAACAGCGGCTGGCCCAGCACGCGCGGCGGCGTGAGCCCGGCCGCTTCCGATTCCGTACGGTTGTACTGGCACACGGTGGTGTCGCCGTCGAAGCCGATCACGCCGAAATCGAGGCGGTCGAGATCGTCCCCTGCCAGTTGCGCGAGGCGCGCGTGCAGGTCCGGAGTGGCGAAGGACAGGTTGGCGGTCATGGGAAGCTCCAGCGGAATGGTGTTGCAGGGAAGAAAGGCATAGTGACATGACGCCATGTCTCTGTCAAACCAATCGTGCGCGCATGTCACATTGGCGCGTCCGTACGCATTTGACAGCGGCGTGCCGGCCCGTCATAGTCTGCGCGCTCATCGACGACGGAACATCATGCCGGGACGATCACATTCTGCCTCAAGTGCCACCGGGCGCGGCGCCTGCCCGGACGCGTGGTGGACGCGCGGCGATGCGCTGCGCCGCGTCGTCACGGACCTGCTCGCCGCCGAGCTGGCGCAGATGCGGCCCGGCCGGCCGGCGTCGACCGCGCTGTGGTTGCCCGAGACCCAGTTCGTGCGCGACCTGGGCGTCGATTCACTGGAGCTGATGGGCCTGGGCACGGCGCTCGTCGAGACTTTGCACCTGCAGCACGGCGGCATCGACGAGCAATTGCTCTCCCGGCCATGCAGCGGCGACTGGATCGCGAGTGCGCGGGCGGGACTGGACGCGTGCGCGGCAGCCGGCGTGGGCACTGACGAGGCTGCCCTGACGTTCCGCACGTCGGGCAGCAGCGGCAGCCCGAAGCGTTGTACGCATGCGCTCGCCATGCTGGAGCAGGAGGTGGCCGTGCTGGCGTCGCTCGTGCCGGGCCGGCGCCGTGTGCTGAGTGCCGTGCCCAGCCACCACATCTACGGCTTCCTGTTCACGGTGCTGATGCCGCGATGGCTCGCGGGCGCGGCCGAGCCTATCGAGGTGATCGACGTGCGCCGGGCCGGTCCGGCCGCACTGGCCAGCCTGGTGCGGCCCGGCGACCTCGTCGTCGCGCACCCGGGGTGGTGGGAAGCGGCCGCACGGGTCACGACGGCATTCGGCGCGGATATCGTCGGCGTGACGTCGACCGCGCCATGTCCGGATGCGCTCGCCGCTGCGCTGGCCGCCGCCGCCGGCCTGCGCCTGCTGCAGGTCTACGGCAGCTCGGAAACGGCCGGCGTCGGCTGGCGCGACCGGGCAGACGAACCGTTCACCTTGCTGCCGTACTGGTCCCGCACGGACGATCCGGCCACGCTGGTGCGCACGCTGCCGGACGGTATGCCACGGCGTTATCCGCTGCAGGATCGCCTGGACTGGTCCGACGGCACGCATTTCCTGCCCGCGGGACGCATCGACGACGCGGTTCAGGTCGGCGGCATGAACGTGTTCCCGGCCTATGTGGCGGACGTGCTGGCCCGGCATCCGCAGGTACGGGAAACGGCGGTGCGGCTGATGCGGCCCGACGAAGGCCGGCGCCTGAAAGCCTTCGTCGTGCCGCAACCCGGTGCCGACGCCGACGCGCTGCGCGCCGATCTGCCCGCGTGGATCGCGGAACGGCTGACGGCGCCCGAGCGGCCCGCCGCGTGGACGTTCGGCCCGCGCCTGCCGCGCCAGGCCAGCGGCAAGCCGGCGGACTGGATCATCGACGCGGAGTGACGCCAGCGCGCGCCGGCGGTGCTTGAGCGCATCGGCCTGGCGGCTGCGCGCACGGAATCTTGCGGCCTTGTTTCACTCCAACATCGACGGCAGCCGGCCGGACGGTGGACCAACAGATCCGAGACCATGAACATCCAGATCGAAGCCAAGGACGTCGTCCTCGTCCTCGTGGGCGTGGCGCGCAGCATGGTCGCGAGCTATATCTACCGGTATCTGGAAAGCGCCAGTACCGCGTCGCAGGCGCTGGAACGGGACCTCGAGTCCGCCGACCCGGCCGTCCGCGACCGGGCGGCACGGCATTGCCTGCTGACGGCCGCGAAATTCTTCGTGTTCGCGAACATCTTCACGGTCGTGTCGGGCGGCGCCTGGATCTTCGGCAACGCCCTGTACAACCTCACGCTGCTGGTGCTGGGGGCGTCGTCGGTGATCGCCATCCTGCTGCTGTGGGTGCGTTGCGCTGGCTCGTGCGGGCACAGCAGGGGAATTGCGGCTGACGCGCGCGAACGCTGCTCCGTGCCGCGTCAGGACGCGGCCTGCGCGTCCACCACCACCGTCATGTACGCGTCCAGGAATTCCTGCGGCATGCGACGCGGGCGGCCGCTCGACAGTTCGATGCACACGAGATCCCAGCGGCCGCGCAGCACCGTCGCGCCGTCGCGTTCGCGCACGAGCTGGAAGCGGCGCCTCATCGCCAGCTTGCCGTCGCCCGCGACGAGCCATGTGCCGAGCACGAGCGCTTCGTCCGCAAAGGTCGGCAGCAGGTAATCGTATTCGCCGCGCCGGATCGCCATGGCGCGGTCGAGGCGCCGGTAATCGTCCAGCGACAGGCCCAGTGCTTCCGAGTGGGCCCACCCGGCCTGTTCGCACCAGCGGACGTAGACGGCGTTGTTGGTGTGGTTCAGCCCGTCGATGTCGGCCGCTTCGGGCACGCGGGGCAGGGTGAACGGGTGCGGGTAATCCCAATCCAAGAAAAGTCCTTCCAGTTGCTGCGGTGCCGTCTATTCTACGTCGGCGCGCGCACAGGATGGTCTTTACGGCCGCGCTGCTCATGCCAGCTCCAGCAGCAGCGGCTGGTGATCGGATCCGGCCGCGGCCGTATCCACGCGGAGCCTGTGCACCCGTGGCGCCAGCGCGGGGCTGACGCAGGCGTAGTCGAATGTGCAGGGCAGTTCGGCCGAGGTGTCGTGCAGCCCCACGGTCGGCGCATGCGGTTCGCCGGGATGCGCCAGTTCCCAGGCGTCGCGCCACAGGGGGCCGCCGTCCGGCCCTGGCGCCAGCAGGCGTGCGTGGCCATCCGAGCCGGGCGCCATGTTGAAGTCGCCGGCGAGCACGGCGGCGGCGGGATGCGGCAGCGGCGCGAACGGGACGCCGCCCGGACCGTCGGGCGCCGCCGCCGGCGCGCCGGAGACGCCCGCGTGCGCGTGCGCTTCCGCCTGGAGTGCGCGCAGATGCTCGACCTGGGCCATGCGCTGGCGCGCCGAAAAATACTCGAGGTGGATGTTCAGCACGCGCAACATGCCATCCGCCGTCGCGATGACGGTCTCGAGGGCGGCACGGGGCATCGCAGGCACCCCGGGATCGGGCGGCCAGGGCAGGGCGTGGCGGCGCACGTGGACGATGTGGCCGCGCGCGAACGTCATGCAGCCCAGGCGGCGCGGGGATCCGTCCGGGTTGCGCGTGTCGAGGGCGAAGGCGGACGCGGCGTGCAGGTGGTCGAGGCGCCGGGCGAGTCCCGCGAACTGGTTGCCGACCGGCCGGCCGTCGCGCGCGGGCAGGCCGCAACCGACTTCCTGCAGCAGCAGGATGTCGAAACGGGCACCGAACGCCAGCACGCGGTCGGCGACGCGGTCGAGGTCGGCGCCGTCGTCCGGCGTACGGGCGCATTGTATGTTCCAGGTGAGCAGTGTGAGCATGGCCGTCCTTTCGAGATCGTCAGGCTAGCGCGGCACCAATGCCGCGGACTGATCCAGCTCAGGCGTGCGCAGCGAACCGCCGGACCGGCGTACGGTCTATGCAAATGACGGAGAGGTGACGATGTACACGATGATTCTTCTGTTGTACCTGCAGCAGGGCCTGGACGTGACGCTCGACCAGGCCAACCTGCGGGGGCAGTACCTGAAGCAGGGCGAGTGCGAAACGGCAGCACGCAGGTTGCGTGGGCCGGTGCCCATTCCCCGCAATTACTCGGCGGCGTGGCAGGACGTCATGTGCATCAAGGTGAACAACAACGTCCGGGTCAACGAGATGAAGCCGGTCGACCTGTCCAAGGCGCTGCAGGCGTATGCCCCCCTGCATTGCCAGGCCGAAGGAGCATGGGAACGGATGGCCGAGCTGTGCCGCGCGCCGGAACAGCCGGGCAATGGCGAGGAAGGAGGTGGCGGCGGGGGCAGTGGCGACAGGCCGGCCAGGTCGGCAAGACGCTAGCGCGGGGCGGCACCGGTCATCAGTCCTGGTTCCACACGACACCTTTGGGGCAGGCGGTGGCGCCGGCGGCGCCCGCGCTTGCCGCAGTGATCGAGCCGGTGCCCGGCATCCCGGCAAGGGGCATGCCGACGCCGCCGGCGCGGCGGCAGCGCACGCGGTTGCCCTGGCGGAAGCGGTAGATGACCACGCCGTCCGGCGACGTGTACGTGTCCGACTGCCAGGTCAGCGTGCGGTCGATGTAGGCGGCCTCGACGCCGCGCTGGAAGCGCGCCGCCGGGGTATCCGCTTCGGTCGGCACGCCCGGTTTGCCCTTGCGGAGTTCGCGGTCGATGCGTCCGGCCTGCTGCTTCGCGAGACCAGCCACGAAGCCGCCTTGCGCGGGGCGTGCGCCCGCGCGCGCGTCCATGTTTGGGGCGACCGGCTGGGCCGTGTCGATGGGGTTGGGCGCGAGCGCATCCGGCGTCGATGGTGCGGCGGCGGGCGCGGCGTCGGCAGGTACGTCGACAGGTACGTCGGCATGCGGGCCGCGCCGGGTGGCATGCTGGATGTCGTCGTCATCGGCACGGTGCACGGGTTCGGGCTGCAGCGCGGGCGCGGCTATGGAAGGTGGGGCCGGCAGGGACGGCTCGGGCAGCAGGTGCACGTCGGCGTCCAGCGGCGGCCGCGCTGGCTGAGCACGTTCGGTTTGCAGGAGGATCGTCACGGCCCGGGGCGGGCGGAGGGGAAGGACGCGCCGTTCCTGCGTCCACAGGAACAGCGCCAGCAGGTGGACAGCGCACGTGACCGCCAGCACGCCGCGCCGGCGCGCGTCGAACGTGGCGTTGGGCAGCGTGTGCGCGCCGTGCCGCATGCTCAGTGCGCGGTCATCGCCTGCTTGATGGTGACGCAGCGCTGGGCGTCCTCCACTGCGTCGACGAGGGCGCGGCGGGTGCCGGCGGACAGGTCCTTGCCGGCGTCGGCCGCCGCTTGCAGGCGCTGGACGGCGGCCGGCGTGCAGCCGGCCGGGATCAGTGCCGCACCGTAGGCGCGCATGAAGACGGGACCGGCCGTCTTGTCGAGCTGCGGCAGGCGTGCAAGACGCGCGCCGGCCGTCTGTTCGTCCAGGCCGTGCTGCTCGGCGGGGTACAGGTGCTGCATCGCCGTGCGCACCTTCGAGAACGGCAGCTTCGTCTGCAGGTCGTGCACGGTGTCCAGCCACTCGGTCTTGACGGCCGGGTCGGGGCGGCTGACGACGGCCGTCAGGGCGGCGGCCTGGCCGGCGTCGGACTTGTCGCGCGCCTGCTCGGCGTCGACGAGGGCCGCGGCGCCGGGGTAGTTGTAGCGGTTCAGGCGGCCGATGATCGCCCAGCGCAGGTCCTGGTTGATCGCGAGGCCGTCTACCTGTTCCTTGCCGTCGAGGAGGGCGGCGAGGCGGCGCAGCGCGTCCGGCGAGCTGGCGACGTCGACATAGGTGCCGAACCAGCGGCGCTGAAAGTTGTCGTCGCCCTTGCTCGCGAGGGTGCTCGTCCAGGCCATGTCTTCCAGTTGGCGGGTGACCGCCTGGGCGTATGCTGCCTGCGGATCCATCAGGTCGAGATAGCGCTTCGCACCAAGGACCTTGCCGAGCACGTCGCCGAGCAGTGTGTAGTCTTTTTCCTGCGGCGCATTGTTGAGTGCCGTGGACAGGAAGTCGTTGAGCGCAAGCTTGCCGTCGCGGACGCCGTCCCACAGGCTTTGCCACAGCATGGCGCGCAGCAGCGGGTCGGCAACAAAGGCCAGGTGGCTGCGTGCGCTGTCGAACGAGCGCGGATCGAGCTGGACCTTCACGAAGCCCCAGTCATCGTAGTTCGGGTACACGAGGTCGGGGCACGCCGCGCCGTTCATGGCCGGGACCGGCGTTTTAGCGCCCATGTACGTGACGGCGACGTTGCGTTCGAGCTTGTAGTCCTTGCCGTCCAGGCGGAACGCGGCGACCTGCACGCGTTGTTCGCGCAGGGTCGGCAGGGCCTTGCTTTGCGCAGTCTGGGTGAGCGTGAAGCCGGTGACCTTGCCGGCCTTGCAGGTGTAATTCGCGGCGATCGTGTTGACGCCCGGCTGGTACAGCCATTCCTTCGTCCAGCCCGTCAAGTCGCGGCCGGCGGCCTGGCCGAGGCTGCCGATGAAGTCGTCCAGCTTCGCGTTGCGGTACTGGTATTTGACGAGGTAGTTGTGCACGCCCTTGCGGAACACGTCGGCGCCCAGCAGGTGGCGCAGCTGCATCAGGGTCGACGCGCCTTTGGAATACGTGATGTTGTCGATGTTGTCGAACGCGTTCCGGGTCGACGGCACCGGGACTTCGATCGGGTGCGTGGTGGTGCGCTGGTCCTGCGCGTAGGCGCGCTGCTTGCCGTCCGAATAAAAGGCGCGCCATGCGTCCTTGAATTCCGTGGCCTCGGCCGTCGCCAGCGTGCCCATGAACGACGCGAAGCTTTCGTTCAGCCACAGGCCGTTCCACCACTGCATCGTGACGAGGTCGCCGAACCACTGGTGCGCCATCTCGTGCATGATGACGTAGGCGAGACGCGCGCGCTGTTCGGCCGTCATGTCGGCCTTGTACATGAAGCCGCGCTCGGCGAACGTGATCGCGGCGGCGTTTTCCATCGCGCCGTACAGGAAGTCCGGCACGAGCACCTGGTCGTATTTCTCGAACTGGTAGGGAATGCCGAAGTAATCGTCGAAGAACGCGAGGCCGGCCTTCGTGTACTTGAACCATTCGGCCGGCTTGATCTGCGCGGCGACCGACTGGCGCGCGAACAGGCGCATCGGGTATTTGCCGCTCGTGTCTTCCCACATCTTGTAGGGACCGGCGTGCATCGAGAAATTGTACGGACTCAGCTTCTTGGTCTTCGCGAACGTCCAGCGGCGCAGGTCGCCGGCCGGGGCGACGTTCGTCTCGCGCGTGGTCGAGATCACCTGCCAGTCGGCCGGGACGCTCACGGTCACCTGGTACGTGGCCTTCAGGTCGGGCTGGTCGAACACGGCGAACATCTGGTGCGCGGCGGCCGGTTCGAAATGCGAATACGTGTAGACGCGGCCATCGACGGGATCGACCATGCGGTGCAGGCCTTCGCCGTTCGTGCTGTGCGGACGTTCGTAGGCGACGACGACGGTGTTGCGGCCCTTGACCAGATCCTGGGCGGACAGCGTGATGAACCAGCCGTTGTAGCGCGGCGTGACGGTCTTGCCGTTGACGGTCAGCGACTTGATCGTCGCCTTGTCGAGGTCGACGGTGAGCGGGCTGTCCGCATCCTTCAGGTCGAACGTCAGGGTCGTCGTACCGCTGAACGTCTCCTTGCCGGTGAGCGTGAAATCGAGCAGGTAGTCGACGTTGGACACGCGCGCCGAGCGGGCGGCCGCGTCGAGTTGCGACAGGTAGGCGTTGTCCGCACGAGCCGGGGTGGTGGCGTGGACGGCAGGGGATGAGGCAAACGCCAGCGCGGTGGCGACGGCGAGCGGCAACAGGCGGGGGTGGCAGGTCTTCACGGGACTCCTTGCGAGGCTGAACGAAGGCCGCGGCTTGTGACCACGGCCAGTAGGAATCTCACAAGAATATCATGTCAGCAATAGTAATCGTATCGGTGACGCCCGCGAATGAAGGTTTTTTTACCGCGATATATGCATGAGAAAGGAGAGAAATGCCCGGACGGGCAGGGTGCGCATCCGGGCATTGGAGCGGCGTCAGCCGTTGGCCTGCAGGACCGGATAGTCCGTATAGCCTTCCGCGGTCGGCGCATAGAACTTGTCCGGACGCGGCGCGTTCAGCGGCGCATTGCGCTTCAGGCGCTCCGGCAGGTCCGGGTTCGCGATGAACCATTGACCGAAGGCGACCGCATCCGCGTCTCCGCTCGTCAGCAATTGCTCCGCACTTTCCTTCGTCAGCTTTTCGTTGGCAATGTAAACGCCGCCGAAGATCTTTTTCAGCTGCGGGCCGAGGCGATCCGCGCCGATCGCTTCGCGGGCGCAGATGAACGCGATGGCGCGCTTGCCGAGCTCGCGTGCCACGTAGCCGAACGTGTCCAGCGGCGCCGAGTCGCCCATGTCGTGGGCATCGCGACGCGGGGCGAGGTGCATGCCGACGCGGTCGGCGCCCCATACCTCGATGCACGCGTCCGTCACTTCCAGCATCAGGCGGGCACGATTCTCGATCGATCCGCCGTACGCGTCCGTGCGCTGGTTGGTGCTGTCTTGCAGGAACTGGTCGAGCAGATAGCCGTTGGCGCCGTGGATCTCGACGCCGTCGAAGCCGGCCTTCTTCGCGTTCTCCGCGCCCTTGCGGTAGGCGGCGACGATGGCGGGGATTTCCTCGAGCGTCAGCGCGCGCGGGGTGACGTAGGGCTTCACGGGGCGCACGAGGCTGACGGTGCCCTTCGGCTGGATGGGCGACGGCGCGACCGGCAGCGCGCCGTCCAGGAACAGCGGGTCGGAGATGCGGCCCACGTGCCACAGTTGCAGGAAGATGCGGCCGCCCGCGGCATGCACGGCGGCGGTGACCTGCTTCCAGCCTTCGACCTGTTCGTCGGACCAGATGCCCGGGGTGTCGGCATAGCCCACGCCCATCGGGGTCACCGAGGTCGCTTCCGACAGGATCAGACCGGCCGAGGCACGCTGTACGTAGTATTCGGCCATCAGGGCATTCGGCACGCGGCCGGCGCCCACGGCGCGCGAGCGGGTCAGCGGCGCCATGATGATGCGGTTCGGCAGCTCGAGGCTACCGACCTTGATCGGGTCAAACAAAGTCGTCATCGGTACTCCTGTTTCGTTGATCCGCCGCGTTCGTGCGGCGAAAGAGGGCATCTTAAAGCAGGGTCGGAAATCCTGCAGAGGACGGCTCGATTTCGCCCTGCCGGCGCGGCGTCGCCGGACCGCTGCTATACTGGCCGGTTTTTCGTCGGGCAGGAGCAATCGATGAGCTGGATCTACCTGGCCGTGGCCGGCCTGCTGGAAGTCGCGTGGGCGGTCGGACTCAAATACACGGCGGGCTTCACGCGCCTGTGGCCATCCGTGTTTACGCTCGCCACGATGGCGGGCAGCGTCGGCATGCTCGGGCTGGCGCTGCGGACCCTGCCGCTCGGTACCGCCTACGCGGTCTGGACGGGCATAGGCACGATCGGCACGGCGGTGGCCGGGATGGTGCTGCTGGGCGAGCCGGCCGGCGCGCTGCGGCTGCTGTCGATCGGACTCATCGCGGCCGGCATCGTCGGCCTCAAATTGCTGACGCCGGCCTGACCGGCATCCGGGCCAACATCAGGGCGTGCCGGCCCAGCGTGCGTAGATGCGGCCCAGCTCGCCGCTGGCCTCCAGCTTGTCGAGGGCGGCGCCCAGCAAAGGCGCGAGCGCGGGCGCGGCCCTGCGGCTGACCCAGAAATACGTCGGCTCGTCGGCCAGCACGACCGGCAGCACGCGCACGCGGTTTTCCAGCCCTTCCTTGCGGATCAGGTAGTGCAGGGTGAGGTCGTTGATGTACGCAAAGCGGCCGTGGCCGGCCAGGATCTTGCGCAGGTTCGCGCGGTTGTCGTCGGTCGCATCGTCGATCCGCACACCGGCCGCGACCAGGCGTTCCGTGAACACGGAGGCGCGCTGCGTCGTGACGAGGTCGCCCAGCCGCGCGAGGTCTTCCTCCGATTCGATCGTCACCGGATCGTTCCTGCGTACCACGAGGTAATGGCGGACCTGGTAGATCGGCTTGCCGACCGGCTGCCCGATGCCGAGCCGGCGTGCCGACGACACGAGGCCGCAGGCGGCATCCAGCGTGCCCGTCTCCAGTCCGGTTTCGATGCCGGACAGCGAACGGCTGGTGCGCTGGTAGCCGGTGAAGCGCAGGCGCGGTTCGATCTTCTGGATGGCCGTCATGATGTCCGGACAGATGCCGGTGACGCGGCCGCCCGCGCGCAGCCACTTCGGTTCCAGCACTTCCTGGGAGGCGACGCGAACCTCCAGCGCCCATGCCGCCGGGCCCGCGGCGAGCGCGCATGCCAGCACCGCGCACCGCACTGTCCTTGCGTAATCTTCCATTCGCATGTCGTTCTGTCGAGATCTTGCGAGACGGCCGATTGTCGCACGACCCGCGCACGTTTGACCTGAATCGTCCCCGCATCGCGGCCGCGCGCGAAGATACCGCTGCCAGCCCGCCGCGGCCGGCATCGACAAGGAGATGGGATGATGGTCTTCATCGCGAAGCCGGGCCCGGTTGCACACGCCGGCCGGCACGGAGTTCGCCATGCGTGAGCCGGGGTCCGGGGCGGGCCACTCGCTCTCCATCGTCGTGCCGCTGCGCGACGAGGAAGACAACGTGCTGCCGCTGGTGACCCAGGTCCAGGCCGCGCTGGCGGGCGCGCCGTGGCCGTGGCAACTGATTCTCGTCGACGACGGCAGCCGCGACCGTACCAGCGAACGCATCCGCGAGGCCGTCGCCGCGGGCCCGCGGCACCTGAGCGGCGCGATCCTGCGCCGCGGCTTCGGCCAGACGGCCGCCATGCAGGCCGGCATCGACCTCGCGCGCGGCACCGTCATCGCCACGCTGGATGGCGACCTGCAGAACAATCCCCACGACATCGTGCGCATGGTGCGCCGCCTGCTCGACGAAGACCTCGACCTTCTCGTCGGCTGGCGCCGCGCGCGCCGCGACGGCCTGTGGCGGCGCCTGCCGTCGCGGCTGGGCAACCGGCTGATCGGCCTGCTGACGGGCGTGCCGCTGCACGACTACGGCTGCACGCTGAAGGTCTACCGTGCCGCCGTGCTGCGCCGGGTGCGCCTGTACGGCGAGATGCACCGCTTCATCCCGAGCTGGATGGCAACCCTCACGTCGCCGGACCGCATCCGGGAGGAAGAGGTGAGTCACTTCCCGCGCCGTCACGGCCGCTCGAAATACGGCGCGTACGGCGTCGGGCGCGCCGTGAAAGTCTTGCTGGACCTGCTCACGATGGCGTTCTTCGTGCGCTTCCGCGCCAGCCCGGGTCACTTCTTCGGGCGCATCGGGCTCGGATGCGGCGGCGCCGGGCTCGCCGTGCTGGGGTGGCTGACGTGGCTGAAGCTGGCCGAGGGCGCCGCCATCGCGGGGCGCCCGCTGCTCCTGCTGGGCATCCTGCTCGTGGTAATCGGCGCGCAATTCGTCTGCACGGGCATCCTCACCGAAATGCTGGCCCGCACCTGGTTCGAAGCGGGCGGGGCGCCGACCTATCTCGTGCGCGAGACGGTCGGCGGCGCCGGCGAGGACCTGCCGTCCCACCAGCGGCCGCGTACGGCACGGGAGCGGCCATGAGCGCGGCGCGTGGTCGAACGGTACCGGTGCCCCCGTCCGGGGCGCGCGCCGTGTTGGCGGCGTGGGCATGGCCGGTCCTGCTGGCGGCGGCCGTGGGGCTCGGGCTGTTTTACAACCTGGGAGCGATCCCGCTGTTCGATGTGGACGAGGGTGCGTTCGGCGAAGCGACGCGGGAAATGCTGGTGCGGGGCGACTACGTGTCGACATGGCTGAACGGCCAGCCCCGCTTCGACAAGCCGATCCTCATCTACTGGCTGCAGGCCGCATCCGTGCGCCTGTTCGGCCTGGATGAGTTCGCGCTGCGGCTGCCGTCCGTGCTCGCGGCCATGGCGTGGATCGCCGCGATTCACACGTTCACGCGCCAGGTCGTCGACCGCGACACGGCCCGGGCCGCCGCGTTCATCGCGGCCACGAGCGCGGGCGTCGTCGTGATCGGCCGGGGCGCGATCGCCGATGCGCTGCTGAACCTGTTTCTCGCGCTGGCGCTGTTCGATGTCTACCGCGAGCTCGTCGACCCGCGGCCGCGCTGGCGCCGCCGTGCATTCTTCTGGATCGCGCTCGGCGTGCTGACGAAGGGACCGGTCGCGCTGCTCGTGCCGGCCGCGGCCAGCCTGCTCGCGTTCGGGCTGCAGCGGCGGATGGCCGCCTGGTGGCGCGCGGTGCGCGACCCGGCCGGCTGGCTGATCCTGCTCGCCGTCGCGGGGCCCTGGTATGCGCTGGAATACGCGGCCCGAGGCGACGCGTTCCTGGCCGGCTTTGTCATGCGCCACAACGTCGAACGCTTCCTCGTGCCGCTGCAAGGCCACGCGGGCAGCCCGTTCTTCTATGTGCCGGCGTTGCTGCTGCTCATGCTGCCGTACACGGGTCTCCTGCTCGCCACGCGTCCCGGCATCCGGCGGCTGCACGCGACGCCGCTCGACACCCTGCTGTGGTGCTGGTTCCTGTTCGTGTTCGGCTTCTTCACGCTGGCGGGCACCAAGCTGCCGCATTACCTGCTGTACGGCGCGACGCCGCTGTTCATCCAGATGGCGCGCCAAAGGCACGCGCTGCGCAGCCGCGTGGCGGCGCTGTGGCCGGCGCTGGTGCTGGCCACAGCCGTCGCGGCCCTGCCGTTCGTGCTGCGTCTTGCCGCACCCGGCGCGCGCAACGCCTATGCGCGCGAAGCGCTGGGGCGGACCGACATGTTCGGCCCCGCATGGCATGCACAGGCGATCGCCCTGCTCGCTTGTGTGGTGCTGCTGGTGCTGTGGCCCGGCCGGCCGGCCACGGGCGGGCCGTGGCTCCGCCTCGTCGCGGCGGCGCTGGCCTGTTCGTACGCGATCGGCGGCCTGCTGCTGCCCGCCGTGGCCGAGCTGCAGCAGGGACCCGTCAAGCGGGCCGCGCTGCTGGCCCGGCAGGCCGGCTGGCCCGTGCGCAGCTGGCGCATCGACGTGCCCAGCTTTTCCGTCTACCGCCGCGCCGTCACGCCCGCGACGTCGACGCCCCGCCCGGGCGACGTCATCCTCACGCGCAGCGACGCGCTGGACGGTTTGCCGTCACCCGTCCGCGTGCTGTACCGCGAAGGCGGCGTGCTGCTGGTGCACGTCGAACGGTGAGGCGATGCCTGTCTCACTGCGCTCGCCCTGGACCTGGCTCCCGCCCGCCATCGCGCTGGTGCTGGTGGCCGGCATCCTCGCCACGGGCACCAACCGTGCGCTGTTCCTGTGGCTGAACCGGAGCGGCCAGGGCGTCGGCGACCTCGTGTGGTTCCACCTGACGATGCTGGGCGATGGCGCGGTGGCGCTGGCGCTCGTGCTGCCCTGGATCCGGCGCGCGCCGCGCCTGTTCTGGGCCGCGCTGCTGGCGGCCGTCGTGGCGGGCCTGTGGACCCAGGTCACGAAGGCGTTCGTCGACGTGCCGCGTCCGCTGTCCGTGCTCGCGGGCGGCGCGTTTCACCAGGCCGGACCGGCCTACCGCCGCGTGTCGTTCCCATCCGGCCACGCCGCGGCCGCGTTCGCGCTCGCCGGCATCTGGGCGATGGGCGTGCGTGGCCGGCGGCTGTGGCGTGGGCTGCTGCTCGTGCTGGCCAGTCTCGTCGGGGTGTCGCGCATCATGCTTGGTGTGCACTGGCCGCTGGACGTGTTGTGGGGCATGTTGGGCGGCTGGCTGGGCGCGTGGTGCGGCCTCGCGCTGCAGGCCCGCCGGCAAGGGCCGTGGCAGACGGCGGGAGCGGCCGGCAAGCTGGCCGGTGCGGTGCTGATGGCCGTCGCGGCGAGCCTCGTGGTCAGCCGCCACATCGGCATCCCGGCGGTGCTGCCCGCGCAGCGCCTGCTCGCGGTCGCGTGCCTCGCCTGGGGCGCCTGGGAGATGGGTTGCCTGTCCCGAGCACCGCCGATCCGCGCGCCGCAGGTGCGCTGGTGGCCGCGGAGAATCGGCCTGGTCCGGCTCGTCCAACGGGCACAGAGGAGGAGGCAGGATGGCTGACGTGGATGGGTGGCTGCTGCTGGGCTTCGGCGGACAGGCCGTGTTCATGGGCCGGTTCGTCATCCAGTGGCTGGCCAGCGAGCGCGACCGCCGCAGCGTGATCCCCGTGTCGTTCTGGTACCTGAGCATCGCCGGGGCGCTCGTGCTGCTCGCCTATGCGCTGCACCGGCGCGATCCCGTGTTCGTCGCCGGGCAGGGCCTCGGCGTCGCGATCTATTTGCGCAACCTGCAGCTGATCCGGCGCTCAGCGCACGGCGAGCAGGGAGACCTTGGCGGCCAGCACGAGCAGCACGGCGCCCACCGTCCGGTCGAGCCAGACGAGGCGCGCGCGCAGCCACGCCAGCACGGGGCGCGACGAGAACAGCAGCGCGACGAGCGCGAACCAGAGCAGCGACTCGGCGACGAGCAGCGTCCAGAGCAGGGCGACGTCGGCCGCGGCCAGGTCCGGCTTCAATGCCTGGGACAGCACCGAGCCGAAGTACAGCATGGCCTTCGGATTGAGCAGGTTCGTGAGGAAGCCGCTGACGAACGCCTTGTGGCCGGCCTGGGCCGCCTGCGCCTCGGGCAGCTGGCCGCGGGAACGCAGGCACTGGATGCCGAGCCAGGCGAGGTACAGCGCGCCGACGACGGCCAGCACGCGCGACAGGCCCGGCAGTGCGGCCAGCACGAGCGACATGCCGAGGACCGAGACGAGGACGTAGATGCCGATCGCCGTCGCGACGCCGGCGGCGGCCCACAGGCCGGCACGGCGCCCGGAGACGATGGCGGTGCGGGTCACGACGGCGAAGTCGGGACCCGGTGAGATCAGCGCCAGCGCGTGGATGCCGAGGATGAGGAACAAGGTGTCGGACGTCATGGTCTGAAGGCGGCGTGGACGGTGCCGGACATCGTAGCACCGTCTGCGTCAGTCCGCAGACCTCGACATCACTCGCGCCCGAACGCGGGATTCGGACGCGTGAGGTAGTACCACTCGTGGTTCGGCTGGGCGTTCACGTCCGGGAACAGGATACGGCCCGCGAATTCCGCGACGACGGGCGTGCCGTCCGCACGCACGCCGATCTGTTCGCCTTCCGCGACGGGGTCGAAGCTGGCCCACTGGCGCGTGAACTGGTCGCCGGCGTCGAGCTTGTCGTGCACGACGACCATCTGCAGGGCTTCCATCTGTTCGAACGGGATGGGTTGCGGCTCCGGTGCGTCGATGATTTTCAGGAAGGCAAGGGTGTTCATGATCGCCGTGTACGCGACGTCCGGCGCGCGCGGGTCGAGGTGCTGGCCGCATTCGAGCGTCAGCGCGTAGCCGCCCGTGCTGCGCATGTATTCCGTCGTGCCCATGCCGTAGCGCAGTACGGTTTGCAGTTCCTGCGCGTTGCCGCGCGAGCGGCGCTGGACGCCCCCGCCATACGCGGCCATCCAGCCCGTGACGAAGCGGCGCACGCCCAGGCGGCGTGCAAGTGCGCGTTCGGCGCGCATGTGCGTGAACGGCTCCAGCGGGCCCTCGTTGTCGAGCGGGCCGACCATCACGAACGGTTCGCCGTGCGCGGCGTTGAACGAGTGCAGGTCGAGCAGCACGTCGTGCTGCGCGAGCAGCGGGCACAGCCAGTTGGCGACATGGTCTTCGAAGTCGTGCGGTTCCGCTTTCGGGGACAGGTCGCGGTTCAGGTTGCGGTCGCCCGAGCGCGTGTTCTGCGCGTAGGCCTTCGGGTTCACGATGGGGACGAAGGTGACGCTGCCGTTGACGATGGGGAGGGTACCGGCGTCGATCTCCGCCATGATCCGCTGGATGGCCTGGGTGCCGCACTTTTCGTTGCCGTGCGTGGCACCCATGATGATGACTTTCGGGCCGGGGCCCTGGCCGGTGTAGTTGACGGACTTGAAGTGCAGCTGGCTGGCGGGGATCATGCGTCGTGTTCCAAAAGAATGAATGCGAAGAATGCCGGCATTGTAGCGTGCCGGCCCCGCCCATGGCATCATCCGTGGTTTTCGTAAAAGAATGTCAGCATGGACGGCGTCAATACCGGGACTGCGTCCCGCATCCACGGCCTCGATACCTTGCGCGCCCTTGCGGTCACGCTCGTCGTGCTGCACCACTACACGCTGTTCGTCAGCGACGCGCCCACGTTCGGCTGGGTCGGGACGATGGGCTGGGCGGGCGTCGACCTGTTCTTCGCGCTGTCCGGCTACCTGATCGGCAACCAGATTTTCGGGGCGCTCGGTTCCGCCCGCGGGTTCGGCCTAGGCCGGTTTTATGTGCGGCGGCTGCTGCGCACGCTCCCCAATTTCTGGGTCGTGCTCGCACTGTACGCGTTGTGGCCGGCGTGGCGCGGCGACACGCCGATGCTCCCCCTGTGGCAATACCTCACGTTCACGCAAAACATCCATCTGCAGCCGGGCACCGCGTTTTCCCACGCGTGGTCGCTGTGCATCGAAGAGCAGTTCTACATGCTGTTGCCGGCGGCCGCCATCCTTGGTGCCGCGCTGGGGCAAGGCGGCGTGCGGCAGCGCTGGGCGTGGGGTGCGTTGCTGCTGGCCGTCGCGGGCGGCATGCTGGCCCGCGCGACGATCTGGCAGCACGGCGAGAATGCACCTAACCGACTCGGTTACTACTACCAGTACATCTACTACTCGAGCTGGTGCCGCGCCGACGAATTGCTGGCGGGCGTGGCGCTCGCGCTGCTGAAGCATCGCGCGCCCGGGTTGTGGCGCCGCCTGCTTGCGCACGGCGCTGCGTTGCTCGCCGCCGGCACGGCTGTCATCGGCGCCACGTTCGCGTGGTTTCTTGACGATCACTATGGATACGCGCAGACGGTGGCCGGCTACCCGCTGCTCGCGCTCGGCTTTGCCCTGCTGATCCTGGCCGCGCTGGCGCCGGATTCCCTGCTTCACCGCGTGCGCGTGCCGGGCGCGGCCAGGCTCGCGCTGTGGTCGTACGCGATCTACCTGACGCACAAATCCGTCAGCATTCTCGTCGCGGAACGGCTGGCGCAGGCGGGCCACGGGCCGGAGGAGGCGCTCACGATCGCCGCATGCATGGCGGCATCGCTGGCGGCCGGGTGGCTGTTGTACATCCTCGTCGAGGCGCCGTTCATGCGCCTGCGCGCACGGTGGGACGCGGCGCTCAGCCCCGTACCCGCACCGGCGCTTCGATGACGTCGAAGGCGGCCGGCATGTCGGCCAGCCAGGCTTGCAGGTGGGCGATGCGCATCGACGGGTCGTAGCCGTCCGTGGACGCCAGCGCCGCGCGCAGGCCGGGCAGGGCTTCCGGCGTGCGCGGGCTGTCGCAGGCATCGATCAGCATCGCGACGAGGTCCGTCGGCGCCGTGCCGCCGCGGCGCAGGCGCGCGTGGATGATGGCCAGCAGCGCGCGCTGCATGCGCGGTGTCGGATGGGTGATGTGGGCAAACACCATCGGCGTGTTCGTGATCGCCTCGCAGATCGCCGTCTCCATCCGGTCCGCCGTGAGGTCGGACGCGATGTCGAAATAGGCGCGGTCCCAGCGCGTATGGGGATAGCGGTGGCCGGGCGGGAAGGCGTCGACGCTTTCCAGGCCGAGGGCGCGGCTGGCGCGGGACAGCAGGGACGACAGGACGGGGAGCAGCGGCATCGTTAGCGAACGTCAATCATGCAATGCGCGCTAGTGTAGACCAAGAACGGGAAACGCGCGGGGAGCAGACGCCATGGTCGCTCGCCCGCGCGGAAAACTGGAACGATTACGCTGCCGAAGCCGCCGTGCTGTCCGTGAACTTCCCGTTGCGGAAGTCCTCGACGGCCTGGAACACCTCGGCCTGCGTGTTCATCACGAACGGGCCGTATTGCGCGATCGGCTCGTTCAGCGGCCGGCCCGCGATCAGCAGCAGGCGCGACGGTTGCGACGCCTTGATGCGCACGCCGTCGGCGGCCTTCGCGTTGTCGAGGATCGCCATGCGCGCCTGCGGCACGGCCTTGCCTTCGACGACGACCTCGCCCCGGAACACGTACAGGAACGCGTTGTGGCCGGCCGGCAGCGCCTGCTCGAACGTGGCGCCGGCGGGCAGCTCGATGTCCAGGTACAGCGGTTCCGTCACCTCGCGCTGCACGGCGCCGGCGACGCCGTGGGAGCTGCCGGCGATCACTTGCACGGTCGCGCCCGAGTCCAGGGTGAAACGGGGCACGGCTTCGGCGGGAATGTCGCGGTACCACGGTGCGCTCATCTTGTCCTTGGCGGCCAGGTTGAGCCACAGCTGGAACCCTTCCATCAGGCCTTCGTTCTGCTCCGGCATTTCCGAGTGGATCACGCCGCGGCCGGCCGTCATCCACTGCACGCCGCCGTTCGTGATCGCGCCTTCATGGCCGGCGCTGTCGCGGTGGCGCATGTTCCCGGTCAGCATGTAGGTGACGGTCTCGAAGCCGCGGTGCGGGTGCTCCGGGAAGCCGGCGATGTAGTCGCCGGCCTTGTCGCTGCCGAACGCGTCCAGCATCAGGAACGGGTCGAGGCGGCGCTGCAGCGTTTGCGTCAGGACGCGGTTGATCTTGACGCCCGCGCCATCCATCACGAACTGGCCGCCGACGAGGCGTTCGACGCCGCGGCTGGTGGCCACGGCCTGGGTTTGCACTTGCTGGGTCATGATCTCTCCTTGACGCTGTGATGGTTTATGCCAGTGCTGCGACTGCGGCGTCCGCTTCTGCCTGGCCTTTCGCTGCCGCTTCCGGACCCATCGCCAGGCCCGCCGAGTAGATGAACTGGTGGTCCGTCAGGCCCAGGAAGTTCAGCAGCATGCGGATGTGCGGGACTTGCGGGTCGGCATCGAGCGGGTAGATGCCGCCGCGGGCCGTGGCCACGTACACCTTCTTGTTCTTCAGCAGGCCTTCCGGACCGTTCTCCGTGTAGCGGAAGGTCACGCCGGCGCGGGCGATGGCGTCGAACCAGGCTTTCAGCTGGATCGGCATGCCGAAGTTGTACATCGGGGCGCCGAGCACGATCACGTCGGCGGCCTGCGCTTCGGCGATCAGCGCGTCGTCCAGGGCCACGCGGGCAGCCTGGTCGGCGGTGCGCTGGTCGGCCGGGGTGAACAGGGCGCCCAGCGCCGCTTCGTCCAGCACCGGATGCGGGTTCGCGCCCAGGTCGCGCACGGTGACGGTCGCGCCCGGATTGGCGGCGGCCACTTTGGCGACGATCGCATTGGCCACGCGGGTCGATTCGGATTGGGTGCCGCGCAGGCTGGAATTGATCTGCAGGATGTTCATGGTGTCTTCCTTGGTTTGCGTTTCGATATGGACACTTTAGCGGTTCCAAATATCGTGCGCTAGACGGTAGAATGGATAACATTATTCAACTAGTGGAACAATCCCATCTATGGACGTCGAACCGAACGACCTGCTGCTGTTCGCGCGCATCGTCGAGGCTGGCAGTTTCAGCATGGCCGCGCAGCGCCTCGATTTGCCGAAGTCGACCGTATCGCGCCGCATCGCGATGCTGGAGGCGAGCGTGGGCGAGCGCCTGCTGCAGCGGACGACGCGGCGCCTGATGCTGACGGAATTCGGCGCGAGCCTGCTGGAACACGCGCGCAAGGTGGCGGAAGAGGTGGAGGCGGCCGGGGCGCTGGCCCAGCACCGCCAGGCCGCGCCCAGCGGCAAGCTGCGCATCTCGATGCCCCAGGATTTCGCCAACGTCGTCATGGCCGACATGATTCCGCAATTCATGGACCGCTATCCGGCCGTGTCGCTCGAACTGGACCTGTCGCCGCGGCGCGTGGACCTCGTCGCGGAAAATTTCGATATCGCGATCCGCATGGGCGACCTGCCCGAGGACTCCACGCTGGCCGCGCGCCGCGTCGCCATCCAGCAGTTCGGCCTGTACGCGGCGCCGTCCTACCTCGCACGGCGGGGCTTGCCGGAGCATCCGGACGATCTGCTGCAGCACGACCTGCTGTGCATCCTCAGCCGATCGGGCGGTGCCGTGCCGTGGATTCTGCAACGGGGCAAGGTGCGCTGGGAAAAGGAGCTGACGGCGCGCCTGACCGCCAATTCGCCGCAGTTGCTGGCGAAGATCGCGAGCAGCGGGGCCGGCATCGCGGCGAGCACGGATTTCATCGTGGCCAAGCACGTCAGGAAGGGAGAACTGGTGCGCGTGCTGCCGGACTGGGATTTGCCCGGCTCGACGGGCTGGGCCGTGTTCCCCGGCCGCCGGCTGATGCCCGCGAAGACGCGGGCGTTCCTCGATATGCTGGACGAGGTGTTCTGCAAGGACCGGAACAAGTCCGAATAAGCGTCAGGCCGATACGCGCAGCGTGTCCTTCGTGGCGCGCAGCGCAGCCAGCACGATGATGCCGAACACGATCTCGATGGCGCCGCCGGCGAACGCGCCCGCCGCCGGCGCCGCATGCAGGGCGGCCAGGCCGTAGCCCGCCAGCGCCAGCACGGCGCCGCACACCCAGAACAGCTTCGTGCCGAATACCGTGGCGAACGTCAGGTAGCGCCCGCCGATGACGAACAGCATCGCGGGGAAGAACAGCTCGATGCGCCACAGGGCGATGCCGTAGGCGAGGGCGAGCATCATGATCATCCAGATCGTCGTCGCGAAGGCGAGCATGCCGAACGGATTGCCCGCGGCGTGCTTGCCGGAGCGCCCCAGCAGGCGGGTCAGCAGGGAGGACACGGGATGAATCAGCACGCCGCCCACGTACAGGGCCCAGACGGCGTCGTGCGGCGACTTCCACAGGCAGACGAGACCCGCGATGGTCCACACGGTGCCCGACACGAACAGGCCGGGCGCGCCGCCCAGGTAAGCCGTGCGCATGTCCTGCTGGGCGCCGGCGACGGTAAGGGTGTCCTGCATGGCTTGCCTCCATGAAATAAGGCGTCCATGCTGCCACGAAAAACTTGTCAGTACAATCAGGCCGGCCGGTTACCCATCAATTCGCCCAGGCGCACGGCGCGTTCCGGCGCCCAGTCCGGGTTGAAGCGGATCGTGTCGGGGCGGAACAGCATGACGATCGTCGAGCCGAGCAGGAAACGCCCCATCTCTTCGCCCTTCTTGAGGACGATGTCGCGGTCATCATAGGTCCACTCCGTCACCTTCTGCATGCGGGGCGGGTTGACGACGCCGTGCCACACGGTCGCCATGCTGCCGACGATCGTCGCGCCCACCAGCACCAGCACGAACGGGCCGTGTTCCGGCGATTCGAACACGCACACGACGCGCTCGTTGCGCGCGAACAGGTTCGGCACGCCGCGCGCCGTCGTCGGGTTCACGGAGAACAGGGCGCCCGGCACGTAGATCATCCGGGTCAGCCTGCCGTCGCACGGCATGTGCAGGCGGTGGTAATCCTTCGGCGACAGGTACAGGTTGGCGAAGCAGCCGTGCTGGAACTGCTTGGCGAGGGACGCGTCGCCGCCGACCAGTTCCGTCGTCGTGAAGCGGTGGCCCTTGGCTTGCAGGATGTGATGATCGTCGATCGCGCCGAACTGGCTGATGGCGCCGTCGACGGGGCAGACGAAATCGGCGGCGGCCAGCGGACGCACGCCGGCTTTCAGCGGACGGGTGAAGAATTCGTTGAAGCTCTTGTAGCTGGTGATGTCCGGATTCTCGGCCTCCTGCATGTTCACGCCGTACTTCGCGACGAACCAGCGGATCAGCCGCGTCGTCACCGTACCGCCATTGGCACCGGCCACGCGGCCGGCAAACGTCGTGAGGCGCCGTTTCGGCAACAGATACTGGGGCAGGACTTTCAGGCGATCGGACACGGTAAACCTCGATATGAAGACGCGCCATTATAGCGGCACGAGCCAACGGTAATGCATATCAAAAATATTTACGCAAAAGCAACAAAAAGCCGATGATCTGACGGACAATGGCGGCCGCCTATTTTGCCATTCTGACATGCATACCGTGAAAACGCCATTCCGCCTCACCTTGCTCGCCGCCGCCATCGGCGCCGCGAGCGTCGCTCACGCCCAGCAATCGTCGGCACCGCTTGCGAAGGACGACAGGATCCAGCAAGTCGAGGTCAAGGGCGCGGCCGACGCCTATGATCCGCGCCGCGACGACACCGCCAGCAAGATCGTCGTCAATCACGACGAGATCGTCAAGTACGGCGACACGAGCGTGCTCGACGTGCTGAAGCGCGTGCCGGGCGTCACCGTCAGCGGGACGGGAGGCGGACGCGGCGGCGAGATCCGCATGCGCGGGCTCGGCAGCGGGTACACGCAGGTGCTGCTCAACGGCGAGCGCGCGCCGGCCGGGTTTTCCATCGATTCGCTGGCGCCGGACGTCATCGAACGCATCGAAGTGCTGCGCGCGGCCAGCGCGGAATTCTCCACGCAGTCGATCGCCGGCACCATCAACATCGTCCTCAAGAAGACGGTGAAAACGGCGCAGCGCGAACTGAAGGCGGGCTATGGCCACGGGCACGACGTGGCGAACCCGTCCGTGAACCTGCAGCTGTCGGACCGCCTCGGCAAGCTGTCGTATTCGCTGTCGGCAAACCTGTCGCGCTCGCACTTCTGGCGCGAGCCGGCGACCGTTGAACGGCATCTCGACACGGCGGGCCATCTCGACGGCCTGCGCCTGGGCGGCCAGTCCGACGCCGCCCGGTTCACGGCCTTCAACCTGGGCCCGCGCCTGAACTGGAGCTTCGCCAACGGCGACACGCTGACGTCGCAGGCGTTCTTCAACATCAACCGGTTCCAGAACGCGTCCGAGGGACGTTTGTCGACCCGGCTCGGCCCGCTCCCGGCGTATCCGGCGCTGGACCAGACGATGAGTAACGACAACCGCTTCTTACGCGAAGAGCTGAACTGGGTGCACAAGTTCGCGGGCGGCGGCAAGCTGGATGCCAAGCTGAGCGGCCTGTACGGGGCCCTCGCCAACGCGACCTATCGCACCGGCAGCGGCAACCCGGCGTCGCCCGCGCTGCACGAGGTGATTTTCTCGGCCGGCACGGACCGCGGCATCAGCTCGATGGGGAAATACACGAGCGCCAGCTGGGAAGGCCATGCGCTTGCGTTCGGCTGGGACGGCGGCTATTCGACGCGCGACGATGCCCGGCGCGACCGCGACTATTTCCGGCCCGACGTCGCGCTGCCCGGCGGCGACGAGATCTACAATGCCCATGTCGCCCGGCTGGCGGTCTACACGCAGGACGAGTGGAACGTGACGCCGCGCTGGTCCGTGTACCTGGGCGCGCGCTGGGAAGGCATCCAGACGCGAACCGAAGGGAACACGTTCGCGACGGCGCACTCGCGTTCGACCGTGTGGAGCCCGCTGATGCAGACGCTGTACAAGCTGCCCGGCACGAAGGCCGATCAAGTCCGGTTCGCCGTCACGCGCACGTACAAGGCGCCGGGCCTGCAGAGTCTCATCCCGCACCGCTTCACGTCCGTCAACAACAGCCAGACGGAACCGGATTTCATCGGCAACCCGAACCTGAAGCCCGAGCTGGCGCTGGGCATCGACGCGTCGTACGAGCATTACTGGGCCGAGGGCGCGCTGTTGTCGGCGAGCGTATCGAGCCGGCGCATCGACGACTACACGCGCAACCAGGTGCTGTTCGACGGCACGCGCTGGGTGTCGACGCCGTCCAACGCGGGCCAGGCGCGCACGCACGGCGTGGAACTGGAGGCGAAATTCCCGCTGAAGGCCCTGATCGACACGAGGGAGGCGCTGGACCTGCGCGCGAGCCTGTCGCGCAACTGGTCGACCGTCGATTCCGTGCCGGGTCCGAACAACCGCCTGGACGCGCAGACGCCCGTCTCGGCCACGCTGGGTGCCGATTACAAGCGCGGACCGCTGACCGTGGGCGGCTCGTACGTGTTCAAGAACGGCGGCCAGGTGCGCGTGTCGGCGAACCAGATCAGCTACCAGTCCGTGCGCCGCGACCTCGACCTGTACACGCTGTGGAAATTCGACCCGAAGCTGCAACTGCGCGTCGCCACCGCGAATCTGCTCGCGCAGGACACCATCAGCGAAAGCAGCTACGTCCTGGCCGGCAACGGCACGCAGTCGACGCGCACCATCACGCCGCTGTACCGCAGCGTGCGCGCGACGCTCGAAATGAAGTTCTGATCCCGCATCGACGCGCCGCAGCATCGCGCACCGGCCCGGCCACGCCGAGCCGGACGCCTATCCCAATCTATCCGCAATCGTTATACCACCATACAAAATCCGCATAGGATTGCTGCCAATCTTTTCTCGTAACATTGTATGTATGCGACAACGTTGTCGCGCTGCTCCGATGGTTCAGTGCGATGACTTACGCGACATTCCCGCCGGCTGGAATGGGATCCAAACGAGCCGGCAGCATACAAGGCAATGCCCAAAAATTACTATAAGGAGATATTTGCTGTGCGAAACGGAAATGTAAAAACGATTAAAAAGACGATGGTGGCCAACGCTTGCGCGCTTCTCGTGGCAGGGCCGATGGCCGCGCATGCGCAGGAGGCGGCCACGGCGAGTGCAAGCGGGGACACGAGCGCCCCGAGCACCGTCATCGTCACCGGTCAGCGCGCGGCGCTGAAGTCGGCGCGCGATCTCAAGCAGGACGCCAATCAGATCGTCGACTCGATCCAGGCAACCGATATCGGCAAACTGCCGGACGTGAGTACGGTCGAGTCGCTGCAGCGGGTCGCCGGCGTCCAGATCCAGCGCCGCTATGGCGAGGGTGGCACCGATTACGACCATCGCACCGAGCCCGCGATCACGATCCGCGGCATTACCCAGGTCCGTAACCTGATCGACGGACGCGACTTCTTTACGGCCAACGGCGGGCGGGCACCGGACCTGGAAGGGCTGCCTTCCGAACTCATGGCCGGGGTCGACGTCTACAAGAATGCAGCGTCCAACCTCATCGAAGGCGGTGTCGGCGGCGTGGTCAACATTCGCACGCGACTGCCATTCGATTCGAAAGAAGACATCAACGTCATTACGCTCAAGTCCAATTACTACGACCGGATACGCAAGTATTCACCGTCGGGTTCGGGCCTGTTGAGCCGCCAGTTCAAGACGGATTTCGGCCGCATGGGCTTCCTGGTGAATGCCACGGCGAGCAAGACCTACTATCGCCAGGACGCCGTTCTTCAACAGCAGCAGCACTGCCTGACCGCAACGGCAGGGAAATGTGCGACCGACGCGGCGCAACCGCCCTCGGCGGCCAAGGTTGCGGCCTACAATTCGATGCCGAACAAGGGGTCTCTCTCGGAACTCTATGTGCCGACATCCTTCGAGATGTACGAGGACTCGGGGGAGCGAAAGCGCCAGGGCCTGGCGCTCGCCTACCAGTGGCAGGTGAACAGCGACGTTCTCCTCACGGCACAAAATCTCTATTCGAACTACACGTTCATCCGTCGCGGCGAATACATCTACGGCGACGACAAGAACAACGACCCGCACGCAGCGGCGGGTTCCACATGGACGTGGGCGCCGGATGGCAGCGCCACGAGCGGCACGTTGTCGCCGCAAATTTTTTCATCTTCCCGGTTCGACCAGGATGTTCGCAATCGCACGAACCTGTCCGCGGTGAACGTCAAGTGGCGCATTTCGGACAGGCTCAAGTCGAAGACCGATTTCGCGTATGAACGTGCCAACTACGACGCCGACCGCAATGGCGACTCCATCAAGCTTTACGACAATGAAAACAGAAGCGTCGCGAATATCCCCAACCTGAATCTCGCCTTCGACGTGCGTGGCAGGATCCCCACATTTTCGATTGTCGATCCAGCCAATCCGGGCAATCCTTACGCCTACTTCGGCAATCCGAAGAATTGGTATTATGAGTGGCTCGCCAATGCGGTCGATCGTCACAAGCTGAAGATGTCGGCGCTCAGCCAGGATTTCGACTACGACCTCGGCGATCATTTCTTTACCAAACTGCACGTCGGCATCCGCGCAGCCGATACCAAGGTGCTGTTGCGGGGTAACTGGAACAACACCGGTGTCTGTAACGATACGGGCACCAACCCCAGCTGGGGTGCCTGCCCGCTGATTCCGGTTGCGCAACATCCGGATCTCGCCTACGCCGGGCCGGCCAGCAATTTCATGCAGCCGGGTATTGGTTGGCCTGTTGCCGTGTTCCCGGAGTACGCCAATCCCAACTCGAGCGTTCTCGACCGAACCGTCGCGACGTATGCGCAGTTATTCGCCGGAAAGCCAAATACTTATACGTTCGATACGTCGTTCCGGCCGGGCGATATCAATGAACAACACGAAAAGACGCGGTCGTTCTTTGTCACGGGTGACTTCGGTACAAGCGTATTCGGTTACGACCTCGACGGTACCGCCGGTATGCGCGTCGTGAAGACCGACCAGACGTCGATCGGCTATGTCCAGGACAGCACCGGGTCACGCGCCGCCACGCTCAATAACAGCTACCGGAATTTCCTCCCGAGCCTCAATACACGCCTGCACCTGAACGAGGATGTGCAAGTCCGCTTCGGCTACAGCAAGACGATGACGCGGCCAAACTTTACCGACATGGCCGCCCATGTCCAGCTGAATCCGAACATTCCTTCGCAGTACGACGCCAACGGCCGTCCGACGGGCAGTTCCGGTAACCCGTACCTGAAACCGATGACGGCGACGTCCTACGATTTGACGTTGGAAGACTATTGGGGGACGTCCAATACGGCGTTCCTGGGTTTGTTCAAGAAGGATATCGACGGTTACCTGGCCGGCGGCACGGAACCAATGAACTTCGGTGGCGTCATCTACGATATCGGCACCAGCATCAATCTCGGCAAGGGCTCGGTAAAAGGCATCGAAGCCGGCTTTACCCAGTTCTTTGATTTCCTTCCCGACCCGTTCAAGGGATTCGGCATACAGGCCAACTACACTTATGTCGATTCGAAAGTCGAGCTCAAGCCCGGGACCCTCATTCCGTTGCCGAAGTTGTCCAAGAACAGCTACAACCTGATCGGCCTCTATGAAAAAGGACCGTTACAGGCGCGTCTTGCGTACAACTGGCGTTCCTCCTACCTCGACCAGATCAACGGCAGCGGTGTGTTCGGTGCGAACCAGTATGCGGCGCCGTATTCGTCGCTCGATGCGTCGGTGAGCTACCAGATCAACAAGATCTTCACGCTGTCGGCGGACGCCGTGAATCTGAGGAACTCGATGTACCACACGTATGTCGAGCGGTCGTCGGGCGGTTTGTTGTGGCAACTTAACGATCGTCGATACAGCGTGTCCCTGAAGGCAAGCTTCTAACGCCGACATGAGCGAACGCGCCGCGGGTCTTTCCGCGGCGCGCTTTTTGTGCACGCGATCCAAAGGGGACAGGATGGACAAGGATAGATGGATTGGGAAGGTTGTCATCCTCGGCGGCGGTACCGCCGGATGGATGACGGCGGCCGCGTTGTCCCACACGTTTGGGCACGCCGTCGAGATCGTCCTGGTGGAATCGGACGCCATCGGCACGGTGGGCGTGGGCGAGGCGACGATTCCGCCGATCCGCGCGTTTCATCAACTGATCGGCATCGATGAAGCCGAGTTCATACGCGCCACCGGGGCGACGTTCAAACTCGGTATCGAATTTCGCGGCTGGCGCAGCGAGAGTTCGACATATTTCCACCCTTTCGGTGCGTACGGGGTGGAACGCGACATCGGCTACTTCTTCCAGTACTGGCTGCGTTTGAAGGAGAAGGGGCAAGTGTCGGACTTCTCCGAGTTCTCGCTATGCACCCTGGCAGCGCGACATAACGTATTTGCGCCTGCGTCCGAACGGCCGGGCGATCCGCTGCAGCATCTCCAGTCCGCCTATCATTTCGACGCCGGCCGCTATGCGACATACCTGAAGGGGGTTTGCCTGGCGCGCGGGGTGGCCCACAAGATCGGCGACATGCTGACGGCGGAACGCAACCCCGAAAACGGGTATATCACAGGCCTGAAGCTCAAGTCGGGCGAGCTTGTGCCGGGTGACTTGTTCATCGACTGCTCCGGCGTGCGCGCCATGCTTCTCGGGCAGGCGCTGGGTGTCGAGTATGAAGACTGGTCGCGTTGGTTGCCGATGAATCGCGCCTGTGCGGTGCCTTGTGAACAAAAGCTGGCACTGACGCCCTACACGATTTCCACCGCCAGACCTTTCGGCTGGCAATGGCGGATACCTTTGCAACATCGCGTTGGTAACGGTGTGGTGTATTCGAGCGAATTCGCCACGGATGAAGCGGCAGAGCGGTGTCTGCTGGATGGATTGGAAGGGGAGCCGCTCGCGCCGATCAACCGCATCAAGTTCACGGCAGGAAGGCGCAGGACGCCGTGGACCAGGAACGTGGTCGCCATCGGGCTTGCCAGCGGGTTCCTGGAGCCGCTGGAGTCGACCAGCATTCATTTCATTCAATCCAGCATCCAGCGGCTCATCCGCTATTTTCCGGATGCCGGCTTGTCTCCGGTGTGCGCACAGGCTTTCAACAAGGAGGCGAGCCGGGAAGTCGAAAACGTCAGGGATTTCCTCATCCTGCATTACCACGCTACGGAACGTGACGACTCGGCATTATGGCGCTACGTAAAAGCCATGCAGATCCCGGACAGTCTGCAGGAAAGAATTGCGCTGTTCCGTGAGCGTGGACAACTGAACCTTGCTGCCGAAGAACTGTTCCAAAGTACGTCATGGCATGCCGTCCTGTTGGGGCAGGGTATTCGACCAAGAACCTATATGCCGACCATGGTCCTGCAAGACGACGCCATGCTCGCGAATGCATACGGCAATCTGGAGCGCAACTTCAAGAAAATCGTGTCGAGGTTGCCGGATCACGCCGCCTACATCAAGGAACACAAGCTGACCTCGACCATGGAGAATCGCTGAATGAGGTTTCGCAAGGTACTGCGCTACATGGTTGTCATCGGATTGGGTGTCCTGGCAAGCGGCGCCCATGCCGAACATGCCGACGAAAAGCCGGCGCCGGTTGCCGTCGCGATCAACGTCGACTGGCGGCATCCGGCGCCACCGTTTGAAGGTTGGGGAACCGCGCTTGCCTGGTTTGCCCATGTGACCGGGAAATTCGCCGAGCCGCAGCGCACCCGGTTGGCCGATTTGCTCTATGGGCGGGACGGTCTTGCACTGAATATTGCGCGATACAATATTGGTGGCGGCAATGCGCCCGGGACACCATCGTATTTGCGGCCCGGTGGAGACATTCCCGGATTCTGGCGCAAGCCGGATGGGTGGAATCCGGACGCCGACGATGCCTGGGACTGGTCCGCGGATGCCGGGCAGCGCTGGTGGCTCGATGCCATCAAAGCGCGGGTCACGCCGCGAGATCTGATCCTCGAGGCGTTTTCGAACTCGCCGCCGTATTTCATGACCCGCAGCGGGCTCGTTTCCGGCAACGTCAATGGGTTGGAGAACAACCTTCGTCCGGGATTCGAAACGCAATTTGCTAAATATCTCGCGCGCGTCACGGCGGAGCTCGAGCGGCGGCATGGTATCCGATTCAGGACGCTGTCTCCGGTCAACGAGCCGAATACGCCTTATTGGTTCTCCACCAATAAACAGGAAGGCGCACATTGGTCGCCGGAAGCGCAGTCGCGCATGTTCATTGCGCTGGCCAAGGTCTTGACCGAATACGGCATGAAGACGGAGATATCCGGGCCGGATGAAACCAATCCCCAGACGTTTTTCGTCGATTGGGCCGGCCTGTCACCCGATGCGAAAAGCGTCATCCGGCAACTCAACGTCCATACCTACGAATGGATCGGAAAGAGTGGGGTGCGGGATATTGCGGAAACGTCCGGCAAACGGTTATGGATGTCGGAAGTCGATCTATCGCCCAGCAATGTGCGGGAAGACATCAACGACATGCGCCCAGCCATCGCGCTCGCGCAGCAGATCGTTACCGACATCAACAGCATGAATCCCCGCGCCTGGGTCCTGTGGCAAGCCATCGAAAACAGGTCGTCCGATCCAAAGAACAGCTCGAACTGGGGATTGATCAAGGCTGATTTTTCAAACCTGGAGCGACCGGACTATCAGATCACGAAGAAATTCTGGGCGTTTGCCAATTTCACGAGATTCATCAGGCCGGGCTTTCGGTTCCTGAAATCCGATAACCCGGATGCGCTGGTGGCTGAAAATCCGGAAACGCATGAAGTCGTCATCGTGGCCGTCAATCCAGGTATCGTGTCGCGGATGCTGGACATCCGGCTGCCGGATGCAAAACGCGGCACGATGACATGCAAGACCTATATGACCCGGGCAGAAGACAGCCTCGCGACCTCGAAACCCGCATCATGCGGCGCCAGGTTGTCCGTGCATGCGCGGCCCATGTCCGTGGTGACCGTCGTTGCGACGCCTCGACAATAGGGTCAGGCCAGCCGCATCGCGACCGCACCGCACGCGATCAGGGTGACGGCCGCCAGCCGTGCGCGGCCGATGGGTTCGCGCAGGATGAAGGCGGCGATCGCGGTCGCGAACAGGATCGACGTCTCGCGCAGCGCGGCGACGGCGGCGACCGGCGCGCGCGTCATCGCCCATAGCGCGATGCCGTACGACCCGACCGACGCGAGGCCGCCCAGCGGCGCCACCAGCGGATTCGCGCGCGCGAACGCCACGAGCGCGCCCACGCGGCCGCGGGCCGTCCAGGCGCATACCCAGGCGCCCGTCAGCAGGAAGATCCACAGCGTGTACGCGGCCGGCGCGCCGGAGAGCCGCACGCCCTGGCCGTCGATCAGCGTACAGGCCGCGATGACGCCGGCCGTCAGCAGCGCGAACACGGTCGTGCGGCGCGCACCGGTGGCCGGCGCGGCGAGCCATAGCCCCAGCACGCCGCCGCAGATCAGCAGCATGGCGACCCACTGGCCGGGGCTCAGTAGGTCGCCCGTCAGCGGCCCGTTGACGATGGCGACGAGCAGCGGCGCGCAGCCGCGCATCAGCGGGTAGGCGTGGCTGACCTGGCCGTCGCGGTAGGTCTCGATGAGCAGCAGGAAATAGGCCGCCTGGACGACGCCCGACGCCGCGATGAACGGCCAGCTCGCCCGCGCCGGTGCCGGCAGGAAGGGGAGCAGCAAAATGGCAACGCAGGCCGACCCCGCCACCACGAGCACGGTCGCGAGTAGCGGCTCGCCGCGCCGCTTGAGCAGCGTGTTCCAGCTCGCGTGCAGCAGCGCCGCGCCCAGCACGGCGCCCAGCACGAATGGCGTCACGCCTGCTCGGCGGCCGGTGCCGTCTCGGGAATGCCGTGGCGGCGGAAGTAGCGGTGCGCGACGAGCAGCGCGGCCGCCTGCATGGCCGCGCACAGGAAGAATGGCCCGCCGACGCGCCAGTCCTGCGGCGGCAGATGGCTCGCGGCGCCCAGCAGCAGGGTGCCGACGAGCGGCGAGACGACGAGGCCGACGCTGCTGATCGATTGCAGGGAGCCCATCAGTTCTCCCTGTTCGCGGTTGGACGACGATTTCGACAGGATGCCCTGCAGCGCCGGTCCCGCGGCGAACGACAGCAGGTTGCAGAGGATGAAGACGTACATCATCCAGCCGTGCGTCGCGATCGCGTACAGGAAGTAGGTGACGGCGCCGGACGCGAGGCCGATCAGCGACAGCCGCACTTCGCCGAAGCGCCGGATCAGCGGCGCGAGCAGCCCGGCCTGCACGACGATCGAGCACACGCCCACGCAGAACAGGGCGATGCCGTTGTCGCGCGGCGTCCAGTCGAAGCGGAACGTCGTGAACAGGACCCACGTCGACTGCAGCATCATTTGCGCGAAGGCGACGAGCGTGTAGACGGTGATCAGGCCGCGGATGTCCGTGCGGCGCACGAGGCGCAGCAGGGAGCCGAACGGGTTGATGCGCGACCACTGGAACGCCGCGCGGCGTTCGCGCGGCAGCGATTCCGGCACGGCAAAGTAACCGTAGACGAAGTTCGCGGCGGACAGCGCGGCCGCCACGTAGAACGGCAGGTGCAATCCCATATTGCCCAGCAGGCCGCCGAGGATCGGCCCGCAGATGAAGCCGAAGCCGAACGCGGCGCCGATCTTGCCGAAGCTTTTCGCGCGGTTCTCCGGCGTGGACACGTCCGATGCGTACGCGGACGCGACGGACATGCTGGCCGACGACGCCCCGCCGATCACGCGCCCGATGAACAGGCAGGCGAGGTTCGGTGCCCAGGCGGTCGCGAGGAAGTTGATGCACATGCCGCCCATCGAATACAGCAGCACGGGGCGGCGGCCGATGCGGTCGGACAGCGCGCCCACCATCGGCATGAACAGGAATTGCATCAGCCCGAACGTGGCGCCCAGCACGCCGTACCACAGCGCCTGCTGCGCGCGGTTGTCGACGAATTCGCCCACGAGGCTCGGCAGCACGGGCACGATCAGGCCGATGCCGAGCATGTCGACGAACACGCAGATGAGGACGAAATTCAGGTTCGCGCTTTTGGCCATGGGCGTACCGGGACGATGCGGAAAACGTCTATGGTAGCACCGATTGCCCGGCAGACAACTGCGTGCTTTTCGATCAAGCTGCCACGTGCGGGATGCCAGTCCATTCGGCCGCGAAGGCGCTGCGGAAGTCCGTCAGGATCGCCAGCCGTTGTGCGGCGAGGCGGCGGCCGGCGTCCGTCTGCATCATGTCCGGCAGGCGCGCCAGCTTCGCGTCGATGTGGTCGAGCGAATACGATTTGTCGTCGAGCGGCCGGTCCAGCGCGAGCGGATCGCTGCCGTGGGCGAGGGCGCTGCCCATGCGGCCCGCGATATAAAACATGCGCGCGAGGCCGACGGCGCCGAGGCCGTCCAGGCGGTCGGCATCCTGCACGATGCGGGCTTCCAGCGTGGTCGCGGGGATGGCGGCGGAAAAGCTGTGCGCTTCGATCGCGTGGGCGACGGCGGCCAGCTTGTCCGCCGGAAAGCCGAGCGCCGCCAGCCGCTCGCTGGCCAGTTCGGCCGACAGGCGGGATGCAATGCTGCGGCGCGGGTCGTCCTTCGGCACGTTGACGAGGTCGTGCAGATAGCACGCCGCCAGCACGACGAGCGGATCGGCCTGGTCGTGGTGCGCCAGCAGCGCCTGCGCATTGCGCCAGACGCGTTCGAAGTGGTTCAGGTCATGGGCGCCGTCGGGGCCCTGGTCGGCGACCGCCTGTGCGGCCAGTTGGGCGAGGCGGGGCCGCCAGCCGTCGAGTTCAGGATGGAGTGCTTGCATCGGTCTCTAAGTCAATGAGGGCGCGCTGCGACAGCGCGTCGGCCCCGGTGTTCTTGTGGCGCGGCACCCAGCGCAGGCGCACGTCGGGGAGGAGGGCCAGCAGCGCCAGCGCCCGGGCGCGATAGCCGGCCAGGGCGGGCGCCGCGTACAGGTCGGGGCCGGTGACGTCGTCGATCACGACCCGGCTGTCGCCGTGGATGGTCAGCTCGTGCGCGCCGTGGGCGGCGGCCGTTTCCAGCAACGCGATCAGCGCGCGGTATTCCGCCTCGCTGCTGTTGCCGTGGCCGGCCGGCTGGGCGAGTTCGACGACATGGCCGTCGGGGCCTTCGATCCGCACGCCGATGCCGCAGCGGCCCGGGTTCGGTTTCGCTGAGCCGTCGAACCACGCGCGCCATGCGGTCGGCTGCGCATCGCGCCGTGAGGTCGCGGCGGCTTTTGCGGAGGCGCGGGCCGCATCGCGCGCCGCCTGGGCGGCCAGCATGCCGGTACGCACCTCGACGAGGGCGGCGAGGCCCGCCGCGCCGGCCGCCAGTTCCAGCGTGCGGCGCAGCGCCACGTCGGCGGACAGTCCTTCGGCCAGCGCCAGGCGGCGGCTGGCCGCGCGCTCGGTCTTGTAGGCGATCCTTGCCAGGTCGGGGAAGTTGTTCATGCCGAGAGGATACTACAAAGAAAAACAGCGCCGGGGCGCTGTTTTCAGGATTAGCGGCGGTAGGGATTGTCCGGCCGGCGATCCCAGCGGTTCGGCACACCGTCGCCGTCACGGTCGCGGTCGTAGCGGTTCGGCACGCCGTCGCGGTCTTCGTCCCAGCGGCGGCCGTTGCGCTCGTAGCGGTCGGGGATGCCGTCGCGGTCGCGGTCCCGGTAGTACGGCCGGTCGTTGTAGTACGAACCACGGTCGTAGTCGCGGTCATGGCGGCGCTCGAAGCGGTCGGGCACGCCGTCGCGGTCGCGATCGGGGCCGTAGGGCGTCCACGCGGCAGGCTGCATGTACCAGCCGCCATTGCCCTGGTACCAGGCCGGTGCGCGGTAGACATAGCCCGGACGCTCGGCGACCCAGTAACCCGGCGCCCACGTATGGCGATGGCCGGACCAGGCCCAGTAGCCGGGTGCCCAGACATAGCCGTGGCGCGGCGCGGGGACGCGTTCGTACAACGGGGCCGGCGGGGCGGTGCTGATGGTCAGGCTGACATTGCTGTAAGCCATGGAAGGAAGCGGTGCGGCGGCGGCGCCGATGGCGATCAGGGTGGCAAGTGCGAGGCGTTTCATGTCGGTCTCCAATCCGGACTGCGGATGTGACCAATATAGCGCGGCGGGCAGAACGATTCAGCGGTTGAAGCAGACTCTTACATCTGAAACAGATTGTGTGCGGGGACGGCGGTGGCGACCGTCCCCGCGCTGAACATCATGCGCGGCTCCGCACGCGTTCCAGCGCCAGCATCTGCTGCTTCTCGACCGGCGTCAGGCGCTTGGCGGTGACGTGCACGACGGGGATGCCGGCGGTCGTCGCGAGGACGGGTGCGGTCGCCTGTGCGGGCTTGGCGCTGTCGAGTGCCGTACCGCCGGCGGCGGCCAGGCTGAGTGCGACGATGAAGGCGGCTTCCATGTGCTTGATGACGTTCATGATGCTCTCCTCGGGGTTGGATGCGGCGTTGGGTGATGAAGCGCTTGTCGATGTGTGTACTGTAGCCACAAGGGTTCCTGGTCTCCACCTGCGTGCGACGAACCGCACGAAATGCGGGACGAAGCGCAGATATGCGGGACTGGCTTTCATCCGCCCCCGGCTAGGCGCGCACGGACACAACGAGGGAGAACCCAGCGATGATCGGAACGCTCGTCGAGGCCGTCGCGGCCAACCGGACGCGCTTGCGGCGCGCGCGCAACCTGCGTGCCGGCACGCGCACGCACGTGGCGGCGCAGCCGCGCGCACGCGGGCCCGCGCCGCTGCGCTGGCTGACGGCAGGCTGCGTGCTGCTGGCCGTGGCGGGCGCCGCGCTCATCGTCGTGCACGCGCGCTGGCTGGCCGCTGCCGGCGCGATGCCGATGGGCGACGGCGCTTCCCGCCTGACGGCCGTGCTGCCGGGCGTCGCGTTCACGGTGCCCGACAGTCCAGGGGTGACGATGCACATGCACGGCGGCGCGGCGCTGCTGATCCTGGCGGGCATGCGCGGCGGACCGGCGCAGCGTGTCGACCTGTGCGACCAGCTCGCCGACCGCACGCGTCCCGGCCGCCTGCTGCCGCTGCGGATCGGCTGGACGTTCGCCGACGCGGCAGGCCTCGCTTCCCCGCGCAACGTGTTGCTGGCGGAACGCCCGATGCCGCGCGTGCGCGTCGACGGCCGCGCCGGGGCGCCGCTGGACGTGCATTGGGACGGGGAGGCGCGGTGGGTCGGCGCCGCGGCACGGCTCGCGCCGGGCAGCGAGGGCTGGCTGGCGTGGCGCGACGGCGCACTGCGGCTGCGCCACCGGCCGAGCAACGCTTGCCCGGCCGCCGGCGAACTCTTCGTGCAGCTGTACCGCCCCGCACCGACGCCACGCGCGCTGGTCGTCGCCGTGCCGGCGCACGGCGAACCGGTCGAGACGCTGCTGGCGCCGGGCGGCTACCGCGTGCCGGCATCGCCCGCGGCCACGCTGGAAGACGAGCAGCTGTTCGCCCAGCTGCAGGCCCGCGGCCTCGTGCGCCTGGGTGCGAACGGCCTGGCCGAACTGGCCCCGCCGGACCTCGCCGCATGGCGCGCGGCCGGCAAGACGCCGTGGGATGACGTGAACCTCGACGGCGACGCGCTGCGGCTGCTGGAGCGCTTGTATCGCCGCGCCGACGGCGATTTCGTGCGCGAACAGGTCCGCGTCTTCAATGCCGAGCGGCGGCTGCTCGCGTGGCGCCTGCCGGCCGGCGCGACCGCCGGGTGGCGCGCGGAAGTCGTGCAAGGCACGGCCGCGGTGCCCGTGCCGCTGGCCGACGACATGCCCCCCGCCACCGCCCGCCTGTTCGCCCGGCTGCCGCAGGGCTGGGCGCCGTGGCAGCGGATCGGCGCGTGGCCGGCGGACGGCGGCGTGGCCCGCCTGCGCCTGACCGTACCCGCCGGGACGGCGAGTCTCCGGCTGATGCTGGCAGGCCGCCTGCGCCACGTGGCCGGCGCCCGGTTGCGCACCGATCCGCAGCCGGGCTGCGACGGCCGCGCGTGCACTGCGCCGGACGAGGTGCAGGTGCTCGACCTGCTGCCCGACGCCGCCGACATCGTGATCGATGCGGAACCGCTGGCCCAGGGTGCGCTGGCCACGCCGGGCGATGCGCGTTACCGCCACCTCGTCGCGCGCGACGGCCGCCTCGCATGGCAGGCGCTGGGCGCGGCCGCGCCGCGTCCGTCCGTGCCGCTGGCGGACGTCGTGCTGGGCGACCGCAACGGCATCCCGCTGTGGCGCGACGGTGCGCCGACGGAGGCCGCCCGCGTGGCCGGCCTCGCCACGATGCTGGGCGTGCGCGCGGGCCAGGCGGGCAGCGTCGCCACGTCGCTCGGCCGGGTGCCGGGCGACCGCCACACGGCGCGGATCACCCTGGACCTGCGCCTGCAGGCGGCCGCGCAGGCGGCGCTCGACTGCATCGCGATGCGGCGCGGGCACTGGGATGGCCGCGCCTGCACGGGCGCCGGTCCGGTGCCCGCGGGGCGGCAGGCGGGCGTCGTCCTGCTCGACACGGAGACGGGCGCGATCCTCGCCGCGGCCGGGGCGGGCATGCCCGCCGTGACGCAGGAAAACTGGCGCGAGGCGCGCGACTTCGATCGCGTCGACCCGGCCGCCAGCCCGCTGCGCCTGCCCGCGCTGCAGCACGACGGCGGCGCGGAGCGGGCGCCGGGGTCGACGTTCAAGATCGTCAGCGCCCTCGGCCTGGAACTGGCCGCACAGTCCGACCGCCAGCTGGACGCGTTGCTGGACGGCCTGCCGCTCGCCGGCATCAATGCCGCCGCGCACGAACGAGGGTTCGCGTTCCGCACCGATGCGCCGACGTATCCGGTCGACGGCCGCGTGCGCATCACGAACTTCCGCGACCAGGGCCTCGACCGGCGCGCCCAGGACGGCCGGCTGGGCCTCGCCCAGGCACTGACCTACAGCCTGAACACCTGGTTCGCGTGGACGGGAGAGCTGTCCGACCGGAGCCTGCTCGGCCGGCCCGACGGCGGCGTGCCCGACCTGCAGCCGTTGGAACCGGGCGCGCTGGACCCGGTCCGGCCGATCGTCGCGATGGCGCACCGGCTCGGCTTCGGCCAGGCGCTGCGGCTGGACGGCGGTTTGCTGCCGGCGGATGGCGGCTGGTCGGCGTGGGACGCGCTGCAGGCGACGCCGGCCGCCATCGACCCGGTCCACACGCGCCACGAACTGCGTCAGATGGCGATCGGCCTGCGCATGCAGGCGACGCCGCTGCAGATGGCGCTCGTCGCCGGTGCCGTCGGGCAGGGGCGGGCGATCGTGCCGCACCTGCTGGGGGAACTCGACGGCAAACCGGCCGCACCGTCGAACGGCCCGGCCCTGGGCGTGCGCCTCGACCGTGTGCGCGCGGGCATGAAGGGCGTTGTCGACGTGGGCACGGCGGCCGGGGCCTTCCGGGCGCCCGCGCTGGCCGGCATCCGGCGCGGCCTGTCAGGCAAGACGGGGACGGCGCCGGTGGGCGACGGATCGCTGGCGACGGTCTGGTTCACGGGCTGGCTGGAGCCGCACAGCGTGCCGGGGCAGGCGCACCGGCTGGCGGTCGCCGTCTTCGTCAGCCGCTCGGAAGCCACGGGCGGCGCGCATGCGGCGCCCGTCGCGGCGGCCGTCCTGGGGGCGCTCGCCGCCAACGGGTCGAATTGAGGGGTATTTGCCGCTCATCTGCGCGCCTCAACGATGTGTTTCTATGGCATGATCTGTTGCGGACACGTCAAAAACCTGCTGCGACGGTTTTTCAGGTGCCCTTATGGTCCTGCTATTAGCGGCCGAACATCGAAGAGGATTTATGCGTTTGCCGGGAACCCGGTACCAGGAGCCGGGCTGGGAAGAAGTGCGCAAGTTGCTGGGACAGTGCTCGCTCGCCGCGCTGCGCGGTCTCGATGGCGCACATCCGGACCTGGAAGACTACGTGGAGCGCATGACGGACCAGCTGACGGCCCAGCGCCACGGGGCCCGCGCCCGGGCGGCCGGCAACGGCTACGGCGACACGGTGCACGAGCTGGCGGTGACGCTCGTCGTCGAGCTGCGCGCCCGTCCGGCCGACTGGGACGCCCTGTGTGCCGCGCTGGCCGACGGTCCCGCCGGCGACGCACTCCTGCGCAAGAAGGTAAACGACATGTACGCCGTGCTGCGCGACCGCGTCGACGCCGACAACTACCAGGCCGCCTGCGGCCGTCCGTGCAGCCCGAACCGTATGTACGCGTACCGGATGCTGGACACCGCCTACCACGACATCGCCCGCCTGTTTGCCAACTGGCGCGCGCACCGGGCGCAGGTCGGCGCGATCCTCGGCCGCGCGATCGCGGACGGCGCCGACCCCATCGAAGTGCGCCAGCTGCGCACGATCCACGACTGCCGCGCCGAGTGGATCCTGCGCTGGAGCGCCTCGCTGGAGGACTTCGGCGGCGCTCCCGGGCCGCTGCACACGCGCTCCAAGCGCTTCGCCAGCCTGAAGACGAGTCCGGACCGCATCGCCGCCATGCTGCGCGAGATCGGCGATTACGAACAGCTGTCGGCCAACCGCGACGAGGACTGGCTGCAGGACCTGGACGACGCGTCGGTCTGGGTGGAAGATTACTGGCGCGTGCTGCAGGAATCGGACAGCGCGGCGACGCCCGGCCCCGACCGGATCCTGGAAGCGCGGCAGGATGCGCTCGACGCTGCGGCGCCGGAACCCGATCCGGCGCCGGAGGAAGCCGACCCGCGCCTCGAGACGCTCGCGCTGAGCGTTTCACTGCCCCCCGGCTATGTGGCGCAAGCGGTGCCGGACGGCCTGCTGGCGGCCGAGGGCCTGCCGGTGGGACTGGCCGTGTACGCGAAGCTGCTGGGCCCCGACGACGCGTCCTACCCGGACGCGTGGCGCGACCCGGCCACCGGCGCGCTGCCGACGATGCAGCAGCTGGCGGCACTGGCCGAGGTGTCGCTGCCGACGTTGCGCAAGCGGCGCGACGCGGCGATCGCCCGGATGACGGCCGCCTTTGACACGAAGCGAGGACGCGATGCATAGCAACGACACGAGCTCACGCCGGCTGCAGGAAGCCCTGCTGCTGGCCCGCCGCAAGGACGGCGACCGCCTGATGCTGGACGATGCCACGCTGGCCGCGGCGCTGGACGGCAGCCGGCCGCTGACGTCCGGCGAGCGGGCCGCGCTGCAGGCATCGCCGCTGACCGCGCGCCGGCTGCGCCATCTCGCGCTGGCGCGGCGCGCCGCCGCATCGACCGCGTGGCGCGGCAGCCGCGGCGCGCTGCGGGCCGCGAGCAGCGGCGCACCGGAAACGGTCGTGACGGACGACGGCTGGTGGACCCTGCATTTCATTGCGGCCGGCGCAAGCTGGCGCACGGTCCTGCAGCTGGCGCCGCAAGCCCCGTTCGCGGAAGCGCTGCTGGTCGCGCGCGCGCCGCTGCGCGTCGTGGACGGCGCCGGCGGCGTGGTGTTCGCCGGCCAGCTCGATGCGGACGGCGAATGCGAAGCCGCCTGGCCGTTTGCCGCCGCACCCTCGGACCATTTGCAGGCGCACGGCGCCCGTTTCACCGTCGAACCGTTGGAGGCGGACACACCATGATCCCATTCTTCAAGCGCGCCGCGCCCGTTCACGATGCCTGCACCCTGGGACGCACGGCCGTCGCGCTGCCGCTGTCGCCCGGTTGCGGCGCGCCGGCGGGCTGCCCCGTCGTCATCGTCGACGCCGACGGCCGCCCGCGCCGCGCCACGACGCCGGCCGGGAAAAAGGTCGAGCTGCGTCCCGGCGAACTCGCCTGGGCATTCCATCCGGGGCCGTACACGATCGCCGTGGTCCCGTACGCGCAGGCGCCCGAGATCGGCCTGCGCACGACGTTCGCCATCGACCCGCAGGACCCCGCCGCCGCGGGCAAGCGCTTCGACCTGTACCTGGCCGCGGAAGCGGATGGGCGCGTCGACCTGGCCGCGCTGGGCATGAAGGTGGAAAGTGCGGTGCGCAGCGCGCTGGAACAGGGCGCGCTCGAACTGCCGCCGTGCGCGGACATCGACGAGTGGAATGCGTTCCGCCAGGGCCTGAACCGCTTGCTGTACCTGCGCTTTGGCCTGACCGTGGACGATTGCGTGCCCGTCGAACTGGACGGCATCGACTACGCGGCGCAACTCGCCGCGCGCGCAGCCGGAAGCACGGCGGCCGCGGCGCCCGCACCCGTGGCGGAGAAGGTCGTGCCGGACCTGGCCGACGCGAAGGCCATGCGCCGGCTGTTCCTCGAACTGCCTTGCCTGATGTGCGGCCTGCGCTTCGGCGCGCTGCCGAACGGGCAGGAACAGTTCCGCCAGCAGCAGGCCTTGCTGCAGCGCCTGGACCGCCTGTCCGTCGAGATCACGACGATGCCGGCCCTCGTGCTGGCCGCGCCCGGGCAGCCGCTCGCGCTGGACGAGCAGCTGCGCCGCATGCGCCACAGCCGCCGCGCGACCGTCGCGCTGGACGAGGCGTGGGCGCTGCTGGCCCGCCTCGAAGGCGCGCAGGGAGAGCGCCTGGCCGCGCTGTACGACGAGGCCGAGCGCATCGTCGCCAACCTCGAAGCCGATTGCGCCGGCCGGCGCGCGGCGAAACACGTCGCGGAGGCGGCATGAACGTACCCCAACAGGCCGCATGCCGCACCCGCCTGCCCGACGGCACGCTGCTCACCGTGACGGCCACGCGGCGCGAGCGCGCGGGCCGCGCTGACGTCAAATGCACCGTGCCGGGCGACGCGGCATTGGCCGAACGCCTGCAGCAAGTGGTCCGCCTCGCGCGCCACACGGAAGCGAAGATCGACAGCCGCGACCAGGTCGTGCTCAGCGTCGACCGGTTGCCTGTGGGGCGCGACTGCGAACTGGCGTTCGTGCTGGCCGACCGACTCGTGCGCCGCGTGTGGCATGGACGGGACGTGGTCGCCAACGGCTGGTCGGATGCGTGGCAGCTGGGCCGTGTGGACGGCCACGACGCGCCGAACGCGTCGCCGGACGCGCTGCTGGGCGGGCCGGACGGCCTGTCCCACCTGGGCCAGCTGGACGGCCATCCCGATCCCGGCGCGCGCGTGTCCAGCGCCCGCGCGTGGTTTCCGCTGCACAGCGGGGGAGACGGCGACGGCCTCGGTTGGGTCGAGGTGAGCGTGCACCCGCTGGAGGGCGAACGCATCGAGGAGGAACAGACGATCGCCGTGGCGGGCGCGGACGCCGCGCGCCAGCTGGCGGTGCGCCAGGCGCTGGCCGGTGCGCGTCATTTCGATGGCCGCGGTCTCGGGCGCTGGCGCACGACGGTGCGCTTCAGCGACGCCGCGTTCGCCGGCCGCTCGTACGAACTGGCCCTCGTGCTGGCCGACCGCATCGCGCGCGGCCGCGAATTCATCCCGCGTGCGCGGCTGCTGGCGACGGGCTGCTCCGACTCTTGGCATGCGGGCCGCGTGGATACGGTCGACGGGCTCGCGCCGAAATGCGCGCTGCTGCTGCGCGAAGCCGGGCCGGGCGACCGTATTCTCCTGCCGCATGCGTGGCGCGATGCGCTGCCGGCCGGCTTCGCGGACGACGTCCGTGCGCGCGGCGCGAGCGTGGCGTGCGTGGAGCGGATCGGAATCATTTGATGTAGGCTTGCAGGTGAGCCGGAAGGAGTCGACGATGTTGCGGATGTTTGGATTGGGTGGGGCAAAGTGCCCGCGCTGTTCTCGAGGGACGAGCGCGGCGGACGGCTATTGCACCGCCTGCGGCCTGATGCTCGGCACGCCGCGCAACGAGCCGGTGCTGGTGGAGAACCGCTGGGTGCCCGGCCCGGACGAATTGGCCGTGTTCTTCGGCGTGCGCGCGCTGTCCGGCGTATTCGTCAAGACCTTGCGCGTGCCCGCCACGGCGCGTGCCTACATCCTGCAGGGCGACCAGGCCACGGAAGTGCCGCAGGGCGAGTACGAGATCGAAGGCTTCTTTACGCGCCTGAACCACCTGCTGCGCGACCAGCATGCGGAGATCCTCGTCACGAGGAGCAGCGCGCTGCCGGTCGAATTCGAGCTGGATGGCCTGGTCAGCGCCGAACATCTCGAGGTGTCCGCGCGGCTGGCGCTGTCCGTGCGGATCGAGAGCGTGCCCGCGTTCGCGCGCCATTTTATGACGATGCCCGGCACCGTGAAGGCCGACCACCTGCGCGAACTGCTGCTGCAGCCGGTGCGCCAGCTGGCGGGCGAATTCGTCGCCGCCCGTTCGCTGCGCGAGATGGCGGGCCAGCGCGAACTGCGGCCGGAACTGGACCAGCACCTGCAGGGCGGCCTCGCCACCCTGCTCGCCGATTACGGCCTCGCCATCGTCCGGGTGGAGACGCTGGCGCTGCGCCACGACCGCTTCGACGCCAACCGCGCCCGCATCGGCAGCCTGTGGCTGGCCGTGGACGAGCAGCGGGTGAAGGTCGAGCATGCGCGCCAGTTGGACGAACTGTATTCGGACGACGAGTGGCGCCGCATCGCGCGCGAGGAAAGCCAGGCGCGCCTGGCGCACCGGCGTGCGGAACTGCGCCAGGGCGCGGGCATCGAGCGCGCGGAGATGAGTTTGCAGAACGCCGAGCGCGCGCAGGCGATCCGCGCCCGAGAAATCGAGCTGTATGGCCGCATCGTCGAGTCCCGTTCGCGCAAGCACGCGATCGAACGGGGCGCCCAGGACCTCGTCGCGGAACTGGAACACGAACTGGCGCAGAAACGCGGCGCGCGCGCGGACCAGGAAACGGAATGGGCCCATTTGCGCGAACTGGCCGCCGTGCACATGCGCGAAGAGGTCGCCCTCGCGCGCCAGGACGCGGCGCAGGCGCGCACGGTCGCCGCGCAGCGCTTCGCGCACCAGTTGCTGCAGCAGCAGATCCGCAACAAGATCGAGCAGGCGCGCGGCATCGAGGACGCGGCGCGCCAGCGCGCGGAACTGGCACGGCTGCACGCGGTAGAGGAAGACGCGGCGCGGCGCGCGCGCGAGATCGAGGCGCAAGAACATGCGCTGCGGCTGCGGGCGGCGGAGCGCGAGGAGTCGATCGAGGTGGAAGCCGTGCGCCAGCGCGTGGAAGCGCTGCGCCGCGACGGGACGCAGGCCGACGCGTTGGCCCAGCACGAAAAACTGCTGCGCACGATCGAGGCCGATGCGGCGCTGCAGCGGGTGGCGCTGGATGGCGAGGAGTGCCGGGCCGTGCTGCAGGCCGAGATGCTCGCGGCCGAGCGCGCGCACGAGCTGCGCCGCATGGAGACGCTGGGCGCCGTGGACGACACGACGAAACTGGTCGTGGCCGGCGCGACCAATGCCGCGCTGCTGGCGGACGTGCTGAAGGCGCGCACGCAGGCCGGCATGAGCGCGGAGCAGCTGGCGGCGCTGACGTCGTCGCGCCTCGCGGATGAACAGGTCGAACGCGAGCGCGCGCGGCGCAACGACGAACTGGAACGCGAACGGCGCCACCAGCTGGAACTGCTGGCGCTGCAGAACGACGTCAACAAGACGGCGCTGGCCACGCAGGCGCAACTGGGCGGCGCGCTGATCGCGGGGGCAATCTGCCGTCATGCGGGCGCCCAGCCCGGCGACCGGTTCTGCGGTACGTGCGGCGCGCCGCTGCCGGCGCGGGGATGATGCAGACGGCGATCGACAAGCTGCGCGAACTGCGCGCGCTGCACGAAGACGGCCTGTTGAGCCGCCAGGAATTCGACAGCCGCAAGAACGCGATCCTCGACGCGGCGTATCCAGCCGACGCGCCGGTCGACTTGCCGGTGCGCGCCGGCACCGAGATCGGCCTGATGGCCACGCAGGAAGTGGGGCCGGTGAACCGCCGCTACCGGCTCGAGCGCCTGATCGCGCAGGGCGGCATGGGCGAGGTGTGGCAGGCGACGGACCTCGCCACGCATGCGGAACTGGGCCACAGCGCCCAGGTCGCGCTGAAGATCCTGCCGCCCCGGCTCACGGAAAACTCGCTGCACGCGAAGCTCTTGATCGAGGAAGCGGCACGTGCGCGCCAATTGGCGCACCAGCACATCGTGCGCGTCTACGACTGGGCCCAGGACCCGGCGACCGGCAGCTATTTCATCATCATGGAGTGCCTGGACGGCGAGGACCTCGACGCGCTGCTGGCGCGCGTGGGCCGGCTCGACCTGGCGCGCGCGCTCGACGTGCTGGCGCCCGTGGCCGCCGCGCTGGATTACGCGTGGGAGCGGCACCACCTCGTCCACCGCGACATCAAGCCCGCCAACGTGTTCCTCGCGCGCGGCGGCGACGTCAAGCTGCTCGACTTCGGCATCGCGGCGCGCGCCCGCGCGGGCGGCCTCGCGCTGGAAGCACCGGCCAGCTCGGGCACGGCGGGCTATCGCGCGCCGGAAGCCAGCGGCGCCGGCGGCGCGCCGGCGCGCGGGCTGGATGTGTATGCCGTCGCTGTCATGCTGTATCAAATGCTGACGGGGTCCTTGCCCGTCGGCGCCGATCCGGCCAGGCCGGCGGCATTCAACGATGCGCAGTGGGCCGTGCTGCGCGCCGGCTTTGCGCAGGACCCGGACGAGCGTCCGGCGAGTGTGACGGATCTGCTCGCGCGCTTGCACGCGGCGCCGGTCGTCGACGAGGCGGCGCAGGCGGCGCAGGCGGCGCAGGCCGCGGCGGACGCCATCGACAAGGAGCGCGCCGCACGCGAACTGGCGGCGCGCAAGCTGGCGCAGGCCCAGGCGGAAGCCGCGGCAAAAGCGCAGCTCGACCGCCAGCGCCGCGAACAGGAACGGGCCGCGAAACAGGCGGCGGAAGCGGCGCGTGCGGCGCGCAAGGAAGCGCTGCGCCAGCAGTTGCTGGAACGGCGTGCGGCGGAAGCGGAAAAGGCGAGACTGGAGCGCGAGGAAGCGCAGCGCAAGCTCGTGCAGGCCAGGGCGGCCGCGGCGTACATCGCGGAACAGAAGCGCGCCCGGCTCGAAGAGGCGGCGCGTGCCCAGGCCGTGCTGACGCAACTGATGCCCACGCCGGCCAGCCCCGTCGCCGACACGGAAGGGGTGCTGCGCGACCGCTTCCTCGGCGGCGACGCCAGGGGGCCGGAACTGGTGCTGCTGCCGACGGGCCGCTTCCAGATGGGCTCTCCCGAGCACGAACGGAAGGTCGCGATGGAAGCCGGCTCGCAGCCGGCCTGGCTGGCGCGCGAGCTGCCGCAGCACTGGGTCGGCATCGAGAAGCCGATCGCGATGGGCCGTTATCCCGTGACGGTCGGCGAGTGGCGCGTGTTCGTGGCAAGCACCGGCTGGCGGCCGAGCGGGGAAACCGACTGGGACGCACCGGGCTTCGCGCAGACCGACCGCCATCCCGTCGTCGGCGTAAACTGGTTCGACGCGATCCGCTACGTGCGCTGGCTGTCCGAAGCGACCGGTAAGTCGTACCGGCTGCCGAGCGAGGCGGAATGGGAATACGCGTGCCGCGCCGGGACGAAGACGGCGTTCTCGTTCGGCGACAGGATCACGACCGACCAGGCGAACTACGACGGCAATTTCACGTACAACGGCGGCCCGCGCGGCGAGTACCGGCGCGGCACGACGCCGGTCGGCATGTTCGCCGCCAATCCCTGGGGCCTGTTCGATATGCACGGCAACGTGTGGGAATGGGTGCAGGATGTCGTCCACGACAATTACCATGGCGCGCCGCTCGACGGCGGCGCGTGGGAGGAGGACGGCGACCAGGCCCGCCGCATCCTGCGCGGCGGCTCCTGGCTGTACAACCCGCGCTACCTGCGCTCGGCGCTACGCAACGGCTTTTCGGCCGCGCTGTCGAACGACATTGTCGGTTTTCGTATCGTACGCGACCTGATGTAGCCAACACGATACGCGGCGGAAATTCGCTGTGTCTCTACCTTGAGCGCATAATGAATCGCACTCTGCAAACGAGGAGGCGATCATGCGAATTCCCAAGGATATCCAGATCCCGTTCATTGTCCTGTCGCTGGAAGCCGTGCTGCTGACCGGCGCGGCGTTGATCTTCCTGATCCTGCGGCCGGGCTGATCAGGCGTCCAGCAGGCGTGCGTGCGCGCGCCGGCGGTCGCCCGTGCGTTCGGCATGGTCTTCGGGACGCGGGCTGGCCGCGAAGCGCACGCGGCCCGTGAACCGGGCGAGGCGGTCCAGCACCGTGGCCGGGCCGATGGCGGTTTCCTGGCCACTGGCCGGGTCGACGTGCCAGAAGCCGCCGTCGCGGTGGAACAGGACCGGCATGCCCGCCGCGCGCGGCAGGGCGCCGGCCCCCTGCGCCGCCGGCTCGGGCACGACGCCGGGCGCCAGCAGCACGAAGCACTCGGACGCACCGCCGGCATCCACGCGGTGCAGGGTCAGCGCATGCGCGTGCAGCGCGGTCACGACGAACGTCACCACGCCGCGTATGCTGGCCGTCAATTCGATGCGCATCCCGAGGCGCAGGGGGACGGGCACGTGCTTGCCCGGCCAGGCGCCGTCCAGCAACAGGCCGTAGCGCGACACGTCCTCGATCTCGAACCCGCCGCGCGCGGGGCGGATGACGGCGTGGCGCGCGGACAGCCGGCGCGTGAGGCCATCCCGTTCGGGCCCGTTCCCGTCATGGTGTTCCAGCAGCAGGTCGGCCTCGGCGCCGACGGTGTCGAAGCGGCCCAGCACGCATTCGTCCAGCGCGAACAGCCGCACGTGGCGCTGGGCGCCGGCGTCCGGTTCCGCGTACACGAGGCAGCCGACGCTCGCCGGGCACGGATGCGCCGCGCGCTCGGCGGGCAGGTCGATCTCGATCAGGTCTTCGTCCCACGCGATGGTCGGCAGGCCGACGGCCACTTTGCCGCCGGCATTCCCATCGAGGTTCAGCTGGGCGATGGAGGCGTTGCGGGCCTCGATGTCGATGTCCATCGCGCCGCCGCCGGCCAGGCCTTGTACCCGGGCGATGGCGGCATCGTCGGCGCTGATGCGCACGTTCTTGTGCGTGGACAGATAGGTCTGGTGGATCTCGCCCAGCGACGCGTCCGGGCGCGGCACGAGCAGCACGAGCGTCGCGACCCATGTGCGCGCCGGGTGGCGCGCATGGATTTCCAGGTCGACGCGGTACTGGCCATGTTCCCGTCCGCGCGACGAGAATTCCACGAACACGGGCCGCCAGTCGCCGCGCAAGGTGCGCGAAAACTGCAACTGGCCGGCGCCCATCGGCAACAGCTTCGATTCGAGCAGCAGCGTCAGTTGCGCCGGCGCGTCGTCCGGCATGCCCCGCAGTTCCAGCTTGATCGCCTGGCGGCCGCCGGCCGCGCGCGGGTCGAAGCCGCTCACGTGCAGGTGCGGCCGGGGTGGCGACGCCTGGATCGGCGCCGGTATCCGCGCCGGTCCTGCGGCGCGTACGCGTTTCAGCATCTCGAAACTCGAGCCGAGCACATCGACCGCGCCGGCGGGCTGGCGGTGGCCGTGCGCGCACTGCGCCTCGCCCGGGGCGACCCAGACGGTGCAATGCGGGTGATCGGGACTGCTGCAACGCTTCATGGGCGGTTATCGGTTCGGCAGATGTGGGCTGTGGACGGGTCGTCGGACCTCAGCTTACGCGATTGTAGCGTAGCGCGGCGCGCGGATTTCATGGTTGAGCAAGACTTTTTTCCAAGATGCACTATTTACCACAGTCATGCCCCCGGCAATGCGGTCTCGTCGCGCGCCGCGCCAGGGACGCGCACGAGGATGGCGCTGACGTTGTCCGGATAAAAGAATGCGGCCGGATGGGCGTCGTAGGCCGCCATCAGCGCGCGCAGCATCGCGGCGGCGTCGGCGGTGCCGGCCAGCAGTTGCGGCCATTGTCCGGCCCAGCCGACCGGGTCCGAGCACGACCACAGGCCGTCCGTCGCCAGCAGGTAGGAGGCGCCGGGACGCAGCGCGAGCGGACGACGGTCGGCCAGCCCGGACAGCCAGGACGGCAGGTTCAGCGGCGATAGTTCGTACAGCGGGTCGTTCAGCCGCGTCGGGTCGGCGAACGCGTTCCCGAGCAGGAAGGCCTGGGCGATCTGCGGCCGGTGTTCGCCATGGACCTGGCGCCACCAGTCGGCTTCGCCCAGCAGGCCTGCCATCGCATAGGCGGTGGCGGGGACGTGGTCGACCGTCAGCGGCGCCGCGCGTGCCGGCGTGATCTCGTACAGGCGCGAATCGCCCACGTGGTACAGCAGCGGCGTGTCGTCCGCGCGCAGTTCCAGCAGCGTGAGCGTCGTGCCGGGACGGGGGCCGGGCACGTCGGCGAAATGGCGCTGCAGGTCGGCGTGCAGCGCGTCCAGGCGGCGCGCCAGCTCGGCGCCGGTGGCGCACGGCGGCAGCGCGAGCAGGCCGGCGACGACGGCTTCCGCGGCTTCGCGGCCGTGGCCATGGCCGCCCATGCCGTCCAGCACGGCCAGTCGCGCGTGGCCGCGACGCCAGCCGGGGAGTGTCCGGCGCTGCACGGCCTGGTCCTGCAGCCAGGCGGCGTCGCCGTCCGTGTCGATCAGGAGCAGGTTGTCCTGGTTTTCCGCGCGCCGGCGCGGCCCGGCGCCCAGGCGCGAGCACGCCGCAACGTCCAGGGGGCCGAAGCGCAGCCCGGCAATGAAGGGAGAAATTGGCATCCTTTACTCTAACCGCAAATGCCAGAAGACCAAGCTTCGATTAGATGGGGTTTTGCCGTCCACCCGTCAGCAACACGGCCGCGTTGACGAGCACGCACGCGCCGGCCGCCGCCATCGCGAACCGCACGCCGCAGGCGTCGGCCATGCGGCCCCAGAACAGGCTGCCGAGCGTGTAGCCGCCCGCCATCACGACGAGATAGATGGCCAGCGTGCGCGCCCGCACGTCCGCCGGGAACGACAGCTGGGCGGCCGCGTTCAGGGTCGACACGACGGCCGACCAGGCCATGCCGCCGACCACGATCAGCGGGATGAGCAGCGCCAGCGTATGCAGGAAGGGCAGGATGGCCAGCATCGTGCCGTACACGGCCAGCGCGGCGGCCAGGATCCTGGTCTTGTCGACGCGCGCGCGGATCGCGGGCAGGCAGAATGCGGCCAGCACGGCGCCGGCGCCCAGGCTGCCCATCAGGGTGCCGAACACGCTGGCGTCCATCCGGAGGACGTCGCGCACGAACACGGGCAGCAGGCCCGCGAAGGCGATGGTGGCGAAGAACACGGTGGCCACGTTGCGCAGGATGCGCCGGTAGCGCGGGCAGCCGAACGCCGTTCGCACGCCTTCGCGCAGGCGCGCGCCATAGCCCGCGCAGGGCTTCACGTGCGAGCGGTCGGCGCGCCACCAGGCGCGGTAGATGGCGAGCAGGCCCACGAACGAGATCGCGTTGAGGAGGAACAGCGGACCGGGGCCGATCCATTTGAACAGGACCCCGCCCAGCGCCGGGCCGATGATCGCGGCCGTGTTGTACGACAGGTTGTTGAGGGTCGCGGCGGCTTCCACTTCGTCCGGCTCGACGAGCCCGGACATCGCCGCCTGCCACGCGGGCCACATGAACGCGGAGCCGCAGCCGAGGCAGAACAGCACCATCAGCACGACGGCGTGCGGCGCATGGCCGGAGGCGACGAGGGCGGCCAGCGTGCACGCGCAGCCGGCCATGAACAGGTTGCAGAAGAACAGGAATTGCGGGCGGTGCACGGCATCCGCGACGACGCCCGCGAACAGCGCGAACAGGAAGATCGGGATGTACGTGCACGTCTGCACGAGCGTCGTCGTGGACGCCGAGTGCGAGCTGGACGCGATCAGCCAGGCCGCCGCGAACGTCTGGATCCACGTGCCGAGATTGGAGACCAGGTTGGCGCACCACAGGTGCCGGTAGCGCGCATGGCGCAGCGGTTGCGTCAGCGGGACCTTGCGCCGGCCTTGCGTACCCGTCTGCGCCGGGGTGAAGCTGGATGTCGTCATCGGGCCAGTCTAAGTGCGCGGCCCGGCCGGGTCAACGCGGCAGGGGATGCCCGCGTGGTTTTCCCAACGTGACGTTTCGACAAGGCTGCCGTGTTATCTTGTGACGCATGCAAATACGCCTACTGGAACCCGCCGACATCCCGGCCGCCGCCGCGGTCCTGCGCCGTGCCGCCGAGACGTTCTTCCTGCACGAATCCGCGCCGGAGGACGCCGCCGGCTTCCTCGCCCAGCACGACGCCGCGGGCCTGCGCCGCAACCTGGACGCCGGCTTCGTCTACCACGTGGCCGTCGTCGACGGCGTGCTGGCCGGCTTCATCGGTGTGCGCGGCGGCACGCACGTGTTCCACCTGTTCGTCGACGCCGCATACCAGCGGCGCGGCATCGCGCGGGCGTTGTGGGACGCGGGACGCGCGGCGGCGCTCGGGCCCGGGCACCCGGGTTTCTTTACCGTGAATGCGTCGAATTTCGCCGTGCCCTTCTACGCGTCGCTCGGCTTCGAACGCACGGCGCCCATGCAGGTCGACAAGGTGCGCTACAACCCGATGCGCCTGTCAATGCCGCTCGTCGGTGCGGCGTAGCCACAGGCTGCTCGCCCAGCCTTCCACGCCGCCTTCCACGCGCACGCGCCACCAGTCGCCGTCCGTCGCCCCCGTCGCGCTGACGACCGTCCCCGCGCGCAGCACGCGCATGCGGGCGGCACCCACGCCGCGGTCCTCGCGCAGGTTCAGGTCGTCGACGACCAGGTAGCGGGCGCCGGCGGCCGGGCCGGCTGCCACGGCCACGGCCACGGGTTCCGGCGCGGCCGGCAGGAGCGTGGAGAACAGCAGGCCGACACCGAGCGTGCCGCCGGCGACGACGGCCAGCGCCCGCAGGTTCGGCCGGCGCCACCATCCGCGCGGCGTGCACCACGCGGCCAGCACGAGCGTCGCCGCCAGCGCGCCGGCCCACACGAGCCACGAAGCCATGGCCGCCTCACGCATCGAAGCGCAGCACGTAATGGCCCGCGACTAGGTGGTGCCCGGCCGGCAGGCGGTACGGCTGCTCCGGCGTCGCGGTGTCGATCGCGGCGACGAATGCCAGCTTGTCATCGAGGTGGTACAAGGCCTGCGTGGGCGACAGGCGCGCGATCCGCCAGCCGTCCGGTCCCGCTTCGAAGCTGAACGCGTCGCGCGACAGGCCCAGGCGGTCGGCGCTCGACGGCGGCGTGCCGGCGGCATGCTTCAGGAAGGCCGGCGAATCCAGTACGCGCAGCGCCGCGAGCATGGGTGCGCCCCGGCCGAACGTGAAGCGCGCGCCGGGCGCCACCGGCAGCGCCGGCGGCTGCGGCAGCACGAGCAGGGCGCAGTAGCGGTCGGCCAGTGCGGGGGCGCAGGCGGCCAGTTCCACGCGCGTGCCGTCGAGGGGGCTGAACGCGGCCGGCACGGCGATCCGTTCGCGGCCGGCCTGCGTGATCGCCTGCAGCTGGTCCTGGTCGTCGACGGCGAAGCCGATGACCGTGTCCGACGGTTGCGTCGACGGGACGAACGCGCGGTTCAGGTTGATCTCGAGCGCCTGCGCGCCCGTTTCGCGATAGCGCGACAGCCGCGGCAGCGCCAGCGCGGCCAGCGTGACGCGCTGGCGCGACACGGGGGCGTACGTGGCGTCGACGGTTGGCGGTGCCGGGGCGCGCGCCACCGGCACCGCGGTCAGTTCGGGGTCGGGGACGGCACGCGGTTTCCACACGGCGGGGCGGGCCGACGCAGGTTTGACCGGCGCCGGCGCGCGGGCCGTCGCGTTCGGCGTCACCCGCAGCAGCAGGCGCAACGCGGCGCCGGTGGCGTCGACGGCGCCGCGGCGCGACTTGATCGTCCAGTAGCCGGCGGCCGCGTCGTAGCCGCAGTCGAAGGCGTCCTTCGGCCGCACCTGCACTTCGAGCGGAGAGTCCGGTCCGTCGTTGATGAGGAGGACGGCGCCTTCCGCGCCGAACGGCCAGCCCGGCGCGGTGTACGTCGCTTCGTGCGCGTCGTGGCCGATCAGGGTCAGTCTCTGGTTCGGGTAGATGGGGCAGACGGTCTTCCACACGGCGCTGTCGCGCGATACGCTGACGGTGTACTGCACGGCCTCGCCCGGCGCGGGCAGGTAGACGGCATGGCCGAACTTCACTTCGACCTCGCCCGGCTCCAGGCGGTCGGCGCCGACGACGTGGTAACGGACGTCGTCGCCCTGCAGCAGGTCGCCGAAATCCTTGCGGTGCAGCGCGGACAGCGACTCGGCGAGGTCGCGCACGCGGGCGCCGCGCGTGAGGTGGCGGTCGTCGTCGACCTCTTCCTGCGGCAGCACCAGCGTGATGTGGGAAAAGCAGCGCGTCGCGGCGCGTCCGCGCTGTTCGCGCGGCGAGCGTTCCAGCAGGTCGCGCAGCAGCGGACGGCGCGCGAACAGCGCCAGCCCGGGCGCCTGCCAGATGGCATGGGCGTCGAAGACGTCGTTGATCTTGCCTAGGGCTTCATGTTGGACGTAGACCGGCATGATTCGTTCTCCTCTAAAGTTTGGCTGCTGGCGGCAGCGGCACCTAGCAGGGGGCAGATGAAAAACAGCAGGTGCGAGCCGCCCGCCGACAGGAAGCTCATCGGCTGGCCCATCACCGGGAAGATCGCGAGGTTGGTGCCCCACGAGAGCAGGAAGTGGCCGAACGCCAACGCGGCGCCGCCGGCCAGGAAGAAGCAGCGCAGGCGGGCGAGCCACGCCACGCGGAAGTCGCGCGCGTTCGCCCCCGCCAGCCAGCAGCGCAGGGCAAGGCGCAGCAGCGCGGCGAGGAACAGCGCCTGCAGCAGCCACAGGCCGACGGCGGCCGCGAGCCCGTGGCGCGCGAGGTAGAACGACGCGGCGAAATCGTCCTGCACGGCGGGAATGCGCAGCGCGAAGCCCGGATCGCGGCCCAGCACCGTGACGCCGAACGCGCCGTCGGCGCCCACCCAGCCGCCCTGCGCGATGGCGCGGGCGCCCAGCAGCAACTGTTGTCCCGTGTGCGGATGCGTGCCGGGATCGAGCCAGACGAGGAAGCGGTCCGCATAGAAATCCCAGCGCGCGATGCCGTCGGCGCCCGCGCCGCGCAGCAGGGCCACCGTCGCGACGGCCGCCAGCGCGACGCACGCGAGCGCCAGCGCGGTGCCGCGGCGGCGCGTGGCCAGCGCCTGCGCCAGCATCATCGTGCCGCCCCACAGCGCGAGCAGCACCAGCGGAGAATAGTCGTCGACCTGCACGAGCGCGACGCCCAGCAGCAGCATGAACAGCAGCGCGGGCGCCCCGACCCGAAGGGCACGCCGCCATGCGCCGCCCGGTGCGGGACCGTCCGCGCAGGCGAGCGCCAGGCAGTGCGCGGCCAGCGCGGCCAGCGCCAGCTTGGCGAATTCCACGGGCTGCAGGTCGAACACGCCGGTCTCGTCGCCGTACGCGACCTGCAGCAGCAGCGCGAGCAGCGCGACGCCGGTCAGCAGCAACAGCGCCAGTTCGATGCGCGCCTGCGGCAGCGGCCGCGCCGGGCGCACGACGCTTGCCAATGTCGCGGCGCCGGCGCCCAGCGCGAGCAGCGCCGTGGTCTTGTGGAAGTGGCGCAGCCAGGCGGTGTCCGGCGCGCCGAGGCCCAGGTCCAGCTGGGCGAGCAGGCCCACGGCCAGCAGCGGCAGCGCGGCGGCGAGGACCGGTTCGAGCCGTCGCGGCGCCAGCAGCGCGAACGCGAGCGCAGCCCAGGCCACGAGCAGGCCGAGGCCAGGGCCCGCCGGCGTGCCGGTGCGCTGCAGCCAGAACAGGACGGCGCCGCTGCCGGCCAGCAGCAGCGGGAAGCCGACCGCCGCACCCGCGCGCAAACGGTTGGCCGGGTTCAGAACGAGGGCCGTCAGCGCGCCCGTCAGGGCCAGGCCGAGGACGGCCAGCAGCGGCAGCGCGGCGTGTGGCGGCAGATCCCATGGGCCGCGCCGCGTCCACGTCCATGCGACGCCGGCCGGCAGGCGCTTCTGCGTGTCGGCATACAGGGCGACGTGGCCGTTGGGGTGCAGCCGCAGCACGTCGCCGCCTGGGGCGAGCAGCAGGCGCGTGCGGCCCGCGACGAGCGTCTGCCCGGCCGCCAGCCGCAGCGGCCGGCCGGCCAGCAATGCCGCGCCGCGGTCGTCTTCCAGCAGCAGCGGCACGGCGGGTGCGGCGCCCAGCAGGAAACCGTCGTCGTTGCGCGCGATGCCGGCGGCGTGCAGGGGCAAGCCTGCGATCGCGATGCGGTTGCCGCAATCGAGGTTGCCGCCGAAGACGAGCGGGCGGCCGAACGCCAGCGCGCGCGGGACGATCCGGTTCCACGCGTCCGCGAAGCGCGCGTCGGGACAAGCCTTTTGCGGCTTGCCGTCGCGGCGCAGCAGGGCGCCGTCGTAGCGCCAGCGGATGGCGCCGGCCGCCAGGTCGACGGCGTCCCCGCCGGCCGCGTCGACGCGCATGCGCAGCACGCCCAACTGGAATTGCTGGCCGGGCTTCAGGACGACGCTGCCGCTGCGGCGCTGGCGGTTGCCGTCCTGGACGCGCAGCGGGGCACCCGTGCCGTCGTCCGCCGCCCACCACGTGCCATTCCGGTTGCGCCCCAGCCGCAGGCGGCCCGTATCCGCCGCGGGGGCGCCGAGCATGGCGTGGTCGACGTCGAGCGCCGCGCCCGGCGCCAACGTCAGTGCGACCTGCGCGGGCAGCCACGCGGCCGGCGCGCGCAGCAGCGCGAGCATCTGCAGCGCGCACAGGGCGGCGAGCAGCGCGCCGGCGGCAAGGCGGGTGCGGCTCATGCCGCGCTCCGCAGCGGGTCCGCGCCGGCCGCGGCGCGCGCGATCAGGCGGCTGATTTCCAGCGCATGGCGCGGCCGCGCTTCCGGACGCGCCGCCAGCAGCGCGCGCAGCAGCGCCACGGGCGCGTCTCCACCGTGGCCGGCGAACAGCGCGGCCTCGTCCGGCGCGAGGATCGCGGGTGCGCGCAGTGCCGCCGCGCCTGCCGTGCCCCGGGCCCGGTAGGCATCCGCGCAGGCGGCGCAAAAGCGCAGCGGGATGCCGGCGACGAGCCAGTAGAGCAGGGCGCCCAGTGCAAAATAGTCGCTGCGCGCGTCGGTCCGGTAGCGGCCGGCGTCATCGGGAAAGAATTGTTCCGGCGCCTGCCACGCCGCGGTGCCGGCATACGAATGCGCGGCGCTGTCCTGCAGGGGGCGATTGGTGCCGAAGTCCGCGAGCTTGAGCGTGCCGGTGTGCGCATCGACGAGCAGGTTGGCCGGCTTCAGATCCAGGTAGCGCCAGCCGTATTGGTGGACCTTCGCCAGCGCGGCATTCACCTGCGCCGTCCACGCAAGGGCCTGCCCGATGCGGGGGCCGTCGCCGCGGCTGCGCAACGTCGCCACGTGGGCGGCGAGGTCGCCGTCCAGCAGTTCGAGCGCGAGCGCGGGCTGGCCCTCGTGTTCGCCGCTGTCGAGCAGGCGCACGATGTGGCGCTGGTCCCATGGCTGCAGGCCGCGCAGGAAGGCGATCTCGGCGTCGAAGCACGCGCGCCAGACGACCTGCTGGGGCGGCAACGCAAGGTCCATCTGCGCGCGGTTGACGAGTTTCACCGCGGCCGGCGTGCCGTCCAGCACGGACGCCGCGCGCCACACCTGGCCGTAGCTGGACCCGCCCAGCGGCGCCTGCAGGCGCCAGGCGCCCGCCGTCAACGTGATGATGTCGCCTGCCTCGACCATGTAGCCTCCCGAACGGGCGGCCGGTGCCGCCTCGGCGGGGAATAGCAGGGGGACGGAGAAAACACGTCAGAGTCGACAAGATTGTAGTGCTAACAACTTGTCGAGGCAGCCTTGTCCAAAGCCACGTTCAGCACCCCGGTGTTCGCCGTCTTCGTCGTCGGTACCGTGCTCGTCGTCGCGCCGCACGTGCCGCCGGGGATCTTCGGCATCGCGTCGACGTCCGGGGTGGGGATCCGCGTTGCGGGCGATCCATTCCCGTAGCCGAGCCAGGTCGTCTGGCGACAACTGCACCGCCAACAGCATGGCGAACCAGTCGTCGAACGTCAGGCCGCATCGTCACTCCTCATGAGTTAACTCGACGATGCGTCTGACCTCTGCAACGAATCTCAGTTCACACAAATAGCGCGAACACAGCCAATAAAAAACCGCGCACGAGGCGCGGTTCTCAAAGTTGGCTGTTGCTGCGATCAGCGGTGCCAGCCACGGTCATGGCCGCGGTCCCAGCCGCCGCGGTCGCGGTCGTAGCCGCCGCGGTCGCGGTCCCAGCCGCGATGGCCGCCGCGGTCGTGGTCGTAGCCGCGGCCCCGTTCGACGACGACGACGTCCGGGCGCGCGTTGTAGTAATAGCGGGGCGATTCCACATATACCGGACGCGACTCGACGTAGGCCGGTGCCGCCTGGTAATAGCCGCCGGAATAGCCGCCGGAATAGCCGTTCGAATAGCCACCCGAGTAGGCGTAGCCGCGGTTGCGGTAGTAATAGTCGTCGTTGGTGCGGACCGAATTGCCGACCGCGGCGCCGATGGCACCCCCGACAAGCGCGCCGTCGCGACCGCCCACGCTGCCGCCGATGGCGGCGCCGGCCAGTGCGCCCACGACCGTGTTCACACCCCGATCGCCAGCCATTGCCGAGGTGGACACGGCAGCTGCGGCCAGGAGCATGGCACCAATGCATTTTTTCTTCAACATGGTTAGTTCCTTGCGCCTCAACGGGGATCGGGATGATCGCAACTACGCCGGGCATGCAATCATCATAGATACATCCGTGTATGCTGCCACGCGTTAATACAGATTATTACATCTGCTTCCGCCCCGGTAACATCGGTTACAGGCAGGCCTTGCAGTCGGCGCATGCCGCCCCATCTTGGAAGCGTCACCGACTGTACGAACCTACCATGGCGCGCCGGCGTTCTTTCGTTTCCATTCTTGCCATCCTCCTGCTGTTGCACGCCTACATCGGCCTGCGGCTGTTGCCTGCGCTGGACGCCGGTGTCATCGGCATGCTGGCGGGGGCCGTGCTGCTCGCCCTGTCGGCCGCGCTCGTACGTATCGGCCTCGTCGCACCGAGCCTGCGCCGCACGCGCTGGACCGAACCGCTCACGTGGGCCGGGCTGCTCGCGATGGGTCTGTTTTCCTCGCTGTTCGTGCTGACCCTGCTGCGCGACCTCTTGCTGGTGGCCCTCGCGCTGGGCGGCGCCGGCGGGCCCGGCTTCACCCACGACAGCGCCGTCGCGGTGCCGCTGCTCGCACTGGCCATCACGTGCATCGGGTTCGTCAACGCCCGCCGCGTGGCGCGCGTCGTCAAGGTCGAGGTGCCGATCGACGGCCTGCCGGAAGACCTGCACGGGTATTCGATCGCGCAGATTTCCGACATCCACGTGGGCCCGACCATCCGCCGGCCGTATCTGAACGCCATCGTCACGAAGGTCAACGCACTCAGGCCGGATGCCATCGCCATCACGGGCGACCTCGTCGACGGCAGCGTGCAGCGCCTGGCCATGCACACGGAACCGCTGGCGCGCCTGTCCGCGCCGGACGGTGCGTTCTTCGTCACCGGCAACCATGAATACTATTCCGGCGCCGAGCAATGGATCGCGGAAGTGCGCCGCCTGGGCCTGCGCGTGTTGCTGAACGAGCACGTGATCCGGCGCCGCGGCGGGGCCAAGCTCATGATTGCCGGCGTCACGGATTACACGGCGCAGCATTTCAATCCCGCCCACAAGAGCGACCCGCACCTCGCCGCCGCGGGCGCGCCGGACGACGTGGCCGTGCGCATCCTGCTGGCCCACCAGCCGCGTACGGCGCCGGCCGCGGCCGACGCCGGCTTCGACCTGCAATTGTCCGGCCATACCCATGGCGGCCAGTTCTTCCCGTGGAATTTGTTCGTGCCGCTGCAGCAACCATTCGTCGCCGGTCTGAACCGCGTGCGCTCCCTGTGGGTGTACACGAGCCGCGGCACCGGGTATTGGGGGCCCCCGAAACGCTTCGGCGCGCCGTCCGAGATCACGCTCGTGCGCCTGGTGCCAGGCCGCGTGTGATTGACTACGCCAATATATTTCCCCAAAAACAAGCGGATGCGTTATCGTTTTGGTTTTTCCCCCGACCAAAGGATTGCAAGCATGAATCGCCTCCGTCTCCCCGCCTTGAGCCTGCTCGCCGCCTGCCTGCTGGGCACTACCGCGAACGCCGCCACTCCCGGTAATGACCCGGCCGCGCTCGCCAAGGTGCGCGATACGGCCTTGCAAAGCGATTACGCGTACCAGCGGCTGGAAGACCTGACGGACCTGGTCGGCCCGCGCCTGTCGGGTTCGCCCGGCGCCGCCGCCGCCGTGACGCAGGTCGCCGACGAGCTGCGCAAGCTGGGCGCCAAGGTCACGCTGCAGCCGATCAAGGTGCCGCACTGGGTGCGCGGCGAGGAGAAGGCGGCGCTCGTGGACTACCAGGGCCGTCCGGCGGGCGTGACGCAAAAAATCGTGCTGACCGCGCTGGGCGGATCGGGCGCGACCCCGGCCGCCGGCATCACGGCGCCGGTGATCGTCGTGCGCACGTTCGAGGAACTGAAGGCGCGCGCGGCCGAAGTGAAGGGCCGCATCGTCCTGTTCGACGTGCCGTTCGACCAGAACATGGCCGACCGCGGCCTGGCAGGCACCGCGTATGGCCAGGCCGTCGCGTTCCGCGGGGCCGGCCCGCGCATGGCGGCCGAGATGGGCGCCGCGGCGGCCCTCGTGCGCGCCGTCGGCGGTGCCGCTTACCGCATCCCGCACACGGGCGCCACGCTCCTCAAGGACGATGCGCGCATCCCGGCGGCGGCGGTCACGATCGAAGACTCGCTGCTGATCGCGCGCCTGTCGAAGCGCGGCCCCGTCACGATGCACCTGACCCTGACGCCGCAGATCCTGCCGGACGCCGACAGCTACAACGTGATCGCCGACTGGCCGGGCACGGACAAGGCCGACGAGATCGTGATCGTGTCGGGCCACCTGGATTCGTGGGACCTCGCCACCGGCGCCAACGACGATGCGTCCGGTGTCGTCAGCGCGATGGAAGTGATCAACACGCTGCGCAAGCTGGATTACCGGCCGCGCCGCACGATCCGCGTCGTCGCCTGGATGAACGAGGAGAACGGCGGCCGCGGCGGGCACACGTATGACGCCGTCAACAAGAAGCTCGCCGAGAAGCATGTCGCGGCGTACGAGGACGACGGCGGCTCGGGCCGTCCGTTCGGCCTGCACGCGGGCATCGGCGTGGCCGGCGCGAAGCTGCTGGCGCCGCTGCAGGCTGCCCTGTATCCGATGGGCGCGGGCGCATTCCGCCGCGACGACGTCGTCGGTGCCGGCGACCTGCACGACCTGGAAGATTCGGGCGTGCCGACTTTCGAACCGTGGATCGATTCGTCCGATTACTTCAATTATCACCATACCCCCGCCGATACCTTCGATAAGGTGAATCCGGAAAACCTGCGCCGCCACGCCGCCGTCATGGCGACGACGGCCTGGTTCCTGGCCAACATGGATCAGCCCATCGGCCGCTCCAACGTCTTCACCGAGGCGAAGACGACGAAGTAAAAGCAGCAGCGCTGCGGCAGGCGGCGCACCGCCTGCCGTGGCCGTCATCCGGCGTCGATGCGCCGGATCGCGCGGGCATGCCCGCGGAACGGACGGCCATACACGGTCTGGATGCCGCTGGCAAAATTCTGCCCCCAGACCAGTTGCGGCCGTGTGTCGTGGGACTCGTTCGACCAGTACCAGACGCGGTCGAAGCCTTCGCGCAGGTTGGCGAACAGCAGGGCGAGTTCGCGCCGTGTCGGCAGCTCGCCTTGCTGTGCGGCAGCCCATTCGCGCGCGGCAGGCCAGCTGACGTCGGACGCTTCGTCCGGCAACAGCACCAGGTGGTAGTCGGACTCGCCGTTCTTGCCGAGTATCAGGCCGGCATAGGCTTCGCCTTCCTTCAACATTTCTTGGATCCTCAGGTAGTCACCCATTGCGCAACCCTTTCGTCATGTCTTGCGGTCTCGTATGACCATCGATCGCCGCGCTTGGTTGCGACATTCGATACGACCTAGCTCATAACGGCGTTTGCAATAGCGGTTCTCAGCTTTCGTTGCGAAGCTGGCCGAGGCAATGAATGACTGTGGGACAGGTTAGTCGTCCAGCGGCCGGACGATCTCCGGCCCGTCGGCGCCGGCCCGGTTGACGGCCGTGCTGACCTTGTACCATTCGAAGGCATCCGCGGGCACGGCCGCATGGCGCGCCAGTTCGATGGCCTGCTGGGGCGACAGGCCCGGATCGAGCCAGAGTTTCGCGTCTTCCGCCTCCAGCACGACGGGGCGGCGGTCGTGGATGTCCAGCATGCCGCCGGAGGCGTCGTCCGTGACGATGACGAAACCCGCCTCGGCGCGGTTCTCCTCGAACGGGCCGAAATTGGCGACGGCCAGCATGAACAGCGGGGCGTGGTCCTTGCGGTGGATGTGCCAGGGCTGCTTGTGGCCTTTTTCTCCCGTCCACTCGTACCAGCCCTCGGCGGGCACGATGCCGCGCCCGTTCTTGACGAGCCGCGACCAGTAGCGGTTGGCCAGCTTTTCCAGCCGGGCGTTGATGACGATGGGCACCTTGCCTTCAGCCCATTTCGCGCGGTAACTCCAGAACACGTCGTCCACGCGCTGCTCGCCGTCCTGCACGTGCATGACGGGGCGGTAGGTGCCGGGCGCCGCATTCGTCGTTGGTCTCGACTCGCTGTCGAACACGGCGTCGGTCCAGCCGATCAGGTTGGCGTAATGGCGCGCGGTCTGGCTTTGGTCAAATCGTCCACACATGGGACGATGGTAGCGCAGATGGGCGACGACGGTCGTCCGTTAGCGCGCCGTGCCGGCCAGTCCGTACGTGGTGCTTCCGGATTCATGCGACCAGGCGGCGCGTGGGCGCGAACCGCCACAACAAGCCCGTCAGCGCCAGCGACAGCGCGAAGACGAGGGCGACGACGATGATGTCCCAGCCGGGGATGGCGCGCAGCGGCGCATCCGGGCCGGCAAGCAGGTCGACGAACAGGAAGTGCGACGCATAAATCCCCAGCACCAGCGGACCGAGCCCGGCGAGGCGGGAACAGCGCAGCGGCGCCGGATCGGACAGGGCCAGCATTGTCATGCCCAATCCATAGAAATAGGTGCCGAGCACGAAATCCTGTGCCATGTTCGTACCCCAATGTGCATGCAGCCAGGCGACCTCGGCCAGCTGGAGGGCCAGTCCGCCCAGCGCCAGCGCGGGACCGAGCCGGCGCCATGCGGGCCGCGGGCCCAGGCGCTGCAGACGGACGCCGGTGACGAACATGATCAGGCTGAAGCACGGCCCGTTGCGCATGTTGACGGGCGTGTGGAAGCCGATGGGCGTATCGGCGTACGCCTTGCCGGCGAGGCCGGCCGCGTACAGCGCCAGCGCCAGCACGAGCAGGGTGCGCTCCCGCCCGCGCGCGAGCAGGGCGCCGGTGACGAGTGCTGCCAGTGCAAGTGCTGGCAGGAACCACAGATGGGCCTTGGTGCCTTGCAGTAGCAGGGTGGGCAGGCCGGGCAGGGGGCGCGTGGCGGCCGCCCAGCCCACCGCCGCGACCGTGATGAGGAAATAAATCGCGGACCAGGCGGCGAACAGCACGAGGATGCGCCGGGCGAGCGCGACGCCGGCCGTCCGGCATGCGGCACGGTCCCGGCAGCGGCCGGCCCAGAAATAGCCGGACAACATGAAGAACAGCGGCACGGCGAAGCGTTCCAGCTGGTCGCATACCGTGCGGGCGTCGAAGCGCAGTCCGACCGCGTCGAGGCCTGCGCGCGGCGCGGTGTGCAGCGCGATGACGGCGGCGATCGCCAGGACCCGGAAGACGTCGACGGACTGGATGCGCGTCGCGGCCGGCCGGCTGCCCTGTTGTTTCTGCATCATCGTGGTCGGCATTTTTTCGACGATTTTGCCAAAAAAGCGTGAACAATTCCTTCTCGGCAATATCACGGCACTCAAATTTGCTAAACTTATGTTTATTTCCACCGCGCAATTTCGCGCGCCTTTCCCGGGACTTGTGCCAGTCTCGACAGTGTTGCACGTCCAGCCCATCCAGCCCGTTTCGATTTGAGCGCCTTACTCCTTTTACTTGTCACCATCGCACTGTCGGCGATCATGCTGATGGTCCTGCGCTCGCTGGCACGCAGCGGGGTGCCCGGCATGCGCGAGTGGACGGTCGCGAACGTCCTGGCCATCGCGGCGCTGCTGCTGTTCGCCGGCCGCGGGCGGATCGCGGACGTGCTGTCGATCGACATCGCGAACCTGCTGTTCCTGTGCGCGCCGGCACTGATGCATGCCGGCTTCCAGCGCCACCTCGACCGTCCGGCGCCGTACGGTGCGCTGGCCGTGCTGGTGGCTGCGTCGACCGCGGCGCTGGGTGTTTTCCACTACGTCGTGGACGCGATGGCGGTGCGGGTCGCGCTGTCGTCCCTGTTTCACGGCATCGTGTGCGTCGCCATGGCCTGGGGACTGCGGCCCTGGGCGCAGCCCGGCCGGGCCCGTTATCCGATCCGGTTCGCGTTCGGCGCCGCGCTGACCCTGGCGGCGGCCCACGCGGTGCGCGCGCTGATGTACGCGTCCCACCATGACGCCCAGGTCACGCTGTTCGACGCGTCGCCCGTCAACCTCGTCTGCTTCGCCCTCGGCACGCTGGCGCTGCCGGGCCTGACCCTGGGCGCCGTGATGATGGCGAACGCCGGCCTGATCGGCCAGGCCCGGTATGCGGCGGAACACGACCACCTGACGGGCGCCTGGTCGCGCCGCGCCTTCTTTGGCCGCGCCGAGCGCGCCCACGCGGATGCCGTGCGCGCGGGCAGGACGCTGTCGGTGCTGATCTTCGACGTCGACCACTTCAAGTCCATCAACGACACTCACGGCCACGCCGTCGGCGACCGGGTGCTGGCCGACCTCGTCGCACGGACGGCCGCCGTGCTGCGCGGCGACGGGTGCGCCCGCCTGGGCGGGGAGGAATTCGCCGTCCTGCTACCGGATTCGGATGCGGACACGGCCGTGTGTCTTGCCGACGAATTGCGGCGCACGCTCGAACGGGCCGCCGTAGCCGGACCAGGGGGCGTGGCCGTGCGCTACACGGTCAGCGTGGGGGTGGGCAGTCTCGCTGATGGGGAGTCGCTGGCGAACCTGTTGCAGCGGGCGGATGCGGCGCTGTATGCGGCCAAGCGGGGCGGGCGGAACCGGATCGCGGATGCACGCCTCGTGGACGGCGAGCGATGTAAGTACGCAACGTCAGGCAGTTAGCGGGTAGGAATTTTCCTACAGCTGAGCTACTATCTGGCAATCGTTCTTATATTTAGAGCATCGGCAATCCATGCGCACCCCTACCGTCACCGTCATCGCCCTCTGCTATAACCACGAGCGTTTCGTGCTGGACTGCCTGGAGAGCATTCGCGCCCAGACGTTCCAGGACTTCGAACTGATCGTGATCGACGACTGCTCGCGCGATCATTCGCCGCAGGTCATCGCGAATTGGCTGGCCGAGCATTATCCGGCGGCCCGTTTCATCCGCCACGAGGTCAACCGCGGTATCTGTGCCTCGCTGAACGAAGCGCTGGCGCTGGCGCAAGGTACGTATGTCAGCATGACCGCCACCGACGACACCTGGCTGCCGCACAAGCTGGCATCGCAGGTGGCGCTGGCGCAATCGCTCGACGCCGACACGGCCGTCATCTATGCCGATGCCGGGCAGATGGATGAGGCGGGAGCATTGCTCCCCAAACCCTTCATCGAGGCGCATGGCGTCACCGACCCGCCGCAGGGACGGATCTTCAACAGGCTGGCCGACGGCAATTTCATCCCCGCCATGGCGACGCTGATCCGGCGCGACGCACTGGAGGCCGTCGGCGGCTACGACGAACGCCTGAACTACGAAGACTACGACATGTGGCTGCGGCTGGCGGACCGTTATGCCTTCGCTTTCCAGCCCGAGGTCGTGGCGTACTACCGTATCGTGGCCACGTCCGTGGTGCGTACCGTGTTTGCCCAGCCGAGCGCCTGGTATCACCACTCGAATTTCCTGATCCGCCAGAAATGGTTGCGCTCGGACCGCCTGACGCGGCAACAGCGCGCGCTGTGGGCCGACAAGATGTGGTGGGCGGCCTATGGATTGTTCGTCCTCGACGACCGGCGCGCCGCGTCCTGCCTGTGGCTGGCGTTCCGCCACTCCGGCCGGCCGCGCGCGGCGGTGCTGGCCTTGACGTTCCGGCTCGGGGTGTCGCGCGCGCGGCTCATGCGGTTGCGCCGGGTCGTCACCGGGATGACCCGGCGCACGCCGACCTGACCTCCAAGCCGGAATGACACCCGCGCCATCGCGGTCAATATTGCAATTTCGACCCTGATCGGGTCTGGCTGTGCTAGAATTCGGCGCGCTGCCCGGATGGTGAAACTGGTAGACACCCGGGACTTAAAATCCCGTGCCAGCGATGGCGTGCCGGTTCGATCCCGGCTCCGGGCACCAGGTGCCTCTGCGCATTTGGCAGCTGGCCGTCACTCCTTTTTCCGCCTGCGATCGTTCCGCACAATGCGAGGCGTTCCGCAATCATCGTCTTGCCCTGATCTGCCCGACCAGGGCGCGGTCAATATCGACCGATCGTTATTGAGCATGGTGCAAACCTCAACCGTTGGTTTGTAGGCTTTCTCGACGGTGAGGATGCGCCGCCCCGAACGGCCGCACGACGGCCGCCGCCGCCGCCACCAGCACATGCGGAGGACGGGGTCCCAGGCGCCTTCCCGCAGGGCGCGTCAGTACGCGCAGCGCGACGTCGAACGCCACGCCGTCCTCTTGCAGGAGGCGGGCGGCGCGGGCGGTGCCATGGTGCCGGCTGGCGTCCAGCACGGCCTCGATGAACATGGCGGAGATGCGGTCATGGCGTCGATTCATCGTTCGCTCCCTGAAGGCTGAGTCCACATCATTGTGCGCCGATCCGGCCGATGTTGCCATTCAACATGCATGACGCGTGCCGGCCGGCGGCGCATGGTGTAGCATGCGGGGCGATACGCCCGCGGCCGCCATCGCCGCGGCAGGAAACATGCAAGGACACATTTTGAATATCACGATCAACGAGGAACTCCGCTCTTTCATCGACCCCCTCACGCCCGTCGAATACGCCGCGCTCGAACGCAGCCTGCTGGCCGACGGCTGCCGCGACGCGCTCGTGTTGTGGCGCGACGTCCTGATCGACGGGCATAACCGCTACGAGATCTGCACGAAGCACGGCATTGAGTTTCGTACAGTCAACAACGACAAGTTCGACTCGCTCGAAGACGTCATGCTGTGGGTGATCGACAATAACCTCGCGCGCCGCAGCGTGTCCGACTTCCAGCGCGGCATGCTCGCGCTGCGCAAGAAGGAAATCGTCGCCGCGCGCGCCGCCCAGCGCGCCGCCGAGGCGCCGCCGGACCAGCCGGCGCCGGAACCTGCCGACGATCCGGTCGACCCGCCGTGGAGCACGCGCGAAGACGTGGCCAAGGCCGCGCGCGTGTCGGCCAACACGCTCAGCCAGATCGAGCGCATCCGCAAGACGGCGGCGCCGGAACTGGTCGACGCCGTGCGCAGCGGGACGATTTCCGTCAGCGCCGCCGCCAGCGTCGCGTCGCTGCCGCCGGAAGCGCAGGTCGCGGCCGTCGCCGGCGGACGCAAGGAGCTGCAGCAGGCCGCGCGCCAGGTGCGCGAACAGAAGACGGGCGCCAAGCCGAAGAAGGAGACCGTGCCGGATTCGCCGGAAGACCAGGTGAAGGCCTTGCGGGCCCAGGTCGGCGAATTGAAGGACCGCGTCGCCACCTTGATGACGGAAAACGAAGTGCTGCGCCAGAAGCTCGCCGCGCTCGGCGGCGCCTGAACGAGGCGCCCTCATGACGCTGTCCCGCGCGACCCCGGTCGCCATCGCCTGCGCCGCGCTGTTCGCGCTCGTCCAGCCCGTGGCCGCGCATGCCGCCGCAAAGCCGCATGCCGCCTCGACGTCCTCCGAGCGCGCGCGCCTGCAGGCCCAGGCACGGCGCGTGACGATCCTGCGCGACAAATGGGGCATCCCGCACGTCTTCGGCAAGACCGATGCGGACGCCGTGTTCGGCACGCTGTACGCGCAGGCCGAGGACGATTTCAACCGCGTCGAGCTCAATTACATCAACGCGTTGGGGCGGCTGGCCGAGGTCGAGGGCGAGAAGGAGATCTGGCGCGATTTGCGCATGAAGCTGTACATCGACCCGGCCGAGCTGAAGGCAAAGTATGCGGAGAGCCCGGCCTGGCTCAAGAAGCTGATGGATGCGTACGCGGATGGCCTGAACTGGTATCTCGCCACGCATCCGCAGGTCAAGCCCAGGCTGATCACGCGTTTCGAGCCGTGGATGGCGCTCGCGTTCAGCGAGGGCAGCATCGGCGGCGACATCGAGACCATCGACCTGAAGGCCTTGCAGGCGTTCTACGGGACGGCACCGGCGCCCGCCGTGGCGCTGGCCGACAAGGGCTTCGATCCGGAGCCGCGCGGCTCCAACGGCTTCGCCATCGCGCCGCGGCTGGCGGCCGGCGGCCACGCGCTGCTGATGATCAATCCGCACACGTCGTTCTACTTCCGGCCCGAGATCCACATGGTGAGCGGGGAGGGCCTGAACGCGTACGGTGCCGTCACATGGGGCCAGTTCTTCATCTACCAGGGCTTCAACGACCGCATCGGCTGGATGCACACGTCGGGCGGCGGCGACGTCATCGACGAGTACCTGGAAACGGTGGAGCGGCGCGACGGCGGGTTTGTGTACAAGTACGGCGCCGGCGAACGCACGGTGCGCGCGAAGACGATTGCGCTGCCTTATCGGACCGCGCACGGCATGGCCACGCGCACCGTCACGGCGTACTTCACGCACCACGGTCCCGTGATCCGCGCGCAGGACGGCAAGTGGGTCGCGGTGCGCATGATGGACGACCCGATGCACGCGCTCATGCAGTCGTACGGCCGCACGAAGGCGCGCGACTACGCGGCGTTCCGCAAGGTGATGGACCTGCGCACGAATTCATCGAACAACACGGTGTACGCGGATGCCGACGGCAATATCGCCTACTTCCACGGCAATTTCATCCCGCGCCGCGACCCGCGCTTCGACTGGACGAAGCCCGTCGACGGCAGCGACCCGGCCACCGAGTGGAAGGGCCTGCACGACGTCGGCGAGACGATCACGGTGTTCAATCCGGCGAGCGGCTATATCTCCAACACGAACAACTGGCCGTGCACGGGATTCGGCGCGAGCAGCCCGGATTGCGCGACGTATCCGGCCTATATGTGGTCGCTGCCGCAGAATCCGCGCGGCGTCCACGCGGAGCGCGTGCTGCACGATGCGCGCGACGTCACGCTCGACGGCCTCATCGCGAAGGCCTACGACAGCTACCTGACCGCGTTCGAGCCGCTCGTCCCGGCCGTGGTGAAGGATTGGGAGGCGCTGCCGGACGGCGATCCGCTGAAGGGGCGCCTGGCCGACCAGGTGGCGCTGCTGCGCGGCTGGGACCTGCGCTTCTCGACGGCGTCCGTGCCGACGTCGCTTGCCGTGTACTGGGGCCAGGACATGGTCGCGCAGGCATCGAGCCGCGCGAAGGCGCAGCGCGTGCCGGTGGTCGACTTCGTGCAAACGCAGCTGACCTCGCGCGAACGGCTGGATGCGCTGGCGCGCGCGAGCGACAAACTGCAGGCGGACTTCGGCAGCTGGAAGACGCCGTGGGGCGAGATCAACCGCTTCCAGCGCCTGTCCGGCGCCGTCGGCCAGCAGTACGACGACGACAAGCCGAGCCTGCCCGTCGGCTTCACGTCCGCCAACTGGGGCTCGCTCGCGTCGTTCGGCATGACGGCGAAGCAGACGACGAAGCGCATCTATGGCGACCGCGGCAACAGTTTCGTCGCCGCCGTCGAGTTCGGCCCGCGCGTGCGCGCGAAGAGCATCCTGGCCGGCGGCGAGAGCGGGGATCCGGCCTCGCCCCATTTCGCGGACCAGGCCGCGATGTACAGCCGCGGCGAATTCAAGGACGTGCTGTATTACAAGGAAGATATCGAAAAACAGCTCGAGCGCAAATACCATCCGGGCGAGTGACGGCGGCCCGCTGCGCCATGTCCGATTGCCGGCGGGATTGCTATAATCCTCGGATCGTACAACGGCATTCCAGGGCAGGACAGGGCAGTGGCAAAACTCTATTTCAGGTATTCGGCAATGAACGCGGGCAAGTCGACGTCGTTGCTGCAGGTGGCGCACAACTATGAAGAGCAGGGCCAGAAGGTCCAGCTGTACACGGCCGCCATCGACGACCGCTACGGCGTCGGCCAGATCACGTCGCGCCTCGGTCCGCAGCGCCAGACCGACGTGTTCGACACGACCACGAATTTCCTGGACAAGGCGCCGGTCGTGTCCTGCGTGCTCGTCGACGAAGCCCAGTTCCTGACGAAGGAGCAGGTCGTGCAGCTGCACCAACTGGCGCAGGTGCGCGGCGTGCCCGTCATCTGCTACGGCCTGCGCAGCGATTTCCGCGGCGACCCGTTCCCCGGCTCCGCGCACCTGCTGGCGCTGGCCGACGATATCGAGGAAATCAAGAACATCTGTACGTGCGGCAAGAAGGCGACGATGAACATCCGGGTCGATCCGGAAGGACGCCGCATCCGCGAAGGCGAGCAGGTCAGCATCGGCGGCAACGAGAGCTACCGCCAGGCCTGCGCCCGCTGTTTCTACCTGGGCTGACGCGCCGCGGCCATGTCCTGGCTTGCGGGCTGCGCCTCCCATTTGCCCGCCTGGGCCTGCGGCCTGGGCGAGATGCTGCTGTATCTCGTGCCGTCGCTCGCGCTCGCGTTCCTGATCTGGATGGTGACGCGGGCGCACCCCGTCTTCTTCCTGTTCAGCGCCGTCGGCACGTTCTGCCACGAGCTCGCGCATTTCTCGGTCGGGCTGCTGCTGGGCGCCGAACCCGTCGGTTTTACCATCATCCCGCGCCGCAACGGGCGCGTGTGGGAGCTCGGCTCCGTCTCGTTCGCCAACCTGCGCTGGTACAACGCCGCGCCCGCGGCGCTGGCGCCGTTCCTCGTGCTGTTCGTGCCGGTGACCGTGGCCTGGTGGCGCACCCGCGCCCCGTGGCACTTCGGTCCGGCCGACCTGGCGCTGACGCTGCTGCTGGCACCGCAGTTCCTGTCGTTCTGGCCATCGCCCGTCGACTGGAAATTGAGCGCGCGCAGCTGGCCTTATCTGTTGATCATCGCGGCGGGCGGCCTGGCTTACTGTTGGTTCCAAACGAGTTTGTTTCGATTTGTAAAAGCGTAGGCACGAGGGCGCCATGAAGACTTAAGCTCGGCTGAAGACACGTACAAGCCGGCTCTGCGCCGCCGCGCTATCCTGTAGAATGGGTTGCATCCGCCGCTGCGTCGGCGCGACTGCCGGCCCTCCCGCCAAGCAGTCGCATGAATATTCCCGTCCGGAGAACCAAGAATGAAGAAGCAGTTGTTGACGGTCGCGCTGGCGTTTGCCATGTCGGCCCACGTGGTCACGGCACAGCCCGAGAAGGTTGCCGCGGCCAAGACCGACACGGCCCCCATCGTCCAGATCAAGCCGGCCCCCGCCCAGACCCAGGCCGCGCTGTGGGCCTCGCGCGTGCTCGCGCGCTACCACTACAAGGCGACGCCGCTGGACGACGCGATGTCCGCGAAGATCTTCGACGCTTACTTCAAGGCGCTCGACAGCGAGAAACTCTACTTCACCCAGGCCGACATCGACAGCTTCGCGCCCGTGCGCACCAAGCTGGACGATGCGATCAACAACGAAGACCTGACGGTCCCTTTCCAGATCTACAACGTGTACCAGCAGCGCTTCTTCGACCGCATGACGTATGCGCGTGAGCTGTTGAAGGGCAAGTTCGATTTCACCACGGACGAATCGCTGCAGATCGACCGCGAGAAGGCGCCGTGGGCCAAGAACGAGGACGAGGCGAAGGATCTGTGGCGCAAGCGCGTCAAGAACGACTGGCTGCGCCTGAAGCTCGCCGGCAAGGACGAGAAGGCGATCCGCGAGACGCTGGACAAGCGTTACGAGGGCTACCAGAACCGCCTCAAGAAGTTGAACAACGAAGACGTGTTCCAGATGTTCATGAACGCGTACGCGATGGCCATCGAGCCGCACACGAACTACCTGGGCCCGCGCTCGGCCGAGAACTTCGACATCGCCATGCGCCTGTCGCTGGACGGCATCGGCGCCGTGCTGCAGTCGCGCGAAGACTACACCGTGATCCGCGAGATCGTCCCGGGCGGCCCGGCCGATAAATCCGGCAAGCTGAAGGTGGGCGACCGCATCGTCGGCGTCGCGCAGGGCAACGGCCCAGTCACGGACGTGATGGGCTGGCGCATCGACGACGTCGTGCAGCTCGTGCGCGGCGAGCGCAACTCGACGGTCCGCCTGGACGTGCTGCCGGCCGACGCCGGCCAGGACGGCAAGCACACGACGATCTCCCTCGTGCGCCAGAAGATCAGCATGGAAGAGCAGTCGGCCAAGAAGAAGGTCATCGAGGTCACGGACAACGGCGTGAAGCGCCGCATCGGCGTGATCCAGCTGCCGACCTTCTACCAGGACTTCGAGGCGCGCCGCAAGGGCGACAAGGACTTCAAGAGCGCGACGCGCGACGTGAAGCGCATCCTCGGCGAACTGAAGAAAGAGAAAGTCGACAACGTCCTGATCGACCTGCGCAACAACGGCGGCGGTTCGCTGATCGAGGCCGTCGAGCTGACGGGCCTGTTCATCGACAAGGGCCCGGTCGTGCAGCAGCGCAGCGCCGAAGGCCGCGTCGAAGTCGAGAGCGACACGGACGCCGGCCTGGCGTGGGACGGCCCGATGGGCGTGCTGATCAATCGTGGTTCGGCATCGGCGTCGGAAATCTTCGCCGCCGCGATCCAGGATTACGGCCGCGGCGTCATCATCGGCGAGCCGAGCTTCGGCAAGGGCACCGTGCAGACGCTGATCAACCTCGACCGCTTCTCGCAGAACGACAAGATGAAGTACGGCGAGCTCAAGATGACGATCGCCCAGTTCTTCCGCATCAACGGCGGCACCACGCAGCTGCGCGGCGTCACCCCGGACATCAGGTTCCCGGTCACGTCGGACGACGACAACTTCGGCGAATCGTCTTACGACAACGCGCTGCCGTGGGTACAGATCAAGCCGGCGACGTACATGCCGTCGGGCGACCTGAAGGAGCTGTTCAACCCGCTGCAGAAGAAGCACGATTCCCGCGTCGCGAAGGACCGCGACTTCCTGGACATCGAGCAGGACATCGCCGAGGCGCTGAAGGTCCGCAAGGACAATCTCATCTCGCTGAACGAGACCGTGCGCCGCAAGGAGCGCGAGAACCAGGAAGCGAAGGCCCGCCTGCGTGAATCGCGCCTCGCCGGCAAGGATAATCCGGATGAGCCGGTGTCCGGCCCGGGCAGCAAGGAGCAGCGCGGCAAGGTGCCGACGCCGACCAGCCCGAAGAAGACGAATGTCGTGCTGAAGGGCGCGGCGAGCGCGGACGACGGCCTGCAGGGCGACGAGCGCAGCCTGACGGCGGAACTGGCCGCCGAGAAGGCCGCCAAGAACGCCAAGGACGTGTATCTGCAGGAAGCTGCCCACATCCTGGCCGACGAGGCCGGCATGTTGAAGGCCGACACCCGCATGGCGTCGCGCGCGATGCCGTACATGTCGATGTTGAAACAACCCGGCAATTGATCGGTTGCCAAATGTGAAATAACCACTAGTTAAGCATTCATCCTTACCGGATGGCTGAAGGCGAGGCTCCCCTGGGAGTCTCGCCTTTTTTTATGCCGCTCAATTGAAAATTGTATTTTTTATAGGTGTGCTACAGTCACTCAGCAGTTAATTTAACAATAACTTTATGAACTGAGCAAGGAGTGCAATATGACAACTCGTTACCTCATCGCGGCGGCTCTGCTGGTCGGGACCGCATGCGGAGCCCAGGCAGAAGTGGTCTCGGGGAACCAATCGGGCTTCCTGTCCGGATGGACCGGCGGGAACGGCGCGGACGTGGTCAGTTCGGGCGTGCTGGCGAACGGCACGAGCCTGGTCGGCGGCGCCGCCTACGGCAGCGGCAACCTGGCCGAAACCCTGTACCAGAAGGCCAGCGCCAACGTCGGCCAGAGCGGTGCGCCGGTCAAACTGACGTATTCGCAGGGCATCGAAGGCACCTATCTGCTGAGCACGAGCAACGCCAGGCTGGCGGCGATGCTGGGTAACGGCATGGCGGTGGTGTCCACCAGCGACGGCAAGGTCGTCACGGTCGGCCAATCGGGCAGCGTGACGGTGGGCAACGGTGGCGGCTTCGGCGGCGGCTTCGGCAACGGCGCGATCGGGGGCGGCGCGTCCGGCGGCGGCAGCGCATCGAATGGTGGCGGCGCGTCCGGCGGGGGCACGGCGGTGGCTGGCGGTGGTTCCACCAAGGGCGGCGGCTCGACGAATGCGGGCAACGGCGTCGACGGCGCCCCGTCCGGCAATTACAACAACGGGAACGGTGCGACGGTGATCACGCCGGCGGCCGGCGGCCAGGAGGGCGGCGCCATCGTCCAACTGCCGATCCCGGCGCAGAACGGCCATGCCGGCGGCAATGCCGGCAACGGTGGCGGCATCGGCGGCATCAGTGACGATGTCGGCGTGGGCCTGCCGGCCGCGCCCGCGGCGGCCGTGCCGGAACCGTCGTCGATCGCCCTGATGATGGCGGGCATGCTGGGCGCGATGGGCATCGTCCGTCGCCGCAAGCGCTGATCGACACCGCACGCGGCAGCACGAACGCCCCCGCCCGCGCGGGGGCGTTTGCATTTGTACGCCGCGTTTCTCGCCGGATGATTTCGGGTACAATCTTTTGAACGGTCGTGCTTTTTTGGCCGGCATAACAAAGGAGACAACATGGACCTGACCTATACCGGCGACGACCTGACCTTCCGCGACCAGGTGCGTGCCTTCCTCGAGGCCGAGCTGCCGGCCGACCTGCGCCACAAGGTGGCCAACCACCTGCGCCTGCACAAGGACGACTACGTGCGCTGGCACCGCATCCTCGCGCGCCAGGGCTGGGCCGCGCCCGGCTGGCCGCGCGAGTACGGCGGCCCGGGATGGACGCCCGTGCAGCGCCACATCTTCGAGGAAGAATGCGCCCGCGCCGGTACGCCGCCTGTGCTGCCGTTCGGCGTGAACATGGTCGCGCCCGTCATCATGGCCTTCGGCAGCGAGGAACAGAAAGCGTACTACCTGCCGCGCATCCTGGCGTGCGAGGACTGGTGGTGCCAGGGCTATTCCGAGCCGGGCGCCGGGTCCGACCTCGCGTCGCTGAAGACGACGGCGGTGCGCGACGGGGATCACTACATCGTCAACGGCCAGAAGACGTGGACGACGCTGGCCCAGCACGCCGACATGATCTTCTGCCTCGTGCGCACCGACCCGGCCGTGCGCAAGCAGGAGGGCATCTCGTTCCTGCTGATCGACATGCATGCGCCGGGCGTCACCGTGCGCCCCATCATCATGCTCGACGAGGACCACGAGGTGAACGAAGTCTTCTTCGACAACGTGCGCGTGCCCGTGGCGAACCTCGTCGGCCAGGAAAACCGCGGCTGGACGTATGCGAAATATCTGCTGGGTCACGAGCGCACGGGGATCGCGGCCGTGGGCCGGTCCAAGCGCGAGCTGGCCCGGCTCAAGGCGCTCGCCCGGCGCGAGCAGAAGAACGGCGCGCCGCTGCTGCGCGATCCGCTGTTCGCGGCAAAAGTGGCGGACCTCGAGATCGAGCTGATGGCCCTCGAGATGACGGTGCTGCGCGTGCTGGCGCAAGCCGACAAGGCGCCGGGACCGGAAGCGTCCGTGCTGAAGGTGCGCGGCACCGAGATCCAGCAGCGGCTGTCGGAACTGATGGTCGAGGCGGCCGGCCCGCTGGCGCTGCCGTTCGACCCGGCCTACCTGGAAGGCGAGCAGGCGCATAGCGCGATCGACGACGACTTCGCCGCGCCGCTGCTGCCGCATTACTTCAATTTCCGCAAGACGTCGATCTACGGCGGCTCGAACGAGATCCAACGCAACATCATCTCCCAGATGATCCTGGGCCTGTGAGGAAAGACATGGACTTCAACTTCAAGGAAGAGCAGCTGCAGCTGGCGGATGCGCTCAAGCGCTGGATCGCACGCGACTACACGTTCGAGGCGCGCCGCGCCATCGTCGGGTCGCCGGCCGGCGTGTCGGAGGCCGCCTGGGCCACGCTCGCCGAGCTCGGCCTGACGGCGCTGCCGCTGCCGGAAGCGCAGGGCGGCTTCGATGGCGATGCCGTCGACATGTTCGTCGTGATGCAGGAACTCGGCCGCGGCCTCGTTGTCGAACCGTATTTCGCAACGATGTTCGGCGCCGAGTTCCTCCGTCGCGGGCGTGCGCATGAAGCGCTGCTCGAACGCGTGGCGGCGGGCGACCTGAAACTGGCTTGTGCGCTGGGCGAGCGCCAGTCGCGCCACGACCTGCGCGATATCGCCATGCGCGCCACCCCGGACGGTGCTGGCTGGCGCCTGAACGGCGAAAAGAAGGTCGTGTTGCATGGCGCGCAGGCCGGCTTGCTGATCGTGTCGGCCAGGACGGCCGGCGCGCAGCGCGACGAGGACGGCATCACGCTGTTCGCGGTGCCGGCGGACGCGGCGGGCGTGGTCATGCGCGACGTGCGCATGCTGGACGGCCAGCGTGCGGCCGACGTACTGCTGCGCGACGTGACAGTCGGTGCCGATGCCGTGATCGGCACCGTGGACGAAGGCTGGACTATCCTGGAAGCGGCGGCCGACCATGGCGCCGGCCTGCTGTGCGCGGAAGCGTTGGGTGCGATGGATGCGCTGTTCGGCGCGACGCTCGACTACCTCAAGACGCGCCAGCAGTTCGGCGTGCCGATCGGTAAGTTCCAGGCCTTGCAGCACCGCATGGCCGACATGTACGTGCATCTGGAGCAGGCCCGTTCGATGGCGCTGCTGGCCGCCGTGCGCCTGGCCGCCGAGCAGAAGGCCGCCGGGCACCAGGCCGAAGATGCTTGCACGGGCATCGTCGCCGAGCGCCGCCGCGCGGTCGCGGCGGCCAAGTACCGCGTGGGCCAGGCCGCCCGCTTCGTGGGCCAGCAGGCGATCCAGTTGCACGGCGGGATGGGCGTAACGGACGAGTTGCCGGCGTCGCATTATTTCAAGCGCCTGTCGACGATCGAGCTGACGCTGGGCGATTGCGACCATCACCTGGCCCGCTTCATCGCGCAGCCGGGCTTTTACGATGACGAGGAGGCGGCATGAAAGAGTACTGGTATTTCGAGGATTTCGAACCCGGCCAGGACATCGACCTGGGCACGCGCACCGTCACGGAAGACGAGATCGTCGCGTTCGCGCGGGAGTTCGATCCGCAGCCGTTCCACCTTGATCGCGGCGCGGCCGAGGCGTCGATCTTCGGCGGCGTGATCGCCAGCGGCTGGCACACGTGCAGCATGATGATGCGCATGGTCGTCGACGGGCTGATGAACCGGTCGGCCAGCATGGGCTCGCCCGGCCTGGACGGCGTGCGCTGGCTCGCGCCCGTGCGCGCGGGCGACACGTTGAACGTGCACTACCGGACCACGCGGGTGAAGGCGTCCACGTCGAAGCCCGACCGCGGCATCGTCTGGTCGACGTGGGTCGCGCTCAACCAGCATGGCGAGACCGTGTGCACGGTCGAGGGCATGGGCATGTTCGGGCGCCGGCCCGGCGGGGAGGCACGCCATGGCTAGCGCCCTGCACGAAGTGACGGGGCTGGACGCGCTGCGGGGCCTCGTCGGCACGGAGCTGGGCCGGTCGCGCTGGTTCGAGATCGGCCAGGACCGCATCGCGACGTTCGCCGACGCCACCGACGACCACCAGTGGATCCACATCGATCCCGAACGCGCGGCGCGCGAATCGCCGTTCGGCGGGACCGTGGCGCACGGCTTCCTCACCCTGTCGTTGCTGCCGTCGATGCTTGCCGACGTCCTCGTCATGGTCGATGCGAAGCTCGTCGTCAACTATGGCTTGAACAAGGTGCGGTTTCCCGCGCCGGTGCCGGCCGGCAGCCGCGTGCGCGCGGCGATCGTGCTGGCGGCATTGGAGGATGAACATGGATCGAGCCAGCTCACACTCGACGTCACGGTCGAGCGCGAGGGCGGCACGAAGCCCGTGTGCGTGGCCGAATTCCTCGTGCGGCGCTACGCGTGACAGGCTAGGCGGCGCAGTCGGCGCCGCCCAGCTTGTAGCGGTTGCGGCCCTCGGCCTTGGCCTGGTACAGCAGGGCGTCGGCCACCTGGATCAGGTCGGCCGGGATGCTGTGTTCGCCCGGCACCATGCAGGCGATGCCCATGCTGGCAGTCAGGCGGGAGGCCGTGGGCGATGCGGCGTGCGGGATCGCCATCTGCTCCAGCTCCGTCATCAGGCGGTGCGCCACGCCGGTGGCGCCACGGCCGTCCAGCTGCGGCAGCAGGATCGCGAATTCCTCGCCGCCGTAGCGCGCCACGAGGTCCTGCGTGCGCGCGGCGGCGCGCCGCATCGCGGTCGCGAACTGCACGAGCGTCGCATCGCCGGCCTGGTGGCCGTAGTGGTCGTTGTACAGTTTGAAGTGGTCGATGTCGACGAGGATCAGCGCCACCGGCAGGCCCGCGCGGCCGCAGCGGCGCCATTCGGCGTCGAGGCGCTCGTCGAAGGCGCGGCGGTTCGCGACGCCGGTCAGGGCGTCCGTGAGGATCAGCGCGCGCAGGGCGTCGCGCTGGCGCTTGACGGTCAGCTGCGTGCGCACGCGGGCGCGCACGACGGCGGCGTTCACCGGCTTGCTGATGAAGTCGGCCGCGCCGGCGCCCAGGGCGCGCGTCTCGTCCTCGGGCGACTTCAGCGCCGTCACGAAGATCACGGGGATGTCGCTCGTCTCGGGTGCCGCCAGCAATTCCTTGCAGACGGCATACCCGTCCATGCCGGGCATGACGGCGTCGAGCAGGATCAGGTCGGGCTGCTGGGTACGGGCGATCTCGAGCGCGCGTGGACCGTCCATCGCGAACAACACCTCGTGCTCGTCCTGCAGGGCGCCGTGCAGGATCTGGATATTCTCCATCGCATCGTCGACCACCAGGACGCGGCCGTTGACGGCCATGTCGGTCCAGCTCATGCATCCTCCTTCGTATCCAGTAGCGTCCGCACCAGTCGCGCCGCCTCTTCGAAGCGCAGGGTCGCCACGGCATCCGCCAGCGGCGCCACCTGGCATGGTTCGAGGCGGGCGAGGGCGGGGCGCAGCGTCTCGAACTGCGCGATCGCCTTCATGTTGTTATTGTGGAGCAAATCGAGGAGCTGCGCCAACTCGCGCTGCAGGATAGCGCTATCTTCCGGCGCCGCGGCCGGCGCGGGCTTGGCCTCCGGTGCGGGGAGGTCGCGTGCCGCCTCCAGCACGATGGACAGCGCGGCGTCGAGACGGGCGAGGCGCAGCGCGAGCGCCGCCTCGTCCTCGCTGCGCAGCGCCTGTTCCAGCTCCAGCGCCTGGCTCGCCACGTCCGTCGCGCCCAGGTTGGCGGCCACGCCGCGCAGGCGGTGCGCGGCCTGGCCCGCCCCGGCGCGGTCGCCGGCGTCGAGCAGGGCGCGGATGTCGGCCACGGCGCCGCCCTGCGAGCTCTCGAAGCGCCTGAACAACGCGGCGAAGCTGGCGAAATTGCCGCCGAAGCGGGGCAGCGTCGCCTTGAGGTCGATGCCGGGCAGGTAAGCGGGCACGGCCAGCCCGGCGGCGAGCGCCGTCTGCGCCGCTTCGGACGGGGACGCCGCCGGCCGGCCCGTGACGCGGACCAGCATGTTCACCAGTTCGTCCACGTCGATCGGCTTGGCGAGGTAATCGTTCATGCCCGCGGCCAGCGCGCGGCGGCGGTCCTCGTCCAGCGCGTTGGCCGTCATCGCGATGATCGGCAGCCGGTCGAGCCCCATGGCGCGGATCGCGTGGGTCGCCTCGAAGCCGTCCATCACGGGCATCTGCAAGTCCATCAACACCGCGTCGTAGTGCGCGCTGCAGTTGGCCGAATGTTCGGCGAGCATGCTGACGGCGCTGCGGCCGTTGGCGGCGAAATCGACGCTGGCGCCCGCGTGCACGAGCACGTAGTTCGCCACTTCCTGGTTGAGCAGGTTGTCCTCGACGACGAGCACGCGCATGCCGGCCAGGCGCCCGCCCAGCGGCGTCGGGCGTCCGCTCGCCGGCGCGGGCGCGCCGCTGTGCAGTTCCGCCAGCGCGTCGGCCACCGCGCCCGGCGTGAACGGTTTCGCGAGCACGGCGTCGATGCGCAGGTCGGCCGCCACGGCGTCGAGGCGTTCCCGTTCCGGGTCGGCCGCGAGCAGCGCGCAGCGGGGCAGGGAAATCGCCTGGTCGGCGCGCGCGAAGGCGATCACGGACGCGCCGTCCAGGTCGCCCAGCACGCTGTCGATGAACGCGACGTCGAACGGCCCGGCGGCGCGCAGCAGCGCGAGCGTGTCCGCGCCGCTGGCGGCCGTCTCGACGTGCCAGCCGCGGCCCGCGAGCAGGGCGGCCAGCGCGGCGCGGCTGCTCGCGTTGTCGTCGGCGACGAGGACGCGCAGCGGCGCCGTTTCGGGTTGTGCGGGCGCGGCATCGCCGGCGATGCCGAACGGCGCCGTGAAGCGGAACGTGGCGCCCCGCTCGGGCACGCTGTCCACGCGCAGGTCGCCGCCCATCAGGCGCACGAGGCGGCGGCTGATGGCGAGGCCCAGGCCCGTGCCGCCGTACTTGCGGCTCGTGGACGTGTCGGCCTGCGAGAAGGCCTCGAACATGCGCTGCTGCTGTTCGGGCGGGATGCCGATGCCGGTGTCGCGCACGGTGAACGCCAGCGCGTCCGGACCGGCCGGTTCGATGGTGAGCACGACTTCTCCACGTTCCGTGAACTTGATCGCATTGCTGACGAGGTTGAGCAGCACCTGGCCGAGGCGCATCGGGTCGCCCACGAGGCGCGCCGGCACGTCCGGGTGGACCGCGAACACGGGTTCGATGCCCTTGTTCCACGCGCTCGTGGCGGACATCGCGGCGATGCTGGCGAGGACGTCGTCGAGCGCGAACGGCGTCTGTTCGAGCACGAGCTGGCCCGCTTCCACCTTCGAATAATCGAGGACGTCGTTCAGCATCGACAGCAGCGATCGCGCGGCCATCTGCATGCGCGCAACGTAGCCCCGTTCGCGCCGGCCCAGGTCGGCCTCCTCGAGCAGGCGCGCGAGGCCGATGATGGCATTCATCGGCGTGCGGATCTCGTGGCTCATGTTGGCGAGGAACTCGCCCTTGGCGCTGCTGGCCGCTTCGGCCGCGTGCAACGCTTCCTCCAGGCGCGACTGGGTGCGTTTCAGTTCCGTGATGTCCGCGTGCAGCATGTAGAAGCCTTGCACGCGCCCGTCGGCGTCGAAGTCGGGGATGTAGCTGCCCCACGCCTGGATCACCTTGCCGGAGCCCTTGCGGTGCAGCCTGCGCTCGAAGAACTGGCGCTCGCCGCGCAGCACGCCCTCCAGGTGCGGCATCACTTCGCGGACCTGGTCTTCGTCGATGAGTTCGACCAGCGTGTGCCCGATCACGTCGGCGGCGTCGCGCTCCAGCCAGTCGAGATAAGGCTTGTTGGCGAAGCGGCAGCGCATGTCCGCGTCCCAGTAGCCGACGAGCGCGGGCAGGTGGTCCGTCACGGTGCGGATCATGCGCTCGCTCTCTTCCAGCCGGCGGCTGGCGGCGCGCAGCGCGGCGGCCGTTTCCACGCGCGCGGTGATGTCGCGGATGGTGCCCTGCACGATGCCGCGGCCGCCGATGTCGACGCTGTTCAGCAGGACGTCGGCGTGGAACAGCGAGCCGTCGCGGCGGCGGTAGATCCACTCGAAGCGGTTGCCGCCCGTGTCGAGCGTGCGCCGCATCGCCTCGTGCCACAGCTCGTCCGAGCGGCGGCCATTCGGCTGGAAGTCGGGCGAGCTGCTGGCCGGCGCCATCGCGAGGAATTCGTCCGCGCCCGCGCAGCCGAACAGGTCGATCGCCGCCTGGTTGGCGCTGATGAAGCCGGCCCCGTAGGCGATCAGCACGTGGGCGTCGCCTGAGCCCTCGAACAGCGCGCGGAACATCACCTCGTTGTCGCGGTTGCGCTGTTCCTGGCGCTTGCGCTCCGTGATGTCGAGGACGACCGCGTTGATGCCGACCAGGTCCCGATCCCGCCCGTACACCGGGTAGTAGCTGCAGATCCAGTGGCGCATGATGCCCGGCTCCGCGGGCGATTCTCCGCTGTCCTCGACGTCGATCAGCGGTCGCCCCGTCGTCAGCACGTGGCGGTAGGGCCGTTCGATGTGGATGCCCCGTTCGCCCAGCAGGTCGGGCAGGGTGTGGCCGATGTGGGCGCTGGCGGGGAGCGCGTTCACGGCCGCCAGGTAGTCGTTGATCATCACGACCTTCAGGCTGCGGTCGAGGAACGCGAGGCCTACCGGCGCCGTCGCGTACACGGTCGCCAGCATGGCGGAGGAACGCTGCAGTTCGTCGGTGCGCTCGGCCACGAGCGACTCCAGGCCGGCGCGGTATTGTTGCAGTTCGCCTTCGACCTTGCCGAGCGCGCGCGCGACGGTCGCCGCCTCGCGGATCGCCAGCGGCGGGATCACGAGCGCCTCGCCACGGCCGAGGGCCGCCGCCGGCTCGGTCAGGGCGCGCACCGAGCGCGCGATCGAATCGCCGATGCGCCAGGCCAGGCCCAGGCTGACGGCCAGCATGACGGCGATCCACGCGAGCGTCGTGGCGGGATCGGGCCCGAGGATCTCGCGCGCGGCGTGGCGCGGAAAGCCGATCGCCACGGCCCAGTCGTGGCCGAGCGTGCGCGCATACGCGGAATACATGGCCTGCGGACCGTGCGCCGTCAGCTCGACGATGCCGACCGGGCTCTTGGCCACCGCCTTGATCAGCTCCGGGTGCATCCTGTCGCCGATCCCGTGCGGCGTGTGGCCGCGGTAGGCGACCAGCCTGCGGTTGTTGTCGAACACGATCGCGCTCCAGCGCGCCGGCAGGTTCTGGTTCGCGAGCAGTTCCTGGAGGCGGCGCGGGCGCAGTTCGACCGTCACCGCATACGCGACCTTGCCCTCGCGCCAGACCGGCACGCTGATCGAGATCACCCAGGGCTGCGTGGCGTCGCCCCGGTGCAGGCCGGACGTGACAGCGTCGCCGCTGGCGAAGACGGCGCGGATGTCGGCCTCGTTGCCGCGGGGCGGGAGCGTGCTGCCGAGGGCGTGGCGCGTGTCGAGGAGGACTTTGCCGTCCGGCGCGCTGACCGCAACCGCATAGGCGGGGAATTCGGGGCGCAGCAGCCGGCGCGCCGCCGTGTAGAACGCGGCCAGGTCGCCTCTGGCGAGATTCGCCTGGTTGGCCAGGGTGCGCGCCGCCGTTTCGCCGTTGGCCAGGTCGCGGTCGACGGCCGCGGCCAGCGCGCGCGCGATCATCTCCGCATCCTCGGCGACGTGGACCCGTTCGCGCTGGTCGGCGTCCCTGGCGAACACGATGTAGCCGATCAGGATCGGCAAGGCGCACGCCAGCACGAGCGTCACGAGCTTGGCGCGTATGGAAGGGAGAGAACGACGTTGTAACAGCTGCACAGCAAGCTCCGCGGATAATGCGCAGCCCAGGCGCCTTGCGAGCATGGTAGCCCAGCAGCCACCTCATGTAAATTCGGGGTCGGAGCACATTTTGGGCAGGTGCCGCAGCCGCAAGTGTCTGTTTTATCGAAGATTTAACGCCGCGCGTCGGGGAAAAAGTGGACCTGACCCCGAATCTTGGCAACATTTGTTTCTTGTGTGGCATGCAGGAGTGACACGGAGTCGCGCGGACGATACGTTTTGCCTTACGTAAAGTCATTCTCCACGTTAATTTTTCGTTCCTCTGGAATACAATGAAGGACTAGTCCTACATTGATCGAAGAGGTGGTATGGCCCGGCCCGAAAAAGTCCGACTTGGCGAAATCCTGGTGCAACAAAAGCTGTTGTCGGAAGACCAGCTGAACCAGGCGCTTGCCGACCAGAAGCGCACGGGCCGCAAGCTCGGCCGCGTGTTCGTCGAGAGCGGTTTCGTCACGGAGGAGCAGATCTCGGGCGCCCTGGCGCGCCAGCTGGGCATCCCTTACCTCAACCTCAAGTTCTACAACATCAACCAGGACGTCGTGCGCCTGCTGCCGGAAACGCAGGCGCGCCGCTTCCGCGCGCTCGTGCTGGAAGACCGCGGCGAGACGATGCTCGTCGGCGTCTCCGACCCGACCGACCTGTTTGCCTACGACGAGATCGCGCGCCTGCTCAAGAAGGGCGTCGAGCTGGCCGTCGTCAACGAGACGGAAGTGCTGCAGGCCATCGACCGCATCTACCGCCGCACGGGCGAGATCACGGGCCTGGCGCGCGAGCTCGAGCAGGACCTGGGCGACACGACCTCGGTCGACTTCAACGCGCTGTCCGCCAACTCCGGCCTCGAAGAAGCGCCGGTGGTGAAACTGCTGCAGTCGGTGTTCGACGACGCGGCCCAGGTGCGCGCGTCCGACATCCACATCGAGCCGCAGGACGGCCGCCTGCAGATCCGCTTCCGCATCGACGGCGTGCTGCACCTGCAGACGGAAGCCGACATCAAGATCGCGACGCCGCTGGCGCTGCGCCTGAAGCTGATGGCGGACCTGGACATCTCGGAAAAACGCCTGCCGCAGGATGGCCGCTTCGCCGTCAAGGTGCGCGGCCAGCGCATCGACGTCCGTATCTCGACGATGCCCACGCAGTACGGCGAATCCGTCGTCATGCGTCTGCTGAGCCAGGTGGGCATGAACTTGCGCCTGGATGCGATCGGCATGCCGGCCGCGCTGGTGGAACGCTTCCGCGCCATCGTCCAGCGGCCGAACGGCCTCGTGCTCGTGACGGGGCCGACGGGTTCCGGCAAGACGACCACGCTGTACAGCGCCCTGGCCGAGCTGAACTCCGTCGAGAAAAAGCTCATCACGGTCGAGGACCCGATCGAATACCGGCTGTCCGGCATCAACCAGGTGCAGGTCAACGACAAGATCGAGCTGAATTTCGCGCGCGTACTGCGTTCCGCGCTGCGCCAGGACCCGGACATCGTGCTCGTCGGCGAGATGCGCGACCAGGAGACGGCGCAGATCGGCCTGCGAGCCGCCATGACGGGCCACCTCGTGCTGTCGACCTTGCACACGAACGATGCCGCCTCCACGCCGCTGCGCCTGATGGACATGGGCGTGCCGCGCTACATGGTGAGCGGCTCGCTGCAGGCCGTGCTGGCGCAGCGTCTGGTGCGCGTGATCTGCGAAAGCTGCTCCGAGCCGTACCAGCTGCCGGCGCCGGAACGCGCCTGGCTGCGCGCCGAACTGGGCGACCGCGCCGAAACGGTGCCGTTCTTCCACGGGCGCGGCTGCTCGCACTGCAACGGCACGGGCTACCGCGGCCGCACGGGCGTGTACGAACTGCTGGAGATGACGCGCGTCGTCAACGAAGCCGCCAACCACCCGGACCCGTCGCACTTTCTGAAGGTGGCGCATGCCGAGATGCGCGGCGAGACGCTGCGCCGCAGCGGCGTGCGCCTCGCGATCCAGGGCCGCACGACGGTGGCGGAAGCCATGCGGATCAGCAACCAGATGGAAGACTGATAGACATTCATGCCGTTCTTTGCCTACAAGGGCCGCAACGCGCGCGGCGAATTGATGCAGGGGGTGCTGGAAGGCGCCGACAGCAGCGCCATCGCCGACCAGTTGTTCGGCACTGGCGTCACGCCGCTCGACATCACCCCGACCACCCGCAAGGCGACGACGCCGGGCAACGCCGCCGGCGCGAACGACAGCCTGTGGGAACGCCTGACGCGCAAGAAGGTCACGTCGATCGACGTGCAGCTGTTCAGCCGCCAGATCTACACGCTGCTGAAATCCGGCGTGCCGATCATGCGCGGCCTCGCCGGGTTGCAGGAATCGGCGACCAATAAAAGCTTCGCGCGCGTGATCCAGGACCTGCGCGAATCGCTGGACGCGGGCCGCGAACTGTCGACCGCGATGCGCCGTCATACGGAATGCTTCACGCCGTTCTACCTGTCGATGGTGCGCGTGGGCGAGATGACGGGCCGCCTGGAAGAAGTCTTCCTGCGCCTGTTCGACCACCTGGAATTCGACCGCGACATGCGCGACCGCGTGAAGACGGCGATGCGCTATCCCACGTTCGTCATCATCGCGATGATCGCGGCGATGGTCGTCGTGAACGTGTTCGTGATTCCTCAGTTCGAAAAGGTCTTCCAGAGCTTCCACGCCGAGCTGCCGCTGATGACGCGCATCCTGATCACGACGTCGCGCTTCACCGTCGAGTACTGGCCCGTGATGCTCGGCGCCGCCCTGGCGGCCTTCTTCGGTGTGCGGGCGTGGACGCGGACCGTGTCCGGACGCCTGGCGTGGGACCGCTGGAAGCTGCGCTTCCCCATCGCCGGCAAGATCATCCACAAGGCCACGATGGCCCGCTTCGCGCGCAGCTTCGCGCTGTCGATCCGCAGCGGCGTGCCGATCGTGCAAGCCCTCTCGGTCGTCGCGCAGACGGCCGACAATGCCTACCTGACCATGCGCCTGGACCAGATGCGCGACGGCGTCGAGCGGGGCGAAAGCATCCTGCGCACGGCGACCAACGCCCAGGTGTTCACGCCGATCGTGCTGCAGATGATCGCCGTGGGCGAGGAATCCGGCTCGCTCGACGACCTGATGGACGAGATCGCGCAGATGTACGAGCGCGAGGTCGATTACGAGCTCAAGACGCTGTCCAGCCAGATCGAGCCGATCCTGATCACCTTCCTCGGTGCGATGGTGCTCGTGCTGGCGCTCGGCATCTTCCTGCCGATCTGGGACCTGGGCAAGGCAGCCCTGCATCATTGACGAGGCATCCATGATTCGTGTGAAGACAGCCAGCGGGTTCACCCTGTACGAATTCGCGATCGTCGCCGCCATCACGGCGGCGCTGTCGACCGTGCTGCTGCACCGCCTGGACGGCTACCGCCGCGCGGCCGAGGACGCGGCGGCGCGCCAGACCGTGGCCGCGCTGCGCACGGCGCTGCAGGTCGAGGCGGCCCGCCATCCCGGTACGCTCGCGGCGCTCGCCGGGCAGAATCCGATGCGCCTGCTGGCACGGCCGCCGGCCGATTATCTTGGCGAATTCGCACTATCCGAGCAGGGTAGCGTGGCACGAAACGGGTGGGTGTTTGACCCACGCGACAAAACCCTTGTCTATCTCACCTCAGAACGAGAAAGATTTGCTTCGGGCAAATCGAAATTGCCTACGTTCAAGGTAGAATTAACCCGAACTCCTGCTGACGCAGGGAAACAAATGATGAGTCTTGCATTGAATGAAATCGGTGTGCAAGGCGGTCGTTAATCAAAACCCACGCGGCCGGGAATGCCGCACCTAAATCGGAGAGAGCATGAAAGTAAGTATCAAGAACAATGCGCAGGGCGGCTTCACCTTGATCGAATTGATCGTCGTGATCGTTATTCTGGGCATCCTGGCTGCGACGGCACTGCCGAAGTTTGCCAACCTGGGCAGCGATGCCCGCGTGGCCAGCCTGAATGCTGCGAAAGGTGCACTCAGCGCGACCGCGGCAATGGCGCATGGCAAGTTCATGGTCGATCCGAACGTGACCACGACCAAGCAACTCACGGTCGAAGGCGTGACGATGAACATCAACACCACGACCGGCTATCCGGTGGCCGACAGCAATCTCGCGGAGGCTGCCGGCATGAAGGACGGCGTCGACTATAAGGTCATCGCGACGGCCGCTACGACGGGTACCAATGCTTCGGGTGCGTCGATCAAGCTCGTACCGCAGAGCCTTGCGGGCACGACCAATGAGGCGAACTGCTACGTCCAGTACACCGAGGCAACGACGGCGGGCGGCGCACCGTCGATCAAAGTGAACGGCACGGCGGCAAATTGCAACTAAGCGTTTTTACGCTGGATCAATCGGGACCGCAATGCGCGGTCCCGATTGTCGTTTACAGGCCGAATGCTGCGTATTGACCACACCCCATTAGTAGTTCCACACGGAAAACCAAATATATTCTCCCAGAGTAAAAATTTGGTATCGGAATTTCCTACCGCTTGAATATAATCAAGCCTCTATCGCACTTATCTCGACCAAGTCACGGATAACCATCGCCACGCATGGGTTTTTTCAGTAAAGCACAGAACAATGCAGCCTGGCTGGCCATGGTGCCGCAGCGCGACGGGATCGCGGCGGCCAGCGTGCGCCGTGGCGCGGACGATGGCGCGAAGCCGGCCGTGACGCATGCCGTCTTCTTCCCCGGCGCCCCGTCCGCGGACAGCCTCGACAAGGCCGCGAAGGAGATGCACAGCGCGAGCTACCGCTGCACGACAGTGCTGGCCGGGGGCGATTACCAGTTCATGTCGGTCGAATCGCCGAACGTCCCGCGCGAGGAACTGAAAAGCGCCATGCGCTGGCGCCTCAAGGACATCCTCGATTTCCCCATCGACGACGCCACGTTCGACGTCCTCGACGTCCCGCTCGACCCGAACGCCGTCGTGCGCCCGCAGCAGAGCGTGTTCGCGATCGCGGCGCGCAACAGCATCGTGTCCGCGCGCCAGAAGATGTTCAACGCGGCCAAGGTGAAACTGCGCGCGATCGACATCCCCGAGATGGCCCAGCGTAACGTGTCCGCGCTGCTGGAGCAGGACGGCCGCGGCATCGCGCTGCTGTCGTTCGGCGAGGACGGCGGCCTGTTGACCGTGTCGTGGCGCGGCGAGCTGTATCTGTCGCGCCGCATCGACGTCACGCTGGCCCTGCTGCTCGACGACGACCACGACCGCAAGCACCAGGCCTTCGACAAGATCACGCTGGAGCTGCAGCGCTCCCTCGACAACTTCGAGCGCCAGTTCTCGTTCATCAGCGTGGCCAAGCTCGTGCTCGCGCCGACCGGCGCCACGGGCCTCGAAGACTACCTGTCGAGCAACCTGTACACGCGGGTCGAGACGCTCGACCTGGCCGACGTGCTCGACCTCGGACGCGTGCCGGACCTGGCCGATCCGGGCCGCCAGCAGCGCTTCTTCGTGCCCATCGGCGCCGCGCTGCGCGTCGAGGAGGGCGCGGCATGAGCCAGCAGATCAACCTGTTCAATCCCGCGTTCCAGCCGCAGAAGAAGATCTTCTCCGTCAATGCGATGGCCGGCGCGCTCGGCGTGCTGGTGCTGCTCGTCGTCGGCACGGGCGTGTACGCCAAAATGCGCATCGCGCAGCTGGAAGCGCGGGTCGCGCGCGGCGAGGCGGAGGTGCAGGCCGCGCAGAAACGCCTGGAAGCCGCCACCGCCGAATTCGCGCCGCGCACGAAGGACGGCCGCCTCGAAGCGGAGGTGGCCGCGGCCCAGGCCGAGCACGATGCCTTGCGGCGCGTGGCCGACGTCATCCAGCGCGGTGACCTGGGCAATACCGAAGGCTATGCGGAATACTTTCGCGCGCTGGCGCGGCAAAGTGTCGACGGCCTGTGGCTGACGGGCGTGACCATCACGGGCGCCGGCACGGAGATCGGCGTGCGCGGGCGCGCGCTCGATCCGGCCCTCGTGCCGGGCTACCTCGCGCGCCTGCGCAATGAGCGCGTCCTGCAGGGCAAGCCGGTGGGCAGCATGCAGATCGGCCAGGCGTCCACCGTCAAGGTGCTCGGCGCCGACGGCAAGGAGTCCGATGCACCGGCGCCGTACGTCGAATTCAGCCTGCAGTCGGCCGCCGCCGGTGCGGCACCGGCGCCGGGCACCGGAGGCCAGCCATGAAGCGCCGCTGGCTCCAGTTCACGGCGCGCGTGGAGGCGCTGCAGCCGCGCGAACGCATCATGGCATTCGGCGCCGCCGTCGTCATGCTGGTGTTCCTCGCGAATAGCTTCGTGTTCGCGCCGATGTCGCGCAAGGAAGCCGCGCTGCGCTCGACCCTGCAGCAGCAGACCATCACCATCGGCGGCATCGCGGCCGACATCGAAGGCAAGGCGCGCGCCTACGGCAACGATCCGAACGAGGCGCTGCGCAAGCACCTGGGCGAATTGCGGGCCGAGACGGCGCGCACGAGCGACGAGCTGCGCACGATGCAGAAAGGCCTCGTGCCGCCGGAACGCATCGCGCCGCTGCTGGAAGCGATCCTGCGCGCGAACGGGCGCCTGAAGCTCGTGTCGCTGAAGACGCTGCCCGTGTCGACGCTGACCGACGGCGCGGCGCCGGCACCGGCAGCGGCGGCATCGGCACCGGCACCGGCACCGGCCGCACCGGCGCCGCCGCCCGTCGTGAAATCGCCCGACCTGCTGTACCGCCACGGCGTCGAACTGACGGTGCGCGGCAGCTATCTGGACATGGTCGACTACATGCAGGCGCTGGAGACGCTGCCCACCCAGCTGTTCTGGGGCAAGGCGCAGCTGGATGCGGAAGCGTATCCGAACGTGCGCCTGACCCTGACGCTGTACACCCTGAGCCTGGACCCGAAATGGATGAAGCTGTGATTCCGACGACGATGAAGCCGGCCCTGCGCGCCGCATTCCTGGCGCTGCTGCTGGCGGGCGGCGCCCACGCGCAGCCGCTGCAGGACCCGACGAAACCGCCCGCGGCGGCGACGCCGGTCGCGCTGGGTCCGCAGGCCGTGAGCAGCGGCCCGCAGCTGCAATCGATCCTGATCGGGCGCGCGGCGGGCGGGCGCCACGTGGCCGTCATCGACGGCGAGACGGTGCGCCAGGGCGAGAGCTTCCGCGGCGCGAAGGTCGTGCGCATCCGCGAGAACGAGGTGGAACTGGCGCGCGGCGGCGAACGCCAGGTGCTGCGCCTGTACGCCGAAGCCGAAGGCGCCATCAAGGGCGACCACGCCGCCACGGTCACCGTGCGGCGCTGACAGAGGATGAGGATGAACGACAAGCGTATTCCGATGCGTTCCATGGCGGCGGCCGCCGCCGCGCTGCTGGCACTGTCCGGCTGCCAGACGACGCCCAGTTCGGCCACCTACGACAACATCAAGGGCGAGGTGGCGAGCGGCGCGAACAAGCGCCCGGCCGCCGCGCCGACGGTCGACGCGGCCGTCGCCGACGCGCTGCTGCCGCCGGCCGCCGCGCTGGCGACGCAACTGCCGAAGGCGCGGCCCGCGCTGGAAGAGCGTTTCAACGTCTCCTTCAACAACGTGCCGGCGCAGCAGTTCTTCCGCTCGATCGTCGCGGGCACGCGCTACAACATCCTCGTGCATCCGGACGTCGCCGGCACCATCACGGCGAACCTGAAGGACGTGACCCTGCCGGAGACGCTCGACGCGATCCGCGAGATGTACGGCTACGACTACAAGATCGACGGCACGCGCATCTCGATCAAGCCGCTGACGATGCAGACCAAGATGTTCCACGTGAACTACCTGGTCGGCAAGCGCTCAGGCATGTCGAGCACGCGCGTGACGTCGACGTCGGTCTCGAACGCGGTCAACAACCAGAACGGCAACGGCTACGGCAACAACGGCAACAACCAGGGCCAGAACCAGAACGGCAACAACCAGAACAACAACGGCAACAACCCGAACGGCCAGAACGGCGGGCAGATGGACAGCACGGACGTCGCCACGACGTCCGCCAACGATTTCTGGAGCGACCTGAAACTGGCCATCGAGGCCATCGTGGGTTCCAAGGAGGGCGGCCGCAGCGTCGTCGTCAGCCCGCAGTCGGGCGTGCTCGTGATCCGCGCGATGCCGGACGAGCTGCGCAACGTCGACGCCTACCTGAAAGCCACCCAGCTCGCCGTCGACCGCCAGGTGATCCTGGAAGCGAAGATCCTCGAAGTGGAGCTGAACGACAGCTACCAGAGCGGCGTCAACTGGGCATCGTTCGCGTCGATCAAGAGCGGCCACGACAACCGCGTCTCGGGCGGCATGATCGCGCCGGGCGCCACGCTCACGCCGCTGCCGTTCGGCGGCGGCCAGCCGGCCGTGATCACGGATCCGAGCACCGGCCTGTCGGCCAGCAGCGGCTTCTCGCTGTCGAACGCGGCGGGGGCGGCCGGTTCGATGTTCGGCCTGGCCGTGCAGACCGCGAACTTCGCGGCGCTGATCTCGTTCCTCGAGACGCAGGGCACCGTGCACGTGCTGTCGAGCCCCCGCGTGGCGGCCGTCAACAACCAGAAGGCCGTGCTGAAGATCGGTACCGACGAGTTCTACGTCACCGGCGTGCAGACGACCACGAACTCCACGACGACCGGCAACACCGTGTCGCCGAGCGTCACCCTGCAGCCGTTCTTCTCCGGCGTCGTCCTCGACGTCACGCCGCAGATCGACGAGAAGGGCAACATCCTGCTGCACGTGCACCCGTCCGTGAGCCAGGTCTCGACGATCAACAAGTCCGTCAACCTGGGCACGGCCGGCAGCCTGAACCTGCCGCTCGCGGCATCGGCGACGTCGGAACTGGACAGCATCGTGCGCGGCCAGAACGGCCAGGTCGTCGCCATCGGCGGCTTGATGCGCCAGTCGTCGACGGCGGACGATTCGCAGCTGCCCGGAACCGGCAAGGTGCCCGTGCTGTCGGCGCTGTTCGGCGCGAAGAAGCGCGTGAACCAGAAGCGCGAACTGGTCGTGCTGATCAAGCCGACCATCGTCGAGGGCATCAACAACTGGAACGACGACCTGCTCGACACGAGCCGCCGCATCGAGCAGCTCGACCCGCGCACCCGGGGGAGCCGCTGAATGTACACGGCCCACTTCGGCCTGCGCGAACTGCCGTTCGGGATCACGCCGGACACCAGCTTCTTCTTCGGCGCCCCGCATTCGCAGGAAGCCCTGAACACGCTGCTCGTCGCGGCGCGCGGCGGCGAGGGCTTCATCAAGATCACGGGCGAAGTCGGCACCGGCAAGACCCTGTTGTGCCGCAAGTTCATGGCGACACTGGGTCCGGAATTCGTCACCGCGTACATCCCGAACCCGTACCTCGAACCGCGCACCCTGATGCTGGCGCTCGCGGACGAGCTGGAAGTCGGCTACGACAAGGACGCCGACCAGCACCAGGTCCTGAAAGCGATCACGCACCGGCTGCTGCAGCTGGCGGGCGAGGACAAGCGCGTGCTGCTGTGTCTCGACGAGGCACAGGCGATGCCCGTCGAGACGCTGGAGGCGCTGCGCCTGCTGACGAACCTGGAGACGGAAAAGCGCAAGCTGCTGCAGATCGTCCTGTTCGGCCAGCCGGAGCTGAACCGCAAGCTGGAGCTGCAATCGATCCGCCAGCTCGCCCAGCGCATCACGTTCCACTATCATCTCGGTCCCTTGAGCCGCGACGACCTCGATTACTATGTGGCGCACCGCCTGCGCGTGGCCGGGTATGATGGGGCGCGCCTGTTCTCGCGCGCTGCGGTGGCCCGCCTGTACGGCGCCAGCGGCGGCGTGCCGCGCCTCGTCAACATCCTCGCGCACAAGGCCATGATGCTGTGCTACGGCCAGGGACGCCAGCAGGTCGCGCGCGCGCACGTGAACCTGGCCGCGCGCGACACGCTCGCGACGAGCAGGCGCCGCGTTTGGCCCTGGGCCGCCTCGGCCGCCGCGCTGGCCGCCGCCGGCGCGGGCCTGGCCTGGGCGTTGAGCCATTGACGGGGAGCGGGAATGAGCCTGATTAACAAGATGCTGCAAGACCTGGACGCGCGCGGCACGCCCAAGGACGGCGAGCTGCCGGGCCAGGTGAAGCCGGTCGCGCGCGAGCCGTACCGGCTGAACCGGCGCGCGATCGCGGCCGCCGTCGGCGGCTCGCTCGCCGCGAGCGCAGTCTGCTGGCTGGCCTTGACCCAACCGCACCGCGCGCCGGCACCGGCTGCGCCGCCGCCCGCCGCTGCCGTCCGGGTGGCGCCGGTGGTCACGGGCCCCGTGCAGGCTTCTCCGGTGGTGACCGTGCAGGCGCCCGCCGCGCCGGCGGCGCCGCCGCCCGCCGTGGAAAAGACCGCAGACGCGCCGCCGACGAAGCACATGACGCGGGCGGAGCGGCGCGCGGAACGCAAGCGCCTCGCGCAAGAGAAAGCCGCGGCGCGCAAGGCGGAGAAGGCGGCGCAGGCGGCGTCCGTGCGCGCGCAGGACGTGGCGCCGATGGAGCCGGACAGCGCGGAAGCGCGCGCGGCGCGGCGCGCCATGGCGCAGGCGCTGGCCGCACGGGGCAAGTCCTCGAAGACGACGTCCGCCGCGATGGTGGCCGCCGCGCGCGCGGCCGCGCACGACGACGCGGCGCCGAAGGGCAAACGCGGCGTCCAGGGCCGCCAGGAGACGGGCGCCCAGCGCGCGGAAGGCGAATACCGGCGCGCACTGGCGAGCCTGCAGGAAGGCCGCATGACCGAGACCGTCGCGGCGCTGGAGCAGGCGCTGAAATACGAGCCGGCGCACGAAGCGGCGCGCCAGACCCTGGTCGGCCTGCTGATCGAGGCGAACCGCAACGACGAGGCGATGCGCCAGCTGCAGCTGGGCCTCACGCTGGACCCGCGCCAGCCCGCGATGGCGATGCTGCTCGCGCGCCTGCAGATCGAGCGCGGCGGCAACGGCATCGACACCTTGATGCGTACCTTGCCGTACGCGGGCAACGACGCCGACTACCACGCCTTCCTGGCGGCCGCGCTGGCACGCCAGCAGCGTCACCGCGAGGCGGCCGAGCAGTATCACCAGGCCGTGCGCGCGGTGCCGTCGAACGGCGTGTGGTGGATGGGCCTCGGCATCTCGCTGCAGGCCGAGAAACGCAACGGCGAGGCGCTCGACGCGTTCCAGCGGGCGCGCGCCGGCGGCGGGTTGTCGCAGGAATTGCAGGGGTTCGTGGAGCGCCGCATCCAGCAGCTCTCGCACTGAGCCCGCGTCACACTGTCGCCAACCGCTCGAGGGCGCCGTTCAGCGTCTCGTCCTTTTTCGCAAAGCAGAACCGCACGATGCCGGACTCCGTCGGCTTGCTGTAGAAGGCCGACACGGGAATCGCGGCCACCTTGATCTCGCGCGTCAGCCACTGCGCGAATTCGGATTCGCTCAGGTCCGAAATCCCGTCGTAGCGCACGCACTGGAAATACGTGCCGTCCGCCGGCAGCAGGGTAAACCGCGTGTTCGCCAGCCCCGCGCGGAACAGGTCGCGCTTGCGCTGGTAGAACGCGGGCAGGTCGCACCACGGCGCCGGGTCGCGCATGAAGGCGGCCAGGCCGGCCTGCATCGGCGTGTTCACGCTGAAGACGTTGTACTGGTGGACCTTGTGGAATTCCGCCATCAACGGCGCCGGCGCGGCCACGTAGCCCACCTTCCAGCCCGTCACGTGATAGGTCTTGCCGAAGCTCGACACGACGAATGCGCGCGCCGCCAGCACGGGATGGCGGCTCACCGACGCATGCGGCTGGCCGTCGTAGACCATGTGCTCGTACACCTCGTCCGCCAGGATCAGGATATCGGTCCCGTCGACAATGGCGGCCAGCGCATCGAGGTCGGCCCGGCGCAGGATCGTGCCGGTCGGGTTGTGCGGCGTGTTCACGACGATCATCCGCGTCCTGGGCGTGACGGCCGCCGCGACGGCATCCCATGGCACGCTGTAGCCGCCGGCGTCCACGCGCATCGCGACGGGCACCGGCACGCCGCCGGCCAGGGTGATCGACGGCTGGTAGCTGTCGTAGCAGGGCTCGATGACGATCACCTCGTCGCCCGGATGCACGGCGCACAGGATCGCGGTGATGATGCCTTGCGTGGCGCCGGCCGTGATCGTGATCTCGGTGGCGGCATCGTAGGCGTGGCCGTACAGCGCGGCCAGCTTGGCGGCGATGGCCTCGCGCAGCACGGGCAGGCCGGTCATCGGCGCGTACTGGTTGTGGCCCGCGCGCATGGCGGCGTCGACGGCGTCCAGCAGGCGCGGATCGCAGTCGAAGTCGGGGAAGCCCTGGCCCAGGTTGACGGCGCCGTGCTCGGCCGCGAGCGCGGACATCAGGGTGAACACGGTGGTGCCGACGGCCGGCAGGCGCGATTGCAGGACGGGTGTGGTCATGGTGCGTACGGGTTGGGTGGGGCTGCCGGCGCCTCGGTCTTGACCCAAGCGTCGGGCGTCATGATGCGGAAGAGGTTCTCGCGCGCGGCGCGGCGGGCCAGTTTCAACAACGCCTTGTCCTTCGTGACGAGGACGGCGGCATCGGCGTCGCGCGCGATCTCGAGGAATTTCTGGTCGTCGCGGTCCGTGCAGACCGGCAGGCGCAGCGCGCGCGACGTCGGCGCCACGACCTCGATCAGGGCGTCGAAGGCGGCCTCCGCCTGCGGACGGGTATCGTCGTCGAGCGGCAGGTGAGAATAATGCAGCACGATCCGGTATTCGTCGCGGCAGTCGGCGCGCGTGACGGCGCGCACCGTGCCGGACTCCAGCGCGGCGAGCAGGGGCGCCCAGCGCGGGTCGCGGAAAACGAACAGGTCGAGGCAGACGTTGGTGTCGATGACGATGGGTTTCGCTGAAGCAGGTATCATGTCAGCAATTTTACCCGCTGTACGTGTTTCATAACTAAATGCTGATCGTTCTCTCGCCCGCCAAGTCCCTCGACCTCGAATCGCCACCCACCACGCAGGAGCGCACGACGCCCCGCTTCATCGACGATGCCGCCGAATTGATCCGCGTTCTCAAGCCGAAATCGCCGGCCGAGATCGGCGCGCTGATGGATATCTCGGACCAGCTGTCGGTGCTGAACGTGACCCGTTACGCCGACTGGCACCCGGACCACGCCGACGCCCGCCAGACCATCATGTCGTTCGACGGCGACGTGTATACGGGCCTGGCTGCGCGCACGCTCGGCAAGCACGCGCTCGGTTATGTGCGCGACCGCGTGCGCATCCTGTCGGGCCTGTACGGCGTGCTGCGACCGCTAGACGCCATGCATCCGTACCGCCTGGAGATGGGCACGCGCCTCGCGAACCCGCGCGGCAAGGATTTGTATGCCTTCTGGGGCGAGCGGGTGACGGCCGCGCTGAACGCGGACCTGAAGGAGGCGGGCGCGCCGGTCCTCGTGAACCTCGCGTCCGAAGAATACTTCAAGTCCGTCAAGCCGAAGCTGCTGGACGTGCCCGTGATCACGCCCGTGTTCGAAGACTGGAAGAACGGCAAGTACAAGATCATCTCGTTCTTCGCCAAGCGGGCGCGCGGGATGATGGCGCGCCATGCGGCCGAGCAGGGCATCACGGACGTCGAGCGCCTGAAGGACTTCGACGTGGACGGGTATGCGTACGACGAGGCCGTGTCGACGGACAAATCCTGGGTGTTCCGCCGGCGCATCGAAGGCTGACGACGTCGACAAATTCGGGGTCAGAGCACTTTTTTGCGCAAGGTCCTCGAAGTAAGTTCTGCGCGTGGCGCCGGGCGCGAATGTCCATGGACGGCGTGAACGCGCGCAGAGCGTTGCCAGAGCAACTGGTCGCAGGATATTGATCGGAAATGTGCTCTGACCCCGAATTTTGGGGCAGGGGGGCGAAAAAAAGCCCGCTTCCGCGGGCACTGGGGTTACTGCACGGCGTCTTTCGGCGCCGGTTTGGGGCCGGCCTTGGCCCAGAACTTCCACCACGGCGCGTCGCCCGAACCCTTGCCGCCCATGAAGCGGCTGTTCGGGTAGTTCATGGTGAAGATGCGCTGCGTGTCGTCGCGCAGGTCGAACATGCCCAGCTTGTCGTAGGCGCGAATCATGATGAACAGTGCTTCCTCGCGCGCCGGGGCTTCGCTGAACTGGGTAACGGCGCCCTGGGCGCGGTTCAGCGCGGCCAGGTAGGCGCCGCGGCGGTAGTAGTAGTTCGCCACGTGCACTTCGTACTGCGCCATCGCGTTGATCAGGTAGTTCATGCGGGCGACCGAGTCCGGAGCGTATTTGCTGTTCGGGAACTTGTCGACCAGTTCCTTGAACGCGGCAAACGCTTCGCGCGTCGCCTTCGGGTCGCGCTCGGTCGGATCCTGGGCGTAGATGAAGCTGAGGAAGCCGATCTGGTCGTTGAAATTGATCAGGCCGCGCAGGTAGTACATATAGTCGACCTGCGGGTGGTTCGGGTGCAGCTTGATGAAGCGTTCGACGGCGGCCAGCGCCTCGGCCTGGTCCTGCGCCTTGTAGTGCGCATAGGCGATTTCCATCTGCGCCTGGGCGGCGTAGGTGCCGAACGGATAGTTGGATTCGAGGCGTTCGAACAGCTTGATCGCGGCTTCGTAGTGGCCGCCCGCCATTTCCTCCTGCGCGTCAGCGTATAATTTCGATGCTGACACGTTCTTGTTTTCGTCGGATCTTTCCGGCAACAAACCGCAAGCTGACAAACTGAGCAGGACGCTAGTCAGGACTAATACAGACAATTTTTTTTGCATAAGCTCTTAGTGCAAGAAAGTTTTACCGAGATTCAACGAACGGCTGATTATAGCCGATGGGACTGACGTGATATTAACTGCTGCGCCGAATTCGGCGGAAAACCTTTTCGACCCCGACCTGGATGAGGACCTCGACGCCGAGCTCGATGCCGGCACCGGTGGCCCTGATTATTCTCCGATCTCCCTGGAACTGGAGCCAGAACACTGCGGCCAGCGGTTGGACAAGGTCGTGGCCGGGTTGGTGCCCCAGTTCTCGCGCAGCCGCCTGCAGCAATGGTTCGACGAGGGCCACATCCTCGTCGACGGCAAGCCGGCGAAGGGCAAGAGCACGGCCTATGGCGACGAGACGGTCACCGTCGTGCCGCAGCCGGCGCCCGAGGACACGGCCTACACGCCGGAAGCGATGGAACTGGACATCGTCCACGAGGACGACGCCATCATCGTCATCAACAAGCCGGCCGGCCTCGTCGTGCATCCGGGCTCGGGCAACTGGTCGGGCACCCTGCTGAACGGGCTGCTGTATCACTGCCCGCAACTGGTGTCCGTGCCGCGTGCCGGCATCGTGCACCGCCTCGACAAGGACACGAGCGGCCTGATGGTCGTCGGCAAGACGCTGGAAGCGCAGACGGACCTCGTGCGCCAGCTGCAGGCGCGCACGGTGAAACGCGAATATTTCGCGCTCGTGTGGGGCACGCCGCGTGCCTACGGCACCATCGATTCGGCGATCAGCCGCGATGCGAAGGACCGCGTCAAGATGGCCGTGTCGAACAGCCCGTCGGCGAAGCCGGCCATCACGCACTACGAACTGCTGGAGACGGGCGAGCTCGACCGCCGCCCGGTCAGCCTCGTGCAATGCCGCCTGGAGACGGGCCGCACGCACCAGATCCGCGTGCACATGCAGTCGCTGGGCTACAGCCTCGTCGGCGACACCGTGTACGGCAAGCAGCACCTGCGTTCGTTCTTCCACCGCCAGGCGCTGCAGGCGCGCCGTCTTGGGCTCACGCACCCGGCCACCGGCGAGCACATGGAATGGGTCGTGCCGCTGGCCGACGATTTCGCGGAACTTCTGGAACAGGCCGGGATCGAAGAACCGGAAGCGATCTGATGCCGGAATCCGATCTGCAGGACGCTGATCTGATCCACCCCGCGACCCAATGGCCCGATCTGCCTGACGCGTTCGGTGCCCTGGCCACGACGCGGCGTGGCGGCGTCAGCATGGGCCCGTTCGGCGACGGGCGCGACGGTGGCGGGCTGAACCTGGGCAGGCACGTGAACGACGATCCGGAGGCCGTGCAGGCCAACCGGATGCGCCTGTGCGCGCGCCTGCCGGGCCCGCCCGCGTGGATCGCGCAGGTGCACGGTCCCGACGTCGTCGATGCGGCGGCCGTCCAGCCGGGCGGTCCCGTGCTTACGGGCGATGCGAGCATCGCGACGGTGCCGGGCGTCGTCTGCGCCATCCTCACGGCCGACTGCCTGCCCGTGCTGTTCGCGGACCTGGGCGGCAAGGTCGCGGGCGCCGCGCATGCGGGCTGGCGCGGGCTGGCCGGCGGCGTGCTCGGTCAGACGGTCGCGGCCATGCGCGCGGCTGGCGCGGGCGAGATCACGGCCTGGCTCGGGCCGGCGATCGGCCGGGACGCGTTCGAAGTGGGCGGCGACGTGCTGGCCGCCTTCGAGGCCGCGTTGCCGGGGCAGGTGGACGATGCTTTCCGGCCGTATGCGGGGCGACCGGGCAAGTATCTGGCGGACATGTATTTGTTGGCGCGTCGCATGCTGGCCCGCGACGGGATCACGCGCGTCCATGGCGGCGACCGTTGCACCGCGACCGAGACCGACTGGTTCTATTCGTATCGCCGCGACGGCGTCACCGGCCGGCAGGCCAGCCTCATCTGGTTGAAGTAAGCGCGGGCCGTTCAGCGGCCCCCATCGCGGGCGTCTCCGGCCGCACCGCCATCGGCGCCGGCCACATGGCCTGCCACGGGCACGACCGGTGTTCCGTCAGCCGTCCTCGGCGCCGCCTGTGCCGCGCGGGCGCGCCGCCGTCTTGATCCCGCAAGGTAAAAAACGATTGAGAATGGCAACACGCCATAGCCGAAAAAAGTCATAATGCCGCCAACCACAGTCGGCTCCGTCGCCGCCATCAGGGTTACGACGTACATCCATCCTATGGCTACGATCCACATGCGATGCTCCGGTTGCTGTCGATAAAACGATTCTACACAATGGACGCCTTATGAATACGCCTGATGCTACCCCGCAGATGCTTGCCGCACCCTGGATGGCGCCGTTTGCGCAATTCACCGATCCCTCCGCCTGGCAGTCCTGGATGAAACTCCCTGACGGGGCCGACGGCTCGGCAGCGTTCGCACCGGTGGCCAAGATGCTGGGCGATATCGGCGCCGGGCTGTCGCAGGGCAAGCTGGAAGCGCTGCGCAACGATTACCTGCAAAAGGCGATGAAGCTGTGGCAGGATCTTGTCACCGGCAAGCTGCCGTCGTTCAGCGACCGCCGCTTTTCCGCGCCCGAGTGGACGGCGAACGCGATGTCCGCGTACAGCGTCGCGTCCTACCTGCTGAATTCCGAATTCCTCATGGCGCTGGCCGAGGCCGTCGAAGCGCCGCCGCGCGACAAGCAGAAAATCCGGTTCGCCGTCCAGCAGATCGTCGATGCGATGTCGCCCGCGAACTTCCTCGCGACGAATCCGGAAGCCCAGCAGAAAATGATCGAGACCAAGGGCGAAAGTCTCACGAAAGGCTTGCAGAACATGCTGGCCGACCTGCAGAAGGGCCGCATCTCCCAATCGGACGAGTCCGCGTTCGAAGTGGGCCGCAATGTCGGTATGACACCGGGCACGGTCGTGTTCGAGAATCACTTGTTCCAGCTGATCCAGTACACGCCGGCGACGCCCACCGTGCACGAGGTGCCGCTGCTGATGGTGCCGCCGTGCATCAACAAATACTACATCCTCGACCTGCAGCCGGAGAATTCCCTCGTCCGCTACCTGGTGGAGCAGGGCAATACGGTGTTCATGCTGTCCTGGCGCAATCCGGACCAGAGCCTGGCCGGCACGACGTGGGACGATTACGTGGAACAGGGCGCGATCCGCGCACTCGACGCCACGCGCGCCATCACGGGCCAGGACAAGGTGAACGTGTTCGGCTTCTGCGTGGGCGGCACGATCGCCGCGACGGCGCTGGCCGTGCTGGCCGCGCGCGGCCAGAAACCGGCCGCCAGCCTGTCGCTGTTCACCACGCTGCTCGATTTCTCGGACACCGGCGTGCTCGACGTGTTCGTCGACGAGACCCAGGTCAAGCTGCGCGAACAGCAGCTGTCCCGCGGCGGCTTGATGCCGGGTCGCGACCTGGCGACGACGTTCTCCGCGCTGCGTCCGAACGATCTCGTGTGGAACTATGTCCAGCAAAACTACCTGAAAGGCAAGACGCCGCCCGCGTTCGACCTGTTGTACTGGAATGCCGACAGCACGAACCTGCCGGGCCCGATGTATTGCTGGTACCTGCGCAACACGTATCTCGAAGACAAGCTGAAGGTGCCGGGTGCGCTGACGGTGGCGGGCGTCAAGGTCGACCTGGGCGCCATCGATTGCCCGACCTTCCTGTACGGCTCGAAGGAAGATCACATCGTGCCGTGGGAAGCGGCGTTCGCGTCGATGGGCCTGCTGAACCCGAAAAAGCCGAAGAACAACCGCTTCGTGCTGGGCGCGTCCGGTCACATCGCCGGCGTGATCAACCCGGCGTCGAAGAACAAGCGCAGCTACTGGGTCAACGAGGGCGGCAAGACGCGGCCGAAGACGCCGGCCGACTGGATGGGCGGCGCCGTCGAGAAGAAGGGCAGCTGGTGGCCGGAATGGGCGAAATTCCTCGTCGAACACGGCGGCAAGGAAGTCGCGCCGCCCGCACAGCCGGGCAATGCGCAGTATCCGGCGATCGAGCCGGCGCCGGGCCGATACGTCAAGGCCAGGGCCGATTGAAGAGGCGGCAGCCGCGTTGCGAAAAAAATCATTCAGTTGCTCAGCGAATAATTGCTGCACCTGCGTTCGCAACGTGGTATTTTTAGCGGATATCCTCTTGGAATCGGAGACGCCGCAGGAGATCCCCGCGGTCGCCGCATAATAAATGCGCTACGGCGCTGTACATGGAAATGAGATGAGTAGTGTCAAAAAAAGCACTGAACGCCTGATCAAGAAGTATCCGAACCGCCGGCTGTACGACACCCAGACCAGTTCTTACATCACCTTGTCCGACGTGAAGCAACTCGTCCTCGATTCCGACGAGTTCACGGTCGTGGATGCCAAGACGAACGAAGACCTGACCCGCAGCATCCTCCTGCAGATCATTCTCGAAGAGGAAGCGCACGGCGTGCCGATGTTCTCCAGCGGCGTGCTGTCCCAGATCATCCGCTACTACGGCCACGCGATGCAGGGCATGATGGGTTCCTACCTGGAAAAGAACGTGCAGGCGTTCACCGACATCCAGAACAAATTCGTCGGCTCGGCCACGGGCGCGATGGAAGGCAAGCCGTTCAGCACCGAGATGTGGACCCAGTTCATGAACATCCAGGGCCCGATGATGCAGGGAATGATGAACAACTACATCGACCAGAGCAAGAACCTGTTCCTGCAGATGCAGGAGCAGATGCAGAGCCAGAGCAAGGCGATGTTCGGCGCGTTCCCGTTCGGGGTGCCGCCGGAGAAGAAATGAGTGCATAAAGTACGGCGCACTCAAATCTGTCATTCCCGGCAATGCCGGAAATGACTTCCCGGCATTGCCGGAAATGACTTCCCGCCTAGGCGGGAATCCAGGTTCCCGGGCGCTCCCGCGGCGCTGAAATTGGGCCCCTGCCTTCGCAGGGGCGACGTTCCAAGGCCATCGATTTCCCTCCGCCCCCGCTTCCTGTACAATCGCGGATTGCCCTGAACGTTTGCCGCAATCCGACAATGCAAGAACTCCGCCGTAACCCTCTTCCCGCCACCTCCGACGCCGCCGGCAATGCCGTGCCGCCGAAGGTCGGTTTCGTCTCGCTCGGCTGCCCGAAGGCGCTCGTCGACTCCGAACAGATCCTCACGCAGCTGCGCGCGGAGGGTTACGAGACCGCCAAGTCGTATGCCGGCGCGGACCTCGTGATCGTCAACACCTGCGGCTTCATCGACGCGGCCGTGCAGGAATCGCTGGATGCGATCGGCGAGGCGCTGGCCGAAAACGGCAAAGTGATCGTCACGGGTTGCCTGGGCGCCAAGAAGGATGCATCGGGCAGCGACATCATCACCAAGGTGCACCCGAAGGTGCTCGCGGTGACCGGCCCGCACGCCGTGGCCGAAGTGATGGAGTCCGTCCACATCCACCTGCCCAAGCCGCACGACCCGTTCATCGACCTCGTGCCCGACCACGGCGTCAAGCTCACGCCCAAGCACTATGCCTACCTGAAGATTTCGGAAGGCTGCAACCACCGCTGCAGCTTCTGCATCATCCCGTCGATGCGCGGCGACCTGGTGTCGCGTCCCATCCACGACGTGCTGCAGGAGGCGGAGAACCTGTTCAAGGCGGGCGTCAAGGAACTGCTCGTGATCTCGCAGGACACGAGCGCGTACGGCGTGGACGTCAAGTTCCGCACCGGCTTCTGGAACGGCCGCCCCGTCAAGACGCACATGACGCAGCTGATGGAAGCGCTGGGCCAGTTGGCGAAACAGTACGGCGCGTGGGTGCGCATGCACTACGTGTACCCGTACCCGCACGTGGACCAGGTGATCCCGTTCATGGGCGAGCACGTCCTGCCCTACCTCGACATCCCGCTGCAGCACGCGCATCCGGACGTCCTGAAGCGCATGAAGCGCCCGGCCAGCGGCGAGAAAAACGTCGACCGCATCCAGGCATGGCGCAAGATGAACCCGGACCTCACGATCCGCTCGACGTTCATCGCCGGCTTCCCGGGCGAGACGGACGCGGAATTCGAATACCTGCTGGACTTCCTCAAGGAAGCGCAGATCGACCGCCTGGGCTGCTTCGCCTACTCGCCGGTCGAAGGCGCGACGGCGAACGAGATCGCGAATCCGGTGCCGGACGAGGTCAAGGAAGAGCGCCGCGCCCGCGTGATGCTGCTGCAGGAAGAAATCTCGGCGCAGCGCCTGCAGGCGAAGGTCGGCAAGACGATCCGCGTGCTCGTCGACGAAGCGGGCCCGCGCGAAGCGGTCGGCCGCTCGGCTGCGGATGCGCCGGAAATCGACGGCGTCGTCCACATCAAGCGCGCCCTCACGCCGGGCAAGGCCAAGCCGGCCGTGGGAGAATTCATCGACGTGGTCGTGACGAAGGCGGATGCGCACGACCTGTGGGCGACGGTCGCCTGATTACCCGTCTTTCCCGCGCACGCGGGAAACCATATTGAGTCGGCTGAAGTGACTCGGCATGGGTTCCCGCTTTCGCGGGAACGACGATGCATGGAGCATCCGACGTGACGAAGACAAAGTCCATCCAGACCACGCTCACCCACAGCGACTACCGCCCGCCGGCCGGCTTCGCCGCATACCCGACGCCGATCCACCACGCGTCCACGGTCCTGTTCAAGGACGTGGCCAGCCTGCGCTCGGGCGACTGGCGCAGCAAGCAGGCCTATACCTACGGCCTGCACGGCACGCCCACGACGTTCACGCTGGAAGCGCGCCTGGCGGCCATCGAAGGCGGCACGCATTGCCTGCTGGCGCCGTCCGGGCTGGCCGCGATCTCGATGATCCTGCTGGCGCTGCTGAAGTCGGGCGACGACGTCCTGCTGCCCGATAACGTCTACAACCCCACGCGCGAGCTGGGACGCTGGCTCGCGAACGACTTCGGCATCTCTGCGCGCTTCTACGATCCGCTCGTGGGCGCGCGCATCGCGGACCTGATCCAGCCGAACACGAAGCTGATCTGGACCGAGGCGCCGGGCTCCGTGTCGATGGAAGTGCCGGACCTGCGCGCGATCAGCGCGGCGGCGCACGACAAGGGCATCCTGGTCGCGCTGGACAACACCTGGGCCGCAGGCCTCGCGCTGCGCGGTTTCGACGTCGGCGCCGACATCGTCATGCAGGCGCTGACGAAATACCAGTCGGGCGGCTCGGACGTACTGATGGGCGCCGTGATCACGCGCGACACCGCCATCAACGACCGCATCGCGACGTCGCACATGCGCCTCGGCATGGGCGTGGGCGGCGACGATGCCTGGCTCGTGCTGCGCGGGCTGGAAACGATGAAGCTGCGCTTCGACGCGCACGATGCGTCCGCGCGCAAGGTGGCGGCGTGGCTGAAAGGCCGTCCCGAAATCGCGAAGGTGCTGCACCCGGCATTCGAGGATTGCCCCGGCCACGACGTGTGGCAGCGCGATTTCACGGGCGCGGGCGGCCTGTTCTCCGTGGTCTTCGACGCGCGTTTTTCGGGCGAGCAGGTCGACCGCTTCGTCGACGCGCTGGCACTGTTCGGCATCGGGTACAGCTGGGGCGGGACGCACAGCCTCGCGGTGCCGTACCGGATGCAGGGGATGCGGCGCGACTGGCCCGACACGGGCCCGCTCGTGCGCTTCAACATCGGCCTCGAAGGGACCGACGATCTCATCGCGGACATCGAGCAGGCGCTCGGCCGGCTCTGATCACACCGGCATCGCGCGGTTGTTGTTCAGGTCGAGGAAGCCGCGGATGATCCTGTACGCCATCCACACCCACGCACCCGCGCCGACGAGCCACGCGATCGGAATCCCGATGATCGTGATGGCAAGCACCACCGCGACCACCATCCAGACCAGGTAGAACCAGAACGACCGGATCATCCACGTGTGGTGGCTGTACACCATCGTCCCGGCCGTATCGGGCCGGCGCATGTAATTTACGATCAGCACGAGGATCGACAGCGTGCCGAGCGAAAAGAAAAACGTGAGCGCATGCGCGACGTACAGGATGCGGGCGAACTGCTTCGCATCCTCGAGGCCGCGTTCGTAGACGAGTTCCTGGGCCATGATCTCTCCTGGTTCTAGATTGCCATTACCATAACCGATCGGCCGCTCATGCGGCGCGCGCGGTCTGCTGCACCCACGCGACGAGGCGGTTCGCATCCATCGCCCCGGCCTGGCGCGCGATCTCCCGGCCGCCCTGGAACAAGGCGATCGTCGGGATGCTGCGGATGTCGTACCGCGCCGCGAGATCCTGCGACGCTTCCGTATCGACCTTCAGCAGGCGCACGTGCGGCTCCAGCCGGCCGGCGGCCTGCGCATACGCGGGCGCCATCATGCGGCACGGGCCGCACCACGCGGCCCAGAAATCGACGAGGACGGGGATATCGTTGCGCCCGACGTGCTTGTCGAAGCGGACGGACGACACGTCCGTGGGCTGGGCCGTGAACAGCGCCTTGGCGCATTTGCCGCAGACGGGCTGGTCGGCCAGGCGCTCGCCCGCGACGCGGTTGACGGCGTCGCAGTGCGGACAGACGATGTGCAGGGACTCGGCCATGGTTTCCTCCTGTAGGTAATCGATATTCTGGGCCCGGTGGCGCGTGCGCCGTCGATCATGCCGTTCGACATAGAATCGGATGCCGGGCGGATGCCCTCCAACATGGGTCCAGATGAGCGAATTGCAATCCACGGCAGTCAATCGGCCCCTGATCGGCTGCGCCGGCTGGGGCCTCAACAAGGACGTGGCGGCCGACTTCCCCGTCGAAGGCAGCCACCTCGAGCGTTACGCGGCCGTGTTCCCCGCGGTCGAGATCAACTCGTCATTCTACCGGCCGCACCAGCCGCACACCTACGCCCGCTGGGCCGCCAGCGTGCCCGACGCCTTTCGTTTCTCCGTCAAGCTGCCGAAGGCGATCACGCACGAGGCGAAGCTGCGCGACGCGGACGAGTTGCTCGACCGTTTCGTCCGCGAAGCCGGCGAACTGGGCCGGAAACTGGGCTGCGTGCTCGTCCAGTTGCCGCCGAGCGGCGTGTTCGATGCGGAGACCGTCGCCGATTTCCTGCCGCGCCTGCGCGCACGCTTTCCCTGCATGCTGGCGCTGGAAGGGCGTCATCCGACGTGGTTCGGCGACACGGCGACCGCGCTGCTGCGCGAGCACGGCGTCACGCGCGTGATGGCCGATCCGCCCGCCGGCCAGCTCGGACCGCACGCGCCGACGACGGCGTCGACCTACATCCGCCTGCACGGCACGCCGCGCATCTACTACTCGTCCTATTCGCCGGAGTTCCTGCGCGAGGTCGAGCAGCGGATCGTCGCGATGGAGCAGCCCGGCGCGGACCTCTGGTGCATCTTCGATAACACGGCCGAGGGCCATTCGGTGCCGAACGCACTGGAGGTGCTGCGCGGCGTGGACGAATCATGGTCAGCGCGACGTTCCGCTTCTACGGCGAACTGAACGACTTCCTCGCGCGTGAGCGGCGCGGACGCTCCTTCGCGGCGCCGTGCGCGCGCGCCGCCACGACCAAGCACATGATCGAGGCGCTCGGCGTGCCGCACACGGAGGTGGAACTGGTGCTGCTGAACGGCGAGTCGCGGGGCCTGGACGACATCCTGGAAGAGGGCGACCGCATCGCCGTCTACCCGCGCTTCACGACCTTCGATGTGGCCGACGTGGCGCGGCTGGACCAGCGTCCGCCGGGCCGCGTGCGCTTTGTCGCGGACGCGCATCTCGGCGGTCTCGCGCGGCTGTTGAGAATGGCGGGGTTCGACACCATCTACCGCAATACGCTGAACGACGCCGAAGTCGAAGCGATCGCGCTCGATGACGGCCGCGCCGTGCTGACGCGCGACCGCGAACTGCTCAAGCGCCGCGGCATCGCGTACGGCTGCTACGTGCGGGCATTGAAGGCGGAAGCGCAGCTGCGCGAAGTGGCCGAGCGCTTCGGCCTGGCCGAGCGCATGCGCCCGTTCACGCTGTGCCTGTCGTGCAATGCGCCGCTGCGGCCCATCGCGAAGGCGGAGGTGAGGGACCGGCTGCCGCCGCGCGTGGCCGCCACGCAGGACGAGTTCAGCACGTGCGACCGCTGCCATGGCGTGTTCTGGAAGGGCTCGCACTGGCGGCGCATGGCGGGCGTATTAAATGAGATACACTACCTTCCCGGACGAGCCATCCGTTGACAGCGTGACCCCATGTTGCAACAAGTATCGATACCCATCCGCACCGAATGTCCTCCCGGCGCCTGCGTCTGCGGGCGCGAGATCCTGCTCGCCGATCCGGACGCGGACCTGCGCCCGCTGCGCCTCACCCGCACGGAAGAGCAAAAACTGCTCGAGCGCATCGACGCCGTCGCCAGCTACGACGACCTGAAACGCCTGCAGGAGCGCATCCGCGCCAACCTCGGCGTCGAACTGAAGATCGCGCCCGGTCCGAACGAGGTGCGCACCTTGCGCGGCATCCTCATCGTGCTGGAAGACCGGCCGGGCCTGTGCAAGAAGGTGCGCCAGTCCGTGCCCGCGGCCGTGCGCAGGGTGCTGGAACGCCATCCCGGGATCACGTACGCGATCCTCGACGCGCACGATCTGTTCGGGGCGGGCGGCGCCTAGCGCTGCGCGATCGACACCGAGGTGAGCACGACCTCGGCCATGCCGACGCCCGGCACGTAGCGCAGCGTCATGTCGTTCTCGTCGTTGCCGCGGCTGAATTCCATGGTCACGTTACCGTCGCCGGACACGAACTTCCGGGGCGATATGGCAAGGAGCCGCAGCGGCCTGTTCCGGTCGATGAGGACGTCCACGTGGCGCATGTCGGGACGCACGTCGACGGACCAGCCGTTCGACATCTCGTACGTGCCAGCGATCTGCCGGGCTTGCTCGTTGCGCAGGCGGTAGGGCCCGTCCATGGGTTTGACCTGGACGACGGCGACGGGGTCGTCCGGCGCCAGGGTTTGCGCCTGCGTGCCGGACGCGGACACGAGCAGGACGGGGATGAGCATCAGGTACAGGGGACGCATGATCGTTCCTTCACGAAGTACATGGAGACTTCGGTCAGGCATCGCGTCGCAACGGCACGATGTCGGCCGCCGGTGTGGTCATCCCAGTCTAGGGCGGAGCACGCCAACCGCAAGGCGGCCAGCGCGTGTATCACGAAACAATCTGATTTTGCCGGGGACCAGACCGGCGCGGCATGACGCGTTACTCGTCGAAATCCTCGGCCAGGTTCTTCCACCCCTTGCTTTTCGCGAACGGCGCGAATTCCTCGGGCGCCTCGAGCACGATGAGACGGCTCTCCTGCAGGCCGGGATCGCTGTGGCCGAAGTCCGGCCCCTTGTACCCGACGGCGCGCAGCCGGTCGATGATGGCGCGCACGAGGACGGAGTCCTTGTAGGCGCCGGGGTCGAGACGGTCCTTGAATTTCACGTACACGTCGATGATCCCGTAGCCCTCGTCGAAAATGCGGATCGACTTGACGTCGAGGTTACGGCCATTGGCGTCCCTGGCCTGGAATGGGCCGGACAGTTCAATATCGGAATCGGTAGTCATGGCGCCAAGGATACCACCGGGCGCGCCAGCGTGTACGCGATCTCGGTGGCGCTGACGGGCGCGCGGCGCCAGCCCTGGGCCGCATAGAAGCGGTCGGCGCGGGTGCCGGCGCCGGTCGTCAGCCGGATCTGCGCGTGGCCTTGCGCGAACAGCCAGTTCGCCGCCCGCTCGAGCAGCGCCTTGCCGAGTCCCCGTCCTTCCTGGCCCGGCTGGATGAAGAGCGCCCAGATCGACGCGTTCACGTTGTCGGCGTAGCTGAAGCCGACGATGCCGCCATCGGCTTCGGCTACCCAGCCGCGGCCCGACCGTTCCAGATAATCCTCGTACATCGCGACCGTGATCCGTGTGGGGTCGCGCAAGGCGTTCTCGGTGACGGCCAGCCGGATGCGCGACATGGCGGGGATGTCGGCGTGGGTTGCGCGTCGGAACAGCACGTGCCCGGTCATATGACGCGGGCCACGGACGCGATCAGCAGCGACGCCGGTACCAGCAACGCCTGCGCGGCGACGGTGCCCGCCAGCCGGCTGCCGACCAGCCAGACGATGGCCTTCCTGAACTGGCTTTCCGTGACGTTGCCTTCGACGACATCGTCCGTCATCCCCGACATGTGCGGGTCGATGAACACGGCCATCATGATGGTCGCGCCGCCGTTGATGATCGAGGAGAGCGTGCTGGAGGTGACGCGGACCGACGGGTCGAGCACGCCGGCGTACAGGGCCGCGAACACGCCGACGGTCCAGAGCGCGGTGGCGCCGACGTTCAGCAGCGTGATCCGGCCCGACACGCCATGTCCCGACCGGAATCCGGTCATGTTGCGCGCGGCGGGCATGCGGGCGACGTCCCGGACGTACGAGAGGCCACCCTTGAAGAAACCATGGAGGATCAGCTTCGGGATCGAGCGATGTGCCTGGAAATGCAGGACCGCGCGGCAGAATACACGCTGGAACGTCGGAATCAGCAGGGCGCCCGCCACCGTCGCAAGACTTGCGGATACGAGCAGCCAGCGAAAATCGGCGAGCAGCGCGCCGCCGGCGAGCGCGTCGAGATGGGTCTCGACGCGCTTCGCCAGGAACGGGCCCAGGAACGAATTCGACGTCCGCGACACGAGCATGAGAATGCCGAACAGGGCCAGCGACACGGCGATCCGCCCGGTCCGTACGCCGGCGATCCGTACCGAATACGCCAGGGTCCCGATCAGGTGGATCACGAACGTCAGGAAGCAGATGAAGAAGAGTTGCGTGTCCATGTCGGCCAGCCGGTTCATTTCACAAAATACACCGCGTCCCACTGCCGGCCATGCGCCGGCGGCGACGCCAGCGCGGCGGCCACAGCGACGAGTGAAGCAGGCTGTGTCATCGCACCTCCCCGATTAACGGTCTGTGAGTGTTTCGAATTCTATCTCTGCCGCGCCGATCGCATCCGCGAATGCCTTGTCGTGCGTGGACATGAAGACGACGGACGTGTCCCGTTGCGCCGCCAGCAGGTCGGCGAGTACGGCGCGCGCGTCCGCATCGAGGCCGTTCGACGGTTCGTCGAGCAGCAGCACGGCGGGTTCGCCGATCCACGCCGCCGCCAGCATCAGCTTCTTTTGCGTGCCCAGCGACATGGCGCCGCAGCGCGTGTCGAGATGGCGCGCGAGACCGAAGCGTTCGACGATGCGGGTGACCTTGTCCGGGATCGCGCAGCCTTTGGCCCAGGCCACGAACGCCAGCAGTTCGCGGCCCGTCACGAACGGGTACACGGGGCACTCGTCCGGCGCGTAGGCCAGGCGGGCTTTCGCGGAGGCCGGTTGCGCGCGCAGGGAGTGGCCGTCGATGACGATGTCGCCGCCATCGGCCTCGTCGACGCCGGCCAGCACCCGCAGCAAGGTCGATTTGCCGATGCCGTTCGGCCCCCGCAATGCGTAGGCGCCCGGCGCGAAGCGTCCGGTCCGCCGTTGCAGCACGGCCCGGGATCCATATGATTTGCTCACGTCGTCGAAGCGCAGCATGGTGTCTCCTAAAGCAGGCAGGCGAACGTGCCTGCCGTCCAGCAGCCCGCCGCGATGGTCGTCAGGACGACGGCATGCCGGTCGCTGATCAGTTGGGGCGTGCGCAGTGCGCACAGCAGGGCCGCGTTCGAGGCCAGCGCCGCCAGCGCGTGCGCCGGCGTGGCGCCGATGGCCCACGCGCAAGCCGTCAGCGCGGCCAGGAACGGCAGGGCCGCCGCCAGCACGGCCGCCAGGTCGTACGGGCGCCACCAGGCGGCGGGCAGCGGCAGCGCACCCAGGTAGCCCATGCTGGCGCGATGCGCGAGATGCAGGCCGCGAAACAGGCCGCTGAACGCTAGGGCGATGGCGCCCTCGGCCAGCAGCATGGTGGGAAAGCTGCGGGCATCCCGCTCGAACAGCTCCACGAGGCCGACGGCCGCCGCCGCGATGGCCGCGGCGGTCAGGCATGTCGCGAGCAGTTCGCCGCGGCGCTCGCGCAACAGGACGGCGAGCGACATTTGCAGCGCGGCGCCACGACGTCCGCCCGGCGCGGGCGGGCTGGCGCGGCGCGCGTGCGGGCTTGGTACGCGGCGCTGTGCGCGCGGCCGCGGTTGCATGACGAGGGCACATGCCGCCGCCGCGCCCACGAGCAGGTTCGCGGCAAGGTCGAGGCGCGTGCCGAACGCCGCCCCCGCCAACACCGCGCCGGCGGCCACGCCGGGCCACGCGCCGGCACGCCGTTCCAGCACGGCTTGTTGCGCGACCAGGGCCAGCAGCGCGACGTCGGCCAGCAGCACGGCGTGGGCGGCCGGTGCGCCGCGGCCGGCGGTCAGCCCAAGCGCGCAGGCGGTGACGACCAGCAGCGGCGAATCGGCCAGCAGCAGCACGGCCAGGTCGGCACGGCGGCGCTGGCGCGGGGTGAACGGCAGCGATCCGGCGAATGCCATGAACGGACCGCCCGCGACCTGGTCGCGCTGCATGGCGACCCAGGCGGCCGCGAGCAGCAGCAGGGCGAGCAGATAGCCCGTGCGCCAGATGGCGCCGTGGCCGGGTGCGAGCAGGGTCAGCAGGGGGCGCGCGTAGGTGTCGAGGTTGCCGAAGGCGGACGCGTTGGCCGACGCCAGCACGCCGGTGGCGAGCAGGATGGCCTGCCAGCGGCGCAGCAACAGGCGTGCGGTGCTGATGGCATACCAGCGCAGGCGCAGGCGGACGAGGGGTGACTGGATGGCGTTCTCCTGGGTCGGGTCGCAGGATTATGAACGACTTTTTGTCGATAGAGCAATATATTCCCGCTGAAGTCCGGGCTCGTATATCCTTCCGGGCATCGAGATCAAGGACAACCCATGAAGATCGTCATCGCCCCCGATTCGTTCAAGGAAAGCCTGACGGCGCTGCAGGTGGCCGACGCCATCGAGGCCGGCATGCGCGAGGTCTGGCCCGACGCGACCTACGTGAAGGTGCCCGTGGCCGACGGCGGCGAGGGCACGGTACAGGCCATGATCGACGCGACCGGCGGCCGGCGCGTGGACGTGCGCGTGACAGGCCCGCTGGGCCAGGCGGTGGACGCGTTCTACGGCGAGGCCGGCGGCATCGCCGTGATCGAGATGGCGGCGGCCAGCGGCCTGGAAGGGGTGCCGCCCGACTTGCGCGATCCGCGCACGGCCACGAGCCGCGGCACGGGTGAACTGATCCGCGCGGCGCTGGATGCCGGCGCGCGCAGGTTCGTGCTGGGCGTGGGCGGCAGCGCGACCAACGACGGTGGCGCCGGCATGCTGCAGGCGCTGGGCGTGCGCCTGCTCGATGCGGACGGCAGGGACCTCGGCCCGGGCGGCGCGGAACTGGCGCGCCTCGACCGCATCGACGCCTCCGGGCTCGACCCGCGCGTGCGCGAGGCGGAATTCCGGATCGCGTGCGACGTCGACAACCCGCTCGTCGGCCCGCGCGGCGCGTCCGCCGTGTTCGGCCCGCAGAAGGGCGCGACGCCGGCGATGGTCGCCCAGCTCGACGCCGCGCTCGCGCATTATGCGGAGGTCATCCGGCGCGACCTTGACGAGGACATCGCGCAAACCCCTGGCGCGGGCGCCGGCGGCGGCATCGCGGCCGCGATGGTGGTGTTCCTGGAAGGGCAGCTGAAACCCGGCGTCGAGATCGTGCTTGATGCCGTCGGGCTCGATGCGGCCGTGCGCGACGCGGACCTCGTCGTGACGGGAGAGGGCCGAATCGACGGCCAGACCGTGCACGGCAAGACGCCGATGGGCGTGGCGAACGTCGCGCGCCGCCACGGCAAGCCCGTCGTCGCCATCGGCGGCGGCCTCGCGGTCGATGCGGATGCCGTGCACGCGCACGGCATCGAGGTCGTGGTCGCGGCGGTCGCGCGGCCGTGTTCCGTCGCCGAGGCGCTGGCCGCGGGCGCGGACAACCTGCGCCGCGCGGCGCGCAATCTCGCGGCGGCGCTGGCGCTGGGGGGACGCCTGCAGCATTGACCGGGGCGGGCTATGATGGCGGTTGCACAACGCCCGACAGGAGCCCGTCTTGACCGCCATCCTTCCCGACGACGAATCGTTCTGGTCCACCGTCCGCGCGCAATACACGCGCTCGCCCGACTTCCTCAACCTGGAGAACGGCTACTTCGGCATGCCGGCCGATCCCGTGCGCGCGGCGCTCAAGCGTTACCAGGAGGAGGTCGACGTCGAGAACGCGTTCTTCCTGCGCAAGCGCTGGCCCGCGCGCCTCGCGCACGTGAAGGCGCTGCTCGCCGGCTTCACCGGCGTCGCGCCCGATGAGCTCCTGATCACCCGCAGCGCCGTCGAGTCGTTGAACATCGTGTTCCAGGGTTATCCGTTCGAACCCGGCGACGCGATCCTGATGGCGCGCCACGACTACGACTTCAGCCACGACATCGTCCGCATGGTCGCGGCGCGCAAGGGCCTGGCCGTCATCGAGGTGGACGTGCCCCACGACCTGGAAGACGAGGACGCGATCGCGGCGCTGTACGCGGACGCGATCACGCCGCGCACCCGCGTGCTGCTGATCACGCACATCGTGCACCGTACCGGCCGCATCATGCCGGTGGCGCGCCTGGCCGCGCTGGCGCGCGAGCGCGGCGTCGATCCCATCGTCGACGGCGCTCACGCGCTCGCGCAACTGGACTACAGGATCCCGCAACTGGGCACGCAGTTCGCGGCGTTCAACCTGCACAAATGGGTCGGCGCGCCGCTGGGCACGGGCCTGCTGTACATCGCACGCGAACGCATCGCCGACATCGCGCCGCTGTACGGCGACGTGACGTTCGGCCGCACCGACATCGACAAGCTGGGCGCGTTCGGCACCGTGCCGCCGGCGCCGATCATGGCCATCGAGGACGCGCTGGCGTTCCACGCGGCGATCGGCGCGCGCAACAAGGAAGCGCGCCTGCGCTGGCTCGCGCGGCGCTGGATGGACCAGGTGCGCGACCTGCCCGGCGTGCAGATCTACACGCCGCGCGATCCGAACCTGCACTGCGCGCTGGGCGCGTTCGGCATCGACAGCGTGCCGGCCGCGGAGGTCGCGCGGCGGCTGATGGATGAACACCGCATCTTCACCGTCACGCGCAAATTCGGCGGCACCGAGATCGTGCGCGTGACGCCGCACCTGTACAACGGGCCCGAGGACCTCGATGCGCTGGCGGATGCGATCCGTCAGTGGGCGCCGCCCAGGTAGGCCGCGACCACCTTCGGATCGTTCTTCAAGCTCGCGGCGGGGCCGTGCACGGCGATGCTGCCGTTTTCCAGCACATAGCCGTAATCGGCCACGTTCAGCGCGGCCTGGGCGAACTGCTCGACGAGCAGCATGGTAACGCCTTCCGTCTTCAGCCGCGCGATGATGCGGAAGACTTCGTCGACGAGGATCGGCGCGAGACCCATCGACGGTTCGTCCAGCAGCACGACGTCCGGATTCAGCATGACGGCGCGCGCCATCGCCAGCATCTGCTGCTCGCCGCCGGACAGGGTGCCGGCCAGCTGCGTGCGGCGTTCCTTCAGGCGCGGGAACAGTTCCAGTGCGCGCTCCAGGTCGTGCTGCACGTCGCCCTTCGGCCGCGAGCGGGTGAAGCGCGGGAAGGCGCCCAGCAGCAGGTTGTCCGTGACGGTCATCGTCGCGAACACGCGCCGCCCCTCCGGCGAATGGGCGAGGCCCGCGCGCGCGATGCGGTGCGATTCCATGCCGGTGATGTCGCGGCCGGCGAGCAGTACCTTGCCGCCGCGCGGCTTGATCATGCCGGAGATGGCGCGCATGGTCGTCGTCTTGCCGGCCCCGTTGGAACCGATCAGCGTGACGAGTTTGCCTTTCGGGACTTCCAGCGAGATCCCGTGCAGCACTTCGACCTTGCCATAGGCCGCGTGCAGGTTGTCGATGGTGAGCATGCGGTCTCCTCAGACGGCGGCGGAGGCGGCGGGTTCGCCGGCGCCGCCCAGGTAGGCTTCGATCACGCGCGGGTCGGACTGGACGCGCGCCGGCGTGCCCTCGGCGATCTTCTGGCCGAAATCCAGCACGGTGACGGTGTCCGAGATCGACATCACGACGTCCATGTGGTGTTCGATCAGGACGATGGTGATGCCGTGGTCGCGGATCTTGCGGATGATGGCCATCAGCTCGCGGATGTCCGGCGCCGTCAGGCCCGCGGCCGGTTCGTCCAGCAGCAGCAGGCGCGGGTCGAGCGCCAGCGCGCGGCCGATCTCCAGCAGGCGCTGCTTGCCGTAGGGGAGGTTGCGCGCTTCTTCGTCGACGAGGTCGGCGAGGCCGACGAAACTCAGGATCGCGGCCGCCCGCGCGCGCGCGGCCAGTTCCTCGCGCAAGCGGCGCGGCGTGTGCAGCATGGCGTCGAACACGTTCGAGCGGAAGCTGTGGTGCAGGCCGACGAGGATGTTTTCCGTCGCCGTCATCTCGCCGAACAGCTGCACGTTCTGGAACGTCCGCGCGATGCCGCCCAGCGCGATCTGCGCGGGCGTGCGGCCCGTGATGCCGCTGCCGGCGAAGACGACCCGGCCGGCCGTCGGTTTATAAATGCCGGTGAGGACGTTCATCATCGTGCTCTTGCCCGACCCGTTCGGCCCGATCAGGCCGTGCACGGTGCCGCGCGCGACGGCCAGGTCCACCTGGTTCAGCGCCTTCAGGCCGCCGAACTGCATCAGCACCTGCTCGACTTTCAGCAGATCGCCGCCGGTGGCTTCCGCCTGCGGCACGCCGGCGAACGGATCGCCGCCGTGGTCCGCCAGCGCGCGCGCATGCGTGCGGCCGCGCCCGAGCAGGTCGCGCAGGAAGCCCACGATGCCCTCCTGCAGGTAGTAGACGACGAACAGCGTCATGAGGCCGAAGATCGTCAGGCGCCAGTCGACCATGCTTTCCAGCTTGTAGGAGACCACGGCCAGCGCCAGCGTCGCCACGACGGGGATGGCGACGCGGCGCGCGGTCGTCTTGCGGCGCGCCAGCAGCAGCCCCGCGCCGACGACGGCGAGGATCGCGGCGCCGATGGCGATGCGGCGGAACAGGTCGATGTCGGACAGGAGGCTCGGCAGCATCACGACGATCACGGCGCCGATCAGCGCGCCGCTGCGGGTCTTGCGGCCGCCCATGATCACCGCGAGCAGGAACAGGATCGTCAGCTCGAAGTTGTACGTGTTGGGCGAGATGTACTGTTCGGAATAGGCATACAGGCTGCCGGCCAGGCCCGCGAAGCCGGCGCTGATCACGAACGCATAGACTTTATAACGGTACACGGAGACGCCCATGCAGTCCGACGCGATGGGACTGTCGCGCAGCGCCTCGAACGCGCGGCCGATGTGCGATTTCAGCAGCCGGTGCACGAGCAGCAGCGACACGATCATCAGCGCGGCCACGGCGTAGTAGTACTCGACTTCCGACAGCTCGTGCCCGGCCACGGTGGGCTTCGTCAGCATGATGCCCATCGGGCCCTCGGTGAGGAAGGTCATCTCGTTGATGAGGATTTGCACGATGGTGCCGAAGGCCAGCGTGACCATCGCGAGATACGGCCCCGTCACCCGCAGGGCGGGCAGGGCGAGGATCGCGCCGAACAGCGCCGCGCCCGCGATGCTGGCCGGGAGCGTGAGCCACCATGCGGCGCCCAGCTTCATCACGAGCACGCCCGTCACGTACGAACCCACGCCGAACAGGCCGGCGTGGCCCAGCGACACCTGGCCCGTGTAGCCGACGACGATGTCGAGGCCGAACAGCAGGATCGCGTAGATCAGGATCGTCTCGACGAGGTGGATGTAGTACGGGTTCCCGACCAGCACGGGAAAGGCGGCCAGCAGCGCGATGCCCGCGATCGCGCCGCTCCAGGTCAGCTTGTTCATCGTCATACCTTCTTGATGGCGGCCTTGCCGAACAGGCCGGACGGCTTCACGGCCAGCACGAGCAGCAGCAGGACGAGGCCCGGCACTTCCTTGTAGCCGGTCGACAGGTAGAAGCCGGTCGCCGTTTCCGCGATGCCGAGGATGATGCCGCCGACGATGGCGCCCATGCCCGACGTCAGCCCGCCGATGATCGCGACGGCGAACGCCTTCAGGCCCAGCGACGCGCCCATCGTGGCGCTCGTGAGCGTCAGGGGCGCGACGAGGGCGCCCGCGAAGGCGGCCGTCGCGGACGACAGCGCGTACGAGAACGTGATGACCATGCCGGTGTTGATGCCCATGAGGCCCGCCGCGTCGCGGTCGTTCGCGGTGGCGACGACGGCCTTGCCGTAGATGGACTTGCGGTTGAAGATCTCGACGGCGAACATGATGGCGAGCGCGCCGACGATCACGGCCACCTGCATCGGCTGCACGTTCGCGCCGAGCACGGTGAACGGTTCGGACGACAGCGGCGACGGGAAGGGCAGCACGTCCTTGCCCCAGATGTTCTCGGCCACGTTCTTGAAGATGATGGCGAGGGCGATGGTCGACATGATCCAGCCGAACTCCGACTTGATGCGGATCGCGGGCCGCACGGCGATCCATTCGACGAACACGCCCTGCAGTGCGCCGAACAGGACGACGATGGGAATCATCAGCCAGTAGCCGAGATAAGGCCCGCCGTGGATGGTGCCGACGAGCGACAGGCCGACGAGCGCGCCGAGCATCAGCGCCTCGCCCTGGCCGAAGTTGAGGGTGCCGGACGTGGCGAACGTGAGCTGGTAGCCGAACGCGATCACGGCATAGATCATGCCGAGCGCGATGCCGGACACGACGAGTTGGAGCAGGATCTCCATGGTTCCTCCAGGGGCGGCACGTGGATAGAGCTCGTCGTTCCCGCGCAGGCGGGAACCCATGCTGAAGGGCCGAAGCCGGGCCTCGTTCGAACTGCGGGATGTCCGGGATACGGAATCCGGTTCGTCAGTATGGGTTCCCGCTTCCGCGGGAACGACGGATTACGTTACTTGGCCTGCACCACTCGCCCATCCTTCACTTCACCGAACTTGGTGTTCTCGAAGTTGATGGCCTCATGGTCCGTATGCGAGTACGGCTTGTTGTAGGTGGTGACGACGCCTTCGACCGGCGTCTTGAGGTCTTCCAGCGCGGCGGCGATCTTCGGACCCTCGGTGCTGCCGGCCTGCTGGATGGCGGCGGCGAGCAGGTACACGGAATCGTAGCCCTGCGCGGCCGACACGGCCGACGGCATGCGGCCGCCCGGCGGGTTGTAGGCCTTGATGTAGGCGTCGATGAACGCCTTGCGCTTCGGCGTGTCCGGGTTCTGGATGAAGGTCTGCGGCATGCGGGTGCCGTCGCCGTTCTTGCCCGCGTTGTCGATGAAGTTGGCCATCGCGAGCGTCCAGCTGCCGACGATGGGCACTTTCCAGCCCAGCTTCTGCATGCCGTTGGCGATCTGCGCCAGCTCGGGGCCGATGCCGTAGGTGAGGACGACGTCGGCGCCGGCCTGCTTGGCGCGCAGCAGTTGCGCCGTCATGTCGACGTCGCCGATGTTGTATTTCTCGACGACGACCGGCTTCACGCCTTTCTTGTCGAGCACCTTCTCGAGGTCTTCGCGGCCCAGCTGGCCGTAGTTGGTGGAGTCGGCGAGGATCGCCGGCTTCTTGAAGCCGCGGCGCGTGATCGCTTCCTCGACGATCATCGCGGACTGGATGGTGTCGTTCGCGGAGTTGCGGAAGATGAAGTTTTGCGGCTGGTTCGCGAACTGCTTCGTGACGATGGAGCCGGTGGCCACGTTGTTCATCACGGGGATCTTCGCCTGCTGGTAGAAGCGCTGCGAGGCGAGGGCGACGCCCGTGTTGATGTAGCCGACGGTGGCGGCGACGCGCTCCTTGTTGATGAGTTCCTGCGCGACCTGCACGCCGCGCTCGTTCTTCGCTTCGTCGTCGCGTTCGACCAGTTCGATCTTGCGGCCCAGCACACCGCCCTTGGCATTGATTTCAGCGGCGGCGAGACGGACGCCATCGCGCATCGACACGCCCATCGGCGCCGACCCGCCCGTGAACGGACCGGACACGCCGATCTTGACCGGCTCCGCCGCCATGCCCGACATCGAAAAACCCAACACTACCCCTGCAAGCAATGCCTTTACCTTGAAATTCATTGTCGTCTCCGTAGTCGTATTCTCGTTTTACGCCGGGCACCGCGGACCAGTGCCGGGCCCATCGTGAGCCGATTGTAGAATGGCAATCAGACAACAGCAATCGATTGATGTGACGCGATGCAACATGCGTCATTCATGCAAATGCGTAAGGAAAGCGTCAGGCAGCAGGGGTACCGGCGAAAAAAAAGCTGCGCCGAAGCGCAGCCTTGTCGGTGGAGCGGGCGTCAGCGGTGACGCCACCCGCCGCGATGGCCCCAGCCGCCGCGATGGCCGCCGCTCCAGTGGTTCCAGCTGAAGCCGAGGCCGATCGAGATCGGCGGATACCACAGCGGGTCGGCATACACCGGGGCCGGCGCGTAGATCGGCGCGGGCGCGTAGACCGGCGGCGCGACGTACACCGGCTGGGTCACGACGGTCGCCGGGGCCGGGGAATAGGTCACGCGGCCGGCGTCGCCCGATGCCGCCGCGGCCGCACCGGTCCCCGGCGCCACCGGCGTCACGGACACGACCTGCCAGCCGTTGGCATCGGGTTGCGAATAGGCGCGCGTGCCGTAGTTGGCCGGCGCCGGGTAATACGTGGCGCAACCGGTCAGGGCGGCGGCGCAGGAAACGATAATAGCGAGCTTGATCATGGCGGTTCTCCTCACCTGCCAACTATAAAGAATCCGTTGGCGCGTGCCTGTTGTTTTACAGGCTGTTACAGATGTTCATGATCCGGAAAAAGAGCGTTACCGGGCCAGTCCCATCGTAGCGCCCGCGGAGGGGGCCGGATTGATGATATCGTTGCAGGTTTCGCTACACGCCGCTTTTCGATGTCCTCTTCCACGCGTCCGTCCGTTGTTCCCTACGCAGCCCTGCTGTTGTCCCTCGTCTCGCTGACGACGGGCGCCTCGCTCGCGAAGCACCTGTTCCCCGTCGTCGGCGCGGCCGGCGCCACCGCGATGCGGCTGACCTTCGCCGCCGTGATCCTCGCGATCGTGTTCCGGCCGTGGCGCATCGGCGTGCGGGGTGATGGACGCGCGCTGCTGCAATACGGCCTGTCGCTGGGCGCCATGAACCTGAGCTTTTATTCGGCGCTGGCGTATGTACCGCTGGGGATCGCGATCGCCGTCGAGTTCACGGGGCCGCTCGTCGTGGCCGTGGCGACGTCGCGCCGGCGCCTGGACTTCGCCTGGATCGCGCTCGCGTGCGTGGGCCTCGCGCTGCTGCTGCCGCTGGGCGGCGATGCGCCGGCGGTGGACTGGCGCGGCATCGCGTTCGCGCTCGTCGCGGGCGCCTGCTGGGCCGTGTACATCCTGGCGGGCAAGCGCGCCAGCGACGCCTACGGCGCGGCCGCGTCGAGCTGGGGCACGCTGCTCGGCGCGCTGATCGCCGCGCCGGTCGGCATTGCGCACGCGGGCGCGGCGCTCTTGGCCCCGTCCGTGCTGCTGCTCGGCTTGGCCGTCGCCGTGCTGTCCAGCGCGATCCCCTATTCGCTCGAGATGGTCGCGCTGCGCCGCCTGCCGGCCAACACGTTCAGCACCCTGCTCAGCGCGGAGCCGGCCATCGGCGCGCTGATGGGCCTCGTGCTGCTGGGCGAGCACCTCGACGTGTCGCAGTGGCTCGCGATCGGGCTCATCGTCGCGTCGTCGATCGGCGCCGCGACCAGCGCGAGCCTGGCCGCGCGCCGCCGTCCCGCCGATGCCGAACCGCCGGTGCCGCTATGACTGAACGGATCCGGCTGCTGCAGGAAGACGACTGGGCCGCGTTCCAGCAATTGCGCGTCCAGGCGACCGTCGAGTCGCCGCTCGCGATCTGGCCCACGCGCGACGAAGAGGCGGGACGCACGCCGGCCGAGGTCCGCGCGCGCATCGCGCCGACGGTATTCCAGGCCGTGTTCGGCGCGTTTGCGGGCGACGAACTCGTCGCGATCGCCGGCGTGCGGCGCGAACCGCTGGCGCAGGTGGCGCACAGGGCGATGCTGTGGGGTGTCTACGTGCATCCGGCGCATCGGCGCGGCGGCCTCGCGCGGCGCTTGCTGGCCGCCGCGTGCGCGCATGCGCGGGCGCAGGGTGTGCTGCAGATCCACCTGGCGGTAAATGCCCGGAACCCGCGCGCGCTCGCCCTGTACGAGTCGCTCGGGTTCGTCCCCTATGGCCGCGAGCCGCGCACCTTGCGGGTCGACGGCGTTTTTTACGACGAGATCCTGATGGCGCTGCCGCTGGATCGGGTACAGTAGCGCACCCACACAACGACTAACGAGGGAAGACGATGCAGCGACGACAACTGGGCCCCGACGGCCTGACGATACCGGAAATCGGCCTGGGCTGCTGGCAGCTGGGCGGCGGCTGGAGCAACGACTGGAACGACGACATCGCGCAGCAGACCTTGCAGACGGCCATCGACGCGGGCGTGCGCTTCATCGACACGGCCGATGTCTACGGCGACGGCGCCAGCGAGCGCTCGATCGGCCGCTTCCTCGCCGGCCGCAAGGATGCGGATATCGTCGTGGCGACGAAACTGGGCCGCGCGGGTATTTACCCGGACGGCTACACGCGCGCGTCGCTGCGCGAAGCGACGCAGCGTTCGCTCGAGCGCCTGCGGGTGGACGCGCTGGACCTCACGCAGCTGCATTGCGTGCCGACGGAGGTGATGCGCCAGGGCCACGTGTTCGACTGGCTGCGCGAGCTGCAACAGGAGGGCTTGATCAAGCGCTGGGGCGCCAGCGTGGAGTCGGTCGAGGAAGGCCTCATCTGCCTGGCACAGGACGGCCTGACGTCGCTGCAGGTGATCTTCAACATCTTCCGCCAGAAGCCGGCCGAGGAACTGTTCCCGCGCGCGGCGGACAAGAAGGTCGGCATCATCGTGCGCCTGCCGCTCGCGAGCGGCCTGCTGGGCGGGAAGATCACGCGGGCGACGACGTTCCGCGACGACGACCACCGCAATTTCAACCGCGACGGCGCGATGTTCAACGTGGGCGAGACGTTCGCCGGACTGGAACTGGAGCGCGGCATCGCGGCCACCGAGCAGGTGGCGGCGCTGGTGCCGGCCGGGATGACGATGGCGCAGATGGCGCTGCGCTGGATCCTCGACCACCCGCAGGTGTCGGTGGTGATTCCCGGCGCGAGCCGCCCGGAGCAGGTGCGGGCCAACGTGGACGCGGCGGCAGTGCAGCCGCTGCCGGCGGACCTGCACGAGAAACTCGCCGGCGTGTACCGCGCCCACGTGCGCGACTTCATCCGCGGGCCGTACTGATGATGCGCGCCGGTGCGCTGGCCGCGCTCGTCCTGGCCGCAACGATGGGCGGCGCAGCCGCGCAAACCGGATCGCACGGCACCTGGGCCGGACCGCCCGCCAACGCGGGCCCCATCGCCGTCACGCCCCCGCCGCCGGGCGCGGCGCCGGCGTCCCCGGTGCCGCCCGGCATGCGTTCGCCTTCGCCCAAGCACGTGCTGGTACTGGGCGGGGCGCGCGGCTGGCATCACGATTCGATTCCGGCCGGGATGGCCGCCGTCTACAACTGGGGCCGCGCGACGCATCTGTGGGACACCGACATGCGCACGGAATTCAGCCTCGTCAACGGGCGCGGCGGCCAGCCGATGACGGCCGGCTTCCAGCCCGTGGGCCTGCGCGACTTCGATGCGATCGTCGTCGTCAGCGCGACCGGCGATTGGGGGCTGGACGCTTCCCAGAAGGCCGCGCTGCTCGACTTCGTGCGCGCGGGCGGGGGACTCGTCGCGATCCACGGCGGCGTCGACGCGAACCACGGCTGGAAGGAATACGTGGACATGGTGGGCGGGGCGTTCGTGTCCCACCCCTTCAACAATCACGCGTGGCCGCTGTTCCCGTTCCCGCTGCGGACCGAGAACCGCGACACCCCGATGACGTCGTTCCTGCCGGCGCGCTGGATCCGGCAGGACGAGCTGTACGTCGTGCGGAATTTCTCGCGCGCCGATGCGGAAGTCCTGCTCAGCATGGACGGCGAGCGGCTGGACATGACGCGCATCCCGGAGCAGCTGCCGCCCGACCGCGACATCCCCGTCGCCTGGATCAAGCAGTACGGCAAGGGACGGGTGTTCGCGTCCACGATCGGGCACGCGAAGGAAGCCTTCGACGATCCCGACGTGGCGCGCATGTACACGGAGGCGATCCGCTGGGCGCTGCGCCTGTCGGGAGACGACGCGCGCCCACGTCCCTCGGTGATTCCCGCGCTTACAGCGCCACGTCCAGGCGGGCAGACCAAGAACGGCCGTTGATGCCGAACGGGCAGGTCTCCCAGCAGTAGGTGAAGCCCAGCTGCGGGAACGGCGCCGCCTTGACCGGGTCCCACTTGGTCGGGAACGTGTTGAAGATGTTGTTCGAACCGACGGTCAGGCTGGTCGACTTCGAGAAGTTGTAGCGCACGGTGGCGTCCACGATCCACTTGCCGTCCCAGGTCTGCACGAACGGGGCGGTGAAGCCCTGGCCCTGCACTTCGCCGTACCAGTTGGCGCGTACGTTGCCGTTCCACTGGCCGTGCGTCAGGTCGGCCGCCAGCACGTGGTGCTGGCGCGGCTGGCCGCGTTCGATCAGGGTCACCTGCGAGTCGTCGAACAGCTGGGCGCCCGTCAGCACCGGCGAATCCGAATGGCGGCCCGTCACCGACGTGCGGTTGAAGTCCAGCTGCGCGGACAGCACGAGCGTCGTGGCCGGCCAGCGGGTCGTGTGCTCGGCGACGATGTCCAGGCCCTTCGTTTCGGTATCGATCGCGTTCGTGAAGAACTGCGCCTGGCCGACCTTGAGCGGATCGAGGATGGCCTTGATCGGGCAGGCGGCGGCCGTCGCGCACGCACCCGATTCCGGCGCGATGTTCGACGAGAACACGATGCGGTTGTCGATGTCGATGCGCCACAGGTCGGCGGTCACCGAGAAGTTCGAGGCCGGACGCAGGATGATGCCCACGCTGCCGTTCTTCGACGTTTCTTCCTTCAGGTTCGGAATGCCGAAGGCCTTGGTGACGGCGCTGCCTTCGCGCGCCGTCAGCGTCTCGGTCAGCACGCCGGCGCTGTTCAGGTTCGTCGACACGGAGCTGTAGAATTTCTGCTGCACGCTCGGTGCGCGGAAGCCGGTCGACAACGTGCCGCGGAAACCCACCTGGCGGCTCGGGTCGTAGCGCAGCGACAGCTTGCCGGTCGTCGTGCTGCCGAAGTCCGAGTATTTTTCCCAGCGCGCGGCGGCGCCGACCAGCAGCTGCGGCGTGATGTTGTATTCAGCGTCGGCGTACAGCGCGATGTTGTGGCGTGCATCGTCGACGGCGGTAGCGGGCGTGTAGCCGGGGAAGCCCTGCGTGCCCGACGCGGCCGCGCCGCCCGTCTGGTCCTTGATCACGATGGCCGGATTGTTGGTGCGGCCGTACTGGTAAGAGACCGGGTCGCCGGCGTCGATCGCATAACCGTCGCGGCGCCATTCGAAGCCCGTCGCGAAGTTGATCTTCCTGCCCAGGACGTCCAGCGGGCCGCGCAGGTCGGCATTGAACGTCGTCTGCTTGAATTTCAGCTTGCCGGTATCGGCTTCCAGCGGGGACTCCGCATAGATGCCGCCGCCCGGTTTCGGCTCGAACCAGTAGCTGACGTTGATCGTGCTCTTTTCGTGGAAATCCAGTTCGCTGCGGCCGTGGTTGAGCGAGACGTCGACCTTCCAGTCGTTCGCGAGGTCGCGGCGGTAGCCGACGGCCAGCGACGCATCCTTGACGGTGGTGCGGATGTTCGGCAGGAAGCCGTTCGGGTAGACGGCAGGCACGTTGCGGCCGTCGCCCGCGGAGCGGAAGAAGCCGGCCGAATCGCCCGTGCGGTGCGATACGCCGCCGAAGGTATAGAACTCGCCTGCGCTCGACACGGGAACGGCCGAGTTCCACCAGAAGTACTTGTCTTTCGCGAGGCTGTCGCCGATGCGCTGCGTGACGCGCGGCGGGTCGACCCGGAGGGAGTCCACGCCGGCGCGGTTGGTTTCGCCGCGGTGGCGGGCCTCGGCCGTCAGGTTGATGTAGCCGCCGTCGCCGATCGTCCAGCCCTTGTTGACGCTGCCCTGGCGCAGCTCGCCGCCGCCCTCGGTCGTGCCGCCGACGGTGCCGGACAGCTGCGTTTCGTTGGTCTGGTTCTTCAGCACGATGTTGATCACGCCGGCGATCGCGTCGGAACCGTACTGCGCGGCGGCGCCGTCGCGCAGCACCTCGATGCGCTGGATCGCCGACATCGGGATCGCGTTGATGTCCGTACCGGCCGAGCCGCGGCCGATCGTCTGCTGCACGTTGACGAGCGCCTGCTGGTGGCGGCGCTTGCCGTTCACGAGCACGAGCAGCTGGTCGGGGCCCAGCGAGCGCAAGGTGGCGGGGCGGATGATGTCGGTGCCGTCGCTGATGAACGTGGTCGAGAAGTTGAAGGACGGGTCGAGCGTCTGCAACAGCTTGCCCAGTTCCACCGGACCGGCCATCGCCATGTCCTTGGCGCCGATCAGGCCGACCGGCGCGGCCGAATCCAGAGCCGTGCGCGCGGTCGAGCGCGAGCCCAGCACCACGACGGACGCCATGCCCTTGTCGGCGGGCGGCTGTGCCTGCGGCGCAGTGGCGGGGGGAGGATCGGCGGGGGTCTCTTGGGACCAGGCGGGAGAGAAGGCCAGGAACAGCGAGGAAGCGAGCAAAGTGCGGGTGAAAACGGGTACGGCGCGGAGTTGGGTCATCCTTATTCTCTCGTCGATGGTTGTTGTTGTGAGAACGCCCAACCGCACCGGGTGGATGCCGGCCAGGCGTGACTCAGTGTAACGAGCGCCCAGCCGTATTCACAATCGTCACCTGTCTATACTGTTGTGAAATTGATGCATGAAGGGCAATCTTGCTTGTTGTGATAGACGAATTACGGCTATTCTGGGGAGGATGCCAGCATTGTCGGCCACACAAGGGGCCGCTTGCGAGCATGAGAATTCCGAATATGCATATACGCGGAATGTCACAAAGTTGCTGATTTGTTAGCGCGGGACAGGCCCGGCGGCACGCCGGGCCAGGGTCGACGGTCAGGCCGATACGTCGATGGTGGCGCCCGGCGGGGCGGTGGGCGCGGTCGTTGCGGACGCGCTGTAGGTCAGCGATTCTGCGCCGCCGGCTTGCGTCCGGTGGCTCCGGTGGTGCTGCGCTCCCTGCGTTCCGCCGCTGGCTTCCTTGCGGTCGTCGCGCAGCTTCGCGAGCGCCTGTTTGGCCGCATCGGCGTCGCCGCTGTCGAGGGCCTTGCCGATGGCGGCGATGGCTTGGTCGCGCTGGTTCGTGGTCCCCGACGCATCGGTCGCGCCCTGGCGGTTTTTCTGGAGCGTGTCGAACGCCGCCTTGGCGCTCGCGAGGTCGCCGCTGTTGATGCCGTCGACGAGCGATTTCATCGCGCCGCCGCGGGAGGCGGGCTGTGGGGACACCGAGGTGGTCGAGATTGCGGATACGGTCATGCTGATTCTCCCGTGAGTTGACAAGAGGCGCCGATCGCGTCGTTGCGTCGAGCGCCGAGCCTTATAACGTCACGGGTCGGCAAACCTGTTGGGCAAGCGGGGCGGTTTTACCCCGCTTTACATGCATTACGCGCCGTCCATGTAGCGGTCACACGTAGACATTGATCGTGTTGACGATGCCCTGCGCGACGGCGTCTTCGACCGCGACGCTCGTTAGTGCGGGATTCGATTTCAGGATCGTGCCCCAATCGCCCGGCACGGCGGCCGCCACGGACGTGCCGGACGCTGCGGACGTGTCCACGGATGCGGCCGGATCGGTCGGCGCCGGCGCGGCCGTGTCCGCCTGCGCCATGCCGGCCTGCGCGACCGCGTTCAGCAGGCCCGTCGCGTCATACGTCTGGACGCCGCTGTCGCGGTTGCCCAGGGTCGCGACGATGCTCGCTTGTTCGGACAGGTTCGACAAGGTCACGCGGGTCGCCGGATCCTGCGTCGCGGGCTCGGGCGGTTTCGTCGTCACGGACGTGTTTGGCGTCGGGGTGGGCGTCGATGAGAGGGAAGAGATGGCCATGATATTCACCTGAATTGTTGCCACAAGCAAACTATACACCGAACCAGCCCAACGGTATCGCTTTCGCCATGGCTTCGTAGCCGAGATCGTTCGGATGCAGGTGATCGCCGCCGTCGTAGGCCGGCAGCAGCCGCGTGGGACGGCCCGGATCGCGCAGCACGGCGTCGAAGTCCGCCACGGCATCCCAGGCGCCGGACGTCCGGATCAACGCGTTGGCGCGCTGGCGCACGGCATCGCGCGCCGTCGTGAAATACGCATGGCCTTCGTACGGCGGCAAGGTCGTGCCGATGACCTGCATGCCGCGCGTGCGCGCCCGGGCGATCAGTTGCAGCCAGCCCGCTTGCAGGGATTCCGCGGGGACGGGACTTGACGCAGAGCTATAGAGAATGTCGTTGATGCCGATGAGGACGAACAGCCAGCGCGCGCCGGCCGTGGCCAGCACGTCGCGGTCGAAACGTTCCAGCGCGTCGCGGCCGGACAGCAGCGCCGTCGGATAGTCCGTCAGCAGCGAATTCGCGCTGATGCCCCGGTTGACGACGGCGATGGGCGCGCTGCCGGGCAGGGTCTCGGTGCGCAGGCGGCGCGCCAGGTAGTCGGTCCAGCGGCGGTTGGCGTTGCTCGTGCTGCGCACGCCATCCGTCAGCGAATCGCCCAGGGCCACGATGGCGGACGGCGTGCCGGCGGCACTCGTCACGTCGACTGCGGTCAGGAACGGCCACGAGGCCAGCGTGCGCTGCACGGGCAGGGTGTTCGCGCCCGCGTAATTGCCGGCGACGGACACGTAGTTCGTCTGGAGCGCGAGATCGTGGATCGACGTCGCCTGCGTGCTGCCTGGCAGCCAGAGGCTGACGGCCAGGTCGGCCAGCGCGGGCACGGCGAAGTCGATGGGGTCGGAGACCAGCGGATCGCCCGGTGCGACGGTGGCGCCCGACGATCCGCCGAACGTCAGGTCGCGCCCGCTGCCTGCGACGAGGCTGGCGCCGCCGGAGCGCACGCCGATGTGGGCGGCGCCGATGCGCAGAGGCCCGCTGCCCATTTCATTCGACAGCCGCACGCGCACGCGGTTGCCGGGGATGCTCGTGTGGACGATCAGGCGCAGCGTCTGGTTGCTGAACGTCTGCAGGCTGGCGGACGGCGGCGGGCCGGCCGGCGCCGTGCCCCACGTGGCGCACCAGGCGCTGGAGGACTGGGCGCGGACGGCCGGCAGCGTCAGGCAGCCGGCCAGTGCCGGCAAGGCGTGGAGAAATGTGCGGCGTGACGGCATCGCGGGCTCCGTGATCGACGAGCGGACCCCATCAATCTACACATGCACACCGCATAGCCCTTGCGCCAGATCAGGAGAGGCGTCAGGCGAGGACGGCAAGCAGGCCGTCGAGGCCCGTGACATTCAGCGCCACGTCGGCCTGCGCGCGCACCACGGGCTTGGCGCGGAAGGCAACGGACAGGCCGGATACGCCCATCATCTTGAGGTCGTTGGCGCCGTCGCCCATGACAATGGCCTGTCTCGTGGCGATGCCCAGCTCGGCGCACACGCGTTCGACGGTGCGCTTCTTTTCCTCCGCGTCGACGATGCCGCCGACAACTTTACCGGTCAGCACGCCGCCGGCCGCTTCCAGCACGTTCGCATGGGTGTAGTCGAGGCCCAGGCGCGTCTTGAGGCGTTCGGTGAAGAAGGTAAAGCCGCCCGAGACGAGCAGCGTCTTCAGGCCCGCGGCCTGCACGGCCTGCAGCATCGCTTCGCCGCCCAGCGAGATGCGCAGGCGTTCTTCGTACACGCGCTCGAGCGCGTCGACCGGCAACCCTTCCAGCAGCGCGACGCGGCGCGTGAGGCTTTCCGAGAAATCCAGTTCGCCGCGCATCGCGGCTTCCGTGATCGCGGAGACCTGCGGCTTGAGGCCCTGCATGTCCGCGATCTCGTCGATGCACTCGATGGTGATCAAGGTGGAATCCATGTCCATCGCGACCAGCTTGAAATCGGCCAGGGTCAGGTCCGCGTCGACGAACGTCGCGTCGATGCCGGCGGCGTGGGCGGCCGTCTCGACTTGCGCTTTCAGTGCCGGCGTGAAGTCGAACCCGTCGCAACGGAGCGCGTGCGCGTGAACTTCGGTGGTGCGTGCGGGACGGGCGAGGGCGGCAATCTGTGCGAGTGCGGCCTGGTCGGCCGCTGGACCCTGGAGGACGAGCTTCTTGGACATGATAGGTTCGGTGTTCTGTTTTAAGCGAGGAGTTGTTTGATGGTCTGCTTGACCTGGTTCACGCGCGCGGCCAGGTCCGGCATGTTGGCCGTGATGCGCAGCTTGTCCTGGCCGGCCAGCTTGACGTGGCGGTTCTTTTGAATGAGCGTGATGATCCTGATCGGGTCGATGGGCGGCTTTTCCATGAACTGCAGGCTGGCGGCATCCGCATGCGCGTCGATCTTGACGATGCCGACCGACTTCGCCGCGATGCGCAGGCGGTGCGTCTCGATCAGCGCCTTCACGGCATCGGGCAGCTTGCCGAAGCGGTCGATGAGTTCTTCCTGCATGTCGTCGATGCGGCCCTGCTCCTCGCAGTTCGCGAGGCGTTTATAAATCGACAGGCGCTCGTGCACGTCGCCGCAAAAATCCGCCGGGAGCAGGGCGGGCACGTGCAGGTTGATCTCCGTCGTCGACGACAGCGGCGCGCTCATGTCCGGTTCGCGGCCGGCCTTCAGCGCCTTCACCGCTTCGTTCAGCATGTCGGAGTACAGCTGGAAGCCGATTTCCAGCATCTCGCCCGACTGGTTCTCGCCCAGCACTTCGCCGGCGCCGCGGATTTCCAGGTCGTGCATGGCGAGATAGAAGCCGCTGCCCAGTTCTTCCATCTGCTGGATCGCGTCCAGGCGGCGCTGCGCCTGCTTGGACAGTCCGAGCACGTCGTTCACGAGCAGGTAGGCATAGGCCTGATGGTGCGAGCGGCCGACGCGTCCGCGCAGCTGGTGCAGCTGGGCGAGGCCGAACTTGTCGGCGCGGTGCATGATGATCGTGTTCGCGGTCGGCACGTCGATGCCGGTCTCGATGATCGTCGTGCACAGCAGGATGTTGTAGCGCTGGGCGACGAAATCGCGCATCACCTTTTCCAGGTCGCGCTCGTGCATCTGGCCGTGCGCGACGGCGATGCGCGCTTCTGGCAGCAGCTCGCGCAGCATCGCGAGGCGGTTCTCGATCGTCTCGACTTCGTTGTGCAGGAAGTAGATCTGGCCGCCCCGTTTCAGCTCGCGCAGGCAGGCCTCGCGGATGACGGAGCCGTCCTCGCTGCGTACGAATGTCTTGATCGCGAGGCGCTTCTGGGGCGCCGTCGCGATGACGGAAAAGTCGCGCAGGCCTTCCAGCGCCATGCCCAGCGTGCGGGGAATCGGCGTCGCGGTCAGCGTGAGCACGTCGACTTCGGCGCGCAGGGCCTTCAGCGCTTCCTTCTGGCGCACGCCGAAGCGGTGTTCCTCGTCGATGATGACGAGACCGAGGCGCGTGAACTTCACGTCCGGCGACAGCAGCTTGTGCGTGCCGATCACGATGTCGACGGTGCCGTCGGCCATGCCCTTGATCGCGTTGTTGATCTCCTTGCCGGTGCGGAAGCGCGACAGTTCCGCGATGCGCACGGGCCAGTCGGCGAAGCGGTCGGAGAACGTCTGCGCGTGCTGCTCCGCGAGCAGCGTGGTCGGCGCGAGGATCGCGACCTGCTTGCCGCCCATGACGGCGATGAACGCGGCGCGCAGGGCCACCTCGGTCTTGCCGAAGCCGACGTCGCCGCACACGAGGCGGTCCATCGGCCGGCCCGACGTCATGTCCTGGATGACCGCGGCGATGGCGGCGCGCTGGTCCGGCGTTTCGTCGAAGCCGAAGCTTTGCGCGAAGTTTTCGTAGTCGGTGGTCGAGTATTCGAACGAATGGCCCTGGCGCGCGGCGCGGCGGGCGTAGAGGTTCAGCAGCTCGGCCGCCGTGTCGCGCACCTGTTCCGCGGCTTTTCTCTTCGCCTTGTCCCACTGGCCGGAGCCGAGCGTGTGCAGCGGCGCGTCGTCCGGCGCGGCGCCCGAGTAGCGCGAGATCACGTGCAGCTGCGACACCGGCACGTAGAGCTTCGACTCTTTCGCGTATTCCAGGTGCAGGAATTCCGTCTCGCCTTCGCCCAGGTCCATGCTGACGAGGCCCAGGTAGCGGCCGATGCCGTGATTGATGTGCACGACGGGATCGCCGATCTTCAGCTCCGACAGGTCGCGCACCATCGACTCGACCTGCGAGCCCGCTTCCTGCTTCTTCTTGCCCGCGCGGCGGCCGGTGCCCGCGTACAGCTCCGTCTCCGTGATGAACACGAGATGGCCGGCGCCTTCTTCCATCAGCTCGAAGCCCGCCTGCAGCGGCGCGACGCCCAGCACGACCTTCGCCGCCGTCGCGCGCAGGCCGTCGAAGCCTTCGATCAATGCGAGATCCAGCTTGTACTCGTTGAAGTACTGCTGCAGGGTCTCGCGCCGGCCGGCCGATTCGGCGCAGATCATCACGCGCTTGCCGGTGGCCTGCATCAGGTACGAGCGCAGGTTCGCGAGCGGATCGTCGAGGCGGCGGTTGACGGCGATGTCGGGCACCGGCGCGGACAATTCGGACGCGCCCGCGTTCGCGTCGCGCGCGATCGCCCAGCGGCCGTGCGGCTTGGCCTGCACGAAGAAATCCTCGGCACCGAGGAAGATCTCCTTTGGTTCCAGGATCGGGCGGTCGCGGTCGCTCTTGAGGAATTTGTAGCGCGATTCGGTATCGAGCCAGAAGCGCTGGATAGCCGATTCGATGTCGCCGACGAGGGCGAGGCTCGCTTCGTCCGGCAGGTAGTCGAACAGCGTGGCCGTCCCGTCGAAGAACAGCGGCAGGTAGTATTCGATGCCGGCCGAGGCGATGCCGTTGCCGATGTCCTTGTAGATCGTCGACCGCGACGGATCGCCTTCGAAGCGTTCGCGCCAGCGGCCGCGGAAGGCCGTGCGCGACGCCTCGTCCATCGGGAATTCGCGCCCCGGCAGCAGGCGCACTTCCTTCACGGGGTACAGCGAGCGCTGGGTGTCGGCGTCGAACGTGCGGATCGTCTCGATCTCGTCGCCGAACAGGTCCAGGCGGTACGGCAGCGCGGAACCCATCGGGAACAGATCGATCAGGCCGCCGCGCACCGAGTATTCGCCCGGCGACATCACCTGCGTGACGTGCGTGTAGCCGGCCAGGGTCAGCTGCGCTTTCAGCTTCGCTTCGTCCAGGCTTTCGCCCTGGCGGAAGAAGAACGTGTAGGCGGCCAGGAACGACGGCGGCGCGAGGCGCACGAGGGCCGTCGTAGCGGGCACGACGAGCACGTCGCACTGGCCGTTGCGGACTTCGTGCAGCGTGGCGAGGCGTTCGGACACGAGGTCCTGGTGCGGCGAGAACGCTTCGTACGGGAGCGTCTCCCAGTCCGGCAGCAGGTGGCAGGACAGCTTGCCTTCCGCGAACCAGGGAATTTCATCGAGCAGGCGCTGGCCGTCGCTGGCATTCGCGACGATCACGGTCAGCATCTGCTTCCTGGCTTTGAGCGCGAGGGCGGCGACGGCGAGCGCATAGGCATCGGCCGAGCCATGCAGCTGGGGCAGGGCGAAACGGGTTCCGGGCTTGGGAAGGTGTTTGGTGAGGTCGAAGGGCATTGACGCGGTGCTGTTCGGGTTCGTCAGGACGAGCGTCCATTATAGTCGAACAACGTGCGGGCCGCCCTCGTGCCAACCAGGCGGGAGTCGTCCGGCCTGGTTGGCCGGAGTCGTCCGGCCCGGGGGGGCCGGACGACGAAGACGGTTACTGGTTGCCGGTGGTCTGGGCCGGTGCCGGGTTGGTACCCTGGCCGGTGGCGTTCGAGTTGCCGGTACCGCCGGCGGAGATGCCGGTCGGCGTCGTGCTGGTGGCGTTGGTCGCGGTGCCCATGGTGCCGGATTCCGACGTGCCGGTCGAGCTCGAACCCGAGCTGGTCGACATCGCGCCCGACGAGGAGCTGCCGCTGGCGCTGCTGCTGTCGCTGCCGCTGGTGCCGGTCGAGCTGCATGCGGCCAGGGACATGGCCATCAGGCCGCCGATCAGAAGGGCTTGGTACTTTTTCATATTGACTCCTTTTGTAAAAGTGACGCCATCATGGGGGCACACTTTTGCGTTCGAAATAGGATGAGTTCGTACAGACATGTAGGACTGGACGTACGATCTCTTCCATTTGTTGCAATGCGATTGCTGGCCTGCCAATGAAAACGGGCCGCACGCGGCGGCCCGTTCGTCGAGTGACCAGCGGGTCAGAACAGCGTATTCGACGGCTGCTGTTGTTGCGGCACCGGCCGCACCGGCTGCACCGGCTGGCCAGGCTGGCCCGGCGGGACCATGCCGTCCACCGGCTGCACGGCGTTCGGATCGGGCGCCTGGTCGAGGTCGATGCCACCGAGGGTCGGCGTTTCCGCGAACTCGGCATACACCCAGTCGTCGTTCTCGCGCACGACGCCTTCCGGCGCCAGGCGCTCTTCCTGCTGCGGGCGCTTGGCCAGCGCCACGCGCATGTAGTCGATCCAGATCGGCAGCGCGACGGTGGCGCCGAATTCACGGCCGCCCAGCGATTTCGGATCGTCGTAGCCCATCCACGCGACCGCGACGACGTTGCCGCCATAGCCCGAGAACCAGCCGTCCACGGCATCGCTCGTCGTACCGGTCTTGCCGGCGATGTCAGTGCGGCCCAGCGCCTTGGTCGCTTCGGCGCCCGTGCCGTAGCGGGTCACGTCGCGCAGCATGCTGTCGGTGATGAAGGCGTTGCGCGGATCGAGCACGCGCTGTTCGTCGGTGTGTTCGGCGGGCGCCTTCGTCTCCTGGATGATCTTGCCGTCGGCATCCTCGATGCGGGCGATCAGGTAGGGCTGCACGCGGTAGCCGCCGTTCGCGAAGACGGCGTATGCGCCGGCCATCTGTAGTGGCGTCGCCGCGCCGGTGCCCAGCGCCAGCGTGTAGTTCGACGGCTGGCGCGTGAGGTCGAAGCCGAACCTGGCGATGAATTCGTGCGCATACGGCACGCCGACGGCGCGCAGCAGCCGCACGGACGGGACGTTCTTCGATTCGGCCAGGGCGCGGCGCATCGTGATCGGACCGTCCCACTTGCCGTCGTCATTCTGCGGCGACCACGTCTTGCCGGCATCCTCGCCCGGCATGTCGAGCGGCGCGTCGAGGATGAGCGTGCCCGGCGAATAACCCTTGTCGACGGCGGCCGAGTAGATGAACGGCTTCATGCCGGAGCCGGGCTGGCGGTACGCCTGCGTCACGTGGTTGAACTTCTGGAAGTTGTAGTCGAAGCCGCCGACGAGCGCGTGGTAGGCGCCCGTATCGGCATCGATGGCGACGAAGGCCGCGGCCACCTGCGGCACCTGCGCGACGCTCCAGTTGCCTTTCGCATCCTTCGCGACGCGGATGATCGCGCCCGGCGTCAGCTTCATCTTTTCCCTGGCGCTGGACGACAGGCCGGCCTGCGCGAATTTCAGGCCGGCGCCGGTGAGGTCCACCGTGTCGCCGTCGGCCGTCTCCACGCGTACCGTCTTTCCCGTCGCCGAGAGCACGACGGCCGGGATCAGCCCATCGCTGGTCGGGCGCTTGCCCAGCGCGTCGCCGATCGCGTCTTCGCGCTCGACCGGGTCGGACGGCAGTTCCATGCGGTCTTCCGGACCGCGCCAGCCGTGGCGCTGGTCGTACGTGAGCACGTTGCGGCGCACGGAGGCGTAGGCGGCGTCCTGCTCGGGCTTCAGGATCGTCGTGTAGACCTTGATGCCCTTCGTGTACGCGTCTTCCTTGAACTGGCTGTAGACGGCCTGGCGCGCCAGTTCGGCCACGTATTCCGCGTGCGTGCCGAATTCCTGCACGCCGCGCTGGTTGACGCGCAGCGGCTCGGCCATGGCCTTCTCGTATTGCGCCTCGGTGATGTAGTTCAGTGCGCGCATGCGGCCCAGCACGGCGTGCTGGCGCTCGCGCGCCCGCTTCGGATTCGCGACCGGATTGTGGCGCGCCGGGTTCTGCGGCAGGCCCGCCAGCATGGCCATCTCGGCGACCGACAACTGGTCCAGCGTCTTGTTGAAATAGATGCGCGCGGCGCTGGAGAAACCGTAGGCGCGCTGGCCCAGGTAGATCTGGTTCATGTACAGTTCGAGGATCTCGTCCTTCGACAGGGCGGTCTCGATCTTGTACGCGAGCGCGATCTCGTTGATCTTGCGCGTCAAACGCTTTTCGCGCGACAGGAAGAAGTTACGCGCGACCTGCATCGTGATCGTCGACGCGCCGCCGGAACCGAAGCCGCCGCGCAGGTTGGACCCGACCGCGCCCATCGCGCGCTTCCAGTCGATGGCGCCGTGCTCGTAGAAGCGGGCGTCCTCGATGGCGAGCAGCGATTTCTTCATCAGGTCCGGGATTTTATTGATCGGGACGAAATCGCGGTGCTCTTCGCCGAACTCGCCGATCAGGACGTTGTCTGCCGTATAGATCCGGAGCGGGATCTTGGGCCGGTAGTCGGTGACGGCATCCAGCGCCGGCACGTTGGGCAGCACACGGAACACCACGTAGCCGGCGACGCCGGCAATGAACAGGACGACGAGGGCGGCCGCGACGGCCAGGATGGGGAGCAGGAAGCCGCGCTGGCGGCGGGGGATAGTTGCCAAAACTGAACTCTCTTGATGGGGGTCGTAAAACCCCGTTGAGGCCGTAAACACGGGCGGTTTAAGAAATTATAATCCGCTTTTCTTAACCTACGGCATGTGAGATAGTCACGCTTTCAAGGGCTGCGTGGCGATCCCGGCAGTCCTGTTTGACTCTACCCACGCCTGAAGGAAATCCCTCCGATGCCCTACGATCCCCATCCGCCCGCGGTCAAACCGTATATCCCGGCGTCGGCGGACCTCCCCGAACTGACCTGGCGCGCCCTGATCATGGGCACCGTGCTCGGCATGGTCTTCGGCGCATCGTCGCTGTACCTCGTGCTGAAGGTGGGGTTGACCGTCAGCGCATCGATTCCCGTGGCCGTCATCGCGATCACGCTGTTCGGGCTCGCGAAGAAGATGGGCGGACGCGAATCGACGATCCTCGAAAACAGCATCACGCAGACGGCCGGTTCGGCCGGCGAATCGCTCGCGTTCGGCCTCGGCTGCACCATGCCCGCGATCATGATCCTCGGCTTCGACCTGGAGATCTCGCGCGTGATGCTCGTGGGCGTACTGGGCGGCCTGCTGGGCATCCTCATGATGATCCCGATGCGGCGCACGATGATCGTCGACCAGCACCGCGAACTGAAGTACCCGGAAGGCACCGCGTGCGCCGAAGTGCTGAAGGCCGCGGCCACGGAAACGTCGCGCGCGGCCGCCGGCGAAGTGCGCGACGCGGATTCCGACGAAGCCAGGGATGCCCGCCGGCGTGCCTTCATTATCTTCGGCGGCTTCGGTCTCGGCCTGCTGTACAAGGTTCTCAATATCTCCCTGAAGCTGTGGAAGGACACCGTCAACTTCATCTTCGACGCACCGCTGAAATCCGGTTCGGCAGGCGCCGAGATCTCGCCGGAGCTGCTGGGCGTCGGCTACATCATCGGCCCGCGCATCGCGATGATCATGGCGGGCGGCGGCGTGCTGTCCTACCTGCTCCTGATCCCGATGATCAAGTTTTTCGGTGATTCCCTGACGGTGCCGGTGGCGCCGGGCACGATGCTGATCCGCGACATGAGCCCGGACGACGTGCGCAGCGCCTACGTGCTGTACATCGGCGCGGGCGCCGTGGCGGCCGGCGGTCTCATTTCGCTCGTGCGCTCGCTGCCCACGATCTGGAACGGCCTGAAAGGCGGCCTGGCCGGCATCGGTAAAGCCTCGAACGTGGATACGTCGCTGCGCACCGAGCAGGACATGCCGCTGAAATGGGTCGTCATCGGCTGCCTGGGCATCATCGCCGTGATCACGTTCGCGACGCCGCTCCACATGAACGTGCTGGGCGCGCTGCTGATCCTCGTGTTCGGCTTCCTGTTCTCGACCGTGTCCTCGCGCCTGACGGGCGAGGTGGGCTCGTCGTCGAATCCGATTTCCGGCATGGCCGTGGCGACCCTGCTGTTCACGTGCCTGATCTTCCTCGTGATGGGCTGGACGGGCGGCCGCTACTACGTGACGGCGCTGTCGGTCGGCGCCATCGTCTGCATCGCCGCCAGCAACGCGGGCACGACGTCGCAAGACCTCAAGACGGGCTTCCTCGTCGGCTCGACGCCGAAACTGCAGCAGTACGCGATCCTCGCGGGCGCGCTCGCGTCCGCGCTGATCCTCGGCCCGATCCTGTTGAAGCTGAACGACGCGGGCACCGTGTACGTGCCAGCCGCGCAGGTGGCGCCGCACATCAGGACGGACGCATCGAAGCTGACGGAGTCCGCGCAGCTGCAAGGCCCGCAGGCCGCATCCGATCACGCCACGTATAAAGTCTGGCAAAAGACGGACACGGTCGGCGGCCCCGCCGGCAAATACCTCGTGCGCGCCGACGGCTCGCTCGCCTGGCTCGTCGACCCGGGCATCAACGGCCAGTACCACACGCGGCCGGACGGCACCGAGGTCAAGAAATTCGATGCGCCGAAGGCCGTGCTGATGTCCTACATCATCAAGGGCATCCTCGATCACCAGCTGCCGTGGACCCTCGTGCTGTTCGGCGTGATGGTCGCGGTCGTGCTGGAGATGTCGGGCGTCGCGTCGCTTGCGTTCACGGTGGGCGTGTACCTGCCGCTCGTGTCCACACTGCCGATCGCGATCGGCGGCATCATCCGCTGGATGGTCGACCGCCGCAACAGCGGGCTGCCGCAGTACCAGGGCCTGAACGAGGAAGAATTGCAGGCCGCGGGCGACCGCAGCTCGGGCACCTTGCTGGCCTCCGGCTACATCGCGGGCGGCGCGCTGGCGGGCATCATCATCGCCATCACGGCCGGCGTGATGACGGGCTTCGACGATGCGATGAACAAGTGGGCCGAGGCCGCGAATCCGTTCTTCGCGGGCGCCGGCGCGGACCTGCTGTCGATCCTGCCGTATGCGGCGATCTGTGTGCTGTTGTACGTCGTGGGCCGCGAGAAGGCACGTAGATAATCAGGCGATCGTCGCCTTCATGGCCTCCATTTCGGCGACGATCCAGTCGCGGAAATGCTGGACCTTCGTCATCGCTTCCTTGTGCGGATTGACGAGCAGGCGGTACCCGTACCCGAACGGCGCGCTCCTGCACGCGAGCTGAAGGAGTGTCCCCGCACGGATGTCCTCGAACGCGATTCCGTACGGCACGAGGCCGATCCCCTGGCCCGCGACGGCCGCCTGCGCCAGCACGCCCCAGTGGCTGTACGTGCGCGCAAAATCGTAATCGCCTTTCAGCGCGCGGTTCTCGTTGAGGAGCTGCAGCCACGTTTCCGGCGTGCGTTCGCACAGCAGCGGGAACCGGGTCAGGTCCGACAGCTGCAGGGCGTCCTGGCCCTCCGCCAGCAGATCCGGGCTGTACACGGGCACGAGCCGTTCGCGGAACAGCAGCGCGGGGTCGTCGTCGCGCACGGGGCCGTAGCGGATCGCCACGTCGACGGCATCGTCCTCGATGTCGACCGGGGTGTCGTTCGAGTCGATGCGCAGGTCCAGCTCCGGATGCAGCTTGGTGAAGCGCGACATGCGCGGCACGAGCCACTTGATCGCGAACGAGTGGGTCGTCGAGATGCGCAGCACCGCTTCCTCGTCGCCCCGCTGCAACGCCGCCACTTTCCCGCGCAGGTCCGCCAGCATGCGCGCGACGACGATCGCCAGTTCCTGCCCCTTGGCCGTCAGCGCGATGTGGCGCGGATGCCGCACGAACAGCGGAAAACCGATGGCTTCTTCCAGCTGCTTGACCTGCAGGCTGACGGCAGCGGGCGTCTTGTGCAGCTCGCGCGCGGCCAGCTTGAAGCTGCCCCAGCGCGCGGCGCAATCGAAATCGATCAGCCCGGAGAGGCTGCGCAGCGGTTTCACGCCATCCCCGAGCGTAAGTTTTTCTTATTCATAAGATTTATTTTTCTCGTTTGAACAATTGCCGTTCTAGTTACAGAATATAACGGATTCACCAAAACAGTGCTACGAGCCTCGCCCACAGACTAAGGAAAACTTCATGCCCAAGAATGTCCTGGTGATCGGCGGTACCCGTTATATCGGCAAGCTGCTCGTGCAGCGGCTGCTGCGCGCCGGCCATCGCGTCACCATCGCGACGCGCGGCTATGCGCCCGACCCGTTCGGCGACCGCATCGCGCGCGTGCGCGTCGACCGCCGCAACGAGACCGCGATGCGCAACGCGTTCACCCATCGCGGCCCGTTCGACATCGTGTACGACCAGATGTGCTACAACCCGCTGGACGCGGCCATCGCCGTGCGCACGTTCGCGGGCAAGGTGGGGCGCTACGTGATGGCGTCCACGATCGACGCCTACCGCGCCCTCGGCTACGGCCATGCCGACCCGCTGCGCGAGAGCGACCTGGCCGTGGAGGCGCAGCGGATCGACACCGGCTATCCTTGGCACGACCCGTGCCGCGCGACCGAGTGCTATGTCGCGGGCAAGGTGCAGGCGGAGGCCTATCTCGTGCGCGACGGCGCGCTGCCCCTCGTGACGCCGCGCCTGGCGCACGTGCTGGGCGGGCCGGAAGACTTCACCGGCCGCCTCGCGCACTACGTGGAACTGGCGCGCATGAACGGGGTGCTGGAATACTCGAACCCGGACGCCGTGCTGTCCTTCATGCCGTTGCAGGGCGCGGCCGACTTCCTCGTGTGGGTCGGGATGCAGGATTTCACGGGGCCGGTGAATGCGGCCTGCGACGGCGCGCTGTCGGCAAAAAGCCTGTACCAGCGGGTCGGCGCCGTGCTCGACACGCCGGTACGCATGCGCCAGCGCGTGCCGCCGGCGGAGATGGGGCGCCTGTCGCCGTTCGACGTGCCGGGGGCGATGGTGCTCGACACGGCGCGCGCGCAGGCACTGGGCTATCGCTTCGGCCACTGCGAGGATTGGATCGACGATACGATCCAGCTGCACGATCTGGCGTTCGTGTAAACGATAACGGCGGCCCGCGGGCCGCCGTCGCTGCCGAAGCGTCAAGAGATTTACTTCACGCCGTGCATCAGTTTCTGGATCAGCGGTGCGACCAGGAACAGCAGCACGCCGGCGCCGATCAGGGCCCAGAAGCCGAACGTGTAGCCGGACAGCGCCGATTCCACGGTCATGCCTTTTTCACCCGATACGACGGAAGCGAAGATGCCCGACAGGTTGTTGCCGATACCGGTGGACAGGAACCAGCCGCCCATGCCCAGGCCCACGAGGCGGGTCGGCGCGAGCTTGGTCACCATCGACAGGCCGATCGGCGACAGGCACAGTTCACCGATGGACTGGATCACGTACACCATGAACAGCGTCCAGAACGGGATCTTGCTGTCGGCGCCGACGAGGTGCTGCAGCGCGAACATCAGCAGCAGGAAGGCGAGGCCGTTGAAGATCAGGCCCAGGCCGAACTTGCGCGGGATCGACGGGTTCTTGCGGCCCATCGCGACCCACACGGCGGCGACCATCGGCGCGCACACGATGATGGCCAGCGTGTTGACGGACTGGAACCAGCCGGTCGGGAACGTCCAGCCGCCGAAGTCGCGGCGCACGATGTATTCGGCCAGGAACGTGAACGAACTGCCGGCCTGTTCGAAGAAGCACCAGAACATCACGTTGAAGAAGAAGATGACGAGCATGGCGATCGTCTTGTCGCGCACGACCGCGCCGCCGCGGATGCCTTCCACCATCAGCATGATCGCGAGGATGATGAAGAGGACCGACAGCACGCCCTGCAGCTTTTCCGCGCCGAGCTTCAGCAGGAAGTACACGACCGGGATGACGAGCAGCGAACCGATGACGACGCCGACGAGGCGTACCGGATTGGCCAGAGGACCGGTGGCGGCGCCGATACCCTTCAGCATGCGGCGGCCGATCTGGAACCAGATCAGCGACAGGATCATGCCGACGCCGGCGGCGAAGAACACGACCTTGTACGCGGGCACGCCGGTCTGGCTGGACATGCTCTGCGCCAGCGCGCCGGTCAGGATCGGGGCGAGGAAGCCGCCGCCGTTGATGCCCATGTAGAAGATCGTGAAGCCGGAATCGCGGCGCTGGTCGTTGATGCCGTACAGCTGGCCGACCATGGCGGAGATGTTCGGCTTGAACATGCCGTTGCCGACGATGATCGTGGCGAGACCCAGCTTGAAGATGTCCGGGTTGGGAATGGTGATGGCGAACAGGCCGGCCACCATGAACGAGGCGCCGACGAGGATCGAGCGCTGGTAGCCGATCACGCGGTCGGCGATGTAGCCGCCGAACACGGCGCCTGCGTACACGAGGGCGAGGTAGGAACCATAGGTCAGGTTGGCGTCGGCCTGGCCTGAGCCGTCTCCGCCGTAGAACTGGGCGACGATGTAGAGCACCAGGGCCCAACGGATGCCGTAGAAGGCGAAGCGTTCCCAGAATTCGGTCATGAACAGCATCCAGAGGGGCGCCGGATGGCCCATGATCTGCTTGAATTCCGGGACCGCCTTCGGTTCGGCGGTTGAAGTAGCTGCACCGCTCATGCGGTTCCTCCCCTAATCTTTTTAAGAGTGATTGTCTTTGCGTGGCCTGCGCGTCCTGGGTAAGGACCGCGGCTAGCGTCGCATTTTAGTGGAAATCGTGCATATGGGGCCAGCTTTTTACAGCTCAGCCATATGCGGAATCGGCATAAGCGAAAACGGAGACGCAAACTCGGTTGACTTGTCGTATATTGGAGCAAAAGCCACACCGATTCACAGTAGAGAAAAGGAATACACCATGAACTACGACGTTGTCGATACGCTGATTTCTCCGGAAGGCCGGTTGGAAGTCCTGTCCAAGGCCGAAGTGGCCAAGCTCCTCGATACGAGCCAGGGTGGGCTGTACCAGATCTTCCGCAAGTGCGCGCTGGCGGTGCTCAACTCCGGCAGTTCGATCGACGACGGCAAGGAACTGCTCGAACGCTACAAGGATTTCGACATCAAGATCATCCAGCGCGAACGCGGCATCAAGCTCGATATCCGCGGCGCGCCCGCGCACGCCTTCGTCGACGGCAAGATGATCAAGGGGATCCACGAGCACCTGTTCTCGGTCCTGCGCGACATCGTCTACGTGAACTTCGAGGTGACGGACAATCCGCGCTTCGACCTCACGCGCCCGGAAGGCATCACGGACGCCGTCTTCCACATCCTGCGCAACGCCAACGTGATCCAGCCGCAGCGCAATCCGAACCTCGTCGTGTGCTGGGGCGGCCACTCGATCAACCGCGTCGAGTACAACTATTCGAAGCACGTCGGCTACCAGCTCGGCCTGCGCGAACTCGACATCTGCACGGGTTGCGGCCCGGGCGCGATGAAGGGCCCGATGAAGGGCGCCACCATCGGCCACGCGAAGCAGCGCCTGCAGGGCGGCCGCTATCTCGGCATCTCGGAGCCGGGTATCATCGCGGCCGAGTCGCCGAACCCGATCGTCAACGACCTCGTGATCATGCCGGACATCGAGAAGCGCCTGGAAGCCTTCGTGCGCACCGGTCACGGCATCGTCGTGTTCCCGGGCGGCGCCGGCACGGCGGAAGAGATCCTGTACATCCTCGGCATCCTGCTCCACCCGGACAACGCGGAACAGCCGTTCCCGCTCGTGTTCACGGGGCCGGCGACGGCGCGCGAGTACTTCGAACAGATCGACCACTTCATCGGCCTGACGCTGGGCGAGGCGGCGCAGCGCCGCTACAAGATCATCATCGACGACCCGGACGCGGTGGCGCGCGAGATGCAGCAGGGGATCCGCCAGGTGCGCGAATTCCGCAAGTCGCGCAGCGACGCGTACTACTTCAACTGGGGCCTGCGCATCGACCCGGAATTCCAGAAGCCGTTCCGTCCGACGCACGAGAACATGCGCAACCTGTCGCTGCACAAGAACCAGGAAACGCATTTGCTGGCCGCGCACCTGCGCCGCGCGTTCTCCGGCGTCGTCGCGGGCAATGTGAAGGAAGAGGGTATCCGCGCGATCGAACAGTTCGGCAAGTTCGAGATCCACGGCGAGAACGAGATCATGGCGCCGATGGATGCGCTGCTGCAGTCGTTCGTGGAGCAGAGCCGCATGAAACTGCCGGGCAAGGAGTATGTGCCCTGCTATCGGGTGGTGCGATAACCCGAAACGTCGTTCCCGCGAAAGCGGGAACCCATACTGAGCTGATTTTTCAACCTGCGTATGGATCCCCGCTTTCGCGGGGATGACGGTTCAACGGTCGGGGGAAATAAAAAAGGCGCGGACGAGTCCGTGCCTTTTTTTTGTGATGCGTGGCGTTTAATCTTCCTTGCGCAGGTGCGGGAACAGCAGCACGTCGCGGATGTTCGGCGAATCGGTGATGATCATCATGAGACGATCGATACCGATGCCGCAGCCGCCGGTCGGAGGCATGCCGTATTCCAGCGCGCGGATGTAGTCGGCGTCGTAGTACATCGCCTCCTCGTCGCCCGCCTGCTTCGCTTCGACCTGGGCCAGGAAGCGTGCCGACTGGTCTTCCGGATCGTTCAGCTCCGAGAAGCCGTTGGCGATCTCGCGGCCCACCATGAACAGCTCGAAGCGTTCCGTGATGCCTTCGCGCGTGTCCGACGCACGCGCCAGCGGCGACACTTCGACCGGGTAGTCGATGATGAAGGTCGGTTCCCACAGCTGCGCTTCCGCCGTCTCTTCGAACAGCGACAGCTGCAGCGCGCCCAGGCCCGAGATGACGTGCGGCTTGACGCCGAATTTCGCCAGCTCCGCCTTCAAGAAGTCCATATCGTGCAGCTGCTCGTCCGTGTAGTGCGGGGCGAACTTGTTGATGGCCTGGACGATCGTCAGGCGGTGGAACGGCTTGCTCAGATCCAGCGCGCGGCCGCCGTACGTCAGGTCGGCCGTGCCGTGCGCGTCGATGGCGGCCTGGCGGATCACGGCTTCCGTGAAGTCCATCAGCCACTTGTAGTCGGTCCACGCGGCGTAGAACTCCATCATCGTGAATTCCGGATTGTGGCGGATCGACACGCCCTCGTTGCGGAAGTTACGGTTGATCTCGAACACGCGGTCGAAGCCGCCCACGACGAGGCGTTTCAGGTACAGCTCCGGCGCGATGCGCAGGAACATCTGCATGTCGAGCGCGTTGTGGTGCGTGATGAACGGCTTGGCCGCGGCGCCGCCCGGGATCGGGTGCAGCATCGGCGTCTCGACTTCCATGAAGCCGTGGTCCTGCATGAAGCGGCGGATCGACGAGATCGCGGCCGTGCGCGCCTTGAACGTGCGGCGCGTTTCCTCGTTCATGATCAGGTCGACGTAGCGCTGGCGGTACTTCGTTTCCTGGTCGGCGAGGCCGTGGAATTTGTCCGGCAGCGGGCGCAGGGCCTTGGTGATCAGGCGCAGGGTCGTGACCTTGACGGTCAGTTCGTCGGTCTTGGTCTTGAACAGCGTGCCCACGACGCCGAGGATGTCGCCCAGGTCGAAGTGGCGCAGCGCTTCCATCGCCTCTTCGCCCGTGTTGTCCAGGGTGACGTAGATCTGGATGCGGCCGTCGGCGCGCGGGCCCGACGCATCCTGCAGCGTCGCGAAGGCGGCCTTCTTGCCCGCTTCGCGCTTCAGCATCATGCGGCCGGCCAGCACGACCTGCTGCGGTTCCGCTTCCAGCTGTTCGCGGGTCCAGCCGCCGAACTGCCCGGTGAGATCGGCCGCCTTGTGCTGCGGGACGAAGTCGTTCGGGAACGCGATGCCTTTTTCGCGGAGCGCGGCCAGCTTGGCGCGGCGCTCGGCGATGATCTTGTTGTCTTCGGCCGCGAGAGTCGACGGCTCGTGTTGTTGTTCTTGGTTTTCGGTGCTCATGTCAGTATCGGTCTAGTTTGGGATCATGGGGTGCCGAGCAGGTTGCCGACGTTCAGGTCTTCGTAGTGTTCGACGATGCGGATCACGTTGTCGAATTCGCGGAACGCGTCGGCGGGCAGGGTGGTCGTGATGACGACGGCCTTCATGCCGGCGCGGCGCGCCGCTTCCACGCCCATCGGCGCGTCTTCGAACACGATGCAGCTGCGCGGGTCGAAGCCCAGCTTCTCGGCCGCTTTCAGGAAGACGTCCGGATGCGGCTTGCCGCGCGCGACGTCGGCGGCGCCGACGACGGTGTCGAAATGGCGGCGCAGGTCCAGTTCGTCGAGCGTGAAGACGATGTTCGCGGGCGGGGCGGACGTCGCCACCGCCAGCTTCACGCCTTGCGCGCGCGCGGCCGTCACGAAGTCCTCGAAGCCCTGGATCGCGCTGCGGTGCGGGCCATACATCTCGCGGTACAGCGCATCTTTTTCGTGCGCCAGCAAGGCGATCTCGTCGTCCGTGATCTCCGGGCCGAGGCGCTCGCGCAGGATCTCGCGGCCCTGCGCGCCCGCCGTCTCGCGGAAGAACGCGTCGGCGTCGTACGTCTTGCCGTGGCGCTCGAAGAACGCCAGCCAGGAATCCGTGTGGAACGCCATGTTGTCGACGATGGTGCCGTCCATGTCGAAGATGAAGGCCATCGGCTTACACCCCTTGCTTCAGCGAAGCGGAGATGAAGTCGTCGAGGTCGCCGTCCAGCACGTTCTTCGTGTTGCCGGTCTCGAAGCCGGTGCGCAAGTCCTTGATGCGCGACTGGTCGAGGACGTACGAACGGATCTGGTGGCCCCAGCCCACGTCGGTCTTCGAATCTTCCAGCTTCTGCTGCTCGGCCATGCGCTTGCGCAGCTCCAGCTCGAACAGCTTCGCGCGCAGCATGTCGAACGCTTCGGCCTTGTTGCGGTGCTGCGAGCGGTCGTTCTGGCACTGCACGACGATGCCCGACGGGGCGTGCGTCAGGCGCACCGCGGAGTCGGTCTTGTTGATGTGCTGGCCGCCCGCGCCGGACGCGCGGTACGTGTCGATGCGGACGTCGGCCGGGTTGATGTCGATTTCGATCGACTCGTCCACTTCCGGGTACACGAAGATCGACGAGAACGACGTGTGGCGGCCGTTGGCGGAGTCGAACGGCGACTTGCGCACGAGACGGTGCACGCCGGTTTCCGTACGCAGGTGGCCGTAGGCGTACTCGCCCTCGACCTTGATGGTGGCCGTCTTGATGCCGGCGACCTCGCCCTCGGACAATTCCATCACCTCGGCCTTGAAGCCCTTGCGCTCGCAATAGCGCAGGTACTGGCGCATCAGCATCGACGCCCAGTCCTGGGCCTCGGTGCCGCCGGCGCCGGCCTGGATGTCGATGAAGCAGCTGGCGTGGTCCATCGGGTTGCTGAACATGCGACGGAATTCCATCGCCTCGATGACCTTCTTGATCTCGTCGGCATCGCCTTCGACCGATTCGATCGTGGCGTCATCGCCTTCTTCGCGTGCCATCTCGAACAGGTCGGACGCGTCCGCCAGGTCGGCGCGCGCCTTTTCCAGCGTGAGGACGACGCCTTCCAGCGCCTTCTTCTCGCGGCCCATGTCCTGGGCGCGTTTCTGGTCGTTCCAGATGGCGGGGTCTTCCAGTTCCTGGTTGACCTGCTCTAACTTCTCCGCTTTGCGGTCGAAGTCAAAGATACCTCCGAAGTTCGGCTTCACGGCTGGTCAGGTCGTTCAGCAGGGACGAGAGGGCATTGATGCGTTCAGCTTCCATGGTCTGTGGCAATTTTCTGTGGTTGAATCGAACCGGAGATTATACCTTAGTGCGCGCATGCTTTATGATGCGAGCCCATGACGCGCCACCTTTCCCATCTGTTCCGCCTGCTGCCGCTCGCGGCCATGGCCTCCGCGGCCGGCGCGGCACCTGTGCCGCGCGCACCTTTGCCAGCAGGCACTCATGCCACGCTCGCGATCCTGGAGACCACCGACCTGCACGCGAACGTCGTCGGTTACGATTATTTCAAGCTGGCGGCCGACCCGTCGCTGGGCCTGGACCGCACGGCGACCCTGATCGCCCAGGCGCGGCGCGACTTCCCGAATACGGTGTTGCTCGACAACGGCGACACGATCCAGGGCAGTGCGCTGGGCGATTACCAGGCCGTCGTCGCGCCGGTGAAATGCGGCGAGCTGCTGGGCATCCACAAGGTGATGAAGCGGCTCGGCTATGACGGCGGCGGCGTCGGCAACCACGATTTCAACTATGGCCTGGGTTTTCTCGGCCAGGTCACGGGCAACCGCTTCGACGTGCCAGGCGTCGCGCGCGCGCAGAAGCCATGCGCCGGCCCCGGTTTCCCGATCGTGCTGGCGAACGTCGTCAGCGTCAGGACGCACCAGCCCCTGTTCGCGCCGTACCGCATCATCGAGAAGCGCGTGCACGCCGAGGACGCCGCCGGCAAGCCCGTCGAAGCGACGGTCAAGGTCGGCATCATCGGCTTCACCACGCCCACGATCCTGTCCTGGGACAAGCGCTGGCTGGAAGGCCGCGTCACCACGGAAGGCGTCGTCGAGACGGCGCGGCGCTACATTCCGGAGATGCGCAGGAAGGGCGCCGACGTGATCGTCGCGATCTCGCACGGCGGCCTCGATGCGAGTCCGTACTCGCCCACGATGGAAAACGGGAATTACTACCTCGCGCAGGTGCCCGGCATCGACGCGCTGCTGCTGGGCCACGCGCACCAGCAGTTCCCGAACCCCACGAGCACGGTGGCGCAGTTCAATCTCCCGAACGTCGACAAGGCGCGCGGCACCGTGTTCGGCGTGCCGACCGTGATGGCGAGCCTGTGGGGCAAGAACCTCGGCGTGATCCGCTTCGACCTGCGCCACGACGGCAAGGGCTGGACGATCGCCCGTGACAATACCGTCGTCGAGACGCGCGCCACGCAGCAGGCGGACAAATCGTATGTGGCCGCCGACCCGGCCGTGCTCGACCTCGTGCGCGCCGAGCACGAGGCGACGATACGCTATGTGAAAACGCCGGTCGGCAGCACGGACTTCCGCATGTCGACGTATTTTGCCGACGTGGGCGATCCGTCCGCGATCCAGCCCGTCAACGCAGCGCAGGCGGATTACGTGCGCGCCTACGTGAAGGCGAACCTGCCGCAGTACGCGAACCTGCCGGTGCTGTCCGTGTCCGCCGCGTTCAAGGCCGGCGCGGCGGGACCGGGCGATTACACGGACGTGGCGCCCGGCAGCCTCGCGCTGAATAATGCGGCGGACCTGTACCTGTATCCGAATTCGCTGTACGCGGTCAAGGTGGACGGTGCGGCGTTGACGGCGTGGCTGGAAAAGGCGGCGCACCGTTTCAACACGATCGACCCGGCGCGCGCCGAACCGCAGGAGCTCGTCAACGGCGGCTTCCCCAGCTATAACTTCGACACGGTCACCGACCCGGATCTGCACTACGAGATCGACGTGACGCGCCCGCCCGGCCAGCGCATCCGCAACCTCACGTGGCAGGGCAAGCCGGTCGCGAGCGGCCAGGTGTTCCTCGTCGCGACGAATAACTACCGCGCGAGCGGCGGCGGCAACTTCCCGGGTCTCGATGGCAGCAAGACCGTGATCGCGTCGCCGGACGCGAACCGCGACGTGCTCATCGCCTGGATCCGCGCGCACAAGCGGCTCACGCGGGCGGCCGACGGCGCCGCGCGCAGCTGGCGCTTCACGCCCGTGACGACGGCCGGGCCGGTCGTGTTCCACGCGCCGCCGGGCAAGCTGGACCTGGCGCGCGCTGCCGGCATCGACAACGTCACGGAAGTGCGCGCCGATGACGGCCAGGGCAAAGGGGTCGCGCTGTACGCGGTCGACCTGTCGAAATGAAGAGATTGCTTGCGGCGATGCTGCTGGCCGCGCTGGCGCTGCCTGCGTGCGCGGACGCGGACGCCGACGACGCGCGGCGCCGCCTGCAACAACGGGCGGAGGGCGGCGAACCCGCCGCGATGTTCCTGCTGGCGCACATGCTGGCGGACGGGGAAGGCGGACCGCCCGACGCGGCCGCCGCGCGCGCGTGGCTGGCGCGGGCTGCCGAGCTGGAGTATCCGGAAGCGTTACAGGAGCTGGCGCTTTCCGAGCCGGACCCGCAGCGGGCGGATATGCTCATGCGCGCGGCCGCGCACGCGCTCGCGCACCGCGCGCACCGGCATTGATCAGTTGCGGACGTTGCGGCCCGTGGCCTGGATCTCGCTCGAGGCGATCTCGGCCAGGTCGATGAGGCCTTGTACTTCGGCCGCGCGCAGGCGGCGCGGTTCGCGGTCGATCACGCACAAGGTGCCGAGCGGCTGGCCGGACTTGTCGCGCAGCGGCACGCCGGCATAGAAACGGATGTGCGGTTCCTGCAACACGAGCGGATTCGTGCGGAAGCGCTCGTCTTCCATCGCGTCTTCGACGACGAACAGTTCGTTTTTCAGGATCGCGTGCGAGCAGAACGCCCAGTCGCGCGGCGTCTCGCGGGCGGCGAGGCCGACCCGGGCCTTGAACCACTGGCGGGTCGACGTCAGCAGGGAGATGAGGGCGATCGGCGAGCCGGTCACCATCGAGGCGAGGCGGACGAGGCGGTCGAAGCGGGCTTCCTCGTCGGTGTCGACGAGGCCGGTGGCGGCCAGCGCGGCGAGGCGCGAACGTTCGCCGACGCCGACGGGGTAGCCCGGTTGCGACGCCGGCTGGTATTCCTTGTCCGTGCTGGGGTTCGGGGTCGACCGGGCCTGGTCGTCGCCATGCATCAGGCCTTGCACGAGGGAGAGACGCGTACGGCGGTGTCCGCCCGGCGTCTTCCACGATTCGATCGCGCCGCTTTCCATCCAGATTTGCACGGTGCTCGTCGCCACGCCGAGCAGGCGCGCGACTTCGCTCGTGGTCAGGATCGGGTCGTCTTCTTGTAAGTTGCTTTGCATAAACTTCCTCACTTCACGCCAGTATAGCGGATTCGGAGGGATCACATTTCTTAAAATCTAGTTGCTGTACGGTAATGTGCTTGCTGGCCAACACTTTCTCAGTGGACGGCATGCTTTTCCGGCTGCACGAGCACGAACGGGCTCACGACGGATGCCCACAACAGGGTGTCGGACGCCTGCCAGGTGCTCGCCTGCACGTCGGATACCTTGGCAACCTTGCCGTCGTTCATCCAGCGGCCGATGGCATCCTTGTCATCGTGGGCGATGCGCAGCGCGACTTCGACGAGATCCAGTTCTTCGCTCACATACACGACGGCGCCGTGGGCGAAATGGCGTTCGAGTTCGGACCAGTGCACGCGGGCGGTCTCGCGGTTGATCTTGTCGTGCAGTTCGGTGTCTTTGAGCGGATCGGTTTTCATGGCGGTGTCTGGTTCAGAGGGGTTCGATGGCGGGAAGCGGCGAACCCGCCCATGTTAACCGATATGCATGCCCCTTGCGGACATTGCCGACCAATGCGGGGCGGAAGCATGCGAGATTCGTGCCCTCGGGCCGGCGCACGCTCGGGTAGATGACGCCCATCGAACCCGCCTCCAGCAGCTCCGCCGCCAGCGCCTGCGACGCGACATAGCTGTCGGCCGCGAGGCAGTCTTCCCACGCGTCGGCGCCGCGCAGGTCGTGGAAGCCGGCGCTGAAATCGGCCAGCAGGGCCTGGTAACTCACGCTGTCGTCGAAGTGGCCGATTTCCTGGTATTCGACGGTCTTGTGGAACGCCACCTCGGCCAGCGCCGTCTCGATCTCGAACGCGCAATACCACGCGCCCCGTTCGCCGTCGTTGAAGCGGCTGCCTTCAGGGCGTGCATAGGTGTAGGCCGCGTTGACGATGCGGAAGTTCGGCACGCCGAACACGAGTTCGTCGACGCCGATGCCGGGCAGCAGGCCCGATTCGCCGCGCAGGCGGTCGTTGGTGGCGTTGTCGAGGTCGAACAGGTCGCGCAGCATGCCGTCGTCATCGGCCAGCGGGGCCAGCACGGAATCTTCGAGGTCGGCGAAGCGCGACGGGATCAGGCGGCACGTATCGAACTGCCGCAGCGCCGTCAAACGGGGGATGAGTTTCACTCACAGCCCTCCGCGGCGGGCGTCGAGCAGGCGGCGCACGGTCTGCATCGCCAGCAGGCCGCCGCCCAGCATGTAGGCCAGCGGCGTGCGGCCGTTGAAGATGGGATTGGTGTTGGGGAGGTGGATCCAGTCGTCGGCGAGCTTGTCGCCGTACAGGATGTGCAGGGCTTTATAGATGCCGAGCAGGTAGGAGATGCGGGTGATGCGGTCGACTTCCAGCACCCGCGCGGGGTGCTTCTTCCATTCGTAGAACGAGGACGACGACAGGCCGCCGAGCAGCTCGCGCGCATCCTCGTCGCGGATCTGCCAGGCGCCGGCCAGGCGAAAGAAGCCTTTCAGGGCCGATTCCGACAGCCGTTCGCGTTCCGAGCGGGCGGACAGGTCGACGAGTACCGCCGGTTCGAACCGGCTCTTGGGGTAGGCGTAAGCGAAGCTCATGAGGAATTCTCCGGTTATGGACTATATATACTCCGCTTTCGGACGTCGCGCAAGCGTCTTGTACAAACCGAATTGCCATGCCAGAATTCAAGGCTTGTCAAATCATCATCCTGGGCAACGACGTTAAAGGGGGGCGCGATGCGTCTGCTGTCGATTGGGGTCATGTGCATCAGCATGCTGATGCTGGCTATGGCGAGCGCGGCGCGGCCGTCGCACGACGAGCTGAAGAAACAGGTGGCGGACATCGAGCGTGCCTTTGCCGCGACGATGAAGGCGCGCGACCACGCCGCGTTCACCTCCTTCCTGGCCGACGAGGCCATCTTCTTTTCCGGTCCGACCCCGCTGCGCGGGCGCGAGGCTGTCGCGAATGCGTGGCGCAAGTATTACGACGGCGAACGCGCGCCATTCTCGTGGGAGCCGGAGCAGGTGGAAGTCGTGGAGTCCGGCACCCTGGCCTATAGCGGCGGGCCCGTCTACGACCCCAGCGGCAAGGTGGTCGGCCGCTACAACTCGATCTGGCGGCTGGAAGCGCCGGGGCGGTGGAAGATCGTGTTCGACCGGGGCGAGGCGCCGCCCTGTCAGTGCGGCAAGAACGAGTAGCCGGCCCGCTCAACATTGTGACTGCTTGCCTGGACCGAATTGACACTCGCCAGGCCAATCCAGATACTCGAACGCCCGACAACAACAACGAGCAGGCTGGAGACATGATACCGATCCGAACCGTTGCACCGCTAGGGCTGCTGGCGCTCGCCCTCACGCAATCCGCGTTTGCCGCGCAGGGCAAGCAGGTTGAAAAACTCGACCGCGGCGTCGTCGCCGTCGCCACCGGCGGCGGCGTCTTCGTCAGCTGGCGCGTGCTGGGCGTCGACGACCCCGACACCCGTTTCAACCTCTACCGCGACGGCGTCCGCCTGAACGGGGCGCCGCTTACGGCGAGCAATTTCACGGACACGAACGGCACGCCGGCGGCCCGCTACACCGTGCGCGCGATCGTCGACGGGCACGAAAAGAAGGACGAAGCGGCCGGCGCCACGTGGAGCCAACCCGTCCTGCGCATCCCCGTGCAGCGGCCGGCCGGCGGCGTCACGCCGAAGGGCGAGGCCTACACGTACGACATCAACGACGGCACACCGGCCGACCTGGACGGCGACGGCCAGTACGAGCTGATCGTCAAATGGCAGCCGACCAATGCCAAGGACAATTCGCAGTCGGGCTATACCGGCAACACGTATGTCGACGCCTATCGACTCGACGGCACCCGGCTGTGGCGCATCGACCTGGGCCGCAACATCCGCGCGGGCGCCCATTACACGACGGTGGTCGCCTACGACTTCGACGGCAACGGCAGGGCCGAGGTGATGCTGAAGACGGCCGACGGCACCGTCGACGGCCAGGGCAAGGTGATCGGCGACGCCAATGCCGACTACCGCAACGCGAACGGCTACATCCTGTCCGGTCCAGAGTACCTGACCGTGTTCGATGGCCGCACGGGCAAGGCGCTGGCGACCACGGATTACCTGCCGGCGCGCGGCTCGGTGGCGGCGTGGGGCGACAACTATGGCAACCGCGTCGACCGTTTCCTGGGCGGCGTCGCCTACCTGGACGGCCGCCGGCCCAGCGCCATCTTCTCGCGCGGCTATTACACGCGTGCCGTGGTCGCGGCGTGGGATTACCGCGACGGCGTACTGTCCAGCCGCTGGGTGTTCGACACGGACAAGGAAGGCAGCGCCGTCCGCGGCCAGGGCTCGCACTGGTTCGCGGTGGCGGACGTCGACGGCGACGGCCGCGACGACATCGTCTACGGCGCGGCCGCGATCGGCAGCGACGGCCACATGTTGTACAGCACCGGCCTGTGCCACGGCGACGCGCTGCACGTCGGCAAACTCGACCCGACCCGCGCGGGCCTGCAGGCGTACATGGTGCACGAGACGCCGTCCTGCTACGGCGCCACCGGCTCCGAGATGCACGACGCGGCGACGGGCCAGGTCCTGTGGGGCGTCAGCGGCAGCGGCGCCGACGTCGGCCGCGGCGTGTGCGCGGACATCGATCCGAACTACCTGGGCGAGGAGTGCTGGGCGTCGCGCGGCGGCCTGATGGCGGCGAACGGCCACCAGATCTCCGCGGCGCGTCCGGGGAACATGAATTTCGCCAGCTGGTGGGATGGGGATCTCGGCCGCGAACTGCTCGACGGCACCGTCATCAACAAATGGCAGCCCACGACGGGGAGCGTCGTGCGCCTGCTCGACGGCGCGCCGTACGGGGCGGCGTCGAACAACGGCACCAAGGCGACGCCGGTGCTGTCGGCCGACATCCTCGGCGACTGGCGCGAGGAAGTCGTGTGGCGCACGGCGGACAACTCGGCGCTGCTCGTGTTCACGACGACGGCGCCGACCACTGCGCGCATTCCGACCTTGATGCACGATCCGCAGTATCGCGCGCAGGTGGCGGGGCAGAATGCGGGCTACAACCAGCCGCCGCATCCGAGCTTCTACCTGGGCGAAGGGATGGGGGCGGTGACGCAGGCGCCGATTTTTACCCGCTAGGCCCGTAACGTAAAACCATCATTCCCGCGCAGGCGGGAATCCATGCTGAGGTTCCGAAGTCGGTTGCTCAGTATGGGTCCCCGTTTTCGCGGGGACGACGGGTTATACAGGTTCCGCGTGCTCCACCAGCAACTGCACCTTGGTCACGCCGTTGTATTCATTGGCATCCAGCCTGAACGCCACCCGCGCCTTGTCACCCAGCGCATCCGTATGCCCGAACCAGATGGCATCGTAGCGCCGCCCGTTCCGCTCCAGCAGCAGCTTGAGGTGCTTGTCCTTCAGGATGCGCTGGCTGACGACGCGGAATTCGTCGCAGAACACGGGCGGCGCGAACCCCTGGCCCCAGACCTGGCCGTCCAGCAGTTCGATGAATTGCGTGCTGTAGAAATCGTCTTCCAGCGGGCCGTCCGTCTCGACGATACGCTCCAGCTGCGCCTCCGTCAGCCACGCGCGGCCGACGGCTTCGAACGCCTGCGCGAACGTGTTGAAATGGTCGCCGCGGATCGTCAGGCCGGCCGCCATCGCGTGGCCGCCGAACTTGTCGATCAGCCCCGGCACCTTCTTCGACACGAGGTCCAGCGCGTCGCGCAGGTGGAAGCCCGGGATCGAGCGGCCCGAACCCTTGATCCAGCCGTCGCCCGCGGGTGCGAACGTGATCGTCGGGCGGTAGAATTTCTCTTTCAGGCGCGAGGCGACGATGCCGATCACGCCCTGGTGCCAGCCGTCGTCGAACACGGCGATGGTGCTGGCGTCCGCCGGCTTGAAATCGTCCAGGTGCAACAGCGCCGTACCCTGCATGTCGGCCTCGATCTCGCGCCGTTTCAAATTGATGTCGTTGAGTTCCTGCGCGATGGCCCAGGCGCGGCCCTCGTCGTCCGTGATCAGGCATTCGATCCCGAGCGACATGTCTTCCAGGCGGCCGGCGGCGTTCAGGCGCGGGCCGAGGGCGAAGCCGAGGTCGAACGGCGACGCGCAGCGCGCCTCGCGGCCCGCCACGCGGAACAGCGCCGCGACACCCGCGTGCATGCGGCCCGCGCGCATGCGCTTGAGGCCTTGCGCGACGAGGATGCGGTTGTTCGTGTCGAGTTTCACCACGTCGGCGACGGTGCCCAGCGCGACGAGGTCGAGCAGGTTGTCGAGCTTGGGCTGTGTCTGCGCGTCGAACACGCCGCGCCGGCGCAGTTCCGCCCGAAGGGCCAGCAGCACGTAGAACACGACGCCCACGCCGGCCAGGTTCTTGCTGGGGAAGCCGCATTCCGGCTGGTTCGGGTTCACGATCACGCGCGCGTCCGGCAGCGCGTCGCCCGGCAGGTGGTGGTCGGTGACGACGACGTCGATGCCGCGCGCCTTCGCCGCCGCCACGCCGTCGATGCTGGCGATGCCGTTGTCGACAGTGATGATGATGTCCGGGGATTTCTCGCGCGCCGTCAGTTCGACGATTTCCGGCGTCAGGCCATAGCCGTACTCGAAGCGGTTCGGCACGATGTAGTCGACGCGCGCGCCCATCGCCGTGAGGCCGCGGATCGCCGTGGCGCAGGCGGTGGCGCCGTCGCAGTCGTAGTCGGCGACGATGGTCATCTTCTTGCCGGCCGCGATGGCGTCGGCGAGATACACGGCCGCCGCGTCGATCTGGCGCAGCGCGCCGGGCGGTACCAGCGCTTGCAGCTCGACGGCCAACTCGCGCGGGTCGGTCAGGCCGCGGGACGCAAACACGCGCGCGAGGACGGGGTGGATGCCGCCCTGGCGCAGCATTTCGGACTGGCGTACGGGGCAGGGGCGGATGGTGATGCGGGTCTTCAAAGCAGTCGTTCCAGGGTGGGGCGGCGCCAGAATTTACGTTGCGCCAGCGGGGTCGTCGTCGTTTCGAGGTGGCCGTCGCGGTGGCTCAGCACGAGGCGCACTTCCTTGATGCGGCCGGATTTCAATGCGGCCAGCAAGGGCGCGAACAGCTCGGTCTCCAGGCGCTGCATCTGCTGCAGCCAGCCATGCCAGTCGGCCGCGATACCGGACGCCGCCACGTTGCCGCAGGCGAGCAGCCAGTGGCCATCCTCGTCCAGGATCGAATCCAGGCCGGCCAGGGTGTCCAGGCGGCGGTCGGCCAGCGCCGTCAGCCAGCCGGGCGTGTCGAACGCCGCCACGCGCGGGCGCACGAGCGGCTTGCCGGAGACCTTCGCCACCAGTTGCTGGGCGTGTTCGGTCGCCATGCTCGCATTCCCCCACGGCCAGAACGAATTGATCGGCAACTGGCCGCGCGCCTCGCGCGCCGCGTTGGCCGGATCCGTGAACCACGTCACCTGCACGTCGTTCTGCAGCTTGCGGAACGCGCGCGCCTGCGGGCCGGACGGCATCCAGTCCGTCAGGTTCATGTTCACGGCCGCATCCGGGCTCGCCGTCCCGATGTCCGTCCAGTCGTCCGCGCGCATGAACCACGTGTCGTGGGCGCCCCACGCGAGCGCGTAGCCCGCGTCCTCGAAGCAGGGGCGGGCGCTGTCGAACAGGGCGCGCGCTTCGTCCTCGCGCAGGTCGAGCTGGCGCATGTCGCCCATCTGCAAATGCGTGCGCGCGATCTGGATATGGGTCGGGTTCACGACGAACCACATGCCGTCGTCCGGATCGAGGCCGATTGCGCGCATCGCGCTGGTCGCGACTCCCGGGACGAGCCCGTGCGCGACACCCAGCGCCCGCGCGATCCAGAGCTCATACGGCAGGACGCGCGCGTCGGTGTCCAGCGGGCGGTAGCGCGCGTCTGATATTTTCGACAACAGCGCGGCCAGCGCCGGCGCCTGCAGGGCACGGGTCAGGTCGGGCGCGAATTCGGGAGCGGGGAGGGCGAACGGCAGGACGAGCGAAATGTGGGCCATCCCTCTATTTTAGGCGAAATGGACTCAGATGTCCGCCCCCGGTCCCGGCGTCGTCACGTCCGGCGACGTCGTGGGCGCGGTCGTCGAATCGGGCGGCATCCCGGCCGACCCGCCCGGCGGCAGCATCCCGGCAACGGGCGTCAGCCCGATGGCTTCGTGATACCACCCCTGGACGAGCACCAGGTGCCGGTGCTCGTCTTCCAGCGCCAGCGTGAAGCCGGCCACGAGGTCGTCCTGGCCGGCCTCGCCCGCGAGCGCGATCAGCGTCTCCCAGCCGGCGCGGTCGGCCAGCTCGGCCGTCAGCAGCGCGTGCAGCGACTGGGCCAGGCTCGTGCGCGGATCGTTCAGCACTTGCACGAATCCCAGGGACTCGACGCCGGTCACGTCCGCGCTGGGCGTCTGCGCCGTCGGGTCGCCGCCCAGCGATTCGATCGCGTCCTTCAGCAGCAGGAAGTGGCGGGCTTCGTCGCGGCGGATGGCGGCGACGTGGTCGCGCGTCATGCCGGCCGGGCCGCCCTGCATCACGTCGCATTTCGCCAGCAGCGCGTCGTAAAGACGGGTGCCCGTGCGTTCGAACGCCAGGCGCTCGCCCAGCTTGTCGAGCAGGATCTGCGGCCGGTCGCCCTTGAGCATGTGCATGCCCATGCTGACGGCGCCCGTCACTGAGCCCGGCATGGGGATGGAGCCGATGTCGCCGGCGTCCATGATGAGCGCTTCGCGCGCGTCCAGCAGGGCGCGCTCGTCGCCCGGCGCGCCGCGGATCGGCGCGTTGTCGCTGCCCTGCATGGCCGCCGTGTCGATGGGCGACATCTGCACGCCCGTCCGGTTCATGCCGAGGTGTTCGGTCTGCTGTGCCATGGTGTCTCCGTTGCGGTTCAGGGGTGGACGACGCCACCCTGGTTGGCGGGAAGGGTCGTCGTGACGGCCGTCGTGGTGGCCGCGCCATGGCTCACGAGTTCCGTGCCCGGCGTCCACACGTAGCCGGCCGCCACCGCCTCGCTGGGCGAGCCGTCGCTGTTCATCCGCCGCCGGTAATCGATGCTGGCCTGGTCTTCGTGCGCCTTCGGCACGAATTGCGTGCCCAGCGCGCGCAGGTCGACTTCGCTGGCCAGCACCTGCCGCACGTAGTCGCGCTGGCTGCGGAACGGGATCGGGCCTGAGAAATCGCCGACGATCTCGGCCGGATCGCGCCGCTCGTAGCGCCGGAAGGCGTCGGCGGCCATGTGGAAGTGGCCCAGCTCGTAGTCGAGGCACCGCTCCCACACGGCCTTGACGTGGTGGTTCGTCTCCGTTTCGACGCAGCTGTAATAGGTGTAGCACTCGTTCGCCTCGTGCAGCAGCCACTGCTCGACCCACGTCTCCGTCGGGTCCAGCAGCGATTCGTATTGCGTGACGTGCTGTTCCTCCACCGAGGCGATCTCCGCATACAGCTGGCGCGCGACCGGGTCGGCGAACGCCGGGCCCACGTTCATATAATAGTTGTGGGTCTGCGCCTCGGCCGCCGTGATCGTCAGCGCGTGCAGCTTGCTGAGCATCGTGGCCATGCTGCGGTCGTACGGCATGCGCAGGTCGTCGCGCGGGGCGCGGTGGTGCTCGGGCGTGGGGCGGCCGGGGAGAATGTCCGTATAGCTCTGCAGGATATTGTTCGCATCCTTGCCCTCCACGCGGTCGAGCAGCGCCGCGTAGCGGTACAGGTGGTCGAAGTCTTCCAGCAGGCCGAAACGGTAGACTTGGGACAGGTAGTCGTCCGGCTCGGCCCGGGCCACGCTCGCCGTCAGCTCGATGGCGAGCTGTTCGTAGGCGATGGTCGTCTCGAGCGGAGAATGATCGGGCGACAGCAGCCAGTTCACCATCGTTGCCTGGTGCTGCTCGACCCGCCTGACGTCGGCCAGCGGCTGGCGCAGCGCCATGTTGCAGCGCGCGGCCATGTGCGAGAAGCGCAGGGCCTCGAGCTCGATGCCGTTCATGAGGATGATGCGCATGCGGGTAAAGGCATCGTCGTCCAGCTTGCTGATCGGCTTGCGCACCATGTCGCGCCACGTGGTGTGCTGCCGGTCGAGCGGCGTGCCCTTCGAATCGAAGACGGAAAATGCCATGGTGGGCCTCCTGTCTGCGTTCGATAGTCTTGCCGCGCCCGGAGTTCCGGACATTTTATGATGTGTGCAAGATAGAAAAAGTACTTCCAATTGTGACAACGCCCCACATGGATGAGCGTTGTGTGGCAAACTGCGGGACCAAAGCATTTACCCTGGAGCCCATGAGTCTCATCCACAAACTGCCGTACGAATGGCTGGTCGGCTTGCGCTACACGCGCGCCGGCAAGCGCAGCAGCCGCAACAGCTTCATTTCCTTCATCTCGCTGATCTCCGTGTCCGGCATCGCCCTTGGCGTGGCCGCCCTGATCGTCGTGCTGTCGGTGATGAACGGGTTCCAGAAAGAGGTCACGGACCGCATGCTGTCCGTGCTCGCCCACATCGAAGTGTTCGACGCGAGCGGCACCATGCCGAACTGGCGCCAGGCCGAGCAGGAAGCCTTCCGCAACCCGGCCGTGCGCGGCGCCGCGCCGTTCGTCGAGACGCAGGGCCTGCTGGTGCGCGAGGACACGATGAAGCCGGCCGTCATCCGCGGCATCCTGCCGTCGGAAGAGCACAAGGTGTCGGACGTGGCGAAGCAGATCCGCCAGGGCAGCATCGAGAGCCTCAGGCCCGGCGAGTACAACATCGTCATGGGCTACGCGCTCGCGCGCTCGCTCGGCGTGGGCATCGGCGACAAGGTCAACATGCTGCTGGCGCAGGGCCAGACGACGCCGGCCGGCATGGTCCCGCGCTCGCGCGTCTTTACGGTGAGCGGCATCTTCGAGGCCGGCCACTACGAATTCGATTCGGCGCTCGCCTTCATCAACATCGAGGACGCGCAGCGCATGGTGCGCATCGACGCGCCCAATGGCCTGCGCCTGCGCATCGCCGACATGCACCAGGCCCCGTTCGTCGCGCAGGAACTCAAGCGCAGCATGTCGGGCGAGCTGATGATGCGCGACTGGTCGCAGCTGAACGCCAACTGGTTCGCCGCCGTGCAGACGGAAAAGCGCATGATGTTCATCATCCTCACGCTGATCATCGCCGTGGCCGCGTTCAACCTCGTCTCGACCCTCGTCATGACGGTGACCGACAAGCAGCCCGACATCGCCATCCTCCGCACCCTCGGCGCATCGCCGCGTTCGATCACGAAGATCTTCATGATCCAGGGCGCCCTCGTCGGCATCATGGGCACCGCGGCCGGCGTGGGCCTGGGCGTGCTGGTGGCTCTGAACATCGACGTCATCGTGCCGTTCATCGAACACCTGCTCGGTGTGCAGTTCCTGTCCAAGGATATTTATTTGATCAGCGAAATCCCGTCCGACCTGCGCTGGCCGGACGTCTTCAAGATCGGCGGCGTCTCGGTGCTGCTGGCCTTCGTCGCGACCATCTACCCCAGCTGGTCCGCGTCGCGCGTGAAACCGGCGGAGGCACTCCGCTATGAATGACATGAATGTGAATACGGCAATACTGGCCTGCCGCAACGTCGGCAAGACCTTCCGCCAGGGCGATTACGCGGTCCAGGTGCTGGACAACATCGATTTCTCGATCGGCCGCGGCGAGCGCGTGGCCATCGTGGGCGCGTCCGGGTCCGGCAAGTCCACGCTGCTGCATATCCTGGGCGGGTTGGACACGCCCAGCACGGGCAGCGTCACCCTGCAGGGCGAGGACTTCGCGACCTTGTCCGAAACGCGCCGCGGCGAGCTGCGCAACCGCTCGCTCGGCTTCGTCTACCAGTTCCACCACCTGCTGCCGGAGTTCACCGCGCTGGACAACGTCGCGATGCCGCTGCTGATCCGGCGCATGAAGCGCGAGGACGCCGTCGCGCGCGCCGAGGCGATCCTGGCGCGCGTGGGCCTGACGAAGCGCGCCATCCACCGGCCGGGCGAACTGTCCGGCGGCGAGCGCCAGCGCGTGGCGCTGGCCCGTGCCCTCGTCACGGAACCCGCGTGCGTGCTGGCGGACGAACCGACCGGTAACCTCGACCACTCGACGGCGCAGGGCATCTTCGACCTGATGCTGGAACTGTCGAAGACCCTCGGCACCGCGTTCGTCATCGTCACGCACGACCCGGAACTGGCGCGCCGCTGCGACCGCGTGCTGCGCATGACGGAGCACGGCCTGCAGCCGGCCGGGGCGTGATCCTGCCATGTGGATCGACACGCACTGCCACCTCGACGCTCACGAATTCGGCGGGGACTCGCGCGCCATCGCCCGGCGCGCGCAGGAACTCGGGGTCGGCATGATCGTGATACCGGCCGTCGCGCGCGCCAACTTCGACGTCGTGCGCCGGCTCGCGGCCGACCTGCCCAACGCCAGCTATGCGCTGGGCATCCACCCGATCTACGTGCCGCAGGCGACGGACGACGATCTCGCCGAACTGCGGCGCCAGGTCGAGGCGTCGCTGGCGGACCCGAACTTCGTGGCCATCGGCGAGATCGGCCTGGACTTCTTCATTCCGATGCTGTGCGAGCCCGCGATGCGCGACAAGCAGGAGCGCTTCCTGCGCGAGCAGCTGCGCATCGCGCGCGATTTCGACCTGCCCGTGCTCGCGCACGTGCGCCGTTCGCAGGACCAGGTGCTGAAGCACGTGCGCCAGATCCGGCCGGCGGGCGGCGTCGCGCACGCGTTCAACGGCAGCTTCCAGCAGGCGAAGGCCTTCATCGACGCCGGCTTCCACCTCGGCTTCGGCGGCGCCATGACCTTTACGCGCGCGCTGCAGATCCGCCGGCTCGCCGAGGACCTGCCGCTGGAATCCATCGTGCTGGAGACGGATGCGCCGGACATCTCGCCGGCGTGGGTCCACCCGGGCCGCAACAGCCCGGAGCAATTGCCCGCGATCGGGGCCGCGCTGGCCGCCATGCGCGGACTCGATGCGGACGCCGTGCGCGCGGCGACGCACGCGAGCGCGCTGGCGACAATGCCGCGCCTGGCCGCGCTGCTGGGCTGACTACGCGGCCCGCATGAAGCACATGGGTCCTACCCGGCCCTCATGACGGCGCGACCGCGCCTGAACACGCCCGGTTCCATCGAGTCGCGCCGGCGCGCGCTGCGCACCCGCGCGGCGCGCCGCGTGGGACCATCCGCATGCGCCGAAGTTCGCTCCTGTACACCCTGACGCACGTTAATCTCGCGCCGGTTGAAGCATGGAAGAATCCATTCTCGTGCCGCAGCCGCGGCGTGTTCACGGGAGAGACAGTGGAAAGCGCGAGCGATTTCCTGCGGGTTCTGCAGCACGAGAAGGTCCTGAGCACCGCGCACCGGCCGTTGCGCCTGCGCCTGGCCCACGGCGGCCAGCTCGCGGAGGACGTGCTGCTGCCCCAGCGGGTCGTGGGCCACGAGGCGATCTGCGGCGGCATCGACTACCGCGTCGCCTGCCTCGCCAGCAGCCCGCACATCGCGCTGAAAGACCTGATCGCGCTGCCGGCCGAACTGCAGTTCGTCACCGACCGCGGCATGCTTCGCAGCGTGTGCGGCATCGTCACCGAGGCGCGCGCGGGCGATGCGGACGGCGGCCTGGCCGGCTACGAGCTCGTCTTGCGCGACGTGTTCGCCATCATGGAAAAGCGCACCAACAGCCGCGTGTTCCGCTACCAGAACGAGCTGGAGATCGTGCAGGTGCTGTGCGCCGAATGGCGCCAGTCGAACACCGTGCTGGCCAACGCCTTCGAAGTCGAGCTCGATCCGCTGTTCGACATGCGCCAGTTCCCGCCGCGCGAACAGACCATGCAGTACAACGAGTCGGACGCCGCGTTCGTGCGCCGCCTGCTCAAGCGGCGCGGCATCGCCTGGGTGTTCCGGCCGGGCCGCAGCCGCGGCAGCCCCGTCGACCCCGCGCACGACCGCACGCCCGCGCACACGCTGGTGCTGTTCAACGACCCGAACGGCCTGCCGCAGAACGCGGCCGGCACGGTGCGCTACCACCGCGACAGCATGGCGGACGGCCGCGACACCGTCAGTTCCTGGCGCGCCGCGCGCCGCCTGCAGCCGGGCGTCGCCACGCGCCACAGCTGGGACTACAAGAATCCCGGCGCCGCGCAGTTCATGACGGCCTCCGCGCGCAGCAACGTGGACCAGGGCCCGAGCGGCAACACGCTCGCCGCGTCGCTGGACGACTACCTGATCGAGATGCCGCACGCGGGCAACGACGTCGAGGACCACTGGCGCCTGGGCCAGGTGCGCATGAGCCGCCACGAATTCGAATCGAAGTGCTTCCAGGGCGAGGGCAGCGTGCGCGACTTCTGCGCCGGCCAGTATTTCGCGCTCGAAGGCCATCCGGAGATCGACACCCATCCTGCCGCCGAGCGCGATTTCGTGATCACGGAGTTGCACGTGGTGGCCGACAACAACCTGCCGCGCGACCTGGAACGCCACGCCAGGCAGGTGGCGGCGGATGCGGCCCCGAGCGCGCTGCCGGCCCCGCGCGCGGGCGACGGGCAGGCGCGCGTGCGCGTCAGCTTTTCCGCCGTCCGGCGCGGCATTTCGATCGTGCCCGCGTACGACCCGCGCACCGACCTGCCGCAGCCGCCGCTGCAGAGCGCCATCGTCGTCGGGCCGGCCGGCGAGGACGTCCATTGCGACGCGCTGGGCCGCGTGAAAATCCGCTTCCCCGGCATGCGCGTCGCCGACCACCGGCATGCGCACGGCGCCGGCGCGTCCGATTCGCCGGCCGATTCGGCCTGGGTCCGCGTGGCGTCCAACTGGGCCGGCAACGGCAACGGCAGCCAGCAGCAGGCCGGCGCGCTGGCGCTGCCGCGCGTCGGTTCCGAAGTGCTGGTCGCCTTCCTCGGCGGCGACCCGGACCGCCCGATCATCCTCGCCCAGCTGTACAACCAGCGCACGGCGCCGCCCGCGTTCAGCCAGGCGGGCGCGCTGCCGGGCAACCGCTACGTATCCGGCACGCGCACGCACGAGATCCAGGGCGCGCGCGGCAACCAGCTGCGCTTCGACGACACGCGCGGCGAGATCAGCGCGCAGCTTGCCAGCGACCACGGCACATCGGAACTGAATCTCGGCTGGCTGACGCGTCCGCGCGCCGACGGCACCGGCACGCCGCGCGGGGAGGGCGCCGAGCTGCGCAGCGACCTGTCGGTGGCCGTGCGCGGCGCCCAGGGCGTCCTGATCAGCGCGGAGGCGAGCCCGCAGGCGGAAGGCGGCCAGCTCGACCGCGCCGGCCTGGTGGGCCTGGCCGACGTCATGCAGGGCATCCTCGACGAAGTGGGCAGGCTGGCCGCGGTCCACACGGACGACGAGCCGACGGGCCGGCGCCTCGCCGTCCTCGTCGACAAGCTGAAGCGTTGGCATGCGGGCAGCAATGTCGCGGAAGGTGCCGCGGGCGGCGGGGAACCCATCCTGGCTGCGACGGCGCCGAACGGCATCATCGTCGCCAGCAACGACAACCTGGCACTGGGCGCGAGCGGCAAGGTGGACGTCGTCAGCGCGGGCGACGCCGAGGTCGCGGCCGGCGCCAACATCTTCGTGCGCGCCGCTCGCCGCCTGAGCCTGTTCGCCCACGAACTGGGCGTGCGCCTCGTCGCGGGCCGCGGCGACATCGTCGTGCACACGCACGTGGGCAATATCCAGATCAAGTCGGCGGGCCGCATCAGCCTGATCGCTGCCGAACGCATCGAACTGGAAGCGCCGGCCGTGAAGATCATCGCGCCGGGCGCGCAGACCGACTGGGCCGACGGCACGGTCACCCAGCAGACGAGCGGCCGCCAGGTCTTCAAGGCGACGGAGCACGACCTGGTCGGCCCCGGCGGGGCGGCACCGGCAGGCGTGCGCATGCCGACGTCGCACCTGCACACGGACGAATACGTGGTGCTGCGGCACCAGCAGACCGGCAAGCCGGTCCCGAACCAACGCTACAAGGCGACGTTCGAAGACGGCCGCGCCGTCACCGGACGCACCGACGAACAGGGCCGCACCTCGTTGCTGATCGGCGAAATGATCGGCGACGTCGACATGGCCTTCCTCCCCGACGACGACCCGGCCCGTTGACCCCGAATTTTACGCAAACTCAACCCAGACCACGGAGCGCGCATGGCAGACCCGACCCGCCCCTTGCCCAACCTCGTCCCGCAGCCCGACGGCAGCTGGACGGGCCGAACCGTCCTGACCCCCACCTCGTTCACGACACGCGGGCTGTTCACTTTGCCGCCGTCGAAAGTCATTCCGGTCATCGTCGTGCCCGGAATCATGGGGAGCAACCTGCGGGCGGCGACCAGTCCGGCGATGCGGGCGAACGCCGTGCTGGATCCGGGCGAGCCGGCGTGGCGGGCGCCGAACGGGACATTCGAGGGATTGAAGACGGCGCGCAAGTGGAAGGAGTTCGATCCGAAGAAGCGCCAAAAGCTTCTCAACGCACGGACGCTCGAGGTGGATAACCGTGGCGCTATCCACTTGCCGCTGGAAGCACGCAACTACGGTACGACCGAGGCCGAGGTGCGGCAGCGCTGGTGGGGGGAGGTGCATTGGGATTCGTATGGCAGGCTGCTGTACGGCTTGCAGGTTGGCCTCAATCACACGTTCGAGATGGATCCGCTGGATAACGTCCGTGTGATATGCAGCCATTGGAAGAACGTGATGGCGTGCGATCCGGCGCAGTGGGGTGTGCGGGGCATCGCCAGGGTGACGGAGGCGGAGCTCGACAAGCACGCGGCGTATTACTATCCGGTTTATGCCTGTGGCTACAATTGGCTCGAGTCCTGCGACGCATCGGCCAAATGGCTGCGGCAGCGTATCGAACGGATCATTTCTTTCTGGACTGAGCGCAAGCGCGAATGCCGGCAAGTGATCCTGGTCACCCACTCGATGGGTGGATTGGTTGCGCGCGCTTGCGCGAAGCAGATCCCGGAGCAGATCCTGGGCGTCATCCATGGTGCCATGCCCGCCCTTGGTGCGCCCGCATGCTATCGCCGCATCGCATGCGGTACCGAGAAATGGAGTCCTAGCAATGGGCAGGTGGACAATATCAAGGCAGAGCACATCGCCGAAATCCTGGGTGAACTGCCCAAGGACACGATGCCGGTGATGGCCGCCGCGTCCGGCGCTCTGCAGCTGCTACCCAATCATCTTTATCCGCAGCCCTGGCTGCACATCTGCCTGGTCAACAAGGTCAACCATAAAGATGTGCCGCGCGAGGTGGTGCATCTGCCCGCGGGTGATCCCTACGACATGTATCGCGATACGCAGTCGTGGTACAGGTTGATCGACCCTGTGCTCGCAGACCCTGCAAAGCTCTACAACGACACCGAGGTCGTCGATGTTCTACGGCGAGCCGTCGACGAGGCCGAGCGGTTCCACCGCAAGGTCCTGGATACGTACTATCACCCGAACACGTACGCATTTTATGGCGCCGATCCGGAACACATGTCGTTTGGCGCGGTGCGTTGGGTTGCACGCGACCCGGCTGCCGGCGCCGTGTTTACAGAATCTAATATCAAGGCGGCGGCCCGGGCGGGCTATGGCCCGGGTGGCGGGCGACGCGTGCGCGTGGAAGGACGTAGTGATCTCTACTTTGTTCCTGCACGCCAGGACGTGGCCGGCGACGGCACCGTGCCACATCAGTCCGGAGCGGGCCCACGGGGAAAGGTCAGCCAGTTGTTCGACGTGCGTGGAATCGATCATCAGGGCGCATACAACAATGATGCAACCCTGATGCTGACCCAGCACCTGATCGTCAAACTGGTTCAGAAGCTGCAATGAAGCGCACCGGGAAACAGCGTTGGCGCCGTCGCGCCACATCGGTTGCGCCTCCATGCATGATGAGACGCAAGGAAACCCCAAGCCTCATCCAGTGTGCGGGGGCCGCTAAATGTAAATTGGATGGGCGAATGATTGTCGTCCGTACGTTCCTTCGTATGGATGCGTTCATGCGGCAAGTCGTCTTGTCGTCGGGCCCAGTTTCCGTTGCCATGCCGGTACCGACGTTGCCATGACGCGAACAAGGAAACGCGGTTGGCGAGAGCTCATCGTTTTGCTTGCAGCTCTCGCCTGTGCAGGTACCTGGGCCGCTGGCCAGGTCCGCAGCATACGGGACAGATCCGAGGTGGCAAAAATGACGGGAAAGATGAAAACGGTATGCGTCGGACGGTACCTGGTCGACGTTCCTGGCGAGGCCGATGTCAGCTTGTCGGGCGAAAGGATATCCGGGTTCGCGATCGACTCCGTCGAGGAAGACGAGGCCACATTCCGTGGGCGGGTGGCGGCACGCGAGGCAGAGATCGCGGCACGCGGCCGCGATCACGACGACAGCGGCGAAGGCGGGATGCTCGACGCCCATGACCTCCGTATTCCCGGGGTCACCGGGCGAAGCTTCGTTTACGGCCGCAGCCGCGGGCATATGATGAACGGGGATCGCCGGATCGATATGGAATCGGTGTCGATCGAAGTCCATGCGCACATGAACGGTTTGAGTTTCACGATGTCTGCGTCGTCGAAGCAGGCGCAAGGTGTCAAGGACGCAGAAACGCTGCTGGCACGATTGCAAGTGCGCGGCACGGACGAGATTCCGCGTGGTCCCGGGTTCTGCATCTGGCGAGGGGTCTTCGCGGAACCTTTGCCGGAACATGAGAACGAACATGTCACCCTGCATCTCGGCCTGCCTGGCCATCCGGACATGGGATTGGCATTCGACGTCATGCCTGCTGGTCGCACTGACCGCAGCTTGCTTGTCCGTGTCGCCGATATCGACGCAGACGCCAGCGCCGATGAAATGCTGCGCGTGACAAAGCTGCGCTCGGGCAAGCGGAGCATCAATGGCATTGACGGGGAAGAGGTCCTGGAGCGCGTCCGCGAACTGAATTTCACGACGGGCTATAGCTTCATGTGGGAGGCGCATGGGGTCGGCAATGATCACTTGCAGCCGTACTTGCTGCTTAACATGGAAACCGGCACAAACCCGAGCCCCGGGGGAAAACCTGTCGATTCCAGTCTTCATGAAGACGCCGTGCTCGAGCTTTGGGACAGCATTTCGTCCAGCATCCGCCTGCGCAAGTCCGATTCGCCGCCGCCAACGGATCCGCCGCCGGAACCGCCCGGACCGAAACTGGGTGCGTTGGCGACTGCCGGAGAAATCTGTCCGCAATCCGGCTGGTGGAAATGCCGCGAAGGCGGCCCCGGCGTGGACGTACACGGCGGATCGGTCCAATGGATACGCAAAGGCGACCGCATGCCACAGGCGCTGCTGCTACCGCGCCAGACGCTGTGGCAAAAGCTGCGCGGTCTCCAGCCGAGCATCGAACCGTCGCAGCCGACGACGTGGAGGCTGGTCGATCAACGGCTACGTCCCCGTACGCCAATGCTGGTCACCCTTGCCCCGCCGGGACCGGGCAGTCTCGCCCTGGAAGGCGAAGCCGACCCCGTCCAGGAAGCCGCTCTCGGCACGAACGTCAGGACCGGTGAAATCTGTCCGGCGAGCGGCTGGTGGCGTTGCGGGGAGGCGCATGCGCTCGACGGCACGCGCTGGTTCCCGCGCGGAAGCACGCTTCCGGCTGCGACCTTCCAGGTAGCCGTGGGCATGTTCGGGCGTTCGGCCGGTCCGGAAGTGATCCAGCGACGCAGTACGTGGCAACTGATGCGCATCGCCGAAGCCGAACGCGTCGCACTTTTCGCCGGGTCCGTACAGGACGGACAACCCGTGCCCGGGCCGCCGCCAATGGGACCATCGACGCTCGCCTGAGCCTTTGTCATTGGCAGTGCTGTTCGGTATTTTATAAATGAAATCCATTTCATGCTGGCCGCGTCCGTTTTCGTATCGACGGATATCGCGCTTTGGCTTGATCGCCAGTGCTGGCCGCGTCGGTTTTTTATAAATGATATCCATTTTTGTATCGGAGGACGAAAAAAAGGAATTGGATGGTAGCGTGTAACATCCCTAGGATGATTTTTCACACTATTCAAGGTGTGATAAAAATCATAACGGAGATCTCATGACCATTCGACCCGCCAGGCGCAGCGAGGCCCAGCCTCCACAACCCTATCCCTTGAAACTGTCCACCGCAGCATTGCTCGGAGCAGGCCTGATCAGCGCCGCAACCGTCTGCGCGCAGGAAGCAGCGCCCGCTCCCAAGGCCGTCGACAATGTGGTGACGGTGACCGGTTCGCGCATCGCGGCGCGCGGCTTCAACCAGCCCACCCCGACCACGACGTTGACCGCCGACGATATCGAAAAATCGGCCGAGCCGAACATCTTCAACACCATCGCCCAGCTGCCGGCGCTGCAGGGCAGCACGGGCAGCCAGGTGCTGACGTACAGCACGTCGAGCGGCCAACAGGGACTGAGTGCGTTCAGCCTGCGCGGCCTGGGCGCGTTCCGCACGCTGACGCTGCTCGACGGCCAGCGCGTGGTGCCGGCCAATGTCACCGGCGTCACCGACATCAGCCAGTTTCCACAATTGCTGGTCAAGCGCGTCGACGTGGTCACCGGCGGCGCGTCGGCCTCGTATGGCTCGGACGCGGTCGGCGGCGTCGTCAACTTCATCACGGACAAGAAATTCAAGGGCTTCAAGGCCAACATCGAGGGTGGCGAGACCACCTACCACGATGACAAGAACGTCACGCTGCAGGCGGCATGGGGCCGCGGCTTCCTGGACGACAAGCTGCATGTCGTGGTCAGCGTGGAGCGCAGCAAGGAGGATGGCATACCGCCCAACGGCTTCGGCGCCGGCCCGGGCCCGAACGGCCGCACCGCGTTCAAGGCGCCGGCCTTTCAAACGCGTCCGTTTGCCCAGACCACCGACGGCAAGCCGCAAATCTACGACATCCGTAACGCCCAGAATTACCAATACAACCTCTATGGCCTGATCACCTCCGGCCCGCTGCAAGGCACGGCCTTCGGCGATGGCGGCGTGCCGTACAAGTTCAACTACGGTTCCAACGGCGTGCCCGACGGTAAGGGCGGCGTGAGCGGCTGTATCAGCCCGTTCTGCGTGGGCGGCGACCTGTCTGGCGTGTCGGCCAATACCACGACGCTGGCCTCGGAGCTCAAGCGCGAGAACGCCTACACCCGCATCGGCTATGCGATCAATGACGACCACGAGATCTACATGACGATCAACGCGGCCGAGGTCAATTCGCAGAACCAGCCCAATGGCGGGGCGCCGAAAAACGCCAACCTCACCATCCAGTGCGACAATCCGTTCCTGCCCGCCTCGATCGCGGCAGCCTGCGCGGCCAACAACATCACCAGCTTCCAGTACGGCACCGCCAACGCGAATCTTCCGAAATACATCAGCGTCGTGCCGACCCGTCGCATGGCGCGCTACGTGATCGGCGCCGACGGCCGCTTCGATGCCGGCGGTACGACCTGGTCGTACAACGGCTACTACCAGCGCGGCATCAACCGCACCGACCTGTACGTCAACAACATCACGCTGACGCCGCGCTATAACGCCGCGATCGACGCCATCCGTCTGCCCGACGGCAGCATCGTCTGCCGCAACGTCGTCGCGCGCAATTCGGGGTGCCAGCCCCTCAACATCATCGGCAACGTCCCGCAGAGCACCGGTGCGCTGGCCTATGTGATGCCGCCGAACGGCCCGCAGCAGCACGCCCGCCAGACCCAGGATGTGGCCAGCTTCAACGTCAGCGGCGAGCCGCTCGCGCTGTGGGCCGGTCCGCTGGCCGTCGCCACCGGTCTCGAGTACCGCAGGGAGGCCTATACCGTGCGCGCCGACCCGTACGGCAACGGCGTCACGGCGGACAGCCCGAATTCGCCCGCCTACCCGGCCGATCCGCTGCTGAACACGTCGTCCGGCGCGAACTGGTTTGCGGGCAATTACCACAACGGCTCGGGCGCCTATTCCGTGCGCGAAGCGTACCTGGAAGTCAATCTGCCGCTGTTCAAGTCGGCTGGGCTCGGCGAAGCCAACCTGAACGTGGCGGGACGCGGCACCAGTTACAGCACCGCCGGCAACGCCAAGACCTGGAAGATAGGCGGAACCTGGAAAACGAGCATCGACGGGGTGCGCCTGCGGGCCGTCACCTCGCGCGACGTGCGTGCGCCCAATCTGAGCGAACTGTTCGCGCCGGTCGTGATCACCAACAACGTCGTGAACCACAAAGGCACGACCTTGACGGTGCAGCAGCAGGTCACCGGGAACCCGGCGCTCAAGCCGGAGGTCGCGCGCAGCACCGAGCTGGGCATCGTCCTCGCGCAACCGCGCTGGGCGCCGGGTTTCAGTGCCTCGTTCGACTATTACACGATCAAGGTGAACGGCGTCATTTCGACGCTGGGCCTGCAGCAGGAGGTCGACCTGTGCGACGCCGGGCACCAGGACCTGTGCGCGGCCATGGTGCTCGACAGCGCCGTGCCGACGAATAACTACGTGCGCCTGCAGCAATTCAACCTGGCGTCGCTCAAGCTCAAGGGCTATGACATCGAGACCTCGTACCGCGGCAGCATGGCCGGCCTGGGCCTGCCCGGCATGTTCACGCTGCGCGCGCTGGCCACGCATACGATCGACAACATCACGGACTCGGGCGTACCCGGCACCATTCCGACGCAGGGGGCGGGCGTCAACATGGGCACCACGCCGCGCTGGAAGCTGCTGGCCTCTCAGGGCTGGTCGTCGGACAGCGGCAGCCTGACGCTGAGCGAGCGCTGGATCAGCAACGGTGTCTACAGCAATGAGTACATCGAGTGCCAGACCAACTGTCCGGTCTCCACGCCTATCCACCAGACCATCGACAACAACCACATGAAAGGCGTGTTGTATGTCGACCTGGGCGCAACCTACAAGGTGTCGGAGAACGTCATGGCCTATGCCAAGATCGACAACCTGGCCAACCGCAACGCGCCGACCTCGGGCAATGGCATCAACCCGTCTCTGTACGACCTGTTCGGTCGCATGTATCGCGCCGGCGTGCGATTCACGTTCTGAGTCGAGTGGCGCCGCCGCAGCGCTCTTCAGCTGTGGCAGCTCAACAGAGGGTGTGGTAGCGCCGCTTCGGCCGTCCGCGCTGCGTAAGATATGCGCTGGACAGTGCCAGACGAAAGGCAGGCGCCATGCGGATCGCGATATGCAGCTTTGTCGCCGGCGTCGCGTGGCTGCAGTGCCGGGCTGCGCTTCCCACATGGAGCGCGCTGGCATTCGGGGCGGTCTTGCTGCTGGCCTGCCTCATGGTTCGGCGACCGCGGCGGCGGATCCCCCTGTTGATTACCGGCGGCGCACTGTTGGGTTTCGGCTGGGCGGCGTTCCTCGCGGGCGGCGCGCTCGCGGACCAACTGGCGGCGGTGGACGAGGGGCGCGACGTCACCCTGGTGGGCACCATCGATAATCTGCCCTATCGCTTCGATGGTGGTGTGCGCTTCAATTTCGCGGTCGAGCACGTCGTCGGTGGCGCGCTGAAGGTGCCACGGCGCGTAGCGCTCTCCTGGTATTCGGGCTCGCGCAACACGGTTGCCACGGTCGGCGACGTCCAGCCGGGCCAGCGCTGGCAATTGACGGTGCGCCTGCAGCGCCCGCACGGCAACGCAAACCCGGGCGGATTCGATTACGAAGCGTGGCTGCTGGAACAGGGCGTGCGCGCCACCGGCTATGTGCGCGCCGACGACGGCAACCGGCTGCTGGACGCGTTCGTGGCCGCTCCCGGCGCGGTCGTCGAGCGCGTCCGCGCGGCGCTGCGCGCGCGCATCCAGGCCGCACTCGCGGGACGCACGTACGCGGGCGTGGTCGTGGCACTGGTGATCGGCGACCAGCGCGGCATCGAGCAGGCCGACTGGCAGGTGTTCAACCGCACCGGCATCGGTCACCTCATTTCGATCTCGGGCCTGCACATCACGATGATCGCGGGACTCGCCGCGTGGGCCGTCTCGGCGTTGTGGCGCCGCTCGTTCTTCACCGATGCGCGCCTGCCGCTGCGCCTGCCGGCACAGAAGGCCGCCGCGCTGGCCGGCAACGTCGTCGCCTTGCTGTACGTGCTGCTGGCCGGCTTCGGCGTGCCGGCACAACGCACGCTGTACATGCTGTCCGTCGTCGCGCTCGCGTTGTGGATGGGGCGTCTCGCGGCCGTGTCGCACGTGTTGTGCACGGCGCTCGCGGTGGTCGTGCTGCTCGATCCGTGGGCCGTGCTGTGGCCGGGGTTCTGGCTGTCGTTCGGGGCCGTGGCCGTCATCCTGTTCGCGGGGCATGGCCGCATCGGGCCGCCGCCCACGGGCCCGCGCGGCGCGCTGCTGCTGGCCGGACGGACGCAATGGGCCGTCACGGCGGGACTGGTGCCGTTGACGTTGCTGTTGTTCGGCCAGGTGTCGATCGTGAGCCCGGTCGCGAATGCGGTGGCGATCCCGCTCGTCAGCTTCGTCGTGACGCCGCTCGCGCTGGCCGGCAGCCTGGTTCCCGGGCCGCCGGGCGACTGGCTGCTCCTGCTCGCGCACTGGACGGTGGAGATGCTCGCCTGGCTGCTGCGGCTGATGGCCGGCTGGCCCGGTGCCGTGTGGCGCGCGCCGGCGCCGCAGGCGTGGGTGTTCGCGCTGGGACTCGGCGGCATCCTGTGGATGCTGATGCCGCGCGGCTGGCCGCACCGCTGGGCCGGGGCCGTCGCGCTGCTGCCGATGCTGTTGCAGCGCCCGGACCATCCACGCGACAACACCTTTCGCGTGACCGCGTTCGATGTCGGCCAGGGCATGGCGCTGCTCGTCGAAACGGAGCGGCACCGCCTGCTGTACGACACCGGTCCCGCGTACGCCCCGGGCGCGGACGGCGGCAGCCGCGTGATCCTGCCGTACCTGCGGATGCGCGGCATCGCCACGCTCGACGGGATCGTCGTCAGCCATGGCGACAAGGACCACACGGGCGGGGCGCTGGCGGTGCTGGAAGGCGTCGACGCGGGCTGGCTCGCCTCGTCGCTGCCCGCCGATCACGCGATCGTCCGCGCCGTGCGCCGCCACGTGCGCTGCAGCGCCGGCCAGCATTGGGAATGGGACGGCATCGCGTTCGACATGCTGCATCCGACGCCGGCCAGCTACGATGACGCGCACCTGAAGACGAATGCGCGCAGCTGCACGCTGCGCATCAGCAATGGCCGGCGCACGGTGCTGCTGGCCGGCGACATCGAGGCGGCGCAGGAAGCGGCGCTGGTCGATCGTGCAGCGGATCGCCTGCACGCGGACGTCCTGCTGGCGCCGCACCATGGCAGCGGCACGTCGTCCACGCCGGCCTTCCTGCAGACGGTACGTCCGGACATCGCGCTCTTCCAGGTCGGATACCGCAACCGCTATCACCATCCGAAGCCCGAAGTCTACGACCGCTACGGCACGCTCGGCGCCCTGCGCCTGCGGACCGACGACGCGGGCGCGCTGACGCTGGACTTCGGCGCCGACGTGGCCTGGCGCGGCTACAGGAACGAGCACGCGCGCTACTGGTACGGGCGCTGATTACGCCACGCGCGGCAGCGTGATCGTGACGCGCAAGCCGCCTTCGGGCCGGTTGGCGGCCGAGATCCGTCCGCCATGCGTCTCCACGACCCGCTTGGCGATCGCGAGTCCGAGCCCATGGCCGTCGACGTTGTTGAGCGTGGGGTTGGAGCGGAAGAACGGTTCGAACACGTCGCCCAGGTGTTCGGGCGCGATGCCCTGGCCCTTGTCGAGGACTTCGATGTGAACGAGGTCGCCGTCCGGATGCAGGCAGACGTTCACGGGGCCGCCCGCGCCGTGCTTGACGGCGTTGCGCACGATGTTCTCGACGGCGCTCCACAGCAGGTCCGGGGCGCCGCGCACCGTGACCGGTTCCGGCGCGTCGACCTCCACCACCGCGCCGGCTTCGAAGCGGGCATCGTCGGCGATCTGGTCGACCATCTCGACGAGGTCGACGGGCTCGGTGGCGGGCAGCGTCGTCGCCGCTTCCAGGCGCGACAATGTCAGCAGCTCGCCGACGAGGCGGTCCATGCGTACGCTTTCGCGCTCGATGCGTTCGAGCGACGCCTGCAGGCGGTCCGGCCGCTGGTGCGCGAGGCCGATGGCGGCCTGCAGGCGCGCGAGCGGCGAACGCAGTTCGTGCGAGACGTCGTGCAGCAGGCGGCGCTGGCCATCCATCAGGGCGCGCAGCTGGGCGCTCATGCGGTCGAAATCCTGGCCCAGTTCCGCCAACTCGTCGCCGATGAGGCGCGGCGCCGCGTGGGCGAATTTCGGCGCGAGGTCGCCCGCCGAGGCGGCGTCGAAGGCGCGCTGCAGGGCGCGGATCGGGCGCGAGAAATACCAGGCGAGGAGGGCGGCGAACAGGAGGCTGGCCAGCGTGGCGGCGACGATGGGCAGCCAGGGGCCCACGTGCCGGCTGAATTCCGGCGGCAGGCCGAACCAGCCGCCACCCGGGCCGCCCGGGCCGCCGGGTCCGCCGTCCATGCGCGCGCCCGGGTCGCCGTCGCCTGGGCCGGCCGGCGGCGGCCCGGCGCCCGGTCCGGTGCCGAAGCCGCGCGGACCCGGACCGTCCATGCCCGGCACATGCCATGCGCGCGAGGCGAAGGCCGTGTAGCGGCGGCCGTCGGCGCCCGTCAGGTGGGCGACGGCATGGGTGTGGCCGTCGCCGTTCAGGTTGCGCTCGACTTCCTCGCGCAGCCTGGCGGGCACGGGCCGGTCGAGCAGTTCGTGGCCCTGCTCGTCGAGAACGTACAAATGCATGCGGCGGCTCCCGGCGGCGAGGTCGCGCAACGCGTCGATGCCACCGTGCTTCAGCGTCGCGGCGGCTGCGTCCAGCATGATCGTCGCGGGGGGACTCTTGTCGAGCGTGGGTTCGCCGCCGCGCTGGCGCGCCTGGTCGCGCAGCCACAAGGTGCCGCCGACGCCGATCGTGGCCGCCACCTGGGCCAGCAGGATGGACAGGAAAAACTTCCAGAACAGCCGGCCCATCGCTACTCGCGGATCAGCTGGTAGCCGAGACGGTAGACGGTCTGCAGGCAGGAACGCCCGTCGGACAGCGTGCCCAGTTTATGGCGCAGGCTCGACAGGTGGACGTCGATGTTGCGGTCGAAGCGGGCCAGCGGGCGGCCCAGTCCCTGCTCGGAGAGGTCGTTCTTGCTGACCGGACGGCCCGCATTGCGCGCCAGGACTTCGAGCAGGTTGAATTCGGTGCTGGTCAGGTCCAGCGGCTGGCTGTCCCACATGGCGCGGCGCTGCTCCGGCAGCATCGTCAGCTTGCCGACGGTGAGCGTGATGCCGGGACCGTCGTTAGGCGAGCTTTGCGTGCGGCGCAGGATGGCGCGCACGCGCGCCGTGAGTTCGCGCGGCGTGCAGGGCTTCGTGACGTAGTCGTCGGCGCCCAGTTCGAGGCCGAGGATGCGGTCGGCGTCGTCGCCGCGCCCCGTCAGCATCAGGATCGGCATGCGGCTGGCGGCGCGGATGCGGCGCAGCGTCTCGATGCCGTTCATGCGGGGCATCATCACGTCGAGGATGGCGATCGCGTACTGGCCGGTCAGCGCTTCGCGCGCGCCCGTCTCGCCGTCGTGGGCGCAGGCGACGCGAAAGCCTTCCTGTTCCAGGTATTCGGAAAACATGCCGACCAGTTCGGTGTCGTCGTCGATAAGCAGGACTTGGTTCATGTTCGCATCTTAGCGCAGCGCGGCTGTGCCGGCCACGACCGCCGCCGGCTCTTTACGCGCTTTTACACGCCGACAACACGCCTTAACATCGAGACAATCGAGAATGGCGTCTCCGAACAAAAAAGGATGACACACATGAAATTCACAAGCCTTTCCGCGGCAGCCGCGCTGCTCGCCGCCTGCCTTGCCGCCGCCCCGGCCTTCGCGACCGGCGAACCGGATGCGCCGCCGGCCGCCGGCCGGCACGGTCCCGACGGTGACCACGAGCGGGGCCCGGGCATGCCCTTCGGCCACGTGCCGCTGCACCGCCTGAAGCTGACGGAAGCCCAGCAGGACAAGGTGTTCGCCATCGTGCACGCCCAGGAACCGCAGCGCCGCGAGTACGACAAGGCGATCCGCAAGGCGCACGAAGGTTTGCGCGAACTGGGCCGCGCCGACGGGTTCGACGAGGCCAGGGCCGGCGCGCTGTCGCGCGACCTCGGCCAGGCGGTGGCCGCCCAGGCGCTGCTGCAGGCACGCACCGACGCGCAGATCCAGGCCGTGCTGACGCCGGAGCAGCGCGAGCAACTGCGCCAGCACCGCATGCGCGGACACGATGGGGGCGAGCGGCCGTAGGCGTTTCCCTCTAAATACTTGGAGATAATGACATTACAATGGGTGTCGTCCTGACTATGCGCTGCCGCGTCATCCCATTCCCGATGTCCAAGCCTTTACTCCATTTCACCCACGGGAACAGCTACCCGTCCGGTTCGTACGGCCGCCTGCTGGACGACTTGCGCCGTGATTTCGACGTGCGCACGACGGACATGCTGGGCCACGATCCGCGCTTTCCCGTGCGCGACAACTGGCACACGCTGATCGACGAGCTGATCGCGCAGCTGGAGGGGTACGGCCAGCCGGCGATCCTCGTCGGCCATTCGCTGGGCGGCGCCGTCAGCATGCTGGCGGCGCACCGGCGGCCGGACCTGGTGCGCTGCGTGGTGATGCTGGATTCCCCCGTCGTTGCGGGCTGGCGGGCGTGGGTGTGGCGGTTCGCGAAGATGCTCGGACTGCGCATGCGGCTGTCGCCGGGGAACGTGGCCCGGCGGCGGCGCAACGTGTGGCCGTCGCGTGCGGCCGCCTTCGAGCATTTCATGGCGAAACCCGTGTTCCGGGCATGGGCGCCGGGTGCCCTCGACGATTACCTGGAGCACGGCCTGGTAGCGCATGCCGAGGGCGTGCAACTCCGCTTCGACCGCGACGTCGAAGCGGCGATCTACAGCACGCTGCCGCACGACATGGACCGGGTGCTGCGTGCGCCTTTCCCCGTGCCCGTCGGCTTCATCGCGGGGACCGATTCCACGGAGCTGCGCCAGGCGGGCCTGGACGGGACGCGCCGGCTGGTCGGCGGCAATCTCGTCACGATCGAAGGCACGCACCTGTACCCGATGGAGAAGCCGGCGCTGACCGCCGCGTTGACACGCGAGATGATCGCGCGGCTGCTCGCACAGGCCGAGGAAAAAAAGGCCGGTCGTCCCAAGGCGCTTTTCGCGTAAAATTGCGGGATTCATATCCCCATTTTTTTTGGAAAAGAAGCCCAGCGATGAGTATCAAGAGCGACAAATGGATCCGCCGGATGGCGGAAGAACACGGCATGATCGAACCGTTCTCGCCGAAACAGGTGCGCGAGACGGACGGCCGCAAGATCATTTCGTGGGGCACGTCCTCGTACGGCTACGACATCCGCTGCGCCGACGAATTCAAGGTGTTCACGAACATCAACAGCACCATCGTCGATCCGAAGAACTTCGATTCGAACTCGTTCGTCGACGTGAAGAGCGACGTGTGCATCATCCCGCCGAACTCCTTCGCGCTGGCCCGCACGATCGAGTACTTCAAGATCCCGCGCAACGTGCTGACCGTCTGCCTGGGCAAGTCGACCTACGCGCGCTGCGGCATCATCGTCAACGTGACGCCGTTCGAGCCGGAGTGGGAAGGCTATGTGACCCTGGAGTTTTCGAACACGACGCCGCTGCCGGCCAAGATCTACGCCGGCGAAGGCTGCGCACAGGTGCTGTTCTTCGAGAGCGACGAGGTCTGCGAGACCTCGTACAAGGACCGCGGCGGCAAGTACCAGGGCCAGCATGGCGTGACGCTGCCGAAGGCCTGATCGCGCCGAACACGTAAAAAAGGAGGCCGCGGCCTCCTTTTTTTACGTCGTCAGTCCTGCTTCACGCAGTCGACGAAATACCCCAGCTTCCCGTCGATCTCGCGCTTCACGAGACCATGCACGTCCGTCTCGAAGCCCGGGAACCGCTCGTTGAAGTCGCGTGCGAAGCGCAGGTAGTCGACGATGGTCTTGTTGAAACGCTCGCCCGGGATCAGCAGGGGGATGCCCGGCGGGTAGGGCGTCAGCAGGATCGCCGTGATGCGGCCTTCCAGTTCCTCGATCGCCACGCGCTCGATCTCGCGGTGCGCCATCTTCGCGAACGCATCCGACGGCTTCATCGCCGGGATCATGTCCGACAAATACATCTCGGTGGTCAGGCGGGCGACGTCGCGCGATTTGTAGAAGTCGTGGATCTGCTGGCACAGGTCGCGCAGGCCCCACGATTCGTAGCGCGGGTTCGCGGCCGTGAACTCCGGCATGATGCGCCACATCGGCTGGTTGCGGTCGTAGTCGTCCTTGAACTGCTGCAGCGCGGTGACGAGCGTGTTCCAGCGGCCTTTCGTGATGCCGATCGTGAACATGATGAAGAACGAGTACAGGCCGCACTTCTCGATGATCACGCCGTGCTCGGCGAGGTACTTGGTGACGATCGACGCCGGGATGCCGGAGGTGCCGAACGAGCCGTCCAGCGACAGGCCCGGGGTGACGACCGTCGCCTTGATCGGGTCGAGCATGTTGAAGCCTTCGGCCAGCCTGCCGAAGCCGTGCCAGTCGTCGTCCGCGTGGATCATCCAGTCGGCCTGCGTGCCGATGCCTTCCTCGCTCGTGACCTGCGGGCCCCACACCTTGAACCACCAGTCGTCGCCGTAGTCCTCGTCGACCTTCTGCATCGCGCGGCGGAAGTCCAGCGCTTCATAGATCGATTCCTCGACGAGGGCCGTGCCGCCCGGCGCTTCCATCATCGCGGCGGCGACGTCGCACGACGCGATGATCGAGTACTGCGGCGACGTCGACGTGTGCATCAGGTACGCCTCGTTGAATGCGTCCTGGTCCAGCGCCACGGTCTCCGATTCGCGCACGAGCACCTGCGAGGCCTGCGACAGGCCCGCGAGCAGCTTGTGCGTGGACTGCGTCGAGAAGATCATCGACTGCTTCGCGCGCGGGCGGTCGCGGCCGATCGCGTGCATGTTGCGGTAGAAGTCGTGGAACGTCGCGTGCGGCAGCCAGGCTTCGTCGAAGTGCAAGGTGTCGATCTCGCCGTCCAGCAGTTCGCGCAAGGTCTCGACGTTGTAGACGACGCCGTCGTAGGTCGACTGCGTGATCGTCAGGATGCGCGGCTTCTTGTTCTTCGCTTCGCGGGCGAACGGGTTCGCTTCGATCTTCCGGCGGATCGACTCCGGCGAGAATTCTTCCAGCGGGATCGGGCCGATGATGCCGAGGTTGTTCCGGGTCGGCATCAGGAACACGGGGATCGCGCCGCACATGATGATCGAGTGCAGGATCGACTTATGGCAGTTGCGGTCGACGACGACGATGTCGCCCGGCGCCACGGTCGAATGCCACACCATCTTGTTCGACGTCGAGGTGCCGTTCGTGACGAAGTAGCAGTGGTCGGCGTTGTAGATGCGCGCGGCGTTGCGCTCCGACTTCGCGACGGGGCCCGTGTGGTCCAGCAGCTGGCCCAGTTCCTCGACGGCGTTGCAGACGTCGGCGCGCAGCATGTTCTCGCCGAAGAACTGGTGGAACATCTGGCCGATCGGCGACTTCAGGAACGCGACGCCGCCCGAGTGGCCCGGGCAGTGCCAGGAATACGACCCGTCGTTGGCGTAGTTGACGAGCGCGCGGAAGAACGGCGGCGCCAGGCTGTCCAGGTAGGCTTTCGCTTCGCGGATGATGTGGCGCGCGACGAATTCCGGCGTGTCCTCGAACATGTGGATGAAGCCGTGCAGCTCCTTCAGGATGTCGTTCGGGATGTGGCGGCTCGTGCGGGTCTCGCCGTAGATGTAGATCGGGATGTCCGAGTTCTTGTGGCGGATCTCCTGCACGAACGCGCGCAGGCCGCTCAGTGCGAAATTGGTCTCCTCGATGGTGCCGCCGCCGAATTCCTCGTCGTCGATCGACAGCACGAAGGCGGAAGCGCGCGACTGCTGCTGGGCGAACTGGGACAGGTCGCCATAGCTGGTCAGGCCGAGCACTTCCATGCCTTCTTTTTCCATCGCGGCCGCAAGCGCGCGAATGCCGAGACCGGACGTGTTCTCGGAACGGAAATCCTCGTCAATGATGACGATTGGGAAACGAAATTTCATGGACAGCTCCAAAGCGAAGCGCCGTGCGCGCCGCTATCCGGGAGGGAAGGCGGCCGGGCACGGCACCGGAAAAATGAAGAAGCGGATTTTCGCAGAAATCGCGGGGTCCCGTGCAAAAATTTTTAATAGGTTAGCTACACGGGGCAGATTGTGGCGCACTCTTGTGTAAACAAGATGACGGAGCGGCCGCTACGTTAAGGGATTAACGGAAGCGGGTATGCGGCGGGCGTAGAGTGGGGACTCTTTTGCAGCCGAGGTCATCATGTCCACCGTCCGCGTCCAGTTGGAAAGCAGCGTCCCCCGTTCGCCCGCCGAGCTGTGGGACTGGAGCACGTCGGTCGAGGGCGTCGTGACCGAGATGGGACCGGTCCTGAAGCTCGATTTCCCCGAGGGGATGACGCACATCCCGCGCGACGGCAGCAACCTTGGGCGGCCGCTGGGCGATTACCGGTTCCTGCTGTTCGGCGTCGTGCCGGTCGATCTGTCGCGGCTGACCTTTACCGAGATGGAGCCGGGCCGCCGCTTCGTCGAGCAGTCGCCGCTGCTGTCGATGAAGAGCTGGCGGCACGAACGGATCATCACGCCGTCCCGGGACGGTTCGAAAATCGTCGACCGCCTGGAATTCACGCCGCGCTTCGCCGGCCCCGTCGTCGGCTGGATCATCGAGCGCTTCTTCCGCCACCGCCACGCGGTGCTGAGGAAGCACTACCGCGAGCGCCGCTCGGTGGCCAGAGGAGAACAGGGCGCCCAGCGGATCCACGCGTAGCTACCTGACTCTGTCGTAGGTGACGATGGCGTAGTCGACGCCGGCCGTCGGCGAGTGCAGGGTTTCGTTCGAGACGGCGGCCCACTGCGCGCTGTCGATCTCCGGGAAGAACGCGTCGCAGCGGTAGGCCTTGTCGATGTGCGTGACGATCAGGCGGTCGGCAACGTGCATCGCCTCCGCGAAGATCTGCGCGCCGCCGATGATGCTGGCCGAGTCGGCGCCGACGAGGGTGACGGCATCTTCCAGCGAATGCACGACGTCCACGCCGTCATGGCCCCAGTCGGTATTGCGCGTGACGACGATGTTGCGGCGGCCCGGCAGCGGACGGCCGATCGATTCGAACGTCTTGCGGCCCATGATGATCGGGTGGCCGAGGGTCACGCGCTTGAAGTGCGCGAGGTCCTCGGGCAGGTGCCAGGGCAGCTGGTTGTCGACGCCGATGCCGCGGTTGGCATCCATCGCGACGACGAGGGATAAATGGTTGGCCATGCGAACCTCCTTGCTTACACGGCGACCGGCGCCTTGATGGCCGGGTGCGGATCGTAGCCGACGATCTCGACATCCTCGAATTTATAATCGAACAGCGAGTCGGGTTTGCGGTGGATGACCAGCCGGGGCAGCGGACGCTCCTCGCGCGACAGCTGCAGCTCGACCTGCTCCATATGGTTCGAGTACAGGTGGCAGTCGCCGCCCGTCCACACGAAGTCGCCGACGTCCAGGCCGGCCTGCTGCGCCATCATGTGCGTGAGCAGCGCGTACGACGCGATGTTGAACGGGACGCCGAGGAAGATGTCGGCGCTGCGCTGGTACAGCTGGCACGACAGCTTGCCGTCCGCAACATAAAACTGGAACAGCGCGTGACATGGCGGCAGCTTCATCTTCGGCACGTCGGCCACGTTCCAGGCCGACACGATCATGCGGCGCGAGTCCGGATTGTTCCTGATCTGGTCCATGACCTGCGTGATCTGGTCGATGTGCTCGCCGGACGGCGTCGGCCAGCTGCGCCACTGGTAGCCGTAGATGGGGCCGAGGTCGCCGTTCGCGTCCGCCCACTCGTCCCAGATCGAGACGCCGTTTTCCTTCAGGTACGCGATATTCGTGGAGCCGGCGAGGAACCAGATCAGTTCATGGATGATCGACCGCAGGTGCAGCTTTTTCGTGGTCACCAGCGGGAACCCGTCCTGCAGGTTGAAGCGCATCTGGTGGCCGAACACGGAACGGGTGCCGGTGCCGGTGCGGTCGGTCTTGACCGTGCCATGGTCCAGCACATGGCGCATCAGGTCGTGGTATTGGCGCATCGGTGTGGCTCGATTTGAAAGGTTGAAAACCCGCGCATTTTAACCCAAGCCGCGCTCCACGGCGGCCGCCAGCAGCGCCACGGCTTCGCGCACGCGGCCGTCGGGCGTGTCGAGCAGGTTGTCGCCCACGTACAGCTCGAAGAACGCGGTATCCGGCAGCACGCCGTGGTTGACGCGATTGAATGGCCAGATGCCGTGGTCGCGCGCCAGCTCGCGGCGGATCTCCAGCGCGCGCTCACGGCTCACGGGCAGGTGGACGTGCAGCATGTTGGCTTGCGGCCGGGCAGGGTTCACGCGCAGCACCGGGTGGTCGCGCAGCACGTCGAACAGGAAGCGCGTGCGCTCGAAGTACGCGGGCATCGCGGCCAGTCTCTGCTCGAACTGCATCGCCGCCGCGACCACGTACGGCGAGCGATGGATCACGTTGCCGCCCTGGCGCTTGAACCATTCGGCGGCCTGCGCGACGAATTCGCGGCTCCCGGCCAGCATGGCGCCACCGAGACCGCCGATGCCCTTGTACAGCGACGTGTAGACGGTGTCGAAGCCGGCCGCGATCTCGGCCACCGGACGGCCATATCCTGCCGCCGCCTCCCACAGGCGCGCGCCGTCCATGTGCAGGTGGATGCCGCGCGCGCGGCAGTGCGCCTTGATGGCCTGCAGGTCGTCCCACGCCGACAACTGGCCGCCGATCTCGCGCATCGGGATCTCGAGCGCGACGGCGGACAGGCGGTCCGGGATGCCCGTGATGTCGGCGGCCGTCCACGGACGAAACGGGTCGCCCGTGCGCAGCGCGTCGAAATGCCCCAGCAACTGGTAGTTGGAACGTTCGTGGACGAAGATGTGGGCGGTCGGATGCAGCGCCACCGGTGCGCGTCCGCGCGCGTCGGCGGCGAGGCGCAAGGTCGTCACCTGCGCGAGCGTGCCGCTGATGCAGAACACGGCGGCCTCGAAGCCGAGGACTTCGGCCACGCGGGCCTCGAAGCGCTGGATCAGGGCGCCGTCGCCGTAAGTGTCGTGGGCGATGCCGTTGGCGTCGCACCAGGCGGCCATCGCGGCGAACATCTCCGCCGGCGTGCGGGCGCGGTGGCCGGGGAGGACGGTGGTGCAGCGGGCAAGCAGTTCGGTGTCGGTCAAGGTGACGCTCCAGGCAGGTGGCGTTACTCTACACCGAAGGCCGCGCAGGTGGAAGGGCTGTAAAGCGACGGCGGTTCGAGTCAGTACTGCGCGAGCGCAGTGCGCTTCGTGGCCTGCTGTTGGTCCAGCTTGAACAACCGCACCGAGCGCGCCAGCTGGTCCGCCTGTTCCTGCATGGCCTGGGCGGCCGCGCTGGCCTCCTCGACGAGGGCAGCGTTCTGCTGGGTGACCTGGTCCATCTCGCCGATCGAGCGGTTGATGTGCTCGATGCCGGTGCTCTGCGCCGCATTGGCCGTGCTGATGCGGGCCATGATGGCGGTGACCTTCTCGGCGCTGGCCAGCACTTCGTTCATCGTGACGCCCGCTTCCTGCACGATGCGGCTGCCCGCATCCACTTCCGCCGTCGACGCGACGATCAGGCCCTTGATCTCCTTGGCCGCGGCGGCGCTGCGCTGGGCGAGGTTGCGCACCTCGGTCGCCACGACGGCGAAGCCGCGGCCCTGTTCGCCGGCGCGCGCGGCTTCCACGGCCGCGTTGAGGGCGAGGATGTTGGTCTGGAACGCGATGCCGTCGATGACGCCGATGATGTCGCCGATCTTGCCGGACGACGCCTTGATCGTGTCCATCGTGTCGATCACTTCGCGCACCATGCGCCCGCCTTCCTGCGCCACCATCGACGTGTTCACGGCCAGCTGGTTCGCTTCATGGGCGTCGCCGGCATTGCGGCGCACGGTCTCCGTCAGGTCCTGCATCGAATTCACGGTGGACGCCAGGTTGGCGGCCTGCTGCTCGGTGCGCGAGCACAGGTCCAGGTTGCCGGTCGAGATTTCGCCGGACGCGTTGGCGATCTGCTCGGCGCCGCTGCGCACCTGGCCGACGACGGTCGACAGGCTGCCGCTGATGTTGTTCATGGCGTCGGCCAGCAGGCCGATCTCGTCGCTGCGGTCGACGGGGATGCGCACGGTGAGGTCGCCCTCGGCGATGCGGACGGCGGCGTCGCGGGCCCGTACGAGCGGACGGGTGACGGTGTGCTTCATCACGGTGTGCAGGATCGCCGCGAAGATCGCCAGCGCCACGAGGCCGATGGCGATGTAGCGGTTGCGCAGGCTCGCCGCTTCCTTGGTGATCTCGTCTTCGTACGTGCCGCCGGCGATCATCCAGTTCCAGTCCTTGAACAGCGTGTAGGCGGCGACTTTCGTGCGCGGGCTCGTCTCGCCCGCCTCGGCGTTCTGCCACGGGTACTGGATCAGGCCGTGCTTCGTTGCCAGCATCTCCTTGATGAATTCGCGGCCGCTCGCATCCTTGCTGGCGAGGATGTTCTTGCCTTCCTTGACGGGGTGGACGATCAGGTCGCCGTAGGTCTTGCCGGGCGTTGCGTCGAGCACGTAGTAATAGCCCGTGTCGCCCACCTTCATCTTCCTGATGCGGTCGCGCAGCGCGGCGATGTTGGCGTCGACGTCGAGGCCGATGTACAGGATGCCGATCACCTTGCCGGACGCGTCGCGGATCGGTTCGTAGTCCGTCATGAACTGCTTGCCGAACAGCCTCACCAGGCCGACGTAGGGTTTGCCCGCGCGGATCGCGGCATACGCGGGGCTCTCGTGGGCGAGCACCGTGCCGACGGCGCGGTCGCCGTTTTCCTTCTTGACCGACGTGCTGATGCGCACGAAGTCGTCACCGCTGGCCACGAAGATCGTCGCGTTGCCGCCGGTCTGGTGGGTGAAGCGGTCGGGCAGCGTGAAGTCGAGGTTCAGGGGCTTGCCGTTCGAGTTCAGGGTGGGCACCTGCTTGTCGCCGACGGCAACCATCGCGTCGGGGTCCAGCGTGAACTCGCCTTCGAAATGCGTGGCGAAGATGCGGCCGAAGCTCGTGGCCTGGCTCTTCATCACGTTGTCGAACATCTCGACGGCGTTGACGACGCTCTGCAGTTCCGAGTTGACGTTGGCGATCGCGCGGGCATGCAGCATCGACGACGTCGTCCAGGTGATGGTGAAGACGAGGCCGGCGAGGATGACGGCGACGAGCGCGAACGTGAAGGCCGTGATCTTTGCGCCGACCGTCAGGTTCGCGACGCTGAACGATTTCTTGTTCATGAAAATAGGGGATAAGCTGGCGTTGCGCTATGGTACGCCAGGTATCCACTAGGAAACAAAAATGTGTCGCGTTTTCGATGTGTTCATGCAACAAATTCTTGCCGGGATGGCATGAATCGTTGCGTAACCATGCGTGGGGTTATCGTCCGGCTAACTCAATGCTCGACCTGGACGTTATGGAACTGTAAAGCCGCCAGGTTCGCGTAGATGCCGCCGAGCGCCACCAGCGACGCATGCGTGCCCGTCTCGACGATGCGCCCGTCCTCCATCACGATGATGCGGTCGGCCCGCTGCACGGTGGCCAGGCGGTGCGCGATGATGAGCGTCGTGCGGCCCACCATCGCCGCTTCCAGCGCGCGCTGCACGAGGCGTTCCGACTCCGCGTCGAGGGCGCTCGTGGCTTCGTCCAGCAGCAGCAGCGGGGGATTCTTGAGGAGTGCGCGCGCGATGGCGACGCGCTGGCGCTGGCCGCCCGACAGGCGCACGCCGCGCTCGCCCAGGTAGGACTGGTAACCCTGCGGCAGGCGTTCGATGAATTCGTGGGCCGCGGCCAGCTTCGCGGCGGCGATCACTTCTTCGTCCGTCGCGTCGGCGCGGCCGTAGCGGATGTTTTCCAGCGCGTTCGCGGAGAAGATGACGGTGTCCTGCGGGACGATGCCGATGGCGCCGCGCAGCACGTGCAGGTCGAGGTCGCGGATGTCCACGCCGTCGAGGCGGATGCTGCCTGCCTGCGGGTCGTAGAAGCGCAGCAGCAGCTGGAACAAGGTGGTCTTGCCGGCGCCGGACGGGCCGACGACGGCCACCGTCTCGCCGGGTTTCACGTCCAGGCTCACGTGGTCCAGCGCCGCGGTCTCGGGCCGCGACGGGTACGAGAACTGCACGTTCGCGAGGTTCAGGGCGGCACCGCCGGCCGTGCGGTGCGGCAGCGGCGTCGGGTGCGCGGGGTTGCGGATGTCGGAGCGGACGGCCAGCAGTTCCAGCAGGCGCTCGGTGGCGCCGGCCGCGCGCTGGGCCTCGCCCATCACTTCGGACAGCGCGCCGATGGCCCCGGACACGATCGACGCGTACAGGATGAACTGGCCCAGGTCGCCGCCCGTCATGGCGCCTTCCAGGACGGCGTGGGCGCCCAGCCACAGCACGAACACGATGGCGCCGAAGACCAGCGCGATCGCGAGCATCGTCAGGACGGCGCGGGCGCGGATGCGCCGCATCGCCGTCGCGAACGCGCCTTCGACGGAAGACCCGAAGCGCCGGGCTTCGATCTTCTCGTGGGTGAAGGCCTGCACGGTGGGCATGGCGTTGAGGATCTCGCCGGCGATGGCCGACGCGTCGGCGATGCGGTCCTGCGAATCGCGCGACAGCTTGCGCACGCGCCGGCCGAACAGCACGATCGGCACGACGACCAGCACCAGCAGGCCGAGGATGATCGACGTGAGCTTCGCGCTCGTCACGAACAGCATCGCGAGGCCGCCGACGAACAGCAGGGTGTTGCGCAGCGCGAGCGAGATGCTCGTGCCGACGACGGCCTGGATCAGCGTGGTGTCGGTGGTCAGGCGCGACAGCACCTCGCCCGTGCGCGTCGTCTCGAAGAATTCGGGACTCTGTTCGACGACGTGGCGGTAGACGGCGCTGCGGATGTCCGCCGTCACGCGCTCGCCGAGCCACGACACCGTGTAGTAGCGCGCCGCCGTCGCGACCGCGAGCACGGCGGCCACGCCGAACAGCGCGAGGAACGTGGCGTTGACGCTGGCGGCGTTCGACGCACCGCCCTTCGCGCCGAAGCCGTGGTCGATCATCTGCTTGAAGGCGGCCGGGATTGCCAGCGTGGCGCTGGCCGCGACGAGCAGGGCGATGCCGGCGAACAGGAACTGGCGGCGGTACGGCCGCAGGAAGGGCAGCAGGCCTTTCAATGCGGCGAGGGCGCCCTTGCGCGAGGTGGAGTCGTTGGATGGGGTGTCGCTGGTGGAACCGTTGCTCATGTCGTCTTCTTGTTCGTCTTGTTGCGGATGCTTACAGCTTCATGGCCGATACGTAGCCGGTCAGCTCGAGGTAGCCCCTTCCGGCGGGCCTTCCGTCGCGCTGCACGGTGACGGCGCCTTCCCAGTACACGGCCCCGGTCGAGCGGCGCGAATCGAGTTCCTGGTCCGGCTGCAGCGGCTCGATGCGCCATTGCGTCGTCCCCGTGGTGAGCAGCGTCGCCACCGGGTAGGCGGCGTTCGTGCGCGGCGAGGTCCAGGTTCGTTGCGGCGCGAAGCGCACCTGGTCCGGACCGTATTGCGTCACCTTGCCGGCGCCGTCGCGCCAGGTCGCGTGGGCCCACAGTGTACTACCATCCTTGGCGCGGATCCGGAAGGCCATCAGCGCGCCGCCGTCGTCGAGGTTCACGCCGGTCCAGTCCCAGCCCGCGGCCTTCGTGTCGAGCACCTGGCTGGACCATTCATGGTCGAGCCATGCGGTGCCCGTCACGGCCTGCTTGCGGCCCGCGTGAACGACGTCGCCGTCGACCTGCAGATGCGGCTCGCTATAGTAATAGCTGGCGTGGCCCGCCTGTGGACCCTTTTGCGAAAAGCCGGCCTCGCCCTGCAGCAGCACCGGTTGCGTGGGCGTGAGCCGCAACGTGAACGACAGCTCGCCGGCGCGCACGACGACGCGGTAGCGGCCGTCCGGTTCACGCCGCATGCTCCAGTCGTCGAGTTTCACGTCCGTCGTGCCCGTGCCCGCGTAGGCGAGCCCGAAACCGGCACGCGCGCTTCTCTGGTCGTGCACGAGGTGGCCAAGCACCGGGTCGGACAGCGCCGCGTGGCCGATGATCAGCTGCTTCGGTGCGAACGCGCTCGGGTTGGCCGGATCCGTCTCCGTGCGGCTGCGGAAGAACGTGACCTGGAAGCCGAGCGGCTTGCCGTCGGGTGTTTTCAGCCAGCCGGTCGCGTACCACCATTCCGTGCGGTAGTCCGGATGGGCGCCGTAATCGGCGGGGAAGGCCAGGGTGCGTCCTGGCGTGACGGGTGCGAACGCAGGCGGCGCCGCGTGGACGCACGTCGCCACGAGCCACAGCAGCAGGGTGCGCACCAGGATCATCACCAGTCCTCCCGTACCGCGCGCACCGGCCCGCCGGACAATGCGTAGCGGCCCGACACGAGCGCCGTCGCAACGGACGCCGCCACCAGCACGGCCGCGACGCTGCCCAGCAGGGGCCACGGCAGGTGCAACTGCATCGTCCAGTGGAACGACTGCGGATTCACGACGTAGACGAGGATCAGGCTGATGACGAGGCCGAGGACGAAGCCCGTGACGACGCCGAGCGCCGTCAACGCGCCGCCCTCGACGGCGAGGATGCCCAGCACCTGCCTGCGCGTGACGCCCACATGGCGCAGCATGCCGAATTCCTTCGCGCGCGCCAGCGTCTGCGCCGAGAATGTCGCGGCCACGCCCGAGAGGCCGATGGCGATGGCGATCGCTTCCAGCAGATAGGTCACGGCGAAGCTGCGGTCGAAGATGCGCAAACTCATGGCCCGGATGTCGCCCGGCCGGGCCAGTTGGAGTGCCGCGCCGAACGGCAGTTTGCGCAGCGCGGCCTCGACGTGCGCGACATCGGCGCCGGGGGCGACCCACAGCGCGGCATCGGTGACGGTCGTGTCGCCCGTCAGCGCGCGATAGTCATCCAGGAGCACGACGACGGCGCCGGTCTGGTTGGCATAGTCGCGCCAGACGCCGGCGATGAAGAAAGGCTGCGGCCGGCCGCCCAGCGGCAGGTTCACGGTCTGCCCGGGCTTCAACCGGTACAGGTCCGTCATCGCTTCCGATACCCACACGGGCCGGGCGCCGGCGGGCACCGGGGCCGGGTCGCCGACGAGGGCCAGCATCCGTCCCGGATCGTTCGCGTCGATATCGCGCGCGACGAGCGCGATGTTCGGGCGGGCCGGGTCGAGCGACAACGGCCGCGTGCGCAGGAACGCGGCGCGCGCGACACCGGGCACGCCGGCCAGCGCCGCCTGTTCCGGCGCGCCGAAGCCGCCCGTGTTGCCGCCGCTGCTGCTGCGCACGTACAGGTCGGCCGGCAGGATGTGCAGGATCCAGTCGTCGACGGAGACGCGGAAGCTGGCGACCATGATGCCCATCGCGACCATCAGGCTGAAGCTCGCGAGCACGCCACCGAGGGCGATCGAGGCCTGGCCCGGCGCGTTGGCGAGGCGCGCCAGCGTGAGTGCCAGCACGGGCGAATGGTCTTCACGGCGGCGCAGCACGCGGTCCAGTGACCGGAATGCGGATGCGGCCAACCGGGGCATCAGGCCGATGCCGCCGATGAGCAGCAGGGCGACGGCGAAGTAGCCGAACAGCGGCAACCCGAACACGGGCGGCGCGAACGCGCAGGCGCCGGCGAGCAGAAGGCAGACCACGGCGGGCCAGACGCGGTTGAGGCGCTCCAGCGCCGTCTCGTCGTTGCCCGACTTGAGTGCGATGGCGGGCCGGGCACGCGCGGCTTCGAGTGCAGGCGCGGCGCAGCCGAGCAGCGCGACGCCGAGGCCCAGGCCGAAATAGACGAGGGCGGCGCCGGGCGCGAACTGTACGTGCGGTTTCACGCCGGGGAAGTAGCCGGCGCCGAGGTCGCCGCCGAACAGCGACAGGGCGGCCGCCGCGAGGCCATAGCCCGCCGCGATGCCGAGCAGGGCGCCGAGCACGCCCAGGATCGCGCCTTCCAGCAGCACCTGGCGCAGCAGCGCGCGCCGTTCCAGGCCGAGCACGCGCAGCAGCGCGAACTGGCCGCGCCGGCGCAGCACGGACAGCGCCTGCGTGGAAAACACGAGGAATGCGCCGGTGAACAGGGCGACCAGCGCCAGCACCGTCAGGTTCACCCGGTACGCGCGGCTGAGGTTATTGCTGCGGCTTTCCTGGTTGGCGTCGCCGGGACGGCCGACCGTGAAGCGGCCGGGATAATCGCGCTCCAGTTCCGCCGCCAGCGCGCGCTCGAACGTGGCGCGGTCGACGCCGTCGCGCAGTTTCAGGTCGATGCGCGACAGTTTGCCGGTGAGTCGAAAACGCCACTGCAGCGCGCCGATGTCCATCACGCCGAGGCGCTGGCCGCTGCGCGCGCGCAGGATCGGCCCCGCCACGCGCAGCGCCAGGTCGCGCGTGCCGGCGCGGACCGTGATGCGGTCGCCGCGCGCCTTGCCCAGCCACGCCTGCGCGGCCGGCGACAGGAACACCGTGTCGTCCGCGAGGACGTCGTACGGGCGGGACGCATCCGGCACGCCCATCAGGTCGGGGGCGATGTAGCCGGCGCGGAAGGCGTCGAGGCCGACAATCTTCAGCGACCCCTGGCCATCGGCCCGCGCGGCGTCGACTTCGAGCACGGGCGAGGCGAGGGCGACGCCTTCGTGGGTGGCCAGGCGTGGGTAGATGCCCTCGTCGAACAGCGCTTCGCGCCCCGTGACCTGGACGTCGGCCTGGCCGGAGAGGCTGTGCACGGCCGCGTTGAATTCATTGAATGCCGCTGCATTGATCAGGTGGATGGCGAAGCCCATCGCGACGCCGACCGCGATGGCGACGACGGCCAGCACCGCGCGCATCGGGTGCGCGCGCCACTCGCCGAACAGCAGCCAGCGCGACAACGGGTTGACGCCGAGGATCACGCCGGACATTCCACCGCCAGCGCTTCCGTCGCCCGTTTCGACCGGCGCTGCGCGGCCACCTTGGCGCGGCCCGTCAGCCGGGCGACGTCTTCCTCGGCCCAGCGCTTGCGCAGGTTCAGCCGCGCACACTGCTTGCGGTGCGTGGCGGCGGCTCTGGCCTGGCGCGCGTCGGCCTTGTCGCTGCGTTCCTGTTCCCGCTTTTGTTCCTTCTCCCGCGCGATGCGCAGCTTTTCCAGCTGGAGGAGCGTGCGCGCGTCGCGCGTCGGCACCGATTCCGCGCCTTCGGGGCGGATGCCCACCGGCGCCGGCAGCTCGACCGATTTGCCGTGGACGCAGGGGCGGTCCGAGTAACTCGTCTTGCCGTCCTGCGTGCATTTGTAGACGGGATCGGCGAGGGCGTTGGTCAGCAGACAGGCCGCGAGCAGGGGAAGAAAACGCATCATGAAGGTCTCCGGGTCACAGGATTTTACCGGGGTTCATGATGCCCAGCGGGTCGAGCGCAGCCTTGATCGCACGCATCAGCTGCAGCTCGACCGGCGACTTGTAGCGCGGGAGCTCGTCGCGCTTCAACGCGCCGATCCCGTGCTCGGCCGAGATCGACCCGCCATGCGCCGCCACGCTGTCGTGCACGATGCGGTTGATCGGGCCCTGCTCGGCGAGGAAATCGTCGTGGCGGATGCCTTCCGGCGGCGCGACGTTGTAGTGCAGGTTGCCGTCGCCCAGGTGGCCGAAGCAGACGACCTGTACGCCGGGATAGTCCGCTTCCAGCTGCGCGTCCGTCGTCTCGATGAAGTCGGCGATGCGCGAGATCGGCACGGAGATGTCGTGCTTGATGTTCTTGCCGGCCGCCGCCTGCGCCAGCGGGATGTGCTCGCGGATGGCCCACAGCGCGCGCGACTGGGCGATCGACGTCGCGACGACGGCATCCTGCGCGAGTCCGTCTTCCAGCGCCCGTTCGATCGCGCGCTCCAGCAGCGCCACGCCGTGCGCCTCGGACTCGTGGCTCGACAGTTCCAGCAACGCGTACTGCGGATAGCGTTCCGGGAACGGCTTCGGCAGGTCGGGGAAATGGCTGGCGACGAGGCGCAGGCTGACGTCGCTCATCAATTCATAGCCGGTCAAGGTCGGCCCGCATTCGCCTTCGACGAGCTTCAGCAGCGCCAGCGCGTCGCGCGGCGTGGCCAGCGCGACGAGCGCCGTGATCGCGGCCTTCGGCTGCGGGAACAGTTTCAGTACGGCCGCGGTGATGACGCCGAGCGTGCCTTCCGCGCCCACGTACAGGTCGCGCAGGTCGTAGCCGGTGTTGTCCTTGCGCAGGCCGCGCAGCGCATCCCACACCTCGCCCTGCGCGGTGACGACTTCGAGGCCCAGGCACAATTCTCTTGTGTTTCCGTAGCGCAGGACGCCCGTGCCGCCCGCATTGGTCGACAGGTTGCCGCCGATGGTGCAGCTGCCTTCGGCCGCCAGCGACAGCGGGAACAGCATGCCGTGGTCAACAGCGGCACGCTGGATGTCCTGCAGGATGCAGCCGGCTTCCACGGTCATCGTGCGGTTGAACGTATCGACGGTGCGGATGCGGTTCAGGCGCCGCAGCGACAGCACGACGGCGTCGCCCGCCGCATCCGGCACGCTGCCCAGCACGAGGCCCGTGCGGCCGCCCTGGGGCACGATCGGCACGCGCAGTTCCGCGCACAGGCGCACGACGGCGGCCACTTCGGCCGTGCTGGCGGGACGCACGACGGCACGGGCACGGCCCGTGAAGCGGCCGCGCCAGTCGGTCAGGTACGGGGCGGTGTCGTGCTCGTCGACGAGGACGTTCGTCGGCCCGACGATGGCGCTGCAACGCTCGATAAAGCCATCAGTCATGCGGTACTTTGACCTTGTCGAGCAGCTCCTTGGCCAGCTTCTGCGCCTGCTTCTTGTAAGGACGGAGGTACAGCAGGGCGAACAGGAAGTACGAGACGACGAGCAGCGCTTCGCCCAGCGCCATCATGCGCGAAATTTCCGTCTTGTCGCTCCAGGCGCGCACGATGCCTTCGACGAAGTAGATCAGGATGACCATCGACGACCACTGCAGCGTGTACAGGTCGCGTTTCAGGACGCCGCGCAGCGGCAGCAGCAGCGGCAGGGCCTTCAGGGCCAGCAGCGAGCCGCCCGGATGGAGCGGCGCGACGACGATCTCCCAGACCAGCAGCCAGGCGAACAGGATGACGAGACTCGTCACCGCGCCCGTGTGAAATGCCCTTTGCGTTTGCATCGTTTATTCCGTCCCCTGCAGTTTGCGGCTGGCGATCGCGAGGCGCCGGCCGAGCGCGATCGCGAGCCGCTTCTCGTCTTCCGTCACCGGGCGGTTGCCGTCCACGCCCGACCAGTGGGTCGCGCCGTAGGGACTGCCGCCGCTCGCGGTGGTCATCAGTTCCGGCTCGGTGTAGGGCAGGCCCATCACCATCATGCCGTGGTGCAGCAGCGGGATCATCATCGACAGCAGGGTCGATTCCTGGCCGCCGTGCAGGCTGCCCGTCGACGTGAACACGGCAGCGGGCTTGCCGGCCAGCGTGCCGGACAGCCATTGCGCGGAAGTACCGTCGAGGAAATATTTCATGGGCGCCGCCATATTGCCGAATCGCGTGGGCGAACCCAGCGCCAGTCCGGCACACTCCGCCAGGTCCTCGAGCTCCACGTAGGGCGCGCCGGCACGCGGGATGTCGGGTTCCGTCGCTTCGGCAACCGTCGATACCGCGGGAACAGTCCGTAACCGGGCTTCCAGGCCCGGCACGCTGTCGATGCCCTGGCCGATCAGTTCGGCAAGCCGGCGCGTCTTTCCATGACGCGAGTAATACAACACGAGGATAATCCGATTGGTTGGGTTCATCGTTGGTATTATAGGGCGCTTTACAAGATGACACGCTCGCCGTCGGCGCTTTTTCGATGCTTTCCAAGACCGTCACCAATCTTTCCCGCAGCACGACCGAGATGATCAATACGGGCGTCGACCGGGTGCGCGGACTGACGTGGAACGAGGTGCGCGACCTCGTGCGCTTCGCGCGCCGCCGCCTCACCGAGGAAAAGCTGCCGCAGGTGGCGGGCAGCCTCACGTTCACGACCACCCTGGCCATCGTCCCGCTGCTGACGATCGTGCTGGCCATCTTCACCACGTTTCCGATGTTCGGCAAACTGCGCACCGCCCTGGACAATTATTTCGTCCAGATGCTGATGCCGAAGGCGATCGCCAACACGATCACGTCGAACCTGACGCAGTTCGCCAGCAAGGCGACGGGGCTGTCGGCCGTCGGCGGTATCGCCCTCGTGTTCACGACCGTCGCGCTGATCGGCACGATCGAGCGGGCGTTCAACCAGATCTGGAAGGTGCGCCGCCCCCGTCCCGTCGTGCAGCGCGTGCTCGTGTACTGGGCGCTCGTCACCCTGGGGCCGCTCGCGTTCGGCCTGTCGCTTACGTTGACGTCGCAACTGTTTTCCGCCACCAATGGCCTGATGAGCCTCGTGCCGTTCCTGGGCGCGGTCTTCTACACGGTCGTGTCGGTCGCGTTGACGACGGGTGCCTACGTGCTGCTGTACATGACGGTGCCGAACCGCGACGTCGACTGGCGCGACGCCATGTGGGGCGGCCTCGTCGCCGCCATTGCGTTCGAGGTGGCGAAACGCGTGTTCGCCATCTTCATCCGCCAGTTCCCCACCTACGCCATCATCTACGGGGCGCTGGCCGCGCTGCCGCTGTTCCTCGTCTGGATGTACCTGTCCTGGATGATCACCCTGGTGGGCGCGCTGCTGACGGCCGCGCTGCCCATCGTCAAGTATGAGCGCTGGTGGTACGAACCCGTGCCGGGCGGCGCGTTCGTGGATGCGATGGCCGTGCTGAAGGTGCTGCATGGCGGTGCGCGGCTGACCGGTACCGCGATGGTGTCGAGCGCCCAGATCCGTACGTGCACGCGGATCGGCTACGACGAGATGACCGAGTTGCTGGAGCGGATGGTGGCGGCCGGCTGGGTCGGGCGCGTGCACGTGGAGGAGCAAGTGTCGCTGCGGTGGAGGATGGGAAAACGCGGAGGCGCGCGGGCCGGGACCGACTGCTGGGTGCTGCTCGTCGATCCGCGCCTCGTCAGGCTGGCGGACGTCTACCGGTTGTTCGTGTTCGGCGGCGTCAAGAGCGAGACCGGCCCGCCGGCCGACGGCGCGCAGTCGCCGCTGGCGCTGGACACGGCCGCGCTCGCGCGCCAGGTCGAGGCGTCCGTCGAGCGGGGGCTGGACGAGACGCTGGCTGACCATTTTGATCGCTCAGTTGCGCCACTTACCAACTGAGCTTGCCGGTCAGCATCTCCCAATACATCACCCAGTCCGCGCGGAACGAATACCACGGGTAGCCGAACGTGGCCGGGCGGTTCTTCTCGAACAGGAAGTGCCCGATCCAGGCGCCGCCGTAGCCCGTCACGCCGGCGACGACGAGCCACCACGGATTCAGGCTGTCGATGTATTGCGCGATGCCCGCGATGGCCGACGACGTGCCGAGGAAGTGCGCGCGCCGGCACATCCGGTTCTCGTGCTGGGTCAGGTACCAGGGATAGAACTGCGCGAAACTGTCGTAGCGGACGGCGGCCATGCTGCTCTCCGGGTTGTCTCCCTGCCGTCCAGTGTAGATCAATCCAGGCCGCGCACGAAGTCCGCCAGCGCGGCGCTCACCGCATCCGGCTGTTCCGTCATCAGCGCATGCCCGCAATCGAGCGCGACGACGCGCGCATGCGGGATCGCGGCCACGAGCCCTTGCGCCGAACGGGGCGGCGTCATCACGTCGCGCCGGCCCTGCACGAACAGGGTCGGGCACGCGATGGCCTGCGCGGCCGCGCCCCCGTTCGCGTACGTATCGCACGCCACGAAGTCCGTGTGGAACAGCCGGTCCGGGTTCAGTTGCGACAGCCGCTGCATCAGCCGGCGCGCCGCGCCCGCCAGCCAGGTACCTTGCGGCCGGCCCGGCGCGGCCGGCGCGACCGCGACGTGCGACCACAGGTTGACCATGTCGATGGCGGCCTGCTCGTTAGTGCGCGCCGTCTCCAGCAGGGCGTCCGAGACCTTCATCGGCCACGTGCTGCCCACGAGGGCCAGCGCGCGTACGCGGGCGGGCGCCCGGGCCGCGGCCTCGAGGGCGATCAGCGACCCCATGCTGTGACCGGCCAGCACGGCGCGGGCGATGCCGGCCGCGTCGAGCAGGTCGAGCAGCCAGGCGGCCATGTCCTCGACCGTGGCCAGCGCGGGGCCGGCACTGCGGCCGTGGCCGGGCAGGTCGACGGCCAGCACGTGATGGCCCTGGTGCGCGAGGGTGCGGGCCGGGGCCGTCCAGACGGAATGGTCGTTCTGGGCGCCGTGGATGAACACGATGGCCTCCCGGCCCGGCGCGCTGCCGGCGGTGTAGCCGTAGGCGGTCCTGCCGTTCACGTCGAGCAGCATGTCAGGCTCCTTTCTGCGCCAGTTTCAGGGCGCGGGCGAGATCGTCGAGCAGGTCGTCCGGGTCTTCCAGGCCGACGTGGAGGCGCACGTTGCCCGCGCCGGCGTCGGTGGCGGACGAGCGGGGGCCGCCGATGGCATCCGCCCGGCCGAAGACCTTCAGCGCATCGAGGAAGCGGCCGGCCGCGGCCGGGCCGCCCTGCAGCGTGAACGGGACGATGGCGCCGGCGCCGCGCGGCAGCAGTCCGTGTTCGGCATACGCGACGCCCGCGACGGCCGGGTGACCCGCGAGCGTCTGCGCGACCTTGCGGGCGCCGGCGACGTGGCGGTCCATGCGCATGCCCAGGGTCTCGAGTCCGCGCAGGATCGCGGCCGCATCGTGCGCGCCCGGTGCGGTGCCGAAAGCGCGCAGGCCGACGTGGCGCGCGCACAGGGCGAAGGCGCCGACCGTCGACTCTTCGGCGAACACGCGGCCGTCGCAGGCGGGGTTCGGTTCGCACAGGTCGGCGTAGCGGCCCGTGCGCGTGTGCGCGGCATGCCAGTCGAACGTGCCGCCGTCGACGAGCAGGCCGCCAGGCGCGTCCGCTTGTCCGGCGAGGAAGGCGGCGTCATGGACCACGAGGTCGGCGCCGAGGTCGAACGCGGACAGCAGCCACGGCGTGGCAAGTGTCGCGTCGACGAGCAGCGGCAGGTCGTGGTCGTGCGCGACGGCGGCCACGCGCGGGATGTCGAGGACGGTGCCGTCCAGCCCGAGGGCCGCGCCGACGAGGACCCGCGTCTCGGCCCGGATGGCCGCGCGCCACGCGTCGGGAGCGCGCGGATCGACGAACGTCGTCGTGACGCCGAAGCGGCGCAGGCCGTGGGCGAGGAGGGCGCGCGCGTCGTCATGCAGGTTGTCCGCGGCGACGACGTGGTGGCCGTTGGCTGCCAGCGTGGCCAGCGCCAGATGCAGCGCGGCCTGGCCGCTGGCCGTCGCGATGCCGGCGACACCACCTTCGAGGGCGGCGACGCGCTCCTCGAGCGTGGCGCCGGCCGGGGCGGGTAACGGGGCGCCGGCGGCGACGTGCAGCGCCAGCGTGCTGAAGCCGGGGTAGCGGGGACCGCTCATGGGGTTCATCCTGAAAACGAAGACGGCGCATGCTAGCATCCGATAGCGCTAACCGTTACATTTAATCATCAAGATGGTGCAGAGTGCACGGTTGCAAGGCAAAAAGGTGGATTTTTTGGGGAGCTTAGGCTAGAGTCAAATTTATGAAATACACAACGCAGCACGCATCTCCACTCAAGGGGGTCCAAATGAAGGTATCGGAAATCCTGCAGGTCAAAGGCGACATCCTGTACACCGTGTCGCCGGACACCGACCTGGCCAACGCCGCCGCCACGATGGCCGAGCGCGACATCGGCTCGCTCGTCGTGATGGAATATGGCGACCTGGTCGGCATGCTGACCTTCCGCGAGGTCATCAAGGCCTTGCACGCGCATGGCGGTTCGCTCGAACCCGCGGGCACCGTGCGCAAGCACATGGACGACAGCCCGATCACCGTCACCCCGGACACCGAAGTCAACGAAGTGCGCCGCATCATGCTGGAAAAGCACGCGCGCTACCTGCCCGTCATGAACGCGCGCACGCTGCTGGGCGTGATCTCGTTTTACGACGTCGCGAAGGCCGTGCTCGAGGCGCAGAGCTTCGAGAACCGCATGCTCAAGGCCTATATCCGCGACTGGCCTGCCGAGCAGATGGCCGAGGATTGAGCGGTCGTTGGTGATTACGCGGCGAGCGTCAGCGCGTCGCTGCCCAGCCACTCGATGAGTGCCTCGGGCGCGAGCGGGCGCGCGAACAGATAGCCCTGCGCGAGCGGGCAACCGAGCGCCTGCAGGATCTGCGCCTGCACCTCGTCCTCGACACCTTCGGCGATGATCGACAGGCCCAGGTTGCGGCCCAGCTCGATGACCATCTCCGCGATGCTGCTGCCGCGTGCCGCGTCCGTGATCTCGGTCACGAACGCGCGGTCGATCTTGAGCCGGTCCACGCACAGGCGCTGCAGGTAGGAGAGGGACGAGAAGCCCGTGCCGAAATCGTCGATGGCGATCGACACGCCCGTGCGCTTGATTTCGGCGAGGCGTTCGATCAGCAGGTCGGGTTCTTCCATCGCCATCGATTCCGTGATCTCCAGCTCGACACGCTCCGGCGGCGCGCCCGTCTCGAGCAGCGCCTGGCGCAGCATGTCGATGAAATGCGGATGGCGGAACTGGACTTGCGAGACGTTGATCGACATCGTGAAGTCGAGGTGGCCCGCCGCGCGCACGCGCACGAGTTCCGCGCAGGCTTCGCGCAGCACCCACGCGCCGATGTCGATGATCAGGCCCGAGTATTCCGCGATCGGAATGAACCGGTCGGGCGGGACGAAGCGGCCGTCTTCCGTGCGCCAGCGCAGCAGCGCCTCCGCGCCGAACGCGCGGCGCGCGGCGAGTTCGACCTGGGGCTGATAGGCGAGGAACAGTTCGCCGCGCGCGAAGCCGCTGCGCAGCGCGTGCATCAGGCGCACCCGTTCACGGATCTCCACGCCCATGCCGCGCGAAAAATAGAAGTGGCCGCCGCGCCGCTGGGTTTTCGCGCGCTTCAGCGCGATGTCGGCATCCTTCAGCGCATCGGCCGCGGTGCCGTCATGCTCCAGCAGGCGCACGAGGCCCAGCGTGGCGGACACCTGCACGTCCTGGCCTTCGATCGAGAACGGCGCCGCGAACTGGTCTTGTACGGCGGCCGGATCGATCAGGTCGGCCTCGCCCAGCAGGCAGAAGATGTCGCCGCCGATGCGTGCCAGCGCCACCCGCGCATCCAGGCGCGTGCGCAGGCGCTGCGCTACCGCGCCGAGCAGCGCGTCGCCGAACTGGTGGCCGAGGGCGTCGTTCGTTTCGGCGAACTGGTCGATGTCGACGAGGCACAGGGTCGCGTCGGCGCGCGCTCGCAGGCTGTCGTCGATGAGTTCGACGAGGCGGGTCCGGTTCGGCAGGCTCGTGAGGCCGTCGTAGAACGCCGCGCGGTGCAGGGCGGTCATCAGGGCGACGTTGTCCAGGCCGACCGCGATGCTGCTCGTGAAGACGTCGACGAGGCCGCGGCGCAGGGCGTCCAGCGGCCGCGTCAACTTCAGCCACGCGGCGAAATGACGGTGCGACTTGCCGCAGAAGTAGAGGGCGAGGTAGTCGGGTTCGTACAGGTTGCGCCGTTCGGCCAGCGCACGCGCGATGGCGGCGGCGGGGCCCTGACCGCCCGGCGCGAGCATGCCGCCGCGCGCGAGGTCCGCGCTGGGCCCGCAACTGGCCAGCACCTGCCAGCCGACGTGGCCCGTGCCCGGCACGCAGGCGCACAGCACGCCGTCCGCCGGTTGGCCCGCGAGGACAGCCACTGCGCGCAGGATGCCGAGCGTCATCTCGCCGACGGTGTGCAGGGCCATCAATTCCGTATTGGCGCGCACGACTTCGGCAAGGCCCATGCGGCTGTCTTCGAGCGCGTGGATCTGCTCGTAGGCGCGGATCGCGGTGGCCACGCTCGTGTAGAGCTTCGTGCGGGTGAGTTCCGACTTGGTGCGGTAATCGTTGATGTCGTAGCCGCGGATCGCGTCCATCTCGGGCGCATAGCCGGGCTGGCCCGTGCGCAGGATGATGCGCACGTCGTGGCGGCCGAGCGTGTCGCGCACGTGGCGCACGAGGTGCAGGCCGGCGTCGGCCTGTTCCATCACGACGTCGAGCAGGATCACGGCGATGTCGTGTTCGCGGGCCAGCACGTCTATCGCTTCGGCGGCGGAATACGCATGCAGGAATGCCAGCGGCCGGCCGTGCATCTCGAGCGTACCGAGCGCGAACGTCGTCGTCGAATGGACGTCGGCGTCGTCGTCGACGATCAGCACGCGCCACGCGCCGCCGTCCTTCACAGGGGCGTCTGCCGGCGTCTCGTCTGCGAACACCAGGTCATCGTCCTGTGCGGCGCCCGGAGGCGTGTTCGGTGCGGGCATTGCTGCGTCTCCAGGTTAAGCTCCGTAGTTGCGAACTAGTATATCTGCAATGGTATCAAGTCAGGCAAGAAAATTCCACAAGGAAACATTTTTATTCGTGCAAGTAGTCAATTCACCGGTCGGTTGTCCATGCTGGTAGAATCTTCCATTCCATTCGCACAACCCAACGAGATTCCATGTCCGGCAACACATTTGGCAAGCTGTTTTCCGTAACCACTTTCGGCGAATCGCACGGTCCCGCAATCGGCTGCGTGATCGACGGCTGTCCGCCGGGACTGGCGTTGTCCGAGGCCGACATCCAGCCCGAGCTGGACCGTCGCAAGCCGGGCACGTCGCGCCACGTGACGCAGCGCCAGGAAGCGGACCAGGTGAAGATCCTGTCCGGGGTCTATGAAGGCGTGACGACGGGCACGCCAATCGCGCTGCTGATCGAGAACACGGACCAGCGCAGCAAGGACTACGGCAACATCGTCGAGATGTTCCGTCCTGGCCACGCGGACTACACCTATTGGCACAAGTACGGCGTGCGCGACCCGCGCGGCGGCGGCCGCTCGTCCGCGCGCCTCACCGCGCCCGTCGTCGGCGCCGGCGCCATCGCCAAGAAGTGGCTGCGCGAGAAGTACGGCACCGAGTTCATGGGTTGCATGAGCCAGCTGGGCGACATTCCCGTGCCGTTCGAGGATTTCAGGCACGTGCACGACAACCCGTTCTTCGCCGCGACGTCCGACGCCGACCTGATCGCGCGCATGGAAACGGCAATGGACGAACTGCGCCGCGCGGGCGATTCCATCGGTGCCCGCATCGACGTGGTGGCGAAGAACGTCCCGGTGGGTCTCGGCCAGCCGATCTATGACAAGCTCGACGCCGACATCGCCTACGCCATGATGGGCATCAATGCGGTGAAAGGGGTGGAGATCGGCGCCGGTTTCCACTCGGTCGCGCAGAAGGGGTCGGAACACGGCGACGAACTGACCCCGGAAGGCTTCGTCGGCAACAATGCCGGCGGTGTGCTGGGCGGGATCTCGACGGGCCAGGACATCACCGTGTCCATCGCCATCAAGCCGACGTCGTCGATTCGCACGCCGCGCCGCTCGATCGACAAGCAGGGCAATCCGGTGACGGTCGAGACGTTCGGCCGCCACGACCCGTGCGTGGGCATCCGCGCGACGCCGATCGCGGAGGCGATGCTGGCGCTGGTGCTGATCGATCACGCCCTGATGAACCGCGCCCAGTGCGGCGACGTGCACGTGGATACGCCGCGCCTGCGTTAAACCCGTCGTCCCCGCGAAAAGCGGGGACCCATACTGAAGTGCAGGATTCGATAAGTCCGAAGTCGCGCGGTCTTTTCGCAGTCCGAATCCGGCCGCTCGGCATGGATTCCCGCTTGCGCGGGAATGACGATCAGGCCCGGCTCGCCACCGCTTCCACCGGCTGCCGCCGCTCCACGCTCTTGACGACGAGCGCGCGCAATTCGTTCAGCAGCGAGAACTCCGTCTGGCTCAGGTAGACGGACGGGAAGCGGTCGTCCCAGTCGCCGTAGATGAAGCCGACCGGCTCGCCGCGCGTGCACAGCGGGATGATGACGAAGCAGCGGGCCTCGGACAGCGTGCCTTTCCACCAGCCCGGCAGCTTGCTCGAGAATTTCGGATCGCGCGCGTTTTCGATGAAGATCACGCGGTCGCTGCCGAGGGAGGCGAAGAACACGTTCGGTTCGTACGCATCGTCGAACGACAGCTTGGGCACGAGTGTCTTGGCGTTGTCGCCCAGGCCGATCTTGGCCGTGTAGCGGCCGTCGCGGCGGTTGCGCAGGAAGCCGAACGCGCGCGTGAACGACAGGCCGTGGTACGCCGTCTCGATCGCCATCGACACCATCTGGCCAGGCGTTGCGGTCGCGGCGGCGTCACGCATGTCGGCCACCCCGTTCAGCAGGATCTTGTTGCCGGCCTCGCGCAGGCGCGTGACGGCGGAGGCGCGGGCGCGCTTCTCGGGCGGGTTCGCGAGCGGCGCGATCGACAGGTCCGCGGCCGCTTCGACCTTCGCCTTCTCGATCGCACCGACGATGTTGTCCGGCTCGATGCCGATCAGCGGCGCGAAGCCGGCTGCCAGCAGTTTCACCTGTTCGGCGCCCGCTTCGTCGCCGTGCCACAGGTTGTCGGCGCATTGCGACGCCATGGTGCCGAGGGCGGCGAGCCAGTCGTCGTGGCCGAAGTCGGCGCCGCGCAAGCCGGGCTCCACGCGGCGCATGCCGGCGATCAGGTTGCGCGGCAGGCCCCAGTGTTCGGCCGTGGCGCGGCCGATCTGTTCGAGCGACAGGCCCAGTTGCGCGATGGCGATCGGGTCGATATCGCCGGCGCCTGCCGCCTGCTGCATCAGGGTCCAGTGCTCGGGCAGGTAGAACGTGACCATCATCCGGCCCAGCGAATGGAGGATCGAGCACACGACGGCTTCTTCCGGATCGCGCGTGGCCGCTTCGGCCGCGACCTGGTGCGCCACCATCCCGGCCAGCACGGCCTTTTCCATCTCGATGTGGGCCTGCAGCGAATCGGGCGTCGACTTGGACAGTTCCTCGATCAGTTTCAGGCCCAGCGCCAGGTGGCCGATGGCTTCCGTGCCCAGCACGAGGATGGCCTTGGAGACGGTGTTGATGCGCTGGCCGAAGGCCGAGTACATGCCGCTGTTCGCCAGGCGCAGCACCTTCTGGGTGAGCACGGGGTCGGACAGCACCGTCTGGGTCATGGAAAAGTCGCGCTCGTCCTCGCCGCGCATGGAGGCGAGGATGGCGTTGATGGCCTTGGTGAAGCCGGGCATGTCGCCGCGCCGCCGGATCCGCTCCCACAGGAGGGCGAGGGTGGCGTCGGCTTTCGGCGATCGTTCGATGGTAGCAGTCTGGTTCATGTGAGGCCCGCCCGTAATTCGTCCGGCAGCAGTTCCGTGTACAGGTTTTCCTTGAGCGCGGCCATGGCCACGTGGGCCGGCATCGGTTTCCCGGTCAGGTAGCCTTGTACGTAGTCGCATCCGCGCGACTCGACGTAGGTCAGTTGTTCTTCGGTCTCGACGCCTTCGGCCACGACCGACAGGTCGAGGTGCTTGGCCAGGTCGAGCACGGCATTGCAGATCGCCGCGTCCTTGGTCGAGGCGGGCAGGTCCTTGATGAAGGCGCGGTCGATCTTCAGCACGGAGATCGGGAAACGTTTCAGGTAGGCGAGGCTGGAATAGCCGGTGCCGAAGTCGTCGATCGCGATGCGGGCGTTGCGTTCCGCCATCTTGGTCAGGATCGCCTCCGCGTGCGCCGGGTCGACCATCAGCGTGCCTTCCGTGATCTCGAGCACGAGCTTGTCGCCGGGCGCGCCGGAAAAGTCGAGGGCGTCGTCCAGCACGTTGAGGAAGCGGTCGTTGCGGAACTGGCGCGGGCTGATGTTGACCGAGATATACAGGTCGCGCTTGGCCACTTCCTCGAACTGGCGCAGCTGCACCAGCGCCGCCTTGAGCGCCCAGGCGCCGAGCAGGTTGATGAGGCCATTGGTCTCGGCGATGGGGATGAAGCGCACGGGCGGCACCATGCCGAGGGTCGGATGCTTCCAGCGCATCAAGGTCTCGAAGCCTTCGATCTGGCGCGTGCGGCTGGACACGATCGGCTGGTAGTACAGCAGGAACTCGCCTTCGCGCACGGCCTGGAACATCGCGGCTTCGAGCGAGATGTCGTGCTGCGGCATGCCGTTCTCGCGCACGCTGTAGACGACGGCGCGGCCCTTGCCCGTTTCCTTGGCGCGGCCCATGGCGGCGTCGGCGAGGGCGATCAGGCGGATCTCGTCCTCGGCGTGGTCGGGATAGATCGACACGCCGACGGACGCGCCCAGGTACACGGTATGTCCGTCGACCTCGAACGGCGATTGCAGCGCGGCCAGCAGGCGGCCGCTCACGAGCTTGATCTGGTCCGGCGTGAACGTGCCCGGCAGGACGGCAACGAACTCGTCGCCGCCGACGCGGGCCAGCGTGTCGCTGTCGCGCAAGGTCTTGCGCAGGCGGCTCGCGGCCTGGCGCAGCACGGCATCGCCGACCGGATGGCCGAGGCCGTCGTTGACCTTTTTAAAACCGTCCAGGCCGATCGTGGCGACGCAGAAGCCCTGGCCCGAGCGGCGCGCACTGGCGATCACCATGCGGATGCGGTCGGACAGCAGCAGGCGGTTCGGGAGTTCCGTCAGCGCGTCGTGCGTGGCCATGTGGCGCAGGCGTTGTTCGGTCGCGCGCTGGGCCGACATGTCGCGGCCGACGGCCAGCAATTCATGGCTGCCCGGGAGCTGGCCGATGCGCAGTTCGAACCAGACGTCCTTGCCGGCGCAGCGCAGCCGCACTTCGACGAGTACCGGATCGCTCGCCGTGCCGGCATCGACGAGGGCGTTGCGCAGGGCGGCCTGGTCGACGTCGACGGCCAGTGTCGTCAAGACGGTGCCGGCCAGCGTCTGCGCGCCGAACGTGCGCTGGGCGCGCTGGCTTGCGTGGTGGATCAGGCCGGAAGGGTCGAGGCGGAACGCGACGTCGCCCACCGCCTCCATGTAGCCGTCCGGGCTCGCCGCCGGGGCCGCATGACGCGGATCGTTCGGTACTGCGGGTGAACTGGCGCGCATTGTCGAAATATCTGCTTTCAAATCTAGGCAGGAACTGCCCTTAATGCTGGAGTGTACCAAAACAACAAGCAATGTATCACCGAAAGATTCCAGGCGGCACTAAAAAGCACAATGCCGTGTCACTTTCTCCCGCTGCTTGACACGCCGCAGTGCCGGCGTCCGAATCGGTCCCGCTTGCCCCGCACGTGGCTTTGGGCTAGCCTTGTTGCCTAACCGATAACCCGGCGGTGGGCTTGAAGGGTTATTGTCGCCGATACAGTGCAAAGTAGAAACTTTTGCGCCGTTCATATGATGCTCAGTTGCAACAACTCGGCCATTCCGGAGGGACGCCATGAACCGATTCGACACCCACGAGGTTTTCAACCAGGCGCCGCCGTTCGGTGACGTGGATTTATTCGCCTGTGACCCCGCGCTGCGCGAAGGCCTGGTGCGCGAAGGCGCCGGCTGGGTGGAGGGCGAACTCGGGCGGCTGGGGCAGGAACTCGGCGCCGCCGCCGTGCTGGACTTGGGCCGGCTGGCGAACGACAACCCGCCTCGCCTCGTCAATTTCGACCGCGGCGGGCATCGCGTGGACGAGGTCGAATTCCACCCGGCGTGGCATGAGCTGATGCGCCTGCTGATCGAGAACGGCGCCCACTCGCTGCCGTGGGAAGCGCCGCGGCCCGGCGCCCAGGTCGCGCGCGCGGCCGCCTATCTGCTGTTCGGCCAGGTCGAGAACGGCTCGCAATGTCCCGTGACGATGACGTACGCGTCCGTTCCGGCATTGCGCCAGCACCCGGGCATCGCGGCGCACTGGCTGCCGAAGATCCTGTCGCGCACCTACGACCCGCGCTCGCTGCCCATCGAGCAGAAGCGGGGCGCCCTGATCGGCATGGGCATGACGGAAAAACAGGGCGGCACCGACGTGCGCGCCAACACGACGCGGGCAACGCGCATGAATCCGGCGGTGGCGGAGACCCGGTTCGGCGCCGACTGGCGCGACGCGTGGAGCCTCGTCGGCCACAAATGGTTTTTCTCCGCGCCGCAATCGGACGCCCACCTCGTGCTCGCGCAGACGGACGAGGGCGGCAGTACGGGTCTGTCGTGCTTTTTCGTACCGCGCTTCCTGCCGGACGGGACGCGCAACGCGATCCGCGTGCAGCGCCTGAAGAACAAGGTCGGCAACAAGTCGAACGCGTCGTCCGAAGTCGAGTTCTGCGACGCCGTCGGCTGGCTGATCGGCAAGGAAGGGCGAGGCATCCCGACGATCCTCGAAATGGGCAGCCACACGCGCCTCGATTGCGTGCTGGGCTCGGCCGGCATCATGCGTGCCGCCCTGTGCCACGCGCTGCACCATGCGCGCGCGCGCAGCGCGTTCGGGCGCAAGCTTGCCGACCAGCCGCTGATGCAGAACGTGCTGGCCGACCTGGCGCTGGAATCGGAAGCGGCGACCGCGTTCGCGCTGCGGCTGGCGCGCTGCTTCGACCCGGGCCCGGATGGCGCCGCGGACCCGCGCGAGGCGCTGCTGGGGCGCATCCTGACCCCGGCCGGCAAATACTGGCTGTGCAAGCGCGGCCCCGCGTTCGGCGCCGAGGCGATGGAAGTCATGGGCGGCAACGGCTATGTCGAGGACGGCCCGCTGGCGCGCCTGTACCGCGAATTCCCCGTCAATTCGATCTGGGAAGGCTCCGGCAACGTGATGTGTCTCGACGTGCTGCGGGCCTTTTCCAGGGGGCCGGAGACGCGCGACGCGCTGGCGGCGGAACTGGCGCTCGCCTCCGGCCGCGACAGCCGCTTCGACGCGTATTGCGCGCGCCTGCTGGACGGCCTCGCCACGCTCGCGGCCGACGAATTCGGCGCGCGCCGCCTCGCGGAACGCCTCGTCGTGGCCGTGCAGGCGGGGCTGCTGCTGCGCCATGCGCCTGGATGCGTCGCCGCCGCGTTCGTCGCGTCGCGCATCGCCGTGGACGTGGGCGGCGCGTTCGGCCGGCTGCCCGACGGGGTCGACTGCGACGCGATCCTCGCCCGTGCGCTGGTGGAATAAGCCGCGATAAATCTTCGACAAAGGACGGGACAAACTGGGATAATGCACGCCATTTACCAAATCAACCACGCCGTTGCCACAAGCGCCGGCCATGCATAATGAAACAAGATCCGCGCTTCCCGAACCTGTTCATCCTGAACCATCCCCTGATCCAGCATAAGCTGTCGCACATGCGCGACCGCGGCACGTCCACGCGCACGTTCCGCGAATTGCTGCGGGAAATCACGTTGCTGATGGGTTACGAGATCACGCGCGACCTGCCGCTGACGACGCGCCAGATCGACACGCCGCTGATGACGATCGACGCCCCCGTCATCGCGGGCAAGAAGCTGGCCATCGTGCCGATCCTGCGTGCCGGCGTCGGCATGAGCGATGGCCTGCTGGAACTGGTGCCGTCGGCCCGCGTCGGCCACATCGGCGTGTTCCGCGACCCGGACACGCACCTGCCCGTCGAATACCTCGTGCGCCTGCCGGATACGACCGAGCGCACGTTCATCCTGTGCGATCCGATGGTCGCGACGGGCAACTCGGCCGTCTACGCCGTCGACGTGCTCAAGAAGCGCGGCGTGACGGACGACCAGATCATCTTCCTGGCCCTCGTCGCGGCGCCGGAAGGCGTGGAAGTGTTCCACAAGGCCCATCCGGACGTGAAGCTGTACGTGGCTTCGCTCGACAGCAAGCTGAACGACCACGCCTACATCGTGCCGGGCCTCGGCGACGCGGGCGATCGTATATTTGGTACGAAATGAGCGGCAGGAAATGAGTTCGAGTGCGGATGCCGAATTCTTCGCGCGCCTCGCGGAGCTGAACGATAAATTCGCGGCGAGCCTGCCGCAGACGCTCGGCCGCCTGTCGGCCGCGCGCAACGCCTTCGACCCGAAACGGCCGCCGGCCGCGCTGATCGAGCAGATGCATGCGGTGCTGCATACGCTGGCCGGCTCGTCCGCCACATTCGGCTTCCGCATCCTCGGTCAGCAGGCGCGCATGCTGGAACAGCGCCTGCGCGTGCTGACGACATTCGACGCCGTCGGCCCGGAAGAGTGGGAAGCGTGGCTGTCCGAACTGGATGTGTTCATCGCTTGGGGCGGCGTCGATCCAAAGGCCGCGTACCCGAACGACGAGTCTTCTGTATAGCGCCACAACAAAGCACCTGTCCCGAAATCGTTTGATTTAGGACAAACTTTATCCGCATCCATGCCCTATATTTTGCGTACTGCCGACGCAAATGGGATCCGTAAAAAGGTTGGCTTCAGGAATTGTCACGGATCCCGGTTTTATTTTGCGAAAACCGTGTACGTGTGGGTTTATTCGGTATAATTAGGGATCGTTGGATTCGCGGTAGCAGTGCAGTTAGTCTGTCATTTGTTTCTTGCTTCTTCAAACGATCGTAAACGGACTTCGGTCCACTTCAACTGAAATAGGAAATTGTAATGGCAACTGGCATCGTTAAATGGTTCAATGACTCCAAAGGCTTCGGGTTCATCACCCCGGACGAAGGCGGCGAAGATCTGTTCGCGCACTTCTCGGCGATTCAGAGCCAGGGCTTCAAGTCCCTGCAGGAGAACCAACGCGTCTCGTTCGACGTGACCTCCGGTCCGAAAGGCAAACAAGCATCGAACATTCAGCCGCTGTAATCTGCTGAATTGATGACAAAAAATCCTCGGAGCTTCCGAGGATTTTTTTTTGCCCTAACGTTTCATGCCGGTCAGCCAGGCTTGCGCCAGTAATCCGGCTGAGAATACGCATGGCGCAGAAAGTCCACGAATACCCGGATGCGCAGCGGCAAGTGACGGCGTTGCGCAAACACGGCATAGATATCGTTGCCGGGCGCCGCGAACTGTTCCAGCACGGGTACCAGCAGGCCCGCTTCGATTTCCGAACTCACCTCCCACATCGACCGCCAGGCCAGTCCGCGCCCGGCCATCGCCCAGTCGTGCAGCACGGCGCCGTCGTTGCACACCATATTGCCGCCCACCTTCATCGTGACGATCTTGCCGTGGTCGCGGAACGTCCAGCCCCGCTGGCTGCCTTGGCTGCTTATCGCCAGGCAATTGTGCTTCGATAGGTCGCCCAGGGTCTGCGGCGTCCCATGGCGTTTCAGATAGCCGGGCGTCGCGACGACGACGCGGTGATTGTCCGCGAGCTTCACGCCGACGAGATTCGAGTCCGTCAGGCTCGCGATGCGGATCGCGATGTCGACGCCTTCGCCGATGACATCGACGACGCGGTCGGACAGGTTCAGGTTCATGCTCACCTCGCGGTGCTCGGCCAGGAAAGAGGGGACGAGCGGTGCCACGTGCTGGCGCCCGAACCCGGCCGGCGCGGATACGACGAGGTGTCCCGTGGCGCGCGCGCTCCGTTCCGACACGGCCGCTTCCGCTTCTTCGAGCTCGGCAAGGATGCGCTGGCAATCCTCAAGGAACACCGCCCCTTCGTCCGTCAGCGCCAGCTTGCGCGTGGTACGCTGTAGGAGCTTCACGCCCAGGCGCGCTTCGAGCGCGTCCAGACGCCGTCCGATCATGGCCGGCGCGATGCCCTCCGCGCGCGCGGCCGCGGACAGGCTGCCGCGGGCGATGACTTCGACAAAAGTAGATATCTGACGGAAATGGTCCAAAGGAATGCCTCGATTCTGTTCGTCACTTGTGACAAAAAAGCATAAATGAATATATTTTTTGTCTCGTTTAGGCGATTAATAGTGAATATACTGGAAGCAATATCAAACGCCAAGCTGGCTTGTGCCAGGAACCGCGGCACTGTCCACATTTCATACTAGAACAGGAGAACGCAATGACCATCGCCACCCCAGCCGGAATGGAAATCCGGGCCGAGATCAAGCCCGGCTATGAACAGATCCTGACGCCGGAAGCGCTCGCGCTGGTAGCGAAGCTGAGCCGCGAATTCGAACCGCGCCGCCAGCAACTGCTCGCCGCGCGCGTCGAGCGCGCGAAACGCCTGGACGCCGGCGAGCGTCCGGACTTCCTGCCCGAGACGGCGCACATCCGCAACGGCGACTGGAAGATCGCGCCGATCCCGAAGGCGCTGGAATGCCGCCGCGTGGAAATCACGGGCCCGGTCGAACGCAAGATGGTCATCAACGCCCTGAACTCGGGCGCGGACAGCTATATGACCGACTTCGAGGACTCCAACACCCCGAACTGGGACAACCAGCTCACTGGCCAGATCAATATGCGCGACGCCGTCCGCAAGACGATCTCGCTGGAGCAGAACGGCAAGCAATACAAGCTGAACGACAAGGTCGCGACGCTGGTGGTCCGTCCGCGCGGCTGGCACCTGGACGAAAAGCACGTCCTCGTCGACGGCAAGCGCATCTCCGGCGGCATTTTCGACTTCGCCCTGTTCATGGTCCACAACGCCAAGGAACAACTGGCCCGCGGCGCCGGTCCGTACTTCTATCTGCCGAAGATGGAATCGCACCTGGAAGCGCGCCTGTGGAACGACATCTTCGTCATGACCCAGAACGAACTGGGCCTGCCGCAGGGCACCATCAAGGCGACCGTCCTGATCGAGACGATCGTCGCCGCCTTCGAGATGGACGAGATCCTGTACGAACTGCGCGAGCACAGCGCCGGCCTGAACGCGGGCCGCTGGGACTACATCTTCTCGTGCATCAAGAAGTTCAAGCTGGACAAGGACTTCTGCCTGGCCGACCGTCCGAAGGTCACGATGACGGCGCCGTTCATGCGCGCGTACGCGCTGCTGCTGCTGAAGACCTGCCACAAGCGTAACGCCCCGGCGATCGGCGGCATGGCGGCGCTGATCCCGATCAAGAACGATCCGGAAAAGAACGAAGTCGCGATGGGCGGCGTGCGCAACGACAAGGCGCGCGACGCGACCGACGGCTACGACGGCGGCTGGGTCGCGCACCCGGGTCTCGTCGATCTGGCGATGACCGAGTTCAAGAAGGTGCTGGGCGACCGCCCGAACCAGATCGACAAGCAGCGTCCGGACGTGGAAGTGACCGCGAAGGACCTGCTGGACTTCCGCCCGGAAGCCCCGATCACGGAAGCGGGCCTGCGCTACAACATCAATGTCGGCATCCACTACCTGGGCGCCTGGCTGGCCGGCAACGGCTGCGTGCCGATCCACAACCTGATGGAAGACGCGGCCACTGCCGAGATCAGCCGTTCGCAGGTGTGGCAGTGGATCCGCTCGCCGAAGGGCGTGCTGGAAGACGGTCGCAAGGTCACGGCCGAGATGGTCCGCGCCATGATCCCGGAGGAGCTGGCCAACGCGAAGGCGGCCGCCCCGAACGGCGACAGCCCGACCTATGAGCGCGCCGCGCAGATCTTCGAACAGATGTCGACGTCGGAAGACTTCGCCGAGTTCCTGACCCTGCCGCTGTACGAAGAAATCTGATCCTCCCCGAATGACGCGGCCGCCAGCGATCGGCGGTCGCGTCGTCTCATCCCCAGCCGGTCTCTCCCGGTTTCAGAACACGTTCTTCCACTCCCGCAGCGCCGCGAATACCGTGACCGGGTCCGCACCCGGCGCGAGGCGTCCGGCCGCCGTCAGGCTGCCGATGATGGCGGGCTCGCGCGTGCGCAGGAAGGGGTTCGTCGCCTTTTCGATCGCGATTGTCGACGGGATCGTGGGCAGATGCGTGCCGCGCAGCTCGCTGTCGTGCGCGATGCGCAGCTGCAGCGCGCGGTTGCCCGGTTCCAGCGCTTCGGCGAAACGCAGGTTGGACAGCGTATATTCGTGGGCGCAATAGACCAGCGTGTCGTCGGGGAGGGCGGCCAGCTTCGCGAGCGAGCCCATCATCTGCGCCGGCGTGCCTTCGAACAGGCGGCCGCAGCCGCCGCCGAACAGCGTGTCGCCGCAGAACAGCCAGCGCGCGCCCGCGTCCTCGCGCACGTACGCGATGTGACCCTTCGTATGGCCGGGGACGTCGAGCACGGCGAGTTCGAGCGCGAGGCCCGGCACCTCGACCGTGTCGCCTTCGCCCACCGGGTGGTTCACGACGGCGATGCCGTCGTTGCGCGGACCGAAGACGGGCACGTTGCTGTGTTCGAGCAAGCGCGTCACGCCGCCGATGTGGTCAGCATGGTGATGGGTGAGTAGAATGGCGGTCAGGGTCAGGCCATTCGCCTGCAGGGACGCGAGGATCGGTTCCGCGTCGCCCGGATCGACCACTGCCGCATGTGTGCCGTCATGGATAATCCAGAGATAGTTATCCTTGAAGGCCGGCACGGTCAGGACTGCGAGTTCAGTGGGCACAGGAATCATATGGGTATCGATAAAGGTTGGGCATGGACAGCGCGGCATCCGAAAAATCCATTATAGCGCTCGACCGCTGGCTGCAATCGCCGGCGGGCGCGTACGTGCGCGCCTGGGAACAGGCGTGCCTGGACGAGTTGACGGTCGATATTTTCGGCTTCAACGCGGTCCAGATCGGCGTGCCGCAGATCGACGCACTGGCCGCCAACCGCATGCCCAACAAATGGCAGGCGGCTACGCGCACGTCGACGGCCGACGAACTGGTCTATGCCGCCACCGGCAAGCAGATCGCCGTCGCGCTCGACTTCGCCGACCTGCCGTTCGCGTCGCAAAGCCTGGACCTCGTCGTGCTGCCGCACGTGCTGGAATTCGCGGCCGAGCCGCACCAGGTGCTGCGCGAAGTCGAGCGCGTGCTGATCCCGGAAGGGCAGGTGATCATCTGCGGCTTCAACCCGGCCAGCCTGTGGGGCGTGCGCCAGGGGATGGGGCGCATCACGAGCAGCGACTACCTGCCGGCGGCGGGGGAGTTCATCTCTATGCCCCGTCTCAAAGACTGGTTAAAATTGTTGAATCTCGGCGTCACGCGCAGCCATTTCGGCTGCTACGCGCCGCCGTTCCGGACCGCGCAGTGGCTCAACCGCTTTGCCTTCGTCGAAGGGGCGGGGCGGCGCTGGTGGCCGTATCTCGGGGCCGTGTACATGGTCCACGCGATCAAGCGCGTGAAGGGCATGCGCATCATCGGTCCGGCCTGGAATAAAAAGACGAGCAAGGCGCCGCAGGCGGTGCCGGCAGCGAACCGCAACGAACATTACAAGTAAGACATAAGGAAAAAGCGCAGCATGACCAAAGTTGAGATTTTTACCGACGGCGCCTGCAAGGGAAATCCGGGCACCGGCGGCTGGGGCGCGCTGCTCGTGGCCGATGGCGGCCACGAAAAGGAAATCTTCGGGGGCGAGCCGAATACGACGAACAACCGCATGGAACTGCGCGCCGTGATCGAGGCGCTCACCGTCCTCAACCGCCCGTGCGAGGTTGTCCTGCACACCGACAGCCAGTACGTGCAAAAAGGGATCTCGGAATGGATCCACGGCTGGAAGGCGCGCGGCTGGAAGACGTCGGCGAAGGAGCCCGTCAAGAACGACGACCTGTGGAAGGCGCTGGACGCCGCCCAGCAGCAGCACGCCGTCGAATGGCGCTGGGTGCGCGGCCACAACGGCCACCCCGGCAACGAGCGTGCGGACACCCTCGCGAACATGGGCGCCGCGTCGCTAAAGCGTTGATATTGTGCTGATTTTGTTATACTTACCGGTTCTTTCCACGCTTACTTGAGTTTGCACGCGCATGCGCCAAATCGTCCTCGATACCGAAACCACAGGCCTGAATCCGCGCACCGGCGACCGCATCATCGAAGTCGGCTGCGTCGAGATCTTCAACCGCAAGCTGACTGGCAATAACTTCCACCGCTACATCAATCCCGAGCGCGACTCGGACGAGGCGGCACTGGCGGTCCACGGCCTGACGACCGAGTTCCTCAGCGATAAGCCGAAGTTCCACGAGATCGCCCACGAACTGCGCGAATTCGTGCAGGGCGCCGAGATCATCATCCACAACGCGCCGTTCGACCTTGCGTTCCTGAACCATGAGTTCGAGCGCATGGGCCTGCCGCCGTTCGTCGAACACTGCGCGAACGTGATCGACACGCTCGTCCATGCCAAGGAACTGCACCCCGGCAAGCGCAACTCGCTGGACGCGCTGTGCGACCGCTATGGCATCTCGAACGCGCACCGCAAGCTGCACGGCGCACTGCTGGACTCGGAGCTGCTGGCCGACGTCTACCTGGCGATGACGCGGGGGCAGAACACGCTGTCGATGGACGTCGAGGTCGAGGCGAGCGGCGGGGGCATCGTGCTGGAAGCCGGTCCGCTGGGCGAGATCTTCGTGCTGCCGGCTGCTGCCGACGAGCTCGCCGAGCACGAGAACGTCCTTGCCGCACTCGACAAAGGCGTAAAGGGAGAATGTGTTTGGAGAAAATATTCTCCGCAGGGGTGACAAAACGCAAAAGTCCCCCTATAATGCTCGTCATTGCAGCGACGCAATCGCAGCAAAGCAGTAAAAAGTAGGGCGGTTAGCTCAGGGGTAGAGCACAGCATTCACACTGCTGGGGTCGCAAGTTCGAAACTTGCACCGCCCACCAGGATTCAAGCTCCGGTGCACGGGATGGGTTGAGAAAAACCACCTGGAAGTCGGAGCGACAGGAAGGCCAGCGATAAGCTGGCCTTTTGCGTTTCTGGCGTCCTCTCCGCTTCCGGCAGACTCGCGCAGGGCAGGTCGACAGTCTTCAGCGCCTGGCGCCCGTCACGCGCCATACCACGTCGCCGACGTCGTCGGCGATCAGCAGGGCGCCGTCCGCGTCCTGGGCGAGGCCGACCGGCGCGCCGAACAGATGTTTCTCGTCGGCGGAATGGAAGCCGGTCACGACATCCTGGGCCTTCCCGCTCGGCATGCCGTTGGCGAACGGCACCCAGACGACCTTGTATCCGCTCAGCGGTGCGCGGTCCCAGCTGCCGTGCTCGCTGATGAAGGCGCCGCTCTTGAACTGCGGCAGGGCGTCTCCGGTGTAGAACAGCAGGCCCAGCGCCGCCACGTGCGACCCGAGGGCGTAATCCGGCACGATGGCTTTCTTGACGAGATCGGGGCGCTGGGGCCGGACCCGGTCGTCCACATGCTGGCCGTAGTAGCTGTAGGGCCATCCGTAAAAACCATGCTCCCGCACGGAGGTGAGGTAGTCCGGCACCAGGTCCGCGCCGATCTCGTCGCGTTCGTTGGCGATCGCCCATAGCTTTCCGCTCTGCGGTTCGAACTGCAGGCCGGTCGGATTACGGATGCCCGAGGCGAACACGCGGCTGGCGCCGGTCGCGGCGTCGACTTCCAGCACGGCGGCGCGCCGGTATTCCACCTCCAGTCCGTTTTCCCCTGCGTTGCTGTTCGAACCGCTGCCAACATACAGGTATTTGCCGTCGGGGCTCGCCACCATCGCTTTCGTCCAGTGGTGGTTGACGGTGCTGGGCAAGTCGCCGAGTTCGGTTCCCGGATCGGACATCTTCGTCTCGCCCGGCGTGTAGCGGTATTTCATGATGTTGCCGGTGTTTGCCACATACAGGGCGTCGCCCACCAGCGCGATACCAAAGGGGGAGTGCAGCTTTTCGATATACACGAACTTGTCCCACTCGCCGCCGCCGCCGGGTTTGCGGCGCAGCAGGGTGACCCGGTTGCCGCCCTTGCCGCCCTTGCCGGACTGGTTCTTGATCTTGCCGGCGATGAGCTGTTTCGGCGTCGTGATCGCCTCCTCACCCGGGCCGTTGCCTTCCACCACCAGCACGTCCTGGTTCGGCAGTACCAGCACCTGGCGCGGGTGCATGAGCCCCGAGGCGATCTTCTCGATCTGCAAGCCGGTCGCCACCTGGGGCCTGGCATCACCCTGCCAGCCGGCGAAGTCCGGCACCTTCATCGGCGGGAGCAGGTAAGCCTTCGGGCGCGGCAGGGGCGGATTCTCGCCCATCTGCTGGGAGGGGGCGAGGTTGGCTTTCTCGCCGCAGCCGGCGAGGGCCAGCAACAAGGCCGCGGCCAGGACCAGGCCGTGCCGGCGCGTGCGCTCATGCTTGTTCATGGCGGTATCCCCGGTAGTCGACTCTGTCCCCGGCCAGGACGATCCTGCCGATAACGAGTGCGAGCACTGTCACGACGGAGAGCCAGAGCCCGGCGGGCATGCTGCCGTATGCATCCCGGCTGTGCACGAAGGCATTGAAGATGGCCGCCACGATCGCGACGACCTGAAGCCAGAAATTGATCGCGAGAGCCTTGGTCCGGCCCCTGGTGAACCAGGTGCGGCCGAGATTGATAAGTTGCGGGACGATCGCGAACAGGAGGCCGATGCTGACCAGCCACGCTGCCGCTTTCACCCAAAGGATCGTGAAGGTCTCGACATACAGGATGTCGAAGACGAGCGCGGCCACGAAGAAACCAAATGGTATCGGGTCGAGCACATCGAATATCGCCGACGTGATGCTGGATCGGGATGCTTGGGTTGTCGAGTTCATGACGCGGCTCCTTCGGGATATGAGCGGGCTTCCGGCTGGAAAACCGCAATCCTGCGCCCGCTTGGGGGCGGTCTGGTTCCGTGGAAGGCTAGCATGGATATTGAACTCCGCGTCGCGAGTCTGGACCGCAGCACCTACGGCAAGGTCGCGCAGGAAGGCATCGCCTTCGCCTGTCCGCCCCTGCTCCTGAACCTGTCAGGGCGTGCGCCATGCAACCCGGCTTGCGTCCCGAAATACTTTAGGCTTAAAGTATCTCCCGGTACCGACCGATCTTTTCTCCGGGGGCGCTTCATGACGAGCTTGTCCGCTGCAGAGTCAAGTCTTTCGGCCCATGTCGACACGTTCGCGCGGGATCATCTCCCGCCCGTCGACCTGTGGCCGGACCTCGTGTTCGACCTGCCCGCGCTCCAGTATCCCGCGCGGCTGAATTGCGTGGCGGAACTGCTGGACCGCCATGTCGCCGCCGGACGGGGCGGCCGCACCGCCATCGTGGGCGATACGGTAACCTGGACCTACGCCGATCTCATGCAGCGCGTCGACCGCATCGCCCACGTCCTGCGCACGGACTTGAACCTCGTGCCGGGCAACCGCGTGCTGCTGCGCGGCGCCAACTGCCCGATGATGGCGGCCGCGATCCTCGCCGTGTTCAAGGCCGGCCTCGTGGCCGTGCCGACGATGCCGCTGCTGCGGGCCCGCGAGCTGGGCATCATCGTCGACAAGGCGCGGGTGAACGCCGTGCTGTGCGCGCGGCCGCTCGCGGACGAACTCGAACAGGTGGCGGGGCACCCGCCCGTCGTGTATTTCCAGGATCCGGAAGGACTGGAAGCACGCATGGCCTACCACGATGCGCCGTTCGCACCGTTGGACACGGCCGGCGACGACGTGTGCCTGATCGCCTTTACGTCCGGCACGACCGGCATCCCGAAAGGCACGATGCACTTCCACCGCGACATCCTGGCGATCTGCGACTGCTTCCCGCGGCACACGCTGGGCGCGCAGGCGGACGACGTGTTCATCGGCACGCCGCCGCTGGCCTTCACGTTCGGCCTGGGCGGGCTGTTGCTGTTTCCCCTGCGCGTGGGCGCGGCCGGCGTGCTGCTCGAAAAGCCGGCGCCGGAAGGCCTGCTCGCCGCGATCGAGCGGTACAAGGCCACCGTCTGCTTCACGGCGCCCACGTTCTACCGCCAGATGACGCCCCTCGTCCCGCGCTACGACCTGCGCTCCCTGCAGAAATGCGTGTCGGCCGGCGAGGCGCTGCCGCTGGCGACGCGGGACGCCTGGAAGACGGCGACCGGCATCGCCATGATCGACGGCATCGGCGCGACCGAGCTGCTGCACATCTTCATCTCGGCCAGCGGCGCGGACATCCGGCCCGGCGCGACCGGCAAGCCCGTCCCCGGCTACCGCGCGTGCATCCTCGACGACGACGGCGCGCCGGTCGGTCCCGGCGTGGTCGGACGGCTGGCCGTCAAGGGCCCGACGGGCTGCCGCTACCTGGCCGACGAGCGCCAGCGCGACTACGTGCTGGATGGCTGGAACCTGACGGGCGACAGCTACGAGACGGACGCCGACGGTTATTTCTACTATCGCTCGCGCACGGACGACATGATCATCTCGGCCGGCTACAACATCGCCGGCGCCGAAGTGGAAGAGGTGCTGCTGCGCCATCCGGCCGTGGCCGAGTGCGGCGTCGTGGGCCGGGCCGACGAGGAGCGCGGCCAGATCGTGGAGGCCCACGTCGTGCTCAAGCCCGGGTTCGAACCGACCCCGGAAACGGCATGCGTATTGCAGGACTTCGTCAAGGCGCAGATCGCCCCGTACAAATATCCGCGCGCCGTGCGCTTCACCGACAAGCTGCCGCGCACGGAGACGGGCAAGCTGCAGCGCTACAAACTGCGGCTGTCATGAACATCGTCTGCATCGGCGGCGGGCCCGCCGGCCTGTATGTCGCCCTGCTGATGAAGCGGCAGGACCCGGCGCACCGCGTCGTCGTCGTGGAACGCAACCGCCCGTACGACACGTTCGGATGGGGCGTCGTGTTCTCCGACCAGACGCTCGCCAACCTCGTCGCGGCCGACGAGCCGACGGCGCGCAGCATCCTGCAGGCGTTCAATCACTGGGACGACATCGACGTCTTCTTCAAGGGCGAGCGCATCACCTCCGGCGGCCATGGCTTCTGCGGCATCGGCCGCAAGCGGCTGCTGAACATCCTGCAGCAGCGCTGCGAGGAACTGGGCGTGGAACTCGTGTTCGAGACCGACGTGCAGGACGACGAGGCCGTCGCCGCGCGCTACCGGGCCGACCTCGTCGTCGCGGCCGACGGCATCCACAGCCGCACGCGGGCCCGCCATGCGGCCACCTTCCAGCCGTCCGTCGAGACGCGCCGCTGCCGCTTCGTGTGGCTCGGCACGAAAAAGAAGTTCGATGCGTTCACGTTCGTGTTCAAGGAGACGGCGTTCGGCTGGTTCCAGGCCCACATCTACCAGTTCGACGACGACACGTCCACGTTCATCGTCGAGACACCGGAAGACGTGTGGCGCCGCGCGGGCCTGGCGGACATGGCGCAGGAAGAGGGCATTGCCTTTTGCGAGCGCCTGTTCGCCGAGCACCTGGACGGGCATCCGCTGCTGTCGAACGCGGGCCACCAGCGCGGCGCCGCGGCCTGGATCGCGTTTCCCCGCATCGTGTGCGAGCGGTGGGTGCACTGGAATGGCGACGTGCCCATCGTGCTGATGGGCGACGCGGCCCACACGGCGCACTTCTCCATCGGTTCCGGCACCAAGCTGGCGCTGGAAGACGCGATCGAACTGGCGTGCTGCCTGCGGGAACACGGCAGCGACGTGCGCGCGGCGCTGGCCGCGTACCAGGCGAGCCGCGCGGTCGAGGTGCTGAAGATCCAGTCGGCCGCGCGCAATTCGATGGAGTGGTTCGAGAACGTGGAGCGCTACGGCGCGCTGGACGCGGAGCAGTTTGCGTACGCGATGCTCACGCGCAGCCAGCGCGTCTCGCACGAGAACCTGCGCCTGCGCGACCCCGGCTATGTCGCGCATTTCGAGGACTGGTTCGCGCGCCGCGCGTGCGCGCAGGCGGGCGTGGCGCTGCCCGAGAACACCCACATGCCGCCCATGTTCACGCCGCTGCGCGTGCGCGACGTGTTCCTGAAGAACCGCATCGTCGTTTCGCCGATGGCGCAGTATTCGGCCATCGACGGCGTGCCCGGCGACTACCACCTCGTGCACCTGGGCGCGCGGGCAATGGGCGGGGCGGCGCTCGTGATGGCCGAGATGACGTGCGTGTCGGCCGACGCCCGCATCACGCCGGCCTGCCCCGGCATGTATGCGCCCGAACACACGGCCGCGTGGCGGCGCATCGTGGACTTCGTGCACGGCCGGACCGATGCGCGCATCGGCATCCAGCTGGGCCACGCCGGCCCGAAAGGATCGACGCGCCCGATGTGGGACGGCATCGACCAGCCGCTCCCGGACCACAACTGGCCGCTGATCGCGGCATCGGAACAGCAGTACCTGCCGGGCATCTCGCAGGTCGCGCGCGCCGCGACGCAAGCGGATCTCGCGCGCGTCGAGGCGGACTTCGTGCGCGCGACGCTCGCGGCCGACGCGGCCGGCTTCGACTGGCTCGAACTGCACTGCGCGCACGGCTACCTGCTGTCGTCGTTCATTTCGCCGCTGACGAACCGGCGCGAGGACGAGTACGGCGGCAGTCTTGACAAGCGCTGCCGCTATCCGCTGCGCGTGTTCCGCGCGATGCGCGCCGTGTGGCCGGCCGCGAAGCCGATGAGCGTGCGCATCTCGGCGCACGACTGGGTCGACGGCGGCATCACGCCCGCGGACGCCGTGCACATCGCGCGCCTGTTCAAGGCGGCGGGCGCGGACATGATCGATTGCTCGTCGGGCCAGGTCAGCAAGGAAGAACAGCCCGTGTTCGGCCGCATGTACCAGACGCCGTTCGCGGACCGCATCCGCAACGAGGCCGGGATCCCGACCATCGCGGTCGGCTCGATCTACGAAGCGGACCACGCCAACAGCATCATCGCGGCCGGGCGCGCGGACTTGTGCGCGGTGGGCCGGCCGCACCTGGCGAATCCCGCGTGGACGCTGGCGGAAGCGGCGCGGATCGGCGTCACGGCGGTCGCGTGGCCGAAGCAGTATCTGGCCGGGAAGGCGCAGCTGGAACGGAATATGAAACGCGAACGCCAGGGGGAGGGCTGATGGAGACGCTGGATGGAAAACACGCGGTCGTGACGGGTGCCAGCCGCGGCATCGGCCTCGCCATCGCGCGCGCGCTGCGGGCGCACGGCGCGCGCGTCACGCTGATGGCGCGCGAGGCCCGTGTGCTGGAGGCCGCGGCGGCGGAACTGGGCGGAGAAACCGCCTGGCAGACGGTGGACGTGACGGATGCGGAAGGCGTCGCGGCCGCGTTCGCGCGCGCTGGCGCCGTGGACATCCTCGTCAACAATGCGGGCCAGGCCGCGTCGGCGCCGTTCGGGCGCACGGACGCCGCGCTGTGGCAGCGCATGCTGGACGTGAACCTGACCGGGGCCTATCACTGCATGCAGGCCGCGCTGCCCGGCATGCTGGACGCGGGCTGGGGAAGAGTCGTCAACGTCGCGTCGACGGCCGGCCTCACGGGCTACCGGTACGTGGCCGCGTATTGCGCGGCGAAGCACGGCCTCGTCGGCCTCACGCGCGCGCTCGCGCTGGAGGTGGCGACGCGCGGCGTCACCGTCAACGCCGTGTGCCCGGGCTTCACGGACACGGACATCGTGGCGGATGCCGTCGCCAATATCGTCCGCAAGACGGGGCGCACCGCCGACCAGGCGCGCGCGGAACTGGCGGCCGGCAATCCGCAGGGACGGCTCGTGCGGCCGGACGAAGTGGCGCACGCCGTCGCGTGGCTGTGCATGCCCGGCGCGGCGGCGCTGAACGGCCAGGCCATCGCGGTGGCCGGCGGGGAGGTGATGTGACGCCGGCCGACGATGCCCCGCTCGACCTGAAACTGTGGCTGCGGTTGTTGTCTTGCACGGTGCGCGTGGAGAACACGATCCGCAGCCGGCTGCGGACCACGTTCGGCATCACCTTGCCGCGCTTCGACCTGATGGCGCAACTGGAGCGCCATCCGGACGGCTTGCGGATGGGAGAATTGTCGAAGCTGATGATGGTCACGGGCGGCAACGTGACGGGCATCGCCGACCAGCTGGAACGCGAAGAGCTCGTCCTGCGCGTGCCCGACCCGCAGGACGGGCGGGCGTTCGTGCTGAAGCTGACGCCGCGCGGGCGTACCGCGTTCGCGCAAATGGCGGCCGTGCACCAGGGCTGGGTGGCCGACCTGTTCGGCGACGTCTCCCCGGACGACAAGGCCAGGATGATCGCCTTGCTGGACACGATGAAGCGGCAATTGAATGTGCAATTGAGCGACAAGGACTAGGAGACCACGATGCACCGCACGCAGCTGGCCGGCTACCGCGCCGAACATTTCCTCTACGAGGCCGACGGCGGCGTCGCCACCATCACGCTGAACCGCCCGGAGCGCAAGAACCCGCTGACGTTCGACTCGTACGCGGAGCTGCGCGACCTGTTCCGCGCGCTGGCGTACGCTGACGACGTGAAGGCCGTCGTGCTGACGGGCGCGGGCGGCAATTTCTGCTCGGGCGGCGACGTCCACGAGATCATCGGGCCGCTCACGCAACTGGACATGCCGGGCCTGCTCGCGTTCACGCGCATGACGGGCGACCTCGTGAAGGCGATGCTCGGCTGCCCGCAGCCCATCGTGGCGGCCGTCGACGGCGTGTGCGCGGGGGCTGGCGCGATCCTCGCGATGGCATCCGACGTGCGGCTCGCCAGCACCCGCGCGCGCACCGCGTTCCTGTTCACCAAGGTCGGCCTGGCCGGCTGCGACATGGGCGCGTGCGCCATCCTGCCGCGCCTCATCGGCCAGGGACGCGCGGCGGAACTGCTGTACACGGGCCGGGCGATGTCGGCCGAGGAGGGCGAGCGCTGGGGCTTTTATAACCGCCTGTGCGCGCCGGACGAGGTGAGGGGCGAGGCGCAGGGGCTCGCGCGCGGCCTCGCCGAGGGGCCGACGTTCGCGCACGGGATGACGAAGAAGATGCTGCAGCAGGAATGGACGATGGGGCTCGCGGAAGCCCTCGAGGCCGAGGCGCAGGCGCAGGCGATCTGCATGGCCACCGGCGACTTCAGGCGCGCCTACGACGCGTTCGTCGCGAAGACCACGCCCCGCTTCGAAGGAGACTGACATGGCGGACAAGTCCTATCTCGACTGGCCGTTCTTCGACGGGCGGCACGTCGACCTGGAAGAGGCGCTGGACGTATGGGCCGCCGCGTACGTGCGCGACCTGCACGGCACGGACGTCGATGCCGATTGCCGCCGCCTCGTGCGGATGCTGGGCGAAGGCGGCTGGCTGCGCCACGCGATCGGCGGCGCCGGTGCTCCCATCGACACGCGCGCGCTCTGCCTGATCCGCGAGACGCTGGCGCGCCACAACGGCCTGGCCGACTTCGCATTCGCCATGCAGGGCCTGGGATCGGGCGCGCTCAGCCTGTTCGGGACGGAGGCCCAGCGCGAACGCTACCTGCCGCGCGTGGCCCGCGGGGAGGCCATCGCGGCGTTCGCGCTGTCCGAGCCGGACGCCGGTTCCGACGTGGCCGCGCTGCGCTGCACGGCGCGGCTTGAGGGCGATGCGTACGTCCTCGACGGCGACAAGACGTGGATTTCCAATGGCGGCATCGCGGACTTCTACGTCGTGTTCGCGCGCACGGGTGAAGCGCCGGGCGCGCGCGGCATCGGCGCGTTCGTCGTCGATGCGGGCACGCCGGGCTTCACGATCGCGGAACGGCTGGCCGTCATCGCGCCGCACCCGCTGGCCCGGCTGCGGTTCGAGGGTTGCCGGGTGCCCGCGGCGCAGCGCATCGGCGCGGCCGGGCAGGGCTTCAAGGTGGCGATGGCGACGTTGGACGTGTTCCGCACGTCCGTCGCGGCGGCCGCCCTCGGGTTCGCGCGCCGCGCGTTCGACGACGCGCTGGCCCATGCGACGCAGCGGCGGATGTTCGGCCAGACGCTCGCGGATTTCCAGCTGACGCAGGCGAAGCTCGCGCAGATGGCGACGCACATCGACGCGAGCGCGCTGCTGACGTACCGGGCGGCGTGGCAGCGCGACCGCGGCGGCAAGGTGACGAAGGAAGCGGCGATGGCGAAGATGACGGCGACCGAGTCGGCGCAGCAGGTCATCGACGCGGCGGTGCAGATGTTCGGCGGCCTTGGCGTCACGAGCGGCCATCCGGCCGAGCGGCTGTATCGCGAGATCCGCGCGCTGCGCATCTACGAGGGCGCCACCGAAGTCCAGCAACTGATCATCGCGCGCGAACTGCTGCGCGCGGCAAAGGAAGAACGATGATGGAGATACTGCAACCACCCGGCTGGCCGCGCCCGCGCGGGTACGCGAACGGCATCGCGGCGCGCGGCCGCCTTGTGTTCGTGAGCGGGATGATCGGCTGGAACGCGGACGGCCAGTTCGCCAGCGACGATTTCAGCGCGCAGGCCGGACAGGCGCTGCGCAACATCGTCGAGGTGTTGCGCGCGGCGGGCGCGCGGCCGGAACACATCGTGCGCATGACGTGGTACGTGGTCGACCGTCGCGAATACCTGGCCGCCGGCAGCGCCCTGGGCGCCGTCTATCGCGACATCATCGGCGCCCATTATCCGGCCATGACGGCCGTCGAAGTGCGCGCGCTGGTCGAGGACCGCGCCCGCGTGGAAATCGAGGCGACGGCGGTCGTGCCGGACTGATACCGATTTTGGTATCGATCACAATTATTTCGGAATGGCAGGTTTTACACCGGTTTATGCATGCTAGACTCCTCGTGGGGTATCGATAACATAGACGTTGTCGGGGATCCCGCGAAAACAATACCGAACAGGAGACTACAATGCGTAAATCCCGTACCCGCACGCCCATGTTGCGGGCAGCGGCGCTGGCGGTGTCGCTCGCCGTCGCGAGCCTGCTTCCTGCCGCGCACGACGCCGTCGCGGCCGACACGATCCAGACCATCCTCACGAGCTACCAGCCCGCCATCGACGAGTTCACCGACGCGAACGGCTTCAGGCATCCCGGCGTCGGCCTCACGAAGGAGGTGCTGGAGAACATGCGCGCGGAAGTGCAGGCGCAGAAGGAGCCGTGGAACACCTATTTCAACATGATGCTGTTGTCCGGCGCGGCGTCGAAGACGGTGGCATCGAAAAACCAGAGCGGCGCCGATCCGACGAAGCCGGCGGTGGTGGCGTTCAACAGCCAGGGCGTGGAATCGAAATTCATCGCGGACGCGCTGTCGGCCTACACCCAGTCCATCCTGTACTACGTGACGGGCGACGAGACCTACCGCGCCAACGCGATGCGCCTGATCCGCATCTGGGCGCAGATGGATCCCGCCCAGTACGCGTATTACACGGACGCGCACATCCACACGGGCATTCCCATGAGCCGGATGATGGCCGCGGCCGACATCATGCGCACCACGACTTGCCAGACGGCGGCGCTGGCCTGGACCGACCAGGACACGGTGAACCTGACGAACAACCTGATCGTGCCCGTCACGGAAACGTTCAACCACAGCCCCGACCACTTCATGAACCAGCACCTGTACGCGCTGCTGGGGTCCATGTCCGGCTATATCTTCACGGGCAACCGGGCCCGCTGGAACGAGGGCGTCGAGTGGTTCACGGTCAACCGGACGGCCGTCGACCAGGGCCAGAACGGGGCCATCAAGCAGCTGTTCCGTCTCGTGACGAAGAACGACCTGACCGGCGAAGCCGTGACGCCGATGGTGGAGCACGTGGAAATGGGACGCGACCAGGCGCACGGCGCCGGCGACGTCACCAACATGAGCATCCTCGCGCGCCTGCTGATGTCGCAGAACCAGAAGATCGACCCCGTCAACGGCACGCCGTCGGCGGCGCCGGACGCCGTGGGACCGTACGAATTCCTGAATGACCGCATCCTCGACGCCACGGAGTATTTCGCCGGCTTCATGCTGGGCTACGACACGCCCTGGGTACCGACCGCAGCCCACACGGACGCCAACGGCGTGCCGACCGTCGTCTACAAGACGCTGCAGGGCGGCTACCGGGGCCGCCTCACGCAGAATACGTGGGAGCCGTACTACTATTACAAGTACACGCGCGGACTGGACATGAACCAGCGCGCGCCCAACTACACCCGCATGTTCGCCGACCGCACGGTCTACAACTGGGACGGCGTGGACGGCGGCGGCGACTTCTGGCTCTTCATGCCGCCCGCGGCGGAAAGCGAGGGCACGCAATTCCTGGTCAAGCCCATCGTCGATCCGGTGCGCGAAGTCGAAGACCGTTTCACGTCGCTCGACGGCTTCGGGACCGCGATGCAGGACGACACCGCGTCGTTCATCCGCGTCGCGGCCACAGGAGCGGGCAGCCGGCTGGCCGTCGTCGGCTACGGCAACGGGACGCGCAGCGTGGCATTCCGCGTGCGCACCAACGGCGAAGCATCGATGGACGCTTTCGGCGACACCATCCTGCTGCCGGACACGCAGGGCCAGTGGCGCTACCTGAGCTATGCATTCGGCCAGTACCAGGGCCTGGGCGACTACCTGCCGCTCACCGTCAAGGGCGCCGGCACGACGGTCGACATCGACCACATCAACGTCAACCCGGGCGCCTCGATCACGCCGCCCGTGTTCACGAGCGGCGACGCGGACCTGAGCCTGTACACGAACGCCGGCTCCACGGCGACCGTGTCGTACAGCTTCGCGGCGACGGACGCCACGGCCACCGACGTCCTGACGTACACGATCGACCACCTGCCGCCCGGCGCCCAGTTCGACACGAAGACGGGCGCCTTCGCGTGGGTGCCGACGCAGGCCGGCACCTACAGCTTCATCGTCACGACGACCGACGGCACGGTCGTCACGTCGAAGGCCGTGCAGGTCGTCGTCGGCGCGGACCGCCAGTCCGCCGTCGCCGCGGTGACGGCCGGGTACAAGCCCGACACGCTGTACACGACCCCGAGCCTCGCCGCCTACAACGCGGCGTACGCCGACGCCACCAGCGCGGTGACGACGGCCACCGACGACCAGTTCTATCAGAAGCTGGGCGCGCTGCAGGCGGCGTTGAAGGGACTCTCCGAGCTGACGCCGCTGCTCGCCGACGGCAGCATGAACTACGCGAACATGTTCGTCTCGTCCACGTTCGGCACGCAGGTGCCGAATGCCGTGGACGGCACGCCAGATTCGTTCGTCGGCTATTACCTGGCCCAGAACCTCACCTATTACTTCGACTTCGGCCCGGGCTACAAGGTCAATGCCACCGCCTTCGGCATCCAGGCGCGTACGTCCTTCCCCGAGCGGGGCGGCGGCGTCGTCGCCTTCGGTTCGAACGACAACGAGAACTGGGTCCGCCTGACGCCGGGCATGACCGTCGTGACGGAGGACATGCAGACCCTGGCCGTCGGCGATGACCTCAAGGACCAGCAGTACCGCTTCTTCAAGGTGCAGATGATCCAGCCGTCGAGCTCCATGTTCGAGATGGGCGAATTCCGGATCTTCGGCACGCGCCACGAGACGGTCAACCTGCTGTCGTCCGTGTCGATCGGGTCCGACCAGGCGCTCAGGAAGCGCATCGTGCCGGGCAATACGGTCAAGCTGAACTTCCAGGCGACGGCCCCGATCAACGCCGTGGCCGCGACGATCCAGGGCGTCCCGGCCCAGGTGACGACGGCCGACAACGTGAACTACACGGCCACCGCCGTCATGCCGGGCGACGCGCAGCCGGGCACCGTCAAGTTCACCCTGAATTACAAGACCGGGGCCGGCGCCGATGCGGAACCCGTGCTGTTCACGACCGACAGCTCGTCGCTGTTCATCGCGGACCAGACGAACTACCTGGGCAACCTGCTGGCGATCACGAGCCTGCAGGATTCCAGCGGCCGCAACGCGACCGACCTGCTGGCGACGGTGAACACCCTGTTCGACGGCAATCTCGGCACCGGGACGGACTTCCGCGTCAACGGCAGCGGCTACGGCGGCTGGGTGATGTTCGACTTCAAGGAAGGCGGCAAGGCCACGATCCAGCGCGCGGAAGTGATCGGCCGCCAGGACCAGTACGCGTCGCGTATCAACGGCACCGTCGTGCAGGGCTCGAACGACAACGCGGCGTGGACGACCCTCTCCAACGCGGCCGGGAACACGGCCGACTGGCAGACCCTGACCGTGGCGAACCCGCAGCCTTACCGCTACATCCGCGTCATCAACGGCAATAGCTGGTACGGGAACATGGAAGAACTGCGCCTGTACGGCGTCGCCGAATCGTCGAACAAGATCGCGACCGTGTCGATGAGTTCCGCGCAGGCGCTGCGCACGCGCATCGTGCCCGGGAATGCCGTCAAGCTGACGTTCACGGCGAAAGAGGCGATCAGCGGCGTGGGTGTCGCGATCCAGGGCGTACCGGCCACCGTGACGACGACCGACAACATCAACTTCACGGCCACGGCGACCCTGCCCCAGGGCGTGGCGGCGGGTGCGGTCAAATTCGCCATCGGCTACACGCAGGCCAACGGTCAGCCCGGCTTCACGAGCACGGCGACCACCGACAATACCGCACTGACGCTGGTGGACGAGGCGGACACGATCCGCAACGTGCCGACCGTCGCCACCCTGATCGATTCGACGGTGAACCGGCCCGCGGCCACCACCCAGGCCGTCGTCACGAGCCTGTTCGACGCCAACCTCGGTTCGATCTCGGACTTCCGCACCGGCAGCAACAACTCGGGCGTGGGCGCGTACGTGACCTTCGACTTCAAGGCCGGCAACCAGGTCAACCTGACGGGCGTGGAGCTGGCGCCGCGCCAGGATAGCAATTACGGGCGCATCAAGGGCACCGTGATCCAGGGCTCGAACGACAACACGACGTGGACGACGCTGACCACGCCGGCCGCCTCGACGCTCGAGTGGCAATCGTTCCCCGTCGCCGACCCGACGCCGTACCGCTACCTCCGCATCTATAACGGCGGCACGTGGTACGGCAACCTGTCCGAAGTGCGCCTGCATGGTTCGCTGCATGGCGCCGACACGACACCGCCCGTGACGACCGCGAGCACGAGCGCGACACCTGCGGCGAACGTGACGGTCACGCTGTCCGCCACGGATACGGGCGGCAGCGTGAAGGCGACGTACTACACGGTGGACGGCGGCGCGCAGCAGACCGGAACGACGGTGGCATTGAACTCGACCGGCAGCCACACGGTGGCCTACTGGAGCGTCGACGCGGCCGGCAATACCGAGGCGCAGCACACGCTGGCCGTGAACGTCGCGCCGGTGGACGTCGGCGCGAACGTCAGGATGACCCAGCAGGGCGCGACCCTGAACCGCATGACCGGCAAGTACGTGGGCGGCGTGACCGTCACGAACACCGGCACGACCGCGCTGGCGGGGCCGTTGTGGCTCGCGCTGAATGGCCTGACGAGCGGCGTCACGCTCGACAACGCGGGCGGCACGACGGGCGGTGTGCCGTACGTCGCCGTCGCGGGGCCGCTGAATCCGGGCGCGACGCTCACCGTGCCGCTGACGTTCACCAATCCGAACCGTGTCGCGATCGGCTACGTGCCGGCGCTGTACCAACCCCACTTCTGAGGACAGCCATGACCATCCGATTCAAATCCCTTGTTTCCGCCCTCGCGCTGATGCTGGCGGCGGGCGCCGGCGCTGCGTCGGCCGAGACCATCCACGTCGCGATCGACACGTCGACCTTCGGCGCCGCCACGGGCTACGTCGACATGCAGCTGTCCGCCAGCAGCGGCGTGCCGCTGGCCACCGCGCTGGTCAGCAACATGGTGGGCTTCGACAGCACGGCGTTCATCGATTCGTGGGGCGTGACGCCCGTCGCGGGCGGCTACCTGTTCCGCAACGATACGTCGAATGACCTGTTTCACGCCGTGGACTTCGGCGGCACCCTGTCGTTCGACCTGACCTTCGCGGGCGCGCCCGATCCGGTGACGAGCTATGTGTCGCATTTCGTCGTGGCGGCGTTCGACGACGCGTTCGCGCCACTCGGCCACTATGATCCGTTCACGGGCGCGCTGGCCGATTTCACGTGGACGCCGGCGCTGGACGCGCAAGGGCGGGGGACGATCGCCGGCACGCTGACGGATCCCGCCGTGACGGCGGTGCCGGAACCGGCGGGGTATCTGCTGGCGGCGATCGGGTTGTCGGCGCTGGCGCTCGCGCGCCGGCGCCGGGTGTGACGGACCGGCAGGTCAGCTGGCGGAGATCAGCGCGGCGATGTCCGCCGCCGCCAGCGCGCCGCGGTAGATGCGGAACTCGTCGATGCGGCCATTGAAATATGGGTCGCCCGCATACTGCGAGCGGCCGATCCAGTTCCGGCTCGTGCCGCCCAGCTGCCACGGCGGCAGGAATTGCGCGCCGTTGCTGCCGACCGCGGTGCCGTTCACGTACAGGGTGGCCAGCTGTCCCGACAGCGTGACGGCCACGTGCACCCACTGCGCGGTCGGCAGCGCGGCCGTCCCCGTCACGGCCTGCTCGCCCTTGCCGCCGTCGACGGTGATGGCGAAGCGCACGACGCCGCTGCCCGAACGCGGCGTCAGGAACATGTAGCGGCCGGTGCCCGACCCGAAGTCGAAGATGCGTTCCCAATTCCGTGATGCGTTCCAATATACCCAGCAGGCCACCGTGAAATCGGTGAGATCCGTGACGAGGTTCGCGGGCAGGCTCACGTAATCCGTGCTGCCGTTCAGCGCCAGCGCGCTGCCCGATTTGCCGGCTCCCCACGTGCCGCTGCCCGTCAGCGTGCCCGCGTGGCCCTGGCCGCTGGCGTCGGACACGGTCGTCCCGGTGCCGTCGTTACACGCCAGGTAGGTGTGCAGCGTCTTGCCGACCTTGGCGGTGGCGCGGTTCGAATCAGCCGTCTCGCCCGCCGGCGTGATGGCGGAAACGACGTAGTACCAGGTGCCCGCGCCCGGATTGTCGGTGTATGTCAGCAGGTCCGTGATGCCGCTCGCGATGGTGCTCCAGGGGCCGCTCGTCGACGTGGCGCGCTTGACCTTGTAGCTCGTCGCGTAGGCGCTGCCCCACCACGACAATTCTACGCCGCCCGCCGGGGTGCGCGCTTTCAGGCCGCCGGGCGGCACGCCGGCGACGACGGGGTCGCGCGTGCAGGTGAGGGTGCCGTAGCCCAGCTGGTCGTAGCCGCCGCTCGTCGAGCCGTAGTTGCCGCCGCCGCCTTCCGGCTGGATCTGCAGGGCGAACATCTTCGAATATGGCGCCGCGAGACCCTTGCGGTTCACGTAATGGTTGTAGACCAGCGCCCAGCAGGGCCGTACATTGCCCCGGCTGTTCGTCGAGAAGACGGCCTGGTTGACGTTGTCGGCGTTGTTGTAGGGGACGTACGGCACCGTGTAATACGTCGTGCCGGACTGGATCAGGTTCGCCTTGGCCACGTATTCCGCGCCCATCAGGAAGCGGTTGTTGTCGTAGCCGTACAAGTCCACGCCCTGGTTCCAGGCCATCTCGCACATCGCGCCCATCAGCGCGATGCCGAGCGTGTTGTGGCCCTGGTCGCGTCCCGATTCCTGCCATTGGCCGAGGAAGCCCGGGTGGACGTAGTACACGGCCTGCGCGACGGCGCCGTTGCCCGCGCCCGACTTGAAGTAGGTGACGGCTTCGTCGAACAGGCCCTGGTCGTCGCACAGCACGCCGATGGCGAGGATAGCCGCCATCTGGCACAGGTCCCAGTTGGCCCAGTAATGCGTGACGTCGGTGTTGTTGTGGCGGATGAGGAAGTCGTGGTTGACCGGATAGAACACGGTCTTCATCATGTCCTGGAACGCGGCGAAATCCGCCGCGGCCCAGCCGGTGTAGGTGCGCACGATCTCGCCTGCGTTGGCGAATTCGTAGCCGTAGATGCCGGCGGCGAGGGCGGCGTCCGTCGTGCCCTGGATCGAGGTGAGGACGGACGACCAAGCATTCATGATCTGCACGGCCTTGTCAGCATAGGCGGTGTCGCCCGAGATCTTCCAGCGCACGGCGCACGCATAGGCGGCGGCCACGTCGTTGAACAGCGTCGAATAGTTTTCAGGATGGACGCCGTCGTAGCCGCGGTACACGATGGTCTGCGGGTGCGGCGTGTAGGACAGGCTGGCGTGCGAATTATTGACCAGCAGGTTCCAGCTGCCCGACCACGGCGACGTCGTGTACTTCGCCTTCATGCGGTCGAAGTCGGCCTGCGTGTGCAGCAGGCCCGGATGGACGAAGGCGGTGGCGGCACCCGTGCCGCTCATCGTGCCGGTGGCGAGCGTGCGCGTGGCCGGTGCGTCGGCGCCGCCGCCCGCGCCGCAGCCGGCGAGCGCGAGGGCGCCGAGGCCCATCAGGAAGTCGCGGCGTCCCAACAGGGTGCGCGAGACCGCGTCGGGGGCTTCGGCCGGGGTCAGTGCGGATGTCAGGGCGGGGGCTTTGCAGTCGTTCGGTTCCATTTTTTTCATTGGTAGTCTCCATGCCATGCAGGCGAATGTTGAACTGCGATCGAAGGTGCTGCCGTACTGCCGCGCCGATGCTAGCACGTATGCATCTATTTTGTTATCGTTAACCGCGATCTTGATCAACCGCGCTGCCATGTCCAAAACATATCGATTTCGATAAAAAAGGCATGCCTGCGGCGCCACCGCCACCGTTAAGATGTGCGGCAGCGTAGGCCGGGATCCGGGAATCCGGAGAGTTCTTGACATCGTTTCCAGATGTGTTATAACTGGCCGAGTTATCGATACCAAAATCAAACGACAAGCCCGGCGGCGTGAACCGCACCACGGGCAAAGGAGACGATCCGTTGTTCACGTTACGTGCGTTCGCGCGCCGCTGCGCCGCGCCGCTTGCCGTCCTGCTGGGATGCCTCGCGGCCGATGCCGCCCAGGCCATCGAGAACCGGCTGCAGGTGCACCCGTTCCCGAATCCCATCCGCTACACCCACCACAACGACGACTACACGGTGCGCGTGCGCGCGCCCGGCGGGCAGTGGCAGGACCTGTACGAGTACAACGTGAAGGTCGACCTGGACAAGCCGCAGGACGCCTCGATGGTCTACTTCAACTTCGACGGCGCGGTGGAAGTGGCGGTCCAGAAGAACAACGGCGCGTTTTCGAAAGTGGCGGTGCGGCCGGACGCGAAGGGCGTCAAGCCGCTCGTGCGCGACGGCGTCGTGTATTTCACGCTGCGTCGGCCTGAGAACCTGAGCGTGGAGTTCGACGACGATCGCCTGCACAACCTGCACGTGTTCACGCACGCGATCCGCGCCGACATGCCGGCCGTGCCGGCGAACCTGGCCTCGAACGACATCGGCACGGGCACCGCGCCCGATTTCACGCAGCCCGTCGTGTTCTTCGGACCGGGCATCCACAAGGGCGACTTCCGGCTGCGCTCGCACACGAAGGTGTACATCCACGGCGCCGCGGTCCTGAAAAGCCCGCTCGTGATCGACGGCGTCGAGGACGTGCAAGTGTTCAGCGACGGCCTGTTCGACGGCACCGACGTGACGACCATCCGGAATTCGCGCAACATCGGGATCGACGGCCCGATCGCCATCAATCAGCCGCACGGCACGATGCGCTGCATCATGTCGCAGGACCTCGTCGAGACGAGCATCCGCACCATCGGCGCCGGCCAGTGGTCGGACGGCATCGGCCACTTCGCGTGCGAGCGCGTGACGATCGCGGACAGCTTCGTGCGCACGTCGGACGACTGCCTGACGTTCTACAACCACCGCTGGGACATCTGGGGCAATACGCGCGACGTGCAGGTCCGGGACACGACCCTGTGGGCCGACATCGCCCACGCGATCATGATCGGCATCCACGGCAATACGCCGACCCCGGCGCATCCGCAGAGCGAGGTGCTGGAGCGCCTGCGCTTCTCGAACATCGACATCCTCGATCACGACGAGGACGACCCGGAATACGAGGGCGCGCTGGGGATCATGGCGGGCGATGACAACCTGGTGCGCGACGTCGTGTTCGAGGACATCCGCGTCGACCGCATCGAGGAAGGGAAGCTCTTCAACCTGAAGATCGCGTACACGGCCAAGTACAACACGAGCCCCGGACTGGGCATCGAGAATGTCACCTTGCGCAACATCCACTACACGGGCAAGGGCGCGCCGAGCGCGTCCGCCATCACGGGTCGCGACGCCACGCGCACGGTGAAGAATGTGACGATCGAGAACGTGACCGTGGGCGGCAAGCGGCTCACGGCGCCCGAGGCAGGACTGCTGGAAGTGAACGGCTTCGTCGACGGCCTGCGCTTCCGCTGACACAGCAACCATAACGATAACGATAACGATAACGATAACGACAGAGGAGAGACATGGAATCCACGAACATCATCGCGGCCGTGCTGCTGGCGACGGCGGCCTTGCCGGCGCTGGCCGCGCAGCCGAAACCGGCCGAGTGGGAGCAGCCGGAAGTGGTCGCGGTCAACCGCGAGCCGATGAAGGCGACGTTCTTCAATTTCGAATCGCGCGAGAAAGCGCTGGCCGGCGACAAGGCCGCGTCGCAGTACTACGTCTCGCTCGACGGCACGTGGTCCTTCGCGTACTCGACGACCCCGGAAACCCGCCCGAAGGATTTCTACAAGCTGTCGTACGACGTCAGCAAGTGGGGGCGGATCCAGGTTCCCGGCATGCTGCAGACGCAAGGCTACGGCAAGCCGATCTTCACGAACATTCGCTATCCGTTCCCCGCCAACGAGCCGTTCATTCCGCATGACCTGAACGAAGTCGGCTCGTACCGCCGCGAGTTCGACGTGCCGGCCGCGTGGAACGGCCGCGACGTGTTCCTGCAGATCGGCGCCGCGGGCGCCGCCTATTATGTGTGGGTGAACGGCCAGAAGGTCGGCTATTCCGAGGATTCCAAGCTGCCTTCCGAATTCGACCTGACCCGCTACGTGCACCCGGGCCGCAACACGATCGCCATCGAGCTGTATCGCTGGGCGGACGGCTCGTACCTGGAAGACCAGGACTTCTGGCGCGTCAACGGCATCGAACGCAGCGTGTACGTGTATGCCGAACCGAAGACGCGGCTGCGCGACTACCGCGTGACCGCGGGGCTGGACAAGTCGAATTATCGCGACGGCCGCTTCGAACTCGTCGCCGAGATGGCGGGCGCGCCGGCCACGGTGGACGTGGAGGCGCGGGTGCTGGACGGCACGCGCGAAGTGCTGCGCGTGAAAGGCACGCCGGGTGCGGACCGCAAGGCGGTGCTGGCCGGAGCGATCCCCGCCGTGAAACCCTGGTCGGCCGAGACGCCGAACCTGTACACGCTGCTCGTGGAGGTGACGGATGCGCAGGGCCGGCTGGTCTCGGCGACGTCGCGCCGCATCGGCTTCCGCACGGTGGAGATCGCCGACGGCGAAGTGCGCGTGAACGGCAAGCGGGTGATGATCAAGGGCGTCAACCGGCACGAGCACGACCCCCATACCTACCGCGTGATGTCGATGGCGTCGATGCGCAAGGACATCGAGCTGATGAAGCGGGCCAATGTGAACGCCGTGCGCGCGTCGCATTATCCGAACGATCCGCGCTGGTACGACCTGGCCGACGAATACGGCCTGTACATCATGGACGAGGCGGACCTCGAGTCGCACGGCTACATGGAGAAGGGCGACCAGGCGGGCGACCCGCAGAAGCGCGCCGCGATCCAGCTGGGTTACAAGCCGCACTGGCGTATCGCCCACCTGGACCGCATCTCGCGCATGGTGGAACGCGACAAGAATTCGCCGTCGGTCATCTTCTGGTCGCTGGGGAACGAGGCCGGCACGGGGCCGAACTTCGAGAACGCGGCCGCGTGGATCCGCAAGAACGATCCGACGCGCCTGATCAGCTACCTGGGCCACGGCACCATCGGCGAGGAACATCTGCCGAACGCCTACGTCGACATCTACGCGCCCATGTATGACGACATCGAGAAGATGGCCGACTACGCGCTCGACCCGAACTTCCGCCAGCCGATGATCCAGTGCGAGTACGCCCACGCGATGGGCAATTCGCTGGGCAACCTGGAGGACTACTGGCAGGTCATCCGCGCGCACCGCAAGCTGCAGGGCGGCTTCGTGTGGGACTGGGTCGACCAGAGCGTCATCGCGAAGGACGACAAGGGCCGTACCTACTGGGCGTCCGGCTTCGACCTGAACCCGGAGCGGGGCGACAACAGCGTGGTCGGCGACGGCGTCGTGCGCTCGGACCGCACGCCGGATCCGGAATACTACGAACTGCAGAAGGTCTATTCGCCCGTCGTCTTCGAAGGCGACCCGGCGGCAGGCAGCGTCGAGGTCGTGAACCGCTACGATTTCCGCGACCTGTCGCATCTCGCGTTCGACTGGGAACTGGCGCGCGACGGCGTCGTCGTCGCCCGCGGCACGCTGGCCGATGCGGCCACGCCGGCCGGCGCCCGCCAGAAACTGGCGCTGGCATTGCCCGATGTCGCACCCGGAGGCGAGCGTGTACTGACCGTGCGGGCGAAGACCCGTGCGGCGCTGCCGGGCGTGGAGCAGGGCGCCGTCGTCGGCTGGTCGCAGTTCGTGCTGGCGTCGCCGCGCGCCGCGCAGAAACAGCTGGCCGCCGTGGCGCCTGTCCGCACGGACGGCGCGGTGGAGCTGCGCGCCGCCGACGCCGTACTGCGCGTCGCACCGGACACCGGCCTCGTGACCTACACGGTGGCCGGCCGCACGGTCCTGAAGGGCGGTTCGCCGAATTTCTGGCGCGGCCTGACGGACAATGACGAGGGTTCCGGCGTGGACAAGAGCCACTGGGTGTGGCGGACGTTCACCGACCAGCGCAAGGTGCGCGACGTGACCGTGACGGGCGACGGAGTGCGCGTGCTGTTCAGCTTCGGCGCCGGCGCGGCGCACTGGGAAAACGTCTACCGGATGCGCGCCGACGGCAGCGTCGACGTGCAGGCCAGCTTCACGCCGCTGCGTGACGACCTGCCGGATCCACTGCGCCTGGGCCTGCGCTTCGACAGCCTCCCGGCGCTCGATGCGCTGTCATGGTACGGCCGTGGTCCGTACGAATCGTATGCGGACCGCAAGACGGGATCCGCACTGGGCCAGTACGCGGGCAAGGTGGCGGACCAGTACCACGGTTATATCCGCCCGCAGGAAAGCGGCAACAAGACAGACGCGCGCTGGTTCCAGCTGCAGGACGGCGCCGGCACCGGCATCCGCGTGGACTTCGATGCGCCGGGCGCGTTCAATGCGCTGGCCTTCCCGTACGAAGACCTGTACCTGCGGCCGCGCGGCACGTGGAAGAGTTCCGAGATCGCGCCGCATGGCGACGGCTCGGTGCTCATCGACCTGGCCCAGGCGGGCGTGGGCGGCGACACCGGCTGGAGCCTGGACGGGCGGCCGCACGTGAAGTACCGCATCCCGCTCGCACCCGCCAGCTATCGCTTCGTGCTCGCCCCCGTGCGTGCCAAGCGGGTGGCGGACAGGTGATCGATAACCGGGACATTCGCGTCCCGGATCACGATGCCGGCGGCCCGTCAAGGTGCCGGCGTCGCGTAGATACCACATCAATAATGATATTTCGCAAAGGAACTACCACGAGGAAGGACGCGGCCTATAATTCAACCTAGATTTGTTATCGATACCTAAAACGTCGGCCACACAGAGCCGGGAAAAAACCCATGCCAAATCGGATTACAGAGGAGAACCAAATGAAGCAGAATCACCGCAATCTCGGACCGACGATGTCGGTCGTCGCCGTGGCGCTCGCCCAAGCCTTCGCGGGCCACGCCTGGGCGCAGCAGGCGGACGCCAACACGGTCGTCGTGACGGGCATCCGCGCCAGTGCGCAATCGTCGCTGGCGATCAAGCGCGACTCGATGGAGGTCGTCGACTCGATCAGCGCCGACGACATCGGCAAGCTGCCGGACCCGAACGTCACGGAGACCATGACGCGCATTCCCGGCGTGCAGGGCTACCGCTACGGCGGCGAGGGCGCTTCGCCCGTGGGCACCGGCTCCGGCGTGACGATCCGCGGCCTGTCCGGCCAGACGGCGTCGGAAGTGAACGGCCGCGCCTACTTCACGGCCGGCAGCCGCGAATTCAACCTGGAAGGCGCGATTCCGGGCATGGTCGCCGGCATCGACGTGTACAAAAACCCGTCGGCCGAACACATCGAGGGCGCCATCGGCGGCCTGGTCAACATCCGCACCCGCAATCCGAGCGACTTCAAGGGCCTGACGGGCGCACTGAACATCGGCGGCCGCTACAACGACCTCGCGAAGAAGGGCAACCCGGAATTGTTCGGCATGATCGCCAACCGCTGGAACCTGCAGGGCGGCGGGCGCATCGGCGTGATGGCGGCAGCCGTGTTCCAGCAGAGCACGGGCCGTTCGGACAACAACCCGGCCAACGGCGGCGCCAACTACAAACGCGCGGTCCGCGCCGACAGCGCCGAATACGCGACCCTGGCGGCCGCCAACGCGGCGAACGACCCGTCCAGGCCGATGTCGCAGTACGTCGGCCGCACCGACGTCTCTTACCTGGCGAGCGTGCCCACGCTGCCGACATCGACGACTGCCGGCGCCTACATGCCGAACCTGGCGGGCCTGACCCAGGAGCAGATCGGCAACGTCATGGCGGCGCCCGCACTCACCAATAACGTGTTCCAGGAAACGATCATGCGCACCCGCCGCGGCCTGAACCTGGCTGCCGACTGGCGCGTCGACAACACCCTGCGTTTCTACGTCGACGGCAACTACACCTACTACCTGTATCACCAGAATTACCGCGGCCTGAACTCGTCGGACATCAATACGCAGGCGAACAACGTGCAGAACCTGCAGACGGCGCCGTTCAGCCTGACCGAACAGTTCGCCAACGGCAACCTCAATGGCGGCAGCAACGACGTCCTCGCCACCAAGCGCTTCCTGAGCGGGAACTTCCTGAACACGAGGATGACGACGACCGGCGGCGACGAGCACCGTCCGTACACGACGTGGATCGCGGCGACCGGTGCGGAATGGCACCCGACGCCGGCCCTGTTCCTGAAGGCGGACATCAACTTCATCAAGGCCGACCAGACCCAGGACAACCGCGCCGTGACCCTGCTGTCCAACCCGGGCCTGTACTGGACCGTCAACCGCATGGCCGACGGCGCCCCGCACCAGACGACGTTCACCGGCCCGGACCTGTCCAACCCGGCCAACTTCATGTACCAGGCCTACAGCAACGGCACGCACCAGAGCTTCCACGACACCGGCGGCGCCGTGGCCCTGGACGGTACGTATTCGCTGGACGATGGCTGGTTCTTCAGCCGCATCAAGTTCGGCACCCGTGCCGCGCGCCAGTCGAGCAGCTTCAACAACTTCGCCTTCAGTGGCCGTCCGCTCACGACCGACGGACTTCCCCTCGCCGCGGACGGCAGCAACGGCATCTCGGCCGCGACCGGCGGTCATGTGCAGTCGTCGCCCACCAACTTCATGGACGGCCTGGCCGGCTATTCGGGCGGCTACGCCGTGTACAACCCCGACCAGCTGCTGGGCAACCAGGTCAGCGGCGCCTTCCCGAAGGCGGGCATCCTCCCGGAGAACGGCCTGGCGGAACAGGTCCTCGCGCGCCGCTACACGAACGAGAAGACCAAGGCGATCTACCTGGTGGGCGAATTCTCGCTGCTGGACGACCGGCTCAAGGGTAATGCCGGCGTGCGCGTGGTGCGAACCAACGGCGAATTCGTGGCGCAGGTGCCGAATGCGAGCGGCGTGATCGGCCCCTACAGCCGCACGACGTCGTACACGAACGCGCTGCCGTCGTTCAACCTGACGTACGACCTGGCGAAGGATTTCCTGGCGCGCTTCGGCTATGGCCGCGGCATGACGCGTCCGGGCCTCGACCAGCTCAACCCGTACGTCACCTACAACTCGACGCAGGGCACGGCGTCGGTCGGCAACCCGGAACTGCACCCGCTGACCGCGAACAGCTTCGACTTCTCGCTGGAGCGCTACTTCAGCAAGACGAACTACCTGGCAGCGGGCGTGTTCGACAAGGAGATCAACGGCTTCTTCAACGACGTCCAGAACTGCGAGTCCCTCGCGCTGGCGCCGGCCTACAACGGCGCGGTCGCGAACGGCTGCTCGGGCGGCCAGTACCTGGTGTCGAAGACCCTGAACTCCGAGAAGGGCTATGCGCGCGGCGTCGAGCTGTCGGGCCAGTACTTCTTCGACAGCGCCCCCGGCATCCTGAAGAATTTCGGCGTGGCCGGTTCGTACACCTACGTGAAGACGGACAACCCGTTCAACGTGGGCACGAAGGCCGCGCCGAACATCATCTCGACGCCGCAGCCGTTCGCCTCGAAGAACAGCTACAGCGTGAGCGCCCTGTACGAAGACAACAAGGCGTCCGCGCGCCTGGTCTACACGTGGCGTTCGCCGTCGGTGCTGTTCGGCTTCTCGCCGAACCCGATCGACGGCCGCTACATCGATGCCTACGGTATCCTGGACGGCTCGTTCAACTACCAGCTGACCGACAACCTGGCGCTGTCGCTGATCGCGTCGAACATCACCAACAAGACGCTCAATCGTAACGTCGGCGGCCTTGGGAACGAGAGCGGCATCGAACGCCAGCACTACGAGAACGGCCGCTTCTTCGGTTTCAGCTTGCGCTACAAGTTCGGCAACCTGTAATCTTCTCTCTCGTCGCGGGCCGCGTGCCCGCTTTCGACCGCCGCCGGTGTTTGCCGGCGGCGGTTTTTTTACGAAAGGCTTTTCGATGTCCTTCACCCGCCGTTCGATGCTCAAAGCCACCCTCGCGGCGTTCCCGGCGCATGGCGTCGCCCGCGACCTCGGCCAGCTTGCGCCGCCCGTGCCGGTCGACGCGGCGCGTGCCTTCCTGGCCGACCAGGTGCGCCTGCTGCCGGGAAGCCCGTTCCACGTCCGGCAGGAGCTGCATCGCACGGGGGTGCTCGCGTCCTACGATCCCGACAAACTGCTTTACCACTACCGCGCGTTGGCGAAACTTCCCCAGAAAGCGGGCATCGAGAAGGGCTACGACGGCTGGGACAGTGAATTCCTGCGTGGGCACATGACAGGGCACTATCTGTCCGCCGCGTCGCGCATGGCGGCGGCAACCGGAAGCCTGCGGTTTCGCGACCGCGTCAACTACCTCGTGGCCGAGCTCGCGGCATGCCAGAAGAGCCTGAATCAGGATGGCTACCTGGCCGCGTTTTCCACGGCCGCCTTCGACCAGCTCGAAGGCAAGCCCGGGGCCGACGCCGGGGGCATCGGGGTGCCTTATTACACGATCCAGAAGATCATGTCGGGCCTCCTCGACGCCCATGCCTACGTCGGCAACCAGCAGGCCCTCGACGTGGCCACCCGGATGGCCGACTACTTCGGCAAACGGCTCGCGCGGCTCGATGCCGGCCAGGTCGAGCGGATATTCCGCACGGACGGCAGCCGCAATCCGCAAAACGAATTCGGTGCGATGAGTGACGTCCTGACGGAGCTCTACAAGATCGACAAGAATCCCCGGCACCTCGACACCGCCCGCATGTTCCATCGCGCCTGGTTCGTCGGCCCGCTTGCCGACGGCGAGGACCGGTTGGGGGGCCTGCACGCCAATACGCACATCGCGCAGGTGGTGGGCCTGGCCAACGCCGCGAACGTCGATGGCAACGCGCTGGAACTGAAGGCGTCCGAGAACTTCTGGCGGCTGGTCGTGCACAGGCATGCGTTCGCCAACGGCGGCACGTCGGTGAACGAATGGTTCGATCAACCCGGCGTGGAGGCCGGCCCGTCGATCGACAGCGGGAAGGTATTGCCGCCGACGACCGCCGAAACCTGCAATACCCACAACATGCTCAAGCTGACCGCGAGACTGTTCGAGCGCGATCGTCGTGCGGACCTTGCCGACTACTACGAGCGTGCGCTGTACAACCACGTGCTGGCGTCGGTGGCGCCGGATTCCGGTGCGATGACGTATTTCACGCCGTTCCATGGGGACTTCCGCACCTATCTCAACGGCAGCTATTGCTGTACCGGCTCCGGTATCGAAAACACCGCGCGCTACAACGAAGGCATCTACTTCCACAAGGACGATGCGCTCTGGGTGAACCTGTACATCCCGTCCGAGCTCAGTTGGCGGCGAGCCGGGATCGTGTTGCGGCAGCAAGGGGACATCACGCGCGGCGACCCGGTGCGCCTGACGGTGGTGAAGCCGGGCGCCCGCGCCGTCACGCTCAATCTGCGCGTTCCCGCATGGGTCGCCGGACGGGTGACGCTCAGGATCAACGGCAAGCCGCAACCCGTGGACGCGCAGCCCTCGACCTATATCGCGTTGCGGCGGCAATGGCGGGCCGGCGACGTGATCGACCTGACGCTGCCGGCCGGGTTGCGGCTGGAGCAGGCCATGGACGACGCCTCGACGGTCTCCCTGTTCCATGGCCCGGTCTTGCTGGCCGGAGAACTTGGCAGGCAGGGCATGCCGGCCAGCGACGTGGGCGACAAGGATGCCTGGCTGAAGATCGCGGCCGTGCCGGTTCCCGATATCGTCGGCAAGTCCGGCAATCCCGCCGACTGGCTCGCGCCGGTCCCCGGTGATCCGTCCGCGTTCAGGTTCAAGGATGCAGGTCCGGCCAACGGCATCGTCGTCCGGCCGCTGTTCGACCTGCACCACCAACGCTATGCCGTGTACTGGCGCCTGAACGCAGCCGGTCAGTACGGCCCGACCCCCGGCGCCGTCACGTCGAAATAATCGGCTTCGAGGTACGACGGCTGCGTGCGCGCCCGCGCACCGACGCTGAACAGGCCCACCTGCGCGCCCACCCACGTGCCGCGCGTAACCGGGAACGGGTCGCCGGCCGGCTTGAACGCGCGGCCGTCCACGCTGTACGAAAAGCCGACGAACGCCGTTTCGTACATCGACATGCGCAGGACCACCTCGTCCGGCGCGTCCGGCAGCACGACGGTGGACTCCTCGCGGCAGCGCGGTCCGAACGGTCCGCACACGGTGCGCACGAGTTCCGTCTTCCCGCCGCTGCGGCGCAGGCCCACCCAGCCATACTGCATGGCGTTGACGATCAGGCCTGCCCGGTCGCCGTCGACGGCACCCTTGAGGCGCACGCGGGTCTCCACGACGAAGCGTGACGCGGGCACCTTCTGCGTGAGGATCGCGCCCGCGGCGCGCACGAAGCCGTCGGCTTCCGGCACCACCTGCGTGGCGAGGCGCAGGTGGCCGGGGTTGTCCGTCAGCGAGTACCAGCCGGGCGCCGGATTCGCGCCCCATTGCCATTGCAGGCCGAGGGCAGGGCCGTTAAACGCATCGCTCGTCGCCGGCGCTGCCGGGCCGAAGCCTTGCACCGGTTTCGCGTACGTGTTCACGGGTTCGCCGACGCCCGGGGTGCGGCCCGGTGCGCCGATGACCGGCCAGCCGTCCTGCCAGCGCATCGGCTGCAGGTGGACGACGCGGCCATACGCCCCCTTGTCCTGGAAGTGCACGAACCAGTCCTTGCCGTCCGGGGCATCCACCCACGCGCCCTGGTGCGGCCCGTTGATCGGGGTGTCGCCCTGGTCCATCACGCGGCGCGCTTCGTACGGGCCGTCGATCGAGCGCGAACGGAACACGGCCTGCCAGCCCATCTCGACGCCGCCGGCGGGGGCGAACACGTAGTAATAGCCGTTCGCCTTGTACAGCTTCGGCCCCTCGACCGTGTGGTAGCCGGGATAGCGGCCGCCGTCGATGATGATCTTGCCGCCGTCGTCCAGCAGGCGCGTCGCCTGCGGGTCCATGCGGCGCAAGGTCAGCACGTTGTTGATGCCGGAGCGGCTCTTCGCCCAGGCGTGCACCAGGTACGCCTTGCCGTCGTCGTCCCACAGCGGCGCGGGATCGATGATGCCGCGCCCGGCCAGCAGCAGCCGCGGCGGCGTCCACGGGCCCGCGAAATGCTCGGCCGTCGTCACGTAGACGCCGTAGTCCGGATCGGGGTAGAAGATCCAGAAGCGGCCGTCGTGCCAGCGCAGCGTCGGCGCCCACACGCCCTTGCCGTATTGCGGACGGTCGAACACGTCGGCCGGTTCCAGCCGGGGCAGGGCGTGGCCGACGAGCGTCCAGTTCACCAGGTCCGGCGACTCCAGCAGCGGCAGGCCGGGCGCATTGTTGAAGCTGGATGCCGTCATGTAGAAGGTGTCGCCGACGCGGATCGCGTCCGGATCGGAATAATCCGCGTGCAGGATGGGGTTGCGGTAGCGGCCGTCGCCGAGATCCGCGATCCAGGGCGCGGCGGCGAGGCCCGCGGGCGCCTGCGGCTGGGCAGGCGCGGCCACGGTACGGCAGCCCGCGACGGCCGCGGCGGCGAGCAGCACGGCGATGGTGAGGCGAGAGGCAGGCAAGACAGTCTCCTTCTTCATTCGGTGAAACTTGGGGTTGTTATCGATCTCATGGTAGCATTGTTGAATTGGTGCAATCAAGGCATCCATGCTGCATGGAGAGCCGTCAAGCGGGCTGCCATGCGGCGTTGTCAGAAGTGGCATTTCCCCTGGCACGGCGGTATCATGTGACATCGTGTGCCGGGAATGAAATCGATAACAATGCCAGGCCATCAGACTACAGGACAATAATTCAATGGGTAGTGAAACCAAGCAGGGCGACCGCCCGGCCGGCGGTGCGACCGTCTGGGACGTCGCGCAGAAGGCCGGCGTCTCCGCGATGACCGTGTCGCGCGTCATCAACGGCAACGCCAGCGTCAGCGACAAGACGCGCGAAAAGGTCAACCGCGCCATCCAGGAACTGAACTACCAGGTCAACGTGGCGGCGCGCGCGGCGCGCATCGGTACACTGCGCGTCGGCCTGTTGTACAGCAATCCCAGCGCCGCGTTCCTCAGCGCCTTCCTCGTCGGGGCCCTCGGCGAGTGCAGTCAGACGGGCGCGCACCTGATCCTCGAGAACTGCGACAACCTGCGCAGCCAGCGCAAGGCGATCGACCGCCTGATCGCGGACGGCGCCGACGGCATCCTCGTCCCGCCGCCGCTGTGCGACTCCAAGGCCGCGCTCAAGCAGCTGGCCGAGATGGGCATTCCGTCCGTCGCGGTCGCGACCGCGAAGCCGTCGCCGCAGATGTCGGCCGTGCGCATCGACGACTACGAAGGCGCGCTGACGATGACCAAGCACCTGCTGGCGCTGGGCCACACGGACATCGGCTTCATCAAGGGCGACCCCGAGCACACGCCGGCCCAGCTGCGCTACCAGGCGTTCATCGACGCGATGCGCGAGGCGGGCCACCACGTCCCCGCCGAGCGGGTGGCGCAGGGCATGTTCACCTACCGTTCCGGCCTGCTCGCGGCGCGCGAACTGCTGGCCCAGCCGACGCGGCCGACCGCGATCTTTGCCAGTAACGACGACATGGCGGCTGCCGTCATCGCGGTCGCGCACGGGCTGCACCTGCAGGTGCCGGACGACATCGCCGTCTGCGGCTTCGACGACACGCCCGTCGCGACGACCGTGTGGCCGGAGCTCACGACGGTCCACCAGCCGATCACGGAAATGGCGCGCAGCGCCGTCGCCCTGCTGGTGGAACACATCCGCGCGCGCCGCGCCGGCCAGTCGTACATGCCGCAGCACCGGCTGATGCCGTTTACGCTGGTCGAGCGCGAATCGACGGAAGCCCACGACTGATTACCAGTAGGGGCGCCACGTGCGGGTCAGCCGCACGAGCGCCTCGAGGTAGAAGTAATCGCCCCAGATGCAGGCCTCGTCCACGCCGACGCCGTTCGGCTTGTGGTACACGCCGTGCTTCAGCAGGCCCGCGCCCGGCGTGCCGCTCGTGTCGGCGTAATCGCCCGCGAGCGTCAGTACCATGCCGGCCGCCGCGCGTTCGTAGGCCGGACGCAGCGGATCGGCCAGCGGCAGGTTGCGCGCCAGTTCCAGCAGGCCGCAGGCGGCGATGGCGGCGCCGGAGCTGTCGCGCGGCTCCGGTCCGGACGTGAACACGAGATCCCAGTAGCAGATGCCGTCCGCCGGCAGGCGGTTCAGGTAGTAGTTGGCCAGCACCTTCGCCAGGTCGACGAGGCGGCCGTCGCCGTTGTGGCGGTAGACGAGCGGGAAGCCGGAGATGCCCCAGGCCTGGCCGCGCGCCCAGCACGAATCGTCCGCGTAGCCCTGGTGCGTCTTGCCGTGCAGCGGCGCGCCGCTGGCCGGGTCGAAGAAGAACGTGTGGAACGTGGAGCCGTCCGGACGCACGATGTGGCGCGCGGCCGCCTCGATGTGGCTGTCGGCCGCCGTGCGGAACGCGGGGTCGCCCGTGAAGTCGCTGGCCCAGTACAGCAGCGGCAGGTTCAGGTTGCAGTCGATGATCATGCGGCCGCGCTGGGCCGGGTCGGACAATTCCCCCCACGCCTGGATGATGCCGGCGCCCGGCAGGTAGCGCTCCAGCAGCATGCGCGCGGCGCCCAGTGCCGCTTCGGCCGCGAGCGGTTCGCCCGTCAACTGGTAGCCGGACACGCACGAGAGGCTGTACAGGAAGCCGAGGTCATGGTGGTTGACGTTGATGCGGTCGCGCTGGCGCGCGTGGAAGCTCGCCACGTGGCGCAGGCCCGCGTCGCGGTAGCGGGCGGCGCCCGTCAGCTCGTACGCCAGCCACAACATGCCGGTCCAGAAGCCGTTCGTCCATTCCGTGTTGTCCATCGCCGGGTAGACGCCGCCCTGCGACGACGGCATCGGGAAGGCGTCGCCGAAGTGCGCCAGGTTGCGGTCGACCGCCTCCAGCGCGCGCGCGATCGCACGGTCGATGGCGGCCTTGTCGATGCCGCGGTTCCAGTGGGCCGGCAGCGCGCCGGTGTTCAGCGGCTCCAGTGCGGCCGCGTTCAGGGGTGGGGTCATGCTTGCTCCTTGTTGGATCATTTGGCAGGTTCGGCGAGCGGCGTGGCCTGCTCGCCAGGCGTTTCCGCCGGCGTCGGCAGCAGGAACACGGCGGACAGGACGAGGAAGACGAGGCCGAGGCCCGCCAGGATCAGGTAGGTCGCGGAAAAACCGATCCGGTCGTACCCGATGCCGGCCAGCGACGACAGCGCGAAGATGCCGATCGAGTGGCCGAAGCTCACGCCGACCATGTAGACGGTCGAGGCGAGGCGGTTGTCGAAATGGTGCGCGATGTAGCGGAACAGCGAGACGGCGAGGATCGGCAGCTCCACCGAGTGCAGCAGTTTCATCGCGGAGATCGAGACGGGACCGACGGCGAGGCCGGAACCGCCGATCCGCACGAGCATGATGGAACCGGCCAGCAGCAGGCCGTTCTTCGCGCCGATGCGGCGCACGAGCAGCGGCGCGAGGAACAGGCCGCCCGCTTCCAGGAAGATTTGCGCGGAATTCAGGTAGCCGAACATCGCCACGCCCGTCTTCGGGTCCGGGAACAGCGACGCGAAATAGCGCGAGAACTGCTGGTCGAACACGAGGTACAGGTTCGTCACGCCCAGCACGAACACCATGAAGCGCCAGAAGCCCGGCATGCGCAGCAGCGCGAATGCGTCGGCGAGCTTGACGCCTTCCTTGCCGCGCACGCCCGGTTCGGCCGGGCCGCCGCGCGTGACGGCCAGCAGCGCGAGCATCACGCCGCCCGCCAGCGACGCGAGCGCGAAGTTGATGCCGGGGTCGACGTTGTAGATGCGGCCACTGAACGCGGCGGCGCTGGCGAAGCCGAGCGAGCCCCACAGCCTCACGCGGCTGTATTCGAACCCGTCGCACCGGCCGATGCGGTCGACGTACGATTCGATCGCGTAGCTGCCGGCATTGAACGTGATCCCGAGGTACAGACCGCCCACGACGGCACCCAGCAGGATGTTCGTCTTCAGCAGCGGGGCGTAGAGGAACGGGAAGAACAGGCCGGACAGGGCGACGAGCGCGGCGACCGTCCACAGTATGTTGCGACGGGTGCCCACGCGGTCCGACACGAAGCCATAGATCGGCTGCGAGCACATCGCGGCAAAGGCGTTGGCGGCGAAGACGATGCCCGCTTCGGTCCCCGACAGCTTGAGCGTCTGCCCCAGCCAGACGGCGAGCAGCGAAATGCTCATCGCCTGGGCGAAGAAATAGATGTAGACGTAGCCGCACAGGAAGCGGAATTGCGATGTGCGCGTTGCCATGGTGTCTCCTGGTTATCGTTGTAATTGCTTGCCGAAATACTGTTGGCCCGGCGCCGCGAAGTCAAGGGCGCGATGCGTTCCCTCCTGGCGGCGGACCGCGATGGCGTCCGCCAGCGCGAGCACGGCATCCAGCGCCGGCGGCTGCGCGCCCGCGACCCGGCAGGCGGCCGTACCGGCGGCGACGGCGACCCGCAAATGGCTGCCGCCGGCCCGCTCCGGCCACGTCATGAGGCTGTAGAGCAGGCCGCCGATGCTGGCGTCGCCCGCGCCCACCGTGTCGACGACGTCCACGGCGGGTGCGGCCGCGTGCCAGGCGCCGTCGGGCCGTACGAGGCAGGCGCCGTCGGCGCCGCGCGTGAACAGGTACGTCGCGGCCGGATTCAGGGCGCGCAGCGCCGCGAACGCGGCGTCGGTGTCGTCGTGGCGGAACAGGCCGCGCACGTCCTCGTCGGACACCTTCACCACGTCCGCCAGGCCGGCCATCGTGCGCAACGTGCCGCCGTAGCGTTCGTCCATCAGCGCGCGGAAGTTGGGGTCGTAGCTGATCTTCGTGCCGCGCAGTTTCAGGCCGCAGGCCAGCGCGACCAGCGTGGACGCGAGCGGCTCGCGCGCGAGGCTGATGCCGCCGAAGTGCACCCATGCGGCGCCGTCCTGCCAGCCGGCCGGCAGATGGTCCGGATCGAAGTGCAGGTCGGCGCTGTCGGTGCCGATGAAGAAGTAGCGGGGCGGGTGGCGTTCGTGCACGACGGCCAGCAATGGCGGGCGGTCGACCTGCTGGAGGAAGCGCTGGTCGAGACCCGCCGCCGTGTTCGCGGCGGCGAGTTCGAGGCCGAACACGTCGCGGCTGACGGCGCCGGCGAACGCGCTCGGGATGCCGAGGCGGGCGACGACGCGCGCCACGTTCCACGTCGAGCCGCCGGTCTGGCTCGTCCAGGTGCCGGGGCCCGTCGCGAGCAGGTCCGTCAAGGCCTCGCCGGCCGCGACGAAGCGGGTCAGCGCGGTCATGGGTTCGCCTCCAGCGCGTGCAGCACGTCATAGCAGGCGCCCATCGTGTGATAGTCCGTCTTGCCGGCCGGGCTCTTCTCATTGGTCAGCTTGCGGTTGTCCTGGCCGAGGATGCGGTACCAGGCGCCGTGGACGTGGTCGACGAAGTGCGCCCAGCTGTACGCCCAGATGCGGTCGTACCAGGTCCAGTAGGCCGGGTTCCCGGTGCGCACGGCCAGCAGCGCGGCGGCCGCGAAGCTTTCGGCCTGCACCCAGAAATACTTGTCGCCGTCGCAGATGCTGCCGTCCGGCGCGTAGCCGTAGCAGATGCCGCCGTGCTCCGCGTCCCAGGCGCGCAGCAGCGCGGCGTCGAACAGCTGGATGGCGCGCGGCGCGAGCCATTCGGCGTCGCCCGCCAGGTGGGCGCGGTGGCGTTCGAGCAGCAGCAGCAGCTTCGCCCATTCCGTCAGGTGGCCGGGCTGGTAGCCCCAGGGCCGGAAGATGTTCGTCTTGTCGTCGCGGTTGTAGTCCCAGTCCACCGACCAGTCGGCGCGGTAGTGTTCCCACACATAACCTTCCGCGAGGGCGGCCTGGCGCAGCGTGATGTTGCGGGCCAGCGTCTCGGCGCGGTGCAGGTAGCGCACCTCGCCCGTCGCCTCGAACGCCGCGAGCATCGCCTCGCACGAATGCATGTTGGCGTTCTGGCCGCGGTACGCATCCAGCACGGACCAGTCGGCGCTGGCCTGGTCCGCGTACAGCCCGTGCCCGGGTTCCCAGAAGCGCGCCTCCATCAGGTCGAACGTCTCGGCGAGGTAGCCGCGCGCCTCCGCGACGCCGGCCCGCAGCGCATGCGCATACGCCAGCATGACGAAGGCCAGGCCGTAGCAGTGGTTGTCGCCGTCGAGGACGTCCTTGCGGCCCGCTTCCCACGCGAGTTGCCAGGCGTAGCCGCCCGTGCGCGGGTCGCGGTGGACGTCGCGCAGGAAGGCGACGCCGTGGCGCACGGCCGCGAGGTGATCTGCGGCGCCGAAACGCCGGTACGCCATCGCGTAGTTGAAGACGAAGCGCGTGCTGCTGACGAGGTGGCGCGTCGTGCGGTCGTACACCGTGCCGTCGTCGCGGAAGAAGTGATAAAAACCGCCGCTCGGGTCGATGCAGCGCGGGTGATAAAACCGCATCGTATGGGCGATGTGGTCGAGCAGGAAGCCGGGAGAACGGAAGTCGGGTGCCATGGCGCGGTTCTCTATCGTTGGGTTGGGAGGGACGGTTGGGGCCAGGCGGCGATGCGGTACCGGGTTTCCCACGGCGCGTCGGGGCCGATGGCGATCCCGAGGCGGTCCGCCAGCGGATGGTTCGCGGGCGCCGTCGCGACGCGGCCCAGGTCGAACAGGCTGTTCACGGGTTCGGCGCCCAGCGCCAGGTGGCTGCTCATCCAGGGGAAGTGGATGCGGCCGCCGTTGCTCACCCAGAGCAGCAGGTCGGGCAGCTGCGCCGTGTCCCACCACAGGCCGACGCAGGCGTCGTAATCGAGGTAGTGCAGCGTGATCGGCGCGGCGCCGTCCTGGCCGCCGATCGCGCGCACCTGCAGCAGTTCCTCGGCCGGCGCGGCGAACGGCAGGTGCGCGAGGTCGATGGGGCCGTCGACGCCGGCCAGGCTGTCCAGCGATGCGGAGCGCGTGTCGGACAGCAGCCGCGACACCGCGCCCGCCGGCTGGGCGGGATAACTGTGGATGCCGTCGTGCGGCCCGAGCACGATGCGTACGCGCTCCGGTGCCGGCGGCAGGCGGAACGTCGGATGCAGGCCCGCGGGCACGCGCGCCGGGCGGCGGGCCCACACGCGCAACGTGATGTCGACGGCCGGTGCGTGCGGGTCGGCCGCGATCTCGCGTTCGATGTGTTCGATCGGCGAGCCGGCGGGATAGTCGATGGCCAGGTGGATGCGGGTGTCGGTCGCGGACACGCAGCGCCAATGGTGGTTGGCCGCATAGCCGTGGTCCCACGCATCGTCGGGCGCGCGCGTGCCCCAGCCGGCGGGCAGGCCGCGCGGCGCTTCCGTGCAGCCGAACGGCAGGCAGGGCCATTCGCCGCGCAGGCGCCGCATGATGCCGGGCAGGGTGTCGGCGCGCGTCATGCCGGCCCAGGGCGCCACGTGCATGATCTCGAGCTCCCGCTCGTCGCCGATGCGCAGGCTCAAGGGACCGAGCATCGCGCCCAGCGACTGCACGTCCGCGCTGCCGTGGTCCCAGGTGAGACGCCAGCTGCCGCTCATGCGGACGTTCCCGCGTGCGCGACGTTGAGGTCGCCGGTGATCGCGTGTTTCATGGCGGCGGCGGCCAGCGCGAACCCGGCCACGTCCGCCGTCGCCATGCCCGACTGGAGTCCGTGCAGGACGCCGGCCGCGAAGGCGTCGCCCGTGCCGATCCGGTCGACGGTGCCGGACAGCCGGTAGCTGCCGCCGGTCACGGACGCCGTGCGCGTGTGCAGCACGGCCGACAGCTCGTGCTCGTCCGCCCGATGCGGCACGCGGCGGGTCCAGGCCAGCATCGCCAGGTCGGGAAATGCGGCGAACGCGCCTCGCACCGCATCCTGTTCGCGCGCGCGATCCGCCAGTTCGGGGCGGTCGAGCACGAGCGCGATGTCGCGCGGACCGGCGAACAGCACGTCGGCCATGCGCATCGCCTCCGGCAGCGGCGGCTGCGCCGTGCCGTCGAACGCGACGCGCACGCCCGCGGCGCGCGCCGCCCGCATCGCCGCGAGCACGGCCTGGGCGGGACCGTCGCCGGCGGCCGGCGGGATGCCCGACACGTGCAGCCACCCGGCCCCGTCCAGCAGCGCGGGCCAGTCGTACAGGCCGGGGTCGGCCAGCGCGTATGCGGAGCCGGCGCGGTCGTAGATGATCTCGGATGGGCGCGCGGCGGCGTCCGGCGTGATGAAGTACAGGCCCATGCGGCCGGGGCGCAGGCGGATGCCGGCCGTGTCGACGCCGTGCGCGCGCAGGCCGTCGAGCGCCGCGCGGCCGAGGGAGTTGTCGGGCAGGACGCTGACCATCGCGGTGCGGTGGCCGAGCAGCGCGAGCGCGACGGCGACGTTCGCCTCGGCGCCGCCCGCGCACGCATCCAGCGCCGGCGTCTGCAGCAGCATGCGGCCCGGCGGGGCGGCGAGGCGCAGCAGGATCTCGCCGAAGCAGACGATCCGGCCTGCCATGTCGGGACGGGCGCTCATCGGGCGAGCCAGCCGCCGTCCACCGGCAGGACGACGCCGTGGACGTAGTCGCTGGCCCGGCTGGCCAGGAACACGGCGGCGCCGGCCAGGTCGGCCGGCTGGCCCCAGCGGCCGGCGGGAATGCGCGCGAGGATGGCCGGTTCGCGCACCGGATCCACGCGCAGGGCCGCCGTGTTGTTCGTGTCGAAGTAGCCGGGTGCGATCGCGTTGACGTTGATGCCTTGCGCGGCCCATTCGTTGGCGAGCGCGCGCGTGATGCCCGCAATCGCGCTCTTGCTCGCCGCATAGGCCGGCACGCGGACGCCGCCCTGGAACGACAGCAGCGAGGCGATGTTGACGATCTTGCCGCCGCCATGTCGGGCCATGTGGCGCGCCGCGGCCTGGGACAGGAAGAACACGGATTTCAGGTTGGTGTCGATGACGGCGTCCCAGTCGGCCTCGTCGACGTCGAGGCTGTCGGCGCGGCGGATGATGCCGGCATTGTTGACGACGATGTCGAGCCGGCCGTTCAGGCCGACGGCGGCGGCGACGACGTCGCGCACGGGCGCCGTCGACGACAGGTCGGCGCGCACGTCGAGGAAGCGCCGGCCCAGCGCGCGGACTTGCGTGGCCGTGTCGTCGGCGGGGCTGCGCCCGGCCGCGACGACGTCGGCGCCGGCCGCGGCCAGCGCGAGGGCGATGCCCTGGCCGAGGCCCGTGTTGGCGCCCGTGACGAGCGCCGTGCGGCCGGCGAGGTTGAACAGGTCGAGCATGGGGTCCCCTTATTTCAGCTGGCAGATGTCGAGGACCTGCATGTCGGTGTAGTCCAGGTTCTCGCCGCCCATCGCCCAGATGAAGGCATAGTTGGCCGTGCCGGAGCCCATGTGGATCGACCAGGGCGGCGACACGACGGCCTGCTCGTTGGCCACGACGAGGTGGCGCGCCGAATCGGGGGCGCCCATGAAGTGGAACACGCGCTGGTCGTCCTGCAGGTCGAAATAGAAATACACCTCGGAGCGGCGCTCGTGCACGTGCGGCGGCATGGTGTTCCACACGCTGCCCGTCTTGAGGATCGTGAGGCCCAGCAGCAGCTGGGCGGACTTGCAAACGCCCGGGATGACGTACTGGTAGATCGTGCGTTCGTTCGACGTCGCGGCGCTGCCGCGCTCCAGCGGGATCGCCTGGGCGTGCGTGATCTTGACGAGTTCGCAGCGGACGTGCGCCGGCGTCGACGCGAGGTAGAAGCGCGCGGGGTTGGCCGCGTCCAGCGATTCGAAGACGACTTCAGCGCTGCCCATCGGGACATACAGGCCGTCGCGCGGGGCCAGCTCGACTGCCTGGCCGTCGACGGTGACGCGGCCCGCGCCGCCCGCCACGTTGATGATGCCCAGCTCGCGCCGCGCCAGGAACGGCTGGCCGGCCGCGGAAGGCGGCTCCGTGTGGGTGGGCAGGGCCAGCGGGCCGGCGACGGGCGCCGCGCCGCCGATGACGAAGCGCTCGTCGTGGCAATAGTTCAGCGTGACGGCGTCCGGCGCGAACATCCGGTCGATGAGGTAGCGCTGGCGCAGCTGCTCGTTGCTGGCGCCCGCCATCATGTCGGGGTGGGTGGCGTAATAGGTCTTGTCGAACACGGAGGTCTCCTCGCGATGAATATCGGTTATCGATAACAATCATATCAGGGTATTTCAAAAAGTAAAACCCCGCGGGAGGCGCGCCGGCACAAAAAAAATGACCCACCCCGACGACGTCGAGGCGGGCCGAATACGGGACTGGAACGTACCCGCAAGGAGATCGCCATACCGGCACGAACCGGCCATGCCCGAGCGTACAGCGCAAGTTAACGATAACAAAACTTGTCGTCGAGATCAACAGATTTTGTTGCGTCCCGATTTCCGTCCCGGCGGTGGGGCATTTGTCGCGGACGCAACACGTGGAGGTAACGATAACAAATTTTCATCCATTTCGTTGTGCTCGTGTTACGATCGCCAGCGCTATCGATAACACAACAGTCAAAGGAGGAGGCAGTGCCGTCGGTGGCATCCAATGAACTGGTTAGCAAACATATAAGGACAATCATGTATAACCATTCGCATCTGAGGTGGAATGCGTTGCGCGGCAACGCAAGCGGAAAGATGGTGGCATTGGCACTGGCGTCCGCGCTGGTGCTCGTGGGGAGCGGCGCCAGGGCCGTGACCTTCGTCGCCACGCCGATGGTCCAGCCGGTCGTGAGCGGTACCGGCTTTCGCCATCCGGGACTCGGCTTCACGCCGGAGCAGCTGGAGTACGTGCGCCAGCAGATCCGCGCCGACGTCGAGCCTTATAAATCGTATTACAACATTCTCGCGACCGTGTGCTGCAACTACGCGAACATCAACCTGCAGCCCACGAACCGCGATGCGACGAAGGTCGATACGCCGAACACGCCGAACTACAACAGTTCGACGGCGCAGACGCGCATGATCAACGATTCGCAAGGCGCGTTGACGCAGGCGATCCTGTACTACGTCACGGGCCGCAACGAATACCGGCGCAACGCGATGCGCATCCTGCGCACGTGGAGCAATATGAACCCGAACGGGTACGCCTATTTCCCCGACGCGCACATCCACAACGGGGTGCCGCTGTCGCGCATGCTGATGGCCGCGGAGATCATGCGCTATACGCCGGCCGATCCGACCTATACGGATTACCCGCTCGCGTGGACCGACACCGACACGCAGAAGATCAAGGACAACCTGGTCGATCCGATGGAGCGCACCTTCTTCTCCAGTAACGAGCGGTTCCGGAACCAGCAACAATATTCGCTCGTCGGCCGCATCGCCGGCGCGATCTTCACCGACAACCGTGCACGCTACGACGAGTCGGTCGAATGGCTCACCGTGAACGCCACCTCGACGCGCCAGGACATCAACGGCGCGATCATGTCGGCGATCGCGCGCATCGACGCGGACGACCCGCTCAACAAGACGGGGAAGACGTTCTACGAAGTGGAGGAGATGTCGCGCGACGGCGCGCACGCGGGCGACAACGTCGACATCCTCGGCGGCCTGCTGCGCCTCGTGACCGCGCAGGGCACGAAGGTCGATCCGTTCACCGGCAAGCCGTCGTCCGGCGGCGACGCCGTGAGCGTCTACCGGTTCGGCGACGACCGCCTGCTGCGCGGCGCGAACGCCTACGCCGAATACATGCTCGGCTACGACACGCCATGGGCCGACACGACGGGCGGCACGTCCGGTATCTCGCCCGCCTATCGCGGCCGCCTGTACGAGGTCGACGCGATCGCGGAGATCTACAACACCTATAAATACGTGGAAGGCGTGAACGTGGACGCCGAAGCGCCTTACCTGGCGACGGCGGCGGCCCATGCGAACGGCCCCGCCATCCCGTGGGGAGCGGCGACGCCCAACAACAAGGACATGGGCCCGACCGCCATCTTCACGTTGCCGCAGGCCCTCACCGGGGTGCCGCTGCCGGCCGGCACGGCGGGGATCCTGGAGACCGAACGTAAATCGGTCTTCCTCGACGGCGGCTGGACGATGCAGACCGAGGGCGAGCGCACCTACGGCCACGGAAGCGTGACGCCGGCCGGCGCCACCATCGTATTCCACGACGTGCAATATGCGGACCGCTCGAAGTACGCGCCGGTCGGCATCATGGTCCGCACCAATGCGCCGGTCACGCTGTCCGCGAGCGCCAGCCGCGACGCCAGTCCGTGGTCGCTGATGACGGTCCCCGACACGCACGGCGAATGGCGCTACATCGTGCCGGACACGTCGGCCGCCGCCATCGGCGGCCGCGCGCTCGGCGACAACATCATGTTCTTCAAGTTTTCCGGCCCCGAGGGCGCGACGGTGGACGTCGACTACGTGAACATGGCCGCGCCCACGCAACTGACGCCGCCGCGCTTTGCCATGCCCGTGTTCCCCGTCACGGAAATCGTCGTGCAGGGCATGCCGTATCGCGCGAGCTATGCCGCGCTTGACGCCAACACGGCGGACAGCGTCGCGTACGAGGCCGTCCGGCTGCCGACCGGGGCGACGGTGAACGCGTCCAGCGGCGCATTCGACTGGACGCCGACGCCGGACCAGGTGGGCATGCACGACATCGTTGTCGCCGCGACCGACGGCGTCGCCGTCAGCACGATGACGGCGCGCCTGAACGTGCAGCCGGACCGCGCGTCCGCATTCCAGGCCGCGCTCGACGGCTACGATCCGTCCGCCGCCTACACGACGCCGTCGCTGGCCACGTTCAAGACGGAGCTGGCGCCGCTGCAGCAGCAGATGGCGACCGTGTCCGATGCCGATTTCCCGGCCCTGTTGAAGGCCGTGCAGGCGGCCGTGCGCAAGCTGGAGCTGGTCAATCCGAAGGTCGCCTCCGACGGCAGCCTCGACTGGAGCAAGAACATGGTGACGACGATCGGCTTCGGCGCGGACCGTCCGGCGCTGCTCGTCGACAATAACTACAACAGTTATTCGGGCGACCTGCGCGCGCCGATCACCATCGACTTCGGCGAGAACTACCGCGTGGCCGTCGCTGCCTTCGGCATCCAGGCCCGCTACATGTTCGGCAACCGTTCGCAGGGCGCCAACGTGTACGGGTCGAACGACAACGTGAACTGGACCCTGCTCACGAGCCGCGAGACGACGGACACGAGCGGCCGCAACTTCGAGATGGAAGTCATCCCCGTGCTGGCCGGCCTGGAGACACAGCCCTACCGTTACTTCATGGCGCGCGTCGACCATCCGGGCCCGCCGACGGATCCGGCGTATCCCGGCATTTCGTCGTATGGCGAGTTCCACTTCTACGGCACCCGCTACGACCTGCTGGCGCCCGTCGACCTGACGGCCAATGTCAGGATCGCGCGTTCGGGCCTGACGATGAACCGCTTCACCCAGAAGTACACGGGCACGGTGACGTTCACGAACACGACCGGGACGGCGCTCGAGGGACCGCTGCAGTTCCGCCTCGCCGGTCTGACGAACGGCGTCACGCTCGACAACGCGACAGGCGTGAAGGACGGCGTCCCCTACGTCACGCTGAACGAAGCGGAACTTGCGCCGGGCCAGACGGCGACCGTGACCACGACGTTCTCGAATCCAGCGAAGGCCACCATCGCCTACACCCCACAACTGTTCAAGGCTAAATACTAGGAGACACATGATGCAGTCCATCACACACCGCGCGGCCCGGCTTCTGGCCGCAACCTGGATGTGCCTGTGCGCCGGCGCGGCGCTGGCCGTGCCCGTCCACCACGTCGACATCGATACGTCGGCGCTCGGCACGGGTACCGCCTACCTGGGTATGTCCTTTCTCAGCGTCGGCGGCGCGACGCCGGCCAGCGCGTCGGTCACCAATCTCGCGGCCGACCTGCTGGGCGTGCCCGTCGGCACCGGTTCCGTGGCAGGCGGCCCGCCGGGCGCGCTGACGTTCTCGAGCGAGGCGGGCGGCGGCGACTGGTTCCAGGCGATCCAGCTCGGCGGCCACGTCGGCTTCGACGTCAGCTTCCTGTTCGGCGACGGCACCGACGGCAGCACGTTCAGCTGGTCGCTGTTCGACGACACGCACTACCTCGGCGTCGACGGCGACCTGGGCAGCATCGCCCTCCATCCGGACGCGACGCCTGACGGGCGCCTGACCATCACGCCGGACAACGCGTTCACAGCCGTGCGCGCCGTGCCGGAGCCGTCCACGCTGCTGCTGGTGGCGCTGACCGGCTGCATGCTGGCGGCAGTGCGGCGCCGGCCGGCCTGACGGTCCGCGGTGGCGCGCCGCCGGGCGCGGCCACCGCCTTCGGGCCCGGATCCGCGCGGGCCCGACGCGCCGCTACCGTCCGCCGGACTTGCCGCCGCTGCCGGCCGGCGTCGGCGGACTGCCGAGTACCTTGCGCAGGGCGTCGGCCTGGGCGTTGCTCTCCTTGCTGTCGATCGCCTGCAGCGCCGTCATCGGCTTGCCGTAGTAGGCCTCGGTCAGGCGCTGGTTGTAGCGGACGTCGTTGATGCCCACCGTGGCCGCGTTGCCGAACAGGCCCTTGCTCCCCGACCACGCGACGACGTCGCCCGCCGTGGAGCCCTGGGCCATGCGCGCGAAGTTGACGACCGTGAGGCCGGCGTCGGCGCTGAGCGAGAAGTTGTTACGGTTGCGGAAACTGTCGACGGCTTTCTGGTTCAGCAGCACGAGGGCGATCGGCCCGCCTTCCACGCCGGCCTGGAGTCCGATGCTGAGGCCGCCCGTGTCGAAGAACACCGGGTTGCCCCAGGCGCCATCCGCGCGCCGGGCCATCAGTACGCCCGCGCCGCCGGCGCCCCCGACGCCGAGCGCGGCGCGGCCATAGGTGGGCACGATGAAGACGCCGCGCGCGCGGCCCAGCAGGGCCGCCATGCCGGTCTCGTTGCTCATCGTATGGACGACGCCCACGGCGTCGCTGACGTGCTTGACGGCGGCCTGCTGGCGCCGCGTGGCGGCGTCGTTGTCGGTGCCGTGCGCCGCCTGGCCCGCCGCCGCCGCGGACCGGGACGCGTGGGAATCCTGCGCGGTCGCGGCGGGCAATGCGAAAGCGAGCATGAGCAGGGCGGCGGCACCCAGCAGGGCATGCCGCAGGACGGACCGGCGCCGGCCAGTGCGAGGCGGCGGCGGGGGCGTGCGTGGCATCACGTGCATCATGATGTTCTCCTCGGTTCGGCCGAACGAATCGGCGATGAAGGTGGAGAATAGGAGCACCCCCGGGTGCGGGCTTGACATGTATCAGTCGTGCGCCGGTCGGTATCATGGGCCATGGTCTATCAATTGTTCGCCGCCATGGTGCTGTTATTGCACCTGGGCTTCATCCTGTTCGTCGTCGCGGGTGCCGTACTCGTAGCGCGCTGGCGCCGGCTGCTGCCGCTGCACCTGGCCGCCGTCGCCTGGGGCATCCTGATCGAGGCCACCGGCGCGGCGTGCCCCCTGACCGGGCTGGAGAATCATCTGCGCATGCTGGCCGGGACGGCGGGCTATGCGGGCGGCTTCGTCGACCATTATCTTGTCGGACTCATCTATCCGTCCGGTCTCACCCGCCCGATGCAATGGGGACTGGCCGCGGCCGTGCTGGCGCTGAACGTCGTGCTGTACGCGCGCATCGTGCGCCGTGGCCGGGACGACCGCGATTGATCGGGATCCGCGGCTGGCGTGGACGGGACGCACTTGCAAGGGACCGGGCGGCATGAGATCGTAGGAGGCCACGACAGGAGAAGACATGCCGACAGCCATGAAGACACCGGGTCCCGACCATCCGATCACGATCACGCCCGCGCCCGGCCGCGTGACGGTGCGCGCCGGCGGCGCCGTGCTCGCCAGCAGCGACCGCGCGCTGGCGCTGCGCGAAGCCGATTATCCGCCCGTGCTGTACATCCCGCGCGAGGACGTGGCGATGGACCGCCTGCAGCGCACCGAACGGCACACCCATTGCCCGTACAAGGGCGATTGCGCCTATTTCTCGATCGTGGACGCGGGGCCGCGGGGCGAGAACGCGGTGTGGAGCTACGAAGCGCCGTATCCGGCCGTGGCCGCGATCCGGGAACACGTGGCGTTCTATCCGGACCGCGTCGATGCGATCGAGACCCGTTGAGCCCGGCGGTGCGGGGGCGGGCAGCGCGCCGTTCGACGAGTTTACGCTGACGGGGCGCGCGCGCACGCATGTCCAGCAGTACGGGCAGACGCCGGGACAGCCTCGTTTCGCGGCGCGGCCCGAGGTCGCGGCGGCCTTTCTCGCGATGCGCGCGGCGGCCGCGCAGGACGGTATCGACATGCTGCCGATCGCGTCGTGGCGGCCGTTCGAGGCCCAGGCCCGCAACTGGAACCGCAAATTTTCCGGGCAGGCGACGCTGTACGATTGCGCGGGCGGTGCGCGCGACCACGGGGCGCTGGCGCCGCCGGAGATCGTCCGTGCGATCCTCGACTGGACAGGGCTGCCGGGCGCGACGCGGCGCCACTGGGGCACGGACATCGACGTGTTCGACCGCGCCGCGCATCCGCCCGGCTACCGGACGAAGCTGCTGCCGGACGAGGCGGGACCGGACGGCGTGTACGCTCGCCTGCATGCCTGGCTCGACGCGCACGCGGCGCGCTTCGGCTTCTTTCGTCCGTACCGCACCCGCCGCCGCGGGATGTGCCCGGAACCATGGCACCTGAGCCATGCCCCGTCGGCACAGGCGGCGCTGGCGGCCATCGATATCGACATGGTCGCGCGCGCGGTCCGCGGTGCGGATCTGCTGGGCCGCGAGCTCGTGCTGGACATGTTGCCGGACATTTTCCGCGACCACGTGCTGGACGTGGACGGCCCGGACCCGGGGAGCGGCGGCAGTTAACCGGCGTCCTGGCCGGCCGTGCGGGCGAGGCGGTGCACGCCGCCAGCGTCGGCGCGGTCCGTGCGCACGGGGGGCGGCGTCAGGTGCAGGGTGGTGCGGGCCAGCGCGTCCATGCGCACGCCGAGCGGACGCCGCATCGGACCGGGTTCGAGGCGGGTAGCGAACATCCACAGGACGGGGTAATCGAGGGTCGTCGGCACGACCACGTTCAGGATCATCGCGAGTTGCCAGTCGGCGCACTGGAGGTCGTCGATGGAGATAAGCAACGGCTGGTTCGCCGCGCGATGCTGGACCAGCGCGCACAGGGCGGCCGTCTGCAGCAGCTGGGTGGCCGGCAGGGGCCACTCCGGCGGGGCGTCGATCAGGCCGACGCACGCGTCGATGTGGACCGGCGACACACCCAGCGCGGCGCAACGGCTACGCACGAGGTCGGCCAGCGGGACGGCGTCCGTAACGGCGCCGGCCTGAAGGCCGAGCAGACCGAGCATCAGGTCGGCGGCCGTGTGGACGGCGGGGATGCGGGCGCGACCGCCGTCGAGTACGACGCAGGTATAGCCGCGTGCCCGGGCGTCGCGGGCGCCGAACGACAGCAGCGGCGATTTGCCGGCGCCGGCGACACCCTGCACGTCGATGATCCGCCCGCGGCCGCCGACGTGGACCGCGTCGATGACGGCGCGGCATTGCAGGCGCTCGACGTCCCATATGTCCGCCAGGTCCGGCACGGCGCGCGCGGGCGGCGCCTGGCGGGTCGGCGCCGCGTCGATCAGGGTCTCGACGCCGATGCCGTAGAACGCGGCCAGGTGGCGCACCGTGCGGTAGGGCACGGGGCGGCCGGATTCGGCGCGCTTGATGGCGGCGTGGGTGAGGCACAGTCTTCGTTCCTGGAATTGCGCGGACAAGGCCTCGCGTCCGCCGCGGCGCTGGCGCAGGGCTTTCAGGCTGTGCACGTCGAGCATGACGCGGGCGTCAAAGGGCTGGATGGGCGAGGAAGCGAGGTTGAATGTCATGGCACGTCCGGGAAAAGGCACCGCCCCGATGGCGGCGTTACTCATATTGCAAACGCCGTGCCATGGCGAAATCCGGGGAGACAGCCCCGATTTCGGCCCATCGGATGTTTCTGCGTGTAAAATTGCCATGTTTTTTACATGTAAAGCGATAACGTTGACGTTCCGCGCATGCTTGACTCCACCGAATATACCCAGACGTTGCAGCTGTCCGCGCAGGGCATGCCCGGACGGCCGCTGCTGGCGCTGACGATCCTCTGGCATCCCGACCCGGCGCGCATCGGCGAACAGTTCGTCGGCGATCCCGGCACGCTGGAAGTGAACCGCTACGCGCCGCTGTTCTATCGCCCGGGCCAGGCCGGCCTGCCGCTGGGCCACGGCACGATCTCGCGCGACCCCGTGCGGATCGCGCGCGGCGGCGACGGCGATGGCGAGGGCGTCGTCGTGCATTTCCCGGCGACCCGCATGCCGGTCGAGCTGAACGGCCGGGCCGCGACCGGGCCGGTCCGGTTCGACGCGGCCGACGTCGCGCGCGGCCAGGTGTTGACGCTCGGCCGCGCCGTCGTCCTGTGCCTGCACTGGATGGACTGCCTACCCAAGCACAACCCGGTGCCGGGACTCGTGGGCGTGGGCGCCGCGGCGATCGCGCTGCGCGACCAGATCCGCATGGTGGCGCCGACCGACATCCCCGTGCTGCTGCTGGGCGAGACGGGCACCGGCAAGGAAATCGCGGCGCGCGCCATCCACGCGCTGGGCCAGCGCGCGCAGGCGCGGCTCGTCGCCGTCAACATGGCGGCGCTGAACGAATCGCTCGCGGCCGCCGAGTTGTTCGGCGCGGCGCGCGGCGCGTACACGGGCGCGCAGGAGCGCCGTGGCCTGTTCGCGGAAGCGGACGGCGGCACCCTGTTCCTCGACGAGATCGGCAATGCGCCGGCCAGCGTCCAGCCGATGCTGCTGCGCGTGCTGGAAGGCGGCGATTACCGTCCGCTGGGCGCGACCCAGGACCGCAAGACGACGGCGCGCCTGATCGCGGCGACGGACCAGGACCTCGATACGGCCGCGTTCAACCAGGCCCTGTTGCGCCGGCTGGAGGGATTCGCGCTGCAGCTGCCGCCGCTGCGCGCGCGGCGCGAAGACATCGGCGTGCTGATCGTGCACCTGCTGCAGGCGCACGGCGCGCTGCCGGTGCTGCCGCTGGAACTGGTGGTGGAGATCGCGTGCTACGACTGGCCGGGCAACATCCGCCAGTTAAGCCACACGTTGCGCCGCGCCGCGCTGCTGGTGCAGCACGGCGGCACGCCGCAGCTCGAACAACTGGTGCGCCTGACGCCGGCCCCGGCCGGCAGCGCGGCGCGGCTGGTGCCGGCTGCGGAAGCCATGCCGGCGCGCGCGCCTGCCGGACCGGAGACGCCGCGCCGCAAGCCGTCCGACATCAGCGACGCCGAGGTCCTGCGGGCGATGGCCGGCAACGAGTGGAACATCCAGGCCGCGGCGCGCGACCTGGGCATCTCGCGGCCGACGATGTACAAGCTGCTCGATGCCCACCGCGAGATCCGCTGGGCGGAGCGGATTCCCGCCGAGGAGATCGAACGCGCACTGGCCGCGTGCGCCGGCGACGTCGGGCGCTGCGCGGAGTTGCTCAGGACGCCGACGGAGTCGTTGCGGCGGGAAGTGCGGCGGTTGCGGGAGAGCGTCTGATTATTCGCAGGAGCGCGAGCCAACGAATACTTCCGGATCGGGCAAGTAGTAGAAGGCAGTGGTGCCGTCACCGTTATGGGCGGAGAAAGAGACGGTGAAACCCCACGCGCCTTGACCCTTACCGATGTGGAGCGTCGAGTTGGCCTTGAGGTTGACGCGGTTGCCCTCGGTGAAAGGCGACGAGCCGGCGCAGCCGTTTTGCATCTGGCCACTGATCATCACGCATTCTGCGATGTCCCCGGGGCCTTCGAACTGGAAGGTAACCTTATCACCCGGCTGGGCCTGAAAAGAGTCGCCGTCCTGGCAAGGAACGCCATCGAGGCTCCAGGTAGCCAGGGTCTGGCCTTGGACATAGGTCACTGTGATTTGGTGGGTTTGCAGCATGTCGGTCCTTTCGTATGGACGGTGGTGAACGGGTGGTCGTATCAATCCGTGTGATAACCAGGATCGCTACGCAGGGCGACGAGATCCGGTTCCGTTTCGATGTACTTGAGTGGGTAACCCAGGTGCAGCGCCCTGGAGATCGCGGCAAGCGCAAGCGAGCGTTTGCCGAGGAGTTCGTAGGACAGGCCTGCGCGGAATTGGATGTCCGCGCTGTCGGGGGCCAACGCGATGGCGCGAGCGTTAAGCTCGAGAGCGCGAGGCGCATCGCCGGTGCGTGCGGCGTACAGACCCATGCGCGACACCAGCAGGACGTCGTTCGGTGCACGATCCAGCCGCGGTGCCAGCAACCGAAGCGCTTTGTCGTAGGCCTGGCGGGCTTCCTGCGTACGGCCGGGAATCCAGAGCAACGTGTCGCCGAGGTTGGCCCAATTGATGTAGGAGCGCGGGTCGCCGTGCGTTGACGAGACCGCGTTCTTGAACGCATCGGCTGCGCCGACGTAATCGCCGCGCATGAACAAGACGTTGCCCAAATTGACGTAGAGGTTCGCATACGGGCGCACTTGCAGACCTTGTTGGAGCACGCGCGCCGCGTCGTCGAGGCGACCTTGGCGCAACAGCGTCCCTGCCAGGCTGGCATAAGCAGTGGCCGCGTCCGGCTCCAGGGAGATACTGCGCCGGAAAAGCTGCTCGGCTGCAGCATTGTTGCCCTGCTCATACTCGACACTGCCTAGCTCGTCGATAAAGACCCGCTCGCGCGGAAAACGCCGGATCGCTTCGGCCAGCACGGTGCGTGCGTCCGGATAACGGCGCGCGCGTCGCAGCGTCTCGGCTTTGATGTACCAGGCAAACTGGTTGGTCGGATCGAGGTGAAGTGCCCGGTCGCACTCTGCGATTGCTGCGTCGAATTGGCTCTGCCCCTCGCGGACGGCGGCAGTCGCAACATGCGCTAATGCGAGCTGGTCATTCAGATGAAGGGCCTGTTGCGCGCTGGCGTCGGCTTTTTGCAACCACGTCTCGTCTTCGTGTTCACTGGCATAGCGCCCACTGTAGACCAGCGACATGCCGGCCACCGCTGCCGCGTTATCCGGTGTGCGAGCAAGGATCCGCTCAAAATGTCGTTGCGCAGTTTCCAAAGCGCCGGGGCGATCGAAAAACTTGAGCGACGCAAGGCCTTGCTGAATCTCTACCGCCTCCGAATATGGCGCTAGCGCTTGTTGCGTCGTGGCCGTGAGTTGCGCCAGATTGGGCAAACCCCGCCATAGAAAGATTCCGGCCGTTGCGACCACGAGCGCGCCCACGGCAAACATGATCGGACGTTTCGGTGGCCGGCGAACCATGGGTTCGTGGAGACCAGAGGGACGCATGGTGCCAGTGTTGCCAAGCTCGGCCATGCGCCGTAGCGCCTCATGCATGCTATCCAGGCGTTGTTCAGGTTGTCGCGCCGTCATTGCGCGAATAAGCGCGATCATTGGCGCATCCAGCGTTTCCGGGTAATCCCACCCATCCGACGAGGTCTGGACCAGGGCTGCGGCCAGCGCCAGTCCGTGCAAGGTCGCAAAAGGCCGCTTGCCGCAGACGAGTTCATAGAGGATGACGCCGAGCGCGTAGACGTCCGCGCGCGTGTCGGGTGTTGCGCCCTGCAGTCGCTCGGGCGCCATGTAGGCGATCGTACCCTGCGGATCGGTCTGGCCTGTCGCTGCGACCTCGGCGAGCGAGACAGTCTCGGTGGCGAGTGCGTCCTGGCGCAGCGCGAGGCCGAAGTCGAGGATGCGTACCCGTCCGTCCTGATCGACCATCAGATTCGACGGCTTGATGTCGCCGTGCACGAGGCCTGACGCGTGGGCATCGCACATGGCTTCCGCCGCTTGGCCCACCCAGTCCAGAGCGGTCGGAAGTGGTACCGCTTCATCCTGCAAGATCTGCTTCAGCGTGCGGCCACGCACGAGTTCCATGACGATGAACTGGCGGACGCCGTTGTCTTCGATCGCGTGCACCTGGACGAACGCCGCGTGTCGCAACGAAGCGGCGAGCCGCGCTTCGCGCACGAGGTCGGTACTCTCCGCTACGCCGTGGCGGATGGTCTTGATCGCGACGCTGCGTTGGAGGCGCGTGTCCCAGGCTTCGTAGACTTCACCGAAGCCGCCCTCGCCGAGACGAGCGCGCAGCTCATAATGTTCAGGATAGCCGAGGCCGGTATCGACGTTCGGTACGCCGGTCGCATCAGGAAGAGTGGAAGCCGCCATGACCGCAAAAATGTGATGTGTGGCAACATTATAGCGGAAGGCAACTACATGGAAGCGATTTCGGGATTGCTTCGACAACTATTTTACGGGCCGTAGGTTCGATGTGTCCGTGGCCTGCAAGTGGCTGCAGGTTGCAGCGGCAGGCAAGTGCCGCTGAGCCGAAGACAAACGGTATCGCCTGGAGATCAGGAATCGGTATCTTGCGGTGCCGCGTCGTCGCGTTCAGGTTCGGCGGCGGTACAGTCGACAGTCACCAATGACTGGGGCGCTACCACCGGCGGCCGGGTGCCGACCTGCATCTCCGGCAGGGCCGAAGCCGTACCGCTGGCACTCAGGCCAAGCAGACCGGCGATCAACGCCAGGTAAGCGCCCCAGTTTTTCGCTGTGGACGATGTATCGGCTTCTTCGTTCGGCGTAGTTCAGTTGGAGGCCGATGCCGCATCCTCGTCGTCGGCGGTCGTGTCGCTATCTTCAGCAACCGCTGCGTCGGCCGACTCTACGGGTTCGGTCTGCGTGGTGATAGTCAGGCGGGACCCGACGTCCACTTCCGGCAACGCCAGGGCTGCACCGCTCGCACACATCCCCAGCAGACCAGCGATCAGCGCCAACCCGGCACCGAATTTCTTGTTTTGGACCATTTGCATTCCTTTTATCAAGTTGTACATGTCGTCATGGCATCTACACATTGAGTTGCCATCAGGAAATTGTATAACAGATAATGAACGAAATGATGTAGCGATTTTTTCGACACGCTCACCCCCGCGGCGCCCGCTCCGGCGCTACAAACGCCAGCGCCTCCTCGAACGAGCGCAACACGATATCGACATGTTCCTCGACCGCCGGCTGCGGCACGGTCGACTGGTCGAACGGCAGCTTGACGGTGGCGAGCAGCGCATCCGGCAGATGGGTGCGCAATTCCGTGACGGCGTTCAGCCAGTCCCCGAGCCGGTCTTCCACGGGGTAGGGCAGGATCACGGTGGAGATAAGCTCCGCCTTTTCCGGACCGGGCCGGTCGGCCGAGCCCAGCAGGGTGCTGCGCGCGTCGATGTTCGCGTCGCGCAGCGCCGACACGAGCAGCTCGGCGAGCAGCTCATCCCGTTCCACCGCGAGGGCGGCGCACAGCACGACGGAGTGCGCGGGCACGTCCAGCGAGCCCTGCCAGCGGCCCTGGCGGGTCTCGCGCATCTGGCGCAGGTAGGCGCCCAGGTTGGCGTCGAGCAGCGAGACGTCGCGGCGGCGCCGCGTGCGCGCGGGCGTGCGGCCTTCCGGGTTCAGGGTCGCCGCCACGCGGCCCATGGCGGCGCGCATGGTTTCCATCTGGCCCGCGTCGATGCGGCCCGCGCGCATGTCGGCGCCGGCCAGGGCGAGGCCCGGCAACAGCACCTTGTCGCAATAGCGCGCGAAGCTGGCGCGGCGCAGGTAGGCGTGGGCGTCGCGCACGATCGTGTCGCTGTCGGCCGTCAGCAGGCGCTGGTACAGGCGCTGGGCGCCCGAGACGTTGGGGGCGTCGCCCAGCAGGATCGTCACCGGTTCCAGCCCGCGCACGTGGCGGCCGGCCACGACGAAGCACAGGGTCAGCGGCGTCGACAGCAACAGGCCCACCGGCCCCCACATCGCGCCCCAGAACACGGCCGAGACGATCACGGCGAGCGGCGACAGGCCCGAGCTGTGGCCGTAGACCTTCGGTTCGACGACGTTCGCGACGAACAGTTCCAGCGCGACGAACAGGGCGATGCAGGACAGGGCCAGCTGCCAGCCGGGGTCGATGGCGGCGACGAATACGGCGATGACGGCGCCAGCCGCCATCACGCCGATGTAGGGCACGAAGCGCAGCATGCCGGACAGGGCGCCCCACAGGCCCGCGTGCGGTACGCCGGCGAGCCACAGCAAGAGGCCGATCAGGGTGCCGAACGTCAGGTTGACGATGAACTGAGACAGGAAGAAGCGCGACACGCCCTGGGCCGCGTCGCCCAGGGTGCGGATCGTGCGGTTGATTTCCGTCTGGCCGGCGAGCCGGATCAGGCGGTCGCGCAGCGATTCGTGTTCGAGCGAGATGAAGACGAGCAGTACGAGCACGAGCCCCGCCTCGCCCAACGGACCGAAGGCCATTGCGAACAGGCGTGTGAGCGAGTCGCGCGTCGTCAGGCGCGGCTGGCGGATCTCGACGGGCAGCGGCTGCGTGGGGCTGACGGTCACGGTGCTCATGCCGCGCCGGCTGCTGACGGTGCCGCTCTGCTGCGCCTGCGGCTGCACGGCGCTGATCTCGGCCTCGATGCGGGCGAACGGCCGCTCGGTCATCTCGCGCACGGCCGCGACCTTGGTGCGGATCGCGGCGCGGTATTTCGGCAGGTCGCCCGTCACGGCGACGAGCTGGAACGCGAGGACGATGCCCAGGCCGACCACGCACGTGCCCACCATCAGCACGGACAGCATCGTCGCCGGCACCTGGCCCAGGCCGATGCGCCGCAGCGTGCGGATCAGCGGGGCGATCACGAGGCTGAGGATGACCGCCAGCGCGAGCGGTTCGAGGACGTCGCGCCCGAAATACAGCAGACCGAGCACGCAGCAGGCGGTGACGATCGCGCTGGAAGTCAGGTGCTTGAACAGAGTGGATTCGCGCATTCGCGGCCGCAAGCGGGGATGGCGGCCATCCCGTAGAGATAAAACCGCCAATGTAGCAAAAAATGTGGCCGGCAATCAAATTTCTATGCAGAAATTTCCATTTATCGTAAGAGGTGGGGTCAATCTGTCCTCGCGTAGCCCGGCTGGCGCTTGTCCAGCCGCCGCGCGAAGCGGTCGCCCGTGAGTTGGATGACCTGCACGAGCGCGACCAGCACGACGACGGTGAACACCATGATGTCCGTCTCGAAGCGGTAGTAGCCGTAGCGGATGGCGAGGTCGCCGATGCCGCCGCCGCCCACGACGCCGGCCGCCGCGGCGTACGAGAGAAAACCGATCGCGAGGGCAGTCAGCGCCAGCACGAGGCCGGAGCGGGCTTCGACGAGCAGCACGCGGGTGACGATCTGCAGCTCGGACGCGCCCATTGCCTGCGCCGCCTCGATCAAGCCGCGCGGCACGTCGCGCAGGGTCTGTTCGACGAGGCGCGCGAAATACGGGACGGCGGCGATCGACAGCGGCACGGCGGCCGCGAGCGGCCCGATCGAGCTGCCGGCGATCAGCCGGGTGAGCGGCACGAGCGCGACGAGCAGGATGATGAACGGGAACGAGCGGATCGTGTTCACGGTCCACCCGAGCAGGAGCGCGAGCGGACGGTTGCGCAGCGACTGGCCGGCGCCGACGACGAACAGGACGACGCCGAGCGGGCCGCCGAACAGCACGGCGGCGCACACGCCGATACCGAGCATGGCCAGGGTCTGGCCCAGCGCGACGGCCAGGTCGGGCAACAGGTCGATGAGACTCTCAAGCATGCAGGACTCCTGGATGGAACAGCGCACCGGCTTCGGTGGCGTGGAACGCGAGTTCGCGGCCGAGGGGCGTGATGCGCGGAGCCGTCGTGTCGGTGGGGGCGAACGTTTCCGCGACGACGCCGTGTTCGATCACCGCCACGCGGTTGCACAGCGCCGCCAGGGCGGGCAGTTCGTGGCTGACGATGACGATCGTGACGCCGAGATCCGCACTCACGGTGCGCAGGGTGGCGAGCAGGGCCCGCGTCGCTTCCGCATCGAGTGCGGACGTCGGCTCGTCGCACAGCAGGACCTCGGGCTGGCTTGCGATCGCCCGGGCGATGGCCGCGCGCTGTTTCTGACTGCCGGACAGGCGTGCCGGATACTCGTCCGCCCGCGCCGCCAGGCCGACGAGCTCCAGGCACGCCTGCACGCGCCGGCGCAGGCGCGGAGGATTCAGCATGCCGTGCAGGCGCAGCGGGAACGCGACGTTGTCGAACACGGTCAGGTTCTGCAGCAGGTTGTCGTGCTGGAAGGTCATGCCGATGTTCTGGCGCGCGGCGCGCAGGTCGCGTTTCGACAGCCGCGTCAGGTCGCGGCCCGCGACGACGACGGCGCCGCTGTCCGGCCTCTCCAGCAGGTTGATCGTGCGGAGGAGGGTCGACTTGCCGGCGCCGCTCCGGCCGGCGATGCCGAAGATGTCGCCGCGCGCCACGTGCAGCGATACGTCGCGCAGCACGGGGTCGGCACCGAAGGATTTGCGCACGCGGTCGAGACGGATGATGCTCATGGCGGCCCCGTCACGCGTATGCGGCCGGTGCGCGCAGCGTGCCGCCGAGGGTGTGGCGGCCGATCCCGATCGCGGCCTTGTGCGCGACGACCTTCGCCTCCGCGGCCGCCAGCGCGACCTCGCGCCGTTCGCGTCCCGTCAGATGGTGGCCGCGCGCGAACGCGTCGTCCAGCGCCGCGGCGGCGCCTTCGACCAGCACCTGCGCGGGCCGCATGAGCACCTGGAACCACGGCTGCGCCTCGCCGCGCGCCGCCTCCAGCGCGCCCTCGGCGAGGCCGACGTACACGTTCGCGACGATCATCTGCGCCACCTGCGCGCGCAAGGCCGCCCGCGGCGTGGCTGCGCGGGCGGCCGGCTGCAGCACGTCGTCTTCCGTCAGCTGCACGCCGGTGAACGTCACGGTGCCGCTGGCGGCCTGGCGCAGGCCGAACGCGTTCCAGTCGGCGTGGACGGCGACGCCATCCCGCTGCGTGGGCAGCACGGCGACCAGCGTGCCGTGCGCGAGCGGGTCCCAGGCGCACACGGTGAGCCGGTCCGACCCGACCGAACTTGATGCACAAGCCTTGGCGCCGTCCAGCACGTAGCCGCCCGCGGTCGGCCGGGCGACGAGCCGTTGGTCCAGCGGGTTCATGGTCTCGCCCCAGAACACGTCGTGCTCGATGGTCTCGAACAGCAGGCGGCGCTGCTGGCGCGCGTTGCCCGTCAGGCGGATGCCGGCGACCTGGAGGTGGTGGAGGCCGAGCCGGTGGGCGAGGGCGCCGTCGGCACGTGCGACGATGCGCACGACGTCGCCGATCGTCTTCCAGCTCGCCCCGAGGCCGCCGTATTCGCGCGGCACCGGGAGGGCGAGCAGGCCGGAAGCGCGGAGCCACTGCCGCCCGCGCGCCGCCAGGTCGTGGGCGGCGGCAATGGGGTCATACGGGTCGGGGGCCGGGGCCGGGTGGGCGTAGCCGTCCGACGAAGCGGGAACCGGGTGTAGTGCCAGATGCATGGTCGATATCCTTCAGCAGAGTCGGCCCAGTATGGCAAACGGGGGACTCCACGTGAACGAAGATATTCGCCGTTCGATATGTGACGAACGTTAAAACGAAAAGCGACTATGTATCCGGGTGATGCCGTCAGCGCGACACGATCAGCCGCAGGCCGAGGGCGATGAAGATGGTGCCGGCGATACGGTCGAGCCATTGCCCGGCCTTGGGACGGCGCGCCAGCCACTGGCCGATGGCACCGGAAAAGAAGCCGAGCAGGCCGAACAGGACGATGGCCTGCAAGGTGAACGTGAGGCCCAGCAGCGCCGTCTGCAGGTTGGCGTCGCCGCGCTGCGCGACGACGAACTGGGGCAGGAACGACAGGAAGAACAGGGCCACCTTCGGATTGATGGCGTTCGCGACGAGGCCTTTGAAGAACAGCGTGCGGGCCGGGTCGGCGGCGGCATGCGCCGTGTCGACGCGGGCGCCGCCGCGGCTGCGGATCGCGTGCCAGCCCATCCAGGCGAGATACAGGCCGCCGCACACCTTGAGCGTCGTGAACGCGAGCGGCGACGCGGCGATGAGGGCGGACACGCCCACGACGGCCAGCAGCGTGTGCGACAGGCACCCGAACGCGCACCCGAGCCCGAACGCGATGCCCCGCACCCGGCCCTTGGCGACGCCCACGCTCAATACCATCATGTTGTCCGGTCCCGGCGACAGGGTCAGCAGGATGGCGGCGGCGAGGAAGGCGAAGAACTGGTCGGGTGTCAGCATGGTAGCCCTGGGCAAAGTGGCAATGTTACCTCACCGGGGGCGCAGTTGGTGTAAAGTGCGGGTCCTATGTCCAGTCACAAGCATGAGCAACCCTTGCGCAATGCGTTCGAACGCGTCCTGAATGCCGCCCTGCTGAAGGGCTTCGTGGCCGGGTTGAGCTACCGGCTCGGCGGCCTGGGCAAAGTGCGGGTGACGCGCCAGGAGGTGGAGCTGGACCCCGGACGCCGGCTGGCGCAGCCGCTGCGCATCGGTTTCGCGTCCGATTTCCATGCCGGCCCCACCACCCATCCCGCCATATTCGGCGACCTGCTGGCGGCGATCCGCGCGGAAGCGCCGGACGTGATGCTGCTGGGCGGCGACTACGTGTGTTTCGATGCGGAGAACGTGACCGTCCTGGCGGACTTCATCGCGGGCGCACGGGCCCCGCTGGGCACCTATGCCGTCATCGGCAACCACGACACCTGGAACGGACGCACCGTGATCGAGGACGCGCTGCGCGCCGGCGGCGCCGAGGTGCTCGTGAACCGCAACGTCGCGCTGCCCGCGCCGTTCGGCGACGTCAGCGTGTGCGGCATCGACGATCCGTGGACCGGGGCGCCGTCGGCCAACGCCACGTTCGCCGGCGCGGGCGCCGTCCGGATCTACCTGACGCATTCCCCCGACGGGCTGTACCGCCTGGAGCGCCAGCGTTTCGACGTCGCCTTCGCCGGCCATACCCATGGCGGCCAGATCGCGCTCCCGGATGGTGCGCCGCTGTTCCATCCCAGCGGCCCGTGCTCGCGCGATTTCTGCTACGGCCGCTACGACGTGTCCGGCAACGGCCCCCTCATCGTCAGCCGCGGCGTCGGCTGTTCCGGCATCCCGCTGCGGCTGAACGCCGATCCGGAACTCCTCATTTGCACGCTGCGCTAAGCGTTTGTGGCCGGTTTTTGCGGTTTCCCAGCTTCTACACCTTGAAATATTGAGTATTTCCTTTGATTCTGGATAACAGAATGGAGATAATGTGACGCCGCCAGGCTGGCGACCGGCATTGTTCTTGCATGTCAGTCCAGGCGGTCCGTGCCCAGGAGGAGACCCCCTTCGGCGGATGTATGTGCAGGTTACCGCCTGCCCGCCGCACATAACAATCAGGGACCGGGATTTATCTACTATCGATTGGAGAAAGCAGTGAGTCTTTTCAGAACCAAGAATCTCGACAACATGGTCGCAGCCTCCCGTACCCCGGGCGGGCTGAAGAAAGTGCTGGGGCCAACCGACCTCATCCTCATGGGCATCGGGGCGATCGTCGGCACCGGTATCTTCGTGCTGACCGGTACGGGCGCATTGACGGCCGGTCCGGCGTTGACGGTGTCGTTCATCGTCGCCGCCATCGCGTGCGGCTTCGCGGCCATGTGCTACGCGGAGTTCGCGTCGACCGTGCCGATCGCCGGTTCGATCTATACCTACAGCTATGTCGTCCTCGGCGAACTCGTCGCCTGGATGATCGGCTGGGACCTTCTGCTCGAATACGGGCTGGCGACGTCGGCCGTGGCCGTCGGCTGGTCCGGCTATTTCCAGTCGCTGTTGAGCGGCTTCGGCATCACCATTCCTGAAATCCTGTCCGCCGCCCCGGGCGCGGTGCCGGGCGTGCACAGCGTGATGAACCTGCCGGCGCTGGTCATCATGCTCGTGCTGACCGCGATGCTGTCGTACGGCGTGCGCGAATCGGCGCGCGTGAACAACGTCATGGTCGTCATCAAGATGATCGTCGTGCTGCTGTTCATCGCCGTCGGCGTCAAGCACGTCACGCCGGCCAACTGGCATCCGTTCGCGCCGTTCGGCGGCACGGGCATCATGAGCGCCGCCGCCGTCGTGTTCTTCGCGTTCATCGGCTTCGACGCCGTCACGTCGGCCGCCGAGGAAGTCAAGCGTCCGGAACGCGACCTCCCGATCGGCATCATCGGCTCGCTGACCATCTGCACGATCCTGTACGTGATCGTCGCCGCCATCATGACCGGCATCGTCCCGTTCCAGATGTTCAAGGGCATCGACCACCCGGTGTCGCTGGCCCTGCAGCACGCCGGCGAAAACTGGTTCGCCGGCTGGATCGACCTGGGCGCGATCCTCGGCATGACCACCGTGATCCTGGTGATGGCGTATGGCCAGACCCGCATCATCTACGCGATGTCGCGCGACGGCCTGCTGCCGGCGAAGTTGTCCACCGTGCACCCGAAATTCGGCACCCCGTTCTTTGCGACGTGGGTGGTCGGCATCCTGTTCGGCCTGATCGCCGCGTTCGTGCCGCTGAACGTGCTGGCCGAACTCGTCAACATCGGCACGCTGGCGGCGTTCTGCCTCGTCTCCGTCGCAGTGATCGTCCTGCGCAAGAAGCGGCCGGACCTGAAGCGCGCGTTCCGCTGCCCGGGCGTGCCCATCGTGCCGGGGATCGCCGTCGTCTTCTGCCTGGCGCTGATGTCGTTCCTGTCCGCGATCACGTGGGTGGCGTTCCTCATCTGGCTGGTGCTGGGCCTGCTGGTGTATTTCGGTTATGCCCGTTCGCGTTCCTTGCTGAACGGCGCGACGCAGTCGTAATCCGCTGTCCGCGTTCTGAAAGCGGCGCTGCGGCGCCGCTTTTCTTTTTGGCAACGATACAATTTTTGTAATCCCTGTCCGACATTCTGGAGGGAAGCGTACCGATTACGCCATCTCCGCCGGGTCCGCATAATCTTGGTAGAACATTTACCAAAAGATTTGTTATGACCTCCACTTTTGCCGTCGACAGCCCAACACGCGCAGCAGGCCGGGACACCCGCCCGGTCCAGGTATCGTCCGCCAGGGACTTGTATTTCGCGCTGATGGACAACCCGGCCGCGGCCCTCGAGGCGTCCGGCGCGTTCCTGGCGGCGCAGATCGAGGTGGCGCGCGCCGAACCGTGCGAGCTGCCGGACGCCGTGTGGCAGCTGCAGGGCTGGATCCAGGGCCGCGCCGAATCGGTCGGCATCGCCTACCGCGAATACCTGGCCGCGCGCAAGAACGGCGCGCCGCGCCGCTACTTCACGAACAAGTCGCATGCGCTGTACTTCCTGAAGGGCGTCGCGCCGACGAAGCTCGTCGACGGCGCCTGGCTGTACGGCACCCTGTCGCGCTGGGAGAATCCGGAATTCCACCCGCTGATCAAGACCTATCTCGAAGAGCTGGGCGACGGCGTCCCGGACAAGAACCACGTCACGCTGTACCGCCGCCTGCTCGCGACGCACGGTTGCGAACACTGGGAGACGCTGCCGGAGGACCATTTCGTGCAGGGCGCCATCCAGCTCGCGCTCGCCTACAACGCCGACGCCTTCCTGCCGGAAGTGGTGGGGTACAACCTCGGCTACGAACAACTGCCGCTGCATTTGCTGATCACGTCGTACGAGTTGAACGAACTCGGGATCGACCCGTATTACTTCACCTTGCACGTCACCGTGGACAACGCCGGCAGCGGCCACGCGCACAAGGCCGTGCAGGCGCTGCGCCACCTGATGGCGCAGTCCGGCGACCCGGCCGCGTTCTTCCAGCGCGTCCTGGACGGCTACCGGCTGAACGACCTGGGCGCGTGCACGACGTCCGTCATCGGCGCCTTCGACCTTGAAGCGGAACTGGTCGAGATCTTCAGCGCCAAGGCCGCCATCGGCAAGAACATGCATTCGGATTACTGCCGCGTGGCGGGCCGCTCCGTCAACGACTGGCTCGCCGATCCGCGGCAGATCCCCGAGTTCCTGACGAAGCTGGAGGAGTCGGGCTGGATCCAGCGCGGCGAGGACGTGGAGCAGAGCCGCTTCTGGCGCCTGATCCAGGGCGAGCGCGCGGAGATGTTCGGTGTCTTCTCGAGCTATGAGCAGCAGGTGCTGCGCGACTGGATCACGACGCCGCGCGACGCCATCGCCGCCGCGCGCACGACCCGCGTGCTGAGCCACCGCGCGCGCCAGCGCACGCTCGACAGCCTCACGCAGCATGCGCAGCGCAGCGGTTATCCGGAGCGGGGCCTGATCCGTCGCCGCCCCGCGGGCACCGGCGGCGACTCCGAACTGCACCAGCTGGAACAGCGCGTGGCAGCGGCCGCCGGTAAGCCGGAGGCGATGGCAATGCTGGCGCAGCTGATGTCGCCGTCCGTGCACCACACGGCGATCGGCCTGATGGCCACGCGGATGTATTCGCAGCTGCTCGACGCTTGAGAATGAACGCAGCGGCGCGCGCACGCGCGCCGCGACGACCGACAAACAAGGGATTCCCGTGCACATACTCGAACAACGCTTCCTGCGTGGACCGAACATCCACGCCGCCACCCCCTGCCTGCTGTCCGTGCTCGACCTGGACGATCTGTATGGCGTCTCGACCCGCGACCTCCCGCAATTCAACGAGGCGCTGCTGGCGCTGCTGCCGTCGCTCGCGGACTACCTGGTGCCGACGGGCCAGCCGGGCGGCTTCGCCCAGCGCCTGCGCGAAGGGACGTATCTCGCGCGCGTGATCGAGCATGTGACGCTGGGCCTGCAATGTCTCGCGGGCGCGCCGGTAGCGTTCGGCCGGACGCGTCCCGTGACGGGCAAGCCGGGCCAGTACCGCATCGTCTGCGCCTACCAGCTGGAAAAGGTCGCGCAGCCCGCGTTCGCGCTGGCGGTGGACATCGTCGACGCGCTCGCGCACGGCCGCGCGTTCGACCTGGCGCCGCGCCTGGAGGAGCTGCGCGAGATCGCCGAGCGCTACGCGATCGGCACGAGCACCGCCGCTGTGCTGGCCGCCGCGCAGGAGCGGGGCATCCCCGTCACGCGCATCACGGAGGATGCGAACCTGTTCCAGCTGGGCTGGGGCGTGAAGCAGAAGCGCATCCAGGCGACCATCACGGGCGACACGGGCACCATCGCCGTGCGCATCGCCAGCGACAAGCAGCTCACCAAGCAGCTGTTGCACGAGGCGGGCGTCCCCGTGCCGCAGGGCGAGACGGTGACGACTGTCGAAGACGCGCTGCGCGTCGCCCATAACATGGCAAACAAGCTGAACGCGCCGGTGACGGTGAAACCGTTGGACGCGAACCAGGGCAAAGGTGTGACGGTCGCGTGCCGCACGGATGAAGAAATCGAGCAGGCCTACGCGTACGCGCGCAAGTTCGGCCGCCACATCATCGTCGAACGCTTCATCGAAGGCGCGGATTACCGCGTGCTCGTCGCGGGCGGCAAGGTCGCGGCGGCGTCGCTGCGGCGGCCCGCGCAAGTCGTGGGCGACGGCACGCACACGGTGCGCGAACTCGTCGACCTCGAGAACCGCAATCCCGCCCGCGGCGCGGGCCACACGAACATCCTCACGCAGATCGCGCTGGACGCCCATGCGGAAGACCTGCTGCGGCGCCAGGACCTCGTCCCGGACGCCGTGCCCGCGGCCGGCATGACGGTGTATCTGCGCGGGAACGCGAACCTGTCCACGGGCGGCACCGCCGAAGACGTGACGGACCTGCTGCCGGAATCCACGCACCGCCTGTGCGTGCGCGCGGCAGCGAAGATCGGCCTGGACGTGGCCGGTATCGACATCGTCTGCCGCGACATCGCCCAGCCGCTGGCGGACCAGGGCGGCGCCGTCATCGAAGTCAACGCGGCGCCCGGCATCCGCATGCACCAGCATCCCGGCAGCGGCACGCCGCGCGACGCGGGCGACGCCATCGTGCAGGGGCTGATGGGCGAGTCGGACGGGCGCATCCCGATCATCGCGTGCACGGGCACGAACGGCAAGACGACGACCACCTTGCTGATGGCGCACACGGTGCGCCTCGCCGGCAAGGTCACGGGCGTGACGACGACGCACGGCGTCTACATCGCCGGCAAGGAAGTCACGAAGGGCGATTGCACGGGCTACTGGTCGGCGCGCACGGTGCTCGCGTCGCCGGACGTGGAGTTCGCGGTGCTGGAGACGGCGCGCGGCGGCATCCTGAAACGCGGCCTCGCCTTCGACCGCTGCGACATCGGCATGGTGCTGAACGTATCGCCGGACCACCTGGGCCTGGACGGCGTCGACACGATCGAAGACCTCGCGCAGGTGAAGGCCGTGGTGCCGCTGGCGGCCAGCCGCGCCGTCGTGCTGAACGCCGAGGACCCGTTGTGCGTGGCGATGGCGCGTCGCGTGCATCCGGACGTGGAGATCGTGTACTTTGCCATGGAGGCGGACAACCCGGTGCTGCTGCGCCACCTGGAGGAGGGCGGCCGCGCCGTCTACTTCCAGGACAATTCGATCGTCGTCGCGGATGCGACTTACCACCAGGAGCTGCTGCGCGTGGAAGCGATGCCGATCGCGCTGGGCGGCCGCGCGCGCTACAACATCGCCAACGGGCTCGCGGCGGCGGCGGGCCTGATGGCGGCGGGTTTCAACAACCTGCAAATCGCGACGGGCCTCTCGACGTTCGTCAGCGACGGCAAGACCAACCCGCTGCGCACGAACGTGTTCGACGTGCGCGGCGTGACCGTGATCGTCGACTACGCGCACAATCCGGCCGCGTACGCCGCGCTGGCGGAGATGGCGCGCTCGCTGCTGCCCGGCCAGCTGGTGGGTGTCGTGACGGCGCCGGGCGACCGCCGCGACGCCGACCTGCTGGAAGTGGGTCGCGTGTGCGCCGGCCGTTTCGACGAACTGGTCGTCTACGAATCGTCGAGCCGCGGCCGTGCATACGGCGGCGCCGTCGACCTGATCCTGCAGGGCGCGGAGGAGGTCGTCGGCAAGACCGATACGCTGCACCGCGAACTGGACGTGGGCGAGGCGATCCGCCTGGGCCTGTCGCTGTGCCGCCGCGGGGACGTCCTCGTGTTCGCGTGCGGGTCGTCGCTGGACGTGTTCGTCGAGGCGATCCGGCAGACGGACCCGGAAAGCGCGGCCAGGATCGCGGCGCAGGTGGGATAAGCCTTCAGCCGTGCGCCTGCGCGGCCGGTGCCGCTGCCGCCAGCGCGCGGTGCAGCGCGGTCATGTCGATCGGCTTCACGAAGTAATGGTCGAATCCCGCCGCCTTGGCGAGCACCCGGTCGTGCGCCTGTCCATAGCCCGTCAGCGCGATGTACGCCGCATGGCCGGTCTCCGGCAGGCCGTGCAGGCGGCGCGACAGTTCGTAGCCGTCCATGTCGGGCAGGCCGATGTCGAGGATCAGGGCATCCGGATGCGACGTCCGGGCCGCGTCGAGCGCGCCGTGCGCGTCGTGCCGGATCGTGACCGTGTGGCCTTCGGTTTGCAGGAGCGCCGCCAGCGACGTCGCCGCGTCTGCATTGTCGTCGGCGATCAGGATATGCAGCGGATGGGATTCCGGCGCGATCGCGAGGGAGCCGTCGCGCGCCGCGTGCCTGCGGTCGAGCAGCGGAAGCGACAGGGTAAATGTGCTGCCCTTGCCGGGGCCGCCGCTGCGGGCCGTCACGTTGCCGCCATGCTGGGTGGCGATGCTGCGGACCAGCGCCAGGCCGAGCCCGAGGCCGCCCTGGGACCGGTCCGGCGTCTGCTCGGCCTGGGAGAACAGGTCGAACACATGGGGCAGGAAGTGCGCATCCATGCCGACGCCGTCGTCGGTCACGTGAATATGGACGCTGGATGTCACGACTTCGAGCTCGAGCCGGATGCGTCCGCCCATCGGCGTGTATTTCGCCGCATTGTTCAACAGGTTCGCGAGCACCTGCACGAGGCGCGTGCGGTCGCCAAGGACGAGCACGTGCTCCGGCACGAGGCGCACCGACAGCCGGTGGCGCCGGGCATCGATCAGGGGCCGGGATTGTTCGATCGCGGCGTCGATGGCGTCGCGGATATCGAGTTCCGCCCGGTCGATGGACACCAGGCCCCGCGTCACGCGGGACACATCGAGCAGGTCGTCGACGAGCTCCGTCATGTGCCTGACCTGGCGCGTGATGATTCCGCTGTATTTCCTGACGGTGTCCGCGTCGGTCCCTGCCTTGCCGAGCAGCTGCGCGGCGGTGCCGATCGGCGCCAGCGGGTTGCGCAGTTCGTGCGCGACCAGCGCGAGGAATTCGTCCTTGCGCCGGTTGGCCTGTTCCAGCGCGATTTCGGCCTCGCGCTGCAGCGTGATGTCGGTATTCGTGCCGAACCAGCGCACGATCCTGCCGTTCCGGTCGCGGATCGGCACCGCCCGCGACAGGAACCAGCGATATTCGCCGTCCGCGCCGCGCAGCGGGAACAGGTCCTCCCATGCGACCTGCTGCCGGACGATCTGCTCGTAGTACTTCGCCTTGACCGCGTCCGCGAAGTCGGGGTGGTGGACTTTTTCCCATCCCCACCCCTGCATGTCCGCGAGCGTCGTGCCGGTGTATTCGAACCAGCGGTTGTTGAACCAGAAGATCGCGCCGTCGCTGTGCGCCATCCACGCCAGTTGCGGGATGTTTTCCGCCAGCGTGCGGAACTGGTTTTCGCTTTCCCTGAGTGCCGACTGGGCTTTTTTCGCCTCGCTGATGTCGAGCACGACCCCCAGCATCCGGGCCGGCTTGCCGTCGCGGTCGACTTCGATCCTGCCGCGCGCCTGGAGATGGCGGATGCCGCCGTCCGGGTAGCGCAGGCGGTACTGGTACTCGAAAGGCTTGCCGGTGGCGAGCGATTCGGCGGTGCAGGCGTCGACGGCCGGGCGGTCGTCCGGATCGATCATGGCGAGATACACGGCTGACGGCCCGCCGTCGGCATCCGCGTCGGAGACCCGGAACATGCGCGCGAAGTTGCGGTCCGCATGCACCCGGTCGGCCAGGATGTCCCAGGTCCACGTGCCGACTTCCGCTGCGGCGAGCGTGCCTTCCAGGCGCGCCTGGGCATCCTGCAGCGCCGCCTGCAGGGCCTTCTGGTCGTCGATGTCGGTGCAGGTGCCCATCCACCGTTCGATGTCGCCGGCCTCGTTCCGGATCGGCAGCGCGCGCGCCAGCATCCAGTGGTAGTCGCCCGAGCAGTGGCGCAGGCGGTATTCGATTTCGTAGGGCTCGCCCGTGCGCAGGCTGTGTTTCCAGGCCCGCTCCGTGCGCGGCAGGTCGTCCGGATGGAGGATGGCCCCCCAGTTGTCGCCGATGGTGGCGCTCGCCGGCACGCCGGCGAAGTCGTAATGGCGCCGGTTGTAGTAATCGTGATAGCCGTTCGGCAGCGCCGACCACACCATCTGCGGGATGGCGTCGGCAATCTGGCGGAACCTGGCTTCGCCTGCCTCCGCCGCCTGCTGTTTCAAGACCTGTTCCGTGACGTCTTCCACGTAGTGGATGATGTAGACGACGTCGCCCGCGGCATCCAGTACCGGGGCGTTGACGGGCTTCCAGTAGCGCACCTCGAATCCGCTCGCGGCCGGTCCGCGCTTCGGGATATCGTATTTCTGGATCGGCATGGCGTCGGTTTCCCGGGTCCGCAGCACGCGGTCGAGCGAGGCGCGCAGGTTCGCGGCGCCGGTCGCGGTGGCATCCTCCGGGTTGTCCGGAAAAACGTCGAACACGTTGCGCCCCAGGATCTGCTCGCGCGTGGTCATCGTCGCGGACAGGCGCGCCTCGTTGGCGGCGACCATGGTGAAATCGGGCGTCAGGACGAGCAACGGAATGGGTGTCGCGTCGAACAACAGCCGGAAATCGGGTGCAAGACCAGCGGGCAGCGGTGTAGCCATGTCGCAACTCCTTCGGGTACGGCCATACTAAGCCGAAGTCCGGAATGGTGTCGCGCTGAAAGACATCCGTGTCACATTAATGCGCCTGCCGTGCGATCTCGAGGAAATTGCCCACTTTGGTCGACGAATTCCCTTCGAGCGACGCCAGCGCCAGCTTCGAACGGACTTTCGCATCCGCGATATCCACGTACGTCACCCCTTCGGCGTGGAACTGGCTGACGGACGCGGGCACGATCGACACGCCGAATTCCGCGGCGACGAGGCTGACGACGGTCGACAGCTGCGGCGCCTGCTGGCCAGGCATCGGTTCGAACCCCGCGTGGCGGCAGGCCGAGACGATCTCGTCGTGGAGCATCGGGCTGGCCGCGCGGGGAATCAGCACGAACGGTTCCTGCGCCAGCGCGGACAGGGGGATACGGGTGCGCCGCGCGAGCGGGTGCGTGACCGGCAGCACGGCCTTCATCGACTCGCTCGCGATGTCCTGCAGGACGACGCCGGCGAACGAGTGCACGCCCGGGCGCAGGAAGGCCAGGTCGATGCGGCCTTCCTCGAGTTGCGCCAGCAGGTGCGCCGTCGTGCCTTCGGTGAGCGTCAGGCCGACACCGGGATAGGCATTGCGGAATTCACGCACCAGCGCACGCACGATCGGGTGGAACGCGGCGGACGCCGTGAAGCCGAGGTGCAAATGGCCCGTCTCGCCGCGTCCGGCCCGCTGCGCGTTCAGGGTGGCGTGCTCCACGTCGCCCAGCAGGCGCTTGGCGTCGACGAGCAGCGCCTTGCCGGCGTCGGTCGGCACCACGCCATGGCCGGTGCGGTGGAACAGCTTCACGTCCAGCTCCCGTTCCAGCGCGTGGATCTGCTGGCTCAGCGGCGGCTGGCCGATGCCGAGCCGTTCCGCCGCGCGGGTGATATTGCCTTCCTCGGCGACGGCGACAAAGTAGCGTAAATGTCTGAGTTCCATGCGGTATCTGTGAAAAGTATGGATCCTAGATTATCCATATATTGGACAGCATAGTGAGATTTCGCGATAATACAGGTATCCCACGGACAAGTTTTTTTGCGGCGAGAGCCGCATGGACGCGTTCCGGCGGGCCCATAAATCAACTTGGAAGAGTGCTGGAATGTCAGAAGCGATAAAAAAAGTGCAGGAGCGAAGGCAGCCGATCCGTAACGTGAACATTACGGACATCACGATGAACTACAAGCAGCCGCCGTCGGCCATCGTGTCGATCCTGCACCGTATCAGCGGCTTCGTGCTGTTCCTCTTCCTGCCGTNCATTACGGACATCACGATGAACTACAAGCAGCCGCCGTCGGCCATCGTGTCGATCCTGCACCGTATCAGCGGCTTCGTGCTGTTCCTCTTCCTGCCGTTCCTGCTCTACCTGTTCGAGCAGAGCCTCCGTTCCGAGATCTCGTTCGCGCACTTCGCCGGGATCGTCAGCCATCCGTTCACCAAGATCGTCATCCTGGGCCTGTCCTGGGGCTACCTGCACCACTTCTGCGCCGGTATCCGCCACCTGTTCATGGACAAYCACATGGCCCTGGACAAGGACGCGGCGCAGCGCACCGCGCGCTACGTGCTGGTCGTCAGCCTGGTCCTGACCCTGCTGGTCGCCCTCAAACTGTTCGGAGTGWTTTAATCATGGCTACCCCCAAGAATATCGGACAGCGCCGCCTCGTCGTCGGCGCSCACTACGGCATGCGCGACTGGCTCGCCCAGCGCGTCACCGCCATCGTGATGGTCGTCTTCACCGTCATCCTGCTGGTCTCGTTCCTGACCGGCCAGAATTTTACGTACGAAGGCTGGGCCGGCCTGTTCGCCCGCCAGTGGTTCAAGCTYTTCACGATGGTCACGTTCTTCGGCCTGTTCTACCACGTGTGGGTGGGCATCCGTGACATCTGGATGGACTACGTCAAACCGGTCGGCATCCGCCTGACCTTGCAGATCGCCACGGTGCTCTGGCTGCTCGCCTGCGCCGCCTGGACTGTGCAAATTCTCTGGAGCGTGTAATCGTGGCAGCAATCAACACCAACATCCCCGTCCGCCATTTCGACGTCGTCATCGTCGGCGCCGGCGGTTCCGGCCTGCGCGCGGCGCTGCAACTGTCCGAAGCGGGCCTGAACGTGGCCGTGCTGTCGAAAGTGTTCCCGACCCGTTCGCACACCGTGGCRGCSCARGGCGGCATCGGCGCMTCSCTCGGCAACATGAGCGAAGACGACTGGTTCTGGCACATGTTCGACACCGTCAAGGGCGGCGACTACCTGGGCGACCAGGACGCCATCGAATTCATGTGCCGCGAAGCCCCGAAGGTCGTGTACGAGCTCGAACACTTCGGCATGCCGTTCGACCGCAACCCGGACGGCACGATCTATCAACGTCCGTTCGGCGGCCACACCGCGAACTTCGGCGAGAAGCCGGTGCAGCGCGCCTGCGCCGCCGCCGACCGTACCGGCCACGCGCTGCTGCACACGCTGTATCAACGTAACGTCCGYTCGCGCACGCATTTCTTCGTCGAATGGCAGGCGCTGGACCTGGTCCGCAATGCCGACGGCGACGTCCTCGGCGTCGTCGCGCTGGAAATGGAAACGGGCGACGTCATGATGCTGCAGGCGAAAACGACCGTGTTCGCCACGGGCGGCGCGGGCCGTATCTTCGCCGCGTCGACCAACGCCTTCATCAACACCGGCGACGGCCTGGGCATGGCGGCRCGTGCCGGCATCCCGCTGCAGGACATGGAGTTCTGGCAGTTCCACCCGACCGGCGTGGCCGGCGCGGGCGTCCTGATCACGGAAGGCGTGCGCGGCGAGGGCGGTATCCTCATCAACAGCAACGGCGAACGCTTCATGGAGCGCTACGCGCCGACCCTGAAAGACCTGGCGCCGCGCGACTTCGTGTCGCGTTCGATGGACCAGGAAATCAAGGAAGGCCGCGGCGTGGGCCCGAACAAGGACCACGTGCTGCTGGACCTGCGCCACATCGGCGCGGACACGATCCGCAAGCGCCTGCCGTCGATTCTCGAGATCGGCCACAAGTTCGCCAACGTCGACGCGACGAAGGAACCGATCCCGGTCGTCCCGACCATCCACTACCAGATGGGCGGCATCCCGACCAATATCCACGGCCAGGTCGTCACGCCCGACGCCAGCGGATCGCAAAAGGTCGTGAATGGCCTGTACGCGATCGGCGAATGCGCGTGCGTGTCGGTGCACGGCGCGAACCGCCTGGGCACGAACTCGCTGCTGGACCTGGTGGTGTTCGGCCGCGCGGCCGGCAACCACATCGTCGCGCAGAACCTGAAGGAGCAGGGCAACCGCGCGCTGCCGAAGGATTTCGCCGACTACGCGCTGGGCCGCCTGAACCGCCTGGAAAACGCCWCCGGCGGCGAGAAGGTGCAGGACGTGGCCAAYGCGATCCGCGCGACGATGCAGAAGCACTGCGGCGTGTTCCGCACGCAGGCGCTGATGGACGAAGGCGTCAAGGAAATCATGGCCCTGGACGAGCGCCGCAAGCAYGTCTCGTTCAAGGACAAGTCGAAGGTGTTCAACACGGCGCGCATCGAAGCGATCGAGCTGGACAACCTGATCGAAGTGGCCAAGGCGACCGTCGTGTCGGCCGCGGCGCGCAAGGAATCGCGCGGCGCCCACGCCCACAGCGACTACGAGCAGCGCGACGACGAGAACTGGATGAAGCACACCCTGTTCTACTCGGAAGGCAACCGTCTCGACTACAAACCGGTCGTGACCAAGCCGCTCACCGTCGACACGTTCAAACCGAAGCCCCGCACGTTCTAATTAGGTACCGATAATGGCACGCACAGTCCACCTGAAAATCTACCGCTACGATCCGGACAAGGATTCGAAGCCCTATATGCAAGACGTCACCGTCGAGCTGAAAGACACCGACAAGATGCTGCTGGATGCGCTGCAGCGCATCAAGTCCGACGTCGACGACTCGCTCGCCCTGCGCCGCTCGTGCCGCGAAGGCGTGTGCGGTTCGGACGCGATGAACATCAACGGCAAGAACGGCCTGGCCTGCACGACCAACCTGAACGAGCTGACGCAGCCGATCGTGCTGCGTCCGCTGCCGGGCCTGCCGGTCATCCGCGACCTGATCGTGGACATGACCAACTTCTTCAAGCAGTACCACTCGATCAAGCCGTACCTGATCAACGACTCGATCCCGCCGGAGAAGGAGCGTCTGCAGTCGCCGGAAGAACGCGAAGAACTCGACGGCGTGTACGARTGCATCCTGTGCGCGTGCTGCTCGACGTCSTGCCCGTCGTTCTGGTGGAATCCCGACAAGTTCGTCGGTCCGGCCGGCCTGCTGCAGGCCTACCGCTTCATCGCCGACTCGCGCGACGAGGCGACCAACGAGCGCCTGGACAACCTGGAAGACCCKTACCGCCTGTTCCGCTGCCACTCGATCATGAATTGCACGGACGTGTGCCCGAAGGGTTTGAACCCGAACAAGGCCATCGGCAAGATCAAGGAATTGCTGGTACGCCGCGCGATCTAAACCNTACCGCCTGTTCCGCTGCCACTCGATCATGAATTGCACGGACGTGTGCCCGAAGGGTTTGAACCCGAACAAGGCCATCGGCAAGATCAAGGAATTGCTGGTACGCCGCGCGATCTAAACCCGGCTCATCGAACCGAAACAGTAAAACTACCGTACTGCCGGCCTCCGGCAGCCGGAGTATAGTGTTGACCCAACAACGGACTCTAGTGTGAATACGCATCAATCCGACCCCGCCAACCGTGCCCGCCTGCGCTGGCGCGCCCGCCGCGGCCTGCTCGAGAACGACCTGATCCTCACGCGCTTCCTGGATGCGCATGAAGAAACCATGACGGACGAGGAAGTCGATGCGCTGACCCGTCTGCTGGACCTGGCGGATAACCCGCTGATGGACCTGCTGCTGGGGCGCGCCGAGCCCGAAGGCGAGGTCGACCTCCCGCACGTCCGCGCCCTGGTGGCGCGGCTGCGGCAAGCCTGAGCGAAACCGGAAGATTTCGTTTTATTTTGTCTTGTAGACTCACCTCCCAAAGAAGGAAGTGCCATGAACATCTCTGATACCAAAGCCACCCTGTCGTTTTCGGACGGCAGCCCATCGGTAGACATGCCGATCTACAAAGGCACGATCGGCCCGGACGTCATCGACATCCGCAAGCTGTACGGCCAGACCGGCAAGTTCACCTATGACCCTGGCTTCATGTCGACCGCCGCCTGCCAGTCGGCCATCACGTACATCGATGGCGACAAGGGCGAGCTGCTGTACCGCGGCTACCCGATCGAGCAGCTGGCCGTCAACTGCGACTTCCTGGAGACCTGCTACCTGCTGCTGAACGGCGAACTGCCGAACGCCGCAGAAAAGGAAAAATTCGTCGCCACCGTGACCAAGCACACGATGGTCCACGAGCAGATGCAATTCTTCTTCCGCGGCTTCCGCCGCGACGCGCACCCGATGTCGGTGCTGGTGGGTACCGTCGGCGCCCTGGCGTCGTTCTACCACGACTCGCTGGACATCAACGATGCCAAGCAGCGCGAGATCTCGGCCATCCGCCTGATCGCCAAGCTGCCGACCCTGGTCGCCATGGCCTACAAATACTCGATCGGCCAGCCGTTCGTGTACCCGCGCAACGACCTGTCGTACAGCGCGAACTTCATGCGCATGATGTTCGGCAACCCGTGCGAAGAGTACAAGGTCAACGACGTCCTCGTCCGCGCCCTGGACCGCATCCTGATCCTGCACGCCGACCACGAGCAGAACGCTTCGACCTCGACCGTCCGTCTGGCCGGTTCGTCGGGCGCCAACCCGTTCGCCTGTATCGCAGCCGGTATCGCCTGCCTGTGGGGCCCGGCACACGGCGGCGCGAACGAAGCCGCACTGAACATGCTGAAGGAAATCGGCTCGGTCGAGAACATCCCGGCCTTCATCGAGAAGGTCAAGGACAAGAACTCGGGCGTGAAGCTGATGGGCTTCGGTCACCGCGTGTACAAGAACTTCGACCCGCGCGCCAAGCTGATGCGCGAAACCTGCCACGAAGTGCTGAACGAACTGGGCCTGCAGGACGACCCGCTGTTCAAGCTGGCGATGGAACTGGAAAAGATCGCCCTGAACGACGACTACTTCGTGTCGCGCAAGCTGTACCCGAACGTCGACTTCTACTCGGGCATCGTGCAGTCGGCCCTGGGCATCCCGGTCTCGCTGTTCACCGGTATCTTCGCGATGGCCCGTACCATCGGCTGGATCGCCCAGTGGAACGAGATGATCGCCGACCCGGAACAGAAGATCGGCCGTCCGCGCCAGCTGTTCGTCGGTTCGACCGTTCGCGACGTGCCGACCATCGACAAGCGCTGATCCGCTTCGTCGTCGTCAAGAAAGCGAGCCTGCGGGCTCGCTTTTTTTGCGTCTTCGTATAAAATATACAGTGTATAAATAAGGAGACTCCATGAGCGGACACGTATTCATCGCCACCAGCCTGGACGGCTACATCGCGCGCCCCGACGGCGACATCGGCTGGCTGCTCGCCCGCGACGACCCGAACGAAGACCACGGCTACGACGCCTTCATCGCCGACAAGGATGCGATCGTGATGGGCCGCGGCAGCTACGAGAAGGTGGCGACGTTCGACCTCTGGCCGTACGACCGGCCGGTGCTCGTGCTGTCGCGCCGACTGGCCGGCACGCCGGTGCCCGACCGGCTGCGCGGGAAGGTGCGTTTCGCGGACCTGGCACCGCCCGAGGCCATGCGCGTCCTGGAGCAGGAGGGCGCACGCCGGGTCTACGTGGATGGCGGCCAGGTCGTGCAGGCATTCCTGCGCGCGGGGCTGGTCGAGGACATGGTCATCACGACGGTGCCGGTGCTGATCGGCTCCGGTCGCTCGCTGTTCGGGGCACTCCCGGCCGACCGCGACCTGGCCCTCGTCGCCAGCCGCAGCTTCCCCTCGGGCCTCGTGCAATCCACGTACCGCGTGCAGCCATGACGCGCCCGCGCGGCCGGCCCGCGCGCGGGCAGGGCGTCACGCGCGACGCCATCCTGGATGCCGCGCTGGCCCTGCTCGACGAGGATGGCGACGCCGGCCTGACGATGCGCGCGCTGGCGGCCCGGCTGGGCGTGACGCCGATGAGCCTGTACCACCACGTGACCGACCGCGCCGGCCTGCTGCGGGCATTGTCGGACCGGTTGTATGGCGATGTGCTGCAGGATGCCGACGCGGCCGCCGGTCCCATCGACGGGGTCCGGATGCTGCTGACGCGCTATCACGACGCCGTCGTCGCGCACCCGCAGCTGACGCTCGCGATCTTTGCCGAGCCGGCGGCCTTCGCGGGGGCGAGCCGCGAGATCACGGACCGCCTGACCGCGCTGCTCGCGGCCGTCACGCCGGCGCACCTGCTGTGGCGCGACATCCTCGTCGACCACGCGCATGGCAGCGGGCTTGCGCTCATCGCCGCCCGCGCCGACGCGGGGCGCGTGGACGCGTTGCGGGAGGCGTACCGGCAGGCGCTGGACTGCCTGCTGGCGCCATTCAGTCGAGGTTGACCAGGGACCCGACCGCATCGATGAAGCGCTGTCGGATCAGCGCGGGGCTGAACTGCTGGACGAATCGCCACGCGTCCAGGGCGTGCTCGCCATAGCCTCCTGCGCCCGCCGACCGCCATGCGGGGGCGCGGACTTGCGCGATATCCGCGGCAAGTGCACGGGCAAGGGCATCGACATCGCCGGTCGGCACCAGGCTGGCATGGCCGCCGGTCACGGCCGGCGTGTTCGAATTGTCGCAGGCGATGACCTTGCAGCCCGCGGCCAACGCTTCCACGATCGGGACGCAAAAGCCTTCGTGACGGGTCGGCAGGACGAACACGTCGGCATCGCGCAGGATCCGCTCCTTGGCGTCTTCCGGTGCGTCGCCGTGCAGGCGCACGACGATGCGGCCGCCGGCAACGCGGGGCAGGTCGGCGGCCGCCGCGCGCATCATGTCGAGCAGTGCAGGATCCGAAAACGCGATGTTGGCGACGACGTCCAGCGCCAGGCGGACGTCGGGTCCGGTTTGCGCGAGTACCTGGTGGAGCGCCGCCAGCAGGTCCTGCGGGCCTTTCGACCCGACCAGCCGTCCGACGAAGGCGAGACGGACGATGCCGTCGCGCGCGCTGGGCTTGTCCGGCACCGGCGCCGGCGGACTGGCGACAGCGAGCGGCAGCACGGTGGCGGCCGTCCCGATGCGCGCGGCGCGCAGCACGCCGAGGTTGATCCGGCTGTCGCACAACACGTGGTCGGCGAACGCGATGTTGGCCATCTGCCGGAACGAGCGGTCGATCGTCTCGTGCTGCGCCGGAGCCACCAGGTGTTTCGGCGTGATGTTGTGGAAAGCGACCACGCGCCGCGCGCCGCGTGGCACGACGGGCAGCAGGTCGAACAGCGCGTAGTAGATGCCGAAATGGAAAAGGACCAGGTCGCTTTGCTGGAAATGCGCGTCGAACGCCACGTCGGACAGCGCGCCCACCGCATGACACGCCACCCCGGGCTGGTCGCAGACGTGGGCATACAGGCGCACGTCGTGCCCCGCGGCGCGCAGCCAGTGGTACTGGTCGGCGATGGCGTTCGAAATCGCGTCGTGGCGGACGCAGACGCCGTGGATCAATGACACCTTCATGCCGCTTGCGGCGCGAAGCGTCCGCGGGCCAGGTCGTACAGCGGCATGCTGGACTGCGCCATGCGCGCCGCGGTGAAATGCTGGACGAACCGCGCGCGGCCGGCCGCGCCCAGCGCCGCGCGCCGCGGCGCGGAAGCCGCGAGTTCCAGGATCGCGTCGGCCAGCGCCGCGCTGTCGCCGGGCGGCACGAGGATGCCGTTGAGGCCGTCGTCGACGACTTCCGGCATGCCGCCGGCGCGGCAGCCGATCACCGGTTTGCCTTCCCGCATGGCTTCGAGGAATACCAGGCCGAAGGACTCGAAGCGGCTCGGCGCCACGAACACGTCGCAATCGCGGTAGGCGGCCCGCAGCGTCGCGTCGTCGACGCGGCCTTCGAACACGACCCGGTCCGCCCAGCGCCGCGGATGGCCTTGCGCGCGCCAGGCGTCCAGGTAGCTGGTGCGCTCTCCGGGCCGGGGAATCGTGTTGTCGCCCAGGATGCGGAAGCGGATGGACGGATGCGCGGCCAGCACCCGCGGTATCGCGGCGAGCAGCACGTCGATGCCCTTGCGCGCTTCGAGCCTGCCGACGAACAGCACGTCGATGCGTCCGCCCCGGGGTGCGGGCGGCGGCGCGGCGGGCGCATCCGGCATCCCGAGCGGGACCGTCATCACGGCGGCGGGATCGAACCGGAATCCGTACGCCTGTTCGATGTCGCGGCGGATGGCCTCACTGATCGCACGCACCGCATGCGAGCCGCGCATCAGCTCTTGTTCCAGCGCCAGCATCGGCGTACCGAAATCCGCCATCCAGCGCGCGTCATTGCGCAGGTCGGGATGTTCCTGCAGCCAGAAATGCAGGGTGGTCTGCAGGCTCGTGACCAGTGGCCAGCCGCCATCGAGCAACAGCGCGGCACCCTCCGTGTCCCAGATGGGCGCCTCGACCACGTCGACGGGACGCAGGCCGGCGATGCGGCGCGTCTCCGCCAGCGCCGTCGCGCACCAGTCCCAGACGGGTTGCGGAATCGCGCGCGCGACTGCGGCCGGCGTGCGCGTGCGGCGCTGCACGGCCATGCGATGCATCCAGACCCCGTTCTCCAGGCTCACCTCGTTGGCGCCTTCCGTGATGACGTGCACCTGGTGCCCCGCCTGCGCCAGCGCTTCGGCCAGGTCGCGGTAGAAGACGGCGATGCCGCCGCGATGCCCGGGCGGATAGTCCCGCGACATCAGCACCACCGTGCGCGTGTCCCGATGCGCGCGCGTCGCGAACGGCAGGAAGTCGCCCGGCAGTGGCGACCATGTCGTCGGCGCGCTGCCCGGGCGGGGGCTTTCCAGGCCGCGGCGCAGGCCTGTTTCGCCGGCGCGGACCGCCGCGGCATCGAAGTCGTCGAGCGCCGCCGGCGGCAGGCGGCCGGCGGCGACGAGGTGGACGACGTCGGCGCGCCGGGCGGCGACCCGCTCCGCATGCAGGCGCTCGATGTGCGCGAGCGGGACATACGGCAGGCCGTGCTTGAGCGAAAAATACAGCGAATTCTTCAGGATCGGATACGACGCCACGGTGAGCTGCGCCGCGTCGCGTACCGCGTTCGGCGCGGCCTCGTGGTGCACATACGCATCCGGCAGCTGCCTGATCAGGAAGCCCGCATCGATCAGGCGACAGCAGAGGTCGGTCTCGTCCAGGTAGTATTCGATCTCCTCGTCGAACCCGCCCACCTCGAGCAGCGCGGTGCGGCGGAACGATGCGTTGGTGCCCTGCAGATAGGGAAAGCGGAACGAACCCGGGAAGCACAGCGACGGGCTTGCGCCAGGTGCGCGCCAGTCGGTCTCGGCCAGCCTTGTCGCGGTCGCATACCGGTACTGGAACGTGTAGCCGCTGCGGTCGCATACGATGCCGCCGGCGCCGCCGACCTGCGGATCGGCATAGGCCGCCGCCAGGTGGGTCAGCCATTCCGGCTCGGGAATCGCGTCATCGTCGATGAACGCCACCACGTCGCCGCGCGCCATGCGGATACCGATGTTGCGCGACATCGACAGGTTGGCGACGGGGCAGGTTCCCGTGCGGATCCGCGATCCCCACTCAGCAAGCAGGTGCGCGGTGTCGTCGGTGCATGGCCCCTGGACGACGATGACTTCGAACTGTCCCGCGTAACGAAGGTGCGCCAGGCTCGCCAGCACGCGCCGCAGCAGGGACGCGCGGTTCAGCGTATTGATGACGATGGAAAAGGACGTCATTGCCCGAGCTGCCGCTCCAGGCGTTCCAGCCGCGTCCGCAACTCGGCCAGTTCCCGCGTCAGCCCGCGCAGCGTCACCGGAAGCGACTGGGCGAGGTTCTCGGGATCCTGCAGGACGGCCAGCGTGCGGGCGTTCAGGTCGGACATCGTGTGCAGCAGTGCCGGCAGTTGTTCGGTCGCGAAACGATGCTGCCGATCATTGTGTTCCGGCAAGCGGATCAACGCCACCAGTATGCGGACGAGGCGGCCCACGACGGGCCAGCCCGCCAGGGTGCGTACGATGCGTCGCAGTAATGCTTCCATGAAGTGACGTCATAGGAAATTGTTAACTGCGCAATATTAACGTAATCAATCGTCCATCATGCAGCGCTGGATCACGGTTCCTGACTGCGCGAACACAGCCACGAAAAAAGGCCGCCGGATCGCTCCGGCGGCCTTCGCATGTCCACGTTATCGATGAATGATCAGACGGCGTAATACGCCTCGACCGTACCTTTCAGCTTGATCAGCATCGGGCGGCCCTTGCGGTCCAGGGTCTTGCCGGCGGCGACCCTGATCCAGCCTTCGCTCAGGCAGTATTCCTCGACGTCCGTGCGTTCCTTGCCGTTGAAACGGATGCCGACCGGGTGCTTGAAGACTTCCGCGTTGTGGTGCGGGCTCTTCGGGTCGATGGACAGGCGGTCGGGCAGGGGTGGGAGTTGGGTAGTATCGTTCATGGCGGGAATTATCCACGATTCCGTGCGCATGCGCGAGCGCCGCGTGATCCGTCCCGGTGGACGCAGTTGCAACATTTCGCTATGCTCGGCCGAAGTTCGTTCGATCTGGCCACATGAGGAGATCAAGACCATGAAATCGCTCATCCTCGCCTGCTGCCTGTTCGTGGCCGGCCTCGCGCACGCCGCCGGCATCGACCCGGCCCTCGCGCAGCAGGTCGATGCGTTCGTCGACGGCTGGCACGACGATGCCGCGCACGCGCGCATGCGCTACTTCGACAAGATGGCGCCGGACGGCGTCTACATCGGCACGGACCGCACCGAACTATGGCAGCGCGACGCTTTCCGCGAGTGGGGCCGCAAATACTTCGAGGGCAAGCAGGCCGCATGGGTCTTTCATCCCACGCAGCGCAATGTCTACGCGACGGCGGATGGATCGATGATCTGGTTCGACGAATTGCTCGACACGGAAAACATGGGCCATTGCATGGCCAGTGGCGTCATCCGCAGGACGCCGGCCGGATTCGAGATCGTGCATTACCAGCTGTCGCTGGCGGTGCCGAACGAGGCGGCGAAGAAGGTGATCGAGGTCGTCAAGGCGGCCGAATCAAAATAGTTCGAGGTTCTGCGGCGCCGACGGCGGCGGCGTCTTTTTCACGGGCGACTTCGGGGCAGCCCAAGCCTTCATCTCTTCGGCCGGATAGGGGCGCAGGAAGCTGCGCGCCAGCTCCGGATCGCGGCAGTGCAGCCACGCGTCGACGTCGTCCGGCGGCAGCACGACGAGCGCGCGCTTTTCGTCGTCGGGCTTGTGGAAGCGCCGCATCAGCGGGTGGTCGTCCGCGTTGATCGTGATCTGCGTGAACGACGCCGCGATCGTCCCGTCGGCCTCGGACCATTCGCGCCACAGGCCCGCCACGAAGAACATGCCGTCGTCCCGCATGCCGATGCCGAAGCGTTCGGCGCGGCCGCTTTCGTAGTTGGGCTCATAAAAACAGGTCATCGGCACGGCGCACAACTGGGTGCGGCGCCAGGCCGGGGCGAACGAGCGCTTTTCGCCCAGCGATTCGGCGCGCGCGTTCATCGTGTCGAACGGTTTGACACCGGCCGGGATGTGACGGCGCGGGACCATGCCGTAGCTCGCGAGCTGCAGCACGCGTTCGCCGTCCGGCCCCGCGCGCACGATCGGGGCCGTGTAATCCTTCCACGTTTCGCTGGGCCAGTCCCAGTCGCGGTACAGGTCGACGAGGGTGCCGAGCACCATGTCGAGTTGTTCGGGCAGCGGGGGGCGGTAGTTGACGCACATGGCGCTAGTTTGACATAAAAACGCCTCTTAAAAGCGGTAACGCGCGCTGACCAGCACCGTGCGCGGCTCGCCCGGCAGGTTGTAGTCGTTGGCGCCGCTGTGCGCGGACACGAAGTACGTGCGGTTGAGCAGGTTCCGCACCGTGACCGTGACGTCGACCTTGCCGCTGTCGTAGCCCGCGCCGAGCTGCAGCACGCCGTAGCCCGGCAAGGTCGTCAGGTCGTCCGGCGACGCATAGCGGCCCGATTCCGCGCGGCCGCCGGCGGCGACCCAGAAGTGGCCGTCGAGGCGGTGCTTGATCCATGCGTTGAACGTGTGGCGCGGCGTGAGCGCGGCCGTGTTGCCCTCGAACGGCTTGCCGGCCGACGTCAGTTCCGTCGAGTCCTCGATGGTGCCGCGCATGTTCGCATAGCCGGCGATCGCATCCCAGCCCGGCGCGATCTCGCCCATGAAGCTCAGTTCCAGGCCGCGCGTGCGCTGGCGGCCGATGGGCAGCGAGAAGTTCGTGTTGCCTGGATCGGCGACCTGGATGTTCGATTGAGTCATGTCGAACAGCGCGGCCGTCAGGCTCGAACGGGCCGTCAGGTCGAGCTTCACGCCCGCTTCCTTGTTGACCGTCTGCGTGGGCTTCAGGGTGTCGCTGTTGGCGCGGAACGTGAACGAATCCGCGATGGGCTGGAAGGAGCGGTTCCACGATGCGTAGACGGCCACGCGGCTCGTGGGCTGGTACACGGCGCCCAGCCGCGGCGACCACGTGTCGTCCGTGCGCTGCAGGTCGATGTTCTTCGCCGTGCGGTCGTCGCGGTCCTGCTTCAGGTGGTCGTAGCGCACGCCGGCCAGGACTTTCCATTCCGGCGTCAGCGCCACGAGGTCTTGCAGGTACAGGCCCGCGATGTCGACGCGGTTCCGGTTGTCCGCGCTGGTCGCGACGCTGTCCGGCAGCACCGGCAGGTCGACGAGGACCGGATGGAACAGGTCGTACGTCGCCACGTTGTTGCGCGAGCGGAGCACCTCGCTCTTGTTCTGGCGGCCGAGTTCCACGCCGTACAGCAGCTTGTGGTTCGTCGTGCCCCAGTCGACGGTCTGGGACAGCTCGTTCTGCAGGTAGCGGCCGTCCTCGTCGCGCAGACGGTGGCTCTGGCCGATGGCGACGGTCGGGTTGGCGCCATCCTTGATGGTGCCGATCGACGTGTAGTTGCGGTCGAGCGCGTAGTCGTACGCGCGCAGCACGGTGTGCAGTTTCAGGTCCGGCGTGAACGCGTGGTCGAGCGTCGCGGTGGCGCTTTTCACGTCGCTCTGCACGAATGCGCGCGCGGTGGCGTTGGCGGCGCCGAAATAGGTCTCGACCGGCACGTCGACGGGACGGCCGTGGTAGCTGGGCACGCCCTGGTCGGCCAGGCGCTTGTCGTGCAGGTAGTCCGCTTGCAGGGTCAGCGTCGTGGCGGGCGACAACTTGAACGTGGCCGACGGCGCGAGCGCCTGGCGGCGCAGGAAGTAGCGGTCGCGGAAACCGGTCGAGTCCTCGACGGCGCCCGTCACGCGGAACAGCGCGTCCTTGTCGTCGTTGGCCGCGCCGGCGTCGAACTCGCCGCGGCGCTGGCCGTGCGAGCCGAGCGTGACGCCCGCCTCCAGCAGCGGATCCGCGAGCGGCTTCTTCGTCACGCGGTTGACGAGGCCACCGGCCGAGCCGCGGCCGTACAGCACGGACGCCGGCCCCTTGAGCACCTCGACGCGTTCGATGTTGGAGAGGTCGCGGAAGTACAGCGCGTCGTCGCGCACGCCGTCCACGAACTGGTCGCTGATCGCCGAAAAGCCGCGGATCGTCACCTGGTCGCGCTGGCCGTCGCCGACCGAGAACGACAGGCCCGGCACGTTCTGCAGCGCGTCCTGCAGCGACAGCGCGTTCTGGTCGTGCAGCACGACGGCCGGCACCACGTTGACGGTCTGCGGAATGTCGCGCAGCGGCACGTTGATCTTGGTGGCCGTGTTGGTCTCCGTGACTTCGTACGAGCCGGCGTCGATCTTCCGGTCGCGAATGACGACTTCCGGCATCGCGGGTTCTTCGGCGCGGACCGGTGTCCACACGCTGCAGGCAAGGGCGACGAGGCAGGGGAGGGGGCGCAGTACTTGTTTCATGATGTTCCTGTTGTTGTTTGAAGGTGTTGGAAATCGGACGAGCGGGTCCGGATCGCGCGCATGCCGACGGCGGCGACGGCGTACAGCAAGGCGACGGTCCAGAACATGGCGGCCAGCGGCACCCACGCGAGCGCGAGGCCGCCCGCGCCGGCGCCGACGAGCGCGCCGGCCTTGGCGGCGCCGTTGCCGGCGCCGAGCACGCGGCCCTGTTCGTCGTCCGCCGCTGCGCGCGAGAGCAGGCCATAAAAGACGGGCAGCAGCGCCGCGAGGCACACGCCCCACAGCACGCGCGTCAGCACGAACAGGGCGATGTTCGTGACCAGGGCCTGCACCGCGACGATGGCGGCGCACGCCCAGAGAATCCATTCGACCTGCGCGAGCACGCGTGCATGCGCCAGGTGCGCGAAGCGCCGGGCCCAGTACGGCGCGGCCACGCACAGGCCCAGGGCAGTGCCCGCATAGCACAGGCCCGTCACGCGGTTCGATACGTGCAGGACTTCGTCGGCATACAGGCCGAAGAACGTCTGCGGCATCATCTTCCCGGCTTGCACCAGCACGATGCCGAGCAGCAGGCCATACAGCCCGGCCGGGAGCGCCGCCTTCCGCTCACGCACGCCGGGGGAGCGCGTGGCCGGCGGCGCGACGGCCGGCAGGACGAGGAAGGCCAGCGCCGCGCACAGCAGGCACGCGGCGCCCGCCCACACGTTCACGCTGGCGAAACCCTGGGCATCGAACAGCCAGCCACCGAGCACCGGGCCTGTTACGGAGCCGATGGCCGTCGCGGCCTGCAGCTGCGCCATCAGCGCGCCGCGCGCCTCACGCGTCACGAGCCGCGCGCCGTAGGCCTGGGCGGCCGCGATGTAGCCGGCCAGGGCGCCCTGCAGCAGGCGCACGGACAGGATGACGGCGACGTTGTCCGTCGCCGCGATCCACCATTGCGTGGCCGCCAGCGCGAGCAGCGCGCGCAGCAGCATCGGCTTGTGGCCGACCTTGTCGCCCAGGCGGCCCCACCACGGCGTCGTGCACATCGCCATGGCCAGCGGGCCCGCATAGGCGATGGCGCTGACCCACGCCAGCGCATGCGGCGTCAGGTCGCCCACGCGGCGCAGGTGCAGGGGCCAGAACGGGCCGCTCATCTCCATGGCGCCCATTGCCACGAGCTGCAGCGCGAACAGCCAGCGCGTGGTGGTCATGCGAGCGGATTGGGCATGGTGCCGTGCACGTCGTCCTGCGTGTCGGACAGGCGCATGCGCAGGAACGCTTTCGCCGGCCAGTCGTGCTCCAGCAGCGCCGCGCGTTCGGCGTGCCAGCGGGCCGCGTCGACGCGGCCGCGCAAGGCCGTGAAGACGGCGTCGATCTCGCGCCTCAGGACGTCCCAGAACGGCTGCTCGGGATGGCCGTACGCGCGCGCCAGCAGCAGCGCCAGTTCGGACAAATGGCACAGCAGCACGGCGTGCAGCAGCTTGTCGCGCACGGGTTCGTCATCTTCGTACACGGTGGCGCCGGCGCGGTAGGCGTCGATCGCGCGGCCCGCGCCGCGCAGGGTGGGACCGTGGATGCGCAGATCGCCGAAGTCGCGCGCGAGCAGCTGCACGGGCGCGTGGTCCGCGTCGAGCATGATGAAGCTGTTCTGCTGGTGCGCCTCGAACGCGATGCCGTACACGAGGTAGGCGGACAGCAGCGCCGTCAGCACGGTCCGCGCGTGGCGCTCGAAGTACGCGACGGCGCCCGCGGCGTGGTCGCCGTACGCGAGCGCGACGGCCTCCGTGACGAGCGGCCGGCCGCTGAACGGCGATTCCGCGAACAGTGCGCCGACGGGGACCGGGAAGCGCGCGCCGTCCGCCTTCGCCATCGGATTGGTGCGGTACAGGATCGCCAGGTGGCGCGCGCGGTCGTCGTTACCGTCCGGGTCGAGGTAGTGGAGGCCCACATCCTCGCGCACGATGTCGAGCGTGCCGCCGAAACCCGCTTCGGCGTCGAGGATCGTCGCGAGCAGGCGCGTGATGCGCGGTCCCATCACGGCGGACTTCGGCGACACGGTCCGCTGCACGCTGGTCAGGCGCAGCGACACCGGCAGCTTCAGGTGCGGCAGGGTCGGCGAGCCGGCCGGGACGACGGTGCGGAACGACATGGTCGGGGTCGCGTCGAGCGCCACGTCGTCCGGCAGCAGCAGGTCGCCGCGCGCGATCTCGGCCGCGAATTTTTCCGGGATCACCCGGCCGGCCTGGAAGGGATGCAGGGGCAGCGGGAGCCAGTCGGACGGCGACCTGCCCAGCGCCGCCAGGGCGACCTTCCAGCGCAGCAGCGGCTGCGGGAAGTGCCGGCCGAACCACGCGAGGTAATCGCCGTCGCCGGTCGAGAAGGTCACGTGCGCCTTGTCCGCGCGGATCGCGGCCAGCGGCACGGCCAGCGTCGGCTGGAATTCCGGCGACAGGGCCGTGACCTCGTCCGCGGACAATCCCAGCTTCGTCTTGAACGTGGGATGCCACGGGTGGCCCAGCGTGCCCCATTGCTCCAGCAGCAGGGCGGGATTCGCATGGCCGGACTTGCGCAGCGCGGCGATGAAATGGATGTCGGCCGCGCCCAGCCCGGCGCGCAGCGCCCGCGCCCAGCCGCGCCGGTAGCTGAGGCACAGCACGTCGTTGGCGAGGCTGTTGTCGAGTTCGTGGATGAGCCTTTGCAGGTCCGCGCCGTCGCCCGGCAGGGAGGGCGCCACGCAGGCCAGCAGCGCCGCCGCGTGCGCGACCGGCTGCGGCCGTTCCCCGGTCGCGTAGTACGACACGCCGCCGGCCAGCCGGCAATCGCCGATGCGGCCGAGGCTCAGGCCTTCGAAGCGCAGCATGCCTTGTTGCGCCCACAGCGGCAGCCACGATACCGCGCCCTCCGTGATCAACTGGTCCCCGTTCAGGAGGCGTTCGCGGAGCAGGGCCTGCAATGTGCGCTGCAGGCTGCGCCGGCGGGCGTCGGACGATGCCAGCTCGGCGGCAACGGCGTCCAGGGAGTGATCGACGGGGTCGAGCAGTTTCGGTATCGCGTTCATCGGCTTGCCTTCTCAATAACGACGGGAACGCAGCATAACGTAAACGCGAATCATTCTCAATACGATTCTCAATATTGCCCGATCTGGATCAAGGCAGGGGCGTATGTTAAGGTTGCGCCGATGAACACCCGATCCAACGGCGGCTACGTCGGCCGCTTCGCTCCATCGCCCACGGGCCCGCTGCACGCGGGGTCGCTGGTCGCCGCGCTGGCCAGTTATCTGGATGCGCGCGCCCACCACGGCACCTGGCTGGTCCGCATCGAAGACATCGACGAGGGCCGCAGCGCGCCTGGCGCCGCCGGGGAGATCCTCGACCTGCTGCACCGGCTGGGCATGGAGTCCGACCGCGAGGTCGTGTGGCAGAGCCGCCGCAAGCATTTGTACGAGGCGGCGTACGACCGCCTCGCCGGCCACGTCTACCCGTGCGGCTGCAACCGCCGCGAGATCGCCGATTCGCGCCTGGGCTTCGCGCCCGACGGCGCCGCCATCTACCCGGGCACATGCCGCCATGGCCTCGCGCCGGGCCGCAGCCCGCGCAGCCTGCGCCTGCGCGTGCCGGAGGCGGGCGCGGACGTCATCACATTCCAGGACCGCGTGGCCGGCGCCGTCACGCAGCGGCTGGCCAGCGAGTCGGGCGACTTCGTATTGAAGCGCGCGGACGGCTACTGGGCGTACCAGCTGGCCGTCGTCGTGGACGATGCGGAGCAGGGCGTGACGGACGTCGTGCGCGGCGCCGACCTGCTCGATTCCACGCCGCGCCAGATCTTCCTGCAGCGGCTGTTGAACGTGCCGACGCCGCGCTACCTGCACGTGCCGGTGGTGCGCAATGCGAATGGCGAAAAACTGTCGAAGCAGACGGGGGCGCTGGCCGTGCGGCCGGGGGACGAGGAAGCTGCAGTGGCCGCGTTGCGGCAATCGGCGGGTTTTCTCGGGCTGGAAGTGGGCGAGCCAAGGTCGCTGGAAGCATTCTGGCGGGTCGCGGTGCCCGCGTGGGCTGCGTTGCATGTAAGTTGATGCCTCCCCGCATCAACCATCGATCTCACACCATCGGCCGCCTCCGGCTCATCCACATCAACCCGGCGAGACCCACGGCCAGCATCGACCACTCGGCCGTCTCCGGCACGGGCGGTGCGGCCACCAGCCAGCCGCGGATTTCCCCGTTCGGATAGAGACTCGTGTGGATGTTGACGTAGGCCTCGTTGGCATTGATGGCGTCGATGAGGGCCGTTTCGGCACTCGACGCCGTGCCGCCGTGCGTGCTCACGAAGGCGGGATCGTAGGACATCGCGTCATCCAGCGCGACGGCGTTGGTGTAGGTGCCCGCGCGGACGCCTAGCGGGAAGTCCTGGAACGGTATCGCCACCGGCGCCGTGCCCGTGAAGGCCGAGCTCGTGCAGCAATGGATGTGGGCGTCGGTGGTGGTGCCGTCCAGGTCGCGGAACGGCATGTCGACGAACATTTCCTTCCCGCCCAGGTCGATCGTCACGAGGCTGGTGCCGGGCGACGGGTTGGGCGGGCTTTCCAGCGCCCCGCTGGCGACGGCCCGGTAGCTCGGGTCGGCCGGGGCGGCAGCGGCGGGCACGGCGATGGCGGTCGACGCCGCCGCCAGTGCAAGGACTGACAGAACACGTTTCATGAGTACCTCCTTTGAACAAAAGTCCTGCGCGCACCCCGTCCTGGGGTGCTGACTAAAAACTTAGCACCGAAGACATGGGCGGCCTCACACCATACGGCTGAGATAGTGCCTATGGGCGACTTTGATTCGGAAAGCTTGGCATAATCGCCAACTGATCCTAATTGACTCCATTCATGCGCTATCTTTACAGTATCTTTACGCTTTTCACTATTTCCTCTGTCGTCCAGGCGCAGGATGCGTCCCTGCTGGCCGGTGCGATGCGCGCCGACACGGATGCCGGCAATACCTCGTTCGCAGTCAACGTCGGCTATACGCAGCACCTCCACAACTACTTCTCGGTGAGCGCCGATTACCTGAACGAGGGCCATCCGAAGCTCCACCACCGCGACGGTCTCGGCGCCCAGCTGTGGGCACATACGGCGGTCCCGCAACGGGGCTGGTCGTTCGGCGCCGGCTTCGGTCCCTACTATTACTTCGACACGACGACAGGCAATGGCTCCGAGGGCGACTACCGCAACGAACACGGCTGGGGCCAGCTGATGAGCGTGAACGCGATCTACCACCTGCATTCGCGCGCCTACGTCGAGGCGCGCCTGTCGCACACGCACGGCATCACGTCGCACGACAGCTCGATGCTGATGGTCGGCATGGGCTACGAACTGGGCAGCGTGCCGCGCTCGATCCGGCTGGAAAATGCCGACCGCGGCGACAACCTCGTCATGCTGCTCGCGGGGCGCTCGATCGTGAACAGTTTCAAGTCGGAGACGTCGACGTCGACGGGCCTGGAGTATCGGCGCACGTTCACGCCGAACGTCGAGGGCAGCGTCATCCTGATGAATGAAGGGAAGGTGGACGCGGCCGAGCGCAAGGGCGTCTCGGCCCAGGTGTGGCTGCTGCGCCCGTTCACCGAGCGCACCGTGCTGGAGATGGGGTTCGGCGCCTACGCCATGCTCGACCAGCTCGACCGCACCGATCCCCACGCGGCGCGCGAGAACCACGTGGCGCCGCTCGCGTCGATCGGCATGCGCTACCGCATCGACGACCACTGGCGCGGCCAGCTCACCTGGAGCCGCGTCATCACGAATTACGCGCGCGATTCCGACGTGTTCCTGCTCGGCGCCGGCTACGCGTTCTGAGCGCCTTCAGGTGCGCACCGGATCCGTCGCCAGCGGCCGCTTCATGATCGTGATGCTGCCGTCGGCCTCGAGGAAGGCGCACTGCATCTCGTGCTGCGCGCAATCGGCCTGGCGCAGGGCCTGCCGGACGTCCGACTCGCCCACGCGGTTGCGGCGCAAGACCTTGTCGAAGAACACGCCGTCGCGGCCGATGAGCAGCGAGTCGCCGTCCAGCAGGGATTCCATGCGATGGCTGTTGGCCGCGAGCATCCCGAAGCCCGCGTTCAGCACGATCAGCGTGGCCGCGATGATCAGGCCGCCGCTGACGGAATCGTCGCCGCCCGACAAGCCGTTCGACACGGCTTCCGACAACAGCATCACGACGAGCAGGTCGAACGGCGTCAGCTGGCTGATCGTGCGCCGTCCGGACAATCGCACCATGGCGAGCAGGGCGACGTAGACCAGCGCGCCCCGCGCAACAAATTCCCACCAGGGAAGATCCATATCGAACATAGCGGCCTCGCTGGAATGCGGCGGATGCATCCATCGTAATGACGGGGCCGGCGGTTGACTGTTCGCTGGGGAACGTTGCGGGCTCTACAGCTTGCCGATCTGCCGGTCGATGGCCTTGCGCGCCCGTTCGCTGCGTTCGCTGTAGCGGTCGGTCAGGTAATCCGTGCGGCCGCGCAGCAGCAGCGTGAATTTGACGAGTTCTTCCATCACGTCGACGACGCGGTCGTAGTAGGCGGACGGGCGCATGCGGCCGGCGTCGTCGAATTCCTTGTACGCCATCGGCACCGACGATTGGTTCGGGATCGTGAACATGCGCATCCAGCGTCCCAGCAGGCGCAGCGTGTTGACCACGTTGAACGATTGCGAACCGCCGCAGACCTGCATCACGGCGAGCGTGCGTCCCTGGCTGGGCCGTACCGCGCCCTGTTCGAGCGGAATCCAGTCGATCTGGTTCTTCATGACGGCCGTGACGGCGCCGTGGCGTTCGGGACTGCACCACACCTGGCCCTCGGACCACAGGCACAGTTCGCGCAGTTCCACGACCTTCGGATGCGTCTCCGGCACGCTGCCGACCATCGGCAATTCCATCGGGTCGAAGATTTTCACCTCCGCGCCGAAGTGTTCGAGGATGCGCGCCGCCTCGTACGTGAGGAAGCGGCTGAACGAGCGCTCGCGCAGCGAGCCGTACAGCATCAGGATGCGCGGCGGATGATCGAGGTCCCCGACGGGTTCCAGCTTGGCGGGCGTCGGCAGGTCGAGGCGTTCGAAGTCGATGTTGGGGAGTTTGTCCATGGTGGTGTCAGGAAAGCCGCAGCGCCAGCGCGGCCAGCGTCACGAGCAGGATCGGCAGGGTCAGCACGACGCCGGTGCGGAAGTACTGGCCCCAGGAAATACGGATGCCCTTGTCCGCCAGCACGTGCAGCCACAACAGCGTGGCCAGGCTGCCGATGGGCGTGATCTTCGGACCGAGGTCGCAGCCGATCACGTTGGCATAGATCATCGCCTCGCGCACGGCGCCGGTGGCGGGAACGGCGTCGATCGCCAGCGCGCCGACCAGCACGGTGGGCATGTTGTTCATCACCGACGACAGCAGGGCGGTCGCGAAGCCGGTGCCGAGCGCGGCGCCCCAGGTGCTGTGCGCCGCGCTGCGCGCCAGCAGCGCCGTCAGGCCGTCCGTGAGGCCGGCGTTGCGCAAGCCGTAGACCACCAGGTACATCCCGAGCGAGAACACGACGACCTGCCATGGGGCGCCGCGCAGCACGGCGCGCACGGAAATGACGTGGCCGCGCGCGGCGACGGCCAGCAGCACGAGCGCACCCGTCGCGGCCACGGCGCTGATCGGCACGCCCGCGCGTTCCAGCCAGAAGAAACCGGCCAGCAGCAGCGCCAGCACGTACCAGCCGGCGATGAAGGTCGCGCGGTCGCGGATGGCATCCGTCGGGCGCTTGAGCTGGGCGAGGTCGTAGCGGGCGGGCAGGTCGCGGCCGAAGTACGCGACGAGCGCGGCGAGCGTCGCCAGCACCGCGACGATATCGACCGGCACCATGACGGCCGCGTAGCGCGCGAAGCCGATGCCGAAATAATCCGCCGACACGATGTTGACGAGGTTCGACACGACCAGCGGCAGGCTCGACGTGTCGGCGATGAAGCCGGCCGCCATCACGCACGCGAGCGTGGCGCGCGGCGGGAAGCGCAGCGCGGCCAGCATCGCGATCACGATCGGCGTGAGGATCAGCGCCGCGCCATCGTTCGCGAACAGCGCCGCGACGGCCGCGCCGAGCAGCACCAGCAGCACGAACAGGCGCCGGCCGTGGCCGCCGCCCCAGCGCGCCACGTGCAGCGCGGCCCATTCGAAGAACCCGGCGCGGTCGAGCAGCAGGCTGATGACGATGATGGCCACGAAGGCGCCGGTGGCGTTCCAGACGATGTGCCAGACGACCGGGATGTCGTCCACGCGGATCACGCCCGCGAGCAGCGCGACGCCGGCGCCGGCGGCGGCGCTCCAGCCGATGCCGAGTCCGCGCGGCTGCCAGATGACGAGGGCCAGCGTGGCGAGGAAGATGAGCAGCGCCGGCAGCATCACGGCATCGATCCGTCCAGCTTGCCGATATGGTCGAGCGCAGCCTTGAAGGCCGCGCGGTCGCCGGCTAGGCGCTCGGGCGGCAGCGCCAGGAATGCCTCGATGCGGGCGCGCAGGATCGCGTACGCCCGCTCGAACGCGGCATCGATCGCGGCCTCCGTGCCGGTCACGTGGCTCGGATCCTCCACGCCCCAGTGCGTGCGCAGTACCGGGCCGAGGTAGGCCGGGCAGGTTTCGCCGGCGGCGCTGTCGCACACGGTGACGACGACGTCCGGCGTGACGGGCAGGCCGTCCCACGATTTGCTGTAGTAGCCGTCGGTCGGGATGCCCTTGGCGGCCAGCAGGGCGAGCGCGCGGGCGTTCAGCCGGCCGGTCGGGTGGCTGCCGGCGCTGAGGGCATTCCAGCCGGCGGGGGCCAGGTGGTTGAAGACGGCTTCGCTGATCAGCGAGCGGCAGGAGTTGCCGGTGCAGAGAAAGAGTATGTTCATGGAGATAAGAGTCAGCAGCAGGAGGTGTCGCGCGAGCAGGGCGTGCCGCCGCAGCAGTTTTCGGTGAGGAAGCCGACAAGGGCGTTCATCGCATCGAAGCGGGCGGCATAGATGACGAAGCGGCCCTCCTGGCGCGGGACGACGAGGCCGGCGTGGGTCAGCTCCTTCAGGTGGAACGACAGCGACGAGGGCGGGACGCCCAGCGCTTCCGCGATCCTGCTGGCGGCAAGTCCGTCCGGCCCGGCCTGCACCAGGAGCCGGAAGGTCGCCAGCCGCGATTCCTGCGCGAGGGCGGCGAGGGCCGCCACCGCTTCCTTGTTGTCCATGGTCGCTCCGCTTTTCAATTCGATAATTCGATTATAGTCGAAATGACTTGACACGGTCGAATATGGGAATCTATTCTTTATTCGTCGAATAACGAATAAAGGAGAGAACGACGATGGACACGAACGAACGACAATTTACGGTCGCGGTGCTGGGCGCCGGTCCGGTGGGCCTCGCGGCCGCGGCGCACCTGGTCGCGCGCGGCCTGGCGCCCCTGGTGTTCGAGGCGGGCGCGGCGCCGGGCGCGAACCTCGCGACCTATCGGCACGTGCGCCTGTTCTCGCCATGGCAGTACGACGTGGACAAGGCCGCGCGCCAGCTGCTGGAGCGCCGCGGGTGGACGGCGCCGGCGCCCGACGCCCTGCCGACCGCCGGCGAACTGCTCGACGACTATCTGGCGCCGCTGGCCGCCACGCCCGAGATCGCGCCGCACCTGTTGTTCGGCCACCGCGTCAGCGCGCTCACGCGCGCCGGCTTCGACAAGGTGAAAACGCAGGGCCGCGAGCGTGCGCCGTTCGTCATCCGCGCCGACACGGCCGCCGGGCCGCGCGCGTACCTGGCCGATGCGGTGATCGATGCGACCGGCACGTGGTCGCACCCGAACCCGTTGGGGGCGGACGGCATTCCCGCGCTCGGCGAAGCGGCGCTGGCCGCACGCATCGATTACGGCATGCCCGACGTGCTGGGGGCCGCCCGCGCGCGGTTCGCGGGGAAGACGATCCTCGTCGTGGGCGCCGGGCATTCCGCGGCCGGCACGCTGCTCGCGCTGGCCCGGCTGGCGCAGGACGACCCGGCGACGCGCATCGTGTGGGCGACCCGCGGCCGCCGCCTCGACCGGGTGTTCGGCGGCGGCGCCGCGGACGGATTGCCGGCGCGCGGCGAGCTGGGGCTGCGCCTCAAGGCCCTGCGCGACGCGGGCGGCCTGGTATTGCGCCAGGACTTCCGCATCCAGGCCCTGGACGAGATCGATGGGCAGCTGCGGGTGACGGGTGCGCCGGTGGAGGGTACGGTGCCGGTGATCGACGGCATCGACCGGATCGTCTGCGCGGCGGGCGCCCGGCCCGACCTGGGCCTGGGCCGGGAACTGCGCGTACGCCACGATCCGTGGCTCGAGAGCACGGACGCGCTGGCGCCGCTGATCGACCCCAACGAACACAGTTGCGGCACCGTCCGGCCGCACGGACACCGCGAGCTGGCGCACCCGGAGCCCGGCTATTACGTCGTCGGCGCCAAGAGTTACGGCCGCGCGCCGAACTTCCTGCTGGCGACCGGGTACGAGCAGGTGCGTTCCGTCGTCGCCGCGCTGGCGGGCGACCTGGCGGCCGCCGACGACGTCCAGCTCGACCTGCCGGAAACGGGCGTCTGCAACACGCGGCTGGCCTTCGACGACGCCGCGCCAGGGCCGGCGGACGGGTGCTGCGGCGTGGCCCCGGCGGCAGCGGCCGCCTGCTGCGTGCCGGCAGCGGCCGCGGGCGGTGCGTGCGGTTGCCGTCATCCCGCCCCGACGGGCTGCTGCGCCTGAGCGGAGTCCGCATGCGCCGCCCATCGACGACCGTCGGCATCCTCGCCGTGACCCAGATCGTGTCCTGGGGTTCGCTGTACTACGCCTTCACCATCCTGGCGCCCGGCATCCGGCGCGACCTCGGCCTCGCGCCGGAGGTGGTGTTCGGCGCGTTCTCGTGGGCGCTGCTCGTCGCCGGGCTGGCCGCCGCGCCGGTCGGCATCCTGCTGGACCGTCACGGCGGCCGCGCCATCATGGCCGGCGGCTCGTTCCTGTGTTTCCTGGGGCTGGCCTGGCTCGGCCTCTGCACGGGCGTGGTGTCGTACTACGCCGCCTGGACGCTGGTCGGCCTGGCGATGGCGTTGACGCTGTACGAAGCCGCGTTCGCGACGATCCAGCGGCAACTCGATAGCGGGGCAAGGCAGGCGATGTCGACGCTGACGCTGTTCGGCGGCTTCGCCAGCACGCTGTTCTGGCCGTTGACGGCGTGGCTGCAGGCGTCGCATGGATGGCGCGACACGTACCTGTTGTACGGGATCGTGCAACTCGCCGTGTGCATGCCGCTGCACCTGGGCCTTGGCGCCGGCGCGCCCGCGGTGGCACGCGTGGGTCCGGCGCGCGGACACACGTTCGCGGAAGCCGTGCGGCATCCCGCGTTCTGGACGCTGGCGCTGGCATTCGCGGCGAATACCTGTGTCTTCTCGGCGCTGGCGGTCCACCTGATTCCGCTGTTCGAACGTCTTGGCCAGGCGAGGGAGACTGCAGTGCTGCTGGCCGCGCTGATCGGTCCGATGCAGGTGGCGGGACGCGTGGGCGAGATGGCGTTCGCGCGGCACACGGCACCGCAAACGGTCGGCAAGGTGACGTTCGCGCTGCTGCCGGCGGCCCTGGCCGTCATCGCGCTGGGCGGTGCGCAGGCCTGGGCGGTGGCCGCGTTCTGCGTGCTGTATGGCTTGAGCAACGGCATCCTCACGATCCTGCGCGGATCGTTGCCGCGGGCGCTGTTCGGCCGCGACCATTACGGCGCCATCGCGGGGGCCATGGCCGGGCCGGCATTGTTGTCGAAGGCGGCGGGACCGTTGATCGCGGCCGCGCTGCTGGGCCGCGCCGACGGTCCCGCCCTGCTGCTGGCCGCGCTGCTGGCCATGTCGCTCGCGTCCCTCGCGTTCTACCTGCGCGCAGTCGCGCCGGACAAAACTTTTGACAAGCGTCCCGCCTGACGTCTATCCTGCGTTCGCCCAACCACGAACGCACCATGTCCAAGTCCTGCTGCCCCCCGGCGCCCGAGCGCGCCCGTACGACGGAATTCGATGCCGACGACCTCGCGCGCATGTGCAAGGCGCTGTCGCATCCCGCGCGCGTCCAGCTGCTGCGCCACCTGATCGATCACGGCGAGTGCTATTTCGGGAACCTGGCCGACGTGTTGCCGCTGGCGCCGTCGACGATCTCGCAGCACGTCACGATCCTGAAGGAGGCCGGCCTGATCGAAGGCTCGGCGGACGTGCAACGGGTCTGCTATTGCGTCAACCGGGACCGGCTGGCGCAGCTCAAGCAGGCGATCGGGGCACTTTAACCCTGTCCGTCCCTGGCCAGGTTCAGTTCCCAATAGCCCACGTCGACCCAGCGGCCGAATTTCATGCCGACTTCCGAGAAGTGGGCCACCTTGCGAAAGCCCAGCGCTTCGTGCAGGCCGACGCTGCCGGCGTTCGGCTGGGCGATGCCGCCGATCACCAGGCGCAGTTCGCACTTGCGCAACTCGTCCAGCAGCGCGCCGTACAGGACCCGCCCCAGCCCCCGGCCGGTGCAATCCTTGTCCAGGTAGACGGTGCTCTCGACGGAATGGCGATAGGCCGGCCGCACGCGCCACTTCGTCGCATACGCATAGCCGGCGAGCGTGCCGTCGACCTCCAGCACGAGCCACGGCAGGCCGGCGGCGCCGACGTCGGCGATGCGCTGGGCCATCTCGGCTTCGCCGACCGCGTCTTCCTCGAAACTGACCGTCGTGGTCGTGACGTAGTGGTTGTAGATGGCGCAGATGCGGGCGGCATCAAGCGGTGTGGCGGGGCGGATGCGGGTGGCGGTCACGGTTGCTCTCCGGCGGCTTCCGGATGCCGCGCCTCCCACGCCGCCAGCGCTTCCTTGTAATTGGCAAGCAGCATCTGGTAGACGTCGAAGATGCAGTTCGGGCAGCCGGAGCCGCAGCAATCTTCCAGCGCAGGTTCGATGGGCGGCAGCGGCCGCGGGTCGGGCAGGGGTGTGACGGGATCGGACATGCGGGGCAGCATACCGCAAACGCGCCCTGCGCGTCGAGTAGGCCTACCCGTTCAGCTCATAGCTGCGCAGCACGAATACCGTCTTGCCGTTCCGTTGCGCGCAGACGCCTTTCATGACTTCGCCGCCGCCCAGGTCCCATGTGAGGGCGCTGCCGGCCGGTTTGCCGGCGCAGGCCGCGTGCGCCTCGGCCGGGACCTGCGGCAGCTTCGGTGGCGGTGGCGGTGCGGGGACGGCCGGGACGCCGGGCACGGCCGGGATGGGCGGCAGCGCGGGCGGCACGCCGGCTTCGCCCACGTCCGGGACGGGCGGTGCGGGCGGGGCCGGTGGTGCGGGCGGCGTTGGCGGGACAGGGGGCACGGGCGGGGCCTTGCACTTGCCGGTGGCGGTCTTGCAGTGGATGCTCACGTGGACGTGCTCGTCCGTCGTCTGCGCCAGCGCGGGCAGCATGACGGCGCCCAGCAGGATGCCGAGGATGGTGGGTTTCATGGTCTTCTCCTTGTCGTGGCCCGCACGACGCGGCGGGCCATGTCGGTATCGTGCATGCCGATTGTGGAGAAAAAATGAAGACCGCCTGTCAAAGATCGAAGCGGTAGCCGAGCCCGTAGATCGAACGGATGGCGTCCACGCCCGGCAGCGCGGCGTCGAGCTTGCGCCTGAGGTTCTTGACGTGGGTGTCGATGGCGCGGTCCGTCACGTCGAGGCTCGCGTTGCCCTCGCGCGCGAGGTCGAGCAGCTGGGCGCGCGAAAAGACCTGGCCGGGGCGGCGCGCCAGCGCGGCCAGGATGCCGTATTCGGTCGGCGTCAGGTCGAGCGCCTTGCCGTGGATGGCGATGCGGCGGGCGAGCGTATCGACGGCGACGACCGGCGCGGGACGCCCCGCGCGGCGCAGGATCGCCTTGATGCGCGCGACGAGTTCGCGCGGGCTGAACGGCTTGCACAGGTAATCGTCGGCGCCCGCCTCGAGGCCCAGCAGGCGGTCGATTTCTTCCACGCGCGCCGTCACCATCACGACGGGCAGGCCGGCCAGCAGCGGGTTCGCATCGGCCCGCAGCGCGCGGCACAGGGACAGCCCGTCGAGCCCCGGCAGCATCAGGTCCAGTACGACCAGCGCGGGCTGATCGCGCCGCAGCGCCTCCAGCGCGGCGGCGCCGTCGCCGCACACGTCGGCCGTGTAGCCGGCCGCGCGCGCGTAGTCGGCCACCAGCGCAGCCAGTTCCGGCTCGTCCTCGACGATGACGATGCGGTCGCTCATGCCGGGTCTCCCGCGCGCGCCAGCGTGATGGTCGCGCGCAGGCCGCCGGTCGGCGCGTGCGCGAAGGCGAGCGTGCCGCCCTGGGCTTCCACGAGGCGCCGGCACAGCGCGAGCCCGAGGCCGGCGCCGCCGTGGGCGCGGCTGCGCGACGCGTCCACGCGATAGAAACGGTCGCCGAGGTGCGCCAGCGCGCCGTCCGGGACGCCGGGCGCGCTGTCGTCCAGGTGCAGCCGGATGCCGCGGCCGTCCGCCTGCGCATGCAGGTGGATGCGGCCGCCGGCAGCCGTGTAGCGCAGGCTGTTCTCGAACAGGTTGGCGAGCACCTGGCGCATGCGGTCGGGGTCCGCCATGACTTGTGCCGCTACCGGGCCGGGGCCGAAATCGAGCGCGAGGCCAGCTTGTTTGAACCGTTCTTCGAAACCGCGCGCCTCGGCGCATGCGAGCGTCCACAGGTCGAGCGCGACCGGCTTGCATTCGAGCGCGCCGACGTCGGCGCGCGCCAGCGCGTACAGCTCGTCGATCAGTTTATTCAGCGCGAGCACCTGGCGCAGCATGGCGTCGAGCGTGTCCGGCGTGGCGCTGCGCACGCCGTCCTGCAGCGCTTCCAGCTGGGCGCGCAGCACGGCCAGCGGCGTGCGCAATTCGTGCGACGTGTCCGCGACCCATTGGCGGCGTGCCTGCTCCGCGCCGGCCAGCCGGGCCGCGAGGGCGTTGAAGTGGCGCGCGAGGTCGCCCAGTTCGTCGCTGCGCTGCGCGGGGAGGCGCAGGTCGAAGTGGCCCTCGGACAGTGCCCGGCTGCCCGCCGCCAGTTGCCGGATCGGACTGCGGAAGTGGCGCGCCAGCAGCACGGCGGCGAGGGCGCTGAGGCCCACCGCGAGCGCGACGATCTGCCACAGGCTGTCGGTGAGCTGCTGCAGGAACGCATAAGCCAGCGCGTCGCCGGGACGGGCATCGCGGACGACGGCCAGGTAGCCGACCGTGCGGCCGTTCACCTCCAGCGCGCGCCGGACCGTGGCGGCGTCGGGGCCCGGACGGCGGCCGGCGAGCCAGGCCCCGTTCGCATCGAGCAGCGTGACGCGGCGCGCCAGCGGTAATGGGCCGGGGTCGGGCAGGTCGGGCACGATGGGAACGTGCGCCACGCGGGGACCGGGCAGCGGCGGCAGCGGCGGGGCCGGCGGCGCGGGTGGCGCAGGCGGGACGGGCGCGGCCGGTGCGACCGGCATGACCGGCGTGGCGGAAGGTACCCCATCGTCGCGCAGCCGCTGCAGGCGCGCGAGCTCCGTCGCGATCCAGTCCTGGCGGTCGGTGGCGGGAATGAAACCCCAGCCGTTGCCGGTGCGGTAACGGCGCGTGAGCGTGGTCGACAGCTCGTCCAGGCGGTCCAGTTCGATGCCGGCGGCGTAGTCGCCGAAGCTGGCCACCACATTCTGGCGCAGCAGGAATACGGCACAGGCGGCCACGGCGAGGATCGCCAGCAGGACCGAGGCAAACAAGCGATGACCGATCGAGAACTTCAAGGCGGAATGTGCAGGAATTGACGAAGAGGCATTTTAGGGCAAATTAGTGTGGTAAATACGACGTGATAGCGCGCGTCTACCCGATTAGGCTGGACAGTATGTTGATTTTGCGCGAATGATGACATGTATCCAGAATGCAGCTATATTTTCCTCAAATAAAATCGGCCAGCGAGTCAATAGAGCCGACCACCCGGGAGACAAGTTATGTTGAATTGGTTGAAAACGACGCTCATACCGTCCGCGTCGGCGTTCGCGCCGACCGGACGGTCCGGCATGACGGCCCGCGTCCGCAGCCTGGTGCTGAATGCGCGCGACGGCAGCATCCGCACGGCGATCAACGCGGCGCGCCTGCGCAAGGAAGTCGACCAGTCGCTCGACAAGGCGCGCCAGCAGTACACGGCGTCGCGCGAGCTGGCGGCGTCGGCGCGCGAGGTGACGGCGCTGTCGGCCAGCGTGAAGGCCGGCACGGACGACATCGCGGGGACGGCGGGCCGTAACCTGGCCGTGGCGCGCGCGTCGATGGACGAGTTGTCGCACCTGGAAGCGCGCATGCGCGCGATCGAGGAAAAGGTGGATGGCTTCGCGCGCACCGTCGGGCAGCTGGACCACCATGCCCGCTCGATCAGCGAGTTCGGCGGCATCATCCAGCGCATCGCCAACCAGACCAACCTCCTGGCCATCAACGCCGCGATCGAAGCGGCGCGCGCGGGCGAAGCCGGCCGCGGTTTCGCCGTCGTCGCGGCCGAGGTGCGGCGCCTGTCGCAGCTGGTCAACGAAGAGACGACCAAGATCGCGGGCGTCAACAGCGAGATGCGCACGCTCGTCGAGTCGACCACCGGCGCCACCCAGGAGATCCTGGAAGGCGTGAACGTGTCGGCCCGCGAGGTCGGCCTCGCCGCCGGCCACTTCAAGACCTTCGTCGCCGATTTCGAGCGCATGACGGGCACCGTCAACGAGATGGCAGTGGCGATGCAGTCGCTGGACAGCATCAGCCAGTCGATCGGCCGCCAGGTCACGGACATGGCGACGAATGCGTCGGAGACGGGTAAATCGATGGCCGACGCGTCGCGCCGCGTCGACGAAGTGCGCGCGACCACCGAGGAAATGCAGGGCGTACTGGCCGAGTTCCGCACGGGCGGCACGACGTTCGACGGCCTGGTGGAAGCGACGACCCAGCTGCGCGACGCCGTCGGCCGCTGCCTCGCCGGCCACCTGGCGCGCGGCGCGGACATCTTCGACCAGGACTACCGCCCGATCGAAGGTTCGGATCCGCCGCGCTTCACGACGGGCTACGACCGCGCCGTCGAGCGCGACCTGCAGGCGCTGTACGACCGCGTCCTGTCCGACCTGCCCGGGTGCACTTACGCGCTGTCCGTGGACACGCGCGGCTACGCGCCCACGCACAACAGCAAGTTCTCGCAGACGCCGACGGGCCAGCGCGAGCACGATCTCGTCTACTGCCGCAATAAACGCATCTTCGACGACCCGGTGGGCGCGAAGCTGGCCGCCAACCGCAAGCCGTTCCTGTTCCAGACCTATCTGCGCGATACGGGGGAGGTGATCAACGACCTGTCGATGCCGCTCGAGATCGGCGGCCGGCATTGGGGGGCGGTGCGGGTCGGGTTCGATTCGTCGAAACTCTAGAATCCCGTCGTTCGCGGGCAGGCGGGAACCCAATTTGCACGCGCCATCGCTGCGCATGCAGAACCTGGATCCCCGCCTGCGCGGGGATGACGTTCGGGGTGTGGGGTGCGGTGCGGTGCGGGTCGGGTTCGATTCGTCGAAACTCTAGAATCCCGTCGTTCCCGCGCAGGCGGGAACCCATAATGAAGCACCGAAGTCACTCAGCATGGATTCCCGCGTGCGCGGGAATGACGGGTGGTCAGAACTTGTAGTTGTACGCCAGGCCAAGCAACTGCATGCGCGTCTTCCACGTGCCGCGCGTCGTCTCGCCGTTGCCGGTGCAGCCCGTCATCACGGGATTGCAGTTGTTCGTGTAGTTGCCGCTCGCGTCGTTGAAGTGCAGCCAGCTGTAGGCCAGGTCCAGCGACGACGCCGGAGTCAGCTTCCAGTTCGCGCCGAACGACAGTTGCAGGCGGTCGGCGTCCGGCAGCGCCGCGTGGCGCAGCGTGTCGCCGCGGACCGGGGCGTCGTCGTGGGCGATGCCGCCGCGCAGGGTCACGGCGTCGTTCAGCGCATAGTTCGCGCCCAGCGCCACGCGCACGGTGTTCTTCCACTGCTGGCGGATCACGAGGTCGCCCTCGTTGGTGCCGACGAACTGGATGTTGATGTCCTGCATGCGCGAGTTGCGCGTCCACGTCACGTCGGCCATGCCGGCCCATTTCGCATCGAACTGGTGGAAGGCGTTCAGCGACAGCGTCTCCGGCGTGCTGACGTCCACGCGCGCGGCGGAATTCACGTGGTGCGAGGCGCCCTGTAGCACCTTGTTGACCACGGCGTCGCTCGTCACCGTCGAGAAGTCCCACACCGCGCCGCCTTTCAGTTCATGCTTGATCGACGAGCGGTAGGCGATGCCGAAGCGGGTATCCGGCGTCGGCGAGTACATGTAGCCCACGTTGAAGCCATAACCCCAGTCCTTGCCCTCCACGCCCGCGTGCGCGTCGCCCGCGGTCGCGAGTGCGGCCGGGTTGCCGCCCAGGGAAGCGATCTGGCGCACCAGCGCGGCGCCGCTGCCCGCGGCCTGCGCGGCGGCGATCGAGCCCGGCACGTCCACGCCCTGGCGCAGGCTCGCCTTCATGTGTTCGACGGAGATGCCGAAACCGAAGCTGTGCTGCTCGGAGAGCCTGAAGGCCACCGACGGGTTGATGTTGATGGACTCCAGCTTGATGTTGGTGAGCGAGTAGCGGCCCGACCAGTTGTCGTCGTAATCCAGCTTGGTGCCGTACGGGACGAACACGCCGACGCCGGCGGTCCACTGGCTGTCAATTTTCTGGCTGTAGTACAGCGTCGGCGCGGCCACGACGCCCGGCGCGTAGTCGTCCTGCGATTTCACGCCGCCGGTCGAGGTCTTCGTGAAGCGGGTCGAGCCGGCATCCTGGAACGTCGAATGCGGGACGACGGCGGTGATGCCGCCGACGATCTGGCGGCCTTCCAGGCGCGACAGGCCGGCCGGGTTGGCGAAGATGGTGGATGCATCGGCGGCTTCGGCGCCGTTGGCTTCCGCCGTGCCCTGGGCGGACACGCTCTGGGAGCCGAAGCGGTAGCCGGAAGCGGTCGCGTCGAGCGACGCGCCCAGGGCCAGGGCGACGAGCAGGGTCAGGTGTTTCTGGTTCATCGGTCTCACTCCAAGTATCGATTCGTAGCCCGCCCCCCGGACCGGAAGGGCCGGGGGCGGCGGGAGCCGAAGCATACACCATTTCGTACGACCGTTCTATTTCTGTTGTGTGGAGAACACGGGTCAGGGATGGAGCAGGCGCAGGTCGACCTGCTGCGCCATCACGCGGTAGCCGGCGTCGTTCGGATGCAGGTGGTCGCCGCTGTCGTAGGCGGGATTCAGGCGGGAGGGTTGTTCCGGGTCGCGCAGGGCGGCGTCGAAATCGACGACGGCATCGAACACGCCGGCCGTGCGGATCCACGCGTTCAGCGCCAGGCGGTCGCGCTCCGCGTCTGCCGACCAGAAGTCCTTCGTGCCGGCGAACGGAAGCAGGGTGCCGGCCCAGATTTTCACGCCGCGCGCGCGGGCCCGCCCGGCCAGCTTGCGCATGCCGGCCTCGATCTGCCCGACCGTGACCCGGTCGGCCGGCGCAGCCAGCAGGCGCGCGGCCGTGATGTCGTTGACGCCTTCGTGCAGCAGCACCCAACGCACGCCGGGCTTGTCGAGGGTGTCGCGGTCGAAGCGGGCCAGCACGCTGGGGCCGACGTACGGTGTCGACGCATCGTTCAGGATGCGGTTGCCGGCGATGCCCTCGTTCGCGATGCCGATGGTAGCCAGCGCCGGCTCGGCCTGCAGGCGGGCGGCCAGCGCGTCCGGCCAGCCCGCCTCCTCGGCGCCGACGCCGTCCGCGATCGAGTCGCCGATGACGGCCAGCGTGCGGCCAGTGTCCGGTCCGAGGACCTCCACGTCGCTGAGCAAATAGAGGTTGTCGTCCGTGGCGGCCGAGGGGAAGTCGGCGGCACCGGTGACGTCGCCGGCCGCCTTCAGGTACGTCGGCCGCAGCACGAAGCCGTGGACCGTCGATACGGGCACCGGCGCCGGCAGGTACAGGCTGACCGCGAGCGGCTGCAGCGCGGCCACGGCGAGGTCGACGGGATCCGACAGCGCGCTCGAACCCGCCGCGATCGTGACCGCCGGCCGGCCGCCGAACAGCAGCGGGCGATCGCTGCCCGCCGCCACGCGCGCGCCGCCCGCGGACAGTCCCACGTGCGCCGCGCCCACGTGCAGCGGCTGCGTGCCGAACAGGTTCGACAGGCGGATGCGCATGCGGGTGCCTTTCGTGGTCGTGCGCACGACCTGGCGCAGGGTCTGCGCGGGCAGCGCCGGTCCCGCGGAGTCGGGCGCGGACGACCAGCCGGTGCGCCAGCCTTCGTCCGCTGCGGTGGCGGTGGTGGCAAGCAGGGCGGAAAAGAGCAGGGCGGCGAGCGCGCGTCCGGTCATGGTGACTCCAGCGAGAGGGTGGGACAGCGATGCTGGCATCGGCCTCCCGCTGGCGCAACTGACACTTGTGTTAGCAATACGTCGTCAGGTCGACGATGCGGTAGCTGGCCCGTTCGCCGCCATCGTCCGTCATGATGAACGCGCCGGCACCGAGGCGGTACAACTGCCCGCCGCCGGCCGGGATCATCACGTGCACGCGCGCGGCCACGCACGCCACGCGGCGCTCGCCCGCGCGCACGACCAGCACCTGGCCGTCCTCCGCCGGCACGTGGTTCGGACGGCGCAGGTCGATGACGGCAATGGTCTGGTCGCCCCAGCGCATCGTCGCGCCGGGCGTGTCGACCAGCGGCAGCACGCGTTCCAGCGCATCGAGCGGCGTGGCGGCGAGGCCGTCCGCGTCGAACACGACGTACGCGGCGTCGTTCGGCTTGCCGGCACGCGCCTGCGCCGGGGCGGCGGCGTGCGCGGACCGCGACAGATCCGCCTCGGGACGGCGTGCGAACAGCGCCGCCACGTCGACCAGCCGGACCTCGGCGCCATCGTCGTCGTAGACCGTCGCGGCCGGAACGAAATCCGCCAGGCGCAGGGTCGCGCGCACGGGCACGCCGAGCGCGAGGCCGTCGTGTTCCAGCACGGCGAGCAGGCCCGCGCCGACGTCCCCGAGGGCGGGGTCGACCGCGGCCGGCGGCACGATGGCCAGGTGCCGGCCGCGCCACGTGCACCACGCGCCGTCGCCGATCGCCGCGCGTGACGGCATCGCGATCACTTCGGCGAGCGCGCCGGCCGGCACGCCCAGGCGCAGCGTGCCCGCATCGAGCACGGCATACGTGCGCCTGTCGTGCGCGGCCGGTGGCGGAGGCGACCCGGACGCCATTGCCGCGCCGCCGTGCCACGCGCAGGCCAGCGCGGCGAGCCGGCCGACGTCCAGCACGTTCAGGACACGTCCCGTCTCCGGCGAGCGCGCCACGCTGTGGAACACCTCGTCCGCATCGTCGTCGTGATGCAGCCGTGTCACCGCATCGGATGCCACGTCGACCAGCCCGCCGACGGCCGACACGCGCAGCCCCAGCAGGCGTCCGCCGTCGCGCAGGATCAGGATGCGTCCGTCCTGCCGTTCGCCCGTCTCGACCCAGCGCGCGAGGTCGACGACGGGCACCAGCACGCCGCCGTGGTCCACGACGCCGGCCAGCGCGCCCGCGCGGCGGGGCGGGGCGGCCAATGCGTCCGGCTGCGGCAATGCCTGCACGACGGCGTCCGCCGCGATGCCCACGTCCACGGCGTCGATGCGCACTTCTGCCAGGCGCATGTCAGTGCTCCGTGGCCACGCGTTCCAGCTCGGCCAGCAGCGCGGACGCGTCGCGCGTCGCGTTGGCCTGCGCGCTCGTCGACGCGTGGATGCGGGCGATCGATTCGCTCGTCGCCGCGACCGAGCGCACGATGCGGCCAAACGCGTCTTCCACGTCGCCGGCGAGGCGGGTGCCTTCGCCCACGCGGGCGGCCGTCTCGTTGATCAGCTTCGCGATCTCGCGCGCCGCCAGCGCGGATTTCTCGGCCAGCTTGCGCACCTCGTTGGCGACGACGGAAAAGCCCGTGCCGTGTTCGCCCGCGCGCGCCGCCTCGATCGCCGCGTTGAACGCGAGGAGGTGCGTCTGGCTGGCGATGTCGCTGATCGTGTCGATGATCTCGTGCACGTCGTCGGAGGATTTCTGGATCGCGAGGATCGCATCCTTCGAGCGCGCCAGCAGCGTGCTGCCTTCGGCCGCCTGGTCGCGCGTCTGCACCGCCAGGCCGGCCGACTGCTGCGAACCCTGGGCGATGGAGGCGATCGATTGCGACAGGTCGGCCAGCACGGCGGACATCGCCTTGATCTTGGCGCCGAGCTGCTCTTCGCGGTGCACCTGCTCCGTCACGTCCATCGCGAACTTGATGACTTTATAGGGCTTGCCGTCGGCGTCGAGGATCGGGTTGTACGTGGCCTGGATCCAGATGTCGGCGCCGTGCTTGCCGCGGCGGCGGAAGCGGCCGGACTGGAACTGGCCGCGCGCCAAGTCGGACCAGAAGTTGCGGTACGCGGCGCTCTGGATGAGCGCCTCGTCGCAGAACATGCTGTGATGGCGGCCGACCACTTCGTCCGCGAGATAACCCATCGTGCGCAGGAAGTTGTCGTTCGCGGCCAGCACTTTGCCGTGCAGGTCGAACTCGATCACGGCCTGCGAGCGGCCGATGGCGTCCAGCTTGCCGCGGCTCTCGGCGGCGAGCGCCTTGCGCGCCGTGATGTCGGTGGCGAACTTGACGATCTTGACCGGCTTGCCGTCCGCGTCGAGGATCGGGTTGTACGCGGCGAGGATCCACACGGTGCGGCCGTCCTTCGTCACGCGCCGGTACTCGCCGCTGTCGGCCTGCCCGCGCCCGAGCCGCTCCCAGAACGCGAGGTACCCGGCCGAGCGCGCGTGCTCCGGCAGGCAGAACATGCGGTGGTGGCGGCCGCGCACCTCGTCGAGCGTATAGCCCGTCACGGCGAGGAAGTTGGCGTTCGCGTGCAGCACATTGCCCTGCAAATCGAATTCGATGACGGCCTGGGTGCGGTCGATCGCGGCCATCTTGCCCTCGAAGTCGATGTTGCGCAGCTTGGCCGCCGTGATGTCGGTGGCGAACTTGACGACCTTCGCGGGCTTGCCGTCCGCATCGAAGATCGGGTTGTACGTGGCGTGGATCCACACCGGGCTGCCGTCGCGGGCCACGCGTTTGAACTCGCCCGCGTGGTATTCGCCCGCGGCCAGGTGCTTCCAGAAATCGCGGTACGCCTGCGAGCGCACGTACTCCGGTTCGCAGAACATCGCATGCGGCTGCCCGACGACGTCGTGCAGCTCATAGCCGAGCGCGTCGAGGAAGTTCTGGTTGGCGTGCAGGATGCGGCCGTCGAGACCGAATTCGATCACGGCCTGGGCGCGGTTGATGGCATCCAGCGCGGCGTGGGCAAGGTCATCCCGGGAGGTGACCGGGGCAGGGGCGATCATATGCATGGCTTCTCGTGGTGGCGTCATGATGTTCATAATATTTCCGTGCGGAAATCTATTTGGCGATTTAATCATTTTTCTCGTGAGAATGCGAGATAATTTTGATGATTTCGATTATTTGTTGCTGAGTACTTACGGCACAAGGCGAGGTTTCCATTGACGGGTTGCCATACGGTCATTAGCATCGGAATGCATTCCATACCCACAACAAGGAGACACCATGCCACGTCCGACCCTGCCATCCCTGCTCGTGTTAGCGCTAACTACCATCGCCTCCGCCGCGTATGCCGCCAGCGGTCCCGTCGTGACCACGGACACCGGCAAGGTCCAGGGCGCCGTCGACAAGGGCGTGGCCAGCTGGAAGGGCATCCCGTTTGCCGCGCCGCCGGTCGGTGAGCTGCGCTGGCGCGCGCCGCAGCCGGCGGCTGCCTGGTCCGGCGTGCGCGCGGCGACGGCATACGGCCATGACTGCATGCAGCTGCCTTTCCCCAGCGACGCCGCGCCGCTCGGCACGCCGCCGGCCGAGGATTGCCTGTACGTGAACGTGTGGCGTCCCGCGAAGGCGAAAGCGTCTGCGCAGCTGCCCGTGGTCGTGTGGATCTATGGCGGCGGCTTCGTCAACGGCGGGTCGTCGCCGCCGACCTATTCCGGCGCCGCGCTGGCGAAGCAGGGCGTCGTGCTGGTCAGTTTCAATTACCGGCTGGGGCGCTTCGGCTTTTTCGCGCATCCGCAGCTGACGCAGCATGCAAAGGACGAACCGCTTGGGAATTACGGGTACATGGACCAGCTGGCCGCGCTGCAGTGGGTCAAGCGTAACGTGGCGGCGTTCGGCGGCGATGCGTCCAACGTGACGATCATCGGCGAATCGGCCGGCGGCATGTCCGTCAACGCGTTGCTGACGTCACCGCAGGCGCAGGGCCTGTTCGCGAAGGCGGTCGTGCTGTCCGGCGGCGACGGCAAGTCGGCCGATCCGGGGCTGGCAAGCGTGGAGCAGATCGGCGTGAATTTCGCGACGGCCAAGGGCATCGCGGCGGACGATCCGCAGGCACTCGATAAACTGCGCGCGCTGCCGGCCGAGCAGGTCGTCGACGGCATGAACCTGGCCAACCGCGCGCCGCAGAATCCGGCGACGTACGCGGGGCCGTTCGCGGACGGCAAGGTGGCCGTCGAGACGGGCGCCGCGTTCGCGTCCGGCCGCTTTGCCAAAGTCCCCGTGATGATCGGCGCGACGAGTGCCGACATCGGCGGCAAGACGGGCTTCATGGTCGCGGGCGCGCGCAGCCTCGCCGGCCGCCTCGCCGCGCAGGGCGTGCCCGTGTACGCATACCGCTTCTCGTACGTGGCCGACAGCATCGGCAGGACGGGCGCACAGCACGCGAGCGACATCCCGTATTTCTTCGACACGGTCGACGTCAAGTACGGCGATGCCGTCACGAAGAAGGACGTGGCGATGGGCCGCGCGATGAGCGCCTACTTCGTGAACTTCGCGAAGAAGGGCGATCCGAACGGCCGCAAGCTGCCCGCGTGGCCGCGCTATGCGGGCGACAGGGACATGATCATGGATTTCGCCGAGGACGGCAAGCCGGTCGCGCTGCGCGATCCGTGGGGATCGGAGATCGACGCCACGACCGTCGCGGCCGGCGGTCAATAAACGTCCCTGCGGTAGCGGCCCTCGGCCGCAAGCTGTTCCAATCGCGGCGCGCCGAGGATGGCTTGCAAGGCCTCGTGCACGCCGCCGGCCATGCCCTGCAGGCTGCCGCAGACATAGATCGCGGCGCCGCGCTCCACCCAATCGCGCAGCCGGTCGGCCCGGTCGCGCAGCACGTCCTGCACGTAGCGGCGCTCGGCCTGGTCGCGCGAGAATGCGAGGTCGAGGTGCGCCAGTCGGCCGCCGTCTCTCCATGCCTGCAGCTCGTCGCGCAGCAGGAAATCGTGGATCTGGTTGCGCTCGCCGAACAGCAGCCAGTTATCCATCCGGCCCGCGGCAATGCGCGCCTTGAGCAGGCCGCGCAGGCCGGCCAGGCCGCTGCCGTTGCCGATGGCGACCAGGGGCCGCTGCGCATTCGCGCCGAGGCGGAAGCGCTCGTGCGCGCGCAGGCGCAGGCGTACGAGGTCGGCCGCGGCGGCTTGAGCGCACAGCCACCCGGACGCAGCGCCGGCACTTCCATCTTCGCGCCGCTGCAGGCGCACGAGCAGTTCGAGCCGGCCTTCCATCGGCAGCGAGGCGATCGAGTATTCGCGCGGGTGCCCGGGATCCGCCGGCGGGCTGACCTGAGCGAGGTCGCCCGCTTCCCACTCCGGCAGCGCGCCGCCGACGGGTTCGAGCGCGACGCGGTACAACGGCGCGCCCGCGCTGCCGGGATTTTCCAGCGTGCGCGCGACGATGCGCCAGTTGCCGTAGGCCGGCGCGTCCCAGTCCGGTGCGTCGTCCGTGCCCGCCAGGCGGCCCACGTGATGCTGCCATTCCGCCAGCGCCTTGGCATCGCCGCGGTCGACGTCGATGCGGTCGAACAGGCGCGTCGCGCCCTGCTGCGCGAGCCAGGCGTCCAGCGCGCGGCCGAAGCCGCAGTAATTCGCGTAGTTCCGGTCGCCCAGCGCGAGCACGGCGTAGTGCAGGTGGGACAGGTCGAGACCGGCCGCCATCAACCGGCCCGCGAACTGCGCCGCCGTGTCGGGCGCATCGCCTTCGCCGTACGTGCTGGCGATGAACAGCACGCGCGTGGCGGATGCGAGCCGGTCGCGGTCGAGCGCGGAGATGCACACGGCGCGCGCCGCCAGGCCGCCCGTCGCCAGCAGCTCCGCGCTGCGTTTCGCGAGCCCTTCCGCGCTGCCCGTCTGGCTGGCGTGGACGACGAGCCAGTCCGCGCCCTTGACGTCCAGGGCGGTACTGTTGCGGTGGGTGCGCCACATGGTGAACGACAGCCCGAGCCAGCCCAGGGACAGGGCCAGCGCACCCGCGAGGCGCAGCGGTTCCGTCGTCATTGCAGCAGCGCCTTCCACGCCGGCGTCACGATCTCGTCCAGCGTGCCCGCGCGCCGCACGAGGACCCGTGCGGCCAGCGCGCGCGCCTCCGCGAACGCGGCGCCGTCGTCCGGACCGAGCACGGCGAGGACGGTCGACAGCGCGTCGGCTTCCATGCACGTGGGCGCCAGCACGGTTACGGAAGCGGCGTCGTTGGCGACGGGCCGGCCCGTGCGCGGGTCCAGCGTGTGCGACACGCGGCGCGCATCGTGTTCGAAATACTGGCGGTAGTCGCCGGACGTCGCGATGGACAAGCCGTGCAGCGCGACGACGGCCTGCGGCGTGGCGCTATCGGGCACGCCTTCGATCTCCACCCACCACGGATGTCCGTCCGGCTTGACGCCCGCGCCGCGCAATTCGCCGCCCACCTCGACGAGGTAGTGGCGGAGTCCCCGCCGTTCCAGGCATTGCGCGAGGCGGTCGACGGCGTAGCCCTTCGCGATGGAGGACAGGTCGAGCCGCAGGCCGCCCGGCTGCAGCAGCCGGCGCCCGTCGCGGTCGAACGACAGGCGCGCGGCGGCGCGTTGCTCCATGACGCGCTCGATGGCGGCGTCGGTCGGTGCGTAGAACCCCGTGTGGTCGTAGCGCCGCGCGGCGCCGAAGCCCCACAGGTCCACGAGGGCGCCCGCGGCCGGATCGTACGTGCCGCCGCTGGCCATGTGCGCCCACAGCGCGTAGTCGACCACCTCGAAGAATTGCGCGGGCAGGTCGACCCACGTGCCGGCCGGCGCGCGGTTGTAGCGCGACAGCAGCGAGTCGGGTTCCCAGTGGCTCATCTGGGCGACGATCGCATCCAGTTCGGCCTGCAGCGCCGGGCGCGGATCGTCGATGCGGCCGGCGGCGACGCTGACCGCCCACGTCGTCCCCATGCTCGCGCCTTCGAACGTGTGGATCCGGCTGCCCGGCGGCGGCACGGCCGGGTCGAGGTCGAGGGGAATGAGGACGGCGCGTTCGGTCAAGGTCACTCCGGCAGGATCTCGAACGTGGCCGAGTAGCTGTAGCGCTTCGCCGGGCCGTCCATGCCGCGCGGCGCGTTGGCCGGATACGCGGCGCTCAGCCAGTACATGTTCGGCGCGGGCAGGGTGAAGCTGGCGTCGCCGTTCGCGTCCGTGGTGAGGCGCACTTCGTTCAGCGTGCCGCGGTATTTCACGCCGCCCGGGATCAGGCTGAACGGGAAATTCGCGAGCGGCTTGCCGTCCAGCTGGAAGCGGAACTTCGCTTTCTCGCCGGCGCGCAGTTCGGTCGGATTCGTCAGCGCGACCAGTTCCAGGCCCGAGCCGGTGGGCTTCAGCGCGCCCGCCGTCGGCTTGTTCAGGGTGACGAACGTGTCCTGGCGCTGCACCATCGTCATGCTCCGCACTTCCGTGGCGCCGGCCGGGACTTCGTCCTTCACGGTCTGCTCGGTGGCGCGGAAGCGCTTCGTCTCGCCGTTCAGTTTATAGGCGCCCATCACGTTCACGGCGGCCAGGGTGACACGGTAGGTGCCGTCCTTCGGCAGGCGGATGTCGACGGTGGAGCGGTGCTTGCCCAGCGTCGCGGCCGGCGCCGGGGCCGTGTTGCCGTCCGGGTCGGTGACCGTGAGCCCGTCCAGCTTCTGCGGCATGAAGTCCGTCTCGAACAGGCCTTCCGAGATGGCGGCGTCGATGGTCGCCCACGCTTCGCCGCGGTCGGATTCGATGAGGCTCGTGTTCGGGATCATCCACGGACGGTGCGCCTGCGCGACGCAGGCGATGCCGGCCAGGGCGAGTGCGATGGCGATCTGCTTGATGTGCATGCTGGTCTCCTTACTTGATGCTGAGCGACACGGCGCCCAGTTCTTCCTTGCCGGCGAAGGCGGCGGCCACGTTCGATTTCGGCTCCCAGTGGAACGGCACGCGCACGAGTTCGCGGCCGCCCGCTTCGCGCGCGGCTTCGATCACGAGCTTGTAGTCGCCCGCCGGCAGCTTGTCCAGGCCGGCGCGGGCGGCCGGGAAGGTCAAGGTCTGCACGCCCGCCGTGCGCGTCGCGCCGCTCACGCCGTCCATCGGCAGGGTGACGTCGCGGCCCGCTTTTCTCCACCACGTGCGCAGGTCCTTGACCCACTTGGTGCCCGCGTTGTCGCGCTTCTTGACGTCGTACAGCACGGCCAGCGTATTGGCGACGCTCTGGTCCGCGCGCTCGATCCAGATCGCGACGTAGGGCTTGTGATACTCCGCCACGTTCAGCTGCGGCAGTTCGAACTTGACGGTGAGGTCGGCGGCCATCGCCCAGCTCGAGGCGAGCGGCAGGGTCAGGGCGAGCGAATGGGACAGTTTCATGTCGGCTTTCGATGGATGGATTAATGAACGAACAGCAGGGCCAGCACGATCGGCAGCACGATGCCGAGGCCGATCACGGGCCATGTCGACGGCCGGTTGGCCGCGTGGTATTTCAGGATCAGGAAACCGGTGACGCAGAACACGACGCAGGCGATGGCGAAGATGTCGATGAACCAGCCCCACACGGGACCGGCGTTGCGGCCCTTGTGCATGTCGTTCAGCCACGAGATCCAGCCGCGGTCCGTCGTTTCGTATTCGGCATTGCCGTCCACGCCGATGCGCAGCCAGGCGTCGCCGCCGGGGCGGGGCAGGGCCACGTAGGCATCTTCCTCGCTCCATTCGGCGCGCACGCCGCGCACCTGCACGGGGAACGTCTGCTCGGCCCAGTCGGCCAGCGGGGCGGGCAGGGGGACGTTGGCGTCGGCATGGCCGGCGGCGAATTCCTCGATCCGGGTGCGCAGCGCCGGGGGCAGGACGGCCTTCTGGCGCGTGACGGCCGGCTTCGCTTCGATCTGGGACGCGTGGTTCAAGGTAAAACCCGTGATGGCGAATAACAGCATGGCCATCAGGCACAGGGCGGAACTGATCCAGTGCCATTGATGCAACTGGCGGAGGAATGTGGCACGGCGCGCGGCGGGCGGCGCGGTGGAGGTGGGGGATGTGGAGCCGGTCGGGAGCATACGCAAATGATAACGATTATCATTTAGGCGGTCAACCGCTGGTTCATGATTGAGTTGACAATGTGGAAAAAAGTAATATCGGAATGAATAAAATGTCGGTGCGGGGTCAGCGGCGGCCGAATCCTTGCGTTACAATGTCGTGCGCCAATGGGCAGGTCGGCTGCATTGATTTGCCTTTAGAGTCCTTCCCCCACAACTTGATATGAAGTAAGTGCGATCCGCTAACCGGTCAGGCCGTGTCGCGGAAGGTTAGATTAACCCGCCCTAAAATCGCGAAACGCGAAGAAAGGTGAGCAAGAATGATGCAACAATATAACGCCAACTCGTACCTGTTCGGCGGTAATGCGCCGTACGTGGAAGAGTTGTACGAAGCGTACCTGAACAATCCGGGCTCCGTCCCCGACAACTGGCGCGCCTATTTCGACGCGATGCAGCACATGCCCGCCGTCGACGGTACCGCCAAGCCGGACGTGGATCACTCGTCCGTGATCGCTTCGTTCGCCGAACGCGCCAAGCAGGGCCCGATCCGCACCGTGACCGCATCGCCGGACGCTGAACTCGGCCGCAAGCGCGTCGCCGTGACCCAGTTGATCGCCGCTTACCGCTACCTCGGCTCGCGCTGGGCCAACCTGGACCCGCTGCAGCGCCAGGAACGTCCGCCGATCCCGGAACTGGATCCGGCCTTCTACGGCTTCACCGAAGCCGACCTGGACACCAAGTTCAACATCAGCAACACCTATTTCGGCCAGGAAGACGCCTCGCTGCGCGACCTGCTGAACATGTTGCGCGACACCTACTGCCGTTCCATCGGCGCAGAATTCATGTACGTCAGCGATCCGACCGAGAAGCGCTGGCTGCAGGAGAAGCTCGAGTCGATCCGTTCGACCCCGACCTTCACCGCTGAAAAGAAAAAACACATCCTCGAGCGCCTGACCGCGGCCGAAGGCCTGGAGCGCTACCTCCACACCAAGTACGTCGGCGCCAAGCGCTTCTCGCTGGAAGGCGGCGAATCGTTCATCGCCTCGATGGACGAAGTGATCCGCCGCGCCGGCGAGCACGGCGTGCAGGAAATCGTCATCGGCATGGCCCACCGCGGCCGCCTGAACGTGCTGGTCAACACGCTGGGCAAGGCCCCGTCCGACCTGTTCGAGGAATTCGAAGGCAAGCACGCCGACGACCTGCCGGCCGGCGACGTCAAATACCACCAGGGCTTCTCGAGCGACATCTCGACCCCGGGCGGCCCGGTCCACCTGTCGCTGGCGTTCAACCCGTCGCACCTGGAAATCGTCAACCCGGTCGTGGAAGGTTCCGTCAAGGCGCGCATGGAGCGCCGCGGCGACCGCCTCGGCAAGGAAGTCCTGCCGATCCTCGTGCACGGCGACGCCGCGTTCGCAGGCCAGGGCGTCGTGATGGAAACGCTGAACCTGGCGCAGACCCGCGGCTACGGCACGGGCGGCACGGTCCACATCGTCATCAACAACCAGATCGGCTTCACCACGTCCGACCCGCGCGACGCGCGCTCGACGCTGTACTGCACCGACGTCGTCAAGATGATCGAGGCGCCGGTGCTGCACGTGAACGCGGACGATCCGGAAGCCGTCGTGCTGGCCTCGCAGCTGGCGATGGACTACCGCACCGAGTTCCATAAAGACATCGTCGTCGACGTGATCTGCTACCGCAAGCTGGGCCACAACGAGCAGGACACCCCGGCCCTGACCCAGCCGCTGATGTACAAGAAGATCGCCAAGCACCCGGGCACCCGCAAGCTGTACGCGGACAAGCTGGCCGCGCAGGGCACCATCGCCGCCGACGGCGGCGACCAGCTCGTGGCCGCGTACCGCGCCGCGATGGACGCCGGCAAGCACACCGTCGACCCGGTCCTGACCGACTTCAAGAACAAGTACGCCGTCGACTGGGCGCCGTTCCTGAACAAGAAGTGGACGGACGCCGCCGACACCGCCGTGCCGCTGACCGAGCTGAAACGCCTGGCCCAGCGCATCACGACCGTGCCGGAGAACTTCAAGCTGCACTCGCTCGTCGAGAAAGTGCTGGCCGACCGCGCCAAGATGGGCCAGGGCGAGCAGAACCTCGACTGGGGCATGGGCGAACACCTGGCCTACGCGTCGCTGCTGGCCTCGGGCTACGCCGTCCGCCTGTCGGGCCAGGACGCCGGCCGCGGCACGTTCGTGCACCGTCACGCCGTGCTGCACGACCAGAACCGCGAGCGCTGGGACCAGGGTATCTACCTGCCGCTGGCGAACGTGTCGGACAACCAGGCCAACTTCACCGTCATCGACTCCGTGCTGTCGGAAGAAGCGGTGCTGGGCTTCGAATACGGCTATTCGACCGCCGAGCCGAACACGCTGACGATCTGGGAAGGCCAGTTCGGCGACTTCGTGAACGGTGCGCAGGTCGTGATCGACCAGTTCATCGCGTCGGGCGAAGTGAAGTGGGGCCGCGCGTCGGGTCTCGTCATGATGCTGCCGCACGGCTACGAAGGCCAGGGTCCGGAGCACTCGTCGGCCCGTATCGAGCGCTTCCTGCAGCTGTCCGCCGACCACAACATGCAAGTCGTTCAGCCGACCACGGCCGCGCAGATCTTCCACCTGCTGCGCCGCCAGATGGTGCGCCAGTTCCGCAAGCCGCTCGTCATCTTCACGCCGAAGTCGCTGCTGCGTAACAAGGACGCCGGCTCGCCGCTGACCGACCTGGCCAAGGGCGGCTTCCAGACCGTCATCGGCGAACTGGACGACAAGATCGACGCCAACAAGGTCAAGCGCGTGATCGTCTGCTCGGGCAAGGTGTACTACGACCTGGTCAACGCACGCAAGACCCGCGGCACGACGGACACGGCCATCCTCCGCATCGAGCAGCTGTACCCGTTCCCGCACAAGGCGTTCCAGGCCGAACTGAAGAAGTTCCCGAACGCCACCGAAGTGGTGTGGACGCAGGACGAGCCGCAGAACCAGGGCCCCTGGTTCCAGATCCAGCACAACGTGTTCGAAAGCATGGAAGCAGGCCAGCGCCTGGCATACGCCGGCCGTCCGGCTTCCGCGTCGCCTGCCGTCGGCTACACCGACAAGCACGTGGCGCAGCAGAAGGAACTGCTGGACACCGCGTTCTCGAAGCTGAAGGGTTTTGTCCTGACCAAATAAGCAGCGCTCATTGACCCCGCGCCCGTGGTGCGGGGTTTTTTGCACAGAATACAAAAACGGAGTTTTCTAAATGGCACAAATCGAAGTCAAGGTCCCCCAATTGTCGGAATCGGTCGCCGAAGCGACCCTGCTGTCGTGGCACAAGAAAGTCGGCGAAGCCGTCTCGCGCGACGAGAACCTGATCGACATCGAGACCGACAAGGTGGTCCTGGAACTGCCGGCACCGGCTGCCGGCGTGATCGTGCAAATCATCAAGAACGACGGCGGTACCGTCGTCTCGGGTGAAGTCATCGCCATCATCGACACCGAAGCCTCGGCCGGCGTGAGCCCGCTGCAGGTGACCGCCGCCCCGGCCGCCGCCGCCGAAGCCGCTGCTGCACCGGCCGCTGCCGCTGCCGCCACCGGTTCGAAAGGCGACGTCGCGATGCCGGCCGCCGCCAAGATCCTGGCCGACAACAACATGACGGCCGCCGACGCGACCGGCACCGGCCGTGACGGCCGCGTGACCAAGGGCGACGCCCTGGCCGCCGTCGCCAACAAACCGGCTGTTGCCGCTCCGGCTCCGCTGCAGCAGGCCGCACCGAAGGCAGCCCTGCCGCAAGTGGCCGCGCCGGCCGTCAACCTGGGCGACCGTCCGGAAGAGCGCGTGCCGATGAGCCGCCTGCGCGCCCGTATCGCCGAGCGCCTGCTGCAATCGCAGTCGACCAACGCCATCCTGACGACGTTCAACGAAGTCAACATGGCACCGGTCATGGAAATGCGCGCCAAGTACAAGGACAAGTTCGAGAAAGAGCACGGCGTCAAGCTGGGCTTCATGTCCTTCTTCGTCAAGGCCGCCGTCGCCGCGCTGAAGAAGTACCCGATCCTGAACGCGTCGGTCGACGGTAACGACATCATCTACCACGGCTACTTCGACATCGGTATCGCCGTCGGTTCGCCGCGCGGCCTGGTCGTCCCGATCCTGCGCAACGCCGACCAGATGTCGATCGCCGAGATCGAGAAGAAGATCGGCGAATTCGGCCAGAAAGCCAAGGACGGCAAGCTGACGCTGGAAGACCTGACCGGCGGTACGTTCTCGATCTCGAACGGCGGGACCTTCGGTTCGATGCTGTCGACCCCGATCATCAACCCGCCGCAGTCGGCGATCCTGGGCGTGCACGCGACCAAGGACCGCGCCGTCGTCGAGAACGGCCAGATCGTCATCCGCCCGATGAACTACCTGGCGATGTCGTACGACCACCGCATCATCGACGGCCGCGAAGCCGTCCTGGGCCTGGTCGCGATGAAGGACGCGCTGGAAGATCCGGCCCGCCTGCTGCTCGACCTGTAATTCACGAACGGGGGGCGCGCCCGCCTGGTGCGCCCGTGCGTGTGTCTGATGGAAGGGAATGATCATGATCTCCGATGAAATCAAGCGTTTGCACGAACTGCACCAGGCCGGCGCTTTGACCGACGCCGAATTCGAACAGGCGAAGGCGAAGGTATTGTCCGGCGCCTCGTCGACCGTGAACCTGAACAAGAGCGCGAGTGCCGACGGTACGTTCGCGTCCGAGCTGAACACCTTGCGCCGCTCGCGCACCGACCGCTGGCTGGGCGGTGTCTGCGGCGGCCTGGCGAAAGTGTCGGGCGTGGATGCGTGGGTATGGCGGCTCGTGTTCGCGCTGTTCACCATCACGTTCGGATTCGGGATCGTGATTTACCTGTTGTTGTGGATTTTCGTGCCGGAAGAGTGAGTCTTCGGGCGAAGAACGAATACGAAACTCCCACGTCACCTTTGCACGTCGTCCCCGCGAAAGCGGGGACCCATGCTGAGTGCAGCGAAGTCGCCATGTGTGCGACTCCGGTATGGCCTGCATGGATTCCCGCTTGCGCGGGAATGACGGTATTCATGCGGCCGTGGGAACAAAAAGGAAAACGTTAGATGAGCACTGAAAAACAATTCGACGTCGTCGTGATCGGCGGCGGTCCTGGCGGCTACGTGGCCGCGATCCGCGCAGCGCAGCTGGGCTTCAAGACCGCCTGCATCGACGAATGGCAGAACGCCAAGGGCGGCCCGGCACTGGGCGGCACCTGCACCAACGTCGGCTGCATCCCGTCGAAGGCGCTGCTGCAATCGTCGGAACACTTCGAGCACGCCGGCCACGCGTTCGCCGAGCACGGCATCGACGTCGCCGGTCTGTCGCTGAACCTGGGCCAGATGCTCAAGCGCAAAGAGGGCGTCGTCAAGGCCAACAACGACGGCATCGTCTACCTGTTCAAGAAGAACAAGGTCACCTTCTTCCACGGCCGCGGCACGTTCGCCGGCAAGGCCGAAGGCGGCTTCACCGTCAACGTGTCGGGCCCGACCACCGATTCGATCAGCGCGAAGAACGTGATCATCGCGACCGGTTCGAACGCCCGCGAACTGCCGGGCGCGGCGTTCGACGAGAAAGTCATCCTGTCGAACACCGGCGCGCTGACCGTCGACGCCGTCCCGGCCAAGCTGGGCGTCATCGGCGCCGGCGTGATCGGCCTGGAGATGGGTTCCGTGTGGCGCCGCCTGGGTGCCAAGGTCACCGTGCTGGAAGGCCTGCCGACGTTCCTGGGCGCGGTCGACGAACAGATCGCCAAGGAAGCGCACAAGCTGTTCACCAAGCAAGGCCTGGACATCCAGCTGGGCGTGAAGATCAACAGCGTCACCAAGGGCGACAACAACGTCACCGTGGACTACGCCGACGCAGCGGGCGCCGCCAAGAGCGAAACGTTCGACCGCCTGATCATCTCGATCGGCCGCGTGCCGAACACCAACGGCCTCGGCATCGAGACCGTCGGCGTGCAGCTGGACGAGCGCGGCTTCGTGGCCGTCGACGACGAATGCCGCACCAACGTCCCGGGCATCTGGGCCGTGGGCGACGTCGTGCGCGGCCCGATGCTGGCGCACAAGGCGGAAGAAGAGGGTGTCGCCGTTGCCGAGCGCATCGCAGGCCAGCACGGTCACGTCAACTTCAACACGATCCCGTGGGTCATCTACACCTCGCCGGAAATCGCGTGGGTCGGCAAGACCGAGCAGCAGCTCAAGAAGGAAGGCGTCGCGTACAAAGCCGGCACGTTCCCGTTCATGGCCAACGGCCGTGCGCGCGCGCTGGGCGACACGTCGGGCATGGTGAAATTCCTGGCCGACGCGACGACCGACGAAATCCTGGGCGTCCACATCGTGGGCCCGGTCGCGTCGGAGCTGATCTCGGAAGCCGTCGTCGCGATGGAATTCCGCGCGTCGTCGGAAGACATCGCCCGCATCTGCCACGCCCACCCGTCGCTGTCCGAAGCGACCAAGGAAGCCGCGCTCGCCGTCGACAAGCGTTCGCTGAACTTCTAATACCTGTATGACCCGGGCTTCGGCCCGACTGGGGGTGGATGGCGTCGCTGTCCACCCCCATCTTTATGCGGCTCTTTTCATGAACGTCCAAGAGTACTACCAGCACGCGCTGACCGAGCGCGGATTCAAGTCCGATCCCGCGCAGCAGCGCGCCGTCGACCGCCTGCAGGCCGCCTACGACGACTGGGTCGGGTACAAGTCGCAGCGCTCGTCCGCGTTCAAGCGCCTGATCAACCGTCCCGACGTCCCGCAGGGCGTCTACATGTGGGGCGGCGTGGGGCGCGGCAAGTCCTTCCTCATGGACAGCTTCTACTCGGTGGTGCCGGTCGTGCGCAAGACGCGCCTGCACTTCCACGAATTCATGCGCGCGGTACACCGCCAGCTCGACGAGCTGAAAGGTGTCGAAGACCCGCTGATCGAGGTCGCCAGGCGCATCTCGAAGAAATACCGCCTGATCTGCTTCGACGAATTCCACGTGAGCGACGTGGCCGACGCGATGATCATGTACAACCTGCTGTCCGCGCTGTTCGCCAACGGCGTGTCGTTCGTGATGACGTCGAACTACGATCCGGACAAGCTATACCCGGACGGCCTGCACCGCGACCGCATGCTGCCCACGATCGCGCTGATCAAGGACAAGCTGGACGTTATGAACGTCGACGCCGGCATCGATTACCGCCACCGCGCGCTGGAACAGGTGCAGGCCTATTACACGCCGCTGGGCGCGGCCTCCGACCATGCCTTGCGCGAGGCGTATGCGAAAGTCGCCGACACGGCCGACGAGGATCCGCGCGTCCACATCGAACAACGCGAGCTGCGTGCGCTGCGGCGTGCGGGCGGCGTGATCTGGTTCGATTTCGCCACCTTGTGCGGCGGCCCGCGCTCGCAGAACGACTACCTGGAACTCGCGAGCCAGTTCCACACCGTGATCCTGTCGGGCGTGCCGCGCATGTCGGCCGCGATGTCGTCGGAGGCGCGCCGCTTCACGTGGCTGATCGACGTGTTCTACGATCACAAGGTCAAGCTGATCATGTCGGCCGAGGTCGAGCCGGAGCTGTTGTACACAGAGGGCGCGATGTCGAACGAGTTCCATCGCACGGTGTCGCGTATCATTGAGATGCAGTCGCGTGAATACATGCTCGCCGAGCGCCGCGGCGCGGCCGACTCGCTGGCCTGAACGATCAAAGGAACCGAATGAAAGCAGACTTCGTCACAGACTCTCGTACCCGTTTGCGCGCGCTCGCCGTGGCGCTGTCCGCCACGCTGCTGGCCGCGTGCGCAAGCCAGGACGTGGTGCCGCGCGAGGTGCCGCCGCCGCCCGTGACGTCCGTCGCGCAGGCCGACCAGCAACTGGCCGCCGTCGCGCGCGAGCGCGCCGCGATCGAGGCCCGCTTCGCGGAACGGGAACGCGTCTGCTACGACAAGTTTTTCGTGAATAACTGCCTCGACGAGGCGAAGGAACGCCGCCGCAGCGCGCTCGCCGCCCAGCGCGCGATCGAGGTGCAGGCCGAACACTTCAAGCGCCGGGCGGTCGTCGAGGAGCGCGACCGCAACCTGGCCGAAGCGGAACGCCGCTTCAAGGAACAGGAGGCGCGTATGGCGGCCGAACCGCCGAAGCCCGCAGCGGAGCCGACGCCGGTGCCGGCGCAGCGCAAGGCGATCGCGCCCGAGCGCATGGCCGAGCGCGACGCCCGCCTGCGCGCGCAGAAGCAGCAGGAAGCGGCGAGCGCCGGCAAGCGCGCGCAGAACGTGCGCGACTACGAGGCACGCAAGGCCCAGTCGGAAGAACGCCAGCGCAAGGTTGCGCAGCGCAAGGCGGAGAAGGCGGCGAAGGCCGCGAAAGAGGCCGAGGACGCCAAGAAGTAGCGTTACGGGAGGGCGGAGGGCCGCCGGCCCTACACAACCTGGGCCGGCTTGACCAGCTTCACGATGGCCATGCTGCAGTTCCCGCCCTTGCCCTGCGAGCGCTCGCCGGCCTTGTTGATCAGCATCTCGGACGCCTGACGGGGACTCGCCTTCGCGGTCACAGTGCCCAGTTCGGCATCCGTGAAGAAATGCCACAGGCCGTCCGAGCACAGCAGGAACACATCGTTCGCCGCGAGATCGAGGCGCTGGCCGAACGCAATGAAGGGCTCCTTGCGGCTATTGCCCATCACATTCAGCAACAGCTTGGACTTGCGGTGGTTCTTCGCGGCGTCCGGCGGCAGGCGGTCGCTCGACACGAGGTGCTCGACATAGGCCGCGTCGCTCGTGCGCGCCAGGCACTTGCCGTCGTGAAAGTAATACAGGCGCGAATCGCCCACGTGGGCCCAGACGGCCTCGCCATGCGGCGTCAGGACGAGGCCGACGAAGCTGGCGTGCGCATGGGCCTGTGTCGTGACGGCGTTCATGTTGATGACCAGATGGGTTTCCTGCACGATGTCGCGCAACAATTGCTGCAGGCGCTCCACGGACGGGTGGTCGCCCGGCTTGAATTCGTCGAACACCTGCTTGGCGGTGTGCAGGACCTGTTCCGCGCCGGCCGCGCCGGCAATGCCGTCGGACAGCACGGCCAGGACGTAGCCGGGCGCGCGGGCGCCCGTCATGAGCGCGACCCGGTCGTTCTGCTGGGGGCGGTTACCGATATGCTGGGCGGTTCCCGCTTCTAACTTGTATGAGGTCATAAACGTGGCTTTCCGATGCCGCCATGCCGGACTTTGTTGGCGGCAACGACGGTGTAGTTTAAACTATGCACCGGTTTGCACTGGAGTTGCAAGCCGTAACAATGAATAGCGCGCCGCCCCGAGCCAGCGGGCATGCGTCTTCCCACCCCTTTACGCTTAACTGTTCGGAAATGCCTAACATGATCGACGTCCAGGAGATCCACCGCCGTATTATCGAACTCGACGTGGAACATCGCGACCTCGACGCTGTCATCGACATGCTGACCCGCGACGGTCACGCCGACCAGTTGCAGTTGCGACGTCTGAAGAAACGCAAGCTGCAGTTGAAGGACCACATCACACTGCTGAAAATGCAGTTGGTGCCGGACGTTCCGGCATAAGCCCACGTTTTTTAAGCAGTCTCATTTTGACCGATCACCTCCCCTTGTCCGAGTCCGACCTCGACGCCGACCTCGACGCCGCGCCCGCGCCTTCCGAACCTGCCGGCAAGTACGATGCCGAAGTGGACCGCATCTTCGGTGCCGGCGGCCCGCTCGCGCCCGCCGTCGGCACGTTCAAGCCGCGCCAGTCGCAGACCGAGATGGCGAAGGCGATCGCGCATGCAATCAGCGAGCAGGGCACGCTGATCGCCGAGGCCGGCACGGGCACGGGCAAGACCTTCGCCTACCTCGTTCCCGCGCTGCTGTGGGGGGGCAAGACGATCATCTCGACCGGCACCAAGAACCTGCAGGACCAGCTTTTTTCGCGCGACATCCCGACCGTGCGCGCCGCGTTGCGCGCCCCGGTCTCGGTGGCGCTGCTGAAAGGCCGTTCGAACTACCTCTGCCACTACCACCTGGAACGCACGCTGTCGAACGGCCGCCTGACGTCGCGCGACGACGTGGGCCATCTGCGCGAAATCTCTCGTTTCATCAAGATGAGCCAGTCGGGCGACAAGGCCGAGTTGACGAAGGTCCCGGAAACGGCGTCCGTGTGGAATCTCGTGACGTCCACCCGCGAAAACTGCGTGGGCCAGGAGTGCCAGTACTACCAGGACTGTTTCGTGATGAAGGCGCGCCGCGAGGCGCAGCAGGCCGACGTCGTCGTCGTCAACCACCACCTGTTCTTCGCCGACGTGGCGCTGAAGGAAGGCGGCATGGCCGAACTGCTGCCGTCCGCCAACACGATCATCTTCGACGAGGCGCACCAGTTGCCGGAAGTGGCCACGCTCTTCTTCGGCACGACGGTGTCGACGGGCCAGGTGCTGGAACTGTGCCGTGACGTGCTGGCCGAAGGCCTCGCGCATGCGCGCGGCGGCGTGGACTGGGCGAAGGTCGTGACCGTCGTCGAGAAGGCCGCGCGCGACCTGCGCCTGACGTTCCCGGAAGGCAGCACGCGCTTGTCGCTGCCGCAGATCCCGCCCAGCTCGGAATTCTTCCCGGCGCTGGACAAGCTGAAGGAAGAGCTGGAAGGCCTGATCGACGTGCTGGAAGCCCAGGCCGAGCGCGCCGAGACGATCGAGCAGTGCCGCGTGCGCGCCGTCGAGCTGCTGGAGCAGTACAAGGCGTGGAAGTCCGAGCCGAAGAAGGGCAAGGAAGTCGAGGGGGACGATGCCGTGCTGTGGGTCGAGGCGTTTTCCTCGTCGCTGCAGCTGCACAAGACCCCGCTGTCGATCGCGCCGATCTTCGCCGGCCAGCGCGCCGGCACGCCGCGCAGCTGGATTTTTACTTCCGCGACCCTGGCGGTCAAAAACGACTTCAAGCATTTCAGCGCACAGCTGGGCATGACGGGCGAGCCGGCCCAGAGCTGGCCGAGCCCGTTCAACTACCAGGAGCAGGGCATCCTGTACGTGCCGACCGGCCTGCCGGAACCGAACACGTTCGGCTACACGGACGCGGTCGTCGACATGGCGCTGCCCGTGATCGAGGCCGCGGGCGGCCGCTGCTTCTTCCTGTGCACGACGATCCGCGCCGTCAACCGCGTCGCCGAACGCCTGCGCGAGGAATTCGCCGCGCGCGGCCTCGACTTCCCCCTGTTCGTGCAGGGCGAACGGGGCCGCACGGAATTGCTGGATTCGTTCCGCAACGCGGGCAACGCCGTGCTGGTCGGCAGCCAGAGTTTCTGGGAAGGCGTCGACGTGCGCGGCGAGGCGCTGTCGCTCGTCATCATCGATAAGCTGCCGTTCGCGCCGCCCGACGACCCCGTGCTGGCCGCGCGCATCGAAGTGATGGAAAAGAAGGGCATGAACGGCTTCGTTCACCACACCTTGCCGGAAGCCATCATCAACCTGAAGCAGGGCGCCGGGCGCCTGATCCGTGACGTCGAGGATCGGGGCGTGCTGATGCTGTGCGATCCGCGGGTGATCAGCAAGCCTTATGGGCGGCGCATTTGGCAGAGTTTGCCGCCGTTTCGGCGGACGCGGGTGCAGGCGGAGGTGATCGAGTTCTTTGCGACTTCGAATCCGCCGCGGGGTAAGGATTCGGGGTCAGAGCCCTAACAAAGCAAATTCGGGCTCTGACCCCCGGCTTCGGGCCGCGGGCTGAGAACCGGGGTCAGAGCCCTTTTAAAAGCAACACCGGGCTCTGACCCCTCCGCTCCGTTATACGCTACCTTTCCGCCCGTCTGCCGATACTCGGCGCAGCGGCTCCGCTTTCGCTTGTGCTCCCACAACATGCAGGATGGGTGACTTGTTTAGAGTCACACAGGCCCGGCCGGTGGCAGACTTCAAGGGGGAGCAATGGCGATACGTTATGGCTGCTTTTTCAGCTATGCCCATGGGCGGCATGAGCTGATGCAGCGCTTCAAGGCCACGCTGGCCGATGCACTGCGCTGTTACCTCGAACCGTATTTCGACAACGAAGACGAACTGTTCATCGACACCGAGCAACTCGGCGGCGGTGACGACCTCGACCGCAAGATCGCCCGCGCGCTGTGCGAAAGCGCGTGCATGGTGCTGATCTACACGCCCAAATACGAAGCCCATCCCTACACCCGGCGCGAGTACGCCGCGATGCGCCTGATCGAAGCCGAGCGCAGCACGTGGTACACGCTGCCCAGCCAGCTGATCATCCCCGTGATCATGACGCAGCACCCCGTCAGCCTGCCGCCGCAGATCAGCGAATCCACGTTCTACGTCGACTTCTCGCGCTTCACGATGGCCACGGCCGACCTGAAGTCCAACCCTGATTTCTTGCCGGACATCGACAAGATGGTCCGGCGTATCGTCACGCATTACCAATACCAGAAAAAAACCATGCCGCCGGCGCATGACTGCAACCAATTCGTCCTTCCCGCTGTCCCACCCGCATGGCGTGAGTTACCGGATCCAACCTTCCCAAAAAAATGAGGAGCCTTATGGAAACCAACCGCATCACCGCAGTACCGGCCGGTCAGGCCGGCGAGGTGACGACGTTCTACTCCTACGACAGCGCACCCGTGCGCAGCCTTGCGCTGGCCCATGCCGCCTGGCTGCTTGCCGGGCGCGCGCATGCGAAGACACCGGTGCTGATGATCGACTGGGACCTGGAAGCCCCCGGTCTGCATCACTATTTTCCCCGCACGGACGATGGGCGGCACGCCAGCGGCCTGCTCGAACTGTTCGAGAGCTGCCGCGAACAATTGCACGGCAATACGTCGAACGACGACGCCGAGGCGCTGGCCGGGCGCGTGCTCGACACGCTGGACTGGGACGACTACATCGTCCGCGTCGACGACAGCCGTCCGCTGTACCTGATGCGCGCCGGCCGCTTCGACGACAGCTATGGCGAGCGCGTCGACCGGCTCGACTGGGACGCGCTGTTCTGCGCGTGCCCCGCGCTGTTCCGCACATTCGCGGCGCAGGTGGCACGGCGCTTCGCCCACGTGCTGATCGATTGCCGCAGCGGCCGCTCGGCGGCGGCCAGCGTCTGCACGGCGCTGTTGCCGGACAAGATCGTCGGCGTGTTTACGCCCGACGCGCGCAGCCTGGACGGCCTGCAGGGCGTCGTCGCGCGCGCGCTCGATTACCGCTGCAGCCATGAGGACGAACAGCGGCCGCTGCTCGTCTATCCGCTGCCTTGTCCGGTCGACGGCACGGGCGAAGGGCCGTTGCGCTGGCGCTTCGGCGACGCGCCGCGGAGTCCGTCCGGCTACCAGGCCCGGCTGGAACGCATGCTGGCCGAGTGCTATGGCCTGTCCAGCGTCGTGCTCGACAGCTACCTCGACGAAGTGCAGCTGCCCCAGGCGGCCGTCAGCGGCATGGCACCGGCCGGCGGCCGGGCCCAGGCGGGCGAGCACGACCGGCTGGGGCCGCAGCGCGCCGTCGAAGCGCTGCTCGAATGGCTAGCACCCGGCCATTTTCCATGGCGCCCGTTGCCCGAGGTGCGGCTCGTGCAGGCCGTCGAATCGCTGCGCGAACGGGCCGCCGATCCGCAGGCCCCGAGCCTCGTGCGCGAACTGGCCCGGCTGGCGCAATTGTATTTAGGGCAACAAAGCGAACTGGAAGCCGCACGCCGCATCGAGCAGCACGTGATCGCGCTGGAGCAGGGCCTGCACGCGATGGAGGAGGGCAAGCGCGGCCACGGCGCGCCGCGCCGCGCCGGCGAACCGTCGCCGGATGCGCTGGACGACAAGCTGTCGCGCCTGCAGGAACTGATCGACAGCCGCAGTCCGCGCGAGGCGCGGGCACTGGCGGACAGCCTGCGCTCGACGATCCTGCGGCCGAGTGTGGCGCATCCGCTACGACGGCGCGGCGCTGCGATGATCAAGCAGGTCTACCTGCAGGAAGGCGACAAGGACGCGCTGCTGGCCTTCACCCTGGACGAGGTCTCGTCCCTCGAAGGCGCCCTGATCCAGGCGGCGGAAGGGCGTCCGCTGGTGGCGGGCTGACGCCGTGGCGGGACGTGCGGAGGCACGTCCGGGGGGCAATAAATGTGGCGTCCGATTGGTCGATCTCGCCGTTGCTTCAGGTAAAATCGCAGGATGCGTATCCTTATCAGTAACGACGACGGCTATCTCGCCCCCGGCATCAACGCCTTGGCCGATGCGCTCGCGACAGTCGCCGACATCGTGGTCGTCGCGCCCGACAGCAATCGCTCGGGCGCGTCGAACTCGTTGTCGCTGGACCGTCCGCTGTCGGTGTCGAAGGCTGCCAATGGGTTTTATTTCGTCAACGGCACCCCCACCGACTGCGTGCACATCGCGTTGACGGGGATGCTCGACGTACGCCCGGACCTGGTCGTCTCCGGCATCAACAACGGCCAGAACATGGGCGATGACACGCTGTACTCCGGCACGGTGGCTGCGGCGACGGAAGCCTATCTGTTCGGGATCCCGGCCATCGCTTTTTCCCAGGTGCATGGCGGCTGGGCGGAGGTGGAATCGGCCGCGCGGGTGGCGCGCGACATCGTGCTGCGCCGTTTCGAGATGCTGGACGCGCCGTTTTTGCTGAACGTAAATATTCCGAATTTGCCGTACGAGCAGATGGGACCGCTCGTGCCGACCCGCCTGGGCCGGCGTCACCAGTCCGAGCCCGTCATCCGCGGCCAGGATCCGCGCGGGCGCGAGATCTTCTGGATCGGGGCGCCGGGCGCCTGCCGCGACGCGGGCGAGGGTACCGATTTCCACGCGACGAGCCAGGGCTGTGTGTCGGTGACGCCGCTGCAGGTCGACCTCACGCACCGCGACCAGCTGGACCAGCTGCGGCGAGGGCTCGGATGAGCGAGAAGCGCAGCCAGTTTCCTCTGCCGCTCTCGTCCGTGACGGGCGGCGGCACCCGAAAGCCCGCTGCGCCGGCGCCGGTCGCCACCCCGCAGACGGCGACCCAGAACGCGCGCGAGAATAGCCAGGCACAGCCGCGCGGCGGCGCGCCGGCCGGCGTGCCGGGCACGACCAAACCGGCCCAGCCGCAGCAGACCGTCGTGCGGTCCGACCTGGCGGCCACGGAAGCACCGCGCCGCGCGATGGCGGCCCGGGCCGCCCGCCAGGGCGTCAAGGACCCGCAGGTGCTGGCCGCGCTGGAAATCGTGCCGCGCCATATGTTCGTCGAGCCGGGCATGCTGGCCCAGGCGTATGTCGACATCTCGCTGCCGATCGGCCACAACCAGACGATTTCGCAGCCGTACATCGTCGCGCGCATGATCGAGTTGCTCAAGGACAGTAAGCAGCCGCTGCGCCGCGTGCTCGAGATCGGCACGGGTTGCGGCTACCAGGCCGCGGTGCTGTCGTGCGTGGCGCAGGAGGTGTATTCCATCGAGCGCATCAAGCCGTTACATGAGCTGGCGAAGGCCAATCTGCGCCCGTTGCGTATCGCCAATCTGCGCTTGCAGTACGGAGATGGTATGCTAGGGCTCCCGCAGGTGGCCCCGTTCGACGGCATCATCCTGGCGGCGGCCGGTCTCGAGGTGCCGCGTGCATTGCTCGAGCAGATGGCCATTGGCGCCCGCCTGGTGGCGCCCGTCGGTGCTCAGGTCCAGCACCTGCAGCGCATTACCCGTACCGGCAAGGCGGAATGGACCAGCGAAACGCTGGAAGCCTGTCATTTTGTCCCGCTGCGGCCAGGCATCGCTTGAATGCCAGTTGTTGTAAAAGAATTATAGAGAGAATGAAACTTACGCCCCGCTTAGCCCTGTTGACCCTCAGTCTCGGCATCCTGTCCGCCTGCAGCACCGAGACCCGCGTAGCCCCCGTGATCGACCGTCCGGCCCCGACCGCATCCAGCTTCCGTCCCCGCCCGCAGCCGGCGCCGGCGCCGGCCGCCGAGGAGTCGAAGCCCGACGCGCGCGGTACCTATACCGTGCGGCGCGGCGACACCCTGCTGCGCATCGCCCTCGACCACGGCCAGAACTACCGCGACCTCGTCGCCTGGAACAACCTGGCCGATCCGGACGACATCAAGGTCGGCCAGGTGCTGAAAGTGGCGCCGTCCGAACGTAACGGCAACGGCAACGGCGTCGTGACGTCGCCGATCGCGATGCCGGGTGCCGAGAAGGCGCCGGCCGTGCCGAAGAAGACGGAACCGAACGGCGCCAAGAAGCCGTACAGCGAATCGAACCTGGCCGCGAAAGAAGACAATCCGAAGGCGGAGAAAGTGATCTCGGCGGGGGTGACCCCGGGCACCACCGTCACCGCGAACGACGACGAGAAACTGAGCTGGATGTGGCCGTCCGACGGCAAAATCATCGCCACCTTCGACGAAGGCAAGAACAAGGGCATCGACATCGCCGGCAAGATGGGCCAGCAGGTGATGGCCGCGGGTTCCGGGAAGGTGATGTATGCCGGCAGCGGCATCCGCGGATATGGTAATCTCGTGATTGTTAAGCACAGCAACAGCCTGCTGTCGGCATATGCGCACAACCGCACCATCCTGGTGAAGGAAGGTCAGAACGTGACCAAGGGCCAGGCGATCGCGGAGATGGGCGATTCCGATGCCGACACCGTCAAACTGCATTTCGAGATACGCCAGCAGGGCAAGCCGGTCGACCCGGCCAAGTTCCTGCCCAGTCGCTAGAGAGAGCCGATGACCTTGCCCCCCGACCCGTTGGACAACGACACGCCGGAAGAGAATCCGGATGAACCGCTGGACGACGGCGAGTTCGGGGCGGACGGCGTCGACCGCGCCGAGCTGCTGCCGGAAGGCGCGGCGACGGCCGTCGTCGACACCGTCGACGAGCTGAAAAGCGTGCTGCAGGCCGAGCTCTCGACGGACACCACCCAGCACTACCTGAACCGCATCGGCGCCAAGCCCCTGCTCACGGCCGAACAGGAAGTGCATTACGCGACCCTCGCCAAGGCGGGCGACTTCAATGCGCGCCAAAAGATGATCGAGCATAACCTGCGGCTCGTCGTCTCCATCGCCAAGCACTACATCAACCGCGGCGTCGTGCTGCTCGACCTCATCGAGGAAGGCAACATCGGCCTGATGCGCGCGATCGACAAGTTCGAGCCGGAGCGCGGCTTCCGCTTTTCCACGTACGCGACGTGGTGGATCCGCCAGAGCATCGAGCGCGCGATCATGAACCAGGCCCGCACCGTGCGCCTGCCCGTGCACATGGTGCGCGAGCTGAACCAGGTGCTGCGCGCGAAATACCACCTGGAGGCCCAGCACCACGACGGCAAGGAAGCGAGCGCGGAAGACATCGCCAGCCTCGTCGGCCGGCCTGTGGAAGAAGTGCAGGACATCCTCGCGCTGTCCGAACACGCGACGTCGCTCGACGCCCCGCTCGACAACGATCCGCAGAGCAGCCTGATGGACATGCTGCCGGACGAGGGCGACGTCAGCCCGGACGCCCACGCGGAGCAGCACGAAATGACGGTGCTCGTGCGCGACTGGCTGCAGAAGCTGCCGGACAAGCAGCGCCTCGTCGTGATGCGCCGCTTCGGCCTCGACAACGACGATCCGGCCACGCTGGAAACCCTGGCCGAGGAGATGGGCGTGACGCGCGAACGCGTGCGCCAGATCCAGCAGGAAGCCCTCGTCAAACTGAAACGGGCGATGGCCGCCCGTGGCGTCGTCCGCGATTCCTTGTTATGATGCCCGGCTGGCCGGCATCGGCCACAAGTCGTCATTCCCGCGCACGCGGGAATCCATGCTGAGCAACCGCAGTCGACCCGCAGGCACTCCGGCTCCGTGATCTTCAGCATGGGTCCCCGTTTTCACGGGGACGACGTTGTTTGGTTGCGCGATCAGCTCTCTATTCCCATGCAAGAAACCTTCATCAACATCAAATCCCTCGACATGGACGCGCGCGGCGTCGGCCACCTGGAGAACGAGGACGGCACGCAAGGTAAAGTGATCTTCGTCGAAGGCGCGCTGCCGGGCGAGCGCGTCAGCTTCGAGACCCTGCGCAAGAAGAAGAACTGGGAATCGGGCCGCATGGTCACGCTGCAGAAGGCGTCGAGCATGCGCGTCGAACCGAAATGCCCGCACTTCTGGCATTGCGGCGGCTGCTCCATGCAGCACCTGGAGCCGTCGGCCCAGGTCGCGATGAAGCAGCGCGTCCTGGAAGACAACCTGTGGCACATCGGGAAGACGAAGGCCGAGAACATCATGCGCCCGATGTATGGCCCCACGTGGGACTACCGCTACCGCGCGCGCCTGTCGGTGCGCTGGGTGGCCAAGAAGGGCAAGGTGCTGGTCGGCTTCCACGAGCGCCATTCGTCGTACGTGGCCGACATGACGAGCTGCGAGATCCTGCCGGACCACCTGTCCGCCATGCTCGTGCCGCTGCGCGAACTGGTGGGCGCGCTGTCGATCTACCAGCAGATGCCGCAGATCGAGATCGCCGTCGGCGAAGAGACGACCGTGCTCGTGCTGCGCATCATGGCACCGTTGAGCCCCGCGGACGAGACGCTGGTGAAAGCGTTCGCCGACCAATGGAACATCCAGTGGTGGCTGCAGCCGAAAGGCCCGGACACCGCCGCGCCGTACTATCCGCTCAAGGATGAGCCTAACTACAGGGAACTGTACTACACGCTGCCGGAATTCGGCATCAGGATGCCGTTCAAGCCGACCGATTTCACGCAGGTCAACCACCAGATCAACCGCCTGCTCGTGCACAAGGCGTTGACCCTGCTGGACGTGCAGCCGGGCGACCGCGTGGCCGACCTGTTCTGCGGCCTCGGCAACTTCACGCTGCCGCTGGCGACGCAGGCGCGCGAAGTCGTCGGCATCGAAGGCAGCACGGCGCTGACGACGCGCGCGCTGGAAAACGCCAGGGCCAACGGCCTGGCCGACAAGACGACGTTCTACACGCGCAACCTGTTCGAGGTGACGAAGGACGACCTGATCGCGCTGGGTAAATTCGACCGCATGCTGGTCGACCCGCCGCGCGACGGCGCCGTCGCGCTGGCGATCGCGCTGGCCGAACTGCGCCTGACGAATCCGGACCTGCTGCCGCAGCGGATCGTGTACGTGTCGTGCAGCCCGTCGACCCTGGCGCGCGATGCCGGCATCCTGACGCACCGCGCCGGTTACGTGCTCAAGAAGGCAGGCGTGGCGAACATGTTCCCGCACACGTCGCACGTGGAATCGATCGGTGTGTTCGAGCGGCTCGAGAACTTCCAGCCGCGCGAATTCGCGGCGCCGGACGTCGCCGACAACGCGTCAACGGGCGGCGACGCGGTCCAGTAACGCGAACAGGCCGGCCGGATCGACCGGCTTGACGAAATAACTGTCGAAGCCGGCATACGCCGCGCTGGCCTGGTCGGACTGCTGGCCATACCCCGTGATGGCGACGAGCGTCGCCTCGCTGCAGCCGGGCACCTTGCGCAGCCGGCGCGCCAGTTCGTAGCCGTTCATGCCGGGCAGGCCGATGTCGAGCAGGAACGCGTCGTAATGCGCTTGCGCGGCCCGTTCCAGCGCCTCGCCCGGGTGGTGCATCACCGCCACGTGGTGGCCGCCCGATTCCAGCAGCAGGCCCAGCGTCATGGCGGCGTCGACGTTGTCATCCACCAGCATCAGCGACAGCCCGCGCGCCGCGCCCGGTGCCGCGGGACCGGCCGCGGCCGTGCCGCCGGCGGGTGCGGTGGCGCTGTGCAGCCGCGGCAGGCGGATCGTGAATTCGCTGCCCAGGTTGCGGCCTTCGCTGGCCGCCGTCACCATCCCGCCGTGCAGTTCCACGAGACTCTTCACTAGCGCAAGGCCGAGTCCGAGGCCGCCCTGCGAGCGGTCCGGCGTGCGCTCGGCCTGCGAGAACAGGTCGAACACGGTCGGCAGCAGTTCGGCGGAGATGCCGATGCCGTTGTCCGACACGGTCACGAGCACCTGCTCGGGCGTGATGCCCATCCAGATCGACAGCCGGCCGCCTTCGTGCGTGTACTTCGCCGCGTTGTTCAGGAGGTTCGCGAGCACCTGCACGAGGCGCTTCGGATCGCCTTCGACGATGGCCGGTTCCGTCGACAAATGCAGCGCCAGCTGGTGGCGGCGCGCCTCGATCAGCGGGCGCACCTGCTCCACCGCGTCGCCGATCACGCGGCGCAGGTCGACCTCCTCGCGCGTCAGCACGACGAGCCCGCGCGTAACGCGCGAGACGTCGAGCAGGTCGTCGATCAGGCCCGTCATGTGCGCCACCTGGCGCGCGATGATGGCGCTCGTGCGCTCCACGCGGACATTGTCCGGCGGGCCCAGGTTCAGGAGCTGCGCGGCGGCCGAGATCGGCGCCAGCGGGTTGCGCAGCTCGTGCGCCAGCATCGCGAGGAATTCGTCCTTGCGGCGGTCGGCGAGGCGCAGCGCGTCTTCCGCGCGCACGCGCTCGACGGCGCTCCACGCGCGCTCGGCGACGTCCTCGATCAGGCGCACGATGTCGGCGCTCCACACGCGCGGCAGGTTATCGTTGATGAACAGACAGCTCGTCAGCGCGCCATTGCGGTTCAAGGGCACGACGACGGCGGAGCGGATCTGCAGCGCCGCATAGTTCGGCCACACGTCGGGGCCGCTCGTGCGCGGGTCGCGCTGCAGGTCGCTCGACACCCACGTGCCCAGGCTCAGCGTGCTGAAATTCGCCACGCCGAACAGCGCGGCGGGGAAGGTGCCGTTCAGTTCGGCGACGATGCCGTCCGTGTAGTTCGAGTGGAAGGTGACGAGCTGCTTGTCGGCGTCGTAGTCGCCGTACAGCACGCGGCTGGCCTGCAGGAAGCGGCCCAGCATGGCGCCGGTCTGGACGAAGATCTGCGCCGGGTCGTTCAGGCGGCGCAGCAGGTCCGACACTTCGAGCCGGAATTCGTTCATGTCGAGCAGCGTCGTCTGGCGCGCGACGGCGTCGCGCAAGGCCTGTTCCGCGCGCACGCGGTCCAGCGCTTCCCAGCTGCGCTCGGCGATGTCGGTGGCGAGGCGCTGCGCTTCCTCGTCCCAGTCGCGCGTCTGGGTGGAATAGCCGACGAGGGCCGCCACGAGCTGGCCGCGCCTGACCTTGGGCACGACGAGGATCGCGCGCGCGCCCGCGGCCGCGTAGCGCTCGCCGCGCGCGGGGAGCCTCGGGTCGGCCGTCGCGTCGCGCACGGCCAGCGGCGAACCCGTGCGCAGCAGGGCCAGCGCCTGCGGGCCGAAGTCGTCCAGGCGGGCGCGCCGGCCGATGAGCGGCGCGCCCGCGTCGCGGGCCCAGTCGTGCATCACTTCGAAGCTGCCGTCTTCCTCGTCCGTTTCGACATAGCAGGCGCGCTCGAGTTCCAGGTGCTTGCCGAGCAAGGTGCACGACCCTTCGATGATGTCGGACGGGTGGTGCAGGCGGCGCAGGCTGTCGACCACCTGCAGCTGCACGGCGTGGCGCCGTTCCAGCTGCACGCGCTGGGTCGTCTCGCTCGTCACGCACAGCATGCCGCGCACGGTGCCGGCATCGTCGCGCACCGGAGAATAGGCCAGCGTGAACCAGGCGTTGTACGGCTTGCCGTTGCGGTCGATCGGGCTCGGCACGTCCTCGCCGTACGTGGCGTGGCCCGCGAGGGCACGTTCGACCAGCGGCTTCAGGCCGGGCCAGCGGTCGGGCCAGACCTGCGCCAGCGGGCGGCCGAGCGAAGCGGGATGGGTGCCGTCGAGGAGGGGAATGAAGGCGGCGTTGTACAGCAGCGCCAGGTGCGGGCCCCAGGCGAGGTACATGGGGAATTCGGATTCGAGGATCAGGCTGACCGCATTGCGCAATGCGGGACTCCAGCGGTCCGGCGGGCCGAGGGGGGACGCCGACCAGTCATGGACGTGGTAACCGGCGCGGACGGCGCCGGTGCTGCCGAGGAGATGAAAGTCGCGCGTTGCCGCTTCCATGCCGATCGCTTCCGAGTCCGAAAGCGGTCATTTTATGCGCAAATGCATAAGCTGGAACGGCTATGCAAAAAAATACATTTTCCGCGCGAGAAACTCCGTTGATACCTGGAGAATAAAATGTCTCCGAAGGACCATTTGTGGCGGCAAACGTACTGCTGATGCCGAGGGGATTGGGTTTGATGGCAAGACTATAACGGACGTCCCGAGCGCGTGGCGCACGGGACGTCAATACGGCACTAGCCGTCGTCCCCGCGGAAGCGGGAACCCATGCCGAGCTGAACGTGGACGCTCGGTATGGATTCCCGCGTGCGCGGGAATGACGGCGTCATGTCAGAACTTTGCTCTTACGCCGAACACGACATTCCGTCCCGGCAGCGGCGCAATGTCCTTCAGCAGCGACGTGGCCAGGCGGATGTCCTCGTTGAGCAGGTTCTTCGCCGTCACGAAGTACGTCAGGTCCAGGTGCTCGAGCCTCTGCGTGTACGAGACATTGGCATTGACCTGGTTGTACGACGGCGTCGTGGACGTCTCGAACGCCGCGAGGCGGTCCTGGCCGCGGGCGTGTGTCCAGTCGAGGCCGGCGCGCCAGTGCGGCTGGCGGTAGCCGATCGCGGCGCCCACGCGGTCGGCCGGCTGCAGCGGCAGGTTGCCGGCGTCGTCGAGGTAGCCGCGCGAGGTGTCCGCGAACACGCGGCCGTTCCAGCCCATGCCGATCTGGTTCCACGTCATCTCCGCTTCCGCGCCCTGGACGTGCGCCTTGGCCTGCTGGAACAGGCGCTGGCGGAACTCGCCGCCCGGGTTGCCGTCCTCGTCGAACGACGCGTCCATGATGTGGCCGTAGATGAAGTTGTTGACGTTGTTGCGGTACGCGTTCACGCGCCAGCGCAGCAGGCCACTCGTCTTTTGCAGCGACAGCTCGATGTTGCGCGAGACTTCCTTTTGCAGGTTCGGATCGCCCACGTCGAACGTGAGCGTGGCGTCGTGCGGGCCGCCCGAATACAGTTCCTCCGTCGCGGGCGCGCGCTGCGCGTACGACACCGTCGCGCCGGCCGAATACCCCTTCGTGAACGGCCACAGCGCGCCGATCGAGCCGGAGCCCAGGTCGAAGGTACGCTCACGGTTGGAGACCGGCTTGCGGTCGACGTTTTCATAGCGCAGACCCGCGTTCCAGCGCAGCGGGCCCTGGCTCCATTCCTCGACGAGGAAGGCGGCCTGCGTCGTCGAATGCGTCACGGGCACGGTGTCCGGCCCGCCTGCCGCGCTCAGCGCCGAGAAATGCGTGTTTTCCGTCTGCACGCCGAACGTGCCGTGCAGGCCCAGGCTCGTGATCGGCTTGTGCGTCAGCTCGACGCGCGATTCGAACGATTTATTGGAGAACAGCGTGGCCGGCACGCCGTCGTCCAGCTCGGCGTGGTGGTAGTCCGTATAGCCGGCCTTCACGCGCGCGCTTTCGAGGCCGGCGAGCGGGTTCTTGACGACGCTGTCGAAGTCGTAGCGGTTCTGGCGCTGGTCGATGTGCGATCCCTCGTCGGTCGGGATGCCATAGAAATTCGTCAAGTGCGAGGCCGACAGGCCCGCATAGCCCCAGTCGTCGATGTACGAACCGCCGATGCCGATGTTGCGCTCCTTCGTGTCGGAATTCGGCAGGCGGTTCATGCGCGACGTGGGGTCGTTCACCACGCGCAGGTCGGGGATCTGGTAGTCGTCCGTGTTGCGCGCGTTGCCGTCCAGGTGCAGGCCGATCTTGCCGATGGAGCCGTCCAGCGTGCCGGACATGTCCTTGCCGTTGTCGACGGTGCTGAGGCGGGTCTCGACCTGGCCCGTCAACTTCGGTTCCAGCGCCGTCGGGATGCGTTCGTTGACGACGTTGACGAGGCCGCCGATGGCGCCCGAGCCGTACAGCAGGGCGGCGGGGCCGCGCAGGATCTCGATCTGGCGCGCGATGGCGCCTTCGGACGCGACGGCGTGGTCGTTCGACAGGCCGGACACGTCCGACGTCGCCATGCCGTTTTCCAGCATTTTCACGCGCGAACCTTCCATGCCGCGGATGATGGGGCGCGACGCGCCCGCGCCGAACGCGGAGGCGGACACGCCCAGTTCGTTCTGCAGGGTTTCGCCCAGCGAGCTGCCGACCTTGTCGCGCAACTCGTCGCCGGCGAGCACTTTAGCCGGCGTGAGGATCTGGTCGCCTTCGCCGTTGCGCAGCGGGCTGGCGGTGACGACGACTTGCTGGATCTTGCCGTCGTTGATGATTTCCTGGTCATCGGCGCGAACGGCCGGGTGGAAGGCGAGCAGGAGCGCGCTGGCGAGCAGCGTACGTTCGATTTTCATGGTTTTCTACAATCTCAAGCGAATGGATAACGGCCCATGCCGCCGGGACGCGCCGGGCGGTACGGGAAAAGCGGGAGCGTTATCGGGCTTGAGGTGGCGCGCGCGACTGGAACGGGCAGGCCGTGAGCAGGCAGATGCCCGGCGTGGCAGGCACGGCGGGCACGGCATAGGCCAGCTCGGCCGGAACGAATTGGCGCAGCGAAGTCGGCAGCGCAAACGCGATCTGGGCGCTGGCCGCGCACTGGCCGCACAGGTCGTGCAGGCCGGGCTTGGGCAGCTTGCCGGTGCCGTCATCGTCCGTGTCGGCGGCGACTTGCTGGACGAGCGTGTCGTCGGCCTCGGTCCAGTGGGTATAGCCGTGGGCGAGCGACAACTGCTGCGAAACGAGCAGCAGCAGCGACAGCAATACGTGGACCAGGCTACGGGACATGGGGGACGGAGTCGAAAGCGAACGGATATTGTACGCAGGGGCGTTCGGTTCTGACAATCATACTTTCAGTAAGATCCTTAAGCTCAATTAAATTCGGGGTCAGAGCACATTTCGGAACAAATTCGGGGTCAGAGCACTTTTTGGCGCACGATCTTCGAGGCAAGTTTCCTCTGCGTGCTGCAGCTGGATTGCGGGCGGTCGCATGGCGGTGGTGTGGCTCGGCGTGACGGTTTCGTTGTGAGCCAGGACATTGATCAGAAATGTGCTCTGACCCCGAATTGGGGCAATAAAAAAGCCGGCCCGCAGGCCGGCTCTTCGATGCGAGCGGATGGATCAGTCGCGGTTGCCGAAGCCGATGCCCAGCAGTTGCAGCATGCTCGTGAACACGTTGTAGATGTCCAGGTAGATGGCCAGCGTCGCGCTGATGTAGTTGGTCTCGCCGCCGTTCACGATCCGGTTCACGTCGAACAGGATGAAGGCCGAGAAGATCACCATCGCGAGCACCGACACGACCAGCATCAGCGCCGGCAGGTGCAGGAAGATGTTGGCCAGGCCAGCCAGGATCACGACGATGGCGCCGGCGAACAGCCAGCTGCCCATGCCCGAGAAGTCGCGCTTGGATACGGTCGCGATCGTCGCCATCGTGGCGAACACGGCCGCGGTGCCGGCGAACGCGGTCATGATCAGCGTGCCGCCGTTGGAAAAGCCGAGCGTGAAGCGCAGCAGCGGCGTCAGCCACAAGCCCATGAAGAACGTGAAGGCGAGCAGGATCGGCACGCCGGCCGCCGAGTTCTTGGTCTTCTCGATCGCGAAGATGAAACCGAACGCGATCGCGAGGAACAGGATCACGCCCATGCCGCTAGCAAAGATCGGCAGGGCCATTTGCAGGCCGATATAGGCGCCGAACACCGTCGGGATCATGGACAGTGCCAGCAACCAGTAAGTGTTGCGCAGCACGCGGTGACGCGTGGCCTGGATGGCCGAGACGTCGTAGGTTTTCTGCAGGCTGGGAATCATAATGCCTCCGTTGGAAGAAATCGCTTTGCTCCCCATATGGGGACTGGACCCGGCGTCAACAGGGGTGAATATGCTGGAAGCGCAAGTTTTAAGTCTTGCCTAAGGGCCAGCGCACACCCGGGTATGGACCAGGTCGAACCGATGTCACTGTATCATCCGCGGTCGGCCCGACGCAATATCGGTGGCATCCAGGATGTATGGTAAAATAGAAGGTTGATTGAGTTCCCAAATCTCGATTTAAACCTTTCTTTTTATTGGAGTTTTTAAATGGCAATCGAACGCACCCTGTCGATCATCAAACCTGACGCAGTCGCTAAAAACGTGATCGGCCAAATCTACAGCCGTTTCGAAGGCGCAGGCCTGAAGATCGTCGCTGCCCGTATGGCCCAGCTGTCGCGCGCCGAAGCCGAAGGTTTCTATGCTGTCCACAAAGAGCGTCCGTTCTTCAAGGACCTGGTCGACTTCATGATCTCGGGCCCGGTCATGATCCAGGTGCTGGAAGGCGAAGGCGCGATTGCCAAGAACCGCGAACTGATGGGCGCAACCGATCCGAAGAAAGCCGACAAGGGCACCATCCGCGCCGACTTCGCCGATTCCATCGACGCCAACGCCGTGCACGGTTCGGACGCTGCCGAGACCGCAGCTGTCGAGATCGCTTACTACTTCCCGGCACTGAACGTCTACTCGCGTTAATCTTAGTAGCAATTTTTTTGTGTTGATCGGCCTGGTGCCGGTTTAACATTGCAATATCCCGCTCGCCCATGCTCGAAGAGCCCGGCGGGCGGGACTTATTTTGAAGGCACAGGATTCAATCATGGCAACTCTCACCAACTTGCTGGACTTCGATCCCGCGCAGCTCGTCGCTTACTGCGCCGAGTTGGGGGAGAAGCCGTTCCGCGCGAAACAGCTGCAGCGCTGGATCCACCAGTTCGGCGTCGCCGATTTCGACGACATGACCGACCTGGCGAAGTCGCTGCGCGAAAAGCTCAAGACGCGCGCCGAAGTCCGTGCGCCGGCGATCATCAGCGACCACACGTCGAGCGACGGCACCCGCAAGTGGCTCGTCGACGTGGGCAACGGCAACGCCGTCGAAACCGTGTTCATTCCGGAAGAGACGCGCGGCACGCTGTGCATCTCCACGCAGGCCGGCTGCGCCGTCAATTGCCGCTTCTGCTCGACGGGCAAGCAGGGCTTCAACCGCAACCTCTCCGTGTCCGAGATCATCGGCCAGCTGTGGATGGCGGAGTTCGAGCTGCGCCGCACGAAGGGCATCGAGCCGGGTCCGAAGGGCGAGCGCCAGATCACGAACGTCGTCATGATGGGCATGGGCGAGCCGCTGCTGAACTTCGACCCGACCGTCACCGCATTGAAACTGATGCTGGACGATAACGCGTACGGCCTGTCGCGCCGCCGCGTGACCGTGTCGACGTCGGGCGTCGTGCCGAACATGGACAAGCTGTCGCAGGAATGCCCGGTGGCGCTGGCCGTCTCGCTGCACGGTTCGAACGACCCGCTGCGCGACATGCTCGTGCCGCTGAACAAGAAATACCCGCTGCGCGAGTTGATGGCTGCGTGCAGGCGCTACCTGGAATTTGCGCCGCGCGACTTCATCACGTTCGAATACTGCATGCTGGACGGCGTCAACGACACGGACGAGCATGCGCGCGAACTGGTTGCCCTCGTCAACGATCCGGTCGTCGGCGTGTCGTGCAAATTCAACCTGATTCCGTTCAACCCGTTCCCGGAATCCGGCCTCGTGCGTTCGAAGAACCCGCGCATCAAGGCGTTCGCGCAGGTGCTGATGGATGCCGGCCTCGTCACGACGATCCGCAAGACGCGCGGCGACGACATCGACGCCGCCTGCGGCCAGCTGGCGGGCGAGGTCAAGGACCGTACCCGCGTAAACGAGCGCATGAGCAAGATGGCTGAATACCAGCAGAAATTCGGGCCGAACTTCGGCAAGATCGTGGAGATCTCGTCCTGATGCCGCAGCTGTCCGGACGCCTGGCCTGCGCGCTCGCCCTCCCGTTGCTGCTGGCGGCATGCGCCGGCAATGGCGGCATGGCGGGCGAATCGCATGAGCTCAAGACGCTGTCCGACCAGACGGCCGCGGAAAAACGCGCCCAGATCCGCCTGCAACTGGCGGTGGGCTATTACCAGGAGCGCAAGTACGAGATCGCGCTGGACGAGGTGAAGCAGGCTATCGCCGCGGACCCGGACGATGCGGATGCGTACGGCGTGCGCGCCCTGATCTACACGGCGATGAACGAAAACCGTCTCGCCGACGAGAACTACCGGCACGCGCTGCGCCTGGCGCCGCGCAATCCGGACCTGTCGAACAATTACGGGCTGTTCCTGTGTGACGCCGGCGGCAAGCCGGCCGAGGCCATGGGCTATTTTGACGCCGCGCTGAAGAATCCAAATTACGCGACGCCGGTCAAAGCCATGGTGAACGCAGGTAACTGCAGCCTGAAGATGAAGAACGTCGACGCGGCCGAGCGCTATCTGCTCGACGCCCTGCGTTACGATCCCGACCTGGCGGCGACGAGCGCCGGCCTGGCCCGGGTGTATTTCGAGCGGCGCGATTACACCCGCGCCGGGTTTTTCATTAACCGCCTGACGGAGACAGCGAAGCTCGATACGCTGTCGGCCGACGTGCTGTGGCTGGCCATCCGGGTCAAGCACATGCTCGGCGACCGGGCCACGGAAGCTTCGCTGGCGGCGCAGTTGCGCAAGCGCTTCCCCGGCTCGTCCGAGTACGCGGCCTTCGAGCGCGGTGCATTTAATGAGTGAGACAACGACAATGAGTTCCGAGCGTGCAGATCAGCCGGCGACGCCCGACAACCAACCGCCTGTGCACGGTGTTCCCGGCCAGGTCCTGGCCAGGCAGCGCGAGGCGATGGGGTGGTCGGTCGAGCAGGTGGCCGACCAGTTGAAACTGGCGGTGCGCCAGGTCATCGCCCTGGAGGCGGGCGATTACGCGTCCCTGCCGAGTCCGGCCGTGACCCGCGGTTTCGTGCGGGCCTACGCCAAGCTGGTGAAGGTCGATCCGGCGCCGCTGGTGGCCCAGATCGCCATGGAGACCGAGCCCGCGCCCGATACGAGCGCCGTCACGGCGAACCGCCGTCCGACGCCGACCTCGTTCTCCCAATCGAAATTCCCGAGCCATGGCAAGCGTTCGTCCCTGCCGCTGGGGATGATCGCGGGCGCCGTCGTGGTCGTCGTGGCTGCCGCTGCCGCGGCGTGGCATTTCGGCTTCGTGCCGGGCGGCCAGCATGCCGAAACGGGTACCACCGTGGCCACGCCGGCCGCGACCGGTGCCTCGGCCGAGGCCGCCAACGGCAGCTCCGTCGAGGCCCTGCAGAATCCGGCCGTGCCGCTGATTTCCGTGCCGGGTCCGAGCGCGAGCGCATCGGCGCCGGCAACGACTGCTGCCCCGGGTGCTGTCGTCAATGTTCCGGGTACGACCGCGACCGGCGCGCCGCCGACCACTGTTCCCACGGCCCCGGCCGCCGCGCCGGGCGCCACGTCGCCCGCGACGCCGGCTCCGGCCGCGACCGCGCCGGCTGCCCCGGCCGCCGCCGGCGCCAACGCGCTCGTGCTGAACGTGCGCGAAGATTCGTGGATCGAAGTGCGTCCGGCGAAGGGCGGCGCGCCGCTGTTCTCGCGCCTCGTCAAGGCCGGCAGCACGGAGACCGTCAATGTCGAGCAGCCCGTGCGTGTGACCGTCGGCAATCCGGGCGGCGTCACGGCCATGCTGCGCGGTACGGCCGTCGCTTTGCCGCCGGTACCCGGCAAGACGCTGTCCCGTGTGAATTTGCAGTAAGAACGGAATAAACAGATGACTTTCTCGAACAACGCCAACGACCCGATCGGTTCCGGCCCGCTGCCGCGCCGCGCCAGCCGCGGCGTGGTCGTGCAGCACGGCGCGCGCAAGGTGATCGTCGGCGGCGACGCCCCGGTCGTCGTGCAGTCGATGACGAACACAGACACGGCCGACGTGATCGGCACCGCCATCCAGGTCAAGGAACTGGCGCGTGCCGGTTCCGAGATCGTGCGCATCACCGTGAACACGCCGGAAGCGGCGGCTGCCGTGCCGGCGATCCGCGAACAGCTCGACAGGATGGACGTCGACGTCCCTCTCGTCGGCGACTTCCACTACAACGGCCACCTGCTGCTGCGCGATTATCCCGAGTGCGCGCAGGCGCTGTCGAAATACCGCATCAATCCGGGCAACGTGGGGCAGGGCGCCAAGCGCGACACCCAGTTCGCCCAGATGATCGAAACCGCGATCCGCTACGACAAGCCGGTGCGCATCGGCGTCAACTGGGGCAGCCTGGACCAAGCACTGCTCGCGCGCATCATGGACGAGAATGCCGCCCGCGCCCAGCCGTGGAGCGCGCAGTCCGTCATGTACGAAGCGCTGATCACGTCGGCGATCGAGAACGCCCAGCGCGCCGAGGAGCTTGGCATGCGGCGCGACCAGATCGTCCTGTCGTGCAAGGTGTCGGGCGTGCAGGACCTGATCGCCGTCTACCGCGAACTGGGCAAGCGCTGCGACTACGCGCTGCACCTGGGCCTGACGGAAGCGGGCATGGGCAGCAAGGGTATCGTCGCGTCGACGGCCGCGCTGTCCGTGCTGCTGCAGGAAGGCATCGGCGACACGATCCGCATCTCGCTGACGCCGGAACCGGGCGGCGACCGCACGAAGGAAGTCGTCGTCGGCCAGGAAATCCTGCAGACGATGGGCCTCCGTAAATTCACGCCGATGGTCATCGCGTGCCCCGGCTGCGGCCGCACGACGTCGACCGTGTTCCAGGAACTGGCCGACAACATCCAGACCTTCCTGCGCGAGCAGATGCCGGAATGGAAGAAGACCTATCCGGGCGTCGAAGCGATGAACGTGGCCGTGATGGGCTGCATCGTGAACGGTCCGGGCGAGTCGAAGCACGCGAACATCGGCATCTCGCTGCCGGGGACGGGCGAATCGCCGGCGGCTCCGGTCTTTGTGGATGGGCAAAAGGTCGCTACACTGCGGGGCGAGCGGATCGTGGATGAGTTCAAGACGATCGTGCTGGATTACGTACAGAAGAATTACGGTAAGCAAACCGAAACAATATAACGTCGCCCCCGCGCAGGCGGGGGCCCATGCTGAGCTGGCTGAAGATGCTCAGTATGGGGGGAACAGCCCACTGGGCTGTTCCCGTCTCCGCGGGAACGACGGCGAGGAATCAGAATGTCCGAGAAAAAAGAGAAAATCGTCGCCATCAAAGGCATGAACGACATCCTGCCGGCCGACGCGCCGCTGTGGGAGCTGTTCGAGAACACCGCGGAATCCGTGCTGAAGAGCTACGGTTACCAGAAGATCGTCACCCCGATCGTCGAGGAAACGGGCCTGTTCGCGCGCGCCATCGGCGCCGTCACCGACATCGTCGAGAAGGAGATGTATTCCTTCACCGATTCGATGAACGGCGACCAGCTGACCCTGCGTCCGGAAGGCACGGCCGGCGTCGTGCGCGCCGTCATCGAGCACAATCTCGCGTACGACGGTCCGAAGCGCCTGTGGTACAAGGGCCCGATGTTCCGCCACGAGCGTCCGCAGCGCGGCCGCTACCGCCAGTTCTTCCAGTTCGGCGCGGAAGCCATCGGCTTCTCCGGTCCGGACATCGACGCGGAACTGATCATGCTGTGCCGCCGCCTGTGGGACGACCTGGGCCTCGACAACATCCGCCTCGAACTGAACTCGATCGGCAACGCGGAAGAGCGCCAGCGCCACCGCGCCGACCTGATCGCCTACTTCGAAGCGAACATCGACGTCCTCGACGCGGAAGCGAAGCGCCGCCTGCATGCGAACCCGCTGCGCATCCTGGATACGAAGAACCCGGCGATGCAGAACCTCGTCAACAACGCGCCGAAGCTGCTGGACTACCTGGGCGGCGAATCGCTCGCGCACTTCGAGGGCCTGAAGAAGATCCTCGATGCGAACAACGTCCAGTACACCGTCAACCCGCGTCTGGTGCGCGGCCTCGATTACTACAACCGCACCGTGTTCGAGTGGGTCACGGACATGCTGGGCGCGCAGGGCACCGTCTGCGCGGGCGGCCGCTACGATCCGCTGATCGAGACCTTCGGCGGCAAGCCGACGCCGGGCATCGGCTTCGCGATGGGCATCGAGCGCCTGATCGAGCTGATGAAAGAGCAGGGCGAACCGGCCACGCCGGCCCAGTGCGACGTCTATCTCGTGCACCAGGGTGAAGACGCGCAGACGAAGGCATTCATCCTCGGCGAGCGCATCCGCGACGCGGGCCTGGACGTCGTCCTGCACTGCGCCACCCCGGCCGGCGCGGGCAGCTTCAAGAGCCAGATGAAGAAGGCCGACGGTTCCGGCGCCGCATTCGCCGTGATCATCGGCGAGGACGAGGTCGAGAACGGCGTCGTCGCCGTGAAATCGCTGCGTGACAGCGAAGGCGGCCAGCAGCAGACGAGCGTGCCGTTCGACGAGGCTGTCGACTTCATCGTCGACCAGATCGTCGGTGGCCACGATCACGACCACGATCACGACCACGTGCACTACCATCCCTAATCCCGATCAACGATAACGAAAAAGAACGTCCATGGCATACGATCTCGAAGAACAAGAACAGATAGCCAATTTCAAGGCCTTCTGGGACCGCTTTGGCAACCTGATCACCTGGGTGCTGATCCTCGCTCTGGGTGGCTATGCCGCCTACAACTTCTGGGGCTCGCACCAGCGCTCGCAGGCCGCGGAAGCGTCCGGCCTGTATGACGGCCTGACCGAAGCGATCGAAGCGAAGGATGCGGCGAAGGTCCAGCGCATCACGGGCGACATCGAGAACAAGTTCGGCTCGACCGCCTACGCCCCGATGGCCGCGCTGGCCGCCGCCAAGGCCGCGTTCGACGCGAACGACCTGAAAACGGCGAAAACCCAGCTGCAATGGGCGGTCGACCATGGCGACGACGAGTACAAGGCCATCGCGAAGCTGCGCCTGTCCGGCGTGCTGCTGGACGAGAAAGCGTTCGACCAGGCGCTGGCGCAGCTGAACGGCGAGTTCCCGGCGCAGTTCGCGGCCGAGGTGCAGGACCGCAAGGGCGACATCCTCGTCGCGCAGAACAAGCTGGCGGAAGCCCGCACGGCCTACCAGGCCGCGCTCGACAAGATGGAGAAGAACCATCCGGGCCGCCAGGTCGTGCAGGTCAAGCTGGATGCCATTGGCGGTTCGGCACCGGCGCAGAAAGCGGCAGCGTAAAATAACAACTCCGTCATTCCCGCGCAGGCGGGAATCCATACTGAGTTTCAGAATTCGATACGTCGCACATGTCGCGACTTCGGTAAATCAGCATGGGTTCCCGCCCCCGCGGGAACGACGTATTTAAGAACAAGGTAAATAAGACATGCGTATTACCCGGAAGCTCGTTGGTGTCGGTATGTTCGCCCTGATGGCGGGCTGCTCCTCGCTCAATCCGTTCGCGTCCAAACCGAAGGGCAACCAGCCCACGCCGCTGGTCGACCTGAAAGGTTCGATGGCCGTGCGCACGGCGTGGAAGCTGGAAGTCGGCAAGTCGCAGAGCTACATGTTCTCGCCCGCCATCGCCGACAACACCATCGTCGCGGCCGGGGCCGACGGCACCATCGTGCGCGCGGAAGCGGCCACCGGCCGCCAGATCTGGCGCACCAAGGCCGGCACGGACCTGACCGCGGGCGTCGGCACGGACGGCAGCGTCATCGTGCTGGGCGGCGCCAAGGGCATGCTGCTGGCGTTCGACATGGATGGCAAGAAGCTGTGGGATGCCCAGCTGTCTTCCGAGATCCTGTCGTCGCCGGTCGTGGGGCAGGGCATCGTCGTCGCGCGCAGCATCGACAACCGCATCGTCGGCTACGACGCCAAGACGGGCCAGAAGAAATGGACCGTGCAGCGCACCGCACCGGCGCTCACGCTGCGCCTCGCGCCAGGCATGGTCATCCACGACAAGGACGTGCTGGTCGCCCAGCCGGGCGGCAAGCTGATGTCGCTGATCCTCGCCACCGGCGCGCCGCGCTGGGAGATCGAGGTCGGCGTCGCCCGCGGCGCGACGGAACTGGAGCGCGTCACCGACATGGGCGGCACGCCGGTCATCATCGAGAACGACGTGTGCGCCGTGTCGTACCAGGGCCGCGTCGGCTGCTTCGACCTGGCCACGGGCAGCCCGCGCTGGACCCGCGACCTGTCGTCGGAAGTCGGCGTCGCCGCGGACCAGCGTTTCGTGTTCGTCCCGGACGACAAGGGCGCCGTCTACGCGTACAACCGCGACAGCGGCACGAGCGCGTGGAAGAACGACAAGCTGGCCTACCGCCGCCTGTCCACGCCGGTGTCGTACGGCCGTGCCGTCGCCGTCGGCGACTACCAGGGTTACGTGCACTTCCTGTCGCGCGAGGACGGCTCGTTCCTGTCCCGCGCCGCCACGGACGGCAGCGCCATCGAATCCACGCCACTGGTCGTCGGTTCGAACCTGATTTTTCAAACACAAAATGGAACCGTGACCGCCATCGCGGTCGAATAAGATTCAATGAAGCCGGTAATCGCACTCGTAGGTCGTCCCAACGTCGGAAAGTCGACCTTATTCAATCGCATGACCCGCTCGCGCGACGCGCTGGTGGCGGACTTGCCCGGCCTGACGCGCGACCGCCACTATGGCGAAGGGCGCATGGGCGAACGTCCGTTCCTGGTCATCGATACCGGCGGTTTCGAGCCGGTCGCCAAGGAAGGCATCATGCACGAGATGGCGCTGCAGACGCGCCAGGCCGTCGCCGAGGCGGACATCGTCATGTTCATCGTCGACGGCCGCCAGGGTCTCACGCCGCACGACAAGACCATCACGGACTTCCTGCGCAAGTCGGGCCGCAAGGTCATGCTCGTCGTGAACAAGAGCGAGGGCATGAAGTACACGTCCGTCACCGCCGAGTTCTATGAGCTGGGCATGGGCGACCCGTACGTGATCTCCGCCGCCCACGGCGACGGCGTGCTGGACCTCGTCAACGAGGCCATCGACGTCGCCGTCCAGCAGCGTCCGGAGGAAGCCGAGGAGTTCGATCCCGCCGACTACGGCGTCAAGATCGCGCTCGTCGGCCGTCCAAACGTGGGCAAGTCCACCTTGATCAACACCCTCGTGGGCGAGCAGCGCGTGATCGCGTTCGACATGCCGGGCACCACGCGTGATTCGATCGAGGTCCCGTTCGAAAAGGGCGGCAAGCACTACACGCTGATCGACACGGCCGGCATCCGCCGCCGCGGCAAGGTGTTCGAGGCCATCGAAAAATTCTCGGTGGTGAAGACCCTGCAGTCGATCTCGGAAGCGAACGTCGTCGTGCTGATGCTGGACGCGCAGCAGGACATCTCCGAGCAGGACGCGCACATCGCCGGCTTCATCCTGGAGACGGGCCGCGCGCTCGTCGTCGCCGTCAACAAGTGGGACGGTTTGACGTCCGACGTGCGCGACCAGGTCAAGAACGACATCGACCGCAAGCTGAACTTCCTCGACTTCGCGGAAACGAAATTCATCTCGGCGCTGAAGGGCACCGGCATCAACCACCTGATGAAGGCGATCGACACGGCGTATGCCGCGGCGACCGCGAAGCTGTCCACGCCGCGCCTGACGCGCGCGCTGCAGGAAGCGATCGAGAAGCAGGAGCCGAAGCGCAAGGGCAGCACGCGTCCGAAGTTGCGCTACGCGCACCAGGGCGGCCAGAACCCGCCCATCATCGTCATCCACGGCAATGCGCTGGATGGCATCACGGAACCGTACAAGCGTTACCTGGAAAAGCATTTCCGCGATACGTTCGATCTCATCGGCACGCCGCTGCGCATCGAACTCAAGAGCGGCAAGAATCCGTTCGCCAAGGAATAACCGTAACGCGTGAAATTCATTTGTGTTAAATGTTTTTCACGCGTGCGAAGGCACTTTTTAAGCCAGCTTTAACCATAGCAGTACGACAAAAAAGAGCAAAACAGGTTACAGTTAGCTTGGGCGAACATTCACAGCTTGAGAATGTTGGCGCAGCCACTTGAAATCCGGCATCCCGCCACAATTTTTATACGACAACAACATCACGGAGCTGTCATGAGCAACAAAGGGCAACTGTTACAAGACCCATTCCTCAACGCCTTGCGCAAAGAGCACGTCCCCGTCTCGATCTACCTGGTCAACGGGATCAAGCTTCAGGGCCACATCGAATCCTTCGACCAGTACGTCGTCCTCCTGCGTAACACCGTCACCCAGATGGTGTACAAGCATGCGATCTCTACCGTCGTTCCGGCCCGTGCGGTCAATCTCAACCTCGAACAAGACGCCGAGTGAGGTCGATGGCTGACGTTTCCGGCAACACCATGCGCGCCGCCTTGGTCGGTATCGATTTCAACGCTGGCGATTTCAAAGCCAGCCTGGAAGAACTGGCCCTGCTGGCGCGCTCGGCCGGGGCCGAACCGATCAGCACGATCACAGCAAAGCGCAACAGTCCCGATCCTGCGTATTTCGTCGGCAGCGGCAAGGCCGACGAAATCGCGCAGGCCGTTCTCGCCGACAAGGTCGAGATCGTCATTTTCAACCACGCCCTGTCGCCCGCCCAACAGCGTAACCTGGAGCGGCGGCTCAATGTACGCGTGGTCGACCGTACCAGCCTGATCCTCGACATCTTCGCGCAGCGCGCGCAGAGCCACGAGGGCAAGCTGCAGGTCGAACTGGCCCAGCTGCAGCACCTGGCCACGCGCCTGATCCGCGGCTGGACCCACCTGGAGCGCCAGAAGGGCGGTATCGGCCTGCGCGGTCCCGGTGAAACCCAGCTCGAGACCGACCGCCGCCTCATCGGCGAGCGCGTCAAGATGCTGCGCACCCGTCTTACCAAGCTGCGCAAGCAGCACGAGACCCAGCGCCGTTCGCGCGGGCGCAACCAGACATTTTCCGTGTCGCTCGTCGGCTATACCAACGCCGGCAAGTCGACCCTGTTCAACACCCTGACGAAGGCCGGGGTGTACGTCGCGAACCAGTTGTTCGCAACGCTCGACACGACGTCGCGCCGTCTGTACCTCGGTCCAGACGTCGGCAACGTGGTCGTGTCCGATACCGTCGGTTTCGTGCGCGAACTGCCGCACCAGCTGGTCGCCGCATTCCGCGCCACCTTGGAAGAAACCATCCACGCCGACCTGCTGCTGCACGTCGTCGACGGCGCTTCTCCCGTGCGGATGGAGCAGATCGAGCAGGTCAACGAGGTCCTGCGCGAAATCGGCGCCGACCACATCCCGCAGATCCTGGTCTGGAACAAGATCGATGCGGCCGGCCTCGAGCCGGGGATCGAGCGTGATGAATATGGTAAGATCAGCCGCGTTTTCATCAGCGCCAGGAGCGGCGCCGGCCTCGATCTGCTGCGCGACGCGATCGTCGAGGCGGCCACCCGCGGCGCCGGCGTGGCGCCCGCTGACGTGCAGGAACGCGAAGTCGCCGATTTCGCGCACGCCGACCTGCTGCCCGCGACTCCCCATCCCGGACCACACTAGTCTATGCCTGTTTCTCTGATCAAACGGATCGGCGCGCGGCTCGCGCCGACCGGTCGTCACGCCGGCGCGCGCAAGGCCGGCGTGCCGCTGTTTTCCCTCAATGATCCTCGCTGGGGCCACAACCCCAAGTCGAACGAGGGCCGCCGCCCGAACAATAACAACAAGAACGACAGCGACGGTCCACCTGACCTCGACCAGCTGTGGCGCGATTTCAACCAACGCCTCAACAAGCTGTTCGGCGGCAAGCGCGGCGGCGACGGCGGCCCGTTCCGCCCGGACGCGCGCGGCGTCGGCCTGACGGCCACCGTCGTCGGCGCCATCGCCCTGCTGATCTGGCTCGCCAGCGGCGCGTTCATCGTGCAGGAGGGACAGGTCGGCATCGTCACGACGTTCGGCCGGCTGTCGCACGTGACGGGCGCCGGCTTCAACTGGCGCTGGCCCGCGCCGTTCCAGTCGCACGAGACCGTCAACACGGCCCAGGTGCAGACGACCGAGATCGGTTACCGCGCCAATGTGCGCAACAAGCAGCCGAGCGAAGCGCTGATGCTGACGGGCGACGAGAACATCGTCGACGTCCAGTTCTCCGTGCAGTACAAGATCAAGGACCCGGTCGCGTGGGTGTTCAACAACCGCGACCAGGTCGAGACCATCCGTGACTCCGCCGAGACCGTCGTGCGCGAACTCGTCGGCCAGAACAAGATGGACACCGTCCTGTACACGGGCCGCGACAAGCTGGCGATGGAAGCGCGCGAAGCGATCCAGCGCCTGGCCGACCGCTACAAGATGGGCGCGGAGATCGTCGGCGTGACGATGCAGTCCGTGCAGCCGCCCGACCAGGTCGCCGCCGCGTTCGAGGACGCCGGCAAGGCGCAGGAAGAGCGTGTGCGTGCGCGCAGCGAAGCGCAGGCGTTTGCCGACGAGGTCATCCCGCAGGCGAAGGGCAAGGCCGCGCGCCTGTTGCAGGATGCCGAAGCGTACCGCGCCAGCGTGGTGAGCGTCGCGACCGGCAACGCCGCGCGCTTCGACAAGATCGTGGCCGAGTATGCGAAGGCCCCGGCCGTCACGCGCGACCGCATGTATATCGAGACGATGCAGCAAATTCTTTCCAGTACCAGCAAGGTCATGATCGACGCCAAGACCGGCAACAACACGATCTACCTGCCGCTCGACCGCCTGCTGGCCCAGTCGACGGCCAACGAGGCGGCGCGCGGCGCCAATTCCGGTCCGATGATGGCGCCGCAGCAGAACCCGGCGCAGCCGCAAGCGCAGCAGCCGGCGGCGGCGCCGGCCCAGGCGCAACCGCAGCCGCAGACCGAAATCTCGGCCGGCGAATCGAACCGCACGCACGACCTGCGCAGCCGCGACACGGGCCGCGAACGGGAGAGCCGCTGATGAGTCGCCTGTTAGCCAGCCTGATCGGCGCCGCCATCGCGGTGGCGCTCGTGTCGTCGTCCGTGTTCGTCGTCGACCAGCACCGTTACGCCGTCGTGTACGCACTCGGCGAACTGCGCGAGGTCATCCAGGAACCGGGCCTGAACATCAAGGCGCCGCCGCCGTTCCAGAACGTCGTCTTCCTGGATAAACGCCTGCAGACGCTCGACACGCCCGACGGCGAGCGCTTCCTGACGGCGGAAAAGAAGGACCTGCTCGTCGACGCGTTCGTGAAATGGCGCATCGTGAATCCGCGCCAGTACGTGATCGCCATCGGCAGCAACGCCGACCGCGGCGGCGAGCGCCTGAACCAGCTCGTGCGCAATGCGCTCACGGCCGAGATCGGCAAGCGCAACCTCGCCGACGTGCTGACGGGCGGCAAGCGCACGGACGTGGCGAATGCCGTGCGCGCCGACCTGGCCCCGGAAGCGAAAGACCTCGGCGTGGAAGTCGTCGACGTGCACCTGAAGCGCATCGACTTCATCGACCAGGTCAACAACGCCGTGTACGAACGCATGAAGGCCGACCGCGTGCGCGTGGCGAACGAACTGCGCGCGACGGGCGTGGCCGAGGCGGAGACGATCCGCGCCGACGCCGAGCGCCAGCGCAGCGTGATCCTCGCCGACGCCCAGCGCGACGCCGAGACGATCAAGGGAGAAGGCGATGCGCAGGCGTCGCAGATCTATGCCCAGTCGTTCGGCAAGAATCCGGAGTTCTACCGGTTCTACCGCTCGATGGAAGCCTACAAGGCCACCTTCAAGGGACGCAACGACGTGATCGTGATCGACTCGAACTCCGAGTTCTTCAAGTATTTCAAGGGTCCTGGCGCAGGCAAGTGAGCGCCTTGGTCGTGGAGTATCGGCAACGTTGGCATTCGTTTCATCGCCAACCGCCCCGCGTTTTCGGTTAAAATCGTCGATTCGGCGGAATGAACGCGTGCAAAGCCGCGTTCATGCTGCCCGAATGTTGTCCGACTTTTAATAACCCGACCCGCTTTGCCCATGCCCACCTGGCTCCTGCCCGAGAATATCGCCGACGTCCTGCCGTCCGAAGCGCGCAAGATCGAAGAGCTGCGCCGCTTGATGCTCGACACCTTCCGTACCTACGGCTACGAACTCGTGATGCCGCCGCTGCTCGAATACGTCGATTCGCTGCTGGCAGGCGCCGGACAGGACACCGATCTCCGCACCTTCAAGCTCGTCGATTCGATGAGCGGCCGCCTGCTCGGCCTGCGCGCCGACATGACGACGCAGGTCGCCCGCATCGACGCCCACCTGCTGAACCGCGATACCGTCACCCGCCTGTGCTATGCCGGCAGCGTGCTGCACACGCAGCCGTCCGGCCTGCACGCGACGCGCGAGCCGCTGCAGATCGGCGCCGAGATCTACGGCCACGCCGGCCTCGAAGCGGATGCGGAGATCCAGGAACTGGCGCTGGCATCGCTCGCGCTGGCCGGCTTCGAACAGCCGCGCCTCGACCTGTCGCACGTCGGCGTGCTGCGCGCGATCCTCGCCGAGGATGCCGCCGCCAAACGTGACGAGCAGCTGCTGTACACGTTGCTGCGCTCGAAGGACGTGCCGGGCCTGATCGATGCGACGGCGGACTACAACGAACAAACCCGCGCCGCGCTGCTGGCGCTGCCGAACCTGTACGGCGACATCGACGTGCTCGCGCGCGCCAAGGACGTGCTGCCGGCGCTGCCGGGCATCGCCCGCGCGCTGGCGGAACTCGCCGCGCTGGCCGGCTCCGCGCTGGGCCGCGCCCAGATCGCGATCGACCTCGCCGACCTGCGCGGCTACCAGTACGAAAGCGGCGCCATGTTCGCGCTGTACGTGCCGGGCCTGCCGAACGCCGTCGCGCGCGGCGGCCGCTACGACCACGTGGGCGAAGCCTTCGGCCGCGCGCGTCCGGCCACGGGCTTCTCGCTCGACCTGCGCGAACTGGCCCGTCTGCTGCCGACGGCCGAGCGCAAACACTCCATTCGTGCCCCCTGGGGCAACGCGCCCGAGCTGCGCGAAAAAATCGCTGAACTGCGCAAAGCGGGCGAAGTGGTGATCCAGTCGATGCCGGGTCACGACAATGTACAGGACGAGTTCGAGTGCGACCGTGTGCTCGTCCTCGAACAAGGAAATTGGATTCTCAAAAACTTAGGTTAATGATGTCAAATACTGCTAAGAACGTCGTTGTCATCGGCACCCAGTGGGGCGATGAAGGCAAGGGTAAGATCGTCGACTGGCTGACCGACCATGCCGCCGGCGTGGTGCGTTTCCAGGGCGGCCACAACGCCGGCCACACGCTGGTGATCAAGGGCCAGAAGACCGCGCTGCAACTGATCCCGTCGGGCATCATGCGCGAAGGCGTGGCCTGCTACATCGGCAACGGCGTCGTCGTCTCCGTACCGGACGTGATGCGCGAGATCGACAAGCTGGAAGCGGCCGGCGTGGAAGTCGCGTCGCGCCTGAAGATCTCGGAAGCCTGCCCGGTCATCCTGCCTTACCACGTCGCCATCGACGTCGCCCGCGAAGCGAAGCGCGGCGTCAACAAGATCGGCACGACGGGCAAGGGCATCGGCCCGGCGTACGAAGACAAGGTCGCGCGCCGCGCGATCCGCATCGCCGACCTGCTGAACGAAACCCGTTTTGCCGAGAAGCTGCGCGAAAACCTGGAATACCATAACTTCGTGCTGACCGGCTTCCTGGGCGGCCAGGCGCTGGACTTCCAGAAAGTGTACGACGACGCGATGGCCCTCGTGCCGCGCCTGCGTCCGATGGTCGGCGACGTGTCGTCCGCGCTGTACGCGACGCACAATGCCGGCGGCCACCTGCTGTTCGAAGGCGCGCAAGGCTCGCTGCTGGACGTCGACCACGGCACGTACCCGTTCGTCACCTCGTCGAACTGCGTGGCCGGCAACGCCGCCGCCGGTTCGGGCGTCGGTCCGGGCATGCTGCACTACATCATGGGCATCACCAAGGCCTACACGACCCGCGTGGGTTCGGGCCCGTTCCCGTCGGAGCTGCCGACGGACGCCGGCGTCGGCGAACACCTGTCGCGCATCGGCCACGAGTTCGGCACCGTGACGGGCCGTGCCCGCCGCTGCGGCTGGTTCGACGCCGCGCTGCTGCGCCGCTCCGTGCAGATCAACGGCGTGTCCGGCATGTGCCTGACCAAGCTGGACGTGCTGGACGGCCTGGACACGCTGAAGCTGTGCACCGGCTACAAGATCGACGGCCGCGACGTGGACATCTTCCCGGTCGGCGCGGAAGAAGCCGCGGCCTGCGTGCCGGTGTACGAAGAGATGCCGGGCTGGACGGGCACCACCGTCGGCGCCAAGTCGATGGACGAGCTGCCGGCCAACGCGCGTGCCTACATCAAGCGCATCGAAGAACTGGTCGGCGTCCCGGTGGACATGGTGTCGACCGGTCCGGACCGCGAAGAAACCATCGTGCTGCGCCACCCGTTCGCAGCCTGATATCGAAGCCCGGTCCCTGCCGCGCCACCCGCGGGGCAGGGACGTCAGCCACAAGCAGAAACTAGGAAAATCTGAACATGACGACGCCTCCATCGACCGACAAGGACCTGTGGGTCTCCTGGGATGAATACAACCGCCTGATCGAGCGCCTGGCGCTCAAGGTGTACGAATCGAACTGGAAGTTCGACATGGTGCTGTGCCTCGCGCGCGGCGGTGTGCGCCCGGGCGACGCGATCTCGCGCATCTTCGACGTGCCGCTGGCGATCCTGTCGACCAGCTCGTACCGCGAAGAAGCGGGCACGAAGCAGGGCGACCTGGACATCGCCAAGTACATGACGATGACCAAGGGCCCGCTGGCCGGCCGCATCCTGCTGGTCGACGACCTGGCCGATTCGGGCGTCACCCTGATGCGCGTGCGCGAGCACCTGCAGGCGAACTACCAGGACGTCACGGAAGTGCGTTCGGCCGTCATCTGGGTCAAGGGCACGTCGTCGATCAAGCCGGATTACCACCTGGTCGACCTGCCGCACAATCCGTGGATCCACCAGCCGTTCGAGGATTACGACGGGCTGCGTCCGCACCAGCTGCATTCCTGGCTGAAGAAGTTCGAACAGAACTGATTCGCGAGCGGATGCAAGAAGAGGGCGGTGCCAATGGCGCCGCTTTTTTTTTGCCGTCATTCCCGGCACTGCCGGAAATGACTTCCCGGCACTGCCGGAAATGACTTCCCGCGCACGCGGGAATCCATACTGAGGCGCCGCAGTCGCGTCACCAGCATTCCGGCTTCGTTTCAGTCAGCATGGGTTCCCGCCTTCGCGGGAACGACGGGAGTGCGTGCAGATCGGTTAAGATCACACCTGCCATAACAATAACAACGCCCCATGACCCAGAGCTTCTTCCAGACCTTCATCCTGCTGCTGCTGGTCACCGACCCCTTCGGCAACGTCCCCCTGTTCGTGACGGCGCTGAAGGACGTGGCCCCGGCCCGCCGCCCGCGCATCGTCGTGCGCGAGTGCGCCATCGCCTTTCTCCTGCTGCTGCTGTTCATGTTCTTCGGCCGCCACTTCCTCGCGGCGCTGCAGCTGACCGACATCTCGCTGCGCATCGGCGGCAGCGTCATCCTGCTGATCATCGCAATCCGCATGATCTTCCCCCATCCGGACGGCGTGCTCGGCCGCAGCGAAGGCGGCGAGCCGTTCATCGTGCCGCTCGCGATCCCCGCGCTGGCCGGGCCGTCCGCGCTGGCCACCGTGCTGCTGTTCACGTCGCAGTCGGTGGAGGAGGTGATGGTGCACGTGGCCGCGCTGGCGGCCGTCGCCATCATCTGGCTCGCCGTCTTCCTCGGCGCCGAACGCCTGCAGAAGGTGCTGGGCATCCAGGTCATGACCGCGTTCGAGCGCCTGATGGGCCTCATCCTGACCGCGATGTCGATCGAGATGCTGCTGGGCGGCGTGCGCGCCTTCGTCAAGACTTTATAACCTCAAGGATTCAACATGACCCCGATGATCCGCGCCGGCTTCCTCGGCCTCGCACTCGCGCTGTCCCTCGCCGCTTGCAAGCGCCGCGAAGAGGCCCCGGCCGCCCCGGTGAAGGCCGACACCTCCGCCATCAGCTTCCAGAAGATCGACACGACCGCCGGCACGGGCGCCGAAGCCAGGGCCGGCTCCCACGTCACAGTCAACTACACGGGCTGGCTGTACCTGCCGGACGCGCCCGACCACCACGGCGAGAAGTTCGACAGCTCCATCGGCCGCAAGCCGTTTACGTTCCGCCTCGGCAGCGGCATGGTGATCCCGGGCTGGGACCAGGGCGTCGACGGCATGAAAGTGGGCGGCAAGCGCACGCTCGTCATTCCCGCCGCGCTGGGCTATGGCGCGGACGGCGCGGGCCCGATCCCGCCGAACGCCAACCTGATCTTCGACGTCGAGCTGCTCGACGTGCAATAAACGCCGTGAAGGCCTGGATGCACCACCCGCAGGGCGAGCTGGCCGAGGCCCTGCACGGCATCGGTTTCTATTCGACCGTGGACGAGCCGTGGCCGCCGGCGCAGCCGCAGCTGAACCGGTTCCCGGCGATGGTGTACTGCAGCCTGAACTTTTTCACGGAGGGCGCCGCCGCGCTGCCCGGCGACGACGGCGAACTGCGCGCCATGTCCGACCTGATCGTGTCCGGGCCGCGCACGCGGCCGATCGCGTCGCTCACGCTCGCGCCGCTGCGCACGGTGGGCATCGTGCTGTATCCGGATGCCTTCGCGTTGCTGACGGGGCTCGCCCCGGCGGCGCTCCAGGACCGCAACGACCCCGCCGACGGCCTGCTCGACGACACCTGGGCGGACTGGCCGCAGGCATTGCGCGCGTGCGCCGACGACGCCGCACAAGCGGCGTGGATCGAAGCGCGGCTGGTTGAACGCTGGCGCGCCGTGCGCGGACGCTGGGATGCGGAGCTCGGCGCGAGCCTGCGCAGCATCGCCGCCAGCGCGCCCGAGCTGGGTGTCGGCGCGCGCCAGACGCAGCGGCAATACCGCGCCCGCGTGGGCCTGAGCCCCGCGCAGGCGCGCCGCCTGCAGCGCATGAACGCGGCCGTGTACGCGTTGCGCGACCCGCATGCGCCCGCTCGTTCGCTCGCGGACCTGGCCGCGGAACTGGGCTATGCCGACCAGGCCCACATGGCGCGCGAACTGCGCGAGCTCGCCTTCCTGCCGCCGTCGCGGCTGGAAGCGCACATCGAGACCGATCCCGAATACTGGCCCTATCGGCTGTGATGTCGGGTTTATACAAGCCGGGCTGACGTCCGCTGGCGACAATCGTGCCTTTCCGAACGAGGCACGACCATGAAGATCACCTTTCTCACCTACGGCACCGAGGGCGATACCCGGCCGCTGCTGGCGCTGGCGCGCGAAGTCGCCGGCCGGGGCCACGAGGCGCACGTGCTGGCCGACGTGGCGGGCGCCCCGCGCGCGCAGGCCCTCGGCATTCCCTTCACGGCGCTGGCCGGCGACATGCGCGGTGCGTTCCAGCCGGGCGGCGCGTTCGGCGCGCTGCTGAAGGATGGCGCCAGCATGTCCCGCCTGATGCGCGCCTGCGCGACGCTCGCGCGCGACAGCACGCTGCCGTGGATGGAAGCGGCGTGCGCGGCAGCTTCCATGCACGGCAGCGACCTGCTCGTGTATTCGGGTCTGGCCGGCTTCGTCGGCCTCGCGGTGGCGGAGGGGCTCGGCATCCCGTGCATCGGCGCCGCGATGTGGCCGATGACGCCCACGCGCGAATTCGCGCCGCCATTCCTCAACATGCACCGCCTGCCGGGCTGGGCCAACATGCTGGCCCACCGCGCGTTCGAACGGATGGCGTGGTCGATGTTCGGCCCGGAACTGAACCGTGCCCGCGCGCGGGTGTTCGGCGCCCCGCCGCGCAAGCAACCCTGGCGCGACATGCCGCTGCTCGTCGGCTGCTCGCCCACGTTGCTGGCGCGCCCGGCCGACTGGCCGCCGAACGTCGCGGTCACGGGCGCCTGGCAGTTGCCGGCGGGGCAGGACCATACACCGCCGCGGGCCTTGCTGGACTTCCTGGCGGCCGGGCCTGCGCCCGTCTACATCGGCTTCGGCAGCATGGCGGGCATCGCCCAGGGCACGCTGGTCGATGCGATCGCGGCCGTGGCCAGCGGACGGCGCGTGCTGTTCCATCCGGGCTGGAGCGGCATCGATCCATCTCGCCTGCCGTCCGACGTGTACGTGCTGGACGACACGCCGCACGACTGGCTGTTCCCGCGCACGGCGCTCGTCGTGCATCACGGCGGCGCGGGCACGAGTCACGCGGCGGCGCGCGCGGGCGTGCCGTCCGTCGTCGTGCCGTTTGCCGGCGACCAGTTCTTCTGGGCGCGGCGCATGACGCTGCGCGGGATCGCCGTGGCCTGTCCGGCGGCCGGCCTCGACAGCGCGCGCCTCGTGCAGGCCGTGGCCGCGGCGTCGCAACCGGCCATGCGGGAGGACGCGCGGCGCATGGGGCAGGTGATGCGGGAAGAGGACGGCGTGCGGGCGGCCGTCGATCTGCTGCTGGGGGACAACATTTGCACAAATGATAAATAAAGTTGTAGATTGGAAATCCGAATGGCTATAATTTCCAGATCAATTAAAAAAACCGAGAGAGTTCATGAGCCATTCCCGTGCAGTCGTTTTCATCGATCCCGCCATCGCCGGCTGGGAAGACATCGCCGCCTCCGCAGGCCACGCACGCGTCGTCGTGCTGGATGACGGACAGGATGGGCTGCTCCAGGTCGCCGCCGCGCTGGCGGCCGAGCGCGACCTGGCCGCCATCCACATCGTCTCGCACGGCAGCGCCGGCCGGATCGTGCTGGGCAGCACGGTCGTGACCGCCGGCGTGCTCGCGCATTACGCCGGCGCGCTCGCGACCATCGGCCGCAGCCTGGCCGCGGCGGGGGACATCCTGCTGTACGGCTGCGAAGTCGGCCAGGGCGCCGCCGGCGCCGCCTTCCTGGAGCAGCTGTCCGACTACACGGGCAGCGACGTGGCGGCGTCGACCGGCCTGACCGGCGCGGCCGCGCTCGGCGGCGACTGGCACCTGGAAGCGCACGTGGGCACGATCACGGCCCGGCCTCTGGCGGCGCCGGCCTTTGCCGGCACGCTGGCGCTCGTCGGCGGCACCGTCAATAACGACCGCCTGGTCGGTACCGCGGGCACGGATTCGATGTCGGGCGGCGCCGGCGACGACGTCCTCGTCGGCAGCGCCGGCAACGACACGATGGATGGCGGCGCCGACGGCGCGTACGGCGACACGGTCGACTATTCGGCCGGCACGGCCGGCGTGTCGGTCGACCTGGCAGCAGGCACCGCCAGGGACAACTGGGGCAACACGGACACGCTGATCGGCATCGAGCACGTCACCGGCTCCGCATTCGCCGATACGCTGATCGGCTCGGCCGGCCAGAACTGGTTCCGCCCGGGCAAGGGCAACGACACCGTCAACGGCGGTGGCGGCGACGACGTCGTCATGTACGAGGGCATCACCACCAGCGTCACCATCAACCTGCGGACGGGCGTCGCCACCGGCGCGGACGTCGGCAGCGACACGCTGACCGGCATCCGCAACATCCACACGGGCGCGGGCGCGGACATCATCCAGTTGTCGGACCAGGGCGGCTATGTGTTCGCCCGCGGCGGCAACGACAGGATCACGGGCGGCAACGGCAGCGATACGTTCATCGGCGGCAGCGGCAACGATACCCTCGACGGCGGCGCCGGCCGCGACACGGCCAACTACATGGACGACACCTATGACGGCACCGTGAACGTGGCGGTCACGGGCTTGGGCGTCAAGGTCAACCTGGCCACCGGCATCGCGACCGACAACTGGGGCCACACGGATACGCTCCTCAACATCGAAGACGTGTCCGGCTCGCGCTTCGGCGACACCATCACGGGCAACGCGGCCGACAACAACCTGCGCGGCGAGGATGGCAACGACACGCTGTCCGGCGACGCCGGCAACGACTGGCTCGACGCCGGCAACGGTGCCGACAGCGTGGTGGGCGGCGCCGGGTTCGACCAGCTGACGGGCGGCGCCGGCAACGATACGCTCGACGGCGGCGCCGACCGCGACCGCGTCAACTACAACAACGAGTATCCCGGCACCGGGCTCACGGGCAAGGGCGTGACGGTCAACCTGGCGACCGGTACCGCAACCGACAACTGGGGCAACACGGACAAGCTCGTCAGCATCGAGGACGTGTCCGGCTCGCGCTATGCCGACACGCTGGTCGGCAATGCAGCCGACAACAGCCTGAACGGCGACGACGGCAACGACACGTTGTCCGGCGATGCCGGCAGCGACTGGCTCGACGGCGGCAACGGTGCCGACAGCCTGCTGGGCGGCCTGGGCATGGACCAGCTGTCCGGCGGTGCCGGCAACGATACGATCGACGGCGGCGCCGACCGCGACCGCGTCACCTATTTCAACGACTACGGCACCATCGCGCCGACGGGCAAGGGCGTCGTGGTCAACCTGGCGACCGGTACCGCGACCGACAACTGGGGCAACACGGACAAGCTCGTCAGCATCGAGGACGCGTCCGGCTCGCGCTATGCCGACACGCTGGTCGGCAATGCGGCCGACAACAGCCTGTCCGGCGACGACGGCAACGACACGATCTCCGGCGATGCCGGCNGTCCGGCTCGCGCTATGCCGACACGCTGGTCGGCAATGCGGCCGACAACAGCCTGTCCGGCGACGACGGCAACGACACGATCTCCGGCGATGCCGGCAGCGACTGGCTCGAGGGCGGCAACGGTGCCGACAGCATCCTGGGCGGCCTGGGCATGGACCAGCTGTCCGGCGGCGCCGGCAACGACACGATCGACGGCGGCGCCGACCGCGACCGCGTTACCTATTTCAACGACTACGGCACCATCGCGCCGACCGGCAAGGGCGTCATTGTCAACCTGGCGACCGGTACTGCGACCGACAACTGGGGCAACACGGACAAGCTCGTCAGCATCGAGGACGCGTCCGGCTCGCGCTATGCCGACACGCTGGTCGGCAATGCGGCCGACAACAGCCTGTCCGGCGACGACGGCAACGACACGATCTCCGGCGATGCCGGCAACGACTGGCTCGACGGCGGCAGCGGTGCCGACAGCATCCTGGGCGGCGCCGGCTTCGACCAGCTGACGGGCGGCGCCGGCAACGACACGCTGGACGGCGGCGCCGACCGCGACCGCGTCAACTACAACTACGAGTACCCGGTCACCGGACTTACCGGCAAGGGCGTGACGGTCAATCTCGCAACGGGCACGGCCATCGACAACTGGGGCAATACGGACAAGCTCGTCGGCATCGAAGAGGTGACCGGCTCCCGCTTCGCCGACGTCATCACGGGCGATGCGCAGGATAACTACCTGTGGGGCGAAGAAGGCAACGACAGCATCGCGGGTGCCGGCGGGTCGGACATGCTGACCGGGACCAGCGGCAACGACACACTGGACGGCGGCGACGGCCGCGACCGCGCCAATTACTCGGACGACTACCGCGGCCCGGCGCCCACCGGCAAGGGCGTCACGGTCAACCTGGTCACGGGCGTCGCGACCGACAACTGGGGCAACACCGACAAGCTCGTCAGCATCGAGGACGTGACCGGCTCGCGCTATGCCGACACGCTGACCGGCAATGCGGCCGACAACAGCCTCAACGCCGACGACGGCAACGACACGCTGTCCGGCGATGCCGGCAACGACTGGCTCGACGCGGGCGCTGGCAGCGACAGCCTGCTGGGCGGTGCGGGCATGGACCAGCTGTCCGGCGGCGCCGGCAACGACACGATCGACGGCGGCGCCGACCGCGACCGCGTCACCTATTTCAACGACTACGGCCCCATCGCGCCGACGGGCAAGGGCGTCATCGTCGACCTGACGCTGGGCACCGCGACCGACAACTGGGGCAACACGGACAAGCTCGTCGGCATCGAGGACGTGTCCGGCTCGCGCTACGGCGACGTCCTGACCGGCGACGCCAACGACAACAACTTCTACGGCGACGACGGCAACGATACGCTCGCCGGCGGCGCCGGCAACGACTGGCTCGACGCCGGCGCCGGCAACGACAGCCTGCTGGGCGGCATCGGTACGGACCAGTTGTCCGGCGGCGCGGGCAACGACACGATCGACGGCGGCGATGGCCGCGACAACGTCATCTACGACAACGACTATGGCAGCATCGCGCCGACCGGGAAGGGCGTCGTCGTCAACCTGGCGACCGGTGTCGCGACCGACAACTGGGGCAATATCGACAAGCTCGTCGGCATCGAAGCCGTCGTCGGTTCGCGCTATGGCGACTTCATCACGGGTAGCGCGGGCGACAACGACCTGTTCGGCCAGGACGGCAACGACACGCTGGCGGGCGGCGACGGCAACGACTGGCTCGACGGCGGCAACGGCAGCGACGTCCTGCAGGGCGGCAGCGGTGTCGACGCGTTCTCGGGCGGGACCGGCAACGACACGATCGACGGCGGCGACGGCCGCGACCTCGTCTCGTACACCAACGACTACGGCGCACTCCCGATCACGGGCGTGGGCGTGAAAGTCAACCTGGCCACCGGCGTCGCCACCGACAACTGGGGCAACACGGATACGCTCGTCAGCATCGAGGACGTGTCGGGTTCGCGCTTCGCCGACAAGCTGACCGGCAATGGCGCCGACAATGCCCTGATGGGCGGCGCCGGCGACGACGTGCTCGCGGGCGGCGGCGGTGCCGACCGGCTCAATGGCGATGCCGGCGACGACACCCTGGACGGCGGCAGCGGCGTCGACACGTTGAGCGGCGGCGACGGCAACGACACGTACTACGTCGACAATGCGGGCGACATCGTGATCGAGACCAATGCGTCCGCGGCGGGCGGGATCGACGAGGTCGTGGCGTCGGCCAGCCACGTGCTGGGTCTCAACGTCGAGAACCTGACCCTGCTGGGCGGAGCCATCAACGGCACCGGCAATGCGCTGGGCAACCTGATCATCGCCGGTTCGGGCGTGAACGCGATCGACGGCGGCGCCGGCATCGACACGCTGTCGTTCGAAACGGCCACCACGTCCGGCACGACCGGCGTGACGCTGGCATTGGGCGCGGCCGGCGTGAAGACGACCGCGGCGGGGATTTCCGGCGCGGACACCGTGGTCAACATCGAAAACCTGATCGGGTCCGACTACAACGACACCTTGTCCGGCAACGCCGGCGTCAATGTCATCCATGGCGGCGAGGGCAGCGACGTCCTCAATGGCATGGGCGGCAACGACGTGCTGTTCGGCGGCGCGGGCAGCGACGCGTTCGTCTTCACGACGGCGCTGAGCGCCACGGCCAACGTCGTCCGGATCGAGGACTTCTCGAAAGGGGAGGACAAGCTTCGGCTGGAAAACGCGATCTTCACGAAGCTGGCGGCCACGGGGACGCTCGGCATCAACAATTTCAAGGTGATCGGTTCGGCGGCCCTCGATGCGGACGACTACATCCAGTACGACAAGGCCACCGGCGCCCTGTACTACGACGCGGACGGTTCGGGTGTGGGCGCGGCCGTCAAGTTCGCCATCGTCGGCGTCAACCTGGCGCTGACCAGCACCGACTTCATGGTGATCTGAGGCAGAGCAGGCCGGTTCCTGCGGACTTCCTGGGTATATACTGGACCATCGTTGCCCGATGACCAGTCCAGGAACCGTGGGTCCCCAATGAACCAGTCGCTCTCCCGCCCGACGAGGATCAGCTATTGCCTGATCATCCTGTTGCTGCTGGCGACGCCGGCGCTGCTGGTCTGGCAGCACTACGGGATGGTCAGGACCATCGAGATCTCGCCCGGCCAGCCGCACGGCGCCAGTGTCGCGGACGACCGGCCCGAGCTGGGGGGCAACTCGGTGGGCATCCTGGAGCGCACCCCCGATGCGATCGTCATGCGGTGCGCGCTGGGCACGGTCGCGACTTACGGCTTCTGCAAGTTGCAGTTCCTGCTGGGCCGGCCGGGCAAGGGGATCGATCTGTCCGGGTTCGACTCGATCGATTTCGACCTGCGCTACACGGGGCGGCCGCCGCGTATCGTCAAGCTGCACCTGATGAATTTCGAGCCGGAGTTCTCCACCCTCGGCGACTGGAATTCGCAGCGCTTCAACGAAGCGGAAATCGACTTGTCGCGGCAGGCCACTCCGTTCACGATTCCGATGAACGTCCTGCGCACCGCCGACTGGTGGCGCAGCACGCACAAGATCCCGCTGTCCAAGAGCTACCCCCGGCTCGACCGCGTGACGGCCGTGGAATTGTCGACGGGCGCCGTCCCGCAGGGGCAGACCATCACGCTCGAGGTGCGCTCGATCCGCTTCCACGGCAAGTGGATCTCGAAGACCGCGCTGCTCATGGGCCTGGTGTTCGCCTGGATCGCCTGCGGCATCCTCGGCCTGACGCTCGGCCTGCTGCATTTCCGGGACAGCCTGTCCGCCACGAAGTCGCGCCTGGAACACCTGGCCGCCGTCGACCGCGAACGCAAGGCGGCCGAAGCGGCGCGCGAGGCGGCGCTGGCCGAGGCCGTCGGCCTCGCGCGCCAGCGCAGCAATTTTCTCGCGCAGATGAGCCATGAATTGCGCACCCCGCTCAACGCCATCATCGGCTATGCGCAATTGCTCAAGCGCGACCGGCACCTGCTGAACGACCGCCAGGCCGCGGGCCTCGCCACCATCCACGAAAGCGGCCAGCACCTGCTCACCCTCATCAACGACATCCTGGACCTGGCGCGGGTCGAGGCCGGCAAGATGGTGCTGTATCCGGCCGCGGTCCACCTCGGCACATTCCTGCAGGTGGTCGTCGACATCATGCGCGTGAAGGCCGAGGAGAAGGGCCTCGCGTTCGAGTACGCACTCGCGCCCGACGTGCCGGCCGCCGTGACGGTCGACGAGACGCGCCTGCGCCAGGTGCTGCTCAACCTGCTCGGCAACGCGGTGAAATTCACCGATCGCGGGACGGTCTCGCTGCGGGTGGCGCGCGTGCCGGCGGCAAGCGGGGACGACGCCTGCGTACGGCTGCGCTTCGAGGTGGCCGACACGGGCATCGGCATGAGCGCGCAACAGCTCGGCCGCCTGTTTCGCCCGTTCGAACAGGTGGCCGACGTGCCGCGGCGCGCCGGCGGCACGGGGCTGGGCCTGGCCATCAGCCAGCAACTGGTGCGCCTGATGGGCGGCACCATCGGCGTCGCCAGCGAACCGGACGAGGGCAGCACGTTCTGGTTCGAATTCGCCGCGCCGGTCGCCACCGGCAGCCCGGCCAGCGTGCCGTCGCAGCGTACGATCGTCGGCTATGAAGGCGAGCGCAAGCGCTTGCTGATCGTCGACGACGTCCCGCAGAACCGCGCGATGCTGGTCGACCTGCTGCAGGCCGTGGGCTTCGTCGTGGCCGCGGCCGAGAACGGCCTCGAATGCCTCGCCCTGCTCGACAGCTTCAAGCCCGACCTGATCGTAATGGACGTCATGATGCCTGTGATCGACGGCAACGAGACGACGCGGCGGATCCGCCAGATGCCGGCGTGGCGCCGGGTGCCCGTCATCGCCGTGACGGCCGGCGCGAGTCCCGAGGACGAAGCGCGGTGCCGGGAAGCGGGCGCCGACGCCTTCGTGCCCAAGCCGGTCGAACACGACGTCCTGCTGCGCGCCATCGGCACACAGCTGGGCCTGGCGTGGATCACCGGCCCGGCTGCGCCGGACGCGCCGCCGGAGGAGGAAGAGGCCGCGCTGGTCGTCCCGCCCACCGAAGAGATCGAGGTGCTGTGGCAGCTGGTGCGGATCGGAAACATGCGCAAGATCCGCGAACAGGCCGGCTACCTGCGGACGCTCGACCCGTCCTATGCGCCGTTCGCCGACCACCTCGATGCGCTCGCGCGGGGCTATCACTCGAAAGACCTGGCCGCGTTCGTGGCCCGCTACCGGACCGAGGACGTCGTGCGGCCGGCGGTTTGACGACGGACAAATACATATGTGTCGGAGAAATTTACATAAATACAATCATTTTGAAACAAAAAATCCGGCAAAAATGAAACAAGCGTTTGATTAATTGAAGAAATAACTCTTGGTTACAGTTAATGGCATACCCCTTGCTTGACTGCGGATGAGCCTGCCGGTGCCCGGCGGGATCTCCAACAATCGACAGGGAGTCCGCTTTGAGAACGCTTACCGCCATTGCTGTAGCCATCGGCGTGCTGACCACGTCGCTGGCGTACGGCGCCACGACCTCCACCCAGTTCCACCTCGACCGCGATGCGCGCATCGTCGACCTGGGCCTCGCGCCCCAGTCGGAAGTGCGCCAGGTCACGCTGTCGCTGGCGGTGAAAAACGCCGCCGCGATGGACGCGCACGCGGCGTCCATCGTCGACCCGTCCAGCCCGAACTACCGCAAGTTCCTGACGCCGGCGCAGGTCGGCAGCCTGTACGGCCAGGACGCCACGTCCATCGCCCAGGTGGTGAACTTCCTGCAGTCCCAGGGCCTCACGGTCACGAAAGTCTATGCGAACAACCTGCTGATTTCCGCGAAGGGCACGAATGCGCAACTCGCGGCCGTGTTCGGCAGCCCGATCCATGCCTACCAGTCGCTGGGCCGCAAGTACGAGGCGCCGGCGGGCGCGACCACCGTGCCGGCCAACCTGTCCGGCATCGTCAAGGCCGTGCACGGCTTGAACGGCCGTCCGCTCTTCCACAGCAATATCGTGCGCCAGCCGGCCTCGGGCGTGGCGACCGGCGAGTCGAAGCTCGTACCGAGCCGCATCCCGACCGCGAACGCCGCGGCCGCCTCCTTGCCGGGCGAGTACACGGTACGGGACCTGGCCGCCAAATACAACGTGACGCCGCTGTACGCGGCCGGCGTGACGGGCGCCGGCAAGACCATCGGCATCGCCACGCTGGCCGGCTACCGCCAGTCCGATGCGTACGGCTACTGGAATGCACTGGGGTTGAACGTGGCGCCGAACCGCATCACCGACGTGCCGGTCGACGGCGGCCCGCTGCCGGATGACGGTCCGGGCAGCGACGGCGCCGGCGAGACCACCCTCGACATCGAACAATCGGGCGGCGTGGCGCCGGGCGCGAACATCCGCGTCTACCTGGCGCCGAACCAGGGCAATGGTTTCCTGGACATGTTCGCCACGGCCGTCGACGAGAACATCGTCGATACGCTGTCCGTGAGCTGGGGCGCCGCAGAGGTATTCAATGACCCGGCGGACCTGGCCGCGTTCCACGCGGTGTTCGTCCAGGCCGCGCTGCAGGGCATTCCCGTGATCGCCGCGTCGGGCGACGCCGGCGCCTTCGACATCAACAGCGCGCTGCCGTATCCCGCCTGCACGACCCTGCTGACGACCGATCACCCGGCGTCCGACACGGCCGTGCTGGCCGCCGGCGGCACGACCCTGCCGCACACGCAGGCGCACAAGTACGGCAACATCACGATCCCGACCGAGCGCGCGTGGGCGTGGGACTACCTGCGCAACTACATCACGCAATACTACGGCCAGACCACGTATTACACGGATTACTTCCCGGTGGGCGGCGGTGGCGGCGTGAGCGTCGACTTCGGCCGGCCGTCGTACCAGAACAACCTGGCCGGCGTCGCGTCGACCTCGGCGGCGCAGAGCCTGTACTGCAAGGCGTCCGTGCTGGGCGATCCAGGCACGGGCTACGAATGGCTGATCGACCTGCCGCCTGCCGTCCCGGGCCGTAACCTGCCGGACGTGTCGCTCAACGCCGACCCGTACAGCGGCTACCTCGTGTACTTCGAAGGGCAATGGGGTTCGGGCAGCGGCGGCACCAGCTTCGTCGCGCCGCAGCTGAACGGCATTTTCACCCTGATCGCGGCCGGCAGGAACGACCGCCTGGGCCTGCTGCATCCGCAGCTGTACGGCGCTTTCAAGACCTACGGCTATGGCGCCAGGTCGCCGTTCCGCGCGATCACGGCCGGCACGAATCTTTACTACAAGAGCACGAACACGTTCAACCCGGCGACGGGCCTCGGCTCGCTCGACGTGACGAACCTCGCGCGCGCATTCGGCGTGAATCTGTAAACCCTTCAGGAACAAGCAAATGAAATCGATCAAGCACATGCTGTTCGGCCTCGTCCTCGCGACCTGCGCCGCCTTCAACGCCTCCGCCACGCCGACGTACAGCGACATGTTCTTCGTCGTGCCCGAGTTCGGCCCGACCACGACCCAGACCTGGGATTTCGGCATCTCGGCACCCGGCGCCCTGGCCGGCGAGACGTTCGAGTTCGACTTCCTGTTCAACACGCCGCCCGAGCCGGCATGGTTCTCGTTCGTCGTGTTCCCGGACCTTGCGGGCTCGATCGCCTTCACCGACCTCGGCATCTTCGCCGGCGACCTCTTCACGCCGATCGACGCGCTGAGCCTGAACCTGGCGAGCGAACTGGCGAAAGGTGCGGGCTGGATCACGAGCGGCACGTACGACCTGCGCCTGGCCGGCACGTTCCTCGTCGACGGCGCCGGTTTCACGGGGCGTGCGGAGTCCGACATTCCGGAACCCGTGAGCCTGGCGCTGCTGGGGCTCGGCCTGGCGGGGATGGCGGGGGTGCGGCGGCGCAAGGCCGTCAAGGAAGCGGCTTGATGTGAAGGCCGGCATGTCGCCGCGGCGCCTTGCCGCGGTCCTCCTGTGCCTGCGGACCGACCGGAACGTGGAGCGGTCGGAACGATGTTTTCAAACGACGGGCGCCGCCCGTCCCCGGCACGCAACGCCGTTCGACATGCCTCACTCGACCCCGCGGCCCGACCCTTCGACGAGCACGGCGCCCGAAAACTGTTGCAACCCGCCGGCTTGTGGCCGACGTGGGACCCGCCGTACATCATCTCCTGCATCGCGTTCGTGAAGACATCGTAGACGCGCTCAGGATCACACTGACATGGTGGCCGTGCCGCTGATGCGGCGGGAGAATATCTGCCCGACACGAAAACAAATGCCCGCGAAGTTGCGGGCATTTTATTGCCTACTGCACGGAGCAATTGCTCTAGTTTATTTGCCCAGCTAATCCCATGGAGCGGCGGCCTGACGGCTTGCGTGGTGTCAAAAGGCTAATTCGGCCCGTATAGGAGTATCTCATTTCGTGTCATTCCGGGCCACGTAACATTTAGTTGTTACTGCGTAATGCAACGCCTCTTTTAGTGCCGTTTGGTAATTCAAGCGAACACGTACATGTTAAATAGCGTCAGAGTGTTTTTCCAGGGCGAATTCAACCGCAATGTTGTCACCCTGGTGACCGGGACGGGGCTCGCGCAGCTTATTCCACTTGCGGTCACACCGATCCTGTCACGCCTTTATCCGCCGGAGCAATTCGGCGTGCTCGCACTCTTTGTTTCGGTCGTATCAAGCTTGTCCGTGCTGGCCACGGGCCGTTATGAATTCGCGATCATGCTGCCGCGTAAGGATGTCGATGCCGCCAATATTGCGGCATTGTCGATCACGATCAGCCTGATCGTCGGCGTCAGCCTGTTTGCGGTCGCCTGCCTGTTGCACAAACCGATATCAACAGCGCTGGAAAACGAATCGATGTCGGCATGGCTGTATGTCGTTCCCCTGGCGGTTTTTCTGAATGGCATTTACTCGACTCTAAAATATTGGTGCAATCGCCACAAGTTGTATTTTTTGATGGCGCATCGGCAAGTGCTTCATAGCGGCGGGACCTCGGCCGTGCAGCTCGGCCTCGGGCTGCTCCACGCCGGCGCCGGCGGACTGGTGATCGGAAGCGTGTCCGGCCAGGCCCTGGCGGCGGGCATGATGGCGAGCATGGTGCGCCGCCATTGTCCGCGATTCTGGCGCGGCGTCGACAAACGCAAGATGCTGGCGCTGGCGAAGCGTTATCGAAGCTGTCCGCAATACCTGGCCCCGGCCCATACGCTGGGTGCGGTGTCGGTCCAGCTGCCCACGATATTCATCAATGCCGCGTTCGGTCTGGCGGCGTCCGGATATTTCATGCTGGCCGAGCGGGCGGTCGGCATGCCGCTGTCGCTGGTATCGGGCTCGATCGGGGATGTTTTCAGGCAGGAAATCAGCGAGGCTTTCCTGGCAGGGCAACGTTGCAGAGAGATATTTATTTCGACACTCAAAAAACTTGTGGCGATCGCGACACCGCCGTTTCTGCTCCTGCTGTTTTTCGCGCCGTCGCTGTTTGCGCTGGTATTCGGTGAAAAGTGGCGTGTCGCGGGAGAATATGCCCGGCTGATGTGCCCGATGTTTTACCTGCGCTTCATCAGTAACCCTTTGAGCCTGGTTGCGATAATCGCGCAGAAGAATCGATTCGAATTTGTGTGGCAGGTGGGTATGTTGTTTTGCCTGACGATCGTGGCGGCAACACATTATGTCATTCACCTGGACGCGAACATGTACATCGTCGGCTTCGTGATTATCTACAGCGTATTTGATCTCGCGAATCTTTTTGCTTCATATAAATTTGCCTGCGATGGCGACTGGCGGAAGTCCGGCAGCCGAATGCCTTGATCGGCTCCGCAGTTTCAATCGTTGTTTGATGACGGGGGCAAGGCAATGGATGCAGTCATTCAAGAGTTGAACGGGACAGAAGGCGAGAATACGGAACACCGGTCCGCTACGCTGCTGAACAAAGCCGAGTATCGAAACCTGTGCGCAGCCGAGCCGTCGATCCCGATTTTTTCGAATGCCTGGTGGCTCGACGCGGTCGCCGGGCCGGACGGCTGGGACGTCGCGCTCGCGAAGGCGAATGGGCGGATCGTCGGTGCCATGCCGTTCTGCATGACCCGGCGCTATGGCATGAAGGTGATCCAGCAGCCGCCCTTGACACCTGTACTCGGGCCGTGGATACGGGGCGACCAGGGCACCCCCACCACCAGACTGAGCAACCAGCAAAAAATCATGCAGTCGCTGATCGAGCAGCTGCCCTGGTTCGACCATTTCAGCCAGGCCTGGAACAAGGATTTGTCGAACTGGCTGCCGTTTTACTGGAACGGCTTCAGCCAGTCGACTGAATACACCTACGTCATTCCCGGGCTGGACGACCTCGATGGCGTCTGGAGCAGGTTCGACCCCACCCGCCGCAAACATTGCAGGACAGCTGTCGAGCGGCACAATCTGCGGGTGCGCGACGACCTGCCGCTCGGCGCGTTCCTGGCCCTGCACAGGATGACGATCGAAAGCCGCGGCGTCGCGCAGGCGTTCACGGACGATTGCCTGCGCCGCCTGGACGCCGCGTGCGTCGAACACAAGCGGCGCAAGCTCCACATCGTTGTCGACGAGGCTGGCCGGCATTGCGCCGCGACCTATACGGTCTGGGACAACAATTGTGCGTACGCATTGCTGAAGGGGTCCGACCCCGACATGCACCATACCCAGGCGCCCAGTGTCTGCCAATGGGAAGCCATCAAGTTCAGTGCCACGGTTGCCCCGAAATACGATTTTCTCGGGAACATGAACCCGTCGATCGAACCCTATGTCCGCAGCTTCGGGACGGAGCAGACGCCGGTATTCACCATCACCAAAACCCCTTCGCGTTTGCTGCGCCTGCGCCGCGGTCTGCTCTCGGCGCTCGCCGGTGGACACCAGGAACGCCTCATCCACCGAAAGCCAGCCCGATGACGACCATCCCGCCCAAGGCGCCTGTACAGGCCACGCGCGACATTGCCTCGCCGAAGGACACGTACCGCCGGTTCTGCGCCCAGGAACCTTCGCTGCCCCTGTTTTCGCGCGACTGGTGGCTGGACGCAGCGGTAGGTCGGAACGGCTGGGATGTCGCGCTCGTAAAGAAAGGCAACGAAGTGCTCGCGGCGATGCCGTATGTGATCCGCAGCCGCTACGGCATGCGGATCGTCACGCAGCCCGCCCTGACGCCCATGCTCGGCCCCTGGCTGCGGCCGACCGGGGGCAGGCAGGCGGCGCAGCTGAGCAACGACAAGGACGTCATGCAGGCGCTGATCGATCAACTGCCCCGTTTCGATCACTTCGCGCAGACCTGGCATCCGGGCGTCGGGAACTGGCAGCCTTTCTTCTGGAACGGCTTCCGGCAAACCACGTACTACACCTTCGTCCTGCCCGAGTTGACGGACATGGACAAATTGTGGGCCGGGTTCGAAGGCAAGACCCGCCGCGCCATCACCAAGGCCCAGAAGCAACACCAGCTGCAGGTCCGCAGCGACGTCCCCCTCGACCTGCTTCTCGACCTGAACCGCAAGACGTTTGCGCGCCAGGGCCTGCTCCCACCGTATCCCGACGACTTCGTCCGGCGCCTCGACGCCGCCTGCCGGGAGCGCGGCTGCTGCAGGGTGTTCTGCGCGATCGATCCCGACGGCGCCCCGCATGCGGCCTGCTACGTCGTCTGGGACGAACACAGCGCCTACGGCCTGATCTCGGGCACGGACCCCGCCTACCGCGAAAGCCAGGCCAACAGTCTTTGCGTATGGGAGTCGCTCCTCCACGCCGCCGGCGTGACGCGCGCATACAACTTCTCCGGTTCGATGATCGCGCCTTTCGAAGCCTACCTGCGTGGCTTCGGCGGTAACCATGTCCCGTATTTTCACATCAGCAAAACCCCGTCGCGGCTGCTGACCCTGCGCCAAGGCCTGTTGTCACTCACCGGGAAACACTGATGCTGCGTATCTCACTGCCGGAAAGCCAGCGTCCCGAGCGCAGCTGGATCTGCGACGTCTTGCTCGGCGAATTCCTGGGGCTCGATGTCGAGCTCGCGTTCGACCGCGGGGACACGGTGCGCATCAGCGCGGCCGGCCGGACGCTGCGTTTGCCGGACGTCTTCTTTGCCGGGGCCGCGCGCCCGGATGCAACGCCGCAACAATGGGTCGTCGCCCGCAGCGGTCTCGATGCGCGTCTGTGCGAAGCCGGCGTCCCGGTGCTGTTCGGCGCTCCCGGGTTCACGATCGACGCCGACGGCAACGCCGCGCTGGCGCTCGATGTCTTCGGATCGGCATTCTTCATGCTCGCGCGCTACGAGGAATCGGTGAGTCCCGCGCGCGACGGACATGAGCGTTTCCCCGCCAGCGAGTCGCTTGCCGTGCGCCAGGGTTTTCTCGACCGCCCTATCGTGGACGAGTACGTCGAGATCCTGTGGGCGGCCATGCACAGGCAGTGGCCCACGCTCGCGCGGAAGCAACGCGCCGCGCGCACGCTGATCAGCTGCGACGTCGACCTGCCGTTCGATCCGGCGTGCGCATCGATCGGGCGTCTCGGCAAGCGGCTGGTGGGGCGCGCGGTACGGGAGCGCTCGCTGAGTGCGTTATGCGCCACCGCCGGCAACTACTGGGCAGTCAGGCGCGGGAACCAGGCACGGGACCCTTACTGGCAAGCGTTGTCGTGGATGATGGATGTGAACGAGAAGGCCGGCAACCAGGTCACGTTCAACTTCATCCCCGAACGGACCGACGGCGCCATGGACCATGCGCCGGGCATCGACGATGGCCGCATGCGCGCGCTGCTGCGCACCGTGCACGCGCGCGGCCACCTGGTCGGCATTCACCCCGGCTATCGCACCTACCGGCATCCTGACGCGTTTGCGCGCTCGGCCGCGGCCCTGCGGCGCGCCATCGATGAGGAAGGCATCCGCCAGGACGAACTGGGCGGGCGCCAGCACTACCTGCGCTGGGACGTGCGGACCACGCCGCAGTTGTGGGCAGCGAACGATCTGACTTACGACAGCACCCTGTCTTACCCGACGATCGCCGGGTTTCGCACGGGAACCTGTCACGAATACACGATGTACGACCTGGTCGGGCGCCGGCCGCTCACTTTGAAGCAACGGCCGCTGGTCGTCATGGAAAACGCGGTGATCGACGACCCCAACATGGGACTGGGCCATGGCGACCGGGCGCATGCCGCGATGCGGTGCTACAAACAGAGGTGCGCCCGTTTCGATGGCGACTTCACACTGCTCTGGCATAACTCGTCGTTCGCGGGCGAAGCCGACCGGGCGATGTATTGCGACCTCATCCAATAGGCGAGCCGAGCATGTCCGCCACCTATGCGCCCTCGGCCAGCATCGCCAGCACGCCCGGCAAGGCAGGTCCGGCGCGGCTGGCGTTCCTGCTGCTGTTCCCTGGCTTTTTTTTCTACCAGACGCTGATCGGCATGGGGGTGATGGGGGCCTTCGTGGGCGGGTATTTTTCGGTCGTCTCCATCGGGTTGTTGCCGCCGCTCGCCTGCATGTATTACCTGGCAATCAGGGCGTCCGGCTACCGTATCGCGTCGACCGATCTGCAGTTCGGCTTTTTCCTGTTCTATTTTTTCCTGGTCGTGGCGATCAACGCGGCCTTTGGCGCCGATCCCACGATCGTGAAGACGCACCTGTTGTCGATCCTCTATTTCATCAACATCTACCTGATCTTCAAACACAGCGACTTTTCAGAGCGCAAGACGATCGCGACGACGCTGGCCTCGCTCCTGCTGATGTCGGCGACCGTATTCTTCTTTTCGCGGGACGGCAGTTTCCAGCCGGGGCAGTTCGGCGATCCGACGAGCCCGGACAGTGTCGCGACCTACCAGGAGCTCGCCCGCTCCTATGTCCTCACCTTCGTGACGGTCGTCTGCTTCACGCGCGTACTGGCGGCTCGGCTGGTCCTGTATGTCATCGCTGCCGCGGCGCTGTTCCTGAACGGTGCGCGCAGCGAGCTGGTGGCGGCGCTGTCCCTGTTTCCGATGATCGAACTGTATCGCGCGAAGCACTGGCTTCCTTTCCTGTACCTGGTGCTGCTCGTGTCCGGCCTGGCGAGCATCGATCCGAAGTTCCTGGCGACGCATTTTCCTGAAAGCCGGGTGTGGGAATTATTCAACCTCTCCCAGTCGTCGTCTGCGAGCGCCAGGCACGAGCTCACCGAACACGCGCTGCGCACGATTGCGGATAACCCGGTACTGGGCGCATACGCCAGTTATCCGCCGGGCGGGTATTCGCACAACATCCTGTCGGCCTGGGTCGACCTCGGCTTGTTCGGCTTTGTCTACATGCTGTTCATGCTGGGACGCACCACGGTCGTGCTGTGCTCCCGCGGTTGGCTGGCACGGCCCAGGTCAGGCCAGTTCCTGCTGGCATGGTCACTGATCTGCATCTCGTTGCTCCTGCTGGTGACCGCCAAGACGTTCGACGACATGTTCACCGGCGCCGCCATGGGGGCTTACGCGAACTATCGAAACACCAAGCGGCCGCCGGGAAGCCGCCGATAACGTAGAAGGGGAGAGACCTTGATCAACATTCACCTGTATCCGTCGCCGTTCCTGAACGAGAGCCGGATCCTGCGCGAGGCCTGTTCGCTGTCCCGCCTGGCGCTGTTCGACCGCATCGACCTGGTCGGCGTGGGACAGGAAGGCCTGCCGGCGCTCGAGGATCTACAGGACAATATCCGGATCGTGCGCATCGGACAGCGCAGCGGCGACCGCCTGATCGGCAAGCTGAGGCGCACCGGCGACTGGACCCGCGCGGTCTACCAGCGCTATCGCGACGACGAACTCGGATGCATCAACTGCCACAGCATCGCCACATTGCCGCTCGGCGTCCTGCTGAAGCGCGCCACCGGCGCCAGGCTGGTGTATGACGCCCACGAACTGGAGACGGAGACCAATGGCCTCGGCGGCGTGCGCAAGTGTCTTACGCGCTGGGCCGAACGCGCCCTGATCCGGCACGCCGACCATTGCATCTTCGTCGGGCAAGCGATCGAACAATGGTATGTGCGCAAGTACGCTTTACGCAACGTCACGGTCCTCTACAACTGCCCGCCGCGCCGCAGCGTGAACCCGGCCGATTATTTCCGCAAGGCGTATTCGATCGACGCCGGCATGCCGATCTTCCTCTACCAGGGCTTCATCGGCGAGGGCCGCGGGATCCGCAACCTGGTCGAAGCGTTTGCCGGCCTGGCCGGGCGCGCGGCGCTGGTCGTGATGGGGTACGGCCCGCTGGCGGACTGGATTGCCGGGGAAGCGGCACGCCATGGGGACATCCATTACCACCCGGCGGTCGCGCCGGAGCGCCTGCTCGATTACACCGCGGCGGCCGATTTCGGGCTGTCGGTGATCGAGGCCACGTCGCTCAGCTACGAGTACTGCATGCCGAACAAGCTGTTCGAGTACGTGATGGCGCGCAAGCCGGTGCTGGTTTCGCCGACCCGCGAGCAGAGCGAGTTCGTGCGCAGGCACGGGATCGGCGAAGTGACGAGCGACGCCTCGGCGGCGGCGATCCGCGACGGCGTGCTGCGCCTGCTGACGCGCGACCAGCGCGTCCTGCAGGATGCGCTGGTGCGGACCGCCGACGAATATTGCTGGGAAGGGCAAGAGGCGAAGCTCGAGATCGTCTATCTGAATGCGCTGGGCATGCGTTCGCGCACGTACGGCCAGGGCCGCCAGGGGGAGGTGCGGCATGATCTCTGTCATTGACTACGGCGTCTGCAATCTCGGGTCGATGCTCAACATGCTGCGCAAGGTCGGTGCCGAGGCGGAGCTGGTATCGACCGCCGCGGCGCTCGAGCGGGCCGGGAAGCTCGTCCTGCCCGGCGTGGGCGCCTTCGACAATGGCATCGGCGCCCTGCGGGAGCGTGGGCTGGCCGATGCACTGCGCAAGCGGGTACTCCAGGACAAAGTCCCCCTGCTGGGCGTGTGCCTCGGCATGCAAATGCTGGGCCGGCGCAGCGAAGAGGGCGGCATGGAGGGCCTGGGCCTGATCGATGCCGAGGTGCGCCGCTTCCAGTTTGCGCCGGACAGCAGGAACAAGGTCCCGCACATGGGCTGGAACCTGTTGGCGCAGCGCCGCGACGGCCCATTGCTGCGCGAGCTGGGGGCCCGCTCACGATTTTATTTCTGCCACTCGTACCACCTGGTCTGCGCGGATCCCGGCGACGTGCTGGCCACCGCCGACTACGGCGGCGAGTTCGTCGCGGTGCTCCAGCACGACAATGTGTACGGAGTGCAGTTTCATCCTGAAAAGAGCCATCGCTTCGGCATGGCGCTGCTGCACAACTTCGCGGAGCTGTGATGTTGCACCCACGTGTGATTCCCTGCCTGTTGATGCGCAACGGCGGCCTCGTCAAGACGGTCAAATTCAAGAACGCCCGCTACGTCGGCGACCCGATCAATGCCGTGCGGATCTTCAACGAGAAGGAAGTCGACGAGGTGGTGTTCCTCGACATCGGCAGCGCCGGCATGCGCACCGCGCCCGACTTCGATTTGCTGGCCGACATTGCCAGCGAGGCCTTCATGCCGTTTTCCTACGGCGGCGGCATTACCAGCATCGGGCAGGTGAAACGGCTGTACGCGCTCGGCGTCGAGAAAGTCGTGCTCAACACCGCGGCGGCCGAGCAGCCGCGCCTCGTGTCGGAAGCGGCCGCGCTGGCAGGCAGCTCGGGGGTCGTGGTGTCGATGGACGTACGCCGCAGCTGGCTGGGCGCTTATACGGTCTGCGTGGCCGGCGGCACGCGCGACCTGAAGCGCGAACCGGCCGCGTATGCGCGCGCGATGGAACAGCTCGGCGCCGGCGAAATCCTCCTCAACGCGATCGACCGCGACGGCACGCGGGAAGGCTACGACCTCGAGCTGGTACGGCGGGTGAGCGAGGCGGTATCGATCCCGGTGGTGGTCGCCGGCGGCGCGGGAGAGGTGCGGCATTTCCGCGAAGCCACCGAAGCCGGTGCGTCCGCACTGGCAGCCGGCAGCATGTTCGTTTTTCACGGCAAGCACAACGCCGTGTTGATCACGTATCCCGAGTACGAAGAACTGGACAAGGTATTCAAATGACGTCGATTACGGAACACTACAACTATTCGGCCGTGCCGGACCAGGCTCACCAGGTTTGCACCCGCTGCATCATGAACACGGCGGCGGACCGCAGCATCAGCTTCGATGACATGGGCCTGTGCAGTCACTGCCAGCGCTACGACCGGCTGGTGAGCGCGCGCCGGCTGCAGGGCGAGCAGGGGCGCGAAGCGTTGCGGGCGCTGGTCGAGCGCATCAAGGCAGCTGGCCGCGGACGCGAGTACGACTGTATCGTCGGCGTCAGTGGCGGCGTGGACAGTACCTACGTGGCCTGGCTGGTCAAGCAGCACGGGCTGCGCCCGCTGGCGGTACACTTCGACAATGGCTGGAATTCCGAACTGGCGACGAGGAACATCGAGCTGGTGCTGCGCAATCTCGGCATCGACCTGCATACCCATGTCGTCGACTGGGAAGAGTTCCGCGACCTGCAGCTCGCCTTCCTCAAGGCGTCGACGCCGGATGGGGAGATCCCGACCGACCATGCGATCGGCGCCTTGTTGTGGAAACAGGCGGCATCGCGGGGCATCAAGTACATCATATCGGGGATGAATTTCGCCACCGAATCGATCAGCGTGCCGGACTGGTCGTACGGGCATTCCGACTGGCGCTTCATCAAGGACATCCATCGCCGCTTCGGCAGTGTGAAGCTGAAGACTTACCCGCACTTCAGTCTGTTCTACCTGTTTTACGCCAACATCCTGCGCGGCACGCGCATCGTGTCCATCCTCAACTACGTCGATTACGACAAGGACGAGGCCATGGCTTTGCTGAGCAGCCAGCTTGGCTGGAAGGGCTACGGGGGCAAGCACCACGAATCGATCTACACGCGCTTCTACCAGGGCTATATCCTTCCTCGCAAATTCGGCATCGACAAACGGTATGGCCACCTGTCGGACCTGATCAATGCCGGACAGATCAGCCGAGCGCAGGCGCTCGCGGAGATGCAGCGGCCGCCCTACCCGGAAGAGCTGCAGCAGCAAGACCTCGCCTATGTGGCGAAGAAGCTGCGCCTGTCGACGGAGCAGTTTGCGAACATCATGGGTGCGCCGGTCAAGTCATTCAGGGACTATCGCAACCTGTACGGTGTGGTGCAATTCTTGCGTAATACGGTCAACGCGCTGCGCAAGCGCCATCTCTATCCGCGCTAGGCGGCGACGGCGCTCGCAATCGGCGTCCCGACTAGGCGTCGTTGTCCTCGGTCGAGAGTTCCAGCCGAACTTCGCCGAGGCCGATGACCTGGCCTGTCGGACCCTGTTCACCGTCGACCCGTACAAACGAGACGGACAGCAGGCCGATCCTCGCCGCCACCCCGGCAAAGACGGCGCGCCGCATCCGGTAACGCAACCAGACAGGACTGCCATGGTGCGCCGCGCCGCTGATCTCGAAAGCGCCGAGGGTGCCGATGGGAATTGACTGTGACTTGCCGGAAGCGTTCGGCGGGAGGTTCAGGTCGACCCGATAGTAGTATCCTCCGCGCTTTCCGGCTTCGGTGATCATGACGTTATCCAGGACGAGCTGGACGGAACGATAGCGCTGCTGGCTGGCGGGCACGGTGGCGGTGCCGCCGACCCCGATCTGCGCCAGGGCGCGCATGTGTTCCGAACTCACCGGCAACTGCACACCGGTTGACCTCTCATCCAGGCCGATATCGAGCGCGCCGCTGATCGCGAACGTCCGGTCGCTCGTCTGGCGTGTCGGCGATATCCTGAATGAGCCGAGTGGCGGCTGCGTTGTCGCGCGTTCGTTCGGCGCGGCCTGCACGAGATCCGGGGCCGAGGGCGCGGATCGCGCCAACGGCAGCCCGGTCGGGAAGCTCTCGTTCTGGTAGCGGTATCCCAATGTCGTCCGCGTGCTGTAGGTGTATGACCGCCGCAACGTCAGCGTACTCGTGTAGACATGCGACCCGGACCAGTAAGCGCTGCTGATCGCCGGCATCTTCCGTCCGTTACCGGCACTGACCCAGGCCACCCACAGCCGGTCGACATTGGCATGGTGCAGCCAGAAAATCGGGTCCGTCGGCGACAGCATATCGGACATCACGCCGCCAATGATGTTATGGACCAGATTATGGGGCGCCGATTCGAAACTGGGCTCGAATGCGTTGGCGCTATTCGTCGGGAAATTAATGAGGCTCGAATCGAATGGCGCCATGCTCAGGGCTTGTCGAACGTTATTGTTGACCCGCGCAACGTAGAGCGGATTGTCGGTGCTCGGATTCGTGAACTCGGCCGGTAATGTCGGGTTCGTATAATAATCCCAATACGGCAGGATCAGTTGCGGATCGCCGCAGACCGCACGCAGCTGGCGCTCGAAATAATAGAGATAGCCGCGGTGCCAGGCGAAGAAATACGGAATGGAATGCGGGCAACGGTTCAGGTGAATATTCGTCCAGTAAGACCAGCTCCTGGGGTCGGTGGCCTGCGTATTCGTTTTCATGAGCTTTACCGCTCTCAGGAATGAATCATAGCGCGGCGTGGTCTTGAACGCCTGCCATTCCGGGCGGACCATTAGTGTCGTTTGGCCAAATGTTTTAGGGAGAATTGCCGATGCGCCGAGCAACATCGCGGACCGCTGCATAAAATGTCTTCTACCCACCAGATCATGTCTCATCACGCTCTCCTTGAAATATCTGCAGTCTCGAACAGACTCATCCTTTTGAGATTTGCTGGCGATAAATTGCCGGCAATTGGATATCATGTCGTCTGAAATCCATTGCTTACGCTATGCTCGTCAGTAATGGGATTTTTGATTAACTTCATGTGCTGCAGAGGCAGGGCGAGAAGGGGGACATTCCGTATTTGCGCACTCCGAATTCCACTGGCTTTGACGTTTTTACGCAATTCGGAAGCCGACATGAAAACACCCTACGAGCCTGGGCTTCGTAGGGTGTTAAGGAGCAGTGCCGGCGCTCTCGACAGGGTTTAGTTCGCGTTCGTCTCGTAGGCGCCCATGTCGATGTAATAGCCACGGGCCTTGCCGTCGAAGTCGGTCTGGGGCGCGTAGCTGGTCTGGCCCCTGTTGACGGCCGGCGACGTGGTCTTCAAGCGGTAGTTGCCGCCACCGTTGGAGAGGTAGCTGACGAACTGCGGATCGGTGCTGATGATGCCGGTCCTGGTGGCGCTGCTCGGGCTGGCCAGGTCGAAGTTCGTTCGGTTCGCATAGACCAGGTTGTTGGCGACGCTGTTGCCGACGTCTTCGGACGCGATCGGCCCCTGGATGCCGCCGCCGTTCGCATAGATGATGTTGTTGTGGATCTGGATGCCGCGGGTCGGGCAGCCGTTGTTGTAGGCTTCCTTGCAACCGCCGAAATACACGCCGTAGCCGCTGTTGGCGAACAGGGTGTTATTCATGACCAGGATGTTGTGGTCGTCATGGCCCATGTTGATGCCCTGGCTGGTCCCATTGACCACGTTATTGATGATCTTGCCCGACGACGAGTGGTAGATGCCCTGGATCCAGCCGCAGCCACCGCCGACATTGTTCACCCTGTTGCCGATGATGTCATAGTTGCTGTAGGCCGAACCGCGGCCCTGGTCGGCGACGATGCCGCCGCCGCCGCGGTTGTCGCAGCCCGAGGCCATCGCAACGTCGTGGATCCAGCTGTTCTTGACCGACGAATTGCCGCCATTCAGATAGATGCCGACACGCGCGGTGGTGCTGCCGGCGCCATTGATCTGGAAGCCGTCGATATCGGTATAGCCGCCCCGGGCGGTCCACATCGTATACGCGCTGCCGGCCGGACGCAGGATCGCGCCGTACTTCGTGTCCGAAACGAAGCGGATGCGCGCGGACGAGGTCCCGTTCACGGTCGAGGTGATGGTCTCGGTGTAGGTGCCGGGGGCCACGTGGATCGTATAACCGGGGCGTGCCAGGTTGGCGGCACGCTGGATGGTGCGCAGCGGGGCGGTGCTCGACGTGCCGGTGTTGGTGTCCCGGCCTGCGGTCGACACATAGAGGTCGGCCGCCGAGGCGACGGTACAAGTCATCATTGCGACCGCAAAACCGGTCAGCAGGGGGGCGGTCAATGCGTTGTTTGCGAACGAAAAATTTTTCAAGGGAAAGCCACTCATCAATAAACGAAGGAGTAACTTTGACGAGGGGAAACTGCCAAAGTTCAACGTTTCGCGAAATAAATTTCCCTGAGTAATAGTTTTTCTACAGAAGTTTCTCGTGCGTTATATGTGTGGTCTGATCAAAAACTTGATGGCCTGACGCCGTGTTCGACAACAACGGCGTCCGTTTGAACCGGCGAGCATGGCGCCGATTGACCATCGATAAAGGCCGCGCTAGCGAAGGTCGGGAAAATAGATGAAGTCCGAGCTTCGGATCATTTGTCGGAATGTCAATGGCTCACCACACTGAATCGACTCGCATTCAATTGCAAGGCAGAATCGCCACTTGGCTGAGACGACCGCTCGCCCATAAACTGCGCTCGCTTTCGAACAAGGCCGCGGGTGGAGTGAGCTGGATGGAGGACCAGCTGTTCGAAAAATGGCACGGCCTCGACTGCGGGGGCTTTATCGATGGGCACGAACTCGAAACCAGTTATTCGTCGGCGCGCGCGCACTCACGGGCCTACCAGGCCGTTACCTGCGTGGCGATGCGGGCGTTGCTCAATGAGGCAATGAAGACCGGCATCGTATTCGACCATTTCATCGATCTCGGTTCGGGCAAGGGAAAGGCGTGTTTTTATGCTGCCGCGAACTACCGGTTTCGACGGCTCGTCGGCGTCGAGTTTTCGGAGCCGCTGGTGCAGGCGGCGGACCGTAACGTCAGGAAATTTGGCGCCGATAATATCTGCTTCGTCAACGCCGACGCAGCCAGTTTCTCACTTCCGGCCGGAAATAATCTGGTCTACCTGTTCAACCCATTTGGCGAGGCGATCCTGCTCGAATTCCTGAAAAACAATATGGACAAGTTCAGGCGGAGCCAGTCGATCATCGCCTACGCCAACGACAAGCACCGGCTGTGCCTCGCAAAAGCCGGTTTTGTCACGCTCTTCAGGAACCAGGATTCCCAGAGCTCGCTGCACCAATACCTGTAAAGCAAAAGCGGCCACGAAGGCCGCTTTTGATCTGGTGTACTGCTTACTTGCCGAGGATAGACACGACGTTGTCCGCCCCCGGCGCGCCGAACGCCTGCTGCTTGAGGACATGCAACTGGTCGCGCACCTGCGCCGCCTTTTCGAACTCCAGGTTCTTGGCGTGGTCGACCATGAGCTTTTCGAGGCGCTTGATTTCTTTCGAAATCTGCTTCTCGCTCATCCCCTCGACCTTGGCCGCTTCCTCCGACAAGCCGTTGTCGTTCAGCATGGCCTTCTGCGCGGCCGCGCTGTAGACGCCGTCGATCATTTCCTTGATCTTCTTCTGCACGCCTTTCGGGGTGATGCCGTTCGCTGCGTTGAACGCGATCTGCTTGGCGCGGCGGCGTTCCGTTTCGTCGATCGCGCGCTTCATCGAATCCGTGATCTGGTCCGCGTACAGGATCGCCACGCCGTTCAGGTTGCGCGCCGCGCGGCCGATGGTCTGGATCAGCGAGCGTTCCGAACGCAGGAAGCCTTCCTTGTCGGCGTCCAGCACGGCCACGAGCGACACCTCCGGCAAGTCGAGACCCTCGCGCAGCAGGTTGATGCCGACGACGACGTCGAACGTGCCCAGGCGCAGGTCGCGCAGGATCTCCACGCGCTCCACCGTGTCGATGTCGCTGTGCAGGTAGCGCACCTTGATGCCGTGGTCGGACAGGTATTCCGTCAGCTGCTCGGCCATGCGCTTGGTCAGCGTCGTGACCAGCACGCGCTCGTCCTTCTTGATGCGGTCCGTGATCTCGCCCATCAGGTCGTCCACCTGCGAACGCGCGGGTTTCACGATGACCTGCGGGTCGACGAGACCCGTCGGACGCACGACCTGTTCGACGACGTTGTCGGCTTTTTGCTTTTCGTAGTCGGCCGGCGTCGCCGAGACGAAAATGCACTGGCGCATCTTGCTCTCGAATTCCGAGAATTTCAGCGGCCGGTTGTCGAGCGCGGAGGGCAGGCGGAAGCCGTAGTCGACGAGGTTAACCTTGCGCGAACGGTCGCCGTTGTACATGGCGTTCAGCTGCCCGATCATCACGTGCGACTCATCCATGAACATCAGCGCGTCTTTCGGCAGATAGTCGATCAAGGTCGGCGGCGGTTCGCCCGGCATCGAGCCGGACAGGTGGCGCGAGTAGTTCTCGATGCCTTTGGTAAAACCGACTTCGGCCAGCATCTCGAGGTCGAAGCGGGTGCGCTGCTCGAGGCGTTGTTCTTCCAGCAGCTTGCCCTGCTGGCGGAATTCCTCCAGGCGGTCGCGCAGCTCGGCCTTGATGGAGTCGACGGCCTTCAGCACGGTGGCGCGGCCGGTGACGTAGTGCGAGCCCGGGTAGACGGTGAAGCGCGGGATCTTCTGGCGCACTTTACCCGTCAGCGGATCGAACAATTGCAGCGATTCGATCTCGTCGTCGAACATTTCGACGCGGATCGCGAGCTCGGCGTGTTCGGCCGGGAAGATGTCGATGGTGTCGCCACGCACGCGGAACGTGCCGCGCGCGAAGTCCATTTCGTTGCGCGTGTACTGCATCTGGATCAGGCGCGCGATGACGTCGCGCTGTGCGACCTTGTCGCCTGTGCGCAACGTGAGAATCATCTTGTGGTACTCGTTCGGATTACCGATACCGTAGATGGCCGACACGGTCGCGACGATGACGACGTCGCGCCGCTCCATCAGCGACTTCGTGCACGACAACCGCATCTGTTCGATGTGCTCGTTGATCGACGAGTCCTTTTCGATGAACAGGTCGCGCTGCGGCACGTACGCTTCCGGCTGGTAATAGTCGTAGTACGAGACAAAGTACTCGACGGCATTCTGCGGGAAGAACTCGCGGAACTCCGCGTACAGCTGGGCCGCGAGGGTCTTGTTCGGGGCGAACACGATCGCCGGACGGCCGGCTCTGGCGATCACGTTGGCCATCGTATAAGTCTTGCCGGAACCGGTCACGCCGAGCAGCGTCTGGTACATCAGGCCGTCCTCGATGCCTTCCACCAGGCCGTCGATCGCCGTGGGCTGGTCGCCCGCGGGCGGGAAGGGCTGGTGCAGCTTGAACGGGGAATCCGGGAACGTGATGACGGTAGGTGCTGGTGAATTTGCAACCGATAAATCTGCCATTGGATCAGACCTTTGCTAGAATGAGAATCCGCCTGCGACCGAGCAACTCTCGAGGTCGCTGTCTATACAACCGCTGCGAAACCCAGCCGACAAACCAAGTTTATCACGATGAATTCCCCAGCTACTGCCAGCATCTTCAGCGCCATCGCCATGGCTCCCCGCGATCCGATCCTCGGCATCACCGAGGCCTTCAATGCAGACACCAACCCCGCCAAGATCAATCTGGGCGTGGGCGTCTACTACGATGACAACGGGAAAGTGCCGCTGCTGGAATGCGTGCAGAAAGCGGAAGCGAAGTTGATGGAACAACCGACGCCGCGTACCTACCTGCCGATCGAAGGCCTGGGTGCGTACGACAAGGCTGTGCAAGAACTCGTATTTGGTGCCGATAGCGCCGTAATTCAAGAGAAACGTGCAGTCACGGTGCAAGCCCTGGGCGGCACCGGCGCGCTGAAGATCGGCGCCGACTTCCTGAAGCGCTTCGCGCCGGATTCGCAAGTCTACATCAGCGACCCGAGCTGGGAGAACCACCGCGCCCTGTTCGAAAGCGCCGGCTTCACCGTCAACAACTACGCCTACTACGACGCGGCCACGCACGGCGTCAACTTCGAAGGCATGCTGGCCGCGCTGAAAGCGATGCCGGAAGGCGCCATCGTCGTCCTGCACGCCTGCTGCCACAACCCGACCGGCGCCGAACTGAACGCCGACCAGTGGGGCCAGGTGATCGAGGTCGTGCGCGCCAACAACCTGATCCCGTTCCTCGACATGGCCTACCAGGGCTTTGGCGACGGCATCGCCGAAGACGGCGCTGTTGTGCGCCGCTTCACCGCTACCCCCGGCCCGCTGCTCGTGTCGAACTCGTTCTCGAAGTCGTTCTCGCTGTACGGCGAGCGCGTCGGCGCGCTGTCCGTCGTCGCATCGACCGCGGAAGAGGCTGCCCGCCTGCTGTCGCAGCTGAAGCGCATCGTCCGCACCAACTACTCGAACCCGCCGACGCACGGCGGCAAGGTCGTCGCGACCGTCCTGTCCACGCCGGAACTGCGCCAGCTGTGGGAAGACGAGCTGGCCGGCATGCGCGTCCGCATCAAGCAGATGCGTGACGAGCTGGTCAAGAAGCTGGCCGAAAAGGCACCGGGCTCGGACTTCGAGTTCGTGCGCAAGCAGGTCGGCATGTTCTCGTACTCGGGCCTGACGAAGGAGCAGGTCGAGAAGCTGCGCGCGGAATCGATCTACGCCGTGGACACCGGCCGCATCTGCGTCGCTGCCCTGAACTCGAAGAACATCGATCGCGTCGTTGACGCCATCGCAAAAGTTCTCTAAAATCTCGCTTCTTTCGCTGCGGCATCTGTCGTAGCGAAAGACGATTCCCTGATAGCTCAGTCGGTAGAGCGACGGACTGTTAATCCGCAGGTCCCTGGTTCGAGTCCAGGTCGGGGAGCCAGATTTTCGCACGGTTGGCCTGCCAACTTTGCAAGCCGTTGGTGAGCGGCTATAATACGACCACCTATTCCCTGATAGCTCAGTCGGTAGAGCGACGGACTGTTAATCCGCAGGTCCCTGGTTCGAGTCCAGGTCGGGGAGCCAGAATATCAGAAGGGGCATCGAGCGATCGATGCCCCTTTTTCGTTATCGGCCCGATACCGGCTTGACCTTCGACGCCGCCTCCAGCGCCCGTGCGCGCGCCGTCTCGACATCCTCCGCCGTCGCCAGCGCCACGCCCATGCGGCGGCGCGCGAAGGATTCCGGCTTGCCGAACAGGCGGATGTCGCTGCCCGGCACGCGCAGCGCGTCGGCCACGCCTTCGAACGCGATAGCCGCTTCCTCCAGCTGGCCGTAGATCACGGCGGACGCACCCGGCGCGCGCAGCGCCGTGTTCACGGGCAGGCCCAGGATCGCCTTGGCGTGCAGCTCGAATTCGCTCTGCACCTGCGTCGCCATCGTCACCATGCCGGTGTCGTGCGGGCGCGGGCTCACTTCCGAGAACCACACCATGTCGCCCTTGACGAACAGCTCGACGCCGAACACGCCCTGGCCGCCCAGGTTCGCCGTGACCTTTTCGGCGATCTCCTGCGCGCGCTGCAGCGCGAGCGGTGCCATCGGCTGCGGCTGCCACGATTCGACGTAGTCGCCATGTACCTGCTTGTGGCCGATCGGCTCGCAGAAGCGCGTCTCGACGTTGCCATCGGCACCGACCGCGCGCACGGTCAGCAAGGTGATCTCGTAATCGAAGTCGATGAAGCCTTCGACGATCACGCGGCCCGCGTCCACGCGCCCGCCGGACGCGGCGTAGTTCCAGGCGCTCTCGACGTCGGCCGCGCTGTCCAGCTTCGACTGGCCCTTGCCCGACGACGACATCACGGGTTTCACGACGTTCGGAAAGCCGATCTCGGCGCAGGCGGTCTTGAGCTCGTCGAGGCTGGACGCGAAGCGGTACGGCGACGTGGCCAGGCCCAACTCTTCGGCGGCGAGGCGGCGGATGCCTTCGCGGTTCATCGTCAGCTGCGCGGCGCGCGCGGTCGGGATGCACGTGATGGTCCCGGCCGCTTCCAGCTCGGCCAGCTTCGCGGTCGCGATCGCCTCGATCTCCGGCACGACGAGGTCGGGCCGCTCCCGCTCGATCAGCGCGGCGAGGGCGGCGCCGTCCGTCATGTCGATGACGTGCGCGCGGTGCGCGACCTGGTGGCCGGGCGCGTTCGGGTAGCGGTCGACGGCGATCACTTCGATGCCGAGCCGTTGCAGCGCGATGATGACTTCCTTGCCGAGCTCGCCAGAGCCGAGCAGCATGACTTTGGTTGCGGAAGGGGAGAGGGGAGTGCCGAGGGTGGTCATTGGTCAGTAGGGGCAGGTCGGGAAGAGGGCGACTATAGCAAACAGTGCTTACGGACGCACGCCGCGGGCGCGATTTGGCAATTCGCGGATTCCTGCTATAATATTGCCTCAATTCCCTGATAGCTCAGTCGGTAGAGCGACGGACTGTTAATCCGCAGGTCCCTGGTTCGAGTCCAGGTCGGGGAGCCAGAATTCAAAAGGCCGCGTTATCCAACGCGGCCTTTTTCGTTTCCGCCCTGCCATGACTATCCTTTCCTCGCGCGACGCCGCCCGCATCGACCACTACGCCGCCGCGGCCGACACGGACGGCTGGCTGCACCCCGTCCACCAGGCCCTGATCCACCACCGCGGCTGGCTGCGCATGCTGGCGCCGCGCGCCGTCGGCGGGGAAGAGCGGCCGCTGCCGGACGTCGTGCGGCTGGAAGAAGCCATCGCCCGCGTCGACGGCAGCGTCGGCTGGACCGTCACCCTGTGCGCCGGCGCCGGCTGGTTCGCGGGCTTCCTGCCGCCGCACCTGGCCCGCGCGATCCTGGCCACGCCCCGCGCCTGCCTCGCGGGCAGCGGCGCCCCGACGGGATACGCTGACCGCGAGGGCGACGGCTGGCGCGTCGAGGGCGAATGGGACTACGCGAGCGGCGCGCCGATGGCCACGCATTTCACGTTCAACGCCTTCCTGCGCGCGGACGGCCGGCCGCTGCTCGATGCGGATGGCCAGCCGCGCATCCAGGCGTTCGTGGTGCCGAAGGCGATCGTCGAGATCGTGCCCCGCTGGCGCAGCATCGGCCTGCGCGCGACGGCGTCGCACGCCTACCGCGTCCGCGGCGCGTGGGTCCATGCCGACCACGGCTTCGTGATCGACCCGGCCGCCGCGCGCGAGCAGGGGCCGCTGTACCGTTTTCCATTTCTCCCGTTCGCCTTCGTCACGCTGGCCGCGAACGTGGCCGGGATGGCGTCCCACTTCGTCGACCTGGCCCATGCCTGCATCGCGCGCCGGCGCAACCGGTTCGGCGCCCGGAACGAGCTGTTGATCGACGTGCCCGCCGTGCGCGCCGTGCTGGATGATGCCCGCGGCAGGCTGGACGACGTGCGTGCGCGCTTCTACGCCCTGCTCGACGCGACGTGGGCCGACGTCGTCGCCGGCGCCGACGTCGCGGACGAACAGGCCGCGCAGATGCAGGCGCTGGCACAGGAGTGGGTCGCCGCGTCGCGCCACGCCGTCGACACGCTGTATCCGTACTGCGGCCTCGTGGCGGCCAGCGCGGACAGCGCCATCAACCGCGTCTGGCGCGACTTCCACACGGCGTCGCAACACGCGCTCTTGCTGCCGCAGAGCTGAGCCGCTATAATGCGGCCTCTTTTCCCTGATAGCTCAGTCGGTAGAGCGACGGACTGTTAATCCGCAGGTCCCTGGTTCGAGTCCAGGTCGGGGAGCCAGAATTCAAAATGGGCGTCGAGAAATCGATGCCCATTTTCGTTTTTGCCCGCCCCAGCAGGAAACAAAAAAACGAGCGAAAATAACGACTTACGTTATCCCGAGATCGTTTCCTAATGTCTACTGCAGCTTCTCCAACATTCCCCCGTGGCGCCGACGTCAACCCGAAACCGCTGGGCGTCGCGCTGTTGCTCATCATCGTCGGCGCGTGGTACCTCGCGCAAACCGTCGGTGCGAAGCACGCGGCGTTGTTCGTCGTCGGCGCGCTGCTCGGCCTCGCGCTGTACCACGCCGCATTCGGCTTCACGTCCGCGTGGCGCGTCTTCATCGCGGACGGCCGCGGCGCCGGCCTGCGCGCGCAGATGATCATGCTCGCCGTCGGCGTCGCGCTGTTCTTCCCGGCACTGTCCGCAGGCACCCTGTTCGGCAATCCCGTCAACGGGCTCGTGTCGCCTGCGGGCACGTCCGTGATCGTCGGCGCGTTCATGTTCGGCATCGGCATGCAACTGGGCGGCGGTTGCGCGTCCGGCACGCTGTACACGGTCGGCGGCGGCAGCACGCGCATGATCGTGACTTTGCTGGCGTTCATCGCCGGCTCCGTCATCGCCACGGCACACATGCCGTTCTGGACGTCGCTGCCGCAACTGAAACCGGTCTCGCTCGTGAAGACGCTGGGCCTGGCCCCCGCGCTGCTGCTCAACTGGGCCGTGTTCGCGCTGATCGCGTTCATCACCGTCGTCGTCGAGAAGCGCCGGCACGGCCGCCTCGTCGACCCGACCGTGCGGCCCGCGCACGCGTCGCCGTGGCTGCACGGGCCGTGGCCGCTGGTCGCCGGCGCCGTCGCGCTCGTCGTGCTGAATTTCGCGACGCTCGCGCTGTCGGGCCGGCCGTGGGGCGTGACGTCCGCGTTCGCGCTGTGGGGCGCCAAGGCCGCGCAGGCGGTCGGCATCGACACGGCAAGCTGGACGTACTGGTCGACGAAGGCGAACGCCGCAGCGCTGGCCGCACCCGTGTCGCACGACGTGACGTCCGTGATGGACATCGGCATCGTGCTGGGCGCGATGCTGGCGGCGGCGCTGGCGGGCCGCTATGCGCCCGTGTGGCGCGTGCCGCTGCGCTCGCTCCTCGCGGCCGTCGTCGGCGGCTTGATGCTCGGCTATGGCGCGCGGCTCGCGTACGGCTGCAATATCGGCGCCTACTTCAGCGGCATCGTGTCGGGCAGCCTGCACGGCTGGCTGTGGCTCGTGGCTGCGTTCACCGGCAACGTGTTCGGTACGCGGCTGCGTCCGCTGTTCGGGCTCGAGGTCGAGCGGGTGAAGCCGAGCGGCTGCTGAGGCCGGTCCGCTGCACGCTTCGCCGGACAGGCCTACAATCGATCCTTTTGCCGTCAGGATCGAGCATGCAAGCAGCAGTCAATACAACACCTCTCGAACAGGACGGATTACCCGCGGGTCCGCGCGCCTGGGCCATTCTCGCTCTCGCGCTCGGCGTGGGCATGTCATCCCTCGATACCGCCATCGCCAACACCGCGTTGCCCGCGATGGCGCAGCAATTGCACGCCACGCCGGCCGACTCCGTGTGGATCGTGAATGCCTATCAGCTGGCCATGGTCGCCACCTTGCTGCCGATCGCGGCGCTGGGCGAAACCATCGGCTACCGCCGCGTCTACGTGGCCGGCATGGCCCTGTTCACGGTGGCATCGCTCGCGTGCGCGCTCGCGTGGTCGCTGCCCGTGCTGATCGTCGGGCGCCTGTTCCAGGGCCTCGGCGCCAGCGCCATCATGGGCGTTAACACGGCGCTGCTGCGCGCCACGTATCCGGCGAAACTGCTGGGACGCGGCTTCGGCACCAATGCCCTCGTCGTCGCGGTCGGCTTCGCGCTCGGGCCGAGCCTCGCGTCGATCATCCTTGCTGCATCGTCGTGGCAATGGCTGTTTGGCATCAACGTGGTGCCGGGCATCGTCGCGTTCTTCATGGCGCGCAAGGTGCTGCCGGAAACGCGCCGCGCGACCCACCGCGTCGACCGGCTCGCCGGCGTCTACAACGTCGTCGCGTTTTCGATGGCCGTGCTGGCGCTGGGCGATGCCGCGCACCGCGTGGACATGAAGACGTTGTTGCCGGAGGCGTTGATCGCGCTGGTATTTTTCGGCCTGCTGTTGCGCCGCGAGCGCGGCCATCCGGCACCGCTGTTGCCGGTGGACCTGTTCCGCCGTCCCCTGTTCGCGCTGTCGACCATCACCGCCATCTGCACGTTCGCCGCGCAGGCGCTGGCGTTCGTCGCGCTGCCGTTCTTTTTCGAGACGACGCTCGGCCGTTCGCCCGTCGAGACGGGCTTCCTGATGACGCCGTGGCCCGTGATGGTCGGGATCATGGCGCCCGTCGCCGGACGATTGAGCGACCGGTATTCGCCGGGCCTGCTGGGCGGCATCGGCCTGTTGATCCTCGCGGCCGGCCTGGTCACGATGATGAGCCTGCCGGCAGCGCCGTCCGCCTTCGACATCGGCTGGCGCATGGCCGTGTGCGGCATCGGCTTCGGCTTTTTCCAGGCGCCGAACGTGAAGGCGATCATGGGCAGTGCGCCCGGCTCGCGTGCCGGCAGCGCCAGCGGCATGGTCGCCACCGCGCGCCTGACGGGCCAGGCGACGGGCGCCGCGCTCGTCGCATTCTGCCTTACCATCTCCCATGTACGCGGTCCGTGGATCGCGCTCGGCATCGCCGCCGCGTTCTCGTTCGCGGCCAGCGTGGCCAGTTTCTCGCGCCTCGTCGTTGCGGCGCCCGCGGTGTGAGTCTTACCATTCAAGAAAGAACCAAATGACACGACGTTTCAGGATCGCCGCCATCGCCGGCGACGGCATCGGCAAGGAAGTCCTGCCGGAAGGCCTGAAGGTATTGGCGGCCGCGGCCGAGCGCTTCGGCCTGCAGCTCGAGTTCACGCATTTCCCGTGGGCCAGCTGCGACTGGTATATGCAGCACGGCGAGATGATGCCTCCCGACTGGAAAGCGCAATTGTCCGGCATGGACGCCATCTATTTCGGCGCCGTCGGCTGGCCCGCGCTGGTGCCCGACCATATCTCGCTGTGGGGCTCGCTGCTCAAGTTCCGCCGCGAATTCGACCAGTACATCAACCTGCGCCCGGTACGCCTGTTCGAAGGCGTGCCGTGCCCGCTGGCCGGCCGCAAGCCGGGCGACATCGACTTTTTCGTGGTGCGCGAAAACACGGAAGGCGAGTACACGAACCTGGGCGGCGTGATGTTCCCGGACACCGAGCGCGAGATGGTGATCCAGGAATCCGTGTTCACGCGTTACGGCACCGACCGCGTGCTGCAGTATGCGTTCGAGCTCGCGAACGCGCGCCAGCGCAAGCATGTGACGGTGGCGACCAAGTCGAACGGCATCGCCATCAGCATGCCGTGGTGGGACGGCCGCGCGGACGCGATCCACGCCGACTACCCGGACGTCACCGTCGACAAGCAGCACATCGACATCCTGACGGCCCGCTTCGTGCTGCAGCCCGACCGCTTCGACGTCGTCGTGGCGTCGAATTTGTTCGGCGACATCTTGTCCGACCTCGGCCCGGCGTGCACGGGCACGATCGGCCTGGCGCCGTCCGGCAACCTGAATCCGGACCGCAGGTTCCCGTCGCTGTTCGAACCCGTGCACGGCTCCGCGCCGGACATCGCCGGCAAGGGCATCGCCAACCCCATCGCGATGATCTGGTCGGGCGCGATGATGCTGTCGTTCCTCGCCGCCGGCGCCGACGCCGATCCGCGCTGCGGCGAGGCGCACGATGCGATCGTGGCCGCGATCGAGGACGTGCTGCGCGAAGGACCGCGCACGGGCGACCTGGGCGGCACGGCGACGACGGTCGAGGTGGGCGACGCCATCGCCGCGCGCGTACGCGGCTGACGATGCTTTAAACGGGCCCGGCCGCCCCGATATCAGGAACATGGCGCGCCGTTCCCGTATTCCCGACTTCGATTCTCCTGCCCAGCCTGCCGCGGCGGACAGCCCGTGTCCGCTGTGCGGCCGGCCGCTCGGCACGGTCAACATCGACCGGCATCACCTGATCCCCAAGTCCCTGAAGGGCAGGGAACAGTTCCCTATCCATAAGATCTGCCATCGCAAGATTCATGCGACGTTTTCCGAGCGCGAACTGCTGCGGGCTTATCACACGTGGGAGGCGCTCAAGAGCGATAACGATATCCGGGCGTTCGTCGACTGGGTGGTGAAAAAGCCTCCGGAGTTTTATGCGCGGACGTTCACGTCGAATAAGAAGAAAGGGCGTGACTGACCGGTATGATCAGGATGGCATCGCTTATGTCGCACGATTGAATCGAACGTCCCCCCTGTCGTGCTTGGTGTTAAAATCAGTTCTTACTTTTTTGCAATTCTGGTTCCTTTTTTCAATGCCGCTATCCCCGCAGTTGCAATGAACCAAGAAGACTCGAACGCCTGCTCGGTTCTCCTGATCGACGACGAACCCTTTGCCGAGGACATCATCTCCCACGGCATGAAGGGATGCGCCGCCTATGCGTTGCGCTATGCCCGCGATCCCGGCATGGCGGTCGAGTTGGCCAAGGAAGTCGGCGCGACGGTCGTGCTCGTCGACCTGCGCATGCCCGAGATCGATGGCTTCGAAGTCACCCGCCGCCTGCGCGCGGACAAGGACACCGAACACATTCCCGTCGTCCTGTTGTCGTCCGAAGAAGATCCCGAGATCAAGGCGAAAGCGTTCGCCCTCGGCGCCAACGATTACCTCGTCAAGTGGCCCGATCCGCGCGAACTCGTCGCACGCGTGCGTTACCACAGCGATGCCTGCATCGCGCGGCGCCAGCGCGATGCGGCGTTCGTGTCGTTGCGTCTTAGCCAGGAACAACTGGCCGCCAGCCAGTCGGCGCTGCACCAGGCGCAGAAGATGGAGGCGATCGGCCAGTTGACGGGCGGCGTCGCGCACGATTTCAACAACGTGCTGCAGATCATCGGCGGCAACCTGCAATTACTGAAACTGGTGGGCAACCTGAACGATGCCGGCAAGGCGCGCGTCGACATGGCGCTGGCCGGCGTGGAGCGCGGGGCCAAGCTGTCGTCGCACCTGCTCGCCTTTGCCCGCCGCCAGCCGCTGCAGGCCGTCGTGATCAATCCCGGCCATTTGCTGCGCGAAATGGACGACATGATGCGGCGCGTGCTCGGTCCGCGCGCGCGCGTCGTGACGGAGATCGCGGCCGGCCTGGGCAGCACGCTCGTCGATCCGAACCAGCTCAACAACGTGCTGCTGAACCTCGCGATCAATGCGCGCGATGCGATGGCGGGCGGCGGTACGCTGACGATCCGCGCCGCCAATGCCGGGCCCGACGGCGCGTTGCCGACGGAAGTGCCGCGCGGCCATTATGTGCTGATCGAAGTGGCGGACTCGGGCAAGGGCATGGCGCCCGAAGTGCTGGAGCGCGCGTTCGAGCCGTTCTTCACGACCAAGCCGACGGGGCAGGGGACGGGCCTGGGCCTGTCGATGGCGTACGGGTTCGTCAAGCAGTCCGGCGGCGAGATCGTGCTGAGGAGCGAGCCGGGCAAGGGCACCAGCGTGCGCATCTACCTGCCGCGCAGCGAGGCCGAGCCGCAGCACGCGGAACAGGCGCCGACGGCGCCGCTGCTGGGTGGCATCGAGACGATCCTCGTCGTCGAGGACGAGGAAGACGTGCGCAGCACGACTTGCGGTATTCTGTCCGCGCTCGGCTACAAGGTGCTGGAGGCGCCGGATGCGGCGAAGGCCGTGGAGATCGTCGAGAGCGGCCAGCACATCGACCTCGTGTTCACGGACGTGATCATGCCGGGCCCGGTGAGCAGCCTGCAACTGGGCGAGGTGGTGCGTGCGCGCCTGCCGCAGGCGCAGATCCTGTACACGTCGGGCTATGCGGAGGGCGTGCTGGCGCACGAAGGGAAACTGGAGGCATCCGTCAACCTGTTGCAGAAGCCTTACCACCCGGACGCGCTCAGCGCGCGCATCCGGCACCTGCTGCGGCGGCGCCAGGTCGCGATGATGTGATTACTTGTTGGGCTTGACGTAGCGCTGCGACCCCGGCGGCGGTTCGTTCAGCACGGCCCAGAAAATGCCCAGGTCCGCGATCGCGCGCACGAATTCCGTGAAATCCACCGGCTTGACGACGTAGGCATTCACGCCCAACTCGTAGCTGCGCACGAGGTCCTGTTCTTCCTTCGACGACGTCAGCATCACCACCGGCAGGGGCTTGAGCCCGTTCGTGCTGCGGACTTCGCGCAGGACTTCCAATCCATCCACTTTCGGCAACTTCAGGTCGAGCAGGACGACGGCCGGATTGCCGGCCGGGCGCGATGCGTATTCGCCGCGGCGGTGCAGGTAGTCCAGCGCTTCGGCGCCGTCGCGCACGATGATGACCTGGTTGGCGAGCTGGCTCTTGGACAGCGCGATCAGCGTGAGTTCGAGATCGTTCGGGTTGTCTTCGACCAGCAGGATGGGTTTGAGCATGGATGTCTTCGTAAGCTTTCAGTGAGATGAGTCTGGTTTGGGCAGCGCGAACGAGAACGTCGCGCCTTCGCCCTGCACGGAGTCGGCCCAGACGCGGCCGTTGTGGCGCTCGACGATGCGGCGCACGTTCGCCAGGCCGATGCCCGTCCCCTGGAAGTCCTCCATCCGGTGCAGGCGCTGGAACACGCCGAACAGTTTGTGCACGTACTCCATGTTGAAGCCGGCGCCGTTGTCCGCCACGTGGAAGACCGTCTCGTGCGGATGGTCTTCGGCGGACACGCGGATCACGGCCGGATCGCGCTGGCCCGTGAACTTGACGGCATTGGCCAGCAGGTTGAACAAGGCCAGGTGCAGGAAAGTCGGGTCGGCCCAGGCTTCCGGCAGAGTGCCGATGTTCCACTCGATGTTGCGGCCGCGCGTTTCCAGCGCCAGCTTGTCGAGGCAGGACGCGACGAGGTCGTTCATGTCGACCGTCGTCGGGCGCAGCGAGGCGCGGCCCATCTGCGAGAACGACAGCAGGTCGTCGACGAGCTTGCCGGCCAGGCGAGCGGCTTCCTTGATGTTCTTGAGGAAGCGCTGGCGCTGCTGGGCGTCCTCGCTGCCGGCCGATTCGAGCAGCAGGTCGGCAAAGCCGACGATGTGGCGCAGCGGCGCGCGCAGGTCGTGCGACACGGAGTACGAGAACGCTTCCAGTTCCTTGTTCGCGCGGCCCAGTTCCTCGGCCAGTTCGGCCATCTGCTCCGCGCGTTCGAGCGCGATGCCGAGGAGGGCGGTGCGGAATTCCAGCGCCATCTCGATCTCGCCCTGGTGCCACGGCTGGCTCGTGCCGTGGATCGTCTCGCGCCACGCGTCGAAGCTCGTGCGCGGCGACAGCTGCGTCGGCGCGCCCGTTGCGGCCGCCTTCGCGTGCGGATTGCCCGCCCACTCGATCGTGTGCACCCACTCGGGACGGAACCACAGCAGGTAGTGCTTGTGGATGCGCGAGATCGGCATCGCGAGCAGGCCGCTGGCGTTGCGCGTGAGGCGTTCCGCCGGCGGATACTGCGCGGACAGTTTATCGGTGTGGAACACGTCGCCGTGGTCGTGCAGCGTGAGCCAGTCGACGAGGGCGCGGATGTCGTCTTCCTCCGGCGTGTCGCCGTACGTGAGGACGCGGCCGTCGACCATGATCGCCGCGCCCGACGCGCGCGCGAAGCGCAGCAGGTCCGGGAACACATTGACCAGGTTCTCGACGAAGTCGCTGCCCTGCGTGAGGCCGGCGAGCATCGACACCATCGTGCGCCGCACTTCGAGGCGGAACTGCAGGTCGGCCGCGTCCTCGCGCGATTCGATGCACAGCGCGAGGATCTGGCCCAGCTGCTCGCACGCCGTGCGCTTTTCGAAGGCGATCGGGATCGGTCCCTCGTTGTGGCACGAGATCAGTCCCCACAGCTTGCCCTTGACCATCAGCGACACGGACATCGACGCGAGCGTGTTCATGTTGCGCATGTACTGCAGGTGCACCGGCGAGACGCTGCGCAGCGCCGCGAACGACAAATCGTTCGGCCGGCCCGTGACGGGGTTCAGCGCCGGCACGAGCGGGGCGGGCACGTAGGTCGCGTCCTGGATCAGGCGGATGCGCGACAGCTTGTACAGCTCGCGCGCCTGCGCCGGGATGTCGGACGCGGGGAAGTGCTGCCCCATGTACGAGTGATAGCGTTCGTCGCGCGCTTCCGCCGTCACGTGGCCGTGGCCGTCCGCGTCGAACTGGTAGACGAGCACACGCCCGAAACCCGTCACGGAGCGAATATGCTGGCAGGCCAGGCTCGCCAGCGCTTCGATGCCGGTCGCGTCGTTCACCTTCAGCAGGAAGTCGCCGATCAGCGGGTACAAGTGGCGGAAATCCGCCGCTTCCGCGCGGTCGACGGCTTCGAATTCGGCGATGATCACGCCATCCCATTCGTGGGCCAGCACGTCGAAGTGGTGGCCGTTGGCCGTCGTGATCGTGCCGGCGTAGTACGGGCGCGGACCCAGGTCGGCCGCCAGCTCGGGCGCGATACGCTGCGCCGCCGCGGCGCCGATCACGGCCGCCAGCGGCTGCCCGACGGCGTCCCTCGCCGCGACGCCGGTCCAGTCGCCCACGTTGCCACTGGCCTGCAGCACGGCCAGGTCGGGCGCGAGCGTCAGCAGGAAACCGTGCGGCTGGATGCTGCCGGGCGTGCGGATCGGTTCCTTGTCGCAGGTCGACAGGTCGAGGACGGGTACGGTGGCGGCCTGGGTCATGGGTGGTAAACGGCGTGGGAAACGTCGGGTTGCAAGTGCAGCATTTTACAATGAAAAGCTGAATGCCGATTCGGCATTCCTACCATGCAATCTCGTCGATCCGCGCGAATCCGGCGAATTGCGCGGTGTATTGATGGGCTTGTCGCTGTAGAAATGGGAAATTCGACGACAGCCGTCATTACCTGGGAGGTAATCGCCGCGCTGCACGCCGCCCGGCACACTGGCTCCAACGTCAACCACCGAAGGAGACCATCATGACCCTGCAGCGACACACCCGCGCCTACACCGCCGCCCCGAACACCATCATCGCCGGCGACGTCAACCTGTACTACCGCGACTGGGGCCGCGGCCGCCCCGTGCTGTTCGCGGCCGGCTGGTCGATGTGCTCGGATTCCTGGGGCTACCAGATGATGGCGTTGTGCCGGCAGGGCCTGCGCTGCATCGCCTTCGACCGGCGCGGCCACGGCCGCTCGTCCGACCCGGGCGGCGGCTACGACCTCGACACGCTCGCCGACGACATCGCGGCCGTCATCGAAGCCCTCGACCTGCGCGACGTCGTGCTGGTCGGGCATTCGATGGGCTGCAACGAGATCGTCCGCTACCTCACGCGCCACGGCAGCGCGCGGGTGACGCGGGTCGCGCTGCTCGGGCCGATGACGCCGGGCATCACACTGTCCGCATCGAATCCGCACGGGGTCGATCCCGCGCTGCTGCAACAGTTCCGCAGCACGCAGCTGCTGCACGACTTCCCGCGCTGGATCGAGGAGAACGTCGAGCCGTTCGTGCCCGGCGCCGGCCCGCGCATGCGCGACTGGCTTGCGCAGATGGCCCTGCAATGCTCGCTCCAGGCGCTGCACGATTGCCACCTCTGCGTGGAGGCGTCAAGCATGGAGGCGGAGCTGGAAGCCGTCGACGTGCCCGTGCTCCTGATTGCCGGTGCACTCGACGTCTCCGCGCCGCTGGAGCTGACCGCGCGCCGCACCGCCGCCCTCGTGCCGGACTGCCGCCTCGTCGTCTACGAAGACGCGGCGCACGGCATGTTCCTCACGCACGTGGAGCAGGTCAATGGCGAGTTGCTTGAGTTCATCCGTGCGGAGGTCTAAATTGACGCTTTTACATCAACAGGGGATCGCAATGCAGGATGGACACGCGGACGCGCGCGGCGACGGCTACTTCAGCGACTTCGGCTCGGCGCTGCGCTACTGGCGCACGCGGCGCGGCTACAGCCAGTTGCGTCTGGCAGTGGATGGCGGCGTCTCGCAGCGGCACCTGAGCTTCCTGGAGAGCGGACGGGCGCAGCCGAGCCGCGACCTGGTCCTGAAACTCGGCATCGTGCTCGACGTGCCGTTGCGCCAGAGAAACGCGATGCTGCTCGCCGCCGGCTTCGCGCCCGCCTACCAGGAGCGCAACCTGTCCGACCCGGAACTGTCGTCCGTGATGCAGGCGCTCGACTTCATGCTGCGCCAGCAGGCGCCGTTTCCCGCCCTCGTCGTGGACCGGCTGTGGAACCTCGTGATGTTCAACGAGCCCGCCGCCGGCTTCATGAAGTGGCTGCTGGGCCTGCCTTCCGATGCGGCCATCCCGCGCGACGGCTCCATCAACGTGCTGCGCCTGATGCTCGACCCGAACGGGCTGCGGCCGCGCCTCGTCAACTGGGAGGCCGTGTGCGCGGACAGCCTGTCGTGGATCCAGCGCGAAGCGATGGCGGACGGGCCGGGCAGCGAGGCGACGGCGCTGCTGGCCGAACTGTCCGCGTTGCCCGGGATGGCGGCACTGTCCGACGGCCACGTGCCGAACCTCGACCGGCGCGCGCTGCCGTTCCTGCCGCTGACGATCGCTCACCAGGGTGTGGAACTGAACCTGTTTACAACGATCACGACGCTCGGCACGCCGCACGACGTCACCGTGCACGAGTTGCGGCTGGAATCGTTTTTCCCGGCCGACGGTCCGACGGCGGCATGGTTCCGCGAAAATTTTGCGGTGTAATAACACTCATCAATTCCGGTGATTTTTGGTGAAGATGCATCGTCCATGCAGGTTTTTGGTCCAGTAAAATCCTGAAATTGACAATGTGAAATTCGTTAATCGCAACGCGCGCAAGGCTTTTTTCTCCGGTGTATGATGACCCGGTTTTGACCCTATTCGAGCGCATTCAGCCGCAGTAAATGAACGACCTGTCACCTACGCAATCCTGGCCCGACGAGCGGCGCTACCAGTACCTGATCTCCGGGATCAGCGACTATGCCATCTACATGCTCGATCCGAACGGTTACGTCAGCAGCTGGAATGCCGGCGCGAACCGGTTCAAGGGCTATGTTGCGCAGGAGATCCTGGGCGAGCACTTCTCGCGCTTCTACACACCGGAGGACCGCGAAGCGGGGAAGCCGGCACGGGCGCTGTCGATCGCGCTCGCGGAGGGCAAGTACGAGGCCGAGGGCTGGCGCGTGCGCAAGGACGGCTCGCGGTTCTGGGCGCACGTGGTGATCGATCCGATCTACAACGAGGAGGGCGTCCTGCTCGGCTTCGCGAAGGTGACGCGCGACGTCACCGAGCGCAAGCGCGCCGAGGATGCGCTGCGCGAAAGCGAGCAGCGCTTCCGCCTGCTCGTGAACGGCGTCACCGACTATGCGCTGTTCATGCTGTCGCCGGAAGGCACCGTCACCAACTGGAACCCGGGCGCCGAGCGCATCAAGGGCTATAGCCAGGAAGAGATCGTCGGCAGCCATTTCTCGCGCTTCTATACGCCGGAAGACCAGGCCGCGGGCATCCCGAAGCGCGCGCTGGACACGGCCGCGGCGGCGGGCCGCTACGAGTCCGAGGGCTGGCGCGTGCGCAAGGACGGCTCGCGGTTCTGGGCCCATGCCGTGCTCGACGCCATCCGCGGCGACGACGGCGAACTGCTCGGCTTCGCCAAGATCACGCGCGACCTGACGGAAAAGAAGAAGGCCGACGAGGCGCTGGAAAAGGCCAGCATCGCGTTGTACCAGGCGCAGAAGATGGAATCCATCGGCCAGCTCACGGGCGGCGTCGCGCACGATTTCAACAACCTGTTGTCGGTGCTGTCCAGCGGCCTCGAGGTGCTGAACCTGCAACGGGGCGAGGGCGATGCGCGCACGCTGGAATCGATGCGGCGCGCGATCGACCGCGGCGCGCGCCTGACGCAGCAACTGCTCGCGTTCGCGCGCCAGCAGCCGCTGCAGGCGGAAACGCGCAACCTCAATGCCGTCATCCGCGGCTTCGAGACCGTGCTGCGCCGCGCCGGCAATCCGTCCATCGATTTCGTGATCGACCTCGATCGCAAGGCCCACAATGCGCTGATCGACAGCGCCCGCTTCGAGTCGGCGCTGCTGAATCTCGTCGTCAACGCGCGCGACGCGATGCCGGAGGGCGGCCGCCTCGTCATCGCGACGGGCAATATCGTGGCGGACGGCCAGCATCCGGCCGGCCTCGCGCCGGGCGACTACGTGCGTGTGACCGTCAGCGACACGGGCACCGGCATGCCGCCGGACGTCGTGGCGCGCGCCTTCGAACCCTTCTTCACGACGAAGGAAGTGGGCAAGGGCACGGGCCTGGGCCTGTCGCAGGTCTACGGCTTCATCAAGCAGTCGGGCGGCGAGGTTGCCATCGACAGCAAGCCGGGCGAAGGCACGACGATCGCGATCTACCTGCCGGCCGTCGTCAATCCCGCCGAGGAGGCACAGGCCGAGCACACGGAGCGCGTCCTCATCGTCGAGGACGAGCCGGACCTGATGGACGTGGCCGCGTCGCTGTTCACGAGCATGGGCTACGAGGTCGTCACGGCCGCCAGCGGGCAGGAAGCGATCGACTTGATGGAACAGCGCGACATCGACATCCTGTTCACCGACGTCGTGATGCCCAATGGCATGAACGGCATCGAGCTGGCCACCTATACGCGCGAGCATTTTCCGACTACCAAGATCATGCTCGCGTCCGGCTATCCGCTGCCGGCCCTCAAGCAGCGGCATGGCGTCGATCTCAACGAGTTCGCGTTCGTCAACAAGCCGTATCGGCTGTCGGACCTGGCGCGGACCTTGCGGTCTGCGATGTGATTACAACCCGAAGATGATGTCGCTGATCCGCTCGTAGATCGGGTCGGCCGACGGCCCGTTGTTCGGCCAGTTCAAGATATCGAAATGGTCGTAGCCGCGGTAATTGCCGAGGAAATTCCACGTCCCCTTGACGGCCTTGCCGTCGTAGTCGCGCACCGGATGGCCGCTCGGCGCGCGCATGCTCACCGTGTTGACCACGCCATCGTTCGGAAACCATGCGCTGTCGATGCGCACGCGGCCCGGCGCGTTCTGTGTGTACGAGCCCATGCCCGGCTGGGCCAGCGAGCCGACGATCCATTCGCCGGCGAACAGCTTGAAGTACGGGATCATGTCCGCGCGCGGATACTGGAACTGGACGTTCTGCACGGGCGCGAGCACGCGGTCCGTGCCGTTGCAGCACCAGGCGCCGGCTTCCGTCGCCAGCGTCCCCACCGAAAAATAATAGGCCGATGGTGACGTCAGCGCCCAGCGGTTGAATTCGCGCGCGCCGTCCGGCGCCAGTTCCCAGTGGGCCAGTTCGTTGTCGAGGATGTCGCGCAAGGGGCTGCGCAGGTTCGGCAGCACGTCCAGCACGGCATCGCGCAGGGTGGTGCCGTCGTGCGGCGCGGAGATCGTCACGACGCTCCTGATCCAGCCCACCTTGCCGCCTTTGTACAGATCGCCGCCGCCCTCGTCGCCGTCGGGCGAGCCGTGTTCCAGCAACTGGATCAGGGCGCGGATCGTCGTGCCGCCCTGGCTGTGGCCGATCATGTGGACCGGGTGCGCGGCATCCCATTGCGGGTAGAACGCGAGCGGGTAGTTGTCCGGATTGTTGGCCGGATCCGCGGCCCAGCATTTGCCGGCCGGCTTCTGTGCCTGGCCGGGATAGCCATAGCGCGCCACGTGGTGGGCGCCGTAGTCGACGCAGCCGCCCTTGACCTGGGCGTACAGCTCGGCGGCGCGGTCCCAGTTCGACGCGATCGCGCCCACCTGCGCGGTGAAGACGGTATGCGGGCCGTGGTAGACGGTCAGGTGCGCGGCGATGTTGCCGTAGCCGCCCCAGTACAGGAAGCTGCCGAGCGGATGCGATTCCGGCCCGAAGCCGAGGACGCCGTGCACGAGCACGACGGGATCGTTGTTGGTGGCGCGCGCGGAGGTGCCCAGCAAGGCGGCAAGCGCCAGCAGCGCGCAGGCGCAGGACTTCGTCAGTCGCAACATGTGACTCTCCATTGGACGTGGCGAGCCCATTGTCGGTTTGATATGCGGCACGGAGTTTGCGCTGCCTCGACCGGGACGACGAAACGGCTGCTGCAATGCAACAAAATGGCGTCGGTGTGGCTTGTGCGCACTATACCGCCGCACATTGTGCAACGCGAGGTCAGTTCGCCGCCGTCATGCCCGCCGCATTGCCCACCGCGCCATCGCCCGGCGTGGACGGGGCCGGCGTATTGGATGCCGTGACGGCCGCCTTCTCGGCCAGGTCCGGATTCCAGACGACGTGCTCGTCCACCGAATACAGGCGGCATGGCTTGTCGCTCTTGGCCGAGCAGGTGGCCAGGGCGCGGGCTTCCGGATCCTCGCCTTCCTCGGCCCAGCACCAGGCGCCGCTGGGCGACACGGCGAACGCGCGCGGCGTCATCTTGGTCAGATATTCGCGGTAGGCGCGCTTGCCGTTCTCGGACAGGAACGGCACGGCCTCGATGTCCTCGATACCGGCGAAGTTCGTCGCCTGCGGCTGCGGCGGTTCCGGCACCTTGTAGACGACCTTGGTCGGCATGCCGATCTGCTGCAGGAAGTTCATCGTGTCGGCCAGCCATACCTTTTGGCCGTCGCGGCTGGCCAGCATTCCATGCGAATCTCGCTTGAACGGGGCGTACTCGACGAGCTGGGCGCGGCCGCCGGCCTGTTCGAAAGCGTCGTGCATGCGCGCCACGAGTTCCGGCGAGAACAGCGAATCATTCTGGCCGTACATCCACAGGCTCGGCAGCTTGTTCTGCGACCCGTACTCGGCGAAGGCCGACACGAGGGCCGAGCGCCAGCCGCAGCCGTTGCTGTCGTCGCGCAGGCCGCCCGCGAAGTTGATCAGGCCGCGCACGCCCGGCAGGTCCTCGGTGCCGAGCGCCATCGTCGCGAGGCCGCCGTACGACTGGCCGGCGACGACGATATGGTCCGTGTCGATCCATTTCTGCGCACGCGCGTATTCGAGGGTGTCCTTGATGTCCTCGGCCTGGGTATAGCCGTTGGCCGTCATGTCGCAGCCATGGTCGTGGTAATAGCCCGTCGAGTTGGCGAAGCCCTGGCGCATCGGCACCATCACGGCATAGCCGCGTGCCACGAACGCGTGGGCCATGTGGTAGAAGCGGTCGCGCGGCTGCAGGTTCGGGTGACCCGGATCCTTGCCGTGGTTGATGATGATGAGCGGGAAGGGCCCCGGGCCGTTCGGCTGGAACACGGTCGTCTCCAGGCGGGCCTGATGGTCCTGGCCGGCCGGGATCAGGACGATGTGCTCGTTGATCCGATAGTCGAGCTGAAGCTCTTGTTCGATGGCGAGACCCGGCAGCAGGGCCAGGGCGGCAATGAAGGCGGACGTCAGTTTGCGAACGGAAGGGCGGACTTTAAGCATGGAAGACTCTGCGACGACACCGGGTTTGCACTTTTCCCCGAGAACTGATTGCCTCGCGGAATGAATTGATTCTAAGCACGGTGATTTCTCAGAGCAATGTCCAATTAACCAAATCTCGAACTAAATCTTCACGTGTGGCCACATTTGCCATAACAGGCAGATAATCTGGATGGCCAACGATTGGGATGCCCATGTTTAACTGACATGAATACCGACGACCCCGACGACCGTTTTCTGCAAGCGTTACAAGGCAGCGCGCGCGCCTGGCGCCTCGCGCTCGAACGCCACCTGAAGGCGAACGGCCTGACGATGGCCGGCTGGAACGCACTGACGGCCGTGGCCGACAGCCCCGAACCGCCGTCGCAGCGGGAACTGGCGCGCCGGCTCGGCGTGGACGGCGCCACGCTCGTGACGACCCTCGACCGCCTCGTCGCGGGCGGCCTCGTGCGGCGCGGTTCGGCGCCGGGCGACCGCCGCGTCAAGCGCATCGCGCTCACGCCGCAGGGCGAGGCGGTGGCGGACCACGTCCACGCGGAAGCGGCCGCGCTGCGGCGCCTGACCGTCGCGCGGCTGGACGCCAGCGCCATGGCCGCGGCGGCGGCCGTGCTGGAAGACCTGCAGCGGCTGCTGGAGAACCCATGAGCGACGCCGATTACGCGCCGCGCCAGTGGCATCCCGACGAGCGCCCCACGCTGCCGGGCGGACCATCGTTTCCGAAGCACTCGATGCCGCGCCGCATCGCCTACTTCCTGATCGGCACGCTCGTGACCATCACGGGCGGCCTCGGTAACGCACTCGTCACCGTCAACCTCGTGAACCTGCAGGGCACGCTGGGCGTGTTCGCGGCCGAAGTCAACTGGCTGCCGACGGCCTACGTGATGACCAATGTGTCGATGAATCTGTTGCTGGTGAAATTCCGCCAGCAATTCGGCCTGCGCGCGTTCACCGAATTCTTCCTCGTGCTGTATGCCCTGATCACGTTCGCGCACCTGTTCGTCAACGACCTGGGCTCCGCGATCGCCGTGCGCGCGGCCCACGGCATGGCGGGCGCGGCCCTGTCGACGCTGGGCCTGTACTACAGCCTGCAGGCTTTTAAAAAGGAATGGCGGCCGCGGGGCATCGTGATCTCGACCGGCATCGCGCAGCTGGCCCAGCCGATCGCCTACATCTTTTCCAGGAGCCTGCTGCAGATCGCGGAATGGCGCGGCCTGTATCTGTTCGAGCTCGGGCTCACGCTGGTCACGCTGGCCGCCGTGCTGTGGCTGAAACTGCCGCCGGGCGACCGCTTCAGGGCGTTCCGGCCGGCGGATTTCCTCACGTTCTCGCTGTTCGCGCCCGGCATGGCGCTGCTGTGCGCGGCGCTCACGTTCGGCCGCGTGCTGTGGTGGACGGAGAACGCGTGGGTGGGGATCGCGCTGGCCGTGTCCATCGTGCTGCTGCTGGCCGCGATCTGCGTCGAGCACAACCGCGACAATCCGCTGCTGAACATCCGCTGGCTGACCAACGGGATGATCCTGCGCCTGTCCATCGCGCTGATGCTCGTGCGCGTCGTGCTGTCCGAGCAGAGCGTGGGCGCGGTCGGCTTCCTGCGCCTCGTGGGCCTGAACAACGACGAGATGCAGACGCTGTTCATCGTCATCCTGCTCGCGACGATCCTCGGCATCGTCGTCTCCGTGCTGGTCACCCGGCCGCCGCACCTGATGGCGCCGCAGGTGGTGGCGCTGTTGATCATGGCGCTGGGCGCATGGATCGATTCGAACGCGACCAACGCCACGCGGCCCGCCCAGATGTACGTGAGCCAGGGCCTGCTGGCGTTCGGCGGCGTGATGTTCCTCGGGCCGTTGCTGCTTACGCTGCTCGGGTCCGTGATCGCCAACCCCGCGAACCTGATCAGCTTTTCCGTGCTGTTCGGCCTGACGCAGAACCTGGGCGGACTGATCGGCTCGTCGCTGCTGGGCACGTTCCAGGTGATGCGCGAAAAATACCACTCGTCCGTGCTGGCCGAGCAACTGAGTTCGCTCGATCCGCTCGTCGCCGCGCGCATCCAGCAGTACGGGGCGGCGTACGCGCGCCAGCTGGCGGATCCCGCCGCGCGCACGCGCCAGGGCATCTCCGTGCTGACGCAGACGGCCGCGCGGGAAGCGAACATCCTCGCCTACAACGACGTGTTCCTGTTGATTTCCATCATCGCCACCCTGCTGGCCGCGTGGATCTTCGGCCGCTCGCTGTGGCTGAAGTACGTAGCGCCGCCACCGCCGGCGCCGGTGCCGGTGCCGGCACCGCCCGACCCAACCGATTCGCCGATCGCCGTCCCGTCCGGCGACCGCCGCACGGCGCCGCGTCCGCCCCAGCCGACGCCGGCCGTCCCAACCTGAACCGAGCCCGACCATGCCGGAAACGACCACAACCCAACAAACATCGAACCGCCGCGTCATCGTGAGCGGCCTGCTGTTCGCGTTCATCGCCCTGATCGGCGTCCTGATCGTGCTGTATGCCTGGAACCTGCCGCCGTTCCACAGCGCGCTGCAGACGACGGAGAACGCGCTCGTGCGGGGCCAGGTGACGATCATCAGTCCGCAACTGTCCGGTTACATCGTCGAAGTGGACGTGCAGGATTACCAGGTGGTCCACCAGGGCCAGCTGCTGATGCGCATCGACGACCGCATCTACCAGCAGAGACTGGACCAGGCCAAGGCCCAGCTGGCGACGACACGCGCGGCACTCGCGAACTTCGCGCAAAGCCGCGGCACGGCCAGCGCCACCATCCAGCAGAACCAGGCCGCGGTCGCCAACGCGGCCGCCCAGGCGCAGCGCGCGAATGCCGACCTGAGACGTGTGGAAGAACTGGCGGCCGACGGTTCGCTGTCCGCGCGCGAACGCGACGCCGCCCGCGCTACCCGCGCGCAGACCGTCGCCGCGGCCGAGCAGGCGCGGGCGGCCCTCGAGATCTCGCGCCAGAACCTGCGCACCGTCGACGTCAACCGTGCGTCGCTGGAGGCGGCCGTCGCGAATGCGGAGGCGGCCGTGCGGCTGGCCGAGATCGATTTGTCCAATACCCGCATCACGGCGCCGCGCGACGGCCAGTTGGGGCAGGTGAGCGTACGCCTCGGCGCGTTCGTCAACGCGGGCGCGCAGCTGACGGCGCTCGTGCCGCAGACGATGTGGGTCGTCGCCAACATGAAGGAGACGCAGATGGCCGATGTCCGGCTGGGCCAGCCCGTTACGTTCACCGTCGACGCGCTCAACCACGCCAGGCTGCGCGGCCACGTCGAGCAGATTTCGCCGGCGACCGGGTCCGAGTTTTCCGTGATCGTGCCGGACAATGCGACGGGTAACTTCGTCAAGATCGCCCAGCGGATTCCGGTCCGCATCAGCATCGACCCGAACCAGGCACTGGCGGCGCGGCTACGGCCCGGGATGTCGGTGGTGGCGAGCATCGACACGAAAGCGAAAGGACAGGCCCGATGAAGCGCCGCCTGATGCTGGGCGCCTGCGCCGCGCTGCTGGCCGGCTGCCGCATCCCCGTGCAGCCGCCGCCGCAGACGACCTTGAGCGTGCCGCCCGCGTGGCGGGGCCAGGCCGGGCCGGGTGCGTCCGTCGAGCGGGACTGGTGGCGCGCGTTCGCCGATCCCGCGCTGGACCGTCTCGTCGCGCAGGCGCTGGAACGCAACAACGACGTGCGCACGGCGCAGGCGCGGCTGCAGGAATACCGGGCGCGTGTCCAGGTGGCGCGCGCGGTCGAGGCGCCGACCTTGTCCGTCGGCTTCACGCCCACGCGGGCGCGCGTGATCGGGCCGTTCGGCACGCCGATCGATACGACGTCGATGCAGGGCGCGTTCCAGGCCGCCTACGAGCTCGATCCGTTCGGCCGCACGGCCAGCCTGACGGAAGCGTCGCGGTTGGACTACGCCGCGCAGCAGGCGGCAGCGGAGGCGACGGCGCTGTCGGTCGCGGCGAACACGGCGTCCGGCTACCTGAACCTGCGCGGCCTCGACGCCCAGCTGGAACTCGCGCGCGCCACCCTGGCGTCGCGCCAGCGCTCGCTGGACCTGGCGCGGCGCCAGTTCGAGGTCGGCTACAGCTCGCGCCTGGAATTGTCGCAGGCCGAGGCCGAGTACCGCGCCACGGCCGCCGTCGTGCCGCAGCTGGAGCGGGCGATCGCGCAGCAGGAAAATGCCCTCGACATCCTCGCCGGCGCCAATCCCGGCCCGGTCGGACGGGGCACCGCACTGGTTCGCCTGAATGCGCCCGCGATCCAGCCCGGGCTGCCGTCCGAACTGCTGCGCCGGCGGCCCGACATCGCATCGGCCGAACGCGCGCTCGCCGCGGCCGACGCGAGCCTCGCGGCCGCGCGCGACCAGATGCTGCCGTCGTTGCGCCTGACGGCGTCGCTGGGCGCGTACGCGAACGATTTGCCGACGTTGCTGTCATCCCCGACGAGGCTGTGGAGCGTGGGCGGCAGCGTGCTGGCGCCGCTGTTCGACGCGGGCCGGCTGCGCGCCCAGGCCGAGATCAGCGCCTCGCTGCGCGACCGCGCCGTGTTCGCGTACGAAGCCGCGGTGCGTAATGCGTTCGCCGACACGGAGAATGCCCTGGCGGCCGTGCAGCGCCTGCGCGAGCAGCTGGACGAGGTCGAGGCGCGCCGCGTGGCTACGAGCGAAGTTCTGCGCATTGCCCACAACCGCTACCGCAACGGCTATTCGTCGTACCTGGAAGAGCTGGACGCCCAGCGCAACGCGTTCGCCGCGGAGAACGCCGCGCTGCAGCTGCGCGCCGCCTGGCTGCAGGCGCACGTCGACCTGTACCGCGCGCTGGGCGGGGGCTGGCATCAATAACGACACCATGGAGGAGGGAACATGATCAAGATCGGGATCATCGTCGGGAGCACCCGGCCGGGCCGCAAGGCGCTGGACGTGGCGCGCTGGGTGCTGGACATCGCGGGCATGCGCGCCGACGCCGTGTTCGAGCTGGTCGACATCCAGGATTTCAACCTGCCGCTGCTGGACGAGCCGGTGCCGCCGTCGCAGGGCCGGTATTCGCAGCCGCATACGCAGGCCTGGGCCGCCGCCATCGCCGGCTTCGACGGCTACGTGTTCGTCACGCCCGAGTACAACCACGGCACATCCGGCGCGCTGAAGAACGCCATCGATTTCCTGTACAAGGAATGGAACAACAAGGCCGCCGGTTTCGTCGGCTACGGCAGCGCGGGCGGCTCGCGCGCCATCGAGAGCCTGCGCCTCGTGATGGGCGAGCTGATGGTGGCCGACGTGCGCGCGCAGGTGATGCTGTCGCTGCGCACCGACTTCGAGCATGGCACGAAGTTCAATCCGGCCGAGCATCACGAGCAGTCCGTGGATGCCATGCTGGACCAGGTGGTGGCGTGGAGCCGGGCGCTCAGGACGTTGCGGCCGGATGCGCCCATCACGTCGGCCGACGCGCCGCATACGGGTCAGCGCATGGGTAGCCAGTGACGGCATGGCGGCGGCGTTACAATCGCCGTCCATGACCGCTTTATCCTCTTCCACAAGGCGCGCGACGTGCGCCGCCTGCCTGCGCGCGCAGAGCGCCTGCATCTGCCACTGGGTGCGGCCGCTGTCCAGCCGCGTCGACCTGTTGATCCTGCAACATCCGCTCGAGGTGCGCAACGCCAAGAACAGTGCGCGGCTGCTGCATCTGTGCTTGCCCGGGAGCCGCCTCGAAGTGGGCGAGACGTTCCCTGATCTGCAGGCGCTGTTGTACGCGGATGGGCGCGTGCCCGTGCTGCTATATCCCGAAACGCCCGGCTTCGCGGCGACCGTGCTTGAACCGGCGCCGCCGGAGCGGCTGCGGCTCGTCGTGCTGGACGCCACCTGGCGCAAGAGCCTCAAGATGCTCCACGTAAATCCCGAACTGCAGCGTCTGCCACGCCTGGCGCTGCACGACGTGCCGGCGTCGGCTTATCGGATTCGCAAGGCGCATGCGCCACACCAGTTGTCGACGCTGGAAGCCGCAGCGCTGGCACTTGGCCAAATGGAAAGCGACGCCGACGCATACCGGCCTCTACTGCAGGCGTTTGACGGTTTTGTGCAACAACAAGCTGCTCTTTTTTTGTGCTTGAACCCATCCTGACATCGGCGTACTATACTGTATAAACATACAGTACTTAAGGAGCGCCGTGTGAATCGGGTCAACAAAGCAAACGCAAGTCGGGCGGTCAGCCAGGTGGTGTTGCCGTTCCCGCAAAAGTCCGCCGAGGTCGTGCCCATCCACGGTCCGATCAAAGGTCGTGGCGCCGTCACCAATATGCAAGGCCGGTACGAAGTGAACGGCCGCGAGCGGTTCGACGACGGCTGGACCGTGCCTGGCGTAAAGGACGAGGCACCGGCGCCCCTCAAGACGACCGTCACGGACGAGATCGCCAAATCGATCCTCAGCCGCAACACGTCGCCGGATATCCCGTTCAGCGTGTCGCTGAACCCGTACCGCGGCTGCGAGCACGGCTGCATCTACTGCTTCGCACGGCCCACACACGCCTACCTGGGCCTGTCGCCGGGTCTCGATTTCGAAAGCCGTTTGTACGCCAAGGTGAACGCGGCCGACCTGCTGCGGCGCGAGCTGGCGCGGCCGGGCTACGTCCCGGAAAACATCGCCATCGGCGTGAACACGGACGCCTATCAACCGTGCGAACGCGAACGCCGCCTCACGCGCGAGGTGCTGGAAGTGCTGGGCGAATGCAACCACCCGTACGGCCTGATCACGAAGTCGTCGCTGATCGAGCGCGACATCGACCTGATCGCGCCGATGGCCGAGAAGGGCCTTGCCTGCGCGGCGATTACCCTGACGACCCTGGACGGCGAAATCTCGCGCACGCTCGAACCGCGCGCGGCCGCGCCGGCCCGCCGCCTGCGCGCGATCCGCACCCTGACGGAAGCCGGGATCCCCGTCAGCGTGAGCGTCGCGCCGATCATCCCGTTCATCACGGAACCGGAAATCGAGCGCATCCTGGAGGCCGCGAAGGACGCCGGCGCCGTCGGCGCGCACTACACGGTGCTGCGCATGCCGTGGGAAGTGAACCCGCTGTTCCAGCAATGGCTGCACGCCCACTTCCCGGACCGCGCCCAGCGCGTGATGAACCGCATCCGCGACATGCGCGGCGGCAAGGACTACGACAGCGACTTCAGCAAACGCATGACGGGCGAGGGCATCTGGGCCGACCTGATTCGCCAGCGCTTCACGAAGGCCATCAAGCGCCTGGGCCTGGATGGCTATATGGGACGTTTCCACAAGCTGGACGGCTCGCAGTTCAAGCGGCCGCTCGTGGTGCCGAAGACGATCGTCAAGCCGACCAGCGCGGCGGCGGCGCAGATGGATCTGTTTTAAACGTTCGCCGTCGTGTCCGACGGCGTCAGCGACAGCACGTGCGCCGCGACGGGGCGCCCGTGCAGGTTGAGGCGGTTGCGCGCGAGGCATTCATGCACCGCCCCGGCCTTGCGGGCAACGCCGAGGCTAGCCTGGTTGCCGTCCGCGACGACGATTTCGACCCGCGCCTGGCCCAGGTGCTCGAACGCATGACGCGACAGCGCCCGGATGGCCGCCAGAGCCGCACCCTGTCCCTGGGCCGAGGTACGCACCCAGTAGCCGAGGTTACAGAAGCCGTGCAGGCGATTGAACTGGTTGAGGCCTGCCGCGCCGACGTAGTGCCGGCCGTCCGGCCCGAAAATGCCGAACTCGTGCGCGCTGCCATCGGCATGCGCGGCAGCGCAGAACGCGATCCACGCCAGCGCATCGGCATCGTCGTAGGCGGCTTGGGCCCAGGGCATCCACGGGCCGAGGCTCGCCATCGATTCGCGGACCGCGGCCGCCATCGCCGGCGCGTCGTCCGGGACGAGGGGACGCAGGAGGAAACCGTCGGCGTGGATGGGCTGTGTCATGTCAGCATGATAACCGGTCAGTTGTAGGGATGCAGGCTCTCGGCTACGATTGCGTTCTTTATATCGGCGGATCGGCAGGCGGGATATGGTGGAGCAGGGCAGTACGGTGCAGCGCGTCGTGTTCGTGGGCGCGGAATCGACGGGGAAGTCGACGTTGTCCGAGCACCTGGCACGTGCCTACGACACGGTCGCGGTGCCCGAGATCGGCCGCTTCGTCTGGGAAGAAAAACAGGGCAAGCTGGGGCCGGACGACTACGTCGAGATCGCCGTCAGGCACCGCGCCGCCGAGGACGTGGCGATGGCGCAGGCGCGGCGCTGGCTGTTCGTCGACACGAATGCGCTGACGACACTGCTGCTGGGCATCGAGTTCCGCCAGGTCGGCGATCCGCCGCCGGCCGAGCTGCTGCGCTGCGCCGGCGAATGCCGCGCGCGCTATGCCCACACGTTCGTCTGCGCGGACGATATCCCGTACGAGGAACAGGACGTGCGCGAGAACGAGGCGTGGCGCGGGCGCGTCCAGCGACTCGTGCTGAAGGATCTCGACGCCCGCCGCATCCCGTACACCGTCGTGCACGGCAGCGTGGAAGAGCGGGCACGCCAGGTGCGCCGGGTGCTCGACGGCGTCGTTTAGACGATCGTGCCCGGCAATTCGATACCGTGCAGGCGCCGGAACAGCTTCAGCGCGAAGCCGTCCGTCATGCCGGAAATATAGTCGGTCGCGCCGAGCAGGCGCGCGTACGGCGTCGTACCGCGGCTGAATTGCTGCGGGATGATTTGCGCGATCTTGCGGTCGGCCGCCGACCGCTCCGCTTCCGGCTTGACGAGCGCCGGCACGATCTTGCCCAGCAGCCCGCCGAGGATCTCGAAGCCGGCCGCTTCGATCTGCAGCACGGAAGGCGTCGCATAGATGCGCTCGCGCGACAGCGTCGCGATCGCCTTCAGCTCGGGCGCGAAGCGCGATGCGCCGGCGAGGTCTTGCTCGAAGCGGCCGTTCATGATCGCGTCGTAATGCTCGCGGAACACATCCAGCGCGGCGCCGATGAGATGGCCGATGGCGCGGGCACGCAGGTATTCCACGCGGCCCGTGTCGTCCGCGAGCTGGCGGTAGGACGGACTCTCGGCCGCGCCGCCCGGGAAGGCGAGGGGCCACAGCAGTTGCCGCGCCTCGTCGAAGGACACGCGGCCCAGACGGTGACCGTCTTCCAGGTCGACGATGCCGTAGCAGATGTCATCCGCCGCTTCCATCACGAAGGCGAGCGGATGGCGCGTCCAGGCGCCCGGGGCCTTGCGCACGAGTCCGACCTGGGTAGCGACCCGTTCGGCCGTTGCCGCGTCGTCCGCGAAGTAGCCGAATTTCTTTTCGCTGATCCTGTCCCTGGCCGACGGCAGGTCGGACGCGCGCGGGTATTTCATGAACGCCGCGAGCACGGCATAGGTGAGCTGGAAGCCGCCATGGTCGACGGCATTCTGCAGGCGCGTGACGAGGCGGAAGCCCTGGGCATTCCCTTCGAAGCGCAGGAAATCCTGGCGTTCGCGCTCGGTGAGGTCGGCCAGCCAGCGTTCCTCGTGCTCGGCGAACCATGACTGGATCGCAGCTTCACCCGAGTGGCCGAACGGCGGGTTGCCGATGTCGTGGGCGAGGCAGGCGGCGGCCACGATGCTGCCGAAGTCCTGCGGCGCCATCGACAACGCGGGTTCGCGCTCCTTGATGAATTCGCCGCACAGCATGCCCAGCGAGCGGCCCACCGACGACACTTCGATGCTGTGCGTGAGGCGCGTGCGTACGTAATCGCTGTCCGACAGCGGGAACACCTGCGTCTTGTCCTGCAGGCGCCGGAACGCGCTCGAATACACGAGCCGGTCCCAGTCGCGCATGTATTCGGTACGGCTGCCGCCGTCGCCCCGGTCATCCTCGCGGCCCAGGCGCATCGTCGACACCAGGCAGTCCCATTCCATCGACATCAATCTCTCCATAAATTATCAGGCGGCCCAGTGTAGCGCGCTCGCGTCAATAAATGGTTGACAGTATCAACTTGGTTGTATATCTTACGATGTATCTTACGATATAAGGGGCGATCATGCCACACCACCATCCACATCATCATCATCACCATCATCATCATCACCATCACCTTCATCACGACCACGGACACGCAGGGTTCGCGCCGCACCACAGGCATGGTCCCGGCGGTCCCGGCGGCCACCATGGCCGGGGCCGCGGTCCGGGCGGCTTTGGCTTTTCCGACGACGGCGGGCTGCCGCGCGGACGCAAGCTGTCGTCGGACGACCTGCAATTGCTGCTGCTGGCCCTTATCGCCGAACAGCCGAGCCATGGCTACGAGCTCATCCGGGCATTGGAAGCCCGCTCGGGCGGCTTCTACGTACCGAGCCCCGGCATGATGTATCCGGCGCTCGCCGCGATCGAAGACCTGGGCTGGGTAACCATCGAGCTCGAAGGCACGCGCAAGCGTTATGCGTTGTCCGACGACGGCCGCGCCCATCTGGACGCGAACCGCGAACACGTCGACATGCTGCTCGCCCGGCTGCAGGAGGCCGCGCGCAAGATGGAATTGATGCGCAGCGCGCTCGCCGAAGGAGAAGAGGGGCCGGGCGGACGCGGTGCGTTCAGCGCCGAGTTGCACGACGCGCGCCACGCACTCAAGCGGGCACTGGCCTCGCGGGCGGGCGCGTCCGCCGAGGAGCAGCAGCGCATCGCCGCCGTCCTGGCGCGCGCCGCCGCCGAGATCGAGCAGGGCGGCGCAGCCGGCTGAAGCTCAGCCCGCGAGTGCGCCGGGCAGCCGGCGGGCCATGCCTCGACGCATTCGCAGTCCCGGACGCTCGACCGCCACGTACAGCAGCGCCGCCACGGCCAGCGACGCCCCGTTGTACAGCACGAACGCGGTGAACGGTGCGTTGGCCGCCACATCGCCCGCCACGCCGTCGAGCCACGCAACCACCTGGCGATGCGTCAGGTACAGGCTGAACGCGAGTCGGGCGAGCACTCGGATGCCCGGCAGCGCCCGGCATCCGAGCGGCGTACGCGGACTCAGTGCACCGAGCAGTAGGCAGGCGCAGCCGAGGGCCACGAGCGGATAGAGAAAAACGGCACCGCCACGGCCAAGCACATCGACCCGCGTGGCCGCGACAAGCAGCGCCAGGCCCGCGCCGAGTAGCACCCATCCGTGCGACAGCACGCGCGTCCACCAGGCTGGACGGAACGCGCGCAAGGCAGCCAGCAGGACACCGGCCAGCAACCCGTCGACCCGCGTCCATGTCGGGCTGTAGATCCTGCCGACGTAGCCCGCGACCGCGCGCGCTGCGTCTCCGCCCGGCGCGAGATGCGGCGCGATCGCATGCCGCCATTCCCAGTCGCGCAACAGCATCCCGGCACCGAACAGCAGGGCGGCACCGGCGCTTGTCGCGAGCACGCCCGGCATCCGTCCGCGACGCGCCAGCAGCCATGCAGCCAGCGGGAACAGCAGGTAGAAATGCTCCTCGACGCACAGCGACCAGGCGTGTGAATACGCCCGCTGCGTGAGGTGGACGGGCAAGACGTTCATGGTGAAGGTGAGGAATTGCCAGGCGGGCGGCATCGTCCCGGCCTCGCGCCATGCCGGCAGCGCGAGATACAGCGCCAGCACCGCAAGGTAGGCCGGCAGGATGCGCCACGCCCGGCCCGCGACGAAGCCCGCCCAGTCCGGCGTGCGGCCGGCCGCCAGGTCGCGCAGCACGGGCCACCCGATCAGGTAGCCGCTGAGCACGAAGAACAGGTCGACACCCATCCAGCCATGCCGCCCGGGGCCCGAGACGTCGATGCCGTGGCTGGACAGGTGGTACAACATGACGACGCCGATGGCGCTGGCGCGCAGCAGATCGAGGCCGGGCGCGCGGGGCGACGGCGAAGGCGACGGCGAAGGCGAAGTCGGAACGGGTGATGGATGCATGGCGCGCAAGTCTACCCGAGCGCAAGGCGTCAAGACTCGGCAATCATCACCGCGTCTCGGCGAGTGCGTTGGCGGTCGCGACCCGCCTGTCGTATGCTGGCGCCGATTCCATTTCTCCTGTTCACATCATGTCCCGCGATACGATCGTCGACACCAGCAAACTACTGAGCTACGTGCTGCGCCATCGCCCGGACAGCATCGGCCTTCAGCTCGATACCAACGGCTGGGCCGATGTCGACGCGCTGCTGCAGCGTCTGGCGGAACATGGCAAGCCGGTCGCGCGCGAACTGCTCGACCGCGTCGTCGCGAACAACGACAAGCAGCGTTTCGCGTTCGATGCCACCCGTACCCGCATCCGCGCCAGCCAGGGACACTCGATCCAGGTCGACCTGGCCCTGCAGCCGGCGCAACCGCCGGACGTGCTGTACCACGGCACGGCGAGCCGCTTCCTGAAGTCGATCCTCGCGTCGGGCCTGCGCGCCGGCAACCGCCAGCACGTGCATCTGTCGGGCGACGTCGGCACCGCTCGCCGCGTCGGTGCACGCTACGGCTTTCCCGTCATCCTGCGCGTCGACACGGCCCGCATGCGCGCGGATGGCGCCGTGTTCTACCGCTCGGACAACGGCGTCTGGCTGACTGGTCCCGTGGCGCCGCGCTACCTGCGCGTGCTGGATGGGAACAGTCGCAACGGCGATTGAGAAGCGGCTCAGCGCTCGTCGGTCGCGGCAGCCAGCAGTTCGGCCGTGTCGCCCGCACCCATCCTGCGCGCCGCGTCGAGGATCGCATTGCCGTCCGCGTCCGGGCGGAACGGGTCGGCGCCGCGCGCCAGCAGCAGGCGGACGATGTCCCCGCGGTTGAACATGGCGGCGAACATCAGCGCCGTCTTGCCGTTCGGGCCCGCGTGGTCGACCGCCGCGCCGTGGTCCAGCAGCAGGGTCGCGATCGCCAGGTCCCCCTTGAAGGCGGCGCCGGCCAGCGGAGTCTGGCCGGCGTCGTTCATGAGTTCCGGATCGGCGCCATGCTCCAGCAGTACCCGGGCCGCGTCCGCATGGCCGTGGTAGCAGGCCAGCATCAGGAGGCTGTCGCCGCGTTCGTTGCGCAGGTTGGGCGGCAGGCCCTGGCCCAGCAGCGTCGCGAGTTCGGCGGCCTCGCCGGTGCGCGCGAAGTGGAAGACCTTGCGCACGAAGGCCAGCGTGTCTTCGTCGAGTTCGCTGGCCGATGGCGGATGAGGCGGTGGTTGCATCGTGGTCTCCTGTGCGTGAAAGCTCGACAGGATTAGAACATAAAGCCGCCGCGCGCACGGCAGCGCCGGATTCGCGCGATATCAAACCCGGCGCTGGAACTCTTCCAGGTGCCGTTCGATCTCAAACACATGCGGGTCGGGCTTGCCGAGTGCGCGCAGGGCCTTGGCCAGTTCCAGCAGGTATTCGCTGTTCGGTCCGCTCGGGCCGCGCGCGGTGGCGATTTGTAGCGCAATGTCGCGCTCACTCGCCGGACCGAGGTACGCGGCGTTTTCGTGCGTGGCGATGTAGACGAGGCCTTCGGTGGCGCTCCCATCCTCGAAGCGGATGTCGGTCGCCAGGCGCAGGTAGCCGTTCTTCTCGCGGTAGTCGAGGTGCGCGAATTCCTCGGGCGTGACGAGGTAGGCCATGCCGTGGCACGTCGCGTCCGGGTCCGGCACCAGGGTCACGACCCGGCCCGGCGCCGTCTCGGTGCCGCGGTGGTCGTGCGAGCCTTGCCAGAAGCGCCGCGTCCATCCCGTGATGCTCGCGGGGCGCCGTTCGATGTAGGGGAAGTCGGCCTTGAAGATGAGGGAGCCGTAGCCGAACAGCCAGACGCTGGCGTGGTTGTCGAACCTGCCCATGCGCTGGTTGATCGCGATGGTGTTATGGGACATCGATGAAAGGAGGTTGCGTGGAGGAAGCTGCATTCTAGCGCGGCCGTTCGGCGGCGTCAGGCGCGTGGCCGCAATGCGCCCGCGGGATTGTGGGCCGCGCCGACCCAGTCGAACAGGAACGCGATGAAGGCGGCCGCGGCCGGCGACAGCGACCGCTGTTCGCGTGTGTAGACGAAGAAGCGGCGCGTCAGCACGGGCGCGTCGAGCGGCAGCATGCGCAGGCCGTGCAGGCGCACGAGCGGCGCGGCGTAAGGCATGCAGACGGTGACGCCGAGGCCGGATGCCACCATGGCCAGCGCGGTGGTCATGTACGTGACTTCGTGGGCCGGCCGCAGCGTCGGCTCGTGCAGCGTGCCCGTGCTGCCGGCTGTCGATTCGGCGGCGCCGCCGTTGCCGCTGCCGTTGCCGCTGCCGCTGCTGCGGCCACGGCCCATGTCCGCCAGCAGCCGCTCCGTGAACTGGCCGCGCAGGGTGATCAGCGGATGCGTGGCCAGGTCGCTCCAGCCGAGCCGGCGGCGCTTCGCCAGCGCATGATCGGTCGGCAGCACCGCTTCGAACGGCATCTCCATCAGCTCGCGTGCTTCCAGCTGCGGGGCGTTGTCGCGTTCGGGGCCGATGCCGAAGTCCGTCTCGCCGGACAGCACGCGCGTCGTGACGGCCTCGACCGGCGAATCGGACAGGCTGATGCGGATGTCCGGGTAGCGCGTGCGCCACGCGGCGATCACCTGCGGGAGCAGGGTGCAGGCCATCAACTGGGGCACGGCCACGCGCACGATGCCCTTCCTGAGTTGCGCCTGGTCCGCAATGTTCGCAAGCGCACGGTCGAGATCGTCGATCATCTGGCTGAATAGGGGGTACAGCTCGTTCCCTGTTTCGGTCAAGGCGATACGCCGCGTGCTGCGGTCGACGACGCGGACGCCGAGCGTCTGTTCCAGCTCCTTGATCAAACCGGACAAGGCCGATTGTGTAACGTGCATGTACTGTGCGGCAAGCGTAAAGTTACCGGTCTTCGCCAGGGCAACAAGGGCGCGCATCTGGCGCAGGGTAGGATTCATCAGAAAATCCGATAAATAGGACGGAAAATATTGTTTGTATGATAGTCCGTTTTAATTTTTAATGGCGGAAACACTTAATCGTTGAAGGAAACGCCATGAAACTCGCTACCCTGAAGTCGGGCGGCCGCGACGGTACGCTCGTCGTCGTCAGCCGGGACCTGGTCACGTGCCAAGCCGTCCCCAGGATCGCCCGCACCCTGCAGCAGGCGCTGGACGACTGGGACCATGTCGCGCCGACGCTGCGCCAAGTCTATGAGCAACTGAATGCCGGCAAGGCCACCGAGGCGGAATCCTTCATCGAGGAAGCATGCGCGTCGCCGCTGCCGCGTGCCTACCAGTGGGCCGACGGCTCCGCCTACATCAACCATGTGGAACTCGTGCGCAAGGCGCGCGGCGTGCAGGTGCCGCCGTCGTTCTATACCGATCCGCTGATGTACCAGGGCGGTTCGGATTCCTTCGTCGGCCCGTGCGATCCGATCGCCGTGCTGTCCGAGGAGTGGGGCGTCGACCTTGAGGCGGAAGTCGCGGTCGTGACCGGCGACGTGCCGATGGGGGCCAACGTGGAGCAGGCGGCCCGGGCCATCCGCCTCGTCATGCTGGTCAACGACGTCTCCCTGCGCAATCTGATACCGAAAGAGCTGGAAAAAGGCTTCGGCTTCTTCCAGTCCAAGCCGGCCAGTGCGTTCTCCCCGGTGGCCGTGACACCGGACGAGCTCGGCGATGCCTGGCGCGACAGCAAGCTGCACCTTCCGCTGCTAGTGACGTTGAACGACGAGCCGTTCGGCCGTCCCAACGCGGGCGACGACATGACGTTCAGCTTCGCGCAACTGGTCGCGCACGCCGCGAAGACGCGTGAGCTGGCAGCCGGTTCCATCATCGGCTCGGGCACGGTGTCGAACAAGCAGGGCAGCCTGCATGGATCGAGCATCGCCAACGGCGGCGTGGGCTATTGCTGCCTGGCGGAGCTGCGTATGTACGAGACGATCGAACAGGGCGCGCCCGGCACGCCTTTCCTGCGCTTCGGCGATACTGTCCGTATCGAGATGCTCGATGCCGACGGCGCCAGCGTGTTCGGCGCCATCGCCCAGGAGGTAGCACACTATCACGGGAGGAAGGAATGAAGCTCTATACCTATTTCCGCAGTTCGGCCGCATACCGGGTGCGTATCGCGCTCAACCTGAAGGGGCTGAAGTACGACGCGGTCCCGGTGCACCTTTTGCGTGGCGGCGGTGAGCAGCTGCAAGAGAACTACGTCAAGATGAATCCCAGCGGTCTCGTCCCCACCTTCCAGGACGACTACATCACGCTCACGCAGTCGATGGCCATCCTCGAATACCTCGAGGATGAATACCCGCAAGTCCCGCTGCTGCCGAAGGATGCTTCCGGTCGCGCGCGCGTGCGCGAGCTCGCGCAGATTATTGCCTGCGACATCCATCCTGTAAACAATCTGCGCGTGCTCCGCTACCTCGTCAAGGACCTCGGCCTGTCGGAAGAGATCAAGACGCAGTGGTACCGCCACTGGCTCGTGGGCGGCCTCGAGGTGCTGGAGAAGCATCTGGCGCGCGACCCGAGCGCGGGCCCGCTGTGCCACGGCTACCTGCCGACGATCGCCGACTGCTTCCTCGTGCCCCAGGTGTTCAATGCGCAGCGCCACGGCATCGACATTACTGTCTATCCGAACATCGCGCGCATCAATGCCGCGTGCGTCGAACTGCCCGCCTTCGTGGCGGCGCATCCGTCCAACCAGCCGGACGCCGAGTAAAGCGACCGGCAGATTGACGACGCGGCGCTGCTCAGTGCCGCGTCTGCGAGCCGAAAGTCGAGCGATCCGGCTCGGCCGGCGTCGAGATCTCTTCCAGCGTGTGATCGATGCCGGCCGAATGCTTGGCCGCCATGTCGCCAAGGGAAACGATGCCGATCACTTCCTGCGATTGCTCGTCGACGACGGGTACGCGGCGGATCTGCACGTCGCCCATCTGGCCCAGCACCTCGTCCACCGTCTGGTTCGGCGCGCAGGTGCGCACGTCGGTGCTCATCACGTCGCCCACGCGTGTCTGGCCCGGCGCCTGGCCGGCCGCCGTCGAGCGGACCGTGATGTCGCGGTCGGTGATCATGCCGACGAGCTTCTGGCCGTCCAGCACGGGGATCGAGCCCACATTCAATTCATCCATCATCTGCGCGGCGCGCTGCACGGTGTCCTGCGGCGAAATGCTTTGCACGTCGCGGGTCATCACATCCTGAATGGTCTGCATTTGAACTTCCTCCTGATGTTCACACGGCGATGCATGATGCACGCTTTCGCGAAGATCGGACGCTACGTTGACTCGCGGAACAGTCCGTGAATACGGGGCTTGTGCGAAGCCGGCTCGGCTACAATCTGCGGCTCTTTGACTCGCAACGACACCATGCCTATTCCCGCGCCCATCCTCGAAGCCTTGCAGCGCGCCGACGCCTCGTGGCGCCCCCATCTGGTCACCGGTCTCGACGCGATGATGCGCGCGACGCCGGACTACCTGCCGGACCTCGCCAGCGATCAATACCTGCCGACCGGCGGCCGCCTGTTCGCGGCGTTCGCATTGCCGCTGCCCGACGTGCGCTACGTGCTCGTGGGGGAGGGCCCGTATCCGCGCGAGGAGAGCGCGACCGGCGTGTGCTTCATGGACGGTGCCGTCGGACCATTGTGGTCGGAGACAGGCCTGTCGAAGCCCGTCAACCGCGCGACGTCGCTGCGCAACTTCATGAAGATGCTGCTCGTGGCCGAGGGCCGGCTGAGCGAGGACGACACGGGCGGCGCGGCATTGGCCCCGGTCGCGAAAGCGGCGCAAACGGATGGCTCGATCCAGACCCTGGCCGAGCTGCAGGACAACCTGCTTGGCCACGGGTTCCTGTTATTGAACGCTGCCCTCGTGTTCCGCAAGCACGTGCCCCCGGTCCAGGAAGCGCGTGCGTGGGTACCGTTCCAGCGCGCCGTGTTTGCCGCGCTGGCGGAACGGGCCGACAAGCCGACGCTGGTCCTGTGGGGCAAGATCGCGGAGCAATTGAACAAGGTGCCGGAGACGGCCGGCCTGCCGCAGATCCACGCCGAGCACCCGTACAACCTGTCGTTCATCCGCCACGAAGGGATGCAGAAACTGTTCGGGCCGATGCATTTGCTGCACCGCCGTTAAATTCGGGGTCAGAGCACATTTTTGCGCAATTGATCCAATGCTGTTCGACCGGCTGAGGGCAGGAGGGGGGCGGCAACGATCTCCAGGCAGCTGCCATGCCGTCCGCTGACCGAAGCGCCAATGCCCGGCGCGAAACTTGGCAGGAAGCCATTGCCAAAAAAAGGGCTCTGACCCTGACCCTTCCCCTCAAATTTTCACAACCTGCACCAAATTGATCAGTGTAAGTAGGGCGAGCTGGAAGGCGTGGTGATCCAACTGAGGTCGTACGCAATCGGTCAAATAATGACGTGCCAGGG
>NZ_LMEW01000032.1 GCF_001426525.1 Massilia sp. Root133
CTCTTCCGATCTAGTAATTGATCSRAAATGTGCTCTGAGACGTACCGGGTTTAGTGGACATCCCAGATAGAGGACAATACGTTCCCATGGATAAGACTAAACCCGACGCTACCGGACGCAAAAGCTTCACGAAGGCTTTCAAGCAAGAAGCAGTCGCACGTCTGAAGAAAACTGATAACGCGACGGCTCTGGCGCTGGAACTTGGCGTGCGGCGCAACTTGCTCTACAAATGGGCTGAGGCGCTCGAGAAAGCTGGCGCGGAGAAGGCGTTTAATGGCCCGGGGCGGCCGCTGGCGCAGGACGAAGATGAGTTGACCCGACTGCGGAGGGAAAATGAGCGGTTAAAGATGGAGAATGCCATCTTAAAAAAGGCGGACGCGTACTTTGCGAAACGCAAGCCGTGAAGTACGCCTTTGTTCATCAGCACTGCAAAGAGTTTCCAATTGCGATGATGTGTCGGCTGCTGCAGGTAAGCCGAAGCGGCTGTTATGCCTCGCACAGGCGTGAGCCGAGCATACGCAGTCGTGAAGACGTCGCGCTACGTATTCGCATCGAAGAATTGCATGCAAAACAGTGGCGCGCGCCAGGTGTCATCAAGACTTGGCGCCTGCTGCAGGCTGACGGAGTGAACTGCAGCCGTAACCGCGTGGCCAGGATACGCCGGATTGCTGGTATCGAGACGCGACGCATGGCGCGGTTTAAAAAAATGCGGACGTATCAAAAGAGCGAGCCACCCGCAGAAGATTTGGTCAAACGCGAATTTGCCGTAAAGCTGCCCAACCGGGTCTGGGTCGGCGATATGACGCAGATCGCGACAAGAAAAGGGCCGTTGCATCTTGCCGCCTTCATCGACCTGTGCACACGTCGCGTCATCGGCTGGGCCACTGCAACGAGCCAGACAGCCAGGCTGGCCGTGACAGCACTGCAAGCAGGTATTGAACAGCAAAAGCCTGTCGGCGGGCTAATCTGTCATACGGATCAGGGCTCGCAGTTTGCCTCGGCCATGTTTCGCAATCACTTGCAAGACAACCAAATATGCCCGAGCATGAGCCGCAGAGGAAACTGCCACGACAACGCCGTGGCAGAGAGCTTCTTTTCGAACCTGAAGAACGAAGTGACGCACCACACGGTCTATGAAGATCAGCAGTCGGCACTAGCCGCCATCACCGCCTACATCGACGTGTACTACAATCAGCAACGCCTTCATCAGACGCTCGGCTACCGTACGCCGGCCGAAGTCGAAAAAATGCACAGGTGTACCTGATTTAACCTGTCCACCAAACCGGTGCATCTCACTCTGACCCCGAATTAAAAAAGGGCCGCAAGCGCGGCCCGTTTGGTTGGGCCGCGCCTTGCGGCCAAAGGGGANCGCTCGGCTACCGTACGCCGGCCGAAGTCGAAAAAATGCACAGGTGTACCTGATTTAACCTGTCCACCAAACCGGTGCATCTCACTCTGACCCCGAATTTAAAAAGGGCCGCAAGCGCGGCCCGTTTGGTTGGGCCGCGCCTTGCGGCCAAAGGGGATACTCAGAACGTGAAGGGCATCCTGACCATTAGCGTGACGTCCGGTGTATCGCGCGTGAGGCCCGCGCCCACCGATACGCTCAGGGTGCGGTTGTTTTTCAGGCGGTACGAGTACCCGAGCAGCAGCGTACCGAGCTGCACGCGCACGGAACCCGGAATGACCAGGCCGTTCTGGTGCATCCGGCCGACCGAATTGTGGTCGTAGCCGATGCTGAACGACGCCCGCTCGTTCAGCGCGAGACCCATGCCGAAGTTGAAGCCGAATACGTCGCCCGGTTCCACCGTGCCCAGCAGTTCCTTGCTGCCGTTCAGCACGGTGCGGTAGACGTTGCCGCGCTTGAAGTTCTTCGTGTAGCTGAAGCCGCCGAAGAAGATGGCGGGATCGGACGGCAGCAGCCACGTCACGCTCGGCTGCACCGAATAGAAGCCCGAGCCGGTCGGCAGGTCGAGCGGCAGGCCCGTGCCGGTGACGTTCTGGCCCACGCAGCGCGTCTGGCAATCCGTCACGACCTCGAACGGATCGCGGCCCGTGCGCGACTTGAAGCGCAGGCCGGCGATGTAGTACGGCGTGTCGACGCCGCCGTCGTTCAGCTGGTAGCGCCAGCCCAGCTCGATGTCGCCGATGCCCTTGCCGCTCGTCTCGAACGCGCGCTCGGCCGCCGTGCCCGTGAACAGTTCCCGGCTGACGGTCGAATCGCTGCGGTAGACGTACGGGATCTTCGCTTCGAATTCCAGGCGATTGTCGAAGCCGTAGCGGAACGTGGCGGTGGCCGTCGTCGTGTTGCGCTTCACTTCGCGCACGTCCAGCAGGCCGATCAGCAAGGCCGGGATCACCGTGTAGCCGACGAGGGCGACGCGGTTGCTGGACGAATAGCCGTACTGCACGGACGGCTCGAACACGACTTTACCCCGCGGCGTGAGCACGCCCGGGGTCTCGAAGATCGGCGCCACTTCCGGTGTCTTGGGCGCGGGCGGGCGGCCGACGGCATCGTTGCCCGCCTGGGCCTGGCCGCCACCGCCCGTGCCGCGCAGCGGCGCCAGGCGGCCCGGATAGACCGGATCCGCGAACGGCACGGCGAGCCTGGGCGGCGCGTCGAGCGGGCCGGCCTGCACCTGCACGGGCGCGTCGGGCTGGGGCGCCGGCAGGTTGCCGGTGCCGCGCATCCGCTCGAGCTGCGACGGGGCCGCCGCCGTCGCGGTGTTCGCGGGCGGCGCCACGCCGCTCGCGCGCAACTGGCGTTCCAGTTCGTCGACGCGCGCACGCTGCTCTTCCAGCTGTTGTCGCATGATCTTGAGCTGCTCGAGGAGGTCAGGACCGGACTGGGCACCGGCCGGGATGGCCGCGAGGGCCACGCTGACACCAATCACGCCGTACAGCGCTGGAATTTTATGCATAGGTGTTCTCCAGGTAAAAATCCGTCACCTGCCGGTGGCGGCGGTATTGAGCGCGTTCGCGAGGCTGGACTGGAAGTTCATGGACTGCAACAGTCCGCGTGCGTTCACGCTTGCATTGATGATGGTCTGGTTGTTGATCAACTGGTTGTTCAGGCTGTTCTGGATGACGGTGCCGCCCAGCGTCGTGTCGCCCATCTGGACGTTGAACGTGCCGCCGCCGTTCTGGATCAGCCGCACCTGGTTCGCCATGTCGGCGGTCAGCGTACTGTGGCCGCTCGTCAGCTTGCCGAGGTCGCCGAGTTCCAGCTGGCTGCGTTCGGCCACGTTGCCGTTGATCGTGACGATGCGCTCGATGCCGAGCGACACCGCCAGGCCGTTGTCGGTGATGAAACCGCCGCGGTAGTCGTCCAGCGAGTCGGCCGCCACGGCGTTGTCGCTGGTGAACGGATTGTCCGGGCCGCCGGCATAGCCCTGCGTCGCGATCGCGGCGCTGGCCAGCACGAGGCCGATCTGGACGGGGATGCGCATGGGGTCTCCTGTCAAAAGTCGCCGGGACCGAATTTCGGCAGCGTCGTCATGTCGATCGCGGTCCGGGTCACTCCCTCGGCCAGCGGTGCGCGCGGCGCGGCGCGCCAGTCGAGGTCGGCGTTGAACGAAGGCTTGCCGGGCGCGTCGTGGATCACGAACAGCAGCCGGGTCGGCCAGATGGATTCGAAGTGCTCGCGCGTCACGGAGCGCGTGCCGCTGGACGGATCGCCCAGCAGGATGCGCCCGTCGTCCGCGCCCTTGATCACGACGAAGTGGTTGTAGCCCTTCTCGGAGATCAGCACGATGGCGGGCAGTTTGCTGTCGAACAGTTTCTGCAACGGCACCTGGAAGCCGTCCGCCTTGTAGCCGATCTTTGCGAGATAGCGCTGCATGTCCAGCAGCGAAAAGCCTTCGCGCCGGATCTTGGCCTGGTCACCGATCTCCCACATCGCCTTGAAGGCGGTCGTTTCGCTGATCGGATAGCCGTAGTGATAGGTCAGCAGCGTGGCCAGGGCGGCCGAGCCGCAGCTGAAGTCGTATTGCTGGCGGGTCGTCGAGGTGAAGCGCAGTTCGCGCATGCTCTTGACCGGTACGTCGAACCGGGCGCCGCCCGCGATCGGCAGGTCGGCCGCATCCACGCGGGCAGCGCCCGCCAGTGCGCACAGCAGCAGGGGCAGGGCGCCGTACTTCATTTGAACTGCAGGTTGACGATGGTGGCGTTCTGGATCAGGACGTTAGCGCCGCTGTTCTGGATGACCACCGGTATGCCCGACATATTGGCGAACGCGCCGGCATCGATCGTGTTCGACCCCGTGATGACGTTCACCGCGCTGTTGCCGCTCACGACCCCGCCGAGATTCGCGTTGTTGCTGGTGTTGAACGTGTCCGTCCCACCGCGCGAATGCTCCAGCTTGCCCAGGTCGGCGGCGGGGCCGAACCCGAGCGAGTCTTGCGCCTGGGCTGACTTGCCGGCACCGTTGTCGGCACCCGTGGCCGGCTGGGCGGCCGGCGCGCTATCCCGGGCGGGAACCGCGAGTTCCGGTCCTGCCCAGGCCGCGGATGCGCAGACCGCGAGCACAGCGAAGCTGCACACGCGGTTGCTGACGCTACTCTTGAGTGATGACTGCATTCTCTACCCCCGGTTGCATCGAAAAACCGCCGTGCCCGCGGGCACGGCGGTCCTTGGCATTACTTGCCGACAGCCAGGTTGCTCTGGACGTTGACACTCTGCTGGACCAGCGAGGAGAAGCCGTTGTTCTGGCTGATCACCATCACGCCCGCAGCCGACTGGCCGACACCGCTCATGTTGTTGGACATGTCGAAGGACCCGGCATTGACCGTGTTCGAACCGCCGTTGCCGCCGGTGCCCGCACCCCCCAGGCCGCCCGTGCCCACGCCGGCCGTGATGTTGGCCAGTGCGCCGCCTGCGCCGCCGGTGGTCGAGCCGCCCGCGCCGCCTGCGCCGCCGTTGCCGGCGGTCGAATCACCCACGGTTGCCGAACCGGTCGTGGCGCTGCCGGTTGTGGCCGAACCGCCGGCGGCACCTGCGCCTGCCGTGTTCGAGGCCATGCCGCTGGCCGCACCCGCACCGCCTGCTGCGCCGGCACCACCCGCGCCCGAGGTTGCCGTGCCGGCAGCACCTGCGCCGCCTGCGCCCGAGGTCGCCGAACCTGCCGCACCGGCACCGCCCGCGCCGCCGGCGCCGCCCGTGTTGCCGGCAGCGTTGCCGGCCGTCGAGGTCAGGGCTGCGCCTGCGCCGCCTGCCGCGCCGGTCGCTGCGCCGCCTGCGGCGCCGTTACCTGCCATGTTCGAGCCGGCAGCACCTGCGGCGCCAGCACCGCCTGCCGCACCTGCCGCACCCGCACCGCCGGCGCCGCCGGCCGCACCCGCTGCGCCTGCACCGCCCGCGCCGCCGGTCGTGGTGCCTGCCGTCGAGGTCGACGCACCGCTGGTGGTGGCGCCGCCGGTCGAGACGGGCGAACCCGAGGTGGCGGTGCCGCTGGCGCCGCCCGTGCCGCCGTCGGCCGACGAGGAACCGCCGGCGCCCGACGTTGCCCAGCTGCCGCCGGCGCGGGTCATGCCGCCCGTGGCTGCGTTCGATGCGGTCGAGCCGGCATTGCCTGCCGAACCTGCCGCGCCGCCTGCACCGCCCATGCCGCCCATGCCGCCCGCCGCACCTGCGCCGCCCGCGCCGCCTGCCGCACCGGCGCCGCCGGCACCGCCCGTGGCCGCACCGGTCCTGCCGCCGGCGCCGCCCAGGCCAGCCGTCGTGGCACCGCTGGCGCCGCCGTTACCGCCCGACAGGTCGCCGGACGCGCCGCCATTGCCGCCCATCGCGTTGCCGGCCATGCCGCCTGCCGCACCCGCACCGCCGGTGCCCGTGGCTGCGCCGCTGGCCGCACCTGCGCCGCCGGTGGCGGAGACCATGCCGGAGCTGCCGCCGGCACCGCCCGCCGCGCCGCGGCCGCCATTGCCGCTGGTCGCGCCAGTCGCCATGCCGCCTGCGCCGCCCGCACCCGCGGTCGCGCCGCCGATGGTGGCGCCGCCTGCGCTGGCGCCGCCGTTGGTGGCCAGGCCGCCGGCCGAACCGGCTGCGCCGTTCGCGCTGCCCGCGCTGCCGCCCGCGCCGGCGGTCGCCGAGATGCCGCCGCCGGTGCCGGCTGCGCCGTTGCCCGCCGTGCCGGCGGCGCCGTTGGCGTTACCGGTGTTGGTGGCGACGTTGCCGATGTTCGAGATGGTGTTGCCCGACACGCGGCCCGTCAGGTTGGCCGTGTTGTTGGACGACGAGGTGTTGAAGCTGTTCGAGAAGTTCGACGTCGCGGTGCCGCCGTTGTTCACGGCCACGGAGCCGGTCGCGGACGCGGTCGAGTCGCCCGAGCTGTTGTTCTTGCCCGTGCTGTTGTCGTTGTCGCGGTTGGTCGTGGTGGTCGTCGAGTTCGAGACCGTGCGGTTGGTCGAGGTGTTGTTGGTGCTGTTGTTGCTGCTGTCCGACGTGTTGTTCGAGTTACGGGTGCTGTTGTCGCTGTTGTCCGTCGACCGGTTGGTCGTCGTGGTGGTGACGCTGCGGTTGCTGTTGTCGGTGTTCGTGCTGCGGTTGCTGTTGTCGCTGCGGTTGCTGTTGTCGGCCGTGTTGGTGCTGCGGTTGCTGTTGTCGGTCGTCGTGGTCGTCCTGCTGCGGTTGCTGTTGTCGCTGCGGTCGCTGTTGTCGGCCGTGTTGGTGCTGCGGTTGCTGTTGTCGGTCGACGTGGTCGTCGTCGTCGTGTTGGTGCTCTTGTTGTTGTTCTGGTCCGAGTTCGCGGTCGCCGTGCTCGTGTTCGTGCTGTTGTTGCTGCTGTCCGAGGTGTTGGTGCTGTTGTTGCTGCTGTCCGAGGTATTGTTCGAGTTACGGGTGCTGTTGTCGCTGCTGTCCGACGTGCGGGTCGTCGTCTGCGTGACGGTGGCGCCGCCGCCGTTCGCATTGACGCCATCCTGGGCTTGTGCGGTCAGCGAGAATGCCAGCGAAATGGCAGTCACGAGCAAAGTCTTGTTCATTCGAGTTCCCCTCTGGGTTTGATGGTTGGTGATGGGTCGGCTGTAGCGCCGACCTCCATCCCTTTGCAGTTTCAGTGCCAGCCTCACTGCAGAGCTCGCTAACCCGTTGTTTTTGTTGACTTTGTACGGATCTTCCTACACGACTGTCAGAGAAAATCCGGTACGATTTATCGAAAATATCGAAAAACTGTTTCACTTCCGGCACAACTCTGTCCACATACACGCTGCAACACCCAAAAAAAAGTGGACACCTTGTCCACTTGTGCCACATGCCGCACACGCGTCACTCGCGCATGCCGTGCTTGCTCAGCAAACGGTACATCGTCGTGCGCGATACACCCAGGTCGCGCGCCGCGCGGCTCACGTTGTGGCCGCTGCGGTCCAGGCATTCGCGCAGGGCGCGCCGCTCGGAACGCATGCGGGTGTCGTCCAGCGCGGCGGGCGTCGGCGCCATGATCCCGCGCGTCAGCCCCAGGTCTTCCGGCATGATCAGGCGGCCGTCCGACATGACCAGTGCGCGCCGCACCCGGTTGATCAGTTCGCGCACATTGCCTGGCCAGTCGTGGTCGAGGATCGCCTCGATCGCCCGGTTGGAAAAGCCCTTCAGGCGCGGCGATTTTTCGCTCGCGTACATGTGGAAGAAGTACTCGGCCAGCGTGACCAGGTCGTCGCGCCGTTCGCGCAACGGCGGTACCGTCACCGGCAGCACGGCGAGGCGGTAGTACAAGTCCTCGCGGAATGCGCCGCTCGCGACGGCCTGCTGCAGCTGGACGTGCGACGCGGCGATCACCCGCACGTCGACGCGGATGTTGCGGGTACTGCCCAGGCGGCAGATCGTCTTCTCCTGCAGGAAGCGCAGCAGGTTGGCCTGCAGGTCCTTCGGCAGGTCGCCGATCTCGTCGAGGAACAGCGTGCCGCCGTCCGCCGACTCGATCAGGCCGGCCTTGCCCCGCGTCGCGCCCGTGAACGCCCCGCGCTCGTAGCCGAACAGCTCGGAGTGGATCAGGCTCGGCGCGATGGCGCCGCAGTTGATGGGGACGAACGGTCCCGCGGCCCGGTCCGACTGCGCGTGGATCGCCTGGGCCGTCAACTCCTTGCCGCTGCCGCTTTCTCCCCAGATCAGCACGGGCGCCGCGACCTTGGCGACGCGCGACACCTGCGCGCGCAGCCGTGCGATCGCGTCGCAGCCGCCGACCAGCGGCGATGCGGGATCGTCGTGCCCGTCGTTGGCGCTGGGCCGCCGGCGCAGCATCGCCCAGCCGTGCGCATGGCCCAGCGTGTGGGCCAGCCGGACCGGATCGACGGGGGCCGTGTGGTAATCGCACAGGTGCTCCACGACGAGGTCGCGGCAGGGCGCGGATTCGAGATCGCGCGGGCTGAATACGCCGACCCACTGCATATGGCTGTAGCGGCGCAGAAAGGTGTCCACTTCGGCCGGCCGGTGCTGCTCGCGGTCGTGCACGAGCAGGCCGACCAGGTAACGGTCGTTACGCAGTTCGCGCCCGGCTTCGCCGAGGTTGCTGACACTGCGGATCTCCCAGTCGAGCATTGCCTCATTGAGCAGGGCGCGCGCACCCTTGTCATCCGGGGCAATGCACAGCAGGCGCTTTCGGGTCATCCATCCTCCATCGGGTAATCGGCCGGTCCTCGCAACGGCGGCAGACGAATGGGAGAGCCGGCATAATTTCTTGACAAGTGTAACTGGGTGTAACCGAGACTGCTGTTCTGTAGCCTGTTAGCAATTTCTTATTATCAGTTGATCTTTGTTTAATATTATGCCGCTCGTGAAATATTCGTGGCGGACGATAGATATCGACCGGTGGTTACAATTAGTCACAATCGTGTAACCGATCCTCGTCGTGGTCAAGGAAATAACTGCCGCCGTGTGGCTTTTTCCCGATTGCGGAAGGGGAACCCCCCATCGCTGGGGGGAGGTGGCGGCAGGGACGGGTCAAAAACCGAACGGCATGCGGACCGTGAGGGTCACGTCCGGCGTGTCGCGCGTGAGACCTGCGCCCACGGACACGTTCACGGTGCGGTGCGCATCGAGGCGGTACGACGCGCCGAGCAGCAGCGTGCCCAGCTGGATGCGGACGGAACCGGGGATCACCTGGCCGTTCTGGCGCGTGCGGTCCACGGCGCTGTGGTCGTAGCCTAGGCTCAGCGACGCCTTGTCGTTCAGGGCAAGGCCCATGCCAAGATTGAATCCGAGCACGTCGCCCGCCTTGATGTCGCCCAGCGGTTCGCGCTGGCCGGCGAGGACCGTGCGGTACACGTTGCGGCGCTGGAAATTGCGGGTATAGCTGATGCTGCCGAAGAACACGGCCGGATCGGACGGCAGCAGCCATGTCAGGCTCGGCTGCAGTGAGCGGAATCCTGACCCGGTGGGCAGCGTCAGCGGGAGCCCCGTGCCGGTGACGTTCGCGCCGACGCAGCGCGTTTGGCAATCCGTCACGACGGCGAACGGATCGCGGCCGGTGCGCGCTTTGTAGCGCAGGCCGCCGATGAAGTAGGCACGGTCGGGTCCGCCCGCATTCAGCTGGACGCGCGCCGCCGCCTCGACGTCGCCGAGGGCCTTGCCGCTCGCGTCGAACGCACGCTCCGCCGCCGTGCCCGTGAAGATCTCGCGGCTGACGGTCGAGTCGGTGCGGTAGACATACGGGATCTTCGCTTCCAGTTCGACGCGGTTCCCGAGCCCGTAGCGGAGAGTGACCGCCGCCGTCGTCGTGTTGCGCTTCACTTCGCGCACGTCCAGCAGGCCGATCAGCAGCGCCGGGATCACCGTGTAGCCGACCAGCGCCACGCGGTTGCTGGACGAATAGCCGTACTGGATCGACGGCTCGACCACGACGCGCCCACGCGGCGTCAGCACGCCCGGGCTCTCGAAGATGGGGGCGACCTCGGGCGCCCGCGCGGATCCCTGTGGCGCGGGCCCGACCGCACCCGGCGGCGGCGCCGCATCGGCCGCCGTGCCTTTGCCGCGGACGTCGTCCAGCCGGGACGCGCCGAGCTGCCGTTCGAGCGCGTCGATGCGGGCGCGCTGCTGGTCGAGTTGTTGTCGCATGGCCCGTAGCTGGTCGATGAGTTGCGCCTGCTGGGCCGCGGCGGGCATGCAGGTCATGATGAGGCCGAGGCCGAGCGCGCCTGGTAGCGCGGGAAACATTCGCATGGTGATGGGCTCCGCACTGGGGCCGCTACCTGCCGGCGGCGGCCGCGTTGATGGCATTCGCCAGCGTCGACTGGAAGTGCATGGTCTGCAGCAGGCCTTGCGTGGCGACGCTCGCGTGGATGATGGTGGCCGTGCCGATCGCCCGGTCGTTCTGGCTGTTCTGCACGACGGTGGCCAGACTGTCTGCGCGTGGCACCGCCTGGCCGGCAATGAGCCGGCCGAGGTCGCCGAGCCGCAGTTCGCTGCGCGCGACGACCTGGCCGTCGACGGTCACGATGCGCTCGATGCCGAGCGAGACGGCGATGCCGGACGCGGTGGTGAAGCCGCCGCGGGCGCCGGCGAGCTCGGCCTGGCCAACGGCCGCGGCCGTCGAGAACGGGTTCCCGGGCGGCGCCGCGCGCGCGGACGCGACGGCGAGCAGCAGCGCAAGGAGGATCGATGGGCGCATGAGGTCTCCTTCAGAAATCGCCGGGTCCGAATTTGGGCAGGTCGACGCCGCCCTGGCTCGTCCGGGCCACCGCGTCGGCCAACGGCGCACGCGGCGCCGCGCGCCAGTCGTCGGCGAGGTTGAAGTGCGGTTCGCCGGGCGCCGTGTGGATCACGAACAGCAACCGGGTCGGCCAGATGGCTTCGAAGCGGGCGCGCGGCAGCGACCGTGTCCCGCTGGATGGGTCGCCCAGCAGCACGCGGCCGGCGCCGTAGCCCTTGATCACGACGAAGTGGTTGTAGCCCTGTTCCGTGATGAGGACGATGGCCGGCAGGCCGGCCTCGACGAGCTTGTCGAGCGGCAGCCGGAAGCCGTCCGCCTGGAAGCCGTTCGCCGCGAGATAGCGCTGCATGTCGAGCAGCGAGAAGCCTTCGCGCCGGATCTTGTCCTGGTCGCCCTGGGCCCACATCGCCGCGAACACGGTGCTCTCGCTGACCGGGAAGCCGTAATGGTGGGTCAGCAGCGTGGCGAGCGCGGCCGAGCCGCAGCTGAAGTCGTACTGCTGGCGCAAGGTCGACGCGAAGCGCAGCGCCTGCATGCTGCGTACGGGCACGTGGAAAGCGCCGCCTGCGACCGGCAGCTCGGCCGCGTGGACGGCACCCGCGGCCAGCAGGGAAACGAGCAGCCGTCTCATTTGAATTGCAGGTTGATGATGGTGGCGTTCTGGATCAGCACGTTCGCACCGCTGTTCTGGATGACGACGGGGATGCCGGCCATGTTGGCGAACGACCCGGCATCGATGCTGTTGGCGCCGGAAACGACGTTGACGGCCGTGTTCGCGGCGACGGCGCCGTCGATGCGCGCGTCGTTGCGGGTGTCCGTGCCGCCGCGCTGGCGGGCCAGCAGCCCGTCTTGCCGGTTGGCCTGCGCGGCGATCGCGTTCCCGGGCCGGAACAGCGCGCGGGCTGCGGCGCGGGCGGCGGGGGCCGTGTCCGTACCGGCCCAGGCGGCCGGCGCAAGCAAGGCGATGCTGCACACGCCCACGATCAAGGTTTGAATCATTCGATGCATACTCGACTCCGATGATGGAAAACTGCCGTGCCCGCGGGCACGGCAGTCGCACGGCGCGTCAGTGGCCCAGCGCCAGGTTGCTCTGGACGTTCACGCTCTGCTGGACGAGCGACGAAAGGCCGGAGTTCTGGCTGATCACGAGCACGCCTGCGGCCGACTGGCCGGTGCCGGTCATCTTGTTCGACAGGTCGAACGTGCCGGCGCTCACGCTGTTCGTGCCGCCGTTGCCGCCGCTCGCGCCGCCGCCCGCGCCGCCGACGCCGTAGCCGGCCGTGATCGAGTCCAGCGCACCGCCGGCGCCGCCGGTGTTCGTGCCGCCGGCACCACCGTGGCCGCCCGCGCCGCCGTAGGTATTGCCCACGGTGGCCGGGCCGTTCGCTGCCGCGCCGCCCGTCGCGTCGCCGCCATATGCGCCGGCGCCGCCCGTGGTGGTGGCATAGCCGCTCGCGCCGCCCGCGCCGCCGGCGCCGCCATGGCCGCCGGCACCCGCCGTCGCGCTGCCGCCGCCGGCCCCGCCGCCGGCGCCGCCCGTGCCTGCAGCGCCATTGCCGGCGGTACTGGTGGTCGCACCGCCGTCGCCGCCGCGGCCGCCCGCCGCTGCACCGCCGGCCCCGCCATAGCCGGCGCCCGTCGCCGCTGTGCCTCCGGCGGCGCCACTGCCGCCGCTGCCGAACAGGCCGCCGCCGCCGCTGCCGCCGGCGCCGCCGGCCGCCGCACCGCTGGCGCCAGCGCCGCCCGTACCGCCGAACGCGCTGCCGCTGGGGCCGCCATTCGATCCGACCGGGAGGCTCGCGCCGCCACTGCCGCCGGCGCCAGCGCCGCCCGTCCCGCCGATGCCGCCACCGGCCAAGCTGCCGCTCGCGCCGCCTGCGCCGCCGGCGGCCCCCGCACCGCCCGCGCCGCTCGCGGCGGCGCCGGCCGCGCCACCTGCGCCGCCGGGACCGGCGAAGGCCGTGCCGCCGGTCGCGGGACCGTTGACCGCACTGCCGTTGGTCGCCGTGCCGCCCGCCGCGCCGGCCGCGCCGCTGGCGCCCGTCGCGGTGCCGCCGAAGCCGCCCGTGGCGGTGAGCGCGCCGCCCGTGCCCGCGCCGCCCGCGCCGCCGGCCGCGCCGGCACCGTTGGCGCCGCCGTTGTTCACTGCCGTGTTGCCGATGCCGCCGATCGTGTTGCCGCCCACGCTGCCGGTCAGTGTCGTGGTGGCGTTGGCTGTCGATGTGCTGGAGGTCGTCGATGTCGCGTTATGGAGGCTGTAGTCGTTCTGCGTGACGTTTGTCGTCGCGTGGTCGTACGTCGTGCTGGTGTTCGTGGCGGTACCGGCGTGGGCGCTGATCGAATAGGCAAGCGCCAGCGCGGTGACGAGCAAGGTCTTCTTCATTCGGTTTTCCTCTCTGATGTGGGTCTGTGACGTGCCGGCGCGTGCGCACCGGCCCTCATCCATTCGCAGGATCGGTGCCACCTCGCGGCTGCTCGCGCCAAGTCGTTGATTTCTGTTGACCTCGTCGGACGCTTCCGAAGGGCTCGTCGGAATGCCGGCGAGATCCGCTGGCGCCGCTTGCCGACAGGGTGTCAACGCGGCGGTACAGGTGCGTCGCGCAGCGCCAGCCAACGCACGAGCTTGTCTGGACAGTGCCCGGCAGCGCCACGGGCGCCGGGGGTCACGGCTGGATGCCGTGCTTGCTCAGGAGCCGGTACAGCGTCGTGCGCGACACGCCCAGCTCACGCGCGGCGCGGCTGACGTTGCGGCCGCTGCGCTGCAGGCATTCGCGCAGGGCGAGCCGCTCGGTGCGGGCACGGACGTCGTCCAGCGCGCTCGTCGTCACGCGCGCGGATTCCAGCCCCAGGTCCTGCGGCATGACGAGGCGGCCGTCCGCCATCACGAGGGCGCGCCGGACCCGGTTGATGAGCTCGCGGACATTGCCCGGCCACGCGTGGTCCAGCAGCGCCGCGACGGCGCGGCTGGAAAATCCCGTCAGCCGCGGCGACCGCTCGTCGGCATACAGGCGGAAAAAATGTTCGGCCAGCGTGACGACGTCCTCGCGCCGTTCGCGCAGCGCCGGCACGGTGACGGGCAGCACCGCGAGCCGGTAGTACAAGTCTTCGCGGAAATCTCCCCCGGCGACGGCACGCTGCAGCTGCACGTGCGACGCGGCGATCACGCGCACGTCCACGCGGAGCGCGCGTGTGCTGCCCAGCCGGCAGATCGTCTTCTCCTGCAGGAAGCGCAGCAGGTTCGCCTGCAGATCCTTCGGCAGGTCGCCGATTTCGTCGAGGAACAGGGTGCCGCCGTGGGCCGATTCGATCAGCCCGGCCCTGGCGCGCGCCGCCCCGGTGAACGCCCCTCGTTCGTAGCCGAACAGTTCGGACTGGATCAGGTTCGGCGGCATGGCGCCGCAATTGACCGGCACGAACGGCCCGCGGTCACGCGCCGACTGCGCATGGATCGCCTGCGCCGTCAGCTCCTTGCCGCTGCCGCTTTCGCCCCAGATCAGCACCGGGGCGTCGACGCGGGCCACGCGCGCCACCTGCGCGCGCAGGCGGACCATCGCATCGGCCCGGCCGACCAGCAGGCCGGCGTCGTCCTGCGGCGCGGATGGTCGCCGCAGCTGCGCCCACCCGTGGGCATGGCCGAGCGTCCAGGCCAGCCGGCGCGGGTCGACGGGCTCCGTGTGGTAGTCGGCCAGGTGTTCGACGATGAGGTCGCGGCAGGCCGCGTGGTCGACGTCGTGCGGGCGGAACACGCCGATCCACGCCGTGTCGCGGTGGCGCCGCAGGAAACCGTCGAGATCGAAGGACCGCAGCAGCGCGCGTGTGCGCAGCAGCAGGCCGACGGGATAGCCGTCCGCGCGCAGCACGCGGTCCGCATCGGCCAGGTTGTCCACGCAACAGGTGTCCCAGTCGTGGATGGGACCGGTCATGAGCGCGGCGGTGTGCGCGTCGTCGGGAGCGATGCAGAGCAGGCGCTTGCGCATGGTCCACCTCCAGGAGCATGGCCGGTCCGCGCCATGGCCGATCACGGCGGGACGGCCGCGAGTTGCGTGCGCACGGACACCGTGCGGCCCTGCCTCCTGGTACGGCTTGTCAAGGCGCCGTTACGGCCATCTTAACGGGACAGGCGCGCACACCGCAGGCAGGCGCGGCCTGGAAGCGACAGGCTCGTGCGAAGGCACGAGCGCGCTGGACGAATGGAGAAAAAAAATGGAGAAAAGCGTCAGCGGACGCGCCGGACCTTGGGCGAGGCGTTGGTGCCTTCGATCTCCAGGAACAGAGTGCCGAACATATTGCGCACGATCTTGACCGGCGGATTGCTCACCGGCGCAAGGTCCGCCGAGCTGCCGTCGACCACTTTCCACACCTGGCCGTTGGCGAGGGTGAACAGCGTGGCCGGGCCCCAGCCGGCGACCGTGCCGACGATCGTGCTCTCGATCGAGCGAGCCGGTTCCTCGGGCGTCTTTTGCTCGAGGCCGAAGGCTTGCGCGGCCGCGGCCGCCGGACGCGCTGCGGCGGGAATCGCGTCATAGCAGCCCAGGCGCGCGGCGCCGTCGGCCAGCTTGCGGCATGCCAGGATGGCGGCATCGTCGGCCAGGGCCACGCCCGTCGCGCCCAGCAGGGCCAGCAGTAGAGAAGTGCGCAGGATCATCAAGGGCCTCATGCGCGCGGACGCTGGCGGTGGAAGACGAGCGGGCTGTACGGAATGGCGGACGGCGGCGGCGAATTCAGGATGCCTGGTTTCATCGCGCCCATCACGTGCATCTCGCACGGCTTGCAATCGAATTTCAGCGTGTAGGTTTCGTCGCCGGACACGAGCGTCATCGGCTCCGCCCGCACCTGGCCCTGCACGCCCTGCACACCCTTGGCCTGCTTGGGGCACAGGTTGAACGAGAAGCGCAGGCAGTGCTTGGTGATCATCAGCGACACTTCGCCCGGTTCCTCGTGCGATTCGTACGCGGCCGCGATCAGCTGCACGCCGTGCTTGCGGTAGAACGCGCGCGCCTTCTCGTTGTAGACATTGGCCAGGTAGCTGAGCTGGGTGTCCGGATACGCGGCCGGCGGTTCGACCGGCTGCGCGCGCTCGGGACGCTGCCACGCCGCGAGGCGCGCCGCTTCCTGGGCGGCGATGGCATCGCGGCGCAGGCCGTTGATGGCGCTCGCCGGCACGAACCACGGCTGCGACAGGCTGACGGCTATCGTGCCCGCCTCGAACATCGTGTTGCCCAGCTTGGCGAGGCTCGCGCGCAGGCCCGCCAGCGCCTGGTCGGCCTGCTGGGCCGGCTGCAGCGCGAGGCTGGCCGCGGTCGTCGTCGTGATGCCGTCCTCGTCGGTGACGGTCAGGCGCAGGCCTTCGGCCGTGTCTTCCAGCCGCAGGTCCGCGCGCACCTTGCGGTCGGACGATTTCTTGTTGAGGGCCGCTTCCCACTGGTGGTCGCGGTTGCGGTGGATGACGGTGCCGACCTTCAGGCCCGGCAAGGTGGCCAGGCCCTCGTTCGGGAACACGCGCCAGCGCTGGCCGTCTTCGTCCTCCGACAGTTTTTGCACGGTGTTCGCCTGGATGCCGACCGTCTCGCGCTTGTGCATGTAGTTCAGGCCGTCGCCATTGGCCATCGGCGAATTCGTGACGAGATCGAAATTGTCGCCGCCGATGCGCGCGACGGTGCCCAGCTCCACGCCCACGTACTTCGGCGAATCGAACGCACCGATGGTCTGCTGGCGGCCCTGGGCGAAATAATCCGTGTGGCCGCGGTGGAAGTTCTTGTCGACGTCCGGCGTGAACATCACTTGCGTACGGCCGCTCGACGCGCGCGCCAGTTCCGGACGGCGTTCCAGGATCTCGTCCAGCAGCAGGCGGTAGTGAGCGGTGATGTTCTTCACATAGCCCATGTCCTTGTAGCGGCCTTCGATCTTGAAGGAGCGGATCCCGGCGTCGACGAGCGCTTCCAGGTTGCGGCTCTGGTCATTGTCCTTCATCGACAGCAGGTGTTTTTCGTAGGCGACGACGCGGCCCTGGCCGTCCGACAGCGTGTACGGCAGGCGGCACGCCTGCGAGCAGTCGCCGCGGTTGGCGCTGCGGCCCGTGTCCGCGTGCGAGATGTAGCACTGGCCGGAGAACGCGACGCACAGCGCGCCGTGGATGAAGTATTCGAGCGGCGTGTCGACCTCGGCGCGGATGGCCTTGATCTGTTCGATGGTCAGCTCGCGCGCCAGCACCAGCTGCGAAAAGCCGACCTGCGACAGGAACTTCGCCTTTTCCACGGAGCGGATGTCGCACTGCGTGCTCGCGTGCAGCTGGATCGGCGGCAGGTCCAGTTCGAACATCGCCATGTCCTGCACGATCAGCGCGTCGACGCCGGCATCGTACAGCTGGCGGATCTGCTGTTCGGCCGTTTCCAGTTCGGCGTCGTGCAGGATCGTGTTCATGGTGACGAAGATGCGCGCGCGGTAGCGGTGCGCGAATTCGACGAGGCCCGCGATGTCTTCCAGCGTGTTGCTGGCGTTGTGGCGCGCGCCGAATGCGGGACCGCCGATGTAGACCGCGTCGGCGCCGTGCAGGATGGCTTCGCGGCCGATCTCGGCGGTTTTGGCGGGGGACAGCAGTTCGAGCTGGTGGGCGAGCAGTGACATGGCGGGTGATCCTGGCTGACGAAGGCGGAAATTATAGCCAGATCAAGGGCTTATGTCACCGTTCGGCGTGCACCTCGACGTGCAGGACGTCTTCGATGGCCGTGCGCAGCGCCTCGGGCGCCACCGGCTTGGGCAGAACGGGGATGTCGTCCGGCAGGCCCATGGCCCGGATCGTGGCCGGATCCAGCCCGCTCGTGACGACGATGGCCATGTCGCGGTAGGCCTCGCTCGCGCGCAGCGTACGGATCATGCGCAGGCCGTCCACGCCCGGCATGCTGAGGTCGCCGACGAGCAGGTGCGGCCGCGTCTCGCCGATGCGGATCAGCGCTTCGAAACCGTTGCCGACCCGGACGACGTCCAGCGGCAGGTCCCAGCCGGACATCGCCCCCTCGTACCGCGCCATGGTCGACGCGTCGTCGTCCACGAGCAGCACCTTGTAGCGCGCGGGCGCCGTACGCTCCAGCATCGCCTGGCGCCGGCGCTCGACGTGGCGTTCGATCGACGCCAGCGCGATGCGCCGGTGGCCGCCGGCCGTCTTCCACGCTTCCAGGGTGCCGCTTTCCACCCACAGCTGCACCGTGCGGTGCGACACGCCCAGCATGGCGGCAGCCTGCCGGGTATTGCAGTAGGCGGCGGCGTCGAAACCGGGTTCCGGTGAGGTCGGGCGGTGGGGCGATGTCATGGCTGCCAGATCATGTTGTTTGAAAGATTCCGTCTGATGCACTTAGGAATCTATCAAATAATCACAATCTATGACAGCAATATTTACGCGCCAATACCAAAATGGCAACAGTCAATGCAGCGGCCGCCCCGTCCCGCCCGTGCGTTCGACCCGGATCGCGATGGATTTCGCGGCCGGCACCTTGCTCTCCTTCGCATAGTGCCAGAGCGGAATCAGCGGATTACACTCCGGGAAATAGCCCGCGACGCAGCCGGCCGGTACGCTGTATTCCACGACGCGCAAGCCTTCGACCTTGCGCTCGACGCCATCGTCGACGGCCGTGCTGGCCGTGACAATGTCACCGTCGGCCAGGCCCAGGCGGGCCATGTCCGTGCCGGCCATGAACAGGACGTCGCGGTCCTGCACGCCGCGGAAACGGTCTTCCAGGCTGTAGATCGTCGTGTTGAACTGGCCGTCGCTGCGCACTGTGAACAGGCGCAGGGCGTCCTCGGGCACGGGCATGTCGGGGTCCGCGGACAAGGTGTCCGGCACGGTGAAATTCGCCTTGCCGGTCGGCGTGTTCCACTTGCGGTCCGCTGCCGCCAGCGGTTTGCGGAAGCCGCCAGGCTGCCACATGCGCTCGTTGAAATCGTGGAAGATCTTCGGGTACGTCGCGGCGATGGCGTCGCGCACCTTCGCATAGTCCGCCACCCATCCATCCCAGTCGACCTTAGGATTCGGGTCGAGCAGTGCTTTCGCGATGCCGGCCACGATGGCCGGTTCGGACAAGAGCGTGTCCGCCGCCGGTTCGGCGCGGCCGCGCGAGCCGTGCATGCAGCCCGTGGAATCTTCCATCGACACGGACTGCTCGCCGCTGGCCTGGCGGTCGATCTCGATGCGGCCCAGGCAGGGCAGCAGGTATGCCGTCTTGCCGTGCACGAGGTGGCTGCGGTTCAGCTTGGTCGAGATCTGCACCGTGAGCGGGACGGCGCGCCAGGCGGCGTCCATCTGGCCGTGGTCGGGCACGGCGCGCACGAGGTTGCCGCCGAGGCTGATCAACGCCTGCAGCTTGCCGCCCTTGATCGCCTCGCACATCTCCACGGTGTTCATGCCCTTGTCGCGCGGCGGCTCGAACCCGTACAGCTCCTTCAGCTTGTCCAACGGCGCCAGTTCCGGCTTTTCCGTGATGCCGACCGTGCGCTGCCCTTGCACGTTCGAGTGGCCCCGCACCGGGCAGATGCCGGCGCCCGGCTTGCCCATATTCCCCCGCAACAGCAGGACGTTGACGAGCATCTGCACGTTCAGCACCCCGTTGCGGTGCTGCGTGAGGCCCATGCCATAGATGCCGATCACCTGCTTCGCACGGAGGTACGTGCCGGCCGCCTGCTCGATCTGCGCTTGCGTGAGACCCGATTCCTTTTCGATCTCGTCCCACGTGCGGGCGCGTATCGCGGCCGCGAAATCCTCGAAGCCGTGGCAATGTTCTTCGATGAAGGCGGTGTCGAGGGCGCGCGGTCCGCCGGTCGTCAGTGCGCGCTCGTCCGCCTCCAGCACGGCCTTGCACAGGCCCGTCAGCGCCGCCACGTCGCCGCCGGCCTTCACCTGGTGGTATTGGGTGCTGATCACGGTCTCGTGGCCGCTCAGCATCTCGAGCGGGGATTGCGGGTTCACGAAGCTGACGAGGCCGCGCTCGCGCAGCGGATTGAACGTGACGATGGGGACGCCGCGCTTTCTCGCCTCCTGCAACTGGTGCAGCATGCGCGGGCTGTTCACGCCCACGTTCTGGCCGAAGAAGAAGATGCAGTCGGTCTGTTCGAAGTCGTCCAGCACGACGGTCCCGATCGGCACGCCGATCGTCTTCGGCAGCGCGACGGACGTGCTTTCGTGGCACATGTTGGAACTGTCCGGCAAGTTGTTGTTGCCGTACATGCGCGCCAGCAGCTGGTACATGTACGAGGTTTCCAGCGAGGCGCGGCCCGAGCTGTAGAACGCGACCTGTTTGGGATCCATCTTGCGCAGTTCGGCACCGATTTCGGCAAACGCGCGGTCCCAGGTGATTTCCACGTAGCGGTCCAGCGCGCCGTCGTAGCGCATGGGCACCGTCAGGCGGCCCGCTTCCTCGAGCTCGTGGTCGTTCCAGCCTTCCAGTTCGCGTAGCGTATGGCGCTTGAAGAACGCCGGGTCGAGGCGCTTGCTCGTGATTTCCCACGCCGTCGCCTTGGCGCCGCTTTCGCAGAACTCGGCCGGATGCGGATGGGCCGGCTTCGCCCATGAACAGCTCACGCACATGAAGCCGTCCGGCTTGTTCTGCTGCATCAGCAACTGCGTGCCCTCGAGGGGGACGCGTTCCTTCAGCAGGATCGTGGTGACTTCCTTCACCGAGCCCCAGCCGCCGGCTGGGATTTGCGGTTCGTTCGGTTCGTTTGGTTTGCCGCCGTGCTTGCTCATGATCAGACTCCCAATGCGCGATACCGTGGAGCTTGATCCGATGGCGCAACCATGTCTGTTCGACAGCGCACACGCAAAATCGGCAAATCCGTGCACTGCGTACGGCGTTGCACAGACCGCCGGGGCCGCGCGCGCCGATGATCTGCCCATCATCATTCAAACCACTGGACCCCATCATGACCGCCCCGATCCCGTTCGAACCGCGTTTCGAAAGCCTGGAAGACGACGAAGCGCAGACCAGCTTCGACCTGCAGACGACGATGCGCAGCATTTCCACGAAGACGTACGAGGATTCCGGCCGCGCGCTGCGCAGCGTGCACGCCAAGACGCACGGCCTGCTGGTGGGCGAACTGACCGTCGAGGCGGGGCTGCCGGACGCGTACGCGCAGGGCCTGTTCGCCCAGCCGGGCATGTATCCCGTCGTGATGCGGCTGTCGACGACGCCGGGCGACGTGCTGACGGACGACGTTTCCACGCCACGCGGCATGGGGATCAAGGTCGTCGGCGTCGAAGGCCCGCGCGTGGGCGGGAGCGAGCACGACGTCACGCAGGACTTCGTGCTCGTCAACGGTCCCGTGTTCAGTGCGCCGAACGCGCAGAAATTCCTCGGCAGCGCCAAACTGCTGGCCGCGACGACGGACAAGGCGCCGAACCTCAAGCGCCTGTTTTCCGCGCTGGCGCGCGGCGCCGAACAGGCGGTGGAAGCCGTCGGCGGCGGCAGCGTGACGTTGAAGGCGCTGGGCGGCCATCCGGAAACGCATCCGCTCGGCGAGACGTATTACAGCCAGGTGCCGATCCTGTACGGCCGCTACATGGCGAAGGTGCAGGTGGCGCCCGTGTCGCCCGCGTTGACGGCGCTCGCGGGCAGCCACGTCGACCTGGAGGGCCGCCCGGACGGCCTGCGCGACGCGGTCGTCGGCCATTTCGCGGACGAAGGGGGACAGTGGGAAGTGCGGGTGCAGCTGTGCACGGACATCGACCGCATGCCGATCGAGGACGCGTCCGTCGAATGGCCGGAAGACTTGAGCCCGTACGTGACCGTGGCGCGCCTGCGCGCGGCGCCGCAGAAAGCGTATGGCGAGGACCTGGCGCGCCTCGTCGACGACGGCATGCAGTTCAATCCGTGGCATGCGCTGGCCGCGCATCGCCCGCTCGGCTCGATCATGCGGGTGCGCAAGGCGGTGTATGCGATGTCGAAGCGCTTCCGCGCGGAGCGCAACGGCAGCGCGATCGCGGAGCCGCGCGACGTCGAGGGGGTGAAAGCCGCGGCGCGGCGCTGATGGTATCATCGGCGTCGATGAATTCTCTTCACGATCCCGAGACCGACGCCTTGCCGCCCACGGCGCAGCCGCGGCGTGTGCTGCGCATGCGCGCGGGCGTACTCGCCGAGGTGGACGACCTGGTCGTCGACGAGGTTCCCGTCGCACTGGTCTACAACGGGATCTCGCATGCCGTCATGATGGCCACGCCGGCCGACCTGGAAGACTTTGCGCTGGGCTTCACGCTGAGCGAAGAGATCATCGTGGGGCCGGGCCAGTGCTACGGGATCGACGTCGAGCCGGCCGCGGGCGGCATCGCCGTGCAGATCGAGATCGCCGGCAGCGCGTTCTTGGCGCTGAAGGAGCGCCGCCGCAGCCTGACGGGGCGCACGGGCTGCGGCCTGTGCGGCGTGGACAGCCTGGATCAGGTCTGCCGCGCGTTGCCGTCCCTGGCGCCGGCGCGCGGCTTCCACGTCGATGGCGTACGGCGCGCGCTGGGCGCAATCGGCGCGGAACAGACACTGACGAAGCTGACCGGCGCGGCCCACGCGGCCGCCTGGTGCGGCATGGACGGCACCCTGCGCATCGTGCGCGAGGACGTCGGCCGCCACAACGCGCTGGACAAGGTGATCGGCGCGATGGCGCGCGAACGCGCGGCGCCCGGCGCCGGTTTCCTGTTGATCACCAGCCGGGTCAGTTTCGAGATGGCGCAGAAGGCCGCGGTGGCGGGCGTGTCGGCACTGGTCGGCATGTCGGCGCCGACCCTGGCCGCCGTCGAACTGGCCGACAAGGCCGGGCTGACGCTGCTCGCGTTCGCGCGCGGGAACGACTTCGTCTGCTATACGCACGCCGACCGGCTCGGCCTGGCCGGCGCGTGACAATCAGCCGGAGACGAGCGCCAGCAACGCGTCCCGGTCGGCCGCGTGCTGGCGCTGGGCCGTGACGCGGTCCCACAGCAGGAACATGCCGTACGCCCATTGCGCCACCAATTCCGCTTCCCCGGCCGGCCGCGTCGCCGCGCTGCCCAGCAGGCGTTCGATCTCCGCGTGCGTCTGGGTGGTGACCTGCTCGTAATTCCACACGCCTTTCGGCCGCATCTTCTGGCGGGCACGGTAGCGGCGCGCCCGCTCGGCGTCGCTGAGCTTGTCCTCCTTCGGCGGACGGCCGCGCTTCTTCGCCAGCGCCGCGTCGAGCGGCAATTCGATCGTGCTCAGGTCTTCCGGTTGCTTCATGGTGCGGTCGAGAATGATTGTCGCGCCATTATTCGTGACGCATTTCAATAAAGCAATAGGGAACTGCGCGTGCGCTGGCCTGCCTAACGGTGCGGGAGGCTGATGACAACCCTTGTGCCGGGAGGTCTTATGGCAACCAATCGCATCGCAATCGCCTGCCAGGGCGGCGGCAGCCACGCCGCGTACACGGGCGGCGTCCTTCCCATCCTGCTCGAGCAGTTCGACAACCGTGCCGACGAGGACGGCGCCGACCGGACGGCGCTCAGCGCGATCAGCGGCACGTCCGGCGGCGCCATCAGCGCGCTGCTCGGCTGGTACGGCTTCATCACGGGCGGCGCGCCCGAGGCGGGGCGGCGGCTGGACGCGTTCTGGCAGGGCAATTCCGCGCTCGGTCTCGTCGAGTCGACGGTCAACCATGTGTGCCGCGGCCTCGCCGACCTGGCCGCGATGGGCGGCTGGGACATCAAATCCAGCCCGTACGTGTGGCCGCTCGCGGGCATGGAGCGATGGAACGCGACCGCATGGCCGGCGCTGGCCCGCATGCTCGGGCCGGACAATCCCTGGATGCGCCCCGGCTTCTTTTCGCTGCCGGCGCTGCTGCGCCCGGGCGTGGACTGGCCGCTCGTCGCGCTGCTGGGCGAGTTCGCCAGTATTCCGACCGAGGTGGAGCGCTGGCTGCGCAGCGACCTGGAGGCGGCCATGTTCCCGCCGACGGCACCCTGCCAGGAACGCTACCGGGCCGACCGGGGCGCGGTCGAGGGCCGCATCGCGAACAAGCTCGGCGCCGCCGACCGCCTGCGCGCGCGCATGGCGCAGATCGGCGTCCAGCCCGGCAGCCTGCTGCACGCCGCGCTGGAGCGGTGGCGTCCGCCCGCGGTGCGCTTCGACGCCGAGGCGCTGGGGCAGCTTGCCGATGCCGTGCGCCTCACCTTGCGTCCGATCCCGCGCCTGCTGCTGGGCGCCGTGGAATTGCACGAAGGGGAATTCGTCGCGTTCAGTTCCGAGCGGGCGCCGGGCGACGGCGGCATCTCGCTCGACGCCGTGCTGGCGTCCGCCGCCGTCCCGTGGCTGTTCCGCGCGCACGAGATGGCCGGACTCGACGAGACGACGCTCGCCCCGCGCCCGCTGACCTTGTGGGACGGGCTGTTCTCGCAGAATCCGCCGATCCGCAACTTCCTGTCCGGGGTGGCGGACGACGACAGAAAGCCGGACGCCATCTGGGTCGTGCAGATCAACCCCAGCCAGGCCAGGCTAGCTGCGGACGGACCGCATATCGCCCTCAACGGCGGCGAGATCTGGGACGTGCGCAATGCGCTGGGCGGCAATCTGGCCATGAACCAGGAACTGGGTTTCGTCGATGCGATCAACCGCCGCATGGAAAGCGGCCGCGGCGACGATGCGTCCCCCGCCAGCGCGGCGGCGCAGCGGCGCGACAAGCTCGTGCGGGTCGACCGCATCGTCATGGATTGCACGGCCGTCGAGGCGGCGGCCGGCATGCCGCTGGGCGCGAACTCCAAGCTGGACCGAGACCCGGCCCTGCGCGGCGCGCTGTGGGACCATGGCGCGGCGCAGGCACGGCGCTACCTGGCCCTGCGCGAGCATATGCCGAGTCTGTTCGCCGGCCTGGACGGCACCCTGGCCGGTGCGTGCGCGTGCGCGGCGGGCCAGCGTCCGGATGGGGCCGGCGGCACGGTCCGGCCGGACGGCGCGGCACACTTCGGCGAGCTCGTCATCGATGGGGCGACCGTCCACGGCATCGCGCCGGACGTCCCCAGGACGCCGCAGGCCGTCGTCGCCTGGCGCTCGGCGCACACGCTGATCAATGGGCGGCCCGTACGCATCGAAGGACAGTCGGAGCTCATGGTGGCGGATGCCGGCTGGCGGCTGAAGGACGTGCGGATCACGGCCGTCGTGCCGAAGCCGCCGTCCGGGCGGACGCCCGCGCCGGCGCGGGCGCGGGCGCGGGCGCGGGCGGGGCGGCAATCCGTGCCGGTACGGGCGCCATCGGACGCCCGGCACTGAATATATAATGTGCAATCGGCAACGATCCCGGTAGAATGACAGGGTTGTACATTCGTAAATACTGTCAAGGAGTCGGGAATCGTGGGTTCACCATTCAAAAGGTCGGCGGCGGCCGTTGCCGCCGTCTGTACGCTCGTGGGCGGCGCCTGTTTTGCACAGGACGCCGGTCCGCAAAGCATCGTCGTCACGGGCCAGCGGAGCACGTCGTCGTGGGTGCGGGCCGAGAGCGCCCACGTCGTCGTCCTGTCGGACGCGCCGCGCGACGACGTGGCCCGGCTCGTGGAACACCTGGAGCGCCTCGACAGCCTGCTGCGCGTGTACACGGACGACTACCGCCCCAAGTCGGCCGGCCCTGAGGCCAAGCTGAACCTCGTGTACCTGAACGACGTGCGCGACCTCGACCGCGTGGCGGCGGACCGCCCGGCCAACGGCATCGCGCTGTTCCGCGATTGCACGGACGGCACCCAGGGCTTCCTCGTGCGGACGGCGCCGCTGGCCGCCATCGACGACGACAAGCTCGTCAAGACGCCCCTCGACGAAGGACTTTCGTACGCGTCGGAAGCGTATGCACGCCACTTCCTGTATCGTCACACGGACGTGCGCGGCCCGTCCGCCTGGATCGAAGGCTTCGCGAATTATTTCGCGGGCGTGCGCTTCGGCGCCACGCAGATGGTGATCGGCCGCACGCCGCCGGGCGTGGGCCGGTATTTCTATTTCCTCGACCAGGGCCACCGCTACAACCTCGACTATGCCGACGTACTGGGGCCGCGCCCGTTCGCGAACCTGTCCGACACGCGGCGCCGGGCCGCGGGCGTGGAATTCGAGGCGCGTTCCTGGCTCCTCGCGCACTACATCCTCGGGGCCGGCGAACGGCGCAGGAAGCTGGGGACGTTCCTGAATGCCGTCCACCAGGGTACCGACCCGGCCGCCGCGCTGCGCGACGCGTTCGGCCTGGACGTGGGCGATGCGTCGACCGCGCTGTGGCGCTACCGGCTGCAGCGGGCCGAGGTCATGCGCGTGGAGCAGCCGCCCGGTCCGCGTCCGGAGATTGCCATCACGACGATGTCCGCGACGTCCGGCGGCTTCATGCTCGCCGACGCGGCCTTGAAGGCCTGTCCGGCCCCCGCGCAGGGGGAGGCGCTGCTGCGCACGCTGACGGCCGACGCCGGTGCCGTCCCGAACGTCGAAGCGGGGCAACTGGCCCTGAACCGGGCCCGCGTCGACTGGGGCGATCCGGCCGCCGCGCTGCCGTGGCTGGAGAAGACCGCGCGCCATGCCGATGCCGGCCCCGACGTGCTGTTGCTGCTGGCGCGGGCGCACCTGAAGCTGGCCGCGCATCTCGACGCCGGCGCACGCGCGCCGCACCTCGACGCCGCCCGCGCCGGTCTCGCGCGGGCGCGCGAGCGGGATCCGGGCGCCGGCGCCGTCGCGCTGGCGGCGCTCGACCTGTCGCTGCTGGCCGGCGGCAAGCCCAGTCCCGAAGCACTGGACGGCGTATTGACGGCGTGGCGCACGGGCCGGGATGCGCGCACGCTGGCGCGCGCGGCGGTGCTCGCGTCCTGCTACCGGGTCGACGTGCCCACGGCCGAGCACATCCTGCGCACGCTGGAGAACGACGTCCGCGACCCGGCCACGGCCGCGTGGGCGGCGGCGTTCCAGCGCCGCCTGGACGGGGGCCTGAGCCTGGCCGACATCACGGCGGAAATGCGCCTGGTCACGGCTGCCGGCGGCTTCAGCGAATGGACGATCGACCAGGTCAGCGTGATGCGCGACGTCGAATACAATGCGGGGCTGGAGGACGCCCGGGGCTTTTTCGAGCAGCAGATGCAGAACCCGGATCCGTCCAAGGCATTGCTGAACCCGCCGACGAGCCGCTAAAAAAAGCTGGAACTTTTTTGGGTAGCCGGAGGAATACGGATTCATGCTCCGGCGTTTCCACTCACTGATCCTGTTCGATGATTCCGACCAAGCACGCGCTGAAAATCCTTCCCGCCTTACTCGTTACCTGTTTCGCCGTACCGGCGTCGTTCGCACAAACGGCGCCGCCCGCCGCCAAGACCGCACCGGACACGCAGTCCGACGGCGGGGTCGCGACCGTGGAGGTGGTCGCGACGCGCCCGACCAACAAGGTCGACCGCGATGTTTACGACCTCAAGAACGACATCAGCGTGAGCAACGCGTCCGCCGCCGACATCCTGAACAACGTGCCGTCCGTCACGGTCGACCAGGACGGCAACGTGGCGCTGCGCGGCAACCAGAACGTGCAGATCATGGTCAACGGCAAGCGCGACGCTCAGTTCCAGGGCCAGAACCGGGGCGACGCGCTGAATGCGTTCCCGGCCGAGGCCATCGAATCCATCGAGGTGATCAACGTGCCCGGCGCCGAATTCGGCAACGAGGGCGGCAGCGGGCCGATCATCAACCTCGTCCTCAAGCGCAACCGCAAGGCCGGCTCGCGCGCGAACATGAGCGTCAACAAGGGCACCGAGGGCCGCGGCAACGCCTTCCTCAACGGCGAGCATGCGGAAGGCCCGTACTCGATCTCCGGCAACATCGGTGTGAGAGAGTACGTGCGCAACAGCCATAACGAATCCCAGCGGGAGGATCTCGATCCGGCCACCGGCGCCGTCAAGGACTCGCAGGACTCGGTGGGCAACCGGCAGGGCCGGTCGAAATCGCTGAACCTCGCGTCGACGTTCACCTACAACGTCGGGGAGCGCGACCAGGCCGGCGCCACCGTCAGCTATTCGAAGATCCGCAACGAGAGCGACAGCACGACCTCGACCCAGCGATTCGCGGCGGACGACGCGCCGCTGGCCGATTTCACGAGCCGGTCGCAGAGCCGCTCGCCGGCCGAGAACTTTGGCATCGGCGCGTCGTACGACCACAAGAGCGGCGTGCCGGGCGAAGACCTGAAGTTCGACCTGCGCTACACGGGCCAGAACAATCATTCCGATTCGGACGTCTTCTACGACTACCGCCTGCGGCCGACGCCGTTCATCGCGAACAGCCTGCGCTCGACCGACCGGCGCAACCGCATCCTCGACATCTCCGTCGACTACGAGCGCAACGTCTGGGACACGTGGCACCTGAAGGCGGGGGCGAAGGTCGCGGACAGCAAGACGAACAATCCGACGAACTACCTCGGCCAGGACCCCGTCACGGGCGAGTACGTGCCGGTGGCGAGCCGCATCAGCGATTTCGAATCGAACGACCGCAACGCGGCCATCTACGGCATCCTGTCCACGAAGCTGGGCAAGAATCTCAGCATCCAGGGCGGCCTGCGCGGCGAGTACACGGAACTCGACGTCCACCAGCCCCTGCTGGCCGAGGAAGACAAGTATTACTACATGAACTGGCTGCCGAGCTTTTACGTGACGCGCGACATCGGCACCGACGGCATGCTGCAGTTCCGTGCCTCGCGCCGTATCGCGCGGCCGAACGAGCGCGACCTGAACCCGAACCTCGTCTACCTCAGCGACTTCAGCGCGCGGCTCGGCAACCCGCACCTGCAGCCGGTGAACAACGACAACTTCGAGGTGGCGTACCGCGACCGCCTGTTCGGCGTGGACAGCAGCTTCGTCCTGTTCAAGCGGCGCGAGTCGCCCATGATCGGCAACCGCAGCTTCGCGCTCACGCTCGATCCGAACGTGATCGTGACGTCGCCCATCAATTTCGGCACCAACGATTCAGTCGGCCTCGACCTGAATTTCAACATGCGCCAGCTGTTCGTGCCGGGCCTGTCCGCCAACCTCGGGGCGACGCTGGCCAACGAAAAGCGCCAGCGCATCTCCAACTTCACGACCGACACGACGGCCGTGGAGCAGACGAACCGCCGGGAAAACATCAAGCTGCGGCTCGCGTACCAGGTGGGCATGGAATCGCTGCAGCTGAGCGTCAACCGCAACGGCGCCACCTTGAACGGCCAGGGCATCAACAGCGCCGTCACGATGACGAACTTCACGTGGATGCACCGCATCACGCCGCGCCTGTCGCTGAACCTCAACGTGAACAACGTCTTCCACACCGGGAACATGGAGAGCGACATCGAGAACGAGGTGCTGCGCCTGCATACGCTGAACGTGAGCCAGCCGCGCATCGTGCAGATCGGCCTGCGCTACCAGTGGGGCGGCGTGACGGGCGACGAGCGCCTGCGCAACGGCAACCGCGGCATGTTCCGCGGCGGCCGGGGCGAAGGCGGCCCCGGCGGCGGCTTCGGCAATGGCGGGGGCGGGTTCGGACCCGGCGGCGGAGGCGGTGGCGGCGGGGGCTTCTGAACGCCTGCGCTTACGGAAACGGCCGCAGCGCGATGCCGTGTTCGTACAGCCTGGGCAGCCACGCCTGCTCGAAGATGCGCCGGAACCCCAGGTTCGTCGGGTGCATTTCGTTCGACCAGTAATCGCGGTACGTGTGGTCGCGCGGCAGGATGCCGCGGCTGTCGATGTGCACGACGCCCGGCGTCACGGCCGCCAGCGGCGCGAGCAGGTCGTCGTTCAGGCGGTCGATCATGAGGCGCGCGATCGCGCTGCGCAGCGCCAGGTCCGGCGGGACGCCGCGCCGGTCCAGCGCCGGCGCGAGCCATGGCCCGGCGTGGATCAGGCCGAACTCGAAGCCCCGGCCGTCCGGCACCGGGTAGTCGTAGCCATGCACGAAGATGGGCGCCAGGGTGGCGCTGGCGTGCTTCGCGACGCGGATCGACGCGATCAGCCGCGTGAGGGCCTGGCGCAGCCGGAACAGCATGTCGTCCATGCCGCGGCCGTCGATCCAGCCATGTGCATCGGTGCCGGGCGGGCGATGGTCGAACAGCGCGAGGTCCACGTCGACGGCGTCGTTGCCCGCCCCGCTGATATAGAACTCCGCAAACCCTTCCACGAAGCCGGGACGGAGGAAATGCTCGACCGTGTCGGCATACTTGCCGTCGCCGACGTAATCCTTGAGCCGCGCGCCGTTGTAGCCCACGAGCTGGATGTTGCGATGGTCGTCGGACAGGGCCGGATGGTTGATCATCGTGCCCAGGATATTGTTGTTGACGTACCAGAACCAGGAATCGCCGATGGCGAGCGCGGACGGATAGCCGATGTCGGCGTTGTCCCAGCGCTCTTCGGGTTTGTAGATGTGCGGCATGATGGCCTCCGTTCCACGTATTGTGCACTGACCGGGAACAAGAAGGCGCATTGACGCAAAACAAAGATGTCGTGATGCGTCACACAAAATGCGGAGCAGGGTGGCCGCTCCGCATACCATGTCAGAGCGACTTCAGGAACGCCAGCAGCGCCTCGCGGTCGGCCTTGCCGAGGTTTTCGAAGCGCACGCGTGCCTGCGTGGCCTCGCCGCCGTGCCACAGGATCGCCTCCGTCAGAGTGCGGGCGCGGCCGTCGTGCAAATAGCCCACACGCGCCGCGTTGCCCATCACCTTGTCCGTGTAGCCGATGCCCCACAGCGGCGCCGTGCGCCACATCGCGCCCGTCGCCTGGCCTTCCGCGAACTTGTCCGCCAGGCCGTCGCCCATGTCGTGCAGCAGCAGGTCGGAGTACGGGTGGATGGTCTGGTTGCGCAGTTCCGCGAACAAATGGCCGCTGCCCGTCTTCATCTCCGCCGTGTGGCAGGCGGTGCAACGCATGCCCTGGAACAGCTTCGCGCCGGCGCCGACCTGCACCGGATCGACCCGGTGCTCGTCGAGCGGTGCGACGCCTTTCGGGAACCCGCTGGACAGGCTGCGCTGCGCGGGCACGGCGACGAGCGCCAGGTAGTGGGCGATCTTCTGCAGGTCCGCTTCCGCGATCCCGGCTTGCGTGCCGCCGGCGGCGCATGCTGCCGGGCCGTTCACGCAGGCGCGGTTCGGGTAGACGGGCGACGTCACGCCCATGTCGAGGAGGAGCGCTTCGGCCGCCTGGTGGCGCAGAGTCGCTTTCGCCGCCTTCCAGCCGAAGCGGCCGAGGCGCACGGCGCCGCTCTCCGGATCGTAGGCGAAGTTGGCCACGCCGCGCACGCCGTCCACGTCGGGCGTCGTGCGTACGCGCGCGAGGATGTCCGCTTCCGGCACGGCTTCCAGCAGGCCGGTGCCGATCATCGGCTGGGCCGCGCGCAGCGACACGCGCTCCGGCACCGGGCCCTCGAAGGCCAGCGTCGGCTTGCGCAGTTCGACGACGGTGCCGTCCGCGAGCTTGACCGTCTTCGCTTCGAAGCCGGCCACGCGCACGGCGGTGCCCCAGTCGCGGGCGCCGTTCATCTGGATCGCCGTGCCGTATTGCGGGTGCGGCAGCTGGCGGCCATCCGTGCCCGTGACGGCCACGCGCACGGACATCGCGTCCAGCTTCTGGTTGATGCTCGTCGGCGCCGGGCTGCGGCCGTTGTTGACGTGGCAGCCGATGCACGCGGACTGGTTGAAGCGGGCACCCTGCAAACCGACGGCGCCGAGGTAGCGATCGTTGCCCGGCTCATTGTGGTCGCCCGTCGTGAAATTCGTATGGACGAGGCGCCGTCCCTCGACGAAGCGCTGCACGCCCTGCATGCCCGCATTGTTCTGCGGCTGCTGGAACATGAACAGGCCGTTGTCCGAGTAATTGTAGGAGACGGAACCGAGACCGCCGGACAGCGTCGCATCCGGCAGCGGCACGGAATTCAGGCGCGGCTGCGCGCCGTACCACGGCCGCAGGCCCGCCCCGACCACGTACACCCATTCCGGGCCGTAGTAGCGGATGCCGCCGTTGTCGCCTTTCGCGGCCATCGCGTCCGTCGTCGAGAACATCGACGGCGCGACCTCGATGACGTCGCCGACGACGAGCGGCCGGGACGGTACGTCCTTCCCGTTCGGGAAACCGTCCGCGCCGAGATCCGCGTGGCCCGGATATGCCTTCACCAGCAGGGTGCACGCGCCATTGATGCCCGCCGTGGCGGTCAGCCTGCCCGGCGTCGGATACGGCGTCGGCTTGCAGAGCGTGACGTTGCGGTCGACGAGCTCGCCCGGATTCATCCAGCCGTAGCCAGTGACACCGGGCCGGTCGAAGCCGCGGAAGAACGCCACCTGGCCGGGCAGGAAGTCGACCTGGGTGTACTGGTTGTAGACGAGCGTCGGCTTCGTGACGCCCGCCACGCGGCTGTTGTCGATGATCTCGATGCCCCAGGTGCGGTTCTGGAAGTAATGCGGCACGAACGTGAGGTAATTGCCCGGCCCCTTGTCGAGCGGCAGGCCCGTCGCCGGATCGACGGTCTCGTTCGGGCCGTAGCCGATCTCGTTCCAGTCCTCGCCGCGCTCGCGTCCATGGCGGGCCAGCGCGCGGGCGCCGAAGCGCGTGACGAGCGTGCCGTCGGGGAGGGTGAATTGCAGGGTCTCCAGCGGTTCGGCGGAGGCGGGCAAGGGCGCCCATCCGCTGCCCGACGCGGGATAGTTCAGGGGCGACGTGGCGTTGACGGGCAGCGTGTTGTCGCTGCCGGGCGTGCGGAACTCGACCTCGAACAGCGAATAGCCGTATTGCGTGGCGCGCGCGACACCCTGCAGGCGCACGTAGCGCGCGCTCGTGTTCAGGTTGAGGAATTCTTCCGTGCCGCCCTTGCCCTCGGCGACGTAGCGCAGTTGCGTCCACGTCTTGCCGTCGTCGGAGACGCGCAGCGCATATTCCTTGCCATACGCGTTCTCCCAGGTCAGTTTGACTGCGCCGATCGGCGTCGGCACGCCGAAATCGAACTGGATCCAGGCGCCGTCCTCGGCGGCGCTGGCCCAGCGCGTGTCCGGCTTGCCGTCGATCGCCATCGACGCCGCCAGCCCGCCGTTTTCCACCGCCGACGACGTCGCGGCCACCGGCTTGACGATGACTCCAGGCTTGGTGAGGTCGACCGGAATCGGCGTCGGGACGCTGCCGCCCGGCGTGGCGGGCGTGCCGGTAAACGCCTGCATCTCGAAGATCGAATAGCCGTACTGGCTCGAGCGTTTCACACCATGCATGCGCAGGTAGCGGCCCTGGGCGGACAGGCCGCCGACGTCCTCGGTGCCGCCCGTGCTGGCGTCGACGGTCTTGATCGTGGTCCAGTGCACATTGTCGTCCGACACCTGCAGCAGGTATTGCAGGGCGTGCGCGTTTTCCCAGACGATGTTGACGCGGTTGATCGTCACAGTCTTGCCGTAGTCGAGCGTCAGCCACTGGTCGTCCGTGAACCCGCTGCTCCAGCGTGTGGCGGCGTCATGGTCGATCGTTGCGGCGGCCGACAGATCGCCCCGTTCCGACGCGCTGGCGGTCGCGGCGGCGGGCGTCAGCGCGCTTTCCGTCGCGATCTCCGCCGCCGTGCGGGTCATCGACTGGCTGCTCGGCGCGCCCGGATCGCCGGCGCCGCAGGCGGAGAGCAGGGCGCTGGTCAACAGCGCCAGGGTGGATGGTAAGCCTCGATACCGTTGTGGCATGGTTCCTCCTTGAAGGTCAGGTCGCGCGGGATGATCCCGCTGTCGATACGCTCTGGCGGCGCTTGTTATTGTTTCTGCGTCAATAAAGCTGATGACATGATAAGCATCATGTATAAAATGAAAATAACGGCCGTCGCAACGGCCGTTATTGAGACGTTTCCACATGGAAACGTTGCCAAGATAGCTTGGGATCTTGAACGTGTCAAGCGTGCGGCAAACGCGCGATGACCTTGATTTCGACATCGAATCCGTACAGCCAGGTCACGCCGACGGCCGTGACGTTCGGATAGGGCGCCTGGCCCCAGTATTCCTGCGCCACGGCCCAGATACGCTCGAATGTCGACTGGGGCTCGACGATGAACACGGTCACGTCGACCACGTCGTCGAAGCGGCAGCCGGCCGCGGCGAGAACGGCGTTCAGGTTCTCGAAAGCGCGCCGGACCTGGTCCTCAAGGCCGGGTGCGGGCGAGCCGTCGTCGCGGCTGCCGACCTGGCCCGAGACGAACAGGAAGCCGTTGGCGCGCACGGCTGGCGAATAGCGGTTCTTGTCGTACAGCGCCTGGCGGCCCGGCGGGAAAACGACGTCGCGGATAGTCATGGTGGTCTCCTTTGTTGATAAAGAATCTCACTGTAGAGGCTCGACCGTTCCCGATAAATCGGCAAGTCACGCCATCACTGTTTGTATAATTCGAACAATCAACCTTGGGAGGGTGCGTGGACCGATTCGATTGCATGCGGGCATTCGTGCGCGTCGTGGAAGCCGGTAGTTTCACGAAGGCGGCGCAGACACTGGACATGAGCCGGGCGACCGTCACCCAGCTCATCCAGCAATTGGAGGCGCGGGTGCGCGTAAAACTGCTGCACCGGACCACGCGCAGGGTCAACGTCACGGAAGACGGCGCGGTGTATTACGAACGCGTCGTGCACATGCTGGCCGAGCTGGAAGACCTCGAGGCCGGGTTGCCGAACAAGGCGACGGCGCCGGCAGGGCGCTTGCGCGTCGATGTGCCGAGCCCGTTCGCGACGATGCTGCTCGTGCCGGCGCTGCCTGGATTCTACGCGCGCTACCCGGACATCCAGCTCGACCTGGGCGTCAGCGACCGGATGGTCGACCTGATCGGAGAGAATGTCGATTGCGTCGTGCGCGGTGGCGTCCTGACCGACCAGTCGCTCGCCGCGCGTCACGTGGCCGACCTGCAGCTGAGGGTCTATGCGGCGCCCGCGTATCTGGAACACGCGGGCGTGCCGACGCATCCGGCGCAACTGCGCGAGCCGTCGCACCGCATCGTGCAATTCCGCGGCGCGCGTTCCGGGCAGGGATTCGAGTACGCATTGCGGCGGGCCGACGAGACCGTGGTGCTGGACGCGCGCTACATGCTGGCGATCGACGACGGCAACGCGTATCTCGCGGCCGGGCTGGCCGGCCTGGGCGTGCTGTGGCTGCCGGATTACATGGCGCGGGAAGCGGTCGCGCAGGGCGAGCTCGTCCGGTTGTTCGACGGCTGGGAGATCGCGCCGCTGCCGCTGTACGTCGCGTATCCTGCCAATCGGCACGTCGGCAGGAAGCTGCGGGTGTTCATCGACTGGGTGGTTGAATTCATGGAGGAAAAACAATGACGATCAAACGCATGGATAACGTCCTCATCGTCGTGGACGATCTAGAAGCCGTGCAAGCGTTTTTCATCGAACTGGGGCTCACGCTGGAGGGCGAAACGACGGTCGAGGGGCCGGACGTCGGACGCCTGATCGGCCTGGACAACGTCAGGGCGACGCTCGCGATGCTGCGCACACCGGATGGCCAGGGCATCGAACTGGACAAGTTCCACACGCCGGACGCCGTCAGGTTCGGGCCGGTGGCGGCGCCGGTGAATGCGCTGGGCTTGCGCCGGGTGATGTTTGCCGTCGACGACATCGATGCGATGGTCGCGCGCATGCGGGAGCGTGGCCACGAGGTCATTGGCGAAATGCGGTACGGGGCGTCCTACCGGTTGGCGTATATCCGTGGGCCGGAGGGGATCATTGTCGGGTTGGCGGAGTCGGTTGGAGCGTGATTTTCGTGATGCGTAACGGTATGTGTGCTATTTCGCATAATCTATATTATGTCAAATTACGTTTATGGCGACGTCCGCGGGATGCCTTCCCTGGCGGGGTAAACCGCCTTTCGGCAGAACGTCGGACACCTTGTAAAAGCCGTCCCGGCGGTAGATCGATCGCCGCCACGTCCATGTGCTCGCCTTGCCATGGCATCGGGGTCTACGCGTCGTGGCCAGGCCGCAGCGGTATTCGTGTCGCTGGTTCTCGAAGACTCGATATGGCTGTGTCGCGCGTTAGGTGCGCGCCGAGAACGCCTCGGCGATGCTCGCGTGCGCGGAATCGGGTTGATTCGGCCTGCCCGGTCTCGGGCGTCGATCTGCGGGCGGCGTTGGCATCCAATCGAGATCGAACCGGCGCATGCCGCAGCGGGCGGCACGCTCCGTCGTTCGGATGGTCTTGCCCCGTCGCGGCGGTACCGCAGGACGTACGGCCGCCGTGAGGCGTCGATATCGGGCCCGCATCTTCCGGATCGGGCGGCACGCTCCAGACGTCGATGCGCTGAGGCTTGTCTCGGCGGTGCCGAGAACTCGTGTTCGACTGGTCTTGCCCCGTCTCGGTGGCGCCACAGGACGTCCGGCCGCCGTGCGGCGTCGATATCCAGGCCGCAGCTCCGGGCCGGGCGGCACGCTCCGCAGGTCGATGCGCCGGGCCGAGAACTCGCGGTGGCCCGTGGCGTTGCCGACCAGACCCCGGACACTGGGGGAAATCGATCGCAATAACAACTCGAATGGCAGGCTCCGCAATTCGTAACGCCGCATCGTTCCGATTCCATGAGAGTCAAGCGGCACCAGGGTTTCGCAGTTAAATCGATGTCGATAATACTGGCGAAACCGGATATTCCAGCCCCTTTCTCTTTCCCTATCGGTGTCTTATTCAAACCTAATAAACTCGACATTAGGGAATGTAATGTCGATTTAAATAGAACGGCGATTAAACATATTCTGCGCCAACCATATACAGCCGAAATGCGCTCGCTATCGGCCCGAATAAGCAAGTCTTCCTTTTCGAACATCAGCATTTTCCCGCTCCAGTAGGAAAACTCCCTCCCAAAAGACGAGCTCTCTCGCCCTGACCCCTATCAACGACGCCGAGCCCGTTTGTCACGATAGTGGACGGCGCGGGATTGGCGCCTGCCCTCTGCCGGTTCCAACGCTGCAAGCTATTTCAATGGAAAGGAGTAATGTCGTGAAACATTCTGCTATCGAAATCGGGACTCAGCTGGAGGCCGCGGCGCCCCAACTGAGGACTGTGGAGACCATGCTGCAAGACATGGAAACCAATGTGGCGCCGAATGCGCGTGCGGTCGCGCAAGGAAAATCAAAGCCCTTCCTGCCGACGATGCCTGCGGCCGAGTACGAAGAGGTCAAGTCGAAACTGCGGGCACAGGACCGGATGGCCGAGAAGCCGGTCGAGGCGGACATGGAAGCCGAAGCGGAACCCGAAGCCCTCCCCCGCGCGCCCATCGTCCTCGTCGGTCCCAATTTCGCGGGCGCGACCGACGTCGACGGCCTGATGCCGCCGGACACGCACGGCGCGGTGGGCGTCGATCATTTCGTCGAGGTGACGAACTCCCACATCGATATCTTCCTGCGGACCAATCCCAGCCAGCGCACCAGCATCTCGCTCGCGGCCTTCTTCGGCTATAGCGCCCGCGTGCTGTTCGACCCGCGCGCCGTGTACGACAGCGTGTGGAACCGCTGGGTCGTGACGGCGGACGCGTTCCAGGAGTCGAGCACGCGCCAGCTCTTCTTCGTCGCGATCTCCACGACGTCGAACCCGCTCGGCCCGTATTTCATCTATGCGCTGAACGTGACCTTCAACGCCGGCGATTTCTGGGATTACCCGCAGCTCGGCTACGACCAGGACTCGGTCATCATCACGGCCAACGTGTTCACGGCGTCCGGCGGATTCCGGGGTGCCGACATGTTCGCGGTGGCGAAAGCGCGCCTGTACAACGGGCTCGGCTTCTCGGTTCCCGTCTTCACGGGCCTGCGCGCCACGCTCGCGCCGCCGATCGTGCTCGACCAGAATGCCCGCACGTACCTGATCGCCGCATCGGGCGGCAGCAGTCTGAGCCTCTACACGCTCACCAACTCGAGCCGGCCGAACGCGATCCAGCTGACGGGACCGGTGAACGTGGCGGTGCCCGCCTACACTGCCCCGCCCGACGCGCCGCAGCCGGGCACGACGTCCACGCTGGATACGCTCGACGGCCGCTTCGTCAACGCCAGCACGCAGACCGGCGATTTCCTGTGGCAGGTTCATACCGTCAACCTGGTGGGCTATGCGGCGCCCAAGTTCTACCAGATCAATACGGCCTCCAGTTCGCTCGTGCGGAGCGCGTTCTTCTTCGGGACGTCGACGTCGTTCGACTTCAACGCGTCGATCGCGGCCAACAGCGCGAACGACATCTACGTGACCTGGACGATGACCGACCCGCCGCGCGGTACCAATGCCCAGGTGCGGTTCTCCGGCTTCGACCACAACAACGGCACCACGTATTCGCTGAGCCCGGGCATCGCGGCCTTCACGAGTCCGACGTTCTTCACGGGCGGCCGCTGGGGCGATTATTCGGCGGTGACGGTGGATCCGCGCAACACGCGGCGCGCATGGCTCGTCAATGAAGATGTCCTGACCAACCACGACTGGGGCAGCCGGATCGTCGGCATCGGTTTCGCGTCGTGATCAGCGGATGCCGCTGTCGTAAATGATGCGTACCGGCGTGAACTGGTCCTTCTCCACCGTGACCGTTTGCGCCGGCGCCTGCGGATAGATGGCCTCGGATTCCGGCTGCAGGACGTACGTGCCGGGTTCGAGGATGATGCGGAACCGGCCGCCGGGGTCGCTCCGGACCTCCGCAACGTGGCGCCCTGCCCCATCCGCCACGCCGATCAGCGCCTGGTACGGGCGCTGGTTGACCATGCCCGGCCATTCGACCGGGCTCACCGGGCGCAGGATCACCTCGCCGTCGATACCGCTGGTAGCGTGAGCTGGAAGCACCATGCATCCAGTATAGTCACGAAAACGCGCAGCGTAAGGCGATCACAGGATGCCGCGCCCGCTCACGGAAGCGATGATTTCGTCGTAGCGTTCGTTGTCGGTCTTGTGCAGATAAGCCGCCGTCGTCGCGATGTTCGCGTGGCCCGCCGTGTCCTGCAGCGTCTTCAGCTGGACGCCGTTGTTCGCATGGTTCGTCAGCATGCTGTGGCGCAGCCAGTGCGCGGATGCCTGGCGCAGCGTGGCGGCCGTGTCGGCGTCGCCGCGCCCGTCCGCAACGCCTGCCGCGTCGGCGAAGATCGCCTTGATGGCTTCCGAGGCCGCCTCGTCCGTGATGCGCGCCAGTTCGCGGCTGCGGCTGGACAGGACGAGCGGCGTGCGATCGGTCCGGCCCGTCTGCGGCAACAGGCCGAACGTCTGGCGGTAGGTTCGAAACGCGTCCAGCATGTCCGGCGGCACCGGCAGGCGGCGCGGCTTGTTGCCCTTGCCGAGGACGTCGATCCACCAGCGGCCGTTCCCTTCCGTGTAGATAGCCCCCATCGATGCGCCCACGATCTCGTTCAGGCGCGCACCCGTATGGGCGAAAGCGACGAGCAGGAAGCGGTCGCGCGCGCGGCGCTTGAGCGCGGCCGGCGTGTCGGCAGCACGGTGTGCGACGGTCTCCAGCGCCAGCGCGATCGCGCCCTGCGTCAGGTAGCGCGTAATGCGGCTCGCGGACGGCGCCCGGACGTTACGCACGAGCGCGCCCGGGTTGCGGCGCAAATAGCCCGTCTGCTCGGCAAAACCCAGCAGGCCCTTCACGGCGATCATTGCCTGGCGCCGGCTCGCGTCCGACAGCGGTCCCGTGAATGGCCGATAGCGCGCATCGGTGCGCGGCCATTTCGTCGTGCAGACCCACTCGGGCGGCGGGTTCTTGAGGAATTCCTTGTACGCGTTGAGGTCGGCGACGTTCAGCTGGGCCAGCGTCTTTTTCGCTTCCTCGCGGCACCAGGTCAGGAAGCGGAACAGTTCCTTCTGGGTGTTCTGGATCGATTTCGCGCTCAGTTCGCCGTGGGCGATGAATTCGCGCGCCAGTTCGATGTCGGTGGTCGCTTCCGTGATCGCGTCCTCGGCCTGGCGGTACATCTTGACGTGCAGGCGGCCGCTCGCGCCGGTCGTGATCGCTTCCGGTATCGTTGGACCAAGGTCGATGGGCGTGAAGTTCGGCATGGCGGTGCTGGGATAACTGTGTTTTTATACAGTATAGCAGCTCGGCCGCCGTCGGCCCAGCACCGCCGTTGATTCAGTCCAGAAGTTGCTGCCGCGTCGCCGCCAGGATCTCGTCGCCCAGCACCGGATCGTCGACCGCCCGCGCGAGCGTCACCGCGCCCACCATCGCGGCCAGCGCCAGCATGGCGGCGGCGCGCGCGTCCGCCTCGGCGCGGCGCTTGCCGGGCAGCGCGCGCATCAGGCGGTCGATGACGCCCTTCACGTGGGCCGTGAATGGGCCGCGGGTGGCCGGCTCCTTCGCGCTGTCGGCCGCGAGCGCCGTCATCAGGCACCCCGCGCCGGCGCTGTCGACGTGGCGCCGGCTCAGGTACAGGTCGAGGTAGGCCGCGATGCCCTGCTCCGCCAGGATGCGGTCGAAATCGGCCTGCGTCCGCGACGACAGGTCGGACAATGCCTCGGCCATCAGCGCTTCCTTGGAAGCGAAGTGGTTGTAGAAAGGCCCGTGCGTGAGACCGGTCGCCTTCATGATCTCGCCGACGCTGACGCCCGCGAAGCCGCGTTCGCGGAACAGCCGGCCCGCTTCCTCGAGGATGCGGCGGTGCTTGGCGGCGGTTTCTTCCGGTGGATAGCGCATCTCTATCGCCTCCATATAAATTGTGGGGTTGACTTCAAACATTATATCCATCATGCTTCATCCATCCAAACATGACGACCATCATGTTTGCTTTCAACCCCACCATCGAGGAGCACATCATGAGCAAAGCACAGCAAGGCACGGCCATCGTCACCGGCGCATCCGCAGGCCTGGGCAAGATTTACGCGGACCGCCTGGCGCGGCGCGGCTACGACCTCGTCCTCGTCGCCCGCCGCGGCGACAAGCTCGCTGAACTGGCCGACACGCTGTCCAGGGAGTACGGCGTGCAGGTCCGTCCCTTCGTTGCCGACCTCAGTCGCAGCGACGACGTGGAGCGCCTGGCCGACCTGATCCGTGACGATGCCAGCATCACCCTGCTCGTGAATAACGCGGGCGTGTCGGTGCCCGGTGCGACGACGACCCTGGACCCGGCCGACGTCGCCTGGCAGCAGGCGATCAACGTGGACGCGGTCAACCGCCTGAGCCTTGCCGCCCTGCCGCAATTCCTGGCGCGCAACCGCGGTACGCTCGTGAACATCGCCTCGATCCTCGGCTTCGGCTTCCTGCCGAGCAGCACCTTCTACAGCGCCGGCAAGGGCCATGTCGCGAACCTGACGCGCGCCCTGCAGAACGAGGTGCAAGGCACGGACGTCCGCGTGCAACTGGTGGCGCCGTCCGTGACCGCCACCGAGATCTGGGAAGAAGACCGGCTGAATGCGATGGACCCGCGCATCGTGATGACGGCCGAGGATTGCGTGGACGCGGCCCTGGCCGGTCTCGACCTGGGCGAACAGGTGACCTTCCCGTCCGTCGAGGATGCGCAACTGTGGAAGAATTTCGAGGAAGCCGCCGCCAGACTGATGCAGGGCGCGATGAGCGGCAAGCCGGCCTCGCGCTACCTGGCAGCCGCGCACGCTTGAACCGCGTTTGCAGCCGGCGCGCGCCTACGGGACAATGACCGTGACGACCAGCACACCGAAAGGAGCATGCATGAGCATCACGGTAAAGAACACGACGCCCGACACGACGCGCGTCACCCTGTTCGGCGAATTGCGCGACGGCAGCTTCGACGCGAAGATCATGGCCGAGACCGACGTACCCTACACGCGCTGCTGGGAAGACGAAATCGAGCAGCGCATCGTCTATATCCAGCCCGACCCCGACCAGTTGAAAGCGATCCTGGCCGCGCTCAACGAGCGCCGGCTGACGGTCGAGCAATTGCAGGAGTTCGGCGGCATGGGCGGCGGTACGTCCGAGATTCCGGTCTGATCCTACACGCGCGCGCCGTGCTTGCCGACAGACGGGCGGCGTGCGCGCGGCGACAATCGCTCATCAATTCACTCCAGGAGGCGACATGAACGCGAAATCGACAACGATCGGCGTCGGCAATCCGACCAGCGGCGAAGAAGGCAGCACCCTCACCCACGAGACGATGGCCGAGACGGGCGGCAGCGGCACCCAGCCGCGTCCGGAAGAGGAGGCGCCGCTGGCGCGCGGCAGCAGCCAGTCCGGCGAGGCAGGCAACCGCCAGGGGCAGCCGGACGAGCCGGCCGAAGGCGAAGGCACGGCCGCGACGGCCATCAACCGCGGCTACCAGGACACGCGCAGCCGCCAGGCCAGCCCCGGTTCGACGGGCCTCGGCGCGCCGGAAACGGGCGGCAACCAGAGCGAAGACGACCTGGCACCGCCCCGCCGCGACTGACCGCTCAGGCGGCGCCGGCCATGCGCCGGCACGCGTCGGCGCAGGCGCGGCACGCCTGCGCGCACGCCTGGCAATGGTCCATCGGATGCTTGCCGCACTCATCGCCGCAGGCCGTGCACACGTCCGCGCACAGGCGGCACAGGTCGCGCGCAACATCGCTGCCGCGCGCCATGAAGGCGGCGGCCGTGCGGCAGACCTGGGCGCAATCCATGTCCAGTGCGATGCAGCGCGCCATCATCTTGACGTCGTCTTCCTTCAGACATGCCGTCGAACAGTTGTCGCAGGCGGCGGCACACGCATAGCAGGCTTCGATACAAGCTTTAAAATTGTCGTTAGACATCACTTCTCCCGTTGGTCGTGGAAAGGTGACGTCTATTTTCGCGCATCGCTCCGGATGACGGCGCCACCTTTCATGACGAAGTCCACGCGGGTCAGCGCGGCCGGATCCGCCAGCGGATCCCCGCCGACCGCCACGATGTCCGCGTACTTGCCCGGGGTAATCGAGCCGACGCGGTCCTTCCAGCCCAGCAGGTCGGCGCCATTGATCGTCGCGGCCTGGAGCGCCTGCATCGGCGTCATGCCGTACTTGACCATGTAGAAGAACTGACGGGCATTGTCGCCGTGCGGGTAAACGCCGGCGTCGGTACCGAACGCCATCTTGTCGCCGGCCTTGAACGCCTTGCGGAAGTTATCGCGCTGCAGTTGGCCGACCATGCGCTCCTTCTCCAGCGACTCCGGCAGCATGCCGGCCTTGGCGCCTTCCTGCAGGATGAAGTCGTCGTTATAGATGTCCATGACGAGATACGTCCCCTTTTCACGCGCGAGGCGGATGCCCTCGTCGTCGATCAGGCTCGCATGCTCGACGGAGTCGACGCCGGCCAGGATCGCGTCGCGGATGCTGCTGGCGCCATGCGCATGCGCGGCCACGCGGCGGCCCAGTTTATGGGCTTCCTCGACGATCGCCTTCATCTCTTCCAGCGTCAGTTGCTGGGCGCCCGCCTCGTCGCCCTTCGACAGCACGCCGCCGGATGCGCAAATCTTGATGGTGTCGGCGCCGAACTTCGCCATCTCGCGCACCTTGGCGCGCGCCGCCCACGGCCCGTCGGCCACGCCGTTCTCCGTGAAATGGAAATCGTGCGGCAGCAGGTTGTTGTCGCAATGGCCGCCCTGGATGCCGATGGCGTAGCCGGCCACGCGCATGCGCGGACCCGGCAGTTCGCCGTCGTTGATGGCGTCGCGCAGCGCCACGTCGCCGAAACCGCTCGCGCCCACGTTGCGCACCGTCGTGAAGCCGGCTTCCAGCGTGCGCCGCGCCGCGTACGCGCCGTACATGGCGGCGCGGATGTCGGACACGCCCAGCGACCGGTAGCCGTGCAGGTTCGGGTCGCCGGTCAGGTGCACGTGGACGTCGATCAGGCCCGGCAGCACGGTCTCGCGCGACAGGTCGATCACCCGGGCGCCGGCCGGCACGGTCGTGCTCGCGGTGGGACCGACGGCCGTGATGCGTTCGCCGCTGACGAGGATGGTCTGGTCCTGCAATACCTTGCCGCCGACGACGTCGACCAGTTTGCCGGCGCGGATGGCGACGACCTGGTCGGCGGCCGTGGCCGACAGGGTGAACGTGAGGATGGCCAGCGCGGCCGCGAGCGATGTCTTGTTCATGGGGTTGGGCTCTCGGATAAAAGAGGTTGCGCGGCCAGTCGGTACCAGCTGCGCCAGGAAACGATGGCATTGATCCAGAAGCCGGCATACAGCACGGCCGTCAGGACGAGGTCGCGGCTCAGGTACAGCGGTGCGGCGACGGAGTTCACCAGCAGCCAGAACGCCCAGTTCTCGACGCGGCGCTGCATCATGAGCACCTGGCCGATGACGGAAAAGACGAGGACGGCGGAATCGAGGAACGGCGCGTACGCGTTGGTCGTGAAGTGCAGCAAGGCCCCATAGCCGGCCGTGGCGGCGATGCCCACCGGCACGGTCCACAAGAGGTTCGCGGCGCCGGCGTGCGTGATCGGCAGCGGGTCGCCGTGGTCGCCGCGCGCCCATTTCCACCAGCCGACGACGCTGGTGGCGACGAAGAACGCCTGCAGCGCGACGTCGGCGTACAGGCGGTTCCGGGCGAACAGCGCGCCGAACAGCGTGCAGCCGACGATGCCCGTCCACCACGTATGGACGTTGTTGCGTCCGGCCAGCAGGATGGACACCGCGACGAATCCGTTTGCCGCCAGTTCGAGCGGCGCGATCATCGCGCCCGGCCCTGCCCGTCCCTGTCCATGCACGCTCCTCCAAAGAAGCGTGTACTGTACGCCAGCCTCTTCGACTATTGCAAGAGAGGAATGTTATAGCTTCATTGTGCGGTGTTCGGCATCCATGTCCGGTCGCGTTCCCGTCACGGCGGCTTTTGCGATGGCGAACAGGCGCACCATCTTGCTGTCGTTCGAATCCCAGTACTCGGCGGAGTGCGGCTCGACGCGGATCAGCACGGCGTGCTCGTCGTCCGGGCCGGCCGGGAACCACGCCTGCACGCCCGCGTTCCACATCGCGCGGATGCGTTCGCGGTCGACGACGCGCTCGGCCAGGCCACTGACCGACACGAACAGGCTGTCTTCCGGCTTCGCGAACGACAGGTTCACTTGCGGCCGGTGCGCGATGCAATCCCACAGCGAGGTCTGCGTGGACGTGAAGAACCAGACGCCGCCGGCGTCGTCGACCTCTTCCTGCGTCATCGGCTGGCTCAGCAGGTGGCCGTGTTCGTCCTGCCACGTGAACATGGGAAAGCGGACTTCCTTGATCCGCGCTTTCAGGTCGGCGATGTCTTTGCTGTCGTGTGTGCTCATGGTCGTTCCTCGTTCGGATGGAGCCCCATCGTAGCGCGCGCCCACCTGTGGTTCGGTGCGGCGGCGAACCTTTGAGGCCGGTCAACAGTGCCCGCAAGCAGAAAAAATGCCACGTTGCAGCGCAATATAATCTGCTATCTCGTCTCATTTTCGGGTGATGCATGGGTTCCCTGTTCGAGCCGGACGAGCGGCCGCGTCTCGTCGTCCACGTGGTCGACGCGCTCGATGCCGCCCTCACCGAGACCAGCCTGCTGAACCTGATCCGCCACCTGCCGCCCGAGCGCTATCGCCACGCCATCGTCTGCATGCACGACCGCTTCGGCCACCAGGGCGACGTCCGCGAGCACGGCGTCGAGGTCGTCAACCTGCACAAGCGGTCGGGCTCCGATCCCCTGCACTACGTGCGCATGTTCGGCGTGTTGCGCGCGCTGCGGCCCGACCTCATCCACACCCGTGACGGCGCCGGGCTGCCCGCCCAGGTGGTCGCGGCGCTGGCCGGGGTCAAGCTGCGCGTGCATGCGGAGGACGGACGCCGCACGGCGGACGCGCGTGGAGGCGTCGGCAAGCGCCTGCTGCGCCGGCTGCTGTGCCCGCTCGTCGACCATTACATCGCGGCCAGCAGCGACCTCGAGGAATGGCTCGTCGAATCCATGGGCGCGGAACCGGCGCGCGTGTCGCAGATCGCGAGCGGCGTCGACAGCGTGCAGTTCCATCCGCGGCTGGGGCCGTCCGCCGCCGTCGGCCCGCCCGGTTTCATGCACGACGCGGCGTTCGTCGTCGGGAGTGTCGGCCGCATGGATGCCGCCGGCAACCACACGACCCTCGTCGAGGCGTTCCTGCGCCTGATCGCGTCGCCGCATCCGGCGCACCAGCGGCTGCGGCTGCTGCTGGTCGGCGACGGGCCCGAGCGCGCCGAATGCCAGGCGCTGCTGCACCGGGCGGGCGCGGCGGCGCGTGCATGGCTGCCGGGCGCCCGCGCCGACGTGCCGCAGCTGCTGCGGGCGATGGACCTGTTCGTGCTGCCGGCGCGCGCGGAGGACCGGTCGAGCGCGATCCTGCAGGCGATGGCGACGGGGTTGCCGGTCGTCGCGGCGGCCGTCGGCGGCAATACGGAGCTCGTCCACCCGGGCTTTACGGGCATCCTCGTGCCACCGATGTCGACGGAATTGCTGGCGGCGGCGATCGCCGATTATTGCAGGATCCCAGACATGGCGGCCCGCCACGGCGCCCGCGCGCGCAGCCAGGTGATCGCGCGCCACAGCATGCCGGCGATGGCCCGCGATGTCCTCGCCGTCTACGATGCCCTCACGGGCGGCGAGGCGCCGGGGAGCGTCCGCGGGGGATGCTGAACAGCGCCATCTTCCACATACCCGCGCCAAATCGTCTATAGTGATGCCTCTTTACAAAAGCAAAACCAAGAGAGTGCGATGAAATTTGACGTAGCCATCGTCGGCAGCGGCCTCGCCGGCCTGTCGGTTGCCCTTCATCTGGCGCAAACCCGCAAGGTCGCCATCATCTCCAAGCGCGAGCTCCTCGACGGTGCCAGCAACTGGGCGCAGGGCGGGATCGCCGCCGTGCTGGACTCGGGCGACAGCCACGACCAGCATATCGCCGACACCCTGGTCGCCGGTGCCGGCCTGTGCGACGAAGCGGCCACCCGCTACATCGTCGAGCACGGGCGCGAGGCGATCGAATGGCTGATCGAGCAAGGCGTGCCGTTCACCCGCGACGAGACCGCGGAACTCGGTTTCCATCTGACCCGCGAAGGCGGCCACAGCCAGCGCCGCATCATCCACGCGGCGGACGCCACGGGCCACGCCGTGCAGGTGACGCTGGAACAGAAAGTGCGCGCACACCCGAACATCACCCTGTTCGAACATCACTGCGCGATCGACGTGATCACGTCCGACAAGCTGCAGCCGGACGGCGTGCATACCGGGCCGGCCCTCGTCGGCCAGCCGCGCTGCCATGGCCTGTACGTGCAGGACGAAAAAAGCGGCAGGGTGCAGACGTTCGAGGCGGAGCACACCGTGCTCGCCACCGGCGGCGCCGGCAAGGTCTACCTGTACACGACGAACCCCGATACGGCGACGGGCGACGGCATCGCGATGGCCTGGCGCGCCGGCTGCCGCGTGTCGAACATGGAGTTCATCCAGTTCCACCCGACCTGCCTGTACCACCCGTTCGCGAAATCGTTCCTGATCACCGAAGCCGTGCGCGGCGAAGGCGGTCTGCTGAAATTGCCGCCCGAGGCGGGACCCGCCGCCGGGACGCGCTTCATGCCCGCACATGACGACCGGGGCGAGCTGGCGCCGCGCGACGTCGTCGCACGCGCCATCGACTTCGAGATGAAGAAGCGCGGCATCGACTACGTCCACCTGGACATCACGCACAAGAGCCCGGAATTCATCAAGGAACACTTCCCGACCATTTACGCGCGCTGCCTGGAGCTGGGCATCGACATCACGAAGGAACCGATTCCCGTCGTGCCGGCCGTGCACTTCACGTGCGGCGGCGTCGTCACGGACCTGGCCGGCCGCACCGACATCCCTGGCCTGTACGCCGTCGGCGAGACCGCGTACACGGGCCTGCACGGCGCCAACCGCCTGGCCAGCAATTCGCTGCTGGAATGCCTCGTCGTCGGCCGCGCATGCGCGCACCAGATCGCCGCGGCGCCGGCCGTCGACCTGCCCGCGCTGCCCGCGTGGGACGAGAGCCGCGTCACGAATGCGGACGAGGAAGTGGTCATCGCCCACAACTGGGACGAGCTGCGCCGCTTCATGTGGAACTACGTCGGCATCGTGCGCACGACCAAGCGCCTGGAACGCGCGCAGCACCGCATCAAGCTGCTGAAGGAAGAGATCGACGAGTACTACCGCAACTTCCGCGTCACCAACGACCTGCTGGAGCTGCGCAATCTCGTCGAGGTGGCGCACCTGATCGTGCGCAGCGCGCTGTCGCGTCACGAAAGCCGGGGCCTGCATTTCTCGCGCGACTATCCGGATACGCTGCCGAAGGCGTTGCCCAGCGTGCTGACGCCGCGCCGCCGCTAATTCGGGTAGATGAATCAGAAGCTTACGCCGTCGACCGTCCTGCTGTTGACCGTCCCGCCCCTGCTGTGGGCGGGTAACGCCATCGTGGGACGGCTCGTCCGCGCGGCCGTCCCGCCGATGACGCTGAATCTGCTGCGCTGGACGATCGCGCTGGCCGTCCTGCTGCCGCTCGGGTGGGCGACGTTGCGCCAGGCCGGCGTACTGGACGCCATTCGCACCCGTTGGCACCGCTATGCGCTGCTGGGGCTGCTGGGCATCGGCATGTACAACTCCCTGCAGTATCTCGCGCTGCAAAGCTCCACGCCCATCAACGTGACCCTCGTCGCCTCGGGCATGCCCGTGTGGATGATGCTCGTCGGGCGGCTGTTCTATGGCGTGGCCGTACGGACGCGCCAGGTGATCGGCGCGTTGCTGTCGATCGTCGGCGTGCTCGTCGTGCTGTGCCGCGGCGACGTCGACCAGCTGCTCGCGCTGCGCCTCGTCGCGGGCGACCTCTACATGATCCTCGCGACGATCGCGTGGTCTTTCTACAGCTGGATGCTGCTGCAGCCGCAGGACGAACCCGCGTTGCGCGCCGACTGGGCCGCGTTCCTCGCTGCGCAGGTGGCGTTCGGGCTGCTGTGGTCGGCCGGTTTTGCCGGCGTCGAGTGGTCGCTCGGTGCGGCGGCCATCGCCTGGAGCTGGCCCGTCGTGGCGGCGTTGCTGTTCGTCGCCGTGTGCCCGGCCGTGCTCGCGTTCGCCATGTGGGGCGCGGGCATCCGCCGCGCCGGGCCCGGCATCGGCGCCTTCTTCGTCAACCTGACGCCGCTGTTCACGGCGCTGCTGTCGTCCGCCTTCCTGGGCGAGCTGCCCCATGCCTACCACGTGCTGGCGTTCCTGCTGATCGTGGGCGGGATCGTCGTGTCCGCCAAACGTTGAAGCAGCCGTAACGTGTTTCTGTGCGGGCATCGGAGATGTTACGATCCCAGCGGAAGGAGCACATCAAGATGGCTGAAGCATTCACCGTCCACGACCACGCGGCGCGGATCGCCGCATTCCTCGACCGCCACCCGCGCGCGCTCGTACTGACGGGCGCGGGGCTGTCGACGGCATCCGGCATTCCCGACTACCGCGACCGCGACGGCACCCGCCGCGGCAAACCCCCGATCCACGGGCCGGATTTCCGCAAATCCGAGGCCGTGCAGCGGCGCTATTGGGCGCGCAGCATGATCGGCTGGCCCGTGCTTGCACAGGCGCGGCCGAATCGCGGCCATGCCGCCCTCGCCGGCCTGGAACGGATCGGGCACATCGGGTCGGTGCTGACGCAGAACGTGGACGGCCTGCACGGCCAGGCCGGCAGCCATGGCGTGCTTGAGCTACACGGCAATATCCATACGGTCGTGTGCCTCGAATGCTCGGCGATCTTCCCGCGCGCCTTCGTGCAGGGGCAGCTGGAAGACTTCAATCCGCACATGGCGGGTGCGAATGCGACGCCGCTGCCGGACGGTGATGCCTCCGTTGAACCGACGGAACTGGCCAGCTTCCGCCTCCCGTATTGCACGTGCTGCGGGGGGGCCTTGATGCCGAACGTGGTCTTCTTCGGCGATAACGTCCCGCCGGCGCGCACGGCCATCGCACTGGAACAGATGGAACGGGCGGACGCGCTGCTGGTGGTCGGATCATCGCTGATGGTCTATTCCGGCTTCCGGTTCTGCCGTATGGCGCAGGCCGCCGGAAAGCCGATCGCCGCCATCAACCTCGGCCGCACGCGCGCGGACGACCTCCTCGACATCAAGATCGAAGAATCGGCCGAGCGGGTGCTCCCGCTCGCGCTGGATATGCTCATCAAAGGTTCGGAGCAGACGGAGCGAGACACGCCATCCATACCACTCGACGGGGGAATACTGTGACGAAAACGTTAAGCAGCACTGGTGTCAAACCCTGGCAGGCCGGCGCGTTGCTGGCCGGTCTCGGCCTCGCGGCCTCTTATTTCTATGTGCGCGCCAAGACGAAGCAGGCGGAGGCGGAGAACCCGCCGCAGGGCCGCTTCGTCAAGGTCGACGGCGTGCGCCTGCATTATGTGGAACGGGGCAGCGGCCCCGTGCTGGTCCTGCTGCACGGGAACGGCGTGCTGGCCAGCGATTTCCAGACCAGCGGCCTGATGGACAAGGCGGCCGAGCACTACCGCGTGATCGCGTTCGACCGCCCCGGCTTCGGCTATAGCGAGCGGCCGCGCAGCAAGGTGTGGACGCCGCAGGCCCAGGCGCGGCTGCTGCATCACGCGCTGCAGGAGATCGGCGTCGATTCGGCCATCGTGCTGGGCCACTCGTGGGGCACGCTCGTCGCGCTGTCGATGGCGCTGGAAGTGCCGGACTTCGTGCGCGGCCTCGTGCTGCTGTCGGGCTATTACTACCCGAGCCTGCGCGCCGACGTGCCGCTGCTGTCCGGTCCCGCGATTCCGGTCGTGGGCGATTTGATGCGGTACACGATCTCGCCGCTCGTCACGCGCATGCTGTGGCGTCCGCTGACGAAGCGGGTGTTTTCGCCGCAGCCGGTCGACGCCCGTTTCCGCGAACTGCCCGTGTGGATGCTGCTGCGTCCGAGCCAGCTGCGCGCCAGCGCGGCGGAGACGGCGCTGATGGTGCCGTCGGCCGTGGCGCTGGCCAAGCGTTATCCGGAGCTGAAGGTGCCCGTGGTGGTGATGGCCGGCACCAAGGACAAGATCGTCGATTTCGGCCACAACTCGGAGCGGCTGGACGAGCGCCTGCCGGACAGCGAGCTGCAGCTGCAGCCCGGCGTCGGGCACATGACGCATTATGCCCATCCGGACAAGGTGCTCGCTGCGGTCGACGAGATCGCGGGGCGCGTTGGGGAGTCGGTGTACCGGAGGAATCCGCAGGCGGAGGCGTTGGCGAGGGCCAGCGAGAGCGGGACGTAGAACGAGAAGCGGAACGTAAAAGACACCGTCGCTCCCGCGCAGGCGGGAGCCCAGGTTTGCGTGGCCAGTCACAAAAAATCAGGTTCCCGTCTCCGCGCACTGGTGTCCGGAATATTGTTTTCAAAAACCGTCAGAAATAGCATCGTCATTCCCGCGCACGCGGGAATCCATACTGAGTATGCTGACTTCGACGGTGAAAATTATTCCGGACAGCAGTGCGCCTCCGCGGGAACGACGGATTTGGGGCTCAGCCAATAATGCGCAGCGAGTAGTCCGTCGCCTTGATGTCCTTGGTCAGGCTGCCGATCGAAATCCGGTCGACGCCAGTCTCGGCAATCGCCCGCACCGTCTGCATATTGATGCCGCCGGACGCCTCCAGCAACGCGCGCCCTTCGTTGATGCGCACCGCTTCGCGCATCATGTCCAGGTCGAAGTTGTCGAGCAGGACGGACTTCGCGCCCGCGCCGAGCGCTTCTTCCAGCTCGGCGATCGACTCCACCTCGATCTGGATCGACACGCCCGCGTTCAGCGCCGTCGCCGCCTGCAGCGCGGGCGTGATGCCACCCGCGGCCGCGATGTGGTTTTCCTTGATCAGGATGCCGTCGTACAGCGCCATGCGCTGGTTCGCGCCGCCGCCGACGCGCACCGCGTATTTCTGCGCCTGGCGCAGGCCCGGCAATGTCTTGCGCGTATCGAGGATCTTGGCCTTCGTGCCGGCGATGACGTCCACGTAGGTGCGCGTGGCCGACGCGACGCCGGACAGCAGTTGCAGGAAGTTCAGTGCCGAACGCTCCGCCGTCAGCAGCGAGCGCGGCGAGCCTTCGATCGTGCAGACCACGCTGTCAGCGGCCATCACGTCGCCCTCGGCATATTTCCAGTCGATCTCGATGTCCTGGTCGACGGCCAGCATGACGCCTTCGAACCACGGCGCGCCGCACAGGACGGCCTGCTCGCGCACGATCACACGCGCCTTCGCGCGGGGCGCTTCCGGCACGAGCTTGCCGGTCAGGTCGCCACTGCCGACGTCTTCCAGCAGCGCGGCCAGCAGGTTCTGCTCGAATGCGGCCTGCAGCTTGTCGTCGAACTGGCCTTCGTCAGCGTAAGGGTTGCGGAGATTGCTCATGCGGGACCGATTCCTTTGAAGAGGTTGGCTTCCTGCTCCAGCGCGCCGGTCGGCAGTGCCTTCGCCTTCTTGGCGGCGGCGAAGTCGAGCATGCGGTCGATGGCGCGCTTGGCCTGCTTGCCGATTTCCGGATCGACGAAGATTTCGTTTTTACTGTCGGAGGTTTGCAGCACGTCGGCCAGGTTCTGCAGGCCGTTCATCGCCATCCACGGGCAGTGCGCGCAGCTCTTGCAAGTGGCGCTGTTGCCGGCCGTCGGGGCTTCGATCAGGGTCTTGCCCGGTGCCGCCATGCGCATCTTGTGCAGGATGCCGTTGTCGGTGGCGACGATGAAGTGCGTCGCGTCCATCGTCTGCGCCGCGTTGATCAGCTGGGTGGTCGAGCCGACGACGTCCGCCTGGGCGACGACGTTGGCCGGCGATTCCGGGTGCACGAGCACCTTCGCGTGCGGATATTCCGCGCGCAGCAGGTCCAGTTCGATGCCCTTGAACTCGTCGTGCACGAGGCAGGAACCCTGCCACAGCAGCATGTCGGCGCCCGTCTGCTTCTGGATGTACGAGCCGAGGTGGCGGTCCGGCGCCCACAGGATCTTCTTGCCCTGGTCGTGCAGATACTTGACGATGTCCAGGCCGATCGACGACGTCACCATCCAGTCCGCGCGCGCCTTCACGGCGGCGGACGTGTTGGCGTAGACGACGACCGTGCGGTCCGGATGCTGGTCGCAGAACGCGGCGAATTCGTCGGCCGGGCAGCCCAGGTCCAGCGAGCAGGTCGCGTCCAGGTCCGGCATCAGGATCGTCTTTTCCGGGCTCAGGATCTTCGCCGTCTCGCCCATGAAGCGCACGCCGGCCACGACGAGCGTCTTGGCCGGATGATCGCGGCCGAAGCGCGCCATTTCCAGGGAATCGGACACGCACCCGCCCGTTTCCTCGGCGAGGTCTTGCAGGTCTGCATCGACGTAGTAGTGCGCGACGAGGACGGCTTCGCGCTCCTTCAACAGGCGGCGGATGCGATCCTTCAGCGTGGTCTTTTCAGCGACTTCGAGCGGCGACGGCGTGCGGGCCCAGGCCTCGGCAGTGGAACACACGCCGCCGACTGGCCGGTCGTATTCGAATACTTTAACGGGGGCAATGGTATTCATGGGGCAAGCTCCAATCAGTCGAGACCCTGGCTCTTCAGGTAATCTTCGTAATTGCCCTGGAAGTCGATGATGCGGTCTTCCTTGATTTCCAGGATACGGGTCGCCAGCGACGACACGAACTCGCGGTCGTGCGATACGAAGATGAGGGTGCCTGCGTATTTATCCAGCGCGATGTTCAGCGACTCGATCGATTCCATGTCCATGTGGTTGGTCGGTTCGTCGAGCAGCAGGACGTTGTGGCGGCCCAGCATCAGTTTGCCGTACATCATGCGGCCCTTCTCGCCACCGGACAGCACGCGCACGGACTTCTTGACCTCGTCGCCGCCGAACAGCAGGCGGCCCAGGATCGAGCGCACGGCCTGGTCGTCGTCGCCTTCCTTCGTCCACTTGCCCATCCAGTCGGTCAGGTTCAGGTCCGTGGCGAACTCTTCGGTCGGGTCCTGCGGCATGTAGCCCGGATTCGCATTCTCGGCCCACTTCACGCGGCCGGTGTCGGCATCGAGGCCCGTGATCGGGCCGCTGCCGATGCAACGCAGCAAGGTCGTCTTACCGGCACCGTTGGCACCGATGATGGCGATGCGCTCGCCGGCTTCGACCATGATCGAGAAATTCTTGAACAGCTGGCGGTCGTACGATTTCGACAGGCCTTCCGTCTCGACGGCCAGGCGGTGCAGTTTCTTCTCGCCTTCGAAGCGGACGAACGGATAGGCGCGCGACGACGGCTTGAATTCCTCGATCTTGATCTTGTCGATCATTTTGGCGCGCGACGTGGCCTGGCGGGCCTTGGACTTGTTCGCGGAGAACCGGCGCACGAAGTCCTGCAGCTCGGCGACTTTCTCTTTCGCCTTCGCGTTGTTGGCCAGCTGCTGGTTGCGGGCCTGCGTCGACGCTTCCATGTAGTCGTCGTAGTTGCCCGGGTAGACCTTCAGCGTGCCGTAGTCCATGTCGGCGACGTGCGTGCAGACCGAGTTCAGGAAGTGGCGGTCGTGCGAAATGATGATCATCGTCGAGTTCCGCTGGTTCAGCATGTCGGCCAGCCAGCTGATCGTGTGGATGTCCAGGTTGTTGGTCGGCTCGTCGAGCAGCAGGATGTCCGGATCCGAGAACAGGGCCTGCGCCAGCAGCACGCGCAGCTTCCAGCCCGGCGCGACCGAGCTCATCGGACCCTGGTGCAGGTCGGTGGCGATGCCCAGGCCCAGCAGCAGTTCGCCGGCGCGCGCTTCGGCCGAGTAGCCGTCGTACTCGGCGACCTTGCCTTCGAGCTCGGCCGCTTTCATGTAGTCTTCGTCCGTCGCTTCTGGATTCGCGTAGATGGCGTCGCGTTCGCGGATCGCGTCCCACAATTCCGTGTGGCCCATCATGACGACGTCGAGCACGCGCACGTCTTCGTAGGCGAACTGGTCCTGGCGGAGCTTGCCGAGGCGCTCGTGCGGATCGAGGCTGACGTTGCCGGCGGACGGCTCGAGGTCGCCGCCGAGGATCTTCATGAAGGTCGACTTGCCGCAACCGTTCGCGCCGATGAGGCCGTAACGGTTGCCATCGCCGAACTTGACGGAAATGTTTTCGAACAGCGGCTTGGCGCCGAACTGCATCGTGATGTTGGCTGTACTGAGCACTGGGAAACCTTCGCGTGGTGATTCAATTAACCGCACATTTTACCACCGTGAGGGGGCCGTTGCGTCAGGCGGTCCTGAGTGTCGGGTAACTGGACAGCGCCAGCGACCAGCGTTCGCCGTCGCACTGCAAATGCCCCTGCGCCCCGAACGGGATCGTCACGTGGCGCGCGATGTGGCCGAATTCCAGCCCCGTCAGCACCGGCACGGGCAACGTGGCGCGGACATAGGCCAGCATTTCGTCGAAGTTGTAGCCGTTGTCGTTCACGCCGAGCCGGTAGCCGGAGAAATCGCCCAGCACGACGGCGCGTTGTCTCTCCAGCACGCCCGCATGCATCAGTTGCAGCAACATGCGCTCCACCCGGAACGGATGCTCGGCAATATCCTCCAGGAACAGGATGCCGCCGTCGATGCGCGGGAAGTACGGCGTGCCCATCAGCGACATGATCATCGCCAGGTTGCCGCCCCAGACGGTGCCCGTCACGTCGAGGCGCGGGTTGGCCGCGCCGTGGCCGGAGATCGTGTGCGTGGGGCCGGCCAGGCAATGCCAGAAATCGTCCAGCGTGAATGCGTTCGGCTCGGCCGCGCCCACGTCGGCCGTGAACATGGGCCCCGCGTAGCTGATCGCGCCCGCCCTTGCGTACAACGCCATGTGGAATGCCGTGACGTCGGAATAGCCGACGAAGATCTTGCCGCTGGCGGCCATGCGCTCGAAGTCGATGTGCGGCAGCAGGCGCGTCATGCCGTAGGCGCCGCGAATGGCCATGACGACCTGCACGTCCGGGTCGGCGGCGGCCGCTTCCAGCTGGGCGAGGCGTTCCGTGTCCGTCGCCCCGAAGCGCTGGTGGCGCTCCTCGTGCTTGTAGTAATTGTGGACCAGGATGCCCTGGGCTTCGAGGCGCGCGATGCCGCGCGGGATCGCTTCCGGCTCGGGCGCGTAGCTGCCCGGCGCGATCAGGGCAATGCCCGGTTTTTGGATGGTCACTGTTTGACGAAGAGCCTTGGTGTCGAGTCGGGCGCCATCTTACCGTGGGCATGGGCGTCGATCAAGGCGAGGAGCCGCTCCAGCAGCTGGGACGGCAGGTCGTGGCCCATGCCCTCGATGACTTCAAGGCGGGCGCCGGGAATCGCCTGCGCCGTGTCGACGCCGCAGGCGAGCGGCACGAGCGGATCGGCCGCGCCGTGGATCACGAGCGTCGGCGCGACGATCGTCTGCAGCTGCGGCGTGCGGTCGCCGCAGGCCGTCACGGCCAGCATCTGACGCACGACGCCGCCCGGGCAGCAATTGCGGCGCAGCGCGCGGGCGACGCGGCGGCGCAGGTGTTTTTCCGGCGTCGGATAGGCCGGGCTGCCGATTGCTTGCAGCAGTTGCACGTTGTAGTCGATCGCCGCGTCGATGTCGCCTGCTCCCCGCGGACGGCGCAGCAGCGCGCGGCGCGCGGCTTGCGTCGGGCCCGGCAGGCCGCGGCGGCCGCTGCTGGACATGATCGACGTGAGACTGAGCACGCGCGACGGGTACTTCGCCGCCATCAGCTGTCCGACCATGCCGCCCATCGACATGCCGACGACGTGGGCGCGGGCGACGCCCAGCGCGGACAGCACGCCGATCGCATCGTCGGCCATGTCTTCCAGCCGGTACGGCGGTTTGAGCGGGATGCGCAGCAGCGACTTCAGCCAGGCGAGCCCGAGGCTGGGCGTGCCGGCGTGTTCGAACTTGGTGGACAGGCCGCTGTCGCGATTATCGAAACGGATCACGTAAAAGCCCAGTTCGACGAGGCCTTCGACGAATTCGTCCGGCCAGGCCGTCAATTGCAGGCCGAGGCCCGAAACCAGCAGCAGGGGTACGGATTTCGGATCGCCCGCCGTGTCGAAGGCGATGCGGATCCCGTTGGCGTTCAGGCTAGGCATTGTCGATAGCTGGGTCGTGAAATCCTCCGCTACCGAAAGCAGCGAAGGCCTGGAACCAGCATATCATTTTTGGCAAACGGGTGGCGTCAGCCTTGCGTGCGCCGGGCCGCGCGCCGTTCGGCGAAGAACCCCTTGAGCATCGCGCTTGCTTCGTCGGCCAGCACGCCGCCGACGACGTCCGTGTGGTGATTCAGTTGCTCCAGCGCGAACAGGTTGAGGATCGAGCCGCACACGCCTGTCTTCGGGTCCGGCGCGGCGTACACGACCCGCGCCAGGCGCGCGTGCATCATCGCGCCCGAGCACATCGCGCAAGGTTCCAGCGTCACATACAGCTCGCAGCCCGGCAGCCGGTAGTTGCCGAGCTTGTCCGCGGCCGCGCGCAGGGCGACGATTTCCGCGTGCGCGGTCGGGTCGTGGCGGCCGATCGGCTGGTTGTAGCCGGTGGCGATGATCTCGCCGTCGCGCACGACGACGGCGCCCACGGGCACCTCGCCCGCCGCCCAGGCCTTGCGGGCCTCCTGCAGGGCCAGGCCCATGTACGTATTGTCGTCTGCTTCAGGCATCCGTGATTTCGGCCCAGCAGTTCGGCGTCTCGTGCAGCACGAGCTTCTGCAGGCGCAGGCCGGTACCGTAGCGGTCGGTGTAGGCCGCTTGCAGGATGTTCCAGGCCACCTGCGCGAGGTTTTCCACGGTCGGGATGCGGTCGATCACGACGGTTTTATGGTTCGGCAGGCTGGCCAGGAAGCCGCGCACGGCCTCGTCCTTCTCGTACACGAGGAAGGCATGGTCCCAGACGTCGACGAGATGCTCTTTCGCGAGCGCCTTGATGTCCGAGAAATCCATGATCATGCCGTTGTCGGAATTGCCTTCGACGTCGATGACGGCACCCGTCAGCGTGATTTCCAGCGTGTAGCGGTGGCCGTGCAGGTTGCGGCACTGGCTTTTATGGTCGGGGATGCGGTGGCCGGCGTCGAATTCCAGCTTGCGGGTAATGGTCAGCATGTGTGCTCAGGGAATGTTCAGGAGTTTATGGGTCTGGAGGCTGAGCTTCCACTTCGGGTTGCGGCGGCACGTGTCGATGGCCAGTTGCGTGTTGAACTGGGCCAGCGGGCCGTCCATCGGCTGCACGAAGAAGTTGTCGAAATCCAGGTGTTCGTACGCGGCCAGGTCCTGGCCCGCCTGCGGGATGACGACCTTGAGTTCGTTGCCCTTTGCGACCACCAGTGTCGAACCCATCTTCGGGCTCACGCAGATCCAGTCCACGCCCGGCGGCACGGGCAAGGTGCCGTTCGTCTCGATGGCGATCGTGAAGCCGGCGGCGTGCATCGCGTCGATCAGGGCCGTGTCCAGCTGCAGCAGCGGCTCGCCGCCCGTGAAGACGACGTATTTGCTGGCCGGGTAGGTCTCCGGCCACAGGCTGTCGATTTCCGCGGCCAGGGCCGCGGCATCCTTGAATTTGCCGCCCCGTTCGCCGTCGGTGCCGACGAAATCCGTGTCGCAGAACTGGCAAACGGCCGTGGAACGATCCGCTTCGCGCCCCGTCCACAGGTTACAGCCGGAAAAGCGGCAGAACACGGCCGGGCGGCCCGCATGGGCGCCCTCGCCCTGCAGGGTATAGAAGATTTCTTTGATGCTGTAAGTCACAGTAGAAGTCCGGTAAGGCTCGCGTCAACCTTCCATTATACCGCGCCCGGACTGGGTCGCAGAAGCGGCGCCAAAATTGATGACGAGCAAAAACATGCCATTCGGAAAGTCGTACCTTTGGATACGGAAAGTTCCTAATCGAGTCGTCCTAGTCCTCGTCGGAGGGATCGTGATGAAAACCCTGCTGCTCCAGTCGCTGCGTGTCACGCTCGGGGCCCTGCTGTTGCTCACCGCGTGGTTCGGAATGTCGGAACACGTCCGCATGCTCGCGGTGCCGGAGCGGCTGCAACTGGGTGTGCTGGTGCTCGTCGTGTTGTCCGTGCTGTTTGCCGTGCTGTTCCGGCGCATGCACAACGAGGACCAGATCGCGCGTCTGGAAGCCGCGCTGTGCCGGGAACAGAAGGCCCGCAGCCAGGCCGACCAGGCGCTGGCCGAGTCCGACATGCTGCTGGGGCGCTTGACCGGGGGGACGGACGGCCGCCGCGGCAACCTCGACCCGCTCGCGCAACTGGTGGCCATCCAGACCGAGCTGCTGCAGGTGCGGCGCCAGTACGCGCTGGAAGATCCGCTCCTCGCGTCGCGCATCGATTTATTGTGCACGCGGGTCGATCGGGTCGCCCAGGCGATCGTCGCCCACGCCGACGAGCCCGGGTAACAGCCCCGTCCACCCTTGCTAAAAATCAAGGGGACGCCATTGTCCGTGGCGCACAATCGGTTCTCGTCAGCAAGTAATTGCTAATCAGAACCGAAGGACGGTACATGACAAGCACAACAACAATACAGCGGCTCATGGATTCCTCGGGCGCGCCGGCCGATCGCGCTTTCGCCCACCAGTTGATGGAGACGCTGGCCATTCCCATTTTCGTCCTCGACACGACATCCCGCGTGATGCTGTGGAACCGCGCCTGCGAGCGGCTGACGGGCGTGCCCGCGCGCGACATCATCGGTACGCGCGACCACTGGCGCAGTTTCTTCGAGGAGCGCCGCCCCACCCTCGCCGACCTCCTGATCGAAGAACGCGCCGGCGAAGCGCACCGGCCCCGCATCGGCCTGCCCGATGATCCGCACCTGTCCGCGGAAAGCTGGTGCGACATGCCGCGCGTGGGCCGCCGGCGCTACCTGGCCGCCGACGCGAGCCCGATCTACGACGAACGCGGCCGGCTGGCCGCCGTCGTGGAGACACTGCGCGACATGACGGATGAAAAACTGGCGCAGATCGCACTTGAACAACTCGCCACGCGCGACGGCCTGACGGGTCTCGCCAACCGCCGCTGCTTCGACGAGACGCTGCACGCCGAATGGGCGCGCGCGCTGCGCCAGCGCCAGCCGCTGTCGCTGTTGATGGTGGATGTGGACAATTTCAAGGCGTATAACGATGCGAACGGCCATCTGGGCGGCGACGAATGCCTGAAACGGATCGCCACGGCCGTCGCCAGCGAAATGCGCGCCAACGACCTGGTGGCGCGCTATGGCGGCGAGGAATTCGCCGTGATCCTGCCGAACCAGTCACTGAAGGGCGCGGCCAGCGTCGCCGAACGCATCCGCACCCGTGTCGAACAGCTGCAAGTCCCCAACCGCCTGGCGCCGGCGCAGCGCGTGACGGTGTCGATCGGCGCGGCCACCGCGATCGCGTCGCCCGACAACAGCGCCAGCGAACTGGTCGCCATTGCCGATGCGGCGCTCTACCGGGCCAAGCATATGGGACGGAACCGGATCAGTTTGCCCCTCACCGAACCGGCATGAACCACGTCGTTCCCGGGAAAGCGGGAATCCATGCCGAGTATCTCGTTCGACTCGGCATGGGCCCCCGCCTCCGCGGGGACGACGGTCAGCCGATGGTTGCCCTATCCCACCCGTGCCGCACCGCGGCCTTCATCTTCTCCCAGGTCGACGCGCCATCCTTGCCGTAGCGCGTATCCCAGTCGGCCCGCAGGTCGTTCTCGACGTCCGACCAGTCCCGGTTGCGATAGCGGACGTCATTGCGCATCTGGGCGCCGTAACGGTAGGCCGGCGCCAGGTCGTCGTAGCTCGTGCCGCCCGGCTTGTACGTGTTCGTCCAGTGCGTGCGGTAGTGGCTGTCGTCGTCCGTGGACGTCGTCTCGCCCGTCATCCGTTCCCAGCCGTGGCGGACCGCCGCCTTGATGCGTTCCCACGCGGACGGTTCGTTGTCCGTGCCGTACTTGCTGTGCCAGTCCTTCTTGAGGTCGTGCTCGACATCGTCCCAGTCGCGGTCGCGATAGGTGTCGCTGCTGCGCATCTCGTTGCCGTAGCGATAGGCCGGCGCGACATCGTTGAAGTCCGTGCCGCTGGCGGCGTAGGTCGACTCGTAGTGCGTATGGTAGTAGGTCGAGTCGTCGTCCATGTCCGGGGTGATCTTGTCCCAGCCATGGCGCACGGCGTCCTTGAACTTCTCCCACGTCGACCCGCCCGTCGTGTAGCGCGAGTCCCAGTCGGATCTCAGGTCGGATTGCACGTCGTCCCAGTGGCGGCTGCGGTATTTCTGCAGGCGGCGCGCTTCGTTGCCGTAGCGGTAGGCCGGCAGGTAGTCGTCATAGGAATCGTCCGCGTTCGAGTACCGCGCGTTCCAGTGGCTGCGGTAATAGCTGTCGTTATCGATGTCCGGGGTGATCTTGTCCCAGCCGCGGCGCACGGCGGCCTTGAATTTCTCCCACGTGGACTCGCCAGGATGACGCGATTCCCAGTCGCTGCGCAGGTCCGACTCCACCTCGTCCCACGAGCGGTCGCGGTATCTGGCGCTCGAACGCATTTCCGTGCCGTAGCGGTAGGCCGGCTCGTAGTCGGCGTAGCCGCCGCCCAGGCTCGAATAGTTGTCGTGCCAGTCCGAGTGGTACCAGTCGTCCGTGTTCAGGTCCGGGGTGATCCTGTCCCAGCCGTGGCGGACGGCCGCCTTGAATTTCTCCCACGTCGACTCGCCCGGATGGCGCGCTTCCCAGTCGGTGCGCAGGTCCGGTTCGACGTCGTCCCACGCGCGGTTGCGGTAAGTCGCGTCGCGGCGCATGTCGCTGCCGTAGCGGTACGCGGGTGCATAGTCGTCGTAGCTGCCGCCCAGGCTCGAGTAATTGTCGTTCCAATGGTTACGGTAGGTATCGTCGTACGTATCGCCCGTGCCGCCGTCATGCGAGAACACGCGCACGTTCCCGCGCGCGACCGACCCGCCCGTATCGCGCTGCATGGAGCTGCCGACGCGGGCCGTGCCGCCCAGCGACGTGTCGTCCGAGCCGGGAATCGATGCGGTGCCCTGCAGCGTGGAGCCGCTCTGGTTCAGCGAGCCGCCCTGCGCCGATTGCAGCGACGAGCCGGTGGCCGGGTTCTGCGCCGAGCTCTGGGTGCCGCTCAGCGTGTTGCCGCCGATGGCGCCGTCCATCGATCCGCCCGACTGCTCCGAGGCGCCCTGCGGCTCCTCGTAGGTCTGGCCTTTGGGGACCGGGTCGTTGATGTTCTGCGTGGCGAAGAAGTTGCGGTCGTCGTGGCCCGTGAATTGCAGCGAGCCCGGTTCCGTGCCCGGGGGCGTGCCCTGGTACGAACCGGACGAGCCGGAGCCAGATCCGACGTTGCCCGACTGCGCGGACAGGCTGCCCGATCGCTGCATCCCGGCCGATGCGCCGCCGAGGACGCCCGCGCTGCCCGGATCGCGCGTCCACTGGTCGTGGCGCTCGTCGATGTCGACGGGGCCGAAGCGCTCGATGATGTCGGCGGCCCGTTCGACTTCCGGCTCGGAGTCCGTGGTCAGGGTCAGGACGTGATGGCCGCGCGTGACGGCGTACGAATACTTCATCGCGTGTTCGTTCGTGTCGGATCCGAACAGGCCCGTGAAGAAATGCTTGATCGAGGCGCCGAAGCCCTCCTCGCGTTCGCCCTCCAGCAACTCGTTGTCGCCGGTGACGCTGTTCGACTGGCCGGTGGGGTCGGCGCTCGAGAGGCTCGCATCGGTGCGCGTGAAGCCCGACGCCAGCAATTCGTCCAGGGCGCTTTGTGCGTCGCTTCGGTTGTCGAAGACTGCTACCAGGGTGTGTCGCATGATGTTCCTCCGCTGTATTGGTGTAGAAAACACCGGCTTCCGCGAAGCGCGCCACGCCGACCTGCTCGCCTCCGAGCACGACGTTTTCCGCGTGGAGCTCCTCACGCCGGTTCCTTGTCGAGACTACTCCAAAGCGGCCGCGTTGCGCGCACCATTGACCGGCTACAACCCATGCGTATCGCACCCATGAAAAATGGGCCGTGTGGCCCATTTTATCGTCGAGTTTCGTGAGCGCGCGCACCGACCGGCACGCGGCTTGTACGGCTGTCAGCCGAACGGATTGGCGACCGTTTTCACGTCGGGCGGCGGCAGCCGGTCCGGCAGGTCGCGCGCTTCCAGGCCGGCGACGATGCGGCCCACCAGGTCGTGCAGCAGACGCGCCTTGGCCAGGCCGTCCTTGTCGGCCGTGAGGTCGACGTCGCCCGCCACCGTAACCCGGTCGAGCCGGTTCTCGAGCGTCAGGTTGCCGATCTCGACGACGTCGGCCTCGTTCTCGTAGGGTGCAAACTTGGTCATAAGATTCCTGATTCCTATTTACGGTTGCGGGACGGCTTGACGCGCACTTCCGGCAGCGCCAGCACGCGTTCCTTCTCGGCGTCGGACAGCGCGGGCAGCAGGTTGATGCCGATGATGCGTTCGAGCTCCGGGATCGGGATCACGTTCGCCTTCGCATCCGCCGCGTTCTCGACGAACCACGCGGCGCCGGCGCGCTGGCGCGGGCTGTACACGAGTTTATACAAATGGGTCGGCACGAGCACGTTGCCGATCTTCTTCAGGTCCGCGCCGAGGAAGGCCGGCCCCGTCACGACGTACAGGTCGCCCTCCTTCTTCGCCATCTTGCGCACGGCGCCTTCGATGCCGGCCCACAGGTTGCGGTTGTTCTCGCCGTCCTGCGGGACGATGTTGGCGAGGCTGAAGCTGTCGCGCTGGCTGTCGCGGTCCGGCATGTCGCCGTTCGGGGCCATGTGGCCGCGGTCGTAGCCGCTGCGCGAGTAATCCGACAACTCCGCCCGCTGGCCGGCCGGCACGCGCGCTTCGGAATGGAACGAGTTTTCGCGCGACAATTCCTGCGCCGCCGCGATATTCTCTGCCTGCAGGTGTTCCGCCGACCACAATGGCGTGCGCGTGATCCCCGAGTGCAGCACGCTGAACACGTTGAAGCACAGCGTTTCCGTCTTGTTGCCGAGCTTGGGATTCGTGATGCGCGGCGCCTGGCCGGCCACGAAATGGTCGTCGCAGGATTGCGGTTGCGGTGCGCGCGCCTCCGTCTGGCCGCGGGCCGGCGCCGGGTTCGTGGACTCGCGCTTGCACGCGCCCAGGGATAACAGCGATGCCAGCACGAGCGCGGGCGTGACAAACTTCTTGAACATGATGAAAAGACAAATCAAAGATGGCGCCATTTTAGCCGACGCGCGCTTGCGCTTCCTCAGGGATTTCCTGTGTGCATAGCCGCGCACGCTTGAAATCGACCTGCATTTCCGAAAAGAATGCTATACAATCCCAGTTTCAAAAAGCTAAGTACATTTGTCCAAATTAAATGGCGATGGATAATTCCTCCATACCCGAGGACCTCCGGCGCTTCGTGCTGACCAGCATCCCCTCGGTCCCTTTCCTGGAAGCGCTGTTGCTGATGCGCGCCGATCCGGACCATGCCTGGCGCCGCGATACGCTGGCGCGGCGGCTGTACGTGCGCGAAAAGACGGCGGAAGACCTGCTCGCCGACCTGTGCACGGCCAGGATCGCCGTGCCGTGCGACGACGCCGGCGCCTACCGCTATGGCCCGGCCGATGCCGGCCTGCGCGAACGGATCGACCGCCTGGCCGATGCGTATGCGACGCACCTCGTCGAAGTAACCCACCTGATCCACTCTTCACTCGACCGCAAGGCCCAGCAATTTGCGGACGCGTTCAAATGGCGTAAGGATTCATGATGGCGATTACCATCTATTCGCTGTGTACATTGACGTCGCTGGCGTGCGCCTGGCTGCTGCTGGGCAGCTATCGCCGCACCGGCCACCGGCTGCTGTTCTGGAGCGGCGCGTCGTTCGTGGCGCTGACCGTGAACAACGTGTTCCTCATGCTCGACAAGGTCGTGTTCCCGGACATCTACCTGCTCCCCGTGCGCCAGGTATCGGCCCTCGTGGCCATGCTCCTGCTGCTGTACGGCCTCATCTACGAGAAAGAATGACATGAGCAACCTGATCTCCGGCGCCATCGTCATGGCTTCCTTCGTGATCGCGCTGTTCTTCCTGCGCTTCTGGCGTAGCTCGCGCGACCGCTTCTTCCTGTACTTCGCCCTGTCGTTCGGCATCGAGGGCGTGCACCGCATCGTGTCGGCGCTGACGTTCGACGAGGCCGAGGACACGCCCCTGCACTACCTCGTGCGCCTGCTGGCGTATGGGCTCATCCTGTGGGCGATCCTGGAAAAGAACCTGCCCGCGCGCCGGCGCGACGGCAAGTAGCGTGCGCCCGGCCCGCCCTCCCCTGCGCCATAATCGGCCCGACACCAACAGCGGGAGGACAGCATGACAGAACAGGACAAACGCAGGGACAACGCCCAACGCGCCGATCCGGGCCAGCAGCAGCGCGCGGAAAACCGCTCGGCGCATCGTTCCGAATCACTGTTGCCGGGCGACGATGCAAACGACGGCCGCTACGACGTGGCCGAGGAAGTGAACCTCGACCAGCAGTCGTACCAGCTGCGCCGCGTCGGCAAGCCGCCGAAGGACATCCCTAAACCGTAAGCCCCATCTTCAGGCCCTCGATCGCGTGGGCCTGTTCGATGTGTTCCAGCGCCGGCACGATGCGGCAGCGCAGGTGGTCGCGCACCTCGGCCGGCAGCGCATCCCAGTAGGCCTGCGTCACCTGCAAGTCGTGCTTGTCGGCGTTGCGGCCGTCCGGCGCATCGACGCCCAGCACGAGCACGGGACGCGACTGCTGGCTGCGGTTCGCCGTGCCGCGGTGGATCGTCAGGGCCGAGCGGGCCGAGATGTCTCCGACTCGCGGCAGCTTGCGCTGGGCGCGCGACTCGTAGCGCGGATAGCGCGACTTGTCCGGGAACATGAGGTCGCCGCCGGCGAGGTCGTCCCATTGGGTACCGGGCGCGATCTCGAACGGGCCGATCTCTTCCGTCACATCGACCGTCGTGAGGTTGAAGGCGAGTGAATTCAGGCGGCGCCCGACCAGCGTTTCCGGCGGCGACGGGAAGTCGCGGTGCCACGGCTGGTGCATGGCGCCCGGGAACGGGATGTCGAAGCCGACCTCCACGATCTTGTAGTCCGGCCCCAGCACGGCCCGGCACACGGCGACGACCCACGGGTGCGTCGCCAGTTCGACGAAGCCGCGCAGCCGTTCCGGATGCACTTCGACGTAATAGCGGCACGGGCCGCGTTCGAGGGCGCCGTTCGGACGCGCGCGCGCCTCGGCGAACAGGGTTTCGATGTCTTCCTTCAGTTGCGCCACCCACCCGGCGCTGAAGGCGCCCTTGCAGGCGATGATGCCGTCGCCGTACAGGCCGCCCATGATGGCGCCCACGTCGTAGCCGGCGCTCTCGTTCGATGCTTGCATGCTGATCTCCTCGCTGAACCGCGGGCCCGGTCGTGCCGTTGTGCCCGCGCGGCCATCGTACCGGCGTTCGGCGGCGGGCGGCGCCCGGCTGTCCTGTTGACAGCGCGGCGCTCAACTCCTACAGTCGCACCACGATGACTTCCACTTCCCGTGTGGGCGGCCGGATGCAGGGACGCGTGCTGTTCCTGTGCGACCGTCCCGTTTCCGACCCGGCCATTGGTACCGTTGCGGCCGAGATGGGCTACGACCTCGTGCGTGCACACACGCTGGACGAGGCGCTGGCCCACGCCCGCCACGGCGACGACCTGCCCGGCTTCGCACTCGTGCTGGCCGGCTATTCCGGCAACGTCGACGCCCTGTTCGACAGCGTGCGCCGCCTGCGCGCCGCGCTGCCGGAGGCGCCCGTGATCGCGCACGGCGTGCCCGGCTCCCCGCCGTTCACGCTCGAGTCGCTGTACGACGCCGGCGCGCTGGCCGTGCTGCACGACCCCGTCTCCATCCCGATCCTCAAGGCCAAGGCGCGCTTTTTCCTGGAAGCCTACGCCACGGCGGCCGAGCGGCGCGGGGCGGAAACCGCGCTGCAGGACACCCGCGCGCGCCTGGAGGCCATCATCGCCGCGGCCGAGGTGGCCGTGTGGTCGCTGGACATCGCCACGGGCCGCGTCCGGGGGGACGCGCGCATGATCGAGATGTTCGGCCTGCGTCCCGCAGACGGGCCAGGCGCCGACGTGGCCATGTATTTCGCCGCGATCCATCCGGACGACGTGCCGCCGACCCAGGTCCTGCTCGGCCGCGCCATGGAGACGGGGACGCCGTACGATGCCACGTTCCGCGTCCGTACGCCGGACGGCGCGTGGCGCTGGGTGCTGGCGCGCGGCCACCCGGACCGGCATGCCGGCACGCGCGGGATGATGCGCGGCGTCGTGATCGACGCGTCGCTGCAGAAAGAGGCGGAGGAGCGGCTGCAGGCGAGCGAGGAACGCTACCGCACGCTGTTCGAGGCGATCGACGAAGGCGTGTGCGTCATCGAGATGCTGTACGACGATGCGGGCATCCCGAGCGACTACCGGTTCATCGAGGTCAACCCGGCGTTCGTGAAGGCCACGGGGCTGGCCCATGCCGTCGGGCGCACGATGCGCTCGCTCGTTCCGCAGCACGAGGCCCACTGGTTCGAGACCTACGGCCGCGTCGCGGCGACGGGCGAGCCGGTGCATTTCGTCGACGAGGCGGCGCACTTGGGCCGCTGGTACGACGTGTACGCGGCGCGCGTGGGTCCGGCCGGCAGCCGCAAGGTGGTCGTGCTGTCCACCGACATCACGGAACGTCGCCGCACGGAGCTGGAATTGCGCCGCCTGGCCGACGACCTGGCCGAGCAGGACCGCCGCAAGACGGAATTCCTCGCCACGCTGGCGCACGAGCTGCGCAATCCGCTGGCGCCCATCCGCAGCGGCCTGCAGCTGATGCGGCGCGCCCGCGCCGACCCGGCCGCCATCGCGCGCGTGCAGGACATCATGGACCGCCAGCTCGACCACCTCGTGCACCTCGTCGACGACCTGCTCGACGTGGCCCGCATCACGCGCGGCCAGGTCGACCTGAAGCCCGCGCTGGTGCCGCTGGCGGACGTGCTGAACGCGGCCGTCGAAACGAGCCTGCCGCTGATCGAGGCCGCGCGCCACCAGCTCGACGTGCGGCTGCCGGACGAGCCGTTGATGCTGCACGCGGACGCCACCCGCATCACGCAGGTCGTCAGCAACCTCCTGAACAACGCGGCGAAATACACCCCGCGCGGCGGCCACATCGTGCTGGCGGTGGAGTGCGACGGCGAGCAGGCGCTGATCGCCGTGTCCGACAACGGCATCGGCATCCCGCCCGACGCGCTCGGCGAAGTCTTCCGCATGTTTACGCAAATCCCGAACGCGACCCGGCACATGCCGGGCGGCCTCGGGATCGGCCTGTCGCTCGTGAAAAGCCTCGTCGAACTGCACGGCGGGACGATCCAGGCGGCCAGCGCCGGCACCGGCACGGGCAGCGTCTTCACGGTGCGCCTGCCCCTGGCCGACCATGGCGCGGACAAGGCGGCGCCCGGCGCGCCGGGCCTGGACGCGAGCCGCATTCCGGCGCTGCGCCTGCTCGTCGTGGACGACAACCGCGACGCCGCCGACACGCTGGCCGCGCTGCTGTCCGTGATGGGCCACGACGTCGTGGTGGCGCACGACGGCCACCAGGCGCTGCGCATGCTGGGCGGCCTGGAGCCGCATGCGGTGTTCCTCGACATCGGCATGCCCGGCCTGTCCGGCTACGAGGTGGCGCAGGCCGTGCGGCGCGAGCCGCGCCACGACGGGGTCATGCTCGTCGCGCTGACCGGCTGGGGCGGCGCGGACGACCGCGCGCGCAGCGCGCAGGCCGGGTTCGACGCGCATCTCACGAAACCGGCGACGGTGACGGCGATCGAGTCCGTGCTGCGCGACGTGGAATCCCGGCGCGCGACGCCGCAAAACGCGCCGTCACCAGCCGATCGCTAACAGCTTCGCGGCCATGCGCGGCCAGCACAGCGCCGCGACCTCGTCGCGCGTGGCCCAGCGGAAGGCATCCATCTCCGGCGTCGGCCTGCCCGTCGCGTGATGCGGGAACATGCTGGTGCACGCCAGGTGCGCAAGGTCCGGCAGCGTCTCGCCCACGTCCACGCGGAACAGGTGCAACACCTTGTCGCGCCGGTAGTCGAAGCGGCCAAGCTCGCGGAAGGCGGCGGCCGGGAATGCGAGGCCCGTCTCTTCGAACAGTTCGCGCATGGCCGCGTCCAGCAGCGTTTCGCCCGGATCCTGCAGGCCCTTCGGGATATCCCAGCGCGGCGTGTGCGTGACGTGCCCCAGCAGCAGGCGGCCGCCGGCGTCCACGACGAGGGTGCCGCAGGAGACGTCGACGGCCTTCACGGCAGTGTGCGCGCGGCGGCGGCCAGCGCCTGTTCCAGCGCCTCCAGGCTCACGGGCTTCGTCAGGTGCTGGTCGAAGCCCGCCTCGTGCGACTGCTGCAGGTCGCTCTGGGCGCCCCAGCCCGTCAATGCGATGAGGACGATCTGGCGCACGCCCTGGTTGCGCCGGATCGCGCGCGCCACCTCGTAGCCGCTCATGCCGGGCAGGCCGATGTCGAGCAGGACCAGGTCCGGCTGCGTCTCGAGCGCCAGGCGGAGGCCTTCCGGGCCGTCGCGCGCGACCGATGTCGTGTGGCCGAGCGCTTCGAGCAGCGCGACGAGGCTGTCGGCCGCATCCGCGTTGTCGTCGACGACCAGCACGCGCAGCGGCGCCGGTGGCTGCGCGTGAACCTCCTCCCCGGTCGCGCGGGGGCGCGCGTGCGGCGAGCCGGGATGCAGCGGCAGGCGCACCGTGAACGTGCTGCCGTGGCCCCGGCCGGCGGAAAACGCGGCGACGCGCCCGCCGTGCAGCTCGACGAGGCGGCGCACGAGCGACAGGCCGATCCCGAGACCGCCCTGGGCCCGATCTAGGCTGCCGCGCACCTGCGTAAACATCTCGAACACGGAGCCGATCGCATCCGGCGGGATGCCGATGCCGCTGTCCGACACGGCGACCACGGCGTGCCCGTCCTCGCGCCACGCGGACAGCGCGACGCGCCCGCCCGCCGGGGTGTACTTGGCGGCGTTGTTCAGCAGGTTCGACAGCACCTGCACCATGCGCGTGACGTCCGCCTCGAGCGGCAGCGGTTCCTCGGGCAGGTCGACGTCCAGGCGGTGGCCGTGCGACTCGATGAGCGCGGCGCTCGTCTCCACGGCCATCTGCGCGATGACCTTCAGGTCGACGTTCTCCCGTTTCAGTTCGATCTTGCCGCGCGTGATGCGGGCGATGTCGAGCAGGTCGTCGACGAGGTGGATCAGGTGGCCCAGCTGGCGGTCCATCATCGCGTGGATGCGCGCCAGCGCGTCCTTGTCGGCCGGCGTCATGCGCAGCAGGTCGAGCCCCGTGCGGATCGGCGCCAGCGGGTTGCGCAGTTCGTGCGCGAGCGTGGCGAGGAATTCGCTCTTGCGGTGGTCCGCCTCCGACAGGTCGGCGGCCACGCGGCGCAGCTCGTCCTCGGCGCGCTTCTGCGCCGTGATGTCGCGCGTGATGGTGGCCAGGCCGATGTTGTTGCCGTCCGCGTCGCGCACCGCGAACCCCTTGAAGTACACGGGCCGCGGCGGCCGGCCGTCGGGCTGCGCCAGGCGCAGTTCTCCCTCCCATTCGGCCGCGCCGACCGTCAGCGCGGCCATCACGTGGTCGCGCACGAACGGCCGGTCCTCGCGCGGGAAGAAATCGATCATGCGCCAGGCGGCGATGTTGGTGCGGTCGTCCAGGCCCGCCATGCGCCGGCCCGCCGGGTTCAGGTAGATGCCGCCGGCGTCCGGCGTGAAGATGCCGATGAAGTCGGACGACTGCTCGGCCACGGCGGCCAGGCGCCGGATGCCTTCTTCGGCGCGGCGGCGGTCGGTCTCGTCGCGGAAATACAGCGCCAGTCCGCCGGCCCCCTCCATGGGAAACGAATTGATCTCGAACCAGCGGCCCTCGGCGTCGTCGTACGCTTCGATGCGCGATCGTTCGCGTTCCAGCGCCGTGCGCCGCAGCGCGCGTTCCTGCTGGCTGCCTTGCAGGCGCGCGAACAGGTCCCAGAACTGGGCGCCCACGAGTTCCTCGCGCGGCCGTCGCGTGACGGCTTCGGCCGCGCCGTTCGCGTAGGTGATGCGCCAGGCCGGATCGAGCGCGATGAAACCCTCGCTCATGCTTTCCAGGATCGCGCGCGAGCGGTGCTCCGCGGCCTGCCGTTCGGCCGCCTCGTGGCGTTGCCCGATCACGAGCGACGCGGTATTCGCCAGCAGCGCGAGCGCCGCCTCTTCCTGCGGGTTCGGCAGGCGCCGTTCGCGATAGTACAGGGTGAACGTGCCGAGCACCGCGCCGGACGGCGCCAGGATCGGCAGCGCGCGCGCCGCGCGCAGCCCGTGCGCCTGCGCGAGCAGCACGTGCTGCTGCCACAGCGGATCGGTCGCGATGTCGGCGCAGACGATCGGTGCGCCCTGCCACGCGGCGCTGCCGGCGGCACCCGCGACCGGGCCGACGGGCACCGTGTCGAGCGCGCGCTGGAATTCCACGGCGAGCGACGGCGCCGCCGCGTGCTGCAGGCGCCCGCCGCCGGCCATCAGCTGCACGGAGGCCAGCGCCGCGCCGCCGGTGTAATCCTCGGCGGTGCGGGCCAGCACGTCGAGTACGTCGCCCAGCGGCGCGTCGGTCACGGCCAGTTCCAGCGCGCCGCGCTGGCCGATGGCGAGCAGGTTCGCACGCGCGCGCTCGGTGACGTCCACGCCGTGCAGCAGCACGCCCGACACGCTGCCGTCCGGCTCCCGCAGGGCCATGCACACGAAGTCGAGGAAGTGTTCTTCCAGGCCCGTGTGCGCGTCGTCGGTACCGTTTGCGGCAGGGGCCAGCAGCAGGCGCACGTTATGGCCCTCGACCGCTTCGCCGCTCGCGAACACGCGGTCCAGCACGTCGGCAAAACCCTGCCCCGCCAGTTCCGGCAACGCCGCGCGCACGGGGCGCCAGGCGAGCTTGCGGCCGCCGGCCAGTTCCAGGAAGCGCTGGTTGGCCATCTCGATCACGTGGTCCGGGCCGCTCATCACGCACATGATGGCGGGCGCGCGGTGGAAGATGTCGCGCATGCGCTCGCTGGCGGCCTGCAGCTCGCGCAGCAGCCGTTCGCGCTCGGCCTCGGCCTCGCGCCGGCTGTCGTCCAGTTCCTGTTCGCTCTCGGCCAGCCGTTCGGCGGCCAGCTTTTCGGCGGTGGCGTCGCGGATGATCTTGGCAAAGCCGACGTGGACGCCCGCCTCGTCGCGCAGCGGCACCATCACGCCGTCCGCGAAGAACCGTGTGCCGTCGCGGCGCAGGTGCCAGCGCCGGTCCTCCGCGCGGCCCTGTTCGAGCGCGCGCCGGGACTCCTGTTCCGGCATGCCGGCGGCCACGTCTTCCGGCGTGAACAGCAGGTCCACGCTGCGCCCGCGCACGTCGTCCGGCGACCAGCCGGTGATCGCGGCGGCGCCTCCTTCCCACTCCGTCACGATGCGGTCGACGTCCGTGCCGATGAACGCATAGTCGCGGATGTTGTCGAGGATGAGCCGCAGGCGGGCATCGCGCGAGCGCAGCTGGGCGCGGTGGCGTTCCTCCTCGATCCGGGCCAGTTCCGCGTTCTTGCGGTACAGGTCGATGAACACGGCGACCTTGGCCCGCAGGACGATGGGATTGAGCGGCTTGGTGAGATAGTCGACCGCGCCCAGCGCGTACGCGCGTTCGAGCGGGAATTCGTCGGCGTCGCCCGCGGTGAGGAAGATGATGGGCAGGCTGTGCGTTCGCGGGTGCTCGCGGATCAGTTCCGCCAGCTCGAATCCGTTCATCGTCGGCATGCGCACGTCCAGCAGCACGACGGCGAAATCGTGGGCCAGCACTTCGCGCAGCGCCGCCTCGCCGGACGTCACGGAAACGAGCGTCTGGCCCAGGTCCGCCAGGATGGCCTCCAGCACCGCCAGGTTGGCCGGCTGGTCGTCGACGAGCAGGATCTTGGTGGTCTGGTCGGAGGCCATCAGTGTCGGGCGATGTATTGATGCAAATAAGACAATGTATGCCGCGCCCTTCCGAAAGTCAATTGTGCGCGGCCGGATGCCGCCCGCCCGCACACTGGCGGCTGGCTTTCGTTTTTAGTGAATCATGTCGATGACGTTTCCCTTCCTGTCCCGATCCGGGCATGTCTCCTTTCTCAACAATGGTGTCGAAGACTGGGCCCTGGCCCTGGGCGTGGCGCTTGGCAGTGCGGTCGCGATGGTGTTCCTGCGCGCGTTCGTGCTGCGGCGCATGGAAGCGCTGTCGCGCCGCACGGAAACCCGGCTGGACGACTTCGTCACGGCGATGCTGTCGAAGACGTATCTGCTGTTCATCCTCGTGTTCGCCGTGTATTTCGGCAGCACGTTCCTGGAGCTGACGGCCAGGCAGGACAAGTTCGTCACCCGCATCGCCATCGCATCGCTGCTGCTGCAGGCGGCGATCTGGGGCGACACGGGATTGCGCGCATGGCGCGACCGGTTCAGCATCGGCCCCGTCGACGGCGCGCGGCGCGCATCGAGCAGCGTGCTGTGCTTCATCTCGCGGCTGCTGCTTTGGGTGGTCGTCACCCTGATGATCCTCGATAACTTCGGCATCAACATCACGACCCTCGTGGCCAGCCTGGGGATCGGCGGCGTGGCCGTCGCGCTCGCCACGCAGAACATCCTGGGCGACCTGTTCGCTTCGCTGTCGATCATGCTGGACAAGCCGTTCGAGGTCGGCGATTTCATCATCGTGGGCGACGTGCTCGGGTCGGTGGAACACATCGGCCTCAAGACGACGCGCGTGCGCGGGCTGGGCGGCGAACAGGTCGTGTTTTCCAACGGCGAGCTGCTGAAAAGCCGCATCCACAACCACAAGCGCATGCAGACGCGGCGCGTGGCGTTCGTCCTGCGCGTCGCGTACGGGACGCCGGAAGACCAGCTGTGCCGCATCCCGCAGATCATCCGCGAGATCGTCTCCGGCCAGCAGAACGTCGACTTCGAGCGCGCCCATTTCTTCAGCTGGGGCCAGTGGTCGCTGGATTTCGAAGTCGTGTACCACTTCCGCAGCCCGGACTACATCCTGCACATGGATGCGCAGCAGGCGATCTTCCTCGAGATCTACCGCCGCTTCCAGAAGGAAGGCATCGAGTTCGCGCACCCGCTGTCGATCGTGCGGCTGGACGACCCGAAGCTCGCGGAATCCTTCCTGCGCCGCGGCGATGCGATGCCGCCGGGGCCGTCCGTGCACTGATTGTTGCACCAAAATAGACAGACTCATCCTACAAGTCAGCCGTAGGTAGTCCTATTCACCATGCATAAGGACGGGCTTACCATGGACTCACCTCTTCCCGATCGGGCGTCACGAGACGCTGATCCGGCAGAGGAAGTGCAAATGCGCTCAACCCACTTAAAGGAGAACGATCATGGCATCGAACAACCAGCAAGGCGGTAACAAAGGCAACAACCAGAGCGGCGATACCAGCAACCGCGGTTTCGCATCGATGGACCCGCAAAAGCAGCGCGACATCGCATCGGAAGGCGGCCGCGCCGCCCACGCTTCGGGCAATGCCCACGAGTTCACCTCGGAAGAAGCCCGCCGCGCCGGCTCCATGAGCCACAAGAACGACGGCAACAGCCAGAGCGGTAACCGCGGCAACTCGCAGAGCGGCAACAGCACGCGCGGCGGCACGCCGGAGCAGCACGCCCGAGCCGGCTCGCAGAGCCACAAAAACGACAACAAACGCTGATCACTCGCTGCTTGTCGTGACGAAAACCGCTGGCTTCGGCCGGCGGTTTTTGTATTTGCGTGACGCGTCCGAATAATCATCATGCATTCGTCCGCATCCAATTGTGCGGGGCCAAACGGGGGAAGGATGATATATTTTTGGCACTATATTTCACATTCCTTTCGTGTAGTAACTGCAAGTCACCAGCAGCGCATGCGGGCATGGGTCACACATCACTTTTCGAACAGGATCAGCGAATGAACAAAAATATTGCCATTGTCGGTGCTGGGTTTTCCGGAGCTGTCATCGCCCACCAGCTGGCCCATGCGGGCTACAACGTCGAGATCTTCGAGGCGCGCGACCACATCGCGGGCAATTGCCACTCGGAGCGCGACAGCGAGACCGGCGTCATGGTCCACGTGTATGGACCGCACATTTTTCACACCGATAACGAACGGGCGTGGGAATTCGTCAACCGTTTTTCCGAATTCATGCCCTATGTGAACCGCGTGAAGGCGATCACGAACAACCGCGTGTTCACCCTGCCGATCAACCTGCTGACGATCAACCAGTTCTTCGGCAAGACGTTCCGCCCGGCCGAAGCCCAGGCGTTCATCCAGTCGCTGGGCGACAAGTCGATCGAGAATCCGCAGACGTTCGAGGAACAGGCGCTGCGCTTCGTGGGACGCGAACTGTACGAAGCGTTCTTCAAGACGTACACGATGAAGCAGTGGGGCCTGCATCCGAGCGAACTTCCGGCCAGCATCCTGAAGCGCCTGCCCGTGCGCTTCAATTACGACGACAACTACTTCAACCACAAGTACCAGGGCATGCCGAAGGACGGCTACACGGCGCTCGTGGAAAACGTCCTGAAGGTGCCGGGCATCAAGGTGCACCTCGGGACGCGCTTCGATCCGGCGTCCAAGGCGGACTACGACCACGTGTTCTACAGCGGCCCGATCGACGCCTGGTTCAAGCACGTGGAAGGCCGGCTGCCCTACCGCACGCTGGATTTCGAAGTCTTCCGCGACACCGGCGACTACCAGGGCAACGCCGTCATCAACTACTGCGACGATTCGCAGACCTATACGCGCATCACCGAGCACAAGCACTTCTCGCCGTGGGAACAGCACGAGCGCACGGTCTGCTACATGGAGTACAGCCGCCAGTGCGAGGAAAACGATACGCCGTACTACCCGATCCGCCAGGCGCGCGAAAAGGCGCAGCTGGAAAAATACGTGAACCTGGCGCGCACCGAGCCGAACGTGACTTTCGTCGGCCGGCTCGGCACCTATCGCTACCTCGACATGGACGTGACCATCCACGAGGCGCTGCTCACCGCGGACAAGTTCCTCGAGGCCGCGCGCGAAAACGTCCGGATGCCCGCCTTCGCGATCGACCCGCTGGCCTGATCAGCGGGCCTCGAGGATCACCACCGCGCCGCCCGCCCCCGCCAGTTCCAGGGCCAGGGCGTCGCGCGGCGTCACGTCCGTCGCGCGCAGTTTGACGTTGTTCGGCGTGGCGCCGTCTTCCCAGATCGTGGCCTTGTAGCGCCCGGCCGGCAGGAAGTCCAGCGGCACGCGCTTCGTCGTCGCACCCTCGTCGGCGGACATCGCGCCCACATACCACGTCGTGCCCAGTCGGCGCGCCAGCACGATATCCTTGCCCGGCTCGCCGGAAAGGAAGCGCGTCTCGTCCCACGCCGTCGGCACCTTGCGGATGAAATCGAAGCCTTCGGCGTCGCGGTAGGCATCCGGATCGTCGGACACCATCTGCAGCGGGCTGTCGTACACCACGTACTTCGCCAGCTCCTGGCCGCGGGTGTTCTGCACGAACGGCAGCTCGGCGCGCACCTGGAACGTCGCGGGCGTGACGTTGCGGAAGCCACCCGGCGTGTAATCGAGAGGCCCGGCCAGCATGCGCGTGTACGGCAACATCAGGTTGTGCTCGGGCGTGACGAACGTCTTCATCTTGTCCCACTCCGCGCCCAATACCCCTTCCTGCGTGATGAAGTTCGGATACGTGCGCTGCAGGCCGGCCGGGACGTAGGCGCCATGCAGGTCCAGCAGCAGGTGGCGCTGGGCCGTGGCGCGCGCGACGCGCTCGTAGAACTCGACCACGTCCTGGTCGTCGCGACTCATGAAGTCGATCTTGACGCCCTTGATGCCCCAGCGCGCATAGGTGTCGAGCACCTCGTCCATGCGCTCCCGCACGTGGTCCCAGTGGGCCCACAGGATCAGGCCCACGCCCTTCGAGGCCGCATAGCTGACCAGTTCCTGCATGTCGATGCCGTCGGCGCTGCGGGTGATGTCCGTGGTCGGCAGCGCGACCCAGGCGTCGGCGTTGGCACCTTTGGACCAGCCCGCGTCGATCAGGTAGTACGGGAAGCCTGATGCGGCGGCGAAGTCGATGTAGCGGCGGTAGGCCGCCATGTCCGGCTTCATGCCCATGAGCGGACCCGACCACCAGTCCCATGCGGCCTTGCCGGGCTTGACCCAGCTGAAATCGCCCTGCGGGGCGGGATTCAGGTTGCCGACCAGGTTCGAGGCGATCAGATCGCCCGGCCGGTTGCCCAGCATGACGACGCGCCAGGCGGTCTGCAACCCGCCCTGCGATGCGTAAACGGGCGCGGCGCGTCCCGGCACCGGCGACAGATGCACGCGCAGGCCGGCGCCGTCGCGCCACAGCGACGCACCCGTGTAGCCCCCGAGGTCAGCATGGGTGATCGCGTAGGCGGTGCGGCCGGACGGCGTCGTGCACACGACCGGCACGTCGTAGCCCTTCTTGTCGTCCAGCTGGGTGATCTTCTGGCGTGCGAACGGCACTTCGTGCGCGCCGTCGAACGCCGAGATCAGGCAATCCGGGTCGCCCGCAGGCACGAAGCCCGTCTTTTCGCCGCGCAGGCGCACCGGTGCGCCGCCGTCGATGCGGTAGCGGAAGGCGACGCCGTCGTCGTAGGCGCGCACGTCCACGAGCAGGCGGCGCGTGGCATCCGCGCGGTCGCGGAACTGGAGCGTCGCGGCGCGGTAGTGGTCGCGCGCGCTCGACGCCTTGGTCGCGACGAGCGGAATGGCGCGGTCCACGCTCGTTTTGGTCACCTTCTCCAGCACGAGCGCGCCGAGGTCCGGCTGGCCGTCGAATTCGAGGCCCAGCGGCGACGCAGCGATCACCGTTTCGCCGCCGCGCGTCACGACGTAACTGCCGCCGTCCCGCGCAATCTTGATGACGGCCCGCCCGTTCGGCGACGTCACCGCGACCTGGCCCGCGGAAGCGGCGCAGGCGGCACCGCTGAAGGCGGCCAGCACCGCCAGTGTCAGCATACGAATGTTCATGTCAGAATCCGATCTTGAAACTGGAGGCGGTCGTGGTCGGCAGGCTGGCCGGCACGTCGATCACGAGGGCGTCGTCCTGCTGCTTCCAGCGCAGCGGCGCGGTGGCGCCCACGAGCGACACCGACTTGACCGGGCGTTTCTCCAGCCCGGCCTTCGTACCGAGCGACGCGATGCGCACCTGCCCCTTCGGCTCGCCCAGCGTGATGGCGTACACGGACCCGCCCTTGGTGGTGAAGCGGATGTCGGCGGCCGTATAGTCCGCGTTTTCCTTGAATGCGCCGCCTTCCGTCTTCGTCGGGCCTTCGCCGAACGTCTTCCACGGCCGCGTGCCGTAAATGGCTTCGCCGTTGACCTGGATCCAGGCCGCCATCTCGTCGAGGAACTTGCGCGACTCGGGCGGCAGGCTGCCGTCCGGGTACTGCACGACGTTGAGGAGCAGGTTGCCGTTCTTGCTGACGATGTCCGCCAGCATGGTCACGACGTCGCGCGTGGTCTTGTACTTGTAGCCCTCGCTGTAGAACCAGTCGCCCATCGACGTGTCGGTCTGCCACGGCAGCGGCTGGATGCCGTTCATGACGCCCCGCTCGACGTCCTGCACGCCGGCCTTGCGCAGGAACTCGCCGGAGCCGATGTCCTTGTGGTTGTACACGGCTTCCAGCTTGCCGTGCGTCTTGATGTTCTCGTTGTAGAAATTGGCGACGAGGGTCCTGCCGGTGTCGCCGAACGGAATGCCGCCGTCGGTGTAGAGCAGGTCCGGCTTGTAGTGCGTCACGAGGTCGGTGATGCGGTTGAACCATTCCTGGTGATACGCCGCGTCCTTCGTGTACCACTTATGGCCACCGCCGAACAGCTCGTCATGCTTCGGGTGGTACAGGTCCGCGTACTGCGGATCGGCGCCGTCGTAAGGCACGCCGAGCTGCGGGAACACCTCGTCGTGGCCATGGCTCGTGCCGAACCAGCCGTAGCTCGCGCCAAGGTGCTCGGACACGCCGAAGTGCAGGCCCGCCTTGACGGCCGCCTTCTGCCAGGCGCCGACGATGTCGCGGTGCGGGCCCATCTTGACGGCGTTCCAGCGGTGGTACTTCGAATCCCACAGGTCGAAATTGTCGTGGTGGACGCCCATGCTGACGAAATACTTCGCGCCGGCCTTGGCGTACAGCGCCATCAGGGCGTCGGGATCGAATTTCTCGGCTTTCCACAGCGGGATGATGTCCTTGTAGCCGGACTTGCTCGGGTGGCCATAGTGCTTGAGGTGGTGTTCGTACTGCGGCGTGCCGTAGATGTACATATTGCGCGCGTACCAGTCGCCGGCGCGCGGCACGGCCTGCGGGCCCCAGTGCGACCAGATGCCGAACTTGGCGTCGCGGAACCAGTCCGGCGTCTCGTATTTGTCCAGCGAGGCCGGATCGGCGGCGAACGGGCCGGCGACGTGCGTCAGCTGGACGGCCTGGTCGGCAGCGGATGCCAGCGGACCGGCGAACACGCCGCACAGGATGAGGGTGGAAAGAAGTGAGCGGCGCAATTCGGTCTCCTTGGTTTTTAATCTATAACGTACAGCCGCGATTATAGATGCACCCAAGGAGTCCCCGCAACAGCTTATTTTGTCCGCGCAACGGTGACCGCCTTCCTTCCTTCCAGCGCCAGCTCGTAGCGCCGCTCGCCGATCCTGCGGATCGTCCCGCCGTCGCTGCGGGGTGCGCTCGCACTCGTGAACCGCAGGACGCCCTGCCCTGCCACGGGCGTCACCCGGATCGTCTTGGCGTCCGCGTACACGGCGATGTCGCCGTGCGGCGTCGGCACCTTCCCGTCGATCCATGCGAGGCCGCCCAGGTCCGGCTCGACGACATAAGCCGCGTAACCGGGCTGCGTCGGCTTCACGCCCAGGTAGTATTTGCCGAGCAGGTAGAGCGGGCTCGCGCCCCAGGCGTGGCACAGGCTCATGCCGAACGGCTTGCCGTACATCGCGTAGCGCGCGACGCCCTCCACCTTCGGATCGTACTGCTCCCAGAAGCAGGTCGCGCCCGCACGCAGCATGCCGCCCCAGTAATCCTTGATCTGGCCCGTGACGTAGCGCTGCTGCCCGCTTTCCGCCAGCGCCGCGAGTTCGTAGAAGCGCATGTACGGGGTCGTGATCTTCGGCACCGTGTCGCTCTTGAGGACGTTGCGGCGCACGGCGGCCGCCTGCGCGTCGTCCAGGTAGCCGAACATCAGCGCGAACATGTTCGGATGGCGCGTGACGAGCGGGTCGATCCTGCCGTCCTTGCGGCCGTGGATGAATACCTGCCGGCGCGGGTCCCAGAACGCGGCCATGATCTTCGCCTTCAGGTCCGCGGCGAGCTGGCGGTACGTGGCGGCCTTCGCGTCGTCGTGCGCGAGCGCGGCGCAATCGGCCATCGCCTCGAGACTCCTGGCGAACAGCAGCTGGATGACGGCCAGCTCGCCGTCCTTGGGCATGTCGGCCCAGTCGACGAACACCCAGTCGCCCGGCAAGCCTTCCAGCATGCCGTTCGCGTTGCGGCGCGCGAGCACGAAGTCCATCAGGGTCGTCATGCGCGGGTAAACGCTCTTCACGAAGTCCGCGTCGCCCGTGTACTGGTAGTAGTCGCGGATGCCGATGAACCAGTACAGGGAGTAATCCAGGATCGTGTTGATGTGCATGTCGACCGGATCCGCGCCGCGCAGCGCCCACGTCGTCCGCTTGACCGTATCGCTGTCGAAGAACGTGTAGTAGTTCATCAGGTAGGTCTGCACGGCATCGCCGGACCAGACCCAGTGGTCGCGCTTGACGCCGTCGATGAAGAATTCGCGCGTGTTCAGCTCCAGCGTGCGCTGGGCGACGTCCCAGATCCGGTTCAATTCGTCGTCGGAACTCTTGAACGTGCCGCGGTGCGCGACCGGCAGGTATTCGTACAGCAGCGCCACATCGTCGATATGTATGCCGCCATCGAAGCGGATGTTCACGTAGCGCATGGCGCGCGACGTGGGCGCGACGAAGTCGCCGCGGTGGTCCGCGAGGGTGAAGCGGTCGAGGGTTTCGGCGCCCTCCACGGACAACGCTTCCTCTTTCGACTCGCCGTAGTACAAGGCGATCTTGCCGCTGCCCGCGAGGTTCTTCAGCTTGACGAAGCCCGTCGTCTCCCGGCCGAAGTCGACGAGGATGGCGCCCTCCGCGCGCGTGACGGCGACGGCCGGGATCTCGCGGGTGGGCAGGCGGTAGCGGGATGGCGGCGTGTCCGGCGCGGCGAGGTTCCAGTGCGCCGCATGGGCCGTCGGCGCACCGGGACGCGGACCGACCGACCATGACGCGTCGGAGCGGATCGTCCTGCCCTGCACGAACACGGCCGGCGGCGAGGCCGCGTTATAGACCTGCAGGTTGAGCGTGTGCTTGCCGGCGGGGACGCGCACGTGGCGCTGGTCGCCATGCACGAACCGGCCGTCGATGGCGACGTTGTGGATGCCTTCGACGGCGATGTCGATGTCTTCCGGCGCGGCCAGGTCGACCTGCCGGATGAAGTTCACCTGCGGCTGGTGGTTGTACAGGCGCCAGAACGGGGGCCAGGCGACGTCGCGCTCGACGCGCTGCGCCTGCATCCGGTTGGAGAGCCAGATCTCGAAATCGCCCGGGGACCAGATCCAGGTCGCCGTGCCCTGCGCTCCCGCGAGGCCGCAGACGAGCGACAGCAGGAGACCGATGAAGAGTGAATACATGCGCATGCGCGAATTGTATTCACCTTCGTCACCGGTCTTGCGCGTTTGGGCGATTTAATCGCCCGGTTGAGCGATTTCTGCGCTCAGCCCGCGGCCTTTGCCATCCCGTCCTTCGGCGTCATGCGCGCGGTCAGTGCGGCGATCGGCAGCGGATTGACGTTCTCGGCGTTGACGACATCGTCGAAGTCCTGCTGTTCCGCCTGGGCGAGGAAGCGCTGGGCCTTGTTGCTCGGGGCGGTCGTCTGGATCAGGTGGTGCATGCTGGCGGCCGTCTTGTCCCACGACGTGTTGGCGACGATGGCGCGCATGCGTTCCTTCAGCGCGGCCTGCTGCTCGTCGTTCATGGTCAGCATGCGCTCGCAGGCGGCGATGAATTTCTCCGGCGTGTCCGCGATCGCGACGACGTCGCCGTACGGCACCTTCACGTCCGTGATCGGGGTGCTGACGGACGGCAGTTCGGCCGCCATGTATTCCAGCACCTTGGTCGGGCTGATGAACTTGGTCGACTCGTTCAGCGCGAACGGCAGCAGGCAGACGTCCCAGCCGGCCAGGAATTGCGGCAGCTGTTCGTACGTGCGCTGGCCCATGTAGTGGATGTTGTGCGCGCGCGGCAGGTTGGCCGGGTCGATCTTCACGACCGGACCCACCAGGACGATCTGCCAGTCCGGACGGGCCTGGGCGACCTGGCTTACGAGGTCAGTGTCGAAGCGCTCGTCGATGACGCCGTAGAAGCCCAGGCGCGGACGGGCGACGTGCGCCTGCTCCGGGTGGCTGTAGTCGCGGTCCAGCGCCTTCTGGAAGTGTTTTGCGTCGACGCTGCTCGAGAAGCAGTGCGCGTTGGCGTGGCGCTCGCGCTTGGACTGGTACAGGCTCGGACCGCCCGTGAAGCACAGGTCGGCGATGTTGAGCAGTGCGTTTTCGCGCTGCAGCAATTGTTTCGGGGCGTTCTTGAAGGCCGCCAGTTCGTCCATGCAGTCGTAGATGACGAGTGCCGGATCGAAGCCTTGCAGCAGCGGCAGGGCCATCGGGGTGTAGAACCAGACGACGGGACGCTCGCCTTCCGGGACGAGGTCGGCCAGCAGCGTTTGCAGCGTAGGGATCTGGTCGTCGTGGAAGCCGGGTGCCTGGATGCCGGTATGCGGCTGGCACACTGTGATGTTCGGCGCAACGGCCGTCTTCTTCAGGTGCGCCTTGCCCTCGTCATACACCGGCTCCTCGACAAACAGGATTCGGTAGTGTTCCGCCAGGCGAGTCATGAGGTGCTGGGGGCGCTGGAAGACAAAGTCCCAGCGCAGATGGCAAAACACGATCAGGGTCGGCATGTTGATTTCCTTTCGCCTTGGGGCGTTCTAGTTGATCTGGATTCAAGGCCGGAACCTGATGCGTCGATGCTCTGGAAAACACCGACAGATCAGGTGCCGGACCAGTGAATCGTATCATGCAAAATTCTTAATATTTTCATTTATGCATTGCAACATTTGCATTGGGAAACCTAGTGGACACCTTGCGGTCCGGGTCTCCCTAGGAGAGCTCGGCAGAGTGCCAAAAAATGTAGGTTCCCTCCTACGCGGACAATAGAAAAAACACTACGAAGTGGGATCATCTACGCTTGCGTGACGACGTGTGCAGTGCCGCAATAACAGGGTCACATCTGACGGAACTGACGGCCGTACGCCTCGCTCACGGCGAGCTTTTCGGTCCTGCCCTTGAGCAGGATTTCCATCGCCGTCCCGTCCCGGACGATGTGGTCGATGGCCTGCAGGTTGACGATCGCGGCGCGGTGCACCTGCACGAACTGGCTGGGATCGAGCTGTTCGATCAAGGCTTTCAGCGGCAGCCGTATCAGCGCATCCCCGCCCGCCGTGGCGACACGCGTGTATTTACCGTCGGATTGGAAAAACTGGACTTCGCTCACCATCACCAGGCGCACGATATTGCCCACGGAAGCCCTGAGCCATTTCAGGTAGGTGACGGGTGCCGGCGGGCTGGACAGTTGCCGCCAGAGATCGGCGGGCGGCCTGTTGCCGTCACGTCCGCGCGCTTTGAGGCGCTTGACCGTTTGCATCAGCCGTCCGGTATCGAGGGGCTTCACGAGATAGTCGGCGGCGCCCGTCTCGAACGCCCGCAGCGCGTGTTCGGCATAGGCGGTGACGAACACGACCTGGGTGGCGTCCGGGATGTGGCGCGCGACTTCCAGCCCGTCCAGGCCCGGCACCTGGATGTCGAGGAACACGACGTCCGGCCGCAGGGACTCGACGAACGCCACGGCCTCGATGCCGTTCTCGGCCTCCGCGCCGATCTCCAGTTCGGGCCACAGTGCGTGCAACTGGTCGCGGAGTTCTGCACGCAGCAACGGTTCGTCTTCGACGATGAGGGCGATCGGCATGTCAGGCTCCGGTCGCGGCCAGCGGCAGGGTCAGGACCGCTACCACGCCGCCTTCGGCCGCCCCGGAAACCGTCAGCGATGCGGCGCCGCCATACAGCAAGGCGAGGCGCTCGTGGATATTGGACAGTCCGAACCCCTGCCCTGCCTGGTCGGTGAAACCGACGCCGTCGTCGTTCACCAGCAACTGCAGGGCGCCGCCTTCGGTCCGCGCGGCGATCGTCACCGTGCCGGGACGGGTCGCGCGTTCCAGCCCATGCTTGACGGCATTCTCGACGAGGGAGATCAGCATGGCTGGGGGCATGGGCACGGCAAGCAGGTCATCGGGCGCATCGATCCGGAAGCGCAGGCGCGGCCCCATGCGCACGCTCATGAGCGACAGATAGTTGCGTGCCAACGCCAGTTCGCGTCCAAGTGTCGAGGAGACGGCGCGCATGTCGTGCAGCGCGCTCTGCAGGTAGCCCACCAGGCTGTCGAGCATGCCCTGGGCGCGTTCCGGGTCGGTGCGGATCAGGTATTTCAGGTTGGCCAGCGTATTGAACAGGAAATGCGGCTCCACCTGGGCCTGCAGGGCGCTCAGCCGGGCATGCAGGGCCGCCCGCTCGAGTTCTTGCGCGCGCCGGGCCGTCTCCATCGCCAGTCCGCGCTGGCGCAGGCGTTCGCGCAGCAGGCCCGCCACCGTTTCCACCGCCTGCAACGCCTGGCCGGGCGCAAGGAATAACTGCAGTCCGGGGAGGTGCTCGATACGGATACAGGTCGTACCGCCTTCATCGCGGCTGATCCGGATGCGGACATGGCTGTGGAGCCGAAGCGGTCGGCGGGAGCCAAGGGCCATCGTTCCGTGGAACGGGTCGTGGTCGAATGCAGGCGGACCCGCGTAGCCCAGCGCCGTACCGGCACCGACACTGGACAGGACCTCGGCGCACAGATCGAATGTGGTCATGGGGTCGAACGCCGAGCTTGCTTCGCGGCGGACACGCGCAGCCATCCAGTCGCTGGTCAGCGGCGTGCCGGACGCCCGCAAACCATCGAGATGCTGCCGGGCCAGGCCGATGGCAGTCGCGCTGCATCCCAGCAACGGCAAAACCAGCGACACCAGCAGCGTGGTGGGCAGGTTCCAGACGTCGAGATGGCGCAGGCTTTCGAAGCGCCATGCAAGGATCAGCCCGAAGGCCAGGATGACCACCCACGCCAGCATAACGGTCGCACCATGCCGCAGGATCGTTTGCACGATATAGCGCCGTGCCAGCTTGTGGTCCTGCGGCACGGCCGGCAGGCGGAATGGAACAGTCATGATGGACCCCTGGTAACGTTCGACAAGGATCATTGTATCGGCGCCCTGATGACCCGGCGGACGCTGCGACGAAGGGGACCGCCCGTGGCATGAATGCGTTTTTTCGGGTTTGAACGGCCGAGGCAACGGCCCTCAGGCCGAAAGATAGGGTTCCGCGTCTTCCGGTTCACCGGCGGTATCGAAGCCGCGGGCCAGCAGCACGCCGTCGAGGCCGACCGTGCCCAGCGCATCGCACAAGTCTTCCAGCTCGGCCTCCAGGTGCGCGGCCAGGTCGAGCGGCTTGTCGACGGTGGCCAGCGGGGCGCCACCGTCCAGCGGGTACAGGTTGATGCGCAGCACCGGTTCGCCATTGGCCTCCAGCGGCGCGACGACGGCCTTGATGCGGTCCGGCGGGCGCTGCTGCTCTTCCAGTTTCTGGTTGACCTCGGCCAGGGTGGCGAGCATCGACAACTCGCCCACGCCCTGCTCCTTGGCGCCGTAGAACAGATCCTGGTACAGGAAATTCAGCTCGACTTCGGCAGGGTGGCGCGACAGGCAGCGCTGCAGCAGCGGCGACACGCTGCCGGCCCACATGCGATAGCGGGCCATGCGGCCTTCGAAGTACGCATCGGACGCCGCCTCGCCGGACGGCACCTTGTAGAACGGATCGTCGACCGGTTTCAGCGCGAAGCCGAGCAGGAAGCGCAGTTCCATCGCGTCGTCCTCCGGTTCGTAGTCGCCGCCGATCCATGGCCGCATGCTGGCCTCGATGGCCGGCGTGGCGACGAGCTTGCGCGAGCGCATCGCCTGCGCGGCTTCGCGCAGCATCTCCTGCAGGTGGCTGTAGCGGATGCGGTCGACGGCGTCCAGGTCGTACAGGTGGCGCACGAGCACGATGCGCGTGGCGGCGCTGGCGAGGCCGGATTGCCGGAAACTGTCCATCAGGGCGTCGAAATCGGCGTCGTCGCGGAACACGTCTTCCTGCACGAGGCCGCCCGTGCTGTGCACGAACAGCGGGATCATGAAGGCGTCGATTTCGAGTTCCATCTCGTCGTCGCCGCGCACGTGGTACGTGGCGGCCTCTTCTTCCACGCGCTCGCGCAGCAGGCGGCAGCAATCGGGATCCGTGTACTTCGCCACTTCGATGGCGCCGTACAGCACGTCGTCGTGTTTGCGGCGCAGCATGCGGCGCACGAGCACGGTCAGTTCTTCCTGGCGCGCGGTGAGCGCGGCCGCGTCGGGGCCTTCGCGCTCGGTGATCTCGAGCGCCAGGTCGACGAGGCTCTGGGCCAGCTCGTCGGGATCCGCTTCCACCGGCTTGGCCGTCTTGGCCGGCTTGGCCGGCTTGGCCGGCGTCGCCGACCTTCGGTTGGGCTGGGCCGACGGGCCCTTGGCCGGGCGCTTGTTGTTGGGCATGGCTGACTTCATCAAAGTTTACGAGCCACCATGGTAACAAATCGGTCGCGCGGGGCGAAGAACGCGTCAGCGTGCGGGGCGCGCGTCGAGGTGGGTCGTGAAGAATTCCGGACGCAGCTTGCGGGTGATTTCCAGCACCGGCATCACGTGGTCGAGGTGTTCGCGCATGGCGGCCACCGCGCGGGCAGGGTCGCGCGCCTCGATCGCGTCGACGACGGACCGGTGCTCTTCCAGCACCCCGGCCATGCGGCCTTCCAGCGGCAGGGTGAGCTGGCGGTAGCGGTCCATCTGCGTCTTGGCCTGCTGGATGATCGGCCACACGCCCGGATAGCCGGACAGCTCGGCCAGCAGTGCGTGGAAGCGCTCGTCCGTGCGGTGGAACGTGCCGAAGTCGTTCGCGGTGATGGCAGCCTCCTGCTCGGCCAGGATCGCGCGCAGGCGTGCCACGTCGTCCGGTCCCACGCGCTCGGCCGCCTTTTCGATGATCGCCGTCTCCAGCGCGTGGCGCACGAGGTTGGCCTCGTCCAGCGCGTCGAGCGGGATGCGGGACACGAACGTGCCCGAACGCGGCACGATCTCGATCAGGCCCTCGTCCGCGAGGCGCTGCACGGCCTCGTGCACGGGCGTGCGGCTCGTGCCGAACTCCTCGGCGATGTCGCGCTCGACGACGCGGGTGCCGGGCAGCATGTCCATTTCGACGATACGCCGGCGCAGGCACAGGTAGACGCGGCGCGACGCGGACAGGCCGTTCTCCGCCTCGGTCACGGGATTGGGTGGGGCCTGGTGGTTCATGGTCGGAAGTGTAGCGAATTCGGCATCGCGTCGCGCGGGATGATCGCGCCGCGGTGACGGATCACCGTGCAGGCCAGCCGGTGCCCGGCGCGCGCGGCGTCTTCCGGCCCCTTGCCCGACAGGCGCGCGGCCATGTAGGCGGCGCCGAACGAATCGCCGGCGGCCGTCGTGTCGATCACGTCGCTCACGGGCTCCGGCGCCACCTCGTGCACCGTGCCGTCGTGCCAGACGACCGCCGGATCGCCGCCGCGCTTGACGACGATCTCGCCCACGCCCAGCGTGCGCGTGCGTTCGATCGCGCCGGACGCGTCGCCCGGACCATGCAGCGCGACCTCGTCGTCCAGCGTGAGCAGCGCGATGTCGGCATGGGCCAGCACGCGGCCGTAGACGTCGCGCGCCGCGTCCGCGCTCTCCCACAGGCGCGGCCGGTAGTTGTTGTCGAAGACGACCTTGCCGCCCGCCGCGCGGCACCGCGCCAGCGTCGCGATCAGCACGTCGCGGTCGCCCGGGGACAGGATCGCGAGGCTGATGCCGGACAGGTACACCATGCGCGCCTCGGCCAGTTGCGCGAGTACCCGGTCGGCGTCCGGCGCCGCCATCCAGTGGCGCGCGGCGGAATCCTTGCGCCAGTAGTGGAAGCGGCGCTCGCCATCCGGGTCGGTCTCGATCATGTAGATGCCGGGCAGCCGGTCGGCCAGGCGCAGCACGCTGGCGGTGGCGATGCCTTCGCGCTGCCACGCGGCCAGCATCTCGGCGGACATGCCGTCCTGGCCCAGGCCCGTCACGTAGGCCACGTCGGCGACGGCCGGGTCGAGCAGGCGGGCCATGTACACGGCCGTGTTCAGCGTGTCGCCGCCGAAGCGGTAGTCGAGCGTGCCCTGTTCGCCGTGCTTCTGCAGTTCGATCATGCATTCGCCGATCGCGTAGACGGTGTGTGCTGCCATCGTGGGTCCTTGTGTTGAGTGTCGGCGAGAGTTTACCGGATGCCGGCGACGGCCGGGGCATCTGTTTTGCGGGGCGTGCGCGGACCGCCGTCACGGACCAGGGTCCAGACGACGACCGCCGCCAGCACGTCGAACACGGCCAGCACGACGAACAGCGGGCTGTAGCCCACGTGCGTGACCACCACGCCGAACACCAGCGTGAACAGGGTCGCGCCCAGGTAGCCGGACATGCCGGCCAGCCCGGTGGCGGTCGCCACTTCGTTCTTGCCGAAGACGTCGGACGTGATCGCGTACAGCGCGCCTGACAGCGTCTGGTGCGCGAAGCCGCCGATACACAGCAGGAAGATCGCGGTGTACGGGCTGGCCACGAGGCCGATGCAGCCCGGGGCGATCATGCACAGCGCGCCGAACGCGACGACCCATTTGCGTGACGCGAACAGGGAGACATTGAAATGCCGGTGCACGAACGGCGACAGATAGCCGCCCAGCACGCAGCCGATGTCCGCGGCGAGGAACGGCAGCCACGCGAACACCGCGATCTCCTTCAGGTCCATGTGGCGCTCCGTCGCCATGTACAGCGGGATCCACGCGTTGAACGTCTGCCACGCCGGCTCGGACAGGAAGCGCGGGATCGCGATCGACCAGAAGTTCCGGTTCCTGACGATCTCGCGCCACGACGCCCTCGCCGCGCTGTCCTGGTGCTTTGCCTCCTGGCCCGACAGGATGTGGTCGCGCTCCGTATCGGACAGCAGTTTCTGGTCGCGCGGGTGCTTGTAGAACACGACCCACAGCAGGGTCCACGCGATGCCCAGCCCGCCCACGATGACGAACGCCGACTTCCAGCCCGCGTGCAGGATCGCCCACACGACGAGCGGCGGCGCGCACAGGGCGCCGATCGACGAGCCGATGTTGAACCAGCCGATGGCGACCGACCGTTCCTTCGCCGGGAACCACTCCGTCGTCGCCTTGACGCCGGCCGGGATGCCCGCCGCCTCCGTCAGCCCGAGCAGGCCGCGGAAGAACGCCATGCTCTGCCAGCCCGAGGCCAGCGCGGCGCAGGCGCAGGCCAGCGACCAGGCGAACGCGAACACGGCGAAGCCGATCTTGGTGCCGATCGCGTCCAGCACGAAGCCGGCCACGGGCTGCATGACGGCGTAGCAGACCTGCCACGCGACGACGATGTACGAATACTGCTTCGTGTCGATATGCAGTTCCGCCATCATCGTCGGCGCCGCGACCGACAGCGTGTTGCGCGCAAGGTAGTTGACGATCAGGCCCAGCGTGACCAGCCCTACCATCCACCAGCGCATGCCCCTCATTTTGCTCATGTTGTCTCCTCCGGCGCCGTTTTTTGGGCGCGCAAGATCCCGGACCGCTCGGCGCGGAGGCGCCGGCGGTCTCTCTCGATCGGTTGTCGTCGTGTTTTAAGCCAGCAGTGCGCGGATGCCCTGCTGTTCGATGGCGCGCAGGTTCGCGGCCAGTTGCGCGCCCAGTCCCGGCACGGCGTTCAGGTCCCTGCCCCACAGCGAGGCGTGGCCGAGCCAGCCGTGCGCCAGGTCGTCCAGCGTCCATTCACCGCTGCCGACCTTGTCCCAGCCGGCCTTGAACCACGCCAGCGTGACCGGATCGTCCGCGAGGTCGATGATGCCGCCGCGGTACAGCACCATCGTCGCGGCCATGGCGAGCACGAGGCGGCGCGGCAGGCGGCCGTCGTGCAGTTCGGCGTAGCGCAGCAGTTGCGGCAGCACGCGCGCGGCGAACTTGCTCCAGCTGTTCAGCGCGATCGCCGCGAGCCGGTGGTGGATGGCCGGATTGCGGAAGCGGCGCAGCACGTCGGCGGCGAACGCTTCCAGTTGCGCGCGGTCCATCTCCAGCGCCGGGATGATCTCGTCGTCGATGGCCGCACGCAGGAACGCGCCCACCTGGGCGTCGTCGACGGCCGGACCGACCGCTTCCAGGCCCGCCAGCAGCGCGACCGGCACGAGGGTCGTGTGGCCGCCGTTCAGGATGCCGACCTTGCGCTTCTTGTACGGCGTGATGTCGTCGACGAGTTTCACGTTGAGGTCCGCGCCCGCCAGCTTCAGCTCTTCCCCGACCGATGGCGGGCCCTGGATCACGAACAGGTAGTAGTACTCGGCCGCCACGAGGAACGGGTCCGCGTAGCCCAGTTCCTGCTCGACCTGCGCGGCGTCCGCGGCCGGGTAGCCGGTGACGATGCGGTCGACGAGCGTGTTGCAGAACGTGCAGGCGTCGCCGATCCACGCGGCGAAGCCGGCCGGCAGGTCCCACAGGCGCGCGTAGTGCAGCACGGCGTTCTTCAGCGCTTCGCCGTTCTTGTCGATCAGTTCGCAGGGCAGCAGGACGAGGCCCTTGTCCTGGGCGCCGCCGAACGCCTGGTAGCGGGCGAACAGCAGTTGCGTGAGCTTGGCGGGGAACGTCACCGGCGGCGCGTCGGCCTGGCCATCGGTGTCGTTGACGACGATGCCCGCCTCCGTCGTGTTGGAGACGATGAAGCGCAGGTCGGGGTTCGACGCCTGGGCCAGGTAGTCGGCGTACATCGTGGCCGGATCGATCTCGCGCTGCACGCATTCGACCTTGCGGTACTGCTTGACCGGCAGCCCGGCCTCGTCCAGGCCGCGCACGAGCACGGTGAACAGGCCGTCCTGCACGTCCAGCAGCGGGGCCGAGCTACCGCCGCGCGGGCGCACGACGACGACGCCGGCGTTCAGGCCCGTGCGCTCGTTGAGCAGGTCGATTTGCCAGTCGAAGAAACCGCGCATGAAATTCCCCTGCCCGAACTGCAGGATCTTGACCGGCAGTGCGAACGGAGTGGTACGACGAAGTTGAGTCATGGGTCTGCCCTTACAGCGAAATATCGCGTTTCCAGAAAATGAAGTCGTATTGCTGCAGCCGGTCGGCCTTGCACTTGTATTGCCCGCCCGCCGTCGCGACGACCATGTCGAACAGGCCTTTCGCCACGTCGGGCAGCGGCTTGCCTTCGATGATCGGGCCGCAGTCGTAGTCGATCAGGTCGGACAGTTTGGCGGCCACGCGGCTGTTGCTGGAGATTTTCAGCACGGGCACGATCGGATTGCCGGTCGGGGTGCCGAGGCCCGTCGAGAACAGCACGACGTTCGCGCCGGACGCCACGATGCCGGTGACGGATTCGACGTCGCCGCCCGGGGTGCACAGCAGTGCCAGGCCTTGCTTGTCCGTCTGCTCGCCGTAGTCCAGCACGGAGACGATCGGCGACGTGCCGCCCTTCTTCGCGGCGCCGGCCGATTTCATCGCATCGGTGATCAGGCCGTCGCGGATATTGCCGGGGCTCGGGTTGTCGGCGAAGTGCGTGCCGACGGCCAGCGCGCGCTGTTCGAAGTCGCGCATCATGCCGAGGAAGCGGCGCTTGTCGTCGTCTTCCACGCAGCGTTCGATCAGCGACGACTCGACGCCGCACAGTTCCGGGAATTCCGCGAGGATCGACGAACCGCCGACGGCGACGACCATGTCTGATACATAGCCCATTGCCGGGTTGGCGGAGATGCCGGAAAAGCCGTCCGAGCCGCCGCATTTGACGCCGATCTTCAGGTGCGACAGCGGCATCGGCCGGCGCTGCACCTTGTTCGCGTCCTTCAGGTGCGTCAGGGTGTCCTGCAGCACCGCCTTCATCATCTTTTCTTCGCTGTCCCATTGCTGCTGTTCGTAGATCAGCACGGGCTTGGCGAAGTCGGGGTTCTGCTTCGCGAGGGCATCCTTGAACATGCCGATCTGCGCGTTCTGGCAGCCCAGCGAGAATACGGTGATGCCGGCCACGTTCGGGTGGTCGGCATACGCGGCGAGGATCTTGCACAGCGAACGCGCGTCCGCGCGCGTGCCGCCGCAGCCGCCGTTGTGCGTGATGATGCGCACGCCGTCCACGTTCGGGAATGGGCGCACGACGGGTTTCGGCGCTTCCATGTCCTCGCCCAGCAGCTGGAAGGTGAGCGAGGCAAGATCATTGGTCGCATAGCCCAGCGGGCCCTCCAGCGCATTGCGCAGGTGTTCCACGTTGCGGTTCTCGCAGAACACGAGCGGGAAGATCAGCCAGTAGTTGGCGGTGCCCACGCGGCCATCCGCGCGCACGACGCCGTCGAACGTGGCGTCCTTCACGTCGGCGACGTCCGGAGGCGTCCACGTATACGGCTTCGATTCCCCGATCTCGACCTCGGACGCGTAATGCGCGAGGTTGTCCGTCGTGACGGCCTCCCCTTTGCGGATCGGCTGCGTGGCCTTGCCGACGACGACGCCGTACATGGTCAGCAGCTCGCCCTCGGCGAAGGCGCGGCGCGCCAGCTTGTGCTTGGTCTTGATCTTTGTTGCGACGAGGATGTTCTCCCCGTTCCACGTCACGACATCACCCGGCGCCAGGTCGGTCAGGGCGACCAGCATGCTGTCGTCCGGGTGAATGCAGATTACTTTTTGCATGGTTGCCCAATCAGAGCTTGAAGTAGTTCTTGGCGTTTTCGTAGCAGATACCGCGCACGATGGTCGCCAGCGCATCGTAGTCTTCCGGATACTCGCCGCTGGCGACCCATTCGCCCAGCTGGCGGCACACGAGGCGGCGGAAATAGTCGTGACGCGGGTACGACGCGAAGCTGCGCGAGTCCGTCACCATGCCCACGAAGATGCCCAGCACGGAGTGGTTGCCGAACGCGAGGATCTGGTTCAGGTTGCCCAGCTTGTGGTCGTTGAACCACCAGGCCGGGCCGAACTGCACCTTGCCGGCCACGCTGCCGTCCTGGAAATTGCCGATCATCGTCGAAAGCACTTCATTCATCGCCGGGTTCAGGTTGAACAGCATCGTCTTCGGCAGCTGTTTACGGGAGTCGAGCGCCGACAGCAGCGCCACGAGGCCGTTACTGGTCGTCATGTCCGAGATCGAATCGAAGCCGGTATCCGGACCCAAAGTCTCCAGCATACGCTGGTTGTTGTTGCGCATGGCACCGATGTGGAAGCACATCGTCCAGTCGTATTTCGCATAGACTCCCCCGATCGCCTCCAGCAGCCCGCGCAGGTATTGCGCCTGTTCGAGGTCGCCCAGCAGCTCGCCGCGCATGCGCTTGGCGAACAGGCCGTCCAGCTGGTCGGCCGTCGCGGCGACGGTCGGCAGCGGGATGTCGATCGCGTGATCGGAAATACGGCCGCCGCGCGCATGGAAGTATTCCACACGGTTGGCCAGCGCGGCGATCAAGGACGTGAACGAATCGATCTTCACGCCGGCCACGTCGGAAAGGCGGGCCACGTATTGTTCGAAGCCCGGGTTATTGATGCGCATGGCCTTGTCCGGACGGTAGGCCGGCAGCACGCGGGTCTTCAGCGCCGATTGCGCGATCTCGGCGTGCTGCAGCAGGTCGTCGGCCGGGTCGTCCGTCGTGCAGGCGATTTCCACCTTGGCCTGCTCCAGGAACGTCCACGTGTCCATGCCGGCCAGCTTCGCGTTCGCCTGCTCCCAGATCGCTTCCGCGTTCTTCTCGTTGATGACGAGGTCGATGCCGAAGATGCGGCGCAGTTCCAGGTGGCTCCAGTGATAGATCGGGTTGCCGATGGCGAGCGGCAGCACCTTGCAGAAGGCCAGGAATTTTTCCTTGTCCGAGCGGTCGCCCGTGCAGTATTCCTCCGGCACGCCCGCCGTGCGCATCAGACGCCATTTGTAATGGTCGCCGCCCAGCCACAGCTCGGCGATGTTGCGGAAGGTCTTGCGCTCGGCGATTTCGCCCTGCTGCAGGTGCGAGTGGTAGTCGATGACCGGCAGGTCGGCGGCAACTTCATGATAAAGCTTGCGGGCGACGTCGGTGGTGAGGAGGAAATCCTGGTCCATGAAGGCGGTCATAGCGTGTAGCTCCTTGGTGGCTAAATCTGATATATCAGGATGGTAGGCCTAATATATTACCAGTGCAAGGACTTTGTGCCTTCGCGGCCGTTGGTGCGGATGTTATGCTTCGGTCATCGGCTCGTGATGCATGGATACAACGGCCACGGCCATCACTACAAACATGGATCCAAGAATGCTCGACTCATTTTTTAAATTGCGCCAGAGCGGCACCGACACGCGGACCGAAATCCTCGCCGGCGTCACCACGTTCCTGACGATGGCGTACATCATCTTCGTCAATCCCACGATCCTGGGCGACGCCGGGATGCCGAAGGACGCAGTGTTCGTCGCGACGTGCCTCGTCGCGGCACTGGGCAGTCTCGTGATGGGCCTGTACGCCAACTACCCGATCGCGATGGCGCCCGGCATGGGCCTGAACGCCTATTTCGCCTACGCCGTCGTGCTGGGCATGAAGGTGCCCTGGCAGGCGGCGCTGGGCGCCGTGTTCGTGTCGGGCTGTTTGTTCATCCTCGTCTCCGTGTTCGGGCTGCGCGCGATGATCGTGAACGGCATCTCGCGTTCGCTGCGCGTGGCGATCACGGTGGGTCTCGGTATGTTCCTCGCGCTGATCGCGCTGAAGAGCGCCGGCATCGTCGTGGCCAGCCCGGCGACGCTCGTGCAGGCGGGCGACCTGCACAAGCCGGAGGCCATCATGGCCGTCGTCGGCTTCCTGCTGATCGTCACCCTCGACCGCCTGAAGGTGCGCGGCGCGATCCTGATCGGCATCGTCGTCGTGACGATCCTCTCGTTCTTCTTCGGCGGGAACACGTTCCACGGCCTCGTCTCGGCCCCGCCGTCGATCGCGCCGACCTTCGGCCAGCTGGACATCAAGGGCGCCCTCGGCGCCGGCATCCTCAACGTGGTGCTCGTGTTCTTCCTCGTCGAACTGTTCGATGCGACCGGCACGCTGATGGGCGTCGCCAGCCGCGCGGGCCTGCTCGTGGAAGGCAAGATGGAGCGCCTGAACAAGGCCCTGCTGGCCGACAGCGCGGCGATCGTCGCCGGCTCCGTGCTGGGCACGTCGAGCACGACGGCGTATATCGAAAGCGCGTCGGGCGTGCAGGCCGGCGGCCGCACGGGTCTCACGGCGTTGACCGTGGCCGTGCTGTTCCTGGCCTGTCTGTTCATCGCCCCGCTGGCAGGCGTCGTGCCCGCGTACGCGACGGCGCCCGCGCTGCTGTTCGTCGCGTGCCTGATGCTGCGCGACCTGGGCGACATCGAGTGGAACGACACGACGGAAGCGGTTCCGGCCGCGATCACGGCGCTCGTGATCCCGTTCACCTACTCGATCGCGGAAGGCATCGCGTTCGGCTTCATCACCTACGCGCTGCTCAAGCTGACGACGGGCCGCGCGCGCGAAGTCAAGCCCGTGATCTGGGTGATCGCCGCCCTCTTCGCCTTCAAGATAGTCTATATCGGCAGCTGATCACGCGGCGGCCGGCATCTGCCCGGCCGCCAGCAGCCGGGCGAATTCTTCCGCCGGCACGGCGCGGCTGAACAGCCAGCCCTGCACGAGGTCGCATCCGAGGTCGGCCAGCAAAGCCAGCTGGCCGGCCGTCTCCACCCCTTCCGCCACCACCGACAGCCGCAGGCCATGCGCCATCGCGACGACGGCGCGCGCGATCGCCAGGTCGTCGGCATCCGTCTCCAGGTCGCGCACGAACGAGCGGTCCAGCTTGAGGCGGTCGACCGGGAACCGCTTCAGGTAGTTCAGGTTCGAATAGCCGGTGCCGAAATCGTCGATGGCGAGCCGGATGCCCATCCCCTTCAGCCGCGCCAGCAGCGCGACGCTCTTGTCCGCGTCGGCCATCGACGCGCTCTCGGTCAGCTCCAGTTCGAGCAGGCCGGGTTCGAGCCCGCAGTCGTCCAGTACGCGCCGCACCGTGCCGACGATGCGCTCGTCGAACTGGTGCGCCGACAGGTTCACTGCCACCGGCACGACGGCCAGGCCCGCGCGCCGCCAGGCCTGCAACTGGCAGCAGACCTTGTGCAGCACCCATTCCCCCATCTCGACGATCAGGCCCGTTTCCTCGGCCAGCGGGATGAAGTCGTTCGGCGGCACGAGGCCGCGCTCCGGATGGCGCCAGCGCAGCAGCGCCTCCGCGCTGACGATCGATTTGCCGTCGACGGCGATCTGCGGCTGGTAATGGATCTCCAGCTCCTCGCGTTCGAGCGCACGGCGCAGCGCGTTTTCCAGCTTGAAGCGCTCGTTCGCGTCGCGGTTCAGTTCCGGTCGGTAGAAGGCGTAACGCTGGCCGACGCCGTCGGCCGCCTGGCGTAGCGCCGTTTCGGCGCCCCGCGCCAGCGTATCGTAGGCGACGCCGTCGTTCGGATAGATCGCGATGCCGACGCTCGGGGCGAGGTGGAATTCGTCGTGCTGGTACCTGTACGGTTGTCCCAGCGCGGCCAGCACGCGGCGTGCGCTCGCGGCAAGCTCGTCGGCGTCGGCGCGCAGCAGGGCCAGCGCGAACGCGCCTTCCGAAAAGCTGGCGGTCATGTCCTGGCTGCCCACCTCGCGCAGGCGCGCGGCCGCTTCCTGCAGAAGGGCCTGTTCCGCGCCGGGTCCCAGCGCCTCGCGGATCAGGGCCATGCGTCCGAAGCGCACGAGCATGAAGCCGAGCACGCGGCGGCCGGGCTGGGCCTGCACCTGGGCCTTGAGTTGGCGCAGGCGGTCGCGCAGCAGGTCGCGGTTCGGCAGGCCCGTGACGGCGTCGTAGTTGCTGGCATAGTGCAGCCGCTGTTCGGCGCCGCGCAAGGCGGTGACGTCGATGCCGGTGCCGAGGACGAATTCGACGCTGCCGTCTTCGCGCCGCAGCAGCGTGTGCGTCCAGACGATGCTGCGCGAGCGCCCGTCGGGCGTCACCCATTCGCCCTGCAGCCGCGGCGGCTGCGCGTCCCCGGCCAGGCCCGCGAACATGTGCCGGACGACCTCCGGGTCCGCGGCGCCGCGCACCACCTCCCAGTAGTGCCGCCCCATGGCCTGCGCCGCGCGCCAGCCCAGCGATTCCTCGCAGGCCCGGTTGAACGTCACGATACGGCCTTCCGGGTCCGTCATGAGCACGAGCGTGCCCGCGGTCTCCACGATGGCGGACAGGCGGTTGCGCTCGGAGCGCAGCGCGTTCGTCCGTTCGACGACGAGCGCCTCGGCCCGCGTGTACAGGCGCGCGCGCTCGAGCGCGAGTGCGACCTGCTGCGCCACGCCGGCCAGCAGCTCGCGATCTTCGACACTGAATGCGTCGTGCCGGGCGCGCACGTGCAATTCGCCGAGCCGGCGCGTCCCTGCGAGCAGCGGTAGGCAAAGCTGCGCCGGGTCGTCTCCCGCGCGGCCGTCCGCGCCCGCGCGGGCGCTCGGGACGGGCCCCTCGCCCCGTTGCGCGGCCACGCGCACGGCGCCGTCGGGCGCGGCGGTGCCGATGGCGGCGCCCGCGAGCGCCGGGAGCCTGATCAGGTGATCCAGTGCGGCGCGCGCCACGTCGGTCTCGCCGGCCGCCTCGTTCAGGGCGCCCGCGATCCGGCCGAGCAGCGCGAGCGAATCGACCATGCGCGCCAGGTCCGTATTCAGGCGCTGGGTGTCCTCGTGGGTGGCCACGAGCAGTTCGTAGATGCGGCGCCGCTCGTCCGCCATCACTTCCAGCGGCCGCGCCGGGTCGCCCGCGTCCCGTCCCTGCAGGATGCGGCGCACGCGCTCGCGCAGCTGGCCGGCGTCGTAGGGCTTGGGCAGGAAGCCGTCGGCGCCCGCTTCCAGGCTGCGCACGATGTCCTGCAACGTGGTCAGGCGCGTCAGCAGCAGGACGGGCACGGCGGCCAGCGCCGCATCGTCCTTCAGGGCGCGGCACAGCGCATAGCCGTCCATGCGCGGCATGGCGATGTCGCTGACGACCAGGTCGGGCGCCATCTCACGCGCCATGCGCAGCGCGGCCTCGCCATCGGCGGCCACGCGCACGCGCGCCGGGCAGTCCGGGTCGTGCGCCAGCACCCGGGCCAGGTGTTCGGCCTGTGTCGGGCTGTCCTCCGCCACCAGGATTTCATAGGGTCCCCGGGCGTTCTCTCTCTTGTGCGTTGTTGTCATCTTGTTCGCGCCGCGTTTTTTGGGCGGTCGTGCCGTCATGTCATACAGTCGGTGGCCGGTGCACCGCACACCCCGGCCGTCAGAACTTGCATTGATATTAGCTAAGATGGCTAAGCATTAACATTCGTAGTAGGTCTGTCCATGACAACGAACGTCATTACGAGCGACCCGGTTCGGCGCCGGTTTGGCGCCGCCTGGCAGGGTTCCACCCCGGCGCGACACAATTCCGGGTAGGAAAACGCGAAGAAGTCTGTCGCGAATTCTATGACAATTGCTCGGACACATTGTTGCCTTCAGGCAACGATACGGATCAGCCGGCGAGCCCGTGCTGGAGCGCGTAGCGGATGAGGGCCGCGTTCGTCGACAGCCCCATCTTGCGGAAGATGCGGGTGCGATAGGTGTTGACGGAGCTGATGCTGATGCCCAGCTCGGCCGCGACCTGCTTGATCTGCAGTCCGGAACCGATCAGCGCGACGATTTCCGACTCGCGCGGCGTCAGGCTGTGGTGTGGCGGACGTCCGCCGGGCCGCGCTTCGAGCGCGAGCAGCTCGCCCACCCGCGGTCCCAGCCAAGTGCCGCCCGTGGCCGCGCGGCGCACCGCTTCCACGAGCTCGGCGGATGCCATCGCCTTGGAGACGTAGCCGAGCGCCCCCGCCCGCAGGGAGGCGAGCGCGAACTTTTCCTCAGCGTGCATGCTGAGGATCACGACCCGCAGGTCGGGAAAATGGCGCCGCAGTTCGGCGAGGCCGTCCAGCCCGTCGTAATCGGGCAGTGTCAGGTCCAGGACCACGACGTCGGGGTGAACCTGGGCGACGAGGGCGATCGCTTGCTTCAAGTCTGCGGCTTCGCCGACGATTTTTAGGTCGACGCAGGGCCGTACGATCTTCTTGATTCCTTCGCGGATCAGTTCGTGATCGTCGGCGATGACTAGCCTGATCAAAATGCTTCCTTCATACATGCACGCCGGTATGTCGGCAAAGAAAGCATTCTAGGCAACGTTTACGCACAATTGCAAACATAATCTTTGATCAGTTAACAATTGCGCCAGATTTTGAGGCATTTCCCAAGGCAAATATGTAAATTTTCTACGCGAAAGTATTTCGTTCGGCGGTTTGGGCTACAATGGCGCCTCCGCCGGCAGGCTCGGCCTGCCGCAGATGATCCGTGAACGACAGGCTGCGCATCGCTCCCGATGGCGACGGAAGGCAGCCAACCCGATGCCTATGAAATCTCTGATGCTTTGTGTGCTGGCACTGACCGGCGCGGGGGCGGCGATGGCCGCTCCGGACGACCTCGACAGCAGCGTGCCGTCGTCCAGTTACTTCACCCAGGCGCCGACGATGGCGATACCGGAAGGCAGCAACTGGTACACGTCGGCGGAGCTGGGCGCGATCACGACCTCGGGCAATACCGAAGGCACGTCCGTGACCGGCAAGATCGATGCGCGCCACGAGATGGCCAACTGGAGCAACGAATACATCGTCAGCGGCTACTTCAAGGAAGACGTCACGCACAACGACGACGGCTCCACGACGCGCACCCGCTCGGCCGAGCGCTACCAGGTGTCGGCGAAGGCGGCGTTCAAGCTGCTGGAAGACGGCAACCGCGCCTTCCTGCTCGGCTCGCACGTGAACGACAAGTTCGGCGCCTATACCCGCTATTCGTCGGTCGGCGTCGGCTACGGCACCCAGCTCCTCAAGCGCGACAATGAAACCGTCGACGTCGAAGTGGGTCCGGGTTATTTCCACGGCGAGAACGCGGCCGGCGGCGTCGAATCCGGCATGACCGTACGTGGCGCGGCCCAGTTGCGCTGGCGCGTGAGTCCGTCCGCGGCGTTTTCGCAGAGCGTCAGCGTGGAACGGGGCACGTCGAACATGCACTCGATCGCCGAGACGGCGCTGTCCACCAAGATCAACGGCACGATGCAGATGAAGGCCGCGTTCAGCGCGCGCAGCGATACGAACGTGCCCGACAACAAGAAGAATACGGATACGCAGACGTCGCTGACGCTCGTGTATTCGTTCTGAAAACACAAACGGCCGGGATTTCCCGGCCGTTACTTTTTTCTTCCCCTGTGGCTTATTTGGCCAGGATACGCCCGCTCAGCTGGATCGTGCCCTGCCCCGTCGCCATATCTTCCCCGCCCGTGATGTCGCCGCCGCCCGTCGCCTTGGCGTAACGGCCGGTGCCGCCCGTGACCTGGAACGTCGCGTTGCTGAACACGAATTTGGTGCCCACGCCCGTCGGCACGAACTGGCCGCTGTAGTTAGCGAAGATCAGTTCGCCGGTCAGCGTGGTGATCAGGAATTTGCCTTCGCTGAAGGTGTACGACGTGCCGTTCGGCGTGATGCAGTCGGTGGCCAGGAACGTGACCTTGTTGCCGACCAGGCTGCTGGTGCCGAAACCGAGAATGGTGCCGCCGAAATTCGATGCACAGCGGGCCGACGGGCCCGGGATTTCCTGCAGCACACCGGACACCTTGAAGTCCTTGTACGTGGCCGGAGCGGCGGAAGCGCAGAACGCGGCAGACATGAGGACGGCGCCGGTGGCGAAACGCAGGACAGACTTGAGCATGAAGTTCTCCAAATAAATTGTTGAACCCGAATTTTAACGATCTGCTATCGTTTCGGGTGGACAATCGTGTATTTTATTGTAACTACTTTGGTAAATACGACACTTTCTGTGTCTATGTTTCAACACAATAGCCCATCGGAACGTGTCTTGGCGTAACGTGGCAGCACGTCTGCGAGATGCAGCCAGCGCACTTGCTGGGATGCGAAGGTATGGTCGGCCGGCGGTACCGCGTCCGGATCGTCCAGGCTGCAGGTGGTGACATCGATCTCGTCGGCGGCGCCCGCGCCGTGCCACGTCAACTGCGTGCCGCACTGGCCGCAGAACAGGCGTTCGACGCCGGGGCTCGATACGTTGCGGGACGGGCTGCCGCGCGTCCAGCGCAGCGCGTCGCGGCGCACGCTGAACCACGCGAGCGCGGGCGCACCGCTCGCGCGGCGGCAATCGACGCAGTGGCACAGCGTGGCGTTGAAAGGTTCTCCCGACGCCTCGTAACGCACCGCGCCGCACATGCATCCGCCCTGCAAGCCCATCGCCCTCTCCGGTCGTCGTGTCAGCGCGCCGTGGCCGGCGTCCCGCTGCTTGCCGGCGCCGTCAGCAGCAACGCGACGAGGCTGATGACGGACGCCGCGCTCAAATACCAGCCTACGGTCTGCAGGCCGTAGTTGGTCGCGAGCCATGTTGCCACGTACGGCGCGAGCGAGGCGCCCAGGATGCCCGCCAGGTTGAACGTCAGCGATGCGCCCGTGTAGCGCACCTCGGGCGGGAACATTTCCGAAAGCAAGGTGCCCAGCGGGCCATAGGTCAGGCCGATCAGGCATTGGCCCAGCACGAGGAACAACGCCACGAGCGTCAGCTGGCCGGAGCCGAACAGGGGGGCGAACAGCAGGCCGAACAGTGCGAGACCGACGGACACGAGGATCATCGCCGCGCGCCGGCCGTGGCGGTCGGCAAGCACCGCCGCGATGGGGATCGTGAGGCCGAAGAAGACAATGGCGCCCAGCTGCAGCAGCAGGAAGGTCTGGCGCGAGTAGCCCAGCGCGGACGTGCCCCAGCTCAGCGCGAACACGGTCATCAGGTAGAACACGACGAACGTGGCCAGCGCGGCGAGCGTGCCCAGTACGAGGGCGCGCGTGTGGTTCGCGAACACGGCCGCGACAGGCAGCTTCACACGCTCGTTGCGGTCGAGCACGGCCTGGAAATCGGGCGTTTCCGTGATCTTCAGGCGCACGTACAGGCCGACCAGGACGAGCAGCGCGCTCGCCAGGAACGGGATCCGCCAGCCGTAACGCAGGAAATCGGCATCGGACAGGGTCTGCGACAGCAGCAGGAACACGCCGCTGGACAGGAAGAAGCCGATCGGTGCGCCGAGCTGCGGGAACATGCCGTACCACGCGCGCTTGCCCGGCGGCGCGTTTTCCGTCGCCAGCAGCACGGCCCCGCCCCACTCGCCACCCAGGCCGAGGCCCTGGCCGAAGCGGCACAGCGCGAGCAGCAGCGGCGCCGCCGTGCCGATGGTGGCATAGGTCGGCAACAGGCCGATGAAGACGGTGGACAGGCCCATGGTCAGCAGCGCGGCCACGAGCGTGGCCTTGCGTCCGACGCGGTCGCCGAAGTGGCCGAACACGGCCGAGCCGACGGGGCGCGCGAAAAAGGCGATGGCGAACGTGGCCAGCGACTGGAGCGTGGCCGCCGCGGCATCCCCGGCCGGGAAGAACAGCTTCGGGAACACGAGCACGGCGGCCGTGGCGTAGATATAAAAGTCGAAGAACTCGATGGTGGTGCCGATGAGGCTGGCGAACAGGACGGTCGCCGGGCGGTTCCGTGGGGTGTGCGTCGCGGTACCGGTCATGCGGCACCGGCCTGCGACAACGCGTCGGCGAGCTCGCTGCTCGCGACCGGGCGCACGACGCGCGCGACTTCCTGGCCATCCTTGAGTACGACGACGGTGGGCCACAGCTTCACCTTGAACGAACGGCCCAGCTTGCGTCCGGGGCCATCCTCGACCTTGATGTGCCGGACGCCGGGGTAAGGTGCGAGCGCGTCGTCGATGTGGCTGGCCGCCGCCTGGCAATAGCCGCACCAGTTCGTGCCGAAGTCGAGGGCGACCACGCCGGGCAGCGCGTCGATGGCGCTGCGCTCGGGCTGCGCCGTGTCATAGGGTTTGCTCATGCATGTCTCCATGTTGTCGATCACGCTAGCCTACAACAAAACATGCCATTGGAGTGAGTCTGGGCCGCTTTTATGGCGGCCACAACGTGAAACACCGAACGGAATATGGCCGGGACCGGTGGCATCCTGCACTTGTATCGACCAAGGAGGCCATCATGTCCGATAACCTGCAAAACCGCGGCCAGCAGGACCGCTCGCGCATCAACCTGCATGAAAAATGGGAAGTCCAGTATTGGACCAAGGAGCTGGGCGTGACCGAGGAAGAGCTGGCGAAGGCCGTCGAGGAAGCCGGCAGCAGCAGCGCCGAGGCGGTTCGCCAGCACCTGCGCGGCACGCGGCACTGATCCTGTAAGCACTTTGCCCGACGCCCGCCCGGCCCCGCCGGCCGGGCGCTCTTCTTCGCGCGTGCTCCCGCGTAACCCGTCCTTTCGAAAGGAGCCCGATGACTATCCGCGGCTATTTCTCCAATCTCGACATCAGCTGGACCAATGCGGCCGTGGCACTTGCCGCGGCCGTCGTCAGCTTCATCGCCATCCACGGCGCCGTGCGCCTGTTCCGCCGCCGTCTCGACCAGGTCGACGACGAGCGGGCCCATAAACCCATCGTCGACGTCCTGCGCCACACGCTCGCGCGCACCAGCAACCTCGCCATCCTCGCGACCTCGATCCTGATCGGCGTGTCGATGCTCGACCTGCCGCCGCCGTGGAACCAGCGCATCGGCCACCTGTGGTTCATCACGCTCGGCGCGCAACTTGCCCTGTACCTGCACCACGCGATCGCCGTGACGGCGCGGCGCTACTTCCGCGTGCACGGCAAGGGGCTGGAAAACGACCAGGTCACCGTCGCGCACACCTTGATGATCTGGGCGCTGCAATGGAGCGTGTGGACCGTGTTCCTGCTGGCGATGCTGTCCAACCTCGGCATCAACGTGACGACGTTCGTCGCGAGCCTGGGCATCGGCGGCGTGGCCATCGCGCTGGCCGTGCAGAACGTCCTCGGCGACCTGTTCGCCTCCCTGGCGATCGCGACCGACAAGCCGTTCGAAGTGGGCGACGCGATTTCGGTGCCCGAATTCTTCGGCACCATCGAGCACGTGGGGCTCAAGACGACCCGGATCCGCGCGCTGTCGGGCGAGCAGATCGTGATCGCCAACGCGGAGCTCCTGCGCAAGACGGTCCACAACTTCAAGCGCCAGAACACGCGGCGCGTGCAATACACCCTGCGCATCAATCCCGCCACGCCGCACGAGCTGGCGGCGCAGCTGCCGGAGCGGGTGAGCGCCATCATCTCGGCCAGGGACAAGGTGAAACTCGACCACGTCAACCTGACGACGATGGACCAGAACTACCTGGAATACGACATCGTCTACAACCTGACCGACGCCAACTACGGCCTGTACCTGCAGACCCAGCAGGCCGTGCTGCTGGAGACGATGCAACTGCTGCGCGACCTGGACATCTCGACCGCGCCGCGCGCGCAGGAACTGCTGCTGCAGCAACCGGCCGCCAACGACGCCGGCGCACGCCGTCCTGACGGTCGGACGACGCCGCAGGCCCGGCCCATGCATTGATCGCCGGAACCGGACGCCGCCTTCCATGTCTGCAAGGCGGCCGTGCAGCACATGAAGCCCGGGTCGTCGATCATCAACACGACGTCGATCAACTCGGACAATCCGAAGCCGACCCTGCTGCCGTATGCGACGACGAAGGGCGCGATCGCCAACTTCACGGCCGGCCTCGCGCAGCTGCTGGCGGAACAAGGGATACGCGTGAATTCCGTCGCGCCGGGGCCGATCTGGACGCCGCTGATCCCGTCGACGATGCCGCCGGACCAGGTGGAAAGCTTCGGCCAGCAGGTGCCGATGAAGCGGCCGGGCCAGCCGGTGGAAGTGGCACCCGTGTACGTGATGCTGGCGTCCGGCGAAGCCAGCTACATTTCCGGGGCGCGCATCCCGGTCACGGGCGCCCCCCCTATCCTGTGATCACGCATCGTTCGGCGGCGGCAGCGTGATGCCTTCCTGCTGCAGTTCCGGCTGCGGCGGCGCCGGCGGTTCATTCTCCGGCGGCTGCGGCGTGTCGGGCGGCGGGCCGCCTTCCTGCTGCATGTCGCCGCCCTCTTCCACGTCTTCCTCGGGCGGCGGCTCCGCGTGACGCGTCACGGGTTCGGGTTTGCGCCCGCCCGGGAACAGCGCGTCGGCGCTGACCTTGCCGCTGTCGAGCGCGGACTTGAAGAAGTCGCCCACGAGCAGGATCGCGCTGTGCCCCCCCTGCCCCCAGTAATTCGACCGCATCGTCACGCGGTTGTCGTTGAAGCCGACCCACGCGCCCGCGACGAGGTTCGGGTGCATCATGATGAACCAGCCATCCGCGTTGTTCTGCGTGGTGCCCGTCTTGCCGGCCACGTCGGCCGTGATGCCGAAGCGGTAGCGAATGCCGGTGCCCGTGCCGCGGTTGATCACGCCGCGCATCATGTCGATCAGGGTGATGGCCGACTCCTGCGACAGCACCCGCTGCGGCGTCTGCGACGCGAAATCGGCGATCACCTGGCCGTTGCGGTCCGTGATGCGGCGCACGAACACCGGCTTGCGGTACTCGCCCTGCGCGGCGATCGTCGAATACGCGTTGACCATCTCCAGCAGGGTGACCGGGCTGGAGCCCAGCGCGATCGACGGCACGGGCGCCAGCTTGCTCGTGCGGACGCCCAGGTCCTGCGCCAGCTTGACGACGGGCGCCACGCCGATGTCGCGCACGACCTGCGCCGTGATCGTGTTCTTCGAATAGACGAGGCCATCGCGCATGGTCAGCTGGCGGCCCGTCGTGCCGCTGTTGTCCGTCGGGCGCCACACGGTGCCGTCGTCGAAGCGGATCGTCGTGACGGCGTCCAGGTAGGCGTGCTCCGGCGCGATCCCCTTCTCCAGCGCGGCGGCGTAGACGATCGGCTTGAACGTGGAACCGGGCTGGCGCGCGGCCTGGGCCACGTGGTCGTATTGCTCCTTCTCGAAGTCGCGGCTGCCCACCCACGCCTTGATCTCGCCCGTCGTCGGGTCCATCGCGAGGAAGCCCGCCTCCAGGCGCGATTTCGACGCCTTCAGCTGGCGCATGAAGTTGCGGTCGGCCTTCAGCTTCTTCAGGACCGCAACCGGATTCTCGCCGCCGTCCACGGCCTTGCGGTAGTCGGACGACTCGCGGATGAACGTCTCCAGCAGTTCGCCGTGCGACTGCCAGTAGTATTCGAACGGGTTGACGCCGTCGCGCATGTCGACATAGGTCTGCGTGGACGTCGCGTTGATCGGCCAGGAATGGGCCCAGTCGACGTCCGCGATGGCCTGCAGCGCGCCGGCCTGGCGTTCGACGGCGCGCTGCGCGGCCTGCTGCAGGTCGTAGTCGAGCGTCGTCTGCACGACGAGGCCGTCCTGCTGCAGGTCGGCGTCGTGCTTCTCGGCCCAGTCGACGAGCCAGCGCCGCACATAGGCCGTGAAATGGTCGTCCTTGCCGTTGCGCTCCGCCATGCGCGCGAAATGCAGGCGCAGCGGCCGTTTCACGAGCTGGCGGTACTTGGCCTCGTCGAACGCGCCCGCCTTCAGCATCTGCCCCAGCACGACGTTGCGGCGCGCGAGCGAACGTTCCGGGTTCGTGACGGGGTTGTAGTAGGCCGTGCCCTTCAGCATGCCGACGAGCGTGGCCGCTTCCGTCTCGTTCAGCTGGGCGGCCGTCTTGTTGAAGTACGTGTGCGCGGCCGCCTCGATGCCGTAAGTGTTGTACAGGAACGGGACGGTGTTCAGGTAGGCTTCGAGGATTTCCGTCTTGCTGTATGTGTTCTCGATCTTGAAGGCGGTGATGAGTTCCTTCAGCTTGCGGTTGATGTTGCGCGCGCGGCCGATCTCGTCGCGGAACAGGTTGCGCGCAAGCTGCTGGGTGATCGTCGAGCCACCCTGCGCATCGCCCTTCAGGTTGGCGACGAAGGCGCCGGCGATGCGGGTGAAGTCGACGCCGTGGTGGTCGTAGAAGCGGTGGTCTTCCGTCGCGATGAGGGCATTGACGACGTTCGGCGACACGGCCGACAGCGGCACCTTCATCTGGATGCCCTGCTCGAAACTGGCCAGCTGGCGGCCGTCGGCCGAGACGACGACGGTGGGCCGCGCCACGCGGGCCTGCTTGACGTCCTCGATGCCGGGCGTGAGCGGAAACAGCAGCGCGATCCAGACGGCGAACAGCGTCGCGAGCAGCAGCGCGAGCCCGGCGGCGATGTACAGCCAGCGCAGATGCGGCGGTTTGGTCATCAGGTGCCCGTGCGCCCGCGCATAGGCTTCCCTGGCGCGGGCCCCGGCGCGGTCGATCATCCTGCGTTCGCGTCCGTTCCAGCCCTTGCCCTCGTTATGGTCTTCCACTCTCGTTTCTTCCTGTCAGCTAGCTTGTCAATGGCGGCACAAGTATAGCCGACGGCCCGCCGACTTTCGGTTAGCGCACGCTCATACCGTTCGCGTCGTGCGGTATCATGTGGCGCCCCGTGCGCAGCAGCCGCTCGACCTCGGCGCCGGACGCCGCCTGTGCATACACGTGCCCCTGCACCTCGTCGCAGCCGCGCCGGCGCAGGTAGTCCAGTTGCGCTTCCGTTTCCACGCCCTCGGCGATCACGCGCATGCGCAGGCCGCGCGCGAGCTCGATGATGGCCGCGACCATCGCCGCGTCGTCCTCGCTGAACGGGATGTCGCGCACGAAGCTGCGGTCGATCTTGAGCACGTCCACGGGAAAGCGGCGCAGGTACGACAGGCTCGAATAGCCGGTGCCGAAATCGTCGATCGACAGCTGCACGCCCATCTGCTTCAGTTCGCGCATCGTGCGGATCGCGCTTTCCACGTCGCCCATCACGAGGCTTTCCGTGATCTCCACTTCGAGGCAGGCGGCGGACAGCCCCGTCTCGTCCAGCACGCGGGCGATCTCGCGCACGAGATTCGGTTCGGCGAACTGGCGCGCGGACAGGTTCACCGCGATGCGCAGGTGGCCCAGTCCGGCGTGCTGCCACGCGCGGCTCTGGCGGCACGCGGTGCGCAGCACCCAGGCGCCGATGGGCACGATCAGGCCCGTCTCCTCGGCCAGGTTGATGAAGCGGTCGGGCCGCACCATGCCCATGCTCGGATGGCGCCAGCGGATCAGCGCCTCCAACCCGACGACGGCGCCGGTCACCAGGTCGACCTGCGGCTGGTAGTACAGCTCGAATTCGTCGTGCACGAGCGCGCTGCGCAGCGCGCCTTCCAGCGCGAGACGTTCGCGGGCGCGGGCATTCATCGTCGGCATGTAGAACTGCACCATGTTGCGGCCCAGTTCCTTGGACCGGTACATGGCCACTTCCGCGTGCTGGATCAAGGTGGCGGCGTCGGTGCCGTCGGCCGGGAACGCGGCCAGGCCGGCGCTGCCCGTGAGGACGAGGTCCTGCCCATGCAGCTCGAGCGGGTGGGCGAGCGCGTGCAGCACGGCGTTGACGGTGGCCGCCGCGTCGGACTCGTTGTCGCGGCCCGGCAGCACGAGCACGAATTCGTCGCCGCCCGTGCGGGCCACGGTGTCCGTGCGCCCGACGGCCGCGCTGATGCGCTGTGCGGCGGCCTTCAGCAATTCGTCGCCGGCGTCGTGGCCCAGCGTATCGTTGACGAACTTGAAGTGGTCGAGGTCCAGCGCCGCCACCCACACCGTGGCGCGCCCGGCCGCGAGGTCGATCGCGTTGTCGATGCGGTCGTGCAGCAGCGCGCGGTTGGCGAGGCCCGTCAGCGTGTCGAAGCGGGCGCGCGCCTCCAGTTCGGCCTCGTAGCGCTTGGCCATCGTCACGTCGTACTGCGCCATCACGAAGTGCGTCGTCACGCCGTCCTCGTTGTTGACGGGCGCGATATACACCTCGGCATACATGTCCTCGCGGCCGCGCCGCAGCAGGCGCATCGACACGTGGCCCTCGCGCCGCTCGCGGATGGCGGCGCGCAGTTCGGCCACGCCCGCCTGGTCGGGTTCGCGGTTCCCCATGTCGAGCAGGCCCCGCCCGACCACCTCGGACGCCGTCACGCCGCGCATGCGTTCGAACGCCGGGTTCACGTACTCGATGGGGTAGCCGGGCCGCGTCGCGCTCACGAGGATGATGGCGTTCGCGCTGGCGTCGATGGCGCGCCGGTACAGCCGCAACGCGTCGAGGGCGTCGTGCAGGTCGGACGTGCGGGTTTCGACGAGCGCCTCGATGCGGCGCGTGCGCTTGACTCGGCTTTGCACGTACGCGGACGTGGCGATGCTCACGAGGCAGCCGAGGACGAGCGCGATGAGGGCGCCGGCGCTGCCCGCCATCTCGCTGGAGCGCCCGGTGACGCGCAGCTCCCACGGCATGCCGGCCACCTCGAACGTGTGGCGGTTCGTGAAGACGGCCTCGCCGAGCCACGCGTGCCAGGCGGGGCGGTTGGTGCGGTCGAGCGCATCATGGAGGTACGCGCGTTGCGGGCCGTCGAGGCCGCGGCCCGTCAGCTCGATCCGGAGGCCATTGCGCACCAACATGTTCGAGTTCGCGAGCGTCGTGCCGACCAGCGTGGCGACGTCGATTACCACGGCCGTGTCGCCCAGCGCCGCAGCGCTGCGCGCGGCCGCATTCGTGAGCGGCGCCCCGCGCCGGTACACGGGCATCATCAAGAGGAAGCCGAGATGGTCGCCGCGCTGCAGCAACGGCAGCATGAGGCTGGACGCCGGCTGGCCCGTGTCGATGGCGCGCATGAACGTGGAGCCCTGCTGGGCGAACGAAAAGGCGTCGTAGCCGAGCGTGACCTCGTTGCCCGCCACCGGCTCGATGTAGTCGACGACGAGGTAGCGCGGGCGCGGCGCCGCGCGCACGAGCGTGACCTTGTTCCCGTTCACGCGGCGTTCGCGGATCTCGAAGCCGGGCCGGAAGCGCTGGTTCTCCGCCTCGAACGCGGCGCGCTCGTGGCTCGCCACCATGCGGTGGAACACGACGGCCTGCAGGTACGGGTGGCTGGCCAGCAGCGGCCGGGTGAAGGCGCTGAACTCGTCGCGGCTGGCGACGCCGACGGAGGCAAACAGGGCGTTGGCTGCCCGCAGCACGTCGAGCGCATCGCCGAAACTGCGCGTCACGGTGGCGTTGCGGATTTCCGCGCGCTGCAGGAATTCGGAGCGGGCCCGTTCGCGTTCCGCGTTGACCATCCCGACGACCAGCACGGCAGTAAGACCCAGTCCCGCCAGCAGTGTCAGCACCGCGGCAGGAGTCGGGGGCCGCGCGCGGGCGCGGCCGGGGCGCACTTTCCGTGTCAGCATGCCCCATCCTAGCGCATTTGGACATGCGGGCGTGGGTTATTTCCGTGCCGCTTCAGTCTGCCTTCGGCGGCTGTGCCGGCTCCACGTTCGGGGCCGGGATGCGGCCCAGCTGGAGCCGCGCGAGCGTCGGATAAAGAGGCGGACTGATCAGGCGTGCGACGGCAAATGCGATCAGCGCGCACGCCATCAGGCTCAGTACCATGGCGTGGCCGTCCACCATCTCCATCACGATGATGAACGCCGTCAGCGGCGCCTGCGTGGCGGCCGCGAGAAAGCCGACCATGCCCAGCGCGATCAGCGCCGGCACCTGCATGCCGTACAACAGCAGCGCGACGTCGTTGCCGAATGCGGCGCCGATCGCGAGCGACGGCGCGAAGATGCCGGCCGGGGCGCCGGACCACGTCGTCAGCCACGTCGCGAGGAATTTGAAGGGCGCATAGGCGAACGGCATTGCCGCACTGCCCTCCACCATGGTGCGCGTGGTGGCGTAGCCGGAACCGAACGCGGCGCCGCCCGTCGCGATGCCGATCAGGGCGACACCGAGGCCGCACGCGGCCGCGAACAGCACGGGCCGGCGCGCGCGCCAGCGGCTGACGCGGTCGGGACTGGCGCCGGACAGCGACGCGATCATCAGGCGCGAGAACAGCCCGCCGGCCAGGCCGGACAGCACGGCGACGAGCAGGCCCGGCAGCAGGAGGTCCATGCCGATGGCGGGCGCGTGGATGACGCCGAAATACGCGCCGTTGCCGTGTGCCGAAACGGCGACGAGGCCCGCCAGCACGATGCCCGCGATGATCAGGCCGCTGGAGCGCTGTTCCGGCGCCCGCGCCAGTTCCTCGATGGCGAACATGACGCCGCCCAGCGGCGTGTTGAACGCAGCGGCGATGCCCGCCGCGCCGCCGGCGACGAGCAGCCCGTGGACGCCGACGGCGCTGCCGGCCGGGATCAGGCGGCGCGCCTGCAGCATGACGCCGGCCGCGATCTGCACGGACGGCCCTTCGCGTCCGAGCGACAGGCCGCCCAGCAGGCCGCCGGCCGTCAGCAGGATCTTGGCCACGGACAGCCGCAGCGAGACGAACAGGCCGCGCTCGGCCTCGCCGACCTTCGTGTCGAGCGTGGCCATCACCTGCGGGATGCCGGAGCCGCCCGCGCCGGGTGCGAAGCGGTGCGTGCACCAGACGACGGCGGCGGTGCACAGCGGGGTCCAGACGAGCGGGCTCCACCAGGCGAAGGCGCGCAACGCGGCGAACCCGCCATAGGCCGCCTCGGCCAGCCAGGTGAAACCGACGACCGTCAGGCCCGCCGCGGCGGACAGCAGGACGACGATGCCGCGCACGGTCCACAGGCGCCAGTCGCCCAGTTCACGGCGCAGGTCCGGTGCCGTGTTCATGGTTTGACCCGCTTTCGATATGGTTGCCTGGATATCATATTCCGGCGGCCCTTCGGGTTTTCCGCTATCATTCTTGCATGTCCTCGTCTTTCGAAACCAATGCGGCTTCCGAGCCGTCCGCGGCGCCGTCCACCCGCGTGCTGCGCCAGTTCCGCGTCGTCTTCAATTCCGTCAAAACCCATTTCCGCCAGGTCGAGCGCGAAGCGGGCGTCGGCGGCGCCCAGCTGTGGGCACTGTCCGTCATCGACCGCCGTCCCGGCATCGGGGTGACGGACCTGGCGCGCGAGCTGGACATCCACCAGTCCACCGCCAGCAACCTGATCAAGAGCCTCGTCGAGCGCCGCCTCGTGGCCACGAGCCGCGAAGGCACGGACCGTCGCAGCGTGTCGCTGCGCATCCAGCCGGCGGGCGCGGACGTGCTGCGCAGCGCGCCCCTGCCCTTCACCGGCGTGCTGCCGGACGCCCTGTCCGCGCTCGATGCCGACACGCTGGCGCGGCTGGAACACGACCTGTCCAAGCTGATCGCCCTGCTCGAGGCGGATGAAACCAGTGCGAACGTGATGTTGTCGCAAATGTAAAAAAGAAGCCCGCGGCAAGCCACGGGCTCCAAGAGATACATTGTATCCTCATCGCTGATCGCGAAGGCTGCAACAGCAACCCCGCTCACAGGTCCATTGTCACATAAAACGTGTATTGAAGGCAATCACATTTGTGGCAATACATCAGACCTGCGGTACGGCGCAGCGGGAATGCCGGCCCTCCACCGTGCAGGTATTGCGTTCCTTGCCGTCGCGGTCGTGGACGATCACGCGCCACGCATCCGGCCCCGTCCTCTCCATCGTCATGAAACCGAAGCCGTCGATCCAGGAACTCATCGCCTCGAGCACCGCACCCGGCGCCGGCGGCTGCCCGGCGGGCGGCGTCTTCGGCAGCGGGACGATGTCTTCCGCCGTGCCGGCGAAACCCGCCACGAACTGGGTCGGGTGATCGCTGGTAAAACTCGTCTGCTCCCACAGGTGCACGTGGCCGGACAGCAGGACGGCTATGGTCGCCGGCAGCAGGCGTGGATCGAGTGCGCCGAACACCTGCGTGAGCCCGGCGTCGCCGCCGAACAGCGTGACGGCACCAGTGCGCGCATCGCGCGACGCGCCGTAGGCGTACAGCGGATGGTGGTCGACGGCGATGTTGTAGCGCTGGCGGCGGGCCAGCACCGCGACCTTGCGCCACGTGTCCGTGTAGCGGGCGATGGCCGGGTCGCCCGGCTTGAATCCGCGCCAGTTCGTGTTCGCGCTGTCGAACACGATCAGCTGCGCGCCGCCGCCCAAAGGCACCGCATACGGGTCCGCGTAGTCTGCCCGTTCGTCCGTCGCCGGGTCGTCGCAGTTCGCGGCCGGGTCGTAGGCATGGGCGTCGAGGAAGCGCCACCATCCCTGCCCGCCGCGCGCGCACGACTCGTGGTTGCCGCGCGCGATCACCCACGGCGCCGCGGCCAGCAACGTGCGCGCGGGCGCGAAGAAATCCGCGTTCCACGCGTCCCAGCCATAGCCGTACGGACTGCCCGCGCAGCCGGGACGGTCCGCCGGACACGGGTCTTCGCGATAATGAAAATCGCCCACGTGCACGACGAGGTCCGGCTTCCACGCGGCCGCACTCGCGGCCACGCGCGCGAACGGGTACGCCCGCGGGTCGTTACAGTCCTGGAATTCCTTGCCCTTCAGGCGGCAGCCCGTGTCCCCGATCACGACGATGCGTGTCGGCTCCGCCGCGGGCAGCGGCAGCGGCTGGCCCGCCACGCTCACCTGTTTGACGCCGGCCGGAAGCGGGGTCTCGCACGACAGCACCGGGGTCGACACGGCATCCGGATGGAAGCTCGCGCTGAAGTGCTTGCCGCGCAGCGGGATCGGGCTATGCGGGGCACGCACGGCCATCGTGGCCGTGCGGCCGTCGATCGTGATCGCGGGGCAGGTGGCAGCGGTGGTGACGGCGCGGGCGATCGGGGCGCCCTCTGCGCCCAGCACGACGAAGGCGGCATCCGGCCGCGGTTCGGACGGCAGGCTCGCGCAGCCTGCCAGGACGGCGGCGACGGCGAGCGGCCGGAGGATCGGATGGATCATGAATGGTCCGGGCAAAGTCGGCAATCTACCACAGGCGAAATCGGTATGGGCGGCCGGCAATCTGTACCTGAACGGCATCAATGGCCGGCTCTACTACGTGAAGGCCGCCTACGCCCGGTCATGCCGCGCGGTAGCGTACGCCTTCCCTTCCCTCCGTCCCGCTATCATCGTCGTATCGATGCGTGACGGAGGACGAGGATGCAGCGCATACCGATGTGGGCGCAGGCCGGGTTCTGGGGACTCGTGGCCGGCTACAAGTTCGATGTGCCGCGCCGGCTGATCGCCGCGATCATGGCCTTCGGCAGCGGCGTCCTGATCTCGGCCCTGTCCTTCGAACTGATCGCGGAAGCCTACGACCGGGGCGGCTTCAATTCGATGGCGGTCCGCTTCCTCGGCGGCGCGGCCGTCTACACGGTGGCCAACTGGGTGCTGTCGCGCAAGGGCGCGATTCTCGCCATGCTGGTCGACACGATGATCCCGGAAGCCTTCGAGGTCGCCCATGACTTCGCGGGCCTCATCACGGTCGCCGGCTTCCTGGCGGCGTTTGCGCTCGGCAAGCTGGGAGGTTGACCTGCCGGCACGCTATCGATCTGCGCTCCGTTCCCTGCACGCGGCGGTCAGGTTGTGCGCGATACTGTACTGGATCATGTCGCTCAGGCTCTCGCAGTGCAGCTTGACCATCGCCCGGGCCTTGTGAGTACTGATCGTCTTCACGCTGAGGTTGAGCGCCGCAGCGATGCGGCTCACGCGTCGGCCGCAGACGAGCATGGCAAACACGAGATATTCACGGTCGCTGAGCGACTCGTGCGGCGCGGCCTCTTTTCCTTCCCACATGTGCAATGCGACTTCTTCAGCGAGTCGCTCGCTCATGTGGATCTTTCCCGCGCTCACCCGGCTTGCGGCCGTCAGGAGTTCGACTGCGGGTCGGCTTTTCATCACATATCCCTTCGCGCCACAGCGGATGGCGCGCATGCCGAAGTGCAGCTCGTCGAGCTCGGTATAGACGAGGACGTGGGCACGCGGCGCGACAGCGCGGATCTGACGCAGGAACGTCTCCTCGCTTCCAGCTGCGAGTACCGGATCGACGAGGACGATGTGATATTGCTCCATTTGCAATTTACTGATCAGGTCGGAACGACTTGTTGCCTCGCGGACCACTGTATCCCGCGACTCCTTGGCAAACAGCGTACACACGCCGAGCCGCATCGTCTCGCTTCGATCAGCCACCAGCATCTGTATCATGTGGCCTCCGTATGGTTAATGGGTAGAAATGTTTAAGTAAACACATCCATGATTAACCAATTGTCACCGTAGGTCAATTTACCGTTTTGAAATTGATTCTCACCGATATTCACTGTCGCGAAATTGCTGCAGTGCGGCGAAGTTTTCCATGCATATGCGATAGCCGTTGATAGGTTTGACTAAAGTCAAATGCTGCATCGCATCAGGTCGTAAGCTTTACCTTGTTCATTTTCAATAACTTAAACGCAATTTATTGCGCCATGTCAAGAAAAAAGCTTATTGCATCGGCGAGCATGCACCCAGAAATCATCGCCATTGGTCTCGAGGTGACGCTCGATCCCAGCCGGCGGCGCCACTATTCTGCGCTCGTCCTGATGCTCGCAGATGCTGCTATGCAAGACATTGTGAGAATTATTGCCGGCGAAACGGTACGATCGCCTTCCGTCGAGCCAGATTTTGGTGATGATGCAGGAGCCGGGGGTTAACTAATGGTTGCCATCAAGATTCCTTGCCGCCTTGCACTTCGCGTACCCACGCCGGGCATCACCCGATGAGCGGGCGGCGGTATGGACGCTTGCGCAAAATCGCGTTGGTTGCCGGCTCGGCCCTCGCCAGCTCATGGGTTCGGATTCGGGCAGCAGACGTCATGACGTATCGCGACACGGTCCACCCGGCGCGCGGCGGCATCGAACGCCGCGTCGATGCCGTCACTGCGGACGTCATCCAGGTCGGCATTATCTTCATGAACGTCTACGGCCGGGGCAACGCGGACGCTTTCTTCCTCACGGCCGACATCGTACCCACCGTCTACCGCAGAATCATCGCAGGACGGTTTCGGCGGACAGTGCATGGCGCCGATCCAGAGCCCGAAAGCACTCCAGCATGAGCCGCGCCGAAGACGAGCTAAGGCATTTTCTTGGCGTCAATCGCAGGAAGGATCATGCCACGGCAGACATTGTCGAGATTGGTCTACTTTTCATGCGGGTCTTCGGCAATGACAAAGGATGGAGCTTTTTTCGCAGCACGCTGATCCAGCCGGAAGTGTGCTGGCGTGTGATGCGGCACAGGACACGCGGCTCGCCGCCCGAGGTCGATCCCGAGCGTAAGGGGGACATGGGCAGTCAGCCGCCATAACGCCGGCCCCATGCATGGGCGAAAGTTGACGTTTCGCAGGGCAATATGTTTACTCGGAAATCAAGCGTGGTTATCGTGCCGTCCATTCGGTTCCGGCGAGATGGAAAAACGCTCGGCGCCACTGGACAGCGACAAGGGAAAGCTGATCGGCCAGGCCCTGCTGAACTTCGCCATCGGGAGCCTGCAGGCGATCGAACTGGGCAAACATGGCCAGGCACTCGTGCAGCAGGCCGGCATCACCCCGTCGAACTCGTGCGCATCCTGCCCGTGAAGGATACGATCCCCCTGCTGGGCAAGGTGGCCGTCGACGCATCCGGCTTCGTCGGCGGCGTCGTGAAACTAGCGCGCGGCGCGAACGTCAGCGTGCTGGACGCCCGCGCCCGCGCCGGCGACGCGCCTGTCAGCATGAACGTCTGAGCCGTTGATTGTTTGGAACCTATAACGTACACTTGTGCGTTCTGTTATCGATAACCATACCATCACGGAGACATCATGAAACGACGCCAGGTCCTGGCCGGGTTGGCCGCCACTGTGCCGGGCTTTGCCGCGAGCGCCCTCCTGCCGCGGTCCGCGCTGGCGGCGAACGCCCCCGGCCCTTTCAAGCCGGACTGGAATTCGCTGGCCGCGTACCGCACGCCGGACTGGTTCCGGAATGCGAAGTTCGGCATCTGGGCCCACTGGGGTCCGCAGTGCGAGCCGGAATTCGGCGACTGGTACGCGCGCAATATGTACAAGGAAGGCAGCGGCGCGTACCGCCACCACCTGCAGGAATACGGCCACCCGTCGAAGTTCGGCTTCAAGGACGTGATCCGGCAATGGCAGGCGTCGCAATGGGACCCGGACGCCCTGCTCGCCCTGTACCGCAAGGCGGGCGCCCGCTACTTCGTCGCGCTCGCGAACCACCACGACAATTTCGACCTGTACGACAGCCGCTTCCAGCCCGACTGGAATTCGACACGCATCGGGCCGAAGAAGGACCTGATCGCCGGCTGGGCGAAGGCGGCGCGCGCGCAGGGCCTGCGCTTCGGCGTCAGCGTCCACGCGGCCCACGCGTGGACCTGGTACGAAGTGGCCCAGGGAGCGGACAAGGCGGGGCCGTACGCCAGCGTCCCGTACGACGGCGTGCTCACGGCGGCCGCCGGCAAGGGCCAGTGGTGGGAAGGCCTGGATCCGCAGGCGTTGTACGCTCAGGCGCATCCGCTCAGCCGCAAGACCACGAAGCCGGCCGAATGGGGCGCGCAGTGGGACTGGGGCGGCGGGGCCACGCTGCCGTCGCGGCGCTACGTCGACAACTTCCATGACCGCACCATCGACCTGATCGACAAGTACGACCCGGACCTGGTCTACTTCGACGACACCGCCCTGCCCTTCTGGCCGTTCAGCGACGCGGGCCTGCGCATCGCCGCGCACATGTACAACCGCAGCATCGCCACGCGCGGCCGGCTGGAAGCGGTCATCAACGGCAAGATGCTCGACGAGCGCCAGCGCCGTTCCCTCGTGTGGGACATCGAGCGCGGCCAGAGCAACGCGATCGAACCGCTGCCCTGGCAGACGTGCACCTGCATCGGCGGCTGGCATTATTCGCGCCCGGGCTATGAGCGCAACGAGTACAAGAGCGCGCAGACCGTCGTGCACATGCTGGTCGACATCGTCAGCAAGAACGGCAATCTCCTGCTCAGCGTGCCCGTGCGGGGCAACGGCACCATCGACGAAAAGGAACAGGCGATCGTCGAGGAGATCGGCCGCTGGATGGCCGTGCACGGCGAAGCGATTTACGACACGCGGCCGTGGGCCGTGTTCGGCGAAGGTCCCGCGCAGCACCGGACGGCGCCGCTGACGGACCAGGGCATGAACGAGGGGAAGAACGCGCCGCTCACGGCCGCCGACATCCGCTTCACGGCGAAGGGCGATGCCGTCTATGCGTTCGTGATGGGCTGGCCCGCCGGGCGCGAGCTCGGGATCGCCGCGATGGGCACGGCGGCCGGGCACCTGAAGAAGCCGGTCGCGCGGGTCGAACTCGTCGGCACCGGCGCGCCGCTCGCGTTCCGCCAGGCGGCGGACGGGCTGACGGTGACGCTGCCCGCCGCGGCACCCGCCCTGCCGTATGCGTTCGCCTTGAAAGTGCTTACTTGACGCGCTGCTTTTCCAGCTTGCGCGCCAATGTGCGGCGGTGCATGCCGAGCCGACGCGCCGCTTCCGAAATATTGAAGTCCGTCTCGGCCAGCACGGCGTGGATGCGCTCCCATTCCAGCGTCTTGATCGACGTGGTGCGGTTCGTCAGTTCCAGCTCCGTGTTGCCGGCGACGTGGCCGAAGGCGGCCTCGATATCGTCCGTGTTCGACGGTTTCGCGAGATACTGCCGCGCTCCGAGCTTGATCGCCTCGACGGCCGTGCCGATGCTGGCAAAACCCGTCAGCACGACGATCTGCATGTCCGGGTCGTGCGCATGCAGCATCTGCACGCACGCGAGGCCGGAACTGTTGCCCTTCAGCTTGAGGTCGACGACGGCATAGTCCGGCGAATGTTCCTTCAGCAGTTCCTGCGCTTCGTCGAGGCCCGGCGCCTGCAGCACCCGGTAGCCGCGCCGTTCAAACGAACGGCCGAGGGTGCGCGCGAACGCGTCGTCGTCCTCGATGATCAAGAGCAGGCGGTCTTCTTCGTTGTCGTCTTCAATGGACATGTACGGGTTCCTTGTCGAGCGCGATCGCGGACAGCGGCAATGTCAGCGTGACGGCGGCGCCGCCTTCCGGCCGGTTCACGGCCTGCACGGTGCCGCCCAGGGTGCGGGCCACGTTCACGACGAGGAACAGGCCCAGGCCGCCGCCGGGACGGCCCTTGCTGGACTGGTAAGGCTTGCCGAACTGCGCCAGCATCGCCGGCGCGAAGCCGGGGCCGCGATCGAGCACGGTCAGTACGAGCGTGCCGTCGGCGACGCCCGCTTCCACGCCGACCCAGTCGGGCGAGGCTTCGAGCGCGTTGTCCAGCACGTTGTCGATCGTTTGTTTCAGGGCGGAGTCGAAGGCGACCGGCAGGTCGTGTTCGATCCGGTTGCGGTAGTCGAAGTCGCGCACGGGGCGGCTGTGCTGCCAGTCCGCGACGAGCTTGTCGAGGAAGCCGCGGATGGTGGTGCGCGCGGCCGATTCCCCGCGCGTCTCGCCGGCCGACAGCAGGATGCCGCTGACGATGGATTTGCAGCGCTTCAGCTGCGTCTCCATCTCCGTGATCTCTTCCAGCAGGTCGGGGTTCGCCTTGAATTCGCGCATGCGCTTCCAGTCGCCGAGGATCACGGACAACGTGGCGAGCGGCGTGCCCAGTTCGTGCGCGGCGCCGGACGCGAGCAGGCCCATGCGCACGATGTGGTCTTCCTCGGCCGCGCGCTGTCTCAGGTCCGCCAGCTGGGCCGCTTTCGCTTTCAGCGTGTTCGTGATGCGCGAGATGAACACGACCAGCAGCGCCGCGTTCAGCGTAAAGCAGATCAGCATGCCCTGCACATACAGGCTGGAGATGCCGCGCGCGTGATCGAACGGCAGCGCGAGCGGTTTCGCGAACACGGACAGGCCAGCCAGGCATGCGAGCGTGATGGCGACGATGGTCCACGTCGACCACGCTTCCAGCAGCACGGCCGACAGGATCACCTGCAGCAGGTACAGGAACGCGAACGGATTCGTCGTCCCGCCGGCCAGGTACAGCTGCATCGTGAGGCTGGCCACGTCGACGAGCAGCGCGAGGAACAGCTCGTTGTTCGTGACGGGGCGGTGTTCGTGCCAGCGCAGGTGGCTGGCGATGTTGAAGGCGATGAGGCACGCGAGCACTTCGAGCATCTGCACGAGCGGCAGGCGCACGTCGAAGACGAGGATCGCGCCGGCGATCGTCGTGATCTGGCCGATGACGGCGATCCAGCGCAGCTCGATCAGCTGCAGCATGTTCTTGTGGCCGGCGACGTATTCGACGACGGCGGCGTTATCCGCGCCCCGTTCGAACATGCGTTTCAGCAGGTCAGTCGTGTCGTTCATCATTCTCGCTGTCGTTGCCGCGGCGGGCGACCCACCACCAGGCGGCGGCCACCATCAAGGCGAGAGCATACCAAGTGAACGCGTACACGAGGTGACTGTTTGGAAATTTGACGACGGTGAGGCCGCCGACGGGCTGGTCGGGGCTGTCCGGCGGGTTCTGCCTGGCGGCGGCGTCGACGAAGAACGGCGCGGGGTGAAATCCAGCGAGCCCGCGCGCCGCCGCGATCGCGGCCACGTCGCGGGTGTACCAGCGGTTCTGCGCCGGATCGTTCGTGCGCGTGAACGCGCCATTCCGTTCGCTCGTCCTCAGGAGACCCGTGACGTCGGCCGCCGGTCCCGCGTTCGCGCACGGATTTCCCGCGGCGCGTTGCGGCGTGTAGCGCGTGCGTGCGCCCAGTTCGGCGGGAATGAAGCCGCGGTTGACGAGGACGATGGTCCCGTCCGCCGTGCACATGGGCGTGAGCAGCCAGTAGCCGCTGCCGGCTTCGGTCAGCGCCTGGACGGGGGTGGTGAGATCGTAGAGATAAGTACCGTGCAGTGTCACGCGGCGGTACTCGTCGGATTCGGGGGTGATGCCGGCCCAGCGTGTGCGCGATGGCACCGGCGCCGGGGCGGCGTGCACGCGTGCTTCCACGCGTGCGATGAGGTCCAGTTTCCATTGCAGGCGATAGACCTGCCAGGTGCCCAGACCCGCGAAGAGGACGATCAGCAGCAGCGCCAACACTGCCAGCAACAGGGAGAACCCCCGGCGCCGGCCCGCCGGCGCTGCGCGATCGTCCCTCGCCATTACTGCATGTCGTGCATGCCGTGTACCGAACTGCCGTCATTGCCCATGTTGGGCATCATGTTGGCGTTCATGTGGTACATGACCCAGACAGAACCGGTCAGGACGATGAACAGCAGGATGGCCGTGAGGATCAGCGCCATCATGTTCCAGCCGCCTTCCGACTTCGAGTTCATGTGCAGGAAGTAGACCATGTGCACGACGACCTGGACCGCGGCGAAGCCGAGGATCACGAACTTCGTGGTGCCCGGTGCCAGCTGGTGGGTCATCACCAGCCAGAACGGAATCGCCGTCAGGATCACGGACAGGATGAAACCGATCGTGTAATCCTTGAAGCTGCCGTGGGCGTGCAGGTGGTCGTCGTCGTGGTGACCATGACCGTGGCCATGATCGTGATGATGCAGATCGCTCATGGCAGTACTCCCATCAGATAAACATAGGTGAACACGCCGATCCAGATGACGTCCAGGAAGTGCCAGAACATCGACAGGCAGGCGAGGCGGCGGTAGTTGGCACCGTTGATGCCGTGCTTACCGACCTGGAACATCAGCGTGACGAGCCAGACGATACCGAAGGTCACGTGCAGGCCGTGCGTGCCGACCAGCGAGAAGAACGCGGTCAGGAAGCCCGAGCGCCACGGGCCGAAGCCTTCGTGGATCAGGTGCGCGAACTCGTCCAGTTCGAGGTACAGGAAGCAGGCGCCCAGCACGCCGGTGACGGCGAGCCAGAGGAGCGTGCCTTTGACGTTCTTCTTCTGCGCGGTCAGCATGGCGAAGCCATACGTGATCGACGAGAACAGCAGGAACGCCGTGTTCAGTGCGACGGTCGGCAGCTCGAAGATCTCGGCGCCCGACGGGCCGCCCGCGTAATTGCGGCCCAGGACGGCATAGGTCGCGAACAGGCAGGCGAAGATGAGGCAGTCGCTCATCAGGTAGATCCAGAAGCCCAGCAGCGTGCCGTTCTCCGGATGGTGCTCGCGCACGTAATAGCGCGAGCTCGGGTCGGCGCTCGCGGCGCCGGCGTGGGTTACGTTAATCTCAGACATGGGCTTCCAGCAAACGGGTGCGTTCTTCTTCCGTACGGGTCACTTCGTCCGCCGGGATGTAGAAGTCGCGTTTGTAATCGAAGGTGTGGTAGATGGCGGCGGCGAGCATGGCGAAGAACGTCACGCCGACCAGCAGCCACATGTGCCAGATGATGCCGAACGCCATCACGAACGTGATGCCCGGGATGACCGGACCGGCCCAGGTGTTCTTCGGCATGTGGATCGCCACGAAGTCCTTCAGCGGACGCAGGTAGCCGTTCTTCTTCATGTCGGCCCACGAATCGTTGTCGTGCACGACCGGGGTGAATGCGAAGTTGTAGTCCGGCGGCGGCGACGACGTCGACCATTCCAGCGTACGGCCGCCCCACGGGTCGCCCGTCACGTCGGCCAGTTCCTTGCGGTTCAGGATCGACACGACGATCTGCATCAGCAGGCAGCCGATACCGGCGGCGATCATCAGGGTGCCCACCAGCGAGATATTGAACAGCCAGTGGATCGACGGATCGTCGAAGTGGCTCATGCGGCGGGTCACGCCCATGAAGCCCAGGATGTACGGCGGCGTGAACGCGACCCAGAAGCCGATCGACCACAGCCAGAACGAGTACACGCCCCATTTACGGTCCAGCTTGAAGCCGAACATCTTCGGCCACCAGTAGTTCACGCCCGCGAACAGGCCGAACAGCACGCCGCCGATGATGACGTTGTGGAAGTGGGCGATCAGGAACAGCGAGTTGTGCAGCACGAAGTCGGCCGACGGCACCGCCAGCATCACGCCGGTCATGCCGCCGATGATGAAGGTGATCATGAACGACACGGTCCACATCATCGGCAGTTCATAGCGGATGCGGCCCTTGTACATGGTGAACAGCCAGTTGAAGATCTTCGCGCCCGTCGGGATCGAGATGATCATCGTGGTAATGCCGAAGAACGAGTTCACGCTCGCGCCCGAACCCATCGTGAAGAAGTGGTGCAGCCACACGAGGTACGAGAGGACCATGATCACGACCGTCGCGTACACCATCGAGGTGTAGCCGAACAGGCGCTTGTTGCAGAACGTCGCGACGACTTCCGAGTAGATGCCGAAGGCCGGCAGCACCAGGATGTAGACCTCGGGGTGGCCCCAGATCCAGATCAGGTTCACGTACATCATGGCGTTGCCGCCCAGTTCGTTCGTGAAGAAGTGCGTGTCGAACAGGCGGTCCAGGCCGAGCATGGCCAGGGTCGCGGTCAGGATCGGGAAGGCCATCACGATCAGGATGTTGGTGCACAGGGCGGTCCAGGTGAACACCGGCATCTTCATCAGGTCCATGCCCGGGGCGCGCATCTTGATGATGGTGACGACCAGGTTCACGCCTGACAGCAATGTGCCGACACCCGCCACCTGCAATGACCAGATGTAGTAGTCGACGCCCACGTCCGGACTCGCCAGGATGCCGGACAGCGGCGGGTACGCCAGCCAGCCGGTACGGGCGAATTCACCGACGAACAGCGACGCCATCACGAGGATCGCGCCCGCGGTCGTCATCCAGAACGAGAAGTTGTTCAGGAACGGGAAGGCCACGTCACGGGCGCCGATCTGCAGTGGCACGACGTAGTTCATCAGGCCCGTCACGAACGGCATCGCCACGAAGAAGATCATGATCACGCCGTGGGCGGTGAAGACCTGGTCGTAGTGGTGCGGAGGCAGGAAGCCGTGCGAATCGCCGAACGAGAACGCCTGCTGGGCGCGCATCATCAGCGCGTCCGCGAAGCCGCGCAGGAACATCACGAGACCGAGGATCATGTACATGATGCCGATCTTCTTGTGGTCGATGCTGGTGAACCACTCGTTCCAGAGATAGCCCCACAGCTTGAACTTGGTGAGCGCGGCCAGGAGGACGATACCGCCCAGCGCCACCATGATAAAGGTACCGATCAGGATCGGCTCGTGGTAGGGAATCGCTTCCCAGCTGAGCCGACCGAAGATCAACTTCGCTAAGTCAAATTGCTCGTGCATGATTACTTCTTCTTCACAGGATCATTGGGCGTGGTGCAGACCTCGCCATTGGCCTGGGCCAGGCGGGTCGCTGCCGCTTGTTGGGGCGCGTGGCGCAGCATGGCCATTTCACGGGCCTTCTTCGCGTCGTCGTTCATCATCTTGTCCATGCATACGGCGCCGTCGGCGACGCAGCGGTTCAGGACGCGATAGAACAGGTCGTTGTCGACCGCCGCGTAGTGGCGCACCGGCTCCTTGATGCTCGGCTTTTCGAGCGTCAGGTACCCTGCGCGGTCGAGGTTGGCGCCGGCGGACTTGACCGACTGGACCCAGCCGTCGAAGTCGCCCTGGGGCACGCCACGGTACGAGAAGCGCATGTCGGAATAGCCGGCGCCGCTGTAGTTCGACGAGAAGCCGATCGACTGGATCGCCTTGTTCTGGACCGCGTTCAAGGTCGTTTCCATGCCCGGCATCGCGTAGATCATGCCCGCCAGTTCCGGCACGTAGAACGCATTCATGACGGAGGTCGCGCTGATCTTGAAGCGCACGGGCACGTCGACCGGCACGACCAGTTCATTGACCGTCGCGATGCCCTGCTCCGGATAGATGAACAGCCATTTCCAGTCCATCGCCACGGCCTGGATGACCAGCGGCTTCGCAGACGCCGGGATCGGACGCCCATCGGCGATGCGGTCCAGCGGACGATACGGATCCAGCTTGTGCGTCGAGATCCAGGTCACGAGACCCAGCACGATGATGATCAGCAGGGGCGCGCCCCAGATGACGAGTTCCAGCTTGGTCGAGTGGTCCCAGTCCGGTTCATAGGCTGCTTCCTTGTTGCTGGCGCGGTACTTGTACGCGAACCAGATGATCAGGAACATGACGGGAACGATGATCAGCAGCATCAGGATCACCGAAACGATGATCAGTTGCGCCTCTTGCTTGGCGATGTCGCCGGAAGGGTTCATCACCACCGTGTTACAGCCGGAAAGCAGCGCTAACAGGGGAGAGAGGAACATTCCGCGACGGAGGGTCTTTGGAATCATGCTTGTGTTTTACGTTACATGGGAAAAATAACATGCTAATGTAACGCCAACGGCGTGCGTTTGGCGATTGGACGTTTTGTCCTACCCTTTACCGTATTGCAGCATTTCAGAGGGTCCAGAAGCCGTCGGCTGAAAAAGGAGACGAAGACATGCAGAGCACCCCGAACACGTACGGCGGCGCAGGAGCCGCTCCCATCACAGCACCCCACTCCGGGGCCCGGAACATCAACAGCCGCGACACGAAAATCGCGCCTGGAGAGATCGCGGTCGGCGTCGTCATCGGCCGCGCTTCCGAATACTTCGACTTCTTCGTTTATGCGATCGCTTCGGTGCTCGTGTTCCCCGCCGTGTTCTTCCCGTTCGCGGACCGGCTCGAAGGCACGCTTTACTCGTTTGCCATCTTCGCGCTGGCCTATGTGGCTAGACCGCTCGCGTCGCTGTTCTTCATGGTCATCCAGCGTCATTACAGCCGCGAGATCAAGCTGACCATCGCCCTCTTCCTGATGGGTTCCGCCACGGTCGCCATCTCGATGCTGCCCACCTATTCCCGCTGGGGCGAGTGGTCCATCGTCGCCCTGGCCATCCTGCGCATCGGCCAGGGCGTTGCCCAGGGCGGGTCGTGGGACGGCTTGCCGTCGCTGCTCGCGCTCAATGCGCCGCAGAACAAGCGTGGATGGTACGCCATGTTGGGACAACTTGGCGCACCAACGGGTTTCATCATCGCGGCCGGCCTGTTCTCCTACCTGATGGCCGAGTTGTCGCAGGACGATTTCCTCGTCTGGGGCTGGCGTTATCCGTTCTACGTCGCCTTCGCGATCAACGTCGTCGCGCTGTTCGCCCGCCTGCGCCTCGTGTCGACGCCGGACTATACCCACCTGCTCGACGAGCATGAGCTGGATCCGGCCCCGGCCCGCGAAGTGATCGGCAACCAGGGCACGAACATCGTCATCGGCGCCCTCGCCGCCCTGGCCAGCTATGCGCTGTTCCACCTCGTCACCGTGTTCCCGCTGTCGTGGATCCAGCTGTACGACACCCGTTCGATGGCCGAATTCCTGCAGGTCCAGATGATGGGCGCCGGTCTCGGCATCGTTGGCGTGCTGGCGTCGGGCATCATCGCCGACAAGTTCGGCCGCCGCAACACGCTGGGCACGCTGGCCGCGCTGATCGCCCTGTTCTCCGGCTTCATCCCGACCCTGATGGATGGCGGCGTGACCGGCCAGAACACATTCATCCTGGTGGGCTTCCTGCTGCTGGGCCTGTCGTACGGCCAGGCCTCCGGCGCCGTGACGTCGAACTTCCTGCCGCAATACCGCTACACGGGCGCCGCCCTGACGTCGGATCTCGCGTGGCTCGTCGGCGCCGCGTTCGCGCCGCTCGTGGCACTGGGCCTGGCCGCCAACTTCGGCCTCGGCTACGTCAGCCTGTACCTGCTGTCCGGCGCCGTCGGCTCGCTGGCCGCGTTGAGCCTGAACCGGGCGCTCGAGATCCGCAACTGAGCGACATATATATAGAGCAGACCCGAGCCCCGGTACCCCCGGGGCTTTTTTTGTTGCCAAACTTCGGGGTCAGACCCCATTTCAGGGAAAATTCGGGGTCAGGGCACTTTTCGGAACAATGGTCCCGCGTTAGCAGTCCGCCCGATGCACGCGTCGCTCCCCTCGCAAGGAGCGGCGATACCAGGTTGGCCGCGCTGAAAATGTGCTCGCGAGATTTTGCAAAAAAATGTGCTCTGACCCGAATTTCCGTGGTGGGTCTCGTCCGGTTCCGCGCGGGTGCGGCGCAGTGCCACCAGGGTCATCAGAATGCCGTAACGATCGAGCGCGGCCAGGCGGGGCGCCTCGGACAGGAGCAAAGGGGTTGTGCCGTGGCCATGAAGTGATGCCGTGCGGATTGGCGACAATGTACCAAGGCGATGTGGGCGCACCTCGCACGCGTGCGCCCTGCCGCCTCACTTCCGGATCAGCGACCACTGCTGGTTGGTGCCCCCGTTGGACGGATACTGGATGATCTGCGCGCCGTCGGCCGTGCTCTTGTTCTGCACGTCCAGCACCATGCCGGAGAGCTGGTTCGCGACCGTGTAGTAACCCGCTGCCGGGCTGGCGAAGCGCCACTGCTGGCCCTGCCCCGCCCAGTAGCCCCACTGCGCGATGTTCGTGCCGGCGGTCGTGGAGTTGTTGTAGTCGTCCAGGCTCTTCAGGCTGTTGGCGTTGATGACACTGTAGTATCCGTCGCCGTGGCCGATCACGTACCACTGCTGGTAGCGCGCGTTCGCATCGGTCGACTGCTGCACCAGTGCGCCGTCCGCGGTCGAACCGCCCGCCACGCCGAACACCTTGCCCGACAGGCGCGACTTGAACGCGTAGACGCCGTCGCTGATGCCGCCGCAGCCGGCGAAGTCCGTGAAGTTGCGGGTCAGGACAGGCCAGCCGGCGCTGTATGTCATGCGCTGGATGTCCAGTTTCGCGTTGCCGTTGTCGGTCAGGTCGTAGTAATGCGTGGAGACGAAGTGGCAGCCGTCCTGGCGCAGGTCGGCGATGTGGCCGGGGCCGCGGTACTTGCCGTCGGTGACCGGCAGGATCGTGCGCGTGCCGGAATACGGGCCGCGGATGTTCGTCGCGCGCTGCACTTCGACGTAATACGTGGAGTCGACGCCCTTGCAGCAGCTGCCGCGGTTCACGAACAGGTAGTAATATCCGCCGTCGCGCGTGATGTACGGCGCCTCGATGTCGCGGCCACCCCCGCCCCAGATCGTCGTCACGCTGCCGGCCAGCTTGCCCGTGGCCTGGTCGATCTCGGCCAGGCCGATCCCGCCGAAGAACGAGCCGTAGCTCAGGTAGACCTTGCCGTCATGGTCGCGGAACAGCGCGGGGTCGATGGCATTGACCTCGGCGCTGCCGCCGTACGACTGCACGACGATGCCGAGGTCCTGCCAGCTCGGGTTTTTCAGCGAGAGACTGCGCGCCACGCCGATCGCGGACGAGGACGTGCCGAACGACGACACCGAGTAGTACAGGTAGTAATAGCCGTTCATCTGGATCACGTCCGGCGCCCAGTACGAGCCGGAGAAATTCGGGATCTTTTGCGTGACCCAGGCGGGCGGCGTCGCGAACACGGGCGCCGGCCCCGCCGCCCATGTCTTGAGGTCCTTCGACGTGGAATACCAGATGCCGGTGCCGGTCGTGAAATTGAAATACGTGTCGCCGTCCCTGGTGATGGTGCCCGGATCGTGGGCATTGTTCACGCCGAGCAGGTCGATGGCCCCGGCCGAGGCGCAGCCGAGCGCGAGGCAGCATGCTGCCAGCAGTTTCTTGAACATGGAGTCTCCTGTTTTATTTATACATATGGGTCAAACCCGCCACCAGCTTAGGCAATGCGGTTCGGCGCCACCAATGAAATAAAACAGGGGTGCGATTGCGATTTCGGTATCAGCCGAGTGCCGTGTCCAGCACCGTCATGAGGATGAAGCCGAACACGAGGGCCACGCTGGCCCAGGTGCCGTTGCCGTTCTGCTGCGCTTCCGGCACGACGTCGTTGACGATCACGAACAGCATCGCGCCCGCCGCGGCGGCCAGCGCGAACGGCAGCAGGCCGGCGGAAACGCCGATCAGGATGGCGCCGGCGACCGCGGCCACCGGCTCGATCAGGCCGGACGCGACGCCGAGCGCCGCCGACAAACCCCGTCCATAGCCGACGGTGCGCAGGGCCAGCGCGACGACGAGGCCTTCCGGCACGTCCTGGATCGAGATGCCGGTCGCCAGCGAGTTCGCCTTGTCGACGTCGACGCCCGCATACGCGACGCCGATCGCCAGGCCTTCCGGCAGGTTGTGCAGCGCGACGGCCCACACGAACATCCAGGCGCGTTTGAGGGAGTGGGCGGTGCGCGGATCGTCGTGGGCGAGGATCCCGTCGGTCGACATGCAGCGGTCGAGCACGAGCAGCAGCGCCGCCCCCGCCATGATACCGGCGCCGACGGACAGGCTCGCGCCCCAGTTGCCCGCACCGCCCGTCCTGGCGGCGGCCAGCGCGGGGATCACGAGCGAGAACGCGGTCGCGCCGAGCATGACGCCGCCGCCGAAGCCGAGGAAGCAGTCGTAGGTGCGGTTCGAAAAATTCTGTGACAGCAGGATGGGCAAGGTGCCGAGCGCCGTCGCGGCGGCGGCCGTTGCGCCGCCGACCAGCGCGCCGCGCACATGGGGCACATCCTGCAGGACGTTGGCGAGGTAGCCGAAGCCCGTGAAGATCAGGACGGCGCAGCCGAGGAGGCAGACGGCGCAGCCGGCGAGGCGGCGGGGGCGCAGCATCCAGGAGAGTGCGGGTTGTTTGATCAGAGGGGAATCCATGCAGGGCCCAGGAACGTGTATAGCCACGTCGTTCCCGCGCAGGCGGGAACCCATGCTGAGCGTCTTAGCCGGCTCAGCATGGGTCCCCGCTTTCGCGGGGACGACGGCCTAGTGAAGCTTCGGCGCCCCCGGGCTCGGCTGCGCACCCGGCTGCACGGTCATGCCGTCGGCCAGCGTCTGGTTGCCCATCCCGAGTTCGGCCCCGGTGGTCGGATCGACATTCGGATCGGACATCGTGCGCTCGGCCATCTGCTTGAGCACGTCGACCTCCTTGGCCGGCAGCCGGACTTCGGCCTCGCCCGTGCCGCCGTCGACGGCCATCTGCTTCTCGCGGTCCGTGACGAAGTCCCAGTTCTCGCCCTGGTTCCAGGAGCCACGCATCTCGCCCGGCCCCTGCGACATGTTGTAGTACGTGTTGGCGAAGCGCGGGTCGCCCGGCATCTTCCCGGACGGGAAGTTCGGCTGGATCGAGTACAGCGCCTTCTCGAACGACTTCTGGTGCGCGATCTCGCGCGTCATCAGGAAGCCCAGCGCTTCCTTCACGCCCGGGTCGTCCGTCAGCGCGATCAGGCGCTCGTAGACGATCTTGGCGCGTGCCTCGGCGGCGATGTTGGAGCGGAGGTCGGCGGTCGGTTCGCCGATCGTGTCGATGTACGCGGCCGTCCACGGCACGCCGGCCGAATTGACCAGCGGCGTGCCGGCGCCGTACAGAACCTGAGTCACGTGGCTGTCGTTGCCCGCACCCTGGATCTTCTTGTACAGATCCGCTTCGCTGTCGACGGCCTCGGCCAGGTCGCCCTTGGCGCCCTTGTTGAGCATGGCGACGATGTGGCCGATCACCTCGAGGTGGCTCAGCTCTTCCGTCGCGATGTCGAACAGCATGTCCTTGCGGCCCGGATCGTCTTCGCTGACGGCCTGCGTGAAATAACGCATGGCCGCAGCCAGTTCGCCCTGCGGGCCGCCGAACTGTTCGAGCATCAGGTTGGCCAGCCCCGGATTTGGTTCACTGACACGCACGGTGTACTGCAGGCGCTTGTTATGTGCAAACATTCCGATTCCTCCGTTGTGTGATTGGATGGCCGCGCGGAACGCGTCCTGCGTTACCGCGCGGACAAACGGAAGCGCCGTAGCGCGACCGGTCGATGCCATCTTGGCAGCGTTGCGGCGCCGAGTAATCAGAAACGAAGCCGTGTCTGTGTAGGATTGGAGGCGACATCCTGCCGAGCTCCGCAAGATTCTGAACACGTGGAAACAGTCGCGTGGTCGCCAGTTTGGGCCGGACGGCCCATGCGTCATCGGCCGACAAGACCGTGCGGCGCCCTCCTACGCGACAGCTCTAGCGTCGGCACTAACATGAATCTATCGCTACCCCACGCTAACAGGAGACGATCATGTTTTCCCTGAATAAACTGAGTCCTTCCATCACCGACATGATCCGCTTCGATCACTCGCACGTGATGGTCACGTTCCACCAGTACACCCGCGACAAGCGCCCCAGCGTCAAGAAGGCGCTGGCGGAAACGATCTGCGACGCGCTGGAAATCCACGCGACCCTGGAAGAGGAAATCTTCTATCCCGTCATGCGCCCGCGCGCCCACGACCAGAAGGTCATGGACAAGAGCGAGCCGGAACATGACGAGATGCGCGCCGTCATTGCGGAGCTGCGCCGCACGGATCCGAAGTCGCCGCGCCACGACGAACTCGTGTTTGAACTGATGCGCGACGTGCAGCACCACGTGGCCGACGAGGAAACCGTGCTGTTGCCGGAAGCCGAGCAGACGCTGAGCAAGGACCGCCTGTCCGAGCTGGGCGCGCAGATGACGAAGCGCCGCCTGGAACTGGTGACGCCGAAGGCCGGCAAGATCGCGGCCAACACGGCCGTCGGCTTCTCGGGCAGCACGGCCGCGATCGTCGTCGGCGTGGCCAGCGCCCTGTTCGCGGCCCGCGCCTTTACCCGCAAGCCGACGCACGCCTGACCCTTTTCCGCAGCGGCGCAAGCCGCCTGCGCTCCCCCGGCATGGCGTCCGCGCGCCTGCCTCGCCCGCAATCGCGTCCGCGCGTGGTTGCGGGCTTCTTCGTTTACTGACCCATCCAGCGCAGCAGCAAGGGCACGAGCCACGGCGCCAGCAACGCCGTCAACACGCCGTTGATCCCCATGCCGAGGCCCGCGTACGCGCCCATCTCCGGACTGACCTGGAACGCGCGCGCCGTCCCGATGCCGTGCGACGCGACACCGAGCGCGAGGCCGCGCGCCGCATGCGAATCGATGCGCAGGGCGTTCATCAGGAAGCGCGCCGTCACCGCGCCGAAGATGCCCGTGCCGATCACGAGGACGGCCGTCAGCGCCGGCACGCCCCCGAGGTGCTCGGACACGGCCATCGCGATGGGCGTCGTGGCCGACTTCGGACCCAGCGAGCGCGCCAGCTCGGGCGAGGCGCCCATCAGCACGGCGATGCCGACCGCGCTGACGATGGCCGTCACGCACCCGGACACCAGCGCGCACGCGAGCGGGAACAGGCTGCGGCGCAGCCGCGGCATCTGGCGCGCGAGCGGCACGGCCAGGGCGACCGTGGCGGGACCGAGCAGGAAGTGGACGAACTGCGCACCGGCGAAATAACGCTGGTACGACATGCCGCTGGCCGCCAGCACGAGGCTCACGAGGGCGATCGCGATGGCGACGGGATTGGCGAGCGGCGAAAAGCCGCAGCGCGCATAGACCCATTGCGCGAACACGTAGGCGCACAGGGTAACGGTGAGGCCCAGCAGCGGCGACGCGGATAAATAGACCCAGAAGTGGGTGAATTCCTCGAAATTAAACATCGCTTCCCTCCCCGTTCTTGTGGGCGGGCGTGAGCGCGCGCAGCACGAGCGCCGTCACGGCCAGCGTCAGCAGGGTGCTGCCGACGACGGCCGCGCAGATCGCGAGCCAGTGTCCGCTGCCGCTCGCCGCGGCGACGATGATGCCCACCCCCGCCGGCACGAACAGCAGCGACAGATGGCGCAGCAGCTCGTTCGCGCCCGCCTCCACGATCTCGTGCAGGCGCGGGAACGCGACGAGCGCCACCAGCAACAGCAGCATGCCGGCCACGGGCCCAGGGACCGGGAGCCGAAGCAGGAAAACGAGCCCCTCTCCCAGGCACTGGAAAACGAGCAGTACGGCAAACGCGATCAGCAAGCGACCTCCTTCGATGTGGGTTCCCCGAAGGATAGCATCCGGCTCAGCGCCGCGTAGGCTGCACGAGGCTCGTCATCGCATCCACATACGTCTTCTCGTCGTCGGCGTACAGCGGCAGCAACGGCGTGACCGACACCTGGTTCAGCTTCGTCCTGCGCAGCGCACCGGTCGCCGGATCCTTGAAGACGGCATACGGCACGTCCTGGATCACGTACGGCTCGCCGTTCACGTGGCCGATGATCATCAGCACGTGGCCCGGCACGACGACGAGGTCGCCCACCTCCGCCTCCCGCACCGCTTTTACACGCGCCGCGTGGGTGTCCGCCGCCGTGAACACGCGATGCTTCAGCGCCGTCGACGTCCCTTGCAGGCCGGAGCTGTGCTGCAGCAGCAGGCCCATGCTGCGGTAGGTTTCCGCGACCAGGCCGCTGCAATCGCGCGCGTCGAACTGGTGGCCCCACCCGTAACGCTCGCCGAGCAGCTTGAACGACTGCCGGATGATGTTCGCGCGCGTGAGCGGCAGGTAGCCCGGCGCGGTGTCGGCGCTGCGGCGGATCAGCGCCGGCCGGATCGCGAGCGAACCGTCGGCCTGGCGCACGGGCAGCCGCACGGGCCACGATGCGTACGGACTGGCGCCGTTGACCGGCTGGTCGGGCGGCACGTCGGCGCGCGGCAGGGCCACGCCCATGTCGAGGTCCAGCTGCGACAAGGCAGGCTGCTCGCGCGTGTGGACCGTGACCACATGGTCGCCCGTGACCACGCGGCCAGGCGGCAGCGCCGCGTAACCGAACACCGCGTCCGCCGTGCCGATCGCGATGTCGTCCGCGCGCACCCACGCCGGGCCCTGCGTCGTCACCGCGAGCAGCCAGCGGCCGTCCGCGCTCATGTGCGCGACGAGCACGGGCTCGCCCGGGAACAGGGTGCCGGCCGTGAGGCTTTCGACATCGGGTTGGTCGAGGCTCGCGTAGAACACGCGGTCGCTCGGGTAGGTGCGCAGCGGCGCGCGGCGCACCGCGAGGCCGTAGCGGGCCGGCGCCGTCGCCGCAACCTGGCCGGCGGCCGTGGCGTCACGGAGGACTTGCAAGGTGTCCGGCCCGACGGGATGGCCGGCGTCGTCGACCGCGAGCTTGACGGGTGTCTGCTGTTGCGCGCCGCGGATCCAGTCGAGCACCTGGTCGCGCGTGAGGGTCGCGGGCAGCTTGCGGACGTCGACGAAGCCGCCGCCGGGCGCGTACGCGGCGGCCCGCTGCGCGGCGGTCGCTGGCGCGTCCAGCAACACGGCGTCGGGCGCAGGCAGCCGCCCGATCCAGTAGTCCGGGGCCAGCATCGCCTCGTCGAAGGCGGGGATACCGGCTTTTGACATGGCCGGCTGGGCCGCGGCGGCGCCGCCCGGGATGGCGAGGCCGCAAGCGATGGCGGCCAGAAGATGACGTGCGGCGTTGTGCGCTGCTTTCGTATGCATGGGTCTCCTCCGGATCGTGGATCCGGCAGTGTAGCCCAGCCCGAACGTTTACGCGGCGGCCAGCGCCTTCAGCGGGGCCCGCGTGGAGACGGCCGGACGCACCGGCGCCGGCGCCGCGCCCTCGAGCTTGAACTGGCCCACCAGCGCGACCAGCAGGTCGGCCTGCCGCTGCAGGCTGTCCGCCGCGGCGGCCGCCTCTTCGACGAGCGCGGCGTTCTGCTGCGTCGTGCCGTCCATCTGCACGATGGCCTGGTTGACCTGGCCGATGCCCGTGCTCTGCTCCGCGCTGGCGGCCGAGATCTCGGCCACGATGTCGCTCACGCGGCGCACGCTGGACACGACGTCGTCCATCGTGCGGCCCGCGTCCCGCACGAGCGCGCTGCCCGCTTCCACCTTGCCGGACGCATCGCCGATCAGGGCCTTGATCTCCTTCGCGGCGGCCGCGCTGCGCTGGGCCAGCCCCCGCACTTCCGCGGCGACGACGGCGAAGCCGCGTCCCTGCTCGCCCGCACGTGCCGCCTCGACGGCCGCATTGAGCGCGAGGATATTGGTCTGGAACGCGATGCTGTCGATCACGCCGATGATGTCGACGACCTTGCGCGACGCGGTGTCGATCGCGGCCATCGTCTCCACCACTTCCGCCACGACGGCGCCGCCGCGGCGGGCCGTCTCCGACGCGGACAACGCGAGCTGGTTGGCCTGGCGCGCATTGTCGGCGTTCTGCTTGACGGTCGACGTCAGCTGCTCCATCGATGCCGCCGTCTCTTCCAGCGCGCCGGCCTGCTGCTCGGTGCGGCCGGACAGGTCCATATTGCCCTGGCTGATCTCGACGCTCGCGGCCGCGACGCTGCCGGCGCTCGCGCGCACCTGCACCAGCACTTCCTGGATCTTGGTGACGAAGCCGTTGAAACCGGCGGCGATCCGTGCCAGTTCGTCGGTGCCCTTCGCGTCCAGGCGGGCGTTCAGGTCGGCGTTGCCGCTGGCGAGGTCCGTCATGGTGGCGCCGAGGACGCGCAGCGGACGGGTCAGGCGGCGCTGCACGGTGACCATCACGATGGCCGCCACGACGGCGCAGACCAGCGACGCGAACAGCGAATATCCCATCAACTGGCGCGCGCTGGCCGTGGCGACGGCGTGCGGGAACGACAGCTTGACGGCCCACGGCGCGAGGTCCGGGTGAAGGCGCAGCGGCTGCAGCAGGTGCACGGTGCCGGCCGCGTCGATATATTCATAGGTCTCGCCGGCGCGCACGGCCGCGAGGGCGGCGGGCGGCAGGTCGTCGGCTTTCTTGCCGTTCCTGGTCGCATCCGGATGGCTCGCATACAGGCCGCCGTTCGATACGAGCGCCAGGCGGCCGCCGTCGATGACCTTGATCTTGCCGAGGATCTCGCCCAGGTGCGTCAGCTGGAAGTCGGCGCTGGCCACGCCGCGGAACTCGCCCTTGACGAGGATCGGCGCCACCAGCGACGCCATCATGATGTCCTTGCCGTTGACGGCATACGCATACGGCTCGGTGAAGAACACCTTGCGCGTGGCCTTGGGGATGTCGTACCAGTCGTTCGCGCCCGGGGTGGTCGGGAACACGATCGGTTCCACGTGCAGCGTGCCGTCCGGGTTGCGCGTGTAGTACGGCATGTAGCGGCCGGTCGCGTCATATTCCGGCGCCTTGCCCGCGAAGTCGGCGTCCTTGCCGTCCAGCGCGTCCGGTTCGAACGTGACGGCACCGCCGATCAGGTCGCCAAAGCTGCGCAGCATGCCTTGCGTCATGGCGCCGACCTGCGGCCGCGACGGCGCGATGTCCGCTTCGCGCAGCGCGCTCATGCCGGCGGCAAGGTTGGTGACGGCGCCCAGCTTGGTACCGATCTGCGCCTGCACGGCGGCGGCGGCTTCGCGCGCGGACGTGCGGGCCTGGTGCATGCTCGCGTCCTCGGCGGTGCCGCTGCTGCGCACGGCGATGACGGCCGACGTGACCGCGAGGCTCAGCACGACGAGCGTGGTGGCCGTCGCGCAGATCTTCGCGGTCAGCGAGAGAGACGACAGGGGGTTGCGACGCATTGTTTTTCCTCGATTTCAGAATTTGCGGGTCAGCGACAGCACGACCGCGCGGCGCGCGACGTTCGCCACGGCCAGGCGGCCGTCGGGGCGCGGCACGCCCGTCGTGTAGCTGTTGTAGATGCCGGTGCCACCGATGGCGCGGGTGTAGTTCAGGGCGACGGTCCAGCCGTCTTCGAGCTTGTGCGTCAGGCCGGCCTTCAGGTCGCGCCAGTCCCAGATGCCGTTGCCGCTGCCGGCCACGCGGCCGTCGCCGGCGTGCAGGTTCAGGGTCAGCGACCTGGTCAGCGCCTGGTCGGCGCCGACGTCCAGGTAGCCGGTGCCGCGGGCATTCGCGATGCCGAAGAAGTCGCGGCTGAACGTGTAGTTGTAGCGGGCATACAGCGATTTCCAGGTCACGCCGGCCGACAGTTCGCCATAGTCGAACGACGTGTTCGTCGCGCTGATGCGCGCGCCCGGGTATTTGTACCAGTACACCATCGCGGACCAGCCGACGGCGCCCGCGCTGCCGCTGTAGCCGCCGTACAGGTCCCATTCGACGGTGCCGCTTTCGATGAACTTGTCGCTGACGTTGATGACGGACGTGCCGGCCGACCAGCCGCTCGGATGTGCATAGTCGACGCTGGCCATCGCGGCCGGCCCGCCCCACGTCTGGCGGATGCCGCGCGAGACGTATTGCGAGCTGACGGAGACGGTGGCGCTCAGCGGGTCGTCGGCGGGCACTTCCGCCGTCAGCGGCGCGGCGGATTCGCCGGCGTGCGCGCACGACGCGGCGGCCAGCAGCAGGAAGGACAACGGGGCAAGGCGACGGGTCGGCAGCGCGGCCGGGCGGTGTCGGGTGCTCATGATCTCGGGAGTCGGTTGTGGTCGGCGGTAGTCGCCGTTGTTGAATATCGGTAGGCATTGATGCCGTACGGAAATTCTAGTGCCGACTCTGTGGCTTTTGGTTACAAATCAGCCGGAATATTTGTGGGAAACCCGAGAATGAGACATGCGCGCAACAGTCCGATATTTGTCTGGAAATGAAGCGCACAGGTGTTCGCAAAAACGCTTAACACCTTGAAAACATGAGGAAAGTTTGCAAACAGGCAGGCGCGGGACGCCTGCCTGGCAATGGCGGACGTTATGCCGCGGTCTTCAGCGCCCCACGGCGCAACTGATCGCGCTCGATCGACTCGAACAACGCCTTGAAGTTACCTTCGCCGAAGCCCTCGTCGCCCTTGCGCTGGATGAATTCGAAGAACACGGGACCCAGCTGCGTCTCCGAGAAGATCTGCAGCAACAAGCGTTGCGTGCCCCCTTCGGTCGTGCCGTCGACCAGCAGGCCGCGGGCCTTCAGCGCCTCGACGTCCTGGCCATGGCCGGGCAGGCGGGTCTCCAGCATCTCGTAATACGTCGCCGGCGGCGCGGTCATCAGCGGCACGCCGGCGGCGCGCAGGCCATCGACGGTGGAGAAGATATCGTCCGTGAGCAGCGCGATGTGCTGGATGCCTTCGCCGTTGTACTTGAGCAGGAATTCCTCGATCTGGCCGCCGCCCGCCTTGCCTTCCTCGTTCAGCGGGATGCGGATCATGCCGTCCGGCGCCGTCATCGCCTTCGACGTCAGGCCCGTGTACTCGCCCTTGATGTCGAAGTAGCGGATCTCGCGGAAGTTGAACAGCTTCTCGTAGAAGCCGGCCCAGTAGCTCATCCGGCCGCGGTAGACGTTGTGCGTGAGGTGGTCGATGAGCTTGAGGCCGTGGCCGGCCGGGTGGCGTTCCGTGCCCTCGATCCATTCGAAGTCGATGTCGTAGATGGACTTGCCGTCTTCGAAGCGGTCGATCAGGTACAGCGGCGCGCCGCCGATGCCCTTGATGGCGGGCAGGCGCAGCTCCATCGGGCCGGTCGGGATGTCCAGCGGCTGCGCGCCCAGCTCGAGCGCGCGCGCGTAGGCTTTATGGGCGTTCTGGACGCGGAAGGCCATGCCGCAGGCCGACGGGCCGTGCTCGGCCGCGAAGTAATAGGCGGCGCTCTTCGGCTCGTTGTTGACGATGAAGTTGATGTCGCCCTGGCGGTACAGCACGACGTCCTTCGAACGGTGCACGGCCACTTTGCTGAAACCCAGCGCTTCGAACACGGGCTCCAGCACGCCCGGGGTGGGCGACGCGAATTCCACGAACTCGAAGCCCATCAGCCCCATCGGATTGTCAAACAGGTCGGCCATTGTCTATTCCTCTATCGATTAGCATTAAAATATTCGCGCCTACCGGCGCGTTCGCCCCTCATTCCGCGAACACGTCGGCAATCAGTCCCCGCAGCCACTGGATGCCGGGATCATGGTTGAAGCGCCGGTGCCAGAAGACGTTGGTCTGCAACGCCGGCAGGGCGAGCGGCGGCTCGATCCACTTCAGGCCGAACGGGCTTGCCGCGCTTTCGGCCAGTTTTTGCGGCACCGTCACCACCAGCTCGCTCGTGCTGACGATGTACGGTACCGCGGTGAAATGCGGCACCCGGAACCGGGCCCCGGCCGTCACCCCGGCCTTTTCCAGTAATCCATTGATGCGGTCGTAAGGACTCTGGGCCGCATCGACGATCAGGTGCGGCGCCGCCACGAACCGTTCCAGGTCCACCTTGCCCTTCGCCAGCGGATGGTCCTTGCGGAACATGCTCACGAACGGCTGGCGGAACAGCGCGCGGTGGTACAGCGCTTCCGACACGTCCTCGAACGCGCCGATCGCCAGGTCCACCCTGCCCGTCTCCATATCGTCCTTCAGGGTCAGCCCGTTCGCCCGCAGCGACGCGATCTCCACGTTCGGCGCGACCGTGCGGCAACGCTCGATCAGGACCGGCATGAAATACACCTCGCCCACGTCCGTCATCGCCAGCGTGAAGCGGCGGGCGCCCGTGGCCGGGTCGAAGCGGCTGCGCTGCGACAGGGCCAGTGCCACCTGGGCCATCGCGGCGCCGATCGGCTCGGCCATCTGCTGCGCGAGCGGCGTGGGCTGCATGCCGTACGCGGTGCGTACGAACAGCTCGTCGCCGAACGTGCGCCGCAGGCGGGCCAGCGCATTGCTCACGGCCGATTGCGTCAGGCCCAGACGCCTTGCGGCGGCCGAGATCTGGCGTTCGCGGTAGACCTCCTGAAATACCGATAACAGATTCAGGTCGATGCTAGAGGGTTCGATCATGCGCTCGATAGTCTTATTGATGATCTGAATAGTCTACATTTTTGTATTCATCTCGTAAAACTGGCCGCACTCCCTTACAGTGTCATAAACGCCACGCATCCGGAGACACCCTTGACTGCTTCAACCGACCGCTACATGTCCGGCTTCGCCAATGAATTCGCGACGGAGGCCCTGCCCGGCGCCCTGCCGGCGCACCGCAATTCGCCGCAGCGCGTCGCTTATGGTCTGTACGCGGAACAATTGTCTGGCACGGCTTTCACGGCGCCGCGCAGCCACAACCGCCGCTCGTGGCTGTACCGCATCCGCCCGGCCGCGATGCACGGGCCGTTCGAGGCGATGGGCAATGGCCGCATCGCCGCAGGCTTCGACGGCGTGGCGGCGTCGCCGAACCAGATGCGCTGGAGCCCGCTGCCGATGCCGGACGCGCCCACCGACTTCGTCGACGGCCTCGTGACGATGGCGGGCAACGGCGCGCCGGCCACGATGTCCGGCTGCGCGATCCACCTGTACGCCGCGAACCGCTCGATGCGCGGGCGTTATTTCTACTCGGCCGACGGCGAGCTGCTGGTCGTGCCGCAGCAGGGGCGCCTCGCCATCGCCACGGAATTCGGCCTGGTCGACGTCGAGCCGCAGGAAATCGCCGTCATCCCGCGCGGCGTGCGTTTTGCGATCGACCTGCCGGACGGCGAGGCACGGGGCTATATCTGCGAAAACTTCGGCGCCCTGCTGCGCCTGCCGGACCTGGGCCCGATCGGCTCGAACGGCCTCGCGAATCCGCGCGATTTCCTGACGCCGGTCGCCCGCTACGAAGACGTCGAGGGCGATTTCGAGCTCGTCGCGAAGTTCGGCGGCCACCTGTGGCGCGCCGGCATCGGCCATTCGCCGCTGGACGTCGTCGCCTGGCACGGCAATTATGCGCCGTATAAATACGACCTGCGCCACTTCAACACGATCGGCTCGATCAGCTACGACCATCCGGACCCGTCGATCTTCCTCGTGCTGCAGGCGCCCTCCGACACGGCGGGCGTCGACACGCTGGACTTCGTGATCTTTCCGCCCCGCTGGCTGGCCGGCGAGGACACATTCCGCCCGCCCTGGTTCCACCGCAATGTCGCCAGCGAATTCATGGGCCTCGTGCACGGCGCCTACGATGCGAAGGCGGAAGGTTTCGTCCCCGGCGGCGCGAGCCTGCACAACTGCATGAGCGGGCACGGTCCGGATGCGGCCACGTTCGACAAGGCGAGCAGCGCGGACACGAGCCGGCCGCACAAGGTCACGGACACGATGGCGTTCATGTTCGAGACGCGTCATCCGCTCGTGGCGACGCCGTATGCGCTGCAGTCGCCCCAGTTGCAGGGCAATTACCAGGAGTGCTGGGCGGGGATTGCGAAACATTTCAATCCGGCAAAGCGATAACCCGTCGTTCCCGCGAAAGCGGGAATCCATGCTAGGTCGCAGAATTCTGCAGTGTGTTCACCAAGTCTGCATGTCCAACTTCGGTTGCTCAGCATGGGTTCCCGTTTCCACGGGAACGACGCTCGCTTCTGTGCGACCTTCTTCAATTCCCTCGTGCGATGATTAATCCGTCATCTCACCCGGGACCCGCATGGTCGACATCGTCATCATCCTCGCCCTCATCCTGCTCAACGGCGTGTTCTCCATGTCGGAGCTCGCCGTGGTGTCCGCCAAGCGCCTGCGCCTGGAAAAGATGGCCGACGAAGGCCGGCGCGGCGCCGGTACCGCGCTCGACCTGCATGACGATCCGAGCCGCTTCCTCTCCACCGTGCAGGTGGGCATCACCCTCATCGGCATCTTCAACGGCGCGTTCGGCGAAGCGTCGCTGACGGCGCGCCTGACGCCGGCGCTCGCCGGCATGGGCGTGCCGGACGGCCATGCGCGGCTCGTCGCGCTCGCGATCGTCGTGGCCGGCATCACGTTCTTTTCCATCGTGCTGGGCGAGCTGGTGCCCAAGCGCATCGCGATCCTGTATCCGGAAACGATGGCGGCCATGATCGCGCGCCCGCTGCAATTCATGGCCCGTCTCGCGCATCCGTTCGTGCGGCTGCTCGCGCTGACGACGGACGGGATCATGCGGCTGCTCGGCATGCACCACCACAAGGACGAGACGCCGACCGAGGAAGACGTCACCGGCATGATCAAGGAAAGCACGGACGCGGGCGTGTTCGAGAAGGCGGAGTACGACATCGCCGCGCGCGCCCTGCGGCTCGACGACTGGTACCTGCGCGCGCTGATGACGCCGCGGGTCGACCTGGAATTCCTCGACCTCGACCAGCCGCTGGAACGCAACCTCGCGCGCATCGCGGAATCGCCGTACAGCCGCTTCCCCGTGTACCGCGGCGACCGCTCCCAGGTGCTCGGCATCGTGCGTGTGCGCAACCTGTTCGGCCAGGCGATCCGCACGCAGTCGCTGGCCGGCATCGACATCGAGGCCGCCCTGGAGACGATCCTGTACCTGCCCGAATCGAGCAGCGCCATCGACCTGCTGGAACAACTGAAGCAGCACCGCGCCGAGCTGGCGATGATCGTGGACGAATACGGCGACATCCAGGGCATGATCACGCTGACCGACGTGATGAGCGCGCTCGTGGGCGACGTCACGCCGTCGAGCGATCACGGCCAGCCGGACGCCGTCCGGCGCGACGACGGCAGCTGGTACGTCGACGGCGGCATGGTGCTCGATCGTTTCCGCTACCTCACGGGCGCCGACATCGACTTTCCCGACGAGGACAGCGGCGCCTACCACACGCTGGCCGGCTTCATGCTGTACCAGCTCGCCGTGATCCCCCGCGCGGGCGACCGGCTGGACTGGGAAGGCTGGCGGTTCGAAGTCGTCGACATGGACGGCAACCGCATCGACCGGCTGCTGGCTTTGCGGCTGCCTGGGCCGCTGGCGCGCACCTGATTCGGACGGAACCGGCGGCCTGTTTCGCGATCTATCCACCAGGGAGGTTCAAATGAAGCTGCGTATCGTGGCCGGCCTGACCGGCTGCCTGATCTCCGCCGCTGCCGCCGGGCAGCATCCGCAACCGGCCGGCGCCCCGAAGGCCGGCGGCACGCGCGCGCTCGAAGCGGGCGCGAAACTCTTGCAGGGCAATGCGCCGCTGGCCGGGTTCGACATCTACCTGAACGGCTTTCATCCGATGAAGGACCATCCGGAGATGCAGGTCGAGGCCCACCACTTCTGCCGCCAGGTCAACGAGGACTTTGCGCAATGCGCCCTGTTCGACGGCAATACGCGCACGGCCAACCTGAACGGCATCGAATACATCATCTCGGAAAAGCTGTACGGCAGGCTGCCGCCGGACGAGCGTCAGTACTGGCATCCGCACAACGGCGAGATCCTCGGCGGCCAGCTGATCGCGCCCGGCCTGCCCGAGGCGGCCGAGCACGCGCTGATGAAGAAGAAGATGAACAGCTACGGCAAGACGTGGCATGTGTGGAACACGGGCGCCAACGGCAAGCCCGGCGACGCCCTGCCGCTGGGCGCGCCGATGCTCGCGTGGTCGTTCAACCGGGACGGCGAGCTGCTGCCCAACATGCTCGAGGAGCGCGATACCCGCATGAAGATCCCCACCGGAGACCGGCGCAAGTCGCGCGCCGACCTGAAGGCCCTCGCGCATCCGCAGGGCGGCGTCGACGCGCTGAAGGGCAAGTTCCCGCGCCAGACGCAGGACATGCCGGGCGTCGTCGACAGCCAGCCTCAGCCGCCGAGCAAATAATCTATTTATTTATAGATTGTAGTTTTATAGAATGACCGCATGGACACCGTCACGACTCTCCCGCCGGACGCCATGCGCGTCGCCGCGGCCCAGGCCGGCGGCCTGCTGAAAGCGCTCGCGAATCCGGACCGCCTGCTCCTGCTGTGCCAGCTCGCGCAGGGCGAACAGCCCGTCGGCGCGCTGGAAGCGGCGCTCGACATCCGCCAACCCACGCTGTCGCAGCAACTGGCCGTGCTGCGCCAGGAGGGCCTCGTCGCCACGCGGCGCGACGGCAAGCAGATTTTCTACAGCGTGGCGAGCCCGGAAGCACTGGCCGTGCTGCAGTTGTTGTACCAACTGTATTGTCCGAAGGAGGACTGATCATGCAAATCGACTTGCTCCATTTCACCCCGTGGGCATCGCTCGCGGGCGGCATTCTCATCGGCCTGGCCACGGCCCTGCTCCTGCTGGCCAATGGCCGGGTCGCCGGCATCAGCGGCATCCTCGGCGGCCTGCTGCGCCCGACCCGCGGCGATATTGCGTGGCGCGTCACGTTTATTCTCGGCCTGTTCGTCGCGCCGCTCGTGTGGCTGAGCATGCGCGCGATGCCGCCGGCGCAGATCGACCATTCCCCGGCGCTGCTCGCCGTGGGCGGCCTGCTCGTGGGGATCGGCACCCGCTTCGGCAACGGCTGCACGAGCGGCCACGGCGTGTGCGGCATCGCGCGCCTGTCGCCCCGCTCGCTGCTGGCCACGGCCTGCTTCCTTGCGGCCGGTTTCGTCACCGTCTTCATCGTGCGCCACGTGCTCGGGCGCTGAGGCATTACAAGGAACCAAGTCATGAACCTCGTTACCGCCTTCCTCGCCGGCCTGCTGTTCGGCGGGGGCCTGATCCTGTCCGGCATGAGCAATCCCGCCAAGGTGCTCGCCTTGCTCGACGTGACCGGCGCCTGGGACCCGTCGTTGCTGTTCGTGATGCTCGGGGCCATCCTCGTCGCCGCCCTCGCCTTCCGGTTCGCGCGCACGCGCGTGCGGCCGCTGTTCGGGAGCCAGATCCGCGTACCGGGCGCGGGCCGCATCGACGCGCCCCTCGTCCTGGGCAGCATCACGTTCGGCGTCGGTTGGGGCCTTGTCGGTTATTGCCCCGGTCCGGCACTGACGGCGCTGGCCGTCGGCGGACGCTCCACCCTCCTGTTCGTTGCGGCGATGGTGGCCGGCATGGCAATATTCGAAGTGGCCGAGCGTATCCGCGCCGGCATCGAGGCCCAACGCGGCGGTACCCGCGCCGCGGCCGGCCCTTCGGGAGAATGAATGCACAACAATCCGATCCAGTTGTTCGACGCCGTGTCGTCGACCTTCACGTACATCCTCGCCGCGCCCGGCAGTGACGCCGCGGTCATCATCGACCCCGTCGACCAGCACGTCGAGCGCGACCTCGCCCACCTGAAGCGCCTGGGCCTGCGCCTCGAGTACATCCTCGAGACGCACGCCCACGCCGACCATGTGACGTCCGCCGGCCGCCTGCGCCAGCTGACGGGCGCCCGCGCCGCCGTGCCGAGCGGCTGCGGCATCCCGCCCGCCGAAGTGCAGCTGCAGGACGGCGACATCGTCCGCTTCGGCGCCGGCGAGACGATCGCCGTGATCCACACGCCCGGCCACACGGCGGGCAGCATGTGCTACGTCTGGCGCGGCAACGTGTTCACGGGCGACACGCTGCTGATCGACGGCTGCGGCCGCACCGATTTCCAGGGCGGCAGCGCGGCGGCGCTGTACGACAGCATCACGCATAAGCTGTTCGCGCTGCCGGATGCGACGCGCGTGTGGCCGGGGCACGACTACAAGGGCCAGTCGGCGTCGACCATCGGCTGGGAGAAGGCGCACAACGCGCGTGTGTCGGGGCGGTCGCGCGAGGATTTCGTGACGCTGATGAACGGATTGAACCTGCCGCAGCCGAAGCTGATCGACATCGCCGTGCCGGCGAATCGCAACCTGGGACTGCCGCACGGCGTATGACGTCGCCCCCGCGCAATAACGTCGCCCCGCGCAGGCGCACTAGTGTCCGGAATATTGTTTTCAAAAACCGTCAGAAATAGCATCGTCATTCCCGCGCAAGCGGGAATCCATACTGAGTATGCTAACTACGTTCCCGCTTTCGCGGGAAGTCGTTTCCGGCAATGCCGGGAACGACGGTTTTTCCTATGGCGGGCCTATTTTCGACGGTAAAAATTATTCCGGACAGCAGTGCGCGCAGGCGGGGGCCCAAGTTCGCGTGCGGAAACCGATCAGCAAGCGGCGCTGCGGCGGGGTTGCGTAAAACCGGCGCCCTAGCCGTTGCGTTGCCGGTGGAGCCGGAACGCATCGCGAATATTCCTGACCAGTTCGCCATCGTCCCACGGCTTGGTCATGAACTTGAAGAGTTCCCCCTGGTTGACGCTGTCCGTGACCGCCGCGAGATCGGTAAATCCAGACAGGACGATGCGTATCGTATCCGGATAGAGCTCCCTGACGACGCGCATGAACTGGGTCCCCGACATGTTGGGCATGCGCTGGTCGGAAATGATGACCTGTACCTTGTTCAAGGCAAGCAGGTTGAGACCCTCCTGCCCTCCGCTCGCCGTCAACACGCGGTATCCCTCGCGCCGCAGCAATCGCCTCAGCGTCGACAGGTTGTTGGGTTCGTCGTCGACGATCAGGAGGGTATCTTCATCGACCTGTGGTCCGAGCGTCAGCAGCGGTTTTTCGACGAGCATGGCTTCGAATTGCGCGGCCGGCACCGCCTCGCTGAAGTAAAACCCCTGCAGTTCGTCGCAACGGTGCCGGCGGAGGAATTGCAGTTGCCCTTCCGTTTCGACTCCTTCCGCGACCACGCGTAAATGCAGGCTGTGGGCCATCGCAATGACCGCCGTCGCGATCGCCGCATTCCCGGCATTGGCATTGACGTCGCGGATGAACGCGCGATCGATCTTGACGGCGTCGAACGGGAAACGCTGCAGGTGGGCGAGCGAAGAATGCCCGGTGCCGAAATCGTCCAGGGACAACTGGATACCCAGCGCCTTCAAGGCCTGGAGATTCGCCGCGGCCAGCTCCACGTCATTCATCACCATCGATTCCGTCAGCTCGAATTCGATATGGTGGGCCGGCAGCCGGTACCGGGACAGCGCATCCGTCACGTCCTGTACGAATTTACCGTTCCTGAGCTGCGCCGCCGACAGGTTGACCGCGACCGGCACGACGTCGATCTTCCCCTGCAGCCAGCGCGCCTGCTGGGCGCAGACGGCATCGAGAACCCAGTCGCTGATCGGCTCGATCAGTCCAACCTCTTCCGCGAGTGGAATGAAAGTGCCGGGAAACACCAGCCCGCGCTGTGGATGCCGCCAGCGAATCAGGGCTTCCGCGCTGACGATGCGTCCACTCACCAGGTCGACCCGTGGCTGGTAGTACACGACAAATTGCTGCGCATCGAGCGCGTGCAGCAGCTCCGATTCCAGTGCAAGCCTGGCGGCGTGGGAGGCGTTCATCGCCGGCGAGTAATACAGATAAGGTTCGCCCAGGCGCTTCGCACTCTGCAGTGCAGCTTCCGCATGCTTGAGCAGGGTTTCGGCATCGCTGCCATCGCGGGGAAACAGCGCCAGTCCGGCCCGCGCCTGGACACGTGCTTCGTGCGGCCCCAGCCGGAAATGCTGGTTGATGGTCGCCAGGATGAACTCATCGACGATATGTTCGAGGTCCGCGTCCTGCGCCAGTTCGGCGACGGCGATCGCAAACGTGGCGCCGCCGATCCGCGCCACGCTGACACCCCCCGGCAGCGCCTCGTCCAGCCGCTGTGCGACCTGTTTGAGCAGCGCGTCGCCCATGTGGCGACCGAATGCATCGTTCAATTGCGTGAATCGATCGATATTCACCAGGATCGTGCCGACATCCTGTCCCGCCTGCGCCGAGTGGATGAATTGCCCAAGCCTGTCCTCGAACAGCCTGGCATTCGGCAGTCCGGTCAACACGTCGTAATACGCCAGATAACTGAGCCGCTCCTTGTTGTCGATGAACTGCAAGGCAAAGTTGATGTCGCCGACCAGGTCATCGAGGAGCTTGAGTTCCTCCGCATCGAAGAACCCGGCGGTATCGGCTATGAACACCATCACGGCGTCGACGCGACCGGCCGGCGCCAGCGGCAGCGCGGCAACGGCACGCTGCCCTTCCTCGAGCATTTCCCTTGCCAGCGGCGCCAACCCGGGATCCGTCGCGACGTCATTGCAAATCACCGCCCGTGCTTCGCGCGCCGCTACGCAAGCCGGCCTCGCGCTATCGATACTGTCGGCACGCAAGGTCAAGCGCACCCGGTCGACGTACTGCCGTTCGCCGCCGCACCATGCCACGACACGCCCATCGAGCACGTCGGGCTCGAACGCGCCGATCCACGCCGTCTTGAACGCGCCGACGTGCACCGCAATCCGGCAGACCTCGTCGAACAGCGCGTCACGCGTATGGATCCGGGCGATCGCCGCATTGACACCGCTCGACACGGCGTAGATCCGGCTGAGGCGCATGATCTTGTCTTGCGCGAGCAGGCGCTCGGTGACGTCGTGGGCCAGAACGAACCTGCACGCGCGCTCTTCGAACCACAAGGGATGCGACGTGATTTCCACATGAATGACGGCGCCGTCCTTCCTGACATGCCGCCAGATCCCGGACTTCTCGATACTCGGTACCGGCGGCTGCCGCAGGTTGTCGTCCAGCCGCTCGAGATCTTCCCGCAAACGGATATCGCGGAGCGTCATGGCCAGGAATTCCGCTTCCGAATAACCGTAATGGACGATGGCCGCGGCATTGACCGCCACGAAGCGGAACGTCTCGAGGTCATACACCCACATCGGTACCGGATGCGCGTGAAACAGCGCGGAAAATCCGGCGTCTGATGGTTGAATCATGATATTCCTGATCAGCTGCTTGCAAATACAGGCGGGAAGACGTCCGCCGTCCCGTGACGAGTCCGGTTCAAGATTGATCGAACCGCCGTGTTTTTGCAAGTCCCTCTTTTTACGACAAAATGCCGCCTCGATATTCGCGTACGAGTTCGCGATCGTGTGGTCACAGCCGCCACCGTTTGCTTTAAAATCCTTGTCTTTTAGCAAGCGGACACCATGGCTTCCGACGACACGACACTCCACCGCGGCCTCAAGAGCCGGCACATCCAGTTGATGGCCCTCGGCGGCGCCATCGGCACCGGCCTGTTCCTCGGCGTCGCGGAAACCGTCAAGCTGGCCGGTCCGTCCGTCCTGCTCGGCTACGCGGTCGCGGGCCTGGTCGCCTTTTTGATCATGCGCCAGCTGTCCGAGATGATGGTCGACGAACCGGTCGCCGGCTCGTTCGGCCACTTCGCCGACAAATACTGCGGCCGCTTCGCCGGCTTCGTCTCCGGCTGGAATTACTGGGTGCTGTACGTGCTCGTCAGCATGGCCGAGCTGTCCGCCGTCGGCATCTACGTGCAGTACTGGTTTCCCAATGTGCCGCCGTGGGTGTCGGCGCTGGGCTGCTTCGTGCTCGCGAACGGCATCAGCCTGATCAACGTGCGCGCGTTCGGCGAGAGCGAGTTCTGGTTTTCCGTCATCAAGGTGGCGGCCATCATCGCGATGATCGTCTATGGCGTGTTCCTGCTCGCGAGCGGCGGGGCCGGACCGCAGGCCAGCGTCAGCAACCTGTGGACGCACGGCGGCTTCTTCGCCCACGGCATCCAGGGTCTCGTGATGTCGATGGCGATCATCATGTTCTCGTTCGGCGGCCTGGAGGTCATCGGCATCACGGCGGCCGAGGCGGCCGATCCGTCCCGCTCGATCCCGCGCGCGACGAACCAGACCCTGTGGCGCATCCTCGTGTTCTACGTCGGCGCGCTGGCCGTGTTGCTGTCGCTGTACCCGTGGGACCAGATCGTGCCGGGCGCCAGCCCGTTCGTGCTGATCTTCAAGGCGCTGGACGCCGGCGTCGTCGCGCACGTGCTGAACGTCGTCGTGCTGACGGCCGCGCTGTCCGTCTACAACAGCTGCGTGTACTCGAACAGCCGCATGCTGTACGGCCTCGCCGTGCAGGGCCACGCGCCGCGCGCGCTGCTGCGCGTGAACGAACGGGGCGTGCCGCTGGCGTCGCTGGCCGTGTCGGCCGTCGCCACCGCGCTGTGCGTGGGCGTCAACTATGCCGTGCCGGGCAAGGCGCTGGGCCTCCTGATGGGTCTCGCCGTCGCCGGCATGCTGATCAACTGGGCGATGATCAGCTGGTCGCACCTGCGCTTCCGCGCCGCGAAGCAGGCCGCGGGCGAGCGCACGGCGTTCCCGAGCCCCCTCTATCCGCTCACGAACTGGGCGTGCCTGCTGTATCTCGCGGGGATCGTCGCGATCATGTACGCCACGCCGGAACTGCGCGTCTCGGTGTGGATGATCCCGGCGTGGCTCGTCGTGCTGGCGATCGGGTACCGCGCGGCCGAGGGTCGGCGCGCGCGCATCGCCCGCGCGACGTCGTGATCCCGGGCGCCGGCCCGGTCTGGCAACGTCGTACAGGGATGAGTGTGGACATGGACCAGTGATACACTCCGCCTTCACGAACTCCGAACACTTGCGAGCCCAGCATGGAACAACAGGAATTCCTCGATGCGCTGAAAGCGGAAGGTTATGCGGACCCGGTCCTCGTCGAGCGCGCGCCGAACGGCACGCTGGCCGATCACGCGCACCCGTTCGAAGCGAAGGCGCTGGTCCTGAAAGGCGAGATCCGCCTTCACGCGGGCGGCGAGATCAAGATCTATCGGCCCGGCGACGTGTTCCACCTGCGCCGCGACGAGCCGCATCGCGAGAGTTACGGGCCCGACGGCGTGGCCTATCTGTCCAGCCGGCGGTAGGGCTCTTCGGACAGGACCAGCAAGGGCTGCGCGCCGGCCGCGCGGAACACGATGGCGAAGCAGTCGAACCAGTCCTGCGGGTCGGGGCATCCGTCGGCCAGCATCGCGCGGTACGCGTCTTCCGCGCGGTAGGCATACGCGACGACGACTTCGCCGGCCGCATTGGCGAACCACGCCTCGTCGTCCGCGCGCGGCCGCACGCCGTCGCCATGCCGGCCATGCCAGCCGTGCTGCGCCGGATCGAACAACAGTACCTCGCGCCCGCACACGGGGCAGGCGGCATGCACGGGCGCGACGGGCGCCGCGACCGTCTTGCGGCCGAACAGCCCGCGCCGCTCGCGCCGCCGCGCCGTGCGCAATTTCAGTTCCCAACTGCCGCAGGGGCAGCCGAGCCGGCGCGCGAGGACATCCGGGCCGTGGGGCACGCCGCGCACGGCGGGTGCCGTGACGCTGGCCAGCATGAACGGCGCCAGGTTGGCCGGGATGCGGGCACCGAGCAGGGCGAGGAGGTCGGACACGGTCCGGATCCGTAATCAGCTAGTCAAAAGTATTTCGAGAGATAGTACACGCCGGAGTCCGGGAACACGGTCGCCACACGCTTGCCGGCGAGGCGCGGCAGCAGCCGGGCGATGCCGGCCGTGACGCAGCCGCTGGACCCGCCCGCCAGGATGCCCTCCTCCGCCGCCAGCCGGCGGCACCAGTCGAGCGCGTCGTCGTCGGCCACCTGCACGACGTCGTCGACGATCGCCGGGTCGAAGCTGCTGGACGGCTGGCGTTTGCCCACGCCTTCGACGACGCTGGCGAACGCCCCGTCGGCGGGCGTGTCCGTGACGAGCTTGCGGTACGCCGAGTTGCGGGGCTCCACGCCGAGCACGACGAGGTCGCGCTTCTGTTCCTTCAGGTAGCGGCCGATGCCGGAGATGGTCCCGCCCGAGCCGATGCCGCACACGAACACGTCGATCTCGCCCGCGAGCTGGCGCCACAGTTCCGGCCCCGTGTCGCGGTAATGGGCTTCCCGGTTCAGCGCGGAGCGGTACTGGTCGAGGTGGTGGACGTTGTCGCCCTGCGCGAGGCGCTCCGCCACGGCCTGGTAGCCGGCCGCGGTGTCGACGCCGTCGTCCGGCGCGCACAGGTGCACCTCGGCCCCGTAGGCGCGGATGCGCTTGATCTTTTCGATGCTCGTGGTCTGCGGCACGGTCACGTCGCATCGCAGTCCGAGCACGGCACTGGCCATCGCGAGCGCGGCGCCCGTGTTGCCGGACGAGCTCTCGACGACGCGGTCCGTGCCGGCCGGCAGGCTCTTGAGCATGTGCCGGACCATGCGGTCCTTGATGCTGCCGCCCGGATTCATGTATTCCAGCTTCGCAACCACGTCGTAGCCGGGGAACAGGCGCCCCAGCCTGACGACGGGCGTGTTGCCGATCGCGTCCATCACGGACGATTTGACTTGGGATTCCACGCCGCTCCTTTCAGTGAGATTGCCGCCGAGAAAGGCTAACACAACAATCCGGCGCGTGGCGTCGGATTGAACCGGCCCCTACCTTAACCGGGTAGGGTGCGTTCCCGCAAGACATTCGGCGTGCCGGCGTGGCCTATGGGGTTCGTCAGGGCAAATACCATGTCTACGTGACAATCCGTGTATTTATAGGACATGTTCCTTTGCTAAGCTCGCTGCTCTTGATAACGATCCCAAAGGATGTACGGATGCCCTTCCTGTTTCGCGCCACGGTGCTCGCCGCTGCCCTGGCCACGCTGCTGCCCGCCACAGCCGCCGTCGACCTCAATGCCCGCGTTCCCGTCGGGCCGCAGGTCAAGGTCGGCAAGCTGGCGAACGGCCTGACCTATTACATCCAGAAGAACGGCAAGCCCGAGCACCGGGTCGAGCTGCGGCTCGTGGTGAAGGCCGGCTCCGCGCTCGAGGACGATGACCAGCAGGGTCTCGCCCACATGCTCGAACACCTGGCCTTCAACGGTTCCACGCACTTCAAGAAACAGGAACTGGTCTCGTACCTGCAATCGATCGGCGTGAAGTTCGGCGCCGACCTGAACGCCTACACGGGCCTGGACGAGACGGTCTACATGCTGCCCGTACCGACCGACCGCAAGGAGAACGTGGAGACCGCCTTCACGGTGCTGGAAGACTGGGCGCACGGCGTCACGCTGGCTGCGGACGACATCGACAAGGAGCGCGCGATCGTGCTCGAGGAAGCGCGCCTGCACAAGGGCGCGCAGGAACGCCTGCGCAAGGCGCTCGCGCCGAAGCTGTACAACGGCTCGCGCTATGCGCTGCGCGAGCCGATCGGCAAGGAAGACGTGATCCGCACCGCGCAGCCGGAGGCGCTGCGCCGCTTCTACCGCGACTGGTACCGGCCGGACCTGATGGCCGTGATCGTCGTCGGCGACATCGAACCGGCCGAGGCCGAGCGCCTGGTCAAGGCGCACTTCGCCGGCCTGGCCAATCCGCCGCAGCCGCGCCCCCGGACCTACGCCGACATTCCCGCACGAACGCGGACGGAAGCGTTCGTGTTCGCCGACGAGGAAATGTCCGGCAGTGCCGTCGAGCTGAACTACCCCGTCCGGCTCGAGCCGGACCTCGGGACATACGGGAGCTACCGCGCCAAGGTCGTGGACAACCTCGCGGCCATCCTGCTGAGCCTGCGGCTGGGCGAGCTGACGCAGCAGGCGAATCCGCCGTTCCTCGGCGCGGGCGGCCGCACCATCCCCGTGACCGCGCGCCACAAGGCGTTCTCCATCAGCGCCGCCGTGGGTGCGGGCGGCGTGGTCCCGGCCGTCGCGGCCGTCGAGCAGGAAATGCACCGGGTCCGCCAGTTCGGATTCAGCGAAGCCGAGCTGGCGCGTGTCCGCAAAGTCGTCCTGAATGGGATGGAAAGCGCGGTCAAGCAACGGGACACGACGGATTCCGGGCGGTACGTTGCCGAATACCAGCGCAATTTCCTCGCCGGCGAAAGCATCCCGGGCATCGAGGCCGAGTTCCATGTCATGCAGGAATTGCTGCCTGAAATCACGGTCGCCGACCTCAATGCGGCTGCCCGCAACGCGTTCCCGGCGGATGCCGGCAAGCTCGTCGTGTTCGCCGGCAATACGAAGGCCGGCCCCGCGCCCACGACGGATCAATTGGTGGCCGCCGACGCGGCGGCCGCGCACGCCACGGTCACCGACCGCGCCGAAAAGAAGGTCGCGCAGCGCCTGATGGACCGTCCCGCCGCGCCCGGCCGCATCGTGACCGAAACGCGCGACGAGACGCTCGGCCTGACCCGCCTGACCTTGTCGAACGGCGTGCAGGTCGTCCTCAAGCCGACCGCCTTCCGCAAGGACGAGGTGCTGCTGGGCGCGGTGCGCTACGGCGGCCAGACGCTGGTCGACGAGAAAGACCTGCCGAACGCGCGCGCCGCCACGGGGCTGGCCATGTCGATGGGCATCAAAGACTTCGCGCCCACGGACCTGATGAAGATGCTCGCGGGCCGGCGCGCGGCGGTGACGCTCGGGATGTCCGACTACACGGATGAGATCGGCGGCCAGTCGGCCAGCGGTGCCGAAGACCTGGAGACGATGTTCCAGATGCTGTGGCTGCGTTTCGACGGCGTGCGGCGCGACGAATCCCTGTACAAGGCGTACATGGGCGCGCTCGGCGACATGGTGCGCAACCGCGCGGCCGCCCCCGAGCAGCGCTTCGCCGAAGCGGTCGCCGACACGCTCTATGGCCGTCATCCCTACGAAGGGCGCATGCCCACGCAGGAAGACCTCGGCAAGATCGACCTCGACCGCAGTCTCGCCGTGTACCGCCAGCGCTTCGCCAGCGCGAAGGGCCTGACGTTCGTCGTCGTCGGCGACTTCGATCCGGCGACCATCAAGCCCCTCGTGACGGCCTACCTCGGCACGTTGCCGACGCCCGACCTGCCGCTCGCCTACCGCGACGTCGGCCTGCGCATCGCGCAAGGTGTCGTCAAGAAGGAAGTCCACGCGGGCACGGAGCCCAAGAGCGTCGTGTCGCTGACGTTTTCCGGTCCGGCGGCCTGGTCGCCGGCCGAGGCGCTGCGCATGAGCGCGCTCATCGAGGTGATGAATTTGCGTGTGAACGCGGTGTTGCGCGAGAAGCTCGGCCTGATCTATTCGGGCCAGATGGCCGGCGCGGTGCAGCGCATCCCGTACCAGCACTACGAAATCAGCACGCAGCTGCCGACCGGCCCCGAAAAGGTCGACCAGCTCGTCGCCGCCCTGTTCGCGGAGATCGACAGCGTCAAGGCCAACGGCCCGACGCAGGCGGAACTCGACAAGGTCAAGGCCAACTGGCGCGTGGTCCACGAGCGTTCGCAGCACGAGAACGGGTACTGGCTGCAGAGCGTGAAAGTGTCCCTGCTCGACGGCACGCCGCTGTCGCACCTGCTGACGGTCATGGACGAGGTCGACGCACTGACGGTGGCGGACGTGCGCACGGCCGCGCAGCGCTACTTCGACAAGGACAACTATGTCCAGGTCGTCCTGCTGCCCGAGGCCGACGTGAAGACCGCCAGCAAGTAAGTTCGAAGGGGGCATGGCCGGGGACGTTGAAGGTGCATATTGGATGCATATTTGCTAGAATCATCCACATCACGTCGTTCCCGAGCAAGCCATGCCCTCTCCCGCCATCACCGAATCGTCGATCATCCGCCTGGTCGACACGTTTTACGCGCGCGTGCGCGACGATGCCGTGCTATACCCCGTGTTCGAAGCGAAACTCGCCGGACGGTGGCACGAGCACATGCCGCGCATGGTCGCGTTCTGGACCAAGGTCCTGCTCGGCACCGGCGAATTCCAGGGAAACGTCTTCGGCAAGCACATGGCCCTTGCGGGCATCGAGACGGAGCACTTCGTCCGCTGGCTCACGCTGTTCCGGCTGACGGCAATCGACGTGTTTGGCATCGACGGCGCGATCGAGGCCCTGGAAGTCGCCCAGCGCATCGCGTCGAGCCTGCAACTGGGCTTTTTCGGCGATATCCGCGTTTGAGGCGACCGCTCAGGCGCGGCGTGACGCGTCACGCCGCTCGGCCACCGCGGCCAGCAACGCCTGCTTCAGCTGCAGATCCGTGAACGGTTTCGTCAGCACGCGCGCCGTGACGTCCGCTGCGCCCGCGACCAGGCTGCCGTAGCCGGACGCGAACACGATCGCGACACCAGGATGGCGTTCCACGATGCGCCGGGCGAGCGTGAGGCCGTCCAGGTCGGGCAGGCTGTAGTCGACGACCGCCGCGTGATAGCGGTCGCGCGCCAGCAGCGCCAGGGCGTCCTGGGCCGTGGCCGCCTCGTCGGCCTGGAAGCCCGCCGCCAGCAGGATGTCGCGGTACAGCTCGCGGGCCTGGGCATCGTCTTCGATCAACAGCACGCGCAGGCCCGCGGACGCCACCTGGGGCGGCGCCGGCGCGACCGGTGCCGGCTCGGACATCGACTCCTTCGCGCCCAGCAGCTGGCGCACCTTGGACGCCAGCTTCTCGCGGCGGTAGGGCTTCGACAGCAGCTCCACGCCCGGGTCGAGGCGGCCGCCGTGGATGATCGCGTTCTGCGTGTAGCCGGACGTGTACAGGACCTTCATGTCCGGCAGCAGCGCGCGCGCCTGGCGCACCATCTCGGTACTCTTCAGCTTGCCCGGCATGACGACGTCGGTGAACAGCAGGTCGCAGCGCACGCCGGCCTTCAGCACGGCCAGCGCCGATTCGGCATTATCGGCGCGCAGCACCTGGTAGCCCAGTTCGGACAGCATGCCGACGACGGTCGCCTGGACGTTCGGATCGTCCTCGACGACCAGGATCGTCTCGGTGCCGCCGCGCGCCTCGTTCGCGACCGGCTCCGGCAGCGTCTGCTCCGCCTCGAGCGCGCGCGGGAAATAGGCCTTGATCGTCGTGCCGTGGCCCACTTCGCTGTAGATGCGGAAGTGGCCGCCGCTCTGCTTGACGAAGCCGAACGCCATCGACAGGCCCAGGCCCGTCCCCTGCCCTTCGCCCTTGGTCGTGAAGAACGGCTCGATGGCGCGCTCGCGCACCTCGGGCGTCATGCCCGTGCCCGTGTCGGAGATCGCCAGCAGCACGTACTGCCCCGGCGGCACCTCGTGCGCGGCGCTGACGTAGGTGTCGTCGAGCATCGTGTTGGACAGTTCGACCGTCAGCTTGCCGCCGCCGGGCATCGCGTCGCGCGCATTGATGGCGAGGTTCAGCACGACGTTTTCCAGCTGGTGCGGGTCGAGCGTCGTGTTCCACAGCGACGCCGAGACGACGGTCTCGACTTCCACGTGCTCGCCGACGGCGCGGCGTACGAGGTCTTCCATGTTGCGCACGACGCGGCCCGGGTTCAGCACATAAGGCTGCAGCGGCTGGCGGCGCGCGAACGCGAGCAGTTGCGACGACAGCTTGGCGCCGCGGTCGACGGCGGCCAGCGCCATCTGCAGATGCCGCTGCGCGGCCGGCAGCCCAGCCACCGTCCCGCCCAGCAGTTGCAGGCTGCCGCCGATCACCTGCAGGATGTTGTTGAAGTCGTGCGCGACGCCGCCCGTCAGCTTGCCGACCGCTTCCAGGCGCTGGGCATGCTGCAGGGCCTGGCGCGCCTCTTCCAGCTGCACGCGCTGCGTGACGTCGCGCGTGATCTTGGCGAAGCCGACGAGGCGGCCGTCGGCGTCGCGGATGGCGTCCACGACGACGTCGGCGCGGAAGCGCGAGCCATCCTTGCGCACCCGCACGCCCTCGCCGTGGTAGCGGCCCTGTTCGCGCGCCGTCGCCAGCACGCGGTCCGGCAGGCCGTTGTCCCGGTCTTCGTCCGTGTAGAAGCGGCCGAAGTGCGTGCCGATGACTTCGTCCGCCGCATACCCCTTGATGTTGCGGGCGCCCGCGTTCCACGTCGTCACGAGGCCTTCCGGCGACAGCATGTAGATGGCGTAGTCGATCACGCTGTCGACGAGCAGGCGGAATTGCTCCTCGCTGCGGCGCAGCGCTTCGCGCGCCAGCTTCTTGTCGCTGATGTCGCGCGTGATCTTGGCAAAGCCGAGCAACTGGCCGTCGTCGTCGAGGATCGGGTCGATGACGACGGATGCCCAGAAATGGCTGCCGTCCTTGCGCACGCGCCAGCCCTCCGCCTCGAATCGTCCTTTGTCCAGCGCCGTGGCGAGCGCGCGTTCCGGCAGGCCGGCGGCGCGGTCCGCCGGCGTGTAGAAGCGCGAGAAATGCTGGCCCAGGATCTCCGCCTCCGTGTACCCCTTGAAGCGCCGCGCGCCGGCATTCCAGCTTGCGACCGTGCCGTCGGGATTCAGCATGTAGATCGCGTAATCGGCGACCCGCTCGATCAACAATTGCATGCGGCGCTGCGTGGTGAAGTCGGAAGTCATGTCGGAAAGGTCAAACGTTCATGATCTCATTATAACATTGTGGAAACACTCATGCACGCAATGAAACGTTTATGGCCGCGTTGGCAACATTGGGTATCGGATCACGCTATCCGCTACAATGCGGACGACAACTTCATGGAGAACGTCATGTCGGGTTACAGCATCAACATCGAAGCAAAAACGCTTGCCGGGAATAATTTCCGGGAAGTCCTCTACACGACCCAGCGCAGCCAGCTGGTCATCATGACCCTGCAGCCCGGCGAGGAAATCGGCCTCGAAAAGCACGAGGGCCACGACCAGTTCATCCGTGTCGAGGCCGGCCAGGGCGTCGCGATCCTGGATGGCGAACAGCACAAGCTCGAGGACGGCGTCGCCGTCGTCATCCCGGCCGGGACCGAGCACAACGTCATCAACACGTCGAGCAGCGAGCCGATGCGCCTGTACACGCTGTACACCCCGCCCGAGCACCCGGACGGCATCGTGCACGCCACCAAGGCCGAGGCGGACGACTACGAAAAACAGCACGGCCACTGATTCCGCGCCCGTCTACCCTTTGCACGCGAGGCCGTAGCGCGTCATCGTACAGGCGCGCTCGATACACCGGCGCGCGTCATAGCCGTGGGCCCGGCACTGCATCAGGGTTTCTTCGCGGCGCTGGCGCGGCGACGGGTCGGCGGCGACCGGAGGCGCCTCTTTGGTCGCCGTGCGGCGCGCCTTCGCGGTGCCCTGTTTCTTCACGGTCGTCTTGTGGCGTGCCGCGCGCCGCGGCGGCGTGACGTCGACCGGGGCCGCGGCGGGCGCCTTGTCCTCGATGACGGGGGCGACGGGCTCATCGGGCACCGGCTTCACGGGTTCCGGCGTGACGGCGGGCCGCACCGGCACCGGCACCGGTGCAGGCGCCGGCGCGCGGGCAACGAAGGCCGCCGCCGACGGCTGCCCAGCCGGTGACGTGTTCGCCACGACGACGAGCGCATCCTCGACCCGGTTTTCCTCGTACAGCCACAAGCCGCCTGCCGCCAGGCCGGCCAGCAGGCCGCCCGCGATGCTCCACGTGACGAGGCGGCGTTTCCACATGCTCGTCCAGGCCGGCGCCTCGCGCGCCGCCGCTTCCTCGCGCAGGCGCGCGGCGAGCCATTCCGCTTCGATGTCCGGCTGGACGGGGCGCGGGACCGTGCCCGTGTCGGCGCGCGGCGGAGGAATGTGATCGGCGGCCGGGGGAGGAATATGATCGGCGGCCGGCGGAGGAATGTGATCGGCGACCGGCGGAGGAATGTGATCGGCGGCCGGCGGCGGTTCGGGAGGGCGCGGCGGCTCCGGGTGCGGGCGGGCCTCGGCGCCCGGCACGGTGGGCTCGTCGGCGGGCGGCGGCGGCGGTGCAGGCGGTGCAGGCGGTGCAGGCCGCGCCGTCCGTGCTTGCGCGATGCGGTCGGCCAGGGCTTCGATCGCGACGCCCTTGCCGCGCGCCGAGACTTCCGGCGCGCGTTGCGCCGGTCCGGGGTCGGCCTTTTGGACGGCCGCGCCGGCTCCGGCCCGCTGCGAACCGGGGCCGTGCCAGACGGCCGGCCGCCGGCGCGGCGCGGCCGGAGATGGCGGCGGAGATGGCGGCGTCGACGGTGCCGATCCGCTTTCCTGGAAGTCTTGCAACAATTGGGTCTTCATGGTGCGGTGCGCAATTCCGGATTCCCGGAGGAGCAGGGTACCGAATTCAACCCAGGCGTGGAGCGCGCCTGCGCTACAGGGTCACGACCACCTGCAACGCGGCGGCACGCACGGCCGGCAGCCTGACGTCGAGCACGCGCCGTTTCGCGTCCCAGTGGTAGGCGATCGCCTTGCCGCCGACCTGCACGGCGCGGGGTTTCGCCGCCACGTTGTGCACCTTCAGGTCGAACGTGCGTGCGGTCGGCGTCGCGGCGGCGCCTGGTTCCGGCGCGACCGTCAGGGCCAGGCGGCCGTCGGCGAACCTGCTGGAGAACCGCACCAGCTCGTACTTGCCCGTTTCGAACGCGTGCGCGGTGTGCCCGTCGTCGTCGTACAGGTGGCCTTGCGCCTGCGTCACGCCCGCATCGTGCCAGTAATGCAGGTCGAGCTTCGCCGTCGAATAGTCGCGCGTGCTCTGCACGGGCTGCGCGAGCGGGATGAACGCGCCGGCTCGGACGTAAGTCGGGATGCGGTCCGGACGCGGCGTCACCGTCTCCAGGATGCCGCCGTGGTGCGGCTCGTCCGTGTAGAAGTCGAACCACACGCTGCCCTTGCGCGGGAAAAAGACTTCCTTGCGCGTGGCGCCCGGTTCCGTGACGGGGGCGACGAGGAAGTCCGGGCCCCACAGGTACGTGGACGAGATGCCCGTCGTCGACATGAATTCGTTGTCCGGATCCTCGAAGAGCACGGGGCGCATCATCGGCATGCCGCTGCGGCTGTCGTCGAAGGCGGCCGTGTAGTTATACGGCAGCATCGCGTAACGCAGGCGGATGGCGGCGCGCGCGAGCGCCTTCACGGCCGGCGTGCGGAAGATCGCCTCGGCCGGCACTTCTTCCTGCGCATGCGGGCGGAAGATCGGCTGGAACACGCCGTACTGGAGCCAGCGCACGTACAACTCGTCGTCCAGCACGGGCCCGGCGAAGCCGCCCAGGTCGGAATGCATGTAGGCCTGGCCCTGCATGCCCATCTGCAGCGCGATCTCCATCTGCGACTGCAGGCCGCCCCAGCCCCGCTGCACGTCGCCGGACCACGGGATCATGCCGAAACGCTGCGAGCCCGAATACCCCGAGCGCATCAGGATGAACGGCCGCTCCTGCGGGAAGTCGCGCGCGTAGCCGTCGGCGATCAGCTTCGCCCATTCGTGGCCGTAGATGTTGTGGACCTGGTCCGCGGTGCCCGTCGCGTGGCGCGCGGCCGACGGATGCGTCTCCGGCTCGCCCAGATCGCCCCACCAGCCGGCGGCACCGCCCGCCTTGAGGTCTTTATAGATGTTCCAGAACCAGTCGCGCGCCTGCGGCTTGAACACGTCGACGAGGCCCGTGTTCCCGAAGAAGAAATCGAAGACGAACGGCTTGCCCTGCGCATCCGTCGCGAGGACGCCCTGCTGCACCGCTTCCTGCCAGCGCCTGGACGTCGTCAGCACGAACGGCTCCGTGATGAGCACCGTCTTGACGCCTTTCCTGTCGAAGTCGGCCATCATCGCCTCGGCATGGGGGAAACTGTCGCGGTCCCACCCGAGGTTGCCCATCGTGCCCTTGACCGTCTTGCCGAACCAGTACAGGTCGAACACGATCGCGTCCAGCGGGATGCCGTCCGCGATGAATCGATCGACGACGGCACGCGCTTCGGCCTCGTCGTGGTACCCGAAGCGACTCGCGAAATTGCCGAACGCCCAGCGCGGCGGCAGCGGCTGGCGGCCGGTCAGGCGCGTCGTCTCGTCCATCAGCTGCGCCCAGTCGTCGCCCGCGATCACCTGGTAGGTCTTGCGGCCGCCCATCACTTCGTAGCGCAGGGTGCCGTCCTTGCGGCTGTCGAAATCGAGCCACCCGGCCTGCGGATTGTCGAAGTGGATCGCGTACTTGTGCGACGACACGGCCATCGGGATGCCATAGCCCATCTGGTCCGCGCGGTTGCCGAAGCCGTACGACGCCCGGTTGTACAGCCGGAAGCGGTTGCCGCGCCGGTTCATGCCGACGGCGCGCGAGCCGGCGCCGTACAGCGCCTCATCGCCCGCGAGCGCGAACTCGATGCTTTCCAGTTCTCCCGCGTGGCCATAGCCCTCCTTTTCGGCGACGAGCGGTTTTCCCTTGTACGCATAGCTGATGCGCAGCGGCGATTTTTCCACCGTGACCGTGATGCCGTCCGTGACGAGCTGGATGCGCCCGTCCGCTTCCCGGATCGTCGCCTGCGCCTGGCCGGGCTTCAGCACGACGGCGTGCGACGCCGGGTCGAACGTCTCGCCGCGCGGCACGAAGCTCGTCTCGACGATGTTGGCGTCGTAGGGCCGGATCAGGTAGCGGCCGTCGCTGGTGGCGATGTCCAGCGTCCCGTTGTCGTTGCGGTAGCCGAGGTAGGTGCGGTCCGCGTTCTGCGCATGGACCGGCAGGCCGGCGAGCAGGCACAGGGCGAGGACGGCATGGGGAATGGGTTTCATGGTCTCCGGGCGTTGTCGTTGTTGGAATACGGGAATTTTAACCCGTTCACGTAGAAATGCTACAGCCTATGGGTGCTTTGGTAAAATTCTATGAAAATATCGCGTAGTTTGACTACTTAGACTCTTCGTGCGGCGGCCGCGGCATTCTCGGGTCAGAATAGCGGCAACGACAACCAATGAGAGACCCCATGCGCATCGCCACCTTCAACGTCAACGGTATCAACAGCCGCCTTCCCGCCCTGCTCCAATGGCTCGAGGAGACGCAGCCCGACGTGGCGTGCCTGCAGGAGCTGAAGGCGCCGCAGGAGAAATTTCCCGAGATGGAGATCCGCGCGGCCGGCTATTGCCCGATCTGGCACGGCCAGAAAAGCTGGAACGGCGTCGCGATCCTCGCGCGCGGCACCGAGCCGCAGGAACTCCAGCGCGGCCTGCCGGGCGACCCCGACGACGAGCAGAGCCGCTACATCGAGGCGGCCGTGAACGGCATCCTCGTCGCCTGCTTGTACCTGCCGAACGGGAACCCGGCGCCGGGCCCGAAGTTCGAGTACAAACTGCGCTGGTTCGAACGCCTGCGGCTGCGCGCGCAGGAACTGATCGCCACGGGTGCGCCCGTCGTCGTCGCGGGCGACTATAACGTGATGCCGACGGAACTGGACGTCTACAAGCCGGAACGCTGGCTCGACGACGCGCTGTTCCGCCCGGAGACGCGCGCGGCCTACCAGCGCCTGCTCGACCAGGGCTGGACGGATGCCCTCCGGGCGACGCACCCCGGCGAAGTCATCTACACATTCTGGGATTATTTCCGTGACGCGTACGGCCGCAACACGGGCCTGCGCATCGACCACCTGCTGCTGAGCCCTGCCCTCGCCCCGAAGCTGAAGGCGGCCGGCGTCGACCGCGACGTGCGCGGGCGCGAGAAGCCCAGCGACCATGCGCCGACGTGGGTGGAGTTGGACTGGCCGAAGTTGGCGTAAGGCCTCACGTCGTTCCCGCGAATGCGGGAACCCATACTGAACTACAGAAATCCGTATATCAAAGATACTGCAGGCGCTTGACGGTACAACTTCGGCGCATCGGCATGGGTTCCCGCGTGCGCGGGAACGACGGTGTGTCAGCCGCCAACGGTCCGCCGCAACGGCGGCCGTCCCAGCACCATGCCGAGCCGCAGCGCGCTGTCGGTAACGACCTCGATATCCGGCGTGTACCCATCCTCGATCCAGCGCAGCGCGATGTGGATCACGCCGCCGACGATGCCTGCTTCCAGTAGCGGGTCGGCCGGCACGCCGGGCGGCACGACGTAGCGCCCGACCTGTTCGCCGATGGCGCGCAGCGCGGCATCGAACGCCTTGTCGACGGCCCGGCTGACGCCGCGGATCTCGACGAGGAACACGCGCGCCGAACGGGGCTCGCGCTGCAGCGCCGCGAAATACGTGTGCAGCATCGCACGCGCCCGCGCGACGCGGCTGCGGCCGGCCTGCTGGGCCGCGTCCGTGAGCTCGCCCAGCACGCTGTAGGTGACGGCGTTGAACGAGGCGATCAACAACTCTTCGCTGTTCGCGAAGGATTCATAGAAATAACGTTCGGTCAGCCCGGCGGCCTCGCAGACGGCCTTGACGGTCGACTGGCGGTAGCCGCGTTCGCCATACACGGCGACGGCCGCCGCGATCAGTTGCGCGCGCCGTTGCGCACGCCGTTCGTCTTGCGGGACGCCACGATAAGGCCGGGCAGGTTGTGAAGTTTCTGGAGGCATCCTTCTATTTTCGCACAGAACGTTGCTTATCAATATGTGACAATATACGGTGTCAGTAGCATCCCAAATACAACGAGACACGCCATGACCGAAGCCGCCGCGGCGCCCTTTTTCGACGTCCTCATCGTCGGCGCCGGCCTGTCCGGCATCGGCGCCGCCTGGCATCTGCAGCGGGGCTGCCCCGGCAAGACCTGGGCCATCCTGGAAGCACGCGCCGCGCTCGGCGGCACGTGGGATCTGTTCCGCTATCCCGGCGTGCGCTCGGACTCCGACATGTATACCCTCGGTTACGCGTTTCGACCCTGGACTGAAGGCAAGGCGATTGCGGACGGGCCATCCATCCGGCGCTATATCGCGCAGACGGCGCGCGACAATGGGATCGACCGCCACATCCGCTACGGCCACAAGGTCGTCGGCGCGCACTGGTCGAGCATCGACGCGTGCTGGCGGGTGGAGGCGGAGCACGACGGTCGGCGCGTGTGGCTGCGCACCCGTTTCCTGGCCATGTGCAGCGGCTACTACAGCTACGACGAGGCATACCGCCCCCGCTTCGACGGCGAGGACGCGTTCGCCGGCCGGATCGTGCAGCCGCAGTTCTGGCCCGCCGGCCTGGATTACCGGGGCCGGCGCGTGGTCGTCGTCGGCAGCGGCGCCACGGCTGTGACGCTCGTGCCCGCGATGGCGCAGGACGCCGCCCACGTGACGATGCTGCAGCGCTCCCCGACCTATGTCGTGAGCCGCCCGTCCGAGTACGGCTTCGCGCAGCGACTGCGCCGCTGGCTGCCGGCACGCGCCGCGTACGCGCTGACGCGCTGGCGCGTGATCGTCGAGAGCATGCTGCTGTACCGCGTCGCGCGGTCGAAGCCGGAGCTCGCGAAACGCAGGATCGTCGAGATGGTCCGCCACCAGCTGGGCCCGGGCTACGACGTGGACACCCATTTTACGCCCGGCTACAAGCCGTGGGACCAGCGCGTGTGCGTCGTGCCGGACGGCGACCTGTTCCGCACGATCCGCACGGGCCGTGCGAGCGTGGCGACGGACCGCATCCAGCGCTTCACGCCGGAAGGCCTGCTGCTGGAATCCGGCCGACTGCTGCCCGCCGACGTCGTCGTGCTCGCGACGGGCCTCAGGATCAAGCTGCTGGGCGGCATCGCCATCACCGTGGACGGCAAGCCGTTCCGTCCGAACGACGCGATGTCGTACAAGGGCATGATGCTGTCCGGCCTGCCGAACTGCGTGATGACGTTCGGGTACACGAACGCGTCGTGGACGCTGAAGGCCGACCTGACGGCCGCCTGGGTCGTGCGCCTGCTGCGCCACATGGACCGCGAGGGCCAGGACGTCGCCGTCGTGCACCGGGAACCGGGCGTCGAACCGGAACCGTTCCTCGGTTTCACCTCGGGCTACGTACTGCGCGCCCGCGCCGAGCTGCCGCAGCAGGGCTCGCGCAAGCCGTGGCAGGTCTACCAGAATTATGTGCAGGACATGCTGACGATCCGCTACGGCCGCATCGCGGACGGCGTCCTGCGTTTCGGCCGCAAAGGCGCCATGCCTTGAACCTGCGCGACCGCGCCGCTGGAACGCCTGTCTCCCCCGGTTACCGGAACCTACTCAAGAAAGCGATCGAACGATGACTCTCGTGCCAATACTCCTCGCCGTCCTCGCGTTGCCGGTGTTCGTGGCCTTTGTGTTCACGCTGTGGACCGCGCGCAAGGTCGAAGCCGTGCTGCCGCCGCAGGGCCGCTTCGTCGGCGTGCCCGGCGCGCGCCTGCACATCCAGGAATTCGACGGTGGCGATCCGGACCTGCCCCCGCTGCTCCTCGTGCACGGCCTCGCGGGCCAGCTCGCGCACTACACGTACGGCGTGACCGGCCGGTTGGCCGGGCGCTACCGCATGATCGCCGTCGACCGCGCCGGCTCCGGCTTTTCCACGCGCGCGCCCGGCACGCCGGCGGACCTGGACACGCAGGCCGCCATGCTCGCCGCGCTGATCGAACAATTGAAACTGGAGCGCCCGCTCGTCGTGGGCCATTCGCTGGGCGGTGCGCTCGCCCTCGCGCTCGCGCTGCGGCACCCGCACCGCGTCGGCGGCCTCGCGCTGGTCGCACCGCTGACGCACATGCAGGAACACGTGCCGCCCGTGTTCGAGGGCCTGACGGTCGTGTCGCCGGCGTGGCGCAAGATCGTCGCATGGACCCTCGCGATTCCCGCGGCGATCAGGAACAGCCGCGTGGCCCTGGACCAGGTGTTCGGCCCGGAAGCCGTGCCGGCGGATTTCGCGACGCGCGGCGGCGGCCTGCTCGGCCTGCGCCCCGGCGCCTTCCTGGCTGCGTCCGACGACCTGCGCGCGCTCCCCGACTGCCTGCCGGCACAGGAGACGCGCTACGGCGAACTGCAGGTCCCCGTCGGCATCCTGTACGGCATGGACGACCGCATCCTCGACTGGCGGGCGCACGGCCAGGCGCTCGCGGACAAGGTCCGTGGCGCGACACTCCAGCTGATCGAGGGCGGCCACATGCTGCCCATCACGAATCCGGAGGCGACGGCCGCGTTCATCGACGCGGCCGCGGCTCAGGCGACGCTGTCCGCCAGCGCCGCCGTCAACGCGGCCAGGTCGTAAGGCTTGCGCAGCACGACGGCATCCGGCCAGTTGTTGACTTCCCCCTTCCCCGTCGCGAACACGATGCGGATGCCGGGCGCCAGGGTGCGGGCCTGGGCGGCCAGCAGGTCGCCGGACATGCCGGGCAACAGTACGTCCGTGATCAGCACGTCCGACGCGGACGACATGATCCCGAGCGCCTGCTCCGCATCGACGGCTTCCAGCACCTCGTGGCCCAGGTGGCGCAGCAGCGCCGCAGTCGAGTCGCGGATCTCGTCCTCGTCTTCCACCAGCACGATGCGCAGGCGGCTTGGGTCGGGCTTGCGCCCGGCCGAAGGCAGAATCGGCAGCACATTCGGCGGCGCGCTGTCCACGTGGACGCGGTTGCGCTGGTTCGCGAGCACCTGGCGGATGCGGCGCGCCAGGCTTTCGCGCGTGTACGGCTTGCCCAGCAGTTCCACGCCGGGATCGAGGCGGCCGCCGTGCACGATCGAGTTTTCCGTGTACCCGGACGTGAACAGCACGGCGAGATTCGGCAGCCGTTCGCGCGCCATGCGGGCGAGGTCCGGGCTGCGCAGGGTGCCGGGCATGACGACGTCCGTGAACAGCACGTCGATCGGCACGCCGGATTCCACCACCGCGAGCGCGCTGGCCGCGTCGGCCGCCTTCAGCACGCGGTAGCCGAGCTGGGTCAGCATCTCGACGACGGTCGTGCGCACGGCTTCGTCGTCTTCCGCGACGAGGATCGTCTCGGTGCCGCCGACGGCCGGCTGGTGCGGATCCATCGGGCCCAGGGGTTCCTCGGCCGCCGTCGTGCGCGGCAGGTACAGCTTCACCGTCGTGCCCTGCCCCGGCTCGCTGTAGATCTTGACGTGGCCGCCGGACTGCTTGACGAAGCCATACACCATCGACAGGCCGAGGCCGGAACCTTTACCCTCTGCCTTCGTCGAGAAGAACGGCTCGAACGCCTGGCGCAGCACGTCCGGTGTCATGCCGCTGCCCGTGTCCGTCACGGCCAGCATCACGTACTGGCCCGGCGCCACGTCGCCGTGCGTGCGGCAGTACAAATCGTCGAGGATGGCGTTGTGCGCCTCGATGGTCAGCTTGCCCGCGCCGGACATGGCGTCGCGCGCATTGATGGCAAGGTTGAGGATCGCGTTCTCGACCTGCGCCACGTCGACCGCCGTGTTCCACAATCCACCCGAGATCGCGAGCTCCACCTCGATCTCTTCGCCGAGCGCACGGCGCAGCATGTCTTCCATGCCCGTCACCACGCGGCCGATCTTGACCACCTTCGGTTCCAGCGGCTGGCGGCGGCCGAACGCGAGCAGGTAGCTCGCCAGCTTCGCGCCCTTCCCGACCGCGGAGCGCGCATTGCCGATCCAGCGTTGGACCTCGGCGCCCCCCGTGTTCATTTCCAGCAGCTGCAGGTTGCCCGAGATGATCTGCAGGAGGTTGTTGAAATCGTGCGCCACGCCGCCCGTCAGCTTGCCGATCGTTTCCATCTTCTGCGACTGCTGCAGCGCCAGTTCCGTGCGGCGGATCTGCTCCGCCTGTTCGCGGTCGGCCGTGATGTCGCGGCCGATCGCGTGGATGAAATCGGCGTCCGGCGCCGCGGTCCACGACAACAGGCAATAGCTGCCGTCCTTGCGCCGGTAGCGGTTCTCGAATTTATAGACGTAGTGGCCCTCGCCCAGCGACGCCATCTGCGCCATCGTCGCGGCCTGGTCGTCCGGGTGCACGAGCTGCAGGAAGTTCTTGCCGACGATGTCGTGCTCGGTCCAGCAGAGCAGCGATCCGAACGACGGACTGACGGCTTCGACGCTGCCGTCGAACGACGCGACGAGCATGACGTCGCGCGACAGGCGCCACATGCGGTCGCGCTCCGCCGTGCGCCGCGCGACCGTCGATTCCAGGTCCGTGTTCAGCGCGGCGAGGCGGTGCGCGATGACCTTCTGGTCTTCGATGTCGATGCTGGTGCCGATCCAGCGGGCCACGTTGCCGTCCCCGTTGCGCAGCGCGACGGCGCGCGACAGATGCCAGCGGTAGGTGCCGTCCGCCCGGCGCAGGCGGAATTCGGCGTCGTACGGCGCGCCCGACGCCACGGCGATGGCCCAGCGCTCCTGCGCGCCCGGCAGGTCGTCGGGATGGACGGTGGCCGTCCACGCGCTGCCGGCCAGGGTGTCGTGATCGCGGCCGCTGTACGCGTACACGTGCGTATTGAACCAATCGAGCTTGCCGTCCCGCGTCGCCGTCCACACCTGGTTCGGCATCGCCTCGGCGAATGTACGGAATTTTTCCTCGCTCTCGCGCAGCGCCCGCTCGGCCTCGACGCGCACCGTGACGTCGCCGCCCTGCACGAAGATGCCGAACACGGCGCCGTCCTCGCGCTTGACGGGCTGGTAGACGAAATCGACAAAGTGCAGGCGCCGTTCGCCATCGCTGCCCGCCAGCCACAGCGGGCTCGCGGTCGCGGTATAGGTCGTGCCGGAGAGGTAGACCTGGTCGAGGATCGCGATCACGCCCTGGGGCACCGTCTCCGGCAAAGCCTCGCGCAGCGGCTTGCCGAGCAGGTCGCGCTGGCCGGCGAGCGCGCGGTAGGCGGCGTTCGCGGACTGGATCACATGGTCGGCGCCCGCCAGCTGGGCCATGAAGCCGGGCGCCTGCTCGAACATGGTCTGCAGGCGGCCGTGTTCCCCGCTCAGCCAGCGCTCGGCGCGCACTTTGGCCGTCGTCTCGACGACGATGGCGATCACGCCGACGACGGCGCCGGCCGCGTCCACGATCGGCGAGTAGTCGAGATTCATCCACACCGGCTCGGGCTTGCCGCTGCGGTGCAGGGTCAGTTCCTGGTCGCGGTACGACAGCGTGCCGCCGGCCAGGCCGACTTTCATCACGTTGTCGTTGAAGTCGGCCACTTCGGGCCAGCCTTCGCGCACCCTGGAGCCGAGCAGGCGCGGATGGCGCCCGCCCGCGACGCCGGCATAGGCGTCGTTGTAGATCATGACGCCGTCCTCGCCCCATAACGTGACGATCGGCACGGGCGAGCGCAGGATCAGTTCGACGGTCGTACGTACGACGTCCGGCCAGCGGCAGATGGGGCCGAGGCTCGTGCCGGCCCAGTCGTAGTCGTCGATGATTCCGCCCAGCAGGCCGCCGCCCGCGCCGAAGGTTCTGACCGGAGCCGCCTGAGTCAACATCGTGTGGATCTGCCCGCTGGATGATTGAGAAGTCCGCGATTTTAAGCGCGTTTGCAATCGTGCGGTCACACGATTGGCGACCTTGTCCGGATCGGCCCCCGTTCGCTGCACCGCATGCTAAGGTGCGGGCCAGATACGGCGGCCGCGCGCGCGGCGATCCCGCACCGGCATGCTGCAGGGCAGCACGAAAATTCCCGGCGAAAGCACCCGTGCGCCGTCTTTCCGGAATTAATATGTTGCTGCCGCACACACACCTTACCAAGGGGGACAGCGTTTATGAGCCAGAGTACACCTCTGTCGCTGCACGTCCCGGAGCCTACCGGCCGCCCGGGTTGCAAGACCGATTTTTCTTACCTCGCCATCCACCAGGCCGGCGACACGCCGCGGCCGCCCGTCGACGTCCGCTACCAGGACACGGCGGCACTCGCCGCCGGCATGATCCGCGTGCTGGACGACGACGGCAATGCCGTCGGCCCGTGGGATCCCGGCCTCGACCGGGACACCTTGCGCTTCGGCCTGAGAACGATGATGAAGACCCGCATCTTCGACGCGCGCATGGTGATCGCCCAGCGCCAGAAGAAGCTGTCGTTCTACATGACCTCGCTCGGCGAGGAAGCCATCGGCAGCGCCCATGCGCTCGCCCTGCAGGATGGCGACATGTGCTTCCCCACCTACCGCCAGCAAAGCCTGCTGATGGCGCGCGAGTATCCGCTCGTGGACATGGTGTGCCAGCTGCTGTCGAACGAAGCAGACCCGCTGAAGGGCCGCCAGCTTCCGGTGATGTATTCCGTGAAGAACAAGGGCTTCTTCACGATCTCGGGCAACCTCGCCACCCAGATCCCGCAGGCGGTCGGCTGGGCCATGGCGTCCGCGATCAAGGGCGACACGAAGATCGCGTCCGGCTGGATCGGCGACGGCGCCACGGCGGAAAGCGATTTCCACACGGGCCTCACGTTCGCGCACGTGTACCAGGCGCCCGTGATCCTGAACGTCGTCAACAACCAGTGGGCGATCTCCACGTTCCAGGCCATCGCGGGCGGCGAGAGCGTCAGCTTCGCCGCCCGCGGCGTCGGCGCAGGGATCGCGTCCCTGCGGGTGGACGGCAACGATTTCCTGGCCGTGTATGCCGCGTCGTGCTGGGCGGCGGAGCGCGCGCGCTCCAATCTGGGACCCACGCTGATCGAATGGGTGACGTACCGCGCCGGGCCGCACTCGACGTCGGACGACCCGTCGCGCTACCGGCCCGCCGACGAATGGACCTACTTCCCGCTGGGCGACCCGATCGGCCGCCTGCGCCGCCACCTGATCGGCAAAGGCTGGTGGTCGGACGCGGAACACGAGGCGCTGCAGGCCGAACTGGAAGCCGAGGTGCTGGCCGCGCAAAAGGAAGCGGAACGCCACGGCACGCTGATCGACGGCCGCGTGCCGAGCGCCGCGTCGATGTTCGAGGACGTCTACAAGGACATGCCCGAACACCTGCGCCGTCAACGCCAGCAACTGGGGGTGTGACATGAAGCGCGACATCGACAACGACATCAAGACCACCCCGATGACGATGATCCAGGCCCTCCGGTCGGCCATGGACGTCATGCTCGGGCGCGACGACAACGTCGTCATCTACGGCCAGGACGTGGGCTATTTCGGCGGCGTGTTCCGCGTCACCGACGGCCTACAGGCGAAATACGGCAAGCAGCGCTGCTTCGACGCGCCGATCTCGGAAGGCGGCATCGTCGGCACGGCGGTGGGCATGGCGGCGTACGGCCTGCGTCCCGTCGTCGAGATCCAGTTCGCCGACTATTTCTATCCCGCGACCGACCAGATCGTGTCGGAGGCGGCGCGCCTGCGCTACCGCTCCGCCGGCGATTTCACCGCGCCGCTGACGATCCGCATGCCCTGCGGCGGCGGCATCTACGGCGGCCAGACGCACAGCCAGAGCCCGGAAGCGTTCTTCACGCACGTGTGCGGGCTGCGCACGGTGATGCCGTCGAATCCGTACGACGCGAAAGGCCTGCTGATCGCCGCGATCGAGAACGACGACCCCGTCATCTTCCTGGAGCCGAAGCGGCTGTACAACGGCCCGTTCGACGGCCACCACGACCGCCCCGTCGTCTCGTGGGCCAAGCACCCGAAGGGCGAAGTCCCGGAAGGCTATTACACGGTCCCGCTGGACAAGGCCGCCGTGTTCCGCGAAGGGAGCGACCTTACCGTGCTCACCTACGGCACGATGGTGTGGGTGTCCGAGGCGGCCGCGAACGAGACGGGCATCGACGCCGAGATCATCGACTTGCGCACCCTGTGGCCGCTGGACCTGGAGACGGTCATCGCGTCCGTCAGCAAGACGGGCCGTTGCGTCGTCGTCCACGAAGCGACCCGCACGAGCGGCTTCGGCGCGGAACTCGCGGCCCTCGTGCAGGAACACTGTTTCTATCACCTGGAAGCGCCCATCGAGCGCGTGACGGGCTGGGACACGCCTTACCCGCATGCGCAGGAATGGGCGTATTTCCCGGGGCCGGACCGCGTGGGCGCGGCATTCAAGCGAGCGATGGAGGCGTGATGGGACAGCATGTGATCAAGATGCCGGACCTGGGCGAAGGCATCGCGGAAGTGGAAGTCGTCGCCTGGCGCGTGCAGCCGGGCGACGCGATCGTCGAAGACCAGGTCTTGGCCGACGTCATGACGGACAAGGCGACGGTGGAGATTCCGTCGCCGGTGCACGGGACCGTGATTGCTCTCGGCGGCAAGGTCGGGGAATCGCTGGCGGTCGGTGCGGAGCTGATCCGGCTGGAAGTGGAAGGTGCGGGGAATGCGAAGGCGGCACCGCCGCCCGCCGACGAACCCGCGGAAGTCCCGCACGGCTTCGTGCCGGAGCCGGCGCGCGTGGCGGAGGCCGCGGCGAGCGTCGCGCAGGCGGCGCCGGCCGCCGCTCCGCCGCCGCCGCCGCCGCGTCCCGCGCCCGCGCGTGCGCCTGCGCCTGCGCCGGCGTTACGCGCGGCGGGCGAAAAACCGCTGGCCGCGCCGTCCGTGCGCAAGCGCGCGTGGGACCTGGGCATCGAGCTGCAATATGTGGCCGGCAGCGGTCCCGCGGGCCGCATCACGCACGCGGACCTCGATGCGCATGTGGCCGGGCGCGGACGCGCGCCGGGCGCGGACGGGCGTTATGCGCAACTGGAAGGCGAGGAAGCCGTCCCCGTGATCGGCCTGCGCCGCAAGATCGCGGAGAAGATGCAGCTGGCGAAGCGCCAGATCCCGCATTTCACGTACGTCGAGGAAGTCGACGTGACGGAACTGGAAGCGCTGCGCGGCCAGCTGAATGCGCGCTACGGCGAAGAACGGGGCAAGCTCACCCTGCTGCCGCTGCTGATGCGCGCCGTCGTCCTCGCCCTTCGCCGCTTCCCCGACGTGAACGCCCGCTACGACGACCAGGCGAACGTGGTGACGCGCTACGCGCCCGTCCACATGGGCATCGCGACGCAGACGGATGCCGGCCTGATGGTGCCTGTCGTGCGTCATGCGGAAGCGCGCGATCCGTGGTCCAGCGCGGCGGAGATCGCCCGGCTGGCGGATGCGGCGCGCCATGGCAAGGCGGCGCGCGACGAGTTGTCCGGCTCGACGATCACGCTCACGAGCCTCGGCGCGCTGGGCGGCATCGTCAGCACGCCCGTCATCAACCACCCGGAAGTCGCGATCGTGGGCGTGAACCGCATCGTCGACCGGCCTGTCATCCGCAACGGCGGCATGGTGGCGCGCAAGCTGATGAACCTGTCGTCGTCGTTCGACCACCGCGTCATCGACGGCATGGTGGCGGCGGAATTCATCCAGGCCGTGCGCTCGTATCTCGAGTCGCCGGCCACCCTGTTCGTGGAGTGAGCGCATGACGGTCAAGACAGAGAACACCACCCTCCTCGTCATCGGCGGCGGCCCGGGCGGCTACGTCGCCGCGATCCGCGCCGGCCAGCTGGGCATCCCGACCGTGCTCGTCGAAGGCGCGGACCTGGGCGGCACGTGCCTGAACATCGGCTGCATCCCGTCCAAGGCGCTGATCCACGCGGCGGACGCGTTCCACCAGGCCGCCAGCTACGCGGGCGCGTCGCCGCTCGGCATTCGCACGGGCGCGCCGACCATCGACGTCGCGCAAACGGTCGCGTGGAAGGACGGCATCGTCAAGCGCCTGACCGGCGGCGTCGGTGCGCTGCTGAAGAAGAACGGCGTGAAGGTCGTGCAAGGCTGGGCGCGCATCCTGGACGGCAAGACGGTCGAGGTGGGCGACCTGCGGATCCGCTGCGAACACCTGCTGCTCGCGGCCGGCTCCGTGCCCGTCGAACTGCCGTTCATGCCGTTCGGCGGCAACGTCGTGTCGTCGACGCAAGCGCTGGCCCCCGAGAAGCTGCCAGAGCACCTGGTCGTCGTCGGCGCCGGTTACATCGGCCTGGAACTGGGCATCGCCTACCGCAAGCTGGGCGCGCGGGTGACGGTCGTGGAAGCGGCCGGCCGCGTGCTGCCCGCCTGCGACGACGAACTCGTGAAGCCCGTCGCGGCAAGCCTGAAGCGGCTGGGCATCGGCCTCCACCTGGAATCGAGCGTATTGGGCATGGCCGAGGATGGCCGCAGCGACGGCTGCCGGGGCATCCGCATGAAGAACGGCGGCGGCGAGGAAGCCGTGCTGGAAGCGGATCGCGTGCTCGTCGCCGTCGGCCGGCGGCCGCGCACGGAGGGCTACGGCCTGGAAAGCCTGCTGCTCGACATGAACGGGCGCTATGTCCGCATCGACAACCAGTGCCGCACGTCGATGCGCAACGTGTGGGCCATCGGCGACCTCACGGGCGAGCCGATGCTCGCGCACCGCGCGATGGCCCAGGGCGAGATGGTGGCCGAGATCATCGCGGGCAAGCGCCGCCATTTCACGCCGAGCGCGATTCCCGCCGTCTGCTTCACGGACCCGGAAGTGGTCGTCGTGGGCATGACGCCGCAGGAAGCGGCTGCGCTGGGCCTCGATTGCATCGACGCGAGCTTCCCGTTCGCCGCCAACGGCCGGGCGATGACGCTGGAGTCCACGGACGGCTTCGTACGCGTGGTCGCCCGCAAGGACAATCACGTGATCGTCGGCTGGCAGGCCGTCGGCGGTGCGGTGTCGGAACTGTCGACGGCGTTCGTGCAATCGATCGAGATGGGCGCGCAGCTGGAGGACGTCGCGGGCACGATCCACGCCCATCCGACGCTGGGCGAGGCCGTGCAGGAAGCGGCGCTGCGCGCGCTGGGCCACGCGCTGCATATTTAAAAAAACGCACGGGCGAAGCGGCGCCGCCCCCGACGCCCTCCGCCCGTACCGCGCACCAGGCCGCTGGCACGCCCCCGATCCCGGACCCGCCGGGCCTTACTCCGGCGCCTTGTCGTCGTCCGACTGGCGGCTGCCCGCGTTGCCGGTACTCAGGCTGCCGATGCCGCCGAGTCCAGTCTGCAACTCACCCGCTTCCTCGCCGACGAAGCCTTCGCTGTCGCGTTCAGCATCATTGCTCAGCAAATCGTCCGCCCTGCCTTTTTGCAGGTTGCCGCCGGTGTCCGACTGGGCATTCGTGCCGGTACCGCCGACCCCAAGCGTACCTGCGGAACTCGTGCCGTCCTTCGTCACCTGATCGTAGTTGCGCCCCTTGGCGTTGTTGCCTTCGCTCTGCATGGACATGGGATTCTCCATTCGTTCGCGTTGGTGATCATCATAGTCCTCTCGTTTCCGCCGCCTATAGGCACGCGCCCGGCTGGCTTGTAGGACATGTCGGGCGAGAATGACGCAAGGCATGTCTTGTATGCTATAAAACGCTGTTGCAATTGATGAATAACGAATGAACGAACCGAACATCCTGGTGATCTACGCCCATCCGGCGCCGCACCGCTCGCCCGTCCACCGCCGCCTCGCCGAGACGGCGCGTGCCCTGCCCGGCGTCGAACTGTGCGACCTGTACCAACGCTATCCCGACTTCGACATCGACGGCGAGCAGGAACGCGAGCGTCTGCGCGCCGCCCACCTGCTCGTGTTTCTCCATCCGTTCCGCTGGTACGGGATGCCCTCGATCGTCAAGGAATGGATGGACGTCGTGCTTCAGCCCGGCTGGGCCTACAACGATTACGCCCACACGGGCGAGTGCGCGCTGCGCGGGAAAAGCTTCTGGCTCGTGACGACGACGGGCAGTGGTCCCGACGCCTACCAGCCGGGCGGCCTGCACGGCCGGCCGTTCGCGGACTTCCTCGCGCCGTACGAAGCGGCGGCCGCGCTGTGCGGCATGGACTGGATCGCGCCGCTCGTCATGCACGGCAGCGCGCAGGCGACACCGGACGCCATCGATGCGTTTGCCGCCGAATTCCGGCACCGGCTGGAAGGCTATGCGGGCCTCGCCGCTGCCGCTCTACAGGAGCGTGCAGATGGAACATAATCTTCTTCAGAATGCGGTCGTCTACCTCGGCGCCGCCGTGCTGGTCGTCCCGCTCGCGAAGCGCCTCGGCATGGGCGCCGTGCTGGGCTATCTCGTCGCCGGGATTCTCATCGGCCCGTTCGGCCTGCGCTTCGTCGCCGACGGCGAGGACGCGCTGCACTTCGCCGAATTCGGCGTCGTGCTGCTGCTGTTCCTGATCGGCCTGGAATTGGAGCCGAGCCGGTTGTGGGCCTTGCGCCGGCCGATCTTCGGCTGGGGCGGCGCGCAGGTGCTGGGCGTCGCGGCCGGCCTGTTCGGCGCCGCGCTCCTGGTCGGCATCGACTGGAAGATCGCGCTGATCGCGGGCCTGGGCCTGTCGCTGTCGTCGACCGCGATCGCCCTCGCCTCGCTGGAAGAACGCAACCTGATGCCGACGCCGGCCGGCCAGGCCGGCTTCGCGATCCTGCTGTTCCAGGACATCGCGGCGATCCCGATGATCGCCATCGTGCCCTTATTGGGCGTGCCGGAATCCGCCGGCGGCGGCGGGAATGCGTGGATCGCGGCGCTGAAGGTGGCGGGCGTCCTCGCGGGCCTCGTCGGCGCCGGCCGCTTCCTGCTCCGGCCCCTGCTGCGCATCATCGCCAAGACGGATGCGCGCGAAATCTTCACCGCGTTCGCGCTGCTGCTCGTCATCGCGATCTCGCTGCTGATGCAGTGGGTGGGCATGTCGATGGCCCTCGGCGCGTTCATGGCCGGCGTGCTGCTGGCCGATTCGGAGTACCGTCACGCGCTCGAGACCGACCTGGAACCGTTCAAGGGGCTGCTGCTCGGCCTCTTCTTCATCGCGGTCGGCATGTCCGTCGACTTCGCCGTGTTCCTCGCGCAGCCGGGCCTCGTGCTGGGCCTCGTCGCTGGCTTCCTGGTCATCAAGATCGCCGTGCTGTACGGCCTGTCGCGCGGGCTGAAGATCGCGCGCGGCCAGCACCTGCAGTTTTCCCTGCTGCTCGCGCAGGGCGGCGAATTCGCGTTCGTCGTGTTCGGCGCGGCCGCGACGGCAAAGGTGTTCTCGCCGGACGTGGCCAACATCCTCGTCGTCGTCGTCGCGCTGTCGATGGTCGTCACGCCGCTCGCGCTGATGGCCTACGACCGCCTTTCGGCCGGCCGCGAAGGCCGCGGCGGCAAGCGCAAGGCCGACCGCATCGAGCCGAACGAGGACCACGTGATCGTCGCGGGCTTCGGCCGCTTCGGCCAGATCGTCGGCCGCTTCCTGCACGCGAACAATGTGCGCCTGACGGTGCTGGACCACGACCCGGACCAGATCGAGGTCCTGCGCCATTTCGGCTTCAAGGTGTTCTATGGCGACGCGACCCGGCCCGACCTGCTGCGCGCCGCGGGCGCCCCGAAGGCGAGAGCCGTCGTCGTCGCCATCGACGACATCGAGGACAGCCTGAAACTCGTGGACGCCGTGCGGCGCGAGTATCCGGACCTGCCCGTGTTCGCGCGCGCCCGCAACGTCACGCACTACTACCAGCTGATGGACCGGGGCGTGGAACTGATCGAACGCGAGACGTTCGAGGCGGCGCTGCGGCTCGGCCGCTCCGTGATGACGGCGGGCCTGGGCCAGAGCGCGTACGCCACGCGGCAGGCCGCGCTGAAATTCAGGCGCTACAACAAGCAGACGCTCGATACCGTCTACCCGTATTACAAGGACCGCGAGACGTTCGTGTCGATGGCCAAGCAGGCGCGCGAGGAACTCGAAGCCATGATTTCGCGCGACCGCAAGGCGTTCGACGAGGAGACCGGCAGCGATTGGGATTGATCAGGGTGCGGGCTGGTCCGTCCACGTCGGGCCCGGCGTGGCCGGCGTCCCGTCCACCCAGTCGATCCGGTCGATGCACATCCGCCGCGCCGTCTGCGCGAGGTCCCACGCGTGGTACACGATCCATGTGGACGTCCCGTCCGGCCCGGTGGTGAACGAATTGTGCCCCGGCCCCAGCAGGTCCCCGCCTTTCGGCGTGCGCATGAGCAGCGCCTCGTGCCCGCCTTCCGGCCGCGTGTACGGCCCGAGCGGATCGTCCGCGACGACCCAGCTGACGCCGTAGTTGTCGCGCTCCCACGCGCCGCCGCTGTAGAAGCAGTAGAAACGGCCATCGTGCTGCAGCACGGCTGCGCCCTCCACCGTGTGCCAGTCGTACGCGGCCCCGTACATCGCGCGGCCCTTGCGGAACACGTGCCAGTCCTCGTGCGGGCGGACCACGACGCGCGGTTCGCCGGCCAGCGTCGTCATGTCGACGAGCCGGTCGACGACGATGCCCGTGCCGACGCGGTACTCGCCTTCCAGCGCCAGGAAATCGGCGCAATAGAACAGGTACCACTGCCCATTCTCCGCACGGAACGGATGCGCGTCGATGGCGAACGGCTGATCGGGCACGAGCAGCTTGCCGGTGTCGGCGAACGGCCCGGCCGGGTGGTCGGCGACGGCCACGCGCAGCTTCTGGTCCGTGCCTTCCGGGGCTGAGCCGGCCGAGTAGTACATGTAGAAGCGGCCGCCGTGGCTCGCCACTTCCGGCGCCCAGTAGTGCGCCGCGCCGATCGGCAACAGCGCGTGGCCCAGCGGCTCCCAGTCGACGAGGTCCAGCGAGCGCAGGACGGGCACCTGGCGTCCGTCCGCGCCGCCCGGCGCCGTGCCGTACGCGTAATACACACCATCGTGGCGCAGCACGAACGGGTCCGCGAACACGTCCGGGTAGACCGGGTTGCGATACGTCTTTGCCATGGGCACGCTCACAGCGAGAAGCGCAGCCCGAGGCCGTACGTGGTCGGGTTGTAGCGGATGTCGCGCGGACGGATTTCGGAGCCGAGATAGCTTTCGTACTTCTCGTGCGTCAGGTTGATCGCGTCGAATTGCAGCGACAGGTTCTTGTTGAGCGCATACGACACGCTCAGGTCGACGTACGTGCTGGCCTTGACGATGCGGTCCTGGAAGAAGCGCGGCTCGGCGATCTGCTCGACGAAGTTGCCGCGGTGCGTTGCGGTCAGGCGTCCCGTGATGCCGTTCCCTTCATACAGCAGCGCGAAATTGTAGTTCTTCTTCGCGACGTTCGTCAGCGCGGTCGTGCGGTACGCGGTGCTCGTCGGCGAGACGGGCGTCTGGTTGTCGCCGTCGATCCACGTGTAGTTGAACTGCGCGCCGAAATTGCTCCACGGGCCGGCCAGGAAGTCGAAGAACTTCTGGATGCCGAATTCCGCGCCGCGCAAGGTACCCTTGCCGGAATTTTGCGGACGCGTCACGCGATAGTTCTGGCCGTTGATGACTTCGCTCGACTCCATGTTCTGCAGGTAGCCGTCGATATCGCGGTGGAACAGCGCGATCTGCGCGTAGCCATTCTTCGGGAAGTAGTATTCGAGCGTGGCGTCCGTGTTCACGGAACGCGTCGGCCGCAGGTTCGGGTTGCCGGACGAGCCGGTGCCGGGCGCGTTGACGGTCGGCGGGATCAGCGACAGCGCCGGGTTCAGCGACGCGAAATCCGGCCGCGTGATCGTCTTGCCGACCGCGAGGTGCGACTGCAGGTTCTCGCGCCAGCCGACGACCGCCGCGAAGCTGGGCAAAAAATTGTTTTCCGTCGAGTTCACGGCGATCGGCGTCACCACGTCGCCGATGCGGCTGTTGCCGTTCAGGTTGCGCGCCACGTGGACGTAGCGCCCGCCCACCGTGCCGGACAGGTCGACGCCGCCCGCCTTCGTCTTCCAGCGTGCCGCGAGGTACACGGTGTTCGTGCCTTCGCGCTGCTCGAACGTGCGGGTCGGGTCGTCGGGCACGCGGCCCGGCGCGGCGCCGTAGAACGCGCGCACGGTGTCGGCCTGGTCGATCAGGAAGTCGCGCGACGGCGTCAGCCACGGGCCGCCCAGCCGGTCGAGGCCCGGCACCAGCGCTTCGAAGCCGGGACCGAACGCGTCGACCGGGTTCGCGCGCACCGCTCCCGCGATGTCGCTGTGGCCTTCCGCGCCGTGGAAGCTGGCGAGACGGTTCGACAGGCGCAGGCCGGCGTCGATGCCCGAGAAGAAGCTGTCGCCGAGCCGGTACGACACGTCGCCGCGCCACTGCACCTGCTCCCCTTTCGAGATGCCCCAGTTCTGCACCATCCCGCGCAGCACGAACGCGCGCGGGTCCCGCAGGGCATTCGGACTCGTGGGCGTGCTCACGCTGTTGTAGCCGCCGTGGCCGTCGGCGCCGTACGTGTAGACGCCGACGCTCGCGCCCGGGATCTGCTGGTCGACGATCACCGTGTCGTTCACGAACGTGGACTTGGTCCAGCCGAAGTTGGAACTCGCCTTCCACGGGCCTTCGCGGTAGTTCAGGCCGAGGTTCAGGAAGTGCGACGTCGTGTGCTCCTTCACGCCCCACGTCGACGTGGCCGTGTACGGATCCCAGTCGTACGGCCCGCCATACTGCGCGGCCTGCGCGTACGCGGACTGGATCGGGCAGACGACGCCTTCCGGCGTGTCGCAATACGCGCCCTGCGGGGCCAGTTGCACGTTGGTCAAACGCGGCGTCCACGTCGTGATGGCGAGGATGTAATCCACTTCGCTGCGCGCGCGGTAGCCCGTGCCGAGGTATTGCACGTTCGCTTCCAGCGTCGGGTTGACCTTCCACTGCAGGGCGCCGTGGATGCTGCCGCGGTCGCGGTCGCCCGCGTTGTAGATGCCGCCCACGTTGGGCAGCTCGCCGAGGCGCCCGCCCGGCGTCAATGGCGCGAGCGGGCCGTCGCCCAGCCGCGTGCCGACGCCATTCGCATCGATGGAGTGCACGCGGTCGGGGCGGTCCACCCACTGCACGGGATAGCCCCAGTGCTCGCGGTTGAACGCCACGTCGACCAGCGCGCCGATCTCGCCATAGCTCGTGTTCCAGCGGTTGCTGGCCGAGAAGCCCGCGCCCGGGTTGTTCTTCGTCGAGGTCGCGTCGGACCCGCTCACCTTCTGGCGGCGGTCTTCCACGTAGCCCGTCACGTTCAGGCCCTTCAGGTCGAACGGCTGGCGCAGCCGGACGTCGATGCCGCCCGCGATGCCGCCTTCGAGCTGGTTCGGCGTCGCCGTCTTGTACACGTCCAGGCCGCCGATCGATTGCACGGGCAGGTCCTGGTACTGCAGCCGGCGCCCGTTCCCCGTGAAGTATTCCATGCCGTTCAGCGTCGTCACGACGTCCGGCAGGCCGCGGATGATCACCTGGCTGGTTTCTCCGCGGTCGCGGCCGACCTGCACGCCGGCGATCCGCTGCAGGGCGTCGCCGGCGGCGCGGTCGGGGAACTTGCCGATGTCTTCCGCGTTGATCGAGTCGACGACCTGCACGGCATCGCGCTTGATCGCCTCGGCGCTGCGGATGCTGCTGCGCAGGCCGGTCACTGTCACTTGCTGGATTTGTGCACCCGGCGTAGGCGCGCCCGGCGTAGGCGAAGGTTGCGTGTCGGTGGTTTGCGCAGCCGCGGCGTGCGCAAACAACACGAGGATGGCCGCGGACACGGGCCGGCGTTGGAACGTAGTCATGCGCATCTCCCGATTATTAGTAATAAGTTTTATCAGGAAGCTAACGCAAAAGTCGGCAAACCGACGCACGCTTGAACCCGCTTTTTGAGCGGTTTTACAGCCTTGGCGGCGCCACCGAATCGCGCGCCACCAGAGGGCATTCCATCTTGATGATGGCCTTGGAGGACGGGTTCGCGCGGCATTGCGCGATGAGGGAATCGGCCGCCCAGCGGCCCATTTCGTAGTTTGGTAACAACACTGTGGTCAGCGGCGGGTGCGTGTAACGCGCAATATCCTGGTCGTCATACCCGATCACGGACAGGTCGCGCGGCACCGACAGCTTGCGTTCGCGGGCCGCGTCCAGTGCGCCGATCGCCATCAGGTCGTTGGCGCAGAACAAGGCGGTCGGCCGCTGCGGCAGGTCCAGCAGGGACAGCGCGTGCTCGTACCCGGCCGCGACCTGCCAGTCGCCGGCGCGCACGAGGACGGGATCGAACGGGATGTCGGCCGTCGACAGCGCCTGGCGATACCCCTTCAGGCGCTCTGCCGCCGCCTCGATCCAGTGCTCGCCGTTGATGAAGCCAATGCGGCTGTGTCCGTTCTCGATCAGGTGCATGGTCGCCGTATAGCCGCCCAGCAGCTCGCTCGGCACGACGGACGCGCGCCCGCGGTCGCGCGTGTGACAGTTCAGGAGCACGGTCGGCGTGGCGTCCAGCGCCGCCGGCACCGTCACGGCGCGGGTAAAAATCGTGGAATAGATGACGCCCAGCAGCGCCGGATGATCCAGCATGCGCGCGAACACGGCCGCTTCCAGCTCGGGATCCCCGCGCGTGGCGAACACGGCGACGAGGCAATCCTGCTCCCAGGCCGCCTCCTTGGCGCCGTCGATGGTCTGCATCGCGTGCGGACTCGTCGCCAGTTCGTCGGTCAGGTAGACGATCAGGTTGCGGGTCTGGGCCGCGGCCGGGTGCGCATGCCGCTCGACGGGGTAGCCGAGCTCGCGCGCGATCCGCAGCACGGTCTCGCGCGTGACCTTCGACACCTTCGCCCCGCTCATGTGGTTGATGACCAGCGACACCGTCGACTGCGACACGCCGGCCAGCTTGGCGATGTCGGTCATCGTGGGTCGGCGCGGCCTGGTCATGTCAAAGGTGTCGGCAAGGGATCATCGGTTGCACAACATTATCACTAATTATTAGTCCGTTGTAGTTGATTTAAACTTATGCACATTTGTGCAAATGCACATAATTGCTTATAATTTAGCTTGAACGCCGCCGCGCGCCGCGAGCGCTCCGCCTCGATCGGCGATATCCATTGCCGGCGCCAGCCATGACAGTCCGGGATTGCCCGGACCGCTCAGCAAGCACGATCCCTTCCCGTCGCCCATCCCGGCAGCCTGCCGGCGACATCTGCCTGGCATGCCGGGTAGCATTACGATACCTGCGCGGCCGCACAACGCTCAAGAAAGGTGAACAATATGACAAACCCATTGCCGGGCCAACGCCGATGGATCCAGGTCAATCCGCCCGTGTTTTTCGTGTCGGCGGCGCTGGTCCTCGCCTTTTCCGCCATGTCGGCATTGTTTCCGAAACGCGTCGGCAGCCTGTTCGATACGCTCCAGGCCGGCATCGTGCGCGATTTCGGCTGGTTCTACATCCTGTCCGTCGCGTTCTTCCTGATCTTCGTGATCTTCCTGATGATGAGCCGCTATGGCGACGTCAAACTCGGGCCGGACGACAGCGAGCCGGAATACAGCTACCTGTCCTGGCTCGCCATGCTGTTCAGCGCCGGCATGGGGATCGGCCTGCTGTTCTTCGGTGTCGCCGAGCCCATCCAGCACTATGCGCTGCCGCCAGTCGGGGCAGGACGCACGATCGACTCGGCGCGCCAGGCGATGGTGCTGACCTTCTTCCACTGGGGACTGCACGCCTGGGCGATCTACATCGTCGTCGGGCTGGCGCTCGCGTATTTCTCCTTCCGACGGGGCCTGCCGCTCACGCTCAGGTCGAGCCTCTTTCCCCTGATCGGCAACCGCATCCACGGCCCCGCCGGCCATGCCATCGACATCTTCGCCGTGCTCGGCACGATGTTCGGCGTGGCGACCTCGCTGGGGTTCGGCGTGCTGCAGGTGAACGCGGGCTTCGCGCACCTGTTCGGGCTGCCGGTCAATCCACAGGTGCAGATCGTGCTCATCGCGGTGATCACCGGCATGGCGGCGCTGTCCGCGGGGACGGGCCTGGACAAAGGTGTGAAACGGCTGTCGGAGCTCAACATCATCCTCGCGATCGCGCTGCTGCTGTTCGTTCTCGCCACGGGTTCGACGGTGTTCCTGCTCGAGGCGTATGTCCAGAACATCGGTACCTACCTGGGCGAAGTCGTGCAGCGCACCTTCCGCATGTATGCCTACGAGCCGAATGCCTGGCTCGGCAAGTGGACGTTGTTCTACTGGGGCTGGTGGATCTCCTGGTCGCCGTTCGTCGGCATGTTCATCGCGCGGATCTCGCGCGGGCGCACGATCCGCGAGTTCGTCGGCGGAGTGCTGCTGGTGCCGGTACTCTTCACGTTCCTGTGGATGACCGTCTTCGGCAATACCGCGATCCGGCTCGACCTGGGGGGCGCGGCGCCGATCGTGCAGACTGTCGCCGACAATCTTCCCGTGGCCCTGTTCGAAGTGCTGGAGCAACTGCCCCTGTCGATGATCGCGTCCGGCCTCGCCACCGTCCTCGTGATTACCTTCTTCGTGACGTCCGCCGATTCGGGCGCGCTGGTCGTCGACATGATCACCTCCGGCGGCGCGCCGAATCCCCCGGTCTGGCAACGCATTTTCTGGGCCGTGTGCGCGGGCCTGATGGCAGCCGTGCTGCTGCTGGCGGGCGGCTTGCAGGCGCTCCAGACGGCTGCCCTCGCCAGTGCATTGCCGTTCGCCGTGGTGATGCTGCTCATGTGCTACGGCCTGCTGCGCGCCCTGCAGTCGGAATCGGAAGGGTCGGCGATCGACCTGTCGATTGCCGCCGAGACGCCGCCGGACGTCGGCCTCAGCTGGCAGCAGCGCCTGGCCAGCATCACCAGCTTCTACGACCTGCCCGAGATCGCGGCGTTTCTCGGCGGGCCCGGACGCGCGGCGCTCGACGCGGTCGCGGCGGAGATGCAGGACAGCGGACTGGCGCCGGCACTGACCGAGACCGACCGCCGGATCGACCTGGACGTGCCCCACGGCGACCGCGGCACGTTCCGCTACACGATCCGCGTGCGCAGCTTCCGCGCGCCGAATTTCGCGTGGGCCGAGCACGAGGGGACGAACAGCGACACGCGCCACTACCGCGCCATGGCCTACAGTTCCGAGGGCGACCAGCAGCACGACGTCACGGGCTATACGCGCGAACAGTTGATCAACGACCTCCTGAATCGCTATGCACGGTTCCGTCATGCGCGGAGGATGCACTGATCAGTTGCGGGCCGCACCCCTGCTCCGACAATTCGTCCAGCGGATTGCGCAGCCGGCACGCCTCGATCGACAGGCAGCCGCAGCCGATGCAATCGTCGAGCTGGTCGCGCAGCCGGGTGAGCTGGTCGATGCGTTCATCGAGCTCGCGCCGCCACAGGCTGGACAGCCGCGTCCAGTCGGCCTTGGTCGGCGTGCGCTCTTCCGGCAGCGACGCCAGCGCCGCGCTGATGGACGCGAGCGGAATGCCGATGCGCTGCGCGACCTTGATGACGGCCACGCGCCGCAGCACGTCGCGCCCGTAGCGCCGCTGGCCCCCGCTGCTGCGCACGCTGCGGATCAGCCCTTTCGATTCATAGAAATGGAGGGCCGACACGGCCACGTCGGCGCGCCGCGCGACCTCTCCCACCGTCAATGGCCGCCCGATGTCGGCCGGGTCTATCTTTGCCATCAAAATCCTCTTGACCTCAAGTTTAGTTGAGGTTTTACACTGCTTTGCATCGACACGCAACCACGAGGAGAACCGCATGAACGATCGCACGAATGCCGCCGCCATGAACAAGGCCCTGGTCCGGGCGCTGTACGAAGAATGCATCAACGGCCGCGACCTGGACCGGCTCGAATCGCTGATCGCCCCCGATTTCGTCGGCGCGCGCGGCGAACGGGGGCCGCGCGAATTCCGCGCGACCATCGAAGCCGTGCTGACGGGCTTTCCGGGCGTGCGTTTCGAGCTGCACGACGTGTTCGGCGAGGACGACAGGGTCGCCGTGCGCTGGACGTTCCGGGGCGTGCATGGCGGGCGCTTCGTCGGCATCAAGCCGAGTCTTGCGGAGGTCACGCAGGAAGGCAATGTGATCTACCACCTCCGCGACGGGCAGATCGTGCGGGCGTGGCTGCAGGCGGACCGGCTGGGGGTGCTGCAGCAGATTGGCGTGGTGCCGAAATCGTTCGTCGAAGCAAGCGGGCAGCGGCCGATCTGACGTCGTTCCCGCGCAAGCGGGAACCCATGCTGAGCAGCAGAATCCGGTAGATTGGAGAAGTCGCACAGGTTTGCCGGAGCGGCTTCGGTGGCTTAGTATGGATCCCCGCATGCGCGGGGATGACGGTTTCTAGGTAGCCGCCACTTGTTCTCGCAACGCCGGCAATGCGCCGCCCTGCTCGTCGAACAACCACGCCCGCGCCGGATCGAACCGCAGCCGCACGGCGGTCCCCGGCGCCGGCAGCGGCACGTCCGGTGCACACTTGGCCGCCACCATGCCGTCGACGCCGTCGACCTGCACGTACGCGAGCGTCACGTCACCGAGGTATTCGACGAGCGACAGCCGGCCCGGGATGCCGGCCTCGCCGCCGGTCTCCAGCCGCAGGTGCTCCGGACGCACGCCCAGGGTCAGCGCGGCGCCGCCCTGCGCCTGGCTCGCATCCGCCGCCACCTGCGCCATGCCGCCGCCCGGCACGCGCACGGTCGCGAGGCCGCCCGTGTGCCCCGCCAGCGTGGCGGGAAACGCGTTCATGCGGGGCGACCCGAGGAAGCCGGCGACGAACAGGTTCGCCGGCCGCTCGTACAGTTCCAGCGGCGTGCCCACCTGTTCGATTTGGCCGCCGTTGAACACGACGATCGTCTGGCCGAGGGTCATCGCCTCGACCTGGTCGTGCGTCACGTAGATCATCGTCGCCTTCAGGTCCTTGTGCAGGCGCGCGAGTTCCACGCGGGTCTGGGCGCGCAGCGCGGCGTCCAGGTTGGACAGCGGTTCGTCGAACAGGAAGACTTCGGGCTTGCGCACGATGGCGCGGCCGATCGCGACCCGTTGCCGCTGGCCGCCCGACAGCGCCTTCGGCTTGCGGTCCAGCAGGTGCGCGATCTGCAGGATCTCCGCCGCGTGCCGCACGCGCTGGCCGATCTCCGCCTTCGGCACCTTCGCGAGCTTCAACGCAAACCCCATATTCTCGGCCACCGTCATGTGCGGGTACAGCGCATAGCTCTGGAACACCATCGCGATGCCGCGCCGGGCCGGTTCCACCGTGTTGCTGACGACGCCCCCGAGCTCCAGCGTGCCGTCCGTGATGTCTTCCAGACCCGCGATCATCCTCAGGAGAGTCGACTTGCCGCAGCCGGACGGCCCCACGAAGACGACGAACTGGCCGTCCTCGATGTCCAGGTCGACGCCCTTGATGACGGGATTGTCGCCATATGTCTTGCGGATGCTGCGCAGCCTTACCGATGCCATGGAATCTATCCTTTCAATCCGCTCGCTGCCAGGAAGCCCTGCGTCACGCGGCGCTGGAACAGTACGTACGCCAATGCCACCGGCAAGGCGCCGAGCAGCGCGGCCGCCATCAGCTGGGCGTAGCGCACGCCGAACGCGTCGTACGTCTGCGTGAGGCCCAGCGGGATCGTCATCATGTCGTTCGACGTGACGATGATGAACGGCCACAGGAAGTTGTTCCACGCCGCGATGAACGTCACGATCGCCATCGCCCACACGATATTGCCAGAGATGGGCAGGTACACGCTCCACAGTACGCGCAACGGGCCGGCGCCGTCCATCACGGCGGCTTCGCGGAAGTCGGCCGGGATCGCGTCGAAGAACTGCTTGAACACGTAGATCACGACCGGCGACACGACCTGCGGCAGCACGATGCCCGCGTACGAATTGATGAGACCCAGCTGGTGCATCGTGCGGAACAGCGGCACGAGGAGCGCCTCGAACGGCAGCAGGAAGCCCAGCATGGCGATGCCGAACACGATGCCGCGGCCCCGGAAACGCAACTGGGAAAACGCGTAGGCGGCCATCAGGCTGATGGCCATTGTCACGACCGTCACCAGCAGCGCGACGAGGAAGCTGTTGAACAGCCAGCGCACGACGTTGCCGGCGCCGAGGGTCTTGCGGTAGGCGTCCAGCGTCCAGTCCTGCGGCAGCCAGTGGAAGTTCGCCGACACGGTTTCCAGTTCCGGCCGCAGCGACGTGGACAGGGCCCACAGCAGCGGGAACGCCCACATCGCGGCGAGCACGATGGCGCAGGCGGCGCCGGCGATGGTCCAGAACGAGGCCTTCATGCGCCCCTCCCCGCCAGAAACCTGACGAGCCACGCCTGCAGCAGCGACAGCACGATCACGATCGCCACGAACGCCATCGCGACCGCGGCCGCGTACCCGGCGTCGCTCTGCGTGAACGCCGTCTCGTACATGTAGTGCAGCGCGACGCGCGTCGTGTTGAACGGCCCGCCGCTCGTCAGGATGTACGTTTGGCCGAACACTTTCAGCGACGCGATCAGCTGCAGGATCAGCGCCGTCTTCGCGACGGGCCGCAGCGCGGGCCACGTGATCGCGCGGAACAGGGCAAAACCGCGGGCGCCGTCCAGCGCGGCCGCCTCGTACAGTTCGGCGGGGATGTTGCGCAGGCCGGCGAGGAACAGCAGCATGTTGAAGCCGACCGTCCACCAGATCGTGCCGATGGCGACGGCAGGCAGCGCCCACGTCGGATCCGCGAGCCACGCGCGCTGGCCGCCGAGGATGTGGTTGACGACGCCGGACGAGGGCTGCAGCATCCAGTCGGCGATCAGGGTCATGACGGAGATCGGCAGCACGAACGGCAGGAAGAACGTCCCCTGCAGCCAGCCCTGCACGCGCGTGAAACGGTCGACGAGCATCGCCATCAGCAGGCCGGCGGCGCACAGCGGGATCACCGTCAGCAGGGAAAAGTAGAACGTGTTGCCGACCGAATCCCAGAACGACGGGTCGTTCAGCAAGGTGTGGTAGTTGTCGAGGCCCACGAAGGCGCTCGTGCGCGTCAGGCTGCTCTCCGTGAGGCTAAGCCAGAACGTCTGCAGCGCAGGCAGGAAGAAGAACAGGCCGAACGCCACGAGGAAAGGCGCCAGCAGCAGCCAGGCCGGGAGCGTGTCGCGGCGGGCCGTGGCCATGGTGAGGTCGTCGCGTCGCATGCGTGGTCCTCAATAGCGCGGCGGACGCTTGCGCACGAGGCGCGCCGCTTCCGTCTCGAACCGGTGCACGGCCTGCGCCGGCGTCAGGTAGCCGTACAGCGCGGCCGGCAGGAATTTCGACGCGATCGCTTCCAGCGGCCCGGCCGCGCCCATGTACCAGCCGTCCGGATCGTATACGACGTCGTTCGCGACCTGCGCATACAGCGCATTCGGCATCAGGCTTTTCGCAGCGGCCGATTCGGCGACGGGCTTGTACGCGGGAATGTGGCCGCCCTCCGCCCACCCCAGCGAATGCGTGCTGACATAGGCAATGAAGCGCATCACCGCCCTCACCTTTTCCGGCGACGGCTCGTGGCCCGGGTTCGCGGGCAGCGCGAACGCGTGCGAATCGGCCCAGGTGGAGGCGTTCGCGTACATCTTCGGCAGCGGCACGATCCCGTACTCGAAGCCGAGCGTACCGGCCTTCGTCGCCCGCACGAGTTCCGGCACTTCCCACACGCCGTTCAGCATGAACGCGGCGCCGCCGCCCATGAACTGGCTCGTCGACGCCGGGTAGTCGAGGCCCGACTGCGCATAGCCCTTCGTGAACCAGTCGCTGATGCGGGCCAGCGTCGCCGCGCCGGCCGGACCGTACGTGAAGCGGCCGTTGGCGATGATCGTGACGTTCTGCTGCGCGAGCATGGCCAGCCACAGGCGCCAGATCGCGTAGGAGCTCTGGCTGCTTTCCATCGTCAGGCCGCGCTGGCCCGTGCGCTCGGTGGCGGTGCGGAAGGCGTCCGTCAGCGCGTCCACGCCGACGATCGGCTTCAGCCTGCCGTCCGCGTCGAGCAGGCCCGCCTTGCCCGCGAGCGTCTTGTTGTAGTACAGGACGAACGGGTGCACGTCGAGCGGAATCGCGTACGTGGCGCCCTGGTACTGCGCCTTGGCCCACTGGCGCGGCAGGTAGTCCTGGCCGCGCAGGCCGGCCGCCGCCAGCTCGGCGGGCGCGATCGGCCGCAGCACGCCGCCGCCGGCCAGGTTGACGATGCGCGACAGGTGGATGGTCGCGACGTCCGGCCCGGCGCCCACGACGGAGGCCGTGATCAGCTTCGTATAGAAAGGCTCACCCCATTTGAGGGTCGTGCTGACGACGCGCACGTCGCGCTGGCTGGCGTTGAAGTCGTCGACCAGCGCCCGCATGCGCGCGCCGTCGCCGCCCGAAAGCAGCGTCCACATCCTGACTTCGACCTGCGCCCGCGCGGGAGCGTCTACGCCCGCCAGCCCGAGGAACAGGGTCGCAACCAGCGCGGCGGCGCGCGGGAATCCGCGTCGCGCCACGTTGTCTCCTGATTGTGTTTCCTTCTTGTCCGTTGTGGCGCGCGGCTGAATTTACGCGACTTTACGCCGTGCGCGCGCCCCGGGACCGCCACGCCCGCGGCGTTCGAAGCCCGGAGGACCCGCGGACGGACCTGGCTCGGTCGGCGGGATGTCCGGCGCGTCGACCTGCGGCGACTGGCGCTCTCCCGGATAGGCTAGCACTTCTGCGGTTTCTCCGACGCGCGTCCACTCGACAGGGAAATCGGGCCCCCGCCGCGCGCGCCAGCGCTGGCTGTGGCCGAGGGGATCCAGCACCCAGTCCTGCAGGTGCGCCTGCGGTCCGCGCGTGGCCTGCGCGAGCGCTTCGATGGGCGCCTTCGGCACGCGGTCTTCCGTCAGCAGGCCGTTCTTTTCGAGGAACGTGTCCGTCAGCTGCGTGTAGCAGAAGCCGGACAGCGGCCGGCACCGGTGCACGGCCGACATCAGCTGCTGGTAACGGAGCAGCAGTTCCTTGCTGTCCTTCGCCACCGAATAGCCCCAGCCGGACTCCTCGCCGGGTTTCGACATGGCAATGCCACCGAACTCGGACAGGAACAGCGGCCGGCCCAGGCCCGTAAAACCGTCGATGACGAGGCGGCGCCGGTCCGGCTGCACGTGCTCCAGCGTGTAGGCGACGGCGTCGCGGGTGCCGTAGCGCTCCAGCAGCACCGTCGGGTCCTGCTCGTAGTCGTGCACGCACACGAGGTCGCCGCAGGGCATCTCCCAGCCGTCGTTGCCGACGACGGGCCGCGTGCCGTCCAGCGCGCGCGTCATGTGGTACAGGGCGCGCACGAAATCGACCTGGCGCCGGTCGTTCATCAGTTCCGGCACGCCCCACGATTCATTGGTCGGCACCCACGCGACGATGCACGGGTGCGAGATGTCGCGTTCGACGAGTTCCTTCCACTCCTCCATCACGCCGTGGACCGTCGCGCTGGAAAAGCCGTAGGCGGACGGCATCTCGCCCCACACGCACAGGCCCAGCACGTCGCACCAGTACAGCCAGCGCGGGTCTTCCGACTTCTGGTGCTTGCGCACGCCGTTGAAGCCGAGGCGCTTGATGAGCAGGACGTCGTGACGCAGCTGGTCGCTCGACGCGACCATCAAACTGTCCGGCCAGTAGCCCTGGTCGAGCACCATGCGCAGGAAGTAAGGGCGGCTGTTCAGCACGAAGCGGTCGCCTTCCACGCTCACCGTGCGCAGCGCCGTATAGCTTTGCACGCTGTCGATCAGGTTGCCCTCGGCCGAGCGGATCTCGATCTCGGCGTCGATCAGCTGCGGGCTCTCGGGGCTCCACATCCACAGGCCGCGCGCGTCGTCGATGCCGGGATCGGGCAGCTGGAAGATACGGGACAGGCGCGGCCCGGTCAGCAGGCAGCGGTCGGCCACGAGCAGCCGGCCGGCCAGCTTAAGCGTCACGTTGGCCATGCCGCCTTCCGGCACGTGGGCGATGTCGGCGTCCAGGCGGATCTGCCAGCGGGCGACGTCGGCCGTCCAGCGCAGCTGCGCGACGTGGGCGCGCGGCACCTTTTCGATCCAGACCGTGCGCCAGATGCCGCTCGTGCGCGGGTACCAGATCTTGTGCGGTTCCGGCTCCCAGTCCATCTTCCCGCGCGGCTTGTGCATGTCCTGCGGGTCGTCCTCGGCCTGCACGGCGATCTCGAGGATCGAGCCGTCCAGGTGGCGCGTGACGTCGAGGGAGAACGGGCTGTGGCCGCCCCGGTGCTCGACGGCGAAGCGCCCGTTGATCCAGACGCGGGCCCGGTAATTGACGGCACCGAAGTGCAGGATCAGCCGCTCCTCCGGTCCCGGCAGCAGCGCGGGGTCGAGCGAAATCTGGCGCTTGTACCACACGCGCCGGCGGTAGCCGCGGTCGTGCACGCCGCTGGCGCGCGCTTCGGGCGGATACGGGACGACGATCGTGCGGTCGAACGGTACGTCGGCCGGATCGACGTAGAGGGTCGAGTCGTCGAACATGGCCTGCCAGGGGCCGTCGAGGCTGCGCCAGGCGGCGCGCCGCAATTGTGGGCGGGGATATTCCACGTTTGCGCTCCTTGGTTCTTCTGTACGGCCTACTCTAGGAGCCGTGACTGCCGCTGGCAAGCCCTTTCACCAGCGGTTACAAAGCGATACTCACGGCGTCGCATCAACGAGACAGGCGGGACACGGTCACGCGTTCGAACACCGCGCGGTAGCCGGCGCCGCCCATCGCCACCAGGCCCAGCCGCGCCTGCGGTCCGAGGCGATGCGTCCACGTGCCGCCCCCGACCCAGGTCTTGCCGTCCCGGCTCGAATACCCCGTATAACGTTCATCCCCCCCGCCCCGGTGGACATCGAGCCGCAGCCATGTCGTCGTCCCCGGCGTGCCGGCGACCGTGTTGCCGTAGCGTGGATAAGCGGCCGGCACGGGAGACAGCTCTTTCGCGAACTCGACCTGGTGAAGGCCGCCGTGCGCCATCTCGACGAGCTTGACGTAGTTGTCGTCGTCGCGCATCACCACCAGGCCCGCCTGCACGGCCGTCTTGCAGCAGCCGTCCGGCACGTCCAGTTTTACGACCGCCTCGATGCGGTAGTCGCCGTCCGGCAGCGCCGCCTGCAGTACGCTGGCCGTGTTCGTGTCCACATGCAAGTCGGTCGCGGCCGTCGTGACCGTCAGTCCCTGGGGACCCGTCGACCAGGCGTCGCCCGCCGGCGGGCGCTGCCACGTCCACCGCTCGTCCAGCTTCGCGCCGGTGAAGGTGTCCGTCTTCGCGCCGGTGAAGGTGTCCGTCCACACGGAACTCGCGTTCTCCGCGGGCGCCGGCGCGAGCGTCAAGGCGCGCGGACGCGTACCGGCGACCGTGGCCGGCGCGGGCCGGGGTTCGTCGCTGGGCGCGCCGCGCGCGACGGGCCAGCCGTCGACCCAGTCGATACGGTCGAGCAGCGCGAGGCGCCGCGTCAGCTTGTCGCGCGCGCTGAAGAACGGCTCGTTCACGTCGATGCCGTGGTAGATCGTCCACCACTGCCCGCCCGCGTCGGGAAAGACCGTGTTGTGGCCCACGCCGACCCAGCGGTTACCGTTCTGGAACAGGACGGGCGTGCCGCCTGCGCGGGGGGCGGCGAGGTCCTGGCCCAGCCGGTCGACGAACGGCCCGGCCGGCGTGCGCGCCCGGCCCGCGTAGACGGCATAGCCGGTCAGCGGGCCGTTGCAGCAATCCGTCGTGGAGCCGAACAGATACCACCAGCCCCCGTGCCTGACGACCTCCGCGCCTTCGTAGCGCCACGCGGCGCCCACCTTGCGCGGCGTGCCCTCGGCCTGCAGGCCGTCGAATCGCAGCGGCTGCACGTACACGCCGCCGCCGTAACTGCCGTAATAGATCCATTTGCGGTTGCCGTCCTCGACGACCTTCGGATCGAACGTCCACTGGAAGTCGCAGCCGGGGCCCGCGCGCCGCGGCGGCACCACCGGTTGCGCCGCCGGCACCCACGGGCCGGCCGGGCTGTCCGCCATCGCGACGCCGATGGCGCTGTCCTTGTCGCAGCCGGCTTCCGGGCTGTGCGCGTCGGCCACGTCCGTCACGGTGAAGTACAGGTAGTAGTGGCCGTTGAGGAAGGCCGGTTCCGGCGCCCACAGGCCGGACGTGGGCGCCGCCAGCCCGGCCGGGCGGTCGGCGAACGCGTCGCCCACGTAGTTCCACGTCACCAGGTCCGTCGAGCGGTAGATGGCGATCATGTGGAAGTGCCAGTCGCCCTTCTCGCCGTCCAGCGGGCGCTCGTTCTTGCTGACGGGGTCGCTCGTGCAATACAGGTACCATGTGGGCGTCTTCGCGCGCGGGTCGCGCAGCACGGCCGGGTCGGCGCAATTCTGGGCGGGTTCGCCGTTCGCCAGGTGGACGGGGAGCGGATTGCGATAGGTGGCGGCGGGCGTCGCCCATGCGGGTGCGGCGAGTACGACTGCCAGTGCGCCGAGATACGGTAGCGATCCCATCGTCCCTCCCTGATTTTTGCCGCAGAGCTTACCCCAAGCGGCCCGGGCGGGATGCACGGTTGGCACGCCTATCGTTGTTCATATGCCCAGCCTGTTGCCGGATTATGAACAGCCCCGTCGCATCGCGCCAACTGGAACGGCCCGGGCCAGGCATTGCGCGACACGCTCTGGTATCATGACGATTGTTTCCGCTTCGAGATCCACACGTTGACGCACCACACTTGGATGTCCACCGGCCTGCTGTTTGCGGCTCTGCTGAGCGCCGGCGCGGCGGACGCGAAGGACGCGACCCTGCGCCCCTGGCCCGCGGGCCAGCCGACGCCAGCCCTGCAGTTGACGGGCCTGGACGGCCAGCCGTGGGACGTGACAAGCCTGCGCGGCAAGGTCGTCGTCGTGAATTTCTGGGCCAGCTGGTGCGGCCCGTGCGTGGACGAGCTGCCGGTATTGAAGGGCCTGGCGGGCCGCGACGGCGTCGCGGTCGTGGGCGTGAACTACAAGGAACCGCTCGATACGATCGAACGTTTCACGCAGGACCACCCGCTCGGCTATCCCGTCCTGCGCGACCGTACGGGCGATGCCTTCAAGCGCTGGACGCCGGGCGTGATGCCGACGACGATCCTCGTGGACCGCACGGGTCGCGCGCGCTGGCGCACGGTCGGCGAGATTCCGCCGGACGACACGAAGCTGCGCGCCGCCATCGACGCGCTGCTGGCGGAACCGCAACATCGAACACACAACCAAAAATAGGGAAAAGCCATGCAAGACACCAAACCGTCCACCGCCCGCCGTGCGCTGCTGAAAGCGGCCGGCGGCCTCGCGCTCGCCACCACCCTGCCCCGCGCCGTGCTGGCGGCGGACGCGCAGGAACGCCATTTCGACCCGCGTCCGGGCGACTGGAAGGGCTACGAGGTGGTGACGAAGGTGGCCCTGCAGCGCGCCGCCGGTCCGTCGACCGTGTGGATCCCGCTGCCGGCCATCGACACGGAATGGCAGCGCAGCCTGTCGAACAACTGGTCCGGCAACGCGAAGAAGACGCACGTCGAAACCGACCCGCGCTACGGCGCGCGCTTCCTCGTCGCCGAATTCGATGGCAGCGCGCCGCCGATGCTGGAAGTCGTGTCGCGCATCCAGACCCGTGACCGCGCCGAGAACTGGAAGACCCGCACCCCGGGTACGGAAGCCGCCGAAGACCTGCGCGTGTGGCTGCAGCCGACCGACCTGATGCCGCTCGACGGCATCGTCAAGAAAACCTCGCTGACGATCACCAGGGGCGCGCGCACGGATGAGGAAAAGGTCCAGCGCATCTACGACTGGATCGTGCTGAACACGTTCCGCGAGCCGAAAGTGAAAGGCTGCGGCACGGGCGACATCAAGACGATGCTGGAAACGGGCAACTTCGGCGGCAAGTGCGCCGACCTGAACGGCCTGTTCGTGGGCCTGTGCCGAGCCTCGGGCGTGCCGGCGCGCGACGTCTATGGCATCCGCATCGCGCCGAGCGCCTTCGGCTACAAGGAACTGGGCGGCAAGCCCGCGGCCCTGCAAGGCGCCCAGCACTGCCGCGCCGAGGTTTACCTGAAGCAGCACGGCTGGGTCGCGATGGATCCGGCCGACGTGGCCAAGGTCATGCGCCAGGAAACCGCGGACTGGATCAAGGACCCGGACAACCCCGTCGTCGCGCCCGTCAAGCGCGCGCTGTTCGGCGGCTGGGAAGGCAACTGGATGGGCTATAACTTTGCCCACGACGTGCGCCTGCCGGGCTCCGTCGCCGGCAAGGTCGGCTTCCTGATGTACCCGCAGGCGCAGAGCGGCGGCGAAGCGTACGACTCGCTCGCGCCGGACACGTTCAAGTACACCATCACGTCGCGCGCCATCTGACCGACATGTCCACGCTCGCCCGCCAATCCGTCGACGGTACCGAACGCAAGGCCGGCCGCCTCATCGCGCTCGGCATGCTCGCGGCGCTGCTCGCCTCCACGTGCTGCGTGCTGCCGCTCGCGCTCGTGCTGATCGGCGTGACGGGCGCGTGGATGGTCAATCTGCAGGCGCTGAAACCCGTGACGCCGTATGCCATCGCCCTTACCGTGGGTGCGCTGGCGTGGGCCGGCTGGCTCGTGTTCCGCCCGGCGCGCGTGTGCGACCTGGAGAGCGGCGACTGCGCCACCACGCGGCCGCTGATGCGCCGCGTGTTCATCGCCTGCGCGCTGTTCGTCGCGCTGTTGCTGGGCTTTCCGCTGATCGCCCCGCTGTTTTATTGAGGAGAGCACCATGAATTTCACCCGTACCCTCGCCGTCGCCGCCCTCTTCATCGCGGCGCCGGCCTTCGCCAAGCAGCAGACCGTGTCGCTGAACGTCCCGACGATGGACTGCGCCACCTGCCCCATCACCATCAAGACGGCATTGTCGAAGGTGCCGGGCGTGTCGAAAGTGAAGGTCAGCTACGAGAAGCGCGAAGCCGTCATCGTCTACGACGACGCCCAGACCACCGTCGCCGACCTGAAAAAGGCGACGGAAGACGTGGGTTATCCGGCGATGCTCAAGACGTCGAAGTGATCCCGCGGGGATCCGTGAGGAAGACGAGGAACACGGCCCCGATCAATCCCATCCCCACGGCGCACGCGGCCTGCCAGCCGCCGTGCGCATAACTCCACGCCCCCAGCGCCGAACCGGTCGCGCCGCCCAGGAAGAACGTCGCCATGTACAGGCCGTTCACGCGCCCGCGCACTTCCGCGCCAAGCGCATAGATCGCGCGCTGGCCCAGCACGAGATTGCCCGACACGGCGAAGTCCAGCGCGATGGCGGCCGCCACGAGGATGCCGACGCCGAACCGGCCGCCGTCCGCCAGGCCGAGCGTCGGGACGAACGACAGCAGGCCGAGCAGCATGCAGAACACCGTCGCGGGGCGCGTCCAGCCCCGGTCCGCCACGCGGCCCGAGAGCGGCGCCGCGATCGTGCCGGCGACGCCGGCCAGCGCGAACCACGCGATATCGCGCTGGTTCATGTCGTACGCCGGGCTCGCGAGCAGCAGCGGCGTGACCGTCCAGAACACGCTGAACGCGCCGAACATGCCGGCCTGGTAGATGGCGCGGCGGCGCAGCACGGGCAGGTCGCGCACGAGCCCCGCCATCGATGCGAGCAAGGCGCCATAGCCGAGCGTCGCATGCGGACGGCGCGCCGGCAGCAGCACGCGCAGCACGATGCCGAGCAGCACCATCAGTACGGCCGACAGCACGTACACGCCCTGCCACGACCACGCGTGCGTGATGAAACTGGCGACGGGACGGGCCAGCATGATGCCGAACATCAGGCCGCTGACGATATTGCCGACGACTCTACCGCGCACGTGCTCGGCCGCCATGTGCGACGCGTACGGCACGAGCACCTGCACGGACACGGCGCTGAAGCCGATCACCAGCGAGCACGCGAGGAACGCCGGCACCGGATGGCCGAGCGCCGGTGCGATTGAAGCGGCGACGAGCGCCACCACCAGCAGCGCCACGAGGGCCAGCACCAGTCCCCGGTTTTCCAGCAGGTCACCGAGCGGCACGACGAGCAGCAGGCCGGCGCAATAGCCGAGCTGCGTCAGCGTGACGAGCAGGCCGGCCGCGCCGGCCGGCAGGCCGATGTCCGCGCGGATCGGGCCGACGAGCGGCTGGACGTAATATAGATTCGCCACGATCAGGCCGCAGGCGGCGGCGATCAGCAGCATCAGCCACGTGGGCATGGCCGCGGCGTCTTGCCGCGGACGTTCGAGCACCTCGGTGGACAAAGGCGATGGGGGCAACATGCGCTCCGGGTAAAGCGTCAAGTGTAATGCCTGCTGGCGATCCTTGCCGGACGCGTCTTAGATCGGCGTGCGCTCCCACAGCACGTCGAGCGGCCCGTCCACGTGGCCCACGGCGATGCGCGGATAGCGTTTCAGGCGCGCGCCCGCGAAGTCGTCGGCGAGCGCCGCGCGCACGAGGCGGCGCACGAGCAGCACGCCGTCGTCCGCATCGGCGACGTCACCCGGCAGCGCAATCCGGGCGCGCGACGGCAGCCAGACCTCGTCCAGCGCCCAGTCGGCGGCAGCCGGGTCGCAATCGGCGGCGCCGATCAATTCCACGGCGTGCTCGCCGGCAGTCGTCGGGTGCACGTTGAAGCACAGCGCGCGCACGCCGGCACGCCAGCTGCCGGCCGGCTCGCCGATCGCGCCCAGCAGCCAGCGCCGGAAGAAGTCCTCGAAGCGCGCATCCTCGAAACGGGCATCGGGCGCCTGCGGCATGCCTGCGCCGCGCGCGGCGTCAAGGTTGATCCAGCCAGTCATATTCCCAGCTCCACGGCATGTCGTCCGGGCCGAGCGCCTGCCGGCCCAGTTCCGGGAACAGGCGTTCCGCCCGCACGTCGTTCGACAGCATCACCACGCAGCGCTGGCCCGTCTCCAGGCACAGCACGAAGTCCGCCGTCGATTCGTCGTGGCCGCCGTCGAACCACGCGGGCCCCGAGCGGTCCTCGAACGTGACGACGCCCAGGCCCGCCGCCAGTTTCTGCGGCCACGCGGCCTCGGCGCCGCCGAACGCGGGGTAGCGACGACGCGCTGCGATCGGCAGCCAGCCCGTCGAGAACGCGGCGCGCGTGTCGGGGCGCAGCCCGTCGCCGCGCATGATGCCGGCCCACAGCCTGGCCTGGTCGGCGATCGTCGTCTCCATCGAGCCGGCCGCGCGCACGCGGTAGCGGCGCTCGTGCGGCTGCAAGGCGCCGTCGAACGCATAGCCGTCCGCCGCGTTTTCCGCGTACTCCGCGCGCCAGTACATGCTCGTGCGGCGCATGCCGAAGCGGTCGAACACGCGCCGGCGCATCTCCTGCGCCACGTCCAGGCCGAGACCCTGTTCGACGATGAGCTGCAGGATCGCATAGCCTTCGCTCGAATACGCATAGCGCTCGCCCGGATCGGTGTGGATGCGCAGCCGGCCGCCCGGCTCCATCCAGCGGTAGTCGGCCAGGCCGCCGCCGTGCGCGAGCAGCATGCGCGGCGTGATCGCCTGCCAGCGCGCATCGCCGGCGAGGTCGGAAAAATCGTAGGGACGCATGCGGTACGTGGGCAACGGATGCGGCAGCAGCTTCGTGACGGGCGCGTCGAGGTCGATCCGGCCCTCGTCGGCCAGCTGCAGCAGCATGTACGCGAAGGCGGCCTTCGTGAGGGTGCCGCCCGCCATGATGGTGTCCGGCGTCAGCGGCTGGCCGAGGGACGCGTTGCGCATGCCCATCACCTTGACGTTCGCGACCTGTCCGTTCTCGATCGTCGCGAAGGCCAGGCCCTGCACCTGCTCGCGCCGCATCGCGCGCTGGATTTCCGGATCGGACAGCGATTGCATGGGGCGTAGCGGACGCGCGCAGCCCGCCGCCAACATCGCCGCCACACCCATCGTCAACCACGTCCCGAACCGCATGCGCTCTCCCCAGACCCGCCGGATGCCGCACCGCGCGGCACCCCAGTCCGACATGATGCCATGAGAGCGCTAACTCCGTCATGACGATTCGTCAAGGCGAGCGCTTGTAGACGCGCACGTAGTCGACCAGCATCTGCTGGGGGAACGCGGTCGTCGCGTCCGGGTTGCCGGGCCAGGCACCGCCGACGGCCAGGTTCAGGATCATGAAGAACGGGTGCTCGAACACCCAGTCGCCCGTGACGGTGTCGGGCCGCGCCGTGTGGTACAGGATGCCGTCGCGGTACCAGCGGATCTCGCGCGGTTCCCATTCGACGGCGTAGACGTGGTAGTCGTCGGCATACATCCCCTTGTCGAGCCGCTGCGGCTTGCCGATGGCCTTGGCGCCGCTGTAGCCGGGGCCGTGCAGCGTGCCGTGGACGAGGTCCGGCTCGCGGCCGATGTTTTCCATGATGTCGATCTCGCCGCAGCGGGGCCAGCCGGCCTGGCCGATGTCGGCCCCGAGCATCCAGAACGCGGGCCAGATGCCCTGCCCGCGCGGGATCTTGATGCGCGCCTCGTAGCGGCCATGCGTGCGCTCGACCTTTCCCGCAGTCTTGATGCGCGCGGAGGTGTAGTGGCGTCCGCCGTGGTCTTCCTTGCGTGCTTCGATGACGAGATTGCCGCCATCGACACGCACGTTGTCGGGCCGGTCCGTATAGAACTGCAGCTCCTGGTTGCCCCAGCCGTTGCCGCCCGTCTCCGGGACCCATGCCGTGCGGTCCAGCGTGCGGCCGTCGAATTCGTCGTGCCAGTCCAGTACCCAGCCGGGCGGCTGTGTGAGCGTGGTTTGCGCTTGGGCCGCAGTCCACGGAGCAAGGAAAACGGCAAGCACGGTGGCGATTCGTAAAGTGGACATGCGGTCTCCGCTTGGAAACGTTCCCAGACAGTTTCGAATATAGCATCGCGGTTTTTTCGATGTCAAACGTACCCTGTTTTTCAGTGTGCCGTTTCGGCCACGCACTACTGAATATTCCGTTGACAATTGTTTTTTCTGAACATAAGATTCGACCAGCATATGGAAACGTTTCCAGAGATTGGAAACGATGTTGAAGCGGTGAAGAGAGATAAAAACAGAGGAGACCCAATGCATTACCCGAAGGCAAACCAAAAACTGATGAGCCTGGCTGTCGCGAGCGCCTGCGCCGCCCTGATCCCGGCCTACGCCCAGACGACCGCGCCCGAAGACAGCCGCGGCGGCGACATCCCGACCACGTCGATCCAGCAGGTCACCGTCACGGGCCTGCGCCAGTCGCTGGCCTCGTCGCTGAACCTGAAGCGCCAGTCGGACGGTATCGTCGACGGCATCGTGGCCGAGGACATCGGCAAATTCCCCGACACGAACCTGGCCGAATCGCTGCAGCGCATCTCGGGCGTGTCGATCGACCGCGTGAACGGCGAAGGCCAGAAGATCACCGTGCGCGGCGTGGGTCCCGACTTCAACATGGTGCTGCTGAACGGCCGCCAGATGCCGACGTCGAACCTGGGCGACCTGAATGGCCGCTCGTTCGACTTCTCGAACCTGGCGTCGGAAGCGATCTCGCAGCTGCAGGTCTACAAGACCAGCCGCGCCGAGACGCCGACCGGCGGCATCGGCGCCACCGTCAACGTGATCACCGCGCGTCCGCTCGACAAACTTGGCACGTATTCGAGCATCGGCATCAAGGCCGTGCACGACACGTCGAACAACAACCTGCCGGGCGACGTCAAGGCCAGCACCTCGACCACGCCGGAATTCTCGGGCATCTATTCGACGACGTCGAAGGATGGCCACTGGGGCCTGGGCGTGTCGGCGAGCTACCAGGAACGCAACCTGGGCTTCAACCAGGCGTCCGTCGGCAACGGCTGGAAGGGTCCGTTCCGCGGCGACGAGAACAACTGGGGCACGATCCCGCAGCCGGGTACCGCCGGCTCGGAAAACATCACGAACCGTCCCAAGCCCGGCGACATCTACCAGGTGCCGCAGAACCTGAACTACAGCATGACCGGCGTGAAGCGCCAGCGCACCAACGGCCAGTTGACCCTGCAGTGGCAGCCGGTCAAGGAACTGACGACCACCCTCGACTACACGTACTCGGAAAACAAGCTGCAGACGAAGCGCAACGACGTCTCCGCCTGGTTCAACTTCGGCGCGTCGGCGTCGTCGTGGACCAACGGCCCGATCGCCGCGCCGCTCGTCTACACGGAATTCATCCCGGCCGGGAACAGCGACATCGCGATGGGCGGCGCCGACTTCGCCACCAAGACGCAGAACAAATCGCTCGGCTTCAACGCCCAGTGGCGTGCGACGAAGGACCTGAAGCTCGAGTTCGACGCGCACCGTTCGACCGCGGAATCGAAGGCGGACAGCCCGTTCGGCTCGAGCAATACGCTGGGCACCGCGAGCTTCTCGCGTGGCGACACGACGGCCGATTTCTCCCAGGAGTTCCCGGTCCTGTCGATCAAGGGCGCCGACTTCACGGGCGCGCCGCAGCAGGTCACCGGTTCCGTCTTCCAGAACGGCTACATGAAGGGCGAGGTCGACCAGCTCCAGTTCAAGGGCCGCCTGCGCATGCTGGAAGCGTCGAACCTGAACTTCGGCATCGGCACCGTCGAGGTCAAGAACCGCTCCGCGTTCTCCACCCAGCAGCGCGACGCCTGGACCGGCGCGACCAAGCCGTCCGACTACCCGAGCAGCCTGTGGCACGCCGACACGATCCGCCAGTACTTCGACCAGCTGGCCGGCAGCCAGAACCCGAACCTGTTCAACACCTTCTACACCTTCAACTTCGCGCAGGTGCGCGACGTGGTGTCGAAGGCGTCCGGCCTGCCCGCGCTGTACCTGCCGAAGAACACGTACGACACCGACCAGCGCACCGGCGAAAAATCGAAGAGCCTGTACCTGCAGTTCAACACGGACTGGGATACCGCGCTGCCGATGCACACCGCGATCGGCGTGCGCTACGAAAAGACCGACGTCGTCTCGACCGCGCTCGTGCCGGCGGCCACCGCCATCACGATGGTCTCCGCCAACGAATTCCCGGTCACGTTCGGCGCCCCGACGTTCACCACGCTGACCGGCAAGTACCACCACCTGCTGCCGTCGGTCGACTGGGACATGGACCTGCGTGACGACATGAAGGTGCGCGCGAGCTATGGCGAGACCATCGGGCGTCCGCGCTACGACCAGATCGCCGGCGGCCAGATCCTGAATACGCTGGCGCGCGTCGACGGCGGCACGGGCTCGCAGGGCAACCCGGCGCTGAAGCCCGTGAAGTCGAAGAACTTCGACCTGTCGTGGGAGTGGTACTACGGGAAGGACAGCTTCTTCTCCGTGAACGCGTTCTATAAAGACCTGGAGAATTACGCGGGCCAGTCGAAGATCGACGCGACGCCGTTCAACCTGCACACCCCGGTGGGCGGCGCGCTGTGGAACGAAGCGTCGGCCGCCGGCTGCGGCACGGACCCGGCCTGCATCCGCAACTACATCTTCAAGAATCACCCGACCGCCCCGGGCGTGACGGTGACGGGCGTGGACAGCAGCGGCAACCCGACCGGCAACATCGTCGGCCAGCCGGGCGATCCGGTGGCGCACTTCCAGATCACGACGTTCTCGAACCAGAAGAAGGCAAGCCTGAACGGCCTGGAATTCAATCTCCAGCACATGTTCGGCAACACCGGCTTCGGCATCTCGGCGAACTACACGTACGTGCACTCCGGACTGCGGTACGATAACGGCAGCGTGGGCGAACAGTTCGCACTGGTCGGCCTGTCGAACTCCGCGAACCTCGTCGGCATCTACGAGAACGACAAGTGGAACGTGCGCGCGGCCTACAACTGGCGCGGCGAGTTCCTGTCGTCGACGTTCGACGGCGCGGGGCCGAACCCGAACTACGTGGAGCCGTACGGCCAGCTCGACCTGTCGGTCGGCTACAACGTCACGCCGAAACTGGTCGTGCAGTTCGAAGCCATCAACCTGACGAACGAGACGAGCCGCGTCCACGGACGGACCACGCAGCAGGCGCTGTACGTGACGCAGACCGGGCCGCGTTATATGCTGGGGGCACGCTACAAGTTCTAAGGGCCCGGGACCCCAAGACCGTCGTCCCCGCGAAGGCGGGGACCCAAGTTTGCAGGCTACGGACGCAAAATTGGATTCCCGCCTGCGCGGGAAGTCGTTTCCGGCGGTGCCGGAAACGACGACACGGGCGTACGGTCAGTCTGCCGTAATCGGTTTCAGCGTATAAAAAGTTGTTCCAAAAGCAGCATTTTCGGGTAGACTCATGCGGCCCACCGGAAAAAGGAAGCTGTGATGAGTAAACCCATCGAACACGTCGTGGTGGTCGGCGGCGGCTCCGCGGGCTGGCTGACGGCCGGCGTCCTCGCGGCCGAACACCCGCGCCTGACCGTCACGCTCGTCGAATCGCCGGGCGTGCCGCCCATCGGCGTCGGCGAAGGCACGTGGCCGTCCATGCGCGAGACCCTGCAGCGCATCGGCGTCTCAGAAGCCGCGTTTTTCCGCGAATGCGACGCCGCGTTCAAGCAGGGCTCGCGCTTCGACCGCTGGGTCGACGGCAGCGACGGCGACGTCTATTTCCACCCCTTTTCCCTGCCCCAGGGCTATGGCGAGGCGAATCTCGTCGCGGCCTGGCAGCGCGCGCACCGCGGCGTCCCGTTCGCGGACCTCGTCAGCTACCAGCCGCATTTATGCGTGCAGGGCCGCGCGCCGAAGCAGCCGCAGACGCCGGAATACGCCGGCGTCGCCAACTACGGTTATCACCTGGATGCCGGCAAATTCGGCGTCTTCCTGCAGAAGCACTGCGTGGACAAGCTGCGCGTACGCCACGTGCTGGCCCACGTCGTCGACATTCTTTCGACCGACGACGGCGACATCGCGGCCTTGCGCACGCGCGAGGCCGGCCCCGTCGAGGGCGACCTGTTCATCGACTGCACGGGCATGGCCTCGCTGCTGCTGGGCCGCCACTACGGCGTGCCGCTCGTGTCGCAGCGCGACGTGCTGTTCAACGACCGCGCCCTCGCCGTGCAGGTGCCCTATCCAACGGACGACACGCCCATTGCATCGCAGACGACGTCCACCGCCCAGTCGCACGGCTGGACCTGGGACATCGGCCTGCCCGCGCGGCGCGGCGTCGGCTATGTGTATTCCAGCGCCCACGTCGACGACGACGCGGCGGAGCAGACAATCCGCGCCTATCTTGCGTCCACCGGTATCACTGGCGAGATTCCCGCACCGCGCAAGATCGCGTTCGACCCGGGCTACCGCGCCCGCTTCTGGGAACGGAACGTGGTCGCGATCGGCCTGTCCGCCGGGTTCATCGAGCCGCTGGAAGCGTCCGCGCTCGCGCTCGTGGAACTGTCCGCGGGCTGGCTGGCGGACGACCTGCCCGCCACGCGCGCGCAGATGGACACGATCGCCGCGCGCTTCAACGAGGCCTTCACGTACCGGTGGGAGCGCATCATCGACTTCCTGAAGCTGCACTACGTGCTGTCGAAGCGCACCGACACCGATTACTGGCTCGATCACCGCGCAGCGCGCACGCAGTCGCCGCGCCTGCGCGAGCTGCTCGCGCTGTGGCGCACGCGCGCGCCGTCGCGGCGCGACTTCCCGCGCATCGAAGAGATCTTCCCGTCCGCGAGCTGGCAATACATCCTGTACGGGATGGGCTTCCGGCCCGAATTGACGGCGCGCGCATCGGACCTGCCCGAGCGTGCCGACCAGTATTTCCGCGAGGCCGCGCGGCTCACCGCCCGCATGCTGCCGCAGCTGCCCGCGAACCGCGAGATGCTCCACCACATCCGCCAGTTCGGCATGCCGCCGGGCTAGCGGAGACACCACCACAACACCAATAACGAGAGAGACTACCACCGATGGCCAACCATGCACCCCTGAACAACGTCGACCACAAGAACCTGCGCGTGGTCACCACCCGCGGCGCGGCGTACGGCGACGCCGTGATGTCGGCGCTGACCTTCCCCGCCGAATTCCGCGACCTGCAGGCCTGCTACCCGATCGTCTTCGCGCAGGACGGCAACGGCGGCTACGACGCGCTCGCATTACTCGGCTTCGAACCGGGCGAAAACCTGTTCCTCGGCCCGAACGGCTGGGACGCGCCGACGATCCCGCTGACCATCGAACGCCAGCCGTTCATGATCGGCCGCAGCGGCGAGGAACTGTCCGTCCACGTCGACCTGGACAGCCCGCGCGTGCGCGACGGCGGCATCGAGGGCGAGGCGCTGTTCCTGACCTATGGCGGCACGAGCGAATACCTGGAACGCATCAACTCCGTGCTGCGCACCATCCACGAAGGCCTCGCCGCATCGCGCGCGTTCGTCGCCGTGCTCGTCGAGCTGGAACTGATCGAATCGTTCGTGCTGGACGTGGAACTGGACGACGGCTCACAGAACCGCCTGGCGGGCTTCTACACGATCAACGAAGACCGCCTCGCGAAGCTGACGGGCGAGCAGCTCGCGCGCCTGCACGACAACGGCTATCTGCAGGCCATCTACATGGCGGTGGCGTCGCTGGCGCAGTTCCGCGGCCTGATCCAACGGAAGAATCGCGCCAATGACGTCCTCCGTTAAGCATGTCCGCGAAGTAGCGGCAGTCGACGGCAAGCTGCCGGACGAGATGCTGCGCGCGACGCGGCCCTACATCGTACGCGGCCTCGCGGCCGACTGGCCCCTCGTGCAAAGAGGACGCGCGTCCGCGGAAAGCGCCGACGCCTACCTGCGCCGGTTTTATCGCGACGCGACCGTCAACGCGATGCTCGGCCCCCCGCAGATCGGCGGCCGCTTCTTCTACAACGACACGATCACGGGCTTCAACTTCCACAACGTGCGCGGGCGGCTCGACCAGGTGCTGGACGAACTGGCCGAGCACCGCAAGCGGCCGGATCCCGGCGCGATCTACGTGGGCTCGACGTCGATCGACGGCGCCCTGCCCGGCCTGCGCGCCGACAACGACCTGGACCTGGGCGGCCGCAACCCGCTGGCCAGCATCTGGATCGGCAACCGCACCGTCGTCGCCACGCACTACGACCTGCCCGACAACATCGCCGTCGTCGCGGTCGGCGAACGGCGGTTCACGCTGTTCCCGCCCGACCAGCTGAAGAACCTGTACGTCGGCCCGCTCGATTTCAACCCGGCCGGCCAGGCGATCAGCCTCGTCGACGTGCGCAACCCGGACTTGGAGCGCTTCCCGCGCTACGCCGAGGCGCTGCAGCATGCCGAAGTGGCCGAGATGGGACCGGGCGATGCGCTGTTCATCCCGTCGATGTGGTGGCACCACGTGGAAGCGCTGTCCGCGTTCAACGTGCTCGTAAACTACTGGTGGCGCCAGTCCCCGGACTACATGGACACGCCGACGAACGCGCTGATGCTGGCGATCCTGACGATGCGCGACCTGCCGCCCGAGCAGCGGCGCGCGTGGCAGGACATCTTCCGCCACTACATCTTCGAGCCGGACCCCGCGAACCTCGCGCACATTCCGGAGAATGCGCGTTATGCGCTGTCGCCGCTCGACGAGGACGGCGCGCGCGTCCTGCGCGGCCAGCTGCTGCGCCGGATCAACCGATAAGACTAAAGACTACGACGCGTCTAACGACGACAAAGCGTACAAGCCAGGAGTAGAGACATGGAGAACAACAACCAACAAGGGCGCGGCCGCCCGATCCGCCGCGTCGTCATTGCCGGCGGCGGCACCGCCGGCTGGATGGCCGCGGCGGCGCTGGCGCGCACCCTCGGCAAGGTCGTCGACATCAAGGTCGTCGAGTCGGACGACATCGGGGCCGTAGGCGTGGGCGAGGCGACGATCCCGAGCCTCGTGCATTTCCACCGCCTGCTCGACATCGGCGAACAGGAATTCATGGCCGCCACGCAGGCCACGTTCAAGCTGGGCATCAGTTTCGAAAGCTGGCGCGCGCGCGGCGAGGACTACATCCACTCGTTCGGCATGACGGGCACGGACCACTGGACGGCCGGCTTCCAGCACTTCTGGCTGAAGGGCCGCGACCGCGGCCTCGCCAGCGACTACGGCGACTACTGCCTGGAACTGGTCGCGTCGCAGGAAAAGCGCTTCGGCCACCTGCCGAACCAGGGCATCAACTACGCCTACCACCTGGACGCGACGCGCTACGCCCGCTACCTGCGCCGCTTTTCCGAACACTTCGGCGCCGAGCGCATCGAAGCGAAGATCGCGAAGGTCGACACCGATCCGGCCACGGGCCACATCACCGCGCTCGTGCTGGATGCCGGCACGCGCGTCGAGGCCGACCTGTTCATCGACTGCACGGGCTTCCGCTCGCTGCTGCTGGGCCAGACGATGGGCGTGGAGTACGAAGACTGGTCGCAATGGCTGTTCAACGACTGCGCCATCGCCGTGCAGACGGAATCCACCGGCCCGGCCGTGCCGCTGACGCGCTCGATGGCGCACGACTGGGGCTGGCAATGGCGCATCCCGCTGCAGCACCGCACGGGCAACGGCGTCGTGTTCTCCAGCCGCTACACGGACGAAGCCACGGCACGCGCCACGCTGCTCGGCAACATCGAGGGGAAGGTCCTCACGGAGCCGCGCGTGATCCGCTTCACGCCGGGCCAGCGCAAGAAGGTCTGGGTCGGCAACTGCATCGGCCTGGGTCTCGCGAGCGGCTTCCTGGAGCCGATCGAATCGACGAGCATCCACCTGATCCAGCGCGGCATCGTGCGCCTGCTGCAGACGTTCCCGACTTACGGCATCCAGCAGGCGGACGTCGACGAATTCAACGTGCAGACCGAGGAAGACATCCGCACGATCCGCGACTTCATCATCCTGCACTACAAGGTCACGAACCGGCGCGACACGCCGTACTGGCACGACGCGGCATCGATGCCCGTGCCGGACAGCCTGCAGCACCGCATCGACCTGTTCCGCGGCGGCGCCCGCGTGTTCCGCGAAGGGAACGAACTGTTCGCGGAAAACTCGTGGGTGCAGGTGATGGTGGGCCAGGGCCTCACGCCCGAACGCTGGCATCCGAGCGCGGACCTGATGGGCGACGACGAACTGCGCGGCTTCCTGGACGGCATCAGGAACGGCGTGCGCCGCACCGTCTCGCAACTCCCGCCGCACCAGCAATACGTGGAACGCTACTGCCCCGCGGGCAAACCGTGACGACGGCGGCCGGCGGCTTCGCCGACACCAGGCGGCACTACCCCGTCCTCGACGGCCTCCGCGGCGTCGCGGCGCTGACGGTCGTCGCGTTCCACCTGTGCGAAGCGCATGCCGTGAACCGCTTCGCCCAGGTGATCAACCACGGCTACCTGGCCGTCGACTTCTTCTTCCTGCTGTCCGGCTTCGTGATCGGCTACGCCTACGACGACCGCTGGCGCCGCATGTCGCTGGGCGAATTCTTCCAGCGCAGGCTGATCCGCCTGCATCCGATGATCGTCGTCGCGATGGTCATCGGCGCGCTGATGTTCTATTTCCAGGCCGGGCCGCTGTTCCCGATGATCGCGGACACACCGCTGTGGCGCGTACTGCTGATCATGGTCATCGGCATGACCCTGCTGCCGGTGCCGCCGTCCATGGACCTGCGCGGCTGGGCCGAAATGCATCCCCTGAACGGCCCGGCGTGGTCGCTGTTCTTCGAATACGTGGCGAACGTGCTGTACGCGCTGGTGCTGCGGCGGCTGCCGAACCGGATCCTCGGCGCGCTCGCGCTGCTGGCCGGCGCGGCGCTCGTCCATTACCTGCTGACGGGGCCGAACGGCGACGTGATCGGCGGCTGGTCGCTGGACCCCGTCCAGTTCCAGCTCGGGTTCACGCGCCTGGCCTACCCGTTCGTCGCGGGACTGCTGCTGTCGCGCGTCGTGCGCCCGGGCCGCATCGCGCACGCGTTTCCGGTCAGCGCCGCGATCCTGTTCGCCACGATGGCCTTGCCGCGCATCGGCGGCCCCGGGACCTTGTGGATGAACGGCCTGTACGAAGCCGCCTGCATCGTCGCCGCGTTTCCAATCGTCGTCTGGCTCGGCGCCAGTGCCCAGGCCAGCGCGCGCACGGCCCGCGTGTGCGCCGCGCTGGGCGGCCTGTCATATCCGCTCTACATCATCCACTACCCGTTCGTGTACACGTACACCGCGTGGACGAACGAGCACCACGTGTCGTTGCGCGACGGCCTGCCCGTCGCCGCGGCCACCTTCGCCGCCTGCGTCGCGCTGGCGTGGCTGCTGCTGAAGTACTACGACGAGCCGGTGCGCGCCTGGCTCACGCGGCGCTGGATGGACCGCAAGCCGGCGGTCGCCGCGCCGGCCATGAACGGCTGATCAGCCCTGGCCGAGGTGCTCGTACAGGATCAGCGACCCGATCGCGATCAGTACGAGCCCGCCCACGACCTCGGCGCGCTTGCCCACCAGCTTGCCGAGGCCGCGGCCCACCATCACGCCGAGCGTCACCATGATGAACGTCGACAGGCCGATCGCGCCGGCCGTCGTGATGATGTTCGCGTCGATGAATGCGAGGCCCACGCCGACTGCCATCGCGTCGATGCTCGTCGCGAAACCGGTCACGGTGAGCAGCCAGAAGGAGTGGCTCGTGGGTTTGTCGTCCTCGTCGTCGTCCGCGCCGCCCAAGCCTTCGCGCATCATGCGCAGGCCGAGCACGCCCAGCAAGGTGAACGCGATCCAGTGGTCCCACGCCTGCACATACGGCGCCGCCCAGTGGCCCAGCGCCCAGCCGATGACGGGTGTGAGACCTTCGATCACGCCGAAGATGGCGCCCGTGCGCAGGGCTTCGCGGAAATGGGGACGTTGCAGCGCGGCGCCCTTGCCGACGGCGACGGCGAATGCGTCGGTGGACATGGCGAGGGCGAGTGCTGCGGTGGCGAGGAGATTCATCGTGGTTCCAGTCGGGCAAACGCGAAGGCATGCCGGCGCGGCCCGATGAACGCGCAGGCATACCAAAGGTCTTGCCAACCGAAACGGCTGCCCGTACCACGTCAGCCGGGGCTGTCGAGTATGTTGATACGGGAACTTCCGCGCGGGCGGAAGCAGGCTACTCCCCAATGGGATGCCGGCATTCTACTGCAAAGGTGCCGCCATGGCCAGTCTCAGGCGCTGGTCGCTCCCTGGCGATGCAGGTTCGCATACTTCACGCCGAAGTAGAGGATGAAGCCATAGCAGGCCGCCGGCACGAAGAACGACGGCTGCACGCCGATGCGGTCGGCCAGCCAGCCTTGCAGGAACGGCACGATGGCGCCGCCCACGATCGCCATGCACAGGATGCCGGAACCCTGGCCCGTGTGGCGTCCGAGGCCGTGCAGCGCCATGCTGAAGATCGTCGGGAACATGATCGAATTGCACAAGCCGACGGCGAGGATCGCCCACATCGCGGCCTGGCCCCGGCCGAAGATCGCGGCCAGCACGAGCGCGATGGCCAGCAGCGCGTTGAACGCGAGCGCCTTGCCGGGGCTGACGACGCGCATGACGGCAAAGCCGATGAAGCGCCCGATCAGCGCCCCGCCCCAGTACACGCTGACATAGCTCGCCGCCTGCGCCGCCGGCATCCCGGCCACCTGCTGCTCGCCGAGGAAATTGACGAGGAAGCTGCCGATGCTGACTTCGCCGCCCACGTACAGGAAGATGGCGGCGGCGCCCAGCACGAGATGACGATGATGCAGCGCGGAGCCGACGGCACCGGCCGCGGGAACGTCTGCCTCCGCATGGTCGACGCGCGGCAGCCGGGCCAGCGCGAACAGTGCGGCGAGGATCGCGAGCGCCGCGGCGAGCGCGAGATACGGTCCCTGCACGGCAGCCGCCTGGTCGGCCGCGACGGTGCTCGCCCCCGCGAGGATGAGCATGCCGCCCAGCGCCGGGCCCACCGTCGTGCCCAGCGAGTTGAATGCCTGCGTGAGCGTCAGCCGGCTCGATGCCGTCGCGGCCGGGCCGAGCACCGTCACGTACGGGTTCGCGGCCACCTGCAGGATCGTGATCCCGGCAGCCAGCACGAAGAACGCGAACAGGAACAGGCCGTAGCCGCCCTGCGCGGCCGGATAGAACAGCGCGCAGCCCCCGGCCGCGATCAGGAGGCCCGTGACGGCGCCCTTCTGGTAGCCGATGCGGCGGATCAGCGCGCCGGCCGGCAGCGACACGATGAAATAGGCGCCGAAGAAGCAGAACTGCACGAGCATCGCCTGCAGGTAGTTCAGCGTGTAGATCGCCTTCAGGTGCGGGATCAGCACGTCGTTCAGCGACGTGAGCAGACCCCACATGAAGAACAGGATCGTGACGATGACGAGCGGACCGGTGTTGGTCGCGCGCGCAGTCGATGCCGCGGTCACGGACACGGTCGGGTTGGGGGAAGCTGCCATGGATTCTCCTTTGTTATGGTTTTGGTGTTCAGTGCGGGACACGGTCCGATGACGAGCCACGCCGGGATGCGCGCCAGGCAAGCCCGCAGCCGGCCCTTGCCCTCGCAGCGGGCATCGGTGCCGCCGCTGTCGGCCGGCAGGCGCAAGCCGCTTATCGCAGGTCCTCGCATCGGACGGTGGCGGCGCCCACGCTCACGTCGACGTTGCCGAAGGCGGCCGTGAAAACGCCGTCGCTCGTCACGCGGAACGGCGTGTCGATTCTTGCCAGGTCCGCGCCGCGCGCGCGGAAGCACGCCAGCGGGATCGCGACCTCCTGCCGACCCTTGCCGGCCAGGCCCGTGAACAGCCTGGTCGCATCCAGCGGCGTGCCGCAGGCGGCGGCGCCGCAGGCCATCGCGATCGTCACCTTGCCGGCGGGCGCCTGCTGCACGATCGTGTCGAAGCGCAGCACGCCCTTGTCCGCCAGCGCGGCCGGCAGCGCGAGCGGCTTGCCGCCGTGCGCCTCGAACGCCGCCGGCGCCGTCCACGTGACGAGCTTCGCATCCTGCTGCGTCTTGATCTGGGCAATGGCCACCGAGATGCCCGGCAGGCTCGTACCCGCATTGAGGTCGGCGCCCAACGGCTGCACGGCCGTGCCGCTGACGATCCGCAGCGGGAAGCTCGCGCGATCCGCCTGGCCGTACACCGGATACGTATCGGACGCGCTGCAGCCGCCGGCCGGATACGTCGCATCCAGCGTGCCGATATGCGAACGCTGGCCGCGCTTAAGGCCGTAGCCGTACGCGAACAGCGGCGCATAGCCGGCGTCGCCCACGTTCAGCGGCGTCTGGCACACGGATTTCGGCCAGGAGAACGACAGCTTGCCCTTGAACTCATAAGGTTTCGCGCCTTTGCCGGTGACGAGCAGGTCCGACACGCCCTTGCCTTCCGTGCCCGGCAGCCATGCCGCGATGAACGTGTCCGACAGGTTCAGCAAATCGTTCACCCACAGCGGGCGGCCGGACAGGAACACGGTCACCACGGGCTTGCCCTTGCCGTGCACTTTCTGCAGCACCGCCAGGTCTTCCGGATAGCGGCTCGAATGGCGCAGCGTCCCGGACGGCACGATATCGCCGTCGCCTTCCGCATAGGGCGCCTCGCCGATCACGGCGATGACGGCATCGAACCTGGCCGGATCCACGGCGGCGGCGTCCGCGCTGTACGTGACGTCCGCGCCGGCCGCCTTCAACCCCGCGAGGATCGTCTCGGCCTTCGGGAAATCGGCGTTCGTGTTCGCCGTGCCCTGCCACGTCAGCGCCCAGCCGCCGGTCTGGTTGGCCATGCTGTCGGCGGCCTTGCCGACGACGAGGATGCGCTTGTTCGTGGCCAGCGGCAGCGCCGGTCCTTCGTTCTTCAGCAGCACGAGCGATTCGCGCACCGCGCGGCGGCCCAGGTCCTTCGCAAGCAGCGCGTCGTCCTTGCCGGCCCATGCGGATTGCGACGGGCGCTTGTCGAACACGCCGGCGCGCAGCTTCACGCGCACGATGCGGCTGACGGCGTCGTCGATGCGCGCCATCGGAATACGGCCCGCCTCGACGTCCCTGATCGTATTGGAAATGAAGGCCTTCCAGTCGTTCGGCACCATCACCATGTCGATGCCCGCGTTGATGGCCTGGGCGCAGCCGTCGTTGCGACAGCCCGGCACTTCGCCGTGTCCGTTCCAGTCCGTGACGACGAACCCGTCGAAGCCCATCTTGTCCTTCAGGATATCGGTGAGCATATAGCGGCTGCCGTGCACCTTGCCGTAGTCCTTGCCGGCCGCCACGTCGTTCCATGAATTGAACGAGGCCATGACCGTCTGCGCGCCCGCCTCGATGCCGGCGTAGTATCCCTGCGCGTGGATATTCATCATGTCGCGCTCGCTGACCTTCGCGACCCCCATATTGATGCCGAACTCCGTGCCGCCGTCGGCCATGTAGTGCTTGATGCTGGCGATGACGTTCGCGTCGTCCTTCAGCGCGCCCTGCAGGCCCGTCACGTATGGACCGGACAGGCGTCGCACCAGTTGCGGGTCCTCCGAAAAGCTTTCGTAAGTGCGCCCCCAGCGGTCGTCGCGCACGACGGCGACGGTCGGGCCGAACACCCATGCGATGCCCGTCGCGCGCACGGCCTTGCCCGTCGCGGCGCCGATGGCCTGCACCAATTCCGGGTCGCGCGCCGCGCCGAGGCCGATATTGTGGGGGAACATGGTGGCGCCGTAGACGTTGTTGTGGCCGTGGACGGCGTCCGTGCCCCAGATCATCGGGACCTTGACCGCCATGTCCGTCGCCATCGAGGCGTCGTAGAACGCGTCGGCCAGCTTCAACCAGTCGCCGGCGCTTGCGTGCTTGTCGTTGTGCGGCCAGCTGCCGCCGCCGTTCAGCACGGAGCCGAGGTAGTACGTGCGCATGTCGTCCGGCGTCACGGCCTTGAGTTCGGCCTGCGTCATCTGGCCGATCTTCTGCGCGAGCGTCATGCGGCCGACGATCTCGCGCACGCGCGCCTCGAGGGCGGCGTCGGGCGCGATCGCGCTCTTCAGGTGCGGCCAGGCCGTGATCTGCGGCGCGGCCGTCGCGCAGAACGCGGCGGCGGCCAGCGCGGACGCGACGGCGAGCCGGATGTGGCTGGGGCGATGGGTGGTCATGCGGGTCTCCAGGGGCGGTTCGTTATCGTGGGCGGTGGATTGGAAACGATTCCAATCGACCCCGCAGATATTGACTGCAAACGCGCGCGCTGTCAATCACCCGCTCTCGTTCACAGCCCCCGCAGGAACGTGCGATACCACTTCGCGCTGTCCTTCAGCCGGCGCTCCTGCGTGGCGTAATCCACGTGCACAAGGCCGAAGCGGCGCAGATAGCCTTCCGCCCACTCGAAATTGTCCAGCAGGCTCCACGCGAAATAGCCTTTCACTGGGACGCCATCGGCCACGGCCTGGCGCAGCGCGGCCAGGTGGCGCATCAGGTAGCGTCTGCGTTCGACGTCGCGCACGGCACCGTCGCCCGTCACCACGTCGTCGTAGCACGAGCCGTTTTCGGTCACGTACAACGGGCCGGGACGGTAGTCGCGGTCGACCCGGGCCAGCAGTTCGGACAGCCCCTGCGGCGCCACGGGCCAGCCCATTGCCGTGATCTCCCCTTGCGCCGGCAGGATGCGGGCGCCGAGCGGACCGTGGTCCGGATCGTTCGCCACCGTCTCCGGGAAGTAGTAATTCACGCCGAGGAAGTCGGTCGGCACGGCGATGTCGGCCAGGTCGCCCGGCAGCACGACGGGCGCCGCCTTGCCCACTTGCGCGAGCGTCGCTTCCGGATAGCCGCGGCCGTACAGCGGGTCGAGGAACCAGCGGTAGCGCAGGCCGTCGTGGCGATCCATCGCGGCGACGTCCTGCGGCGCGGCGCTCGCGGGCCGCAGCGGGTGCAGGCTGAGCGAGATGCCGGCCTGCGCGCCGGGCACGTTCGCGCGGATCACGGGCACCGCCCTGCCGTGCGACAGCAGCACGTGGTGCGCGACCTGCAGCGCCGTGCCGAGGTCCGTCAGGCCCGGCGCATGCCAGCCCTCGTAATTGCCGATGATGGCCGTGCACCACGGCTCGTTGTGCGTGATCCAGTGGCCCACGCGGTCGCCGAGGCGGCGCGTCACCGCGTCGGCCATGTCCACGAACGCGTCGACCGTGTCGCGCGACGCCCAGCCGCCGCGGTCCTGCAGCCATTGCGGCAGGTCCCAGTGGTACAGCGTGGCCCACGGCTGCAGGCCCCGCTCCAGCATGCCGTCGACGAGGCGGTCGTAGAAATCGAGGCCTTTCGCATTCGGTGTCTCGCTCACCCCGTCGCAGATGCGCGGCCATGCGATCGAGAAGCGGTAGGCGTTCAGGCCCAGGTCGCGGCCGATGTCGAGGTCCGCCGGCCAGCGGTGGTAATGGTCGCAGGCGACCGCGCCGGAGGAACCGTCGCGGATCCTGCCGGGCGTCGCCGCGAACCGGTCCCAGATCGATTCGACCCGGCCGTCCACGGTGCCGGCGCCCTCGATCTGGTACGACGACGTCGCGCAGCCCCACAGGAAATCGGAGCCGAAGTCGGCGCGCTGCGGCGCCTGCGGTTCCGGGCCGTCGGCGCCCGGGAAGATATCGTAGGTGGTCATCGTGATGTGTGTCGTTGTGATTGGAAAGCTTTCCAGAGGCGCCGCAAAAAAAGGCGCGCACGCGGCGGCGCGCCGGATCGGGAAGTCGGGTCAGGCGGCCTTTCGCTTCGCGCTCGGGGCCTTGGCCAGCGAGGCGCGCAACGTCACGCTGACGGGGAATTCGCGCGTGACGGGACGGCGCATGTCGTAGCACAGGTTCAGCAAGGCGTTGATGCCGTTCTGCGTCATCTCGCGCCACGGCATGTGCACGGACGTGAGGCGCGGCGCGGAGAAGGCGGCACTCGGCGTGTCGTCGTAGCCCAGCACGGACAGGTCGTGCGGCACGCGGATGCCCGCCTCCTGGAAGTACGACAGCGCGCCCACGGCCATCTCGTCGTTCGCGCAGAACAGCGCCGTGCACGGGTAGCCCGAGTCGAGCAGCTGCTTGGCCGCGGCCCAGCCGCCGGCCGGCGAAAAGTCGCTCTCCAGGCGCCAGATCTTCGCGGGGTCGATGCCGTTGTCGCGCAGCTCGCTCATGAAGCCGTCGATACGGGCGCGGTTGTCTTCCAGCTGGCGCGGGCCTTCGACGACGGCGATCTTGCGGTGCTTGTGGTCCAGCAGCGCGCGCGCCGCGAGACGCCCGCCCAGCGTGTGGTCGACGGTGAAGCACTGGTTGGACATGGAATCGAAACTGTGGTTCAGCGCGACGAGCTGGCCGGACTTGGCGCCCAGCGCGGCCACGTCTTCTTCCAGCAGCGCGCTCGTCATCACCACGAGGCCGTCGCAGCCGCGTTCGACGAGGAATTCGACGCCCTCGATGGCCTGGCGGCGCTCGTCGCCGAGGCCTACGCCGAACGCGAGCACCATGTGCACGCCGGCCGCGCGCAGTTCCGTGTCGATGATCTGCAGGATCGGCGTGTAGAACGTCCCGCTCAGCACGGGGATGTACACGCCGACCATGCGGCTCGTGCCGGACAGCAGCGCGCGCGCCGCGTGCGACGGCCGGAAGCCCAGCTCGTCGATTGCCTTCTTCACGCGCGCCAGCGTCGCCGGCGACACGGAGCCCTTCCCGCTCACCACGCGCGACGCGGTGCCCAGTCCCACGCCGGCCAGCTTCGCTACGTCCTTGATAGTTGCCACAAACTGTTCCTCAATGCTGTCGATTCGTCCGAAGGATACTGCATTTGCCGCCTTCCAAGGCGGCTTCTCGTCGTTGCCGTGTCTAGAGGCGATTTCCGGTGACCGGGTCGAACAGCGACACCCGCGCCGTGTCGATCGAAAAGGCCACGCGCTCGCCCAGCGCGTAGCTGCGGGCATCGTGCACGAGCGACGCCAGCGTCGCCTTCCCGCGGCGCAGCCACACGACCTGGTGGTTGCCCATCGGTTCCACCAGCGTCACTTCGCCGACGAAGTCGCCGTCGGGCTGGATCGCCACGTGCTCGGGGCGGATCCCCAGCACCGCGGACCGGCCGGCGGGACGCGACGCGTCTTCCTGCAGGTAGCGCATGCCATCCGCCTCGAAACGTCCCTGCGCGTCCAGCGTCCCTTCGACGAACGCCATCGCCGGCGCGCCGAGGAAGCCCGCGACGAAGCGGTTCGCGGGTCGCTCGTACACGTCCAGCGGCGTGCCGATCTGCTGGATTTCTCCGCCCTGCATGACGACGATGCGGGTCGCGAGCGTCATCGCTTCCACCTGGTCGTGCGTCACGTAGATCATCGTCGAGCCGAGCGTCTGGTGCAGTAACTTGAGTTCGCGGCGCAGTTCCGCGCGCAGCTTGGCGTCCAGGTTCGACAGCGGCTCGTCGAACAGGAACACCTGCGCCTCGCGCACGAGCGCGCGCCCGATCGCGACGCGCTGCCGCTGGCCGCCCGACAGCTGCGCGGGCTTGCGGCGCAGCAGCGCATCCAGCTGCAGCATGGCGGCGGCGCGGTCCACGCGGCGGCGGATCTCGGCCTTCGGCGTGCCGGCGATGCGCAGGCCGAACGACATATTGTCCTCGACCGTCATCGTCGGGTACAGCGCATACGACTGGAACACCATGCCGATCCCGCGCTCGCTCGGATCGGCGTCGGTCATGTCGCGGCCGCCGATCTCGATGGCGCCGGAATCGCTGTCGACGAGGCCCGCGATACTGTGCAACAAGGTCGACTTGCCGCAGCCGGAGGGGCCGAGCAGCACGAGGAATTCGCCCGGTTCCACGCAGAGGTCGAGGTCACGGATGATGGGCTTGCCGCCCAGGACGATGTTCAGTTTGCGCAGCGAGACGTTCGCCATTCCCTATCCTTTCACGGCGCCGGCAGCGATGCCGCGCACGAACCAGCGGCCCGAGACGAAGTACAGCGCGAGCGGCACGAGCGCGGTGAGGATCGTCGCCGCCATGTTCACGTTGTACTGCCGCACCCCGGTCGTCGTGTTGATCACGTTGTTCAGCTGGACCATCATCGGCATGTTGTCGCGCCCCGCGAACACGAGGCCGAGGATGTAGTCGTTCCACACGCCCGTCACCTGCATGATCGCCGCGACGACGACGACCGGCAGCGACATCGGCAACATCACCTGCAGGAAGATGCGCCAGAACCCGCCGCCGTCGATGCGCGCGGCCTGGAACAGCTCGTGCGGCACGTTGCAGTAGTAATTCCGGAACAACAGGGTCATGACGGGCATGCCGAACACGAGGTGCACGAGCACGATCGCGGGCAGGCTGCCGAAGATGCCGGCCAGCGCCATCACGCGCACGAGCGGGTAGATCATCACCTGCACGGGCACGAACGCGCCCGCCATCAGGATGCCGAACAGGAGGTTCGCGCCGCGCGGCCGCCAGAACGACAGCGCGTACCCGTTCACGGCGCCCAGCAGGATGGTCAGGATCGTCGACGGCACGGTGATGGCGACGGAATTCCAGAAGCCGGTACGCACGCCGTCGCACGCGGCGCCCGTGCACACGCCGCTCCACGCGAGGCGCCACGGCGCCAGCGTCGGCGCGTGCGGCAGCGCGAAGATGCCGCCCTGGCGGATCTCGTCCATCGACTTCAGCGACGTCACGATCATCACGTACAGCGGCAGCAGGAAGAACAGCGCGGCGCCCAGCAGGAACACGTACAGGCCGATGCGGGCCGGCGTCCAGCGGCGGCGCGCGCGCCGGGCGGCCCTCGATGGCGCGGCGCCGGCCGGCACGGCCGGCAACGGCGGGACGATCGATTCCATTTTCATGCGGCCTCCTTGCGGCTGCGGGCATAGGCATAGGGCGCGAGCAGCGCGAGCACCGGCACGAGCAGCACGATCGCGCCGGCCGACGCCAGGCCCACGTTCGAGCGCAGGAACAGGTGGTCCATGATGAACTTGGCCGGGACCTCGCTGGCGATGCCGGGGCCGCCCTGCGTCATCGCGACGACGGCATCGTACAGCTTCGCCACCGCGGTCGCCAGCAACAGGAGGACGGTGGCGATCGTCGGCCACAGCATCGGCAGGACGATCTGCGCGTACACGCGCCACGCGGGGATGCCGTCCAGGCGCGCCGCCTTCCAGATTTCGGGGTCGACGCCGCGCAGGCCCGCCAGCATCAGCGCCATCACGAGGCCGGACATCTGCCACACGGTGGCGATGACGACGGTGTAGATGGCGAGTTCCTGCGACACGATCCAGTCGAAGCGGACGTCGTGGAACCCGAGCGCGCGCAGGCTGCCGTCGATGCCGTCGCCCGGCGTCAGCAGCCATTGCCACACGAGGCCTGTCGCCACGAACGACATCGCGTACGGGTACAGGAAGATCGTGCGGAACACACCCTCGCCCTTCACGTTCTGGTCGATGAATACCGCGAGCAGGAAACCGATCACGAGGCAGGCCAGCACGAACAGCACGCCGTACGCGGCCAGGTTGTGCAGGGAAAGCATCCAGCGCTCGTTGTCGAACAGCCGGTGGTATTGGGCGAGCCCGATGAAGTGCCCGGATGGGAACGTGCGCGAGCCGGTCAGCGAAATATAAAAGGTCCACAGGCCGGCGCCGAGATAGCCGAGTGCGGCGACGAGGGCCATCGGCAGCAGCGCGGCATAAGGCGTCACACGGGAGAGCTTCAGGGTCGCCATGTCAGTAGCGCAGCGCCGACGCGATGCTGTTCTGGGCCCGTTCGACGGGCATGCTGGTGTTCCAGTAGGCGGTCAGCACGTCCTGCAGCGCGCCGTTCTGGTCCGGGGTCAGGTACACCTCGGCGACGCCGACGGGTCGCTTCGGGTCGCGCAGGATCGCCATGCCCTTGCGCGCGCACGCGTCGAACTGGCTGTCGTCCGCATCGAGCCGCACGGGCACCGAGCCTTTCAGCTTGTTGAACGCGAGTTGCACGCCCGGATTCTCGACCACGCTCGCGAGCAGTTTCTGCGCGCGCAGCGCACCCGCATCGTCCGTTTTGGGGAACACGAACACGTCGCCCTGGATCAGGTAGGGGCTGTCCGCGCCCAGGCCCGGCAGGCAGCCGAACTGGCGGCCCGGCGCCTGGCCGGCGGCGATGAATTCTCCCTTGGCCCAGTCGCCCATGATCTGCATGCCGGCCTTGCCGCCGATGACGAGCGCCGTCGCGTCGTTCCAGTTGCGGCCCGGCGACGCCGGATCGACGTAGCCCTGCAGGCGCTTGTACGCGACGAGGACCTTGCGAAATTCGGCGGAACGGATCGCGGCCTGGTCGCGGTCCCGGATCACCTTCAAATATAGCTCGCGCCCGCCCATGTTCGACAGGACCATCGAAAACAGCAGGATGTCCTGCCACGCCTGGCCGCCGTGCGCGAGCGGGATCACGCCCGCCGCCTTCAGCTTGTCGAGGGCCGCGAACAGCTCGTCCATCGTCGCGGGCTCGCGCGTGATGCCGGCCTTCGCGAACGCCGCCTTCGAGTACCAGATCCACGTCTGCATGTGGATGTTCATCGGCACGGCATACCAGTGGCCGCGCACCTTGATCACGTCGACGATGGGCGCGGGCAGCACCTGGTCCCAGCGGTCGCGCCGGGCGAGATCGTCGACGGGATTCAGCAGGTCTTCCTCGATGATGTCGAGGAACTGCTTCGACGTGTTGAACTGGGCGGCGGTCGGCGGATTGCCGCCGATGATGCGGTTGATGGTGACGGCGCGCGACTGGTCGCCGCCCGCGATGGCGGTGTCGACCCACGTGCCGCCGGCGTCGCGGTAGGCCTGCTCGACCTGCTTCACGGCGGCCGATTCGCCGCCGGACGTCCACCAGTGGATCACCTCGGCCCGTGGACCGCCATGCGCCGCGCTTGCGGTCGCGCACAGCCATGCGCACAGTGAGGCGCACAGCAACGCCCTGCGGGTTCCGTACATGCTGTCTCCGTGATGGCGTCCTGGCGGGGCCGGCGCCTTTTTTATACGTACTCGGCATGCCATGGAAACGTTCCCATGGGCATGGTCCGACTATAACATCCCAAAAAAATCAGTGTCAAACAAAACAACGCCCTAGCCTGCCGCCTGCGCGCACACGGCCTGGACGTGGCGCCGCAGCCACGCGTGGACGGGGTCGGCATGCTGGCGCTGGTGCCAGCACTGTTCCACGTCCACGGCCGGCAGCGCGAACGGCAGCGCAAACGTCTGCAGCGGCATCGTCGTCATCGCCCACTGCACGAACGGCGCCGGCATCACGGCGACGAAGTCGGACGCCAGGGCCATCGCCAGCGCGGCCTGGAATCCCGGCGCGACGAGGGCGACGGTGCGGCGCAGGCCCCGCTCGGCCAGGGCCACGTCGACCGCCGCGCACGAGCGCCGCCCGGGCGACGTGGCGATGTGCTGCCACGCGACGAATGCCTCCGCCGTGATTCTGGCGCGGCGGCGCCCGGCGCACAAGGGGTGGCCGCGCCGCACGACGCCGACGAACGACGCCGTGAACAGCCGCTCGGTGAGGATGCCCGGCTCCGGCCCCTTCACGACGAGGATGTCGAGGTCGACCTCGCCGCTGCGCAGCGCGTCCGGATCCCGGCTCGCGCGCGGCAGGAACTGCAGTGCGGTGCCCGGCGCCTCGGCGCGCATCGCGGCCGCCAGCCTTGCCGCCCACGCGCCGGCGAAACCGTCGTTGGCGCGGATCGTGAACGTCCGTTCCAGGGTCGCAAAATCCACGCGCGGCGGCTGCAGCACGCCGCGCACCTGGTCGATGGCGTGGGTGACCGCCTCGCGCAGCGCAAGCGCGCGCGACGTCGGCACGAGGCCGCGCCCGGCCGGCACGAACAGCGGGTCGCCGAATGCATCGCGCAGCCGCGCGAGGCGGCGGCTCATCGCCGGCGCGCTCACGTGCAGGCGTTGTGCCGCGCCCGCCACGCTGCCCGCCTGCAGCAGGGCGTCGAGGTCGACGAGGAGATTGAGGTCGAGCGTCTGGAGGGTCATCGCGAATGCTGCATACGGTGCACGGGTTGCCTGCAAGGATATCACTTTACGCACGGCCCGCGGCCGGATGATGATGGCGGCATGAATACACTCTTTCCCCTGCTGGCCGTGTGCATCTGGACCGGCAACACGCTGGTCACCAAATCGGCGGCCACCGCCATCGCACCGGCCGCCATCGCCTTTTACCGTTGGGTGCTCGCCGGCGCGATCCTCACGCCGTTCGTCGCGCGCGCCGTGTGGCACAAGCGCGCCGTCGTGGCGCGGCACTGGCCCAAACTCGCGCTGCTGGGCGCCCTCGGCATGGCGACCTACCAGGGACTGGCCTACCAGGCGGCGCGGACGACGACGGCGATCAACATGGGCGTGATCGTCGCCACGATGCCGCTGATGTCCGCGCTGCTGGCCGCGGCGGCCGGCGGCGCGCGTCCGACGCGGGCGACGATCGGCGGCGCCCTGCTGTCGCTGGCCGGCGTGGTCGTCCTCGCGGCGCAGGGCGCGCCGGCGCGGCTGCTCCACGGCGGACTGCATCCCGGCGATGCGTTGATGGTCGTCGCCGTCGCGTCGAACGCCGTGTATGGCGTCCTGCTCAAGCGCTGGGCGCTGCCGCTGTCGACCTGGGAACAGCTGTACGTGCAGATCGGCTTCGGCGTACTCTGCCTCGCGCCGTTCTGGTGGTGCGCGCCCGCCTCGCCGGTCACGGCCGCCAACCTGCCGCTGGTCCTGTACGCCGGCACCGCCGCGTCGATCGGGGCGCCGTTCTGCTGGATGAACGGCATCAAGCGGATCGGCCCCGCGCGCGCCGCCGTCTTCATGAACCTGCTGCCGCTGCTGGTCGCGCTGGGCGCGTGGGGATTGCTGGGCGAACGGCTGCGCGGCTACCACGCGGCCGGCGGTGCGCTCGTGCTGGCCGGGCTGCTGTGGAGCCAGCGCCGCTCACGGCTTCACTGAGGTTTCACCAAGGCTTCCCGCAGCATGTCGAACAGCGTGCGCGCGGCCGGGGCCATCGTGTGGTTGCGCTTGGCGATCAGGCCCAGGGTCCGGTGGATGGCCGGGTTCACGAGCGGCACGCCGACGATCGTGTCCTGACGGCCCGGCAGCACGGACAGGCCGGGCACGGCGGCCACGCCCATCCCCGCCTCGACGAGGGCCAGCACACCGGACACGTGGTTCACCTCGCACAGGATCACCGGGTGCTTTTCGACGCCGGCCAGCGCCGCGTCGATGACGGTACGGTTGCCGCTCGACGTCGCGACCGAGATGTAGCGCTCGTTCATGGTCTCCTTCCAACTGAGCTCCTTGCGGCCCGCGAGCGGATGGCTGCTGCGCATCGCCAGCACATAGCTCTCCACGTAGATCGGCTCGAACTCGATCTCCGGGTTTTCCGCGCCGGTGAAGTTGATGCCGAAATCCGCTACGCCCGCCAGTACGAGGTTCAGCACGTCCTGCGCGCTCTCGTCGTGCACGCGCACGCGGATGCGCGGGAAGCGCTCGCTGAAGCGCGCCAGGACGTCCGGCAGGAAGTGCCACACGGCGGACGGCACGCACGCGAGCGTGACGGAGCCGGTGCGATGGGCCGCGAGATCGGCCACGCCGAGCACCGCGTCTTCCAGACCGTCCAGCGCCGTGCGCACGTTGACGAGGAAGGTCTGGCCGACGTTCGTCAGCTGCACGCGGCGCGTGGTCCGCTCGAACAGCTTGACGCCCAAGCTGTCCTCGAGCTTGTCGATGCGCCGGCTCAACGCCGACTGGGACAGGAACAGGTCGGCCGCGGCCTGCCGGAAGCTGGCCCGTTGCGCCACGGCCACGAACGCCTGCAAGTCATGAAGATCGTAATTGATGCGCATGACGCAAGAATACGCTGGAAATTTGCAATTATCAAATCATTCGTTTTATCGGATGATCTAGCCACTTACCCATCAGCCTCGCCAAGAAGGCATCACAAGGAGACACCGTGCGCCAATCCTGCGCCCTCACCGTATTGCTGCTTGCCAGCGGCACCAGCCTCGCCCAGACCAGCGTCAATCTCTACGGCATCGTCGACGTCGGCCTGCGCGCCGTCGACGGCCTGGCCGGCAGCACGACATCCGTCGCAAGCGGCGTGAACCAGACCAGCCGCTGGGGCCTGCGCGGCCAGGAAGATCTCGGCGGCGGCTGGAAGGCCGTGTTCCGGCTCGAAGGCGGCATCAGCGCCGACACCGGCACGCAGGCCAAGAGCGACCGCCTGTTCGACCGCCAGGCCTGGGCCGGCCTCGATTCCCCCTACGGCCAGCTCGCCCTCGGACGCCAGGCCAACCTGATCTCCGACGCGCTGGTCCCCGTCGACCCGCTCGGCAAGCGCGACGCGTCGTTCAACCCGAACATCAACGTGGCGGGCCTCTCGAACACGGCGTTCGGCACGCATGCGTTCGGGCGCCAGTATGGTCCGAGCGGCTACGCGGACAACTTCTACCGCCTGGACAACACGGTCAAGTACACGGCGACCGTGGGGCCGTGGCAGGCGCGCGCCGCGTATTCGGCGGGCGAAGTGGCCGGCGATGCGGGCGCCTCGAGCAGCCATGGCGTCGCTCTCGCGTACCAGCACCCGGACTGGGTCGTCTCCGGCGCGACGATGCAGTTCCGCAGCCGCGACGGCCTGCCGCTCGATGCGTGGAGCCTCGGCGCTGCCGTGCGGCTCGGCGCCTGGCAGGTGAAGGCCAACGCGGCGCGCAACGACGCGGACACCGGACCGGCCAGGACCGTGCATCAGCGCGTGCTGTCCGCGGGCGTAAGCCGCCCGCTGGGGCGCGACCTGCTCGTGACGACCGCCTGGTACAGCGTGCGGCGCGAGGCCACCGGCTACGTCGACGACGGCTTCGACCGCGGCTTCCTGTTCGTCGAAAAGACGCTCGCGCCGCGCACCACGGCGTATGTGGAAGCCGACTACACGGCCTGGCGCGGCGATGCCGCGTCGAAGGACCGCCACGGCACGGGCGTCACGCTCGGCCTCATGCAGAAATTCTGACAAGGAGACCCTTATGTACATCAAGACCACCCTGGCCGCCCTCGCCTTCGCCACCGCCGGCATCGCCCACGCCACCGACGTGCACGTCGTCAGCTCGGGCGGTTTCGCCCAGGCCTACAAGGACTTGTCCGGGCCGTACGAGCGCGTGAGCGGCGACAAGCTCGTGTCCGAGTGGGGCCCGTCGATGGGCGCGACGAAGCACGCGATTCCCGCGCGCCTTGCGCGCGGCGAACATATCGATGTCGTCATCATGGTCGGCGACGCACTGGACAAGCTGATGACCGAAGGGAAGCTGGAACCGGGCAGCAAAGTCATCCTCGCCGATTCCCCGATCGCGTGCGCCGTGCGCCATGGCGTGCCGAAGCCCGACATCGGCACCGTCGACGGCCTGCGCCAGGCCTTCCTGCATGCGTCGAAGGTGGCGTACTCGGACAGCGCGAGCGGCGAATACATCAAGCGCGAACTGCTGGATAAACTGGGCATCCAGCAGCAGATGCAGGGCAAGGCCGCGCAGATCCCGGCCACGCCGGTGGGCGAGATCATCGCGCACGGCGAAGCCGATTTCGGCTGCCAGCAAAGGAGCGAGCTGAAACCCGTGCAGGGTATCGACATCGTCGGCGTGCTGCCGGCCGAGGTCCAGTTGAAGACGCAGTTCGCCGGCGCCATCGTGCGCGGCGCTCCCCACGCGGACGCGGGCCGCGCCCTGCTCCGCTTCCTCGCGGCCCCCGCGAACGCGCCCGCCATCGAGGCCACCGGACTCGAACCAGTCGCGGCCCGGCACTGAACCCACTCCGGAGACACATCATGACCAGTCAAACCACCGTCGCGGCGCGCGCCGCGACAGCAGCACCCGCGCGCGGACCATCGAAGCTCGGCGCCGTCATCCGCGTCACGAGCGGGAATTTCATCGAGATGTACGATTTCTTCCTGTTCGGCTTCTACGCGAACCAGATCGCGGGCGCGTTCTTCCCGGCGACCAGCGAGTACGCCGCGCTGATGATGACGTTCGCCACGTTCGGCGCGGGCTTCTTCATGCGGCCGCTGGGCGCCATCTTCCTGGGCAGCTACGTCGACCGCATCGGCCGCCGCAAGGGTCTCGTGCTCACGCTCGGCATCATGGCATCGGGCACGGCGCTGATCGCGTTCGTGCCCGGCTACGCGACCATCGGCCTCATGGCGCCGCTGCTCGTGCTGGCCGGCCGCCTGCTGCAGGGCTTTTCGGCGGGCGTGGAACTGGGCGGCGTGTCCGTCTACCTGTCCGAGATGGCGACGCCGGGCAACAAGGGATACTACGTGAGCTGGCAGTCGGCCAGCCAGCAGGTGGCCGTCGTGTTCTCCGCGGCGCTGGGCTATGGCCTGAACCACCTGATGCCGAAGGAGGTCATCGCCGACTGGGGCTGGCGCATCCCGTTCTTCATCGGCTGCTCGATCATCCCCGTCGTCTTCTACATCCGCCGCTCGCTGCAGGAGACGCAGGCGTATCTCGCGCAGAAGTCGCACCCGACCTTCCCCCAGGTGATGCGCACGCTGACCCTGAACTGGCCCATCGTGACGGCCGGCGCCATGCTGGTCGTGATGACGACCGTCGCGTTCTACCTGATCACCGTGTACACGCCCACGTTCGGCAAGAGCGTGCTGAAACTCTCCACCGAGGAGAGCCTGCTCGTGACGCTGTGCGTCGGCGTGTCGAACTTCATCTGGCTGCCCGTGATGGGCGCCCTGTCGGACCGCATCGGCCGCTGGCCCGTGATGGCCGTCTGCTCGGCGCTGGCCGCCGTGACGGCGTATCCGGCCTTGTCGTGGCTGATCGCGCATCCCAGCTTCGGCAATATGGTGATGATCGAGCTGTGGCTGTCGTTCCTGTACGGCAGCTACAACGGCGCCACCATCGTCGCGCTCACGGAAATCATCCCGATGCAGGTACGCACGACCGGGTTCTCGCTCGCCTACAGCCTCGCGACCGCGCTGTTCGGCGGCATGACGCCGCTGTTCTCGACGTGGCTGATCGAAGCCACGGGCGACAAGGCCGCACCCGGCTGGTGGATGGCGGGGGCCGCCGCGATCAGCCTGTTCGCGACGTTCCTCGTCTACCGCGGCATTGTGAAGGAGCGCGTGGCCGTCAATTGAAGCGGCCGGCCGCGCCGCCGACGCTGTAGCGCCCCGCCCCGAGCAGGGCGATGGCGACGGCGACGCCGAGATACATGCCCTGCAGTTCGAGCGCCCAGCCGCCCGTGTCGCTCAGGGTGAAGAACTGGCTCGTGTGGACCAGCAGCAGCGCGACGATCATGTTCACGGCCACGACGAGCGCCGCGGCGCGCGTGAACACGCCGAACAGGATCAGCAGCGGCGCGATCACCTCGCCGATGTAAACGAGATAGGCCAGGGCGCCCGGCAGCCCCGCCTTGGCCAGCATGCCGCCGATGAAGCCGACGCCCCCGATCAGCTTCGACACGCCGTGAAACAGGATCAACACGGCCAGCACGGCGCGCAGGAGCAGCTTGCCGCCATCGTCCATCTGGTTTTGCATATCCCCTCCTGGAGTGAGCACGACTGTATACTCCCATGGTACGCCACCTGAAGAGAACCAGCCGTTGATTCCTGATCCAGACAAGAATGCCCGCGTGCGCGGCGTGACGTCGATCGCCGCCATGCGCGACGCCATCCGTGACGCATCACGCAAACTCCCGCCGCTGACCGCCGTCCCCCGTTTCCGGACGCTCGATCGCGCCGCCTTCCGCGCGCAGGCGGAACGCGGCCTGCCCTTCATGATCACGGGCCTCGTGGGCCGCTGGCCTTTGTGCGCCTTCACGCCGGCGGCATTGCGCGCAAGGTTCGGCGACGTGCCCGTGCGCGCCCGCGTGGGCGACTACATCGGCACGGCGTTCGCGCCGGACCGCGCGATGCGGGACCTGGCGATGGGCGAGTACCTGGATCTCGTCGCGGACTGGAAGGACGGCTTGCCGCCGTATGTCGGCAACCTGGAAATCAATGCGTTGAATGCGATGTGCCACTGGCCCGGCTACTTCGGCAAGATGGGTCCGCCCCGCTTCTGGCTCGGTCCCGCCGGCACGGTGACGCCGCTGCATTGCGACTACGACGACAATATCTTCGCGCAGATCTGGGGCACGAAAAGAATCTTCCTCGTTCCGCCCCACCACGACGAGTTCCTGTACGTGCGCGAAGCGAATCCGGTGCTGTTCGGGTCCCCGTTCGATCCGGAGCGGCCCGATTTCGATGCGTATCCGCTCGCGCGCCGGGCGGCGCCGGTCGAATGCATCGTCGAGCCCGGGGACATGCTGTATGTGCCCGCCGGCTGGTATCACCAGGTGCGGGCATTGACGTTCGCCTTGTCCGTCAACCGCTGGGCCAGGGCGATGCCGCTCGCGCTGAAGGACGTCCCTTCGCTGCGGCTGGCAGCGCCCTGAGCGGCATTTACGCCTTGTGCTTGCGGCGGCGCGCGGCGCCCAGCAGGCCCAGGCCGCCACAGATCAGCGCCAGGCTGGCCGGTTCCGGCACGTCCGTCGACGGCGTCTTCGCGGTGTACGTGTAGGTGACCTTCGCGACGCCCGATGCGGCCGTGCTGAATTGCGTGAGCAGGTTGCCCGAACCGTTGCCGCTCGACGCGCCGACGGCGTTCAGGCCCAGGTTGATCGTGCCACCGCCCAGCGCCGAGAACAGGGCGAAATCGCTCGCGCTGCTGCTCACGAAGAAGTTCGCGCCCGAAGCCGATACCGAACCGGTCGAGCCGCCCGACGTGCCGTCGAAGTTGATGCTGCCGTCGAACGCGCTGAAATTGAAGGTCTGGCTGAACACCGGGTTCGTCACGACCAGCGTGCTGTTGTCCGGACGGGTCAGGCCCAGCAGCGAGCCCAGCGACAGAGTCACGGTGGAGGCCGTCGCATCCAGGCTTTCGGCATTGCCGTTGCCCTGCACGACGCCGGACAGGTCGAAGCGGATCGAGGTCAGGTTACCGAGGCTGGTGTCGAATTTCGAAAACGACAAGGTATTCGACCAGTTGGTCGTGGCCAGGGCGATACTGTCGGAATAGCTGAGCGTGCTCGCTTGCGCGGATGCGAACGGGAGGAATGCGGCGGTTGCCGCCAGGGCTGCAAGTGTCTTTTTCATGTGTCCTAGTTGAATTTCAATGTTTGGTTATTAACGGGTGATGCAGATTTCCATTATAACCATAATAATGAACAAATTTCACTAGTGCATGTTTTCTTTTACACAATTTCAGTGTCAAGATTGCAATCTGTAGCCGACGGCGGTTTCGGTCAACAGGTGCCGCGGCTGTGCCGGATCGTCTTCCAGCTTCTGGCGCAGGTGTCCCATATAGATGCGCACGTAATGGCCATTGTCCGCGTTCGACGGCCCCCACACCTCGCGCAGGAGTTGCGGCGCCGTGACCACGCGGCCCAGGTTCGCGATCAGCACGGACAGCAGCTTGTACTCGGTCGGCGTCAGGTGCACGGGCTGGCCGTCGCGCTGGACGGTGCGCTTGTTCAGGTCCACCTCGACCCGGCCGAATACGATGCGTGCGGACGCGTCGCCGCCCGCCTTGTGCTGGCGGCGCAGCGCGGCGCGCACGCGTGCGAGCAGTTCGCCGATGCCGAAGGGCTTCGTCAGGTAGTCGTCCGCGCCGGCATCCAGCGCCGCGATCTTGTCCGCCTCGTCGATGCGCGCGGACAGCACGATGATCGGCACGGGGCTCCAGGTGCGCACGTCGCGGATCAGTTGCATGCCGTCGCCGTCGGGCAGGCCCAGGTCGAGGATGATGAGATCGGGCGTGCGGCTGCCGGCGTCGATGCGGCCGCGCTTCAGCGTCTCGGACTGGTGCACCTGCCAGCCCTCGCCTTCGAGGGCCATGCGGACGAACCGGCGGATCTGCGGTTCGTCCTCGACGATGAGAGCGACGGGTGCGGCGGACTCAATGCTCATGCTGGTCGGTGAAATGGTGATGGTGTTCGGGGTCCGGCAGCGGAGGCGGCTCGCCCAGCGGCAGGCGCAGTTCGAAGCAGGCGCCGCTGGCCGGCAGGTTGAACGCACGCATGCGGCCGCCGTGGGCCTCGACGATGGCGCGGCAGATCGCCAGGCCGAGGCCGACGCCGGAAATGGATGACTCCTGCCGGCCGCGCACGAATTTCTCGAACAGCGCGTCCGCGCGGCCCGCCGGCAGGCCCGGGCCGTCGTCGCACACGGCGACGACCAGCATGCCCTCTTCCGCGCGCGCCGCGATCGTCACGTGCGCGTCCGGCGGCGTGTACTTGCCGGCGTTTTCCAGCAGGTTGCACAGCACGCGCTCGAGCAGCGCCGCGTCGAAACGCACGAGCGGCAGGCCGCGCGGGATGTGCGTGTCGACGGATCGTCCGCCCAGCTGCCAGCGGCAGGCCCGCAGCGCGCTGCCGATCGTCTCCTCGACCAGTTGCCACTCCAGGTTGAGCTTCACGCCGCCGCTCTGGATGCGCGCCATGTCGAGCAGGTTCGCGACGAGGGTGCTCATGCGCCGGGCCTCGTCGCGCAACGCGTTCGCCAGTTCCATCTGCGCGGCGGCCAGCGCCGGGCGCGACAGCGTCAGCGATTCGGACAGGCCGACGAGGCTCGTGAGCGGCGTACGCAGATCGTGCGACAGCGCGGCCAGCAGCGAGTTGCGCAGGCGCTCGCCCTCCATGCGCACGACGGCGTCCTGGGCCACGTCCACGTAGTGCACGCGCTCGAGGGCGATGGCGGCCAGCGCCGCGAAGGCGTCCAGCAGTTCGCGCCGTTCCGGCACGAGCAGCGCGGCGACGTCGGGCACGCGCACCGCGAGCACGCCGCGCGAGCGCATCGGCGCCAGCAGCGGCAGGTACAGGTAAGGATTGCTGGGCAGCGTGGGCGTCCCGGCGCCGGCCGGCGCGCCATGGTCAAACGCCCACTGCGCGGCCGCCATGTCCAGCACGCTGAGTACCGGCGCGCGTTCTTCGCTGGCCGGGTCCGCGACCGGCCAGCGCAGGCGGCCCGCATCGTCCGGCAACAGGATCGCGGCGCGGGCGTCGAAGGTGCGCGCGAGGAAGCGGCGGGTGATCTCGAACACCTGCTCCGTCTGCAGCGCGACGGACAGCGCCCGCGCGAATTCGTACAGCGCGCGGGTGCGGGCCTCGCGTTCGGTCGCGCTTTCCGCCTGCTCGCGCAGGTCGGACGTCAGGCGCGCCGTGATCCAGCCGACGGCCAGCATCACGGCCAGCGCGACGGCGTACTTGAATTCGCTGACGTCGTACTGGCGGCGCGGCGCGGCGATCACGAGCGAGCAAAAGCCGACCAGGGTCGCGAGGATCGCGGGGCCGCGCCCGAGGCGGATCGCGACCAGCACCACCGTCAGCAGGAACAGCATGGCGACGTTGGCCACGTCCAGCAGCGGCAGCAACGGCAGCGCGACGCCGGCGGTGGCCAGGCTCGCGCCGGTGGCAGCCAGGTAGGGGCGCGGGGCGGGTCTGGCGCGCGCCCGCGGTCCGGCGACGCCGGGCGTCGACGGCGCGGCGACGTCGACCAGGTCCAGTTCGGGCGCGGCCTGCACCAGGCGACGGGCGAACGGCACATGCCACCACGCCGGCCCGTGTTCGCGCGCCAGCACGGCCGTCGTGCAGCCGTGGCGGCGGGCGTAAGCCGCGGCGACGGCAGGCGCGTCGCGGCCTTCCAGCACGGCCGTGACGGCGCCCCGGGCATGGGCCTGGCGCAGCAGCTCCAGGGTGCGCAGGCGGGCCGCTTCGCCGCGGCGGCGCGTGTGCGCGTTCTCGACGAGGATGGCGTGCCACGGCACGTCGCAGAGGGCCGCGCGCCGCGCCGCCGCCGCGACCGCGGCCTCGTCGCCGGCGTCGGCGCGCAACACGGCCAGCACCGTGCCTGTCTTCGATTCGGAACTCTGCATGCGAGGATGGTAAGCGATCGCCCGTAAACGCGGCATAAATTTTGCCGCCCGCCCCTCGCCGATAACGGTGGGTCAGCCGAACAGCTTGAGCGCCGTCTGCGCCACCAGCCCGCCCTGGTGCCGCGCGCCATCAAGCTCGTTGGCGCTCGGCTGGCGCTGCCCCTGGCCGCCCGCGATCGTGCTGGCGCCGTACGGGCTGCAGCCGGTGATCTCGTCCAGCGTCATCTGGCCCGCGAAGCTGTACGGCAGGCCGACGACCACCATCCCCAGGTGCAGCAGGTTCGTGATGATCGAGAACTGCGTCGTCTCCTGGCCGCCGTGCTGGGTCGCGGACGACGTGAACGCGGCGCCGACCTTGCCGTTCAGCGCGCCCCTGGCCCACAGACCGCCCGTCTGGTCGAGGAACGCGGCCATCTGCGACGGCATGCGGCCGTAGCGCGTGGGCGCGCCGATCACGATGGCGTCGTAGTCGGGCAGTTCGTTCACGGTCGCGATCGGCGCCGGCTGGTCCAGTTTGAAATGGCCGTTGCGGGCGACGTCGTCCGGCACCGTCTCGGGCACGCGCTTGACGTCCACGGTCGCTCCCGCCGCGCGCGCGCCTTCCGCCAGCGCGTTCGCCATCTGTTCGATGTGTCCATACGTCGAGTAATACAGCACCAGTACCTTCGCCATAGCCGTTCCTTTCCGTCATCCCGGCGCCACCGGCGGCGCCCTGCCCTCGCTTGCCCGTTCGGCAACGATCCACACATGCTACTCCATCGTCGACTCTTCCGGCGTCTGTCTTAATGCAAGTACAATGGCGGCCTGATGAAAGCCCGCCACTACCTGATCCTCATGGCCGTCGCCATCCTTGTGCCGGTCACCGTCATCGCCGGCGCGGGCCTGTCCATGCTCCTCGACTGGGAACGCGAGTCGCGGATCCGCAGCGTCGAGTCCAATGCGCGCGCCACCGCGCTGCTCGTCGACCGCGAGGTCGCAGCCGCCCAGGCGGCGCTGCGCGCGCTCGGCAACTCCGACGCCATGCGCCGCGGCGATTTCGCCGAAGTCCACCGCGAGGCGGCCGCGATGAACGCATCCACGCCGTGGACGTGGACCCTGTTGATCGACTACGACGGCAGCCCGCTGATGAATACCCTCGTCCCGTACGGCACCCGCCTGCCGGGCCATGCCGGCCCCTGGGTCGCGCAGGCGTGGGACAGCCAGCGGCCGCACGTGTCCGGCTACTTCGTCGGCGCCCTGTCGCGCAAGCCGACCGTCTCCGTCGACGTGCCGGTGCCGCGCACCGCCGGCGGGCGCTGGGTGCTGAGCCAGATCTTCGACGCCGGCCATTTCGCCACCGTGTTCGCGGACAAGGGCATCGGGCCGGACTGGGTCGTCGGGATCATCGACCGCGACGGCGTCTCGATCGCGCGCAACGTCAACGACACGCTCGTCGGCACCAAGGCACGGCCCGAATTGATCGCGGCGGCCCGCGCCGCGAACAGCGGCATGGTGCGCCACCAGACGCGCGACGGGGTCGAGGTCTACGACATCTTCACGCACAGCGACGCCACCGGCTGGACCATCGCGATCGGCGTTCCCGTCGCCGAGATCGAGAAGGCGGCGCGGGCCGCCGCGCTGTACGCGGGGCTCGCGCTGCTCGCGCTGATGGGGCTCGCGTTCGGCATCGCGTCGTTCCTCGCCCAGCGCCTGACCGTGGCGCTCGACCGCGCGCGCCGCACCGCCGAGGCCTTGCCGCTGGGCGCGCCCGCCCGGCCCGCGCCGACCCGGGTGCACGAGGTCGACGTGCTGCAGGACGCGCTGTACCACACGAGCGAAAACCTGGCTCGCGAGCGCGCCGCGCGCACGGCGCTCGAATCGGAACGCGAAGCGCTGCTCCAGGGCGAACGCGACGCGCGCCGCCTGGCCGAAGCGCAGAGCGCCGCCAAGGACAACTTCCTCGCCATGCTGGGTCACGAACTGCGCAATCCGCTCGCCGCCATCGCGGGCGCGCTGCGGGTGCTCGACATGCCCGCCGCGAACGCGCAGATGACGGCCCATGCGCGCACGATCGGCCTGCGCCAGACGCGCCACCTGACCCGCATCGTCGACGACCTGCTCGACGTGCGCCGCATCCGGTCCGGCAAGGTGGAACTCAAGACAACCCCGCTCGACGCCGGCGCGCTGCTGCTGCACTGCTGCGCGACGCGCCAGGTCGTGGACGCGTGCATGCACGCGTGGACCGTGTCCGTGCCTGCGCTGTGGGTCGACGGCGATGCCACGCGGCTCGAACAGGTGTTCGACAACCTGCTCCACAACGCCATCAAGTACACGCCGGCCGGCGGCGCGATCGCCGTGCGCGGCCGCGCCGAAGACGGCGTCGCGGTGTTCGAGGTGAGCGACACCGGCATCGGCATCGAACCGGCCACGTTGCCCCTGATCTTCGAGGCGCTCGTGCAGGGGCCCGTCAGCATCGACCGCGCGCAGGGCGGCCTCGGTCTCGGCCTCGCCCTCGTGCGCGAACTCGCGGCGCTGCACGGCGGCAGCGTGACGGCCGCGAGCAGCGGCGACGGCCAGGGCAGCACGTTCACCCTGCGCCTGCCGCTGGTGGCCGCGCCGGCGCGCGCGGCGGATCCGGAACCGGACGCCGCGGCCAGCGCCGCGTGAACGGCGCCTAAGCGCACACGGGTTCGTCCTGCAGGCGGTACGGCGACGCGCGGGCCCAGTCCAGCAGCAGCGCGGCCGGCATCGGCGCGGCGACGAAATAGCCCTGGGCCTCGTCGCAGCCGAGCGCCTGCAGCGCGTCCCAGATACGCGCATTGCTGACGCCTTCCGCGACGACGCTCATGCCGAGATCGTGCGCCAGGTGCACGGTGGATTTCACGATCGACGCGGCGCGCCGGTCCTCGATCATCTGCATCGTGAATCCGTGGTCGATCTTGATGACGTCCACGGGCAGGCGGCTCAAATAACTCAGCGACGAATAGCCCGTGCCGAAATCGTCGATGTACAGCCGGAACCCCATCGCGGACAGGCGTTCCAGCTCGGCGATGCTCTCCGCCGGGTTCTGCATCAGGCTGCTCTCCGTCATCTCCAGGCCGATCAGGCCCGCGCACGAGCCATGCCGTTCCAGCAGCTCGCGCAGGTGTTCGGACAGCGACAGCGCGGCGATGTCGCGCGCCGACAGGTTCACGGCGATGGGCAGCCGCACGCCCTGCGCGCGCCAGGCCTCGCTCTGGGCGACGGCGCTTGCCAGCATGTGCTGCGTGAGCACGTGGATCAGGTCCGTGGATTCGATCAGCGGCATGAACGTCTCCGGACCGATGCAGCCCTTCTCCGGGTGGACCCAGCGCACGAGGGCTTCCGCGCCGACGATCTCGCGGCCGACCATCGTCACCTTCGGCTGGCAGAACAGCTGGATCTGGCCCGCCTCGATGGCCGCGCGGAAGTCGCCGATCAGCGACAGGCGGTCGGGCGTGTGCGGGTCGTCCTCGGCCGCGTAGACGGCGACGTTGCGCCCAAGGTGCGCGGCCTGGTACAGCGCGATGTCGGCCTTTCTCAGCAGCGTGTGGAAGTCGAGGCCTTGCAGCGGCGCGAGCGCGATGCCGACGCGCGCGCCGATCTCGTATGAGATGCCGGCGACCGCGAACGGCGCCTCCAGCGCGCGGTGGATGTGCTGGGCCCAGCGCCGCGCCTCGTCCTCGTCGGCGCCGTCCAGCACGATCGGAAAGCGCGCATCGCAGCGCGCCACGACGCCGGCCTGGCCGACGACGGCCGCGAGGCGGTCGGCCACGAGCGCGAGCAGTACGTCGCCGTACAGGTGCGTGAGCGCGTAATTCACGTCGCGGAAGCGCACGAGGTCGACGATCAGGCAGGCCAGCCGCGCCGGGCCGCGTCCCCGGCCCGCGCCGCGGCGCAGCGGGACCAGCCGGTCGTCGACCTCGTTCTCGAAGCGGTTCATGTTCGGCAGGCCCGTCACCGTGTCGTAGTACGCGAGGCGCCGCACGTTTTCCTCGGCGCGGCGGCGCTCCGTGACGTCCTGCACGAGGCCCAGCATCTTGACGACGCGGCCCGTCGCGTCGCGCCTGACCTCGGCCACGGAATGCAGCCAGCGGACCTCGCCGTCCGGCCGGATCAGGCGGAACTCGATGTCGTACTTGTAATCGGGGTCAAGCAACGCCCGTTCTCGCGCGCGCTCCGCCATGGGCCGGTCGTCCGGGTGGATGCGGGCGTAGATCTCCGCCGTCGTGACGGGCGTCTCGTCCGGGCGGAAGCCCATGATCCGGTAACCTTCCGGCGACGACGTCACGTGCGAATCGCTGGCCGCGTCCCAGATCCAGTTGCCGATCAGGGCCAGCGCCTGCGCGCGCAGCAACTCGTTCTGCGTGTCGCGCAGCTGGACTTCGGCCTCGACGTGGCGCGTCACGTCCTGCAGGACGACGAGCACGGCGTCGCGCCCGCCGTATTCGATGGCGCAGCGCTGCAGGATGGCGTGGTGGATCTCGCCGCGCGCCCCCGCGATGTGGCGCACGTGGGAATGCAGGCGGCAGGTCTCCGGACGCAGCGCATCGGCGTCGTCCGCATCGCGCGCATACAGCTCGGGCAAATGCATGCCCAGCAACCTGTCGCGGGTAAAGCCGAGCAGGGCCAGCGTCGCGTCGTTGGCATCGAGGATTTCCTGCGACACGGGGTCGCAGACCAGCATGGACAGCTGCGTCCCTTCGAGCAGGGGCCGGCACCATGCGCTCGCATCCGCGCGCGGGGACTGTGCAGCCATGGCTTTCCTTTCCAGTCGATGAGGGACCACAATACAGTATAACGCAATCATCGATAACAAAATGTCATCAAAGACCTGTCAAGATAGACAGGTAGCCCGCTTTTCGGCCATCCTCCAGAATGGCCCGCCCCGCTTTTTCCACCCCTCTCAGATGGAGCACACATGACGAACAACGTACGCTGGGGGATCCTCGGCACCGGCCGGATCGCCCGCGATTTCGCCACGGCCCTGCGCGACACGCCGGGCGCCACGCTCGCCGCCGTCGCCTCGCGCGACCCCGCGACGGCCGCCGGATTCGCCGACGAATTCGATATTCCCCTGCGCCTGGAAGGCTACGACAGCCTCGCCGCCTGCGCCGACGTGGACCTCGTCTACATCGGCACGCCGCACGCCATGCATGCCGAGAACGCGCTGTCGATGCTCGCCGGCGGCAAAGGCGTGCTGTGCGAAAAACCGTTCGCGCTGAACCGCGCCCAGGCCCAGCATGTCGTCGCCCTCGCGCGCAGCCGCAAGGTATTCCTGATGGAAGCCATGTGGACGCGCTTCATGCCCGCGCTGGACGAAGTCAAACGCATCCTCGCCTCCGGCGTGCTGGGCGAGGTGTCGCAGGCCAGCGCCGATTTCGGCTTCGTCGCGTCGGGCGGTCCGGAAGCGCGCCTGTTCAACCCGGCCCTCGGCGGCGGCGCGCTGCTCGACGTCGGCATCTATCCACTGTCGATCACCGCCTACCTGCTGGGCGCCGTGGAAACCGTGCGCGCCCAGGCGGAACTGGGGCCGACGGGCGTCGACCTGCAGACCGTGTTCACCCTGCGCCACGCGGGCGGCGCGCTGTCCACGTGCGCCTGCTCGCTGAAGGCGCGCACGCCGGGTCTCCTCACCTTGTCCGGCCGCCACGGCCAGCTGCGCCTGGACGCGCCGTTCCACCGTCCGCCCACCCTCACCCTGATGCTGGCCAACGCGCCGGCCCGCGTCATCCCGACGCCGTATCTCGGCAACGGCTACGTGCACGAGGCGATGGAGGCGCAGCGCTGCTGGAACGAAGGCCTGATCGAAAGCCCGGCCATGACGCACGAGCAGACCCTGCACCTGATGGGCGTGCTGGACGAGATCCGCGCCCAGACCGGCGTGAAGTATCCGGGCGATTGACATGACTCCCGGCGCGCGGCATACTCGCCGGTGTTAGCGCTATCAATACAACGACCGGAGACACAGATGGCCGCATTCCCTCATCCCGCCGGAGCAGTCCGATGACGGCCGCCCTGCCCCAGGCCGCCGCGGCAGCCACACCCGCGGCGGCGCCGCTGCCCTGGCGCGAAAAGCTGGCCTACGGCGTGGCCGACATGGGTTTCAATTTTTACTGGACCAACGTCGCCACGTTCCTGCTGATCTTTTATACGGACACGTTCGGGATCTCGGCCGCCGCGGCCGCGACGATGATGTCGACGATTAAGATCATCAACGCGTTCACCGACCCGATGATCGGCGCCGCCGCCGACCGCACGGACAGCCGCTTCGGCAAGTTCCGTCCGTGGCTCGTGTGGATGTGCGTCCCGCTGGCCGGCGCCGCCGTCCTCACCTACACGACGCCCGGCCTGGAAGGCGACGCGAAACTCGCCTGGGCCTACGGGACGTATTTGCTGATGATGGTGTGCTACACGTGCGTGAACATCCCGTACAACGCGCTGTCCGGCGTGATGTCGGCCGATCCGCAACAGCGCTCGACCATCAACGGCCTGCGTTTCATCTTCGCGTTCGCGGGCAGCACGCTCGTAACGGCCGCGACGCCCGATCTCGTGCGCTGGCTCGGCGCCGGCAACGACCAGCGCGGTTGGCAGCTGACGATGCTGCTGTGGGGGGTCGCCGCGTCGCTGCTGTTCGTGCTCACCTTCTTCAATACACGCGAGCGCATCGCCCCGCCGCCGGGGCAAAGGAACGCCGTGTGGCGCGACGTGCGCGACCTCGCGGGCAACCGGCCGTGGGTGGTGCTGTTCTTCCTCGCCCTGATCATCATGGTGACGATCACCCTGCGCACCGCCAGCGCCGCCTATTACTTCAAATACGTCGTCGAGCGGCCGGAGCTGATGCGCTCGTTCGTGCCGACCTACATGGTGACGGCCGCCATCGGCGCAGCCCTCACGCCCCTGCTGACCCGCTTCATCGACAAGAAGACGCTGATGATCGTGCTGATGAGCACCACCGCCGTACTGTCCGCCGCGTTCTACCTCGTGCCGCCGGACCAGGTGTGGCTGATGTTCGTGCTGCAGGGCGGAATGGGCCTCGTGCTGGGGCCGAAGTCGCCGCTGGCGTTCTCGATGTATGCCGACACGGCCGACTACAACGAGTGGCGCACGGGCCGGCGCGCCACCGCCATGACGTTCGCCGCCGCCACGTTCTCGCAAAAGCTGGGCACCGCGGTCGCCGTCGCCGTGATCGGGTCCGTGTTCACGGCGCTCGGCTACGTCCCCAACGCCGTGCAGGCCACCGGGTCGCGCGAAGGGATCGTATGGCTCATGTCCTTCATCCCGGCGGCGTTCGCCGTCGCCGCCGTCGCCGTGATGTGCTTCTATAACCTGAATGCCAGTCAGCTGGCGCGCATCCAGACCGAGCTGTCCGCGCGCAAGCCCCTCATCGAATAAACAACGCGAATAACAACGACAAGGAAAGACCATGCTGCAACCGACCGAGAACGGCGCACGCTACGACCTCGCGAGCCCGACCGCCATGCCGTACGCCGGCGGCTTCCTGTGGAACCGCCGGATGATGATCCAGGTGACGTGCCGCGGCTACGCCACCGCCCAGTTCATGCAGCCGGAACCGGCCAAGTATTCGCACGCGCCGAACCTCGAGGCGAAAACCTTCATGCAGCCGGAGCAGGCCTATTACGCGCATCATCCGGGCCGGTTCTTCTACGTGAAGGACGAAGAGACGGGCGAGATTTTCTCGGCGCCGCACGAACCCGTGCGCGCGGCGCCCGACCGTTTCAGCTTTTCCGTCGGCCGCGACGACCTCGCGTGGACCGTCGAAAAGCTGGGCATCCGCATCGGGCTGCGCCTGGGCGTCCCGGTCGACGACGTCGCCGAGCTGTGGACCCTCACCGTGACGAACGTCAGCGGCCGGCCGCGCAAGGTCAGCGTCTATCCCTACTTCACGATCGGCTACATGTCGTGGATGAACCAGGCGGCCGAATACCGCGCGGACCTCGGCGGCATCGTCGCGTCCAGCGTGACGCCCTACCAGAAGCTGCAGGACTATTTCAAGAACAAGGATTTCAAGGACAGGACGTACTTCCTGTGCGAGACGGCGCCGGATGCGTGGGAAGCGAACCAGGGCCAGTTCGAAGGCGAAGGCGGCCTGCATGCGCCGGATGCGCTGCGCAACGAGCGCCTGGCCGGGGGCGACGCCCGCTACGAAACGCCCGCCGCGGTCGTGCAATATCGCCTCGCACTGGATGCCGGGGCCACCGTGACGCGCCGCTTCCTGTTCGGCCCCGCGCGCGACGACGCCGAGATCGCGTCCATGCAGCGGCGCTACCTCGGCGCGGAGCAGTTCGCCGCCGCGGCCCGCGACTACGCGGCGTATGCCGACCAGGGCGCCGGCTGCGTCGAGGTCGAGACGCCGGACGCGGAGTTCGACAACTTCGTCAACCACTGGCTCGCGCGCCAGGTGTTCTATCACGGCGACGTCAACCGCCTCAGCACGGACCCGCAGACCCGCAACTACCTGCAGGACAACATGGGGATGGCGTTCATCAAGCCCGCCGTCGCGCGCGCCGCGTTCCTGCACGCGCTGTCGCAGCAGGGTACGAACGGGGCTATGCCGGACGGGATCCTGCTGTTCGAAGGCGCGGAGCTCAAGTACATCAACCAGGTGCCGCACACGGACCACTGCGTATGGCTGCCCGTGTGCCTGCAGGCCTATCTCGACGAGACGGGCGACTATGCGATCCTGGACGAACCGGTCACGGGCCACGACGGCATGGCGCTCACGGCGTATGAACGGATCTCGATGGCGATGGACTGGCTGTTGCACAAGCGCGACCACCGCGGCCTCTCCTACATCGAACAGGGCGACTGGTGCGACCCGATGAACATGGTCGGGTACAAGGGCCGCGGCGTGTCCGGCTGGCTGACCGTGGCGGCCGCGTACGCGCTGAACCTGTGGGCCGATGTGTGCGCGGCGCGCGGCGACGACTGGCGCACGGACCACTTCCGCGCCGGCGCGCTCGACATGAACACGGCCGCGAACCTGCACCTGTGGGACGGCGCGTGGTACGCCCGCGGCATCACGGACGACGACGTGATCTTCGGCGTGAGCGACGACAAGGAGGGCCGCATCTACCTGAACCCGCAGAGCTGGGCGTTCCTCAGCGGCGCGCCGGACGAGAAGCAGCGCGCGACGATGCTGGCGGAGATCGACGGCCAGCTCGACACCCCGTACGGCGTACAGATGTTCGCCCCGCCCTATTCCGCGATGCGCGAGGATGTGGGCCGCGTGACGCAGAAGCACCCGGGATCGGCGGAGAATGGCGCCGTGTACAACCACGCGTCCGTGTTCTACATCTACAGCCTGTACACGATCGCGCAGCCGGACCGCGCGTGGGACGCGCTGCGCAAGATGATTCCGGGACCGGGCGAGGACGACTACCTGCGGCGCGGGCAGCTTCCCGTGTTCATTCCGAATTACTACCGCGGCGCGTGGAAGGAATACCCGCGCACGGCCGGCCGTTCGAGCCAGCTGTTCAACACGGGTACCGTGTCGTGGGTCTATCGTTCGATCGTCGAAGGCCTGTGCGGCCTGAAGGGCGATGCGGCGGGCCTCGTCGTGAACCCGCAGCTGCCGTCGCACTGGCCGTCCATGCGCGTGCGCCGCGTGTTCCGCGGGGCCACGTTCGACGTCAGCGTGACGCGCGGCGCGGTCGAGCGGACGACGGTCGTGTGCGACGGGCAGACGCTGCCGGAAGCGCGCATCGGCGGCATCGAAGCGGGGCGCACGTGTCGGGTCGAGGTGACGGTGCCCTGAGAGCCGGCGTCAGGCGGCACGGACCGGGCATGCGCCTGTCCGTGCAACGATTTGCGTCGCGCGTGATCGAAAGCGTATCCGTCCCGGCCGGGACGCGATCCGTTTTATGGAGCAGGTCGCCATGCGCATCCGAATCTGCCTCGTCGTTCCGTGCTTCGCCGCGCTGACGGCAGGCGCCGAACCGCTGTACACGCTGACCATCCTGCCCGAGTGGCTGCAGGCCAGCGCCATCAACAATGCCGGACAGATGACCGGCGTGATGCCGGTTCCCGGCGGCTCTCACGCGTTTTTCTTCACGAACGGCGACGTGCGCGACCTTGGCGCGCTGGGCGGCGCGCGCAGTTTTGGCTACGGCCTCAGCGACAACGGCATGGTCACAGGCGACGTCGCGCCGGCCAACCGTCCCGGTCACGCCTTCCTCTACGCCGGCGGTACGATGAGCGACTTGGGCACGCTGCCCGGCGGAAGCTCCAGCATCGGCCTCGGCGTGAACGACACCGGGCAGATCACCGGCTCGGCGACCACCGCCGCGGACCGGACGCATGCCATGCTCGCCGGCTATGGCGGCATGCGGGATCTCGGCACCCTCGGCGGCGATTTTTCATACGGTATCGGCATCAACGACGCCGGCCACGTGGTCGGCGCCTCGACCTTCGGTGGCGATGCATCGCGGTACCATGCGTTTTTCTATCGCGATGGGGTGATGACGGACCTCGGCGATTTCGGCGGCGTCGGCAGCTTTGCGCAAGGCATCAATGACCGCGACCAGGTCATCGGCGCCGTCGTGGACACCGCCCAGGTCGCCCGCTCCTTTCTCTACACGGACGGCACGGTGACGATGCTCGGCGACTTCGGCGGCCGCTACACGGGCACGTGGGACATCAACAACCTCGGGCAGGTGGTCGGCTACTCGACGTTCAATGATGACATCAATTCCCGGCACGGCTTTTTGTACACGGATGGCAAGCTGCTGGACCTCAATGGGTTGATCGATCCGGCACTCGGCTGGACTGTGGCGACGGCCCTCGGCATCAACGATGCCCAGCAAATTCTCGGTTACGCCTGTCGTACGAGCGACGTATGTCGGCCGGTGCGGCTGGATCCGATCACGCCGCCCGCCGTCCCGGAGCCAGGCGCACTGGCGATGTTGCTGGCAGGGGTGATCATATGCGTTGGCGCGAACACAGCCAAAAAAAAACAGGACCGGAAGCGCTAAGCGACCAGTCCCTAAGAGGAGATATTTGAAGAGTGCGCAGCCCCCCGCGCACCCGCACCGCCTGCCGGCGCCACCGGCTGGTAGCGCTAACAAGCAATGCTGACAGTGTAACGTTTCCACGGAAAATGTAAAGCTCAACCGGGTGATTTTTTTTTCGTGGCCGTTGGCCGGATCAGGTGCTTTCCCGCTCGCGCAACGTGAAGCCGAGGTCGATCCGACGCTCGCGCGGCTCCTTCCCGCCGATCACGTCGAGCAGCAACGACGCCGCCTCGTACCCGATGCGGTAACGCGGCGTGTCGATGGTCGTCAAGGACGGCACCATCCATGCGGACGCCGGCAGGTCGTTGAAACCGGCGATGGCGACGTCCTGCGGCACGCGGATGTCGTGGCGCTGGCAATAATAGATGGCGCCGTGCGCAAGGTCGTCGTTGCAGAAGAACACGGCATCGCAATCCGGGAGCGTGTCCAGTGCGTGGCGCATCAGCTCGGCGCCGAGCGCGATGGTGGACGGGTCCGGCACCATGATCTCCAGCTTCGGATCGGCCAGGCCGGCCGCCTGCATCGCCTGCCGGTAACCGTCCGCGCGGCGCAGCGTGCGCTCGTCGAGCTGCGCGCCGACGAACGCGATGCGCTTGTAGCCGCGCTCGATCAGGTGGCGCGTGATGGCGTTGCCGGCGTCGTGCTGCGAAAAGCCCACCGACAGGTCGCCCGGTTCGTCGGCCAGGTCCATCATCGACACGACCGGCATGCGCGACGCGGCCAGCATGCGCTCGACCTGCGGGCTGTGCGTGAGGCCGGAGAGCAGGATGCCGTCCGGATTCGACTGCAGATACGTGAGCAGCAGCTTTTCTTCCTCGGCATCCGAATAGCGCGTATTGCCGATCAGGAGCTGGTACTGCCCGTGTTCGATGGCGTCATGGATACCGTCGAGCACGGCCGTGAACACGACGTTCGACAGCGACGGCACGAGCGCCACGATCACGCGCGACTGCGCCGACGCGAGGGCCCGCGCGGCGCGGTTGGGCACGTAGCCCAGTTCCACCACCGCCTGCTCGACCTTGGTTCGAGTCGCCTCGGACACCAGTTGCGGCTGGCTGAGCGCGCGCGACGCCGTCATCGTCGATACGCCCGCGTGCGCCGCCACCTCTTCCAGTGTAGTCCGCCCCGTTCCCCTTACCTTACCTGTACTGCTTCTGCTCATTGTCATTTTTTTCGTAAATGCTGACCACACTGCGGGCCGACCATGGATTGCGCCACGGATTGAATATTTTGTCAATGTTTGACATGCAATCGTTCCCAATCCGCGCCGCGTCGAATCACTGTCGAGTCCTGTCCGACTGCTCCTACAATCGCCTGACGCCTGCGCCGATTGTCGGCCCCGGCAGACGGCCTACCATGGCATGTCACGTACCGTTCAAGGAGACGATTATGCCGAGCAAACAGGACCACAAAGGCAAGGGCAAGCAAGGCCGGAACTATGATGAGCTGAACAGTGCCGGCACCCAGCAGAACTCCGACCTGGCCAGCGGCCCGGGCGACAACGCGCAGCGCGGCGACCAGGGCAACCTCCAGAGCGGCAACCTCGACCAGGGCAACCAGTCGCAGTCCGACCTCGGCAGCGGGCCCGGCGACAATTCGCAACGGGGCAGCCGTGGCGGCGGCAACATGCAGAGCGGCGGCCAGGGGAGCCGGTCGGGCCGGAACCGGTTGACGCCGGACGATCTCGATACGGACGAGTCCCTGTAACACCACCACGGGCCCGTCCACTGGGCGGGCCTGTCCCGTTGCATGATGTTGTGTTTACGCGTCACTCGGGGAAAGAGTTGCCGCGCGGAATGATACAATCTTCCGTCCGTGCGCCCGCGCCGACTCCTTCCGCATCATCCTCGGTCTGACTGGAAACACATCATGAACGCGCCGGCCCTGCCCGCCTCCGCCGCCGACTACATCGCGCATATCGATCTTGCCTTCGAACTGATGGTCGTGCTGGACGCGTCCGGCCGCATCGTGCGCGCCAACGCGGCGGCCGGGGACATCCTCGGCTACAGCCCGGTCGAGCTGGCGGGACGTCCCGTGCGCGAGCTGCTGCATCCGGACGAGCGGGCGGCCCTGGACACGCTCACGGCCGACCTGCTGGCCGGCCGGCCGTGCCACGAGCGCGAACTGCGCTGGCGTCGCAAGGACGGCGCGACGATCTATCTGTCGCTGTCCGCGCGCTGGTCCGCGCGCGCCAGGCTCGTGTACGCGAGCGCGCGCGACGTCACCGCGCACCGCGCGGCGCGCGACGAACTGAGACGCTCGCGCGAGCGCATGAACGACATGCTGGAGAGTATCGGCGACGCGTTCTTCGCCATCGACCGCGACTGGCGCATCACGTACGCCAACCGCAAGGCCGGCGCCTTCATCGGCGTGGACGTGGCGCCGAATGTCGGGCGCCACCTGCTCGAGGTCGCGCCCGCGCTCGAGGGGACGGCCATCGTCGAGCACTACCGCCGCGCGCTCGCCAGCGGCGAATCCGGCTTCTTCGAAGCGTACTGGCAGCCGTCGGCGACGTGGGTCGAGGTACGCTGCTACCCGACGCCCGACGGGCTCTCCGTCTACTTCCATGACGTCACCGCCAAGCGCGTCGCGCTGGACGCCGTCCGCAAGAGCGAGCAGCGCTTCCGCAACCTGTTCCAGGAAGCCGGCGACAGCATCGTGATCGCCGACGCCGACCTGCGCATCATCGCCGCCAACGGCCGCGCGTGCGCCCGCTTCGGCTACACGGAAGACGAATTCATCGGCCTGTCCGTGAGCGACATCGACGGCCACCACGCCTACACGTCCGGCATGCTCGACAGCCTGCGCGCCGGCCAGACGCACCTGCTGCGCATGGCCAAGCGGAGAAAGGACGGCACCAGCTTCCCGGCCGAGGTGCACATCTCGCGCTTCGAGGACGGCGGCCAGGAATACTTCCAGGCCATCATCCGCGACCTGACGGAGCGCGAGGAAGCGGAGCGCCAGCTGCGCGCCAGCGAACGGCGCTTCCGCGAAGTCATCGAGATGACGCCGGCCGGCTATGTGCTGGCCAGCGCGGACGGCCGCGTCCTCGACGTCAACCCGGCGCTGTGCGCACTCTCGGGCCACACGCGCACCGCGCTGCTCGGGCGCACGCTCGACGAGCTGTTCGTCGCCTTCCCCTGGCACGGCCTCGCGGCGCACGACGCCGACGCCCCCGTGCAGGGCGTGGAGGCGGTGCTGCGCCACGCCCAAGGCGGCGCCGTGCACGTGCTGTTCAACGGGAGCGTGCGGCGCGACCCGTGCGGCAACGTGGAATCCGTGACCGGCCTGATGAGCGACATCACGGACCGCAAGCAGGCCGAACGCCGCCTGCAGCAACTGGCCACGCACGACACGTTGACGGGCCTGCCCAACCGCGCGCTGCTGCAGGAACGCGTCCAGCGCATGCTCGACGAGTGCCCGCACGGCCGCGCCGTCGCCGTCATGTTCCTCGATCTCGACCGCTTCAAGGAAGTCAACGATTCGTTCGGCCACGAGCTGGGCGACGCGCTGCTGTGCGAAGTCGCGGCGCGGCTGCGCAAGGTGATGCGGCCGGGCGACGTGATCGCCCGCCTCGGCGGCGACGAATTCGTCGTGGCGGCCGAGTGCGCGGGCGCGCAGGATGCCGAAGTGATCGCGGCCAAGCTGCTCGACGCGCTGGCGCTGCCGGTGCTCGTGGGCGGCCAGGAAGTGACGGCCGGCGGGTCGATCGGCATCAGCATGTTCCCGCACGACGCCGGCACCCGCGAGCTGCTGTTCCAGACGGCCGACACGGCGATGTACGGCGCCAAGCGGGCGGGCCGCAACCGCTACCGCTTCTTCGAGCCGGCGATGACGCTCGCGGCCCAGGCGCGCATGGCGCTCGAGATGGCGCTGCGGCCCGCCCTCGCACGCGCCGAGTTCGAGCTGCACTACCAGCCGCGCATCGACCTGCGCACGATGAACGTCGTCGGCATCGAGGCGCTGATCCGCTGGAACAGCGCGGACCTGGGACGCGTCTCGCCGGGCGAATTCATCGCCATCGCCGAGGAGACGGGCCTGATCCTGCCGATCGGCCGCTGGGTGCTGAACGAGGCGTGCCGCCAGACGCGCGGCCTGATCGACCGCCACGGTCGCACCATCCGCGTGTCCGTGAACGTGTCCGCGCGCCAGCTCGCGCAGCCGGGGTTCGTCGACGAAGTCCGCGCCGCGCTGGCGGACACCGGCCTCCCCGCCGACTGCCTCGAAGTGGAACTGACGGAAAGCGCCCTGATCGAAGACATCCCCCGCACGGCCGCCATGCTCGACGAGCTGCGCGCGCTGGGCGTCAAGCTGGCCGTCGACGACTTCGGCACCGGCTATTCCGGCCTTGCGTACCTGCGCCGCTTCCACATCGACGTGCTCAAGCTGGACCGCTCGTTCGTGCTGCAGGCCGACGGCCGCATCAGCGCCTTCGACTTCATCAAGGCGTTCGTCGACATGGCCCATGCGCTGAAACTGTCCGTCGTGGCGGAAGGCGTGGAAACGGCCGAGGTGCTGGACTTCCTGCGCGCGGCCGATTGCGACGAGGTGCAGGGTTACCTGATGGCCCGGCCGATGCCGCTGGAGGCGCTCGAGGCCTGGCTGGTCGCGGCGACCGAGGGCTAGCGCGCGGCGACGGCGGCGCCTGCCGCCGTCTCCTCCTCCGCCTCTTCGGGCGGCACGAGCAGCAGGAGCCGCCCCTCCAGCGCTTCGAAGCGCAGGGGCAACCGCATCCGGCACACTTCCCCATCCGTCGCCGTCTTGAGCTTGCGCCGCGCCGACAGCAGCGGCGCGCGCACCGTCATGCTCCGGAACGCGAACGCCTGGACATCCTCCGCCTCGCCCAGCCGCCCGAGCGCCCCGCGCACGAGCAAACCCAGCATCCGCAAGCGCCCGACAGGCCGCGGCGCGATCGCCACCAGCCGTCCTTCCTCCAGCGCATGGTCGAGCGCGTGCATGCCCACCTGTTCCATCTGCAGGCGGTTGTTGCCGACGAAGACCGTGGGCGTGCGCAGGCGGCGCGTCTGGCCGTCCAGTTCGAGGGTGATGCGCAGGCTGCGGTAGCCCCGCAGCGCCGTCTTGATGGCCGACAGCAGGGCGACGACGCGCGAACGGCCGTACTGGCGCTTGTCGTGCTCGCGCTCTTCCAGCAGGTGCGGATACATGCCGACGCTCGCGTTCACGAGGAAGATGCGCTCGTTGAGCAGGCCGATCTGCACGGGCCGCACGCGTGCTTGCAGCAGCGCGCGCACGGCCTCGGCCAGGTCTTCCGGGATGCCATGCGTGCGGCCGAAATAATTGAAGGTTCCCTGCGGCAGCACGCCGAACACGCAGCCGTGCGCGACGGCCGCATGCGCGACCGTGTTGAGCGTGCCGTCGCCGCCCGCCGCGACGAGGATGGCGCCGTCGCGCGCCGCCCGCCCGGCCATGACGCGCGCGGCGTCCTCCAGCTTCGCCGCGTCGTGCACGACCTCGAGTTCGCACGACCGTCCCGCCGCACCCAGCACGTCGCGGATCGTCGTGCAACGCAGGTCGGTCTCGGTCCGGCCGGAGCCGGCATTCAGGACAACGTAGAACGGCGCATCGGGGCGCACAGGTTCGGGACGTGATGCGGCGAGCATCGCCGTCGATCTCCATGGTCGGTGGTTGAACGGGCAAGCGCAGGATAGCAGCATTCGCGCGACCGGCTCGCCCGGCTGAACGTGGCGAACGAAATGTAACTTCAGCCCCCATTCACCAGGATGGTGCATTCCCCGTCGCCCGTGCCAATGTCAACAATTTCGCTACGCGCAGCGCTGCCCGCGAAGCGATATACTCGCAAGCACAATCATAATTTCATCCTATCGAATCGCGCCGCCCAGCCAACGCGGCGCGCTTCCTGCACCACACGCACAGCATGAGAATCAGCAAAGAGAAGGCCGCAGACAACCGGGCCGCATTGATCCGCGCGGCGAGCAAACTGTTCCGCGAACGCGGCATCGACGGCGTCGGGGTCGCCGAGATCAGCAAGGAGGCGGGTCTCACCCACGGGGCGCTGTATGCCCATTTCCGGTCGAAGGACGAGCTGGCGCTGGAAGCCCTGTCGTATGGCCTCGATCAGGCCAATTCGCGCATGTATTCGGGCACGGTGGACGGCATGCCCGACCTCGCGCGTTTCCTCGACCGCTACCTGTCGCTGGAGTCGCGCGACGACTTCGGCAACCGCTGCGCGATGGCGGCGTCGGCCAGCGAGATCGGGCGCCAGGACAACGCGCTCAGCGCCCGCTTCGCCGAGGGCTATATGGTGATGGTGCGCGCGTTCGAGCGCCAGATCGCGCAGAACGAACCGGGCAGCGACGCCCTCGCCCGCGCGATGGTCGTCGTGTCCACGATGATCGGCAGTCTCGCGGTGGCGCGCGGCGCCGCCAAGGGCAACCCGGCCGTGTCCGAGCAGGTGCTGCAGGCCACCCGCCGGCTGGTGGACGAGTTGATGCGCGCACCCGCGCGGACTAGCGTTACTTCGTGACGCCGATCGGGGTGCGGTGGCCGCCCTTGAACGTGTACAGGGTCAGCACGCCGTCGCGGATGTCGCCGTGGGCGTCGAACGCGATGGTGCCGGTAACGCCCGGATAGCGGACCTTCGCCAGCTCCGGCAGGTATCTCGCCGGCGCACTCGATCCCGCCTTGTCCATCGCCGCTGCGATCGCCAGCACGGCGTCGTACGAATACGGCGCGATGATCTGCACGTCGATGCCGAAGCGCTTTTTATAGTCGGCGCGGAACTTGTCCATGCCGGCCTTGCCCTTCTCTTCCACGCCGCCCGCTTCCGCGCACACGACCTGGCCATCCGTCATCGTATTGCCCGACAATGGCTGCATGGCGTCCGAGCAGATGCCGTCGCCGCCCATCATCTTCGCGTTGATGCCCAGCTGTTTCATCTGGCGCAGCATCGGGCCCGCCACGGCGTTCATGCCGCCGAAGAACACGAGGTCCGGGTTGCCGGCGCGGATACGCGTCAGGATGGCGGCGAAGTCCGTCGCCTTGTCGTTCGTGAATTCACGCGCGACCGGCTTCACGCCCTGCTGGCGCAGGCTGTTCGTGAATTCCGTGACGAGGCCCTGGCCGTAGGCGGTACGGTCGTCGATGACGGCGATGCGCTTCGCGCCCATCGTCGTGACGGCGTAGCGGCCCAGCGCGCGGCCCAGCTGGATGTCGTTCGCGACGACACGGAACGCCGTGTTGTAGCCCAGCTGCGTGTACTTCGGATTCGTGGCCGACGGCGAGATCTGCGGGATGCCCGCGTCGTTGTAGATCTTCGCGGCCGGGATCGTCGTGCCGGACGTCTCGTGGCCGATCACGGCGTTCACTTTCGCATCCGCCAGCTTCTGTGCCGCGGTGGTCGCCGCCTTCGGGTCGCCCGCATCGTCCTCCGGCACGAGCACCCATTTCACCTTCTTGCCGCCGATCGTGGCGCCGCGCGCGTTCAGCGCGTCGATCGCCATGCGCACGCCGTTTTCGCTGTCCTTGCCGAAATGGGCCACCGGTCCCGTCATCGACGCCACATGGCCGATCTTCACGGTCTCCTGGGCCGTGGCGACACCCGCCGCGGACAGTGCCAACACCAACAACGCTTGCTTCTTCATTCCATCCTCATCTAAAACTGCGATTCTTTATACCAATACGCTAGGGTAGCGCGGATGAGCCGATTTCACAAGTCTTGCAAAGGAACCCAGAATTTCAGGCACAATGGGATTTTGGTTTTCCGAAGTCCACGATGACAGCCGACTCTCCGTCACCGCTTCCCTCACTGGGCGCCGCCACCCTGCTGCGCGCCCTGTTCAAACGCCCGCGCCGCCTGAACGGCGTGCGCACCCCGCGCACCGCATACGTGCTCGACAGCATCGATTCGAACCAGCTGCGGCGCTACCGCCAGGCCCTCGGCTTCCGCGACGACGGCATCCCCGTCACCTATTACTACCTGCTGGCCCAGCGCGCCCACGTGGCGACGATGCTGGACGACGCGTTCCCGTTCCGCCTGCCCGGCACCGTGCACACGGAAAACGCCCTCCGGGCGCTGTCCGAGCCACTACGCGACATGCCGCTCGTGCTGTCGACGACCGTCAACATCCGGCCGCCGGCCGAGAACGGCGCCGTGTATGCAGAGCTGGACACCGTCGCGCGCCAGCAGGGCACCGACATTTTTACGTGCCGCAGCACCTACCTCGTCGTGCGCGGCCAGGCCGGCAGGAAACGCCGCCAGGAAGCGCGCGACCTGCCCGTGCTGACGGGATGGCGCCTGCCCCGCAATACCGGCCGCGCCTACGCCCGCATCTCGGGCGACTGGAACCCGATCCACCTGTGGACGTGGAGCGCGCGCCTGATGGGCATGAAGCGCCCGATCGTCCATGGCATGCACACGCTGGCGCGCGCGTGCGCCGAGCTGGAACAGGCGTGCGGCCGGCGCATCCTCGCGCTGGAAGGCCGCTTCCGGGCGCCGGCCGCGCTCGGCAGCGAACTGGTGCTCGGCGCCGACCTCGCGGCCGGCAGCTTCGCCGTCGGGGGCGGCGGGCGCATCGTGGCGGAAGGAAGTTTCCGGACCATTTGATATAGATCAAAGAAACTGCTTGATAGATTCGCCATCCTGAGATCGTCCCCACCGGACTCTCAGGAGGCAATCATGTATGACCGTATCCTCGTCCCCACGGACGGTTCCGACGTCTCCGCCGCCGCCGAGCAGGCCGCCATCGCCTTCGCGCGCGCCCATGGCAGCGAAGTCGTCGTGCTCGCCGTCGGCCAGCCGCAACCGCCCATCGCGTCGGCGGAAGCCGCGATGGCCATCGACCCCGGCCTCGACGACGCCGTCCTGCTGGCCGCCGCCAGGGAACACGCGCGCAAGGTCGCCAATGCCGCCGAGGCGGCCGGCGTAAAATGCACCTCGCTGGCCGTGCTCGACTACTCGCCGGCCGACGCCATCCTTGCGACGGCCGACAGCCACGCCTGCGACCTGATCTTCATGGGCTCGCACGGCCGGCGCGGGCTGTCGCGGCTGCTGGCCGGCAGCGTGACGCAGAAAGTGCTGGCCGACGCCCACGTGCCCGTGATGGTCATGCGACCCCGCGCTTCCGGGAGGAAGTAACCGTGTACAAGCGCATCCTCGTCCCCGTCGACGGCACCGAACGGGGCGCCGCCGCCCTCGGGTCCGCGCTGGGACTGGCTAAACTGGGCGGCGGCACGATCGTCGGCGTGCACGTGGCGGGCGAGTCGCCGCTGCTCGCGACGGGCGACATCGGCGGCCCGTTCTACGACGCCTGGCGCGCCGAGGCCGACCGCCAGGGCCGCGACGCGCTCGACTATGTCGTGCGGCGCGCCACCGAGGCCGGCGTGCCGTGCGAGACGGTGCTGGCGCCGCCCGGCCCGCCGTGGGAAGGCATCATCGCGACGGTGCGCGCACGCGGCTGCGACGTGATCGTGATGGCCTCGCACGGCCGCCACGGCATGGCCGCGCGGCTGCTGGGCAGCGAGACGCAGCGGGTGCTGATCCACTGCGATATCCCGGTACTGGTGGTGCGCTAGTCGATCCCGAGCCAGCGCCGGTACGCGCCGTAATGGTGGATCGCGAAGCCGCCGAAGGACGGCGCGGCGCCCACGGCGCGCGCCGTTTCCGCCAATTCGCGCTCCATGTCCCCTTCCCGCAGGTGGTGGAACGACACCTTGCGGATGGCGTTCGGCATCGTCTCCACGCCGATGACGACGGGCTTGCCGGTCTTCGCGCCGTAATCGAGTTCGTCGCGCGCATGGCTGACGATGCCGTCGGCGCCCGCCGCATGGTCGCGGTAATCCATCAGCGCGACGGTGTCGTACAGGTCCTGAACGTGCTCGTTCATCGGCTTGCGCTTGCCCTTCCACTCGATCGACATGCCGTCGTACCAGAACGGGATCGCGGGGCCCATCGGCAGGTTCGGCGCCACCGCATTCTTCTGGCGCATCAGCGCGTCCGACATGTCGAGGAAATCGCCCAGCAATTCCATCTTGCGGGTGCTCCACGCATCGAGGATGTGCGGCTCGATGTCGAGGCTGATGCCGTCGAAACGCTCGTCGGGCGCGGCGGCCGCGTTGTAGTCCAGTACCCGCTGCAGCATCGCCTGCGCGGCCCGGCGGTGCTCGGGCAGCAGGTAGCGTTCCGTGTGCAGATAGCCTGACCCCAGCAGCGCCTGCACCTTCAGCCCGGCCGCGTGCATGCGCCGGATGAGCGTCCGGTAGCGCGCCGGCTGCGCGGCGATCAGGTTGCGCCCTTCGTACGCGTCGGCGTACACGTAGGCCGTGGCGATCGCCTTGTCCTTCAGGAACGCGATGGCGGTGCGCGCGGCCGCGTCGTCTTCCAGCATGGCGTACGACTCGCCTTCCCAGATCCAGATCGCGCGCGGACCGGCCCTCGTATCGCCCGCATGCGCGAGCGGCAGCGTCGATAGCGCCAGCAGCAGCGCGGCGGTCCACCGGCGCGCCGTCACAGCGGCATCTCCACGTGGTACTGCCCGATCCCGATCGAGCGCCCCGTTTCCGGGTGCGACGGGATCATCGAGACAAAATACTTGCCGTGCGGGAGACGGCCCAGCTTCGCCCTCAGCGCGACCTTCACGGACGCGCCGGGTGCCAGGGTCTGGATCTCGCCGGCCGTCTCGCCCAGTTCCAGGCCGCCCGCGTCGCTGATGACGAGCAGCGGCACGAACGCGCCCGACGTCGTCGTGCCCTGGTTGACGATGGTCGCCTCGATGCTGCCGCCCGCGCCGCGGCGCAGGTCGTTCACGGCGACCTGGTCCGCTTCCGCCGCGAGGTCCACGCTGCGCAGCTTGCGGCCGTCCTCGTGCCAGGACGCCAGCGCGGCCGGCGCGGGTTCGAGCGCGGCGGCGCTGCCGGCCTGGCGGTTCGCGACGAAGAAGGCGTCGAACTGGGCGCGGGCCCGCGCGAGCGCCTCTTCGTCGGCCGCGCGGTCCAGGCGCATGCCGTCGGCCAGCGCGAATAGCCGCCCCTGCGCCAGGTACACGGCACCGGACACGAAGTCGGACAGCTCCGTCTTCGTCTGCTTCAGCGGGATCACGTGCAGGTTGCGGAACGCCGGTTCGGTATCGAGACCGGTACCCAGCCACGTCACCTGCGCCGGCGTGCGCAGGCCGTAGCCGTGACCGAGGAAGGCGAGCAGCGACGGCGCGATGTCGAATTGCGACGACACGGCCTTGATGGCGCGCGGCGCCTTCAGCAGCGGCGAGAACACGATCAGCGGCACGTGGTAGCGCTCGATGCGCGTGTCCATCGGCAGCTCGGGCAGCCGGTGGTCGCCCGTCACGATGAAGATCGTGTTGTCGTAGCCGGGCAGCTGCGCCGCCTGCTCGAAGTACAGGCGCAGCGCGTCGTCCGCGAACAGGATGCTGGCGAAGACCTCGCGCTGGCCCGTGTACGCGGGGTTCGCCCCTTCCGCGATGCCGAGCGCGGCCAGGCGCTCGCCCACCTTCTGCAGATACATCGGCTTGTCCGGGAACGTGAACGGATCGTGCGTGCTCGTCGTCTGGATGATGCGCACGGAAGGTTGCCGCGCGTCGTCGCGCTGGCGCGCGATGGCCGTCTCCATCAGCGCGCGGTCGTCGTAGCCCCAGTAGTTGCTGCGCTGGTAAGGCGGCTTGTAGTCGGTCTCGCTGATGAAGTCGTCGACGCCTTCGCGGCGCAGGAACAGGCCCTGGTTGTCGAACTCGAGGTTCGACCCGCTCGCGTACTCCAGGTGGTAGCCCTGGTCTTTCAGGATCGACAGGAGCGAGGCGTGGCGCGGCATCCGCTCGCCCAGCGCGGCCATGCCGTTGGCGCCGAACGGCAGCGAACCGAACACGGTCGGCAGCACCCCGAACGTGCGGCCCTGGCCCGCCAGGAAGTTTTCGAAATACAGGCTGCGGCCGGCCAGCTCGTCGAGGAACGGCGTGAAGCTGCCGAAGCGGGCGCCGGGTCCGGAAAAGCTGCGGCCGAGGCCTTCGACGATGATGAACACGATGTTCGGCGGCGCGCCCGGCTTCGTGTCGATCAGCGGCCCGAGCGTGTCCGGCGTGCGCTCCGCGTGGGCGAACGGATAGCGCGGATCCTTGCCGGTCCACGGAAGGCCCTTCGCCTGCGTGTGCGTGTCGGTGCCCTGCTCGCCGGCCACGTGGGCCACGCTGCGGTCGGTGAAATACGCCATCTTGTTGCGCAGGTAGTCGACGCTCGCCTCCGTGTCGGCGGCGGCCGGCGCGAAGTGGTCGGGCAGCAGGTTGTACGCGCCGATGCTAAGCAGCGCCGCAACAAGCGCCGCACGCGCACGCGCGCGCGGCCACCACGGCCGGAAGCTCGCGACGAGGACGCCGACCAATGCGGCCAGCGCAAGTACGTACGCGACCAGCAGGCCGATGCCGGGCTGCGCGCGGCCCCCGACCGTCGTCGCGATCTCCGCGCGCGAATAGCCGAACAGGTCGGCGCCGAGCGGCACGCCGGCCGTCCAGTGGTATTGCAGCAAGCCCACCTGCGCCGCCAGCAGCGCGCTCCACAGCACGCCGAGCGCCATCACGCGCCAGCGCCGGCGCGGCAGCAATGCCAGCGGCACGGCGCCCAGCAGGAAGACGAAGGCATAACGGGCCAGCGCCAACAGGTCATTTGCCAGCGCGGGGCCGAACAGCACGGACACCTCGATGCCGCCGGCGCCCGCGTGGATCGTCTCCGCAATACGCAGCACGAGCCAGCCGGCCAGCAGGGCCGGCAGGGTTTCCAGTCCCGTCGCCAGCGCGCCCTTCACGCGGGCGAGCAGCTTGCCGGCGAAGCGCGGCGGCGGATCGTCGTGCCGGCGGGCGGGTGGCGTCGCGCTTACCATCGGCGATACAGGGAGAACGTGACGCCGCGCTGGTTGTCGGCGCCGCGCGCGCGCGAGAAGGAAGCGCCCACGCGCGTGCCCCACTGCGGCGTCCAGTAGCGCACCCAGGTCGCGCTGCCACCGCCGGAGCGGCTCTGGCCGCCCACGAGGCTCAGGGGATCGTCGCTGCGGCCGCTGTTGACGGTCGCCTCGGCATATGTGTCGGCATCGCCCGCGTAATACCAGCGCGCCAGCAGGCGTTCGCCGGTACCGTGCGAGCCCGCCGACACGATGTTCTGGTGGCGCAGCTGGACGTACCAGTCGCCCGTGTATTTGGCGATGCTGACGCCGTAGATGTTCACGCGCGCCGCGAAACCGAGCACGTCGTCGCTGACCGACGCCTCCCAGCCTTTGCCGAGCGACTGATACAGCTCCGCGCGTCCCGAGTTCGCGGGGAACAGGCGCGCCGCGGCGCCGCGCTGGTAGCGCAGGTTGGCATACGCGCCGGACCACAGGTTCGCATAGCCGTCCAGCGCCCACGCGTAGTCGTGCAGGCCGAAGCGGTGCGCGCGCAGCGTCTCGACACCGAGCGAGCCGGCTTTCGTGTAATGGCGGATGCCGGCCACCTGGTCGTTCCAGCGCGGGCCCGTGCCGACGTCGGTCCAGCTCGACGACAGGCTCGCCGCCCACGTATAGCCGGCCGCGATCGTGGCGTCGGGATTGCCGGCGCGCGGCTGCAGCGCGGCCGCCAGCGCGTCGAACACAGCGCCGCCGCCGCCCAGCGCTTTGGCCTTGTCGAGGTCCATGCGGGCCTCGGCATTGCGACCCAGCGCGCGCAGGACGCGGCCGCGCGCGACGTACGCGGCCGCATCCTGCGGCTGCAATGCGATCAGGCGGGTGTACGCATCGACCGCCTGCTCTGGCTGGTCGCTCCAGGCATAGGTGTTGCCGAGCGCGGACCAAACGTCCGCATACGTCGGCGACGCCGTGGCGGCGGCGCGCAGGTCGCGCTCGGCCTCCTGCCACCGTCCGAGGCGGGCATACACGATGCCGCGGCCGAGCAGCACGTCGACGTTGCCCGGCGAGCGCGCGAGCAGCGCGTCGTAGGCGGCCAGCGCCAGCTCGGGCTGGCCATCGTTGGCGAGGGCGCGCGCCCGGGCGTAGGCGTCATCGAAGGTGGGGGTCGCGGCCGGCCGGGCGGGGGCGGAAACGGATGAAGGCGATGGAAGCGATGGAGGCAGCTGGGAGGCGACGGGCATCTGGGCAAGAAAAAGTGGCAAAAGTGAGCAGCAATGTTAAATGCTGCCGTGCTACAACTTTGCCGTCTCCAGAGGGGAGCGTCAAGGAGAGCACGCCCGACGCTTCCCGGATGTCGCACAAAACACGCAAATCGCTTGCTACCCTGATCAGGCCGCCGAGCCGCCCAGCCGGCGCAGGTGGTCGCGCCAGATGTCGATGCGCTCGGCCGACAGGGAATGGGCGCGCCCGACCAGCGTCGCGCGCACGGGCCGGATACCGGCCCGGCCGAGGATTTGCCGGCGCATCATCTTGATGCCGTAGCCGCCGTAGCCCCACCGGTAGACGGCCGCCGGCATGCCCATGCTGACGACGAGCCGCGCGCTGCGTCCGCCCAGCAGGCCGGCGCCGAACGGCCGGTGCGGGTCGTCCATGAAGACGCCGGGCCGCGTGACGTGCTCCAGGAAGCCGCGCATCAGCGCGGGCATGTCGCCCATCCACAGCGGGTACACGAACACGAGGTGGTCCGCGTGCTGGATCGCCTCCTGCACGGCCGCCAGTTGCGGCGGCGCCGAGCCGTGCCACCACTCGGACGGGCTGGTCAGCAGGGGGAAGTTCATCCGCGCCGGCTCGACGACCTCGACTTCATGCCCCGCATCGCGCGCGCCGTCCACGTACGCCTCGGCCAGCGCATGGCACAGGTGCGGGCGGTGGCAATCGGGATGGCCCTGGATCAATAGAATGCGTGCCCCCATCAGCAACCGCCATGCTCTCGTTCGACTTGTACAGCGCTCATTTTTCGCCTTCGATCTGTATTCCCTCAATCAGGCTAACCGAACACAACATTGCTACGTTGCGAGATATCAATCCACAGGGATTTTTTCGTGCTATCGGAAGTCTAAGAAAATTCTTACTCCAAGGAGCGGAGATGCCCGCCACCCGTGCCAGACCGAGCCGTCCACGCGCCATCTGCGCCGCGCTGCGGCATGGCCGCAAGATGCTGTGCCGGCGCATCGGCGACATCGTGTCCGGCCCCGACGACATGGTCGCACACGGTTTCGCGACGCTCGTCGCGGCCGTCGAGGCGGCCTTCCGGCACGAAGAGCTGATCATGGAGACCCTGGGCTACACGCACCTGCACGAGCACCGCGAGGAAAACGCCGTCGTGCTGTCCGCGCTGCACCACGTGCTGCCGGAGGTCGAGCGGGGCGACCACATGCTGGGCCGCCAGGTGCTGTCCGCGCTGGTGGACGTGCTGGACCTGCACCGCCTGTCCGGCGAGCTGGCGCTCACGGTGGCGGCCCGTCCGGCCGAGGTGCGGGCCCGCGGACACGCGGCGCGCGCCACGCTGCACGTGGCCACGCGCCGCCCGTCCTCACGCTGACAGCCGCCTCGCCATATACAGCGCGCCAGCCGGATACGTGGCCAGCGCGACGCCGTCGCCGGCCGCGGCCGCATAGCCGAGGCTTTCCCAGAACCGGCGCGAGTCCTGCACGGACACGAGCGCGGAGTGGCGCAGGCCGGCGGCCCGCGCGAGCAGCGTGTCCACCAATCGGCGCGCGACACCCTGCCCGCCCGCCCGCGGTGCCACGGCGAGGTCGTGCAGGTACAGCGTATCCGGCGTGTCCGGCAGCGTGAAATGGCCGCCGAGCGGCGTCACCTTGCCGAGCCGCGACGGATACGCGAACAGGTACGCGCAGATGCCGTCGGCGTCGCGCGCAACGAGCACCGTGTCGGGGCTCGCGCGCAGGCGCGCCCGGACGACGTCCGCCGCTTCCTGCATGGCCGGCGGATAGCACGCGGCCTGCACGGCCAGCACGGCGTCCAGGTCGGCCTCCGCCATCGGGGCCATCCGCATCAGGCGGTCCCCAGCGCCCGCGCGACGATCGCCGCGGCGTCGGCGACGACCTTGCTGTCGCTTTTCGAACCCGTGTAGTAGACGGCCACGATCACGGGCTGGCCCTGCGGCGGGAACACGAGGCCGACGTCGTTGGTCGTGCCGTGGGCGCCCGTGCCCGTTTTGTCGGCCACGCGGCAATCGGCCGGGAAGCCGGCCTGGATGCGCTCCTTGCCCGTCGTGTTGGCGAGCATCCAGTCGAGCAGGCGGCGCCTTGCGTCCGGTGCGAGCGCTTCCTCGAGCAGCAGCGCTTCCAGGCTCCGCGCCATCGCGCGCGGCGTCGTCGTGTCGCGCGGGTCGCCGGGGATCGCGGCATTCAGTTCGGTCTCGCGGCGGTCGAGGCGGAACGCCGTGTCGCCGATGCGGCGCGCGAACGCCGTGACGGCCGCCGGGCCGCCGATCCGGTCGAGCAGCAGGTTGCATGCGCTGTTGTCGCTCACCTGCAGTGCGGCGGCGCACAGGTCCGCGATCGTCATGCCGTCGTCGACGTGTTGTTCCGTCACGGGGGACCACGACACCAGGTCCGCCTTCTTGTAGCGCACGCGCTCGTCGAGGAGCGCCGGTGTGCGCGCCGCCAGCGTCAGCACGGTCCCGACGACCATCACCTTGGCCGTGCTGCAGAACGGGAAGCGCTCGTCGCCGCGCCACGCGATGACGTCGGCCCCGCCGCGGCGCCAGGCGGCGACGCCGAGGCGGCCGCCGGCGCGGCGTTCGAGGCCGGCCAGCGCCTGCGTGGCGTCAGCGGCGGCGTGGACGGCGCCGGGCAGCCCGATCGCGGGAAGGATCAGCGCGGCGCGCAGGACGGTGCGGCGTGTCGTGTCGGTCATGGGATCTCCTGATGGTGGACGGGGCCGTCATTATGCCGCAAGACGTTCCGGTTGCCGCTTCGCAAAGTTTCGCGATATGGTTCAGGTTTGCAGGCACACGACTGGAGACGACATGCACAAGGCCATCCTGCCCCTCGCCATCGCGGCACTCTGCGCGGGTGCGCCCGCCCACGCGGCCAACCGCACGGACAACGTCGACGTCTTCATCGGCACCGGCGGCGACGGCCACACGTTCCCCGGCGCGACCCGCCCGTTCGGCATGGTGCAGCTCAGTCCCGACACACAGGTGCGCCACTTCCGCCAGAGCTATCCGTGGGCCGCCGGCTACCGCTACGAGGACGATTCCATCCTCGGCTTCTCGCACACGCATTTTTCCGGCGCCGGCCACTCGGACCTGGGCGACGTGCTGCTGATGCCGACCGGCGGCGAGGTGAAACTGGAACCGGGCTGTCCCGAGCGCCCGTTCAGCGGCTACCGCTCGCGCTTTTCGCACAAGGACGAGCGCGCGGAGCCGGGCTATTACGCGGTGAAACTGCTGGACAACGACGTCGACGTGGAGCTGACGGCGAGCGAGCGCGTGGGCCTGCACCGCTACCGCTTCAAGCCGGGCGCCCAGGCCAATGTGATCCTCGACCTGCGGTCCAGCATCTACGACTGGTCCGGCAAGAATCTCTGGTCGCGCGTACGCCTGCGCGGCAACGACACGGTCACGGGCATGCGCGAGACGCGCGGCTGGGCGCCGGGCCGCCAGCTGTACTTCGCGATCCGCTTCTCGCGGCCGATCGTCGCGCACCAGTTGATGAACCGCGAGGAAGGCGTCGAATACCGGGGCTTCGCGGCGCCCGGCAAGGCGCCGGCCGACAAGGTCCTCGTCGAAGGCAAGGCACTGGAGGGCACGTTCGGCTTCGGCACGCCCGCCGACGGCACGGTGCTCGTGAAGGTCGCCGTGTCGGGCGTCAACGAGGACGGCGCGCTCGCCAACCTCGCGGAGATGCCGGGCTGGGACTTCGATGCCGAGCGCCGGCGCGCGCACGACGCGTGGGAAGACGCCCTGGGCGCCGTCGACATCGACGCGCCGCAGCCGATGAAGCGCATGGCCTACACGAGCCTGTACCACGCGCTGCTGGCACCGAGCCTGTTCATGGACGCGGACGGCAAATACCGCGGACCGGACAACCAGGTGCATGCGGCGCAGGGCTTCCGCTTCCACTCCACGTTCTCCCTGTGGGACACGTACCGCGCGCTGCACCCGCTGCTGACGCTGATCCAGCCGGAGAAGCGCAACGTCGACTTCGTGCGTTCGCTGGTCGAATCGCAGAAAGCGAGCCCGTACGGCATCCTGCCCGTGTGGCAGTTCGCCGGCCTGGAGACCTGGTGCATGATCGGCTACCACGCGGTGCCCGTCATCGCCGACGCGTACATGAAGGGCCTGAAGGGTTTCGATGCCGACGAGGCCCTGCGCGCGATGACGGCCAGCGCGGAGTATGGCCCGTACGGCGGCCTGCAGTACTACATGAAGCTGGGCTATGTGCCGATCGACCTCGAGCCGGAAGCGGCGTCGAAGACGGTCGAATATGCGTTCGACGACTGGACCATCGCGCGCATGGCCGACAGGATGGGCCGGCGCGACGTGGCCGACCGTTACTACAAGCGCGCGCAGAACTGGCGCAACGTGTTCGATCCGAAGACGGGCTTCGTGCGCGCGAAGACATCGGATGGAAAGTATCGCGAGCCGTTCGACCCGGTGCGCTCGAACTTCGGCAGCGATTACACGGAAGGCAGCGCGTGGCAGTATTCCTGGTATATGCCGCACGATAACGCGGGCCTCGTGAAGCTGCTCGGCGGTGACGCCGGGCTGATCGACAAGATCGACCAGGTGTTCGACGCGAAGATCGACCCGACCGTGTACGCGCACATGGAAGACATTTCCGGCCTGATCGGCCACTACGCGCACGGCAACGAGCCGTCGCACCACGTGGCCTACCTGTACAACTACGCGGGCGCGCCATGGAAGACGCAGGCGCGCCTCGCGCAGATCGTGAAGAGCCAGTACAAGGACACGCCGGACGGCCTCGCAGGCAACGACGACCTGGGCCAGATGTCGGCCTGGTTCGTGTTCACGGCGCTGGGCTTCTATCCCGTCGCGCCGGGCAGCAACGAGTACGTGATCGGGCGGCCGTTCGTCGAGCGCGCGGCGTTGAACCTGCCGAACGGGAAGCGCTTCACCATCCGCACCGAGGGTTTGTCGGACGCGAACCCGTACGTGGGCAGCGTGACGTTGAACGGCAAGCCGCTCGCGCGCAGCGTGCTGCGCCACGATGAGATCGTGGCGGGCGGGGAACTCGTGTTCCGGATGCAGGCCACGCCGAACAGGGACTGGGGCAAGGCGCCGGCCGCGCGCCCTTACACGCAGACGGCGTATTAGCGGCGGCGCATGCTGGCGACGGCGACGCCGGCCAGGATGACGGCGAAACCGGCCGCGTGGTACAGGTGCGGCGGCTCCTTCAGCAGCGGCCACGCCGCGATAGTCGCGAACAGCGGGATCAGGTACACGGTCAGGCTCGCACGGGCCGGGCCGGCCGCGGCCACGAGGCGGTCGAAGAAGAAGTACGCGCCGAGGCTAGGCACGACGGCGAGGAACGCGAGCGCCGCGTACAGGCGGCCGTCGGCGAAGTCGGCGACGGTGCCGCTGGCCGCTTCGAACGCGGCGAACGGCGCCAGCACGAGCGCGCCGCCGCCGATCAGCGCGGCCAGCTTCACCGTGGACGGCAGCGGCGGCAGCGGCAGGCGCTTGTTGAAGACGGTGTAGAACGACCAGCCGCACGCGGCCAGCACGACCCACAGGTCGCCGCGGCCGAATTCCAGCTGGCCCAGCGCCGTCACGTCGCCCTTGGCCAGCACGACCAGCACGCCGAGAATCGCCAGGAACATGCCGCCGGCCTGGCGGCGCGACAGCGGCGCCTTCCACACGAGCGTTTCGATCAGGGTCACGAGCGCCGGGCAGGCGGCGAAGATGATGCCGACGTTGGCCGCGCTCGTATGGCGCGCGCCGACGTATTGCGGTGCGACGGAGAGGCCCATGCCGAGGCCGGCCAGCAGCAGGACGCGCTGCCAGTTGGCGCGGAGCAGGCCGCGCAGCGCCCACAGGCGCGGTCCGCACGACGGCAGCAGGATCAGGAACGCCAGCATCCAGCGCCCGAAGGCGAGGAAGACGGGCGGGATCCCCGCGCCCTGCGCCCAGCGGGCAACGACGAGGTTCGCTGCGAACAGCGCGGGAGTGATCAGCATGAGCGGCAGTTCGGCTGCGAAGGGATCACTCCGGTAGCCGGCGCCCGCCCGTGACACTGCATTCGACACGAGGGCTCCTGAACGAAAGGCGGCGGACGCGGACATTGCCGGGTAAGCGATGTTGCGCCGCAATAAAGGATAGCGCCATGGTAAGGGAGCACGCGCAGAATGTGCTTCTATTCGATAGCGATAACACGGCCATTTCCGCAAGGGTCTTCTGCAGAAATACGAAATAGAAGATAAAATCTCCGGCGTTATCTAGAATCTACGAAGGAAGCACTGCGATGAAAGACGGCCAGCTGGACGAGATCGACCGCCAGATCCTGCGCACGCTCAGCCGCGACGGGCGCATCAGTAACCAGAAACTGGCCGAAACGGTGCACCTGTCGCCGACGCCTTGCTGGCACCGCGTCAAAGCGCTGGAAGAATCGGGTTTTATTACGGGCTACGTCGCAATGCTGGACCAGCGGGCGCTGGGCATGCCGGACACGGTGATCATCGAGGTGACGGTGGACCGCCACGACGACGAGATCTTCAAGGCGTTCCAGGACGCCCTGGCCGAGTTGCCGGAGGTGATGGAGGCGTATCTGCTGTCGGGGGAGTACGACTACCTGATCAAGGTCGCCGTGGCGGGCACGGAAGGCTACGAGAAATTCCTGCGGCAGAAACTGTACAAGCTGCCGGGGGTGACGCGGACGCGGTCGACGTTTACCTTGCGCTGCCTGAAACGCACCCCGTCCGTGTCACCCTGAGACCAGACGTTACTTCTTCGATTTCAACTCGGTCAGTTCGGCCCGCAGCTTGCTGCGCTCGGCGGTCGACTTGTCGAGCTTCGCACGCAGGTCGTCCAGCTCGGACGCCAGGCTGTCGCGCGCGGTCGTCGCGCCCACGAGTTCCATCTCGGCGCGCAGGCGCGCGTCCGATTCGGCGGCCATGTCGGCCACCTTGCGCTCCAGTTCCTGGCGCAGCTGCGTCAGTTGCTGTTCCTTGCCGTCGATCGCGAGCTGGTCCTTCGCCTTGCTGACGAGGGCATCCATCGCGACCTGGCGCGCATTCTTGAGTTCGGCGTTCAGGCGTTCGATGGTTTCGTCGCGTTCGGCGATGGCTTCCTCGGACGCCGCCGTGGCGCTCGCCATTTCCTCGCGCAACGCATCGCGTTCGCCTTCCAGCGCTTCGCCGGCCGAGCGCAAGGCTTCGATGTCCGCCTCGTTGCGTTCCAGCGCTTCGCGGTCGCCGGCGCCGGCCTGCTCCGCGAACTTCAGGGCCCAATCCGCCAGACCGGCCAGCAATTCCGGCGGCAGCTCGGCCGTCGGGGGCGCCTTCGGCTTGACGTTCGCCGCACGCCACGCGGCCAGGTGCTTGAAGATGGCGTTCGGCGAACCCTCGCCGAGGAAGTCCTGCACCGCTTCGATGGTTACGGCTTCGCCATCCTCCTGCAAACTCTCGGCTGCGCGCGCAACGTCGTCGAATGTGACTTCTTGGCCTGCCATAAGGTCTTGACTCCTGCTTCGTTGGATTTCGGGAGTGCGTATGATACTTCCCGTAGAGAAATTCGGCAGCAATCAGCGCAAGAGTGTTGCGCGCCGGACGCGTCGGCCGGCAAACCATTTCACAGTTGGTAAGAATTCAGCCTGTTTGTGCGACGGGCGCGGCCATCGGGCGGATCTGGTTGCGCCCGCCCTGCTTCGCTTCGTACAGCATCGCGTCGGCGCGCAGGAACAATTCGTTCTCGCTGCGTCCGTCCGGATAGGCGGCCAGGCCGCCGCTGAACGAGAAGTGGCGCACGTCGCCCGGCTTGACCTCGAACGCGATGGCGCCGAATGCCTGGCGCAGCGCGTCGAGCCGGTGCCAGCCCTGCTCCAGCGGGCAATCCCAGAACACGACGACGAACTCCTCGCCGCCGAAGCGGCTCAGCAGGTCGCCCTCTTCCATGCGCGCCGCCAGCGTCAAGGACAAACGCTTGATGACGATGTCGCCAAAATAATGGCCCCAGGTATCGTTGATGGTCTTGAACTTGTCGATGTCGATGACGCCGAAGCACAGCGGCCGGTTTTCCAGCGCGGCGCGGCAGATCAGCGCCTGCGCCTTTTGCTGCAGGCCGATCTTGTTGAGCAGGCCCGTCGCGCGGTCCTTGCCGATCAGGTCGCGGTTGATGCGGATCTTGGCGGCCCGGTTGAGCAACTGGCGCGCGAGCAGCTCGGCGTCGTCCATCGCGAGCAGCGCATCGAAGCCGCTGTCCAGCGCGCGCCGCGCCAGCGCCGGGTCGGCGCGGCGTTGCAGCAAGGTGATCTCGCGCACGGGATCGGCTTCGATATTGCGCTTGAGCACGCGCACGACGGCTTCCGTCCGTTCGTATTCCGCGTCCGTGATCAGTACGATATCCGGCTGCAAGTCCTTGACACGCAGGTGCAGCGTTTGCGGATCGGTGTGGTAGACGATGTCCAGCCGCTGTGCGCGCAGCGCCGCCTCGTCCCAGCCCGGCGGCGCGCCCAGCATTGCCACGCGCACGAGGTCGCCGCGTTTCTGTTGCACGAACAGGTTGAACAGCTTGTCGACGAGGACGTCGTTCGCGATCGGTTTTTCGGCGTAGGCGAGGCAGTTGCTGTCGACGAGCCGTTGCTGCAGCAGGAACCGGCTGCCCTGGCGCACGCTTTGCAGGTAGACGTAGCGGTGGTCAGCGGGCAGCCGCTGCAGCAATTCGCCCAGCAGCAGCGTCTTGCGCGCATCGCGCAGGTCGGACTGCATGTTGTGCAGCGCGTCGAGGTCGACCACGTACAGGCTGTCGGCCGCATCGCGTTCGACCGCCGTCACGAATTCGCTCAGCTCATGGAAGAAGCGGATGTCGAAGTCGTACTTATGCGCGTGCAACTGCAACTCGGCCTGGTTGTCCTTGATGAAGAAGCTGTGCGACAAGAACAACACATGATTCCTGTACAACGAAGTATGCCCTGCCATCTGGTTACGCGCCTTCGAAGAGTTGACCATGGTAGCGTTGCGCCGACCGCCAGCATACCTCCGTTTGCGCCATGCATAAGTAAGAAACCGGGTTTTTTTTTGACTATCTGAGCTTCCTCTGAGTGTTATCAGGAAAGTATGTTGCGCGCTGACAAAAAGATGCTGATCAGGCACGCAGGCCGGCCAGTCCGCCCAGCTTGTCCGGGTTGCGTACGACATAGATGGCGGCGATACGGCCGTCCTCGATGTGGATCGAGGTGATCGCATCCGGCATGCCGTTGCGCCAGGTCAGCACGCCCGGCGCCCCGTTGACGGTGATGATGTCGTGGCGCGTGTCGGCGTTCGACCACTTGCGTTCGATGCCCGCGACGAGGCGGCCCACGCGGTCGGCGCCGACCACCTGCCTGACGGTCGTCTTGACCTTGCCGCCGCCGTCGCCCGTGAACGTGGCGTCCGCTGCCAGCAGCGCCTGCACCTGGGCCGGGTCGGCCGAACGGGCCGCCTGCACGAAGCGCCCCAGCAATTCCAGGTGCAGCTCGCGGTTGACGGCGAACCGGGGCCGTTCCGCCCGCACCCGCTCGCGTGCCCGCTGCAGCACCTTGCGGCAGGCCGCTTCCGTCTTGCCGACCATCGCCGCGACCTCGGCGTAATCGAAATCGAACACCTGGTGCAGCAGGAACACGGCGCGCTCTTCCGGCGCCAGCCGTTCGAGCATCAGCAAGAAGGCCGTCGAGAGGTCGCCCGCCGCTTCCAGGGCGCTTTCCGGCGACGCCGCCGTGTCTTCCACCAGCGGCTCGGGCAGCCACGGGCCGACGTAACGTTCGCGCTCCGTCAGCGCACCGCGCAGCCGGTCGATCGAGAGCCGGGTGACGACGGTGACGAGCCACGCTTCCGGCGTGCGCGCTTCCAGGCTGCCGCCGTTCTGCCAGCGCAGCCAGGCTTCCTGGACGATGTCCTCGGCGTCGGCGCGCACGCCCAGCATACGGTAGGCGATCCCGAACAGGCGGGGGCGGAGGCGGACGAAATCGTCGAGCGGCGTGGCGGTCTGGGTATCCATATCCATTAGACGGATGAGGCACGCGTTTTGTGACCGCCGATTGTACGCGCCGTCAGCGCTGCGGCATAACCCCCCGATCTGTCAGGGTGGCGTCCCGCACTCGGCATCCAGCCGGGTGCGGGCATGCGACTTTCCCGGCCGCACCCGCATCGGTGCGCGCGGCGCGTCCAGCCGCACCGGCGTGAGTTTGCCGGCATACGGCGGCATGTCGGGATCGATCTCGACCGTGCTGCCGTCCGGCGGTACGCCGGCGAGGAAGGCGCCGATGGCGATGCGGACGATCATCCGGTTGCCGGGCTCCGCCTTCATGCTGACCCGCTTTTCAACCTTGTTAATGTAGAGGAACGTACACGTCGCCCCGGCGGGCGTCGTGATGTCGACTTTCTTCGGCAGGGAAAACCCGTAACGGCCCGTCGCCCACAGCTTGACGACACAGGTTCCGTGCTCCAATGACGAAAAAGTAAAGTTCATGCGGCAATGCTAACCGCCGTAACTCATCTGTACGTTTGGAATTTGTACCAAACCGTAACGGGTGGAACATTCGTTTCCTCGTCACATCTTCAGCTCGAGATTCACCCCCACGCGCGTGGCGCCCTGCTGCCAGCTGGCCTGGCGCGACAGCCCGCCCGCGTCTTCGTAGACGCTTTCCGACTCGCCGTCCATGCCCAGGATATTGTTGAGCGTGAAGCGCAGCTGCAAGTGCGGATCGAGCTTCCACGCGGCATACGCGTCGACGTCGCGCCGCGTGTGCGCGTGCCGGATCTGCGCGTCCGACACGCGCACCCAGCCACCCTGCTGGTACGCCATGCTGGCGCCGAAGCTGAGGCGATCGCGGCGGTAGTCGAGGCCGACGTTGGCCGACATCGGCGTCTGCCCGTCGAGGCGGTTGTCGGGGCCGGGCACGGTCGATACTTCCGACCAGTTGCGCGTCACGCTCGCGCGCATGTCGAAGCCGGCGGCGGCCGCGTTCAGCATGCGCAGCGGCAGTTTCACTTCGGCCTCGAGCGAATGCACGCGCGCGTCGCCGTCGTTCAGCGGGCGATAGATCCAGCGGCCGTCCGGATCGAGGTCCAGGCGCGTGCGGATATAGTCGCTGATCAGGCGCTGCGTGCCGCTCACGGACACCATCGCCCCGTCTGCCCAGTACTGCTCGAACGCGACGTCGACGCCGTTCGCCAGCTCCGGCTTCAGGCCCGGATTGCCGCTGGAATCGGGCGCGAAACGCGTGTTCAGCGCGGACAGGTAGCGCCGCGCCGTCAGCTGGTCGACGGTCGGTGCCTTGTACGTGCGCGTGAGCGCGAGGCGCACCTGGCGGCCGCTCTTGTCGGGGAATTTGTACAAGGTCTGCGCGACGGGGCTCAGCACGTGGCTGCGCGACGTCGTAACGGGCACGTTCGTCCCCGTACTCTCGGTCTCCACGCCTTCCCAGCGCCCGCCCAGGTACATCGACCACTGCTTCGTGATGCTCCACTCGTCCTGCACATAGCCGGCCAGGCGCGTGACCTGCGGCTCGTAGGCCTCGACCACGTGCGTGGCGGGCGCGCCGTCCTGCTGGTCGACGCGGTCGCGCGAGTCCTCGTTGCGCTGGCGGCTCGCATCGATGCCCGTCACGAGCGCATGGCCGTCGAACAGCGAGCGCGCAAACTTGCCGCGGAACGACATGCGGCGCGGACGATACACGGTGTCCCAGTCGCGCAGCAGGTGGTGCGCGCGGCCTGCCGAATAATAATCCGTGTCGTTGTCGTTCTCGTCGCGGCTGCGCTCCCCCGCCAGGCTCACGTCCAGCTTGCCGCCGGCCACCTTCGCGACCCAGCCGATCTCGCCCCGCATCATCCACTGGTCGCCCGACGTGCGGCCCGGCATGTCGATCCAGTCCGGATTGCCGAACGACCCGGCGAGATTCTCGTTGTGCGAGAAGCCGGACCACGCATGGCTGCTCGCCTGCAGGCCGGCCGACAGGTTCAGTTCGTTGTCCGCGTCGATCTTCCAGTTCAGGCGCGGGAACAGGACGCCGCCGCGGTAGGCGCCGCCGCCGTCGTAGCGGGTCAGGCGCGACTGCGCCAGCGTGCCGTCCGGCAGCGACAGCTGGTCCGCGCCGCGCGAATGAAACTCGTTGTGGCCGCCGAACAGCGAGCCGTTGACGAAGTACGACAGGGTGCCGACCTTGTCGCCCCAGGTGCCGCCCATCGTGCCGCTGCGCTGCAACGGCGAACGCGTCGCGTTCAGGCGCAGGTCGCGCTGCGGCTTGCTGACGACCTTGCGCAGCACGATGTTGATGGTGCCCGCGATGGCCTGCATCGAATACTCGGCGCTGGCGGCGCGGATCACTTCGATGCGCTCGATCTGGTCCGGCATCAGGGCGTCCAGCGAAAAGCCGGGCGGCGGGCGGTCGCCGTTGACGAGAATCTGCGTGTAGCCGGCGCCCAGGCCCCGCATCTTGATCGATTTATCGGTGACGGTGACGCCCGGTGCGCGCTTCAACACGTCGAAGATGTTGTCGTCGCCGTATTTGCGGATCTCCTCGGCCGACAGCACGGTCTTGCTGGCCGTGTCGTCGCGGCGCGGGTCGTAGGTGCTGGCCGAGCCCTTCACTTCCACCTTTTGCACCGGCTTGTCCTGGGCCTTGCCCTTGTCGGCCGGCTGGGTGGATTGTGCGAACGCGGCGGCGGGACAGGACAGCGCGGCGGCGATGGCGAGGCAAAGAGGTGTGGGCGACATCATGAGTGGGCAGAGGATTGCGTCAATACGCGCGGGCGTGGCAGCGTTCGGATCGAATAGTTCGAGAGACTAACGAATTATGCTATCCGGAATTGCGGCGTTTGTCACTTTTGCATCGCACCATCGGGACCCGCGAAAATGACCCGGACGCCCTCTTCCTGAAACGCTTCGCGCGGGCCGGTGTGGCAGGCGGCCCTCATGCAGTATTGATTTGACGAAATACGTGTTCTGCCAAGATATAATCGCCGAGACATGTTCCTGCGCCGACTTTATTTGTTGCTGCTTGTCCTGATGCTGTCCGCGGCAGGCGGCCCCGCATCCGCCGGCAACCTCTACACGTTCGGCGGCGGCAGCCCCGTGAGCAACTGCACGCTGTCCGGCGCCGTCTATACCTGCCCCAGCCTGCCGCTGCCGGCCGGGGACGACAGCATGGTGATCGCCAGCGGCTATACGGTGAAGATCACGGCCGACACCACGTTCGGCTACAACCACGGCCTCACGATGAGCGGCAGCGCCGTCCTGATGAGCACAGGCGACCTGAACATCGGCGGCGTCGCCACGAACAACCTCAAGATCACGGGCGGCACGCTGATCGCGGGCGACGTGTTCAGCGTGGGCGCGCAGAACCAGACGCTGACGGCGAACATCCAGGCCGTCACGGCCAACCTGGGCACCGGTTCCACACTCAACCTCACGGGCAGCATCACGGCCACCGGCACCGTCAACGTCGCCTCGCATGCGACGATCAACGGCCCGATCAGCGGTGCGACGATCACCACGAACTCGCCCGTCACCCTGACCGGCGACATCGTCGCGACGAATTCGTTCACGCTGGCGTCCGGCAGCACGGTCAAGGGCGACGTGACGGCGCCCGTCGTCCGGCTGATGCCGTCCAACACCTCCGTCCAGGGCAACATCACGGCCAGGACGTCGCTGCAGCTGGGATCGTCCGACAGCGTCACGGGCGACGTGACCGCCGGCACGCTGACGCTCGATTCGTCCGAGGCGACCATCTACGGCAATGCGACGATCGACAGCGGCATCTTCAACTGGCACGGCCGCGTGACGAAGACGATCTACTGCTCGGGCGGCACCACCACCGGCAAGTGCGACTGCGTACAGAACGGCAGCGGTTACGACGTGAACACGTCCATGGGACCGCGCTGCCAGGGCAATGTTGTAGCGCTGGATCACTTCCTCATCAACTACAACCCGGCGGGCAGCGTGTGCGCGCCGTCGTCGGTGACGATCACCGCCTGCGCCAACCAGGCGTGCACCGCCACGTACGGGGGCGGCGCCACCGTGACGCTGGCCCCGACCGGCCAGTCCGTGGCGATCCCCACGTCCGGCAGCGTGAAGGCGGCCGTGAGCTGGACCCAGGCCGGCACGTTCACCCTGGGCGTGTCCGGCGCGACGACGGCCAACGCCACCACGTGCGTCCGCACGGACACGAGCCAGGCCGCCGACTGCAAGGTCGCCGTGGCCAGTTCCGCGTACACGATGACGATGAGCGCCGACGCCGCCTACGCGGAGGCCCCCTCGCCCCCGCAGCTCACGATGGCAGCCGTGCGCTACGACGCGAAACAGAATACGTGCGTGCCGCTGTTCAACAACGTGGATCGCAACATCAATTTCACCTGCGCCTACAGCAATCCGGCGAGCGGTACGCTGCCCGTCCGACTGAAAGATATCCCTCTTAACAGCGGCCAGAACGCCGCGGCGGCTTGCGACGGCACCGGCGCGACCGTCAAGCTCACCTTCAACGAGGAAGGCAAGGCGAGCGTGCCGCTGCAATACGCGGACGCCGGTGAGGTGACCGTCAAGGCGACCGACAGCGGCGCCGGCAGCCCGCCGTCGGCGAACGTCAAGGCGACGTTCGTGCCCAAGGCGTTCACGCTCGCGCTGGCGAACGCCAATGTCCCTTACGTGGCGGGCAAGGAGTTTACGGCGACGGTGACGGCCCTGAATGCCGCGTCCACCCCGGCCGTGACCCGGAACTTCGGCCGCGAGCAGATCGCGGAGAGCGCGAAGCTGGCGCCGGTGACGTGCCAGCCCAGCAACGGCAACGGCCTGCTCGCGCAGACGCCTTCGTCCATCCTTGCCGGCGTGCAGACGCTCAAGGCCACGTGGAGCGAAACGGGCCGCATCGACCTCGTCGCATCGCTCGCCAACGGCGCCGGCTACCTGGGAACGGGCCTGCTGCCCGCCACCGCGGCGACCGGCAGCGCCACCACGGGATGCGCCGGCGGCGTCGGCACGTTCAGCCCGGCCTACTTCACGTTCGACACGGATACCGACTGGAAGCGCACCTCCGCCTTCTACGGCGGCACGCTGGCGCAATACTATTCCGGCGAACCCGCGATCAGGCTGACGGTCACCGCGCGCAACCTGCAGAACGGCGTCACGCAGAACTACGACACCACGAATGCGCGCGACGTCGTGTTCACGGGCCTGAACGCCGACGGCAGCGCGCTGGCGGCCGGCGGCGCCTTCAGCCGCTCGCCCGGCTACCTGGTTACCGACCTCGCGGGCAAGGCGCAGTTGCGGGCAGCGGACTTCAAGGCCGGCGTCGCCACATGGGCCGGCAGCTACACCTTCACGAAATTGCCGACGGCGCAGACCCGCCTGCGCGTGCGCGCGACCGAGGATCTGCCCGCCGAACAATACCCCGCCAGCTCGTCGGCGCTTCCCGCCACGGCCGGTGCCGAACCGACGCTGCTGGTCCGCAGCGGCCGCATCCGCCTGCCCAGCCGGTTCGGCCCCGCCGGGACCCTGCTGAGGATTCCCGTGTCGATCGAGTACTACACGGGCCAGATGTGGATGGTGAACGCCGAGGACTCCACCACCGCCCTGCCGGCCGGCATCGTGTCGACGGGGACGGCCGTGCCGGGTCTCACGCTCGCGTCCACGCTGTCGCCGGCATTCACGGGCGGCAAGGCCGACCTCACGTTGACGCCCAACGTCGCCGCCCACGTCAGCGTGCCGTTCGCGCTCAACCTGGGGACGACGGCCGCCAACACGTCCTGCTACGCCAGCCGGGGCGCGGGCATGACGACCAGCACCGGCGCCGCCCTCGCCTTCCTGCGCAGCCCCGACGCTTCCTGCGCCGCCGCCGGCAGCGTCGACCCGTCCGCGCTGGCCACGTTCGGCGTCTACGCGCCGGAGACGAAGCGCATCATCCACACGCGCGAGGTGTTCCGATGACACGCCCTGCCCGTCGCGGCGGCTTCACGATCGTCGAGCTGGTCGTGGTGATGATCATCATCGCCGCGCTGGCCGCCATCGGCATCCCGCGCCTGACGGGCGACAAGTCGGCGGAAGCGGCCGTGTTCGGCGACCAGGTCGTCAGCGGCCTGCGCCGCGCGCAGAAGATTGCGATGGGGCACCGGCGCGTCGTGTCCGCGAACGTCGGGCCGAAGGCCGTCGTGCTGCGCGTGAACGGCAGCAACAACGGCTGGATCGCGCTGAACGGCGTCGGTGACGACGACTATGCGACGAGCGACAGCGCGCTCACGGTCACGACCGGCAGCCTGCCGGCCACCCTGTACTTCCAGCCGGACGGCCGCATCACGACGGACATCGGCGGCGCGGCCGCCTGGGCGGGCAGCCTGTCCGTCACGGGCGCCGTCAACGGCGGTACCACTTTCCGCACCATCACCGTACAAGGCGCGACCGGCTATGTTGAATAAAGTGAGGCGCAGCGCCGGCGTCACGCTGGTCGAACTGATCGTCGCCCTCGTCATCATGGGCGTCGCGCTCGGCGGCATGGTCGCCGTGTACACGGCCACGACGCGGTCCAGCGTGGATCCCGTCCTCGTGCAGCAGATGCAATCGATCGCGGACAACATGATGGAAGAGATCCTGATGAAACCCTTCGCGAAGGGACCGGGCACCGGTGTGCGCATCAACTTCGACGACGTACAGGACTACAACAACTACAAGACGACGGGCATCACCGACGTCGAAGGCAATGCGATCCCGGGACTGGAGCGGTACAGCGTCGTCGTGGAGGTCACGCAGGCTGCGCTGGCGGGCGTGGCGGCAAGCACCGACTCGCTGCGCGTCGTCGTCACCGTGTCCATGCCGGGGGCCGGCGCCGTCGTGCTGACCGGCTGGAGGACCAACCCATCATGAACCGCCAGCGCGGCTTCACCCTCGTCGAACTGATCATCGTGATGGTCATCGTCGGCGTCATCGCCGGCGTGCTCGTGCTGCAGATCCGGCCGGCCATGCAGTCCTATCTCTCGATCCGCCAGCGCGCGAACCTCACGAGCCAGGCCGATACCGCGCTGCGCCGCATCCTGTGGGAAGTGCGCACGGCCGTCCCGAATTCGCTGCGCTATACGTGGACGGATGGGCAAAACCAGTGCATCGAGTTCGTGCCGACGAAGGATGGCGGCCGGTTCCGCACGGCGGCGGACTACGAGCATGCCGCCGCCGGCAACCCGTTCACCCGCGACGCCGCCACGGATACGTTCGACACGCTGACGCGCATCGACGCCAGCTATGCAGGCGATTACCTGTTCATCGGCAACGTGAACGGGAACGACGTCTACAACCCCGCCAACAGCTGGGTCATCAAGAGCATCGCCGACGCCGCCACGACGACCCAGGGCCGGAATACGGTGACCCTCGCCGCGCCGGCGACGCTGCCGGCCGGCTACGAGGGGGGCCGTTTCGTCGTCATCCCGAAGCTCGAGCGGGCCGTGACCTACACGTGCACCCGGCAAGGCACGGACGGCGCCGGGACGGGCACCGGCGTGATCTACCGCGTCACCGGCTACACACCGAGCACGACGCCGGCGAAGACCTGTCCGGCGACTGGCGCGATCCTCGTCGCGAAGGTCAGCGACTGCAACTTCCTGTACCGCGAAAGCCAGGGCGCCACCCAGCAAAGCGGCTACCTGCAGCTGCGGCTCGGCCTGGCCGAAGGCGGCGAATCGGCCCGGCTGACGATGGGCGCCCACGTGGAGAACACGCCATGACGGCCCGGCGCGCGGGCGGGTTCGCATACATCGCGGCCATCATCTTCCTCGTCGTGCTGGCCAGCTTCGCGCTGGCCGTGCTGCGTCTGTCGGAGACGGAGCAGGTCACCGTCAACCAGTCCTTCCTCGGCACCCGCGCGAGCCTCGCCGCGCGCACGGGGCTTGAATGGGCGTTCTACAAATTGAAAGCCAAGGACGCGACGTGCGATACCGTGAAGACCGTGCCGGACTTCAGGACGGACACCGGCTTCACGGTGAACGTGGGATGCGCCACGCAGACGTATGACGAGGGGCTCGGGGCGGATGGGAAAACGGTGAAAAAGGTCATCTTCGAGCTGACCGCGACGGCCTGCAACGGCAGCGTCTGCCCGGGCACCGACGCGGACGTGGCGAACCCGGACTACGTCGAGCGCAAGCGCACCGCGTCGATCTGCGTCGCCTCCGACGGCACGGACTGCTACTGAAGCCCATGCTTCCCCGCGCCCCGCTCTCGCTCACCGCCCTGGACACGTTGCTGACCGACGCCCGCACCCGCCGCATCGAGGGCTGGCGCCGCGGCGCGCTCGAATTCCTGATGTTCGGGATCAAGGAAGCGCGGGCATGCCTGTTCGCGGGGCTGTTCTTCGCCTGCGTGCTGCTGGTGCCCCGCGCCGGCCTGCTCGGCGTGCCCCGCTACGACCTGCTGCTCGTGGCGGCGCTGGCGATCCAGGCGTGGATGCTGAAGAGCGGGCTGGAGACCCGCGACGAGCTGAAGGCGATCTGCCTGTTCCACGCGCTCGGGTTCGCGCTGGAGGCGTTCAAGACGTCCAGCGGCATCAAGTCGTGGAGCTATCCGGACTTCGCCTACACGAAGGTGCTGGGCGTGCCGCTGTTCTCGGGGTTCATGTACGCGGCGGTTGGCAGCTACATCATCCAGGCGTGGCGCCTGCTCGACCTGCGGGTCCGCCACCATCCGCCGTACTGGATGGCCGCGCTCGTCGCGCTGCTGATTTACCTGAACTTCTTCACGCACCACGCGCTGGGGGATGTGCGCTGGTACCTGGCGGCCGTCGCGCTCGGGCTCTACGCCCGCACGACCGTCAGCTTCCGCCCGCTGGACCGCGAGCGGCGCATGCCGCTGCTACTGGGATTCGTGCTGACCGGGTTCTTCATCTGGCTGGCGGAGAACCTCGGCACGTTCTGGGGGGTGTGGCGTTATCCGAACCAGCTGGGCGCCTGGTCGGCCGTCCACGTCAGCAAGTGGAGTTCGTGGTCGCTACTGGTCATCATGACGTTCACGATCGTCGCGAACCTCAAGCACGTCAAAGCGCGGATACATGTACCAGAGCAGTGACGCCGGTCTTGGCCAGCGCCATCGCCACGGGCAAGGCACACAGCACGATCATCACACCGATACGCACGCGGCGCGCGCGCTGTTTCTGTTCCTCGAAACGGGAAACGCGGAATCCTGCATCTTGGTTCATGGAAGTCCCTTCATGTGTTATGAATAAGCCAATCATAATATGGAGTTGGAGAAACCCGCGACACGAATGGATTTCCCGACAATCCGATGCCACCCCGATAAGTTACATTGCGCTGGGGTAAAAGATCAGATTACACCTCCTGGCTATACAAATCCATGAGACAGATCTAACCAAGGTTAAATTCCGCAAGATCGTCTGATTTTATCCACGACAGAGTGGCAACCCACCGGCTCAGCTGCGGTCGACGACGAGCGCGAGTTGTCCATCGCGCACGACGAATTCCGACTCGCCCCGCACCGCGAGCCGGGTGCCGGCCGGTGGCCCGCCGGGCACGTCGATGGCGAGCTGGCCGCGCCAGGCGATGGCCGCGACGAGGGTGTCGCCGCGCGGCGCCAGCGCCGTCACCCGCTGCTCGCGCTCGGCGAACATCGTCCGTGCCTGTTCCGCCAGGATGCGGAAGGCGTCGCGGCCGTCGCTGGCCGCCGTCAGATGGCCGCCGGACCAGTTCTCGAAACGGACGTCGGGGCTCAGCGTATCGAGCATGCCGTCCACGTCGAAGGCGTTGTAGGCCGCCACGTAGCGCTCGATCAGGGCGAGGGCAGCCGGTGCGATGCAGGCATGGGACATCGGTCTCTCCTTTCTCGTTTCACGTAAAACGCCAGGCGATGGCGGATGCGTCGTCCGCCGTTTTCGCCGCCAGTCCAACGGCCTCCTTGCCGGCCTCGAACGCGCGCAGTTCGTCGAGCAGCGCGTCCAGCCCGCGCGCGCGGCACGCGTCCAGCAGGCTGCCGTCCGAGTGCAGGCCATAGGTGTCGACGAGGCGGTACAAGCCGTCGCTGAGCACCAGCAGCAGCGCGCCCGGCGGTGCCGTCACCCGCGTCCTGCGCGCCGCGAACGGTCCGCGCGGCTCCAGGCACAGGACTGCGGGACTTGCCGCCGTGTTCTGTTCGTGGCGGCGTGCGCGCAGCATCGGCAGCAGCCGCGTCCAGCGCTCGCCCGGATCGAGGATGCCTTCGGCGACGAGCGCCGCGACCGCAGCCTGCGTCGCCTGTTCCTGCGGGTTCTCGAAGGGGTCGAGGTCGCGTACGGTGCCGTCGGGGAGCTGCAGCAGGATCTTGCTGTCGCCGAGGCAGAACAGGTCCAGCGTGTGGCCGGCGGCGGCGTCCGGGTCGGACACGCGCACCCACGCGAGCGTCGCGATCGGCCAGGCGTACGGCGGCACGTCGGCGTGGCCGCCGGCGGCGCGGTAGGCAGCGCGCGTGTGGTCCAGCGCTTCCAGCACGAGCGCGTCCTGGCTCGCGTCCGCGCGCAGCACGTGGCCCAGGTCCTGCGCGAAGCGGCGCACGAACCAGGCCGGATCGCTGGCGCCGGACGCCACGCAGCGCTCGGGCGTGAGCGGCGTCGCGCCGTCCATCAGCACGAGGTCCGTATGACCGTCGCGCTCGTACACGACGACGACGTCTTCGTTGATCCGGCCCTTGCCGGCCGACGAAGCGAGGGTGTACCGCATGCTTGCTCCCATCCGTGTTGTCGTCGTTACTATAAGCCATCCGGATGACGTACGGATGAACCGTGCGCGGCGTGAACATTGGAGAGTTTGTCTCGTGCGTTTTCGCGTACGATGCTATCGGACTTACAACACGAGGACACCATGACGTTCATCGAATCGATCCAGACCTGCTTCCAGAAATACGCCAACTTCGAGGGCACGGCACGCCGTTCCGAATACTGGTGGTTCTTCCTGTTCCTCGTCATCGCGAGCATGATCCTCGGCCAGATCAGCACGACCCTGTCGATCGTGTTCTCGCTCGCCACGCTGCTGCCGTCGATCGCCGTCGCCACGCGCCGCCTGCACGACACGGACCGCAGCGGCTGGTGGCAGCTGATCAGCTTCGTGCCGATCGTCGGCATCATCGTCCTGATCGTGTTCCTGGCCCAGGACAGCCGCCCGAACCGCTACGGCATCGCGCCGGCCTACGCGGTCTGAGGCCTGCTCACAGCAGCCGGATACCCGGCAAGGTCCGCAACGACGTCTCGCGCATCACCTGCACGAAATCCTCCAGGTAGGCGTCGTCGCGGCCGCGTTCTCCCTTGGCCTGGCGCATGACCGCGTACAGGCGCCCCGTCAATCCGCCCTCCCCGATGCGCTGCTGCGCCACGTAGCCGCGCTGCAGGTACGTCTGCACGGCCCACAGCGGCAGCGCCGCGAATCCCCGTCCGCTCGCCACCAGTTGCAGCATCGCCACCGTCAGCTCCGTCGTGCGGCGCGGCGGTTCCACGCCCGCGGGCCGCAGCACCTGGCGCACGAGATCCAGCATCTCGTCCGGCACCGGGTACGTGATCAGGGTCTGGTCGGCGAAGTCGGCGGCCACGAGATGGTCGCGCGCCAGCAGCGGATGGCCCAGCGGCAGGATCGCCACGATGTCGAACTCGAACAGCGGGTAGACGTCCACGTCGCGCTCGTCCGTATCGACCTCCGACACGATGGCGACGTCGGCGCGGTCCTGGTGCAGCAGCCCGACGGGGTCGGACTGGAAGCCCGACACGATGTCCTGCTCGACCTCCGGCCAGCGCAGGCGCAGCGCATCCATCGACGGCATCAGCCAGTCGAAGCACGTGTGGCACTCGACGGCGATGCGCAGCTTGCCAGCGCCGTGGCCCGTCAGGCGCGCGATGTCGCGCTCGGCACGGTCGACGGCCGGTATCACGTCCTGCGCCAGCTCCAGCAGGCGCCGGCCGGCGGGTGTGAACGCCACGGGCGCGGACTTGCGCTCGAACAGCGTCAACCCATAGAACTCTTCCAGCGCCTTCAACTGGTGCGACAGCGCGGATTGCGTCACGTTCTGCAGCGCGGCCGCGCGCGACACGCTGCCGGATTCAAGGAGGGCCAGCAAGGTGCGCAGGTGGCGCAGGTCGAGGATCGAGGTCGGCATGAGCGGAATTCATCTGGACAGAAAAATAATTCGTTTGAATTATGCCGGTTGCTCATCGATGATGACAAGACTTATTCATCCAGATGAGGCAACAACATGATCAAAACTCATATTCTCGGTTATCCCCGCATCGGCGCCCAGCGCGAGCTGAAATTCGCGCTGGAGCGCCACTGGCGCGGCGAGATCGACGAGCAGGCGCTGGAAGCCGTCGCCGCCGAGCTGCGCGCACGCCACTGGGCCGACCAGCGCGCGGCCGGCCTGGACTTCGTCGGCGTGGGCGATTTCGCGTTCTACGACCAGGTGGCCGACCACGTGCTGCTGTTCGGCTGCGCGCCGGCGCGCTTCGGCTTCACCGGCGCCGAGACGCCGCTGCAGCAACTGTTCACCCTCGCGCGCGGCGTGGCGACGGAGGCGCACGACGATTGCGGCTGCGGGCACGCCTCCCATGGCAAGCCGGCGCTGGAGATGACCAAGTGGTTCGACACGAACTACCACTACCTGGTGCCGGAATTCGATGCGGCCACGCGCTTCGCACTGGCTCCCGACCGCCTGCTGGACCAGGTGGCGCAGGCGCGCACGCTGGGCCACGCCGTCAAGGTCACGCTGGTCGGTCCGCTGTCGTTCCTGTGGCTGGGCAAGGCCAAGGATGGCGCCGACCGCCTCGCGCTGCTGGACGCGTTGCTGCCGGTGTACTGCGACCTGCTGGCCCGCCTGAAGGCTGCCGGCGCAGAGTGGGTGCAACTGGACGAGCCGATCCTCGGCCTGGACCTGCCGGGCGACTGGTCGCTCGCGTTCGAACGGGCGTATCACCTGCTGCATGGTGCCGGCGTGCCGCTGCTGCTGGCCACGTACTTCTCGCCGCTGCAGGAAAACCTGAGCCTCGCCTGCAAGCTCCCGGTCGCCGGCCTGCACGTGGACGGCGTCCGTGCGCCGGAAGAGCTGCGCCCCGTCGCCGACTGGCTGCCGGACCACAAGGTGCTGTCGGTCGGCATCGTCGACGGCCGCAACATCTGGCGCGCCGATCTCGACGCCTGCCTCGAACGCCTGCGGCCGGTGCTCGAGCGCCGCGCCGGCGCCGTGTGGCTCGCGCCTTCCTGCTCGCTGCTGCACGTGCCGTTCACGCTCGCCCACGACGCCGCCCTCGACGCCGAACTGCGCACCTGGCTGGCCGGCGCGCGTGAAAAACTGAACGAGCTGCGCATCCTGAAACAGGTATTGACCGGCGGCGAACGGGCCGTCGCGATGGATCTCGCCGCCGCCCGCGCCGCGCTGGCGGCCCGCCGCGCCAGCCCGCGCGTCGCGCGCCCCGACGTGGCGGCCGCACTGGCCGCGCTGCCGCCGGACGCCGACCGCCGCGCCGCCCCGTTCGCGCAACGCCAGGCCGTGCAGCGTGCCCGCTTCGACCTGCCCGCGTTCCCGACCACGACGATCGGCTCGTTCCCGCAAACCCCGGCCATCCGCGCCGCCCGTGCGGCGTGGCGCCGCGGCGAGCTGGCGGATGCCGGGTACGACACCGCGATGCGCGCCGAGATCGCCCATGCCGTCCGTGTACAGGAAGAGCTTGGGCTGGACGTGCTCGTGCACGGCGAGGCCGAGCGCAACGACATGGTCGAATACTTCGGCGAACAGCTGGACGGTTTCGCGTTCAGCGCCAACGGCTGGGTGCAGTCGTACGGCTCGCGCTGCGTGAAGCCGCCCGTGCTGTACGGCGACGTGGCCCGCCCCGCGCCGATGACGGTGGCGTGGACCGCGTACGCGCAAAGCCTCACGGCGCGGCCGATGAAGGGCATGCTGACGGGGCCCGTCACGATCCTGCAATGGTCGTTCGTGCGCGACGACCAGCCGCGCGCCCTCACCTGCGCCCAGATCGCGCTGGCGATCCGCGCCGAAGTCTGCGACCTGGAACGGGCCCGCATCGGCATCGTGCAGATCGACGAGCCGGCGCTGCGCGAAGGCCTGCCGCTGCGCCGTGCGAGCCGCGACGCCTACCTGGACTGGGCTGGCCGCGCGTTCCGCATCGCCGCCAGCGGCGTCGCCGACGCGACGCAGATCCACACCCACATGTGCTACGCCGAGTTCAACGACATCCTGCCGGCCATCGCGGCGCTCGACGCCGACGTGATCACCATCGAGACGAGCCGCTCGGACATGGAACTGCTGGCCGGTTTCGGCGCGTTCGCGTACCCGAACGAGATCGGCCCGGGCGTGTACGACATCCACTCGCCGCGCGTGCCGGCGACGTCCGACATGGTGCGCCTGCTGCGCAAGGCGAGCGCCGTCGTGCCGGCGGACCGGCTGTGGGTGAACCCGGACTGCGGGCTCAAGACGCGGGCCTGGCCGGAGACGGAAGCGGCGCTCCGCAACATGGTGGCGGCGGCGCGGCTGCTGCGGGATGAAGCGGGTGGTGGGACGGTGCAGGCCGCGTAACACCGTCATTCCCGCGGAAGCGGGAATCCATACTGAGCGTCCTGGTCGCCTCAGCATGGGTCCCCGCCTCCGCGGGGACGACGACGTTCAGGCCGGGTGAATACCGCGCGTGGTGAAATACGCCTCCAGCGTATCCCGCTCCCCCGCCCGGTCCACCAGCGCGACATACGTATCCGGCCGCACGAGATAGACCGCGTCGCGCACGAGACCGGCCGCCTGGCACGCGTCGCACCAGTCGTAGCGGTACAGTGCGATGCCGCGTCCGGCGCACCAGGCGTGCAGCGCCGGCGCCACCTCGCCGTACACGTGTACCTGCCACGCGATCGCCGCGAGCGGCGCGTGGTTGTCCGGACCGCCGCCGTAGCCCGTCCACGGAAACCGGTCGCCGCCGCGCACGTGGCCCGCGCTGCCGGCCGACAGCCGGCTGTCGGGATAATGGATGCCCATCTGCGACAGCACCCGGAACATGAACGCCCGCACCGGTTCGATGCCGTATGCGGCCGACGCGAACAGGGGTGCGATGTGCGTGCGCACGAAGTCGGCGAACCCGCCCTCGGCGACGACGAACGAGAACGCGCGGTCCGTCGTCTCGACCAGCCGCTGGGCGAATGCCTTGCGCTCGGCCTCGTAGGTATCGATGAGCGTTTCCGGCGCCCGGCCCCGCAGCACGTGGGCCAGCTTCCACGCGACGTTGATCGCGTCGCCGATCCCCGTGTTCATGCCCTGGCCGCCGGCCGGGCTGTGGACGTGGGCCGCGTCGCCCAGCAGCAGCGCCCGTCCGGACCGGTAATGCCCCGTCACGCGGTGGTGCACGCGGTAGGTCGAGAACCAGTTCACCTTCTCGATCCTCAAGCCCAGGCTCGCGATGGCGCGCTGGCGCACGTCGTCGAACGCCAGCGTGTGGCCCTCGCGCACCTCGGCGTCGCGTACGGCGCCGATCAGGCGGGCATTGCCCTGCTGGTCATACGAGAACAGCGCGGCGAAATCCCCCTCCTCCAGCGACAGGTGGATCTCCCCGTTCGCCGCCGGCCCGCTCACCTCCACGTCGGCGACGTAGAATGTGTGCTGGTACGTGCCGCCCTCGAAACCGGTGCCCAGCCGATGGCGCACAATGGAATGGGCGCCATCGCACCCGGCCAGCCAGGCGGCGCGGCACACCGATTCGCCGGCCGGGCCGCGCAGCCGCGCCGTCACGCCCGCCGCATCCTGCTCGAAGCCCAGCAGTTCGGTATTGCGCTCGACCGTCACGCCCGCCTCCTCCAGGCGGTGCACGAGCACCCGCTCGTGGCGGTCCTGCGGATAGATCAGCACGAACGGATACGGGGTCAGTTCGCGGCCGGCGTCGCGGAAGGACAGGCGCGTGCGCCGTTCGCCCTTCACCCACAGGTTGATGGCCGGATTGCGCAGGCCGCCCCCGACGATCTCGTCCACCAGGTCGAGCTGGCGGTACAGCTCCAGCGTGCGTGCCTGCACGGCCATCGCGCGCGAGCTCGTGCCGGGCCCCGCGCTGCGGTCCACGATCCGCACGCCGACGCCCTGGCGCACGAGCCACAGGGCCAGCACGAGGCCGGTCGGTCCGGCCCCCGCGATCAGTACTTCGGTCTCGTCCATGTCGCCTCCTCGCAGGAAAGAATGACAGGAAATCCGCCGCATACGGCGCACGATAACGATACAGTATGTTACGCGCGTCCCGCTACAATGCTCCGGTCGGGCTCGTTAGAGGAAAGGATGGCGCCGTGAACATCGTCTGCATCGCCTGGGGTTCGCTGATCTGGGAACCCGGCCCCTTGAAGCTGGCGTCGGACTGGCAGCCGGACGGTCCGACCCTGCCGCTGGAATTCGTGCGCGACAGCGACGACAGCGCCGAACTGGCCCTCGTCCTGCACGCGCCCGCGCCGCCCATGCCCACGCGCTGGGCGCGGCTCGACGCGGCCGGCCTCGATGACGCCCGCGAGATGCTGCGCCGGCGCGAAAAGATCCGGCCCGAGTATCCCCAATGGGTCGGCAGCCTGCCCGACCCGGTGCCGCCCGGCCTGTCTGCGAAGACGCCGGCGGCCATCGTGGCGTGCATCGCGGACTGGATGGCAACCCGTGACGTCGATGCGGTCGTGTGGACGGCGCTGCCGGCCAAGTTTGCCGGCGTCAGCGAACGGGCGCCCAGCCCCCACGAGGCGGTCGCGCGGCTGGCCGGGCTGCAGGGGGACGAGCGGGCCAGGGCGGAGGAATACGTGCGCCGGATTCCGGGGGATATCCGGACGTTGTATCGCGGGGTGATCGAGGAACGGCTGGGCTGGACGCCCCACCAATAAGCCGTCATTCCCGCGCAGGCGGGAATCCATGCCGAGTGTCCCCGTTCAGATCAGTATGGGTCCCCGCTTGCGCGAGGACGACGAGGGCTGATCACCCGCCCGCCTTCAGTTTTTCCATCAGCTTGCGGGCCTCGTCCGCCTGCGCGAACCGCATGTCGCCGGCCAGCAGCCCGTCGAGTTCCTTGCGCGCCGCGGCCTTGTCGCCGCTGGCGGCCAGCGCCGCCGCCAGGTGGTAGCGGATGTCGCGCGCCTTCGGTGCCAGCACCTGCGCCTCGCGCAGCAGGGTCACCGCGCGACCGGCGTTTCCGTTGCCGACGAGGATCCAGGCCAGCGTGTCCATCACGTCCGCGCGCTTCGGCGCAGCGTTAAGCGCCGCCTCGGCCGTCGCCTGCGCGCGCGCGTCGCCCAGCGCCTGGTAGCACAGTGCGAGATTGTTCAGCGCGACGGGGTTGCCGGGCTGGCGCCGCAGCACGTCTTCCAGCTTGGCGGCGGCCCGCTTGAATTCGTTCGCGCCCATCCACGTCTGCGCGCGGTACGCGAGCACGCGCACGTCGTCCGGATGCGCCGCCAGCCATGTCGCCAGGCGGCCGTCGGCGTCCGCCACGCGGCCGGCCTGGCGCAGCGCGTTGTCGATCTTGATCGCGAGTTCGTTCGTCGCATGCAGCGTGGACGCGCGCTCGAACGCGGCCAGCGCGGCGGCCGGCCGGCGCTTGGCCATCAGGATGTCGCCCTGCAGCTGGTAGCCCGCAGCGCCCTGCGGATGCTGCTTCTGCATGTGTTCCGCGACCATCAGCGCCAGGTCGTGCGACCCCTTGCGCACGTACAGCGCAGCCAGTTCCAGCTGGGCCGACGGGAAATCGGGCTGGATCGCCAGCACGCTCTTGAGGTCTTCCTCGGCCTGCGTCGTATTGTTCATCACGAGGCGCAGCGCCGCCACCTGCATCAGCGCCGGCGCGGAGCGCGGCAGCGCCTGCGCCAGCTGCTTGTACGATTCCAGCGCGGCCGGGAGGTCGCCCCGCGCCAGCTCGGCCTTGCCGCGCAAATCCAGCAGGTCCGGGTTTTCCGGATGGCTCACCTGCAGACGGCGCGCCAGTTCCAGCGCCTTGTCCGTCTGGCCCGTGCGCAGGTAGTGCGCGCACAGGTCGACGCCGGGCCCGATCGCGTGCGGGTCGACGGCGGCGGCCTGCTCCAGCCAGCGCGTCACCTCGGCGCTGTCCTGCGTGCGCTCGGCCAGTGTCGCCAGGCCGTCCATCGCGGCCACGCTCTTCTTGTTCTTCGCCAGGAAGTCAAGGAGCACCTGCCGCGCCGCCGCCGGCTGGCTGGCGTCCAGCGCCAGCTGCGACAGGCTCGCCGCGGCCCGGTAGTACGCAGGATCGATCTGCAGCGCGCGCGCGAAACTGGCCCGCGCCGCCTCCGCCTTGCCCTGGGCCGCCAGCACCTGGCCCTTGAGGGCGTGGACCAGCGGCCGGTCGGGCTGGACGCGCTCCAGTGCGAGCGCCGCGTCGAGGGCGGCGTCGCGCCGGCCCAGGCGCAGGTTCGCCTGCACGAGGGCCTCGACGGCCTCCGGCGAACGCTTGTCGAGGGCCGTCGCGGCCTGCAGTTCGCGCACCGCATCATCCATCGCGCCCGCGCCCAGCCGCGCGAGGCCGAGACCCGTGCGCAGCGTGGCCGACGCGCCGTCCAGCGTGCTGGCCCGCGCGAACAGGTCGGCGGCCTGGTCGTAGCGGCGCGCCTTCAGGTTGGCGTCGGCGGCCAGCGCCAGCACTTCGGCGTCCGCCTGGCGGGCATCGAGCACGGGCTCCAGCACGGTACGCGCCTCGTCCCCATGGCCGGAGCCGATCAGCGCCTGCGCCAGCATCTTGCGCGCGTACATATTGGCCGGATTGCGTTCCAGGTAGCGGCGGAAATGCTGCTCCGCCTGATAATTCGACCCGAGCTTCAGGTCGACGGCGCCGGCCAGCAGCACGCTGGGCATGTGGTCCGGCACGGCCTTGAGCACCTTGTACAGGACGTCGCGCGCGGCGTCGGGCCTGTCGGTCGTATAGTCGAGCAGCGCCTGCGTGTAGGCGACGAGCAGGCTGCCCGGCGCGCCCTTCGCGGCCAGGTCCAGCTCCGCCTGCGCCATCTGCGGCTTGCGCAGGCCGATGGCGAGATAGGCTTTTTCCACGTGGGCCGTACGGTGTTGCGGGCTGACGGCCAGCACGCGGTCGTACAGCGCCAGCGCGTCCTCGGGACGCTCGCCCGCGCGCACGAGGTCGGCCTTGAACATCAGCGCATCGACGTTGCGCGGATCGCGGGCCAGCACGCGGTCGGCGTAGCCGTGGGCGGCGTCCGCATGGCCCTCGACGATGGCGAGCCGGCCCAGGCCGACGAGCGCCGCCGGGTCGTCCGCGCGCCTGGCGAGCACGTGTTCGTAGGCCGCCCGTGCCTCGTCGTTGCGGCGCAGGGCCAGGTACGCATCGCCGCGCGCGCTGGACAGGCCGGGATCGTCGGGGCCGCCCGCCGTCTCGTCCAGCGCCTTCTGGTGCTGGCCCTCCAGCACGAGCGCCGCGGCCAGCGCCGCCAGCGCCGGTCCGCGCGCATGGCCCCGGTCCAGCGCCTGCCGGGCTTCCTTTTCCGCCGTCGTGCTGTCGCCCAGGTCGAGGTAGACCTGAGCGAGCTGGTAGCGCGTGTCCGCGCTGCGCGGGTCGGCGTCCAGCGCATTCTTGAGGACGATGAGCGCACCGCGAAAATCCCCTTTCGCGCGCAATTGTGCGGCATGCGCCCGCTGCTGCTCCGCCGTTTGCTGGTTGCAGGCCGGAAGCGCGGCGGCGAGGACAACGGCCACGAGGACGGCGGCAAGGCGGCTGGCGCGCGGGGGTGTAGGAGCTCGGGAGGACATTGTTGATATTGTTATAGATCAATGACGCATTTTCGTGGGGCAAGCACGTTTATGGCAAGCAAAAACCGACGGGCATGACCGCGATACCACGGCCCGGGGCGAGGTTGTAAAAATGTCACGGCCGTTATTGATATTAAATAATTTATTTACAAGTTAAGTTTATTCGTGGCATGATGCGCCTTGACACTGGTCAACGTGTAAATATTTCTGGGAGAGTCTGTGAAAAAAGCGATCAAGCTGGCCGTCTCGGCTGCATTCATCCTCGGCGCCAGCCAGGGGTGGGCCGCGACCATCACCGACTCCGGCGTCGGCAGCTATTACGGCTACGACAACCAGGGCGCCGCGGACGTCATCGGCGGCAGCACGTACGACATCTCCAAGGCGACGATCGCGCGTGCCGGAAGTGTCCTGACCATCACGATCAACACGAGCTTCGCCGGCAAGGCGGGCGCCAGCTCGTCCTGGGGCAAGGACCCGCTGACCGGCAAGACCGGCAAGGGCATCGGCTACGGCGACGTGTTCCTGTCCGATACGTGGAACGCCGCCGGCACCGATGCCAATCACTACACGCCCGACAACGCCACCAAGGGCACCGTCTGGGACTATGGCTTCGCGCTCGACAACCGCTGGAGCAACTCGGGCGGCAACTTCAAGCTGTATGCGCTGAACGGCGCGACCAACGCGCAGAACATCCTCAATTCGAACAGCTACATCAACTGCTCGAACTGCAACTACCGCGAGAACGAGGAAACGGCCGTGAACACCAAGTCGTCCACGGTCAAGTACACGGGCCTGTCCGGCAAATGGGCCGTCTCGACCGGCGCCCTCACGTTCACCATCAACCTCTCCGGTTCGGAACTGATGGACTACAGCTCGTTCGCGATGCACTGGGGCGAGACCTGCCAGAACGACGTCCTCGAAGGCGTGGCCATGGGCGTGCACGTCCCGCTGCCGGGCACCGCGGCCCTGCTGTTCCTCGGCCTCGGCGCCCTCGGCATGGCACGCCGCCGCCGCGCTCCGGGCGCACTGCCCCCAGGCGCAGCGGCCGTCTGATTCCTGTCAGCCGGCGCTGCCGGCGATCCTGTTGCGTCCCGCCGCCTTGGCGCGGTACAGCCGGGTGTCCGCCACCTCGACGAGTCCGGCCGGCTGGTCCTGGCTGCCCGGCACGATCGTCGCCACGCCCATGCTGCACGTGACGATGTCGGCCACGGCGGACCCCGCATGGGGCAGCGCCGCCTGCGCCAGCCGCCGCGCGCACCGCGCCGCCACCGCCAGCGCCGCCGCCTCGTCCGTCGCGGGCAGCACGAGCGCGAACTCTTCGCCGCCCAGGCGCGCGCACAGGTCGCGCGTGCGCGCCGCCGCCCGGTCCAGCACCCGCGCCACCTCCTTCAGGCAGGCGTCGCCCTGCGGATGGCCGTAGCGGTCGTTGTACTGCTTGAAGTAATCGATGTCGACCATCACCAGCGACAGCGGCGCGCCCAGCGCACGGGCCTTGCCCCATTCGACGTCCAGGATCCGGTCGAACATGCGGCGGTTGGCGATGCCCGTGAGCGGGTCGCGGTACGACAGCGCCTCCAGCTCCTTCTGCAGCTGCAGGATCTTGTCCTCGGCCCGTTTGCGTTCGCTGATGTCGAACATGAAGCCCACGAGGCAGTCCACGGAACCGTCGGCACGCCGGATCACGTGCACGACGTCGCGGATCCACACGTAGTCGCCGTCGGCCGTCAGGGCGCGGTAATCGGCTTCGTGATCGGTGCCCTGCTGCGACTGGCTCACACAGAAATCGACCGTCTTCTGGCGGTCTTCCGCATGGATGCGCATGGCCCAGTCCTCGACCGTCTTCCAGCTGTCCTGGGGCCAGCCCAGCACGCGTTCGATCTGGGGACCGATGTACGTGAAGCGCGCGGACGCCCAGTCGATGCGCCACGGGATGGCCTGCGTGGATTCGAGCAGGGTGCGATAGACGCCGGCGTCGTCGCCGGTCTCGGGATGGGTGGTCATGGCGTTCCGTGGCTGAAAACCATCATACTACCGGAATGCCTGGCCTTTGGATCAGTGCCCATGCGGCGCGCGATGGATAGACTCCGCCTGTCATCCCATTTCCCACCACGAGGTCTCCCATGGACAACCAACATACCCAGGACAATGCCGGCGTCGTTCAGGAATTCGGCGCGCTGGCGCCCGTGCGCATCGGTCTCCCGGAGCAGACGCGGTCGCAGAGCGTACGCGCCCTGAACCGCCTGCTGGCGCACACAATGGCGCTGCGCGACGCCTACAAGAAAGCGCACTGGCAGACGTCCGGCGCCAACTTCTACGAACTGCACCTGCTGTTCGACAAGCACTACGAAGAACAGGTCGCGATCATGGACGCCATCGCCGAGCGCATCCAGACCCTGGGCGGCGTGACGTTCGCGCTGGCCGGCGACATCGCGGGCGAGTCGTCGATCGCACGCGCCCCGCGCGGCCGCGAATCCGCCCCCGCCCAGCTGGAACGCCTGGCCGCTGCCCACGAGACGATCCTGCTGGACGCGCGTCCGCTGGCCCGCGCGGCGTCCGACGCCGGCGACGACGGCAGCAACGACCTGATCGTCAGCCAGGTCGTGCGCGCCAACGAACTGCAGAGCTGGTTCATCGGCGAACACCTGGCGCGCCAGGCCGAAGGCGATTGAACATCATACTTTAGTGTGATGTCATATCCTTTTGTATAGCTGGACCCGGGCGGCCTTCGTCCCGACAATGACCAGGGTGGCGCGGCATTCCGTCCGCACCACCCCGATCACCGGACGAGGAGCAGCCCATGACCACCCACCCGCCACCACTGGCCGCGAGCCTTGAACCCGAACGGCAGGCGCGCCTGGCCACGATCGGCCAGCTGGCCGCGTCGATCGCCCACGAAGTCGACCAGCCGCTGGCCGCCATCGCCCTGCACGCCCACGCGGCGCTGCGCTGCATCGAACGCGCCCAGGCGCCGGCCCAGGCGCATGCCGCACTGTGCGCCGTGCTGGAAGCGTCGCAGCGCGCCAGTGCCATCGTGAAGAGCGTGCGCGCCCTGGCCGGCCAGGTCCGGCTCGAGCGCACCGCATGCCGCCTCGACGCCGCCATCGACGACGTCCTGGCCGAATACGCAGCCGACGTGCGCCGCCACGCCATCGCCTGCCGCGTGACGGTGGCGCCGGGCGCACGCACGGTGGCGGCCAGCCCCGTGCAGCTGCGCCAGCTCCTGCGCAACCTCGTCGGCAACGCCGTGGACGCCTTGTCTCCCGTGCGCGGCCGCTCCCGCTCGATGGCGATCCGCGCCCGCGTCGGCGCCGGCGGCGAGATCGTCGTCACCGTGCGCGACAACGGCACCGGCATGGATGCGGCCACCGCCGCGGACGCTTTCGACCCATTGGCGACGACGAAGCCGCACGGCATGGGCCTGGGCCTCGCGATCTGCCGCGCCATCGTCGACGCGCATGGCGGCCGCCTCTGGCTGGACGCCAATCCGGACCATGGCGCCACGGCCGGCTTCGCGCTGCCGCGCGCCGCGCACGCGCATCCGTCCACCACATCCGTGGAGGCCGTCCATGGATGACCCGCGCCCCATCACCGTGCTGATCGCGGACGACCACCCGCTGATCCGGGCCGGCCTCGCCGCGCTGATCGGCGCCGAGCCGGCGCTGCAACTGGTCGGCGAAGCGGGCGACGCCGTCGCTGCCGTCGAAGACTACCTGCGACTGCGCCCGGACGTCATGCTCGTCGACCTGAACATGCCCGGCGGCGGCGGCGTCGAGGCGATCCGCAAGATCCGCGCGCTGGTGCCGGACGCCCGCATGGTCATCCTGACGACCTACGACGGCGACGAGGACGTGCACCGCGGCCTGCTGGCCGGCGCCAGCGCCTACCTGCTCAAGCAGTCCGGCCTCGACGAGGTGGTGCAATGCGTGCGCCAGGTGGCCGCCAACCGCCGCTACCTCGCGCCTGGCCTCGCCGAGAAGCTGGCCGGCCGCGTGGACGCCAACCGCCTGTCGCGCCGCGAGCTCGAGATCCTCGCGCACCTGTCGGCCGGCATGAGCAACAAGATGATCGCGCGCACCGAGAACATCGGCGTCGGCACGGTCAAGTACCACGTCAACAATATCCTGTCCAAGCTGAACGTCTCGTGCCGCACCGAAGCGGCCTGCGTGGCGGCGCGGCGGGGGCTGATCCACGCGTACTGAGAGCTCGCCATGTCCTGTCGCTTCATCGCCGCCGCGGCCTTCATGCTCGCCACCGCGGCGCACGCCGCCGCGCCGCAGGTGCACACCCAGGCCCCGGGCTGGTATCGGACGATGCTGGGCCGCTTCGAGATCACGGCGCTGTCCGACGGCACGCACACGTTCCCGCTCGATACCGTCATGACCGGCGTGACGCCGGCCGCCGTCGACGCGGCCCTCGCCAACAACGACCTGCACCGGCCCGTGCAAGGCTCCATCAACGCCTTCCTCGTCAACACGGGGACGCAGCTCGTGCTGATCGACGCGGGCGCCGGCGCCCTGTACGGCGCTTGCTGCGGCAAGCTGCTCGCGAACCTGCGCGCGGCCGGCTACAGGCCCGAGCAGGTCGACGTCGTGCTGCTGACGCACCTGCACAAGGACCACGTGGGCGGCGTGCTCGCCGACGGCAAGCCCGCATTCCCGAACGCCGTCGTGCGCGCGGCGGGCGCGGATGCCGATTACTGGCTGTCCAGGGACCAGCGCGCCGCCGCGCCGGCGTTCCTGGCAAGCTTCTTCGACAGCGCGGCGGCCTCGCTCGCGCCGTACACGGCCGCCGGCCGCTTCCAGCCGTTCGCGCCCGGTGCGGCGCTCGTCCCCGGCATCCGCGCCGTCGCCGAACCGGGCCACACGCCCGGCCACAGCGGCTATCTCGTCGAGGACGGCGGCCAGGCGCTGCTCGTGTGGGGCGACGTCGTGCACGTGGCGGCCGTGCAGCTCGACCAGGTCCAGGCGACCGTCAAGTACGACAGCAGCGCGCCCGACGCCCGGGCGACGCGCGCCGGCCTGCTGGAGCGCGCGGCGCGCGAGCACCTGCTCGTCGGCGCCGCCCATGTGGCGTTCCCCGGCCTCGGCCACGTGCGCAGGGAGGGTGCGGGCTTTGCCTGGCTGCCGCTGAACTACGAAGGCGACCCGGCCGACCCGCACTGACGCTCAACCCTCGACCAGGTACGGCGCGGGGCCGCCGGCCATCTCCTTGAACAGCCGGCGGATCACGCGGCTGAGCGATGCGTGCGGCTTGCCGCCCTTGCGCAGCAGCGGGTAGCCGCCGGACAGGCGCAGGCCATCGAGGAACGTGACCTCGTAGTCGACACGGCTGTCGCGCCGGGCCTGCGCCGCCCACGCGGCCAGGATGCGGTTGGCCATCCGGAATTCGCTGACGACGGCCGTTGCGCCGGCGTCGGCGGACAGGCGGATGCGGATGACGTCGATGGGTTCGGTGGTTGGGGCGGTAGCGGCACGCATGCTGGGGCTCCGGAGACTTGTGTGGTGTGGAAACCGGGGTCAGAGCGCCAAAAGAAGAACCGCGCTCAGACCCCTGTGCTGTCAGCGTAGCGTCCGTTCACGCCTTTTGCCCCACCCATTTGGCGGGGGCGATGACTCGATAAGGGGGAATCTTGTACAATCTTGCCCTGTACCGCCCCCAACGACTCCACCGCATGAACCCTCCCAGCGCCACGCCGATCCGCGTCCTGATCGCGGACGACCATCCGATGATGCGCGAAGGCATAGCCGCTTCGCTGACTGCGCACGGCAACATCGAGGTCGTCGCCCAGGCCTGCGACGGCGACGAAGCGATCCGTTTCTTCACCAACTGGCGCCCCGACGTGGCCCTCGTCGACCTGCAAATGCCCGGCAAGGACGGCCTGGAAGCCATCCGCGCCATCCGCAGCCTGCATCCGGACGCCCGCCTCGTCGTGCTCACGACCTACGACGGCGATGCCCGCATCGCGGCCGCGCTCAAGGCCGGCGCGTCCGCCTACCTGCTGAAGAACGTGCCGGGCCGCGAACTGGCGGCGACCGTGCGCGAAGTGCACAACGGCTCGCACATCCTGCCGCAGGCGCTGCGGCGCGAGGTGGCGATCCACTACGCCGGCGACGCGCTGTCGCCGCGCGAGCTCGACGTGCTGCGCCTCGCGGCCGTCGGCCATTCGAACCGCGCCATCGGCGCACAGCTGCACATCGGCGAGACGACGGTCAAGACGCACATGAGCACGATCCTCGTGAAGCTGGGCGCGAACGACCGCGCACACGCCGTCACGCTCGCCGTGCAGCGCGGCTTCATCGACCTCTGACCGGTACCGCGATGCGCCGCCGCCATCGTCCCGTCCGCGCGCTCGCGGCTGCCCTGCTGCTGGCTGCCGGGTCGGCCATGGCGGCGCCGGAAGGCTTCACCGACTACCACCACACGCAATGGACGGCGACCGACGGCGCGCCACCGGCCATCCACACGATGGCGCAGACCCGCGACGGCTGGCTGTGGCTCGGCACGGCGGACGGCCTGTACCGCTTCGACGGCCAGCGTTTCGAACGCTACGCGCTGCCCGCCCAGCCGGGACGCAGCCATGAGCGCATCCAGGTGCTGCGGGCCGCGCCGAACGGCGACCTGCTGATCGCCTTCGCCGCCGAAGGCATCTCGGTGCTGCATCCGGACGGCCGCGTCGAGGACCTGCCGGGCCAACCTTCCCCGTACGAGAACGTCGGCGCACTGGCCGTCGACACGGACGGCAGCCTGTGGGCCGCCGGCGGGCACATCGCCCATTTCGCCGGCGGCCGCTGGCATGCCGTGGCGGCCGGGCCGGAATGGGAAACGGCGCACCAGGAAGACCTGCTCGTCGACGGCGCAGGCAACCTGTGGGCGTTCAACGAACACGGCGCCTGGCGCCTGGACCGGGCCGCCGGCCGCTTCGCGCGGGTGACGGACCAGGGCGGGCAACCGCTGCTGGCCCCGGACGGCAGCCTGTGGTCGCGGGCGAACGGTACGCTGCACCGGCTCGCCGACACGGGAAGCCTGCGGCCCGGCACGTACGCGCCGTCGCAATCGGGCGGGGCCGGACAGTTCGGCGCGGACGGCACCCTGTGGCTGCTGGACTGCCCGCAGCCCGTGTGCCGCGTGCCGAACGCAGCGCAGCGCAAGGAAGCGCGCTGGACCATCGCGTCCGCGGCCGCGGAGCGGGTCGTGGACCCGGCGCTGCTGTCGGGACGGGGCGCGGCGGCCATCCTCGAAGACCGCGAAGGCGACATCTGGGTGGCGACGGAGAGCGGCCTCGATCGCTTCCGGCGCAACCGGTTCCTGCACAGCGGCCTGCCCGGCAGCGGCACCCGCTACAGCTTCGGCGTGGACGGGGCCGGCCGCGTGCTGGCCGCCGACTTCGAGACGGGCGCGCTGTGGCATCTCGCGCCCGACGCCGCGCCGGCTGCCGTGCGCGGCCCGTGGGTCGGCGTGATCAACAACGGCCCCGACGGCGCACTGCTCGTCGGCGGCAAACGCAGCATCCAGCGCGTGCGCGGCACCACCGTGGAAGACATCCCGCTGCCGCCCGGCCCGGACGGCAAGCCGCGCGACTACCGCCTCGTCGGCCTGCTGGACGACGGCAAGGTGTTGTGGACGGCCTCGCTCGAGACGGGCCTGATCGGCTGGCGCGACGGCCGCTGGCTGCCGCGTGCCGCCTTCAACCTGCCCTCCAAGATCTTCCAGTCCGCGACCGACGGCGCGGGTAGCCTGTGGCTGGCGACCGGCGACGGCAAGCTGGTGCACTACCTCGACGACAAGCTGACGGACTACGATCTCGGCGCCGTGGGCCAGGCGAGCGCGCTATTCACGGGCGAACACCTCATCGTCAGCGGTTCCGGCGGCACGGCCGTGCTGCGCGACCGCACGCTGCGCCTGCTGCGCACCCAGGATCCGGGCGTGCTGCGCAACCTGTCCGGCATCGTCGTCACGCCGGACGGCGACCGCTGGATGAACGGCGTCGCGGGCCTCGTGCACGTGCGCGCCGCGGACTGGCGCCAGGCCATGCGCGACCCGGACCTGCCGCTGCGCCACGAATTGTTCGACGCGCTGGACGGCTATCCGGGCCGCGCTGCGATGGAAAACCGCTGGCGCGGCATCGTCAGCGCCGACGGCCGCCACCTGTGGCTGTCGGCCACCGGCGGTGTCATGCGCCTCGACCTCGCCCAGCTGCGCCGCAACCGCGTCGCGCCACAGGCCGTGATCCTCGGCGTGACGGCGGACGGCCGCGGCTGGCCGGCGCAAGGGACGATCCGCCTCCCGGCCGGCACCGACCACTTCCGCATCCAGTACACGGCGCCGGCGCTGCGCCTGCCGGAACGGGTGCGGTTCGAGTACCGGCTCGACGGCGTCGACAAGGGGTGGCTCGATGCGGGCGTCCGCCGTGCCACGTCGTACACCAACATCGGTCCCGGCGACTACGTGTTCCACGTGCGCGCCGTGAACGAGGACGGCCTGCCGGGCGAGGCGGTCGCCACCCTGCCGCTGCACGTGGCGCCCACGCTCGTGCAGACGCTGTGGTTCCGCATCGCCTGCGCCGGCGCGCTCGTGCTGCTGGGCGTGCTGCTGTACCGCTACCGCATCCGCTACGTGACGCGCCGCCTGACGGAGCGGCTGCAGGTCAGGACGGCCGAACGCGAACGCATCGCCCGCACCCTGCACGACACCTTCCTGCAGACCGTGCAGGGTCTCGTGCTGCGCGTGGACGCCGTCGCCGCGACCTTGCCGCCCGACGCCGGCGCGCGCCGCCAGCTGGAGCACGTGCTGGACGACGCGAGCCACGCCATCGGCGAAGGCCGCGACCAGCTGCAGGAACTGCGCGCGGGCGATGCGCACGTGCTGGAAGACGTGCTCGCCGACGCCATCGCCCGCCTCACGCTCACGTATGGCGCGCTGGCCGTCGACGTGCACGTGGAAGGCGAGCGCCGTCCCCTGCTCGCGCCCGTCGCCGACGAGATCGCGGAGATCGCGCGCGAGGCGCTGCGCAACGCGTTCGCCCACGCGCACGCCGCCCGCGTGCGCGTCACGCTGATCCATGCGCGCCGCGCGCTCACGCTGTGCGTGTCCGACGACGGCCGCGGCCTGCCCGAGCCCGTGCGGCACGGCGGCGCCGGGTTGGCGGGATACCGCGGGCACTGGGGCCTGATCGGCATGCGCGAACGGGCGGAACGCATCGGCGCGCGCCTGGAGATAGCCAGCGGCCCGCGCCAGGGCACGACGGTCACGTTGACCGTGCCCGGCGCGCACGCCTACGGGGCCGACCGGGCGCCGCCGGTATAGTCCTCCAGCCCGGCGGCGAGCGCGTCGAACGCGATCCGGCAGTGCGGGCTCGCGCGCAGGTCTTCATGCATCGTGACCCATGTATCGAGCCGGAACGCGAACGCATCCGGCAGCACGCGCACGAGCGCAGGCGCGCGCATGGCCAGCGGCACCTGGCACACGCCGATGCCGGCGCCGGCGCGGATCAGCGCCAGCTGGGCCACGTCGCTGTCCGTGCGCAGCGCAAAACGGTCGCGCGTAAAGCCCGGCAGCGCCTTCGCGGCCTGGCGCACGAACGGCGTCGGGCGGTCGTAGCCGATCAGCGCATGGTTCCCGAGATCGGCGAGCGTGGCCGGCGCGCCGCGCCGGGCCAGGTACGCCGGTGCCGCGTGCAGCCCCAGTTCGATGGCGCCGATGCGGCGCGCCACCAGCTGCTCCTGGCGCGGGGCGGTCATGCGCACGGCGATGTCGGCTTCGCGCTGCAGCAGGTCGTGCACCCGGTTCGACAGCACCAGCTCCACCTTCAGCGCGGGATGGCGCTGGGCGAGGTCCGCGACGATGGCCGGCATCACCTCGACGCCCACGACCTCGCTGACGCTGATCCTGACCGTGCCCGCCACCGACCCGGCGCCGCCGCGCAGGCCGGACGCCGTCCGTTCCAGCGCGGCGGCCGTGCTTTCCATCGTTTACGCGTGCGGGCGCAGCGCGAACGCCGCCTCCGTGGGCAGCAACCCCGTCTGGGAGCGAGTGAACAGCACGAGGCCCAGTGCTTTCTCGAGCGCAGCCACGTGGCGCCCGACCGTCGGCTGCGCCACGCCCAGCGCCCGGGCAGAGCCGGACAGCGAGCCTTCGCGCAGCACGCCGAGGAAGGCGCGATACAGTTCCCATTCGATGTCCGATGCCATGTGGTTATACAAAAATGTTGAGCGGATGGTAAAACTTATGCAATTCCATTGAGCCAGAACCGGCGCTACGCTGTCAACACTTTCAACGCACGGAGGACGGCATGAACGGGAACGACACGGTACTGGTACTGGGCGCCGGCGGCGGCATCGGCGGCGAGGTGGCGCGGCAGCTGGCGCGGGCCGGATGGCGGGTACGCGGCATGAAGCGCGGACTGGCCGCCGCGGCGCCGGACGCCGACGGCGTCGCATGGATAGGCGGGGACGCCATGTCGGCCGCCGACGTGGCCCGCGCCGCGCAGGGCTGCGCCGTCATCGTGCACGCCGTGAACCCGCCGGGCTACCGCGACTGGGACCGGCTGGTGCTGCCGATGCTGGACAATACGATCGCGGCGGCCGCAGCGAACGGCGCGCTCGTCGTCCTGCCGGGCACGGTGTACAACTATGGCGCGGACGCGTTCCCGGTCGTCGCCGAGGACGCACCCCAGCATCCGGCCACGCGCAAGGGTGCGCTGCGCGTACGGATGGAAGCGGCACTGCAGGCGTATGCGGACCGCGGCGGCCGCGCGCTCATCGTCCGCGCCGGCGATTTCTTCGGCCCCCGCGCCGGCAACAACTGGTTCGCGCAAGGCCTCGTCAAGCCGGGCAAGCCGGTGCGCCGCATCGCCAACCCGGCCGCCCCCGGCGTCGGCCACCAGTGGGCCTACCTGCCGGACGTGGCCGCGGCGATGGTCGCGCTGATCGGGCGCCGCAACGCGCTCGAGCCGTTCGCCCGCTTCCACATGAACGGCCACTGGGACCCGGACGGCACGGCGATGTGCGCCGCCATCGCCCGCATCGTCGGACGCCGCGGCGGCCGCGCGACCGTCGCTACCTTCCCATGGTGGCTCGTGCGGCTGGCCACGCCGTTCAACGAAACCCTGCGCGAACTGTGGGAGATGCGCTACCTGTGGCGCCAGCCCGTCCGCCTGGAAAATACCCGCCTCGCCGAGATGCTGGGCGCGGAGCCGCACACGCCGCTGGACGTGGCCGTCGAGCGCACGCTGGAAGGACTCGGCTGCCTGCCGCCTAACCGCCCAGCCGCTGCCCTTTCCCGTACATCCGGCACTCGGCCGCCAGCGCCAGCAGGTTCGGATCGCGCTCGCGGCTCTTCGAGATGAGCAGGCTGATGATCTGGTGCGACGCGTACGGCGCATCGAGCGGGATCAGCTGGATGCGCGTGCTGAATTCGGCCACGCGGCCCGGCAGCAGGCTGTAGCCCATGCCGCCGCTGACGAGGTTGATCAGCGAGAAGATGTCGGACACGCGCATGATCGTCTCCGGCGTGTAGCCGGCCTGGCGGAACGCGTGGTCGAAGCTGTCCGACGTAACGAAGCCGCCGCCCAGCGTGATGAATTTTTCGCCCTCCAGGTCGCGCAAGTCGACGTGCGCGCGGCCCGCGTACGGTGAGCCCAGCGGCGCGGCGAGATGCACCTCGTCCTCGAACAGCGGCACCGTCAACAGTTGCGCATCGTCGAGCGGCGCCTGCAGCCCGATCACGATCGCATCCAGCCGGCCCTCGTCGAGCCCGCGCAGCAATTCCTGGTTCGAGCCCAGCGTGAGGTCGATCTGCAGCTCGGGCCGGCGCAACTTGAGGCCCATGAGCAGTTGCGGGATGCAGCGCAGCGTCAGCGAATACAGCGACCCGATCTTCAGCCTGCCGCCCGCGAAGCCGGCCAGTTCGCGCACCTTGCGCACGCCCTCTTCCGTTTCGCTGACCGCGCGCTGCGCGTGCTTGGCGAACGCGTAGGCGGCCGGCAGCGGCGCGAGGCTCCTGCCTTCGCGCCGGAACAACGGGCAGCGCAATCCCTCTTCCAGCGAGTGCAGCGCGCGGTGGATGCTGACCGTGCTCTGGCCCAGTTCCTCCGACACGCGCGCGAGGCTGTGCAGGCGCATGAAGGCCAGGAAGACTTCCAGTTTCTTTAAAGTAATCTCTTCATCGATCATCGCGCCGCTCCTCGGTAAAGCATACCCGAATCATTAACCTGGGAGTAAACATTGCGCTGCCGCGTTGATTGAAGCCCGGCCGTCTCCTTTCTATGCTGGCCCTACCTTCCATACAAAGGAGACAACATGGAAAGCAACACTCCCCGCCGATGGGACACGCGGCGCCAGGACAAGGCGCGGCGCATGGCGGCAGCGAGCCACCTGGCCGACGGCCCCGTGCTGGACAGCGCGCGCATCGTCGATGCCCTCGAACTGCTGCTGGCCGGCGGCGACCGCGTCGTCCTTGAGGGGAATAACCAGAAACAGGCGGACTTCCTCGCCCGCGCCCTCGTGCAGGTGGACCCGGACCGGATCAACAGGCTGCACATGATCATGCCCAGCGTGAGCCTGCCGGAGCACCTGGACCTGTTCGAGCGGGGCATCGCCAGCAAGCTCGATTTCGCCTACGCCGGCGCGCAAAGCCTGCGCATCTCGCAATTCCTGCAGGAGGGCACGCTCACGGTCGGCGCCCTGCACACCTACATCGAGCTGTATGCGCGCCTGTACGTGGACCTGTCGCCGAATGTCGTGATGGTCGCGGGCTATACGGCGGACCGCCACGGCAACCTGTACACGGGACCGAGCACGGAAGACACGCCGGCGCTCGTCGAGGCGGCCGCCTTCCGCGACGGCATCGTGATCGCGCAGGTGAACGAGATCGTCGACGACCCGAAGGACCTGCCCCGCGTGGACATCCCCGGCGCGTGGGTCGACTACGTCGTACGGGCCGACAAGCCGTTCTACATCGAACCGCTGTTCACGCGCGACCCGCGCCTCATCAAGCCCGTGCATATCCTGATGGGGATGATGGCGATCCGCGGCGTCTACGAGCGCCACGGCGTGCAGTCGCTGAACCACGGCATCGGCTTCAACACGGCCGCGATCGAACTGCTGCTGCCTACGTACGGCGAGCAGCTCGGCCTGAAAGGCAAGATCTGCCGCAACTGGACCTTGAACCCGCACCCCACGCTGATCCCCGCCATCGAATCGGGCTGGGTCGACAGCGTGCACTGCTTCGGCGCGGAGCTGGGCATGGAAAAGTACACGGCCGCCCGCCCCGACGTGTTCTTCATCGGCCGCGACGGTTCCATGCGCTCGAATCGCGCGTTCTGCCAGCTGGCGGGCCAGTATGCCGTCGACCTGTTCATCGGTTCGACCTTGCAAATGGACGGCCTGGGCAACTCGTCCACCGTGACGCACGGCCGCCTGACGGGCTTCGGCGGAGCACCGAACATGGGCCACGACCCGCACGGCCGCCGCCATCCGACACCAGCGTGGCTCGACCTCGTGGAGACGGACGATCCGCTCGCGCGCGGCAAAAAGCTCGTCGTGCAGATGGTCGAGACGTTCCAGGACGGCAGCCAGCCCACGATCGTGGAATCGCTGGACGCCGTCGAGGTGGGCAAGACATCCGGCATGCCGCTGGCGCCGGTCATGATCTACGGCGACGACGTCACCCACGTCCTCACCGAAGAAGGCATCGCCTACCTGTACAAGGCGCGCTCGCTGGAAGAACGCAAGGCGATGCTGGCGGCGGTGGCGGGCGTCACGCCCATCGGCCTCACGCACGATCCGAAGCAGACGGCCCGCATGCGCGCGGAAGGCCTGATCGCGCTGCCGGAAGACCTGGGCGTGCGCCGCGCCGACGCGACCCGCTCGCTGCTCGCGGCGAAGAGCATCGCGGAACTGGTCGAGTGGTCGGGCGGCCTGTACGAACCGCCGGCGAAATTCAGGAGCTGGTGATGACGGCGCGCGATCCGATTCTCATCCCGGCCGACGCCGCGCCCGACCTCGCATTGGCGCTGGCCGACCACGCCGTCGCGGCGCTGGTCGACGAAGCGATGCTGACGCCGAAGCCCGGCCTCGTCGACCTGCGCGGCGCGGGCGCCCACCGCGACCTCTCGTGGCCGCTGATGTGCGCGTCCGCCTGCGCTCTCCGGCCCGCATTCGGCCAGATGGCGCTGGCGGGCCTGCTCATCGCGGACGACGACGCGCGGCTGCGCCGGCGCATCGGCGCCATCGGCCGCGACGGCGAAGCGGCGATGATGGCGGCCAGCGGCGGCGTGAACACGCACCGCGGCGCGATCTGGGCCCTGGGCCTGCTCGTCACGGCGGCCGCCGGCTCGACGGAACGCGAGGCGCGAACCATCGCGGCCCACGCCGGCAGGCTGGCCCGCATCGCCGACCCGGGCGCACCGTCGACCACGGGTCACAAGGGCGAGCGCGCCTGCATCGAGCACGGCGTGGGCGGCGCCCGCGGCCAGGCCCGCGCCGGCTTCCCGCACGTGATCGACCACGCGCTGCCGATGCTGACGCTGGCCCGCGCGCGCGGCGATGCCGAACACCACGCCCGCGTGAACGCCTTGCTGGCCGTGATGGCCACGCTGGACGACACCTGTTTGCTCGCGCGCGGCGGCCGCAAGGCGCTGGATGCGGCGCAGGACGGCGCGCGCCGCGTGCTCGCGTGTGGCGGCATCGCCACGCCGAACGGGCGGCGCGCATTCGACGTGCTGGAAGCGCGCCTGCGCCGGCTGCACGTCTCGCCCGGCGGCGCCGCCGACCTGCTGGCGGCCGCGCTGCTGCTGGACCGAATCGAACGAGGAGAATAAGACAATGGAGAGACTGGAATACGAATTTGCCGCCGGCCAGAGCGCGCTTGGGCGCACCGTCAGCGGCGTCGTCAGCTCCGGCGACCTGGAAGTGCTGCTGGAGCCCGCAACCGCCGGCCGCACGAAGGTGTCCGTGCAGACGTCCGTCGACGGCTATGGCGCCACGTGGAAGGCGCTGCTGGAGCGCGTGTTCGGCGCCGGCGACCTGCCGGCCGCGCACATCGAGATCAACGACAACGGCGCGACGCCGGGCGTCGTCCGCATGCGCATCGAGCAGGCGTACGAACAGTCAGCGAACAACGGAGGCACGCCATGAACATCGAGAACCTGTTGAAGCGCGACAGCTTCATCGAACGGGGTGCCCGCAGCCGCGCGCAGGCGCTGCTCGACCCGGGCACGTTCCGCGAACTGGCCGGCCCGTTCGCACGCCTGCACTCGCCGTGGCTCGCCATGCAGCACCTCGTCACCCAGGCCGACGACGGCGTCGTCGTCGCCAAGGGCAAGCTCGCTGGCCTGCCCACCGTCGCGCTGGCGATCGAAGGCGCGTTCCAGGGCGGCAGCATGGGAGAAATCGGCGCCGCCAAGATCGCCGGCGCGCTGGAACTGGCGCTGCGCGACAACGAACAGGGCACCCCGACGCAGGCCGTGATCGTGTTCGAGACGGGCGGCGTGCGCCTGCAGGAAGCGAACCTGGGCCTGGCCGGCATCGCCGAGATCCAGTCCGCCATCGTCGCCCTGCGCCGCCACCGTCCCGTCATCGGCATCAGCGCGGGCACCGTGGGCTGCTACGGCGGCATGTCGATCGCGGCCGGCCTGTGCTCGTACTTCGTGATGACGCGCGAGGCCCGGCTGGGCCTGAACGGTCCGCAGGTCATCGAGCAGGAAGCGGGCGTCGCCGAATTCGACGCACGCCAGCGCGCGCTGATCTGGGGCCTGACAGGCGGCGAGCAGCGCGCCGCGACGCACCTGGCCGATGCCTGCGTGGACGACGACACGGCCGCCGTGCGCGCGAGCGTGATCGACTGTTTCGCCCGCGGCGTGCCGGCGCTGCACCGCAGCGACCGCGCGGCGGATTTCCTCGCCTGCCTCGAACGGGTCGATACGGACCGGCAGGCCACGGCGCAGGACGTCCGTGAACTCTATGCGAAAGGACTCGAATGATGGACACGAACCACGCCTCGCGCGGCGCCATGTGGCTGCGCCTGCTCACGGGCGGGGCCCACCCGGCCCACGACTGGACCACCGTGCACGCCTGCGACGCCATCCTGGCTGGCCGGCCCGCACGCTACATCGCCGTCGTGCCCGACCCCGACAACGCATTTCCCCGCGCCCGCAACGGCGAAGTGGGCCTCGTCGAGGGCTGGCGTCTCGCCCAGGCCGTGCGCGACGTCATCGACCTGGACCGGGACGCGTCCGACAAGCGCGCCATCGTCGCCGTCATCGACGTCCCGAGCCAGGCCTATGGCCGGCGCGAGGAAGCATACGGCATCCACCAGGCGCTGGCCGCCGCCGTGGCCGCGTATGCGGACGCACGCCAGGCCGGCCACCCCGTCATCGGGCTGATCGTGGGTCTCGCGATGTCCGGCGCGTTCCTCGCGCACGGCTACCAGGCCAACCGGCTGATCGCGCTCGACGACCCGGCCGTCGCGGTGCACGCGATGGGCAAGGCCTCGGCCGCCCGCGTGACCCTGCGCTCCGTCGAGGCACTGGAAAGGCTCGCGGCCAGCGTGCCCCCGATGGCCTACGACATCCGCAGCTTCGCGTCGCTCGGCATCCTGCACGAGGTGCTGCAGCTGACGAACCTGGCGCTGCCGGACGAGCAGGACATCGCCCTCGTCCACGGCGCACTGGAAGCGGCGCTGGCGGATATCCTCGAGGACCCGCGCCGTGACCTGTCCTGCCGCCTGCGCGGCCAACACCGGGGCGCCTCGCGGTCAGTACGCGCGCTGCTCGCAGCGGAATGGGAGGGCGACGAATAATTCCCCGCAGTACCCGGCCGCCAACAACAATACCTTCGGCCGGTCCACCTTTTTCTGGAAAAAGAGGAGACACACATGATTATCTACGGAACCGCATTGCTGGCCATCTGCCACCTGCTCGGCATCTTCCTGGGCGACCTGCTCGGGGCGCTGCTGGGCGCCAAGACCAACGTCGGCGGGGTGGGCATCGCCATGATCCTGCTGATCTGCGCCCGCCTGTGGCTGCACAAGCGCGGCCTGATGCCGCAGCAGACCGAAATGGGCGTCGCGTTCTGGGGCGCGATGTACATCCCGGTCGTCGTCGCGATGGCGGCCCAGCAGAACGTCGTCTCGGCGCTGCGCGGCGGACCCGTCGCGCTGCTCGCCGCCCTCGCCTCGGTCCTCGTGTGCGCGGTGTGCGTCTCGCTGATCAACCGCGGCGAACGCCCGGTCCCCGAAGCGGACGCAGACGCCCGCGTCGCCACCCAACGCGCCTGACGGAGGCCGCCATGCTCGAACTCCTGGAAAAAACCGCGAAACACAACGGCCTCGTGCTCGCCTTCGCCCTCGTGGGCCTCGTGATGATCGTGTCGATGCAGCTGTCGCGCCGCCTCACGTTCGGCCGCGTGCACGGCTCCGCCATCGCCATCCTCATCGGCCTCGGCCTCGCCTACTGGGGCGGCATCCAGACCGGCGGCCAGAAAGGCCTCGCGGACGTCACCCTGTTCGCCGGTGTCGGCCTGATGGGCGGCGCCATGCTGCGCGACTTCGCCATCGTCGCCACCGCCTTCGAAGTGCAGGTCGTGGAAGCGAAAAAGGCCGGCCTCGTGGGCGTCGTCGCGCTGATGCTCGGCACCGTGCTGCCGTTCATCGTGGGCGCCAGCGTGGCGTGGGGCTTCGGCTACCGCGACGCCGTCAGCATCACGACCATCGGCGCCGGCGCCGTCACCTACATCGTCGGACCAGTGACGGGCGCCGCGATCGGTGCCAGCTCGGAAATCATGGCGCTGTCGATCGCGACGGGTCTCGTGAAGGCGATCATGGTCATGGTCGGCACGCCGATGGCGGCGCGCTTCCTGCGCCTGTCTACGCCGCGCTCGGCGATGGTGTTCGGCGGGCTGGCCGGCACGGTCAGCGGCGTCTCGGCGGGTCTCGCCGCCACCGACCGCAGGCTCGTGCCGTACGGCGCCCTCGTCGCGACGTTCCACACGGGCCTCGGCTGCCTCCTCGGCCCGTCTCTGCTGTTCTTCGCGACCCGCGCGCTGGTGGGCTGACATGGTCCCGCACGACCTGCTGTTCGTCCGCCGGCCCGACGCGTTCGCGTGCGACGGTGCGCGGCCGGACTGGCTGGATCCGGCCGCGCCGCTGGTCGTGCGGAGGGAGGCGACGGCGCCGGGCATCGTCCCCGTGGGCGCACGCGGCCTGGCACGCAACGAACGGTGCAAAGGCTACGTCGCCGCCAGCGATGTGGCGTCCATCGTCACCCCGCGCATGCTGGCGGCGCGGGCCCGCACGGCAGACGGCGATCTTCCCTGCATCGCGGCCCTGCGCGCGCTGGCCCCGCGGCTGGATGCGCTCGACGTCGACTGGGGGCCGGCCGGCGGTGCGGGCTTCTGGCTCGCGTGCGGCCTGCCCGTGCTGCGCGCGTCGAGCGACCTCGATCTGCTCGTGCGCCTGCCGCGCCGGCCGTCCGCCGGGTTGATCGAGGCGCTGTGCGCACTGTCGGACGGCCAGCCGTGCCGACTCGACATCCAGCTCGATACGGGCGCCGGCGGCTTCGCGCTCGCGGAATATGCGCGCGGCGGGCGCGTGCTGCTCAAGACGGACGCCGGTCCCCGTCTCGTCGACGATCCCTGGGAGGCCGCATGACCGTGCTGTTCACCTTTCCCGGCCAGGGCGCGCAAAAGCCCGGCATGCTGCACGCGCTGCCTGCGCACCCCGCAACGGAACGCACGCTGGCCGAGGCCACGCAAGCATTGGGCCGCGACGTCCTCGCACTGGACGCCGCCGAGGCACTGCGTTCCACCGTCGCCGTCCAGTTATCGCTGCTGGTGGCGGGCGTCGCCATGGCGCGCGTGCTGGCGGCGCACTGCGCGGTGCCGCGGATGGTGGCCGGCTTGTCGATCGGCGCCTGGCCCGCGGCCGTCGTCGCCGGCGTGCTGGATTTTAGCGATGCCGTGCGCCTCGTCGAACTGCGCGCCCGGCTGATGGAGGATGCGTACCCGCACGACTACGGCATGACCGCGATCGGCGGGCTCACGCGCCAGCAGCTGGAACCGCTGCTGGCGCAGGTCCACGGGCCGGCGTACCTGGCGAACCTGAACGCGCCGCGGCAACTCGTCGTCTCGGGCAGCGCGCCCGCCCTGGACGCCGTCGCCGCGCTGGCCCTGGCGCACGGCGCCACCCGCGCGGAGCGGCTCGCGGTGCCGGTGCCCTCCCACTCGCCGCTGCTGGACGACCAGGCGCGCACGCTCGCCTGTGCCTGCGACCAGGTGCCGCGCAAGCGCCCGCGCATCACGTATGTCAGCAGCAGCGCGGCGCGTGCGCTGTTCGACGCCGACCGGATCATGGCGGACCTCGCCGCGAACATGGCGCGCCCCGTGCTGTGGGCGGATACGTTGCGCCACGCGTGGGAACGGGGCGCCCGCACGGCGCTGGAAATGCCCAGCGGGTCCGTGCTGACGCGGCTCGCGCTCGAAGCCGACTTCGGCGCCGGCATCGCCCTGTGCGCCGACGGCAACCGGCTCGATACGCTGGTGCAGGTCGCGCGCGCGGATCAGTAGCCGGCGCGGTCCAGCGCCTCGTTCACGGCGTCGACGACGGCTTGCGGCTTGTCGGCCTGGATAATGTGCGACGCGCCCGCCACGACGTGCAGACTGGCGCGCGTGGACAGCGCGGCGATGTCCTTCTGGATCGCCAGGTTTTCCGCCTCCGTCGCCTTGTTCAGGGCACTCTGCGGCTTGCCCGGCACCGCGTACGGGCTCACGCCGCGCACGAGCACGACGAGCGGCAGGTCGCCGAAACTGCGGCGCGCGGCCCGCAACTCCGCTTCGCTCGCGTCGCCCGCCTTGTTGCCCGCGACGAGATCGTCCCAGTACGCGGGTTGGCGCACCGTCGCGAGGCGCGCGGCCGCCAGTTCGCGGCCATACGCCGTGCCCGTGCCGCCCGTGCAGGCGGCGAACAAATCGCTCCCCAGTTCGAATCCTTTGCGGGCCGCCTGCGCGCACTGCTCGATGAACCGGTTCTGCGCGTCGTAGAACTGTTTCAGCTTGCCCTGCGACGCGGCGTTGATCCGCTTTTCTTCGTCCTCGTGCCCTGCTTCGACAAGCACGAGCGCCTTCACATCCCGCGGATAGCGGTACGCATACAACTGGACGGCCGCGCCGCCGAACGAGTTCCCGACGAGGACGTAAGGCGGCGCGATGCCGGCCTTGCCGAGCAGCGCGTGCAGGTCGGACACGGCATTGCCGAACGTGGGCGGCAGCGGCGACGGGTCGCTGAAGCCGCGCGCCGCGCGGTCGTACACGCAGGCACGCGTGCGCGCCGCCACCTTCGGCTGCACGCCGTGCCACGTCCAGCCGCCATCCCCCGACGGCGCGTCGAACACGACGGTCACCGGCCCGCTGCCCGCGCAGTACAGGTTCAGGCGGCGTCCGCCGATGTCGACCATCTGGTGCGGGCGGGCGAACTCGCGGTCGGCGTCGTTCATGGCGGCGCAGACCGCGCCGGTCGATACGCTGGCCAGCACGAGGGAAAGCAGGACGGGACGCGCCATGGAATCTCCGGAAAAGTGGGAAACCGCCATCCTAGCGCGCGGCGCCGGCGTGAAAGCTCACCAATCTCCACACCGCAAGATTTGACACACCCGAGCGGTGCGCGGAGGTTACACTGAGCCCAAAAAACCGACTGGAGACGACATGACGGCAGCCCTCTCGAGATCCCCCGCCTGGTCCACCCGCTACCTGCTGTTCATCGCCGGCATGGGCGGCCTGCTGTACGGCATCGACGTCGGCATCATCGCGGGCGCGCTGCCTTACCTGGAATCGACGGCCGCGCTGGCGTGGAAGCTCAATGCCCAGCAACTCTCGTTCGTCGTGGCGGCCGTGCTGCTCGGGTCCGTGCTGTCGTCGCTGTTCGCCGGCCTGCTCGCCGACTTCATCGGGCGCCGTCCCGCGATGGTCGTGTCGGGCGCGCTGTTCGTCGCCAGCATTCCCCTGATCGCGCTCGCGGACGGCTATGTCGCGCTGCTGTGCGGACGCCTGCTGCAGGGGGTGAGCGGAGGACTCATCGGCGTGATCGTGCCGCTGTATCTCGCCGAGTGCCTGCCGGCGGACCGGCGCGGACGCGGCGCCGCGCTGTTCCAGCTGCTGCTCACGGTGGGCCTCGTGGCTGCCGCCGTGATCGGGCTCGTGCAGGCGCGCAGCGTGCAGGTCGCGACGGAGGCCGCGGCGGTGCTCCCGGATGCGGCCCGTGCCGCCGCGGTGCTGGCCGCCAAGGACCACGCGTGGCGCGGCATCTTCTGGATGTGCCTCACGCCCGGTGTCGTCTTTACGCTGGGCTGCCTGCTGCTGGCCGAATCGCCGCGCTGGCTCGCGCAGCGCGGCAAGCGGGAAGCGACGCCCATGCAGGGTGCGCGCGCGACGGACCCGCTGCTGTCGCGCCGCTACGTGCTGCCGTTCCTGCTGGCCTGCCTGATCCTCGCCTGCAACCAGGCGACCGGCATCAATTCCGTGCTGGCATACGTCGTCAACATCCTCAACCGCGCGGGCCTGTCCGGCGCCAGCGCCAACCTGGCGGACGTGCTGCTGAAAGTGCTGAACGCGCTGATGACGATCGTCGCCGTGCTGCTCGTGGACCGCAAGGGCCGCCGCTTCCTGCTGATGGTGGGCACGGCCGGCATCGTCGTCGCGCTGCTGACTGTCGGCCTGCTGTTCCGCGCGAACGAGATCCGGCAGCGCGACGTGAGCGCGCAGGTGACCGCGCAAGCGCGCGACGACGGCCTGGCGCTGCGCCTCGACGCGCCGACCCTGCGTGCGCTCGGCGCCGACCCGGCCGGCCCGCCGCAGGTGCTGACGGTCGCGTATGCGTACGGCCCGTTCACGAACGTGGCCAGCATGCGCAGCGACGATCCCGCCCTACCGCGGCTGGACGCGCGCCGCGCCGACACCGTGCAGCCCGACAGCGTGATCGGCGCCGCGTTCCGCCGCCTGCACCTGAACCCGTTCCCGGATCCGGCCGCGGCGGCCACCGCGCCGTTTTCGATCGAAGCCGCACGCCTCGGACCACTGCCGACGGCGGGCCACGGGTGGCTCGTCGCGGTGGCGATCTGCCTGTTCGTCGCGAGCTTCGCCATCGGGCCGGGCGTCTGCGTGTGGCTCGCGCTGTCCGAGCTGATGCCGACGCGGATCCGCTCGAACGGCATGAGCATCGCGCTGTTGATCAACCAGTTCGTGTCGACGTCGATCGCGGCCGTGTTCCTGCCGACCGTCGGCCGCCACGGCTATTCCACGATCTTCTTCTTTGGCGCCGCGTGCACGGTCGTGTACTTCCTCGCGTCCGCCTTCCTGCTGCCCGAGACGCGCGGCAAGACGCTGGAAGAGATCGACGCGTTTTTCGCGCGGCCGGCCGCAAAGTAAGCATATGGCACGTCATCCTCGCGTACGCGGGGATCCATGCTCAGTAAAAGACTTCGCTACGTCGACAATTCCGCAGTCTCTCAACGGGTTGGCTTCGGCACTTCAACATGGGTTCCCGCCTGCGCGGGAAAGACGTTGCGTAGCTGCTCGCGCCGGGCCGCCACGCCGTCCAGCACATCGAGAATGTCCGCCGCCATCACGGGCTTGACGAAATGGCGGTCGAAGCCGGCCGCCAGCGCCCGCTCGCGGTCACGCGCCTGGCCGTAGCCGCTGACGGCGACCAGCGGCACGTCCGCCATGCCGGGCAGCGCGCGCAGGCGGCGCGCCAGCTCGTGGCCGTCGAATTCGGGCAGGCCGATGTCGAGCACGCACACGTCCGGGTGCCGCTCGGCCGCGTACGCGAGCGCCTTGCCGGGGCTGTGCCACACGGTCGCGCGGTGGCCCACGGCCTCGATGTACATGGCGAGGATCTGCGCCGCGTCCACGTTGTCGTCCACGATCAGCACTTCCAGCGCCTCGGCCGGGGCGGCGGCGCCCGTCGCCACCGGCTCGGCGAACGCGTCGTCGGTGTCGCTGGCCAGGCGCGGCAGCACGACGGTGAAGCGGCTGCCCCGCCCCGGCCCGTCGCTGTGCGCGGCCACGGTCCCGTCGTGCAGCTCCACGAGGCTCTTCACGAGCGCGAGGCCGATCCCGAGGCCGCCCTGCGACCGGTCCGCGCTGCGCTCGGCCTGCGAGAACAGGTCGAACGCGCGCGCCGCCAGCTCCGGCGCCATGCCGATGCCGTTGTCGCACACGTCGACGGCGACGCTGGCGCCGTCGAGCCGCACGTGCACGTCGATGCGCCCGCCGTCCGGCGTGTACTTGGCCGCGTTGCCGAGGATGTTGGCGAAGACCTGCACGAGGCGCTTGCGGTCGCCTTCCACCTGCGCGTCGTCCGACGGCAGGTGCAATTCGAGATGGTGCGACTTCGCCCTGACCTGCGGCCGCACCTGTTCCACGGCCTCGCCGATGACACCCGCCAACGGCACGGGCGCGCGGTCCAGCGTGATCAGCCCGCGCGTGACGCGCGAGACGTCGAGCAGGTCGTCGATCAACCCTGTCATGTGGCGCGCCTGGCGGCCGATGATCGTCGTCACCTGGCGCACGCGGTCCTCGTCCAGCCGGCCGACCTTGAGGAAGTCGGCGGCCGCCGTGATCGGCGCGAGCGGATTGCGCAGCTCGTGCGCCAGCATCGCGAGGAACTCGTCCTTGCGCCGGTCGGCCTCGCGAAGGGCGCGCTGCGCGTCCTGGATCGGCGTGACGTCGACCATCACGGCCACGCCTTCCGTCGCCGGATGATCCATCGTGACGGAGCCCATCTGCACGCTCACCCGGCTGCCGTCCTTGCGCAAGTATTCCTTGACGAGGTTTTCCATGCGCCCGGTCGTGCGCAGCTCTTCCATCGCGCGCGCAGTGGCGTCGGCCCATTCCGGCGGCGTGAGCATGCGCGACTCGAGGCCGTCGCGCTCGAACTCCTCGCGCGTGTAGCCCAGCATATCGAGGAAGGCCTGGTTGGCGTCGATCAGGGTACCGTCCATGCGGTAGCGCACGATGCCCACCACGTTCGATTCGGCCAGGCGCGCGAAGCGCATCTCGCTCGCGCGCAGCGCTTCCTCGGCGCGTTTCTGCCCGCTGATGTCGAGCACGACGCCCGGCAGCCAGGCGGGCCGGCCGGCGGCATCGAGCGTGACCTTGCCGCGCGCGAGCACGTCGCGCCAGGTGCCGTCCGCACGCCGCACACGGTACGTGCATTCGAAGCCGTCGCCGGTCGCCAGGGCGTCCTCGATGCAGCGCCGCGTGTGCGCCACGTCGTCCGGGTGCACGCCCGCCAGGTAGGCGGACAGCGGACCGCCTCCCGCCGTCGCCTCGTCGACGCCGTAGATGCCGGCCAGGTTGCGGTCGGCGTACACGCGGTCGTGCGCGAGGTCGTACGTCCAGGTGCCGATGTCGGCCGCCACCAGCGCCGCCGACAGGCGCATGCGCGCATCCTGCAGGGCTTCCTCGTTGCGCTTCTGCTGATGGATGTCGGTGCAGGTGCCCATCCAGCGCGCGATGCGTCCCTGCGCGTCGCGCACGGGCTGGGCGCGGCCCAGCACCCAGCGGTATTCGCCGCTGCGGTGCCGCAGGCGGTATTCGATCTCGTACGGCGTGCCGGTCTCCAGCGAGTGGCGCCAGGCTTCCCACGCGCGCTCCCGGTCGTCCGCGTGGAACATCGCGTTCCAGCGCTCGCCGTCCGTGTCGCCTTCGCGCATGCCGGTGAACTCGTACCAGCGCTGGTTGTAGAAGTCGTGATAGCCGTCCGCCAGCGTGGACCACACCATGTGCGGCATCGCGTCGCAGATGGCGCGGAATTCCGCGTCGACGGGCCGCAGCGCGCCGGTGCCGGACACGATGCACGTGAAGCCGCGCACCGTGCCGTCCAGGTCGCGCAGCGGCGCGAACGCGAGTTCGAGCCACGCCGGCGCATCGTCGTATTCACCGAGCGGGCATGCGGGCCGGCCGACGCGGAACGATTCGCCCGCCAGCGCGCGCGCCACGTGCGGCCGCAGCTCGCTCCAGGCCTCGGGCCAGTCGGCGAGGCTGCCGCCCAGCAGGGCGGGATGGTACGCGCCGACCAGCGGCACGGCCGCGTCGTTGTAGAGCAGTCCCGGCGCGTCGCCCCAGCCGACGAACGTGGGCAGCGTGGCGTCGAGGAAGAACCGGGCCGCGTACGCGAGCGCCGGCGGCCACGTCGCCGGCGCCCCCAGTGGGGATGCCGTCCAGTCCCGCGCGCGCAGGATGCGTTCGACGCCCGGTGCGGACAACCCGCCGGCAGAATCGTTCATGATGTCGTGGCCAAAAGCGCCATTCTACCGGGGTCACGCATAGCGGGGCATCCCGGGCAGCAGCTTGTCGAGCGTGACGGGATAGTCGCGCACCCGCACGCCGGTCGCGTTGTAGATGGCGTTCGCCACCGCCGCCGCCACGCCGCAGATCCCCAGCTCGCCCACGCCCTTCGCCTTCATCGGCGACGAGACCGGATCCGTCTCGTCGAGGAAGATGACCTCCTGGTGCGGGATGTCGGCGTGCACCGGCACTTCGTAGCCGGCCAGGTCGTGGTTGACGAAGAAGCCGGCGCGCTTGTCGACGACGAGGTCTTCCATCAGCGCGGCACCCACGCCCATCGTCATCGCGCCGATCACCTGGCTGCGCGCGGATTTCGGATTCAGGATGCGCCCGGCCGCGCACACGGCCAGCATGCGCCGCACGCGCACTTCCGCCGTCGCCGCGTCGACCGCGACCTCGACGAAGTGGGCGCCGAACGTCGACTGCTGGTACCTCTTGTCGAGGTCACCGTATTCCATGGTGTCCTCGCCGATCACGTCCGCCTCGCGCGATGCCTGCTCCAGCGGCAGCGCCTTGCCGCCGGCGCGCACCATGCCGCCGCTGAAATCGGCCTGCGCGGGGTCGAGGCCCAGCTTCTTCGCCACGTTCTCGCGCAGCTTGACACAGGCGGCGTACACCCCGGCCGTCGAGCTGTTGCCGCCCCACTGGCCGCCGGAGCCGGCCGACACGGGATATGCCGAATCGCCCAGCCGCACCGTCACGCGCGACAGCGGCACGCCCAGCATCTCGGCCGCCGTCTGGCCGACGATGGTATAGGTGCCGGTGCCGATGTCGGTCATGTCCGTTTCGACGGTGACGGTGCCGTCGCGCTCCAGGCGCACGCGCGCCGCCGACTTCATCACGAGATTGTTGCGGAACGCGGCCGCCATGCCGTAGCCCACGAGCCAGCGGCCGTCGCGTACCTGGCCAGGTTTCGGATTGCGCCGGTTCCACCCGAAGCGTTCCGCGCCGAGGCGCAGCGTGTCGACGAAGCGCCGCTGCGAGAATCTGCGGCCCGGCTTTTCCGGATCGACCGTCGTGTCGTTCACGATGCGCAGCGTGACGGGGTCCATCTGCAGCTTTTCCGCCAGCTCGTCCATCGCGATTTCCAGCGCCATCATGCCCGGCGCCTCGCCCGGCGCGCGCATCGCATTGCCTTCCGCGAGGTCGAGCACGGCGAGACGCATCTGCGTGAAGCGGTTCGGGCCGGCGTACAGCAACCGGGTCTGGTTCACCGCGGTCTCCGGTCCGCCGTCCGGCAGGTCGCCCGACCAGCTCTCGTGCGCGATCGCCGTGATGCGGCCTTCGCGCGTGGCGCCGATGCGGATGTGCTGGATCGTCGCCGGCCGGTGCGTCGTGTTGTTCATCATGAGGGCGCGCTGCAACGTGACCTTCACGGGCCGGCCGACGGCCTTCGCGCCCAGCGCGGCCAGCAGCGCTTCCGACCGGAGGAACAGCTTGCCGCCGAAGCCGCCGCCGATGTAGGGCGACACGAGGCGCACGTTTTCCTCGGGGATGCCGAGCGTCCGCGCCATGTCCTTCTTGCCCCAGTTGATCATCTGGTTCGCGGTGTACAGGGTCAGCGTGTCGCCCTGCCACACGGCCGTCGACGCGTGCGGTTCCATCATCGCGTGCGTCTGGTCCGGCGTCTTGTACGTCGCGTCCAGTTTCACGGGCGCGGATGCGAAAGCAGCTTCGAAGTTGCCGACCTTCGTCGTCGATTTCGCCTTGTCCTTGCTGGCCGGCCCGGCGGCGTTCATCGCCGCTTCCAGGTCGTAGACGCCGTTGACCGGCGCGTATTCCACGTGCAGCAGCGCCGCGGCGGCGCGCGCCTGTTCGAACGTCTCCGCGACGATGAGCGCCACGGCCTGGTGGTAGTGCTGGATCTCCGGCCCGCCCAGCAGGTGCGCCGTGTTGTACTTGCCCTTGGCGAGCTTGCCCGCGTTCTCGTGCGTGATCACCGCGAGCACGCCGGGCGCCGCCCGCGCGGCACGCGTGTCGATGCGCCTGATGGTGCCCTTCGCGATGCCGGCGCCGACGACCCAGCCATACGCGGCGTTCGGCGCCACCTTGTGCTGTTCGTACGCGTACGGTGCCGTGCCCGTCGTCTTGAACGGACCGTCGATGCGGTCGGTCGGCTTGCCGATGACCTGCAGGCGGTCGATGGGATTCGTGGTGGCGGGTGTCGTGAATTTCATGGGTGCCTCCTCATGCCTGCCGTGCATCGGCCAGCACGGACGCCAGCGTGCGCTGGACCAGCGGGACCTTGAACGCGTTGTCGCTCGTGACGCGCACGCCGGCCAGCAGTCCGTCCGTCACGGCCTGCGCGCCGCGCGGCATGGCCGCTTCCGCCGCCGGTACGCGCCAGGGCCGGTGCGCGACGCCGCCCAGCGCCACGCGCCCGCTGCCGTCCGGCTGCACGACCGCGGCGACGGACACCAGCGCGAACGCATACGACGAGCGGTCGCGCACCTTGTGGTAATAGTGCTTGCCGCCCAGCGGCTTCGGCAAGGTCACCGCCGTGATCAACTCGCCCGGCGCGAGGGTGTTCTCGATGTGCGGCGTGCCGCCCGGCAGGCGGTAGAAATCCGCGATGGGGATGGTGCGCGCCGAGCCGTCCGGGCGCACCGTTTCCACGCCCACGTCCAGCAGTTGCATGGCGACGGCCATGTCGCTCGGGTGCGTCGCGATGCACGCCTCGCTATGGCCGACGATCGCCAGCTGGCGCGTAAAACCGCCGATGGCCGAGCAGCCGCTGCCCGGCTTGCGCTTGTTGCAGGCCATGTTCGTGTCGTAGAAGTACGGACAGCGGGTGCGCTGCAGCAGGTTGCCCGCCGTCGTCGCCTTGTTGCGCAACTGCGCCGACGCGCCCGCGAGCAAGGCGCGCGACAGCACCGCGTAGTCGCGCCGCACGCGCGCATCGGCCGCGAGGTCCGTGTTGCGCACCAAGGCGCCCACACGCAGGCCGCCGTCCTGCGCCGGCGCTATCCTGTCGAGGCCCAGGCCGTTGACATCGACGAGGTGCGGCGGCGTCTCGATCTCCAGTTTCATCAGGTCCAGCAGGTTGGTCCCGCCCGCGATGAAGCGCGCGCCCGGATGCTGCGCGGCGGCGGCCGCCGCTTCCGCCGGAGTGCGGGCGCGCTGGTAGGTGAACGCCTTCATGCCGGCCTCCCCGCATATTCCGTGATCGCCTCGATGATGTTCGAGTACGCGCCGCAGCGGCAGATGTTGCCGCTCATGCGTTCGCGCAGCTCGGCCGGCGACAGCAGCGGTTGCGCGTCCAGGTCGGCGCTGGCGTGGCTCGGGACGCCGCGCCGGATCTCGTCCAGCGCGGCGACGGCGGAGCAGATCTGCCCCGGCGTGCAGTAGCCGCACTGGTAGCCGTCGTGCTTCACGAATGCGGCCTGCAGCGGATGCAGCTTCTCGGGCGTCCCGAGGCCTTCGATGGTCGTGACGTCCGCGCCCTCGTGCATCACGGCGAGGCTGAGGCAGGAATTGATCCGGCGGCCGTCCACGATGACCGTGCAGGCGCCGCACTGGCCCTGGTCGCAGCCCTTCTTGGTGCCCGTCAGGCGCAGGTGCTCGCGCAGCATGTCGAGCAAGGTGGTGCGCGTGTCGAGGTCCAGCTCGTAGCGCTGGCCATTTACACGCAACGCCACCCTGGCCGTCACCGGCGCCGGCGTGGCGGCGGCGGCGGGCGGCTGGCCTGGCTCCGGTCCCTGGGCGGACGCCATGGGCGGCAATGCCGCGGCCGTGGCGGACAGCGCGCCGCCGATCAGCAGGTCGCGCCGCGTCTGGTTGATGTCGCTCGAGTCGATCATGAGTACGCTCCCTCCTGTGTACGGCATCGTCGTCAGATTGCGCATATTAAATCCGATCGCCCGGGTACCCGTGCACGATACGCGCGTCCATGCGTAGATTCGGCATTTCCAACCAGTCACCGCCGGCCGGTAGCACATTCCGATACCGTACGGCGCACACCGTGCACCCGCCGCGACATGGCCTTGGCCCGGCCCGGAACGACGGGCAAGATGGCGCCACGTTCAAAAACAAGGAGGAATCATGAAGCGCCTGTTGCTTGCAACCCTGTTTGGCCTGGCCTGTGCAAGTGCCCATGCCGCCGATGCGTCGGCGCCGTCGCATGCCGCCAGCGAACTCGCGGGCAGCGTCGCACTCGGCTCGATCGCCGTCGTGGGCGTCACCGGCAGCGCCGTCGTGGCGAGCGTCGAAACCGTGGGCGACGGCATCGAGGTCGTGCTGGAGGGCGCGGGCCAGGCCAGCCGCGCCACCGTCCGGCTGTCCGGCGCGGCGGCGCGCGGCCTGTCGATCGGCGCCGGGACCGTGCTGCATGTGGTCGCCATGGCGGCCGGCCATGCGCTGGTCCTGTCCGGCAAGGTGATCGCGTTCATCCCGAACGAAGTCGGCCAGGCGTTGCTGCACCATGCGCGCGCGTCCTGACCGCCTGGCCGGGCTGGCCTGCGCGCTGATGTTGACGACGGCGCTGCCGGCGCATGCGGGCCAGGCCTGCCGCGACGAGCCCCTGAGCGTGGACGAAGTGCGCCGGTCGCTGGAACTCGCCCAACGCACGTTCGCCGCCCTCGACGCGAGCGGCGCCAGCGTCGCGATCATCGCCCGCGCCGGCCAGGACCTCAGCAAATACGGGGTGGAGTACTCGCACATGGGCATCGCCGTGCGCGACCATGCGGCGGGCCGCTGGACCGTCGTCCACGAGCTGAATACGTGCGGGACGGCGGACTCGGACCTGTTCGTGGAAGGCGTCGGCAATTTCTTCCTGACGGACCTGTACCGCTACCGGGCCCAGGTCGTGATCCCCGGCCCGGACGCGCAGGCGCGCGTGGCGGCACTCGCCGCGGGCCGCACGGCGCGTCGGCTGCACGAACCGCGCTACAACATGCTGTCCTACGTGTACTCGACCCGCTACCAGAATTCGAACCAGTGGGTGCTGGAGACGCTGGCCGCCGCCAGCGCGCCTGCGGGCGCCGTCGAGACGCGCGCCGAGGCGCAAGCGTGGCTGAAGGCCCAGGGCTACCGCGTGCCGACGGTGGACATCCCGGCCGTGACGCGCCTGGGCGCCCGCATGTTGCGCGCCAACGTGGCGTTCGACGACCACCCGTTCGACCGGCGCATGGCCGGGCAGATCGACACCGTGACGACGAACGCCGTCGTGAATTTCGTGCGGGAGCGCGATCCACAGGCACGCGTGCTCGTCGTCGAATAAATACGCCGATGTGACAATTCTTGAATTTTGCGACACATTCCGGCTGCTATCCTTGCCTCGTTCGACCCATGAGCGGGGATGGCGCGGACCGGCGCATCTTTGCAAGGATTTACACAAACCGTCAGCACCTTGACGGCCAGCGCGTCCATACTCCGGCGCAGGAAACGACACGAGACCATGCACCTGCCCGCCCTGCCCTACAAACAGCTCGCCGCCAGCCTCGCGCTGGCGGTCCCCATGCTGCTCGCCGCACGCGCCGGCGGCGACGTCGTCCCGGTGCGGGCGCCACTCGTGCGCGTCGCCACCGCGCCGGTGCTCCATCCGTCCGCGCCCGGGGCCGCGCACACGCCGTGAGCCTCGTCCTGCGCCTCGTCCTCGTCTGGCTTGCGCTGGCCTGGTCCGGCAGCGCCGCGGCATCCGGCTCGGAAGTGCTGCTCGAATTCCGCGACGACGCCGTGCTGGCCGAACTGCGCCTGCCGCTGCGCGATCTCGCGCTGGCGCTGGGGCGGCCGCTGCCGGCCTCGCCGCTCCCCGTGCGGGGCCGCCTGCATGCGGAACTCGCGCGCTACCTGGGCGCGCACATCGATCCCGTCAGCGCCGACGGCCGCCACTGGTGGGTGGAACTCGCGGACATGCGCGTCGCCGTCGATGCGGATCCGCAGGTCCTCGTCGCGCACGCGGTCCTCGTGCCGCCCGCCGGCGCCAGCCCGCGCAGCTTCGTACTCGGCTACGACGCCATCGCGCGCGAACTGCCCGGCCATCCGACCCGCCTCGCCATCCGCAGCGACTGGCACGGCGGCGTGCTGGCCAGCCACCCGGCCACGATCGCGCTGCTGGATGCGCCGCGCGGCCGCGTCGCCGTCGACCGGGGTCGCGATGGCGCCTGGCGCGGCTGGCTGGCCGCCTGCAGGCTGGGCGTGCGCCACGCGGCGGACGGCGGACGCTACCTGCTGCTCCTGCTCGTGCTGGCCGTGCCGGCGGCCGTGCGCTCGCCGTCCCTGCTGGCGCGCATCGGCACCGCGTTCGCACTCGGGCAGACGCTCGCCCTGCTGGCGGGCGCGCCCGGCTGGTTCCGGGTGCCCGCCGACATCCTCCACGCACTGGCCGCGGGCGCCCTCGTGCTGGCGGCCGTGCACGCCGTGCGTCCCGTGTTCGCGGGACGCGAGACGTGGTACGCCACCGGCTGCGGCCTGCTGTACGGCCTGGCCGCCGCCGGGACCGTGGGCGCGCTGGACCTGGACGGCTGGCAGCTGGCCGCCGCCATCCTCGCGTTCGCCGCCGGGTGCGCGCTCGCCCAGGCGGCACTGCTGGCCGCCACGCTCGCCGTGGCGGTGGCCGCGGGCCTGCTGGTGCGGCGCCGTACGGCGTGGCTGCCCGCCAAGCGCTGACGCCACGTCCACGACACTTGACGACGGCGCAACACCGGTGCTACTGTACTACCCGTACTAGTACAGTGAATTCACCATGACCCGACGTGCCCTTTTGATGCTGCAGATCGTGACCGGCGATCCGCGCCCCATCACCCGCCAGATCACCGACGGTATCAAGCGCCAGATCGCAGGCGGCGACCTGCTGCCGGGCGACGCGCTGCCCAGCGTGCGCGGCCTGGCGCAGCAGCTGTCGATCAACCCGAACACGGTGGCCAAGGCCTATGCCGAACTGACGGCGGAAGGCTGGCTGTTGTCCCGCACCGGACTCGGATTGTTCGTGGCCGAGCAGCGCCAGCGCCTGTCGGACGAGGAACGCGAACGCCGCCTGGCCGAGGCGGTCGACCGCTTCGTCAGCGACGTGATCGGCCTCGATTATCCGCAGCAGACCATCCTCGACCGCGTGGCGGCCGACCTTTCCAACTACGAGACGAAAAAAACCGCATGAGCGATTACGCCATCGATACCGAGGACCTGTGCCTCGTCTACAAGCGCAAGCCCGCCCTCGACCACCTGACCTTGCGCCTGCCGCGCGGCGGCATCCACGCCTTCGTGGGCGCCAACGGCGCCGGCAAATCGTCGCTGTTCCGCGTGCTGCTCGGCTTCGAGCCCGCCGCCAGCGGCCGCGCGCGCATCCTCGGCCACGACTGCCGCCGCCTGACGCCCGCGCTGCGCGAACGCATCGGCTTCGTCAACGAAGAGCACACGCTGCCGGCGTGGATGCGCGTGCGCGACCTCACGGACATGCAGCGCCGCCAGTACCCGCGCTGGAACGACGCGCGCTACGACGACGTGCTGGGCCATTTCAACGTCGAACCCGGCCAGCGCATCGGCGAGCTGTCGCGCGGCGAACGCGCGGGACTGAACCTCGCCATGGCGCTGGCGCAGGGCCCCGAGCTGCTGATCCTCGACGAACCCACGCTGGGCCTCGACGTCGTCGCCAAGCGCGCCTTCCTCGACGCCATGCTGCAGGGCACCCTGGACGACGCCGGCGCCACCGTCGTCTATTGCTCGCACCAGATGGACGAGATCGAACGCGTCGCCGACAACCTCGTGATCCTCGAGCGCGGGCGCATGCGCTACATGAGCGGCCCGGACGACTTCTGCGAGCGCATCCGGCTGTGGATCGCGGCGTTTCCCGCCAAGGTGCCCGAAGTCCGCCAGCTGCCCGGCGTGCTGCAGGTGCAGGTCATCGACGACCTGACCCACGTCGTCGTGTTCGACCAGGACGACAGCTTCGGCGCGCGCCTCAAGCTGCTGGGCGCGCACTCGGTCCAGGCGATGCCGCTGGGCCTGGACCGCGCCGTGAACGCCTTCCTCGCCCACGGTCACGCCCGGCCCGTGGCCAACCTGCTTGCCGCGTAAGGAGACCCCATGCTCGAATTCTTCCTCGCCGAACTGCGCCGTTTCCGGAACGGCGCCGCTGCGTACGCGCTCGCGAATTTCATCGCCCTGGCCGTGCTGCAGCAGATGCTGGACGTCCCCAACGGGCCGGTCGGCCTGCACATCATCATGCTGGGCTTCTACGTGCTGTCCGGCCACGCCCTCGCGGTCTACCAGTTCGGCAGCTACCGCCAGCCGAGCCGCTGGATCTGGCTGCAGCACCGGCCCGTCCACCGCGCCCGCATCCTGGCGGCCCTGGTGCTGGCGGCGGCCGTGCTGAGCGCCGTGGCCGTCGCGCTGCCCCTGTGCGCGGCGCTGCGCATCCAGGCGCATTACACCCGCAGCGTCGTCGACGCGCGCCACTACGCGGGCGCCGCGTACCTCGCGCTGTCCGCATTGACCGGGTGGCTGGCCGGCGGCTACATCACGCTGCACCGCAGCCGCTGGGCGTTCGTGGTCTTCGTGCTGCCCACCGTGCTGACGATCCGCCTGGCCACCGCCTCGACGGTGCTGGGACTGACGGCGGCCAGCGCCGCCATCCTGCTGGGACTCCTCTACACGGTATTCCGCCCGGGCCGCAGCACGGCGGACGACACCGTCGCCACCGCCGCCTCCGCCCTGCCGCTGCAGGCGTGCCTGTACGTCGCCGTGTTGTGGGCGGGCTCGATGCTGTACCAGGCGGGCCTGGTGGCCACCGGCACGCATCCGCAGGTCATGACGCCGACGCCCGCGGGCGGCCCGACGGCGGCGTACCGTTCGGACCCGGTGACGCGGATGAGGGCCGCGCTGGCGGGCAGCGCGGATCCCCGCGCGGCCGGGTGGCGGGCCGCGCTGGACGCGGGCACGATGGTCCGCGTCCCGAACGCCATTCGCCAATACGGCGTGCGCGGCATCCTGACGACACAGGGCCAGGTACGGTTCGTCAAGGGCGAAACCCTGTGGACGTTCAGCCACGACCGCATGCAGTACCGCGGCATCAATCCGCGCGACCGCACGGACCAGGGCACCTTCGGCGCGGGCGGCCCGGGCACGCCCGAACGCTTCGACACGGTGCCGGACGCCCTCGGCGACCGGCAGGGTCTCCAGTGGATGTACGACGCCCACAACCTGTACCGGGTCGAGCAACCGGGCATGCGCATGCGCCACGTCCTGCGCGTGGATGGCCAGGAGCAGGTAGGCGGCGTCGCCGTGCTCGGGCAGCGCATGCTCGTCCTCACCAACCGCCGCGTCGCGATCCTCGCCCCGGCGACCGCGGCACCCGTCTCCGCGACCGACGTGCGCCTGCCGCTCCCGTATGGCGACCTCGCGCTCGCGGAAGCCGCGCAGGTCCCCGACGGCATGCTCGTGAGCTTCGTGTACGGCCGGCGCCAGTTCGACGGTTCGCCCGCGTCGGACCAGGTGACCTACCTCGTCGACAAGACGGGCCGCGTGCAGGAAGTCAGCCGGCGCACGCTGGCGCACGACCTTCCGCCGCTGTTCGAGCACCGCGGTTGGTGGGTGTCGCCCGCGCTGCACGCGCTCGTGACGCTGCCCGACCTGCTGATCGACAACGGCAGCGTCCCGGACTACGGCGTCGGCCGGTTCGCGCCCCTGCTGCAGCCGCGTCCGGCCATCGTGCGGGCCGCCGCGCTCGTCGCCGCGCTCCTCGCCGGCGCGGGTGCGGCGTGGTGGACCCGGCGCGCGGGCCTCGGCCGCACGGCCCGCATCGCGTGGTGCCTGGCGTGCCTGCTGCTCGGCGTACCGGCGCTGCTGTCGCTGATGATCCTGCAGCCGCGGCGGCAGGCCGTGACGGCCGGCCAGGGCGCCATCTATACTGGCGGTTTTATCGACCTGCCAAGGAAGTCATGACCCGTCGCTCCCTGCCCGCACGCCTGCCCCTGCTTACCCTGCTGGCGGCCCTCGCATGTTCCGCCCTGCCCCCGGCCGCCCACGCGGCCGACGACGCGAAGCCCGCCCCGCGCGACCTGCGCGAAACGTACACCAAGTACGAATACCGCATCCCGATGCGGGACGGGACGAAGCTGTTCACCGTCGTCTACGTGCCCAAGGATGCATCGAAGACGTACCCGTTCCTCATCAACCGTACGCCGTACAGCGCGGGCGTGCGGGCCGAGGGCGAGCTGCACTACGGCGAGGACTGGTTCCCGAAGCAGATCGGACCGTCGAAGGAATTCGAGGACGCGGGCTACATCTTCGTCAAGCAGGATGTGCGGGGCCGCTACATGTCCGAGGGCAGGTGGCAGGAGATGACGCCGCACGTGAACCCGCGGCGGGCCGCCGGCGAAGGCCAGGAAAGCCAGGACATGTACGACACGATGGAATGGCTGCTGAAGCACGTCCCGAACAACAACGGCAAGGCCGGCATCTACGGCATCAGCTATCCGGGCTTCTACACGTCCGCGAGCATCATCGATTCGCACCCCGCGATCAAGGCCGCGTCCCCGCAGGCGCCCGTGACGGACCTGTACATGGGCGACGACTCCTATCACGGCGGCGCCTTCATGCTGGCCGCGAACTTCGGCTTCTACGCGTCGTTCACCGAGCAGCAGAACCCGACCCCGCTGCCGAAGACGTGGGCCGACTTCGACTACGGCGCCGCCGACTCGTACGACTTCTTCCTGAAGCACCGCACCTTGACGAACATCCTCGGCACGCTGACGGACAACCAGCGCGCATTGCTCGCGCCGACGATCGAGCACGACACCTACGACAGCTTCTGGCAGACGCGCGCCATCGCCCCGCATTTGAAAAACGTGAAGGCGGCCGTGCTGACGGTGGGCGGCTGGTTCGACGCCGAGGATCCGCAAGGCCCGTTCACGACCTACCACGCCATCGGGAAGAACAACCCGGCCATCTTCAACGGCCTCGTGATGGGCCCGTGGGTGCACGGCGGGTGGGCGCGCTACGACGGCAAGCAGCTGGGCCGGGTCTCGTTCGACAGCAAGACGGGCGAATACTTTCGCCAGCACATCCAGTTCCCGTTCTTCGAACAGCAGCTCAAGGGCGTCAAGCCGGCGCAGCCCATCGCGGAAGTGACGGCGTTCGAGACCGGCTCCAACGTGTGGCGCCGCTATACCGCCTGGCCGCCCGTGCAGGCGAAGGCGCGCACCCTGTACTTCGGTCAGAACGGCACGCTGGCGTGGCAGCAGCCCGCCGCGGGCGCGGGGTTCGACGAATACGTGTCCGACCCGAACAAGCCCGTGCCGTACATCGGCTACCCGGCCACGTCGGTGCCGCAGGAATACATGGTGTCGGACCAGCGCTTCGCCGCCACGCGCCCGGACGTCCTCGTGTACCAGACCGAGGTGCTCGACGAGGACGTCACGGTCGCCGGGCCCGTCACGCCGAAGCTGTTCGTGTCGACCACCGGCACGGACTCGGACTGGGTCGTGAAGCTCATCGACGTGTACCCGGCCGAGTATCCGGCTGGCGAGCAGCCGCCGCGTGGGAACGCCAACGACGTCGCGCCGCCGCGCGACACGCTGGCCGGTTACCAGCAGCTCGTGCGCGCGAATCCGCTGCGCGGCAAGTTCCGCAACGGCTACGAGCATCCGGAACCGTTCGTGCCCGGCAAGGTCGAGGCGATCAGTTACCACCTGGGCGACGTCAACCACACGTTCCGCCGCGGCCACCGCATCATGGTGCAGGTGCAGAGTTCCTGGTTCCCGCTCGTCGACCTGAACCCGCAGACGTTCGTCACGATCCCGAAGGCGAAGCCGGAAGACTTCAAGGCGGCCACGCAGCGCGTCTACCACGCGGCGCAGACGCCGTCGGGCCTGCAGCTGCTCGTCCTGCCGGCGCACTGAGTCCGGCACGCACGCTTTTGTGCAACATGCCGTATCAATACCGCCATTTCCATCAGTTAAAACTTGAACAAGTTCTCGAAATTGATGCAGAATGACGGCGATGTGCGGCCTCGGCAATGCCACCGCACGCCAACCGAGGAGCGGCCGTGCTGGTTACCGACACCCTTCCATCCAGGGGCCCCGGCGCATCGTCGGGTAATGGGCTGCGCTGGCTGGCCGCCGTCATCATCGCGATCCTCATTGGCCTCGCCACGCTGCCGTTCATTGCCAGCCGCGCGGCCGACGCCACGATGGACGCACTGCAATCCGCCGCGGACAAGCAGCGCGTCTACGGCCGCCTGCTGGACCTGCTGACCGACGCCGAGACGGGCCAGCGCGGCTACGTCATCACCGGCGATGCCGGCTTCCTCGATCCGTACCACGCCAGCGCCGCCGCGATACCTGCCGCCGTGCGCGACCTGAAGCCGCTGGCGGCCGGCCGCGGCGAGCAGGCGACGCTGGACGAGATCGAACGGCTGGCGCAGCGCAAGCTGGACGAGCTGGCCGCGACGATCCGCCTGCGCCGCGAGAGCGGGTTCACCGAGGCCGCGGCCATCGTCGGCAACCGCTCCGGCAAGGCGGACATGGACAGGCTGCGGCTGCTGATCGGCGAGCGGTCCGCCGCGCTCGAACGCGAGCGCCTGGCGCTGCGCGACCGGCTGGACACGACGCTCGGCTACAACTCGGTGATCGGCATCTGCGCGGGTGTCGCCAGCATGTTCATCCTCGGCAGCGGCCTGTTCGTCGTCACGCGCAGCCTGCACGCCGGCTCCGAAGCGGCCGACCACGCGCGCCGCCTCGCCGACGCGCAGGCCGACCAGGCGCGCCAGAGCCAGGCCCGCAGCGAGCGCCTCACCGTCACCGCCCGGATGCTGCAGGCGATGGACAGCCTGACGCGTACCGACGAATTGCACAGCGTGTTGCCGGCCTTCCTGCCCAAGGTGCTGCCCGGCAGCAGCGGCACCGTCTACCTGTACCGCAATTCGCGCGACTACCTGCAGCGCGCCGCGGCGTGGGGCGGCGGCCACCATGCGGAGCTCGTCAGCCCGAACCAGTGCTGGGGCCTGCGCTTCGGCCACGCCCATGCGGCCCAGACGGGCGACGACATGCACTGTCCCCATCTGGGCGACGTCCCGCCCGCGCCCGGCCACACGGACCTGTGCGTGCCGATGATTTCGCAGGGGGAGGTCCTGGGCCTGCTCTCGGTGAGCGTGCCGCAGGGGCCGGACACCGCGGTGGAACTCGCGGCCGCCACGACCATCAGCGAGCAGCTGGCGATCGGCATCAGCAACATCAACCTGCGCGAGGTCTTGCGGCGCCAGTCCACCGTGGACGAACTCACCGGCCTGTACAACCGCCGCTATTTCGACGAGACGCTGCGGCGCGAACTGTTCCGCGCCGAACGCATGCGCGCGTCGCTGGCCGTCGTGATGATCGACCTGGACCACTTCAAGCGCATGAACGACACGTACGGCCACGAAGCGGGCGACGTGGTGCTGCGCACCGTCGGGCGCTGCCTGCGCGAGGGCGTGCGCCGCAGCGACGTCGCGTGCCGCTACGGCGGCGAGGAGCTGGTGCTCGTGCTGCCCGAATGCGACGCGGCCGCCGCGCGCACGTGTGCCGAAACGCTGCGCAAGGCCATCTCCGCCCTCGACCTGCACCACGGCGACACCGCGCTGCCGCAGGTGACCGCGTCGTTCGGCATCGCACTGTGGCCGGCGCACGGCGAGGACGCGCAAGCGCTCGTGCAATCGGCCGACCGCGCGCTGTACGCCGCCAAGCACGGCGGGCGCAACCGGGTTTGCATGGCGTCGTGAGCCCATGCTAGGCTTGCCCTTTCGTTACCGTATGATGAGGCCCGTCTTGAAACGAACCGCCGTCTCGCTTTTCCTGCTGGCGCTGGCCGGCACCGCATTCTCCGCACCGTTGAAAACCGAGGTCGCCGGCAAGGTCGACGGCATGTACCCGTGGCTGGACGGCGTCTACAAGGACTTGCATGCGCACCCGGAGATCGCGTTCCAGGAAGTGCGCACGGCCGGCAAGCTGGCGGCGGAGATGCGCAAGCTGGGCTTCGAGGTGACGGAAAAGGTCGGCCGTACGGGTCTCGTCGCGATCCTGCGCAACGGCGCCGGGCCCACGGTCCTCGTGCGCACGGAGCTGGACGGCCTGCCGATGGAAGAGAAAACAGGCCTGCCTTATGCGAGCCGCGACCGCACGCAGGACGGCGCGACGTTCACGACACACAGCTGCGGCCACGACGTCCACATGGCCGCATGGCTCGGCGCCGCGCGCACGCTCGTGGAATTGAAACGGCAGTGGAAAGGCACGCTGATGTTCATCGCCCAGCCGGCGGAGGAAACCGTGTCCGGCGCCCGCGCGATGCTGGACGACGGCCTGTTCAAGCGCTTCCCGAAACCGGATGTCGCGTTCGCCCTGCATTCCTGGCCGCTCGCGTACGGCACGGTGGGCTTCGAGGCCGGGCCGGTGTCGTCCAACTCGGACGCGCTGGAGATCGAGTTCAAGGGCCGCGGCGGCCACGGCTCGGCGCCGGACAAGGCCATCGACCCGATCGCCATCGCCGCGCGCTTCATCGTCGACGTGCAGACGGTCGTCAGCCGCGAGAAGGATCCAAAGGCATTCGGCGTCGTGACGATCGGCGCGATCCGGGGCGGCACCGTGGGGAACATCATCCCGGACACGGTGCAGGTGCGCGGCACCATCCGCTCCTACAGCCCGGACGTGCGCTCAAGACTGCTGGACGGCGTGCGCCGCGTGGCGAACGCCTCGGCCGCGATGGCCGACGCGCCGGCACCTGACGTAAAACTGATTCCGGGCGGCGCCGCCATCGTCAACGACGCGGCGCTCGTGCGCCGCACGGAAGCCATTTTCCAGGACGCGTTCGGCGCGAAGAACGCCGTACGCATGCCCGCGATGACGGCCAGCGAGGATTTTTCCGCGTACGCGAACGAGGGAATCCCGTCGATGTTCTTCTTCACGGGCGTGTACGCGCCGGAGGCCGTGGCCGAGGCGCAGCGGGCGGGCGGCAAGCCGCTCGCGTTCAATCACTCGCCGTTCTACGCGCCCGTGCCGGAGCCGTCGATCAAGACGGCCGCCCAGGCCATGAGCCTGGCCGTGCTGGGCGCGCTGGCGCGGCCTTAACGCTTGAGGAGTGCCGCGCGCGCCTGTTCCCACGGCGTGCCCGCGAGCGCTTTCGCGCACTCGGCGCACGGCTCGAACGGATTGCAGGCGTGGTCCAGTTCGATGTAGTTGGCGCCGACCATGCGCTTGGCCGCGGCCGAGTCGACACGGCCGGACGGCGCGCCCTCCTTCAGCCATTTCTGGAAGGGTTCGAGAGCGACGCCCGTGGGCACGTACCAGCGCTTGCGGCCGGGATTCCAGCGGGCGCCGAGGGCGCGGGCCTCGTCTTTTTCTGCGTAGGGAACGTTCAGGAAGGTCATCCCGCGGATGCTAACCGATCCCGCGCCACCACGCAAACATTGGCGCATGCGATTTTCGATTATGATCGTCTTCCTCGTTTCTTTTCGGACCCCGACATGCCCGCCATCCGCACCCTGCACCCCGACGACTGGCCCATCTACCGCGACCTGCGCCTGCGCGCGCTGGCCGATTCGCCCCAGGCGTTCGGCAGCACGTTTGCCGAGGAATCGCAACGCACGGACGGCATCTGGGCCGCGCGCCTGGCCGCCCCCGCGCTCGGGTCGCACCTGCAGGGGTGGCCGTTCGCGGTGGAAGTGGACGGGACGCCGGCCGGCCTCGCATGGGTCAAGATGGAAGGCGCGCACGCCAGCATCTACCAGGTGTGGGTGGCGCCCGAGGCGCGCGGACGCGGCGTGGGTGCCGCGCTGCTGGACGCCGCGATCACGTGGGCCCGCGCGCGCAAGGCGGCGGAGGTCCGGCTCGACGTGACCGCGGGCGACGGCGCGGCGGCGCGGCTCTATCGCCGCATGGGATTCGTCGACGTGGGCGCGCCCGTGCCGATGCCCGGCAGGACGACGTTCGAACAGGCGATGGTGCTCACGCTGGGCGCGTAAGCGTCAGGCCGGAGGCTTCTCCGCGCTGGCCGCTTCCTCCTTCATCTCGCGATTGAGGAAGTAGTTCAGCGCCGTCCGGATCACGGCGATCGCGGCGAGCTTGCCGATGCGGTCCCACGTCGGCGCGACGGACGTCGACAGGACATCGGCCGCCAGCTGCAGTTCCAATGCGAGCGTGAGATAGCGCGCGAACGCCAGCCGGATCGGAATGAAGCTGCCGCCCCGGGCCAGCGCGTAGCGCACGAGCCCCACGATGACGATCACGACACCGGCCGCGATCACGCACGCACCCAGCGCTTCCACCAGCAGACGCAGCCACTCCACCCAGGCTCGGACCTGTTGTTCCGTTTGTTCGAACATTCAACGCCTATTGGCTGTACAGATAAGCCGCCATGTCGCGCGCTTCGGCCTCGGTCACGCCCAGGTCCGGCATGGCCGTATTCGGCACGATCTCGCGCGGATGGCGGATCCACTTCATCAGGTTGCCCGCGCTGTGCGGCAACACGCCCGCAATATAACCGCGCGAACGGATCTCGTCGAGGGGCGGGCCGACCTGGCTGTCCGCGTGGGCGATGCCCTTGATCTTGTGGCAGCTCGCGCAACCGTAGCGTGCCAGCAGTTCGCGGCCGTGGCGCGGATCGCCGCCCGTGATGGGCTCCGTCTTCGGCGGGGTCTTCGAACACGCGGCCAGCAAGCTTACGCACAGCAGGATGGTGAGCGGTCGCCACATCATGGTCGGACCTCCAGTGCGCGCGGCGCCGGTCCCTGGCGCAGCCAGCGGGCGCACAGCACGAGGCCCGCGATCAGGTAGGCGAGGCCGCCCGGGATCCACATGATGAGGCCACCCAGCTGCTGGTCTTCCAGCGGCGTCAGGCCGAACAGCTGCGCGCGGTTGCCGTACAGCGGATACCAGATCGTCTCCGACATGGTGAACAGGGCGCCGAGCGCGCCGGTGTGCATCATCGTCGTGAACAGGTAAACGATGGCCCCGCCGCGGCCGTGATGCCCGCCCTCGCGCCCCAGCACGGCCCACCAGAACAGCAGCGCCGTGGCGAGGAAGCTCGTGTGCTGCAGCGCGTGCATGCCGTTGTCGGCCAGCGCCAGCTGGAAGCAGGCCGGCACGTGCCACATCCACAGCGCCGCGAAGTGCAGCAGCCACGCATTCACGGGCGCCGTCAGCGCGCCCCACGCCGCGCGCACGGCGGGCCCGCGCGTGGCGGCCGCGATGCGCAACCGTCCCTCGGGCCCGAACGCCCATAGCCACAGCACGAGCGGACGGCCCAGCACGAGCAGCGGCCCCGCCACGATCATCAGGACTTCGTGCTGCACCATGTGGGCGGAAAACGCGTAGCTGCCGGCGCCGTCCAGCGGCGACGCGAGCGCCAGCACGAGCATCGCCCAGCCCGCGCTGAACCACGCGGCCTGGCGCGCCAGCCGGCGGCGTGCCCCGTGCGCGCGGGGCCATAAACGTTTCAGGCCCGCCGCGTACAGCAGCAGCGACAGCGCCAGCAAGGTCACGACCCACCATTCCGCACCCCAGCCGAGCGCCGGGCCGGCCGCAAGTTCGGCCCGGACGTCGTGGGCGCGCGCGGCGAGCGGTGCGAACGCCGGCAAAGCGATCAGGCGGCGCATGGCGACAGCACCCATTGCGGAAACCATTGCGCCAGCACGGCGAGGCAGCACAGCGCGCCGACCAGCGCGGCCACGAACGCGATGAACGGCGCCCGGTCCGGTACGTGGTCGCGCGCGGCTTCCCGTCCCAGGCTGCGCCCTTCTCTCCAGTTGCGCCACGCGGCCCGGCTCATCCACACGCACACGGCCAGCACGATGGCCGTGACGACGTTCGGCGCCACCATCGACTGGCGCGTGCACGCGGGCGTCACGAGCGCATACGTGATGGACAGGTTCGTGAGCGCCAGCGTGGGCGCGAGCAGCAGTGCCGGCCAGTTTCCCATCGTCCCTCCTTAAAAACGTGCGCCCCAGTAGATGACCGCGTAGATCGGCAGCCAGCTGAGGACGACGAAATACCAGTAGCCCGCGTTCTCGCTGACGTCCACGAAGCGCTTGCCTTCCAGCCGTCCGGTGAACATCAACACCGTCAGCACGAGCGAATCGTAGGCGTCGGTGATGAGGTGCGTCGTGTGCAGACCGAGCAGCATCCACACGACGGAGCCGTAGGCATCGGTGTCCCAGCGCGTGTTCAGCGCGCCGAACTCGAACACGCGCACGGTGAGGAAGCCGACCGACACCGCCATGCACACGGTCATCCACAACCGCACGCCCGCGAGGTCGAGGCGCTCGGCCGCCCGCTTGGCCATCTGGTTCGGCCACAGGCTCGCCAGCATGATCGCCGTGTTGACGGTCCCCCACAGCAGGTCGGGCGGGAACCGGCTCAGCGGCCACACGGTGGCATGGCTGCGCAGGTAGAAGTAGGCCATGATCGTCAGCGCGAACACGGTGCTCTCGACGGCGACGAGGCCCATCGTGCCCCACCACATCGGGCTGCGCACGCCGAATCCGAACGTCGGCAGGTTGGACACGTCGAGCGCCGCGCCCCGCTGCACCGCTTCCTTGCCCGACTTGCGGTTCTCGATGGGCGCGCTCATGGTGCGGACTCCGAACGCACGCGCTGCTCGACGACGGCGCGCTTGGGCCAGAACCACAGCGTCGCGCCGATCGCCACCGGCGCGGCGGCCCAGACGACGGCCCACGGCGTATAGATGGAGCCGACGAACAGGATCGTCGTCGCCACCGCCGACAGGAACGGCCAGATCGACGACGACGGCATCCACAGCCTGTGGTCGGGCTCGGCGTCGGTCACCGTGGTGACGAGGACTTCGCGCCAGTCGTTCGACATGCCGGTGACGTGCGTCGGCTCGGGTTGCGGCTGCCACAAGGGATAGCGGCCGTGCACCATCGGGATGACTTCGAAATTGCCCATCGGCGGCGGCGACGCGACGCTCCATTCCAGCGTGCCCGCGCCCCACGGGTCGGGGCCCGCCATCGCGCCATGCCGCAGCGTGCGCACGACGTTCACGAGGAACAGCAGCACGCTCACGCCGATCATCGCCGCACCGATGCTGGACACGAGGTTCAGGTCGCCCCACCCCATCTCGGCCGGATACGTGTACACGCGGCGCGGCATGCCCCACAGGCCGAGCAGGTGCATCGGAAAGAACGCGACGTTGAAGCCGATGAAGAACAGCCAGAAGTTCCAGCGGCCGAGGCGCTCGCCCAGCAGCCGCCCGGTGAACTTGGGAAACCAGTAATAGAATGCGCCGAACAGCGGGAATACGGCGCCGCCCATCAGCACATAGTGCAGGTGCGCGACGACGAAGAAGCTGTCGTGCAGCTGCGTGTCGAGCGACACGGACGCCAGCATCAACCCCGTCAGCCCGCCCATCACGAGGATGAAGAAGAACGCCAGCACGAACAGCAGCGGCGTCCTGAAGTTGATCCGGCCGCTGCCCAGCGTGGCGATCCAGCAAAAGATCTGCACGGCCGTGGGCACGGCGATGACGAGGCTGGCCGCCGTGAAGAACGTCTTGCCCAGTTCCGGCAGGTTGGTCGCGAACATGTGGTGCACCCACAGGCCGAACGCAAGGAACGCGGTCGTCACGAGGGCCAGCACCATGGCCGGGTAGCCGACGACGGGGCGGCGCGAGAACGTCGCCACGATCGCGGAGATGAATCCCAGCGGCGGAATGAAGATCAGGTACACCTCCGGGTGGCCGAAGAACCAGAACAGGTGCTGCCACAGGAGCGCATCGCCGCCCTTTTCCGGATTGTAGAACTGGGTGTCGACGAGGCGGTCAGTGATGAGCGCGGTACTCGCCAGCATCACGGCCGGCAGCGCGAACAGCACCATGAACGAGGTCACCAGCATGGCCCACACATACAGCGGCATGCGGTTCAGGCTCATGCCGGGTGCGCGCAGCTTGAGGATGGTCGCGATGATGACGATCGCCTCCATCAGGCCCGACAGCTCCGTGTACGTGATCATCTGGGCCCAGAAGTCCACGCCCTTGCCGGGCGAGTAGCGCAGGCTGGACAGCGGCACGTACGAGAACCAGCCGGCATCCGGCCCGGCGCCGGCGAAGAAGGCGGCGTACAGCATGATGCCGCCCATGGTGAAGATCCAGTAGGCGTAGGCGTTCAGCCGCGGGAACGCGACGCTGCGCGCGCCGATCATCAGCGGGACCAGGTAGACCGCGACGGCCTGCATCACGGGCACGGCGAACAGGAACATCATCGTCGACCCGTGCATCGTGAAGATCTGGTTGTACATCTCCGGCTTCAGGAGGCCGGCGTCCGGCTGCGCCAGTTGCAGGCGGACCAGCAGCGCGAGCACGCCGCCCAGCAGGAAGAAGATCATGGTCGTGACCATGAAGCGCTTGCTGATCGTCTTGTGGTTGATGGCCGCGAACCAGCCGTAGAGTCCCGGCGGGTCGCGCCACGTGCGTTCCAGCGCCGTGGCGGCGGCCGGGTCGGCATGCGGAACGAGGCGTGGGTCGGATGCGGTCATCGGAGAGTCTCCAGGTAAGCCAGCAGGGCTTGCAGGTCGTCGGGCGGCAAGGCATTGGCGGGCATGTTCACGCCCGGCTTGAGCGCCTGGGGATCGCTGATCCAGCCCGCGAGGTGGCCGCGGTTGTTGGGGAACATCCCGGCGCCGATCGTCCGGCGCGACGCGAGGTGCGTCAGGTCCGGTGCGATGCTCCCTTGCGCCGGCGTGCCCGCGATCGCGTGGCAGCGTGCGCAATTCGCATTCAGGAAAACGGCGCGGCCGCGGCGGGCCGCGGCGTCGCCCGGTTCGCGCGCGTTCTGGCGCTGGTTCGCGGCCCAGGCATCGTAGCTGGCGGGCGGCACCGCGTGCACGAGCAGCGCCATCAGCGCATGTTCGAGGCCGCAGAATTCCGCGCACTGCCCGCGATACGTGCCCGCGTGGTCGGCTCGCAGGTGCAGGGTGGCGGTGCGGCCCGGGATCATGTCCTTCTTGCCCGCCAGGTTCGGGATCCACAGCGTATGGATCACGTCATCGGCACGCAAGGTGACGATGACGGGACGGCCCACGGGAATCGTCAGCTCGTTCGCCGTCGTGAATTCACGGGCGCCGTCCGCGTCGCGGTAGCGCGCTTCCCACCACCACTGGTGGCCCACGAGTTCGATGTCGATGGCGTCCCGCAGCGGCAGCCGGGCCAGCGCGCGGCTCGTGAAGACGTCCCCCGCCAGCAGCACGAGGAGGCCCACGATGCACGCACCGGTCGCCCAGCCGATCCGGTGCCAGATGCGCCGCTCGGGCCCTTCCAGCGACGACGTGTCGGGTCGCGTGGCCGCGTCCGCGCGTGGCGCGCACCAGACGGCGATGATGGTCGCGACCACGATGGCCACGAACACGAACGTGCAGAGGGCCAGCGTGCCGTTCCACAGCGCGCCGATGTGGGCCGCCTGGGCGCCGGCGGCACGCAGCGCATCCTGCATGCCGCTCGCTTGCGCAACCGGCTCGAATGTCATGTGCCTCCCTGAAAAAAAGGTCGAATCTGGATGCCAAAATGTCTACATTGCAGATATACCTTTTTTTCGGCCGTTCCCGCGCACGAATGGCGGCCGCGATACCGCCTTGCTACCCCTTCAGCGGCACAGCGCGTCGAGGCTGCCAACCGGGTCGACGGCCGGCAGCCCTGCCAGGTCGATGCCCGCATCCTGCGCGCGCCGCTCGATCATCGCGCCGTTGCCGGCACCCGGACTCGGGATGCGATAAGCCGCGTCGGACTGCGCCTGGTCCAGCGTCACGTAATGCGCGCCCGCCGCGTCCAGGCGCTTCATCACTTCCGGCAGGGTGGCCGCGCTCCAGGCGCCCATGTGCGTCAGCAGCACCTGCGGAATCATGCGGCCGTACACGCGCTGCGACATGGCCTTCGTGCGTGCCAGTTGCTGGTCGATGCGGCGGTAGTAGCTCGCCTTCATGCCGTCGATCGCGGCCTGGTCGCCTTTGGCCACGCAGCGCGCGTACGTCTCCGTGTACGCCCAGTCGTCGAAGCCGAGGGTCACGTCCGCGACGCGGTAGCCGCGCGCCTTCAGCCACGCCAGCGCATCGTCGTGGCGCGCGCCCTTGCCGCCCGCATCGAGGAACGGGTAGCGCAGCACATGCCAGTCCTTGCCGGCCATGTATTTTCCCAGCACGGGTTCGTTCTTGCGCACGTCGTCTTCCCAGGCGTCCAGCGAGGCCGCCTGCGACAGGCCCATGTGCGTGTAGCCGTGGTTGCCGAGCGGGTAGCCGGCCTTGCGCCACACGTCCAGCGCGGCGTCGCTGTCCGCCTCCTTGCCGAGGGCCACGGCATTGACGAAGCCCCAGGCCTCGGGCACGCCGTGCGCCCTGAACGTCGCGACGTGCGAGCGCGCGATCTCGGCGCGCGTGATGTCGGCCGGCTTGGAACCGTGCGAAGGCAGGTCGTCGACCGTGATGGCGACGTCGAAGCGGCTGCCCGATTCGGCGAGCGCGCTGCCGCAGGCGAGTGCCAGTGCACACAGGAGGATGGATTGTTTCAAGGTTGTCTCCATAATTAGTTCGATCAATGCATTATTGCCCGGATAGCCCCGGGCAGGCAACGGCATGGAGAACGCTATATGATCGCAAGGATCGACGTCCATTCAACGGAAAAAAAACGCATGCAGACACGTTTCGCCGCCACCCTCCTCGCCGCCGTGTTGGCCGCGCCCGTCTTCGCCGCGCCGCGCGCCGTGGTCGCCGACCCGCCGCGGGCGCCGGGCCGAAGCCGACGATGGTGCTGCTGCACGGCCTGCCCGGCAACGAACAGAATCTCGACCTCGCCCAGGCCGTGCGCCGCGCGGGCTGGAACGTGCTGACCCTGCACTACCGCGGCAGCTGGGGCTCGCCCGGCCGTTTTTCCCTCGCCGGCGCGGGCGAGGACGTCGAGGCCGCGATGGCGTACCTGCGCCGGCCGGACACCGTCGCGCAATACGGCGTCGACCTGCGCCGTATCGTCGTCGCGGGCCACAGCATGGGCGGCTTCTTCGCCGCGCGCTACGCCGCCACGCACGACGGCGTCGCCGGCGTCGTGCTGCTCGACCCGTGGAACATCGGCGCCACCGGCAAGGACGTGGCCGCGCATCCGGAGACGCGCCAGGATGCCATCGCGGACCTGGGCGACGACTTCGGCAACAGCCTCGCCGGCACGGACGCCGCCGCGCTGATGGCGGAAGCGGAGCGCCATGCGCGCGACTGGGACCTGCTCGGCACGGCGCCCGCACTGGCGGGCAAGCCCGTGCTGATCGTCGGCGCGGAACACGGCAACGCGGGCCAGGTGTTGCCGCTGGCGGCGGCGCTCGGGGCACAGCGCGGCGCGCAGGTGCGGGCCGTCACGCTGCCCAGCGACCATGCGTTCGCGGACCAGCGCATCGGGCTCGCGGGCATCGTCGTCGACTGGCTCGCCGCGCGCCGTCCGCGCACCGCGCCGAAATGAACGGCGCCCGTATTGACGGGCGTCCTGCGCGATTGGATGATTGACTTTACTTTCGCGGGCGGGGTAGGATGAAATCGATTTCAATTTCATAAGACCCAAGGAGACTGCATGTATTCGTCGCGCCCGCGCCTTCCCACCGCCCTCGCTTGCGCCGCCCTGCTCGCAACGGGCGCCGCACACGCGGCCGCCGGTATCGAAGTGAACCAGCTCGGCTTCCTGCCGGCCGCGCAAAAACTGGTCGTCGTGCCGGCCGGCGCGAACGAGCGCTTCAAGGTCGTCGATGCCGGCAGCGGCAAGACCGTGTTCGAAGGCACGCTGGGCCCGGCCGCGACGTGGGACGCATCGGGCGAGCGCGTGCGCATCGCCGATTTCTCCGGCCTGCGCACGGCCGGCAGCTACCGGGTGGCGGTGGCGGGTCAGCCGGATTCGCCCGTCTTCGCGATCGGCGCCGAACCGTATCGCGCGCTGGACGCCGGCGCCATCCACGCCTACACCTTGAACCGCGCAAGCATCGCGCTGGACGCGCGCGTCGCGGGTCCGTACGCGCGGCCGCTGGGCCATCCGGACGACAAGGTGCTCGTGCACGAATCGGCCGCCTCCGCCAAGCGGCCGGCCGGCACTGTGATCTCGAGCCCGAAAGGCTGGTACGACGCGGGCGACTACAACAAGTACATCGTCAACTCCGGCATCAGCACGTACACGCTGCTGGCCGCGTACGAACACTTCCCGGCCTGGTTCGACAAGCTCGCGGTCAACGTGCCGGAGTCTGGCAACGGTGTGCCCGACCTGCTGAACGAGGTGCAGTGGAACCTCGACTGGATGATCACCATGCAGGATCCGGACGACGGCGGCGTCTACCACAAGCTGACGAACAAGAGCTTCGACGGCATGGTGATGCCGGACCGCGCGACGGCGCCGCGCTACGTCGTGCAGAAGACCACGGCCGCGGCCCTCGACTTCGCGGCCGTGATGGCGACGGCGAGCCGCGTGCTGGCGCCGTTCGACGCCAAGGCGCCGGGCCGGTCGCAGCGTTACCTGGCCGCGGCAGAGCGCGCGTGGCGCTGGGCGGTCGACCATCCGGCCGTGCTGTACCGCCAGCCGGCCGACATCAAGACGGGCACCTACGGCGACGAAAAGGTCGACGACGAATTCTCGTGGGCCGCGGCCGAGCTGTATATCGCGACCGGCAAGGACGAGTACCGCAGCCGCGCCCTTGCCCAGGCGGCGGGCGTGCAGACGGAACCCGGGTGGTCGGACGTGCGCCCGCTCGGCTGGATCTCGCTCGCGCAGCAGCGCGCGCGCCTGAAGAACCCGGCGGACGGGGACGTCGCCCGCACCCATATCCTCGCGGCGGCCGACACCTTGCTGGCGCGCTGGCAGGCGTCGCCCGCGCGGCTGTCGCTGGCGAAGTCCGACTTCGTCTGGGGCAGCAATGCCGTGCTGCTGAACCAGGCCATGATGCTCGTGCAGGCCTACCGCCTCACGAACAAGGCCGACTACCTGAACGCGGCGCAGTCGGCGCTCGACTACACGCTGGGCCGCAATCCGCTCGGCATCAGCTATGTGACGGGCTTCGGCACCCGTTCGACCCTGCATCCGCACCACCGCCCGTCGGAAGCGGACGGCATCGCCGCGCCGGTCCCCGGCTGGCTCGCGGGCGGTCCGAATCCGGGCCAGCAGGACGCCAAGGATTGCAAGGACGTGTCGTACGCATCGAAGCAGCCGGCCCTGTCGTACCTGGACCATGGCTGCAGCTACGCCAGCAACGAGATCGCGATCAACTGGAACGCGCCGCTCGTGTACGTGGCCGCCGCGCTGCAAGCGCTCCAGCGCTGACGCGGGACATCCGCGGCTCCACTAACGTCGCCCCCGCCTGCGCGGGGCGACGGTTTCACCAGTTCATCTTCTTCTTGATGAACGCTGTCAGGATCTCGGCATTGTCGCGCTGGTGCTTCAGGCGCGGATGCTGTCCGTAGCCGGTGAACGGAAAGAACACGGTATCGATGCGCTGGTCGCCGCCCTTGCGCATGTCTTCCACCGCCGACTTGATATAGCCCGGCCACTGCGACCCCGGCTTCGTCGCATCCATGCTGCCCAGCGCGCACACGATGTAGGCCTTCGGGTATAGCTGGCGAATGCGCTTGACGAACGTTTCGTACGCGGCGATGCGGCCCGCGTCGTCCGGTTCCGGCTGCAGCTGGTGCCGGTCGCCGATCAGCCAGCGGTCGTTCTGCAGCAGGTTGACGACGACGACGTCCGGCGTCCAGTGCGCGAAATCCCAGCGCGTGTCGTTGTTGCCGACGGCGCTCAGCTGGTCGTAGAAGTCCGGCATCGTGAACGGGAACCAGCTGATCATCACGCCGATGCCGCTCTGCGACGTCTGGTGCAGTTCCGCGTTCAGGGCGCGCGCCGTGATGCCCGCGTACGACAGGTAGCTGTTCTTGTCGCGGACAACGTCGTCGCGGCCGTTCATCGGCGCTTCGTCGCCCATGCCGCTCGTGATGGAATCGCCGAAGAATTCGATGCGGCGCTTGGGACGCGCGGGCGGCGCCAGCATCTGGCCGCCGTCCGCCAGTTCGAGGCCGCGGAACACGGTCGCGCCCTCCTCGCCTTCCGTGCGCTTGGTGATCAGGAAGCTGTGCTTGCCCGGAGCGAGACCCGCGATCACGTCATACTTCTTCGAACCCTGGGCCGCTTCGATGATCAGCGGGCTCGCCGTGTCGCCGTCGATGAAGACGTTGAAGTAGTTCTTGCCCTTCTCGTCGTCCAGCGTGACGGACAGCGAGGTGCCCGTGAAGTTGCCGGCGATGGCCGTGTTCGGCCACGTGATGACGGGAGCGTCCGGCTGGGCGAAGTCGATGCGGCCCGTGTACAGGAGGTGCTTGTCGCTGGGCGCCACGGCCACGGCCGCGCAGGCGAGGCCGGCATGCAGCAGCGCGGCCAGCACGAAAGTCTTGGTCAGTCGTTTCATTGGGGAGCTTTCAGGAATGCGGGCAGCTCGTCGAGGGTGATCACGTCGGGGTGGTGATACACCTTCGTCTTGTGCGCCGCGTTGTTGTAATAATCGCCGGTCCAGAAATTGTCCTTGTCCGACGTGCCGGCGGGCGCGCGGCCGTCGTTCCACGTCAGGAACCACAGCCAGCGCGCGCCGTCGCGCCGCATGTGGTCGGGATCGGGAATGTAGCTGTTCTCGGTCATGGCCACGGGTTTCGTCACGGGGCCGATGGCGGCCATGCGGCGGTAGGTGTCGATCTGCGACCCGTACGTCTTGCGGTCGCGCTCATCGTACACGTCGTAACCGGCGATGTCGACGACGTCGTCGCCCGGATACCAGCCCGCGTCCTGGCCATTCCAAACCCAGATCAGGTTGTGCAGGCCATGCTCGCGCACGAGCCGATCGAACATGTGGCGGTACAGCAGTTTGTAGGCCTCGGCGTTCGACACGCCGTCCGCTCGCTTGCGCCCCCACCAGAACCAGCCGTCGCCGTTGCTGCCCGACGCTTCGTGCAACGGCCGCCACAGCACCGTCACGCCGGCCGCCTGCAGCCTGCCGAGTTCCACGGCCACGCGGTCGATGTCGGCATCGATCTGCCGGCCGGCCTGGCTGAACACGTCCAGGCGGCCGTCACGCACGGGGATCGTGAACGCCGTGTTCTTGCGCGCATCCGGCTCGCGCGCATAGAAGTTGCCCTGCGTGCCTGCCGGCGCGGACGGATCGCGCCAGTGCCAGCAGAACGTCACGAGGCCGCCGCGCCGCGCCCAGGCGATCGCTTCATCGACCTGGTGCGATCCATCGCCCTTCTGCCACGTGTTCATGAAGTCGAAGCCCATCAGCGCGGGATACTTGCCGGTGTCGTCGAACACGCGCCGCGCCATGTCGACGCTGTCGTTCCACGTCAGGTCCTGCTGGCCGGCGATGGTCTGCCGGCCCCAGGTCTGCACGAGCCACGTGTATTCGGCACGCGTGCGGGCATCCGCCTGCGCATCGACCGGCGTCGCGCGCGGGGATGCCGGGCGCGGCACCGCCGCGCCGCTCGGACCGGCCAGCGCGAGCATCAGCGCAAACGGAAGTCCCCGCTTCACAGCTTCACGGTGACCGGCTTGCCGTCATACGTCACGGTCTTGTCGGCCGCATCCATGTCCGCGCTCGTCGCGACGCCGGCACGCAGCACGCGCACCTTGATCTGGCGGGTCTGCGGCATGCCCTTGTACTGGCCGCTGCGGGCGCCGATCGTGACGGTCCCCGTCTTGTCGTCGTAGCTGAACGGGATGCGGCTGAACTCACCGCGCTCGTACGCATTGGTGACGCCGTCGTCCTCGTACAGGCTCGCCTGGCCGTTGGCGCCGGCATACACCTGCAGCACGATCGGCGCGTCCGGCTTCTCGTCGACATACTGCATGACCGGACCGGTCGGGATCACGGCGCCCGTGCGCACGAACACGGGGATGCGGTTCAGCGGGGCATCCACCTTCGCGCTGGTGCCGCCCGCGTAGCGCTTGCCGGTGTCGAAGTCGTACCAGTCCGCGCCCGCCGGGAAGTAGACGGTGCGCTCGCGCGCGCCGTACGACGTCACCGGCGCCACCATCAGCGCGTGGCCGAACAGGTACTGGTCCTTGATGTCCTTGACCTTGTCGTCCTGCGGGAAGTCCATCACGAGGCCGCGCATCATCGTGCCGTTGGCGTAGTGCGTGTCGGCCGCCAGCGAGTAAATGTACGGCATCAGGCGGTAGCGCAGCTTCAGGTAGCCCACCATCGAATCGCGCATCGCGTCGTCGCCGGCCGCGATGTTGTAGATCTCGCGCTTCACGACTTCGCCGTGCGAGCGGAACAGCGGCGAGAACGCGCCGAACTGGAACCAGCGCAGGTTCAGCTCGCGCCATTCCTTCATGTCTTCCGGTTTGGCCTGGCCGCCCGTGGTGGTGCGGTTTTCCTGCGCGGAGCCCACGTCGCCGTACTGGAATCTGTTTTCCTGCGCATAGCCGCCGATGTCGTGCGTCCAGTTCGGGATGCCGGACATCGAGAAGTTCACGCCCGATGCGATCTGGTCGTACAGGTTGTTCCAGCGGCCCGCCGTGTCGCCGCTCCACACGGCGACCGAGTTGCGCTGGATGCCGGCGAAGCCCGAACGCGACAGGATGAACTGGCGCTTGTCCGGCTGGTCGCGGCGCAGGCCTTCGACCATGCCGCCCGAGTGCACGAGGCTGTACGGGTTGAACGTGATCTCGCCCGGACCGTAGACGGTCGGCCCGATCAGCTTCTTGAAGTCTTCCAGGCGCGAATTCGACAGCACGTCAGGTTCGGTGTTGTCCATCCACCAGGCGTCGAAGCCCTTGGCCACCAGTTTGTCCTTCATCTGGCGATAGTAGATGTCGCGCGCTTCCTGCGTGTACGGGTCGTAGTGGCTGTTCTTGTAGCCCTTGCCCACCCAGTCCAGCGCGCCGTCCTCGACGTTCTTCGTCCACATATGGCCCTTCGCCGCCAGTTCCTTGTAGTTGTCGGTATTGGCGTAGAACTTGCCCCAGATGGAGATCATGATGTGCGCGTGCTGCTTGTGCACTGCGTCGACCATGCCCTTCGGATCCGGAAAGCGGACCTTGTCGAAGTCGTGCGAACCCCAGCCGTCTTCCGGCCAGTAGAACCAGTCCTGCACGATGTTATCCAGCGGCCAGCCGCGCTTGCGGTATTCGGACACCGTGTCCAGCAACTGCTGCTGCGTCTCGTAGCGCTGGCGCGACTGCCAGAAGCCGTACGCCCATTTCGGCATCATCGGCTGCTGGCCCGTCAGCGTGCGGTAGCCGCCGATGACGTTGTCCATGCTGTCGCCGCTGATCACATAGTAGTTCACGGCCTCGGCGATCTCCGACGACATCGTCAGCGAATGGCGCTCCGGTGCCGGCAGCGGATCGTTGTGCGTCATCGCGATCATGCCGCCCGACGGCTTCCATTCCAGGTGCAGCTTGACGGGTTTGTTCGCCGCGAACTTCACCTCGAAGTTGTGGTACCACGGATTCCAGCCCTGGCGCCACACATCCATGACCTGCTTGCCGTCGACGGTGAGCGTCGCGTAATCCGATGCGTACAGCTGCATCTTGTGCACGCCCGCTTTCGGGCTGGCCATCGCGCCGTCCCACACGACTTTCACGTCCTTGCCGCCCAGCGCCTTCATCGACGGGAGTTCCTTCGGCCAGAACTCCTCGACATCCTTCAGGAACTGGTAGGCGATGTCCTTCTCTTGCCGGGTCAGCGCGAGCTTGCCGTCGATGTAGTAGCGCGCCGTCAGGCCGCCCGGCTTGCCCTGCTCGTCCGTCAGCTTCAGGTCGCGCGACAGCCAGGCATACGGCTTCGAATCGCCGAAGCGCGTGATCGAGTTCTGGTCCCACAGCAGGCCGTAGTTCCTGTCCGAGACGACGAACGGCACCGACGCGATCATGTTGTGCTGCTGCAGCAGCACGTCCTCGCCGTTGTAGTTCATCTGCGCGTTCTGGTGCTGGCCCAGGCCGTAGAACGCGTCCTTCGTGCCGTAGTTGAAGCCTTCCTTGATCGCGAGGTAGGGCTTGCCGCCGACCTGGATCGGCGTGATGGTTTCCGCCGCCTGGGTCAGGAACGCCTTGCCGGCAGCGTCGAAGAAACGCACCTGGCCATCCTTCAGCGACACCTGCGCCGAGATCCTTTGTGCCTTCAGCGTCACGGCATCCTTGCCGTCGGCGACGGTGAACGCGCAGCTGTTGCACGGTTTGGCGACCGTCATCAGCGACGGCGTGAGCTGCTTGCCTTCCTGGTCCAGCTTGACGACGTGGACGATGTTATCGGCCATCAGCTCGAGGCGCACGAGCTTCGCCGGGCCGGTGTCCGGGCGCACGTCGATGCCGGCGGCGGTTTTCTGGACGGTGCCCGCGAGGGCGTGGCCGCCTGCGGCCAGCAGCAGCGCGGCGGCTGCGATTCGCGTTAATTGCATGATTGTCTCCTAGAGTAAAGCGACGCCGCTAACTCCGTCATTCCCGCGCACGCGGGAATCCATACTGAATCGGCTGAAGACGCGCAGCATGGGTTCCCGCTTTCGCGGGAACGACGACGATTTTGCACCGCCGCGAGGGTTTGTTTGTTTTAGTACGACCCCATCTTCACCTTCAACACCGTCGGCACGGCCGGCAGGTTCAGGCCATAGTCGGTCTGGTCCCCATTCCAGTTCCGTTCCATGACCCATTTGCCGTCGGCGTCGAACCGGCCCTCTTCCACCCGCGCGTAACCCGTGGGCTTGCCGGCATTCGGGCCGGTGCCGGACAACTTCACGCGGATCTGCTGGCCCACGATCACGAATTCGTCCGGGCCGATCTGCGCGATCGCGGCGCCGCCGGACGGCTGGTCCGTGCCTTCGGCGTATTCGTTCTTGTCCTTCAAATATTCGCGCTCGCCGAACTGGAATTCGCGGAACGACAGGTGCGCGTTCCAGCCGTTCATGGCCACGGTCTGCGGCTTGCGGTCGTCGCCTTCCGCGACGCCGTACGTGCGGCCTTCGTACGCCCACTTGGCCCACACGCGCTGCATAGTCGCGAATACGTCGTAGACTTTCGCGAACGGCTCGATCATGCGCTTGTCCGTGTACTTCGAGCCGAGCGGGTAGTTGCTGTACATGGCGTAGTCGAAGCCGAACGGCGCGACGCCCAATGCGCCCTTGCCGATGATCTGGTAGACGTAGCGCGCATAGCCGGCCGCGTTGCCCATCTCCGGCACCATCAGCGGATTGTCCGGACGCTGGAACAGCTGGAGCGTGGCGCTCACGTTGCTGGACTCCGGCATGTAGATGTCCGGGCCGGCGAAATCGATGTGCGGCGCGGCCGCTTTATAGATGCCGATGACGTCGTACGTCGGGCCGCCGGAGGCGAAGTCCGCCTTCCACGGCGGCGCGGGCTTGTCCAGCACCGGCGCGCGCAGCGCGTTGTTCACGTACATCGGCAGGTCGTACACGGCGCGGCCGGCCTTGGCGATGTCTTCGATGTAGCTGGCGATGGCCCACGTATGGAAATACTGGTCGGCGTAGTCGCCGTACACGTCGCTCCACGAGCCCTGCTTCGCACGTCCCGCCGGCGGCGGCTGGTGCGCGAGGACGGCGGCCGGCACCGGCTGCTGGAACGCGGCCTGGGCGCGCGCCGCGTAGTCGCGCGCGACGCCATAGGTGCCCACTTCGTTCTCGACCTGCACCATGATCACGGTGCGCTTGTCCGAGTCGATCTTTTTAATATGCTCCATCAGCGCGACGAAGGCTTTCTTGTCGGCGGCCAGCGTGGCTTCGCCGAACGGCGACAGGCAGTAGCTCGTCTTGCCGTCCTTGTCGATCATGCGCGGGAAGCGCTTGTTGTCGAACTTGACCCATTCCGGCGCGTACGCCGGGCCGGTATTCTTCCAGGTGCCGAACCACAGCAGCACGAGGCGCGTCTTGTGCTCGCGTGCCTGTTGCACGAGCTTGTCGACGTAGCTGAAGTCGAACGCCCCTTCCTTCGGCTCGATCTGTTCCCACGCGACGGGAATCTCCAGCGTGTTCGCATGCACGTCCTTCATGGCGGCCCAGACCTTCGGCAGCGCGGCCGGGTAGTTGCTGGAATTGTGGGCCTGGCCACCGAGGATCAGGAACGGGGCGCCATCGACCATCAGGGCGTAGCGGCCGTCCTTGCCCACGATGCGGGGCAGTTCGGACGCGGCGTACGCGGCGTGGCAGGTGGCGGCGGCGAGCAGGCCGGCGGCCAGCAGGCGGAAGGACTTGGTTTTCATATGCGAACGGGTCTCCTTCGGTCGCAGGGTTGTAAAAACGGGCGGCCTGTCAGGCCACCCGTCCATGATGCGCTTAGAACGAATAGCGCAGCGAAGCCGTGTAGCGGCGGCCGGACACGAAGACCGCGCGGGTCATCATGCCGATCGACTGCTGCATCAGCTGTCGGTACTTCGAGTTGGTCAGGTTCTGCGCTTCCACGCCGAGCGACAGCTGCTCGTTGATATTGTAGAAGAACGAACCATCCAGTTGGCCGTAGCTGTCCGACCACGTCGGCAGCGCCCACGCGACCGTCTGCGTGGCGCCGGTGGCCGGGTCGACGCGGCGGCCGTCCGTGCCGTTGGTGCCGTTGACGTTCACGTTCTGCAGTGCCTTCGAACGCCATGCCCATGCGAGGCGCGCCGAGACCTTGCCCTTGTCGTACAACAGGGCCAGGTTGTAGGCGTTCTTCGACAGGTTCTGCAGCGGCAGGTTGCCGAAGGTGGCGCCGTTGGTGTCGCAGCCGTTCTGGTTCAGGTTCAGGTTATCCGCGCCGTTCGAGCTGCCCGTGCAGAACGCCGAGTTGACCGGATGGTACAGGTCTTCCTTGCTGTCCACGTAGGTGTAGTTCGCCTGGACGCCGAAGCCCGACATCCAGCCCGGCAGCTTGTCGAAATACTGCTGGTACGCGATCTCCATGCCGCGCGCATGGCCGCGCGCGCCGTTGACCGGGCCCGTGACCGTGAACGTGTACGGCGTGCCCGTCACGCCCGCGACGTCGTAGCCGTAGGACTGGTTGATGATGATGTCCTTCAGCTGCTTGTTGAAGACGGCGACCGTCAGCGAGCCGGCCGGTGCGAAATACCATTCCGCCGACAGGTCGACCTGGCGCGACTGCACCGGACGAAGCTTCGGATTGCCGGTGCCCGTGCCCGTCAGGCCGACGTTGTTCACGGTGACGACGTTGCCGGTCGTGGTCTGGTCGACGTTTTCCGACAAGGTCGTGTAGCTCTGCAGCTGCGAGTAATCCGGCTTCGAGATGCCCATCGCGGCCGCGAAGCGGAACTGCAGCTTGTCGGTCGCCTTCATGCGCAGGTTCAGGCTCGGCAGCACGTTGTGGTAGTGGTTGTCGAAGTCCTGGCGCGTCGAGAATGCCGCGATATTCGGGATTTCCGGACCGATCACCGTCGTGCCCTCTGCCGGCTGCGTGATGTTCGGATTGAACACCGTGTAGCCGTGCGCCTTCAGCAGCGTCTGCACGTAGCGCACGCCGATGTTGCCGTCGATCGGGTACTTCAGGTCGTCGAAGCCGAAGCGCAGCTGCGTGTAGAAAGCGCCGGTGCGCTCGGACAGGTCGTTGGTGCCGGCCGGGTCGGTGCCGAACGTCGCGGGCGACCACGGCGTGCACGGGTTGCTCGTGCCGTTCGCCTGGTTCGCCTGCTGGCACAGGATGTCGTGGTAGCTGTGCAGCGTGGCATAGCTGCCCGGGTAGCCCGTGGCCAGCGCCACGTTCGGGAACACGAGGGACGGAACCGGGGTGTTATTGTTGAAGAAGTTCGTGAACTGGTGGACCTGCGTCTGGTTCGAGAAGCGCGGATCGCTCAGGTACGCGAGCTGGCCGCCCGTGTCCGACTGCCACGGCTGCGTGATCGCGGCCCAGTTGTAGCTCGGGTTCGAGTTCGTCGTCGTCGAATCGGCCTTCGTCAGGCGCACGCCGAAGCGCACGTCGCGCAGGACCGGATGGTCGAACGTGTACTTCGCATCGGTCTTCCACGCCCATTCGCCGGCATGGCTGTCGTCGAAGTGCTCCTGCGTGAACGCCCAGTAGTAATTGGCCGGGTTGGCCAGGTAGGCGGTCTGGACGTCGTCGAACGTCAGCCTCGGCACGGAGCCGGACAGGTCCACGTTCTCGTACGGCATCTTGACGGCCGTGGCGACGGTCGAGTCGAAGCTGTTGCTCGTCGCGCGCACGCGCTGCACGTCGGTGTCGATCTGCCAGTCGCTGTTCGGACGCCACATCAGGTGCCACGAGATGTCGGTCGTCTGCGACTTGCGGTTGGCGGCACGGGTGTCGGCGCCGAAATCGATGCCCTTGTCGGTGGCGTCGGTCAGGGTGCCGGTCAGCAGCTGGCCGTTGGCGCCGTAGGTGCCGTTCGTGACGCCGATGTTGTACGGGCTCGCCGACGAGAAGATCGCCTGCTCGTCCCACTGCATGCGGTACTTCGACTTGAAGTACGTGAGCGACGACTGCAGGTTTGCGTCCCGCTTCCATTGCAGCGCACCGTAGAGGCCCTGGCGCTTGCGGTCGAAGTTCAGCGTGCGGTATTGCGAGCCTTTCGGCACCCACACGTTCTGGCCGGCGACGACGTCGCTGCGCTGGTAATACGGTTCGACCTGGAACGCGTCGGTACGCGTGCCGCTCTCCGAATACGCGTAGTCGACCAGGGCGCCGATCTCGCCGAAGCCCGTCTTCCAGCGGTCCGAGAACATGAAGGAGCCGGACGGCTGGCGCTTGCCCTTCTTCAGCTCCGAATACGTGTCCTGCAGCGACGCGGCCATCTTGCGGCCCTTGAAGTCGAACGGCATCGCGGTGCGCAGGTTCACGAGGCCGCCGATGGCGCCTTCGATCTGTTCCGCCGACGGGTTCTTGTAGATGTCGATGCCGGCCATCAGCTCGGGCGGGACGTCTTCGAAGTTGAGCGAACGGCCGCCGTTGGCCGAGAACGAATCGCGGCCGTTCAGTTCCGAACGCGTGTACGACAGGCCGCGGATCGTGACGCCCGAGCCTTCCACCGAGTAGTGTTCCGGGTCGCCCTTCGACATCGTGCGGTCGATGGTGACGCCGACCACGCGCTGCAGCACTTCCGTGATCGAACGGTCCGGCAGCTTGCCGATGTCGTCCGCGACGATCGAATCGACCATCTCGTCGGCATCGCGCTTGAGCGCCTGCGCCGAATCCAGCGCGGCGCGCTGGCCCGTCACGACGACGACATTGCTTGCCGTCGGCGCCCCGGGCCCCGTCTGCGCGGCCGCCATGCCGCTGGCCAGCAACGCGACATGCGTCACGGCCACGGCAATGGCTGTTTTCTTGAATTGATACATCTACATCTCCTTTGGCTGACAACAGGGCCCATCGAATGACGGCGCCCACTCACTGCAAAGAGACGACCTCTCAGGGTCTGCCTCTGAACTCCTCAAAACCGTGCCGCGTCCAGCCGCAGGCTTTCGCCCGGACGCAGTGTCACCGCGACGGTGCGCGCGCCATAGCGCACGGTCGCGGCACCGCTGCCTGCTACGCGGCGCACGACGGCATCGACGAGACGGCCGCGCGTCCAGCGCATGTCCACCTCGAATCCGCCGCGCGCACGCAGGCCTTTCACTTCACCCTCCGGCCACGCCGCAGGCAGCGCGGGCAGCAGCTCGATCGCGCCGGCCTGCGACTGCAGCAGCATCTCCGCGATGCCGGCCGTCGCGCCGAAGTTGCCGTCGATCTGGAACGGCGGGTGCGCATCCAGCAGGTTCGGATACGTGCCGCCGGCATTCAGTTGCTCCGAGCCGGCGCTGGCCTGCTGGGCCGCGCGCGCGCCGGGGCTGGCCAGCACGCCGCGCAGCATCCTGTAGGCGTGGTCGCCGTCGTACAGGCGCGCCCAGAACGCCATCTTCCACGCCATCGACCAGCCGGTGCCCGCATCGCCGCGCGCTTCCAGCGTGCGCTTCGCGGCCGCGGCCAGCGCCGGCGTGCGCGCGGGACTGATCTCGCGCCCTGGGAACAGCGCGAACAGGTGCGACACGTGGCGGTGCGTGTCGCCCGGCGTGTCGAGCACCGGGTCCTTCTTCTCGTCGAGCCACTCGAGCAGCTGGCCCCAGCTGCCGACCTTCGGCGCCGCGAGCCGGTCGCGCATGCGCGCGAGCCTGTCGCGCAGGGGCCTGTCGACGCCGAGGACGTCCGCCGCTTCCACCGTGTTGTTGAACAGGTCCCAGACGATCTCCTGGTCGTACGTGACGCCGTCCTCGATGGGGCCGTGCTCCGGCGACCAGCCCTGCGGCGCGACGAGGCGGCCGTCCGGCAGTTCCTTCAGGTAGTCCTGCCAGAACGCGCTCGCTTCCTTCATCATCGGGTACGCGACCTCGCGCAGGAACGCTTTGTCCTGCGTGAACGCGTAGTGTTCCCAGAAGTGCTGGGCATACCAGGCGTTCCCCGTCTTGTTCCAGGTGTAGCTCATGCCGCCGAACGGGTTCGACTCCGTGCGCAGGGTCCAGCCGCGCACCGGCCGCATCTTCCCTTCCTTATCCGTGGTCTTGAATTCCGCCGCCGTCGCCCGGCGCCACACCGGCGCGACACTCGTCACGAAGCCGAAGAACGGCCTGGCCATCTCGGACAGGTTCGTCACCTCGGCCGGCCAGTAATTCATCTGGACGTTGATGTTCGTGTGGTAGTCCGAGCGCCACGGCGGCGTGAGGCTGTTGTTCCACAGGCCCTGCAGGTTCGCCGGGAGCGAACCGCGCGAGCTGGACGCCAGCAGGTAGCGGCCGTACTGGAAGTACTGCGCTTCCAGTTCCGGGTCGTTGCCGTCCTTCGTGTAGGCCAGCACGCGCGCGTCCGTCGGCAGCGCCTTGCGGTCCGCCGCGGTCGCGCCCAGGTCCAGCTGCACACGGCCCAGCAGGCTCGCGACGTCGCGCTCATGCTCCGCACGCAGCTGGTCGACGGGACGCGTGGCCGCCTGCGCGACCTGCGCCGTCACGCGCGCCAGCGGATGTTCGCCGCGGAAGCGCTTTGCCGCGTCCGCGACATAACTCGTGCCCGCGCCGACGATCACGGTCAGCGCATCGCAACCCGTGAACACGATGCGGCCGTTCTCGACGGCCGCCTTGCCGCCCTCGTTCACGACGCGCACCTGGCTCGCGTAGTCCAGCGTGTTCGTCGTCGGCGCCTCGTTCGGCAGCGTCCAGCCGGCCAGCGTGCCCGTCGCGTACAGGGTGTCCTTGCTGGAAGCGAGATGCGCGCCATGGCGGTCCGACAGCGCGATCGATCCCGTGTACTGGCCCGGCTTGTCGGCCGTCAGGCGCAGGATCATCACCTGCGCCGGATGGCTGGCCCATGCCTCGCGCCGGAAGCGCACGCCGCCGTGCGTGTACGTGACGACGTGGACGGCGCGCGCGATGTCGAGGGTGCGCCGGTAGTCTTGCGCATCCCTGTCGTGCCCGGGGAGGTCGACGACGACGTCGCCGAACGGCTGATACGTCCCCGTCTCCTTCGCGTCGCCCGACCACAAGGTGATGTCGTTGAACTGCAGGTGTTCCCGCGCGAGCCCGCCGAACACCATCGCGCCGATGCGGCCGTTGCCGATGGGGAGCGCTTCCTTTTCCCAGCCCTGGTCGTTGTCCTGGGCCGGGCGGTCGTAGCGCAGCACCAGGTCGGGTGCGGCCAGCGCGGTGGACACGGCGCCGGCCAGCGCCAGTGCGATCATCATCTGATGAAATCGATTACAAATCAAGGCCATAAAAATCGCTGTCGAAAAGCGTTGTTCAGTTGGCGGCGGGTTTGCCGTAGACGATGCCGCGGCCGGCAGTGCTCATGTAGACGACGCCGTAGCGGTTCATGTCGCCCACGATGAACTGGCCGTCGCCCGGTCCGCCGTACTGGTGGGCGTCGTCGTTGATGCGGGTCCAGGTGACGCCGCCGTCGATGGAACGGTGGATGCCGCGCACGCCCTTCACGTCGCCCCAGATGTAGACCGCGGGGTAGTCATGGCCCGGCGCCGCCTTGCCGAAGCCGACCGCGCCGCAATAGCGCACCGCATCCAGTGCGGCGAAGTGGGCGCCGCCGTCGACGGAGCGTACGAGACCGCCGTTCTTCAGCGCGACCCACACGTCGCCGCCCCTTCCCGGCGCCGTGCGCACGAGACGCGACCCGCCCGCGGGCAGGCGCGCGCGGGGCGCGAACGAGGCGCCGCCGTCGGTGCTGGCGAGGAGCGCCGTGTCGTCGTATGCGTAGAACGTCTTTGCATCGAGCGGATCGCCCACCGGCCGCAGATTGGCCTTCGCGAGGCCCGCGACGGCAGTCCACGTGGCGCCGCCATCGGCCGAGCGCCAGACCTCTTTCGCCTTTTCGGGGGCGTGCAGGATCACGGCGCCGTCGGCCGACACGGCGACCTGTCCGCGCCTGCCCTTGATGGCCGCGGTCTTCGTCCACGTGGCGCCGCCGTCGTGCGTGACGAGCATGCTGTCGCCCACGCGCACCATCATGCGCGGGTCCCTGGGAGCGTAGGCGAGGCCCGTCGTCGTGCCGATCTGCGGATCGTGGATGCGGCCGTGGCGCGACGGATCGTCGTGCAGGTAGCCGTCGATGTCGCCGATGGCGGAAACCAGCGGGCCGCCGGGAATGCTGGCGAAGCCCAGCGGGACCGTCTCTTCCAGGCCGTCGACCGTGAACGTCCACGTCGTGGGCGACGCATCGATGTTCGCGGTGCGGAACACGCCGTTGCCGGACGTGACCCAGACGGCGTGCGTGTCGGCCGGGTCGAACTCGACGGAGCCGGCCCAGTGGATCGAGTGGCCTTTCAGCCAGGGCACGCCGGCCGCGTCGCGCGCGAAACCGCGGCCGATCACGTCGGTCCACGAGGCGCCGCCGTCGTTCGACAGGAAGATGCGGTCGCCCTTCGCGTCGCCCTGCGGCAGGAACGTGTTGATGGTCGACGCGACGAGGCGCTGCGGATTCTTCGGATCGACGCTGATGCCTGCGAACGGCCGTGTCCAGCCGGCGGGCGTGATGTTCGTCCAGGCGCCGCTCGCGATCGCGTACTTCCACACCTGCCCGCGGTCCATCGGCTCGCGCCCGCTGCGGTCCGGGTGCGGGCCGGCGCCGTTCGCGAACGTGACGAGGAGGTTCCCTGCCCCGTCGAGGATCGCGCGCTGGGGCATCAGGTCGACGGGCGCGCCGGCCACGGGTTCGAACGTCGCGCCGGCGTCGTCGCTGCGGTACAGGTTCGGGCCGACCGCGCCGAAGCGCGACACGCCGACGAACACGCGGCGCGCCTGGCCGTCCTTCACGCTGGCGGGATCCGGCACGACGACGGTCAGGCCCACGTCGTTCGGCGTGGACGTCACCGGCAGCGCCGGCACGCGCGCCCACGTGCGGCCCGCGTCGACACTCTTGAACAGGCCGTCGCGGCGCGTGCCGACGTAGAGCGATTTGCTGTTGCCCGGATCGACGGCGAGGCGCTCGCCATCCTGGCGGCCCATGCCGTTCCCGTGCGTCTTGAACTGGCTGGAGACGTCGACGATGGAGAAGGTCTTGCCCGCATCCGTCGAATGCAGGATCGCGGTGCGGCCGCCGTTCAGGTAGGCGATGCCGGCGAGCAGCCAGATGTTGTCGGCGTCGCGCGGGTCGATGGCCAACGCGTCGATGCCGAGGTACCCGGTCTGGTCTTCCGCCACCCAGTCGAGCAGCGGCGTCCAGCGGCGTGCGCGCGGATCCCAGCGATAGGCGCCGCCCACGTCGGTACGCGCGTATGCGACACCCGGCGCGGCGCGGCTGGGCACGACGGCCGTGACGAAGCCGCCGCCGCCGATGGCCACGCTGTCCCACACGTACGGCTCCTGCTGCTGCGCCGCCACGGGCCCGGCCAGCAGGCTCAGCGCTAACGTTACCATAGCGGCCAGCTTCATCGACTTCATCACACCGTCTCCATCATGCGTACATACACCTGTTTAGCCCTTGTAGACACGGAAGCTGTGCGGCGGAATCACCACCTCGCTCACCGTGTCGCGGCTTGCGCCCGGCACCGTCTCGGCCGCCGGACGCGCCTTGCCGTCCACCGCGTGCTTCACGACCTTCACCGTCGTCGGCGTATCGCGGAACGACTGGATGACGTAGGCGCCGTTTTCGTAAGTGAACAGGCTCACGCCGGCCGGCGCCTCGATGCGGACGGGCGTGTCGGCCATCAGGTAGGTCTTCACGCTGTTCATCACGCCTGGCGGCATACTATACAGGTCGCCGATATTGCTGGGAATGGACAGGATGTAGAGAACGCCCTTCGAATACCGGTTCATCAGCAGCACCGGGAAACCGCGCGCGCCGGCGACGCCGCGGATGATGGGCCACGCGTCGTTCGTGAAATAGTGCAGCTCGGGGAACAGCACGTCGCGCGGCGCCACCTTCGGATCGTCGCGCAGCGATTCGCCGTTGCCCGCGCCATAGCCGTTGTAGTAGTCGTTCAGCAGCACCTGGTTCCCCGTCGCGTAGACTTCGACGAGGTCCTGGAAGCCGCGGTCCTTGCGCTTCGGATCCTGCGTCGCCTTCACGAAGCCGGACGTCACGAACACCGCCTTCCCCGCTTCCAGCTGGCGTTTCACCTTGTCGAGGATGTCCGGATCGGCCGCCGATGCCTGCGTGAGCAGGATCGTCTGCGCATCCTGCGGGAAGCGCGCGGTCAGCGCGATCGGGATGCCGACATTGCCCAGGTAGTTGGGCAGGAAGTCTTCCGCCGACGACGAGTTGGCCGGGCGATAGGTCGGGATCCCGGTGGGCTTGCCCAGCTGGTCCAGCACCGCGTCGATCTGTTTCAGGGCGGCGCCGGCGGCGAGGCCCCAGCCCGGCGGCACCGCCGCGTCCGGATTCGCGGCCTTCCAGTCGGCCACGATGCGGTCCCAATTGAACGAGGTGTCTTGCCCGGCCCACGGACGCGCGCCCGCTTCGGCCGGCGTGTCCTGCGCGGCAGGGTGCCAGTTGAACAGGGTGATCTCGGGCGCCTTCGCGAGCATCGTGTCCCACAACTGTTCCGCATAGCGGTCGACGTAGCGGATCGAATACGTGTCGACCCAGCCGCCGCCATTCTTCCCGTCCTTACGGAGGGTCTCGTAGTAGCGGATGATGTTGTACGACTCGTATTGCTGCAGCAGCTGGTCGGTGATGACCGGGTCGCGTGTCTCGGTGCCCGCGTAGATCCCGTCGAACATCTCGGGCTGCTGCGCGAGGTCGAAGCCCAGGCCCTCGAAATGCTCGTACCAGTTCGGGTACTTGATGACGATCTTGACGTTCTTGTTGACGGCGCGCGCCGGATCGATGATCAGGTCCTTCGATACCTTGCGCATGGTGGCGAGGCGGTAGTCCGTCCACGTGCGCTTGCCCTTCGCTTTGATATCGGCGTCCGACTTCGACGTGTAGAACGTGAAGTCGTCGAGGATCACGTGGTCGAAATGGCGCGCCATCAGTGCCATCGCGCGCTTGCACGTGTCGCGGTCCCTGGACGATTCGTAATCGAAGGTCATGAACTGGCCGTTGAATCCGCCCGCGGCCAGCGTGACGCCGCCCGCCACCTCGATGCCCTTGGCCTGGAACTGGCGCTTCACGGCCTCGATCTCGGCGTCGCTGGCGAAGTGGTTGTCGCGGTAGCCCTCGATGTAGACCTTGTCGAACGGGACCTGGCTCATGGCACGCGCGAACTGGTGCTCGAAGACCTGCGGGTCGACGAGGCTTTGCGTGACGTTCACCGGGATGTAGATCGCCGTCTTGAAATGCTTGTAGTGCCCGGCGGCCTGCGCGGGGATGGGCGCCAGCATGGCATTGCCGGCGACAGCAAGGAAGGCCAGCGCGGCGGCGGTCTGGCGGGCGAGCGAGTTACGCATGTGTCTCCGGAATTATTTTTATAGTGCTAATGACCGGTATCCTAAGCCAAGGAATGTTGGATGCGCAAGCCAAATGTTCGCGCTAACACGTCAATATACTGTTAGCCGCCTTGTTTAGCATGTTTAGTTGCTAATGTCTGCAACACCACGAGACGGTGTCAAAAGGTAGCGCTCCCAAGACACACATGTTGTATTTCTCACACGCACGATAAGATTTTTTTGGCAGTTATGAAATCGATTGCGTATAACATCGATTTGGTGAACTTACTGCCGAGGTCAGTTGCGACACGCAAACACGTGCGTTCTCTGAACAAGGCGGTTTTCACTCGGAACACAGGGCCGTGCCCGCTTCCTGCCCAGCGCTCTCCCGGCTGGCCGGTACACGGCGGCGCGGTCCTGGCAACGGTTCGTTTGCTGACCATGTCGGAAAAAAGACACGTTGCGTTGTCACAAAACTGACAACTGAGTAGCAAATAATAAAAATTTTATGGTAGCGTATAACAGTCAGTGTTAGGTCTCACATTCACACTGTCTTTGTTAGAGCTTGTTATAACAACACTACCTGATCATCGGGGGAGATAATGAGGAATTTCCAGAAGACCGCGATTGCGGCAGCGGTTGCGCACGTAGCCGTTCTTTCCAGCGCCGCAGCATGGGCACAGACCAGCGCCGACACCACGGCAAACCCAGCCCCTACCGTCGTCCACATCAGCGGCCAGCGCGCGGCACTGCAGTCGGCGCAACAACTCAAGAAGAACGCCGACGAAGTCGTCGATTCGATCGTCGCCGAAGACATCGGCAAGCTGCCGGACCGTTCGGTCACCGAGGTGCTGCAGCGTATCGCCGGCGTCACCATCGACCGCAACATGGCCGGCGACCCGAACCGCCAGTCCGTCGAAGGCTCGGGCGTCTCCGTCCGCGGCCTGACGTACGTGCGTTCGGAAGTCAACGGCCGCGACGCGTTCTCGGCCGGCGGCGGCCGCTCGCTCGGCTTCGCCGACGTGGCACCGGAGCTGATGGCCGGCGTCGACGTCTACAAGAACCCGTCCGCGGAACAGGTCGAAGGCGCCGTCGCGGGTCTCGTGAACCTGCGTACGGCCATGCCGTTCGACTACAAGGGCTTCAAGGGCACCTTGGGCGTGTCGGAATCGTATTCCACGCTGCGCAAGGGCGCGCCGTCCCCGACCGGCACCATCCTGCTGTCGAACCGCTGGAAGTCGGACACGTTCGGCGAATTCGGCGCCCTGGTCGACTTCGCCCATGCGAAGAGCCCGACCCGTTCCGACGGCGTCGGCGTCGACCCCTACTTCCCGCACGTGAACTCGACCGATCCGGCCAAGTACGACCGCTCCAAGACCCAGTGGATCCCGCTGGGCGTCGGCTACCGTTCGCAGGACTTCGAGCGTACCCGCCGCGGCGACTACGCCGCCTTCCAGTGGCGCCCGAACCGCGACTTCACGGCCGCCCTCACCTACTTCAAGACGAAGTACAAGGAAGACCTGGACGAGCACGTCGTCACGTCGTCCGAGGACAAGTGGTACCAGCAGGTCGCGAGTAAGGATTCGGTCTTCGACAGCAACGGCGTGTTCCAGAGCGGTACGATCTCGAACCCGACCTACGGCGGCTCGCCGTTCAACAGCTCGCAACGCATCAACACGCGTGAATCGAGCACCCGCGACACGTCGCTGAACCTGCAATGGCGCGTGACGCCGGACCTGACCTGGACCAACGACTTCCAGCACGTCCATTCGACGACCGAAGGCTTCGACGCCGACGTGTCGACCGGCTTCATCATGCCGAACCAGCAGATGGACATGCGCGGCAACGTCCCGCAGATCACGCTGGGTTCGCCGGCCTACATGGCCGATCCGAACAACTACTACTGGGCCTACACCCAGGAAGCGCTGGACCACGCCACGGCCACCCAGAAGGCGTGGAAGACCGACTTCAAGTACGCGTTCGACCATCCGGTGCTGCGCGACGTCCGCTTCGGCTTCCGCATGGCCAACCGCGACGGCGAGAACCACAAGGCCCAGAAGTTCTACAACTGGCAGGCCATCACGTTCCCGTGGATGGAAGGCTGGCAGATCCCGCACGTCGCCCGCCTGGGTGACCCGCGCTTCGCCGGCGGCGCCTCGCTGCAGAAGATCGACAACTTCTTCGACGGCAAGTACAACATTCCGCCGATGCTGTTCGCCAACGAGTCGGTGGTGCGCGGCTTCCCGGACGAATGGTCCAAGATCCACGCCTACCACGACGTGCTGTGCAAGGAACAGGGTTCGACCTGTGACCCGTGGAAGGCTGCGACCTTCAACGACCCGGCCGCGACCAACACGCAGAGCGAGAAGACCCGCGCCGCCTACACGCAGCTGCGCTTCGGCTTCGACGACCTGAAGTATCCGATCGACGGTAACATCGGCATCCGCTACGTGAAGACGACCGGCGCCGGCAGCGGCTACGTCGCCTACAGCCCGGCCGGCGTCACCATCCCGACCGACGCTCCCGTCACCGGCGTGGACACGCTCATCTACATCAAGCCGTTCGCGGAAGCCCAGTCGTACAACAACTCGTACCACAACTGGCTGCCGAGCCTGAACCTGCGCCTGAAGTACAGCGACGAGCTGCAGTTCCGCTTCGCCGTCGCCAAGGCGATGGCCCGTCCGGACTTCAACCAGCTGCAGGTGCAGACCACGCTGAACTCGGCGCCGAACCAGACGACGATCCGCGATTCGTCGGGCAAGACGACCAATGTCATCTTCAACGGCACCACGCTGACCGGTACCAGCGACGGCAACGCGATGCTGAAGCCGACCACGTCGACCAACGTCGACCTGACCGCGGAATGGTATTTCGCGAAAGCCGGCTCGCTGACCTTCTCGGCCTTCAACAAGGACCTGAAGGACATCATCATCACCCAGGACTACTCGTACAAGGCGACCGACGTCAACGGCAAGCCGCAGACGTTCGTGGTCACGGGTCCGGTCAACGGCGCCAAGGGCTACGCCCGCGGCTTCGAGATCGCGCACCAGCAGTACTACGACTTCGTGCCCGACTGGCTGAAAGGCATCGGTACGCAGGCCAGCTGGACGTACGTCTCGAGCGAGCGCACGCTGAACAAGCCTGTGTTCAACGCCTGGTGCTCGGGTAACGACGCGTCGTCGAACTACAACCTGTCGATCAACGGTTGCGATACCGACGGTCGTGCATTCGGCAAGACCCCGCTGCAGGGCCTGTCGCGTCACACGATCAACTTCGCGGTCATGTACGAGCAGCACGGCCTGTCGATGCGCCTCGCCTACAACTGGCGTTCGCGTTACCTGCTGGGCGTGAACCAGTGGGGCAGCCGCGGCAACAACGGCCTGAACACGAACCCGGCCGCCGATCCGGCGAAGTACCTGATCCCGACGACGAACAACGACCAGGCGTTCGGCCTGCCGCTGTACCAGGCACCGTACGGCCAGCTGGACGGCTCGATCTTCTACGACTTCACGGACAAGTTCCGCGTCGGCCTGGAAGCCACGAACCTGACCAACTCGTACACGCGCCAGATCATGGAGCAGCACGCCGGCAGCTTCACCCGCCAGGTCTTCATGAGCGGTCCGCGCTACACGCTGCTGGCACAGTACTCGTTCTGATCCAACGGGAATCCGCATGATTCGATACAATCGCTGATCGATTCCTGCACACCGCCGCCGCGGCCTTCACGGGTCGCGGCGGCGCTTTTTTTTTAACAAGGAGCCCTCATGAACATCCAAGGCGAAATGATCATCGGCCGCCAGGCCGTGCGCGGCAGCGCCGGCACGCTGCGCGCCTACAACCCGACCACGCGCGCCGAGATGGAACCGGAATTCGGCGCGGCCAGCATGGACGACCTGGCGGCCGCCTGCCTGCTCGCGGAACAGGCGTTCGACGCCTACCGCGGCCAGCCGCTCGAGCAGCGCGCCCGCTTCCTGGAAACCATCGCCGACCGCATCATGGACCTCGGCCCGGCCCTGATCGAGCGCGCCTCCGCCGAATCCGGCCTGCCGGCGGCGCGCCTGGAAGGCGAGCGTGCGCGCACCTGCAACCAGCTGCGCCTGTTCGCCAAGGTCGTCCGCGACGGCCACTTCCTCGAAGCGACGCTGGACTCCGCCCTGCCCCAGCGCACGCCGCCGCGTCCCGACCTGCGCATGCGCAAGATCGGCCTCGGCCCCGTCGCCGTGTTCGGCGCGTCGAATTTCCCGCTCGCGTTCTCCGTCGCCGGCGGCGACACCGCATCGGCGCTGGCGGCCGGCTGCCCCGTCGTCGTGAAGGCGCACAACGCGCACCTGGGCACGTCGGAACTGGTCGGCAAGGCGATCCGCCAGGCCGTCGAGGACTGCGGCATGCCGGATGGGACGTTCTCCATGCTGATCGGCACCGGCTTCGAGATCGGCCTCGCGCTGGTCCAGCACCCCGTCATCAAGGCCGTCGGCTTCACCGGCTCGCGCAATGGCGGCCTCGCGCTCGTCAACGCGGCGCAGGCCCGCAAGGAACCGATCCCGGTCTACGCCGAGATGAGCAGCATCAATCCGTTCTACCTGCTGCCGGGCGCCCTGGCCGCGGGCGGCGCGAAGCTCGCGCAAGGCTTCGTCGATTCGCTCACGATGGGCACCGGCCAGTTCTGCACGAACCCGGGTCTCGTGATCGCCCTCGCCGGCCCCGACCTGGACGTGTTCCGCACGGCCGTCACGGAGGCTCTGGCGGCCAAGGGCGCCGGCACGATGCTCACCGCGGGCATCCACCAGGCGTACGTCGACGCGATCGCGCGCCGCTCCGGTCTCGAAGGCGTGGAACTCATCGCCCAGGGCAGCACGGACGGCTGCGGCTGCGCCGCGCAGGCCGCGCTGTACCAGGCGGATGCCGCGACGTTCCTGTCGAACAGCGCGCTGGAAGAAGAAATCTTCGGACCGAGCTCGCTGATCGTCGTGTGCAAGGACGACGCCGAACTGCTGGAAGTGACGCGCCACGTGGAAGGCCAGCTGACGGCCACGATCCACGCCACGGCCGCGGACCGCGACCTGGCCGCGAAGCTGATGCCGACGCTGGAACGCAAGGCCGGCCGCATCCTGTTCAACGGCTTCCCGACCGGCGTCGAAGTGAGCCACTCGATGGTGCACGGCGGCCCGTTCCCGGCCACGTCGGACAGCCGCACCACGTCGGTGGGCGCGACGGCCATCGAGCGTTTCCTGCGTCCGGTGTGCTACCAGGACGTGCCGGCGGAACTGCTGCCGGAAGCGCTGCGCGATGAGAACCCGCTGGGCCTCACGCGCATGGTGGATGGCAAGCTGCAGTAATTACGGCGCCAGCGTCCATTCGACCTTGTCGGCCTGCCCGCCCGCCTGGACCTCGATCCGGTTCGGGCCGGGCTGCAGGCGCACCGGCCAGCGGGCGATGCGGCCCTCCACGGCCCGCTCGCCCAGGTCGACGCCGTTCACCATCAGCCGCGCCGCCGGCTGGTTGCTGTACACCTTGACCTCCACGTCCGCCGCGGTCCGCTTCACGGCGCGGCGCGACGTGATGTACACCATCGGCTTCTTCGACCAGTTGGCCTGGTACCAGTAATACGCATCCTTGCGGACCTTGCGGTCCATGCTGACGAGGCCCTTGTCGTTGACGCCCCGCGCGTCGCCCTCGTTGCGCCCGGCCGACGCGAAGTCGAACCCCGTCCACACATAGCTCGCCCACAGCCACGGCGCCGCCTCGATCTGGCGCCAGGCCGCCTCGTGGTACAGCGCCTGGTACTGCTCCGGGTGCCAGCGGCTGGGCGCCACGGGGCGGCGCACCGGGTCTTCCTGGTGCAGCGCGCTGCCGCCGGCGCCGTATTCGCTCAGCGACTGCGGCGTGCGCGGCCGCTTCGCATGGTTGGCCGCCAGGAACGGCGCCAGATCGGAGAATTCCTTGTCGTACCAGCCGAAGTAGACGTTGGACCCGACCGCATCCGTGTGCAGCGCCTGCGGCCCGTCGATGGGCGCGCAGCAGTTCGCGTAAGCGGTGGGCCGGCTCGCGTCCTCCGCATGCACGAGCTTCTGCATCGCGTCGAGCACGCGGCCGCTGACCTCGTCCACCTTGTAGATCTCGTTACCGAGTCCCCACACGAACACGGACGGGTGATTGAAATTCTGGCGCACGAGCTCGCGCGCCTGCTGCGCCGCATTGGCCGCGAACGCATCGCTCGCGCCCACTTCCGACGTCAGCGGCAGCTCGGTCCAGACGAGGAAACCCTTGCGGTCCGAGAGCGCGTAACTGTGTTCGTTGTGCTGGTAGTGGGCAAAGCGCAGGCCCGTGACGCCCAGCTCTTCCAGGATGCGGTAGTCGGCGTCGATGTCCGCATCGTCGGCCGCCGTCCCCTTCCCGGGCACGTACGTCAGGTGCACGTTCACGCCGTGCACGCGGTACGGCTTCCCGTTCAGCAGCAGGCCGCGGTCCGGATCGAGCTGCACGGTCCGGATGCCGACGTCGTTGTCCACGCGGTCGAGTAGCGCATCCGCACGGGCCACCGTCACTTCGCTCGTGTACAGGTAAGGATCCTCGACGCCCTGCCACAGGTGCGGGTTCGCCAGCGCCGCATCCAGCTCGACCGGCACGACGGCGCGCGCGGGCAGCGTGGCGGACCGCTGCGCCGTCGCCACGACCTTGCCGGCCGCATCGCGCAGCCGGGCCGTGACGACGACGTTTTCCGCGCGCGCGCGGTCGTTCGCGATGCGCACGCGCCAGTGCGGGCGTTCCGCCCGTGGGGTACTGAAGTACACGCCCGGCCCGCCCGCATCGAGCATGTCGACGTGCACGTCGGCCGTCGTCACGAGCCGCACGCGCCGATACAGGCCGCCGTACGGCGTGTAGTCGCCGCCGAGCGGCGCCACGTCCGGCTGGCGTGTATTGTCGACGCGGACCAGCAGCGTGTTGGCGCCCGCCCGCAGTTGATCCGTGACGTCGAAGCGGAAGCGCGCGAAGCCGCCTTCGTGGCGGCCGATGCGCGTGCCGTTCAGCCAGACGTCCGTCGACAGCGCGGCGCCGTCGAATTCGAGATACGTGCGCCCCCCTGTTGCAGCCGGTGCGGTGAGCGTGCGCCGGTACCAGCCGGCGCCGCGGTAAGGATTGGGCGACGTGCCGTCGTCCGCGTTGAACGTATGGGGCAGCGCGACGGCCGTCCAGCCGCCGGGCGCGCCTTTGGCGAATTCCCAGCCGTCGTCCAGCGCGGTGACGGTGCGGGGTGCCGCCTGGACGGAGGCGGCGCAGGAAAGGGCCAGGACGAGTACCCGGCAAACACGAGTCATGGTAGCGTGCATCTAGGGCTCCAGAATGAAAAAAGGGCCCGCGAACGGGCCCTTTCAGGGATGGTGGCGATCAGTGGTTATGGCGCGGCATGTCGTGGCCGACGTCGCGGTACTGCAGGGCCATCTCCATCACGGCGCCGGTATGCAGCTGGCCGACGGTCGCGCGGTAGATCTGCTGCCACGGCGTCTGGTTGCCCGGGATCGGCGGCGGCGCATCCTTGCGGCGCGCTTCCAGTTCCTCGTCCGTGATCAGCACGTTGCAGCTGCCCGTGTTCAGGTCCACGCGCACGCGGTCGCCCGTGCGCAGCAGCGCCAGGTTGCCGCCCGCCGCGCTTTCCGGCGACGCGTTCAGGATCGACGGGCTGTCCGACGTACCGGACTGGCGGCCGTCGCCCAGCGTCGGCAGCGCGTTGATGCCCTTCTTGATCAGCGCATCGGGCGGTTGCATGTTCACGACTTCCGCCGAACCGGGCCAGCCCACCGGACCCGAACCGCGGATCACGAGCATCGTGTTCTCGTCGATGCCCAGCGCCGGGTCGTTGATGCGGTGGTGGTAATCGTCCGAACCGTCGAACACGACGACCTTGCACTCGAACGCGTTTTCCGAGCCCGGCGTCGACAGGTAGCGCTGGCGGAAGGCGTCCGAGATCACGCTCGTCTTCATGATCGCGAAGTCGAACAGGTTGCCCTTCAGGACCATGAAGCCGGCCTTCTGCTTGAGCGGCTGGTCGAACGGGGTGATCATCTCGCGGTCGATGCTCTCGCGGCCGACGAGGTTCTCGGCCATCGTCTTGCCGGTGACGGTGAGGCGTTTCGAGCGCAGCAGGCCTTTCTGCTCCAGCTCCCACATGATGGCGGGCGTGCCGCCGGCGCGGTGGTAACGCTCGCCGAGGTATTTGCCGGCCGGCTGCATGTTCAGCAGCAGCGGCACGTCGTAGCCGTATTCCATCCAGTCTTCCGGCTTGATCTCGACGCCGGCGTGACGGGCCATCGCGACGATGTGCGGCTGGGCGTTGCTCGAACCGCCGATCGCGGCGTTGACGACGATCGCGTCGATGAACGCGTCGCGCGACAGGATCTGCGACGGACGCAGGTCTTCGAACGCCATGCCGACGATGCGCTTGCCGGTTTCGTACGCCATCTGGCCGCGCTCGCGGTACGGCGCCGGAATGGCCGAGCAGCCCGTCAGCGACATGCCCAGCGCTTCGGCGATGGCATTCATCGTCGAGGCGGTGCCCATCGTGTTGCAGTGGCCGGCCGACGGCGCGGATGCGGTCGCGATGTCGATGAATTTCTTCTCGTCGATCTCGCCCGCGGCCAGGCGGCGGCGGCCCTTCCAGATCGCCGCGCCGGAGCCGACCAGTTCACCTTCGAACCAGCCGTCCAGCATCGGACCGCCGGACAGCACGATCGCGGGGATGTCGACGGTGGCGGCGGCCATCAGCTGGGCCGGCGTCGTCTTGTCGCAGCCGGTCGTCAGCACGACGGCGTCGATCGGGTAGCCGTGCAGGATCTCGACGAGGCCAAGGTAGGCCAGGTTGCGGTCCAGCGCCGCGGTCGGGCGGCGGCAGTTCTCGAAGATCGGGTGCAGCGGGAATTCCATCGGGATGCCGCCGGCATCGCGGATGCCGTCGCGCACGCGCTTGGCCAGGTCCAGGTGGATGCGGTTGCACGGCGAGATGTCGCTGCCGCTCTGGGCGATGCCGATGATCGGCTTGCCCGAACGGAGTTCCTCGGGGGTGATGCCATAGTTCATGAAGCGCTCGAGGTAGAGCGCGGTCATGTCGATGCGCTCTTCGTTGTCGAACCAGTCCTGCGACCGGAAACGCTTCGGTTTGCTGTTCTGTTGTGTCATTCCGTATTACTCCTGCAGCCGCAGCACGTGGTGCGGCAATCCGGCCGTCTCGGCGCGGAAGGTGAACAGCGCGCCCGCGAGCGGCTGCTGGGCCAGTTCCTCGGCCGTCAGGCCCTTGCGCGCCGACGTCGCGTACACGGTGCGCAGGTCGTCGCCGGCAAAGGCCAGTTTCGTGATGTTCGAGCAGGGGAAGCGTACTTCGCCCACCTTGTCGCCTTGCGGATTGCGGCGTTCGATGCGCCAGCCGCGGAACACCGCGATCCACACGTGACCCTCGGCGTCGACCGCCATCCCGTCCGGCCAGCCGCCGTCCGTGATCTCTGCGAACAGGCGCTTGCCCGACAGGCTGCCGTCTGCCGCCAGGTCGAAAGCATACACCCGTTTATCGAGCGTGTCGGTGTGATACAGCGTGCGTCCGTCCGGGCTCACGGCCGGGCCGTTCGTGATGATGTAGCCGTCGTCCATGCGCACGACGTGAGTGCCGTCGAAACGGTACAGGACACCCGACGGCGCTTCTTCCGCATCGTCCATCGAACCGAACCACAGGCGGCCCTGCGCGTCGACGTGGCCGTCGTTGAAGCGGTTGCCCGTCACGTCGGCCTCGACCTTCGCGAACGGGACGAACTCGCCGGTCGCTTCCACGAAGCGGTACAGGCCATCTTCCAGCGACACGACGAGACCGCCATCCGACGCCCGCACGACGAAGCTCACCTGGCCCGGTGCGTCCCAGCTGCGCTGGTCGGAACCGTCCGCCGCGCAGCGGTGCAGGCGCTTGCCCTTGATGTCGACGAACCAGACCTGCTGGTTCGGGGCATCCCACAGGACGCCCTCGCCCAGGGTCGCGCCGACTTCCCACAGTGGCGTGGGCTGCGTGGCGACGATGCTCATGCGCCGTACCAGCCCGCGTCGACGAAGTACTCGCGGCCGGAGATGTGGCGCGCGTTGTTCGACGCCAGGAACAGCGCCAGCGCGGCCACGTCTTCCATCTCCACGCGCTCGGGAATGCACTGGCCGGCCAGGATGCGCGCTTCTTCGTCCGGGTTGTGCCACAGCGCCTTCTGGCGCGGCGTGACGACGGCGCCCGGGACGACCGTGACGGCGCGGATGCCGTGCGGGCCGAATTCGCGTGCCATGTTGCGGGTCATGCCCTCGATGGCGGCCTTCGCCATCATGTACAGGCCCAGTTGGGTGTGCGGCAGGTGCCACGAGATCGAACCGAAGTTCAGCAGCACGCCGTACTTGCGCGCCTTCATGCCCGGGATGACGGCCTGCGCGCAGAAGTACTGGTGGCGCAGGTTCACGTTCATGCGGCTTTCCCAGTACGCCGGCGTCACGTTCTCGATGTCGTGGCGGTCGTCGTTGGCCGCGTTGTTCAGCAGGATGTCGACGCCGCCCGCTTCCTCTTCGATGCGGGCGAAGGTCGCCTTCAGCTCGTCGAGGTTGGTCAGGTCGCACTTGATGAACTTCGGCGCGATGCGCGAGTTCGCCAGCGACGCCTCCAGGGAACGCGACGCTTCCTCGGCGATGTCGAGGAAGTAGACGCGGGCGCCCTGGCCGGCGAAGGCCGTGGTCAGCTCGGCGCCGATGCCGCTGCCGCCGCCGGTGATGACGACGCGCTTGCCGGCCAGGTCGGGAAAGGTCGCGTAGACGAATGCTTGGTTTTGTTCAGACATGTAATTCTCGTTATTTGGAAAGCAGGCCGCGTTCGGCCAGGTTGGCGTACAGCGCGCGCACGCCGAAGGTCCACGGTGCGATCTGGTCGCTGCGCTGGACGGTGTTGACCAGCGTGCCCAGCGACGGCGTGGAGATGCTCACGCGGTCGCCCGCGTGGTGGGTAAAGCCGCCGCCTTGCGCATCGCGGTCCTTGATCGGCGAGAACATCGTACCGAGGAACAGCATGAAGCCGTCCGGGTATTGGTGGTGCTTGCCGCAGGTCTGGCGCACGAGGTCCAGCGGATCGCGGCTGATTTCGCGCATGAAGCTGGCACCGGCCAGTTCGAAGTTGTCGTCGACGCCTTCGATCAGCATGCGGACTTCCGCGTTGCGCAGGGTGTCGATATCGAAATCACCGTCGAACAGGCGGATGAACGGGCCGATGGCGCACGAGCCGTTGTTGTCCTTCGCCTTACCGAGCAGCAGCGCGCTGCGGCCTTCGATGTCGCGCAGGTTGACGTCGTTGCCCAACGTGGCGCCGACGACTTGCGCGCGGCTGTTCACGGCCAGGACGATTTCCGGTTCCGGGTTGTTCCAGTGCGACGACGGGTGCAGGCCGACGGCGGCGCCGTGGCCGACCGCCGACATCGGCTGCGACTTCGTGAACACTTCCGCGTCCGGGCCAATGCCCACTTCCATGTATTGCGACCACAAGCCGCGTGCCGACAGGTCGGCCTTCAGGCGCATGGCAGCTTCGCCGCCCGGTTCCAGTTCCGACAGGTTGGTGCCGATGGTTTCCTGCAGCTGCTGGCGCAGCGCCGTTGCGCGGGCCGGGTCGCCCTTGGCCTGTTCCTCGATCACGCGTTCCAGCAGGCTGACGGCGAACGTGACGCCGCACGCCTTGATCGCCTGCAGGTCGCACGGGGCCAGCAGGCGCACCGCGTTGCCTTCATCACCGGCCAGCGCGGCCGCGACCAGCGCGTTGACGTCGCCCAGGTCCTCGCCTTCCGCGCCGCGCACGATGGCGACGAGGTCGTCGCGCTCGAGCAGTTCCGACACGGTCGGGGCGTGGCGGGTGATATCGATTACACGACCGTTACGAACGGCGACCACGGCCGGGCCGTTGGTCGGGGAAGAACGCCACACGCGGCCGACCATCAAGGCCTGGTCGAGGTCCTGGGGCAGCGGGTTGGCTTGGATAGCTGTCATGTCTTGTCTCTCTTGGTTATGCCACCGTCAGGGTCGCCTTCTTCAGGTCGACGCTGTTCGGTCCTGCGAAAATGGTGAACGTCCCCGGTTCCACGACGCGTTTCATGTCGCCGTTGTAGAACCACAGGTCGGTCGGTTTGATGTCGAAGGTGACCGTGCGCTTTTCGCCCGGTTCCAGCGTCACGCGCTGGAAGCCCTTCAGTTCGAGCAGCGGACGGGTGACGGAGCTGACGTCGTCGCGGATGTACATCTGCACGACTTCGTCGCCGCGCACGGCGCCCGTGTTCTGCACGTCCACTTGTACCTGGGTCGTGCCGGAGACTCCCATCCGGTCCTTCGTGAGGCGCGGTGCGGAGATGTCGAAGCGGGTGTACGACAGGCCGTAGCCGAACGGGTACAGCGGCGTGGTCACGTCGTCGATGTAGCCGCGGCGGCTGCTCGGCTTGCGGTTGTAGAACATCGGCAGCTGGCCGACGTTGCGCGCGATGGTGACGGGCAGCTTGCCGCCCGGGTTCGCGCGGCCGAAGATCAGGTCGGCGACGGCATGGCCCGTCTCCTGCCCCATATACCAGCATTCCATCAGCGCGTCGGCGCGTTCGGCCAGGTAGTTCACGGACAGCGGACGGCCGTTCAGCAGCAGCACGACGGTCGGCTTGTTCAGCGCGAAGATGGCGCGGGCCAGGTCGTTCTGCTGGGAGACGAGGTCCAGCGACGTGCGGTCGCCCAGGTGGTTGTCGGCCCAGGCTTCACGCGCGGTCTGCTCGTTGTCCCCCAGGACCATCACGATGGTGTCGGCCTTCTTCGCCGCTTCCACCGCCTCGGCGATCAGGCGCGCATTGACTTCCGGCTTGGTCCAGACGATTTCGTCCTGGCCCCATACGTGGCCTTCGGTCAGGCGCACGCCTTCCGAATAATCCAGCGTGAAGCCGCCCGCCTGCGCTTCCTTCTGCAGTGCCTCGTACACGGAGACGACGTGGCGCGGCTTGTCCGAATAGCCGCCGATCGGCGTGTCCTTCGCATGGGTGCCGACCAGCAGCAGCTTGCCGACCTTCTGCGGCGCCAGCGGCAGCAGGCCCTTGTCATTCTTCAGCAGGACGGCGGTGCGCTGGGCGGCCGTGCGCGCGAGGGCGATGGCTTCCGGCGTCGCGGTGCGGGCGGCGGCCTGGTCGGCGTCCGCGTACGGGTTCTCGAACAGGCCCGCGTCGAATTTCCAGCGCAGGATGCGGCGCACGACGGCGTCGAGTTCCTTCGTGGTGATCTTGCCTTCCTTGACCAGTTCATCCAGCGCGGCGAAGCCGGCGGGGTCCGGCGTCTCGATGTCGACGCCGGCCTTGAATGCGCGCAGGCCGCCTTCCTTCACCGAGCCGACGAGGTGGTGGCGGCTGCCCAGTTCCGCGACCGCCATGTAGTCGGACACGGTCAGGCCCTGGAAGCCCCACTCCTTGCGCAGCACGTCCGTCAGCAGCCAGCGGTTGGCGTGCGACGGGACGCCGTCGATCTCGTTATACGACGGCATCACGGCCGCGATCTTGGTTTCCTTGATGATCTTCTCGAACGGCGGGAAGAAGTCTTCGCGCAGCGCGCGTTCGCCCACGTTCGCCGGACCGATGTTGGTGCCGGACTCCGGCTGGCCGTGGCCCGTCATGTGCTTCAGCGTGGCGAAGACCTTGTCCTGCGCCAGCGGCAGCGTGTTGCCCGAGAAGCCCAGCACGGCGGCCTTGCCCATCACGCCGCACACATGCGGGTCTTCGCCATAGGTCTCTTCGATCCGGCCCCAGCGCGGCTCGCGCGCCACGTCGACGACCGGCGCCAGCGCCAGGTTGGCGCCGCGGGCGCGCATTTCCTTCGCGGCGAGCGAGAAGATCTGCTCGACCAGTTGCGGGTCGAACGTGGAAGCCAGGCCGATCGCCTGCGGGAAGCTGGTCGCTTCCGGCGCCACGTAACCGTGCAGCGATTCCTCGTGCATGAAGACCGGGATGCCCAGGCGCGTGTGCTCCAGCGCCCACTTCTGCACGGCGTTCACGTAGTCCGCCGTTTCCTTCGGACCGCGGTTGCCGACGGCACCGGAGTTGCCGGCGTTGTTGTCGGCGCCGATCTGGCGGTCGGACGGGCGCGCGAACATGCCCATGCCGTGCGGGTGGACTTTTGCCGCCTTCTCGGCGTTGAAGCTCGTGTCGTCGTTCTGGAGGTCTTTCTTCGTCAGCCAGACGCATTGCAGCTGCGCGATCTTTTCGTCGACCGTCATGCGGCCCAGCAGGTCTTCCACGCGCGCCGCGACGGGCGCGTTCGCCTGCTTGTAAACTGGTGCGCCCCCTTTGGCGGCTTTCGCCGCCAGCGCGCCCGGCACGACTGCCATGCCGGCCGCGCCCCCAACGGTGGCCAGAAACTCTCTGCGTTTGATACCCATCGACTTATGTCTCCTGCTTGTTTTTGTAGGTGCCGCCGTGTGGCCGGCGGAGTGTGGTCTGCCTGGCATGCGGTGGATCGAGGTCCAACATTCTAATAACAGAAATGTTACCGCAACCATTCCAGTCTAAACGTCTAATTTGGCGCTTGTCAATGAATTATTGGGAAGATGTCCGGCAGAGGCGACGCAACGGCCTTGGGCCGTGGCGGAATTGGCGGGAAAAGCGGGAAAACTCGATGTTTGCGCGAACAGTTTATGCGTCGCGCGTAGGTCGGCCGCGGCTGGGCGCCGCGGCCGGGAGGATCAGCTGGCGCGCTTGGCGGCGCTGAGCGGCAGCAGTGCCGATGGACGGGTGCGCGGCGCGGCGTCGGACTGGCGGCGTACCAGTTCGAAGTCCATGCGCACCTGTTCCGGCTCCGCCTCCTCGCCTTCGCGCAGCGCGCGCACGCGGCGCACCAGCGACTGCACCGCTTCGCGCGCCATACCGGCGATCGGCTGGCGCACGGTGGTCAGTTCCGGCCAGATCGTCGTGGCGAGCGCCGTGTCGTCGAAGCCGGTGACGGTCAGGTCGCCTGGCACGTCGAGTCCGAGGCGGTGTGCGACGGCCACGCAGGCGGCCGCCATGTCGTCGTTGCTGGCGAAGATGGCCGTCGGGCGTTCTTCCAGCGCCAGCAGGTGCTCGGCCGCGTCCAGGCCGGAGCGGTACGTGAACATGCCCTGCACGATGAGTTCCTCGGACGCGTCCGCACCCTGCTCCGCGATCGCCGCGCGATAGCCTTCGAGGCGGCGCGCGCTCGCGGTCTGGTTCGGATGGCCGACGACGAAGCCGATGCGGTGGTGGCCCAGGTTGACCAGGTGGCGCGTCATCGCATGCGCCGCTTCGTAGTCGTCGATGCTGACGGCGCCCACGCGGCTGTCCGGCAGGCCGCACGCGACGACGACGGCCGGGATGTTCGCGTCCGCGATGGCGGCGAGCACCTCCTCGCTGTCGCACAGCGGCGGCGGCAGGATGATGCCGTCCAGGCCGTTCTCGACGAGGCGGCGCGTCTGTTCCGCTTCGTGCTCGCCGGCCTCGCATTTTTCCACGAACAGCTGGACGTTGTTCAGGCCCGACTGGCTCAGGAGGCCGACGAGGAACTCGCTCAGGTACGCCGCGCTCGGGTTACTGTACAAGAAGCCGACGCGGATCGGCTTGGAGCCCGCGAGGTTGCGTGCCTCCTGGTTCGGCGTGTAATTCAGCGCCGCCACGGCTTCCGCGACCTTGCGCCGCGTGCTTTCGCGCACGAGTCCCTTGCCGTTCATGACGCGCGAGACCGTCATGGCGGACACGCCCGCGAGCTTGGCGACGTCGGCCATCGTCGGCTGGCCCCGTCGTTCCAGCTCTTCCTGGACGGACTCTGGTTTGGTCTTGGTCATTCTCCCTATTCCCCATCATTTTTTGTTTGCGCTATCTTAGCACTTTCGCCCCGTGTAATGATAGCCATAAACATGACCGTAAACACTCAGAAATCGATTTCCCATTTTCAGAGTTTGCGCTAACATTCCTGCGCCGGACGGGCCGCCGCATCCGGCACTCATATAAATACAACGGAGACTACGATGCAATATTTGCTGCGGCTCGTCCGCGCACGGTTCATGGCGGCGTTCGTCCTGAACGTCGTGCTTGGCCTGGTCGGTACCCACCTCGCCCACGCCGCCGATGAAGACGGCTACGACCTGTGGCTGCGCTACCGCCCTCTTCCCGCCGCCCAGAAGACCGCGCTGGCGGCGGCCGCCACCGGCATCGCGGCGCCGGACGACACCCCGACCGTGCGCGCCGCCGCCGCGGAACTCAAACGCGGCCTCGCCGGCATGCTGGGCCGCGCCCCGGACGCCATCCCCGCGAACGCGAAGGTACGCGCCGGCACCATCGTCCTCGCCCGCGCCACGCTGCCGGCAGGCCTGGCCGACGCGGATGCCGTGCGCCGCGACCTCGCCAGCGTCGGCAGCGAAGGCTACGTCGTGCGCCGTACGCGCCAGGACGGCGTCCCAGTCACGCTGATCGCGGCGAACTCGGACATCGGCCTCCTGTACGGCAGCTTCGCGTGGCTGCGCCAGCTGCAGCTGGGCACCGCGCCCGACGGCATCGCCCTCGCCGACAAGCCGGCCTTGCCCCTCCGGGTACTGAACCACTGGGACAACCTGGACCGTACGGTGGAGCGAGGCTACGCGGGCGAATCGATCTGGAACTGGTGGGAGCTCCCCAACATCATCGACCCGCGCTACACGGATTACGCGCGCGCCAACGCGTCGCTGGGCATCAACGGCTCGGTCCTCAACAACGTCAACGCGAAGGCCGAGGTGCTGAGCCCCGCGTTCATCGCCAAGGCGGCGGCCATCGCGAACGTGCTGCGCCCGTACGGCATCCGCGTCTATCTCTCCGTGCGCTGGTCGACGCCGCTGGAACTGAAAGAGACGAAGACGGCCGACCCGCTCGATCCCGCCGTCGCCTCCTGGTGGGCGCGCAAGGCGGACGAGATCTACCGCACCATTCCCGATTTCGGCGGCTTCCTGGTCAAGGCCAATTCGGAAGGCCAGCCCGGCCCGCAGGACTATGGCCGCAACCACGCGGACGGCGCCAACATGCTCGCGCGCGCACTCGCGCCGCACAAGGGCATCGTGATGTGGCGCGCCTTCGTCTACAGCCCGCCGGCGCACCCGAACCAGGTCAGTGATCGTGCCGCCCAGGCCTATGACCAGTTCAAGCCGCTTGACGGCAAGTTCGACAAGAACGTGCTCGTGCAGGTGAAGAACGGCGCCATCGACTTCCAGCCGCGCGAACCGGCGCACCCGCTGTTCGGCGCGATGCCGGACACGCCGCTGGTGATGGAATTCCAGGTGACGAAGGAATACCTGGGCTTCGCCACGCACCTCGTCTACCTCGGTTCCCTGTTCCAGGAAACGCTGCGCTTCGACACCCGCGCGGGCAACCAGCCGATGACGGTCGCGCGCGTGCTGGAAGGCGCACAGGATGGCCGCGTGGGCGGCATCGCCGGCGTCGCCAACATCGGATCGAGCCGCAACTGGACGGGCTCCACGTTCGACCAGGCCAACTGGTACGCCTACGGCCGCCTCGCCTGGAACCCTGACCTCGACAGCCGCGCCATCGCACGCGAATGGGCGGGCCAGACGTTCGCGCCGGACGCGCGCGTCGTCGATCCGGTCGTCGCCATGATGATGCGCTCGCGCGAAGCCGTGGTCGACTACATGACGCCCCTCGGCCTGCACCACATGATGGGCACCGGCCACCATTACGGGCCGGCGCCGTGGGTGGACGACCTGGCCCGCGCCGACTGGAACCCCGTCTACTATAACCGCGCGGACAAGAACGGCATCGGCTTCGACCGCACGGCCAAGGGCAGCAATGCCGTGGCCCAGTACGCGCCCGAGGTCGCGCGCCGCTTCGCCGACCCGGCCACGACGCCGCCCGAATTCCTGCTGTGGTTCCACCACCTGCCGTGGGACTACCGCATGCAGGACGGCCGTACGCTGTGGACCGACCTGGTTGCGCACTACGACCACGGCGTGGCTGAAGTGGCCGCGATGCAGGCCGAATGGCAGCGCCTGCGCCCGTTCGTGGATGCGCGGCGCTTCGACGACGTCGCCCAGCGCCTGGCCCAGCAACAGCGCGAGGCCGCATGGTGGCGCGACGCGTGCATCGCTTACTTCCAGCACCAGTCCGGCCTGCCGCTGCCGGCCGGCGTGCGCGCGCCCGCGCAAGCGCTCGATTATTACCGGAAGCAAGCGTTCCCGTTCGCGCCTGGCCATGGCTGAACCGTTTCACCCCACCACGCAAAACAGAAGGATTCAACCATAATGACTACGAGACGAGAGATCATCCAGGCGCTCGCCGGCGCCGCCCTGCTGCCGGCCGCCCTCCCGTTTGCGCGCGCCCAAGGCCCCGCGGGCGAAACGCTGAAGGACGTCGCGGCGCGCAAGGGCATGCGCTTCGGCACCGCCATCAGCGCCGGCCGCAACCAGTTCGGCGACGCCGCCTACCGCGCGCTCGTCGAGCGCGAATGCAACCTGATCGTGCTCGAGAACGAGATGAAATGGCAGGCGCTCGAACCGGCGCCTGGCAGGCCGAACTTCGGCCCGGCCGACGACGTGATCGCCTGGGCGAAGGACAAGGGCATCGCCGTGCGCGGCCACAACCTGTTCTGGCAAACCGAGAAATGGGTGCCGGCGTGGGTCGCCAAGCAGAACTTCGGCCCGCAGCCCGCGAAGGCCGTCGAACAGTTGATGCGCACGCACGTGAGCACCGTGTGCGGCCACTTCGGCAAGAGCATCAAGAGCTGGGACGTCGTCAACGAAGCCGTCGACCCGGCCGACGGCAAGCTGCGCCAGAACGCCCTCACGCGGCCGCTGGGCGCCGCCGAGCAGATCGACCTTGCGTTCCGCCTCGCGAAAGAATATGCCCCGCAGGCGCAGTTGGTCTATAACGACTACATGCGCGGCGACGCCGGCAGCGCCAAGCACCGCGCGGGCGTGCTGGCCCTGCTCGCGGACCTCAAGAAGCGCGGCACCCCGGTCAACGCACTGGGCCTGCAGAGCCATATCGGTTCGTGGGACGAAACGGATAAAGGCCGTTCCGACCTGGTCGAATGGCGCAAGTTCCTCGACGAGGTATCGGGCATGGGCTACGACCTCTTGATCACGGAACTGGACGTGAACGACCGCCGCCTGCCGGCCGACATCGCCAAACGCGACGCCGGCGTTGCCGCCGCCACGCGCGACTACCTGGACGTGACGCTGGCCTACCCGCGCCTGCGCGACATTCTCGTGTGGGGCCTGGCCGACAACGTCAGCTGGCTGCAGACGTGGGACGAGGCGCCGCGCAAGGACAAGCTGCCGATGCGCCCGACGCCGTTCGACGCGCAACTGAAGGCGAAGCCGATGAAGCAGGCGATCATCGACGCCATCAAGGCGGCCCCGGCACGCCAGGGCTGAGCTGCGATACCGATTCGGGTATCGGTCGGTGCACACAAGTGATTGGTGCGCCGACAGATCGGTATTTATACTCGCGCGACGCTCATCAACTCTTAGCCCGCACATGGACTCGAATCGCCGTCGCATCCTCACCGCTTCCCTCGCCGCCGCAGCTGCCGCCGGCGTTCCCTCGCTCGCTTTCGCGGCAAAATCGAAATCCGCTTCAGCGGCCGCGGGGCTCGCGCCGACGCCGCCGATGGGCTGGAACAGCTGGAACTCGTTCGGCCCCACCATCACGGAAGCCCAGGCGCTGGAAAACGCCGACATCATGGTCGCGAAGCTGCTGCCGTTCGGGTACAACGTGTTCACCGTCGACATCCAGTGGTACGAGCCGAACGCGAACAGCTACGAATACCGCAAGGACGCCGAACTGACGATGGACCAGTACGGCCGCCTGCAGCCGGCGCCGAACCGCTTCCCGTCCGCCGCGAACGGCGCGGGCTTCAAGAAGCTCGCCGACCAGATCCACGCGCGCGGCATGAAGTTCGGCATCCACCTCATGCGCGGCATTCCGCGCCAGGCCGTGCGCCTGAACACGACTATCCTCGGCACGAGCCTGCGCGCGCAGGACATCGCCGACACGAAGGCGATCTGCGAGTGGAACGGCGACATGTACGGCGTCGACATGACGAAGCCGGGCGCCCAGGAATACTACAACTCCGTGTTCAAGCAGTACGCGGCGTGGGGCGTCGACTTCGTCAAGATGGACGACATGTCGCGCCCGTACGTACGCAACTGGCCCGAGGTCGAAGCGGCGCACAAGGCCATCGCGGCCAGCGGCCGCCCCATCGTCCTGAGCCTGTCGCCGGGCGAGATGGACCTGCGCTGGGCCAACCACGTGCCGCACTATGCGCAGATGTGGCGCATCTCGGACGACTTCTGGGACGAATGGCGCCTCCTCAACGACCAGTTCCAGCGCCTGGAAAACTGGAATCCCGTGATGGGCGCGAACTCGTGGCCCGACGCCGACATGCTGCCGCTGGGCCGGCTCGCCCTCGGCGCGCGCGACACCAAGTTCACGCCGGACGAGCAGCAGACGCTGATGTCGCTGTGGAGCATCGCCCGTTCGCCGCTGATCATGGGCGGCGACCTGCGCCACCTGGATGCGAAGACGCTCGCATTGCTGACGAACCCCGAGGTGCTGGCCGTGAACCAGCGCAGCCGCGACAACCATCCGCACCGCGCGGATGCCGGCACGCGCATCTGGAGCGCACGCTCGGCCGACAAGCGCAACCTGCAGTACCTGGCGCTGTTCAACACGTCCGATGCGCCGACCGAGATCGTGTTCGACCTGTCGCGCCTCGACCTGGGCAACCGCAGCGTCGCCGTGCGCGACCTGTGGGCGCGGCGCGACCAGCCGGCCGTGCGCGGCGCGCTGCGCATCACGCTGGCGCCGCACGCATCGACCTTGCTGGGCCTCTCGGCCTGAGGTGACAAAGGGTGACCATTCGAACGGAATAAACTGTCGGAATAGCGTCGATACAAAATTTGGAACATAATGGTCCGGTTCGCGCCGGCCCATCATGTTTCCATCCATCGACCGCATGAGAATACACCCGCTCACCGGGGAGTTTGCGCAGCGCGCAGACGAAACCGCGTTCCTCGTCCACCAACTGCCGCAGACACGGGCGCTGCTCGGCTACACGCTCGTGTTCTGCACCCTGTTCTACCTGGCGTTCTCGCTGTCGGACCTGGCCGCGCTGGGCTATGGTCCGACCTACCTGAAGCTGTGCGCCGCGCGCGCGGTCGTCGCCGCGACGGCCGGCACGTGCGCCTGGCTCGCGTACCACAGGCCGCTGACCCTGCACGCGACGCGCATCGCCGCCAGCGGCGCGGAAACCGTGGCGCTCGCGTGCTTCACCTTCATCGCGGTACAGCGTCCGGACGAGTTCCACTGGCACGCGATGTCGCTCGCGATCATGCTCATCGTGATCTACCTGTACATCCCGAACAGCTTCGCCAACGCGCTCGTGCTGGCATCCGCCGCCACCGCCGTCTTTCTCGTGCTGACGTTGAAGTACGGCCGGCTGACGGCGGCCGACGGCGTCACGATGGTCATGCTGCTCGTGCTGGCGAACGCGTTCGGGGCGCTCGCGGCGCGGCGCTTCAACCAGGTCTCGCGCGAGGAATACCAGGCGCGCGTGGCGCTGCAGCACACCGCCGCGCGCGACCACCTCACGGGCTGCTACAACCGCCGCTACCTGCACGAGACCCTGATGCGCCCCGGCCAGGTGCGCACACCGCACCACGGCGGCCTGCTGACGGTGGTCCTGTGCGACATCGACCACTTCAAGCGCATCAACGACACGTACGGCCATGCCAGCGGCGACGCCGTGCTGCGCAGCTTCGCGGAGCTGCTGCGGCACATGACGCGCGACGGCGTCGACAGCGTCGTGCGCTATGGGGGCGAGGAATTCCTGGCGATCCTGCCGGGCACGGACCTCGACGGCGGCATCCACCTGGCCGAACGGCTGCGCACACGCTTCGCCGACACGAGCGTCATGACCGACGACGGCAAGGAGCGCATGCGCACGACCGCGAGTTTCGGCGTCGCCTGCGCCGACCCCGCGGCCGATGGCGGGCACCACGTGCTGCGCGACCTCATCGCCGTGGCGGACAAGCTGATGTACGACGCCAAGCGCGGTGGCCGCGACCGCGTCCACGCATGCTGCGCCTGCAGCAATCCCCCTGCAGGGCTGCGCCGCGCCTAGTCGCGCACCTTGCCCCGCAACGCCTTCACCTGGCTGCGGCCCGCCTTGGATTCGAGCCGGCGCCGTTGCGATCCCAGCGTGGGCCGCGTGGGCCGGCGCACGAGCGGCACCGCCGCGGCCGCGTCGACGAGCGCCTGCAGCCGCGCCAGCGCGTCCGCGCGGTTGCGCTCCAGGCTGCGCGCGGACTGCGCCTTGATGACGACGACGCCGTCGCGCGTGATGCGCGCGTCCGGCAGCGCGCGCAGGCGCTCCTTCACGCCCGAAGGCAGCGAGGACGCGCCGATGTCGAAGCGCGCCTGCACGGCATTCGACACCTTGTTGACGTTCTGCCCGCCCGGCCCCTGCGCACGGATCGCGCTGAACTCGACCTCGTCCGGATCGATGGCGACGGGCGGGCGCACGGGCGTCAGCGGACCTGGGCGCCCAGGATCGCGCCGCCCGCCGTGCCGTACACGAACGGCCCGTTCAGCGACGAGCCGTCGGCATACGTCGTCGGCGTCTGCTGCGTCCAGCTGGACAGGTTGAACGTCGCATTCGTCTTGAAGCTGTACTGCGGCGCCGACGGATACGGCGACGGCTGCGCCACCTGCGCGCTCAGGCGGTAGACCTGCACGCCGCTGTTGATGTCCAGCGTCTTCTTCGCGGCACACTGCGCCGGTGTGCGCGCGAGCTTCGTGAAGTAGGCGGAGTTCTGCGGCGCGTACGGCGCCGTCGTGTTCTCGGGATTGTACGGATTGGCGACCAGTTGCGCCTTGACGCCGCCGCGCGGCCCGGACACCAGCACGGCCGTCTCCTCGTCGACGCCGATGCCCAGCACCTGGTCGAACCGTTCCACGCCGCCGGGGCAGCCGTCGCCGATGCGGGAGACGAAGCCGACCAGGCGGCCCAGGCGGTCGCGCGTATTGAAATGGTCGTCGGTGATCGTCTTTTCCAGGCCGGGGATGCCGATGAAGCTCCCCGTCTGGATGAATTTGCCGGACGACGTGTTGAGCGGGTCGATCGTCATGTAGCGGTTGAACGGATTCGCGAGCGCCTCGTCCGACGTCACGGTATCGTTCAAGGCGACGAACGCATACTGGCCCAGCATCGCATTGCCGGCGCTCGTGCCGCCGATGGGGATGCCCGCGTCGACGGCGCGCTGCAGCGCGGCCGCCAGCGGCGTGCTTTGCCAGTACTGGTAGTAATCCGCCTGGTCGCCCCCGGCGATGAAGATGGCGCTCGCTTTCGAGATCACGTCCAGCACGAACGGATCCGCGGCCGCGGTGCGGCTCGGGATCACGAGCGTCTCCACGGAGGTCACGCCCAGATCGAGGCCGCCGACCATCTCGTAATTGCGGCTCGTCGTCGTATCGACCGTACCGAGGCGGCTATAGACATACGGGTTGTACGCATCGCTGCCGGTCGCACGGAGGATGACGAAGCGGCCGCCGGTGGCCTTCGTGATGCCGGCCTGCGCGATCATCCAGCGGAACGCCTCGGCCACGTCGTAGCCGCCACCCATCAGCACGACGGACGGCGTACAGGCCGTCTGCCAGCACGACACCGGTTTTGCACGTACGGGCGTGGCCGGGTTGCCCACGTAGCTGTACGAGTATTTGGGACCGGCGTGCGCCGCCTCGGCGGCGAGCAGCGGAGCGATGGCGAGCAAGGCGCGGGCGAGCAATGCAGGGGCGGCCTTGGATTTCAGCGTGGAAGTCATGTGGGCTCCAATGGGCGGTGGGTTCGGTACGGCTGGCGTTGGCAGGCTCAGCATATTATCTTTTTTGCACCGTCGGAACCAGCTTCGCAAAGGAATTCCCGGATTTTCAGCATTTGCACCACACGCGGGCGGCGTGTATCGTCATGCCTGACCAATGAACCGCCCCGAAAGAACCACACGATGAGCTTCGACCTGATGGTGTTCGCCCCCGACGCCGCTCCGGCCAAACGGCCCGCCTTCCTCGACTGGTACGAGCAGCGGACAGAATGGACGGAGGACCACGGCTACGACGACCCGCGCGTGGCAACGCCCGCCCTGCAAGCCTTTTACACGGCGCTCGCGGCCGAGTTCCCGCCCGCGCCGGCCGGCGTCGAGGAACCCGAAACCGGCACCGACTACACCATCGGCCGCACACTCCTCTACATGTCGTTCCTCGACTGGGACCGGATCGACGCGGCCTGGGAAGCCGTGCACCGCCTGGCGGCCAAGCACGAACTGGGCTTCTTCGACGTCAGTTCCGACCTCGCCGAAGTCTGGCTGCCCGACCGCAAGGGCGGGCTGCGCGTGGCCCATTCCGATTGATGAAGCGGGAAGATACTCCGTCATGCCCGCGCACGCGGGAATCCATGCCGAGTATGCTGGCCACGTTCTTCATTGCCACCTCGTTGGTCACAAGGCGTCGGCTTCGAGCAGTCAGCATGGGTTCCCGCTTTCGCGGGAACGACGGTCCGAGCTAGTTCGTCGGCACGGACCCGACGCGCGGGCTTTCCTGCGGGCCGAGATAGCTCGGCTTCAGCCCGCCCGCATCGATCACGACGCGCTGCAGCACGAGTCCCGGATCGAGCGCCCAGAACTTCAGCGTATGGCGTCCCGCCGCCTTCACGTCGTGCGCCGTCGTGAACTGCGCGACGCCGTCCGTGACGATCTTCTCCCAATGCTGCAGCGATGCGTCCGCATGCACGTCGACGATGCGCGGCGCTTCGTCGTCGATGGAGACGGCATAGCGGAAGCCCGGTCCCGGCCGGAATTTCAAGGTGGGGGCCAGCGTCGCCTGCACGTTCACCTTGCCCGGCTCGAACAGGTAGACGTCGTACTCCAGCCGCATGCCGTCCGCCGGCGCCAGCGCGGGCGCGTCCACCGGCAGGGTCGTCATGCCGGACAGCGTGCGGCCCAGGCCCGGCACGCGCAGCCATTCGCGGCCTGTCGGCGCCAGCGCGCGGCTGTAGTGTTCCGCCTCGATGGCGACCGTGCCGCCCGTCTCCACGAAACCGGCGACCTGCGCACCGCGCTGGTCCGCGTGGCGCAGCGGGACTTCCACGGCGGCGTGCCGGCCATCCGGACCGCTCACCAGTACGCGGCCGGACGTGGCGCCGGCCGGCACCTGGTCCCAGCGCACGTCGACGGCGATCCGCTTCGACTTGTCCGTCGTGCCGGACGATTCACTCAATGCGATCCACGGCTGCTCGGCACGCGCGGTCCAGGCCACCGGCGCGGCGCCGCGGTCGAACACCTCGATGTAGCGGTTCGATTTGTCGAACGGGTCGAACGCGGGCAGGCGCAGGTCCTTCGCCGCCGGCCAGGCGGCCTCGCTGCCCTCCACCGCCACGCCCAGCGCCGGCGCGGCCGGCAGCGCGATCTCGCGCACCTCGGGCATGATGTTGGTCGCGGGATCGCGCCAGCTCGTGTAGCCGATGTGCGTCTGCGCCATCATGTGGTTCCATTTGCCGCCGTTGATCGTGTGGTACTCGCGCGAGATCGCGGCGTCCTGCGCGAACAGGTCGCGCGCCCGGGCGGCAAGGTCGTTCGTGTCGGCGCGGCCCTGCTGCGCGTGGAGGCGGTTCGCCTGCACCGTCGCATACAGTTCGCCCAGCGTGCCCGATGCGCGCACGGGATGCTCGACGAGCTGGAAGAACGCGTCCTTCTGCGCCGGCGCCAGCTTCGCCTTCACCCGCTCGACACGCGCGGCGAGGTCGCGCCAGTCGGCGACGATGCGCTCGGACTCGCGGTAGTTGGTCGCGCTGTACGTGCCCGGCTCCAGCTGTTCCGGCCGGCGACGGCCGTTGTAGCGGGCGTACGTCGCGACGATGTCGGCGATTTCCGCCGCGTTCTCGGAGCCGAACTCGCGCGTCGCCCACAGCTTCAGGTACTCCGGCAGGCGCGATGCGGGCCACGCGGCCGGGTTCCACGCATAGGTGAGGAAGAATTCCGTCGGCACTTCCATCGGCTTGAGGTCGCCCACGTTCACGACCCACAGCCGGTCCGCGCCGAGGCGCCAGGCGAGGTGCATCTGTTCCCACACCTTCGGCAGCGGCGTCACGTTGATCCACTTGTACGAGCGCGGGCCGCCCACGTAATCGAAGTGGTAGTAGATGCCGGCGCCGCCGCTGCGCTTGCGTTCCTCGGCGGTCGGCAGACGGCGGATATTGCCCCAGTTGTCGTCGCACCACAGCAGCGTGACGTCGTCGGGCACGCGCATGCCCTTCTCGTAATACTCCTGCACTTCCTTGTACAGGGCCCACACCTGCGGCACTTGCGGCAACGGTTTGCCGGTCGTCTGCGCGATCATCGCGCGCTGGTCGGCCACGATCCGCTGCAGCAGCGCGACGTTCGATTCCTCCGACATCGGCTCGTCGCCGTCGCCGCGCATGCCGAGGGTGATGACCTTGTCGTAGTCCTTCGCGCGGTCCAGCCCCTGCTGCCAGAACTCGCGCAGCACCAGTTCGTTGCGGCTGTAGTCCCACGGACCCTTGCCGTACTTTTTCCACTCCGCGTGGGCGCGCATCAGCGGTTCGTGGTGCGACGTGCCCATCACGATGCCCATCTCGTCGGCCAGCGGACCGTTCTCCGGATCGTCGTCGTAGAACGCATTGCCCCACATGGCGGGCCACAGGTAGTTGCCGCGCATGCGCAGGATCAGCTCGAACAACCTGCCATAGAACTTGTGGTTGAAGCCGCCGAACTTTTCCTTGGCCCAGCCGGACAAGGCGGGCGCCTCGTCGTTCAGGAAGATGCCGCGGTAGCGCACGACGGGCGCGTCGGCCACGCGCGTGCCGGCCGCCACGGCGAGCACGTCGTGCTTCGCGGGCGCCACGTCGGCCCACCAGTTCCACGGCGAGACGCCGATCTGCTCGGACACCGTGTACAGCCCGAAGATCGTGCCGCGCCGGTCGCTGCCCGCGACGACGAGTGCGCGCGCCACGCCCGGCAGCGGATTGCGCACCGTCTGCACCAGATAGCCTTCCCATTTCCCGCGCACGGCCTTCGCATCGATCTTGTTTTCGCGCGCGAGGCGGTCGATCAGCGCGCTTTGGCCGAGCGTGCCGACGATGACGACGTCCGACCCCTTCGCCACGGCACCGGCCGACGCCAGCAGCGCGGGCCGGATGCCGGACACGCGTTCGATGTCCGCCTGCAGGTCGGCCGCCGCCCGGCGCACGCCCTTGAATTCGTTCGGGTCCACGACGATGCGCGCGGCCTGGCCGGATCGCGCGAGTACGACGGCATCCTTGCCGGCTTCGAACGTGACGAAGGGGCGCTCTCCCAGCGCCCATGCCGGCTGTGCGGCCGCGAGCGCCAGCATGGCGGCTGCGACGAGTGATCTCATAAGTCTCCTGATGTTTTTATAGGTGGTTTCAGCGCGCGATGCGGCACGTCTTGAGCTGTTCCAGCGGCACCGCGTCCGCCATCGCCTTGTAGCCGGCGGTCGACGGATGCAGGCCGTCGTTGTCCAGGGTCTTCAACAGGTGGTCCGGCTTGGCCGGATCGCGCAGCGCCGCATCGAAGTCGACGACGCCGTCGACGACGCCCGCGGTACGGATCCACTGGTTGTAGGCGAGGCGGTCGGCCTCATTGTCCGGACCCGGCGCGTAGTAGCCGCTGCCGCCGTACGGGGTGATCGTGGCGCCCAGCACGCACACGCCCTGCAGGTGGGCGCGCGCGACGATCTGGCGGTAGGCCTGTTTCAGGTCGTCCAGCAGGGCCGCGCGCGCTGCCGGCGTGTCTTCCTTGTTCCGGTGCTGCACGCCGAAGTCGTTCACGCCGATCATGACGATGGCGTGCGTGACGCCGGGCCGCGCCAGCACGTCGCGATCGAAGCGGGACACGAGGTTCGGGCCCAGCCCGTCGCGCAGCATGCGGCCGCCGCCGATGCCCGCGTTGACGACGCCGACGTTCGTCATTCCCGCGGCGCGCAGGCGGGTCGCGAGGCCGTCCGTCCAGCGCGCATAGGTATCCGGATTCACGCCGTAGCCGTCAGTGATCGAGTCGCCGATCGCGACGACGGTGTGCGCCCCGGCGCGGGCCGGCACCTCGACGCCCGTGATCTGGTACCAGCGCGTGAAGGTGTCGGCCTGCGGCCAGCTCGCGGCCTGGACCTGGTTGCCGGGCACGCGGAAGCTCGTCGCCCGGGCGCCCGGGTGGCCCGTCTGGCGCGCGGGCGCCTGGGCGAAATGCAGCGAAATGGCAAGGTCGGCGCCCGCCGCATGCGGCAGGTCGATCGGGTCGCTCACGTATTCCGCGCCGGCGGGAATCGTAACGGACGCGGCGCCGCCGAAACGCAGCGGGCGCAGGCTGGCGCCGTCGACGTCGGCCTTGCCGGGCGCGCGCGCCAGCGCGACGCTGCCGGCGTCGATCACGAGCGGCGTCGTGCCGAACGCATTGGTGAGCTTCACGCGCAGCTGGTCGCCGCTCAGCGACACCCGCACGATCTGGCGCAGGCTGGCGTCCTGCCACTGCGCGGCGGGCAGTTCGTTCTGGCCTTCCGGCACGAGTTGGGCGCTCCCCCACGAGGCGACCCAGTGTTCGCCGGCGGGGGTTTGGACGGCGATGGCGGCACAGCCGCCGAGGGAGAGACACAGGAGGCTGGCTGCCAGAATCGATTGACGGGACATCGTTATTCCTTCACACTGGGCAAATGGTTGCGCTACCATTCTAGTTTAGATCAATGTTACGGGCAACGAGATATATTTTTTTCGTATGCCCGACATCACCAGGAGACCCATACAATGCCCCTCATCCAGCGCGCCGCCAGCCCGATCATCACCGAAATGCAGGTGATCCCCGTGGCCGGCCGCGACAGCATGCTGCTGAACTTGTGCGGCGCCCACGCGCCCTACTTCACCCGTATCCTCGTCCTGCTGAAGGACAGCGCCGGCAACACCGGCATGGGCGAGGTGCCCGGCTCGAATGGCATCCTGCGCGCGCTGGAGCGGCTCGTGCCGCTCGTGACGGGCACCGAAGTGGCGCGCTACAACCGCACCCTGAACGTGCTGCGCGCGGCGATTTCCGGCGTGAGCCACCAGGTGACGTCGAGCGCCGAGGAAGCCGTCATGAAGCAGCCGCACGAGATCAACCTGCGCCTGGAGAACGTGGTGACGGCCGTGGAGGCGGCGTTGCTGGACCTGCTGGGCCAGCACCTCGCGGTGCCGCTGTGCGAACTGCTCGGCGACGGCCAGCAGCGCACGCACGTGACGATGCTCGCGTACCTGTTCTACATCGGCGACCGCACGCAGACGGATCTGCCGTACGACGGCGACGCCGCCAAGGACGGCTGGTACAAGGTGCGCGACGAAGAAGCGTTGAGCCCCGAGCAGATCGCCGACCTGGCGTCCGCCGCCGTCGACAAATACGGCTTCCGCGACTTCAAGCTGAAAGGCGGCGTGATGCGGCCGGAAGACGAGATCGCGGCGCTGGCCGCCATCAAGCGGCGCTTCCCGGATGCGCGCGCGACGCTGGACCCGAACGGCGCCTGGTCGCTGGCGGAAGCGATCGCCGCGTGCAAGGGCCAGGGCCACGTGCTGTCGTATGCGGAAGACCCGTGCGGTCCGGAGGGCGGTTATTCCGGGCGCGAGATCATGGCCGAATTCAAGCGCGCCACGGGCATCCGCACGGCGACGAACATGGTCGCGACGGACTGGCGCCAGATGGCGCACTCGCACCTGCTGGGCGCCGTCGACATCCCGCTGGCCGACCCGCACTTCTGGACCATGCAGGGTTCCGTGCGCCTCGCGCAGCTGTGCCACGACTGGGGACTGACCTGGGGCTCGCACTCGAACAACCACTTCGACGTGTCGCTCGCGATGTTCACGCACTGCGCCGCCGCGGCGCCGGGCGACATCACGGCCATCGACACGCACTGGATCTGGCAGGAAGGCCGCGAGCGCCTGACGACGGAACCGTTGCAGATCGTGGGCGGCCAGGTCGCGGTGCCGGATGCGCCGGGCCTGGGCATCCAGCCCGACATGGAACGCATCCTCGCCGCGCACGAGTTGTACAAGAAGGTCGCCGGCGGCGCGCGCGACGACGCGATGGCCATGCGCTACCTCGTGCCCGGCTGGCAGTACGACCCGAAGAAGCCGAGCTACGCGCGCTGACGTCGTCGTTCCCGCGAAAGCGGGAACCCATACTGACTGCCCGAAGTCGATTCTTCGTAGCCGACGAGGTGGAAATGAAGACCGTAATTGGCATACTCAGCATGGATTCCCGCCTGCGCGGGAATGACGACGCTATTTCTGACGGCTTTTGAAAAACCATATTCCGGACACGAGTGCGCGAAAGCGGGAAAGACGTTGCGCGGTATCACGCGGCCTGCGCGCCCGGCACCTCGCACTGCAGGAATTTGTCGAACTCCGCCAGCGCCATCGGCCGCGCGAACAGATAGCCCTGCGCTTCGTCGCAGCGGCAGCCGCGCAGCATCTCCATGATCTCTTCCGTCTCGATGCCTTCCGCGACCACGGTCAGGCCGAGCGCGTGCGCCATGTGGACCAGCGCCGCGACGAATTCGTCGCCGTTGGGGCACTCGTCGAGGAAGAACGAGCGGTCCAGTTTCAGCACGTCGACGGGAAAGCGCTTCAGGTACGACAGGCTCGAATAGCCGGTACCGAAATCGTCCAGCGCCAGCTTCACGCCCAGGCGCTTGAGGCGGTGGAGCACGTCGACGGACTGGTCGATGTCGTCGATCAGCGCGCTCTCCGTCAGCTCCAGTTCCAGTGCGGACGGCGCAAAACCGGATTCGCGCAATGCCTGTTCGACGTCGGCCACGAGCTCCGCCGACCGCAGCTGGCGCGCCGACACGTTCACCGACACGCGCAACTGCGTGCCGTATTGGTCGGACAGGCGCTTGCCGACACGGCAGGCCTCGCGCAGCGCCCAGCGGCCGATCGCCTCGATATGGCCGCGCTCTTCCGCGATCGGGATGAATTCGAGCGGCGACACCTGCCCCAGTTCGGGATGCTTCCAGCGCAACAGGACTTCCACGCCGCGCAGGCGCCACGTGCGCACGTCGATGCGCGGCTGGTAATACAGTTCGAACTGGCCCAGCTCGAGCGCGCGCCGCAGCGCCGCCTCCACCTGCAGGCGACGGCGCGCTTCCACGCTCATCTCCGGCTCGAAGAACTGGTACGAGCTCGCGCCCAGCGCCTTCGCCTTGTACATCGCCGTGTCCGCGTTCTGGAACAGCAGCTCCGGCGTGGCGCCGTCCTGGCCCGACAGGCTGATGCCGATAGCCGCGCCCACGCACATCTCCAGCCCGTCGATGTGGAAGGGATTGGTGAGGGTCTCCAGCAGCCGCTGCGCGATGCCGGCGGCGGCGCCACGTCCCGCGCAATGGGCCGCCACGACGAATTCGTCGCCACCCAGGCGCGCCACGACGTCGCCCGGACGCAGGCACGATTGCAGGCGCAGGCCCACCTGGCGCAGCAGATGGTCGCCGGCCGCGTGGCCCAATGAATCGTTGACTTCCTTGAAGCGGTTCAGGTCGATGAACAGGACGGTGGTTTCCGCTTGGCCGCGCGCCTGGCCCAGCATCGACTGCAGATGGCCGTTCAGCCACGCGCGGTTGGGCAGGCCCGTCAGGTCGTCGCGCGTGGCCAGCTGCTCCAGCCGCTCCTCGGCGCGCTTGCGGTCGGTGATGTCGTGGAAGAAAACCGACAGTCCCTCCTCGTGCGCATACACGCGCACGCTGAGCCACACGCCTTCCGGTTCGTAGAATGTCTCGAACGCCGCGTTCGAGCGCGTCGCCATCGCCCGCCGGTAGATGACGCCGGTCTCGGTGCCGTCCAGGTCGTTCGCGAGGTCCCACAACACCCTGCCGCCCGAGGTGCCGGGCTCGACCCCGGCGAACACCTCGGCCAGCGTGTTGGCGTACGTGATCTCCCAGTTGCGGTTCACCGAGAAGAAGCCGTCCTCGATGCTTTCCAGGATCGTGCGCAAGCGCGCATGCGCATCCTCGACGCGGTGCAACATCTCCCTTTCGCGCGTGATGTCGCGCGACACGAGGACGGCGCCGAACACGGTGCCCGTGACCGGATCCGTCACTTTGCGCACCTTGGAGCCAAGCTCGACGTAATGGCCGTCGCGGTGCCGCTTGCGCACCGCGACCACGTCCGGGATGTCTTCACCGGCGAGGATGCGCGCGAGCGCGGCGCCGGCCGCCGCCTGGTCGTCCGGATGGAGGAACTCGAGGACGCTGCGCCCCACCATCTGCGCCGCGTCCCAGCCCACGACAGTCGTGTACGACGGCGACACGTGGATGTAGCGCCCATCCACGCCGCAGTGCGCGATCAGGTCCATGCTGTGGTCGACGATGAGGCGGTGCTCCGCCTCGCTGCGCAAGGCGCGGTCGAGCGTGGCCCTGTGCGCGGTGACGTCGGCGAAGGTGCCGGACCATCCCGCGCAGCGGCCGTCCGCATCCACGGTCGGCAGCCCGGACACGATGACCCGGCGCAGGCAGCCATCCATGCCGCGGAGCTCGACTTCATGGCCGAACGCCACGTGCCCGGCCAGCGCATGCGCGACATCGTCCGCCGCCTGGCGGTCCACGACGTACGAACCTACCCAGTCCTGCAGGCGCGTCGCGACGGCGAACGGCGGCAGCGCGCCGGAGCCGTGGTCGACGACCGACGTGCAGACGCCGTCCGTATCCGTGGTCCAGATGCTCGCGATAAACGTTGTGGGGTGTGGCATGGGGATTCTGAAAAGGTGGGAAACAGCATCCTGAGCAGTCATTATGCGACATGACTATTGGCGTAGGACAAGGCCCACGCAAAAACAGCTTGGATATGTTGCCCCACAACAACTCAGAAGGGCGATGCAGCACGGCGCCGGCGGCGATGCCGGCACCGCGTGAGGAGAACTACTGGCGCAGCAGCGTACGCAGGGTGCGCGACAGGTCCTCGGCCGAGAACTTGGCGACGTAGGCGTCGGCGCGGACATTCTTGACGTGTTCCTCGTTCGTGGTGCCGGACAGCGACGAGTGGATCACGACCGGCATGTTGCCGAAGCGCGCGTTCGACTTGATGTTGCGCGTCAGGGTGAAGCCATCCATTTCCGGCATCTCGAGGTCGGTCAGCACGAGGGCGACCTTGTCGTGCACGGTCTTGCCTTCGGCTTCCGCCGCGGCCGCGATGTGGTTCAGCTGTTCCCAGCATTCCTTGCCGCTCTTCGTCATCACGAACGGCAGGCCCATCGCGTCCAGGCCCTGCTCGATCAGGGCGCGCGCGACGACGGAATCGTCCGCGGCCAGGATCACGGCGCCCGGCTTCAGCTTCATCTTGGCGCCGACGGCCTGTTCGATGTTCTCGGTCTGCGCTTCCGGATTCAGGTTGCGCAGGATCGTCTCGACGTCGAGCACCTGGGCCAGGCGGGCCGGCTGGCCGTCCACCGGTTCCAGGCGCGCGATGCTCGTGACCATGCCGCTGCCGGCGCTCTTTTCGGCCGACATCACCTGCGTCCAGTCGAGGCGGACGATTTCTTCCACGCTCTCGACGGCAAACGCCTGCGTGGTGCGCGCGAATTCCGTCACCAGCATGATGTTCAGGCCGGTCTTGGGCGTGACGCCGGCAATGCCCGGCAGGTCGAGGACCTGGATGATCTGGCCCCGCAGGTTGACCACGCCCAGGACGTGGTCGGGCGCGCCGGCCACCTTGGTGATCGTCGGCATCGCGACGATCTCGCGGATCTTGAAGACGTTAATGCCGAACAGCTCGCTGTGCTCCCCGCTGGCGTCGCCGCCGAGACGGAAAAGCAAAAGCTCGAATTTGTTCGTGCCCGTAAGGTTGCTGCGCTCGTCGACTTCCTGCTGAACCGATTTCATGTCCCATCCCGAAAAAGTTGATTCTTTTGGGAAATTCTAGACGCGAACTGCGTGTCGGTGTAAAGACCAGCAAGAATCTCTGTCACTTTTCGGCGATATCGCACCAAAAAACCACACACATTTGATGAAATCGTAACGGCTGATCACGCTGTCGAGGCCTGCGCATCCACCTCACGCAGCGCCTGCCGCGCCATCTCGAGTATGCCTTCGAACGACTTCGCGGCGGCGATGAAGCGGCCGTTGTGGCAGAAACCGGCATCCGCCACGCCGGTGACGGCGGCCAGGTCGGCATCGCGCAGGCCCGCCCAGGCGGCCGGGAGGTCGGCGCGCGCGTCGAAGCTCTCGGCGCTGACGGGCACCGTGTGGATCATGTGGCGCTGCTCGGCCAGGCTGTAGCTGACGACGAACAGCACCTTCGGCATCTCCTTGCGCACGATGGCCGTCCACGGCAGCGCGGCATTTTTCAGATACAGCACGCGGCCGCCTTCGAGCACCTCGGCATGCCGCACCTGCTCCACGGCGAGCTGCGCACCGACGCGGTACTTGACCGCATTGATCATCAGGTCCGTGAGCAGGCCCAGCACGCGCCGGAACTGCTCGTCGCGGTAGGCCTCGGCCGCAGGGCCATAGCCGAGCCGTTGCTCGTCAAGCCAGTTCGGGTTGAAGCCGGAGACGATCGCGGACAGGCCATAGCTGCCCGGCGCGTTGCGGGCCGCGCCCACGTCGGACAGGTCGAGGTATTGCACGACGTCCGCATCGATCGCGTACGCCATCTGCTGGGCGCCCTCCTCCGACAATCGGTAGCCCGCGTGCCGTTCGGCCAGCAGCGCCACGCAGCGCGCGCCGTATTCGCGCCACACGAGGCCGGCGCTGGCATACGGTACGCCGCTCATGCGGGCGCCGTCGAAGCCCTTCTGGTGGTGGTCGAAGCGGCCCGCGGCCGGGTTCCACTCGCCGCCCACGTCGATGGCGACGTCGGCCCGCGCGATGATCGCGGGGTCGCGCGTGCGCACGAGCTCCGCGTCGGGATACAACAACAGCAGCACGGCCACCGCCCACGCATCGTCCGCGTGGAATTTACCGCTGTGGGTCACGATCAACATACTGGCTCCAGTCTGAATGCATACCCCGATGATACCGGCTTTGGCCGCAAGGCCGGGCACGGGTATCATGCTTTGTATTCCCATCCGCATCGAGACGACCCCATGGCGATCCGCTTTCCGACCCTGCCCCTCGCTTTCGTACTGAGCCTCGGCCTGGCGCCGGCCGCCGCGCGCGCGGACGCGCAGGCACCCGCGGGCAGCGCGAAGGGGTCGCTCGTCATCGCGGGCGGCGCGCTGCGGGCCGACAACGCCCCCGTGTGGAAGAAGATCGTCGAGCTCGCCGGCGGACGCGGCGCGCGCATCGCCGTGTTCCCGACGGCGGCAGGCAATCCGGAGCGCTCCGGCCGCCTGACGGCCGAGATCCTGGCCAGCTACGGCGCCCGCCCGTTCGTCGTGCCGCTGGCCGCCAGGCTGGCCGGCACCGACGTGCGCCGGGCCGCCGACGACCCGCAGCTGGCGGCCAGCGTGCGCTCGGCCGGCGGCGCGTTCTTCACGGGCGGCGACCAGGGCCGCATCACGGCCGCGCTGCGCCACGCCGACGGCGGCGCCAGCGCCGTGCTGGACGCGCTGTGGGACCTGTACCGGCGCGGCGGCGTCATCGCGGGCACGAGCGCCGGCGCCGCCATCATGAGCAAGACCATGTTCTACGAAGGCCGCGCTCCGTTGCCCACGCTGCGCGACGGCATCACGGACGGCCGCGACATCGCGCCGGGCCTCGGCTTCATCGGCGACGAGGTGTTCGTCGACCAGCATTTGCTGATCCGCGGCCGCTTCGCCCGCATGCTGCCCGCGATGCTGGCCAAGCACTACAAACTCGGCCTCGGCATCGACGAGAACACGGCGGCCGTGGTCGCGCCGGACCGGTCGATCGCCGTCATCGGCTATAAGGGCGCGCTGCTGCTCGACCTCGGCCAGGCCAGCGTGGACGCCGCGCGCACCGGCTTCAACGTCACGGGCGCCCGCATCAGCTACCTCGACAGCGGCGACCGCTACGACCCGGCCAGCGGCCGCTTCACGCCCGGCCCGGACAAGGAAAAAGTCGACCCGGCCGACCCGTCGTACCGCGGCCCGCTGTTCGCCGCCGACATCCTCGGCAACACGGCCGTCGTCGACCTGCTGATGAAGCTGTGCGACAGCGACCAGGCGCGCGCCACGGGCATCGCGTTCGGCGACCCGGCCGGCGCCGCGGCCGACCGCGGCTTCGAATTCACTTTTACGCGCACGCCGGAGAGCGAGGGCTGGACGTCGAACCGGGCCGATACCTATTCGGTGTACCGGGTGCGGATGGACGTGCAGCCGGTGAAGCTGGCGTTGCCGCTGTATCGGGCGGAATGACACGCCGCGCTTGTCGCCGACCCGGGTTCGACCACCCGGTTCAGCGTCCGGCACTTTGCGCCGTGTCGAGTACTGATATTTCCATGCGGAAATGTTAGAATGCCGGGGTTCGATCGATTGCGGTGCGCCAGCGTCGCGTCACCGCAAGTTTCCCCGGAAGTTCGTATGTCGGTAAAAAGAAACGATTCTGATAGCCCCGCCCGCTTCAACTATCTGGTCTGTCTCGACCTCATCGTCGTGGCCTGCATCCTGGTCGTGGCCGGCCGGCCGGACGGCCTCGCGATCACGGTCAGCGCGATCATCATCGCCGGGGCCGCGGTCATCTATCGCTGCGCGGTCGGGGTGAAGTCCCATATGTCGGCCAGGCCCGCGCAGCCGCACGCGGATCCAGGCCAGGTGGAGCGCGATTTCGTCGCCCCCACGCCGGTGGAAAGCCCCATCGTGGCCCGCTCCCGGTCGAAGTCGTGGCTGCGCGACGGCGACTAGCGCGCGATCGACACGGCCAGTGTCTCCTTGACCTCTTCCATCACGACGTAACTCTTCGACTGGCCGCCGTCCGCCACATGCAGGATCTCGCCCAGTAATCTCCGGTATTCCGTCATCTCCGGAATGCGCGCCTTGATCAGGTAGTCGAAATCGCCGGACACGAGGTGGCACTCCATCACCTCGGGAATCGCCAGCATCGCCCGGCGGAAGCGCTCGAACGCCTGCTCCGACTTCTGGCGCAGCGTGATTTCCACGAACACGAGTACCTGCAGCCCCAGCGCCCGCGGCGCCACGCGCGCGTGGTAGCCCGCGATGACGCCGTCGCGCTCCATGCGCTTGACCCGCTCGATGCACGGCGTCAGCGACAGGCCGACGCGCTCGGCCAGGTCCTTCATCACGATGCGGCCGTCGTCCTGCAGGATGTAGAGGATGTGCAGGTCGATGCGGTCCAGCACACGGTTCGAGTCTTTTTGCACGCGCATGATTTTTCACTGAAAAGTTGATGGCAAACCGAAACAATTATCGCATTCCTACCACTACAATAAAAACATCTTCTAATTCTAGAATAACAGAGACACAAGGAAAACTATGCGCGTCATCGTACTCGGCAGCGGCGTGGTCGGCGTGACCACCGCTTATTACCTGGCGAAGGCCGGCCACGACGTCACCGTGATCGACCGTCAACCGGGTCCGGCCCTCGAAACCAGCTTCGCCAACGCCGGCCAGATCTCGCCGGGCTATGCGTCGCCGTGGGCGGCGCCGGGCATTCCGCTGAAGGCGTTCAAATGGCTGTTCCAGCGCCACGCGCCGCTGGCGATCCAGCCGGACGGCTCCCTCTTCCAGCTCCAGTGGATGTGGGAAATGTATAAAAACTGCGACGCCGGCCGCTACGCCGTCAACAAGGAACGCATGGTACGCCTGGCCGAATATAGCCGCGATTGCATCCGTGCGCTCCGAGCCGAGACGGGCATTGCCTACGAAGGCCGCCAGCAAGGCACCTTGCAGCTGTTCCGCACGCAGGCGCAGTTCGACGGTGCCGCGAAGGACATCGAGGTGCTGAAACGGGCCGGCGTGGCGTTCGACGTCCTCGGCCGCGAGCAGCTCGCGCAGGCCGAGCCGGCGCTGGCCCACGTGCGCAACAAGCTGGTCGGCGGCCTGCGCCTGCCGAACGACGAGACCGGCGACTGCCAGCTGTTCACGTCGCGCCTCGCGCAGATGGCACGCGACCTCGGCGTGCGCTTCCAGTTCGACACCGCGATCGAGCGCCTCGATATCGCCAATGGCCAGATCGTCGGCGTGCAGACCAGGAAAGGACAGGAGCGGGGCCGGGTGACGGCGGACCGCTACGTGCTGGCACTGGGCAGCTATTCGCGCCTGCTGCTGAAGGATCAGTTCCGCGTCCCGGTCTACCCGCTCAAGGGCTATTCGATCACGGTGCCGATCGTCGATGCGGCCAGGGCCCCCGTCTCCACGATCCTCGACGAAACCTACAAGATTGCCGTGACCCGCTTCGACGACCGCATCCGCGTGGGCGGCATGGCGGAGATCGCGGGCTACAGCAAGGTGCTGAATCCGCGCCGGCGCGAGACGCTGGAACTCGTCGTCAACGACCTGTTCCCGGGTGGCGGCGACGTGGCGCGCGCCACGTTCTGGACGGGCCTGCGTCCGATGACGCCGGACAGCACCCCGATCGTGGGCGCGACGCCGCTGAAGAACCTGTTCCTCAACACGGGCCACGGCACGCTGGGCTGGACGATGGCGTGCGGCTCGGCCAGCGTCATCGCCGACCTGGTGAGCGGCAAGGTCCCGGCCATCCACGCCGACGACCTCGCCGTGTTCCGCTATGCCGGCACCCGCACCGCGAACGTGCGCGCGGAGCTGGCCAAGGCATGAACGCGGTCGCCCATCCCACGCACATCGTCGACCCTGGCCAGGCGGCCCGTGCCGGCGCCGTCCTGACGATCGACCTGGACGCCATCGCGGCGAATTACCGCCTGCTGGCGGAACGCGCGGCCGGCGCCGTCGTCGCCGGCGTGATGAAGGCCGATGCCTATGGTCTCGGCATGGCGCGCGTGGCGCCCGCGCTCGTGCGCGCGGGCTGCCGCGTGTTCTTCACGGCCCACGTCGACGAAGGCATCCGCCTGCGCGGCATCGTCCCGCCCGGCAGCACCGTCTACGTCCTGCATGGCCCGCCGCCGGGCACCGCCGCCGACTTCCTCGAACACGGCTTGACGCCGGTGCTGAACGACCAGGGCCAGGTGCGCGAATGGAGCGCCCTGTGCGCACGCATCGGCCGCCGTCTCGCGGCCGCGGTGCAGGCCGACAGCGGCATGTCGCGCATGGGCCTCGCGCCCGCCGATCTCGCCGCGCTGGGCGACCCGCGCGACTGGCTGGCCGCGTTCGACCCGGTCCTGCTGATGAGCCACCTGGCCTGCGCGGACGTGCCGGACCATCCGATGAACGCGCGCCAGCGCCTGCGCTTCGACGCCATCCGCGCGCAGTTCCCCGCCATGCCGGCGAGCCTGGCGAATTCGTCGGCCGTCTTCCTCGGCCCCGATTTTCATTACGACCTCGCGCGCCCGGGCGCCGCGCTGTACGGCATCAACCCGCAGCCGGGCCATGCGAACCCGCTGCGCCAGGCCGTCTCGCTGGATGCGCGCATCGTGCAGGTACGGACGATCGAGGCGGGCGCCGCCGTCGGCTACGGCGCGCGCTACGTGGCGGAGGGCACGCGCCGCATCGCCACCATCGCCATCGGCTACGCGGACGGCTGGCTGCGCGCCCTGTCCGGCCGCGGCAGCGCGTACATCGACGGCGTGCGCGTGCCGGTCGCGGGCACCGTGTCGATGGACAGCATCACGCTGGACGTCACCGGCATTCCGGACGCGCGCCTGCAGCCGGGCATGAGCGTCGAGCTGCTCGGGCCGCACCAGCATGTCGACGACGTCGCGGCGGAGGCCGGGACGATCGGCTACGAAGTGCTGACGCGGCTGGGTGCGCGGTTCGAGCGGCGTTACGTGGGCGGGTAGCCTTTACCCCTGCCTACCGGCGGCAGAGCGCGCTCACCGGATTGTCGCCTTTCGCGGTAATGACACCAAGGCGATACGGCAGCTTGATGTAATCGTCCACGCGCACTGCCGGGTCGTTCCCCTGGAACAGATATTCGAGAGGGCGGCACGGATCGATCGTCATCGTCTGATCCGCATTTGTCCGTATCATTTCACCGTGCGAGATGCCTTCGGACCACAGCCGTTCGACGTTATCGTGGCCGGCGAACGTATTCATCGGCGCGGACGAAAACGGTTCCCATTTTCCGTCCAGGCGATCGCTCTTCCAGATGCGGAAGTAGCGCCCTTTCGGCGAGATTGCCTCCACCAGCGTGATGTACGTATCCGAATTCGCGATCCGGTAGGTGTTGCTGGCCTCGAATACATCTTCGGTCTTTTCGCTGATCACCGCGACGGTATTGCGGAAGCCGTTCGGGAACTCGCTCACCCCCGTTTCCGAGCGCAGCAAGCGCCCATGGTCATCGGTATTGAACAGATAGCATTTCTTGTCGTCGCAGATCACCCAGAAGTCCAGCCAGCCCTGCCCTTGCGGTGGCTTGATGATATCCGGAGCAACGGAAAAGAACGGTTTCGGAGCGCTCCACGACATCGGATCGCCGATATCGTCCGACGTCGAATACAGCGGATCGCCGCCCTGGTAGACCAGATACCATTTTTTCTGCGGCGCGAAATAAAACACCTGCGGCGCGGCGCGATAGCCCGGACCCATCGGGGATTTGTCGAGCGGGACGATCTTCGCCGACGCGGCGTCCGTCCATTTGCCGAAGCTCGTGTAAGCGAGCCCCCAGCCCTTGGAGCCGGCGGTCGTCATGAACACATGATATTTGCCGTCCACGTACACGATCGACGGGTCTTTGACACCATAAATCGTCTGGCCTGAAGCCGGTTGAGGCGATACCAGCGGTGCGCTCGACGTCCAGTCGAACGTCGACTTTGCAGGCGCCTGTACGGGCTCGGCGGCGCTGGTCGCCAGCACGGCGGCGAGTATCGCCCCGAGAATGCACTTCCCAAATTTCATGGTGTTCCTATTGTTGGCACGTTGAATGATGCAGGCAGTCGCGGGAGATTGTATGCTATGGATCTAATGCGAAAAATCGCGGAGATGTATGTTTTCCGCCAATCGTGCCAATGAAATTGTCCGACCGGGGCGGCGGAGATGAAGCAGGACGACATCAATGAGATCGAGTGGCGTAATCCGGCCAACTGGACCTGGCGCGGACCGCTCGGCCTGTATGCCAGCAAGCGCGACACGCGCCTGCTGGTTCCCAAGGCCATGCCGATGATGGGTTGGACGCTCAACTTCGGGCACCCCGGCTGGACCGGCGTCCTGGTTGCCCTCGCGGCCCTGGCGCTCGTCCTGGCGGTGGCGCAGGGCTTGTTCACGTAGCGCGTCCTCGAGCCGGTCGTTCCCCCAGAACATCTCGTCGCCCGCGAAGAACGTGGGCGCACCGAAGATGCCGCGGGCCTGGGCGGCAGCCGAGCGCGCACGGAGTGCGGACTTGCACGCCTCCGACCGCGCCGCCTCGATGACCGCCCCGCCGTCCACGCCAAGGCCGGCCAGGATGGCGCCGATGACCGCCTCGTCGCCGATGTCCCGGTCATCCGCGAAATTGGCCAGCATGACCTGCTCGCAGAATGCGAATTCCCACGCCGTCCCCTCCCCCTGCAACGCGATCCGCGCGGCCAGCAGCCCGTTGCGCGGGAAAACGGAAGGCCGCCGCCAGCGCAAGCCGTATTTTGCGCACTGCCGCTCCATGTCGCGCCACACATAGCGCCCCTTGGCCTCCTGCAGCACGAACGGCGACGTCTCCCACCCCTGCGCCTTGAAGATCGGCCCGAGCAGGAATGGCCTGGGCACCACCCGCACGCCCGCGGCGGCCGCGAGACCACGAATCCGCATCATGCTCAGGTAGCTGTAATTGCTGCCGAAGTCGAACCAGAATTCGATCGTATCCATGTACGGCTCCTGTCAGTCGAAGATGAGAAGGCAGCGGATCTCGATGCTCTCGCGCGGCGGCGTGCCGGGCGGCGTGTCCGGATGGGCGAACGCGGCGTGCGGTGTGAAGCATGGCATGCCGTCCAGGGAATCGTACTGCTTGAACACCAGCACCTCGTCGAACTGCATCGCAGGAAAATACGACCACGCGTGGGCCGGGTTGTGCAGCACTTCGAAGATCTCGCCGGTGCGGGTCGGGTAGACGATGTCCGCGGCCACGAGATCCGACCGCGCCACGGTGCGCGCATCGCAGACCGCCAGCGGCGCGTCCAGCACCGGCAGCCTGGTCGTGCGCCACAGGTTGAGGATCGCATGGCGCGCGGCCGGCCGGAAGCCGTGCGCTTCCATCTCGAGCGCCAGCCTGCGCTGCGCCGACGCCGGCGTGAAGTCGCAGTGGACGCGCGTGGCGGTGCTGGGACGCTGGCCGTCGCGCGCGCCGAACGGCGTCAGGGTGCCGGGATCGCGCCGGCGTACGAGATGATCGAACACGATGGCGCGGCGCGCGCCGGTGACGGCCCGCGCCAGCGCCTCCATCTCGCGGTAGTACACGCGCTCGATGGCGTCGCGCCCGGCGAACGACGGCATCGCGCTCGGAGCGCTGCACAGCTGGAAGCCCTCGCGGTCGAGCGCGGGCGGCTCGGCGGCGGCGCGGCCGTCGCGGATCGTCACGGGCATGGCTGCGTAATCGCAGGTGTCCCATGCATGCCCGCCGGGCGGCGCGAGCATCCAGGTGACGGGTTTGCGGTCTGCGCTTTGCAGGTACTCGAGTGTCGCGTCGACGGTGGCGGGATGCATGCCGGGTCCTTGGATGAAGTGGCGAAGAGTCTTCATTACATGCTGTCGCGGCCTGCCCTTCAAACGTTTAAAATGACCGTGCCGCATGCCGAACCGGCATGTCAGGAACCTGCCCATGCCGAGCCGACTGATCGACCTGCCGCCGCTGGACCTGCTGCGCACCTTCGTCGCGGTGGGCCGCCGCATGAGCATCACGCTGGCCGCGCAGGACTTGTGCATCGTGCAGTCCGCCGTCAGCCGCCAGATCCAGGCGCTGGAAGCGACCCTCGGCTGCCGCCTGTTCGTGCGCGGGTATCGCAGCATCGAGTTTACGCCCGAGGGCCGGCACCTGTTCCGGAATGCCGATCCGATGCTGGAACAACTGGGGTCCGTGATCGGTATGCTGCGTCCTCCCGCCGAGCGGCCGTGCATCACCATCACGGCCACCATCGGCGTCACCGCGCTCTGGCTGCTGCCCCGGCTGGGCGCCTTCCAGCGCGGGTCGCCCGACATCGACGTGCGCGTCGCCGCCACCAATCGCGTGATGGACCTGGACCGCGACGGCATGGACCTCGCCCTCCGCTACTGCCCCGACACGGCGGCGCCGGGCGACGCGGTCCGCCTGTTCAGCGAGATCCTCATCCCGGTCGCGCATCCGTCGCTGGGCGTGTCGGCCATCGAGGAACCGGCCCAGGTGCGCCGGCACGTGCTGATCGATTACGACGACAGTTCGCGGCCCTGGCTCCAGTGGAAGCACTGGCTGCGCGGCGCCGGCCACAAGACGGGGACATCCGGCAACGGCCGTCTGCTGTTCAACCAGTACGACCAGGTGGTGCAGGCGGCGCTGGCCGGACAGGGCGTCGCACTCGGCCGCCTGGCGCTGGTCGGCAACCTGCTCGCCGAAGGCAAGCTCGCGGTGGCGACGGCGCGGCCGCCCGTGACGACCGATCACGGCTACTGGCTGCTGACGCGGCCCGGTGCGGACAGCCGCGCACTGGCGGCAGTGCGGGACTGGATTCTTGCGGAGGCCGCGGCGACAAATCGATGACAGATTTCATCCGGTATCGCGACTATATTGGCGAGACCCAAACCAATCAACGAAGGACTACCAGGCATGCTGAAACATCTCCTGAGCGCCGCGGCAGCGGCATGCGTCCTGGCCGGCTGCGCCGAAGCGCCGACCAGCGACGGACCGCAACTCGCGCGCGAGGACCGCGAGCCCCCCACCGGCAGCATGCTGCCGCGCCGGCACCAGACCGGTAACCCCCAGGTGATCAACAAGGACCAGATCGACACCAACCAGATCCTGAACCCGGGCGCCACGCAGCCGCACATCAAGCCCTGAACAGCATGTCGCGCGCGAGCGCGCCGATCGCGACCGTGGCCGGATGGCTCATGCGCCGTTCGGTCGTGATCGCGTAGACCTGCTCGACCACCGCATCGACCGTGCCGAGCGCCACGACCTGGTACTGGTCGCACACCTGCGCCGCGATGACCGTCGGCGCGAAGAACACCCCCGCCCCTGATTGGCCGAATGCCTGCATCATCGCGCTGTCGTCGAACTCGCCGATGACCCGGACGTGGATGTCGCCGCTTTCCAGCCAGTGCAGCAAACGGCCCCGGATCGCGACATCCTCGCCGGGGAACAGCACCGGGGCATTCTCGAGGCACGCCGGAAAATCCGGTCCCAGCCGGGCCGCCAGGTCCGCGGTGGCGAACGCGGTCATCGAACTTTCCCCGAGCAAGTGGTTGTAGGCACGCACGCTGAAGTGCGCGGGGATCGTCCGGTCCGCGATGACGAGGTCGAGACGATGGACGGCCAGGTCCGCGAGGAGGTTGTCGAGGCGGCCTTCGCGGCACACGAGCCTGACCGGTTCCTCCAGCTTCAGGGCCGGCTCCACGAGCCTGCACGCGATGAGTTTCGAGACCGAATCGGCACACCCCACGCGAAACGGTTGCGGCGACGCGAGCTGGCTGTTCCGCACGAGTTCCAGCAATTCATCCCCGGCCGTGAAAATCTGTTCGGCCGAGCGGGCAATGCGCCGGCCGGCCTCGGTCAACTCGAGGTTGCGCCCGGCGCGCCGGAACAGCTGCACCCCCAGCGTGGCCGCGAACTCGGACAGCTGCCCCGAGATCGCGTGCGGCGTCAGGTGGAGCTGCGCGGCGGCCGTGGCGATGCTGCCGGTCTTTGCCACCATCCAGAAGTAGCGCAAATGCTTGTAGTTGAGTGAGCTCATGGCGTTCGAATACATCGAAAAAGTCGATGAATGATGAAAGATAACACGATTAGTCCGATCCTTACCTGCCATCTATAGTGAACGTTCAATCAACCGCAACGATGACCGGAGGGCGATGATGAACGGAATCGAGACTATTGCGAGCGGCCCGATGTGGGCCGGCTTCGTCGGGTTCGTGCTGGTGATGCTCGCGCTCGACTTGTTCGTGTTCGGCGGCAACAAAGCACATAAGGTGGGCGTGAAGGAAGCGGGGCTGTGGTCGATCGCGTGGGTCAGCATGGCGCTGCTGTTCAACGGCGGCCTCTGGTGGTACCTGAAGACGACGGTCGGCGCCGACGTGGCCGACCAGAAGGCGCTCGAATTCCTGTCCGGCTACCTCATCGAAAAGGCGCTCTCGGTCGACAACATCTTCGTGTTCCTGATGATCTTCACCGCCTTCCAGGTACCCCAGCAATACCAGCGCCGGGTGCTCGTCTACGGCGTCCTCGGCGCCATCGTCATGCGCGCCGTCATGATCGGCGCCGGCGCGTGGGTCGTGAGCGAATTCAGCTGGGTGCTGTACGTCTTCGGCGCCTTCCTGCTGCTCACGGGCATGCGCATGCTGGTCGCGGCCGACAAGGAACCGGACGTCAAGCAGAGTCCCGTGATGCGCTTCGCCCGCAAGCACCTGCGCGTGGCGGAAGGCGACCATGGCGAGAAATTCTTCGTGGCCGCAAACGGGATCCGCTACGTGACGCCGCTGTTCCTCGTGCTGCTGCTGATCGAAGCGACGGACCTGATCTTCGCGGTGGACTCGATCCCGGCGATCTTCGCCATCACGACGGACCCGTTCATCGTCTTCACGTCGAACCTGTTCGCGATCCTGGGCTTGCGTGCCCTGTACTTCCTGCTGGTCGACATGGCCGACCGTTTCCACCTGCTGAAGTACGGCCTGGCGATGGTCCTGACCTTCATCGGCACAAAGATGCTGATCATGCCCTGGTATCACATGCCGGTGCAGGCGTCGCTGACCGTCGTCGCCGTGCTCATTGCCGGCAGCTGTATCGCCAGCCTGTACGTCGCGCGCAAGCACGACGCCAACTAACGTCTTTTACTGGAGAACCTGACATGCGCTCATACCCCAAGAACAGTCCCCGCGCCGCCGGCCGCCTGCTGGCCCTGACGATGATCGTCGACGGCAACGTCGCCCTCAGCGAACTGAAGGCAGTCTACCGTTCGCGGATCCTGGAGCACATCGCGCTGGACGACGACGAGTTCGACGCCGTCCTGCACGAGTTGTGCAACGACCTGCTCGCGACGGCGCACCACGGCAACGTGCACGTCGACACGGCGACGATCGACGCCTTCCTCGACGACGTCGACGCGCCCGAACTGCGCCGCAACCTGCTGGGCGCCATGTGGCGCCTCGCCGATGCCGACGGCTGGCTGGCGGACGCGGAAGCCATCGTGCTGAACCGGGCCGCGATCCGCTGGGGCGCCGAATCGGGTTTCGTCACGGCGCACTGACCCGAGGCTTGCCCATGCTGGCGGATGCTTCGGCCGCGGCCGAATCGTCGCGGACTGGCTCCCGCTAGCATGGGTGTATGGAACTCATCGACTACCTGCACACCCATTTCCTCACCCGCGGGCAGTTGCTCGCGGCCTGCGCCACGGACGGTGCGCATCTCGACGCCGTCACGGCCGCCGGCGCGATGCCGGCACCGTCGTACCGGCTGCACGTCAGGATCGATTGCGCGTCGTACTTCGGCGACCACACGGAAACGCACACGCAAGACTGGTTTGCGAAAGGCTATGTCGAGTGGCTGCGCATGCTGCTGGATGGATCCCAGGATCCGTACACGCTGTTCGCGGCGCGCTACCGGGCGGCGCTGGCCGCCCTGCCCCTGTTCGACATGGACGCGACGGACGCGCACCTGCGCAGCGAATGGCAGCATTTCATCGCCGGCACCTACGGCTTGTGCACGCGCTCCGGCCTGCCCGAGGACATCGCGGCGAAGGAGCTGGCGATCCACGTCATCCGCATGCTGACCGATGACGGCCGTGTGCTCGACGCGGATGAGCGGGAACGGCTGGCCAGGGCACGCGACCTGCTGGACCGCGCGAGCAGCCCGTTCGCCCCGCACGAACGAGCCCGCAGCTCGCGCGCGCGATACGGTTTGAAATAATTCGCGGGACCTGTCACAAAGCCGGGAGCCGTTCCGTCTAATGGTTAGAAGGCTGCATTCCGCAGCCCCGCCAACGAAAGGAACCATCATGTCGCACGCTGCCCGCATCAACCTGTTCACCCTGGCCCCGTCCGCGCTGAAGGCCATGGTCAACCTGTCCCAGACCGTCAAGCAGGGCGCGCTGGGCCCGCGCCTCGTGGAACTCGTCAACCTGCGCGTCTCGCAACAGAACGGCTGCGGCGTGTGCGTCGACATGCACTGGCGCGACCTGATCAAGCAGGGCGCCGACCCGCGCCACCTGAACAGCGTGGCCGCCTGGCGCGAATCGCCGTTCTTCAGCGAGCGCGAACGGGCCGCGCTGGCCTGGGCCGACGCCGTCAATGCCCTGCCCCACCGCGACGACACGGACGCCGCCTGGCCCGCCTTGCGCGAGCATTTCAGCGAGGGCGAGATCGCGGAACTGGGCTATACGATCGCCGTCATCCGGGGCTGGAACGCGATCAACCTGTCGCTGCGCAACCCGATCCCGGTCGAGCCGCCGGCCGGCATGTAATCAGCGCACGGCGGCGGGGTCGAACAGCGGGTTCTCGATGAGCCCGAGGATGTTGCCGAACGGGTCCTGCAGTTCCGCCACCTTGATGCCCTCGCCCACCTCCTGGATCGCCGCGTGGACGGTGGCGCCGAGGCCGACGATGCGCTCGACCTCGGCCGCGATGTCGTCCACGCCCCAGAACGTCGTCGACCCCGTCGTGCCCGGCGTGCCGTCCGGAACGAGTCCCAACTCGAACCCGCCGACGGCAAAACCAACGTAGAACGGCCGGTCGAAATAGGGCTGGACGCCGAACACGTCGGCGAACCAGGCTTTGGCGCGGCCGAGGTCGGCCGCGGGATAGGTCACGGTGCGCAATCCTTTGATCATGGTGTCTCCTGTCGTAAAGGCGCCATGATGCCCGATTCGCGCGGCCGTGGATTGGAAAAATGGAAAGCGGATCAGAGCAAGGCGTCGATCTGCGGCGTGATCTGCGCCTGCAGCCCGACGAGATCGACCGTCGTGCCCTGCCCGTGTGCGACAGCCGTGTAGACGCCGTCGCCATTCCCGTCGTGGAAGACCTCGTAGTAGGCGTGATTGCCGCGGGTGATCGTCTCCACGACATAGCCCGCGGCCGCCTGCGCGTACGTGACGGTGGAGCCCAGGTGGACATCGACCGCCGTGCCGTCCGGCTTGACTGCCTGGGCCGCCGTCACCGTGGCGCCGTCGAACGTGAAGCGCATGCGTTCGTACGGCTCGACGTCCAGCGCCGTCGCCGCCGTCCCCACCGGCACCACGGTCAGCGTTTCCGCCGCGAGCTTGTACGTCGTGCCGTCCGTCGTCGTGTACGTCAGCGTCTCCAGCGTATTGCCCCGGATCGCCGTTTCCGTGACGGCGCTGCCGTCGACCGTGAACACGCTCGCCGCCAGGTCGCCGACGGCCACGTCGTGGGTCCATCCCGACGTGCCGAACGTCTGGGTCATGCCCGTCACGGCCCCATTGGCCACCGTGAAACCGTAGGTCGGCGTGTTGGCGGCGGTCGTGTCGAAGCTGCGCACTTCCTGCGTCAGGTGATACAGGCCGGCGTCGCTCGCATCCACGGTCCAGGTCAGCATCGCCGTGGCCGTGCCGCGGGTCAGCGTCTCCGTGACCGTGCCCGTGCCGACGGCGAACGTCGCGTCGGCGGGCAGGCTGGCCGCGATGGTCCGGCTGCCGATCACATGTTCAAGGCCGGTGACCTGGCCGTCGGTGATCGTGAACCTGACGTCGGCGGTTGCCAGTTCGTCGGCCAGGCGGCCGACCGGGGAATGGTCGCGCATAGAGGTGTCCTTTCGTGTCCGGGATGGTGCGAAAAGGATAAGGCGCTCGTCTGTAAAATGGCGTTAAGACCGCTCCTCACAAGTGTTACGAGATATTGCGATGCCCACCCAACACCCCGTCACGCCCGACGGCCGCTATTTCGTCGTCGCGGGCCGCCTCTGGCGCATGAGCAATCCGGACCTCGATCCGGCCACGCGGCAGGCGCTCGTCGACCGCCTGATGCGCGCGCGGCGCGCCGTCGGCGCCGCGAAGAAGGCGGGAGACGCGCAGGCGGAGCGGCGGGCGCGCGATGACGTCGACGCGGCGAAGCACGCCCTCGGCGAGCGCGGCCCCGCGTGGTGGACGGACGGCGCGCCCGACTACAACCGCCGGCTCGTCGAGAACACGCCGTACGCGGACTGGTACGCCGCGCTTCATCTTCCGTGAGTTGCATATTCGCGCTTGCTGTCCTACACTGCTCAATGCGCAACCGTTTGGTTGCATCTTAAGCGCAACAAGGAGAGCCATCATGGAGCACGCATCGGATACCGACCGGATCGAACGCAGCATCGTCATCGACGCGCCGCGCGCGACAGTGTGGAACGCGCTGGCCGACGCCGACGCCTTCGGCCGGTGGTTCGGCGCCGACCTGAAGGGCCGGACGTTCGCACCGGGCCAGCGTGCACGCGGGAACATCACCTACCCGGGCTACGAACATCTCCATTTCGACGTGGTCATCGACCGCATGCAGCCGCTCGAACTGCTGTCCTTCCGCTGGCATCCCTACGCCGTCGATCCCGCCGTCGACTACAGCGAAGAACAGCCGACACTCGTGACGTTCACGCTCGCCGACGCCGGAACCAACCGTACTTTGCTGACGATCGTCGAATCGGGATTCGACAACGTCCCGCCGCACCGGCGGCTCGAGGCATTCCGCATGAACGGCGCCGGCTGGGATGCGCAGCTGACGAACATCGTCCGCCATGTCGCGGCCTGACGCCGCACTCCGCGACCTGGTCGATGCCGGTCCGGCGCTGGCGAACGTGTTCGCGGCGCTGGGAGACGCCACTCGCTTGACGTTGGTTGCGGCGCTCTGCGCTGGCGGGGCCCTCTCGATCGCGCAGCTGACCGCCAACACGCACATCAGCCGGCAGGGTGTGACCAAGCATATGCAGGTCCTCGCCCAGGCCGGCATCGTCCACGACGTCAAGGTCGGACGCGAGCGCAGGTGGACGCTGGACACCGCGCAGCTGGACGCCGCCCGGCGCACGCTGGAAGTCATCGGGCGTGAGTGGGACGTCGCCCTGGCGCGGCTCAAGGCGTTCGTCGAATCGGGGTGACCTGGCAGGCGTTATCCGCGGTGATACCCGTATTCCTGGGTATGCCCGCGGTAGCCGTGGGAAGCGGCGCGGACGTCCTGCACGTGGGTGTAGCTTTCCTCGTGGAGCTTCCCCAGGATGCCGGCGAAGCCGTGGAACACTTCCCGAATATTCCCGCGCTATCCCGGTCTCGAGCACGAACAGGATCCCCGTTAGGGTCGTGCGATCGTTGATACGTGGCCGTTCGCCCTTCGGCGATCTGCTGTGAGTCGGGAGATGACCTGCTGCGAGCGAACAAAGGTCTTCAGGAGAAGTGCTCGGGCCATGGCATCAGTCCGTCTGGGAACACGGCCGCGATCTTCGCTGCCGAACTACGGCCGTTTAAGTCCGCTATCGACCCAAAGCTTAGTGACCGTATTTCGCCAAGAACTCGTCAACCTCCTCGTCCAAAGCTGCCCAGTTAGGACAACGCGCCTCATACATGCTGACAAGTCCAAGTAGTTCTACCAAGCTTTCGGCCTGAAAACGCAAGCCGTCTTTCTCGGCGTACCAGCCCTCATTTCCGGGTGCGGTAACGATGTAAGCCTTCTGGCTGAGGACGAGGTAGGCCGGGACTTCCACGTTCCCAGCCGCGCAGAGGAAAGGTAAGGCTTGAGTCATACAGATACTCCAATGAGTCCGAGGTCGGGTTGTTCTGAAGGCCGCTTATGTCTGCTTCTGGCCGAACCCGGCCGTTCGGCTCAGCATAGCAAGTTGCCGAGCTGGAGGACTCGCGGATAGTCACGACCGGCAGCAACCGACCCGTTGCAGATGTTCCCCGCTTGCATCATTTGGCACCGTATAGATGTTGCTGAAGCTCGATGACGAAATTCATCCAGTAGCCAGTTTCCTTTCTAAATCTACCAAAAACGCGCGCACTTTGGTATCGTCTATTTCGTTATATAACCGTTCGCAATCTTGCTCCTTGAAGGTGCCTCCGTATGCGTGTAAAGTGGATATAACGTCGAGCGGCTCTCGAGCCGATTGAGCTTTCTGCGCTATATCATTTTGAAAAGACGCCAGCGCCGTCCGGCCGATAGCATTACTCGACGTCGATAAGGCTTCGAACAGAGATGAAGTATACGCCACGTACTTATGATAGTTCTTGTTCGGTTCGGCTCCGCCGAAAATTTCGTCGGGATCATTAAAGAATTCGAAACCGTGCCCCACTAGACTTCCGAATGCTTCAGGCTTTTCCAAGTCGCCATGCACATGAGCAAAACTATCGCCGAGTGCGTGTATCAAAAATCCGGTCTCCCAATCGCGCGTTCGACTAGCAGAGGATACCTTGACAAGTTGATGAAGAATTGAGCGACGACGCGCCACTGCGGCGTAATCCCCTCCATGCAACGAGTGCAGAGTGTCCATAATTCGTCTACGATAGTCCCACGATATTACCCCCCACACCGCTACGGGAACCGCATTATAACGCTTGATCTCGTCCGGAGCCTGTGAATAGCAAGCAAGCTCAATGGCCCTGTTCTCCAGGCCCGCTATTGCGGCAATATAAGCAACGGTGTGGAAATGTCCATCCTTTTTAAATGCATCAATATCGCCACTAAGGCTCGGTTCATTTTTCTCGGCTAATTTCGTATAGAGGCCGATTGTCGTGGATGAAACTGGAGACGCAAAAGGTGTGCCAGAATACATAGCACATCCGGTCAGGCCAATGCTCACAGAAGAGAAAACAAAATATCCTAAAAACCGTTTGAGGATTTCGATTGTCCTGGTCATAAATGGCTCGCTTAATTAGTTGATTCTGCATCACCCATGCCTCTGCATCGCGCATGATCGGGATAAATCTACGGTTTGGAATTCCTACCTTGACCTGAATGCGCTCTCGACAGCTTTTCATCAACCAGCGCACGTGTCGCGGTTCAGTTATGCGTGCCTTGTCCGGTAAAGCCGACGCAAATTGCGCCGTTGGCTCCACACTTTGCCCCATCCCTTTGGGTCCGCTCCTGGTCGACAGCGGATGGTCAGCACGGCTCAGTGTACCCGGCTGTTGCCTGTAGAACAACTAGGCGGTTTTGTTAGGCGCGCCAACTCCGGCGTCGGGTCAGCGCTCGAACGGCAGCCTGCCCAGCAGGCCGACGAGCGTGCGGGCATGGCGCCCGTCCGGATCGAGGTCGGGATCGAACACGGTGACGGTCATGCCGATGCAGCGTGGGTCGCACACGAGGCCGGACAGGATCGCCACGAGATCGTCCGGCGCGATGCCCGGCGCGCCCGGGCTGTCGACCGCGGGCATCACGGCTTCGTCGAGGACGTCGACGTCCAGGTGGATCCAGAAGCGCTTGTCCAGCCGTTGCCGCGCGCGTTCCAGCACCGCGCGCGGCCCGATCTCGTTCGCCGTGAACACGTCGATGTGTTCGAAGTCGGTGTCGTTCACGTCCGCCCAGGCAAAGTCGGGACGCCGCCCGTCCCGCTCGCCGATCTGGACGACGTCGCGATCCTGCACCAGAGGCGTCTCCACGCCGGGCCAGTCGGTCATCAGCGCCTCGCCGCGGCCCGTGGCGAGCGCGAGGTCCATGCCCGCGACGGCACCCGGCATGCTGTCCGGGTCGTAGTTGCCCGGGTGGCGGAAATCGCTGTGGCCATCCACGTGGACGAGCGCCAGCGGCCCGCGGCGCCGCGCGCCCGCCAGCGCCCCCAGCAGGATCGAGCAGTCGCCGCCGACGACGAACGCGAATTCGCCGCGCGCACCGGCCGCCGCCACGTGGTCGGCCAGCGCCAGGTTGAAGTCGCGCATCGCGAGGCCGTTGCGCAGCCGCGTGCCGGGATCGGGCCCGGGCTTCCAGGGCGGCCGCGGCATGACGACGGGAACGCCGGCACCCACGGCGTCCAGCAGGCCGGCCTCGAACAACGCGGCGGGTGCGCGCCATGTGCCGGGTTCATGGCCGGGGCGCAGGGGGCGGAGTCCGAGATTCGATGGGGCGGCGATGACGATCATGGCGCGGTTTGCAGGAAGGATTCCGGGGTGGCGTCCGCGAACTGGCGGAATGCGTGGATGAGATGCGACTGGTCGTAGTAGCCGCAATCGCCCGCGAGGCGCGCCCAGTCGACGCCGGCGTCCCGGCCGCGCAGCGCCGCGTGCGCGCGGCGGAAGCGGCACACCATCGCGAAGGTCTTCGCATTCAGGCCCACGCGCTCGCGGAACAGCGTGGCGAGGTGCTGACGCGTGACGCCCAGGCCATCCGCCAGCGTGTCGATACGCACGGCCCCGCCGCTCGCCTCGAGCCGCAGGACGGCAGCCCGCGCGAGTGCGTCCGCCCGTGCCGGCCCGCGCGTGCGCAGGCGCGCAAGCAAGGCCTGTTCGATGACGGCAAGCCGCTGTGCCGTCGTGCGCTCGCGCTCCCACAATCCGGCCGCCAGCGCTTCCGCCTCTGCGCGCGGCCACAGGTCGGCCAGGGCCGGATGCCCGTCCTGCAATTCGGACAGCGGGACGTCGACGAAGGCACGCACGGCGCCGGGCAGGAAGCGCACTGCCACCGTCAGCACCGGAGCACGCATCTCGACATGGTGCGGACGCGACATCATGCCCGCCACCTTGCCGAGCGGCGAGGCATCTTGCCACAGGATGTCGACGCAATTGTCGGGCAACACGCGCGTGCGGACGGGCGCACCGTCCGGGACGGCGTGGCTCGTCCACAGGCAGGCCACATTGCCTGCCAGCGCGGGATGCGGCGGAAATTCGCGGTACAGGTGCATGGTCGCGTCAGTATAGCCCGCGCCGCGCCGTGGCTTTCACGCCGAGCGCGAAACCGATGCCCGCCAGGCCCCACAGGAGAGCGGCGACGACCTCGAACGTGTTGCGCAGTTCCGGATGCGTCATGGCCAGCGGCGGCAGGAGCAGCGCGCGCACGAGGCAGATCGCGGCCATCACGGCCAGGCCCGTACGCAGCAGCGGCGGGCGGCGCACCGCGCCCAGCGCCGCGCAGGCATACCAGGCGCACGTCGCCATCAGCAGCGCGATGACGAACGCCCCCGCGGGCGCAGGCCACGTGCCGGCGCGCGCGGAGTCGACCACGCCGGGCGGCGCGCCGAAGTATGCGTACCAGGCCGGACCGGCCGGAATGGCCGCCAGGTGGATGAAGGCCCCGACGGCCGCGATGGCGGCCGCAAGCTGGATCCATGGCCTGGATGATGTCGTCATGCACGTCTCCCGATGTCGAACCGTGATGGTGCCATGGCCGCCGCCGCCAAAGTGCGCGCATTCTCACCCCGTCCCTATCAGAATCGACAGGAAGGCCGGGCTGGCGGGTTCCGTATTGACGCCTATACTGACTTGATTCGTCTTCAGCCACCGACCTTGGGAGACACAGCATGAACGCAGCCCGCCGCACCTGCCTTGCCTTCGCCCTCGCCGCCGCCAGCGCGGCCCCCTACGCCGCCGGACCCGGCCCGGACAACGACATGGACGCCGCCACCGCACTGAGCGACACCAACAGCCGCGCCATGCGCGGCCGCGAAATCGTTCCGCCCGGCGTCATCCTGAACCTGAAGGGCAAGCAGAGGAACCTCGTGTGGCAGGGCAGTTACATCGTCAACACGTCGGGCTGCATCGACTGCCACACGCATCCGACGTATTCGCCCGGCGGCGATCCGTTCCAGGGCCAGCCCGAGCGCGTGAATGCCGAGCAATACATGTCGGGCGGGCGCCAGTTCGGCCCCTTCACGGCGCCGAACCTCACGCCGGACAACGCGGGCCGCCCGGCCGGCCTCACGCGCGAGGAATTCGTGCGGACGCTGCGCACGGGCCACAATCCGCACGACCCGGCCGGCGAGATCCTGCAGGTGATGCCGTGGCCGGCCGTCGGCAAGATGACGACGCGGGACCTGTACGCGATCTACGAATACCTGCGCGCGATCCCGTCGTTGCCGGACAACCCGAATCCGGGGCCCTGACCCTATTGCCTGATGGACGGCAGCAGGCGCTTCGTACGCGCCTTGTAGTCGGCATAGGCTTGTCCGAAATGCTCGAGCATCATGTCTTCCTCGTGCTCGATGCGCGAGGCATACAGGATGCTGAATGCCAGCAGGAACGCCGGTCCCACGACGGCGTTCCCGATCAACAGCAGCTGCGCGGTGGCGATGAGGAACACGGCCGTGTACATCGGATGCCGTATGCGGCTGTAGATGCCTTCGGAGACCAGGTGGTGCGCTTCCTTGACCTCGAGCGTCGGCGAGAACTGCCGGCCCAGGTCGCGGTGCGATTTCCAGAACAGGAACACGCCCAGCACCCCAAGCGCGGCGCCGGGCCCGCCGACGGCAGGCCGTACCGCGTAGTCGGCGAAATCGAACCATGACGTGAACAGGTAAAGGAACGGCAGCGTCGTCGACCCCGTGAACACCAGCATGAGGCAGAACTTCTCGAACATCCCTTCGCGCGATTCGACGGCCTTGACCTTCCTGTTCCTGATGTCGAGCGGCGCGCGGATGGCGAAACAGACACAGAACATCGCGAGAAAGACAGCATCGAACGTGCCGGCATGATGCATGACCACCCCCTGTTGTTTTCATTGAACCCCGGGCCGGATAGTAACATCGTATTTACAGAAGTGCACGGCCGCGATGGGAGACGCCGGCCGCGATGGGCTGGTAAACTCATGGGAATAGCCATCACTCACGACACACCATGAAGCATTCGAACGGAGGCCTCGTCTATTCGACCGAGAGCGGCCGCATGTGCCCCGCCTGCCGGCAACCGGTGACCGCGTGCACCTGCAAGACCGGCACGGCACCGGTCGGCGACGGCAACGTGCGCGTCGCGCGCCAGACGAAGGGCCGGGGCGGCAAGGCGGTCACGCTCGTCAAGGGCCTGGCGCTCGATGCCGCCGCCCTCGCCGCGCTGGGAAAGGCGTTGCGCACCGCGTGCGGTTCCGGCGGGACCGTGAAGGATGGCGTGATCGAGGTCCAGGGCGACCACTGCGACCGCCTCATGGAAGAACTCACGAAGCTCGGCCACCGGCCGAAACGCGCCGGCGGTTGATCAGAACAGCGCGCCCTGCGGACTGGTGAGCCTCGTGAAACTGTCGTTCATAAACGGCAGGATGCCGTCCGCGATGGGCTCCAGCTGCTTCGTCAGGTAGTGTTCGTAGTCGATGGGCGTGCGGCTCGTGTCCAGCGTCTCCAGCGGTTCCGGTCCCGCCGTCGTCATCACGTAGCGGATCCAGCCGCCGTTGCGGTATTGCGCGGGCCGGCCCTGGCGCACGTGGAATTCGTCGGCCGCGCGCGCCGCGCGCACGTGCGGCGGCACGTTGCGTTCGTACTCCACCAGCGGGCGGCGCAGCCGCTTGCGGTACACGAGCTGCTCGTCCAGATCGCCCCGGAGGGTGCGCGCCACGTAGTCACGCACGTAGTCCTCGTACGGCTCGCCGCGGAACACGCGCCCGTACAACTCCTGCTGGAAGGCCTGCGCGAGCGGGGTCCAGTCCGTGCGCACCGTCTCCAGGCCCTTGAACACGAGGTCGTCGTTGCCGTCCTTGCGGCGCACGAGGCCCGCGTAGCGCTTCTTGCTGCCCTCTTCCGAGCCGCGCACGGTGGGCATCAGGAACCGGCGGAAATGGGTTTCGTATTCGAGTTCGAGCGCGCTGTCCAGGCGCAGTTCGTTGCGCAGGTGGTCGCGCCACCATGCGTTCACATGGTCGACGAGCGCGCGGCCGATGCGTGCCGCGGCGTCGTCCGCATGCGCGCGCCCGAGCCACACGAACGTGGAATCCGTGTCGCCGTAGATCACCTGGTAGCCCTGCGCCTCGATCAGTTCGCGCGTGCGGTGCATGATCTCGTGGCCGCGCATCGTGATCGACGACGCCAGGCGCGAGTCGAAGAAACGGCACGCCGTCGTGCCGAGCACCCCGTACATCGAGTTCATGATGATTTTTAAAGCCTGCGACAGCGGCGCGTTGCGTTCGCGCTTAGCCGCATCGCGGCCCTGCCACACGCGCGTGACGATGCCGGGCAGGCAGTGCTGCGTGCGCGAGAAGCGCGCGCCGCGGAAACCCGGCACCGTGTCCGCCTCCGGCTCCTCGAGGCCCGCGACGAGCCCCACCGGATCGATCAGGAACGTGCGGATGATCGACGGGTACAGGCTTTTATAGTCGAGCACGAGCACCGAGTCGTACAGCCCGGAGCGCGAATCCATCACGAACCCGCCGGGACTGTCCGCACCAGGCACGTCGCCGATGTTCGGCGCCACGCGGCCCAGCCGGTGCATCAGCGGGATGTACGCATGCTCGAACGCGGCGACGGAACCGCCGCTGCGATCGGCCGAGAGACCCGTCACGCTGGCGCGCTCCAGCAGGAAGGTCATCAGCTCCGATTTCGCGAAGATGCGCGTGACGAGCACGCAGTCCTGCAGGTTGTACGTCGCGAGCGCCGGCTTGTCCTCGGCGAACATGCGGTCGATCTCCGCCATGCGGTCGTACGGATTGTCGATCGCCTTGCCCTCGCCCAGCAGGCTTTGCGCCACGTGCTCCAGCGAGAACGACGGAAAGCTCCACGTGGCCCCGCGCAGCGCCTCGATGCCGTCGATGACGAGGCGCCCGGCGACGCCGGCGAAGTAATGCTCCTGCCGGCCGCCGTGTTCGCGCCACTCGATCGCGCTGCCGTCGCGGCCGAGGCGCAGCGGGCGTTGCATCTGCTGCGCATGCTGCTGCAGCACGCGCAGGTCGAACTGGACGAGGTTCCAGCCGATGATCGCGTCCGGGTCGTAGCGTTGGATCCAGTCCTCCAGCCGGTCGAGCAGGTCGCGCCGCGTGGCGACGACCTCGTAGTCGAAATCGAGCCCCGACGCATCGCCGTTGGCCGGGCCGAGCATCCAGACCTGGCGCTGGCCGCAGCCCTCCAGCGCGATCGAGCGCAGCTCGCCCTGCATCGTCGTCTCGATGTCGAGCGAGACGGTCGACAGCAGCGGGCGATAGTCCTGCGCCGGCGTCAGGCGCGCATCCACGAGGAGCCGCGCATCGTGCGGATCGGGCGTGCCCGTGAACGTGACGGGCGCCATGATGAAGCGCTCCATCAGGTAGCGCTCGGGCGGACGGATATCGGCTTCGTAGACGTCGATGCCGTGCTCGCGCAGGCGCTTTTCCAGGCGCAGCAGGTGGCGGTACTGCGTGCAGTACAGGCCCAGCACGGGACGGTGGCGGAAGTCGCACAGCGACAGCTCGCGCAGTTCCGCGCCCCGTTCACGTGCGAGCAGCAGCCGCGCCGTGTCGCCCTGCTCCGCGGGGATGAACGCGACGGCCGGCTGCGGCGCGAGACGCACGCGCCGTGGCCCATCCGGCGTCGCGAGCCAGAACTCGACCTCGACCCCGGCGTCCGTATCGCGCCAGTGGCGCGTCAGCAGGAAACCCTGCGTGTCCATGGCATCAGGCATGCGCGAGTCGGGCCAGCTCCGCCTCGGTGAAACCGGCCTGGCGGCGCGCTTCCACGTTGAAGGGGCCCTTCAGCACGGGCGCCTTGTACTGCACCGTCAGCGCATCGTAGGTGGCGACCGGTTCCAGGCCGCGCTGGGCGCAGAGATAAAAATACCAGCGGTTGCCGATTTCCACGTGACCCACCTCGTCGCGCAGCAGCACGTCGAGGATGCGCGCGGCCGCGTCGTCGCCGGCCTGCGCCAGCTTCGCGCGCAGCGGCGGGATCGCATCCAGGCCGCGCGCTTCCATCGTGCGCGGCACGAGGGCCATGCGCGCGAGGACGTCGCCGCTCGTCTTGGCGACCATCTCCCACAGGCTGTCGTGGCCGGGAAAATCGCCATAGGCCCAGCCGAGCGTGCGCAGATGCGCCGCCAGCAGCGTGAAATGATGGGCTTCCTCGGCCGCGACGCGCAGCCAGTCCGTGTAGTAGGCGTCCGGCATGCCCGGGAAGCGCCAGATCGCGTCCAGCGCGAGGTTGACGGCATTGAACTCGATGTGGGCCAGCGCGTGGACGAGCATTGCGCGGCCTTCATCCGTCGCCATCGAGCGGCGGCCGACGAGGCGCGGCGGCACGAGTTCCGGCCGCGCGGGACGGCCCGGAATGGCCGCGTCGCCCGCCTTCAGCACGGCGCCGCTGTCGAGCGGCACCGCCCCGGCGCGGCAAGCGTCGGCCAGCGCGGCCACGCCCGCCGTCTTGGCGGCGGCATCCATCTCGATCAGTAATTCCAGCGCGCGGTCGCGAAGCGCCATCGTGGTCCTCTGCGGCAAAAGGCAGCAGTTTACCATTCGGCGCCCCACGGCGCGCGACAGCCCTTACTGTTGCTGCTGCTGGACCGGCACCGTGCTGCCTTGCGGCGGCTGGTCGGACGCGCGGTTGTCCGACGGGTCCACGCGCGGCGGCGGCAGGCCGCCCGCCTGGCCGGCGCTCGGCGGCATCGCGTCGTCCTTGCCGTCGACGGTGCCCGTACCGGAGCCGGTCGCGCCCATGCTGGAGCTGCCGTAAGCAGTGCTGCCGGACGACTGGTCAGGCGTCGCCGGGGCCGTCGTCGTCGAGACGACGCGCTCCGTCACCTCGCCGCGCGGGGCCTGGGCCAGCAGCCGCGGCGCGTTCGTCATGTCGCGTTGATAGATCTGGCGCGCTTCCTTCAGGCAGGACGTACGGTGGGCGGACGATTTCTTCTTGCACGCCGTCTGCTGCTCGGCGTACGCCGCGTTGATTTCCTTCTTCAGCGTGGCCATGCGCTGGGCTTTGGTCTTGTCGCCCTGCGTCCACCGCGCCGGATCTTTTGCCGCCATCGCGGGCGAACCGGCCGCGCACAGCGCGCACGCCAGCGCGACGCCGCGCAGGATACATGTTGCTTTGCTCATCTCGACCTCCTGATTCCAATAAGGCGACGCCGACCGGCGTCAGCCGGAACCCCGCCCGGATCGACGGGTACGGGACCAGTATAGTGCGGGAGCCTGGATGACCTGCGTTCCTTTCCCCTTGTCAAATAAATACCGGATGTTTCAACAGAAACATTGCCGCCATACGAATATTTCATAGGTGACGCGAAAAATGGATAGGGTGCGCATGGCTTTTCCTGCCTAGAATCCCGGTTTGCTGCCAGCATGACAATAACGATAACGACTACGGAGACCGATGAAGCACGCCTTTTCCGCCCTTGCGACCTGTCTTGTGCTCGGCGCTCCCTGCGCGCACGCGGCCGACACGCACTTCGCCAAGGGCGCCGACGTCGGCTGGGTCAGCGAAATGGAAGCGGCCGGCCGGGTGTTCCGCAACCGCGACGGCAAGACCGGCGACCTGTACGCCATCCTGAAGGAACAGGGCATGGATGCCATCCGCGTGCGCGCGTGGGTGAACCCGCAGGACGGCTGGAACGGCACGGCGGACGTCGTCGCGAAAGCGAAGCGCGCCACGGCCGCCGGCCTGCGCGTCATGATCGATTTCCATTACAGCGATTCCTGGGCCGACCCGCAGCAGCAGACGAAACCGAAGGCCTGGGCCGGCTACACCGTGCCGCAACTGGCCGACGCCGTCGCGGCGCACACGCGGTCCGTGCTGACCGCCCTGCGCGACGCGGGCGTCACGCCCACCTGGGTCCAGGTCGGCAACGAGACCCGCACCGGCCTGCTGTGGCCCGAAGGCGACGCGACGAAGCACATGGACAACTACGCGCGCTTCGTCGACAGCGGCTACGGCGCCGTCAAGCAGGTGTTCCCGGACGCGATCGTGATCGTCCATGTCGACAACTGCCACGACAACGCCACGTTCCGCTGGAACTTCGACGGCCTGAAGGCGCACGGCGCGCGCTTCGACATGATCGGCGTGTCGTCGTACCCGACGACCGCAAAGAACCACACGTGGCAAAGCGCCACGGCCGCCTGCCTCGCCAACCTCAACGACATGGTGCACCGCTATGGCAAGCCGGTGATCCTTTCGGAGGTCGGCGTGCCCTGGGACCACCCGGACGGCAAGGCGGTCATCGCCGACCTGATCGCCAAGGCGCGCGCCGTCGATGGCGGCATGGCACGCGGCGTGTTTTATTGGGAGCCCGAGGCTTACGACTGGAAGGGCTATCCGATGGGCGCCTTTGACCGCGGCGGCAAGCCGACCGCGATCATGGACGCCTTCCTGGAGCGCTGAAACGCGCGAATCACAACCGAGACAAACCTATGAATCTGATTTCCCGCCTCGACACCATTGTCTTCCTGTTCTACTTCGTCGTCGTCGCCGGCTACGGCCTGTGGGTCTACCGCCGCAAAAAGAGCGCCAACACCTCCGCCTCGCACGACTACTTCCTGGCCGAAGGCTCGCTCACGTGGTGGGCCATCGGCGCCTCGCTGATCGCGTCCAACATCTCCGCCGAGCAGTTCATCGGCATGAGCGGTTCGGGCTTTCGCATCGGCATGGCCATCGCCGTGTACGAACTGATGGCCGCCGCCACGCTCGTCATCGTCGCCGTGTTCTTCATGCCGGTCTACCTGAAGAACCGCATCTACACGATGCCCCAGTTCCTCGAACAGCGCTACGGCAAGGCCGTCGCCACGACGATGGCGCTGTTCTGGCTCGGCCTGTACGTCGTCGTCAACC
>NZ_LMEW01000033.1 GCF_001426525.1 Massilia sp. Root133
AGAGAGGGCTAACACAGCTATGCATGCACCAGCTTTTTTCACCGGAAGCTAACAGCAACCCCGTCCACCTACAAGAAAAATATGTGGGGAAGGGTCAGGGTCAGAGCCCGAATTATGGAAATTGCCCGAAACCGGGCTCTGACCCCGGTTCTGGGCAATTTTAGTTTAACAACGCCACGCCCTTGATCTGCACCCACAGCCGCAGCCCGGGTGCGATGCCCAGCTCGCGGCGCGAGCGTTCGGTGATACGGGCCAGCAGCGGCGATTCTCCCATCCGCAATTGCACGAGCACGTGGCCAGGCGTGTCGGTGGCGGACACTGCCGTCACCACGGCCGGCAGCCGGTTGACGATGCTCGTGCCTTGCGGACGGTCCAGCGCCAAACTGACGTCGCGCGCGTGGATACGGCAGCGCAGGCGCGTGCCGACGGCTTCGCGACGCCGGCCCACGAACAGCGCGCCGCCCGCGAATTCCAGGCGGGATAACGCGTCTTCCTCGTGGCCGGCCAGGATCGTGTCCAGCACCACGCCGGCATCGTCGGCGAAGCTGGGCGGCAGGTCCACGCGCGCCAGCGTTTCCGACAGCGGCCCGCTGGCGACCGCCTTGCCGTCGTCCAGCAGCACGAGGTGATCGGCCAGCCGCGCGACCTCGTCCGGCGCATGGCTCACGTAGACGATCGGGATCGCCAGTTCCCCGTGCATCCGTTCCAGATAGGGCAGGATCTCCAGCTTGCGGCGCAGGTCGAGCGCGGCCAGCGGTTCGTCCATCAGCAGCAGCCGCGGCGACGCGAGCAGGGCGCGCGCGATCGCCACGCGCTGGCGCTCGCCGCCCGACAGACCGTCCGGCCGGCGCTCGAGCAGGTTTTCGATGCCCAGCAGGGCCGTCACGGGTTCCAGCGCAAAGCGGCGCTCGTGCACCGGCACGCGCTTGCGGCCGAACTCCAGGTTGGCGCGCACGGACAGGTGCGGGAACAGGCTCGCTTCCTGGAACACGTAGCCGATCGCCCGCCGGTGCACGGGGACGAACACGCCACGCGCATCGTCCTGCCACACCTCATCGCCGAGCGCGACGACACCGCCGGACGCGCGTTCCAGGCCGGCGATGGCGCGCAAGACCGTCGTCTTGCCCGAGCCGGAATGGCCGAACAGGGCGCTGATGCCGCGCAGGGGCAGGTCGAGGTCGACGTCCAATCGAAACGCGCCGCGGTCCACGCGCAGGCGCACGCGCAATCCGTCCGTCATCAGCGCCGTCCTTTCATCGTTTGCGGATACAGGGTGTACAGCGCCAGCAGCACGATGAAGCTGAATGCCAGCATGCCGCCCGCGAGCCAGTGCGCCTGCGCATATTCGAGCGCCTCGACGTGGTCGTAGATCTGCACGGAGACGACGCGCGTCTTGTCCGGGATATTCCCGCCGATCATGAGCACGACGCCGAATTCGCCTACCGTGTGTGCGAACCCGAGCACGGCGCCGGACAGGAAACCGGGACGCGCCAGCGGCACCGCCACCGACCAGAACGTGTCCCACGGACTCGCGCGCAGGGTCGCCGCCACTTCCAGCGGCCGCGTGCCGATCGCCTCGAACGCATTCTGCAGCGGCTGCACGACGAAGGGCAGGGAATAGCACACGGACGCCAGCACGAGGCCGCCGAACGAGAACGGCAATAATCCGATGCCGAGCGCCTCCGTCAGCTTGCCGACCGGACCGTTCGGCCCCAGCAGCAGCAGCAGGTAAAAGCCGATCACGGTGGGCGGCAGCACGAGGGGCAACGCGACGACGGCGCCGACCGCGTGGCGCAGGCGCGAGCGCGTGCGCGCGAGCCACCATGCGACCGGTGTGCCGATCGCCAGCAGCAGCAGGGTCACGACGGTCGCCAGTTCCAGCGTCAGGCGGACGGCCGCGAAGTCGGCGGCGTCCAGGGTCACAATGCGTAGCCGTACGAGCGGATGATCGCTCTGGCCTTGTTCGATTTCAGATAGCTTGCCAAAGCCTTCGCGGCCGGATTGGCGCCGCCCCTGGCGAGGATGACGGCGTCCTGGCGGATCGGACCGTGCAGGTTGTCGGGCACGATCCAGCCGGAGCCGGACGCGAATCTGCCGTCGCGATAGACCTGCGACAGCGCGACGAAGCCGAGCGGCGCGTTGCCCGTGCTGACGAACTGGTGCGTCTGGGCGATGTTTTCGCCCTGCACGAGCTTGCCCTGCACGCGGTCATAGACGCCCAGCTTGTTCAGCGTCTCGATGGCGGCCGCGCCGTACGGGGCCGTCTTCGGATTGGCGATGGCGAGATGGGCATAGTTGCCCGTCTTGAGGACCTGGCCCTGGCCGTCGACATAGCCGTCCTTCGCGGACCACAGCGCCAGCTTGCCGGTCGCATAGGTAAAACGCGTGCCGGGCACGGTGCGGCGCTCCGCTTCCAGTCTGGCCGGCGTCTCGTCGTCGGCCGCGAGCAGTACCTCGAACGGCGCGCCGTTGACGATCTGGGCGTAGAACTTGCCGGTGGCGCCGAACGCGAGGACGGCCTTGTGGCCCGTGTCCTGTTCGAATGCCGCCGCGATTTTCTGCATCGGCGCGGTGAAATTGGCGGCCACCGCCACTTGCACCTCGTCTGCCTGGGCGGCGTGGCACGCGATCAGGGCCAGCACGCCGGCGAGTTGCTTCATGGTCGACTCCAGTTCTTTATCGCTATATAGTAGAGTATATAACGAAACGGAACAGGACAGATCGTGGCAAACGACAACGCAGGCTTCGCGCTGCAGGGCGCCGTCTGGATGACGGTCGGCGGCGAAAAATTCGGCGGCCAGGGACGGGTGGAGCTGCTGGCCGCGATCGGCCAGACGGGGTCGATCAGCCAGGCCGCGAAAGCGGTCGGCATGAGCTACAAGGGGGCGTGGGACGCGATCGACGCGATGAACAACCTGGCCGGCGAAGCGCTGGTGGAACGCGTCGCCGGCGGCAAGGGCGGCGGCGGCACGCGGCTGACGGCGCGCGGCGAACAACTCGTCAGGAACTTTCGCGCGCTCGAGCAACTCCACCAGCAATTCGTGGAACAACTCAACGGACAGGCCGGCAACCTGTCCGCCGACCTTACGTTGATCAGCAGGCTGAACATGAAAACGAGCGCACGCAACCAGTTCTTCGGCACGGTCTCCCGGGTCCAGCCCGGCGCCGTCAACGACGAGATCGAACTCGACATCGCCGGCGGCCACACAATCGTCGCCATCGTCACGCACGAGAGCACGGCCGGCCTCGGCCTGGCACCGGGCGCCCAGGCGTTCGCGCTGGTCAAGGCGTCATCGATCATCCTCATGACGGAAGGCGAGGGCGCGCGCTTCTCGGCCCGCAACCAGCTCGCCGGCACCGTGTCCCGCCTGATGCCGGGCGCCGTCAACACGGAAGTCGTCCTCGACCTGACGGGCGGGGGCAGCATCGCCGCCATCATCACCAACGAGAGCGCGCGGTCGCTCGAGCTGGCCGAGGGCCGGACGGCCACGGCGATGTTCAAGGCGTCCGGCGTGATCGTGGGCGTGCCGGCCTGAAACTACCCATCCGGGGTACGTTTAGGCTACCTCAAATCCCTTCCATTCTCTCCCGCGCAAGATCGGCATTAGCGCGCGCTTCCTTCGAACGTTTACCGGAGAATGGAAAATGGAAAAGTTCTATAAATTCCTGGCCTGTGTCCTGGGTGTCCTGACCTTGACGGCGGTATCCCAGGCATCCGCGAGCGACTTCTACCGTCAGCGCAACCTGGTATCGGACAGCGCAGCCGTACCGGCGGAGCAGCGCGATCCCAATCTCGTGAACGCCTGGGGACTGGCGTTCAATCCCTATGGCGTGGCGTGGGTCGCCGATAACCACACGGGCGTCTCGACCCTCTACAACGGCAATGGCAATCCGCAGAGTCTCGTGGTCACCATTCCCGGCCCGGGCGGCGCCACTGGCAGCCCCACGGGCACCGTGTTCTACGGCGGCCCGGGCTTCGTCGTGACCAAGGGCGGCGTATCCGGTCCCAGCCGCTTCCTGTTCGCAAGCGAGGATGGCGGCATCGCGGGGTGGGCGCCCAACGTCGACGCGACGCACGCCATCCGCGTGATCGACAACAGCGCGCACGATGCCATCTACAAGGGCATCGCCCTCAGCGGCAACGGCCGCGGCACGCTGCTGTACGCCACCGACTTCCACAACGGCAAGGTCGATGTCTACGACAGCACATTCAAGCCGGTCTACCTGCCCGGCAAGTTCCGCGATCCACGCCTGCCGGCGGGCTATGCGCCGTTCGGCATCCAGGCCGTCAACGGCGACCTCTACGTGACCTACGCGAAACAGGACGAGGAACGCGAGGATGACGTGGCCGGCCCGGGCTTCGGCTTCGTCGACGTGTTCGATCCGGACGGGCACCTGCTGCGCCGCCTCGCTTCCGGCGGCGCGCTCAACGCCCCCTGGGGCATTGCGTTGGCGCCGGCCAGCTTCGGCCGCTTCAGCAACCGCCTGCTGGTCGGGAACTTCGGCGATGGGCTGATCAATGCCTACGACCCCGCGACCGGTAAATGGCTGGGACGCCTGAAGGAGCCGCACGGCAAGGCAATCCACATCGACGGCCTGTGGGGCATCGGGTTCGGCAACGGTCTCAATGATCAACCGATCGACACGCTGTTCTTCGCCGCCGGCCCGGACGACGAAAACCACGGCCTGTACGGGCGAATCGACGTGGCGCCGGGCGACGAGCACGACGATGCGCCGGAAACGCAATAGACGATCGATGGCGGCACGGCTTCATCCCGAATATATGGAGAGCATTCCACAAAAGACCGCATAATCCCGACTGTGGCAACCACTGGCGGACGGCGATGAGCGATTTTTTGCCCAAGGAATGCGATATCGTGATGGAAGGCGGGGTGACCTCCGGCGTGGTCTACCCCGCGTTCGTGGCGCGGCTGGCCGAAAAATTCACCTTGCGCTCGATCGGCGGGACGAGCGTCGGCGCCGTGGCGGCCATCGCGGCGGCGGCGGCCCAGTTCAAGCGCAACCGCGTGCGCAAGGACGGGCAGGGTGAGGACGACGGTTTTCATCTCCTGGCCCGGCTACCCGGCAGCCTGCAGGAAGCCGTCGGCGCGCACACCCGGCTGTTCTCCCTGTTCCAGCCCTGCGCCGCGCTGCGTCCGCACTTCCGCGTGATCGCGGCGGCGCTCAACGAAACGAGCAAGTCTAAGGCATGCGGCTATTTATCCTTCGCCATGCTGTGGAATTTCCCGTTCGGTGCCGTGGTGGGCGGGGGCATGTGGCTGCTGGGCTTTCTGATCAGCAGCAGCCTGCTCGGCGGACACTGGCCAAGCGTGCCCCTCGTCGGCCTCGCCAGCGTCCTGTGGTTCGGCTTGTGCATGTTCGTGGGTGCGCTGGCCGGGGCGCTGCTGCAGGCCACGTGGTCGGCGTGGCGCGGGCTGCGCGCCAACCGCTGCGGCATCTGCTCCGGCCTGCGCACGTCCGCGGACAATCCGCCCGCGCTGACGGAATGGCTGCATGGCCTCGTGCAGGACATCGCCGGCCTTCCACTCGACACGCCGCTGACGTTCGGCCTGCTGCGCACGTCCGAGCCCCCGATCGAACTGGCCCTGATGACGACGGGCCTCTCCGAACTGCGCGCACACCGCCTGCCGCATTCGAGCGCCGACCTCGTGTTCCGCGCCTCGGAAATGGCCGCCCTGTTCCCGCCCGCGATCGTCGACTGGATGACGGCGCACTCGCGCCATACGCGCCACGGCGCACGCACGGTGACCGTACTGGAACGCATGAACACCGGTGGCGAGGATTACTACTTCATGCCCGATCCGGACGACCTGCCGCTCGTGGTGGCCGCGCGCATGAGCCTCAGTTTTCCCGTACTGCTGCAAGCCGTGCCCCTGTACCGCCTGCGCGCGCTGCCGGTGCATGGGGACGGCGTCGACCTGCTGCGCGTCTGGTTCTCGGACGGCGGCCTGACCAGCAACTTCCCGATCCATTTTTTCGACAACATCCTCCCGACCCGTCCGACCTTCGGCGTCACCCTGCAGGACGACCTGGCCGACGACGATCCGTTCGACGCGCGCGTGTCTCTCCCGACGAACAACAACACCGGCGTGACGGCCGCGTACATGCCGGTCGACGACACCGACGGCCGCCCGTCGCTGCCGCGCTTCGCGGGCGCCATCCTGCGCACGATCCGCACGTGGCGCGACGAAGCCCTGAAGCGCACCCCGGGCTACCGCGACCGCGTCGTGCAGATCCGCCATACGAAAAAAGAGGGTGGGCTGAACCTGAACATGACGCGCGCCGCCATCGACGTGATGAGCCGCAGCGGGGAAGAGGCGGCGCGCCAGGTGATCGAGCGCTTCCTGAACCCAGTCGAAAAAGAAAACGGCTGGCTGAACCACCGCTGGGTGCGCATGCGCAGCACGGCGGCCGTCCTGCAGGAAACCTTCGCGCCCCTCTCCGAAGCCTGGCATGACGCGCGCCTGAAGCCCTCGTACGAAGCGCTGTGGATGGCCCACGGCATGGACGCCTTGCCCGCCTACCAGCTCAGCAAGGCCAACCGCACGGCCGGCTTCGCGCTGTGGGAACGCATCGTTGCGCTGCCGCAGGAAGTGGCGCCGGCGGAGCTGTCCGCCCATGCGCCGCGGCCGCAGCCGGAACTCGTGATCGCGCCGCGCCTGAACTGATGGTCAGGCGTCGCGGCCGTCGAAGTGCTGCACGGGAATCGCATCGAGATCGATGCCCTCGATGCAGCGCAGGTTGATGGCCGCCATCGGATTCCCCTTCGGATCGACTCCTTCCGCATACGGATGGATGCCGCACGTGGGACAGAAGCGGTGCTGGATGACGTGCTTGTTGAACGTGTAGGTCGCGGCCGCGTCCTCGGGCGTGCGCAGGCGGAACTGCGCACGCGGCACGAACCAGAGCAGCGATCCCTTGCGCTGGCACATCGAACAATTACAGGCGAGGGCACCCTGGATCTCGCCCTCCACTTCATACGCCACCTGGCCGCAGTGGCAGCTGCCTTGATAAATCATGTGTCGTCCCCTTCATACGTTGAAATATGGGACTCATGGTAGCGCAGGATTTTTGCAAGCGCATGTGTCGGGACGCGCACCCGACACAATCGGACATCGACCGGCGCGCGCAACCCGCTAGAGTGGCCGCATCGTCATCGACAAGGTGCAGACCATGACATCCGGTTTGATCAGGAAGCTCCTCCCGCTGGCAGCCGTCGCGCTTCTCATGCCGCTACCCGCATTTGCGCAAGGCGTGAACGTCTGCTCACTCGTCTCCTGCAGCGCCAGCGGCCGGCATGCCGCCCTGCTCGACGAACCGGCGCAACCAGGCCGCCCAGCGCAGACGGCCGCAGTGGCACGCCGTCCCGCGCAGGAAGACACAACGCGCGATCCGTGGGCACGCCGCTTTCAAGGACGGGAAAACGAAGACGAGGATGTCTGCCTGCTGAACTTCGGCATCGGCGGCCAGCTGGCCAGGAAGGGATCCATCGACAGCCACGTGCTGGGCCGCACGCAGGCATGGCGCGCGCCGGCCCGCTGAGAGTTCAATCCACAGGGTGCACGAGCGTGGCGATGCGGCGGCCCGGCATCTCGTTGGCGAGGCACAGCACCGGCGCCCGGCGCACGCCCGCGTAGTACGCCCCCAGCGCGAGCGCCGTCACGAACGGGACGACGCCGCAAGCGCCACTCGACGCCCCTACACGTACGATGTCCTCGCTGCCGTCGAGCTGCCGCATCGTCGTGGCCGCATATTCCATCAACTCGTACACAGGCCGCGACCGGTGACCGGTATCGGCGACGATCATCGCCACGCCATCCGCATCGGCACCTGCATCGGCGAGCGTGCGCTCGACGAGTCGCGCGAGCACGCGCTCGGCGTCGCGCCTGCGCCCGTCGGCCGGCTCCGCGACCTGCACTTCCGCGAGCGGCGCGAGCAGCGCCACCGCCTGGCCATCGGATGCTCCTGCCAGCACCGCGCTGCCCAGTAACATGCCGGCGGCGCCCTCGCCCGGCATCATCCCCTGCGGCTGCGCGGACGTGAACAAGACCTGTTCCGATGCCCAGCGCGCGACGGTTGCCTCACTCACATGCGACGCTGCCGCCACCACGAGCGTGACACCGGGCGCTGCGCCGGCCGCAGTAATGTCGGTCACAGGATCGGTGCCGCACATGGCCGCGCCGATCTGGCCACGCCATCCGGCCTGCGCCGCCGCATGCCGCAGCCACGCCGCAGCGGCATCGCGCTGCCGCTCGGACCAATCCGCCGGCAGCAGCGGCAGCACCTGGAGCCCGGGCATGGCATCGTCGCGCACGGTCCACTCGATCGCGGCCCGTCCCGCGAGTTCCGCAACCACGCTGCTGGCCAGCGTCAACGCACGCCACTGCTCGTCGCTGAAGTTTGCGTCATTGCCTCCGTGCGCCGCCAGCCAGTCGGTGACGTCTTCCCGCAACGCCTCGTCGTATGCGTCCTCGCAGCGGGCGCACAGCACGGGGAAACCGTCGTCGTCGACGAGGGCCCGGTCCAGATCCGGGCGTGCCTTGTTGTCCGCGATGGCGGCCGCCAGTTGTTCGGCCGATGCACCCTGCGGGGCGCGCAGTGCCGTCGCGAGAATCGCCAGGTGCTGCGCCTGCACCGGGCGCGTGGCGGCGCTGGCCGGGCGCGCGGGTATGGCCGGCAGCGCGTCGGCCTGGATGGCGGTGCTGCGTTGCGCGATCCATTTGTGTCCGATGAAGCCCGCCAGCAGCAGGGCTACGGGCAGGCCGAACAGCAACAGCATCCATTCCGACGTGGCGGACGCGCGCGCACTCGCGCGCCACCAGACGATCGCGCCGCCCCAGCAGGCGACGAAGACGGCGGCGGCGATGAAGGCCGGCTTGATCCAGACGGCCACTGTATCCGAGGCGGGGAGCGGTTCGGCGGTGAGAGGTGTCGACATGATGGCGTGGCGTCAAAGGTTGTCGATGGTGCCTGCTGGCCTGCGCTGAGTTCAATGAGGAATATGCAGCGCGGGATCAAGCAGCGACAGCCAGCAGTTCCAGCTTCAGCCCCTTCATCCCCGACGGCACGTAGATCGCCATCGATTGCGCCTGCAGCATGCGCTCGTACATTTGCCCCTTGGCATCGAGGATGAAATAGCACGTGTCGGGGCGCACCGGCACGGCGGCGGGCAGTTGTGGCGCGTATTGCAGGCGCACGCCGGGCAGGGCCGACAGCACGCATTTCTCGACGTCGTCCGGCGCGCCGACCTTGAAACGCAGCGGCACGGTGTCGACGAGTTCCAGGGTCGGGATGTCGGCCGAGACGGCGACGTAGAAGGTCGTCTTGTCGTCGATCTTGCCGGAGTCGAGCATGCCGTGGTGGTACGACGGCCGCACTTCGTTCAGGACGATGGCGAAGTATTTCGACGAGATCACGGTGTCGAGCAATTCGCGGATGATCTGGAACAGCTTGGCAAAGCCGGGGCCGGGATCGGCGTGCTGGTACACCGGCAGGTCGGTCAGCGTCCAGCTTTTCGAAAACGTCATCAGCGCGCCGCCCACGCCCAGCAATTGTTCGTGCAGGCGTTCCGGGTGCAGGTCGGGATGGTGCAGGTAGTGGGACAGCGATGCGCACGCGGAACTGGCGGTGTGCAATAACCAGAACGACGACATGTCGCCGGAACGGAATTCGATCACGTTGCGGCTCGGCTCGCGGTGGTGGCCATACAGCGAACTCACCTTGGCCTGCAGCGCCTCGAGCAGGCGGCGCACTTGCTGGAACAGGGCGGGTGCGGCACCCACCGACAGGCTGGGCGGCAGGAAGGACGGGTCCAGCTCGAAGCCGCCGGACGGGGCGCGCCGCAGGCGCAGCACCGGAAAGCTGAGGTAGGCGTCGCGTGGCTCGAATTCCGGAACGAGACGCACGGTTTTCCTGAGGTAGGACACGGACGCCGGCGCCGCTTGCGTGTAGAGGTCGGGCGTTTCCTCATTGGTTTGCACGAAGCGGACCGTCTTGGTCGGCTGACCCGGCTGGGCGAAATTGCCGCTGAAGGGTTTGAGGCCGGGCAGGGCGGCGTAATACGTGACGGTTTGCTGGGATTGCGGCAACTGGCTGAGGTCGACGGTGTCGGGCAATTCGTCGGCACCGGGCGCATCGACCAGTTCGCCGTCCTGGAAGCGCAGCGCGAGTTCGAGGATGCGCAAGACGTTGCCGGACAGTGCCTCGCGGTCGATCTGCAGCGTTTCGATGCCCCAGGCATACGGGTGTACCGCCCGGATGCTCTTGTACAGGCGGTGTTCATGGTACTGGTCCTGGCGCTGGAAATGCTGCGGACGCAGGAGCAGCCCCTCTCCCCACAATACCTTGCTGGCCATGTTGCCGATCATCGTGCTCGTCATGCATGTCCTCCAGTCATTGACTTGTCCCAAGTCGATCACCTTAGTCCTTCGTGACGGTTTTTTTTCTGCTATGACCTGCAGTTTTGCTACTGCTCAAAGTAACCGTGGGTCATTCCCAACTGAACTATTTTTTCGCGCCTGACTGTGTGAAGATGCCGGCTTGCGCTGCCGGCATGGAGGAGTTCGATGGAAGGATTCACGCCTGGTTTTTTCGACCGTCTGCTGGGCACATCGGTGCGCGGCGCCGGTAACGCCACCGTCTCGCGCATCACCACCGAGGATTTCAAGGATGCCGTCGCGCGCGACCTCGAGGCGTTATTGAACACGCGCTCCGTCATTCCCGAAAATTCACTGCAGGGTTTCCCCGAGTGCAGCGAGTCGCTCGTGACCTACGGCTTGACGGATTTCGCCGACCGCTCGCTGTCGAGCCCGAGCGACCGCGCTTACATCTGCGACTGCCTCGAAAAGACCATCGCCCGCCATGAACCGCGCCTGCGCAACGTGAAGGCGGTACTCGAAGTGCGCGACGAGAGTGCGGTGAACCGCCTGAAGTTTTCGATCACGGCGGTGCTCGTCGCCAGCGCATCGGAAGAACCGGTCAATTTCGACGCGCTGCTGCAGCCGTCGACCCTACAGTACAGCATCAACAAGGCGGGCAGGACGTCGCCGGCCGCGTCCGCGCGAGGCTAAGCTTGGAACAATTGCTACCGTATTACGAGCGCGAGCTCGGCTACTTGCGCCGTCACCTGCGCGAATTCGCCGAGCGCTATCCGAAGATCGCGGGCCGCCTGCTCATCAGCGGCGAAGTGTGCGAAGACCCGCACACCGAACGCATGATCGAATCGTTCGCGCTGCTGAACGCGCGTATCGCGAAGCGGCTCGACGACGACTATCCCGAATTCACGGAAGCGCTGTTCGACGTCCTGTACCCCCATTACCTGCGCCCGTTTCCCTCCTGTTCGATCGCCCACATGGATTTCGGGGGGACCGCCAACCAGCAGACGGGCATCAGCGTCCTCCCGCGCGGCACCGCGCTGACTACGCGACCCGTGCGCGGCGCCGCCTGCACGTTCCGCACCGTCTATCCCGTCACCGTCGCGCCGCTTGCGCTCACCAGGGCCGCGTTCTCCGCCATCATCGACCATCCGGAAGCCGTGCGCCTGCCGGAAGGCGCGGGCTCCGGCCTGAGCCTGACGCTCACCGCCACGGCCGACCAGTTGCGCCTCGGCCGGCTGGCCCTGCCGCGCCTGCGCGTGTTCATCGATGGCGAACCGTCATTCTGCGCGGCGTTGCGCGACACGTTGTTCATGCGGGCCGTGGGCGCGTACGTCGAGGCGGATCGCAATGGCCGCTGGTTTCCCCTGGGCGCGATCCCGATCGAGCCCGCCGGCTTCGCCGACGACGAAGCGCTGATCGATTTTCCCGCGCGTTCGCATACCGCTTACCGCCTGCTGACGGAGTACTTCTGCTTCCCCGACAAGTTCAACTTCTTCGACATCGACCTGGCCGCACTCATGGCCGCGCTGCCGACCGCGCTGGCAGCCGGCGCGACGACGGTGACGCTGCACCTGGCGCTGGCGGGCCTGCGCGCGGATTCGAACACGGCGCGCATGCTCGGCACGCTGTCGACCAATAACCTGCTGCTCGGCTGCACGCCCGTCATCAACCTGTTCCCGCAGCGCGGCGAGCCGATCCGCCTGACCCACGCGAGCGCCAGCTACCCCGTGCTGGCCGACGCGCGCCGCGCCTTCGCCTACGAAGTGCAATCCATCGAATCCGTCAACCTCGTGCGCCAGACGCCGCAGGGAGAAACCGTCGTCGAATTCCACCCGTTTTACTCGCTCAAGCACGCCCAGACGCCCGAGCAGAACGGGCATTACTGGGTGCTGCGGCGCGACGAGACGCTGGCCGAGCGCAGCCCCGGCTACGAGACGCAGATCGCCATCGTCGACATCGACTTCGATCCGGCCGCCGTCGAGACGCAAACGCTGAACATCCAACTCATCTGTAGCAACCGCGACCTGCCGGCCTCACTCTCCTATGGCCAGCTCGGCGGCGATTTGTTCCTCGAAGGCGGCTCGAGCATGAAGACGATCAACTTCCTGCGCAAGCCCACCATCACCTACCGCTTCGAGAGCGCCCGCAGCGCCCATTGGCGCCTGATCTCGCACCTGACGCTGAACCATTTGTCACTGGCAAACGGCGGCGTCGATGCCTTCCGCGAGATGCTCGCCCTGTACGACCTGCCCCGTTCGCCATCGTCGCAGCGCCAGATCGGCGGCATTGCCGGCATCGAACAACGCGCCGCCAGCGCCTGGATGGCGGGCAATCCGTTCACCTGCCTCGTGCGCGGCGTGGAGGTGCGCATCCTCATTGACGAGGAAGCCTTCGTTGGCAGCGGCATCTATGCATTCGCCCACATCATCGAACGGTTTCTCGCCCTGTACGTGCACGCCAACAGCTTCACGCAACTGGTGGTGGTGTCCAATAAAACCGGAGAGGAATTATTGAAATGCCTACCGAGAAGCGGCGATTTGAGCCTGCTGTAATCGAGCGCCTGTTCAGGGAACCCTATCGTTTCGAGTACTTCCAGGCCGTGCGCATGCTCGAGCTCTGGCTCAAGCGGCACGGTAGCCCCCAGCACGACGCCATCGCGCATTACGTGCGCTTCCAGAACTCGACGTCGCTGGGATTTCCGGCCAGCCAGCTGGAAGCCATCCAGCCCGAGCCGCGCGACCTCGACCGCGGTGCGCACGCGCTCGGCAAGGCATTGCAGGAAGCAAGACTCAGCTACATCCGCGTCACCCCCTCCTTCATGGGCCTGTTGAGCGCCACCGGCGTGCTGCCGGCCCATTACACGGAGCGCATCGCCGACCACCAGCAGCGCCAGTCCGACGAAGGTCCACGCGCCCTGCTGGACACGTTCTCGAACCGCTCGCTGGCCCTGTTCTACGCAGCCTGGCGCAAATACCGTCTGCACTTCAAATATCAGCTCGACGGCCAGGACACCTTCCTGCCGCTGCTGCTGGCACTGGCAGGGCTCGGCCACGATGCGCTGCGCCGGCGCCTGACGCACCACAGGGACGGCGCGCTGCTGGACGAATCGATCGGCTATTTCGCCGCGTCGATCCGCCAGCGCCCGCCCTCGGCCGTGCAGATGGGGCGCGTGCTGTCCGAGTATTTCGACCACCCGGTGCGCATCGAGCAATTCGTCGGGGCCTGGTACGACGTGCCGCCCGCCCAGCAGACCGTCCTCGGCCACCCCACCGCCATGCTGGGGACGAGCGCGATGGCCGGCGACCGCGTATGGCAGCGCGACCTGCGCCTGCGCGTCGTGGTGGGTCCGCTGGACCACGCCGGTTTTTCGTCGTTCCTGCCGGGCGGCCTTGCGGCGCGCGCCCTCAAAAGCCTGCTGGGCCTGCTGGCCGGCATCACGCTCGAATACGAGGTCGAACTGATCCTGCGCGGAGAAGAGGTCCGCAGCACCGTCCTCGGCCCCGCGCCGAGCGGGAGACTGGGTTGGGATGCCTATCTCGTCACCGGACCACAGGCGGATGATCGCGACGACGTCCGCTACGCCCTGCAGCCGATCGAACAGCTGGCCTGACGGGCAAGCCTAAGGCACGACCTCGGCGGAAAACAACCGTTCCACCGGCGCGGGATCGAACAGCCCGCGTCCATCCCAGCGCGGCAGGTCGATATCCGATTGCGAGGGCACCGCCTTGCCCGCGTAGCGCGGCCCCAGCCGGGCGATCATGCCCGGGAAGGCGCGGCAATAACTCGACGCGATGCCGGCCAGCTGGGCCAGCCGCTTATACGTGATCACGCTGGCGGGCGGCAGTGTATCGAGCACGTGGACGATGCGCTCGCGCCAGTCGTCCGACCAGGCCGGAAGCGGCGCGCCCGCCACCCGGATCCGGTCGCCCGGCCGGATCTCGCCGCCGCGCAGCACGCGTGCCAGCATGCCGCGCCGTGTGCCGATGCGCGTCGACAGGCCCAGGTGGTGCGCATCCAGGTGCCCGCACGCTTCGCACTGGAACATCAGCCGCAGCAGGGCGCTGTCGCCGACCTGCAGCACGGTGCCGGAGACGAGCCGCGACGTGTCGACGTCCACGAGCAGGTTCTCGCGCAGCGTGTGCGGCGGCAGCGCGAACGCGTGGTACGCGTCCGTGCCGGCCAGCAGCAGCTGGCGCGGCGACAGCGGGTCGGCGTGCACGTCGCCGTCCAGTCCCTGGAATGCGATGGCCCTCACGCCATCCACGCGCACGGGTGGCGCGGCCAGGCTGGGGCGCAGGGCCAGGGCTTCGATCCGTCCGATGTCCATGTGCGTGTCCATTCTGTGTCAGTCAGCGATGACAAAGTCTGCCACAGGTGCGGCCGGTCCGGATGGCGTACCGGACGGCCGCATCGTGACGCTCAACGATTCGCCGGATCGCGTGAACTTCCGTGCGCCCACGTGTACAAGGCGGGCAGGATCAACAGGGTCAGCGCCGTCGACGACAGGATGCCGCCGATGACGACCGTCGCCAGCGGCCGCTGCACCTCCGCGCCCGTGCTCGTCGCCAGCGCCATCGGCAAAAAGCCCAGCGAGGCGACGAGCGCCGTCATCAGCACTGCGCGCAAACGTACCTGCGCCCCTTCGCGCATGGCCTCCGACGCCGTGTGTCCCTGATCGCGCAGCGAACGCACGAACGTCAGCATCACGAGCCCGTTCAGCACGGCCACGCCGGACAGCGCGATGAAGCCGACCGCCGCCGAAATCGACAACGGCAATCCGCGCAGCCACAGCGCCAGCACGCCGCCGGTCATGGCGAACGGGATGCCGCTGAACACGAGCAGGCCATCCTTGACGCTGCCGAACATCAGGTACAGCAGCGCGAACACGAGCGCCAGCGCGGCCGGCACGACGAGCGCCAGGCGCTGGCCCGCGGCCTGCAGGTTCTCGAATTGCCCGCCGAGACTCAGCCACACGCCCGCCGGCACGTTCAACTTGTTCAAATCGGCTTGCAGCGCGGCGACGAACGACCCGAGATCGCGCCCGCGCACGTTGGCCGTGACGACGATGCGGCGCTTGCCGTTCTCGCGGCTGATCTGGTTCGCTTCCGGCACGAAGTCCAAGGTGGCGATCTCGGACAGCGGAATGCTGGCGGCCCGCCCATCGCGTGCAGGCAGCGAGATCGGCAGGCGCCGCAGCGTGTCGACATCGTTGCGCGCCCCTTCCGGCAGGCGCACCGTGATCGCGAAGCGGCGGTCGCCTTCGAACACGGTGCCCACGTCGCGGCCGCCGACGAGCGTGCCGAACGCTTCCTGCACGTCCGCCACGTTCAGGCCGTAGCGCGCGGCCTTGATGCGGTCGACGGCCAGGGTCAGCGCCGGTAAACCTTCCGTCTGCTCGATCTTGACTTCGACGGCGCCCGGCAGCCGATCGAGCACCTGCGCGATGCGCTGGGCCGTCGCGAGCATGGTCGCCGTGTCGTCGCCGAAGACTTTCACGGCCACGTCGCTGCGCACGCCCGAGATCAGCTCGTTGAAGCGCAACTGGATCGGTTGCGAGAACTCGTAGTTGTTGCCGGGGATGCGGTTGGCCGCTTCCGCGATCGCGGCCACGAGCCCGGCATGCGTTCGTCTCGGCGTCGGCCACTGGTTTTCCGGACGCAGGATCAAATAACTGTCGGCCGCGTTCGGCGGCATGGGGTCCGTCGCCACCTCGGCCGTGCCGATGCGCGCGAACACGCGTTCGATCTCGGGAAATTCGCGCAGCAGGGCGGTCTCCAGCTTCTGCTGCATCGCCACCGATTGCTGCAGGCTCGTGCCGGGAATCCGCAAGGTCATCACGGCCAGATCGCCCTCGTTCAGGTTCGGCGCGAATTCGGTGCCGAGGCGCGTCGCCAGCAGGCCCGTCAACAGCACGGAGAGCACGGCGAACGTCAGGGCGACGGGGCGGTTGCGCAGGGTCCAGTCCAGCAGCGGCCGGTACCAGTCGCGCGCCTTGCGCATCAGGCGGTTGTCGTGTTCGGCCACGTTGCCGCTGACGAACAGTGCGACGGCAGCCGGCACGAACGTCACCGACAGGATCATCGCGCCGACGAGCGCCATCACGACCGTGAGCGCCATCGGGTGGAACATTTTGCCTTCGATGCCGGACAGCGCGAGCAGCGGCAGGTAGACCGTCATGATGATCACCTGGCCGAACAGCAGCGGCCGCCTCGCTTCCGCCGCCGCAAGCGCCACCTCCGTGCGGCGTTCCGCGCCCGTCAATGGCCGCCCGACCTCGGCCTGGGCGATCCCGAGTCGGCGGATGCAGTTCTCGACGATGACGACGGCGCCGTCGATGATGATGCCGAAGTCGAGCGCGCCGAGGCTCATCAGGTTGGCGCTGACGCCCGCCTGCACCATGCCCGTGAACACGAGCAGCATCGTGAGCGGGATGACGAGCGCCGTGACGAGCGCCGCGCGCAGATTGCCGAGAAAAGCGAACAGGATCGCGATGACGAGCAGCGCCCCTTCGACGAGGTTGTTGCGGACCGTGCCGATCGCCTTGTTCACCAGCACGGAGCGGTCATACACGGGCAAGGCCTGTACGCCCGGCGGCAGCGAGCGGTTGACCTCGTCCAGCTTGCGGCGCGCGCTGTCCGCGACGGCGCGGCTGTTCTGGCCGACCAGCATGAAGACGGCGCCCAGCACCACCTCGCGACCGTTCTCCGTGGCGGCGCCGGTGCGCAGCTCGCGGCCCGGTTCGACGTCGGCCACGTCGCGCACGCGCACGGGGGCGCCGTCGACGACGTCCAGCACGATGTTGCGAATCTCCTCCAGCGTTTTCACTTGTCCCGGCGTGCGCACGACGAATTGTTCGCCACCGCGCTCGATGTAGCCGGCGCCCGCGTTGACGTTGTTGCGGTCGATGGCATTGACCAGGGTCGCCAGCGACAGCCCGCGCGCGGTCAGCTTCGCCATGTCCGGTGCGACCTGGTACTCCTTCAGGTAGCCGCCGATGGTGTTCACTTCCGTCACGCCCGCGACGCCGCGCAGTTGCGGCGCCACGATCCAGTCCTGGATCTCGCGCAGGTCGGCCGGAGAATAGGGCGTGCCGTCCGGTTTCAATGCGTCCGGGCGCGCTTCGACCGTCCAGTAAAAGATCTCGCCCAGGCCCGTCGCGATCGGACCCAGCGCGGGATCGGCCTGGTCCGGCAACCGGCTTTTCGCCTGTTGCAGCCGCTCGCTCACGAGCTGGCGGGCGAAATAGATGTCGGTGCCTTCCTTGAAGACGACGGTGACCTGCGACAGGCCGTAGCGCGACAGCGACCGTGTCTGCTCGAGCCTGGGCAGGCCGCTCATCGCCGACTCGATGGGGAAGGTGATGCGCTGCTCGACTTCCAGCGGAGAGTATCCCTGCGCCGCGGTGTTGATCTGCACCTGCACGTTGGTGATGTCGGGCACCGCGTCGATCGGCAAGCGCTGGTAGTTAACCACGCCCAGTCCGGCGAGGGCGAGGACGGCGAGCACGACCAGCCAGCGGCGCGCGATGGCGAATGCGATAAGTTGTTGGAACATGGTCGCCTCGTCAGTCGTCGTGCTCGGCTTCGCTCTTGCCGAGGTCCGCCTTCAGCAGGAAGCTGCCGCCGGCCGCGACGACGTCTCCCGCCGCCAGCCCGCGCACGATCTCGATCCGCTTGCCGTCCGAGCGCCCGGGCACGACGTCGCGCAGCGCGAATCCGGCCTTCGTGCGGACGAACACGACGCTGTGCTCGTGGATTGTCTGGATGGCATCGCCGGAGACCGTGACCGGCACCTGCGCCTGCGGCCCCATCAAGTCGACGCTGGCCAGCATGCCCGGCCGCAGGCGCGCGTCGCGGTTCGGCAGGACGATGCGTGCCGTCGCCATGCGCGTCGTCTCGCCGAGGACAGGGCCGACGAAGGCGACGGTGCCGTCGATCTCGCCCGGCTGCGTGCCGACGCTGATCTTGGCCGCCATGCCCGCGCCGACCTGGCCCAGGCTGTCGGCGGGCACGGCCGCTTCGATCCACACGTGCGACAGGTCGGCGATGGTCAGCAACGGCTTCGTCTCGTCGACCGCCTGGCCCGCGACGGCGGGCCTGTCGACAACGACGCCGTTCAGCGGTGCGCGCATCGTCACGCTGCTGGACACGCCGCCGCCCGCCTCGATGCCGAGGGCCGCCAGGCGCTGCGTGGCGGCCTGCGCGGCGATCTCCGCTTCCTGCATCGCCGTCGCCGCGGCTTCCAGATCCTGGCGGGCCGAGATACGCTCGTCCCACAGCGTCTTTTCGCGCTGATACGTCGTGCGGGCGAGCTGCAGGCGCTGGCGCGCGCTGGCGGCCTCGGCACGCCACTGCGCGACGGCCGGGCTCTGGATCGTCACCAGCGCCTGGCCCTTGCGTACCAGGGCGCCCGGCGCCACGAGCACGGCCTGCACGATGCCCGGCGCGGGCGCGGCCAGCGCGACGGTGCGTTCCGCGTCGGTTTTGACTTGCGCGGGCAGGTGCAGCCGTTGCCGCAAGGTGGCCGGAGCGGCCGTGTCGAGGGCGACGCCGTTGGCCTTGATCTGCGCCGCCGTCATCGCGATGCCGCGTGCGCCCGCGTCTTCCGCTGCGCCGGTTTCCGCGCCGCGGTCGTCGTGACCGTGCGCATCTTTGGTGGGGACCGCATCCTGGCGCGTAAACAGCATCAGGCCGGCAAGGAGGAGGGCGAACGCGCACATCAGCGCGATCGCCAGGGTCTGTTTCTTCGTCATGGTGTTCTCTTCAATCTTGATCGGTGCCGGCGAGGCGTTCGATGTCGGCCCAGGCGCGCCAGGCGGTTTCCAGGCTGTCCCATTGGCGCGTCTGCACCTGGAACCATGTGCGCTGCGCGTCGAGCACGTCCAGGAAGGAAAACTTCCCGTACTCGAATCCTTTCAGCGTCTGCTCGTACGCGGTCTTCGCGCCGGGCACGACGTCGTCGCGCAGCAGCCGGGCTTCCTGTTTCGCCGTTGCGTAGCGCGTGTGGGCGGCCGTCAGCGCGGCCGCCGTCTCGACCCGGGCTGCAGCCAGGTCGTCGTTCGCTGCATCGGTACGGCGCAAGGCCGCACGCAGGGCGTCCTCGTTGCGGTTGAACAGGGGCAGCGGCACGGACAGGCCGACGACGGCCTGGCGCCGGCCCGCCTGGTCATCCTTTTGCGTGCCCACGGACAGGGTGACGTCCGGCACGCGCGCCGCCCGCTCGACGTCCGCCTGCGCTTGCCGCGCCGCGAGCTGGCCGCGGGCGCGGCGGACGGCGGTGGATTCGCGGGCCAGCAAGGTCTCGATGGGGGCGGCGTCAGGCAACCGGTCGCTGTCGTCTTCCAGCGCCAGGGTGTCCGCGGGACGGCCGACCAGCGCGGCCAGCCTTGTGCGTGCGATGGCCAGTGCGGCCGTCGCCTGGGTCAGCGCGGTCGATGCGTCGACCGCGGCGAGGCGGGCCCGCGTCTCGTCGATCGGCGAGATTTTTCCGGCCGCCACGCGCTTGCCGGCCACGTCGACGGTCCGGCGCGCGAGGTCCGTCAAGGCCTGGGCAAGCGCGAGCCGGTGTCCGGCGATCAGGACGTCGTGATAGGCGGCGATGACGTCGGCCCGGATGGCCTGCCGCTGCGCCAGCCGGTCGCCGCGCGCCACGTCGGCTGCGCCCTGGGCGAGGGCGACGCGGGCCCGGCGTTTGCCGCCGAGCTCGATCGGCTGGTTGATCTGCACGGTGGTCGTGCGCGTGCCCGCCTGCTGGCCTTCGCGCAGCCAGGACAGCTCGGGATTCGGCAGGCGGCCGGCCTGGCCGACGAGGGCTTCGCTCGCCGCCACCTCATGCGCGGCCGCGCGCGCGGCGGGCTGGTCGAGGGCGAGCCGGATCGCTGTGGATAAGCCGATGGGGGCGGTGTCCGCCGCGACGCGCAGGGGCTCGGCGCCGCAGCGCCATGCCAATGCGGATGCGAGGACGAACATCGCCAGTCTTTGTCTGGATGTGTTCATGCGTGCTCCTGAAAATGGGAGCGTCGAAAAACCTGCTGCGCGTTGCCCTATCGTCGCGGACGGCGAGTCCTGCGATGCTCGCTGTACTAGCGTACAGCTGTGCTTCTCGAACGACATTGCTGCCGCTCGCGACGGTTTTTCGAGGCTCCCGATGGTCGATTCAGGCGCGCGGGGATTTGTGAGGGATCAACGCCGCGCGCGGGTCAGGCGGCGGCAGGCCATTGCGGCCGTTCGGGACGGCTCGCGGGCGGCGCTTTGAGGTAGGGCGGGAAGAAGGCGATGCTTGAAGCGTGCCGGCGCTCGGCCGGTATCACGACGAACGACGCGGGCAGGCAGGCCGTGTGTCCGAACGTGCAGGCCGCGCAGTGCGGGTCGGCCAGGGACGCGCCGTCGTCGTCGGCCACGAACACGGGTCCGTCTACGCCCGGCGCGACGACGCTGTGGTGGCTCACGCCGGCCGGCGTCATCGCGCAGCACTTGTCCGCCACGGCCAGGGCGACCTGGAATGGGTAGACGACCAGCAGCAGGATGAGGATCAGGCGGCGCATGGCGCAATGATACCGCATTAAAAGATGGCTTTATTCATCAATGAGCGGCCTCAACCAATCACGGGAATCAGGTTGGGTTCGCAACCGATCTGCATATACCTTTATCGGGAGGGTTTATCCATATGTGGATGATTCCGGAAATAAACGATTGAACTCGCTGGAGGGTCGCCGTAATGAAAAGCGCAAATATACTTGGCGGAATTTTTTTATTGGGAACTTTATCCGCCTGTTGTAATCCACCGTTGGTATCCACAATCGACGTCCCGAAATTACCGCAGCAGGCGTCGAACTGGTGCTGGGCGGCGAGCGGCCAGATGACCATGCGTTTCCTGGGCCATGACGTCGCCCAATGCGTGGAAGCGAATACCCGTTTCGGCCTCGCGACGTGCTGCGAAAATAATTCCGGAAGCTGCAATAACGGCGGGTGGCCGGAATACGAGAAATACGGTTTTACGGCCGACCAGACCTCCGATACGGCACTCACGTTCAGCCAGATCAAATCGCAGATTTACTGCAAAAAGAAACCCATCGCATTCAGCTGGCACTGGCTCGGCGGCGGTGGCCACATGATGGTCGTAAAAGGCTATTTCACAGTGAATGGCGTGCAATACGTGGACGTCAACGATCCCGAGCCTTATACGGATCTGGATACGCTGGCCGGCGGCACGGAAACCATCATGACGTATGCCGATTACGTCAGCCGTACGGGTGACCACACCCATTGGAACGACTATTACAACATCACGTACAAAGGTGACTGACATGCGCAAACTTCCTTTCGCGTTGGTCGTTGCGGTCGTCCTCTTCCTCGCCGGCTGCCAGACGAGCCAACCCCGCCCCAACCACAGCCAGGACACCGCAGCGCAGCATGGCCTGGCCACGCTCCGGCAGGTCGTCAATGCCGGCAACTATGCGTCGCTCGGTTTCGAGTCGGAGGCCGAGGTACGCCAGGCCACGCTCGGCGAGCCGCTGCAGGTCTACCGGGTCCAGCTCGACGCCCTGCGTGCGTTTACCGAGAACACCGATCCGGAAACGCTGCTCGTCGACATCCGCCGCAGCCTGTACCCCGTCAAGGTCGGCGACCGGGTGGCCACGTCGATCTTCGTCACCGGGTCGCGCGAAGGCTGGCGGGCGTCCGAACTGGGCAACGCGGCCGTGGCACGGCTCGTCAGCCGCTATCGTCACGGCGCCGGCGATTTCGTCGTGCACGTGGCGGCGATGAAATCCTGGTTCGTCGCCGACCGGGTCGAAGGCAAGCTCATGCTGACACCCGTCATGGACGACCCGCGCACCAAGCTCCGGGCGGGAGAAACCGTGCCGGCGGACGTCGTCTTCCTGCAGCTCAAGGCGGCGTCCGAAGGCTACAACGGCTTGCCGCAGTAGCGATCACCCGCCAAGCTGGCGGAACGGGTCGAAGGCCAGGTCGATCAGGCGGCGCTTGCGCACGACGATTTCCGCGCTCGCCGTCATGCCGTAGCGCAGCGGGTACGACGTGTCGCCCACGGTGTAGTGATCGCGCTCGAGGGCGACGCGGCCTTCGTACACGGGCAGCCGCGTCTGCGGCGAGGCCCGGGTCGCGGGCGCGATGGTCTGCAAGGTGCCGTCGATGATGCCGTAGCGCTGGTAGGGAAAGGCGTTGAATTTCACCTGCACCGGCAAGCCTTCGCGAAGGAAGGCGCGGTCCTGCTCGGGGATCTCGATCTTCAGCAGGGGCCGCGTGTTCTTCGGCACGATGCCGCCCAGCGGGGTGTTCGCCTGGATCTTGTCGCCGGGCTGCGTGGACGTCACCTCCGTGATCACGCCGTCCACGGGCGCAAGGATGCGCAGGAAATTGTCCTTGTCGATGTTCTCGAACTGGATGCGCGATGCCGCATCCGCCACCAGGCGCGCCGTCTGCACCTGCAGCCGCAGCTTTTCCTCGACGTTGGTCGCCTCGCGCGTCGCCGCTTCGTACTGCAGGCGCAGGCTCGCGAGCTGCTGGCCGCTCGTCTCCAGTTGCGAGCGGGCCTCGGTCGTCTCCAGGCTCTGGCGCGCGGAGAGCTCGCTCGCGCGCGATTCCGCCACGCGCACCGCGTTCTCGGCCGCCTGCAGCGCATTCTTCTTGCCCTCCACCTGCAGTTGCGAGACCCCGCCGCCGCCCGGCAGCGCGAACAGGCGCTCGTACTTGGCCGCCTCATCGCGCGCCGCATCCCGTGCCCGGCGCGCGTCGTCGAGGTTCGTGCGCGCTTCCTGCGCCTGCGCGCGCTGGCCGGCGGCGAGGCGGCTCGTGCCCTCGGCCTGGCGGCGCTCGTGCTGGCGTTCCTCCGTGTCCATCGCTTCCTTGAGCGCGGCCACCCGCTCGTCCAACAAGGCTTTCTTTTGCGGGAATTCCTTCCATTCGCGCTCCGCGTCTTCCAGTTTCAGGCGCGCCTCCAGCGCATTGCGCGCCGCCTCGATGGCGCCCCTCGCGTACAGCCGCGCCACCACGTCGCCCTTGAGCACGGGCTGCCCCTCGGCGATGTAGATGTTGGCCAGTTCGCCGTCGATGGGCGCATACAGCCGGCGCACCTCGGACGCCGGCACCAGCGTGCCCGGCGCCATCACGAGCACGTCCGCGCGGCCGAAGAACGACCACGCCAGGCCGGCCAGCACCAGCGCCACCATCACGTAGATGGCCAGGTGCGTGAAGCGCGCCGGCGTGGCCGTCAGGATGCCGATGCCCTCGTCGCTGTGGTCTTCCAGCGCGCCGATCAGCGGGCGCAGGGGTTTGTCACTCGTTGCCATCGCCGCCTCCTGTCAGGGCCAGCTTGCGCAGGTCGCTCGCCGCCTGCGCATACGTGTCGCGGAATGCCGGGACGTACGCCGAGATCGTCGCGAACGCGCGCTGGTGCGCCGGCTGCTCGTCCTGCCACTGGCGCACCATCCGGCTCAGGCGCGCACCGTCGGCCGCGTCGCGCACGGGGGCCGCCGCGCCGCCGCGCCCATGGACGAACCGTTCCACGTCGCCGACCCAGGCGATTTCCGCCACGAGCACCCTGGCATCCGCATTGTGGGTGCCCAGGCGCCGCATGCGGGTCTCGGCCTGCACGGTGCGATCGAAGCGGCGCGCCTTCAGGTCCGCCATCCACTGCGGCAGTTCCGCTTTCAGCAGGGCTTCCGTGCCCAGCGCCTTCATGTCCGCATTGTCCGGGTCGCGCGCGAGACGGTCGTCGGCGAGGCGGGCCGCGGTCGCGAAATCGCCGCGGTCGACGAGGCCCTGCAACGCGCGCTCCGGCGCGCCGGCCAACTGGAACAGCAGGATGAGCACCACCACCAGCGCCCCTGCCATGGCCAGCCAGCGGCGCAGGCGCGCGGGGTCGGCATCGCCGGCGGCGCCCATTGCATCCAGCAGGGCGGCCGTCATCAGGGCGGCCTGCCCGCGCTTGTCGTGCCTGATGCGGGCCGGTTCCGCAGCGGCGGGGTTCACCTCGTCTTCCTGCGCGCCGGGCTGCTCGTCGGCGCAAAAGATGTCGAGGAAGGAGCCGGCCGACGCGACGAACGTCGTGTGGTCCGCATCCATCGCCGCGGGGGAGGCCGCCGGCTGCAACGACACCCGCGTGACGGTCGGCTCGGGCCCGGCCTGTTCCCATTGCAGGCGCACGCGGTAGACGAAGTGATGACCGCCGAACGCGAGCACGTCGCCGTCCTCCAGCGCATGGGCGTGCTCGTCGAGCCGCACTGCGCCGATGAACGTGCCGTTCGTGCTGCCCAGGTCTTCCACGTACGGCACGCCCGCCTTGAGGAAGATGTGCGCGTGGCGGCGCGACAGATAGCCGACCTGGTGCGGTTCCTTCGCCTTGTAGCGCGCGAACGTGTCGTCCACCTTGCTGATCAGGAAGGGAAAGCTGGTGATGACGATGGCTTCCAGCCCGAGATCGGCGCGTTCCGGTTCCAGCGTGAGACTGGCGAGCCGCGCCACCGGCGCCGCTGCCGGCGGCGACGCCTGCAGCCGCACCCGGTACGCGAGCACGCGCGCCAGGCCGACCTCGTCGCCGTCGTGCAGCCGCAGGATGCCGTGCCTCACGGCCACGCCGTTGACGGTGGTGCCGTTCTTGCTGCCCAGGTCGGCGATATACGCGTCGCCACCCTCGACGAAGACGCGCGCATGGCGGCGCGACAAATCGGCCACGATCTCGGGCGGATACGCGGCGAACGGCGGCTCGGTGCGGCCGATGGCGAACAGGCCGTCGTCGATGGCGAGCGGACCGAGCTCGGGATGGTTCAGCGGTTCGAGCACGATGCCGACGCGTTGAAGAGGCGGTGCCTGCATCTTGCCGACCAGGACTTCGTCAGGCGCCATCGGAGCGTCTTTCAATGCTGCGCCGCATCGGCCACCTCCACCGGCGGCCAGCCGCCGCCCAGCGCCTTGTACAGCGTCACCGTGTCGGACAGGACCTGCTGCTGGTTGGCGAGCAGCGCCAGCTGGGCCCCGAGCAGGGTGCGCTCGGTCTCGAACACTTCCAGCTGCGACGCCACGCCCTCCTTGCGCTGCGCATCCGTCGTGCTGGCCACGAGCCGCAACTGGTCGACCTGCTGCTGCAATTCTCCCCGCTGCTTCTTGTGCGCCTCCAGGTTGACGAGCGCGTTTTCCACGTCTTCGAACGCGGCCATGACGGTCTGGCGATACGCCTGCTCCGCCACCTTCGTCTGCGCCTCGCTCGTGCGCACGCGCGCCTTCACGCCCGGGTCGAGAATCGGGAAATTAATGCTGGGCAGCAGCCCGAACGTGAACGATTTCAGCAAGGTCGACAGCGCGAAGCTGGACGTGCCGCCGCGCCCCGTCAGACTGATCGACGGCAGTTGCGCCAGCTTGGCCTGCCCCGTCAGGTCGTACGCTTCCAGCACGCGGTATTCGGCCGCGACGACGTCGGGCCGGCGCTTCAATAATTGCGACGGCAGGCCGCCCGGCACCTCGGGCAAGCGTACCCGCTCCTGCAGGCGGCCGGCAGGCATCTGGAAGTCGCCGGCCGGTACGCCGATCAAGGTCGCCAGCGCATTGCCGGCCAGTGCGCGCAGGCGCTGTAATTCGATCAGCTCCGTACTCAGGCGGTTGACCTCGGCCGATTGCTGCAGCACACGCGTGTGCGGGATGAGGCCGTTCTGCTCCATCGCCTGGTACGTGGTGAGAATGTCGCGGTTGCGGGCCAGCGTCTGGCGCTGCTGGTCGATCTGTTCGTCGAATTGCAGGATCTGGAAATACGTCGTCGACACGTCCGACACGAGTTTCAGATAACCCGCGCGCCACTCGGCCTCGGTGGCGGAAAACTCGGCTTTCTGCGCCTGCACGCCCTTTTCGACCTTGCCCCAGATATCGATGTCCCAGTTGGTCTGCGTGGCCAGGTTGAACTGCTTCGTGAACGGTTGACCCGTGACCTTCTGGAAGCTCGCGCCCGCACCCGCGTCGAGCGTGGGCAGCGCGCCTGCCCGCGCCTCTCCGATCTGCGCGTTGGCCACGCCGATGCGCGCGGCGAGCACGGCCAGGTCGACATTGCCGGCGAGCGCGCGGCTGACGAGCTGGTCGAGGTAGGGATCGCGGAATTCGTGCCACCAGTCCGGCACGATCAGCTCCGTCTTGGACAGCGGCAAGCTGGCCGAGTTCGCCCACGCCGTCTTGGCCGGCACGGACGGCCGCGCGTACGGGCGCATGCCGACGTCCGCGCAAGCGGCAAGCAGCAGGGCGGCAACCAGGCAAAGGAGACGGCCGGTCATGGCGCCATCCATGCACGGGCGTCGACGAACACCTGGAACAGGCGCGCATCGATATGCCCCGCGTCGCATTCCTCGTGCATCAGGTCCAGCGCCTGTTCCACGGGCACCGCCTTCTTGTACGGCCGGTCACCGGCCGTGAGCGCATCGTAGATGTCGCAGATCGTCAGGATGCGCGTCTGGATGCTGATCTGCGGCCCGCGCAGGCCCGACGGATAACCGGACCCGTCCAGCTTCTCGTGGTGGCCGTGCGCGATCGCGGGCACGCCGGCCAGGTCTCTCGTCCACGGGATCAGGACGAGGAACGAATACGAATCCACCACGTGTTCCTCGATCTGGCGCCGCTCGTCCGCCGTCAGGCAGCCTTTCGCCAGGCTCAGCGCAGCCACCTCGTGGTCTTCCAGCAGCGCGAGCGGATGGCCGTCCGGGTCGTGGCAGCCGTAGTGGACGATGTCGCGCAAATCGGGCAGGGTGCTGCTGCGCGAGATGGCGGGCTCGTTGGCGCTGCGGATCGTGGCCAGGAAGCCGTCGAGCCGCGCCGCTTCCTCGGCCAGGCGCGCATCGGCGGACTCTTTTTCGGCCCGGAACGTCGCCGCGCTCCAGCCCTCGTCGATGTGGCGCTGCGCGAGCGTGTGATAGGCCTGGCGCTCCAGGCAGGCGCGTGCGTACAGGAAGCGCTGTTCCAGCAGGCGCATGTCGGCATGGTGCAGCTTTTTCTCCTTGCGCAGCACGTGCTCGCGCACGCCGACCTTGCCGAAGTCGTGCAGCAGCGCAGCATAGCGGATCTCGCGCAACTGCTCGCGCGTAAAGGCAATACGGCGCACGTCCGGATCCTGCGCGCGGTCGAGCGCCGTGGCGAGGCGCTCGGCATAGCCCGCCACGCGGAACGAGTGGCCGGCCGTGACGGGATCGCGCTCCTCGATCGCCTGCACGGACGCGCGCACGAAGCCGTCGAGCAGGCGTTCGATGTCGGAATACAGCTGGAAATTCTTGAGCGCGACGGCCGTTTCCGCGCACACGCCCGTCAGCAGTTCGAGGTCGGCCTCCTGGAACGCGCGCGGGTCGGACGAGCTGTCGACCTGGATCAGCCCCAGCACTTCCTCGCCCACGATCAGCGGCGCGCACATGACGCTGCGGATCGCCTGGGCGACGATCGAATCCTGCGCGGCGAAGTGGCGGTCGGCCAAGGTATCGACGGACAGGATCGCGCGCTTCCTGCCCAACACTTCGTCGACGATCGTGTGCGACAGGCGCGCCTGCCTCGGATCCTCGACCATGCCGTTGCGCCGCCGCGCCGCCACCGGTACGGGCGGATCGCGTTCGTTCTGGCGCAGCAGGATGAACGCGCGCTCGGCCAGCGGGAACAGGTCGAAGATGAAATTCATGATCTTTTCGGTCAAGGTCGCGCGGTCGGTGACGGCGCCCAGCGCGATGCTGACCTGGGCCATCGCATGCAGTTTCAGCACCGATTTCTCGAGCTCGCCGCGGGGCGCATCGCGCGGGCCGGCCGCCGGCACGTACTGGGTGACGTCGACCGACTTCCTGATCACCGTCGGCATGCTGGCCGCGCCGGGTGCGACCAGCGAGCGGAACACGAGCTGGGTGGAGGCGAGCGCCAGTTCGTCGCCGTCGCCCAGCACGTGCCACGACCCGGGCTGCAGCCGCTCGCCATTGACGAACGTGCCGTTCGACGAGTGCAGATCCTCGACCGACCAGGCGTCCCCGCGGCGCCGCACGCGCGCGTGGCGGCGGCTGATCGTGTGCAGCGGGATGCAGATGAACTGGTCGGACGCGAGCGCGTCCTGGCGATCGCGTCCGATCACGACCTCGTCGTGCAGCGGAAACAGGCGCGGCCGGACGTCGCGCCCGCCCAGCAGTTCGAGATACGCACTGACGCCGCCTTCCACGGGCGGTGCTGCATAGGGTTCCTGTGCCGGTTCGATCGCCATGTCGTCCTCGCCTTGAGACCTGTAAGACAGTGACGCCGCGCTACAGTTCGCAAATCATTTCACAGTGATCGTGATTTTTCTGGACTGGACGGACGGCTCGAACGTGACGTGCTGGTCGTCCCCCATGACGAGCTGCAGCGTGTGCCTGCCGGGCGGCAGCTCGATCGTCGTCTCCGTTTCTCCGGCGCCGAAGTGCAGGTGGTTGCGGTCGTTCGGGATCTCCACGCCGGGTCCGGGCGCGTCCGTGTCGATCAGCAGGTGGTGGTGCCCCGTATTCGGAAATTTCACGCCTTTCGGCGCAACGCCCATGTTGCGCAGGCCGAACCAGACGCGGATCGGCTTGCCGGATGCGACCACCTGGCCGTCGTTGGGCCAGCCGATGTACAGGTAGGCGTTGGGCGGCGCCGGCGTCGGCTCGGCGGCGAGAACCGAAACGGCGGTTGCGAAAAGGAGGACTGCCAGTCGTATGCGCATGGGGGCTCCTGTTTCACTTGACCGTGACCGTAATCTTTTTCGAGTAGACCGGCGGATCGTGCGGAATATGATCCTTGTCGGCCAACAGCAGCTGCAGCGTATGCGAACCCGGCGGCAGTTCTATTCTCGCCTCCGTTTCGCCGGCGCCGAAGTGCAGGTGGTTGCGGTCGTTCGGCACGGCCTGGTCCATGTTCTCGGGCAGGTCGGTGTCGATCAGCAGGTGGTGGTGGCCCGTCTTCGCGATGTCCGTGCCCTTGGGCGCGATGCCCATGTTGCGCAAGCCCATCCGCACCCAGAACGCGTGACCGACGACCATGCCGTCGCTGGGCCAGATGAAATACAGCTGCGCGTTCTCGGGCGACGGCGTGCGTGCGAGCACGGGCACGGCCTGCAATACCACCGCGCTCAGTATCAAGACAATTGTTTTGCGCATCGACCTCTCCTGCCCGCCGTGCGGGCCGCTGTTCCGGCAGCATCCGTCAACCGGGATGCATGGCACCTGTGCCAGCACAAACGTGCGGCCGGCACAATCGCGGCGGCCAGTGGTCTAAGCGGTTTCCTGACATTTGCGGAGGCGGCCTGTGTGGATGAGGCTCTTGATCCTGTGCAGCCTGATGGCGCTGGCGGCCGTCGCGCCCGTGCGTGCGCACGGGTTGCCCACGACGTTCCAGGTGGCGGGCGTCCTGCCCAAGAACAGCGCCGAGCAGTTCGAGCTGGCGTTCTGGAATTCCGTCAAGGACAGCAAGCAGGTCGGCGACTACGAGGCTTATCTGCAGGCCTATCCGAAGGGGCGCTTCGCCAGCCTGGCGCGCACGCGCATCCAGCAGCTGAAGGCTGCCCCGCCGCCCGCGCCCGCGCCCGCGCCTGCGAAGCCGGCCGAGAGCAAGCCCTCAGGCACGCCGCCGCAGACGAAGACCGCGCCGAAACCGCCACCGCAAGCGCAGCCGACCCGGCCGCCCGACCACAAAATACGCCCTGTGCCGGCACCCGTCGACGGCGGCCGTGAAGAGGCGCCCGCAGCGGGACCGGCCGGTTCCGTTGCCACGATGAAGGATTGCGACGTCTGCCCGGTGATGGTCGCGCTGTCGCCGCGGCCGTTCATGATGGGCAACAACAGCAGCGATCCATCCGAACGCCCCGCGCACAAGGTGGCGCTGCACACGCCGTTCGCGATCGGCAAGTACGAGGTCACGGTGGGGCAGTGGAACCAGTGCGTCCGGGGCAGCGTGTGTCCGACGATGCCGTCGCTGGGCAACGTGCCCGAGAACCTGCCGATGCGCGACGTCAGCTGGGACGAGGCACAGCTGTACCTCAAATGGCTGGGCACGGTGAGCGGGAAGCCGTACCGCCTGCCGACCGAGGCCGAGTGGGAATACGCGGCGCGCGGCGGCACCACGACCCGCTACTGGTGGGGGCAAGAGATGAAAGGCGGGAATTCGAGTTGCGCAGGCTGCGGCATGCCCTGGAGCGAGGAACGCCCGCCGCCGGTCGGCAGCTTCCCCGCCAATCCGTTCGGCCTGAACGACATGAACGGCAGCGTGTGGGAATGGGTGCAGGATTGCTGGCACAGCACGTACAAGGGGGCGCCCGCCGACGGCAGCGCCTGGGTCGAGGGTAACTGCCAGGCGCGCGTCATCCGTGGCGGTTCGTGGCGCGAAAACGGCAGCTACATGCTGTCCACCACGCGTTTCAAATACGACGCCAGCGTGCGCCAGTCGCAGAACGGGTTCCGGGTCGCGCGGTCGCTCGATTGATGGCTAGCGGCGCGCGTGCGTGGTGATCTGCAAAAAGTCGACGCCGATCGCGCCATGTGCCCTGGCGATCGCGGCAAGTCGCTCGTCCAGGGCGCGCAGATACGCCGGTCCCGGTTCCGCATCCGGACGCAGCCCTTCGAACAGCGGCACGGACGTGGTCACCAGCACGAGCATGTCGGTGCCGAACGGCGGACCGATCACCCAGTTGCCGAGGCTGCCGATGGTGGCCGTGTAGCGCGGCGGCGCCAGGTTTTCGCGCGCGGCCGCATTGGGCAGCAGGTGGACGACATTGCCGTCCAGGGCGAAATAATCGACCGACACGTACGACTGGTAGTCCGGCGTGGCCACGTCGACCATCAGCGTATCGCCTGCCGCCAGGTTGCCGCCCCGGCCGCTGCCCGGGTTCAGGCGGAGCGACACACCGGCCGTGCGCGACGCGACCCAGTAGCGGCCGAGGACGCGCATCAACGGACACTTCGCATCGTCGACGTCGTGCAGGGTCAGCTCGACCCGCGTCACGCCCGGCAGTGCCGCCAGCATCGTCTTGAGGCGCGCCGGCCCCACGCTGTGCGCAAGATAGCCCTGCACGCTCACGACACGCCCATCGATGGCGGGCACGAGCGCCGAGCACGGCACGCCGGCCAGCACGGTGGAGACGGCCGCCAGGGTCGGCGGCGGCGCAGGCGCAGGGGGTGGCGAATGTGCGGGCGGCGGCGTGGCGGCGACGGACGCGGGCGGCCCCTGCGCGGCCGGCGCGGTGCCATGCCGCGGCAACAGCAGGCGCAGCGCGACGAACACGACCAGTGCGGCGGCCGCGGCGGCCAGCGCGGTTCCCGCCCCGATCAGCAGCGGCTGCCGGCGCCGCGTGTCGCGCGCACCGATCTCCTTCAAAAAACCGTTGACGGTGGGCGTGCGGAGCTCGCGCCGCAACGCGAGCGTATTGCGCAGCGCACGCCATTGCCTGTGGCCGAGTCCGGGCGGCCGCTGCGGACGCAGCCCGGCATCGCGCGCCTGGAGGGCAGACAGCCGGTTGAACGGGTGGCGCCCCGTCAGCAATTCATACGTGATGCAGCCGAGCGCATAGATGTCGTCGCGCGGATCGGGCTCGCGGTTTTCCAGCATCTCGGGACTCGCATAGGCGGGCGTCAGGGCGCCGAGGCTGCCGGGATCGAAGACGGTCACGTCCGAGTCCTCTTCCGCCTTCTGGAACACGCGCGCGATGCCGAAGTCGATGACCTTGACGCCGCCCGTCTCCGTCAGGATCACGTTGGCCGGCTTGAAGTCGCAGTGAACGAAGCCGCGCTCGTGCGCATAGGCGAGCGCCCGGCCCATGCCGCTCACGATCTTCATCGCCTCGTCGAACGGCAGGACGTGGAAATCGGGCGCGCGCAGCATCTGGCTGAGCGACTTGCCCTGCAGGTATTCCATCGTGATGTAGACCATCGGCCCATCGCGGTCGAAGTCGTACACGGCCACGATGTTCGGATGGGCCAGCGTCTGCGCCTTGCGCGCTTCCCGCTGCAGGGCGATCAGCGATTTGGGGTGCCCCTGGAACTGTACGTTCAGCACCTTGATCGCGATATAGGGATGGCGGTCCGACGCTTCCAGCTTGCGCAGGTCGAGCGCCTTGTAGACGGTGCCCATGCCGCCGAAGCCGACGCATTCCTCGAGCACGAAGCGGCCGTTGAGCGTGTCGCCGACGCCTTTCATGCGCTCGACCGCCGCGCCCGGCGGGCCGGCGATGCCCGCGGGCTGCGTCGGCGGTTGCAGGGGTTTCGTCTGGACATAGGTTTCTTCGTCGCTGACACGCTCGCGCTGGCGCTGGCGCGCCTCGATCGCCTGCGCGATGCGGCGCTCGACTTCGCCATAGACCTCGGCCGGCAGCGGCGCGCGGCGATGCGCGTCGTTGAGGGTCTTGAGCAGGTTCGAGACGCTCTCGGGCGTACTGGCCAGCAGGCGGTCGACGCGCGCGAACATCTCGGCTTGCCCGAGGGTGCCGCTCTGGAACTGGCGAAGGGTATCGGCGAGGTTGTCCATGTCTTCCTCTGACAGGTGCGCCGTGTGCAAATTCACCGCACAGACGATGTGTTGTTCCCGGCCAAACGGCGTCACTGCCAGTGTTGGACCGAACCCACCCGATACCCGATAAAACGCCGCGAATGGGCGCAAAAAAGTGCTGGCACGGTTCTCGCAAAGAGTAGGGTGAGCACAACGAAAGCGGCTCGCCAACCAACCCAATCCACTCAAGGAGAAACACGATGAACACGCTGTCGATCAAAGACCTGGCACTCACCTGCGAACTGGACCGCGGCGCGATGGCGCACGTGCGTGGCGGTCACGGCAAGATGCAGCAACCGTCGCATGGGCTGTCCCCGATGCCGGTCTATTTCCCGAGCTACAACTCGACCGTCGACGTCGACCAGAACCTGCAGCAATTCCAGAACGTGACGAACGCGACCGCGAATGGCTCGGCCTTCATCGACGGCGTCACCGTACACAACAACACGAGCCAGTTCGGCCAGAACAACGCGGTGGTTGCTCATTAAATGGATCACTGAGCGGAACCAACGCGAATTTAATCTGTCACTCATGCCGGCCCGGTCATCTCGCGATGGCCGGGCCGGCATTCCCCATTCAGGAGAACGACATGGCAATCATCACCATCAAGGACTTGTCCGACAACACGGACCTGGACCGTAAGGCAATGCAGGCGATCTCAGGCGGCTCGCGCCTGCGCTCGTACGCGGGTGTGCTGCGGCCCGCGCAACCGCAGCGGATCGTCGACTTCCGCACGAAGGCGAAGCCGGGCAAGCCGCCTTCCAGATAAACCATATAAACCGTTTAGTACGATCACCATGCCGCCCGGTCCGCCAGCCGGGCGGTTTTTTTGTACCTTCAGGTTCGGTGTTCGGCTGGATCCAACAGATACGGCGCGGTGTTGGTCCGTGCCCGCCAGGTTCTCCTTCCAAACAGCCAGACAGCCTGTTTTTACGGGCTTTTTTGGCTGGCACGCATTCTGCTCATACCCTGGTGAGCGCAAATCAAACGCTCTTCCAACCAAATCACTGACGCAAGGAGAATCAACATGAAAACCCTGATCATCAAAGACCTCGCCGCCGCCTGCGAACTGAGCCACAGCGACATGACCGCCATCCGCGGCGGCCACGGCGCCACGTCCACGCCCTGGTCGACCATGTACAGCCCGTCGTACGACTCGTCCATCAAGGCTAACCAGAACCTGATGCAGTTCCAGGACGTGAAGAACCTGACCGCCAACGGCTCGGCCTTCATTTCCGGCGTCAGCGCCACCAACAACACCGATCAATTCGGCCAGAACAACATCGCCGTCCTGTAAGGAGAACGTCATGCAAACCCTGATCATCAACGACCTGGCCCAGAGCTGCGAACTGGATCACAAGCAAATGGCAAGCGTGCGCGGTGGCCATGGCATGAGCAGCCCGTCGTACTCGCTGTACCCGATGCCGTCGCCGACGTATTCGAAAACCGTCAACGCGACGCAAAACCTGGCCCAGATCCAGAGCGTGCTCAACGAGACGGCCGACGGCTCGGCCTTCGTGAACGGCGTCACGGCGAACAACAACACGTCGCAATTCGGCCAGAACAACCTGCTGGTCATCTAAGGAGAACACCATGTCGTCGATCGTCATCCAGGACCTCACCCGCACCCGCGCACTGGACACGCATGCCATGTCCGCAATCCGCGGAGGCCAGGCCTTCGGGCCGAACGTGAACGTCAACCTGAACCTCGACCAGCGCATCGCCCAGGTCCAGGACATCAAGGTCAACGTGCTCAACAACAGTGTGATCGGCGACGGCTTCACGGCCCCCGCCGTGACCTTGAACCCACTGCAATTTGCTACCAATAACGCTGTCGTCCCGCTGTAATTTTTTAAGGAGCATCATCATGAAAACCCTGATCATCAAAGACCTGTCCGTCACCGCCGAACTCGACCACGGCGCCATGGCCGCCGTACGCGGTGGCTACAACATGAGCCAGACGTCCTGGTACCCGCTGCCCTCGCCGTCGCCGACCTACGGTACGACGGTGGACGCGACGCAGAACCTGACCCAGTTCCAGAACGTCGTCAACGCGACTGCGAACGGATCGGCCTTCGTCAACGGCGTGACCGCGAACAACAACACGAGCCAGTTCGGCCAGAACAACATCGCGGTGATCTGACCCGGGAGGGCGGGAACCTGATACGGTTCCCGCCAAACCGATGAACCAAAACGACCAGCCGCTGTCTTTCAATCAGGAGGCCCACATGGCGCACATCAGGATCGATGACCTTCGCGTCGAGCGCACCCTCGACGCGCGCGCGATGGCGCGTGTCCGCGGCGGCGACGGCGCGGCGTGGTGCTTCGGCTGGATCCAGGCTTATCTGCCCGAGCAGTTACGCGCTTCACCTGTCATCAATTTTTACCAGATCAACAATTACGCGGACCAGATGATCAACCAGTTCCAGACGGTCAGCGTGAGCAATTCGGCGCCGAACGCGGTGGTGACCGTCGGCGTGGATGAACGGAGTACCAACAACGGACACGTCTGATGGGCGAGACGCTGCAACTCCGCTGGACCTCGGCGGCGCGCACCGACACGGGACTGGTGCGCACGAATAACGAGGATGCCGTGCTGGACCGGCCGGCGCGGCGATTATGGGCCGTCGCCGACGGCATGGGCGGTCACGCGTTCGGCGAAATCGCGAGCCGGATGACGGTGGAGGCGCTGGACGCGCTGCCGCCGGAAGACGCGCTGCAACAAGCCGTCGCCGCGGCGCGCGTGTGCCTGCTCGAAGTGAACGGCCTGCTCGTGGCGGAGGCTGCCGCGCGCAACGTGCCCGTCATCGGCACGACACTCGTCCTGCTGCTGGCCTCCGGCCGCACCGCCGTCTGCGTCTGGGCCGGCGACAGCCGCATTTATCTCTGCCGCGGCGGCAGCCTGCACCAGCTCACACGCGATCACAACCAGTTCGAGGAACTGCAAACGCGGAACCACCTGTCTCCTGCCGACGCATCGGCCTACCCGGGCGCGACCATGATCACACGGGCGCTCGGTGCGACCGCGGCCCTGGAGCTGGACGAAGTGCAGGTGCAAGTGAGCGACGGCGACATCTTCCTGCTCTGCAGCGATGGCCTGAGCAATGCGGTCAGCCCGGAGGCCATGTTCGGCGCGCTGACCGGCGGCGACTGCGCGCAGGCGGCCGATACGCTCGTCCGGCTCGCGCTGGAAGCCGGTGGACGCGACAACATCTCCGTCATCGTCGTGCGCGCGGACGACGTCGAGGCCGACCAGACCATCCTCAATCCCTCCTTGTGAATCGTTGCTAATGCCGGCGAAAATCCTTCGAATGCAGGCCGTGCTTCTTCAGCAGGATCTGCAAATGGGAGCGGTTCATGTCCCAGCGCCGCGCCAGTTCGGCCACGGTGCCGCCGACGTCCTTCAGGCCGCGTTCCAGGCACGCGCGCTCGGCGTCGTCGCTGGCCGCACGCTTGGCTTCGGCCAGCGAGGCCGGCGGATCCGGTGCGGCCGTCTCGATCCGCGCAGGCGCAACGGGGCGGATATCCTCGGGCAGGTGCGCGATGTCCGCGGTGTCTCCGGCAAGGCAGGCCAGGCGGTACATCAGGTTGCGCAATTCGCGGATGTTGCCGGGGTAGGTGTAGTCGAGCAGGAAGGCGCGCAAGACCGGCGTCAGCGCGACCGGCCGCCTCTTCAACGCTTCGGCCGCCTCGTCACCGTAATAGGCCAGCAGCAGCGGGATCTCGTCCTTGCGCTCGCGCAGCGGCGGCAAGGTCACGTGGATCACGCTGAGCCGATAAAACAGGTCTTCGCGAAACTGGCCCAGTTCGATCAGCTGGCGCAGATTCTTGTTGGTGGCGGCGACGATGCGGGCGTCGACGGCGATCGTCTCGTCCGAGCCCACGCGCTGGATCTCGTGCGACTGCAGCACGCGCAGCAATTTCACTTGTCCCTGCAGCGGCAACTCGCCGATCTCGTCCAGGAAGATCGTGCCCTTGTGCGCGCTTTCGAACTTGCCCTTGCGGTCCGTCGCCGCGCCGGTGAAGGCGCCGCGCTTGTGGCCGAACAGTTCCGATTCGATCAGGCTCTCGGGAATGGCGCCGCAGTTGACGGAGATATACGCTTTGTCGGCGCGCGCGCCGTTCGCATGGATCACCTTGGCCATCAATTCCTTGCCCGTACCGCTTTCGCCGTCGACGAGGACGGGCAGGTCGGTCGGCGCCGCCTTTTCCGCGATCTCGAGCGCGTCCAGCAGGCGTGGGTTGTCGCCGAACGTGCCTTCGAACACGAAGCTGCGCGCGAGCAGGGCCTGGCGGCGCTCGCCCGGGATCGGCTCCGGCGCCGCCTGGCTGCCGACTGCTTGTATGAAACGCTCCGTGTGCGACAGTTGCATGACCTCGTCGCGCACGGCATTCGCCTGGCGCAGCAGCTTTTCGATGTCGGGCCGGTCCAGGCGGCTGGCCCAGCGCAGGGTCGAGCGCAGGATTTCCAGGCGCTCCAGCAAGCCCGCGTATGACATCGACGATGCGCCCTGCGGCAGATCCTGGTTGAACAGTTTCATGATAATCAAGCTGCGGCCAATTGCTTCTGCACGAGCTCGTAATACATGCCGCGCCCCGCCAGCAGCTCGTCGTGCCGGCCTTGCTCGACGATGCCGCCCTCGTACAGCACGACGATTTTATCCGCCCGCATGATCGTGCTGAGCCGGTGTGCGATGATCACGGCCGTGCGTCCCGCGAGGATCTCGTGCATGTTCGCGATGATGTTGCTTTCGGACTGCGTATCGAGTGCCGACGTCGCCTCGTCGAACACGAGCAGGCGCGGATCCTGGTACAGCGCGCGGGCGATGCATAAGCGCTGCACCTGGCCGCCGGACAGCCCGACGCCGCGCTCGCCCACCACCTGCTCGTACCCGAGCGGCATCTTGCTGATGAAGGCGTGCGCATCGGCCATCTTCGCGACCTGCTCGATGCGGCGCCGGTCCGGGCTCTCGTCGCCGCTCGCAATGTTTTCCGCGATGGTGCCGGAAAACAGCAGATTGCTCTGCATGACGTAGCCGACCTGGGCGCGGTAATAATCCTTGTCGATCGCGCTCATGTCGTAACCGTCGACGAGGATCTTGCCGTCCGTGGGTGCATAAAAGCCGACCAGCAGTTTCGCCAGCGTCGTCTTGCCCGAGCCGCTGCGGCCGACGATGGCGATCAGTTCTCCGCGGCGGATGTCGATGCTGATGTTTTCCAGCACATAGGCCGTGTCGTTGCCGCCATAGCGGAAGTACACGTTCTCGAATTTGACGTCGCCGCGCAGGTCGGGCAGCACGACGCGGCTGGCCGCCTCGCTGGGCTTTTGTTCCGGTTCGATGTCGAGCACGTCGCCGAGGCGTTCCATGGCAACGCCCGCGTCCGCCAGCCGGCTCCACAGCGCGACCAGCCCCATCAGCGGCGCCAGCACACTGCCCATCAGGGCGTTGAAGGCGATCAGCTGGCCGATCGTCAGCTCGTGGTCGAGGACGAGGCTGGCGCCGGCCCACAGGATCGCGATCGTCGTGCCCGCATTGAGCAACTGGCTCGCGAGGCCGACGAGGATGTTGAATTGCTGCGCGCGGTACTGCGTGTCGAGCGCCTTCACGTACTTCTTTTCCCACTTCAGGCGCACGGGGCGCTCGCTGCCCATGCCCTTGATCGTCTCCACGCCGCCCAGCGCCTCCATCAGGAAGGCGTGCGCATCGGTGGAGGCGTTGAAGACGTCGCGCGCGTACTGCTTGATGTGCGGCGTCGTCAGGATCGTCAGCGCCATGATCGGGATGACGAACGCGATCAACAATAAGGTCAGCTTGACGTTGTAGACGAACAGGATGGAAAAATAGATGAACACCATCAAGAGGTTCAGCAACGTCGTGACGGTGGATTCGGTGAGGAAGGCCCGGATCGTCTGGTTTTCCTGGAAGCGCGCGACGATGTCGCCCGTCTTGCGCTTGGCGAAGAACGAGAACGGCAGCGACATCGTGTGCTTGAAAAACCCGGCCATCATCGAAAAGTCGAGATTGCGCACCATGTAGTTGGCAAGGTAGGCGCGCACGGTCGCCATCAGCTGCGAGAACACATTTGAAATGACGAGCCCGGCAATCAGGAGATGCAGGAGGCTGACGTTCTGGTGCACGATCACGCCGTCCAGGATGTTCTGGATGATCAGGGGCGGCACGATGCCCAGCATCTGGATTACGAACGTGGCCAGGAACAGATGCAGCAATATCTTGCGATACGGCCGCAGATAGCCCACGAAGCGCAGCCACGGCGAGCGAAGGGCGGCCTGCGCCGCCATGTCCTGGCCGGGCGTGAAGACGAGGCAGGTGCCGCTCCAGCCCCGCTCGAACTCCTCGACGGACATCTTGCGGAAACCCACCGCCGGATCGGCGACCCAGATGGTGCGCGGCGAGATGCCGTACACGATCACGTAGTGGTAGCCCTCCCAGTGCACGATGAAGGGCAACTCGAACCCCTGCAGCGCATCGAAGGTGCACTGCACGCCGCGCGCCGAGAAGCCGAGCGTCTCGCCCGCGCGCGCGAGGCTGTCCAGGGTCGCGCCCTGCGTGGTGACGTTGGCCAGTTCGCGCAGCTTGCCGAGCGTAATCTGCAGGCCGTAGTGGCGGCACAGCATGGCGAGGCAGGCCGCGCCGCAATCCATCTCCTCCGCCTGTTCCACGAGGGCGAAACGGCGGATCACGCGCTCGCCGGACTCGGGCTCGGCGAGGTCCAGCCGCAGCGGCCGCTTGCGGCGCTCGGCCAGCTTCTTTTGTCGCTCCAGCTCCCGTTCGACGAAGCGGATGCGGTCTTCCAGCACTTCGCGCAGGCCAGCGTTGCGCTCGAGGATCATGTGTGCCGTCTTTTCGGGGATGACGAGCAGGGTAGCGGCAGATACCGCCACGGCCGACGCCATCTGTTCCTGCCGCATCAAACACGCCTTCTCGCCGAACATGTCGCCCGCCTGCAGGGTGGCCAACGTCAATTCGTCGGCGCCGTCGTGGTAGACCAGTTTCACTTGCCCCTGGCGCAGCACGTACAGGCGGCGGTCGTCGCGCCCGTCCTGCCTGAGGATTTCCTTGCCGGCCGGGACGCGCTTGACGCCCACGCTGCGCACCATCTCTTCCAGTTCTTCCTTGCCGACCTTGCCGCGCAAATCGAACAGGCGCGCCACGAGGCCGCCGGCGGAACCGATCGCGACATAGCTCGTGACGAAATCGAGGGCTTGCGGATTGCGCGCCAGCACGGGCTCGATCGCCGCGCGCGGGATCAGCCACAGCTCCGTCTTCAGCGATGCACGTGCCGACAAGTCATGGTGGGCGTCGCGCAGCATGGCGATGTCGCCGAACGTCTCGCCGGTCTTGCGTACGCCGATGCTGAGCTCCTTGCCGTGCTCTTCGGAGAACACGCGCACGCAACCGGATTTCACCACATACAGCCCCTCGGCCGGGTCGCCCGCCTTGCAGATCGTCTCGCCGAACGCGTAATGGCGCACCTGCACCGCGTCCGCCAGCTGTTCCAGCGCCTCGCGCGCGAGCGGCGACAGGATCTCCACGGATGCCAGGAAATCCGTGGACGGCGGCGCTCTGGACGGCGTTTCCATGATGACTGCCAGGCTCAGCGCGTTGGACACGCTTCGATCACGTGCTCCTGCGCGCGCGCCACCAGCCACGCTTCGCGCAGCAGGCGGCGTACCTCGGCGGCCGTGTCGGCATCGAGCGTGGCCGGGTGTTTCGCGTTGACGCAAAAAATTTCCCAGCACGCGCCATCGGGGGATGGAAACGGTCCGAGCAGTTCGCCCTCGCGCGCATTGAACACGCGCGCCTCGATGTCGCCCTTGAGCGAGCCGCGCAACACCTTGCCGATGACGCCGCCCTGCTGGCGCGTGCCCTCGTCGACGGCGTGTTCGCGCGCCATCTCGGCGAATGCCTCCGGCTCCTCCTGCAGCACCGACAACATCTCCCGCGCCGCGCCTTCGGAATCGAGCACGACGTGGCTGATCTCCACGCTGTCGAAGCGCGGCGAATTGAGCTTGAAATACTGCGCGACGGCCGCTTCGCTGCACACCTGCTCCAGCATCTTTTCCTGGTACAGGCCGTCGATGATGTACGCCTCGAACTCGTCCAGCGAAACGCCGAGCGCGTCGAGATAGTGGTTGGTGTCGGCCGCGCGATGCAGGCCCAGCGCGCGGCGGAATGCATCGGCACGTTCCTGGACCTGCTCGGGCGCGAGCACGAGGCCGGCCTGCCGCGCGGCGCGCGCCGCGAGGCGGTCGCGCACCATCTGCTCGACCAGGCCTTCGAACTGTCCGTTCAGCTTCAGCGTACGGATGAAGTCATCCGTCGTGATCACTTCGTCGTCGATGCGCACGATGCCTGCCATGGTCACGCTCCTGCGTCCGGTCGATGTCCGGGGCAGGTGTTAGAGCGCGCGGTAAAGCTTAGGTTCGCAGTCGTTCGACGTTGCAAATCAACAACACAGCCGGGGCGTGTTTCCCCGCGTGTAATCGGCAAAAACCCAACGGCTGGTGAATTTCATGTCCTGCCTTAAAGGTTATTGTAATTGTGGCCATGCCGTTGCCAATGGCATCATAAATCATGAGAATGTCCGTTATATATAAAGAACAATAACGGTTGAAGCACGATTGGAGCCCCGCGCTCCCGGGCATTCCCGTCCCGATACCAGTCCAGTGCATCCCTTCGGAAGCATTCGCCCGACGCGTGTCCTCACGCGGTACGGAGCCATGGGCTCGTGAAAAACGCATCAATACGACAGAGAGGAACAACACCATGAGGAGAGAAGCGATGAAATTCCATGTTTCTGCGATTGCACTCGGCTGCATCGCACTTCTGAGCGCCTGCGGCGGCGGCGGCGGCGGCGGTACTGACGGGGGCGCGGAGCAGACCATCAGTTTTCAGCTCCCGTTCTCGGGCGAGGCGTTGATCGGCGTGCCGCCCAACTCCGCAACGGCCACGCTGAAGGCGACGGCGAGTTCCGGCGGCGCCGTGACGTTCACGTCGAACACGCCGGACGTTTGCAGCGTCAGCGGGGATCAGCTGACGCTGTTGAAACTGGGCGAGTGCTCGGTGACCGCCACGCAGGCCGGTGCCAACGGCTACGCGCCGGTCTCGCAGCGCCAGATCTTCGTCGTTCCCAAGAACCCGCAGATGATCGCCAAGTTCCCGAACCCGGGCTGGCAGCCGCTCGATACGAAGCCGGTGCAGTTGTCCGCCACCTTCACCTCGGGCCTGCCGGCGAAATTCACGAGCAAGACGCCTGACGTGTGCTCGGTCAGCGGGACGACGATGACCAAGCTTGCCAACGGGATGTGCACCGTCGTCGCCGAGCAGGAGGGTAATGACTTCTATCTGCCGGCATTGGTGACGGGGAAAGATACGATGTCGGTGGCGATGGCGCAGTTCATGCAGAAAAACATTCCGATCGGTACTGAACTGCCGGCCAAGATGACGTTCCTGACCGGCTACAAGGACACCGACAACACCAACGAAGGCCTCATTGGCCATTTCGGTAACCAATGGTGGTGCGACAGTTGCGATCGCGCTGCTTCCGGCGACAGCTTCACCTTCACGGCAACGTCCGATGCGCCGCCGGACGCATGGTGGTATAGCCGCGCGTCGTTCCAGTTCTTCGCAGCCGGCCTCGCAGACGCCGATCTCCTGTCGCCGGACGGCACGTACCGGGCCGGCGTCAAGGAAACCGCTCTCACCGCGCCGGGCGCCGCGCCCAAAGGCCTGCAGCTCGAGATCCAGTCGGCGCTGCATTTCAACCTTGCGCAAAATCCCGAGTGGTTCGGCGCGGCCAACAACAAGTTCAACGTCGAACTCTTCCTCGGTCACTTCAACCAGAAGGACGGCAAGGCTTGCAACGTGGCCCTGAAAGCCACCGTCCAGCCGACCGCCGCCGCCGCCACGAACTACAGCGTCGGCCTCAAGGATCAGTTCGCAATCAGCGAGACCTGTGGCCTGAGCGGGCTGGACATCATGAACGAAGTGCAGAACTACCCGGTCATCGAGATGCGGTTCTCCGCGGTACAGCCGAATGGGCAGGTGAAAAACGCAGCGTCGAAGTACCAGACCCAGTTCAAGCTGACCGGCCCGATCTACTTCCAGTGACATTCGACTGACATTCATGGCCACCGCACGGCGGTGGCAACCAAGGCATAGACAAAGGACATCAATAATGACAAGAGATGAGACGAAGGTCGTCAGGAAAACGATCAAGATGACCGCGCTGGCGATGGCCGCGGCGCAGTTCGCGATGCTGTGCGGCAGCGCGCAGGCGCAGACGACCGACGGCGCCACCACCACCGTCGTGGTGACCGGCCAGCGCAAGCAGCTCGAGACCGCGACGGCGATCAAGCGCGATTCCGACCAGATCGTCGATGCGGTCGTCGCCGACGAAGCCGGCAAGCTGCCGGACCGCTCGATCACCGAGGTGCTGCAGCGCGTGGTGGGCGTCACGATGGACCGTAACCAGTCGCGCCAGGGCGCCTCCCTGGCCGCGAACGGCCTGGAATTCAACGTGGAAGGTTCGGGCGTGCAGGTGCGCGGCCTGTCCTGGGGTTCGTCCACGATGAACGGCCGCGAAACGTTCTCGGCCGGCTGGCCTGGACGCGAACTGAGCTGGGGCGACGTGCCGCCGGAACTGATGGCGGGCGTGGAGGTCTACAAGAATCCGTCCGCCGACCTGATCGAAGGCGGCATCAGCGGCCAGATCAACCTGCGCACGCGCCTGCCGTTCGACGCCCCGGGCCAGTATGGCGCGCTGACCACCACGGGCAATTACGCCGAACTGGGCAAGACCAAATCGCCGGGCTTCTCGGGTCTGTACTCGAACCGGTGGAAGACCCGCGCCGGCGAATTCGGCGCACTGGTGGATTTGTCGTTCAATCGCACCAAGTTCCGCTACGACACGATCGACCAGAACGTCTACTACCCGAGGAGCGACCTCATCAAGGGCCAGACGGCATGGGTGCCGGGCGGCGGCGACTGGGGTAGCAACAACGAAGATACCCGCCGCGTGGGCTTTTATGGCGCGTTGCAGTGGAAGAAGGACAACCTGGAGTCGTCGCTGACGTACTTCGACTCCGCCTTCCATCAGGTCAACGCGAACATCCAGATGGGTGTCAACCCCGAGAACCCGTACAAGACCGTTTATACCGACGCCAAGTTCAACAGCGCCGGCGTGTTCCAGTCGGGCATCCTCAGCTATCCGATCGGCGGCAGGGGCGCGAACCAGTTCGTGGACGGCGGTCTCGCCATGAACACCACCCAGAACTTCCGCGACGTGCATGGCCGCACGCGCGAGCTGGCGTGGAACTTCAAATGGCGCGTCAACGAAAGCTGGTCGTTCCAGAACGATCTGCAGTGGGTGCACGCCACCAACAACGGCAATTACGGCATGCTCAACCTCGGCACGTTCCTGCCGAGCGAAGGCCTGGACGTCTCCGGTTCGCGGCCCGCGTTCAATTTCAACGACAAGGCGGTCGCCTTCATGGCCGATCCCCGCAACTACTTCTGGGGCATTTCGCAGCCTGAGTACAACCGCGCCAAGGCGGATCTGTACGCCTGGAAACTGGATGGCAAATACAGCTTCGACCATCCGGTGCTGCGCGACGTCCGCTTCGGCGTACGTATCACGGAGCGGAAGTCCCGCAAGGACAAGAATGCCGGTTCGGGCTGGAAATCCTACCAGGAAGAATGGGGCGTGAAGGAAACCGACGTCCCGGGGCAAATTCCGCACCTCGAAAGCTGGGACTGGCAGCGCCCGAACTTCGGTTACTTCAGCGACCCGAAATACGCAGCGCTGGGCAACGTTCAAGCCTTCTCGTTCCCCGACTTCTTCAACGGCAGGATGCCTGCACCGCCGACGTTCGTCGTGCCCGCCGCGTCGATGGTCAGGAACATGGCCTCGTACAGGAATCTGTTGACCGTGCTGCGCTATAACTGCGAGGACGACAACAGGCTGACGGGCGCGACGAGCGATTGCTCGACGGCCGGCGCCGATTGGCGCCCGCCTGGCTTCAGCACCGAACCGCAATACGTCAGCCGGCACAGCGAAGGCACCCAGGCCCTGTACGGCAACCTGCGCTTCGGCTTCGACAACTGGAAATATCCGGTGGACGGCGTCGCCGGCGTACGCGTGGTCCGGACCAACACCGTGGCCCATGGTTACACGGTGTTCAAGCCGAGTTATAGCGAGACCACCAATCCGAACGTCCCGCGCTTCGGCGAGATCAGCGATCCGATGGATCTCAAGTCCAGCCACGTCGACGTGATTCCGAGCCTGAACCTGAAGGCGAGCCTGACGGACAAGCTGCAGGCACGCGTGGCGCTGTCGCGCGGCATCTACCGTCCTGGTTTCGATCAGCTGCAGGAGTACATCACGCTGTCGCAGAACGTGATCAACGATCCCAATGACAGCAAGAAGATCACCACCATCGCGTACACCGGCACCAACGAGGGTAACGTGAAGCTGAAGCCGCTCAAGTCGAACAATGTCGACTTGACGCTGGAATGGTATCCGCGCCCGGGCCAATCCCTGACCGCTGCATTCTTCTACAAGCAGGTCAAGGACATCATCATGAACGAATCCTATACGAGGACGTATAAGGATCTCGCCGGCAACGATATGGAGTTCACGATCACCGGCCCGGCCAACGCGGCCAAGGCCCGTGTGCGCGGTATCGAGCTGGCCGGCATGACCTACCTCGACCACCTGCCCGGCGTGAGCGACTACCTGCCGGACTGGGCGAAGGGTTTCGGCGTGTCGTCGAACTTCACCTATATCGAAGGCAAGCAGCAGCTGTACCACCCGAACCCGTCGAATTTCTGCCCGTCCGGCGGCGAGCTGAAGGGATCTGCAGCGCTGTATGGCTGCGACACCAACGGCATCCCGTACAAGGATCTGCCGGTGCCGTACATGTCGAAGCGCGCCTTCAACATGGCCTTCATGTACGACCGCGGCCCGGTGTCGGCGCGTCTGGCGTATTCCTGGCGTGACCGTACCTTGCTGGCGACCGGTGTCTATGGCGCCAAGGGCTCCAACGGCACCAGCGCCGATCCGGCGCACGTGGACGACAAAGGCAACCCGCTGCAGGATGCGGGCTTCGGGATTCCGGTGTGGCAGCTGCCGGTGGGCCAGTGGGATGCGGGCATCAACTACCGCTTCAGCGACCACTTCTCGGGCAGCTTCAACATCAGCAACCTGACCCGTACGGTGACGAAACAGGTCAACCAGCAGACCCCTGGCGACATGGGCCGTTCCTGGTTCGATCCGGGCCGCAGCTTCCGCATGCAGGCCACCTACGTGTTCTAACCTGAAGTGCCGCGCCGGTGCGAGCCGGCGCGGCGTTACCTGAACAGGAACGCAATGAAATCGATGTTCATCACGGCCGCCGCATTGGCGGCCGCATTCGTCGGACCCGCCAAGGCCGCCGACCCATCCTACTGTTTTTACCAGGACCAGAAGTTTTCCGAAGGGGCCGCGTTGAATGGCCGCGTGTGCACGCGCGGCAATGCCATGGGCAAAGGCGGAGATTTGATCTGGGCACCACAAGAGGGCTCCGGACTCCCAGCCATGCAGCAAGAGGTGGAACGCATCCGCATGCAGACCCAGCTCGTCCAGGCCCGCATCGGCTTGGCCGAGATGGAAGCCCGGTATCGTGAAGTGGCGGCCAAATCGTCCGGCAAAAACTGATCTTCCAACAGTCTCAGGCGATGTGTTGGTCCCGCACCAACACAAACCGCCGTCCATGCCGGCCTGCCCGTTACGCGGCAGGTGGCATGCTCCCTGCATGGTGGGAAGTGGGCGGGTGACATGCGCGCCGTTCCACTTCCAACCATTCGAGGAGAACCATCATGAACACATTGATTATCGAAGACCTGGCCTTTGACGACACGGCGCCGGCCGGCTCGCGAGTGCGCTCGCTGTCGAGCGAGGAGATGAAGCGGGTATCCGGCGGCCGGGCGATCAGCGTGCTGGTCGATGGCCGGACCGCCGGCACCGTGGACGATTTCTCGCTGAATATGGAGATATTCAAAGGGAACATCGGGGGGCCGATGGTGCTGTGACCATGGTCTCCCCGTGCGGCCGTGCGGCCTGGGCCGTACGGCCTACGTCATGGTGGCGCCGCTTAGAGCGCGGCGCGGCGCGCCGCACGCGCAATGCTTTCCGCAAACAACGGGGTTTCGCGGCGATTGTGGTCGCCCGACGACTGCTGGCGGTCCGACTGGGCCTTTTCCCAAGAAATACCGTGTTCCTTGATGAATTCCAGGAATTCCTCGGTCGGATGCGAGACGACACTGTTCGTGTACTCGCAACGCGTGTCGTCGATCTTCCTGACGCTCAGGTCCCAGATCACCTGGACCTTGGTGCGGCCGTTCGGGGTGAACACGTCGGACGTGGACACCATCCTGCAATGCGCGGCTTCCGTGACCTCGCCCACGTAATGCTGGACGACCAGGCCCGTGCCGATCATCTCGACGTTGATCGACATGCGACGGCCGTCGTCGGTAAAGGTCGCGCCGGCGGCGATGTGATCCGGAGGCGCGCAACGCTGGTACTCGGCGTCAGGCAGCGAGAACAGCCATTTGGCGATGTCGACTTTTTCGAAAGGCACGTCGATGACGTGGCTGAATGCGGATTGCGACAGGATCAGATCGTTACGAATGACAGTCATGACATTTCTCCTAAAGTGGCATGCCGCGCCCCGACAGGGCGATCGCATACCGGTTTACCAACAACGGTGAAAATTGCGGCGATGACAGGGCACAAGCAAACGTTCAAGTGGTCAGGACAATCTTCCCGACGTTCAGCCCGTCTTCCATGCGCTTATGCGCGGCGCCGGCTGCGGCGAGCGGGAACGTGCTGTCGATGACCGGTACGAGACGACCCTTGGCGAACTCGGGCAGCCAGCGTTCCTTGAAGCGGCGCGACATGCCGTGCTTGACGTCCTGCGTGCGCGACTTCATGACGGTGCCGATGATCTGCAGGTGGCGATACAGCAGACGGTCCAGCGGCATCTTCGCGTTCTCGATACCGCCCATGATGCCGATCTGGACCAGGCGCCCGCCAAAGCCGAGCGAGTTCACATTGCGCTCGAAGTACGGCGCACCGATGAAATCGAGGATCAGGTCGACGCCGCGGCCCTCGGTCAGCCTGGCGATGACTTCGGCGAAGTCTTCCTTCTCATAATCGATCGCGTGGTCCGCGCCGAGCTTGTGCACGAGATCGTGGGCCGATGACTGTGCCGTGGCGAACACCGTGGCGCCCAGCGCATGCGCCAGCTGCACTGCGGCGCCACCAACGCCGCCTGCGCCCGCATGGACGAGTACCGTCTCGCGGGCTTCCAGCCGGCCCAGATGAATCAGCGCTTCGTGGGCCGTTACGAAGACCTCGGTAATCGCGGCGGCCTGCACATAATCCAGGCTCGCGGGAATCGGCATCGCCATGCGGTAATCGATGCGCGAGACTTCCGCATAGGCGCCGCCGCCGACAATCCCCATGACGCGATCGCCCGCTGCGAAACCCCGCACCTCATCGCCCACGGCGATCACGTCGCCGGCGATTTCCAGCCCCATGATGGTCGAATCGCCGAAGTCAGGGCGTCCGTAGCCGCCGCGGCGATGCGTGAGGTCGGCGCGGTTGACGCCGGCGGCGCGGGTGCGCACCAGCAGATCGTGGGGCCGCAGCACCGGCTCCAGTACCTCGCCGATCTTGAGGACGTCTGCTGCGCCGAACTGGTCGAAGATGATCGCTTTCATGTTTGCTCCTTCAAAGATGTGGATGAGTGGTTACGCTGGATGGCGTCGATCCGGTGCGCCTCGTGACCGCCCTGCTTCTGCGTCGTCGTGCAGGAGAAGAGCCGAAACCAGAATAGCGGCGTACGGCCGGGCTGATAATCCGGCGCTGTCGACAAACCGCTATGCGCGTTTCGCACAAGTGCGCGACAAAGACACTACTGGCGGCGCTGCTGCGCGACCATCTCAGGGGTCACCTTCCCCTGCTTGCCGCCAAATTGATAAATCACGTAATTGCTCACCTGCGCGATCTCGGCATCGCTCAATCCGCCCGCGAACGAAGGCATGAACACGTCCTGCCCCGCCACGCGCATGTGTGTGCCGTGCAGGAGTGTCTGCATGATGTTCCGGCCGGATGGATCGTTGACCGACCGTGCGCCCAGCAAGGCGGCGTACCGGGATTGGGTCCCCTGGCCGTTCCACTGGTGGCAGCTTGCGCAACTGCCTTCGAACAGCCTCAAGCCTTGTTCAAGCTCTGCCGGCGCTGCAGCCATACGCCCCGGCTTCGGATTCACGTCGACGGGGTCCTCGCCGGCGCGCGCGGGCACGCTGCGCAGATAGGTGATCAATGCGCGCGTATCTTCCGGGTCCAGGTACTGCAGGCTGTTCTCGACGGCCTCGCCCATCGGGCCACCGGCCGACCCGTGGCCGGGCGCGTGCCCGTGCCTGAGATACTGGTACAACGCCTCGTCGGTCCAGCGGCCGATGCCATGCACCGGGTCCGCGGTGATGTTGGGTGCGCGCCAGCCTTCCACGATCGTGCCACCCAGTTCGTTACCGTGATCGAGCGCGAAGCCGATGTTCCGCGGCGTGTGGCATTCTGCGCAGTGGGCAAGGGCGAGGGCGATATAGGCCCCGGTGTTCCATGCCGTCGACTTGTCCGGTGCGACGGCGAAGCGCGCGCTCTTGAAGAACACCGCGTTCCAGAATCCCATTGCCCAGCGCTGGTTGAACGGGAAAGCGAGTTCGGGCTGCGGCGTCTGCTGGCGGGTCGTGGACAGGCTGAAGAGGTATGCCTTGATGGCCAGGACATCTTCACGACTCAACATCGAATAAGAGGTGTAGGGAAACGCCGGGTAAAGCCGCTTCCCGTCCCGACGGATACCGTCGTGGAGCGCCCGTACGAAGTCGTCGTCGCTCCAATCGCCGATTCCGGTTGCCCGGTCCGCCGTGATGTTCGACGAATACAGCGTGCCGAAGGGAAGCTTGAACGCGAGCCCACCCGCGAAGGGCTTGCCTCCCGGAGCGGTATGGCAGGCGACGCAATCGGCGGCGCGCGCCAGGTATTCGCCCCGTGCGATGCGCGATGCCGTCGGGGGCGCACCATGCACCGCCGGCGCGGTACCCGCGGCGGGATCGGAGCGTGTCAGGTAACTGTAGGCGCCGATCCCGACGGCCAGGCACAACGGGACCAAGAGGAAGAGGCGTTTCATGCGGTGTGCTCCCGCAAGTTGTCTCCCGTTCGATGTTCATTGGCGAAGGGGCGCCTGTTCAGGGCCAGTGTCTCCCTGCGTATCGGGAGTTCGCGCAAGCGGACGCCGGTCGCCGCGTGGATGGCATTACACAGCGCCGGCGCGGCGATCGCGGTGCCGACTTCGCCAATCCCGCCCGGCGCCTCGGCGCTGTCGACGATCACCACATCGACCTGTGGTGTTTCGTTCATCCGCATCATGCGGTAATCATTGAAATTGCCTTGTTGGATGGCGCCTTGTTCGATGGTGATCTCGTTGAACAATGCGGCGCTCAGCCCGAACAGGAGGCCGCCTTGCAGTTGCGCTTCGATGGAACCCGGGTTCACCGCGATGCCGCAGTCGACGGCGATGACCGCGCGCCTGAGCCGGACATCCCCTTGTACATCGACCTCGACTTCGACCATCGCGCAGACCTTGCTTCCGAACGGTTCGCCCACTGCGACGCCGCGCCCGACATGCGCAGGCAACGGACCGCCCCAGCCCATCTTCGCCGCCGCCCGTTCGAGGACGGCCAAGGTACGCGGATTGTCGTGCAACATCGCCCGGCGCCAGGCGACCGGATCGGCCTTGGCACGATAGGCGAGTTCGTCGAAAAAACTCTCCACGACGAACAGGTTGTGCAATGCCCCGACGCCGCGCCACCACCCGACGAGCAAACCCACCGGCATGTCATGCCGCACCCATTCGACTTTCATGTGCGGTATGGCATAGGGAAGATCGGCCGCGCACTCGATCGCGTCGCCGTCCAGGCCGTTCTTGCGCATGCCGCCCGGACGCCAGCGGCCAAGCACGGTTGCGCTGCAGATCCGGTCGCCGAACCAGACCGGATAGCCCTGCTTGTCGACGACCGCGGAAACGACATCGTGGTACATCGGCCTGACGATGTCGTGCCGGATGTCTTCTTCACGCGTCCAGACGATTTTCAGTGGATAGGCGACCAGCCTGGCGAAGGCGACCGCCTGGTCGACATAGTCTGTCTCCAGCCGCCTTCCGAATCCTCCGCCCAGGTACTGCGCATGCAGCGTGATCCTCTCGATCGGCAGGCCGGTGATCTTCGCCGCATTGGCCACCACGCGGGTTGGCACCTGCGTACCGGCCCAGATCTCGCACCCCGACGACGTTACGTGGACGGTCGCATTGAGGGGTTCCATCGTGGCGTGCGCGAGCATTGGCAGCCTGTAGGTCGCCTCGACGCGGTCTCCGCCAGGCCGGCTTCCCGTGTCGCGGCCGACGATCGCGCGGCCCTTGGCCTGGCTCGCTGCCAGCGCGCCGCGCAGGTCCTGCGTCGTCAGTGCCGCGTTGACGCCATGATCCCATTCGATGTCCAGCGCGTCCAGTCCGCGTTTTGCGGCCCAGAAATGCACCGCGACCACCGCGACGGCGTTATCGATGTGTAGTATGTCGATCACCCCGGGAACGGCACGGGCCGCTCGTTCATCCACGTGTGTCAGTCTGCCGCCGAAGGTCGGGCACGCTTTTACGGTGGCAACGCGCATTCCCGGCACGCCGACATCGATGCCGAACCGGGTCGCACCGCGAACCTTGTCGTGGGCGTCCAGCCGCGCCATGGGCTTGCCGATGAGACGGAACGCGCTGGCATCCTTGAGTTTGACGTCGCCGGGGTCCGGCAACTTGCCGGCCGCGACGGCAACCTGGGCATAGCGCAGGCGTCGTCCGGAAGCGCGATGATGAATGACGCCGCGTTCGACGGTACAAGAATCGGAAGGAACTTTCCAACGCGCCGCCGCTGCGGCGACCAGCAAGGTACGAGCGACCGCGCCAGCCTGGCGCAGTTCCGTGAACGTACTGCGTGTACTCGTCGAGCCGCCGGTAATTTGCGCCTTGAGAATCTTCATCCCGTACAGTGCATCGCTCGGCGGCGCATGCTCGACGCGAATCTGGTCAAGGCCGACGTCGAGTTCCTCAGCCAGCAGCATGCACGATCCGGTGTAGATGGATTGCCCCATTTCGACCATCGGCATCACCAGGCGGATGGCGCCGTCGGCATCGATCCGCACGAAAGCATTCGGCGCAAAAACGGAATCACCGTCGTCCGCGGCGGCGCGCGCATCGCCGGCCTGCCGATGCGGGTCGACGAGCGCCATGGCGGACCTGGCGGGTCCAAGCCAGCTGAAAGCGACGGCGAGGCCGCCTGCCTTCAGGAACGCGCGGCGCCCGGCAGCGACGTCGTTGCGATGTCCGCTCATGGCCGTCCTCCCCGAGCAACCAGCGGAACAACCTGAGCGGCTTCCACGTTGCCGGTGGCGGCCTGCTTGATGGCTGCCCTTATCCGCACATAGGTAGCGCAACGGCAGATATTTCCGGACATCGCGGCATCGATGTCGCGGTCCGTCGGCGCGGGAGTACGATTCAGGAGCGCGGTGGCCGCCATGATTTGCCCGGACTGGCAATAACCACATTGGACGACATCGACGGCGAGCCAGGCATCCTGGGTGCGTTTTCCGTTCTCGGTGTCGCCGATTGCTTCGATGGTGGTCACCCGGCGGTCGCCCACCTCGGACACGGGCAGGACGCACGACCGTACCGGCGCGCCATCGAGATGGACGGTGCAGGCGCCGCATTGCGCAATCCCGCATCCGAATTTGGTTCCGGTCATGCCGAGGATATCGCGCAGTACCCAAAGCAGAGGCATGTCGGCGGATGTATCGAGCACGTGTGAGTGGCCGTTGACTCTGATGGTGTAAGACATGGTTTGCTCCTGAAATTCGTCGTGTATCGCTTAATTCAGGTTAGCAACGAACACCGGCTCGAAAACACTGACATTTGGTATAAACGGTTTTGCACGTTATGCACAACCGGGATGAGTCCTCTTGCGACGTATTCGTGTTAGGGTGGCGGCCCTTATACCAAGGTATAGGTGCATGAAAATCCGTCTTCTTTTCATGTGATAATCGCGCGCTGAATCTCTTACCTGTGCAGGGGGCGCGCATGCTGACGGATCGATTTGCCGAATATCTCGGGGTCTTCGCCGACGTGGCCCGCGAAAGCAGTTTCTCCGGCGCGGCGCGGCGCAGAGGCATCACGCCGTCGTCCGTGGCGCGCCAGATCGATGCACTCGAATCGCACCTGGACACGGCGCTGTTCCTGCGCTCGACGCGGATGCTCACGCTGACCGAATCCGGGGAGGCCCTGCTGGTGCGCGCCCGTCGCGTCCTCGACGAACTCGACGATGCACAACAGGAGATCGCCTCGATGAAAGGCGAGGTGCAGGGCGTACTGCGCATCGCTTGTTTTCCCACGTTCGGCCGGCGCTACGTGATCCCCGTCGTCGCCAGGCTGGCCGTGCAGCATCCGGCGCTGCGTGTCGAACTGGACTTGACCGAACGTCTCGCCGACCCCGTGTCGGAACGGCTGGATGCGGTGATCCGCATCGGCAGCCTTGCCGACAGCACGCTGATCGCCACGCGCATCGCCAGGCAGACCCGCTTGCTGTGCGCAAGTCCCGCCTACCTGGAGCGTCGCAGCGTGACCGGATGTACGCCTGATCAGCTCAGGGAACACTGCCTCATCGACAAGCTGCACGGCAACGACCTGCTTGGATGGGCGGATCTGCTCGGCCAGCCCATCGGCGCCGGCCAGGCGGTATTCCGGTGCGACGACTTCGAGGCGATGTTCCTGGCGGTCAGCGCCGGCATGGGCATCGCGCTGTTGCCCGACTGGGTGGTCGGTCCCGCCATCAAGGAAGGCAAACTGGTACACCTGTCGCCGGAGTCGTGTGCCTTGCCCTGCATGCGGACCGACATCCATCTGCTGCGTGCGCTCGCGCAGCCTGCAGTCAAGCTGCGGACCTTCATCGATGCCCTCAAGACGTATATCGGCGCACCCGAGTTCTGGGCGGTTTCATCCGATACACCGGAGCACCGCGCGTCCTGACGCGACTGCCATGGCATTGTCCGGCGAACGGACATGCCGGCCTGTTCCATCCACACCTTGATCCTCCTGGGCCGCGCGCACCGCGCGCCGGGCGTTTGTGCATTCGCTGCAAAGCCGTTGTGGGCGGTCACCGGATTATCAAGCGGGCGCGCAAGACCTAATCTTCTTCCTACGCAATGTCCACATCGAGACCTCTTCCGGAAGGAACCAACATGAAAACTCTTTCGTACGACCCTTTGTATCTGTTCATCGACGGCCGTTGGCTGGACGCGGAGGGGCGCGACACCGTTGCCGTCGTCAACCCTGCAACGAATGCCGTGCTCGGCCGCCTGCCGCTGGCCGACGCTTCCGACCTGGATCGTGCACTGGCCGCCGCCGAACGCGGATTCGCGACGTGGCGCCGTACCGCTCCGGCCGAGCGCGCACGTATTCTCAAGGCCAGTGCCGACCTCATGCGTGAACGCGTCGAACACATCGCGACCCTGATGACGCTTGAAGAAGGAAAACCGCTCGTGGAAAGCCGTGACGAAGTGCTGCGCGCGGCCGACTATTTCGAGTGGTTCGCGGAAGAGGCACGCCGCATCGACGGCCGCGTGGTGCCGGCCAACCGTCCGGGTGTGCTGCAACTGGTCAAGCGCGAACCGATCGGCCCGGTGGCCGCCTTCACGCCATGGAATTTCCCTGCCATTACGCCGGCACGCAAGCTGTCCGCCGCCCTTGCTGCCGGCTGCAGCGTGATCATCAAGCCCGGCGAGGAAAGTCCGGCGGCCGCACTGGCCTTGGCGCGGGCACTGGACGACGCCGGCCTGCCGAAGGGCGTCCTGCAGGTCGTGTTCGGCGTGCCCGACGCCGTGTCCTCCCAGCTGATCGCGTCGCCGGTGATCCGCAAGGTGGCATTCACCGGATCGATGCCCGTCGGCCGCCTGCTGGCCGAACGTGCCGCGGCAGGCGTCAAGCCGATCACGCTGGAACTGGGCGGGCACGGTCCTGTGCTGGTGTTCAGGGACGCGGACCTGGACGCCGCCGCCGTCGGCGGTGCCGCGAACCGCTTCCGCGGTACCGGCCAGATCTGCATTTCCTCGACGCGCTTCCTCGTCCAGCGAGACATCTATCCCCGGTTCACCGAACGCTTCGTCGCCGCCACCCGCGCACTCGTCGTAGGCGACGGCCTGGACGCCTCGACCCAGGTCGGTCCGCTCGCCAACGCGCGCCAGCTGGCAAAAATGGAGTCCCTGGTCGAGGACGCCGTGCGTCAGGGCGCGCGACTGCTCACGGGCGGCAAGCGCATCCCCGGTCCGGGATATTTCTTCGAGCCGACCGTATTGGCCGACGTCCCGATGAGTGCGCGCGTCATGCACGAAGAGCCGTTCGGCCCGATCGCGGTACTGCGTCCGTTCGACGGTCTGGACGACGCGCTGACGGAAGCGAATCGCCTGCCCTATGGTTTGTCCGCGTACGCATTCACCCGCGATGCCCGCACCGCCATCGATGTCGCCGATGGTCTGGAAGCCGGAATGATTGGTATCAACCAGTATCGCATCGTCGCTACGGAACTGCCTTTCGGCGGCATGAAGGAAAGCGGCATCGGCTCCGAAGGTGGCGCCGAAGGCATCCACCATTACCTGGTCAATAAATTCATCAGCCAGATCTGAACCCGTCTCCGCACATAGAAAGGCATCGCCATGAACACGATCGATTTTTCCAGCCCGCGCGACGCTGCGCGCGCATTCACGCCCAAGCTCACCGCATTGGTCGAACACCCGCTGTATTCGCAAGTCTGGACCGACCCCGACCTGGCGCCGCGCGACCGCAGCCTGATCACCATCGCCGCGCTCGTTGCGCTGGGCCACGTGGACGAGCTGGCTGCCCACCTGAAGCGCGGCGTCGCCAACGGCCTCACCGCGACCGAACTGTCGGCTGCGATCACCCATCTGGCTTTTTACGCCGGCTTCCCGGCCGCCATCAGCGCGTCGGCGTATGCGAACGCCGCGTTGAACAGCGGATCCGGCAAGTAAGCGTCATCCCTTATCCACCCTGTACCTCGACCTGCAAATTTTTTTCAAGGAGAACACCATGAAAACCCAAACGACCATCCTGCTCCTCGCCGCCGTCTTCGCTACCGCCGCCCATGCCGCACCACGCGGCGACGCGGCGGCTTACGGTCAACCCGTATCGTCGAATTCCGCCGACCGCGTCATCGAGCTCACGCCGCAGACACGTTTCGTGAACGTGACCAATGGCGAGACCGTGACCTTCGAAAAGGGTGGGCAACGCTTCACGTGGCATGTCGACACCTATAACAATGTCGCGGAATTCGCTCTCGCCAAAATTTCCCCCAACACGATGAACATCAACGGCGTCGAAGTCTATGTGGCGCCGGGCGAGTATTACCGTCCGTAAGCCATCGGAGAAGCTTGGCGGCTTCCTCATGTGCCAGGAACAAAAAACCCGCAGCCCAAGGGCTTGCGGGTTGTTTGCTTGCTGGTCGTGCGCAGGTGCCGGTGCCGGGACCTGCAACGCGCCACTTATTCCACGGTCACCGACTTCGCCAGATTGCGCGGCTTGTCGACGTCGGTACCACGCGCCAGCGCCGTGTGATACGCCAGCAGCTGCAGTGCCGCCACGTGCAGGATCGGCGACAGCAGGCCGTAGTGCTCCGGCAGACGGATCACGTGCAGGCCTTCGCCCGAGATGATCTGGGTATCGACGTCGGCGAATACGTACAGCTGGCCGCCACGGGCGCGCACTTCCTGCATGTTCGACTTCAGCTTTTCCAGCAGCGCGTCGTTCGGGGCGATCGTCACCACCGGCATCTCTTCCGTCACCAGCGCCAGCGGGCCGTGCTTCAGTTCGCCGGCCGGGTAGGCTTCGGCGTGGATGTACGAGATTTCCTTCAGCTTCAGCGCGCCTTCCAGGGCGATCGGGTAGTGGATGCCGCGGCCCAGGAACAGGGCGTTTTCCTTGCGGGCGAATTCCTCGGCCCACGCGATCACCTGCGGCTCCAGCGCCAGCACGGACGACAGCGCGACCGGCAGGTGGCGCATCTGCTTCAGGTAGTTCGCTTCCTGCTCGTCGGTCAGGCGGCCATTCACCTGGGCCAGGGTCAGGGTCAGCAGGAACAGCGCGGCCAGCTGGGTCGTGAAGGCCTTCGTCGACGCGACGCCCACTTCGACGCCGGCGCGGGTGATGTACGCCAGCTTGCACTCGCGCACCATGGCGCTCGTGGAGACGTTGCAGATCGTCAGCGTGTTCGTCATGCCGAGGCTGCGCGCATGCTTCAGCGCGGCCAGCGTGTCGGCCGTTTCGCCGGACTGCGAGATCGTCACGACGAGGGTGTTCGGGTGCGGGACGCTGTCGCGGTAGCGGTATTCGCTGGCGATCTCGACGTTCACCGGCAGCTTGGCCACCGACTCGATCCAGTACTTGGCCGTCAGGCCCGCGTAGTAGCTGGTGCCGCAGGCCAGGATCAGCACGCGGTCGATTTCCTTGAACACGCGGAAGGCCTGGTCGCCGAACAGTTCCGGCATGATGCCCGTCACGCCTTCCAGCGTGTCGCCGACGACGCGCGGCTGTTCGAAGATTTCCTTCTGCATGTAGTGGCGGTACGGGCCCAGCTCGGCGGCGCCGGTGTGGGCGTGCACGGTCTTGACTTCGCGCTCGGCCGGACGGCCTTCGGCGTCGACGATCCAGTAGCGCGCCAGTTGCAGGTCGACGACGTCGCCTTCTTCCAGGTAGATGATCTGGTCGGTGGTGCCGGCCAGCGCCATCGCGTCGGAGGCGACGAAGTTTTCGCCTTTGCCCAGGCCGACGATCAGCGGCGAGCCCTGGCGGGCGGCCACGACGCGGTGCGGCTCTTCGCGGCAGAACACGGCGATCGCGTAGGCGCCGTGCAGGCGCTTGACGGCCTGCTGCACGGTGTCGAACAGGTCGCCGTTGTACATGTGGTCGACCAGGTGGGCGATGACCTCGGTGTCGGTCTGGCTCTGGAACACGTAGCCCAGGCCGGTCAGCTCGGCGCGCAGTTCGTCGTGGTTCTCGATGATGCCGTTATGGACGAGGGCGATGCGCGCGTCGTCGCTGTTCGGCGAGAAGTGCGGGTGCGCATTCTTGGTGGCCGGCGCGCCGTGCGTCGCCCAGCGGGTGTGGGCGATGCCCGTGAAGCCTTGCAGGTGGGTTTCCTGGATTTGCGCTTCCAGATCGGCCACGCGCGACGTGCTGCGCGAGCGCGCCAGGCGGCCGTCCACGTGCAGCGCCACGCCGCAGGAATCATAGCCGCGGTATTCGAGACGCTTCAGGCCTTCGATGAGCACTGGGGTGATGTTGCGTTGGGCGACTGCGCCGACGATGCCACACATGGGAAACCTCCGAAATCGATGAATCCATGCACTGTAGAGTAGAGGAAACGAAATATGCTTTCTAAGTGCACCTCATTTTGATAGATAATTTCACGGTACATTCGACATGAAATATCCTTTCATTTTTCTCGAAATATTTTACTTATATGACACAAGAGGCTCCAAACCTTGACGATCTGGATCGTCGCATCCTGAACATCCTGCAGGTTGATGCCTCGCAGACCAATGCGGAATTGGCGGAATTGGTACACATTTCGCCGCCGACTTGCCTGCGCCGTGTCAAACAGCTCAGGGAGAACGGTGTTATCGAGCGGCAAGTTGCGATCGTCACGCCGGACAAGGTCGGCGCGCGTCTCTCCGCCATCGTCGAGATCACGCTGGACGTGCAGGCCGCCGACCGCATGGCGGAGTTCGAGCGGGTGGTGGCGGACGAGGCTGCCGTGCTGCAGTGCTACCGCGTGTCGCCCGGACCGGATTTCGTGCTCGTCGTGCAGGTGGCCGACATGCCGGCGTATCACGCCCTGGCGCACCGCCTGTTCACCACGCACAGCAATGTGCGTAACGTCAAAGCCTACTTCTCCACATTCCGCAGCAAGTTCGAAACGCGTATCGCCGTCTGACGTCCTGTGGATAACTCTGTGCGCTTATTCCTGGCGCATCGGCAAGCCAGTGGCGCCATCTCCCGCCACGTGCGCATTTCACTGGGTTTCTGAAACGATCAGGCCCGCCGGAATAACGCGGCGGGCCTGTGGATGACTTTGTGGATGATATTGTGGACGGGCAGTTGACATCCCTGTGCACAGGCAGTGGACCAGGCTGTGATTACCCTGTGTTTATGCCGTGGATTGCCTGTGCGTATATGGTGGACAAGCTTACTTCTTGACCTTGACCGGACGCGTCCAGTTCTCGATCGTCAACTGCTTCGGACGCGAGATCGTCAGCTTGCCGGCCGGCGCATTCTTGGTCAGCGTGGTGCCGGCGCCGATCGTCGCGCCCTTGCCGACCGTGACCGGGGCCACCAGCTGGCTGTCGCTGCCGATGAAGGCTTCGTCTTCGATGATCGTGCGGAATTTATTGGCACCATCGTAATTGCATGTGATCGCGCCCGCGCCGATGTTTACGCGCGAGCCGACGTCGGCATCGCCCACATAAGCCAGGTGGTTCGCCTTGCTGTGCGCGGCGACCTTGCTGTTCTTGATCTCCACGAAATTGCCCACATGGACGTCCTCGCCCAGCTCGGTGCCCGGACGCAAACGCGCATACGGACCGATGATCGATTTTTCGCCCACGACGGCGTCTTCCAGGTGGCAGAACGGCTTGATCTGGGCGCCTGCGGCGACGGTCGCGTTCACGAACACGCTGTGGGCACCGATCGTCACACCGTCGCCGATGACTACGCGGCCCTCGAACACGCAGCCGACGTCGATGGTGACGTCGCGTCCGCAGACGAGTTCGCCGCGCACGTCGATACGCGCCGGATCCATCAGGGTCACGCCCTTTTCGAGGAGGGCAATGGCGATGTTCAACTGGTGACGGCGCTCAAGCTCGGCCAGTTGCACCTTGCTGTTCACGCCGGCCACTTCCCATTCGGCCGACGGCTGGGCCGACACGACCGGTACGCCGGCCCCGACAGCCTGGGCGACGATGTCGGTCAGGTAATATTCGCCCTGTGCATTGTTGTTCTTCAGCGAGCCGAGCCAAGACGTCAGGTGACGGGTCGGAATGACCATGATGCCGCTGTTGATTTCCTTGATGGCACGCTCGGCTTCATTCGCATCCTTCTCTTCGACGATGCGCACGATGTTGCCGTTCTCGCGGACGATGCGGCCCAGGCCGAACGGGTTCGCCTGTTCGACCGTGAGGATCGCCAGCTTGTCGTCGCCGGCGGCGTCGACCAGGCGGCGCAGCGAGGCCGCCGTCGTCAGCGGCACGTCGCCGTACAGGACGAGCGTCGGCGCGTTCTCGTCGATCTGCGGCAGGGCCTGCATCACGGCGTGGCCGGTGCCCAGTTGCGGTTCCTGCAGGGCCGTATCGATCGCGACGCCGCCCTGGGCGGACCAGGCTTCAACCGCACTCGGCACCGCTGCGCCGCCGTGCCCGTAAATCACGCATAATTTACTCGGGCTCAGGCTGCGCGCCGTATCGATAACATGTTGCAACAGCGGCTTGCCGGCCAGTGGATGCAAGACTTTCGGCAGTGCGGATTGCATACGCTTTCCCATGCCGGCGGCGAGGATGACTACGTTCATAGGCCGTTCTCAAAACGAGTTAAAAAAGATGAAAAAGTTTAACACGCCCCCTACCGTGTTCCTGCGGGTACGCATGCTGTTCCTGATCGCCTTCGTGGCGCTGCTGAGTGCGTGCAGCGCCATCCGCTTCACCTATAACCACGGTGACACGCTGCTGTACTGGTGGTTGAACGCGTATCTCGATCTCGACAGCGACCAGTCCGACTGGGTCAAGAAAGATATCGACAAGCTGTTCCAGTGGCACCGCACGACGCAGCTGCGCGATTACGCCGGCCTGCTGACCAAGATGCAGCGCCAGCTCGGCGACGGCAATGTCACGCAGGACGAATTGCTGTCCGACTACCGCGACGTCAAGGCGCGGACGGAATTGCTGGCCTTTAAAGCGCTGCCGGATCTGGCCGACCTGGCGATGTCGATCAAGCCGGACCAGATCGCGCAGATGGAAAAGAAGTTCGCGAAAAATAACGAAGACTTCCGCAAGAAATTCATGAGCGGCAGCGTCGAGGACCAGCATAAAGCCCGCTATAAAAAGGCGATGGAACAGCTCGAATTGTGGTTCGGCAGTTTCAGCCGCGACCAGGAAGCGGCACTCCGCAAGGCGTCCGATGCACGCCCGCTCGACAACGAGGTCTGGCTGCAGGAACGCGTATTACGCCAGAAAAAAATCATCGCGCTGCTGCAGCGTATTCAGCGCGACAAGCTGAACAAGGAACAGACGATGGCGGCGATCCACGACCTGCTGCGCGACTTGTTCGACCGCATGGATGCGCCGGAGCGCAAGGCATTCTTCGACGCCTATGTCGACAACACGTCGAAATTCATCCTGACGGCGATCCGCCTGACGACGCCGGACCAGAAAGCCCATGCGCAGAAACGCATGCAAGGGTGGATCAACGACTTTAACGCTCTCGCGGCCGGGAAATAAGATGCTATATTCCGCGCCATGCAAAAAAAGAAGTCCGCCCCTACCTACGCCCGCCGCCCGGGCCCGCCGCAGCAAGTCCGCATCATCGGCGGCGCCTGGAAGCGCACCCCGCTGCCCGTCCTCGATGCGCTGGGCCTGCGTCCCACCCCCGACCGCGTCCGCGAAACCGTCTTCAACTGGATCAACCACCAGATGACGGGCGACTGGGACCGCGCCGACTGCCTCGACCTGTTCGCCGGCAGCGGCGCCCTCGGCTTCGAGGCGGCCAGCCGCGGCGCGCGGTCCGTCACGATGATCGACACCGTCGGCCCCGTCGTGCGCCAGCTCGAACTGATCAAGGACAAGCTCAAGGCCGACAACGTGCGCGTGCTGCGTGCCGACGCCCTGGCCGTGGCGCGCGACTTCATCCAGCGCGGCCAACGCTTCGACGTGATCTTCCTTGACCCGCCCTACCAGCAAGATTTCCTGGTGCAGGCCCTGCCGCTCTGCGCGCAACTGCTGAACGAGGGCGGTCTCGTGTATGCCGAATCGGGCGAGCGCCTGCCGTTCGCGGAGACGGATGAGGCGGCCGAGGATGTCCCCGAATGGCTGCAGCCCTGGCAACTGGTCCGCGCCGACAAGGCCGGGATGGTGCACTACCACTTGTTAAAGTTGCGTTAAAACACCGCTTTTCTGCGCAAAGCTGCTTAAACAATAAGCAAAAGGGGCCCCACCCCGGGGCGGCTGCCGAAATTTCAGGCATAATGCGCGTCTATTCAGGTGCATTCTCCAGGGAGCCGCAATGGTTGTAGCCGTTTATCCAGGAACTTTCGATCCGCTCACGCGCGGCCACGAGGATTTGGTGCGTCGCGCATCGGGTCTGTTCGACACCCTGGTGGTCGGGGTCGCCGACAGCAAGAACAAGCGCCCCTTCTTCTCGCTCGCCGAGCGCCTGGAAATCGCCAACGAAGTGCTGGGCCATTATCCGAACGTGAAGGTCGAAAGCTTTTCCGGCCTGCTCAAGGATTTCGTTCGCCAGCACGATGCACGGGTGATCGTGCGCGGCCTGCGCGCCGTGTCCGATTTCGAGTACGAGTTCCAGATGGCGGGCATGAATCGCTACCTGTTGCCCGACGTCGAAACCCTGTTCCTGACGCCGTCCGACCAGTACCAGTTCATCTCCGGCACCATCGTGCGCGAGATCGCGATGCTGGGCGGCGACGTATCCAAATTCGTGTTCCCCTCGGTCGACCGCTGGCTGCAAAAGAAAATCGCCGATATGGCGGCCGCACCGAAAGCCTGAGGTCATATTTAGTCATGGCATTACTGATTACCGACGACTGCATCAATTGCGACGTGTGCGAGCCCGAGTGCCCGAATGACGCGATCTCGATGGGCGCGGAGTTCTACCAGATCGATCCGCATAAATGCACGGAATGCGTCGGCCATTTCGATGAGCCGCAGTGCCAGCAGGTGTGCCCGGTCGCCTGCATTCCGTTCAATCCCGAATGGCGCGAAACGCGCGAACAGCTCCAGGCGAAACACGAACGCCTGACTGCCGAAAAGGCCAAAGTGGCCTGATCGCACAAGCCGGCCTGCGCCGGCTTTTCTTTTGGCGGTCCGCCATCCGCTACGCCTCATCCAATGATTGCATGCACAATAGATTCATTCATTATGCATACAATCATTATCCACGTTCCAAAACACAACACTTTTCGTGCACTGCATTGGTGCGCAACAACGGCGCGTCTTCGTTCGCGGGCCGATGTTGCCCGAGGCCGGGATTGTGCTCTTGCAGCATTGAAATAGTTTTGAGTCTCTAATTTTGCCAAACACATCGGTGCTATATTTATCTTGCAAAATTAGCACGCCCATTCTTTTTTTTGGACGGAGAGACTCACAATAATGATTAGAAATATGAGTATCGGCCAACGTCTGGCCATCGGGTTCGGGGTCGTCATTGCCTTGCTGGTGCTGCTGGCGGGGCTGTCATACGTCAGGATTGCCAGCCTGAACAAGGAAATGGAGACCCTGGTCAAAGTGCGCTATGCGAATACCGTCGCGGCCAACCATATCAAGGAGGACGTGAGTGAAGCGACCCGCAGCATGCTCAACGTCCTCATCATGACCGATCCGGACCAGATCAAGAAAGAGCTGGCGAACACGGAAGCGAGAAGCGCCAGCGCCACGGCCCAGGTCGCCGAGTTGGCCAGGAGCACGGGCGATGCCGAGGCCGCCGACATCCTGAAAGCGCTGGCTACCATCCAGAACAAATTCCTGCCGGCGCAAACGGCATTCATCAAGCTCGTCAACGAAGACCGCAAGGACGAGGCGATGATGAAATTCATGTTCTCGCTGCGCCCCCAGCAAACCCGCTATTTCGAACAACTGGACAAATTCGTCGCCTGGCAAAACGCCGCGATGCACCAGGCCGGCGCCGACACGGCCGCCGTCACGCAGCGCACGCAGATGCTCATTCTGGCGCTGACGACGATCGCGGCCGGGCTGTCGCTGGGCGTCGCATGGCTGGCCACGCGCAGCATCACGCGGCCGCTGGGCCAGGTGGTGGAGATCGCCCGCCGTGTCGCCGACGGCGATCTCACGAGCGCCATCGCCGTCGACAGCCGCGACGAGGCAGGCCAGATGATGGAAGCGCTGCGCCACATGAACGCCAGCCTGATCCGCATCGTCGGCGAAGTGCGCACGAGCACGGAATCGATGTCCTGCGCGTCCGGTGAAATCGCCACCGGCAACCAGGACCTGTCGACACGCACGGAATCGCAGGCCATGTCCCTGGCGCAAACGTCGAGCTCGATGCGGGCGCTGACCGGCACCGTGCAGCAGAATGCAGACAATGCGCGCCAGGCGAATCAACTGGCGGCCCAGGCGTCGGAGGTGGCGGCGCGCGGCGGTTCCGTCGTCGCGCACGTCATCGAGACGATGGGCTCGATCACGGCGTCGTCGAAAAAGATCGTCGACATCATCGGCGTGATCGACGGTATCGCTTTCCAGACGAATATCCTCGCCCTGAATGCCGCGGTCGAGGCCGCGCGTGCGGGCGAGCAGGGACGCGGCTTTGCCGTCGTGGCCTCCGAAGTGCGCAGCCTGGCACAGCGCTCGGCCGCGGCCGCCAAGGAAATCAAGCTGCTGATCGGCGATTCCGTGGACAAGGTGCAGGAAGGCAGCACGCTCGTCGAGCAGGCCGGTGTGACGATGGCAGAGGTCGTCGAAAGCGTGCGCCGCGTCACCGACATCATGGGTGAAATCAGCGCTGCCAGCCTCGAGCAGAGCGCCGGCATCGCCCAGGTCAGCCGGACGATCGTCGCGATGGACGAGACGACCCAGCAGAACGCTGCCCTCGTCGAGCAGGCCGCAGCCGCCGCCGCATCGATGCAGGAACAGGCGCAGCGCCTGGCGCGCGCCGTCAGCGTGTTCAAGCTGCAGAATGTCCAACCTACCCTGGCGCTGGCCGCGGCCTGAACGGCGGCCACGATGTTGACAACGATAGCTTTCCCACCAAGGAGACAACCATGACTACCCGTAAATTTGCCATCAAGGGCCTGCTCGCAGGCGCCATTCTCACCCTGGCCGCCAGCCTGCCGGCCATCGCCGCCGTCGTCGACGTGAACGGCTACAAGTTCGACGACATGACGAAGGTCGCCGGCAAGGACCTGAAACTGAACGGCGCCGGCATGCGCACCAAATTCATCGTCAAGGTCTACGCGGCCGGCCTGTACCTGCCGGAGAAGAAGAACAACACGGCCGAGATCCTGAAGGAAGAGGGCCCGCGCCGCGTGACCCTGCAGATGGCGCGCGACATCTCGTCCGAGGATTTCGGCAAGGCCTTCATGGATGGCCTGAACGAGAACATCGACAAGGCGGAAAAACAGCGCATCGTGGCCCAGATCAGCAAGATGGGCGAGCTGTTCGCGTCCGTCGACGGCCTCAAGAAGGGCGACGTGCTGCACCTGGACTGGATTCCGGGCACCGGCACCCAGGCCGAGCTGAACGGCAAGAAGCTGGGTGGCCCGATCCCCGACGTCAACTTCTACAACGCGATCCTGCGCATCTGGCTGGGCGACAAGCCCGTCGACCGTTCGCTCAAGCCTGCGCTGCTGGGCGACGCCAAGTAATCCACTCGTTTTTCCCCGAAACGCGGCCCCGGGCAACCGGCGGCCGCGTTTTTTTTCGCCCCTCATTTTTTGACTGCGCATGACCCGGATTTTTGGATGAGGTGGGGTGCCAACCCGCACGTCGATGCCTCTGGCGGCGCGTCCATTCGACAGAATCGAAAGTTACCTTAACTCATCGATATGAACTGACCAATCATGAACTTCGCTTATTTTTAGTTGATATCTGCTACAACTACAGTGAATCCATCTCTATCTTATCGTTAGATACTGTATTTCGAGTGCCACTTGACCAATTCATCGATATTCTTCATCTCTCATCAATATGATTCCTTCCTCTGAGAAATCGTCGCCAACTCATCAATTCATGAATCATCGATTTTTTGATACGACGTTCATTTAGAAACCAATTGTTAAATGAAGTGGAAAAAAAAACGCCTGACAACTCGAGCGACCACGAGTTACCGGCGGCGGGTAAGAGTAAGGGCGAAAAAAAAGCGGCGCCCGGTTATCCGGGCGCCGCTTTCGGGAAAGAAGCTGTGTAAACTAGACCGTAAGGATCAGTGCGATCCCACCGCTGCGGCCTGGGCACGCTGCCTGCGTGCCGCCAGTTCGCCCTTCGTCGGGCGCGGGCGCACCACCAGTACCAGCGCGCGTACGATGCCGACCAGCAGCGGGCGGAAGAACATCAACACGCCGCCCAGCAGGGTCAGCTGGACCATGCACAAGAGCAAGTGGGTGAAGGGCAGAGCCAGCACCGGGGTCTGGAAAAGGGTGTCGGAGAAGGACATGGAAGACTAAGTAGCAAGCTGATCTATTCGTTCGATGTCACTATAGTGCAACGCAACATATAAATCTAATTACACTTGGTAATAGCTATTATATTGATCGTGAATGGAAATCAGGTACACTTACCGTACCGACAAACCATTTACTGCCAGTCCTGAACGGAGTCCCATGAGCTTCCTCACGCTTGATCTGAACCTGCTCCGCGTCTTCGACGCCGTCATGACCGAGCAAAACCTGACCCGCGCCGCCGGTCATCTCGCGATGACCCAGCCGGCCGTCTCGAACGCCATTAAACGCCTGCGCGAAAGCCTGGGCGACGAATTGCTGATCCGCACGGCCTACGGTGTGAAACCGACGCCGCGCGCGGAAGCGCTGTGGCCCGCCGTGCGCCAGGCGCTGGCCGCGCTGGAAGCGGCCGTGATGCCGGAAACCTTCGACGTTTCCAAGGCCCAGGCGACGTTCCGCATGGCGATGGCCGACGCCACTGCCGCCCTGTGGCTGCCGTCTCTGGTGCGGTCGATCGAAAAAGAGGCGCCGGGCGTCAACATCCGCATGGTGCCGCTGACCACGCGCGAACCGCGGCCTATGCTGCTGCGCGGCGACATCGACCTGGCTGTCGGCTTCTTCCCCGGCGTCGCGGCCCAGCTGTCGTACGAAACGGGCTCGCCGATCCGTCACGAGCGCCTGTATTCGGGAGAATACGTCGTCGTGATGCGCAAGAATCACCCGCTCGCACAGGGCACGCTCTCCCTCGACGATTATTGCAAGGCGAACCACCTGCTGGTGAGCTTCTCGGGCCGCGCCCACGGCCTCGTCGACGAAGCGCTGGCGCAGCTCGGCCGCGAGCGCCGCATCCTGTTGACCGTGAACCAGTTTTTCACGGCCGGCCGCGTGGTCGCGAACTCCGACCTGGTGACGGTGTTGCCGAAGCACCTGATCGCGTCGACCGGTGCGGCCGAACAACTGATCTGGCGCGAGCTGCCGTTCCAGCTGCCGGCCGTGCACCTGGACATGCTGTGGCACGAACGCGACGGCCGCAGTCCGGCCCACCGCTGGCTGCGCAAGAACCTGGAAAACCTGTCCGCCTCGGCGCAAAAGATGCTTCCGCAAAAGTCGGAAACGTCGGAAAAGATGGAAAAGATCGCCTGAGATACAACGCCCTGCCTGCCAGGGCGTTTTTCATTTGATGGGCAGCTTGGTCGTGTTCTTGACTTCTTCCATCACCGCATACGTGTGCGTCTCGCGCACGCCTTTCTGCAGCAGTGTCTTGCCGAGGAATTCGCGGTAAGCTGCCATATCTTTCACGCGCGCCTTGACGAGATAATCGAACCCGCCGGCCACCATGTGGCATTCGAGCACTTCGGGAATCAATTGCACGCTCTGCTTGAACGCGTCGAAGACTTCCGGGGTGGTGCGGTCCAGCACCACTTCGATGAACACCAGCAGCGACACGTCCAGCAGCTGCGGATTCAACTGGGCCGTATAGCCCATGATGTAGCCGGACTCGTGCAGCTTACGTACGCGCTCGAGGCAGGCGGCGGGCGACAGGTTGACCCGTGCGGCGAGCTCGACGTTGCTGATACGCCCGTCGCTCTGCAGTTCGGCCAGGATTTTCTTGCTGATCTTGTCCAGCATGTGCTCTCTCTCCACTATAAATATTATTTGGTGAAATTCTCTCACCAAAAACTATCTATTGCTAGTCTTCTGTAAAAACAGAATTAATCCAGAAGATTTCCTTCTACAATCGAATCATTGATCCGCACTCCAGACCGGCGTTTGCCGGTGCTCGTCCTCATCCATTTTTTCCTGACCGTTCATGAACATTGCCGCCTTCCCGGCTTCCACCTACGTCCCTTTCGACGCCCTGCAGGCCGAAACCCGCCGCGAACAGACGCCGCTGCGTGCCGCGATCACCGCCGCCTACCGCCGTGACGAGGCCACCGCGGTGGAATGGCTGCTGGCCCAGGGTGCCTGCGCCAACGCCGACGCCTACATGCTGGCGCACCGACTCGTGTCGGCCGTGCGCGAAAAACGTACGCGCTCATCGGGTGTGGATGCACTGATGCACGAATTCTCGCTGTCGTCGGAAGAAGGCGTCGCACTGATGTGCCTGGCCGAAGCGCTGTTGCGCATCCCCGACACGGAAACGGCCGACCGCCTGATCGCCGACAAGATCAGCAAGGGCGACTGGAAAAAACACCTGGGCGAATCGCCGTCGCTGTTCGTGAACGCCGCCACGTGGGGCCTGCTCGTCACCGGCAAGCTCGTGTCGTCCAGCAGCGAGAAGGGTCTCGGCGCCGCGCTGACCCGCATGATCGCCAAGGGCGGCGAGCCGCTGATCCGCAAGGGCGTCGACCTCGCGATGCGCATGCTGGGCAACCAGTTCGTCACCGGCCAGACGATAGCCGAAGCCTTGAAGAACAGCATCGAGAACGAAAACCGTGGCTACCGCTATTCCTATGACATGTTGGGCGAAGCGGCGCTGACGGAATCCGACGCCGACAATTACTATGCCTCGTACGAAGCGGCCATCCACGCGATCGGCAAGGCCTCCAATGGCCGCGGCATCAAGGACGGTCCGGGTATCTCGATCAAGCTGTCGGCCCTGCATCCGCGCTACAGCCGCGCACAGTACGCCCGCGTGATGGGAGAACTGCTGCCGCGCGTGCGCAACCTCGTGCTGCTCGCCAAGGAATACAACATCGGCATCAATATCGACGCCGAGGAAGCGGACCGCCTGGAAATCTCGCTGGACATGCTGGAAGCTCTTGCTTTCGATCCATCTTTGGCCGGCTTCGAAGGCATTGGCCTGGTCGTGCAGGCGTACCAGAAGCGCTGCCCGTTCGTGATCGATTTCGTCGTGGACCTGGCCCGCCGCAGCGGCCGCAAATTCATGGTCCGCCTCGTCAAGGGCGCGTACTGGGATGCAGAAATCAAGCGCGCCCAGGTCGACGGTCTGCCAGGCTATCCGGTGTACACGCGCAAGATCTACACGGACGTGTCTTACCTCGCGTGCGCGCGCAAGCTGCTCGCCGCGACGGACGTGATCTACGCCCAGTTCGCCACGCACAATGCACATTCGCTGTCCGTGATCTACACGTGGGCGAAGGCCGACAACGTCACCAATTACGAATTCCAGTGCCTGCACGGCATGGGAGAAACGCTGTACGACCAGGTCGTCGGCAAAGAGAATCTCGGCAAGGCCTGCCGGATCTACGCGCCGGTCGGTTCGCACGAAACGCTGCTCGCCTACCTCGTGCGCCGCCTTCTGGAAAACGGCGCCAATTCCTCGTTCGTGAACCAGATCGTCGACGAGAGCGTGCCCATCGACACCCTGCTGGCCGATCCGTTCGAAGCCGCGCGCGCCGCGCACTGCCTGCCGCACTCGCGCATTCCGCTGCCGCTGACGCTGTTCCCGGACGGCCGCCGCAACTCCGCCGGCCTCGATCTCGCCAATGAACACGTGCTGGCCGAACTAGCCGCCGATCTCGGTACGCCGCGCCATTACGTGGCCGCACCGGTCGTCGACGGTCCCGTCGCAGCCGCCGGTAAGCTGAACATCGTGAATCCCGCGCAGTCGGCGGACATCGTCGGCCAGGTGACGGAGGCGACCACCGCCGACGTCGATACCGCGCTGCAGGCCGCCGTACACGCCGCACCGGGCTGGGAAGGCGTCGGCAATGCCGGCCGCGCCGATATCATCGCCCGCGTCGGCGATCTGTTCGAGCAATACCGCGGCGAACTGATGGCCCTGGCCGTGCGCGAAGCGGGCAAGTCTCTGCCGAACGCGATCGCGGAAGTGCGCGAAGCCGTCGATTTCCTGCGCTACTACGCGGCCGAGATCCGCAATGCACCGGAAGCGCGCGCGCTGGGCCCGGTGACGTGCATCAGCCCCTGGAACTTCCCGCTCGCAATCTTCACGGGCCAGGTCGCGGCCGCGCTGGCCGCCGGCAACGTCGTGCTGGCCAAGCCGGCCGAGCAGACGCCGCTGATCGCCCACCGCGCCGTGCAGCTGTTCCACGAAGCGGGTGTGCCAAAAGGAGCGCTGCAACTGCTGCCGGGCCGTGGCGAGACCGTCGGCGCCGCGTTGACCGCCGATGCGCGTGTCAAAGGCGTCATTTTTACGGGCTCGACGGAGGTTGCGCAATTGATCAACCGGACGCTGGCAGCCCGTGCCGCGCAGGAAGGCGCCGACATTCCGCTGATCGCCGAGACGGGCGGCCAGAACGCGCTGGTCGTCGATTCCTCCGCACTGCCGGAGCAGGTCGTCCAGGATGTGCTCAGTTCCGCATTCGACAGCGCCGGCCAGCGCTGCTCCGCGCTGCGCGTACTGTTTTTGCAGGAAGATATCGCGGATAAAACGATCAAGATGCTCAAGGGCGCCATGCAGGAATTGCGCGTGGGCGTGCCGGACCGTCTGTCCACCGACATCGGCCCCGTCATCGACAAGGAAGCCCAGCAAAACCTGCTCGGCCACATCGAGCGCATGAAGGCGACGGCGAAGCAGCATTTCTCGCTGGTCTTGCCGGACGTGTTGCTGTCGCAGGGGACGTTCGTGCCGCCGACCATGCTCGAGATCGGCTCGATGAGCGAACTGAAGCGCGAAGTCTTCGGCCCCGTGCTGCACATCGTGCGCTGGCGCCGTTCCGAGCTGGGCAAGGTCGTCGACACGATCAACGCCACCGGCTACGGCCTCACGTTGGGCGTGCATTCGCGCATCGACGAGACGATCGAATTCATCACGACGCGTGCCCACGTCGGCAACATCTACGTGAACCGCAACATCGTGGGCGCCGTCGTCGGCGTGCAGCCGTTCGGCGGCGAAGGCAAATCCGGGACCGGCCCGAAGGCCGGCGGCCCGCTGTACCTGAAGCGCCTGCAAAAGGATGCGGCACCGCTGCTGCGTCACGCTCGCCGCAGCAATAACGCGCTGGACGGCCTGCTTGCCTGGGCGTGCGCGAACGGCCATGGCGACATCGCGAACCTGGCGCACGGTTACATGGAAACGACCCTGGACGGCGTGCGCATCGACTTGCCGGGCCCGACGGGCGAGCGCAACCAGCTCGATTTCGTTCCGCGCGGCACCGTCCTGTGTGCGCCGAACGGCACGGCGAGCCTGCTGAACCAGCTCGCGGCCGCGTTCGCGACGGGCAACCGCGCGCTCGTGCTGACGGAAACGCTGCCCGCGTTGCCGATCGCCGTCAAGGAACACGTGCGTTTCATTACCGCGCAGGAACTGGATGGCAGCGACTTCGCCATGGCCCTCGTCGAGCAGGTTCTCGCCGGGGATCTGCAGGCGCGGCTGGCGACCCGTCCGGGCGCGATCGTCGGCATCGTCGACACCCGCTTGGGCGAACCGGTGGCGTTGTGGCGCCTGGTGGCGGAACGCGCCTTGTGCGTCAACACGACCGCGGCAGGAGGTAACGCAAGCCTGATGACGCTCGGTCTGTAATCCGGGTCCTGATGGCTGCGACGCCGCGGTAGTAGGTTCATAACCTGCGCCGCGGCGTTTTGTTTTTGGAGATGTTTTTTGTAGGTTTAACCTGGAGGCAGACATGTTGATAGGCGTACCAAAAGAAATCAAAAACAATGAATTCCGGGTGGGCCTGACGCCCCCCAGCGTGCATGAACTGGTCGCGCGCGGCCATCGGGTCATCGTGCAGACCGGCGCCGGTGCCGGCATCGGGTTGACGGACGAGCAGTACACGGCCGCCGGCGCCACGCTCGTCCCGTCGGCGCAAGAGATCTTCGCGCAGGCCGACATGGTCGTGAAAGTGAAGGAACCGCAGCCGCAGGAATGCGCGATGCTGCGTCCGGGACAGATCCTGTACACGTATCTGCACCTCGCGCCGGATCCGGAGCAGACGGCGGCCCTGGTGAAATCCGGCGCCGTGTGCATTGCGTACGAAACCATCACAGGCCCGGGCGGCGGCCTGCCGCTGCTGGCGCCGATGAGCGAGGTAGCGGGGCGGATGTCGATCCAGGCCGGCGCCAGCCACCTGGAAAAATCGAAGGGCGGCGCCGGCATCCTGCTGGGCGGCGTGCCGGGCGTGGCGGCCGGCCACATCGTGATCATCGGCGCCGGCGTCGTCGGCACGAATGCGTTGCAGATGGCCGTCGGCATCGGTGCGCGCGTCACCGTGCTCGACAAGAACGTCGACCGCCTGCGCCAGCTGGACCTCGTCTACGGCAACCGGATCTCGACCCTGTATTCGAACGCGCACGCGATCGAGGAAGCGGTGCTGTCTGCCGACCTTGTCATCGGCGGCGTGCTCGTGCCCGGTGCCGCGGCGCCGAAGCTCGTCACGCGCGATATGGTGTCAAAAATGAAAAAAGGGGCCGTCATCGTCGACGTGGCGATCGACCAGGGCGGCTGTTTCGCGACGTCGCATCCGACCACGCACGCCGATCCGACCTTTGTCGTGGACGGCGTTGTTCACTATTGCGTGGCGAACATGCCGGGTGCGGTGGCCCGCACGTCGACATTTGCGCTGAACAACGCGACGATAGCCCACGCCGTGGCGCTGGCGAACAAGGGCTGGCGGCAGGCGCTGCGCGATGACGTCCACCTCAAGAATGGCCTGAACGTCTGCGAAGGGAAAGTCACCTACGCGGCCGTCGCGAAGGATCTTGGCTACGACTACGTGCCGGCGGATTCCCTGCTGGCCTGAGTGACGCCCGCTTTTTGCCAACCCAGGCAGAACTGCCTGACGATGTGAAAGGCATACCGCGCGGCGACGGATTTCACGAAACGCATGAAATCCGTGGCCGCGTGTTCGTTGGCGTTGTCGGAAATCGTCCGGATCACGCCGAACGGGATGCCCAACTCGAAACAGGCTTGCGCGACCGCGGCGCCTTCCATCTCCACCGCCAGCAGACCCGGCAATGCCCCATTCAACGCGTCCAGACGGCCCTTGTCGCTCACGAACTGGTCGGCGCTGGCGATCAGGCCTCGATGCAGCCGCGGCCCGCTGAGCGCGAATACGGCCCTTTCCCCGGGGTCGACGGCAAGCGCGAAATCGTCTTCCAGGAAGCGGTGCGCCGCATCCGCCAGTTGCAACGCCATGTGGTGGTCGGACAGGAAGTGCGTCAAACCCGTCAGCGGCACTTCGTAGCGGGGGAACAAAGGACTCGCATCCATGTCGTGCTGGACGAGCGATTCGGCCACGACGATGTCGCCGACACGGACCGAAGCGTCTCCAGCGCCAGCCACGCCCGTAAAGAGGATGTGGGTAACACCGAACTTCTCCACAAGCGTTGCGGTCGTCAGTGCCGCTGCAACCTTGCCTATACGCGATAAAACGCACACAGCGTCGATTTCCCATAGTCGTCCGACAAAGTACTCGCGCATGCCGTGCGTGAGCTTGTAGGGCCCTTCCATGGCCTCCACGAGCCCCTGCTGTTCTTCGTGCAGCGCGCTGATGATCCCTAATCGCATGTTTTCAGCCTGTTCTGGATGGTTGACGAACGGTTTTGGCGGCTTGTTCACGCTGTTCCCGCTGTTTTTGTATTAATAAAACAAAGATATATATAAAAAATGGTAGTGATAGTAAACGCGTGCCTAGCTGTGGATAAGACGGAATTTGTCTACAGCGTCAACGGTTTACGTGCTCGCGGATCGGCTGGACAAGCATTGTATCGATGCTGAACCGATGTTGGACAAAAACCAGGCGAGCAGAAAAAACGGTTGTTCTGCACATCTGCTCCTGTGGATATGCAGGGCTTTTTCCACAGTCGAGCCGATTTTGTCTGCCGCCAGGACGTTCGCGGGTTGCGAACGCTGTTCCGGATGCGACCTGGGCATCACGTTCTTCCTGTAGACAAACGGCAGTCGAGCAGTGGTTGCGTCAGCTTTTTGGGATGCGACGGCGTTCAGGTTCTTTTTTTTTTGCAGACAAAAGAGCGTTCGCGTCGTGCCTGCTTCACCGTTGATCGCTGCCGGGCGAGTTGTCCTTCTTTAGTTAACTTGGATAGAAAGAAAGGATAGTAATGATAGTAAACGCCGGCTGAACTGTGGATAAACGGGATTTTTTCCACAAGCTCAAGGGTTTACGTGCGTCGAAAGCGGTCGAACAAACCTTGTTTCTGTCGAGGACCAAAACTGGAAAAAAAATTCGAGATCGATTTTCGTGGCAGTTCCACACATTCGATCCTGTGGATATTCAGCAGCTTATCCACAAAAGGCCCGGAAACAGGGAGTTTGGGGGCCGCCGGCAGCTGGCCTGGTCGACGTCGGGCAGGTGTTGTGGTCATGAACGCATCCGGAGTCGGTCGATTTTTTTTGTTGAGCAGAACGATGTCGGGATCGACGACGAAAAATTTTTTTTCGACAGGGCCGCAGCTTTCAAGGCGGCTCGTCAGGTTTACAACCAAAAGCTTGTATACAGAATAATGGTAATAGTTAACGGTGCCACTCTTCTGTGGATAAGCCGGGTTTTTTCCACAACATCAAACGTTTACGGTTCGCATAAGCCGGTGGGCTGGTCTTGTATGTGCCTTGTGGCAAAACTGGATAAAAATCCGGACCGTGCGAAAAACCGATCTTCCTCACATTTCGTACCTGTGGATATTCATACGCTTATCCACAGTCCAGCGACCCCTTGTTGAGCTTGATCATCTGGTAAGCTTGCTCAACCGAATCACGATGCGAGGGTCCATGGAGTCCGCAGGGGAATTCGATGTCATCATTGTCGGGGCCGGCACCGCCGGCTGCGTACTGGCCAATCGCCTGACACGCAGGCCCGACGTGCAGGTGCTGCTGATCGAGGCCGGCGGCAAGGACGATTACCTGTGGATCCACATCCCCGTCGGCTATCTGTACTGCATCGGCAATCCGCGCACGGACTGGTTGTATAAAACGGAAGCGGATCCCGGTCTCGCGGGGCGAGCGCTGATCTATCCGCGCGGTAAAGTCCTGGGCGGCAGTTCGTCGATCAATGGCATGATCTATATGCGCGGCCAGGCCGAGGACTATGACCGCTGGGCCGCCATCACGGGCGACGCCTCCTGGCGCTGGGATCAGGTCCTGCCCATTTTCAAGGCAAGCGAAGACCATCATGGCGGCGCCAGCCCCACCCACGGCAGCGGTGGCGAATGGCGAGTGGAGCGCCAGCGGCTGTCCTGGGAGATCCTCGACGCGTTCCGCGAAGCGGCCCACCAGACGGGCATCCCGAAAGTCGACGATTTCAACGGCGGCGACAACGCAGGCTGTGCCTATTTCGAAGTCAACCAGCGGCGCGGCATCCGGCTGAACACGGCGAAAGCGTTTCTCCGGCCAGCTTCCACGCGGCCGAACCTGACGATCATGACGGGTTGTCATGTCGAAAAGCTGTTGATCGCGCAGACGGAGCAGGGCGCTGTCTGCCGCGGTGTGCAATTCACGGGCAGCGGCCGGGCATTCACGGCGACGGCGCGGCGCGAAACCCTGCTGGCCGCCGGTGCCATCGGCTCGCCGCACATCCTGCAATTGTCCGGCATCGGGCCCGCCGCTTTGCTGCATCAGCATGGGATCACCCCCGTCGTCGATGCGCCCGGCGTCGGCGAAAATTTGCAGGATCATTTGCAGCTGCGCATGGTCTACCGCATCACAGGCGCCCGTTCGCTCAACACGAGCGCCGCGTCGTGGTACGGCAAGATGAAAATCGGCGTGCAATATCTGCTGTTCCAGAGCGGGCCGATGTCGATGGCGCCGTCGCAGCTGGGTGCGTTCGCACGGTCCGATCCCGGCCAGGCGACGCCGAACGTCGAATACCACGTGCAGCCGCTGTCCCTGGAAAAATTCGGCGATCCGCTGCACGGTTTTCCGGCTTTTACTGCCAGCGTGTGCAACCTGCGGCCGACGGCGCGGGGGCACGTCCGGCTGGCGGCGAACGATAGTTACGCGCCGCCGAAAATATCGCCGAACTATCTCAGCACGCCGGAAGACCGCAAGGTGGCGGCCGACGCACTGGCGCTGACCCGGCGCATCGTCGCGGCGCCTGCGCTGGCGCAATACCGCCCGGAAGAATTCAAGCCGGGGCCGCACTACCGCACGGAGGAAGAACTGGCGGAAGCAGCCAGCCTCATCGGCACGACGATTTTCCACCCCGTCGGCACCTGCCGCATGGGAAAAATGGACGATCCGCTCGCCGTCGTCGACGGTGAACTGCGGGTCAAAGGCGTAAAAGGGTTACGCGTCGTCGACGCATCGATCATGCCGACGATTACGTCCGGCAATACGAATTCTCCGACCCTGATGATTGCCGAAAAGACGGCGGCCCTGCTCGACCGCACGTGGTCATAGTGCGTTTTTGCACAACGGGTTTGCGCGCCGTCATGACGTAGCGCAGGGCGATCCGCCTGCCGCGTGCTGTATCTTGACGAGTTCCAAAAGTGTGTATGATTTGTAAAGCTTGAATGGACGAAAGCGGGGAGACGCAATGCCGGACGTCATTCTGGAAACACGTGATCTGACGAAGGAATTCAAGGGTTTTACGGCCGTCAACCAGGTGAGTCTGCAGGTGCAGCGCGGCCATATTCACGCGCTCATCGGCCCCAATGGCGCCGGCAAGACGACGTGCTTCAACCTGCTGACGAAATTTCTTTCTCCGTCCGCCGGCCGCATCCTGTTCAACGGCACCGACATCACCTCGCTCAAACCGGCGCAGATCGCGCGCATGGGCATCATCCGCTCGTTCCAGATCTCGGCCGTGTTTCCTCATCTCACCGTGCTGGAAAATGTGCGCGTCGGCCTGCAGCGCGCCCTCGGCACCAGTTTTCACTTCTGGCGCAGCGAAAAGACCCTGAACCAGCTCGACGACCGCGCCATGGCCTTGCTGGCCGAAGTCGACCTGGAACAGTTTGCCGACACCATCACGGCCGACCTGCCGTACGGCCGCAAGCGCGCGCTCGAGATCGCGACGACGCTCGGCATGGAGCCGGAACTCATGCTGCTGGACGAGCCGACGCAAGGCATGGGCCACGAAGACGTGCACCGGGTGACTGCGCTGATCAAGAAAGTGGCGAGCGGCCGCACGATCCTGATGGTGGAACACAACATGAACGTCGTCTCCGGCATCTGCGACCGCATCTCCGTGCTGCAGCGGGGCGCCGTGCTGGCGGAAGGCAGTTACGCGGACGTGTCGCGCAATCCGCAAGTCATCGAAGCGTACATGGGGAGCGCCGACAACAACCTGGCGGGAGCACACGGATGACGCCGGCACTGGAGATCGAGAACCTGCAGGCCTGGTATGGCGAATCGCATATCCTGCACGGCGTCAGCCTGACCGTGCAGCCGGGCGAAGTCGTCACCCTGCTGGGCCGCAACGGCGCGGGCCGTACGACCACCTTGCGCGCCATCATGGGCCTGACGGGCGCGCGCAGCGGGTCGATCAAGGTCAACGGCGTCGAGGCGATCCGCCTGCCCACGCACCGCATCGCCCACCTCGGCATCGGCTATTGCCCGGAAGAGCGCGGCATTTTCGCATCGCTGTCGGCCGAGGAAAACCTGATGTTGCCGCCGCAGCTGGCCGGCCGCGAGCCTGGCATGAGCGTCGCCGAGATCTACGAAATGTTCCCGAACCTGGTCGAACGGCGCCACAGTCAGGGCACGCGGCTGTCCGGCGGCGAGCAGCAGATGCTGGCCGTCGCACGCATCCTGCGCACGGGCGCGCGCCTGCTGCTGCTGGACGAGATCTCGGAAGGGCTGGCCCCCGTGATCGTGCAGGCGCTGGCGAAGATGATCACGACCCTCAAGGCGAAGGGTTACACGATCGTCATGGTGGAACAGAATTTCCGGTTCGCGGCGCCGCTGGCGGACCGGTTTTACGTCATGGAACACGGCCGCATCGTCACGACGATCGCGGCCGCGGAGCTGCAGGCCAGCATGCCGGCATTGACCGAGCTGCTGGGCGTTTGATCATCGACAACGGAGACCACATGAAAACAGCGATTGCCTTTGCCGCCGCCACCTTCGCGGCCGGTTTGTCCATGCCGGCACTGGCCCAGATCTCGGGCGACACCATCAAAATCGGCATGATCACGGATTTATCGGGCGTGTATTCGGACATCGACGGCAATGGCGGCGCCGAAGCCGTGCGCATGGCGATCGCGGATGCAGGCGGCGCCATCAATGGTAAAAAAATCCAGTTCATCGTCGCCGACCACCAGAACAAGCCGGACATCGCCGCCAGCAAGGCGCGTGAATGGTTCGACCAGCAGGGCGTCGACATGCTGATCGGCGGCACCAACTCCGGCGCCGCCCTGGCCATGGCCAAGGTCGCGGCAGAAAAGAAAAAAGTCTTTATCGCCATCGGTTCCGGCAGTGCGCAACTGACCAACGAACAGTGCTCGCCGTACACCGTGCACTATGCGTACGACACGGTCGCGCTCGCCCGCGGCACGGGCGCAACGATCGTGAAGCAGGGCGGCAAGAGCTGGTACTTCCTCACGGCCGACTACGCGTTCGGCCAGTCGCTGGAAAAGGACACGACCGACGTCGTCAAGGCGAATGGCGGCACCGTGCTGGGCAGTGTGAAGCATCCGTTGGGCGCGTCCGACTTTTCGTCGTTCCTGCTGCAGGCGCAGTCGTCGAAAGCGCAGGTGCTGGGACTGGCGAATGCCGGCGGCGACTTCATCAACTCGGTCAAGGCGGCGAAGGAATTCGGCCTGACGAGCAAGATGAAGATCGCGGGCCTGCTCGTGTTCATCAACGACATCCACACCCTCGGGCTGCAGACGACGCAGGGGCTCTACCTGACGGACGCGTGGTACTGGGACATGAACAACGACACCCGTGCGTGGGCGAAAAAATACTTCGCGAAGATGAAGAAGGAGCCGTCGTCGCTGCAGGCGGCCGATTATTCCGCTGCGATGAACTACCTGAACGCCGTCAAGGCGATCGGCACCGACGATGGCGACAAGGTCATGGCCCAGCTGAAAAAGACCAAGATCAACGACATGTTCACGAAGAATGGTGAAATCCGTCCGGACGGCCGCATGGTGCACGACATGTACCTGATGCAGGTGAAAAAGCCGGCCGAGTCGAAGGCGCCATGGGATTACTACAAGGTCGTGGCCACGATCCCGGGCGCCCAGGCGTACACGACCAAGGCCGAGACCAAGTGCGCGGCGTGGAAGTGAACCTGGCGTAAGCACGTCATATGGAAATTTTCGGCGTCCCCCTGCAGGCGATGATGAGCCAGCTGCTGCTGGGCCTGGTGAACGGTTCGTTCTACGCGATGCTGTCGCTGGGCCTGGCCGTCATCTTCGGCCTGCTCAACGTGATCAATTTCTCGCACGGCGCGCTGTACATGATGGGCGCGTTCGCCGCGTACATCGGCGTCACGTCGTTCGGGCTGAACTACTGGGCGATGCTTATATTGGCGCCATTGATCGTTGGCGCGTTCGGCATCCTTTTCGAAAAGACGATGCTGCGCTGGCTCTACAAGTTCGATCACCTGTACGGCCTGCTGCTGACCTTCGGCATCACCTTGCTGCTGGAAGGCGTGTTCCGTTCGTTTTTCGGCGTGTCCGGCCAGACCCTCGACGTGCCGGAAGCGCTGTCCGGCGCCACCGACCTCGGCTTCATGATCCTGCCGAATTACCGCGCGTGGGTCGTGTTCGCCTCCCTCGTCGTGTGCCTGGCGACCTGGTTCACGATCGAAAAAACGCGGCTGGGCGCCTACCTGCGCGCGGGCACGGAGAACCCAAAACTGGTCGAAGCGTTCGGCGTCAACGTCCCGTTGATGGTGACTTTGACCTACGGCTTCGGCGTCGCGCTGGCGGGCTTTGCCGGCGTGCTGGCGGCGCCCGTCATCAACGTCACGCCGCTGATGGGGTCCAATCTGATCATCGTCGTGTTCGCCGTCGTCGTGATCGGCGGCATGGGGTCGATCCTCGGTTCCATCGTCACCGGCCTGGCGCTGGGCGTCATCGAGGGGCTGACGCGCGTGTTTTATCCGGAGGCGTCGGAAGTGGTCGTGTTCGTCGTGATGGTGATCGTGCTGCTGCTGCGTCCCGCCGGCCTGTTCGGCAAAGAAAAATGAGGCGATGACCATGAACAGAACACTCGGCTACGGCCTCGCACTGCTGGTGGCGCTGGCGGCCCCGTTCGTGGGCTACCCGATCTTCCTGATGAAGCTGCTGTGCTTCGGGCTGTTCGCCTGCGCCTTCAACCTCCTGATCGGCTACACGGGGTTGCTGTCGTTTGGCCATGCGGCGTTCTTCGGCGGCGCCGGCTACGTCACGGGCCACGCGCTGGCGGTGCTCGGCTTGCCGTTCGAGGTGGCGCTCGTGCTGGGCGTGCTGGCGGCCGCGGCGCTGGGTTTCGTCATGGGGCTGTTGGCCATCCGGCGCCAGGGCATCTATTTTTCGATGATCACCCTGGCGCTCGCGCAGATGGTGTATTTCGCCGCGCTGCGCGCGCCGTTCACGCATGGCGAGGACGGGCTGCAGGGCGTCCCGCGCGGCCGGCTGCTGGGCAGCATCGACCTGGGCAACGACCTGATCTTGTACTACGTCGTGCTGGCGATCTGCGTGGCCGGCTTTGCCCTGATCGTGCGCACGGTGCATTCGCCGTTCGGGCAAGTCCTGAAGGCGATCAAGGAAAACGAGGCGCGCGCCATTTCTCTGGGTTACGACGTCGATCGCTACAAGCTCGTCGCCTTCGTGCTGTCGGCCGCGCTGGCCGGCCTGGCGGGCGCGACCAAGACAGTCGTGCTCGGCTTCGAGACGCTGACGGACGTGCACTGGACGATGTCCGGCCTCGTCATCCTGATGACCCTGGTCGGCGGCATGGGCACCCTCGCGGGCCCGATCCTCGGCGCCTTCCTCATCGTCGCGCTGGAAAACAAGCTGGGCGACCTGGGGAACTTCCTGGCCGAGAAGACGCATGTAGAATGGTTCGCATCACTCGGAGAATCGGTGGGCATCGTCACCGGCCTCATCTTTGTTGCCTGCGTGTTGTTGTTCCGCCGGGGTATCGTCGGCGAGATCGCGGCGGTGCTCCACGCTCCGGTTTCAAGGAGACGCACGTGATCGACGAATCCCTCATGCTGGACGTGAACGGCATCCGCATCCACACGACGACGACGGGGCAGGGACCGGCCGTGCTGCTCTTGCACGGTTTTCCCGACACGCACCTCGTCTGGCGCAAGCAGGTTCCCGTCCTGGCCGCCGCGGGCTTCCGCGTGCTGGCGCCCGACCTGCGCGGCTACGGCCGCAGCGACGCGCCGGGCGGCGTCTTCGACTACACGATGGACAAGCTGCGCGGCGACGTGCTGGGCCTGCTCGACGCCCTGCACATCGATAAAGTCTTCCTCGTCGGCCACGACTGGGGCGGCATCATCGGCTGGCAGATCGCTGCGCTGGCACCGGAGCGCGTGCACCGCTACGTGGCGATGTCCACCGGCCATCCGTACGCCATCGCCCGCGCCGGCATCCTGCAGCGCTTGCGCATGACTTATATCCTCGGCTTCATCATGCCGGGCATCGCCGAGCATACGCTGCGCGCCGCCGACTGGTTCATCATGCGCCAGTTCACGGACGAGCCCGGCCAGGCCGACCACTGGAAGCGCGACCTGTCCCCGCCGGGCCGCCTGACGGCCGCCCTGAACTATTACCGCGCCAACCTGAGTCTCGCCCTGCCGCGCGGACACCGCCAGGTCAAGGTGCCCGTGATGGGCTTGTGGAGCGACCGTGACCCGGCCCTGGGCGAAAAGCAGATGCGCGACTCTGCCCACTACGTCGACGGCGAATTTCGTTTCGAGCGCATCCGCGGCGCGGATCACTGGCTGCAATTGACGGCAGCCGGCGAGGTCAACCGCCTGCTGCTGCAATTCCTGGAAGAGGGGCGGGCGGCGGCCGGCTGAGTTTGTTGCGTCGCAACAAGGGTGTCGGACTACAATAGCGCTTTTACGCGTGATTCAACATGTTCGATTTTGCCCTGCTGGCCGTCGCGGCCTTCGTTGCCGGTCTCGTGGATGCTGTCGTCGGTGGGGGAGGATTGATCCAGATCCCGGCGATGTTCGCCATGTTCCCTCGTGAGGTACCGGCGACGCTACTGGGTACGAACAAGCTGGCCGCGATGTTTGGCACTTCGGTCGCCGCCGTCAAATATTCGCGGCGCGTGACAGTCGCCTGGAGCACGGCGGCGCCGGCGGCCCTCGCCGCATTCGCGCTGTCGTTCATCGGTGCGTGGACGGTGACCCGCGTGCCGGGCGATTTCGTCAGGAGCCTATTACCGCTGATTCTCATGGCGGTGGCCGTGTACACGTACAAGAAGAAGGACCTGGGCGCCGTGCATGCGCCGGCCCACAGCGGCATGAAGGAGCGGCTGCTGGCGATGGGTATCGGCGCCGCCATCGGTTTCTATGACGGTTTCTTTGGTCCCGGCACCGGCAGCTTCCTGATCTTCCTGTTCGTCCGCTTCTTCGGGTTCGACTTCCTCAGCGCGTCGGCGGCGGCGAAGATTGTCAACGTCGCCTGCAATATCTCGGCGCTGATCTGGTTCGGCTACAGCGGCCATCTGCTGTGGCAGCTTGGCCTGCTGATGGCCGTGTGCCAGATCGCAGGCTCACTGGTCGGGACACGGCTCGCGCTGAAGCATGGCAGCGGCTTCGTGCGCAAGCTGTTCCTCGTCGTCGTCGGGCTGCTGATCGTAAAGACAGCGTTCGACACGTTCAAGCGGCTCGGCTGGTGATTGTTTCACGTGGAACAGTCAACGCGACTTTCGGACGTTTGTCACGAGCGTCGGTAAGTCCCATGCGCCGCCGGGCGTGAACTGGCGGCACATGCCGGATGTTTTGTCGGAGGTCTGGGCAAACGTGCGGCCGTCCCACGTCCAGGTCGCGGTTGCTACGCAGTCGGCAATGCCACGTCCTTTCTGGAACGAGGTAATGACGCCGTCATCGTAATCCGTGGCGGACGTGGTGACGAGGACGGCCGAGTAGGGCGGTTTCTTATTGACGACCCAGTAGCCGTCGCCCGTGTTGTACGCGGCGATCCAGCAGGTGTGCGACGCGAGCAGTTTGTCCTTCGTGAAAGGACGCACCTCGAGCTGGCCCGCCGTTTCGGACGCCGAGTCCAGCAGTTCGCAATCGCCTTCCTTCACGGTCTTGCGCAATGCGGTTTTGATCTCGCGGGTCTGCGCCGGGGTAAGCTTGATGGGGTTCTTGTCCTGGCTGACCGGCCCTGCCTGGATATCTGGCGCGCGCAATGGTGGCAGAACATTTGATTCCGGTTTGCTGCCCTTCCGCACCAATGCACCAAGCGTATCGAGCCGGCCCTGGAATTCGTCCATCTTGAGCAGCACGGCATTCGCGCCCGCCGTCGAGATAGTCCAGGTCGTGCCCTGACCGGTCCAGGCGATGCGCCCGTCCTTCAGCAGGGCCGGCAGTAGTGCACGCATTTGGGCATCGGTCAGCGTGAGCGTGGACGATTTCGGTTCGATGCGTACGATGCCGACGGCGCGGCCGTCGATGCTCATCGTAAGCCGGTCGGGGGCCGGATGGCGTTCATCTTCCGCCAGCTGCAGCTCGACCTTGGTCGTCTGGTTCGGTCCGGCAGCGCGCGTCAACAGGATGGTGGTGTTCGGACCGTCGTCTTCTTCATTGTAGCCGGCTGCGCGACAGGTTCTCGTGTTGTCACAGACAAGTTCCCAGTCCTTGTAGCTGAACGTGGTCGACGGCAGATCCGAGCGTGGATACGCGCTGACGGTGGCGCTGGCGGCGAGCAGGAGACAGGTGAGAGGACGGTGTTTCGGCATGGCGGCAAGGTCGAGTGAGTGTGGCGAAAAGCCTAACACAGCATTGTTTCACGTGAAACAAATCGTCGTTTTCGCGGCCGAGCCGAAGCTGCATGGAAAAAAGAATCTATAATCCCTTCTTAATCCTCCTCGCAACACACTCCATCATGCTATTTCCGACTGAATTCGACGTGATCGTCGTTGGCGGCGGCCATGCCGGCACCGAAGCGGCGCTCGCGTCTGCGCGCATGGGCCAGAAGACCCTGTTGCTCACTCATAACATCGAAACCCTGGGCGCGATGTCTTGCAACCCGTCCATCGGCGGCATCGGCAAGGGCCACCTCGTCAAGGAAGTGGACGCCATGGGCGGCGCGATGGCCATCGCCACCGACGAAGCCGGTATCCAGTTCCGTATCCTGAACTCCTCGAAGGGCCCGGCCGTGCGTGCCACGCGTGCCCAGGCCGACCGCATGCTGTACAAGCAGGCGATCCGCTCGCGCCTGGAAAACCAGCCGAATTTGTGGCTGTTCCAGCAGGCCGTCGACGACCTGATGGTCGAAGGCGACCGCGTCGTCGGCGCCGTCACGCAGATTGGCTTGCGCTTCCGTGCGCGCGCCGTCGTGCTGACGGCGGGTACTTTCCTCGACGGTAAGATCCACGTCGGTTTGCAGAATTACTCGGCCGGCCGTGCGGGCGATCCGCCTGCCGTGTCGCTGTCGTCGCGCCTGAAGGAATTGAAGCTGCCGCAGGGCCGCCTGAAAACGGGCACGCCGCCGCGCATCGATGGCCGCAGCATCGACTTCTCCGTGATGACGGAACAGCCGGGCGACCTCGATCCGGTCCCCGTGTTTTCGTACATGGGGAATGCCGCGATGCACCCCAAGCAGCTGCCGTGCTGGGTCACGCACACGAATGCGCAGACGCACGACATCATCCGTAACGGTCTCGACCGCAGCCCGATGTACACGGGCGTGATCGAGGGCGTCGGCCCACGCTATTGCCCGTCGATCGAAGACAAGATCCACCGCTTCGCGGCCAAGGAATCGCACCAGATCTTCCTCGAGCCGGAAGGTCTCACCACGAACGAGTTCTATCCGAACGGTATCTCGACGAGCCTCCCGTTCGACGTGCAGTTGGCCCTGGTGCGTTCGATGCGCGGCCTGGAAAACGCGTTCATCCTGCGTCCCGGCTATGCGATCGAATACGATTATTTCGACCCGCGTGGCCTGAAGGCGTCGCTGGAGACGAAGGCCGTCCAGGGCCTGTTCTTCGCCGGCCAGATCAACGGCACCACCGGCTACGAAGAAGCGGCGGCCCAAGGCATGCTGGCCGGTATCAATGCGGCGCTGCAGACACAAGGCCGTGACGCTTGGACCCCGTCCCGCTCGGAAGCCTATCTCGGCGTGCTCGTCGACGACCTCACGACGCAGGGCGTCGCGGAGCCTTACCGCATGTTCACGAGCCGCGCGGAATACCGTCTGTCGCTGCGCGAAGACAATGCGGACATGCGCCTGACGGAGATCGGCCGCAAACTGGGCGTCGTCGGCGATGCGCAGTGGGAAGCGTTCGAGCGCAAACGCGAAGCCGTCGCACGCGAACTGGAACGCCTGCGCGCGACCTGGGTGAATCCGCGCACCCTTGCCGCGGCCGAGTCCGAACGCGTGATCGGCCAAGCGATCGAGCGCGAATACAACCTGGCGGACCTGTTGCGCCGCCCGGGTGTCGAGTACGACAAGCTGGTCACGCTGCAGGGCGTCGACGGCCAGGCGTTGGGCGGCCCAGGCGTGGCGGATCCGGCCGTGAAGGAGCAGGTCGAGATCCAGCTGAAGTATTCGGGCTATATCGACCGCCAGGCACGCGAAGTCGAACGCCACGATCACTATGAAAATCTGAAATTGCCCGAGAACCTGAACTATCTCGAGATCGCGGCGTTGTCGATCGAAGTGCGCCAGAAGCTGGATAAACAGCGTCCGGAGACGCTGGGGCAGGCCTCGCGCATTTCTGGTGTGACGCCGGCGGCAATTTCGTTGCTGCTGGTGCACCTGAAAAAACGCGGCGCCAAAGGCTTTACCAGTGCCCCGAGCGAGGAATCGGCCGCATGAAGAATTTCGATCGAGCGGCCTTGTCCGCCGTGCTGGGCGAGGGCATCGCCGCGATGCGTCTCGACGTGAGTCCGGCCCAGCAGGACAAGCTGATGAATTACCTGGCCCTGATGTTCAAGTGGAACGCCGTCTATAACCTGACGTCGCTGCGCGACCCGATGCAGATGGTCACGCACCATCTGCTGGATTCGCTGGCCGCCGTGCCGGCCTTCGCGGCCGCGCGGAACGTGCTGGACGTGGGTTCCGGCGGCGGTCTGCCGGGCATCGTGCTGGCAATCGTACGGCCAGACATGAAAGTGTCGATGATCGACACGGTCCACAAAAAAACGGCGTTTCTTACGCAGGTGAAGGCGGAACTGGGCCTGGCCAACGTCACGGTGTACACGGCACGAGTGGAGCAACTGCAGGTGAGCGACAAGTTCGACGTCATCACCTCGCGTGCCTTTGCCGACCTGTCGGATTTCGTCAACTGGTCTTCGCACCTGCTGGCAGACGGCGGACGCTATATCGCCCTGAAAGGGGTGGCCCCGAAAGACGAACAGGAACGGTTACCGGCAGAGTGGAAGGTCGACAAGGTGGAACCGCTGGACGTACCGAGACTGGGCGCCGAGCGCCACCTGGTATTCATCGAACGTTCCACGTGAAACAATCGCGCGAACATTACCGTCCCGGCACAAGAATATAAACTGTATAAACAGTTTATACCGTTATTACCATATAAATCGTATAAACCGTTTTAATGGTATTAACCGTATGACAGCTAAAGGCATACATGGCGAAAATTTTTTGCGTAGCAAACCAGAAGGGCGGGGTCGGCAAGACCACCACCAGCGTGAACCTGTCCGCCGGTCTCGCCAGGCTGAACCAGCGCGTGCTGCTGGTCGACCTCGACCCGCAGGGCAATGCCACCATGGGCGCGGGCATCAACAAGGCGGGGCTGACCTCGTCCATCTATGAGGTGCTGCTGGGCGAGGCCGACGTGGCCACGGCGCGCCTGCGCAGCGAAGCAGGGCGCTTCGACGTCTTGCCAGCCAACCGCGAACTGGCCGGTGCCGAAGTGGAGATGGTCGAACTGGAAAACCGCGAGCGCCGCCTGAAGGAAGCGCTGGCCAAGGTCGACGCCGACTACGACTTCATCCTGATCGACTGCCCGCCCGCGCTGTCGATGCTGACCCTGAACGGCCTCGTGTGCGCGCACGGCGTCATCATCCCGATGCAGTGCGAGTATTACGCGCTCGAAGGCCTGTCCGATCTCGTGAACACGATCAAGAAGGTGCATGCGAACCTGAACCATGATCTGCGCATCATCGGCCTGTTGCGTGTGATGTTCGATCCGCGCATGACCCTGTCGCAGCAGGTGTCGGCCCAGCTCGAGCAGCATTTCGGCGACAAGGTGTTCAAGACGATCATCCCGCGCAACGTGCGCCTGGCGGAAGCGCCGTCGTACGGCATCCCGGGCGTCACGTTCGATCCGTCCTCGAAAGGCGCGCAGGCCTACATCGCCTTCGGTGCCGAGATGGTCGAGCGCATCAAGACTATGTAACCAGAACTTATCAACGTCATGGCAACCAAAAAACTCAAAGGACTCGGCCGCGGTCTTGACGCGCTGCTGGGTGGAGACGCTCCCGAGACGCCGGCCGCGCCAAGCGGCGCGCCGTCCCTGCTGCCGGTCGGGCAGATCCAGGCCGGCAAATACCAGCCGCGCACGCGCATGGACGACGGTTCGCTGGCCGAGCTGGCCGCGTCGATCAAATCCCAGGGCATCATGCAGCCGGTGCTCGTGCGGCCCGTCGAGGTGTCGCCGTCCGGCGCGCGCTACGAGATCATCGCCGGCGAACGCCGCTTCCGCGCGGCCCAGTTGGCGGGACTGGACGAGATCCCCGTCCTCGTGCGCGACGTGGACGACCAGAACGCCGCCGCGATGGCGCTGATCGAGAACATCCAGCGCGAAGACCTGAACCCGCTGGAAGAAGCGCAGGGCATCGCGCGCCTGATCTCCGAATTCAGTTTTACCCACGAGCAGGCGGCGCACGCCGTCGGCCGCTCGCGCAGCGCCGTGTCGAACCTGCTGCGTCTCGTGAATCTGGCGCAACCGGTGCAGACGATGCTGATGGCGGGCGACATCGACATGGGGCATGCACGCGCGCTGCTGGCCGTCGACGCGGCCAGCCAGATCGCGCTGGCGAACCAGGTGATCGCCAAGCGCATGTCGGTGCGCGAGACGGAAAAGCTGGTCGCGCGCGCGCTGGAAGAGCAGAACGCACCGCCGGTCGCTGCGCGCCAGAAGGAAAAATCGGGCGACATCGTGCGCCTCGAGGAAGAACTGTCGGACCGCCTGGCGACGCCCGTCGTGTTCAAGATGGGGCCGAAGGGCAAGGGACAGATGATCATCGACTTCGCCGACCTCGACGTCCTCGACACCGTGCTCGCGCGCCTGCGCGCTTGAGCCGCGACGTTGTCACCGATGCCGGGCACGCGCCCGGCATTTTTTTTATCCACAACGGATGCACCACGGCGACGCGCCACGCACTCCCAGCGCACAGCGTCCTCACTGCCGCGGTGCAAATCGAGCAGGGCGGTGAGCATGCCCCTGGTCACGCTACCAGGCTGCGCCGGCCGGTATATGCATGGCCGAAACTATCGGTTTACCCGGCTCGGCAGTCGCAAATACACAACATTTCGTAGGAAATTTAACAGTTTCCAGGTAATTTATTTTGTCGTTTTTACACCCGATATAAGCGAGCGCGCGGAGCGAAGAGTTTGACTATGGCTCCGATAACACCTTATAATCCCGCTGATTCATGTAATTACCATACCGTTACACGGTTCCACTACGGCTGGCGCGAAAAGAACAGAAAAATGCTGCGCTTGGTCTCCCTGCAAATCCTGGCAACACTTGTGGCCGGCGTGATCGCCGGACTGCTTGGGGGGTGGGCTGCGATGTTTTCGGCGGTACTTGGCGGGATGTGTTGTGTCGTGCCCAATGGCATCATGGCGTTTCGCCTGTTCGCCAGTTCACAAAAAATGGGCGGTCCAAACCCTGCCACATTTTTCATCTGGGAATTTGTAAAGATTGCTTTAACGCTCGCGCTGCTGTACGCAACGGCGCGGCTGTACCACGGCCTGAACTGGCTGGCCCTGCTGGGCGGGTTCATCGTGGCGCTAAAAAGTTACATCATTTTATTATTTGGGCATAAACAATGACGAACACGGTAGAAACCGCGGCGGAGCATGCGCCAACCGCAAGTGAATATATCCAGCACCACCTCCACCACCTGACCGCAGGTCACCAGAGCTTCGTCGTCGATTTCCACGTCTGGAATATCGATACCATTTTCTGGTCGATCTTTGCCGGCGTGGTCGGCTGCCTGATCATGTGGCTGGCCGCGCGCAACGCGACCGCGGGTGTGCCGGGCCGTTTCCAGGCCTTCGTCGAAATGATCGTCGAGATGGTCGAAGACCAGTCGAAATCCATCATCCACGGTGACCGCAGCTTCATCGCACCGCTGGCCCTGACCGTGTTCGTCTGGGTTGCCCTGATGAACTCGCTGGACTTCCTCCCGGTCGACCTGTTCTCGACCCTGTTCCGCGTCCTCGGCGTCGAGCACCTGTTCCCGACCCACCGCGTCGTCCCGACCGCCGACCTGAACGGCACCATGGGCATCGCGCTGGGCGTGCTGGCCGTGGTCCTGTACTACAACCTGAAAGTCAAAGGCGTCGGTGGCTGGGTGCATGAGCTGTTCGCTGCACCGTTCGGCATCTACATGGCTCCGTTCAACCTGCTGTTGAACATCATCGAATATGCAGCCCGTACCGTGTCGCTCGCGATGCGACTGTTCGGCAACATGTATGCCGGCGAGCTGTTGTTCCTGTTGATCGCCCTGTTGGGCTCCATGGCAACCGCGTTCGGCTTCGTCGGTCACGTGATTGCAGGTTCGGTCTGGGCGATCTTCCACATCCTGATCGTTGTCCTGCAGGCATTCATTTTCATGATGCTGACGCTGGTCTACATCGGTCAGGCCCACGAGAGCCACTGACAGACGCGATCGCAAGAACGAACAAGATAGTGGTAGTAAAGAAGTTGTAAATTTTTAATTTTTTAACATACTTTTGGAGTAAATCTAATGACTGACTATTCTTACGTTGCGCTGGCTTGCGGTCTGATCATCGGCCTGGGTGCAATCGGTGCCTGTATCGGTATCGCTCTGATGGGCGGCAAATACCTGGAAGCTTCGGCACGTCAGCCTGAACTGATGAACACCCTGCAGACCAAGATGTTCCTGCTGGCTGGCCTGATCGACGCGGCATTCCTGATCGGCGTCGGTATCGCCATGCTGTTCGCTTTCGCAAATCCGTTCCACGCCTAATCGAATCATTATTCGGTTCTGAACAGCCGAACCCCCCAGGTTCGGCATCCGTTTTTGTGAGAAGGAATACACCGTGAACTTGAATGCAACTTTGTTTGCCCAGTTCGTGGTCTTCTTCATCCTGGTTGTTTTCACGATGAAATTCGTGTGGCCGCCGCTGATGAAAGCGCTCGACGAGCGCGCCGAGAGGATCGCGAATGGTCTGGCAGCCGCCGACCGTGGCAAGGCTGAAATGGCCGCCGCAGAAAAGCGCATTGCCGCCGAACTGGCTGCAACGCGTGACGAAAGCACCAAGCGTATCGCCGACGCCGAAAAGCGCGCCGCAGCGATCATCGAAGAAGCCAAGCAGCAGGCATCCGTCGAAGCCGCACGCATCATCGAAGGTGCCAAGGCCGACGCGGAACAGCAGATCACCCGCGCGCGCGAAGAACTGCGTGGCCAGGTGGCCACCCTTGCCGTCGCCGGTGCCGAGCAGATCCTGAAGCGCGAAGTCAATGCAGCGGCCCACGCCGACCTGCTGAACCGCCTGTCGACCGAGCTCTGATCATGGCTGAACTCGCAACCGTCGCCCGCCCTTACGCCGAAGCACTGTTCCGCGTCGCCCAGCAGGGCGACCTGGCCGCCTGGTCGGCCACCGTCGCGGAACTGGCGCAGATCGGTGCCAATCCGGATGTGCAGGCATTTGCTGCCAATCCGAACGTCAAGCAAGCACAGCTGGCCGATACGATTGCGTCCCTGGTCAAGTCGCCGCTGAATGCTGAAGCGAAGAACTTTATCGTGATGCTGGCCGAGAACGGCCGCGTTGCCCTGCTGCCGGAAATCGGTGCCCAGTTTGCTGTGCTCAAGAATGCACAGGAAGGCGCCGCCGACGCGACGATTCACAGCGCGTTTGAACTTTCGGCCGACCAGCTCACCCAGCTGGTTGCCACGCTGGAAAAGAAATTTGGCCGCAAGCTGAACCCCACGGTCGTGGTCGATCCGTCGCTGATCGGTGGCGTGCGCGTGGTCGTCGGCGATGAAGTGCTCGATACCTCGGTCCGCGCGAAGCTGCAGCAGATGCACAACGCGCTGGTCGCCTGAGAAGTCGCACCATCTCCGCGTCCAGGACTTGCCCTACGCATCAAGAAACTATTAGGAGTTAGCACTCATGCAACTTAATTCGTCTGAAATCAGCGAACTGATCAAGAGCCGCATCCAGGGCCTCGAAGGTCAGGCTGATGTTCGTAACCAAGGCACGGTGATCTCCGTCGCCGACGGTATCTGCCGCATCCATGGTCTGTCGGACGTGATGCAGGGCGAGATGCTGGAATTCCCGGGCAACACCTTCGGCCTCGCCATGAACCTCGAGCGCGACTCCGTCGGCGCCGTGATCCTGGGTGCCTACGAGAACATCTCGGAAGGCGACACCGTCAAGACCACGGGCCGCATCCTGGAAGTGCCGGTCGGTCCGGAACTGCGTGGCCGCGTCGTCAACGCACTGGGCCAGCCGATCGACGGCAAGGGTCCGATCGATGCCAAGCTGACCTCGCCGATCGAAAAGATCGCCCCGGGCGTGATCGCCCGCGAATCCGTGTCGCAGCCGCTGCAGACCGGTATCAAGTCGATCGACGCGATGGTGCCGATCGGCCGTGGCCAGCGCGAGCTGATCATCGGCGACCGCCAGACCGGTAAATCGGCTGTCGCTGTCGACGCGATCATCAACCAGAAGGGCCAGGGCGTCACCTGCGTGTACGTCGCAATCGGCCAGAAGGCATCGACCATCAAGAACATCGTGCGCTCGCTGGAAGAGCACGGCGCGATGGAATACACGATCGTCGTCGCCGCTTCGGCGTCCGAATCGGCTGCAATGCAATACATCTCGGCCTACTCGGGCTGCGCGATGGGCGAATACTTCCGCGACCGCGGCGAAGACGCGCTGATCGTGTACGATGACCTGTCGAAGCAGGCCGTTGCATACCGTCAAATTTCGCTGCTGCTGCGCCGCCCGCCGGGCCGCGAAGCATATCCTGGCGACGTGTTCTACCTGCACAGCCGTCTGCTGGAGCGTGCCGCACGCGTGAACGCCGACTACGTCGAGAAGTTCACCAACGGCGCCGTCACCGGCAAGACCGGTTCGCTGACCGCACTGCCGATCATCGAAACGCAAGCGGGCGACGTCTCGGCATTCGTGCCGACCAACGTGATCTCGATTACCGACGGTCAGATCTTCCTGGAAACCTCGCTGTTCAACGCCGGTATCCGTCCGGCGATCAACGCAGGTATCTCGGTGTCGCGCGTCGGTGGCGCAGCCCAGACCAAGATCATCAAGGGCCTGTCCGGCGGTATCCGTACCGACCTGGCACAGTACCGTGAACTGGCCGCGTTCGCGCAGTTCGCATCGGACCTGGACGAGTCGACCCGCAAGCAGCTGGACCGCGGTGCGCGTGTGACCGAACTGCTGAAGCAGAAGCAGTACTCGCCGCTGCCGATCTCGCTGATGGCCGCTTCGCTGTTCGCCGTCAACAAGGGCTACTTCGACAGCATCGACGTCAAGCGCGTGCTGGACTTCGAAGCGGGCCTGCACGGCTTCCTGAAGTCGAGCCACGGCGCGCTGCTGTCGAAGATCGAAGAGACCAAGGCACTGGACAAGGACAGCGAAGCAGCGCTGGCCGCCGCCGTCGCCGATTTCAAGAAGTCGTTCTAAGACCGGCTTATTGATGGATCTCGGGACGGGGAGCGATCCCCGTCCACTTAAGGAGTAAGGGCTCATGGCAGCAGGCAAAGAGATACGAGGCAAGATCAAGAGCGTAGAAAATACGAAGAAGATCACCAAGGCGATGGAAATGGTCGCCGCGTCCAAGATGCGCAAGGCGCAGGACCGGATGCGCGCCGCCCGTCCCTACAGCGAGAAGGTCCGTAACATCACGGCCAACCTCGCCACTGCGAACCCGGAGTACACCCACGCGTTCATGGCGCAAGCCAAGGACGTCGAGGCGAAAGCCGTCGGCTTCATCGTCGTCACGACCGACAAGGGTCTGTGCGGCGGCATGAACACCAACGTGCTGCGCCAGGTGACGCAGAAGTCCCGCGAGCTGGAAAGCGCGGGCAAACGCATTGAAGCCGTTGCAATCGGCAATAAAGGTCTGGGTTTCCTGAACCGTGTCGGCGTGAAGGTCGTGTCGAGCGTCACCCAGATCGGCGACACCCCGCACCTGGAAAAGCTGATCGGCCCGATCAAGGTCATGCTCGACGCTTACCAGGATGGTCAGCTGGACGCGGTGTACCTGTGCTACACCAAGTTCATCAACACCATGCGCCAGGAACCGGTCATCGAGCAGCTGCTCCCGCTGCCGGCCGGTCACCTGGAAGCGGACAGCGGCGCCCACTCGTGGGACTACATCTACGAGCCGGACGCGCAAGTCGTGATCGACGAGCTGCTGGTCCGTTACGTGGAAGCGCTGATCTACCAGGCGGTGGCCGAGAACCTGGCGTCCGAGCAATCGGCGCGCATGGTGGCAATGAAGGCCGCGACCGACAACGCGGGTAACGTCATCGGCGAGCTGAAGCTGGTCTACAACAAGACCCGCCAGGCGGCGATTACCAAAGAACTCTCCGAGATCGTGTCGGGCGCAGCTGCGATCAGCAGCTGAGCGACGTAGCGACCTCACGAAACGACATTAAAACTATATCTGAAGGAACGAAAATGGCTGATGGCAAAATCGTTCAGTGTATCGGCGCGGTGGTTGACGTGGAATTCCCGCGCGACGCCATGCCGAAGGTGTATGACGCACTGAAAATGGAAGGCTCCGAACTGACGCTGGAAGTGCAGCAGCAGCTGGGCGACGGCATCGTCCGCACCATCGCGCTGGGCAGCTCGGAAGGCCTGCGTCGCGGCATGACCATCCAGAACACCGGCAACCCGATCATGGTTCCGGTGGGTCCGGCCACGCTGGGCCGCATCATGGACGTGCTGGGCAACCCGATCGACGAGCGCGGTCCGGTCAGCCAGGAACGCACCGCGTCGATCCACCGCACCGCCCCGGCCTACGACGAGCTGTCGCCGTCGCAAGACCTGCTGGAAACCGGCATCAAGGTGATCGACCTGGTCTGCCCGTTCGCCAAAGGCGGTAAGGTCGGCCTGTTCGGCGGCGCCGGCGTCGGCAAGACCGTGAACATGATGGAACTGATCAACAACATTGCCAAGGCGCACTCGGGTCTGTCCGTGTTCGCCGGCGTGGGTGAGCGTACCCGTGAAGGTAACGACTTCTACCACGAAATGGCCGATGCGAAGGTCGTCGATCTGGACAACCTGGGCAACTCGAAGGTCGCGATGGTCTACGGCCAGATGAACGAACCGCCGGGCAACCGCCTGCGCGTCGCGCTGACCGGCCTGACGATGGCGGAAGCGTTCCGTGACGAAGGCAAGGACGTTCTGTTCTTCGTCGACAACATCTACCGTTACACGCTGGCCGGTACCGAAGTGTCGGCACTGCTGGGCCGTATGCCGTCCGCCGTGGGCTATCAGCCGACGCTGGCCGAAGAAATGGGCCGTCTGCAAGAGCGCATCACGTCGACCAAGACCGGTTCGATCACCTCGATCCAGGCCGTGTACGTCCCTGCGGATGACTTGACCGACCCGTCGCCTGCAACGACCTTCGCCCACCTGGACTCGACCGTCGTTCTGTCGCGTGACATCGCCTCGCTGGGTATCTACCCGGCAGTGGACCCGCTGGACTCGACCTCGCGCCAGCTGGACCCGCTGGTCGTCGGCGAAGAGCACTACGCGACCGCGCGCGCCGTGCAGGGCACCCTGCAGCGCTACAAGGAACTGCGTGACATCATCGCGATTCTGGGCATGGACGAACTGGCACCGGAAGACAAGCTGGTCGTCGCACGTGCACGTAAAATGCAGCGTTTCCTGTCGCAGCCGTTCCACGTCGCCGAAGTGTTCACGGGCGCACCGGGCAAGTACGTCTCGCTGAAAGACACGATCAAGGGCTTCAAGATGATCGCATCGGGCGAGCTGGACCACCTGCCGGAGCAGGCGTTCTACATGGTCGGCACCATCGAAGAAGCGATCGAAAAGGCCAAGAAGCTGGCTGCTTAAGAGCTAGCCTCTTCAAAGGACACTTATGGCAAATACCATTCACGTTGACGTCGTCTCGGCCGAAGAGCAGATCTTTTCGGGCGAAGCGGAATTCGTCGCGTTGCCGGGTGAAGCGGGTGAGCTGGGTATCTACCCGATGCACACCCCCTTGATCACGCGCATCCGCCCGGGTGCCGTACGCATCAAGGTGGCGGGCCGCAGCGACGAAGAGTTCGTGTTCGTTGCCGGCGGCATCCTGGAAGTCCAGCCGAAAGGCGTGACCGTCCTCGCCGACACCGCGATCCGCGGCGCCGACCTGGACGAAGCGAAAGCCCAGGAAGCCAAGCGCAAGGCCGAAGAGCTGATGGTCAACAAGGACTCGGTGATTGACTACGCCAAGGCGCAAGCCGAACTGGCGGCGGCGATCGCCCAGCTGGCGGCCATCGCCAAGCTGCGTCATAAAGGACGCTGATCGCTCGTCTTTTGAGCGCTCAAAAAAAAGGCAGCCCCGGCTGCCTTTTTTATTTCCCAAAACCGGGGTCAGAGCCCGGTTTTGGGAAATTGCTCCCAGGCTGTTGCCAAAAATCGGGCTCTGACCCCGGTGTAAGCGGCGCCGTCTGATGATGCAAACCTGATAAGCTAGTGTCAACGACAAGACAAACTCAGGCTTAGCATGCGAACCATCGAACAAATCCTCCGCGCCGCCCGGACCGTGGCCGTCGTCGGGCTCTCGAACAAGCCCGAACGCGCCAGCCTGGAAGTCGCCAGCTACCTGCAGGAGCAGGGCTACCGCATCATCCCCGTCAACCCCGCCTACGCCGGCCAGGAAATCCTCGGCGAGACCGTCTACGGCACTTTGCAGGAGGCGGCCGACGCGCTGGCGTCGTCCGGCACGCGCATCGACATCGTCGATTGCTTCCGCAAGTCGGAAGAGATTCCGCCGATCGCAAAGGACGCCATCGACGTGCGCGCCAGCTGCTTGTGGATGCAGCTCGGCATCGAGAACCAGGTCGCCGCCGACCTGGCCCGTGCCGCCGGCCTGGACGTGGTCATGAACCACTGCATGCTGATCGAACACCGCAAGCTGGGAGAACAGGCCGCATGAGCATGCTGGAACGCTTCCGCGCGCCGAAAAACCTGGAACTGCGCGACAAGGATGCCGGCGCCACCCCGCTGCGCGACGACAAGAAGGGCAAGCTCAAGAATGGCGAACTCAAGGAGCGCGAGCGGGCGCTCACTGCCGAGCTGACGGCCGAAGTGGCCAAGCTGCAGGAAAAGCTGTACGCGGCGCGCGACCGGAAGCTGCTGCTGATCCTGCAAGGTATGGACACGTCCGGCAAGGATGGCACCGTGCGCGCGCTGTTCTCGCAGATCAATCCGATGGGCCTGCACGCCACCGGTTTCGTGGCCCCGACCGAGAAGGAAAAGGCCCACGATTTCCTCTGGCGCGTGCACGCGCGCGTGCCGGCCAAGGGAGAAATCGGCATCTTCAACCGCAGCCATTACGAGGACGTGCTCGTGCCGCGCATTCTCGGCACGCTGGACGGGAAGGACCTCGAGCGCCGCTACGCCCACATCCGCGACTTCGAACGCATGCTGGCGGAGACGGGGACGACGGTCATGAAGGTCTTCCTGCACATCTCGAAGGACGAGCAGCGCGAGCGCCTGCAGGCGCGCCTGGACGACCCGGAGAAGCATTGGAAGTTCGACCCGGCCGACCTCACCGCGCGCGAGAAATGGGACGTCTACCAGGGCGCCTACGCCGATGCGATCAACGCGACGGACTGCGACCACGCGCCGTGGTACATCGTGCCGGCCGATTCGAAGACGCACCGCAACCTGATCATCGCGCACCTGATGCTGGAAACGATGCAGGGCATGAAGCTCGAATGGCCTCAGCCGAAGGCGGACATGTCGAAGGTAAGGATAGACAACTGAGTCGACGGGTGAGCCTGCCGGTCCGCGTCGATTGGCATAGAATGAAGATCCACCAACCCGTGCGATTTCCGACCATGCTCAAGTCCACCGCTTTGCTGCTTTCCCTCGGCGCCGCCGCGACCTTCTCCACGCTGACGGCGGCACCCGCGCTGGCGCAGACCCCGGCCGCCCAGCCTGCGGCCCATCCGGCCAGCTGCCCCGCCGTGCTGAAGCACACCTTCAACCGCCTGCAGGACGAAGCGCCGCAGGACCTGTGCCAGTACAACGGCAAGGTCGTGCTGGTGGTGAACACGGCCAGCTACTGCGGCTTCACCAAGCAGTACGAGGGCCTGGAAAAGCTGTACGCGAAGTACGCGCCGCGCGGCCTCGTCGTGCTGGGCTTCCCGTCGAACGATTTCAAGCAGGAAGACGCCGACGCGAAGAAGATCGCCGACCTTTGCTACAACACGTACGGCGTGAAGTTCCCGATGTTCACCAGCACCGTCGTCTCCGGCGATAAAGCCAATCCGTTGTATTCGGAGCTGATCAAGGCGACCGGCAACCAGCCCAAGTGGAACTTCAACAAATACCTGATCGACCGCAACGGCAAAGTCATCGATTACTTCCCGAGCAAGGTGACGCCGGAAGATCCTGCCCTCGTCGGCAAGATCGAGCAGGCACTCAAAGGCTGAGTCCGCCAATCATCCCATCGTGGGCATTTTGATGCACATCAACGATTTTGTTGAGGTGGCTCAATAGACTGTCTTCATCGAATCCAAATGAAGAAGAGTCCCACGATGCACCTCCCCGCCTGAACGCCCGCAGCACCGAATCCCCGCTTCCTCCAAAAGCGTGCCGGCCGTAACTGGCCGGTTTTGGCCGGCCTCGTGCTGGCCCTTTTTACTTGCGCAGCACGGCGCGCAGCGGCCCGCGCAGCGCGTTGCAGACGACGATCTCCTGCGCACGCGCGAGGCTCTCGCGCGTGAGCGGGCATTCGATCGCACCCCAGGCCGGATCGTCCAGCAGCACGCCGCGCATCACGCCGGGCAGCACGCCGGACGACAGCGGCGGCGTGTACCAGCGACCGCCGATTTTCACGAACACATTGCTGCGGCCGCCCTCCGTCAACTCGCCGCGCTCGTTGAAGAACAGGGTATCGAAGGCGCCCGCGCTTTCCGCCGCGCGCCAGGCGGCGTCGTAGCGGCTGCGGATGCTCGTTTTATGGCGCAGGAAGACGTCGTGCGCGCGCGTGGGAGAGTCCGCCAACAGCACGGCGACCGGTTCCTGCAGCAGCGCCAGCGCGCCCGTCTGCACGACGATCTCGCCGTCGGGACGCAGCGCGAGCCGCACGCGGTGCGGGGCGTCGTCCGGCAGCGCGGCACACGCTTTTACCACGACTGCACGCGCCAGGTCCGGCTTGAACGGATGGCCGAAATACGCGGCCGATGCACCCAGGCGCGCAAGGTGGCGTTCCAGGTGACGGCACCCGTCCACGCGCGTGGCGTGGATGGTCTCGAAGATCTCGAAGTCGTTCGCCAGGCCCGTGAGGAAGCCGGCCTTGAGCCGGCATTCGGCAAACTCGGCGCCCGCGTCGCTGTCGTACACGATGCCCGCACCGACACCCAGTTCGCCGTGCCGCACGCCATTCTGTTCCGGCAGCAGGGTCAGCGTGCGGATCGGGACGGATAAACAGAAATCGCCGAAGCGCGCGTGCTGCAGCGTCCCGAACCCGCTGCCCGCCGGCGGATCGATCCACCCGACCGCGCCCGTGTAGATGCCGCGTGCGGCCGGTTCCAGTTCGCGGATGATTTCCATCGTGCGGCGCTTGGGCGCGCCCGTGATCGAACCGCAGGGATACAAGGCGGCGAAGATGTCCTGCAACGTGGTGCCGGGCGCGAGCTGGGCCTGCACGGTGGACGTCATCTGCAGCACGCTGCTGTAGCGCTTCACCTCGAACAGCGCCGGCACGCCCACGCTGCCGGTGCGCGCGATGCGTCCCAGGTCGTTGCGCAGCAGGTCGACGATCATCAGGTTCTCGGCGCGGTTCTTCGGATCCGCGGCCAGCTGCTGCGCGCGCACGGCGTTCACGACATCGTCGTGCAGGTCCGCGGGCGCCGTGCCCTTCATCGGACGCGCCAGCAGGCGGCCCGCGTCATGGCGCACGAACAGTTCCGGCGACAGCGACAGCACCGCGCGGCCATCCGGCAGGGAGACAAGCGCGCCGTAGGGCACCGGCTGGCGTGCGCGCAGGCGCGCGTACAGCTGTTTGATGTCGCCGAAGGCGTCGAAGCGGAGACGGTACGTGTAGTTGACCTGGTACGTGTCGCCGGCCGCGATGTAGTCGCGGATGCGGTCGATGGCCCGCGCGAACGTGGCCTCGTCGACGTTGGCGCGCACGGCGCCGATGCCGGCCGGGCCACTGGCTTCGTCCGCGGCGAGCCAGGTGTCGACCTGGGCCGCGTCCAGCATCGTGTAGCGTTCGAACAGCAGCACCTGGGCCAGCGGCGCGTGCAGCTCGCGCGGTGCTGCGATGCCGAGCAACTGCTCGCCCAGTTCATAGGTGAGCACCGGCACGGCGTGCAGGCCGCGCGCGAGGGCGTCCTGCACGCCGTCCAGCAGGTGCGGCCAGTCTTCCACGTGCTGGCATGCCAGCACGCCCGCATAGCCCTCGTACAGGCGCGAGCGCGCCTGCGCATGGCCTTCGGGGCTCGCGTCATCGAGCAGGGCGAACACGGTGGCGTCCATGGCGATCGATATCAGGCGGCGAGGAGGAGGGCCAGCTGCAGCGGGCTGTTCTCGACAGGGTGCTGCTTGAAACCGCTCTTGGCGTAGCGGTGCCAGCGTCCCGTCACGTACGCGACGAGCATTCCGGCGCGCGCGGCCACGTCTTCCTCGCGGCCGTGGCCCTGCGTGCTGGCCACGCGCAGCGCCTGCTTGAACGCCAGCTCGACCTTGTCGTAGAACTGGTTCATGCGCAGGACCAGGCGGTCGTCCTCGCCGACGAGGGCATCGCCGATCAGCACGCGCGTCATGCCCGGATTGTTGGCGGAGAACGACAGCAGGATCTGCAGCATCGCATGCGCCTGCGCGACGCCGTTGTCCTCGCGTTCGGCGACCTGGTTGAACAGGGTGAACACGGTGCCCTCGATGAATTCGATCAGCCCCTCGAACATCTGCGCCTTGCTGGCGAAATGGCGATACAGGGCCGCTTCCGACACCGTCAGCCGGGCGGCCAGCGCCGCCGTCGTGATCTTCTCGCCCTTCGGGTGTTCGAGCATGGCCGCCAGGGCCTGGAGGATCTGCTGCTTGCGTTGGCCCGGCTTGGTGCTTGCCATGTTGTTAGAGGTTCTCCGTGATGTGTCGAGGTGCGAGCCGGCGCAGGTGCGCGGGCAGCCGAAGAACGGATTTTACTTTGACATCGACGTAACCGGGGCGTTTGACCATCTTCGGCAGGGGGGCTTTGCCGATCGGATCGCTGTAGCGCAGGTATTGCGTGACCCAGGCCGTGCGCAGGCCGAGCTGCTTGGCGCGCTTGAGGTTGATGAGCGTGTCCTCGACGAGGATGCAGCGCCGCGCCGACACGCCGTGGCGCCGCAGCAGGCGGCGCAGCATCAGCTTCGACGGCTTGGGATGCAGCTGGCCGTGCACGCGCATGTCCTCGATCGAGACGTGGTGCGCGAACTGGCGCTGCAGGCCGATGTGGCGCACGACACCCGTCGAATACGCGGTCGGCGCGTTCGTCAGCAGGATCTTGCGCCCCGGCAGGCGGCGCAGCAGGCGCTCCAGGCCGCGCTCGTAGCGCACCAGCTCGTGCAGGGCGCCGATGTCGTGCGTCTGGCGCAGGAAGTCGGCCGCGTCGACGCGGTGGTGGCGGATCATGCCCAGCAGCGTCGCGCCGTAGCGTTTCCAGTAGCCGATGCGGGCCGCGTCGACGGCTTCCTGGCTCGCGGGCGTGACGCCATCGCCGAGCACGCGCGCGATGTATGTGTTCATGTTGGCGCTGATCGCCGGAAAGATCGCGTGCGATGCATCGTGCAGCGTGTTGTCGAGGTCGAACAGCCAGACAGGCGAGGGGAGCTTGGGCACAGTGGGAATGGAACGGACAAGGGAATCCAGATTATATCGGCATGACGCAGCGCGGTTCTTCCTCTGATCCAGATCGCATGCCCGGCTGTCGGGCCGATCCAGAATGGGTCGAGGATGACTTCCGCGAGGATGCGTATGCGCCGCTTCTTCCACCTGATTCTGGTATGCCTGCTGGCCACGCCGCTCGCCCATGCGACCGACCGCGGTGCGCTGTTCCGGCTCACGCTGGACGGTCACGTGATGCATCTGTTCGGCACCTTGCACGTCGGCCTGCCGGACTTCTATCCACTCGAAGACCGCCTCACGGGCGCGCTGGCCGAGGCGTCGACGCTGGCGCTCGAGATCGATCCCGACCAGCCGCGTGCCGACCTGCAGGACGCGCTGCGCACGTACGGCATGCTCGCGCCCGGCAATCCCGCCTACGACAGCCTGCCGCCCGAGCAGAAGCAGCGTCTCGACAGGCTGTTGCAGCAGGGGGGCCTCGACGCATCATCGATGTTGAGCTTCAAACCGGTGCTGCTGGCGACGATGCTGGCACTGGCCGAATACACGCGCCAGGGGTACCGGTCCGACTTGTCGAGCGATGCGTGGCTGGCCCGCCAGGCGCGCCGGCACCGTGTCCGGGTGCTGGCGCTGGAATCATTGGGCGGCCAATTGGCGCTGCTGGACCGCCTGCCGACGCCGGACCGCTGGCGGTTTCTGGAAGAGATGATGGACACGATCGAATCCGGCGCCCAGCGCACGGAAGCCCGGGAAGTCGTGCGGGCCTGGAGCACGGCGGACCGGCAGGCGCTCGACCGGATGGCGGCGCGGTGCGAGACGGACCGGAGCGTGTCCGGCCGCTTCGTGACCCAGGTACTGCTGAAGGAGAGAAACGTCGGCCTGGCCGAGCGCCTGCTGCAGTTGCTGCGTGACGAGGACCGGACCGTGGCCGCGATCGGCGTGCTGCATTTGCTGGGGACCGGGAGCGTGCCGGCGTTGCTTGAGCGGAGCGGGGTGACGATTGAACGGATCTACTGAGCTGTCATTTCCAGCATTGCCGGAAATGACTTTCCAGCATTGCTGAAAATGACTTCCCGCCCGCGCGGGAATCCATATTGAAGCTGCTAAAGAGGCTCAGCATGGGTTCCCGCTTTCGCGGGAACGACGGATGCGAAACGAAAAAGGGCCCGACGAATCGGACCCTTTTTTTAATTCTGGCGGAGCGGACGGGGCTCGAACCCGCGACCCCCGGCGTGACAGGCCGGTATTCTAACCAACTGAACTACCGCTCCAGCTTTTACTGCGCTCTCGCATCCTGACGCTTGTCATCGCGCCGCGAGTGTCCTGCATTCCTGCCGCGCAAACGCGCAGCGTGGACAAGATGCTTGTCTTATCCGTTACGTCAGGCATCGGGGATACCAAAACAGGCGGGAATCTGGACAAATCCTGGTGCCCTTGACGTGGATTGAACACGTGGCCTCTCCCTTACCAAGGGAGTGCTCTACCACTGAGCTACAAGGGCAGTGATTTTTGTGGCGCCATTAAGACGCCACAGAAATTCAGTGCGAGCGGATCATAGTGCCAAAAGCCTGTTCGGTCAAGACTTCCAGCAACAAAGAGTGCTCGATGCGGCCATCGATGATGTGCACGGTGTTCACGCCCGACTTCGCGGCGTCCAGCGCCGACGAGATTTTCGGCAGCATGCCGCCGGAAATCGTGCCGTCCGCGAACATCTCGTCGATCTCGCGTGCCGACAGGTCGGTCACCAGGTTGCCGCTCTTGTCCTGCACGCCCGCGATATTGGTCATCATGATCAGCTTTTCGGCTTTCAGGATTTCCGCGATCTTGCCGGCGACGACGTCGGCGTTGATGTTGTAGGCCTGGCCGTCCTGGCCGAAACCGATCGGCGAGATGATCGGGATGAAGGCGTCGTCCTGCAGCGCTTTCACGACGGCCGGATTGATCGCTTCGATTTCGCCGACAAAACCGATGTCGAGGAACTCGCCCGGCTTCTCCTTGTCCGGCATGGCCATCCGGCGTGCGCGGATCAGGCCGCCGTCCTTGCCGGTCAGGCCCACGGCCTGGCCGCCGTAGTGGTTGATCAGCATGACGATGTCCTGCTGGACTTCGCCGCCCAGCACCCACTCCACCACTTCCATGGTTTCTTCGTCGGTGATGCGCATGCCTTGCACGAAGGTGCCCTGCTTGCCGATTTTCTTCAGGGCGTTGTCGATCTGCGGACCGCCGCCGTGCACCACGACCGGGTTCATGCCGACCAGCTTCAGCAGGATGACGTCGCGCGCGAAGCCGTGTTTCAGGCGCTCGTCGGTCATCGCGTTGCCGCCGTATTTGATGACGATGGTCTTGCCGTGGAAATTACGGATGTAGGGGAGCGCTTCGGCCAGGATCTGCGCCTTGATCTGCGGCGAGACCGCAGTCAGGTCGTTGTTCTGGTCGGCGCCCGTCAGATTGGTCAGCGTTGCGTTCATTGGGGGTCCGGAAAAGAATTTGCGAGATTTTACAGGCAATAGCCTACCGCAGTGGCCATTATAGAAGTTCTATGTTGTATTTTCTGGCACCGGCCGTTAAGGTGCATTACATCTGGATACACGATGTCACCTTTGCATGAGCACTTGTTCACAATGCGGCGCCGAATTCGGTTGCGCGATGGCGGATGGTACCGATGGCGCACCGTGCTGGTGCACGAAGCTGCCGCCCGTGGTCCCGCTGCCGGTGCCCGGCACAGCGGCCGGATGCTGGTGTCCGGCCTGCCTCGAACAGCATATCGCGCAACAGACTGACAAGGCGCCGGGCACGTAAGCGTCAGCGCGCCGTCCGGAAGAACCGCATCATTTCGCGGCTCGCGTTCGGGCCTTTGCCATCCGTATAGCTGCCGCGCGTATCGCCGCCCGACCAGGCGTGGCCGGAACCGTGGATCTCCCAGTGTTCCGCGTGGATGCTGCCGTCGGGCCGGCGGTGCACGGTGCGCGTATAGGCGTGGCCATCCGGCACGTTGCCGGGTTCGACGACGACGTCTTCCGATGGATGGCGCCGGCGCTGGTTGATCAGTTCGTGGCCGTTGGCCGGATGCACGGTCGTGTCGCGGTCGCCGTGGAACACGATGATCGGCAACGATTTACCCGGCTTGTGGCCGGTGCGGAAATCGCCTTTCATCGCGGCCATCGCCGACGGCAGGTCGTGCGCCGCCGCGAACGGCAGGCCGGAGTGGACACCGACGGCCGCGTACAGGTCCGGATACAGCGTGCCCATGATGGCGGCCATCGCGCCCCCCGCGGACAGGCCCGCGACGTAGACGTGTTTCGGATCGATCACGTAGCGCGCCATGATGTCCTGCGTGAGGCCGGCGATGATAGCCGGCTCGCCCTGGCCGCGCTGCTGGTCCGCGGCGCTGAACCAGTTCCAGCAGCGCGTCGCGTTGGCCTGCTGCGACTGGGCCGGATAGGCGACGAGGCAGCCGTATTCCTCGGCCAGCGCGTTCATGCCCGTGCCGAGCGCGAAGTCATCGGGATGCTGCGAGCAGCCGTGCAGCATCACGAGCAGCGGCGCCGGCTGTCCGGCATACGTGCTCGGGATATACAGTTTGTAGTCGCGGGTGCCCGCGTCGTTCGTATAACTGGCGTCGATGAAATGGCCGGGCAGGCCGATCGCGGCCGCGCCCGTCGACAGCGGCGGCACATTGAACGGGTTGGCGCTCTGGCCCAGGCGCGACAGGTCGGCCAGCATGTCGGAAAAGGCGTCGTAGGTCGGATAATTCGAGGCCGGCGGCGTGACGGATTCCACGCTTTTGACCGCCGCGGTCTGCACGGCGGTGGCATTCTTGACGGATTCCCGGATGACGGTGCGGGCAACGGACGGGCCGCGGCGCATCAGGGATCGGGTCGCAGCGCGCATTTGCGCCAGGAACTTGTGATTCAGGGACATCGGCACTCCTTGTGGGGTGTGTCGGCAATGCGCCGGCGCGTGGCTGAGGCATCGATCGAGGGTTCAGTCTTGATGGCAAAGCTTGCGCGAACCTTACAGATGGGGTAAGCGCAACGCGCAACGGAAGAGTCCCAGTCTACGCGGGTGGGCTCGTCGGTCAAGCGCGATTCGTCCCGGTAGGTTAATCTGCGCACCATGTGTCCTATATCCCTGACCAGTCAGCGCTCCAAGTGGCGCGACACAATACCGAAATTTTCACAGGCCGCGGCATGAACGAGACACGTCTTCCGCCGGAACAACAGACGCCCGTGCCGTCCCCATGCATCAATGTGTGCAAGATGTCGCCCGTGACGGGCTTGTGCGAGGGCTGCCTGCGCACCATCGACGAGATCGTCGCGTGGAGCCGCGCCGACGACGACACCAAGCGCGCCGTGTGGGCGGAGATCCGCCGGCGCGAAGAACAGATTCCATTCGATTGATGCCGGCGCTGCAAATTTAGAGCCCGGGATCTAGCACGGTCGTGCTTTTCTAATCCATAATCGTCGGGTCCGATCAACTATCGCGAGAAACCCATGGCGCTGCCTCCCGTCCTGCAAAACCTGTCCCTCCCCGTCATCGCGTCGCCGATGTTCATCGCCAGCGGTCCCGCGCTGGTGGCCGCGCAGTGCAAGGCGGGCATCGTCGGATCCTTTCCGGCGCTGAACGCGCGTCCGGCCGAGCTGCTCGACACGTGGCTGACGGACCTGCAGCGCGAGCTGGCGGATTACCAGGAGCTGCACCCGGACAGGAAGGTGGGCCCGATCGCCGTCAACCAGATCGTGCACCAGTCGAACGACCGCCTGGAACACGACGTGGCCGTGTGCGTGAAGCACCAGGTGCCGATCATTATCTCGTCGCTGCGCGCGCCGCCGAAAGAGATGCTGGACGCCGTACACGCCTATGGCGGCATCGTCATGCACGACGTGGTCTCGATCCGCCACGCCGAAAAGGCGCTGGAGGCGGGCGTCGACGGCCTGATCCTCGTCGCGGCCGGCGCCGGCGGCCATGCGGGCGCGCTGTCGCCGTTCGCGCTGGTCGGCGAGGTGCGCAAATTCTTCGACGGCCCGATCGCGCTGTCGGGTTCCATCGCCACGGGCGACGCCATCCTCGCCGCACAGGCGATGGGCGCCGACGTCGCCTACATCGGCTCGCGCTGGCTGGCCACGCGCGAGGCGAACGTCACCGACGCCTACCGCAGCGCGATCGTGGAATCGACGGCGGCCGACGTCGTCTACACGAATCTGTTCACGGGCGTGCACGGCAACTACCTGAAAAAATCGATCGTGGCGGCCGGGCTCGATCCGGACAACCTGCCGGTGTCGGACAAGAGCAAGATGAGTTTCGGTTCCGGCAGCGCCAAGGCGTGGCGCGATATCTGGGGCGCGGGGCAGGGCGTCGGGCTGATGGATGACGTGCCGACTGTCGCCGAGATGGTGGAGCGCCTGACGCAGCAGTATCAGGCGGCAAGGGAAAGGCTGGGCCTGAAGGCCTGATCACGTCATCCCCGCGAAAGCGGGGATCCATGCTGAAGTACCGAAGTACGCAGCTTTTTCGGCTTCGGAAACTCAGTATGGGTTCCCGCTTTCGCGGGAACGACGGGGCGGGCGCTTAGCCCAGCACCTTGTCCGCATCCCGAATCACCCACAACCCCGGCAAATTGCGCCAATACCCGTGCGCATCCATGCCGAAGCCGACGACGAACTGGTTCGGCACCGTCAGGCCGACGATGTCCGCCTGCACCGGTTTCACTTTACCGAGTTCCTTGTCCGCAAACACGGCCAGGATCACCTCGGCCGCGCCCATGTCCAGCAGGCGCTGCTTCACGTGGGCCAGCGTTTCGCCTTCGTCGAGGATGTCGTCGACGATGATGATCGTGCGGCCCGTGACGTCCTGGCGCGGGATGACTTTCCACACGACTTCGCCACCACGGTCCAGGTCGCCGTAACGGGTGACGTGGATGTAGTCGAATTCGAGCGGGAACGTGAGTTGCGGGAGCAGGTTGCCAGTGAACACCACCGCGCCGCCCATGACACCCAGCACCAGGGGAAATTCCCCCGTGTCGTCATTGTCGAAACGCTGGTTCAGCACCTCGGCGACGTTGCGTACGGCCGCCTGGACGGTGTCCGCGCTGACGATTTCCTCGGCATTGGCCAGCAGGGCGCGGGCGCGGGTGTAGTGAAAGTCTTGCATGATATTTCAGGGTCGGTTGCAGGATCGGATTGATCCCTGGGTGTGCGATTATCCGTCAGTTTGCGCTTGCGCGCGATTTCCGGCGGCGCGGCTCGGCGGTATGCTTCAGAGGGCGTATCATACCGGCTTGATAACCACATCGCGACAACCGAGCCACCATGCCAGCACCTGACTCCACCCGCGTGCGCGCCGAGCGCCTCGAGAAGCTGCGCGCCGCGATGGCGCGCCACCAGGTCGATGCTTTCATCGTACCGTCCGCCGATCCGCACCTGTCCGAATACCTGCCCGGCCGTTGGAAGGGCCGCGAATGGTTGTCCGGGTTCACCGGGTCCGTCGGCACGTTCATCGCCACGCAGGACTTCGCCGGCGTGTGGACGGACGGCCGCTACTACACGCAGGCCGAGAACGAACTGGCCGGCACGGACGTCCGGCTGATGAAGATCCCGTCCGGCGCGAGCCTGCTGCACATCGACTGGCTGGCCGACACCCTCGACGCAGGCCGGACGGTCGCCGTGGATGCGCGCGTGCTGGGCCTCGCCGTCGCGCGCCTGCTGGGCGATGCGCTGGCCGCCCGCGGCATTCAATTGCGCACGGACCTCGACCTGCTGGACGAGATCTGGGATGACCGCCCTGGCCTGCCGCCCGAGCCGGTCTACGAACATGTGGCGCCCTTCGCCGTGCTCGATCGCGCCGATAAGCTGCATGCGACGCGCAACGCGATGGCGAAGCTGGGCGCCGAACGTCACTTCATCTCCACGCTCGACGACATCGCCTACCTGTTCAACCTGCGCGGCGCCGACGTCAGCTTCAATCCCGTGTTCCTCGCGCACGCGCTCGTGGAAGCGATGGGTGCCACGTTGTTCGTCGCCGACGGCAAGATCGATGCGAGCCTGCGCGCGCGCCTGGAACAGGATGGCGTGCGCGTGGCGCCGTACGAGGGGGCGCAGCAGGCGCTGGCGGCGCTGCCGCCCGACAGCACGCTGCTGGTCGACCCGCGCCGCATCACGGCCGGCATGCGCGCCGCCGTGCCGGCGCACGTGCGCGTGGTGGAAGCCATCAACCCGACGACCCTGGCGAAATCGCGCAAGCTCGATACCGAGATGGACCACGTGCGCGACACGATGGAACAGGACGGCGCCGCCCTGTGCGAATTTTTCGCATGGCTCGAGCAGACGCTGGCCGATACGACCCGCACGCCGCTGAACGAAGTCCACATCGACGACCGGATCACGGCGTCCCGCGCGCGCCGTCCGCACTTCGTCAGCCCCAGCTTCGGCACCATCGCCGGCTTCAATGCGAACGGCGCGATCATGCACTACCGTGCGTCCGAAGAAAACTGCGCCGTGATCGAGGGCGACGGCCTGCTGCTGATCGACTCCGGCGGCCAGTACCTGGGCGGCACGACGGACATCACGCGCGTCGTCCCCGTCGGCACGCCCTCCAGCGCGCAAAAGCGCGACTTCACGCTCGTGCTGAAAGGGATGATCGCGCTGTCCGTCGCGCGCTTCCCGCGCGGGACGAAAGGGCCGATGCTGGATGCGCTGGCGCGCGCCCCGATCTGGGCCGCGGGCATCGATTACGGCCACGGCACCGGCCACGGCGTCGGCTACTTCCTCAACGTGCACGAGGGGCCGCAGGTGATCTCGCCGTCGGCGCCGCCGGAGCCGCACACGGCCATGGAACCGGGCATGATCACGTCGAACGAACCGGGCATCTACCGCCCCGGCCAGTGGGGCATCCGCATCGAGAACCTCGTGCTCACGCGCAGCGTCGCTGACGAGGGCTTCGGGGAATTCCTCGGCTTCGAGACGTTGACCCTGTGCCCCATCGACACGCGCTGCATCGACCTGTCGCTGATGCGCGGCGACGAGGTCGCGTGGCTCAACGACTACCACCGCAGCGTGCGCGCGCGCCTGCTGCCGCACGTGACCGGCGCCGCGCGCGACTGGCTCGAACTGCGTACCAAGGAGATCTGACATGGCAGGAGCACGTTCCACCCGCGCCAGTGCCGCCGTCGACCGGCTCAAGCGGCGCACCGGCGTGACGTCGTATTCGATGGCGCGCACCGGCGACGGCCTGTTCTTCCTGTCCGAAAAACCGGGCGCGCCGCCGCTGTGCGCGCCGCTCGAGCTCGACGAGTTCGTGGCGTTCGTCAACGGCCTCGGTCCGCAGGAGGTCAAGCGCGTCAGCAAGCACGACGTCGAATTCGAAAAACAGCTGGTCAGGAAAAAGCCTTGACGGCTCCCGCATCGAACGACCTGGCCCTGACCCTGCCCGAGTTGGTCGGCGCGTACTGGTCGCAGGCCGAACTGGCCACGAACGCGCTGATCCTCCTGAACCTGGCGGGCGCGCTACTGCTGGGCCTCATGGTCGGCTACGAGCGTTCGTACCACGGCCGCGCGGCCGGCATGCGCACGTATGGCCTCGTGTGCATGGCGTCGTGCGCGCTGACGATCGTCGCGGGGTATCCGAGCCACTGGTTCGGCGGGCACGGTTCGTCCGTGGCGCTGGTGGATCCGACGCGCGTGATCCAGGGCGTCGTGACGGGCATCGGCTTCCTCGGCGCCGGCGTCATCATGCGCTCGGGCTTCAACATCAGCGGGCTGACGACGGCGGCGTCGATCTGGTCGTCGTCCGTGATCGGCATCCTCGTGGGCCTCGGGTTCTACATGGCCGCGATGGGTCTCGCGTTCTTCTCCGCGATGATCATGATCTACCTGAACAAGGCCGTGGGCCTGCTGCCGTCGCGCCATGCGGTGGCCGTCACGCTGCACTTCAAGCCCGGCGTCTATCCGCAGGAAGAGACATTGCGCCGCGCGGCGCTGGAGCGCGGCTACGAGATCGCCGGCGGCTCGCTCACGATCTCCAGCGAGAAGGGCTGCCAGGAGTGGCATTTCGTCGCGCTGGAATTGGCCGGCAAGCCGGGCGCGCCGCTGTCGCTGCTGGCCAGCGAGCTGTGCACGTTCGAAGGCGTGGACGGCTTCCAGCTCTCGCACGCACGCAATTGATATGAAGGGACATGAATGACACCCCAGGACGTTCTCGATTTCTGGTTCGGCGCACCGGGCAGCCCTGAGGCTGGCAAACCGCGCCGCGAATGGTTCGTCAAGAAGGACGAATTCGATGCCGTCATCCGCGACCGCTTCGGCGCCGCCATCGAACAGGCGCTGGCCGGCGGGCTGCGCGAATGGGATGCGCAGGGACCGCAGGGCACCCTCGCGCGCATCCTCGTGCTCGACCAGTTCACCCGCAACGCCCACCGCAACACGCCGCTCTCGTTCGCCGGCGACGCGCTGGCGCTGGCGGCCGCGAAATCGCTCGTCGACAGCGGCGCCGACCGCGAGCTGCCCCCGCTGCAGCGCGCCTTCGCCTACATGCCGTTCGAGCACGCCGAGGACGCGTACATGCAGGAGCGCGCCGTCGAACTGTTCGGCGTGCTGGCGGCCGAACATCCGGGCTTCGACGAGATGCTCGATTACGCGCACCGCCACCGCGGCGTGATCGCGCGCTTCGGCCGCTTCCCGCACCGTAACGAGATCCTCGGGCGCGCGTCGACGCCGGAAGAAGTCGAATTCCTGCGCCAGCCGGGCTCCCGTTTCTGAGTCCCCGTTTCCGAGTCCCGTTCATGATGACGACCCTGAACATCGTCGGCGCCGGCCACGTGGGCCGCGCCCTCGGCCGCCTGTTTGTTACGCGCGGCGTGTTCACCGTGCAGGACGTCAAAACGCGCGGCCATGACAGCGCGCGCGATGCCGTCGCATTCATCGGCGCCGGTACGCCGGCCGATGCCGACGGCACCTTGCGGCCGGCCGACGTGTGGATGCTGGCCGTGGCGGACGATGCCATCGCCGGTGCCGCCGCCGCGCTGGCGCAATCCGCGCCGATGACGGGCGCCGTCGTGTTTCATTGCAGCGGCGCCAAGGCGTCCACGGCGCTGGATGCGTTGCGCCAGGCGGGGGCGCTCGTCGCCAGCGTGCATCCGGTGCGCAGCTTCGCCGATCCGGCCGCGGTCGCGGCGGCGTTCGACGGCACGTTCTGCGGCGTGGAAGGCGATGCCGCCGCGCTGGCGGTCCTGCTGCCCGCCTTCGAGGCGATCGGCGCGCGGCCCGTGCGGATCGACCCCGCCGCAAAGACCGTGTATCACGCGGCCGCCGTGTTCGCGTCGAACTACCTGGTGACCGTGATGGATGCCGCGCTGCGCGCCTACGAGGCCGCCGGCATCCCGGCCGACGTGGCGCGCGAGCTGGCGCGGCCGCTCGCGACCGAAACGCTGTCGAACGTGCTGCGGCTGGGGCCGGAAACGGCGCTGTCCGGACCCATCGCACGCGGCGATGCGGCCACGGTGGCGCGCCAGCACGCGGCCGTCGCGGCCTGGGACGGTCCGACGGGAGCGCTGTACGACGCCCTCGCCACCGCGACGTGGAGCCTGGCGCGGCGCAAGCCTCGTAGTATGTGACGCCATGTCACGTATTTTGTCGATGAAATTTACAATTTGCGCTCGGGATGTTTCCCTGATCGCGTAATGCCTTGTATTTTCAAACGAAAAAATTTGGGCATTAATTTTGCGTCTCTTCTCGCGCTAAAACACGAGGGGAGGGTAAATCCATGTTTAACAAATGCTGGAAAGCCGGTGTAGCGAGCACGATGTTTCTGGTAAGCAGTTTGGCGGCTGCTACACCTATCGCGTTCATCCCGCCAAACGACCCGACGGGGTACATCGGTTCGACGCATTCGAATGATGGGTGGTCCATGGGGCGCGGTATCGGCTTCAGGGTGACGACCCAGGAAACGATATCGAGCGTCGGCGTCTACGTGGACCTGGCCAATACGGAATTGCGTTGGGGTGTGTACACGATCGATTCGTTGGGCAACGACATCTCGAAGCTGGACACGCTCGCATCCGGCAGTTCGGTGGTCACCACCAACGGGCTCGCGTGGATCGACTTCAACGTTCCCGACGTCGTGATCAACGAATACTGGAATTACCTGATCGAGTTCTCGTTCGACGGTGACTCCAACCAGAATTTTTATTATTACAACCGTGACGAATCCTGGGATCAGGGGATCTACCGTTCACTGGACGGTGAAGCACTGGGACGTTTCGAAAGTTACTACAATGTGCCGGCGATCCGGGTCAATGGCGCCTACGTACCAGAGCCCGCATCGCTTGCATTGGTCGGTGCCGGTATGCTGGCGCTGGGTGTGCGCCGCCGCCGAAGCTGAAAACCTGGACCGGCGTGATTGCGCCGTTGTGCGTCATGTTGTAAAAAGCCTGTCTGCCCAAACAGATGGGCTTTTTTGTTGGAGTAAACATGGTGTTGACCGCATGGGCCACGCTGGCCGCGCTGGGCGTGTATTTCTGGACCGGCGTCATGGCCGGCTGGGCCAGGAACAAGTACAACGTGCCGGCCCCGATGATGGACGGTCCGCTGCCGTTCCAGAGCGCGCAACGGGTGCAGGCGAACACGCTGGAACAACTGCCGCTGGTGCTGGCGCCGCTATGGCTGTGCGGCCACTATCTGGGCGACCGCTGGGCGGCCGCCGGCGGGCTGCTGTGGTGCGTCGGACGGATTCTGTATGCGCTGGGCTATTACCGCGATCCGGCCAAGCGCGAGATCGGCTTCATCGTCGGCATGCTGGCGTGTGGTGCCCTCGTTGCGGGCAGTGTCATCGGCCTAGTGTCCGCCTGAGCTGTTGCAGTAGAGCAAAATCTCGAAAACCATTCGTCGACAAAGTTCCCATACTGCAATAAGCTGTGTCTGATTTCAATTTATAGGATGACGGCGCCGCCGTCATGCGTGGAGGACGACAGCATGCTGTTCCTGAAAAGTACGAGTGTCACCAAGGCACCGGGCATTTATGAAGTCGACGTGGCAGCGAAGCCGCCGGGCAAGACGTTCGGCGTATTCATGGCCACCGATCCGGACAATCCGCCGCGGGCCGTGCTGACGGCCCTGGCCGAACTCGGCTTCGAGAACACTTACCAACAGCCCTATGTCCACAAGGACAAGGGCAAAGTCCTCGACATGCATTTCCAGAAGAACGGCACCGACCTGTTCAACGGTTGGAAGACCGAAGAATGCGCGGTCAACCTGGCCGCGATCGACACCCTGTTCGGCAACGTCGGCATCAAGATCACGCCGCGCGTGATGAGCCTGGCCGAAGCCTACGCCTGATCAGGCTTTCACTTCGACGTGGTACAGCGCCCACGGGCAGGCGGCAAAGCGCTGCGGCAGCGGCAGTGCCGCCATCTCGGCCACCCGGTCGGCGTCGTACACGGCCCATAGCGGCCCAAGTCCTCCCAGCGGTATCGGATTGCCGTCGATATGCGTGGCGACGATGAAGCGCCGCGCACGCGCTTGCGCGACCGGCAGTTCCACGTTGTAGCCATCCACCGCGCGCAAGACCAGGACCGTCCTGTCGCCCACCGTTGCGCCGGTGCGCGCCAGCACGTCCGTCAGCAGCGGGCCGCGCAGCGTGTGCGGCTTGCCGTCGTACTCCAGGGTCGGGCGGATCGTCACGGGCGGCAGCGCCAGCAGGCTGGCGTAATCGAACGCCCACGCTTTCGCGAACGTGACCTGGTGCTTGTGCATCATCTGGTCCAGCGCCGGGTCGAGCGGCCCGCGGTTGCTGTGCGCAATGTCTCCGGTGATTGTCAGCAGGGCAGGACCGCGGCCGGACGGTTGCGCCGCGTGGCCGGCGATCGGAAGGGCGCCCGCGACCGCAGCGGCGCCGAGGAATTGGCGTTTGTTCATGAGAAGATATCAAGGTTAGTGCGATCTTCTCATCATAGCAATATTGTCGAATGGATTTGTTTTCCACAAACATGGATTTAATCCCCATCCCGATCGAGGATGGCGAGTTGTCCATGCTGGCCCAACTTCCTATGCCGATCGGCAATGCCGAGATCCTGGCGCGCTTGCTTGCCGAGACACCATGGCGTGCCGACACTGTCGTCGTGTACGGCAAGCGCTATCTGCAACCCCGCCTGACGGCCTGGTATGGCGAAGCCAGCTATACCTATTCCGGCCTGACCCTGCACCCGCTGCCGCTGACGCCGCTGCTGGAAACACTGCGCGCCGCGGTTGAGCAGGCGACGGGACGGCGCTACAACAGCGTCCTGCTGAATCACTACCGCGACGGCGCGGACAGCATGGGCATGCACAGCGACGACGAGCCGGAACTGGGACCGCAGCCGGTCATCGCTTCGCTCAGCTACGGTGCCTCCCGCACGTTCACCCTGCGCCACAAGCGCAGCAAACGCACCGTCAAACTGGACCTGACGGATGGCAGCCTGCTGTTGATGGCGGGGAACCTGCAGGCGAACTGGCAGCACGGCATCAACAAGACGGCCAAACTGGTTGGACCACGCATCAATCTAACTTTTCGTTACGTGAGCTAAATCGCTGTTATCTCTGCTTAATTTTCGTTAAAGCACTACTGAATTTAGGGTCATTAAGTTACATTCGATTACAAGTCTTACGAGTTCTGCACGGACTTCACCAATGTGCGGTGCTATCTTGACCACATCACGATTCACGATCGAATCGCGAACCAGTCAAACAACGCAAAGGGAATCCGTAACATGAAAAAGCTCATCGTTGCACTGATCGCCACCACTGCCGCCGTCGGCGCGGCCCAAGCCCAGACCACCCAGACCCAACCGCGCGCCTACGTCGGCGTCGGCATCGCCACGGCGGACCACGTGAATTCGTCGGTCGGCGGCCTGACGAATTTCGACAGCGACGGCTACAAGGCCTCGGGCAAGATCTTCGGCGGCTATGAATTCGACCAGAACTGGGGCGTCGAAGCCGGCTACACCGACTTCCGCAACTCCGATTTCAACTACACCGCCAACGGCGTCAACGGCAGTGGCCACACCAAGGGCAACAGCTACTATGTCGCCGGCAAGTACAACTATCCGGTCAACGAGCAGTTCTCCGTGTACGGCAAGCTGGGTCTGCAGCACAGCGAGCGCAAGCTGGAAACCGCCGCGCTGAACCTGAAAAACACCGACACCGGTGCCTACGGCGCGGTCGGCGTGCAGTACAACCTGAACCAGCAGGTCGCTCTGACCGCCGAGTATGAGCGCTACGGCAAGAGCAAGGATTTCGGCGCCAAGGCCGACGTCTGGACCGTGGGCGCACGCTACAGCTTCTAAGCGTCCAGCTTCACCCCCAGGGTAGAAAGGCCTGCACATGCAGGCCTTTTTTTCGCCCGCTACGGACGCGCGATGTGCCCGGGCTGGCCTGCCGGCCGCATCCACGGCGGCAGCGCCAGCGGCAGCGCGGGCGGCGTGAATCCGGCCGAAATAAAACGGTGCAGCGACGACCACGGCCATTCCGCCGGATGCTGGCAAAAGCCGTGGCGCATCGGGTTGCCGTGCACGTAGTCGACGAGGCTTGCGTATTCCTCGTCGTCGCCCACGCGGTAGTCGCGATAGTGACGTTCCCAGATGGTGCCGTCGCCCGTGCCGCCATCGCCCTTGCCCTTGGCGCCGCCCGGCAGGCAGGCTTTATGCAAGGCCTTGGAAAAGGCGATCTTGACGGCGCGCCAGCGCGACGCGCAGTCGTGGTCGCCCGGCGGCAGGGTCCAGATGGCGTGCGCGTGGTTCGGCAGCACGACCCAGGCATCGACGTGGAACGGTTTGCGGATGCGCGCCTGTCGCATCGCTTCGCCGAAAGCCGAGAAATGGTCCGTAAGTAAGGTGCTGTCCCGATCCAACAAGCGCACCGTAAAGAAAAAGGTCCCGCCCGGGACCCGGTTGTCGCGGTAATGTGTCATGAACGTAGTCTGCCAAGCGGCGCAGCCATGCCGTGTCGATCTGGCGCAAACGCGCACGAGTTGAAGAGTCTCAACCACAACGATTCTACCCACGATGTCTCTTTGATGACGATCCATTTCCGCGCATTAAACCGTGTGGCGGATATGGCAAACATGGTGTTTTGACACCGCAGCAGTCGTCATTTGTTCATCCGATGAATTTTTTTTCAAACGGACTGAACCTTTTCACAACGGCCGGTATTAACCGGACGATTTCCGCAGTAGCAACCTGATATGCCACCCATTGCCCTGCTGTCCCAGCACCTGGTCTGCACTGGCCAGCTCGTTGCGCCCGACGCCGCCGCGCTCGCGCGCCTGTTGTTGCTGGCGCCCGTGCTGGAGGAGTGGGTGGTGCGTGCCGGCTTGCAGGAGTGGCTGATCCGCCGGTCCGCGCCGGTGCCGGTGATCTTGTCGGCGGCCGCGTTCGCGCTGCTGCACGTGGGCGCCGGCTGGCACGCGGCGGCGCTCGTGCTGGCACCGGGACTGGCGCTGGCGCTGCTCTACCAGCGCAGCCGCGACTGGCGCTGGTGCGCGCTGGCGCACTGCGGGATGAATGCACTGGCCCTTGGTGGCTGTGCCCTTTGAACGAATCTGGGAGTCACTATGACCGGGCTGCAAAGAAGTGTTTATACCGTTCTCGCCGTGCTCGCGTTCGTCCCGGCCGCGCACGCGGCCGATGCACTGAACGGCAAGAACCTGTACCTGAACGGGCCGACCAGCGGCGGCACGTCCTGCGCGTCGTGCCACGGGCCGTCGCCCGCCGCCAACGTCAACGGCATCCTCGCCGCGGCGAACAACCCGAGCGTGATCAGCAGTGCCTTCAGCGCCAACAAGGGCGGCATGGGCACGCTGTTCAACGGCAAATTCACGACGGCGGAAATCGCGGACCTAGCCGCCTTCATCGGCAACCCGACCGTGACCGCCGCACCGGCGGCTGCCGTCAATCCGGCCTCGCTGAGCTTTGCGGCCAGCACCATCGGCCAGTCGGCATCGCCGCTCGCCACCACCTTGTCCAACACCGGCAACGCGGCGCTGAACGTGGGCACGTTGACCCTGTCCGGCGCGGCCGCGGGCGACTACGCCATCAGCGGCGGCACCTGCGCCAACGGCACGTCGCTGGCGGCGGGCGCCAACTGCACCGTGCAGGTCACCTTCAAACCCACCGCCTCCGGCGCACGCGGCGCATTGCTCGTCATCGCGCACAATGCGACGGGCGGCTCCAGCACCGTGGCCCTCTCCGGCACCGGTAACGCCGTCGCGCAGGCGACCGTCGCGTTGTCGGCCAATGCGATCGACTTCGGCGCCCTCGTCGCCGGCGTCGCGTCGCCCGCGAAGAGCATCACCGTCAACAATACGGGCCAGGCCGCGCTGACCTTCTCCAGTATCGCCGTCGGCGGCGCCAACGCGGGCGTGTTCACGCTGGGCGGCACGTGCGCGACCGGGACGGCCGTCCCGGCCGGCGGCAGCTGCACCGTGACCGTGACCGCGAATTCGTCGGCGAACGGCGCGTTCAGCGGCAACCTGTCGCTGGGTTCGAACGCGTCGAACGGCGTCGTGACCGTAGCATTGTCCGGCTCCGTCGCCGCGCCCGCACCGGCCGTCAAGGCCAGTCCGTCGGCCGTGGCGTTCGGCACGCAGACGATCGGGGCGGCGGCCGCGACGCAGACCGTCACCCTCGCCAACACGGGCAACGTGGCGCTCACCTTGAACGGCATCGCGGTCTCGGGCGCATCCACCGTCACCATCGCGAGCAAAACGTGCGGCACGACCCTGGATGTCGGCGCCAACTGCACCGTGACCCTGGCCTTCGCGCCGACGGCATCCGGCGCGGCCGCGGCCACCCTGGCCGTCACGTCGAACGCGGCGCCGCTGCAGGTGTCGATCAGCGGTACCGGTACCACGGCTCCGGCGGCGAAACCGGCGCTGTCGGAAGCGGGCCCCGTCGCCTTCGCGGATACGCAGGTCGGCAAGAGCGCCGCGACCCACACGATCACCCTGTCGAACGGCGGCACGGCCGCGCTGAAGGTCGCATCGCTCGTGCTGGATGGCGCGCAGGCGTCCGATTTCGAGTTGAAAGGTACCTGCGCGACGAACGTGTCCGTCGCCGCGTCGAGCAGCTGCACCATCGACGTCGGCTTCAAACCGTCGGCCGCCGGCCAGCGCGCCGCAACCCTCGTCCTGATGACGGACGCGGGCAACCAGTTCACGGTCGAGATCAAAGGCACTGGCGTCGCCGTGCCCGTGCCGATGCTGACCGTGAACCCGCAATCCTTTGACTTCGGCGCGGCCGACGTCAACGGCACCTCGCCCACGCACCGCATCACGCTGACCAATACCGGCGCCAACGCGGCCACCGTGACGGCCGCCACGTTCACCGGCCCGTACGCGCTGCAAGCGGATACGGGCGCCTGCGCGGCCGTGCCGTTCACCCTGCAGCCGGGCGCGAGCTGCGACCTCGTCGTGCGCTTCACGCCGGTCGGTGCGGGCGATGCCGCCGGCAGCCTCGCATTGACGGCCGACGGCGGCGGCGCGTGGAACGTTGCGCTGACCGGCAAGGGCAACGTGCAGACCGTGCAGGCGCCGCAGAACGCCGGTGGCGGCGGCTGCTCCTCGATCAAGGACGGCAATGATCCGGTGCTGGCGCTGCTGGTCGTGCTGTCGTTCGGCGTGCTGGGATGGCGTCGTTTCGGCAAGAAGGAGGTGAAATGATGGGCGCCCGGACGACGCGCGTACTGCGCATGGCGGTCGTGCTGGCCGCCGCACTGGAGGCGTCGACCGCCTCCGCACTCGACAAGGGCGCCGCGGCGCCGACGTTCGATTTGCCGGGCAAGGATGGCACGGTGCAGCTGGCCAAGTACCAGGGCAAGCTCGTGTACGTGGATTTCTGGGCCTCGTGGTGCGGCCCGTGCCGCCAGTCCTTCCCGTGGATGAACGAGATGCAGGCGAAATATGGCGCGCGCGGGCTGCAGGTCGTCGGCGTCAACCTCGACGCGAAGACGGACGACGCGCGCCGCTTCCTCGCCGAGACGCCGGCCCGATTCGCGATCGCGTTCGACCCGGCCGGCGCCACGCCGCGCGCCTACGGCATCAAGGGCATGCCGAGCAGTGTCCTGATCGGACCGGACGGCAAGGTCTTGTACGAGCACGCGGGTTTCAAGGAGGCCGACCGCGCGGAGCTCGAACAGGTGATCAAGAAGGCCTTGGGAGGTGCGCAATGAAGGCGCGCATTTTCTTCCTCTTGATCGTGCCGGCGCTGCTGGCGCAAGCCGGATGCGCCACCGTGCAGCCGTGGGAAAAAGGCAAGCTGGCCAAGCCGGAGATGACGTTCGGCGGCGACAAGCTCGAGACCCGTTACGCAGACCACATCACCACGAGCCGCGAAGCCGCATCCGGCGGCGCGGGCGTGGGTGGCGGCGGCTGCGGGTGCAACTGAGGAGACTCCATTGACGACATCCCGACAACCTCCCCAGGACCTGGCGGCGTCGCTGCTCGCGGCCGCGCTGTTGCTGCCCGGCGTGCAGGCGCTGGCCGACGAGCCGCCGCAGGGCGGCAGCATCAGCCTGCGCTATCTCGACTACGCCGACCGCCAGAGCGGCCTCGATCGCATCCGTGCGCACTCGCCGTCGATCGCGGTGACTGCGCCCGTTGCGAGCGACTGGTCCATCGAAGGCACGCTGACGGCCGACGACGTCTCCGGCGCCTCGCCGCGCTACCACACGGCCGTTTCCGGCGCGTCGCACATGCAGGACGAGCGCAAGGCCGGAGATATCGCTGTCACGCGCTACTTCCGGCGCGGTACGCTGACGGCCGGCGCCGCGTATTCGACGGAGCACGATTACGTGTCGCGCGCGCTGTCGCTGAACGGCACCGTGTCCAGCGAGGACAACAACACGACGTGGGCGTTCGGCATCGCGGGCAGTCGCGACCGCATCGATCCGGTGAACCACGTCGTCGTCGATGAACACAAGCGCATGCTCAGCATCCTCGCGGGCGTGACGCGCGTGCTGACGCCGAACGACATCGGCCAGCTGACGCTCACGCGCACGAACGGCGACGGCTATTTCAACGATCCATATAAACTGTTTGATAACCGGCCCCGTTCGCGCCGCCAGAACACCGTGCTGCTGCGCTGGAACCACTTCGTGGACAGCACGGGTGGCACGTCGCGCCTGTCCTACCGCTACTACAGCGACTCGTTCCGCATCCGGGCGCACACGCTGTCCGGAGAATACGTGCAGCCGCTCGGCGGCGGCTGGAGCATCGTGCCGGAACTGCGTTTGTACACGCAAAGCGCCGCCTACTTTTATTACGACCCCGTGTACGACGGCACCCTCGGCCCGCCGTTCCCGCCCGGCTTCGCGAGTGCGGAGCCGAACCGCCTGTCGTCGCCGGACCAGCGCCTGTCCGGCTTCGGCGCCGTCACGGCGGGGCTGAAGGTCCAGCGCGAGATCGGCAAGCTGTGGACGGTCGACGTCAAGGTCGAAGGCTACGAGCAGCGTGGCAACTGGCGTTTGTTCCACGACGGCAGTCCGGGCCTCGCGCCGCTGCACGCCCGCATTTTCCAGGTCGGATTGACGCGGCGATGGTAGACGCGGTGGTCCGCTTTCCGTTCGATGCGATGGCCAGCCGTTGTGAAGTGAGGCTGGCCGCCCCGGATGGGCATGCGGCGGAAGAACTGGCCCTCGCGGCCATCGCCGAAGTGCGGCGCATCGAGCGCACGTATTCGCGCTACCGCGCCGACAGCATCGTCAGCCGCATCAACGCCGCGGCGGGTCGCTACAGCATGGAATGTGATGCAGAGACGGCGCAGCTGCTCGACTACGCCGATCACCTGCACCGCGCGAGCGGCGGCCTGTTCGACATCACGTCCGGCGTGCTGCGCCGCGCCTGGGATTTTCGTCAGGCGCGCGTGCCGCACGCCCGCGAACTGGCGCCGCTGCTGGCGCTGGTGGACTGGCCGGCCGTGCAGCGCGCGGATGGCGCCGTCTTCCTGCCGCGCACCGGCATGGAGATCGACTTCGGCGGCTTCGGCAAGGAATACGCGGCCGACCGCGCCTGCGCGCTGCTGCAGGAACGGGGCGTGCGGCACGGCTACGTGAACCTCGGCGGCGACATGCGCTTCATCGGCCCGCAACCCGATGGGCGCCTGTGGAGCATCGGCATCCAGGATCCGCGCAAGGCCGATGGCACCGTCGCCAGTATCGCCGTGAGCCAGGGTGCGCTGACGACGAGCGGCGACTACGAACGGTTTTTCGACGTCGACGGCAAGCGCTATTGCCACGTATTGAACCCGCGCACCGGGATGCCCGTGTCGCATTGGCGCTCGGTGAGCGTGCTGGCGCCGCTGGCCGTCCTGGGCGGCAGCGTGTCGACCATCGCCATGCTGAAAGAGGACGGCGGCCTGTCCTTCCTCGCCGCCAGCGGGCTCGCGTACTTCGCCATCGACGGCACGGGACAAGCGCATCACCACAGCATTTCAGGAGATTACGCATCATGAAGCAGATTTTTCGATGGATGGCCGCGCTGGTCCTGCTGGCCAGTACGCTGGGCCGGTCGGCGCTTGCCGCCGACGACTTCCTGTCGCCCGAACAGGCGTTCAAGCCGAGCGCGGAACTGCGCGCGGGCGGCATCGTTCATGTCACCTGGGCCATCGCGCCCGGCTACCACCTGTATCGAGACCGGCTCGTGTTCACGGCGCCGCAGGTCGGCCAGCCCGCGTTGCCGGACGGCGTGCGCAAGTTCGACAGCAATTTCAACAAGGAGATGGAGACGTATGCGGGGCAGCTCGCGGCCGACCTGCCGGTGAAAGCCGACGCGAAGTCACCGTTCGTGCTGCGCGTGGGCTACCAGGGCTGCGCGGATGCGGGCCTGTGCTATCCCCCCGCCGAAGTCGCGTTCGCGGTGGACCCGGCGGCGCCGGGTGCATTGAAGCCTGCCGCAGCCGACGCCGTGAGCGCTCCGCCGCCCGCGCACGAAGACGACAGCTCGCTGGCCCAGCGCACGCTGCAATCGGGCAGCGCCTGGCGCATCGGCCTCGCGTTCCTCGCGTTCGGCCTGCTGCTGTCGTTCACGCCGTGCGTGCTGCCGATGGTGCCGATCCTGTCGTCGATCATCGTCGGCGAGGGCAACGTCTCGCGCAGTAAAGGTTTTATCCTCGCGCTGGCCTACAGCCTGGGCATGGCGCTCGTCTACACGGCGCTCGGCGTCGCGGCGGGCCTGGCCGGCGAGGGCCTCGCCGGCGCGCTGCAGAAGCCGTGGGTGCTGCTGACGTTCGGCGCGCTGCTCGTGCTGCTGGCGCTGTCGATGTTCGACGTCTACCAGCTGCAGCTTCCCAGCAGCCTGCAAAGCCGCTTGAGCACGACGAGCGGCAGCATGAGCGGCGGGCGCTTCGCCGGCGTGTTCGTGATGGGCGCCTTGTCCGCATTGATCGTGGGGCCGTGCGTGGCCGGTCCGCTGGCGGGTGCGCTGCTGTACATCAGCCAGACGAAAAACGTGTGGACGGGCGGCTGGGCGCTGTTCTCGATGGCGGCCGGGATGAGCGTGCCGCTGCTGCTGACGGGCGTCTCGGCGGGCAGCCTGCTGCCGCGCGCCGGCGCATGGATGAACCACGTCAAGCGCGTGTTCGGCCTGCTGCTGCTCGCGGTCGCGATCTGGATGGTGACGCCGGTGTTCCCGGTCACCGTCGCGATGCTGCTGTGGGGTGCGTTCGCCGTGCTGTGCGCCGTGTTCCTGCGCGTGTTCGAACCCATCGCCGCCGGTGCGGGACTGGGCCGCTATGCCGGCAAGACGCTGGGCCTCGTGCTGCTGACGGGCGGCCTGTTCGAACTGGTGGGCGCCGCCAGCGCCGGCCAGGACGTGCTGCAGCCGCTGGCGCATTTGCGCGGCGCGCAGGTCGCCGCCGCGGCGGAGGGCAAGGAACAGAAGTTCGAGCGCATCCGCACGCTGGCCGAACTGGATCAGGTGCTCGCGTCGTCCCCCACGCCCGTGATGCTGGATTTTTATGCCGACTGGTGCGTGTCGTGCAAGGAGATGGAGCGTTTTACGTTCTCCGAACCGAAGGTGGAAGCGCGGATGAAGCAGGTGCGCCTGCTGCAGGTCGACGTCACCGCCAACAACGACGAAGACCGCGCGCTGATGAAGAAATTCGGCCTGTTCGGGCCACCCGGCATCATCCTGTTCAAGCAGGGCAAGGAAGTGCCGGAGGGTCGCGTCATCGGGTTCATGCCGCCCGAACGGTTCGCCGAGCACCTGTCCCGCCACTTCGCGTCCTGACATCATGAAAAAACATGCCAAGGTCCTGATCCTGGGTTCCGGCCCGGCAGGCTATTCCGCCGCCGTGTACGCGGCGCGCGCCAACCTGAACCCGCTGCTCGTCACCGGCGTCGCGCAGGGCGGACAACTGATGACGACGACCGACGTCGAAAACTGGCCCGCCGACCCGGACGGCGTGCAGGGCCCCGACCTGATGCGCCGCTTCGAATTGCACGCACGGCGCTTCGAGACGCAGATCGTCTTCGACCACATCCACACGGCGCACTTGCACGAGCGGCCGCTGCGCCTGTCCGGCGACCAGGGCGACTACACGTGCGATGCGCTGATCATCGCGACGGGCGCATCCGCGCGCTACCTGGGCCTGCCGTCGGAGCAGGCCTTCATGGGCCGCGGCGTCTCGGCCTGCGCCACGTGCGACGGCTTCTTTTATCGTGGGAAGGAAGTTGCCGTGATCGGCGGCGGCAACACGGCCGTGGAGGAGGCGCTGTATTTGTCGAACATCGCGTCCAGGGTGACGGTGGTACACCGCCGCGACCACCTGCGCGCGGAAGCGATTCTTGTCGAGCGCCTGCTGGCGCGCGTGGAAGAGGGCAAGGTGGACGTCCTGTGGAACCACACGCTGGACGAGGTGCTGGGCGACGCGGCCGGCGTGCACACGCTGCGCCTGCGCGGTGAGCGCGGCGGCATCCGCGTGCTGCCCGTGCATGGCGTGTTCGTGGCCATCGGCCACCAGCCGAATACGGGCCTCTTCGCGGGTCAGCTGGAGATGGAGAACGGGTACATCGTGACGCGCGCGGGACGCAACGGCCTGGCGACCGCCACGAGCGTGCCCGGCGTGTTCGCGGCCGGCGACGTGCAGGACCACATCTACCGGCAGGCGATCACCAGCGCCGCCAGCGGGTGCATGGCGGCGCTGGATGCCCAGCGCTATCTGGAGGAGTGACGCAGCTTAGCTGGTGAGCGGCTTGTAGCGGATCCGCTTCGGCTTGGCGCCTTCTTCGCCGAGGCGCTTCTTCTTGTCGGCTTCGTACTCCTGGTAGTTACCGTTGAAGAAGGTGACCTGCGACTCGCCTTCGAACGCGAGGATGTGGGTGGCGATGCGGTCGAGGAACCAGCGGTCGTGCGAGATGACCATCACGCTGCCTGCGAATTCCAGCAGCGCGTCTTCCAGCGCGCGCAGGGTTTCGACGTCCAGGTCGTTCGACGGTTCGTCCAGCAGCAGCACGTTGCCGCCCTTGAGCAGCGTCTTGGCCAGGTGCAGGCGGCCGCGTTCACCGCCCGACAGGTTGCCGACCAGTTTCTGCTGGTCCGCGCCCTTGAAGTTGAAGCGGCCGAGATACGCGCGCGACGGCATCTCGAAGCGGCCGACGGACAGCATGTCGGCGCCGCCGGAGACGTCTTCGAACACGGTCTTGTTCGCGGCGAGGCTGTCGCGCGACTGGTCGACGAGCGAGACCTTCGCGGTCTTGCCGATGACGACTTCGCCGCTGTCCGGCTGCTCGATGCCCGCGATCATGCGGAACAGCGTCGACTTACCGGCGCCGTTCGGGCCGATGATGCCGACGATCGCGCCCGGCGGCACGGTAAACGACAGGTTGTCGATCAGCAGGCGGTCGCCGAACGCTTTCGAGACGTTCTTGAACTCGATGACTTCGTTGCCCAGGCGTTCCGCGACGGGGATGAAGATCTCCTGCGTCTCGTTGCGCTTCTGGTATTCGTATTCGGACAGTTCGTTGAAGCGGGCGAGACGCGCCTTCGACTTGGCCTGGCGTGCCTTCGGATTCTGGCGCGCCCATTCCAGTTCTTTTGCCAGCGCCTTCTGGCGCGCGGATTCCGTTGCTTCTTCCTGCTTCAGGCGGGCTTCCTTCTGCTCCAGCCAGGACGAGTAATTGCCCTTCCAGGGGATGCCGTGGCCGCGGTCCAGTTCCAGGATCCATTCGGCGGCGTTGTCGAGGAAGTAGCGGTCGTGGGTGATGCCGACGACGGTGCCCGGGAAACGCAGCAGGAACTGCTCCAGCCACTCGACGGATTCGGCGTCCAGGTGGTTGGTCGGTTCGTCGAGCAGCAGCATGTCGGGCTTGGACAGCAGCAGCTTGCACAGCGCCACGCGGCGCTTCTCGCCGCCGGACAGCACGCCGATCTTCGCATCCCACGGCGGCAGGCGCAGCGCGTCGGCGGCCATTTCCAGTTGCAGGTTCAGGTTGCCGCCGTCGGACGCGGCGATGATCGATTCCAGGCGCTCCTGCTCCTTGGCCAGCGCGTCGAAATCGGCGTCTTCCTCGGCGTAGGCCGCGTACACGGCTTCCAGCTTGGCCTGCGCCTCGAAGGCTTCACCCAGGCCGCTCTCCACTTCCTGGCGCACGGTTTTTTCCGGATCGAGCTGCGGTTCCTGCGGCAGGTAGCCGATGTTCAGGCCCGGCATCGGGCGCGCTTCGCCCTGGATGTCGGTGTCGATGCCGGCCATGATCTTCAGCAGGGTCGATTTGCCCGAGCCGTTCAGGCCCAGCACGCCGATCTTCGCGCCCGGGAAGAACGACAGCGAAATGTCCTTCAGGATCTGGCGTTTCGGTGGGACGATCTTGCCCACGCGGTTCATGGTGTAGACGTAATTGGCCATTAGTAATGTGCTTCTATGCGTAAAATAAGGACGACAGGATACTGCAAAAAACCGGGGTCAGAGCCCGATTTTGGGAAATTGCCAAAATTCGGGCTCTGACCCCGGTTTGATGTTGATCAAGCCTCTTTGGCCACCGGCTGCGGGCGATTCAGCAAGCCTTCGGCGGCGAACAGGGCCAGCGCGAGCCAGATCAGCACGAAGCCGACGAGGCGGTCTGCCGTGAATGCTTCGTGGAACAGCCATACGCCCAGCAGGAATTGCAGGGTGGGCGACATGTATTGCAGCAGGCCGACGATCGACAGCGGGATTTTTCTCGCGCCCGCCGCGAACAGCAGCAGCGGGATCGCCGTGATCGGCCCGGCCGCGACGAGCAGCAGGCGCGTCGTGTTCGAGTCCGTGTTGATGAAGGTGTTCTGGCCGTGCACGCTGAGCCAGACGACGTAGGCGGCCGCGAGCGGGAACAGCACCATCGTCTCGAACGACAGGCCCTCCAGCGCGCCGAGCGCGGCCGTCTTGCGCAGCAGGCCATAGCCGCCGAACGACACGGCCAGCGTCAGCGCGACCCAGGGCACGGTGCCGGCCTGCCACGTCAGCCAGGCGACACCCAGCGCCGCCACGCCGATCGCCATCCATTGTGTGCGCCGCAGGCGTTCGTTCAGCAGCATCGAGCCGAACATGATGTTGACGAGCGGATTGATGAAATAGCCGAGGCTGGCCTCGATGACGTGGCTGTTGTTCACGGCCCAGATGTAGATGAGCCAGTTGACGCTGAGCAGCAGGGCCGACGCGACGAAGCTGCCGAACACGCGCGGCTGGCGCACGAGGTTCAGCCAGGCCCACTGGCGGCGCACGGCGAGCACGATCACGAGGAAGAGCAGCGACCACAGCATGCGGTGCGCGAGGATCTGCAGCGGCGGCACTTCGTCGATGGCGTGGAAATACAACGGAAACAGGCCCCAGCACAGGAAGGCGAGGGCGGCGGACAGGATGCCGGTGTTCATGGGGAGGCGTGATACGGGTGAGCGGTCTGACATTATCCTTGAACGGACGCAGCCTTGCTGGCGGGCCCGCCGTTTGCGGCAACCGAGGCGTGCGCTCGGCCTGCTTCCATTGATGCAGACTTTGAGAAAATAGCGGCCGAGCAAAAGGTCGCGCTCTTGTTTTTCCTTGTCAATTATTCTATTGTGCAACGCACCAGAACAACAAAACGGTGAAACCTTGACGGCAGAACATAAGAAAAGCAGCCTGGCAGGGCTGACGCTGGCGGCGGTCGGTATCGTCTACGGCGACATCGGTACCAGCCCGCTGTACACGCTCAAGACCATCTTCGATCCCGTCCACGGCCTGGTCCTGACCACGCCGAACCTGCTGGGCATCGTGTCCCTGATCTTCTGGGGCCTGACGATGATCGTCTCCCTCAAATACGTCACGCTGGTGCTGCGTGCGGACAACCGCGGCGAGGGCGGCATCATGGCCCTGATGGCGCTCGCGCTGAATTCCGTCACGCGCACGTCGCGCTGGCATTACGTGCTGATGGTGCTGGGCGTGTTCGGCGCCACCATGTTCTACGGCGACAGCGTGATCACGCCGGCGATCTCCGTGCTGGGCGCGATCGAAGGTCTCGAAGTGGCCACGCCCGGCCTGGAAAAATACGTCGTGCCGCTGACGATCGTCGTGCTGGTGGGGCTGTACAGCGTGCAGCGCCACGGCACGGCCGGCATCGGCCGCTGGTTCGGCCCAGTCATGGTCGTGTGGTTCGCCGCGCTGGCCGTCATGGGCGTCATCAACATCGTGCAGGCGCCCGTGATCCTGCATGCGCTGAACCCGCTGCACGCGTTCGAGTTCATGCTGCGCGAGAAGATGATCGCGTTCGTCGCGCTGGGCGCCGTCGTGCTGGCATTCACCGGCGCCGAGGCGCTGTACGCGGACATGGGCCACTTCGGCAAGAAGCCGATCCGCTTCGCCTGGTTCATGGTCGTGTTCCCCGCGCTCGCCGTGAACTACCTGGGCCAGGGCGGCCTGTTGATCACGCATCCGGAAGCGCTCGAGAACCCGTTCTTCCACCAGCTGGGCAGCTGGAGCGTGCTGCCGCTGGTGCTGCTGTCGACGATGGCGACCGTGATCGCGTCGCAGGCCACGATCTCCGGCACGTTCTCGATGACGCGCCAGGCCATCGCACTGGGCCTGCTGCCGCGCATGCGCGTGATGCACACGTCGGAAAGCGAGATCGGCCAGATCTACATCCCGGCCGTGAACTGGCTGCAGCTGATCGTCGTGCTGCTGGCGGTCGTCGGCTTCGGTTCGTCGGACAAGCTGGCCGGCGCCTACGGCATCGCGGTGACGGCGACCATGTTCGCGACGACGATCCTGACGTTCTTCGTGATCCGCTACCGCTGGCACCTGCCGCTGTGGCTGTGCTTCGGCGCCACCGGCTTCTTCATGGCGATGGACATCATGCTGTTCTCGGCCAGCACGTTGAAACTGCTGCACGGCGGCTGGTTCCCGCTGCTGCTCGGCGCGATCCTGCTGACGACGATGCTGACGTGGAAGCGCGGCCGCGAACTCGTGTTCGAGAACCTGGAAAAGCACGCGATCCCGCTCGACGACTTCCTGCAGTCGCTGTTCGTCGCGCCGCCCGACCGCGTGTCCGGCACCGCCATCTTCCTGCGCGGCGAAACCGACGGCGTGCCGCACGCGCTGCTGCACAACCTCCTGCACAACAAGGTGCTGCACGAGCGCGTCGTGTTCCTCACGGTGCGCATCCGCGAAGAGCCGTACGTGCCCGAGAGCGAGCAGGTCGAGGTCGTCCCGCTGGGCCACAACTGCTACCAGCTGAACGTGACCTACGGCTTCAAGGACGAAGCGGACATCCCGGACATCCTGCGCCTGTGCGCCGCCTGCGGCCTCGAGTTCGAGATGATGGAGACGTCGTTCTTCATCGCGCGCCAGACCGTGATCTCGGTGCCGGGGCAGGGCATGATGCCGTGGAGGGAGCACCTGTACGTGGCGATGCAGCGCAACGCCCGCACGGCCGCGGATTATTATCAGATTCCGAGCAACCGCGTCATCGAACTCGGCACCCAGGTCGAAATCTGAGCGGATTACAAAGGCATACAAATCCCCCACAGACGCTTGCAGGGCAGGTTGGTAAGGTTCGGGTTTCCATCCGATAACCAACCTGTCCTGTAGGAGTCCCATGAAACTGTCCTTCCCACTGGCCGCCGCCTTCGCCGCCATCCTGAGCCTGTCCGCATGCGGCGGCGGTGGCGATTCGGGCAGCACCACCCCTCCCGTCGTCAACAATCCCGCCGCGCTGACCAAGACCGACATCGCGATCGGCACCGGTGCCGAAGCCGTCAACGGCGCGCGCGTGCAGGTCAACTACACGGGCTGGCTGTACAGCGCCGCCGCGGCCGACTTCAAGGGCACCAAGTTCGACGCGTCGTTGCCGGGCAAGCCGTTCACTTTCGTCATCGGCGCCGTGAACACCAACGAATCCGTGATCCCCGGCTTCGGCCAGGGCGTGCAGGGCATGAAGGTCGGCGGCAAGCGCACGATCCTGATCCCGAGCAGCCTGGGTTACGGCGTGGGCGGCGTGCCGGGCGCAATCCCGGGCAACACCGGCCTCGTGTTCGAAGTCGAACTGGTCAAAGTCTGCGGCAGCGCGGCCTGCTGATTCATTCGCGCAGCGCGCTGGCGGGGCGGATCCGCACCGCCGCCAGCGCGTGGCGCAGGGTAGCCACCAGCGCCACCACGCCCGCCACCAGCAGCGCGGCGGCGAGCGTCCAGCCGCCGATCGGCGCACGCTCGGTGAACCCGCCCAGCCAGCGCTGGATCGCCACCCACGCGAACGGTAATCCCAGCACCGCGCCGGCGCCGACCAGCGCGGCGACCGCACCTTGCTGCAGTTCGAGACCGAGCGGGGCACCGAACGCGCGCTGGCGACGGTGTCGATGCTGACCCTGCACGGCCGCCCGCAGCGTCTCGCCGCGCTGATGCCGGTCGAGAGCGAACTGGAAGCCGAAGCCTTGAACGCCTGGCGCCGGCTGGTGCACGTGCTCACGCACGAGATCATGAATTCGCTGACGCCGGTGGCGTCGCTGTCGCGCACGGCGCGCGACCTGGTCGAGGAAGCGCGGCCCGCGCTGCCGGCCGACGTGGCGGCGGACCTCGGCACGGCGCTCGACGCCATCGGCCGCCGCGCCGACAGCCTGGCAGGTTTCGTCGCCAGCTACCGCAGCCTGTCCAACGTGCCGGACGCGCGGCCCGAGCGGGTGCCGCTGGCCGCCCTGTTCGCGCGGCTCGATGCGCTGGTGGGGCCGGCCTGGCGGGAGCGCGGCGGCGACGTCGTGTTCTCGGTGGAGCCGGCGTCGCTGGAACTGATGGCCGACCCGGGCCAGCTCGAGCAGGCGCTGATCAACCTGCTCAAGAACGCGTTCGAGGCGACGGACGCGGGCGGCCGCGCGCGCGTTACCGCCCGCCTGGTGCGCGGCGCGCGCCTGCGCATCGAGGTCGACGACGACGGTCCCGGCGTGCCGGACGCGCTGGCCGCGCACATCTTCACGCCCTTCTTCACGACACGCAAGCAGGGCGGCGGCATCGGCCTCGCAATGGTGCGTCAATTGGTACATGGCAATGGCGGCACGGTACGTTACGCGCGCCCGGTGAGCCGGGGCGCGCGCTTCGTCATCACGTTCTGAACGCGTTCCGCGCACGCCTGATCTGGCTCAGTTCCGCGCGGCGCATCGGGCCGTATCGTTGGCACGCCTGAATGTCATCCGGAGCCTGCCATGTCGATACGCCGTTGCCTGTTCGCCCTGTTGTTGCCGTTCTTCGCCAGCGCGCACGCGTGGGCCGATCCGCTTTATACATTCGATTTCCTGCCTGCCGGTTTCGCGCCGTCCGCGCTCAACAACGCAGGCCAGATCGTCGGCACGTACGGCGGTGCGGCCGCCATCCTGTCCGGCGGCACCATCACGAGCCTGGGCAGCGTGCTGCCTGACAGCTACGGTCTCGCGATCAATAACCATGGCGACATCGCCGGCGCACAAAATAGCCCGTATAACGGCAGCGCGTTCGCGTATGTGGGCGGCAGCGTGGTGCCGGTGGCCGCGAGCCTGCCCGACATATACGCGTATTCGAACGCGAGAGGCATCAACGACGCCGGCATGGTCGCGGGCAATGCCCAGCCCGACATCGGCGAGGCACAGCGCGGCTTCCTGGTCGACAGCGGGGGCATCCACCTGATCGGCACGTTCGGTGGCGACTGGAGCTATGCCGCGGCCATCAACGCGTCCGGCACGGTGGCCGGCACGGCCACGCTTGCCTCCAGCACATTCGACCCGGACCGCCACGCCTATCTCTACCAGGGCGGCACGATGCTCGACCTCGGCACGCTGGGCGGCCTGCGCAGCGAAGCCTACGACGTCAATGACGCCGGACTCGCGGTGGGCTGGTCGGAAACGGACGTCGTCCTGGACAACGGCGCGCTGACGCGGCCCTTCGCGTACCGCGACGGTCACATGGTCGACCTCGGTTCGCTGGGCGGCAACTGGGGCTATGCGCGGGCGCTGAACAATGCGGGCCTCATCGTCGGCGCGTCGGACCTCATCACGGATGTCGGCTGGGGCTACCACGCCTTCATCTATCTCGACGGGCACATGGTCGACCTGAACACGCTCGTGACGGGGGCGAACGGCTGGGAGATCATCGACGCCACCGACATCAACGACGCGGGCCGGATCCTGGGCCGTGCCTGCCGCCTCGGCACGTGCGCGGACGTGCGCCTCGACCTCGTGTCGGCCGTGCCCGAGCCGGCCACCTGGGCAATGCTGGCCGCCGGGCTCGCCCTGCTGGCCTGGCGCGCGCGCTGGCGCCGCGTGAAGCCGGCGCTGATGCTCGGCGTATCCCTGGCAGTGGCGGCACCGGCCGTGCTGGCCGACCCGCTGTACACCGCGACCTTCCTGCCCGAAAATTTCACGGCCTACGGCATCGGCAACGACGGCAGCGTCGTCGGCAGCGGCATCAATCTCGACAACCAGCAACGCGCCTTCGTGTGGCTGGACGGCACGACGACGTTCCTGCCGACGCTGGGCGGCCCATCCGCCTGGGCGACCGCCACCAACGGCGGCGCCGTGGTCGGCGCCTCGCTGTCCGGCGACTTTACGCGCGGCTTCATCTACCGCAACGGCGACATCCGGAGCACCGGCACGCTGTACGGCGGCGAGAGCATCGCGTACGGCATCAACGCCGCGGGCCAGGTCGTGGGCGATTCCACGGATGCGTCCGGCAACAGCCGTGCGTTCCTGTACAGCGGCGGCACGCTGACCGACATCGGCACGCTGGGCGGGACGGATGCGCGGGCGCGGGGCATCAACGGCGCGGGCATGATCGTCGGGGGTTCCCAGCCGGGCCCGGGCTTCCCGGACGACGGCGCTCACGCATTCCTGTACCACGACGGCACCATGCAGGACCTCGGCACGCTGGGCGGCGGCTTCAGCTGGGCCGAGGCGGTGAACGATGCCGGCCAGGTGGCGGGTTACAGCCTCATCGGCGCCGCGGCCGTCTGGCATCCGTTCCTGTACAGCGGCGGCGTGATGCACGACCTCGGTTCCTTCGGCGGCGACTTCGGCGAAGCCCACGCCATCAACGCGGCCGGCATGGTGGTCGGTTATTCCAGCTTCGTCGGGGACGGTTTCTCGCACGCGTTCGTGTATGCGGACGGCAGCCTGGTCGACCTGAACAACGTGACGGACGGCCTCGGCATCCAGGTGCTGATGGACGCCGTCGGCATCAACGACGCCGGCCAGATCGTGGCCAACAGCTGCAACGACTTCGGGTATTGCGCGCCGGTCCTGCTCACGCCCGTGCCGGAGCCGGCGGCGGCGTTTTTGCTGCTAGCAGGCATCCCCGTACTGTTGTGGCGCCGTAAAAATTGAGGAACTGCTATGCTGGGTCCGAACCCGGAGGTAGCAATGACCACGACGGATACAGCAGACCCGCATGCCATCGAACATCTCACATCGCGCCAGCGCGTGTTCGCCATCGTCGGCGCGTCGTCCGGCAACCTGGTGGAGTGGTTCGACTTCTACATCTATTCGTTCTGCGCCCTGTATTTCTCGTCTGCCTTCTTCCCGAAAGGCAATCCGACGACCCAGCTCCTGAACACGGCCGGCATCTTCGCGGCGGGCTTCCTGATGCGCCCGATCGGCGGCTGGCTGTTCGGCCGCATCGCCGACCGCTACGGCCGACGCAACGCGATGATGATTTCCGTGCTCATGATGTGCGGCGGCTCGCTGATGATCGCCGCGCTGCCGACCTATGCCAGCATCGGCACGGCGGCGCCCATGCTGCTGCTGGTGGCGCGCCTGTTCCAGGGCCTGTCCGTTGGCGGAGAGTACGGCACCAGCGCCACCTACATGAGCGAGGTGGCCGAGCCGGGGCGCAAGGGGTTCTTCGCGTCGTTCCAGTACGTGACCCTGATCGGTGGCCAGCTCGCGGCGCTGCTCGTGCTGGGCATCCTGCAATTGCTGCTCACGCATGACGAACTGAAGGCCTGGGGCTGGCGCATCCCGTTCGTCGTCGGCGCCTGCGCCGCCCTCGTGTCGCTGTACCTGCGCCGTTCGCTGCACGAGACGACCACCGCCAGCGAGCGCAAGAGCGAGGCCGCGGGCAGCGTCGCGTCGCTGCTGAAGCACCACCGGCGCGCGTTCGTCACGGTGCTGGGCTTCACGGCCGGCGGCTCGCTGATCTTCTACGCGTTCACGACGTACATGCAGAAATACCTCGTCAACACGGCCGGCATGAGCACGGAGACGGCGAGCCGCATCATGACCGTCTGCCTGCTGGTCTACATGCTGCTGCAGCCGGCGTTCGGCGCGCTGTCCGACCGCATCGGCCGGCGCACGTCGATGATCGCGTTCGGTGCGCTGGCCGCCGTGTTCACGACGCCGATCATGATGGCATTGCGTAACGTATCGAGCCCGCTGACTGCCGGCGCGCTGATCGTGTGCGCGCTGGCGATCATCAGCCTGTACACGTCGATTGGTGGCCTGATCAAGGCCGAGATGTTCCCGGTCGAAGTGCGCGCGCTGGGCGTGGGCCTGTCGTATGCGGTCGCCAACGCGATCTTCGGCGGCTCGGCGGAATACGTGGCGCTGTGGTTCAAGCAGGCCGGCCACGAGCCGTATTTCTACTGGTACGTGAGCGTCATGTGCGCGCTGGCCTGCCTCGTCGCGATCCGCATGCCGGATCCGACCAAGGCCGGCCTTCTTAAGTAGCGGTGCGCACCATGTCGATGTGCATGATGCCGTCCTCGTCGTACGGCGCGGACACCGTGACGAAGCTGAAGCTCCCATAGAACGCCTCCAGGTGCGCCTGGGCGCCGATGCGGATCGCGTGGCCGGGATGCAGCCGTTGCGCGCACGCGATGCCTTGCGCGACCAGTTCGCGGCCCAGGCCCGTGCCGCGCGTGGACGGGCTGGTGACGACGCGGCCCAGCGACATCTCCTCGTATTTCGCGCCCGGCGCCAGGCAGCGCAGGGTGGCCGCCAGTTCGCGCTTGCCGTCGACGGTGCGCCAGCCGAGCAGGTGATGCGCGCCCGGATCGAGGCCGTCGATGTCCGGGTACAGGCACGCCTGCTCGAGCACGAACACCTGCTGGCGCAGCGCCAGCATCTCGTACAGTTCTGCCGCCGTCAGGTCGGCAAAACCGCTCCACTGCCATTCGATCATTGTCGTTTCCTTGTCAGGCCGCCGTCTCGAAACCTTCGAGCACGTTGACCACGTTGATGCCGAGTTCGGGCACGACCGAGCCGCCTTCGAACACGAAGACGGCCGGCAGGCCGAGAAAGCCGATGCGCTCGCCGATGCGCAGAAAATCGCCGCTGGCGAGGCCGAAGTGCGAGCGCGGGTCGCCGCTGAAACCGTCGACGCCCAGCGAGACGACGAGCGCCTGCGGAGAAAAGCCCGCCATCTTCACGCAGGCCGTTTCCAGCGCGAGGAACCACTGCGCCGCCGCCGTTCCGCGCGGCAGCGGCACGTTCAGGTTGAAGCCGAGGCCCGCGCCGGCGCCCGTCTCGTCGGCGTGGCCCGCATAGTACGGGTAATCCGTGCGCGGGTCGGCGTGGATCGACGCGACCAGCACGTCCTTGCGGCGATAAAAGATGTCTTGCGTGCCGTTGCCGTGGTGGTAGTCGATGTCGAGGATGGCCACGCGCTGCAGGCCGTCGTCGAGCAGGTGCTGGGCCGCCAGCGCGGCATTGTTCAGGAAGCAGAAGCCGCCGCAGTAGTCGGCGCCGGCGTGATGGCCGGGCGGACGCGTGAGCGCGAACGTGCCGCGCTCGCCCAGGCGCAGCGCGTGCGCCGCATTGATCGCGCAGTCGGCGCCCGTCTTCGCGGCGGTCCACGTGCCGGCCGTCAGCGGCGTCGTACTGTCGAACGCGTACAGGCCGAGGCGGCCCGTGAACGTATCCGGTTCGACGTCGCGGCGCATGCCCTGGCCGGGCCACACGGAGGGGACGAGATCGCGCTCGGCGTTGCGCGGGTCGAGCGACAGCCACTCGTTCCATGCGCTGCGCAGGAAGTGCAGGTAGCGGGGCGTATGGATGCGTTCCAGCGACGTCAGGGGCACGCCGTGCGGGGTGACGATGCGGCCCAGGCCACGCCGCGTGAACTCGTTCGCCACGACGTCGATGCGCTGGGGCGGTTCCGATGCGGGGGCGTGCTGGGCGTGGTGTTCGTTGAAAAAGGTGAGCAAGAAGAGCCCCGATTCAGCGTGAGACGTCGTTCCCGCGCAGGCGGGAACGACGTGCATGCGTAAATGTCCAAGCTCGCGTGTTAGCTGTTACGGCACAGTGTACTACTGTTATACGCCGCCACGAAGTCGTCGAAGGAGCCGGTATCCGTCGCCTCGACCTGCGCCTGCTCGGCCAGCGACACCCGCGCCATCTCGTCGAACAGCGCGGTCTCGGCCGGCATCAGCGGTTCGGTGCGGAAGGCCTCGGCGTGCAGTTTGCTCTGGCGCAGGCCGAACTGCGCGAACGAGCCGAGCGTGCGCACTTCCTGCAGCACGCGCGCGGACGGGGTCTTGTCCGGATCCGCGACCTTGGCCTTCTGCGCGTTCAGCGCATCCATGTGCGCGCCCTTGTAATTGTGCTCGTGGTCCAGCAGTTCCGCGACGGGGCGGATGCGTTCCAGCAGCTCTTCCGCCCAATCCTTCAGCAGCACTTCGTGGTCGTTGCGCGTGAGGGTCAGGCCCGGGCGGCGGCCTTCCTTCACGGTGCGCGCGAAGTTGCGCGCGTGGACCTGGCCTTCCATCGCATTGATCAGCGGGCTTTCCTCGAGGGCGCAGAACAGCAGGAAGGCGTCCAGGAAGCGGCCCGTCTCCAGCGCGATGCCGACCGGTTCGAACGGATCGACGTCCAGGCAGCGCACCTCGATGTATTGCACGCCGCGGGCGCACAGCGCCTGCACCGGGCGCTCGCCCGTGCGGATCACGCGCTTCGGGCGGATCGTCGAATAGTATTCGTTCTCGATCTGCAGGATGTTGGTCGACAGCTGGACCCACTCGCCATCTTTCTTCGTGCCGATCTCCGCGTACGGCGGATACGGGCGCTTGACGGCGTCCATCAGCGAGGTCACATAGCTTTCCAGGCTGTTCTCGTGCGGGCGCAGGCCGGACTGGGCGTCGTTCTGGTAACCCAGGTCGCTCATGCGCAGGCTCGTCGCGTACGGCAGGAACAACGTGTCGTCCGACAGCGTCTCGAGATTGTGCTCGCGGCCGCGCAGGAAGCCCGTCGACAGCGTCGGCGATGCGCCGAACAAATACATCAGCAGCCAGCTGTAGCGGCGGAAGTTGCGGATGGTCGCGATATAGCTTTCGGACTGGAAGTCGCGCAGCGCGTTGCGGCGTTCTTCCGTGATGCCCTCGTGTTCCGCCAGCAGCTGCCACAGTTCTTCCGGCAGCGAATAGTTGTAGTGGATGCCCGCGATGCATTGCATGGCCTTGCCGTAGCGCAGGGCCAGGCCGCGGCGGTACACGTGCTTGAGCATGCCGAGGTTCGACTTGCCGTACCAGGCGATCTCGATGTCTTTCTCGGCCGGCAGCTCGCACGGCATCGACTGGCTCCACAGCAGCTCGCCGTCCAGCTTGGAATAGGCGTAGCGGTGGATCGCGTCCAGGCGGTGCAGGGCCAGGCCGATGTCGTGTTCGGCCGGCGTGATGAATTCGAGCAGCGCTTCCGCGTAATCCGTCGTGATCTGCGGATGGGTCAGGGCCGAGCCGAGTTTTACCGGATGCGCAGTCCTTGCCAGGTGGCCCTGGCCATCGACGCGCAGCGTCTCGCGCTCGATGCCGCGCAGGCCTTGCAGGAGCAGGCCGCGGTGGGCATCGTCGTCCAGCAGGGCCAGGCGGCGGGTCAGTTGGTTCGACACGAGGTTTCCTTTCTTATACTGCCATGAGACGCAGAGAGTAACCGAAATCGGCCAACCGCGCCGGTCAGCCCTCAATATGACTTTTTAGTTAATTAACCAGGTCAAGTTCCGGAACATTCTGCGCCGCGATCCAGCGGTCGATGCGCTTTTCCAGCACGTCCAGCGGCACGGCGCCGTTTTCCAGCACGGCGTCGTGGAAGGCACGGACGTCGAAGCGCGGACCCAGCGCCGCCTGCGCCCGCGCGCGCAGCGCGGCGATGCGCAGCTGGCCGATTTTATACGCCAGCGCCTGGCCCGGCTGGGCGATCATGCGGTCGACTTCGACCTCGTTGTCGGACGGCGGATTGGCCGTGTTCGCGTTCAGCCAGTCGACGGCCTGCTGGCGTGGCCAGCCCAGCGCGTGGATGCCCGTGTCGACGACGAGCCGCGCGGCGCGCAGCTGCTCGTCGGCCAGGCGGCCGAATTGCGAGAACGGATCGCGCATCAGGCCGAGCATCGGCCCCAGGCTCTCCGCATACAGCGCCCAGCCTTCGCCGAACGCCGGATACCAGGCGTGGCGGCGGAATGCCGGCAGGCCGTCGATGGCGTGGGCGCGCGCGACCTGCAGATGGTGGCCGGGGATGCCCTCGTGCAGGGCGAGCGTCTCGACTTCCCACAGCGGCCGCGTGTCCAGGCGGCTCGTGTTGACGGCGAGGGCCGCGACCCGCTCCGGCGTGCCCGCTTCGTAATAGGCGCCGCCCTGAGTATCGGCGCCCGCCTGCTGCACGGGTTTGACGGCCAGTTCTTCCTGCGGGATCGTGCCGAACTGCGTGGGCAACTGGGCCTGGACGCGCGCGATGGTGCGGCGGTAGCGGTCCAGCAGCGCGTCCGCGTTCGTCGGGAACAGGCGCGGATCGCTGCGCACGAACGCGACGAATTGCGGATAACTCCCTTTGAAACCCGTGCGCGCTGCCGTCGCTTCCATCTCGGCGCGCAGGCGCGCCACCTCCTTGATACCCAGCGCGTGGATCTCGGCCGGGGCCAGCGTGGTGGTCGTCGCAGCCTTGACGAGATACGCGTACCACGCCGCGCCGCCGGGCAGGCCGGATGCGCCGATGGTCGTGCGCGCGGCCGGCAGGTAGTCGGTGCGCACGAAGTCTTCCAGCTTTTGCAGCGCGCCTGCCGCCGTGCGCAGGGCGGCCGCGCCGTCCGCCGCGAGTTGCACGCGCGTGTCCTCGGCGATGGTCGCGGGCAGGCGCTGGAACGGCGCGCCGAGGGCGCCATCCTGCACGTGCTCGCGCATCGTCCGCAACTGCGCGGGCAGGCCGGCCATGATGGACTTCGGCGCCGTCCAGCCGGTGCGCATCCCCTCGCGCATCTGCTCGATGATGCCGTCGACGTGGCGCGGCAGGGCGTTCAACCGCGCGATGTAGTTGCGGTAGTCGTCTTCCGTGAAGAAGGGCATCTGCGCGACCAGTTGCGGGAAGCGGATCTGCAGGCCGTCCTGCGCGCTGACCGGCTGCGGGTCGAACGCGACGAACGCGGCGCGCGCGAGGATGCGTTCCTGGTCGCCCGTGAACAGGTCCCAGGAGAGACGGTCCTGGCCGGCCAGCTGCGCGCGGTCGATCTGGCGCGCGAGGTCGAGCATGCGCCGCGCGTGCTCGACGATGGCCGTCTGCTCCGCGAGCGAGGTGTCGGCCAGCAGCGCGTCGTAGCGGTGGTCGCCGACGCTCGTGGCGAATTCGGGCCGGTGCTTGAGGCGCCATTGCCAGTCGCGCTCGAACAGGGCTTGCGCCGGGTCGGCGCTGTCCGCCGCGAATGCAACGAGCGGGCCGAGCAGGATGAGAGTCGCGAACAGTCGACGCATCGTGTTGGCTTCCGGGTGGTGGACCCGAAATTGTAACAAACGGGGCGTCCGGAGCGCGCCGGGGAGACGATCAGCCGAACCGGCCGCCGCTCACGCGCTCGATCCCGGCCAGGTCCCGCCAGCTTTGCACGTCGGTGAAGCCGGCGTCCGCCAGCAGCGCGCGCACGGCCGCCGCCTGGTCGTAGCCATGCTCGAGCAGCAGCCAGCCGCCCGGCGCGAGGTGGCGCGCGCTGCCCTGGATGATGATGCGCAGCGCGGACAGGCCGTCCGCATGGTCCGTCAGCGCGCCGACCGGTTCGAAGCGCAAATCGCCCTGGACGAGATGCTCGTCGCCGGCCGCGATATAGGGCGGGTTGGAGGCGATGACGTCGAAGGTTTCCCCGGCGGCGAGCGCGTCGAACCAGCTGCTCTCCAAGAAGCGCACACGCGCGCCGTTGGCGGCCGCATTCGCCTGGGCGACGGCCAGCGCGTCCGGGCTGACGTCCAGCGCGGTGACGTCGGCGTCCGGCCGCGTGTGCGCGACGGCGACGGCGATGGCGCCGCTTCCGGTCCCCATGTCGAGCAGGCGCGGTGCGTTGTCCGGCAGGCGCTCGAGTGACAGTTCGACGATCAGTTCCGTGTCCGGGCGGGGAATCAGCACGGCGGGGCCGACCTGGAAATCCAGGCCGAAGAATTCGCGCCGGCCGACGATGTAGGCGATCGGTTCGCCGCGCAGCCGGCGCGCCACGAGATCGTCCAGGCGCGACGCTTCGTCCGGCGTGAGGGCGCGGTCGCCCTGCGTGATCAACTGGACGCGGGTGAGACCCGTCGCCTCGCACAGGAGGATGCGGTTTTCCAGCGGGTCGAGCGGCAGGCTTGCCTGCACGGCCGCGATGGTGGCGCCGGGCTGGATGGTCATCAGCGCGCGCGCCGCACCAGCACCCAGACGAGGGCCAGCGTGAGGATCGTGAACCAGACGGCCGACCACTGCGGCACGTTCAGGCCGAACACGGTTTCCTGCGCCGCTTCGCACAGGCCGTCGGCGCGGAACAGGCCGGGCAACAGGGTCGCGGTCGGGATCTTGTTGAGCGTCGTCTGCATCGGATCGATGCCGCACGAAAAGCCCGGGTGCGCCAGCACGTACAAATGCTTGCCGACATAGCCGAGGCCGCCCAGCGCGCACAGCAGCGCGAGCCCGGCGCCGGCCTTGATCTTGTTGGCGAAGGCGCCGATCAGGCTGAAGATCGCGATGCCGAGGTACAGGTAGCGCTGGATCACGCACAGCGGGCAGGGCAGCAGGCCCTTCACGTGCTGGAGATACAGGGCCGCGCCGATCAGGGCGATGCTGACGGCGGCGATGGCGAGCAGGAGATTGCGGGACGAGGACATGGGCTTCCTGGTTGAGGTCGAAAAGGATATTTTCAGTCTAGCAACTTATAACTGTCTTAACACCGGGGTCAGAGCCCGATTTTTGGAAATTTCCCAAAAACGGGCTCTGACCCCGGTTTGTTGTTGATCAATCCCCCAGCGCCGCCAGTTGTTCGGCCTGGTGCTCGGCCGACAGGGCGTTCGTCAGTTCGGCCAGGTCGCCGTCCATGATCATGTCCAGTTTATAGAGCGTCAGGTTGATGCGGTGGTCGGTCAGGCGGCCCTGCGGGAAGTTGTAGGTGCGGATACGCTCGCTGCGGTCGCCCGAGCCGATCAGGCTTTTACGGGTTGCCGCTTCCTTGCTCTGCTGCTCGCGCAATTGCACGTCCTTGATGCGCGCGGCGAGGACTTTCATGGCCTGCGCCTTGTTCTTGTGCTGGCTGCGGTCGTCCTGGCATTCGACGACGATGCCGGTCGGCAGGTGCGTCAGGCGGACGGCGGAATCCGTCTTGTTGATGTGCTGGCCGCCGGCGCCCGAAGCGCGGTAGGTGTCGATGCGCAGGTCGGCCGGATTGATCTGCACGTCCTCCACTTCGTCCGCCTCCGGCATCACGGCGACGGTGCAGGCGGAGGTGTGGATGCGGCCCTGCGTCTCCGTCGCCGGCACGCGCTGCACGCGGTGGCCGCCCGACTCGAATTTCAGTTTCGAGTAGGCGCCCTGGCCGACGATGCGCACGATGACTTCGCGGTAGCCGCCCAGGTCGGACGGCGATTCCGACACCATCTCCACCTGCCAGCGGTTGCGCTCCGCATAGCGCGTGTACATGCGCAGCAGGTCGCCCGCGAACAGCGCGGATTCGTCGCCGCCCGTGCCGGCGCGGATCTCGAGGAAGATGTTGCGCTCGTCGTTCTCGTCCTTCGGCAGCAGCATCTTCTGCAGCTCGAGATCCAGTTCCGCCATGCGCGCCTTCGCCGCGTCGATCTCGTCCTGCGCGAATTCCTTCATGTCCGGGTCGGCGAGCATCTCCTGCGCGGCGTCGATGTCGGCCTGCGCGGTCTGGTACTGGCGGTAGACGGCCACCAGCGGGCTCAGTTCGGCGTGTTCGCGATTCAGCTTGCGGAAGCTGTCCATGTTCGCGGTGGCGCCCTCGGACATCAGGAGTTCGTCCAGTTCGACGAGGCGGTTGGCCAGTTGGTCCAGCTTGGCCAGCATGGATGGTTTCATAGGGTGTTCTTATCGGAATGACAGCGGACAAGCCGCGGGAAGCGGCACGCGGGTACGGCGAAGGAGTGCAGGCCGCTAACGGCGGCCGCGGAACAGCTGGGGCAGCAAACTCGCGAGGCGGGCGCGTTCATCGCCCTGGGCGCGGTGCAGGGCCTGTTGCGGGCCGTGCAGGAATTTCGCGGTGAGGCCCTTCGACAGGGCGTCGAGCACCGTCTCGATGTCTTCGCCCTTGGCGAGCAGCTTGCGCGCCCGTTCCAGTTCGGCCAGGCGCATCGCTTCGCTCGATTCGTGCATGTCGCGGATGACGGGCACCACGGCGCGGTCGCCGATCCAGTGCATGAACGACTGCACGCGCGTCTCGATGATGGCCTCGGCCTGGGCGACGGCGGCCTGGCGGCTTTCGACGCCGGTGCGCACCACCTCGGCCAGGTCGTCGACCGTGTACAGGAACACGTCGTTCAGGCGGCCCACTTCCGGCTCGATGTCGCGCGGGACGGCCAGGTCGACCATGAACATCGGCCGGTGCCGGCGCGCTTTGATGGCGCGTTCGACGAGGCCCTTGCCGATCAGCGGCAAGGTGGAGCCGGTGGAGGCGATGACGACGTCGAACTGCGCCAGGCGTTCGGAAAGGTCGGCGAGACCGATCGCGCTGCCGTTGAAGCGCGCGGCCAGCGCTTCGCCGCGCGCCAGCGTGCGGTTGGCGATCGTGATCGACTTCGGATTGTGGGCGGCGAAGTGCGTGGCGCACAACTCGATCATCTCGCCGGCGCCGATGAAGAGGACGTTCTGCTCGCTGACGCGATCGAAGATGCGTTCCGACAGGCGCACGGCGGCGGCGGCCATCGACACGCTGTGCGCGCCGATCTCGGTCGTCGAGCGCACTTCCTTCGCCACGGCGAAGCTGCGCTGGAACAGCTGGTGCAGATAGGTGCCGAGGCCACCCGCCTCGTCGGCGACGCGCACGGCATCCTTCATCTGGCCGAGGATCTGGGCCTCGCCCAGCACCATCGAATCGAGGCCGGAGGCGACGCGGAACGCGTGGCGCACGGCGTCGTGCTGCGGCAGCATGTACAAATGCGGGCGCAGTTCGGCGAAATTCAGGTCGTGGTAGTCCGCGAGGAAGCGCGCGGATGCATCGAGCGGGTCGGGTGCGCAGCTGGCGGCGTACATCTCGGTGCGGTTGCACGTCGAGAGCAGCGCCGCTTCGTCTTCGCCGCGGGTATTAAATTTTGAAAACCACCCGCGCGCCGCCTGCACCGCGTCGCCCAGCTGCTCAGGCGCCAGCGCCAGTTGCTCGCGCAGCGAGACCGGTGCTGTGGTGTGATTGAGGCCGACGGCGAGCAGTTGCATGGGTGATCAAAAATTGGGCAGCGCGCCCATTATACCCCTACGGCGTCAGGGTTTCACGCGCCCAGCTTTTCCAGCCTATAGCCGTAGCTATATACCGGCACGAGGCGGAAACCGTTCTCCGGACGCAGGCGCAGTTTGTTGCGGACGCGCGAAACGTGCGTGTCCATCGTACGCGACGGGACGGCCGTTTCGCGCACCCAGATCGATTCATGGATGTACGCACGCGACAGCGGACGGCCCAGGTTGCGGAAAAACAGCAGCGCCAGGTTGAATTCCTTGTGCGTGACGTCGATCTGCTCGCCGTCCATCATCAGGCGGCCGGGGCGGGTCTCGAACACGTACGGACCGAACTGTAACTGTTCGGCACCATTCTGCGACGGGTACGCCCGGCGCAGCAGGGCCTGCGTGCGTGCGACCAGCTCGCCGCGGCGCAGCGGCTTGACGAGGTAGTCGTCGGCACCGGCCGTGACGCCGGCCACGATGTCGTCTTCGGCCGAGCTGCCGGCCAGGAACATCGTCGGGGTATTCGGCGCCAGTTTTTCCTTGGCGCGGCGCAGGAGTTCCGCCGCCGGGACGTCGGTCACTTGCCAGTCGACGATCAGCAGGTCGGTGCTGTCCTTGCGGAGTTGCCCCAGCAATTCTTTACCACTGTCAAATGCTTGACAGCTGTGCCCAGCTCCGTTCAGAACTTGGCAGATGAGTTCTGCCTGGGTCGTGTCGTTGTCCAGTACGGATATTCTCATGATGTTCAGGCTGTCTCGGCTGTGGGACTGTAGGACGTCACTGTAGGAACATTCCTACAATGTCACTAAATATATCAGACTTTTAAAACGCAAAGCTACCGATGCCTCAGATAAATTCACATTTTCGTTGGGAAATTGCGTCATAGTTGTGTCAGGCCGGAGACAAACTCCCGGTTACACTAACTTCAACATTGTGGTTGAGGAGCTAACATGTTCAAGAAGAAGAGTCAGGACGGCGAATTGGCCCTGTTGCCGGTCTCCAGCGAGGACATCGAACGCGTGCGCGAACGCTGCCGCGGCCTCGTGCGCAAGCGCGCGGCCATTTCGGCGGGCGTATCCGTGATCCCGGTGCCGGGCGTGGACATCGTCGCGGACCTGTCCAGCTTTGCCGTCATGGTGGAAGAGATCAACCGGGCGTTCGGCCTGTCGCCGGAGCAGATCGACCGGCTGCAGCCGCGCATGCGCATCGCCACTTACCAGGCCGTGGCGGCCATCGGCAGTACGCTCGTGGGCAAGATCGTGACGAAGGAACTGGTGCTGAAGCTGTTGCAGAAGTCGGGCGCCAAGCTGGCGGCCAAGTCGGCGGCGAAGATCGTGCCGCTGGCGGGGCAGGTCGCGTCGGCCGCGATCGGCTTTGCGCTATTCAGGCAGATGGGCTACCAGCACATCGACGCCTGCACGCGCGTCGCGCGCGAGGTGGCAGCCGCGCCGGCGTGAACACCCCGGCGCGGCGGAAAGACGGAATCAGGCGTCCGGCAGGACGACGTTGACGTCGAGCACTTCCAGGTTGCCCTGGCGGTCGAGGGAAATCTTGATGTCCTCGGCGTTGACCTTGGTGTACTTGGAGATCACTTCGATCAGCTCGCGGTGCAGGGCGGGCAGGAAGTCCGGTCCGCCGCGGCCGCTGCGTTCGCGGGCGATGATGATCTGCAGCCTTTCCTTGGCCGCCGTCGCGCTTTTCTGATTCTTGGGAAACAGGAATGAGAGCAGAGGCATGTCACTTCGCTCCGAACAGACGCTGCAGGAAGCCCGGCTTTTCGTAACTGGTGAAGCGCAGCGGGATCTCTTCGCCCAGGAAGCGGGACACGACGTCCTGGTAGGCCTGGGCCACGTCGGTATCCTTGAAGTGGATGGCCGGGTTGCCCTGGTTCGACGCGTGCAGCACGGCTTCCGATTCCGGAATGATGCCGAGCAGGGGGATGCGCAGGATTTCCTGCACGTCCTGGTACGACAGCATTTCGTCGTTTTCCACGCGGCGCGGCGAGTAGCGGGTGATCAGCAGGTGTTCCTTGACCGGTTCGCCGCCGCTCTGGGCGCGGCGCGACTTCGCTTGCAGGATGCCGAGGATGCGGTCGGAATCGCGCACGGACGAGACTTCCGGGTTGGTGACGATCAGCGCCTCGTCGGCGAACGTCAGCGCCATCAGGGCGCCGTGCTCGATGCCGGCCGGCGAGTCGCAGATGATGAACTCGAAGTCCATCTTGACCAGCTCGTTCAGCACGTTTTCCACGCCTTCTTCCGACAGCGCGTCCTTGTCGCGCGTCTGCGAAGCCGGCAGGATGAACAGGTTGTCGCAGTGCTTGTCCTTGATCAGGGCCTGGGTCAGGCTCGCTTCGCCGTTGATGACGTTGATCAGGTCGTACACGACGCGGCGTTCGCAACCCATGATCAGGTCGAGGTTGCGCAGGCCGACGTCGAAATCGATGACGACGGTCTTGTGGCCGCGCAGTGCGAGGCCGGTCGAGAAGCTTGCGCTCGAGGTGGTCTTGCCCACACCACCTTTACCGGACGTTACAACGATAATTCTTGCCATGAAAAAATTGTGTCCTTTTCAGTATCTGGTCAGTGCTGGTACAGGGGCGCGCCTTAATTGCGGGTCGCCGAACCCAGCGATGATATATCGATTCGGTCGCCGACCAAACGGATTTGTGCCGGCTGGCGTGCGACCTCTGCCGGGAAACCTTCGTCGAACGTCCGGTAAACGCCCGCGATTGACACCAATTCTGGTTGTAACTGCAGCGCGAAGATGCGCGCGCCCGCATTGCCCGACGCCCCCGCCAGCGCGCGGCCGTGCAGCGGCGCGTACACGTGAATGCTGCCGTCGGCGATGAGCTCGGCGCCATTGTTCACGACGGCGGTCACGATCAGGTCGGTGCCGCGCGCGTAGATGCGCTGGCCGGCACGGACCGGCGTGTCGACGATCATCGCGTGCACCGGTGCCGCAGGGGCCGGCGCGGGCGATGGTGCAGGTTCGGCGGTGGGCTCTGCCGTTTCGACCGGTGCCGCGGGCATCTCCCGTTCGCGGCCGGCGCTCGTTTGCAAGCCGCTGGTGCCGTCGTCCAGGAACAGGTCATGGGCGCGGATCACGTCGTGCAGCGCGGCCGGCGCGCCGCGCACGGCGACGGCGTTCAGGCGGTACTTCCTGAGCAGCGCGACCAGCGCCTCCCAATCGATGTGCGCGGCGTCGTCGGCGATGCCGGCGACGTCGATGACGGCAAATTCATCCTCGAAAAAATCCGACACACCCCCGGTCATCTGCTTCAGCGCGGCATCGATCGCGATCGGATCGGCCGAATGCAGGATGGTCGAAATGGCCACGACCGTGGAGATCTTGATTTCGATGGGCAGGGAGCTCGAGCTTTTGGGCATAAATCAATGTGGTTGGCTTAGCCCGTGCATTCTACTGTGAAATTTCACTCAACGGAAAAGGGTTTTGGCTCGGGTTTGGATGACTGGAAACTCCTGTTTCCTGAACAAAAATAATGTCTGATAAAGATGCTCAGCCTTAAGCAAAATCAATAAAAAGGCTGTTTTTTCCGATGAATAAGCTGATAAGATTGATTTTGCTTAAACAAGATTTAAGCGAGGTCACTAATATTGTTGGCTTTCTGTCCAAGCTTGAGCGGAGATTGCGCTTCCTCAAGCGCGCGTTGTGCTGGTGTTCGAATTCTTCCAGGCCTGGGCAGAAAAAGGCCGACAGCAGGGCTGTCCACTCATTGAACCCCGGCCGCTGGGGCCGGGATACCGGAGATTGATATGGAAGATGTCGTAATCGTGGCCGCAGGCCGTACTGCAATCGGCAAGTTCGGTGGCACGCTCTCAAAAATTCCGGCTGCCGAGCTAGGCGCCCAGGTCATCAAGCACCTGCTGACGAAGACCGGCATCGACCCGGCCGCGGTCAGCGAAGTCATCATGGGCCAGGTCCTGACGGCCGGCGTCGGCCAGAACCCGGCGCGCCAGGCGGTCATCAAGAGCGGCCTGCCGGACAAGGTGCCGGCGTTCACCCTGAACATGGTGTGCGGTTCCGGCCTGCGCGCCACCCATCTGGCGGCCCAGGCCATCAAGTGCGGCGACGCCTCGATCGTGATCGCCGGCGGCCAGGAAAACATGAGCGCCTCGCCGCACGTGCTGAACGGTTCGCGCGACGGCTTCCGCATGGGCGATGCCAAGCTGACCGACACGATGATCGTCGACGGCCTGTGGGATGTCTACAACCAGTACCACATGGGCGTGACGGCCGAGAACGTCGCGCGCAAGTACGACATCTCGCGCCAGGAACAGGACGAATTCGCGCTGCAGTCGCAGCTGAAGGCGGAAGCCGCGCAAAAGGCCGGCAAGTTCAAGGACGAGATCATCCCGATCGAGATCGCCTCCAAGAAGGGCACCACCGTGTTCGATACCGACGAGTATCCGAAGCACGGCGCCACGCTGGAAGGCCTGGCTAGCCTGCGTCCGGCCTTCAACAAGGAGGGCAGCGTCACCGCCGGCAACGCCTCCGGCCTGAACGACGGCGCCGCCGCCGTGATCATGATGTCGGCCTCGAAAGCGAAGGAACTGGGCCTGACCCCGATCGCCCGCATCAAGGCGTATTCGTCGGCCGGCCTGGACCCGGCCATCATGGGCATGGGCCCCGTCGACGCCGCCCGCCAGGCGCTGGAAAAGGCCGGCTGGAAGCACGAAGAAGTCGACCTGATGGAAATCAACGAAGCGTTCGCCGCCCAGGCCGTCGCCGTCAACAAGCAGATGGGCTGGGACACGTCGAAGATCAACGTCAACGGCGGTGCGATCGCGCTGGGCCACCCGATCGGCGCCTCGGGCGCGCGCGTGCTGGTGAGCCTGCTGCACGAAATGGTCCGCCGCGACGCCAAGAAGGGCCTCGCTGCCCTGTGCATCGGCGGCGGCATGGGCGTTGCCCTGGCAGTCGAGCGCGATTAAACACCGCACGGCGCCATCGTTGGGGCGCCGTGCCGGTAACCGTAGTTAACAAGTGTGTGCAAAAACTAGGAGAAGACAATGGCTAGAGTGGCATTAGTGACCGGCGGCATGGGCGGCCTGGGTGAAGCGATCTGCATCAAGCTGGCGGCGCTCGGCTACAAGGTCGTGACGACGTACTCGCCGGGCAGCAAGAAAGCGGAAGGCTGGCTTGCTGCGATGCGCGAACAGGGCCATGACTTCAAGGCGTACGAATGCGACGTGTCCGATTACGACTCCGCCCAGGCCTGCGTGGCCAAGGTCGTGCAGGAAGTCGGCGCCGTCGACGTGCTGGTCAACAACGCCGGTATCACGCGCGACATGACTTTCAAGAAGATGGACAAGGTCAACTGGGATGCGGTCATGAAGACCAACCTGGATTCCGTGTTCAACATGACCAAGCCCGTCGCCGACGGCATGGTCGAGCGCGGCTGGGGCCGCATCATCAACATCTCGTCCGTCAACGGCCAGAAGGGTGCGTTCGGCCAGACCAACTACTCGGCGGCCAAGGCCGGCATCCACGGCTTCACGAAGGCCCTGGCGCTGGAAGTGGCGCGCAAGGGCGTCACCGTGAACACCATCTCGCCGGGCTACATCGGCACCAAGATGGTCACCGACATCCCGGCCGAAGTGCTGGAATCGAAGATCCTGCCGCAGATCCCGATGGGCCGCCTGGGCAAGCCGGAAGAAGTGGCCGGCCTGGTCGCGTACCTGTCGTCGGACGAAGCCGCCTTCGTCACCGGCGCCAACATCGCCATCAACGGCGGCCAGCACATGCAGTAAGCGGCCGCGCTTGCGACGCATCGACACCGCCTCCGGGCGGTGTTTTTTTTCGCGTCTGAACACCGGGGTCAGAGCCCGATTTTGGGCAATTTCCAAAAAACGGGCTCTGACCCCGGTGTTGGCTTGCGCGCCGTGCAGGGGCCAAGGTGTCGTATGCTCGTCCCGACGGCCGCCGCCGGGCGCGCGTGGGGAAAGTGAATGATCGATGCTGAACAAGTGAAGGCCGTGGTGCGCTTGCCGGCGCCGCAACGCTATGAATATTTCGTCAAGCGGGTGGCCGCGTCGGGTACCGTGTGGGGCCTGTACCGCAACGGCTGGGCGCTGGCGAAGAAGGACGACGGCACGCTCGTGTTCGCGATGTGGCCGGACGAGGAGTTCGCGCGGCTGTGCGCGGAATTCGAATGGGATGGCTATGAACCGCAAGCCTTTTCGCTGGACGAGCTATTATCCGAGCTGCTGCCCCAGCTGCAGCAGGACGACCTCCTGCCCGGCATCTTCCGCACGCCCGGTTCGAAAGGCGTGATGCCGACGCCGGGCCTGCTGCGCGTCGACCTCGAGGACGAGTTGCGAAGGGAAACACCATGAACGCATTGCCGCACGGCGCGCTGGCCTTGTCCAGCCTCGAAGAACAGATGCTGCAGCCCGGCGTGAAGGGCTTGCCGTTGACGGCGCCGCTGCGCCAGGGCGCGATCGGCGTGCAGGGCTGGAACGTGCTGCATGGCGATACGAGTTTTCCCGTCGCGGTACTGAAAACATCCGCGCTGCGCCACAACCTCGAGTGGATGCGCGATTTCTGCGACCGCCACGGCGTGCGCATCGCGCCGCACGGGAAGACGACGATGTGCCCGCAGCTGTTCGGCGCCCAGCTCGCGAACGGCGCCTGGGGCATCACGCTGGCGAACGCCGTGCAGGTGCGGGTGGCGCACCGCTTCGGCGTGCGCCGCGTGCTCGTCGCGAACCAGCTCGTCGCGCGCAGCGACGTGCGCATGGTGCTGCAGCTGCTGCACGAGGATCCGGGCTTCGAATGCGTCGTGCTGGCCGATTCGCTCGCGGGCGTGGCGCGCCTGGCCGAGGAAGTCGATGCGCATCCGCTCACGCGTCCTTTATCCGTGCTGGTCGAACTGGGCCTGTCCGGCAAGCGCGCGGGCTGCCGCACGCCGGAGGAAGCGCTGACGGTGGCGCGGGCCATCGAGCGCGCACCGGGTCTCGTGCTGGCCGGCTTCGAAGGTTATGAAGGCTTGCTGGTATCGGACGACCACGATGCCGACCTGCGCGCCGTGTCCAGCTTCGTCGCGCGCCTGTGCGCGCTCGTGCGCGAGGCCGACGACGAAGGCCTGTTCGGCACGCGCGAGATCCTCGTGACGGCGGGCGGCTCGTCGTACTTCGACCTCGTCGCGCGCGGCTTCCAGGAGCTGCACGGCCTGTCGCTGCCGCTCGTGCCCGTGCTGCGCAGCGGCTGCTACCTGACGAGCGACCACGGCATGTACCAGCGCCACATCGCCGCGCTCGACGCACGCGAAGGCGTCGAACCGGATGCGGGCCTGCGGCCGGCGCTGGAGATCTGGAGCGTCGTGCAGTCGCGTCCCGAACCGGGCCTCGCGATCCTCACGATGGGCAAGCGCGACGCGTCGCACGATGCCGGCCTGCCGGTGCCGCTGTGGCACCACCGGCCCGGTCCCGGCGCCGCGCACGCGCTGCCGGACGGCTGCGAGATCGTCAAGATGAACGACCAGCACGCGTACCTGCGCCTGCCGGAAGGCCCGGTGCGCGAGATGCTCGCGGTGGGGGGCCTGGTCGGCTGCGGCATCTCGCATCCGTGCACGACGTTCGACCGCTGGCCGCTGCTGCTGGCCGTGGACGACGACTACGCGGTACGCTTCGCGCTCAACACTTTCTTCTAGAATGGCCGGGCGGTAGGCTACAATCGGTTGTCGTTTTTTCGTTGACCGATCATGCCCGCCACCCCGCCGTCGCTGTTCCCGCCCATCCTCCCGAACCGTCATGGCATGCTGGCCGTGGACGACCTGCACACGATCTATTGGGAAGAAGTGGGCAACCCGAACGGCATCCCCGTCGTGTTCCTGCATGGCGGTCCGGGCGCGGGCCTGTCGCCGCAGCACCGCCGCTTCTTCGACCCGAGCACCTACCGCGTGATCCTGTTCGACCAGCGCGGCGCCGGCAAGTCGACGCCGCTGGGCGAGTGGCGCAACAACACGACGCAGCTGCTCATCGAGGACATCGAACGCCTGCGCGCCATGTTCGGCATCGAGCGCTGGCTCGTGTTCGGCGGCTCGTGGGGCTCGACCCTGGCGCTGGCCTACGGGCAGGCGCACCCGGAGCGCTGCCTCGGCTTCGTCCTGCGCGGGATCTTCCTGTGCACGCCGGCCGAGATCGAATTCTTCCTGTACGGCGTGCAGTGGTTCTATCCGGAGCTGTACGACGAATTCATCGCGCCGATTCCCGTCGAGGAACGGGGCGATTTGCTGAAGGCGTACACGAAGCGCCTGCTGTGCGACGATCCGCAGCAGTACTGGCCCGCCGCGCGCGCGTGGAGCCGCTTCGAGGGGCGCCGCGTGTTCCTGCTGCCGCAGGAAGAAGAGCACGCGTCCGACACGCTCGACCTGGGCGTGGGCCGGCTCGAATCGCATTACATGGCGCACGGCGGCTTCCTCGAACCCGACCAGCTGCTGCGCGACGTCGGCCGTATCTCCCACCTGCCGGCCGTGATCGTGCAGGGCCGCTACGACGTGATCTGCCCGCCGCTGTCCGCGTACCGCCTGCACCAGGCCTGGGCCGGCTCGCGCCTTCGCATGATCCCGGACGCCGGCCACGGCGCGCTGGAAGCGGGCATCGCCCGCGCCCTCGTCGCCGCCACGGAACAGTTCAAGCGACACGGCCGTTTCGATTGAAACGGCGTCGATTCGGACAGAGGCCGCCGCCTGCTACACTGTCCCCAGCTTCTTACAATAACGACAAGCTACCCGCATGAATATCCAGACCAACGACATCGGCCATGTCATCCAGCTGTCGATCGCGCCCGTGTTCCTGCTGACCGGCGTGGCGACCAAGCTGACGGTATTGATGAACCGCCTCGCGCGCATCATCGACCGTACGCGCGACCTCAAGATCGAATTGCGCAAGGGGCCGGATCCGGATTGCAGCGAGGAGCTCGACGTGTTGTACCAGCGCTGGCGGCTGATCAATTATGCGATCACGGCCAGTACCGGCTGCGGCTTCCTGATCTGCGTGATCATCGCCTGCCTGTTCCTCGGCGATACCACCAATCTGCCGCTCGACCGCTACATCGCCGGCATGTTCGTGGTGGCCATGGTCGCCCTGATTGCCAGCTTCATTTTCCTGCTGCGCGAAGTGTCCGTCTCGTTCCGCTACATGCGTATCCACCGTCACGACGCGCCGGTCGGGCCGGACTAGTTTTTACGAATCGAGACCATCATGAACGACTATCAACGTCCCCCCACCCTGCACCGCTACGGCCTGCGCGCCGAGCTGGAACTGGCGCTGTCCACCGGCCAGTTCAAGCTCCAGCCCGAGAACGGTTTCCTGACCCTGTCGTTTTCCACGGCGTGGAACCGGGGCCTGTTCGACGTCCTCGGCCCGGCCGACAGCTGCCTCGTCATCCACAACACGGAAGAATTCGGCGAGCGCCTGCACCGCGCCGTCCAGCGCGCCTTGCCCAACTGGGCCGGCATCGACGGCCAGGTCGAATACGGCATCCGCTCGCGCCTGGGCTCGGCCTTTTCCCGCCCGATTTCCGACGCGCGCGAAAAGGAGTGGAAGTTCGCGTGGCGCTCCCTGGCGCCGCATACGAGCCTGAATCCCGTCACGGTGCGCATCGGCAGCATCGAGCAGTTCGCGGAACTGCGCACGCCGGAGAGTTATCCGGCCTGACGTTCGCGCGTGTTGCGATTAGAACCACGGCTCCAGGAAATCCCGGTGTAATTCCGGGATCATCACTTACGTCGTGCCCATGACCGCCTCGCTCCCCGACACCGCTTATCCGCACCTGCTGTCCCCCCTCGACCTCGGCTTCACGACGCTGAAGAACCGCGTGATCATGGGGTCGATGCACACGGGGCTGGAAGACCGCTTCTGGAACTACGGGAAACTGGCCGCGTTCTACCGCGAGCGGGCGCGCGGCGGCGCGGGCCTGATCGTCACCGGCGGCATCTCGCCGAACCGCCAGGGCTGGCTGCTGCCTTTCGGCGGCACGCTGAACTTCCGCGGTGACGTGTTCAATCACCGCCGCGTCACGCGCGCCGTGCACGAAGAGGGTGGCAAGATCCTGCTGCAGATCCTGCACGCGGGCAGATACGGCTACCAGCCGCTCGTCGTGTCGGCCTCGAACGTCAAGTCGCCGATTTCTCCGTTCCGCCCGCGCGCGCTGACGGCACGCGGCATCGAGTCGACCATCGCGGCCTATGTCCGCTGCGCGACGTTGGCACAGAAGGCCGGCTACGACGGCGTCGAGGTGATGGGCAGCGAGGGCTACCTGATTAACCAGTTCCTGTGCGCGCGCACGAACCGCCGCACGGACGCGTGGGGCGGCAGCATCGAGAACCGGATGCGCCTGCCGGTGGAGATCGTGCGCCGCATCCGCGCGGCCGTCGGGCGCGAGTTCATCGTGATGGTGCGCCACTCCGTGCTGGACCTCGTCGACGGCGGCAACACGTGGGACGAGGTCGTGCAGGTGGCCCAGGCGCTGGCGAACGCCGGCGCCACGATCCTCAACACGGGCTACGGCTGGCACGAGGCACGCATCCCGACCATCGTCACGTCGGTGCCGCGCGCTGCCTTTGCGTCGGTCGCGGCGCGGCTTCGGGATGCCGTCAGGATTCCTGTGGTCGCGTCGAACCGCATCAACATGCCGGCCGACGCGGAGCGCCTGCTGGCCGAGGGCAGCGCGGATATGGTGTCGATGGCGCGGCCGTTCCTGGCCGATCCCGACTGGGTGAACAAGGCCGCGGCGGGCCACGCGGACCGCATCAACACGTGCATCGCCTGCAACCAGGCGTGCCTGGACCACACGTTCGCCAACAAGCGCGCGACCTGTCTCGTGAACCCGCGCGCGTGCCACGAGACGGAACTGGTGTACACGCCGACACGCCAGCGCAAGCGCATCGCCGTCGTCGGCGCCGGGCCGGCCGGATTGTCCGCCGCGACGGTGGCGGCGCAGCGCGGCCATGCCGTCACGTTGTTCGATGCGCTTGAGCGGATCGGCGGCCAGTTCAACATCGCCATGCGCATCCCCGGCAAGGAAGAATTCGCGGAAACCATCCGCTATTTCGGCCGCCAGCTGGAGCTGACGGGCGTGGAACTGCGGCTCGGCCAGCGCGTCACGCGCGAGGAACTCGTCGCGGCCGGCTATGACGACGTGATCGTGGCCACCGGTGTCACGATGCGCCGTCCCCGCATCGAGGGCATAGCTCATCCGAAGGTGCTGTCCTACCTGGACGTGCTGCGCGACCGCGCGCCCGTCGGCCCGCGCGTGGCGATCATCGGCGCCGGCGGCATCGGCTTCGACACGGCGGAGTTCCTGGTCCACGACGCCAACGCGCCGCGCCCGCAGCCCGTCGCGGACTGGGCCGGCGAATGGGGCGTCGACCTGGACGTGGCCGCACCGGGAGGCCTCGTGAAGCCGCATGGCGTGACGCCCGCGCGCAGCATCTGGCTCCTGCAGCGCAAGGCGACGCGTCCGGGCGCGGGCCTGGGCAAGACGTCGGGCTGGGTGCACCGCGCCACGCTGGCCCGCAACGGCGTCGCGATGCTGGCGGGCGTGCAGTACGACCGCATCGACGACGCGGGCCTGCACATCACCGTGGGCGGGCAGGCGAAATTGCTGGAAGTGGACAACGTGGTGATCTGCGCCGGGCAGGAAAGCCTGGCGGAACTGATGCCGCCGGAAGGGCAGCAGGGCGGACCGGCGTTCCACAAGATCGGCGGCGCGGCACTGGCGGCCGAGCTGGATGCGAAGCGGGCGATCCGCGAAGGGGCGGAGCTGGCGGCGCGGCTGTAGGACGTAGCGTATTCGCAACTATTGGATAGAATTCAAGTTAACATATTGGCAAATAGATGATAAGTTGCATGGCTGATCCCTCTGTTTCGGCCTGACAATGTCCACATCCCCCAAAACGATTCCGTACCTCGACGGTTGGCGCGGCCTTGCGATCGTGCTCGTCCTGCAATCGCACTTCGGCCTCGGTGGCGGGGGCAGGCTGGGCGTCGCGCTGTTCTTCGCGCTGTCCGGCTACCTGATGGGTGAACTCCTGTTCGTCAAGAACGTGCCGCTGGGCCGCTTCTTTAAACGCCGCATCAGCCGCATCGTTCCGACGTACTGGCTGTATGTCGCCGCGGCGTTCGCACTGGCGGGCGCGGCGTGGTATCAGAAGCCGTACGAGGTGCGGACCGACGAACTGGTCTCGACGCTGCTGTTTGCCCGCACTTATTATCCGGCCGACGTCAGTATCTGGTCGGGCGCCTGGCAGATCGGGCATTTCTGGTCGCTGAACGTCGAAGAGCACAGCTATATCTACCTGGCATTGCTGGCCCTCGTGGCCGGGGCCGCCGGCGTCAAGAGGACCTGGCTGCTGGCGCTCAGCACGCTCGCGTGCCTCGGCCTTAACCTCTACTACACGTTTTATCCACCCGGCGGCGCATCGCCGTGGTTCGCACGGTCGGAATGCGCGGCGTTGGGCCTGATTGCGTCGGCCACGCTGCGCGCGTGGCGGCACGAGGTGCCGGCGCTGCACACGGGCGCGGCCTGGATTGCTCCCGCGACGCTGGCGCTCGGCGCCGTGTGCTTCACCTGGACGGGCCTGCCGATCCTCGCGATCACGCTCGGGCCGCTGCTGCTGGCCGTGTCCATCAACTATGTCGGGACCGCGCCGGCGCTGCTGCGCAACGCGCTGTCCGTGGGGGTGCTGCGCTGGTTCGGGATCTGCTCGTTTTCGGTGTACGTCTGGCAGCAACTGGCGTACGTGGCGTACCAGAACCATCTGTTGCAGCGCCAGCTGGCTGGTGTGATCGGGATCCTGGTCGGCGTCGTGGCGTTCTACCTGTACGAAGATCCGGTGCGGCGCTGGCTGAACGGCGAGCGCCGCACGAGCGCCGCCGCCGCTGCGCCGCTGCAGGCGGAAGGCCAGGCGTAACGACGCTTATTGCCCCGCGCCGCTGCTGCCTTTTTTACTCTTCTTGCTGCGGGAACCCGACGCCGGCTGCGCCGTCTGGTCACCCTGGCGCGGCGTGTCGAGATCACTCTGCCGGGAGCCCGCCGCCGATTCCAGCGAGCCGCCTTTCTGCTGCTGTTCCATGCCGCCGTAGCCCGACTGGCGCGATGCGTTCAGGCGGTCTTCCTCGCCGCGCGCCTGCATGCGCTGGGCGCTCTGGCGGGCGCTCCAGCCGGCCTGCTGCGCACCGGCGCCACCGCGCTGGCCGCCCACGTTGTCGTTGAGACTACCCTGCAGCGAGCCGCGCGCGCGCAGCGATGCGCCCAGCTGTTCGATATTGGCCGACTGCACGTTGGCACTGCCCGGCGCCACCCAGCCCGGCGCACGCGGCTGCTGGCTGTCTTGCGCGACGGTGACGGTTTTTTCCTTGGCGATGCCGCGCGAATGCGTGGTGTCCGGTCCTTTTTGTTTCGACATTTGATCCTCCTGTGAGCTGGGCTGACAAGAGGATCATGCGCGCGGGGAACGGGCTATTCCAGAGGAAGAGGGAGCGCACCTTTGTAGGACTGGAACTACCTTTTACGCACGACGACGCAGCCGATCGAATACCCCGCGCCGAACGAGCAGATCACGCCATGTGCGCCGCTGGGCAGGTCGTCCTGGTGCGAGTGGAACGCGATGATCGAGCCGGCCGACGACGTGTTCGCGTAGCGGTCGAGAATCACCGGCGCTTCGTCCGGCGTGGCGTCGCGGCCCAGCAGGGTGCGCACGATCAGCTGGTTCATGCTCAGGTTCGCCTGGTGCAGCCAGAAGCGGGCGATGTCCTCGATCTTCAGGCCCGCGTGCTCGACGGTGTCGCGGATCATCGCGGCCGCCATCGGGCACACTTCCTTGAATACCTTGCGGCCCTGCTGGCGGAACAGTTTATCGGGCTGGCCGATGCCGTCTTCATCGAAACGGTTCATGAAGCCGTAGTTGTTGCGGATATTGTTCGAGAACTTCGTCTTGAGTTTCGAATCGAGGATCTCGAACTGGTGGGCGCTCGTCGCCGTGTCGGCCGCTTCGATGACCATCGCGGTGCACGCGTCGCCGAAGATGAAATGGCTGTCGCGGTCGCGGAAGTTCAGGTGGGCGCTCGTGATTTCCGGGTCGAGCACGAGCACGGCGCGCGCCTGGCCCGTCTGGACGGCGGCCGCCGCGGTCTGGATCGCAAAGGTGGCGGACGAGCAGGCCACGTTCATGTCGAAGCCGTAGCCGTCGATGCCGAGCGCTTCCTGCACCTCGACGGCCATCGCCGGGTAGGCGCGCTGCATGTTGCTGGCGGCGACCAGGACCATGTCGATGTCGGCCGGCGTGCGGCCGGCGCGGGCGAGGGCTTCACGGGCGGCGGCCACGCAGATCTCGGCCTGCAGCGACAGTTCCTCGTCGGCGCGCTCCTTGATGCGCGGCGTCATGTGCGTGGGGTCGAGGATGCCGGCCTTTTCCATCACGTAGCGCGACTTGATGCCCGACGCTTTTTCGATGAAGGCGCTGCTGGACGGTTCCAGTGCGGTAACCTCGCCGGCCGCGATCTTCTCGGCGTGCTCGGCGTTGAACAGCTCGACGTATTGGTTGAACGCCGTCACCAGCTCATCGTTGGAGATCGAATTCGGTGGCGTGAACAGGCCGGTGCCGCTGATGACGACAGGTTTCATGTTTGGCTAGCTTTCATGGACAATAACGGGAGGCAACACTCCCTGAATCAGGCGATTCTACACAATCGTACTGACGGTGGGAACCGAGGCTCCATTCCACAGGAAGCCCGTCAGTACAGGCGTTGTGCGGAATCAGTGAGCCTGTTGGGCGAGCGAGGCGGGCGGCGTGGCGCGTTTGGATAACTGTACGGGCAGGCCTTGCAGATGGTGCAGCGCCTGGGTCAACTGAAAATCGTCCGCGCTGCCGAATTCCAGCGGCTTGCGGGTGCGCTCGGCGGCGAGGATCCGCATCTGCTCCTCGATGTCGTCGTGGTTCGTCGCTTCCTCGCCCGCGCGGCTGGTGTCGTTCTTGAGGTGGTGCTGCAGGTCGGCTTCGCGCATGCGCAGGGCGTTCAGGCCGTCGCCGTCGGCGTTCTCGTCGACGGGGACGTCGGGCACGATGCCGCGCGCCTGGATCGAACGGCCGCTGGGCGTGTAATAGCGCGCCGTCGTCAGTTTCACCGCGGTGTCGCCGGCCAGCGGGCGGATCGTCTGCACGGACCCCTTGCCGAACGTCTGGCTGCCGACGATGGCGGCGCGTTTATGGTCTTGCAGCGCACCCGCGACGATTTCCGATGCCGATGCCGAACCCGTGTTCACGAGCACGACCATTGGGACCGTCTTGAACAGATCCGGCACCTTGTCGAGCGGATCGTTGCCGCGGCTGAGCAGGTAGTACTCGGGGCTGCCGTAGAAGCGGGCCTTCGAATCGTCCAGCTGGCCGTTCGTCGAGACGATCTCGGCATTCTTCGGCAGGAACGCGGCGGAGACGCCAATCGCGCCCTGCAGCAGGCCGCCCGGGTCGTTGCGCAGGTCGAGCACGAGACCTTTCAGGTTCGGCTCCGCGCGCGCCAGCGCGGCCAGTTTATTGGCGAGATCGTCGACGGTCGGTTCCTGGAACTGCGACACGCGCACCCACGCGTAGCCGGGCGCGACGATCTTGCCCTTCACGCTCTTCTGCACGATCTCGTCGCGCACGATCGTGAACGACAGCGGCGCCGGGGCGTTCTTGCGCAACACCGTGAGCACGACCTTCGTGTGCGGCTCGCCGCGCATGCGCTTGATGGCCTCGTCGAGGTCCATGTCCTTCACCGCCGCGCCGTCGACGTGCGTGATCAGGTCGCCCGCCTGGATGCCGGCGCGGGCGGCCGGGGCATCCTCGATCGGGGTGACGATGCGGACATAGCCTTCTTCGCTCTGGTTGATCTCGATGCCCAGGCCGACGAATTTGCCTTCGGTCCCTTCGCGCAGTTCGCGGTAGGCCTTGCGGTCCAGGTAGGCCGAGTGCGGGTCGAGCGCGCCCACCATGCCGGAAATGGCCTGCGTGAGGAGCTTGCGGTCTTCGACAGGCTCGACGTAGCCGGCCTTGATCGTGTTGTAGGCATGCGCCAGCTGGTGCAGGCCTTCGATGGGCATGCCGTCCACCGGCTTGTGGGCCAGGGCCGAATATTGCATCGTGACGCCGACCCCGAGGATCACACCGAGGGTGACCAGGGCAACGTTCTTGAAGCTGGAGCGCATGGGTGATGAGCGAAAGGGGACTGCGGTCCAGTATAACCCTCCCGCGGCCCGGTGCGACGCCGGGACGCGCGGGAATCTCGTCAGGCGACGGCGCGGTTGCCGGTCGGCAAGGTGCCGCGGCTGTTGATGATGCGCGAAAACAACGTCAGCTGGCCATTGGTCGTGTCGTCCCAGCTGAAACCCTCGGCATAGCGGCGGGTGGCGGCGTGGTCCGGGTAGTTGCGGCGCAGTTCCGTGACGGCGTCGGCGATGCCTTTCGCCGTGCGTTCCTTCATCAGCACGCCGGCTTCCGGCTTGGCCACGACTTCCGGCGTGCCCCACACGTTGGATGCAACGACCGGCGTGCCGCAGGCCATCGATTCGAGCAGCACGTTGGCCCAGCCTTCGCGGCTGGACGCGAGGATCATCGCATCGGCCGCGTTGTAGTAATGCTTGAGCTCGGTCTGCGCGACGGCGCCGAGGAATTTGACGCGGTCGGTCACGCCCAGGCTGGCGGCCAGCGCTTCCAGCTTCTTGCGCTCCGGGCCGATGCCGGCAATGAGCAGTTTCACGTCCGGCAGCATCGGCAGCGCGCCGATGGTCAGGTCGTGCGCCTTGCGCGGGTCGAGCACGCCGACGGAAATGACGGTGAAGCCGTCGATGCCCAGCTGGGCGCGCGCGGCCGCGCGGTCCATCGGCACGAAGCGCTGCAGGTCGACGCCGTTGCGCAGCGCGACGATGCGGTCGCCCGGAATGCCCAGACCGATCATCTCTTCGCGCAGCGCCTGGCACACCGTGATCATGCCGGCCGCGTTGTTTGCCGCCCACATGAGTTGTTTTCTCGGCAGCGTGAACTGCGGAATCAGGTTAATGTCGGTACCGCGGGCCGTAATCACGACGGGCTTGTTGAAATACTTGCCCAGCATCGCCGCGGCCACGCCGTCCGGATAAAAATAGTGCGCGTCGATGACGTCGAAGTCATAGCCCTCGTCGATGATGCGCCCGATCTCTTTCTTGCAGGCCTGGGCCATCAGCCACGGCGCCGCCGTCATCCCGACCTTCGGAATGACGAGGTAGCGGGGGTGCGTGACCTCGATGTCGTAGCGGGTTTCACGCGCCGGCACCTTGGAGAAGGCCGCGTAATCGCCGAAACGCGGGTGCTGCGACGGGAACCAGGGCACGGGCGCGACGACTTTCGATTCGACCTGGCCGCTGGCGAGCAGGTAACGCAATCTTGTTTCGACAAAGATGCCGTGGCTGGGTTTAACCGTGTTCGGGAAGAGGGAACTGAATGTAAGGAGCTTCATCGACGATGTGCGCAGGGCGGAATAGCAGAGCGTAGCATCTATTATGTAATAGATTGCAATTACTTGGCTTTTCTAACGGAACGTGCCCCAGTTTAATAGCAAAAAAGCAAACGTGTAGCGTGCTCGCCAGAAATCTGTGATAAATTCGTCTAGTTATTAACCCGGCGGCATGTCCTCCGGCCCACCCCCTCATGAGGCGAACCGGCATGCAGCGCGGGCGTCCCATGGTCGAAACCTCAATCTGTAGAAGATCATGAAAATTTCAGTTATCGGGACTGGTTACGTCGGACTGGTGTCTGGCGCCTGCTTCGCCGACGTCGGCAACACCGTGCTGTGCCTGGACGTCGATACGCGCAAGATCACGATGTTGAAGGACGGGATCATCCCGATCCACGAACCCGGCCTGGACAACCTGGTCCAGCGCAACGCCGCCGCCGGCCGCCTGCTGTTCTCGTCGAACTACGACGACGCCGTCAGCCACGCCGACATCATCTTCCTGGCCGTCGGTACGCCGCCGGACGAAGACGGCAGCGCCGACCTGACCCACATCCTGTCGGCCGCGCGCAGCATCGGCGAGCGCCTGACGAAGCCGGCCGTGATCGTCGACAAGTCGACCGTGCCCGTCGGCACCGCTGAAAAAGTGAAACGCGCCATCGCGGGCGAACTGGAGAAACGCGGTGTGAACGTCGCGTTCCACGTCGTCAGCAACCCCGAATTCCTGAAAGAAGGCGCCGCCATCGACGACTTCATGAAGCCGGACCGCATCGTGGTCGGCTTCGACGACCTTGAGGCCGGCAAGCAGATGCGCCAGCTGTACGCGCCGTTCAGCCGCAACCACGAGAAATTCGTCGAGATGGACATCCGCAGCGCCGAGCTGACCAAGTACGCGGCGAACGCGATGCTGGCCACCCGCATCAGCTTCATGAACGAGCTGGCCAACCTGTCCGAACTGCTGGGCGCCGACATCGAGGCCGTGCGCCTGGGCATCGGCATGGACCCGCGCATCGGTCCGGACTTCCTGTACGCCGGCATGGGCTATGGCGGTTCCTGCTTCCCGAAAGACGTCAAGGCGTTGATCAAGACCGCGTCCGACCACAAGAAGGAACTGCATCTCCTGACCGCGACCGAGAAGGTCAACGAGGAACAGAAGAACGTGCTGTTCACGAAGCTGGTGCGCTTCTTCGGCGGCGCGAGCAACCTGAACGGCAAGACGATCGCCCTGTGGGGCCTGTCGTTCAAGCCGAATACGGACGACATGCGCGAAGCGCCGAGCCGCATCCTGGTCAAGTCGCTGTTCGACGCGGGCGCCAACGTGGTCGCCTACGACCCCGTCGCCAGCACCGAAGCGAAGCGCGTCCTGGTGGCCGAGCATGGCGAGGACCAGTGCAATACCCGTCTGCGCATCGTCGAGTCGGCCAAACAGGCCGTCGAAGGCGCGGACGTGCTCGTGCTGGTCACGGAATGGAAGGAATTCCGCGCGCCGGACCTGCCGTTCCTGGCCGAGAACCTGAAACTGAAGGCCGTGTTCGACGGTCGTAACATCTACGATCCGGACGCCTTCGCCGCCGCCGGCCTCGTCTACGAAGGCATCGGCCGCCGTTCAGGGAAAGTCGAGCAATGACGGAAGCAGTGAGCAACAAGGGAACGATCCTCGTCACCGGCGCCGCCGGCTTCATCGGCAGCGCGGTGGCGGTGCGCCTGACCGCCATGGGTCACACCGTGGTCGGCTGCGACAACTTCAACGATTACTACGACCCGGCGCTGAAGCACCACCGCGTCGAGGCGCTGTTGAAGCCGGCCGGCGTGCCGTGCGAGACCGTCGAACTGAGCGACGGGGAGCAGGTGGCCGCGCTGTTCGAGCGCGTGAAGCCGGCGCTCGTCGTGCACCTGGCCGCCCAGGCCGGCGTGCGCTATTCGCTGAAGAACCCGGCCGCGTACGTACAGGCGAACCTCGTCGCGTTCGGCCACATGCTGGAAGCGTGCCGCAACCACAAGGTCGAGCACCTGCTGTACGCGAGCAGCAGCAGCGTCTACGGCGCCAACGCCAAGACGCCGTTCAGCGAGGACGACGTCACCGACGCGCCCGTGTCGCTGTATGCCGCGACGAAAAAGTCGAACGAGCTGATGGCCCATTCGTACAGCCATCTGTACGGCATTCCGACCACCGGCCTGCGCTTCTTCACGGTGTATGGACCGTGGGGCCGCCCGGACATGGCTTACTTCAGCTTCGCGCGCAAGATGCTGGCGGGCGAGGCGATCCCCGTGTTCGCCGAAGGCAAGCTGTACCGCGATTTCACCTATATCGACGACATCGTCGAAGGCGTCGTCCGGTTGCTGTTCAAGCCGACGACTCCGGCAGGCAAGCCGCCGCACGCCATCTTCAACATCGGCAACCAGACGCCGGTGCAGGTGCTGGACTTTATTCGCACGCTGGAAGGCGCGCTCGACGTCAAGGCGACACTGGACTTCCAGCCGATGCAGCCGGGCGACGTGCCGGCCACGCACGCCGATACCAGCAAGCTGCAGGACTGGGTGGGCTACAAACCCACGACGTCACTGGAGACCGGTTTGCGTGAATTTGCGCGGTGGTATAATCGGGCGATACGTGAAAATGTTTCCTACCTGAAATGAAAAAAGTCCTCATCCTCGGCGTCAACGGTTTTATCGGCCACCATCTCTCCAAGCGCATCCTGGAGACGACCGATTGGGAAGTGTATGGCATGGATATGAACTCCGAGCGGATCGCGCATCTGCTGGACCATCCCCGCATGCACTTTTTTGAAGGCGACATCACCATCAACAAGGAGTGGGTCGAGTACCACGTCAAGAAGTGCGACGTGATCCTCCCGCTGGTGGCGATCGCGACGCCGTCGACGTACGTGAAGGAGCCGCTGCGCGTCTTCGAACTGGACTTCGAGGCGAACCTGCCGATCGTTCGCTCGGCCGCCAAGTACAAGAAACATCTGATTTTCCCGTCGACGTCGGAAGTCTACGGCATGAGCCCGGACTCGGAATTCGACCCGGAGAACTCGGAACTGGTCTACGGCCCGATCAACAAGCCGCGCTGGATCTACGCCTGCGCCAAGCAGTTGATGGACCGCGTGATCTGGGGCTACGGCATGGAAGGCCTGAACTTCACGCTGTTCCGTCCGTTCAACTGGATCGGCGCCGGCCTGGATTCGATCCACACGCCGAAAGAAGGCTCCTCGCGCGTGCTGACCCAGTTCCTCGGCCACATCGTGCGCGGCGAACCGATCCAGCTGGTCGACGGCGGCCAGCAGAAGCGTTCGTTCACCTATGTCGACGACGGCATCGACGCGCTGATGCGCATCATCGAGAACAAGGACGGCAAGGCCACCGGCAAGATCTTCAACGTGGGCAACCCGGTCAACAATTATTCGATCCGCGAACTGGCCGGCATGATGCTGGACCTGGCCGCCGAGTACCCGGAATATCGCGAGACGGCCAAGCAGGTGAAGCTGGTCGAAACGAGCTCGGGCGCCTACTACGGCACCGGCTACCAGGACGTGCAGAACCGCGTGCCGAAGATCGAGAACACGGTCTCGGAACTGGGCTGGAAGCCGCAGGTGTCCATGCGCGACGCGCTGGTCAAGATCTTCGATTCGTACAAGGACAAACTGGGCGACGCCGAGCAGCTCAACACCTGATCTGCGTTCGACCCTCGTTGAAAAGGCTGCCGCGGCAGCCTTTTTTATTCACATGCACATAGCCATTCTCGGCGGCGGCGTGGCGGGTGTCGCCAGCGCGATCGCTCTCAAACTGAAAGGCCACGACGTCACCGTCCACGAACGGCGCGCCGGCGACGCGAACATCGGCGCGGGCATCGTCGTGTGGCCGAATGCCGCCTTCGTGCTGGCGCAGTTCGGCATCCTGGACGACCTGGCGGCCGTCGCGGGCCACCCGCGCGCGATGCGCCGCCTGTCGCGTGCCGGCGCGGACCTCGGTGCGCTGGACATCGGCCTGATCGAGGCGCGGATGGGCTATCCCAGCCTGTCCGTCCTCAGGAGCGATTTCCAGCGCATCCTGTCGGCACGGCTGCAGGCGCTGGGCGTCGCGGTCCGGTATGGCCGCAACGTCGCGCGCATCGAACCGGGCGCGGTCGTCCACTTCGACGACGGGACGACCTTGACGGCGGATCTCGTCGTCGGCGCCGACGGCCGCATGGCATCGTGCGCCCGCCGCTACGTCACGGGCGGCAACACGCCCATCTACCAGGGCTTCATCAACTGGATCGGCGTCTGCGAGGGCGAGTTCGACGTGGACACGATCTCGGACTATTGGGGCACGGGCGCACGCTTCGGCATCGTGCCCGTCGCGCGCGACAAGGCGTATTGGGCCGGCGGCGCAGCGCAGGCCACGATCGGCGCGCGCGATCCGGACGCTTATCGGGACGAGCTGCAGCGCCTCTTCGCGGACTGGCCGGAACCGGTACGGCGCATCGTCGCCACCACGCCCGCCGCGCGCATCAACAAGATATACGTGCACGACCACGATCCCGTACCGACCTGGTACCGGGACAACCTGGTCATCATCGGCGACGCGGCCCATGCGGCCCTGCCCACGTCCGGCCAGGGCGCATGCCAGGCGCTGGAAGACGCGTGGCACCTGGCGAACTGCATCGAGGCGCATCCGGGCAATGTGGGCCAGGCCCTGCAAGCCTTCACCGCGCTGCGCTTCCAGAAGACGGCCGGGATCACGATGGCCGGCCGCGGCCTGGCGGCGTCGCTGTTCAACCGCGACGAGGCGTTCTGCCGCGAGCGCGACCGCGCCAGCCGGCACGCGGACTACGCGGATCTCGCACGGGCGATGGCGGATGGGTGGAGCCGGCATCTGCCGCTGTAAGTACGAGATGTCAATACGACCTCGGGGTTCTTGTTAATCCTTGTATCTGCCAGCAAACACGGCGTAAGTATTTGTAAAGTGCCCGGACAGGGTGGGGGGCGGAGCATATAGTCCTTATCAGTTTTTCTCTCTCTCTCCACTCTTGAAGTGGTCTTTGCCCACGGTTCCCCCACCGTGGGCTTTTTTCTGCCCGGAGCCCAAATGATCACGACCCGGTTCGCCCGCGCTGTCCTGTGCGCGCTCGCCATCGGCAGCGCCGTCCCTTCGTTCGCCGTTCCGCTGATGGACATGCGCGCCGACGACCTGCTGTTCATGTCCGCCGACGTAAAGAAATCCCTGAGCCTGACCCCGAACCAGCAGACCTTGTGGAACCAGATGGAAGGCCGTTCGCGCTCCATCCTGCGCGAGCGCCAGCGCCGCCGCGAGACGCTGCAGGAACAGGCGAAGACGCTGCTGGCGAAGCCGGAGGTCGAATTGCGCGACCTGAACCGGGCCGTCGAGGCGGAAGCCGCGGCGACCAATACCGAGGACAAGCAGCTGCGCGAAGCGTGGCTGGAAGTGAACGATGCGCTCGACGACAAGCAGCGCGCCCAGGTCGCGACGTTCATCGGCGAGCAGTTGATGCGCGTGGTGCCGGAGGGGCGTTCGGGCACCGAACGCGGCGGCGAACGTGGCGGGGAGCGCGGCGGCGGCCGTCCGGGCGGCATGGGCGGCCACGGGCGTGGCGGGATGGGCGGCCCCGGCGGGGCGTCGATCAATCTCGGCGGCTGAGTCGTACATACAATGTATCGTTAAGTAAAAATCCGCTGCCGTTCGCTGATTCGACTATCCTTCCCCGCTAGAATTGGTGCCGCTGCGCAACCGATAACAACGATAGTCATGAGCATCAGCGAAGTCCTCAAGCGCCGGCTGCTGGCGATGCTCGTGCAGAGCGCGGCGACGGCGGCCCGGTGTATCGGCACACCGGGCCGTGTTACATTCGCGGATGGCCACAAGCCACCCCGCAGCACACAAGGACCCCTCTTGAAACGATACCTTCTCAGTACCCTGACCTTTTCCATGCTGACTACCTTCGTCTCCGCGGCAACCGCGGCGGCGGACCGCGCCGGCATCGACACGCAGTACATCGACCCGAGCGTACGCGTGCAGGACGATTTCTTCACTTACCTGAACGGCAAGTGGCTCAAGACGACCGAGATCCCCGCCGACCGCTCGAGCTGGGGCACCTTCATGAAGCTGCGCGAGGACACGCAGCCGCAGCTCCTCGGCATCATCGAAGCGGACCAGAAGGACCCGCACAAGAAAGCCGGCACCGATGCGCAGAAGATCGCCGACCTGTACACGAGCTTCATGGACGAGAAGAAGCTGGAGACGCAGGGCTACAAGCCGCTGACGGGCGAACTGCAGCGCATCCGCACCCTGAAGGACAAGAAGGGCGTGCCGGACCTGATCGCGCACCTGTCGAAGATCGGCGTCGCGACGCCGTACGGCATCGCCGTGGCGCAGGACGCGAAAGCGTCGACGAAGTACGCCACCTACATCCGCCAGGGCGGCCTCGGCATGCCGGACCGCGACTACTACCTGAAGGCGGACGACGCCAGGATGGCCGCGGCCAAGGCGAAGTACGAACAGCACGTCGCGAAGATCATGGCGCTGGCCGGCGACAAGGACGCCGACGCGAAGGCGAAGGCGATCGTCGCGTTCGAGACGGCACTGGCGAAGGCGCAGTGGACGAAGGTCGAACTGCGCGACCCGAACAAGAGCTACAACAAGATGGACGTGGCGCAGCTCGCCGCGCTGACGCCGGGCTATGACTGGAAGGCCGCGTTGGGCGCCGCCGGCGTGGGCAACCGGATCGACTACGTGATCGTCGGCCAGCCGAGCTACCTGCAAGGCCTCGACAAGCTCCTCGCCGACACCGACCTCGAGACCGTCAAGGCGTACTTCCAGTGGCAGCTGCTGCGCGAATACGCGCCTTACCTGTCGAAGGCGTTCGTCGACGCGGACTTCGATTTCTACGGCAAGACGCTGACCGGCGCGGACGTCAACCGCCCGCGCTGGAAGATCGGCGTGTCCGTCGTCGAAGGCGCGCTGGGCGAGGCGCTGGGCCGCGAATACGTGGCGAAATACTTCCCGCCGGAGCGCAAGGCGCGCATGGAGGAACTCGTCAAGAACGTCCTCGCCGCGTACCGGGAATCGATCGACCAGCTCGACTGGATGGGCCCGGAGACCAGGAAGGAAGCCCAGGCCAAGCTGGCGAAGTTCACGCCGAAGATCGGCTATCCAAACAAGTGGCGCGATTACACCCGCCTGAGCGTCAGGAGGGATGACCTGGTCGGCAACGTGATGCGTGCCGCGACCTTCGCCTACAACCGCAACATCGACAAGCTGGGCAAGCCGATCGACCGCGAAGAATGGGGCATGACGCCGCAGACGGTGAATGCGTACTACAACTCGCGCATGAACGAGATCGTGTTCCCGGCCGCGATCCTGCAGCCGCCGTTCTTCGATGCGAGCGCGGACGACGCCGTGAACTACGGCGGCATCGGCGCCGTGATCGGCCACGAGATCGGCCACGGCTTCGACGACAAGGGCAGCCAGTCGGACGGCGAGGGCAATCTGCGCAACTGGTGGACGCAAGAGGACCAGGCGCGCTTCAAGGCCAAGACCGACATGCTGGTCAAGCAGTACGAGGCGTTCGAGCCGCTGCCGGGCTACCACGTCAACGGCGCCCTCACGCTGGGCGAGAACATCGGCGACAACTCGGGCCTCGCCATCGCGTACAAGGCTTATAAAATCTCGCTGCACGGCCAGCAGGCCCCCGTCATCGACGGCCTCACGGGCGACCAGCGCTTCTTCATGGGCTGGGCCCAGGTGTGGCGCTCGAAGATGCGCGAGGCGCAGCAGATCGTGCAGGTGAAGACCGACCCGCACTCGCCGGGCCAGTTCCGCGCCAACGGCACGCTGCGCAACCAGGCCGCGTTCTACGAGGCGTTCGGCGTGAAGGAAGGCGACAAGATGTATTTACCGCCGGAGCAGCGCGTCACCATTTGGTAACAAAAACGGATCGCCATCAGCGATAATCACGAGCGGCGGTACCCCCGCCGGCCCCACCATCCCACCCATAACAACCCGAGGGAGATGAAGAGATGATGAAGAAGCACACCCTGTTGAGCGCCCTGACCCTGGCGCTGCTTGCCAACGCCAGCCACGCGGCGGAAGGCGCCGCCGCCAAGAACACGGCCATGAAGAAGGGCCAGACCCTGGCCGCCGGCGTCGCCACCGAATACATCGATCCGGCGGTCCGCCCGCAGGACGATTTCTATGAATACCTGAACGGCAAGTGGATGAAGACGGTCGAGATCCCGGCCGACAAATCGAGCTGGGGCTCGTTCGCCAAGCTGCGCGACGACACGCTGCCGCAGCTGCGCGGCATCATCGAGAAAGCCGCCGCCGGCAACCCGGCCAAGGGCACCGACGCCCAGCGCATCGGCGATTACTACGCCAGCTTCATGGACGAAGCGAAGCTCGAGCAGCTGGGCATCACGCCGCTGAACGGCGAACTGGCGAAGATCGCGGCGCTGAAGGACAAGTCCGAGCTGCCCGCGCTGCTGGCGCACCTGGGCAAGATCGGCGTGAACGTGCCGTACGATTTCGGCATCCACCAGGACAACAAGGATTCGACCAAGTACGTCGCCGACATCTATCAAAGTGGCCTCGGCATGCCGGACCGCGACTACTACCTGAAGGCCGACGACGCCAAGCTGGCCGACGCGAAGGCCAAGTACCTGACGCACGTCGAGAAGACGCTGGCGCTGGCCGGCGACAAGAACGCCGCCGCCAACGCGAAGGCGATCGTCGACTTCGAGACGGAGCTGGCCAAGGTGCAGTGGACCAAGGTCGAACTGCGCGACCCGATCAAGGCCTACAACAAGGTGCCGCTGGCCGACATGGGCAAGGTCGCACCGGACTACGACTGGAACGGCTACCTGCAGGCCACCGGCATCGCCGGCAAGACGACCTATGTGATCGTCAGCCAGCCGACCTACCTGAAGGGATTCGCCGAGATCTCCAACAAGACCTCGCTGGACACCTGGAAGGCCTACCTGACGATGCACCTGGTGGACGCGTACGCGAGCTACCTGAACAAGGCCTTCGTCGACGAGCGTTTCGACTTCTACGGCAAGACCCTGTCGGGCGTGAAGGAAATGGAACCGCGCTGGAAGCGTGGCGTGGGCGCGATCGAGCGTTCGCAGGGCGAGTCGCTGGGCAAGCTGTACGTGGCCGAGTACTTCCCGCCGGAGCGCAAGGCGCGCATGGAAGCGCTGGTGAAGAACCTGCTGGTCGCCTACAAGCAGAGCATCGACAAGCTGGACTGGATGTCGCCGGCCACCAAGAAGGAAGCGCAGGCCAAGCTGGCCAAGTTCACGCCGAAGATCGGCTACCCGAACAAGTGGAAGGATTACTCGGCCCTGGTCGTCTCGCGTGACGACCTGGTGGGCAACGTGATGCGTTCGCGCGACGTCGAGTACAACCGCGAGCTGAACAAGCTGGGCAAGCCGATCGACCGCGACGAGTGGGGCATGACGCCGCAGACCATCAACGCGTACTACAACCCGGAGATGAACGAGATCGTGTTCCCGGCCGCGATCCTGCAGCCGCCGTTCTTCGACGCCAAGGCGGATGATGCCGTGAACTACGGCGGCATCGGCGCCGTGATCGGCCACGAGATCAGCCACGGTTTCGACGACCAGGGCGCCCAGTACGACGGCGACGGCAACCTGCGCGACTGGTGGACCGCGGCCGACCACAAGAACTTCGAGGCCAAGACGAAGATGCTGGTCAACCAGTACAACCAGTTCGAGCCGATCAAGGGCTACCACGTGAACGGCGAACTGACGCTGGGCGAGAACATCGCCGACAACTCGGGTCTCGCGATCGCTTATAAAGCCTACAAGATCTCGCTGAAGGGCAAGAAGGCGCCCGTGATCGACGGCTTGAGCGGCGAACAGCGCCTGTACATGGGCTGGGCCCAGGTGTGGCGCACCAAGATGCGCGAACAGCAGCAGATCGTGCAGGTGAAGACCGACCCGCACTCGCCGGGCCAGTTCCGCGCCAACGGCACGCTGCGCAACCAGCCGGGCTTCTACGACGCCTTCAAGGTCAAGCAGGGCGACAAGATGTACCTGGCGCCGCAGGAGCGCGTCATCATCTGGTAATCCCGGCCCCAACGCCATCCCGCAGTCCGGGGATGGCGTTGTCGTTGTTAGCGGTCGCAAATACAACACGGTTACAACTTGATGCTCTTAAAGCTTGCAAATATGCTAAAGTTCGCGACGCTGTCCCATCGTTGACCTTTCCCCGACATACATGCAAGCGGTTTTCCAGAAACCCTCGTCCCGGTTCCTTTGCCTGGCTTATTTGTGCGCCGTCCTCGTCGGCGCGCTGGCCGTGTTCATGGCGAAGTCGTACCAGTCCGGTTTTTCCGGGGCGGATGAACCGTCGCACTTCCTCAACGGTTATTTTGTCTCCGATTACATTGCTCGCCATTTCGGCAGCAATCCGATGGGCGCGGCCACCGATTTCTACGTCCATTATCCGAAAATCTCGATCGGGCACTGGCCGCCGGCCTATTACGGCATCCTCGGTCTCGTATTCCTCGTACTGCCGCCGACCTTGCCGGTGATCTTCGCCGTCAACGTCCTGTTCGCCGCACTGCCGGCGATCGGCGTCGCCGCGGCGCTGTCCATGCTGGCCGACCGCCGCGCCGCGCTGGCCGGCGCGCTCGTCTACGCGGTGACGCCGCTGGTGCTCGAAGGTCACGTGATGTTCATGGCGGACCAGCCGCTGACCGCCTGCCTCGTCGCCGCCACCGCCGTCTGGATCGCGTTCAGCGTGCGTCCCGGCTGGGGCAGTGCGCTCGGGTTCGCGCTGCTCGCCGCAACGGCCGTGCTCGTCAAGGGCAACGGCTGGCTCGTCGTGTTCGTTCCCGTCTTCCACATCCTGCTGACGGCCAACTGGAAACTGCTGCTGTCGGTGCGGCTGTACGTCGCCGCCGCGCTGGCGGCCGCCATCGTCGTGCCGTGGTACATGCTGACGGCCAAGATCGCCGCCGACGGTTTCAACTATCAGGCCGGCCTGCCGTATGCGACGAAGGCGCTGTTGTACAACCTGCAGGCCCTGGGGCGGAACGTGACGCCCGTCGGCGGCCTGCTGGCCCTGTACGCCATCGTGGCCGAGTTCCGCGCACGCCGCGCCGAGCCGCAGCGCTGGACGATCGTCAGCGCCGCGATCAGCCTGCTGCTGGCGACCCTGCTGCTGCAGTCGCTGGTGCCGGTCGACATCGTCGAACGCTACATGGCGCCCGCGCTGCCGGCCGTCGTCGTGCTGGCCGTGCTCGGCGCCGTGCGCCTGCTGGCGCACCTCCGTGCAGGCATGCCCGCACCGGCGCTCGCCGCGTTGGCGGTCGTGATGGCCGTGCCGGGCATCGTGCACCTGGTCCAGCGCGCGCCGAAGGCCGATACCGGCATCGCCGCCGTGACCGACCGCCTGGCCGCCGCCAAACCCGTGCTGACCGTCATCGACGGCAGCGCCTCCACCGAAGGCTGGTTCATCGCCGACATGGCCGTGCACGACAGCGCGCTGCGCGGCTACGTCGTGCGGGCGTCGAAGCTGCTGGCCGACTCGAATTTCATGGGCACCACCTATACCCTCAAGTACCACGACACCGCGGACGTGCTGGCCGAACTGCACCGGCTGGGCGTCCAGCACGTCGTCATCGTGCGCGAGGGCGGCAAGGACGCCTATCCGCACAGCGCCCAGGTGCGCGAGGCACTGGCGCGCGCCGATTCCGGCTTCCGGCTCGGCCAGACCCTGCCGCACCAGTACCGGTCGGGCGTCACCGAAGTCTACGACGCCGTCGCCCCGGCCCGGCCCGACATCGCGGCCGTCCGCAACATGGGCCTGCCGGCCAAGGCGACGGCGCTCACCAAATTGCAGTAATCCCAGTTCACCCGTCACACAACAGTATCCGCAGCGAGGACGCAGCATGCCTTCCACACTGAAAACCAACGTATTGCCGATCGAAGCGGCCCGCGCCGCATATGCCGGCCTCGACATCGCAGTGATCCTGCCTTGTTATAACGAGGAGGCCGCCATCGGCGCCGTCGTCGAAGGCTTCCGGCGCGAACTTCCGCAGGCGCGGATTTACGTCTACGACAACAACTCCAAGGACCGCACGTCCGAAGTGGCCGCGGCCGCCGGCGCCATCGTGCGCGCCGAGACCCTGCAGGGCAAGGGCAACGTCGTGCGCCGCATGTTCGCCGACATCGATGCCGACATCTACCTGATGTGCGACGGCGACATCACCTACGACGCCGCGAGCGCGCCGGCGCTGATCGCCAAGCTCGTCGACGAAAACCTGGACATGGTCGTCGGCTGCCGTGTCGACTCGGAGGAAGCCGCCTACCGCGCCGGCCACCGCTTCGGCAATGCCCTGTTCACGGGCTTCGTCGCGCACCTGTTCGGCAACCGCTTCACCGACATCCTGTCGGGCTACCGCGTGTTCTCGCGACGCTACGTGAAATCGTTCCCGGCGCTGTCGAACGGCTTCGAGACCGAGACCGAGCTGACCGTGCACGCGCTGCAGCTGCGCATGCCGATCGGCGAACTGGACACGCCGTACGGCGCGCGCCTGGAAGGCTCCACCAGCAAGCTGTCGACCTACCGCGACGGTTTCCGCATCCTGCTGATGATCACGAAACTGTTCAAGAACGAGCGGCCGCTGCTGTTCTTCACGGTCCTGTTCGCGCTGCTGGCGCTGGTGTCGATCGGCGTGTCGATCCCGGTGCTCGTGACCTACCTCGAGACGGGCCTGGTGCCGCGCCTGCCGACCGCCGTGCTGGCCGCCAGCATGATGCTGCTGGCCTTCCTGGCGCTCACCTGCGGCCTCGTGCTCGACACCGTCACCCATGGCCGGCGCGAGATGAAGCGCCTGGCCTACCTGACCGTGCCGTCGGTCGGGGCCACGCGCGAGAAAAAGGCTTGAAGCAGTTCTTCCGTTTCTGCCTCGTCGGCGCGCTGGGCTTCGTCACCGACTTCGGCGTCCTGTACGCCGTCGTCAAGGGCCTGGGCCTCGGCCCCACGAGCGGGCGCATCGTGTCGTTCCTCGTGGCCGCCACGGTCACGTGGAAGGTCAACCGCCATTTCACGTTCGTGAAGCAGGACGCCGGCTCCGTGCGCGAGTGGCTGCAGTATCTGACGTTCACCGGCGTGGGCGGCTTCATCAACGTGGCCGTCTACCAGACCTGGCTCTGGTTCACCGACCACAGCACGCTGAACCTGTTCCTCGGCGTCGTGGCCGGGTCGGCGGTGGCGCTGATGTTCAACTTCGTGATCTCCAAGCGCGCGGTGTTCGCCGAGCGGCGCGCGGTGCAATAAAAGAAGGCCGCTCGAAGCGGCCTTCTTTCATGGTGCGGGTATAGCGATTACTGCGTCACGCTCGAGTAGGAGCACGACTTGACCTGGCCGCGTGCCGGGTCGCCGAACACGGCGTTGGTGCAGGCCACCGGACCGGTCACGACCTTCGAGGTGTAGATCGTGCTGGTGCCGTAGCGGACTTCACGCTTGCCGGTGAACGAGCAGGTGCCGTTTTCGGTGGCGCAGGCCGTGAAGGTCGGCGTGCTGGCCACCGGCGCGGCGGCCGTGGTCGTGCCGGCGTAGCTGCACGACTTGACAACGCCGCGGATAGGATCGCCGAACACGGCGGTCGTGCACGGGGTCGACGCGGTGATCATTTTCGACGTGTACACACCGTTCGCGCCGAAGCGGACTTCACGGGTGCCGCTGAACGCGCAGGTCGAGCCTTCGTTGCCGCAAGCGGTCCAGGACGCGGTCGTCGTGGTCGGCGCGGTGAGCGATTCGTACGCGCCGATGTCGATCTGGCCGACCACCGGACGGGCTTCGCCCGCAGCGACAGCCTTGTACTGCGCGACGGCCTTCAGCGACACGCCCTTGGCCGACACGCCCGGGTCCGAACCGGCATCGATCACCAGCGCGCTGCCGACCGGATGCAGGTCGTACGCGGCGCGGTTCGCGAAGCTCGGCGATGCCGAACGGTAGTTCGTCTTGTCGATCGTCGATGCCTGCGTGCTGAACGTGCCCACGCCGGCATAGATGTTGTTCTGGGCCACGGCCGGGGTCGGCACCTTGCCGCTGACGAACATGAACGTACCGCCGCTGCCCATGTCGTTCAGGAACGTGTTGTTGATGACGTACAGGTCGCTGCCGGCGTTGACCGCGCCTTCTTCACCGTAGGCCAGCATCGCCGAGTTCGAGTTCGAGGCCGGTTGCTGGATGATGTTACCGATGACGTAGGACGTACCGGCGTTCGGCAGGTCGATCTCGTACGACGGCTTGCCGGCGGCGGTGCTGCCCGTCTCGCCCGGGTTCAGGCTCGAGAAGCGGTTGTACGCGATCAGGTTGGTGTCCGCACGCGACTTCAGGTTGTGGCCGACGTTGGCGTCGTGCGAGAAGTTGTAGCGGAACGTCAGGCTCTTCACGTGGCCGATGTACAGGTTGTGCGACTGGCCGTCGCCTGCGCCGTTGTGGCCGAATTCGGTGTTCTCGATCACGACGTCGCTGTTCGCGTTGGCGTTCGCCAGGATACCGTTCTGGTTATCGTGGAGGAACGAGTTACGCAGCGTGAAACCGGCCGCTTCGAGGCGGAACGCGGCGCCGTTCGCGTCGGGCACTTTAGCGCCGTACATTTCGACGTTGTCCACGGTCAGGTTGTTGCCGTCGACGACCCAGATGCCTTTGCCACCGGCGTTCTTGCCGGCCGCATCGATCTTCGGACGGCCATTGACGCCGCGGATGGTCAGGTTGTGGCGCATGATGTAGCAGACGTCGCCGCTATACGTGGTGTTGCCGGTGATTTCGATGACGTCGCCATCCTTGGCGGCGGCGATCGCGGCGCACGGCTTGGCGTAGGTCTTGCCCGGGCCAACTGACAGCGTCGCTGCGGATGCAGTGGTCACACCTGCGAACGCCATCAGGACGGCAGCAGCAAGGTGCGATGCGGAGAATTGGGTGGTGCGCGATGCGGTTTGTTGCATGTCGATGTCCTCGTAAGCAGATTGCCTGTCAGCAGTTGTGCCTGCTGGAAAGTTGCAGAATACGAGGTTTGAGATCGACGGTTTGTAACGAAGTGTAACCGAAAATAGCTAAACGGCAAGCCTGAAAAGAGGCTAATTATTGTTCCTTTTAGCCTTATTTAGTAGAGCAAAAGAACATTTTGTGATCGCTTTTTCTAGCATCCACTACAAGAAAAAGGAAGTCTGAAACGACTTTTTACGGTTTTTCCCTATGGAATGTAATTTCCGGTGGAAAATTTATCGACAGAGCCAGAGTGACAATATGCATATCTGACTGGCAAGTGCCGAGCTGTCACCCGTTGTCGGAATGACTATGAAAAAAAATTTTCGAAATCAAGAGGATGTTGCGTTCACGCCGCAGTTTTTTTCGAAAAAATTTGTGTTGGCGACCAGCCCATCCGTGGACTGTACAGAAAAAGTTCAGTCCTGGAAACTATTTTATAAGGAAAAGTTGTATCTGGAGTAATTGCGGACTATTAATGAGACTTTGACGCCACAAACGGGCGCGGATCCGAGCGCCACAAAAACAAAAAACGCGGCACGAGGCCGCGTTTTTCGGAAGGGGACAAGCCCTGCGAATTACTTGTAGCTGCAGGACTTGGCGATCCTGTAAGCCGGGTCACCGAAGACGGCGTTCGTGCAGGCAACCGGACCCGTCACGGTCTTGGTCACATAGTAGCCGTTGGCGCCGTAGCGGACCTGGTGGGTACCCGTGATCGAGCAGGTACCGCCTTCGGCCGCGCACGCCGTCCAGGCGGTGTCGTTGGTGGCCGGCGCGGTCGGGGCCGGGGCCGGGGTCGTGGTGCCCGAGGTGCCCGAGGTCGCGATCGTGTTGCTGGAGTAGCTGCAGGTCTTCAGCTGGCCTTTTGCCGGGTCGCCGAACACGGAATTCGCGCAGTAGATGGAACCCGTGAACGTCTTGGTCGAGAACGAGGTACCGGCGCCGAAGCGGACTTCACGGGTGCCGCTGAACACGCAGGTGCCGCCTTCGCCGGAGCACGGAATCCACGACGGGCCCGTGGCCGCGGTCGCCGTCACGGTCGAGAGTGCGCTGGAATAGCTGCAGGTCTTGGCGACGCCGCGGATCGGATCGCCGAACACGGCGCTCGTGCACGCGGTCGAGCCGGTGACCACTTTCGACGTATAGATGCCGTTGGCACCGAAGCGGACTTCACGCGTACCGCTGAACGAGCAGGTCGAACCTTCGTTGCCGCAGGCAGTCCAGGTCACGGCCGTGGTGTTCGCAGCGTCGCCCGTCACTTCATAGGCGCCGATGTCCAGCTGGCCGGCCACCGGACGTGCTTCACCGGACGCGGTGGCTTTATATTGTGCGACCGGGGTCAGCGACACGCCCTTGGCCGACTTGCCCGGATCCGTACCGGCATTGATCACCAGCGCGCTGGCGGTCGGATGCAGGTCCCATTTGGCACGGTCGACGAAGCCCGGGGAGACCGAACGGTAGTTGTTCTTCACGATGGAGCTCGCCTGGGAGCTGAGGGTACCGATGCCGCCGAAGATATTGTTCTGGATCACCGCCGGGGTCGGGACCTTGCCGCTGACGAACAGGAACGTGCCGTCGCCATACTCGTTCAGGATCGTGTTGTTGATGACGTACAGGTCGCTGCCGGCGTTGATCGCGCCTTCTTCGCCGTAGGCCACGATGGCCGGGTTCTGGTTGGCGGCCGGCTGGACGATGACGTTACCGATGATGTAGGAGGTACCGGCGTTCGGCAGGTCGATCTCGTACGACGGCTGGCCGGTGGCGGTGCTGCCCGTTTCGCCCGGCGGCGTGCTGGAGAAGCGGCTGTACGCGATCATGTTGGTATCCGCGCGCGACTTCAGGTTGTGGCCGACGTTCGCGTCGTGCGAATAGCTGTAGCGGAACGTGAGGCTCTTCACGTGGCCGATGTACAGGTTGTGCGTCTGGCCGTCGCCGCGGCCGTTGTGGCCGAATTCCGTGTATTCGATCAGGATGTCGCTGTTCAGGTTGGCATTCGCCAGGATGCCGTTCTCGTTGTCGTGGATGAACGAATTACGCAGCGTAAAACCCGCGCCCTGCAGGCGGAACGCGGCGCCGTTGCCGTCCATGACCTTCGCGCCGTACATCTCGACGTTGTCGACCGTCAGGTTGTTGCCGTTGACGACCCAGATACCCTTGTCGGCCGCGTTCTTGCCGGCGGCGTCGATCTTCGGACGGCCGTTGACGCCGCGGATGGTCAGGTTGTGGCGGTTGATGCTGCAGGCATCGCCGCTGTACGTGGTATTGCCGGTGATTTCGATGACGTCGCCGTCCTTGGCGACCGCGATGGCGGCGCAGGGTTTGGCATAGGTCTTGCCGGGGCCGACGGACAGCGTGGCTGCGGAAGCGGAGGTCACACCTGCGAAGGCCATCAGAATGGTGGCAGCCAGGAGTGAATGGTTACGCAAAGTGTGCATGAGATTCCTCGTAAAGTTTCTGTGCGGGAAGTAATTCCCGCTGGCAAGATGCAGAATACGAGGTTTCTGTTCCGCTCTTTGTAACGGCGTGTAACAACAGTTGGTCAATTAAAAAGACCTGGAACAAAACGTTCGCCGCGCCGTTCAGCATTATGCATGCCAAAAATTCCATCTTGATGACGTCTTGAACATTTTATTCGGTCTTTTGGTGTTTGTGTTTCCTCAACCCAACTTTTATTCTCCCTATGAAACGCACGAGTTTTGGTAACCAGAGACCAATAGTTAAAAATTTATAAGAGGTCTTAGCGTTTAGGCACAACGCGGCCGTTTTCACTTTTTTGAGAAAAGTCAGCGGAAAAAACGCTTACGGCCGCGAAATGTTGCGTATAAGCGTCAGCGGCGGCCGGTGCCGCTCGTCCACGGATCCGCCGCCGGACCCGCTTTCAGGACGACCTCGTTGACCAGGGGCCGCAGCGTGAAGCCGGCACGGTCGATGAAGCCCGGTTTGTCCATGCGACGGTTGTCTTTCTGCACGGCGCTGCCCTGCGTGCTCACGGTGCCGGGACCGGCGAAGACATTGTTCTGGATTAGGGCAGGGGTCGATACCTTGCCGCTGATGAACAGGAACGTGCCGCTGCTGAAGTCGTTCAGGAAGGTGTTATTGATGACATACAGATCCTGGCCGGGATTCGTCGCTCCTTCTTCGCCATACGCCACGATGTTCGGATTGTCGTTGATGGCCGGCTGCTCGATCACGTTGCCGATGATGTAGGACGTGCCGGCGTTCGGCAGGTCGATTTCGTACGACGGCTTGCCGCTCGCCGTGCTGCCCGGCCGGCCCGGGGGCGTGCTCGAGAAGCGGTTGTACGCGATCATGTTGAACATCGCGCGCGACTTGAGGTTGTGGCCGATGTTGGCGTCGTGCGAATAGTTGTAGCGGAAGGTCAGGCTCTTCGCGTTGCCGATGTACAGGTTGTGCGTCTGGCCGTCGCCGTGACCGTTGTGGCCGAATTCGCTGTGCTCGATCACGACGTTGCTGTTGCGGTTCGCACCCATCAGGATGCCGTTTTCGTTGTCGTGGATAAAAGCCTGGCGCAGCGTGAAATTCGTGCCTTCCAGCCGCAGCGCCGCGCCGTTGCCGTCCATGACTTTCGAGCCCAGCATCTCCACGTTCTCGACCGTGATGTTGCTGCCGGTGACGACCCAGGTGCCCTTGTTGCCGAACTGGCGTCCGGCCGCGTCGATGACCGGCCGGCCCTGCACGCCGCGGATGGTCAGGTTGCTGCGGGCGATCGCACAGGTGTCGCCGCTGTACGTCCAGTCGCCGACGATCTCGATGGTGTCGCCATCCCTGGCGGCGGCGATGGCCGCGCACGGCGCGACATAGGTCTTGCCCGGACCGACCGACAGCGTGGCGGCGCCCGCAGCGCCGGCCGTGGTCAGCAGTGCCGCAGCGAGGGACAGGCGGATGACGGGGGTGTACGACGGTGACACGTTCATTCCTTATCTCATTCATGAAAAAACCGTCCCGCAGGACGGTTTTTCCGGCTTATTTCGCGGCCGCGACCATATAGTCCACCGCGGCTTTCACGTCGGCATCGGGCGCCGTGGAACCGCCTTTCGGCGGCATCACACCGGCCTTGCCCTGGAAGCCCTTGATGGCGTGCTCGTACAGCGTATTCGTGCCTTGCGCGATGCGCGGCGCCCATGCGGCCTTGTCGCCGAACTTGGGCGCGCCGGCGATGCCGGCGGTGTGGCAGGCCGTGCAGGCCGTATTGAACAGGGTTTTGCCCGCTTCGCTGTTGCCGGCCACGGCCGGCGTCGCGATCGCGCCCGCGGTGGGTGGCGTGCCCGGCGTCGCTGCCGGCAGGGCCGGGGCGGGTGCGGCTGCGGCCTGGGCCGGCGCCTGGGCGCCTGCCGCCGGGGCTTCCGGCTCCTTGAACTTGGCGCCCGACTGGTTGGTCATATAGACCACGGCGCGGGCGACTTCGATGTCGTCGAGATCGGGATTGCCGCCCTTGGCCGGCATGGCGCGGATGCCTTGCACGGCGTGTTGGACGAGGGTGTCGTAGCCCTGGGCGATGCGGGCGCTCCAGGCACTTGCGTCACCAGCCTTCGGCGCACCTGCTGCGCCCGAGCCATGGCAGGCGACGCAGGTGGCGCTATACACGGCCTGGCCCGATTGCAGCATCTTGGGCGCGTTCACGTCCTTGAACGCAAACCCTTCCTCGGCCACCGGGCGTACGCGCGTCGCGACGGCTTGCGCACTCTGGCTTTCGGACCCGGCGCCACCCAGGGGCTTGTTGGTGGCAAAGATCACCAGCAGGATGATGCCGATGACGATGACCAGGAAAAAACCAGCCACTGCGATGATCAGTTGCTTGGGAGTCCGGATAAAGGATTGGTGTTCGTTGTGCGCGTCGCTCATGATTTCCTTAATACAAATTAAAAAAACCTGCTTCTGCCCTGCGGAATACGTGGAATACTTATTTATATGCAATGCCGCCGGGCGATTATAGACCCAAAGACACTTGGTGGAAACGCAATTTCCCGCTGGAGCGGACGGTTGCCATAGACGACGCCCGGGAAAGACTGTATCCTTCGCATCGCTTCCTCCAGCGCGGCTGTAGCTCAGTGGATAGAGTATTGGCCTCCGAAGCCAAGGGTCGCTGGTTCGATTCCAGCCAGCCGCACCAAATTTCACTTTTAAATCAAGAGTTTATATTGATTGTCAAAAGGGTTTGGGGAGAATACCCCGAGAGTTTGGGGAGAAATATAAACTCGTATCGCAAAACTGTAGCTCCTAACCCCTGGAGCTACCATGAAAGTCAAAACCGGAAAAGTCGAGAAAAACATCCAATGTGAGCTGCGCAGCGGCTCCGTTCGGTTCTCTGTCGAGGTCTATCCTCTCAAGAAATCCCAACTCACGTTCGACCTGGACGAGTACGAACAAGGCCTGATGTGGGCCCGTCGTGAGCGTGTTGCGCTTTTGGAACAGAAGGCTGCTGCTAAGGCGCCTGTCGCCCCTCCTGCCCCCGTCCTCGAGCCTGGTACTACGCCTGACCACGTGTTCATCCAGGACATCCTGGACAATTACAGGGTGAACGTGCTGCCGGCTCTCGCCGGTGCGGCTGCCGATAGGTCCCGGCTCAAGCGCCTTGATGAGTGGTTCGGGCACCTCACGATTCGTGAACTGAAGAAACCGGTGCTGACGAAGTGGTTGGCAGACCGCACAGACGGATTGCTCGGCTCGGGCCGGTCTTCTGACCCGAAGCTCACAAAGCACGAACGGTATGCGCTGAAGAAAGCGGGCGAAGCAGAAAAAGTGAAGCCGCTACCACTGGTCAAGCCGTCGTCGCAGACAATGCGGCATGAGCTTGTTCTGATGCGTCGTGCCCTAACTTCTTACCTGCACACGCATGACCTATTCGAGGCACATGCGATGTGGCTGGCTTCTCAGCCTATCATGCGGTTCGATTTGCCTGACCAGTCCAAGCCGAGGACTGTGCGCGTCAACGAAACAGGCTTGGCTGCGCTTCTCGGGCATGTCGACAACCCGGCCCAGCGCGCCTACATCGGCCTAGCGATTATGACGACGCTACGGCGGGGGGAAATGTGCTCTCTCGAATGGTCAGACATTGACCTGACGCGTAACGTGGTCACATTGAAAGCGCCTGGTCACGAGCGCAAGACAAAAGTCGTGGCCCGGGAAATTCCCTTGCTGCCGCCTGCCGTGGACGTACTGAAACGGTACGGTGTGAAGTCGGAAGGGAAGCTGTTCCCGATTACACCAAGCGGAATCTCACAAGCGTTCCGTCGTGCCGCCGATAAAGCAGGACTGTCTAAGCTGCGCTTACACGACCTGCGCCGTGAAGGTATCTCTCGAATGCGCGACCGGCTGGGAGCCTCCTTAGAGGATATCGCCGTATTTTCTGGCCATCAGGATATCCTCACACTCCAGAAACACTACGTAAACGAGAACGCGGAACTCGTCGGTAACCGAATGGCACAGCATCCGGCTATGGACAAAATGATGTCGGCAACATGAGGAAGAAAATATAAAGGGTGGGGCTACACGGGTTCAGAACAACCCCTGGAGCCTGTTTTGAGATACCTGACCAAGGACGAAGTCGCAGGTCTGCTGCGCGTGTCGGTACGTACGATAACGACGTATATGAGCCAAGGCCTGCTGCCGCCACCGCTGCAGCTCGGCCGAAAGCTCTTATGGGACGAGTCGGCAGTAATTCAGCACCTGCAACCGAAGCCGAAACCCATTGTCGCCAACAAAACTGCGGGTCCTGCACGACCCGGCCGGCCACGGAAGGTGGTCCTGATTTGAAGGTAACAGCCCAGGCGACACCTTGGGCTGTTTGCTTTGTAGCGTTGGTCAGTTGGCTATGATTATGGCAGCACCGCTGCTCCTGAAGTTGTAGGGCTGCTCACGCACACTTGTTCGATGGATATTGCTTTCCATCCCCAAGTGCCTCGCTTCTTGTTGAAGCTCAAAACTGCCGTTCCAGATACGCGGTCTCCATCCTCCAGTTGATGTCTGGAAACCATGGGGGGAGCAACAAATACGTCGCTTTCAGTGAACCCCATGCCGTTGGAAACGCGAACTTCCTCGTTGAACTGCCTTCTGATGGCCGAACTGGGTTGTTTGCTCGACATCGTAGCTCGGTGGACTCGGTATGCGAGGCCATGTTTGGACGTGTAACTGGAAAGCGTTAGAGCAATCGAGTCCCCTTCAGCGAACGTTTCTCCTAGTTCGGAGAGGGAGACGACTCCGTCAATCTTGCGGTCGACAATAAAATGGAGGACGCCCCTTTCGCGGTTGATATGGTCGACAACGCCGATTGACTCGGGGAACACGTCCCAGTCCAACGCAGCTTCCCTAGATTCGAGAACGAAAACCTTGAAGCGCTGATTCTCGTCGAACTCACCCTTGACCTTTATCGTGTCGCCTGGCGCCATTTTCCTCCGGCCGAGCTTTGATTCGGGAATGCTGGCTTCTATCGGGATAGAGGATGATTTAATGAATATCCTACGTCTAGGCTTGTCTTCTTTCCCTGGAGTGGCGTACTTTTCGCCGACACACGCATCAATCCAAGGTAGAGCCCCGAACAACAAGGCCTCTGCGGCAGGAAGCTTTGACATATAGAAGCCACGATTAGAGGAAGCTGCCACGGTTTCGGCGAACCAAGGCATCGAGGTGATTTGTGTAGCTTCTTCCGGAATTTTGTATCCCTCGCTCTCCTTCGAACGCACGACGACTTCCACTTCGAGTTTGGCAGCGGAGAGGTCATTGCTTTCCAGCATACGCCGCGCCATTTTGAGCCTGATTTTGCCCGTAAACTTGTCCTCAGCCGGACAGGAAAGTGCCTTGCAGTAGCATGCCAATGCAGCGTCCTCGTCTGTTCGGGAAACGATGTCACCTAGTAAGCCCCAAGCCCAATAGTCATTCGATTTGGCCTTTGCGACAGCGAGTCCGAAGGCGAGGGCCTCGTCGTGCAATCCTAAGGCGAGGAGCACCTTAGCCTTATCAAGCTTAAGCCAGATGTTGTCCGGGAACCGCTCAATTGCCGCATCGAGACGGGGCAGAACGTGCTTTTGCTCGTGTACGTTGTCGGAAGCAGCTGCTTCTTTACCGGCCTGTTGGATGACCTTTTCAGCTAGCGATGGGTACTCTTTGCCGTCCTCGCCACGGTAGCGCTCGAAGTCCTCCGGTCGTAAATTGTCCAGATTCCAAAGACGGGAGAAAACAAGCATGTTGAACTTGTCCTGGCCGGCCAACTTGGCGGCAAGCTGAAGAACGCACGAGTGCAGGAGGGAGGGCTTCTCGACGTCCAGCTTGAGATAGTCGTTTAGGTTGCGCTTGATGGCTCCGAGGTTAACGTTTTCGGCTGCTACCAGCTGTTTGGAGTACTTGAACAACTCCCAGCCAAATCCGGTCTGAGCTTCCTTGTTCCCAGGCCCAACGCCGAAGGCTTTTCTGTATGCGGCAGCGGCTTCCGCATGTCGGCCTTCCTTGCTCAGCGCTTTTGCCTTGCTGATTTCCTGGCCGCCGGGGTTACACAGTGAAAGAGCGTTACGAATTCCCTTGGCGAGTACCTCGTCCGAAGGGACCAGCTCGACGTTTTCCAACTGCAGCTGGTAATGGGCCAAGTTCGCATCGTGCCCATTTCCAATGTCCCGCTTGATGATGTCTATCAGACACCAACAAAACGCCTTCCTGTCCCAGTCGTTCGCGTTCGGAGAGCCCATCAGTTCTAAAGCCATACGGTAGGCCTCATCGACGGCCCCTTCCTTCCGTTTGGCGAATACTTCCTTGCTCGTAATCACCCCTGCATACCCTCCGTGAGCAGTTGACCGACCGCGCTGACAAAGGCGCCTGGGGAGCACGCGGTCACCACTGGCTGACACTTGGTAAACTGGTCTTTGCCGTTGTACCAAACGTCATAGACCGCGACCGCGCTATCTTTAGCGAAGGTGTAGCGCTGTGACCATTGCTGCTCTACAATGTTCTGGACCGTGATACCGTGTGCACTGCATAGCCCAAGAACCTTTTCATGGAAGTCGTTCAAGAACTGCTTGGGGAATGATGCCGCTGCGACCGTCGAGCCTCCGCCTGCGAGAAGCGGTCGTCCTTTGAGTACGGAGAGTACGTCCGCCAACTCAGAGCCCAAGCCTTCGAGGCTGCGGGAGGCAATGGTCGAAACCTTGTTCTTGCTTGTGTATGAGATGTCCACGCGAGCAAATTCCGCTCCGCGTTTAAAGTGGTAGGACTCCTGCCACTGGTTGTGAAGTACCTCTTCGATGGCGATATCCGTTCCGTCAATTAGCTTGCGCACCTCCGCAAGCAATGACAGAAGGACCTTTGCGTTCTCGGGGATGCCAAAGGTGTCGAAATCATCTAACGTGGAAGTAGGAGCAGTCGGTCGCTGAACGGGTATTGTGGGACGAGCTCCCTCAAGCTTCCCTGCTTCGAAAATGTCCAGCCTAGGGTCCGAGACCAGCCCGATTTTGCTCCATGGCTGGATGTTGGGCGGGTCGAGCAAATACAGGTTCTTGCCAGTGCGGGTTATGGCAGTGTAGAGCCAGCGGAAGTATTCAGCCGTCAACTGGCTCTGGTGGCTCTTGCACTTAACGAACACACTGTTCCACTCACTGCCCTGAGCTTTGTGGCAGGTGATTGCGTAGCCGAATTTGAGTCTCAGCGCGTTGAAATAGGGGTCGGTTTTCAGAGCGTGCTTGAACTCCGTGCTCTGCTTTTTTAGATGCTTGTTCCGGATGAGGAAATCGAGGTAAAGGGCCTTGTTTTGGTCGGAGGAGAGGGAAGGTTCTTTCGAGTACAGCAGGTCCTCGATGATTTTGGCTTTGAAAAAATGCGCGGTGCCTTCGAGGTCCTTGAAGCCGACAACGACGTCCTTGAAGAGCAGGGAGACCGGTATTTCCTCAAGCTCTCCCGTGTCGCAGGCTTTCCTTTTCAGAATAACGGTGCGTTGTTCGGAGTCAGAGAGCACCTGCCGTATCAGGCCGAAGTCGCCATTGGATATGAACATCCCGTATGCATCGCTGTTGCTGACAGCCATCACCTTGTCTCCCGGCTCAACTGTCTGGCAACCGGGAAAAAAGTGCTCGCGGATTCGGCGGTTGTAATCTCCAACGTCAGAGTTCGAATGGGCGATAATTATCGATTCCCCATTGATTTTACTCCCGCAGGATTCAAGGTAACGGTCAATCAGGTCCGCATGTTCGACCTTTCGAACGTCGGAGTGACCGAAGTCCATTGTGAGTCGGTTGAACACCTTGTCCCGCAATGCTGTGCGGAGCGGAATTGCGTTGGCGATGACGCCGCTTTCTGATTTCTGACGCACAACCTCGGAAAGTTCGAACGCCGTAGAGCGGGCGTTGTGCTTTTGGAACAGGTAGCCTGGGTCTAGGGCGGGCGAGAAATTCATGCCAACAGGCGGCAGCTGGGCGTCGTCACCAATAAAAATAACCTTCTTGCTATGGTCGTTGTGGTCCAGGTTCACGAACTTCAGGAAGTCGGCAAGGAGGTATCCTGTCCCGAAGCGAAAAAACTCTGCCTCCTGATAGACGTCGGAAATCATAGAGGCCTCGTCCACGATGTAGACCGTGTCGGCCGAAAGGCCGTTCACCGCTAGCTTGGCGTAGAACTTGAAGGTCTCGGTTCCGTCGGTGTCATCATCTCGATACTCAGCGATTTCGTCGAACGAGTAAATGGTCTTGTGGATGGTGTAAGCAGGCGACTTTGTCTTGCTTGCAATTACTTTCGAAGCCTTGCCCGTTGGCGCAGCCAAGACGTAGTTACGGCCGATGGCTTGGAAATATTCGGTCAGACCTTTTGTGATAAAGGTTTTTCCTGTACCGGCGTAACCTTTCAAGAGGAACACGTTGTCCGTTCTGCCGTTGAGGAACCGTTCAAGGCTATTGACGAGTTCCGTCTGACCATCCGTTAAGGAGTATCCAACGAAGGCGTCGTGGATGCTTACCAACTTGCGTGTGTTTTCGGACTTGAAGTCGATTATTTTCGCAACGTTCTCGGAAGCGTTCTTGAAGTTCCAGAGTCTAGCCTCGTCGAGAGCTTGCCCAAGTTCCGCTACGTGCGTTTGAGCGGCCTTCTCAGAAGCCTCCAGGCGACTCAACTCATCTTTTGCCGCCGCCAACTGCTCGGCGAGCACCGCAGCTATCCCGGCCGGGTCTGTGGGAAGGCCGGAAGGTTTGGCTGGCGGCACATAGGTGGGATAGGGTTCAGGAGAATCCCCGTTGTAGGTCTTGCATAGCCATTGCCCTAGGAGGTATGCCTCCTCAAGTAGAGCCAGGGACGTCTCGGCGTCCATCGAACACCCGTGAGCGGCTTTGTTGCCGAGCATGCGCAATGCATGGAGCTTTTGCACAATGGCTTCCCCAACGGCGTTCTGAAAACACGGGGCTTTGAGCTTCTGAAAGAAGCCGTCGGACGACTCGCTAGGCAGCCTCAGGTCCCGGTAAAGAACGCCTACAAGGGCCTCTGCAAAACAACGTAGCTTAACCGCGGCTGTGTGAGGGTCAGCATGTGCGTAGCGCTCTGCGAATGCTGCGTGTTGGTATAGATGGGGCCAGCGGGCCCTCAGACGCTGAAAATTTGTCGAATCCATGTTGTAGAGCTAGCAGTGGTGCGATGCGCATGCATCTCGGCAGCATAACTCAGCAGTGCCTTTTTTATGCATGTTGTCGTAGGGCCATACCGCTTTTGAGCTTCGCAAACGTTGCTTTTCGTCTATCCAGAAAATTTCGATGCTAAATTTTCCTCATTTGCCAGCTAGTACAGATGATTGCTCCTTAAACTGTTTGCGTTCTGCAATTGTAGCCAGGTTGCCAGTTGTTGTATTCACTACAACTAACACTTGCGCTGATTTCTAATGCGGTCTATAATCCCTTCACTTATCCGCTAGCAGCGTGCTGTTAGCTCAGAAGCCACCGCAAGGTGGCTTTTGCCTTTCTGGCCAAGGAAAAAATGAGAACGTACGTGTATGTTGATGGCTTCAATCTGTACTACGCAATCAAAAACTCCGGCGCCAAGTGGCTCGATTTAAAAACTCTCGCTGAGCAAGTCGTTCCTGCGGCGTCGGTCGAAAAAGTACGCTACTTCACCGCACGAGTCTCTAGCCTTAGTGACCCAGGTGCCCCTGCTAGGCAGCAGCTCTACTTCAAAGCTCTTGAGTCCATCCCAGAAGTGCAAATCCATTACGGGACCTTCCTTGCGAAGTCCAAGTGGTGCCCGGTGATGCTTCTGCCCGCAGCAGACCGCTTAATCACGGACATGGCGGGCGCTGCAGCAACGCTCACTTCGGGGGATGCATCGATAGGACTCAACGCGGCTTTGCCTAAGAGTCACGCAGAGACCCTGACGCTAGGACACTACGGCACGAAAGACAACAAGAAAGCCGCAGCACTGCCCGACGCGATGAAGGCGAAGGTCTTTACCATGGAAGAAAAGGGCTCGGATGTGAACCTGGCGGTTCATTTGCTCAATGACGCCTGGGCTGGACGATTTGATGCCGCTATCGTCATCTCAAACGACACCGACCTTGAGGAACCTATTCGCATGGTGGCTCAAGAGCGTAAGCTTCCGGTCTACCTTCTGACGCCGTCTACGAATAGGGGCGCATCGGAGAAGCTGAAGAACGTAGCCACGTTTCAGCGGCACATCCGTCAATCGCATCTCAATGGCTCACAGTTCCCAGACCCCGTAATTGACGTCAACGGCAACCCGATTGCCAAGCCAGCGACCTGGTAACGAAGCGCCTTACGGGGTAGTGCCGTTCAGTCAAGGTCTTTATTCAGGACCCGGTAAAACGCTGGAGTGAGGCCTTCACGGCCCGGTTGTTTTTCGACCGCGCCGTTCTTCGTTCAGGAGAATGACTAGGTATTGGCACAGGCGCTGCATCAAGGCGGGCAATTTGCCGTATGCCTGTGTCACGTCTAATGTCGTTCAGTCTTAACTGAACGGCATTAGCCTCAATGGAGGGGCTTTCTCATTTTGCTTCCCACAAAACCTCGAGGTCGCACTCTCGCTGTACAAACCGAAGCCGGAGGTTAACGTCGTACCCGGCGACATAGAGTTCCCGCTCGTCTTCGAACGCCGTGAGGTGGAATCCATACCTCACGCCCGGCGTATCGCATGACACGGGCATCATCTAGTCCGTGCAGATGTACCGCATCCGCGAATATTGCGGCCAGCGCGGCTTGCAGCGATTCCAGGCGGTCCTGCTCTGCGATGATGGCTTCGCCAGAGGTCGAGCCGAACACTTCAGCGGCGGTCGCCGCCAAGGCGCTGACGATTTTGTATTGACTCAAAGCGGTGGATGTCGACATGTCCACAATAATAAACCCCGGCAGGGCCGAGGTAGGTGGCTCAACAGTCTGATTTGTTGGTCTTGATGTTGGAAAGCGGCTTGTTTGGCAACTCCAGCATTTTTTGGGCTTCAAGCACGGCGAAGTGCTTGGGGCTACCGGTGCGCACGCGGTCGAGACCTTGGTCAGCGGGGCCCCACATTTGCGTACTACGACCGTACAGGACACGGGCTTTCAAATTGTCGTCGCGGTCATAGACCTTCAATACCCCTGCTCGGTTACGACCCTGCCATTTCCAAGTGATGAGCCAATGGAGGTTTTGGGCGTCGCAAAAGAATTTGAATTCGTCAGTGGTAACGCGAGCGGGCGCCAGATTATTGTGGTTTGATTTCATAGGGATGTTTCCTTATTAGCCGAACATGCAGCACCGTGCTGCACACTACCTATAGCAACCACAACTACAGATAACCCCAGAAAAGGAGTTTTTTAGGGAATTATTTGGTAACAATTTGTAATATAATGTGCGCCATGTGGTACGTCCTTGATTGCCGAGCCGCTGGCTGAACTCCTACTTGAGCGCATAGGCTCGAGGGGCCGATTGACACTCGCAGATGTCGGCCTTAAGAAGGAGGGTCCTTGAAATCGTGGTCGGGCAAGCTGTTGCACCGTGCAACACTACATTAGGTCAATCCGGGGACCGGTCGCGATAGCTGCAACGATGGGGTCTTTTGCGACCAACTGCGCCCACTCGACCGGGTCGTAAACGTTGACGTGGACGTACCTGCCGAGACGCTGTTTTAGGTCGTCGGCCATGGCGTGCATTTTCATTACACAGACGTCGCCGATAATCATGACGTCAATATCGCTGTCCGGACGCTCTTCGCCTCGAGCGACTGAACCGAAAATAAACGCTGTGGTCTTGTTGAACGGTTCAACAACATCTTGCAGTGCTTCGGCTATCACGTCGCGAATCCCAAAAGTCTTGCGACAGATGTTTGTTAGCTCAGCGTAGATAGGGTGTTTCGGATTCGCACGATAGCGTGGCCGGCGCCGGACTTCAAACGACTCAATGACGCCTGCCTCGACCAGCAGTTTCACGTAGTTCTGTGTACTACCATGTCCGCCAGCCCCGGCGGCGTCTATCAGCTCCGCTAAGGAGAAGTCTCTCTCGGGACGCAGCAGGACCGCGGCAAGGATGCGCTGCTGGCGTTCGGTTAGCAAGAATTTCAGAGTGCTCATCGACTGTGTTGAACCGTTCAACAAATACCAAAAAATGGTATTAGTTTACCTAAAATTGGTATCTGTTGAACGGTTCAACACGTGGTACCCCATTCACCACTCCAGCCCAGCCATTGACGGTTAGGCTTCCCTTATAGCGTGGTTCCCTGCACGCTTGACCGAAGCGTTAAACCTTTTCCAGGCCTCTTTTAGGGCAATGATGGCTGCATCGGAGGCAGATACGTTCTCCATGTAGCTCAACATTTCGGCGTAAGTCGTGGCTGCGACTGGAAAATTTTTGTCGCTCATCACGTCTTTGGCGATATCACCGACAATAGTGTCCCGGGCCTTCTGCCGTTCTAGCCAACGATGAAAGGGCGCCCTTGCGGCTTCTTGGTCAGCAGCACTGGCGCGCGCTTGTTGCTCGAGCATGTTGCGCGCACCAATGGGGCGCTGGGTAGCTGTCTCGGAGCGGGGGCGTCGTTCCCAGCGGTCCAGTGAATTGAGGCAGCGCTCAAGAGTTTCCTCCACAGGATGCTGCGAGAAGAAGTGATTCGCTTCCGTAAAGAGGTCGCATTGGGCGCAGTAGAACTTCTCGGCGTCGTCCTCGCACTGGTCACCATGAAGGTAGTAGCGCCTGGACCTCGACAGCTTTGCGGCCGCCACGGAAAGAGCGGGCACTGAGGGTACAGAGTGCGCCGAAGTTGAGCGGTTGCTGTGCTTTGTTAGCAGCGACCAATTCTTGAAGCCGTTCTCAACTGCGAGACGGTCCAAAGCTTCGGCATGCGTGAGAGACGAAGTGCGGGTCAGCTTCTTGGCTGCGCGCTTTAGTTGTTCGATTTGAGCAGGTGTACGAATAGACATGGTTGACAGTTCCAGCGGTCACTTTGAATCGATGCGCCCACACATCGAGTCGCGGTGACCTGGAAAGGTCGAACCAAGACTCATTTTGAACTCGCTGCCGCGAACGGCTTCGCCTTGTAGGCGGGCGAGCCGGCGAAGCGGCTGCTGTTGAATATAGTGCCACACGTTAAGTGTTAGGTCCAGTTCGTAGTGGAGGCACTGCAAGGAGCCACTGCACCTTGACCACTCGCGAGGTGACGCTGGCGTCAGCAGTTCACTTGGGTTGCCCTTTTCAAGGCGATGAAAATCAAAAAAGGAAGGATGCGATGAAGAAGGTAATCAGCCAGTTTTTCTCGGATTTAGGGTTTCCCTTTCGGAACATTCGTTGTTCCTGGGGGGGCGCGAAGTGGGGATGCTATATTGCTGCGCACGTGGGACGACGAACTGTTATTCAGGGAGCGGACGTTAAGGGTTCTGGATATGGCCGATGCCGACGAACGTGACTCGTACGGCCTAGACGAGCGCATCGTACAGCTCAAGGCGTTATGGAATGGTGGCATCGTCGGGTATACCGTCATTGCGACGGCAAAGGACAAACATGCCCGCCCGCGCGAAATCGGTGCATACCGAGACGATGCCGTGTTTGCGCTCTCCCGACTTGAACGAACGCGGAACGGGGACATCATCGGTATCGTCGGTGATTTGGTGCCCATCCAAGCCCTAGCACAGCACGCGCAGTCTCACCGGACCTCGTCCGGCGAAGGTGTGTTCCCTGTGGGCGATGCACAGCGGTCAGGGCTGTCCACCGATTCTTACAAGGAGAAGATTCCTGCGATTCGCACCTGGCTAATTGACGTGTGCGTTGCAGGAGGGACTGTGACCTACTCGGACGTCATGAACCGCTTTGCGCTGACGTTTTACCCTCTGCGAAACGCAATGAGTCGCCTTGGTCGCGACTGCAAGGATGCTGGTGAGCCCATCATCACAGCGCTCATTGTCGATAAGGATACGCACCGTTGCTCCCAGGGGTTCTTCGACGAGTTTCACATTGATGACGATGAATTGGAGCGCGAGCGCTGCTACGCCCGCTGGGCTTCAAGCGGCGACAGTGCACTGCCTTCACCGATGCCTGCACCGGCCGCGTCAGGCGCGGACCCTTCTGGGCCCACCGGAGACCTTGACCAGCGCGCGGCACGCTTTGCACAAGTGCAGATACGTCCGGACCAGGGGCCCTTTCGAGACGCAGTGTTCCGAGCTTATGATGGACGCTGTGCCATTAGCGGATGTGCTGTTCCCGAGGCCCTGGAAGCTGCGCACTTACTGGGCCGCAACTGGCGTCAAGGTCATAATAGCGCCGCCGACGGTATTCTGCTCCGACGGGACCTGCACAACTTGTACGACCGCGGACTTCTGCTGATTAGCGATGCCTGTCGGGTAGAACTTTTGGGCGACGCGCTGGCGTACTATGGCGAGTTCAGCGGCGTTGTCGTGACTACCTCTGGCCGAGCTAGCACATGACCGAGCGCCAGCTCGCCGCGCGGTAGCCCGACTGACTGTTTAATGTTTTTTGGTGGCCCGGGTAACATTGAGTGACAGACCCGGGCTACTACGTACCTGTGAAAACTGCGCAATCTACTACCGCTGCCGTTACGCGTTCGGTTCAAGCAGCTCCGTCACGTTGGCGAGGGCGCGGGTCCACTCCCTCGCAACGAGGGCCTTTAGCTCGTCTTCGAGCTTCCTCCGAGCCTCGTTGTCGAACCAGTCCTTGTTATGCGCAGCAACACGGCTCTTGTAACCGGAACCTTGCCCCCATTCTTCCACGCAGATTTGCCAGAACGAAGTGTCGGCCTTGAGTGCATCCTTGAATACCGTCTGTCCCATAAGCTGAACTTTGCGGAGGAGTTCCTCGTATGACGTGGTGAGCACCCTCACCGCCTGTGTCAGCAGGTCAGTAGCCTCCGCGTAGCGGGGCGTTGATGCCAAAATTTTGCAGTGGCCGGCGAAGTCATTCACCGCTTTTTCGAGAGCCATCACGGCCAGACGTCGCGCACCATAACCGATATGGTGCGAGTAGCTCAGTTGTGGCCACTCGCCTTCGCGGCGAACCGCGGCTCGAACGGTACTTGCATACGCCACCTGAATTTGAGCAACCAGGCTTTCTTGAACGTGTGCCTGCACTGCGGGAACGGCCGCGTTCATCGAGGCCCAAGTGCGCAATGTCTCGCTTGCATCTCGCAAGACGGCGAGTACCCTTTCTTCGCCGTGGTTTTGGAGGAGGGCGCGAGCTCCTGTTGTGGCTTCACTGAGGCGAGTTCGGAACGAAGCTCGGGCGCGGTTGAGACGCTCGAGCAGGAACTGTTGAGCGTCGGTCGCCGGGTCTTCATTCGCGTTGTAAAACGCTACTCCCAGGTCCTGCAATCCAAGCGGGTCCAAAGCCAGTGCAATTTGTTCGCCCTTCAGCTCGTAGCCCTCCTGGACGCTATCCACAGGAATGCTCGTAGCATCGTCCTTCATCGCTAGCGCTTCACTTGGTCGAGGCAGCACTAGAAGTGCCGTGTTAACGTCCAGAGCTCGAACGCCAGCATCCTTGGCCCGCTCGAGCAGCAACCGTGCCTCGGCAGCTGGCGCGTTGTTGAAAGGTGAACAAAGGACGGCAAGCGTGTGGGTATCGTCAAAGTGAGTTTCGATGTCTTCGCGCGCTGCGTTCCGGTCGATGCCCTTGGTATCGATGAACCGTACCGTGAGGTCGGCCACCTGAAGAAGCTTGTCTGGAATGACGACCTCGATACGGCGGGGTAACGTGAAGTCAGAACTCTTCCCGTTGTTGATAGCTGAGAACATGTCCCGTAACCATGCCTTGGGGGATTTCCCTGATGAGCTGTCGTACCAGATGTCTCGTTTGTCGCGGCGGTGGAGGTCCATCCTACTCAGCACTTCCACAACGAATTCACGTTGGGTGGGGAACTCTGCTGCTAACTGCTTTGCCGGGTCAAAGGTAATGCGCTTGCCATCGGCGCCCTTCGTCCGTTGAATGGCCAAGCCGGACATGTTGCGCAGAGCTCGCGCAACTTCCTTCGATACGCCTTGCGCCTCCTGGCTGCTAGGCCCGTCGTTCTCGGGGGACGGTGTCGCCTTTAGGATGCTGTCCGCGAGGTCTAGGACATCTAATCGCAACTCGTCGTCGCTCTTCGGCTCGACAATGAGGCCGAACTCTGGGCCGGTGCGTAGATGTACCTCACATACGGTGATGCCTCCACCGCCGACCTCGAGAACTGGCGTCAGCGTTCCGTCGTCCTTGGGCACCTCCAGCCCCGTCATCTTGCAGATAGCTGTAGATTTTCCCACTCCAATGCTGCCAATAAAGGCAATCTGATGCTCGCGTTTAAGAAGCATCGCGGCACCCCGTCCCAGTTCATCAACGTACTCAGAAAGGCGGCGCTCGAAGGCGTGTGGAGTGTCTGGCTGGTCACGGAGTGCCACCAGTTCCCGAGCGACTTGCTCGGCTTCCCACAGCAGGTCTTGGTCTGCGTGGTCCAACGGTGGTCGAGGAAGTACTTGCCAATTCCGGCGCAGTGCCTTTGAGAGGTCCTCTGCTTCTGGCGTAGCCAGTTGGGCAAGGATGTCTTGAACTTCTTCGACCGCGACTGGGCGGTCGCCGCTTTCGATGCGGGAAAGAACGGCTGGACTAAGCGAGACCCGCTTCGCCAGGTCGGCCTGCTTTATGCCACTGCGTTCACGCACCTTCATAAGATGGCGGCCGAGTTCAGAAGGTGACCAATATTCATCCATCGCAATTTCTCTTTAAGTGAATAGTTTTTGGGACCACCGGCACTTGCAAGTGCAAGACCGTAGCTCTGCATGGCCGAATTATAGCAAGATTTCTCCTAAAAATACACATAGAATGAAAACTTGCTTAAAAATAGTTCTGGCTTGAGAAAGAATTCTTGCGCGCTGCGTCGGCAGGGAGACGTCCTGTCATTCCAAGTTGCCGTGTCGCTGCCTATGCTTGCTCAGCAGGTTGGGTGGCATGAGGCTCGCCAAGCTTTATTGATTTTAAAGCAATGAAATTGCAAAGTAGAAAAATTTCTGAAAAGCATTTACAGGCATGCTTGAGCCTGATATCCTTGGGTCATCTCATCAGCTTCTTGTAAAGCACAAACGTCGAACCAGTCCTCAAAACGCAGGCTGGTGGTACTAACTTTTGTGCTTTAACAATTCAAAAGAAGCAACGCGACAAGCTGAATCGCCAAGCTTCGGCGCCCATTCTCGGCGCTAGACAAATCCCAGAACACGAAACAGACCGCCAGGCACAGGCCCCGGTTCGGTTTGTTTTCAATACCAAAGAATCAACGCAGCTGGCTGCAGTTCAGCGCCAGTTAGACGCTCCGAAGCACAGCTATCGACTGTTCGCTTATGCCATACGGAGCAAACTATCTACAAACGCCCCAGCAGGGGCGTTTTGCATTTCATACCGGCACGTCGAGCCAAGTTTCTCCGTGCCCATACCAAACAAAAGGAAAAAATCATGATTGACAATCAAGCCATCGAAACTATGTCGGAAATGCTGTCCCTGATTAAAAAATACGCAAAAACAGCATATCCCGATGTTGAAACGGAATCATCGACTGAAAGCCGTCGCCGCGCGTGGGTCATCACAACCATGCTGGCGAAGCTTGCTGAACATGCTGCCGAGAGTGACCTGCAAGCAGTTCTTGCGGACAATGTTTATAGGACATATTCAGAGCGCGAGGGGTACGCCCATGCATCAAAATGCAAGGACAGGGAATTTATGCTCCAACTGCATGAGTTCAAGAAGAGAGCAGAAGAATATAAAAACTCTCCAATAACGGGAAAGCAACGGACCGATGGAGACGTGATACGTGAACTCGAAAATCTCTATCCGCAGCGCGACGGGTTCCACGAACTGCGTGCAGAGTGTACGGGCCGACTGCAATTGAACCTGCCAAAGAAGGAGGAGAAGCGGGCAATGGCAGACCTAGCCGTTTTTCAGGAGAAGCTTGATAGTATCGAAGAAAAGCTCAACGCGACCGAGGCGCTCGCGTCAAGCCGGGGACTAGCCGTGTCGTTCAACAGGTATCGTACTGTTATCGAGAAAGCCAAAAATCGAGGGGGACTGAGCCGCCGCGGCAAAGCCAGTGACGGACGCAAGATGGCTTGAGGAAAACTCATTTGTACTAGTTCAGACTTGACCTGCCACACACTGACAGATGAGTTAGAGTGCTGCGAGACCGGTACCAGTGCTGCGAGACGGGTACCGGCTAGAGCGGACATTCATTGCAAGTCTATGTTTTTGGTACTCTCAACGTAAAAAGGACCAGGTGGGCTATGAATATCGGAAGCGGACAATTTGTCTACATGGCAATGATGCAAGACAGCCCGTATTTAGTGAAAATTGGACACTCGCGCAATCCCATCGACAGGGAACGCTCTCTCTTTGACGCCGGGGTTCCAGAGCCGTATCACATGCTACACGTCTGGGAGGTACACGACATGCTCCACGTTGAAGAGAGAGTTATACACCCGTGGTTAGAGCCTTTCCGAAATATTTATGGCAAGGAGATATTCCATCTGGATTACATCTACCCGGACCTAATTGACCCAGAGATATGGGATAGCATAAATGGCTTGAATCTCGCCAACAAGCTCTCCGAAGACATCGACGCTTACCTCAAACAACGCAATATTGCATACCAGCGGGTCTGGTATAACGACCTTGAGCGATATGACGCTGCCATTCAGGAGCAGAAGAAGTCGTCGAAAGCCCCGCGTTATTAGTCCGCTGTTTTGAGTCCCGAAACATCAAGCGTCAGCTTCGGGCACATGTTGCCGGTCGCTGTCAGACACGCTGTGTCAGGTCAAGTATGAGCTAGTACACAGATGGGCGGCCTAGTTTGCCACGCTAACTCTCCCAACGGCGCCTGTCTAGTTTGCCCGCACTTAAACTTTTCACGTGAAAAGTCAGGAGGAATATCGACTTTGTGAGTCTTCGCGTTACCTGTTTGAGCGAAAAAACAGCAGCCGTTCCGGGGCTGCTGTCTGTGCACACTAGCCGTCCGAAGAAGCTACGGCTCTTCGCTTTGTTGGCTGGCGTCGCCGGACATCTTGGCGCTGCGTTCGCGCGGCACTGGCTCCAGCAGTACTTTGCTATCTCCCAGCAGGGTAAATCTGACCTCGTCACCAGGCCGAAGGTTCATCCTTGCGACGAATGTCGGCCGGAATGGTGACTTGGCCCTGGTTTGAAACGCTGACCGTTGTCTCGTTCTCGAGAACCCGCTCAACGAATTCCGGCGGTAACAGCCGGAGCAAACTCCTATCCTTTTCGATGCTTGGGCGCATCGCTTCGTACAAGTAGTCGAGCCCAATTTCCTCCGCCCGTTCATGAGAAATCGGCTTCAACCGGGGTTTCTTTTTGTCGTCCATGGCAGGGTTCTATTAGTCAGCTTGGTTCTATCGTAGCCGAACTCTCTCCTCGATGCCCCCAGTCCCCCAACGCAATCGAGAGCCCAGCGTTCTGCTTCTTGGTGACCCGAACCTCTTCAGTTGCCACCTTGAACCGTTTGACCGCTTCGTCAGCTTCAAGGTAAGGCTGACGTAGTGAGAACTGTGGGCTTGCGTTGAGCGTCATTCTTTTCTACCTCGGCCTTGCGCTTCTTCTCTTCCTTTGTAGCCTTAGACTTGGCCTCCGCTTGACGCGCGGCTTCGACATCAGCTGCTGTGATGTAATAGCGGCGGAGGGCCTCTGCGGCTTCGGCAACGAGCACGACCGGGGCGAAGTCGGTGGCAGTCACGCCCGCGCTACGCAACGCGTAGCGAAGAGCCCGCTCGCCGAAATTTAAGTGCAGTCGCAGGGCGAACAAATCCTCAGGGGCCAAGCCAGTGAGACTCTCTTTTGGAGCTGCGTGCGTTGTGACATGCTTGAGAAGGTCATCGGTTGCCGCGCATAGAGCACGGATTTTTTCGCCGACCGAATATACTGCAGGGCCCTTTGCCGGTGTCGCCACCCGAGTAAGGGCCGGGGCTCCAAGCTCGGCACGGACCTTCTCTTCGACCTCGGCACGGACCCTCGCGAGTACGCGAGACGGTACCTTCGGGCGCCCGTAGGTCCCATTCTTCTTCAGCCACTTCTTGACCTCGGCGAGGTGTTCGGGGGATACCGTGTAACCCACTGCCGCTCCCTTTTCGGTAATGTTGATTTTAGGGGCGTCAGGGTTGGTCGCTAGGTTGAAGCTCGCGTAGCGGGGGGCGAGGGTCTTTTTTTGTGTGCGGTCATAGTACTGGTAGCAAATAAAGGCGGTCGTCTTGTCTTTGGCCGGTGGCTTCAGACAGTACTCGCGCATTGTTTTTTTACGTGGGGCTTTTAGCAGGGACATTCGAGAACTCCATTCAGTAGATTTCGGTTGTACTTCTCACAGCGCCGTTTGTTACTGCAAGCGGTACTTCTTATAGCAACCGCAAACAGCCCACTTGAATGGCGCAGCACGCGACGTCGTTGAATGGTCCTGCAAGCCGCTCATAGTTACGGTGCTGCGCGCTTGCCTCTTACCCGGAACCGCATGCTGTAGGGGTAGATACTTCTGCGAGAAGTACCAGGGCATGCGTCTGTGCGCAATCACAATGACGGGAGCAGTACGATGCGGCGCCTTCGGTCGAGAGAAAAGGGTTGCTGCCATAGGGGAACGCTCGACGTTCGCGGTACCTTAAAACGCTCGGAAACGTCGACGCTAGACGAAGTGACTCATGCGGGTCGGGTGTCCAGCCCGACCCATAAAGAAGCCCCCGAAGGGGGGCGGCGCTCGCCGTAGGCGATGGCCGACAAAACGAGTGAGGCGACGCGTCGAACAAGCGAAGAACGGCCCAACAGGGCCGTTCGTAGTGCGCTGAGACCGAGCCGAATGACGGCCCCCAGGCCGGCGTTTTGCGCGGGGGGGCCGCCCGCGACGGAGAGCGCAGAGGAAGGGACGGGCGAATGCCCGCCCTGACTCGAAGCGAACCGCCGGGTGGGGGCAAAGCCCGCCGACTCCTCTTTCCCGTTTAGAAGAAGCGCCTGCGGGGACCCCGGGCACCGTCGAGCCCCAACCCGCGGGGCCACGACCGCTGCGCAGCGGCGGGTGGGGAAGGGGAGGGGCGAAGACCGTAGCGTCTATGCGCGTGCGCGTAGATGGCGGAGCCCCTGTTTTGGACGGGCGCGCAGCGACCGGTTAAAACAGGGGGGGGAGTGGGGTCCCCGCAGGCGCGCCAGCGCCGGAGTCGGCCCACTGTAGGGGAGCGGGCCCTAGCCCGCAACTACCCGTTCCGCCCTAGCGGGCGAGCGCAGCGAGAGGGTGGTGGCCCCTGATTCAATGTAAGAACCCACCCCAGTTTTTTCTGCAAATGCAAAGTGGGGTCCGGAGTGGGTTGCTATACGTATAAAACCACCCACGAGCATTTCGGATGACACAAAAACAACAACAAAACGCAGGGGCAAAAGTTCGCCCTCGATATGTCACGCCCGACAAAGTGCGCACCCTCAAGTGCGACGCCACGGTCGCCCAAGACGCCTACATTCTTGCGACCTTGGAGCTACTAGCCGACTTCGGTACCCTTCGCGCGCAGACCATCGGCAAAGCACTGTTCTCGGGGCGGAGTACGGTCGCTGCACATGCCGCTGCAAAGCGTACACTCAAAGCATGCATCGAGCGCAAGCTCATCGAATCGCGGCGCAAGCCTGGCACTCAGCATGTTTACTACGTGCTGACCCGTGCAGGTGCAGTGCATATCAACGAGCGCGGCGCATTATTTTCGGCAGCCACGAGCGGGCGTGCTTTGCTAACCGGTGACATGCTTAAAGCGAACCACCGCGAGTGGGTCGCAAATATCGTAATTGCAGCAAGGAAGCGCGACGGCGTCAACAGCTTCGGTGAGCTCGCCATCCAGCGTGAGCCAGGCGCAGTTTCGACGACTTTGGTCGATGAACGTTTTAAGGGGCACCATGTGCCGGACGCACTGACATTTGACCAATACCAAATGGTCGTCGTGTGGCACGAGGTCGAGCTGTCACGGCGCAACGCATGGAGCGACATGACACAGCACCGAATGGAATCCAAAGAACGTGAACGCGCCAGAAAGGCCGGCGTGGACCCGCGCGAGATGCGTTCTGGCCGCGACCAGTTTGTACACCTGATGCGCACGCTCCGGGAAGCCTATGTGTTGTACCGCGCTGGTGGCGAGTACCGTTTGGTGTTTGTCGCGCATTGCGCAACCAAGCTCATCTGCCAGGAACTATCGCGCCTCGTCGAGCAAGCCTTCACTCCAAGTCACCGCGACGGTATGTATCGCCCTGCGCTCGAGGTGCTTGACCCGGGCATGCATTACCGGGTGAACTACAACAACGGCAAAGAGCATCGTTTCGACGTCTACCTGCAAATGTTACCGTGCGAGGATGTCGTTGAGGCGCCAGTGTTTTCGCAGGAAATGCTGTGGCCGGATGCCCCTCATCACCTGCGTGAAGATACTCTATCGGACAAATTTATTGCACGCCGAAAGCGGAGAAGTTAAAGCAGTAACCTGGTCCAGCCACAGTTCGGCACGTCCATCCATTACGCCGGATTATCCTCTGCACAGCGCCTGCCGTACGCACGACTACACCGTGCTTTTTTGTGTAACTCTCCAGGGAACGCATGCGCACCCCGTAAGGTAAAAGTAGGGGTGATAGCCACAGGCTGACGCTGCGAAAGTCGTTAGAACGCCGCAATGCGGCGGCGGTGGCGCTACCGATGTAAGCACGGCTGCATGCGCCGGTACGGCGTCCTGGTTAGTACGTAAAGAGTTTTTGCGTGGAAGACGCGGGTGCGCCATTTCGAAGCGTATAAGAAAAAATTCGACTACTTGGAATCTCGAAGTCAAGATGCGTTAAATCTTCTCGGTTCGAAAGTGTCGCTGCGTGCGAAGTCGCAGATTGGCTTGTCACAAGGCAATAGGTGGGGCATTCTTATATAGAATATAAGATTTAAATACTATTATTTTTTATAAGAAGCTCTGGAGTAGGGCAAAACAACTCCCAGGCCGAACGCTTGTCTCGGCCTAGTGTTTTACCCCTTCTCGTCAGATGGCTTCTGAGCCAATGCGGTAGGGCACGTATGTCGTGATGAGACGCACACGCACAGCCAGACTATCCAACGGACTCATCCCGTTCCAGTCGCCCTCTAGCTGACACCCAGGCTGCGCCCTTGACTTCCCGCTTGGCGCGTCGAACGGGCGCGGTGGTTTACCCCTCTCCTCCGTTCGGAGCGCCGATACGTAATTGTCGCGCTCATGAGTTATAGCACCTGTCTTTATACGGTTTGTCAGTGTATGTCGCTCTTCGCGGCGCTGTTACATCGCTCGGTGATATCCAAGCATCTTTCGTCCTTGATTGCCTAGCTGTGCCTCCAGACACACCGGCCGAGCCTTTTTTTCACTGGCAATGCATACTATTAGTCACTTGCAGTTATTTACCACCGCTTTCTGCATCGTAGTCTTCATGTATAGGTCACCGTCGTTAGTCCCGACTGGACGCTAGCTCTATCCGTCAGGCTACTCGGAAGACGACATCAAGGCTAAAACCGCTGCTCATACTTTCAAGAACTCAACAACAGCCCGAGTGGCACCTCACCATCATGAACGCAAACGACACCCTTCAAAAGTTTTTTGACCTTTTTGGCAAGAGTGACCCAATCTCAATTTTGCTCACGAAAGCAGGACGTCGCTGGGAATCGGCAGCGCTGCCCGAAACCATCAAACCAGGACTGCTTGGGAGATGTTATCCACAATCACGTTTGCTAGCAAAGAGGCATCCAAAGAAATATTTCTACGTCGAGGGATACGCTTGCCATGAAGATTATTCGGTACCAATCCATCATGCTTGGTGTTCCGACCGGTCCGGTCGAGTCGTCGATAACACGTGGCATAGTCCCGAACGAGCAGTATATGTCGGCGTCGCGTTCAAGCATTCAGTTTTCGATGAGAAGCTACCGCATTTTTGCGACTGGGGACTGTTGCGTTCCCCGGAATTTCTCAAGCGAGTGTTAGAAAACCCAGAGCGCTATATCGATATGGATTGGTACCGCGCAGATGAGCCGCTAGGCACAAAGTATACGAACGCCGATAAATTGAAGAGTTGTTAAACTGTTCTCGACAAATAACCAGTTCGGTTTTCTAAGAAGGACGACTTCTCATCGGAGTCGTCCTTTTGTCTGATGTTGTGAGGGAGAGTCACAAGCAGAAGACGGTTGCGCACAGTCGGGGCCAAGCCGCACGCAATTTCAACAGTGAAATGTAAGGCTCGAAGACCTCTGCGCCATCTTCGATTTCGCCGACCATCTGCTTCGGCTCCCGCCACAAGGAGCGGTCGAGGTTGACTCGTTCGTAGAGCAGCGCCCAGCGACCCTGAAGCGCGTGCGGCGCAGAGTTTGCGACCTGCACGAAGAGCTCGGCCGCGGCAAGAGACCAGGGAGCTACGGCGTCAAGACCGAATTCAACCATAACATCGTTGTCAGACATTGCATAGCTGACCCGGTGGTCGAGCCAATCCTGAAGGCTTAGCCCTGATTGCTGTGCAGTTTTAATTGCGGCCGCACAAACGGCTGGTGACATATGCAATAACGTACACACGCCTGGTTTCGTTGAAAGCTTTGATGAATGCATTCGGACTATCCTTGTGTATGAGACAACACGAGGGTGCCTGAAATGAGTGGTCGGCGCAGCAACTTTTGATTACGTAATCTCATTTTTGCCACGTACCTACACGTCTTGCCCCTCAAATTGAGGAGCTTTCAAAAGGAGACAAAAGTGGCAGGAAGGCCAGGTATCACTATAGTTGACGTTGCGCGCGCTTGCGTCGCATTAAGCCGGCAGAAACGGCGAATTGGTCCTAGCAATGTTCGGCTGGAGCTCGGGCGAGGTAGCATGACAACTATCAGTCGTCATCTACATCGTCTTGCTATCCGAGATTTCAACGAGAAGAAGCCGATAAAGAAGGCAGCGTACGGAATTTAGGACAGGCTCCTTCGATTCAAACATTCCACTCATGTCTATGAAGTGAAAGCTTCATAGACATTTTTTAAACAATGCGGAATATCCGGATGAGGTTGCTGCGCAAGCCTAAAGATGAGTCTAATTCATTAAAACTTGGTCCAAGAGTTTGCTTGCTGCACCCAAGCTTGTACCAAGCATTGGTACTCGCACAATTGCGATTTCATATACATCATTGGCTAAGGTTGCGGAGAACTTTTCGCAATGTCCCCCAGCGCCGGTTTTTACGCTAACGTCGGGGTATATTAAATACAATTTTTTACACTCGTATTTCGACCCATAAGTAAGAAGTTGATAGATGTCTTCACGTTTTACGCCACGATTTTTGGTACTATGGTCGAGCTCTTTCCACTTGGCGTCCAAAATCATTTTCGTCCGGCCTAACGAATCCACTACACGCATATCTGGAATAAGCTCAAAGATACCTGTGTTGGCGTTGTCCTGACACAAGAAAGTACCTCGCGATTGTGCATTGGTTACTAAACCTTTAGCTGAAACTACCGCTGCTACCTCTTTAGAAATGAATTTCTCAAAAAGTCTAGATGTAAATATAATTTCGCCTACAGCCAAAGTATCTCCGGATAAGGTTCCGGAACCGCGCTCGTCGATAAGTGCTTCGCTAAGTTTCAGTAACGATAAATAGTAATCTGGCAAGCGGTCTCTTCTAACCCGTGTCCACTCGTTTGCAATATCACTCGATAGAACAACACTATCTAACTCTGCCGCACATGCGTCAATTTTTGCTCGTATCCCAGCAGAGCAACGAGGCCTATAGAGGTTCAGAACAGCTTTGAAAATTCGGTTCTCAGCAATGTCTTCAGTAAGGGCAACCCATTCTGAGGCTATCATCCCTGGACGTCGAATACTTTCATAGCACTGTCTTGGAAAGGCAATACGACCTCTAGGTGCATTTAATGACTCTTGTTTGGTCACGTATCTACGCAATACTAATTTGCGTCGAGCCAACTGAAGTTCCAGACAAAAAGCAGATATCAAAGCCTCATGACGATTCCCGTGGTAACTGAGAAGAGTCGCACCTGAACTAACAGAATTAGACGAGCTTGCATATGCAAGCATCGCCGTCAAATTACTGTCCAGTTTTGTAAACTGCTCCTCGGAGAGAGCATCAGCTCCCATAGGAGCAACCTCTAAACGAAACTTGGAAGTCTCGAGTGTTCCTGACCAAAATTTAGGCGTTATGGAACTTGGCGCAACATCAAAGTAAGGCCCCGGGTCACTCCTAGTCTCTCGTTTCCATGCCTGAAGAATACATGCAATGTCGTCAAGTCCACGTAATCTTCCTGTTGGACCATACGAAAGCTTTGTCCATTCTTTACATCGAATTAACGGTTTCATTGGAGGTCGACGCTAATGTACTGCTCGGTTGAGATTCCTCAGCCATATTTGTCTCGAAAATCTGGCGAATACAAGCTACCGCATATTGTTCGTCATCGGGGCCAGGTATCAGCTTCGCCCCATTCCAAAATCGAGAGTCAATTCGTAAGTTTCTTGGGGTGGTATGTGCACGGTAACCCATCGTTGCAGCCACATCCATATCGACTGAGAACAGCTTGGCAAAATTGTCTTCTTGTGTAGGGAGGACGAAAATCTTCTGCTTTTGCTCCGGATTTACGCCGAGCACTAGAAGCATAAGCCCTTCGTTGCCATAAAAATACTCTCGAAGAAGCGGAATAATTTTTTTCACCAAACGTTCGATAATCTGAAGATTGGTCTTGCAGCCGACAAGGTAGCCATGACCAATGCAATGGTCAGCATCAATTAAGTGTTCGATGCGTTCATTTATGCATGTGAGCAACTTCCCGCAGTCTATTGAAGGTGTATCGTTGGTGGCATTCAGGATTTTTGGTTCCGGGGGCACTTCAACGAAATCAAAACGACGACGTAACGCGTGGTCGACCAAAGCAATGTTTCGGTCAGACGAGTTCATTGTGCCAATCAGATGGAGATTGGAAGGCATGAATAATCGCGACTCAAGCTCTGATGCATGAGGATACTGTAACTCAAAACCTATCGGAAATTCTGCACCAACGCGCTTGTCAGTCTCCATTGCCGAGATAAGCGGCCCCAAAATACGGCTTAAATCTCCGCGGTTAATTTCATCAATGACAACTACAAATTCTTTATTGGGGTTTTGAAGCGCTCGACGAATCATGCGCAACAGTACGCCTTCATGAATGCGATAGCTGAGATTTCCATTCGTAGGGCTTTTTTTATTTTCAGAGGTATCTGATTCTTCACCCACGTCTGTACTATTCGTTTCTTCAGCTACATCATTACTTTCGACAGCGCCCACAACCGGCCGAATCGATTCTATTAAGTCTTCATATTGGAGTGAAGGGTGGAACGTCACAAACGCACATTGGTCACGATGTTCGTTGAATCTGCCGAATGAAGCAGTAAAGTCGCCCTTATCATGAAAACTAGGCTCGACAAGCTTAACAGCCTCTCGAACAGCACTCAAAGTTTTCCCAGTTCCTGGTGGCCCATAATATACGCGGACTACGGACCGAGTTGAGCTTTTTTTCCGTAGCTGAATCCGTGCGCTCGCGGACGCTAGGTCTTGATAGGCCAAAGCGCGGAACGCTTCAAAATCTTCTAGATTCGAAAATGGGAACACATTTTCGGCGAGGTGTTGTGAACACTCAGCGAGTTTACTGAGTTCTTCAAAAAAATCTTCTTTCGATATACTGGTTGGAACTACTCGAACACAAATAAAGGACGCAAGAGTCTTTTTAAGAGTGGTGGTGCGTATGTCTTTTAAATTGATGCCTTCAGGGGAGACATCACTAATCGAGCTTTCATTTAGAGACGTTATTGGATTAAGTATTAACCCATTTTGGTCCCAATCTAAACTGGAAATTTTTCGTCCAAACATCGATAGGCCTGAGTTCTCTAGGCCGTCTTTTGCGATGTCGAATAGAAGATTTGAAACTTCGCCAAGTCTATTATTGTTTTGAGCGTTTTGATAATGTGATGCAATACCTAAGACAATGGTTTCTGCGCGAGGAATGGACATAATGACTGCTCGCCACCCAACATTGCTACGGTATCCATCAAACAAACTCTTCCAATACGGATTGATAGTTGTGAAATGAATTTCTCCGAGCCACTCTTTATATTTATCTTTGTCCCAACCCTCGTCTTCAAGCTTACGTCTTACAGGCTTTCGAAGCTCGTTCTTCCAAATGTTTTTTGCGTTTTCTTCGGTATAAAAATTGAAATTGGGCTCAACTCCCCAGCAACTGTCTGAAAAAACTTCTTTCAATTCTTTGATTGCCGAGGAACGTCCGGTTTCACATTCCGACTTTAATTTTGTTTTGAGAAGCTCGAGTATGGACATATAAAGTTGCCAGTATTCTTATGCTGTCAATGCGAAATTTTCGATAGATGAGCTATCGACTGAAGAAACCTTTTTAACTGCAATCATAGAATCTAGAATGGACAGAAGTTCTCGGATAGTATGGCCTAGCCCTTCTGCCAATAATGGAGGTACTGCATTGCCTACCTGCGAGCATCGAGCGACATCAAGCTTTCGTCGTGGACCATTGATAGTATAGCGCCCATAAAAGTAGAAATCATCTGGAAAAGACTGAAGGCGGGCCATTTCTCGAACAGTTATGTTACGAGGCTCCACGTAATGAATAAACTCATCTGGGTGTGTTGTAATCGTCGAAACCACTTTGTCTTTGTCGATTAGGACCTTTTTATCTTTTTTGGTCTCATTTGCAAGCAGAAATGCTTTCGACAATCGGCCTGGAGGTTGAGTCTCATGCGCATGTTGGTAAAGCTCTGTAATTCGGGAGCCATGTTTGGAAAAACGGTGCGAGTTTGGCACGCTGCCTGTAAGGTGTCCTCGTCGCATTGCCTTAGCATAAGAAGATACCGCGTCGGAGTAGGTGGCCGAATCGAATTTTTCGGAGTCGGGGCAAGGCAGTCGCGACCCTCCATGCAGGTCGTGTATTGCCTCCTCTGCCGTAACACTCTTGGTAGGGTGAAGACCCCAGTGTGTTCTAACACTTTTGGCTGCATTGTTTATTGCATTAACAAATAATTTTCTAAGCTCTTCTCTGCCAAGCGGGCAATCCTGGACTCCAACGATTGCTACACGCTTCCTGGCCTGTGGAACGCCAAACATACTTGCATCTAGAACTTCAAAGGTTCCCGTATAGCCCATTTCTTCGAGACGCTCAATGACTGCGTCTGCAACAGAAGTCTTATCTTCACCAGGTCGAGCCACAAACCGTTTTGCGATTCCTTCTACGTTCTCAATGAGTACAACGCGTGGACGTACCAGTCCAACCATGTCTAGCATTTGGAATACAAGGGTATTACGTTCGTCTGCACCGTCGCGTTTTCCACCAACGCTAAATCCCTGACATGGAGGACCTCCTGCCATGAGCGTAACCTTGCCGCGTAATTCGCTGACATTTTTTCTAAATTCTGAGTCTTTTAGAAGGGCAACAATGTCATGATTTTTCTTGGGAAGCCAGTCGGGCCAATTTTTATATGTACTATAATTCGCCCCTTCCTGAATCAGATTGTTGCTTAATGTTTCAAATGCCATCGGGTCTCGCTCAATAGCAAAAATGCCGTCCCATCCTGCCTCATGCAAACCAAGCGAAAGGCCGCCGCATCCGGCGAATAGGTCTATGCATGAAAAACTAACTTTCTTTTTTTGTTTCATTTTGAATAATCTAGGAATTTGATTTTCGTTTGTCACAGTCAGCATTAGCGCCGCTTGCGCTTAGTAAGGAGCCCTGAAAGGGAAAACCTTCCCTGTCGAGATGCTCCTTTATGAGCCGGACAATAAGTGTTGATTTTTTGTAACCCTGATTTGCACAGTACGCGTCAAAGCGCGCGGACTCATCATCATCAAGGAGTACAGAAATTTTGGAGGCCATAGGATGCTCATACTTTTCAATTTCGCACATTGTCGCACAACCATGCGTGTAGCGCAAAAGTGCGCACTTTTGAGTATTTGTGAGTAGTTGTGGTAACCCATGGGCTGTACATAAACACAGTGTACAGTAGGTGGCGGCGTTGATGAAGAAGTACCTTTGACATGTCGTATGGGTAGGGCTAGACCAAAGTCATTACTTCTCGCCGGCTGCTTGAACACGCACGGCATGAAATGTCATGGCTGACGTACTGCTCTGCAGCGCAAGAGGTGCTAGAGCGTTGCTGGCTGACGGAGCGGAGTCGCGCGACGCCTACTTGTCTAAAGTAGTGTTATAAGCTGGTGCGACAAGTCAAGGTGGCGATATGCTAACGTTGTTGCACTTGTGCCTGTACTCCGCTTGTAAAGCAGGGAGGGGAAGATGCCAAATGGTAACATTCCAGGAAAACACTCTGTTGAGCCGTTGAGCCATTTTTTGGTAAGATACAACGTTACTCAAGGCCGATTTGTAGTACCGCCCGCCATCCTGCAGGAAGACCGAGGTTTACCTATGACCCCACAACTAGACGTTGTACAACGTCTTATCATCACACGACACCGTGAGCTGTTCGAGGAAAGCCCATCGCCGATGAAGCTGCAGAAGCTATGCTACTACGCGCAGGGGTATTTGCTTGCTCAGAATAAAGAACTCTTCAAAGAGGATTTCCAAGCATGGCAGCACGGGCCCGTTGTCCCTTCCCTTTACCGACGCTACAAAGATTACGGGTGGCGTAGCATCGCAGAGGACATTCCATTCGACATCGCGGACATTGATGCGGGCGTAGCTCAAGAGATTTCTGACATTGTTGCAGCCTATGGTCGTTATGATGGCGCAGCTTTGAGTACGATGACGCATAGGGAGGCTCCATGGCTGGATGCGCGAGGTGACCTACCAGAAACTCAAGGAAGCACGGAAATTATTACTAAGGACGCTTTGCGCGCATACTTCACTGTTAAGCTTGCAGCAGATGGCGGGCAGTAAGTACTCGCGCACAGCGGAAAAGGACCATGCGAAGGTCTCGACCGAAAAGCTTCGCGTTTCCTTTGAATATTTAGACTTGAGTCTTCCGCACTTCTTCATTCATGGGCTTGAGGCTGAACACTATCGTAAGATTTTTGACTGTATCCATGAGATTACAGACTCGACTGAGGACCAAATCGTTCAACAAAAACATCCTTCCCTTGAGGCTAAGTCGATTTTTAACAAGGGTGGTGAGTACAAGCGATTTCCCGAAGATATAGAGCAGCGCATTTTCCAGAAGATTTCCGGAATTCAAAAGCGGGCGGCAGAGTCGGAGAACGATGGTGCTAAAGTCGAAGAGGACGCATACGTCATGGCTCGCGCACAAGCAGAAAGCCAAGCGAAATCAATTGTCTCGCGGGCCTTTGAAGTGCGCGTTGGGAAGGCTTATGGACGTATTCACGGCATCGTTTGGGACAAAGTTTTCTATGTAGTTTGGTTTGACCCGGCACATAATCTATATCCTGATGACCGCTTTGGCGGCGTCAGATTCCATAAGGATTTCGCTAGGGTAAAAGGATTTAGTCCAGAAGACGTGACAAATCTCCGCGAAGTTCATCTAGAGCATTGTAACCAAATCCAAGCGGAGCTTGAAAAATTGCAAGCAGATAACGACGAACTGATGGAAACGTTCGCCTCGATGCCTTCGCAAGAAGTAAAACAAGTGTAGCCCTGAAAACTGTCGGGAGACTCTCTTGAGTGAGCCTTTGGCGTGACGCCGGTACAATATTATCTCAAACCCATCTAGTAAGACCTAGTGGACTGGGTAGCGCTATGCGTTTTCCCTACTCTACATAGTTTCAACGGCCTCAACATTCCTATATTTGGCTCGTGCTATGCTTCGTTCTCTCGATTGGGCATCTTGCCTATGACGACGTTAATCCAAATTCTGACCGTTTCTACAGCGCGGCGACGGGCGATGCGCCTGCTGGGCACGGCTGGAGTCGTTGTGGGCACTACGGCATTGGTCATTGTAGGGTGGGTGGCTGCTGTGTCATGATGCCTAGACAACAGTACCGCATCCTCGGCCGACCCGCGAGTCACGTGCTATCTGAGTAGAAGACATTTGACTTTCGTCCCAAGCTTGTCTTCATCCAGCGTCCAAGCACAACCACCGTTTCCTAAGTCATAAATCACAGCTGTCGTCGCCGTAACGTCATCGATGCGCACAATGCCCACATCGTCGCTGCCATCATCGGGCTGTACCACCTCAGTATCGCCACCCAAGATTTCTCTGGCCGCAGCCAAGACTGCCATCAATTCGTCGATACTCATGTTTACGTTTTGTTTGGTGTTAAACACTGCAGCAAGATTAAGGAGGCGGGCCAGTCATTGGACAGCTGCGTGCCCATCCTGGCCATCGCAAAGGCGGGTAGTACACTCGATTGCACGTGCTGCGCTTGAGGTCATTTAAGAGCCTCACTATAGCCTGCCACTCCTTGCTGTCGAAGCCGTTGACGCGCCTCCTTGTACTGCTTTCGTGTAAGTCCGTAGCCGCTTTTACACAGCACTACGTGCCCGTCGTACGCCAGTGGCGAGTGCATGAGCGTGTAGCCGCTGTTGGTGTCATCGATGACCAGGAACGGCTGTTCAGCCTGGCGGTGCGCATCAAGCCACCATTCAATTTCATCACGTCGGCTCGACGATAGCGCCCGTGGCGTTTGCCACTCTGTATGCAGATTTGCGACTACGAACTGCAGCTCTGTGCGCGTGAGCGCCTCGCACATCTGTTCCCGGCTAAGATACGTGGCCCAGCTCGAGCTGATGACAAACCACGGGTTGAACTCGTCGTTCAGTAGACGCAAATTCGCTGCAGCTTCAGCATCGACTAGGTTCTTCCACAACTCGGGATAGTCTGGAATCTTCCCTTGGACAATCTTCAGAACCTGACCGCTGTGGTGCACGTCGCTCAGGCACAACACATCGTCTAAGTCCAGGAATAGGAGCGGCCTCACGCATTGGCCTCTAGCTTTGCCGGCTCGATGCGCAGGCGTCCGCCGAGGTAGTGTTCCACGCCCAGGCACCACCGCCGAACGCTTGGCTGAGCACGAAGCGGTTCTACTGCCGCTGTTAGCCTGCCATCGTCACCAATGTAGATAGCACGAAACGCGGCCAAGGGTGGACCATTTACACTGCTGCTCTCAAGTGAGAATACTGCGTTTAAGCCCTGTCGAAACAGCTCACATGCGTCATCGTTGTCAATCGGTCCCAGTCGTTCAATCAAGTAGTCGACCTGCTGCAGCACAATTTCCCGGCTCATTCTGCTCTCCATGATGCTGTACATATGTACAGCATTATCGTATCACCAATTGAGCTCGAGCATAACAATAAACCGTTTGAAATCAAACGGATACTGGTGCTACGTTCATCGACACTGCTAGTCTCCGGCTAGTCCTGGCGTCATCTCCGCAAGGCGACCGTCACGGATGTCTCGCCGGATGTCTTCAGGTGTGCGTGGTGGCGTGACACGAAGCTGGCCGGCTGAGAACACGGGTTTGTTGCGGTCGCCTTCGGGCACGACTTCTTTGTCGAAATGTAGCGGGTGGTTCATAGCAACCTCTTGGGAAAGGATGACGTCAATGTAGCATGGTCTGTCGCAGGGGAAGATGGCGTGGCATACTGTCAGAAATTTCTTTTTGCTAACATAACTATGAAGAACATCGCGGCTTTAGTTCTTGCTCTCTCGACCACCTTTGCCACCGCTCAGGAGGCAGCGCCGACCGCGGCGGATACGTTCGCCAAGACATCGTCGCCGCTGGCTGGCTTCGTTGAGCAAGGCGTGGAATATCAGGCGGTGGCTATGGCAGGAAAGCAGTGCGGGCTGTTCTCGGATGCTGAGGTCTCGTATGGGTACAAGTACTGCAATGTGGCGTTGGCGGTTATGTTGAGTGAGCGCGAGGACGCTCAAGCATCCGAGGAATTAGCGCTAAAGCAACTAAACCAGGCATACGACAAAGCGCAGCTAGACCTCTTTAAGTACGACGGCCGCAAGTAAGCTTGGGGAGAATTTTGGGGAAAAAAGGGGAAAAAAGAGACTGAATTTCTTCCTAATACTGCTTCCTCTTGCGCACTGCTGCCGATTACAATAGTCAGTAATTTCAAAGAGTTACAGTTTTCATGCGGGTTTCCGGCTGGAAAATCATTGGCCTCCGAAGCCAAGGGTCGTGGGTTCGATCCCCGCCAGCCGCGCCATGCCTTCCTGTCCCCGCACACCGTAGTGCCCGTTTCCTTCCGGATTTGCTGCAAATGTGTCAACATTCGACACTGCAGCCGATTTTCCAGCCATTTCAAAGAGGACGACGATGAGCGCCAAGGTTTTTGTGGTGATAGTGACCTACAACGGATCCAAGTGGGTGACCCCGTGCTTTTCCAGCCTGCGCAAGTCGACCGTGCCGCTGCACACGATCGTCATCGACAACGGATCGAAGGACGACACGCTGGCGCGCATCGCGGCCGAGTATCCGGAAGTGGAGGTCGTCGCTACCGGAACGAACCACGGGTTCGGCAAGGCCAACAACATCGGCATGGAAATGGCGTACCAGCGCGGCGCGGACTATGTCTTCCTGCTCAACCAGGATGCCTGGATCGATCCGGACGCGGTGCAACAACTCGTCGAGGCGCACCAGCGGCATCCCGCCTATGGCGTCATCAGCCCGATGCACCTGAATGGCGCCGGCGACGGCCTCGATTACGGCTTTTCGAACTACATCGCGCCGAACAAATGCCGGGGCTTGTACTCGGATCTCTTCCTCGGCCGCCTGAAGGACGTGTACGACGTCGGCTTCGTGAATGCCGCCGCCTGGCTGGTGACGCGCGCCTGCATGGAAAAGGTGGGCGGCTTCAGCCCGTCGTTCTTCCACTACGGCGAGGATGACAATTACACGCAGCGCCTGCAGTTCCACAAACTGAAACTGGGCGTCCTGCCCGCGTCGCGCATCTATCACGACCGCGAACAGCGCCCGCCCAGCAAATTCTTCGAATCGGGCGAAACCTTCCGGCGCGAAGTCATCGCGCGCAGCTCGAATCCGAACACGCATTTCTCCTTCGGCCGCGAGTGGGTGTCCGTGTTCGCCCACCTCGGCTTTGCGCTCGCGCGCGTGAACATGCAGGACGTCAAACTGCAACTGGCCAAGATCCGCCTGCTGGCCGGCATCGACAAGGCAGCCATCGCCGCCAACCGCGAGCGCAGCAAGACCGGCCGCGCCGCTTTCCTCGCTCTCGACGCCGGCAACGCCACTGCCTACCCGGAAGACATAACATTACGACAAGTTACGAGCGCTCAATAACCATGCTTACAACACTCCGGGACGTAAGGACAAGGTATTGCTTGCCTGTTTAGACCGCAGCCACTTATTCTGCTGTTCTCGGCGTGTTTCGATTCATGCGCACGGTATGTCTTGTTGCTAACTTGTAATCGATAAAATGTTATTATCTCATCAGCACGGCGGTGAGGATTCGTGAAAATTCGATGGGCTCCCACGATGTGAACGTTGGTCTGCAAACGACGATGGCACAAGGCGCCGTTGTCGGCAAGGCGAGTTGACTCGTCGAACGGGCAGGCGTTTTCCGTGCTGACTCAAAGTTATCGTAATAGCAACCAAGCGGAACGGAATCAATATGAAGCCAGACGAGGTCATCGCAGTAGTGGGATTGGGTTATGTAGGTTTGCCGCTGGCTGTCGAGTTCGGCAAGCTCGGCCCGACGATCGGGTTCGATTTGTCGACGACAAAGGTCGAGAGCTACAAGAAATTTGTCGATCCCGCCGGTGAGGTGTCGACTGAGCAATTGCGTTCGGCGCGCCACCTGAGCGTCACCACCGATCCGGCCGCGCTGGCCCAGGCCGATTACATCCTGATCGGCGTTCCGACCCCCGTCGACATCGCCCACGTGCCCGACTTCGCGCCGCTGATCAGCGCCAGCGAGACCGTCGGCAAGCACATGAAGCGCGGTGCGATCGTCATCTATGAATCGACCGTGTATCCGGGCGCGACCGAGGAAGTCTGCATCCCCGTCCTGGAAAAATTCTCCGGCATGAAGTGGAAGGATGGCTTCCACGTCGGCTTCTCGCCCGAGCGCATCAACCCGGGCGACAAGGAACACACGCTGACCAACGTGATGAAAGTGGTGTCCGGCGACGACGCGGCGACCCTGGAGCGCGTGGCGGCCATGTACGAGACCGTCGTCAAGGCCGGCGTGCATCGCGCGTCCAGCCTGAAGGTCGCGGAAGCGGCCAAGGTCATCGAGAATACGCAGCGCGACCTGAACATCGCGCTGATGAACGAACTGGCGATCATTTTCGACAAGATCGGCATCGATACGCTGGAAGTGCTGAAGGCCGCCGGCACGAAATGGAACTTCCTGCCGTTCCGTCCGGGCCTGGTGGGCGGCCACTGCATCGGCGTCGACCCGTACTACCTGACGCACAAGGCCGAGATGATCGGCTACCACCCGCAGGTGATCCTGGCGGGGCGCCGCATCAACGACGGCATGGCCAAGTTCGTGGCCGAAAAGACCGTCAAGTCGATGATCTCGGCGGGCTTCCACGTCAAGGGTTCGAAAGTCAACGTGATCGGCCTGACGTTCAAGGAAAATTGCCCGGACCTGCGCAATTCCAAAGTCGCGGACATTGTGTACGAGCTACAGTCTTACGGTGTCGAAGTGCACGTGCACGACCCGGTGGCCGAAGCGGACGAAGCGCAGCATGAATACGGCATCGCACTGGAGCGCTGGGAAGACCTGCCGAAGGGGGATGCCCTCATCGTTGCGGTGCCGCACAAGGAAGTGCTGGCGCGTTCGCTGACGGATTTCCAGTCCAAGCTGAACGACGGCGGCTGCTTCGTCGACGTCAAGGCGCAGTTCGATCCGAACGGGATCCGCGAGGCTGGCTACTGCCTCTGGCGTTTGTAATGTATCGCCGGCATCCGCAGCTGCGGATGCCGTGACTATTCGATGGGTCGTGCCGAGGGCAGGCCGCTTGGACCCCGAGCCTTGCCGTTTTGCATGTGATGATGACAATGACAGTTCCAGGCTATTTCCGGCCTTGTTTTATTTCCTTGAGTCAAGAACTTTTGGGAGCGCGCACGCGTATCCCGGCTCAACTATTGGTTGTGCAAATCAGCAATAACAGCTACACCGGAGGCAATTGTGCTTAGGATTTCTAATCACTATGTGTCGAAGATCGTATTCGTCCTGCTGTTCGTCGAAGTGTTGGTGCTGCTTGGCGCAGCCTACATCGGCGCGACGGTGCGGTTCATGGAACTGGGACAGAACGCGTCCCTGCCCAACCTCGACCATCACTTCTTTACATCCGCCATCGCATTCACCGCCGCGATCATCTTCAGCATGAGCGCCATGGGCATGTACCAGCTCGACTTCAACGAAGGCCTGCGCCATCCGTTCTTCATGAAGCTGATGCCCTCGTTCCTGATGGGCTTCCTGATCCTGACGCTGGTGTTCTACGTGGCGCCCGACCTGTATTTCGGCCGCGGCATCATGGCGCTCGTGTTCGGCATCGCCGCGGGCGGCATCTTCCTGGCGCGCATGGTGTTCTTCAAGTCGTCCGAGCTGCGCTTCCTGGAAACCCGCATCCTGTTCCTGGGCAGCGGCCCGCTCGCCAAGGAATGCAGCGACCTGGCGATGCAGAGCACCAGCTACCACCGCTACAACATCGCCGGCTTCGTGCCGACGCCGACCGAGGAATTGTGCGTGCCGGGGACCAGCCTGCTGAAGTCGCGCGAGGGCGAATCGCTCGTCGCGCTGGCGCGCCAGTACAACGTCGAGGAAATCGTCGTCTCCGTGCAGAACCGCCGCGGCGGCTTCCCCATCAAGGATTTGCTCGAGTGCAAGCTGCAGGGCTTCAAGGTCACCGACGCCGCCACCTTCTTCGAACGCGAGACCTGCCAGATCCGCGTCGATTCGCTGCAGCCGTCGTGGCTCGTGTTCGGCGGCGGCTTCGACCAGAGCTTCGTACGCACGTTCATGAAGCGCAGCTTCGACATCATCTGCAGCCTGATCATCATGATGCTGACGCTTCCGCTGATGCTGCTGGCGGCGCTGGCCGTCAAGCTGGAAGACGGCGGTCCCGTGTTCTATTCGCAGGAACGGATCGGCAAGGATGGCGCCGCGTTCTTCGTCCACAAATTCCGCAGCATGCGCACCGACGCGGAAAAGGGCGGCAAGCCGCAATGGGCGCAGCAGAACGATCCGCGCATCACGCGCGTCGGCAATTTCATGCGCAAGACGCGTATCGACGAGCTGCCGCAGGTGCTCAACGTGCTCAAGGGCGACATGTCGTTCGTGGGCCCGCGCCCGGAGCGCCAGTACTTCGTCGACCAGCTGATCGAGGTGGTCCCGTATTACAACGTGCGTCACAGCGTCAAGCCGGGCATCACCGGCTGGGCCCAGGTGCGCTACGGCTACGGCTCCTCGGCCGAGGACGCGCTGCAGAAGCTGCAGTACGATCTGTACTACGTGAAGAACAACAGCCTGTTCCTGGACGTCCTGATCCTGATCGACACCCTGAAGGTCGTCCTGTTCCGCAGCGGACGCTGATGTTCCCTGCGGCCGCATCGTGCCCAGTAACGTGATCAATATCGCTGCTTCCAGCTACGCACTGGCCGCCACCGGCTTCCTCGCACTGGGCCTGTCGGTCCTGTCGGGCTGGCACGGCCGCGTCCAGCGCGGCACGCTGAGCGCCGCCTGCCTGGCGACGGCGGCATGGGCCGCGGCGCTGGGCCTGGATGCGGTCCAGGAGATCCTGTGGAACACGGGCACGGCCGCGCTCGAGGTGCTGCGCGACGGCGCCTGGTCGCTGTTCCTCGTGGCCCTGCTCGGCGACTGGCGCAGCGACGCGGACGGTCAGCCGGGCCGCCTGATCCTCGGCCGCTTCCCCGCGCCGCGCGCGGGACTGCTGGCGGCGGGATGCGTCTATCTGCTGCTGCTGACCGGCGTCGGCATCGGCCACTGGAACAACGACCTCCTGCCCGTGCTCGGGCTGCCGCTGCTGATCGGCTATGTCGGCCTGTCCGTGTACGGCATGCTGCTCGTCGAGCAGGTCTACCGCAACAAGACCATCGAAGAGCGCTGGGCGATCAAGTTCGCCTGCCTGGGCATCGGCGGCATGTTCGCCTACGACTTCTACATGTACAGCAATGCGCTGCTGTTCCGCAAACTGAGCGCGGACCTGTGGACGGCGCGCGGCTTCGTCAACGCACTGACGGTGCCGCTGATCGCGCTGTCGATCACGCGCCGCAAGTCGTGGACGACGTCGTTCGCCGTGTCGCGCCGCGTCGTCTTCCATTCGGCCGCGCTGTTCGGTTCCGCGATCTACCTGCTGGCCATGGGCTCGGTCGGCTACTACCTGCGCTACGTGGGCGGCAGCTGGGGCACGGTGATGCAGACGGGCTTCCTGTTCGGCGCCATTTCCCTGCTGGGCGTGATCCTGTTCTCCGGCACGGCGCGCTCCTGGCTGAAGGTCTCGATCAGCAAGCACTTCTACCGCTACAACTACGATTACCGCGAAGAGTGGATGCGCTTTACGCGCACGCTGTCCGAGCGCGGCCCGAACCTGGGCGAGCGCGCGATCCAGGCGCTGGCCGTGCTCGTCGAAAGCCCCGGCGGCACCTTGTGGCAGCGCGATGCCGGCGGCCGCTTCACGGTCATGGCGGGCTGGCCGACGGTCGACACCCACGTGAGCGAGCCGGCCAACGCGCCGTTCTGCCGCTTCCTGGAAAGCACGCAGTGGGTCGTCGACGTCGACGAATACGTCGAGCGCCCCGACAAATACGAAGGTCTCGCCTTGCCCGACTGGCTGCTGGACGCCCCGCGCCGCTGGCTCGTCGTGCCGCTGATGCTGCAGGAAAAACTGTTCGGCTTCGTCGTGCTGCAGCGCGCGCGCAGTCCGGTGAAACTGAACTGGGAAATCATCGACCTGCTGGAGATCGCCGGCAGCCAGGCCGCCAGCTACCTCGCGCAGGAAGACGCCGCCAACGCGCTGATGGTGGCGCGCCAGTTCGAGTCGTTCAACCGCATGTCGACGTTCGTCGTGCACGACCTGAAGAACCTCGTCGCCCAGCTGTCGCTGATGAACGCGAACGCGGAGAAGCACAAGGACAACCCCGAATTCCAGCGCGACATGCTGGAGACGCTGAACCACTCCGTGCAGAAAATGAAGCTGCTGCTGCAGAAGCTGTCGCGCAGCGAGAATGCCGACAAGCCGCAGCCGCTGGCCGTCGACGACGTCGTGCGCCAGGCGCTGGCCCTCAAGAGCGCGTTCGAGCCGCATCCGCAACTGCTCGTCGAGCAGGCGGGCCTCTCGGTGCTGGCCGACCGCGAGCGCCTGGAGCGCGTGCTGGGCCACCTGATCCAGAACGCGATCGAGGCGACGCCGCGCGACGGCAACGTGATGGTCCGCGTGGCCCTGCCGGCCGACGGGCGCGAGGACGCCGTCGAGGTCGAGATCACGGACACCGGCGAAGGCATGACGGAAGAATTCATCCGCGAGCGCCTGTTCAAGCCATTCGACTCCACCAAGTCGGCCGGCATGGGCATCGGCGTGTTCGAAAGCCGCGAATACATCACCGAGCTGGGCGGGACGCTGGACGTGTCCAGCCAACCCCGACTCGGTACCACGTTCAAGGTCGTCCTGCCGCTGCACCGCGTCGCGGCCGCCGCGACGATCGCCTGAAAGAAGACACCATGACCCAACAAAAACCCAAGCTGTTGATCATCGAAGACGATCCGGGCCTGCAGAAGCAGCTGCGCTGGAGCCTGGACGCGTACGACGTGGTGGTGGCCGGCGACCGCGAGGCGGCGCTGGCACAGATCCGCCGCCACGAGCCGGCTGTCTGCACGATGGACCTCGGCCTGCCGCCCGATCCGGACGGCTCCACCGAAGGCCTGGCCACCTTGCAGCAGATCCTGGCGCTGGCGCCGGACACGCGCGTGATCGTCCTGACCGGCAACCAGGACCATGCCAATGCCGTCAAGGCGATCGGCATGGGCGCCTACGATTTCCACCAGAAGCCGGTGGATCCGGAAGTGCTGAACCTCGTGATCCAGCGCGCCTTCTTCCTGCACAACCTGCAGCAGGAGAACCGCCGCATGCAGCAGTCGCAGGCCGATTCGCCCATGGCCGGCGTGATCTCGCGCGACCCGGGCATGCTGAAGGTCTGCCGCACCATCGAGAAGGTGGCGCCGACGTCCGCGTCCGTCATGCTGTTGGGCGAATCCGGTACCGGTAAAGAAGTGCTGGCGCGTGCCATCCACGCGCTGTCGCCACGCGCGAAGGAGCGCTTCATGGCGATCAACTGCGCGGCGATTCCGGAAAACCTGCTCGAGAGCGAGTTGTTCGGCTACGAGAAGGGCGCCTTCACGGGCGCCGCCAAGCAGACCAAGGGCAAGGTGGAGCTGGCCCACGGCGGCACGTTCTTCCTCGACGAAGTCGGCGACCTGCCGATGGCGCTGCAGGCCAAGCTGCTGCGCTTCCTGCAGGAGCGCGTGATCGAGCGCATCGGCGGCCACGACGAGATTCCCGTCGACGTGCGCATCGTCTGCGCGACGCACCAGAAGCTGAAGGACTTGTGCGCGCAGGGCCGCTTCCGCGAAGACCTGTATTACCGCCTGTCCGAAATCGTCGTGACGATCCCGCCGCTGCGCCAGCGCGAGGGCGATGCGGCGCTGCTGGCCCATCACTTCAAGAACAAGTTCTGCGCGCAGGAATCGCGCGCGTCGCTGCACTTCGCGCCGGACGCGCTGGCCGCGATCGAAACCTACCAGTGGCCCGGCAACGTGCGCGAGATGGAAAACTGCATCAAGCGCGCCGTCATCATGGCCGACGCGAACACCATCGTCGCCGACGATCTCGGCCTGCCCGACACGGGTGTCGAGGAAGAGCCGCTGAACCTGCGCCAGGTGCGCGACGAAGCCGAGTACAAGGCCATCGCCCGCGCGCTCGCGCGCACGGACGGGAACATCGTCAAGGCGTCCGAGATGCTGGGCGTCAGCCGGCCCACCTTGTATGACCTGATGGGACGCCACGGCATCAAGGCCAGCGCGTGACGCCGGCAAAGCTGGCGCGCCGCGGCCTGCTGGCGGCGGGCGTACTTGCCGTCGTGGCGGGCGGCGTGCTGCTGGCCGCCATCGACCACGTCGGGCGCGCGCCGCGCACGCTCGCGCCGTATATCGAAAAACGCAGCAGCGGCCACAATCCGCTCATCGAGAACACGGGCCGCCGCGTCGCCGCCATCCTGACGTCGCTCGACCGCGGCAGCGCCGGCACGCCGCCCGCGCGGCTGGCGCTCGCGGCCGGCGCCCAGCCGCGGCCCGTCGGGCAGGATGGCGCCGGCATCCAGGTCGCCACGCCCGAGGCTTTGCGCGCGGCGCTCCTGCAGGCGTCGCCGGGCGACGTCATCACGCTGGCGCCGGGCACCTACCGGTTCCAGGGCAAGAGCATCGACGTACCGCGCCCCGGCCGGGCCGATGCGCCCATCGTCGTGCGCGCGGCGCAGCCCGGCACCGTGCACATCGAACTCGAAACGCTCGAGGGCTTCGTCGTCGGCGCGCCGTACTGGCGCTTCGAAAACCTGAACATCGACGGCGTGTGCCGGGCCGACGACGACTGCGAACACGCCTTCCACGTCATCGGCAACGGCCACCACTTCGCGAGCGTCAACAACACGATCCGCGACTTCAACGCGCACATCAAGATCAACGGCGCCGGCGGCCGCTTTCCGGACGACGGCCTGATCGAACACACGACCCTCACCGCCACGCGCGCGCGCGCGACCGCCAATCCGGTCACGCCCGTCGACCTCGTGGCGGCCAGCGGCTGGACGCTGCGCGCGAACCTGATCACCGACTTCGCCAAGCGCGACGGAAACCAGGTCAGCTACGGCGCGTTCGCCAAGGGCGGCGGCAGGAACAACGTCTTCGAGCGTAACGTCGTGTGGTGCGAACAGATGCTGCGCGGCCTGCCGGGACAGCGCGTGGGCCTGTCGCTGGGCGGCGGCGGCACGGGGCACGAATTCTGCCGCGACGGCCGCTGCATCACGGAACAGGAGGGCAGCACCCTGCGCGCCAACCTGATCGTCGGCTGTTCCGATGCAGGCATCTACCTGAACAAAGCGGCGGGGAGCAAGGTCTTCGACAACACGCTCGTCGACACGTCCGGCATCGACGTGCGCTATCCGGCCAGCAGTGCGCAGGTGGACGGGAACCTCGTCGACGGCCCGATCCGCGCGCGCGACGGCGGCATCGTGCACCTGGGCGACAATCGCGCGACGCCGCTGTGGCGCGCCTACCTGGGCAGCCATCCCGTGCGTGGACTGTTCCGCGCGCCGGACGCCGGCGATTTCATGTGGCGCGACGACGCGCCGCTGCGCGCCGAGGCGGATGAGGGAGAACGGCCGGCGGACGCGCTCGACCTGTGCGGCACGCGCCGCGCTTCTCCCGTCGTGTATGGCGCCTTCGCCCGCTTTACGGGGTGCCTGGCAACGCCGTGACCCACTCGCGGGTCCACTCGGCGACCTGGTCGCGCCACGCGCGGCGCGAGAACGTGTGGTCGGCCTCCTCGAGGCGGCGCCACGTCACGCGCGGCGTGGCCAGGAGGCGTTTCCAGGCCGGCGTCGAGCCGGTCACGTCGCAGAACTCGCGGCCCGTCAGGTCGGCGCCGCCGATCACGAGCAGGGTCTCGCCCTTGAACCCGTGCAGGCCCTGGCGCATGCGCTCGGGCAGCGATGCCGTCGCACCCTGGTCGGGCGGGCGTCCCGCGAGCGCGGTGCGCACGAGTTTCAGCATCGACGACAGCGAGCCCGCGTAATCGAATTGTCCGCGCGCCAGCTTGCGCCAGAATTCCGGGCTGCGCAGGCGGTCGCGGTAATGGTGTTTCAATGTCGTGCGGGCGACGCCGTCGTCCGTGCGCACCCAGGGGTTCAGCAGCACGAGGCCGCGCACGCGCGCATCGCCCGGCGCATACATCGCGGCCGCCGACGCGCCGTCGCACAAGCCCCACAGCACGACGTCGGTGAGGCTCGGTACGGCTTCGACGAAGGCGTCGAGTGCGGCGCGGATGTCGTCCTGGATCGCTTCGAAATCGCGTTCTTCTCCATCGCTGTCGCCCATGCCGCGGTAATCGAAGCGCATCGCGGCGATGCCGTGGGCGGCGAGATGGCGCGCCAGCAGGGCGAACTGGCGGTGGCTGCCGATGCGGTATTGCGGACCGCCGACGACGATCAACACGCCGCGCGTACACGCCTGCGCGGGGACGGACGCGATCCCGACCAGCGCCGCGTCGCCGCAGCGAAACGACAGGGCGCGTTCGTCATACGACATGGGCGCGCTCCAGGGTGGCGTCGACGGTCGCGTCGAGCAGGGCCGGACAGGTCGAGATGGCGGTCGTGGCCCAGAACGGCGCGCCTGTCACCGTGTGCACGTGCAGTTGCGTGCCGCGCGCTTCCCAGGCCGCCTTGACGCGGGCCGCGGCCGGTCCCGGCGCCTGCCCCGGCGCGCCGAGCACCTCGAACCAGTGCGCGGGCACGGGTGGGATCATCGCATCGGGCGCGGGCAGGGCGTCGATGGCGAGCGCCAGTGCGGGCGTGAGATCGTAGCCCGCGATTTCCAGCGTTTCCCCGGCCTGCAGCGCGGCACGCAGCGCCTTCGTGCCGCTCTGCGCGGCCGCATCTTCTCCCAGCATCGCGTTCGCGGTGCGCAGGCGCAGGAACTGGGTCAGGTACGTGGATCCCGCGGCCACCGGCTGCCACAGCAGCATGGGTGCAAGCGGGACGTCCGATGTGCGCGCATGGTCGAGCGCAAAGTCGAGCGCAAGCAAGGCGCCGAGGCGCAGGCCCCACAGCGTGAGCGGGGCGTCGACGCGCGCGCGCAGCCAGGCGGCGCCCGTGTCCAGGTCCTGCTTCCACAGGTCCCAGCGGGCGTCCGCGAAGTCGCCGGCGCTGTCGCCGGTGCCGAGCAAATCGATCTGCAGTACGCCAACCCCGTGCGCGGCCAGGCGGCGCGCACCGAGGGCGGCCATGCGGCGGGTGCGGTTGAGTTCTTCGGCGAACGGCGGCACGTACAGGACGGCGCCGCGGCACGTGCCGGCGGGCTGGTGGAACAGGCAGAAGCGCCGGTCCGCGCCGCTGCCGAGGAAGAACGGTTCCGTGTCCACCTCGGCCCGATCCGGTGTCATTCGGCGCGTTTCGCGGCCACGAAGTCGGCCAAGCTGCCCAGGGTTTCGAAGGTGCTGGCGCTCAGGTCGTCGTCGTCGATGGCGATGCCGAAGCGTTCTTCGAGGGCGCCGATCAGGCTGACGACGGCCATTGAGTCGAGTTCGGGCAGGCTGCCCAGCAGGGGGGAGTCGGCGTTCAGGCGCTGGCCGGCATCGCCCAGGCTCAGCACGTCGATCAGGGTCGCTTTGACTTCGTCGAGATACGTCATGATGGTCATTCGGTTCAGTAAGCGCCACGCCACGAGAGGGCGAGCAGTCGATTATACATTCGGGCGCAACAGGGCCAGCCGGGCTTTCAACGGTGCGGCCAGGCGATGCACTTCGCCCACCAGTTCGTGGCGCGTGGCGCGCAGCAGGAGATACCAGGCCAGGGCCAGCGGCAGCAGCATCACGAGCAGCCGCGCCATGGCCGGGATGGACGCCGGCAGCAGCGCCGCCAGCAGCCAGGCGACCGCGCCGGTGCCCAACGCCACGACGGCGCTGGGCAGCAGGGCGCGGAACATCATCGCGGTCGTGAGGCCGAAATACCGGCTCTGCTGGATCGCGGTGACGGGGGCGCTGGCGACCGTTGCGAAGAACAGCGCCCAGGCGAATCCGTTCAGGCTGCCGTCGAACAGCAGAACGCCGAACAGGATACGGGTCGCCAGGGTGACGACGACCGGGAAGGCGCTCAGGTAGGGACGGCCGATCGCCGTCACCGCCATCGGGATGTAGTTGAAGGCGAGCGTCACGACGGCGGCCAGCACGAGCGGCAGGATCGCCGGCACGCACTCGATCCATTTGGCGCCGTACAGCGCGACGACGACGTCCTGGCCCAGCACGGCCGTCAGCGCCAGCGCGGTCCAGCCGACGCCCGTCAGCAGCAAGGTGGAACGGGCGAGGATCGGCGCCAGCGATTCGCCCTTGTGATACGTCTGGGCCAGATACGGGACCGCGCCGTAGTTCATCGTCGAACCGGCCACGTAGCTGAAGATCGACACGGTGGAATTCGCCCGGCTCAACAGGCCCACGTGGCGCGCCGAGCCCAGTTTGCCGAGCAGGATATCGGGAATCGAGTTGTTCAGCGTCGTCGCGCAGTTCGTCACGAGCGAGCCGACGCCGAAGTGCGCCACGCTCTTCCAGTGGCGGAAGCCCGGCAGCCACGGCATGCCTTTCGGGCGCAGCGGCACGTAGGCGATACCGCAGGCGACGATGTTGATCAGGTTACCCCAGGCCATCGACATGGCGCCGTGGCCCATCTCGCCGAGGATCAGCGTGCTGGCGCAGAAGCACACGGTGCCGACGACGTGGACGACGGCCTGTTTCTCGGCCTCGTAGTGACGGGCGAGCAGGGCGCCCGTGACGGTGCCGAACGGGATGAATACGAAGCCGATGGCCAGCACGCGCATCACCGGCACGATGCCCGGTTCCTTGAACCACATGCCGAGCCAGCCGCTGGCCGCGAACAGGGCGGCCGCGATGACCCACGAGGTCGTGAACACGACGCCGGTCGCCGAGCGGATCTTGTCGTTGTCGAGATCCGGTTCGCGCTGCAGGTAATAGCTGACGCCGAAGTCGCGGAACACCTGGGCGAAATTCACGAACACGACCGTCATCGAATAGATGCCGATCTCGCTCGGGCTCAGGATCCGCGCCAGCAGGATGCTGACGATGAACTGCAGGACCTTGGTGCCCGACGTCGCGAAGAAATTAATGACCAGCGAACGACGCAAATCTGCCATGACAACGCAACCGGGGAGAGAAAAACGCGCCGGGTATCAGGCCGGCGCGTTGGAGATCAGGTGGATGGCCTGGCGCGACGTCGTCTTGTACTTGTTATTGATGAAGCGCATCGGCCCGATGAAGTGGAAGAACGCCGTCTCCGCCGTGGCGCAGTCGGGCGTGCCGTATTTCGGGAACGGCAGCGATTTCGCGGCGAACGCGTTCGCCACCAGGTAGTTCGAGGTCACCTGTTCGGTACCCCAGCGTTTCCAGTCCTCGCCCAGCTTGCCCGTCATGCGGCGCGAGAAGTCGAGCAGGTTGTCGCGCATCGTCGTCGATGGCGGGAACCCCGTGAAGCCGGAGCAGCCGCGCACGTAGCGCGCATCGCCCGGCAGGCCGACGTTGGCCATCTCGGCTTCCGACAGGGTCTGGATGTGCGCGCCCGGCTTCACCTTCGGCAGCGCGTGGGCGCGGACCGCGTCCAGCGGGCGGATCGGCGTGTCCGGGATTTCGCCCAGCACGAAGCCGGCGCCGGTCTGGATGGCCTGCAGCACTTCCGGGATCGGCTGCATGGTCAGCGTATCGGCATCGAGCTGGATGACGTAGCTGTCCAGCGCATAGCCGGAAATCGCGAACAGGCGCTCCCAGGTGCCGCCGCGCGGGATGTCCGGATGGGTGAATTCGCCCGCCTCGCGCAGGATCAAGTGCGGCAGGTGGTGCTTCAGCACGGCGCGGTCGTTCTCGTCGATCGACGGATCGCACACGACCACGATGCGCGACGGATTCAGGAAATGGGTAAACGACTTGACCGCGACCAGGTAGGAATGGACGTCGCGCTGGTGCACCATCGACAGCAGCGTGAAGGGCAGGTCGCCGCGCTTGACGGGGCGGGTATCCAGGATCTGGCGTGCGACTTTCTGGTACTGCCATCGGAAATAGTCTCGCCTGACGCGCTGGACCACCCTCTCGACTAAAGACATTCCTCGGGACTCCCTTTTCTGCTGATCAAATTCAAAGCGGTTGCGTTTGCTGGGCAATCATAGGAACCGCGCAATGTGTGCAGCGAACTCCTTGCTTTGACGCACAACATTATATGCGGTATCGACGTGCGCACGCGCGTAGTTACCATGCATTTTTGTCATTTCCGGATCGTCGACATAGCGCAGCACGGCCTGCGTGAAACCCGCGAAATCGTCCAGGCCGATCACGGCGCCGGTCTTGCCGTCGAGGATCGTTTCCTTTGGGCCCAGTGCGGCGCTGGCGACGACGGGGATGCCGCATGCCATGGCCTCGACGATCGCATTGCCGAAGCTTTCGCGCTCGGCCGCGTGCACGAGCAGGTCGGCGGCGCGGTAGTACGGCACGAGGTCGTTCTGGCGCCCGGCGAACACGCATACGTCGGCGAGGCCGAGTTCTTGCGCCTGCTGTTTCCACTGCGCGGCCGGCGGGCCGTCGCCCACGTAGACGAAGCCGATGCGCTTGGCCGGGCGCGCGTCGATGACGTCGCGCACCACTTGCAACAGCCGGTCCACGCGCTTTTCCGGGCGCGCCTGCGAGACGGCCAGGATCCAGAAGCGGTCGGGGTCCAGGCCCAGCTGCGCGCGCGCTTCGTTGCGGTCGCCAGGGTGGAACTTGACCGAATCGACCGAATTGCGCATCAGGACCACTTTGTCGCGCGGAAGCTTCTGGTAATTCAGCAGGAAGTTTTCCTGGGCGACGGAATTGGCGAGGTGCAGGTCGTGCTGCTGCATGCGCAGTACGCGCCGCAGCAGGAATTTCGCCACTTTCTTGATGGCACCGTCCCGCTGGCGCGGGTCGAAACTGTCGTTTTCCGTGTTGATGGTGCGCACGCCCAGGCGGCGCAGCAGGTCCAGGCACACGGTGTTCGACAGCGCGCTCATGAAGACCATGACTTTCACGTCATGGGTGCGCACGAATTGTTCGATCGCGGCCCGTCCGGCCGGCGACGTGTCGTAGCAATCCAGTTCGACGGGTTGCAAATTCTTCGGCTGGTAGCTGGGATTGCCGGTCAGCTTGGGAAACGCCATGTACACGTTCGCCCGCTCGCGCAGGTCGGCACTCGCGCGGTCGCGCACGGCGGCGGTGAAATTCCATACATACCCCGTATCGTCGGGATAACGCATGGTGAATACGACTCCTGGCTTGTCCGCTGCGGCCACCCTGTTCTCCGGCAATTTTGTTCGGCCGGCTTTAGTTTCACTTTGACAACAACCGGCGCGAAATTATAGCCTATTGATAAGCTATCTAAAATGCAACACTTGTAACGTGCGCGCCTCGCCGTGCTTCTTTGGCCCCAAGAAGTTCCTCAGCGGCAATTCAAAGAACCGGTAGCTCATGTGCGCCAGCAACAAAATGGCGGCTTCGAACAGCACCAGCGCGGCCACGAAGAACAGGATCGGGTGGTTGTGGAAGAACGGCAGTGCCCGGGCGGCCGCACCCAGGGCTTTTGCAAACACGTGCAGCAGCAGGCTGTGCCACAGATAGATCGAATACGAGATGTCGCCGATCCAGACCAGGACCGGATGATGCAGCCAGTGGCCGCCGCCGGTTCCCATGCTGGCCGCATACACGAGCGCGCAAAAGCCCACGAAGGCGAGCATGTCGGCATACGGCGACGGTACGAACAGCAGGACCAGGAAGACCGCGGCCAGCGCGCCGTTGGCGGCAGCGTCGGCGAACGATGCCATGCGCCGGTGCTGGACGATCGCATACAGGCACGCGCCGGCGCAAAATCCGATCAGGCAGCGGAAGAATGCGAAACCGACCGTCAGATTTGCGCTGCCGAAATGCATGGCCAGGAACGCGAACAGTCCGAGGATGACGGGCAGGGCGAGCACCGCCGCGGTGTTCGAGAAATAACGGCGGGCCAGCGGAATCGCAAACGGGAACACGATATACGTCCACCACTCGACGCTGATCGACCACGAAGGCTGATTCCACGTCGTGTGGTTGAAGAATCCCATCGCGTGCAGGAGCAGCAGGTGGGCGGTAATCGACCAGTCAGGATTTTCCTGGGCCTGCTTGATTCCGATGGCGGCCAGGCCGACATACACGAGCAGCAACAGCAGGTGCAGCGGATAGACGCGCGCGAACCGCGCGCGCAGGAACCGCATGTAGCTGCCGGCCCTGACGGCATCCGCGAAATGCCTGCCGTACGCATGGCTCATCACGAAACCGCTCAGGACGAAAAAGAAATCCACGAAGAGGTAGGTGTGCAGGGCAAAATCGCGGAACAGGGATCCCTGCTGTAAATCGGGGAACACGTCGCCCCAGATGACGATCAGGTGCGCCAGCACCGTGCACAGGGCAGCGATACCCCGGAGGGACGTCAGCGCATCGAATTTGAAATCGGATACCGGATTTTCGTGTTTGGCAGGCACCATGGTTTCCGATTCTTTCATTGATTGTCTGCGCAGCGGGCACGACCGCAAGTGTAGCAGCGTGAACCGCCTGATCTGCCATATTCTTACGCAGGTGTTGTAATGAAATCATCTTGTTCAGCCAGATCCCGATTGCCGCACGGTTGATACTTAACAATAAGCTGTTGTGCTAGGATTGCAACATTTTTAGCGGCATCAACAAGAACGCCCGACGGCCATATTTATCGTGGCAACGTCGGGGGCATGGGACGCAAGAACGCAAGTAATGTTAACAAAAGCTCAGCATGTGCCGGCACAACTGGCACCCGGACAGCGTCCAGTCCTGCTCGTGATCGTCGACACCGAGGGCGAATTCGCCTGGGACCAGCCGTTCAATCGCAGTGCGATCGGGACGACGTCGATCGCCAGCCAGCCGCTGATGCATGCGCGCGTGTTCGACGAGTTCGGCATCCTGCCCACTTACATGGTCGACTGGCCGGTCGCCACGACGCCCGGCGCGGTCGCGACGCTGCGCCGCCTGCTCGATGCGAAGCGTTGCGAGATCGGCGCCCACCTGCACCCGTGGGTCTCGCCCCCGTACGAAGAAGCGCTGTCGGATTTCAATTCGTATGGCGGCAACCTGCCGCGCCAGCTCGAATACGACAAGCTGCGCCTCCTGACCGAAACCATCGCCGACGCGTTCGGCCGCCAGCCGCTCGCATTCAAGGCCGGCCGCTACGGCCTCGGTCCGCACACGGCCGAGTCGATCGCCTCGCTCGGCTACGAGATCGATGCGAGCGTCGTCCCCTACAGCGCGTTCACGGAAGACGGCGGGCCGGATTTCCGCACGTTCGACGAGCACCCGTTCTGGTTCCAGGCGGGGCGGCGCGAACTGCTCGAATTGCCCGTCACGACCGGCTACTGCGGCTGGCTGCGCCACGTCGGGCCGCGCCTGTACGACCTCGCCCAGCGCCGCTGGGCACGGCGCCTGCGCCTGGGCGGCGTGCTGGCGCGCTCGCGCGCGCTGGAGCGCGTGCGCCTGAGCCCCGAAGTGGCGTCCGGCGCCGAGATGCGCCGCCTGACCGAGGCGTTGCTGGCCGGCGGCTGCCAGGTCTTTTCGCTGACCTACCACAGCCCGTCGATGATGCCGGGCCACACGCCGTACGTGCGCTGCGAGGCGGACCTCGAGCGCCTGATCACGACGGTGCACGATTACTGCGCGTGGTTCCGCGACCGCGTCGGCGGCGAGTTCATGAGCCTGTCGCAGCTGCGGCAGGCGCTGGCGGCGCAGCGCTGACGTCACCCGCGCGGCGTGCCGCCAGCGCATGCAGGCGGCCCAGCCACGGCCAGCGGTAGCCGTTCAAGTGGTACATCGTGCGGATCTCGTCGGTCCAGCGGGTGTGCCATTCCATCACCCGTCCATAGAATTCGATGCGCTCGAACGGGCCTTCGTCGAACAGGCCGCGCGTCGCTTCCTCGCGCATCAGCAGGGCCGGCGACAGCTGCGGACCGAGCGCTTCGTCATAGGCCGTCTTGAGGATCACGATGCAGCCGCCGCCTTCGACGCACAGGTCCATTGCGGCCAGGCGCGTGCCGTTCGCGTCGTCGAACCAGTAGCGGTAGACGCTGGCCGCACCGCGCCGCGCGAACGCTTCCAGCATCGCGCGGTAGAAGCGGCCCTGGTCGTTGTCGGCGGCGACGGCGGTGCCTTCGGAGGCCTTCCAGCCGCTCGTCTCCAGCCGGCCGTAGTCGGCGACGGCAGCGGCCATCAACGCGGGATCGCGCACGATTTCCAGGCGCGTCGCGATGCCGTCCTGGCGCAGGCGGTTGCGCTGCTTTTTCAGGTTGTTGCGCAGGTTCTTGCCGCGCGCGTTCCAGTAGTCGTCGAAGGATCCCTGCAGCGTGATGCGCGCCGTCTCGATGTAGTCGAAGCTGTGCGGCCCGGCCGGGCGTGCCGTCAGCATCGGGTCGCACTGCGTGAGGCCCAGCATCAGCGCGGGACCGGGCAGCGCGCGCAGCAGATCCGCGAGCAGGCCGTCGGCGGGACGGGTCTCGCGCTGCAGCCACAGGCCGACGGGCGCCTGCGCGGGCTGGAACGTGTTCCACACGCCGGGGCGGCCCGGGGCCACGATCGTCATCGCGTCCGTATCATCGCCCCGGCCGTGCCAGGCGAGCAGCTCGCGGCCCGTGCCGAACACGTCGAGCAGCGGCTGCACGAAATCGGCAGCGAGCAGCGGCGATGCGGCGCCGGCCGCGTGCAGGCGCTGCCAGCGGCCTGCGTGCTGCGCGAAGTCGCGCGCAGGGACGACAGTCCAGTTCATGCCGGCACCGCCGCGCACGTTTCCAGGGCCTGGCGCACCTGCGCGTGCAGCCATGCGCGTTCGCCGTCGTCGAGCGCCTGGTGGCACGGGAAGGCGATCAGGCGCCGGCCCAGGTCCGCGCTGTTGGCGCACACGCTCGCATCGACGCCCGCCCACAGGGTCGCGCCGAAGCGCGTCATCGGCACGCCGGCGCGCAGCAAGGCGTCGAACACGGCCTGCGGCCGGTCGACGAGCAGCGGGAACATCCATGGACAGGCACCGTCGGGCAGGGTCGAATAAAGCGGGCGGCAGCCGGGCACGCCGTCCAGCGCGCGCTGCAGGTCGAGGTAGTTGCGCCGCCGCCGCGCGACGATGCGCGCGGGCGACACCGCGCGCAGCACCGTGCGCGAAAACCAGGACGAACGCTTGTCGGCCCAGCGCGCATCGAACTCGAAGCTGCTGTCCGACGATGACGGCGCCAGCGCGGGCGCCGTCGTGCCGCCGCTCTTGTTGCCGCTCTTGCCGCCGCGTGATTTCAATGCGCCCCACAGCGCGCTTTTCGCGCGCAGCGGCAGCGCGAGCAGCATCCGCAGCACGGGCAGGCGGCCGTAGGCGAACGCCGCTTCGAGCGCGTTCAGCGCGGCTTTCATTTCGAAGCCGGCGCCGGCGCCGTGCAGGGCCACGTCCAGCCGGTGCCGGCGCGAGATCAGGCAGCCGCCTTCGTAGATCGGGAAGAATTTCATCGTGCTGCCGATCGCGTAGTCGCCCACGCTCCCCACCGCGACACCGTCGCGCGCACCGAAGAAGCAATGGGCGCAATCCTCGACGAGGCCGATGCCGTGCCGGTCGCACAGCGCGCGCAGCAGCGTGAGGTCGTGCGGGATGCCGAAGAAGTGCGTGGCGAGGATCGCCTTGACCCGTCCCCTGGCGACGTGCGCTTCGATATCGGCCAGGTCGGGCGCCGTGTCCGGCCGCACACGGTAGAACGCGACCTCTGCGCCGCACCAGTGCGCGGGCGGGACCATCGACGGGCTGTGATAGGCGGGTACCAGCACGACGTCGCCGTCACCCACGCCGAGCGCGCGCAAGGCGAGACCGATGGCGACGCGGCCGCTCGTGACGAGGCGCGCGTCGGCCCCGTCCAGCAGCGACGGCAGCGCGGCACGGCGCCCGCCCGAGAATGCGGCAAGCGACAGCACGGGAACGGGTGGAATGGCGCGGCGGACGGGAGCTGTTGACGTCATGCATTTAATATAACATGCGTCCCCGCTTCCGTGCCCCCGGCACGGCCCTGGAATCTCAGGCGCAGGCCTCGACGTCGACCGCGGTGCCGGCCTCCTGGTGCTTCAGGCGCCACATGGCGTAGTTGTCGTAGACGGCCTGCTCGACCATGCGCGGCACGGCCTTCAGCAGGCTTCCCTTGAGCAGGACGTTGCGCGACGATTCGGCGCGCATCGGCATGGCGGCGGCGGCGGACAGGCCATCCGTCGCGAACCGGTCGGTGTTCTCGCTCAGGAATTCGCAAAGCCGGGCCAGGCGGCGCTGGTTGACGCAGTGCCGGCGCGTCCTGGACATCTGCTGGTCCGAGGTGTGCACGTACTCGAACGGATGGGTGAGGATCACGACCTGCTCGACGCCTTCGCGGTACGCCTGCTCCAGCAGCATGCGCGTCTCGGCAAAATTGCTGCCCGTGATGGTCAGGCTTTTGAGGTGGGTCTTTCCGGGCACCTTCCAGTCGCGGAAGGTCAGGATCGGGCATTCGATCACGCCATGGCGTTCGTGGCGGCCGCTGTACAGGCGATAGTTCTCGTCGCCGCTGTCGAACACGGCCACGCCGACATGGGAACTGTAAGGAATCCCCGCGCGGGCCTGGGCGCGATACAGCGCGTCGTCATGGTGCAGGCTCCCGCTGCGGAACACCGTCGGCGCCGGCAATCCCCACGTGTGGAACGTCTCGAGCCCGTACTCCATCAGTTTGAGCGATGCGTCTTCGGCGCGGCCATAAAAGGCGTCGATGCCGGGCTTCGTGCGCACGCGCGCGCGTTCGCGCCAGTCCTCGTGCTGGAAGATGGTCCAGCATGGGTGCAGATGCAACTGCACGTCGTGCCCTGCCATATGCAGTCTTTCGGCGATGTCGCGCATGGGGTCGCGATGGAAGTAATGCCGGTTCAGGACCTCGACGAAAAAGGTCGCCGTGATCCCGTACTGCGCGAAGCAGTCGAGCATATAGCCCAGGCCCTGCGATTTGTAACCGCTCACGCACCAGACCCGCTGCTCGGCGACCGGGCACACCGTTTGATCGCGAAACGCGCCCGCGATGCTGAACTCGGTGTCAACGGTGATGGACACTTGGGTACGCATATTGACACCAGGAAAATTTGCTTAAATTCAGCATATATACACTGGCGTAAATACACAAGTTACGGTTATGAAATGAAGAGATTGCGGTATGAAAACAACAAATTTGCTGAAATGTATTTAAAAGCGAAATATCGACACATGCGGGGTGCATGCAGATGCATGCCCGATACAGGTCGATGAAGTGGGTGAAAGAAGGCCGACCTGTCAGATGTCGAGGCGTCGCTCGTGGTCGTTGGTCGCCAGCGGTGCGGCCATGGGATAGTCCGGGACGATGGGGACGTCCTTGCCGTGTGCCGACTGTGCCTTATCCCTTTTGAATAACGTTTTCAGGATCCTGGACAAGACAAACTTCAGGGGTTCGCATTTCAGGGACAACCATGTCGCCGCAACGAATGGAGCGATATAGATGGCCAGAACGTAGAACGTGCCTTGGGGGACCTGGGCGACGGCCAGGATGGCCTTGCAGAAGTACATCAAAGGATAATGGAAGAGGTACAGGCCGAAGCTCGTTTCTGCCATCGTACGAACGAGGCGTACCGTTGGTTCGGAAGGGCTCCTGAAAACCCGTTGCATGCGGGCGAAGCCGTAGATGTTCAGTGCAATGAGGAAGCCCACGACATAGCTCTGCGGCCAGAAATTGATTCCCCATGACTTCAGATTGACCAGCGGGTAAGCGATCGGGAGAGCGGTAAAGATCTTCGATCCACCCATCATGACATAAAGGGTGAGGCATACGATGGAGACAAGCAGAGCACCAAGGCCCAGCCGTGTCCTGTCCGCTGAAACGTGTTTGCGCAGTAAATGGAACAGACCTACGCCGAGGAGCCATACCGGGAAGGCGATGATGATGCCGGGCCCGGCAATACACATCACGAGACCTGCCATGGCAACGCGCTGCCATCCACGAAAATAGATCAACGTCGCAAAAATTGCGTAGTACCAGAATTCATACGACAAAGACCAAAACGGCCCGTTCGTTCCCAGCCAGATATCCAGGAACCATATCTCGTTGAGGAACAGCGCCGTGATGCCGGAAGCCGCAATCCATTTGTAGGCCGGATACGGCTGCATCGGCGCATATGCCGACAACGCAAGCCATTGACCCACCGTATCGAGGACGAGCGTCAGGAGAATTGCCGGCAGAGCGACCGACCACAGGCGGGCGAAGCGTGCAATGAAATAATCGACGATGTCCCGGCGCTTGCCCGTCGACGAAAACGCGATCACGAAACCGGACAGTACGAAAAACACGGCAACGCCCAGGCCGCCATAGGTGCCGAAGAACGGGAGCCTGTAGTGCGAAAAGTGGCCAGCGTGGAAGAGATAGACCATCAACGCGGCGAAATACCTGAGCAGGTCCAGATACACCGACAGATTCGGCTGCAACACGTTCGATGAGTGAGAAAAAGTTGCTTTGTTTTCCATTATTCTGCCGTAGCGGGGTCAATGTGACCGGCACCGCCGGCTGGTCAAGACCGCTTACGATAACCGGTTTTGCCAGAGGAATGTCATTGTTTGTTAAATTTGCAACATAAACGTTCTTGTTGTGTCAATTTGCGACATCATGCCTTCCTGATGCCTTTATGGGGTTTTTCCGTATCGTTCGAGATAATCGGACTCCATTCTCTCGCATGTTCGCAATGTGTTGTCGCCAGGCCTGAATGATGGCTTGAGTTGCTCCACCCAGCAGTGTTCGATGGCCTGTCGGTCTGCTTGCATGGCCTCTTCCGGTCGTGAAGCGCTCGTCGTAAGCCACGCGGCGGCGATGAGCATGCAAAACGATGCCGCGCCGCCAAGCCAGCACGCTGGTTTGATCACCGCGGGTTTTAGCGCCGGAAATACATCCGTGCTCATGAGACGTGGGCGCGCTGTCGGGCGAATCGCGCCACGGCAACCGACGCTTGCTCGAGCATCACCGCGGCCAGCACGCACACCACCGGCATGATGGGCTCGCGATAGCGGAAAATCACATAGAACAGCATGTGCACGGCGCTATACAACGCTACCGCAGTCCACAGGACTGCCAGCGAAGGCCGACTACGTACATATGGCAAGGTTGCTACCGCTGCACAAACAAGGACGGCGTATTCGATCAGCCAAACCAAACGAACTAATTTCTCTGCTCCCACAGGGGCATCGCGTCCGTTATGAATAGGTGGCATCCAGAAGAGTCCGAGCTTTTTAACCGAGAGCGCGAAAAACTCGCCTGGGTGGGACTTGATCCACGCCAGGGCTTCATGTTTGAGTGTTTCCGAGGCCTGGACCTCGCCTACTTCCTCCCGCAAAGCATGCCAGGTCGGTCCGCGGGGGGTTTTGGCGATGGAAACGAACATGCCGTCAGCGGCTGGGTTATTCCCAAGATATAAATTGAATCCGCCGTTCGTATTCAACACTGGGGCACCCAGCAACGTGGCGTTTCTTACCAGCCAGGGTGACGCGACCAAAATAGCGACCACGAGCATGACTGGAACGCTCAGGATGCGGATACGGAGCGCGGACTTCGACACCAAGAGCGCGACGCCGACTGCTCCCGCCAGTGACAGCGCTGCATTGCCGGTCAGTGCCAGCAATCCGAACAGACCGCCGCACAGTACGGCAATACGAAGTTGAAACGTCCGCATCATCCGTAATGCGCACCACAAGATCCCCAGCATTAACGGGATCATGAAATTTTCTTTTGCAAGATAAACACCATACACGCCGCACGGCAGGTAAAGTGCCCACATAGCGCCGCTGAGCAGGCGCGCGTTGCGATTTGCTCCCGCTTCGCGAGCGACCATGTATACCAAAGCAATGGAAACCGCACCGCAAATCAGGTTAGCAAGACGCAATCCCAAAAGGCTGTGGTCGGACAACCAAAGTGCTGGCGCAAGGACGAAGAAGGAATAGCCCATGTTGAAGAATGCGTAACCACCCGCGTTCATCGTTTTTCCCGCAACAAGATCTTCGGCCATTTTCAAATATGCCAGCTCATCGCTCTCCGGCGCGTGCGGATACACCAGGATGGCCGCGAGCCTCAGCAAGATACCGGCGACGATAATGGCGGACAACCAGCGCCATTCCTGGGAACTGGAATGTTTTTGGTTTGGAGTTGAAGCTTCACGGTTCAATGTTTTCATTGGAAAATGAATTTAAGACGTTGTGTAATTGGCGTGGCGCATATCGCGCCAGCTGATGAAGATTAACATGACTGATATCAGCAGGATCACGATGGTCGAAAAAAGATAGCGAGAATAAATAATCTGGTACACCAGATCCGGGATATGGGAACTGAGTGGAAATACTCGATAAGCCGGGACGAGCAGGATCAGGTATGTCACGCCGATAAGGATAAGCGTCAGCCTTGACTGAATTTCGCGCCCCATCAGCCATGCGGAACAAGCCAGCGGGAGCACGTATACATAGGTATGCCCCCACCCTAACGGCGCAACGACGGCAAGTATCGAAAAAATCATGGCGAGGAGCGGAATTGTGAAGCCTTTGATGAGTCTGGTTGCGATCGATATGCCTGTCGCAACTGCAACGGCGCCAGCAGTAATCAGTAATCGAATCGAAGCTGGTACCGCAAAGACCTGAAATGAACTAATACTTGTGCTAAGAGGCAAGTTGAGTCGGGCATAGAATGCTGCCAGGGACTGGTTGTATATGTTGACGATCGTATTCCCCGAAAATTTCGGTAGCAGATCGAGGAAATAGACCCGGTAAAGCCAAAAAGGCAGGGCTGGTGCCAGGGCAAGCGGCACAATGATCAGGCCGAAAGCAAATCCGGCCAGAATGCGGAGGGCATCCCGGCGAGAAAGTGCATAGGCAAGCAAAACGATCGGGTAGATTTTGATCCAGAACCCGGCAGCGAGAACCAGTCCACCCAATACAGGGCGTCCGCGCATGATTAAAACAATGTGCGCGACGCATAGAAGCAGGACCAGTATATCCACCTGCCCGGAAGCAACCGCGGCAAAGAATGGACCGGAAACACCCGACAGCAACACCAGGTTAATTTTTCCTGATTTCGAGACGGTGACGGCTTTATCGTTCGCCTCGCTGAGATTGATCCAGACTGCCATGGTTGCAAATCCGGACAGATACAGGAGTATCACGAAAACTCTGTAACTCCAGTCCAGGGGCAACAGGGAAAACGGTACGAACAATATCACCGCAGGCGGCGGATACAGGAAGCCTTGAAGCGTCCTTACAGAATTGGACTGGTAAAGCTCATTGACGTTGCTGCCGAATCGAAGCGCCGCGTTGTAAAAAATGCGGTAATCGGACCCAATGCGACCGGAAATGCTGTGTAATTCAAGGGCCAGCAAAAGAAGGCCAAGCGCGAAGCAGATGTATGTCCAGAAATAACGTGTATTGAAGCTCATGTTGGGGGCCATGATTCAATGTCTCAATTCCTGATTTGGGCGCAAGAGAATTTGAGGCGGTAACTCAGCTTCGGCTCACCACAAAAACGCCAGTACAGATCAGCAGCGCGCCGAATACGCGCGGGACGCTGACTTGTTCTCCAAGAAAGACGCCGATGATCAGCGAGAGCGCGAACCCAAGTCCAACGAGGGGATACGCTTTGCTGACTTCCCAGCTGGAGAGAACCGCCAGCCATACGACCGCACCGACGCCATACAAAAGGAACCCCAACAGGACGAATTTATTGGTCGAGATGGCAATGGCGGACTGGGCATAGTCGTCAGTCGATAAGGCTGCACGAACAGCTGCGCTCGACATCCCCGCCTTCAGCGAAAACTGCGCCATTACCGACAAGGCGATGCTGCCAATGGCGATCAGAAGGATATTCATGACAATTCCGACATCGTTCTATTAATCCGGCAAAATCTCGACAAAATGTCCGAACACCATTGCGCCGACGCAGATCGCGATGGTCAGACAACTGCCGCGGTTCTTGAGCGCGTAGACGATGGGATCGTCATGCATTTCGCCGCGCGCCGTCTTTATCCACAGGCGTGTCAGCCAGTAAATCAGACCCAGCGCGACAACCCACAACACTTCCGGCGTGGCGTAGCGTTCCCGCGTTACCGACGCCGAAACGAACAGGCAGAAAATGACGACGGACGACATTGCTGCGGCAACGCCCAGCGGCCACAGTACGACGAGATCGGTGGTCCGGTAATCGCGCCCCTTGGCAGCTTCGATGTCCGCTGAGAGAAGCGAAACGAGTTCCGAACAGCGTTTGACCAACGCCAGGCTGAAGAATATGAATACGGAAAAGGCGAGCAGCCATGGGCTCATCGGGGCCCCGATGGCCAACGCACCGGCAACGATGCGTACGGTATATAAAACGGCCAATGTCAGGACATCGAGCAAAACGTACTCTTTCAGGCGCCATGTATAGGCCGTCGTAATGACCACATACGTCAGCAGGACGAGCGAAAAACTTGGCGATACGAATGCCGAGAGCAAGAATGCGCCGCTCATCAGCGCAATGGCGGCTCCGATGCCGTCGACGATTTTGATCGCGCAGGAGGCAAACGGGCGTGCGCGCTTGCGGACGTGAGCGCGGTCGCTGCTCAGGTCCGAAAGATCGTTGACGATGTAGGTTGCGGACGCAGCGAACGAAAACGACAGAAACGCCAACAGAACCGTCAGCACGGCCGCAGTGCTTGAAAACGAAAATGCGGTCAACAGCGGCACGAAGATGAGCAGATTTTTCAGCCATTGATGCACGCGCAAAGCCTTGGCCCACGTTTTCAGTAGCGATTTCGCCGTGCGGAATTCCCGTTCCGTCGGAACGGATTGTCTGACTGCGCGCGACACGCTGTCGCCGACGTCGACCAGTATGGCGGCATGGGCGCTACGCCAGATCGGCAAATCGACCTTGCTATCGCCGGCGTACACAAAGGCGTGACCCACCTGTTCGCGTATCGCCGCCAGTTTACGCTCGCCCTTGAGATTGCAATTGGCGTCCGAAGCGATCACCAGATCGAACAGCCCGATATGGGTAGCGACCGCGTCGGCAATCGATTGATGGGCTGCCGTGGCCAGCACAAGCCGGCGCCCATCAGCCTTTTGCTCGGTAAGAAAGCGCAAAAGGTCTTCACGATATGGCAGACTTCGCGCAGAAAAAGTGGTCGCACCAGCGACTTTTGCCTTGAAATAGGCTATTCCTCGCAACAACCAGAAGGGCAGCAGGAAGAGGTTCAACGGAGCCTGTTTGATCAGCTGAAGGACACTCTCGACAAGTGTGTCCGTCGGCGTCAACGTGCCGTCCAGATCGACCACCAACGGTGCAGCCTGTGCAATCATTGCATCGGTGTCGGGTGTAGCGAGCTCGGAGTTTCTTTGCATTTTCATATGCAGTTCGTCTTGAGTTATCGACGTCAAAGTTTTTCGAAATTTTCCACACAACCGATTGCGTGATGATGACTTGCTGATTCAGCGATATTCAGTTCGTGTTTGGAATCGCAGGGTCTTGGGCACTGCTTGTCTACTGCACTGCGGACGAAGACAGCAGACATCGCCGATTTTTTACGGTACGTCGATCAATCCGGTCAGCCCGTGCAGGCAAAGTGATCGGATTCCCGGTACCAACCAGGCGCAGAACACCTCGCCGGAACGTAGCAGGCGTTTTTCGACGGTCAGGAAGTTCGTCAGGACAGGAGACGCTGCGACGTGGGCATATCGGTCCGAGCTCGTTCTTTGCAATCTGTCAATGACGAATATAAATATGCTAACAGCAGAAAAAATGTAAGTCTAGTCCTATAGGATAATGGCGCATATTCCTAACAACATATCAGGCGCGTGCGGTAGACAAGGCGTGCAGGATGAGGCTCTGCAACAACACACCTGGATCTGCAGGGCGGTGCTGGTGCGGGTTCAAACGACGATCGGGTACTAGACTGCACGGCTGTTCCCGCTGACGCTGCCTCACCGTGACGCGCCGGTTCGTGCGAGCGCTTCCTCTACGGTTCGATGGGTTGAACTGGTAAGATTGGCGTTTGCCCGATCACGCCTGCTGGCAGACCCTATGGCATTGATGAACCATTTGATCCACGACTCCCTGTTCGAGACCGCGGCGCGCGCACCCGCCGCCGAAGCGCTCGCGTACGGCGACAGGCGCTGCAGCTATGCGCAGTTGGCCGACGACGTGCGCGCCGTCGCCGCGCTGCTGCTGGACGCACGCCTGGAAGCGGGCGCGCGCGTGGCCGTGTACATGGAAAAGCGCATCGAGAACGTGGCCGCCATGTTCGGCGCCGCAGCCGCCGGCTGCGTCTTCGTACCCGTCAATCCGCTGCTCAAGCCCGAGCAGGTTGCGTACATCCTCGCCGACTGCAACGTGCGCCTGCTGGCCACGACGGCCGAACGCCTCGCGCAGCTGGCGCCCGTGCTGGAACGCTGCCCGGACCTGCGTGCCGTGCTGCTGGCCGACGGCGACGCCGCGTCCGTACCCGCCGCCGTGCCGGTGCTGGCGTGGCCCGAACCGCAAACCGGCGACCCGGCGCCGCACCGCCGTATCGACACCGACGTCGCCGCGATCCTGTACACGTCCGGCAGCACGGGCCAGCCGAAGGGCGTCGTGCTGTCGCACCGGAACATGGTCGCGGGCGCGCACAGCGTGGCCAGCTACCTGGACCTGCGCAGCGACGACCGCCTGCTCGCCGTGCTGCCGCTCAGTTTCGACTACGGCCTGTCGCAACTGACGACGGCCTTCCTGCGCGGCGCCTGTGTCGTGCTGATGAACTACCTGTTCCCGAAGGACATCGTGACGATGGTCGCGCGCGAACGCATCACGGGCCTCGCCGCCGTGCCGCCGCTGTGGATCGCGCTGGCGCGCCTCGCATGGCCCGCCGCTTGCACGCTGCGCTTCATCACGAATTCCGGCGGCGCCATGCCGGTGCCGACGGTGCAGGCATTGCGCGAGATCCTGCCGGACACGCGGATCTTCCTGATGTACGGCCTGACGGAAGCGTTCCGTTCCACGTACCTGCCGCCGGAGGAAGTCGCGCGCCGGCCCGATTCGATCGGCCGCGCGATCCCGAACGCCGAGATCCTCGTCGTGCGCCCGGACGGCACGCCGTGCGATGCCGACGAGCCGGGTGAACTCGTGCACCGCGGCGCGCTCGTCGCGCTGGGCTACTGGAACGACCCGGCGCGCACGGCGCAGCGGTTCCGCCCCGCGCCCGGCCAGGACCCCGGCCTGCCCGTGCCGGAACTCGCGGTGTGGTCGGGCGACACGGTGCGCCGCGACGCCGACGGTTACCTGTATTTCATCGGCCGCAGCGACGACATGATCAAGGTGTCCGGCTACCGCATCAGCCCAACCGAGATCGAATCCGTGCTGCACGCGACCGGCCTCGTCGCCGAGGTGGCGGCCTTCGGCATCGAGCATCCGCAACTGGGCCAGGCGATCGCCGTGATCGTCGTGCCGGTGGAGGAGGGGGCCATCGACGGCACCGCCCTGCTGGCCGAATGCAAGCGCCGCCTGCCGGCCTACATGGTCCCGGCCCGCATCGACCTGCGCGCCGGTCCGCTGCCGCGCAACCCGAACGGCAAGATCGACCGCAATTTGCTGCGCCAAACCCTGCACACGAACGAAGCACAATGAACAAGCCGCGCCACGCACCGCAGATCCACTTTCCCGTCGTCGACGACGTCCTGCAGGTCGGCGGCATCCCGCTGAACCGGCTCGCGCAGCGCGTGGGCCGCACGCCCTTCTTCGCCTACGACCGCGCCCTGTGCACGCAGCGCGTGCGCGACCTGCGCGCCCAGCTGCCGCAAGGCGTCCTGCTGCACTACTCGATCAAGGCCAATCCGATGCCGGCGCTCGTGCAGCACATGGCAGGCCTCGTCGACGGTCTCGACGTTGCGTCCGGCGGCGAGCTGAAAACGGCGCTGGATGCCGGCATGGCGCCGGCGCGCATCAGCTTCGCGGGTCCGGCCAAGCAGGAGGACGAGCTGGCGCAAGCCGTCGCGGCCGGCGTCTGCGTGAACGTGGAATCGGAGCGCGAACTGATCGCCCTCGCGCGCATCGGCGACGCGTTCGGCATCGCGCCGCGCATCGCCCTGCGCGTGAACCCGGACTTCGAACTGAAATCCTCCGGCATGAAGATGGGCGGCGGCGCCAAGCCGTTCGGCATCGACGCCGAAGAGGTGCCGCGCGTGCTGCGCCTGGCGGGGACGCTGAACGTCGACTTCCAGGGCTTTCACATCTTCGCCGGTTCGCAGAGCCTGCGTGCCGACGCCATCATCGACGCGCAGGCGCGCAGCATCGCGCTCGCGCTGCGCCTGGCCGAGGCGGCGCCCGTGCCCGTGCGCCAGGTGAACATCGGCGGCGGTTTCGGCATTCCGTATTTTCCGGGCGAGGAAAGACTCGATGTGGCGCCGATCGCCGCGCGGCTGGCGCCCGAGGTGGAGAGCCTGACGGCGGCGCTGCCGCAGGCGCGGCTGGCGCTCGAATTGGGACGCTACCTTGTCGGCGAATGCGGCGTGTACCTGGCACGCGTTGTCGACCGCAAGGTCTCGCGCGGCGAAGTCTTCCTCGTGACGGACGGCGGCATGCACCACCACCTGGCCGCATCCGGCAACCTGGGGCAGGTCATCCGCAAGAATTATCCGGTCGCCGTGGGCAACCGCATGGCGGCCGTGGACAGCGGCCCGGCCAGCGTGACGGGGCCGCTGTGCACCCCGCTCGACATCCTGGCCGACCGCATGGAGCTGGCGCATGCGCAGGTCGGCGACCTGGTCGTCGTGTTCCAGTCCGGCGCCTACGGCCCCACGGCCAGTCCGGGCGCCTTCCTGGGACACCCGGCGCCGCTGGAAGTGCTGGTCTAGCGCTTGCGGGGCGTCGCCACTGGCGCCGCCTGCTTCCAGGCGTCCGTCCGTGCCTTGCGGCGCGACAGGAAGGGCAGGCGCAGCGGCGGCGTGTTGTCCGGCTGCGGTGTGATGAACAACACCTTCTCGAGGCACACGAGGATCGCCAGGACATAGTACGGCAAGTCGTAATAGGCCATCGCCAGGAACGCGCCCGCCGTCATGTAGCCGATGATGCTGACCTGGCACATGCGGGCCGTCGTCGCGGCCCAGGCGAGCTCCGGATCCTTGCCGCACTTCTTCACGATGCGCGAACCGGTGCGCCATGCGAAGAAGAACATCAGCAGGTACAGGATCAGGCCGAAGTAGCCGTGCTCCCCCAGTACCTGGAAGTAGATACTGTGGGCGACAAAGAACACAGTGGGATCGGGTGCGTACAGCTGGAAGATCTGCGGCGTGAACGTCGCAAAGCCGCCGCCGAGCGGCAGGTGGTTGGCGACGTTGATCGCGAAGCCCCAGGAGTTGATGCGGCCCAGCGCCGAGGGATCTTCCTTGTAGTTGTCGATGGAATGCATCCGGTCCATCCAGGCGGACGGCATCGCGACGAGGAGCAGCGGAATCGCCAGCGCGAACAGCATGCCGGTCTTGACCTTCGAACTCGATTTCAGCCACAGGAACAAGGCCATGCACGTGCCGCCCAGCAGGGCGCCGCGCGAATAGGAGCCGATGACCGATACGCCGGTGAGCAGTGCCACGACGATGGCCGCGCGCTTCGTCCATTTGGTGGGCGCGAACGATGATACGGCCATAATCAGCGGGACGCTCATCACCATGGCCAGTGCCAGGGTGTTGTTGTCGCCGATATAGGTGCCTTGCGGGCCGATCACACCGTTATGGCCGCCTGTCATGATGGTCCAGAGACCGCCCTTGAAGCCCCAGAATCCCAGCGAGGCAGCGACGGTCAGCACCAAGGCCTTCACGTCGTTGACGGTGCGCGTGACCGCGATCGTCAGGACGACGATCAGCATCGTCTTCATGACGGTGCTCCACTGCTCCCAGGCGCCGGCCTGGTTGAGCGCGAACACCGCCGTCAGCGTGACCCAGAAGATCACGATCATCAGCTGGATGACGACCGGCGTGAACGGGAGCTTTTTCTGTTCTTTCGAAAACAGGGCGGACAGCAGTGTGACCGCCGCCATGATCATCGCGAACGGGAAGAAACTGGCGAAGCCATAGGTCAGCCTGTGCGGATTCATCAGGCTGAAGACTGCATACACCAGCACGCCCACGATGGGGCGCTTGAGCGCGAACGGGATGCTGGCCAGCATCGCCATGAGAAGGATGATGTCACGCATGTTGCGTCCTCATGCCCCGGCGCTGACCCGCAGGAACGCGTCGAACATCATCAGCGACCACAACGCCACGCTGTGATCGGCCGTGCCGGCGTGGTGCTCGGCCACCAGCTTTTCCAGGTAGCGCCGGTTGAAGATACCGGTATCGACCAGGCGCGCGCCCAGCACGGCCTCGCGCACGGCGTCGCGCAGCGGGCCGCGCAGCCAGGCCGCCAGCGGGATCGAGAAGCCCTTCTTGGCGCGGTACATGATGTCGTGCGGCAGGTGCGGTTCCAGCGATTTCTTCAGGATGTACTTGCCCTCGCCGCCGCGCAGTTTCAGGCTCGGGGGCAGCGTCGCCGCGTATTCGCAGAATTCGTGGTCGAGCAGCGGCACGCGCACTTCCAGCGAGTGGGCCATGCTGGCGCGGTCGACCTTCGTCAGGATGTCGCCCGGCAGCCAGGTCTTGAAGTCGAGGTACTGGATCAACGACAGCGGATCGTCGGTCGGCGCCTCCTTGGCGTGCGCGCGCATCACGTCGATCGCGCGGTAGCCTTGCAGGTCGCTCCGGAACGTATCCGAGAACAGCAGGTCGCGCTGGCGGTCCGGCAGGCGCGACACGCCGTGGAAGTAGCCCTCCACCAGGTCGCGCGCGATGGACTCGAACGTCGTCTTGGCGCGGAATACGCGCGGTGCCCAGTCGGCCTTCGGGTATAGGCTGCCCAGGGTGCCGAACAGCGGCTTCCTGATCGCTTCCGGCACCTTCGAGCGCACGCTGTGCTCGGCCATCGCGAAGCGGTAGCGGCGGTAGCCGGCGAAGTTCTCGTCGCCGCCGTCGCCCGACAGCGCCACCGTCACGTGGCGGCGCGCCAGCTGGCACACGCGGTAGGTCGGGATCGCGGAACTGTCGGCGAACGGCTCGTCGTACAAATGCGCCAGCGTGTCGATCAGGCCGTAGTCGTCCTTGTCGACGATCTGCGCGTGGTGGTGTGTGCGGTAGCGCTGCGCCACCTGCATCGCGTACTGGGTCTCGTCGAATTCCGGATCGTCGAAGCCGATCGAGCATGTCGTCACGCCCTCGCTGACGGTGCCGTCACGCTCGCCCGCCATCATCGCGACGACGGCGCTGGAATCGACGCCGCCGGACAGGAAGGCGCCCAGCGGCACCTCCGCTTCCATCTGGCTCTTCACCGCTTCGCGCACGCGCTCGATCAGCTCCGCCTCGACGTCCGCTTCCGGCCGCGCCGGCGCGACGTTGAACGACAGATCCCACCAGCGCTTCGGCTGCACGGCACGGTCGCCGACCTTCAGCAGGATCGAGTGGCCGGGGCTGAGTTTATAGGCGTTGTGGAAGATCGTGTTCGGCTCCGGCACGTAGCCGTAGGCGAAGTAATCCTCGACGGCGCACGGGTTCAGCTTGCGCGACAGTTCGGGGAAGGTCATGATCGACTTCAGTTCCGAGCCGAACACGAACAGGCCGCTGGGCAGCAGCGAATAGAACATCGGCTTCACGCCCACGTGGTCGCGCGCGAGGAACAGCGTCTGCTTCCGGCGGTCCCATACGCCGAACGCGAACATGCCGCGCAGCCGGCGCACGCAGTCCTCGCCCCACGCGATCCAGGCGTTCATGACGACTTCCGTGTCGGACTTCGTGCGGAACACGTGGCCCAGCGCGACCAGTTCGTCGCGGAGCAGCCGGTAGTTGTAGATTTCGCCGTTGAACACGAGGGCCACGTCGCGCGCGGCGTTCAGGAACGGCTGCTGGCCCGTGGCCACGTCGATCACGGACAGGCGGCGGTGGCCCATGCCCAGGGCTTTTTCCAGATACAGCTCGCCTTCGTCGGGACCGCGATGGTGCTGGCTTTCGTTCATGCGCCGCAGCGCTTCGCGGTCGATCTCCCGGTTGCCCTGGGTGTCAAAGATTCCGACTATTCCGCACATGGTGTTGGCTTTCTTGCTTGTGTTGGGTGAAACGGTAACGCGTCAGTGTGCCTTGTTTCGGCAAAGTCCGTCGTACAGCGCGCCGTACGCGGCCACCATGGCGCGCAGGCTGAAACGGTCTTCCACGCGCGCGCGGGCAGCAACGCCGTGGGTGGTACGCAGGCCGGCATCCTGCGCGTAGCGCGCCAGCGCGGCCGCCAATGCGTCGCCGTCGCCGACCGGCACCAGCAGGCCCTGCACCCCTTCGTCGACGACTTCCGGAATGCCGCCGACGCGCGAGGCGACGACGGGCAGGCCGCATGCCATCGCTTCCAGCATCGAGACGGGCGTGCCTTCCGCCAGCGAGGGCAGGGCGAAGATCGAGAACGTGTGCAGCACCGCGGCGATGTCGGCGCGTGCGCCGGGCAGCCACACGGCGCCGTCGAGACCGAGCTGCGCGACCTGTTCGCGCACGGCCGGCAGCAGCGGGCCGTCGCCGACGATCGCCAGCTTCAGGCGCGGCGCGAGTCGAGGCAGCTGATTGCGCAGCCGCGCGAACGCGTCGACGAGGGCGCGGTGGTTCTTGACATCCTGCACGCGGGCCACGGTGCCGATCACGATGTCGTCCGCATCGAAAGGCGCGTCCGCCGCGGGCGTGCCGCCGGGCGCATATTTGTCCGTGTCGACGCCGTTCTTGATGAACAGCGTCTTCGCGGTGGGGATGCGCACGACGTCGCCGAGCCAGCGGTTCAGGTCTTCCGAGACGGGAATGAAGCGGTCGACGAACGGCACCAGGCGGCGGCGCAGGAAGTTGTGCTTCGGGTTCAGGCCGTGCGGATCGCTCGCGTCGCGGCCGTGTTCCGCGTGGATGCGCACGGGGACGCCGGCCAGCGTCGCCGTGAACGCGTATTCCAGCGCAGCCAGGTTGTACGTGTGCAGCACGGTGGGGCGCAGGCGCCGCATCAGGCGCCAGAACGTCAGGTGCGTGCCGAGGCCGAGGCCCGGCGGCTTGCCGAGCGCGTGCAGTTCGACGTCGCGGCGGGCGATGCGGTCGGCGAACGACGTGTAGGTCGTCAGGCAGACGACGGCGTGGCGCCATGCCGGCATGCGGTTGATGCAGTCGACGAGCAGCGTCTCCAGGCCGCCCACGCCGAGCGAATACACGAGGTGCACGACCAGCGGCCGGGTGTCGACGCCGGCCGGGGTGAGTGCAGGAGCAGGTGCATTCATCGTCGCGCCTTCATGATCATGCCGCCAGCGCCTTCTTCGTCAATCGGCCGTAGATGGCCGGGTAGCGGCCCACGCTGACCTTCCAGTTGCGTTCCGTCTCGACGTAGTGGCGGCCGGCCTGGCGCAGCTGCGGCCAGGTCTCCTGCGCGGCGAGCAGCGCGCCGACCTTGTCGGCCAGCGAGTCCGGATCGTCGGCGCGGAACAGCACGCCGGTCTTGCCGTCGGCGATCAGTTCCAGGTGGCCGCCGACGTCGGACGCGGCCAGGATGCGGCCCTGCGCCATCGCTTCCAGCGGCTTGAGCGGGGTGACGAGGTCCGTCAGGCGCATCGACAGGCGCGGGTACACGAGCACGTCGAGCAGGTCGTAGTACTTGTTGACCTGGTCGTGCGGCACGCGGCCCGTGAACACGATTTTGTCGGCGATGTTCAGGTCTTTCGCCATCTGGCGCAATTGCGCGTCCTGCGGGCCGCCGCCGACGAGCAGCACGCGCAGGTCCGGCATGCGCGCGACGAGCGTCGGCACGGCGCGCAGCAGCACGTCCAGGCCTTCGTACGCGTAGAACGAGCCGATGAAGCCGATCAGGCGCGAGCCGGCGAGGCCCAGTTGTTCCTTCAGTCCGAAGTCGGGCGTGCCGCCCATCGAGAATTTTTCGATGTCGACCGCGTTCGGGATCACCGTGACCTTGTCGGCCGGGACGCCGCGCGCGACGATATCCTTGCGCAGGCCTTCGCAGATCGTGGTGACGGCGTCGGCCTGCTTCAGCGCATAGGTCTCGAGCGCGCGCGTGAGGCGGTAGCGCAGGCCGTTCTCCGTGCTGGTGCCGTGGTCGACGGCGGCGTCTTCCCAGAACGCGCGCACTTCGTACACGACGGGGATGTTGAAGCGCTTGCCGGCGCGCAGCGCGGCGATCGCGTTGAGCGACGGCGAGTGCGCGTGCAGGACGTCTGGTTTCACGAGCGGGATGATCTCGGCCAGGCGCTTGGCCAGGCCGTCGATCACGTTCACCTGGTTCAGCACGGGCATCTTCGCCAGCGCGCCCTTCGATTCCGGCGTGCGGTAGAAGTGCAGGCCGTCGACGGTTTCTTCCAGCATGTCGCCGGAATTCTGCTTGGCGCCGGTGACGTGGAAGGTTTCCCAGCCGAGCGCGCGTTGTTCGCGCAGGATCGAACGGGTGCGGAAGGTATAGCCGCTGTGCAGCGGGATCGAGTGGTCGAGGACGTGCAGTACACGCATGGTCGTTTTCCGTTCTGGTTGTCGCGTTGTGTTATTGGCGGGTGCGGGTCGCGTTCAGCGCCTGGTCCAGTGCCGGGCCCTGTTCGGCCAGGAAGCGGTGCAACGCGGCGCGCGCCCGTTCCTTGTCGTTGTCGTACGGGACGGCGAGCATCACGGCGGCGCCGTCGTCGCCGCGCAGCAGCGCCTTGTTCGCGGCCTGCCACAGCTTGCCGACGGCGTCGTTGCCGGTGTAATGACCGCCGACCCATTTGAAGGACCAGACCATGATCGCGCTCTGCGGCGTGCGCAGGATGCCTTCGTGCAGCGTGACCGGCGTGCCGGCGACGGTCTCGGCACGCGACGTGCCTTCGACCTCGTGCCAGGCATCCTCGTAGCCGTTCAGGCGGTTCATGGAGCTGATCAGGTTCTTGTCCGGGTTCTGGTTGCGGTAGTACAGGACGGTCAGGCTGACGGGCACGCCGCCGGCCTGGTAGGCGCGGTGGAAGCGCGCATCCGGTTGCATGTAGAAGGGCTTCCAGTCCGCGAAGTCGGCCGCGGCCGGCGCCGTCACGGCGACGTCGGCCAGGCGTACGGGGGCCGGATTATGGTTGGCGCGCTCGCCCACCAGCGCCAGCGCGGGCCAGAACGCGCACACGAGCAGCACGCCGATCACCATCGCCGGCAGGCGGCGTGGCGTGCCGGCGGCGCGCGGCGCGGATGCGGACGTGGCCGCAGTCGCGGAGGCGGAAGCCGGCGCGGCGACGGTGTCTTCGCGCCAGAAGCTGCCGATCCAGAACATGACGAACATGACGAGACCGAAGAACAGCCAGCCGTAGATGATGTGGTCGACGCCGGTCGCCAGCTCCATGCCGGACAGGTGGCCGATCATCACGATCATGTAGGCGCGCAGGCCGTTGGCGATGATGGGGACGATGACCGACAGGCCGATGAACAGCGCGCGCCGGAGCATGGACCGGTAGGTCAGGTAGGCGTACAGGCAGCCCAGCGTGATCGAGGAAATCAGGTAGCGCACGCCGCTGCAGGCTTCCACCACGGACCAGCTGCCGGTCGGCAGTTCGAAGCGGGTGCCGCTGCGCAGCACGGGGATGCCGGTGGCGCGCACGGCCCACACCGTGAAGTCGGCCGTGAACTGGATCAGCGGTGCCACGAAGATTTCGCCGAACGGCACCGCGAACAGCAGGAACAGCAGGGGGAAGGCGAGCGAGCCGGCCAGGCGCGGGCCGAACAGGGCCAGCGCGGCGACGGGGAACATCGCGACGAACGAGTATTGCGACACGACCTGCACCTCGCCCAGCTGGGCCGCGAGCCAGCCGGCGCCGAGGACGCCCAGCAGGAGCAGCGCGGGCGGCCAGGGCTGCGGCGGGTACAGGCTGAAATTCTCGCGCCGGCGCCAGATGAGCCACAGGCTGATCGGCAGGATCACGTAGCCGTGGGCGAAGGTTTCGGAACTGTTCCACACCGAGACGATCGAGCGCACGGTGCCCAGGTACAGCAGGAACGGCGCGAGCAGGGCCAGCACGATCAGCGCCGTGCCCTGGCGCGAGATGGGAGCGGAAGTGGCGTTGATCACGCCGGGCGGCGGTTTCAGGAACATTCGAGACTCTCCCCAATACAGGCCAGGTTGCTGGACCAGCTGTAGCGGCGCTGGACCTTGGCGCGGGCCGCGGCGCCGATCGCGGCGGCCGCGCTGTCCTGGCCGGCCAGCAGCGTGCTCACGGCGTCGACGAAGGCGCCGGCATCCTCGGCCAGTACCAGTTCGCTGCCCGGCACGGCGTCGATGCCTTCCAGCGCCTGCGGCGACACGACGACCGGCGTCGCCATCGCCATCGCTTCCAGCACCTTGTTCTGGATGCCGCGCGCGATGCGCAGCGGTGCCACCGACACGGCGGCATGCGCGATGTAAGGCCGCACGTCCGGCACGGTGCCCGTCACGACGACGCCCGGCAGCCTGGCCAGTTCCTGCACGGCCGGCGCCGGGCGCGAGCCGACGATGTAGAACTTCACGTCGCCGAAGCGCTCGCGCAGTCGCGGGAAGACGTCGGCCGCGAACCACTGCACGGCATCCACGTTCGGCCAGTAATCCATCGCACCCGTGAACACGAGGGCGCGCTCGTCCGGCGCATACGGATTCGCATGCGGGTGCTCGGGCGAGAAGTAGTCGGTGTCGACGCCGTTGCTGAAGTGGCCGATCTTGGCCGTGCTTTCCGGCGCCAGCTGGCGGAACAGATCCGCCTCCGGCGCCGAGACGAACAGCGACGCGTCGTAGTCGCGCGCCACGCGGCGTTCGTACGCCAGCAGCTGGCGCGCCTCGTAGCGGTACAGCCAGTTCATCGGCCACGATTTCTGTTCGGCGTACTGTCTCCACTTGTCCGAGTCGACGTCGCAGAAGTCGACGACGCGGCGCGCCGAGCGGTACGGGTCGGCGTACTGCGCCATCGCCGACGAGAACACGAGCACGCGCTCGATCTTGTGTTTCGCCACGGTGGCGTCGACCCAGCGCGCGAGCGAGGCGTCGCGGTAGTACTCGAGCGACAGCGAGCGGTTCTTCAGCAGGGCCTGCAGGCTGCGCACGCGCGCCAGCATGGGCTTCATGCCGGCGAAATGGCTGCTGGCGCACAGCGCCTCGACATGCGGCACGTACTGCCAGTCGTCGGGGTCGTCCACGAACGTGGCCAGGTGCACGCGGTAGTGCCGGGCCAGGTGCTTGAGCAGGTGGTACGAGCGGATCTTGTCGCCCTTGTTGGGCGGATACGGGATCCGGTGGATCAGCAGCAGCAGGTCTTCCATCGCTTATCCCAGGTTACGGACGATGTAGGGGCCCATGAAATTCGCCACCGGCAGCGGCAGCTTCTTCCACATCTTGATGAACAGCTGGTATTTCGGGTTCAGCGGATTGTTGTCCGGCAGCGCGGTCGCGCCGTACAGCTTGTACTCGTACGGCAGGTGCTGCGCCGTGAAGCCCCAGTTCTTTTTAAAATCGTAGGCGCCGGTGCCCAGCTTGCTGCGGCCGAAGTCGAACAGCCGGCAGCCGCGCGCGCTTGCTGCCTGCATCAGGTTCCAGTACATGAAGTCGTTGCCGGCCACTTCGCGCGCGAGGTCCATGCCGCCGCCGTAATAGGGCACGACTTCGTCGCGCCAGTAGAACGACAGCACGGCGGCCACGAGGCGGTTGTCGTCCGTGACGATGGTGCGCACTTCGCACTCGTCGCCGAAGACTTCCTGCAGCATGGCGAAGTATTTTTTCGGGAACACCGGCGTGCCCAGGCGGTGCACGCTGCGGGCATAGGCTTCGAACATGCGGTCGACGTTGTTGTCGACCTCGCCGCGCAGGCCCAGCTTGATGCCCTTGCGGACCATCGCGCGCTGCTTGCGCGGGATGGCGTTCAGGTTGGCCTCGTCGTCGCCCGTGATCTCCTTGCGGAACGTGACGTACAACTCCTTCGTGTGCCAGCTGGCGTCGTCCGGGTGGAAGCGCTGCATGCCGCGGTATTCCAGGTGGCCGACGCCGAGCTTCTGTGCGAGTTCGTGCGCGGCCTGGTCGAGCATGGCGCGCGCCGCATCGTTCGTTGCGGCCGGGCCGCCGTACACGCAGAACGGCATCGCACCCAGCGAGTGGCCGAACAGGCGGCTCCTGATTTCCGCTAGGGGGAGGACGCCGAGGATCTGGCCGTCCTGCTGCACGTAATAAAACCAGGTCTTGATGCCGAACGAGCCTTCGATGACCTTCTGCCAGCCGGACAGGTGGAAGAAGGTGGCGTCCGGGCAGGCGCGCACGAACGCATCCCAGCGGGCGTTTTCGTGCGCCTGCAGCGTGTGCAGCGTCATTGGGGAGGTTGCCACGACGGGGGCGGCCCGCTTGGCGGCTGCTGCTTCGATGATGGAGTTCATGGGCGGTTCAGGAAGATGTTGTCCATGCGGTCCCACGCGAAGTCGCGCGCGAGGGATTCGATGCGGCGTTCCATCCGGTCGATGTTGATGTAGTGGCGGAAGCGCGCCTTGGCGCCGAGGCCTTCGGGACGCGGCTGGCCGGGGTCCACTTCCCACGGGTGGAAGTAGAACAGGGCGGGCTGGCCATCTTCGCGGTTGACCTTGGCCATCATCCAGCGCGACAGCGCGTACGGCAGCAGGCGGAAGTAGCCGCCGCCCCCGGCCGGCAGGTTACGGCCCATCAGCTGCACGGTCGTGATCGGGATTTCCAGCAGGCCGTCGGTGCCGTTCGGGTAGAACGCGAAGCGCGGCGCTTCCGGCATGCCGTAGTGGTCGTGCACGACCGGGTAGATGCTGGAGCTGTAGCGGTAGCCGGCGTCGAGCAGCTCGTCGAGCGCCCACAGGTTGTCGCGGCCGATCGAGAAGCTGGGCGCGCGGTAGCCCAGCACGGCCTGCCCGCCGATGTCTTCCAGCAGCGCCTTGGCGGAGCGGATGTCGTTGGCGAATTCGGCGCGGGTCTGGTCCGAGGCGCGCAGGTGACCGTAGCCGTGGCTGGCCAGTTCGTGGCCGGCGGCGACGATGCGTTTCACCACCTGCGGATAGCGTTCGGCGATCCAGCCCAGCGTGAAGAAGGTGGCGCGCACGCCGTGGCGTTCGAACAGTCCAAGGATGCGATCCATGTTGGCTTCGACGCGGCATTCGCGCGCCGGCCAGCTGGCGCGATCGATGTAGGGGGCGAATGCCGAGACCTGGAAGTAATCCTCGACGTCGCAGGTCATCGCATTGCGGATGCGTTGCCCCGGGGCCGGCACGGGCCGCGGAGCGAGTTCGACCATGTTCATTCTTGATTATCCATAGGGTGGGTTACCGCCCCGTGGGGCGTGGCGACGATCTTCTTCAGGATCGACAGCACGGAAACGATCGATTTCTCCAGGCGCATCATGCGTTCGTCGAGCACTTCGACGCTGCTGACGCGGCGCTCGCCGATGCGCTGGTCGATGGTGCGCAGGCCGGTCTTGTAGTCCGCGTCCCCATCGTCATCGGACAGGTGGCCCGGCAGCGTGTCCGGTGCCGGCGTGCCGACCGCCGGAGCGCCGGCCGGATCTGGCACCTGGAATTCTTCGCTGATGTCCTTGACGACGGTATTGATGTCCTGCTCGCCGAACGCGTGCATCTCTTCCAGGAAGCCCATCAGCAGCACGCGGTCCATCAGCGTGTTGACCTTGCGCGGGATGCCGCCGCTGTAGGCATAGATCGCGTCGTGCGCGCCGTCGTCGAACGCCGGGTCGCTCTTCCAGCCGACGGTGGTCAGGCGGTGCTCGACGTAGGCGCGGGTTTCCTGCGCATCCATCGGGCCCAGGTGGTAGCTGGCGATCACGCGCTGGCGCAGCTGCTGCATGCCGGGGCTGTGCAGGGTGGCGCGGAATTCGGGCTGGCCGAGCAGGAAGGTCTGCAGCAGCGACTTGTCGTCGGTCTGGAAGTTCGACAGCATGCGCAGCTCTTCGACCGTGCGCGCGGACAGGTTCTGGGCTTCGTCGATCACGAGCAGGGCGCGCTTGCCCTGGTGGTCGACGTCGCACAGGAATTTTTCCAGGCGCGTGAGCAGGTCCGTCTTGCTGGCGCCCTCGTACGGCAGGCCGAAGGCCGAGACGACCATGCGCAGGGTGTCGTCCGGATCGAGGTGCGTGTTGACGATGTGGGCGGCCACGATCTGGTCGGAGGGCAGCCGGTTGAACAGGTTGCGCACGAGCGTGGTCTTGCCCGCGCCGACTTCACCGGTGATGACGATGAAGCCCTCGCCCTGCGACAGGCCGTACTCGAGGTAGGCCATGGCGCGCTTGTGGCCTTTGCTGCCGAAGAAGAAATGCGGGTCCGGGCGCAGCTGGAAAGGTTTGGCGGATAATCCGTAAAAAGACTCGTACATCGTATGCCTCCGCGGGCTCAATACTGGACGGTAAGCGTCGCCACGATCGCGTTCTCGTGGTAGTCGCGGTTGTCGAATACGCCGGCGCGGCCTTTCGAGTGGCGCAGGTCGAGCGATCCGGTGGTCTTGGTGTCGAAGCGGCTGCTCAGTCCCATGCTCAGCTGGCGGACGTCGTTGGTGACGCCGGTGCGCAGCGACTTGACGTTCACGCCGTACAGGCTCGCGTGGGCCGAGGTGCGCGAGGACAGCTTGTAGTCGGCACTCGCGCTGGCGCCTTTCTGGTCCGTGTCCTCGTTCAGGGAGCTCAGCTGCGATGGCAGCAGGGTGCTGTCTTCCTGCTGCAGCGACAGGGCGTTCATGCGTTCCTTGAACACGGTGAACAGCAGCGTGCTACGCGCCCCGCGGAGCGTGGCGCCGCCCTGCAGGCGCTTGTTGCGCATGTAGCGGTTGCTCAGGTAGGGGATGGCGCTGGGCAGCGTGGGCGGCAGGCCCGCTTGCGCGATATAGGCCTGCACGATCTGCTGGCGCTGCACCGGATCGGGATAGCGGCTGACGAGCATCTGGTCCAGCATGGCGGCCGTATCGACCGCGGCCGGCAGCAGGAATTGCTGGCGCGACGTCGTGACGATGTCGGCATAGGTCACCGTCCACACGGTGTGCGGCGTGCGGTAGCTGGCGTCGAGCGAACCCGTGTTGCCGAAGTAACGGTGGCCGACCGTGGCCGCGATGCGGGTGCGGGTCGACGGTTGCCAGATGAAGCCGGCGGACCAGCTGCGGCCGCTCGTCTTTTCGGAGAGCGCACTGTATTCGTACTTGTCGTAGCCGACGCTGGAGGTCAGGCTCAGGTGCGACGTGGCGCGGTACTGCAGGCCGGCGAGGCTGTTCTCGTTCGTCGTCTTGCCCGTGCGCTGGGCGCTCATGTCCTGGTGCGAATAATGCACGTTCCAGCCGAGGTCGGGGAATGCGGGACCGCTGGCCACGTCGAACGCACCCGTGCTGGCCAGGCTGTTGCCGAAACCGCTGCCGGTGCCGCCTTCGACCGAATCGCGCTGGTAGCGCGCGTTCAGGGTGGCCGTCGTGCCGAACTGGTGGCGCACGTAAGGGCTGATGCTCCAGGTGCGGATGTCCGTGCCGTTGTTGGCCGTGTACGAATTGTTCGGCAGCGGGCCGAACGCCGACACGGCCTGGCGCGAACCGCTCGCGCTGGTGTCCACGTACAGCCAGTCCTTGACGGCGATGGCATTGGCCACGGCCTGGTAGCGGCGGTCGCTGTTGCGCGTGTTGCCGATGTCGTCGTTGCTATAGGCGAACTTGCGCCATTCCGCGCTCGCCGCGACCTTCAGGCGCGGACCGGTGCCGGTGATGCTCAGGCTGGGCGCCGCTTCGCTGATGAAGCTGCCGTGGGCCTGATCGTCCGCCTGGTTGCTCGCGTTGTCGGAATACGTTTCGCGCAACTGGATCGTGGGGATGACCCGCCATTGTGCCCACGCCTGGTTCGACAGCAACAGTGCCGCCACTGCAAGCGGCGTGAGCCGGAGGGCGGCGCTGCGCGGCCATTTGACCGGCCGGTGGACGGACAAATTAGCCGTAGTGATAGTCATACGTTTCTTCGATGCCGGGGAACTCCCTGGTCTTGTTATAGATGAGATTGACGTTTTGATAGCCTTCCAGCTGGTGCAGTGCTTCCTTGACCGCATGCTGGGTCGTCGTCTGGGCTTCGACCACCATGACGATCTGGCCCATGTGCGAGGCCAGCACGCGCGATTCGCTCGTCAGCAGCAGTGGCGGCGAGTCGAAGATCACGATGCGGTCCGGATAGCGGTGGGCGATCTCGTCCACCAGCGAGCTCATGGACGAGCTGGCCAGCAACTCGGTCGCGCGCGGGGTGCTGGTGCCGGCCGGGAGGATCGACAGCGTGTCGACGTTGGTGCGCAGCATGACGTCGGCCATGTCGATCTTGTCGTCCAGCAGGATGTCCATCAGGCCGCGGTGCGCCGGCAGGCCGAGCGAGCGCAGCACCGACGGGCGCGCGACGTCGGCGTCGACGAGCAGCACCGTATGGTCGAGTTCCATCGCGATGCTCATCGCCAGGTTGATCGCGCAATAGGTCTTGCCTTCGCCCGGCAGCGAGCTCGTCACCATGATCAGGTTGCCCGGCTTCGCGCCTTCCGCCCGTTCGGCGAAGGCGCGCTGCAGCAGCGGACGCTTGATGACTCGGAAGTCTTCCAGCAGGCGCGTGCGGCCGCCGGCGGCGGTGACCATGCCCAGGTCGCGCATGCGGTTCAGGTCCAGTTCCACGCGGCGGGTCGAGAATTTTTGCGCCGGAGGCGCTTCGGCGGCGGCTGCGCTTGCCTGGGCCGCGGCGGCTTCTGCTGCCGGTGCTGCGTGCGCCGGCACAGTGGGCGCTACGACAGGCGCGTCCGCCTCGACGACGTCGACGGTGGCCGTTTCCGGCGTCTTGGCGACGGCGGGCGCGTTGCGCTGCAGGTCGATCCGGCTGGCCGCTTTTTCGATGATGCTCACGGTGTACTCCTTAATCTTAAAGCGTGGGACGGACCAGGATGGCAGCCATCCCGACGCCGTAAGCGCAAAACAGCAGCACGACGGACCCGCCGAGCGCGGCCAGGCGGCGCTTGCGCTTGACGGTCTGTTCCGGCGTCCAGTTCATGCCGATCGAACCCAGCACCGGCAGGCCGGTCACGTCGCGCAGCGTGCTCTGGCTCAGGAAGGTCGGACGCAGTTGGCTCATCAGGAACGCGACGGCCAGGCCGGCGACGAGGGCGCCGACGAACACCAGCGAGAACAGGCGCAGGCGGTTCGGGCCGCTCGGGTGGTTCGGCACGGTCGGCGGATCGATCACGCGGAACTGCAGCATGTCGGTGGCGGACGACAGGTCGCCCGACAGGCGCGCCGACTCGCGGCGTTCGACCAGCTTCTGGTAGTTTTCGCGGTTGACGTTGTAGTCGCGGTTCAGCTGGGCGAACTGCGCTTCGATTTCCGGCGCCGTCGTGCTCTGGTTACGCAGGCGTGCCACGCGATTCTCGTATTCCGCGACGCGGGCGCGCATCGACGCCACGCGGGCCTCGGCCTGCGACAGCGACACGTTCAGCTGCTGCAGCATCGGGCTGTAGCTGGCGCCCGGGTCGAGGCTGCGCTTCTTGTTCTTGGCGAGATCCGCCTTCTGCGCCATCAGCTGATCGAGCAGGCGGCGGTTGGCGATCACGTCCGGATGCTGTTCCGTGTACTGCAGGCGCAGGTTGTCCAGGTTCTTCTGGGCCAGTGCGATGCGCGATTCCAGTTCCGGATCCACGAGGGCCGGGTCGACCGTCACGGTGCCCGGCTTGGCCGGTTCGCCGTCGATCTGGCGGCGGATCGCATTGCGCGCCTGTTCCGCTTCGGCCAGTTCCAGCCGGGCCTGGCTCAGCTGGTCGGTCGCCGTTTGCAGCTGCCCGCCAAAGTCGCCGGTACCGCTGCCGCCGCCCGGCAGCATGCCGAGGTTCTTGAGCTTGAACTCTTTCAGCGAGTTTTCGGCCGCGGCCAGTTTTTCCTCGTACGTCTTGATTTGGTCGTCGATGAACTGGACCGCCTTTTCGGAATCCTGTTTCTTGCCGCTGAAGCTGCCCTCGACGAAGATCGTGAGCAGGGACGACACGACGTCCTTGCCCAGTTTCGGATTGTCGGACATATACGTCAGCGTATAAATGTCGTCGCGCTCCGTGCCGGTGATCTTGATCTGCGATATCAGTTCATCGACGATCTTGTCGTGTTCCTTGCTGTCCTTGGCCTTGACGTCGAGGTCGACCATGCGCATCAAGCGCTCGACGTTCGGGCGGCTGATCAGCGTGCGGCGCATGAACGTGACCTGTTGCTCCAGGTTGGGCACGGTCGTCATATTCGAAAGCAGTGGCTTCAGAATACTTTGCGTGTCGACATACACGCGTGCCGACGCTTCGTACTGATTGGGCAGGCGCAATACCACCGCCCAGCCGATCAATGCGACAACCCAGGTGATGACGACGGCATGCCAACGGTATTTGCCAATCGCCTTGAGGAAGTTTAGAAGTACGGCTGTGATCTCTGCCATCTCGTCAGTCTCGCCATGAACGACCCGTTACCCGTGGGGAAGAGGGGCCTAAAAAATAATCAAATATCTCGCATGATCGCTTGTACCCCGAGCAATTGCAATTACACGCGAGAAAAATATGGTGAGCTCATTCGGGAGTGCCTCATCTGCAACGCAAATGCCACCGAGCAAGCTGAGGACCGTGGGGTTTTTTGCTTAATATCCGTGAATTATTAGCATGGATTTAATAAAAAATCGTTAAACCGTTGTACGCCTTCAACGCTCACAGCGGACGGTGAGCGATCGCATCGCGTAGACTTACGTTTCAGCAATTTTTTAAATTCTAACGCTTTATTGTAATGTCTAAATTGCAAAAGGGGGTGCACGGTTGATGCCGTTTCGTAATAGATTCTGGTCACGTCGTCGCGGATTGACGGCCTTGCTGGCGGCAGGCGCGCTGGCGGCAGGCGTCTTGCCTGGCCAGTCGATGGCGACCGACCTGCGGCCCATCGTGCCTGTCATCAAGCGCTCGGTCGTCGGTATCGGCACGTTCGAGCGGACCCGCAGCCCGTCGATCGTCTTCAACGGTACCGGTTTCGTCGTCGGCGACGGCCTGGACGTCATTACCAATGCCCACGTCGTCCCGGCCACGCCAGCCGACGGCAAAATGGTACAGCTCGGCATCGTCTTGCCGGATGGAGAAGGCGTGCGCTTCCGCCCGGCCGAACTGGTGGCGCGTGACAACGAACACGACCTGGCCCACCTGCGCCTGTCCGGCACACCGCTGCCCGCGCTCGAGCTGGGCGATTCGGATACGGTCCAGGAAGGCCAGGAACTGGCATTGACGGGTTTTCCGTTGGCCATGGCGTTGGGCCTGCATGCAGCCACGCACCGGGCGACGCTCGCGGCGATCACGCCCATCGTCCGTCCGTCGCTCGGCGCACGCAGCCTCGACCCGCGCCAGATCGCCGCACTGCAACGCGAACCCTTCAATATCTTCCAGCTCGACGGGACGGCGTATCCGGGCAACAGCGGCAGTCCCGTCTACGATCCCGCCACCGGCAAGGTGCTCGGCGTGATCAATGCCGTGTTCGTCAAAGGATTGAAGGAGACGGCGATCTCGGCGCCGAGCGGGATCACGTATGCGATCCCGGTCAACCACGTCCGGGACTTGTTGCGAAAAAAATAGGCAGAAGAGCCGCAAGCGCGTCATGACCAGGAACAATTTGTATTGTGCGGCGTCTGTTCTCTTGGCACTATGCTATACAATAACAAGCTGTTAATGGCTTTATAACAACGGCTTTACCGAAAGGGATCTGACGTGGGCAAGTACAAGGCGAACCTGGGGAAATATTCGGCGATCGTGCTCGCCGCGGCATGCGTGCTGGCGCTGGGCGGTTGCGCGACGCGCGGTGGCCAACAGCCGATCGAGACGCAGGTGACCGATTCCCAATATCTGATCGGGCCGGGCGATGCCGTCAACATCATCGTCTGGCGCAACCCGGAAGTGTCGATGTCGGTGCCGGTCCGTCCGGACGGCAAGATCACGACGCCGCTCGTCGAGGACCTGCCGGCCGCCGGCAAGACGTCGACCGCGCTCGCGCGTGACATCGAAAAAGCCCTGGCCAAGTACATCCAGCAACCGGTCGTCACCGTCGTCGTCACGAACTTCATCGGTAATTACTCCGAACAGATCCGTGTGATCGGCCAGGCGACCAAGCCGCAGGCGCTGCCATATCGCCGCGACATGAGCCTGATGGACGTGATGATCGCCGTCGGCGGCACCACCGAATTCGCGGCGGGCAATCGCGCCAGCCTGATCCGAAACGTGGACGGCAAACAACAACGCTTCAACGTCCGCCTGGACGACCTGATCAAGGATGGCGACATCTCGGCCAACGTACCGATGCGCCCGGGCGACGTCCTCGTCATCCCGGAAAGCTTCTTCTGATAACATCAGTCGTCGATATTTTTTACACCACCCAGTGTTCCAACATACAATAGTAGTTGCTGGGTGATACGGCACCAAAATAAGCACCTGATTTAATGTAAGTTTTTCTTCCAGGAACCATGCTGGCGTAAAACTTGCTTGTCCAGGTACTGGTCGCCCTCAGTGAGCGACAACATTTTGGGGAACGCACGTGGCTACCGAACATCAAGATAACGACAAGATCGAACCGGCGCCGTCCTTGACCAAACGGGGCGCGGCACGCCGTCGCCTGGCCAAAGCCGGCATGGGCGCGGGGGTACTCGCGACGCTGGAAAGCAAATCCGCGATGGCGTCGATGGTTTGCCGATCGCCCTCGGGCTCGCTGTCGGACGGCTTGTCGACGAGCCATTATGGGCCGAAGGCGCCAGCCTGCGGCGGCCTGTCGCCGGGTTACTGGAAACAGCCCCAGCACGCCTGGCCGGTGTCGCGCGACCTCAAGTTCACCGATGTCTTTTATGCGGCCAGTCCCGGCACGGCCTGCCCGGTACGGGCTGCCTCGTACGACAATGGCAAGTGCTACGAGCCGGGCTCGTACTTCTGCGCCAAGCTGGAAGACATGCTGAACCCGCAGTCGTTCGACACGAACAAGGTCGGCATGCACCTCGTGGCGGCTTACCTGAACCTCGAGCAGAAACTCATCGACTTCATCGACCTGAACGACCTGAAGACGATGTGGAGCGAGCTGCAGACCACGGGCCGCTACAGCCCGACTGCGGGCGTGTACTGGGACAATGCGCAGGTCGCCAACTACCTCGCCTCGATCCACGACTGAAGACAGGCGGCGAAACGCATGTGGCGTCTGATGCCTGGCCAGGCGCTGGCCTGCCGGGAATGGGATGGGGAAGCCGTGCTGTACAACGACTTGTCGGGCAATACCCACCTGCTGGATGGCGCCGCGCTCGACTTGTTGTTCGCCCTGCGTGACGAGCCCGCCGATGCGGCCGGGCTGGCCGGCCGCCTGGCCGACCGCTTCGATGCCGGCGACGACGACCTCGTTTCCCTGATCGACGAGATGCTGGCAGCGCTTGCCGGGCTGGACCTGATCGAGCCATGCTGACGGTCGGTTCGCTGTCGCGCGCCGAACTGGCGGCACGCCTGTCCGGTGACGGCCTCGTGTTGCGCACCGGCCCCTTCATAAACCGCATCCGCAGCGACGTGGCGCCCTTGATCGACAGCGTCGCGCTGATGTATGCGGATTACCCCGTCGAGCCTGTGGGCGGCTTCGTCGACTTCCACCTCGAACTGCGGCGCTCGGGCGGCTTGCGCCGCTGGTACAAGTCACAGGTACATTTCGCCTACGACGGCACCACGCCGTTCCAGCCCCTGCCGCTGGCGCAGGCGTATCCGATGCTGGAATGGACCATGAACTGGTGCGTCTCGCACCGTGCCCACGGCTACCTGATCGTCCACGCGGCCGTGCTCGAGAAACACGGCCGCGCCATCATCCTGCCGGCACCGCCCGGCTCCGGCAAGAGCACGCTGACGGCTGCCCTGCTGGGCCACGGCTGGCGGCTTCTGTCGGACGAGATGACGCTCGTGCGCCTCGACGACGGCGTTGTCGTGCCGCTGCCGCGCCCGGTCAGCCTCAAGAATACGTCGATCGACATCATTCGTGCGTTCCGTCCGGACGCCATACTGAGCCGGCCCGTGGAAGAAACGACCAAGGGGACGATCGCCCACCTGAAGGCGCCGGGAGCAAGCATCGCCCGCGCCCTCGAACCCGCGCGCCCGGTCTGCATCGTGTTCCCGCGCTGGGAAGCCGGCGCCGCCATCGCATTGGAGCCGCTGCCGAAGGCGCGCGCCTTCATGCAGGTGGCCGACAACTGTTTCAACTACCAGGTGCTGGGTGCGCGCGGCTTTACGGCGCTCGGCGGGCTGATCGACGCCAGCGACGCCTACACGTTCCGCTACAGCAGCCTGCCCGAGGCGATGGCGCTGTTCGAGCGCCTGGTGCTGGGGGACGCATGATGCCGCTCTTGATACGCGTGTTGCGCGATCCGGGCACCGTGCAAGGACTGGACGACGCCGGCTGGGACCTGCTGCTGCGCCAGGCCGACGCCGCCAACCTCGACGCGTACCTGCTCGTCCTGCTGGAAGATGCCGGCCTGCTCGATGCCGTTCCCGCCGCGCCGCGCGCGCACCTGGAGTGGACGCGCGTGGGCGCCGCCGGACATGCCAGGGCGGCCCGCTACGAAGTCCGCCAGATCGGCCGGGCGCTCGACGGGCTGGGATTACCGCTGATCCTGCTCAAGGGCGCCGCGTACGCGATGGCGGGCCTGGACGCCGGCCGCGGCCGCCTGTTTTCCGACATCGACATCCTCGTGCCGAAGGCGCGGCTGCCCGAGGTCGAGGCGGCGCTCATGATGCATGGCTGGATCACCACGCACCACGATGCCTACGACCAGCGCTACTACCGGGACTGGATGCACGAGTTGCCGCCCATGCAGCACGCCCGGCGCGGCAACTCGATCGACGTGCACCACGCGATCTTGCCGGAAACGGCCCCTGTGCGCCCGGATCCGGCCAGGCTGCGCGCGAACGCTCGTCCGATCCCGGGCGAGCCGCATCTGGCCACGTTGTCGCCAGCGGACATGGTCCTGCACAGCGCCGTACATCTGTTCTTCGACGGCGAATTCGACAAGGGCTTGCGCGACCTCGTCGACCTGCACCGGCTGCTGACGCAATTCGGCCAGGCGCCCGGGTTCTGGGAGACGTTGCCGGCGCGAGCCCGCGAGCTCGAGCTTGGGCGGCCGCTGTTCTATGCGCTGCGCTATTGTCCGCGCCTGCTCGGTACCGTCGTTCCGCCGGCCGTGCAGGCGGCGGTGGCGTCCGAGGGACCGAACGCGGCCCTGCTGTGGCTGATGGACCGGTTGTTCGCACGCGCGCTGCTGCCGCTGCATGCAAGTTGCGCGGACGCATCCAGCGGCGCGGCGCGCTTTGCCTTGTACGTGCGCGGGAACTGGCTGCGCATGCCGCCGCTGCTGCTGGCCCGGCATCTGTTTCATAAAGCGTTCCTCAGCGGGAAGAGCGACACACAGGCAGCCTGACCCGTCCGCGCATAAAAAAACCGCGGCCGAGGCCGCGGTTTTACATGGTGCCGATGCCTGTCCGGATCAGGCCTTCGGAGCGCGGCGGCGCTTGGCGCCGACCAGGCCCAGCATGCCCATACCCAGCAGCATGATGCTTGCCGGTTCCGGCACGCGGCCGTTCTCGACCGAGAAGGCACCGTCGACCTTGAACACCAGGTCGCTCGGCGTCACGTTGTAGTCCGGGAACAGAGCGTCGCCACCTTTGTGGAAGCCGTTGGTCAGCGAGTCGCCGGCCGGCAGGTTCAGGTTCGAGTCGTATTTGAACGTCACGCTCGTCAGGCCAGCCAGGTAGTCCTGGTTGACGAAGTCGCCCGCCTCGAGGATCCCGGCGGTCATCTTGGTCGAACCGATGCCGACGCCGGTAGCGCTGTCGGTGGTGAACGTCGACAGCGTCACGTTCGGATCGACGGTCAGCAGGGCAACCATGATGCCATCATCGAAACCGGTGCCGGTGCTGGTGAAGGCGTTGGCTTTGGTGTCGTAGTAGATGGCGACTTTATTCGCGCCCGGGGTGTCGTTCAGGCCAAAGCTGGCGTTCAGCGTGGTGCCCGACGTGCCGGACGTTTTCACGTATTCACTCAGCTTTGCCACGATCGTGAACTCGAATGCCGAGGCGTCCTGCGCGGCACCGTTCGCGTTGGAGTCCAGGTTGGCGCGGAAGTTGCCAGTCGTGTCGCCGTTGACGCCGGACAGGTTGGCTTGATACAGGAAGTCGAACTGTTTGCCCACGGTCAGTTGCTGAGCGCTGGGGATCCCCTTCGCGACGCCGCTACCGGTCGAGTTCCAGTCCAGGCTGGTCGCGTTGGTAGCGTAGACACCGCCGCTACCGTCTTGCAGGGTGAATGCTTGTGCCGACGATGCAGCGAATGCGAAACCGAGTGCGGCTGCAACCGGAATCAATTTGCGGAACGAAATCTTCATGTTGGCTCCAAGTGGATGCTTATTAAGTTGTTCGGTATAGGCTCCGCGTTCTGCGGGCTTGTTCCCACATAATGCAAAGCGCGTGCCAGTGTTTGCTTATCCTTATAAATCAAAAGCTTATCTAAAAATCGTCGAAGCAATGCAGAGCAACTGTAAAAAATTCCGATTTTTTATGTATCCTGGCGTAAAGTTTCTGGATGCTTTTAGGAAATAATGCGCAACGGGAATCGGTGGTATCTTGAAGCAAGACAAGCGGACAAAAAAAAACCGCGGCCGAGGCCGCGGTTTTGGATGGTGCTGATGACCTGTCTGAATCAGGCTTTCGGCGCGCGGCGGCGCTTGGCGCCTACCAGGCCCAGCATGCCCATGCCCAGCAGCATGATGCTAGCCGGTTCCGGCACCTTGACGGCGGTCGAGCCGTCGACCTTGAACACCAGGTCGCCCTTCTGCACGGTGTAAGCCGGGAACAGCGTCGTGTTGCCCGGGCTGCCAACGGTACCAGCGTGGAACGCGGTGGTCAGCGAATCGCCTGCCGGCAGATTCAGGTTCGAGTCGTAATTGAAGACAACTTCCTTCAGGCCCACGAGGTAATTTTCGTTGATGAAGTCGTCCGACTCGAGGATGGAAGCCCGCATTTTGGTCGAGCCCAGGCCCTCGCCGTTGACGGTGTTCGTGCTGAACGTCGACAGCGTGTAGGTCGGGTCCACGGTCAGCAGGGCGACCATGACGCCGTCGTCGAAACCGGTGCCGGTGCTGGTGAAGGCGTTGGCTTTGGTGTCGTAGTAGATGGCGACTTTATTCGCGCCCGGGGTCTTGTTCAGGCCAAAGGTCGCGTTCAGCGTGGTGCCCGATACGCTGGACGTTGCCACGTATTCGCTCAGCTTTGCCACGATGGTGAATTCAAACGACGACGAGTCGTTGCCTTTACCGTTTGCGTTGGAGTCCAGGTTGCCGCGGAAGTTGCCAGTCGTGTCGCCGTTGACGCCGGACAGGTTCGCCTGGTACAGGAAGTCAAACTTCGAGCCTGCAGTCAGTTTCGTGCCACTCGAGATGCCTTTAGCGACACCACTACCGGTCGAGTTCCAGTCGAAGCTGGTAACGTTAGTCGCATACGTCACGCCGGCGCCGTTTTGCAGGGTGAATGCTTGTGCCGACGATGCGGCGAAGACCAGACCGAGGGCGGCTGCGACCGGGATCAGTTTGCGGAACGAATTCTTCATGTGGGCTCCAAAAGTGGATGCGTGTTAGGTTTGTTCGGTTGAACCGCATGCTCGTTGATGCGGCTCATACCAACCCTAATGCAAATGCCGTGCCAGGAATCGTTCTGCTGTTCTAAATCAACGACTTATGAAAAAATGCAAGAAATTACCCGATTCGGGGGAATAGTTGCTGTAAAAAATTCCGACAGTCACTGAGCAGCATTCGTTAACGCATTTTTTTGATTCTCGGTTGCAACGGAGTTGGCCTCCACGTAGGCGGTCGGTGCATGGCGATGGAATGCCTGTACGCCTTCCAGGAACGCCGTCATGCGTTGCGCCGCCGGATAGTTGGAAAAGGCGTCGGCCACGCGGCGGGCGCCTGTCCTCAGCGCCGGATCGTCGAGCATGGCGCGCACCTGGCGCGCCAGCTTCTTGGCGCGGAAGCGGTCGGCGCGCAGCAGGGCGCCTGCACCGGCCTTGATGACGCCGCTCATGTTCAGGAACTGGTCGAGATTGCTGGCGACGCCCAGCACCGGCACGCCGGCGGCCAACGCCTGCTGGCTGGTCGGGCTGCCGCCGTTGCAGACGACGAGGCTGGCGCGCTGGGCCGCCAGGTCGCCCGGCAGATAAGGGGCAACGAACGCGTTCGCCGGCGCACTGGCCACGTCGATCGTGCCGGCCGTGGCGGCGATGACCGTCACCGGCAGCGGCGCCAGCGCTTCCAGCACCAGCGGCAGGAGGCGGCCCTGGCCGGAACTGCCGAGCGTGACATAGACGATCGGCTTATCTTCCGGCAATTTATCCCACCAGTCCGGCTTGGCCAGCGGCGGCGCCCAGATGATGGGGCCGATGTAGGCATGCTGCTGGGGCAGGCTCTTCGGCGGGAAGAGATCGGGGACGTCGGCATACATGCTGTAGTCGGCGTCCGTATAAACCTTGCGCAGGTCGGTACCCAGCGACGGCAGGCCGTACTGGCGGCGTACGCGGTTCAGCGGCACGGAATGCGAGGCGAACGCGACCGGACGCGCCATGCGGAAGATCGCATTCGCGATGCGGATCGGCAGCAGGCGCGTCAGCGGGATGTGCGGCACGGCGTAATGCTGCACGACGTACGGGCTCCAGTAGGCGTTCATCAGCGACACGTACGGAATCCGGCGCAGCCGTGCACTGACCGAGAGCGACAGGCGAAAATCGCCGACGACGATGTCGGGACGGACCGCGTCGAGCACGCGCAGGTCGTCTTCGACGTAGCTGGCGAGCGTCGCCGTGCTGTACACCGGCTTGCCGCCCGCGAGCGCGTCGAGGAATTGCTGGCTCGGAATGCTGTGGATGGTCCAGCGGGTGAACTGCGTCCCGTTGAAGCAGAATTCGTAGCCGTCCGCGCACGCGACGTGCACGTCGAAACGTGCGGGATCGAGGGATTGCGCGAGCGCGATGGGGCGGCCGACGTGGGCGAGCGTCACGGCTTCCGCAAAGAACAGGATTTTGATACGTTCCATAGGGGTATCGATAGAAAGAGGGTTGCGGGAACGTGCCAGGCGGACGGCGCCGGCGGCGCGGACATCCCGCGCCGCCGGTTTACTTCATCAATTCTTCGAGCGGCTTGCGCAACGAACGGGCCTGGGGCGCCGGACCGGCGCCGAGCCGGCCCATGAAGACCGGATGGCCGTTGCCAGTGCCGATCAGCTTGTGCAGACGCTGCTGCAATTGCCGCGCCGAACCGTGCAATTTGTCGACGGTCGAGAACGACTCGCCGTGCTGCACGTAGGCGGAAAAGATCAGGGGCGTCATCTCCGGTTGCATCGCCAGGCCCAGGTGGGTCAGAGTGAGCCAGAAACGCTGCACGGCGCGGCCGGCGGCGACGTGATCCTCGACGGTTTCCGGCGCGTCTCTGGCCATGATGACGAAGTGGGCAGCGCAGCGCAGGCCCGGCACGAGGTCCATCTGCAGGCGCGGCGCCCAGGTGCCCATCAGGCGGTTCATCGTCGACAGGCGGCCCCAGCTGACCATCGCCCATTTCATCAGGCGCAGGGTGGCGGCATCGACGCCCAGGGCCTGGTCGGGCACGCGGTCGGGGCTGTGGCGTGCGTTCCAGTGGATGATGCGGCGGTGTACCTCGTAGGCTTCCGGCATCGTCAGGCGCAGCTTGGCGTTCGAAAACATCAGGCGCGCCGCAGCCAGTTTGCCGCTGAAGCCTTCGATCCAGCGCACTTCGTAGCCGGGGCCGACGCTGTCCTCGAGGGCACGTTTTTCCTCGGGCAGCAGGGGGCGCGTGCTCATCGCGCGGCGCTGCACGCTGCGGGTCGTGATGGCGTCCAGCAGCGGACTCGGCTTCACAGCGGAATCGGGCACGAAGCGCACGTCGAACACGGGCAGGTGGTCCTGGTCGTCCGGACGCCGGGTGATCTCGGCGCGCAGCCCGTGGGCGGTGGCGGCGATCGCCATCGTTTCCAGCAGGGTGCCGTGCGAGATCTGGCTCGGGCGGCCGCGGAAGTCGTACACCGTATCCTCGCGGGTATCGTGGAAGTGCACGGCCACGTGGTCGGGACCGAGCACTTCGAAACGCCACACCTGCGTGTTGTCGCCGCTCGGCGCCCAGCGCGCCAGGTCGAGGATGTCGCGGAGGGTCTGGTTCATGCCTGTACCGCTTTCCCGGCGAGCTGGCGCGTCATCTGGCGCTTGGCGACGGCGATCATCAGGCGGTGGAACGGGTTGCCGTTGCCGCCCGGGCGCCAGGTGTGGGCCAGCTTGTTGCGATAGGCGTCGAACTGCATGCCGTGCGGGGCGGCCAGGACCTTGCCGCGTCCCAGCAGGATCTTCAGCGCCTCGGTGGCGACGATGCCGGCGCACAACTGGCAGGCCATGAACGTGGAGGGACCGCGGCGCTCGGCGAAATTGACGGCATCCGGCACGACGAGGTACGGGCGGTGCAGGCCGGCCGGCGCCAGGCCGACGACGAAGCGAATGGCCTTGTCCAGTTCGGGCAGGTCGCCCCATTGGAAATATTCTTCGAACGTCATCTGGCCCGGAATGAAATTCAGCAGGGCGGCACCCATGCCCAGCGGCGCGGCCGTCGTGGCCGGGATGCCGAGGCGGGCGCAGGCGGCGAACGTCTGCTGGCGGGCGTCGAAGGCAAAGAAGTCGAGTGCGTCGACGTAGAGGTCGACGCCGTCCAGGAACTGGTCGAGATTGCCCTGGTTGACGCCGTCAGGAAAGATCTTGACGTCGATTTCGGGATTGATGTCCTTGGCCATGCGGGCCAGGACTTCGGCCTTGGGCTGGCCGACCGTCGACATCATGGCGCCGACCTGGCGGTTGAAGTTGACGATGTCGAAGGTGTCGAAGTCGGCGATATGAAACTTCGTCACGCCAAGGCGTGCGAGGGTGAGCAGGTGTACGCCGCCGACCCCGCCGCCGCCGGCAATGGCGACACGCTTGCCGCGCAGGGCCTGCTGTTCTGCAGGCGTTACCCAGCCGATATTGCGCGAAAACGCCTGTTCATAGCGGAACGGATTTGTCATTGATGAGGAAAAACGGTTTTATCGATAAAACGGCCGAAAGCACCGATATCTGCTACGCACAGCGCATTTTATGCGTGTTGTTCGTCCATGCGCAGGAGGCGGTTGATGATGCCTCGTTCTTCACGCGGCGAGAAGAAATAGGGATAAAACGAACGTTCGGACACGTTGTTATCGGCGCTGAATGTGCCACCGTATTTCTGGATCTGTTCCGTTACGAATTCCAGATTCACACGCAGCAGGTAGGCCGGTGCCTCGACGCGCGGATTGATTTTCAGCTGCCCCTCTTGCTGGAAGCCGAGCATGCGTTCGTAGAAACGCCGGTGGCGCGGATTCACCTCGATGACGATATCCGTGCACTGGTGGATGTCGCGGGCATAGATCACGGCCAGGTGAAACAGGTTGGCCAGTGACGTTTTAGAGCGGACCGACGGGTCGAACGCCAGCTTCGTGAACTCGCACAGGCGCGCACCCTTGTTGCGGTGCGCGTCCAGCTCTTCCTTGAAGATCTGGTCCGCCATCAGGCCGATCGGCGAATCGATACCAATCGTGAGCGTACCGACCACGTCACCCTTGTCGGTGGCGGTGAGGGTAATGCGATTCGGGTCGTCGCTGAATTGATGGGTGCCGGCATAACCGCGCCAGGCATACATCTTGTTGATCAGCATACTTGCCGAATTTCGCCCGTCCGCAGTATCGGTAAGCCGGATTCCATACGAATCGTGGTTCACGATAACATCCTCATATTGCGAGGGCGTCATATTATCGCGATCACCAAAATCATGAGCGTCCGATAGGGATGCGGCCGAACCACCCTCTGGATCCTTGAAATCGTCGAAAGTCGTCATCGCAGGATTCCCCAATTGTTTAAAAACGTTCGCGTACTGCGAACGGAGTTCTGGTCGCCCAACGCCCTGGCAGTGCCGGGCGTGGATTATTATTTATTTATTAATGTATATTAGCTTCTTACAAAGCCTTTAGCAATGCGCGCGCTTCATCGGCCTGGGCGAACGATTTATCGTCCGCCAGAAGCTTGTCGAGCTCCTTGCGCGCACCCGCCTTGTCGCCCGATTTGCTCAAGCCCACTGCGAGGTGGTAGCGCACTTCCGACGACTTCGGCACCAGGGTGCTGGCTTTCTGCAGCAGCGGCAGGCCGCGGCCCGTATTGCCCTGTTCCACCAGCAGCCAGCCCAGCGTGTCCATGATGCCGGCGTTGTTCTCGGCAAGTTTATATGCCTGCTCGGCCGTTGCAAGTGCGCGCGGATCTTTCACTTGCTGATAAGCATACGCCAGGTTGTTCAGCGCGGCAGCATTGTTCGGCGTGCGCTTGACGATGTCTTCCAGGCGTGCGATCGCGGCCTTGTAATCCTTGGCAACCAGGTGGTTCTCGGCGACGTACATGCCGACCAGGACGTCGTTCGGGTTGTCCTTCAGGAATTGGGCGGCACGGGCCTGTGCTTCCTTGCCCTTGCCGGTCAGCGTCATGGCCTGCAGGGATTTCATGAGGATTTCCGGCGCCTTGGCGATCGCGAACGCCTTGTCGTAGGCGGGCAATGCCTGTGCCGGCTTCCTTTGCGACATCAGCACGTCGCCTTCGGTGGCGTAGCCGACGGGCGACTTGTCGTCCATCTTCTGGATCTGGCGAGCCATGGCCAGCGCTTCGTCCCCGTGACCCATGCGCACGGCCAGCTCGACCTGGGCGAGACGGGCGGCGATCAGGTTCGGTTGCAGGTCGACGGCGCGCTTCAGGTCGTCGGCCGCAGCGCTATTGTTCTGCATCAGCATGTGCACACCGGCCAGGCGCAGGTGCGGCGCGGCCGATTTCGGGGCCAGGTTGACGAGCTTGCTGTACGTTTCCAGCGCCCCAGCCGTGTCCTTGTTGGCGATCTGGGCCTGGCCCAGCAGTTCCACCAGTTCGGGATTGGTCGGGTTGGCGGTCTGGACCTTGCGTGCCAGCGTCAGCGCTTTTTGTGCCTGTCCCGTACGCAGGTAGTGCCGGCCGAGGTTGAGTGCCGGGCCGACGGCCTCCGGCTTCACATTGCTGGCCTTCTCGAACCACGACGTCGCTTCTTCGGGATGATTCTGCATCGTCGCCAGTTCGCCCAGGGCGCGCATCGCGTCGACGTTGTTCGGTTCCTTCTGCAGGACTTTTTCGTAGCGCTGCTTGGCGGCGTCGGGTTTCTTCTCGACGAGGTCCAGGCGTGCCAGGTTCTGGACGGCCGGGATGAAGGTCGGTTGCAAGGCCACGGCCTTGTCCAGCGCGGCACGGGCGGCAGGCACGTCGCCCTTGACCATGTTGACGGCGCCGCGCAGGGTCAGCACTTGCGGATTGTCGGGCTGTTGCTTTTCGAGCGCGTCGATGGCGGCCAGCGCCTTGTCGTAATGCTTGAGGCTGATTTCCGTCTGGACCAGCGCCATCGTCGCCTGCGCCGACTTCGGGTCGAGCTCCGTGGCCTTCTGCAGTTCGGACAGGCCGCGTGCCTGGTCGCCCTGGGCCAGCTTGGACAGGCCGAGCGAGGTACGCAGGCCGGCCGCCTTCGGTGCCAGCGTCGCGGCTTTTTCCAGGTAGGCGCTGGCCTTGTTGAAGTCACGCACCTGCATATAGGTTTCACCGGCCAGCGCGAGTACCTGCGGATCGTCCGCCGCGTTTTTCAGTGCCGGCGCGAGCGTGGCGGCGGCGTCGTTCGGTTGCGCGCTCTTGAGCTGGGCCTGGGCCAGCAGCTTGCGGGCGTACACGTCGTCCGGATTGAATTCCAGGTATTTGCGCAGGTGCTGGTCGGCTTGTTGCAAGGCACCGAGGTTCAGTTCGGACGCGCCGGCCAGCAGCACGCTGGGCATGTGGTCGGGTGCGACTTTCAGTACGCGCTGCAGGGCATCCTGGGCAGCCGAATACTTACCTTGCGAGAATTCGTACAGTGCGCGGGTATAGGTCACGAGCAGATTGCCGGGCGCATTCTTCTCGGCCGCGTCGATTTCCGCTTTTGCGTCCGCGAACTTGCCGCGGGTGATGTTGACGTAGGCTTTCTCGATGTGCGCCGTGCGATGGTGCGGATTCAGTGCCAGCGCCTGGTCGAAGGCGGCGAGCGCCTCGTCGGACTTGCCCTGCGTGCGCAGCAGCGAGCCGCGCGCCATGAAGACATCCGCATTCTTCGGATCCTTGGCCACGGCCTCGTCGATGTAACGCGCGGCCGCGTCCTTGTCCTGCTTGGCGACGGCGTAGCGCGCCAGGCCGAGCAGGGCGTCGCCGGCATTGGCGTTCAACGCCAGGGCTTGTTCGAACGCCTGCTTGGCTTCGTCGAGCTTGCCGGTGGCCAGCAGGGCGTCGCCGCGCAGCGTCAGCAACGGTGCCGATTTGGCGGCCACTTCCGGCGTGACTTCGTCGAGGATTTCCTTGAACTTGCCTTGCTGTGACATCGCCCTGGCCAGCTGGGGCAGCACGCGGTCGGCGGCGATCCCATTCGAGCGGGCCTTGCGGAATTCCTTCTCGGCCGAGGGGAAATCGCCCATGTTGAGTTGGAGGTTGCCCAGCTCCATGCGCGCCTCGCCGTTTTCCGGGCTCTTTTCGACCGCATTCTTGAGCTGAATCATTGCCGCCTTCAGGTCACCTTTTTGCTGATACTGCTTGGCTTCAGTCAGCAGTTGCTCGGTCGACTGCGTGGAGCGGCCGCAGGCGGACAGCCCCGCGACCATGAACGCGCCGGACAGGATGGCAGCGGTAAGTTTCAGCTTGTTGGGGTGACGCGGCATCTGGCATTCCTCGAGATATGTATCGTAACCGCAATGGTGTGCGGATTCCTCTTCAACAATAATACCTGAAGGAATACTAACAAAGACGCACAAGTTTGCCGTCGTGTTGCAAATCCCCCCACCAAAGTGGTGGAAGTCAATCACATTTGACGTCATATCTCGACAATATGACGACTATATTACGATTCCGGGCCGTTTTCCCCCTTGCGCAGGCGGCTCAGCAGGGCTTCGACGTTGTCGCCGACGGGCAAGCCATGGCGACGTAACAATTGCACGTGCAATACAAGGTTTTCGAGCACGAGCTTGGCCGACACGGCCAGCAGGGTCATCAAACGGTCTTCGGTACTGAAGTTTTCCATCGAGGCGGCCATCTCGCACAGGTGGCTGGCGACGAGTTCGCGCAAGTCGTCCTCGGGAAAGGGCAGGTCCGCGAAGTCGATCGGGTCTTCCTGTTCGACTTCGCGCATGAGGTCGGCGAGTTGTTGCGGCTGAATCGGCATGAATGGCTCCTAATTTTACCGCGCAGCTCCAGGCTTACATGTTACGGCGATACTGCCCGCCCACCTCGAACAACGCCGTGGTGATCTGGCCCAACGAGCAGACGCGTACGGCGTCCATCAGGCGGGCAAACACGTTCTCGTTGTCGATGGCGGCCTGTTGCAGCGCGGCCAGCGCGGCCGGTGCCTCGTCCGCATGACGGCGGTGGAAGTCGTCCAGGCGCGTGAGCTGCGACTGCTTTTCGTCGTCCGTGGAGCGGGCCAGCTCGATCGTTGCCGGGGCCTGTGCCGCCTTCGGATTGCGGAAGGTGTTGACGCCGATGATAGGCAGGCTGCCGTCGTGCTTGCGGTGCTCGTACAGCATCGACTCTTCCTGGATCTTGCCGCGCTGGTAGCCCGTCTCCATCGCCCCGAGCACGCCCCCGCGCTCGGCGATGCGCTCGAATTCCTGCAACACGGCTTCCTCGACGAGGTCCGTCAATTCCTCGAGGATGAACGAGCCCTGGTTCGGGTTCTCGTTCTTGGCCAGGCCCCATTCGCGGTTGATGATCAGCTGGATCGCGAGCGCGCGGCGGACGGATTCGTCGGTCGGCGTCGTGATCGCCTCGTCGTATGCGTTCGTGTGCAGCGAGTTGCAGTTGTCGTAGATCGCGATCAGCGCCTGCAAGGTCGTCCGGATATCGTTGAAGTCGATCTCCTGCGCGTGCAGCGAGCGGCCCGACGTCTGGATGTGGTACTTCAGCTTTTGCGAGCGGTCGTTCGCGCCGTACTTGTCGCGCATCGCGACGGCCCAGATGCGGCGTGCCACGCGGCCCAGCACCGTGTATTCCGGGTCCATGCCGTTCGAGAAGAAGAATGACAGGTTCGGCGCGAAGTCGTCGATGTGCATGCCGCGCGCGAGGTAGGCTTCGACAAAGGTGAAGCCGTTCGACAGGGTGAAGGCCAGCTGCGAGATCGGGTTCGCGCCCGCTTCCGCGATGTGGTAGCCCGAGATCGACACCGAGTAGAAATTGCGCACCTGGCTCTGGACGAAGTATTCCTGGATGTCGCCCATGACCTTCAGCGAGAATTCCGTCGAGAAGATGCAGGTGTTCTGGCCCTGGTCTTCCTTCAGGATGTCCGCCTGCACGGTGCCGCGCACGTTCGCGAGCACCCACGCGCGGATCTTTGCCATTTCATCGGCCGCGGGCTTGCGCCCATTCTCGCGCTCGAACTTGTCCAGCTGCTGGTCGATCGCGGTGTTCATGAACATCGCGAGGATGGTCGGGGCGGGGCCGTTGATCGTCATCGAGACCGACGTGTCCGGGCTGCACAGGTCGAACCCGTCGTACAGCACCTTCATGTCGTCCAGCGTCGCGATCGACACGCCGGAGTTGCCGACCTTGCCGTAGATGTCCGGCCGCAATGCCGGGTCGGCGCCGTACAGGGTGACGGAGTCGAACGCCGTCGACAGGCGCTTCGCGTCCATGCCCTGCGAGACCAGTTTGAAGCGCCGGTTCGTGCGGAACGCGTCGCCTTCGCCGGCGAACATGCGCGTCGGATCCTCGCCCTCGCGTTTGAAGGGGAACACGCCGGCCGTGTACGGGAAGGCGCCCGGCACGTTTTCCAGCATCAGGAAGCGCAGGATCTCGCCGTGGTCTTCGAAGCGGGGCAGGGCGACCTTGCGCACCTTGTTGCCGGACAGCGTCGTGTAGGTGAGGTTCGTGCGGATTTCCTTGTCGCGGATTTTCACGACGTGCTCGTCGCCAGCGTAGGTCTCGCGCAACTGCGGCCAGGACGCGAGCAGCTTCTTCGCCTCGCCTTCCATCGCGTTGTCGCGCTCCGTGATCAGGTCGTCGAGGACCACTTCACGGTTCGCGGCCGCCAGCATGCGCTGCGTCTCCGTGAGCTGCTGGCGCTCCCGCGCGAGTTTCACCTGCTTGCCCACGTTGCGGTGGTAGCCACGGACGGTGTCCGCGATCTCGGCCAGGTAGCGCGAGCGCGCGGGCGGCACGATCACGTTCTTCCCGCTCGAGTATCTGGTGGCCGGTTGCGGCAGCTTCGGTGTGTCGATCTTCAGGCCGAGGTCCGCCAGCGCCGGCAGCAGGCCGAGGTACAGCGCGGTGACGCCGTCATCGTTGAAGCGCGACGCCTGCGTGCCGTAGACGGGCATCTCGTCCGGCGACGTGCTCCACAATTCCTTGTTGCGCTGGACTTGCTTCGCCACGTCGCGCAACGCGTCCTGGGCGCCCTTGCGGTCGAACTTGTTGATGGCGATGAAGTCGGCGAAGTCCAGCATGTCGATCTTCTCGAGCTGCGACGCGGCGCCGAATTCCGGCGTCATCACGTACATCGACACGTCGACGTGCGGCACGATGGCGGCGTCGCCCTGGCCGATGCCCGACGTCTCGACGATGACGAGATCGAAGCCCGCGACCTTGCACGCGGCGATCACGCTAGGGAGCGCCTGCGAGATTTCCGAACCCGCTTCGCGCGTCGCGAGCGAGCGCATGAACACGCGTGCCTGCCCGTTCCACGGGTTGATCGCATTCATGCGGATGCGGTCGCCGAGCAAGGCGCCGCCGGACTTGCGGCGCGACGGGTCGATGGAAATCACGGCGATGTTCAGGCGGTCGCCCTGGTCGAGGCGGATGCGGCGGATGAGTTCATCCGTCAGCGACGATTTGCCGGCGCCGCCCGTGCCCGTGATGCCCAGCACGGGCACTTGCAGGCCTTCGGCCGTGTCCATGATGCGCTTGCGCAGGTCGCTGGACGCCTTGCCGTTTTCCAGTGCCGTGATCAGTTGCGCGAGCGGGCGATGGCGCTGCTCGATCGAACCAGTCTGCAGCGATTCCAGCGTGGTCGGCGCATACCGCGACAGGTCGACGTCGCACGCTTCCAGCATCGCGCGGATCATGCCGACGAGGCCCATCCGCTGGCCGTCTTCCGGCGAAAAGATGCGCGTGACGCCATAGGCATGCAGCTCCTCGATCTCGTGCGGGACGATGACGCCGCCGCCGCCGCCGAACACCTTGATGTGAGCGCCGCCGCGCTGGCGCAGCAGGTCGATCATGTACTTGAAGTACTCGACGTGGCCGCCCTGGTAGCTGGAGATGGCGATGCCTTGCACGTCCTCGGCCAGCGCTGCGGTGACGACTTCGTCGACCGAGCGGTTATGGCCCAGGTGCACGACTTCGGCGCCGTTCGTCTGCAGGATGCGGCGCATGATGTTGATCGAGGCGTCGTGGCCGTCGAACAGCGAGGCGGCGGTGACGAAGCGGACTTTGTTGGACAGCTTGGCGTGCTCCGGCAGGTTGAGCTTGGCGGCAGGCGTGATGTCGTTCATGGTGTTCCCTGGAAAACGGAAGCGAACTGTGGGTTCTTTGTACGGTATATGACGTTAACGTAAACGTCAAGATTGCGAACGTCGTCCCCGCGAAAGCGGGAACCCATTCTGAAGCAGCGTCAATGCAATCGCCGCATGGATTCCCGCTTGCGCGGGAATGACGGTCGGTTGGATCAAGCAGCGCGTTTCTTGATGCTGCCCGAGAGCAGCTCCTGCTTGCGCACGCGGTACTCGGCCACGGCCTGTTCCTTGACGTGCCCGAAGCCGCGGATCTGCTCCGGCAGCCCCGCCAGCTCGACGGCGACGGCGTGATTCGATGCATCCAGCGACGGCAGCAGTGCCCCGATCATGTCACGGTATTCGGTGACGAGGGCGCGCTCCATCCTGCGCTCGGCCGTGTAGCCGAACACGTCGAACGCCGTGCCGCGCAGGCCTTTCAGCTTGGCCAGCAGCTTGAACGCACTCCACATCCACGAGCCGAATTCGGCTTTCACGAGGTGGCCCTTGGCATCCTTCTTCGCGAACAGCGGCGGGGCCAGGTTGAATTTCACGCTGAACTTGCCGTCGAACTGGCTTTGCAGTTGCTCCACGAAGCGGCCATCCGTGTACAGGCGCGCCACTTCGTACTCGTCCTTGTAGGCCATCAGCTTTGCATACGACTTCGCCACGGCCATCGACAGCTTGTTGCCCAGCCCGAGCGCCGCCTCGCGTTCGCGCACGCGCGCGACCAGCGTTTCGTACTGCGCCGCGTAGGCCGCGTCCTGGTAACCGGTCAGGAACTCGACGCGCTTCTTGATCACGCTGTCGAGGCTCTGCGGCATCTGGATCAGGACCGGCTGCGCCGGGATCGCGGTGCGTTCCACGCGCTTCAGGTCGACGGCGGCGCGGCGGCCCCACAGGAAGCTGCGCTGGTTCGATGCGACGGCCACGCCGTTCAGTTCGATGGCGCGCAGCAGCGAGGCTTCCGACAGCGGCACGAGACCCTTCTGCCACGCATAGCCCAGCATGAACAGGTTGGCGGCGATCGAGTCGCCCATCAGCGCGGTTGCCAGTTTCGTCGCATCGAGGAAATCGGCGCCGGCCTCGCCGCCGACCGCTTCCACGATCAGCGAGCGGACTTGCTCTGCCGGGAACTCCCAGTCTCTCTGCTGGGCGAAGGTGCCGGTCGGCTGCTCGTGCAGGTTGACGACGACCATCGTGCGGCCCGGACGCATCTTCGAGATGGCGTCGGCGGCGCCGGCCGTCAGCATGTCGCAGCCCAGCACGAGGTCGGCCTCGCCGGTGGCGATGCGCTGCGCGCGCAGGCGCTCGGGCGTCTCGGCGATCTTCACGTGCGACGTGACGGAGCCGTTCTTCTGGCTCATGCCCGTCATGTCCAGCACGGACGCGCCCTTGCCTTCGAGGTGGGCCGCCATGCCCATCAGCGCACCGACGGTGATGACGCCGGTGCCGCCGATGCCGTTGATCAGGATGTTGTACGGTGCCGCGATCGAGGGCAGGACAGGCGCCGGCAGCGGACCCCAGCCATCATCGCCATCCTTCTTGCTGGCGCCGGCCTTGTTCTTCTTCGGCGTGCCCCCTTCGACGGTGGCGAAGCTCGGGCAGAAGCCCTTGGCGCACGAATAATCCTTGTTGCACGCCGACTGGTCGATGGCGCGCTTGCGGCCGAATTCCGTTTCCTTCGGCAGGATCGATACGCAGTTCGACTGGACGCCGCAATCGCCGCAGCCTTCGCACACCGCTTCATTGATCACCATGCGTTTCGCCACGTCCGGGAATTCTCCCTTCTTGCGGCGCCGGCGCTTCTCGGCCGCGCAGGTCTGGTCGTAGATCAGCACAGTGACGCCCGGGATCTCGCGCAGTTCGCGCTGCACGTCGTCCATCCTGCTGCGGTCATACAGCGTCACTTCCGCCGGCAAGGCGGAACGGTCTTCATAACGCGACAGGTCTTCGGTGACGAGCGCGATGCGTCTGACGCCTTCGGCCGCCATCTGGCGCGCGATCAGCGGCACGGACGTGATGCCGTCGACCGGCTGACCGCCCGTCATCGCGACGGCGTCGTTGTACAGGATTTTATAAGTGATGTTGACCTTGGCGGCGATGGCGGCGCGCACGGCGAGATACCCCGAGTGGAAATAGGTGCCGTCGCCCAGGTTCTGGAACACGTGCGGCACCTTGGAGAACGCGGCCTGGCCGATCCACGGCGCGCCTTCGCCGCCCATGTGCGTCGTCAGCTTGTTCATCTCCGGGTAGATCGACGTGGCCATCACGTGGCAGCCGATGCCGGCCAGCGCGAACGACCCTTCCGGCACCTTCGTCGACGTGTTGTGCGGGCAGCCGGAGCAGTAGAACGCGGGACGGAACGGCGTCGTCACGGCCTTCATCAGCACCGCATCCTTCGCTTCCAGGAACGCCAGTCTCGCCTTGATCAGGTCGCGCGTGCGGTCGTCGAGGTTCAGGCGCGTGATGCGGCCGGCGATCACGCGCGCAACCTGGGCGACGGAGAAATCGGCCTTCGGCGGCAGCAGCCATTCGCCGCGCGGCGCGACCCATTCTCCCTTTTCGTCGAACTTGCCGATCACGCGCGGGCGCACGTCGTCGCGCCAGTTATAGAGCTGTTCCTTGAGCTGGTATTCGACGACCTGGCGCTTTTCTTCCACGACGAGGATCTCGTCCAGGCCTTGCGCGAATTCGCGCACCCCTTCCGGCTCCAGTGGCCAGATCATCGCGACCTTGAACAGGCGCAGGCCGACTTGTGCCGCCATCGCTTCGTCGACGCCCAGTTCTTCCAGCGCTTCCAGCACGTCCACGTACGATTTACCCGACGCGATGATGCCGAGCTTCGCATCCGGGCTGTCGATCGTCGTGCGATTCAGCTTGTTTTCACGCGCATAGGCGAGGGCCGCATAGATCTTGTAGTCCTGCATCAGGGCTTCCTGATTGCGCGCCTGCTGGCCCAGCGGGATGGACGAGAGTGTCGTATTCAGGCCGCCTTCCGGCATCGCGAAGTCGTGCGGGATTTTCACGTCGACGCGGAACGGATCGGCGTCGACCGAGGCGCTCGATTCCACCGTGTCGGCCAACGCCTTGAACGCGACAGCCAGGCCGGAAAAGCGCGACATCGCCCAGCCGTGCACGCCCAGGTCCAGGTATTCCTGCACGTTGGACGGATACAGCACGGGGATCATGCAGGCGGCGAAAATATGGTCGGACTGGTGCGGCAGGGTCGACGAATACGCGCCGTGGTCGTCGCCCGCGACGAGCAGCACGCCGCCGTTCTTTGCCGTGCCGGCATGGTTCATGTGCTTGAAGACGTCGCCGCAGCGGTCCACGCCCGGACCTTTCGCGTACCACATCGCGAACACGCCGTCGTACTTCGCCGGACCGATCAGGTCCACGGTCTGCGTGCCCCAGACGGCTGTCGCGGCCAGGTCCTCGTTCACGCCCGGCACGAACTGGATAGCTTTCGCTTCCAGGTGATCCTTGGCCTTCCACAGGTTCTCGTCCAGGCCGCCCAGTGGCGAGCCGCGGTAGCCGGAGACGAAGCCCGCGGTGTTCAGGCCGGCCTGCTCGTCGCGCAGTTTCTGGATCATCGGCAGGCGCACGAGGGCCTGGATGCCGGACAGGAAGATCTTGCCGGAGGTGGCGGTGTACTTGTCGTCGAGGCTGACGTCTTTGAGGGGAGCGGGAACGGCGGGCGCGGCAGGGATGGACGCGGATGCGCCCTGGCCCAGGACGGTGTCAGGCATGGTGTCTCCAAACTTTGTGTTTTCAGATGGACCCGTGCCGGAGGCGCGCCGGGTAGGCGCTGGCCGGAATGGGTCCCGGTGCCGCTTTGGCGGCTGTTACACCAAGTGTAGAGACAAGTTGACGTATACGGAAATACGGATTGGGGATGGAGCCATAAGAAAAAATGATGGCCCGGGACTACACTTTCCGTGCGCCGATCCAGTGGCCCGCGGCGCACAGATCGTGCGCCACCTGGACCACGAGACGGCTGACGGCCGCCGCCGCATTCGTGAGCGGGATATTGCGCGAGGTGCACAGGACGACGGTGCGCGCGATGGCCGGATCGTGGATAGCCAGCGCCCGCATGGCGCCGCGCTCGACCTCCGCCTGCACCGGCGCCACGGGCAGGATGGTGGCGCCCATGCCGGCGAGGATGGCCGATTTCAGGATCGCGATCGAGTTGATTTCGATGACGCCGTGTGTGGCCAGGCCTGCGGCGCGCGCCGTGCTTTCGATGCGCGGCCGCACGCCATGCTGCAGGCCCGGCAGGATCAGGGTGGTGTCCAACGCATCGCGCAGGGTCAGGCTGTCATGGCCGTCCGCGGCGGGCGCGTCGGCGCGGCAGATGAAGCGCAGTTCTTCCTCGACGAGTGGAGTGGCGGCAAAGCTGCCGAGCTGGCCGTCGTCGAACAGCACGGCCAGGTTGATGCGGCCGGCGCGCAGCTGCTCGGCGAGGCTGCCGGTGATTTCCTCAGTCAGCTGCAGCGTGATTTCCGGGTAGCGCTGGCGGATGGCCGTCAACAGCGGCAGCGCGAGGGCGTCCGAAATACTGTGCGGCAGGCCGAGCGTGACGCTGCCCGATGGCCGTTCGGCCGATTGCACGACGGCGGCCTGCGCATCCGCCACCTGTTTGAGGATCGCTTGCGCGTGCTCGTAAAACACCTTGCCGGCGTCGGTGTTGAGTACGCCCTGGGCCGAGCGATGCAGCAGTTGCACGCCCAGTTCCTCTTCCAGTTGGCGCAATTGCTGGGTCAGCGCCGGCTGCGCCACGTGCAGGACCAGTGCGGCCCGCGACAGCGACCCGTGGTCCACGATGGCAACGAAATAGCGCAGCTGACGGAGTTCCATCTTGTAAATACTTGTATCTTTGTGGCTACAAAAAGCAACCAAAAGTTTATTATTAAAAAGTTTCTTGTCATCAAGTTGTTATACTTGAACGACGCCGGTCGCGGCGAGATTAACACACACCTTCTGGACGCCCATGCTCAAGAAAGTCGCTTCTTCCCGGTTGCGGGTAGGGATGTTCATCCATGACCTCGATTGCGGCTGGATGGAGCATCCTTTCCTCCGCAACCGCTTCAGCATCACGACCGAGGATGAGATCCGCAAGATCATGGCGTCGGGCATCCGTTCCGTGACGATCGATTGCACGCGCGGCCTGGACGTGGCCGATGCTCCGACGGTAGCGGAAGCGGAAGCCGCAACGGAGGCCGAGGTTGCCGCGATCGCCGCCAAACCGGTGGCGCCGCTGCGCACGACGCTGGCCGAGGAATTCGACCGTGCCCTGGCGGTCCGGCGCCAGGCCGCCGGCCTCGTCAAGACCGTGATGCAGGATGCGCGCCTGGGCAAGGCGGTGGAAATGGACAAGGTGTCGCCGGTGGTCGAGAACATCACTGCCTCGATCCTGCGCAATTCATCTGCGTTGCTGGGGCTGTCCGCCATCAAGACCAAGGACGATTACACGTTCCTGCACTCGGTCAGCGTCTGCACCCTGCTGGTCGCCTTCTGCCGTTCGCGCAAGCTGGATGCCGCGACCACGTACCAGGCCGGCATCGGCGGCCTGCTGCACGATACGGGCAAGGCCCTGGTGCCGGACGCCATCCTGAACAAGCCGGGCCGCCTGACCGACGAGGAATTCGAGATCGTGCGCCGCCACCCCAGGGACGGCTACGACATCCTGCGCCGCTCCTCCGAGATCGGCCCGATCCCGCTCGACATCACCTTGCACCACCACGAGCGGCGCGACGGCACGGGTTATCCGGACCGCCAGGGCGAACAGGAGATCAGCGAGCTGGCGCAGATGGCCGCGATCGTCGACGTCTACGATGCCATCACGGCCGACCGCTGCTACCACAAGGGCATCCCGGCGGCCGAGGCGCTGCGCAAGATGTACGAGTGGAGCAAATTCCATTTCAATCCGGCCCTGACGCAGGAATTCATGCGTTGCGTCGGCATCTATCCGATCGGGACGCTCGTCCTGCTGGAATCGGGCCGGCTGGCTGTGGTCGTCGAGCCGCACGAAACGAGTCTGCTCACGCCCAAGGTCAACGTGTTCTACAGCACGAAGAGCCAGACCTATATCAAGCCGGAGACGGTGGACCTGGCGCGTGGCATGGGCTTCGGCGGCGCCGACAAGATCGTGCGCCACGAATCGCCCGACAAATGGCAGGTCGACCCGCTGCGTTTCCTGCAGGTGGCCTGAGCCTCAGAAGAATTCGGCGGTGTCGTTGGAGGCGACGGTCTGCAGCAGGCCGTGCGCGACGAGGTCGTCGTAATGGCAGGCGCGGTTGCGCCCATTGCTTTTTGCGTAGTACAGCGCCTGGTCGGCGTGGCCCAGCGTGACGACGGGCGAATCGTACGCGCTGATGCTGACGAAGCCGACGCTGACCGTCACCCGTCCCACCTGCGGGAAGACATGGCTCTCGACGTTGATGCGGAAGCGCTCGATGATCTTCCAGGCATTGTCCAGCGTGGTCGAGCGCAACAGCACGACGAATTCCTCGCCGCCGAAGCGGAACACGCGGTCCTGGGCGCGGAACGACGAGTGCAGCAGGTTCGCGATCAGGATCAGCACTTCGTCGCCGTACAGGTGGCCGAACTTGTCGTTGACGGCCTTGAAATGGTCGACGTCGACGACGGCGAGCCACTGCTTTTCCTGGGCATGGTGCTGGCGCCGTTCCGGCAGGCCCGGCAGGCGCGGATCCCGTTCGTGGGCATTCTGCAACATGCGCGCCAGCTGGTCGTCGAACGTCTTGCGGTTGAGCAGGCCGGTGAGCGAATCGCGCTCGCTGTAGTCGAGCAGGTTCTGGAAATTCCGGTAGACGCCGACGATGCCGCCGATCACATATACAGTCTCGCGCGAAAACGCCTTGTCGTCGCGGATTTCGAGGCAGGTCGTGGCCTTGTCGCCGAACCAGATCGGCAGCCACAGCACGCGCATACCGTCGGCCGTCAAAGCTTCCGCACTGGACTGGTGCTCGGCCAGGCAACGCTTGAGTTCGGGGAGAGCGGTCACAGGATCGCCCAGCATGCCGTCCTGCGATTCTTCCAGGCGCGCCGCGCCACCTCTCACGATGCTCGCACGCGCGCGCAGGTATTGCTGTCCCGACACGGTCGTGATGGCCAATATGCGCGTCTGCGCGGCACCCGCCAGCTCCTGCACTGCCGAGATCACGGAAATATCGAGCATCGCGTGATCGCGGTGGCCGGTCATGTCCACCATGTGTTTCAGAAGCGAATCCATGTCGTTCTCAGCAATGTAATCAACCGACCTGCAGGCTGGGCACAGCCGCCGTCGCGTTCGCAGGTATCAGGCGTTTCACAAAGAGCAAGCGAAACAGGATATAGCGTTTTTGCATTCTAAGCAATTATGCAAATGCAATTTTTTTAGCCTGAGTGAATTTTCTCAAAGCCAAACTACAACGTGCTCCCCCAGATTGGGGGGATGTTGATTCTTTCGAACAAATAATAGTTCCGTGAGGCAAAGTTGTTGGTGCTCAACTTGCCGTACGGCATCAAAACTTATAGTGAACTCACTGGCACGGAACGCAGCAAGTCAGCTGGAAGTGGTGACTTGACCAGCGTCGCCGGCCGGTAGCAGTTCTTATTAACCCACCATATGGGAGTTTGTCATGAGCAACTTCATCTCCGCAGTCAAAACCTTCGCTGCCGACGAAAACGGTGTGACGGCCATCGAGTATGGCTTGATCGCCGCCCTGATCGGCGTGGCGATGGCTGCCGCGGCAACAACCGTCGGTGAGAAAGTGGAAGGAGTATTCACCTACGTCGCAGGCAAGCTGGTTACCCCGTAATCGTCATGCCGTGGTAGCCCTCCGGGTCCCCGAGCCCGGGGGGCTTTTTTTTGGGAGCCGTCATGCAAATCGACCAATACCGCGATGCGCTGCTGCTGCTCATGGTCAGTATTGCCGCCGTCAACGACCTGGCCACGCGGCGTATCCCGAACCGTCTTCTGTTCGCCGGCATGAGCGGTGCGCTGTTCCTCCACCTGCTGTCCCCCGAACCGGGCGCGGCCCTGCTGTCCGCCGTCGGCGGCATGCTGCTGGGCCTCGTCATCTTCCTGCCGTTCTACCTGGTACGAGGAATGGCGGCCGGCGACGTCAAGATGATGGCCGTGATCGGCTTCTTCACCGGTCCGGCCGAAGCATTCCAGATCGCCGTTTTTACATGGTGTGCAGGGGGCGTGATGGCGCTCTTGCTGATACTGCTGCGCAGTCGCCTGCGACTGGCCCTCGTCAACATCGGTCACCTGCTGTCCGGACTCATCGTACCGGGCACGAAATTAGCCGACATGACGCTCCCGCAAAGTGCCGGGTCGATGCCATACGGACTGGCCATCGCGGCCGGTACGATCGTCGTTCTGGTCACTCAATATGGATGAGCCCGCTCTTGGCAAAGCTCAAGGGTGGCCAAAAGACCGGTCGTTAGAATCATTCTGACCTGTTTCGGAAAACAAGCAAGGCAAGGGGGGTCCGATGTTTGAAACGCTATCGACAGGCAGTACCGCGGCGGGATTCCGTGCCGCGCAGCCCGCGCCTGCGGGCGGTCCGGAGATCGCGCCAGTCCTGCCGCGCCAGGCAAAGACCGTGCGCGATACCGGACTCGAACCGCGCTTCGTGACGGATCTGGTGCTCAAGGCAATCCAGGCCGGCGGCAAGACCCCGTTGACCCATCTGGCCGGCAAGCTGCGACTGTCGATCAGCGTGCTGCGCGAGGTCCTCAATCCGCTGATCGCGGAACAGCAGGTGGAAGTGGCCTGGTGCGGCGAGTCGGACATCGACATGCAATACCAGCTGACCGCGTATGGCCAGCGCGGCGCCGCCGACGCGATGGCGCGCTGCGGCTATGTCGGCCCGGCTCCTGTCACGCTCGCGTCGTATCGCGCCGTGGTCGAACGCCAGGCGTTGCGCCATGCGGATGTGGAGCGCATCACACCCGCGCAACTGGCGGGTGCGCTGGGCGACGAGGGCCTGTCGCAGGCCGCGCGCGACGTGCTGGGCGCGGCGCTGTACGCGCGCCGTTCGCTGCTGTTGTACGGACCGTCCGGCGGCGGCAAGACGACGCTGGCGCGCAAGCTCGGACGCCTGCTGCCGGGCTCCATCGCGGTGCCGTATGCACTGATGGCCGGGCGCCAGGTGATCCGCCTGTACGATCCCGCCGTCCACGTGGCGCCGCCGCCGGTCGCGCGCCAGCAGGAAGAACGGCGCAGTTGCGATGCGCGCTGGATCGTGTGCCAGCGTCCGCTCGTCCACGTCGGCGCCGAACTGGGGCGCGCCATGCTCGACCTGCGCTTTGACGCGGAGCAGGGCGTGTACCACGCGCCGCCGCACCTGCAGGCGAACAACGGGATGCTGGTGCTCGACGACATCGGCCGCCAGCGCATCGCCGCGGCCGAGCTGCTGAACCGCTTCATCGGTCCGCTGGATGCGGGGACCGACCAATTGTCGCTGCAGGGCGGCCAGGCGGAACTGGTGCCGTTCGATGCCGCCGTGGTGTTCGCAACCAACCTCGCCCCGACCAGTGTTTTCGATGACGCCGCGCTGCGCCGCATCGGCTACAAGGCCGACATCGGCGCCTTGTCGCCGCATGCCTACCGCGCCCTGTTGTGCCGCCAGTGCCGGCTGCGCCGCATCGATGTCGAGGACACCGCGGTCGACCACCTGATCGAGCGGCTGCACCCGCAATCCGGGCGCGCGCTGCTGGCCTGCTACCCGGGCGAGCTGCTCGACCGGGTCGCCGATTTCGCCGGTTTCGCCGGGACCGAACCGCGTCTCACGGTCGCTGCGGTCGAGCAAGCCTGGCGCAGCATGTTCATCGCTTGCGCGACGGAGATTCAAAAATGAAGAACAAGCGTGCCATCCTCGTCATGACCGTCGCGATCCTGTTCGGATTCGCGGCCGTCGTGTTCGCATCGCGCTGGCTGCTGAAGCAGCCGGGCAGCAGCAGCGGCCGCATCGTCGTGGCCGCCGCCGACATCAGTCTCGGCCAGCGCCTGACGCCCGAGATGTTCAAGCTGGCCGACTGGCCCGCCAACAGCGTGCCGAAAGGCGCCTTCACGGATCCGCAGAAACTCGGCGGCCGTGTTCTCAAGACGAACCTGTTGATGGGCGAGCCGGTCAGCGAGACCAAGTTGGCGCCGGCCGGCACGCTCGGCGGCTTGTCGGCACTGATCACGGAAGGCAAGCGTGCGATCACGGTGCGCGTGAACGACGTGATCGGCGTGGCCGGCTTCGCGCTGCCGGGCAACTACGTCGACATCATCGTCAGCACCCAGAAGGACGTGCCGCCCGGGACCGACGCCCGCCAGCAGAACATCTCGAAAATCGTGCTGGAGCGGATCCTCGTGCTGGCGGTCGCCCAGGAAGTCAACCGCGACGAGACCAAGCCGAAGGTCGTCAACGCGGTCACGCTGGAAGTGACGCCGGAGCAGGCGGAGAAGCTCGACCTGGCGCGCAGCGTGGGCACGCTGTCGCTGGCCCTGCGCAACCAGGTCGATCCACAGGCGGCCAGTACCGAAGGCGCGACCAAGCTCACCCTGCTGCCCGAGGCGCCGCCGCCCGCGCCGCGCAAGCCCGCGCCCAAGCCGGCACCGGCCGTGCGTCCCGCGCCGGTGGTGGTCAAGGTGGCGGCACCGGTGCGGCGTGACTGCGTCACCGTGCTCAACGGCCTGCGCATGTCGCAGGAGTGCTTCTGAACTTCATCCAGGGTAAAGCCATGAACGGATGCTTGACGCCATCACCGCTGTTTCGCTGCCTGTTCGCCGCCGGCCTGGCGCTGGCGGCCGCCGGACCTGCAGCCGCGGCCGCCAAATCGAAAGCCCAGGCCGCGGACAACCCGACCGGCGCCGCGCCGCTGCGTGCCGAGGCCGGACCCAATTGCAAGGGCGAGGCCGCGAAGCCGGCCCAACTGGCCCTGCAGATCGGCAAGTCCAGCCTGATGCGCCTGCCGGAACCGGTCCAGCACCGGAGCGTCGGCAACCCGCTCGTCGTGCAGGCGCTGATGGTGGCGCCCGACACGCTGTACATCGCCGGCGTCGACGTGGGTACGACCAACATGATCATCCAGGGCAAGAGCGGCCTGTGCAGCGTACTCGACATCACCGTGGCCATGGACCCGTCGGCCCTGCAGGCGATGCTGGCCACCGCCATGCCGGACGAGCACGACATCAAGGTGCTGGCCGCATCCGACGCGCTGGTGCTGACCGGCACCGTGAGCGACGCGAGTGCCGCGGCACGCGCGGTCGAACTGGCCTCCGCCTACGTGCGACGTCCGCTGCGCGCACTGACGGTGCCCGACAAGGAAGACGCCGCGAGCCAGAACCAGCGCGAAAGCCAGAACCAGGGCGGCGCGGCGGCGGCCACCGCGCGGGTGGTCAATATGCTGGGCGTGCGCGCGCCCCAGCAGGTGCAACTGGAAGTCAAGATCGCCGAAGTGTCGAAGAGCCTGCTCGACCGCCTGGAAGGCGGCGCCAGATGGACCTTCAGTTCCGGCAGTTGGGGCGCCATGCTGCTGTCGAATTTCATCACCGGCACGGCGCATGGGGCGTTCGTGGCAGGTAAAAGTGCCGACCGCAGCTTGAGTGCCGCCGCCGAGAAGCAGGATGGCCTGGTGCGTGTATTGGCCGAGCCGAACGTGATGGCGATCAGCGGCCAGGAGGGCACGTTCCTCGTCGGCGGCAAATTTTATATCCCGGTCGCGCAGGACAACAACCGGGTGACGCTGGAAGAGAAGGAATTCGGCGTCGGCCTGCGCTTCACCCCGACGGTGCTGGGTGGCGGACGGATCAACCTGCGCGTCGCGCCCGAGGTGTCGGAACTGTCGCGCGAAGGTATCGGCCTGTCTGCGACGGGGTTCAACGGCACTGCGATCCTGCCGGTCGTGACGACGCGCCGCGCCACCACCACGGTCCAGCTGTATGACGGCCAGAGCTTCGCGATCGGTGGTCTGATCAAGAGCAACCTGGTCGCCAACCTGAAAGGACTGCCGGTGCTGGGCGAACTGCCCGTGCTGGGCGCCCTGTTCCGCAGCGCGGATTATCAGCAGGACCGCACGGAACTCGTGTTCGTGATCACCGCGCACCTCGTCAAGCCCCTGTCCGGCAACGGCTACTCGCTCCCGACCGACAAGGTGGGCGAGCCGTCGCGCGCGGGGTTGATGCTGGGCGGTCGCCTCGAAGGCAAGCCGGAAAAGGCGACGACAGCCGACGTGTCGACGCCGGCCCCGGCATCACCGTCCGCGCAAAGTTCCGGCGGTTTCGAATTGAAATAGGAGAGAGCGATGACCATCAGATGCAAGCGAATCGCGTGTGCAGCACTGTCGGGCATGCTGTTGTACGGATGCAGCACGACCCCACGCTTCAACGCGCAGTTCGGCACGTCCGTGCGTGCCAACGTGGCGGCGCAGGTACTCGATCCGACCGCTTCCGCCAATACGAATCCCGCCGCCGGCATGGAAGGCAAGGCCGCCGTCATCGCCCAGGAACGCTACGAGAATTCGTTCAAGGAACCGGAGAAACCGATCAGGGCACTGGTCGTCAACGGGGTGGGCAGCAAGTGAGTCGTCCGCGCTTTTTCAATGACATGATTTTGACCGAACGCCGTCCCAAGGACCACGATGAAAGCCTTTCTGATCAGCCGCGACACCCAGCTTTACGCGGAGATCGCCTCCCAGGGTGCCGCACGCGTACCGCCGCTGCATGTTGCCGCCAGCCGCGCCAGCCTGCGCGATGCGCTCGAGCGTCCGCTGCCTGATGGTCCGAGCCTGATCATCGTCGACATCAGCGATGCGGATGCCGCCGACGGCGACCTGCTGGAGCGCCTGACCCGCCACTACTCGGCAGCGCATTTCATGCTGCTGACCGACAATCACCATCCCGACCTCCTGATCCGCGCCATGCGCGCCGGCGTGCGCGAAGTGCTGCAACTGCCGCTGGTGCACCGCGCGCTGCATGAGGCGATCGACCGCGTTGCAGCCAGCGCCGGCGTGGCCGCGACGCGCGACGGGAAGATACTCGCCTTCATCGCCTGCAAGGGCGGCAGCGGCGCTACCTTCATCTCCACCAATTTCGGCTATGCGCTGGCCACGCTGGCGGACAAGAAGGTGCTGCTGATCGACCTGCATCGCCAGTTCGGCGACGCCACGCTGTACGTGTCGGACCAGAGACCGGCCATGACGCTGTCCGACGTGTGCCAGCAGATCGCACGCATCGACGGGCCGTTCCTGGAATCGTGCCTCGTCCACGTGGCGCCCGGCTTCGGCGTGCTGGCGGCCGCCGACGACCCGGGCCAGACGACCGAGGCGAAACCCGAACACATCGACACGATCCTGCGCGTCGCGCGCCAGCATTACGACTACATCCTGCTCGACGTCGGGCGCCAGATCGACGCGGTGTCGCTGCGCGCTCTCGACAGCACCGACGCGATCTACCCGGTGCTGCAGCTGGCGCTGCCGGACATCCGCGACGCCCGGCGCCTGCTCGACATCTTCCGCTCGCTCGGCTATCTGACGGACCACATCCGCCTGATCGTCAACCGCTACGAAAAGGGCGGCAAGCTGCGCCTGGCGGACCTGCACGCGGCGCTGGGCGCGGAAGTGCTGCACACCGTCCCCAACGATTACATCGCCGTCACCGACTCCGTCAACCAGGGCATTCCGGTGCTGCAGCTGTCGCGCGGCAGCGCCGCCGCGCGCAGCCTGGCCGACCTGGTCGAAGTGGTGACCGCACGCCGCATCCCCGAGGCGAAGGGTCTGTTCGACCGCCTGTTCGGGCGCGGCGAAGACGATTGATCTTTTCAAGGAGCCGTCCATGTCCCTGCGCGAACGCCTGTCCGTGACGGACGAGGAGCGTCAGCATCAGCCCGTAGCGGCTGCGGCGCAACAAGCCTATGCGGAACTGAAGAAAACAATGCACCAGATGATCCTCGACCGGATCGACCTGGAGCGCCTGAAGCGCCTGACGAGCGAGCAGTTCAAGCACGAGCTGGCGCTGCTGGTCCAGCGCATCATCGAGGAAGAGCGCATCGTGCTGAACCAGCAGGAGCGCCACCACCTCGTGCTCGACATCCAGCACGAGATGCTCGGCTTCGGCCCGCTCGAGCCGCTCCTGAACGATCCGACCGTCTCGGACATCCTCGTCAACACCTACGACAAGGTGTACGTCGAACGGCGCGGCCGCCTAGAACTGACCGACGTGTCGTTCCACGACAACGCGCACCTCATGAAGATCATCGAGAAGATCGTCTCGCGCGTCGGCCGCCGCGTGGACGAATCGAGTCCGATGGTCGATGCGCGCCTGCCGGACGGTTCGCGCGTCAACGCGATCATCCCGCCGCTCGCGGTCGACGGGCCGCTGGTGTCGATCCGGCGCTTCGGCGCGACGCCGCTTACGGTGCCGAACCTGCTCGACTATAAAAGCGTCACGCCGCCGATGATCAAGGTGCTCGAGAGCCTCGGCCTCGCCAAGGTGAATATCCTGATCTCCGGCGGTACCGGCAGCGGCAAGACGACGATGCTGAACCTGATCTCCGGCTTCATCCCAAGCAACGAGCGCATCGTGACGATCGAGGATGCGGCCGAACTCCAGCTGCGCCAGCCGCACGTCGTGCGCCTCGAGACGCGCCCACCCAACATCGAAGGGAAGGGCGAAGTGACGCAGCGCGCGCTCGTGCGCAACTCGTTGCGCATGCGCCCGGACCGCATCATCCTGGGCGAGGTGCGCGGACCGGAAGCGCTGGACATGCTGCAGGCCATGAACACGGGCCACGAAGGCTCGCTCGCGACCATCCACGCGAACACGCCGCGCGACGCCCTGGCGCGCCTGGAAAACATGGTCGGCATGGCCGGCGTGAGCCTGACGCCGCGCGCCATCCGCCAGCAGATCGCTTCCGCCATCACCGTGATCCTGCAGGCCTCGCGCCTGGCCGATGGCACGCGCAAGGTCGTCAGCATGCAGGAAATCACCGGCATGGAAGGCGATATCATCTCGATGCAGGAAATCTTCCGCTTCGAGCAGACGGGCATCGACGCCGACGGCAAGGTGCAGGGCCATTTCTGCGCCACCGGCGTGCGGCCGCGCTTTGCCGACCGGCTGCGCATGTTCGGCGCCGCGGTGCCCGAGGACACCTTCGATCCCGACCGCGTGTTTACCTGAACCGCATCGCCGCGAAAGTCACGCATGGACATCCTCTTCTACGGATTCATCGTCTTCCTGTTCGCCGCCGTCATCCTCGGTATCGAAGGCGTCTATCTATGGTGGGTGAGCACGCATGGCGCCAGCGCCCAGCGGATCGCACGCCGGCTGCAGCTGATGTCGGGGAACCAGGGCCGTAGCGCCGAACGCATCTCGATCCTGAAGTCGCGCCGCTTCGGCCGGCACGACCTCGTCGACCGCCTGCTGCAGCGCTTCCGCTTCGCGCACCGCCTCGACAGGCTCCTCGTGCAGTCCGGCATCGCGTGGTCGGTCGAGCGCTTCCTGCTGTGCTCCGTCGCGACGATGCTGGTGGCCACCTACCTCGTGATGCAGTGGCCGATGCCGCTGCCGGTGCGCCTCGCGATCGTCCTGCTGTGCGTCCACGTGCCGCTGCTGCTGGTGCGGCGCGCGCGCCTGCGCCGCCTCGTGCGCATCGAGGAGCAACTGCCTGACGCCGCCGACTTCATCGCGCGCGCGCTGCGTGCGGGGCACTCGTTTTCGAACGTGCTGCAAATCGTCGGCAACGAGTTGCCGGAACCGCTCAGCGGCGAGTTCCGCATCGCGCGCGAGGAAATCAACTACGGCGTGCCGCTGGGCGAAGCGTTGCACAACATGGCGGCGCGCATTCCGCTGACCGACCTGCGTTACCTCGTCATCGCCATCCTGATCCAGCGCGAGACCGGCGGCAACCTGGCCGAGATCCTCAGCAACATCAGCCACATCATCCGTGGCCGGCTGCGGCTGGCGGCGCAAGTCCGCGTGCTGTCGGCCGAAGGGCGCATGTCGGCCTGGATCCTCGGGCTGCTGCCGTTTGCCGTGGGAGGCATGCTGGTACTGGTCAATCCCACGTACGTCAAGGTGCTGTGGACCGATCCGCTGGGCGTGAATATGCTTTGGACGGCGCTGGTCATGATCATCATCGGCGTGATCTGGCTGAAGAAGGTGATCCGCATCCACATCTGAGGAGACATCGATGACTCGCGCTCAGTTGCTGTTCCTGTTGATCGTCTTCGTGGTCGTCTGCTGCCTCGCGTGGCTTGCGGCGGTGTTGTTCGCGCCCGCCGCACTGCGTGCCCGGCTGGCGAGCTTCATGGGCCGTGCGAACGAGGACCAGACGGAACGCAGCGGCTGGATCGAACGCGTGGCGCGCGCCGCCAAGCCGCTCACCAGACTCTCGGTGCCGGAGGAGGGCTGGGAAAAGTCGGCGCTGCGCACGCGCTTCATGAACGCCGGCTGGCGCAACCCGGCGGCGCCGACGCTGTACTTCGCATCGAAGACGGCCCTCGCGCTGGGCCTGCCCGCGCTGGTCGGCATCGTACTGGCCTTCGTGCCCGCCACCATCGCCGAGCTCGGCATGCTGTTCCTGCTGCTGCTCGCGGCGACGTGCGGCTACTACCTGCCGAACACGATTCTCGACCGCGTCATCAAGCGCCGCAAGCGCGACATCTTCGAGAACATTCCCGACGCGCTCGACCTGCTCACCGTGTGCGTGGAGGCAGGCCTGAGCCTCGAGCGTGCGTTTGTCAAGGTCGCCGCCGAGATCCACATCAAGAGCGTCACGCTGGGCCAGGAATTGCAACTGGTGCTGATGGAGATGCGCGCCGGCTTCAGCAAGGAAAAAGCGTTGCGCAATTTCGCGCTGCGCGTGGGGCTGGACGACGTCGACTCGCTCGTCGCCATGCTGATCCAGTCGGAGCGCTTCGGCACCAGCATCGGCGACGCCTTGCGCGTGTATTCGGAAACGCTGCGCGGCAAGCGCCGCATCGTGGCGGAAGAGGCGGCCGCCAAGATCGGGCTGAAACTGTTGTTTCCCCTCATCTTCTGCATCTTCCCGACCCTGTTGCTGGTACTGCTGGGGCCTGCCGGCATCCAGATTACCAAGCTCTTCGGCAGCGCCCTCGGTCATTCCAACTGAACGAACGGAGATTGTCATGCGCGCGCGTACCCGCCTCTACAGCCTGCCATTGTTGTGCAGCGGCGTGCTGCTGCTGGCCTGCAGCAGTCCACCGCCGCAGCCGTACGCCGGCCCGCCCGCGTCCCCGGCGGCGGACGACAGTTATCTGCACGGCCGCAACCTGTACCTCGCGCGCCGCTACGGCGACGCGATCGCCGCCTACCAGGCCGCGCTGCGCGTCGACGCCAGGCACGTCAATGCGCGCAACGGGCTGGCGATCGCCTACGCCGAGCAGCGCGATTTCGCGCGCGCGATCCCGATCTGGCGCGATCTGACCCGTGACGTCACCATGGCATCCGGCCCCGCATCTGCTTTCCTGTTTTCCAACCTGGGCTATGCCTACCTGCTCAGCGGCGACCTCGACGCGGCCCAGGTCGCGCTCGAAAAAGCCTGCCTGCTCGATCCGCTCAACCACCGCGCCTGGCAATACCTGGGCGAGACGCTGCTCAAGGTGGGCCAGGAAGAGCGCGGCCAGCAGATGCTGCGCCAGGCCGAAGCCTTGCGCGAGCACGACTTCCGCGCCGATTATGCGACGGCGAACGGCGGCACACGCCTGCCGGCCATCGAGCAGGCGGTCAGGACCGACCGGCGCCCCGACGACGAGGCATGGGCGTCCGTCGAAGTGATCCGCAGGGACGACGGCATCCTCGAATTACGCCGCATGCCGGCAAAAGCCGCCGCGCTGCACAGCGCGCCCGTCGACGGCGCGGCAGCCCAGCCGCTCGCGCCGGAAGCGGTCGCCAGGCTCGAGATCAGTAACGGCAACGGCCGCCAGGGCCTCGCGCGGCTCGTATCGCGCCAACTGAGCGATCCGGGACTGAAAGTGGTGCGCCTGACGAATGAAAAACGATTCGACGTGCGCCAGACGCGCGTCGAGTACCAGCCGGCGTTCCGGATGGCGGCGGAACGCCTGGCCCGGCATGTCGGCACGGGCGAGCCGGTCGAGGTCGGCCTGACAGGGCACGCCGACGTGCGCCTCGTCATCGGCCACGATTTGCCGCTGCAGCGCATCGTCGCAAGACCACCGACGGGTCCGCTCATGGCGCAGGCGGGCCGGGCCGATGCCCCTTGAACGTGACAGTGCCGTTTTCACAACAGTAGCGGGCGACAGACTCCACCGAAATTCGGAATAATAAAATTCTTGATAACTCGGGAGAATCGCCATGAAGCTCACTCGTTTTCAGTCCGCCATTGCCCAGTCAGTTCTCGCAACCTCGCTGCTGGTCTCGCTCGCAGCCTGCGCGCCGACGCCAACCCGCGAAGGCACGGGCGAATACATCGACGATTCCGTGATCACCGGCAAGGTGAAAGCGGCGTTTGCCGCCGATCCGACGGTCAAGGCGACCCAGGTGCAGGTGGAAACGTTCAAGGGCACGGTGCAGCTGAGCGGCTTCGTCGATTCGCGCGAATCCGCCCAGAAAGCCGTGGAAATCGCGCGTGGCGTGAAGGGCGTGAAGTCCGTCAAGAACGACACGGTCATCCGCTGACTTATTGCCAGCTCACCTTGCCGAAGCCATTCGTCGTCGCGTTGCGCGTGGCCGGCTTGCCGTAGACGGTGGCCGAGCCCATGCCGCTCAGGTTGACGTTGGCCGCCGTTTTCGCGTACACGCTGGCGCCACCGAGGCCGGTCATATCCAGGTCGACGGTTTCTGCGCGTAATTGTTGAGCGTCGAGACCGCCGACGCCGCCCAGTTGCGCACGCAAGACCTTGGTCTGGCCGGCCACGGTGATATGGCCGGCGCCGCCCAGGTGCAGTTCGATGCGGTCGGCCTGACCGGGATTCAGCGTGAGACCGCCGACGCCGCCCAGGCGCGCGTCGACGTCGCGATATTGCCCCGTGAAGCGCACGGCACCGGCGCCGTCCAGCGCGAGCTTCAGCTTGTCGCCGCTGAAGCCGGAGACTTCGCTCGATCCAACGCCCTGCGACACGAATTCACGCAGGTTCGGCACGGTGAGATCGGCGCGCAATTCGTTCTTGCTGTTGCCTTCGAAATGGGTATTGTTTTCCATGTCGATCACGAGCGTGTCGCCGCGCTGCGTGGTCGTCACCTTCGTCACATAACGACGGTCGCCGGACACCACGAGCGACGGCGTCGGTCCCTGGTGCAGGTTCAGGCGGATCACGCCGCCCAGGCGCACTTTCGATACGTTCGCATCCACGGTGCGGTTTTCGCGGACGAGGTCGTCGGCCACGGCATGCGCGCTCAGGGCCAGGGTCGTGGCGAGGAAGGCGCTCTTGATCAGGTTGTTCATGTTCGGGGTCTCCAAATAGTGGTCTGATGGAATCACTATAGGCAAACACCTCGTAGGCAACCTGTCGATTGCGACAGAACGCAGCATTGGCGGTACAGGCCGTGAAATCACCGTGCCATGCTGCCCTCATGCATGCACTGTGCCGATGTCCTGCATGACCTGGTCGAGCAGCGCGGTCGGCTCGCCGTTGTACAGCAGTTCCAGGCGGTCGATGACCACGTCCTCATGCTGCGTCAGCGCGACGGTCGGCCGCCATTTTTGCCGGCGCGCGCTGCCCTTGCCGTTGTCGAGCTGGGTGCCGATGACGACGGTGTTCTTCCTTATCATGAAAGTCCGTCCCTGCTGTAGCGACGGCCAACAATAAATATTCTGGATAATCAGCGATGTAGCGCCATCTTCATGACGCGACGAGGAAATGGCACGCCGTTTGCAACAGAAGAGGAGAGCAACGATGAAATCCGAACACTACGATGTCCTGAACGTGGACGGCGGCCGTCCGGTCAAGATGTGGACGCGCGGCGTCCCGGTCGAGGAAGGTGCCAGGCAACAGCTGGCCAACACGGCGCGCATGCCGTTCATCTACAAGCACATGGCGGCGATGCCCGACGTCCACCTGGGCAAGGGCTCGACGATCGGCAGCGTGATCCCGACGCTGGGCGCCGTGATCCCGGCCGCGGTCGGCGTCGACATCGGCTGCGGCATGATGGCCGCCAAGACGACCTTGAGCGCGAACGACCTGCCCGACAACCTGGGCCCGCTGCGCAGCGCCATCGAGCGCTCGGTGCCGCACGGAATGTCGCCGAAGACGCGTGGGTTCAAGGGTCGCGACAAAGGATCGTGGGACACCCCGCCGCAGGCCGTCGACCAGGCGTGGATGGCGCTGAAGGATGAATTCGACGTCATCTGCCAGAAGACGCCCAAGCTGAAGAACACGAACAACTACAAGCACCTGGGGACGCTCGGCACCGGCAACCACTTCATCGAGATCTGCCTGGACGAGCAGGGCTTCGTGTGGTTCATGCTGCACTCCGGCTCGCGCGGCGTCGGCAATGCGATCGGCTCGCACTTCATCGAAGTGGCCAAGCAGGACATGCGCACGCATCTGGTGAACCTGCCCGACCAGGACCTGGCCTATCTGAAGGAAGGCACGCAACACTACGACGACTACGTCGAAGCGGTCGGCTGGGCGCAGAAGTTCGCACGCATGAACCGCGAAGTGATGATGCAGAACCTGATCGCGGCCGTACGCACGGTCATCAGGAAGCCGTTCGAGACGCACGTGGAGGAGGTGAACTGCCACCACAACTACGTGCAGAAGGAACACCATTTCGGCAAGGACGTGCTGGTCACGCGCAAGGGTGCCGTGTCGGCGCGCGAGGGCGAGCTGGGTATCATTCCGGGATCAATGGGCGCCAGGAGCTACATCGTACGCGGCAAGGGCAACCCGGAGAGCTTCCACAGCTGCAGCCACGGCGCCGGCCGCACCATGAGCCGTACCGAGGCCAAGCGCCGCTACTCGGTCGACGACCAGGTGCGCGCCACCGAGGGCGTCGAATGCCGCAAGGATGCCGGCGTGATCGACGAGATCCCGATGGCCTACAAGGACATCGACGCCGTGATGGAAGCACAGAGCGATCTCGTCGAGGTCGTGCACACCCTTAAGCAGATTGTCTGCGTGAAGGGTTGAAAGGACATGACATGATCGAACTGGATGGCGCGGTCGGCGAGGGCGGCGGGCAAATCCTGCGCAGCGCGCTGACGCTCGCCATGATCACGGGGCGGCCCTTCCGCATCCGCAACATCCGCGCGAACCGCGCCCGGCCCGGCCTGATGCGGCAGCACCTCGTGGCCGTGCAGGCGGCCTTGCAGGTGTGCGGGGGCGATGCGTCTGGCGCCGCACTCGGCAGCCAGGACCTGACGTTCGTGCCGGGACCGGTCCATGGCGGCGACTACGAATTCGCCATCGGCACGGCCGGCAGCTGCACCCTGGTGCTGCAGACCGTGCTGCCGGCCCTGCTGAAGGCGGATACACCGTCGACGCTGCGGCTCGCGGGCGGGACGCACAACCCCATGGCGCCGCCCGTGCAATTCCTGCAGCGCGCCTGGTGCCCGCGCCTGGCCGAGATGGGCGCCCGCATCGACATCCACCTGGAGCGCTTCGGGTTTTATCCGGCCGGCGGCGGCATCGTCGTGGCCCGCGTGGAGCCATGCGCGCTGCTCCGGCCGCACACGTGGATGACGCGCGGCGCGCACCGGGCCGCATATGCCGAGGCGTTCGTGGCCGGCATCCCGGGACGGGTCGGGCAGCGCGAACTGGAATGCGTCGGCAGGGCCATGAACTGGGGCGAGGACCAGTTGCTGTTACGGGCCCTGCCGGCCGATCAGGGGCCGGGCAATGCCTTGATGCTGACCCTCGACTACGAATACGCGACGGAGGTGTTCACGGCGTTCGGCGCAAAGTCCGTCACGTCCGAACAGGTGGCGCGCCAGGTCGTGCAGCGCGCGCGCCGGTACCTGATGTCGCGGGCCGCTTTCGATGAATATCTTGCCGACCAGATGATGCTCCCGCTCGCGCTGGGCGGCGGCGGCCGTTTTACGCTGGACGAGGTGTCGATGCATGCGCGTACCAACGCACAGATGATCGAGACGTTCCTGCCTGTGCGGTTCACGTTCGATCAGCTTGACGGTGTCGACCGCTGTACGGTGATGCGCAATGATGTCGGATAACTTTACATTCCCTGCGTATAAAATAAATTCCCTATGTAAATCAATTGCATTTTTGCGTGGCACAGCTTTTGCTGCCTTTTCCGGTGTCTAATGACCTGGGAATCAAAATGAAATTGAGCACTTTCGCCGGCATGTTGGCACTGGCTGCCATTACGACTGCCGCACAGGCAACCAACCTGTCTTTCACGGGTGCGTTCAGCCATGACAACGACGTCCAACGCTTCACCTTCACGGTGAGCGGCACGTCGACCGTGACCCTGCGCAGCTGGTCGTATGCGGGTGGCGTCAATGCGCTCGGCGACACGATCGCCCGTGGCGGCTTCGACCCGATCCTGTCGCTGTTCGACGCGACGGGGGCCAAGCTCTACGAGCAGGATGATGCGGACTGCGGCGACGTCGCCGCCGATCTCATGACGGGCCGCTGCTATGACGTTAACTACAAGAATGCGCTGGCGGCAGGGACCTACACGGTGACGGTCCAGCAGTTCAACAACTTTGCCGCCGGATCGAACCTGGCCGATGGCTTCGCGCGCGATGGCGGGGCCAATGAGAACTTCCGCAACGGCTTCGTCGATTCGGCCGGCGACAAGCGCGATGGGCACTGGGCATTCGATATCCTGAACGTCAACACGGCTGCCGTGACGCCGCCGGCGGGCGTGCCGGAGCCGGCGTCGCTGGCGCTGCTGGGGATTGGGGCACTCGGACTGCTGCTGCGCAAGCGTTCGTAAGCTTCCCTGAACGCCCAAACACAAAAGGGTTACGTGCATGAGCGCATAACCCTTTGTTTTTACTGCTGAATCTTGGTGCCGGCTGCAGGACTCGAACCCGCCACCTGATGATTACAAATCACCAAACTGAACCATTCCGGAGTGTTGATAAGCGTTGAGATTAGAGGAGAAATAAGCTTAAAATCATATGCTTAACGCACATTAGCCCGGTTTCCACATTGAAAAGTGTTGATCTTTGTATGCTAAAATTCCCTACATAGCCACTACATGAAGGGAGCCTCGATGAAATGGGACAACTTTACGAGTGCCCGTATCGAGGCCTTCAAGTGCGCCGAAGGGCGTCAGCAGAGTATCTACTGGGACGGCAAGACTCCTGGCCTGGGCCTGAGGGTCACCGCCAAGGGCGCGAAGTCCTACATCTTCGAGACCACCCTCAACGGTAAGACGCTCCGGATCACGATAGGAGACGTGCGTACTTGGTCCATCTCTCAGGCACAGGCGAAAGCCACGGCCTATAAGGCGCAGACCGACAGCGGCATTGATCCGCGAAAGGTCCTGGCTGAACAAGTCGCTGCAGAGAAGGCTGCCGAGGTGGCGAGGGCGAAGGCTGAAGAGGCTGAGGCGGCCGCGGCCATCCGTAACGCGGTCACGTTAGGTGATATCTGGCCCGAGTACATTGCCGATCGCATGACGACGCGAACTGGTGGCTGGTCCGATCACCATGTGCGTGCCCACAAGCAGATGATGCAGGAAGGAGGCCAACCGGTTAAGCGTGGCTCGAAGCTGACGCAGCCGGGGCCGCTGTTCTCATTGGCTGGCGTCCGGCTTGTCGACCTCACGAGTGACCGCATTGAGCGGTGGGCAAAGGAGGAGGCAAAGCATCGCCCATCCAGCGCGCGGCTCGCGTGGCGTCTTCTGAAGGCCTGCATGAACTGGTGTAGTGAACATAAGACCTACTCCAGCATGGTCGCCGCCAATCCCACGAAAAGTGCGCGTGCGCGGGAGGCCTTGGGTAAGCCAAAGGTGCGCAACGACGTGCTGCAGCGCGAAATGTTGGCGCCCTGGTTTAGCGCCGTGCGCAAGATCAGCAACCCAGTTATCAGTGCTTACTTGCAGTGCCTGCTGTTGGTTGGCCCTCGCAGGGAAGAACTCGCCCAACTTCGATGGGCGGACGTCGATTTCCAATGGAGCAGCATGAAGCTGGCCGACAAGATTGAGGACTTCCGCATGGTGCCGTTGACGCCCTACGTTGCGCATTTGCTGGCGCGGCTGCCCCGTCGGAATGAATGGGTGTTCTCGAGCACCGCTTCCGCCGATGGCCACATCGCCGAGCCGCGGTATGCGCATAACGAGGCGTTGGCGGTAGCAGGCTTACCGCACCTTACCCTGCATGGTCTGCGCCGTTCTTTTGCCACGCTGAGTGAGTGGCTAGAGACACCGGCAGGGATCGCTGCTCAAATCCAGGGGCATGCACCGCAGGGAGTTCGGGAACAGAACTATATCCGTCGGCCACTGGACCTCCTCCGGATGTGGCATGAGAAGATCGAAGCTTGGATGCTCGAGCAGGCTGGCATAGATTTCACCCCAGCTCCGGCTGGCTTACGCGTGGTCGCAAGCGCATAGCGCGCCTACAGTTCATGCGCTGGACTAGGCCGACGGGCCGAAAGTGGGAAACCTTCACCCGCTTGCCTGGTGTGCTCTAATTCGAAGGTGCGTACTGAAGGAGCGCAAGTATGATCGAAACCAGTACCTTAACTGAGCAGCACCTGTTGAGTGAAAGCTCCATTCCGGCGCAAGAGTTGCAACGCTGGCACCAAGCCCCGGAGATTGAACCGGGCGTAAGGTTCGTTAAATTCCAGTTTTGCAATACTCTGGAGGTCACCTACGACTTCCCAAACTTCCTGGCTGACGTCAGTGACAGAGTAGGTCGGTGGAAGCAGGGACGCTACACCGTTAAAGAGGCGGCACAAGTTTTGTCAGAAGCTTACCCCGGTCAGGTCGATGCAAATTCGTTCCGTAGACAGGCCGAAAAAGCGATTCAGCGCGGGAAACTTATCATGAGGAAAAATGGCGTTCCTCTTGATCTCGACGACCTTCCAACAGGGCCATTGGCAACTCAAATTGTGGAGGAACGAGACGTCAACGAGTGGCTGTCGAACGAAGGTAGCCCGTATCGGCTTGCTTACCCCTACCAAGACAACGAGGCGAACGAGACACCGCACAAGCAGGAAAAGTTCGTCCCGAAGTTGACTCTGCAAAGGGACTCAATTCTGCAGTGGTTAACAAGCAATGGCTATAACCCGAACGCGCTACCGGCGCGCATGCGTGGAAAGAGCGGGCCCAAAGCCGAGGTAAAGGCAGCAATGCTCAAGAATGCGAGCATGTTCACCGAAAAATCGTTCGAAAAAGCGTGGGAAAGTCTCCGTTCGGACGGTTCAGTTCTAGGCGCTGACTGATGTAACCCCCGTCTCCCCCGTGTCTCTGTCCCTGAATTGGGGGACAGGGGACCGTTGCGGCGGAGGATAGTGCCGCTTAGAAACTCCGTATCACCTTCAACACATATAGGTGATACGAAATGGTCGTAAGCCGCGCAACCTCTCCCAAACTTGCGAGCGTCCCGGAGACGCTTACTACTGCCGAAGCGGCAGTTGCTCTGAATCGCAAACCCCAAACCCTGCGTATGTGGGCTTGCAACGAAAACGGTCCAATTCGTCCCGTTCGTGTTCATGGGCGCCTTGCTTGGCCGGCGAACCAAATCGCAGCCCTCCTGAACGGAGGTGCTCATGCCTAAGCGCCGAAACGAAAACGCCCCCCGTGCGGGAGGCGCTCGCGTCGATCAAGCTGGCGGGCCCAAGTCGACAAAACAAACCACAATTTTCAACTGCAGCCCGCAGAGTATCACAGCCGTGTGCGAAGAGCTTGCCCAGAATGGCGTCGCTCTCCGAAATGCATCTGGTACGACTCAGCGGGAAACCCTCCGTCGCGCCCTGGAGTTCCGCGGGGCGCGCGGGCTCAATACCTACGAGGGCACTGCGGCCGGGTACATGCGTTTGGCAACGAGGGTGAAAGAGCTCAAAGACGCTTGGGACATCTGCACGCTCTCCGAGGATGTGCTCGGCCCCGATGGACTGCTGCACAAGGGCGTCGCTCGTTACGTTCTGCTCGGCCGACGTAAGGATAATCCGCCACCTCAGGGCGAACTTGAGTTGGTGCCGGCATGAATACCCAGCTCCTCGCCATCAAAAACTGGGACACGTTCCAGCACTACGGGAAGCGTAATCCTCCATGGATCAAGCTGCATCGGGCCATCCTTGATGACTACAGCTTCTGCGCCCTTCCTGACGTCGCCAAGGGCCATCTCATGCTGCTGTGGCTGTATGCCAGCCAAAACAACGGCACGGTGCCGCACGATGTCTCATTCCTTGAGCGAAAGCTGTCGATCACCGGTCTGGATCTCGGTGTGCTGATTGATCACGGCTTTCTGATCGCGCAGGGCGCCGCTAGCGTCAAGCTTGCGAAGGGATAGCATATGGATAACACGTCAATTGCTAGCAAAGTGCTAGCACCTTGCTATCCACTGACGAGCATCTCAGAAGAGTGCGCTAGCAGCTTAGTTGCAACTCAGAAGAGAAGAGAAGAGTTAACGGCGAAAAACCCGCCCAGCCAAGGCGAAGGAGCATCCAAGCCGCTGACCCTGCGCCCGTACCAGTCTGCAGCCGTCCAAAACCTGCGCCTATCTTTGGCCGGGGGGGTCATTCGGGAAATGCTCTGCTCACCTACAGGGAGCGGAAAAACGGAGATGGGCATGGCCCTGGTCCGAGGCGCCCGAGCAAAGCGCAAGCGGGTCATCTTCCTTTGTAATCGCGTGCACCTGGTTGAGCAGACCTCCCGTCGGTTCAAGAAGGCCGGCATCGATCACGGCATCATCCAAGGCGAAAACACCGCCAGGGTGTACGAGAGCGTCCTTGTGGGGAGCATCCAGACCGTCGCCCGTCGCGGCATGCCAGATGTCGACCTGATCATCATCGACGAAGCACACACGGTTGCAGGCTCCCGCGAATACCGCGCGGTACTCGCCGCGGCCAAGGGCGTCCCGGTAATCGGCCTCTCGGCCACGCCATATGCCCGGGGCCTGGGCAAGCACTACGATGAGCTCGGCGGCGCGCTGTTCGAGCACATGACTGTGGCAGCGACGATCCCGGAGCTGATCGAAGGCGGTTACCTGGTGGACTGTGACGTGTACGCGCCGAGCGAGCCGGATATGGCCGGCATCAAGCAGGCGCGCAACGCGTTCGGGGATCTGGACTACACCGATGCCGACGTCGGCCGCGCCGTGAACAAGCCGGAGCTGGTGGGCGACATCGTGACGCACTGGCTGCGCCTTGCGCGCGGGACACCGACCGTCTGCTTCGCGGCGAACATCGCGCACAGCAAGCACATCGTCGAGCGCTTCCATGCCGCCGGCGTCAGCGCCGAGCATATCGACTGCTATACCGACGAGGAGGAGCGTCGCGCCATCCTGGCTCGCGTAGAGACCGGCGAGACGATGGTGATCTCGAACGTGGGCATTCTCGCCGAGGGGTGGGACTTCCCGGCATGCCGCACGCTGATCCTGGCCAGACCGACGCGCTCCCTCATCCGCTACATCCAGATGGCCGGCCGGGTGCTGCGCCCTCACGCGAGCAAGGACCGTGCGCTGATCCTCGACCACTCCGGTTCCGTCGTCCGCCTCGGGTTTCCGACTGACGAGTTTCCCCTCGAGCTGGACGACGGCACGCCCAGGGAAGCGAAAGGCGAGGCCCAGGAGAAGGAAAAGCCGTTGCCGAAGGCCTGCCCATCCTGCAGCTACGTCAAGACCGTCCACAAATGCCCCGTATGTGGCTTTGCCCCCGAGCGCAAGGCAAACGTCGACGTCCGCGCCGGCGACTTGGTACCGCTCAAGAAGAAGCCAAAGGCGAAGAAGATGGACAAGCAGGAGTTCTACTCCCAGTTGCTGGGCGTGGCACAGGAAAAGGGGCGGCAGCCGGGTTGGGTCGCTCACCGGTACCGGGACTATTTCGGCGTTTGGCCGCGCGGGATGCAAAACGTTCCGACGGCGCCGACCGACGAGGTGAGGGGCTTCTTGATACACCTGCAGATCAAGGCGGCGAAGGGGAAGGAGGCCCGCGATGCAGGCGCTTAGGCCAAGGACGGCAGATGTGGCGATCGGGCGCTGGCCGGGCATCCTGCAAGCCCTCGGCGTCGATCCGGCCTACCTTCGTAACAAGCACGGCCCATGCCCCGCCTGCACAGGGAAAGACCGGTATCGCTTCGATGACAAGGACGGCCGCGGAACCTGGTTTTGTTCGCGGTGCGGGTCCGGGGACGGCTTCCAGCTGTTGCAGATCGTGTTCGGGTGGACGTTTCAGGAAACAGCCAAGCACGTCGACCGCATCGTCGGGACGGTCCCTGCCGGGGCGATCGTGCCGGCGCGCGCAGAGCATGACAAGGTGAAGGCGCTGCAGCGGGTGTGGGCGGAGACCAGGGAGGTTGTCCATGGTGACCCGGTATGGCGATACCTGAACCGCCGTCTCGGCCTCGAACAGGTGCCGGCCGGGCTCAGGTTCCATCCCCGGTTGAGGTACACCGACGACGAGGGTCGCGACCTGGGCCGCTTCCCGGCGATGCTGGCCAAGATCCAGTATCCGGACGGCGCCGGCGCATCGATCCACCGGACCTACCTGACGGACGACGGACAGAAGGCTCCGGTGCCGAAGCCGAAGAAGATCATGGCCGGCAAGCCGCTAAATACGGGCGCTGTGAGGCTTGGCGAGGCTGGGTCGACTCTCGGTGTGGCTGAGGGCATAGAAACGGCTCTGGCGGCCTCTATTCGCTTCGGCGTGCCGGTATGGGCAGCCACCAATGCGGTGCTGCTGGAAGCGTGGGAGCCGCCGGCCGGCGTCGAGCGGGTCCTGATCGCCGGCGACAACGATGCAAGCTTCACCGGGCAGGCCGCCGCGTACGGGTTAGCACGCCGGTTAGCACAGAAAGGCGTCGCCGTTGAGATCCAGATTCCGGGGCAAACGGGCAAGGACTGGGCTGATGCTGGTGTCTAAACGCTTTCTCCGCGACTTCGCCTATATCGCGAACCTGTACGGCTGGAACGCGGAGGACGTCGAGGACGCAAAGGCGCAGACAAGGGTGAACCCTGCCGAGATGTGCCGGTACTGGTCCCAGCTCGCGGCCGCGCACCGCGCCGGGTATGTGCAGACCCCCGAAAACAACTTCATGCGGCTAGGCCAGTGGCAGCAGCAACAGGGCACGCCACCTGAAAAAACCTGAAATTGCAGAACGCATTCCCTACGCATCGCGTGCGCACGCGAGGCAGAAGGGGATAGAACGACGACACCGACGTCCCCGGTTCGCGGGGACGACAACAACCTGAAGGAGCAGTATGAGCACCCCTCGAGAAGAGATCCAGATCCTGATGTCCAGCATCGTTGAGACCGCCAGGACCAACCCCTTACCCCGATTTGATCCCGAGGCATTGGCCACAGTCCTCCTCCACGATCTGGAGGGGATATGGCACCTGATGTCGATCGAATCGAAGATCGCCATGACGCTTATTGCGGTGACCCTGCAGCACGGGAAGAACGGTGTTGTGGCTACTCGGCCGGGACTTCTTGCCAAGTGGCTGAGACCATTTCGCGCGCGTGAAGCGGAAAAGGGCCCAGGAAGGGCCTAAATCGGGCGCGTGCGCGACGGAGATGAATGGGGACGGGTTTTCAGACCAGTACACGCACGCGCGCAAGGTAGAAGGAAACGATGGATGACCGCGCCACCCAAGACCGCTGAGACCATTTCGCGCACGCGCGCGCGCGCAAGGAGGCTGGACCGTCTGGCGCTTCGGTATGGATGGTCCCCCAAAGAACTTGAGAGCATCAGAATGCAACTAATCGAAGCCCCCGATCTGTGGGACCGCTACTGGCGCAATCTGGCAGTAGCGTGCGCTGCCGACTTTGTGCAGACCAAGGAGAACGGCTTCATGACGCTCCGGACCTGGTGCGCGAGGACGGGCCGACCAGATCCCACTCTCTCCGACCTCGACAATTGATAGATTCAGATGGAATGATTTTAGGGCTCATCATTACAATTAAATATGACTATCTAATGTAAGTTTACGATAGGAAATGACTATAATTTAGTCAGTGGCACCTACTTGCTATAGCTGAGTTTCGAGCGCCCAGCGGCTCACAAACCCCCTTCTAACCTTGGGAGAATGTGATGCGTAATTTCCTCCTGCTCGCGCAAGGCGTCGACGTCACCCCCCTTTTGTTGGCGATCCGTCGCCGCCCGGACCTCTGGAAAGAGGACACCTACCTCCGCGATTACCCGCAAGGCCCGTTCAAGCAGATCGAGTCGATCATGCTGCGCTTCCCCGTCAAGTCCGTGCACGAGACCGAGGAGGAGCTGCAAAACCACCTGAGCACCTACGACCAGCACGAAAACGTCGACTATCCGGCCTACAAGCTGCTGACCGAGGCTCGCCCGATCGTGATGTCGCTGATGGCACGGGTCGGCGGCGAGCGCCTGGGCCGGGTCATGATCAACAAAATCGCACCTGGCGGCGTGATCTTCCCGCACGTCGACACCAAATCCCACACCGACTACTACAGCCGCTTCCACGTCGTCCTGCAGAGCCAGCCGGGAGTCTACTTCCGCGCCGGCGAGGAGACTACCTACATGGCGCCGGGAGAGGTCTGGTGGTTCGACAACGCGCAGGAGCACGAGGTGATCAACAACAGCGCCGACGACCGCATCCACATGATCGTCGATATCAGGACTTCCAAATGATCACTTGCCACGTCGAGTCATTCGAGCAGCAGCTGTCCGAGCTGCAGGCGCTGCTGCCGCTGCACTACCGCGAGCTGGCCCTGAATCAGGACAAGGTGCCGCTGCAACCGCAGTACCACGTCTACATCGAGCGAGAGCGCGCCGGCGGCCTGCTCTTCGTCACCTTGCGCGACGCCGGCCAACTGGTCGGCTACTTCATCGGCTTCATCGCGCCCGGCCTGCACTACGAGACCTGCTTGACCTGCACGATGGACATCTTCTACGTGCGCCAGGACAAGCGCAGCGGCAGCGCCGGTGTGCGGATGTTCCGCTTCGTCGAGGCGGAGCTTCGGCGCCGTGGTGTGCAGCGGTGGTTCATGGGTTCAAAAATTCACGCCGACGCCAGCGCCCTGTTCAAGCGCATCGGTGCGGCACCTGTCGAAACGTATTTCAGCAAATGGCTGGGGGAGTAAATCATGGTGGCAGCAGCAGTTGTGGGAGCAGGGATCGGCGGTGCACTCTTGTCGTCAAACGCGACCAGGTCGGCGGCCAACACTGCGTCCAACGCGCAGGAACGGGCCACGCAGCTCGGCATCGACCAGCAAAACAAACAGTTCGAGGCGGTGCAGAAGCTCCTGTCGCCGTTCGTCACGGCCGGCACCGGTTCGCTCGCCGCGCAGCAGAACCTGCTGGGCCTGAACGGCGCCGCTGCACAGCAGGCCGCAATCAGCGGCATCCAGTCGTCCCCGATGTTCAGCGCGCTCGCGCAGCAGGGTGAAGACGCGATCCTGGCGAACGCCTCGGCCACCGGCGGGCTCCGCGGCGGCAACGTGCAAGGCGCGCTCGGCCAGTTCCGTCCGCAACTGCTCAACCAGCTGATCGAGCAGCAGTACGCGAACCTAGGCGGCCTGACCTCCCTCGGACAGAACGCCGCGGCCGGCGTCGGCAACGCGGGTATGCAGACCGGCCAGAGCGTGGCCAGCCTGCTCCAGCAGCAAGGCGCGGCACAGGCGGGTAACGCCCTGGCAGCAGGGCGATCCCAAGCCGGGGTGTACAACGCGCTGGGAAGCAGCATTGGGACGTTCGCAGGCCTGGGTGGCTTTGGTCCCACCTCGACCTATGACGCGGCTGCAGCACGCGCCGCAGCCTCCGCGCGCCAATCGAGTGGGCTGACGTCGAGCGTGGGGGATATTGGTTTCACCCCGATCGACATGTCCGCATTTACCTCCTCGCTCAAGTTCTGAGGCCATCATGCTTCCAATCGACTACACCACAGACGTCGCCAACGCCTTCGACAGTGTCCTGAAGGGCTACCAAGCCGGCATCGGTATCAGCCAGGTACAACAGCAGCAGCAACAACAGCAGGCAGCGCTCGCCCAGAAGCAGCAACAGGCACAGGTCATCCAGTCGCTGGTCGCGAACCCGAATGCCGGCGGCGAAGAGTATGCGAACGCCATGTTGCAGGTACCGGGCATGAGCGAACAGCTCAAACAGGCCTGGGATATGAAGAGCGCGGTGGCGCAGAAACAGCAGCTTTCCGATCTGGCCCAGTGGGGTTCGGCAATCCAAAATGGCCAGCCGCAGATTGTTGTCGACGGGTTGAACGCGCGCGCCGATGCGATCGAAAACGCGTCCAACGGTCCCACCGTTGAATCGAGGGCACTGCGCGCCAAGGCGCAGGCGGTCCAGGAGCATCCTGAGTTCGGCGGCGTCCTCATCAAGTCGATGTTGGCCGTGCACCCGCAGGGCAAGGCTGTCATCGACAACATCGTCGCGCAAAACAAGGATGCCCGTGACCAGAAAGAGTCGGACTCGAAGCTGGATGGCGAGAAGATCGACCAAGCCGTGAAGAATTACGGCGTCTTCGCGCAGACGGCCGGCTCGCTCGCAAAGCCCGGCGTGAAGCCAACGCAGGCGATCGCCATGTTCAAGTCGATGGAGTCGCGCGGCTTTATTCCGAAGGGCGGCGCGCAGGAGTACATCGACGGCATGCCGGCCGATCCAAAAGAGCTCCCCACGTACCTGGGCCAGCTCCGCGACGCCGGCATGACCCCGAAAGACCAGAAGGCGTTCACCACGCCGAGCGCCGATGCGACGCTGTCGGCCAGTACGCAGCGCCGAGGCCAGGACATCCGCCACTCCGAGTGGGTCGAGGAGCAGAAGGCCGCCGATGCACCGGCGAAGCCGAACGAGACGCTAGCCAAGCAGATCGCGTTCTACCGCGCGCCACCGCTCGGCCAGTTCAACATGAACAAGCCATGGGGCCAGGCCACCATGGACATGGTCATGCAGCTCAATCCCCAGTACGACGCAGCCCAGTACGCACCGCGGGCTGCCGCGCTGCGTTCGTTCGCCGCCGGCGGCAAGGATGGCGCGGCGATCGAGTCGGCCAACACCGCGATGAACCACCTGGCGACGCTGAAGGAGCTTGCCCTTGCCCAGAAGAACGGAGACACCCGCCTATTCAACAAGATCGCGAACAGGATCTCGGAAGCGACCGGCTCCGCGCGACCATCGAACCTGAAGGTCGCCGTGCAGATGGTGGCGCCCGAAGTGGTCAAGGCCGTGTCCGGGGTCGGTGGCACCGGCGAAGACCGGAACCACACTGCTGCAGCGCTGACCGGGGACGGCACCTACTCGCCCGAACAGGTACTGGGCGCCGTCCGCACCGCGCAGGAGCTGTTCGGAGGCCGCCTGAAGGAGAAGAAGCGCAGCTACGAGCGGAGCACCGGCCTCAAGGACTTTGATGACACATTCCTCTCGCCGGCCGCACGATCGCTCCTGACTGGCAAGAGCGACGGTGAGGGCAAAGGGGCACCGCCAACGAAGCCTGCGAAGTCGGCGGCAGCGCACCCGGCCGATATCGATTACCTCCTCAACAAGTACGGGAACTAGTGATGCCTGACCGCGAACAGCTCTACCAAGCGCTCCGCAATGCCGATGCCGCGGGCGATACGAAGGCCGCGCAGCGCCTGGCCGGCTACATCAAGTCGCTGCCGGCCAATGACGCCTCCGAGGCCGAGCAGGGCCACAACCTGTTCGACACTCTGGCGTCGATCCCTGGGCACATCAAGGAGGCTGCCACCGGTGACAAGCGGCATACAGCCGAAACTGATGCGGCGCCCGACTGGGCCGGCATGCCCGAGCTGAACTCGTTCAGCATGGCGAGTGCGAAAACCGGTTTGGGCACGCTCCTGTCCAACCCGGCCGAGACCGTGAAGATCATCCAGTCGAACTTCCCAGGCGTGAAGGCGCGTCAGGATGAGAAGGGCAACTTCCTGTTGCGCTCGTCGATGGACGGCAAGGAGTATGCGATCAAGCCCGGCTTCCAGCTCAGCGACCTTCCGCGCGCGCTCGGCGCCATCGCTGCATTTACCCCAGCCGGCCGCGCCACGACCCTCGGCGGCGCTGCTCTCGGGGCTGCTGGCACACAGGCAGCCATTGAGGCGACCCAGGCGGCTACCGGCGGCGAGTTCAATCCGGGTGAGGTAGCTGCAGCCGGCGTCGCCGGCGCCGCCGTGCCGGCTGTGGTCAATGCAGTGCGTGCTGCAGCTGCGCCGGCCAGGCAGATCCTGCGACGCGTGCGTGGTGTGAACCCTGCTGTTGCTGCCGAGCCTGCCGCCGCGGTCGACCCGCTGGCGACCGCATCGGCCGAGGCTGCTGATGCCGGCGCCGCCTCACCTGGTGCGCAGGGCCCAGCTGCGCGCGCGGCCGCCGACGCTCCAACGGTCGATGCCAGCGGTGCGGCACCTCTGGCAGCGGACGACCTTACCCAGACGGCGCGCAAGGCCGCAGAAGGCGGTTTCGGAAGCAGCCGGGCAAAGCAGGTACTGGCCGAGCAGGCATCGCCCGATCCCAAGGTCATGGGGGCTGCCGAGCGCCTCGGCATCGATGGTGACCTGCAGGCGGACCACGTGACCACGAATCAGGCATTCCGCGAACTGTCACAGGCTGTGAAGTCGATCCCTGGTTCCGAGGCACGCGCCGCAGAGTTAGACGGCCTGCAGCGAGTCGCGCAGCGGGCCAACGACCTGATCGAGGAGATTGGTGGCACGCATGACCTCAGTAGCCTTGCCCATTCGCTCAAAGAAAGGCTGCAGGGCACGCACGATGAACTGGTGAGCCATGCGGACAAGCAGTATGCAGATATCCGCGCCGCCGTGCCGGCTAAAGCAGATGCGCCGGCGCCGACCGTCCTGAACATGATCAAGGCGCGCGCCAACGATCTCGGGGGCACGAAGTTCCTGTCGCCGATGGAAAAGATGGTCTTGGCGAAGCTCTCGCCTCGCCGGTTGATGCCGAAAGCAGAGGGGCCGCAGATTCTGTCCGCCTCGGGCGAGCCACTTCGCGCAGGGGCCGCGCCGCAGGCGATTCTCAAGCATCCGACGTACACCCTGCTGGATGACGTCCGACGCGACCTCACCGCGGCGCGCGTCCAACGCGCCGGCCCGTTCAAGGACTCGGACAGCCGTTTGATCTCGATACTCGAGGACGCACTGAAGAAGGATCAGCGGGCCGTGCTCGAGCAGCATGGCATGGCCGGAAAGTGGGATCTCGCTCAGAAAACCGTCGCCACTTACAAGGGCATTCAGGACGATCTCGCCGCGCTTTTCGGCGAGAAGCTGGACGAGTCCTTCGTCGGTAAGATGTCGACGGCCATGAAGGCGCTCCCGGCGGGAGACCCGACCCAGCTTATCAAGTTGCTGAAGTCGGTCCCAGAAAGCATGCGCCAGGAGGTCGTCGCCTCTGGTCTCAGCACCGCATTTGGCAAGACTGCGGCTAATGGCCACGTCAGTTTCGGCAAGTTCGCCACCTGGTACGAAGGCCTGCTCAAGAACAAGCAGTCGCACCTGGCCGTTATGACCCACCTGCCGCCCGAGGCGCGCAAGCAGCTCAGCGACCTATACCGTGTTTCCAACGGCATCAGCGCCGCCACGCGCGAGCGAATCACTACCGGTCGCCTCAACGCCATCAAGGACGAGCTGAAGCCGATCGACAACTTCACTGGCCGCCTCTACAAAACTGCACGTGAGTCTGCGCTTGGCGCCACTGTGGGCACGACCGTAGGCTGGGCCCTTGGCCCAGGTGCGGGCGCTGCGGTTGCGTCGGCGCTTGCCAAGGGAGCCAAGCCCGAGGCCATCAAGGCGGTCGACAAACTCCTGACTTCGCCCGAGTTCACCGAGCTGGCCCGCAGGACCGCGCATGGTGTTCACCCCGAGCAGCAGGATGCGATCCGCCGCTTCGTCCAATCCCCTGGGTGGCGACGCTTCGCGCATGTCATGAACATGCCCGGTAACGCAACGGCTTCGCAGCGATGGGTTACGCAGGCGCTGCAGGCCGAGCGGATGCATGAAGACCAAGATCATCCAGCCGAAGGAGAGTAACCATGGGACGAAAAACCGAACAGAAGGCCGGACCAACCGTCAGCGAAAAACTCGACGCCTTCGGGATTGATGCCGTGTGTGCGGCTATCCTGCATCCGAAAGCTATGCATGCGATCGCCGAGGAGATAGGGGTGTCGCAAGGATCGCTCGTGGCATGGATTGGCGCCGATCCTGAACGTTCCGCGCGTGCGCGCGAGGCAAGGGTACAAACCGCCCAGATGTGGGACGAGAAGGCGACGCTGACAATTGAGACGGCCAGCGATCAATTCGAGCTGTCCAGGGCGCGTGAGCTTGCGCAGCACTACCGTTGGCGAGCATCCAAGATCGCGCCGCGCGACTATGGCGACAAGGTAGCGATCGGCGGTGCTGCCGACCTGCCCCCGGTTCAGACCGCATCGACGCTTGATGTGGCCAGCCTGCCGACCGAGGTGCTGATCGCGATCATGAAGGCGAAAGATGCAGCTGAGAAGGGCAGCGCCTAGCCCATCAAGGTGGCCGATGAGCTCCTTGCCTCAGATCTGCAAATCGGTTGACCTGTTGTGTTACTGTGGCAACTTTCTAAATTGCCCGGAGTCGACTGATGCTGAAACCCGTCCTCATCTGCGCCGCCCTGGCCCTGTTGGCAGGGTGCGCAACTCCCCTCACCGATGCGGCCCAGAAGGTCCAGATCGTGACCGCCGCCCAGAAGGAAAAGTGCCAGGCCATCAAGCTGGTGACCTTCAACCAGCGGCTCGGCCCGGACAAGCCCGGCAACGCCATGAAGTCCGCCTTGAACGAAGCCGCGGCCGCCGGCGCCAATGCCTTCTATGTCGTGTCGACCTCGTCGGACTGGGCCGAGGGGGCCTCGATCGTCGGCGAGGCGCTGCGCTGCGGCGGATGAGCCTCCTACCTGCTGAACGTTCCAGAGCGCGGGCATTCGCAGAAAATAGAGCTCAGTCTGTTTATCTAAAATAGACAGATTTAGACGGTTAGAGGGGATTTTTTCTGAACGCTGATACGTCCAAGATGCCTATTGAAATCAAACGCTTATGTGTCAAAGTAGGAGGTTTTAGCCATCGATTTCCGAACGAATTTGAGCCCTGTTCAATAGAGAATTTCCTCCGGCATCGCGTGCACGCACGCGATGAATTAGGTGGAGCATGCGTTCTAACTAGGTAGAAAACCGCCTACTACGTCCCAAGCTTTTTGGCCTAGCTGAACGAGCTTGTCTGCCTTCAGTGCCAAGTCGGCAGCAGAGTTCACTCGCTTCCAGACAGACCCTAAGTTTGCTATTTCTGGAGCATCTGGATGGGCACTTATTTCTTCACGGACCTCGACAATTTCCCCTAGTGCTGTGCGAGCAGCTTGGCGAAGTGATCTCGCTCCGACTATTGGGTACTCAGCGAGCGCCTTTCGAATCAGATCAATGTGATGTTGGATGAGAGACTTAAGCCTTGGAGGGAGAGTGCTACCTTCCAGAGACTGCTCTAAATCCTGCACCTTGTTTTCTATTTCTGTTAGCTCCTCGGCGCTGATTAGGTCTTCTTCGTTATCGATTATCTCCCCGCAAAACGCCATTGCCACGAGAGTCTCAGCCGTTAGATGCTGGCGTACATTCGGCCACGAAGTATGCAGTGACATAGTGGAAAACGCCGCTTCAAGCTGGGCGATGGCTGACGCATATAGCTCTTCACTAAAGTTCTTGGCCGTCATCTGCGACCGAACTATGTCCAGTTCGCGATACATAGCCCCTAGCCGCTCAGAAACTACAAAGCTCCGTCTCTGCGGAGAGCGCTCTGGCACTTGGAACAACGAAGCCCAGACCTCCATAGTTTGGGTATTGTCGGGGTGAGAAGGGATAGCCTTGATCAGGCTGACTATCCGAGAGGCTGAATTGATGTTTTTTGGCATAGCGTCCTTACGCAAGTCTTATAGCGTTAACTTCGTGCTCAGTAGCATCTTATCGTTGCCATATCTTCTATGCAACTTATTCAAATGGCAATATTTTCTGATCGAAGTGCATGTATCGAACTATCGATGAGGCATCGAAAGGCTCCAGGTTGCCTTCTTAACGAGACCTTCCCCATAGCTCTATACTGTTGTGTTACTGAAAGTGGGAGAACAGCATGGATATTGGTACCGGCATTTTTCTAGGCATGGCATTGCTAGGCATCATCACGCTGTACATTGCGACCCGCGACCGTTGGAAGTGGCGCAAGATAGTTGTACGCAGCAGCGCTGGTTGCTGCTTGTTCCTGCTGATCGTCTGGGGAGGGGTTGCTGCGACGGCGGCCTACCAGAATCGCCTCGTGCCGATACACGGATACCAAGGTCTTCAAGTGACTGATTCGAAGGCAGATGTGCGTTTCAAGAAGGGTGAGCCAACTGCCGTTAGTGAGCCGATTTGGGCCTATGCGGCAGACGATAAAACGTGGGACACCGTCATTGTGTTCAAAGGTGAAGTTATCCGAGCAATATTCTACGAGGGTACTTGCACTTACTGTAACGCGCTTAACGGAATAAGTATTGGCACCAGCTATGAGGCGGTAATCGAAAAACTAGGCCAACCGACTATGACTTCTGCCTCTAAGGACGGGTTGTACCGGCTTTTGTCCTTCAAAGACACGCATATGGTGTTGCGTATGGCGCGCGGCCAAGTGGACGCCGTTGGGATCTACAATCCCCGCGTCGGTCCGCCCGAGTACACTCGGTGATATGAGCCAACGTGCTGTGAATAGCTGAAAACGCGCAAGCTAAATCGATTCTGGAGCAGACTTCACAATGCCGAGGATACTGGCGCGCGAGACAGAAAACCGACGTGCAAGTTCGCTTACGGTGATTCCAGCCGCGTAGTCAGCGGCGATCAAGCGGCGCTGCTCGTCGGTCGTCTTAGAAGGGCGGCCCAACGTCTTGCCCTCTGCCTTCGCCCGTGCCAAACCAGCTTGAGTACGTTCGACCAGTAAATCGCGCTCCATCTCGGCAACCGCTGCAAGCATGGTCAGCATCAGCTTGCCGGCTGCGCTGGTCAGGTCGAGCTTGCCGAGTTGGAGAACAATGACCTCGATGCGGCGCGCGGCCAGCATCTTGATCGTCGCGCCGACATCCTGAGCATCACGGCCGAGACGGTCCAGCTTGGTCACCACCAGGGTTTCGCCGTCGCGGATCTGTCCGAGCATCTTGGCGAACTGCGGGCGCTGCAAGGCAGATACCTTACCCGACACGCCCTCATCCCTAAACCAGTAATCGACCTGATAGCCGGCGGCCTCGATCTCGCGGCGCTGGTTCTCGGTAGTTTGTTCGGTGGTGCTAACTCGGCCGTATGCAAAGGTCGCCATCCTGCTCTCCGTTGTTCAATGTGTTAGAAAACGGTGTCAGAATATACTTATGTGTTGGAAAGTACAACCTCTATATTTCTAACACATCAGATCGTTGATCTGTGTTGATGTTAGAAATCGTTCGTTTTCTAACGCTTCGGCTCGTCCATTGATTTATCGCCCTTGATCAGTTGATAACGCCCAAGTTTCAATAAATGCAACATAGCCACAATGCCTTACAACCAACACGGAGGCATCAAATGGCATCGGACTATTACCTGCAACTGGACGGCATCAAGGGCGAGTCGGCCGATTCGCGTCATTCCGCATGGATCGAATGCACTTCAATCAGCTGGAACATCCATCAACCCAAGAGTGCTACAGCATCGACCGCTGGCGGACACACTGCAGAACGCGCCGAACTCAGCGAGATCACCATTCACAAGCTGGTTGACTTAGCATCGCCAGTCCTCGCACAAACCTGCGCGTGCGGCAAAACGATCCCAAAGGCTAAGCTGGAAATGATGCGCGCTGACGGCAACGGCGAGCCGGTCAAGTATTTCGAGGTGGAGCTTGAGAACGTTCTGATTGCCCACATCGCCCCGTCATTCGACGGCGGCGACGTGCCGGGCGAGAGCCTGGGTCTCAAGTTCTCCAAGGTGAAATGGCGGTACACCCAGCAGAAGATCGGCGGCGGCACCAGCGGCAATACGGCCGGCGGGTGGGATCTGGCATCCAATAGGATCGCGTGATGCGTGCGCTAGTCCTTCTTGCAATCGCGGTGCCGGCTTACGCGGGGCCGGCAGGGACCCATCCCTTCCCTTGGATGAGTGGGGCGCGACTGCTTCACCAGCTCGACCAACCGGCCAGCCAAGCGGAAGCGGCTGAGGCGGTGGCATACCTGCAGGGCGTCATGGATGCGACTGCCGATCGGCAATGGTGCTACAGCATCACCAAGCCGGGAACCGATTTGGTACAACCGGCGTTGACGGACAAGCTGCGCTCGCTCACGCCGGCGCAGGCCAGGCAGAGCGCAGGTGTACTGGCGGTCCAAGCTTGGGCTGAAAGATGGCCTTGCCCGGCTAAGGGGTGCTGTCATGGGTAAGCCACCCTATGCCGTCTTGCGGAGCAAGTACATTGATCGGCACTCGGTCCACGCCGAAGACCTGTATCGTTGGATCGGCTACCCGCCGGAGTATGCGAACGATCCGCGCTATGCCAACACCTGCGCGATTCGGATGAGTCTCGCGCTAGTTCGGTGCGGCATCCCAATATCTCCCGGGCGGATGCGCGTCCTGGCTGGCGAATGCAAAGGAAAGATGATCGAGCCGGGCCAGCGCAATTTGTCGAACATCCTGGCCCGGCTCTGGGGCGCGCCCGAGAAGTTCAACGGCGGTCCGGAGGCACAGAAGGCGATCGGTAAGCGACATGGCGTGATCAGCTTCTATCATCTGTGGGGCGGAACTGATCGACAAGGTCACATCGACATGGTCGCTCCCTATGGCGTTGATATGCTGGCGTGCGAGGAGGACTGCTACTGGTCATCGACCGAGGTATGGTTTTGGCCGCTGAAGTAGCAACATGAGGCCCACACTGCCGCATCCGCGAACTAGCGTGCAAGACGACGATACGTTTAAACAGCCTGCACAAAAAATCGGCAGGGTTACCAGTTTTTTCCGGAGGAGGATTGGGCTTGTACTGGCCCGTGTCGGGCCCTTCTTGCCGGCTACTTTCTTGATCCGCTCGACCTGCTCAGGTCGATGTGTCGCGCAGCTTGGCGGCGACGATCTCGGCGATTTCCTCGGCCAAAGTCTTTACTTCGGTTCCTGGAATGACAGGAGCAAGGCCGGTTGCCCCTTCCAAAATTGCAATGATTTCCGCGTGGAGACTATGCCCACGCCCTTTGGCTTGAGCGGTAAGGCGATCCCGCAATGCATCGGACATGCGCAGGGGGTACGGAGTGACAGGAGGCGGACGCGTCATGCCAAGGAGCATATGAGTCTTTTTTGGCTCACGCAATGAGTCATTTATTGACTCGGTAGTCAAAGTGAGTCACTATTTGACTCATCCCCAAAACTTCCGGTGAGAACAATGGCGACTACCCCCATGCCGACTCCTGTGCGTCTGCCCCCTGAGCTTAAAGAATGGGTCAAGGCGTATGCCAAAGAAAATCACCGCAGTGTGAGCGCGGAAATCGTGAACATGGTGGCGCGCGCCAAGGAACAAACCGAAAGGCAAGCAGCGATGGCTTGATGACAGATCCAGAAAGACGAAAGGGCCAGCCTGCCAGCTGACCCTTCGGATTTCTTTGCAACCGTGCCCGGCGGAACCGGGAAGTTGCTGCAGTCCCGAAGGTGGAGCTTCGGACTGCGGTGTGGACAAGTGCGTCTTTTTGAGGAGCTACACATGCACCAAACGAAGGTTAACACAAACATTGGCGACATGCCATCGCATGAGGCAAAAAAAGCCTCAACTTCTCCAAGCTCTGTTTCAATGCAAACGACTCGTCCCGAGCCGTACCATCAGTATGACAACTGGTTGGTGCCTCAGGCGGAGAACAATCCCGATGGATTGTTTGCATCGCAGGTATTGGACATCAGCCGTGGTGCCGGGGTTATTGTCAGGATCTTGGCCGCCCACCTGCTGGACCTGAATGTTATCGCCAGCGGTGGTGGCGATTCGACACATACCCTATTGAGCGAAAACGACACGGAAGCTCTGGCGCGATTGGCCGCGTTTTCGTTGAGCCAGTTGCATGAAATGGCGACGGACCACGTCGACCGCCTCAATTCGAGGGCTGAAGCGGAGGTACGGGTATGAGCGCCAACAACCCGCACTTCGGCCACGTCGACGACGCCGCCTACAAGATCCCCGACCTTATCAAGCAACTGGGCGACGTGAGCTTCAGCGTCCAACTCGATCAAGACCGCATCGACATGGTCGACGCCATTGCGCAGCACGCGCACAACGTGCAAGAGCTGCTGCTCGACGGCCTTCAGTCGATCGGCCATTTGATGTCGCTGGCTGGTTGCGGCGATTTCGAGGTAGAGAGCCTTCACGTCACGCAGTTGGGAGTACTGGTCAAGCACTTGGCGAACGAAGCGAACTTCCTGCGGGCGACCCACGGAGACATGCGGCACATCCTCAGCGAGCAGGCGGCCCTCAAAGATAGCAAAGATGCAGTGCGCCGCCGTGCGCCAAATAAAAACGCAGCGGAGGGCCGAGCATGAGAGATACCAATGTGACCGCGCCGGTCGAAAATCCGGTGCCAGTCTTTCAGCCTTTCGAGTGGGTGTACCGCGCCTACCAGAATGGCCCTTACGACCTGATCTCCAACACTCGTGACTTGGCCGGCGGGGCCTGTGTGATTTTGGAGATGATCGAGGAGTCGGATATGGATGTCGATAACGGCGATGCGCCGATGTTCAACGACTATCACAAAGGACGTCTGTTCCGCATGGCGGTGGCTGCACTGCGCACGATCGAATTGCAAACGGCTGCCCACCTCGAAAAGATGCAGAGGGACGGCGAGAAGAAGTTTGAGCAGGGTGCTGGAAAGGATCAGGTGCCATGACCCAGCACGAACGCTTCGCGGCCATGTTCGCCGCAATCGATGACGACGGCAGGCGCTTCATTTTGTACATGATGGAAGGCGAGTACGAGCGTGCGCAGAAAGAGCGGCGTCCTGTCCTGCGCCTGATCCAAGGCGGCCCACCTGTCGCAACGTCCAGCAAGGCTCGCGCCGCGGCGCGCACCAAAAAGAAGGAGCCGGCATGAGCATGCTTTCCACTGTTCCCGCTACGGCGGGAATCGACCGCATCGCCGGTATCGACGTCGACCAGCTGCTCCGCGACCTTGATGAGGCTAGCGTCTGCACAAGCCCAATTGAGTTGTTCAGGCTGTGCCTGAGCGCACAGCGCGTGCTTGTCCAGGTTGCCCCAAGTGGAGGTGCACGATGAGCCGCAATCAATTTCGGCGCCGCGATGACGTACGGGCGACCGGCCCGCTGCTGTGGGACACGGCCGAAGAGCTGCGCGTAACCGATGCCGACTACGCTGCGATGGTGAAGCGCTACGAGGATGCCGGCGATGTCCAGAACGCGGACATCATCCGTCGACAGTGGCAGGTTGCGCGCGCAACTTCCGATTGCAAGAGCGAGGTCAATCATGCGTTCTGATGCTCTCCTGGCCCGCTTGGATCTCGTGCGCAAGACTGGTAACGGTCGCTGGGTATGCCGATGCCCAGCTCACGACGACAGGGGCCCGAGCCTGTCCGTTCGTGAGCTGGACGATGGACGCGTGCTGCTTCATTGCTTCGCCGGCTGCGACGTACAGAGCATTTTGGATGCGGTCGGCCTGGCTTTCGAGGATCTGTTCCCCGAGCGGATTGGCGGGGATGTCGTAAAGCGAGAGCGTCGACCCTTCAATGCTGTTGACGTTTTGCGCTGCCTGTCCTTTGAAGCTTTGATCCTTTGCCAGTACGCGACCACCATGGCAAAGGGGGATGCGCTGACGATGGACGCAAGAGAACGGCTGCTTACCGCTGCCAAGCGACTCCAGCACGGAGCGGAGGTGACTCATGCGTGACGGCTGGGATAGCGTCTTGCGTGGGGCTGCGGCGCTGGACGGATTGCCGGATCGCGAACGAGTCGTGAAGATTCGCCGCGGCGCCGACATCAAGCCGCAGCCCATCACGTGGCTGTGGCCCGGCTGGCTCCCGGCAGGTAAGTTGACCGTTCTGGCCGGTGCCGCCGGCACGGGTAAAACCACTCTGGCTCTAGCGCTCGCAGCTGTCATCACTGGCGGCGGGCGCTGGCCAGACGGCGCGGCCAATAGGATGCTGGGTAACGCCCTGATCTGGTCTAGCGAAGACGTCGCCGACGATACTTTGGTTCCGCGGCTGCTTGCGTCTGGAGCCAATCTCGAGCGTTGCTACTTCATTGAGGGCATTGCCCAGGATGGTCAGAGCATGCCGTTTGACCCGTCGCAGGACATCTTGGAGCTGCACCGCGCGGCTCAAGCGATAGGCGGCGTCAGTCTGCTGCTGATTGATCCGATCGTGTCCGCCGTGGCCGGCGACATGCATCGGGCAAATGACGTTCGCCGAAGCTTGCAAGCCGTCGTGGACTTCGCAGACGCGCACGGCTGCGCCGTCATTGGAATCACGCATTTTGCGAAGGGCGGCGCCGGACGCGCGCCACAGGACCGGGTCATTGGTTCGCAGGCGTTCGGCGCGCTCGCGCGCATGGTCCTCGTGGCGGCCAAAGAAGAGGGCGGCGGTCGGCGCGTTCTGGCGCGGGCAAAGTCGAACATTGCCTTGGACGATGGCGGCGTCGCGTATTCGATCGAGGCAGTCACCTTGGACAGCGGGATCGAGACGACGCACGCCGTTTGGGAGGGGACTATTGAAGGGACCGCACGCGAGATCCTCGGATCGGTCGAGTATGTCGAGGATGACGCCAGCGGGGAGCAGCAAGATGCCGAGCAGTTCCTCCATGACCTTCTGATCGACGGGCCTGTGCCGACCAAGCAGATTAAAGCCGATGCACTGGGGGCTGGCTACTCCTGGCGGACAATCGAGAGGGCCAAGCGTGATCTGGGCATTGAGGCGATCAAGGCCGGCATGAAGGTTGGATGGGAGTGGCATCTACCGAAGACCGCCAAAAATGCCGAAGACCGCCACGTAAATTAAGTGGCGGTCTTCGGGAAAAGTGGCGGCCTTCGTGGCGGTGTTCGACCGATTTCGGGCACCATATCCTAACGTTAGGAATGATCCAAACCATGCCTGCCGGGCAGCCGGGCAGGCATATCTTTATGACGAGGCAGTCGCCGTTGGGCTGACAGTGTGCGGTCACGGTCAGTGGCCGAGGTTCGAGGCTAGGGGGCCGCCGTCCCGTGCACCATCGCGAAGACAGCCTAATCTTTTTTGACCAGGTTGAGTTTCGGGGCAGTGCGTTCATCGAAATCATCCTGGGCAAGGCGGGCACCTTCATCCATTAATTCTTTCGGCGCGATAATTAGGTCAACTTCAGATGAGTTGACATAAACATACTCGCCATCGCTATCAATAAAGTTGGGGAAGGGAAAAATCTTCGGATCAAGCTCAAGCTGACTGAAGAAATTATGAATGGACTCGGCTGAGTCAGTGTCAGCGTCAACCGGCTCGTCCCGTCCACGCAGGTATATTGCTACGGGTTCGTCGCGCGACTCTTGATTGCGTGACGCAAATGGACCGTCCCAGAGGAAGCGGACGGCCTGGACTGCTTTTAGATTAATAATGACGGATCTGTAGTCGCCTGTATCGCACCAGAAAAAGCTTGGGCTCTCTATCTCATCGGCATCGTCAAGTATGTTCGACAGACGGTCGTAATCGGCCTTGTCGACTATGAAGTGAAACGGCTGCTTGCGCCCTCGGATGAAAACGAGCAGCGAGTATATTTTTGCCATCGCTCCAATGTATTCCCTTGCTATCCTCGCTCGGGAGACTTTTCGCAAGTTCGGCTGGAGCAATCGGCTAGGCGATGCTCCAGCGGCAACGCTGGGCGACCGGCTTAGGTGAAGTTTTCATCTTGTTGCGATCGAAACGCAAAAACTTGGCGATCCGTGCCGTTTCCGGCCCCGAAAGGGTCTTCGTTTTGGCAGTATGTGCCCCATGTTCATTCCGGAGCCGAACCCATGTCACGGTCAGTCGACACACACATACCGACCACCGCCCAACGCACGCTGGCCTTTGTGCCACTAGATCTTGAGCAGCGCACCCATGTGGATACATCGTGCGCCGCGTATCACCTCGGCCGCAAGGCTCAGACGATGCGGGTGTGGGCGTCGACGGAGAAGGGACCAATCCGACCAGTGCGGATCAATGGGAGGTTGAGCTGGCCGGTGGCTGACATACGCCGGCTCCTTACGAACAGCTCGTCTTAATTTATGGTCGAGCGATCGTTACCTTCAATTGCCCGATACGCCTGCTGGGGATCATTCGGCTCGTCCGGCCTCGTCATTGCCAACCTCCCATCCCGCATCAAAGGTCGCAAATAGTTCTGCCGCACGACCTCAGGGTTGCGTTGCAACACCAGTGCCAACTCGTCGACCCGCCAAGCCCTCAGGCGGCACAACGCCACCACCAAGTCTTGCGTCTCCTGCGGCGGGTGGCGGCGGCCAATGCTCCCCAAGCGAGCCGCTAGGGAGCCGGGCAGGCCGTCCAATAAGGACGTGCGCGCGGCTTCGTTCTCTGCATTAGCAGGGTTACTAGATAAGCTTTCGAGGTTGCTAGATAAGGCCGGGAGGTTACTAGATAAGGGCTGGGGGCTGCCAGATAAGATACCTAGGCCCAAGCGCTCAGCCGCTACATAGTAAGTGGCCGAGCCTCGACCTTTTTGCACCAGTAGCCCGGCGTCACGCAGACGGCGCAGGGCGGTGCTGGCAGTTAGCGTGTCCACTTTGGTCAGAGCACGGAAGTTAGCATTGTCAATGGCTCCGGCTTCGCGCACTACGATCAGGGCCTTGGCCTCGTCACTGCTGAGCTGTGCATCCTTGAACTGCGCTAGCCAAGCTACGTCATCCGCCCCTAGGAAGTGGTGGAAAAAGTACCGAGCCACGAACTGGTCATGTCCGCGGTCAGACTCAAACAGTGGCGGGGTCAGGCCCGCTTGCTCCATGGTTTCGCGCATCACACGGATGCCGCTGCCTTTCGTCTCGGCAAAGCGAGTTTCATGCAACACGCCAGCAATGCGGGGGTTACGAGGCTCGCTGCCGGGCTCGCCTAAGTGTTCGGGAGATTTGAGCGAGAAGCCAGGATTACGGATCTCCAGACGGTTGGCGTAGCGAATGATCTGTACCGGGCTATGGCTACGATAACTGCGGTGCATCAAGGCGTTGACTAGGGCTTCGCGTATCACTCGCTGGGGGATCACCGGCTTGTCATGGCGTTGCAGGCCGCCCTCCTTGAGGTCAAAAGCTTTGGGCAGATCGTCCAGCACGGCCGCTTGGGCGCGCCGAATGAGGCGGAACATCGAATCACGAAGCTCAATGGTGTCGAAGCGGCGCTCAGGGTCTGGCACCCATTCACGACCGGGCACACGGATGTAATCCACCCGTGTCATAGGGAAGCATCGGCGTAATGCTTGGGGCTTGCCAAACATCATGATGCCCGCCACGGTGAGCCGCCAGATGGGCGGGTTGGTCTGGGTGTCTGGGGTGATACAACCCAACGCGCGCAATAGTTCTTCGTCGCTCCAGCGCAGCTCTTCGGCATCAGGGTTTGCGTCAGCACGAGATTGGCGGTAATCGGCCAAAGCTTCAGGAGATAAGTCTTCCAGCGTGGTGCCGGACACCAAGCCCGCATCAAAGCTTTCGCGCTGGCGGCCCTGGTAGAAGACGGCCATGTCGTCTTCGGTGCAGCGCTGATCGGTACTGCCGATGCGGCGGAAGGCTGCACGCGGCAATCCCTGCGCCTTAAAAAATATCGGCTTGTCCTGTGGTTGCGCCTCAGGAACAAAGACTACGATGACGTTCTTACCCTGCACGTTCTCGGTAGAGATATCCACTCGCAAAGGAATATTGAAAACGTCACGGCATTGGTTGGCGATATCCGACGAAATCTTTTCCGGGTTCGTGATGCCTTCGACTTCATACGCAGGGAAAAGCGCCAGCTCTTCACGCACGACACCGAGTGCAAGCCATCCACCACCCATGCCGGGCTCGTTAGCGAACGCGCAGACGGTCTCAAGAATGGATTTGCCAGCTTCAGAAGCACGCTTAGCCTCGATGCGCTCTTGTTCATCGAGAAGATTCAGGCTTTCAAGCAGTTCTATAGCAGTCACGCGTTTTTCTCCAAGCAACCATCAATGTGACACAACCTAGCAAGTCTACCGCTTTTCTGAACTCGGCCGTAAAACCTACATGGTGCCTACACGAACCCCAGAAAGCAAAAAGCCCAACCGTGTAGGCTGGGCTAAGTGCTTGATTCTATTGGTGCCGGCTGCAGGACTCGAACCCGCCACCTGATGATTACAAATCAACTGCTCTACCTGATGAGCTAAGCCGGCAATGTGGCCAGAATTATACCCTTATTTGATCCGGGTCAACGTGGGGCGTCCACCTTTTTTGGGTGGTTCGTCATCGTCGTCGGGTACATGCGACACCTCGGACGTCTTGGCCGGGACGGCAGCCAGGCCGGGAGCCGGGGCGGCTACCGGTTCCGGTGCGGGCGGGGGCAGGTCGGCGGCCGTCGTCGACACGTCGAAGGCCATGCCCTGGCCGTTTTCGTTGGCGTAGATGGCCAGTACGTTGTGGACCGGGATGTACAGCTCGCGCGAGACGCCGTTGAAGCGCGCACGGAAGGTGATCGCGTCGTTGTCCATTTTCAGCCCGGAGGTCGCGCCGTAGCTGATGTTCAGGATGATCTCACCCTTTTTCACGTATTCCATCGGAACCGTGGTGGTGGCGTCGACCTTGACGGCCAGGTAAGGCGTGTAGCCGCTGTCCGTACACCATTCGTAAATGGCACGCAGCAGGTACGGCTTGGTGGAGATGTCGGGCATGGTGTGATCGGAATGATGCGAGATGTTACACGCCAGTGTACTTCGATTCGCCTGCGGCGGCGTAAACTGGCGTGCAACGGAGGTGGCGCTTTAACGGCGCATCACCTTTTCGGACGGGGTCAGGGCTTCGATGTAGGCCGGACGCGAGAAGATGCGCTCGGCATACTTCATCAGCGGTGCCGCGGTCTTCGACAGTTCGATGCCGTAGTGATCCAGGCGCCACAGCAGCGGCGCGATGGCCACGTCCAGCATCGAGAACTCGTCGCCCAGCATGTACTTGTTCTTCAGGAACAGCGGAGCCAGCGTCGTCAGGCGGTCGCGGATTTCGGCGCGCGCCTTGTCGTGGCTCTTGTCGCCCACCTTGTTGCGCTCGTTTTCGAGCGTGTTGACGTGGACGAACAATTCCTTCTCGAAGTTGAACAGCATCAGGCGGGCACGGGCGCGCATGAGCGGGTCGGCCGGCATCAGCTGCGGATGCGGAAAGCGCTCGTCGATGTATTCGTTGATGATGTTCGATTCGTACAGAATCAGTTCGCGCTCGACCAGGATCGGCACCTGGCCGTACGGATTCATCGTCGAGATGTCCTCGGGCTTGTTGAACAAATCCACGTCGCGCACCTCGAAGTCCATGCCCTTTTCGAACAGGACCAGACGGCAGCGCTGGGAGAACGGGCACGTGGTGCCGGAGTAGAGAACCATCATGGTTTATAGTTCCTTCAAGAAACAAAGGGGTGAAGCGCCAGGCGGCTCACCCCGAATAGACATTGCCCGCATTATAACCGGGCAATCAACTCACTTTACGTCTTTCCAATAAGAAGCATTCAACGACCAGGCAAGGAAAGCGAATAATGCGAGGAAAATCACGACGATCGCGCCCAGGCGCTTGCGAAAATCGCGCGCCGGTTCTGCCATCCAGTCCATGAATCCGACCAGGTCGGCCACCTGCGTATCGAATTCCTGCTGACTCAGGGTGCCCGGGGTCACCTGCTCGAAGCCGGCGAAGCGGTGCACGGTCTTGCCCGGCTCGTGCGGATCCGGTTCCTCGACCATCTTGACCGTGCGCACACCCTGCAATTGCCACAGCACGTGCGGCATGGCGACGTTCGGCACGACCAGGTTGTTCCAGCCGGTCGGACGGGCGTCGTCCTTGTAGAAAGTGCGCAGGTACGTGTAGATGTAGTCGGGGCCGGACCCAGCGCTCGAGGCGCGCGCGCGCGTGATCACCGACAGGTCCGGCGGCACGGCGCCGAACCAGGATTTCGCATCCGCGGGACGCATCGCAATCGTCATCAGGTCGCCCACCTTCTCGCCCGAGAACAGCAAGTTGTTCTTGATCTGGTCTTCGCTCAAACCCAGATCGCGCAGACGATTGTAGCGCATCGACGATGCGGAATGGCAGTTCAGGCAGTAGTTGACGAACAGCTTGGCGCCGTTTTGCAGCGACGCCATGTCGGTGCGTTCCGGCGCCCGGTCGAGCGCGACCGTCCCTTCGTTCGCGAACACGAATCCCGGCAGCAGGGCCAGGACCGCGAGCAGTTTTTTCGAGAAAAACATCATGGTTGTCCTTTGGCTAGTTTCCGGAATCAATGCGGGGTGAACGTGACACGCTTCGGTACCGGCTTGAACCGGCCCATTGCGCTCCACCACGGCATCAGGAGGAAGAAGCTAAAGTACAGCAGCGTGCAGGCCTGGGCGAGCAGCGTGTAGGCCGGGGTCGGCAGCTGGGTGCCGAGGTAGCCGAGCGTCAGGAACGCGACGAAGAACACGGCGTACACGTATTTGTGCCAGCCCGGGCGGTAGCGGATCGATTTCACCGGCGAATGGTCCAGCCACGGCAGCAGGGCCAGGATCACGACGGCCGAGCCGAACAGCACGACACCCCAGAATTTCGCATCCAGCACTTGCGGCAGCATGCCGATCTCGGCCAGGATGGCGACGACGGTGATCGCGACCTTGGTCTTGTACGACAGGCGCGAACGCAGCCAGATGAACACGACGTACGCGGCAATGCCGGCCATCACGACCCACATGAAGTCGGACGTCGTCGCGCGCAGCACCGAGTAGAACGGCGTGAAGTACCAGGTCGGCGCAATGTGCGGCGGAGTCTTGAGCGAGTCGGCGGGCAGGAAGTTGTTGTATTCCAGGAAGTAGCCGCCCATCTCAGGCGCGAAGAACACGACGGCGCTGTAGATCAGCAGGAAGGCCGACACGCCGAACAGGTCCTTCGTCGTGTAGTACGGGTGCGAGGGGATCGTGTCGACGCCGTGGCCGTCCGGGCCCAGGTTTTCCTTGACCTCGATGCCGTCCGGATTGTTCGAACCCACTTCGTGCAGCGCGATCAGGTGGGCGGCGACGAGGCCCAGCAGCACCAGCGGGATCGCGATCACGTGGAAGGCGAAGAAGCGGTTCAGCGTGGCGTCCGACACGACGTAGTCGCCGCGGATCCACAGCGACAGGTCCGGGCCGATGAACGGGATGGCGCTGAACAGGTTGACGATCACCTGGGCGCCCCAGTACGACATCTGGCCCCACGGCAGCAGGTAGCCGAAGAACGCCTCGGCCATCAGGCACAGGAAGATCGCGAAGCCGAACAGCCAGATCAGCTCGCGCGGCTTGCGGTACGAGCCGTACAGCAGGCCGCGGGTCATGTGCAGGTAGACGACGATGAAGAAGGCCGATGCGCCGGTCGAGTGCATGTAGCGCACGAGCCAGCCCCACGGGACTTCGCGCATGATGTATTCGACGGAACCGAACGCGAGGTTGGCGTCCGGCTTGTAGTGCATGGTCAGGAAGATGCCGGTGACGATCTGCAGCACGAGCACCAGCATGGCCAGCGAGCCGAACAGGTACCAGATGTTGAAGTTCTTCGGGGCATAGTAGCGGCCCCACTGGTCGTTCCACAGCTTGGACAGCGGGAAGCGGTCGTCGACCCAGGCGAGGGCCTTGTGGCTTTTCGGCGCGTCGGCCGGGAGTTTGGTGTCCTTGAACGCTGCGCCCATCTTATGCCTCGCCTTTCTCGTCTTTGCCGATCAAGATCTTGTTGTCGGACAGGTACATGTACGGAGGAACATCGAGGTTGGCAGGGGCCGGCTTGTTCTTGAAGACGCGGCCCGACAGGTCGAATGTGGAACCGTGGCAGGGGCAGAGGAAGCCGCCGTGCCAGTCGTCCGGCAGGTTCGGCTGGGGACCTTCGGTAAAGCGGGCGGAGGGCGAGCAGCCCAGGTGGGAGCAGATGCCGACGACGACGAGCACTTCCTTGTGCTTGTCGTAGGCGCGGAATTCGTTCTTCGCGTATGCCGGCACCGGCATTTGATAGGGTTTATCGGAATTCGGATCGGCAACGAGGTTGTCGTTCTTCGGCAAACTGGCCAACATTTCGGGAGTGCGGCGGAGGATCCACACGGGCTTGCCGCGCCATTCCACGACTTTCAGTTCACCCGGTTTAACATCGGAAATATCCGCTTCGACCGGAGCACCGGCCGCCTTCGCTCGTTCCGAGGGCTGCAACGTACTGACCAGCACCCCGGCCGTTGAAACACCGACAACGCCACCCGCCGCGCATGTAGCCACGAGCAAGCCTCGCCGGCCTGAATCGACCTGCTTCTCATTACTCATACCAACTCCATTCGTCAAATGCGAAATGTTGCAATGCAATACGTTGCAAACCAGTAAAAGGCTTTTTTGCAACAGTCGATTATAGGTGAACAGTTTTGCAAATTAAAGAAAAAACGTTTGCCGTGTCAGGCGGCATCCCAAAACGCCCGTTTTTGACTTGGACCGCTTGACCACATGGATATCTCCCTGGATTGGATTGCCCCACGTTTCCTGTATCATCGCTGTGAACCTGACAAGGTTTTAAAAAACACAAGGGAGGTCCGTGATGGCTATGCTGGAAGAGTTCAAGAAATTTGCGATGAAGGGTAACGTCGTCGACCTGGCGGTCGGCGTGATCATCGGCGGTGCGTTCGGACGCATCGTCGATTCGCTCGTGCAGGACGTCATCATGCCCCCGATCGGCAAGCTGTTCGGCGGCCTCGATTTCGCCAGCTACTACATCCCGCTCAACGGCCAGGCGTACGGCCTGCCGCTGGCCGAGGCCAAGAAGGCCGGCGCCGTGCTCGCCTACGGTAATTTCTTCACGATCCTGCTGAACTTCGTGATCCTGGCCTTCGTCATCTTCCAGATGGTGCGCCTGATGAACCGCATGCGTGCGCCGTTCACCAAAGCGGAAGAAGAGAAAGAGGCGGCCGCGGCGGTAGCAGTATCGGAAGAGGTCGTGCTGCTCCGTGAAATCCGCGATTCGCTGAAACGCTGAACACAGGAGTTCCCCGATGCGCCGCTACTGGCTGCTGTTCGCGCAAACCGTCACGATCGCCCTCGGCATCTATATCGTGATCGCGGCGCTGCGGCCGGCGTGGACGGGGCGCGCGCCGACCCAGGTCGGCGGGGTGGTGCCCGTGCTGCAGGCGCCCGGCGGCGGTCCGGCGCCGGCCAGCTACCGCGACGCGGCCGGCCGCGCGATGCCGGCCGTCGTCAACATTCTCACCAGCAAGGCGTTGCGCGAAACGCATCCGCTGCTGAAGGATCCATTTTTCAAACGGTTTTTCGGCGACAAGATGCCGCCGCAGGAACAGATGGCCAGCCTGGGCTCCGGCGTGATCGTCAGCGGCAACGGCTATATCCTGACCAATTACCACGTGGTGGAAGGCGCCGACGAGATCGAGGTCGGCCTGGCCGACGGGCGCAAGGCGGCCGCCAGCATCGTCGGGACCGATCCGGAAACAGACCTCGCCGTCATCCGCATCAAAGCGGATAAATTGCCCGTGATCGTGCTGGGCGACCCCGAGCAGGCGCGCGTGGGCGACGTCGTGCTCGCGATCGGCAATCCGTTCGGCGTGGGCCAGACCGTTACCCTCGGCATCATCTCGGCGCTGGGCCGCAACAACCTGCACATCAACCACTTCGAGAACTTCATACAGACGGATGCCGCCATCAACTTCGGCAACTCGGGCGGCGCGCTCGTCGATACGCGCGGCAACCTGCTGGGCATCAACTCGGCCATTTATTCGCAGACGGGCGGTTCGGTCGGCATCGGCTTCGCGATTCCCGTGTCGACGGCGAAGACCGTGCTCGATTCCATCATCAAGCATGGCCAGGTCGTGCGTGGCTGGATCGGCGTCGAATCGCAGGACATCACGCCCGAACTGGCCGACAGCTTCGGCCTCCCGCGCGACCGCGGCGCCATCATCGCCGGCGTCGTGCGCGGCGGACCGGCCGACCGCGCCGGCATGCGCCCGGGCGATATCCTGCTGGCCGTGGAAGGCAAGAAAGTCGGCAGCACCAATGACATGATGAACCTCATCGCCGACCTGCCGCCCGGCGGCAAGGCGCAGATGACGGTCATGCGCAAGAACCGCGAGACGACCATCGCCGTGACCGTCGGCCGCCGTCCGCGCCAGACGCCCTGAATATTTGGACTCATTTTGGACCCCTTATGCACCTGCGCGACCTGACGCAATTCCTTACCGAACTCAAAGAGAACAACACCCGGCCGTGGTTCATCATGAACAAGCCCCGCTACGACATCCTGCGGGTCGAATTCCTGGAAGTGCTGACGGAACTGATCAAGGAGATCGGCCGGTTCGACAAGCAGGTCGTCGCCTGCGACCCGAAAAAGGCGATGTTCCGCTTCCAGCGCGATACGCGCTTTTCGCACGACAAGACGCCGTACAAAACGCATTTCTCGGCCGGCATCGCGCCCGGCAACAAGCGCCGGCCCAGCGAAGGCGGCGGTCCAACCTATTACTTCCACATTGAAGCGGACGGCACGCTGCTGTACGGTGCGGGCGAATACCTGCCGCCGGCGGCGCGCCTGAAGGCGATTCGCGAGCACGTCGTCAACGATGCGACAGGTTTCGCCAAAATGTTGAAGAATAAACATCTGCGCGAAGCGTATGGCGACCTGCAGCCGGAAGACAAGCTGCAACGCCCGCCGAAGGGATTCGATCCGAACCATCCGCTGGTCGAATACCTGAAGCTGAAGAGCTATTTCGTCTGGAAGGAAGAGAAGCTGGACATCAACGCCCCGGACAAGCTCGTGCCGCAGCTCGCGCAGGGGTTCAAGGACGCCACCGCGCTTGTCACCTGGCTGCGCGGGGTGCCGCAGACATTCGAAGAGTAAAGGGAGTCACACATGGCGTTGCACCACGCAGTCTCGGGTGAGCGGATCGCACTCCAGCGGGGCGAAGACGACATCGCGAATTTCACCTCGATCGCACTGATCAAGACGGATCGCATGGAATTGATCCGGCTCGTGATACCGAAGGAAAAACCGCTGCCGGAACATTGGGTCGAAGGCGAGATGACCTTGCTGTGCCTGGAAGGCGAGATCGCGTTCCAGGCCCACGGCCGCACGACGATCCTGCGCCCGAACGAGATGGTTTATCTCGCCGGCGGCGAACCGCATGCGGTCCACGCCAACCAGGATGCGGTCGCGTTGCTGACCATCCTGCTGCATCCGGGCGATAACGCGGGCGGGCCGACGCGGAGCACGCCGGCACCGTAGTCCTGCGCAATAAGCCAGGATCAGGCCAGTTCGTCGCGCGGATCCCGCGCCAGCAGCCTGGCCACCATGTCGCTGGCGGAATCGCCATCGAACAGCACGCCGGCCACCGCATTGGTGATCGGCATGTCGACGCCCAGCCTGGCCGCCAGCTCGCGCACGGCCTTGGCGCAGGGCACGCCTTCTGCCACGTGGCCGAGTTCCCGGACGATCGTGTCGAGCGGCTTGCCCTGGGCCAGTGCCAGGCCCACGCGGCGGTTGCGCGACAGGTCGCCCGTGCACGTCAGGATCAGGTCGCCCATCCCCGTCAGGCCCATGAAGGTGGCTGCATGGCCGCCCAGCGCCGTGCCGAGGCGGGTGATTTCCGCGAGGCCGCGCGTGATCAGCGCGGCGCGCGCATTCAGGCCCAGGCCGAGGCCGTCGGCCGTGCCGGTGGCGATGGCGAGGATGTTCTTGACGGCGCCGCCCACTTCCACGCCAACCATGTCATCGCAGGAATACACGCGCATATTGCCGCCATGGACGAGTGCAACGACGCGCTCGCGCAATGCCTTGTCGGTCGAGGCGACCGTCAGCGCGCACGGCAGGCCGCGCGCCACTTCCTGCGCGAACGACGGGCCGGACAGCGCGGCGGCCGGCACGGCATCGCCCAGCACGGCGCGCACGACCTGGTGCGGCAGCAGGCCGGTTTCGTATTCGAAGCCCTTGCACAGCCAGACGATGTTCGGAATCGCGCGGCCCTTCAGTTGCTGCAGCAGCGGGCGCAGGCCGGCCACCGGGCAGGCGGCGATCAGCAGCGGCGCCTCGCCGGCGCCATGCGCGACATGCGCGACGGCGGCATCGAAATCGGCCGTGACGTCCAGGCCGTCCGGGAACGGGAAGCCGGGCAGGTATTCGGTGTTTTCGCGCGCGCTGGCGGCTTGCGTCATCTGCGCGGGATTGCGTCCCCACAGCAGGACGTCGTGGCGCGCGGCGAGCGCGATCGCCACCGCCGTGCCCCAGGCGCCGGCACCGAGGACGGTGATCTTTTGGGGTGGTTTCGGTTCGTGCATGGGTATCGATAGACGGGCTAGATGCCCCAGATGTCGGACGCCTTGACGTAGCCGCTGGTGCCGTCGCGGTGGCGCACGCGCACCCAGTTGCCGGCTTCCGGATCGACGAGCTCGAGCAGGACGTTCTTTTCGGCCGTCATCACGACGGGCGCATTCTCGTCGGGCGCCGAGCGCACCTTGGCGGACGCGACGCGCACGATGACGTTGCGCTTGGCCGACAGGTTCTTTGCTTCGGTCCAGGCCATGTCGCCGGTGGCGTCTCTGACCTTGACCCAGTCGCCGTAGCTGAGTACGACCTCGACCGGCATGCCGCTGGGCGCGACGTACAGCTTGCCGCTGCGGGTGGACGGGGCGTCGTACAGGATCACGGCATGCGCGCCGACCGTCTTGAAATCGAACGCGGCGGCCGCGCACGATGCCAGCAGCAGCAGGCTGCCTGCAATGAGTCGGTGGCGGAAGCGGATGGGGCGCATGTGGGCCTTTGAAGACGGTGCATGCCGGGCGTCGGCGTGCGCGTCAAAGAAACAAGGCGTCCGGCCCCGCCCGGGACGGGCGAAGCGGGACGCCCGGGATATTACTGGTTACCAGCCGGCGTGCCTGCTGCGGCAGCCTGCTCGGCCAGCGCCTGGCGGCGCTGCTGGTAGAACACTTCGAAGTTGATCTCGGCCAGGTGGACCGGCGGGAAACCGGCACGGGTGATCACGTCGGCGATGTTCGCACGCAGGTACGGATAGATGATGTTCGGGCAACCGATGCCCAGCAGCGGATCCATCTGCTCGGCCGGGATGTTACGGGCTTCGAAGATACCTGCCTGCTTGCCTTCGGCCAGGAAGGCCACTTTGTCCTTGACCTTGGCGGTCACGGTGATGGTGACGGTCGATTCGTAGATGCCATCGGCAATGCCTTCGGCGCCGACGTCCAGCGCGACCTCGATGGTCGGGGCTTCCTGCTCCAGGAAGATCGCCGGGGAATTCGGTTGTTCCAGCGACAGATCCTTCAGGTAAATACGCTGGATTTGGAATACGGGTTGCAGGTTTTCGTCAGCCATGGAACGCTTTCGTGTAATTTTTAAAAAGAATGGCAACATCCTGCCATTCGAGGTGCTTGACTTGTCAAGGCGCCGGCAATTGTATCAAAACCAATTCGGTTTCAATAGTTAGCCGGGGCCCTGCCAAGCCCACGGCTCAGGCTGCGCTGCCGTTCAGCAGCGGATCCAGGCGTCCTGCCTGGTCGAGCGCGTACAGGTCGTCGAAGCCGCCCACGTGGGTATCGCCCACGTAGATCTGCGGCACCGTACGGCGCCCCGTGCGTTGCATCATGATGGCGCGCTGTTCCGGATCAAGGTCGACACGGATGCGTTCGATGTTGGTCACGCCCTTGGCTTCCAGCAGGCGCTCGGCACGCACGCAGTAGGGACAGCTGGCGGTGTGATAGAGGACAACATGGGCTGTCATGGCAATTCCTTTCAAATTATTTGATCAGGGGCAGGCCGGCAGCCGTCCAGGCCGCGATACCGCCTTCCAGGCCATAGATATCTTCGAATCCTGCCGCTTTCAACAGGCGCGCCGCTTTACCGGCGTGTTTGCCGTCCTGGTCGACGACAACGATGGTCTTGACTTTCGACTTGTCCAGCTCGCCAGTGCGATTGCCCAAGTCTGCCAGCGGAATGTGTTTCGCGTCGCGCAGGTGCCCAGCGGCAAATGCCTCGGCGCTGCGGACATCGATCACGGCGGTGGATTTACCCCGGTTGATCATCTGGGTAGCCTGCAGCGGCGAGGCCACGCGGCCACGCGGGGCGAGCGACAACCACAGCAGGGCGCCCCCCGACAGAAGAGCGATCGCGACAGTGATGAAATGGTCGATGATGAATTTCACGAAGTTTCCGTTGGTTGAACTGAATCATCGCATTATAAAATAGAAGTCGGATCGGTATTTCCTGCTCACTTTTTTCTATAAAGCACCTATGTACAAAATCGTATTCATGCGCCACGGCGAGTCCACCTGGAACCTCGAGAACCGTTTCACCGGCTGGACCGATGTCGACCTGACCGAAAAAGGAGTCAATGAAGCCAAGCTGGCCGGCCGCCTGCTGAAGGAAGCCGGCTTCACCTTCGACCTGGCCTACACCTCGGTCCTGAAACGTGCGATCCGCACCCTGTGGCTGGCCATGGACGAGATGGACATGATGTGGCTGCCGGTCAAGAACGACTGGCGCCTGAACGAGCGTCACTACGGCGCGCTGCAGGGCCTGGACAAGGGCGAGACCGCCGCCAAGTTCGGCGACGAGCAGGTGCTCGTATGGCGCCGCAGCTACGACACCCCGCCGCCGGCACTGGAAGCCGACGATCCGCGCACGTCCTTCAACGACCCGCGCTACGCCGGCCTCGACAAGGCCCAGATCCCGCTGACCGAATGCCTGAAGGACACCGTCGCCCGCGTGATGCCGGCCTGGGACGAAGAAATCGCCCCGGCCATCCGCGCCGGCAAGCAGATCCTGATCTCGGCCCACGGCAACAGCCTGCGCGCCGTCATCAAGATGCTGGACAACATCAGCGACACGGACATCGTCGGCCTGAACATCCCGAACGGCACCCCGCTCGTGTATGAACTGGACGCGGACCTGAAGCCGATCCGCCACTACTACCTGGGCGACCAGGCAGCGATCGCGGCCGCCATGGCCGCCGTGGCCAACCAAGGAAAGGCGAAGTAAGTCTTGCGTTTTTCCTTTGTGAAGTCGACGTCCGCGGGCCTGTCCGCCCGCGGCAAGCTGGTATGCGGCCTGCTGGCCTGCGCGTTCGCCTTCGGCAGCGTGCAGGCGGCGCCGCGCCAGACCACGCGCAGCAAGGAGAAGGCCGCCGCCGAGGCGGCGCGCGCCGGTATCCAGCAAAAGCTCAATGCGCTCAAGAAGGACATCAGCCGCACCGAGAGCGAAAAGGAAGACGCGGCCGACGAGTTGGCGGAATCGGAAGAAAAGATTTCCGACGCCAACCGCTCGCTGCGCGAACTCGCGGACGAGCAGGCCGAGACCAATACCAGGCTGAAGGATCTCGCGACCGAAGAGGCGAGACTTGGCGACACCATCGCGGCCCAGAAGCGCCAGCTGGCGAAGCTGTTGCGCGAGCACTATATCGCCGGCAACGAGGACCGCATCAAGCTGCTGCTGTCCGGCGATAACCCGAACCGGATCAACCGCGACCTGCAGATGATGGCCTACGTCTCGCAGGCGCAAGCGAAATTACTGAACTCCCTGCGCACGAACCTGGCGGCCGTCGAAGCGAACCACGCCGAGACGCAGAACGCCAGGGACGAGCTGGAAGAAATTGCACAAGAGCAGACGTCGCAAAAGACGCTGCTCGAAAAGGAAAAGGCCAAACGGGCCGCCTTGCTGGCGAACCTGTCGAGCAAGCTGACGGACCAGCGCAAGCAGGCGAGCCGCCTGGAACAGGACGAACAGCGCATGAGCGGCCTCGTCGACCGCCTGACGCGCCTGATCCGCGAACAGGAAATTGCCGCCGCGGCCGAGCGCAAGCGCCAGCAGGAACTGGCCGCCGCGCGCGCGAAAGCGGCCGCCGAGGCGAAACAACGTGCGCTGGCGCGGGCCAGGGCGCAGCGTGAAGAACGCGAACGCCTGGCGCGCGAAGCCGCGAAGGAAGCGGCCAAGACCGGCAAGCCCGTCAAACCGTTGCCGCCGCCGAAACCCGAACCGGAAGAGACGCGGGTGGCCGAGGAACCGGCACCGAAACCGGAAGCACCGCAGCGTTCGGCCGATACGGCACTGGCCGCCGACCTGCCGAGCGGCGCATTCGAAAGCCTGCGCGGCCGCCTGCCGGCGCCGATCTCCGGCAAGATCGCGGCCCGTTTCGGCGCCAAGCGCGGCGACGGTCCGACGTGGCGCGGCATGTTCATCAAGGCCCCGGAAGGGACCGACGTGCGCGCCATCGCGGCGGGGCGTGTCGTGTTCGCCAACTGGATGCGCGGCTACGGCAACCTGATCATCATCAACCACGGCGGCGAGTACCTGTCGATCTACGGCAACAACCAGACCTTGGTGAAACAGGCCGGCGACGCGGTCAAGCCGGGCGACGTCATCGCCAGTGCCGGCAATACCGGCGGTAACGAGGAATCGGGGCTATACTTCGAGCTCAGGCATCTCGGAAAAGCGTTCGATCCTTCGAGCTGGATCAGGTTCTAATTTCCGGAAGCACAATCCAGGGAACAGCATGGGCAAGAAACTCAAGAACCTCGGTCTGATCGGCCTCGGCATGGTGGCCGGGGTGGCCGTCTCGGTCCAGTATTCGGCGCTGGCGCAAAAGGGCGGCGATGCGCCCCTGCCGCTGGACGAGCTGCGCCAGCTGGCCGATGTGTATGCCCTGATTAAAAGCGATTACGTCGAAAAGGTCGACGACAAGAAGCTGCTGTCGGACGCCATCGCCGGCATGGTGAATTCGCTGGATCCGCATTCCGTCTACCTGGACCAGAAGGATTTCGCCGAGATGCGCGAAGAGGTGCAGGGCCGCTTCGTCGGCCTCGGCATCGAGGTCGCGATGGAAGACGGCTACGTCAAGATCGTCTCGCCCATCGAGGATTCGCCCGCCTACCGTGCCGGCATCAAGGCCGGAGATTTGATCACCCGCATCGACAACGTGCCGGTGAAAGGCCTGTCGCTGGACGATGCCATCAAGCGCATGCGCGGCGAGCCGCACAGCAAGGTGATGCTGACCATCGCGCGCCGCGGCGCGGACACGCCGTGGGTCGTGCCGGTCGAGCGCGAGGAAATCAAGGTGGCCAGCGTCAAGGCGAAGATGATCGAGCCCGGCTATGCCTGGCTGCGCATCAACCAGTTCCAGGAAGAGACCGTCGACGACGTCGCGGACAAGTTAAAGGACCTGTACGCCCGCAACCCGAACATCAAGGGCCTCGTGCTGGACCTGCGCAACGACCCGGGCGGCCTGCTGCCGAGCGCGATCGGCGTCTCCGCCGCCTTCCTGCCGGCGAACGACGTGATCGTCTCGACGAAGGGCCAGCTGGCCGAGTCGAACGCCACGTTCTACGGCCGGCGCGAATTCTATGCCGTCAAGCCGGGCGCCGATCCGCTGGCGAAATTGCCGGCCGCGCTGAAGACCGTGCCGATGGTGGTGCTGGTCAACACGGGTTCGGCCTCGGCGTCGGAAATCGTCGCGGGCGCGCTGCAGGACTACAAACGCGCCATCGTGATGGGCAGCCAGACGTTCGGCAAGGGTTCCGTGCAGACCCTGCGCCAGCTGACGCCCGACACGGCCGTGAAACTGACGACGGCCCGTTACTTCACGCCGAAAGGCCGTTCGATCCAGGCGCTGGGCATCGTGCCGGACCTGAAGGTCGACGAGACGCCGGAAGGCGACGGCCTGAACGCCGTGCGCGTGCGCGAAGCGGACCTCGATCACCACCTGACGAACGACGCGGCCGACAGCAAGAGCGCGAACGCGAAGCGCCGCGACGAGCTCGAGGAAGAGCAGTTCACCATGGCCGCGCTGAAGAATGAGAAACCGGTCGAATTCGGCGGCAAGGATGACTTCCAGCTCACGCAAGCCCTGAATCACTTCAAGGGTTTGAAGGTGCAGCTCGCCAAGGCCGATCCGGACGAGGACAAGCCCGCGCCGGCCAAGCTGCCGGGCCAGGAGCCGAAGCCGGCCGAGATCAAGGACGACGCCAAGCCGTCTGCACCGAAGCGATGAACGACCAGCAACTGCTTCGCTATTCGCGCCATATCCTGCTGGACGAGATCGGCATCGAAGGCCAGGCGCGCTTCCTGGCCGCGCGCGTGCTCGTGATCGGCGCCGGCGGTCTCGGCTCGCCGGCCGCGCTGTATCTCGCCGCGGGCGGCGTGGGCCGGTTGACGCTCGTCGACGACGACACCGTCGACCTGACGAATCTGCAGCGCCAGGTGATGCACACGACGGCCCGCGTGGGCCAGCCCAAGGTCGAGTCCGGGCGCGAAGCCCTGCACCAGATCAATCCCGAGGTCGAGGTCGTCGCCTTGCGCGAACGCGCCGATGCCGCACGTTTAGCGGAACTCGTGCGCGATTCCGATGTCGTACTCGACTGCAGCGACAATTTCGCCACCCGCCATGCCGTCAATCGCGCCTGCGTTGCCGCCGGCGTCCCGCTCGTCGCGGGCGCCGCGATCCGTTTCGACGGGCAGATCTCGGTCTTTGACGTGCGCGACCCCGCTTCGCCCTGCTATGCCTGCCTGTTCCCGGAGGACGGCAAGTTCGAGGAAGTGGCATGCAGCACGATGGGCGTGTTCGCGCCGCTGGTCGGCATCATCGGCGCCATGCAGGCGGCCGAGGCGCTGAAGCTGCTGGCCGGAAGCGGCCGTTCGCTGGCCGGCCGGCTGCAGATGCTGGATGCGCGCGCCATGGAGTGGACGGAGATCGGCGTGGCGCGCAATCCGTGCTGCCCCGTTTGCGCGGGGCGTCCCGGCGTAGAATGAGTCGCGGCGCACGCAGAAGGTGTCTTTCTGCGCCGTCTATCTTACAATTAGACAATTTTCCTGACGAGTTGGAACATTTTCCAAACGACTTTTAACGTCATCCCCGCTCGTTCGGCCTTATACTGTTTTTTCGACCACATCCATCACATCTATGCAGAACTTCAAGCATCGTTTCGCACGGCAGCACCGCCAGCGCGGTTTCACCCTCGTCGAAATCATGGTCGTCGTGGTCATCATCGGCATCCTGGGCGCGCTCGTCGTGCCCAAGCTGCTGGGCCGTACCGGCGAGTCGCGCGTGACCGCGGCCCGCGTCGACATCGCCACGCTGATGTCGGCACTCAAGATGTACAAGCTCGATAACCAGCGCTATCCGACCACGGAGCAGGGCTTGCAGTCCCTCGTCCAGAAGCCGACCAGCGGCCCGGCCGCCAACGGCTGGAAGGAAGGCGGCTACATCGACAAGCTGCCGAAGGACCCGTGGGGCAATCCGTACCAGTACCTGTCGCCGGGCCTGCACGGCGAGATCGACGTGTTCTCGCTGGGCGCGGACGGCCAGCCGGGCGGTACCGGCGAGGATGCCGACGTCGGTTCGTGGGACAACAAATAACGTAGGTGTGTCGATGACCACGCGCGCGCCGGGCCGCGCCGGCGGCTTCACCCTGGTGGAGATCATGGTCGTGATGGTCATCATCGGCATCACGCTGGGGCTGGCCAGCCTCAACGCCATTCCCAGCCCGCACCAGGACCTGCAGAAGGAGGCGCAGCGCATCGCGCTGCTGCTGCAGCTGGCGCGCGACGAAGCCATCGTGCGCAACCGCCTCGTCGCCTTCGAAGCCACGCCCGAGCGCTACCACTTCCTCGTGCGCACCGAAACGCGCTGGCAACCGATCGTGAACGACGACATGCTGCGCGAGCGCGACTTCAAGAATGCCCCGCTGACCCTGCTGCTGGACCCGACCAGCGCGGGTACCCTGAATCCGCTGCGCATCACGTTCGGCAGCGAACCGGTCGACAAGCCGTTCGTGCTCACGCTGGCCAGCGGCAACGACCGTGTCGCCATCCGCGCCGACGGGGTCGGGCACTTCACGGTGGAGTGAAGAGGTCAATCATGCGCGCCATGCGATTCCCGAACCGGCAACGCGGCTTCACGCTGCTGGAAGTGCTCGTGGCCCTCGTCATCGTGGGCACGGCGCTGGGCGCGGGCCTGCGCGCCGTCGGCAGCCTGAGCGCCAACGGCAGCAGCCTGCGTGCCTCGATGATGGCGACCTGGTCGGCCGAGAACCGGCTCGTGCAGATCCGCCTGGGCAAGGAATTTCCCGACATCGGCAAGCACGGTTTCGATTGCCCGCAGGGCGACCTGCACCTCGTGTGCCAGGAAGAAGTATTCGCCAGCCCGAACCCGCGCCTGCGCCGGGTCGAGGTTTCCGTGTACGACATCGAAAACCCCAACCGGCGCATCGTCAAGCTGGTCCAACTCGTGCTGAAGCCGTGGCGATGACGAACTCTTCCCGGGCCCGCGGCTTCACGCTGGTGGAGCTGCTCGTGGCGATCAGCATCCTCGCCATCGTGGCCGTGCTCGGCTGGCGCGGGCTGGACGGCATCGTGCGTGCCCGCGTGGCCCTCACGCAGCAGATGGAAACGACGCGCGGCATGCAGCTGGCCTTCGCGCAGATGCAGAGCGACTGCGAACACATCGCCCAGCGCGACGTCGTCGACCAGCGGCCCTATCTCCTCGTCGGTGCCGACCGCCTGACGCTCGTGCGCGAAGTGTTTATGGAAAACCAGCCGTCGCGGCTACAGGTGGTCGCGTACCGCATCGTCAACGGCACCTTGATGCGGCGTGAGTCGCAGCCGACGCGCGACCTCGTCCAGCTGGACGCGCTGTGGCAGGCCGTCACCAGCGACGCCGACACCAATCCGGCCGTCGCCCTGCAGACCGGCGTGACGGGCATGCAGGTCGCGACCTGGCTCAACAACTCCTGGCGCCAGGGTGGCGTCGATCCCGGTGCGAATGCGGCGGGCACGGGCCAGCAGCCGGTCCAGTCGCAGCAGCCCGACCTGCCGGCGCAGGTAAGCAACGAACCGACCGGCCTGCAGGTCGCGTTGCAGGCCCAGAACCTGCAACAGCCGATGGTCAAATCCTTCCTGCTGGGGGAACCATGAGAACGCGCCAGCGCCGACCCGCGCGCGAACGCGGCGTGGCCGTGATCACCGCGCTGCTGCTCACCACGCTGGCGATCTCCATCGTCGCCAGCCTGTTCTGGCAGCAGCAGGTGCAGGTGCGCTCGATGGAAAACCAGCGCCTGCACTTGCAGACCAAGTGGATCCTGCGCGGCGCGCTCGACTGGTCGACGCTGGTCCTGTTCCAGGACGGCATCGACCACCGCGACTACACGTCGCTCGACCAGGTCTGGGCGACGCCGCTGGCGGAAACGCGCCTGGACCAATACGTCGAACGCCAGCGGGTCGAAGGAGAAACGTTCGATGCAAGCCTGTCCGGTAACATTACCGACGCATGCTCGCGTTACAATTTGCGCAACCTGGGGATGAGCCGCGGCTTGCCGGATCCGCAGCAGCAGGTGATTTTCAAACGCCTGCTGAACAACCTGCAGCTGGATCAGGGCCTGGCGCTGCGCATCGCGACCTTCGTTGCGGCCGGCTTGCCGGCCACGACGGACGAGGGCAACGACCCGACGAAGCAGACGCAGGCCGCGCCCGTGACGGGCGCGCCGATGAAGATTCTGCAGGTGGAAGACTTGTTGTCGGTGCGGGGCGTGACGCCGGCCATCGTCGAGCGGCTGCGGCCGTTCGTGACGGTGCTGCCGGAAAAGACGCCGGTGAACGTCAACACGGCGCCGGCGGAAGTGCTGGCGGCCGTGGTGCCGGACATGTCGGTGCCGGAAGCGAATACGCTGATCGTGCGGCGCAAGCAGGCGGCGTGGCGTGGTCTGAATTATTTCGAGACCGAGATCGGCGACAACCGGAAGCCGGCGGAGGGTACGGCGGGCGTCAAGAGCGACTGGTTTTTCGTCGACAGCCGCATCCGCCTGGACCGCGCGGCACTGGACGCGCAGGCGCTGATCCACCGGTCGTCGAACCTGGTGGCGGGCAGCGGGCCGAAAGTGGTGTGGATCCGCCAGTATTGAATTGGACAGAAGTCTCGAGGGATAGCGCAGGGCATGTTAAAACGACCAACAGAAGATCGAGAAAGCGAGACAGTTTGAGCACACTTTATATCCGGCATCCTGCGCGTGCCGAAGGTGAACATGCGTTGTGCCGCTTCGCCCTCGTCACCGATGGCGGCGCGATCGACCAGCACGGCGAAGGCCCGCTGCGCAACCTGGGCGACCTGGTCGGCACGAGCCGCCGCATCGTCCTGCTGCTCGCCGCCGCCGACGTGACCCTGCTGTCGGTGCAGGCGCCGCCGCTGTCCGGCGCGCGCCTGAAGGCCGCGCTGCCGGGCCTCGTCGAAGAACACATCCTGGGCGATCCGATGGACGCCGTCCTCGTGGCCGCGCCCGAGCAGCCCGACGGCATGCGGCCCATCGCCGTGGTCGAGCGCGACTGGCTGCAAGGCATCGTGAAAAGCCTGCTGGCGCAGGGCGCGCGCACCATCATGGCCGAGCCCGCGCAACTGTGCTTGCCTTTGCAGCCGGGCAGTGTTGCCGCCGCCATTTCCGGCGTCGAACTGACTTTGCGCCAGAGCCTGTTCCAGGGCTTCGGCCTCGCGCTCGACGCCACGCCGGCCGTCGTGCTGCAGACGGCGCGCGCCTTCAGCGGCGACGCCCCGCTCGTGCTGTACGTGCCGCCCGCGCAACTGGGCGAGTACCAGGCGCTGGCGCAGGAAGCCGGTCCCGGCATCCTGATCGAGGCCGACAACTGGACGCACTGGATCGCCGGTTCCAAGACGACTGCGCTGGACCTCGTGAGCGGCCTCGGCGCGGCGGGGGCACCCACGCGCGACTGGCGCCGCTGGCGCTGGCCGATCGCGCTCGGCGCGCTGGCCGTGGCCGTCAACCTGATCGGGCTGAACGTCGACTGGCTGCGCCTGCGCCGCGAAGCCAACACGGTGCGCCAGTCGATGATCCAGACCTACCGCAACGTGTATCCGCGTGAAACGACGATCCTCGATCCCGTACTGCAGATGCGCCAGCACGTCGCCCGCGCGCGCGCCAACACGGGCGACGTGTCGCCCGACGAATTTACTTATCTCGCCTCGGCGCTGGGTGAAGCGACGCGCGCGCTCGGCCGTCCGGTTGGAATTGCATCAATCGAATACCGCGAACGCGCGTTGACCGTCAAAGTCAAACCTGAGACGGTCGACCCCGGTTTGACCGGGCAGTTGCGCACGGCCCTGGCCACGCGCCGGCTCACGCTGGAAGAAAGCACGCCGGGCAACTGGGTCATCCGCAGCACGGGAGCCAAACCATGAGCATCGCCACCACCTTCGCCCAGTACCGCGAGCGCGCCACGGCGCTCTGGCTCGCGCGCACCGAGCAGGAACGCCGCTTCCTGGCGGCCGGCGGCGCCGTCGTGCTGGCCGCGCTGCTGTATCTGCTGCTCGTCGATCCGGCCATCGAAGGGCGCGCCCAGCTGCGCCGCCAGTTGCCGCAGCTGCGCCAGCAGGCGGCCGAGCTGCAGGCCATGGCCCAGGAAGCGAGCACGCTGGCGCAGGCGCCGGAAACGCACGTCGTGCCGCTCACGCGCGACACCGTCGGCAGCAGCCTGTCGGGGCGCGGCCTGAATCCGGAATCGCTGTCGGTGAACGGCGAATACATCAAGCTGCAGTTGAATAACGTGGCGTTCGCCAACCTCGCCACGTGGCTGGACGAGCAGCGCCGCGCCAACCGCTTGCTCGTGCAGGACGCCGTCGTCACTTCCCTGCCCGCCGCCGGCCAGGTCGACGCCAGCCTGACGCTGCGCCAGAACACCGGCAGCGGCCAATGAAGCGCACGTTCGCCTGGATCGCGCTGCCGACGCTCGCGGTGATCCTGACGGTACTGGCGTTCCTGCCGGCGGCATGGCTCGCGCCGATGGTCGAACGCCAGACGGATGGCCGTTTGACTCTGGGGGATGCGCAGGGTACGCTTTGGCGCGGCTCAGCCTTTGTGGGCGGGGCGCCGGGCGCGGGCGGATCCGTCACGCCGCTGCTGCCGGGACGCTTCAGCTGGCGCCTGTCGCCGCTGGTGCTGTTCGGGGATGTCAGCATGGACCTGGCCAACGACCAGGCGCTGGCGCAGCCCGTGCACGTCAGCGGCAGCTGGTCGCAATGGCAGGTCAGCGCCGGCCAGCTGCTGTTGCCGGCCGAGGGCCTGGCCGGGCTGGGTGCGCCGTTGAACACGCTCGCGCTCACGGGCACGATCAAACTGTCCTGGAACCTGCTGGACATCGCGCGCCAGGGCAATACGGTGGCGGTGAGCGGGCGCACGGTGCTGTCGCTGACCGACATGGGATCGCGCATGAGCCCGATCAAACCGCTCGGTACCTACGAGATGGCCATGGACTGGCACGGCCAGCGGGCCGACGTGGTGCTGCGTACGGTGAGCGGTGCGCTCCTGCTGTCTGGCAATGGAGCATTGGAAAGCGGCCGCTTGCACTTCTCGGGACAGGCCGCGGCGGCCGACAAGTACGAAGACACGCTGGGCAACCTGCTCAACCTGCTGGGTCAACGGCGTATGGTGAACGGCAAGAACATAATCGCGTTAGAGTTCAGATGATGAAAAAAAATCCAACCCGCAGCATCCAGCAACTCCCGGCACTGCGCCGCATCGTGGCCGGCGCCATGCTCTGCTGCACCGTCGGAACCAGCGTCCTGCCGCCGCTCGCCCATGCCCAGGACGGTAGTGGTAATGGCGCCGCGCTCAACTTCGTCAATGCCGACATGGAGTCCGTGATCAAGGCGGTCGGCCATTACACGGGGACGACGTTCATCATCGACCCGCGCGTGAAAGGCACGCTGACGCTCGTTTCGGAAAAGACATTGACCAGGGCCCAGGCTTTCTCGCTGCTGACCTCGGCACTGCGCCTGCAGGGCTATGCGGTCGTCACCGGCGACGGTTATGCGAAGGTGGTGCCGGAAGCGGAAGCGAAGCTGCAGTCCTCGCCCACGCAGGTCGGCATCGGCGGCTCGAAGGTCAAAGGCGACCAGATCGCCACGCAGGTCTACCGCCTGCAGCATGAGTCCGCCGCCAACCTGACGGCCGTGCTGCGGCCGCTGATCTCGCCCAACAACTCGATCATGGCCGACCCGGGCAACAACAGCCTCGTGATCACGGACTATGCCGACAACCTGCGCCGCCTGTCGAAGATCATCGCCGCGCTCGACGCGCCGGCCACCGGCGACCTCGACGTGGTCCCGATCCGCAACGGCATCGCCAGCGACGTCGCCACGCTCGTCACGCGCCTGATGGAACCGGCGGCAGGTGGCGATGCGGGCCGTGTCACCGTGCTGGCCGATCCGCGCACCAATACCGTCATCGTGCGTGCGCCGTCGCCGGCCCGCGCGAGCATGGCCAAGAACCTGATCGCGAAGCTCGACCAGCCGACGACGGAACTCGGCAACATCCACGTGGTCTACCTGAAGAACGCCGACGCCAGCAAGGTCGCGCAGACCTTGCGCGCCGTCGTGTCGCAGGATGCGTCGGCCGTGCCGGTGCAGCAGCAGGGCACGTCGGGCGGTTCGATCCAGTCCACCGCCACCGGCGGCGCCGGTGGTGCCGGCGGACTCGGCGGCCAGCAGGGCCAGCAGAGCAGCGTCGGCATGGGCGGCACGGGCGGCTCGTTCGCCCAGCAGGGCCAGGCCACGGCCGGCGGTGCCGGCGGCGGACAGGGTTCCGGCTTCATCCAGGCCGACGCATCGACCAACAGCCTCATCATCACGGCGCCGGACGCCGTGTACCGCAACCTGCGCGCCGTCATCGACCAGCTCGACGTGCGCCGCGCCCAGGTCTATATCGAGGCACTGGTGGTCGAGGTGACGTCGACCGACGCCTCCGAGTTCGGCGTGCAATGGGTGGGCCTGACCGGCAACAACAACAGCAGCTACCGCGTCGGCGGCCTGCAGTCGTTCAGCCTCGGCGGCAGCAACAACAACATCGTCAACCTGGCGCTGGCCGCGGCGACGGGCATCAGCGGCGCGTCCGGCACGACCACCGGCAGCTCGATCCCGACGCCGACCGGCCTGTCGATCGGCCTCTTCAAGCAGGTGAACGGCGAGCTGGGCCTGGGGGCGATCGCGCATGCCCTTGAAAGTACGGGACACGCCAACATCTTGTCCACACCGAACATGATCACGCTGGATAACGAACTGGCGACGATCAAGGTCGGCCAGAACATACCGATCATCACCGGTTCCTTCACGACGGGCGCGAGCGGGGCAAGCAATCCGTTCCAGACGGTCGACCGCAAGGACGTGGGCCTGCTGCTGAAAGTGCGCCCGCAGATTTCCGAAGGGGGTACGATCAAGCTGGCGATCTACCACGAGAATTCGGGGATCGACAATTCCGTCAGCTCGGCGTCGGGAATCGTGACCACCGTCCGCGCGATCGAGAGCAACGTGTTGGCCGACAATGGCCAGATCGTCGTGCTGGGCGGGCTGATCTCGGACGATGAATCCGAGAACAACGAAAAGACGCGTGGGCTGGGCGACATTCCGATCATCGGCAACCTGTTCAAGTACCGCACCCGCACGCGCGCCAAACGTAACCTGATGGTGTTCCTGCGCCCGGTCGTGGTGCGCAGCAAGGAACAGAACGACAGCCTGTCGATGGACCGCTACGAATTCATGCGCGCCGCCGGCACGACGGCACAACCGGTCGACGACACCGTGCTGCTGAAGAACCTCGGCGCACCGGTGCTGCCGAGCCTGGTCAATGGCCAGCCGCCCGTGGGCAGTGCGATGGCGACGATGCCGCCGCCGGCACCCGCCACTGCGCGTCCGGGCGCCGCCACCGGGCCGGGCACGAGCCAGCCCAAGGCGCCGGCCCAGCCGGAGTTCCGTCCTGTGCAACCCGCGCAACCTGAATACCGGCCGGCGACGCCGACCCAACAGAATTGACAGACGATGAATAACTTGTTGCCCTACGCATTCGCACGCGATTACGGCGTGCTGGCGCGTTCCAGCGGCGACCCGTCGCAAGCCGTCGAAGTGCTGGTCTCGAACGCGACCAAGCCTGCGGCGATCGCCGAGGTCTCGCGCCGTTTCGGGCGCATCACCCTGCGGCGGATGGAACGCGCCGAACTGGAATCGGCCATTGCCGCCGCGTACCAGTCGGCCGGCGGCGACGCGTCGCAGGTCGCGGACGAGTTCGATGCCGACCTCGACCTCACGAAGCTGCTGCAGGACGTGCCCGCGATCGAGGACCTGCTGGAATCGTCCGATGATGCGCCCGTCATCCGCATGATCAACGCGCTGCTCACGCAATCGCTGCGCGAAGGCGCGTCGGACATCCATATCGAACCGTTCGAGCAGACGTCCGTCGTGCGCTTCCGCATCGACGGCGCGCTGCGCGACATCGTGCGCCCGCGCAAGGGCATCCACGCGTCGCTGATCTCGCGTATCAAGATCATGTCGCAGCTCGACATCGCGGAAAAACGCCTGCCCCAGGACGGCCGCATCACGTTGCGCATCGGCGGCAAGCCCGTCGACGTGCGCGTGTCGACCCTGCCGACCGGCCACGGCGAACGCGCCGTGCTGCGTCTGCTCGACAAGGAAGCGGGCCGCCTCGACCTCAGCCACCTCGGCATGAGCGGGCAGATGCTGCCGCAGTTCGACAAGCTGATCAACCAGCCACACGGCATCGTGCTCGTCACGGGCCCGACCGGTTCCGGTAAAACGACGACCCTGTACGCGTCGCTGTCGCGCCTGAATTCGACGACCACCAACATCATGACGGTGGAAGACCCGATCGAATACGACCTGCCCGGCATCGGCCAGACACAGGTCAACGCCCGCATCGACATGACGTTCGGCAAGGCCCTGCGCGCGATCCTGCGCCAGGACCCGGACGTGATCATGATCGGCGAGATCCGCGACCTTGAAACGGCCCAGATCGCCGTGCAGGCCTCGCTGACGGGCCACCTCGTGCTGGCCACGCTGCACACGAACGACGCCGCGTCGGCCGTCACCCGTCTGCTGGACATGGGTATCGAGCCGTTCCTGCTGTCGTCGTCGCTGCTGGGCGTGATGGCCCAGCGCCTCGTGCGCAAGCTGTGCCCGCACTGCAAGCGCCAGGAAGCGGGACATTGGGTGGCGGTCGGGTGCGACCGCTGCGGCCACACGGGCTTCCACGGCCGCGTGGGCGTGTACGAGCTGCTCGAGACGAACGAACAGATCCGTTCGCAGATCCACAACCAGGCCGCCGAGGCCGAGATCCGCAACGCGGCCCTGAAATCCGGCATGAAGACCATGCACGACGATGGCCAACGGTGGGTGCAGGAAGGCATCACGACGGAAGCCGAACTGCTGCGCGTGACGAAGGTGGATTGATCGATGCCCGCCTTCCGCTACGAAGCCGTCGACACGGGCGGCGTGACCCGCAAGGGCGTCCTGAACGCCGACAGCCCGCGTGCCGCGCGCGCCGACCTGCGCCTGCAGGGATTGACGCCGCTCGCCGTCGAGGCCATCGCGGCCCAGGTCGACGAGAGCGGGGCCGCGCGTGCGCGCGGCTTCGGCGAGCGCCTGTCCCAGGTCGAGCTCGCGCTGTTCACGCGCCAGCTCGCGAGTCTGCTGGAAGCCGGCCTGCCGCTCGAACAGGCCTTCACCGCGTTGCTGGAACAGGCCGAGCGTGCCTACGTGCGCGACCTGATCGCGTCGATCCGGTCCGAAGTGATGGGCGGCGCGTCGTTCTCCAGTGCGCTGGCGCGCCATCCGCGCGACTTCGCCGAGATCTACCGGGCCCTCGTCGCGTCCGGCGAACAGATCGGCCAGCTGTCGCGCGTGCTGTCGCGCCTGGCCGACTACATCGAACGCCGCAACGCCCTCGTGCAGCGGGTGCGCCTGGCGTTCACCTATCCGGCCATCGTCACCGTCGTCGCGTTCGCGATCGTGATCTTCCTGCTGACCTATGTCGTGCCGCAGATCGTCTCGGTGTTCGCCAACACCAAGCAGAAACTGCCGTTCCTGACCATCCTCATGCTCGGTGTGTCGAACTTTACGCGCGCCTACGGGATCTATGTGGCATTGGTCGTCATCGCGGCGTGGTACGCGTGGCGCCGCGCCCTGCGCAACCCCGTGCTCAAGCGCCGCTGGCATACGTGGCTGTTGAACGCGCCCGTGTACGGCAAGTTCGAGCGCAGCCTGAACACGACCCGTTTCGCGAGCACCCTGGCGATCACGACGGGCTCCGGCGTGCCCATCCTGCGCGCGCTCGAGACGAGCCGCGACACGTTGTCGAACGTGGCGATGAAGGAACTCGTGGAGCAGGCGACCGCCAGCGTGCGCGAGGGCGTGAGCCTGGCGCGGGCGCTGTCGGCGCAAAAACTGTTCCCGCCCATGCTCGTGCACATGATCCGCGCGGGCGAGATCACGGGCGAACTGCCGGCCATGCTCGAGCGGGCCTCGAATTCACAGCAGGCCGACCTCGAACGGCGCACCCTGACCATCGCCGGCCTGCTGGAGCCGGTGCTGATCCTGGCCATGGGCCTCGTCGTGCTATTGATCGTGCTGGCCGTGCTGATGCCGATTATTGAAATCAACCAGTTGGTGCAGTGACAAGGAAACTGATGAACAAGCGCTTGCCTTTTTTCCTGAGCCTGCTGGGCGTGGTCCTGTTTGCCGTGTCGCTGGCGTACTGGATCATGCAGTTGTACCAGCCGCCCCAGCGCCCGATCGCGGCGGCGCCGCAGGCCGCCATGCCCGACCCGACCATCGATGCCGCCGCCACCTTGTTCGGTGGCCAAGTCTCGGTGGCAAGCGCGACCAATTACCAGTTGACGGGCGTCGTGGCGGACGGGAGCAGCAGCGTGGCGATCATCGTCGCCGAAGGTTCGCCGCCGAAGGCGCTGCGGGTCGGCAAGGAGCTGGCGCCCGGCATCACGCTGGCGGAAGTCCACCCGCGCTATGTGATGCTGTCCGATGGCGGCGTCATGAAGCGTGTCGACCTGGCGACCGATACCAAGCCCGCCGCGGCGATGGGTGGCGCGCCCGGCGGCATGCCGCCCAGTGGGGCGCCGCCGGGCGGCATGCCGCAGCAGAATTTTCCGCAGCCCCAGCAGATCACGACCGCACCGGCCGCGCAGCCGGTGCAGGCCGTACCGGAGCCGCCGATGGCACCGGGCGCCGTCCAGCCACAGCCGTCCATGACGAACCCGGGCGACGTCGGCACGCACGACAATCCGCCGCCCTCGAATCCGAACCCGATCAATCCGACGCCGAACGGTCAGCAGATGCCGCCGCAGACGCGCGGCGACAATCCGGCCGGTCAGATGAATACGCAATAAGCGTCAGCGCCGCAATGCGGTGAACGCCGCGAATTCCCATGAACGGAAACCCACCAGCAACGTGAAGCCGTCGCGCTCCTGTGGAGGCAGGCGGCGGTCGTTGCGGTGCATGCGTGCGAGTTCGCCGGCCAGCTGATGGATCTTTTCCGCCAGCTCGGCGGCGCTCGCCAGCGACAGGCGTGCGGGCAGGCACATCAAGGTTTCGCCGGCACCGTCGAAGTTACCGGCGAAATAATCCTCGACGACGTGGGCGCGGAAGAAGCGCTGCACCGGCCCATCCGGCAGCCAGCGGAACGCGTTCGAGACCCGCAGCGTGTAACGGTTCAGCGGCTTCAGTTCGATCACGCCGAGGCGGTCGAGTTCCACCAGCAAGCCGATGCATTCGGGTTCGCTCAAACGATAGGTTTCCACCATCTGTTCCAGGCTCCAGTGCCCGAGGCAGCAGATCGCCACGAGCAGCAGGCGCGGGTTGGCGACGAGCGCCGTTTCCTGGATGAGCGTGAGCGTGTCGGCCTGCGGCCGCGCATCGGCCGCGCGCCGCAGCACGTCTTCCATGGCGATGCCGGCCGCCTGGCAGATCTGCGCCAGGCGCGACAGGGTCATGTCCTTCTGGCCGAACATGCGTTTGATACTCGATTCGCTCATCGCGATGCGGTCGGCCAGCATCTTGTAGGTGATCCCGGCTGCGCGCAGTTCGGCGCGCAGCACGTCCAGCAGCATGTCGGGGGAGCTCATGGTTGTGGTCAGTTCTCTGTTTTCGTTCGTCAACTCGGCCTAACGAATGTACAGAAGAAGGCGGGGCAGTTCAAGAAATGTCGAGTCCCGCCAGCCACGACCGCCTGCCGAGTCGGGTCAGCGTTATGATACGCATCAGTTCAGGTGCGAACGTCCGTGCCCTCGCCGCTGCGCCGGTGTCCAATCGATACCAAAGGAGGAACCATGAAAACGGTAACCGTGATCACTCTGGCGCTATTGGGCGCGGCTGCGTTTGCGCAAGCGCCGGGCGTGCGGCGCACCGACCTGCTGAGGCATGACAGCGTGGTGTCGGGACGCGAAGTCGTGGAGGTGCGCGTCGAGGTCGACGCCGGTCATGGCGTGCCGAGGCATACGCATCCGGGTGATGAAGTGCTGTACGTGGTCGAGGGCACGCTGGAGTACCTGCCCGACGGCAAAGCGCCGGTGATGCTGAAGGCGGGGCAATCCGTCTTCATCCCGGCCGGCACCATCCACGCGGCCAGGAACCCCGGCACGGTGGCCGGGGCGGGCATCGCCACCTATGTCGTCGAGAAGGGCAAGCCGCTGATCATGCCGGCAAAGTAGGGCCTGATCAGTCCTCGTCCGGCTCGAGCTTGACCTTCTTGAGCGCACGCTTCGCGGCCAGCCGCTCGCTGGCCTCGGGTTTTGCATGCGCTCCAGCCGCGCGTGCCTTGGCGAAGCCGGCGAACGGGTTGCGGGGTTTGAGTGGCGGCGTCGGCTCGACACGCAGCCGCATCTTTTGCCGGGTTGCCAGTGCCTTGTTTGCCATCGCCGCCTCTCCTTTTTGCAGCCGTGGATTACAACACGTAGCGCGACAGGTCTTCGTTGACCGCCAGCGCATCCAGCCGTTCGTTGACGTAGGCCGCGTCGATGACGAGCGCCTGGCCCGACTTGTCGGTGGCCGAGTACGAGATCTCTTCCAGCAGCTTTTCCATCACCGTGTACAGGCGGCGCGCGCCGATGTTCTCGGTGCGCTCGTTGACGGAATACGCGATCTCGGCCAGGCGATGGATGCCGTCGTCGGCGAACTCGAGTTTGACGCCTTCCGTCGCCAGCAGGGCTTCGTACTGCTTGGTGAGACTCGCGTCCGTCGAGGTCAGGATGCTCTTGAAATCCTCGATCGACAGCGATTCCAGTTCGACGCGGATCGGGAAGCGGCCCTGCAGCTCGGGAATCAGGTCCGACGGTTTCGACAGGTGGAACGCGCCCGAGGCGATGAACAGGATGTGGTCGGTCTTGATCATGCCGTACTTCGTGTTCACCGTCGTGCCTTCGACGAGCGGCAGCAGGTCGCGCTGCACGCCCGCGCGCGAGACGTCCGCACCGCCGTGTTCCGAACGCGACGCGATCTTGTCGATCTCATCCAGGAACACGATGCCGTTCTGCTCGACGTTGGCGATGGCCTTCTGCTTCATCTCGTCTTCGTTGATGAGCTTGGCTGCTTCCTCGTCGACGAGCAGCTTCATCGCTTCCTTCACCTTCATCTTGCGGGGCTTCTTGCGCCCCGCCCCGACGCCGGCGAACATCGATTTGATCTGTTCCGTCATTTCTTCCATGCCGGGCGGCGCCATGATTTCCATCTGCGGCGAGGCTTCGGCGACGTCGATCTCGACTTCCTTGTCGTCGAGCGCGCCTTCGCGCAGGCGCTTGCGGAAGGTCTGGCGCGTGGCGTCGCCGCCGTCCTTGGCGTCGCTGCTGACGTTGAAGCCGAAGTCGCGCGCCGGCGGCACGAGAATGTCGATGATGCGGTCCTCGGCCGCGTCCTCGGCGCGCTGGCGCACCTTCTTCATTTCGCTGGCGCGGGTCTGCTTGACGCCGATGTCGATCAGGTCGCGGATGATGGTGTCGACGTCGCGGCCGACATAGCCGACCTCGGTGAACTTGGTCGCCTCGATCTTGATGAACGGCGCGTCGGCCAGCTTGGCCAGGCGGCGCGCGATCTCGGTCTTGCCGACACCCGTCGGGCCGATCATGAGGATGTTCTTCGGGGTGATCTCGTGGCGCAGCGGTTCCTCGACCTGCTGGCGGCGCCAGCGGTTGCGCAGCGCGATCGATACGGCGCGCTTGGCTTTGCTTTGGCCGACGACGTGCTTGTCGAGTTCCGAGACGATTTCGGACGGGGTCATGTTCATAATTGTGCTCATGAGTGCTTTCTTGCGGGAGAGGCCGTTATTCCAGCGTCTCGATGATGTGCGACATGTTCGTATAGATGCATAGCTCGCCTGCGATGGTCAGCGCTTTCTTGACCACGTCGGCCGGGGCGAGATCCGTGTTTTCCTGCAAGGCCTTGGCGGCGGACTGCGCGTAGATGCCGCCCGAGCCGATCGCGCCGATGCCGTCTTCCGGTTCCAGCACGTCGCCGTTGCCGGTGATGATCAGGGTCTTTTCGCGGTCGGCCACCAGCAGCATGGCCTCCAGGCGGCGCAGCACGCGGTCGGTGCGCCAGTCCTTGGCCAGTTCGACCGAAGCGCGCAGCAGATTGCCCTGGTGTTTTTCCAGTTTCGCTTCGAAGCGGTCGAGCAGGGTGAAGGCGTCGGCCGTGCCGCCGGCAAAGCCGCACAGCACCTTGTTCTGGTAGAGCTTGCGTACCTTGCGCGCCGAGCCCTTCATGACGACGTTGCCCAGGGTGACTTGTCCGTCGCCGCCGAGCGCGACCTGGTTGCCGCGCCGTACGCTGACGATCGTCGTGCCGTGAAATTGTTCCATATTTGCCTCGTGGTTGATCTGCTCACCGCAAGTGGGGATGCGATATGAAATTGCAAGACTGAACCGTATCCGAGGGGCACGGCGCCTCGCGGCGTCAGTATCGGTGGGCGTACAGACGCACTTGGTCGCCGACGCCAAGCAGGCGCAGCAGCGCGGCGACGGGATGGTTCAGGTCGCGCAGCACGACCTCGCGCCCGTCCTGGGCAAGCGTGCGCAGATGGGCGGCGAGGGCGCTCGCGGCCGCGTAATCGATGCGTGCGAGCCGGGACCCGTCCAGCACGAGGACCGGATGGCGCGCCGCGTGGTCGGCGATGGCAGCCAGCAGCGGCGCGCTGTCGCCCCGGATCGCGGCCGGCAGGAGGAAGCGGTCGCCCGCCGCCGCCGGGCCGGCCGCCAGGCTCAAGGCCGCGTGCTTCGGGGCCTCGAACGACGGCGGCGACACTTCGAAGGTGACGCAATAATCCATCGCGGTCTCCTCGAAATCCTTTTCACGGTTCGTCAGCAGCAGCAGTTCCAGCAACAGCAGCCAGGGCGTCTCTCCCGCGCGGCGGTCGCCGATCGCCAGCATCGGACGCAGCACGGCGACGAGGTGGTCGGCGCCTGCCAGCACGAGTTCGCGTCCCGCCTTGCGCAGCGCCTGCAGCGCGTCCAGCAGCAGGGCGCAGCCCGGTGCCGTCACCGCGGTGACGGCCTGGAATTCGAACCGGACCAGCGGACCGGGCGAGGCGGCGCGGGCGAGTTGCGCGCGGGCGAGCGGACCGTCGTCGAGGCGGCCGGACAGGGTGGCCGTCGGGATCGCCCCCGATACCTGGCGGTCGGGCGCGTGCGACGTGTCCGCGACGGGGTGATACGTGGGCGGCGACGTCTCGAACCGGCTGGCGTAGTCGATCGCGATGCTTTCGAACTCGTGTTCGAGGCCCATGATCTGGACCAGGTCGAACAGCATCCACCACGGCAGACGGTCGCCGTCCTGGTCGCGCAGGCTCGTGCGCAGCAGCAGGGCGGCCGCGTCGAGCTGGCTGTTGGCGTACAGGATCGCCGCTTCCTCGACGACCGGTGCGCTCGACGGGGTAGCGGCCGCGTCCGGCATTTCATCCTGGCCCGGCAGGAGGTCCGTGGCCTGCTCAGGCGGCGCCGCGCCGGCGGCGGCCGGCGGGCGCCGGGTGCCGGCCCAGGTGTCGTCGTCGAAGATGGCGGAGGCCATCTCCAGTTCGATCGCATCGATCTTGGCCGCGGTGGCGCGCGCGATTTCGCGCTGGCGTTCGCGCTCCGCCTCGGTATCGAGAGAAAGCCGCGTGACGGGGCCGGCAGTCAGCGGATCGTCAGGGCGCGGGCGGCCGTCCGCACCCGCCAGCGGTGCGTCGCCTTTTTTCTTCAGGAAATCGAAGAGTCCCATGCTGTCCTTGTCTGCCCGTATGCCGGTCGAGACATTAGCATGGCGGCGCGGACGGTGTGGTGCGCACGCCTGAGCTGCATCAACTTGCCGGCGATCCGATAAGTGTATCCGATGGGAAATAATTCGTGCGCACGAACCCTAGGGTCATCGGCCCCAAAAACAAAAAAGCATGCGCGGGCGCATGCTTTTTCATCGGCGCGTACGGCGATCAGTCACCGTACAGCTTTTGCTTCAGCTCGCGGCGCTGCTGGGCTTCCAGCGACAGGGTCGCGGTCGGACGGGCGATCAGGCGGGGGATGCCGATCGGTTCGCCGGTCTCTTCGCACCAGCCGTATTCGCCGGACTCGATCGAGGCCAGCGATTGCTGGACCTTCTTGAGCAGCTTGCGCTCGCGGTCGCGGGTACGCAGCTCGAGCGCGTGCTCTTCCTCGATGGTGGCGCGGTCGGCCGGATCGGGAACGAGTACGGTTTCGCGCAGGTGTTCCGTCGTTTCGCCTGCGTTTTTCAGCAGTTCCTTTTCGAGTTCCTGCAGGCGGTTCTTGAAGAACGCCAGCTGGGCCGGGTTCATGTAGTCGTCGTCGCTCATGGCCCGAATTTCTTCTTCCGTCAGGAGGCGTTCTTCGGGCTGCGCAACGGTATTCGGTTTCGTTGTTTTAGTCATGACTTCACTTACCTTTGATACGACAGAGTTTCCATTTTATCAGCTAACTCAGCGGTTACCATTGCTTCGGTGTGCGCGCCGGGCGAGCTGCCGTGACCGTTGTTCAGTCGTTCAACCACAGGGTGCATGAGAGCACCATAGAACCGGGGTAGTTTATACCAAACACTGTTCCAATCCGCGAATAAAGACATCTTTCGGTAAATTTTTACCAATAAACACCATCTTGCTGCCGCGCGATTCGCCATCCGCCCACTTTGCACCGAGGTCGCTGCCCATGATTTGATGCACGCCTTGGAAGACGACCTTGCGATCCGCGCCCGCCATCGACAGCACGCCCTTGTAACGCAGCATGTTCGGACCGAATACTTGGACCATGCTGCCGAGGAATTGATCCAGACGCTCGGGGTCGAAAGCACGGTCGCTCTTGAAGACGAACGCGGCGATGTCGTCGCTGTGGTGGCCATGATGGTGGTCGTGGCTGTGGTCGCACGCTTCCGTGTGGACGTGGTCGTGGTCATGATCGTGGTCGTGATCATGGTCGTGCGCCTCTTCCGTCGTGAGGAAGGCGGGATCCAGCTCCAGCTTGTCGTTCAGGTTGAAGCCGCGCAGGTCGAGCACGTCGCTGATCGGGGCGCGGCCGAAGTCCGACGTGCTGATCGGTGCGCGCGGGTTGATGCGGCGGATGCGCGCCTTCAGTTCCTCGACGGCGGCTTTGTCCACGAGGTCCGTCTTGGACAACAGGATCTTGTCGGCGAAACCGACCTGGCGCTGGGCTTCCTCGTGGCGGTCCAACTGGTCCATGGCGTGGCGGGCATCCACGACGGTGACGACGGCGTCGAGCAGGTAGTGCGCGCCGACTTCCTCGTCGACGAAGAACGTCTGGGCCACCGGGCCCGGATTGGCGAGGCCGGTGGTCTCGATGACGACGCGGTCGAAGCTGATTTCGCCCGCTTCGCGCTTGCGTGCCAGGTTCGTCAGGGCGACGATCAGGTCGCCGCGCACGGTGCAGCAGATGCAGCCATTGTTCATTTCGACGATCTGCTCGCTCGGATCCTGCACGAGGATTTCGTTGTCGATATTTTCCTGGCCAAACTCGTTTTCGATGACGGCGATGCGCAGGCCGTGCTCTTCCTGCAGGATGCGGTTGAGCAACGTGGTTTTGCCGGCGCCGAGGAAGCCGGTCAGGATGGTGCTTGGGATCAATTCCATATGTCGCTGTCCAATGGTGGGCGCCGTTCCGGCCGCAGGGAATCGGAAGATTATGCCGGAATTTGCGAATCGTCACCAGCCGGCATGCCGTGCCTGCATGCACTGGCGCACTTACTTTCGCTTTGCGCGCGGATGGGCCCGGTCGTAGACGGCGGCGAGGTGCTGGAAGTCGAGCGACGTATAGATCTGGGTCGACGTGATGCTGGCGTGGCCCAGCAGTTCCTGCACGGCGCGCAGGTCGCCCGAGGATTGCAGCACGTGCGAGGCGAAGGAGTGGCGCAGCACGTGCGGGTGCACGTGGACCGGCATGCCGGCCTTGTGCGCATGGGCCTTCAGGCGGTATTGCACGACGCGCGGGCTGATGCGCGTGTCGCGCGCCGACAGGAACAACGCGGCGCTGCCGTCGCGCGCCGGCGGTCGCACGGCCAGCCACGCTTCCAGCGCCGCGCGCGCCGGTCCGCCGACGGGGACGCGGCGCATCTTGTTGCCCTTGCCGGTGACGACGACTTCCTGCGCTTCCAGTTCCAGCCAGCCGAGCGAGGCCGGCTGGCCATCGCGGGCGGGGACGTGGTGGACATCGAGTCCGGCCAGCTCGGATACGCGCAGGCCGCTCGAGTACAGCAGTTCGAACATGGCGCGGTCGCACAGCTCTGCGGGTTCCGGATGGCCGGACGTCGTCTTTTCCATGAGCTGGACCGCATCGTCGACGGCCAGCGCCTTCGGCAAGCGCTTGGGGCGGCGCGGCGCGCGCACGCCGTCGGCCGGGTTGGCGGCCAGCGGGCGCTGGCGCGACAGCCAGTCGAAGAAGCCGCGCCAGCCGGACAGCTTGCGCGCGATCGAGGCGGCGCTTTGCCCCTCGGCATGCAGTTTCGCCGTGACGCGGCGGATGTCGAAATGGGTCAATGCCGCCCAGTCGGCCTGGCCGGTGAGCCGGGCCAGTTCGGCCAGGTCGCGGCGGTAGGCGGCGATCGTGTGGCCGGACAGCTGGCGTTGCGTTTTCAGCTCCGCCAGGTAGCGGCCGGTCCAGTCGTCGGCGGCCGGCGTGTCCATGTCAGTCGAGCAGAGCGGCGAGCGCGGTGCTGGCCGTCTCGCCGATGTGGACGAGGAAATCCGTCGCCATCGTGGCGCTGAAGCGTTCCGGATCGGGCGAGCCGAGCACGAGCAGGCCGAAGGCGCCGCCGTTCGCGCGCAGCGGCAGCAGGACGGTCGAGCGCACGGCGTCCGCGCCGTCCAGCCAGCTGACCGCCTCGAAGTCCTTGTTCGGACCGCAGTACGGCGCGCGCAGACTGCTGGCGAACAGGCGCACGTCCTCGGAGACGCCGTTCGTGTACCACGTGTCGGCGTGCTCGGACGCCAGCTTCCACAAGCGCAGCGTGGCGTGCGGCACGATGAAATGCTTGACGAGGCCTTCGGCGACGGCGGCCGGGATCTCGCCCGGCACGCGGGTGCGCAGCAATTGCTGGGTCCAGCCATGGAAACGGTTGGCGATGGCCGCGTTTTCCTCGGCGTGCCGCACCAGCTCGGACATGCGCAGTTCCAGGGTGCGGTACTTGTCGCGCATGACTTCCATCTGGCGTTCCTGCAGCGACACCGCGCGGCCCGTAAGTGGGCTCGACAGTTTTACTTCGCCCAGCAAAGCGGCGTGCTCCACGAAGAACTGCGGGTGGTCGAGCAGGTATTGGGCGATGGCGGTGGGATCCAGTGTTGCGGCGGTCATGTGCGGCTTGCGAGATGGGTAGACGGTTCATTTTAACCGACGGCAATGGGTCGGCGCAGATTTCCTGTCTGCACTGTGCCACAAAAGCCAAGGGCGGACCTGGTTGCCCAGGTCCGCCCTTGCTTGAGCGATGCAGCGGGGTTGCCCCCGCGGCTCGGCTTAGAACGAGTGGTTCAGGCCGATGTCGTAGTGGTTGACGGTCGGGGTAGCCGAAGATGCGCCGGTCGCCTGGTTGAAGACGTTGGTCTTGCGCGATGCGTCGACGTACAGGTACGTACGCTTCGACAGGCTGTACTCGTAGCCCAGCGAGTACTGACGGGTGATCAGGTCGTGCAGGCGGACGTTTTCTTCCTGCTTCTTCAGACCGAAGCCAGCCAGCAGCTTGCCCGGGCCGACAGCGTAGGTTGCACCGATTTCAGCACCCTTGATGGTCGGACGCTGGGTGTTGGTGTGCTCCATGTTCTGGTGCGAGTAGGTACCCATCAGTTTCAGTTCCGGGGTCACCGAGAACGAACCTGCGACCGACCAGACCTTCGATTCGACGGCGTTGCGCTCGTAAGCCAGCATCGCTGCTGCCGGACCGTTGTTGTAGGTACCAGCGATCGAGAACGGGTTGGCCGAAGCCTGTGCGCCTGCAGCGTAGGTGGCAGCGCCAGCGCCGATACCGGTCACGCCGCCGCCGGTGGCTTCTTTCGATGCCCACGAAGCGTTCACCTGGAAGCCATTGGCGACCGGCGAGTTATAGAAGATCGCGTTCGAGATACGGTTGTTGTTCGGGCTGGTGCCGCCGACGTCCAGCGGAGCCGAGTTGAAGCCGGCGACCGAGATGTCGGTGTAGAAGCCGGCCTGGGTCGGCAGACCATGCCACGGTTCGAACGAACCGACGATTTCCTGGAACGGGGTCAGGCCACGGCCCAGACGGACCATACCGAAGTCACCCTGCAGACCGACGCGGGTCTGGCCCTGGAACAGCGGACGGCCGTTGTTTTCGTTGGTGCCGGTGTCCGGCTCGTAACGCATTTCAACCTGGAACAGTGCCTTCAGGCCGTTGCCCAGATCTTCGGTGCCTTTGAAGCCCAGGGTGTTCGAAGCACGCTTGCCGATGGCCAGGGTCTGGTCGGTGCGCTTGACCATGCCGACGTCGATGTTGCCGTAGATTTGAACAGCGGTTTGAGCTTGTGCCACACCGGCGAATGCGCCCAGCAGAGCGGCTGCCACGAGGGTTTTTTTCATCTTAATTTTTATCCTAAAAAGTGAATCGAAGGAATCCAGAGAGCATTGAGATTTTTATTAGTTGCTGAACACTCGGATGTGTGAACCTTAAATGCTTAATGCGTCAAGATTGTCTGATTTGTCAATTATGACTGTTGCACTTGGTCGAAAGCCAATAAATCCAATCGTGCTGTTGTATTTTCGAAACGGCCGTGTCGGGAAACCGGGTGCACCTTAAGGCTCGTTTAAGTTTCAAAACATCATCATTCTCTCCCCGTACCACGGCAGGGTTTGTGCGGGCTCAAAGGCCTTTGGAATCGTAGCCGAATCGCATCGCCGCGGCTTTAGACTCTGGCCCATCCGACGTCCATTGTTACCGCAGTGCGCGACACATGAGCTCATCAGTAGCGCAACGCAAGCGATCTTCACGTATCTTCGTGCATTGTGCTTGCGGAATTGGACTGCGTATATTTCGTAGACGTCTCTAACATCCAGAAAAGAACGATGGCAAACCGTGAAGAACTGGCGGTCATCCGCGGCGCACGTGCCGGTCGCGTCGACTCGCAACTCGCCCTGGGCCGGCTCTACCTGTTCGGCAGTGCCGGGCTGCCGAAGAGCCTGCCCACGGCCCTCCACTGGCTCGACCGTGCCGCACAGCAGGGTTGCGCTGAAGCATGGCAATTGATCGGAAACCATATTCCGGTCGATCTTGCGCGTGACAATCCGCAACCCGTTACCGGCTGGTATGAACTGGCCTACGACGGCGGGCTCGTGCGCGCCGGGCTCGTCTATGCCCAACTGGTGCTGGGCGCGCTGAACGAGGGCCAGTGCACGCCGGCCCAGCGCGCCAAGGCCTTGCGCGCGCTGGAAGACGCGGCCCGTGCCGGTTTTCCGGAGGCGCAGTGGCTGCTCGCGCGCGAGCACGGCGCGGCGCCGCCAGAGACGGACGAGCCGGTCGCCCGCGCGCCCGTGGCAAGCCCCGCGGGCCAGCGCTGGCTGCGCCAGGCGGCCGACAGCGGCGTCGGCGCCGCGCAGTTCGCCCTGCTGGAACAGGACTGGAACGCGGGCCGCTGGTCCGCCTGGCTGGAGCGGGCGCTCCCGCTGGCGCGCGCCCTGGCCGGTTCCGATGCCGCCCAGGACCACGCGGCTGCCCGCCTGGCGCCGGACGAGGTGCTGCTGCTGTCGCGCTGTGCCCGGCTCGTGGCCGCGAACGAGGCCCCGCATGACGTCGGCCAGGATGAATTGCTGCGGTTCTGGGAAATCGCCGCGGCCGAGCAGGACCGCCATGCCCAGTTCGCGCTCGGTCTGTGGTGCGCCCGCATGCGGGTGGACGGCAAGCGGATTCCCGGCAGCCATGGCGCGGCCAACTTCAAAAAGGCCGTGCGCTGGCTGACCCTGGCCGGCGAGCAGGGCCTGGCCGAAGCGTGGTATGCGCTGTCGCGTATTTATATCAAGCCGGAATTCTCTCAGCGCAATGTGCTGGAAGCGCAGAAATACCTGGAGCGCGCGGCGGAGATGGGCTATCGCGATGCCCAGCTCGAATGCGGGAACGCGGCATGGCGCGCGCGCCGCGAGAACGAGAACAACGACGTGCGCGCGCTGTTCTGGCTGCAGAAGGCGGCGGCGCAGGCTTGTCCCAAGGCCGCGGCCGCGCTGCGCAAGCTGGCGCCGCGCCAGCCCGGCGCCTGGAAGGACCTGGGTGGGCTGGCCGGGCGCGACCTGGCGGCCCACCCGCTGCTGGCCGCGCGCCTGGAACTGGCGGTGGCCTTTGGCCTGAGCCGGGCCGAGGCGCTGTTGCTGGATATTCGCGGCGCCGACCGCGGCCACTGCCTCGTGATCGACATTCGCGCCAGCTACGGCCGCAGCCGGCGCCGGCTGATCTCGGTGGAAACGGCGCAGGAGCGCCAGCTGCTCGACCGCGTGGCGCTCGTCTTCGAGAACGTCGATTGCGGTCCGGGCGGACCGGAAGGGAATTACCGCCAGCGCCTGTACCGGTTGCGCAGCCTGTTGCCGGAGATGGCGAGCGTGGAGTCCGGGACGGAAGAACCGGAAGATTCCCCGGCGCCGGATGGCGACTACTCGCTGGCCGCCTGACTCAAATTTCCTTACTCAGAGCTCGATTTCCCCTTCGAACACGGTCTCGGCAGGACCGCTCATATAGACAGGCTGGCCTTCGCCGGCCCAGTTGATGGTCAGCTTGCCGCCGCGGGCCTGGACTTGCACGGGCGAATCCAGCAGGCCGCGCCGGATGCCGGCCACGACGGCGGCGCAGGCGCCCGTGCCGCAGGCCAGCGTCTCGCCGGCGCCGCGTTCGTAGACGCGCAGCTTCACATGGCCGCGGTCCACGATCTGCAGGAAGCCGGCGTTCACGCGGCGCGGAAAGCGCGGGTGGTGCTCGATCTGCGGGCCCGTTTCCAGGACGGGGGCCGCATCGACGTCGGCGACGACCTGCACCGCGTGCGGGTTGCCCATCGACACCGTCGACACGAGCACGGTCTGTTCCTGGCCCTTGTTCGAGACGGTGAGCGGCCACAGCGTGTCGCGGCCTTCGGCGATGCCTTCCAGGCCGGCCGCATCGAACGGGACCCGGCCCGGCTCCAGGATCGGGGCGCCCATGTCCACCGTGATGCTGCCGTCGTCTTCCAGGCGCGGGGTGATGATGCCGCTCATCGTTTCGACGCGGATGCTGCGCTTGTCGGTCAGCCCCTTGTCGCTGACGAAGCGGACGAAGGCGCGCGAGCCGTTGCCGCATTGCTCGACCTCGCCGCCGTCATTGTTATAGATGCGGTAGCGGAAATCGCTGCCTTCCGTGACCGGGCGCTCGACGATCAGGATCTGGTCGGCCCCGACGCCGAAGCGGCGGTCGGCCAGGCGGCGCCATTGTTCCGGACCGAGGTCGAGTTGCTGGTTGATCGCGTCGATGACGACGAAATCGTTGCCGGCGCCGTGCATCTTGGTGAACTTGAGTTTCATGGTATCTGTCATTAATCGTAGAACGAGGGCTCGCCGGGCGGCCGGGTCTTGAAGCGCTTGTGGGTCCAGAAGTACTCGGCCGGATGTTCGCGCACGCGGTCCTCGATGAAGGCGTTCATGCGACGCGTGGCGGCGATGATGTCGTCGCCGGGGAAATCTTCCCATGCAGGATAGAACTCTACCCGGTATCCCTTGTAGTTGGGCAGGAAAGTGGCGACGACCGGGATGACTTTTGCGCCGGTCGCGCCCGCCAGCCGGCCCATCGCCGTCAACGTGGCGGCCGGGATGCCGAAGAACGGCACGAAGGTCGCATCCTTCTCGCCGAAGTCCATGTCCGGCAGCATGAAGTAGGGGAGGCCTTCGCGCAGCGCGCGGATGATCGGCTTGATGCCGTCGGTGCGCGTGAACAGGCGCACCGGGCCGTAACGTTCGCGGCCATAACGCAACAAATCGTCGAACGCCTTGTTCTTTTGCGGCGAATACATCGTCGACAGCGGCACCACGCGCGACGCCACGCCGGCCACGTCCAGGCACACGAAGTGCGGGCAGAACAAGATGGTCGGGCCGCTTTCCAGCTGCGCTTTCGGCACCTCCGGCACGATCTCGATCAGGCCGTGGATGCGTTCGAACGGCGCCCACCAGATCAGCGAGCGCTCCAGGATGCTGCGCGAATAGGCCATGAAATGGCGCTTGGCGATATCGACCCGCTCCGCTTCGCCCAGTTCCGGCATGCACAGGCGCAGGTTGACCAGCGCGATCTTGCGGCGCTTGGGAATCGCGTAATACATCAGCCAGCCGACGGCGTTGCCGATGCGGCCGAGGACAGGCAGCGGCAGGAAGTGCAGCAGCCACAACAGGAAAATCAGGAACCTCATGCGACGGTCTCGGGGTGCGGTGCTTCGACGCCTTGCGGCTTCTTGTAGCGGTTATAACTCCAGAAATACTGGGCGGGGCAGTAGGCGATGAGCTTTTCCATCTGGCGGTTGATGGCGGCGGCCTGCTGGGCCGCGTCGCCGTCGAGCGACCCTTCGAAGGGGACGAAGCGGATGGCGAAGCCGCGGCCGCGCGGCAGGCGTTCCGCGTACACGGTCAGGATGTCGGCCTTGCCCAGCTGGGCCAGCTTGGCGGGCAGGGTCATCGTGTAGGCGTCGCGGCCGAAGAACGGCGCCCACACGCCTTCGCCTTCCTGCGGGACCTGGTCCGGCAGCACGCCGACGGGCTGGCCGCCCCGCAGCGCCTTGACGAGCATGCGCACGCCGGCCAGGTTGGCGGGCGCCAGGTGCATGTGCTGGCGCTCGCGGGCGCCTTCGACGAGCGGCTTCAGGGCGCTCTGGCGCGGCGGGCGGTACATGACCGTCAGTTCGACGCGCAGCGAGACCTGCTGGGCGGTCAGTTCGAAGCAGCCCAGGTGCGGCGTGAGGAAGACGATGCCGCGGCCGGCGTCGAGCTGGCGCTGCACCAGTTCCCAGTTTTCCATGGTGACGTGGCGGGTGACGCGCTCCTGCGGCGCGCACCAGACGAACGGCAGCTCGGCGATGGCCTTGCCGGATTCGGCGATCGCGGCGCGCAGATGGCCGCCATAGCCGGCCTGTTCGAGGTTTTCGCGCAGGCGCCGGCGGTGCGACGGCGAGAGCAGATAGACGATCCAGCCGAGCGCGGCGCCGAGCGCATGCAGGGCGCGCAGCGGCAAAAACGACAGGATTCGAAACAAAAGGACAAGCATTATTGATTTAGGGTAGAGAACCGACGGGTTGCTGTGCCAGAATTTTTGGAGGAGCGTAAAATACCACTTTGTAGCATCCGCGGAGTTAATGACAACTTGCGAAGCGGAATATAAATCTCGCTAAAGCGTCGCAGGCCTTGGTGCTGCGGCAATTTTTACAACAGTATCAGGAGCCTTAATGTCTTCCAACGACTACCTCTTCACTTCCGAGTCCGTCTCTGAAGGCCACCCGGACAAAGTCGCCGACCAGATTTCCGACGCCATCCTCGACGCCATCCTGGAACAGGATCCGCGCGCGCGCGTGGCTGCCGAGACCCTGTGCAACACGGGTCTGGTCGTCCTGGCCGGTGAAATCACGACGCACGCAAACGTCGATTATATTCAAGTTGCACGCAATACCATCAAGCGCATCGGTTACGACAACACCGACTTCGGCATCGACTATAAAGGTTGCGCCGTGCTGGTCGCCTACGACAAGCAATCGCCGGACATCGCCCAGGGCGTGGACGAAGGCGCCGGTCTCGACCTCGACCAGGGTGCGGGCGACCAGGGCCTGATGTTCGGCTACGCGTGCGACGAGACGCCGGAACTGATGCCGGCCGCGATTTATTATGCGCACCGCCTCGTCGAGCGCCAGTCGCAGCTGCGCAAGGACGGCCGCCTGCCGTGGCTGCGTCCGGACGCCAAGTCCCAGGTCACGCTGCGCTACGTCAACGGCCGCCCGGTGTCCGTGAACACCGTCGTGCTGTCGACCCAGCACGCGCCGGAAGTCAGCCACAGCCAGATCGAGGAAGCGGTGATCGAGGAGATCATCAAGCCGGTGCTGCCGCGCGAATGGCTGCAGGACACCCGTTACCTGGTCAACCCGACCGGCCGCTTCGTCATCGGCGGCCCGCAGGGCGACTGCGGCCTGACCGGCCGCAAGATCATCGTCGACACCTACGGCGGTGCCGCACCGCACGGCGGCGGCGCGTTCTCCGGCAAGGACCCGTCCAAGGTCGACCGCTCGGCCGCCTACGCTGCCCGCTACGTCGCCAAGAACGTCGTGGCCGCCGGCCTGGCGCGCCAGTGCCAGGTGCAGGTCAGCTACGCGATCGGCGTGGCCCGTCCGATCAACATCACGGTCTACACGGAAGGCACGGGCGTCATTTCGGACGAGAAGATCGCCGAACTGGTGATGGAACACTTCGACCTGCGTCCGAAAGGCATCGTGCAGATGCTCGACCTGCTGCGCCCGATCTACACCAAGTCGGCCGCCTACGGCCACTTCGGCCGCGAAGAGCCGGAATTCACGTGGGAGCGCACCGACAAGGCCGCGCTGCTGCGCGCCGAAGCCGGTCTCGCGTAAAAACCACCAAATTGGACCCCTGCCTTCGCAGGGGCGACGGCTCAAATAAGTGTTGCTTTATGCACGTCGTCCCCGCGGAGGCGTGATGATGCCCCCGGCACCATCACCCCAGGTTCGCCGCACCGTGATAAACTAACGAATTCCGAGGAGCGTTGCGACGAGATTCCCCATCTCGCCAGGCTCGGATATCAACACCGCGCTCACGTTACTTTTTTCTTAACTTGAAAGGAGGGCGTGATGAGCGCCGTACTCAAAGACACCACCCAGGACTACCTCGTTGCCGACATCGGCCTCGCCTCGTGGGGCGAGAAGGAAATCCGCATCGCCGAAACCGAAATGCCCGGCCTGATGGCCATCCGCGACGAATACGCGGCCGCCCAGCCCCTGAAGGGCGCGCGCATTGCCGGTTCGCTGCACATGACCATCCAGACCGCCGTGCTGATCCGCACGCTGGAAGCCCTCGGCGCGCAAGTGCGCTGGGCCTCGTGCAACATCTACTCGACGCAGGACCACGCCGCCGCCGCCATCGCCTCGGTCGGCACGCCCGTGTTCGCCGTCAAGGGCGAGACGCTGGACGAGTACTGGGACTACACCCACCGCATCTTCGAATGGGGCGATGACGTCTACGCCAACATGATCCTGGACGACGGCGGCGACGCCACGCTGCTGCTGCACCTGGGCGTGCGCGCGGAGAAGGACATCTCGGTGCTGGACAAGCCGGGTTCGGAAGAAGAAATCTGCCTGTTCAACGCCATCAAGGGCCGCCTGGCCATCGATCCGCAGTGGTACTCGAAGCGCCTGCCGGAAATCAAGGGCGTGACGGAAGAGACCACCACCGGCGTCCACCGCCTGTACCAGATGCACGCGGACGGCAAGCTGGCGTTCCCGGCCATCAACGTCAACGATTCCGTGACGAAATCGAAGTTCGACAACCTGTACGGCTGCCGCGAATCGCTGGTCGACGGCATCAAGCGCGCGACGGACGTGATGGTCGCCGGCAAGGTCGCCGTCGTGGCCGGTTATGGTGACGTCGGCAAGGGTTCGGCCCAGGCGCTGCGCGCGCTGTCGGCCCAGGTCTGGGTCACCGAGATCGACCCGATCTGCGCACTGCAGGCCGCAATGGAAGGCTACCGCGTCGTGACGATGGACGAGGCTGCCGAACACGGCGACATCTTCGTCACCTGCACGGGCAACTACCACGTGATCACCGAGCAGCACATGCTGCGCATGAAGGACCAGGCGATCGTCTGCAACATCGGCCACTTCGACAACGAAATCGAAGTCGCCGCGCTGCGCAAGTACGAGTGGGAAAACATCAAGCCGCAGGTCGACCACATCATCTTCCCGTCTGGCCGCCGCATCATCCTGCTGGCCGAAGGCCGCCTCGTGAACCTGGGCTGCGGCACGGGTCATCCGTCGTACGTGATGAGCTCGTCGTTCGCGAACCAGACCATCGCCCAGATCGAACTGTTCACCAATACCGCCGCCTACCCGGTCGGCGTGTACACGCTGCCGAAGAAGCTGGACGAAAAAGTCGCCCGCCTGCAGCTGAAAAAGCTCAACGCCCAGCTGACCGAGCTGACCGAAGAGCAAGCCGCCTACATTTCGGTGAGCAAGGAAGGCCCGTACAAGCCGGAACATTACCGTTATTGATCTGGTAAGCTCTTCCGTGAACTGATGCGCCTCCGCCGGATTCCATCGTCGGCGGAGGTGTGCTGGACAACCTCTCACGAAAGACACAACATGCGCCTGCTCCTGACCTGGCTGATCAATGCGGCAACCCTGATGGCCTTGCCTTACCTGATGCACTCGGTATCGGTCGACAACGTCGGCACCGCCCTCGTGGCGGCCCTCGTCCTGGGCCTCGTGAATACGATCATCCGTCCCTTGCTCGTCGTGCTGACGTTGCCCGTGACGGTCGTGTCGCTCGGCCTGTTCATCCTGGTGATCAACGCACTGCTGTTCTGGCTGGTCGCTCACCTCGTCGGGGGCTTCCACGTGGCGGGGTTCTGGTCCGCGTTCCTCGCGGCGATCCTGTACAGTGTCATTTCGTGGGCGCTTTCTACCTTACTACTCAACAAAGATGGAAACCCCTAACATCAGTATCGAGTTTTTCCCGCCCAAGACGCCCGAGGGCGCGGAGAAACTGCGCGTGGCCCGGCAGAAGCTGGCCGAGCTGAATCCGAAATATTTCTCCGTGACGTTCGGCGCCGGCGGCAGCACGCAGCACGGCACGCTGTCCACCGTCCTCGAGATCCTGGCCGCGGGCCACGACGCCGCACCGCACCTGTCGTGCGTGGGCGGCACGCGCGAATCGATCCGCGCGATCCTGCAGGAATTCAAGGACAAGGGCATCCGCCGTCTCGTGGCGCTGCGCGGCGACTTGCCGAGCGGTTATGGCGGCGCGGGCGAACTGCGTTATGCCAGCGACCTCGTCGAGTTCATCCGCCAGGAAACGGGCGACTGGTTCCACATCGAGGTGGCCGCGTATCCGGAAATGCACCCGCAGGCCAAGTCGCCGCAGGACGACCTGCAAGCCTTCGCCCGCAAGGTGCAGGCCGGCGCGAATGCCGCGATCACGCAGTATTTCTACAATCCGGACGCGTACTTCCAGTTCGTCGACAATGCCCGCAAACTGGGTGTGGACGTGCCCATCGTGGCCGGCATCATGCCGATCACGAACTACACGCAGCTGATGCGTTTCTCCGACATGTGCGGCGCCGAGATTCCGCGCTGGATCCGTCTGAAGCTGGCCAGCTTCGGCGACGATTCCGCGTCGATCAAGGCGTTCGGCCTCGACGTCGTCAGCGGCCTGTGCGAGAAACTGCTCGCCGGCGGCGCGCCCGGCCTGCACTTCTACAGCATGAACCAGGCGGCGGCCACGACCGCGATCTGGCAGCGCATCACGGCCGCCTGATCCGGCGTCATCCTCACGAATGCCCGTGCGACCGGAAGGCCGCGCGGGCATTTTTTTCAGGCATCAGTTGACGTGGGTGATTTCCGTCACGATCACGTCCAGCGGCACGTCGTGCGGCGCATGCGAGAACTGGGCTTCCTGGTTACTGTAGGCAATGCCCAACGTGTGCGGGCGCGGCGGCTGTTCCAGCGTGCGGTCATAATAACCGCCGCCATAGCCGAGGCGGTACCCATCGGCATTGAAGCCGAGGCAGGGGATCAGCAGGGCCGGCGGGCGCTCGATGAAGCGCAGCTGGGCCGGGACCTGCACGCCGGCTTCGTCCGGCAACATGGCTTCGCCGGGCGTCCATTCCGTGAACGTCAGCGGCGCATCGCGTTCCATCACGACGGGCAGCGCCAGGCGCACGCCCGCCTGGTGCAATTCCGCGTACGCCGCGCGCAGGTCGGGCTCGCCGGCCAGCGGCCAGTACACACCGATGACACTTACCTGGCGCAATCTCCACCAGGCGACCACCTGCGCGCCGATATGTGCATCCCACTGGACCTTGATTGCGGGATCAAGCCCCCCACGTGCAGTCCTGAGCGCCTTGCGCAATGCCGTTTTTGCCGTCTGTTTCTCGTCCGCCACGCTCGGGCTCGAGGGGCATGGTATTCTTGAATCGCCGGTCATGGATGAAATGAAGCCTACATTGAATATTGCATTATCGATGTCGCAGACACTGTTAGCCGGCGCCGTCGTGGCCGCTTCCAGCCTGCTCTTCCTCGCGTCGTCTGCTGCCGCGGCCCAGGCCGTGTCGCCAGGGACGACACTCCCCGCACCCGCTGCGCCCACCGCGGTGCCTGCGCCGGTCGTCGCGCCCGGACCGCAGGCCGACGCCAGCCGCGAGCAGGACGAACTCTTCGCGCAACTGCGCGACGCTGCCCGCAAGAACGATGCCGACAAAGCGGCGGCGCTGGCGGCCCGGCTGCCGGATTACGCGATTCCGTCGTACGTCGACTATTATCGGCTCAAACCGCGGCTGCGCGATGCTTCCAACGAGGAAATCCTGGATTTCCTGAAACGTTACGAGGGCAGCGCCATCGCCGACCGCCTGCGCAACGACTGGCTGCTGGAACTCGGCCGTAAGCGCGACTGGGTCAACTTCGACCGCGAGCTGCCCCTGTTCGTCAAGAAAGACGATTACCAGGTCAAGTGCTACGCCTTGCTGTCGCGCGCATCGAAGGGACAAAACGTGGCGGCCGAGGCACGCGTGCTGCTCGACAATCCGCCGATGTACGGCGAAGCCTGCGCCGCGCTCGTCAACCAGCTCGTCCAGTCCGGCCAGTTCACGAACAATGATTTGCTGGCGCAATTGCGCCTGGCCGGCGAGATGCATGCGACGGGGCCGTCGCGCCGCACGGCGCTGCTGCTGGGTGCGTCCGACACTCGCGCCGCGCAGGCCGTCGACCTGCCGGCCGTGGCGATGGCGCGCGGCATCGGCAGCACGCGCGCCGACCATGAGATCTACCTCGTCGCCATCGGCCGCATGGCGCGCACGAGCCTGAAACTGGCGACGGTGGCGCTCAACAAAAACGCATCGAAACTGTCGGCCGAGGAAAGGGCGATCGGCTGGGCGAACATCGCGCTGGCCGCGTCGCTGACCTTGGCGCCCGAAGCGTACGACGACTGGAAGAAGGCGGAAGGGGCGCCGCTGACGTGGAACCAGCTGGAGTGGAAGACGCGCATCGCGCTGCGCCGCGGCGACTGGAAGACGGTGCGTGCGACGATCGAGGCGATGCCGCCGCAGCAGCATGACGAGCCCGCCTGGACGTACTGGCTGGGCCGCGCGCTGCAGGCAGAAGGCCGGCGCGAGGATGCGCAGGCCTTGTACCGCGGCATCGCCGACCAGAACAGTTTCTATGGCCAGCTGGCGATGGAAGAGCTGGGCATGCAGATCAGCATCCCGCCCAGCGCCGCGCCGCCCACGCCGGCCGAGCTGGCGCAGGTGGCCACGAACCCCGGCTTCAAGCGCGCCTTGAAATTCTTTTCGATGCGCATGCGTTTCGAAGGCACGCGCGAATGGAATTGGGCGCTCACCGGATTCACGGAACGGCAATTGCTCGCCGCCGCCGAATTCGCGCGCCAGAACGATATCCTCGACCGCATGCTGTCCACGTCCGAACGCACGCGCACCGAGTTCGACTACACGCAGCGCTTCCCGGCGCCGCACAACGACATCCTGCATCCGACGGCGCAGGGCCTCGGCCTGGACCAGGCCTGGGTCTATGGCCTGATCCGCCAGGAATCGCGTTTCGTCTCCGATGCGCAGTCGGGCGTGGGCGCGTCCGGGCTGATGCAGGTGATGCCGTCGACCGGTAAATGGGTGGCGGAAAAGATCGGGCTGACGGACTACGGCCACGGCATGCTCAGCGATATCCGGACGAATATCGTGCTCGGCACCAATTACCTGAACATGGTGCTGAACAGTGCGGAAGGCTCGCAGGTGCTGGCGACGGCCGCGTACAACGCCGGACCGGGGCGCGCACGCACGTGGCGCGGGCTGTTGACGGCGCCGATGGAAGGGGCCGTGTTCGTGGAGTCGATCCCGTTCGAGGAAACGCGAACCTACGTGCGCAACGTGATGTCGAACGCGACGAACTATGCCGCGCTGTTCGACAAGCGTCCGCAATCGCTCAAGGCGCGCCTGGGTACGATCACGCCGCGCGGCGGAGGCATCGGCCTTCCTTAATCCATCAGGAGACGAGCATGCACGCGCAATCGGTCGTTCTGTTCGGCGGGACGGGATTCATCGGCAGTCACCTGGCGGCCAGGCTGTCCGAGCACGCCATCGACATCGTCGTGCCCACGCGGCACGAAAGCCACGCGATGCACCTGATGCCGCTGGGCGTCGACATCGTGCAGGCGGATCCTTACGACGACACGGCGCTCCGCAAGCTCGTGGCCGGGCGCGATGCCGTCATCAACCTGGTCGGCATCCTGCACTCGCGCCGCGGCAACCCGTACGGGCCGGATTTTCGCCGGGCCCACGTCGATTTGCCGCATCGCATCGCCGCCGCCTGCGCGCTCGAGGGCGTGCCGCGCTACTTGCACATGAGCGCGCTGGGGGCCGACCGCAACGGCCCGTCGATGTACCAGCGCTCGAAGGCCGACGGCGAGGCGGCCGCGGCGAGCCAGCCCAGCGTCGCGGCGACGATCTTCCGGCCATCCGTCGTGTTCGGCCCGGAAGATAAATTTCTCAATATGTTCGCGCGCCTACAGCGCCACCTGCCCGTCGTCCCGCTCGCCTGCGCGCATGCGCGCTTCCAGCCCGTGTACGTGGGCGACGTGGCCGAGGCGTTCGTGCGCGCGCTGCTCGATCCGCACACGGCCGGCCTCACCTATGAACTGGGCGGGCCGCAAGTCTACGAGCTGGGCGACCTGGTGCGGCTGGCGGGGCGCTATGCGGGGCACGAGCGCAAGGTGATCGCCTTGCCGGATGCGCTCGCGCGGCTGCAGGCGATGTTGTTCGAGCTGCTGCCGGGCGAGCCCGTCATCACGCGCGACAACCTCGATTCGATGAAGGTCGACAATGTGCTCCAGCCGTCCGGGGACAATAAAGTCTTGACAACAGCGGCGCTGGGAATCAAGCTCACGGCGCTCGAGGCCGTCGCGCCGCAGTACCTGGCGCCCCCCGGCGGACTCGACGTCCTGCGCGCCCGTGCCGGGCGCTGACCTCAACGATCACGCCACACCATGCAGACTCTCGAACTCGACCCGACATTGACGCAGACCCTCGACAACGCACGCCAGGCCGGCCTGACCCTGGTCATCGGCAACAAGAATTACTCTTCGTGGTCGATGCGGCCCTGGGTGGCCGCCGTCGCCGCCGGTATCCCGTTCACGGAAGTGCGCGTCCTGCTCGACAAGGCGGACACGGCCACCAACATCGCCCAGTACTCGGCGTCCGGCCGCGTCCCGGTGCTGCTGGCCGGCGAAATGACGATCTGGGACAGTCTCGCCATCTGCGAATACCTGGCCGAGCAATTCCCTGAGAAGCATCTGTGGCCGCAAGACGTGGCCGCCCGCGCGCTGGCCCGTTCCGTCGTGGCCGAGATGCATTCCGGCTTCGGCGACCTGCGCACCGCGATGACGATGAACATCAAGGCGCGCCTGCCGGGCCGCGGCCGCACGCCGGGCGCCCAGGCCGACATCGGCCGCATCTGCGAGATCTGGGAAGAGTGCCTGTCCCGCTTCGGCCACCACAACTTCCTGTTCGGCGATTTCTCCGTCGCCGACGCGTTCTTCGCGCCCGTCGTCACGCGCTTCCAGACCTATGGCGTGGCGCTGGCGCCCGCGCTGCAGGCCTATTGCAAGCGCGTGCTCGCGCACCCGGCCGTCGCGCGCTGGGTCGAGGAGGCGATGGCCGAAACGGAAATCGCCGGCCTGCACGAAGACGAGTTGCCGGACTGATGACGATGCAGGCGTACGTCGTCGGCGGCGCCGTCCGCGATGAGCTGCTGGGGCTGCCCGTCCAGGACCACGACTGGGTTGTCGTCGGCGCCACGCCCGAGGACATGATCGCCAAGGGGTTCCGGCCCGTCGGCAAGGATTTCCCCGTCTTCCTGCACCCGGAGACGCACGAGGAATACGCGCTCGCCCGCACCGAGCGCAAGACGGCGCCGGGCTACCACGGCTTCGTGTTCCACACCGCGCCCGACGTGAAGCTCGAAGACGACCTGATCCGGCGCGACCTGACCATCAATGCGATGGCGCGCGCCGAGGACGGCACCATCGTCGACCCGTACGGCGGCTTGCAGGATTTACAGGACCGCGTGTTCCGCCACGTGTCGCCCGCGTTCGCCGAAGACCCCGTGCGCATCCTGCGCCTGGCCCGCTTCGCCGCGCGCTTCCCGGAATTCACGGTGGCCGGCACGACGCTCGCGCTGATGCGCCAGATGGTCGAGGCGGGCGAGGTGGATGCGCTCGTGCCGGAGCGCGTGTGGCAGGAACTGTCGCGCGGGCTGATGGAACAAAAGCCGTCGCGCATGCTGGCCGTGCTGCGCGACTGCGGCGCGCTGGCGCGCATCCTGCCCGAGCTCGATGCGCTGTGGGGCGTGCCGCAGCCGCCGCTGCACCATCCCGAAGTCGATACCGGCGTTCATATGATGCTCGTGATCGATTACGCGGCCGAACAGGGCTACGACTTGCCGGTGCGCTTCGCCGCCCTGATGCACGACCTGGGTAAAGGGTCGACGCCGCCCGAACACTGGCCCAAGCACCATGGCCACGAAGGCATGGGGCCGCGCCTGATCACGGAACTGAGCAAGCGCCTGCGCGTGCCGACGGGGTGCCGCGACCTGGCCGTGATGACGGCGCGCGAGCACGGCAACGTCAGCCGCGCGCTCGACCTGCGGCCGAACACGATCGTGACCCTGTTCGAACGCTGCGACGCGTTCCGCAAGCCGGACCGCTTCGCGCAGATGCTGCTGGCGTCCGAATGCGATGCGCGAGGGCGCGGCGACGAACGACACGAGATGCGCAGCCGCGCCTATCCGCAGGCGCCTTACCTGCTGCGCGCGCTGGACGCGGCGCGCGGCGTGAACGCGGGCGAGGTGGCGGCGCGCCATGCCGAGAACCGCGAAAGAATTCCGGAAGCCGTGCACGCCGCGCGGGTGAGCGCCGTGAAGGCGGCGCTGGGCGACGTGCGCGACTGAACCTAGGCCGCCGCGGCGTCGGCCCCGAACCTGCACCACGTGTCGCGGCCCGCTTCCTTGGCGCAGTACAGCGCCGTATCGGCGTTCTTGTACAGCGCGTCCGTGTCCACGCCGTCCCGCCAGGCCAAGGCGGTGCCGACGCTGGCGCTGACGTGCATGTCGTGGGCGCCGAACGCGATTGGTGCGCGCATCGAATCGACGATGCGCTGGGCCACGTCGCCGACGATGGCGTCGCTGGCGGGCGTCAGCAGGACGGCGAATTCGTCGCCACCCAGCCGCGCCACGCAGTCGGTCTGGCGCACGGCCGCACGCAGGCGCTCCGCCGCCGCGACCAGCAGCGCATCGCCCGCATCGTGGCCGAGCGTATCGTTGATGTGCTTGAAGCGGTCCAGGTCGATCAGGAGCAGCGCGAACGGGTCGCCGCCGCGCCGGCTGAGGGCGGCCAGGCGCTGCAGTTCGTCGTTGAAGCGGCGCCGGTTGGGCAGGTCCGTCAACGCGTCGTTGTAGGCCATGGTTTCCAGTTTCAGCTGGGTGGCGCGCAGCTCGGCGGTGCGGCTGGCGACCACGGCCTCCAGCTCGCGCTGGCGCCGGCGCAGCAGCGACGTGCGGGCCTGCATCAGGGCGGCAAGGATGCCCAGCACGACGATCGCACCCAGCGCCCGCACCCAGGCCAGCTGGTGCCAGGCGGGGAGGACGCGGACCGGCAGTTCCAGGTTGACGGTATCGTCGCCGGTGGCGCGCACGCGCAGGCGGTAGTTCCCTGGCGGCAGGTTGTTGTAGCTGGCGCGGCGCACGGTCGTGTCGGCTTCGATCCATCCGGTGTCGAAGCCTTCGAGCTGGTAGGCGTAGTGGCGGTGCTCGGCCGGCATGTAATCCAGGGCCGCGAATTCGACCGCGAAACCGCGTTCGCGATCGGCGGGCGTGACGGTCAGCGCGGCCGGCTCAGCCGGCGCGGCCGGCGCAAGCGCACGGATCGCACGCCCGCCGAGCATCAGTTGCGTGATGGCGAGCCGGGGCGGGGGACGGCGGGTGTCCAGCCGGTCGGGGAATACGACGGAGAGGCCGGTGAAACCGCCGAACAGCACTTCGCCGTCGGCCCCCAGCGCGCCCGAGCTGGTCCAGTAACTCGGCACGTGGGCGCCGTCGGCCTCGCCCAGCCGGCGGACCTGCAGGGTGTCGGGGTGCACGCCGGCCAGGCCGAGGTCGGTGCTCAGCCAGATCTGCCCGCTACGGTCCTGTACCAGCATGTTGACGCTGTTGTCGGGCAGGCCGTCGGCCGTCGTCAGGCGCCGGAACCAGCGGCGCCCGCCGGCATCGGTGCGATCGAGGATGGCGATGCCGTTGCCGAACGAGGACACCCACAGGCGGCCCGTGCGGTCGACGAGCAGGGACGAGACGAAGCCGTTCGGCGCGCGCGTGCGGTCGGCATTGTCGGTCGGCAAGCGCTCCACCGTCGTGCCGTTCCGGTCCAGCCGCACGACGCCGCGCCGGGTGCCGATCCACACGCTGCCGTCCGCGAGCGGCAGCAGGGCGGTGACGCGGCGGTCGCCCAGCGCCTCGTCTTCGTGGCGCAGCACGGTCGCCGGCCCGGCGGATGACGGCCGCACCGCCCATGCCCCGTCCAGTCCGCCCAGCCACAGGACGTCGCCGCGCCACGCCAGGGCCCAGACGGAGGCGTCGGGACGGCGGCCCGCAATCTCGACGCGCCGTACGGCACGCCCGGTGCCGTCGCTGTGATACAGGCCTTGCTGGGTACCGAGGTAGACGCTGCCGTCCGGCGCATTCGCCATGGCGAGCACCCGGCCCTTGGGCAGGGCGTTGGCGTCCGCCCTGATCTCGGCCACCGCGCCGGTGTGCGGTTCGACGATGCTCACGCCACCGCCGGGAACGCTCAGCCATACCTTGCCGTCCGGGCGGGGCAGCAGATGATAAACGTTGAGGCCGGTAATGCTGCCGATCGTCCGCACCGTCACGATGCCGCGCGGGAGGGGATCGTGCTGGCTCAGGGTACCGCCGGTGGCAACGAAGATCTGGCCGCCGCGCTCGCGCAGCATGGCGAGGATCTCGTCGCTGCGCAGGCTGTCCGGCACATCGCCGCGGTAGCGCAGGCGCCGCGTCGTGCCCTGGCGCACGTCGACCTCGACGATGCCGCCGCTCTCCGTGCCGAGCCAGACGACGTCCTCGTCCTTTTGCACGATCGCGAACACGCGCTCGCCCTGCAACGCGGCCTGCGGACCCGTTTCCACGATGGGACGGGGCGCCGCGCCCCGCGTCGCGATGACGAAGGCCCCATGGGTGCGGGTGCCGATCCATACGCGCCCCGCGCTGTCCTGGTACAAGGCGTTGATCGACGGTTCGTTCGGCGCCGGCAGCCCCAGGTGCACGACCTCCAGCCGGTCGTGGTCGCCGGACCGGTAGAACAGGCCCTCGCGGGTGCCGATCCAGAGGCCGCCCTGGCGGTCGCGCAACAAGACGTCCACCCCGTCCGGCGGCAGCACGGGTGCGGCGAGCTGCGGGGCGCCGCTGGCGGCGGCGTGCACCTTGCCCTCGGCATCGACGCGTTCGAGTCCCGCGCCGGTGCCGACCCAGATGCCGCCGGCGCCGTCGTCGACGATGCTGGAGACGCGTGCATGGCCCAGGCCGCCCGGGCCGGCCGGGATCACGGCGAAGCGATCGCGCGCCGCGTCGTAGCGCGCCAGGCCGCCCGCGCTCGTACCGACCCACAGGCGTCCGCCCGCGTCCACGTGCACGCTCTGGATATAGCCGTCCGGCAGGCTACCTTCCCGCGCCCGATCGGCCACATAGCGCCGCACCCGGAAACCGTCCCAGCGAACCAGGCCGGTCTGCGTACCCAGCCAGAGGAAACCGTCGCGATCCTGGGCGAGAGAGGTTCCGAAACGCAGCGCTTCTTCGGTGTGATGCCGGAACGAGACGTGAGAAAATGGTTGCCAGGCTGCGGATGCATCTGCGTTGGCTGCGGTGGATGGAAACGCGAGCAGCACGCTCATCCAGAAGATCAGGCAGGGCAGGGCCTGGCGAAACAATGGCATGCGACACTCTCGATTTCTCTTTAGAATCAAGTATATGCCGCTTTATCCTTGGTATCCCGTTCGCAGCGATAAGTGATCAAATTCTGTTGTATCGACGCAAGAATAGGGCGCCCATGCAGGACCATCCACTCCGCCGCTGGCTGAACCACCTGATCAAGAAGAAGGGGCAGGCCGTGCTGGTCAAGGCATTGGCCAGGCGCGACCGGCGGCGGATCCTGCGCCACTTCCTGGCCCTCGACCGCGACGATCGCCTGCTGCGCTTCGGCAGCGTGTTGCCGGACGAGCTGATCGAAGCGTATGTCGCGAAGCTCGATTTTTCGAAGGACATCGTGTTCGGCGTTGTCAACGGGCGGTTCCAGCTGGTGGGCGTGGGCCACCTCGCGTTCACGTCGCGCGAGGCGCATCCGGACAGCATCCATTACACGGACAAGGAAAAAGTGGCCGAGTTCGGCGTCTCCGTTTCCAGATCGGCGCGGGGGCAGGGCGTGGGCACGCGGCTGTTCGAACGGGCCGCCATCCACTGCCGCAATTCCGACGTCGACACGTTGTACATGCAGTGCCTGTCGTCGAACCGCACGATGATGCACATCGCGAAGAAGGCCGGCATGGAGATCCGCCGCGAATACGGAGAAGCGGACGCCCACCTGCACCTGCCGCCGCCCAGCCCGGGCAGCGTGCTCGCGGAGGCGCTGGAAGAGCAGTTCGCCAAGATCGATTACACGGTCAAGGCCAATGCGCGCGCCGCCGTCAAATGGTTCCGGCCCAAGCGTTGAACGTGCTCACGCCGACTCGCGCGGCACCAGTCCCCCCGTAAACCGCTTACGGTAAGGCGTCGTGCCGGCGCCGTCGAGCTGCGCCTGCAGGCATTCCATCGCCGCGACGCCGATGGCGGCGACGTCCTGGCGGAACGTCGTCAGCGGCGGATACAGGTAGGCGGAGATCGGCAGGTCGTCGTGCCCGACGATCGCGAGGTCCTTGCCCGGCTCCAGCCCGAAGCGGCGGCAGGCGGACATCGCGCCGATCGCGAGCCTGTCGGTGCCGCAGGCCAGCGCCGTGACGCCGGCGCGCTTCCAGGCGCCGCTCGCGAGCCAGTCGAGCACGTGGCGGAACGCGTACGCTTCGAAATCCCACGACGGCTGCGTGCTGGCCGGCACGAGGTGCGGCTGCATGCCGGCTTCCGTCATCGCGTCCTGGTAGCCGGCCAGCCGTTCTTCCGGCGACGGATGCGCGACGGGCGGCGCGCCCAGGTAGGCTGGACGGTGGCCGCGGCCCAGCAGGTAGCGGGTCAGCATCGCCATGCTTAGGCGGTTGTCGTTCATGACGTAGTTGCAGTCTTCGTGGACGTAGCTGTCCATGTAGACGATGCGCATTTCCTGCTCCAGCCGCAGCAGCAGGTCGAGGTTCGCCGTCGACGCGACCGCGGTCAGGATCACGCCCGCCACCTTCATCGACCGCATCGTCATCAGCGCCGCCGCTTCCTCGGCCGGGTCGTTGTACGAGCACTGGATGATCACGTCCATGCCCAGCGCCTTGGCCTTCGCCTCGATCGCGCGCAGCGCCTCGGCGAAGAACGGTTCGTTCACCACCGGCAGGATCACGCCGACCATGCGCGAGCGCCCGCGCACGAGGCTCACGGCGTGCGGGTCGGGCACGTATTCGAGGTCGCGGCAGGCCTGCTCGATGCGGGCCCGCGTATCGGCTTTCAATCCCTCGCGGTCGTTGAAATACTTCGACACCGTGGCGCGCGACACGCCGGCCCGCGCGGCGACGTCGTGCATGGTCACCGGGCCACGAGAGGCCGGGCCACGAGAGGCCGGGCTACGGGGATTTTGCGCTGTTTTCATCAGTTTGTTGACTCGTGTAAAGTAAGCGCCCGCCGACAGGCGCGTCACCATCATAGCAAAAATACTTGCGTGCAATAAGAGCGCGGATTTCCCTCGCGCAGGCGCCATCCGCTCGCTGTGGGTCACTGTTGTTGTGGTCACTCAACCATTAAAAATTTTGTAAAAAAATCTGTTGACGACAAAAAGTCGACACGTGTAAAGTTTCTCCGTCAGGCAGTAACCCATACTTAAAACAGCTCGGAGACACCGTCATGAAAAGATCCGCCGTGTTCGCGTGCATCGCGGCACTCGCCTTCTCCCTGGCCGGCGTGGCGCACGCCGCGCGCCCGCTGAAGTCCGTCGGCGTGGCCGTCAGCGACCTCGCCAATCCCTACTTCGTCGCCATCGGCAAGGGCGCGCTCGACGCCGCGAAAAAGGTCGGCGGCGACAAGGTCAAGGTCACCACCGTCTCCAGCAAGTACGACCTCAACACCCAGGTCGGCCAGATCGAGAACTTCATCGCCAACAAGGTCGACATCCTCATCGTCAACGCGTCCGATCCGAAAGGCATCGCGCCCGTGCTGCAAAAGGCGCGCGCTGCCGGCATCGTCGTGGTGGCCGTCGACGTCGGCGCCGACAACGCGGATGCGACGGTCATGTCCGACAACACGATGGCCGGCACGGAATCCTGCAAGCGCATCGTCGAACGCCTGCACGGCAAGGGCAACGTCGTCATCGTCAACGGCCCGCCCGTCACCGCCGTGATCGCGCGCGTGGCCGGCTGCAAGCAGGCCTTTGCCGGCACCGGCATCCGGATCGTGTCCGACAACCAGGATGCGAAGGGCAGCCTCGATGGCGGCATGGAAGTGATGACGAACCTCCTGATCGCGCACCGCCGCATCGATGCCGTCTTCGCCATCAACGACCCGTCCGCGATCGGTGCCGAACTCGCGGTCAAGCAGGCGGGCCGCCCGGACGTGCAGATGGTCGCGTCGGTCGACGGCGCGCCGGATGCGGAAGCGGCGCTCAGGGCGAAGAACAGCATCTTCGCCGTCACCACCGCGCAAGACCCCTACAAGATGGCCACGCTGGCCGTCGACATCGGCTACGGGATCATGAACGGCAAGCGGCCCGCGAACCCGGTCGTGCTGATTCCCACCCCTGCGATCACCAAGCAGAACGTGCTGGCCTACAAGGGCTGGGCCAGTCACTAAAAAAACCTCATCGGAGGAGACAATGGCAACACGAGATCCACAACCGGTGCTGGAAGTATCCGGCATCCGCAAACGCTTCGGCGCCGTCACGGTGCTCGACGGCGTCCAGCTGACCATCCGCCCCGGCGAAATCCACGCGCTGATGGGAGAAAACGGTGCCGGCAAGAGCACCCTCATGAAAATCCTCGCCGGCGTGTACCAGCCGGATGCCGGCGAGATCCGCGTGGCCGGGAAGCCAGTCCGCATCGGGTGTCCCGCCGATGCGCGCGCGTGCGGCATCAACCTGATCTACCAGGAGCTGTCCGTCGCGGCCAATCTCACCGTCGCGCAGAACATCTTCATGGGCGCGGAGCCGCGCCGACGCTTCGGCATCGTCGACACGGCGCAGATGAACCGGCGCGCGGCCGAGGTATTGAAAAGCCTCGGCGCCACGTTCGCGCCGAACCGCATCGCGAGCGGCCTGTCGATCGCCGACCAGCAGCAGGTGGAAATCGCCCGCGCCCTCGTGCACGACAGCCGCGTGCTGATCATGGACGAGCCGACGGCCGCGCTGTCCGAGCGCGAGACCGAGCGCCTGTTCGACGTGATGCGCGCGCTGCGCGAACGGGGCATCGCGATCATCTACATCAGCCATCGCATGGCGGAAGTGCGCATGCTGGCCGACCGCGTCACCGTGCTGCGCGACGGCACGTGGATCGGCGAGCTGCCGCGCGACGAAGCGACGCCGGACACGGTCGTGCGCATGATGGTCGGCCGCGAGATCGGCGGCTTCTACGAACATACGGAGCGGCGCGTGCCGGGCCCCGTGCGCCTGAAGCTCGCCGGTGTGCATGGCGCCAAGGTGCATCCCGTGTCGCTGGACGTGCGCGCCGGCGAGATCGTCGGCCTTGCGGGCCTCGTCGGCGCGGGCCGCACGGAACTGGCGCGGCTGGTCTTTGGCGCGGACCCTCTGTCCGGCGGCACGATCGAAGTCGATGGCCGGCCGGTGACGATCCGCACGCCGGGCGATGCGATCCGCCTCGGCATCGCCTACGTGCCGGAAGACCGCAAGGGGCAGGGCCTGTTCCTGCAACAGTCGCTGCTGGCGAACGTGACGATGAACGTGCTCGGCAAGCATGCGCGCTGCGGCGTGCTCCGGCGCGGCGAACTGCTGGACGTCACGCGCGGTGCGATCACGAAGCTGTCGGCGCGCGGCGCGGGGCCGGACGGCATCATCGGCGGCCTCTCGGGCGGCAACCAGCAAAAGCTGCTGCTCGCGCGCTGGCTGGAAATCGGGCCGCGCGTGCTGATCCTCGACGAGCCGACGCGCGGCGTCGACATCGGCGCCAAGCACGAGATCTACCGGATCATCCACGAGCTGGCGGATGCGGGCGTGGCCGTGCTGTGCATCTCGAGCGAGCTGGCGGAAATCATCGGCGTGTGCGACCGCGTGCTCGTCATGCGCGAAGGCTGGCTGTCCGGGGAACTGCTCGGCGAGCGCATCACCCAGGAAAACATCATGGCGCTGGCCACCCAGGCCCAGGCCGCATAGGAGACATCATCATGCAGACCCTCAAATCATCCCTTCCCACGGCGCCGCGTGCGTCCGCGCACGGCGGCATTGGCCAGGCGTTCTCGCGCATGTTCGCGACGATGGGCATGCTGCCCGTGCTCGTCGCGCTGTACATCGTGTTCTACTTCCTGACCGGCTACTTCGCCGAAGACGGCGTGTCGAATTTCGCGACGACGGCCAACACGATGAACGTGCTGCGCCAGAGTTCCATCAATCTCGTGCTGGCGACGGGCATGACGTTCGTGATCCTCACGGGCGGTATCGACCTGTCCGTCGGCTCCGTGCTGGCGGTGTCCGCGGTGCTGGGCATGATCGCGTCGCTGCCGGGCCACGCGCCCGCGCTGTCGCTGCCGATCTTTTTACTCGCGGGCCTGGGCATGGGCCTGCTGAACGGCACGCTCGTCGCCGTATTCAAGATCAACCCGTTCGTCGTCACGCTCGGCACGATGACGGCATTGCGCGGCACGGCCTACCTGCTCGCGGACGGCACCACGATCCTGAACCGCGAGATCCCGACCTTCGAATGGATCGGCAACGACTCGTTCGCCGGCCTGCCGTGGCTCGTGTGGGTCGCCGCCGCGCTGGTGCTGGTGGCCTGGTTCATCCTGCGCCGGACCGTCCTCGGCATGCACGTGTATGCGGTCGGCGGCAATCCGCAGGCGGCGCGGCTCACGGGCATCAAGGTCGGCCTCGTCCTCGTCTTCGTCTATGCCTTTTCCGGCCTGTGCGCCGGCACCGCGGGCGCCATGTCGACCAGCCGCCTGTATGGCGCGAACGGCAACTGGGGCTCGGGCTACGAGCTCGATGCGATCGCCGCGGTGGTCCTCGGCGGCACGAGCCTGATGGGCGGCGTGGGCACGATCTGGGGCACCGTCATCGGCGCGCTGATCATCGGCCTCCTCAACAACGGTCTCACGATCCTCGGCCTGTCGTCGTTCTGGCAGTACGTGGCGAAGGGCACGGTCATCGTGCTCGCCGTGATGCTCGATAAATGGCGTTATCAACAACAGGCGAACTGACATGCAAGCACAACGACTCCCCCGCTACGTGGTCTTCGGCGAAGCGCTCACCGACATGATCCGCCAGGACGACGGCACGTGGCGCTCGCTGCCCGGCGGTTCGTGCTGGAACGTCGCGCGCGTCGGCGCAAGGCTCGGGCTGCACACGGGTTATGCGGGCGCCGTCAGCATGGATGCCTTCGGCGACGAGATCGCGGACGCAAGCCGCGCGGCCGGCCTGGACGAACGCTTCCTGCAGCGCGTGGACGCGCCGCCGTTCATCGCGATGGTGACGTCGCGCCATCCGCCCCGTTACGTCTTCCTGGGCGAGAACAGCGCGGACCTGCACTTCCGCCCCGCGCTGCTGCCGGACGGCTGGCTGGAAGCGGCCGACGTCATCCACGTGGGCAGCCTCGCGCTGGCGCGCGGACCGCTGGCGCGGCGTCTCGTGGAGCAGGCGCTGATGGCGCGCCAGGCCGGCAAGCGCATCGCCTTCGATCCGAACTTCCGCAACGCGATGCGCGACGCGGCGTACCGGCCCACGTTCGAACTGATCGCGGGTCTCGCCAGCCACATCAAGGTGTCCGACGAAGACCTGGAAGGCCTGTTCCCGGGCCTCGAACAGCGCGACGCGCTGGCCGCGCTGCGCGCGCTGGCGCCGGATGCCGAGATCCTGTACACGCGCGGTGCCGATGGCCTGACGCTGATCCGCGCCGACGAGGTGCTCGATGCGCCCGCGCGCCGCGTGGACGTCGTCGACACCGTCGGCTGCGGCGATGCGTCGATGGCCGGCTGGATTACGGGCCTGCTGCTCCATCCGGAGATGCGCGCGTCGTGCCAGCTCGCGCGCATCGCGGCGGTGGCCGCCACGGCCGCCATGCACGCCGGGCCGTATGCGCCGACGGCGCAAGAAGTCGAAGCCCTGCTCGACTAAGCAATCCTCCGATCCTGTTCCAGCGACCTGCCGCGGCATCTGCGCCGCGGCCGGACGGGATCCGCTTTGCCCAAAAAAACATACAAGGAGACACCATGCGCATGCCAACCATCGCGCCGGCGCTGCTCGCGCTCGCGCTCGCGCTCGCGTTCTGCTTTCCCGCGTCCGCCGCGGACGTCCAGAACTACCTGCGCGCCAACGCGGCCGCGAATTCCGAAGGCGGCGGCCAGACCTGCTTCGGCCTGGCCGGCGCGGGCGCCAAGTACCGGCTCGGCAACGAGTGCGGCGTCTACGGCGAAATGCTGCTGGGCCAGCACCTCGTGCAGGGCGACGCCGGTGAGGACGTGAAGGCGTACGCGATGCTCAACCTGGGCAACGCGGCCGCGTCGAACAATGCAAGGCGGCCGCAGGGCGGCTGGAAGATCGGCCTGCCGCAGGCGTACCTCGCCATCGAACACGTGAGCGGACTCGGTGACGCCGCGCTGTGGATCGGGCGCCGCTACTACAAGCGCGAAGGCGCGAACGTCAACGACTTCCTGTACTGGAATCCGTCCGGCATGGGCGTCGGCATCGAGGACGTGCCGCTGGGGCCCATGAAGTTCAGCTACGCCTACCTGCACGACGACCAGCAGACGATGCCGATCATGCGCGTCGGCGACACGGCGAACCGCCACGATTTCCAGTTGCGCGGCGTGCCCGTGAATCCGGGCGGTACGCTGGAATTCGGACTCGCGCTGATCCGCAGCGACGGTACGCCCGGTCACCACGGCGGCTCGATGGTCACCGTGCAGCACCGGCAGAAGATCCTTGGTGGCGCGGGCGACAACCGCCTCGCGGTGCAGTGGGGGACGGGCGCCGGCACCGACAATGGCGCGACGGGCGACATCACGAGCGGCGACGACGTGCACCGGCTGCGCATCATCGACAGCTGGTATGCGCAGGTCACGCGTCGATTCGGCGGCGAACTGGTCGCCGTGTGGCAGCGGGATACCGCGCACGATGCGGCGAAAGCGAAGACGTGGGCATCGGCGGGCGGGCGCATGTCGTACGCGCTGTCCGACAAGATAAAGCTGCTGGCGGATATCGGCCATGACCGCGTGGCGCCGCAGAACGGCGACGTGCGCCGGCTGACCAAGGTCACGGGCGCCGTCGCGCTGATGTCGAAGCCCGGCTATTTCGACCGTCCGGAACTGCGCCTGTTCGTCACGCACGCGCGCTGGAACGAGGCCGCGCGCGCGGCCGCGCGGACGAACGATCCGCTGGCCGCGAACGGCATCTTTGGCACGACGCTGTCCGGTTTTACGGTAGGTGTCACCTTCGAAAACTGCTGGTGATTCAGGCGTGCATCCCGGCCAGCAGCGTATCGATGGCAGCCAGCGACGGCGGCGTGGCACCGGCCGCGAGGCAGGCCGCGGCGCCCGCCGCCACGGCGAAGCGCAGGTGCGCGAGGCCATCGCGTTCGGGCGCGTGCAGCATGCTCCACGCGAGCGCGGCGATGCTGGCGTCGCCCGCGCCGACCGTGTCCACGGGCGTGATGCGCGGCGCCGTCATCTCCCACGATCCCGCGGGCGTATGCAGCGAGGCGCCGGCCGCGCCCTTCGTGTACAGATAGGTGGCGTCCGGGTTCCAGCCGCGCAGCGTCGCGAAGGCGGCGTCGGCGTCGCTCGTCCGGAGCAGGCCGACGAGATCCTCTTCCGAGACCTTCACGACGTCGGCCAGGGCCGTCATGCGCCGGAGTGTCGGGTCGTAGTTCTCGTCCATCAGCGCGCGGAAATTCGGGTCGTAGCTGATGCGCACGCCGCGTGCCTTCAGCGTTTCGGCGAGGGCGACGAGCTTGCCGGCCAGTGGCTGGCGCGCGAGGCTGATGCCGCCGAAGTGCGCCCAGCGGCAGGCGCCGATCCAGCCTTGCGGCAGCTGGGTGGCGTCGAAGTGCAGGTCGGCGCTGTCGTCGCCGACGAAGAAATAGCTGGGCGGGTCGAGGCGGTGCACGATCGCGAGCAGCGGCGATTTGTCCAGGCGCTGGACGAAACGCTCGTCCAGGCCCGCGTCGAGGCTGGCGCGCCACAGCTGGTCGCCGAACACGTCGCGGCTGACGGCGCCGGCGAACGCGCTGGGCGCGCCCAGCTTGGCCATCGCGCGCGCCACGTTCCACGTCGAGCCGCCCGTCACGCTGTGCCAGCGCGTGGCGCCGGCATCATCAACGATCATGTCGGTCAGGGCTTCCCCTGCCGCGACGAATACGGGAAAGTCCGCCATGTCAGTCCTTCACGAGAACGGTCAATACTTCATAGCAGGCGCCCATCGTGTGGTAGTCCACCTTGCCGGCCGGGCTCTTCTCGTCCGTGAGCTTCTCGTTCTTCGGGCCGAGGATGCGGTACCACGCGCCGTGCTCATGATCGACGAAATGTTCCCAGCTGTAGGCCCAGATGCGGTCGTACCAGTCCCAGTACGCTTTATCGCCCGTGCGTGCGCCCAGCAGCGCGGCGGCGGCGAGGCTCTCGGCCTGCACCCAGAAGTACTTGTCGGCGTCGCAGATTTCGTTTTCCGGGCCGAAGCCGTAATGGATGCCGCCGTGCTGCGCGTCCCACGCCTTGGTCAGCGCCGCGTCGAACAGCTCTTTCGCGCGCGGCACGAGCCAGCCGGACGGGCCGGCCATCCGGTCCTTGTGGCGCTCCATGATCAGGAGGAGCTTGGCCCATTCCGTCAGGTGGCCCGGCTGGTAGCCCCACGGGCGGAAGATGTTCGTCTTGTCGTCGCGGTTGTAGTCCGGGTCGACGGACCAGTCGCTGTTGTAGTGTTCCCAGACCAGGTTGCCGTACAGGGCCGCCTGGCGCACGGTGATGTTGTGCGCGAGCGTCTCGGCGCGCCACAGGTATTTCGTGTCGCCCGTCGCGTCGAACGCGGCCAGCATGGCTTCGCACGCATGCATGTTGGCGTTCTGGCCGCGGTACGGGTACAGCGTCGACCAGTCGCCGTTCGCTTCGTCCGCGTACAGGCCGTGCGCCGGTTCCCAGAAACGGCGCTCCATCAGGTCGTAGGTCTCGTCCAGCCAGGCGCGCGCCTCGTCGACGCCGGCCATGATCGCGTGGGCGTAGGCCAGCAGCACGAAGGCGAGGCCGTAGCAGTGGTTCGTGTCGTCCGTGACTTTCTTTTGTCCGTCGTTCCAGTCCAGCGTCCAGGCATAGCCGCCCGTCTCCGGGTTGCGGTGCGCGTCGCGCAGGAAGCCCAGGCCGTGCAGCACACGTTCGCGGTCGGCCGGCTCCTGGAACTGGCGCCACGCCATCGAAAAATTAAACACGAAGCGGGTGCTGCTCACCAGGTGGCGCGTGCGCGCGTCGTAGATCGCGCCGTCGTCCTTGTAGAAGTGATAGAAGCCGCCGCTCGGGTCGACGCAGCGCGGGTCGTAGAACTGGCGGGTGTGGCGGATGTGCTGCAGCAGCGTCGAGCGGGAATGGAAATCGGGAAGCATGGTGGGTGTAGGTGGATAAAGAGTGACTTACTTACGGGTGCGGAAGTCTTCGCACACGGTGCTGGCGCGCACGACGAGTTCCACGGGCGCCACCTGTTCCAGCGGCGGATCCTGCGGACCGCGCAGCAGCAGCTCGACGCCCAGCGCGCCCAGCTCCTTCTTGTTGATGCGCAGCGTCGTCAGCGGACGGTGGCCCAGCACGGCGCCGGGGATGTCGTCGAAGCCGACGATCGAGACGTCGTGCGGCACCGTCTTCCCGGCCGCCAGGCAGGCGCGCATCGCGACGAGGGCGGCGGCGTCGTTGTAGCAGAACACGGCGTCGGGCGGGTGGGGCTGGTCGAGCAGGGCCTGCATCGCTTCGTAGGCGCCCGTCTCGAGGTCGACGCCGTCCGGCAGGCACGTCTCCAGGCGCGGGTCGGCCAGCATGCCGGCTTCGTACAGGGCCTGGCGGTAGCCGCGGTTGCGCTCGCGGATGCTGTAGTGGCCGAGCGAGCCGGAGATCATGGCGATGCGCTCGCGGCCCAGCGAAATCAGATGCCGGGTGGCGAGGTAGCCGCCCATGTGGTTGTCCGGGTTGACCGAGCTGTAGCCGCGCAGCTTCATGTCGATGAGGACGAGGGGCTTGCCGCTGGCGCGCAGGGCGTTCAGCAGTTCGGGTTCGAAGAAGCCGGCGCACACGATGGCGTCCGGCGCGTGCATGCGCAGCTGTTCCGTGACGCCGTCGGCCGGGCCGACCGCCATGAACGACAGCACGATGCCCTGCTTGCGGCAGGCTTCCTCGGCGCCGTGCAGCACGGGCGAGTAGAACGGGCTGCTGGCGGCCGTATTGTGTTGTCGATGCAACAGGAACGTGAGGCGGCGGATGCGCTTGCGGCGCAGCTTGCAGAAGTCATACCCCAGTTCGTGGGCTGCCGACAACACCATCTGGCGCGTGCTTTCCGTGAGGCCGGGCTCGTTTTTCAGGGCGCGCGAAATCGTGCCGGCCGAGACGCCGGCGTACTTGGCCAGGTCGCGGATCGTGACCGGTGCGGGGCTGTCGCCCGCCTGGGGGCGTGAGGTGACGGGATTCACGTTGTCTCCGATATCGTTGCTGCGCACGCCTTGGGCGTCGCTCATTTGAATGGAGTCTTGCATATGAAAATTCCCTTGGTCAAACGCGAAGATGCATTTACAGGGAAGTTTAGTCGGCTTTACTAAACAGCTGTTTGCCCGGTATATTCTCATGTAAGAAACCGATTTCATAAGAGGGGAGGCCGTGTTTAGTGGCACCTGACTAAACTTCGCGGCGAATCGCATACCCCGTTTGACCCCATTACCCTGCTTCTGCAGAATCTTTTCACAATAAAAGTTGCCGTCCTGTTAGCGGTAACATCTCAAGGAGACTTATCCATGGAACGTGCACCACAGGCTGCCGTCGAGCCTGCCAACCGGGCCCAGCCCAGCTACACCTTTCCGCTCACCGTCGTCACCGCACTGTTTTTCATGTGGGGCCTGCTGACGTCGCTGAACGACATCCTGATCCCGCACCTGAAATCGGTCTACAACCTGACGTACGTACAGGCGATGATGGTGAACCTGGCCTTCTTCAGCGGTTACTTCCTGCTGTCGATCCCGGCCGGCGCGCTGATCCGCCGCATCGGTTACAAAGCCGGCGCGGTCGCCGGCCTGGCCGTGTGCGCCGTCGGCGCCGCGCTGTTCTACCCGGCAGCCACCAGCGTGTACGCGCTGTTCCTGTTCGCCCTGTTCGTGCTGGCCGGCGGCATCACCATCCTGCAGGTGGCCGCCAACCCGTACGTCACCGTCCTGGGCCCGCCGGCCACCGCGTCGAGCCGCCTGAACCTGACCCAGGCCCTGAATTCCTTCGGCACCTTCGTCGGCCCCCCGGTCGGCGGCTACCTGATCCTGTCGCACATCTCGACGGTCGCCGATCCGAACAACATGACCGCCGCCGAAAAACTGGCGCAGGCGCAGGCCGTGCAGGGTCCATACCTGGGCCTGGCCGCCACGCTGGCGATCCTGGCCATCCTGTTCGCCGTGATCCGCCTGCCGGTCATCCGTGACGAGGACACGGGCACGGTGCGCACCGGCTCGATCCTCAAGCAGAAGCGCCTGATGCTGGGCGTGCTGGCGATCTTCGTGTACGTCGGCGCCGAGGTGAGCATCGGCAGCTTCCTGATCAACTACATGGGCGACACGTCCATCGCCGGCTTCACGCCGGAAGTCGGCGCGAACTACGTCGCCTACTATTGGGGCGGCGCGATGGTCGGCCGCTTCATCGGTTCGGCCGTGATGCGCACCGTCAGCCCGGGCAAGGTCCTCGCGTTCAACGCCGCCGTGTGCATCGCGCTGCTGGTGGCGACCACGTTCGGCCATGGCCACTTCGCGATGTGGGCCGTGCTGGCCGTCGGCCTGTTCAACTCGATCATGTTCCCGACCATCTTCAGCATGTCGGTGCACGAACTGGGCCCGCAGACCAGCCAGGGCTCCGGCCTGCTGGTGATGGCCATCGCCGGCGGCGCCGTGGTGCCTGTCATCCAGGCCCAGGCCGCGGACATGATCGGCCTGCAGACGTCGTTCCTGATCCCGGCCGTCTGCTACGCCTACATCCTGTACTTCGGCGCGAAATACGCCCGCATGTACGTGGACATCAAGGCCGTCTGACCGCCTGATCCCTGTTGCCGCCGCGTGGTTCCCACGTGGCGGCGTTGCTTCGTATACCTATAACGATCCGTATCCTAAGAGAGCCTCGTCCCATGCGTTTGAACCAACTGACCCTCGTTGCCGCCCTGGCTGCCGCCTTCCCCCTGTTCGCCACCGCCGCCGACGCGCCCGCCGCGCCGGCCCAGAAGCCGTGGCTGGACCGTTCCCTGAGCGCCGACAAGCGCGCCGAACTCGCCGTCAAGGCCATGACCCGCGAAGAAAAGCTGCGTTGGGTGTTCGGCTATTTCGGCACGTCGTTCGCCCCGAAGGGCACCACGCCGCCGAAAGGCGCGATCCCGTTTTCGGCCGGCTTCGTGCCGGGTAACCCGCGTCTCGGCCTGCCGGACCTGCTGGAAACGGACGCCGGCCTCGGCGTCGCCACCCAGGCCACCCCGACCCCGCGCGAGCGCACGGCGCTGCCGTCGGGCCTCGCCACCGCATCGACGTGGGATACGCAGATGGCCTATGCCGGCGGCGCGATGATCGGCTCGGAAGCGCGCCTGTCCGGCTTCAACGTGATGCTGGCCGGCGGCGTGAACCTGATGCGCGATCCGCGCAACGGCCGCAACTTCGAATACGCCGGTGAAGACCCGCTGCTGGCCGGCACGATGGTCGGCCATGCCGTCAAGGGCATCGAGTCGAACCACGTCATCTCGACCGTCAAGCACTATGCGCTGAACGACCAGGAAACGGGCCGTAACGAGCACGACGTCCGCATCGACAAGGCCGCGGCCCGCATGTCGGACCTGCTCGCGATGCAGCTCGCGCTGGAGCAGTCGGACGCCGGTTCCGTCATGTGCTCGTACAACCGCGTATTCGGCACCTATGCGTGCGAGAACGACTACCTGCTGAACGAAGTGCTGAAGAAGGACTGGGGCTTCAAGGGCTACGTGATGTCCGACTGGGGCGCGACGCACAGCACCGTGCAGGCCGCGAACAATGGCCTGGACCGCCAGTCGGGCCAGGAATTCGACAAGTCGCCTTACTTCGGCGGCGCGCTGGACGAAGCCGTGAAGAACGGCTACGTGTCGGAAGCGCGCCTGGACGACATGGCCACGCGCATCGTGCGCGCCATGTTCGCCAAGGGCGTCGTCGACAATCCGGTCGCGCAGGACGGCAAGATCGACTTCGCGAAAGACGGCGCCGTCAGCCGCGCGACGGCGGAAGAGGGCATCGTCCTGCTGAAGAACGACAACAAGGTGCTGCCGCTGTCGAAGGACGTGAAGACCATCGCCGTCATCGGCGGCCATGCCGACGTGGGCGTGCTGTCGGGTGGCGGTTCGTCGCAGGTGTATCCGGTCGGCGGCAATGCCGTGCCGGGCCTGGAGCCGAAGGTCTGGCCGGGTCCGGTCGTGTATTACCCGTCGTCGCCGCTGCGTCACATCCAGGCGCTGGCGCCGAACGCGAAGGTCGTGTACGACGACGGCACCGATCCGGCCCGCGCCGCACGCGTGGCCGCGCAGGCGGACGTCGCGCTCGTGTTCGCGACGCAGTGGATCGGCGAAGCGAACGACGCGACGTCGCTGGCGCTGCCGGACAACCAGGACACCCTGATCGACAACGTGGCCGGCGCCAACCCGCGCACCGTCGTCGTGCTGGAGACGGGCGGTCCCGTCGCCATGCCGTGGGTCGCGAAGATCCCCGCCGTGCTGGAAGCGTGGTACCCGGGCACGAGCGGCGGCGAAGCGATCGCACGCGTGCTGTTCGGCGCCGTGAACCCGTCCGGCCACCTGCCGGCCACGTTCCCGGTCTCCGAGCAGCAGCTGCCGCGTCCGACGCTGGATGGCGATCCGAAACAGCCGGAGCAGCGCTTCACCGTCGATTACAAGGAAGGCGCGGCCATCGGCTATAAATGGTTCGACCAGAAGGGCCTGACCCCGCTGTTCCCGTTCGGCCACGGTCTGTCGTACACGACGTTCTCGTACTCGGGTCTCGCGAGCCAGGTCAAGGACGGCCGCCTGCACGTGCGCTTCAAGGTCACGAACACGGGCAACGTCGCCGGCAAGGACGTGCCGCAGGTGTACGTGTCGCCGCTGGCCGCGAAGTGGGAAGCGCCGAAGCGCCTGGCCGGCTGGGACAAGGTCGCGCTGCAGCCGGGTGAATCGAAGGAAGTCGACGTCGTAGTCGAGCCGCGCATCCTCGGCCTGTTCGACGAGAAGAGCAAGACCTGGCGCATCGCCAAGGGCAAGTACAAGCTGGTGCTGGCCGAAGACGCGGCCGGCAAGAACGCGACCAGCGTGACGGTCGACCTGCCGGCGTCCACGCTGGACGTGCGCGGCCGCCAGCGCAAGTAAGCACCATCCCTCTGCCGCCCACCGCCCGGTGGGCGGCGCATGATCCCACATTACGACGTTCCCCAAGGAGCGCGAGGAGACTACGACCATGCAACGCAAGTTCGGCAACATCGCCTTGGCCGCCACCCTGCTGATGGCAGGTGCAGCCCATGCAGACAACAGCGGCTTCGTGGCCGTCAAGGACAGCCATTTCGAACGCAACGGCCAGCGCTACATGATCGCCGGTGCGAACTTCTGGTACGGCGGCTATCTTGGCGCACCGACGGGCGTGGGCCAGCGGGCCCGCCTCGTCAAGGAGCTGGACCGTATGAAGGCGCTCGGCATCAACAATGTGCGCGTGCTGGCCGTGTCGGAGAAGACGGCAATGAAGAGTGCCGTCAGCCCCGCCACGACGAGCGCGCCCGGGCAGTACGACGAGCAGCTGCTGCAAGGCCTGGACTTCATGATGGCCGAACTGGCAAAGCGTGACATGACGGCCGTGCTCTACCTGAATAATTTCTGGCAATGGTCCGGCGGGATGACCCAGTACCTGAACTGGTTCACCGGCTCGCCCGCGCACGATCCCAACGTGAGCAAGGACTACGAACGCTACATGGCCGAAAACGCGACGTTCTACACGAACGCCCGCGCCCAGGCCGAATACCGCAACGTGATCGCGAAGATCGTCCAGCGCACCAACACGGTGACGAAGAAACCGTACCGCGACGATCCGACGATCCTGTCGTGGCAGCTCGCGAACGAGCCGCGCCCCGGCAACAGCAAGGCGACGCCGCAGGAAAAGGCGACGTACGTGAAGTGGATCGCCGAGACCGCCCATTACATCCGCTCGCTCGATGGCCGCCACATGGTCAGCACGGGCAGCGAGGGCCTGGCCGGCTCCGCCCAGGATGCGCAGCTGTACCTGGATGCGCACCGCACGCCGGACATCGCCTACCTGACGTACCACCTGTGGCCGACGAACTGGGGCTGGTTCGATCCGAAGAAGCCCGACGCCACGTGGAACGGCATGATGGAGAAGGCCAGCCACTACCTGAACGTGCACGTCGACTATGCGAAGAAGCTCGGCAAGCCGATCGTGCTGGAGGAATTCGGCCTGAACCGCGATGGCGGCTCGTTCGACATCAAGGCCTCGACCAAGGTGCGCGACCGCTTCTACGACGCAGTCTTCACGACGCTGGAGAAGCGCGCGGCAGCGGGCGATCCGGTCGCCGGCTGGAATTTCTGGGCGTGGGGCGGTGCGGGGCGTGCGGCCAATGCGGATTACTGGTGGAAGCCGGGTAACGATTTCGTCGGCGATCCGCCGCAGGAAGAGCAGGGCCTTTATTCCGTGTTCGACAGCGATGCCAGCTCGCTCAAGTTGATCGCGGACCACGATAAACGCCTGAAGACGATTGGAGCAAAATAGTGAAACGTAGTGCCTCCCTGATCCTTGCCGCCACCATCGCGGCGTCCCCGGCCGCGGCCTGGGCGCAGAAATTCGACGGCCTCGCGGCCACGCCGCAGATGGGCTGGAACAGCTGGAATAAATTCGCCTGCGACATCGACGAAAAACTGATCCGCGAGACGGCCGATGCCATGGTCAAGCTGGGCCTGAAGGATGCCGGCTACCAGTACATCAACATCGACGACTGCTGGCACGGCGCGCGCGACGCGCACGGCGACATCCAGGCGGACCCGCAGCGCTTCCCGTCCGGGATGAAGGCGCTGTCCGACTACGTGCATGCGCGCGGCCTCAAGCTGGGCATCTACTCGGACGCCGGCGACAAGACCTGCGGCGGCCGTCCCGGCAGCCGCGGCCACGAATACCAGGATGCGAAGACGTATGCCGCCTGGGGCATCGACTACCTGAAATACGACTGGTGCGAGACCAAGGGCCTGAACGCGGTCGGCGCCTACACGACGATGCGCGACGCGATCCGCGCCGCCAACCGCCCGATCCTCTTCAGCATCTGCGAATGGGGCGACAACAAGCCGTGGGAATGGGCGGCCGACGTCGGCCACTCGTGGCGCACGACGGGTGACATCTACCCGTGCTGGGATTGCGAAAAGAGCGCCGGCTCGTGGTCCGCCTGGGGCGTGATGCGCATCCTCGACATGCAGGCGGGCCTGCGCAAGCACGCGGGGCCGGGCCACTGGAACGACATGGACATGCTGGAAGTCGGCATGGGCATGACGGAAGACGAGGACCGCGCGCACTTCTCGATCTGGGCCATGATGAATTCGCCGCTCATCCTCGGCAACGACCTGCGTTCGATGCCGGACTCGGTCAAGAAGATCATCGGCCGGCGCGAAGTCATCGCCCTCAACCAGGACCCGCTGGGCGTGCCGGCGCTGCGCTTCTGGAAGCAGGGTCCCGTCGAACTGTGGGCCAAGCCGCTCGCGAACGACGAGTGGGCGTTCATGGTGCTGAACCGCGGCGAGTCCGCGCTGCCGCTGCACTATGACTGGAAGCAGAACGCCATCGCCGACGACCTGTCCAAGCGCGAAGTCGATTTCAAGAAGGCCACCTGGCAGTGGACGGATGCGTGGACCGGCAAGATGGGCGACACGAGCAAGCGTCTCGACGCGACCGTGCCGTCGCACGGCGTGCTGCTGCTGCGCCTGAAGAAGGGGGCGTGATGCGTCGGCCGCTGCTGTCCGCGCTACTGGTCTTGTGCGCGGCTTCGGCGGCCGCCGACCAGACGATCGTCGCTGCCGATGCGCACGTCGCGCGCATGGGCCGCACGGTGGCGGACTCCGACGGCACGGTGCGCTTCGGCTATCCCGGCGTGACGTTGTCCCTGGCCGTCGATGGCACACGGCTCGCCGTCGATGCGGCGGGCAGCGCCAACAGCCTCGTCGACGTCATCGTGGACGGCAAGCCCGCGGGCACGTTGCATCTGGCGCCGCAGGTGAAATCCTACGACGTCTTCAAGGGTGCGGCGCCGGGCCCCCATCGCGTCGAACTCGTGCACCGCAGCGAAACGTGGCTGGGCGTGGCATCCATCGCGCGCTTTTCGGCCGATGGCCGGTTCCTCGCTGCCCCCACGCTGCCCAGGCGGCGCGTGCTCGTGCTGGGCGATTCCGTCACGTGCGGTGCCGACATGGAGCGGGGCGCCGGCGACAAGGACACACCCGATTGGTGGAATCCACGCCAGTCGTACGGCATGCTGGCTGCGCGTGCGCTCGACGCGCAGGTGCAACTGGTCTGCTATGGCGGCCGGGGTCTCGTGCGCAGCTGGAACGACCGGACCGACGAGTTCCAGCTGCCCGCGTTCTACGATCTCGCGATCGCGGATGCGGCGCATCCTGTTCAATGGAACCAGGCTGCGTACGATGCGGACCTGATCGTCATCGCGATCGGTACCAATGACTTCAATCCCGGCATTCCGGAGCGCGTCGCGTATGTCGATACGTACACGGCCTTGTTGCGCCGCGTGCTGCGCGACCATCCGCACGCGCAGGTCGCGCTGACGGAAGGCGTGCTGCTGAATGGCGACAAGAAGGCGGCGCTGATCGGCTATCTGAAGGAAGCGCTGGGCCGCGTGGGCGATCGACGCGTGCACCTGCTCGCACCGGTGGCGTACCAACCCGGTGACGCCGTCAACGGCCATCCGACGACGGCCCAGCATGCGGCCATGGCGGCCGAACTGCTGCCGCAGCTGCGTCGCATCACCGGCTGGTAGGTCAAAAAAATGGCTGTGTTCGCGCTATTTATGTGAACTGAAATTCGTTGCAGAGGTCATACGCATCGTCGAGTTAACTCATGAGGAGTGACGATGCGCGGCCTGACGTTCGACGAATTGTTCGCCATGTTGGCGGTGCAGTTGTCGCCAGACGACCTGTCTCGGCTACGGGAATGGATCGCCGGCATCGTGGATCCGGCCGAGTGCATTGCCCTGATCGAGCAGGCGGCGGCGGGCCGGCCGTGTCCGCACTGCCGCTGCGCCCGCAAGCACCGCTGCGGCCATGCGAGCGGATTGCAGCGCTTCCGCTGTCTCGGCTGCGGGCACAGCCACAACGCATTGACCGGTACGCCGCTGGCGCGGCTGCGCAAGAAGGAGCTCTGGCTGCCGTACTTGCAATGCGTGCTCGAATCGCGCACGGTTCGTGATGCCGCGCGAGTCGTCGGCGTGCATCGCACGACCAGCTTCCGATGGCGCCACCGGTTCGTGCCCGGCGCCATGCGCGACCGGCCGGCGACGTTGTCGGCCATCGTCGAAGCCGACGAGACGTATCGGCTCGAATCGCAGAAGGGGGCGCGCAACCTGACGCGGCCACCCCGAAAACGTGGCGGCGTCGCCAGGCGGCGCGGTATCAACCGGGAACACGATTGCCTGCTGGTCGCGCGCGACCGCAGTGGCCGGACGCTCGACTTTCATACGGGGCGCGGCCAGGTGACGGTGGGGCAATTGCATGAGTGCCTCAAACCCGTGCTGCCGGGCGACGCCCTCTTGATCACCGACGGCGCCATCGTCTATCAGCATTTCGCGGAGCAGGCCGGCATCACGCATGAAGCAGTGAACGTGGAAGCGGGCGTTCGTGCGCGCGGTGCGATCCATGTGCAGAACGTGAACAGCTGGCACAGCCGGTTCAAAAGCTGGCTGGTGCGGTTTCGCGGCGTGGCGAGCCGCTACCTGATCCATTACTCGGGCTGGCAGCGNCGCGGAGCAGGCCGGCATCACGCATGAAGCGGTGAACGTGGAAGCGGGCGTCCGGGCGCGCGGCGCGATTCACATTCAAAACGTGAACAGCTGGCACAGCCGGTTCAAAAGCTGGCTGGTGCGGTTTCGCGGCGTGGCGAGCCGCTACCTGATCCATTACTCGGGCTGGCAGCGCGTGCTGGACGATCGTCGGCTCACGAAGCCGGCTCATCTGCTGTTCGCTGCGGTCCAGCTCGGCTAGGCGAGCGGGTTACCGAATTACCGCGAACACAGCCAAAAAAATCCGACGGACCGGGCGCGCCCGGTGCATCGGAAAGAGAGCCGGACCACACCGGCTGGAGACGAACCGGCCGCCCCTGAAGCGACGGCCGGGCCGAGACCAGGTCGAGATTAGCGAGACCGCCGCGCCGGGTCAAACGTACGCGCGCATCGGCCTACGAGTTTCGTGCTTATTACTAAACACCGTCAAACGATGGGCAGCGCTGTCGTTTCCTTGATGCGCTGCAGGGCGAAGCTCGACTTGACGTCCAGCACGGCCGGGTGGCGCAGCAAGGTGCTCATCATGAAGCGCGAGAAGTGGTCCATGTCTTCCACGTGCACGCGCAGCAGGAAATCCATCTCCCCCGTCATCGCATAGCAGGCCACCACTTCCGGCCAGGTCGAGACGGCCTGGGCGAATTCGAAGCGCGGCGACGTCGCCGGCACGCGCGCGTTCGCCGCACCTTCGCTGTGTTTTTCCAGGCGGACATTCACATAGGCCAGCAGGCCCAGGCCCAGCTTGTCGGGATCGAGCAGGGCGACATATTGCCGGATGACACCGGCCTCTTCCAGCCGCTTGATGCGGCGCAGACAGGGCGACGGCGACAGGCTGACGCGCTCGGCCACGTCCTGGTTCGACAGGCGGCCATCCGACTGGAGGATGGCCAGGATTTTGCGATCGGTTTTATCCAGCTCGATTTTTGACATGAATTCTCCACAGGACGGGCACGTGTCGCAATTTTATTGCGCAAATCGCCGGATGGGGGGAATTCATTGAAATTTAATGCTTGTGACACGGGTCTATACTGGCCCGAACCGAAACACGACAAACATAATCGGAGACACGCATGAACGCCCCCCTGGACCGCAGCCAGCTGGAACCGCTACCCCCGCACGAGATCACGCTCGACGACAAATGGACGCTCGAGCGCGGCCGCGCCTTCATGACCGGCACCCAGGCGCTGATCCGCCTGCCGATGCTGCAGCGCGAACGCGACCTGAAGGCCGGCCTGAACACGGCGGGCTACATCACCGGCTACCGGGGTTCGCCCGTCACCCAGGTCGACCAGACCGCGTGGAAGGCGAAGAAACACCTGGAATCGCACCACGTCCACTTCCATCCCGGCATGAACGAAGACCTCGCGGCCACCGCCGTCTGGGGCACGCAGCAGACCAATCTGTTCAAGGATGCGAAGTACGACGGCGTGTTCGCCATGTGGTACGGCAAGGGCCCGGGCGTGGACCGTTGCGGCGACGTGTTCAAACACGGCAACAACGCGGGCTCCGCGCAGAACGGTGGCGTGCTCGTGCTGGCGGGCGACGACCACGCGGCGAAATCATCGTCGACGGCGCACCAGTCCGACCACATCCTGCACCACTGCGGCATTCCCGTGCTGTATCCGTCGTCCGTGCAGGAATACATCGACTACGGCCTGCACGCGTGGGCGATGAGCCGCTACAGCGGCCTGTGGGTGTCGATGAAATGCGTGACCGACATCATCGAATCGGGTGCGGTCGTCGACCTCGATCCGGACCGCGTCCAGACCATCCTGCCGGCGGATTTCGAGATGCCGCCGGGCGGCCTGAACATCCGCTGGCCGGACGCCGTGCTGGACCAGGAAGTGCGCATGAACCACTACAAGTGGTATGCCGCGCTGGCCTATGCGCGCGCCAATAAACTCAACCAGATCATCTGGGACAGCCCCCAGCCCAAGATCGGCATCATCACCGCGGGCAAGTCCTACCTCGACACGCGCCAGGCGCTGGCGGATCTCGGCATCGACGAGCAGGCCGCGCGCGACATCGGCCTGCGCGTGTACAAGGTCGGCATGACGTGGCCGCTGGACTCGGTCGGCGTGCACGAATTCGCGCGCGGCCTGGACGAGATCCTCGTCGTCGAGGAAAAGCGGCAGGTGCTGGAATATGCGCTGAAGGAAGAGCTGTACAGCCTGCCGGACGGCGAGCGTCCGCGCGTCGTCGGCAAGTTCGACGACGCCGGCGAATGGAGCGTCAAGAACCGCTCCGGCCAGGGCGACTGGCTGCTGTCGGCGAACTACGAGCTGAACCCGGCCCAGGTCGCGCGCGCGATCGCGTCGCGCATCTCGCACTACTGCGCCGGTCATCCGGTCGCGGAGCGCGTGAAAGAGCGCATCGCCTTCCTCGAAGCGAAGGAACTGATCCTCAAAAACATCCCGAAGGCGAATCCGGAAACCGACCGCATCCCGTACTTCTGCTCCGGCTGCCCGCACAACAGCTCGACCAAGGTGCCGGAAGGTTCGCGCGCGATGGCCGGCATCGGCTGCCACTACATGGTGCTGTGGATGGACCGCGAGACGTCCACGTTCACGCATATGGGCGGCGAAGGCGTCACGTGGATCGGCCAGGCGCCGTTCACGGGCGAGAAGCACGTGTTCGCGAACCTCGGCGACGGCACCTATTACCACTCGGGCGTGCTGGCGATCCGCGCCTCGGTCGCGGCCAAGGTCAACATCACTTATAAAATCCTGTACAACGACGCCGTCGCGATGACGGGCGGCCAGGTCGTCGACGGCCCGCTCGATCCGGCCAAGATCAGCCGCCAGCTCGCGGCCGAAGGCGTGAAGCCGATCATCGTGGTCACGGACGAACCGGAGAAGTATCCGGACGATTATCCGTGGGCCGAAGGCGTCACCGTGCGTCACCGTGCGGAACTGATGGACGTGCAGCGCGAACTGCGCGAGATGCCGGGCGTGTCGGCCATGATCTACGACCAGACCTGCGCGTCGGAAAAGCGCCGCCGCCGGAAGAAGGGCGCGTACCCGGATCCGGCCAAGCGCGCGGTGATCAACGAAGCCGTGTGTGAAGGCTGCGGCGACTGCTCGAAGCAGTCGAACTGCCTGTCCGTCGAACCGCTGGAGACGGAACTGGGCCGCAAGCGCCAGATCAACCAGTCCTCGTGCAACAAGGATTTTTCGTGCGTGACCGGGTTCTGCCCGAGCTTCGTCACGGTCGAAGGCGGCGGACTCAAAAAGCCGAAGAAGACGGCCGCCGAAGCGGCGCCGCCGTCGCTGCCGATGCCGAAGCTCCCGGCGACGACGAACCCGTTCGGCATCCTCGTCACCGGCGTCGGCGGCACGGGTGTCGTGACGGTCGGCCAGATCCTCGCGGTGGCCGCCCACGTGGAGGGCAAGGGTGCCCTCGTGCTGGACATGAGCGGCCTCGCGCAGAAGGGCGGTCCGGTCATGTCGCACGTGCGCCTCGCGGACCGCCAGGGCGATTTGTACTCGACGCGTGTCGGCACGGGTAACGCAGACCTGGTGATCGGCTGCGACCAGATCGTGACGGCCAGCCGCGACGCGCTGTCGCGCATGGGCGAAGGCCGCACGTGGGCCGCCGTCAACGGCACCGGCGCGACGACCGCCGCGTTCATCCGCAACCCGGACTGGCAATTCCCGGCCGAAGGTTCGCGCGGCGCCATCGTGCAGGCTTGCGGCGAAGGCAATGTCGACTTCATCGACGCGGGCCACATCGCGACGACCTTGATGGGCGACGCCATCGCCACCAACATGTTCATGCTGGGCTACGCGTTCCAGAAAGGCCACGTGCCGCTGCAGGAAGCGTCGCTCATGAAGGCGATCGAGTTGAACGGCGTATCGGTCGCCTTCAACAAGGCCGCCTTCAACTGGGGCCGCACGGCGGCGCATGACCTGCCGTCCGTGCAGAAGCTCGTCACGCCCGCGAAGGTGATCGAGTTCAAGCGCGCGCAGACGCTCGACGACCTGGTCAAGCGCCGCGTCGAACTCTTGACCGCGTACCAGGACGCCGGCTATGCGGCGCAGTACAAGGCCTTCGTCGACCGCGTCCGCGCCGCCGAGGACAAGCTGGGCAAGGGCACGCGCCTGACGGAAGCCGTCGCGCGCTACCTGCACAAGCTGATGGCCTACAAGGACGAGTACGAAGTCGCGCGCCTGTACACGGATCCGGCGTTCATGGCCAGGATCGACGGCATGTTCGAAGGCGACGTCAAACTGAAGTTCCACCTGGCGCCGCCGCTGTTCGCGAAGAAGGACAAGGAAGGCCACCTGGTCAAACAGGAATTCGGTCCGTGGATGATGAAGGCCTTCGGCGTGCTGGCGAAGCTGAAGGGCTTGCGCGGCACGGCGTTCGATCCGTTCGGCCACACGGCCGAGCGCCGGATGGAGCGCGCACTGATCGGCGAATACCGCGCCACCATCGAGGGCTTGCTGCCCAGGCTGACGGCCGAGAATCTGGCGCAGGCCGTGGCCATCGCGAGCATCCCGGAAGATATCCGCGGCTTCGGCCACGTCAAGGAGCGCAACCTCAAGGTAGCCAAGCGCAAGGAAGCGGAACTGGTGTCCGCCTTCCACGCGGGCGGCACCGTCACCCGCGCCGCCTGATGCCGATCTTTTGACACGACGCCGCCTGCCGGATTCGGCAGGCGGCGTTGTTACAGTTGGATGTATTTGCGCGAAGCGGCCGGGTCTATAATCGGACGCATGAAATCGCTTTCTACCTCTGCTTCGCCGACCCGTTTTTCCCGACTGTTCGCCTGCGCTTTCGCGACGCTCGTCACGCTGTCCGGCTGTGGCGGCGGCGGGGGGAGTCCAGGCCTCGGCGCCTCGACGCCCGTCGCCGGCAATCCCGGCACCGGGACGCCCACGCCACCGACCACGACGCCCACGCCACCGGCCGTGACCCCGGACCCGATCCCGTCCGACTACATCAGTTACCAAAACCTGTGCGCCACGCCGCGCATGGGCGTCGACGCCGAGGGCCATGCGTTCCCGGACCGCCAGGGCACGCTGCAGGACGAGATGAAATTCCTGCGCGGCTGGACCGACGCGACTTATCTCTGGTACAACGAGATCCCGTCGACGGTCCGCATGGCCGACTACACCAACACGCTCGACTATTTCGATGCGCTCAAGACGCCCGCGCTGACCGCGTCGGGGAAGGAAAAGGACCGTTTCCATTTCACCTACACGACGGCGGAATGGGACGCGCTGACCAATGCGAGCCAGGATACGGGCTATGGCCTGACGTGGTCCGTCAACTCCACGACGGCGCCGCGCACCTGGATCGCGGCGATCGTCGAGCCGGGGTCGCCCGCGGCGGCGGCCGGCATCCAGCGCGGTGACCTGCTGACCGCCGTCGACGGCATCGACTTCATCAACACCGCCGACGAGGCGCAGATCGCGCTGCTGAACGACGGCCTGTCGCCGGACACCGCGGGCGAGCGCCACACGCTCACGCTCCGCCGCGGCGACACCACGATGGACATCGCGCTGACGTCCGCCGTCGTCACGACGACGCCCGTGAAAAATGTGAAAGTGATCGACGCGCCGACCGGCAAGGTGGGCTACCTGAGCTTCGAGGACCACAATGCCGTCTCCGAACTGCAGCTCGTGAATGCGTTCACGAGCCTGAAGAACCAGGGCGCGGCGGACCTCGTGCTCGACATGCGCTACAACGGCGGCGGCCTGCTGTACGTCGCCAGCGAACTGGCGTACATGATCGCGGGACCGGCCGCGGCCGGAAAGACGTTCGAGCGCGCGCTGTACAACGACAAGACGGCGCCCGATGCCCCGATCCCGTTCCGCAACACGGCCTACGGCTTTTCCGCGCCGCGCAATCTGGCGTTGCCCTACCTGGGCCTGAAGCGCGTGACCGTGCTGACGACGTCCGACACGTGCTCGGCCAGCGAAGCCGTCATCAACGGCCTGCGCGGGGTGGACGTCCAGGTCGATATCATCGGCGCGACGACCTGCGGCAAGCCCTACGGCTTCCTGCCGGCGGACAACTGCGGCACGACGTATTTCACGATCCAGTTCCAGGGCGTGAACGCGAAGGGCTTCGGCGATTTCGCCGACGGCTTCGCGCCGACCTGCGCCGTGTCCGACGACATGGCGCATGCGCTGGGCGATCCCGCCGAGGGCATGCTGGCCGCCGCGCTCGCGTACCGCGCCACCAATGCCTGCCCGGCGGCATCGACGGCGCGGGCGCATCGCGTGCCGATGCACATCGCGCGGTCGCAGATGAAGGAGATCGCGATTTATCCGCCGCGCACACGCTGACCGGATCACCGATCTATAATTTCCGGCTTGAATCTTTTTCAATCCTGCCGGAGTGTATCGATGATCCGCATTGCGTTCTTGCTGGCCCTGCTGGCTGCGCCCCTGGCGCACGCCGCCCCCGACCTCGTCACCGTCTCGGAGCGCTCCGGCTTCCAGGCCACGGGCCGCTACGACGAGGTCGTCAAGCTGTGCGGCGCCTTCCAGCAGGCGTATCCGAAGCAGGTGAAATGCTTCCAGTTCGGCACGACGCCGGAAGGCCGGCCGATGCTGGCGCTGGCCGTCAACGCACGCGGCGTGTTCACGCCCGAGGCGGCGCGCAAGGCGAACCTGCCGGTCACGCTGATCCAGGGCGGCATCCACGCGGGCGAGATCGACGGCAAGGACGCGGGCTTCCTCGCCCTGCGTGAAATCCTCGACGGCAAAGTCGCGGCGGGCGTGCTGGACAGGCAGGTGCTGCTGTTCGTCCCCGTGTTCAACGTCGACGGCCATGAACGCTTCGCGAAATGGAACCGCCCGAACCAGCGCGGCCCCGTCGAGATGGGCTGGCGCACCACCGCGCAGAACACCAACCTGAACCGCGACTACGTGAAGGCCGACGCGCCCGAGATGCAGGCCATGCTGGCGCTGGTGAACGCGTGGGACCCGTTGACCTATGTCGACCTGCACGTCACGGACGGCGCGATGTTCCAGCACGACGTCTCCATCCAGGTCGAACCCGTGTACTCGGGCGACCCGGAATTCCGCGAGATCGGCCGGGCACTGCGCGCGAACGTCATCGCCGACATCAGCAAGCAGGGCTCGATGCCGCAGTCCTATTACATGTCGTTCAAGGAGACGGACGACCCGGCCTCCGGCTTCGTCGACGGCGTCTCCGATCCGCGCTTCTCGACCGGTTATTTCCAGCTGCGCAACCGGATGGCCATGCTCGTCGAGACGCACTCGTGGAAGGACTATCCGACCCGCGTGCGCATCACGCACAATGCCATCGTCTCGGTGCTGCAGCAGGTGGCCGCCCACGGCGCGGCATGGACGCAGGCGGCACGCGCCGCCGACGCGCGCGCCACGCACATCGCCGGCCAGCCCGTGGCGCTGACGTACCGCACCACCGACAAGACCACGATGGTCGACTTCCAGGGCTATGCCTACACGCGCACGATGTCCGACGTGTCCGGCATGCTGATGACGCACTACGACGAAACGAAGCCGCAGGTCTGGCACGTGCCGCTGCGCGACGAGGTCGTGGCCGACCTGCAGGTGCGGGCACCGGGCGCGGGCTACGTCGTGCCGGCCGCGTGGGCGCAGATGGTCGCGACGAAGCTCGTGCAACACGGCATCGTGTTCCGCAAGATCGACAAGGCGGTCGATGCCGCGCCCGTGCAAACCTTCCGTGCCGACCAGGCCACGTTCTCTCCGACGTCGTTCGAATCGCACCAGCGCCTGAAGGTCGAAGGCAGCTGGAAGCCCGAGCCGCGCAACCTCGGCAAAGGTGCGCTGTTCGTGCCGATCGCCCAGCCCAAGGCGCGCCTCGTCATGGCCCTGTTCGAGCCGCAGGCCCCGGATTCGCTGCTGGCCTGGGGCGAGTTCAACAACGCCTTCGAGCGCAAGGAATACATGGAGGAATACGTGGCCGAGGACGTGGCGCGCGAACAGATGGCGCGCGATCCGGCCCTGGCCGCCGAATTCCGGCGCAAGGTCGAGACCGATCCGGCATTCGCGAAGAATGCCCACGCGCGCCTGGAATTCTTTGCGCGCCGCCACCCGTCCTGGGATGAGCGTTTCAACCTGTATCCGGTACTGCGCACCGACGTGGCGCTGTAACCGTTCGACCTCTTTCATATCCATTTGTCGGCGGCAGATGCTTGCAGTCTGATCCTGCGCAAGCGCCGTCGATTCCACTGCAACCGTCGCGCACGGCGCCACTCTGAACCCATGTGTTTCGTTCGATGGAGGGCGCCATGGACAAGGAATTCCGTTTTGCAACTAACCGGCGTGCCGCGCATGCACCGCGCGCCCGGCGAACGCGCGCGCGCGGCGGGGGCTGAGCATGGGCGCCGCGGCCGTCCGGGCCAGCTGCTGCCTCGTCTGCGGCGGGGCGACAGCGGACCGGATCGAGCATCTGCTGCTCAGCCTCACGACGGCCTGTCCGCACCTGCGGGTCTACCTGGTCGACGATGCGCAACAGCCAGCGCTGGCCGCGCTGGCTGGACGCTACGGGGCGCACTACCGCCCGCAACCGGACTGGCCCCGTCAGGCGCGCGCCCATAACCGCATCCTGCGCGAGGCCGCGGCGGCGGGGAGTGTCTATCACCTGCTGCTTGCACCCGACATCGGCTTGCCGCTCGACGCGGTGGCCCGGATGGTCGCCTACATGGAGCAGCATCCCGACGTGGGCCTGCTGGCGCCGCGGGTGCAGGATGTGGACGGGCGCCTGCAGCCGCTGTGCAGCCTGCTGCCGGGGCCGCTGGAACTGCTGCTGGGGCGCTGCTTTCCGCTGCTGCGCCGGTCCAGCGGCAGGCTGGCGCGCTACCAGCTGCATGCGGGCGGCTACAGCCGGGTGATGGAGGTGCCGGTGCCGCCGGGCTGCTGCCTGCTGATGCGGGTCGAGACCGTGCTGCGCGCCGGCATGTTCGACGAGCGCTTCCTGCAGCGGTTCGACACCGTCGACCTGGCGCGCCGTACCGCATGCATCGCGCGCACCGTGTTCGTGCCGCATGTCACGGTGTTGCGTCACCCTGTGCGCGACCCGACCCAGACAAGCGCGCGCGGCTGGCGCAGGCGGTCGGCAGCGCTCTGGTGGCGGTGCGTGTCGGCGTGGCGCTACTTCGACAAGTGGGGCTGGCTGCGCGATGCCGAGCGCGACCGCATCAACGCCCGCGCGCTGCGCCAGCTCGGCCAGGCGCGCAGGCAGCCGGACGGCGTGAGCCCGGCGGGCACGGATGTCGCGGGTTGACGCTCAGCCGTGCTGCAGCGGCCGGCGCGCGTACCAGCCGAACACGAGGATCAGCAGGTAGCACAGCGCGGGCACGGCGAGCGCGAGGCGCAGGCCGGCGGCGTCGGCGGCGTAGCCCGTGATCAACGGCACGATGGCTCCGCCGACGATGGCCACGCAGATCAGGCCCGAGCCTTCGGCCGCGCGCTCGCCCAGGCCTTCCGACGCCAGCGTGAAGATGGTGGGGAACATGATCGAGTTGACGAGGCCGATGGCGAGCAGCGCCCAGCCCGATGTGGCGCCTTGCGTGGTGGCGGAGACGAGCAGCAGCAGGGCGGCGGTGGCGCCGGCGCCGGCCAGCACCTTGCCCGGCGCGCAGATGCGCAGGACGTAGGCGCCGAGGAAACGGCCGACCATGGCGCCGCCCCAGTACAGCGGCACGTGCTTGCCTGCCGCTTCCGCGCCGAGGCCCAGCACGTCGTGCTGCATCAGGTAGTTGACGATCAGCGAGCCGACGGCCACTTCGGCGCCGACGTACAGGAAGATGCACAGGGTGCCGAACGCGAAGCGGGGCTGTTTCAGCAGGTCGAAGGCGCTCCACATGCTGCCGGCGGGATGAGGATGTTCGACGAGCTTGTTGCGGTTCGTCCAGACAAGGAGGGCGACGACGGCCAGCGCGACGGCCAGGGCGAGGTAGGTGTGCACGACGACCTGGCTCTCGGCCGCGCGGTAGGCGGCGAGCGCGTCGGCCGACAGGATCGCCTGGTCGACGTGGGCCAGCGAGCCGAGGATCAGGATGGCGCCGACGTACGGAAAGACGGTCGTGCCGAGCGAGTTGAAGGCCTGTGCGAAGGTCAGGCGGCTGGACGCGGTGGCGGGGGCGCCCAGCATCGAGATGAGCGGATTGGCCACGACCTGCACGATGGTGATGCCGGCGGCCAACACGAACAGCGCGAGCAGGAAGGTGATGAACATGCCGGACGAGGAGGCGGGAATGAACAGCAGGCAACCGGCCGTCATCGTGAGCAGGCCGACGACGGCCGTGCGCATGTAGCCGATGCGCTGCACGATGGCGGCGGCCGGCAGCGACACGATGAAATAGGCGGCAAAGAAGGCCGACTGCACGAGCATCGCCTGCGCGTACGACAGCGTGAACAGGTCTTTCAGTTTCGGGATGATGACGTCGTTCAGGCTCGTGATGCCGCCGAACGTGAAGAACAGGGCGAACACGAAAACGCGCAGGCTCGCGACCTGGGTGTTGGCGTGGGTAGTGGCGCCGCCCGGCTGGGCGGTACCGGCAGGATGGCCGATTTGCATGAGGGATCCAGGTGGGCGTGACAAAGAGGTAGGAATATTACATCGCTTTGCGGGCCCGTAGTGGGTGTTCGGCCGCCAATCGTTAGAGTGAAATCGATCTCATGAATAGTTCATCAAGAAACTACACTACACAGACAATGTCAAACCATGCATTGGGCATAGACGTTCAAAGGCCATTCGCCAATATGCGCTGGCTGGCGGTCGAGAAGACGCTGGTGGTGGCGGAGCCGCTGGACGGGGTGGAGGACGGGCGCGGCATCGTCGTCTTCGCCACGCCCGGCGTCGGGGTGGCGATGACGTATGCCGCCACCGATCCCGCCATCATCAATGGCGAGAAGGTGGCTGGGTATCAGAAGTTGTTCGGGTCAGCCGGGCTGACGGCCGGGAACGACATTCACGCGAAGCGACAGAAGCAGCAAGGCTTACAGCGGCTGCAGCGGAATGGTCCCCGTCGCCGGCGTCGAGCACGGCTCCTCGTCGAACGCGATGTCGCCGGCCGGATTCGCCACGCCGTCCGCCTTCAGGTCCGTGAAGCCGAACATCTCGCGGTCCATCAGGTGCGACGGCACGACGGTCGACAGCGACGAGAAGATGTTTTCCACGCGGCCCGGATATTTCTTCTCCCAGTCGCGCAACATCGCCTTGATCTGTTTTCTCTGCAGGTTTTCCTGCGAGCCGCACAGGTCGCACGGGATGATCGGGAACTCCTTCACTTCCGCATAGCGTTCCGTATCCGCTTCCTTCACGTAGGCCAGCGGGCGGATCACGACGTGCTTGCCGTCGTCCGAGACGAGCTTGGCCGGCATGCCCTTGATCTTCGCACCGAAGAACATGTTCAGGAAGAAGGTCTCGAGGATGTCGTCGCGGTGGTGGCCCAGGGCGATCTTCGTGCAGCCCAGTTCGTCCGCCACGCGGTACAGGATGCCGCGTCGCAGGCGCGAGCACAGCGAGCACGTCGTCTTGCCTTCCGGGATCAGGCGCTTGACGATGCTGTACGTGTCCTGGTTCTCGATGTGGTACGGGATGCCCAGCTTGTCGAGATAGGCCGGCAGCACGTCGGCCGGGAAGTTCGGCTGTTTCTGGTCGAGGTTGACGGCGACGATGTCGAAGTGGATCGGAGCACGCTCGCGCAAGGTCATCAGGATGTCCAGCAGCGCATAGCTGTCCTTCCATATGTGAATACCCTCGTGACCCGGGCGGTAGTTTCTCATAGGAGAACCGGAACCTCAAACTTTACATATTTTGACGTTATGTAATCTTTACACTTTGAGGTAGAGAGCCCTAAAATTTTTTATTGCTGCTGTAGCATCCCTGCCACGACAATGTTCAGAATTTGTTTCGATTCTAGCCCTCGGGACTTGCGGAAAGCATGTGTTGCCATGAGGCGTTTTCTGAATGTAAGTCCACTTGCAGTATGCGGTCTACTGCCCACTTGTCGACTCGGAGTTGGTTTTGCTACCTGCAACCAGGTTGTTGATGGAGAGGATCTCAGTTGTGATTCGTTCACAGAGTTCCTTGGGGCCCTCTGGTGTATCGGTGATGTAAGCTAGCATCAAGAGCGACAATGGATGAATTCCTATCACCGACGCGAGCTCTTCAAGCTTTGAGATTGTTGGCGATTTCATTCCCCGCTCCAGACTACTAAGGTAGGTGCGGCTCGACACCACCGAGAAGTCTTCCTGCGTGAGCCCACGGTTCTTCCTTGCCCTCTGAAGCCCTGCGCCGAATCGTTCCAGTAAACCCATAAAGTACCCCGTGCAAAAGGCACGATGTACGCACGGCGAACACTTTAGGGCTACAATCTATAGTGTTCATTGTCAGATCGAGGGGTCAAGGTGTTAACAACACAACAGGAGCATGCACTCCCAACGTTTCCATTTTCAAGCGGAGTTGGCGTAACTACGTGGCGTGCTGTGACGCTTCATCTAGGAACGCCATACGTATTTGTAAATTACGCTATCAGGCAGGGAAGAATGTGGCTTTCCCAGACGACTATCTTTTGGCGGCACGAGGATGTCTTGGGTTTCTGCAAGGCAACAAAAAAGGATAAGAAGCGTAAGTTACTCGATGTTTTTATGCTAGTTCCTGCTGTGGACGAGCTGGCGCATAAGTGGAGCGTGGCCTCAATCCGAGAAATTTTCGTGGGAAAGTACGAAGAGGACGACTTTCCGATCTACGTGACCATTGGCGGCGAGACCGTCGGCGGACTGGGATTTTTACCCTCTGAGAACGCTTCTTCGGACGATGAGTACAAAGGTTTGGAGCGTGTTTTCTGCGTAGCTTCAGCCACAATGTCGACGGACTAACTCTGCTTTGGATATGCAGAATTAGAACGTTCATAGCAATCTATAAAATAATTGCTTGAATTTTTCAAAAATTCGTGCCCATCGAGAAAAATGGTAATAGAAATTTTTCCTAATATATTACGATGCCAATAAATGCTGGAGCAGGAAATTTAGAAGGAAACGCTCCCAATAAGATGGTTATTCCGACGTTCGATGGCCTGGACGTTTTGCCACCCGTTTTCCATATTGCGGATTTGACGATCAGATTCGGATGGAAGCCGCGGGAGTGCCTGCAGCGGCTTTTCCGTTGGAAAAGTCATGGAAAAGTGAAAGAGATGGCCGGGCTATGCGGAATTTATGCAAATATCGCTACTCACCAATATCCGAACTGGGAACTCGGTTTTCGTATGGTGGCGCCTACGGCACTAGTGATCGGCATTGAGATACTTCGTCGCGCCGGCTGGACTACCCAGATCCCATATGTGCCTACCGTCGCTGTTAGCGAAACTCACCGCATTCAGCTAGCCGAACATTTTGAAATCCTTGTGCAACCGCAAGAATGGTACAGCGAAATCGTAGATGGAGTTCAGTCGGGAGAGGGTATAGCCCTGCCACATTTGGCACCTGCTTGGGCTTTAGCGGACCTCATCAAGCGCGAGGGCTGGTGTGACTGTGGCCTCGGTCCCGACGACATATATTGGGGCATGGTAACTGAGAAGGATCAGATCGACTGGGCTAACGCGTGCACAGCTCTTGGTCTTGGTGCGTTGTCAATGAATCCCGACTCTAACCGAACTGATTACGGCGCACGGCCACCGAATTTCGCTAGCTTTTAGCTGACTCGGCTTCGGCTTTGATGAGTTGTTGTAGTCAGCTCGGTCGAGTTGTCTAAGCTACAGCCAGGCCGCTAGCATAGAAAACGTTGGCTGAGCAAGGTATTCTCATACTGAATAAGTTGGGAAAAAGGAATTATTCGGTTTTATTTGAACTCTAATAAAGCTGAATAAAGGCAGAGGGTCCGAATGACTAAACGGCAACGAAAGCGACGGGTCAACGTCTGGCGCCAAGCTATCTTCTTGCTAGTTTCGCAACTCAGTATGTAGACCGAGGTTATCTTATTAGCACTATATTTTGGGATTCCAGCATGCGGTTACTGATCCTATCCGACCTTCATCTAGAAGTATGGCGTGAACTTGCACCTCACATCGACATATCCATTAGTAGACCAGACGTTATTATTTTGGCCGGTGACATTCATACAAAGGCTCGAGCCCCAGCATGGGCTGCAAAAACCTTTCCAGGGGTGCCCGTGCTCTACATCGCTGGTAACCACGAGTTTTACGGGGAACTCTTGAAAAGGTCGGGGCTGCACTCTACCAGGAATGCGAGATTTATCCGAACGTCCACTACCTCGATCGCGGAGAATATGTATTGCCGGGACTCCGCTTTCTGGGCACAACGCTATGGACCGACTTTGCACTTTTCGGAGTAGATCGCAAGTTGGGTGATATGGCGGACGTAGGTGCGGTGATGAACGACTATCAACGGATTCGACTGGGAACGGCGGGGTACAGGAAACTGCGCCCACACGACACAGCAAGGTTGCACGCTGAACAAAAGCGTTGGCTCGAAGGGAAGCTCAACGAATCATTTGCCGGCCGTACTGTGGTTATTACCCACATGGCGCCATCGATGTCTTCCGTCGCACCAGAATACGGCGCGAATCCTGTCTCGGCGGCATTTTCTTCGAGGCTTGATGAATTAGTGGTCAAAGCTGACATCTGGATTCATGGGCGCACACACAGTAGCTTTGACTATCAATTAAGCAGATGTCGAGTAGTAGCAAACCCTCTCGGCTACATAATGCGTGATGGTCAGCCAGAGAATCAGAATTTCAACCCAGACCTAACTATTGAGATCAAAGATAATGTCAATGACGAACCTGGGTTGTCAGCTTAGGTTTAGAGGAACTGCCAAACCTAGATCTTAAAGGCTCGGATAGTATTATAAAACTACGCTTGTGGATTAGTACATGCTGGTCTTCCTGGATACAGAGTTCACTGACTTTCTCGAATGTGAGCTTATAAGCATTGGTATGGTGAGTGAGGATGGAAAATATGAGCTTTATCTGGAGCGAGCAGATTACCCACTAGAACGGTGCAATTCATTTGTCCGAGCTGCAGTGCTGCCGCAGCTGGGACAAGCTCAACCAGCGGTCACTTCAGTCCAGTTAATGGAGCGGCTAGCCGCTTGGTTTGCTGTGCTGCCACGAAATGTAACTATCGCCTGCGATAGCTTTACGGATTGGGAATTGCTGCTTGATGCACTCGGCGAGATGCGTCCAGCCAATTTAAGAGGTCGTTTCGACATACGAACTTTAGTCGACTCGACTGTATTCCACCGCGCAGTAGTCCGGTACCACGAGCAACACGGTCCGTGGCATCACGCACTGCACGATGCGCGTGCGCATAGAATAGGGTGGTTAGCATGGATGGATGCAAAAAAAGGCACCTAAAGCGTCTTTCAAAAATAGCCGGTCTTATTCTTCTGGCCTGAGTAGAAATAGCGACCAAGACGTCCGCTATCGGCTCAGCAAGCTGACGCTCCAACTCGAGAATCTCTCGGTACTCAGGCTCAGTAGCAGCAACCGTCCAGATAGCGTTGATACCCTGCTGCTCCGGGTACTCGCGAATTTCGCCAAGCGGCACTCAGAAGAATTCGTCGATCGGATTGATCTTGTTCACTTGGCAGCGCACGAATATGTTGTGCGGCTGAGACTCTAACACCACGGCGCGTCGTTCGACCAAACCATGGCGTACCCGTTGACGCCAAATGGCACGCTGGCGTCGCCGAACTCAAGCGGTTCGAGCCGCCGGGTCGTGCCGTGCCCTCCAAAGCCGCCGATGTTGGAGATCACGGATACGTTGCCGCCCTTTGTCTGCTGGGTCGTCAACGGCGCGCTGGCTCCTAGACTCTGCTTCACTAAGCTCCGCCTATAGTTCGTGAAACGGAGCTTGAAATACTGCCCACTGTTCGTCGTTTGCCTTCGCTACCTAGGCCTGCACCTTAGCGATCGCCTTCTGTAGGGTATTCTCTTCCTCGGCGGCGTCCTTCAGCGCGCGTTCGATCTGCCGGCGCGCCTTTGCCTCTTCGCGGATCTGCTCACGGATACGGTGCTGCCGCTCTTTGTTAAGTAGAAATAATTTCAGGAATATTTTGTTGTGTTTTTTGTGGTTGCTCAGTATCATCGTGTCATTGCAACCTCAACAGGTGTTCCATGCCGATCATTGCCCACAATGCCGCAGAACTTGCCATTCGTCCGTTCGCAGACCGCTTTGTCGAAGTCGTGCAGTCTTCTTTCAAAGATTGGCTCGAGGGGCCTTACGCGTCCCAGATGCAAACCAAGGCGTTCCGAGCCCAAGTCGTTTCGAACCAAATGCGCGCGAATGCCAAGCGGATATTTGATGGGATGGATGGCATCAGGGTCGAGTCAGTGCCGCACTACACGGGTTTGCTAGTTGGCCGCGATCTTTTTATCCGAATGAAAAAGGCAGACAAAAAGCTGTTGTCGCGCAACTACCCTACGCAAAATGCCTTGGCTTCCGTCGATCAGGATCGTGATTTACTTGGGGGGCTCGCTCGGCTGGAACTTGTATATCAGCTCAACGACGTCGGCACCGCGATCGAACGAATTGTGCTCCTGCAGCGACAAAAGCAGTCAGTGGTTTGGATGATCGACTTGTTCGGTGCTTCACCAATGGCACAAAATGTCTTGCCGTTCGCTCCAGAACCGGCCGGTGAAGGAACCTCGGTGGCGAAACGCATTATGAAACCAAAACGTAAGTCCGATAGCGAGAAGAAAGATGTATCGACTGGCTGAAAGTAATCAAGCCACACGGGGGGATTTGGTAGCGCTCCGACGCCGAATGTTGGCAATGAGCCAAGCTGACTTGGCTCAAAGAACGGGAATGGCACAGGGGACATTGTCAAAAATTGAACAGGGATTGAAAGAAGCCAGTCCAGAGCAGAGCGAGCGACTGGCGGCCGCCCTTAATTGTCCATCGTCATTCTTCGCGCAGTCTGAACGTGAATATGGTCCGCCTATGAGTGCGCACGCCATGTTCCGCAAAAAGTCGTCGGTTGGGCAGAAAGTGATCGACCGAGTGATCGCTGAATTAAATGTTCGCATCGCGCACGTGCGAAAGTTCTTGAGTTCGGTTGACCTTGAGCCAGAGCTTCCATTTCCCCATTACGATATTGACGACTTCGAAGGACGAGCAGATCTAGTCGCCGAGAGTGTACGTCGGGCTTGGCTTCTTCCTCGGGGACCAATCAGGTCACTAACTGAGTGCGCCGAACGCGCTGGCTGTCTCGTAGTGCATTGTGACCTCGAAGAAGCAAAAATTGACGGCGTAAGTTACCGGATTCCGGGTCTGCCGCCAATTATTTTCCTGAACTGGAATCAGCCCGCGGATCGGATGCGTTTTAGTCTAGCCCACGAGCTTGGTCATATGGTTATGCATGCTTATCCGAGTCCAAATATGGAGGAGGAAGCAGATCGGTTTGCGTCGGCGCTTTTGATGCCCGCTGGCGACATTGGTCCAGAATTGCGGGATCTATCGATCGACAAGGCGGCCTATATGAAGCCGGTATGGCGGGTGTCTATGGCAGCTTTGATCTATCGAGCCGGGGAATTAGGCCGAATTGATCGATATAAGTCCGAATATCTTTGGCGCCAAATGTCAACGAGAGGATTCAGGATTCGCGAGCCGCACCTGGTGGATTTCGAGCGAGAGAGAACAACCGTTATGGATGCGTTGGTAGCGAATACTGTAGAGGAGATGGGGTATTCTCCTGGCGAGTTAGTCCAGATGCTTCACTTAAACTATGACGAACTGGTGAACCTATACCAGTTGGAGCGGGCTGTAGGTCTTCGGGTTGTTAAGTGAGCATAAACGTGGAAAAGAACAGTGATCAGACCGAAGTTAGACGGGTCCTAACGATGATACTCGGTACCAACGGCTGCTTAAAACCCTCTACTTGAAAGAGTGATTACAAATGGAAGGACTACGACATGGGTAGATGCACAGCACCAGTAAACGGCCATCGCAGCGCGAGCGCGGCAGCAGCCTGCCCCGCATGTAGTAGCCGTCGGTCATACTCATATTCGCCTTCGTCTTACTCCTCATCCTATTCCTCGTCGGGGAGCAGCGGGGGCGGCCGGAGTAGCGTCGGCGGGTACGGCAGCAGTGGAAGGCCCCGTTGGTCGCGAACAGGTTCGTCCTTGGTGTATACGCCTGCCGAGGTGCGGACGCTTACGCCAGTTCGTGAAAACATCGAGAAGCGAGCGTCCTTGCCTGATCTTCGGGACGTTTTTCTTTGCCATGCGTGGGACGACCGGAAACGTGCGGCCAAGGAACTGCATGATCTGCTCGAGTCGCGCGGTGTCTCGGTTTGGTTCAGTGAGAAGGACGTCGTTCTCGGCACGTCGTTGCTCCGCGAAATCGACAAAGGACTGGCGAAGTCGCGAGTCGGGATTGTGCTGGTGACCCCCGCACTACTGAGCCGCGTCCGGGGAGAGGGCATCGCCGACAAGGAGCTCTCGGCGCTCCTGGCGCGTGACCTTCTCGTTCCCATCGTGCACGGTACGACGTATGACGCGCTCCGCGAAGTTAGCCCCCTGCTTGGCTCGAGAAGCGGCATGAGCACTGCAGAAGATACGATGGCAAATGTCGCGGCCAAGCTCGCTGAGCTGGTTACCCCTTAGCGTTATTGCCCACACAGGTTCGCCATTCAGATGGGCTGCTTCGGCGCCTGATGTTTGTGGGTTACTTGGCGAGCTTGCCTGCGCCGGCCAGGGATCGCAGCCGGCCACACCACACACATCTCAATGCCGATTCTATTCTCGTAAATTAATCCTTCCGAGGACGAGGAACCATTAGATAGAGATTTCTGATGTCCCAGACAACGATGGTGGTGTTCGACTGCACGAAGCCAGAGGTGCCGATTCCAATGGCCTCGTTCAGTCTCGTGGATAATGGCAACGGCCGGCTTAGGTACGGAACAGACTACCTGCAGCGCGAGGACGCTTTCAGTATCGATCCGAAATATCTTCGGCTTCAGGAGAAAGAAATACCGGTGTCGCGCCAGCCCGACAACACTTATGGTGCTCTGTCTGACGCTGGCCCAAACACATGGGGTACTAAGTTAAAGATCCAGTTACTGCACAAAGACAAGAAGCCGTTCCCGGAAAACGCAGTTGAGTGGTTTCTCCAGTCGAAGCACTTCGGATCGGGCTGCTTGGCGTTTGCCGCGCGGCCGGATGAGCCACCGAGGCTGTGCGAAGTGCCTAGCCGGTCGATGAGCTTAACAAAGCATCTGCTTGACGCTCTTAGCCAATACTTGACCGATCCAGATCGATACCTCGATACCGAGATCGTCAATTTGCTTTTTCCAGGTAGTGACCTTGGCGGACTACGCCCGAAGACGATTAAAGTGGACCCATCAGTCAAGACACTCAGCCGGCTAGTTTAAGCTGTGTCCGTTTCCGTTTCCGCTTCTGCAGCTGCCCGGCGCTGCCCCGTATTGCCGATTTTTTCTTGTTCCAGGTCCGCGTCGCCGAACTTGTCGACGATCAGCGCACCGCCTCCGACACCGGCGCGGTAGACATGATCCGGCGTCTCATAGCCCAACGCCTGATGCGGTCGCCCGGCGTTGTAGAACGCAAAGTACTGCGCCAGGCCGACTGTCAGTTCGGCCATGTTGGCGTAGCCCTTCAGGTACACGTCCTCGTACTTTACGTTGCGCCACAAGCGCTCGACGAAGATGTTGTCCAGCGCCCGTCCGCGCCCGTCCATGCTGATCGCCACGCCTTCGCGCTTGAGCATGCCGGTGAAGGCATCGCTGGTGAACTGCGCGCCCTGGTCGCTGTTGAATACCTCGGGCCTGCCGTGGTGGCGCAGCGCGTCTTCCAGGCAGTCCACGCAGAACGACGCATCCATGCTGTTGCTGATGCGCCAGGCCAGCACCCGGCGCGAGTACCAGTCGATGATCGCCACCAGGTAGGCAAAGCCGCGCGCCAGGCGGATATAGGTCAGATCCGTACTCCACACCTGGTTCGGCCGCGTGACCGCCACTCCGCGCAACAGGTATGGATAGACCTTGTGCTGCGGATGCGGCTTGCTGGTTGCAGGGCCCGGCGCCATGCCCGCCAGTCCCATTTCCCGCATCAGGCGCTGCACGCGCTTGCGATTGACCCGGTGTCCTCGACCCCGCAGGAACACCGCCATGCGCCGGCTGCCGTAGAACGGCCGGTTGGTGTACTCCTCGTCGATCAGGGCGCGCAGTCGGTCGTCTTCCTCGTTCATGCATGCCCGGCGTGTTACCGCTTCCAGTCGCCGATACACTGTCGAACGCGGCACGCCGGCCAGCTCGCACTGCATCGTCAGCGGCATCTCGTCTTCCCGCGCAATCCACCGTGCCCGCTCGACAGGGCTCATTCCCCAAGCTTTTTTTTGAGCCAATCCACCTGCATCTTCAGCTTGCCGATCTCGCTGTACAGCTTGTCCTCGGGACTGCTTTCGTCAACCGGTTTCGGCCCGCGCTTGACGTCGAACAGCGCCCCGGCGTTCTCCAGGATCTCCTTCTTCCATTGCGTCACCAACTGCGGATGCACGTCGTGCTCCTGCGCGATCTCGTTGATCGTCTTCACCCCGCGCACCGCTTCCAGCCCGACCTTGCCCTTGAACTCGGCGCTGTGCACCCTGCGTTTTTTACCTTCACTCATTCGCTGTCATCCTTTCGCGGACGACAGCTTAAACCACCGTCTCAAATTCGGGCTCCACTATAGATCGTCATGCATGATGGAGTCGAGCACATCGCCAAGTTCAGTCGACCAGACGATCAGTTCGATGTCCCAGCCGTAGAATACGCAACGCTGCGTCTCGCGCACATGGCCGGGATCACGGTACCCTCGTTCGAATTGCTCCAGATCGGCGCCCACTCCGTATTCCTGACCGAGCGCTTCGATCGCACCGACGGCGGGGGTAGGATCCATTACCTGAGCGCGAACAGCTTACTTCGCCCGAGGGCTCTCAGTCCAGACGGGCGCGAATACAAGACCTCGTTCTCGTACGCTGCAATCGCGGAGGCACTGCAGCCACGAAACCACGCGGCACCAGTCGACGCTCATGAGCTGTTCCGACGCATGGTCTTGAACATCATGGTTGGGAATGTCGACGACCACTTGCGCAACCACGCGCTCCTGATGAAGGAGCCTGGCGTTTTCAGACTCTCGCCGGCTTTTGATATTTGTCCTCACCTTGAGGCACCGTCACGGCCGCAGTACATCGGTGTTGGCGCTTTTGGCCCGGCCAGCACGATCCAAAATGCACTCTCGCAGTGCGAACGATTCTTCCTTACTCGTGACGAAGCCGCTGCGATCGTAGCAGAAGTGAAGGACGTAGCGTCACGGTGGCGCGATGTGTTTGCAGACTCCGGCATTAACGTGACCGACCGCTATCGACTAGCCGGCTGCTTCGCGGCGGCTGACGAAGCTGAGACTGTTCAAGTCAATCTGGGCTTAGACTTGGCAGATCCAAGCTAGAAGCCTCGGCCAAATGAAAAGCGGATATGGAATAACAGTAATTAGTCGTCGAGAGCTGCTGTTCAGGTAGATTGTCAATGAGCCGAAACCGAAGTAGGCAGGCCTTGAAGCGGCCTTATCACCCGCATTAGCCGGCTAACAACGGACAGGTTTCCGAGCCGAAATTCCCGGGCGAGCGCAGGCTTAAACTGCAGGATTAAACGTTTACTGAATCGCTTCCGTTTACATGGCCCTGCGTTTTTACACAGCCTGGACCAAGAGCAGACATGCTCGACTTCAGCAATAGCTCGTATTCCACGCCCACAGTGTACTGACATTGCACCTATGAAAAAGACATGAACAGGACTAAAGTTAGACTGGCCGTTTTCGACTTAGACGAAACCTTGGTGCACGCCACCGAGGTACCTTTGCCATACCCACACAGCTTCCGGGTTGGCCCCTATTTCGTTTATGTCAGACCGTTTGCAGCAGAGCTGATCAGAGCCAGTGCTTCGTGGTTCGATGTCGCAGTTTGGTCCTCATCGAGTGAGCGGTATGTGGAGGCGGTCACCGCAGAACTGTTCGGCACAAAGTTCCCAGTAAAGTTTTCATGGTCGGTGTCGAAGTGCGTTCAGAAAATTGATGCTAGAAGTAACGGCTATGTGTACGTGAAAGACTTACGCAAAATGATGAAACACGGATATGCAGTGGACGAGATTATCATGATTGACGATAGTCCTGAGAAACTGCAACGGCAGCCAACACGGCATCTTTGCCTCCCAGCTTTCACGGGCGATCCATCAGACGAAGAACTTCTCAACATTATCGAGCGACTAAAGACAATAGCGAAAGTGTGAAGAAAACGTGTGACTTCTCGACAGATTGAAGGAAGCGTTTCAGAAACGGGAGATAATGGAACGCCACGCGTTCCGGGGGCGTTATTAGCTAAAACTCGCGAGCAATTAGAATCAGCACAGCGACGATAACGGATCCGCCGTCGCGGCTACACGGCTTGTCACTGTGCTGACGAATAGAACCCGAGCTGAAGACCCGTATTCCGCTTATTTAACTGCTGAAACGACGTAGTTCGATCCTTGCTGGGTGAACTCAACGTCCACTTTCTTTCCGACTGCGAGCTTGTCGAGCAAAGACTTGTCCTTGACGCCGAAAGTCATCGTCATTGCCGGCCAGTTCAGGGTCTTTACCTGGTCATGGGCAAGTGTCACCTTGCCGTTGGCCGGATCTACCGATTTCACCACGGCTGACGTCTTGTGTACTGTGCTTTCCTTGGAGGTACCGTGGACTTTGCTGTCGGCAGTGTTCTCCTTCATCATGTCCTTACATCCCTCCATATTCATGCCTTTCATATTGTTCATGTCCATGCCTTTCATATCCTTCATGTCCATGCAACCCTTTTTCATTTCCATACCCTTCATATCGCCTGTCTGACCGAAGGCGGTCCCTGAGATGGTCAGTGCAGAAATAAAGGCCAGTTGGGCAAAACGTTTCATGAGATTTCTCCTCAAGTGAATAAAAGAAAAGTCTTGCATCCACGACGGGACGCCAAGTGTTGTGGCTAAGATCGCCGTTACGGGTTTATTAATGATCGGATTGCAGCTTTGACTTGTTCATCATTTCCATGCACGCCTTCATCATCTGTTCCCTGTCGGCTTGATTACCCGGCAGTTGCACGTTTTTCTGCTGCTCTTCTTGGGCGCGCTGAGCCTGTTCCTGTCGCATGCGCTCCGCCTTGACCTTGCGTCCATGCTCGATGATTTGCCAATCAGGACCTGCGAACGCCGGCAAAGCGGTAGCGAATGACGCTGCGCCGAGTAAGGTGAGAAAGAATTTTTTCATGATTGACTCCTTTAACGACTGCAAAAATCGAACTCGGCCAAACCTGCCTATGGCAGGTTTTAACCGCCTGCGCTCCGGCCGGGCCAAAGAACCGGACTCTTGAGCCACCGTGCAGTGGTAACTCAGGTGGTTTCATAGTTGACCTCCTGGTGTGCAGGTTTCCGTGCGTTCGCTTTTCGTAACTCCCGGCGGCGCATTAACAGGTAGACAACTGGAACCACAAACATGGACAGTAATGGCGCGGACAACATGCCGCCGACCATCGGCGCAGCAATACGTTGCATGATTTCCGAGCCGGTGCCGGACGCGATCATGATCGGAACAAGGCCTGCAATGATCACCGCCACGGTCATGGCCTTTGGCCGGACGCGCTGTACCGCCCCTTCCCGAATGGCGTCCAACAAATCGGCCTCGGATGACTTTCCGACAGTGACGCGAGCCTCCCAGGCCTGCTTCAGGTAGAGCAGCATGATCACCCCGAACTCGGCCGCGACGCCGGCAAGGGCAATGAAGCCGACCGCGCTGGCGACAGACAGGTGATGGCCGAGCATCCAGAGCAGCCAGACGCCGCCAGCCAGTGCGAACGGCAGGGTGGCCATGATCAGGATGGCTTCGTCAAAGCGCTTGAATGTCAGATAGAGAAGGACAAAGATCACCAGCAGCGTCGCCGGTACGACAACCTTGAGCTTCGCGCTGGCGCGTTCCAGGTATTCGAACTGACCGGACCACGAAATCGAATAGCCAGGCTGCAGCTTGACCTGCTTGGCGACAGCCTGCTGCATGTCCCGCACCACCGAGCTCATGTCACGCCCGCGGATGTCGACGTACACCCAGCCGGACAGCCGTGCATTTTCGCTCCTGAGCATGGGCGGGCCGTCATTGATGCGGATCGTCGCTACATCTCCCAGGCGAATCTGTGCGCCGCGCGGCGTCAGGACCGGCAACTGGCGGAGGTTCTCGACTGAATCCCTGACTTCGCGTGGATAGCGGACATTGATCGGGAATCGCTGCAGGCCTTCGACGGTCTCGCCGATGTTGTCGCCCCCGACCGCCGCCGACACGACACTCTGAACATCGGCGATATTCAAGCCATAGCGCGCTGCCTGGTCCCGGTTGATATTGACGTCGACATAACGTCCACCGTTGAGACGTTCGGCAAGTGCCGAAGACACGCCTGGCACCGTCTTGACGATCCGTTCAATTTCTCCGGCAACGCGATCGATCTCCTGCAGGCTGGTACCGGCCACCTTGACGCCGACCGGACTCTTGATGCCGGTGGCCAGCATGTCAATGCGGTTCCGGATCGGCGGCACCCAGATGTTGGAAAGCCCTGGCACCTTGACCACGCGGTCCAGTTCCTCCACCAGCTTATCGGTGGTCATTCCCGGCCGCCATTGATCCCTTGGCTTGAACTGGATGGTGGTCTCAAACATCTCGAGCGGAGCAGGGTCGGTTGCCGTCTCGGCACGTCCCGCCTTGCCGAAGACGCTTTGCACTTCCGGTACCGTTTTGATCAGGCGGTCCGTCTGCTGCAACAGCTGCGACACCTTGCCAACCGAAAGCCCTGGTAGCGCCGACGGCATGTAAAGTAGGTCGCCTTCGTCGAGAGGCGGCATGAATTCGCCGCCGAGCCGGGTCATCGGCCAGACGGTGATGGCGGCAATCACGGCGGCGACGACCAGGGTCGACTTGGGAAAGCGCAGTACGCCATCGAGTAAGGGCCGGTACAGGACGATCAGGAAGCGATTCAATGGATTCTTCTGTTCATCGGGAATCCGTCCGCGGATCAGGTAACCCATCAGCACCGGGATCAAGGTGACGGCCAGCCCCGCGGCCGCGGCCATGGAATAAGTCTTGGTGAAGGCGAGCGGCGAGAATAGCCGTCCTTCCTGCGCTTCCAGCGTGAACACCGGAATGAACGACAGCACGATGATCAACAGCGAAAAGAACAGTGCCGGACCGACTTCGGCGGCGGCGTCGCCAATGACCCGCCAGCGCGCTTCTCCCTCGAGTTTTGCGCCGGGATGCGTGTGATTCCACGCTTCGATATGCTTGTGCGCGTTCTCGATCATAACGACGGCGGCGTCCACCATGGCGCCCACCGCGATCGCAATACCGCCGAGCGACATGATGTTCGCATTCACCCCCTGGTAATGCATGACGATGAAGGCGATCAGGATACCGATCGGTAATGTCACGATCGCGACCAGCGCGGAGCGCAGATGGAACAGGAAGATTGCACACACCACCGCAACAACGATGAATTCCTCGACCAGCTTATCCCGAAGGTTGTCGACAGCCCGCTGGATCAGGTTCGAGCGGTCATAGGTCGGGACAATCTCGACCCCTGGGGGAAGACTCGACTTGAGAGACGCCAGTTTGGCTTTCACCGCCTCGATAGTCTCCAGTGCATTCTTCCCTGAGCGCATGACGATCACGCCACCTGCCACTTCGCCTTCGCCATTCAGCTCGGAAATGCCACGCCGCATTTCCGGCCCAAGCTGGATTCGCGCTACGTCACCCAGCAGGACGGGAACGCCAGCCTGGGAGGTCGTCAGTGGAATCTTGCGGAAGTCGTCGAGCGATTGCAGGTAACCGCTTGCACGCACCATGTATTCAGCTTCACCCAGCTCGAGCACCGAGCCCCCGGCCTCCTGGTTGGCCTTTTGGACGGCATCGATGATCACGTTATGCGAAATGTTGTAGGCCCGCAGCTTGTCAGGATCGAGGACGATCTGGTACTGGCGAACCATGCCGCCCAGGCTTGCGACTTCTGACACATTGGGCACCGTCTTGAGCTCGTACTTGAGGAACCAGTCCTGAAACGCACGCAGCTGCGACAGGTCCATCTTGCCGCTACGGTCAACCAGGGCATACTCGTACACCCAGCCAACTCCACTGGCATCTGGCCCGAGCGCTGTCTTTGCCTGTGGTGGCAGGCGCGACTGAACCTGGTTCAAATATTCCAGGACGCGCGAGCGTGCCCAGTAGGGATCGGTGCCGTCCTCGAACAGGATATAGACGAAGGAATCGCCAAAGAAAGAATAGCCGCGCACCGTTTTCGCGCCTGGTACCGACAGCATTGTCGTCGTCAGCGGATAGGTGACCTGATTCTCGACAATTTGCGGGGCCTGGCCTGGATAGGACGTGCGGATGATCACTTGCACGTCGGACAAATCGGGCAGTGCGTCCAAAGGCGTGCGCTGCAGCGCATAGATGCCCCATGCCGTGATGCCGACGGTCGCAAGCAGGACCAGGAAGCGATTGAGGATCGACCAGCGAATGAGTTTGGCGATCATTTCGTGGTGTCTCCCATTCCACTCATGCCCTGCATCGACGGGCCGGCAGGGGACATGCTGGTGATCTGGAACGCTCCGTCCTTGGTCTGCTGGAATTCGAAGTTCACCATGTCGCCGACCGCCAGATCTTTCGGTACACCTCCTGCCGGGACCTTGAACCCCATTGTCATCGCTGGCCACTGCATGCTCGGGATCGGATCGTGCGAAAACGTGATTTCTTCCTTGTTGATATTCTCTACCTTGCCATGGGCACGATGCGTCGTCGGCCCCGAGCTTGGCTTGGCGCCACCCGCCGGCGCAGGACCGCTCAGCCGGTTCGTGGTGCCTCGCAGGCTGGCCTCGGAATCGATCAGGAACTGGCCTGAAACAACAACTTTTTGCCCAATGTCGAGACCTTTGAGGACTTCGGTCTGGCCGTTGCTTTCCCGTCCAATCTGGACATCGACGGGCATGAATTTGCCCTGGCCTTGCTCAAGCATCACGACACTGCGCTTACCGGTCTGGATGACTGCTTCCGTCGGCACCGTCAAGGTCTCCGCGCTCGCCGCGGGCGTAAAGTTCACGGTGGCAAACATGCCCGGCACCAGTCGCTGTCCGGGATTGGCCAGTTCGACACGCGCTTTCAACGTGCGCGTCGCCGCCTCAACTTCGGGCAGGATCGCGCTGACCTTGCCCTTCAATACCGTGCCGGGCAGGGCAGGGGTACGGGCTTCCACCGGTGTGCCTGGGCGCACCTCAGCCGATGCGGCTTCAGGAAGCTCGGCGTTGACCCAGACCGTGCTGAGTCCATTGATCCGGAACATAGGTGCGCCCGATGTGATCGTCATCCCTTCACGGACTGTCAGTTCTCCGATCACGCCATTGATCGGCGAGCTGACGGTCAAGCGGGGCTGCACCTTGCCGCTGGACTCGACGCTACGGATCTGCGCATCCGTCATGCCCGCCAGGCGCATCCGCTGTCGCGCCCCTTCCGCCAGTCCGTCCGTCCCGGGACCGTTCATTTTCCTTGCGGTGAGGTATTCCTCCTGTGCTGCTACCCAGTCGGGCACATACAGGGCAGCCAGCGGTTGCCCCTTCTTTACCGGGTCGAGCGCTGCACGCACGAAGAGCCGCTCGACATAGCCGTTACTACGCGCTTGTACCACGGCAACGTCACGCTCGTTGTACGCGACGTTGCCGACAGCTTCCACGTTGGCGGCAAATCTGGCTTTCGTGACTTCGGCGGTACGAACACCCAGGTTTTGTTCGACGCGGGGGCTGATGCTGATCTTGCCCTCGTCGCCAGCCTCATCCGCATACACGGGCACCAGTTCCATGTCCATGAACGGTGACTTGCCCGGCTTGTCGAATTTCTGGCCCGGGACCATCGGGTCGTGCCAGTAAAGCACCTTGCGTCCGTTGACTTGATTCACACCTGCGCCCTGGGCGGAGGACGCCGTTTGTGGAACGGTTGACATCCCCATCCCTCGATTCATGCCGAGCTTGTACACGCCATACCCACCAGCGCCCAATGCAGCAGCCACGAGCAGGGCAATTGTTATTTTTTTAGTATCCATATAAAAATCCTTGTTCGCCCGGCCTTTCAGTGGCCGTGGCCGCCGTTTTGCGGAAAGAGAAAATTCAGTTGCGCCCAAAGGCGGTCGGTTTCCTGCTCGAGTTGTAATGCCTGCAGGCGCACGTCAATTTCACTGCGCCGGGCGGCGATGACGTCCGCCAGCGTGGCTTTTCCGCCCCGGTAGGCAGCAGCGGTCGCGGTTGTTCTCGAGTTGGCCAGAGGAGTCAGTTCTTTCTCATACCGGGTTTGTCGCTGCCTGTCCGTATGCCATTCATTCAACATGGCACGCACTTCGGCGACATGGGCACGCAACATATCTTCGCGCTCAGCCCTCGCCTGCTCGACCTGCGCCAGCTTGGAAGACAGTTCGCGGTCTTGGCGGTTTTTCTGGTCCCACTGCAACGGCACCGAAAGGCCAACCGACACCATGTCCGAATAGCCCGGACCGCGTTGTTGCACTGCGACCTCGACGCTCCAGTCTGCTTTCTTGTTTGCTTTTGCAAGTTGCGCTTCTGCGACCGCGATATCTACCTGCCTGGCCAACACGGCAAGTTCCGGGTGGTGGTCAAGCTGGGTGTCGAGTGTAGCCTCGTCGAGGCGGATGGTATCGACCGCCGGCTTGGCGCCCAACGGCTGCTGCGCTGCGTCACCAATCCAGCGCGCCAGTGCGATTTTGGCGTTGCCGACGCGGCGGTCGATATCGCTGGCCTTGTCTTCCAAAGCCGCGAGTGCGCTGCGCGAACTGAAGATGTCAGCCTGGCTGCCGCGGCCGGCCCGATACGCGGACTCGGCCGCCTGGATTTCCAGCTTCGCCTGATCTATCTGTTCGGCTATTGCGGTCGACATGGCTTCGGCGTAGTAACGGTCCAGCCAGGCGACGGCGGTTTCGCGTTCGACTGTCGCGGCCGTAGCCGCTTTCTCGGCAATGGATTTTTCCGCTTCGCGTTCAAAGCGTTCGGCACGCAGACGACGTTTGTCAGAGCGCGTCAGCTCTTGCATCACGCCGATGCGTCGCATCGTCATGAAATCTCGCGTCAGGCTGAAGCGATCTTGCCCATTGATCGGCAGGTTATCGATACCGACCTTGAGGACCGGATCGGGGAGCTGACCGGCAGCGACTGACATCTCCCGCGAGGACTGGACAGCGTAGTCTTTTGCCGCCAGCATTCGCGATCGCTCGACGGCCCGCTGCTGGGCTTCAGCCAGCGTCAATGGCGTTTCAGCGGCAAACGCAGGATTGCCAAGGACAAGCGAGACAGCCAATACAAGAAGAAGGACAGACCGGGAAGACCGAACAGCCGAACAAGGCGTCATTTGCGACGCCATGATATGTGGGGAAAACATCAAACCTCCAGAATGCATTGAGTAACACCGCCCGCGCAAAAGCGCAGCGATGAGGAATCATGCAAACTGAAGGATCAAATGCGGAAACAGCAGTTGCGAATGGCTATGGGCGGTGCCGTCGCATAGGTGAGGAAGGCGGGAGCAGGCCAGCCGAGAGGCCGCTGGTACGTCAATGTGTTCAGGCTTATCGGAAGCCCATACCCGACGGCCACGAAAGGCGCCAACGGTGGCGTCGCCGGCTTGTCGAGCGATTGCTTGTCTGTCTGGTGGGACGCATGGCACAGGCTGGGCTGTTCCATATCCATGTCCTGGCATGCGACCATTTCGGTTGGCTTCGCATGCACGGACGAGGTCAACTGATCGTCATTTCCCAGGTTCAGAGCTGGGCACGCATAGGCCGACACAGCGAGCTGCATGAACAATACGCTAAACAGCAGTATTGTTGCGGCAATCAGTCGGGATGTGCGAGGACGTCTCATGGTCAGGATGCAGTCTAGGACCGCCACATTTTGTTGTCAATTATACCGACCTTAAATGGCGGAGTATTTAACTCTTTCGGTTCGGGTAACGCGTCTGTTTAGGCTCGTCTTAGAGCGTGTAGACACATTGAGTGGCGTAGGTGTGGCCCAAGCGCAGACAATCTACAAGTTCTTTTTCTGGATCGTGACTGCTCCGGCCCTGATTACCTTCGCTTTCCCTTTGCCGCTTCTTGAAATACGAGTAAGCGGTCTCTTTGGGCGCTGGCAATTATTGTATATATCTACGCAGTGAAATCACCACAGACAGAGCTTGACCTTCCTATCATGGGAAGGTCTACATTGTAGTCGGAGCAATCAGACAGGAGGAAAGCAATGTACACGCTCAAGGTAGAAAAGATGTCCTGCGGCGGCTGCGCCAGCCGGGTTACCCGGACCGTGCAGACCTTGGATCCGGATGCAAAAGTCGAGGTGCTGTTGAAAGACAAGCTCGTCCGCGTGGAAAGCGCGAGAGCACCGGATGCAGTCGCCGCCGCGATTACCGCTGCCGGTTATCCGGCTACTCAGGTAGCGGCTGTCTGAGCCGGATGTACCCAATGTGAACATGCAATTACGAGTCCAGGAAAGGTTCCGATATGAACGACCAGCCGCATCACGATCACGACGGCCACGAACATCATCTTGAGCATGGCCCTGGGCACGGAGTGCGCCATGAGAGCGGAACCGGGGATAAGCCATTCACTGACCCGGTCTGCGGAATGAAAGTCGGCGCCGACCCCGCCAGGGAAATTCGGCACGAGGGGCAAACTTATCATTTCTGCAGCACCAGGTGCATGGACAAGTTCCGGGTGTCGCCCCAGCAGTATATAGGCCTCGCTGCCAATGAACCGGCGCCCGCCGCGCCGGAAGGCACGATCTATACCTGCCCAATGCATCCTGAAATCCAGCAGCCGCAGCCTGGCAACTGCCCGATTTGCGGCATGACGCTCGAGCCCATGCTCCCGTCCTTGGAAGAGGAAGAAAATCCGGAACTAGTGGACTTCAAGCGCCGTTTCTGGTGGACCCTGCCGCTGACGGTCATTGTGACCGTCCTTGCGATGGCGGGGCACCGGTTCTTCACAGGAGGCTTGCCCGGGCAAAGCTGGATCGAACTCGTGCTGAGCACACCGGTCGTGCTGTGGGCCGGATGGCCGTTCTTTACACGCGGGGTGCAGTCCATCAGCAATCGCAGCCCCAACATGTGGACGCTGATTGGGCTCGGCGTCGCAGCAGCGTACTGCTACAGCGTAGTCGCAACCGTCGCGCCCGGACTATTTCCGCAAACCTTTGCCATGCATGGACGCATCGGTGTGTACTATGAGGCGGCCGCGGCCATCATTTCGCTGACTCTACTGGGACAGATCCTGGAGCTGCGCGCACGCTCGCAGACCTCGGCAGCAATCAAATCCCTGCTGGGCCTGGCGCCGAAAACGGCGCGCCGCATCAACGCCGATGGCACGGAAGAAGACATTCCTTTGACTCATGTACACGTCGGCGATGCGCTCCGTGTGCGGCCGGGCGAAAAGGTGCCGGTCGACGGCACTGTCCTGGAGGGCGAAAGCGCGATCGACGAATCCATGCTGACCGGCGAGCCTGTGCCAGTAACCAAGCGCCCGGGCGACAAGGTAATCGGTGCAACCATCAATGCCAGCGGCAGCCTGGTCGTGCGCTCGGAAAAAGTGGGCTCGCAGACCATGCTGTCGCAAATCGTCCAGATGGTCGCCCAGGCACAGCGTTCGCGCGCGCCCATGCAGCGCCTGGCCGACGTGGTGGCCGGCTACTTCGTGACGATTGTCGTGACCATAGCCTTGCTGACGCTGCTCGGGTGGGGGCTTTTCGGTCCGGAGCCAAGCTGGGTGTACGGCTTCGTCAATGCCGTCTCGGTGCTGATTATTGCCTGCCCGTGCGCGCTCGGGCTGGCGACGCCGATGTCCATCATGGCCGCTACCGGCCGCGGCGCCACGCAGGGCATCCTGTTCCGCGATGCGGCGGCCATCGAGAGCATGCGCAAGATCGATACCCTCATCGTCGATAAGACGGGGACACTCACCGAAGGCAAGCCGGCGTTCCATTCGGCTGCTGCGGTGCCGGGCGGGGACGAACAGGAGGTGTTGCGGATCGCTGCCAGCATCGACCAGGGCAGCGAACACCCGCTGGCACATGCGATCGTTGCCGAGGCGCGCGGCCGCGGCCTGGCGCTGGCCAAGCCGGAGACCTTCGAGTCGTCCAGCGGCATCGGCGTACGTGGGGCTGTCGAAGGCAAGGCTATTGCGCTGGGTAACACCGCGCTCATGGAGATCGAACAGGTCGACTGGAAGCCGCTCGTGCACGAGGCGGAAGCCTTGCGTCTCGAAGGGGCAAGCGTCATGTTCCTTGCTGTCGATCGCCGGCTCCTGGGCTTGGTCGCCGTATCCGATCCGGTCAAAGAAACCACGGCGGAAGCACTGGCTACGCTCAAGGAGGCCGGGATCACGGTCGTGATGGCCACTGGCGACGGTCTTACCACCGCGAAATCGGTCAGTGCGAAACTCGGCATCGCCGAGGTCTACGGCGAGGTCAAGCCACAGGACAAGCTGGCCCTGGTGGAGCGTCTGCAGGCGCAAGGCAAGACGGTTGCAATGGCAGGCGACGGCATCAACGATTCCCCGGCATTGGCTAAGGCCAACGTGGGTATTGCGATGGGCACCGGCACGGACGTCGCCATCAACTCGGCGCACGTCACCCTGGTCAAAGGCGACCTGCGCGGTATTGCCCGGGCGCGGTTGTTGTCGCTGGAGACGGTGCGCAACATGCGGCAGAACCTGGCTTTCGCGTTCGTCTACAACGCGCTCGGGATCCCGCTGGCCGCTGGCTTGCTCTACCCCTTTACCGGCCGGCTGCTGTCACCAATGATTGCGGCGCTGGCAATGAGCCTGAGTTCGGTGTCTGTCATCACCAATGCGCTTCGTCTGCGGGGGACAGCGAAGTAACAGTCCGGGGCCTTCTGACCCCGGATACTGAGCTTTCAAGAAAAGTTATGCGTGCCGGAGTCGACGATGTAGGGGCGCATTTGCAAGCGCGTTATGCATAAAGGCAAAGAATGCGCCTATCGCAAAGGCCCAGAGCGCCATGACGGCCAAGGCGTAGAGATAGTCACGCCATGGATGCAGCTCGGCTGTCTGTAGCGTGCGGAAATCCATCCCATGGAAAAGCGCGTTCATGAAGCCCATGAACTGTGCGGGCCAAAGCACCTCGACCAGTGTGCAAAGCGAATAAAAAACTGCGACAGTGACTGACAGGGCCACACCGGTTTGTAGCGGTTTCATCTCTTTTTCCTCCCCAAGAAAACGGCGCGCGCGAAGCAGAGGCAAATCGTTCCGTTTTGTCCTGCCGTCGGCAGCGTGCGCTTCGTTCACCGCGCCGTTATTGACACTGCTGCCGCATCATGTCCATGTGCTGTTGGCGCATCTCGGGAGACATGCCTTGCATATTCCGATCCATCATGGCCTGGCGCGCCTGGTCGGTCGGGGCGTCTCGCATGTTCCGGTACATGGCACACATTGCCTCCTTGTCCATCGCCGGCATTGCGCCGGCTGCCTTGTTACCACCCATCATTCCGCACCCGGCGTGGCTGCCAGTGGTGCTTCCGCCCATCATTCCGCAGCCAGCCTGGCTGCCCGTCATCGCGCCGCCTGCCATCCCACCTTGGGCGGAGGCCCCGCCGGAGGAGTCTGGCGCGCTCGTACTTGCAGATTGCCCTGGATGATGTTGGTTGTGGTCTTCGCCCTGGTCGCCGGATGGTGTAGCGCAGCCGATCAAACTGGCTGTTACCACCAGACTGGCGATGATGTGAATCGGATGAGTGGTTTTGCTTAACATGTTCGCGCTCCCTTTTCTAATAAGGCCGGGGAACTAGCAACGTAGGCAAGGTCCCGCGGACAGATCGCTACTTCCAACACTCTATCCTTGATGTTCACGTGGTTCTGCAGATGGCGGCACTGGGTGCCCAAAGTGCGGCACGAAGGCCGGAACGTCGTGCATGTACTGGCGATACGCGTCTCCAAACGCGGCCAGTGAATCCTGTTCCTCCCGGTGCGCCAGATGCACATACATCGCCACCAGGACCGGGAACATCACAAGGGTTACGAGGGTCGGCCACTGGAGCAGGAAGCCGATCATGATGACGACGAAACCCACGTATTGGGGGTGGCGAACCCGGGCGTAGGCACCGGTAGTTACAAGCGTATGAGAACGCTGTGCTTTGTAGAGCACGTCCCACGCAGACGCCAGCAGCATGAATCCGAGCAGGATCAGGATGTTGCTTGCAATGTGGAATGGGCCGAAATGCGGATTAATCTTCAAGCCTGTCAGCGTCTCTAACAGGTGTCCAGCATCATGCGATTGGAAATCAATTCCAGGAAAGTGCTGGGTCAGCCAAGGCAGCAGCAGGTAGATCGTGAGGGGGAACCCGTACATTTCGGTGAACAGCGCAACAAGGAATGCCGAGAATGCACCAAAGGATCGCCAGTCGCGGCGGCTCTGCGGGTGCGCGAAACTGAAGGCGAAGATGATGAACACCAGCGAATTCATGATTACCAGACCCCATAGGCCGTACGCGGGTGCGTTATCGTGACTCATGGCTGTCCTCGTTGCGGCGGCTGGTCTGGACGACTCTGATCCTGGTCGGTTTGCGGCACTCCATGCCCGTGGTGTCCGTGACCATGGAATAAGTGCATGAGGGGACAGGCAAGAACCAGTAGATAAGGTAGCGCGCCAAGCAGGTGCGCTCGATGTTCTGTGAAAAGGAAAAAAAGCGCTATCGCAGCAAAGCCACCGAGAACCCATTTGGTTCGGACGGCCATCCCTGCAGTCGGAGCGTGATGGCTTCGCTGATACATGGCATCTCCTTTGGTGCAAATGCACGGAGCGTATTTACACTTTATCTGTCATGCCAGGGATGTCAAGGCGTAGTATTGACGAGGACATTCGCTTTACAGGTACCGAGCGCTACAACGGAGGACAGGCTTGGTGCTGCTTATTCATAGTGCTTATAGATCGCCGTGCTCCCGTCGTTTCGGACCAGTAGCACGTCATACGGCATGCGCGTCGGCCCCTCCATTCCCGGAGAGCCAGGCGGCATCGCCGGCACGGCCAGGCCCTTCGCTTTCGGCTTCGCAGCGAGCAGCCGCTTGATCTCGGCGGCTGGCACATGCCCTTCGATCGCATACCCGCCGACGACTGCGGTGTGGCATGACCCGAGCCGATCGGGAATGCTCATTTTCTCGCGGATGGCGGACGGATTGGCGACATCGTGCGCATTGACCTTGAATCCGTTGGCCCGCAGGTGCTTGACCCACGCTTCACAGCAGCCGCAGGTTGCGGTCTTGTAGACCTCGACGGCCTGGGTTGCGGCGGTGGCCAGCATCGGCAGCCCGATCAGGGCAGCGACCGCGAGATTCTTGAATTTTCCGATGAACATAAGCTTCTCCAGGGTGCCGGCAGCCGACGGATGCGGTCGGCTGCCGGCGTGAAAACAACTACCAGTCAGCTGGAACGTCCTACATCTGTTCGCCCGGGGGCGATGTCGATGCAAGCCAGGCCGCCAGAACGACGACCGCAAGCAATACAAGCGCTTCGATCCAAAGTATGCGCTTGAACCGCATCGGTAAAAGCTCGGGGGCGGCATTTCCTGCGGACTCGCGCGCGAGCCACGGCGGCATCACGACAAAGCGATTGATCCCACCTAGCATCGCCGCAACGCCTACGAGCAGCAGCTTCGCAACAAGCGTGTTGCCATACGGGTTGCCGACCAGGTTTTCGAATCCGCCCAGGTTGCGCCAGCTTGCATACAGGCCCGTGGCCAAGATGCCTGTAAGCGCGAACGTCGCCGAGCTGGATAGGGACGCTACATAAGCCGCCCGCGCGCGTCTGTCGGCCGTGGCCATGTTTTCGGTTGCCCTCAACATGACCCCGCCAGCAAGGAACACTTCACCGACCCATAGGCTGATCAGGCCGAGGTGGATCCAGTCCGCCAGCAAGGGCAGGCTGAAGTCGCCTTCGCTGGCGGCGTGGCTGACCATGCCGCGCGTGTACCAGAATACGGCAAGCGACGCAAAAGTCAGCAGTGCAGGCACCTGGTTCCGATCGCCGCGCATGCAGGTTCCGACGGTAGCCATGGCCAGCCCGAACATCCCAATGGACCACGCGAGCCCAAGGTGTGTCGAGGTCAGCATCGACCAGGTGGCACCGGCCGCTTCAGTGACGGGGACCTCGGCCATGGCCGCCGATTCCAGCCACAACAGCACGGCGTTCGCGGCCAGAGCGACCACGACACCGGTCAAGGCAGTCTTGCGGACGGACTGGCGGCGCGCGTCGGCCCAGCTGGATGCGTCACGACTCATCCACAAGCGCGAAGCGCTCGCTCCCGTGACGAGGGCTACTGCGAGGTTCAGAAGGGCAGTGACGACGTGCTGGACAGCTTGCAGGTCCAGCCCCATCACTTGACCTTGAACGTGACTTCGCCCTTTGCCTTGTGACCGTCGTGGGTCATCGTCGACCACTGGATGTGATACTCGCCCGAGGACAGCGGCGGGAGCGGCGCCGTCATGACGGTGGGATCCGCCTTGTCGACGGTGGTCGCGGCGACCGGGATCTCGTTATTTTGGGCGCCCGTCACCTTGATCTTGCTGAACGCCGGCTCGAGCGCTTCGTTGAACTTGAGGCGCACCTGCTTCGGCGCATCTCCGAGCGTGCTGCCGGCCTGGGGATCCGACGATTGCAGTTTGGCGTGCGCGAAAGCGGACGACGTTACGGTACTTGCGAGAGCGAAGGTGGCCAGGGCCAAAATGCGTTTGATGGGCATGTTTTTATTCCTGATTCTTTGGTTGGGTCGAGGTATGGTTGTGGAGCGTTCTGACTGCCGGTAGCGACAGCAGAACGCCTGCAGCTTTAGTTGGCAGCTTCCAGTTTGGTCACCGTGAAGGCGCCGTTGATGCGCTCGACGCGCAGCCGGATCTTGTCGCCAGTTTTCACTTGGTCGAGCATTGCCGGATCCTGCACCTTGAAGGACATGGTCATACCAGGCATGTTGAGATTGGTCAGCGCGCCATGTTGTACCGTCAGCTTGCCGGTGTCCTTGTCGACTTTCTTGACCTCGCCGTCGGTCAGCGCATTCGCATCATCCTGCAAAGCGGCAGGCGCGGCGTGGTGCTGGCTGTGGTCCTGCATCTGCATCTGTGCCGATGCATTGGCCGCTGCCAGCGCAAGGCCGGCGGAAACGAGGAGGGTGCTGAACAGGGAAGAAAAACGAGTCATTTGAAGCTCCAAAAACAGTCAAAATTCAATTGCAGTGGACGCGCGACGGCGCTTGCCGGCCTGACGCGGTCCGTTTTAGTTACAGATAAAGAAGGGCTGTGCACGCTGAGGTGCCGGCGACGAAGGCGTAGCCAGGCATGTCCGTGCCTTGGCAGGAACGAAACGTTCAGCAGTGTGAAAGGTCAGACGCGTGGAGGTCGCTCTAGAAGCGCAAGGTAGACCGATGGCAAGAGATGCCGGTCAAAGGGAATGGTTGTTGACGAAGAAGCAGTTGCCGGTAGCACGGCAACGAACGACGGTGCCATCGACAAACAGGCGCTGCATGTCGCACAGGTGGCACATTTGCCGGCCTGATGATGAGACGCGGGATGATGGTCGGCCTGCATGCCCGGACCCGCGTGCTCGTCATGGGCGTGAGCACCGGACATGTCGAAGTCGTCGGCCATCGATTCGTGGTCGTGACTGTCCTGTCCCGCCACTGGCGGCACACAGAAGGACATCGTCGCGGAAGCGAAGCCTTGGAGCGGCACCGCCAGCAACGTCATCCAGACGATCAAGACTTTCAGGATGGCTTTCACACGTCGATTCTAGCATATGCGAAAGTATCGGCAATCCCATCGGCAGGGAAGCTTCGAACGTTGCGGTGCCGTATCGTGCGGACATGTCATTTTTGCATGTGCTAGATTGATTTACATGCGCCCATTCGTTCGAGTCCTCATGCTATGGATACTGATCGTGTCGCTGCCCATGCAGGGCATCGCCGCCACGATCACATCGCCATGCAGAATGGCGCATACCACGTCGGCAAGCCCGGAAGCTGCGGTCAAGGATGACTGCGACGAGCATGAGATGGCGATGTCGATGTCGATGACCCAGTCGACCGCACAAGCGCACGCCAGCGTCGCCGCAGATCATGACATGCCCTGCGATAGTGGCGCCCACCAAAAGCATTCTTCCTGCCGGGCGTGCAGTGCCGGCTATATCGGCGCCTCGGCGCCCCCGCCTTTCGCGGTTGCTGGGTTTCCTGCAGAGCAGTTTGCAACGGACTCCGTTTCCCCAATCTCCTCCTTCACGGGCTGGATCCCATCCCGCATAGAGCGACCGCCACGCGGTTGACTTCCCAAGTGGGCTGAACGCTCTCCCGGCATCCTTCGGAGACGTCGCGCATGCGGGATGCACGCGACATGCCATCGACCGATGCCGGCCAGCCATTCATCTTCATTCGAATTTCGATATCGACGAAACACGCGCGGAGGCCGCACGCTTTGGGAGTGCGCGCAGGCCGCGTCCGCCACGTAGCTGCGCAGCGAGGTTTGCTGCGAGTGCGCCTGCGTGCGCGACGCGGGCCCGTACTGCGGCAATTGTTTCATCACTTCATCTAGGGGAATACTTCATGCAGCAACGTGTTTTTGAGGAGAGCGCCGTGAACCGGTGGCGACGACGGCTCCTGCAGGGCGCAGGGGCCGCCGCCCTCGCCGGGCTGGTCCCAGCCAGACTGCTGGCAGCCGGTCAGGCCGCGCAGCCGATCTTGCGCGGCACCGAATTCGACCTCGAGATCGTGCCATCGCCGGTCAACTTCACTGGCGCACCGCAGGTCGCCACCGCGGTCAACGGCCAGGTTCCTGGGCCGGTCCTGTACTGGCGCGAGGGCGACACCGTGACGCTGCGCGTGACCAACCGGCTGCCGGTCACGAGTTCCATTCACTGGCACGGTATCCTGGTGCCGGCGGAGATGGACGGCGTGCCCGGCATCAGTTTCACCGGGATTCCTCCGGGCCAGACCTTCACCTATCGCTTCCAGGTCAAGCAGAGCGGAACCTACTGGTACCACAGCCATTCCGAATTCCAGGAGCAGAGCGGCTTGGCCGGTTCGATCGTGATCGAGCCGAAGAACGGCGAACGGGTGAAGGCGGACCGTGACTACGTCGTCATGCTGTCGGACTGGGTCGATGGCGATCCTGCCAAGGTCTTTGCCAAGCTCAAGAAAATGAGCGACTTCTTCAACACCAACCAGCCGACCGTCGGCCAGTTCCTGGACGACCTACGGAAGAACGGCCTCGGGGCCGCGCTCGACAAGCGCAAGATGTGGAACCAGATGCGCATGTTGCCGACCGACTTCAGCGACGTGACTGCCAGTCGCAACCTGGGCGTGAGGATGGCCTACCTGATCAATGGTACGCCTACTGACAGGAACTGGACCGGCTTGTTCCGTCCGGGTGAGAATGTCAGGCTGCGCTTCATCAACGGCTCGGCGACGACGATCTTCGACGTTCGCATTCCGGGCCTCAAGATGACGGTGATCGCCGCGGACGGACAGGACGTCGAGCCCGTGCCGGTCGACGAATTCCGGATTTCCGTTGCCGAAACCTATGACGTGCTGGTCGAGCCAACCGGCGACCAAGCCTACACCATCTTCGCGCAGTCGATCGGGCGTTCCGGCTTCGTGCGCGCGACGCTGGCGCCGCGCAACGGCATGTCTGCCCCGGTGCCCGATATGGATCCGCCCCAGTGGCTGGCCATGCAGGACATGATGGGCGCGATGGCAATGGGGAGCATGGGCGGCATGTCGGACATGCACCAGGCGTCCGGCAAGGAAGGGAAGGCGCCGCACGACATGCACTCGATGGAGGGCATGCATGACATGCCGGGCATGTCCCACGGCGGGATGAGCGAGGGCCACGGGCAGATGCAGATGCCGATGCCGATGCAACACGCCGGCCATGGCGGCGGCCACACGATGCCAATGGCCCAGGGCAGACCTCCGAAAGTCACCCACGCCCGCACCGAGTATGGCCCGGGTGTCGACATGCACGTCGACATGCCTCGCACCAATCTCGACGACCCCGGTGTCAATCTGCGCAACAACGGGAGGCGCGTGTTGACCTATGCCGACCTCCACACAATCGGCGGACCGGTAGACGACCGTGAGCCGACCCGCGAGATCGAATTGCACCTCACCGGCAACATGGAGCGCTTCATGTGGTCTTTCGACGGCCAGAAGTTCTCGGAGTCCAAGCCCGTCCATTTCAGGCACGGCGAGCGGCTGCGCATCGTGCTGGTGAACGACACCATGATGAACCACCCGATCCACCTGCATGGCATGTGGAGCGAGCTCGAGTCGCCGAGCGGGGAGTTCCTGGTCCGCAAGCACACGATCAACGTGCAGCCGGCCCAGCGCGTCACTTACCGGGTGACGGCCGACGCCCCAGGCCATTGGGCGTACCACTGCCATCTGCTTTATCACATGGAAGCAGGCATGTTCAGGGAGGTGGTCGTCTCATGAAAACCGCAACGACGAAAACCGGTGCAGCGGTCGCGCTGCTGATCTTTGGCCTCGTGGCTGCGGGCGCGGCATCGGCTCAGACGACCGAGCCGCCGAAGGAGGGCGGCACCGGCCAGGCATCCGGCATGGGACAGTCCAAAACGATGGAAGGAATGGACCACTCCCAGATGGATCATTCTCAGATGGACCATACCCAAATGGAAAAATCGCAGATGGACCAGTCCGGGATGGATCATTCGCAGATGAATCATGCGGGTGACGACCAAGTGCAGGGCGCCAAGCCTGCGCCGCAGCAGGGCAAACCAAGCATGGACCATAGCATGGGACAAGCGATGGGCGGCATGGACGCCATGCGCGGAATGGACCACGACATGAAGATGGGCCCGATGCAGGGCGGCAGTCCACCGCCCGACGCACGCGACCCGGACGCTTATGCCGAAGGCACGAGCTTCGCGCACCTGCCTGGCAACGAGATGAACGACGAGATGCGCTTCGGCCGGATCCTGCTCGACAAGTTCGAATACGCGAAGGGTGACGGCGAACACGGCCAGAACCTCGACGCCGACGCATGGTACGGGAACGACTACAACAAGGCCTGGTTCACGGCCGAGGGTGAGCGGCGCGGAGGGCACTTGCAGTCCCTGCGCACGGAAGCCTTATGGGACCGCACCTTCGCGACCTTCTGGAGCACCCAGCTCGGCGTACGTCACGACAGCGGCGGCGGCGATTCGCGCAATTGGCTAGCCTTCGGCGTGCGCGGCCTGGCGCCGTACTGGTTCGATACGGAAGCGACCGCCTACTGGTCCGGTGGAAGGCTTGCCGCGCGTTTCAACGTGCGTTACGAACTGCTGTTCACGCAGCAGCTGATCCTCGAACCCGAAGTCGAGGCCAACCTGTACAGCCGCGCCGATCCGGCCAGGGGCGTGGGCAGCGGGCTGTCCGATCTCGAACTTGGCCTGCGCCTGCGCTACGAGATCCGGCGCCAGTTCGCCCCGTATGTCGGCGTGACCTGGGCGCGCAACTTCGGCGACACCGCCGACTATGCGCGGGCGAGGGGAGAACGAAACCGGAGTACGCAGATCGTTGCAGGCGTGCGTATCTGGTTCTGATCACTAAGCGGGGTGGCCATGACCATCCCGCACTATCCATAGGGACGTCTTGAAAGGGTATTTTCAACCATTCAAGGAGAACGTCATGCAACAACAGTATCAATCATGTATCGATGCCTGCAACGCCTGCGCCGACGCCTGCGACATGTGTTCGACGGCCTGCCTGCAGGAGGACGACGTCAAGATGATGGCGCGCTGCATTGCACTCGATATGGACTGCGCACAGATCTGCAGGCTGGCTGCCGCCTTCATGGCCCGTAGCAGCGAATTCGCCGGCGCGCTCTGCCAGCTTTGCGCCCAGGTCTGCCAGGCCTGCGGTGACGAGTGCGCCAAGCATCAGATGCAGCATTGCCAGGATTGCGCGGCCGCTTGCCGGCGCTGCGCCGAGGAGTGCCGCCGGATGGGATCGGCCGCGGCGGCTTGAGGATTTGCGTTCGCGATAACAATGCCTTTCCCGCAGGACGCGGGAAAGGCGCATACGAAAGGAACTGCAAGATGAACTCCAGTCTGTCCCTCACACGGAAGCTGCTTGCCGCATGCGCCGTGACGATGGTGGCTTCCGCCGCACATGCAGACATCACGGTCTTCACCGACCGCGCTGCCTTTCTCAATGGGGTGTCTGGCTCGGCCACCGACACCTTCGACGATCTGACCATGACGGAAACCGGCAGCCCCCTGAGTCGCCTGGCCGGCGCCTACACCTATCAGGTAAGTGCAGGACCTGGCGACGGCGGCTTTTACCCGTCTGGAAGCGGCAGCGATATCTGGCTGAGCGGAACGATGTCCAGCGACGTCATCACCTTCAGCGCGTTCTTTTCCGGGGTCTTCGGCTTCGGTGGAGACTTTTTCGGAACCGATTCATTCGGCGCCTTCATGCCGGACCGCACCATCGTGCTGAGCGCGGTGTCCGGTGCGGACAGCGAGACATTCACGCTGTCGAATGCTTCACAGGACTCGTTCGTCGCCTTCCTGTCGGATCGTCCGCTCACCTCGGTGTCCTTCCAGAACATGGAGGACGACGGCACCGTGTACTGGGCAGCGGCCAACAATGTCGTTCTAGCGGTGCCCGAGCCGGCGACGTGGTCGATGCTGTTGGGCGGACTGGGCGTTGCTGCTTTGGCTCGCCGGCGCAGCCTCACATTGAAGCAGGCAAAGACAGTGGCTTGAACCGCGCATCACAACCATACAGGAGAGAAAGATGAAACGCACTAATCTGTATTTCACGCACCCTGCAATGCCAGTATCGCGTTGCCGCACCCTGGCCACGCGTGCACTCGCGGGTTTGGCGCTCGTGGCGATCACCGGCACGGCGTTTGCGGACGGCCCGGGCCGCGGCTCGACTGCGACGTTCGAGAAGAACTATCTCGTCTTTATCATCGACCACCATTATTCGGCATTGCGGATGACCGAACTGGCGGCTGGCACGGATACGCAGCGCAATGCGCCTGTCAGCAATCCTGGCGAAGGGACGTCGCCGACACCTGGCTACGGCGCCACCGTGGCCAAGGCGAGCGATGATCAAATACGCTCAATGTCGCGCCAGGCCAACCGCACGCAGCGCGAAGAAATCATGAAGGCACAACGCTTTCTTCAGGATTGGTACGGCATGCAGCACCAACCCCAGCTCACCGCGGATGGTCAAAAGATGATTGCCAATCTAGAAAGTACGCCGGCCGGCGCGCAGTTCAACCAGGTTTTCCTGCGCACCTTCAGCAATCATCACCTGAGCGCGTTGGCTCCAAGCTTGCACTGCCAGGTCAAGAGCGATATTGCGCATGCTCCCCTGCATCGTTACTGCGAGAACATCGTGGTGGCCCAGAAGAATGGAATCAACGATATGAGGGAAATGCTCTGCAAAAAGTATGGCGATTGTGGTTTCGTGCCAGCTACCGGAGACAGGCGGAAGGATCAGGATTTTTGAAGCACTCGTTTCTGGTCGGCGGCAGCATGCGGCGCCGGGCAATGCCTCCCGGCGCTGCTTACATCAATCAGTTCAAAAGGAGAAACCCATGGATGAATCGCACCCACATCGACAAGATCATGCAATGGCAACAATGAAGTACACGACATTCGCCCAGATGATTGGGGCGGGAACGATCATCATGTTCGGTCTGATGTATCTGAACACCTATTCGGCCGACCACATCTTCTTTAGTGAAACACGGGCATTCATGGCGCTCATCATGGGCGCCACGATGGCGATCGTAATGCTCGCGTTTATGTGGAAGATGTATCCGAACAAAGGGTTCAATATAGGTATTCTTGTAGGAAGCCTCGTAGTATTCCTTGTGTCGCTATGGCTGGTGCGCAGCCAGGCGACGGTGGGCGACGTGGCCTATATGCGTGCCATGATCCCCCACCACTCCATTGCCATCCTGACCAGCGAGCGCGCGAACATCGCCGACCCGAGGGTTCGCAAGCTGGCGGACGGCATCATCGCCGCACAAAAGAAGGAAATCGGTGAAATGAAGGAGTACATCCGGGATCTGGAAACAAAACACTGAGGCGGCCGGCGTGGACGGCGCGCCAACAGGCGAATTACGTCGGCGCTCCGCCATACTGTCCCTGTGCCTTGTCCTAGTGTTCCGAATGCCCCACAGGTTTGCGCACCTGCAGCTCAACGTCGGGCTTGCTAGTGGCCGGCATCAGGCTGCGTCCAGCATTGCTGCTTCGTGCAGGCTCAGGTAACTGACCAGTCCATTCGTAGGCGACCGTACCCGCCGGATGCTTGTACCAGCCCGGGTCGGTGTAGTCGCCACGCTTCTGGTCCTTGCGCACCTTCAGCACGGTGAACATGCCGCCCATCTCGACGCCGCCGAACGGCCCGTCACCTGTCATCATCGGCAGGGTGTTCTCCGGGATTGGCATTTCCATGCCGCCCATCGACCCTCCCTTTTCGCCCATGACCATGTAGTCCGGCACGATCTTGCTGATCTTTTCGGCGATGCCGCGGTGGTCCACGCCAATCAGCGTCGGCACGTCGTGGCCCATCGCATTCATCGTGTGGTGCGACTTGTGGCAGTGGAAGGCCCAGTCGCCAGGTTCCGTCGCGATAAACTCGATTGCCCGCATCTGGCCGACGGCGACGTCTGTGGTCACCTCCGGCCAGCGCGAGCCGGGCGGCGTCCAGCCTCCATCGGTGCCGGTCACTTCGAACTCATGGCCGTGAAGATGGATCGGGTGGTTGGTCATGGTCAGGTTGCCGACACGGATGCGCACACGATCGCCCTGGCGTACCGGCATCGTGTCGATCCCCGGGAAGACCCGGCTGTTGAACGTCCAGAGGTTAAAGTCCAGCATGGTGTTGACCTTCGGCGTATAGCTGCCCGGTTCGATGTCATAGGCGCTGAGCAGGAACACGAAGTCGCGGTCGACGGCAAACCGCCCGATGTCCTTCGGGTGCGTCACCCAGAAGCCCATCATGCCCATCGCCATCTGGGTCATCTCGTCGGCGTGCGGGTGATACATGAAGGTGCCCGGGCGCCGCGCTACGAATTCGTAGACGAAGGTCTTGCCTGGTGGGATGCCCGGCTGAGTGAGGCCGGTCACGCCGTCCATGCCGTTCGGCAGGCGTTGACCATGCCAGTGCACGCTGGTTTGCTCAGGCAGCTTGTTGGTGACGAAAATACGCACCCGGTCACCCTCGACGACCTCGATGGTCGGGCCAGGGGACTGGCCGTTGTAGCCCCACAAATTGACCTTCATGCCGGGAGCGAACTCGCGCACCACCGGTTCGGCAACCAAGTGAAACTCCTTTACTCCATTGTTCATCCGCCAGGGCAGGGACCAGCCGTTCAGGGTCACGACCGGGTTGAACGGACGCCCAGTGGCGGGCGGCAGCGGCACATGGGTCTTTGCATTGTCCATGACCATCGCTTCGGGCAGCGATGCTGCGCCCACACGGCTAACTGCGGCAGTGCTTACCGCGACGGCGCCGGCGCCTTTGAAAAAATCTCGACGGGAAATCATTGTGCTGTCCTTGCATCGGTATTACCGCCTGCATTCATAGCGGTCTGAAGATTGGTGGCGGCGATCCAGAAATCGCGCTGCGCTGCGATGGAGGCGTTGACGGCCGCAAGCTGTTCGCGCGATTCGGCAAGCAGTTCGAAGGTGCTCGCCAGCATGCCGTTGTACCGGAGCAGCACCTCATCGGCGATATGCTTGCGAAGGGGGACGACCTCGTCGCGGTGGTGGCGGGCGATGTCGTAGGCGGTGCGATAGCTCGCATAGGCCTGGCGCACTTCGGAGCGCGCTTTTACGGCGATGTCGCCGGTACGGTGGACCGTCTGCATGTATGTTGCCTGTGCCCGCGCCACGCGCGCGCCGCCCCAGTCGAACAGCGGCAACTCGAGCGAAACTTCGTAGCCGTTCTCGCGGGGCGCGCCGGTCGTGCTCTTGTTGGCGTAACCCGCATCGAACACATTGATGAAGCCGGTTGTCTTGGTCAGGCCGAGCGCCTGTGCCGTCGCGTGCGCATCCTGACGTGCGATGAGGACGTCGAGCCGCTGCGACAGTGCGGTCGCTTCGGCATTGGCCGGCTGGTCTGGCTGGGCGGGAAGATCGGGCAGTCGGTCCGGCAGGGTGAATGCGAGGGAAGGGCCCCACAGGCCCAGCAGGCGGACCAGTTCCTCGCGTGCGGTCGTGGCCTGCAGGCGGGCGTGCGCCTGCTGGGTCAAGGCGTCCTGGTAGAAGGCGCGCTCACGCGCGGCGTCGAGAGTGCTCCAGTTGCCCGTGGCGCGCATGCGCGCGGCAAGCTCGGCGGCGGCCTCGGCCGATACGCGTACTTTGTCCGCGAAGGCGGATGCCTGCGCCGCGGCCACGGCCGAGTAATACGCCTTACGCGTGTCGGCCGCCAGGTTCACAGCCTGCATTGCCGCCTGCAGCTTGGCTTGTTCGAAGCGCCGACGTTCGATGCGGGTGCGGGCCGGCAGGGTCACAAGCGCAGCCAGGTCAAAGGACAGCCGCCGGTCGATTTCGGTCTCGGCGCCGCCGCGTACCCGGCCAAAGCTGAAGCCGGGGTTCGGCAGACGCCCAGCCTGGACGAAGTCCGCTTCGGCGATCGCGAGCTCGGCCAGGGACGCCTGCAGGCCGTGGTTGTTGAGCAGGGCAATGCGCACCGCGGCATCGGGGGTGAGCGGCTTCGAGAGCAGGGCGGTCACTTCGGCCCGCGAGTCCTGGTCCCGCTTCAACGGTGCCGGCTGGGCGATGCGTTCCTCCGCCATCCGGGCGACATCATCGAGTCCGCCATCCTGGGAAAAGCTCGCGCAGCCTGCGAGCAGCGCGGCGCTGACCGCTACGGCCAATCGAGTCAGGCCAGGTCGTAAAGGTGAGTTCATTGGTGCGCTCCTTTGTGTTCGTGCTTGCCGTGCATCGGTTCTGGCCTGGAGACCTTCTGGGATACGCCGGCAGTGGACTGTTCGCCCGATACGGGAGCTTCTGCTTCCTCGCCGAGGACGACGCGGTTAGCGCGAGCCCAGCGTTTATCGGGCGCTTGCGGCGCTTCCTTCGACGCGACGACATCGGCGAAGACGGATTGGTACTGTAGGGGCGCGACAGGCGCATTCGCGTTCGCTGCGCACGGCAACGACTGCTGCGCTTGCGCGGAAGCGAGCAGCGGCACGCCAGCTGCAAACAGCAGCAGGTCTGAAAATTTCATGGTTTGTTTCGTGTTGATTGAGGGCCGCACCAGGCGGCCCAGATGCGCGCCGTTAGCGCGCCCGGAAAATCAAACGAGTTCGAGGCGTGGTGGTCGCTCGAGGGCGGGAGGGACGATGGAGGTCATCGCGGCTTCCGCAAGCGCGTGCAGCGAGGAAGAGAACGGCGGCGCGTGGAAGGTCGGCAGTAGTGCCGGAGGCGCGCCGGCGCCAACGCAGCAAGTTGCGCAAGCGACGCACTTGGCGTGTGACGAAACCACTGTCTTCGAGCCAGCCTCGGTGCAGTGCTCTCCGTCTGCTTGCACGGTGGCCCGATGGTGTTGGTGGCCGGTCATGACCATTGTTTCGTGCACGGCCTGTTCAGGCTGCCCGACCGCCATCGCAGCGCCGCCCTGCAGGGACAGCACCGTGATCGAAAGCCACAGGAGAAGGCGAAAGATCGTGCGCATCATCCAAACATGGTACCGCAAATCAAGAGAATGCATCAAGGCACAGCTTATTGGCGTCCGGCGCTCCCTGACGTTAGCAACGTCCCATAAGTGTCACCTCTACTTGGGGCTAGTCAGGACATCAACAATGGCTGGGTTATATCGTTATTCGGGTTTTTCACAAATAGCGAGGCTGTCATGCCTAAAATCACCATTCTCGAAAAGACGAATCTGCAGGAAGACTGTTGGCACTCGATGTTGATCTCCCTGTTGAGGGGACTCGCAGCGCTGGTGGTGGCCGCAGCACATCTGCGTGCCCAGATGTATCCCGGCTTCAGCGAAGTGGCGAATCCACCGTTGCTGTTTCAGGGCCTGGCGTTCGGCGCCGGATTCGCTTACCTGGCCGTGATCGTCTTTTTCGTGCTCAGTGGCTGGTTGGTCGGCGGAAGCTTTCTCAACAAACTGGACTCGGACCGGGCGTTCCAGAATTACACAATCGACAGGGTTTCGCGGCTGTGGGTCGTGCTTGTGCCGACTTTCCTGGTCGTGTTGCTCGCAGGTGCTGCCGTCGGCGCCCTGGATACGGCGCGCGTGTCGTTTTCGACGTCCGAGCCGTACTCGATGAGCGCGTTTTTCGGGAACATGATCGGGCTGCAGACAATTGTCGTTTCTCCATTCGGCGGCAACTTCCCATTGTGGAGCCTGGCCAACGAGACCTGGTACTACGTGCTGTTCCCGCTTCTGGTGCTGGTGTTTCGGGGCAGGACAATCGCGACGCGGGTCGCGGCGGTGTTGGCGATCGGCGCCATCTTCCAGCTGGTGCACGGCAGCATATTGATTTATTTTTCGATATGGCTGTTAGGCGCTGCGTTCTCACGGGTGAAGATCGAGGCGGGCCCGCTATGGCGCTGGGCCTTGCTGTTCCTGTTCGTCGGCAGCGCCGTCGTCATCCGGCTGAAGGGTAAAACCGACATCACGCCGGAAGGCTTTCCGCAGTATCTACTATTCAGCCTGCTGTTCGTACTGTTCCTGTCGAGCATGCAGTTCAAGCGCCGCCTGGGGCCGAAACTGGACTGGCTAGACCGGATCGGACGGTTCTTCGCGAACTTTTCATTCACCTTGTACGTGCTGCACGTGCCGCTGATCCTCTTGATGGGGCATCTGCTCGCGTCGATGTTGGGTGTCGGCCAGCTCTCGCCCTACCGGCTGTCCCATTACCTCATGTACGCCGGCATGTATCTGGTTCTCGTTGTCGGCGCTTACCTGTTCTATCTGCCTTTTGAGTCGAACACGCCACGTGTGCGTCAGTGGCTAAAGATGCACCTATTTGCACGTGTTCGTGCAGTTGGGACGTGATTGGGAACCCAGTTTCCGGCCATGACGACAAAGTATCGAGGTAGGACTGTCGAAAATCTTGAGGTACTTACCCATCTCTGGTGTAATGTCAGACTTGTAATTTCGGTCTATAAGGAGCCTCGATGCGCCGACTGTTCTGCCTCGCCTTTTTTGCCGCGACATCACTTCCCGTATTCGCCGCCAGTCCAACCGAGGTCGTTGGGGAGTACCATGCAGCCGTCGCCAGCGGTGATACCGCAAAGGCGCTGTCGCTACTCAGTCCCGCAGTCCAGATCTTCGAGAGTGGTCATGTCGAGCAGTCAAAGGACGAGTACGCAGGGCACCATCTTCCCGCCGATGTCGCTTTCGCAAAGAGTACAAGCCGGAAGGTGGTGAAGGGAAGCGAGCGGATTGCTGGCGACATGGCCGTCGTCATTCAGGAAACCGAGACGCAAGGCACGTATAAAGGTTCGGCGGTTCGTTTGTTTGGAACGGAGACCGCCGTGCTCGAGAAAAAAGGCGATACCTGGGTAGTCACGCACTTCCATTGGTCGTCGCGCAAGGCAAAATAGGGGAAATGGCGACACATGCATGCGCCAGAAGATTTCGACAACCTGACAATCCTCCTTGCGTTCCTTGCATCTGCTTGCGTTCTGGTCGCGATGCTATTTTTCCTTGTATGGCTTCGATGGAGCGAGAAGCGCAAACCTCGCAAGGACGGAAGTCAGCGAAAGCTGACTCGTCCGGTACGGAAGAATCGGCGGAGCTAGAGGGGGACCTTCGGATTCGGCTTCAGTTCGGGGGATTGCTGCGGTTTCGGCAGTTCCCTCGGCTAGATGATGGATTCATCCGCTGGTAATGGTGGGGTTGTATCGCTGAGCTGCTTCAAGATTTCACACTGTCCCGCAGGACGAGCCGATTCGCATCTCTGCCTAAGCTCGGAAAGCTGAGCGTGCAGAGCCTGTAGCTCGGCAATCTGCCGGTCAATCGACAGAATATGTTGGTCGACTAGGTTATTCACCCCGCCGCAGGGTTGATCCGGGTGATCTTGAAAGCCGAGCAGGGTCTGCACTTCATCCAGCGACATTCCCAGAGAGCGGCAGCGCCTGATGAAGTGCAGGCGCTCGACATGCGGCGCACCGTACATTCGATAATTTGCCTGGGACCTGAGTGGCGGGGGCAGCAACCCTTTTTGCTCATAGAACCGTACAGTCTCCGGCTGACACCCCGTCAGCTTCGCCAGCTCACCAATTCGCATATTCATGTACATCTCCGCTTGACCTTGTAGTAGCTACAGGGATTCTAATACGGGTTATAGATGTGGAGGTACTTATGTCGTCTTGCTGTTCGGGATCCTGTAGTTCCCAATCGCCGCCGCCTGACAACCGCTATCGCAAGGTGCTTTGGGTTGCGTTGCTCATCAACTTTCTGATGTTCGGCGTCGAGCTGGTAAGCAGCCTGAAGTCAGATTCTGTATCTCTGCTGGCGGACTCGGCCGACTTCCTCGCGGATGCCGGCAACTACGCTGTCTCGCTATTCGTGCTCGGGATGGCCACGATCTGGCGTTCGCGCGCAGCGTACGTCAAAGGCATTGTCATGGGCGCGTTCGGCGTGCTCGTGTTGGCGCGGGCGCTCTGGATTGGCCTGGGCAGCCACGCGCCGGAAGCAGAAACCATGGGCGTGATCGGCATCGTCGCGCTTGCCGCAAACGGTGTGGTCGCGTTTTTGCTGTATGCCTTCCGAAATGGTGATGCCAACATGCGTTCGGTCTGGCTTTGCACGCGTAACGACATGATCGCCAACCTGGCTGTGCTGCTGGCCGCGATCGGGGTCTTCGGCAGCAAAGCTGGCTGGCCCGATATCGCAGTTGCCAGTATCATGGCTGTGCTCGGCCTTTCGGGAGCGTGCGATATCATCGGGCGCGCCCGTTCCGAATTGCGTGGCTTGAGCACTTCAACGTCATAAGACCATCACATGCGCCGCTGGGTCATCATCATCCTGCTTCTTGTCTATCCGCTCCAGGTCGCCCTAGCAGCGGCGGACAAGTGCTGCGTGACGACACCCGCCGGCCTTACCCATCACAGCGTCGGGCAGGCCGGCGCCATCGCTGCTGAACCCATATTCGTAGCCGACGACGACAGATCAGCCTTGGCAGACCCTCACTGCCCAGCCTGCATGTTCGGACACGTTCTTTACCTTCCGTCGGATTCCGTCGTCATACCTGGTGAGCGTCACCACGCTTCGACGATCGCGTTCGACCCTCCTTTCCTGACTGCTCCGCCGGTCGCCCGCCTCGAACGGCCCAAATGGTCTGCCGCCGCTAACTAGCGCGCAGATTTTCCACAAGCGAGCCGGGTGGCTCGCGTGTCCCTGCGCGCCTGGTCTCACCATTTTCAGGAGCAGGAATGACTATCCAACCCAAACGACTATGTGCCCTGGTCGTTGCGGCCGCATTGGCATGGAGCTGCAGCGCAGCCGAGCCCATGCGCGTGGCCCCAGGCACACCATCATCTATCGATCTACCGACGGCGATCCGTCTAGCCCTCGATCAGCCTGCGGTGCGAGCTGCCGCCCACGAGGTGTCGGCGAGCGAAGCGACGGTCGACCAGGCTGGCCGCTTGCCGAATCCGGAGCTGGAATACCTTCGTGAAGGCCAGCAGGCCGGGATGCGGACGACCACCGTCCAGATCAACCAGCCAATCGAACTTGGGGGCAAGCGCCAGGCCCGCGTCGCACTGGCCCAGGGCGCAGTAGGTCTGGCCAAAAGCGAGCAGATGGTACTGCGCCAGCAGGTCCGGTCCGACGTCATCGTGAGCTATTACGAGGTGCTGGTCGCCCAACAAAGACAGGCGCTTGCACGGGCCCTGAGCGAACTGGCCCGCAAGGGCGTCGAGGTTGCCGGCAAGCGCGTCGCGGCTGGAAAGATCTCCCCAATCGATGAGACCAAGGCTCGCCTTGCCGCGGTCGATGCGGCCACTGAACTGAACCAGGCCACCGCGCAGCTTGTCGTTGCCAGGACAAAGCTGGGTGCCTTGATTGGCAGGCCAGCCGAATCGGTCATCCTGAAGGAGCCGGCGGACCAGCTCCCTCAGGTGAAGCCGCTCGAAACGTTGCTTTCTCAAGCCAAGGATGCCACGTCGGTCCAACGTGCCCGCAGCCAGCTTGCGGCCCAGGAGGCGCAAACCAGCGTGGAGCGTGCGGCGCGCGTGCCTGACCTGACGCTGTCCGTGGGCAGCCAGCGCGATGACCAGGTCGGACGGCGCCAGGCCGTCGTTGGCCTGTCAGTACCGCTGCCGCTCTTTAACCGTAACGAGGGCAACCTCAGGGCGGCGCTACGGCGTACCGACAAGGCGCGAGAAGAACTCGCGGCCGCTCAAGTAAACGCCTCATCGGAGCTCGCTACCGCCTACACCCGCTACGAAGTGGCAAGGAACGAGGCCATGCTGCTGCGGCAGGACGTGATCCCCAATGCCAGGTCCGCCTACGAGCTGACGCTCAAGGGCTTCGAGTACGGCAAGTTTCCCTTCCTGGAGGTGCTCGATGCGCAGCGCACGTGGTTCCAGGCGCAATCACGCCAGTGGAATAGCATGCTAGAGGCCTATCGCGCCTATGCCGACATCGAACGAATCGCCGGCACCGCTGAACAAGATAACCGAGATACGAAATGACCAAGAAACAGAAACTGTCGATCGCGCTGATGTGCGTGATCGCTGCCGTCCTTGCCGCCCTAATGTTGTGGCGACAGCCCGCAGCCCCGGCCGCTCAGCAGACTGCGGAACACGCGGAACACAAGGATTCGCATGGCCATGATGACCGGCATGCCGAAGAGAGCGAGGCGCCGGCTGATGCCAAGGATGAGCGCAGTATCGCGATGACCGAGGCGCAGATCAAAGCCAACGGTATCTCGATCGACACCGCCAAGCCAGCCATGATTCAGGAACGCCTGCACCTGCCGGCGCAGATCAAGGTCAACGCGGAGCGGACCGTCGCGCTGGCGGCGCCTGCGCAAGGTATCGTGCAGTCGGTACTGGTATCGCCTGGCGCTACGGTCAAGAAGGGGCAGGCGCTTGTCGCCATCCAGAGTCCGACCGTGGCGCAGTGGCGCGCAGAGTTGGGCAGTGCCCAGCAACGGCTGAACCTGGCCAGGACCACCTACCAACGCGAGAAAACTCTGTGGGAAGAGCGGATATCCGCACGCCAGGATCTCGATGCCGCGCAGACGGCGCTGAAGGAAGCCGAGATCGCCGCACAGGCGGCGCGGCAGCGGCTGAGCGCCCTCGGCATCGCGACGAAAGACGAAGGGGTGTCGAGCATCGTGACTGTCCGCGCACCGCTGGATGGTGTCGTGATCGAGAGGCCGGCCGTGGCCGGGCAGGCAGTCGATGAGACCAAGCCGCTGCTCACGATTGCCGACCTGTCCCACGTTTGGATCGAGGCCGCCGTGCCTGCGGACAGCCTGCCGCAAATCGGTACTGGGATGCCGGCGAAAGTCAGCGTCAACGCGCTGTCGAATGAGCTCGATGGAACGGTGTCGTTCGTCGACCCCGTCCTCGGCGTAACCACGCGCATGGCCACGGCCAGGATCACGCTGCCCAACCAGGGGCTGCGGCTGCGTCCCGGCATGCTGGCAACCGCCGACCTGATGGGACCTCCATCGAGCGTTCCCGTGACGGTTGCCAGTGACGCCGTCCAGACCATCCATGAGCACAACGTCGTGTTTGTCCGTACCGGTGCAGGTTTCCGGGCGCAGGACGTCACCATTGGGCGCTCGGACGGCAAGCGGACCGAGATCGTGAAGGGACTGGCAGCGGGCACCAGCTATGCGGCCGGTGGCAGCTTCCTTCTCAAGGCTGATCTCGGCAAGGCCGAAGCCGAGCACGACGACTGAGCAGGGCGAACATGTTCCAGAAACTCATCGAACTTGCCATCGCCCGCCGCTGGCTCATCGTCTTCGCCGTGTTCTGCCTGGCCGGACTGGGTGTCTACAGCTACCAGCGCCTGCCGATCGACGCCGTCCCGGACATTACCAATGTCCAGGTGCAGATCAACACCAGTGCGGCGGGCTATTCGCCGCTGGAGGTCGAGCAGCGCATCACCTTCCCGATCGAGACCGTGATGAACGGCTTGCCTCGACTTGAGCAGACCCGATCGCTGTCCAAGTACGGACTGTCACAGGTCACCGTCGTGTTCAAGGAAGGCACCGACATCTACTTTGCGCGCCAGCTCGTGAGCGAGCGGCTGCAGGAAGCCAAGGCCAGGCTGCCCGCCAACGTCGAGCCGTCCATGGGCCCGACCGCTACCGGACTCGGCGAGATCTTCTACTGGACGGTCGAAACGAAGGAGGGCGCCCGCAAGCCGGACGGCAGCCTGTACACGCCCGCGGACCTGCGCGAGATCCAGGACTGGATCGTGGCGCCGCAGCTCCGCAGCGTTGCCGGCGTCACCGAAGTCAATACCATCGGCGGCTACCTGAAGGAATACCAGGTTGCGCCGGACATGGCCAGGCTGACGAGCCATGGCTTGTCGCTCGCCACACTGGTCAATGCGATCGACCGCAACAACGCCAACGCGGGCGCCGGCTACATCGAACGGGGCGGCGAGCAATTCGTCGTGCGCACGCCAGGCCAGGTGAAATCGATCGAAGAGATCCGCAACATCGTGCTCGACGTCGTGCAGGGCGCACCGATCAGGGTGCGCGACGTCGCCGATGTGGAACCCGGCCGCGAGTTACGCACCGGCGCCGCAACCGAGAACGGGCGCGAAGTCGTGCTGGGCGCGGTCTTCATGCTCATCGGCGAAAACAGCCGGGCGGTGGCGGAGAACGCGCGCCGCAAGTTGGAAGAGGTGAATCGTTCGCTTCCCGCCGGCATACAGGCGCTGCCGGTGTACGACCGCTCGGTGCTGGTGAACAAGGCGATCGCCACGGTCCGCAAGAACCTGATCGAAGGCGCCTTGCTCGTCATCGCGATCCTGTTCCTGTTCCTCGGTAACCTGCGCGCCGCCCTGATCACGGCATTGGTAATCCCGCTGACCATGCTGATGGTGTTCACGGGCATGGTCAAGGCCGGGGTCAGTGCGAACCTGATGAGCCTTGGTGCACTCGATTTCGGCATCATCATCGATGGCGCCGTCGTCATCGTCGAGAACTGTATTCGCCGGCTCAGCCTCGCTCACACCGCCGCTGGAAGAGAGCTGACGCGGGAAGAACGCTTCGCCGAGGTGGCTGCCGCTGCGGCCGAAGCCCGGCGCCCCCTGCTGTTTGGCCAGTTGATCATCATGACGGTGTATCTGCCGATCTTCGCCTTGTCCGGCGTCGAAGGGAAGATGTTCCACCCGATGGCGATCACGGTGGTGATGGCACTGGTCGCGGCGATGATCCTGTCGGTGACCTTCGTTCCTGCGGCGGTCGCACTGTTCGTCAGCAAGCAGGCCGCCGAGCATGAAAACAAGATCATGCACAAGGCGCGCGACCTGTACCGGCCGATGCTGGAATGGGTGCTTCGCAACCGGCCCGTTGCCCTCACGTTTGCGGCGCTGAGCGTGCTTCTATCCGGACTGCTCGCGACCCGGCTGGGAACCGAGTTCGCACCCAACCTGAACGAAGGAGATCTGGCGGTGCTCACCATGCGCATCCCCGGGACCAGCCTGCAGCAGTCGGTGACGATGCAGCAGCACCTCGAAAGCACGCTGCTCAAGCAATTCCCCGAGATCGAGCGCATGTTCGCGCGTGTCGGCACGTCCGAGGTGGCGACGGACCCGATGCCGCCAAATGCCGCCGACAGCTACATCATCCTGCGGCCGGAAAGCCAGTGGCCGGGGCCGCGCAAGTCGCATGCCCAGCTGGTGGATGCGATCACCGAGGCGGCCAACAGGGTTCCTGGAAATAACTACGAGTTCTCCCAGCCGATCCAGCTTCGCTTCAACGAGCTCATTTCGGGTGTACGCAGCGATATCGCCGTCAAGGTGTTCGGCGACGACACCGAAACCATGACGGCAACCGCGCAGCAGATCGCCCAGGTGGTGGGCAAGCTGCAGGGAGCTGCCGAGGTCAAGGTCGAGCAAACGGAAGGATTGCCCGCGTTGACCCTGTCGGTGGACCGGATCAAGGCTGCGCGCTATGGCCTGAACGTCGCAGACGTCCAGGAGGCCTTCAGCACGCTCGTTGGCGGCCGCGACGTCGGCATGATGTTCGAGGGCGACAGGCGTTTCGCCATCACGGTGCGCTTGCCGGAAGGTGTTCGCAACGACATCGACAGCCTGAAGCAGCTGCCGGTCTCGCTGCCGCCGCAGGAGGGGCGCGCAGCCAGTATCCCGCTATCCGAGATCGCTACACTGAGCTTCGTTCCGGAAGCGAATCAGATCAGCCGTGAAAATGGCAAGCGAAGGATCGTCGTCACTGCGAACGTGCGAGGGCGCGACCTGGGTTCTTTCGTTGGTGAACTCAAGTCCAGCCTGGGGAAGGTGAAGCTGCCAGCGGGAATCTGGCTGAACCTGGGCGGTCAGTTCGAGAACCTGCAGGCGGCCAGCCAGCGTCTTGCGCTCGTCATCCCCGCTGCACTGGCGATCGTGTTCGCGCTGCTGTACCTGATGTTCAACAGCATCAGGGATGGGTTGCTCGTGTTCAGTGGCATTCCGTTTGCCATGAGCGGCGGCGTGCTGGCGTTGTGGCTGCGTGGGCTGCCGCTGTCGATCTCCGCTGCGATCGGCTTTATCGCGTTGTCCGGGGTCGCCGTGCTGAACGGGCTGGTGATGATCTCGTTCGTGCGCTCGCTAAGGGAGCAGGGATATACGCCTGAGCATGCGATGCACGAGGGAGCGCAGGTGCGGCTAAGGGCGGTGCTGATGACGGCGCTGGTCGCTTCGCTCGGGTTCCTGCCGATGGCCCTTGCGACGAGTACCGGTGCTGAAGTGCAGCGGCCGCTGGCGACGGTGGTCATTGGCGGCATCCTGTCGTCGACGGCTCTTACACTGCTGATTTTGCCGGCGCTTTATACCTGGGCCCATAGGCGCACGAAGGCATAAGTCGTGTTCAGGGCCGGCTCGCATAACCGGTCCTGAACAATTGCAGATATACGAGAGATCAGAAACAGAGCGTCCAGCTTGGGCTTGGTAGAGTTGGGCGATCCTGCAGCTAATCCTGGTGGAGGAGATTGATGGGCCAGCCGGAAGACTTTCATGGGCAACTGCTCATCGTTTCAGTTGTTGTCGCGGTCTGCGGTGTGGGAGCATTTCTTGTGTTTCTTACATGGCTGGGCCGTAACAGAAAACGTAAGCATCACAGCAGGGGCCGAGCAGACAAGAAGTCTTCATTGGCTCGAAGGAAGCAACGCCGCTAGCCCGATCGATTGATTGGACGGCGAGGGTAGTGATAACAACGGAAGGAGCAAATGATGGGTTCTGGACACTCGCACGCCGTCAACGTGGGGCAAAGCGAACGGCCACTATGGTTCGCCTTGGGGCTGACGACGGTCTTTCTCATCGCCGAGGTAATCGGCGGGCTCCTGACCAATAGCCTGGCGCTGCTTTCGGATGCGGCACATATGTTTACCGATACAGCGGCGCTGGGGATCTCGCTGGCAGCGATCCACATCGGCAAACGGCCGGCGGACAAGCTGCGCACTTTCGGCTACTACCGCTTCGAGATCCTGGCTGCGGCGTTTAACGCCATCCTGCTGTTCCTGGTCGCGATCTACATCCTGTACGAGGGCTACCAGCGCCTGCGGCATCCGCCGGAGATCCAGTCAGGCATGATGCTGGGCATCGCTGTACTGGGCTTGGTCATCAACCTGATCAGCATGCGTATGCTCAGCGGTGGCAAAGAGCATAGTTTGAACGTCAAAGGGGCTTACCTTGAGGTGTGGAGCGACATGCTGGGCTCCATCGGCGTCATCATCGGGGCGATCGTCATTCGTTATACCGGATGGGGCTGGGTTGACTCGGCGATCGCTGTCGCAATTGGTCTCTGGGTGCTGCCGCGCACCTGGACGCTGCTCAAGGCCAGCATGAACGTCCTGCTCGAGGGAGTGCCCGAGGGAATCAAACTGGCCGATATACAGGCGGCGATTATGTCGGTTCAAGGCGTCGCATCGATTCATGACCTGCATGTATGGGCGATTACGAGCGGTAAGCCGAGCCTTACCGTGCACGTCGTGAGTAGTGAAAACCCTGCATCGTGGCCTGCGTTACTCGACAGGATTCGTGATGCTCTTGAGGAGAAGTTCGACATTCATCACAGCACTGTGCAAATCGAAGACACGCCATGTGAGCAAGCGCGGGAGGGGCACACGTACGGTGCGGACGTGGCTGTGGCTGTGGCTGGACATGCTCATTGATTATTTGAGCCTTTATCGGGTACGAATCGGCTTCGAGAAGCGTATAGCTGATTCTGGCCCGATTGCTGGCTTGCGGGCCCGGCAAGCAAGACCCAAAAGTGGGCTGTTCTAACTATCGCACCTTCGGGGGCCGCAGCGAGCGCATCCTGCCGGAGGTGCTGCCCAAGGTCAACCGCCTTCGGAACTCTAGGAAGGTGTTTCAACAACACCGATGTTCAAAAAGCCGTACGTTAGCCACAGCAGGGGCGCTCCAGTTGAATCGGCGGACACTTCACCGTGCCGTATGAGCAAAAGACGCAACAGTCACCAGCCTTTGGCCGCAGAACGACGGCACAGCCTTCGCACTCATAGTAGAACTGGCATGCATCAGTCGGCATGGTTTCTCGTTTGCTGTGCCCGCAGTGCGGACAGGTCAGGGTCGACTCTAAAATTGCCTCGGTCATCGCGTCACTTCCTGACAGTCGAAGGGAACCCTGCGTCAGCCGTCGCTTTGGTCAGCATGGAGACGTTGGCTTTGTCCTTATCCATGTGCACGGTCGCCGTCTTGTGCTCGAAATCGATTTTCACCTCGCTCACGCCAGGAACTTGTTCAAGCGCCTTCTTGACCGTGATCGGGCACCCGGCACAGGTCATGTTTTGCACGTTAAGGGTAAGCGTTTCTGAGGTGCCGGCGAAGGCCGATCCGCTCAGTAACACGGAGACGATGAATGTAGAAATACGCATAGGGAAATCCTTTTAATAGAACAGCGGGGCGTACAAGGGAAACGTCAGCAGTAGTACGACGGGGACGGCAACGAACCAGAACATGATGCGCTGGTTCCTGAGGACACGGTCAGCGGCGCAGGCGTCGCCAGGTGCGCAAGCGCGCCGACGCAGGTACAAGTTGTAGAAGGCAGCTCCTAAAAAAACTACTGTCAGCGCGGTGAGGTAGGGGCTATAGGGCTCGAACGCAATCAGGTTAGATGCCCAGCCGCCGCCGATGCCGAGCAGCAGGAAGATGAGCGGACCGGCGCAACATGCCGAGGCGCCAAGTGCCGCTAACACTCCTGCAGCCAACGATCCCTTCGTTCCAATTGCCATGCTCGCTCCAAACAGGTTTTACTCAAAAAACAGGATAAACTCCGTACACATATACGGAGTCAAGTGCATGACAGAGAAAATGACCATCAGCCGATTGGCAGGCGCCGCCGGTGTGAATGTGGAGACGGTCCGGTTCTATCAGCGAAGTGGACTGATCGATGAGCCGGCGCGGCCCTACAGTGGCTACCGCACCTATGGCAGCGAGGATGTACGCCGGATTCGATTCATCAAACGGGCACAGCTCCTTGGCTTTACGCTCGATGAAATCGCGAGCCTGCTCAAGCTGGAAGGCTCGCAGGCCTGTGCCAGCACCCGCGACTTGGCAGCAAAGAAGCTCGCTATGGTAGAAGCTAAATTAAGTGATCTGCTTGCAATGAAGACAGCGCTCGCAACGATGGTATCGCGCTGTGACAGCGAGCAACCGAGTGCAAGTTGCCCGATAATCCAGGCACTGATCGATGATTGATTTCTGCTGAAATCAGTTGGAAGCCGACCACGGTGCTGCGGCGAGGCTTGCATCAACTGAAGCAGGTAGTCGGAGAGTTGTAGAGACGCGAAGTACTTGTTCCCTTGCTTTGATTAGGTGCCAGTCCATTCCTCAAGCTGGCACTTTTTGTTGTAAGGCATAAGGGCGTTATCAGCCAGGACTGCGGTGCGGACTTGGTCATTCTTGACCATAATAGCCACTACCATCTCGTATTGTGAGGCGGAGATACCCGTGTATTGAATACGAATGACTGCCGAGTTGTCCGCAGCATACTGCGCTTGTCTCGGCCATGGGCGTTGAACCACATCTGAGACCTGGTAGTGCGCAGTCTTGTGGTAGCACTTCAGTACTCCCCTTGAAAGATCTGCGAAGCTTTCATGCATTCGGCCGACGTCGACAATGGCTGGGGCAGTCGCTTTCTCGATCGCACTAGTTGCCATCGTAGGATTCTTGAGAAAAAAAGCCAAGGCGGCGCTAATTGGGTCCATGTCGGTCTCTATTGCGTTGGTGGATACTTGCTGGTCAACATGCTTATAAATTGACGGGTTGGCCGACTGGATTCCACTCCCCATCAAGCAGGTATTTGACCAATCCGTCGAAGTCGAAATCATCGATTCCATCGCCCGGGAACTCATCGGGCATGACGCAGACAAATTCTTCCTTAAGAAAGTCCCATCTGATCGTTTTGGGCGCTTCTGGTTTGGTCAGGCCCCAAAAATATTCAATTCCCGGTACAGGCGCGACAGGAAGCGTGGCCTCCCGCGACAGTAACACCATCGTCGATGACGCTTCAGGGCTATGCCCATTCCAAACCGTTTTGACAAAACTGACCTTAAACATCGCCCCCCCTAACCAAAATAACACTATAGTAGACTCTTGGAAATTTTATAACCCCTAACGACAGGCTATGGCATCCGCACGAGAAAAAATTCCTCAACTGGGCTTATGGGACGATGAAGTGCCAAAGTTATCACACGACTCCTTGGTACTTTGGGCCTATAACAATGCAGAAGACTTGGTAAGAGCGTATCTGGCGGCATTTCCTGACAGGGACTTCTACAAAACATTGAGCAATAAGTGGAGTGGAGTTATCAATCATTCCAAGGTTCCTCTTGCAGACCTGCCGCCAATGCCAGAGAAGCCCTCCGAGATCGTGCTTAAGAAAACTCTGGAGCCAGTCATTGAGCAGTACCCAGAGATAGGAAACGGACGCTCCTTGCCTCGGATTCTGGGATACGCCGATCTGGTCATTACGTGGTACGCCCCTCAGATCGAATGGGGTGATGATCAACAGTGGCACGTTACCGGCCGCGGTCAAAGGCTTCTGGTCGAGGCGAAAACCGTGATGCCTTCGTTAGGGGAATTGATGCGTCAGCTCAATCTCTACCGTCTTGTCTACAGCGATGTCGTCGTGCTCACGCCGGACACCACTCATACGCAATTATTGCTTGAGCAGGGGATTCTGCTTTTCCCGTACAAAGCTGAGCAGTCGGATCGGTGAACGATCTCGAAAGTGCCGATCACTAGATGTTTCCTGCTCGCCCCGGGGAAAGCCCTAAGCACTCAGCCGGCAAAATCGATGAAGCCAGCCAAGGGTCGCTTAACCATCCAACCCCAGCGGCCAAGTCGGTCGGGCAACTGGGCACCTTACCTCGCAATACGTTAGGCGACCTGACCTGATCGGCGGCGGAGCCAAGTGCGATGCGCGACGCGTACGTGCGACTAGCATGCAGCTCGAACGCTTGCGAGCTCGGTCTGATAAGCCTCTGGCAGTCGGGATTGCCCTGGCTACGTATGAGCAGCCGTTAGTCGTCAACCTGAGTGCCCGAGACCTACACTACCAATGGCAATCCACGTTAATTGACCCGAATGTGGTTTTGCAACCGAGTCTGCCACGATTCGTTGGGTTCCGGCCTGCGTTTACGCCGCAACGCCGCGAGGAATGCTGGTAGAGTCAATGCTTGCCCTGTCCTACACGATCTAGCTGTTTCGCGACGCCGCCAGAGTATCGCCTCGCGGACCTATCGCAGACTTCTACATTCATCCACTCGTGAACGCGACCCCAGCAGGTCATGAAACTGTTTCCAAGGCCGCGTAGCCGCATGGTCACGCTACGAAGGTTGGCGAACATCCAATTCCGTTCCCTGAAGCTGCATGAGACAATACGGCCCACATCAAAGCGCATGGCAGTACATGCTCGCATCCATATCAGCAGAGCTATCTGCTAAGGCATAGAGTGAAAATGAACATCATAGACAAGAATTTCCACCAGGAAAAGTCCAGTGGCGAAGCTCTGCAGGACTCTACAAAAGAAGCACTGACCAAGGGTTCGAACCGGTTCGAGTTGCTGGAGAAATCCATCCGCCGAGCCACAGGAAAAGCGATCATCGAGTTCAACATGATCGAAGAAGGTGACCTTGTCATGGTGTGCCTTTCGGGTGGTGCTGATAGCTATACGATGCTGGAAACCTTGCGGCACCTACAACGTATTGCGCCAGTAAATTTTGAGATAGTTGCTGTAAATTTAGATCAAAAACAGCCTGGGTTCCCCGAGCATGTTTTGCCGACGTATCTCAAGAGCATCAATGTTCGCTACCAAATCATAGAGCAGGACACATATAGCATAGTTAAGGAAAAAATTGCGCCAGGGAAAACAACCTGCTCTTTATGCTCGCGGTTGCGTCGAGGAATCTTGTATCGTACAGCTAAAGAGCTAGGCGCTACAAAGATCGCTCTAGGTCACCATAGAGACGATATTCTGCATACGTTCATGCTCAACCTGTTCTATGGTGGATCGGTCAAAAGTATGCCGCCCAAACTGTTGGCTGACGATGGGGAAAATATCGTTATTCGACCGCTGGCATACTGCCGTGAAGCCGATATCAAAAAATATGCTGCTGCAATGGGGTTCCCGATCATTCCATGTAACCTCTGCGGATCTCAGCCTAATCTTCAACGTCAGGCAATGCGAGAGATGCTCAATCAATGGGAAAAAACGAACCCGCTGTGGGTTCGAAGCATGATGACGGCAATGCAGAATGTGGTACCTTCACACATGATGGATCGCTCGCTGTTTGATTTCACGGAATTTGTGTCTAAGGATCAAGCCGTTCAACAGGGGGATCTACTCTTCGATACCGAAGACCAAGCGTCGGCGAAACAAAGTATTATTAAATTTGTTTAGGGAAGACGCTGCGGGATCTGTATCGGTTTCGTGGCTTCTTTCTAAGATTAACACTAGGTTCGTTCGTTTTTTGTTTCAACCTCCTTGGCTTCTCGTGTTATCTGGCATGGGAGCATCGAGTAAATGGGTACCGCCCTCGAGTAGTGATACGTTGTACACTAATTGTGCGTGCCGAAGTAGGAGAGCATCATGTCGTGCTTGTAGCTCAGCAAGCTCGGAGCTTATCGCGTTAATGTCCTCGCTTCCCGGACCGCTTGTCGACTTCCCAGGCATTGTCTCGGGAGTGGCTACCCGGCGCTTTGCAGCCTGAAAGGCTTTGTGAACATTCTTGTTTGCCGACAGCGCCTGCCTAGACCATGTATTGGCAACCTCTTCTCCATCGCGCTCAATGATTGCGGTCCGCAATACTTCCCAACTAAGACGCTTTGACGCAGGCCACCTTTGTAACAGCTTGACTATCGCTAACTCGTCTTCTGTGTTGATTTTCTTCATGCCCATAGGTCATCTTATCTATCTAAGCTGTGATAGCTAACGTCATCCTTAGCTAATTTTGTGATTAGTTCTGATGCCGTCATTGTTCCTGAGGGTGCGCTAAACGTAACTATCGCACCTGCAGGGATTTCATCATCATTCTCGGTAGAGAGGATTAAGTTACATCGTTGTACATCGTCTCTAAACTGCTGTAATTGCAGTACGAGTGAGCGAGGAGCCTCATCATACTTAGCTATTCGTTGCTCAGCCACCGTTATCATTCTCATAGCGAATGCAAGTTTGTCATGTATAAACGGAAGGCGCCTTTCGTCGCCCTTTCGCCATAGTTGCTGGTCGCAACGCAAGCAGTCTCCATATTGCTTGCATGGGTCGAGTGACCAGTCCGTGGCACATCCGCCAATTTCGGTAACGTGCTTCGGCGCAGCATTCTCATAAAGGAACGTCTTTCGATCAGTTAGGCGGACACTTAAAGCTTGTTCGGCGATTGGGCCGACAACAAAAAAATCGTCATCCGGATCAAATGTCTCCATAGATCGTAAGATGATCTCACGCGGAGTTCTTTTGTCATAATGATCTGATTGCGGGCCGGTTCGACGACCTGCCAGTTCGTCGATAAAGACTTCGTGAGCGCCCGCTAAGAGCGCTTGCGTGTGATGGAATTTACGAGTGTCGTGCAGCGAAATTGAAGGGTAAGTATTATCGTTCAACTTCACGTCGAGTTGTTGGAACAGCAAAGGTGGGCGTCCTCCAAGCTCTCTATTAATCCACCGATTGATACTAGTAGCTGGTATTGGAACAGGTTGCCACCAAGTCCGTGTCATTTCTCCGTCAGATGCATATGCATCGAAGTCAGTCTGTAGCCATACCAGCAGGGCTTCATCAACTCGGGTCGCTCGCTCTTTTGTGGTGTAAGGCCAATGTGGATAGCGAGCCTCGACTTTGAAGTCTTTCAATAGCCATTGCTTTAGCTCATCGGACCGCACGTGCTTTTTTGCGATTTTTCCGCTGTGGAATAGCGGTTTTAGAAGATTACGCTTTTTTTGTAGGGCTGCACCTTTAATAAGTTTTTCAGCTGTGGATCCGCTAACATATAAGTTGCGGTCTACGTCATCAGGGAAGAAAGAAACCAGATGCATCGCTACACAATATATTTCCACATCGGCTATCTTGGCTAATTTAGTGCTGTCGAGATAACGACCGCCAGCTTGCCAGATGTCGCCGGGTTGCTCTACAAAGTAACTCGTTGTGAGTTTCCCTAGACGGGCCGGAAGCTGTTTTGGTCCCAAGCGCGACGAGCGAAGGCGTAGCGCGGCATAGACATCCGGCACAGACAAAAATGGTTGATCGAAGTAATGTTGAACATCTTCTGGTAGATACACATCTCTAATTGCTGCGAAACTATCACCGTATGTGCGGGTGTAAAAACGTAAGGCATTGTGTGCCTCGGCCGAATACGCTAATAAGGTCGAAAACAACTCCTCGGCTAATTTTCCTAGTTTTTTTGCAATCGGAAGATCTTGGCTTACCCCGACTTTCGGTCTTCCGATCCTGATCCGGCGCCGCTCGGTATTCTCATTTGCAACATAAAGCGCGTCCCTTTGTAGAGTAAGAAGATCAGAAACTCGCATGGAAACAGTGGTCAGTGCTAATCCAGGAATAGCTGCCATGAATGTTTTTATGTCATGGATGCCATTGCGGGCAATCGATTTCCGGTAGGCAAGTCCTACAGCCCCAACTTCTTCAAGCGTCATCCTACGCGTCTTAACGTCCAAATCGCTTGAGTTAAGAGTGATTGCTCTGCGTCGGGGTCTAGAGGGGAATGGGGATGTGAACGCAAACGGGCGATCCAGCAACTGAAAGCCTTTGTCGGAAAATCGGAATTTTTTGCTGTGATATCCACCTTGCAGCATTCCAGCCATAATTTCCAACTCTTTGGCGATGTCGTACTGCTGGCCTGGCGTGAAACCTTCCTCCTTCAGCAACGCACACGCTCCCTCAAATACTTTAGCCGAAATTCTTGTGGGGTCGTTATTCTCGTTGTGGAGAGAGCGCAAGGATTTCTCAAGAAACGAAAGTGACTGTACTAATGGTTTTAGGGGCGTCCGGCTTTGGCGGTAGTAAGCCATAACATTCAGATAAGCTTTTGCAAACTGCAGGAATTTCCCGCCGATGAGGCCGTTCGGATTCAGAATGGTTGGGGCAGAATTAGCCCTAGTCCGAGAAAATGCCACGCGTCCCCGTCTTAAGAACTCGTATTTCAAAAACCAAGATCTGGTTGTCTTATCCCCGTGAGCAAAAAAACGCGAAGACCATTCGAAATAAGGTGAGCATTGCAAGAATTCTTCACTATGGATGTCGTTAATCCCTGCGCTCCCGAAAGGCCGAGCCCAATCCACAAAGCTATCGAACCGGTTTATGTTGGAAGAGGTGAATGATAAAGGGAAAAATGCGATTTTATTCATCTGATTTCCTTTTTTCAATCTCGTTAATGACATGCTTCACCGCCGCGATTAAATGTGTATCGCGCTCAATCGTTTCGGCTGGAAGTTCGATGCTCTTCGCCATTCTTTGTCTTGCCAGCAAAAAATCAAGCACAATTTCATGCGCGCCATCTGTAAAGGCCTCGAACCGTGGGCATGAATAGCAGGCTATGGGAGCGAATGCACTGCAGGGATCGGCGGCGCAAGCTCCAAGCGTATTCTCCAGATTGGGAGAAACAATGCTATGTGAAGGATCAGGATTTGTTGCTTCGGACGCATCAATGACGCGCCCTCTAAATGCATTATAGATGTCGTCATGAGTCGCCGTCATCAATATCTCATATTCGGCGAATGCCTCATCAGTTAGGTTCGTGTAATGGCGCAATGAGATGGTCGAAGTTTGATACCCAGCGCGGGCAAGCACATCTATTGGAGCTCCTAAAACTGCCAAGTGAGTCAATTTGGTGTGTTTAAATCGACGTGTAAAGAACTCGTGATCGCCTAAGTCGCCAACATGACGAGCAATGCTCGCTCGTGTTTTTGAAATTCGACTTGTAATATCGATTGAGCTTTCTTTTGGTTTCGTAGTTCGCCCATGTTGTTCAGTGATGCAGAATAATGGGTAAGATGGAGCCGGAAGTTTACCGAAGCGGTCTTCGATAGATAATACGTGTTGTTTCATAGCGCGAGAAATCGGCTCAGATAATCGAACCTCAAGCATGTAGTCACGCGCAGAGGTGCCACTTTGCTTTACAACAGGAACCTTTAGGTTTGCGCGCGACAATTTCTCGGCATTGACTGATTCAAAAGTAACATCGCCTAATTGAAGTAGTCTTAGTTGGGACGGTCTAAGCGCCTCAGAAACAATTAGTCGCCAAAGCAGATTGTCTTGCGGAGTAAACTCTTTGGCAATATAGAGGTCATCAATGGCAGCCAAGATTCGCCGAATTTCCGTAAGCTTGAAGGGGCGTTCATGTGCAACTGAATTTTGTATTTCTATCGTTTGTCTCGGACACGGCGAGCTTGAGGTGACGAGGTAATCCTTTAAATCGCTGGCGACTCCAGGAAGCTGCAAATTTGACCAATATAATAGAGCTGAACGAAGAAGTTTCTGTTGTGAGGCATTTTTCTGGGAAGAATACCAGTTGAACATCGGGAAGCTAATTGTCGAGATCGGGGAGCCAAATTGCATGGCGACCGTTCGAAAAAATAAGTCGAGTTCGCCAACCCAGCGTTGCACCGTACTAACTTTTCTTCTGCCGTTTAATGCATGCAGAACTGTGTATTGAAAGCACAATGATGTTTGGCTACATAGGTTGACGCCACGCTCCACTAATCGAAGGAAAGATGTCCCCCCATCGCCTTTGAGCTCCATTTGTGCCACGTCAACTTTGACAAATGACTTCGTGTCTACCAGCTTGATTCGTTTAGGGATTTCCGGTAGAGAAGAAGTGGGTACTAATTTGGGGTTGTTGAAGTCTTCTAAACTACTCACGCTAATCTTCGTCCAAAATTCGATCTCGTTTTTCTACGAAATAGGCCTGCTTTTCTGCCAAGTGGCGCTGAGAATAATGATCAGGCATTGACGAATTAGGTGACCAGTGACCTCGTTCCTGCAACAGTCGACGTGCTTCTTTCGGGTCGGTGCCATTTGCGTCCATCAGGTCACGTAACTCTGTAAAGTGCGTATGGCGAAGTGTATGCGGAGAAATTTTTGTCGCTACTGCGGATGCTTTGCGCAGTTTCGCTATGATTCGATTCAAATTTCGATAAGAAATGGGAAGTCCGACTTGCCGCCCCGAATGTGAGACAAACAGGTAGGGCGTTTCTTTTCGTGCGTCTCGGCGGTCGACAGCGGCTCGACGTTCCTTCGAAATATATTGAATAAGCTCACTTGCTAATTTTCTGCTTATAGCGATCGGTCCTGGAAGCGTTTTAACGCTAGGCTCCCATAGACGCTCATCCTGGATGTCGTTAGGTCTTTTTATAACCTTTAAGACCGCTAAGAATTTTCCGGGTTTGATCTCGAAATTGTCTTGCACATCTTCGCACCGGAGCTTGAGTAATTCGCCAGAGCGAAGTCCAGTGTCTAAGAGAAGTCGACCGATCAGGCGGTCTCTTTTCTCAAGCTCGGACGAAGCCTGCGTGCTTTGAGCTGCTACAGTACGGCGGAAGGCGAGTGAGTCAGAGGGGCTGAGAGCTGCAATGGGAGGAGAAGACTTTCTGCCGCTAACTGAGGCGTTGAACGCTCTTTGTAACGAGTCTTGAAATTTCGAGCTTTTTGCGATTTCACGGTCTTCCAACATCAGTGCGCCTTCAACCATGTCGCGTGTTAGCCAGCACAGGTAGTTACAGATGTTGTTTAGGCGTTGATTGGTTGTCTTACTGTCGACGCTTGTCTCGCTTGTATGGAGGACTCGTATGCCGCCGGCTTCTCGCTTCCGGACTTGACTTAGGTCTTTTGCACGGTTCTGACACCAGTTTGCAAGGTCATCGACCTCCTTCTGGGATAACGCTAGCCTTCCAGATCGGATCCTTGCTTCGGGCGTCACCCATTTCGGAGCTCGGCTGACTCTTAACGCGACCCATTCAAGGTAGAACGCTAGGTCATAAAGATACGAGATTTGTGTATTGAGAGCCAGCTTGCCTAAGCTCCGGAGGGCGTATGCAGTAGGCAGTTCATGCAGAAGCCCACTTTCTCGGTCGATGAGTAGTGGTCTACGAATTGCACGCTTGCCTTCAGCCGTGATCTTCAAGTCCCGAACCAAGTGGACCTTGCTAGCCAGGTGGGGATTTACATTTTGACGTTTCAAAGTATGCAAGGATGAGGCTAACAGCCCAGCATATTTGGCAATCTCGCGGTTGTAAAGGGCTTGCAGACGCGCCGACCTGAGACCAACAGCCGATCTTTACGTTCTCTGAAGTATGCACATATCCTTGCCGCCGGACAGGCAGACCATGACCTTGTCACCGTCCTCGATCATGTTGAAATCGCCGATCGCCTGGCCGACGAGCCGGCACAGCCGCTTGTGCAGCTTGTTGTTTTCGTAGGCCAGCTTCTCGGCCTTCTTGTCGGCGGCGTCGGGCAGGGCCTCGGACGGGCGCGCCATCGTTACTTCATTCATGCTTCATCCTTGATCTGGAACACTTCGACGCCGACGCCTTCGCAGTCGGGATACACGTCGGGCTTCATCGTCGACACGCGGGCCGCGCGCACGTTCGGGTGCGCCAGCATCGCCTTCACGACGTCGTCGCACAGGGTTTCCTGCAGATGCACGTGGCCCTGCGCCATGCGCCTGGCGATGGTCTCGCGCATGAAGTCGTAGTCGACCACTTCGTGCAATTGATCGTCCTTCGGCGTCGACAGGGCGAGCGGGATGTACAGGTCGACATTGATCAGGACGCGTTGCTCGCCCTTCTTTTCGAACTCATGGACACCGATGTTGATCATGACTTCGTAATTGCGCAGGAACAGCCTGCGGCAATCGCGCAGCTGCGGGTAGAACAGGGCGGACAACATAGGAAACCTTCGAAATAAGAGGAGGACGGGGTTGATTCAGTCTTCAGTCAAAAACATCACGTCGCGCGCCAGCGGCATCAGGTGCTGGCCGCCGTCGACGAGCAGGGTGGTGCCGGTCAGCGCCTTCGCGTTGGCCGCGTAGCACACGGCGTCGACGATATCCTGCGGCGTGGACGAGCGTCCCAGCGGCGTGACCTTGTGCGCGCGCTCGAAGCCGTCCGCGCTCTGGTCGCCCGAGACGAGCGTGATGCCGGGCGCGATGCCGACGACGCGCAGTGTCGGTGCCAGCGCCTGGGCCAGCATCGTGGTCGCCGTCTGCAATGCCGCCTTCGACAACGTGTACGACAAAAAATCCGGGTTGAGATTGTACAGTTTCTGGTCGAGCAAGTTGATCACGACGGCCTGGCCGCCGTCCGGCACCAGCGTGTGCAAGGCCTGCGCGAGCAGCAGCGGCGCGCCCACGTTGCACTGCATGTGGGCGGCCAGCAGGGCCGGAGAAAAGGCGTCCGGCTTGTCGTATTCGAACAACGACGCGTTGTTGACGATGCAATCCAGCCCGCCCAGCAGGTGCGCGGCCTGGCCGGGCAGGGCGCGTACGGCCGCCTCGTCGGCGAGGTCCGCATGCAGCGCGACGGCCCGCCGGCCCAGGGCGCGGATCGCCGCGACGACCTCGTCGGCATCCTGTGCGGACTGGCGGTAGTGAACGGCGACGTCCCAGCCGGCTTCGGCCATGCCAAGCGCGATGGCGCGCCCGATGCGCCGGCCGCCGCCCGTGACGAGGGCCACGCGCGCGCGTCCCGCGTGCGGGCGGGCCAGGGATGTGCCAACTGGGTCAGGCGTCGAAAATGTCTGTGTCATCGTGGTTTGTGGGTCGCTGCCGATTCTCGCTACAATGGCCGGATGTCCTTACCTCTTCCCTCCAGCGACGCGCTGGCCGCGTCCCAAGCCCTGCAGCGCATGATCGCTGCCGAGATCGCCGACCAGGGCGGCGCCATCCCGTTTTCGCGGTTCATGGAACTGGCACTGTACGCGCCGAATCTCGGCTATTACAGCGGCGGCGCCGCGAAGCTGGGCCGCGATGGCGATTTCACCACGTCGCCCGAGATCAGCCCGCTGTTCGGTGCCACGCTGGCGCGCGCGGCAGCCGCTATTATGGCCCAAAGTGCCCCTGACATTATCGAATTCGGCGCCGGCACGGGCAAACTCGCCTATGACGTCCTGACGGCGTTGGCCGAACTGGGCGTGCGCGTCGACAGTTATACGATCATCGAACTGTCGGGCGAATTGCGCGCGCGCCAGCAGGAAGCGTTGAAGGATTTCCCGCAGGTGCGTTGGACGCACGATTTTCCCGTGGCGTTCCACGGCGTCGTGCTCGCCAACGAAGTACTGGACGCGATGCCGGTCGAGCTCGTCGTGCGTGACGGCGGCCGCTGGCTGCGCCAGGTGGTGACGGTAGAAGACGGCCGCTTCGCCTTCACGCCCGCAGAGCCGGACGCGGCACTGCTCGACCAGATCGGCCGCCAGATTCCCGACGCCGACACCTTGCAGGACGGCTATCTCACCGAAGTCCACCCGGTCGCCTGCGGCTTCATGCGCTCGCTGGCGCAGATGTTCGAGAAAGGCAAGGGCGCCGCGATCCTGATCGACTATGGTTTCCCGGCCCACGAATATTATTTCGACGAGCGCACGAGCGGCACGCTGATGTGTCATTACCGCCACCATGCGCACCCGGACCCGTTTTATTTGCCGGGCCTGCAGGACATCACGGCGCACGTCGATTTCACGGCGATGGCGCTGGCGGCCCACGGCGCGGGGCTGGACGTGCTCGGCTACATGAGCCAGGCGGCCTTCCTGCTGGCGGCGGGCATCGGCGAGCTGCTGCTGAAGACGGACCCGGAAGATGCGCTGCGCTACCTGCCGCAGTCGAAGGCCGTGCAGAAGCTCGTCTCGCCGGCCGAAATGGGGGAATTGTTCAAGGTACTCATCGTCGGCAGCGGGGTCGCGCTCGACCCCGCCATCGAGCGCGCCGATCGCAGCCACAAGTTGTGATACTGACATCTTGCGCTGTGGACACAAACCCGGCTATGCTGTAATGCCGCCCGTACGGCAGGCTGTCCTTTGCCTCTGCCGTTAAAGAACGAATCGGCTAATATTGAAGCAGCTGGCGCCCCTGTGCAACCCGACCCTGACCCATGGCCAAGATCCATACCCATTATGACAACCTGAAGGTGTCGCGCCACGCACCGCAGGAAGTCATTCGCGCGGCCTACAAGGCCTTGAGTCAGAAATATCACCCCGACAAGAATCCGGGCGACGAGCGCGCCGCCCGCATCATGGCCATCGTCAATACGGCCTACAACATCCTGTCCGATCCCGTGCGCCGCAAGGAACACGACGAGTGGATCGCGTCGGAAGAGTGGGAAGTCGAGTGGCTGGAAAGTTCCCATGGCGAGGATGGCCGCGAGAAGCCGCGCGGCGACGGGCACTGGGAACCGCGCCAGGTCGCGGCGCCGTCGCGCTGGCGCGTGCTGCGCGACCCGCGCTGGTGGGGCCTGATGCTGGCCTCCTTCGCGGGAGGCGGTGCGCTGGCCATCGTCCTGCTCGATCCTCCGAAGATGTTGCCGAGCGCGCTGGCCTGGCCGGGGAAAGCCCAGCCTGCGGCCGCAACACCCGCAGCGGCCTCCGCGTCGGCCTCTGCCTCTGCCTCCGCCTCTACGCCGAACACACCGCCGGACCCCCTCGGCAGCGACGCCAGCGCCGACGGCTGGGCGCGGCCCGCCGGGCAGGCCGATGCGCCGCCCGACATCAAGGCCCTCGGCGTGACCCAGTTGATCGTCCCGGCCCGCGCACCCGATTGCGACACCGACCTGCAGGCCCAGGTCGCACCGACGGGCGATCCGTGGCCAGCCCAGTCCGGCTACATCGACGGTTATCCGCTCGGCAACCAGGGCGACGAGATGCAGGTATTGGTCGACAACAGCAACAATCCGTCGCCTGTGCTGGTCAAGATCTACGACCTGGACCGCCGCTCGAACGTGCGCCACGCCTACGTGCTGGGCCGCGCCAAGTTCCTGATCGATAAACTCGCGGCCGGCAAGTACGAAGTCCGTTACCAAAACATCATGATCGGCGGTGCCCGCCCCGAATGCGCCCCCGGCCACCGCGCGCCGCTGCGCCAGGCCGCCGCACGCCAGCCCGGCGCCTGATAACCGAAAGTGTGGTTTTTCGCGACATTTCGCCGGTTTGATGGTGGGTGAAATTCAAGAATTTAGTTCCCTGGACGTAATATACTCGGTAGACCACACGGGCCCATGCAGCCCGCCAGCCCATCGCAGGCACACACGGAAAACCGGGACATGAACGAACTTGACGGCCTCAACGCCCTGATCATCGAGCCGCACGCCGGGATGCGCTCGACGATCCACAACATGCTGAACATGTGCGGCCTGAGCAAGATCGACCACGTCGGCAGCTCCAATCAGGCCGTCAAGCACCTCGGCCTGAAGCAGTACGACCTGATCCTGTGCGAATACGCGCTGGAAGGCGGCCAGGACGGCCAGCAGCTGCTCGAGGACGTGCGCCACCACAAGCTCATGCCGCTGTCGACCATGTTCTTCATGGTCACGGCCGAAGGCGATTACGGCAAGGTCGTCAGCGCCGCCGAACTGGGCCCCACCGACTACGTCCTGAAACCGTTCACGGCCGACCGCCTGCTCGAACGCATCGCGCGCGGGCTGGAACGGAGAAATGCGCTGCTGCCCGTGTACGACCTGATGGAGGCGGGCAACCAGCGCGAGGCGATCGCCGCCTGCCTCGACGGGGAAGAACGCTATCCGCGCTACCTCGTCGACTTCATGCGCCTGCGCGCCGAACTGCACATGTTCCTCGGCGAGCCGCACGAAGCGGAGCCGCTCTACCGCCAGCTCGTCGAGACCAAGGCGATCGCCTGGGCGCGCCTGGGCCTGGCCAAGACGCTGTTCCTGCGCGAGCGCTACGACGAAGCGCGCGAGATGCTCGAAGACCTCGTCGACGCCAACAAGAACTTCGTCGACGCCTACGACTGGCTCGCGCGCACCCACGAGGCGGCCGGCGCGCTCGATGCGGCGCAGGCCGTGCTGACGGAGGCGGTGACAGTCTCCCCGCACGCGGTGCGCCGGCTGCGCAAGCTGGGCGAAACGGCGCTGGAGGCGGGCGACCACGATACGGCCGAGAAGATCCTCAAGCAGGTCGTCAGCAAGGCCAAGTATTCCGAATTCAAGGACCCGCAGGACCACGTGCGCCTCGTGCAGACCCTCGTGCGCAAGGGGGACCCGGTGCAGGCCGCGGCCGTCATCCGCGACCTGGACAAATCGATGGCGTTCCAGAAGCACACGCCGCTGTGCAGCGCCATCGCGTCGAGCCTCGTGCACGAATACACGGGCAACGAGGCGCGCCTGGCCGAATCGCTGGCGGCGGCCCTCGCGGCCAGCCAGGACGCGCCGGACCTGCGCCCGGAGATCAAGCTGGAACTGGCGCGCACCTGCATCGAGAACGGCATGGAGGAGGGCGCCGCCGAGATCGTGCGCGACGTGATGCGCAATGCGCAGAACGGCGCCGCGGTGGCGCGCGCGATGGCCGTGTTCGAAAACGCGGGCCAGGCCGAGACGGCGCAGAAGCTCGCCATGGAAAGCCGCCAGCAGGTCGTCGACCTCGTCGCCACCGGTGCCGCCAAGGCGAAGAGCGGCGACTACAAGGGCGCCGTCGTGCTGATGCAGGAAGCGGCGACCAAGCTGCCGGACAATCCGCAGGTCGTGTTCAACGCCGCGCTGGCGATCCTGAAATGCCTGGACCACGAAGGCTGGGACGAGCGCCTCGGCCAGCAGGCCCTGGCCTACATCGCCGGCGTGCGCCGCCTCGATCCGGTCAACCCGAAGCTGCCGGCGCTGGCCGGGCTGCACCATCAAATTCTCAAGAAATATGACAAGGGCCCGCGTCCGAAAAGGGCCGGCTGAGCGATCATGATTCCTGCAGTCGGGAGCGCCGCTTCCAATCCCAACACGAACGCCGCGTCGTTCCAGCCGACGGACGGGGGCCGCCGCGTGCGCGCCGCGCTGCTGCAGAAGGTGTGCGGCGACGACGACATGTTCGCGCTGGGCAGCGCCATCGCGCGCGTCGTGCAGATGGCGACATCGGAAGACCAGGGCACCCACGATCTCGCGCACTACGTGCTGTCCGACGTCGCGCTCACGCAGCGCATCCTGCGCCTGGCGAACACGGTCCGCTACCGCACGGCAGCCGGCACGGCCGTCACGACGGTGTCGCGCGCCATTTCCCTGCTGGGCTTCGACAACGTGCGCACGGTCGCGCTGGCGATGCTGCTCGTCGACGCGCTGGCCAGCAGCGACCATGCGTACAGCGTGCGCATGGAACTGGAAGCGTCGCTGTGCGCGAGCCTCGTCGGGCGCGAAATGGCGCGCCACAGCTTTTACCAGGGCGCGGAGGAAGCATCGATCAGCGCGCTGTTCAAGAATCTCGGCGCGCTGCTGGTCGCGTCGCACGAGCATGACCGCTACCGCGAGATCCAGGCCCTGCTGGCGACCGGCAAGCACACGTCCGCACAGGCCGCGCAGATGATCCTCGGCTGCGGCTTCGACGCGCTGTCCGAAGCCGTGCTGGGCGAGTGGAAGATCCCGGGCGTGATCGTGCATGCCCAGCGCCCGCTGGAGGCAGGGGCGCTCAAGCTGGCCGTCAACCGCAGCGAGTGGATGCGCCAGGTGGCGTCGTTCAGCCTGGACGTGGCGCGCCTGATGGGCAGGACCCCCACGCCGTCCGACGCGCCGGAAGCGCAGGCGCTGCTGGCGCGCTACGGCACTGCGCTGAACCTCGGCGCGGCCGAGCTGGACGAGTTGTTCGAGACGGTCGCGTTCGAAATGACGAGCCTCCTGCAGAGCATGAATTTGCAACCCATGCCGCGCCGCGCGCCGCAGGAAGACAAGGGCGGCCTGCCCAACGTGCTGCTGCTGGCGACCCTCGGCGGGGAAGAGGAAGCGCAGGGCACGTACCCGAGCGGCAAGCCGAAGAACGCGCGCGACCTGCTGCTGGCGGGCGTGCAGGACGTCACCCAGATGCGCGCGTCCGGCCGGCACAAGGTCAACGACGTCGTCATGGCCGTGCTGGAGACGCTGTACACGGCGCTGGGCTTCCGCTTCGCGACGGTCGTGCTGAAGGACGTGCGCGCCGGCCAGTACCGGGCCCGCGCATCGTTCGGGCTCGCGCAGGCGCGCGTGCAGGAAGGCTTCACGTTTCCGCTGGCGCCCGCCGGAGAAAGGAGCGCGCGCGACCTGTTTTACCTGGCGATGGAAAACGACGCCGACCTCATGATCTCGGACGCGCGCGGCGCCAAGATCCGCGACCTGCTGCCGGCCTGGCACAAGGCGCTGCTGCCCGACGCGCAGAGCTTCATCGTGCTGCCGCTGGTGGTGGGCAAGGTGCAGCTGGGCCTGTTCTATGCCGACCGCACGGAGCCCGCGCCGGAAGGTGTGCCGCCCGACGAGACGGCCCTCATCAAGGCGCTCAAGGGCCAGGTACTGGCTGCGCTCGCGCCCTGACGAACTCACGGAATTCGCGCGCCGGCATCGGCCGCCCGAACAGGTAGCCCTGCGCCTCGTCGCTGTTGCGGTCGCGCAGGAAGCCCCATTGCGCCAGGGTTTCCACGCCTTCCGCGATCACGCCCAGCCCGAGCGCATGGGCCAGGCCGATGGTCGCGTCGACGATGGCGGCGTCGTTCGGATTCGTCTCGATGTCGCGCACGAAGCCGCGGTCGATCTTGATGCGGTCGATCGCGAACAGCTTCAGGTAGGCCAGCGACGAATACCCCGTGCCGAAGTCGTCGATGGCCAGCTTGAAGCCGCGCGCGCGCAGCTGCAGCAGCAGCCTGCGCGTGTTTTCCGGGTCGCGCATGGCGGCCGTCTCCGTGATCTCCAGTTCCATCCGCGCCGGGTCGATCCCGTGCTCGGCGAGCAGCTCGTCGAGGCGCGACAGCAGCGCGCCGCCGCTGAACTGGCGCGCCGACAGGTTCACGGCCAGGCGCAGGTGATCCATGCCGTCGTCGCGCCACTCGGCCAGCAGGGCCATCGCGCGCGCCAGCACCCAGTCGCCGAGCGGCAGGATCAGGCCCGATTCCTCGGCGATGGGGATGAAGCGCCCGGGCTCCACGCTGCCCAGCTCCGGGTCGTGCCAGCGCAGCAGCACCTCGGCGCCGATCACGCGCCCCGTCTCGAGTTCGACCTGGGCCTGCAGGTGGACGTCGAAGCCGCCGTTCTCCAGCGTCGCCCACATGCGGTTTTCCAGCAGCAGGTGCTCGTGCGTGGCCGCGTTCATGGCGGGCGAGAAGAACTGGAAATTGCCGCGGCCTTCGCGCTTGGCCGCGTACATCGCCATGTCGGCGTGGCGCAACAGCGTGTCCGCATCGTGGCCGTCTTCGGGGAACAGGGCCACGCCCACGCTGGCGCCGCTGTGCGCCGTCGTGCCGGCCAGGCGGTAGGGCTGCTGCAGCGATGCCACGAGGCGCACCGCCACCGCGCTCACGCTGTCGGGAGACAGGGGGCCGCACAGCACGATGATGAATTCGTCGCCGCCGAGGCGGGCGAGGGCGTCGACGTCGCGCAGGAGGTCCTTCATGCGTGCGGCCGCGCCCACGAGCAGTTCGTCGCCGGCCTGGTGGCCGAGCGAATCGTTGATCTTCTTGAAGTGGTCGAGGTCGATGAACAGCACGGCCAGCGGCTGCCGGGTGCGGCGCGCCTGGGCGAGCTGCTGTTCCAGGCGCATGCCGAGCGCATGGCGGTTCTCCAGGCCCGTCAGCGGGTCGTGGTGGGCCAGGCGGTGGATGCGCGCCTGGGCGCGCTGCTGCTCCGTCAGGTCGCGCAGGATGCACACGTACAGGCGCTCCCCGGCCAGGTCGACGATGGACACCGCCACCGCGAGCGGCAGCGGCTCGCCGCGTGCGTTCAGGCCGTCCAGCTGGCGTTCGTCGGGCCTGCTGCCGGCCAGGCGCGCCAGCAGGCTCAGGCTGTCTTCGTCGCCATGGCCCGGCACCAGCGTCGTGAACGCGAGGCCGGGCAGGTGATTCGGCGGGTAGCCGAACAGCGCGGCCGTGGCGCGGTTGGCCGACAGCACCGTGCCGCGCGCGTCGACGGTGACGATGGCGTCGGCGGCATTGTCCAGGATGGCCTGCAGGCGCGCCGTGCGCTCCGCCACCTGGGCCTCGATCTGGGCGCGTTCGCCGCTGACGATCAGCATCAGCGCGCCCAGCAGCGCAGCCAGCAGCAGGCCGGTCGTGATCACGATCCAGCTCGCGAGTCCCCGTTCGCCTTCCATGTAGGCGGCCGTGGGCGTGAAGCGCAGTTGCAGGGTGCGGCCGCCGTACGCGAGCGGCACGGTGTAGTCGCCACTGACCACGTGCCGGCCCGGCGTGCCCACCAGCGCGACGGGCGCGCCGCGGTCGGTCGTATCGGCCAGGCTGATGTCGAAGCCCGAGAAGCCGGCGCGCAGGACCGCCTGCCGGACGAAAGCATGGGCATCCAGGATCAGGGCCAATACCCCCAGCGGCGGCTGGCCGGGCGCGCCGGCCGCGCGGTACAGGGAGACGCCGATGGCGCCGCTCCCCACCAGCTGGACCGGGCCGGTGGCCACCGCGGCCGTGCCGGCCAGCGCCCGCGACACCGCTTCCGTGCGCCCCGGCGCCGTCAGGAAGTCCGCGCCGCGGATGCGCGCATTGGACGGGGGCCAGGTGTACAGCAGGGGCAGGTATTGCGCGCGCTGGCCGGCCGGATGCAGGCCCTGTGTCCGCGTCACGTCGCGCACGCCGGCGAACGCGGGATCGACGTGCGTGCGTACCCACGTCTCGAACGCCGCGCGTTCGGCCAGCGTGACGGGCACCAGCCAGTTGATGGCGGCGATCTCCGGCCGGCCGTCGACGTAGCCGCTGGCGATGCTCAGGAACTTGGCGCGGTGCATGAACCGGTCTTCCGCCGCAAGCGTGCGCGAGAACGTGCCGACGAAGCGTTCGTGCTCGCGCAGCTCGGCCTGCAGCTCGTCGGCCACCTGCTGGGCCTTCAGGCGGTAGGCCTGCAGGTATTGCTGGTGCTCCCAGTGCACGGTCTGCTCGTAGGCGGCCATGACGACGCCGGCCGCCAGCAGCAGCGGCAGGGCGACGAGGCGCGCCCGCCGGCGCCACAGCCGGCGCGGCTGGCCGCACACGATCCAGACGAGCGGGGCGGCCAGCAGGACGCCCACGGTGTCGCCGGCCCACCAGTTGATCCAGTTCGGCGCCCGTTCGGCCGCCGTTATCACGTCCAGCCGGTACAGGGCGGACACGTTGGCGGTGGCGTTGATCAGGCAGAACACCGGTGCCAGCGCGAGGAAACGGGCGACGTCGCGCGCCGTGCCGAGGGCCGGGTCGACGAAGCGGCGGAACCAGCGGGCGCCCAGCCAGGCCTGCACGAGCGAGCCCAGCGTGGCGACCGTCGTCGCGAGGACCGCGGTCGCGGGCGCGGTGTCGGGGTCCATCCAGCCGTCGGGCAGGTGCGACAGGCACGCGCCGATGGCGACGCCAGGGAGGGCGCGCCAGCCGAACGCGACGCTCAAGGCGAATCCGACGCCGGCCGGCAAGTATACGGGCGTTGCATAGCCCGCGGGCAGGGCCAGCGCGCGGCTGAGGAGAAGGGTGCCGATATAGACGGCAATGGTCGCCAGGTTGGCCAGCCACAGCCGAAGCCCGTGCCCTTCGTGATTGCCGGTGCGATGCTGGTCCATGGGGGGCCTCTGACGTCAATACAGTGTACGCGCAAACGCATGGTTGGACCGCTCTGCAGGGATTCTTGCAAACAGCCCTTGCGGAGTTGTACTGCGGCCGTTACAATCACGCCCCGAAGCAACGACACTGTTTGAGTTTGATCAGTACAAGCAAAAACAGTTGACGAAGTTGTTATCTTGCTTCATACTCTGCGGTTCTTCGCGGTGGGGTGGCCGAGTGGTTAAAGGCAGCAGACTGTAAATCTGCCCTCTCTGAGTACGCTGGTTCGAATCCAGCCCCCACCACCAATAGCGTTGATCGTGTAGTGAATCGAATGGGTGGTACCTCGCGGGTGTAGCTCAATGGTAGAGCTGAAGCCTTCCAAGCTTATGACGAGGGTTCGATTCCCTTCACCCGCTCCAGTTTCAAATCAGCCCTTGTAGCTCAGTGGTAGAGCACTCCCTTGGTAAGGGAGAGGCCACGTGTTCAATCCACGTCAAGGGCACCAGAATTTAAACGGCTGTCGGCTGTTTCGACCGTCAGGTGTGCCTGGTAATTTTCAATATCGTTAGGATCTTAGGAGTCTAGAATGGCAAAGGAAAAATTCGAACGGACCAAGCCGCACGTGAACGTCGGCACSATCGGTCACGTTGACCACGGCAAAACCACCCTGACGGCGGCAATCGCAACCGTYCTGTCGAAGAAATTCGGCGGCGAAGCCAAGGCCTACGACCAGATCGACGCGGCTCCGGAAGAAAAAGCACGCGGCATCACCATCAACACCGCGCACGTCGAGTACGAAACGGCCAACCGNGAAGCCAAGGCCTACGACCAGATCGACGCGGCTCCGGAAGAAAAAGCACGCGGCATCACCATCAACACCGCGCACGTCGAGTACGAAACGGCCAACCGCCACTACGCACACGTCGACTGCCCGGGCCACGCCGACTACATCAAGAACATGATCACCGGYGCWGCSCAGATGGACGGCGCGATCCTGGTGTGCTCCGCTGCTGACGGCCCGATGCCGCAGACCCGCGAACACATCCTGCTGGCTCGCCAGGTGGGTGTTCCGTACATCATCGTGTTCCTGAACAAGTGCGACCTGGTCGACGACGCAGAACTGCTGGAACTGGTCGAAATGGAAGTGCGCGAACTGCTGTCGAAGTACGAGTTCCCGGGCGACGACCTGCCGATCATCAAGGGTTCGGCTCGTATGGCGCTGGAAGGCCAGCAGGGCGAAATGGGCGAAGACTGCATCATCCGCCTGGCTGAAGCYCTGGACACCTACATCCCGACCCCGGARCGTGCCGTYGAYGGCGCCTTCCTGATGCCGGTGGAAGACGTGTTCTCGATCTCGGGCCGCGGTACCGTGGTGACCGGTCGTGTCGAGCGCGGCATCATCAAGGTCGGCGAAGAGATCGAAATCGTCGGTATCGTCGATACGGTCAAGACCACCTGCACCGGCGTGGAAATGTTCCGCAAGCTGCTGGAYCAGGGTCAAGCTGGCGACAACGTCGGCCTGCTGCTGCGCGGTACCAAGCGTGAAGACGTCCAGCGTGGCCAGGTCCTGGCCAAGCCGGGTTCGATCAAGCCGCACACCGACTTCACGGGCGAAGTGTACGTCCTGTCGAAGGACGAAGGTGGCCGTCACACCCCGTTCTTCAACAACTACCGTCCGCAGTTCTACTTCCGTACGACTGACGTGACCGGCTCTATCGTTCTGCCGGCCGACAAAGAGATGGTCATGCCGGGCGACAACGTGTCGATCACCGTCAAGCTGATCGCTCCGATCGCGATGGAAGAAGGTCTGCGCTTCGCAATCCGCGAAGGCGGCCGTACCGTCGGCGCCGGCGTGGTTGCCAAGATCATCGC
>NZ_LMEW01000034.1 GCF_001426525.1 Massilia sp. Root133
TGACGCCACCGGCGAAGAGATTCCGCCGCAGATCCAGCACGTCGAGATGGGCCGCGACCAGGCGCACGGCGCCGGCGACCTCACCAACTCGGAAATCCTCGCGCGCCTGATGCTGGCGCAGGGTACCAAGGTCGATCCGGTGGCGGGCACGCCGTCGACGGCATCCAACGCCGTGGGCCCGTACGAGTTCATGGATGACCGCCTGCTGGCTGTCCATGAGTTGTGGAGCACATTCATGGTCGGCTACGACATCCCATGGGTGCCCGTCGCCATGAGCGTCAATCCGGACGGCAGCATCCGCGCGATGTACAACGGCGTGTCGTGGGCGTATCGCGGCCGGCTCTCGCAGAACACGTGGGAAGCCTTCTACTACTACAAGTACGTGCGCGGCCTCGACGTGGAACACCTCCTTCCGAACTACACGACGATCTTCGCCAAGCGCAAGGCCTACAACTGGGACGGCACCGACGGCGGTGGCGATTTCTGGCTGGCGATCCCGAAGGCCGCCGAAGCGGAAGGCAGCAAATACCTGGGCATTCCGATCGTCGATCCGTACCGTGAAGTGGAAGACCGGTTCACGGCGTACGACAGCAATACGGTGGCGCAGACCGAAGGCTCGACCGGCTTCGTGCGCACCACCGCCACGCCGCAAGGCACGCGGTACGCCGTGTACACGTACGGATGGCCCACCACCTCGATCGGATTGCGCATCCGGACCAACGGCCAGGCGACACTGGACCTCAACGGCACGTCGATCACGTTGCCGAACACGCGGGGCCAGTGGCGCTACGTCGTGGTGCCGTTCAACATGCCCGATTTCCTGACGCTCACCGTCACCGGCAACGGCACCACGGTCGACGTCGACCACATCAATATCCAGTCCAGCACCCTGCTGAGCCCGCCGGCCTTCAAGTCCGGCAATGGCGACACGACCGCGTACTCCTACGCCGGCGCCACCGTCCCGGTGACGCTCGACCTGTCCGCCACGGACCCGGCCGCGGGCGACGTCGTGACCTACAACATCGACAACCTGCCGCAGGGCGCGTCGTTCGACACCAGCACCGGCGCTTTCTCGTGGACGCCGACGCAGGCCGGCACGTACACGCTCATCGTCGAGGCCTCGGACGGCACCACGGTCACCACCAAGCGGGTGATCGTCGTCGTGGGTGCCGACCGCCAGGCGGTGGTGACCGCCGTGACGGCGGTGGTCAAGCCGGACACGCTGTACGTCACGTCGACGAAGAACAACTACCAGGCCGCCTACGCGGACCTGCAGAACACGATCGGGTCGGGCACCGACGCCGACTACTTCCAGAAGCTGGCGACGTTGCGCACCGCGGTCTCGGGACTGCAGGAACTGACCCCGCTGCTACCGGACGGCAGCATCAACTACCCGAACCTGTTCTTCAGGACGAACCTGGTGACGAACTTCGGCACCTTTGCCGCCAACGGGATCGACGATATTGACGGCACCAACATCCCGTTCGGCTCGGCCATCGAGAACAATCGCACGCAGACAATCGACTTCGGCCCCGGCTTCAAGGTGGCGGCGACCGCGTTCCAGTTCAAGCCGCCCGGCAGCTTCCCGGAACGGATCGGCGGCACGACCGTCTTCGCATCCAACGACCTCGAGCACTGGGCGCAGATCACGCCCGACAAGACGCGCATGGTCGAGGAGATGCAGACGCTGAACGTGGCGGACGAGTTCCGCACCCAGCGCTATCGCTTCTTCAAGATCTCCATGGTCGATCTGCTCTGGTCGTACAACATCCTCGAGATGACCGAATTCCGGATCTTCGGCACCCGCTATGAAACGGTCAACAAGCTGACCGGTGTTTCGCTGGGCTCCGACCAGGCGCTGAGGAACCGGGTCGTGCCCGGCAATACGATCAAGATGTCGTTCCAGTCGACCGAGCCGATCAACAACGTGAGCGCCATGATCCAGGGCGAGCCGGCCACCGTCACCACCACGGATAACCTGAACTGGACGGCGACTGCGGTCGTCAAGGCCACGACGGCGCCGGGACCGGTGAAGTTCCTGCTCAACTACAAGACCGCCGACGGCACCGCCGCCGAACCCGTCCTGTTCACTACCGATTCGTCGACCCTGTTCATCGCCGACCAGAAGGATTACATCGGCAACCTGGTCGACATCTCGACCGTGACGGATTCCAACGGCCGCAACGCGACCGATGTGGTCACGAACGTCAACCGTCTGTTCGACAACAACCTGACGACGGGTACCGACTACCGCCTCAACGGCAGCGGCAACAATGGCTGGGTCGAGTTCGATTTCCGGGGCGGTGGCACCGTGGCACTGTCGCGGGTCGATGTCATCGGCCTGCAGGACCGGTACTCGGGCCGCATCGCCGGCACCCTGGTACAAGGTTCCAACGACAATACGACGTGGACGACGATCTCGACTGCCGCGGCGAACACGATGGATTGGCAGACGCTGAAGATCACCGACACGACGCCATACCGCTATGTTCGCATGACCAACGCCGGCGCCTGGTTCGGCAACATGACCGAATTGCGCCTGTACGGTGCGACGACGTCGACCAACCGGATCGCCACGGCGTCGATCAGCTCGGCGCAGGCGCTGCGTAACCGTATCGTGCCCGGCAATACCGTGAAACTGAACTTCACGGCCAAGGAAGCGATCAGCAACGTTGCGGTGACAATCGACGGCCTCCCCGCCGCGCTCACCACGACGGACAACCTCACCTACACCGCCACCGCCACCCTGCCCCAGGGCACGCAGCCGGGACAGGTGAAGTTCGCCATCAACTACGTCACGCAGGACGGCAAGCCGGGCTACCAGGTCACCGAGACGACGGACAGCACTGCGCTGAACCTGGTCGACGAGAGCGACCTCATCCAGAACGTTCCGACCATCGCAACGCTGATCGATTCGACCACGAACCGCAACGCTGCCACGACGCTGACGATCGTGAAGACCCTGTTCGACGCGAACCTGGGCACCGGTTCGGACTTCCGTAACGGCTCGGGCGGCTCCGGCACGGGTGCCTGGGTGGTCTTCGACTTCAAGGAAGGCAACCAGGTCAGGCTGGCCAGCACCGAAGTCATCGGCAGCCAGGACCAGTACTACACGCGCGTCAACGGCCTCGTGTTCCAGGGCTCGAACGACAACACCGCGTGGACCACGCTGACCCCGGCGGCGAAGTCGACGGCGGACTGGCAGACACTGCCGGTCACGAGCCTGGTGCCTTACCGCTACATCCGTGTGTACAACCCGAACGCGTGGTTCGGCACCATCAAGGAAATTCGCCTGCACGGCTCGCTGCACGGCGCGGACGTGATCGCTCCGGTGACCACGGCCACCGCGCCGCAAGGCACGGTGACCACGGACGCGACGGTCACCTTCGCGGCCACGGACAACCAGGGCGGCTCGGGCGTCTCGGCGACGTATTACACCGTCGACGGCGGCGCGCAGCAGAAGGGCAACACCGTCACGCTGAATACCAGCGGCACGCACACGGTGAGCTATTGGAGCACGGACTGGGCGGGCAACACCGAACAGGCACACGCGGTGACGGTGTCGATCGATAAATCGGCGGACGTGACCTCCTTCGCATCGATCGCGCGCTCGGGCCTGACGGTGAACCGCTTCACCAACAAGTACACGGGTACGGTGACGATCACGAACACGGGTAGCCAGACGCTGACGGGTCCGCTGCATCTGCGCCTGCAGGCACTGACGGCCGGCGTCACGCTGGACACCCAGACCGGCGTCAAGGAYGGCGTGCCGTACATGGCGCTGCCCGTCACCAGCCTGGCCGCGGGCCAGAGCGTCACCCTGACGACCACCTTCTCCAACCCGAACAAAGCCAGCATCGCGTACACGCCGGCCCTCTTCAGCATCCAGTAAAGGACCTGACCATGATTCGCTTCAAGCACTTCCTATCCTGGCTGACGCTCGCGGCCGCGCTGACCGGTACCTGCGGCCAGGCAGCCGCCACCCCGCTCTACCACGTCGACATCGACACGGCGTCGCTGGGTTCGGGTCCGGCTTTCCTGGAGCTGTATTTCCTGGGNGCATCGCGTACACGCCGGCCCTCTTCAGCATCCAGTAAAGGACCTGACCATGATTCGCTTCAAGCACTTCCTATCCTGGCTGACGCTCGCGGCCGCGCTGACCGGGACCTGCGGCCAGGCAGCCGCCACCCCGCTCTACCACGTCGACATCGACACGGCGTCGCTGGGTTCGGGTCCGGCTTTCCTGGAGCTGTATTTCCTGGGCCTGGACGGCGCGCCGGCGGCGACCGCCATCGTGAGCAGCCTGACGGGCGCGCTCGACGGCGCGGCGGACCTGACGGGCACGGTCACGGCACCGCGCCCGGAACCTTCGTGTTCGGCAATGCCGGCGGCGGCGGTGACCTNGTATTTCCTGGGCCTGGACGGCGCGCCGGCGGCGACCGCCATCGTGAGCAGCCTGACGGGCGCGCTCGACGGCGCGGCGGACCTGACGGGCACGGTCACGGGCACCGCGCCCGGAACCTTCGTGTTCGGCAATGCCGGCGGCGGCGGTGACCTGGTCCAGGGCATCCAGCTGGGCGGCAAGTTCGGCTTCGACGTCAGCTTCASCATGCTGCCGGGCGACATCGGCACGACGTTCGGCTGGGCGCTGTTCGACACGACCCACTACCTGGGCGCCGACGGCGACCTGGGYAAYCTGTTCCTGCAGCCGTTTGCACCCGCCGGTCAACAGATCCTCGTGGCGGCGCCCTCGACCCGCGTCAGCAGCTTGACGAAGATTCCGGAACCGTCGACAGCGGCGCTGATGCTGGTTGCCGTGCTGGCGATGGGCGCGTGGCGTCGGCAAGGAGTGCGCAGGTTCTGATCGGTCCTGAGGACCTGAACGCAGCCCGGAAGCCAATGTGCGGCTTCCGGGTTTTTTCTTATGCATGGCTAAGCTATTCGCAACCTAACCACAGGCTTTGCCAATACTCAATTTCGTCGCTGCATTAAGTGCCAGAATGCTCGCTGGTTCCGATAGGTAACTATGGGAGGATGCGATGCAAGACGATAACGAACTGGGCAACTTCATTCGCGAGAAAAAGTGGCTGAATTCGAGTCATCGTCCCATCCGGCTGAAGCTCTTCCATCGCCAAGCCTATACCGACGATATTCTGCTTCCACAGGTTGTCACAGGATCGGAGTCCGTATGCGGCGGATTTGAATACCAGGTCAATTGCGTTGCTACCTCTGTCACTCTTCCATTGAAAGAGTTCATCGGCTTACCGGCCACACTTGAATTTGTTAATGACCGTAGAGAATTGCGCAAGGTCAGCGGGCTAATCTCGCAAGCCTGTGCAGGCGATTCGGATGGTGCGATCGCGAGCTACCAACTCGTCGTCAGCGACGCGATGGCATTCATGGACCAGCGCGTCAACACACGTGTCTTCCGGAGAATGAGCTGGCCGCAGATTGCAACGGTCGTGCTAAAGGAATGGACACAACTCAACAGTGCGCTGATCGGCAACTTCGACTTTGAGTTTGCCCCCGGCTTTCGGCTCGACAGGTATTCGGAACGCGAACAGACGATACAGTTCAACGAATCGGATGCTGCATTCGTACGCCGGTTGTTGGCACGTTCCGGCATCGCCTGGTGCTTTCGCCCCGGTCGCAATCGGGCCTGGCGAGAACAAAACCGGGCAACCGAACTCACATCGGCGCATACCCTTGTGCTTTTCGATGACCAGAGTGACCTGACGCGAAACGCGGCTGGCGTCATCCGCTATCACCGCGACGCCGCGACCGAGGAGCGGGACGCCGTGACGCGTTGGCGCGCGGTACGCAAGTTCCAAGCGGGCAGCTCGAGCATTTTCAGTTGGGATTATAAGCAGCCGGGGAACGTGCCAAGGATGTTCGCTGAGGCTCCCACCAAGGCTGACCAAGGGGGCTCGGGAAACGAGTTGGCAAACAGAGTGCAGGAATTCATCGTCGAATCGCCGCATGTCGGCGCGAACGATCGAGATCTGCACCGCCTCGGCTTGCTACGCATGCAGCGTAAAGAGCTCGATGCGAAACACTTCGCTGGAGAAGGAAGCGTACGGGATTTCTGCGCAGGCGAATACTTCACGATAAAAGACCACCCGGAGATCGACCGTCATCCGGAGACCGAGCGCGATTTCGTCATCACCTCGCTCGAAGTCAGGGCTCGAAATAACCTGCCAAAAAGCCTGGAGGACCGAATACACCGGCTGTTCGTGTGCAATGGCTGGCACGGTGGCTCCGGTTCCCTTATCGCCAGAACCGAAGATGGGGCAGCCACCCCTTTTCAGATGCGCTTCGAAGCCGTGAGGCGCTCCGTCCCAATCGTTCCATCATTCGATCCGCGTACTGACCTGCGTGACCCTGGGTTACAGGTTGCCATCGTGGTCGGAGACGAAAACGACGTCGTGCATTGCGATGAATACGGCCGTGTGAAGATCCGGTTTCCAGCTGCATACCCGAGGGATGGTCAACACGACCTCGGTACCAACCCATCGGATGCTGGTGCCGTTTCTGCTTGGGTAAGGGTGGCAACAACTTGGGCTGGCAGTAGCGATTCCCAATGCGGCACCCTGACTCTGCCCAGAGTCGGAACCGAAGTTCTGGTGGCTTTTCTCGGCGGTGATTCCGATAAACCCATTATCATCAGCCAGCTCTTCAATGGACAGGCCCTGCCGCCCCCGCTGAGTGCGCGCGCCAACTTGCCTGTGACGCGCTTTCTTTCCGGTATGCGTAGCCAGGAAGTCCACGGGGTACGCGCGAACCAGCTGCGCTTTGACGACACGCCACGCGAAATCAGCGCTCAACTCGCAAGCGACGATGGCACTTCGCAGCTGAATCTTGGCTGGCTGACTCATCCAAGGGATAACCGTCGCGAGCCCCGTGGCGAAGGCGCCGAACTACGGAGTGACAAGGCCGTCGCGATTCGCGGAGGCAAAGGGGTGCTGATCACCTCCGAGAGCAGCGATCGTGCCGATGGCAATCAGCTGGATAGGGCAAAGCTCATCGGCCTCGCTGACGGGCTACGCGATATCGCCGATCAGCTCGCGAAACTCGCAGAAAACCATGCAAAGGATCCTGCCAATGGCCCACAGCTGACACAGCTCGTTGACAAGCTTAGAAATTTGGACAGCGGGTCCAATATCGCGGATGCAGGCAGCGGTTCAGGCGGTGCCCCTATCGTCGCGATCAGCGGGCCGGCGGGCATCATCATGGCGAGCAACGAGAATCTTGCTCTCGGTGCCGAAAAAAATATCGACCTCATCACGGCCGCTGACATGCATTTCGCTACGGGAGGAAGAACTTCCACACACGCGGCCCATGGAGTCAGCATTTTTGCGAACGACGGCGGCATGAAACATATCGCTGCGCGTGGAGATATGCGAACCGAAGCGCAGGACGGGAGCATCGAACTGCTTGCAAAGAAAGTGATGGACCTGATCAGCACGACGGACTGGATCAACATCAAAGCGCGGAAAGGGGTCTGTCTTTATGGCGGCGGCAGTGAACTGCGGATCAGCGCCGACGGCATCATCGGCAAAACGACAGGCAACAGTTACATGTACGCCGCCGATCATCAGACATTTGCCAAGCAGGCGACACAAGTGCAGTTCCCTGACGAACTGCCGCACCATGACATCTGCATCCCTTGCCTGCTCATGGCGGCGCGCGCGCACAGTCCGCTGGTGGAGGCGAAATGAATAGTGGACACCAAAACGTATCCTCGTACCTCTTGATCGACAACGGATTGTTGGAGGAAGTGTCGGCAAGCTACACCGAAGTTGATTCAAGAAATCGTCCGTTATGGCTTGAGCCGATTTATCCCGATTATGCCTTGGCAGTCAGCCCACTCCTCGTTGACCTCGACGCCGCGTATGAAGCCGGAGACATCGACCTGGTCATGAGCTACGTGAACGCGCGCGCACCCGCGCTGCACGTGTCGATCATCGAAACTGAACTGAACCTTGAACAGATCGCCCAACATCTGCGCAAATTCATTTTTATCGTCGCTCCTGACGACAAGCAGTTCACGCTCAGGTATGCCGACGGCACGGTTCTCGCCACGCTGGCGGCCGTACTGACCACGGCACAATGGGCAACCATGAAGGGTCCGATCTCGCGCTGGGGAGTCCATGACCGATCGGGAACGCTTACTTCACTACCACCCGCCGAGCCGGTGGCATACGCATCGACGCCGTTTTGCCTGAACCACGATCAACTTGCCGCACTCGACGAGGCCAGTGAGCCCGACCACTGCATCGCCAAAGTAAAAATGATGCGTCATGTTACGCCCTTGCCCGGAAACACGGCGGAGCAGCATACATGGGCTCTCGCAGCACGCGAGGTATGGCGCGCCGCAGGAAATTCTAATGCATCAATTTTGCTTTTTCTGACTGAATCCACCCTTATCAGTCGCGGCACGGTCCTGCGTAGAAATGAGATCCAAAATTTTCTCGCCATGGATGAGGCCAATGCATTTCGGGAAAATTTACAGGATCTCGTCAAGAAAATGGCGGAATGTTGACACTACACCTGGGCAGATTCAAAACCGCGGGGAAATATGGCACGGCAACTTATTTTCAAGGAATAATCATGAAGATTCCGATCCCAAATTTCATACGTTGGTATCCAGTTACATCCATATTATTGAGCGGAATATTGATCGCTTTTTGTACATTCACATACAACTATCTCAACATTAACTACTTCAACGTGGAGACCCATATTCCAGTTACGGTATCTGGCGTCCATCACATGGGAAGTGAATACCTGATCAGTCATTTTTCGGTTAATAAGGAAATCGGTGACAACATCTCCCGAAGTGGATCTAGTGGCATCGTGTGCTGCTTGATGATTCCGAAAAAATGGTCGCCGGGTCTTACAGCCGATGTCCGATGGGAGGTACTTCACGTCATCTTACAGCCTGATGGCATACAGGTAGCAAGAGAAGAACTCGTCGCTATATACCGTGCTCAGGTGCCAGTAGAGGCATATTCCGAAGGCGACCGCTTTTGGGTGCATTTCTTTCCTGAAGGCCGCGTGCGAATTGTTGTGAACTCGTTCGCCCCCGAGGCAGAGCAGCATCCGATTCGTTGGGGAGATCCCGATGCAAGCAAAAAGGCCACAGTAGGCGCAGTAGTCGATACTTTCTACACCGCCGAAGAAATGGCCGATTTAGAGCGTAGAATCGAACGCGACAAAAAAAAATATGGAGACTGGAGATGAAGCGAGCTGACGTAATTGTAGCACCAACAAAAGATGCTCCCATTTCCGAAATGAAACGTGTGATATCGGAAAAAGGATACGATTTCAAGAAATGCGAAACCGCGGCGAACATTGGAATATTTTTTGACGGAACAAACAACAATATGGATCGAGATAAACCAAAGCTTTCACATACCAACATTGCGCGACTATTCAACGCATACTGTCGCGATGCGACCACTGGCACTTTTTCGCAATATATACCAGGAGTCGGGACGAGATTCCCCGAAATTGGAGAGGATAACGAAAGCAAATTCAACGCTGGATGCGCATTTGGTTGTGAAGGGCGAGTTGTTTTCGGCTTGCTGTCGGTTTTTAACGCTTTGCACTACCGTTGCTTTAAAGAAAATATGTTTAGCGAGAAGACAGTTCTTGCACTATGCCGTAACAGTTTATCTGTGAATGACGGCGAAGACCGAGAGAAACTCGGCAAACTCGGCATACAAAATGGGCTGTTACAAACAAAGATTGGCAGCAACAATATTCGCCGAGAATTCCTAACGCGGCAAGCAGGGCTCCTTGAAGCAAAACTTAGAGAAGGCAAGCCCAAAGTGGTCGAATGTTTCGTTGACGTATTTGGATTTTCCAGAGGCGCGGCGGAAGCGCGTGTATTTTGTAACTGGCTGGATGAGATACTAGTTGGTGGGCGTCTTGCCGGAGTGCCCTTGCGTTTCAGGTTTTTAGGAATTTTTGACACGGTTGCATCCGCAGGATTCTGGTCTGGCTTGTCATCGTTGGTGACAAACTCGACCGGTGGCCATGGCGCATGGGCAAGTGCCGAATCACTGCGTGTACTCCCCGCTGTGAAAAATTGTGTGCATATGATCGCAATGCATGAACTCCGGCGAAATTTCCCACTAGACGAGATCGGCGTCGATGGAAAATTGGCACCTGGATGGGTCCAGCACGCGTACCCAGGTGCCCATAGCGATGTTGGAGGTGGTTATCGGCCGGGCGAACTCGGCATCGCGGTAGAAAGCGACACATTAAAGTTGTCCCAGGTGCCGTTGAATCACATGTTGGACTGCGCTATCGCGGCCGGTGTCCCTTTGGAAAGACCCAAACCGGATTCTAAAAACTACAACACCTTCGCGATTCACACCGACTTGGCCAAAGCCTTTGAGGATTTCGTTAAGCAAGCCACACTAGCGCCCCGTCCGATATATGAATGGCTCCAACCATATCTCAACTGGCGGTGGCAAATACGCAACAATTTTCACCTGACGAATCAGGTCAAGCGAGCAAGTCCGGCCGAACGAGAAATTTTGATGAAGTTCAACAAGAGCCTCGTCGATGACGCAGCTGCAATGACGCGATCCGCATCAATGAGCGTGAGCGAGCGAACATTTGCGATCTTCAAAGATGTACTTAGTACGGGCGCAAGAAAAGATCTTGCGACAACGTCCGCATTGGAGCCCGAAGCCCGCCAGGTGTTCGCGCAGGCCCAGCACGCAAAGCCGACACCATCCTCGTTCGCCGCATTGTTCGACGGCTTCGTACACGATTCGCTGGCTGGATTTAACCATCCGGCATGCGAAATGACTGGCTACTGGCGTTACCGCCGAATCTTCCTGGGTAGCGACGACCACACCGTGGCCGCCAATCAGGACACCGACACGGCACGCAATATCGCGTAACGGATTCAAACGAGGGCAACATGAAAGACGAGAAAGGACGAGGTGTCATCCGCCTCGGCGACAAGACCACGCACGGCGGAGAGGTGATTTCGGCGGCGCAGGATTTCACCGTGCTCGGCAAGCGGGTCGCTCTCGAAGGGGACTTTACATATTGCCCTCAATGTAAGGGTAAGTTTTCCATCCACCCTGGCGCCGACTCGCGCAGGCACGACGACAGACGGGTCGCATACGACCAGGACCTCACAGCCTGCGGCGCAAAGCTGATCTCGTCCTTATGACTCGGCTACGAACCTAGGAATAAGCTGCAATAAATGTTAATTGCTGATCAACCTCTCTTACCAAAAGACCAAGCCACGACCATTCCGTCTACTCCGTTATCCCAAGTGAATAAGCAACAAACATATTTACGAATATTTTGCAACCGACCGCTTGTGATTTAACAAAATTGCGTTTAAATTATCCCCAGTCGACTCCGCCTCAATAACAAGAACACATTCTTCCCGGCCCACTTTCGCGCGGCCGGGGCCAGTGCGCCGTAACTCCAAAACAACCGCCGCCGTTTCGAATCTCATCGTGCGAGAGGCCGCGTGCCGCCCGTACGGGTCATCGACGTCTGAAGGAGACCGCAATGCCTGCTTTCCCTCTTTCGCTGCTCGACCTCGTCTCGCCCTACCAACTGCTCGGCACGACGCTGGGCGACTGGCAGGCGGCGCTGGGTGCCATCTATGTCGACCACTACGAGGCAACCGGCGCGGCCGAAGGCACGACGATCCGCGGGGTGGCCAGGTTCGCCGTGTCCGCGCGCCCCGTGCTCGACCTGCCGAACGCGCGCCTGACCGTCACCGCCACCGCCGGCGGCCTGCATCCGCAGGACGATCCGACCCGGCGCGATCCGTGGATCGACATCCAGGATACGCAGATCGCCTTCGAACTGTTCGTCCCGCGCACGGGCTCCCCGATCATCGCGGCCGCGTCGGGCGTGCCGGCCACCACGACGGACGTGTTCAACGTGCTCGACACGCTGCCGATCGACATGCCCGTGTCCGACTACCCCGGCGCCCAGTTCTCGCTCGACATGCTGCTCACGACGGTCGTGCTGCGCCCGCCGATGCTGAAGGGCGCGAAGCTGCGCGAGTCGGATGGTCTGCTGGAACGCGACCCGGCCAACACGGTCGTGTCATTCACTCTACCCAAGCTGCGCATGCAGCTGGCGCAGGATGCGGCCGGGGTCCTCGCCTTCAACCTCCTGAGCCTGGGCGCGTCCAGCCTGGACGACGGCAGCGACCTCGGTACGGCCGAACTGATCACGATGACGCCGCCATACGCGTTCATCGGCGATTCGAACGTGGTGGGCTTCGGGTTCCGCAGCGCCGTACTGGACCTGTCGAACGGCTACACGCCGCCGGAGGTGCTGGCGCAGTTCGGCTACGACGAGAACTGGACCGGCCTGTACCTCCCCATCGTGCGCCTGTTCGTGGCGCCGCACGGGATGAACGACATCGCCGTGTCGGCCGGCGCCAGCAATCTGCTGATCGGGCTCGGGAACACGCCCGGCATCACGGGCGACTTCGACGTCGCCGTCATCAACCAGGGCGCGCCGATCGGCGTGTCGGCGCGCTTCTACGGCCCCGGCAACCAGCCGATCGGCATCACGCGCACGGGAGATACCGCCACCGCCATGCTGCCGCAACGTACGCGCATGGTGGTCGACGCGTCCGGCCAGCGCCCGCCGTACACCTTCACCGCCGCGCTGGACGGCAGCCCGCTCGCACCCAGCGCGCCATCGATGCCGAACGTGTTCGACGTCGACCTGGGCGGCGACGGCGCGGGGAGCATCGTCGTCGGTGCGGCCAGCGGGGGCGGCACGCCGGCCCAGCTGACCATCGCGGCCGGCCCGAAGACCGGCGGCACCAAGCCGGGCACGCCCATCGTCGCGGAGGCGCAGTTCGACACCGACAGCATCACGCGCGACGGCACGCCGGTCGGCGCGCCGCCGTTCCGCCTCAAGGCGCGCAACAATTCGAGCATCACGATCACCCTCGATCCGCCGAACCCCGCCACCACGTGGAAGGTGCGCAAGCCGCCCGCGGCGCCGGCGCAGGACTATCCCGCCGGCGAGGAGTGCACCATCGAACTGGCCGAGAACGAGTCGGCCGACGTGGAGGCGACCACGCCGGCCGTGGGCGCGGGGCCCGAGACGGTGAGCGCGTATTTCCGCTTCGACCGCCCGACCAACAACCAGCTGCCCGAGCACGACCCGACCACCGGCATCGACTACGTGGCGGGCCTGCCCGGCACCGTGGGCCCCACGCCCACCGCAGATGTCACCAGGCCCGCCAATTCCAGCACCGGCCCGGCCGCGACGGACGCGCCGGAAAGCCCGTTCACGGGCAGCCCCGTGGGCAGCAGCTACGCCGCGCGCCTGGACCGCGTTCCGGCCGGCTCCACCATCGAGATCACGGGCTGGGCCAGCAACGAGGACGACCCGAACGACGTCGACTACAACTTCCTGCTGTCGCGCCGGCGCGCGGAGGCCTTCGCGCACATCATCCGCGCTGCGGCGCCGGGCAAGAACTTCCACTTCACCCTCCTCGGCCGCGGCCCGGTGGGCAGTTCCGACCTCGACACGCGCCGCACGAACTGGCGCGCCGACGCCAAGCTGCCGGCCGCGCCGCTGTCCGGCACCGTCACGAAAGGCACGGTGTCGCGCGGCGCAACCAAGGTCCCGCAGATCCCCGTGACCACGCCCGACCCGGCCCCGACGCAACCGACGCCGCCCAGCTGGTTCCGCGCGCTGGGCGCCAAGGTGCGCATCGTGCGCGACGAGTTCGTGGCGGTCGAGGTCTTTGGCGAGTTCGACATCAACACGCCGTCCGAACAGTTCATCCAGCAGAACGGCGGCGATCCGGGCATGGAGCCCGTCCTGCGCGGCATGGGCAGCAATCCGATGGACGGCGTGATCAAGGCGCGCATCGTCTTCCAGATCGATAACGCGACCGGCGACTGGAGCGCACTCGCGTACCTGGGCGCGGACCCGGCCGACAAGGACGGCCTCGTGATGACGGGCCAGCTGCCCGGCCAGCCGCTGCTCGCGGAAGGCAATTTCGGCCGCAACCTGCTCGGCATGACGGCCCTGTTCGCGCCGCTGCTCGACGCCGCCGCCCCCGCCAACCCGGCGTCCGGCGACATGGTGCCGGCGGTGCTCGCGATCGGCGGCGTGGCGCTGGCGACGGGCCTCGCGCAGGCCGGCTATTTCAACGTGGAGCGCGTCGTGCTGTGGGGCGGCGAGATCGCCGTGCGCAAGCGCGCCAACGGCACCGAGGTGGCGATCCTGGGCGACATCGAGACCGCCGTGTCGGCGAACGTGGAGATCGGCGGCATCACCTTGCTGACCATCCCGCGCAAGTCGCCGCTGTCCGTGCGCTACAAGGCGATCGGCATGCGCTTCGGGAACACGCCGGGCGAGCGCGATTTCCAGTTCCGCCCCGTGTTCGATTCGTCGCGCGGCTATTCGATCGACCTGACCAGCGGCGGCGGCATCACAGTGCCCGATCCGCTCGGCCAGTTCATCAAGATCCTCGGCGCGCGCGTGGCGCGTACCAATCCGCTGTCGTTCGAGTTCGACCTCGGTCTGAATGCGGACCTGGGCGTCGTCACGTTCGACCGGGCGCGCGTGCGCCTGAAATTCGCCGAGGAAGGCGGCGTGGCCGGCGTGGAGCTGACCGCGTTCGGCGCCGGCGTGAACATCCCCGGCGTCCTGGTCGGCAAGGGCAGCTTCGAGCTCGGCGAGGAAGTCGGCGGCGCCATCGACCTGCAGCTGGTGCCGATCGATACCCGCGTGCGCGCCGTGCTCAAGGTGACGCATGTGGAAGGCCGCACGGGCGTGTTCGTCGCGCTGGAGCTGGAGTTGCCGGTCGCGATCCCGCTGGGCGGCTCGGGCCTCGGCATCTACGGCTTCCTCGGCATGTTCGCGATGCATTACGCGCGCGACGAGGACGGCCTGACCGGGCCCACGATCGCCCTCGACTGGCTGAAGAACCGGGCCGACGGCAACCCGACCAATCCCGATGCGTGGAAGGGCAATCCGGACCACTGGGCGTTCGGCGTGGGCGCGACGATCGGCACGATGGGCAGCAGCGTCGTGTTCAACCTGAAGGGCGTGTTCATGCTCGAACTGCCCGGTCCGCGCATCCTGCTGATGATGAAGGCGCGCCTGCTGCAGCCGATGCCCGCACTGAAGGACAAGAATGCCGAAGGCAACCTGCTGGCCGTGATCGACCTGGACGCCGGCCGCGGCACGCTCACGATCGGCATCGTGGCCGACTACACGATCGACCCGCTCATCAAGATCCGCGTGCCGATCGAAGCCTTCTTCAACCTCAAGAAGGGCGAGGACTGGCATCTGTACCTGGGCCAGCGCAGCGACCCGGTGCAATGCACGATCCTGTCGGTGATCGACGCGTCCGGCTACCTGATGTTGTCCGGGAACGGCCTGCCCGCCTATCCCGACGCCGGCCTGCCGCAAGTCTACGGCTTCGCCATCGGCACCGGCCTGCGCGCCGCCTTCACCTGGGGCAGCGTGCCGGCGCGGCTGTACCTGCGCATCGGCGCCGGCTTCGACGCGGTGCTCGGCTTCGACCCGTTCCGCCTTGCGGGCCGGCTGTACGTGCGCGGCGAACTGGTGCTGTTCATCCTCAGCATCAGCGCCTACGCGGAACTGGACGTGGACGTCGGCGAGAACGTGCTGCCGGACGGCCGGCGCGAACGCATCTCCAAGATCGACGGCGAGATCTGCGGCGAAGTGGACCTGTTCTTCTTCACCATCAAAGGCTGCGTCGACTTCCACCTGGGCGCCACGAACGTGCCCAAGCTGCCCGCGCCGCCGCTCGTGCGCGACCTGAAGCTCGTCTCGCGTTCGCCCGCGCTGGTGCTGGGCACGGGCACGGACCGCCCCGTCGACGGCGCCATCGGCACGGCGACCGAAGGCAGCGTGACGGACAAGACGCCGGTGGTGCCGATCGACGCGATCCCCGTGCTGATGCTGTCGGTGCCGCCGGTCGACTATGGTCTCACCGTGTTCGGCAGCGCGCCGCTGAACCACCCCGGCGCGGCGGAGAACGGCTGGCAGCAACAAGGCAAGAACTGGGTGCGCTACGCGATCACGAAGGTCGAGCTGGCGGGCCCCGTCGGCGACGGCGACAAGCCATCGGTCTGGTGGACGCTCAAGAACCCGATCGATCCGGCCAGCGCCCAACTCGAAGTGCAGCTCGCGCTGCTGGCCTGGACGCCGAACGCCACGCCGAAAGCCTTTACGCGCAGCGAGTACCAGGAAGAGACGATCCGCGAGCGCTGGGGCACCGTCTGCCACAAGGCCGCCCCGGCCACCTCCGTGCTGTGGACCTTCCGCTACGAGCAGCTGGGCCCCTCGAAGGACGGCTGGATCGTCGACGGCGAAGCGTGGCCCGACCCGCCGGACACGGTACGGTCGCGCGCACCCGTCACGACGCTCGAAGTGACGGAGTGCTGGCGCTGCGGCATCGACCTCGTCGACCGCAAGCGCGGCATCGATCCTGCCTTCGTGACCGGCACGCCGGCGCCCTGCCCGCGCGACACGAAGCCGACGCCGCAACCGGTGCCGGGCACGGTCGATCCGACCACGGGCGCGCCACGCCGGGCCGTTCGCGCACAGGTCGCGCAGGTCGCCGGTATCAAGCGCATCGATGCGCTGCCCGCGACGCGCCTGACGTGGTCCGCGACGGCCGCCAGGCTGCAGGCCGGGCAGCCGCTGTCGCGCGCCGAACTCGCGACGTCCGCCGTGCACCTGGCCGCCGCGGCCACGTCGCCGACCGAGCCGCAACGCTGCGAAGCGAAGGTGCTGGCCAGCCCGCTGAACGACGACGGCCGCGTGATCGCACTCGGCAACCCGGCCGACGAAAAGACCGTGAAGCAGGCGTGGAAGGCGCTCGGCTTCCGCCCGCCGGAACTCTTCAACGGCATCGTCCTGCACAGCGGAGAGATCGCGGCCGGACGGCTGCTGCTGTTCGTGCTGTCCACCCTCGTGCGCAAGGAAAACGTGCTGGTGCGCCAGCGCGCCAAGGACGGCACGCTGCTCGCCGAGCAGGCCGTCACGCTGGCCGACGTGGTGCCGACCAAGCCCGTGCCGGCCGAGTGGATGAGCAGCGCCGGCCCATGGCGCGACGACGTGCAGCTCGCGGCCGGCTACCTGGCTGCGCTGGGCGGCACCACGTCCACGCAGGGCAACAAGGCCTATCTGCCGGTGGTCGTCGAGGTCAAGGGCGCGGACAAGGTCCATACGATCGAGATCGGCCAGAGCATGCGCGACCCGATCCGGCCGGAAGAACAGCGCCTGCTGATGCGCCCCTATTATCTGGCCGTGGCGGAATTCATGCATGCCGAGGAGATCGCGCGCCACGACTGGGACGAGACGACCACCACGCGCAATCACGGTGCAGTGGAAGCGGCGCTGTCGGACGACGCCTGCGGCCACGCGCTGCTGGCGCCGGACACGGCCTATCAGGTCAAGGTCGAGTGGACCGTGCAGACCAGCGACCAGGACACCCGTCCGACGGCGGCCGAAACGGACGACATCGACGCGACGACGGAAAGCCGCGTGTATCACTTCCGCACCGACGACGACGCACCGAAGAAGCTCGATCCGTGGGTGTTGACGACATTGCCGGAAGAAGGCGAGAGCCACGTGTTCGGGCAGGAGCCGCTGTCGTTCGTGTTCGCGACCAACGACGTGAGCCAGCTGTACGCGGCCTACGGCAAGAAGCTGCAGGTGCGGATCAAGGCGGCCTCGTTCCGCCGGCCAGTCTCGACGCCGGCCGTGCCGCATCCGTTCCCGATCAACGCGGATACGCTCCACGACGTGAAGGGCGGCGTGCTGTCGCCGTGGGAAGAAAGCGTGCGCGAAGTGCTACTGGAAGATGGCGGGAAGCCCTGCGTCGACTTCGAGGCCGAAGTGGTCCGCCACAGCAAGGTCACGGTGCCGATCCCGCTCGATCCGTACACGGACTACGTGGTCGACATCGAAGCGGTTGACGCCGGCGCGCCCGAAAACACGGTCGGCGACCGGGTGCTGCGCCGCTCGTTCTCGACGTCCGCGTACGGCACCCTGGGCGAATTCGCCAACACCTTCCTCGGCACGCGCCCCGAGCACCGCTACGTCGAGCCGGGCCGCATCGCGACGCTGTCGTCCACCTTCGCGAGCCACGCGCCGCAGGGCAGCGAGCTCGATGAGGCGATGATCACGGCCGGCCTGGGGCCGATGGGCACGCCGGCCGCGCCGCGCGTCGTCGCACTGTGGGAGCAGCCCGACCCCGCCCTGCCGCCGCAGCCGGTGGCCGTGATCGTCGACTCGCCCGAACCGCTGCACCGCACGCGCCTCGTGCCGACCAAGGTGACCGATTTGGTGCCCAGCGCGCCCGAACGCTACGAGATGCTGCCCGTGACGTGGTTGCAGCTGGCCCAGATGCCGGGCGCGCCGGACGTGATCCAGCGCGTGATCCCGGCACCGGGCGGCCAGCGCGCCATCGTCATCCTCAAGCCGGGCAGCCGCGGGGCCGACGGCCTGGCGCTGGGCCTCAAGCGCGAACGCTTCGCCGACAAACCTTATCTGTTCGATGCCGCGTGGCCGGCCGACCCGGTCAAGATCACCTACGTCTCGTTGCTGAGCGCACCCTGGGAGGAACAAGCATGAGCCGCGTCGTCGACCCCTATCGCTTCTACGCCCGCGCCGCGCTGACGAACTGGGCGCACATCAACCGGGCCCGCGATCCGCAAGACCAGCGCTGGGCGGAGGAATGGCGCCGGCGCGGCATCGAGGGCTATGCGATGGCCCAGCTGCGCTGGTCGATCAACCCGCAGCTCGCGCCCGAGCTGCCGGACGAGGATTACGGCATGCCGGACGGGCCGTTCACGGTGTGGGCGCGGCTGCCGTCCGAGAAGGAGATGCGCGACATCCCCTTCCACACGTACCAGAACCAGGACGGCGCCACCATCGTGTGGTGGATGGGCGACCCGCTCGTGTACGTCACGCTCGACGTCGACGTCACCGCCGCCAATGCGAACCTGGCCGCGCTGAACGGCCCGGTGGCGATCGACGCGCTGGAAATCATCGAGACCGTGGGCACCGGCCAGCGCCAGGTCCTGCTGTGGGGCACGTCCATCGTCGCGGTGGCGATCGCGTCGCCCGGCCCCGTCGGCGTGCTTTCGGTGCGCGGCATCACGGCGCACGACTACGCCAATTCCGACGCGTGGCGGCCATTGGAAATCGTCGGCCTGCCGGTCGAGCCGTCCGCGTGGTCGGACGTGGGAAGGCACGCCGACAAGCAGGGCATGGTCGGCGCACTGACGGCGCCGGACGGTGCGGCGCGCGACCGCCTGCGCCGCGGCGCCGCGCCCTTCGGCTGGCCCGGCACGCTCGGGCCGAATCCGGCGCCCGCATGGGCCCTGCCCGACTTCGACGGCCTGGTCAAGGAAGTGCGCCAGGACCTGCTGCCGCGCCTGCACCCCGTCCTCAAGATGCCGCCGGTGCTGCAGGCGCGCCAGCGCGACCTCGTCAACATTCCCGGGCCGAGCGGCGCGGGCGGCACGCTGGGCGATCCGTCCACGGCGAGCCTGCCCCCGCTGGGCCTGACCTTCATCGCGGCCGGCAGCGACCCGCTGCTCGCGCTGGCGCTGGGCTTCGGCACCGCCTACCCGGCTGCGCAAGTCACGTCCGGCGGCTCGGTGACGCCGGGCGCCGTCGCCATCCCGAGCCGCATGATGGATTTCATGGTGACGGCCACGTGGGACAAAGGCATGGACGGCACGTCCGGACCGCTGGAGATGGCCGCGCTGGCGATCGGCGCGCCGCCGCCCGTGCGCCCGCCGGCGCCGAACGCCCTGCAGGCGCAGGCGCAATCGCACAGCCGCCCGCACGCGGCCGACCAGCCGTGGAGCGCGGCCGCGCGCGTGTCGTGGGACCGCCTGCCGCGCTTCAAGCTGCTGACCACGTCCAGCTTCGCGTTCGCGCGCGCCAACCCGGTCACGCCCGCCGTCGCCGCCGACGCCATCATGCGCCCGCGCCCCAGCGGCGGCCTCGCCCCGATCACGCTCGCCAGCAACGCCAAAGACAAGGAAACGACCCGCCACTCGGCCGTGGATTCCTCACTGGTGCTGCCGCTGACGGCGGCCGGGCTGGCGCTGCGCTACGGCATCGCGCTGCAGGACATCTGGGGCCAGTGGTCCGTGTGGGGCACGGTCGACCATGCGGACCAGCAGCCGGCGCTGGACCGCCCGCGCGTGCTGCGCTGCGCCCTGGATGCCGCGGTGCCCGCGTCGGGCCGCGTGTGCGCCGGCACACTGACGGTGGAACTGGCGTGGGATTGGGAAGTCCGCAGGCCGCTGCGGATCGAACTGCGCAGCCGCCTGTTCGGCGCCCCCCAGCGCTCCCACACGCCGCCGCCCGACACGACCCTGCCGGCCGGGCTGCAGACATCGCTCGCCGTGCCGCCTGCCGCCCCGCTCGTGCTGCCGTTCAGCGGCGACCAGGTCTCGCCGCTGCCGCCGAACGTCACGGTCGACTACTTCGACATCGACGGCAATCTCGTCGCGCCCGGCCCCGTCGGCGCGGACGACGTACGCCGCTACCGCATCACCGTCTCCGGCCTCCAGCTCGACTACAACGCCAACGGTCACATCGGCGTGGCCGTGTGGACGCGCGTGCGCGAACGCGCCCAGCCCCTGCGCGACAGCGCCTGGCTCGCGCCGCTCGTCTCCGGCTCCGCGATGGAACCGGGGCCGAACATCGCCTACGCGTCCGACCCGATCCCGCCCGCGCCCGAGCCGCCGGAAATCGTCAAGCGCGCCAGCCTCGCGGACGCGCGCGGCGAGCACCACGCGCGCGTATCGTGGGCGCCTGCCGCCGGCGCGACCGGTTACTTCATCTACACGGCGACCGAGAGCGCGATCCTCGCGAAGGTCGGCGATCCGGATCGCCCGGCGCCCGATCCGACCCAGACGTACACGGAGCGGCTGGCGTTCCTGCGCGACTGCCTCGCCGCGTCCACCGACAACTTCCGCGCCTTGTTCACCCGCGTGAACACGAAGGCGCAGCCGGAGACGTCGGCCGACCTCGTGCTGCCGCGCGGGACGAAGGAGATCCATCTGTTCACGATGGTCGCGGTCAACGCGGGCAACGTCGAATCGAACTGGCCCGCGCCGGCCGACAACGAACAGCGCGTCGTCGCCATCGCGGCGGCGGACATCGCGACGCCGGCCCCGCCGCGGCTGGAGATCCGCCGCCTCGACCAGCCGGCCGCGACGCCGAAGTTCGCGGTGCACGTCGACCTCGCGAGCCAGCCCGGCGCCCGCGTCGCGCGCTACCAGCTGTTCCGCACGCGCGTCGAAGCGGCCGCGATGGCATTGGACACGATGGGCCCGCCCGTCGCCGCGATCGAAGCGACGGGCGGCGGCTGGACCGTGCACGGCCTCGACGGCGACGCCGCGGCGCTGGCCGACGCCACCGGCACCGACCAGCCGGACGGCTCGTGGAAAAAAGTGTGGTACCGCGCCGTCGCGTGGGCGCATCCGGACCCCGACCGCGCCCTGCTGCCGGGCCGCTCGCCGCCATCGAACGCGATGTCGGTGGTGATCCCGCCCGATGGGCCGCCGAATCTGTCGCCGCTGACGGCCGAGTGGCCCGGCGGCCCGGTGCAGGACGTGCTGGTGCATTTCACAAGCACCGCGCCCGTCGCGAAGACGGCGCTGGGGCCGCACAAGCTGGCGGTCGATGCGCAGGTGCTGAGCGGCCCGTCGAAATCCGCCCCGGACCCGCTGCTGCTGGAAGCGTTCGAGCTGCAGGCCGTCCCCGCCGCGCCGCCGGCGCCGCCGCTGAGCGGCACCTGGCGCACCAGCGCCACGCAGTACGCGCTGCGGCTCAGGCGCGGCTCCGTCGACGACCGCGTGGCCGTCGTGGTGCGCATGACGGATCCGCTCGGGCGCACCACGGAACGCGTGCTCACCGTGGCGTCGGGCCCCGTCGATCCCGCGCCGGACGTGCTGGACCTGGAGATGCACGTCGTGAAGCCGAACGTGGTCAACGCCACGTGGCGCTCCAGCGCGCCGATCCCGCCGCGCGCGGGCGGCAAGTACACGATCAAGGTTACCGTCGCCGCGCCGAAAAAACCGATCCTGACGCCGGCGCCGGTGCCGCATCCGATCGTGCAGCCGCATGGCGTGGCGGCCCTCCTCGCCAAGAAGGCGGTGGCGCTGGAGACTCTCGACGTCGTGCGCGGCCCGATCATCAAGCTGCCCGGCCAGGTCACGGTGATCGAGATGGCGCTCGCGGATGTGCCGGTCGTCGGCAAGGCGCCGCTGCCCGGCCAGCCGTGGCAACTGGTCCGCCTGAACAGCGCGCACGGCGTGACCAGCTACGGCCTGACGTACAACGGCGCGGCGGCGAGCGTCACGGTACGCATCACGGCGCCGGACGGACGCTTTGCCGAACAGGTCGCAAAATAGACAGGACGGGCTACCATGGACATCACCCAGTTCACCACTGCGCAGGCGCAGAACCGCCTGCAGGCCGACGGCCTCGAAACGCTCGGCCTGACCGGCCTGCAGCTGGCGCCGCGCTGGTCGACGACGTCGGCGCCCACGTTCGATCCGGTCGCGCTGACCCTGGCGCTGACGAATGCGGAATGTCCGTTCGGCGGCATGCTCACGTGGCACGTCCATGGCAACGAGTTCACCGATGCGCAGGGCCAGCCGATCGATGCGTTCTGCGGCGTGATCCGGCTGCATCCGCACGCACAGCAGCGCCTGTTCCGCGTGGCCGCCGCGCGCTATGCCAACGGCGGCACGCTCGCGCACCCGCTGCCCGTCGCGATGCTGTTCCGGCTGACGTCGCCGCCGGACGAGACGCCGCGCCGCATCGAAGCCGGCGATCCCGTGCCGCCGCCGAAGGACGGCAGCCTGCCGGCGTCGCTCGTGGTGTCGTTCCACGACGCGCGCGGCCTGATTATCTGCCCCGTGGCCGTGGCGGCCATGTTCGCGGACCTGATCCAGGGCCTGCCGGGACTGCGCTATCCGAAGGCGCCGGGCACGGTCGGCGACGCCGGCGGACTCACTGCCATCGCCGCGCTGCCCACGAGCGGCGCGATCCTCGTGCAATTCGCCGACCTGCACGGCAACCTGTACCAGCCCACGCGGCCCGGCAACGTCATGAACGTCGTCTCGCCCGGCCCGTCGACCACCCCCGTCGACCATGCGACGGGCTATGCCACGCTGGCGGCCAGCCAGACCATCGCCGCGGGCAGCGGCGACAATGGCGTGCTGCGCTTCGGCTTCGCCACGCGCGGCACCTTGGACCGCACGCCGCTGTCCATGCCGGCGCTGCCCGCGACATTGCCCTCGCCGCCGTTCCCCGCCACGACAGGGCCGACGCTGGCGCGCCAGTTCCTGCGGGTGGTCGTGGTCGACCCCGAGTGGCATTTGCTGGGCAACCGCGACGTCGCCCCGCGCAACACCATTCCCGGCGACGACGGCACGACGCCGGCCGACCTGGTGCCGAAGGTGCGCGACCGCGTCGCGATCGACTACGCGGTCGACGGCGTCAACACGTGGGCGCTCGCCGACGGCGTGCTGGCGCGCTTCCAGGCGGCGGGCACGGGCCTCGTCTACGCCTGCTCGCCCGCGTTCGCCGCGTTCGGCCTGCCGCCCGCGCCGGCGCCCGGCACGACGGTCGCGTGGCCCGCGTTCCCGCCGCCGCCATCGCCCGGACCGGGTGCGGCCACGAACGTGGCGCCGGGCCAGGGCGCGAGCGCCGCGTGGGCCGGGCCCGCGTCGCCCGACGTCGTCTTCACCGTGAAGGCGGCGGCCGCGCCGAAGGATGCGCACATCCGCGTGTATGCGCGCCGCTTCGCCGAGATCGCGAGCATCGGCAAGCAGCCGTCGTTCGTGCGCGGCGACGGCGGCGCGGCGCTGGCGGACGGCAGCAACGACGTCAGGATCCTGCTGGCCAACCCGTTCGGCCTGGGCCCGGGCGATCCGCACAGCCCCGGCATCCAGGTCGACGTGGACATCGTGGTGACGGTGCGCGGCGGCCAGCGCAAGCTGTGGAGCGGCATCCGCGTGCCCGTCGACCCGCCCGTCGCTCCGCCCGTGAACACGTTCGGCGGCACCGACCGCCTGCCGCTGGTGCCGCCCGAGATGCAGGGCTGGTGCCCGGTCCCGCTGTTCGGCCTCCCCCGCACGACGCCGGCCGCGAACGGCGGCACCCTGGCCGCGTTGTCGCGCAGCCTCGCCTCCGAAAGCATCCCGCGGGTCGGCCCGCGCCTGCCGCTGATGGCCCGCTTCGAGACGATCGTCGCGGCGGGCATACCGGATGCCGGCGCCGGCAACGGCGCGCTGTCCTGGCAGGCCATGGTGACGGGCGCGCGCTGGATGCCGGAGTCGCGCTCCGCCCAGCACACGCAGGGCAACCCCGGCAACCCGGCCGGTCCGGACATCCACGCGGCGGGCGCGCGCGTGACGGGCGCGCTGGCCTACGACTTCGCGTGGCACGCGCTGCGCCGCGCCAAGCCGCCGCTGCCCTTCCCCGGCGCGCCGACCCTGCTGGACGGCTGGATCCTGTACGGCGCCGGCGACAACATGAACGAACCGGCCACGCCGCCGAACGATGCGGCGCCGAACGCCGGCACCAGCATGGGCGCGGCGCTGCAGACCATCGCCGCCGTGTGCGATACGCCCGAGCTGTCGCTGGCGCCGGAATCGGCTTTCGAGGACACGACGACGGTACAGGACATCGTCGACGCGGTCTCGAACGCCGTCAATCCGGGCGGCACGCCGCCGACCGTGAACTCGCCCAACGGCGACCGGCTGCTGCGCGAGATCCGGCGCGAATACTGGGTCGCGAAGCACGGCCGGCGCGACGCCCTGTGGTCGCTGCGGCGCGCGCTGGGCGAAGCGCGTGAGCTCATCTACATCGAGGGCGCGCAGTTCGCGCCCACGGCCGCCAACAACGGCGGCATGCCGGCCCACATGCTCGACCTGGCCCAGGTCATCATCGACCGCATGACGGATCACCGCGACCTGCGCGTGGTGGTGGCGCTGCCGTGGGACACCGATTTCGCGCACAGCGGCCCGCCGATGAATTTCGAGACCTTCGTGCAGCAGGCGATCGGGGCGCGCAAGGCGCTCGTATCGGCGTTCCCGAACATCATCAGCGACCGGCTGGCCGTGTTCCACCCGCTCGGCTTTCCCGGCCGCGCGACCGCGATCCGCAGTGCGGTCGTGATCGTCGACGACGTGTATGGGCTGGTCGGCACGAGCCACTTCCGCCGCCGCGGCATGACGTTCGACGGCGCCGCCGACCTGGTCTCGTTCGACCGCGTGATCGAGGACGGCTATTCGAAGACGCTGCGCAAGTTCCGGCGGGCGCTGATGGCCACGCGGCTGGGCGTGCCCGTCGGGACGGGGCCGGCCGACGCGACCGCGGAATGGGCCGCGCTGGAACTGCCGCGCACCGCGTTCGGCGTCGTGCGCAATCTGCTCGGCGAAGGCGGTGCGGGACTGATCCAGCCGCTGTGGGAGGGGTATAACCCGGATGTGATTCCGGCGACCGACGACGAGGCCGATCCGGATGGAACGGATGGGACGACGCTGCTCGCTACGCTGACGAGTTTTCTGGCCAAGGCGTGACGGCCGCCGCGCACACCTGGTTCCTGCCCGCGGCCTTGGCCGCATACAGCGCGGCATCGGCCGCGGCCAGCAGGGTCGCCTCGTCGCGGCCATGCTGCGGAAACAGCGCGACGCCCGCCGAGAACGTCCTGCCGACGTCGACGCCATTGGACGCGAAACGCAGGGCGGAGAACGCGACCCGCAGTTCGTCGATGCGTTCGATGGCCAGGCCGAGCGTCACGTCGCGCATGATGACGACGAACTCTTCGCCGCCGTAGCGGCACGGGGAATCGGTCGGCCTGACCTGTTGCCTGAGCAGACCCCCGAGCGCGCGCAGCATGACATCGCCCAGCGCGTGGCCGTGCACGTCGTTGACCGTCTTGAAGTGATCGACGTCGATCATGACGACCGCGAACGCGCCCTGGGTGCGCGCGCTGCACGTCAATTCGCGCGCCAGCGCGTCCGTCAGGTAGAGGCGGTTGTACAGCCCCGTCAAAGGGTCGCGGATGACCTGCTCCTGCAACTGCGCCTGCATCGATCGGATGGTGTCCAGCTGGGCCTTGAGCTGCGCGTTCGCCTGCTCGAGGGCGAGCGACGTCGTCCGCGCTTCGGTGACGTCGCGTACGATCAGCACGGCGCCGATCGTGTTGCCGTCGTCATCGCAGATGGCGAACGTGCGCAGTTCGAGATGCCGCGCACCGCCATGCACGAATTCCGTCGTCGTCGGGGCATTGCCGAGGCGGGCCACGTGTTCATCCAGCTCGGCCAGCTGTTCGCCGAGCGGGCGGCCCGGCTTGACCGGCGGGCCGATGTCGAACAATCGCCGGAGCGCCGCATTGCTTTCGACGACACGCCGCTGGGCATCGATGACGATGAAGCCGTCGGTGACGGCCGAGCCGATCTTTTCACGCGCCACGGCGACGAGATCGAACAGGCCGCGACGGAAGATCGCCAGCGACACGAGGATGCCGCTCGCGACCAGGCCGATGGGGGTCGGATCGAGATCCGGCGGGGACACGCCCGCGATGAACGTCACGTTGCAGATGACCGGGACGATCAGGGCGCCCAGCAGGATGCGCGTCTGCCGCCGCACGTGCCGCGATCCCCGGTCGTACGCGGCCACGAGAGCAAGCACCGACTTTGCGACCAGTACATAGCTGTACAACGAATGGACCCAGAACAGGGGGCCCATCTGGAAAATGCTGTCGGTGGACTCGCCGCGCCACGTGCCGAAGCACAAGCCGTGCAGCGGCGACAGCGCGGCCGCGAGCACGACGGCAGGCACGATGGCCAGCGCCAGCAGCCGCGATCGCGGCCATCTGTTCGTGCCGCGCGTGTAGCTCAGCACGAAAACCAGCGTGAGCGGCGCGATCGCGACGACGGCCGGGAAGATGACGCGCATCCGCAGGAACATGGCGTCGTCCGGCCACAGGCGCGCGAACGGCAGCGCGTAGCAGGTCAGCCACCAGGCCGCGCTCAGCTGCATGGCGAGCAGCGCCGGGGCACCGGGCGCGTGACGGCGGGTCCAGGCGACGGAGGCCAGGAACAGCGCCGTCACGGCACCGGCCAGCAGGAGGAAGTTAAAGATTTGCATGATCGCGGATGAGCAGGCGCCCAGCTTATCATCATGCCACGATCAATTTCCCACGAGAACTAAATTCTGTTACAAGGGAACAACACGGCATAAGTTCATGAACCCGGATCGCCGGCGCGCGGCACGTCGTGTCGCCGATAGATATGCCATAAGGGAATCGCCGCGGTGATGACGGTGGCAAGCACGAAGACCATGTCGATCGAGTACAAGGTCCAGTCGACCAGGTTTCCTAGCAAGAACTGCCTGATCGTGGCGACCCCAAGAATGACCGCGATCAGGTCGACGCCCGGGTTATCGTCCGGCCTGAACACGAGGTAAGCCGCCGGGATGCACAGCAAGACAATCAGCAGGACGACCATGGTTCGGTACCACGGCGCGCGCCGCACGATCAATGCGCACTCGTCCTCGCCATAGGCCTTGTTGCGCTCGGCGGCCGTGAGCGCCACGTCGTCGACGTAGTCGGACCATGCTACCGCCTTGTTGACCGTCATCGAGTCGGACAAGCGCACATTGGTAATGATGGTGTCCAGGGGCACCGTCGTCCAGTTCGAATCCCTGGATCCGCTCATCTTCAAGCTCGGCACAAAGCCGGCACGATACGTATCAAAAGGGAAATCGCGCAGCCATCCGGACGCGCGAAGCCGGGTTTCTTTCACGCGAAACACCATCGTGTTCCCCCAGCGGCGCTCACCCTTCTGCATATCCACGTCGATGTATTGGTCCATGCCGAAAGACGCGCGCGGGGAGCGAAGTTCGCCGAGGCTGACGGTCGCGGACCAGTCATCGTTCGGGCGCAGCTTCTTGTAGGTGTCCGCCGAAAGAATCAGTTCTCCGGAAATAAACAATTGCCCCGTTTCTTTATCCGTGATGTCGAGCGAAAGATAATCCAGCTTGTTGCGATCGGCTGCATCGATCAACGTGTGGAAATTCCCGCATCCGGCCCAGTGGCCGCGCCATAGGTCGCCCTGGGGTGGCGTACGAAAATAGTCGTAGCCGATAAACGCGGCCATGGACAACAGGATGACCGCAAGCAGCAACGGCGAGTACCGGCATGCCTGATTGCGGAGTGCTCGAAAAAATATACCGAAGGTCAAAAATATCGCCTTGTTTCGTGTTCGTTCCACATTGTAAATGCGGGAGTCGACGTAACCGCCACCCGCACCCGCGCTCGCCCGGGTGCCGGGTGCGGGTCGCAGAACCAGCGGCAGCAGGCGGGTTGACGCATGACCTTCAGCGCCGCGTGGCCCGCGCCGCATGCAGCTTGCGGTAACTGTCCATCAGGCGATGATGCCGGTCGAGCCCTTCGAGCTTCATGCTCGTCGGGCTCAAGCCGTGGAAACGCACGCTGCCGTCGACCGAGCCCAGCACCGCATCCATGCGCGGATTGCCGTACATCCGGCGGAAATTGGTCACGTAGTCGTCCAGTTCCAGCTCGTCGTCCAGCACCACTTCCAGCACCACGTTCATCGCCTGGTAGAACAGGCGCCGCTCGACGGTGTTGTCGTTGTATTGCAGGAAGGCGCCCACCAGCTCGTGCGCTTCCTCGAACTGCTGCAACGCGAGCTGGATCAGCAGCTTCAGCTCGAGAACCGTCAACTGGCCCCACTCCGTGTTCTCGTCGAACTCGATGCCGATCAGGGTGGCGATGTCGGAATACTCGTCCAGCTCATTGTTCTCCAGGCGATCCAGCAGCGCAGCGAGGGCGTCGTCGTCCAGCCGGTGCAGGTTCAGGATGTCTTCGCGGAACAGCAGCGCCTTGTTGGTGTTGTCCCAGACCAGGTCCTCGACCGGGTAGACTTCCGAATAGCCGGGCACGAGGATCCGGCACGCCGTGGCGCCCAGCTCGTCGTACACCGCCATGTACACTTCCTTGCCCATGTCCTCGAGAATCCCGAGCAGGGTCGCCGCTTCCTCCGCATTGGCATCCTCGCCCTGCGCAGTGAAATCCCACTCGACGAAATCGTGATCCGCCCTGGCGCTGAAAAAGCGCCACGACACCACGCCGCTGGAATCGATGAAGTGCTCGACGAAATTGTACGGTTCGGTCACGGCTTCGCTGGCGAAGGTCGGCGGCGGCAGATCGTTCAGGCCTTCGAAGCTGCGGCCCTGCAGCAGTTCGGTCAGGCTCCGTTCCAGCGCCACCTCGAAGCTCGGATGCGCGCCGAACGAGGCGAATACGCCGCCGGTACGCGGGTTCATCAGGGTCACGCACATGACGGGATAGGCGCCGCCCAGCGACGCATCCTTGACCAGCACGGGAAAGCCCTGCGCTTCCAGTTCCTGGATCCCGGCCACGATGCCCGGGTATTTCGCCAGCACCTCCTGCGGCACATCGGGCAGCGCGATCTCGCCTTCCAGGATCTCGCGTTTTACCGCACGCTCGAAAATCTCGGACAGGCATTGCACCTGCGCTTCGGCCAGCGTGTTACCGGCGCTCATGCCATTGCTGGCATAGAGGTTCTCGATCAGGTTGGACGGGAAATAGACCGTCTCGCCGTCCGACTGCCGCACGTAAGGCAGCGACACGATCCCGCGCGCGACGTTGCCGGAATTGGTGTCGACCAGATGCGAGCCGCGCAATTCGCCTTCCGGGTCGTAGATGGCGCGGCAGTACGGATCGAGGATCTCGTCCGGCAATGCATCGTCGGGGCCGGGCTGGAACCAGCGCTCGTCCGGATAATGGACGAAGGCCGCGTTGGCGATCTCCTCGCCCCAGTAGCTGCCGGCATAGAAATGGTTATTGCTGATGCGTTCGATATACTCGCCCAGCGCGGACGCCAGTGCGCTTTCCTTGGTCGCGCCCTTCCCGTTGGTAAAACACATCGGCGAATGCGCATCGCGGATATGCAGCGACCACACGTTCGGCACGATGTTGCGCCATGACGCGATTTCGATCTTGATGCCGAGGCCGGCCAGCAGCGCGGACATATTGGCGATGGTCTGTTCCAGCGGCAGGTCCTTGCCGGGAATATAGGTAGCGGCGTCGGCGGCAGGCTGCAACGTCAGCAACGCCTGCGCGTCGGCATCCAGGTTCTCGACTTCTTCGATCACGAACTCGGGCCCGGTCTGCACCACTTTTTTCACGGTACAGCGATCGATCGAACGCAGGATCCCCTGGCGGTCCTTCTCCGAAATGTCAGGCGGCAGCTCGACCTGGATCTTGAAGATCTGCTTGTAACGGTTCTCCGGGTCGACGATATTATTCTGCGACAGGCGAATATTGTCGGTGGGGATATCGCGGGTGTTGCAGTACAACTTCACGAAGTACGCCGCGCACAGGGCCGACGAGGCCAGAAAATAATCGAACGGGCCCGGCGCCGAGCCATCGCCCTTGTAACGGATCGGTTGATCCGAGATGACCGTGAAGTCATCGAACTTGGCTTCCAGACGCAGCTTGTCGAGAAAGTTGACCTTGATTTCCATCGGAGATTCCTAGTATTTCAAAACACAAAGCCCCGTGAATACAGGGCTTTGCAGGGTAAGGCAAGCATCTTACCCGATCCATTGCCCGCGGGCGAATGCAACGGCTCGGAATGCATTGACACGAGGGCGGAAATCGTACAGACTCGACAAGATGTTAGCGCTATTGGTTTGATGGTACAGGATGTTATAGACCTACACTGACGGCGACGACAAACCAAGACTATCCAAGGAGACTTGTATGAACACCAGTGCCGTCGAGAGCACGAGTACCATCCAGGAGGCGGAAAACACCCGCCTCATCGTCCTGATCAGCTGCGTCGCCACCATCGGCGGCTTCCTGTTCGGTTTTGACAGCGGCGTCATCAACGGCACCGTCGACGGCCTGAAGCAGGCCTTCCATTCGACCGACGCCGAACTCGGCTTCGAAGTCGCGTCGATGCTGCTGGGCTGCGCGCTCGGCGCCTTCACCGCCGGCCGGCTGGGCGACCTCTGGGGCCGCCGTACCGTGCTGCTCATCTCGTCCGTGATGTTCCTGGTGTCGGCACTGGGCGCGGGCTTTGCAACGAGCTCGGTCGTCTTCGTCGCCGCGCGCGTGCTGGGCGGCTTCGCGGTCGGCGCGGCCAGCGTGATGTCGCCGGCCTACATCGCCGAAGTGGCATCGGCCCGCTACCGCGGCCGGCTGGCGACGGTCCAGCAGATCGCCATCATCAGCGGCCTGTTCTGCGCCTTCCTGAGCAACTATTTCTTGGCGCACGCGGCCGGCGCGTCGACCGGCGTGCTGTGGCTGGGACAGGAAGCATGGCGCTGGATGTTCTGGATGATGGCGATTCCGTCCGTGCTGTTCCTGCTGCTGCTGCTGACCATCCCGGAAAGCCCGCGCTTCCTCGTCGCGAAGAAGCGCAAGGACGAAGCGCTGGCCGTGCTGCAACGCCTGTACGGCGCAGCCTCGGCCCGCGCGAAGTTCGCCGCGATCGACGTGTCGCTGGCCGAAGACCACCACCGTCCGCGCCTGTCGGACCTGGTCAACAAGACGACCGGCAAGCTGCGCCCCATCGTGTGGGTCGGCATCGGCCTGGCGACGTTCCAGCAGCTGGTCGGCATCAACGTGGTGTTCTATTACGGCGCGGTGCTGTGGCAGGCCGTGGGCTTCTCCGAAAGCGATGCGCTGCTGATCAACGTCCTGTCGGGTGGCCTGAGCATCGGCGCCTGCATCGTCACGGTGTTCCTGATCGACCGCATCGGCCGCAAGCCCCTGCTGTGGATCGGCTCGGCCGGCATGGCGGTGACGCTCGGCATCGTGACGTTCGCCTTTGCCAGCGCCTCGCTCGACGCGACCGGCAAACTGGCCCTGTCCGGCACGATGGGCGTGGTCGCCCTGGCCGCTGCGAACATCTACGTGATCTTCTTCAACATTTCCTGGGGTCCGGTGATGTGGGTCATGCTGGGCGAGATGTTCCCGAACCAGATCCGCGGCTCGGGCCTGGCGGTCGCCGGCGCGGCCCAATGGACGTCCAACTTCCTGATCACGGTGACCTTCCCGATGCTGCTCGCGAGCATCGGCCTGGCAGGCGCTTACGGCCTGTACACCGTGGCAGCCGTGATCTCGGTCTACTTCGTGCTGCGCTACGTGCATGAAACGCGCGGCAAGGAACTGGAGCAGATGGAAGGCTGATCGCACGCGGTAGCCCCCGACCAAAAGGTCGTTGATGAGCGCATCCGCCTCATCAACGACCTTTCGTTTTTTCCGGGATTACTTGAATCGATCGAAGAAGGCCTTGGACTCCTGCGCCGAAAAGCCGGGGTACCAGTGGCCACCCGTCTCGGTGCCGCACCAAACCACGGGCTTGCCGCTGTCGCAGCCCTGGTACTCCACGCAGCCGTTACTACCCAGGGGCACTGTGGCGGCACTGCAGCTATTGCGCTTGAGGAAAACATCGCGCGCCTCCATCCCCGCCGAGTACGGCACCGTGTTGCCGTCCTTGGCGTGGATGAACAGCGCCGCCACCTTGTAGGAAGAACTGGCGCAGCCGCTCCAGAGCGAACCGGCCATGGGCACGATCGCCCGCACCACGTCGCCCATCTGGCAGCCGATGGCGTTGGACATCATGCCGCCAAAGCTGAAGCCGGTAGCAAAGACACGCTGAGGGTCGGTGCATGCGCCCTGCTGTACCTCGCCGATCATCGCGCGCAGGAAACGGATGTCGCGGTCGCCCGTATTGGCCCACCCCTTGTCCAGGCCCTGCGGGGCAATAAAGATCGCATTGTCGCCATACAAATTCTTCAGACCGAAAAAGGCGCTCCAACCGTAGACATCGGCGGCGCTGCCATCGCGCCAGTGCAGCCCGATGATCACGGGATAGGCCTTGTTGCGGTCATAGGTGGCCGGTAGTTCGATCCAGTAGCTGCGCTCGATACTGTCGCTGGTGAGCGAATGCATGCCGGTCGCCAGCTTGGAACCGCTGCCGCAGCCCGCGGCGCCGGTAGCGGGCACGGCGACGGGAGGTGGCGACGCCGACGCCGGTGTTGGTGTCGACGTGGCGGTGGCACCTGTGCCCCCTCCGCAAGCAACGAGCGTGGTGAATACCAACGCGGCCCCTGCATGTCTCATATCTCCTCCTTGTCAAAGCGTTGAGTCGGGTCGGTGACCGGATGCTTTTTCGCCCGATTCTAATGGCCGCGTTCGCCACGGTGTTTTATGTTTTTCGCCAGAATCGGACATGTTTTCGAACTTTTGGCTCGAAGCGGTCGAGGCCGGCGAGGACACGCGCGAGGTGACGATGTTGCTGTCGACCTCGCCCCCCGCCTCGCCCCGACGCTTTGTGGTCCGGACAACTGGCGCCGGATCGTTCATGAATAAAAAACAGTTGACTCGCCGAACCGTTCGTATATCCTTCACTGCATCGCTACAGTAGATCGATACAGATGCCGAGACGGCGCAGGATCAATCCACGAATCACCGATTTTTTTTAAGCATTTACTGTAACGATACAGAAGATCGTGCAAGTTGAAAAAAATAACGAAGGAGACAATATGTTGACCAGAGCCGTATCCAGGCCCACGCGCGGCCCGCGCGTTCCGATCGCCACCGCGACCACGCTGGCCCTGCTGGCCTGGGCGCCCGTCCAGGCGCAACAGCCGAGCAATGACGACTCGCTGCAGCCGCCAGACCTGCAAGCCGCTTCCGCCCCGCAGCCCAAGCTCGAGCAAGTCGTCGTCACCGCCAACCGCCGGGTCGAAAAGCTCGAGGACGTCCCCGCGTCGATCTCGGTGCTGGGCGAGGAAACCCTGCAGCGGAACAACGTGCGCGAACTGGTCGACATCGTCAACCTGTCTCCCGCCCTGTCGATCTCGGTCGGCACCCAGGTCGGCACCAACAGCATCAACATGCGCGGCATCGGCACCACCTCGAACAACCTCGGCATCGAGGGCGACGTCGCGGTCCTGGTCGACGACATCCCTTACTCGCAGGCGCAGCAGGCGTTCAAGGATGCGTCCGACGTGGCGCGCGTGGAAGTGCTGAAGGGTCCGCAAAGCACGTTGTTCGGCAAGAGTTCGATCGCCGGCGCGGTGTTGATGACGACCAAGCCGATCGGATCCGGCCCGATGCGGACGCGCGTGAGCCTGTACCGCACCAGCGACCATGAATACCGTGCCTCCGCCGCCCTGAGCGGGCGCTTGAGCGACGACGTCGGCCTGCGCCTGTACGCCAGCAAGACGAACTTTCCTGGCATGCTGCACAACTTGACCAACGACACGATGCAGAACGGCTCGGGCGGCAGGAGCTTCCTGGCCAAGCTGCAATGGCGGGTGACGTCCGACCTCGACCTGATGATCGCCCCGCATTTCGACCACTCACTGTCGACCGGGAACACGGCCGCCATCATCGCCATCGATCCGGGCGTGGGCTACCTCTACAACAAGAAATACACGGCGCTGTCGAACACCGTCGTCCTGCGCGGCATCCACATCGGCCCGTGGAACCGGGAGATCCGCAACGATTCGCCGACCGGGCTGGAGTCGACCGACCGCGGTGTCGGCGTGCGCGCCAATTATGCGTTCCCGGACGGCTCGCCTCTCGCCGGCCATACCCTGACCTCGATCACCTCGGTCGACAACAACCTGTCGAACGACTTCCGCGACAACGACAATATCGACCTGATCTCGACCTACTACCAGGTGGACGCGAGCGGCAAGCCGTCCGGCATCGCCGATCCGCCCATGCTCAACGGCACCACGTCCAGCAAGACCTCGACCCAGGAATTCCGGCTGACCTCGCCGGACGGCGGCGCATTCCGCTACCTGATCGGCGCGTGGGCGTCGCGCAATACGATCTATCGCACGTATTACCGCGGCAACCCGTTTGTGAAGGAAACCAATTTCACCAACTACCTCACCGATTCGGGCGTCCTCAACCACGCGGTCTATGCCAACACGAACTGGGACGTCGCGCCCCGCCACAGTGTGAGCGCCGGCGTGCGCCTGAACCGCGAGACCAACAATTATTCCTTCCATACGATCGACAGCCTCTCGTCGTCGGCGCCGACCAACGTCCACACCGGCGAGTACTATTATGTCGCCCCGCAGCACAAGGAAACGGCGGTGACGGGCAAGCTGGGCTACAGCTTCCACGTCACGCCGGACGTGATGGCCTATGGCACCGCCTCCACCGGCAACAAAGGCGTCGCCTACGACATGACCAGCGGCGCCAACAACCCGAACGTGTTCGCCCACCTGCCGCTGGCGGCCGAGAAGGCGGTCAGCCTGGAAGCCGGCCTGAAGGCCAACCTGTGGCACAACCGCGCCACCTTCAACGCCGCCGTCTTCCAGACCCGGTTCCGCGACTACCAGACCTCGGCCACGGAGCGCTTCTCGGACGGCAGCCAGGCGAGCGTCCTGTACAGCATCCCGTCGATCCAGACGCGCGGCTTCGAGGCCGACGCCACCGTGCTGGCGACGCGCGCGCTGCTGTTGAACGCGAACCTGGCCTTCACGCGCGCCACGATCCGCTCCTGGGACCAGGGGGCCTGCTACACCGGCGCGACCGACTGCACGATCCCGAACCGCCTGGTGCCCGGCGCCTTCCTGCGCGACGCCAGCGGCGGCTCGATGCCGAATTCGCCCAAGTGGAAGCTGTCGATGGGCGCTGAATACACGCTGCCGCCAGCCGCGTGGCTGCCCTATCCGGTCGCGGTGAATGCCCAGTGGCGCACCCAGTCGGCCGTGCGCGGCGCGATCAGCCAGGACCCGACCCTCGACCGCCCGGGCTACGGCATCCTCGACCTCGGCGCCCACGTCAGCGACGCCAAGGGACGCTACAAGCTGTCCGTGGGTGTGCGCAACGTGCTCGACAAGCACTACGCGGTCGGCAACGTCGGTTCCTTCCTGAATTTCAAGCAGACCAGCGGACCCGACATCAAATCGTATGGCTGGCAGCCGGCCCGCGACGCCTTCCGCTACACGTCGATCCGGCTCGACATGACGTTCTGACAGACCGGGCGACACCATGAACGAACCCAGAATCCAGGACGTCGCCAGGCTGGCCGGTGTCTCGACCACGAGCGTCTCGAATTTCCTGAACAACCGGATGGAACAGATGCGGCCGGACACCCGTCTCAAGATCGGGCAGGCGATCGCGCAGCTGGGCTACCGCCCCAACAGCGCGGCGCGCCAGCTCAAGACCGGCGTATCGGCCATGGTCGGCCTGCTGGTGCCGTCGCTGGCCAACCAGTTCTTCGGCGCCCTGGCCTGCGCGATCGAAACGGCGGCCGCACGCCATGGCTGCCAGGTGATGACCTTCAGCACCTTCCGCGACCCGGACCGCGAGCGCGCCGTCACGGCCGACCTGCTGGCCTACGGCGCGCAAGGCATCGTCACGGGATCGGCCCTGAACGACACCGACCACCTCGCGACGATCGCCACGCGCTGTCCGGTCGTGGCCTTCGATATCCGGCGTTCCGGCGACAACCACGACCGCATCACCACCGTCTCGGTCGACAACGTCGCGGCCACCGCGCTGGCCGTCGAGCACCTGGCCTCGCTGGGGCACCGGTCGATCGCGCTGGTGACGCCGCCGCCGTACACGCTGAACCGCCAGGATCGCCTGAAGGGCTTCCAGCAGGCCGTCGCGCGCAACGGGCTCACCGGCGAACTGATCATCGCGGACGCGAACGAGGCGCCGCGCGACCCGCACGGCGATACCCAACTGTTCGAACTGGGGCGCAGCGCAGCGCCGCGCCTGCTGGCGGCCGCGAGCCGGCCGACGGCGGCGATCGGCATCAACGACATGATGGCGATCGGGATCGGCGTCGGCCTGCGGCAGCTGGGCAAACAGGTGCCGCGCGATTTTTCGCTGATCGGCATCGACGACATCTTTTTCGCGGTCGCCCACGATCCGCCCCTGACCACCGTGCGCCAGCCGATCCAGGCCATGGCGGACGCCGCCGTCCAGCGTATCGTGGCACCGGGCGCCGCCACGGCCGACGACGGCGGCCTGTTCGCACCGGAACTGGTCGTCCGGGCCTCGACCGCCGCACCGCGTACCTAGCAACACCACAACCATGAAGAGGAAGACAAAGGATATGGAACTCATCGGAAAAAAAGCGCTGGTCACCGGCGGCGCATCGGGCATCGGCAAGGCCAGCTCGCTGGCGCTGGCGCAGGCGGGCGCGGACGTCGTACTGACCTACTGGAGCAGCGGCGCCGAGGCCGACGAAGTCGTGGCGCAGATTCGCGCAATGGGCCGGCGCGCGCATGCGATCCAGGCAGACATGAGCGATAGCGGCGCGGCCGAACGGGTGTTCGTCGAAGCCGAATACGTGATCGGCGAGATCGACGTCGTCTTCGCGAACATCGGTGGCCTGATCCAGCGCTGCCGCGTCGCCGAGATGCCGCAGTCCCTGTGGGATGACGCCGTGAACCTGAATCTCACCAGCACCTTCGCGATCTGCCAGGCGGCCATGCGGCGCATGGAGCCGCGTCGGCGCGGGTCCATCGTCACGATGTCGTCGCTGGCGGCCTTCGACGGCGGCGGCCCGGGCTCGACCCATTACGCCGCGTCGAAAGCGGCCGTGGCCGGGTTCACGCGCGCGCTGGCGAAGGAAGCCGGTCCGCTGGGCATCCGCGTCAACGGGGTGGCGCCGGGCCTGATCGCCACCCGGTTCCACGACACGTTCAATACGCCGGCCAACCGCCAGGCCATCGCGGAGCGCACGCCGGTACGGCGCGAAGGCGCGCCCGAGGACGTGGCCAATGTCGTGGTCTTCCTGGCCTCCGAGCGCGCCGCCTTCCTGGCCGGCGAGATCGTCCAGGTCAACGGCGGCCTGGGCCTGTACTGACCGGAACGGAGCACGCGATGAATTCCACCTTCACACGCCGCCGCTTCCTGGGCGCCGGCCTGTCGCTGCCAGCGCTGGCCCTGCAAAACGCCCTCGCCCAGGACGAACGCGAATCGCTGGGCACCGGCCAGGGCAAGCCCACGGCCGGTCCGCATCCCTTGCAGACCCTCATGGCTTCCCACCCGGCACCGCTGCGCCGCGAGCTGCAGGGCGTGCATCCGCGCGTATTCGTCACCGCCGACGGCCTGGACCAGTTGCGCCGGCGCGCCAGGGGCAGCGACCGCGCGCAATGGCAGGCCGCGCTGGCCAGCCTGGTCGCCCTGCGCCAGCCGCCGGCAGAAGCGCCGGCGCAGAAACGGCGCGCGCAGAACGAAACCGCGATCGGCATCATCGGCGCGGCCCTGGCCTACCGCATCGAGGGCGACGCCCGCTACCTCGACGCCGCCCGGCGCTACATGGACGCCGCCGTCAGCTACCCGGTATGGGGCTACACCTACAGCAAACCCGACATCGACCTGGCCGCCGGCCATCTGCTGTACGGCCTGGGCGCGGGCTACGATTTGTTGTACGACGTACTGGAACCGGCCGAGCGCACGCGCTACCGCGACAAGCTGGTGCGCCAGGCCGGCATCCTGGCCGAGCATTTCATGCCGGCGCCGGGCAAGTCGTACTCGTACAGCCAGAACCACTGCTTCATCCCGGTCGCCGGCCTCGCCGTGGCCGCCTACGCGTTGTGGGACGACACGCCGGACGCGGCGCGCTGGGCCGCCCTGGCGCGCGCCATCTTCAGCCGCGTGCTCGACGTGGCCTCGCCCGACGGGTATTTCTACGAAGGCGTGGAGTACTGGATCTTCTCGATGCCGTGGATCGTCCACGCGCTGGATGCCTTCGCCCACGCCGCCGGCGACGACATGTACGATACGCCGGCCCTGCGCCGCACCCACCTGTACATCGCGCACTCGCTGACGCCCAACGGCCAGGACGTGTACGATTTCGGCGACGTGTTCGAGGGTCCGGTCACGCGCTCCCGCAAGGGCGAGGAGCCGGCGCGCACGCACCCCGGCGGCAAGCTGAATTCGAACTACAACCTGTTGTACCGGCTGGCCGCGCGCTTTTCCGACCCGCAGGCGCAAGGCGTGGCCGATTGGATGGCCTCGCTCGGTCACGTCTGCGCGGAAGACTTCTGGACCCTGCTGTGGCGCGACCCGGCCATCGAGGCCGCGCCGATGGCGGCACTGCCGCCCTACCACCATTTCGACGACCTCGGCACGGTGTACTGGCGCAGCGACTGGACGCCGCGCGCCACCGCATTCGCGTTCCGCGCCGGACCGCCGGAAGGCCACCATGTCGCGTCGCTGATCGGCAAGCTGCCCGACTGGCATCTCGAGACCGGCCACGCGCACCCCGACGCCGGCAGCTTCATCCTGTACGGGGCCGGCACCTACCTGACCGGACCGATGGGCTATGCCGGTATCCCGACCAGCAAATTGAGCAATACGCTGCTGATCGACGGCCACGGCCAGGCCAACGAGGGCGGCGGCCACGACGCCTTCCGCGATTACCCGTATGGCCGCCTGGACGCGATCCGCTTCGCCAGCGTCAGACTGGGCCGCGACGGCGCCGAGCTCGTCGCCGACCTGGCCGGTGCCTACCGCCCCGAACTCGGCGTGGAAAAGCTGCAGCGGCGCTTCCGCTATGCCCGCGGCGCGTGGACCGTGACCGATACGCTGCGCGCCAGCAAGCCCGTGGTGCTGACCGCGCAGGTCCATGGCGACGGCGCCATCGCCAGGACCGGCGCCCATCGCTACCTCGTGCAAGGCGCCCCGGCCGCGCTGGCGGTCGACGTCGGCACGGCGGCCGCCAAGGCCGTGATCGAACCGGGGATCGTGGTTGCCGCCGGACCGCCCGGCCACGTCGACCGCGGCCCGACCGAGGAACGCGGCACGGTGCTGCGGCTGTCGCTGCCCGCCAGCCGCGACGCCACGCTCGTGACCACGCTGTCGATCGCGGAGCGCCGCCCATGACGGTTCCGGACGTCGTGACCGTGGGCGAGGCGATGGCGCTGCTGATCGCGCGCACGCCGGGCCCGTTGGAGGCCGTCGGCGAATTCGAGCGCGCCACCGCGGGCGCCGAATTGAACGTCGCCGTCGGCCTCTCCCGGCTGGGCTTCCACGTCGGCTACATCGGCAGACTGGGACAGGACAGCCCGGGGCGCTACCTGCGCGCCTTCATGGCCGACGAGCGGCTCGACCTGCGCCACCTGTCGATGGACGCGCGCTACCCGACCGGCCTGATGCTGAAACAGATGGCCGCCGACGGCGCCGATCCCGAGGTCGAATACTTCCGCCGCGGCTCGGCCGCGAGTCGCCTGTCGGCACGCGACATGCCGGCGCCCGACAGCGATTTCGGACGCGCGCGCCTGCTGCATTTGACGGGCATCTGCCCGGCGCTGTCGCGCGGCTGCAGGGAGCTGGCGTTTGCCCTGGCGCGCCAGGCCCGCGCCGGCGGCCGCACGGTGAGCTTCGACCCGAACCTGCGGCCGCGCCTGTGGCAATCGCGGACCGCGATGATCGAGACGGTCAACGCGCTCGCCTGCGCAGCCGACATCGTGCTGCCGGGCCTGGCCGAGGGGCGGCTCCTCACCGCCTGCGACGACCCGGCCGGCATCGCCCGCTACTACCTCGAACGGGGCGTGCGGCAGGTGGTCGTCAAGCTTGGAGCGGAAGGCGCCTACGTCGCCGGCGCCGACGTGGAGGCAGGCGTCGTGCCCGGCGTGCCGGTGCCCCGCGTCGTCGACACGGTCGGCGCCGGCGACGGCTTCGCGGTCGGCGTGATCAGTTCGCTGCTCGACGGCCTGGACTTGCGCGCCGCGGCGGCGCGCGGCTGCGCCATCGGCGCCCGCGTGGTGCAGTTCCGCGGCGACTGCGAAGGTTTGCCGCGCCGAGCGCAATTGGCCGAAGCACCGGCCCGCCCCGGCAGGACGAGAATCAATATGGAGACACAGGCATGAAAACCATCAAAGGCTTGCGCTGGCTGATCATCTCGCTGGTGGCGGTGGCGACGATCATCAACTACATCGACCGCTCGGCGTTGGCGGTCATGTGGCCCGGCATCGCATCCGAACTGGGCATGGACAAGCGCGACTACGCCAACATCGTGACGATCTTCCTGATCGGCTATGCCGTCGGCCAGTCGCTGTTCGGCAAGGTGTTCGACGCCCTCGGCACGCGGATCGGCTTCGTGCTGTCGATCCTGGTCTGGTCCGGCGCGATCGCACTGCACTACGTGGCGCGCTCGGCGCTGTCGTTCGGCCTGTTCCGCACGATGCTGGGCGTGGGCGAAGCCGGCAACTGGCCCGGCGCCACCAAGGCCATCGCGGAATGGTTTCCGGTGCGCGAACGCGCGCTCGGCCAGGGCATCTTCGGCGCCGGGGCGTCGCTCGGGTCCGTGATCGCGCCGCCGCTGGTCGCCCTGCTGTATGCGGCGTACGGCTGGAAAGCGACCTTCGCGCTGATCGGCTCGCTCGGCTTCATCTGGATCGTGCCCTGGTTGATCGTGTACAAGGCCGGTCCGGCCGCGCACCCGTGGATCGGCGCCGACGAACGCGCACTGATCCTGTCCGGCCCGCGGGACGCCGAAACGACGCAGGGCGAATACGTCCCCACGCTGGCCCAGTTGCTGCGCCATCGCCAGAGCTGGGGCGTGATCGCCGCGCGCTTCTTCATCGATCCGGTCTGGTGGCTGTTCGTCAGCTGGCTGCCTTTGTACCTGAACGAGCGCTTCGGCTTCGACGTCAAGGAGATCGGCATGTTCGCCTGGGTGCCCTACGTCGGCGCCGCGGTCGGCGCGCTGGCCGGCGGCTGGCTGTGCGGCAGGCTGCTGGCCCGCGGCTGGAGCGTGAACCGGGCCCGCAAGTCGGTGATCGCGGCCGGCCTGTTGCTGATGTTCCCGGCCCTGATCCTGAGCGCCGCGGCGGCCACGCCAGTGCTGGCGGTACTCGCCATCGGCGTGATCCTGTTCGGCTTCCAGGCGGCCATCACCAACATCCAGACGCTGCCCAGCGATTTCTACTCCGGCCAGACCGTCGGTACCCTGGCGGGCCTGAGCGGCACCTCGGCCGTGCTCGGCGTCATCGTCTGCATGCAACTGGTGCCGGTCCTGACCGTGGGCGGCGACTACACGCCCTTCTTCATCCTGGGCGCGCTGCTGCTGCCCCTCGTATACCTATCCCTCTGGCTGGGCGGTCGCGTCGATCGCGTGCAGCCCCGCCCATCCCACAAGAAGACTGGAGACCTCGATGAAACCTGCGTTTTGTAATTCCCTGCTGCTGGCGCTCGCGCTCGCGGCCAGCCCGTTCCACGCGCAAGCCGCTTCGGACCAACCCGGCGCGTCGCAGGCGGTCGAGAAGAAGGACGACGGCGTGTTCCTGAAAAAACACGAAGCCATCCTGGCGCGCGCGAAGAGCGGCCCGATCGGGCTGCTGTTCCTGGGCGACTCGATCACCGAGCGCTGGCACATCGCCCCGCACATCTGGGAGACCTATTACGGCAAGTACCAGCCGGCCAATTTCGGCATCGGCGGCGACCGTACCAACCACGTGATCTGGCGCATCGAGCACGGGGAACTGGACGGCATTGCGCCAAAGCTCGTGGTCTTCATGCTTGGTACCAACAACAGCCTCGATTACCCGCCCGAGGAGATCGCGGCGGCCGACCGCAAGATCGTCGGCATGATCCGCGCCAAGCTGCCGGACACGAAGATCCTGGTGCTCGGCATCTTTCCGCGCGGCCCGCGCGACCGCACCGGCAAGCCGGTGACCGAAGCGGGCGTCGAGGAAGCCGCCAGGCGCATGCGCACCATCGACGCCGTGAACCGCGACCTGGCCCTGCTGGACAACGGCCGCGACATCCGCTTCCTGAACATCAACGCCGTGTTCCTGGGCCAGGACGGCAAGATCCCCAACACCATCATGCCGGACCAGTTGCACCCGGGTCCCGCAGGCTACCAGCTGTGGGCCGACGCCATGCAGCCGCTGCTTCAGGAGATGCTCAAATGAAGAACGCCGCCCGTAGCCTGGCCTTCGCCCTGCCCCTGGCGTCGCTGGCGACCGCCCCGCATCCCGTTTCCGCCGCGCCGGCCTTCACGCCGCGCGGCGCGCTGGAACGCCTGTTCGACGTCGAGGGCAGGACGCCATACGCGGCGCCCTACGACGGCACGCTGCATTTCAGCGCGCTCGACTCGAAGTACGATTCCGGCCATGGCCACGGCTATCGCAACGAACTGAAGATCGCCGCCGGGCTGCGCCGCAGCGCCGCGCAGACGCGCGAGCATTTCGCCGCGCGCGTGACGCCGCAGCTGCCGGACGGTGCCAAGACCATCGTCGCCCAGTACCACGTCGAAGGCCTGGACACCATCGTCAAAGTCTACGTGCAGGACACGGCCGACCGCCAGGGCCTGGACGGCAACGGCGGGAACGGCGTGTTCGACATCCTGGTGCGCATGTCCGGCACGGACGGCAAGGAGGCCGCCACGGCGCTGGGCACGGTGCGCTCCGGCCAGCCGTTCGACCTGGACATCCGGTTCGCCGGCGGCGATGCGCGCGTGGCGGTCGTCGGTCCCGACGGCGTGCGGCGCGAAGGACACACCCGCATCAAGCCGGACGAGCGCGCCATCTATTTCAAGTTCGGCGATTATCTGCAGGCGCTCGACCCCGACACGGGCAAGCACACGATCAGCAGCGCCCAATGGGACCGCTACTACGCGGCCAAGCGCATCACGGCCGAGCACGTCGCCTTCACCAACACCGTCTTCGAGCGCGAAGGAGACCAGCCATGACCGCCCCCGGCCTGCCGATCGGCCCCGACCTGCTGGCGACGCTGAAGACGATCTCCACCTCCACCCTGACCACCCAGCTGTTCAAGCGCGGCCTGGCCAACGTGTTCATCCAGGGCGCCCGGCCGCTGAAGACCGGACAGCGCATGGCCGGTCCCGCGTTCACGCTGCGCTACATCCCGGCGCGCGAAGACCTCGACGGCATCGACGTCTTCCGCGACCCGGGCCACCCGCAGCGCGTCGCCGTGGAACAAATTCCGGCGGGCGCCGTGCTCGTGATGGATTGCCGCGGCGACGCCTCGGTGGCGTCCGCCGGCAGCATCCTGGCCACCCGCATGCAGGTGCGCGGGGTCGCGGGCATCGTGACCGACGGCGGCCTGCGCGACGCGGCAGGCATCGCGCGCCTGGAGATGCCGGCCTGGTGCTCGGGCCCGTCGGCGCCGACCAACCTGATCCGCCATCACGCGCTCGACCTGAATGCGCCGATCGGCTGCGGCGGGGTTGCCGTCTACCCGGGCGACATCATGGTCGGCGACGACGATGGCGTGGTCTGCATCCCGGCCCACCTGGCCCACGACGTCGCGCGCGACGGGGCCGAGCAGGAGCGCTTCGAGGATTTCGTGCTCGAGGAAGTGGCGCACGGCGCCAGCATCATCGGCCTGTATCCGCCGACGGCACCCGCGACCCGCGCACGCTTCGACACGTGGCTGGCTGCGCGCACTGCCAAATAAACCAACTACAACACCAAGGAGAAGAGGTTTTGCATACGATAATTCACCCCGGCCAGTTCACCCGCGCGCCGATCGCCGCGGCAGTCACCCTGGCCCTGCTGGGCCTGGCGCCCGCAACCCGCGCCCAGCAAACGCCGGCCGCGGACACGGTCAGCAAAGTCGAGATCACCGGTTCCAGCATCAAGCGCGCCGCCGCCGACCAGCCGCTGCCGGTCACGGTCACCAAGGCCGAGGACTGGGTCGCCCAGGGCGCGATCACGGTTGCCGACATCCTGATGTCGATGTCGACCGCGGCCGACTACGAGCCGGCCACCGGCGCCGGCAACGGCAACGGCGCGAACATGCGCGGCATCGGGACCGCACGCACCCTCGTCCTGCTCGACGGCAAGCGCCTGTCCGACAGCGCAATCGACCCGAACACGATCCCTGTCAGCGCCCTGGACCGCACCGAGGTGCTGCGCGACGGCGCCTCGTCGGTGTACGGCAGCGACGCCATCGGCGGCGTCATCAACTTCGTCACCAGGAAGGCGCACAGCGGCGCCTCGTTCACGGTCAAGGGCAGCGTGCCGCAGCGCAGCGGCGGCGGCGAGACCGAAGGGCTCTCCTTCATCGCCGGCAAGGGCAATCTATCGAGCGACGGCTGGAATGTCTACGTCACAGGCGACCTGAACAACAACATTCCGCTCGGCCAGGACGCCCGCCCCAACATCACCAGTACCGAACGGCTGATGAGCGCCGGCTTCGCGGCGCCGCACCTGACCAAGGGCACCAACGCGGTGCCGGCCAACGTCACGCTGGCCAACGGCTCGACCAAGGTCGGCAACAAGACCATCACCGGCAACCCCTATTTCGACCGCGGCTGCCTGCCGCCGTATTCGAAGCCCGGCACCAGCAACACCTGCTCGGCGATCGCGAACGCCAACACGCTGACGCTGACCACGGCGAAGAAGCAGTCCTCGCTGTTCCTCAAGGGCTCGAAGATGCTATCCGAGGACAACAAGCTGACGGCCACGGTGCTGTATTCCACGATTTATGTCCGTCCGGTAAAGAACCCGACCACGGGCCTGGACGCCTCGATCCAGAATTTCCCGGCCCTCACCATCACGCCGGGCAGCCCGTATTATCCGGGCAAGGGCATCACGCCCGCGATGGCCGGCATCACCGACCAGACGCTGACGCTGGCCTGGTCGCTGATCGGCGACCTCGGCCCGACCGTGCTGAACTACCAGAAGTCGCAGTCGCGCGTGACGCTCGAGGACGAAGGCCGCCTTGGCGCCTGGGATTACAAGGTCGGTATATGGAACGCGGTCTACGCGACCAATTCCTCATTCCGTTCCGGCTTCGTCAACAGCTATGGTCTCCTGGCCGGCGTGGCCAACGGCGTCCTGAATCCCTTCGGCCTGCAGGACGACAAGGGGAAAGCCTACCTCGCGAGTATCTCGACCGACGGAGAACTGGCCGGCAAGGGATTGACGCGCCTGACCGGCGCCGACCTCACCGTCAGCCGGGAACTGATGCGGCTCCCGGGCGGCCCGCTGGCCGTCGCCGCCGGCGCCACGACCTATCACGACTTTGGCCGCTCGTTCGTGCCGCCGACCGTCGCGCTGTCGGGCGGCCAGACCGGCTCCGCCACCGCCGCGGTCGACGTGCACGCGTCACGCAACGTCGCGTCGATGTATGTGGAACTGGACGCGCCGCTGACCAAGGCACTGGACGTCGACGTCGCCGTGCGTACGGACCGCTACAACGACTTCGGCAGCACCACCAATCCCAAGATCAGCTTCCGCTACAAGCCGTCCGACTGGCTGATGCTGCGCGGCGCGGTCGGCACGGGTTTCCGCGCGCCGACGCTGGGCGAGCGCTACTTCGGCGCCGTCAACGGTCCCACCGGCGTGACGACCACCACCTACAACGACCCGCTGTTGTGCCCTGGCGGCGCGCCAGGCGGCAATTCGGGCGGCACCGCCCTGCCCGGCTATTCGCCCACCACGGTGTGCACCGCCAGGCTCCCGATCAACACCGGCGCCAACCCCTCGATCGGGCCCGAGAAGTCGCGTACGATCAATTTCGGCGTCGTGCTCACGCCGACCAGATCGTTGCTGGTCTCGCTCGACTACTGGAATGTGCGCCTGCGCGACGCGATCGGCCAGATGGCGCAGGCCACGCTGTTCCAGCCGCAGTATGCGAGCCTGTTCGTACGCGATCCGAAGACCAACGCCCTGCTGTACATCGACGACCGCCTGAACAACATGGGCGGCCAGCGTACCGACGGCATCGACGTGACGGCCACCTACACGCTGCCGCGCACGCGCTGGGGCACCTTCGGCCTCCAGTTCGACGGCACCTACGTGCACAGCTTCCGCACCCGCCTGACCAACGACAGCCCCTGGATCGACAGCGTCAACACCTTCGGCCCGCTCGACGCCAACGTGTTCACCTACCGCTGGCGCTACACGGCGTCGCAGAAATGGCGCAGCAGCGGCGGCCACTGGAGCTCGACGCTGTCGGAGCAGTACAGGCAGAGCTTCGAAGACTTGAACGCCGGCTCCCTGTTCTACCACCGCATCGACCCCTACCTGCTGGTGAACTGGTCGCTCGCCTACACGGGGTCGCGCAACTGGTCGATCATGGCCGGGGTGAACAACGTGTTCGACCGCGATCCGCCGGCCGCGAACTACCGCAACGAGGGTTACCTCAGCGGGCAAGCCAGTCCGGTGGGCCGCGCGTTCAACCTGCGGGCGACCTACTCGTTCTGAACCAGCGGCAGCTTTTCCACGGCGGATCACTGTAACGTTACAGTGCCGTGACGATGCCGGGTTCGCCCGGCATCGTCACGTATCAGTCGCGGTAACCCGGTACGGTGCGCTCAACCGTGAAACAGGGTTTCCGCCACGCCTGTGACGCCAGGGCGCAGCAGGACGACCGCCCCGGCCCAGTCGTCCCCCTCGGCCTTGCCGGCGGAGATGGACGTCACCAGCAGGGTGTCGAGCCCGGCGCCGCCGAAGCTGCACATGGAGGGTTTCAACATCGGTACATCGATGCGCCTGTCCAGCCTTCCATCAGGCGTAAAGCGCAGGATGCACCCGCCGTCATTGCCACAGATCCAGTAGCAGCCGTCGCTATCGACCGCCGCCCCGTCCGGCCGCCCGGCAAGCGCATTCATGTCGACGAACAGGCGCTGCCTGCTCGGCATGCCGTCGTCGACGTCGTAGTCGAATGCCCACACCAGCTGGCGTTGGGGATGCGAGTCGGACAGATACATGGTACGCCCATCGGGCGACCAGGCCAGGCCGTTCTGCACCAGCAGGCCCGAGACGACGGGCGCCGATACACCGTGCTGCGCGGTGTAGCGATGCAGGTTGCCCAGCGGCCGGTTGGCGGCGATATCCGCGCACATGGTGCCGCTCCAGAATCGCCCCTGGCGATCGCAACGACCGTCGTTGAAACGCATGCCGCGACCCAGGCCCCCGGCCGGCGCCGCGAGCTTCCGTTGGGCAGCCATTGGGCCACTGCCCAGTTCGAGGCTGAAAATGCCGCTCTCCATGCCCGCTATCAAGCCGCCGCTTTGCTTGAGCGCGATCGATGCGACCATTTCCGTCGTTTGCCAGGTGTCGAGCCGGCCCGACGCCGCATCCAGGCGCCAGATGGTCCTGGCCGGAATGTCGACCCAGTACCATGCGGCCTGTTCGGTGCACCACAGCGGGCTTTCCCCCACGCTGCAGCGAACGTCGGCGACCATGTCGACGCCGCGTGTGTTTGTCATGTGAGCCATTGGATCCTTGCATGTTGGTTGGAAGCGCCGGTGCGCCGCATCGAAGGAAACGCCACTGTTCCCCCAGTCCGTTTCCCCGCACGCCGGGTGCCGTCCTTACTTGGCGCCGCGGCGTGCCCGCCAGGCTTCATAGAGCGGCAAGGTCTCTGGAGCCGTTGCGGGATACAGGCCGATGATCGATGCGCCGCCTGCCACCTGTTCCAGCACGAAGTCCTCGAAACGCTCCATCTCGAGCGCGTCGCGCGCGACCTCCTCGGCCAGGTGGGCCGGGATGCATACCACGCCGTCGTCATCGCCGACCATGATGTCGCCGGGATACACGGGCACCCCACCGCAGCCGATGGGCGCGTTCAGGTCCAACGCATGGTGACGGATCAGGTTGGTCGGCGCCGAGGCGCCGGCGCACCAGGCCGGCATATCGAGCTGGGCGATACCGCTGGCATCGCGCAATCCGCCGTCGGTGACAATGCCGGCCGCGCCACGCACCTGCATGCGCGTGGCCAGGATGCTGCCGGCCGACGCCACCGAGACATCACCGCGGCAGTCCATGACCAGCACCGCGCCAGGGGGGATCTCCTCGACCGCCACGCGCTGCGGATGGCGCGGGTCGCGGAAGGTCTCGATGCCGTCCAGATCCTCGCGCGACGGGATGTAGCGCAAGGTGTAAGCCGGTCCGGCCAGGCGCTGCCCGGGCTTGAGCGGGCGCGCTCCCTGAATGAATACATTGCGAAAGCCACGTTTGTACAGCAAGGAGGTCAGGGTGGCGGTGCTGACGGTCTTGAGGGTGTCTAATGTGCTGCGGGATACTGCTTGAGTCATGTTTTGGTCCGGTTAAATAGTCGATTGAAATTGTTCCGCTTGCCGGGATGTGCACTGGTCGCCGGCACGCAGTGCGGCGTACACCGGCGCCGTGTCGGGGCGCACTGCGCGCCACAGTAGAAAGGCTTCCGCTGCCTGTTCGACCAGCATGCCCAAGCCGTCCCGCGTGTCTATGCCGTGCTCGGCCGCGAAGCGCATGAACACGGTTGGCTCCCTGCCATACATCATGTCGTAAGCCAGGGCGCCGGACGCGAACACATCCGGGCGCACCGGCGGCAACTGATCGTCCATGCTGGCCGACGTGGCGTTGATGACGACATCGAAGCCGCCCTGCAGGGCATGAAAATCGCGGGCCAGGATGTTCCCGTGCGCGGCAAACCCGGCAGCCAGTCCGGCCGCTTTCGCTGCCGTGCGATTGGCGATCGTCAGCGATGCCGTGCCCGCCTGCAGCAGCGGCAGGACGGCACCGCGCGCCGCACCGCCCGCGCCGAGCATCAAGACCTTCTTGCCCTCGAGCGCGACACCTGCGCCGTGTTCGATATCGCGCACCAGGCCCGCGCCGTCGGTGTTGTCGCCCACGATACGTCCGTCGACGATATGCAGGGCATTGACCGCGCCGGCCGCACGGGCGCGCGCGGTCAGCATGTCGGCCAGCCCGTGCGCCTCGAGCTTGAAGGGTACGGTCACACTCAAACCCTTGCCGCCCTGCGCCACGAAACCGCGCATGACGGTGACAAAGCCGTCCAGCGGGGCCAGCAAGCGCTCATAGGCAAGATTCTGTCCGGTCTGCCCGGCAAACGCGGCGTGGATTTGGGGTGACTTGCTGTGGGCGACCGGATGGCCGATCACCGCGTATCGATCAGGTGCGTTCATTGGTTGCTTCTTTCAATTTGTGTGAGATTTCCTCGCTCCGCCACACTAAAGCGATTTACTGTAACGATTTAGTGAGGGCAGCGCAGGTTACTGTCAAATCGTGTCCGCGTCAACGGGGCATCGAGCGGACCCGGGGGATCTCACCAGGTTGCTGCGATCGGTTTCAAGGTATTCTGCCGAATGGCGCTGCAGCCGGCGCGGCCCCTGTTTGCATCGTTTTACTAGAACCATGGACTATAATGCGGTTGTCCAGGCGACAATGCCGTGCGCCGGATGTTGAGCCGACTGAGAGACCATGAGCGAACCAAAGATCCAGGACGTCGCGCGCCTGGCGGGCGTATCCCCCTCGAGCATCTCGAACTACCTGAACAACCGGATGGGCCAGATGCGCCCGGAGACGCAGGCCAAAATCGAATGGGCGATCAAGCAGCTGGGCTACCGTCCGAACATTGCCGCGCGCCAGCTCAAGACCGGCGTCGCCGCCATGGTCGGCCTGCTCGTGCCGTCGCTGGCCAACCAGTTCTTCGGGGCGCTGGCCTGTGCGGTGGAAGCCGCCGCCGCACGCCACCATTGTCACGTCATGACCTTCAGCACATTTCGCGACCCGGAGCGCGAGCGCACCCTGACGGCAGACCTGCTGGCGTATGGCGTACAGGGCGTGATCACCGGCTCGGCACTCAGCGACACCAATCACCTGGCATCGATCGCGGCGCGCTGTCCGGTGGTGGCGTTCGACATCAAGCAAACCGACGAGCGCCATTCCCACATCAACACCATTTCGATGGACAACGCGGCTGCCACCGGGATCGCGGTGGCGCATCTGGCCGCGCTCGGCCACCGTGCGATTGCGCTCCTGACGCCCCCGCCCTTCACCCTGAACCGGCAGGAGCGGGTGCGCGGTTTCCAGCACGCCGTCGCCGAAGCCGGCATCAGCGGCGAGGTGTTGATTACCGACGCCTCCGACATACCCAGCGACCCGCATGGTGACACCCAGTTGTTCGAGATGGGCCGCAGCAGCGCGGCGCGCATCCTGGCGGCACCCTCCAGGCCGACCGCGGCCATTGCCATCAACGACATGATGGCAATCGGCGTCGGGGTCGGCCTCAAGCAGCTGGGCAAGCGGATTCCCGCGGATTGCTCGCTGATCGGCATCGACGACATTTTTTTCGCGGCCGCGCATGATCCGGCCCTGACCACCATACGCCAGCCGATCCAGGCCATGGCCGACGCAGCGGTCCAGCGCATCCTGGCGCCCGCCTCTGCCCCCGGCGGCGCCTTGTTCGCGCCGGAGCTGATCGTGCGGGAATCGACCGCGCTGCCTGCGCGCTCGCTCGCAAGCGCACCATGAGGACATCATGACGGGATCGCTGGCAACGGCGTCATCCCTGATCCGTGGACACTGCACCCTGACCTGACCGTCGACCAGCCGGGCAGAATCCTTGCGTTCGCTGGCGACGATCGACCGCGGCCGCCTGCCGCCGACCGCAGCGCGGCAATCCAGACCGGCCGCCAAATTCTCCCGCACGAATTCCCTGTATTCATGCGCACCCTGCCAATCGACTAAATCGATGCACTAAATCGTTGCACCAACACGATTTCTCCTGTAGATTGGCTCGCACGGCTAACGACCATCTCTAATTCGGGAGACCATCATGGCACGACGCTTCCTTACTCTTTCCGTAACGATTGCCCTGGTTCTTTGCGGCGGTCTTTCCGCTGCTGCCGACCTACCCAAACCTATCCGCGTCATCCTCGTCGGCGACTCGACCATGGCGAGCGGGAGTGGCTACGGCGACGCCCTGTGCGCGCGCTTCGTTGCCGAAGCCAAGTGCATCAACCTGGCGCGCGGCGGCCGCAGCACGTCGACGTTCCGACAGGAACAACGCTGGGCCGAAGTCGAGACCCTGTTGCGCGACGGGGACGCCTTCAGCGCCACTTATGTGCTGATCCAGTTCGGACACAACGACCAGCCCGGCAAGGGCGAGCGTTCGACCGACCTCGTTACCGGGTTCGGGCCCAATATGTCGCGCTACGCGAGCGAGACGAAAGCGCTCGGCGGCGTGCCGGTCCTGGTCTCGCCGCTCGCTCGCCGGACCTTCAAGGGCCCCTATTTGAAAGACACGCTGGGACCTTGGGCAGAGGCCACCCGCGTGGCCGCGGCTCGCGAAAAGGCGGCCTTCCTCGATCTGCATGCCGACAGCATTGCGGCATTGCAGGCGATGGGCCAGAAAGAAGCCGACACGCTGGCGGTGGCGCCGCCGGAACAAGAACCCGTCTCTTCCAATCCGAACGGCGTCGAAGTCGTCGGCGCACCGAAACGGGCGTTCGACTATACCCACGTCGGCGCCAAGGGCGCGGAATTCTTCGCCAGGATGGTCCAGGCGGAATTGACGGCCGCGATTCCGTCCATCAAACCTTACTTCAAGCCGTAGGCTGACCATTGTTGGCCTATGTATTTCCACACCGCGTACGCACGGACAGATGAATCTATTGGAGGGGACAATGAATATCAACAATCCGAATTTCAACAAATTGGGTATCGGCCTGGCCATGACCATGCTGGTGGCCGGTTGCGGCGCCGGCGATACGGTCAGCGGCACCAGGACCAGCAGAGTGTTATCCACCATCACCACGACAGTCCCGCCGGGCAATCCTGGCCTGCGCGAATCAGACGGCACTCTCCATGTGATTCCCACGCCGGCCGCCGCACCCACGATCGTCAATGTCGTCACCCGGGCAGCCGAATTAGGCAAGAATATCGATCTGGCGGATAACTCGATCAGTGACCAAGCAGCCATCGATGCCGTTCTCGCCGATGTCGCACCTGGCAGCACCGTATATTTTCCGAACGGGACGTACAACGTTTCCACGATCGCTTTGAAAAAGAGCGGGGTCCATATCATGGGTCAGAGTCGCGACGGTGCCATCATCAAATCCGACCTTTCCCTGGCCGGTTCGGCCATGACCATCATGGGTTTGCACGATATCGTGGTCGGCCATCTGACGTTCACGTCGACCTGGGCTGGTACCTATTCCACCGATACGGTGAACAACAATCCGTCTGCCGGAGGTCCGCTCAACATGATTGCGACCGGCAAGAATACCTACAATGTCACGATCGACAGCGTCGTGTGCGAAAAGTTCGACCGCATCGGCGTGCGTATCGGCGGCGGTTCGCACGACATCCTGGTGAAAAGTTCGATCGCCCGTAATGCCACCGATGTCGGCGGGGGCGGAGCAGGATACGGATTCGTCATCACCGGTGATTCCCACCTGGATGCCGGCACGAATCCTTTCCTGGGTAACCCGCTGAAAGACACTTATTTCGTAAAGTTCGACAACAATACGACCGTGGCACCGTATATTCGCCACGGCGTGATCGTGCAATATTGGGCGCACAATAACCTGATTACCAATAGCCACTTCGACGGCACCAGACTCGACTCGATCGATTTGCACGGCGAAGATGAATACGCCAACGAAGTCACCAACAACCCGATCACGAATTCGCAACGTGCCGCCATCGCGCTGGGCAATTCCGGCTCCACCCATGACAAGACCGGCGTCGCTAACTGGATCCACGATAACGATCTGGTCGGCAATACTCTGGGTATTTGGGTTGGGTACGGCACCCAAGGCACGACAATCGAGAACAACACGATCCGTGACAATGCGTCGCTCTCTCCCGTCTCCCCTCGCGGCATTTTGTTGGGCAGCAGCACCGGCACTGTAGTGAGCAACAACACCATCTCCAATAACACCGTACCGGGATTCATCGCTCTTTATCTGGCAGATGATCCGGCCGCGGGCACGGAACCTGCAGGCGGTCCGAAAAACTGGACGATCAGCGGCAACACGGTCACCAACAGCGGGACAGCATTCAAGGATGCAGCCAGCCTCGACAGCGGCAATAGTATCCAGGCCACGTGGTAGCCGGTTTCAAGCGAATGGACGCCCCTCGCCGAAGGCTGCGGCGGCAAACCGCTCTCCCATCAGCGCGTGCGTCGCACCATCCGGATGCAGCCCGTCGGGCAGCGGCAGGCGGGCATGATCCGCGCCGCCGTACAGGACACGCCCGTCAAGATAATGGATGTTCGGGTCGCTGATGCGCCGTTGCGTCACGATGTCCTTGAGCACGTCGCGGATGATCCTCAAGGTCAGCTTGCCCTTCGCAGCGTCCTCGTCCATGCCGGCGGCCTGGAACTTCAATTGTCCGTCCGAAAAAACGGGCAGCGAGGGGCCGGGCGTATCTTCATGGATAGGGCACAGGATGGGAGACAGGACCATGAGTGGTGTCGTCTTGTGGCCGTCGCGGATCGTGTCCAGGAAGCCATGCACGGCCGGACCAAAACCGCGCAGGCGCATCAGATCCATGTTGACGACATTGATACCGAGCTTGAGGCTGATGAAGTCGGCCTGCTGGTCCCTGATGGTGCGGGCCACGAAAGGATCGAGCAGCGCACTGCCGCCAAAGCCCAGGTTCAGCAGATCGACGCCGGCAAGACGGGCCACCACGGCCGGCCAGATGCCCGTCGGATGCCGGGCGTTGGAGCCATGGCTGATCGAGCTGCCGTGATGCAGCCATGTAGTTCGGCCACTGTGCCCGCAAGCGTCCAGCGCTGCGTTGCCGCGCAAGGTGAAGAGCTCGGCGGCCTCGTCGTGAGGCAGCCAGATTTCTACCTCCTTGCTGCCGGCCGGCAGATCGGCGAAGCGCAGCAGGCCAGGCCGCCCTTCCTCGACCTCCGCCCACGGCGCCGTGCCCGTGGACCATGTCGACGGGTCGATGCGCACGACACGTCCGCCAGGGATCGTGCCTTGCCGGACCAGTCGTCCGTCGATCACCAGGTCCCAGGTGCCGTCCGGGCGCGGCGGCAGGCCGGTGTAGACGCGTCTGGTCGGCAAGGCTTCCAACTCGATTGCGGTTGCCTCTGTACGGAAACAGATGCGCACGCCGGACGGCTGCGCCTCCGCCATCAGTAATTGCGGATCGGCCCATTGCCTGCGTGCCCAGGCTGGCAAGCGGTGCGGCACGATCCCGTATTGCGTGTTCTCGAGTTCGATCCAGCCGCGCAGCATCGCTGCCGTGACCGGCGTGCTGAACCATTGTGCGCATGATCGCGTCATCGGCCTGCCCTCATTTTCCAAGCGAACAAAGCATGGCATGCAGCGCGTCGAGCGTCACCTGCCAGGAGGCCTCCGGCGACGGCCGGCTGTGGCCGAAGCTTCCCGACGACTCGAGCATCGTGAAGCCGAGGAACACGCTGCCCAGGAGACGGATCGCGTGTGTTTGCGCATGCTCGTCCAGCCCATACCCGCGCAGGACGGCCCGGGTCGCCTGCGCGATCCTGGCCCCGCCGCTGCGCCCGGCCGCCTCGCCGTCCAGCGGATGACGCGCGGCGGCAAAGAGCCCCGGGTGGGCCATGGAAAAGTCCCGGTGGGCATCGGCGAGCGCGATCAAGGCGTCCCGGCCGGCACGGCCGGCGATCGCATCCGCAATCCGGTCCGCCAGCTTGTCCAGGGCATACAGCGCGATCCGGACCTTGATGTCGTTCGCGCTGGCCACATGGGAATACAGGCTGGCGACTTTCACATCGAATTGCCTGGCAAGCGCGCTCGGCGTGACGGCCTCGAATCCGGACGCGTCGGCCAGCTTCGCGCCAGCCTCGACCAGGCGGTCGATTGTCAGTCCTGCCCTTGCCATGGTATCCCCCTCCAAATATAGCTAGGAGAATACCTAAAACCATTAGGTTTGTCGAGCATGGGGCTCGGTGTGCACCATGGCGTCCGCGATTTCCAGCATCGCCCGCAGGCGGTCCATATGCCGCAGGTCCTGGTGGTAGCCGACCCAGACGTCCCTGCCGGGCGGCTGGTCCGGCGTGTCGATACGCTGCAAGCCGGCCGTTGCGTCGCCCAGCGGCCTTGGCAATACCGCAATGCCCATGCCGCGCAGGCACATCTGTGCCTGAACGGCCCGGCTCGTGCTTGTGAAGACCCGCCGCGACAGCGGGAACCTGTCGAGCAACCAGGCGACATCGGGAAAGTGGGATTGTGCGGTATTCATGAGAATCAATCCCACCGAAGCCGGATCGTTCTGCATCGCCGCCGCGGTGTCAGCCGAGCCGTACAGACCGTAAGGCACCGTCATCAGGCGGCGCTGGACGATGTCCGGCTCGCTGAACGGCACGATGCGAAACGCCACATCGGCCTCGCGGCGCGACAGATTCAACAAGCGGTAACTGGCGATCACTTCCGGCACCACGGCCGGATGGCGGTGCGTCAGTTCGGCCAGGACGGGTGCGAGGACATAGCCCGCAAACCATTCAGCGGCAGATATCCGCAAGATGCCTTCAAGGCGCTCGTGGTTGCCCGCCAGACGCCTCTCCATGGCCAGCGCGGCATCTTCCATGGATTCCGCCAGGCCCAGCACGGCATCCCCGGCGTCCGTGAGGACCAATCCATCCCTGGTCCTGCGGAAGAGCGCCTGCTCCGCCTCGTCTTCGAGCGCCTTGATCCGGCGCCCTACCGTCGGATGGCTCACACCCAGGGTCCGCGCGGCCTCGCCGAACGATCCGCTACGCACTACCGCCAGGAAAATCCGGACGTCGCTCCATTCCATTTCATAACTCCGTACAAAAATGTACGTGAAATGTACATGCATGGCAGTTCACACACAATACTGTACGCGTCACCATGACGTCGTTGCCAACTATTGCAAACCTCAAACATGAACAAGTTGAAAGACAAGGTCGCCATCGTGACGGGTGCTTCCAAGGGTGTCGGCGCGGCCATCGCCCGCCAGCTGGCGGCGGACGGCGCGCTGGTCGTCGCCAATTACGCCTCGAGCAGGAGCGGTGCCGAAAAAGTGGTTGCCGACATCGAAGCGGCCGGCGGGACGGCCATTGCGGTGGACGCGGACGTCACCAGGAAAACGGTGCGCTGAAATTCCAGGAGGTGTCATGTCACAAATTCATTCCGCCCCACCCGAGCCGCGCCGCTGGGCGATGTTCGCCGTCCTGCTGGTCGGCTCCTTCCTGCCACCGCTCGACTTCTTCATCGTCAACGTGGCGCTGCCGTCCATCCAGGGTGACCTGGGCACCTCGTCCTCGGCCGAGCAGATGGTCATTTCCGCGTATGCCGCGCTGTATGCGGTCACCCTGATCACGGGCGGGCGCCTCGGCGACCTGTTCGGCCGCAGCCGCGTATTCTTCCTTGGCCTGATCGGCTTCACTGCAGCATCGCTGCTGTGCGGTGTCGCCTGGTCTCCCTGGGCCCTCATTGCCGGGCGCGCCCTGCAGGGCATCACCGCCGCGGTCATGGCGCCACAGGCGCTCGCCTCCATCCAGGCCATCTTCCCGGAATCCGACAAGCCGCTGGCGCTCAGCCTGTACGGCGCGGTGTTCGGCCTGGCCTCGGTCATCGGGCAGGCGCTGGGCGGCGTCCTCATCGCGCTGGACCTGTTCGGCATGGGATGGCGCGCGGTCTTCCTGGTCAACTTGCCGGTGGCCATCCTGGTGATCCTGTTCGGTATCCCTCTCCTGAAACGGACGGGCGGACAAGGCTCGGGCAAACTGGACCCGGGCGGCATGGTCTTGTCGATGCTGACGCTGGCGCTGCTGATCGTGCCGCTGATCGAAGGCCGCGCGGCCGGATGGCCCTGGTGGTCCTGGTTGTCGCTGGCGGCGGCGCCGCTACTGGCGCGGTTCTTCTGGCGCTACGAAACCCGGCTCGCGCGGGCCGGCGGGGCGCCCCTGCTCGATCCCGCGGCCCTGCGTGCGCCGGGGCTGGGCCGCGCCCTCCTGATCGCCCTGTCCTTCTATTCGATCGGTTCCTTCTTCCTGCTGTTTTCGGTCTATCTGCAGAATGCCTTGCGCGTCAGCGCCCTGGACGCCGGCCTGGTCTTCCTGCCTTTCGGCGCCGGATTCCTGCTGGGGCCCCTGGCCACGCCCTGTTTCCGCCGGCACCTGGGCGAATGGGTCAATCCGCTCGGCATGGGACTGGAAACCGCCGGCTTCCTCGGCCTGGCATGGCTGATCTCCGCGACGCCGGACGGCATGGCGCCGGCATCCAGGCAGCTTGCCGTCCTGCTGTTCTTGATCGGCTTCGGACAGGGGCTCGGCTTGCCGACGCTGATGACGATGATCACGGGCTGCGTAGCGCCCGCCCATGCCGGCATGATCGCCGGCATCGCCAGCTCGACCCTGCAGGTGAGCACCGCGCTCAGCGTGGCCCTGGTCGGCGGGATCTTCTACACAGTCCTCGGCGGACGGGACGACCCGGCGGCGATCGCCCACGCCTTCGTCCTCGCCGCCCTGTGCATCGCCCTCTGCCTCGGCGCCGGCGTGGGGCTGGGGATGACGCTCGCCCGCCGCGCCGCCGTCGCGTCCAGGCAAGGCCACTTTGCGATGACCGGCAATGAACCGGCGATCGTTTTGACTACCGGAACCGGCCCGACCGACACCGTGCATGACAACCCGGCGGACGATCCGGGCCGCCGGAGCCGGTGAATGGCGAGACATCGATGCTGCCGGCCGGGGTATTTTCGCGGAACGATTCCGTTTCGGGCGGGCCAGGCGCCGCGCCGTTCGCGGTCATTCCCGTATGCGCCGGTTCGAGCGCCCAGGTCCAGGCAAAACGCGTCATGGCGCTCTTGGATGCCGCGTAGACAGTCCTCTCGGGCATCCCGAGACAATGTTAACGGTCCTGTCTAGAACGGCCGCTTCGACGCCATGTACTCGTTGATCACGGCACTTGCCGTGGCGAGCAATGCAGCTTCTCCCTGACCGAGTGCCGCGCTCAAGCGCTTCATATAGCCAAGCAGCTGCTGCTTGGACTCGTTGGCGGACTCGGTCGAGATCGGTTCGTCGTCGTGCAGGATGACGTAACTGCGCGCGAAATTGTAGATGAGAAAATAAATGGCCGCGTTGCCGGGGTCGCTGCCCATCAGTTCGCGCGTGGCGTCCTTCACGGCGAGAAAGGCATCGGTACCGCTGCCGTTCGGGCTGTGCTCGAACTGTTGAGTAATGTCGTCGAAAGTCATGGTGGTTCTCCAGCCTTGAGTTGATGTTCAAACCTGCTGCAGCATCTTGCGTAGTATCGCTGCGCCTTCCTTGCCCTTGTACGCGCGCTTCCACAACGTGGCGACCATGTCGCTGTAGAGTGCGACTGCTTCGGGCGCGGCAGTCACGGATGCGATCCCGCACGAGATGTTGGGAAACTCGCCGAACCGGAACGGGCTGACGGCGACATACGCCCCGCTGGGACGCTCGAATATCTGGAACGTGGAATTCGGCATGCTTTCATCGACGATCCCGATCTGCATGTCCAGCGGCGAGTCTTCGAGGAGTGCCGCGATGCGGGTCACCTCCGCACGCGCGGCGAGGGAGCGTTCCATCTTGACCGACGGGGGCAGGTCCATGCGGCCGATCAGGCCGAAGTGAACGAAGCGTTCGAGTTCCCGCAATCCGATCAGGCTCACGATCGGTGCCGGATGCGATGCGTACTCGCGTTTCCGTTCCTGCAGCAGCGACATCAGCGCACTGATGCGGTCGTCCGCCAGGCTGTCCTCGCTCTCGCGCAGCATCTGTTCCAGGTGACGGATATAGCCGCTCGACGTGAGCAGGAACGACACGGGCTCGAAGTGCGCCATGATCCTGGTCGCGCCCTGCTCGAGCTGGCGCATGCGCTCGATATAGGCCAATGCGGACGAGTAGTACTCCGTACCCACACCCAGCATCGACGCCAGCGAGGTCCGCAATATCACCGCCAGGCGCTCGAGCGTCTCGATCTTCACGATCTCGCCCTTTTCCATCCTGTACACGGCCGCCCTGGAAATACCGAGCAGTTCAGCTACCTGTTCAGCGCGCAATCCGGCGCCGATCCTGTAGGCGCGCAAACGGGAGCCGATCTCGGCGCCGTTCATGGAAGTCGTCTGTACCCGGTCGTTCATCGTCGTCTCAATATTTAGATTCCTCACTATAGCAGATCTTTGCATGCCCGCAAATGTTTCCACAGACCGCGAAAAAAGCGCTTGCAAAACGAAAAAATTCGACCATAATCTAAAAAAAGAGACAGATGCACTGACTCTCACACCGGAAACGGCTGATCCGCCGTGGCCGACCTTGAATAACGTTTCAACACGTCAACATTGTCTAAAAAAGGAGACAACATGGGCCGCATGGAAAAGGATTTGCTTGGCAACCTTTCAGTGCCTGACGATGCGTACTGGGGTGTGCACACCGCCCGGGCCGTCGCCAATTTCCCGATCACGGGGCGCCCGGTCGGCACGTATCTGACCCTCGTCCGGGCTTTGGGCGCGATCAAGTACGCAGCAGCAAAAACCAACTGCGTCCTCGGCCTGCTCGACGAAAAGCGCGCGTCGGCCATTGCCGGCGCGAGCGAAGAACTGATGCAGGGCCGCTGGCGCGAGCAGTTCGTCGTCGACGTGATCCAGGGCGGCGCCGGTACGTCGACCAACATGAACGCCAACGAAGTCGTCGCCAACCGGGCACTGGAGCTGCTCGGCGCGGGCCGGGGCAGCTACAGCGTGGTCCATCCCATCGACCACGTGAACCTCGGCCAGAGCACCAACGACGTGTATCCGAGCGCGCTGAAGCTCGGCCTGCGCGAGGCCGCCACGGGCATGTTGCGCCCTGCCCTCGAGGGTCTGATCCAGTCGTTCGCGCTGAAGGCCGAGCGCTTCGACGATGTCCTCAAGGTCGGACGCACCCAGTTGCAGGACGCCGTGCCGATGACGCTCGGCCAGGAATTCCGTGTCTTCGCCGACACGCTGCGCGCGGAAGTGAACCGCCTGGACGTGGCCCTGCAGGACCTCACGGTCGTCAACCTCGGCGGCACGGCGATCGGCACCGGCATCAACTGCGACGCGCGCTACGGCATGATCGCCTGCACCTATCTCTCGACCATCTACGGCACCGAGATCCGGCTGGCACCGAACCTGATCGAGGCGACCCAGGATACGAGCGATTTCGTGACCCTGTCGTCCGCGCTGAAGCGCATCGCCGTCAAGCTGTCCAAGATCTCGAACGACCTGCGCCTGCTTTCCAGCGGCCCCGTCGCCGGCCTGCGCGAAATCAACCTGCCGGAACGGGCGGCGGGATCCAGCATCATGCCGGGCAAGGTCAACCCGGTGATCCCCGAGGTGGTGAGCCAGGTCTGCTTCCAGGTCATCGGCAACGACGTCGCCATCTCCCTCGCGGCCGAGGCCGGCCAGCTGCAATTGAACGCGTTCGAGCCGCTGATGGCCCATTTGCTGTTCGACGGCATCCAGGTGCTGTCCGCGGCGTGCGGGACGCTGGCCGACAACTGCGTCGACGGCATCACCGCCAATGCCGAGCACATGGCCGCCCAGCTGCAGCGCTCGGCCAGCCTCGCGACGGCCCTGAACCCGCACATCGGTTACGAGAAAGCGTCGCTCGTCGCCAAGGAAGTGGTGCGTTCGGGGGCCACGGTCGTCCAGGTCGTCAATGCCATGGCGCTGATGGAAGAGGACGAACTGGCCGCCCTGCTGCGTCCGGAATTGCTGACGCGCCCGGGCCGGATGGCCTGAGCCCCATACAAAAACCAAACCACAAGGAGACAAACATGGCGACTCGCAATGCGGCGGATATGCTGCCGACACAACTGGAACTGGACGATGCGCAGCAGGACGTCTACGCCCGCAAGGCCGTCCTCGCGTCCGCGGTCGGCTACGCCCTGGATGGCTTTGACCTGCTCATCCTCGGCTTCATCCTCACCGCCATTTCCGCCGGCCTCGGACTGACGAGCACACAGGCCGGCTCGCTCGTGACCTGGACACTCATCGGCGCCGTCTGCGGCGGCATCTTTTTCGGCGTCCTCAGCGATTACATGGGGCGCGTGAAGGTGCTCACCTGGACCATCCTGATCTTCGCCATCTTCACGGGGCTGTGCGCGTTTGCCCAGGGCTACTGGGACCTGCTGGTCTATCGCACGATTTCCGGCTTCGGCCTGGGCGGCGAGTTCGGGATCGGCATGGCGCTGGCCACGGAAGCCTGCCGGCCGTCGCAGCGCGCCCGGGTCTCGTCGTACGTCGGCGTCGGTTGGCAGGCCGGCGTGCTCGCCGCTGCACTGCTGACTCCGCTCCTGCTGCCCCTCATCGGCTGGCGCGGCATGCTCGCGGTGGGCGTACTGCCGGCCATCGTCGCGTTCATCGTGCGCAAGTACATCGGCGAACCGGAGGTCTTCGTCGAGAGCGCCAGGACGCGGCGCAAGGGCAATCCGCTCAAGCTGCTCGTCGCGGATGCGGCGACGGTCCGCGCCAGCATCGGGGTCGTCATCCTGTGCTCGGTACAGAACTTCGGGTACTACGGCCTGATGATCTGGATGCCGACCTACCTGGCCAAACAGTTCAATTATTCGCTGACGAAGTCGGCCATGTGGACGTCCGTGACGGTCGTCGGCATGGCGTTCGGCATCTGGCTGTTCGGGCAGCTGGCGGACCGACTCGGCCGCAAGCCCACCTTCCTGCTGTACCAGAGCGGCGCGGTCGTCATGGTGTTCGTCTACTCGACGCTCCAGGAGCCCATGGCCCTGCTGGTCGGCGGCGCGGTCATGGGCATGTTCGTCAACGGCATGATCGGCGGCTACGGCGCCCTCATTTCCGAGCTTTACCCGACCCAGGCGCGGGCCACCGCGCAGAACGTCCTGTTCAACATCGGCCGCGCGGTCGGCGGCTTCGGGCCGCTGGCGGTCGGCTATCTCGCCGCGGCCTATTCCTTCGGCACCGCGATCGTCGTGCTCGCGCTGATCTACGTGCTGGACATCGCGGCCACCCTGTTCCTGATCCCGGAGCGCAAGGGCGCCGCCCTCGAATAAGCGCCGCGCGCTTCACTCACAAGGAGACATCATGCAAACCCTCATTCGCAGCGCCGCCGACGCGGTGCCGGCGACCTGCTGCACGCTTCCGCCGGCGCCCGACACGTTGGGCGTCGTCATCAGCAACCGCTGGGTCAACAACGACTACAAGCACCTCGTCCTCGAGGTCAACAGCCGGGCCGCGGCAGCCCGCGCCGGCCAGTTCTTCAATCTGCTGTGCCCGGTGACCGACACCGACAAGCCGTTTTTCCGGCGTCCCATGAGCACGTACCGGGCCGATCCGGCCAGCGGCACCGTGGAGTTCCTGTACAAGGTGACCGGCGCGGGCACCCGCGGCCTCGCCACATTGCGTGCCGAGGACACGCTGCCGATGCTGGGCCCGCTCGGCGTGGGGTTCGACCTGGCACCCGCCTGGCGCAACATCGTCGTGCTCGGCCGCGGCGTCGGCCTCGCCACGCTGGCGCCGCTGTCGGACCTGGCGGCCGCACAGGGCGTCGGCGTCACCGCCATCCTGAGCGCACGCGACCATGCCAACCTGATGTCGCAGCAACGTTTTCGTGCCACCGGCGCGACCGTGATCGAGGTGGTCGACAGCGACGGCAGCAGCGCCCCCGCGAACGTCGAACGCATCCTGCGCGAACTGCACCGCGCAGGACGCGCCGACGCCTTCTATACCTGCGGCTCGAACCGCCTGACGATGCTGATGCAGGCACTGGGCAACGAACTCGGCGTCCCCGGCCAGGTCGCCCTCGAACAGCAGATGGCCTGCGGTATCGGCATGTGCTACTGCTGCGTCCGGGCATTCCGCAAGGGCGACGACATCGTCAGCAAGCGCGTGTGCTGGGACGGTCCCGTGTTCGCCATCGACGAGGTGACGTCATGCTAGATCTTTCCGTTTCGGTCGGCGGCCTGCGGCTGCGCAATCCCGTCATGCCGGCATCGGGCACGTTCGCCGACGGGCTGGCGAACACCATCGACATCAACCGCCTCGGCGCGTTCGTGACGAAGACGATCACGCGCACCAAACGCAGCGGCAACCCCGTACCCCGCGTGGCCGAGATCCAGGCGGGCATGCTCAACGCGATCGGTATTCCCAGCAAGGGCGTCGATGATTTCATCGGGTCGACGGTACCGTTCTACCGTGACTACACGCCGCCGCTGATCGCCAGTATCTCGGCCGACTCGGCGCTCGAATTCGGCGCGCTCGCGGCGCAACTCTCGGCCGTGCCCGGCATTGCCGGCATCGAGGCGAATATCTCGTGCCCGAACATCGAGGAGGACGGCAAGGCGTTCGCCATGCACGCCAGGTCGACGGCGCAGGTGGTCAAGGCCCTGCGCGCCTCGACCCGCCTGCCGCTGTGGGTGAAACTCACGCCGAACACCGGGGAGATCGCAGCGGTGGCGCGCGCCGCGCAGGACGAGGGAGCGGACGCCGTGGTCGTCGCCAACACGATCCTCGGCATGGCGATCGACGTGAACACGCGCCGCCCGCGCCTCGGCAACGTCATGGGCGGCATGTCCGGCCCCGCCGTGAAGCCCATCATGGTGCGGATGACCTACCAGTGCAGCAAGGCGGTATCGATTCCGGTCATCGGTTGCGGCGGGATCGCGAGCGCCGACGATGCCCTCGAATTCATGCTGGCCGGCGCGAAGGCCGTCCAGGTGGGCACGGCGACGTTCGTGCGGCCCGGCGCCATGCTCGACGTGATCGACGGCCTGCTCGCCTACTGCCAGCGCAACGGCATCGCGCGGCTCCAGGACGTCGTCGGCACGGTCGACGACAAGGGTTTTCAACCGTTCGAGGCGCTGGCATGAGCGCGGCATTCATCCGGACGGCAGCGGCGCACCGCGCGCCTTCCCCGCACGGGTCGTCCACGACCCGCTGGCTGGCCCAGGCCGAACGGCTGTTCACTGCCGCGGCGCGCCTGGGACACGACGGCGTCGGCATCACGCGCGAAAGCTACGGCGACGGCGAGTCCGCGGTGCTGGCGCTGTTGCGCGAGTGGGCCGCCGAACGCGGACTCGCCCATGCAACCGACCATGCGGCGAACGGCCTGTTCGCGCAGCGCGCCGCGCGCGAACGCCCGCGCATCGTCTGCGGGTCGCATATCGACTCGGTGCCCCATGGCGGCAACTTCGATGGCCTGGCGGGCGTGATCGCCGGACTCCTGGTGCTCGACCGCCTGGAAAGCGAAGGCGTGCACGTGCCGCTGACGGTCGCGGCGATCCGCGGCGAGGAAAGCGCCTGGTACGGCAAGGCCTACGTCGGTTCGTCCGCCGCACTGGGCAAGTTGAAGGCGCAGGACCTGGCGTTGCGCAATGCGCGCAGCGGGCGCAGCCTGCGCGACGCGCTGGTAGCGGCCGGTGCCGACCTCGACGCCATCGAACGCGGCTGCCGCGCGCCCTGGACGCAGGCGGACGCCTACCTGGAACTGCACATCGAGCAGGGTCCCGTCATGGTCAAGCAGGGCTGGCCGACGGCCATCGTGTCCGGCATCCGCGGCAACGTCCGGCACAACCGGATCGTCTGCATCGGCGAGGCCGGCCATTCCGGCGCCATCCCGCGCGACCTGCGCAAGGACGCGGTGCTGGCGGTGGCGGATCTCCTGATGCGGATGGACAGGCATTGGGCCGGCCTGCTCGCGGAGGGCGAGGATCTCGTCGTCACCAGCGGCATCGTCACCACCGACGCCCACGAGCACGCGGTGTCCCGCATCCCCGGCGAAGCGGCGTTCAGCTTCGAGGCGCGCAGCCAGCACCCGGCGACCCTCGAGCGCGTGCACGCCCTGCTGGTCGCCGAGATCGCGGCCGTGGCGGGCGAGCGGGGCGTGCGTTTCGAACTCGACCGCAAGATCGTGTCGCCGCCGGCGCGCATGGATCCGGGCTTGATGCGCGTCTTGCAGGACGCCGCGGATGCGGCCGGCCAGCCTTGCCCGCAGCTGCCCAGCGGCGCGGGTCACGACGCGGCCCAGTTCGCCAACGCCGGGGTTCCGGCGGCCATGCTCTTCGTGCGCAACGAGCACGGCTCGCACAACCCGCACGAAGCGATGGACTTGGCCGATTTCGTGGCGGCCGTGGAGGTCCTGTATCACGCGGTCAGGAGGCTGGCATGAGCGACGTTCCGATGACGCTGCGCATGCGCCGGCCCGACGACTGGCACCTGCACCTGCGCGACGGCCCCATGCTCGACACGGTCGTGCCCTGGTCGGCCCGGCACTTCCGGCGCGCGATCGTGATGCCGAACCTGGCACGACCGGTCTGCGATGCCCGGGCGGCGGCCGCGTACCGGCACCGGATCCTGGACGCCCTGGCCCGGCACCGCGCGCGGACCGGCATTGCGGACACGTTCGAGCCGCTGATGACGGTCTACCTGACGGACGACACGGACCCGCGCGCGCTGGTCGATGCGTTCCGGCACGGCACGGTGTGCGCGGCGAAGCTGTACCCGGCCCACGCCACGACCAACGCGGCCCACGGCGTACGCGACGTCGCCCGGATCATGCCGGTGCTCGCCGCCATGGCGGACGCCGGGATGCCGCTGCTGGTCCACGCGGAAGCGACGGCGCCTTCGATCGACGTGTTCGACCGGGAAGCGGTCTTCATCGACCAGGTCCTGGTGCCGCTGGTCGCCCGCCTGCCCGGGCTCAAGCTCGTGGTCGAGCACATCACGACCCGGGAAGGTGTCGAGTTCGTCGTGTCGGCCGCGGCGACCGTCGCCGCCACCCTGACGCCGCAACACCTGCTCTACAACCGCAACGCGATGTTCCAGGGCGGCCTGAGGCCGCACCACTACTGCCTGCCGGTACTGAAGCGCGAGGACCACAGGCGCGCGTTGCGGCGGGCGGCCACGTCCGGCAATCCGAAGTTCTTCCTCGGTACCGACTCGGCGCCGCACACGCGCCAGGCGAAGGAATCCGCCTGCGGCTGCGCCGGCATCTTCAACGCCCCGTCCGCGCTGTCGACCTACGCGCAGGTGTTCGAGGAGGAAGGCGCGCTGGACCGCCTGGAGGCGTTCTGTTCGCTCAATGGTCCGGCCTTTTATGGTCTCGCGCCGAATGCCGGCCACGTCACGCTCGTGCGCGCCGGCGAGCGGGTACCGGAGACGATCGATACGGCGGACGGCGGCGTCCTGACGCCATTCCGGGCCGGCGAAACGCTGGACTGGCGCGTCCTGGACGACGCGTAAGCAGCACACCACAACAATTCTTATGGAGACAAACATGGACTACCTGGAGGAAGCCGGCCTGCAACAGGCCGCGCTCGATTACCACGCCTATCCGAACCCCGGCAAGCTGTCCGTCGTGCCGACCAAGCCGCTGCGCACGCAGTCGGACCTGGCGCTGGCCTATTCGCCCGGCGTTGCCGCGGCCTGCCACGCGGTGGCCAGGGCGCCGCACGACGCGGCACGCTACACGGCGCGCGCCAACCTCGTCGCCATCGTGACCAACGGGACCGCGGTCCTCGGGCTGGGCAACATCGGTCCGCTGGCGGCCAAGCCGGTCATGGAGGGAAAGGCATGCCTCTTCAAACAGTTCGCCGGTGTCGACGCCTTCGATCTCGAACTGGACGAGACCGATCCGGACAAGCTGGTCGATGCCATCGCGATGATGGAACCCACGTTCGGCGGCATCAACCTGGAAGACATCAAGGCACCGGAGTGCTTCTACATCGAGCGCGTGCTGTCCGAGCGGATGCGCATCCCGGTGTTCCACGACGACCAGCACGGCACCGCCATCGTCGCCGCGGCGGCGATCCGCAACGGCCTGCGCCTGGTGGGCAAGGCGCTCGCGCAGGCGACGCTGGTGTGCTCGGGCGCCGGCGCGGCGGCGATCGCCTGCCTCGACCTGCTGGTCGCACTGGGACTGCCCCGGCAGAACATCGTCATGCTCGACTCCAGGGGCGTCGTGTTCGAAGGCCGCGACGCGCACATGGAGCCCAACAAGGCGCGCTATGCGACCGGCAGGGCCGTCCGCAGCCTGGAGGAAGCGGCGCAAGGCCGGGATATCTTCCTGGGCTGTTCCGCCGCCGGCCTGCTGTCCGCGGCGGCGGTGCGTGCGCTGGCGCCGCAACCCCTGATCCTGGCGCTGGCCAATCCCGAACCGGAGATCCGTCCGGAAGCCGTGGCGGCCATCCGCGGCGATGCCATCGTGGCCACCGGCCGGTCGGATTATCCGAACCAGGTCAACAACGTCCTGTGCTTCCCGTTCCTGTTCCGCGCGGCGCTCGACGTGGGCGCCACGCGCATCACCCATGCGATGAAGGCCGCGTGCGTCGATGCGATCGCGAACCTCGCGCTGCAGGACGTGCCCGCCGCGATCTCGCAGCTGTCTGCCGGGCGCCAGATGGCGTTCGGGCGCGACTACATCCTGCCGGCGCCGTTCGACCCGCGCCTGCTCGAATGGGTGGCGGCGGCCGTCGCCCAGGCCGCCATGGACGACGGCGTGGCGACACGGCCGATCGAGGACATGAACCGTTATCGCCAGGCGTTGCGCCGGTTGGGAGGTGCGGCATGAATGCGAAACATCATATCGGAACCCTGTGCCTGCTCGCCGGGGGCGCCTGGGCGCTGCCGGCGCTGGCACAGGACGGCGCGGTCGTCTACGGGGTCGTCGACACCTTCCTCACCCGCATCGATGCCGAAGGAAAGGCGCCCGCCACCCGCATCGACGCGAGCGGCGCGGCCGCGAGCCGCCTGGGCGTACGGGGCACGGAAAACCTCGGCAACGGCGTCAAGGCCAACTTCACGCTGGAAGCCGGCCTCAATTCCAACGACGGCAGCGGCGCGGACACCTACCGCCTGTTCAACCGCCAGGCCTGGGTGGGCCTGTCCACGGGCTGGGGCGAATTCCGCCTGGGCCGCCAGAATACGCCGCAGTTCTACATGAACGGCAAGTTCGATGCGTTCGGCGGCACGACGCAGGCATCGGGATGGAACAACTTCGCCGGCGCCGCGCTGCGCGTCGATAACGCGGTCGGCCTGTTCACCGACGTCGCCGGCGTGAAACTCCACCTGCTGTGGGCGCGCGGTGCCCTGGCGGGCGCCCCGCTCCTTCCCGAGGTGGCCGGCAACCGGAACTGGCACCTCGCGGCGGAATACGAACGCGGCCCGTGGTACCTGGGGATCAACCATGAAGACGTCGCCAATACCGCCTTGCCGTACCGGGTCCGGCGCACCGCGCTGGGCACGTCCTGGCGCTTCGGTCCCGCGTGGAAGGCGTTCCTGGCCGTGAACCGGGAGCGCGCGTCCGACCGGTCGATCGACAGTGCGCTGTACTCGGCATCGGTCCTGCACGACTTCGCGGCCTCCTCGTCGATCGCCGTCGGCTACGCCGCGTTCAGTGATCACCAGTCTGGCCAGGGCCACGGCAGCGCGCATCAGGCCAGCATCCAGTACCGGTACCGGTTTTCGAAGCGGACCATGGCCTATGTCGGCTACGCACAGCTGGACCAGCAGGGATCGCGCAACAGCTTCGTCCTCGCCGGCGCGGCGGTGGTGCAGCCCGGCGCCCGGATCACGGCGACGCCGGGCGGCGCCATCACCGGGTGGCAACTCGGCCTGACACACGTGTTCTGACGACCGCGCCGGCTGCCGGGGCAATCTGCGCGCTATTTCCCCGGCAGCCCGGCGTAGACCATCCTCGTAAACTGCGCGCCATTGAAGACGAACTGGCCCCAGGTCGCATCGAAGGCCGCCGTCGGCTTCGCCGCGATGATCTCGTCGAGCGATTTGCCCTGCTGTTTCAACGCGGCGACGTTGGCGCGCACGGTGACCAGCATGTCGCGGAACGCGACCAGGTCCTTGCGGCTGCCGACCGGACCATGGCCGGGCACGACGATCGTACGGTCCGTCGCCCGCTCGACCGCCTTGTTCGCCCACTTGATCGCCCCATCGATGCTGCCGCCGTCTTCGTTGTCGATGTACGGGTAGTAGCCGTTCCAGAACGTGTCGCCCAATGCCAGCACGTCCGCGTCCTTGAAATAGACCCAGAGATCGCCGTCGGTATGGCCCTCGCCGAAATTCTCGACATCGACCTCGCTGCCGTCGACATGGAAGGTTTTCGCCGTCGTGACGAGCAGCGTCGGACGCGCACCGGGCGGCACCGGATCGAACGTCCAGTTCCAGGCATTGACGTGCGTGGTCTCGGTCAGGTGCTTGTACGTGTTGTCGTGTGCGACGATGGTCGCGCCGGCCGCGTGCAGCCACGCATTGCCGTCGGTGTGATCCCAGTGCCAGTGCGTGTTGACCACGTACCTGGCCGGTGCGGGGCCGAGCCGGTCGAGCGCGCTGGCCAGCTTTTCCTGCGACTTGGAGATACCGGCGTCGACGAGGAATTTGCCCTCCTTTCCCGCGAGGACGGTGACGTTCCCGCCGGACCCCATCAGCACGGAGACGTTCGCGCGCAGCGGCACGACGACGAGATCGGCATCCGCGCGCCGCAGATAACGGGCGCCCGCCCCGGTGTGGAAATAGTCGTCGGGCGGCGCGCCCGCGGGGGCGGCCAGGGCCGCCGCGGACGTCATCCACATGCTTGAAGCGAGCGCTGCCGCGAGCACGCATGCCGACAGCGTCCTGCAATTCCTGCCGGCGCTTCCCCGGCTGATCCATGGTGTCATTCTGGTTTCCTCGAAATGGTGCGCACGACCTCGTGCGCACACGGAACGATTATGGAATCGGGAGACGAATCCCGATGAGGAAGGTCGGAACGATTCCCGCCAGAATGCACCGGATTTCGGCCAGGGAACCGGTCCGCGCGGCCTCAACCGCGCAGCGCCATGCCGACTTCGGCGGCGACCGCACGGCCGAAGGCGCGGGTGCCCGTCGTGCCGCCGAGGTCGGCCGTCCGGGTCGCGGGGTTGCGCAGGACGGTATCGACGGCGCGCTCGATCGCGTCGCCCGCCCGCAGGAAAGCCGCGTTGCCGCGGTGTTCCCCCAGCCAGCTCATCAGCATGCCCGCGGACAGGATCATCGAGGTCGGATTGGCCTTGTCCAGGCCCTGGATGTCGGGCGCGGAGCCGTGCTGGGCCTGGGCGCAGCACTGGCGGTCGCCCGCCATGACCGAACCCGCCAGGCCCAGGCTGCCCGACAGTTCGCTCGCCAGGTCGCTGAGGATGTCGCCGTAGAAGTTCTCGGTCACGATGACGTCGAAACGCTCCGGGTTGCGCACCAGGTGCGCGGTCGAGGCGTCGACCAGCAGGTCGTTCAATGCCACCTCCGGGAAGTCGCGCGCGACGTGGCGGACGGCCTCGAGGAACAGGCCATCGGTCATGTGGAAGCTGTTGGCCTTGTGGATGGCGGTCACCTGCTTGCGGCGCTTTTGCGCCAGCTCGAACGCGCGGCGCGCGATCCGCTCGCTGCAATGGCGGCTGATCTTGCGGACCGACAGGGCCAGGTCGGGCGTCGGCATCATCTCGCCCCAGCCCAGGTGCATGTTCCGGTCCGGATAAAACCCTTCGGTGGCTTCGCGCATGATGACGAGGTCCATCGTCTTGCCGGCCTTGAGGTTCGAATCGAGGAAGGTGCGGGTGCGCGCCGGGCGCACGTTGGCGTACAGGTCCAGCTTGCCGCGGAATGCGGCCGAGACGTTGATGCCGCCTTGCGCGGGTTTCGGATAGTCCGCATGGGAGATCGTGCCGAGCAGGATGCCGTCGTAGGTGCGGGCGCGCTCGAGCAGGTCGTCGCGCAGGGTGGTGCCGTGTTTTGCCAGACTGGCGAAGCCGATGTCGTCGTGGTCGAAGGCCAGGCCGAGGTCGAACGCGCGGTTGGCGGCGTCGAGCACCTCGACGGCACTGTTCACGATTTCGGGGCCGATGCCGTCGCCGGGGAGTACGAGAATGCGCATGGTGGGTTCCAGGTGGTCGGTTATCGGTTGGCGTGTTCCAGCGCGACGGGGCGCGTTTCGCCCGTGTCGCGCAGGGTGCGGGTGGCGTCGGGCGATGCGTACGTCCACAGGATCTTCATCGGCTGCGTGGCCGACAGGTTGCGGAAACGGTGCACGACGTTGGGCGGGATGAACGTGGTGTCGAGCGGCTGCAGGCGGTACTCGAGGCCGTCGATGTCCATGACCGCGTCGCCCTCCAGCAGGACGACGCTCTCTTCGCAGTTGTGGCTGTGGAAGGGAATCGCCGTGCCGGGATCGAACTCCGTGATGCCGGAGATGAACGTGGTGGCGCCGAGCGCCGGCGAGACGAGCGACGTGGTACGTGCACCGCCGCCGCGGTCATGGCGCGGCAGCGCGGAGGGACGCAGCAGCCTGGCGTTCGATGGGGTCTTGATGGGATACATGGCGTTCTCTCGAAGTGAATTAGCGGGCAGGACCGATCCAGACGGTCTTGGTGTTGGTGAATTCGCGCGCGCCGGCGGCGCCCAGCTCGCGTCCGTAGCCGGACTGCTTGATGCCGCCGAACGGCAGGCGCGCGTCCGACACGACCTGGCCGTTGACGAACACGGCGCCCGCCTCGATCTGGCGCACGAGCCGGCGCGCCCGGGCGAGGTCGCCGGTCCACAGCGCCGCGGCGAGGCCGAACTCGGTGGCGTTGGCCAGGGCGATGGCCTCGTCCGCATCCCCGACGCGGAGGATCGCGGCGGCCGGCCCGAACGTTTCTTCGATCGCGGCCGCCATGTCCGGCGTCACGTCGTCGAGGATCGTGGGCTCGTAGTAACAGCCGGGGCCCGGACGCGCCGCGCCGCCGGCGAGCAGGCGCGCGCCGGCCGCGAGCGAACGCTGCACCTGGCTGTCCAGGTCGGCGACGAGGCTGGGCCGCGCCATCGGGCCGATCGTCGTGCGCGGATCGAGCGGATCGCCGACCACCAGTTCGCGAGTATGCGCGACGAACGCGGCGACGAAGGCGTCGGCCACCGCGTCCTCGACGATGAAGCGCTTCGACGACACGCAGCTCTGGCCGCAGTTGCCGAAGCGCGCCTTGACGGCGGTCCGGGCGGCCGCGGCGACGTCGGCGTCGGCCAGGACGATGAACGGATCCGAGCCGCCCAGCTCGAGCACCTGCTTCTTCAGCGCGCTGCCGGCCTGCGCGGCCACCTGCTTGCCGACGGCTGTCGATCCCGTCAGCGTCACGGCCGCGATGCGCGCATCCGCGATGAGCGCTTTCACGCGGCTCGACGCGATCAGCACTGTGCTCATCAGGCCGGCGGGCACGCCCGCGTCGACCAGCGCCTGCTGCAGCGCGAGCGCGCACTGCGGCACGTTGTTCGCATGCTTGAGGATGGCGCCATTCCCGGCCACCAGCGCGGGTGCGGCGAAGCGGATGAACTGCCAGAACGGGTAATTCCACGGCATGACCGCCAGCACCACGCCGAGCGGATCGTATGCGACATAGCTCTCGGCGTTGCTGGCGACCGGCATGTCGGCCAGATAGCCGGGACCGTGCTGCGCGTAGTGGTCGCAGGTCCAGGCGCATTTCTCGATCTCGGCTTCCGCTTCGGCCAGCGGCTTGCCCATTTCGGTGGTGATCAGGCGCGCGTACTCGGCCTTGCGCTCGCGCAGCACCCGCGCGACGGCGGTCAGGACCGCGGCACGGACCTCGATCGGCTGGCGGGCCCAGCGCTTCTGGGCCGTGACGGCGCCCTGGAGCATGCGTTCCACCTGCGCGTCGGTGTGTTCATCGAATTCGGCGACGACGGTGCCGGTGGCGGGATTGATGGATGAAATCATGGGGATTCTTTCTGATGGATGAGTTCTTGGCATTTTATGCTCACAAAAAACCAAGTCAAATGGTTTTTTAGGCACTCAGATCCACGATAAAAATACCATCGTGGTACTATGATCGATCAAAAACCAGACCATAGGCGACCCTGCATGCCCCGGCGAATTTCCGACACGCTCGTCCTCCAGATCAAGCAATACATCGGTGCCGAGCGCCTGCCCGAAGGCACGCGATTGACCGAGCGCGCGCTCTCGGCGCGCTTCCAGGTCTCGCGCTCGCCCGTGCGCGAAGCCCTGCAGCGCCTCGCCGGCGAGGGCATCCTGGAAGAACAGGCGGACGGCGGCCACGCCGTGGCCCACGCCGGCGCGCTGCTGGCCGGCGAACCGGAGCACAGCTTCGCGCCGCCGGACCCGGTGGAGCAGGCCTATTTCGCCATTGCCGAGGACCGGCTGGCCGGCAACCTGCCGGAGCGGGTGACGGAGAACGAGTTCGCGCGCCGCTACGACATCACCCGCGCCCAGCTCGCGGCGGTGCTGCGGCGCATGGCGCAGGAAGGCTGGATCGAACGCCTGCCCGGGCATGGCTGGCGCTTCCGTCCCGTGCTGACGTCGGCGGACACCTATGACCAGGGCTACCGGTTCCGCATCCTGATCGAGGCGGCGGGCATCCTGGAACCGACGTTCCGAATCAACGAACCCGCCCTGGCGCGTTGCCGGCAGCAGCAGCGCGAACTGCTCGAGCGCATCCGCGACGTCACGGCGGCGGACATCTTCGATGCCAACACGCTGCTCCACGAGACCATCGCCGAGTGTTCCGGCAACGTCTTCATCGTGGACTCGCTGAAGCGGCTGAACAGCCTGCGGCGCCTGATGGAGTACCGCAAATCGTTCGACCGCGAGGCCGCGGCGCGGCGCTGCCGCGAACATCTGGACCTGATCGACCTGCTGCTGGCGGGCCAGCGCGACGCCGCCGCCGACTTCATCCGCCTGCACCTGCGCGACGCGGCACGGGAGAAGTCGGCGCGTCAGGCCGCCTAGCCGGCGGCGGCGCGGGCGGCCTCGACGGCCCGGCCCCGCTCGTCGATGCGGATCAAGAGCGTCATGAGGAAGGCCACGCACACCAGGGCGGCCAGCAGCATCAGGCCGGTCGTCGCGCTGTGCGTGGCGTCCTTGACGTAACCGATGAAGAACGGCCCCACGAAGCCGCCCAGATTGCCGATCGAATTGATGACGGCGATCGAGACCGACGCGGATTCGCGCGACAGGAACAGGGTCGGCAACGCCCAGAACGGCGACTTGAACGCGTACAGGCCGGCCAGGGCAAGGCTGATCATCGCGATCGCCGCCACCGGATCGGCGACCAGCCCCGTCGCCAGCATCGCGCACGCCGCCACGCCGAGCGGGAGCGCGGCATGCAGGCGCCGCTCGGCGCGCCGGTCGGAACGGCGCGACCAGGCGATCATGACGATCGTGGCGAACAGATATGGGATCATCGCGATCAGCCCGATCTCCGTATGCGTCAGCCTGGACGAGAACGACTTGATAATCTGCGGCATCCAGTAACCCGTGCCGAGGCTGCCGCACTGGTACACGAAGTAGATGAACGACAGGTACAGCACGCGCGGATTGCCGAGCGTCTGGCGCAGGCCGAGGTGGCCCGCCGCCGGCCGGGCCTTGCGGTCCTTGTCCTGCTCGGACAGCAGCCAGCGCTTCTCGGCCTGCGTCAGCCAACCGGCGTCCTGCGGGCGGTCGGGCAGGTACAACAGGCACACGATGCCGCCGATCACCGCGGGCGCGGCCTCCATCATCAGCATCCAGCGCCAGCCGCTCAAGCCCAGCCAGCCGACGTTGTCCATGATCCAGGTGCTGAGCGGCGCACCGATGATGTACGACACCGGGATCGCCGCCGTGAACAGCGCGACGGTCGTCGCCAGCTCCTTCTGGCGGAACCAGTAGGTGAGATAGACGATGATCCCCGGGAAGAAACCTGCTTCGGCGACGCCCAGCAGGAAGCGCAGCACGTAGAGCTGGGTGGCGTTCTGCACGAAGCCGCAGGCGAACGAGATGGCGCCCCAGGTCAGCAGGATCCGCGCGATCCAGACGCGGGCGCCGAAGCGGTTCAGCGCGATGTTGCTGGGCACTTCGAACGCAAAATACCCGATGAAGAAAATCCCCGAGATCAGGCCGAAGGCTTCGCTGGACAGGGCGAGTTCCCTGTTCATCTGCAGGGCCGCGTAGCCGATGTTGGCGCGGTCGAGGTAAGAGATCACGTACAGGATGAACACGAACGGAATGATTCGCCACGTGATCTTGTGCACGAGCGCGCGCTCGTCGATGAACGCGCCGGTGGTGGTGGTGTCGGACATGGTGCGGCCCCTTTGGGAACAGTCAGGATCGGGCCGGTGCCGCGAACACCATGCACACGGGGCTGCCCGCCTTCACCGGATCGCCGGCCGGCTGCAGGCGTCCGCTGGCGCGGTCGACGGCGAAGGCGACGATGCTGTCGCTGTCCTCGTTCAGCGCGAACAGGAAACGGCCATCGGGCACGAGCGTGAAGAAGCGCGGCGTGTGGCCGCGCGTCGCGTCGGCGCCGGCGAACGACAGCAGCCCGGTGGCGGGGTCGATCCGGAATACGGCGATGCTGTCGTGCCCGCGATTGGACGCGTACAGGAAGCGCTCGTCGCCGTCGACCTGGATGCCCGCGGCGCGGCTGTTCCCCGTGAAGGTGTCCGGCAGCGTGGACAGGATCTGGCGCGGCGTCAATCCGCCGGTCTGCGCCGACCAGGCATAGGCCGTGACCGTGGAATCGAGTTCGTTGACCACATAGGCCATGCCCAGGCGCGGCGCGAACGCCAGGTGGCGCGGACCGGCGCCTTCGCGCGCCACGGTGAAGGGCGGATCCGCCGGCGCCAGCCTGCCGCCGGCGAAGCGGAACGAGAACGTCCGGTCGAGGCCCTTGTCCGGCACGAGAACGAACTCGCCGCTGGGATCGAACGGATTGAAATGCGGCTTGGAGAGCTTTTGCTCGATGCGATGCGGGCCGAGCGGCCCGTCGAGCGTGACGAGCTGCTCGAGTTCGCCCAGGCTGCCGTCGGACCGGACCGGCAGCACCGCGAGACTGGACCCGAGGTGGTTCGAGACCACGACATGCCGCCCGCTCGGGTCGAGCGCCAGGTGCACCGGATTCTTGCCGCCCGTGCCCTGGCGGTTGAGGAATTCCAGCTTGCCGGTGGCGGCGTCGATGCGGAAGGCACTGATGTCGCTCATGTCGCCATGCACCGTGTACAGATGCCGCCCCGCCCGGTCCAGTGCGAGGAAGGATGGATTGACCAGGTCGCGCACGACCTGGATCAACTCGAGACGGGCGTTGTCCAGGCCGACCCGGAACACGCTGATACCGTCGCCACGGGCGTTGCGTTCGCGCGTCGTGCGCGAGCCTACATAGGCAAACATCTGACCTCCTTGGGAAATGGTGGAATGGGAAACCGGGGCAGCCGCCGTACCGGATGCGCCGGCGGCCCGGCCCAGCAGGCCGATCCCGCCGCCGGCCAGGATGGATTGCAGCAGCCTGCGGCGCCGGCGTGCATGGCGCGGGTCGATGAGGTCGGGTGTCGGGGGAATCATGGTGTCTCCTTGGAATCGGCTTTTCGCTATATTGTATTTTTTAATCATTTTATGCAATAGCCGGGAGGACTATATTTCCCTTTACTCCAATAAAATTGCGGCGAATGCACATCAGCGCCATCCCATGTATTGTATTTTTCGTCGACAATGTGCAAGAATGCGATATGAAAAATTCTTCTCACACCGCCGCCCTGCTCGACCATGCCGGCCGGCGCTACCGCATGGTCGACCTGCCCGCCACCTTCGGCGCGCGGCTGGATTCCCTTCCCATCGTGCTGCGCCTGCTGCTGGAAAACCTCATGCGCAACACGGCCGGCGACGAACGCCAGGCCGGCATCGATGCCATCTTCGGCTGGCTCGACCACGGTACGAGCGAGGCGGAAATCCCGTTCCAGCCGGGCCGCGTGCTGATGCATGACACGACCAGCACGCCCGCACTCGTCGACATCGCGGGCATGCGCGATGCGCTCGCCGAAGCCGGCTGGGACCCTGCCCTGCTCAACCCCGGCCTGCCCGTCGACATCTCGGTCGATCACTCGCTGGCCGTGGAATTCTTTGCGCGGCGCGATGCCGCCGAACGCAACCTGCAACTGGAAATGCGCCGCAACCGGGAGCGCTATACTTTCCTGCGCTGGGCCTCGAAAGTCATGCGGGGCGTGCGCATCCATCCGCCCGGTACCGGCATCATGCACACCATTAACCTGGAACAGCTGGCCACCGTCGTCACCACGGAAGAACGCGACGGCGAGACGTGGGCGGTGCCCGACATGATGATCGGCACCGACAGCCACACGCCGATGATCAACGGGATCGGCGTGCTGGGCTGGGGTGTCGGCGGGCTCGAAGCGCAGACGGTCATGTTCGGGATGCCGACGATGCTGCGCGTGCCGGACGTGACCGGCGTCCGCCTGACCGGACGCCTGCGCGCGGGCGCCGTCGCCACCGATCTCGCGCTGGCCGTCACGCAGCGCCTGCGCCAGGTCGGCGTCGCGGGCGACTTCGTCGAGTTCTTCGGCCCCGGCGTCGCGACGCTGAGCGCGGGCGAACGCGCCGTCGTCGCCAACATGGCCCCGGAATACGGCGCGACGACGGGCTATTTCCCCATCGACGGGCGCACCCTCGACTACCTCGCGCAGACCGGGCGCCCGGCCGCGCGCCTCGCCTTGGTGGAAGCCTATGCGCGCCGCAACGGCCTGTGGTTCGACCCCGGCGCGCACCCGCTCTACACGCGGACGATCGAGATCGACCTGGACCAGGTGACGCTCCACGTGGCGGGCCCCAGGCGCCCGCAGGACCTGCTGGCCCATACCGACACGGCGCGCACGCTGGCAGACCTGGCGTTCGAGCCGGCGCCGGGCCCCACCGCCATGCCCCGCCATCCGGTCGTCATCGCCGCGATCACCAGTTGCACCAACACGTCCGATCCGCGCCTGCTCGTGGCGGCCGGCCTCGTCGCACGGCGCGCGCGCCAGCGCGGCCTCAGGACGCCGGCCTGGGTCAAGACCTCGCTGGGTCCGGGCTCGCCCGCCGCGGCCGCCTACCTCGAACGCGCCGGCCTCCTCGACGACCTCGCGGCCGTGGGCTTCGACATCGTCGGCCATGGCTGCACCACATGCATCGGCAACTCGGGACCGTTGCCCGCGTCCGTGCAGGACGCGCTGGCGCACGGCTACATCAAGCCGGTCGCCGTGCTGTCGGGGAACCGGAACTTCCCCGGCCGCATCCACCCCGACCTCGACCTCGGCTTCCTGATGTCGCCGCCGCTCGTCGTCGCGTTCGCGCTGGCCGGCAATGCGGGACTGGACCTGGGCCGCGATCCGGTGCAGTTCGACGCCGACGGGCGGCCCGTCCACCTGCGCGACCTGTGGCCCGACGCCGCCGAAGTCGATGCGCTGCTGGCGACGGCGCTGCGCCCCGACGATTTTCCGCAGGCTTTCGCCCGCGCCAGCCTGAACCCGGCCTGGCACGGACTGGACGTGCCGGATACGCCGCGGTTCCCGTGGGACCCGGCATCGACGGCGCTGCGCCGGCCGCCGTTCGCGTCGCTGGCGGAAGGCGGCCAGCTCGGGCATTACATCGCGTATCCGCTGGTGGTGGTGGGCGACGACGTCACGACGGACCACATCTCGCCGGCGAGCGCGATCCCGAAGGATTCGTTCGTCGCGGACTATCTCGTCGGGTGCGGCGACGATCGCGACGACCTCAACGTGTTCGCCTCGCGCCGCGGCAACTGGGAAGTCATGATGCGCGCGGCGTTCTACAGCAAGTCCCTGCGCAACCTGCTGTGGCCGCATGCCCCGGTGGGCCAGACATTGCATGTCCCCACGGGCGCCGTCGCGCCGATTTTCGACATCGCGCGACGTTATCGCGACGATGGCGAGGCCGTCGTGCTGCTGGCGGGCGAGCGCTACGGGACGGGCTCGTCGCGCGACTGGGCGGCCAAGGGCCAACGCCTGCTCGGCATCCGCGCCGTGCTCGCGCAAAGCTTCGAGCGCATCCACCGCTCGAACCTGATCGGCATGGGCATCCTGCCGCTGCGCATGCCGCCGGAGTGCGCGCCGGAACGCCTGCGCATCGCGGTGGGCGACCGCATCGAGATCGACGCGCCGGCGGACGCGATCGCAGCGCGCGCCGCGGTCACCGTTCGCGTGCACCGGCTCGGTGGCACGGTGGAGGCCTACACGGCCGTCGCAGCCATCGAGACCCGGCTCGAGGCCGACCTGCTGCGCCAGGGCGGCGTCATCCCGTACATCCTGCAACAGACCATCCATCAGCCACGACCATGACACCCACATCTTCCATCCGCGCCGCATTCACCCCGACCGGCAGGCTGCGCGCCGCCATCAACCTCGGCAACCCGATCCTCGCCCACCCGGCGGACGGCGGCGGCGCGGGCGGCGTGTCGGTCGACCTCGCCCGCGAGTTCGCGCGGCTGCTGGAGGTGGAGCTCGACCTCGTCGTCGTGGACGCGGCCGGCAAGTCGGTCGACGTCGTCGCGGCCGGACGGGCCGACATCGGCTTCTTCGCCATCGATCCCGTGCGCGGCGCCGACATCGCGTTCAGCGGCCCGTACGTGCTGATCGAAGGCTGCTACCTGGTGCGGGAGGCGTCGCCGATCCGCACCCACGACGACGTCGACCACGCGGGCAACCGCGTCGTGGTCGGCCGGGGCAGCGCCTACGACCTGCACCTGACGCGCACGCTGCGCCATGCGCGCATCGAGCGCGCGCCCACGTCGCCGGCGGTGGTCGACACGTTCCTGGAATGCGGAGCGGAGGTCGCGGCCGGGGTCAGGCAACAGCTGGAAGCGGATGCGCTGCGCCACGGCGGCCTGCGGCTGCTCGACGGCCGCTTCATGGAGATCCGGCAGGCCATGGGTGTGCCGAAGTGCCGCGGCAGGGACGCCGCCGTGTTCCTCGCCCGCTTCGTCGAGCACATGAAGGCGGGCGGCTTCGTCGCGGCCGCCCTCGCGCGCCACGGCATCGCGGGCGCCTCCGTCGCGCCGGTCGGCGTCTGACCAGATAACAGAAACGTAAGCTTCGCTTCAAGGTCCTGTCAGGTACCGGCAGGCAGAATGATGCGTCATCACCCATGGTTCAAACATGACGACGACCTTCTCATTCATCCCCGCATTCCGCACGCCGCGCACCGCGGCGCTGGCATCCGTGCTGCTCCTGGCCGCCTGCGCCAGGACGCCGCCGCCCGAGGACAAGAAACCACCGCTGGTCAGCGTGACGACCGCGCGCGCCGCCGACATCCCGATCGAACTGGGCGCCCAGGGCCACGTCGTGCCGCTGGAGTTCGTCGACGTCCGGCCCCAGCTGACCGGCACGATCCGGACCGTGGATTTCCACGAGGGTGACGACATCCGCAAGGGCCAGCTGCTGTTCACGCTGGACGACAGCGACGCGCGCGCCCAGCTCGGCAAGGCGCAGGCGCAGGTCGCGCTGGTCGCGGCCCAGCTGACCGACGCGCGCCGCGACCATCAGCGCGCGCAGGCCCTGGTGGCGTCGAAGTTCGTGGCCGCCAGCAGCGTCGACACGGCGGCCAGCAAGGTCGAGGCGCTGGTTGCGCAGGCCCATGCCGCCGCGGCGGAAGTCAGCAGCGCGCGCACCGCCCTCGCCCACACCCGCATCCATGCGCCGATCGCGGGCAAGGCCGGCGCCGTCGCCGTCCATCCCGGCAGCCTCGCGCAGGTGGGCGCGGCCGCGCCGCTCGTCACGATCGCGCAGTTCGCGCCCGTCGGCGTGGAGTTCGACCTGCCGGAAAAGGACCTGCCGGCCCTGCTCGCCGCGCGCGCGGCGGGCGCCGTGCGCGTATCGATCGCCGCCGCGGCGGGCAAGACGCCCGACGGCGCACTCAGTTTCGTGAACAACGCGATCGACCAGGACAGCGCATCGATCCACCTGAAAGCGGCGTTCCCGAACACGGACCATACGTTGTGGCCGGGCGCCTTCGTGCGCGTCGTCGTCCATGCGGGCGTCAGCCGCGGCGCCGTCGTGCTGCCGCCCCAGGCGGTACAGGACGGCCCCGGCGGCCGCTTCGTGTTCATCGCCGCGGGCGACGGCAAGGTGTCGTCGCGGCCGGTCGACCTGCTGCGCGTGCAGGGCGGCATGGCCGTCATCGGCGGCCTGGACCCCGGCGTGCCCGTCGTGCTCGAGGGCGGCCAGAACCTGCGCCCCGGCGCCCGCGTGCGGATTGCCGCGGACGCCGCGCCGCCGGCAACGGTCGCGATGGTGCGCCCATGAGGCTCGCCGACCTGTGCCTGCGGCGCCCCGTCGCGACCGCGCTGCTGTGGCTCGCCGTCGTCGTCGCCGGCGTCGCGAGCTGGCTGCGCCTGCCGGTGGCCGCCCTGCCCGACTACGACGCCCCGACCATCCAGGTCGGCGCGCACCTGCCGGGCGCCAGTCCGGAGACGATGGCGACGTCGGTGGCCACGCCGCTGGAGAAGCAGTTCTCCGCCATCCCCGGCCTGGTCAACACCACGTCGACCAGCATCCAGGGCGAGACCCAGATCACGCTGGAATTCGACGCGGGCCGCGACATCGACGCGGCCGCCGCCGACGTCCAGGCCGCGCTGTTCCGCGCGTCGCGCGCGCTGCCGGCCGAGATGACGACGCCGCCGACCTACCGCAAGGTCAACCCTGCCGATGCGCCTATCCTGCTGGTCGGCGTGTCCTCGCCGTCGCTGCGCCTGTCCGATTTGAACGCGTTTTCCGAGCACCTGCTCGTCCCCGCCCTGTCCACGTTGAGCGGCGTCGCACAGGTCACGGTGTCGGGCCAGAGCCGCTACGCGGTGCGCGTCGAGGTCGATCCGGACCGGCTCGCGGCGCTCGGACTCGGCCTGCCGGACGTGGCTGCGGCGCTGAAGGCGGCGAATTCGAATGCGCCGCTCGGGCAGCTCGACACCCACCGGCAGATGATGAGCATCCAGATGTCCACGGCGCTCATGAACGCCGCCGACTTCGCCCGCATCGCGGTCGCCACCGTCAACGGCCGGCCCGTGCGGCTGCACGACGTCGCGACCGTGATCGACAGCGTCGAGAACAACCAGAGCACGAGCGCCATCGACGGCGAAAGCGCGATCCTGCTGCAGATCCAGCGCCAGCCCGGCGCGAACACGGTGGCGACCATCGATGCCATCCGCGCCGAACTGCCGCGCCTCGCGCGCCAGTTGCCGGCGTCGGTCAAGGTCACGGTGCTGAACGACCGCTCGACCGCGATCCGCGACGCCGTCCACGACGTCAACCTCACCATGCTGCTCACGATCGCGCTGGTGGTCCTGACGATCCTCCTGTTCCTGCGCCGCCTGACCGTGACCTTGATCCCGTCGATCAGCCTGCCGGTATCGCTGCTGGGCACCTTCGCCCTCATGCTGGCGTTCGGCCTGAGCCTGAACAACATCTCGCTCATGGGCCTGACGATCGCCGTCGGCCTCGTCGTCGACGACGCGATCGTGGTCCTGGAAAACATCATGCGCCACATCGAGGACGGCGTGGCGCCGCGCGAGGCGGCGCGGCGCGGCACCGCGGAGGTGGCCTTCACGGTAGTCTCGATCTCGATCTCGCTCGTCGCGGTCTTCATTCCCGTGCTGTTCATGCCGGGGACGATCGGCCTGCTGTTCCACGAGTTCGCGCTGGTGGTCACGCTGGCGATCCTGGTGTCGGCCGCGGCCTCGCTGACCCTCGTGCCGCTGCTGGTCGCGCTGTGCGTCAAGGCCGGCGCCGCGCCGCACCGCCCCGCGCCCGGCTGGAGCCTGTGGTTCGAACGGGGCTTCGGGCGCCTGCTCGGCGCCTACGGGCGTGCGCTCGACTGGGCGCTGGCGCACCGCCGGAGCGTGCTGCTCGTCGGCCTGTCGACCTTCGCGCTGACGGCATGGCTGTACGCCTGGGCGCCGAAGAGCTTCTTCCCGCAGGAAGACACGGGCCAGGTCAACGCCAGCGTCGACACGCCCCAGGACATGGCGTACGCCGGCCGTCTCGAGGTGCTGCGGCGGATCGAAGCCGTGCTGCGCAAGGACCCGTACGTGGCCGACGTCGCGTCCAAGGTCGACCACGACACGACCGCGCTGTACCTGACCCTGAAGCCGCGCGGCGCGCGGCCGGCGATGGACCGCGTGCTGGCGCGGCTGCGCGCGGAAACCGCGTTCATCCCGAGCGTGCGCGTGTTCTTCAGCCCCGTGCAGAACCTGAAGGTCGGCGGGAGGAACGCGAAGAGCACCTACCAGTACACGCTGCAGGCCGTCAGCCCGGCGTCGCTCGAGACGTGGGCGAACCGGCTCGTCGAGGAGCTCGGCAAGTCGGCGGTGTTCGTCGGCCTGAACACCGACAGCGAACACAATGGACTGGAGGCCCGGATCGACGTGGACCGCGACAAGGCCGCGCAGCTGGGCGTGGACATGCAGACGCTGCGCACGACGCTGTCCCAGTCCTACGGCACGCGCCAGGTCTCGACCATCTACGCGCCCGAGGACAGCTACCAGGTGATCCTGGAGCTGGCCGACGACTTCCGGCGCGACGAAAGCAGCCTGGCAAAACTCCACGTGCAGGGCGCGCACGGCACGCTCGTCCCGCTCGCGGCCTTCGCCCGGTTCGGGCGCGGCCCCGCCACCCTCGCCGTCAACCACCAGGGCCAGCTGCCCGCCGTGACGGTCTCGTTCGACCTGGCACCCGGCAGGTCGCTGTCGGACGCGCACGCGGCGATCGAAGCGGCACGGATCGCGACCGGCATGCCATCCACGATCGTCGGCGCGTTCGCCGGCGCAGCGTCGCTGTTCCAGCAGTCGCAGGCCAGCCAGCTGTGGCTGGTCGCCATCGCGGTCGCCGTCATCTACCTGATCCTGGGCGTGCTGTACGAAAGCCTCGTCCATCCGCTCACCATCCTGCTCGGCATCCCGTCCGCGGCCGTCGGCGCGCTGCTGGCGCTGCGCCTGACGGGCCTGGACCTGAGCTTCGTCGCGATGGTCGGCATCCTGCTGCTGGTCGGCGTCGTCAAGAAGAACGCGATCATGATCATCGACGTCGCGCTGGACGCCCGCCGCAACGGGAACATGGCGCCGGCGGAGGCCGTGCGCCTGGCCTGCGTGCTGCGGTTCCGGCCCATCATGATGACCACGCTGTGCGCCCTGATGGGGGCGCTGCCCCTCGCGCTGGGGCTCGGCGCGGGCGCGGAGCTGCGCCAGCCGCTGGGCGTGGCCATCGTCGGGGGCCTGCTGGTGTCGCAGCTGATCACGCTGTTCATCACGCCCGTGCTGTACGTGTGTTTCGACCGGATCGGCGCGCGCCGCGCGGCACCCGCGCGACCGGTCCTGGTAGCGCCCGCGAGGTCACATTGACGAAAATTCTCCTGGTCGAAGACCAACCCACCGCCGCGGCCTACCTGGCGCAGGGCCTGCGCGAGGCCGGCATGACCGTCGACGTGGCCACCAACGGCCCGGACGGCCTGCACCGCCTGCTGACCGAGCAATACGCGCTCGCGATCCTGGACGTGATGCTGCCGGGGCTGGACGGCTGGACCATCCTCGCGACGGCGCGGCTGGCCGCGTCGCGTACGCCGGTCCTGTTCGTGACGGCGCGCGACGACGTCGAGGACCGCGTGCACGGCCTGGAACTGGGCGCCGACGACTATCTCGTCAAGCCGTTCGCGTTCAGCGAGCTGCTGGCGCGCGTGCGCGTCATCCTGCGGCGCGGCGACGCGCTGCCCGGCACGCCCGAGCCGACCCGCTATCAGCTGGCCGACCTGACGCTCGACGTCGCGAAGCACCGCGCGGCCCGCGGCGCCGACCGGCTCGACCTCACGCCCAAGGAGTTCGCCCTGCTCGCCCTGCTGATCAAGCGCCCCGGCGAAGTGCAGCCGCGCGCCGTGATCGCGGACCAGGTATGGGACATGAACTTCGATTCCGACACCAACGTCATCGAGGTCGTGATCCGGCGCCTGCGCGCCAAGCTGGACGACCCGTATCCCGTCAAGCTGCTGCACACGGTGCGCGGCGTCGGCTATGTCCTCGAAGTCCGGGCCTGAACGGGGCGCCCGGCGCTGGTCGCTGCGCGCGCGCCTGTCGCTGTTCTTCGGCGTGGCCATCGCGGCCATCGTGGCCGGCGTGTCCATCATGATGTATGCGGAGCTGGTGCACCAGCTGCACGAGAAGGAAGAACTGGAGATGCAGGACGACCTGCAGATCCAGATGGAAGTCTTCAAGTCGCTGGCGAAACGGCAGCGGCCGACGCAGTGGCAGCACGAATGGAGCGAGCAGCAGGAGGACGGCGGGCGGTTCGCCTGGCAGTTGACGGGACCCGGCGGCACGGTATTGCACGCATCGCCGAACGCCGCGGCGTTCGCCGCCGGATTCGCCCGCCGCGACCGCCCGCGCCACGACGAGCGCGTGGAGGACGGTGCCGGCCGCAAGCCGCATTCCCTGCTGGTGGCGAGTGTCGGCGCCGAGCGCGTCGCGGGTCCCGGCACGCGCCTGCGCGGGGCGCTGGACGTCAGCCAGGACGAGCGCGTGCTGCGCCGCTATCTGAGGAAACTCACGCTGGTGGTGGCGGCGACGACCGGCGTCGCGGCCGGCCTGGGCTGGCTGCTGGTATGGCGCGGCCTGGCGCCGCTGCGGGCGATCAGCGCGGCGATCGGCCGCATCAACGCGAACGGCCTGCATACCCGGATCGCGGACGAAACGTGGCCGTCCGACCTGCGCCAGCTCGCCCTCGCCTTCGACGACATGCTCGCGCGGCTCGAGCGCTCGTTCGACCAGTTGTCGCGCTTTTCGTCGGACCTCGCCCACGAATTCCGTTCGCCCATCAACAACCTGGTCGCCGCCGCCAGCGTCACGCTGGGACGTGCGCGCAACGTCGGCGAATACCAGGACACGCTGGAAGTCATGGTGGAGGAAGGCAGCCGGCTGTCGCGCATGGTATCCGGCATGCTGTTCCTGGCCCGCGCGGACAACGCGCAGCAGACGATCCGGCGCGAAGCGCTGAGCGCGCGCGAGGAATTCGCCCGCCTGATCGCCTTTTTCGAGGTGATGGCGGACGAACTGGGCATCGCCCTGCGCGCCGAGGGCGATTGCCGCCTGACGGCGGATGCGATGCTGCTGCGGCGCGCGCTGTCGAACCTGTTGTCGAACGCGCTGCGCTACACGCCGCGCGGCGGTACCGTCGTCCTGCGCGCCGCGACAGACGGCGACGCGTGCGTGATCGCCGTCGCCGACGACGGCTGCGGCATCGCGCCGGAACACCTGCCCTACCTGTTCGACCGGTTCTACCGCGCCGACCCGGCCCGCAGCTCGACCGACAGCACGGGGCTCGGCCTGGCCGTGGTCCGTTCGATCGCGGAACTGCATGGCGGCACCGTCACCGTCGACAGCGCGCCCGGCAAGGGCGCGGCATTCACGCTGCGCCTGCCGTCCTGACCACGCGCCGGTTCAGTGGCCGTGCGCGTCCGCGCGGCCGCAGGAACAGGCATCGTTCCACGCCGAGTTGAGGATCAATCCGCAGAAGTTGGTACGCCGGTAGCCCGGGGTCTTCAACGCCAGCACGTCGGCCTTGACGTTGCCGAAGGTCGTGTCGGGCTTGTGGGCGATGCCGCGCGTGAAGGCGTCGATGATGCCCTCCTTGAAACCCTCGCCGCGGGGATGGGCGGCGACGACGAGCCGGCGCTGCTCCTCCGTGAACTGGTCGTATGCCAGGCCCAGCACGTCCATCTCGACGCCCGCCGTCACGAGCGCGACCACCGGCTTCTTGTGCTCGGGGATGCCCGGCGTCGTGTGCAGGGCGATCGCGTCCCACACCTGCTCGACGTCGGCTTCGCCGATGCCGTAGGCACGCAGGAAATCGCGGGCCGCGTTCGCACCGTCGACCTCGAAACGCAGGTCCTGGCTGCTGTACGGCGGCACCAGCCCCATGTCGTGGAACATGGCGCCGATATACAGCAGCTCGGGGTCGACCTGCAATCCCTTGCGCTGCCCCGCCAGGGCGCCGAACAGGAACACGCGGCGCGAGTGGTGGTACAGCAGGTCGGTCTCCGTATCGCGCACCAGCTGGGTCGCGTCGCGGGCCATGCGGCTGTCGGGGATGACGATGCCGGCAATCGTTTCGCTCATGGGCTTCTCCTTGGGATTCGTGGGTCACGGGATGGCGGCCATCGCAACGATGCCGCCACCGACAAGTCTGCTCCGGGGCGGCCGGCCGCGGTCGTCCCCGTGCGCGCGAAAGCAGCCAGAATGCGTGCGAATCACGCCAGGTCAGAACGCATGGCGCACACCGGCCATCAGGCCGATCTGGCTGGCGCCGGCAGCCGGCGTCGTCCCGCCGCCGCCGCCGCTGACGGAAAAGCGTGACCTGGCGCCATTCCACAGATGCCCGCCCTTGACGTACACGGCCGTCGTTTTCGACAAATAATAGGTCAGGCGCGCCGTTGCCAGCGTTGCGGCGGTGTCGTGCTGTTTCACCCGGATGTGCAGCGCTTCGCCGTCCAGCACGAGCGCATCGGTAATAAAATACTGCGCCCCGGTGTAGACCAGGTGCGAGCGGACATCGGGCAGCGCCGGGGACGCGGTCCGGACGCTGCGGCCGATCCAGCCCGCGCCCACCTTCAGGCGGCCGAACCGCAGGTAGGCGTTGGCCTGCATGCGCGCATCGTAGTCGTCACCCGACGCAAGGGGTTGGGGCGCGACACCGTCGAAGAAATTCGTGGCGGCATTCGTTCCGCCGTGCTGGCGCGCATACGCGGCGGCGACGCCGAAACGGGGCGCGTCGTACTTGAGCATCGCGCTCCATTCCCTGCACTGTACGCTTTGCGTGACGCCTCCCTCCCCGGCGCAGGTACCCTGGCCGGGCGAATTGCCGGTGCCCGCGCCATCGCGCCCGAAGGAGTACGTGGCGCCGACCGTCAAGCGGGCAAACCTGCCCTTGTAGGCAACCGTATTGTCGCTCCGCGCGTTCGGCAGATAATTGTCCAGCGCGCCGATGCCATGAATGTCGGGGCCGAGCATCTCGGCATCGGCGAGCACCCAGTACGCCATGTTGTACTGGCGGCCGAACGACACCGTCCCCCACGGGCCGTCCAGTCCGATCCACGACTGCCGCCCGAACATGCGGCCGCCCTGCCCCAGGTCGCCGCGCCGCACGTTGAAGCCGGTTTCGAGTGCGAATACCGCTTTCACGCCGCCCCCGAGGTTCTCCTCGCCGCGAAACCCGAGCCGGGACGGGAGTTCTCCGCTGACGCCCGGCAACCGCACGAGGCCGTGTCCCGCCGCATCCACATTCGACACGTATTCGATCCCGGTATCGAGCAGTCCATACATTGAAACATTGGTTTGAGCACATGCCATTGCGCTGATAAAAATGGACGCCGCAGCGCTCAACTTTGCGAACCTCATTACCGTCTCCTGAATGTCTATCGTTATATATCGCCGAATTAAAAGCTTGCACCAATCATCCGGACTCATTCAGGCTAACATCGATATACCAGGCTTCGCGGTGAATTGTATTCACGGCGCAAATGAACCAGAACGACACAGAAAAATCGCTACCGGACTTATCGAACAATTACCGAATCAATTACAGCGAAATGAATTTCGTGCAATTGCCTCATGTGGCATCCTCAATTGATCGGGAATGGGGTGCGTGCTAGCATTCATTCAGTATTCCAGCCCATTCGGGCCTATTAATTTATGGAGACAAGCAATGAATTCCGTGCATTACCAGCAAGAGGATGGCCACGCCGTGCGTGCGGGCGTGACCGATGCCGTGGCGGAGGTCGTGGACAGCGTCATGCGGGGCCGTGCCGCGGTCCGGCGCTTCCTGGACCGGCCGGTCGACCGGCGCGTCGTGACCGATATCCTCGACGTCGCCCGTAGTGCGCCGAGCAATTCCAACACGCAACCCTGGCGCGTACATGCGCTGGCCGGTGCGGCGAAAGACGCACTGTGCGCCGCACTCGGCGATGCCCACGCAAACCGCCCGGAAGCCCATACACCGTGCTATAAACATTTTCCGGATGTACTGGGCGAACGTTATGCGGCGCGCCAGGCGGCATTCGGCGCGATTTATTATGGGAGTCTCGGAATCGATTTCGACGACACGGCCCGGCGCAATATACAAACCGCCCAGAATTTCAAATTCTTCGGCGCGCCGGTCGGATTGATTTTCACGATCGACAGTTCACTCGAACGCGGCAGCTGGATCGATTACGGCATGTTTTTACAAAATATCATGCTCGCGGCGAAAGCCCGCGGCCTCGATACCTGCCCGCAAATCTCGTTCGTCAAATACCATGAAATCATCCGGCAGCATCTTTCGATTACGCCGTATGAAACCATCGTATGCGGCATGTCGATGGGTTATGCGGATCCGTCCGCCCGAATCAATGCATTGGGATTGCCGCGCGAACCCGTAACGGCATTTACCTCCTTCCTCGGATTCGACGGCTGAATCACCGCGTATATCAACCGGGCGCCCCGGCTGCCGGCAATGTCCGGCCGGGGGCCAGGCGGAATCCGCTCACCACCTCGCCAAGCACGTTGGCCTGGTCGGCCATGGACCGCGCCGCGGCGGCGCTTTGCTCGACCAGCGCCGCGTTCTGCTGCGTGACGTCGTCCATCCGGGCGATGGCAGTACCGATCATCTCGATGCCGGTACGCTGTTCCTGGCTGGCCACACTGATCCTGGCGACCACGTCGTTCACGTGCCGCACGCTGCCCACGACGTTCGCGATGGCGGCACCGGCCTCTTCCACGGTCCGGGTACCGGCCCGCACCTTGTCGGCCGAGTCGGCGATCAGCACGGTGATTTGCTTCGCCGCCCGCGCCGACCGCTCCGCCAGGTTGCGCACTTCCGCCGCCACGACGGCAAAGCCCCGGCCGTGTTCGCCCGCCCGGGCCGCCTCCACCGCGGCATTGAGCGCCAGGATATTGGTCTGGAACGCGATCTGGTCGATGACGTCGGTGATCTCGGCGATGCGCCGCGACGAGGCGTCGATCAGGCCCATGGTATCGACCACCTCGCCGACCGCCCGGCCGCCCGCGGATGCAACGTCGGCCGCGGATTGCGCGAGCCGGCTGGCCGCGTGGGCGTCGGCGGCGTTGTTGCGGACGGTCGCGGTCAACTGCTCCATGGCCGATGCCGTTTCCTCCAGCGATGCCGCCTGCCGTTCGGTACGGTTCGACAAGTCGACGTTGCCGGCCGCGATCTCGGTGGACCCGAGCCGGATCGCCCGGGCGCTGTCGTGGATGCGGCCGACCATGCCGCCCAGGCTGTCGTTCATCCGGGCCAGGGCGGCAATCAACGCTCCGGTTTCGTCGCGCGCCGTCGCCTCGATACGGGATCCCAGGTCGCCGCCCGCCACGGCATGCGCCAGCCGGCACGCAGCGCCCAGCGGTTGCGTGATCGAGCGCGTGATCCGGACGGCGAACACCGTCGCCAGCAGCATGGCCGCCGCCGCCACGCCGGCGATCACGGCGAGGCTCTGGCGATACTCCGCCGTGATGTCCGCGCTGCCCTGGGCCATCAAGCGGCCGCCCAGGACCGTCATCTGGAACATGCCGTCCCGGCACGCCTGGATGTCGGCGCCCAGGGAGCCATGCAGCAACGCGATGGCGGCGGACCGGTCGCCCGCGGCGACCAGCCCGAAGAACCTGTCCAGACCTGCCGTGTAGCGCGACCTGGCCGCGCGCAGGCGGCCGTACAGTTCCCTGCCCCTGGCCGTCGTCAGGATCTTCCCGACCTGCTCCAGGCCCTCGTCGCCGCTGCGCTGCAGGGCGGCGACCGCCGCCAGGTCCGCCCGGACCCGGTCCGTGCCGTCGTCGATGAGGACGGCGCGCAGCGCGATCTCGAGGGCATCGAGGTTCATGATCAGCCGGTTGAACGCGAACGCCTTCGGATACGTGTCCGAACTCATCCGCATGGCGGTCTCGTCGAGTTGGGCCAGGCGCGTGACGCCGATGAACGCCACGGCCAGCATCATGACGATGATGCTGCCGAAGCCGATGGCGATCCGGGCGCCGACCCGCATATGTGCGAACATGGGAACTCCCGCTTGTCGAGGACGCGTCAGTGAAGGACCGGTGCCGCGAGGACCGGCTCGCCGGTGAGGCGCCGCGATTGGGCGAGCAGCGCCGCCGCCGCGATGCAGGACGGGATGGCCAGCAATCCCATGATCTGGGCGATGCTCAGGCCCGCGGCCAGCAACGGTCCGCCGGCGAACGCGCCGACGACGCCGCCGAACCGGCCGATGCCGAGCATCCAGGCGACGCCGGACGCGCGCGCCGCGACCGGGTAGTAGGATGCGGCGATCGCCGGCATCGACGTCAGCGCGCCGGCCAGGAACGTGCCGGTCGTGAAGATCACCCACGGGAGCACGTCGCCGTCCGTCACGGTGACGCCCGCCAGCCAGACGAAACAGCCGGCCAGTGCAAACCCGGCCGCCACGACGCGATACGCATTCATGCGGTCCATCAGCCAGCCGAGCAGCAGCGGGCCGACGCCGGCACCCAGCGACAGCAGCGCCGTCATGCGCGCGGACTGCCCGAGATCGAAGCCGGCCTCGCGCATCAGCGTCGGCATCCAGCTCGTCAGCAGGTAATACACGACGAGACCCATGAAATACGTCAGCCACAGCAGGTAGGAACCGATTCGGAACTGCGCGCTGAACAGGATGGACAGCGGCGACTTGCCGCCCGCCGTTTCCTGCGCCGGCACGCGGTAGCCGGCCGCCGATGCCTTGAACGACCGGTCGATGCGCGCGAGCACGGCGCTGATCCGCGCCGCCGGATAACCGCGCGCCACCATGAAGGTCAACGACTCCGGCATGGTGAACAGCAGCAGCGCCAGCGCGATGGGCACGGCGCCCCCGATCACGAAGATGCTTTGCCATCCCAATGCGGGAATGAGCCACGCGGCCGCGAATCCGCCGCCCGACGCGCCGAGCGCGAAGCCGCAGAACATGACGTTCACCAGCAGCGAACGGTGCTTGCGCGGCGCATATTCGGACAGCAGCGTGACCGCGTTCGGCATCGCCGCGCCGAGCCCGAGGCCGGTCAACAGCCGCAGCACAGTCAATTGCTGCAGCGATCCGGCACAGGCGCTCGCCAGCGTGCACAGGCCGAAGAATGCGACGGATCCGATCAGGATGCGCTTGCGGCCGACGCGGTCGCCCAACGGCCCCGCGAACAGCGCGCCGATCGCCAGTCCGACGAGCGCGGCGCTGAACAGCGGTCCCAGCGCGACCCTGGATACGCCCCATCTGGCGGCGAGCACCGGACCGACGTAGCCGACGGCGACGGTATCGAAGCCGTCGACGGCGATGACGAAGAAACTGAGGAACATGATCCACCTCTGCAACGGCGAGAATCGGCATCGGTCGATCACGGCAACGACGTCGATGGGTTTGTCGGTCGCCGTCGGATGGGAAATTTGTGGGCTGTGCATGAAGTCGTCTCGTCTGTTTATACTGTTTATATCGAATGCCCTTGACGGGCCTGCGGTTCAACGCCAGACGATTTTGGCAGAGCATGCGCGCGCCAGGAATTGATCCCTTTGCAGCAGCGAAGTGAATACCGTGCATGTCGCGCGCCGGCCGGCGCGCGACGTCGGCTTACGCCGCGTGCCGTTCCACCCAGCCCGCGTAGGCCTGGATGAATTGCGTCAGGAACGCACGCGCGGAGTCGTCGACGAGGGCGCCGCCCTCGAATTTCGCGGCGATGCCGCCGAGATAGGCCTCGGGTTGCGGCATGCACGGCATGTTGAGGAACACGAGGCACTGGCGCACCGCGTGATTGGCCCCGAAGCCGCCCATCAGCCCTTGCGAGACGCTGACGACGGCGCTCGGCTTGCCGCTCCAGGCAGATTGACCATACGGACGCGAGCCGACGTCGATGGCGTTCTTCAAGGCCGCCGGCATCGACCGGTTGTACTCGGGCGTACAAAACAGCACGCCGTCGGCCGCGTGGATCCTGGCCCGGAAGTCGGTCCAGGCCGCGGGTGGGCCGGCATTCTCGATGTCCTCGTCGAACAGCGCCAGGTCGCCGATCTCGACGATGTCCAGCTCGATCGACGGCGGTGCCAGGCTGGCCAGCGCCTGCGCGACCTGCCGCGTGTACGACGCCTTGCGCAAACTGCCGACCAGTACCGCGATTTTCCTTGTTTTCATGGGGGTCCTTTCAAAAGATGGATAAATGGCGCCGCTACAGCCAGCGCCGGACGGATGCCCGATATGCCTGGTATGCACCGCCGAAACGCGCCGCCATGGCTTCCTCCTCGAAACGGGCCTGGACCTGAACCAGCAGTTCCTCGATGGCCCACAGGCACAGCGCCGGCCAGGTGCCGACGACGAGGAGCTGCCCCAACATCGTGACGCGGATGCCCAGATACACGGGATGGCGCGAGCGGGCGAACGGTCCGTGCGTGCACAGCCGCCCTTGGCTACCGTCGTCCACGCCCATGCGCCAGTCGCTGCCCATGGCGGCCTGCGCGTAGGCCACCCAGGCCAGACCGGCGGCCAGCAGGACCGTGCCGGCGACACGCACCGCGTCGCCCTGCCACAGCACCGGGCCGGGAAGGCCGGCGATGGCCTCGACGAGCAGGTAACAGAAATCGGCCAGCGGCAGCCAGGCGTAGAAGCAGCGGGCCGTGAAGCCGCGCGCCGAGTCACCCGCGCCCAGGGCGAGCGGCGACGTGCCGAGGCGGCGCCGGACGAGCACGAGCCGTGCCGCGCCGGCCACGCCGCCGAACACGATGGCATGCAGCAGGGGAACAAGGGACCAGGACATCGGTGGGATTCGTTCTAGCGGAGGAGCAATATGATGGCATGGCGCCTGGCGGGATTGCGGTGAATCTTCTACAAGAGCACTATGAGCAGCATGCAACACCGGGCCCGGCTGTCCCGAATTACAATCCCACCAGGATCACCGGAACGATAGCCATGAATCTCGATCGAATCGACCTGAACCTTCTGCGTGTCTTCAACGTGGTGTTCGAGGAACGCAACCTGCTGCGCGCAGCGAAACGTCTGAACCTGAGCCAGTCGGCGATCAGCCACGCGCTGGCGCGCCTGCGCTACGCCATCGACGACGACCTGTTCGTGCGCAGCGCGGCCGGCATGGTCCCCACGCCGCGCGCCATGGCCATGGCCGGCCCGCTGCGCAATGCGCTGCACCAGATCGGCGAGGCCATCGGCGGCGAACCGTTCGACCCGGCGACCACGGGGCGCGAGTTCGTGGTCGCCGCGACCGATTACGTCACGGTCCTGTTGCTGGGGGCGCTCGCCGCCGACCTGGACGAGCACGCGCCGTTCGCCAATCTCGTCGTCCGTCCCTCGACGCGGATCGACCTGGCGGGCCAGATCGACCTGGGCAGGATCGACCTCGCCATCGGGGTCTACGCCGAGATCCCCGCCCGCTTCCGCTTCATGTGCTTGTGGACACAGGTCGACAGCCTCGTGATGCGCCAGTCCCATCCCCTGTGCGACAAGGTTCTGGACAACCAGGCGCTGCTGGACTATCCGCTGCTGACGGTGTCGCTGGGGGGCACCGAGGAAGGCGCCGTCGACGGCTACATCGCCGAACGGGGCCTCGCGCGCCAGTCCGAAATGTTCGACCGCCAGTCATTGGTCGACGCGCTGGCGCCGGACACGCCCCGCTTCCGGATGCAGGTCGCGCATGCGCTGGCGGTCCCCACGCTGCTGCGCACCAGCGACATGCTGGCCCTGCTGCCTTCACCGCTGGGCCGGCTGTTCGCACGTGAATACGATGTGCACAGCGTAGCGCCGCCCTATGCGCCCCGTCCGGTGGACGTGCACGCCGTCTGGCACGAACGCAACGACGCCGATCCGGCGCACGCCTGGTTCCGCGAGCGGCTCGCCCGGCTGGCGCCGGGCCTGTCGCTCTGAACGGTCAAGCGGCCGGTGGCTTGACGTCGTAGGCGATCCGTCCGGCCGGCAGATAGAACAGCGCGATCACGGCGCCGCCCCGCGCTTCCGGGTAGTGATGGCTGCCGGGCGCCGGCGCGGTCCAGCCGGCCCCCCGCCAGCCGAGCGGCCCGGCCAGCTGCGCACCCGGCGTCAACGGAATCACCATGTTCAATTCGCCGTAGGGATGGGAGTGATAATCGCCGCGGAACACGTCGGCGGTATCGCCATGGCCGCCCGGCATGCTGTCCATGTAGACGGCCGTGATGCTGAAGTAATCGGTCGCGGCGCTCGGCTCGGCCAGGCGGCTGCGGCGGTAGCGCGGGCCGGCGATCTCGACGTTGGCGGCCCAGCCCTCTTCCACACCGGTCTTGATCAGGGCGGCCAGCTCGTCGTACAGCGCGCTTCCCGGGCCGTACGTGTCGTTAAGCCAGTGTTCGAGTTCCGCACCTGCCGTTTTGTTTTTGACGTCCTGCAGAAAAGCCGCACTGCGTGCGATCAACCGCGCTTTTGCATCCATGATTTCTCCTTTCAAGTGACGAAACCATGTTCGCATGGCGCGCGGCCACGCTGCGGTGAAATGTTTGCATGGCCGCAATGAGCAGTATGCAATGCCGGAAGTCGGCCAACCCGTCAGATCGCTCCCGCCGCCTCACGAACGCGGCGTCCCGTGCTCTCGAGCCAGGCGCCCAGCCCGGCGGCGGGAAACGGTTCCGCCACATAAAAGCCCTGCGCTTCGTCGCAGCCGTACGCGGCGAGCGCATCCCAGATCTCCGCGCTCGCCGTTCCCTCCGCGACGACCGTCATCCCGAGGTTATGGGCCAGCTCGATGGTGGACTTGACGATCGCCGCCGCGCGCGGGTCCTCCAGCATCCGCATCGTGAAGCCATGATCGATCTTGATCACGTCGACCGGCATCCGGGTCAGGTAGCCGAGCGACGAGTAACCGGTACCGAAATCGTCGATAAACAGGCGGAATCCCTTGCTGCTCAGTGCCGCGAGCTCCGCGAGCGAGGCCTCGGGATCCGTGATCAGGCTGCTTTCGGTGATTTCGAGCCCGAGCCAGTCCGCGCTCCCGCCCCAGGTGTGCAACAGCGCTTCGAGGTTGGGGACGAGATCCGGCGACAGCAGGTTGCGCGGCGAGACGTTGACGGCCAGCGGGATGCGCAAGCCCTCGCGCGCCCAAGCGAAGTACTGGCGTACGGCCGCCTGCAGCATGTGGCGGGTCAGCACGTGGATCAGTTCCGTATCCTCGATCAGCGGCACGAACAGCGCTGGCTGGACCATGCCGAGGCGCGGATGGCGCCAGCGCACCAGCGCTTCCACGCCGGTGACCTCGTTGGTGCGGATCTCGACCTTCGGCTGGCAATACAGTTCGATCTGTCCGTCGTGGATCGCCTTGCGGAATTCCCCGAGCAGGGCGAGGCGGTCGGGATGGTAGGGATCGTCGCCCGGGTCATACACGAGCACGTCGGTACCGATCTGGCGCGCCCGGAACACGGCGACATGCGCCTTGCGCATCAGGGCGGCCGTATCGGTGGCGTGCCCGGGGCACAAGGCGATGCCGATGTGCACGCTGATGTCGTACTGGACGCCGGCAACCTGGAACGGCTGCTCGAACGCGTGCAGCAAGGCGCGCGCGCGCGGCTTGGAGTCGTAGGCGCAGGCGCCCGACAGCACCGCCGCGAACTGGGAACCGCCGAGGCGGGCCACCTGGACACCGGCGTCGAGCGCGCCGGCGATGCGCTCGGAAACGGCCTTCAGCAGGCCGTCGGCATTGCCGTGGCCGAGGGTCAGGCAAATGTCCTCGAACCGGGCCACGTCGATCAGCAGCAGCGCCAGCGGCACGAAATCGGGCGAGTCGATCGCGATCGACCGGTCCAGGTGACGGCGCAGCGCCACCTGGTTCATCAGGCCGGTGACCTCGTCGTGGTAGGCAAGCCTCTGGATTTCCAGCTGCGCCAGCCTGGCCTCGGTGATGTCGCGCGAGTACCCCACCATGCGCACTGCCTTGCCTGCGGCGTCGGTCTGCACCTCGGCCTGGCTTTCCAGGTAGTACAACTCACCGGGCCGGGGCACCACGCGGAATTGCACGTGATAGCGCGTACCCGGATTCGCAAGGCACGCGGCGCGGGCAGCCTCGACCAGCGGCAGGTCGTCCGGATGGATGCGGGCGTTCAGCAGGGCGAGCGGCACCTCGCATTCGCTGAAGCCGAAGACCTTGTGCAGTTCGTCGGACGTCATGTACGCGGTGCCCTTGGCAAAGTCGACCGTCCAGGTGCCGACCCGGGCGATGCGCTGTGTTGCCGAGAGGTCGATCCGGGTCTGGCGCAGGCTTTCCTCGACGTGCCGGCGCTCCGTGAGATCGAGGCTGGCGCACACGAAGACACTCGGGGTGCCATCGGGTTCGTCCTTGCGCGTCGCCTCGACGCGCACGATGCGTTCGCTGCCGTCGGGCCAGCGTACCCGCCATTCGGTATCGAAAGGCGTGCCGGCGTCGATGCACGCGCGGATCGCCGCGGCGGCGCGTGCGCGGTCGGCTTCACGCAAACACCCGACCCAGGCGTCGATCGCGCCCGCGAGGTCATCCGGCAGGTCGCCGACCTGCAATCCGAAGTTGCGGTATTGCTGCGCGGACCAGGTCTGCCGTTTGCGCCTGAGTTCGAGGACACAGTGTCCCACCCCGCTCAATTCCTGGGCCAGCGCACAATGCTCGCGCATCACGGACAGATCGGTCAGCATGTCCTGCTGTTGCGTCACGTCCTGCACGCACAGCAGCACATGGCGGCCGGGCACGTCGATGGGCGCCAGCGTGGCCGCTGCCCAGAAGCAACTCCCGTCGCGCCGGCGTTGCGCGACGATGTCCGGCGGCCCCGGCGGCGCGGCGCCGGCGCCGTGCAGCCGCGCGCCGAGCCCGTCGCAGATGTCGGACAGCGCGACCGCCCTCCATTCGTCGCCACGGTAGCCATAGGCCCGGTCGGCGGCGGCATTCGCCGCGACGCACCGGCCGGTCGCGGCGTCGAAGATCATCAAGGGCATGCCGGCATGGGCGAATGCCTTCGTCTCCTGTGCTCTTGCTTCGTCGCGTGACGTGCCGTCGTCCATGATGGTTTCATTCTAGTACACACCATCCTGAAAAGAACTGTTTTTCGCGGGCTAGCGCGTGTAGGTCAGCACGCTGAACGTGTTGGGCACGAAATGCAGGCTGTCCTCGTCGCCATCGTCGCCGGCCCGTTTATAGTATTGCGCGTTCACCAGATAGATCGTGCCGGTGCGCTCGTCGAGGACACCGGTGCGCGCGAGGGGCCGCGTGCCGATGGTCTCCACGGGCTGGTAGCGGTCGGAAGACTGCTTGGCGATCACCGACAGGCTGCCGTCCTCGCCGTTGGCGGTCACGACCTGGCCGTGGCGGGCGTCGTACATCACCTCGTCCACGCCGCGCCCGATCGGCACCGCGGCGATCGTCCGTGCGTCGTCCGCGTCCACGACCAGCAGGCGCGGCGCGGTCCGCTCGTCGCCGCGGCAGCCGACGTAGATGCGCCGGTCGGGGCGGTCCAGCTCCAGCGCCGCCGGCGCGCGGCAGGCTGCGTCCAGCGGCACGGTAGCGGCCAGCCGCATCGTGCGCACGTCCACCCGCGCGAGCGCGGCGCGGTCGCGCAGCGGCATCCACAGATTGCCCTGGTTGTCGGCCCGCGGCGCATCGACCTTGATGCTGTCCACGACGACCTTGCCGACGGGCTTGCCGGTGCGGGCGTCGAACAACAGCACGGGCGTCTGCTTCTTGTCTTCATCGGCCTCGCCGACGATGGCGATGCGCTTGCTGACCGGGTCGTAGGCGGCGCCGTCGAAGCCGTCGGTCTCGCTCTTGTAGCGCGCCAGCGTCGCCAGGGTGGACAGCCTGAACACGACGACATGGCCGTCCCTGGTGCCCACGATGCCGAGGTCGAACTCGGGCGCCAGCGCCGACGTGTTGGCGCCCGCCGACCGGGCCAGCGTGCGGATCACCTTGCCCGACCGGATGTCGTACACGTGCAGGCCTTCGTCGCGGTGGGCGATGAACAGGCGGTTGCGGCCCGCGTCGAGCGACGGATAGTCCCAGCCGGAATCGCCGCCCGGGATGGTCACGACCTTCTCGAGGTGAAAGGTGGGGCCCGCCGCGGCGATGCCCGTGCCGGCCATGCAGGCGCCGGCCAGCAGGGCGCCGGCGAGCGGGCGCAGGCGAGGTTGCAGGAATGTCTTCATGGCGTCTCCTTCGTCTTCCGCCGGTTGGTCAAAAAGGCACCCCGACGATCGCTTTCACTACCCAGCGGTCGGATGCCGCCGCGTTGCCGCGGCCGACGCCCAGGTTCAGGTCCCAGCCGCGCACCGACGTGTCGAGCACGGCGTAGGTGGTATGGGCCTGGCGCCCGGGATTGTCGAGCCGGCGGATTTCGCCGAGATCGTTGTAGTGCTCGATGCCGACCTGCAGCGCGTCCGACACGGCATAGCTCAGCTTGGTCGCAAGTTCGAGCGTGGTCGGCGCGCTCACGGGCCCGGACACCTTGAAGCCGACGTTCGCGTTGACCGCCGCGGTCCAGTGCGTCCCCTTGTAGCCGAGGATGCCTTTCAGTTCGCCGTTCCACGGGTTTTCGTCGAGACGGTGGTCGACCCGTCCCACCTCCAGGTTCGCGCCGTAGAAGACGGGATCGTCGGGGCCGGTCGGGATGAACTTGAGGCGCAGCTTCTCGCCGCCCACACGGTAGCGGTTGTCGGCATCGCGCAGTCCCAGCACATAGGCGCCCAGTTCCAGCGTACGGGTCAGGCCGTAGGAGAATTCGGGGGTGACGCGCAGCGCGTGCCGTGCCAGTTGCGCGCCCGGATAGTCGGGCGTGGCCGCACCGGTCAGGACGTAGTTCGCGTGCACATCCAGTCCGAATTCGCCGGGCTGGCCCATCTCGTTCATGTAGACCTGGATTTCCTCGGGCGCGGCGGCGGCCGTCGCGGCACAGGAGGCCAATGCAGCTCCAGCCAGGCAGCGGAGCAATGAAGTTCTTGTCGATGTCATGGTGTTTTACTTTTACTTAAACATGGGAATGGTCCAGGTCAGGCCGACCCGTAACTCGGTGACGTTCTCGCGGTCCTCGCGCGCGCGCCGGATGCCGGCATCGAACACCAGGTCGTCGCGGTAGGGCCAGATGGCGCCGGCCAGGGCCGAATTGGCGCGGCCGCCCTGGTTGTCGCGCTCGTTGAAGATTTCCAGGACCGGCCGGATGCCCTCGCCCCGCCCCTCGACGATGACGCCGACGAAGCGGCCGCTGGAGCGGTCGCGGTTGCGCGCCACCTCGGCGTTGACGTGCACGGTGACCGGACCGGCGTGCTGCGACACGATGGCCGCGCAGGTGCCCCCGCCGCCATGGTCGCCATGCACCTCGGGCAGCAGCACGCCGCATTCCGCGGCGATGCTGACGCCCTCCTCGCCCTGCAACACGCCCTTGCGCAGCACGTGCTTGACGGAGAACGCGGTATCGGCGAAGCGGTTGCGCTGGCCGTCGGTGGCGCCGAGATCGCGTTCGGCCCTGCCTTCGAGGACGAGTTCGAAACCGCCCGGCAGGCCGAGATTGTTGACGATCGCCGGCCCCAGCAACGTGCGGCCGCTGCCGTGGCGCAGGTAGCCGAGGGGGCCGAATTCGAGTTCGTATTCGCCCGCCTCCGCGACGTCGGCATCGGTGCCGTTGAATGGCCGGTACGCATGCGCAGGCGCGGACAGGAAGACGGCCATGACGAGGCAGGCCGATACCATCGAGGAAAACGTGCGGCTCATCGTGCGCTCTTCAATTCGTCGGCGATGATGTACTGGCGATTGACGCGGTACTGGCCCTTGTCCTTGCTCCAGGCGACCCAGTCCGGATTGTTCCTGACCAGGTCGGCGCGCACCTTGGCCTGGGTCCGTTCGCGCAGGCCGAGGCCGGTATCGCCGTTGTACTCATAGAACATCAGCGCCGACCAGTGGCGCCCGACCACATAGCGGCCGAGCAGGACCTGGTAGCGATTGAGCACGTCTTCCTTCAGCCAGCCGTCGAGTTGCGGCACCAGGTAGCCGCGCAGGTAGGCGAGATATTTATCGGTCGATACGAGATAGTCGTAGGGGATGACGACGTACACGCCGGAACCCTTGCTGGCGCCGCCTTCGAGGTACAGGTCGGCCGGATTCGTGTCGATCCGGTCGACCAGCGCCAGCGCCTGCTGCGGCAGGCCGGCCGGCAGCGCCGCCTCGATCTCGCGCCACGACGCCATCTTGTCGGCCGTGGGGAAATTCAGGACCGTCATCATGTCCCAGTTCTGGTTGTCGACCCAGCGGTTGAACAAGACCTTGTAATTGCTCAGCAGGCCGTCGCGCTTCCACTTGTCCAGCCGGGCCAGGCCTTCGCCCTGCATGAACTGGCGCAGCGCCAAGCGGTTGACGGGCTTGACGTGGTATTCCAGCACCAGGCTCGTGGTACCCGCGACCGTCGGGTCGGCCAGCGGAGCGGCTGCCGCGCCGGCCGCGGCCGTGGCGAGCAGGCAGGACAGCACCATGCGGTGCCATAGGGAAAGGATCTGGTTCAAGGTAATGCCTCCTGTTAAGTTATGTTTTTTTCGTTATTGCAATGGCTGCGCGGGTTTTTCAGGTGCCCGGATTGAGCGCCATGCTGCGCACCGGCGCCGCCCGCGCGTCGAGCGCTTCCATGGCCGGCGCCGGCAGCACGAGCTCGCCGTCGACCATGCCGGCCGGCGTGGCGACGACGCGGAACCGGGCCATGTCGGCGCGCGCGGCCAGCGTCATGGCGCCCTGCCCGGGCTCGCCGGCGCGCGCCGGCGCGAGCACGCTGTCGCGGCTGGCGCGCAGCTCGTCGACCCGCGCCTGCAGCACGGGCCCGCCGTCGAAGATGTCGAGGTAGCCCTGGTAACGCAGCCCTTCCTGCTCGAGCAGGCGGCGCGCGGGCGTCGTGTGGACATGGGTCTGGCCGATGGCGGCGCGCGCCTCGTCGCTGAGGAAGCTCGTGTAGAGCGGATGGCGCGGCATCAGCTGGGCGATGAAGTTCTTCCTGCCGTTCCCGCACAGGTCGTCGGCCGTGTCGAAATCCATCTTGAAGAAATGGCGTCCCAGGCTTTCCCAGAACGGGGACGTGCCGTCGGGCTTCTGGAAGCCGCGCATTTCCGCGAACACGGTCTCGGGAAACAGCTCGGGAAACTGGGCGATGAACAGCAGGCGGCTCTTCGACAGCAGGCGGCCGTTGACGCCGCTGCGATAGTCCGGATGCAGGTACAGCGAACACAGTTCCGCGCAGCCTGTCATGTCGTAGCACAGGTACAGCGCCTCCATGCGGCTGAATACGCCGACCTCGCTGCTCGCGTGGACGAGGATCCCGAGCCGGTAGTTGTAGAACGGTTCGTCCAGGCCGACGGCACCCTTGATGGCGCAGATGCCGGCCAGCCGGCCGGTGCGCGTATCCTCGGCCACGAACACGAAGTCGCGTTCGGCGGGTGCCGCGGTGCCGGCGAAGGACGCCGCGGCGATTTCCAGGCGCGCGTTCAGCGCCGCGCGGTCCGGCTTGATGGTGGTCATGCCGGGCCCGACGTCGTGCGCGAGGGCGAGCACGCCCTCGAGGTCCGCCGGGGTGGCGTTTCGTACGATTAACATAATGCGCTCACATCAAAACACAGGAAATCGGGTCGCCGCTGCCGACGTCGAGCAGGCGCTGCTGCTGCGGCGTCAGGGCGATGGCGTCGTCCCCGTCGAGCGGCCCGGACGGCACCGCGATCGCGCGGAACTGCTGTTCGCGCGCATTGCAGACGAGGTAGCGCCGGATGCCGCCGTGCAGCCCGGGCGCGCGGGCCAGGACGCGGCGGCGCTGCACACCGGTCGTGCAGCGCAGCACCTGGCGCGCGGCGCGCAGCACCGGGCCGCCGTCGCAGATGTCGACGTAGCCGGCGGTCTGGAACCCTTCGCGGCAGAGTGGCCCCAGGCTCGGGGCCGCGCCGGCATCGGGGGCGGCGATCGCCGCGCGCGCCGCGGACGGCAGCAGGCCCACGTAGACCGGGTGATGGGGCATCACGCCGGCGATGCGGGCGGCGTCGCGCGCGCCTGCGAGCAGGGTTTCCGCCGCGTCCACGTCCATGCCGAAGAACTTGCGGCCGACCGCGTTCCAGAACGGCGACCCGCTCTCTCCCGCCAGCGGTCCGGGCAGCGCGGCGAAGAATTGGTCGGCGCAGCGCCGTGGCGCCAGCGCCGCGTACAACAGGCGCGCGCGGGCCAGCAGCGCTTTCTGGGCCCAGTCGAGCGCCGGGTCCGGCGCGTGGAAGCCGGCCAGCTGCGAATGGCCGGACAGGTCGGTGCACAGGCGCAGCATGGCGACGTCGACGCGCACGGCCGGATCGTCCGAGGCCTGCTGCATCATGTCCTTGCGAAACGCCAGATAGCCGCCGCCGTCGCCGGCCCGCGCCACCAGCGTGGCGGTACCGGCGATGGCGCCCTGCCCGTCCGCGAGCACGAAGGTGTAGCGCTCGGCGCCGGGCGCCTGGGCGGTGGCCCCGAACGACGCGACCGAGCGCTCGATCATGGCGGCCAGCGCGGCACGCCCGCGCGGCAGGGTATGGACGCGGCGGCTGCCGCGCCCGGCCAGCGCTTCCAGCTGCGCCAGGTCGGCGGTTTCCACGGGACGTACGACGTACATGGTGCTCTCCTTGTGTGCACGCGTGACGGGACCCGCCACGTCCTGCGCGGCGGCACCGTGTCGTGCGGTCGGTTCTGGGTCAGGCCCCGAGGGCTACCGCCACGCAGTGCGGCGGCGTATCGGTCGACAGCTCGACCACGCAGCGGCCGTTGCCGTCGCGCTCGGGTTCGAAATACGGCAGATCGGGACAGCTCTTCGGCAGGCGGCGTTGCTCGATGCGGAAGCCCTGGATGCTGTCGCCGTACAGCTCCGGCACCGCCTGCAGCAGGCGCCGGGTGTAGGGATGGCATGGACGGTCGAACACGTCGTCGCGCGTGCCCTGCTCCACCACGTGGCCGCGCAGCAGCACGATGACGCGGTCCGAGACCTGCTCGACGACGCCGAGGTCGTGCGAGATCAGGAGGCAGGCGAAGCCGTAGCGGTCCTGCAGGGCCACCAGCATGTCGAGCACCTGCTTCTGCACGGTCACGTCGAGGGCGGAGACCGGTTCGTCCGCGATGATGATCTCGGGACGCGTCACCAGCGCCCGCGCGATCGCGACCCGCTGGCGCTGGCCGCCCGACAATTCGTGGATGTAGCGCCGGGCGAAATCGCCGCCGAGCTGCACGTCCTCGAGGGCGCTCGCCACGCGTGCGTCGCGCTCGTCCGGGTCCAGCCCGGGGTCCAGGCGCAGGCCTTCGCCGACCAGCGCGCCGACCTGCATGCGCGGGTCCAGCGACGAATACGGATCCTGGAACACCATCTGGATGCGCCGGCCCGCGGCGCGGCGCGCGCTGCGCGAGCAGCCGATCAATTCCTCGCCGCCGAGCCGGATGCTGCCGCCGCTGGGTTGCGCCAGTCCGAGGATGGCCTTGGTCAGCGTGGTCTTGCCGCTCCCGGATTCGCCGACGATGGCGACCGTCTCGCGCGGCGCGAGCGTAAAAGAGGCCGGATGCAGCGCGCGCACGGTGCGCTTGCCGCGCCATCCTTCCCTGACCGTGTAGTCCACGCTCAGGTCCTGCACTTCGAGGATCGGCGCGGCGGGCGGCGGCGCGGCGGCGCCGGCGTCGCGCCGCGGCAGGGCTTCGAGCAGGCGCCGGGTGTAGAGCTGCGCGGGCCGCGCCAGCACGCGCCGTACCGGCCCGGTCTCGACCGCGTCCCCGCGGCACATCACCAGCACGTTCTCCGTGTACGCGGCGACGAGCGGCAGGTTATGGCTGACGAAGATCAGCGCCGTCCCCTCCTGCTCGGTCAGCTCGCGCATCAGGTCCAGCACTTCCTTCTGCACGACGCAGTCGAGCGCGGTGGTCGGTTCGTCGGCGATCAGCAGGCGGGGCTTGAGCAGCATGACGGCGGCCAGCATGATGCGCTGGCGCATGCCGCCGGAAAATTCGTGCGGATAGCGGCGCATGCAGTCGCGCGGGTTGCGCACCAGGACGCGTTCGAGCATCGCGACCGCCAGCTCGCGCGCCTGCGCCCGGCCGGCGCCGCGGCGCGCCACCAGCGCCTCGGTCAGCTGGTCGCCGATGCGGAACGCGGGATTCAGCGACACCATCGGCTCCTGGAACACCATGCCGATCTCGCAGCCGCGCAGCGCACGCCAGTCGGCCTCGCGATTGGCGGTCAGCTCGCAGCCGTCGAAGCGCAGGCTGCCGGCGCCGATGGCGGCCGCGTCCGGCAGCAGCCCCAGCAGGGCCTTGCCGATCATGGTCTTGCCGCTGCCCGACTCGCCGACGATGGCCAGCGAGCGGCCGGCCTCGAGGTCGAAGCCGATGCCGTTGACGACGGCGCGGCGGCCGCCATCCCCGTCGGGGAACGTGATGGTCAGGTCGCGGACACTGAGAAGTGGATGGGACATCAGTGGCCTCCGTTCATGCGTGGGTCGAGCAGGTCGCGCAGCGCGTCGCCCAGCATGTTGATGCCGAGGAGCGCGAGCGAGATCATGATGCCCGGGAAAATCGACAGCCAGATGGCCTGTTCCATGGCGTTGCGGGCGTCCGACAGCATGCCGCCCCATGACGCGGCCGGCGGCGGCACGCCCAGGCCGAGGAAGCTGAGCGCGCTCTCGGCCAGCAGCGCGGAGCCGAACAGCGACGTCGCGAAGATCAGCAGCGGCGCGGCGCAGTTGGGCAGGATGTGGCGCCACACGGTCCACCAGCCGCTGTTGCCCATCACCTGGGACGCGACCACGTAGTCGCGCTGGCGCAGGCCGAACACGGTGGCGCGGGCGATGCGGGCCACGGACGGCGTGTAGGCCAGGCCGAGGGCCAGCACGACGCCGGACTTGGACGGGCCGACGATGGCCATGATGCCGAGTGCCAGCAGCAGGCCCGGGAACGCCATCAGCGATTCGAGGAAGACCATGATGATGCGGTCGGTCCAGCCGCCGAGATAGCCGGTGAGGATGCCGAGCGCGCCACCGAGGAGCGTGGCGAACGCCACGGTGCCGACGCTGACGGCGACGCTGACCCCGGCGCCGGCCATGATGCGCGACAGTACGTCGCGGCCGAATTCGTCGGTGCCCAGCCAATGCGCCGCCGACGGCGCGGCGAACCGCGCCAGCAGGTCGCCTTCGACCGGATCGTAGGGCGTGTAGATGGTACCGAGCGCGGCCATCAGCACGACGATGCCGACGAAGACGGTACCGGCCACCAGGTTGATACGCTTGAAATGTGTGGTCATGGCAGGATTACAGCTTGATACGCGGGTCGAACAGCGGATACAGCAGGTCGACGACCAGGTTGACGAACACGTACAGGAAGGCGACGAACAGCAGGCAGCCCTGTACCACCGGATAATCACGCGAGGAAATCGCCTCGACCAGCAGGCGGCCGAGGCCCGGCAGCGTGAACACGGTCTCGATCACCGCCGCGCCCGACAGCAGATGGCCCAGCACGAGGCCGATCACGGTCAGGGCCGGGCCGAACGCGTTCGGGAAGGCGTGGCGCAGCAGCACGCGGCGCTCGGGCAGGCCCTTGGCGCGGGCGTGGGCGATGTATTCCAGCCGCAGCACGTCGATGGTACTGGCCCGCATCATCCGCGCCAGCGCCGCGATTTCCGTCAGCGCGATCGCGACGACCGGCAGCACCATGTACTTGAGCGCCGGCCAGCCGATCTCGGCGAACGACTCGAAGCCGAAGGTCGGCAGCCAGTCGAGCTGCACGCCGAACAGCCAGATCAGCATGATGCCGGCCCAGAAACTGGGAATCGACACGAGGAAGATCGCCCCCGAGACGACGGTCAGGTCCTGCCAGCGGTTCTGCTTCCAGGCCGCGAACATGCCGGCCGGCAGCGCGATCAGGCTGGCCAGCAGCGTGGCGGCCAGCACGATCTGGGCCGTGACGGGAAAGCGCTCCATGATCAGGTCGAGCACGGGTTCGCCGGTACGGACCGACGTGCCCAGGTCGCCGTGCAGGAGCTTGCCGGCCCAGCCGGCGAACTGCTGCGGCAGCGACAGGTCGAGGCCCAGCTGGGTGCGCATTTCCTGCGCCAGCGCGGGGTCGCCCGTGTCGCCCAGCATCAGGCTGACGGGGTCGCCCGGAATGAGGCGGATCATGGCGAACACCAGCAGCGACACGACGAGCGCGGTGGGAATCGCCATCAGGATGCGTTTTGCGACATACGACAACATGGGAACCCTATCGTTTGCTGACGTTGAACAGGCGCGGCCGATGCAGCGACCACGGTACGAAGCCCGACAGCCGCTTGCTGACGGCGACCAGCGCCGGCGTGTTGTAGATCTCGATCATCGGCGTGGCCGCGATCATGCGCTGGTGGATCTGCTCGAACGCGGCCTTGCGCTGCGCCGGATCGCTGACGCCGGCGATGCGGGCCAGGATCGCGCTCGCTTCCGGGTCGGTCCACTGGCTGGTCGGGGTGCGGCTCTTGTCGCCGAGGACGTCGCCGTACATCACGGCCGGATCGAGGCGCGAGGAATACGTGAAGGCCATGATCTGGAATTTGCCTTCGCGGTAGTTCGACACCTGCGTCGCCCATTCCAGCACCTCCACGACGGCGTGGATACCGGCGCGGCGCAGCATGCTCTGCGCGACCACGGCGATCCGGTACAGGTCCGGGAAGCGCTTGTTGGTCTGGATCGTGACGACCTCCCCCTTGTAGCCCGCTTCCGCCAGCAGCGCTTTTACCTGCGCCAGGTCCTGCACATAGCCCCTGGCATGCACGGGCGAGTAATTCGCGGTCCCCAGCGGCACGAGCGACGGATTGTAGGTCGTGGTCTTGTTGGTCAGCGCGGCGACCAGCGTCGGCAGGTCGAGCGACAGCGCCACGGCGCGCCGCATCGCCGGCTTCGACAGCAGCGGGTCGCGCGACTGCATCAGCAGCGCGTTGGCGTCGAGGTTCTGCTCGACGTGGATCGTCCACAGCGGCGCTTTCGGCGGCGGGCTGTCGCTCTGGGCCGTGATCAGGTCGACCTGCCCGGACATGAACGCCGCTTTCTGCGAGGCGGCGTCGGGGATGACGACGAAGCGCAGGTTCGCCAGCGCGCGCTTGGCGCCGGCCAGGCCGTCGGGCGGCTCCGGACGCGGCTGGTAGCCGGGCCAGGCGAGCAGCTGGACGAACTGGCCGCGGCGCCACTGGCCGAACATGTAGGGCCCCGTGCCGATGGGACGCAGCCACTTGCCGGCGGCATCGACCGAATCGGGGTGCAGCACGGCGAGCGGACACTGGATGTTGGCCAGCTGCTGCAGGAACAGCGCGTTGGGGCGGTCCAGTTCGATCGTGACGGCATCGGGCGCGTCGGCGCGCGCGGCCACCACTTTCGCCCCCTTGCTGCCGTCGTACTGGTTGCGGCAATACGATTCGGCGCGCGGGTCCATGATGCGGTTCAGGCTCCAGATCACCTCGGCGGACGTGACCGGCGCGCCATTGTGGAAGCGCACGCCGTGGCGCAGCTTGAAGCGGTACGTCTTGCCGTCGGGCGAAATCGTCCAGCTGTCGGCCAGCATGGGCCCGACCCCGAGGTCGCTCTTGAGCGCCACCAGCGATTCGACCACGTGCAACATGATGCCGTCGGTGAGCGTGTTGCGCGAACGGTGGCCCGGCATCGACGTCGGCGTGTCGAAGCTCTCGGCGATGCGGATCTCGGTCGGCGACGGCGGCGCCGCCAGCGCGCCCGTGCAAAGCAGCAGGGCTGGCAGGGCCCACGGTCGGAAGCGTCTCTTCATCTGTTTCCCCTGGCAATACTCTAGCAGGCAGCCGTCACAAGCGATACTCGACGAAGTTGCGTCCGGCATACGGTTTGCGTGCCACCCACATCGTGCGTTCGGCCGGATCCATCAGGGTCGTGGCGACCGTGCAGTAGACGCTGTTGAACGCGGCCGGCGCGGGCGAGGTCAGGATCGCTTCCGGCTTGCCGAATTCGTCGGCCAGCGTGGCCTTCACGGTAGCCCAGTCGATCTTGCCCTTGGCCAGGCGCTGCTGCAGCAGCGCGGTGACGCGGCGCTGGCGGTAGATCGAATCGGGCGTGTTCGCCAGGCCCAGGTCGACGAGCTTGCAGCGCGCGGGCGTGCTGATCCAGTGGTTGGCGTGCACCAGCAGGTCGTCCTCCGGCGTGATCCAGAACGCTTCGTCCGGTGCGCACTCGAGGTCGATTGCCTCGCCGGCGGCGTGCGCCAGCATCACGTTGTTCGAGCAGTAGCGGCGCGTCGTGAACAGGATGCGCAGCGCGGCGGTGATGTTCGCGCACTCGAGGATCTTGCGGCGCAGCAAGCCCAACGGCACATCGCCCGCTTCCTTGTAGTCACGATCGCTGGTCAGGAAATTCCCGGACAGCGACAGGCCGGCGGAATTGAAACCGTGGCGCCCCAGCGTACCCGCTTCCGTGAACATCAGCATGTCCGGACCGTCGCCGTGCTTCAGCACCTTGAGGACGATGCCCGTATCCGTGCAGGCTTCGCGCCAGTCCCAGTTGTGGGCATGCATCAGGCGGCCGTTCGCGCTGGCGCCGGGCAGGACCACGAAGCCGGTGCAGCCGTCGTCGAGCACGTCGCGCGCTTCCTTCAGCGCGCTGTGGCCGAACATCATCTCGGTGCGGCAATTGACCAGCACGATGTCTTCGATGCTCACGCCGGCGCCCTCGGCCATGCCCTGCATCTCTTCGAAATAGGCGGGATCGAACGCGACGATCTTCGGGATGACCTTGCGCGCCAGGACGACGATGGTCGCACCGTCGACGCCCCGCTTGGCCAGCTGGTCGCGGTACAGCGCGACGCTACCCTTGACCCGCTCCGGCACCGCGCGGCCATGCTGCAGGCCGCGCTCGAAAGGTGTGCCGCTGACTTCGACCAGCGGGAAATCCTGTTCCAGTGACATTGTATGACTCCTTCAGTATTGGTGAGCCCATTTTGTATTAAATCGCCGAAAAGTGCAATCAGAATGTTTTCTATTTTCGTTTGATACGAAATTGGGCATAATTGTCACCTTCCCAATTCCCCTTTCCTGAAAGTGCCCATGAGCAAAGCCGCTACGCGCCAGACCAAGCGTGTACCCAAAGGCGCCGCGCCCCAGCCGGCCCCCGCCGAAGCAGCCGCGCCCAGGACGAATGCACCCAGCGCATTGCAGCTCGAACTCGCCGATCGCATCGGCAAGGAAATTCGTGACGGGACGCTGCCGGTCGGCGCGCACCTGACCGAAGAATCGTTCGGGGCGCGCTACGGCGTGTCGCGCACGCCCGTGCGCGCCGCGTTCAAGCTGCTGGCGGAGCGCCAGATGATCGAATACCGCGCCAACGCCGGCTATTTCGTCAGCCGCGGCGGCGCCGAGGTCGACCTCGACGACCTGACGACCGGCTCGCTCACCGTGGACGAGCTGTACAAGGAAATCGTCGTCGACCGCATCCACGACCGGCTGCCGGAAGCCGTCACCGAGAAGGAGCTGCTGGGCCGCTATCCGGCGCCGCGCAGCCTGCTGACCAAGACGCTGATGCGCATGGCGTCGGAGGGACTGATCGTCAAGCGCACGGGCCACGGCTGGCAATTCATGCCCTCGCTCGGCGGCTCGCAGGCGATGGCCGAGAGCTACCGCTTCCGGATGATCGTCGAATGCAGCTCGTTCCTGGAGCCGACGTGGAAGGTCGATCCGGCCCTGCTGCAGCGGGTCAAGGAGGCCCACCAGCGCGTGCTCGACACGCCGGACTACCTGCCCAGCTCGGGCGAATTCTTCGCCCTCAACGCCGCCTTCCACGACATGGTGGCGCGCTTCTCCGGCAACCGCTACATCATGCAGGCGATGCAGCAGCAGAACAACCTGCGCCGCCTGGACGAAACGGCCGCCTACTACCGCACGCTGCGCGTGAAGGCGTCGTGCGCCGAGCACCTGGGCATCATCGAGGCCATCGAACAGGACGACCGCGAACTGGCCGCCGCCCTGATGCGCCACCACCTCAAGATCGCGACGCCGAAGCCGTCGAAAGGACCGAAACCGGCCTAGTGCGGCCGATCTATTGTATTTTTTTATTGAAACATACAATCTACCGCAGACTTAGTATCCGAGCTGCGGACGCAGGATGGACCACAGGCGCTCGTAGCCGGCCGGCAGCAGGTGCAGCAGATCGTCCTGGTAGTAGCCGCAGGCATTGGTGCCGCCGCAGACGAAGGCCTCGGTCGGATCGACGAAGCGGATGTCGGTGCGTGCCGCCAGCGCCGCGTTGACGGCGCGCCGGCGCTCGAGCGCGAACTGCATGTCCTTGCCCCGCGGCAGGATGCCGATCACGACGACCTGCGCCTCGGGCCAGGCCGCGTGCAGCCGGCCGAGGATGGCATCGATGCCGGCCACGATGTCGCAGGCCGTGTCGTCGCCGCGCAGGTTGTTGGTGCCGATCAGCAGGACCGCCTGTGCCGGATGCACCTTCTCCAGCGGCAGGCGGTCGAGCCGCCACAGCACGTTTTCCGTCTGGTCGCCGGGCACCGCCAGGTTCAGCGCGGTGCGTCCCGCCAGCCCGGGCAGGCGGGCGAAGCGGTCGTCGTCGGAAAAATGGGCCGTGATGCTGTCGCCGACGAACACGACGTCCACCTTCGGCGCGGCCGCCACCTTCGCCCGGATCGCTTCGTGCTGCGCCATCCACTTGGGCGGATCCTTCCTGGCCACGGCGGGCGTCGCCGCCCGCACGGTTCCACCGCAGTGCTGGGCCAGCACGGGCAACGGCGCCAGCAGCGCCAACGCAAACAAACAGGCTACCTTCATTGCACTTCCTCCTTCGTATCGAGAATCTTGCCATTGAGTATGGTGTACAGCACTTCCGTCTTCAGGTAATCCGTGGGCGCCGCGGTCAGGATGTCCTTCGACAGCACGACGATGTCGGCCAGCTTGCCCTCGGTGATGCTGCCCTTGATCTTGTCCTCGCGCGAGGACCAGGCGGGGTTGAGCGTGTACGCCCTGATCGCCTGCTCCACGGTGAGCTTCTGCTCGGGATGCCATCCGCCCGCCGGATAGCCCGTCTTGTCGGTGCGCGTGACGGCGAAATAGATGTTGTCGAGCGGGTTGTACGGCGACACGTGCAGGCGGTTGTACGACCCGGGCATGTCGGAACCCAGGTTCAGCACGATGCCGGCGTCGATCATGCTCTTCCACGCATGGGTCGACCGGGCCCGTTCGTCGTCGAGCGTGGTCCCGACGAGCGCGACCTCGCGCGGCAGGTGGTACGGCTGCACGTCCGCGATCAGGCCGAGCTTGCCCGCACGACGGATATCCTCCGGCGTCGTGTGCCAGATGTGGATCAGGCGGAAGCGCCGGTCACGCGCCGGATTGCGGCGGATCGCGTCGGCATACCATTCGATCAGCTCGTGCGACGCCTTGTCGCCGATGATGTGCACGCCGACGTCGTAGCCGTCCCGGTCCGCCTCCAGCACCTCCTGCGCGAAGGCGGACTCGCCCGGGAACCGGTACGACCATTCGCTGGGCAACCCGTTGCCGGCCACCGGCTTGTACATCACGCCGCTGTCGCCGTAGGCTTTGAGGCCGCCGAGACGGATCCACTTGTCGCCCGCCGTCGGCTTGATCTTGTGCGCCACGAGGTTCTTTTCCGTTTCGATCGGCACCAGCATGTTCACGCGCAGCGTCAGGTCGCCGTTCTTGCGCAGGCCCTGGAAGATCCGCATGTCGGTCGCGCTGCGCTCGACGAAGAACGGATACAGCTTTTCCTCGGACAGGTCGGGATAGCGGGCGATGTCGGTGATCGACGTGATGCCGACGCGGTTGAGGTCCTTCGCCACGGCCCGCGCGCCGATCATCCTCTGCTGCAGGCTCATCGGCGGCAGCTGGCGCTCGAGCCCTTCCCCGGCGGCGCCGTACAGCATGCCGTTCAATTCGCCCGTGACCCGATCCCTGCCGTAATGCCCGCCCGCCGGGTCCGGCGTCTTCGGCGACAGGCGCGCGAGCTTCAGCGCCGCCGAATTGGCGAAGTAGACGTGATCGAAGCGGCGGAACAGCAAAGGATGGTCGGGCGACGCCGCGTCGATCGTCTTCAGGTCGGGCACGAGCGGCTCGAAGCCGGCCTGGCGGTTCTTGCCGGCGGCGTTGGCGGCGCTCGTCGCCCAGTCGCCGCCGGTGATCCACATGCCCCTCGGTACCCGCGCGGCCACCCGCGCGATGCGCTCGGCCATCAGCTGGAGGTCGTTCACATCGGTCAGCGGCACCTGGAAAAACCATTCGGCGGCGTTGCCGAAGTGCGTGTGCGAATCGTTAAAGCCGGGTAGTACGAGCCTGCCCTGCAGGTCCAGCACGCGCGTGCCCGGCCCCTTCAGCGCCAGCACCTCGTCGTTGGCGCCGACCTTGACGATGCGCTTGCCGCGCACCGCCACCGCCTGCGCCACGGGCTTGCGGTCGTCGACGGTCCAGACCTTCGTGTTGTACAGAATGAGGTCGGCGGACTTGTCGTGGCCGGCGGCGGCCGGGCCGGTAATCGATGCGGCGCACAGCAGGGCGGCCAGCATCGTGGAAACGCTACGCATGGGTGTCATCCTCTCGTCTTGGTTTAATGTTCGTGCTCGTCTTCCAGGTCATGCCGCTCCCGCGCCGTCATCTGGTGCATGCGCGCGTAGCCCAGTACCGTGAACGAATCGGCGTGAAACGTCGGGGCCGGCGCCGGCTGGCCGGGTTCCGGCGCGGCGATGGTGAAACCGGCGGCCACGGTATACAAGGCCTTCGTCGCGGGGTCGAGCGCCAGGACGCGCGCCTGCGGCCGCGTGGCGATGGTTTCGACGAGGGCGTACCGGTCCGGATCGACCTGGCGGATCACCGTCATGCCCGCGTCGGCGCCATTCGCCGTGACGACCAGGCGGTCGTCGCGATCGAACACGAGGCCGCCCACGCCCTGCCCGATCGGCAGCGCGGCCACCACCTTGCCCGTCGCCGGATCGAGCGCGACGAATACCGGGTGCGCGCCGCGGCAGCCGACGAACACGCGACGGCTCGCCTCGTCGTAATGGACGGCGACCGGCTGCTCGCACGGCCCGAGCGGCCAGGTCTGCTCGACCCGCAGGTCGGCGGCCGCCAGCTTCATGAGTACGTTGCGGTCGCGCAGCGGCGCGAAGACGGCACCCGCGCCATCCGCGGCGGGACGGTCCATCCTGCTGCCGTCGAAGACCGTACGGCCAATGACCTTCCCCGTCCGCGGATCGAGCGCGATCAGCGTCGACGATTGCCGGGCCGATCCCGCGACCGCGATCACGCGATCGGTGGACGGCTCGTGGAAGATGGCGTTCACGCGCGCAGAGGCGATCTGTTCCCACTTGACCAGCGTGAGGGTGGAGAGCGCGACCGTCGTCAGGGTGCCGTCGGTACCGGCGACGTACGCGCGGTCGTACCGGGGCACCAGCGCGACGCTGTCGGCGCCCGCCGTGCCCGCGACGTCGGCCACCACCTTGCGGGTGCGCACGTCGAAGACCGTCATGCCGTCGCCGTGGCGCGCCATGAACAGCCAGGAGCGGGCGGCGTCGAACGCGAGGGCGCCCCAGCCGGTGTCGGTTCCCGGCAACACCGTCGCCGCTTCCTGCCGGTACGGGTCCAGGGGCGCAGCCGCATGTGCGATGGAGCAGGCCAGGCCGGCCGCCAGCGCGATCTTGAGGTACGAACGCAACATGTCGCCCCTATGTATTTTTGATTTATAAAGTGCAATATACTCGAATCGGCGGGCCGGCACAACGGCATGTCGTGCACGCCGGTGTTTTGTACTCTCCAAATTGAGAGTGCAAGGCAGACGACGCGGCGCCAGGCCTTGCATGACCATGGATCCACTGCACCGCAATATTTCGGGATACATCGAGACAAAATACACAACAGTTCAAAAACAATCACAAGATTGTATTTGACAGACAAAAAAGACATCACTATTCTTACCTCAAGGAATGCGAAAAGAAGCAGATGCGCATTCTCCGGCGCCAGCGGCCACGTCGGCCGTCGCCGGCACCACGACTCGAACGCTTCAAATCCAGGGGACACCGCACCATGCAAACAGACTTCAAACGCAATTCACTTTCACTCAGCATCAGCCTCGCGCTGGTCTGCATGACCGGCCACGCCGCCGACGAGGCCGCGCCGCAACCGGGAGACACGCCAACGGCGGGCAAGCCGGTCCTGCAGATCGTTACCGTCAACGGAGAAAAGGACAAAGGCCTGAAGTCGAAATACGTGCAGGTGGGCGCGTTCCGCGACCAGGCGCTGATCGACGCGCCGTTCACCGTCAACATCATTCCGCGCGTGATGCTCGAAGCCCAGGATGCGCAGGGCGTGTTCGACGCGCTGAAGAATTCGGCCGGCGTGGCGCGTTCGCAGACCAGCGGCAGCGTCAACGACTCGCTGGCGATCCGCGGCATCTCGGTCGACGCGCGCACCAACTACCGCCTGAACGGCTCGCTGCCGGTCATCAACCTGATCGACCTGCCGATGGAGAACAAGGAGCGCGTCGAAGCGCTCAAGGGGTCGTCCGCGCTGTACTACGGCTTCTCGACGCCGGCCGGCATCATCAACCTCGTGACCAAGCGCGCCACCGCGGCGCCGGTGACCAGCTTCTCGGTCAGCGGCAACGAGTACGGACAACTGGTCGGCGCCGTGGACCTCGGCCGCAAGTTCGGCGACAAGGGCAAATTCGGCATCCGCGTCAACGCCGCCGGCGGCCGCCTGCGCAACGCCATCGAAGGCGGCAACGGCAACCGCACGTTCGGCAGCGTCGCCCTCGACTGGAAGGCGACCGAGGACCTGGCATTCCGCTTCGACGCCGAGAACATCCACAAGAACATCGTCGAGAACGCCGGCATCGGCCTGCTGCCCGCGGTGAAGGGCGTCATTGCCCTGCCGCCGGTGCAGGATCCGACCAAGCTGCTGTCGGGCCCGTGGTCGCACTACGACGCCAAGTCGCAGAACTACCTGCTGCGCACCGACTACACGATCAACGACGCCTGGGCCCTGACGGCGGAAATCGGGCGCGCCGAGACGGACCGCACCCGCCGCAGCTTCGGCCAGCTGTTGAACTACAACATCGCCACCGGCGAGGGCACGCTGCGCACGCAGTTCGTGCACGGCCAGGTCTACGTCAACAAGAATGCGCGCCTGGAACTGACCGGCCGCACCGAACTGCTCGTCGATCACGAGCTCACCATCGGCACGATGCAGAACAAGCGTTCGCAGAATGCGCCGAACCTGCAGACGGTGCTGTTCAAGCAGAACATGTACGAGCCGCGCGAGCTGGTGCCGCCGCCGCTGAACACCGACCTTACGTACAACCCGCAGGCGATCGACGACAAGGGCATCTACCTGTTCGACAAGATGCGCTTCACGCAGGCCTGGAGCTTCCTGGTCGGCGCCCGCTACAGCGACTACAGCAACGCCACCACCACCACGACCTACAAGGTCAAGAAGACGTCGCCGTCGGCGGGCCTGGTCTACAAGGTGCGCCCGGACACGACCCTGTACGCGACCTATCTCGAAGGCGTGGAGGAAACCGGCATCGCGCCGGCATCGACGGTGAATGCATTCGAAGCGATGCCGCCGGCGGTGAGCAAGACGCGCGAACTGGGCTTCCGCACCGAGGCGTTCGCGGGACTGATGGCGTCGGCCGCCTACTTCCAGATCGACCGTGCCTCCGCGTACACGAACGCGGCCAACCGTTTCGTCGTCGACGGCCAGTCGCACTACGACGGCCTGGAATTCTCGCTGAACGGCGCGATCACCCCGCAACTGCAGACGTACATCAGCGGCATGCTGCTGGACGCCGAGCAGCGCAACGCCGTCAATGCGAACGTCATCGGCAAGATTCCGGAAAACACGGCCAAGCGCACGGGCAGCGTCTTCCTGGAATACAAGACGCGCTTCCTGGAAGGGCTGAGCGTGAATGCGGGCGCGTACTACACCGGCCCGCGTGCCGTGAACAACGAGAACAATGCCTTCATTCCGGGCTATACGATCTACACGGCCGGCGTGCGCTACGCCACCCGGATCGGCGGCTATCCGACCAGCTTCCAGGTGAACGCGGAAAACCTCGGCGACAAGCGTTACTGGTCGGCCGCCGGCGGCGCCCTGCTGGCCTCGGGCATGCCGCGCATGTTCAAGGCGACCGCCAAGATCGACTTCTGATCGCAGCACCATCCAGGGATGCGCGAGACCCCGGTCTCGCGCCCTGCCCGCCGCACGGCACCCATGTCTCCTCCAGCTGGTCTTCGCGGCCGCCGTGGCCTGCCGGCGCGGGCGCACTCGAATTCGTCACCGGAAGAGGAAACAACATGAATGCAACACTGGACAAGGACGCCGCCCGGCGGCCCGTCACGCGCCGGACGTTCGACGACGTACTCGTCCCGACCTACGCGCCGGCCGCCATGGTCCCGGTCTGCGCGGCGGGCCTGGACGTGTGGGACCAGGACGGCAAACGCTACCTGGACTTCACCTCCGGCATCGCCACGCTCGGCCTGGGGCACTGCAACCCGGCGGTCGTCGCTGCCCTGACCCGCCAGGCCAACACGCTCTGGCACGTGGGCAACGGCTACACGAACGAGCCGGTGCTGCGCCTCGCGTCCGCGCTCACGGCGGCGACGTTCGCCGACCGCGCGTTCTTCTGCAACTCCGGCGCGGAAGCCAACGAAGCGGCGCTGAAGCTGGCGCGCAAGTACGCGCACGAGGCGTTCGGCGCGCACAAGTCGCGCATCGTGTCGTGCCATGCGTCGTTCCACGGCCGCACGCTGTTCACCGTGTCCGTCGGCGGCCAGGCCAAGTACACTGAAGGCTTCGCGCCGCTGCCGCCGGGGATCAGCCATATCCACTACAACGACATCGCGTCCGCCCGCGAGGCCATCACCGACGATGTCGCCGCGGTGATCGTCGAGCCGATCCAGGGCGAAGGCGGCGTGGTCCCGGGCGAGGCGGCATTCCTGCAGGCGCTGCGCGATCTGTGCGACAGCACCGGCGCGCTGCTCGTGTTCGATGAAGTCCAGTCGGGCATGGGCCGCACCGGCGCGCTGTACGACTACATGAACGTGGGCGTCACCCCGGACATCCTGACGTCGGCCAAGGCGCTGGGCAACGGCTATCCGATCGGCGCGATGCTGACGACGGACCGGATCGGCCGCCATTTCAGCGCCGGCTCGCACGGCACCACGTACGGCGGCAATCCGCTGGCGGCGACCGTCGCGCTGAGCGTGCTCGAACAGATCGACCGGCCGGCATTCCTGGCCCGCGTGCGTACCGCCGGCGCGGCGCTCATGGCGAACCTAGAACGGCTCGCGGCCGACTACCCGCAGCTGTTCGCGCGGCCGCGCGGCAAGGGTCTGCTGCTCGGTCTTCCGCTGGCACACGGCTACCGCGGACGTTCCAAAGACTTCACGAAGGCGGCGGAGCAGCTGGGCCTGATGCTGCTGATCGCCGGCCCGGACGTCGTCCGGCTGGCCCCCGCACTGGTCGTGTCGGACGACCAGATCGCGCAGGCCGACCGCATCATGCGCCGGGCGGCCAACGCCCTCCTCGCCGCCCGCTGATCCGGCCTCCGGCCAACCCGCCGCGCTCCGGCGCGGCATCCTCCTTTTTACCGAAGACACAGTCATGAATACCCGATTCAACACCACCCTGTCCAACCACATCGACGGCGCCTGGCAGGCCGGCGGCGGCGTGCCGCTCGTGACCATCGATCCCGCCACCGGCCGCGAAACCTGGGCCGGCACCGCCTCCTCGGCCGACGACGTCGACCGTGCCGTCCGTGCCGCGCGCGCCGCCTTCGAGGACTGGGCGATGACGCCGCCGGCCGAGCGCAGCGCCGTGTGCCTGCGCTTCCGCGACCTGCTGCGCGCGCATGGCGACGAACTCGCCGCGCTCATCGCCGAGGAAGTCGGCAAGCCGATGTGGGAAGCGCGCACGGAGGTGGCGACGATGGCGAACAAGATCGACATCTCGATCCAGGCGCACGCGGCCCGGACCGGCGCGACGGCAGCGAAGGTCGCCGACGGCCACGCCGTGCTGCGCCACCGGCCGCACGGCGTGTTCGGCGTGTTCGGGCCCTATAACTTCCCCGGCCACCTGCCGAACGGCCATATCGTCCCGGCCCTCATCGCCGGCAACACGCTCGTGTTCAAGCCGAGCGAATACGCGCCGCGTACCGCCATGCGCACGGTGCAGTTCTGGGTCGAGGCAGGACTGCCCGACGGTGTGCTGAACCTCGTGAACGGCGGCCGCGAAACGGGCGTCGCCCTGGCGCGGCATCCGGACCTGGACGGCATCCTGTTCACGGGCAGCAGCCGGACGGGCATCGCGCTGCACCGCCAGCTGGCGGGCCGCCCGGACAAGATGCTGGCGCTGGAAATGGGCGGCAACAATCCGCTGGTCGTGTGGGACCTGGCGCCGGGCGACATCGACGCGGCGGTGCACCACACGGTCATGTCGGCATTCGTCTCGGCGGGCCAGCGCTGCACGTGCGCGCGCCGCCTGATCGTCCAGGACGGCCCGGCGGCGCAGGCGTTCCTCGACCGCCTCGTCGCCGTCGCCCGCGGGCTGCGCGTGGGGCCGCCGCACGCCCAGCCGGAGCCGTTCATGGGTCCCGTCGTATCGGCCGCCGTCGCCTGGAACCTGCTGGAAGCGCAGGCCATGCTGGAAGCGCGCGGCGGCAACGTCCTGCTGCGCATGCGCCAGGCCGATGCGGACACCGGTTTCCTCACGGCCGGCATCGTCGACGTCACCGACGCGCAGACGATCCCGGACGAGGAGTGGTTCGGGCCGCTGCTGCAGGTCGTCCGGGTCGCCACGTTCGACGAGGCGCTGCGCGCCGCCAACGCCACCGAATTCGGCCTGGCCGCCGCCCTGTTCTCTCCCTCGCCCGCGTTGTGGCAACGCTTCGCCGTGAAGGTGCGCGCCGGCGTCGTCAACTGGAACCGTCCGACCACGGGCGCGGCCAGCTCGGCGCCGTTCGGCGGCATCGGCAAGTCGGGCAACCATCGCCCGAGCGCCTATTACGCCGCCGACTATTGCGCCTGGCCGGTGGCGTCGATCGAGACGCCGGACCTTGCGGTACCGGCCGTGCTGCCGCCCGGCCTGTCGCTCGACCGGCCATGACGGCGCCGTCGTTCGACACCCTGCCGGCGCCGCTGCGCGCGCTGGCCACGGGTGACGTAGGCGCGTTCGCCGCGCCCTTCGCCGCCGCCGGTTTCGTGGTGGCCACGCCGGCGCGCGGCGTACTGACGGTCCGCGCGCCCGAGGCGCACACGGGCCGGCCCGGCGTCCTGCTGTCGGTCGGCGTGCACGGCGACGAAACGGGGCCGGTCGAGATGGTCGCCGGCATACTGGACGCGCTGGCGCGGGCGCCGCACGAGCTGGCGGTCGACCTCATGCTGTGCGTGGCCCACGTCGACGCGATCGCGGCCGGCAGGCGCTTCATCGACGCGGACCTGAACCGCATGTTCCGCACCACGCGCCACGACCTCGTGAACACGCTCGAAGCGGCCCGCGCCGACGAACTGGTCGCCGCCACCTCGGCCTTCTTCGATGCGTGCGGTCCCGTGCGTTGGCACCTCGACCTGCATACGGCGATCCGCGCGTCGCGTTACCCCGCATTCGCGATCGTACCCGCGCTTGTCGCGGGGGCGGCACGCGATGCGCTCGTCGCCTGGCTGGGCACGGCGGGTGCCGAGGCCGTCATCCTGAACCGGGTTCCCGGCGGCACCTACAGCTACTGGACGGCGGAACGGCACGGCGCGGCGGCGAGCACCGTCGAGCTGGGGCGCGTCGGCGCGCTGGGCGGCAACGACCTCGCCCGGTTCGACGCGGCGCACCGCGCGGTCGCGGCACTGCTGCGCGGCCGCACCGTGACGGGCGCAGCGCCGCCCCTCGTCTTCGACACCGTCCGGACGATCACCAAGCTGTCGGAAAGCTTCTCGATGCGGGTCGGACGCGACACCGCCAATTTCACGCCGCTGGCACGGGGCGACGTCATCGCGACGGATGGCGGGACCGTGTACACCGTCGAGCAGGATGGGGAATACATCGTGTTCCCGAATCCCGACGTGCGCGTGGGCCTGCGCGCCGGGATCGTCGTGCGGCGCTGCGACGGCTGAGCCGTCGCGGCGCGTCAGTAGACGTCGCGGCGGTAACGCCCCGTCTCCGCCAGCGCGTCGAGCACCGGCGCGCCGAGGATGGCCGCGAGCGCGTCGTGCACGCCCTGCGCCATCGCCATGCCGCCGCAGACCAGCACCGTGGCGCCGTCGTCGACGATCCAGCGCCGCACGTCGGCCGCGTGCGCCGCGAGCAGATCCTGCACGTAGCGCGCCTGCGATCCGCCCTGTTCCCCGTCCGGGCGCGAGAACGCCAGGTCGACCCGCTGCAGCGTGCCGTCCGCCCGCCAGGCGTCGATCTGCTCCGTGTACCAGCGGTCCGAGCGCGCGCAGCGCTCGCCGAACACGAGCCAGGCCGGCGCCGCGGTGTCGCGGTGCGCGCCGCGGTGCCGCAGGTGGGCGAGCAGCCCGGCGAGGCCGGTGCCCGCGCCGATCAGGATGACCGGTTGTTCCAGCGCGGGCGGGTGGAAGCCGGTGTTGCGGCGGATGCGCAGCGGCATCGTATCGCCGACGGGGGCATGATGCGTCAGCCAGCCGGAGCCGAGGCCCAGTCCGCCGCCGGGCAGCACGGTCTTGCGCACGAGGAGCGCCAGCCTGCCGTCTCCCGGCAGCGACGCGATCGAATAACTGCGCACGGGCGGTTCGGCGGGACTCGCGTGCGCATGGCCCGGCACGATTTCCGCGATGTCGCCCGCGTGCCACGCCGGCGCGTGCCGGTCGGACGAATCCGGCGGATCGAGCACCACCTCCCACGCCTCGCCGCCGGGGCTGCCGGGATTGAGCAGGCGCCGTCCGGCCAGGCGCCAGTGCGCGAATGCGCGCTGCCAGCCTTCGTCGTCGCCGTGGGCAGCGCCCAGCGCGGCGAGCTGTGTACGCCAGGCCTGCAGCGCCGCCGCATCCTCGCGGTCCACGCTCAGGCAGGGGAACAGCGCTTGCGCCCCGCTGGCGGCGAGCCAGCGGTCCAGCGCCCGGCCGAAGCCGCAGAAGTCGGGATAGCTGCGGTCGCCCAGCGCCAGCACGGCGTAGCGCACCGCGCCCAGGTCCGCCGGCGCCGCCATCGCCGTCCGGGCGAAGCCGCGCGCCGCGTCCGGCGCTTCGCCGGCGCCGTACGTGGCCGCGACCACCAGCAGCATGCCGGTTTGCCGCAGTTCGTCCACCGTCAGGGCCGCCAGCGGGACGACGCGCGCCTGGCGCCCGCCCGCGATCAGCGCGGCCGCCGACCGCCAGGCCAGCTGCTCGGCGGTGCCGCCCTGGCTGGCGTAGGCGACCGGGATGGCGTCGCCGGCATCCTGCCGCCCGGCGCCCGCGCCGGCCTGCGTCGCCGCGGCCAGGTCGCGCGCGACGCGCTGCTGGCGGCGCCGGCCCAGGTACAGCAGCAGGCCGGTGACGGGGAACAGCACCAGCGACGCCGAGGCGAGCATGAACACGATCGCGCCCGGCAGGCCAAAGAAGGCACCGCGGTGCACCGCCAGCTTGGCGGTCACGATGCGCTGGCCCAGCGGCAGGTCGTCATACCGCGCCGCCTTCAGGATCGCACCGCTCTTGCCGTCGACCAGCAGCAGGTTGTAGGCCACGTCGTTGGGCGAGTCGTGGTTCAGGTAACGCAACCGGACCGGCTTGCCGCTGGTCTTGGGGATGGTGATGAGGACACTGTCGAGGTGCGCGCCGTCGTGCGCCAGCAGCGTTTTCCACGCGGTGTCGAGCTGCGGCAGTCGGCGCGGTCCGGCCGCTTTCGGCGCCGGGGCCGCGGCCGTCTCCAGCGGCGGCGCCTGCCCGGTCAACAGGGTGGTGGCGCCGCGCAGGTACCAGTCGTAGGCCCAGGTCAGCCCCGTCAGCGGCGCGATCAGGTAGATCACGCAGAACCAGGTGCCGGCCACCGCATGCAGCGACCAGTACAGGCTGCGGCCGCGCCGGGTCAGGTCCGGCTTGAGCCAGACCTTCCAGTCCAGCGCCCGGCGCGGCCAGCGCAGGTACAGGCCGGACAGCACGAACAGCATCAGGCACACGGCCGCTGCCGCCGTGATGTGCTTGCCCGGCCCCTGCTTCTCGTCGCCCAGCAACAGGAAGCGGTGCAGCCGGCGCACGTCGGCGAAGAACGCCTGGCCGTTGGCCATGCCCAGCATGCGGCCGGTGTAGGGGTCGAGGTAGCTGATGCCGGCTTCGGCGGTTTGCCGTCCCGGTACGCGGAAGGTCAGGCGCGCGGCGCCGCCGGGCTTCGGCGCCATGATCAGGAGGGTCGGCACGGCGCCGGGCTGCTGCGCCGCGAAGCGCGCCAGCAGCTGGTCCGGCGTCAGCGCCGGCAGCGGCCGCGGCGCGACGTCGACGATGCCGGGACTGAGCGCCTCCATGATGGGATCCTCGAATGCCATGATGGCGCCGGTGATGCCGATGACCGGCAGCACCATGCCGATCGTGATGCCGAGCAGCCAGTGGGTCTGGCGGATGAACGATTTGATCATGACGGCCATGGATCAGCGTTTTGCCGGCGCCGGCGTCACGCAGGCGAAGCTGGTCGCGGCGTCCTGCGGTCCGCCCACGTAGCGCGGCACGGCCGGATAGACGCAGACGGGCCGCTGGAACACGATCTTGCGCCGCGTCTTCGGGTCGTCGAAACGGGTCGCGACGAGTGCCTCCGGCGCCTTGCCCCGTTCGACCCATTCCTGGAGCGCCACCGCCATGTCGTGCCGTGCATCCTTCACCGGCGGCGCCGAATCGCGCGTGGCGCTGGAAAAATGGGTGGCGCCCGGGCCGCCCGCGCAGTGCGCCATGCCGGCGACCATGTACAGGCGCAGGAAGCTCTGCGTGGCGGCGCCGGAGACCGCCTCCACGTCGTTGTAGTAATTGATGGCTTCGGCCGGTGCGCCCACCGGATCCTCCCAGCCCATGAACATGATCATCCTGCCACCCCGCGCCCTGAAGCGGCCCAGGTCCGGATTGGTGGCGTTGAACAGCGCGCCGATCCTGGCGTCGACGGCGTCGATGTCCGAGCCCCAGTTGAACGACTTCCAGTTCCAGTCCGGCTGGTCGTAGACCCAGTACCGGAAGAAGTCCAGGCGCAGCGGCTCGTCCGGCTTCTTGTGGTTGGCCCAGTAGCCGCTCCAGCCCGGATAGGTGGCGTCCGCGCCGCCGACGATGCCCTCGCTGCCGATCGTGTAGCCGGGATAGATGTTCCTGCCGGTGCGGACGTCGACCGGCCCCGCGTACAGCTTGCGTACCACCTCGACCTGCTCGCCCGTCAGGCAGTCGGCCTGGTCGCCGGCCTTGCACAGCAGGACCGCCGGATCGAAACGGCATTCGCGCGGATCGTTGATCACGCCGTCCCCGACGCCGTCGGCCGCGTCGCAGGTCCGGGTCGCGGCCGCGGTGATCAGCGGCAGCTTGGATTGCGGCAGGATCGGATTCAGGTCGTCGCCCGGCCGGTGGTTCGCCTTGAAGTTCCACAGGAAGGCCAGGGTCAGGTTGACGCGGTTGTTGCCGGGCGCGCCGGCGATGATGCCGTCGAAATCGTCCGGATAGCGTTGCGCTTCCATCAGGCCCTGGTAGCCGCCGGTCGAACAGCCGCTGAAGTACGACCAGGACGGCGCCGCGCTGTAGAACGCCTTCGTCACCGCCTTCGCCGCCACCACCGACTCGTGCACGGCGCGGTGTGCGAAGTCGGCGATCGATTCCGGCTTGCCGATGGCGAAGGTCAGTTCGCTTCCCTTGTGGCCCGTGTTGGTCGCGACGGCCACGTCGCCGGTGCGCAGGCGCTCCACCATCTGCGCATACGAGATATTGGACGTATAGGCGCCATTGCCGATCATGTGCAGGCGCCTGGTCCAGCCGGCGGCCGGCAGCCAGACTTCGAACTCGATCTCCGATCCCTTGACCGGCCGCGCGATCCCGCGCACACGGCAGAACGCCGGCAGGTCCCGGTAGATCCGGCCGGCGCGCCCGATCGCCGTGTCCTCGTGAAAGACGCCGTCGCGCAGCCAGGCAGCCGTCGTGATCTCGACGTGGTCGATGGCGAGTTTCGCCAGGTCCGCGCATTCGTCGGCGCGGGCGGTACCGCCCAGTGTGAGGCCGGCGGCGAGCGCCACTGGCAAAAAGGTGCGGCGGAACCGGATGGCGTTTGGAATGGGCATGATGATCCTGATGGTTGACAATGGTGGCGCGGGCGCTTGGCCAAGCTGTGCCGCTCAGGATAAAATTGTCTTTTGTATTTGTCAAATACAATAACAGGGCTGCATTGTATCCGGACCGGGTCTGCCGCCATGGGCCGGGCCCGCCGGGCTACAATCTGCTGTCTGATCGGGAGCCGACCATGCCGACTGTTTTCATCCTTGCCTTCCCCGGTGTCCAGGCGCTCGACGTGACGGGCCCGCTGGACGTGTTCGCGGAGGCCAACAACTATCTCGAGCCGCCCCGCCAGTACCGCCTGACCGTACTCGGCACCGAGCCGGGCGCGCTGGCCTGCACGAATGGGATGCAGCTCCAGCCGCATGCCTGTTACCGCGACGTGGACGAGGCACCCGACCTGCTCCTGGTGCCGGGTGGACGCGGCGTGGCGCGCCAGCCGCCCGACGACGAGTTGTCCGCCTGGCTGCGGCGCATGGGCGAACGCGCCGCCCGCGTCGCGTCCATCTGCAACGGCGCCTTCCTGCTCGCGCATGCCGGGCTGCTCGACCGCCGGCGCGCCACCACCCACTGGCACGACGTGCAGAACCTGGCGGCGCGCTTCCCGCTCGTGACCGTGCAGCCCGACCGGATTTTCGTGCGCGACGGCCACGTCTACACGTCCGCCGGCGTCACCGCGGGGATCGACCTGGCCCTGCACCTCGTCTATGAGGACTGCGGCGCGGACGTGTCGCTGAACGTCGCCAAGCGGCTGGTCGTGTTCACCCAGCGCAGCGGCGGCCAGTCGCAGTTCAGTCCTTATCTCGCGCCGCATGCCGGCGAGACCTCCGCCGTACAGGAGGTCCAGCTCTACGTGCACGGCCACCTTTGCGAAGACTTGAGCGTGGAGCGGCTCGCCCGCGTGGCGGCCATGAGCGAGCGTAACTTCGCCCGCGTGTTCGTGCGCGAGACCCGCGTGACGCCGGCGGAATTCGTCGAACGGGCCCGGGTCGACGCCGCCCGCGTGCTGCTGGAGACGAGCGCGGCCCCGCTGAAGACCGTCGCGCACCGCTGCGGCTTCGGCAGTCCGGCCAGCATGCGGATGGCCTTCGTCAAGCATCTCGGCGTGACGGGGAGCCAGTACCGCCAGCATTTCGGTGCCTATATCGGACAGGCAAGCGAGCATGCCTGAAGGCGTCAGAACCGGTACGATTCGCCATCCCGCGGCACCAGCACGCGCCCGGGCGCCATGCCTGTTGCACCGATGTAGTCGCGCAGGTCCTGGCGCGTCTGCGTGCAATGGGCCAGCGACTCCATGTGGCTGGCCACGATCGTCGCGTCCGGCAGCGCCTGGTAGGCGCGATAGAGGTCTTCCTTGCCCATGATGAAGGAACCGTCGTAGCCGACGAGGCGCCCATAGCAGGCGTTCAGGATCATGACGTCCGGCCGGTAGCGCGCCACGGCCTCCTCCACGAACCGGTTCCACGTGGTGTCGCCCGCGACGTACACGGTCTTGTAGCCGGGCCGCTGGAACACGACGCCCGACACCTTGCCGAGCCGCTTGCCGCGTCCGGCGACCATCGCGTCGCTGCCGTGCTGGCCCTCGGTCCTGTTCAACATCGTGCCGCGGAAGTCGACCGGCCCCGCCAGCACACGCACGTCCTTGAAGCCGTCCTTGCGGATGCTGTCGGCATCCTCCTCGCTCTGGACGAAGATCGGGATATCCTTCGGCAGGCTGCGCCTGGCCTCGTCGTCCCAGTGGTCATAGTGCTGGGCATGCGTGACGATGACGGCATCCGCCCTGATCGCCTCGCTCAACGGCACGGGCAGGTCGACGAGCGGATTCCTCAGCTGGCTGTTGACGGTGCCGGGAAAGCCGGGGTAGGCGCCCTTCGGGGCCAGCATGGGATCGACGAGGAACGTCGTGCCGGCATACTCGACCTTGATGGCGGCGCTGCGGATTTGCGTGAACCTCACGGCGCCGGTGTGCGCGGGAACGGGCGTCGCCGTGCAGCCGGCCAGCAGGATGGCACAGGCCGCGAGTTGCAGGCGGTTCTGGATGTTCATGATGTCCTTTCGCGTAAATGCAATGGAACGATTATGAAATCGTGGCTGCATCATGAGCGGGAAATGCGGAGCGGATCCTGCCAGATGGCGTCGGGTTTCGGCCAGCGCCTGGAAACGATGCTGCATGCCGACCACGAGGCCGCGCTGGGTATCGGCGAAGCCCGGATCGTCCCGCGAGATGCTCACCTTCTGGCCATGCTGCGCCTTCGCGTCGGCCCTGACGCACCGGTCATCGACGGGCCGCCGGGCGCCGGATCTTCATCATTTGCTGAAGCCGCCCTCATGAAATGGTGAAGTTCGCCCGCGCGGCATCTGTGGCACTATTTGCCGATAACATCGATAAACACGCTGGAGACGTCGTCGTGGAGAACCCGCAGTTACCTTCCAACGAGGATCTGCTCGCGCAGATCCGTTTTGACCCTGACCAGGGCACCATCTGGCTCGCCGAGCAGCGCGTCATGCTGAACCAGGCCGCCGCGTGGGGCGCCCTGCGTGACGAACTGGTGGGGAGCATCGGCATCCAGCGCGCCCGCGCCCTCTTGATGCGCTTCGGCTACCAGACCGGCTTGCGCGACGCGGAACTGGCCCGCAAGTTGCGGCCGGACTTGCCGGCCGAGCAGGCGTTCATGGTGGGGCCGCAATTGCACAGTATCCGCGGCCTCGTGCACGTGCGGCCGCTGGAACTGGACTTCGACCTCGCCAAGGGCACCTTCTTCGGCCGGTTCGAATGGCGCAACTCGTTCGAGGCGCAGGTCTTCCTGCAGCACCACGACGTCAGTGCCGAACCGGTATGCTGGAGCCAGCTGGGCTATGCCAGCGGCTACACGACCTACTTCATCGGACGTCCCATCATCTACAAGGAAGTGGCATGCGCCGGCTGCGGCGACGTGCATTGCGAAATCGTCGGCAAGCCCGCGGAGGAATGGGACGACCACGCCGAAACGGAGCGGCTGCTGCTGCGCGACTCCATGGCCGAGGAATTGTTCTCGCTGCAAAGCCAGTTGAGCGAGCTGCAGGAGACGATACGGGCGCGCGACCAGGATACGCTGGCCAATTCGGTGGGCCGCTCGCGCGCGTTCCGCGAGGCCAGCCAGTTGATCCGCCGTGCGGCCGCGAGCAAGGCCAACGTCCTGCTGCTGGGCGAGACGGGCGTAGGCAAGGAAGTGTTCGCGCGCGGCCTGCACGCGAGCTCGCCGCGCGCGGACCGGCCGTTCGTCGCCGTCAACTGCGCCTCCATTCCGCCGGACCTGATCGAAGCTGAACTGTTCGGCGTGGAGAAAGGCGCCTACACGGGCGCCACCGTCAGCCGGCCGGGCAAATTCGAACGCGCCAACCACGGCACGATCTTCCTCGACGAAGTGGTCGAGCTGTCCGCGCGCGCCCAGGCCTCGCTGCTGCGTGTCATCCAGGAAGGCGAAGTGGAACGCGTCGGCGGCACGCACAGCCACCGGATCGACGTGCGCATCGTGGCCGCCACCAACGAAGACCTGAAGCTGGCCGTGACGAACGGGAAGTTCCGTGCCGACCTGTACTATCGGCTGAACGTCTATCCCGTCGCCATTCCACCGTTGCGCGAGCGGACGGAAGACATCGCCCTGCTGACGGAACACTTTATCGGCAAGTACAACACGCTGTACGCGAAGCGCATCCTCGGCGTGTCGGACAAGGCCATGCAGGCGCTGATGCATTACCAGTGGCCGGGCAATATCCGCGAACTGGAAAACATGATGGAGCGTGGCGTCATCCTCACGGACAACGGCCGGATGATCGATGTCCATACGCTGTTCCCGACGCTCACCGAGCCCGGCGGCATGAAAGCCATCGCTCCGTCCGGCCGCCTGCACACGCCGCCCGTGCGCGATGCCGGTCCTGGCCCGGACGCCCTGTGCGAGCAACTGCTCAACGAGGGCTTCAAGCTGGACCAGTTCGAAGCGCGCCTGATCCACACGGCGATGGCCAAGGCCGAAGGCAATGTCACGCAGGCCGCGCGGCTGCTCGGCATCACCCGTCCGCAACTCGCGTACCGGCTCGACAAACTCAAGGGCGTCAAGTAACCATACGCGCACGCCGCACTGCGTATTTGCTGAACCCCTCCTCCGGCACTTCATGAAATGGTGAAGTGCCGCTGCCGCCGGCGCCTCGCGGCGGCATGGCTTCTCCCTTCAAATCAACGACTTGGCCTCCTGGCATAGCCATTGCTATACCTCTGTTGCAGCAACAGAAAAAGGAGGAGACATGAATCCATTACCCGCCACGCCCAGCCGCTTCGTGCGCGTGACCTCGCGTGACGCCGACTGGGTCCAGTTCGAATTTTCGATCGGCGACCCGGACCTGTGCGTGGAGCTGACGATGCGTCCCGCGCAGTACGACGCCTTTCGCCGCGCACAGCGCGCCATCGTGCTGGCCCACCTCCCGATCGACCAGCTCGACCGCGCGCGGCGCCATTGGCACGACAGCGTGCCGGGCGCGCATCCCCACGACTAAAACAACCAGGAGACACACCATGCAAATCGACATACGGACCGATGGCGTCAAGCCGATCCGGCAGACGTTCGCCAACATCGCCCGCCGCCTGGGCGCGGACAAGCCGGCCACCCGCTACCAGGAAGCGATGTACGACCTGCAGCCGGAGACGAGTTTCCACTACCGTCCGCTGTGGCAGCCGCAATACGAGCTGTACGACAAGCGCCGCACGGCCGTCGTCATGGCCGACTGGTACGCGCTGAAGGATCCGCGCCAGTTCTACTACGGCACCTGGGTGAACACCCGCGCGCGCCAGCAGGAGTCGATGGAAAAGAACCTGGAATTCCTCGAGCAGCGCGCATTGCTGGCGAGCCTGCCGGCGGACACGAAGGCACTGCTCGCCGCGACGGTCGTCGTGCTGCGCCATGTGGAATGGGCCGCCAATATGAACAACGCGTCCGTCACCGCGTACGGTTACGGCTCCGCGATCACGGAAGCGGCCATGTTCCAGACGATGGACCGGCTGGCGCTGGCCCAGTACCTGACCCGCATCGGCCTGCTCATCGGCGGCAAGCCGGCGGTCGAAGCGGCCCGTAACGCGTGGCTGCACGACGCCACGTGGCAGCCCGCCCGCCGCGCCGTGGAGGACCTGCTGGTGCGCCAGGACTGGTTCGAGCTGTTCGTCGCGCAGAACCTGGTGCTCGACGGTCTCGTGTATCCGCTGTTCTACCAAAAGCTGGATGCGCAACTGGCGATCACCCATGGTCCCGCGTTTGCGCTGGCGACCGACTTCATGCAGGCCTGGTATGCCGAAACCGGCCGCTGGGTCGATGCAGTGGTGAAGACCGCCGTCCAGGAAAGCGCGGCGAACGCCGCCGTGATCGGCCGCTTCGCCTTCGCATGGCTGGACCGCTTCGAGGATGCGCTCGGCCCCGTCGCGAGCCGGCTGTTCGGCGCGGATGGCGGCGACGTGCTGGCGGCGGTCGCCGCGCCGCTGGAAAAACGCCTGGCCGCGCTCGGGCTGACGCGCGAAGGAGTGCCATCGTGAGCAACCAGCTCGTCTTCATCGCCTTGCAGTCCACCGACGACAACCGTCCCGTGATCGATGCGATCGAGGCGGACAACCCGCACGCCACCGTCCACCGTTATCCCGCGATGGTGAAGATCGACGCGCCGGGGCGTCTCGAGATCAACCGCGCCACGATCGAAGACCTGATCGGGCGCACCTGGGACATGCAGGAACTCCAGCTCGGCCTGATTTCACTGGCCGGCAATATCGAAGAAACCGAAGACCAGTTCGTCCTCGCCTGGCGCTGAACACAACAAGGAGACACGCAATGAACACTGCAACCAAGCCCGCACAGGGACAGGCGACGGGCAAGCCCGCGCCCAAGATGTCCATCAAGGAGAAATACGCCCTGCTGACGCGCGACCTCGGATGGGAAACCACCTACCAGTCGATGGACGCGGTCTTTCCCCAGGACCGGTTCGAGGGCATCGTCATCCACGACTGGGACGGCTGGGAAGATCCGTTCCGGATGACGATGGACGCGTACTGGAAATTCCAGTCCGAGAAAGAACGCAAGCTGTACGCCATCATCGACGCCTTCCAGCAGAACAATGGTCAGCTGAACGTGACGGATGCCCGCTACGTCAACGCCTTGAAACTGTTCCTGACCGGGGTCTCGCCGCTCGAATATGCGGCCCATCGCGGCTTCGCGATGGCCGGGCGTAACCTGCGCGGCGCGGGCGCCCGTGTCGCTTGCCAGATGCAATCCGTGGACGAACTGCGGCACTGCCAGACCCAGGTCCACACGATCAGCCAGTACAACAAGTTCTTCAACGGCTTCGCCGACTGGACGCACATGCACGACCGGCTGTGGTACCTGTCCGTGCCGAAGTCGTACTTCGAGGACGCGATGACGGCGGGGCCCTTCGAGTTCATCACCGCGATCTCGTTCTCGTTCGAATATGTGCTGACGAACCTGCTGTTCATGCCGTTCATGTCCGGCGCGGCCTTCAACGGGGACATGGCCACCGTGACCTTCGGGTTCTCCGCCCAGTCCGACGAATCGCGCCACATGACGCTCGGCCTCGAAGTCGTGAAGTTCATGCTGGAGCAGGACCCCGCCAACCTGCCCATCATCCAGAAGTGGGTCGACAAATGGTTCTGGCGCGGCTACCGCCTGCTCACGCTGGTGGCCATGATGATGGACTACATGCTGCCGAAGCGCGTGATGAGCTGGAAGGAGGCGTGGGAAATCTATTTCGAGCAGAACGGCGGCGCGCTGTTCGCCGACCTGGCCCGCTACGGCGTGCGCATGCCCAAGTACCACGAACAGGCGGCGCAGGAGAAAGACCACCTGTCGCACATCGCCTGGTCGATCTTCTACAACTTCAACCATGCCGCCGCGATCCACACCTGGGTGCCGGAAGAGCATGAACTGCAATGGCTGAAGGAACAGTATCCCGACACGTTCGAGCAATACCACCTGCCCCGCCTGCGCTACTGGCAAGAGCAGCACAAGGCCGGCAAGCGCTGGACCAATCCGGGGCTGCCGATGCTGTGCCAGATCTGCCAGATCCCGATGGCCTTCCCCGAGCCGGGCGACCCGACGCAGATCTGCTACCGCCAGGTCGAGCACAAGGGCGACACGTATCACTTTTGCTCGGACGGCTGCTGCGACATCTTCAAGGGCGAGCCGGAGAAGTACGTGCAAGCCTGGCTGCCCGTGCACCAGATCTTCCAGGGCAACTGTGGCGGCGCCACGCTCCCCGAGGTGCTCGACTGGTACCACCTGAAGCCCGAGGACAGCGGCGACTATGCCGACTCCGCCGACCGCGCCAACTGGGAGCGCTGGACCAACAACCATGACGCCGCCTGAGCGGCACGCGAGGAGACCGACATGCCTGTCATCGCATTAGCACCCAACTACGAGGGCGACGTTCGCGACCGCGTGGAGAACTTCCATGGCAACCAGCTCGTGTATTTCGGCTGGGATCGCCACATGCTGTTCTGCAGCCCGTTCACCCTGCCGCTGCCGCCGGATATGCCGTTCCGGACACTGGTGGGCGACGTACTGGCGCCGCTGCTGGCCGCGCATCCCGAAGGCGCCGCCATCGACTGGAGCGCGGCTGCCTGGCTGCGCGCCGGCGAACCGTTCGTCCCCGATCCGGATGGCAGCCTCGCCGCCAACGGCATCGGACACAAGACCGTACTGCGCCTGCAAACGCCCCAGCTCGCCGGCATCGGCGGCAGCGGCAATTGATGGAGGAAACGCCATGTGCTACCAACTGACGATCGAGCCCCTGGGCCAGACGGTCGACGTGGCCGAGGGCCAGACCATCCTCGACGCCTGCCTGCGCGCGGGCGTGTGGCTGCCCCACGCCTGCGGGCACGGCCTGTGCGGGACGTGCAAGGTCCAGGCGTCCGGCGGCGAACTGGATCACGGCGAGGCCTCGCCGTTCGCCCTGATGGACTTCGAGCGCGACGAGGGCAAATGCCTTGCCTGCTGTGCCACCGTGCAGTCCGACATCACCATCGAAGCCGACATCGACCCGGACCCGGACGCGCAATGCCTGCCGCTGATGGACTACCAGGCGCGCGTGTCCCGCATCGAAACGCTGACCCCGACCATCAAGGGGGTGTTCCTCGACATCGAGCATGGGGATGCCCTGCCCTTCCAGCCGGGCCAATACGTGAACGCCTGGTTCGGCGGCGACGCCGCGCCACGTGCATTTTCCATCGCGTCCGCGCCGTCGTCGCGTGAAATCGAACTGAACATCCGGCTCGTGCCGGACGGGAAAGTGACGCCTTATGTGCACGACCAATTGCAGGTCGGCGAACAGGTCATGCTGTCCGGCCCGCTGGGGCGGTTTTTCGTGCGCAAGAGCGACCCGCGTCCGCTGCTGTTCATCGCCGGCGGCTCGGGGCTGTCCAGCCCACGTTCGATGGTGCTGGACCTGCTCGAATCCGGCGACACCCGCCCGATCCGCCTGATCCAGGGTGCGCGCAGACTGGACGAGCTGTACTACCGGACCGAGTTCGAGCAGCTGGCCGCGCGCCATCCGAACTTCGAATACCTGCCCGTGCTGTCCAGCGAACCTGCCGATTCGCCGTGGACCGGCGCGCGCGGCTTCGTGCACGAACTCGCAGTACGCCGGTTCGAACACGATTTCCGCGGCTGGCGCGCCTACCTGTGCGGACCGCCGCCGATGATCGAGGCGAGCATCGCGGCCCTGATGCAGGGCCGGTTGTTCGAGAAGGACATCTTCACCGAAAAATTCCTGTCCGCGGCCGACGCCGGGCAAGCCGCGCGCAGCCCGCTGTTCCGTTCACTGTGAGGATGCCATGACCTACCCTGAAAGCAGGATCGAGCGTGTCGAGGTGCTGATCCTCGACGTGCCGACGATCCGGCCACACCAGCTGTCCGTGGCCACCATGCGGCAGCAAAACATGGTGCTCGTGCGCATACGCTGCGGCGACGGCATCGTCGGCTGGGGCGAAGCGAGCACGATCGGCGGCCTGGCCTACGGCGAGGAAAGCCCGGAGAGCATGCGTGCCAACATCGAGACGTACATGGTGCCGATCCTCGCCGGCGCCGACGCGGCCAATCCCGCGGCGCGCATGAACGACCTGCGCAGCCGCCTGCAGGGCAATCGCTTCGCGCTGTGCGCGCTCGAGACGGCGCTGTTCGACGCCCAGGCGCGCCGCCTCGGCGTGCCCTTGTCGGCGCTGTTCGGCGGCCGCGTGCGCGACAGCCTGCCCATCGCCTGGACACTGGCGAGCGGCGATACCGCGCGTGACATCGACGAGGCCGAACGGATGCTCGACCTGCGCCGCCACAACGTGTTCAAGCTGAAGATCGGCAAACGCCCCGTGCGCGCCGACGCCGCCCACGTGGCCGCCATCAAGCGCGCCCTCGGCGACCGTGCCAGCGTGCGCGTGGACGTGAACCAGGCGTGGAGCGAGACGGACGCCGTGCTGGGCATGCGCCTGCTGCACGACGCGGGCGCCGACCTGGTCGAGCAGCCCATCGCCGCCGCCAACCATGACGGCATGCGCCGGCTGCGCGCCATGAATCTCGTGCCGCTGATGGCGGACGAGGCGCTGCATGGCCCGCTCGATGCGTTCCGCCTGGCGGCGGGGCGCGCGGCCGACGTCTTCGCCGTCAAGATCACGCAATCGGGCGGCCTGACTGGCGCGCAGCACGTGGCGGCCATCGCGCAGGCGGCCGACGTCGCCCTGTACGGCGGCACCATGCTGGAAGGCGCCATCGGCACGATCGCGTCCGCGCAGCTCTTTGCCACGTTCCCGTCGCTGGCGTGGGGCACGGAACTGTTCGGTCCGCTGCTGCTGACCGAGGAAATCCTCGCCACGCCGCTGGAATACGCCGACTTCGCGCTGCGCCTGCCGGCCGGCCCCGGGCTCGGCATCGAACTCGACGACGACAAGATCGCCCGGCTGCGCCGGCGCACCTGACCATCGAGGAGACACCATGCTGTTCAAGGTAGCCATGACGGTCCGCCTCCCGCAAGACATGCCGCGGGCACAGGCGGACGAACTGAAATCGACCGAACGCGCCGTCGCGCAGCAACTGCAGCGCGACGGCACCTGGCGCCACCTGTGGCGCGTGGCGGGACGCTACGCCAACGTCAGCATCTTCGACGTGGCCGACGCGGATGAGCTGCACGCACTGCTGACCGCCCTCCCCCTTTTTCCCTACATGGACATCGAGGTGGAGGCCTTGTGCCGCCACCCTTCGTCGATCCATGACGACGACCGCTGAACCATTCACGACAACAAGGAGACAGACATGAACAAGCAAGCCATGGCCGCACTGCTGGACAAGATCGAGAGCACGGAAACCGCGAGCGGCAATCCCCGCGTACAGGCGGTGGTGAACCGCATCGTACGCGACCTGTTCGTCACGATCGAGGAGATGGACGTCCAACCCGACGAATTCTGGAGCGCCGTCGGTTACCTGACCGAAGCGGGCCGCAACGGCGAATGGGGCCTGATCGCCGCGGGCCTGGGTTTCGAACACTTCCTCGACCTGCGCATGGACGAGGCGGAAGCGCGCGCCGGCGCCGGCGGCGGCACGCCGCGCACGATCGAAGGTCCGCTGTACGTCGCCGGCGCCCCCGAATCGCTGGGCAGCGCGCGCCTCGACCAGGACGAGCAACCCGGCGAGGTCCTGTTCATGCAGGGCCAGGTCCGCGGCGCGGACGGCACACCGGTGCCGGGCGCCCTGGTCGAGGTATGGCACGCGAACCACCTGGGCGGGTATTCGTTCTTCGACCCGAGCCAGAGCCCGTACAACCTGCGCCGCACGATCCGCACGGACGCCGACGGGCGCTACCGGTTCCGCAGCAAGGTCCCCGTCGGCTACAGCGTGCCGCCGGGCGGCTCCACCGACAAGCTGCTGAAACTGCTGGGCCGCCACGGCACGCGCCCGGCGCACATCCACTTCTTCGTCACCGCGCCCGGCCACCGCAAGCTGACCACGCAGATCAACATCGACGGCGACCCTTACCTGTGGGACGATTTCGCCTTCGCCACCCGCGAAGGCCTGGTGCCGCCGATGCGCAGGATCGACGATCCGGCGTCGCTGCGCGCGCGCGAAGTCGCCGCGCCCTGCTATGAGATCGACTTCGACTTCGACCTGCTGGCCGCGCGCGACGGCCTGCCGGCCGACCGGATACTGCGCGCGCACTTCGAGGCGTGAGGGGAGCGGCCGATGCGACTACTGAACCCGGGCCCGCGCCAGCTGGCCTATGCGCTCGACGGTCCGGCAGGCGCACCGGTCGTGATGTTCTCGAACTCTCTCGGCACACGCCTGTCGTCATGGGAGGCGCAGGCCGAGGCCCTGTCGGGACGTTTCCGCGTACTGCGCTACGACAGCCGCGGGCACGGGATGAGCGGCCTGTTCGGCGTGGACGAGCCGGGCCGGCGCGGCGAGGGTTATACGCTCGCGCAGCTCGGCGGGGACGTGCTGGACCTGCTCGATGCCCTCGACATCGAGACCGTCGATTTCTGCGGCATCTCGATGGGTGGGCTGACGGGGCTGTGGCTGGCGATCCACGCGGAGCACCGGTTGCGTCGGCTCGTCGTCGCCAACAGCGCGGCGCGCATCGGCTCGGCCGGTGCCTGGACGGAGCGTGCCGAACTGGTGCTGGTCGAAGGGATGGCATCCGTCGCAGCAGGAGCGGCTGGACGATGGTTTACGCCGGACTTCATCGCACGCGCCCCCGCGACCGTCGCACGCCTGATCGAGGGCCTGCGGACCTGCGAGCGACGTGGATACGCGGCGTGCTGTCTCGCGTTGGCGGAAGCGGACCTGCGCTCGGAGATTGCTGCCATCACGGTACCGACGTTGTTGATGGCCGGCGCCCAGGATCCGGTTACCACTGTCGAGCATGGCCGCATGATGCACGAGCACATCAGCGGCGCTTCCTATGTCGAGCTTCCGGCATCGCATTTGTCCAACATTGAAGCGGAAACGGCATTCAACCGGCACCTGCTGCGGTTTCTCGACAGTTGATTGGTTCGATGCGCCGATTCCACGCGGCGTCGGCCGGCCGGCGGTGGCACGCCGTTCCTCGGGCAGGCGGGCAAACTGCCACCGCCGAATTGCAATAAAAAAGAGCTCGCCGAAGCGAGCTCTACAGTCCTAAACAAAAACAGTGCCGAAAAGGAAACTCACTCCCATTCGATGGTCAATGGCTGAGCTAAGCCTATGAAGTGACTAGCGTTTTTACGGCATTTTCGGCTCGGTACCATCCGCGATACCACGCAAAATTCATTGATCCGCAACTGGCAATAACAGGCATTCGGAGATTGGAGTTCCCGACCGTGTTCGCCGCCCCGCTTCGGACCATTACGTACATGGTACCGTAAATGGGATATGCCGAAGGCCCGCAAACGCTGCATGCAAGACGAGTTCGGTAGATGCCCGCCACACACAAACCCTGCGGTAACCGGTTCCTGAGCGGCGTTGTATCTTTCGATTTTCAGGCAGGCACAATCCCATCCGAGTTCAGCGACATGGCAAACAGCCTGACCCATTTACAGACCCTGGCATGACTACGACAGTCGAGTTCGAAGCGTTTCTTCGCCCGTTCCGGTCTCCACCAGGCCTCGTGGCGCAAACGAGACCCTACCACGTCCACTATCTTTTGATGCGTAAAGAACAGCATCTGCCACTGCCTTGAGTGACTCGATATCCAGACCGTTCTCGGGGCCTGCGCGACACCAATACTGGCGCCTACAGCACCATCAGGAAGGCCTTCATACGTAAGCGGCCAATCGTCCCACCTATGATTTCCTGATCGCCAAGGCGACTGGTGGTGGCAAACTACGATCGTGAACAGTTACCAGCTTAAGCGCGATCTGTATTGCGCTTAAGCTGGTAACGGGGCTCTTTTAACCGGCGCAGGTGAAGCGCCCGCGGCTAAACCGCACCGGCCGGAGGCGCCCGGATTATTTAACGTAGGTGCCGAGCTTCACTTTCAGCACCTGCGCCCTGTCGGTGAAATTCAATCCATCAACGGCCTGGTCGCCGTTCCACACGCGCAGCATGATCCATTTGCCATTCTCGAAACGCCCTTCTTCGACGCGGTTCAAAATCATGCCGCGATCTTTCAGATCGTAGGTCCCCAATTCTTCGCGCCCAGCGGGTAATTCGCATAACCGGCGTAATCGAAACCGAAGGGATCGAAGCCGATCGCCTGCTGGCCCAGCGCGCTGAAAATATAGCGTGCATAGATCTCCTTGTTCCCGCTCTCTGCTCGTCGGCGTATATGCCCGCGACGGTATATTCGTTCTCACGAAGCGCTTGCGCGGGAGGCGCTTACTCCTCCAGAGCGACCACCATCACGGCCTTGGCAGGCACCTTGACCGACAGCTTGCCGCCTGCGGCACGCGCGCTGAACGCCGCCGGCTTGATGGCCAGCGGATTCTGGAACGTATTGTGCGCATCCATGGCGGCCGAGGTCAGCACCTTGCCGGCCGCAGCATTGACCTTCGCGCCGGCAACGTCGACGGCGACTTCGACCGCCTGGTGCGGATCGGTGTTGACCAAAGCCAGGTATACCTTGCCGTCCCTGGCGCGTGCCGCCGAAGCACTCACGCCCGGAATGGTCGTTGCGCCCAGGGTGTAGCTGGTGTTGCCCTTGATTGCCAGTGGCAGCGACCTGGCATCCTGGAACGGCACATACATCTGGAACACGTAGTAGGTCGGGGTCAGGACCATCTTCTCCTTCTCGGTCAGGATCATCGCCTGCAGGACGTTGACCATCTGGGCGATGGTGGTCATGGGGATCCGCTCCGCGTGATCATGGAAGATGTGGAAGTTGAGGGCCGCCACGAGCGCGTCGCGCAGGGAGTTCTGCTGGTACAGGGCGCTACTACTGGCATCCGCATCGGCATACCAGGTGCCCCACTCGTCGACCATCAGCCCGATCTTCTTCTCGGGATCGTTCTTGTCCAGTACGGCCAGGTGATCTTTGATTATCCGATCCATTTTCAAGGTATTGGCGAGGGTCGAGATCCACTCGCCTTCCTTGAAGCCGAGGGCCGCCCCCTTGGTCTCCCAAGTCGCGCCCGCGATGGTGTACTGGTGGATGCTGATGCCGGTCGTGCGGCCCTTCAGTTCCCTGCTCAGGACGTCGGTCCACGTGGAGTCGCCGCCGCTGGCGATTATTTTCGGCTTGTTGTGCTTGGGCGCCCTCAGGAAGTTCTCGTAATTACTGTACAGGTTCGCGTAGTAGTCGGGCTTCAAGTTGCCGCCGCAGCCCCACAACTCATTGCCGATACCGAAGTAGGCGACTTTGAANGTTCTCGTAATTACTGTACAGGTTCGCGTAGTAGTCGGGCTTCAAGTTGCCGCCGCAGCCCCACAACTCATTGCCGATACCGAAGTAGGCGACTTTGAACGGCTTTTCGTGCCCGTTCCGGGCGCGCAGCCTGGCCAGGGGCGAGCCGCCGTCCGATGTCATGTACTCGACCCAATCGGCCATCTCCTGCACGCTGCCGGTACCGACGTTGCCGTTGACGTAGGCATCGGCGCCCAGCATCTCGATCAGGTCGAAGAATTCGTGGGTGCCGACGGCGTTGATCTCGTCTACGCTGTCCCCGTTGACGTTGTGCGGGCGCTGGTCCTGCGGGCCTATGCCGTCGCGCCAATGGTAGGTATCGGCGAAGCAGCCGCCCGGCCAGCGCACCAGCGGCACATGCAACGCCTTGAGCGCACCGACGACGTCATTGCGCCAGCCCCTGGTGTTGGGGATGTTCGACTTCGCACCGACCCATAGGCCTCCGTAGACGCCGGTGCCGAGGTGTTCGGCGAACTGGCCGTACACGTATTTGTTGATAACCGGGCCGGGTTTGCCGGCGTCGATGCTGATACTGACCTGGCTGGCGGCAAAAGCCGGTGCCGCGATCATGCCGAGAACGACGAGACTGTGTTTGATGATGTTCATGCAGACGTATTCAGACAGTAATTATTTAGAATGCAGCAAAGCCGCCATGGCCGGAACGAATCCCGGCGGAATGACGCGCCGGGTCAACGAAAGAGTGCACTTATTGGATTTTTCACTCTTCGCGGTGATGACGTCCAAGCGGTACGGAATTTTGATGTAATCGTCCGCACCAGTTCACCGTGGGAAATCCCTTCCGACCAATCTGTTCAACATTATCGCGAGCCGCGACAGCGTTCATTGGCGCGGAAGAGAAGGACTTCCACGCTACGCAAGGGAATCGTCGGATAAGGACTCCCTGCGCGCCGCGCGGCCGGCGCGCCCTATGGTTTCGCAGGGCCGGTCAGGAGCAGCATCAGCACGCTGTGCGGCGCCAGCCGCGCTTCCAGTTTGGCGCTGGTGTCGCCCGTCTTCTTGCTCCACAGGTCGGACCAGCGGTAGACGGTCTGCTTGAAATCGACCGACCGGTTGCTCAGGTCATCGATCAGGACTTGCTTCTTCCAGTCGTGGTGAACGTCGGCAGCCTGGTTGGAGCGGTTCAGGAACATCAGTGCCCACTGGCCGCCGTCGAGCGGCTTGGCATAGACCTCCAGTGGCCCGTCGGCCAGGACGCGCAGCGCCTGCACACCCAGCTTGTCCTGGTTCACCGCGATCACGCCGGGGTTGGTCAGGATGCGGCGGGTCGACTCGGACATCGAACGCAGATCGTTGCCCAGGATGAGGGGCGAGGCCATCATGGCCCAGATCGACAGATGGGCGCGGTCTTCATCCTCGCTCATGCCGTTCCCCACTTCGAGCATGTCCATATCATTCCAGTGGCCGGGCCCTGCGAACTTGCGCAGGTCTTTCTGCTTGTCGAGGATGCGCAGCACGCCCAGACCTGTCGAGAAACCGGGACTGAACTCACAGTCGAAGCAATTATAGATATCCGGCGTGGTGCGCCACGAATGGCCGACTTGGCCGGCCCACTCCCACGGCTTGCTCATGCCCCATTCGCATATGCTGAACACCATCGGACGGCCCGACTTGGCGATCGCGTCGCGCATCGTGGTGTAGGCCGGTTCAGCGTTCATGCCCGGGGTGTTGCACCAGTCGTACTTGACGTAATCGATGCCCCAGCTGGCATAGGTCCGCGCATCCTGGTATTCGTGGCCACGGCTGCCGGGACGGCCGCCGCAGGTGGTCGCGCCGGCGTCCGAATAGATGCCCAGCTTGAGTCCCTTGCCATGCACATAGTCCGCCAGCGCCTTGATGCCGGATGGGAAGCGCTTGGGGTCGGGCTGGATGGTGCCGTCGGCGTCGCGCTGGCCTTGCCAGCAATCGTCGATGTTCACGTACTGGAAGCCAGCGTCCTTCAAGCCCGACTTGACCATGGCGTCGGCCGTCTCGCGGATCAGACGCTCGTCGATTTCGCAGGCAAATTTGTTCCAGCTGTTCCAGCCCATTTGCGGGGTGCTGGCCAGGCCTTCCGCCTTTTGAGCCCAGCAATTGCCTGTCGCGCCAATGAATACGCTCAACGCCGTAGCGGCCGCCATCATTGCCGAACTCGAGAACAGCGGCTTGTGTGTTATGTGCTTTGTTTTCATTTCTAAATCACTCGCAAAAATGTGGGGAACATCGTACAAATCCATGACGCAAAAACATGCAAAAGTTTCAAATCATTAAGTCCAGCGGATTGTCTGGCTCCAGGTGCAATAGAGGCTGCGGATTGCGCTTATCTGACTTGAATTACGATTCAGTGCATTTTTCAGTGCGTTTTCTCGACGACGGACGTCGACCGACAGCCCGAGCATAGGTAGAGGGGCCAAGAGAATCTAACGATACAAGCGAAACCTCTATAAAACTGTAGAAATTGCGATCGGTCCTGTCAGGAGTGGAAGAGGGTCAGGGCGGACTGAATATCTCGCACGTCAGCCAGACGATGGATATCGGTGTGACGGCGATCCGCCGTTGGTTGACGCAGTACGAGGCCGAGCAAAGTGGGAAGCCCGGAGTCGGCAAGCCACTCACGCCCGAGCAGCAACGCATCCGCCGACTGGAGCAGGAAAACTGTCAGCTTCGTAGCGATGTGGGAAGATTAAAAGAGGCGTCGGCCTTCTTTGCCCGCGAGCTCGAGTGACCCATCCGCCCCATCGACGACGTGCACAAGAAGGCCTTTCCTGTCGCTCCGGATTTTATGAAGCCAGGCGGCGCGCTGAAGAACCGGCGATTTGCAAAGCAAGCGTACAAGGACGTGCCGCCTTTGGTCGTGGCCGGAATTACTCGACCGCTACAAGTCCGCCGCTGACTTCACCGCGAAATCCTCGACGGGCGCCGATTGTTGCGCCGAAATCGATCGAAACACTTTCGGGGTGCAGCCGTATTCTTCCTTGAACAACTTATTGAAGTAGGAAACATTGGCATAACCGACAGAATACGCAATCTCCAGGATCGCGGCGCTGCTGTGTTCGGACAGTAAGCGCGCCGCTTCCGTCAGCCGCAATTTATTCAGGTAGCCGGTGAAAGTCATGCCCAGTTCTGATTTCAATAGATCATTGACTTTGGTTCGGTTGATCCCGGTCGCGGTAACCACCGACTCCAAGACTAGGTTGGTATCGGTGTAATTGGTGGCAATATATTTCAGAAGCGCCGCCTTTTCCTTATCCTTATACGGTTCCAGGGTTAGTTGACGGTACGCAGACAAGGGAACATCTTTTCTCAGGCTGGTCGCCACGCTGGCAACCAGCGCGCGCGAATGGGCCCGGAAAAACCAGACCGCAAATACGGCCCAACTGGCCAACAGCGCCACGGCCAGCCATGCGAAAGAGTGATAGTCGCGACCATGCAGCACGAGTTCGCTGATTTCCACTTGGGAATCGACGTCCGGGGGACTATTCAAATTGGCGCCGAAGGAAACCTTTGCCACCTTGTCGAGGGCATAACCCTGGCTCGACAAGTCCAGCTTCATCTTCTTGAGCCACCAGTCAGGCAGGGCGAGCCGGGTAAGGTCCAGGGAAACGGGCACCCCGTTCTTATTGCAGGAAAAATAGGTGGCCGGAACTCGGTAGGTTTGGAAGTCGCCCTTCTTCGAGATCTTCTCGTCGAAGGTGGTCAGGGAAAATACCATCGAATTCGAGGGGGAGCATTTGGCCAGGAAGGTGATGCTGGTGTACTTCGACCAGTCCTCCAGCACCTGCTGTCCTTTCGCGTCGATGAGCATCAGGTCGGCAATAGCTGAAGGGAATGCCACCGCTTTCGTCAGTTTCATGTCGAAACGCAGTTTATCCGGCTGGTCATCGTAGATGCGGACGATCGAGGTGCCGCCCATCCCGCTATCCGTCCAACCGACCGCCTCCAGGCGAACCCCGCTTCCAGCCAAAGGCAACAGGGAAAGGGAGCGATAGCTCTGATAAGTAAAAAAAGACACCATCAGCGCATTCGCGGCCACGAGTAGGATAAATGCCAGCAGCGCCTTCTTATATATCTCTTGCATTATGCAATGTTGACTGAACTATCATGAAGCCCCGACGCCTGCCAAGCGCCCTGTCCGCATCATAGCAAAGTTTCATGCCGCCAAGTGCTGGATCGCGCCGACGATGCTAACCGCGATGGGCTCGACAGCATCCCGCCCGGGTCTTCGTCAGGATGCGTGACTGGCGCCAACAGCCTATTCCCATCAAGAAAAAAAAGCCCTGTAAAAACAGGGCCTTATGTCTGGCTCACAAGGTTCGGAGAAGTATTTCCAACGGAAAACTCACTCCCATTCGATGATCAATGGCTGAGCTAAGGCCATGAATTGCTTGGCATTTTAGTAGCGCTCCTGGCTCAGTACCATTCACGATACCATGCCGAGGTCATCGATCCTTGACCCGGCAACAGCGGGCACTACGTCAGTTTTACCCCTACCCGACCACGATCCCCGCCGTTGAGCCCTCCGCTCATGGTATCGCGAAGGTTCAGCGGTTGCTCTTACTGGGCATTGCAGTTATCCGGCAGCACACACAACCGCAGTAACTGCGAACGAATTGCAGATGGCGACGCCATTAGGTCGACGGTCGCGAAACGTATCGAATGGCCCTGGATCTCGACCTCCTCGTCAACCATCGTCCCAACCGCAGGGTGTAGCAGAATACCCGAAGCACTGTCCGCCAGAGGATCGCCAAGTCCGACCTGGGACTGAAGGTATGCGTACATCTGGTAAATGTAGCCGCTATCGAGCGTCCATTCGCGATGCCAGCCAGGAATGACGATAGATGTGAACTTGGTATCAATGACGATACGCCGCCCGGCTCCGGCGTGCTCGAGGACCACATCAGATTCCATGTTCGGAAGGATGGCTTCCAGCCCGTTCGTCTTCGGCGTCGCCTGCCAGAACCAGCGCCGCTTGCTGACTCTCCAGCCTTCCGGCTTCAGTACTACCTCATAGAATCCACGCACGGCCTTCTCGAACAAGTTGCGCACCCACGTGCCTTCTCTATCCGGCTGCGGCAACTCTCTGGTGCCGTCCTCGGTCGGGAGCGCCAATTCGAGCGCGAGCTTGGCCGATTCGACCATCACCCTGTCCTGGGCGTCGTTGCGCCCAAAACGCTCGGCCGCGATTTGTGTGCGCGTCGGCGGTTCGACGGAAACACCCATCGCCCGCATCGTGCCGGCCAAGCCGCGACAACGGCATCGCAGGTCCCGGTCCTTCACAAGTCGCGAGACTGACTCGAGTGCCGTGTGCACGAGTCGGTTTCGTGGCGTGTTCACCGTCAGTTCCTCAAAACGGCAGGCGACCATTCCGCGTTCCAGCAACCGTTGCCGGACGGTTTTAAGGACATCGATTCGTCCACGAACACGGTTCAGCACGGCATGACGCGGCTGGTATCCTTGGGTGAGATGGCGGCGAATCCTCTGTTCCACCGAATGCGCGAGGATCTCGGCCACGAGGTGCGGCAAGTCGTCCGGAGCCTCGTCGATGCCGCCCGGCCCCGCGCCCCGTACCTTGAAGAGGTCCGAAGCATAGAACATAAGCAGCCACAGGTTTCGAACCGGCACTCGTCCGATCCGGTAGCCGTCCGCCGGCGTGCCGTCTGGCGCATTGGGCAGACTGTCGCGGTCTTCGCTTACCATCCTTTCAGCAACTGCTCACACGCCTTCTGCGCTCGGCCCGGCGTATCAAACCAGTATTCGTCGAGCAGCGGACCAATTTCGGTCTCGACCACCTGCTGGAACCACTTGCGCGTGCCGCCCTCCTCCAATCGCGAAACCGGAGTCACGTAACTGTGGCCGATCCGGAATTGCTTGCCCAGGTTGTGATCCGCTTCGATTTCTTCGTTCAGTTTCATGAATCGCCGCTCGATTTCCTCGGCGAGCGGCTGCGCCATGTTGCATTTCCCGACTACCCAGTCACGCCACGCTTGCCCCAGCCGCGGCTCGAGCCCGACAAATGCGAATCGGCGGCGCAGCGCCAGGTCGACCAAGGCCAGCGAGCGATCAGCGACGTTCATAGTCCCGACGACGTAGACGTTTTCAGGTACGTACACCGGGCGTCGTTTACCATCCCTGTCCGGATAACACAGCTCGAGGGCTTCGCTTGGCGTACGCTTTCCCTTCTCCAACAGCGTCAACAGTTCACCGAAAATCTGCGCAGGGTTGCCGCGGTTGATTTCCTCGACCACGACGACAAATTTTTCGGCCGGGTGCAACTTGGCAGTTTCGACCACTTCCATGAACGTGCCGTTCGCAATCGACAGCTTGCCATCGGCCGTCGGGCGCCAGCCGCGCACGAAGTCCTCGTAAGACAGCGTGGGATGGAACTGAACTGGGCGAACTTTGCTCTCGTCTTTTTTCCCGATCAGTGCGAAGGCAAGCCGCTTGGCGAGCCAAGTCTTGCCGGTTCCAGGCGGGCCTTGCAGCACCAAATTTTTATTGTCGTGCAGGCGGTTCAGCAGCGCCACAATCTCATCCCGGCCGAGGAAGCAGCCCTGCTCGATAATGTCGTCAACGTTGTACGGTTCAAAAGCCTTGGCCACCACGATTTCCGTTACAGCGCTCGATTCCGGATCCGTCTCGGCCTCTCCGTCGTTGCTCAGGATCTGGACCAGATCATAATTCCATGCATCAACAGAAAGCTCTGGATACGAGTGCACGGGATAAGAGGATTCCTGAAAGTTGCGTTCCAGAACGTCCATCAACGCTAAGTAGTCGGCCGCGTTACAGCGTTTATTCGGTCCATGCAATCCGATAGGGATACCGAGTTTGTCTTGAATATATAGCTTCGAGTTGGAATCCAGGCTGATGAAAGACCACGGCCTCGCCCAGTAAAGACCCATGGTCAGGTTCCATCCGACCGAGGGCCGGCCATTGGCGTTGTCGAATGCCTTGGCAAACATAAATCGGCCGTCCTCGTTATCGGCGTCGGCGTACACCAGCGCCGCGGCGAACACCTCCCAAAGCGACTCGATATGGTCCGGTGTACGCTTCGCATCGTACGGAAAGAACCAAGACTTCAGGTTGTTCAGCAAGGGAATGCCTTCGAAAGTGTCAGGCACTGGTTCCTCGACCTGAAGGAACTTCGCGAGCTCGCGCGCGATGGCTTTGCGGTTTGCGTCGGTGACGCCTCTGTTAAACATGCCCATGACGGTAAAAGGACAGATATCCCGCAAAGCCCCGGTTGCGCCGTCCGCATACTGGTCCTCCTCCAGGTAACCGAGCCCGCTAACCCGCTCGGCCATCTGGCGAATGGCCGCGAGCAGCGCGGGCCGGTTGCCCCGATATTCGAGCAACGCATCGGCTATCGCCTCATAAAAGCTAGTCCAGGCGAAACGCTGGTCCTTCGCCTCGACAGTGCCGAAGCGTTCCCGCCAGTACGGTGCATTACGAAAACGGTCGATATCCTGCGGCGCCCCATCAAAGGCGAAGGCGATTAGATCCTGGTTCCTCCAGTCATCCGGCACCACTCGCCAGATCGTCGCTCGATAGGTGTAGAAGTACCACTCGCGCACCAACCGCTCCGGCCGCCACTCGACAATAACGCGTTCGCCGTTCTGCGGATTCGACACGATCGTTCCCACTGCTTTGATAGCAAGCACGGAAACATGAATTCCACGGTTGTCGAATGGCAGATCGCGCCGGCGCTTGCGGACATAGCTCGACTTAATGGCGATGCGGTCGCCCGGTTTCATCGAGCGTACCAGGGAGATTTCGTGCGGCGTCGGGTTCCTGAGCTCCCAGATACCTTCATCCAGAAAACGCTGTGTCTGATCGGACGAGCCGCCAAAACTGGCGCCGACAAACCACGCCACATCCGTTCTGCCTACGTCCCGTTGAATTTCCATCGTGCCTTTCTGTGTGCTGGATACGCTCGCAGCACCGTGCCGTTTCTAAAGTTTTCTTTAATGATCTTAACTTCGTCTTCCATTTTTGCCTAGAAACTATTACTCCTCCGCCACTAATTGAGCCCTCGTACGCGAGCCGCGCAGCGCCGGCTGATTCCTGACTCTCTGCGACGCATCCCGGGCAAGTACCGCCTTGGTCTCGCTGCTGACGTTCCGGTTCGCCGCGAGCTGTTGGCGCACCAGTTCGCAGGCGTCGCCAGCCAAGGTACACTGTGCCTCGCCTAACCGGCCTGCTCAGTCGTCGCCGCCAGTCGGCATCGGCGCCTGCCTCAAACCTGTATAGGCTGCTTTGCAGGCCGTTTTGGCTCTTACGAATCAAAGGATTAGCTCTGCACCCTACGTTACACTGCATGGGTTCGCTGGAGGATATCCGACGAAATCCAACTAGCGAACTTTGTAGTTGGTCCCGCTTGTTGAGTGCAGCCCGCTTTCGACCCGATGCGAACATTCGCGCTTTGAGGTTCGTTCATTGATGCACGAGGCGATGAGAGTTCGCGCCAAGCAGTTCAACGCCTTACACGCAGCTAATGGTCACTATTCATGTTTTGACATTAACATCGTCATGGACTTCGATGCCATGCTAGATCAGCTCAATCATGTCCATTGTGGTCTGCTCAGATCGCCTACCGCACAGCACAGTGATCAAGCAACATCAACGCCGAAGCGCTTGCACAACCCATAAATACCGTCCTCGAATGTTTCGGACGAGCGGTGCAATTTCCAGTCCGAGCCATGCCGCTGCAACATCAGCATCACCCGTCCACGGCTACCGACAGCGCCGTGCCCCGATTGCCAAGCGACCAGAACCTCGCCGCGCGCGGTATCGATCAGCTCGGTTGTAGAATCGACCGCTGGTAGACAGTGCTGCCGTGCAGCGTCGACGTTCATGCTCACCGTGACGGCGATCTTGTCGATCTCCGACGGCACTTGGTCAAGATCAATCTCCAGACTTTCGTTAGCGTGCCGCTCGCTGTCCTTGTTAATGCCACTGTTTCGCACCGAACCACAGGGCGAATGCCGCAATATTGCGTTGGTGTCGGGATCGGTTGCCCAGCTTGAGATGAAGTCTGCATCGCCACGCACTTGACCTGCAGGCGTCAACAGAAACGCACAGGTGTCGATGCCATACGGCGCCGCTGCACCGATCACAGACCAGCGGGTCCGCACGACCAGACGTGGGGGCATAAACGCTGCCAATTTAGCTTTCGCACGTTCTGCGTAAGCACCGTCGGAATGAGCGATCATGAAGGCAGTCCAACTTGCTTTGCTATCGGCACCGCATGCAGCGCGCCAAGCTAACTCCTCCGAGTCGACCGAGCGCGCTGCGGGCGCCAGCCGTGCAAGCGCAGAGCGGGCTTCATCAGCATGTCTACTGGACGGATGTGCAGCGAGAAAGGCCGAATAGGCCTCGCGTGAATCAAGTGCCTGCGCAGTCTGCCACGCTATATCGGCACGTGCTTCCGAAATGCCGGGGTCACGTTCCACTGCTGCAGGCGCAATAGCGGCTGGTGGCTTGTTAACGGGAGCACGCGCAGCGCTGGACATGGACCAGCGCACACCCTGTTGGACAGATCCGCCGCCCAGCGGATCGAGCTTAACGAGGTAGTTACTATTCTCGTCGAAATGTCTGGCCAGCGCTGACGGCAGCGGCAAGGTGAGCTGATCTTGGCCAGTGATATGGCCCTGCAGTTCAATCCAGTTATCAGCGACATCCCAGCCGTGCAAGTGCAGATAAGGACGGGGGTAACCCCAGCGCTTAAAGCATGCCCGTACTACGCCATTGACCAGGTTCGGCCCCGTAACGACGAGACCGACGCTTTGTTCTCCAAATTCGGTCTCTGACAACCTAATCCTATACATCACCATCGGCTCCCCGCTATGCGTGCGCACGCAGCGCAGTCAGGATGTCGCCTAAGCGCGCATTGGCCTCGACATTGCCTGAGACGCCGGCCAGATAGTCAGCGTTGGTGCGGACCGTTGCCTGAAGGCCTTGCAGCCAATCCATAAGATAGGGCTTTTCGTAGTCAGCCGAGGTTTCCGTTAGCGCTGCCATCGGCGTGGCCGTCTCAGGGCTCGCGAAAATGACTTGCCGGGTCCCTTGCAGCGTGTCGATGCCAACGCCGCCCGGATTGCATGGATAGTGCCCGGCAAGGTCAACAAAATGGTTCCAGCGATTGGTCACAGGGGCAATCTGGCGCCAGCGCCAGGTCCCGGTCTCGGCTCGGAAACTGCGATTCTTACGCACGTCTTCAGCAAGTTCGTCCACAAGGCCCGTCTTGCGCGCAGAGACTTCCAACTCGCGCGCAATGTCGAGTAAGTGCTGTGCCGCGACGCCGTAGTATTTCAACACTTGCGGTGCACGGGTCAGATCGGCAACCCCCGCCTGCCACGCAGCAATTACAGTCTCAACAAAAATATGCCCAAAATGGCGCTCTACTGCCACGGGACGCGGCGCTGCCTCGACCGGGGCGAGCCCAAGCAATGCCGCTGTTTCGGCATCGAGCTCGTCAGGTTCGGGGGGCGCTTGCGCCTTGTCGGTAGCGCGGTCTGGTATTGCAGCTTGCTCGGACTGATAGAACGCAGCACGCGCCGCCTCGTCGTCCAATTTAAGAGAGCCGATGAGTTCGCCCAGACGCTCACGCTTGAGCAATGGGGCAAGCGCAAGCAACAGGGTTTTGGCCAAAGTAGCCTTTTCGCTACGCAGTTCGCTGACGTCAGCGCTGATGTAATGGCGGCCCAACGCATTGGCGACTCTGCGCGCCAGCAGCGCCAATTGCTGCCGTACCTGATTTACTTTGACTTGTGGATGGCAGATGGGAACCAGCGCCATCACGATGCGCATAATGCCACCATCGTTGAGCAACATGGCCTCGTCCCAGGCTGCGGCTGGCTCGGCAAAATGCTCGTGCACAAGCGGATTGTCGAGGAACGCAGTGCGCAAAGTCGCGATGAACTCTTGCTTATCAGGTCGCAGCGAGGTTTCCTGTGCGTTCCCTGGGCCGCCATAGGCAAACAAGGCGTCTTGACGGAAGTTCGGGTTGCGCAGCCAGAAGGTATTCTTGAACTGGCCCCTGTTATCCCACTTTTTCACCCAGTCGGTACGGTGTGCATGCGCAGCGAAGGGTTTAAGAAGCGAGGCTTCGAGTCGCGTTGCCCAGCGCGTGCCATCCACGCCCTTGCCTGCGCTCTGCTCAAAGGCAGTATCAAATTTCGTCAGCACGAACAGCAGGGTGGAAGGTACTTGGCTGCGGTCTGCAGCAGTGGCCCCATGGGTCAATTCGATCCAGTTCTCGATGAGTTCACCTAAGCCGACCACTTCCTGATTCGACGGCCCGACGCAAAGCAACATCGCGGAGAGTTCACGCTCTTCGGCATACCGTTCGAACAGGTATGCGACTTTACCCCGAAGGAAATTCTCGGCGCGAATGTCGCGCTCACCTAAGCGCTGACGCGGCTGCGGCTGGCGCGAGCGTGCGCCAGGGAAGTCGAGTAGATCGGTGTGGGCGAAAAATGGGTGCGGACAATGCGCCAAGTTGATGCGCAGTTCCGACACAAGTGCCGCGAGCTCGGCGCGCTCCAACTGGACCGCGGTGCCGTTGGGTGCGACCACGTTCACCAAATCACCGGCTGCCTCCCCGAGCATGCTCAGGGTCGCGACATCGATAATGCTTTGGGTCGAGCGCTGCCAGTTGTCACCGCGCACATCGAACAACACCGCGGGTTCGCACGACGCCGAGCGCGCACCACCGAGTTGCATCAAGCGGCCTTGCAATCGTCGGTAAATATCCGTATAGCTGGGCAGTTGTTCCCACAGGGTCGAGAACAAAGCGACGCGCGCTTCTGGCCCAAGGGCAGGCCCAAGCTCGATCGCTTGCTGCCAGAACCCAAAGCGTCGCAGCGCCTTCATGCGTGTGTTGCTGCCCAGATGGCCGTTCACGTACGCTTCCAGGTCGTACACCGCTTCAATCGCGATGCCCGCCCCAGCCCGAACATGACCGCGCGCAGCAGCGATGGCCTGATCGATCTCGGCCTGATGCTGCTCAGGCTCACTATCGTCGGGATGTTGGACATCGGCGGCGAACGAGTTGGCGAGAATCTTGACGACATCGATCTCGGTCAGCAACCCAACCTGCACCGGAAAGGCTGGCGTTCCCAACACGCCTGGCTGGTAAGTAAAACGCGTGACCAAGCCAGTCGATTCCTTACCGCCTTCTGGATTGATCTTTGCGAGGAAGTCTTCTTGCCGGTCGCCAAACAAGGACAAGACGCTACCTTCTCGATCCCGTGCAAGTGCCGAGATCAAGTACGATTTGCCGGCCTGGCTTGGGCCAAACACCCCGACTGCCATTTTGGCGCCTGCGGCATACTGCAGCCGTTCGGCGCTGACCACGGCCATCCGCAGTTCGCGCGTCAGCAGCGCGTCAGCGCGGACTGCGTCATCGCCCGACTCGCTGCACCATGCAAGCGCTTGCTGGCAGGCGCGTGCCACCGAGGCGGCGGCATCCTTGAGATTGTCGTTGTACTCCAAGTGTGCTCCCGCTGTCATTGGCGCTCGAACAGACCGGTATCGATCCAGTGGCCGTGTTCGTCTTTAAGTGTCTTCAGTTGTAGTGTCAGGTCGCGTGCCGGGACCATATGGCCGTCGGCGGCGTTGATCTCCTCGATCTTGAACACGCCTTCATCAAACGTCGCGTTGTCCTCTTCGGTCACGGTGCCGGCTCGATTGCGCCGGTAGCTGAGTGTGACCCGGTAAGGTACGCCATGACGGATCGCCGTCTCTTTCGCACTTTGGCTTGCAAAGCTTAAGTAATAAAACGGCGTAGCCGTCCAACGCTCGAGAGGAAGCTGTCGAAAGCCGATAAAGATCGGGCCAACAAAGTCGAAGGTATGCTCCTGCTCCTGATCGGCCTGCGCGTCTAAGTCGATACCCGAAAAAAAGCGATCGGCGGCCAAAATCTGCCCACTTTTCTGCATGAGCCCGACGTGGCGTACGGTCGAGACTGGCTTGAGCTTCGATGTCGTGCAATGGAAGTTCAGCAGATCGCCTTCGGACAGTGCACACAGCATTGCTCCGACCACGCCGGTCGTCTTCGGGTCGGCAATGACGCCACCCGGGCTCCAGAACGGATACCAACGCTCGACCTGATAAGTGTTCATCGGCACGATGCGCGAAGCCGGCAATGGCGGGCGTCTCTGGACCACCGCCTTCACGGCGGGCAGACACGACGGCCGTCCCGACAGCAGTAGCACGTCACACGACCAAGCCGCAACGACCTCGCACAGGTCGCGCAGCACGGGCGTTACGACGTTTTCAATGGTGCGCGCCACCTCGGCCAAGTTGATTGGATTCTCCCAGTCGCGCAGCGGGAAGCCGGATAGGCCATGCTGCATGATCGGTTCGTCCAGATAGCGCAAGACTTCCGCGCGCGGCTGATTACTCCCGGCAAACACGTCGGCAAAACGAAGCGTAAACGGCGTCGTTGCTGCCTCGGCCAATGGCGTTTGTTCAGCTTGGCGCAAGATCGCAAGGCCCATCGGAACCGCATACTGCTGGGCAAATTGGCTACGCAGGTTACGGTCCTGTTCAGACAGTCCAGCGTAGTCACGGCACAGGCGCGACGTTAACACGGTCGCGGCATCGGCTAACCCACGCTCCGCCAGCGCCGCCTCCAGGGGCGCGAGCAAATGGTGCTCAATCACTGCTTTTAAAATATTGTCGCCGGCCAGATTAAACCCTTCGCGGAATTCTTGAACCGGTTCCAGCAGCGCGGCTGCACCGGCCGACTTATCGACGTAGGTTGTCACGATCAAGTCAGTCGTACCACCACCAATATCGATGCTGGCCACGCGGAAGCACGGCCGCTCACCGTGCGCGACGCGGCGCTGGCCAAACACGCTGAAATAAGCGCTGGCGTCACCTGCGTATTTTTCGGCGACTTCGTTATACACGTAGACCATCTGCGTCGTGCTGGCCTCGTCCCATTGGCAGCGCACTACAGGCGGCGCTTGGTACGCAAAGCGCACGTCGTGCGCCCCGTCTTCGTCAATCCAACCGAGCGCGCGCCACAAGGTTCCCACCGCCCAGTTGGCTGAGCGCTCAAAAATCTGCCGTTCGGCGATCGTCATCGCCGATGGCACCGTCAAAATCACGGTACGCAGACGACGTGCTAGGTCGCTGTTCTGCTTGATCGCGCGCTGGGCAGGCGAATTGATCTGCACGAGTGCGTGCGCCAGGATTTCACAGAGCAGAAAGCACATCAGCGAACTGCGCGAAAACATGGGCTCGGTAACCGGATAGGGCTCCTGGTCGCGTAGCAGAGGATCGCGCTGCGCGCGCGGATCCTCTAGCACATGCAGCGGGGTGCCCTGGTTATTGACGAAGCCAGCCAGCAAGCCGCTATTCACCGGGGGTTCCTCCCCGTTCGGCTCGTCGGGGTCAGGACAGTAACGCCACTCCTGCAGACGCGCGCCGCGGTCCCAAAGATAGCGCTTGGGGCTCGACATAGTGGTCTGACCCTCGTCACGCCGCGAACCCAATGCGACCCGCGCTGCCTCAGGCCCGACCCGCACCATCGATGGCCATTCGAAAGCGGCGCGCCGCCGCCCGCTGCCGCGCGCATGCCCATGCGGATCACCAAAGCGCATCTTAACGAACGCGAGGTTCGAGCCAAACGGTTCCGTATGGCGCCGCAGCGGATCAGACAGATCGCGCAACTGCAGCACCGCACTGTTCGACAGTGCCAATCCTTGTTCGGGACGGCGTTCGAGCAACATGCCAGCGGTACGCGAATTTCCGATATCGAGCACAAGGTCGACGTCAATCGGTTCGTTGCGGTCGGGATCAATCAGGCGCACCGAGGGAATCGAGCCAGCGTTGTGCAACAGGTCGACGAAGGTGATGTAGCGCGCGAGATGTTCCAGCTGATAATCGAACTCTTCAGTGCGTATCGGTCTGCCGGGGCGACGCCGCCGTAGCAGCGCGTAGTGCAAGTCGCGCAGCCATTCATGAACCCAGTCCTGTGCCAGGAACCAAGCACTCTGGCTGACATCAGCCACCAAGGCAAACTCGGCGCCGTCGCGCACGTCGCGCTCGCGCGGCGCTGGATACGTCTGTTCATCGCTGCCCTCGTGAGCGGCTTCCAGGTTGGTATCGAAGGCAATCGTCAGCTGGTGGGTGTAACGCCCCTCGGGATCGTCCCATGTGCAAAGACGAGCCCGTACCCAATTGCTCGGACCGTTGCGGAAGCGCGGGGTCTCGGCCCCTGCCATCACTTCGCGTCGGAAGAATGGCAGGGGTACCCATTGGTTCAGGAAGGGTTCAACGGCCTTCTCTGCACTGGTTGCGTAGGCTGGCTGGATCGGTTTGTCGCCTTGCCCAGGCCGTGGATCGGTTGCCGGCACACCTCTCGCTAGGTCGATGTAGCGACCATCTTCCTCTTTCAAGCACATCAAATGCCAGCGCCGCTCATCGCCAGACAACCCGTCGTGGTACTCCCAAAACTGGATCTGGCTCTTCGGGATGGCCTTCAGGTTCAGCCCAATGTCCAGAAATTGAAGCGTGCCACCTGGGATCAGCGCGACGCTGCCGCGATACTCCGGTAAATGATGTTTTTTCATTGTTTATTTTCCGTCGACGCGCAACGCGCCGCAATCTGGCCAGCCTGATCTCGCAGTGCCGCAATCTCGGTGCGCAACTGCTGCTCTTCGTTGTCGCCGGACAGGGCGAGGCTAGCCGGCACAGTGCTGCAGGCCCGCACCAAAAAACCAATCAGCAGGAGCGCAAGTATGAGTAGCAGCAGGTACCTCAGCAGGCTCCATAGACCGCCATCCCAATGGCCGTGCCAGCGTACGTCCCGATGGGCCGACATCTTGTACGCTGCATCTGCCGCAGTCGGCCTCCTCACTGTGGGAACCACGGGTGAAACCGGTGGCGTCACACGTACGGTCGGCTTGCGCGGCGGCGCCACTTCGAACACCTTGCTCGGCTCGGGCTGGGCTTGTGCAATCGGTTCATCTTGACGCACCGGGAGTGGCTCGCTGGCAGTCACAGGCTGCGGCTCAGGCGCCGGTTCGGGAGCGGCGGCCGGCACGGCAGGCTCGGTCGCCACCACAGGCGACGGCGCGTCTTCCGTGGGCTGCATCGGTTCGCTTTCTGCGCGGGCCGATCCTATTGTCCACAGATCGACGGACCGTTCGTCGCCTGTCACGAGACTGCAGCCCCACTCCGCCAGAACCGGCTGGCCACCGACCGAAAACAGGCAACGCGCCGGATCGGTCACAGTGAGCATCGCGCGGAAGGTGTCAGCACGCGTACCTGCAGTCTGTGCACCGCTCGAGATATAGCGTTCCGCCACACTTTTAATTTGCGCACGAAGCTGATCCAGCTGGTGCCACAACGCTTGCTGGACGTCGGGCGGCAGTTGCGCGACTGGCACGATTGGCCCGTCTGCCACCGTGTACCACGCGATTTCGCCGCGTACAGGATTGAGCTGCGGCTCGGCGAATACGTCACCGACCGCGCGACTGCCTGTATGTTGGACAAGCAAGCGCCGCATCTGCCCATACAGGTCGAGCACGGACTGCCCATACACGCCTCGGATATCAACTGCGGCGCGCGCTGTTACAAGGGGAAGTTTTCTCATCGCAGTGCTCTAGCAGAACAATGTTCGCTGGCTTCAGCAAAGCGTGCGCCGTGGGCGCGCAAGAATGTACTTAGGTCTGCCGCGCTCAGCGCGTAGAGGACGCGTCCGGCAAACTCGCTCGACTTGCTCACAAACGTGTTGACGCCTACGACACGCGCGCAGCGGTCCACGAGCGGGCCACCGGAGTTACCGGGAGAGATGTCGGCCGTGTGAATCACCAGTTTGACGCCATTGTCTTGGGGTTGGGTGACGCTGACTTCGCCAGGCGATAGCACCGTCTCCGGCGCTTCTCCGCCCTGCCCCTGTAACAAATTTGCCAAGCGCGGATCCGTGCGCATCACGAGACCTGGATAACCCGCTGCCACAACCGGCGCGAGCCGACTGGCATCATCAGCGATGGCCAACGGCATCGCGGCCACGGGCGCTGAAAGACGCAGTAAGGCGAAGTCAGGAGAACCTACCTTGCTCGTCGGCGTGGTTGCGACCACACGCGCCGGCAGCACCTTACCCAATGTGCGGCTGGTTACCCAGACGCCATCTGGGCCAGCGCTCTCAACCACATGACTATTCGTGACGATCAGCTCGGGCGTTACGAAGAATCCGCTCCCATGGGCATGCTTACTAATGATGAGCACAACTGCGGCGTCAAGCATGGCAGTCAGCTGTTCCGGCGAACGAGGCTGTCCATCCGTAGGGTTCACGGGCACCGTACCGCTCTGCGGGGGGATCGCGCGGTAGGCGTTATATTCTCTGCCCTGTGCACGCAAGTCGGCCGAGGTACAGCCGGCCGCAACAAGCGCACTAAGGCGATCGCGCTCGCTACGCAGCGATGCCAGAAGCAAGCCACGTTGTGTCGCCGCGGGACCCGACACACTGGCGCTTGCGCTGGCGCGCGTGAGCAGCAACACGGCCGCGAGCGCAGTGACCAGCGCAACGACGGTGAACCACCATACGCGCGAGCTCATTGCCGGGACACCCTTGGGTAGCAACTACCACTTCTGCCCATACACTTCACTTAGGTGAAAGCGAACTGGTACGCTCATTGTTGGCAACCAAGCCAAGCGCGAGTTCTTTTTCACGAATCACTTCCGATTCCGCGTTGAACAGCTTAGCCCGGTCAATCCATTTACGGGCAGCGACCGTGTCTTTCTGGGCAGCAGCATGGTCAGTCAGCGTCATGTATTGGCTGACGATGTTGGACACCAGCTCCTTGACTTCGCCGCCACGATAGGTACCGGCCGGGTCGACACGGTGGATCGCATCGAGGCACGCTTTGGCCGATTTTTCCGGCGGGTCAGTGAATTGCGCAGCCTCGGCGTACGAGCGTGCACGCCGGAGCTGATCGTCGATCTCAGCGCGATCATCTGCGCTCAGCTTCACATCCGTGGTGGCGCTCACAGTACGCAAGGCCGTGTCACCAAACTTAGCTTTAGACTCGCCTTTTGGCAACATGACGAATGCCCCAATTGCTACGACCGCGACCACGCTTGCTACCACGAGCGGCATCTTGAGCTTATTGCTTTCGGTGCTGCGGCGAATGCCATTCGCTTTACAAAAACTGGACACATAGTCCTCTGCCACGCGCGGGTCCAGGGCCGCCTTCTTACCCGGCGCTGTAATTACCACCTGATCAAGGCAATCTTTTTCTTCTTTCTTGTCGAGTACTTTGTCGTTATCAGTGGATTGGTGCAGCCATTTATCGAGGGTGGCGATCAGTTGCCGTTCCGAGACGGCACCGTACTGATCAAGCACTTTACGCAAAGTCAATTCGATTTCAGACACCGCGAAGCCACGCGCTGCAGCCTCCTCTTTGATGCCTTTCTCTTCGTCTCGATCTAAATAAAAGTCGTCTGCAACCGAGGCAGCGATGCGATTTTCGAGCCAAGCCTGTTCATTGTCGTTCATAGGATCCCTAATTAGCGGTAGTAGTGCGTGCAAAGACAGGGTCAGGGCACGGCCCAGGAAAATAGCCCAACCTTTTGTTTGACGTTATGGGCGCGGCAATAAGCCAAAATCGCCGCCTCTGCAACCTCTGTACGAAGCCCAGAGCGAAAGCCCGGGCGCGACTTGCAAACCAGTTGCAGAGCGTCCATTTTTTCTTTGGAATCGAGTTTGCGGTCGCTGGCGGTGAAGCGATGTAGCGCACCATCAAGCTCGGCAAGTAGTCGCAACTCATTGGCCGCCCCCATGCGCTCGAGCTCAAGGTCCACAGCGTGTTCGATGGTCGTCATATCTTGCCCGGTCGAGGTAACCCCGTGCTCAACAAAGGCGCGGTACTGCTCGACCGGGCAATAGTTATCAAAGACCCGCGCCGCGATATAGGCGCTGAAAGTAGCTAAGGTCTCTTGCGCTTTGGCAGGATCGTTCGGACGGGATAAATTAACGGCCATGAATTACACACTACATAAAATAGAATTGACGATCGACGTTGCGCGGTAACGTCGGGTCAGCTTGGCAAGGCCGCTGCCGCTTCCTGTCGTTTATGGACGATCGATGCCCACAGTGCTGCGCCGACAAAAGCGATGCCGATGAGCCCGGTGAACAGGTCTGGAATGTGATAACGCGCGCTGACCAGCATGATTACGGCTAGCAACCCGATCGCATAATGAGCGCCGTGTTCGAGATAGACGAACTCTTCGAGCGCACCTTGTCGGACCAAGTACACGGTCAGTGAGCGCACAAACATCGCGCCAATCGCCAGGCCGAGCATGATCAGGACAATGTCACTGGTGATCGCGAATGCCCCGATCACGCCGTCGAAAGAAAACGATGCGTCGAGCACTTCAATATAAAGGAAGGCGCCAATGCTGCCTTGTTTGACGAGCGCAACAGCACTTCCAGCGTTGGACTCGCCCTCTTCAGCATCATCGTTCTCAAGCAGGCCACCGAAAACGTCAACCGCAACATAGACAATGACACCCCATATGCCAGCGGCCATCACCGACGCACTTTGGTCAGGCTCGACCATCGCGCGGGCGGCCATCACAGCCGCCAAAGCCAACAAGGTCGGTACGGCACCGATGCTGCCAAGCGCGCTCAGCGGCCGCTCAATGTGACCGAGCCAATGCACATCTTTTTCGTCATCTATAGCGAAATTCAAGAACACGAGTAACAAGAATGCGCCGCCAAACGCTGCAATTTGGGGATGGTGACTAGCCAGCTGCGCTGCATATTGATCAGGCTGGTTCAGAGCCATCGCCCATACTTCTGCAATGTTCAAGTGTCCAGCCGTAGCGACGATAACTAACGGAAAGAGAAGGCGCATGCCAAAGACGGCAATTAAGACACCTAGGCTTAGGAACAGCCGCTGCCAGAAGGTATTCCATGTGCGCAAGATCGAGGCGTTAACAACCGCGTTGTCGAATGACAGCGACACTTCCATGATGCCGAGTACAGCAGCAACATAAATGGCTGCGACGGCGCCAGCTAATCCAGTGTGTGCAAAGCCCCATGCTGCTGCACAGGCTAGGCAAATAGCGGTGACGAAGAAGGATGTTGTGAAGTGTTTCACGGTGCCCAAGAGTAGAGGGGTGGATAGCCCGGCGCAAAACGCCTGAATTCTCACGAAAAATCACAATTCACATGTGCGAATTACGACCCTTGCATGAAAGATTTTATTATATATTTCTAGCAACAACGAGGATTATTGTTCCGAAATTTGTAGTGGTGCACAAAAGCAACATGAGATAGAATGCGCGACCAGTTTCGTCAGATAGCGATCCACTGTCGCGTCACCCCATCTCTCCCATGACATCGACACCAACCCGTGAGCACGCTTTCGAATCCGCTATCACAGCGGCCACCCGCGCCTTGAACGGCCAGTTGCCCCGTCCCTGGATGACGGATCTTACCGATCCCTTAGGCGCGCAAGTCTTCGTTGTCGGGCGTAACCAAGCGCGCGGCTATGACGCTACGACACTCGATCACACGCGTCACCTTGACGCGCTTTTCAACCGAAATGGGCAGTCCTGCCGTGCGCTTTACGACGAGCTCGTCGGCGCGCCCTCTCCAACCCGCCGCAACATCGACCTACTTCGCACCCTTCTATTGGATGCCGGGGTCGACCGGGTGCTCGAAACGAACGTCATCTGCTACTCGAGCCCGATGAGCGCCGACCTCGCCAAGCCGGCGCATACCGGTGGGCGCGAAGTGGGTACTGCCATCTTTCGTCTCGTACTGGAGCATGTGCAGCCCCGCGTCCTCATCGCGCACGGTGCCGGCACCATACGCGACGTTGCGGCAATTGTCGGCGCCGCCCTGCCGCCTGCGAGAAATGAGCCCGGCACTCCGGTCCACGTGGACGTCTCTGGCATGAAGTTGATACTCCTGCCTAGCTTGGCGCCGCCGGCTTGGAACCGCTGGCAAGGATGGGCGCGAGCGCACTTGGAGGCGACGGCAGAGATGGTGGCAGACACCCTTCGATAACGCGCTGGTCGATGTTACTTCTTTTGCAAAAACCTTCGACCACGACGCCCAGCCAATATGCCAGTTCGAGGTTGGGATGGCTGGGCACAAATACGTCGTTGCCCGCTCACGCATGCGCCATCCAGTCCCCTCGTCAGCTGAAGCGCAAGCCAGCCGCTTTCGTCGCTAGGTCCGGCTCGATATCGCTAATGCTCGTCGTTTCAATCGCGTTGGACGGTACCGCTAGTTGCCTGTCGCCGATAAGAAGCGCACCACCTGCGGGCTATCCACTCAGAGTGCGGAACCATGCCAAGGTCCACCGGCGTCACCCTCGCCCGCTATAACGAGCGCGACGATTATTTACGTACACCAATATATTGGCCCTCACGACCATGATATTTCCAACTGTTACGAGTTAAAATAACAACACAACTTACTCTATCGCCATACCGCTGAAGACCCGATGACCAATGAAGAACTGAAATCCGCGATCGCAGCGTGCGACTGCCCCGAGTGCCGCGCGCTAACGGGACTGCTCAACGAAGCCGGCGCGAAACTTCAGATTTCGACAGTCCGGGGCGGACGATTCTGTGAAATGGCTGTTGTCGCCGCCGCAGGTGAGCGTGGCCTCCCGGCCGGGGACATCGTGCCGCGACGACGTCGCTACGCAGAGCATCTTGGCATCCAGTTAAGTGGCAACACGCAAAACGACGACAAGCCCAATCACATCATGTGGGCGACAAAACATTCGAATCACCATCCGGACGCCAGCGACCCCGGCGGACGAATCAACCTTGGTCTCGCCCGGGCGGTCGAAAGGGATGGCAGTTTTTTCCTCACGTGGACGTCGAGCGACAAACCGCGCTTCGTCAAGGTGCCCTTCTATGTTGAGCAGGATGGCGGCAAGACCCTTTTTCTTCCCTCTTTGGCAACTACAAGCGGATTTTGGATCGGTCCCAAAGGCGAAGAGCGATGCGTGCCTAACTACTGGGACGCCCTGAACGAAGTCAGCGCAATGTCGACGCCGCGTTTTCGCCGGGAGAACGCGGCAGGCAACCGCGGCATTGTCGCCTGCAAAGCCGGCGACGTGGAAGAGGTCAAGGCCAGCTATATCGAACGCTTGATTGGACAACTGGGCAATGACTGACTCGGCGCTCTCCTGGCAAGACGCGGTCGGCCTGCTAGACGACCTGTTCGATTTCCGCAGCCCGGTGACATCCACCGATGGCGAGCGCACATACCGCGCCCGTCCGAACGGTCCGGCGTGCCGCCTATTTCGAACAAACGAGGGGCACATACAGATCGAGCGTGCTGGCGGGGCCGCAATCTCGATCGCGACGCTTGACCAACTCCAACGTGTGGTCCTTGGCATGGGTTCCAGCGTTTCCATCGCCACGACACCGACTGCTCCAGTCGAAACATCTAGCGCCATGACGAACCATCCTCTCAACACCATCCTCTACGGCCCTCCCGGAACCGGCAAGACCATCTCGACCTTCGCCCGCGCGGTCCGAATCTGCGATGGCAGCGTCCCTTCGACAGAGGCCGAAATCTTCCGACGTTACGAAGCGCTTCGCGACGATAACCGCATCGTGTTTGTCACGTTCCACCAGTCCTACGGTTACGAAGAGTTTGTCGAGGGGTATCGCCCGACCCGCGACGCGAACGGGCAAGTCGCATTCGAACTCAAACCGGGCCCGTTTCGCTTGGCATGCGAGGCGGCCAAACGCAAGCGTTGGCAAACGCCCGGATTGTCCGGCAAGCCGCTCGAGGATCGCGCGGTTTTCAAAATGTCGCTCGGTGCCCGGGGCAGCGAGCAAGGACGTGAAGTGTTTCAATATTGCCTGGAGCACGGCTGCGTTCTGCTGGGCTGGGGCGACGACATCGACTTCACCGAGTGCTCCGACGGCCAAGCGGTCCATGATCGCGCTGCGTCTGCGGAAAAAGACATCGGCCATCCCGATTCCGTGACCGAATACGTCGGCCGGTTTAAGCACGTGGTCAAGATCGGCGACATCATGATAGTCTCCGACGGCGCACAAGCCTTCCGCGGCATCGCCGAGGTAACCGGCGACTACGAATTCCTCGACGACGAGACGGTCGACTTCCATCAAATGCGGCGTGTCCGTTGGTTGGCGGTCTACGAGAAGGGCCGCGACCGCAGGCAAATCTACGAAAAACAGTTCGCGATGGCTGCGCTAGTCAAACTCAACGCCGAGTTACTGAACTATCCCGCCCTGAACGGCTTGCTGAACGAGGCTCGCCAGGAGGACAAGGCGCAACCCCATGTGCTCATCATCGACGAAATCAACCGCGCCAACATCTCAAAAGTCTTTGGCGAACTGATCACGTTGCTCGAGCCAGACAAACGCGAGCAAGCCAAGTATCCCGTCACCTTAAAGCTGGCGCATTCGGGCCACGATTTTTCCGTGCCCGGCAACTTGTATTTGATTGGAACGATGAACACGGCGGACCGTTCGATCGCCATGCTCGATACCGCGCTCAGGCGACGCTTTGATTTCGAGGAATTGATGCCGGATCCTATCCAGCTGCGAGGGCGCTTCATCGACGGGATCGACATGGAAGCACTGCTGGAGGCGCTCAACGAGCGTGTTGAGGCGCTCTACGATCGCGATCACACGATCGGCCATGGCTTTCTCATGCATGTGCGCTCCCTGCCCGACCTTGAGCACATATTCCGCCATAAGGTACTGCCGCTACTACAAGAGTATTTTCACGACAACTGGGCCAGCATTGTCCGTGTATTGAACGACTCGCGGCACCAAGATTTCGTGCGACGCCGGACATTGACGGTGCCCGCGTCCGATGCTGACGAGGAGGCGGAAGTCGAACGTTACGCGTACCGCGTCAATGACAAGCCGTTCCCGCCCGGCGCGTTCACGCGCCTGTACACGAAGGTGTAAGGGTGGGCGTACTCGTCCTGCGAGAATATGAGCGTCTCCGTAAGGGAGACCGCGCGGACTTCGCGAACCGTGTGGTCAGTCCGGCGCAGTACGCGGCGCTAGAATGTCTAGCGGAGGACTACACGAGGCGCTTCGGTGTACGGGTGCTGCAATACGGTCCGCGCAATACCCTAGTGGCCCAGAACTATGTCGGCGTGCTCAACTTGGGCGCCGACCAGGTGGAAATCCTGCCGAAGATCGATAGTCCGGAACACACGCTGCGGCAAAACTTCATGCGGATGCTAGCAGTGGCGCTGGAACTCGACCTGCACGGCAGTGACGTCAGCGCCGTGCAGCACAACGACGACAGCATCCTGGAGGCCGTAATCAGCTTGTTTTGCCTCTCGCTGCAACGCGAACTGCGCCGCGGCGTATTGCGCCAATACGTGCGCCGGGAGGCACAACTGTCGACCTTAAAGGGTCGCATGTTGTTCAGCCAGCACCTGCAAAAGAACATCGCGCGTCCCGATCGGGTTGTCTGCGAATTCGACGAGTTCACTGAAGACAATCCTGTCAACCGCATCCTACGCGCGGCGCTACGGATTCTTCGCCGGGCGTCGAAGCGGCCCGCGAACCAATCACGTATCGCGGAAATGCTATCGAATTTTCAAGACGTCGCCGACGTTCCGCTGGCCCGACTGCGCTGGCACGAGGCGTCGATCGACCGTAACGCGGCGCGTTATCAACCGGTCCTCACGTTGGCGCAGTTGATTATCCAGGGGTTAGCACCCGACATCTTGGCCGGGGCGCACAGCGGTTTTGCACTCTTGTTCGACATGAACGAGATGTTCGAGATGTACATTGGCGCGATGGTCCGTAGAATCGTCCGCGCCGAGGGTGTCAAAGTTCACCTGCAAGGTCCTTCCCTGCATCTGGCCCGCAAGGATGATGACCGTCCAGCGTTCCGGCTGAAGCCAGATATCGTGATCAAAGAAGCGGGCCGGGTCGCGCACATCTTGGACACAAAGTGGAAAAGACTCAATCCGGATCAACCCAACGACGGCGTCGCTTCGGCGGACGTATACCAGATGAATGCGTACGCCTCCCGCTACGAGGCGTCGGACGTCATCCTGCTCTATCCCCATCACGCCAACCTGGGTGAACACCCGGGAAGGCGCAACCAATACTGGCTGGCGTACCTCAACGAAGACACGAATCGACGTGGGATCGCGGTGGGTACGATCGATCTCACGGACCTTGGCACGGTCCCTCGTCAACTCGAAGCCTTGCTAGATGTACAGCGACCAATATCCGTAGCCGGTCGGACAGCGTTAGGTGCGTGAGCAGATTGCGGAGTGTGCCGGAGAAAGGAGCCACGCATCGTAGACGACAGTGAAGTGCGAACTCATCCGCTCATTACCATTCTTCGGATGCTACGGACTATTCGCTTCTCATCATAAAAATCGATCTGCTGGGTTTCGGTGCGCATCTGAAGCACCGTCGAAAGCACACGCCCGGGCTCCCGTGCAAGCGCGGTGTCCTCTTCCAAGGAAAAGTTTTAGGTAACTGGGGATTTAAGAAGGTCGTCTCGGGTGTCGACAGCTGGTCTGACGTTCACGGAACGTCCGCCTTGTGGCGTAAAATCCCGAAATGCAAATTGATAAGGAATGGCTTATAGCATGAGAGATCTGGGGGGATTGGGAGAAAGTGTTTTTAGCCAATGGTGCGCTAGCGCCGGACTTACCGCCAACGGTTCCAACGTTGATAAAACAGGTTGGGACTTCCTCGTCGAATTCGACTACCACTCGAAGCCTAGCTTGGAACTATCCACCGTCCACGAAGCGGCCTTCGAATGCAAAGTCCAAGTCAAAGCCACGGACAAGCAAGCGCGCAAGCTCTCGATTAAATTATCTAATTTGAAGCGCTTAGTAACCGCATCCATGCCGGCCTTCATTATCTTCATCGAATTCGACGGCAAAGAATCCCCGCAGCGCGCATTTTTGGTCCACGTGGACGAAGCAATGTCCCTCGAAATTCTCCGAAGATTGCACGACGCCGAGCACAGTGGCGAAACGCATCTGCTGCACAAAAAGACGATGACGGTAAAGTACGGCGAGTCTCACTTACTTGACAGTCCTTCTGGGGTATGTTTGAAGGGCGCAATGCTTGCACACATGGGCCCAAACATGTCGGCGTATGTAGCGAAAAAGAACGCCCATCTAAACGCGGCGGGTTTTGATGAGGGCTTCGCACAGTTGACGATATCGGCAGTGGGAACCGAGCAGATCTCGAAACTCATAGACATGTCGCTTGGACTCGCCGTGAACGCGGACATCTCGAGCATGGTGGCTGTCAAACAGCGGTTTGGCAAGAAAAATCGCATCCCCTTTGTCAGCGAAGAAAACGTCAAATTAGGAATGCCCGACCTCAAGCCAAAGCTTGAGGGATTTATCAAATTTAAGGCGGACAAGCTCGGACCTTCCTTGACCTTCCCCGCAAAGTTATATATTTCGCCCTTCAACACCATGGTTCCAGAGTCAATGCGAAGGGGACGGATCGCCGTCGAATTCTTAGATCTCGTTTTTAATCCGTTCGCGAACGAGTCGACTTACACTTTTTCATTCGATGACAAATCCTTGAGTTTACCAATACTACGGGATGGCTTGAAGTTAATGAAACTGTTATCAATTCCTGGGCAAACCATCTTCTCAGAACTAATAGTGAACCACACACCAGCGATGCAGTTTCAGATCGCTAGCCCCGGCACGCCGTTCCGGCTGAGTTCCGAGCTCGAGGCCGTTGAGGCCGGCGCAAATATACTTTCACTGCTCGACATTTCCAGCAGCATAATGATGTCCTTAGCGCAAGCATCGCGCAATGCCTCTCGGCTGATTGAAATGGACAATGTGCTTCGCGCAGAAGCCAACCAGTTCAAGCTCGACATCCCTCTCGACAACGCTCCTATCCCAAATGGCAAACGGTTGGCCTGCCTGTCATTCTTCAGCACCCCGATAGGAGATATTAACGTGGGTGTATTCGTAACCATGATTGGAAGGCCATTGCCAACTGACAGTGGATACACGCTCCTGTCAGAAGAAAAGAATATCGAACGTGTTGTTATACAAGAGCGTGGAGAAAAAATTGACAGCAGCGAACTTGTGAGCGCTGCCATCGCGATCGAACAGAAATACGCCGCAGAATATGAAGTAAGAACTCTCTTTGACAAAGCCGATTTCTAGGCTTTATGGGCAACGTACGCCAACATGACACCGTCAAAGCGCCCATGTCCGCAACAAAAATGACTGTCGGACGGCATGCATAACGAAGCGGCCCATTCGCGTCTTCAAACGCTTCGCAGCTCAGATTCAGTTCAAACGTGGGTCGCAGCTCGTCTATAAGCTAGAGCCATAACCTCCTAGTTAGCCCGACAATTGCCAGAACATCTGTGATGGCCGAGCTTGAGTAATCGCAGCAATTGTGGCTTCAACATCGTATAGACTGAAAAAGCTCGCCGAAGCGAGCCTTTTCAATTCCAAGATAACAATTTCCAGCAGAAAACCTCACTCCCATTCGATCGTCGCCGGCGGTTTCCCCGAAATGTCATACACGACACGGTTAATTCCGCGCACCTCGTTGATGATCCGGTTGGAGACCTTGCCCATCAACTCATGCGGCAGATGCGCCCACTGCGCCGTCATGAAGTCCAGCGTCTGCACCGCACGCAGCGCGACGACGTATTCATAGGTGCGGCCATCGCCCATCACGCCCACCGATTTCACCGGCAGAAACACGGCGAATGCCTGCGACGTCGCCTCATACCAGTTGGTCGGCGCCTTGCCGGCGTCGATGCCCGGCACGTGCGGCACTTCGAACGGGGTCTTGCGCAGTTCTTCGATGAAGATCGCGTCCGCTTCGCGCAGCAGGTCGGCGTATTCGCGCTTCACTTCGCCGAGGATGCGCACACCCAGGCCCGGGCCCGGGAACGGGTGGCGGTAGACCATGTCATGCGGCAGGCCCAGGGCGACGCCCAGCTTGCGCACCTCATCCTTGAACAGTTCGCGCAGCGGTTCCAGCAACTTGAGGTTCAGCGTTTCCGGCAGGCCGCCCACGTTGTGGTGGCTCTTGATCGTCTGGCCCTTCTTGCCCTTGCCGGCCGATTCGATCACGTCCGGGTAGATCGTGCCCTGCGCCAGCCAGCGCGCGGCCGTCAGCTGCTTGGCCTGTTCCTGGAACACTTCGACGAATTCGCGGCCGATGATCTTGCGCTTCTGCTCCGGATCGTTCACGCCGGCCAGGTGGCCCATGAACTGGTCGGATGCGTCGATGCGCAGCACCTTCACGCCAAGGTTCTTCGAGAACATGTCCATGACCATCTTGCCCTCGTCCTTGCGGAGCAGGCCGTGGTCGACGAAGACGCAGGTCAGCTGGTCGCCGATGGCGCGGTGGATCAGCGCGGCGGCCACGCTCGAGTCGACGCCGCCCGACAGGCCCAGGATCACTTCATCGCTGCCGACTTGCGCGCGGATCTTCTCGACGGCCTCGCTGATGTAGTCCGGCATGTTCCAGTCGCTCTTGCAGCCGCAGATCTCGTGCACGAAGCGGCCGATGATGGCTTCGCCCTGCGTCGTGTGCGTGACCTCCGGGTGGAATTGCAGCGCGTAGAAGCCGCGCTCCTCGTCGGCCATGGCGGCGATCGGGCAGCTCGGCGTCGAGCCCATCAGCTTGAAGCCCTGCGGCATGTCGAGGACCTTGTCGCCGTGGCTCATCCAGACCTTCAGCATGCCGTGGCCTTCGTCCGTGACGAAGTCGTTGATGCCGTTCAGCAGTTTCGTATGGCCGCGGGCGCGCACCTCGGCGTAGCCGAATTCGCGGACTTTGCCGTTCTCGACCTTGCCGCCCAGTTGCGCGGCCATCGTCTGCATGCCGTAGCAGATGCCCAGCACGGGCACGCCCAGTTCGAACACGGCCTGCGGGGCGCGCGGCGAATCGCCTTCCAGCGTGGAGTTGTGGCTGCCGGACAGGATCACGCCCGAGGCGCCGTAGTTGCGGACGAAATCGTCGCCGATGTCGTAGGGATAGACCTCGGAGAACACGCCGGCGTCGCGCACGCGGCGGGCGATCAGTTGGGTGACCTGGGAACCGAAGTCGAGGATGAGGATTTTCGAGTGCATGTAATTTGACGTTGTATGCAAAAACGCGGCCCGCAGGCCGCGTTGAAGGAACTTATTCGGTACGGTAGTTCGGCGCTTCTTTGGTGATCTGCACGTCGTGCACGTGCGATTCACGCATGCCGGCCGACGTGATCTCGACGAACTCCGCCTTCTCGCGCAGTTCTTCGATCGTCGCGCAACCGCAGTAGCCCATCGACTGGCGCACGCCGCCGACCAGCTGGTAGATGATCGCCAGCACGCTGCCCTTGTAAGCGACGCGGCCTTCGATGCCTTCCGGCACGAACTTGTCGGCCTTGCTCGACGCTTCCTGGAAGTAGCGGTCGGCGGAACCTTCGGCCATCGCGCCCAGCGAACCCATGCCGCGGTAGCCCTTGTAGCTGCGGCCCTGGTACAGGATCACTTCGCCCGGCGCTTCTTCCGTGCCGGCGAACATCGAACCCATCATGACGGTGTGCGCGCCGGCGGCCAGCGCCTTCGAGATGTCGCCCGAGTAGCGGATGCCGCCGTCGGCGATGCACGGCACGCCCGTGCCGGCCAGCGCTTCGGCCACATTCGAGATCGCGGTGATCTGCGGCACGCCCACGCCGGCCACGATACGCGTCGTGCAGATGGAGCCCGGGCCGATGCCGACTTTCACTGCATCGGCGCCCGCTTCCACCAGCGCGCGTGCGGCGGCGGCCGTCGCGATGTTGCCGCCGATGACGTCCACGTGCGGGTACGTCGTCTTGATCCATTTCACGCGGTCGAGGATGCCTTGCGAGTGGCCGTGCGCCGTGTCGACCACCAGCACGTCGACGCCGGCTTTCACCAGCAGGTCCACGCGTTCCTTGTCCTTGTCGCCCACGCCGACGGCCGCGCCGACGATCAGCTTGCCCTGCGCATCCTTCGACGCGTTCGGGTGCTCGTGCGACTTCAGGATGTCCTTGACGGTGATGAGGCCGCGCAGTTCGAACTCGTCGTTGACGACCAGCACGCGTTCCAGGCGGAACTTGTTCATCAGGCGCTTGGCCTCGTCCGTGCCGGCGTCTTCCTTGACGTACACGAGCTTGTCGCGCGGGGTCATCTTGGCGCGCGCCTCGGCGTCCAGGTCCTCTTCGAAACGCAGGTCACGGTTGGTGATGATGCCGACCACCTGCTTGCCCTCCACCACCGGGAACCCGCTGATGCCATGCTGCTGGGCCAGGGCCAGGACTTCGCGGATCTTCATCGTCGGCGGAATCGTGATCGGGTCGCGCAGCACGCCGGCTTCGAAACGCTTCACACGCGCCACTTCGCGCGCCTGGTCGGCCGGTCGCAGGTTCTTGTGGATGATGCCGATACCACCTTCCTGGGCCATCGCGATCGCGAGGCGGGCTTCAGTCACGGTGTCCATGGCGGCGGACAGCAGCGGAATGTTCAGCGAGATATTCCGGGTCAGCTTGGTGCGCAGTGACGTGTTGGCCGGGAGGACGTTGGAGTAGGCCGGGACGAGCAGCACGTCATCGAACGTGAGTGCTTTCTGGAGGAGACGCATAGTTTATTTCCTATAGGCGCAAAAGCGAATTATACAGAAACTCCAGGAAAACGTCGCAAGCTTGGCAAAAAACGACTGAAATCACCCATGACCGGCGATTGACAGTGGCCGTCCGGCATGGCGAAATCGGACCATGAACCGTTACTCTCTCCTGCTGCTGGCGGCCGTCGCCGTGTCCGCGCCCGCCCTCGCCCAGTACTCCTGGATCGACGACCACGGCACCCGCGTGTTTTCGGACCGCCCGCCGCCGCCCGGCACGCCGCCGGCGCGCATCCTGAAAACGCCGCGCGGCGCGGCGTCGACCGAGGCCACGCCAGCCGAGGCCACCAGGCCCACGGCCCCCACCCTGGCCGACCGCGACGCCGACTTCCGCAAGCGCGCGGCCGAGCGCGAAGCGGACGAGCGCAAGGTCGAGCAGGACGCGCAGCGCAAGGCCGACAACGACGCGCAATGCGCCGCGGCCCGCCGCAGCGAGGTCGTGCTGACGTCGGGCGTGCGCATCGCGGACATGGATGACAAAGGGGAGCGCGTCTTCGTGACGGACGAAGAAAAGGCGCGCCGGCTGGTGCAGGTCCGGCGCGTGCTGGCCGGATGCCGTTGACGCGTCAGGCAGCCGCCTGCTTCTTGGCCGCGCGCTTGCGCCGCGAATCCTTCGGGTCGGCCACGAGCGGGCGATAGATTTCCACGCGGTCACGGTCGCGCAGCGCGGTCTCCAGCGTCTTCTTCTTGCCGTAGATGCCCACCGGCTGAGTCACGAGATTGATGTCCGGGAACGCCGCCAGCACGCCGCTCTGCTCGATCGCCTGCCCGACCGTCGTGCCGGGTGCGACACGCAGCGGCCGGATGAACTCGTTCTGCGGCAGCGCGTACATGACGTAGACTTGCAATTCCGCCTGCTCAGCCATAGATCACCTCGGCACGCTTGCAGAACGAATCGACCATCGTGTTGGCGATCATGCCGAACACGGGTCCGACGAGCTGCTCGAGGATAATGCTCGAGAACTCGTACTGCATGTCGAAGTCGATCTTGCAGGCGTCGGCGCGCAGGGGCTTGAAGCTCCACGTGGCCTCCAGCATCTTGAAAGGGCCGTCGACGAGATGCATCTTCATCTGGCCCGGACGCTGGTTGTGATTCGATGTGGTGAAGCTCTGCTTGACCCCGTGGAAGTTGATTTGCAGGCAGGCCACCAGCTTCTCGTCGCTGTGTTCGAGCACTTTGACGCCGCTACACCAGGGAAGGAATTTCGGATAGTCCTCGACTTTTGCGACCAGATCGAACATCTGTTCCGCGCTGTACCCGAGGAAAACTGATTTGTGCACTACTGCCATTGGTCAACCGTTTGTTATGATGTTGGTTACGTTGCGTCGCGCTCGACATTTCAGAAGCGCGACGACGGTAGTTTAACCGACGCGCGGAAATTAGCGATTTCATGAGTATTATTGACAATAAAAAAGCCTTTTTCGACTACTTCATCGAGGACCGCTACGAGGCCGGCCTCGTACTGGAAGGGTGGGAAGTGAAGGCGATCCGCGACGGCCGCGTGCAGATCAAGGAAGCGTACGTCGTCGTGCGCAACGGCGAACTGTACCTGTTCGGCGCGCACATCAGCGCCCTCACGACCGCCTCCGCCTGGAGCCATCCGGAAGCCCTGCGCACGCGCAAGCTGTTGCTGCACAAGGCCGAGATCGACAAGCTGGTCGGCAAGGTCGAGCGGTCCGGCTACACCCTCGTCCCGCTCAACCTGCACTTCAAGGGCGGCCGTGTGAAATGCGAAGTCGGCCTCGCCAAGGGCAAGAAACAGCACGACAAGCGCGACACGGAGAAAGACCGCGACGCCAAGCGCGAGGTCGAGAAGGCGATGAAGCAGCATCGCCGCTGAGGCTGGCGCCGCGTGGCGCCGTCGCCCGGCCCACGCGTGCGTGCATTAGTAGTTCCGCCTGATATTGACGTTCGGCTCTGGCGTCGCGTCTACCCCGATCGATGTATCGTCGTCGGTCTTCAAGCGGCGGTCGTGTGACTTGTCCCGCATGATTTCGTTCTGCTCCTCACGCTTCTGCGCCTCATACCCTTTTTGCGCTTCTCTTTGGTTCCGGTCCTGTTCCTGCTGAGAGTAGGTTCTTTCATCCTTTGGAAAAATGTCGATTTTCGATCCGGACTGGGTCGATCCGGAGTCGCTGGATCCAGACTGGGCTGAATCGGAATTCGATGATCCAGACTGGGCCGGCTCGGACTGAGCCGGCTCGGACTGCGTACCTGATTCTGTCTGCGCGTTTGCAATACCCATCATTGCGAGCGACAAGACGAACACACCCCGTTTTTCGAGCATCATGACGTCCTCCTGTGATTGACCCGAATTAGACAGGCGCCGGTAATCCGCGTTCCCGACGGCGTCCTGGCCCGCGATCCCGGCCTTGAAAGGCCACCATGTCGTCGATATCGGAGCAGGTACGAGGGTTTGCCAGGCGCTGTTTAGTGCGGCGTTGCCTCCGGCATGGCCGACGAATGGTGGCTCGTGATCAGCCATTTCCCGCCTTCCCACCGATACGTGAACGTGTAGCGGGCATGGACCACCTGCCCCGTCGCGCCGAACGTGAACGTGTACAGGCCGGCGTCCACCGCCGTGTCGCAGGCGATGTCGACGAAGCGCAGGTCGATGACGCCGGACGGCCGGCTCTCCAGGAAGTGCCTGAAGTAGTCTTCCTTGTCGGCCGGCGTCAGGCGCGGCACGTTCGACACGGTCGGCAACAGGATCGAACGTGCAGCGTAATTGGCAACGACCTGGTGCGGATCGCCCGTCTTGAGCGATGCGTTCCAGCGGTCGAACAGCGCGATGATCTCCTGTTCGCTGGCACGCCGGCAGTGCCCGGGTTGCGCGTCCGGCGCGACCGCCGATCCAGCACAGCCCGCCAAGAAGCAACAGATCGCGGTCGGGATGCCGAGTCCAAAGACCCCGGACGCAAGCGCTTGGCGTGCGCAGACACGCATTGGATGCTCCTTTCGGCGACCATGCCGGTGCATGACAACCGTTGGACAGCACCGATGCTGATCCGTTCCGCGCCCGCGCAGGGCTTTACCGATAACTCTGCAATTCCCGCGATCCCGTCACCAGCGAGCCCGCGGCCGGCGTACCGCCGCTGTAGGCGATTGCCCGCACCATCTTGAGGGTGCGCGTGTCGCCGCCGGACGCATCGCGCCAACGCGTGGCGCTTTCCGTCCGCGTGATGCCGTTGACGGTCCAGGTCGTCGTCGACACGAACTTGTAGGCGCTGAACGTGCCCGCGGCGATCGTGATCGTCTCGATGCCGGACAGCGTGCCGCTCTGCGTGTAAGTCACACCGGCGCCGCCGTTGCAGGTCTCGGTGTATTGCGTGGCCCAGCCGGCGCCGACGGCCAGCGTTGCCGGTGCTCCCTGGTTGCCCTGGTACGTGCAGTGCGTGACGGCCGGGCCGTTATCGATCGTCATCGCGGCCACCTGTCCGGCCGCGTCGTACTGGAAGTCCGTCGGGTACAGGGTCTGGTCGACCGCGCCGGACACGACGCGGTTGTGCGATGGATCTTCTTCGTGCACGGCGAACGTGCCATCGGGATTGACCGCCGTGACGTCGTCGTCCGCCGTGCGGTGCAACGTGTTGTCCAGGGTGTCGGCCAGCTGGTCGGCATAGACGAGATGGGCGCCCGCTTTCGGCGGCACGAAACGGTAAGTGACCGTTGCCGCCGCCTGCGCCGCGGCGCCGCCGCTACTTCCTCCGCCCCCGCAGGCGCTCAACAGCGTCGCCGCAACCAGACCCGCCAATATCGTTCGCTGCATCGTTTCCTCATTCCACCAAGTCGAATGAGGGATTATTGCCGTGATGATCCCCGCCTGGCCACTTACGGATTGGTAACGTTGGTCAGGCCGCCGCCACGCGCTCCCGCGCCATCGCATTGCCCAGCTGGCACGCGCAGAAGCTGGCCACGAGCCCCACCGCCACGCCGCACGCGAGCTTGAAGGCGCTGTCGAACAGCAGCGGCGCGACGAGGCCGGACACGAGCGCGAACGACATCATCTGGATGAACGCCAGCATCGACGACGCGAGGCCGCGGTTGTCGGGGAACAGTCCGAGCGCACTCACCTGGATCGCGGGCATCGCGACGGCGAGACCGAACGTGTAGACCATCAGCGGCAGCACGGCCCACGGGATCGTCACCGTGCCGCCGGCGGCCGCCGTGTAGCCGACGTTCAGCACGCACGCGAGGAGCATCGTGCCGAAGCCGATGGCGCGCATGCGCGGCGCCGGGATGCGCGCGGCGCGCTTGCCGCCCCACGCGGAGCCGATCACCATGCCGCTGATCAGCGGGATGAACATCCACGCGAACGCCGTCTCGGGCAGGTGCAGGATCTCCATCACGAAGTTGGCGGCGGAGCCGATGTACAGCGACAGCCCGCCGAACGCGAGGCCCACGGACAGCGACAGCAGCACGAATTGCGGATGCCCCAGCACCTTCAGGTAGTTGCGCGCGATCGCCACGCCGTGGAACGCGTGGCGCTTCTCGCGCGGCAGGCTCTCGGGCAGCAACTTCCAGGTCGCGAGCAGCATGACGGTGCCGAACAGCGCGAGGAACACGAAGGTCGCGCGCCAGCCGAACGTCACGTGCAGCCAGCCGCCCAGCACCGGCGCGATCGCGGGCGCGAGGCCGAACACCATCATGATGTGCGACATGATGCGCTGGGCCTCGGCGCCCGTGAAGCGGTCCTGCACGATGGCCTGGCCGATGACGGAGCCGGCGCCCGCCGACATGCCCTGCAGCGCGCGGAACAGCAGCAGCCAGCCGAAGGTGGGCGCGAGCGCGGCGCCCGCGGAAGCCAGCGTGTAGACCGTCAGCGCGACCATGATCACGGGACGGCGGCCGAACGAATCGGACAGCGTCCCGTAGAACAGCATCATGAACGCGAACATGAAGAGAAAGACCGACAGCGTCTGCTGCACGGCCACGGGGCCGACGTCGAATGCCCGGCCGATGGCGGGAATCGACGGCAGATAGGTGTCGATGGCGAGGGCGCCGACCATGCCGAGGCAGGCGAGGATGACGGTGAGGAGTCTTTGCATATGCATGCCTTGAATAAAACATCGGCTCTGCAGGATGCGAGCGTCCGAAGGACGAAATTGTAGCGGGATTTACATCAACCGTGCAGCGCGCCGCCGTTCACGAGGCGGCGCGCCGGAACACCGAGGGCACGCAGGCGCAGCCAGTGCCGCCTGCGCGCACGCGATCAGTCGGGATGGTACAGCGACATGCCGAAACGCTCGGTGCGCGGCATCCAGTTGCCCTGGTAGTCGGCCGAGACGAGCACGCGTTCGGCGCGGCCCACGAGCAGCTTGCGCGGCACGAGGCCGATCACGCGCGAGTCGGCGCTGTTGTCGCGGTTATCGCCCAGCATCAGGTATTCGCCCCGCGGCACCGTGACGGGACCGAAGGTGCGCGGCGCCAGCACGTCCGGCATGATCTGGATGTGGCGCGGTCCGCGCGCGGCCTTGTCGCCCCACGTCTCGGCCAGCTGCAGCGCGCGCATCGCGGTGCCGCCGACGGAGTCGAGCGAGTGTTCGACGACGCGGTAGTCGGCACCCTTCCCGTTGATGTACAAACGTTCGTTGCGCATCTCGACGACGTCGCCCGGCAGCGCGACGACGCGCTTGATCAAGAGGGTGTTGTCGCGCGGGGAGCGGAACGTGACGATGTCGCCGCGCTGCGGCTCGCCCAGGTGCGCGAGCACGACGTTCGTCAGCGGCACCTTGAGGTCGAACGCGAGGCGGTTCACGAGCACCACGTCGCCTTCCAGCAGGTTCGGATGCATCGACGCGGACGGGATCGGGTTCCAGTCCGCGACCGCCGTGCGGAACACGCCGAACAGGACGAGAAACGCCAGAAAGCCCTTGTTGTTGCGCGCCCAGTTCTTCATTCAGGTCTCCCGCTCGTGGAATGTTCTTGTCGCTCTGCCGATGTTATACGCGCCTTGCCTTAACCGAGAATTAAGCCGCCCGTATGCATGCGCGCCGCGTCACCTGGATTTCGTGCGGAAGAAGCGCCACGCCTCGTCGGCGGTGTCGACGTCGTGATTCATGGGGCCGAGGATTTTCTTCAACAGCCAGGGCAGCTCCTCCTCCGTCGAGGCGCTGATATGGCCGCCGCCGTCGACGCGCAGGAACTCGACCTGCACGCCGGCAGGGTCCGGACCCCACACCATGCGCGTGGCCGTCGTCGGGTCGTCGGTGCGCAGATGCGGGAAGCGGAAGGTGGCCGGCGCGTCGGACAGGCCGTCCGCCTGCCGCCATGCCGCCACCGTCGCCTCCGCGCCGAGGCCCGAGCCGCGCCCGCGCGTGAGCCAGTTGCCGACCTCGCCCCCGCCGTACGGCGCGATCGGATCGCCCGTCCCGTGCAGGATGAACACGGAGACCGGCCGGGCCGGCGCCGCGCAGCGGCTCCTGGCCGGCATCAGGGCGCTCTGCACGCCGATGGCCGCGAGGCGCGGCGCGAGTTCGATGCCGAGCCGGTACGCCATGCCGCCGCCGTTCGAAAAGCCGAACACGTAGACGCGGCGCGGATCGACCTTGAAGTCCGTCACGGCCTTGTCGATCAGCGCGCCGATGAAGCCGACGTCGTCGGTCGTGGCATTGGTCGCGGCATCGCCGCGGCAGTCGTTCCATGCGACCTTGCCGTCGCTGCCTTTCACGCCCTCCGGTGCGATCAGGAGCAGGTGCTCGCGTTCGGCCAGCTTCGCCCAGTCGCGCGGCGTGTAGCCGCCGAAGCTTGCGCGGCCGAGGACCGCGGCCGCCGCTTCGCCGTGGCCATGCAGCAGGATCACAACGGGACGCTTGCCCGACGCGTCCGGCGCGCCCGGGTCGAGCACGAGGTAGCGGCGCTCGCCTTCCGGCCGCGCCAGCGTGTGCGCCGCGTACTCGGCGGCATGCGCCGCCGTTGCGGTGATCAGCGCAATGCATGCCGCCAGCCGTGGAATCGAACCTGCCATCTGCCACCTCCTCGTCGAATCGGAACGGCGATGGTCGCACGGGCCGGCGCGGCCGTCACCTCGCCGGATCGACAGGTCGCGCGGGGCGGAACGCGTACCAGGCCCCGACCAGCACCGGCAGCGCCAGCGCGGCCGCGGCGATCACGTCCCACACGCCGTCTTCCAGCAGCCCGGCGACGAGGCCGAACACCGTCGCCGCGCCCAGCAGCAGCGGCATGCCCCACAGGCGGCGAAACGACGCCGTCATCGCACCTCTCCTTCACGTGCGAGCGCGGGCGCGACGTCCGCCTGCGCGCGTGCGGTCCGCGCCGCCGCGCGCCTGCGCCGCAGCCACAGATACAGGCCGCTGCCCAGCACGATGATCGTCGCCACGTCCAGCAAGGCCCACACGAATTTCAAGCCGGCGCCGCCGTAGTCGCCGAAGTGCAGCGGCTGCGACAGCAGCAAGGTCTTGAGGTACCACGGCAGCTCCCTGCGGTCCGTCACGGCGGCCGTCTGCGCGTCGACCAGCACCGGCTGGTACAGGCGCGACGTCAGCGCCGCGTCGCCATGCATGTACACGCCGTAGTGGTGCGGCGTCGCGAACGGCGTGCCGGGGAACGCGATGAAGCCGACGCGCATGCCGGGCGCCACCGCTTCCGCATGGCGCACCGAGGTTGCCATCGACGCCAGCGTCGCGGGCGCGGCCTGCCCCGCGTACGGCTTCGTCATCCCGGCGATCTCCGTCACCTGCCATACCTTCAGCAGCACGTCGGCCAGCGTGTTCACGACACCCGTCGCGCCCACGACGAGCGCCCACGCGAGCGTGACGATGCCCAGCAGGTTGTGCAGGTCGAGCCATTTCAGGCGCGCCGTGCGGCCCTGGCGGACGGTCCCGAATTCCAGCTTGCGCATGAACGGCGCGTACAGCACGACGCCGGACACGATGGCCACCAGCAGCAACAATCCCATGAAGCCGAGGAACAGCTTGCCCCACACGCCCGCGAACAGGTCGACGTGCAGGTGGAAGAGGAATTGCATCACGCCGCCGCCCTCGATCGGCGGCTCGCCGGCGAATTGCGCGGTGCGCGCATCGATGGCGATGCTCTTGAAGTCCGGGTCGTTCGCGTGGGCGCCCATCGTCAGGAACCACAGCGACGGTTCATCCGGCTCCTGCGACATGTACATCATGACCTTGTCGGGATAGCGCGCCTGGCCGGCCGCGATCACGCGGTCGAGGCTCGCCGGCGCCTGCGGGGCCGCCAGCCGCAGCGCTTCGATGTCGTTGCCGAGCAGGTGGCCGATCTCGTGGCGATAGATCAGCGGCAGGCCCGTCAGGCACAGCAGCAGCATGAAGACGGTGCAAACGAGGCTGCTCCAGGTGTGGATCCAGGACCAGCGGCGAAGGTGTACGGGAGACATGGGAGAGAATGTTGCGGCTGAGCCTAGATAATAATAGTTCTCATTTACGAATGCAAGAACGCTCCGTATAATGAGAATTATTCTCATTAATCAAACAATATTGCCATGAAGCGCGTACCGTTCCCCCGCACCCTCCTCACGCCGATCGCCCTCGGCGCCCTCCTCCTCGCCGCCTCCGCCTCGGCCCAGACGGCTGACGACAACATCGCCACGGTCGTCGTCACCGCGTCCGCCGACGCGTCGGCGCAGGGCCTGCCGTCCGCCTATGCCGGCGGCCAGGTGGCGCGCGGCGGGCGCCTCGGCCTGCTGGGGAACGTGGACATCATGGACGCGCCGTTCAACGCCACCAATTACACGCACGCGCTGATCCAGGACCAGCAGGCACGCAGCGTCGCGGACGTCGTGCAGAACGACCCGTCCGTGCGCGTGGCGCGCGGCTTCGGCAACTACCAGGAGCTGTACGTGATCCGCGGCTTCGCGGTGAACTCGGACGACCTCGCGTATAACGGTTTATACGGTTTATTGCCGCGCCAGTTCGTGGCCAGCGAACTGCTGGAGCGCGTGGAAGTGCTGCGCGGCGCGAACAGCTTCATCAACGGCGCGGCGCCGGGCGGCGGCGGCATCGGCGGCATGATCAACCTGCTGCCCAAGCGCGCGCCGAACGCCCCGCTGAATGAAGTGACGGTCGGCGTCGAATCGGGCGGCCAGGCTTACGTCGCGGCCGACGTGGCGCGCCGCTTCGGCCCGAACAACCGGGCCGGCATCCGCGTCAACGCCGTCCGCCGCGACGGCGACACGGCCGTCGACCGCGAGCGGCGCGAACTGTCCGTATTCTCCGTCGGCCTGGACTACCGCGGCGACAACTACCGCGTGTCGGCGGACGTCGGCTACCAGGATCATCGACTGCGCAACGGCCGCCCCAGCGTGACCGTGGGTGCCGGCCTCGCGATCCCGGCCGCGCCGGATGCGGACAGCAACTTCGCCCAGCCGTGGACGCACTCGAACGAACGCGACACGTTCGGCACGCTGCGCGGCGAAGTCGACCTGGCGCCGCATGTCGTCGCATGGGCGGCGCTGGGGGCGCGCGAAGGCCGCGAATCGAACGTGATCTCGTCGCCGACGACGACCGACAACGACGGCGGCACCGTGATGACGCGCTTCGACAACGAGCGCAAGGACAACGTGCGTACGGGCGAGATCGGCGTGCGCGGCGACTTCGCGACCGGCGCCGTCAAGCACACGGTCAGCGCCACCGCGTCCGCGTTCGAATCGAAGTCGGACAATGCATATGCGTTCGGCGACTTCGCCGGCTGGCGCTCGAATCTGTACCGCCCTGTCGACGTCGCGGCGCCGGCCGCCAATGCCTTCGTCGGCGGCGCGCTCGCGAATCCGCTGCTGACCGCCAAGAGCATCCTGTCCAGCTATGCGGTGGCGGACACGCTGTCCTTCCTGGACGACACCGTGCGCGTCACGGCCGGCGTGCGCCACCAGCGCATCAAGGCCTACGGCTACGACTACAACACGGGCGCGCAGAACAGCGCATACGACGAAAGCGCCAACACGCCGGTCGCGGGCATCGTCTACAAGCCCTTGAAGAACGTGTCGATCTACGCGAACTACATCGAGGCGCTGCAGCAGGGCCCGACCGCATCGGGCGTCAACGTCGTCAACCAGGGCCAGATCTTCGCGCCATACACGTCGCGCCAGAAGGAAGTGGGCGTGAAGTACGACAGCGGCAAGCTGGGGATGAGCGCCGCGCTGTTCTCGACGGCGCAGCCGCTGGGCTATATCGAGAACGGCGTGTTCGGCGTATTCGGCGAACAGCGCAACCAGGGCCTGGAACTGTCCGTGTTCGGCCTGCCGATGCACGGCCTGCGCGTGCTCGGCGGCCTCACGCTGCTGGACGCCGAACAGCGCCGCACGGCGGGCGCAATCAACGAGGGCAAGGACGCGATCGGCGTGCCCGGCACGCAGCTGAACCTCGGCGCCGGCTGGGACGTGCCGCAGGTGGCCGGCCTGTCGCTGAACGCGCGCGCCGTTTACACGTCGCACCAGTACGCGGATGCGGCCAACACGCAGAAGCTGCCGTCGTGGACGCGCCTCGACCTCGGCGCCACCTATGCGACACGCTTGCTCGATCGCGACGTGACCATGCGGGCGCGCGTGGACAATGCGTTCGGGCGGCATTACTGGGCGTCGGCGGGCGGCTATCCGGGCTACGGCTATCTGGTGCTCGGCGCGCCGCGCACGTTCACCGTGTCGGCGACGGTCGACCTCTAACCCAGGCCGACGTGGATGGCCATGCCCACCCCCGTGGCGTGGGGCAGCTTGCGGAAGCGGCTGAAGTTGCCGTTGATCATCATCACGCCTTCTGCGACTTCACGATCGTCAGCGCCGACGCGATCAGGCCGCTCATGTCGCCCATGTCGGCCGGAACGATGATCGAGTTGTTCGTCTTGGCCAGGTTGCCGAAGGCGTGCACATACTCTTCGGCCACGCGCAGGTTGACGGCATCGATGCCGCCCGGCGAGCGGATCGCCTCGCCGACCTGGCGCAGCGCGCTGGCGCTGGCCTCCGCCAGCGCGATGATGGCCGCGGCTTCGCCCTGCGCGCGGTTGATGGCGGCCTGCTTCTCGCCTTCCGAGCGGGCGATGGCCGCTTCGCGCTCGCCGCTCGCGATGTTGATGGCTTCCTGGCGCCGGCCCTCCGACGCGGCGATCAACGCACGCTTCTCGCGCTCGGCCGTGATCTGGCGCTGCATCGAGTGCAGGATCTCGGCCGGTGGCGTGAGATCCTTGATCTCGTAGCGCAGCACCTTGACGCCCCAGTTGGCGGCCGATTCGTCGATCGCGTTGACGATCGTCGTGTTGATGTGGTCGCGCTCCTCGAACGTCTTGTCCAGTTCCATGCGGCCGATCACGGAACGCAAGGTCGTCTGCGCCAGCTGGGTGATGGCCTGGATGTAGTTCGACGCGCCGTACGACGCGCGCATGGCGTCCGTCACCTGGAAATACAGGATGCCGTCGACTTGCAGCTGCGTGTTGTCCTTCGTGATGCAGACCTGCGGCGGCACGTCGAGCGGGATCTCCTTCAGGCTGTGTTTATAGGCGATGCGGTCGACGAAGGGCACGACGATGTTCAGGCCCGGCGCCAGGGTAGCGTGGTACTTGCCGAGCCGCTCCACCACCCATGCGTGCTGCTGCGGGACGACGTTGATGGTCTTGATGACGAACACGATGGCGACGATGAAGATCACCAGCGCGACGGTTCCGAACGTGAATTCCATGGGTTTCCTTCCTTGAAAAGGTGGGTCAGGCGAGCAGTTCGTAGGCGACGCTGCCCAGCCCCGCCGCGACGACGAGCACGAGGCAGAAGCCGGCCAGGCGCAGCAGCGCGCGGCCCTTCTGCCCGGCCGGACGGCTGCGCACGAGGTAATAAGGCACGGCGACGATCGCGAGCATCACGACGCCCACGTTCAGCAGGGCCGTGCGGCGGTATTGGTGGGCGTCGCTGTCGAGCCGGTACCAGCAGAAACTCAGGAAGCTGAACAGCACCGTCGACAGGACGGCCCAGCCGTTCGACTGGACGCCCAGCGCCATCTCGCGCGCGTCGACGACGCCGAACACGAGGGTCAACGCCACCAGCAGGGTCAGGACGTGCTTCTTGGTCATGGATTGCCCACCACGAGCCGGCTGCCGTGCACCTCGACGATGCGGAATTCGCCCGCATGCGGCGCGACACCCTGCCCGAGCTCCACGTCCCACAGCGCGCCGCGGTACATGACGCGCGCGCGGCCGTTGTCCCAGGCGGGCACGGTCACGCGCTGGCCGATGTCCAGGTTGACGTTGCGGTCGCGCTGGGCATCCGCCCGCGCCGGATGGCCGAAGCGCGAGCGGTGCAGCAGCCCCGTCGCGAGCACGCCGACCACGGCGGCGGCGATCGCCTGCCCGGGACCGCCGGCGCCGGCGAGCGCGACGACGCCGCCGACCGCGAGACCGATGGCGATCATCAGCAGGTAAAACGTCCCGGTGAACAGCTCCAGGATCACGAGCACGCCGGCCGCTACCAGCCAGCCCATCCAGTCAGCCATGGTTCCCTCCGTGGTCGGATCGACAGATAAAAAACCCCCGCCGCCCGCTACGGGTGACGAGGGTCGCGTGATTGATATCGGGTTCAATGATCGTGTCGGTGATCAAATCGTTATCGCCAGTCTAGCGCGTCTGTGCGCGGAGTCAACGGTCCTGCTTCGGCTTGACGAGTCCGGCGTCGGCCGGCGCGGCGCAGGCGCGGGTGCAGCGCAGGTAGGCGTCGTCGCAATTGCCCGCCTTGCCGATCCGGCGCGATTGCGTGCCCGCATTGCCGAGCGCCCGCGCCGCTTCCGAAGGCACCTGCTCCTGTGCCGCGCGCGCCATCGGGTTTTTCTCGGGCAGGTCGAGCAGCGAGCCGCCGTCTTCCCGGGCCAGCTCCTCCGCATTCGCCCGGCATTCGCGCTTCTCGGCGCTGCACATCGACTTGCACAGGCTGGCATCGGCGGCATGACCCGCCCCTGCCCACAGTGCTCCCATCATGATTGTCAACCAGGCCAGGCGCTTCATTCACATCCTCGACAAAACTATTTGCCAAAGTGTAACGTTTTTCCGTAACAAGTCAACAACTTGTTGCTTCAGGCTCAACATCGTGCCCGCGTTGATGCATATCGCGTCGTGACCCGCTTGCCGCGGAAAATCAATTGCCATGCGGAAATCAACGCCAATAATGCGATGCATCGCCTTCTGGAGATCCGCCATGTTCCGACGCCTGCTCGCCGCCTTCCGCACCCGCACGACCGCCGCCGCCCCGGCGCCCGCCATCGACGATGTCATCACGGCCTGTGACGAACACGGCCGCCAGGTGGTCATGTCGCGCGAGGAATGGCGCGACAAGGTGCTGCATCCGCAACTCAAGCAGCATTGGGACACGGCGGACGCGTTGTACGACACCATCCTTACCGCGCTGTCCGACGGCTTCGCGCCCGAGTTGCTGACGGCGGCCGCGCGCCTCGTCGAGATCGACGGCCTGCCGGAACGCAGCCATGTCGCGCACGGTATCGTGCTGCTGGAAAGCGGCAGGCACGACGAGGCCGAGGCCGTGCTGCAGGCCGGCATCCGGACCTGCGGCGAGACGGCCGCGCTGCTCACCAACCTGGCCAAGGTGAAGCACGACCGGGAAGACTCGGCCGGCGCGTCCGACCTGTTGCGGCGTGCCATCCGGCTCGACCCGAACTTCGAGCACGGGTTGAACGGCTGGCTGGCCGTCGAGCGCGCGCGCGCGGGCGAAGCGGGCTTCCTGCAGGCGCTGCAGGAGGCGTGCGCCCTCCCCCGCAGCTGGCGCGCGCGGCTCCTGCTGGCCCGGCACCATCTCGCCGCCGGCGACCTCCCGGCGGCGCGCGAGCAGTACACGGCCGTGCTGGCCGAGGAGGACGTGGACGGCAGCGCCCTGATGACGATGGCGGCCGACCTGGGGCAGTATGGCCACACGGGCCTGATCGTCACGCTCGTCGGCCCCGTCTACGACCCCACCCGGCACGGTCCGCAGGCCGCTTTCCACCTGCTGCGCGCCTGCCTGGAAACGGAGCGCGTGGCCGAAGGCGAGGCGCTGCTGGGGCGCCTGCGCGCCGTTTCGCCGCCGCCTCTTGCACGCCACCTGGATGAGTTTGAACGCGCGTTCCACCAATTGCACGGATCGGAAGCCCACGCATGAAAAAAGCCGCTGCAAGGTGACCAGCACCTCGCAGCGGCTTTTCATAGGCAGCCGGCGACGCTTACTTCATCGACGCCAGCTTCTGCCACGTATCGATCACCGAGTCCGGATTCAGCGACATCGACTCGATCCCCTGCTCCATCAGCCACACGGCGAAGTCCAGGTTGTCCGACGGGCCCTGGCCGCAGATGCCCACGTACTTGCCCTTCGCGCGGCAGGCCTTGATCGCCAGGGTCAGCATGGCTTTCACGGCCGGGTCGCGCTCGTCGAAGTCCTTGGCCAGCAGTTCCATGCCGGAGTCGCGGTCCAGGCCCAGCGTGAGCTGCGTGAGGTCGTTCGAACCGATCGAGAAGCCGTCGAAGTACTCCAGGAACTGCTCGGCCAGGATGGCGTTCGACGGCACTTCGCACATCATGATGACGCGCAGGCCGTTCTCGCCGCGCTTCAGGCCGTACTTCGCCAGCAGCGCGATGACCTTTTCGGCCTGGCCCAGCGTGCGCACGAACGGGATCATGATCTCGACGTTGGTGAGGCCCATCTCGTCGCGCACGCGCTTCATGGCCATGCATTCCATCTCGAACGACTCGGCGAAGTCCTCGGCCAGGTAGCGCGCGGCGCCGCGGAAGCCCAGCATCGGATTTTCCTCGTCCGGCTCGTAGCGCGAACCGCCGATCAGCTTCTTGTACTCGTTCGACTTGAAGTCGGACAGGCGCACGATGACGGGCTTCGGCCAGAACGCGGCGGCGATCGTCGCGACGCCTTCGGCCAGCTTGTCGACGTAGAACGCGCGCGGCGACGCGTGGCCGCGGGCGACCGACTCGACGGCCTTTTTCAGGTCGTTGTCGATGTTCGGGTACTCGAGGATCGCCTTCGGGTGCACGCCGATGTTGTTGTTGATGATGAACTCCAGGCGGGCCAGGCCCACGCCGCTGTTCGGGATCGACTGGAAGTCGAACGCGAGCTGCGGGTTACCGACGTTCATCATGATCTTGGTCGGGATGGCCGGCAGGTCGCCGCGCGCCGATTCCGTCACTTCCGTTTCCAGCAGGCCGTCGTAGATCCGGCCCTCGTCGCCTTCGGCGCAGGACACGGTCACGAACGTGCCGTCCTTCAGCGTTTCCGTCGCGTCGCCGCAGCCGACGACGGCCGGCACGCCCAGTTCACGGGCGATGATCGCCGCGTGGCACGTGCGGCCGCCACGGTTCGTCACGATGGCGGAGGCGCGCTTCATCACGGGCTCCCAGTTCGGGTCCGTCATGTCGGCGACCAGCACGTCCCCCGGCTGCACTCTTTCCATCTCGGACGGGTCGTTGATGACGCGCACCGGACCGGCGCCGATCTTCTGGCCGATGGCGCGGCCCGAGGTCAGCACGGTGCCCGTGCCCTTCAGCTTGAAGCGCTGCTGGGAATCCGTCGCCTTCTGCTGCGACTTCACGGTTTCCGGCCTGGCCTGCAGGATGTACAGCTTGCCGTCGCGGCCATCCTTGCCCCACTCGATGTCCATCGGGCGCTGGTAGTGCTTCTCGATGATGACGGCATATTTCGCCAGCTCGACGACTTCCTCGTCGGTCAGCGAATAGCGGTTGCGCTGCTCGATGGGCACGTCGACGGTCTGCACGGAGCGGCCGGCCTTGGCTTCCTTCGTGAACTCCATCTTGATCAGCTTGGAACCGATGTTCTTGCGGATGACGGGCTTCTTGCCCTGTTCCAGCATCGGCTTGTGCACGTAGAACTCGTCCGGGTTGACGGCGCCCTGCACGACGGTCTCGCCCAGGCCGTAGCTCGACGTGACGAACACGACGTCCTTGAAGCCGGATTCCGTGTCGATCGTGAACATGACGCCGGCGGCGCCCGTGTCGGAACGGACCATGCGCTGCACGCCGGCCGACAGCGCGACTTCGGCGTGGGTGAAGCCTTTATGGACGCGGTACGAGATCGCGCGATCGTTGTACAGCGACGCGAACACGTGCTTCATCGCTTCCAGCACGTTGTCGATGCCGACGACGTTCAGGAACGTCTCCTGCTGGCCCGCGAACGAGGCGTCCGGCAGGTCTTCCGCGGTGGCGGACGAGCGCACGGCGAACGACACTTCCGTGTCCGAATCGGCCACGAGGCGGTCGTAGAAGGCTTCGATTTCGGCCTGCAGGCGCGGCTGGAACGGGGTGTCGATGATCCACTGGCGGATCTCTGCACCCGCGGTGGCCAGTGAACGTACGTCGTCGATGTCCAGGCCTTCCAGGCGCCGGGCAATGCGGTCACCGAGAGAGGGACCGCCGTCGACCGAGTGGTTCAGGAAGTCGCGGAAGGCCTGGGCCGTGGTGGCGAAGCCGCCCGGCACGCGCACGCCGGCCTCGGCCAGCTGGCTGATCATCTCGCCGAGCGACGCGTTCTTGCCGCCGACCGACTCGACGTCGGTCATGCGCAGGGTCTCGAACGAGGCGACGTAGACCGCTTCGCTCGCGCCGGCCGCTGTGGGATCGGGCGCCTTCAATACTGCATTCGACAGGTTAGTCATGGTAAAACACCTTTTTGATGATGGAAATCTGTACGGCGGATGCGCCGACGGCCGGATGACGGACGAGCCTGGCTAGGCAGCGGCGGCGCGCCGAGCAATCGTTGCTCAAGGCGGGCTTCGCGCGGCAGGCTGGTCGAGTTTCCGGGGGATTTCTTGTTATTCTTGGCGTCGTAAAGCACAATCCAACAACCCGTTCCCGAGCATTTTACCGCGCGCGCCCGGGTTTCACAGCCCAACCAGCTGCAACTTTGTCATTATCTGTCTAAAAAACATCATGTCTTTCGCTAACACCCCAGGCAGTCCGGGCGCCGCGCGCACCGTTTTCTTCGTTTCCGACGGCACGGGCATCACGGCGGAAACCTTCGGCCACGCGGTGCTGAGCCAGTTCGAGATGCGCTTCCGGCAGATCCGCCTGCCCTTCATCGACACGATCGACAAAGCCTACGCGGCCGCCCGCCGCATCAACGACGCGGCGATCGCCGACAACCAGCGCCCGATCGTGTTTTCCACGCTCGTGAAACACGACCTGTCGGCCGTGATCCGCGCGGCCCAGGGCATGCACATGGACCTGTTCCAGACGTTCGTCGCCCCGCTCGAGCAGGAATTGCGGGTGAAGTCGACGCACACGATCGGCCGCATCCACAACGTCGTCGACACGGAGGAGTACAAAAACCGCATCGAGGCCATCAACTTCTCGCTGGCGCACGACGACGGCCAGTCGCACAAGAACCTGGCGGACGCGGACGTGATCCTCGTGGGCGTGTCGCGCTCGGGCAAGACGCCGACCAGCCTGTACCTGGCGATGCAGTACGGAATCAAGGCGGCGAACTACCCGCTGATCCCGGACGATTTCGAACGCAACAAGCTGCCGTCGGCGCTGCCGCAGTTCAAGCACAAGATCTTCGGCCTGACGATCACGCCGGAACGCCTGTCCGAGATCCGCAACGAGCGGCGCGCGGGCAGCAAGTATGCGTCGCTGGAGAATTGCCGCTACGAGGTGAACGAGGCGGAGCAGCTGATGCGGCGCGAGGGGATCCGGTGGCTGTCGTCGACCACCAAGTCGATCGAAGAGATCGCGACGACCATCCTCCAGGAGATCAAGCCGGACCGCCGCGAATACTAGTAACGCAGGGGTCAGCGCAGGGGTCAGCGCAGGGGTCAGCGCAGGGGTCAGAGCCCGGTGTTTCTTTTGGGGCTCTGACCCCGGTTCAAACCCGCGGCGCGTCCGAACACCGGGATCAGAGCCCAACCAGCAACACCGGGCTCTGACCCCTCTTCGGGCTCTGACCCCTCTTCTAGAAGAAGTGGCGCCAGTCTTCCAGCCAGCCGGGAAATTCGTCGGCCGGCATCGGATTGGCGATGTGGTAGCCCTGCGCATACGTGCACCCGAGCCCCTGCAGGAAATCCCAGTCCTGCCGCGTCTCCACGCCGACGGCGACGGACATGCGATCGAGGCTGTGCGCCAGCCCGAGGCACGATTTCAGCACGGTGCCCAGCTGGCGCTTCTTCGACGCGCCGTCCACGAACGAACGGTCGATCTTGAGTTCCGAGAACGGGATGCGCGCCAGGATCTGCAGGTTCGAGCGCCCCGTGCCGTAGTCGTCGACCGCGAGGCCGAAGCCCATCATGCGCAGGCGCACGAGGCGTTCGATGAAGTCGGCGTCGAAGCTGAGGATAGCGGTTTCCGTCATCTCGAACGTCAGATAGTCCGGCAGCACGCCGTGGCGCTGCATCGTCGACGTCACCTGGCGGACGAAATGCGGATGCGCCAGCGTCTCCGGCGCCAGGTTCAGGGAAATCGAGATCGGGATGCCCTGGTCATGGTAGCGGCGGCACCGTTCCACCGACATTTCCAGCATCGTCCAGTCGAGGAAGTCGACGCGGTTGTTCGCTTCCAGCGCGCCGATGAAGGACGACGGCCCGAGCACGCCGTGCTCGGGATGGCGCCAGCGGGCGAACGTCTCCAGGCCTTTCACCTGGCCCGTCGCCAGTTCGATCTTGGGCTGGAAGAACGGCTCGAACTGGCGCTTCTGCAGGCCCATGCCCACTTCCGCGAACGTGAAGCTGGGGCCGGGCGCTGCCGCCGGCGCGCGCCGCGGCGCCTGGTAATTGTCCAGCAAGGCCTTGAGTTTCGTGCTCGTGACGGGCTTGGCGGCGGTGCCCAGCAGGTCGACGCCATGCGCCTGCGCGAGGCTCTCGACGGAGAACAGCACGCTTGCCGGCTGGGCGCCGACGACGATCAGCCGCACTTCGGACTTCAGCGCGGCGATCGCGCGCAGCAGCTCCAGGCCGTCCATGCCGCCCAGGTCGAGGTCGATGACGGCGACGTCGATCTTCGGGGTAAAACCCGCCTGCAGGGTGCGCAGCGCCATCGGGCCGTCCGGCACGTCGGTGACGCGCGTGGCGCCCACCTGGCCGAGCGCCTCGATCAGCGCGCGGCGCTGCACCGGGTCCGCTTCCGCGACCAGGAAGTGCAAAGAGTGCAACTGCGTTTGCCCCATGTCCATCATGACTCCGTCTTGACCTGCACGAAGCGTAACCGAACGGGCTTGTCGCGTCTATGCCCGCTGGAGTTTCGTCGTTTGCTGGCGCAGCTGCTCGAAGAAACACACGGCCGCGCACGCGGCGACGTTCAGCGATTCCACGGCGCCCGCATGCGGGATGACGACGCGGTGCGTGGCCAGGTTCAGCAGCGCATCCGACACGCCCTGCCCTTCATGGCCCAGCAGCCAGGCGGCGGGGCGGGACAGGTCGACGTCGTAGATCCGCTCGCTGGCATAGCCGCTCGTCGCCAGCACCGGCACCCCTGCCTTCCGGATCAGGTCCGCCAGGTCGACGTTCTCGAAGATCTCCAGCACGAAATGGGCGCCCATCGCGGCGCGCAGCACCTTCGGCGACCAGCACGACGCGGTGCCGGGGCTGCAATACACCTGCCTGATGCCCGCCGCGCCGGCACTCCTGAGGATGGAGCCGGCATTGCCCGGGTCCTGCACGCCGTCCAGCAGCACGGCCGATTGCACCAGGGCGTCCGGACGAACCGGCCGCGGCGTCTCGACGAGGAACAGCAGATGGATGCCGTGTTCGACCTGCGACAGCGCGCCGAACAGCGCGTCCGGCAGCGACGTGGCCGGCGCCGTCACGCGGTCGACGATGGCGGCCACTTCGGGATTCGCCAGCGCGCCTTCGGACACGATGCAGTGCACGGGCTGCCCGACGAGGTCGAGGTAGGCCTGGCACAGGTGCACGCCGTCCAGCAGCGAACGGCCGGCCTTGCGCAGGGCCTGGCTGCTGCCCGCGAGGTGTTTCAGCTCTTTATAAAACGGGTTGTCGCGGGAGGTCACGCTCTTCATGTTGCTCTCCATGCGGAGAGCTCCCCGAACAGGTCGGGTTCGAGCAACGCACGCACGGGCGTGAAGGTGCGCCGGTGCACCGGGCTCGGACCGTGCTCGCGCAGGCGCGCGAGGTGCAGCGCCGTCGAGTAGCCCTTGTGCTGGTCGAACGCATACTGCGGATACGTGTCATGCAGCGCGACGAGCGCCGCATCGCGCGCCGTCTTCGCGAGGATCGACGCGGCGGAAATCGCATGCACCTTGTCGTCGCCCTCCACCACCGCGTGCGCGCGGATGTGCGGCGCGAATTGCGGGCAGCGGTTGCCGTCGATGAGGGCGATGGTCGGCACGGTCGCCAGCTGTTCGACGGCGCGGCGCATCGCCAGCATCGTCGCCTGCAGGATGTTCAGCGTGTCGATTTCCGCGTGCGAGCACTCGGCGATGGCCCACGCCAGCGCGTGCTCCCTGATCAGCGGCGCCAGCTCGTCGCGCCGTGCTTCCGTCAGTTTTTTCGAGTCGCGCAAGCCTTCGATCGGACGGGCCGGATCGAGGATCACGGCGGCCGCGAACACGGGGCCGGCCAGCGGGCCGCGTCCGGCCTCGTCCACGCCGCAGACGATGTCGTCCAGCGTGAACGGCCGGTTCTTCTTCGCCAGGCCTGGGTAGAAATCGAAGGTCTTCTTTCTCATGCTTTGCCTATCACCTCGAGCACGGCGCGGGCGCTTTCGCGCGCGCTGTCGCGCAGCAGGCTGTGATGCATTTCGGTGAAGCGTTGCTGCAGCCTCACCCGGTTGTTCTCGTCCGTCAGCTGGAACCAGACGGCCTCCGCCAGCGCTTCCGGCGTGGCCGCGTGCTGCAGGAATTCCGGCACGACGAAGTCGCGCGCCAGGATGTTCGGCAGCCCGATCCACGGCAGATAGCCCATGTTCCGGATGAGCAGCCACTCGGCCTGCAAGACCTTGTAGGCGATCACCATCGGCTTCTTGTACAGCGCCACTTCCAGGGTCGCGGTGCCCGAGGCGGCCAGCACGGCGTCGGCCGCCGCGATGCACGCATGCGATTCGCCGTCGACGAGCTGTAGCGGCACCTCATTGAGCAAATTCGGCAGACCGGCCTTCGCCACCAGCTCCATAAAATACGCTTTTTGCCGTTCGCCCGCCATCGGCGCGATGAAGCGCACGGACGGATCCCGCGCCGCCAGCAGTTGGACTGTCCGGACGTAGGGCTCCGTCAGGTACTTGATTTCCGACATGCGGCTGCCCGGCATGACGGTCACGACGCGCGCGTTCTCCGGCAGGCCGAGCTGGCGGCGCGCGGCAAGCACGTCGGGCACCAGCGGGATCGTCTCCGCCAGCGGATGGCCGATGTACGTGACGGGCACGCCGGCCTTTTGATAGATCTCTTCCTCGAACGGGAAGATCACGAGCATGTGCGAGACGGCGCGCCGGATTTTCTTGATGCGCCCGCCGCGCCACGCCCAGATCTGCGGGCCGACGAAGTGCACGGTCGGGATGCCGGCCGCGCGCAACTGCTCTTCCAGGCCGAGATTGAAGCCGGGGTAGTCGGCGCCGATGAACGCGGCCGGACGCTCGGCCAGCAGGCGGTCGCGCAGGCGGTTCTGGATGCCCTTCAGTTCGCGGTAGCGCAGCAGCACGGGCAGCAGGCCGCGCACGGTGAGCGTGTCCATCGGGACGTCCGACGCCAGGCCCTGCTCCAGCATGCGCGGACCGCCGATGCCGGAAAAGCTGACGTCCGGCAGATGCGGCTTGAGGCCCGCCATCAGGCGCGCCGCGAGCAGGTCGCCGGAGACTTCGCCGGCGACCAGCGCGAGCTTCGTGACTTCAGCGGACGATGCCACGGCTCGCGTTGTCGAGGAAGTCGCGCAGCGCGCGGATGTGCTGTGCGGCGTCGCCGGCGGCGGCTTCCTCTTCCGCCAGCCTGGCCTTGGCTTCTTCCAGCGTGAGGCCGGAACGGTAGATGGTCTTGTACGCGGTGCGGATCGCGTTGATCTGCTCGCGCGTGAAGCCGCGGCGCTTGAGCCCTTCGATGTTCACGCCGTGCGCCTCGGCCGGGTTGCCGGAGACGAGGACGAACGGCGGCACGTCCTGCGTGAGGCTCGTGTACATGCCGATGAACGCGTGCGCGCCGATCTTGCAGAACTGGTGCACGCCGCAGTAGCCCGACAGGATCGCCCAGTCGCCCACGTGCACGTGGCCCGCGAGCTGCGCATTGTTCGAGAAGATCGTGTTGCTGCCGACCTGGCAGTCGTGCGCCAGGTGCGTGTACGCGGACATCCAGTTGTCGTCGCCGAGGCGCGTCACGCCGGCATCCTGCACGGTACCGAGGTTGAACGTGCAGAATTCGCGGATCGTGTTGCGGTCACCGATTTCCAGGCGGGTCGGTTCGCCGGCCCACTTCTTGTCCTGCGGGGCGGCGCCCAGCGACGCGAACTGGAAGATGCGGTTGTCGCGGCCGATCGTCGTGTGGCCTTCGATGACGACGTGCGGGCCCACGACGGTGCCCGCGCCGATGCGCACGTCCGGCCCGATGATCGAATACGGGCCGACTTCGACGGTGGAATCCAGCTCCGCCTTCGGATCGACGATCGCGCTCGGGTGGACCTTGCTCATCACTGTCCTGCCTTCTCGTTCGCGCGGATGGTGCACATCAGCTCAGCTTCGACGGCGACCTTGCCGTCGACGCTGGCGACAGCCTTGTACTTCCAGATGCCGCGCGAGGTGCGCAGGATCTCGATGTCCATCTTGAGCTGGTCGCCCGGCTCGACCGGACGCTTGAAGCGCGCGTTGTCGATGCCGACGAAGTACACGACGGAGTTCTCGTCCGGCTTGACGTTCATGGTCATGAACGACAGGATCGCTGCGGTCTGCGCCAGCGCCTCGATCATCAGCACGCCCGGCATCACGGGCTTGTGCGGGAAGTGGCCGTTGAAGAATTCTTCGTTGGCGGTCACGTTCTTGATGGCGGTGATGGTCTTGCCGATCTCGTAGTCGACCACGCGGTCCACCAGCAGCATCGGGTAGCGGTGCGGCAGGTATTCCTTGATCTCGTTGATCCCCAGGGTCTTGTTGGTCGCGGTGGTGGCTTCAGTCGTCATTTTTGTTCTGATGGTTCCGTCAATTGTTTGATCTGTTTTTCCAGGCTGCGCATCTTCTCGCGCAGCGAGGACAGGTTGCGCACGATGGCGGCGCTCTTTTCCCATTCGGCGTTCTTGGCGAGCGGATAAAAGCCCGTGTACTGCCCCGGCTCGAGCACGGAGCGCGACACCATGCTGCCCGAGGAGATATGGACGTTGTCCGCGATTTCCAGGTGCCCCAGCACCATCGCCGCGCCGCCGAACGTGCAATTCTTGCCGATCTTCGCGCTGCCGGCTACCCCCACGCAGCCGGCCATGGCAGTATTCGCCCCGATGCGGCAGTTATGGCCGATCTGGATCTGGTTGTCGAGCTTCACGCCGTCTTCGATGATCGTGTCGTCCAGCGCGCCGCGGTCGATGGTCGTGTTGGCGCCGACGTCGACGTCGTCGCCCAGCAGCACGCGGCCCGTCTGCGGGATCTTGATGTACACGCCGTTCTCGCGCGCGAAGCCGAAACCGTCGGTGCCGATCACGGCGCCCGAGTGCAGGATGCCGCGCTTGCCGATCCTGCAGCGCGCGTGGAAGGTCACGTTCGCGAACAAATGCGTGTCTGCCCCGATCTCCGCCTCGCGGCCTACGAAGCAGCCGGCGTCGATCCGCACGCCGGCGTCGATCGCGGCGCCCTCTTCGATCGTCACGTTCGGGCCGATATGCGCGGTCGGGGCGATGCGCGCCGTCTCGTGCACGACGGCGCTGGGGTGGATGCCCGGCGGCGGCACGACTTCCTCGAGCGCCACGAAGTACTGCGCGACGCGGGCGAAATAGGCGTACGGGTTGGTGGTGACGATGCGCGCGCCGGCATAGGTCGTGGCGACGGTGGCGTCGTCCAGCGGCGAGACGATCAGCGCCGCGGCGCCGCTTTGCGCGGCCAGGGCGCGCAGTTTGCTGTTGCTGAGAAAGCTGATGTGCGAAGCGCCGGCGCCGTCGAGCGGTGCGATGCCCTGGACCTCGAGGTCCGGGTCACCTACCAGCTGGCCACCGAAGCGTTCGACCAAATCACCCAGTCGAGTGCCCATCGTGGTCGTTCCGTAAAAGAAGTGAAAACTGCCGGCCGCTCAACGAGCCGGCCGGCATCCGGGAAGCGTGTTGGCTCACATGCTCACATGCTTACTTGTCGAGCAGTTTGAGGATCCGGTCGGTGATGTCGATGCGCGGACTGGTCCAGATGGCTTCCTGCAGCACGACGTCGAGGTGTTCCTGCTCGGCCACCTGTTCGATCAGTTTATAGGCTTTCTGCGCGATGGCGGCGCGCTCCTCGTTCTTGCGCTGGAACAGGTCCTCGTTGTACTCGCGCTGCATGCGCTGCACGTCCTTCTCCATGTCGAGCAGCTCGCGCGTGCGCTTGGTGCGGTCGACGTCGGAGAGTTTCGGCGCTTCGTCGTCGAATTTCTCGCGGCTCACCTTGTACTTCTGCACTGCGTCGTCGAGCTGTTTCTGGCGCTTGGAGAATTCCGACTGCAGCTTCGCGTCCGCCGCCTTGGCCAGCTTGGACTCGGTCATCAGGCGCTCGGTGTAGACGAAGCCGATGCGGCTCATCCCGCTCTGCGCGGACGCCTGCGCCATCGCACCGGCGCACAGCAGCGCCAGCACCAGGCTACGCGGCAGCGCGGCTAACGATTTTTTCAACATATTCTTCGCAATCCTTGTTTCGACGACAGGCCCGGTCAGAAACCGGTACCCATCTGGAACTGGAAGCGCTCAAGGCGGTCGCCCTCCTTCGCGTTCAAGGGCTTAGCATAACTCAACTTGAGCGGGCCCACCGGGGAAATCCACGACAGGCCGATACCCGCCGAGTAGCGCAGCTGCGACGTGCGGATCGGTTCGTGCTCCTGGTAGATCTGGCCGCCGTCAGCAAAGGTGAACCAGCGCAGCGAGCGATCCTGGCCGCTGCCCGGGAACGGGAACTGCAGCTCGGCGTTGCCGATCACGCGCTTGGCGCCGCCCAGGGCGTCGTACGTGCGCGGATCGACGATACCGAGCGACGAGCTCTCGTAGCCGCGCACCGAACCGATGCCGCCGCCGTAGAAGTTCTTGAAGACCGGGTACGCGTGGCCGCCGAGGCCCGCGCCGTAGTCCAGCTCACCCTTCAGCGCGAGGGTCATCCAGCGCGTGATCGGGCGGTACCACTGGTGCTCGTACACCACGCGGTAGTACTTGGAGTCGCCGAGGAGGTCGACTTCCAGGTTGGCGCGCTGGTAGCGGCCGCGCGTCGGCGTGATGGCGGAGTCGCGCGAATCGCGGCCCCAGGCCACGGTCAGCGGGATCGCATTCGTCGTCGCCTCGCCCACGCCCGTCGCCTTCGCGATAGGGTCCTTCGAGTTCTGCATCACGAACTGCTGGTACAGCGTCGGCGAGCTCTCGTCCGTCTCGAGGCGGGTCTTTTCCAGGCCGGCGCCGAAGTAGACGGTGTCGATTTCCGAGAACGGCACGCCGAACGTGAGGTTGCCGCCCTGCTGGCGCACGGTGTACGAACCGATGTTCAGCGCCGGCGGACGCGACGTGCGCAGGTACAGCTGGAACGCGCGCGAGATGCCGTCGTCGGTGAAGTACGGGTTCGTCTGCGCGAACGAGATCGTGCGGTTGTAGCGGCTGGTGTTCAGTTCGATGCCGACCGTGTTGCCGCTGCCGGCGAAGTTGGCCTGCGTGACGGACGCGGTGAAGGTGAATTTCTCCGCCTGCGAGAACGCGCCGCCGACCATGAAGTTACCGGTCGGCTTTTCGACGACCGCGATGTTCACGTCCACGGCGTCGTTGGTGCCCTGCGCTTCCGGCGTCTCGACCGTCACGTCCTTGAAATAACCCATGCGGTCGACGCGGTCGCGCGACAGCTTCACCCGGTTCGGGTCGTACCACGAGCTCTCGAACTGGCGGAATTCGCGGCGGATCACTTCGTCGCGGGTGATCGTGTTGCCCGAGATGGTCATGTGGCGCACGTACGCGCGCTTGCCCGGATCGACGAAGAACGTGAAGGCGACTTCGCGCTTCTCGCGGTTGATCTCCGGGTTCGCGGTGACGTTCGCGAACGCGTAGCCGAAGCTCGCGAGACGGTCGGCGATGCGCTTGTTCGATGCTTCCTGCAGGTCGCCGGAATACGTCTGGCCCGGCTTCAGCAGGATCAGGTTCTTGAGTTCTTCCCCGCGGCCGAACAGTTCGCCATCCATCTTGACGCCGGAGACGGTGTACTTCTCGCCTTCCGTGATGTTGATGGTGAGGTAGATGTCCTTCTTGTCCGGGGTGATCGAGACCTGCGTGGACTCGACGTTCACTTCCAGGTAGCCGTGATTCAGGTACCACGACTTGATGGTCTCCAGGTCGCCCGTCAGCTTCTGCTTCGAGTACTGGTCGGCCTTGGAATACCACGTGAACCAGCCGGAGGTGTTCAGCTGCAGCAACTGGCGCAGTTCCTTGTCGGAGAACGCCTTGTTGCCGACGATGTTGATCTGCTTGATCTTGGCGACGTCGCCCTCGTCCACATTGAACATGACGTTCACGCGGTTACGTTCGATCGGGGTGACGGTCGTGGTGATCTTGACGCCGTACAGGCCGTGCGACAGGTACTGGCGCTTGAGCTCCTGCTCGGCGCGGTCGACGGAGGCCTTGTCGAAGATCTTGGTCTCGCCGACGCCGATGTCCTTCAGCGCCTTGACGAGCATGTCCTTTTCGAATTCCTTGGTGCCGGTGAAGTCGACGGCGGCGATGGCCGGACGTTCCTCGACCAGGACCACGAGCACGCCGTTTTCTTCTTCCAGGCGGATGTCCTTGAAGAAGCCGGTGGCATACAGCGCCTTGATCGCCGCCGTGCCTTTTTCGTCGTCGAAGGTCTCGCCCACGCGCACCGGCAGGTAGCTGAACACCGTGCCTGCCTCGGTCCGCTGGATGCCTTCGACCCGGATGTCCTTCACGACGAAGGGAGCGACGGCGGCGGCGTGACCGGCACAGAAGGCCAGCACGGCTGCGCCGATCATGCTGCGACGGGAGGGCAAGGCAAAACGCGGCTGGGCAAAACGTTCGGGTTGTAAATTCATCGGTTAGATCAATGGGTCAGTCATTGGACAACGTTACTTGTTCTTCGCCGGTGCATGGTCTGCTCGAGCCGAACATCTGCTTAAGCCGGACACTCCGGTGCACGCCGCAGGCGCAGCGTGCATATCGGAGTGCCGTGTGTTCAGAGCAGTCGCACCAGGTCGTTGAAGACGGCAAGCGCCATCAGCATGAACAGCAGGCCGACCCCGGCACGCTGCGCGATCTCGCCGATCCGCGCGGGCAAGGGGCGCCCGGTCAAAACTTCCAGCGAATAATACAGCAAATGGCCACCGTCCAGAACGGGAATTGGTAACAGATTCATTACACCCAGGCTGATGGAGATGAAGGCGATGAACTCCAGGAACGGCTCCAGGCCAGAGCGGGCGGTCTGTCCGGCCACGTCCGCGATCGTGATCGGGCCGGTTACATTTTTCAGCGAGACCTCGCCCACGATCATCTTCGCGATCATCTTGACGGTCATCGCGCTCGTCTCCCACGTGCGCTGCGCACCCTTCGCGAACGCCTCCAGCGGCCCCGCCTTCACGGTCACCATCTCCGGCGCCTGCGCGATCATCAGCTTCACCAGGCCCTTGCCCGACTGCGGATCGCGGTCCGGCGTGAGGGGCAGCACGAGCGACGCAGTGCTTCCTTCCGCGCCGCGCTGTACGCCGACCAGCAGGGTCTTGCCGGCGGCGCCGCGCACGGCTTCGATGAAGTCGATGCCGTCGGCGATGTTCTTGCCGTCGATCGAGGTCACGAGGTCGCCCTGGCGCAGGCCCGCGCGCGCGGCGGCGCCGTCCGGCAGCACCTTGTCGACGCTGGGCCGCGGGCGCCACAGCTGCATGCCGAGGACGCCCAGCACGTCGCTGTCGACGTCCAGGCTGGCCATGCGGTCCGCGGGCAGTACGGCGCGGTACGGCGCCGAGTTCGGGCCCGGCCCGCGCAAGGTCAGTTCGGCCGCATGCTTGTCGATGGCGGCGCGCACGATCTCCCAGCGCAGCTCCGTCCACGACTGCACGGGCCTGCCGTTGACGGCCGTGACGACGTCGCCGCCGCGCACGCCCGCCTTGTACACGGCCGACGCCTCCGGCATCGCGCGCAGGCGCGTGCCCGGCTCCTCTTTCCCGTGCATGAACAGCGCCGCCATCACGACGATGGCGAGGATGAAGTTGGCGATCGGGCCCGCCGCCACGATGGCGATGCGCTTCCACACGTTCTGGCGCGTGAATTCGCGCGGCAGGTCCGCGTCGTTGGTCGGCGCGGTCGAGGGATCGCGCGCGTCGAGCATCTTCACGTAGCCGCCGATGGGCAGCGCCGAGATCGCCCATTCCGTCTGGTCCGGACCGAAGCGGCGCGACCACACGATGCGCCCCATGCCGATCGAGAAGCGCAGCACCTTGACGCCGCACAGGCGCGCGACGACGTAGTGGCCCAGTTCGTGAAAGACGATCAGCGGTCCCAGCGCCAGCAGGAATGCCAGCAGGGTGTGGATCAGGTTCATGACACTCTCCCGTCAGGGCCCGCGTTGTTCAAGTGCGCAGCGCATGCACGATGCGTCCGGCCGCGTCGCGGGCACGCGCGTCCTGGGCCATCACGGCCTCGATGCTGGTCGCCTCGCCATGCGGGTTCTCGTCCATCACGCGGCGTACGACGCGGTCGATGTCGCGGAAGCCGATGCGGCGCTCCAGGAAGGCTTGGACCGCGATTTCGTTCGCCGCGTTCAGCAATGCGGGCGCGGTGCCGCCCGCGCGCAAGGCGTCGAAGGCGAGCGCCAGGCACGGGAAGCGGTCGAAATCCGGCTTGTGGAATTGCAGCGCGGCGAACGTCGTCAGGTCGAGCTGGTCGACGCCCGACGCGATGCGTTCCGGGTACGCGAGCGCGTGGGCGATCGGCGTGCGCATGTCCGGGTTGCCGAGCTGGGCCAGCACGGAGCCGTCCACGTACGACACCATCGAGTGGATCACGCTTTGCGGGTGGATCACCACGTCGATCCTGTCGGCCGGCGCGCCGAACAGCCAGTGCGCCTCGATCACTTCGAGGCCCTTGTTCATCATCGTGGCGGAGTCGACGGAGATCTTGCGGCCCATCGACCAGTTCGGATGCTTGCAGGCTTCTTCTGGCGTGACATGTTCCAGCGTCTCGACGGCACGCTGCAGGAACGGGCCGCCGGACGCCGTCAACAGGATCCTGGCGACGCCGGCCACGTCCGGCGAACGTGCATACGTGCCCGGCAGCGACTGGAAGATGGCGTTGTGCTCGGAGTCGATCGGCAGGAGTGTCGCCTTGTGCTCCTTGACGGCGTCCATGAACAGCTGGCCGGACATCACGAGCGCTTCCTTGTTCGCCAGCAGGATCTTCTTGCCCGCGCGCGCGGCCGCGAGCGTGGGCGCGAGGCCGGCGGCGCCGACGATGGCGGCCATCACCGTGTCCGTGTCGGGGCTGGCTGCGATCTCGCACAGCGCCGCTTCGCCGTAAGCGACGTCGATCGGGAGGCCGGCCAGCAGGTCGCGCAGGCGCGTGGCCGCGTCAAGCGTGCCGACGACGGCGCGCTGCGGACGGAACACGCGGCATTGCGCGGCAAGCGCATCCACGCGCTCGTGCGCGGACAGCGCGTACACACGGTATTTGTCGGGATGACGTGCCAGCACGTCGAGGGTCGAGACGCCGATCGAACCGGTGGCGCCAAGGATAGTGATGCTTTGCATGTTGCGTTCCATTGTCAAGGTCGTTCCAACATGTGCAGGCAGAAAGGATGACCAGCGCTGAGTCATTCTGGCACGGCGCGCGTCAAGACGGCGCGCCGCCCGCGTTGGAACGGCCTGTGTCTTACAGCCGCGAGCCGATCAGCGCGGCGAGCGGCAGCACGGGGATCAGTGCGTCGATGCGGTCCAGCACGCCGCCATGGCCGGGCAGCAGGTTGCTGCTGTCCTTCATGCCGGCGCGCCGCTTGAGCTGGGACTCGAACAGGTCGCCGACGATGCTGGCGGCCGTCATCAGCACGAGCACGACGGCAAGCACGGGCCAGCCGTACGTGTGCTGGACGCGCACGGCGAAGGTGTGCGCGAAGGCGTCGCCGCCGAACTGGACCGACAGGCCGCCCAGCACGAGCACGGCGATGCCGCCGCCGATCGCGCCTTCCCACGATTTACCGGGCGAAATCGATGGCGCCAGCTTGTGCTTGCCGAACGCCTTCCCGGAAAAGTAGGCGCCGATGTCGGCCACCCACACGATCGCGAGCACGGACAGCAGGAACAGCGGCGAGTGCGAATACAGGTCGACGATGGCCGCGAAACAGCCGACCACGGCGAACGCGTAGACGAGCGACAGCACCGTGTTCGCGGGCGTGCCCAGCGGCGGCAGGCCGATCTTCAGCGACGGCGCGAACCGGGCGATCCACAACGCGACGCTCAGCGCCGCCCAGAACGACAGGTTCGTGTGCCCCGTGAACACGGACATCGCGAACACGGCGGACCACACGAGCGCGATCACGTGGGCGTTGTGCGTCTCCGGATTGAACAGCCGGAAGCATTCCCAGATGGCGGCGCCGAAGAACACCGTCGCCACGACCGCGAACGCCGTGTAGTTGTTGAAGTAAAGGACTGGCAGCAAAATTGCCAGCAGCACGACGGCGGTAATGACGCGGGTTCTGAGCATCAGCTGTGTAGCCTTATTTAGCCTTGTTGGCGACCTGTTCGCCGGTGCGGCCGAAGCGGCGTTCCCGGCTCTGGTAGGACGCGATCGCCGTGTCGAGCGAGTCGGGCGAAAAGTCCGGCCAGAAGGTGTCGGTGAAGTACAGCTCCGAATACGCGAGCTGCCACAGGAGGAAGTTCGAGATGCGCTCTTCGCCGCCGGTGCGGATGAACAGGTCCGGCTCCGGCGCATAGGCCATCGCCAGGTGCTCGGCCAGCATCTCTTCGGTGTACTCGGTCACGCCCGGGTTGGCCGCGACCATCTTGCCCGTCGCCTGCATGATGTCCCAGCGGCCGCCGTAGTTGGCGCACACGGTGACGGTCAGGCGGGCGTTGTTGGCGGTGCGGCGCTCGGCATTGGCGATCATGTCCTGCAGCTTCGCATCGAAGCGCGACAGGTCGCCCACGACCTTCAGGCGGATGTTATTCGCATGCATTTTCGACACTTCGCGCTCGAGCGCGGTGACGAACAGGCCCATCAGGTAGGACACTTCGTCGGCCGGACGGCGCCAGTTTTCCGACGAAAACGCGAACAGCGTCAGGTATTCCACGCCACGATCCACGCAGGCTTCGACGATCTTGCGCACGGCGTCCACGCCCTTGACGTGGCCGGCCACGCGGGGCAGCAGGCGTTTGGTCGCCCAGCGGCCGTTGCCGTCCATGATGATGGCGATATGGCGCGGCACCGTCGGCGCTTCGGGGACTGCGGTGGTCGAACTTTTGAAAATCATAAATCTGGCCAAATGGCGGCTACAACAAAAGGCGGAACGGACCGGTCAAGCCTGGCCTGCCGGTCCGACGTCCACGACGATATGCGGCATATCATGCCGCAATACGGATCACACCGTCATCACTTCTTTTTCTTTCTCGGCAACCAGCTTGTCGATGTCGACGACGGCCTTGTCGGTCATCTTCTGGACATCGTCCTGGGCGCGGCGCTCGTCGTCTTCCGAGATCGCCTTGTCCTTGACCAGCTTCTTCAGCTGTTCGTTGGCGTCGCGGCGCACGTTGCGGACGGCGATCTTCGCGTCTTCCGCTTCCGACTTGCACAGCTTGACCATTTCCTTGCGGCGCTCTTCGGTCAGCGCCGGGGTCGGCACGCGGACGAGCTCGCCGAACGTCGACGGGTTCAGGCCCAGGTCGGATTCGCGGATCGCCTTTTCGATGACGTTCAGCATCTTCTTCTCATACGGCTGGACCCCGATGGTGCGGGCGTCGATCAGCGTCAGGTTGGCGACCATCGGCAGCGCGGTCGGCGAACCGTAGTAGTCGACCATCACATGGTCCAGGATGCCGGTGTGGGCGCGGCCGGTGCGAACCTTGGCCAGGTTGCCTCTCAGGGTCTCGATGGATTTCGCCATCTTGTCCTGGGCACTTTTTTTAACGTCAGCTACGGACATGCTGCTCTCCTGTATTTCTAACTATTGATTAAACGTGTACGAGTGTACCCTCGTCCTCGCCCATGATCACGCGCTTGAGCGCACCCGGCTTGACGATCGAGAACACCTTGATCGGCAGCTTCTGGTCGCGGCACAGGGCGAACGCGGTGGCGTCCATCACCTGCAGGTGCTTCGCGATCGCTTCGTCGAACGAAATCTGTTCGTAGCGGGTCGCGTGCGGATCCTTTTTCGGATCGGCAGTATATACGCCATCGACCTTGGTTGCCTTCAATACAATTTCGGCCGAGATTTCCGAACCGCGCAGTGCGGCGGCGGTGTCGGTGGTGAAGAAGGGGTTGCCGGTACCGGCTGCGAACACGACGACCTTGCCCTCTTCCAGGTATTGCAGCGCCTTCGGGCGCACGTACGGCTCGACCACCTGCTCGATGCCGATCGCCGACATCACGCGGGCGGTGATGCCCTGCTGGCGCATGGCGTCGGCCAGCGCGAGCGCATTCATCACGGTGGCCAGCATCCCCATATAGTCGGCCGTCGCGCGGTCCATGCCCTGCGCACCCGGCGCGACGCCGCGGAAGATATTGCCGCCGCCAATCACCACTGCCAGTTCCACACCCAGCTTCGACACCTCCGCGACGTCGGCGACCATGCGCTCGATGGTGGCGCGGTTGATGCCGAACGGATCGTCGCCCATCAGCGCTTCGCCAGACAGTTTGAGGAGGACTCGTTGGTAGGCTGGTTTTGTCATGAATGGGACTCCTGTGGTCATTGATGTTCAAATTCGGTACTGCACCGGACGGGATCGCCGCCCGGTTGTAAAAACGGGCCTTGCGGCCCGTTCTCTTTTATTACTGCTTGGCAGCAGCCATCTGGGCTGCCACTTCCGCTGCGAAGTCGTCGACTTTCTTCTCGATGCCTTCGCCGACCACGTACATCGTGAATGCTTTCACGGTGGTGTTGGCGGCCTTCAGCATCTGCTCGACGCTTTGCTTGTCGTTCTTCACGAAAGCCTGGTTGAACAGCGACACTTCTTTCAGGTACTTCTGCACCGAACCGTCGATACGCTTGGCGACGATCTCGGCCGATTGCGGCTGCTTGCCTTCGGCGACGGCCTTGTCGGCGTCTTCCTTGGCTTTCAGCTGAGCAACCGAACGCTCTTTCTCGATCAGCTCGGCCGGCACTTGCTCTGCCGACAGGGAGACCGGCTTCATCGCGGCGATGTGCATCGCGACGTCCTTGCCGACCTGCTCGTCGGCGCCGTCGTAGTCGACGATCACGCCGATGCGGTTGCCGTGCAGGTAAGATGCCAGCTTGCCGGTGGTTTCGAAGCGCTGGAAGCGGCGAACGGTCATATTCTCGCCGATTTTGCCGATCAGTGCCGTACGCACGTCGTCGAAGGTCTTGCCGTCGACCGGCAGGGCGGCCAGGGCGGCGACGTCGGCCGGGTTGTTCTCGGCGACCAGCTTGGCAGCCAGGTTGGCCATGGCCATGAACTCGTCGTTCTTGGCGACGAAGTCGGTTTCGCTATTGATTTCGACCAGCGCGCCGACGTTGCCGGCAACATAAGCCGTCACGACACCTTCAGCCGTGATGCGAGCTGCCGCTTTCGATGCCTTGCCGCCCAGCTTGACGCGCAGGATCTCTTCGGCACGCGCCATGTCGCCTTCGGCTTCGTTCAGTGCCTTCTTGCATTCCATCATCGGTGCGTCGGTCTTGGCGCGCAGTTCGCCAACCATCGCTGCAGTAATCGCTGCCATGTTCATTCTCCTAAAAGTAGGAGCAAGCCGTCGTCTGCGACGTCTTGCATATTATTAATCTGTTCAGGAATTGCTTACAAAAAGGGGCGCTCGAATCTTAGGCTCGGCGCCCCTTTACAGCTCAGCGGGCCTTGACCCGCGGGCAATTAAGCTTGCTCGGAAACTTCGACGAAGTCGTCAGCCGACTTGACCATCTCGGCGACTTCGTTGGTCGCGTTGGCGCGGCCTTCCAGGATCGCATCGGCGACGCCGCGTGCGTACAGGGTGATGGCCTTCGACGAGTCGTCGTTACCCGGGATCACGTGCGACACGCCTTCCGGCGAGTGGTTGGTATCGACCACGCCGATGACCGGGATGCCCAGCTTGCCGGCTTCGGTGACGGCGCCCTTGTGGTAGCCGACGTCCACGACGAAGATCGCGTCCGGCACGCCCTGCAGGTCCTTGATGCCGCCGATCGACTTCTGCAGCTTTTCCAGTTCGCGCGAGAACATCAGCGCTTCTTTCTTGCTCATCTTCTCGACTTCACCCGACTCGATGGCAGCTTCCATGTCCTTCAGGCGCTTGATCGAGGTCTTGATGGTCTTGAAGTTGGTCAGCATGCCGCCCAGCCAGCGCTGGTCGACGTACGGCACACCGGCGCGCTGTGCTTCGGCGGCGATGATGTCGCGGGCCTGGCGCTTCGTGCCCACCAGCAGGATCGTGCCGCGGTTGGCGGCGATCTGCTTGATGGTCTTCATCGCATCCTGGTACATCGCCATGGTTTTTTCCAGGTTGATGATGTGGATCTTGTTGCGATGACCGAAGATGAACGGGGCCATTTTCGGGTTCCAGAAACGGGTCTGGTGGCCGAAGTGAACACCGGCTTCCAGCATTTCGCGCATAGTGACAGACATTGTATTCTCCAGGGTTGGGTCTTGAATGACGGCCGGTACACCCGTTTTCGGGCACCCTTGTCGGCCGCATTCGCGATTTACATTCACAAATTGCTCGATACGGACACGAGCAACCCGAGATTCTAGCGGGATTTGACACGAATTTCAAGCTTGCGCACGCATCCGGCTCTCAAAAAGCGGCGGCGGCCGCCGGCCCGGCGGCGTTATGAATCACATATAATGACCGGTACAGAACTTATCGCAGAACGGATTAATATGGCAATTTCCATCAAGACCCCGGAAGACATCGAGGGCATGCGCATCGCCGGCCGCCTCGGCGCCGAGGTGCTCGACTACATCACGCCCTTCGTCAAACCGGGTGTGACCACCGGCGAACTGGACCGCCTGTGCCATGAATACATGGTCAACGTGCAAGGCACCGTCCCCGCCCCGCTGAACTATGCGCCGCCGGGCTACCCGCCGTTCCCGAAAGCCGTCTGCACCTCCGTCAACGACGTGATCTGCCACGGGATTCCGGGCGACAAGGTCCTCAAGAATGGCGACGTAGTGAACATCGACGTCACCGTCATCACGAAGGATGGTTATCACGGCGACAACAGCCGCATGTTCTTCATCGGCGAACCGTCGAAGCTGGCACGCCGCCTGACGGACATCACCTACGAATGCATGTGGCTGGGCATCAGCAAGGTGAAACCGGGCGCGCACCTGGGCGACATCGGCCACGTGATCCAGCAGCATGCGGAAAACGCGGGCTATTCCGTCGTGCGCGAATTCTGCGGCCACGGCATCGGCAAGGTGTTCCACGAAGAACCGCAGGTGCTGCACTACGGCCGGCCGGGCACGGGCGAGGAACTGAAAGCCGGCATGATCTTCACGATCGAGCCGATGATCAACGCGGGCCGCCGCGAGATCCGCGAAATGCCGGACGGCTGGACGATCAAGACGAAGGACCGCAGCCTGTCGGCCCAGTGGGAACACATGATCCTGGTGACGGAGACGGGCTATCAAGTGCTGACGACGTCGGCCGGCACCCCGCCGCCTCCCGCCATCGTCCAGCCGAAAGACACCGTCGCCGCCTGACCCGCTCCCATGTCCACTGCCACCATCGCCCCGACACAACCCCTGCAGCCGCTGCAATTGAAACAGCGCCTGAAAGCCGAGCGCCAGCTCGTCATCGCCGAGTTCCGCGAGAACGGCAAGCCGGAAAAACTGTTGCGCGGCCTGCGCCACAGCGTCGACGGCGTGCTGGCGGATGCGTGGCACGCGGCCGGTCTCCCGGCGGACGCGGCGCTCGTGGGCGTGGGCGGCTACGGCCGCGGCGAGCTGTTCCCGAATTCCGACGTCGACCTGCTGATCCTGCTGGGCAACCCGCCCGACGCGATCGCACAGGCGAAGCTGGAAAACTTCGTGCAGCTGCTGTGGGACCTGGGCCTGGAAATCGGCCACAGCATCCGCACCGTGGACGAGTGCATGACGGAGTCGGCCGCCGACATCACCGTGCAGACGAGCCTGCTGGAAGCCCGCCTCGTGACGGGCAATGAAACCGTGCTCAACGAGTTGCTGCGCCGCTACGACGAGGCGATGGACCCGCAGGCCTTCTTCCAGGCCAAGACGGCCGAGATGCGCCTGCGTCACGCGAAATACGAATTCACGCCGTTCTCGCTGGAGCCGAACGTCAAGGAAAGTCCGGGCGCGCTGCGCGACCTGCAGGTGATCCTGTGGGTGGCCAAGGCGGCCGGCCTCGCGAATTCCTGGAGCCAGCTCGCGATCCGCGGCCTGATCACGCGCGAGGAAGCGCGCCAGCTGATGGAAAAGGAGCGTGCCTTCAAGGACATCCGCATCCGCCTGCACCTGCAGACGAACCGGCGGGAAGACCGCCTCGTGTTCGACGTGCAGACGGCCATCGCGGAAACGTTCGGCCTCACGTCGACCGGCGAAGGCCTCGATGCACGCCGCGCCAGCGAATTCCTGATGCAGAGATATTACTGGGCCGCGAAGACCGTGACCCAGCTGAACACGATCCTGCTGCAGAACATCGAAGCCTACCTGTTCCCCACGCCGTCGCAGCCGGTGCCGATCAACCCGCGCTTCAACGAAGTGGGCGGCTTCATCGACATCGCCGCGGACGACACCTTCGAATCCACGCCTTCCGCCGTGCTGGAAATCTTCGTGCTGATGACGGAGCGCCCCGACATCAAGGGCATGACCGCACGCACGATGCGCGCCCTGTGGCACGCCCGCACCCTCATCGACGACGCGTTCCGCGCGAAGCCGCAGCACCGCGCCCTGTTCCTGCGCGTGCTGCAGGCGCCCGTGGGCCTCGTGCACGCGCTGCGCCGCATGAACGACATGGGCATCCTGGGCCGCTACCTGCCGAACTTCCGGCGCATCATCGGCCAGATGCAGCACGACCTGTTCCACGTGTACACGGTCGACCAGCACATCATGATGGTCGTGCGGAACATGCGCCGCTTCACGATGACGGAGCACGCGCACGAATACCCGTTCTGCAGCCAGCTGATCGCCAATTTCCGCGACCGCTGGCTGCTGTACGTGGCCGCCCTCTTCCACGACATCGCCAAGGGCCGCGGCGGCGACCACTCGGAACTGGGCAAGGTCGATGCGCGCGAATTCTGCCGCGACCACGCGCTGTCCGAGGAAGACACGGAACTGGTCGTGTTCCTCGTCGAGCACCACCTGACGATGTCCGTCGTCGCGCAAAAGCAGGACTTGTCCGACCCGGACGTGATCCAGTCCTTCGCCCGCCTCGTGCGCGACGAGCGCCACCTGACCGCGCTGTACCTGCTGACGGTGGCCGACATCCGCGGCACGAGCCCGAAAGTGTGGAATGCGTGGAAGGCGAAGCTGCTGGAAGACCTGTACAAGATGACGCTGCGCGTGCTGGGCGGCGAGCCGCCCTCCGCCGACCGCGAACTGCGCGCGCGCCAGCAGGAAGCGCTGGCCACGCTGCGCCTGTTCGGCCTGCCGTCCGATGCGCACGAGGCGCTGTGGAAGCAGCTCGACATGGCCTACTTCCTGCGCCACGACGCGTCCGACATCGCGTGGCAGACGCGCTGCCTGGTCGATAGGCTGGGCCGCGACAAGCCCGTCGTGAAATCGCGCCTGGCGCCGATCGGCGAAGGCCTGCAGGTGACGGTGTACGTGAAGGACCAGCCCGACCTGTTCGCGCGCATCTGCAGCTATTTCGACCGCAAGAATTTCTCCATCCTCGACGCCAAGATCCACACGACGAAGGATGGCTACGCGCTCGACACGTTCCTCATCACGGACGAGAATTTCGCCAACAGCTACCGCGACATCATCAACCTGATCGAGCACGAACTGTGCGAGGTGCTCGTGCACCAGGAACCGTTGTGCCCGCCGCTGCGTGGCCGGCTGTCGCGCATGTCGCGCAACTTCCCCATCACGCCGACCGTGGACATGCGCCCGGACGAGCGCGGCCAGTTCTGGGTGCTGTCCATCGGCGCCAACGACCGCAACGGGCTGCTGTACGCGATCGCGAGCGTGCTGGCGCGTTATCGCATCAACCTGCATACGGCCAAGATCATGACCCTGGGCGAACGGGTCGAGGACGTGTTCCTCATCGATGGCCAGGCGCTCAATAACCAGCGGGTGCAGGTGCAGCTGGAGACCGAGTTGCTGGATGCCGTAAAAATCTAAGTTAAAGCGTCATTCCCGCGAAAGCGGGAATCCATGCTGAGCCACAGAATTCTGTCATTCGGAAACGACTGCAGTCTGTCACCGGAGTGACTTCGACGCTTCAGCATGGGTTCCCGCCTCCGCGGGAACGACGGTGTTTTCGTTTTCGTATTTATTCGTAATCATGACCGAACCCGTACGCCTCTCCAAACGCATGTCCGAACTTGGCCTCTCCTCCCGCCGCGAGGCCGACGAGTGGATCGCAAAAGGATGGGTGAGAGTCGACGGCCAGGTGGTCTCCGAGCTCGGCAGCAAAGTGCTGCCGCACCAGAAGATCACCGTCGAGCGCCAGGCCGCCGCCCAGCAGGCGAAGCGCGTCACCGTGCTGCTGAACAAGCCGGTCGGCTACGTCAGCGGCCAGGCCGAAGACGGCTACAAGCCCGCCGTCGTGCTCGTGAAGCCGGAAAACCGCTGGGCGGACGATCCGTCGCCCGAGCAATTCCACCCGACGCAGCTGAAATCCCTCGTGCCGGCCGGACGACTGGACATCGATTCCGTCGGCCTGCTCGTGCTCACGCAGGACGGCCGTATCGCCAAGCAATTGATCGGCGAAGACACGTCCATCGAAAAGGAATACCTCGTGCGCGTGCTGTACACGAAGCCGGGACGCCTGCCGGACGCCGACCTCAAGAAGCTGAACCATGGCCTGTGGATGGACGGCAAACCGCTGCTGCCCGCGAAGGTGCGCTGGCAGAACGACGACCAGCTCAGCTTCACCCTGAGGGAAGGCCGCAAGCGCCAGATCCGCCGCATGTGCGACATGGTCGGCCTGAAAGTCATCGGCCTCAAGCGCGTGCGTATCGGGCGCGTGAAGCTCGGCGAACTGCCGCCCGGGCAGTGGCGGTATTTATGCGCTGACGAGCGCTTCTGACCGTCAATGCGCGGGCCGCATCTGCATCCACGGATCGAGCACGCGCAGTTCATCGAGCACGGCCCGCGGCGCCTCGACGGTGCCGCCGCTGTCCTGGTCCCACTCCAGCCTCAGCTTCGACCGGCCCCGGCGCAAGTCCACGCGGACGTAATCGACCCACGCATCTTCGGCATCGTATTCGAACGTCTTCATCCAGCCGGTCCGCAGCAGCGCTTCGAGCGTCTGGCGCAGTGCAAACGGTGGGAGGTCCGAAATCGTTTCGGGGTGTAACTGGGGGTCGTTGAAGACACCCAGGTATCTGACGAATTGTGAAATCCACGCCATCGCTGCCTCCCAACATCGGTTGACGTTGATTTCAGTCTACTTAGGCGGCAGGCACATTGACGTTCGCTAACGCACATAGCGGAACCAAATGCAGTTCACATATGTCACAATTTTGTAACTTATTGTTTCAACAACGTCGTATGATGAGTTTCAGACAAGAATCTGGTGCAACTCCTCGAGACTGACGGGTTTCGTCAGATGGTGGGAAAACCCCCGGGTGTGCGTCTGGCGCCGGTCGGCGTCCTGCCCCCAGCCAGTCAGCGCGGCGATCCGCACGCCGGCGAAGCGTTCGTCCTGGCGCAGGCGGCGCGCGACTTCGTAACCGTCCATGCCGGGCATGCCCAGGTCGAGCAGGACACTGGTGGGCTGGAACGAGTCGGCCATCGCCAGCGCGGCGCGGCCGTCGTACACGACGCGGACCTCGGCGCCGTCCGCTTCGAGCAGTAACCCGAGCGTATCGGCGGCATCGCGGTTGTCGTCCACGACGAGGATGCGCTGGCCGTGGAATGGTGCGGCGGGACGCGCCTGGCCCAAGGGTGGCGCGTCGTCGTCGACGTCGCGCTCGGGCGCGAGCGGCAGCCGCACGATGAATTCGCTGCCCTGGCCCGGCCCCGCGCTGCGCGCCTCGACGGTGCCGTGGTGCATCTCGACGAGGCTGCGCACCATCGTCAGGCCGATGCCGAGGCCGCCCTGCCCTTTCCCCGCGGACCGGTGGGCCTGGGCGAACATGTCGAACACGCAGGGCAGCGCATCAGCCGGAATGCCGATGCCCGTGTCGCGCACGGTGGCGACGACCTGGCCGTCCTCGCGCCGCGCGTCGAGCCAGATGCGCCCGCCCGTGTCCGTGTACTTGGCGGCGTTGTTGAGCAGGTTCGCAAACACCTGCGTCAGGCGCACGCGGTCGGCCTCGAGGACGAGCGGCTGCTCCGGCAGCGCGACGGCGAGCTGGTGGCCGGCCCGGTCGATCATCGGCTGGCTCGTCTCGACGGCGCCGTGGACGATCTCGGCGAACGGCACCCGCTCCAGCTTCAGCTCGATCTTGCCGCGCGTAATGCGCGACACTTCCAGCAGGTCGTCGACGAGGCGCGCCATCTGCTTCACCTGCCGCCCCACCATCTCGACCACGCGGTCGGCCTGGCGCCGGCCGTCGGGACGGCTCATCAGCTGCACCGCGTTGCTGATCGGGGCCAGGGGATTGCGCAGTTCGTGGGCCAGCGTCGCAAGGAACTCGTCCTTGCGACGATCGGCCTCCTTTAGGGCCTCCTCGGCCTGCACGGCCCCCGTGATGTCGAGCGAGATGCCGACATAGCCACGGTGTTCGCCATCGCCCGAATGCCAGGGCGACGCATGGGATTCGAACCAGTGCCGGCTGCCGTCCTTCACGACCGTCTGGACACGCTGGGTGTAGGCACCGCGCGTGCGGATCCCGTCGTACACGTCGCGCAGGTACGCGTCCATGTCGGCCGGCCGTGTGATGCTCTTCCAGCCGGTCTTGCCGTCCTCCGCAATCACGGCGTCCGTCACGCAGCGCTGGTTCAGGTAGATGACATTGCCGTCCGTGTCGAACTGGTACACGAGCGCGGGCGACGCGTCGGCCAGCGCGCGGAACCGCCCCTCGCTCTCGCGCAGCGCATCCTCTGCGCGCCTGCGCACGGTGATGTCGTGGAACAGGATCGCCACGCGCGGCACCTGGCGCCCGCCGACCGGGTACACGAAGAAGTCGTACCAGCTGGCCAGCGGCTGCGAGAAGCATTGCGAGCGGCTGGAGACGCCGGTGCGCACGACCTGGGCGCAGGCGTCCAGCCAGCACGGCTCGTGCTCGGGGCGCATGCGCAGCTGGCCCGGCCCCACGTAGGCGATGTTGGCCATGCGCACGGCGGCCGGATTCGCTTCCGCGTAATCGAGGCCGGCGGGCCGGCCCGTGTCGTCGAAGCGGACGGTCGCGAGGAGAAAACCTTCGTCCATGGCCTCGAACAGCATGCGGTAGCGCCGCTCGCTCTCCGCCAGCGCGGCCTGCGTGCGGCGGCGCTCGTCGACGTCGATGTGCATGCCGACCCATTTGCGCACGCTCCCGTCGCGGTTGAACAGCGGCGCCGCGCGCGCATTCGTCCAGCGCCACCCGCCGGACGCCATCTGCACGCGGAACTCGGCGTTCAGGATGCGGCGCGTACCGACGGCCGCGCGCCATTCGCGCAGCGCGTAGGCGCGGTCGTCCGGATGCACGGCCTCGATCCAGCCCACGCCCAGCGACGCCGATTCCGCCTGGCCCGTATAGGTCGTCCAGGTGGGCGAACCGGTGACGACGCGGCCATGGGCATCCGTCTCCCACACGGTCTGCGCGAAGCCCTCGACCATCGCGCGGAACCGTTCCTCGCTCTCGGCGAGGCGCGCCTCCGTCTCCTTGTTCTCGGTAACGTCGATCACGAACAGCACGCAGCGCGCGTTCGCGCCGTCGCCCGAGATGCGCGCGGGCGCGAACAGGCCCCACCAGCGGCTGCCGTCCTTGCGCTTCATCTGCTTCGTGTACGGCAGCGTCACCCCCTTGTCGATGAGGTCGCGCAGCGCGCGCGCCGACACGTCCCAGAACTCGGACGGCGTCATGTCGCGCCAGTTCGGCATCGTGCGCAATTCGGCGCGCGTGTAGCCCGTCATGCGCTCGAACGCGGCGTTGACGTCGTGCACGGTGCCGTCGATGTCGAAATACAGCACGCCGACGGTGCTGATGCTGAGGGTGGCGTCGATGAGGGCCTTGTGTTCGCGCAGCAGGCGCTCGGCCGCGCGGCTTTCCTCGACCTCGCGCTCCAGGTGCTCCTTGGTTGCCAGGACGGGCCGCAGGCGTTCCTCGACCTTGCGCTCGATGTCGCCGCCGCTCGCCTGGTGCGCGGCCGCGGCGAACGCGGCGCAGGTGCGCAGCCGGCGCAGGTCCTCGGCATCGAAATGCGCGCCGTCATCGGCCAGCACGGCCGCCAGCGCACCCGCGGCACCGCCGTGGAGATGCCACGGTACGCCGAGAAACTCGGCCACCGGCACCCCGCAGGCACGCAGCGAAGGCACCGTGTCGGCCGGCTGTTCCAGCAGCACGGCGCCGTCGGCGCGGATGACGGTGCCGCACGCGCACTCGTCCAGGCCCCAGCGCTCGCCCTCGTGCCCGGCGAGCGCGCCGGAGACGACGCACCAGCGCACGGTGCCGCCGTCGCTGCCGTCCGTTCCATCGCGCACCGCCACGACGACCGCATCGGCCCCGCACAGCGCACGCACGGCATCGGCCAGGAGCTGCAGCACATGCTCCGGCGTGTCGGCCAGCGCCTGCGCCAGCCGCGCCAGCACGGCGCTCTCGGCCGCGCCATCGCGCGCGGGCAGGTGCGCCGCGCGTTCGCGCAATACCGCTTCGACGACCTCGTCGTCGCGGGCTCCGGTCGCTGCGTCAAATGTCGAGTCGGCCATGGTCGTCGAGTCTTGGTTGCCCACACCCTGCAACCCCAGATTACTTGACAATCCGATCAGCGCCAATCGAATTTCAATCGTGCCCGCCATGTTTAACAATATTTAACGAATTCCGGGGCACGGACGAATGAAATGGTGGTGCGCCTGCCAAATCAAGGTATTTGAACGGCCAGCTTCCCGCTACACGATATAAAGAAGATAGCGATAACAGGCACCGCGAAAATTTTCATTTGACCTGCAATGATTACGAACGATCAGCGCACCGGGTCGGGTACACCCGGCGCGCGCTCCAGTTCGTCCAGCCGCACGGGCTTGTTCAGGTGCAGGTCGAACCGGGCCGCCAGCGCCCGGCGATCGCCGATCCCAGGATCACGGGCAGGAAACCGACAGCCGTATGCACATCATGATTTCCGATCACGAAAATCCGAATCTTCTGATTGCAACTTCTGCAAGTTTGAAACAGCTCGCGCGCACGCAAAAAAACGCATAACGCCTGTCAGTACAGGCGATACGCGTGTTGCATCATGCCTGGCTCTGGCGTAGCATCCACGCTTTGCCGGACCCTTTCCATGAAAACAGAAATCCTTCCCCTCCCCACGCAATCCCGTTCCTTCCTCACCATCGCCCTGATAGAGATGTGGGAACGCTTCGGGTACTACGGCATGCAGGCGCTGATCGTGTACTTCATGGTCCAGCGCCTCGGCTTCGACGACAGCCGCGCCAACCTCGTCTGGAGCGCCGCCGCGGCGCTGATCTACGTCTCGCCCGCGATCGGCGGCTGGATCGGCGACAAAGTCCTCGGCACCAAGCGCTCGATGGTGCTGGGCGCCCTCGTCCTCACGGTCGGCTATGCGCTGATGGCCGTCCCCACCGAGAACACGTGGTTCCTGTTCTGCGCGCTGGGCGTCGTCGTCGTCGGCAACGGCCTGTTCAAGCCGAACACGGCGAACCTCGTGCGCAAGATCTACGAAGGCGACGATTCGAAGATCGACAGCGCGTTCACGCTGTACTACATGGCCGTGAACGTCGGCTCGACGATCTCGATGCTGGCCACGCCGTGGATCAAGGACTACGTCAACGCGACGTACGGCGGCGAGGTGGGCTGGCACATCGCGTTCGGCGCGTGCAGCGTCGGCCTCGTCGTCGGCCTGTTCAATGTGTTCCTCATGCGCGCGACGATCGCCCACGTGGGCTCGCTGCCGGACGAACGCCCGCTCGACGTGGGCAAGCTGGCCGCCGTGCTGGCGGGCGGCGTCGTGATGGTCGGCGTGTCGGCCGTGATCCTCGAATACCGGACGCTGGCCCGCATCTTCGTCTACCTGGCCGGCCTCGTCGTGCTGGGCATCTTCATCCACCTGATCCGCAGAAGCGCGCCGAACGAGCGCGCCGGCCTGACGGCGGCCCTCGTGCTCACCCTGCAGTCCGTGTTCTTCTTCATCTTCTACCAGCAGATGTCGACGTCGCTGTCGCTGTTCGCGCTGCGCAACGTCGACCTGGAATTCAACCTGCTCGGCGCGCACCTGTTCGACTGGTCGCCGGCCCAGTTCCAGGCGCTGAACGCCATCTGGATCATGGTGCTGTCGCCCGTGCTCGCCTGGGCCTACAACACGGCCGGGCGCAGCGGCCGGGACTTGTCGATCGCCGGCAAGTTCGCGCTGGGCTTCTTCGCCGTGGCGCTCGGCTTCTTCGCGTACGGCGTGGCGGGCGCGTTCGCCGTCGGCGGCAAGACGTCGTCGTGGGTGATGGTCGCCGGCTACGGCCTGTATTCGCTGGGCGAGCTGCTCGTCTCCGGCCTCGGTCTCGCGATGGTGGCGCGCTACGTGCCGGCGCGCATGAGCGGCTTCATGATGGGCGCCTACTATGTCGCCACCGGCATCTCGCAATACCTGGGCGGCGTCGTCGCCAACCTGGCCAGCGTGCCGAGCGACGTCACGGACCCCTTGCAGACCCTGCCCATCTACACGAGCCTGTTCAACAAGCTTGGCGTGGGTGCGCTCGTCTGCACGGCGATCGCGCTGGCCGTGCTGCCCCTGATGCGCAAGCTGTCGGCCACGCACCACGCGCACAACTGACCGCATGGAGGCGCCGACCGGCGCCTCCCGGGCTCAAGCGCCGCATCTTTCATGAGAAGGGTGTCAATACGACATGGCGCCAACTTGGCAAAACGTTTCGGCTTGTTGCAAAATGGAAATATGTTATATTCGCAACATGCCGGCCGACACCTCCGCCGGCGCCACGTCAACGAGCCATGTATCGTCCTTACTTCGTCCGCCCTCTCCTGGCCGTCGTGGCCTGCCTGTCCGCCGCCGGCGCCGTCCATGCCGCGCCGCCGGCCTACGATTTTTCGCCGGTCAACCAGTACAACCTGCAGGTGTCGGCCAGCTTCTGGAACCCGATCATCCGCTACGTGTCGCAGAAAAGCGGCGTCCGGCTGAATCTCAAGCTGGGCCGCACATCGGCCGATACGACGAGCTACGTGCTCACGCGCGAAGTCGACTTTGCGTTCACGAATCACCTGTTCAGCCCCGGCCGCGCCAGAATGGGTTGGACCGTGTTCGGCCGCCGCGACGCGCCGCCCGTGCGGGCGCAAATCGTCGTGCCGGCCGATTCGAACGTGATGACCCTGGCGCAACTGGCCGGCGAGTCCGTCGCCTTCCCGGGGCCGGAAGCGATGATCGCGTACAAGGTGGCGTATGCCCAGTTGCAGCGCCGGAACATCCCCGTCGACGTCGTCTTTGCGGGCAACATGGATGCCGCCTTTGCACAGATGTTCGCGGGCAAGGCGGTGGCGGCCGGCGCCAATTCGCAACTCGTGCAGAACTACCAGCGGCGCGAGCATAAATCGTTCCGCGTGCTGTGGAGTTCGGAACCGTTCAACGATCTCGCGCTGATGGCGTCGCCGCGCGTGCCGGCCGACCAGGTGCGCGCCGTCGCCCAGGCCTTCATCGGCATGGACAAGGACCCGGAAGGCCGCCGCATCCTCGCGGCCGCCACCGAACTCGTGCATGCCGAGGCGCCGCTCGCCTTCGTCGCGGCCAGCGACGCCGACTATGCCGGCTACCGCGCGTTCTACGCGGATGCGCCGCCGAACGTGCGCTGACGCGATGACATTCTCCCCGCTCCTGCGCGTCATGCGCATCATTCCGGCGCTGCCGCGCTCCCTCGTCGGCCGCGTGTTCACCGTGTTCAGCCTCACCCTGCTGCTGTCGATGGGGACGGGCCTGGGCCTGTTCTACCGCTACCAGTTCCTGCAGCACATCGAGGAAACACAGGACACCGCGCTGACGCTCGTCGAGGTGGCGACGCAGACGATCGAGGACAGCGTCGTGATCGGCGACTACGACACCGTCAAGCGCACCCTGGGCAAGATGCTGTTCCAGTCGCCGTTCAAGCGCGCCGAATTCATCGACGTGGGCGGCGGCACGATCCGCGTGGACGCACCGCGCGTGACGCGCGCGCTGGCGCCGCGCTGGCTGACTGCGCGCATCGCCGCCAAGCTGTACGACGTCAACCGCATCGCCAATCTGGGCGGCAAGGACTACGGCGTCGTGCGCCTGCAGTTCGACGAGGAAAAGCTGGCGGCCCAGGTATGGAGCCTCGTGCTGGAGACCGCCGGCGTGGCGTTCGTCGTGTTCGTCGCGAGCCTCGTCCTGATGCGCACCCTCGTGCGCCGCTGGCTCGACAACCTGGGCCGCCTGCGCTCGTTCGAGCACGACGTGGCCGCGGGCCGCGTCACGGCCGAGGCGGCGCTGCTGGCCGACGCGCCGACCGAGATCCAGGAAGCGATCCGCGCCGTCAACCGCAGCGCGGCGAGCCTGCGCGACCAGTTCGGCCAGCGCATCGATTCGCTGATGAACTCCCTCATGCAGCACAAGAGCGCGATGGACCAGGCCGCGATCGTGTGCGAGGCCGACGCGGCCGGCGCGATCACCGGCGTCAACGACCTGTTCGTGACGAGCAGCGGCTTCACCCGCCCGGATGTCGTGGGGCAGCGCCTGGCCGACGTGGGCCGCCCGGCCGGCGCGCGCCTGCCGTGGCAGCCGTCGGACCGCGTGTGGAACGGCGAGGTCGTGATCGCGGGACGCCACGGCCGGCGCCACTGGTACCGCACCATCGTACCGATGTTCGCGGCGCCCGGCACGGTCGAGCGCTACATCTGCATCGACATCGACATCACGGAACGCAAGGAATTCGAGCGCACGATCGTCGAGAACGCGCAGCGCCAGACCCTGATCGCGGAGCTCGGGCGCAAGGCGCTGGCCGCGAACGGCCTCGACGACCTGTTCGCGGATGCCGCCGACGCCGCCGCGCGCGGCCTCGGCGCGGCCTGCGCCGCGCTGTTCGAAACGGGACCGGACGGCATGCGGGTGCGCGCGGGCGCGGGCCGGCTGGCGCAGTCGACGGGCCTGCAGCTGGCGGGCCCGCACGGCGACGCGCACGTTGCCGCGCATGGCACCGATGCGGCGCTGCGCCCCTGGTTCGCGCCGCTGGCGGCCCTGCACGGGATCGACACGGGCATCGACACGGCCATCGTGTGCGGCGAGCGCACCTTCGGCCTGCTGGGCGTGTACGCCGCGCGCCCGCGCCGCTTCGGGGCCGACGACGCCAACTTCCTGCACGGCGTGGCCAACATCGTCGCCACCGCCGTCGAGCGCCAGGAAGCGCGCAACCGCCTGACTTACCTGGCGCAGTACGACCCGCTCACGAGCCTGCCGAACCGGCGCCGTCTCGCGCACAGCCTGGAAGACGCGATCGCCGCCGCCGCGCGTGCACAAGGCCGCGCGGCCGTCATGTTCATCGACCTCGACCGCTTCAAGAACGTCAACGACATGCTCGGCCACGGCGTCGGCGACCAGCTGCTCGTGCAGGCGGCGAAACGGCTGTCGGCCTGCGCGCGCGCCGACGACGTCGTGGCGCGCCTGGGCGGCGACGAATTCGCGCTCGTGCTGCCCGCGCTGGACGACGACGGCATCGCCGCCGGCATCGGCGCCCGCGTCATCGAGGCGCTGGCGCAGCCGTTCTATCTGGCAGGGCAGCAGCTGTTCGTGTCGGCCAGCGTGGGCATCGCCACGTATCCCGAGAACGGCCGCGACGCCGAGACCCTGCTGAAGAACGCCGACACGGCGATGTACGGGGCCAAGAACGGCGGCCGCAACAACTACCAGTTCTACGTCGCGGAGATGCACGAGAACGCGACGCAGCGCCTGCAGACGGAAACGCAGTTGCGCCAGGCGCTGGAGCGCGGCGAATTCCTGCTGCACTACCAGCCGAAGCTCGACCTGGCGACCGGCACCATCAGCGGCTTCGAGGCGCTGCTGCGCTGGAACCATCCGCAGCGCGGCCTCGTGCCGCCGCTGGAATTCATCGCCATCCTCGAGGACACGGGCCTGATCCTGCCGGTCGGCGAATGGGTGATCGGCGAAGTGTGCCGCCAGCTGAAGGCATGGCAGGCGCAGGGCATGGCCGTGCGGCCGGTGGCGATCAACCTGTCCGCGCGCCAGCTGCAGCAGGCGGATCTCGCGGGTGCCGTCGAGCGCATCGTCGCGCGCGCCGGCGTCGACCCGGCGCTGCTGGAATTCGAACTGACGGAATCGATGCTGATGGCGAACCCGGAGGCTGCTGTCGAGATCCTCGCGCGCATCAAGGCCCTCGGCATGCGCCTGTCCGTGGACGATTTCGGCACCGGCTATTCGAGCCTCGCCTACCTGAAGCGGTTCCCGCTGGACGCGCTCAAGATCGACCGCACCTTCGTGCGCGACCTGCCGGACGATCCGGACGACGCCGCCATCACGAAGGCCGTGATCCGGCTCGCGCACAGCCTCAGCCTGAAGGTCGTGGCCGAGGGCGTCGAGAACGTGGACCAGCTGCGCGAGCTGGAACAGTACGGGTGCGACCAGATCCAGGGCTATTACGTCAGCCGACCCGTGCCGGCCCAGGCGTGCGAAGCGCTGCTGGCCGGGACCGCGATGGCCTAGTTTCGGCTACACTGGAGGGATTCCTCCGTTTCGACAATCCCACGATGTCTCACAATCCACTCCAGGTGGCGCGCCGCGTCGACGCCATCGAACCCTTCCGCGTGATGGAAATGGTCAAGGCCGCGGCCAGCATGGTGCGCGCCGGCCAGGACGTCATCAGCATGAGCGTCGGCGAACCCGATTTCACGGCACCCGACGTGGTCGCCCGCGCCGCCATGGACGCGATCCAGCGCGGCGCCACGCAGTACACCGAATCGCTGGGCCTGCCCGCCCTGCGCGACGCCATCTCCGCGCACTATGCCCGCGCCTACGGCCTCGACATCTCGCCGCAGCGCATCGTCGTGACGGCGGGCGCGTCGGCCGGCCTGCTGCTGGCCTGCGCCGCGCTCGTGGCGGACGGCGACGAGATCCTGATGCCCGACCCGAGCTATCCGTGCAACCGCCATTTCGTCAGCGCGTTCGGCGGCCGGGCCGTCCTCGTGCCGTCCGGCCCCGCCGAACGCTACCAGCTGACGGCGGCCCAGGTGGCCGGGCGCTGGACGGAACGCACGCGCGGCGTGATCGTCGCGTCGCCGTCGAACCCGACCGGCACGTCGATGACGCCGGCGCAGACGCGCGACGTGGTCGCGGCCGTCCGCGCGCGCGGCGGCTTCTCCATCGTCGACGAGATCTACCAGGGTCTCTATTACGGTGAAAAAGAAGGCGACCGCGCGACGAGCGCCCTGTCCTTCGGCGACGACGTCATCACCGTCAACAGCTTCTCGAAATACTTCAGCATGACGGGCTGGCGCCTGGGCTGGCTCGTGCTGCCGGAGTCGCTCGTGCCGGCCGTCGAAAAACTGGCGCAGAACCTGTTCATCTGCGCCCCCGCCATCGCCCAGCACGCGGCGCTGGCCGCCTTCCACGACGACGCCATCGCCATCTTCGAGGAGCGCCGCCGGGAATTCCGCCGCCGCCGCGACTTCCTCGTGCCGGCGCTGCGCGACCTCGGTTTCCAGGTGCCCGTGCTGCCGGACGGCGCCTTCTACGTGTATGCCGACATCACGCAGGTGAACCACCCGCTCGCGCACGACAGCAGCGCGTTCGGCATGGCCGTGCTGCGCGACGCGCTGGTCGCGCTCGTGCCGGGCGACGACTTCGGGTTCGCCGCGCCGAAGCAGCACGTGCGCTTTTCCTACGCGACGAAGTACGAGCGGATCGAGCAGGCGGTCGACCGCCTGGCGACACTGATCAGGCGCTGACCGCGGCCGGGGCGTCGGCGACGACGGCGAGCAGCGCCGCGGCGCCCACCGGCTTGACGAGATAGCGGTCGAATCCGGCCGCGAAGCCGCGCGCCTCGTCGTCCGGCTGGCCGTAGCCCGTCAGCGCGATCGCATACGGACGGGCGCCTGCCTGTTGCGCGCGCAGGGCCTGCATCAGCCTGAGGCCGTCGAGTTCGGGCAGGCCGATGTCGCACACGATCACGTCCCACCGCTCCGCGAGCGCGCGCGCCAGGCCTGCCCGGCCGTCGCCGGCACAGACGACGTCATGTCCTTCCGCCGCGAGGATGTCGGCCAGCGTGGCGCTGGCATCCGCATTGTCTTCCACGAGCAGGATGCGGCGGCGCGGCGTGGCCCGGGGCGGCTCGGACCGGACCGGCGCCGCGGGCAGGCCGGCGGCGCGCGGCAGGCGCACCGTGAAGCGGCTGCCGCGGCCGGGACCGTCGCTGTGGGCCTCCACCGTCCCGCGGTGCATGCCCACGAGGTTGCGCACGACGTTCAGGCCCACGCCAAGCCCGCCCTCGGACCGGGCCAGCGAGCGCGGGCCCTGCGTGAACAGGTCGAAGATATAGGGCAGCACCTCGGGCGCGATGCCCGTGCCGTCGTCGGAGATGGTCACCACGATCTGGTCGGGATCGGCGTGCGCGGCGAGCCGCAGCCGGCCGCCGTCGCCCGTGTACTTCGACGCATTGCCGAGCAGGTTCGTGAACACCTGCGCGAGGCGCACCTTGTCGCCTTCCACCGCGACCGCCGCCGCCGGCAGTTCGACGTCCAGCGCCTGGCCGCGCTCCAGGATGCGCGGCTGCACTGTTTCGACGGCGTGGCGCAGCACGTCGGCCAGCGCCAGCGTCTCGACCGCCAGCCTGATCTTGCCGCTGCTGAGCCGGGCCGCGTCGAGCAGGTCGTCGAGCAGGCGCGCCATGTGGTCGACCTGGCGCGTGATGACGCTCGCCAGGCGCAGCTGCTGCGGCGCGGCGCCCGCGTCGCGTTCGAGCAGCGATGCGGCCATCGCGAGCGGCGACAGCGGGTTGCGCAGCTCGTGCGCCAGCATCGCGAGGAATTCGTTCTGGCGGCGGTTGACGGCTTCCGCGTCTTCGCGCTGGTCCTCGGCGTTGAAGGTGGCGAGGACGAGGTTCTCGTTCGCTTCGCGCAGCCGGGCCACGTCCTCTTCCAGCGCGCGGATGCGGTCCAGCAGCAGCGCCTCGCCGGGTGAGGCGCCCACGCTCTGGTGCGAGAGTGCTTGCAGGGAACGCTGTTCCGAAACAGGGGGCTGTTGCTGGTACGTTCCCATCGTCGTCCTCAGTTGTGCGGCGGGCGCCGCGTCGGAAAGCCCGACATCAGGGCATCGAGTTCCGTCGCCTGCGGATCGACTTCGATGCCCTTGTCGGTGATGCGGTATTCGCGCAGCTCGTTGCTGTGGTCCGTGCCGCGCACCTTCACCACCGTCATGAACTTGCAGATGTGTCCCTCGATTTCGGCGAAGCGCATCGACAGCACCGCGTCGGCCAGGAAGCACAGGTTGTCGATCGAGAAGCGCCAGTTCGGCGTGTTGTCCTCATAGCCGACGGTGATGAGGGCAGTGACGCCGCGCCGCGCCAGCAGCGACAGCGTGCGCAGCACGGACACGCGCAGGTCGTAGCGGAATTCCGGCGCGAGATACAGGCCGATCTCCGACAGCGAATCGATCACGACGCGCGTCGCGCCGGTGCGGTCGATCGCCTCCGTCAGCTGGTCCAGCAATTCCTCGACCGTGAGCGACAGCGACAGCGATTGCAGCACCGTCACCTGGCCTCCCTGCACCATCTTGACCAGTTCCGCGTTGTGCAGGCGCGCCGTGTGTTTTTCGAAGAACACGGCGACGCCCTTCTCGCCCTGCTCCGCCCCGGCCTGCAGGAAGCGCGTGCCGAGGATCGTCTTGCCGATCCCCGTGGGGCCGGAGACGAGCATCGTGTGGCCCAGGGGCAGGCCGCCGTGCAGCATGTCGTCCAGGCCCGCGACGCCGGTCGGAATGCGGGCCGGATCGGCGGCGATGGTCAGGTAGGCCTCGGGCTGCGGCGTGAGCAGGCGCGGGTAGACGCGGATGCCGTCGTCCGTGATGCGCAAGGTGTGCGCGCCCGCCATGTGGGCCTGGCCGCGCATCTTGATGATGCGGATCTTGCGCACCACCGCGTCCTCGTCCAGGTTGTGCGACAGCGCGATCATGCCGTCGGCCACTGTGATGATCGGGTTGGCCTCGACGTCGGCCTGGCTGTATTCGCCGATCAGGAACGTGGTCGCCTGCCACGTGGCCATGCGCGAGCCCAGCTCCTGGATGAAGTGCTGCAGGTCCCACAGGCCCTCGTTGCCGCTGCGCGCCGTCTGCACGACGGAGCGGAACGAATCGACGAACACGAGGCTCGGGCCGAAGTCCTCCACTTCGCGCATGATCCGTTCCAGCACGCCGCTGAAGTCGCCGGCGCGCAGGTCGTCGGCCAGGTTGACGTAGCGGACGGCGGGTCCGACCTTGTCCATGTCGAAGAACGAGAACTGCTGCTGGTAGCGCAGCATCTTCAGCGGCGGTTCGCCCAGCACCGTGAAGAACAGCGCGCGCCGCTGTTCGCTCGCGAGCGCAAACATGATCTGGTGCGCGAGCGTCGTCTTGCCGCTGCCGGGCGCACCCGCGATCAGCGTGAACGAAAACTCGGTCAGGCCGCCGCCCAGAAGCACATCGAGCCCTGGCACACCGGTGCTCAGTTTCTCCAGGGTTACTTTTCCGCTCATTGCTTGTGCTCCTCCTGATTCTTTTGCGGCGTGCCGTCCGCACCGGTTTCGGACAGCAGCCGTGCCGTCAACGCGGGGCCGATGAGGGTCCCCAGCTGCCGCACGAACAGACCCATCAATTCATCGTGTGTCGCGGCCGCTTCCCGGGGGTCCGCCGCCGCCAGGTCTTGCTCGAGAGCGGTCAGCAGCAGCGTGCTCGTGCGGCGCGTGGCGTCGACGCTGAGCCACGCCCGCGGCGGCGCCAGCAGCCGCGCCGAGCGCGTGAACAACGCGACGAAACCGCCTTCGCCAATCAGCGGCACCAACTGCCGGCCCAGGCGCGACCAGGGCCGGATCAGCGGCGCGGCATGATCGGCGGGAGCCGGTTGCGCTCTGTTTTCGTCTTTATCCATGCAGGGGTGGTGTCGGGGTTGTCATGCCATGCGGCGTGGCCTCGGCTTGGCACGTCCGTTCTACCGATTATAACGTGAATGCATGGTTAATTTTTTTAATAGAGTGTCAATACGGACAACGTGCGACGCCCGGTGCTACCATCGCGCTTTGTATCGATCATGAGCCGTTCACCATGCTTTTCCGTACCAGTGTCGCTTCCTTGCTCCTCGCCGCCGCAGGCGCCGCGCATGCCCAGTCCGCCCCTCCCGTGGCCGAGGCACCGCTGCGCGCCCACCTGTCCTTTCTCGCCGACGACCTGCTGGAAGGCCGCGGCACGGGCCAGCGCGGCGGCGAACTGACCGTGCGCTACCTCGAGACCCAGGCCGCCGTGCTGGGCCTGAAGCCGCTGGCGGACGGCGGCTACCGCCAGAAGGTCGAACTGATCGGCCAGAAGACGCTGCCCGCCAGCCAGCTGCGCTTCGTGGCCGGCGGCCGCGTGCTGTTGGCCACGTTCGGCCAGGACGTGGTGTTCGGCAACGCCAACGGCAACGCGGCCACGCGCGTGTCGGCGCCCCTCGTGTTCGTCGGCTACGGCATCGACGCGCCCGACGAACGCTGGAACGATTTCCTCGGCGCCGACGTGAAGGGCAAGGTGCTCGTCGCGATGGTCAACGATCCGCAGCCGACCGGCGCGGAGCCGGACCGCTTCGGCGGCAAGTCGCTCACGTGGTACGGCCGCTGGACGTACAAGTTCGAGGAAGCCGTGCGCCAGGGCGCGGCGGGCATCCTGCTGATCCACACGACGCCGTCCGCGTCGTATCCGTGGAGCGTCCCGGCCAACAGCTTCTCGCACGAGCAGTTCCACCTGGCGGGCAAAGGCAACGCGCTGCAGGGCTGGATCAGCGAAGACATGGCGCGGACGCTCCTCGCGGCCAGCGGCCAGGACCTCGACCGCCTGCGCGCCGCGGCCGAGGTGCGCGGCTTCAGGCCGGTGCCGCTCGCGGCCAGCGTCGAGGCCGACGTGAAGAGTGCCGTGCGCACCGTCGTCGAGTACAACGTGGCCGGCATCGTGCCCGGCACCGATCCGAAGCTGCGCGACCAGGCCGTGATCTATTCCGCGCACTGGGACCACCTGGGGATCGATCCGGACAACGGCAAGCCGGACCACATCTGGAACGGCGCCATCGACAACGGCTCCGGCACGGCCGCCCTGCTCGCGATGGCGCAGGCCGCCGTCAAGCGTCCGGCCAGGCGCACGCAGATCTTCCTGTGGCCCTGCGCGGAAGAACAAGGCCTGCTGGGCAGCCTGGCGTATGTGCGCCATCCCGTGTGGCCGCTGGCAAAGACGGCCGCGGACCTGAACCTGGACAGCATGAACTTCGTCGGCCGCACGCGCGACATGGGCGTGGCCGGCGCCGAACGCAGCTCGCTGTACGCGACGTCCGCCACGGTCGCGAAGGCGATGGGCCTGGGCCTGGCCGCACCGGTGCCGGACCTCGGCGGCGCCTACTTCCGCGCCGACCACTTCAACTTCGCCAAGGCCGGCGTCCCCGCGTTCAACGTCGGCTCGGCCGTGTTCTCCGGCGACGGCCATTTCGACTTCGAGCATGACCAGTCCGCGGAAGGCGCGAAGATGCGCGCATTCACCGAGGACTACCACCAGGTCAGCGACCAGTACGACCCGTCCTGGGATTTGTCCGGCATGGTGCAGCAGGCGCAGTTCACCCTGAATCTCGGCTATGCGGTCGCGAATGCGCCGACGATGCCGACCTGGAAGGCGGGCGAGGCGTACGGCAAAGTCAAGCGTTGAAGGGTTACCAAAATGCGACTGGCTTCGGCCCGGTCCGGCGGGTAATATCGTGAGTCGAGGCAATACCCTGCCTCGCTCACGACACCTCGACCACAGGACCACCATGAAGCAGACCTTGCTCGCCGCCGCCCTTTCCCTCGCCCTGTCCGCGCAGTTCGCGCCTGTCGACGCCCTCGCCGCGCCCGTTGCCGCCAAGGCGGCCGCAAAGGCCGACGCGCGTTTCCAGGCCATCTACAAGGCAGAGTGGCAGTGGCGTGTCAAGCAGCGGCTCGCGTGGGACGAGGACGAGCCGCGCGACGTCCGCGACGCGCTGCCGAAGGTCGACGCGCGCACGCAGGCCGCGCGCCTGGCGATGTGGGAAGGCGTGCTGCGCCAGCTGGACGGCATCCGCGCGGCGGACCTCTCGCGCGCCGAGCAGATCAACCATGCCGTGTACCGCGCGCAGATCGCCGCGTTCGTCGCGGCGCAGCGCTTCCGCGAATACGAGCAGCCCGTGAATGCGGACAGCGCGTTCTGGTCCGACATCGCCTACATCGCGCGCCGCCCGCTGAAGAACGCGGAAGAATACCGCGCCTACCTCGCCCAGTTGGCCGACCTGCCCCGCTACTTCGGCCAGGAACTGGACAATATGCGCGCCGGTCTCGCGCGCGGGTTCACGCCGCCGCAGGTGACCCTGGCCGGGCGCGACGCGCCGCTCCTCAATATCGTGAACGCGAAGGCGCCGGAAGACACGGTGTGGTACACGCCGTTCAAGGAGATGCCGGCGACGATTTCGATGGACGAGCAGGCGCGCCTGCGCGCGCAAGGCATCGCGCTGATCGGCAGTGCCGTGAAGCCCGCGTACGCGCAAGCCCTGCAGTTCTTCCGCGACGAGTACGTGCCGAAGGCGCGCACGACGCTCGCCGCCGAGCGCCTGCCGGACGGGAAGGCGTATTACCAGTCGAAGATCGTCGAGTACACGACCACGGACATGACGGCGCAGCAGATCCACCAGATCGGGCTGTCCGAGATGGCGAAGATCCGCGCCGACATGCAGCAGACGATGGTCAAGGCGGGGTTCAAGGGCGACCTGCCCGCCTTCCTCGCTTTCCTGCGCAGCGACCCGCAGTTCTACGCGAAGACGCCGGAAGAACTGCTGATGCGCGCCGCGTGGATTTCCAAGAAATTCGACGGCAAGGCCGACCAGTACTTCGGCTACCTGCCGCGCCGCCGCTTCGCCATCGTGCCCGTCCCGCCGGACCAGGCGCCGTACTACACGTCGGCGCGCGGCGGTCCGGGCATCTACCTCGTCAACACGTACAACCTGCCGGCGCGCGCGCTGTACAGCCTCCCCGCGCTGACCCTGCACGAATCGGCGCCGGGCCACGCGTTCCAGATGCCGGTGGCGCTGGAACAGCAGGGCGTGCCGCCGTTCCGCCGCGCCTACATTTCGGCGTACGGCGAAGGCTGGGCGCTGTATTGCGAGCGCCTGGGCAGCGAGATGGGGATGTACGAGACGCCCTACGAAACGTTCGGCATGCTGAGCTACCAGGCCTGGCGCGCGAGCCGCCTCGTCGTCGACACGGGCATCCACGCGCTGGGCTGGACGCGCGAACAGGCGCAGGCCTACCTGCACGACAACACGGCGCTGTCCGACCACGAGATCGAGACGGAGGTCGACCGCTACATCTCCTGGCCGGGGCAGGCGCTGTCGTACTACCTGGGCGAGATGGCGATCGTCGAATCACGCCGGAAGGCCGAGGCGGCGCTGGGCGACAGGTTCGACATCCGCGCGTTCCACGACACGGTGCTGCAGCTCGGGGCCGTGCCGCTGCCCGTGCTGAAGGCGCGGATCGATACGTTCATCGCGGACGGCGGGAAGTCGCCGTATGAAGACGTCAAGCGGCCGGCATCAAAATAATTTGACCTTCAGCTGCACCGAGATGCCGCCGTACAGGCGATCCTTGTACGACGGGATCACGCCGACATTCACGCCCACGCGTCGATACTCGTACGTGAACGTGGGCACGACGGCCGGGAACCAGCCGCGGTCGCGCATCTTCGGATACCCGTCGAACAGCGCGATCGCCGCGCCGAGGCGCACGGGACCCAGCGCATACGGCTGCCAGAGAACACCCGCGTAATTCGAGTAATAGCGGTCGCTGTTGACGAAGCGCCCGGCGGCGGCCGCCATCGTGCCGGAGAAGCGGTATTCGACGCCGACGCCGCGGTTGCCGCCGTTGAGGTTCTTGTCGCGGTCGAAGTGGTAGGTCGCGAAGCCGCTGTCGATCCACAGCTCGCTCTTCGGGTCGGCGTCGATCTTCGTGAACAGGTCGTCGGCGTGCGCGCCGGTGCCGAGCAACGCCAGCAAGGCGAAAAGAGTGTGCGGCTTCAATCGTCGGCCTTCGGATCGAGATCGGGGAACATCACTTCCGTGAAGCCGAAGCGGGTGAAGTCGCGGATCCGCATCGGGTACAGGATGCCCAGCAGGTGATCCACTTCGTGCTGCACGACGCGCGCGTGAAAGCCGTCGACGTCGCGGCTGATCGGGTTGCCGTACTGGTCGACGCCCTCGTAATGCAGGCGCGTGTAGCGCGGCACGCTGCCGCGCAGGCCCGGCACGGACAGACAGCCTTCGACACCCTCTTCCATCTCTTCCGACAACGGCTTGAGCACCGGGTTGATCAGCACCGTCTCCGGCACGGCGGGCGCGTCCGGGTAGCGCTGGTTCTTGCCGAAGCCGAAGATCACCAGCTGCAGGTTGACGCCGATCTGGGGCGCGGCCAGGCCGGCGCCGTCGACGGCGTGCATCGTCTCGAACATGTCCCGGACCAGCGCATGCAGCTCGGGCGTGTCGAACCCGCGCACGGGCTCCGCCACGCGCAGCAGGCGCGGGTCGCCCATCTTGAGGATCTCGCGGATCGTCATTTCGGCAGGTCCGCGCACAGGTGCGTGAGGAATTCGCGGTAGCCCTCGGCCGTCTCCGGATGCTTCATGCCGATGGCGGCCGTCGCCTTCAGGTAGCCCAGCTTGGAGCCGCAGTCGTAGCGCGTGCCGGCATAGCGGTACGCGAGCACGCGTTCGCGCGACATCAGCGACGCGATGCCGTCGGTCAGCTGGATCTCGCCGCCGGCACCGGTACCCAGGTTTTCCAGGTGTTCGAAGATGGCGCCGGACAGCACGTAGCGGCCCACGACGGCCAGGGTCGACGGCGCGTCCTCGGGCTTCGGTTTCTCGACGATGCCGGAGACCAGTTCCAGGTCCGGACGGTAGGCGCGCGCGCTGACGATGCCGTACTGGCGCGTGTTTGCGCGCGGCACGTCCTGCACGGCGAGCACGCTGCACTTCTCGTAGCCATACAGGTCCGTCATCTGCGCCAGCACCGGCTTGTGGCCTTCGGCCGTGTCCATGAAGTCGTCCGCGAGCAGCACGGCGAACGGCTCGTTGCCGATCACGGGACGGGCGCACAGCACGGCGTGGCCCAGGCCCAGCGCGGCGGGCTGGCGGATGTAGATGCAGTTGACGTTCTTCGGAATGACCTGCTGCACGAGCTTCAGCAGTTCCTTCTTGCCGGCCGCTTCCAGCTCCGATTCCAGCTCGTAGGCCTTGTCGAAATGGTCTTCGATGGCGCGCTTGTTGCGGCCGGTGATGAACACCAGTTCCGTGATGCCGGCGGCCACCGCTTCCTCGACCGCGTACTGGATCAGCGGCTTGTCGACGATGGGCAGCATTTCCTTCGGCTGGGCCTTGGTGGCCGGCAGGAAGCGGCTACCGAGGCCAGCGACCGGGAATACGGCTTTCTTGATTGCGGTCATTGTGAAGCTCCTATTTTATTGAATTCTGTGCACCCAGCAGGGCCAGCAGGCCCGCCTCGTCCAGCACGGTCACGCCGAGCTGCTCGGCCTTTTCCAGCTTGCTGCCCGCTTCCGCACCGGCGACGACGTACGAGGTCTTTTTCGACACCGAGCCGGACACCTTGCCGCCCGCCTGTTCGATCAGCGCGCCCGCGGCATCGCGCGACATCGTCGGCAGGGTGCCCGTCAGCACGAAGGTCTTGCCGCTCAGCGGACCGGCCGCGTCGACGGCATCCTGCGGCAACTGCGCCAGCAGCTCGGTGCGCAGCGCCGCCAGCGCGGCCAGCATGGCGCGGTTGCCCGGCACCGCCATCCACTGCTCCAGCGCCGTGACGACGCCTTCCGGCAGGCCGAACACGCTGAAGATCTTCAGGTGCGCGAGGTCGTCCAGGGTGCGGCCGTCGGCCAGCAGCTGGCGTGCGCGCGGCTCCGTCAGTTTCGGGATCCCGAGCGCGGCCAGCAGGCCCACGTCGTCCAGCTTTTCGCGCAGCTGCGCGCGCGGCGCATGCTCGCCCTGCGGCGCGACGCCTGCCGCCAGCAGATCGTTCAGCGCCTGCTGGTTCTTCTCTTCCGCGAAGAAGTCGGCGATCGCTTCCGCGACCGTGCCGCCGATGTCGGGCAGCACGCGCAGCAGAGGGGCCGGCGCGCGCCGCACCAGCGCCAGGCTGCCGAGCCAGTCGGCCAGTGTCTTGGCCGTCGACTCGCCCACATGGCGGATGCCCAGCGCGAACAGCAGCCGCTCCAGCGGCGGGTGCTTGCTGGCGGCGATGGCGGCCAGCAGGTTGTCCGCCCACTTCGTCGCGACCTTGCCCTGCTTGACCGTCTCCGGCGTCGTGCCGTCGCGTTCATCGGCGAGGCGTTTCATCTTGAGCAGGTCGTCCAGGGTGAGGCGATACAGGTCCGCCACGCCGTGGATCAGGTTCGCTTCGACGAGGCTGTCGATGTAGCGGTCGCCCAGGCCCTCGATGTCCATCATCCGGCGGCCCGCGAAATGGCGGATCGCCTCTTTGCGCTGCGCGGCGCACGTCAGGCCGCCGGAGCAGCGCGCGATGGCCTCGCCCTCTTCGCGCACGACGTGCGAGCCGCACACGGGGCACGTCTTCGGCAGTTCGTACACGGGCGGCACCGGCGTGGGGCGGCGCTCCAGCACGACGGACAGCACCTCGGGGATGACGTCGCCCGCGCGGCGCACGACGACCGTGTCGCCCACGCGCACGTCCTTGCGCCGCACCTCGTCCTCGTTGTGTAGCGTGGCATTCGTGACGGTCACGCCGCCGACCGAGACGGGCACGAGGCGCGCCACGGGCGTGATCGCGCCCGTGCGGCCTACCTGCACGTCGATGGCGGACACCGTCGTCAGCGCTTCCTCGGCCGGGAATTTATGAGCGAGCGCGAAACGGGGCGCGCGCGACACGAAGCCCAGCTCGCGCTGGTCCGCCAGGCGGTCGACCTTGTAGACGACGCCGTCGATCTCGTACGGCAGCGACTTGCGGCGCGCGCCGATGTCGTGGAAGTAGCCCAGCAGGCCTTCGCATCCGGCGACCACCGCGCGTTCCTTCGCCACGGGAAGACCAAGCTGGTCGAGCCAGTCCAGTGCCTTCGAATGCGATTCCGGCAGCGGCGCGCCTTCGAGCAGGCCGATGCCATAGGCGAAGAAGCGCAGGCGGCGCTGCGCCGTGATGCGCGCATCGAGCTGGCGCAGGCTGCCCGCGGCCGCGTTGCGCGGATTCGCGAATTCCTTCTGGCCCGCGTCGCGCTGGCGCTGGTTCAGGCGTTCGAAGTCTTCCTTGAACATCAGGACTTCGCCGCGCACTTCCAGCACGGCCGGAATATCGTCGCCACGGAGGCGCAGCGGGATCACTTTCACGGTGCGGATGTTGGCGGTGACGTCCTCGCCCGTGTAGCCGTCGCCGCGCGTGGCGGCCTGCACGAACACGCCGTTCTCGTAGCGCAGGCTCATCGCGAGACCGTCGAATTTCAGCTCGGCCGCATACTGCACCTGCGCACGGCCGAGGCCATCGCGCACGCGGCGGTCGAAGTTGTCGATGTCTTCATCGGAAAAGCCGTTGTTCAACGACAGCATGGGCACGGCATGCGTGACCTGCTTGAACTCGGGGATCGGCGCGGCGCCCACGCGCGACGTCGGCGAATCCACCGACACGGCTTCGGGATGCTGCGTTTCCAGCGCCTGCAGTTCGCGGAACAGCTTGTCGTATTCGGCGTCGGGAATCGTCGGCGCGTCGAGCACGTGGTAGTTGTAGATGTGGTGGTTCAGCTCCTTGACGAGCCACGCCATCCGTTCCAGCGCATTCTCGCTCATCGTCACCTCAGCTGAACAGGCGCAGCGCGCGGGTGGAACCGGCGGCGATGTCGGCCGCGTCCATCTCCTGGTAGAACTCGCGCACCTGGCCCGCGATCTCTTCCAGCGCCGCATCCGTCAGCGGCTGGTCGAAGTCGTCGACGATGGCGGCGTCCAGGCGCTGCTCGAGGTCTTTCGCGCACGCGACCATCTTGCCGAAGCCGTCGCGGGCCGGGGCCACGCACGGTACGTCCAAAAGGAGCGTCAGGCGCGACGTCGTATCGGCGCCCAGCGTGACGTTCGTGGACAGCGTGAACAGGGTGCCGCCGCCCTCCTCTTTATCCAGCATGACGAACTTGCCGTCCGGGCGCACGTCGAAGCCCGCGTTTTCCAGCGCGCCGATCAACGTGGCCATCGCCCACGGCGCGCCTTTGGACGCGAGGTTCACGCCGAGTTGCGCATCGTGGCCCGCGACGAAGCGGTGCAAGGTCTTCGCTTCGCTCATCACTTCGATCATGTCCGGCACTTCCGGCTCTGCTTGAATCTCGTCGGCGACGGCGCGCAGGCGCGTGACCATCTCCGAGTATTCCAGCTCGTTCAGCGCGGTCGTGCGCGTGGCCAGCTGGACGCCGGCCTGCAGCTTCGTGTACACGCCGCCGTGCACGATCGGTTCCCAGTCGCCGTTCACCGCGAGGCCGACGAAGTGCACGGGCTTGTTGCCGACGCGGCGCAGTTTCAGCAGCGCGGGCAGGATGCGGTCGCCGCGCAGCGGGCCTTCCGAATTCAGCGGGATCAGGCAGTCGATCAGCGGGTCGACGAGGTTCTCGGCCAGTTGCGCGGGCGGCGTGTCCGGCTTCACGGCCGGCAGCTCCGCGGCCGGATCGAGCGCAGCCGCGGCCGCGGGCACCGGCGCGGCGGCCGGTGTGGGGCCCGGCGCGGCGTGCTGGAACGGCTCGGCGACGATGCCCGGCTCGATCAGCACGTCGTGGTCCGGCACGGGCGCGCCGTCCAGCACGGGCTCGTGACGCTGGACGTGCGGTTCCGCGCGCTCGTTCGCGCCGCCCTTCATCAGCACGTCGTCGTGGTCGTGCGAAAACGCGCGCTCGACGCTCTTGCGGGCCTTGTACTCCTGCCACTTGTTGTAACTAATGACGCCGACGACGAAGACGCCGCCGGCCGCGATCAGGCTCATTTGAAAGTCTGTCATGCTGCTTGTGCCTCAGTAGCGAAATTCGCGGCGGACTCCATGTCCACCGCCACGATGCGCGACACGCCCTGCTCCTGCATCGTCACACCGATCAGTTGGTTGGCCATCTCCATCGCGATCTTGTTGTGCGAGATGAAGAGGAATTGGGTATGGTCCGACATGCGCTTCACCATGCGGCAGAAGCGCTCGGTATTGGCGTCGTCCAGCGGCGCGTCGACCTCGTCGAGGAGGCAGAACGGCGCCGGGTTCAAACGGAACATCGAGAACACGAGGGCCGTCGCCGTCAGCGCCTTCTCGCCGCCGGACAGCAAATGGATCGTCGCGTTCTTCTTGCCGGGCGGCTGGGCCATCACCTGCACGCCCGAGTCGAGGATTTCGTCCCCCGTCATCACGAGCTTCGCCTGGCCGCCGCCGAACAGGATCGGGAACAGTTCCGAGAAATGCTCGTTGACGCGGTCGAACGTGTCCTGCAGCAGGTCGCGCGATTCGCGGTCGATCCGCTGGATCGCGCCTTCCAGCGTGCCGATCGCCTCCAGCAAGTCGTTGTTCTGCGCGTCGAGGAAGCGTTTTCTTTCCGTCGCCTGCGCCAGCTCTTCCACCGCCGCGAGGTTGACGGCGCCGAGCGACGCGATGGCGTTCGTCAGGCGCGTGACCTCGCCCTGCAGGTAGGACGGTTTCAGCTCCGGATCGAGTTTTTCCGCCAGCGCCGCCTCGTCGGCGCCGGTGGCGGCCAGCGCTTCCGCGAACTGTTCCTGGTTCAGGCGCGCGGCCTGTTCCTTCAGCTGCATCTCGGTGATGCGCTCGCGCTGCGGCTGCAGGCCGCGCTCCGCCGCCATGCGCGCTTCTTCCGCCGCGCGCAGCTGCTGCGTGAGCTGGTCCAGTTCGTGGCGCGCATCGGCCAGCGCTTTTTCCTGTTCCGTGCGGCGCGCGAGCAGGCCTTGCAAGCCCTCGGCCGCGGCGCCGGATTCCAGCGCTTCCAGTTCCAGCTTGCCGGCGGCGATGCTTTCCAGGACTTGCTGCGCCTGCTGCTGGGCGGTGGCGATCGTACGGCGCAGCTCCTCGATGCGCGTGCGCTGCGTCTTTTCCGCGAACACGGCTTCCTGCGCCGCGCGCTCCAGGTCGCGCAGGCGGTTGCGCGCTTCGGCGAGGATGCGTTCCTGTTCCTGGAACTCGACCTGGCCATCCTCGTGCGCGCCCTGCAGCTCGGCCAGTTCCATGTCCAGCTCTTCGAACTGCGCTTCCGCCTCGGCCTTCGCCTGGCGCTGCTCCGCTTCCTGCGCGGCGATCTCGTCGAGGTCCGCCGCGATCTGGCCGCTGCGCTGGTTGAAGCGCGCCTCGACCTCGGCCTGCTTGACGACGTCGATCTGCAGCGCATGCACGTCGCGCTGCAACGTGGCGACCTTCTGGCGGCCATCCTGCAGGCGGCGCTGCAGGTCGGAGACTGCCGCGTCGGCGCGCGTGGCGCGCGTGCGGGCCTCGTCCAGCAGCAGCGCCTGCGCGCGCAACTGCTTGCCGATGTTGTCGATCTCGTGCTGGCGTGCGAGCACGCCGTCCTGCTCGGCGTCGGCCGCGTAGAAACGCACACTCGATGCCGTCACCATATGGCCCTGCGGCGTGACGAAGCACCCGCCCGGGGGGAGTTTCCCTCGCTGCGCGAGCGCGGTGCCCGGATCGTCGGCCACGTAGACGCCGGTCAGCCAGTCGTCCAGCAGGCCGCGCAGGCCCGGGTCGTTCAGCTTGAGGAGGCTCGCGAACGGCTTCAGGCCGTGATGATCCTGCGCGCCCGCGCTGCCCGGCGCCGGCGAATACAGCGCCAGGCGGGCCGGAGGCGCATCGCCGAAGAAGCCGCGCGCCCAGTCGAGGTTCGACACCTCCAGCGCGCCCGTGCGCTCGCGCAGCACGGATTCCAGCGCCGTTTCCCAGCCGGTCTCGATGTCGAGCTTCTGCCACAGGCGCGGCAGTTTATCCAGTTCGTGCTTCTGCAGCCACGGCTGGACTTTACCTTGCGTCTGCACGCGTTCCTGCAGCTGCCGCAGCGCGGTCGAGCGCGCTTCCAGCCTGGCGTTGGACGCGGTCTCCTGCTGGACGTGCGCATGCGCGTCGCGCCGCTCCTGCTCGACGGCTTCCTGGCGGCTGGTGGCCTCTTCCAGCATCAGGTTCTGTTCTTCCAGCTGCAGCTGCTTTTCTTCCAGCTGCATGCGCAGGTTGTCGAGGTGGCCGGCGTCCGGCAGGTTCAGCCCACCGCGCTCCTGCTGCAGGCGCTCGCGCCGCGTAGCGAGATTCGCGAGGATGTTCGACGCGTTGCGCTGGTGCGCGGACGACAGCTCGATGCGCTGCTGGATCTGCATGATGCGGGCACGCGATTCGGTCGACTTGTTCTGCGCGTCGCGCCACGCGGCTTCCAGGTCTGGCAAGCGTTCGTTCTGCGCCTCGGCAGCGATCTGCGCGCCTTCCACGCGCGCGGCCAGTTCTTCCAGGCGGAACTCCGCTTCCTCGATCTGCTCCTGCGTCTCGCCCGCCTGGTTCAGCCATTGCTCGCGCTGTGCCGTGAGCGTGCCGATCTGGTTCTGCAGGCGCGTGCGCGACTCGACGACGAACTTGATCTGCGCTTCCAGGCTGCCGATCTCGGAATTGGTCTGGTACAGCGCGCCCTGCGCCACGTGCAGGCGGTCGCCCGTCTCGTAGTGCGCCTGGCGCATGCGTTCCAGCTCGAGCTCCAGGTTGCGCAGCTGCGCGTTCTGGGATTCGAGTCCGGTCTGCGCCTGCTCCATCTCCTGGAACCAGCGCAGCTGCTCGGCCCTGGCCTCGTTGCGGCGCAGGAGCCACAGCAGTTTCTGCTTCTCTTCCTGGTCGGCCTGCAGCTGGTGGAAGCGGTTGGCGACGGCGGCCTGCGCTTCCAGCTTTTCCAGGTTGGCGTTCAGCTCGCGCAGGATGTCTTCCACGCGCAGCAGGTTCTCGCGCGTGTCGGACAGCCGGTTTTCCGTCTCGCGCCGGCGCTCCTTGTACTTCGAGACGCCCGCCGCTTCCTCGAGGAACACGCGCAGCTCTTCCGGGCGCGATTCGATGATGCGCGAGATCATGCCCTGGCCGATGATGGCGTAGGCGCGGGGCCCCAGGCCCGTGCCGAGGAAGATGTCCTGGATGTCGCGCCGGCGCACGGGCTGGCCGTTGATGTAATAGGTCGACGTGCCGTCGCGCGTGAGCGTGCGCTTGACGGCGATCTCGGCGTACTGGCCCCACTGCCCGGCCGCCTTGCCGGCGCTGTTGTCGAACACGAGTTCGACGGATGCGCGCCCGGCCGGCTTGCGGTTGGTGGAACCGTTGAAGATCACGTCCTGCATCGACTCGCCGCGCAGCTCGGACGCTTTCGATTCGCCCAGCACCCACCGTACGGCATCGATGATGTTCGATTTGCCGCATCCGTTCGGGCCGACCACGCCGACCAGCTGCCCCGGCACCTGGAAATTGGTGGGATCGACGAAAGACTTAAATCCCGACAATTTGATGGAGGATAGACGCACGTTCGCTTACGGTAGGGGGAGAAGTCGATAAAGGCTGCATCATACCATCTGCGCCTTGCTTTTCGGCCAAGTTTTAGCCGTCGTGCGCGCGGGTTCAGGTGCAGAGGACGGCAAAACGGAGCCGGTCCGGGGCGCATGGCGGGACGTACGGCCCCTGCGCCGGCTGCCAGTCGTTGCGCAGGTAGACCCGGTCGCGTCCGGACAGTTTCAGCGCGACGGCCGTCAGCCACTGGTGGGAGTAGGCGGGATCGGCGCGCGGCAGCAGGATCGTCGCGGCGAGCAGCGCCAGCAGCAGCGGCTGCGGCGAGCAATCCTGCGCGGCGCGGGCGCGCGCGAGGAACAGCGCGGCCGCCCCCAGGCCGAGCACGCAACCGGACAGGGCTTCGCTGGCGGAATGGGCGCCGACCTGCACCCGGGCCAGCGCCACCGTGACGGCGAGCAGGCCGCCCACGGCCATCGCACCCCGGCGCAGGCGCGGCGAACCGCGCTCCACCAGCAGGAACAAGGCGACGGGAAACACGGCCGCGGCTCGCGCCGCATGGCCGGAAAAGCCGGTGAACGACAGCGCCCGGATCCCGATGCCCCAGCCGATGAACGCCACCTGGCTCGCGGCCGCCACGAGCATGGCGCCGCCGAACACGGCGCACCAGACGAGCGCCAGCCGCCAGCAGCGCGCGCCGACGAGCCAGGCCGCCACGCCGACGGCGAGCAGCGCCGTGACGTTGAGACCGCCCAGCGCGGAAAGATGGGACCACCAGAGCATGTGTCGGGATGCGGGATCGGAACGGCTCGACTATAACCCGGCGGCCGGATGCGCACCAACACGGACGGGCGCCGCGATCGACGCGTCGTTGACGGCCCCCTGCGCCATCGCGTCGGAGAGCACCTGCCCCACGACGCCGTCGATGGCGAGCACGCGCGCGCCGCCGTCGTTCAGGGCGGCGGCCAGCTTGTCGGCCGGCAGCGAGAACGCTTCGCGCCGCCCCGCCCCGGAGAAGATGAACAGCGTGCGCAGCGGGCTCACCCACGCCAACTTGACCTTGCGCGCGCCGTCGGCGACACGGAATTCGAGCCACATGCCGCGCTCCAGGCCGTCGACGGCGGACACCTCGGCCGCCCGCGCCGCCGCCTGTTCCGCTGCCGCGTTTTCCATCTCGACCTTGCGCAGTGCATCCTGCCGGGCCGCCTGCGCGGCCAGTTCCAGCTGGCGCTCGGGCGACAGCTCGATGGGGGCGCGCACGATGGCCGCATGGTATTCGGCCAGGCGGGCGAAGAATTGCAGGCGCTCGGCGTCCTGCCACTTGATCGCATCGAGCCACTTGTTCAGCGTCTGCAGCAGGCGCGGCAGACGCGCGATCAAGGCCTTGCGCTGCTCCGGCGTGGCCTTCGGCTTGACGCTCCAGATCAGGTCGTCCATGGCCCGCGTGGCGTTGTCGACGGCGCCCGGGCGCGCATCCTCGATCGTCCAGGCGAAGGTCAGCACGGTCGTCCAGCGCTGCTCGAGGAAGCCGCTGACGACCTCGCCGACGTCGCCGGCCAGTACCCGCAGGGCGACGGCGTCACGGGCCTGGCGCGCCGCGACCTCGTGCCGTTCCCGTTTCAGGGCGCTGGCGACCGGTGCGGCGAGCGCGGCTTCCTGGACCGACTCGTCGGCCGCGATGCCCGCTTCCAGCTCGGCAACGGCGCTGGCGAACGCCTCTGGCCGCGCCTCGCCCACGCGCGCGACGCTGCGCCGCATCGCCTGGAACAACGGGTCGTCCGCATCGGCTCTCTGCTCCCAGCCGACGCGCGACATCAGGTCGACGAGACGGCGCGCCGGATGGTCTTGCTCGAAGAAGAAATTCTTGTCGAGCAGCGCGGCCTTCAGCACGGGCACCTGCAGGAGTTGCAGCAGTTCGCGCGTGCGCGGCGGGATACTGTCGTCCAGCAACACGGTCTCGAACACGCGCGACAGCAGGTCCAGCGTACGTTCGTCGCGGCGCGGCAGGCTGCCCTGGGGCAGGCTCTGCTTCAGGCGCGGCAGGTAGAACACGTTCTGCGGCGTGGCGGCCGCTTGCGTTCCTTGCGCCAGCGCTGGTTCGATGCGCGCCAGCAGGTCCAGCAGCGGCGCCGTGCCGCCGGCTTGCGCCAGCATGCCTTGCAGCGCGGCCGACCAGCCGGACTCGGCCTGCCCCGTTGCCGCTGCGAAGCCGGCGCCGGGCCGGGCTGCCGCACCGGACGGGGCGATGAAGCCGGCCGCCGGTTGTGCAGCCGGGTCCTTGACCGGCGTCGTCGCGAACGTCCCCGCCCCGCTCGGCCGCCAGCCGCCGCCGCTGGACGGCAAGGTGGGCAGGTCGGGAATCAGCGGGACGCCATCCTCGCCACCATCGTCGCCGAACAGCTTGCGCAACTGCTCGGCAAGCGCGGCGCGCTGGCCGGCGCGGGCCGCCTTCGCGGCGGCGCCGTCATCCGTTTTCTGGATGCGGTAGGCGTCCACGGAACCCGGCTGGCCCTCCTTGCGCAGCGCGGCGACGAGGGATTCATACAGCGGGGCGAGGTCGAACACGATGTCCGGCCGCAACAGGGGCTGGATGAGGCCATGGGCATCCGTTTCCGGTTCGAATTCACGCCACGCCTCGTCGATGGCGCCGAGGAAGATTTCGGGACGGAAGGGATTGCTGTCCGCGCGCAGCACGCCGCGTCCGAGCAGCATGCCGAGGCGGACGGCCAGGGTGGCGAGCGGGTCGGCGTACCGGATGTCGAAGGGCTGGGCCAGCGCGCCCAGCGCGAGGCGGCTGTCCACCTCTTCCAGCGGCACGAGGTCCAGCGACGCCGCCTTCATGCGCGCCGGCGCGGCCTGCGGCGCCAGGCGGTCGAGCTCGCGCCGCACTGCCAGGGCGATCGCGCCGGATGCCAGGTGGAAGAAGGCGTACGCATTGTCCTTCAGCAGGCGGGCCGCCTTCACGCGCCGCTGGACGTCCAGAGGGTCGCCATTGTGACGGGTCAGGTCGCCCAGCGCCGCGGCCATGCGGGCCGTCGTCGCGGTCAGTTGCTCCTTGACCCAGGTGTCTGCGATACCGGCGAGCGCATCCAGCGTCGCCTGCTGCGACGACGCGGCCTTGCGGGCGGCCGGGGTCTGGACGGGGCTGGAAGACATGGTGCTTCTATTGTGGCACATAATTTCCAAGTGGCAATGAAAATCGAGCGGCCAGCGCCACAGCCCGGAAAATACTTATGCTATTGAAGAGACCATCGAACGACCAAAAACGCTATGTTGCGTCGCAAGATGCGGTTGCCGGCGAATAATAATATGAAAAATACGTGTTATCGGAGAAAATTATTGCTAGCGTAATGCCTGTAGTCCTACAAGTGGTCAAGAGATGATCCGATACCCGTTCAATTGTCGCGCTCGCATCATTGCAATACCGAAATCGCTTCGGTAAGCAGGACATCTCCACTATCGAAAGGAATGATCATGGCTTCGAACAAGAATTCTTCGCGCTCGGGTAACCAGGGCGGCTCCCACGAACAACACGTCAAGGCTGGCCAGCAAAGCCACAAGAACGACGGCAACAAGCAGTCGGGCTCCGGTTCGGGCTCGCGCTCGGGCGGCTCGGGCGGCACCCGCGGCGGCACCCCGGAGCAGCATGCCGAGGCTGGCCGTCAAAGCCACAAGAACGACAACAAGCGCTGATCGCAGCGCTTTGCGGAAGTCGAAAGAGCCTGGCGCGGGACGACCGCGACGGGCTCTTTGTTTATCAGATGTTGCGCAGGTACGAGCCCTTGGGCGGCGCGAAGTCGCGCACGTCGTGGATCATGCCCGCCGCCTTGGCGTCGCGCGCGTTCAGGTGCAGGTCGCCGTACTGGTGGATGCCCCACTGTTCGGGCGTCAGCTCGATGTGCTTGCGCAGGATGGATTCCGTGCGCGCATCGTCGGCGCGCAGGCCCTCGACGATGATGTTCAGCGCATCCGGACGCGACCCCGGCGACGCTGTCGCATGCGACTTGTGGATCATGAAGCGCGCCGTCTCGCTCGCAAAGCGCTGCTTTCCCGCCAGGAACAGGATCACCGCGATCGACGCGACGGCGCCGCCGTTGTACATGACGCAATTGACGGGTGCATTGGCCAGGAAGTTGTACAGGCACAGGCCGTCGCTCACATATCCCCCGTTCGATTGCAGGAGGATGTGCGCCGTCTCGATGCCGTCGTCGTTCATGCCGGCCACCGCTTCGAAGACACGATGCACCATGTCGCTGTTCACGTCGCCGGACAGGGTGAACCACCCTTCCTTCTGTTTTCCTAGATCTTCGCTCATAGTGGGTCTCTTCCGTCACAAAGGTCGTAGAGCAAGTGTAACAAAACACGTCCGCAGGCCCGTATAGCCTCATGGCAATCGTGTGGCCCTCCCCCAGTCGATTGACTTCCCGTCACCACTGACATAGACTTCGCAGTCTTGACCGGGAGAGCGCAGCGCAGGCTGCCGCCGAAGGGGCATTACCCAAAAACTCTCAGGCAACCGGACCGGTCAGGGGCTGCTGCGCGACGCGCGGCGGACCAACTCTGGAGAGCGGCCTTCACAGGCCCACCGAAGGGGCAGGCGACAACACCTTGTCGCTATCTCTCAGGTACCGAGGACAGAGGGGTGCGAGAGCATGCGGACATCCGCGTGCGCGACCCCATTTTCTGCCGAGGAACCACCCATGACGCTCAAAGCGACCCCGCTCAATTCCGTACACCGTGCCGCCGGCGCCAAGATGGTCGACTTCGGGGGCTGGGACATGCCCGTCAACTACGGCTCCCAGATCGAAGAACACAATGCCGTGCGCGGCGATGCCGGCATGTTCGACGTGTCCCACATGTGCGTGGTCGACCTGAAAGGCGCGAACGTGCGCGCCTTCCTGCGCGGCCTGCTGGCCAATAACGTCGACAAGCTGCAGGCACCGGGCAAGGCCCTGTACTCATGCATGCTGAATCCGCAGGGCGGCGTCATCGACGACCTGATCGTCTACTACTTCGCCGAAGACTGGTTCCGCCTCGTCGTCAACGCCGGCACGGCCGAGAAGGACATCGCCTGGATCCGCCAGCAGAACGACGCCACCGACAGCGGCCTCGCCATCACCCCCCGCCGCTCGGACCTGAGCGCCGACGGCATCGCCCTCGTCGCCGTGCAGGGCCCGAACGCCCGCGCGAAAGTGTGGCAGGTCGTGCCGCAGACGCAAAGCGCTTCGGAAGCCCTGAAGCCGTTCAACGCCGTGATCGTGCACGACACCCCGTTCGGCGAACTGATGGTCGCGCGCACCGGCTACACGGGCGAAGACGGCTTCGAGATCGGCGTGCCGGCCAGCCAGGTCGAGGCGCTGTGGAACGCCCTCGCCGCCGCTGGCGTCAAGCCGGCCGGCCTGGGCGCGCGCGACACGCTGCGCCTGGAAGCGGGCATGAATCTGTACGGCCAGGACATGGACGACAACGTCTCGCCGCTGGACGCCGGCCTCGCCTGGACGGTCGACCTCAACGCCGAGCGCGACTTCATCGGCAAATCCGCCCTGCAGAAAAACGGCCAGGCGCAGCAATTCGTCGGCCTGATCCTGCGCGAAAAAGGCGGCATCCTGCGCGCCCACCAGAAAGTCGTGGCCGCATCGGGCGATGCCGGCGAAATCACGAGCGGCACGTTCAGCCCGTCGATGCAGCAGGCGATCGCGCTGGCGCGCGTCCCGGTCGACGTCGCGATCGGCGACACGGTCCACGTGGAAATCCGCGACAAGAAACTGGCGGCGTCCGTCGTCAAACTGCCGTTCGTGCGTAACGGCACGATCCTCGCTTCCTGAACAAACAACACTATACTTACCGCACCATCCATCACTACGGAGTTACGCACATGAACATCCCAGCCGACCTGAAGTACACCGAGTCCCACGAGTGGGTCCGCCAGGAGGCCGACGGCACCCTGACTGTGGGCATCACCGAATATGCGCAGGACGCCCTGGGCGACATCGTGTTCGTCGAACTGCCGCAGGTCGGCAAGGCTTTCACCGCCGGCGATGACGCCGCCGTCGTGGAGTCCGTCAAGGCCGCCAGCGACATCTACGCCCCGGTCTCGGGCACCGTCACCGCGGTGAACCAGGCCACGGCCGACGCGCCGGACTCGATCAACGCGAACGCCTACGATGCATGGCTGTTCAAGCTGCAGCCGTCGGATCCGGCCGCCGTCAACGGCCTGCTCGACGCGGCTGCCTACGGCAAGGCCACCGAGGGCTGATTTGAATGAACGTCGTTCCCGCGGAGGCGGGAACCCAATCTTGAGCAGCCGCGCACGCTGAATTGGGCCCCCGCCTGCGCGGGGGCGACGGAGTGGTATCTCACGCGCCGACTATTTTCTCGCTCCCATCATGACCCGCACCAGCCTGACCCAACTCGAAGCACGCGATGGCTTCATCCCGCGCCACATCGGCCCGTCCGCATCCGAACAGGCGGCCATGCTGTCCGCCCTCGGCTACGCCTCGCGCGCCGAGCTGATCGACGCCGTCGTTCCCGCCAACATCCGCCGCAAGGACAAGCTGGACCTGGGCCAGTTCTTCGAGCCGCTGCCCGAGCAGGCCGCGCTCGCGAAGCTGAAAGGCATCGCGGCGCAGAACAAGGTCATGAAGTCGCTGATCGGCCAGGGCTACTACGGCACCCACACGCCGCCCGTCATCCTGCGCAACATCTTCGAAAACCCGGCCTGGTACACCGCGTACACGCCGTACCAGCCGGAGATCTCGCAGGGCCGCCTGGAAGCCATCCTGAACTTCCAGCAGGTCATCACCGACCTCACCGGCATGGGCATCGCCAACGCGTCAATGCTGGACGAAGGCACGGCCGCCGCCGAGGCGATGACGCTGATCCAGCGCGTTGGCAAGTCGCAATCGAAAGTGTTCTACGTCGCCGACGACGTGTTGCCGCAGACGCTGGAAGTCGTGCAGACGCGCGCACTGCCGATCGGCGTCGAAGTGCGCACCGTCGCCGCCGCCGACATCGAAAACCTGACTGAATCGTGCTTCGGCGTCCTGCTGCAATACCCGGGCGTGAACGGCGACGTGCGCGACTACCGCGCGGCCGTCGAGAAACTGCATGCCGCAGGCGCCATGGTCGTCGTCGCGGCCGACCTGCTGGCGCTGACCGTCCTCACGCCGCCGGGCGAATGGGGCGCCGACGTCGTCGTCGGCAACAGCCAGCGCTTCGGCGTGCCGCTCGGCTTCGGCGGCCCGCACGCGGGCTACCTGGCCACGCGCGACGAGTACAAGCGCAGCATGGCGGGCCGCCTGGCCGGCGTCACCATCGACGCCCAGGGCAACCCGGCATTCCGCCTCGCGCTGCAGACGCGCGAACAGCACATCCGCCGCGAAAAAGCGACGTCGAACATCTGCACGGCGCAGGTCCTGCTGGCCGTGATGGCGTCGATGTACGCCGTCTACCACGGCCCGAAAGGCCTGGAACAGATCGCGCGCCGCGTGCACCGCTACACGGGCATCCTCGCCACCGCGCTGAAGGGCCTGGGCTTCCAGCTGGCCAATGAATCGTATTTCGACACGATCACCGTCATCGCCGACAACGCCGACGAGATCCACCGCGTCGCGAACGACCACGGCGTCAACCTGCGCCGCATCGATGCGCGCCACGTGGGCATCTCGCTGGACGAGACCATCGGCCGCGACGACATCGCCCTGCTGGTGAAGATCTTCGGCGGCGCCGACGTCGATTTCGACACGCTGGACAAGGACGCGCAGGACGCCTACCCGTCCGCGCTGGCCCGCACGAGCGCCTACCTGACGCACCCGACGTTCAACCGCTACCACGCCGAGCACGAGATGCTGCGCTACCTGCGCGCACTGGCCGACAAGGACCTGGCGCTCGACCGCACGATGATCCCGCTGGGTTCGTGCACGATGAAGCTGAACGCGACTTCCGAGATGATCCCGGTGACGTGGCCGGAATTCTCGAACATCCACCCGTTCGCCCCTAGCGACCAGACGGTCGGCTACACGGAGATGATCGGCCAGCTGGAAGCGATGCTGTGCGCCGTCACGGGCTACGCCGGCGTGTCGCTGCAGCCGAACGCCGGTTCGCAGGGCGAGTACGCGGGCCTGCTGGTCATCCAGAAGTACCACCAGTCGCGCGGCGAAGGCCACCGCAACATCTGCCTGATTCCGTCGTCGGCGCACGGCACCAATCCGGCCTCCGCCAACATGGTGGGCATGAAGGTCGTCGTGACCGCGTGCGACGCCAACGGCAACGTGGACCTCGCCGACCTGAAGAAGAAGGCCGAGGAACACAGCGCCAACCTGGCGTGCGTGATGGTCACCTATCCGTCCACGCACGGCGTGTTCGAGGAAGGCATCAAGGAACTGTGCGAGATCGTGCACGCGCACGGCGGCCAGGTGTATGTCGACGGCGCCAACATGAACGCGCTGGTCGGCGTGGCCGGCCCGGGCCTGTTCGGCGGCGACGTCAGCCACCTGAACCTGCACAAGACCTTCTGCATCCCGCACGGCGGCGGCGGTCCCGGCGTCGGTCCGGTAGCCGTGGCCGAACACCTCGTGCCGTTCCTGCCGAACCAGGCATCGACGGGTTACCAGCGGAACGAAGCCGGCATCGGCGCCGTCAGCTCGGCAGCCTACGGCTCGGCCTCGATCCTGCCGATCTCGTGGATGTACATCGCGATGATGGGCGCGGAAGGCCTGACCGCCGCGACGGAAATGGCGATCCTGAACGCCAACTACATCGCACGCCGCCTGGCGCCCCACTACCCGGTGCTGTACACGGGCCACGACGGCCTCGTCGCGCACGAATGCATCATCGACCTGCGCCCGCTGCAGGACGCCACCGGCATCAGCAACGAGGACGTGGCCAAGCGCCTGATGGACTTCGGCTTCCACGCGCCGACCATGAGCTTCCCGGTCCCGGGCACGCTGATGATCGAGCCGACCGAGTCGGAATCGAAGGCGGAGCTGGACCGCTTCATCGAAGCGATGATCTGCATCCATGCGGAGATCGTGAAAGTGGAGCGCGGCGAGTACGACCGCATGGACAACCCGCTGAAGGGCGCGCCGCACACCGCGGAAGTCGTCACGTCGGACGACTGGCAGCACACCTATTCGCGCGAAGTGGCCGCCTTCCCGGTGCCGTCGCTGCGCAAGAAGAAGTACTGGCCGCCGGTCGGCCGCGCGGACAACGCGTATGGCGACCGTAACCTGTTCTGCGGCTGCGCTCCGATCGAAGACTACGAGTAAGGACCGTCGGTAAACCTACTGCGCGTTGCAGTTTCGGCGGGGACGCCGAGTCCTGCGATGCTCACCGTACTCACGTACGGCTGCGCTTCTCGGCCGAAACTGCGGCCGCTCGCTACGGTTTCCCGAGGGTCCTTAATGAGTTCTAGAACCACTCTTGCCCCGGCTGGACGCCAGCCGGAGGTAAGGTCTCCCGGCCCTGCCCGGACGCAGCGTATGCGTTCCCGGCGGGGCCGTTTCATTGGAGCCCTGCGCGGCCTCGTCGAGCCGGAACACGGCCACCGTGCGCGCCAGGCCCAGCGCCTGCTGCTGCAGCGCGCGCGCGGCCAGCGCCGCTTCTTCCACCATGCGCGAACCCTGTTGCGTGAGCTCGTCCATGCGCACGATCGCCTGGGCCGCGCCGGCCAGCTCGCGCGCCCGTTCCGTTCCCGTGCTGCCGATCGTGTCGACGATGCCGGCCATGTCTTCCACGGCGCCCGCCAGGTTCGCCATCGTCGCCCCGGCTTCGACCGCGCAGGCGCCGCCATCGTCGAGCGCGGCCACGGTCTCGCGCGCGAGCGTGCGCGCCTCGCGTGCCGCGCGCTGGGCGCGCCGGGCCAGGGCGTGCGCTTCGCGGGCACCGCCGTCGGCGTCGCCCGCACGCGCCAGCGTGGTCTCGATGGCCGCGCCGATGCGGTCCATGCGCACGGCCGCGCGCCGCACCTGTTCCATCGTCGTCACCAGGCGGTGCGCGAGCGCGCCGCCCTCGTCCGCCGCGGCACCTGCACGCACCGCCAGTTCGCCCGCGGCGTGCGCGCCGGCGGCGCTGTCGTCGAGGGCCGTCGCCAGTGCCTGCATCGACGCCGTCGTGCGGTCCAGCGCGTCGCGCACGTGCGCGCGCGGCGGCATGCCCGCGCGGCCCAGCGTGATCTCGCGCGACGCTTCGCCGATCGCGCGGGCCGACTCGAGCACGGTGCGCAACTGGCGGTTCAGGCCGCGGATGCCGGCGTCGAGCAGCCGTGCCGTCTGGCCGATTTCGTCGTCCGCATAGGTCCGCGCGCGGATCGTCAGGTCGCCGCTGGCGAGACCGTGGGCGGCCGCGCCGATCGCACCGATATCGGCCAGCAGCGCGCGCCGCACCGCCATCGTGATCGCCAGCGAGGCCGCGATCGACAGGACGATCACCACCGGCATCAGCACCGCGATCAGGCGGAAATCGTCGGCCGCATCGCGCGACGCCTGCTCGGACAGGGCCTGTTCGCACCGCGACAGCGCCGTCAGGCGCTGGGCGACGACGGCGAACGCGCGCTCCGCCTTGACCATCGCATTGGCGCTGATCGACTGGTCGATGCGCGCGATCTCGATCACGTCGCGCACGGCCGGCACGTATTGCGCCCAGGCGGCACGGGCCTGTTCGACGTAGCGCTGTTCTTCCGGGCTGTCGGCCGTCAGGCGCGCCAGCCGGGCGAGGTCGCGCTCGACCCCGCCGTGCCGGGCCTGCAGGTCGAGTGCGAGCGGATCGACGCGGAAGTGCGGAAAGCTGCCGCTGATCCAGGTCAGGACCTGGTACGCCTGGGCATGCGCGCTGCGCGCCGACGCGGACAGCTCCGCCGCCGCGCGCATGTTGCCCGCCCGGCGCTGCACGATGCTGTCGAGCGACGCATTCTGGCGTACCATCGCGTAGTAGCTGCCGCAGGACAGCAGCACGAGCAGCAGCAGCACGACGCCGGGCGCCAGCAGCAGCTTGGGACCGATGCGCAGACGGGCCAGCATGTCAGGACGTCGTCCGATTGAACAGGTCGAGGGGGAATGAATGGGTCATGGTCTCCTCCTGGCTGGCAGTATTTCCGGCGTGCATTAAATGAATGTACGCCGACAGCGGGGTTGGCCATTGTGTTGGCTCAAGCCCGCCAACGTGAGAGGAACAGGATGAGACGTAAGAGTGTGGGCGCATTGCTGTCGGCCCTGGTGTTTCCCGGCGTGGGCCAGTACTACCTGGGGCGGCGCACGCGCGCGCTGCTGTTCCTGGCGCCGGCCGCCATCGCCGCGATCCTGTATTTCAATTTCGCGCTGGACCAGGCGAACACGGTCGCCGACCAGCTGTTGAGCGGGAAGATGGCGATGGATCCGGCGGCGATCGAGGCGCAGCTGGCGCATGCGCCCACGCCGTTCAGCGTGACGCTGGCCGGGATCGTGTTCGCCGTGTGCTACGTGGGGAGTATCGTGGAAGCGTTGATCGCCAGGCCGGAGGCGTGACGATCAACGCATGCCGCATCAGTCCAGCTTCGCGGCGTGCTCGCGCGTCGCGTGAAACTGCAGCTTCGGCCAGCGCTCCTGCGTGAGGCGCAGGTTGACGCCGGACGTGGCGAGATAGGCCAGGTTGCCGGCCGCGTCGTAGGCGACGTTGTGCGCCAGCTGCGTCTCGAAGTCGGACAGGGCCTTCTTGTCGTCGCTCGACACCCAGCGCGCGCTGCTGATGCTCGCGCCCTCGAACACGGCGTCGACGCCGTATTCGTTCAGCAGGCGGCTCGCGACGACCTCGAACTGCAGCACGCCGACGGCGCCGAGAATCAGATCGCTGCCCATCACCGGCTTGAACACCTGCACGGCACCCTCTTCGCCCAGCTGCTGCAAGCCTTTGTGCAGCTGCTTGGTCTTGAGCGGATTGCGGATGCGCACCGTGCGGAACAGCTCCGGCGCGAAGTACGGGATCCCGGTGAACGTCAGCAGCTCGCCTTCCGAGAAGCTGTCACCGATCTGCATGTTGCCGTGGTTCGGCAGGCCGATGATGTCGCCCGCGTAGGCCTCTTCGACCTGTTCGCGACTCGACGCCATGAACGTCACGACGGACGACAGTTTCACTTCGCGGCCCAGGCGCAGGTGCTTGACCTTCATGCCCTTCTCGAAACGGCCGGAACACACGCGCAGGAACGCGATGCGGTCGCGATGTGCCGGGTCCATGTTGGCCTGGATCTTGAAGACGAAACCCGAGAACGGCTGCTCGTCCGGCCGCACGGCGCGCACGGTCGCATCGCGGTCGCGCGGGCCCGGCGCCCATTCGACGAGGGCCGACAGGATCTCGCGCACGCCGAAGTTGTTGATGGCGGAGCCGAAGAACACGGGGGTCTGCACGCCGGACAGGAAGCGCTCCAGGTCGAACGGATGCGAGGCGCCGTGCACCAGCTCCACTTCCATCTTGAGCTGCTCCATCTCGAGCGGGAACATCTCGGTCAGGCGCGGGTTGTCGATGCCCTTGATGATCTCATAGGCGCCGTCGGCCTTCTCTTCGCCTGCCTTGAACAGCATGACTTCGTCGTTCAGCAGGTGGTACACGCCGCGGAAGTTCTTGCCCATGCCGATCGGCCAGGTCACCGGCGCGCATTCGATCTTCAGCACCGATTCCACTTCGTCGAGCAGCTCGAGCGGGTCGCGGGTTTCGCGGTCGAGCTTGTTCATGAAGGTGACGATCGGCGTGTCGCGCATGCGGCACACGTCCAGCAGCTTGATCGTCTGTTCTTCCACGCCCTTCGCGGCGTCGATCACCATCAGCGCGGAGTCGACGGCCGTCAGCACGCGGTACGTGTCTTCCGAAAAGTCCTGGTGGCCCGGCGTGTCGAGCAGGTTGATGACGTGGTCGCGGAACTCGAACTGCATCACCGACGACGCGACCGAGATGCCGCGCTGCTTCTCGATGTCCATCCAGTCCGACGTCGCATGGCGGCCGCTCTTGCGGCCCTTGACGGTACCGGCGAGCTGAATGGCGCCCGAGAACAGCAGCAGCTTTTCGGTCAGCGTCGTTTTACCGGCGTCGGGGTGGGAAATGATGCCGAAGGTGCGGCGGCGTGCGACTTCGCGCGCGATCGTGGCGGCGGGCTTGCCGGTTACCGCGGCGTCATGGATGTCGGTGGTGGTTGCGTCGATTTCGTTGGACATGGTCTCGCCCTGGGGCGCTTGCAAAACTCTCGATTTTACCGGGTCCAGCGTACCTTGTGTGAACCAATTCCCGGCGCACCGCACGCGTCCCATGTAGGAACAGTCGGGCGCGGATTGTGATGAGGTGCAAGTTTAGCGGCCTCGACGGGCGTATGGATGTGGCCGGAATGGCAAAAAAGGGCGGCCATCGAAACGTTTTAATGCCGCCAAACCATTGTCGAAGTTACAAAAAAAGCCCTCTACTGAAAGTTTCTCTCTAGTAGGACTGGGCTTACATAACATCATGCATAGAGCCTACATGGGGGCGACAGCTAGTCTTATGTTCGGCAAGAGACTATGGCATTAATGTACACACATCGCGATGAGGAAACCCATCCAAGCAATCGCCCCAGTGATGTATGTCAGAGATAACGAGGACAAAATGAATAACGCCCAACTCGGTAACGCCGCCCAGAAAAAGGCGCAATCGGTGAATCAGATCCCCTCGACCAGCGAAGAAATCAAACTGGCCGCCCGCCCGGTTGTCAGCTACAGCGGCACCCAACAAAACGAGTTGCTCGCGGCCCTGCCGCGCCAAGACCTGGAAACCCTGTTCGAGCACCTGGAACTGGTTCCGCTGCCCTTCGGCAAGGAACTGTTCGAATACGGCAGCAAGCTGGAATACGTGTACTTCCCCACCACCGCCATCGTCTCCCTCCTGTACGTGATGGAAGACGGCGCCACGACGGAAATCGCCGTGGTCGGCCATGAAGGCGCCGTCGGCGTGTCGCTGTTCATGGGCGAGCGCGCCACCTGCAGCGCCGTCGTCCAGAGCGCCGGCTACGGCTACCGCCTGAAGACCCAATTCCTGCGCGACGCCTTCAACAAGGGCGGCGCCCTGCCCCAGCTGCTGATGCGCTACACGAACGCGCTGTTCGCCCAGATGGCCCAGAACGCCGTCGGCGGCCGCCACAGCTCGATCGAACAGAAACTGTGCCGCTGGCTGCTGGACCGCTTGGACCGTTCGCCGAGCAATGAATTGAAAGTTACCCAGGAACTCATCTCGATCATGCTGGGCGTGCGCCGCGAAAGCATCACCGCCGCCGCCGGCAAGCTGCAGGACGAAGGCCTGATCCAGTACCGCCGCGGCAACATCACCGTGCTGAACCGCCAGGGCCTGGAAGACTACGCCGGCGAGTGCTACAAGGTCGCTAAAAGCGAGTATGACCGTTTGCTGATGGACGTGTCGCGCGCATGAGCGGCACCGTGTCCCGGCCCGACGTCGCCAGCGGCGACTGGGCCTGGGCGGCACGTAGATGATTGTGTAGTTGATGTTCGGCCAGGTCGGCCGCTTCCGCTGGCGCTTGACCCGCCCGATCTGCCGAAGGCGCCACGGCCAGCGCCGAGATATCCAGGGCACCGCCTGACGCGGTCCCGCCGGCGTCGGTCTCCCCTGGCGCCGTCACCGGAACGATGGCGTGCACCGAGGTCCCGATCCCGTTCACGCCGCGATCCACCCGCAACGTCCCTCCCAGCAGCAACGCCCGTTCGCGCATCCCCAGCAGGCCGTGCGATTTCGGACGGCGCATCGCGTCCGGCGGAATCCCGACGCCATCGTCGCTGACCTCGAGCGTGTACGCTTCGCCTTCGCGCGCCAGGTGCACGATGACGTGGCGCGCCTGGGCATACTTCGCGACATTGTTCAGCGACTCCTGCGCGATGCGGAACAGCGCGATCGACTGCGCGGAACCGGCACTGTCGATGTCGCCCTCGATGAGCGCTTCGCAATCGACGCCCGTCGTGCGGCCGAAATCTTCGCAATAACTCTCCAGGGCGGCGGACAGGCCGAGGTTGTCGAGCAGGCTCGGACGCAGGTCTTCCACGATGCGGCGCTTCAGTTCGACCGTCTCGACGAGCACGCCACGGGCGCGGCCCAGCGTCTCCGCATGGTCCGGATGCGTGGTCCTGATTTGGTCCATGACCGACGCGAGGTGCATGCCGATGGCCGTCAGGTTGGCGCCCATCTCGTCGTGCAGTTCGCGCGCCAGCTTCGCCTTTTCTTCTTCCGACACGCGGATCAGGTGACGCGACAGCACGGACAACTGCTCCGTGCGTTCCGCGACGAGCGATTCCAGGTGGTCATTGGTTTGTTGCAGGGCCCGCTCGGCATTCAGGCGCGCGCGGAAGCTGCGGCGGATCAGGTTGTAGAACAGGACGAGGGTGACGAGTGCCGCCACGTTGATGCCGAGGCCGCGCAGCGCGGCCAGGCGGTAGCGGTCGTAGAAGACGGCGCTGCGCGCAGCCAGCGTTTCGTTCTGTTCGCCCGTCATGATCACCACCTGCAGGCGGATCTCGTCCATATGGGTCTTGTCTTCCTGCGTCTGCGCGATGGCGACGATGTCGGAGAGGCCGCCGTGGCGGTAGACTTCCAGGCCCTGGTTCATCAGGTTGATGCGGCGGACGACGAGATTCTGCAGCTGGGTGAGGTTCTTCAGCTGGGAAGAATTGTCGGCCAGCAGCGTCTTGAGGCTGTCGAACTGGCCGTCCAGTTCACGCTCGGCCGTGCGCAGCGGGCCCAGATAGGTATCGGAACCGGACAGGTAATAGCCGCGCAGACCGCTTTCCGCATCGGTCACGAGCAGGTTCAGGTACTGCAGTTTGGCCGTCACACGATCGGCCTGCGCCTGACGCGCGTTGGCAGTCTTGAGCCCGTCCAGGTTACGGACCAGGCTTACGCCGTTGAGAACCAGGATCAGAACGCACACGACACACAGCAGGGTCTGGTACAACGGAAGGCTGCGAACCGGCCTGAACTTGGGGTCGGTGGTGAAAAACATCCTCGGTCGTTCCTTTCGCGCAGCTTGGCCTGTCCGAGTCATTATAGACCGGGAAAAGTTGCCATGGAGCTCGATTAGGCGTGCGGACGAAGAAATGTGGCGCGATGACGACGCGCAATTAACAATTCTGCATAGCAAATGACAAAATGCTAAAACAGTTGCGGGCCGAAAGACCGGGAATCCCTTCTTTCGGCCTACCCTGCTCAGTCGAGCAGGTTGTTCTTCATGGCGTAGTACGTCAGGTCGCTGTTCGACTGCAGACCCATCTTTTCCATGATGCGAGTACGGTAAGTCGAGACCGTCTTGATCGACAGCGACAGCGCATTGCCGATGTCGGACACGGTCGCGCCCTTGGCCAGGCGGAGGAACACCTGAAATTCACGGTCCGACAATTCCGTATGCAGCGCGGTGTTCGGATCGCGATCGAAACTCTGGGCCAGCAATTCGCCGACCTGCGAGCTGACGTAGCGGCGCCCCTGGTACACGGTACGGACGGCCGTCTTGAGTTCGTCCGCGTCGCATTCCTTGTTCAGGTACCCGTTGGCACCCATCTTGAACAGGTTCAGCGCATACTGCTGGGCAGGATAGCCGGACAGGATCAGGACCGGCAGATTGGGCTGGCCCTGTCGAATGGTGCGCAGGATATCGATGCCGCTCTGGTCCGGCATGGCGATATCCAGCAACAGCACGTCGCAGATCTCGCGGCGTGCGATGTCGAGGGCCTCGCGTCCCGTCGCGCCTTCGGCCACGACTTCGAACTCGCCCGACGACGAAAAAATCTGTTTGAAACCTGCTCGAACTATCTGGTGATCGTCACAAATGGCAACGCGTATCATTGTCTTCCCTTAAGTTTTCCCGATACAGGAAAGAGCCGAGGCTGGCCCCTCACGCCTCCGGTCAGGTCATGCGTTTGAGTCAGCAAACTGCAAGTGACATTTTAGCACCTCCGGGGTGCAGAACAACAGGCGCGCACGCCTGAGCTGGCTGCGTCGGCCGTTGCGCCCTCGGCGGGGCTTCAGGCTGCCGGCGAACCGTGCTTGAGCAGTGCGAGAATTGCGTGCAGCTCGGCACGCAATGCTTCCGGTTCGATGGTCGGCATGGCCGGTGGTGGTGGCGTTTCCGGCAACGCGTCGACGTCGTGCTGGCCGCGCCCATCGAGGCGGTTGCGTGCCCCGCTGATGGTAAAGCCCTGCTCGTACAGCAGTTCGCGTATACGCCGGATCAACAGCACTTCGTGATGCTGGTAATAACGGCGATTTCCGCGGCGTTTGACCGGTTTAAGCTGAGTAAATTCCTGCTCCCAGTAGCGGAGCACATGCGGCTTGACCCCGCACAATTCGCTGACTTCGCCAATCGTGAAATAGCGCTTCGCCGGGATCGGCGGCAGCACGGTCGGTTCCATCTTGTTCGGTCGGTCGTTCATCGCTCACAAGCCGTGTCGGCTTTATCAGGCTGCACGCGCCAGGGAAGGATGGTCGGGGCCGTCGGGGCTGTCCGGATTGCGCGGGCTGCCCGGATTGGCCTCTTCGACCATCGCCTTCAGCTTCTGGCTGGCGTGAAACGTCACGACGCGGCGCGCCGTGATGGGGATTTCTTCCCCGGTTTTCGGATTGCGGCCGGGCCGCTGCGGCTTGTCGCGCAACTGGAAGTTGCCGAAGCCGGACAGCTTGACCGCCTCGCCGCGCTCGAGCGCATTGCGGATCTCGTCGAAGAACGTCTCGACCATGTCCTTGGCCTCGCGTTTGTTCAGACCGACCTGCTCGAACAGCAGTTCGGCCAGCTCCGCCTTGGTCAGGGTCGGCAACTCCTTTTCCGCTTCCTTCCGTACCCGGGCCACCAGCATCGCACGATGCAGGTCGGCGGCCAGCGCTTCCTGGAGCACGGCGGAATCAACGTCGTTGTTGTTAATTTTAAGCCCTACCTTCAGTTCTGGATGTTTGGTGGGGGCTCGATCAACCTGCTGCGCGTTGCAGTGACGGCCTGCGATGCTCGCCGTACCGTAAGTACGGCTGCGCTTCTCGACCACCATTGCTGCCGCGCGCGACGGTTGCTCGATACCCCTTCGAGGCACGTAGCCTTCTTTTTAACCGCGCAGTTTTGCGCCGTGTTTTTGTTGCGCCGCAGATGCCAGCGCGGCCATGATGGCCTCGACCGCATCGTCCTGCAGCGTCGATTGAGTATCTTGCAAGCCAAAGCGGAAAGCAAGACTTTTTTCATCTTGTTCCAAACCTTTGCCGCGGTATTCATCAAATAAAACAACGGCTTGCACGAGTTTGCCGAGCGCGTTCGACGCCAGTTCCGACTGGAAAGCGTCGAGCAGCGCCTGGGCCGGCACGTCCTGTTTCACCACCAGTGCGAGGTCGCGCGTGGCGCCCGGGAACTTGGAAATCTCGGCGTAGCGCGGCACGTCGCGCGCGCGCAGCGCGTCGGCATCCACCTCGAACAGCACCGGGGCCTGCGGCAGGTCGTACTTCTGCAGCCAGCGCGGATGCAGCTCGCCGATGACGCCGACGACCTTGCCGTCCACTTCCACCGTGGCCGAGCGGCCCGGGTGCAGCGCCGGGTGTTCGGTCTTGCTGAAACGTACGGCGCGCGGTGCGAACAGCGCTTCCAGGTCGCCCTTGACGTCGAAGTAATCGACGGCACGGGTCGGCTGGCCCCACTGCTCGTCCGCGGCCGGGCCGTAGGCGATGGCGGCGACGCGCTTGGGCTGGTCGAAGCCGGCGACGGCCAGCGGACCGTCCTGCGCGTCCGCATTGCGCAGGAACACGCCACCCACTTCGAACACGCGCACGCGGCCGGCCTTGCGGTTCAGGTTGTAGCGCACGTTGGCGACGAGGCTGCCGATCAGCGATGAACGCATCACGCTCAGCTGGCTGGCGATCGGGTTCTGCAGGCGGATCGGGTCGGTATTGTTCGCGAAATCCGTTTCCCACTGCTGCTCGACGAAGCTCATGTTCACGACTTCCTGGTAACCCAGGTCGGCCAGTTCGTGGCGGATCGCAAACAGCGAGCGGGTGTCTTCCGGCTCGATCAGCATCGCCGACGGGGCCACCGGCGGCAGCGTGGGAATGTTTTCGAAGCCATACACGCGCGCGACTTCCTCGATCAGGTCTTCCTCGATCTCGATGTCGAAACGGTACGACGGCGCCGTCACGTGGAAGAGACCCTCCTCGCGCTCGAACGGCAGGTGCAGGCGCGTGAAGATGTCGGCGACCATGTCGTCCGTGACGGGCACGCCGATGACCTTCGCGGCGCGCGCGGTACGCAGGGTGACCGGCTTGCGCTGCGGGACGTTCGGCGCCTGGTCGTCGATCGGGCCGACTTTCGTCTCGCCCGTGCCGCAGATCTCCACGATCAGCGACGTGATGCGCTCGATGTGCTCGACGGTCGTCGCGTAGTCGACGCCGCGCTCGAAGCGGTGCGCGGCATCCGTCGAGAAGTTGTAGCGGCGCGCGCGGCCCTGGATGGCGTTCGGCCACCAGAACGCGGCTTCCAGGTAGATGTTGGTCGTGTCCAGGGTGACGGCCGTGGAATCGCCCCCCATGATGCCGGCCAGCGACTCGATCTCCTTCTCGTCGGAGATCACGCCGACCCACTCGTCGACCTCGACCGTGTTGCCGTTCAGGAGCTTCAGCGATTCGCCCTTGCGGCCCCAGCGCACGTCCATGCCGCCGTGGATCTTGTCCAGGTCAAACACGTGCGACGGACGGCCCACTTCCAGCATGACGTAGTTCGAGATGTCGACGAGCGCCGACACCGAACGCTGGCCACTGCGCTCGAGGCGGCGCTTCATCCATTCCGGCGTCGCCGCTTTCGCGTTCAGGCCGCGGATGACGCGGCCGGAGAAACGGCCGCACAGATCCGGCGCCGAAATCTTCACCGGCAGCTTTTCATCCGTATTCACGACGGCCGGACGGAACGCCGGCAGCGCCAGCGGCACGCCGGTCAGCGCCGACACTTCGCGCGCCACGCCCAGCACGGACAGGCAGTCCGCCTTGTTCGGCGTGAGCTTGATCGTGAATTTCAGGTCGTTCAGGGCCAGGTAGTCGCGGATGTTCTGGCCGACGGGCGCGTCTTCCGGCAACTCCATCAGGCCGCTGCTCTCTTCCGAGAGCTTCAGTTCTTTCGCCGAGCACATCATGCCCTGCGATTCCACGCCGCGCAGCTTGCCGACCTTGATTTCGAACGGCTTGCCGTCCGGACCCGGCGGCAGTACGGCGCCGGCCATCGCGCAGATGGCCTTCATGCCCGCGCGCACGTTCGGCGCGCCGCAGACGATGTTCAGCAGGGTGCCGGTGCCGACGTCGACCTGGCACACGTTCAGGCGGTCCGCGTTCGGGTGCTTGGCGACTTCCTTGACTTCCGCCACGACGACGTTCGAGAACGGCGGCGCGACCGGTTCGACCTCTTCCACTTCGAGGCCGGACATCGTGAGCAGGTGCGCGAGTTCGTCCGAATTGATCTTCGGATCGACCATGGAACGGAGCCAGTTTTCAGAGAATTGCATATTCGTTTGCCTTGGTATTGATCGGACGTGTTCTTAGTTGAACTGCTTCAGGAAACGGAGGTCACCTTCGTAGAAGAGACGCAGGTCGTTGATCCCGTAACGCAGCATGGTCAGGCGCTCCAGGCCCGAACCGAACGCGAAACCGATGAATTTTTCCGGATCCAGTCCGAAATTGCGGACGACCGTCGGATGCACCTGGCCGGCGCCCGACACTTCCAGCCAGCGGCCCTTCAGCGGACCGGAGCCGAACGCGATGTCGATCTCGGCCGACGGTTCCGTGAACGGGAAGTACGACGGCCGGAAGCGGACCTGCAGGTCGTCCGTCTCGAAGAATGCCTTCACGAAGTTCAGGTAGACGCCCTTCAGGTCGGCAAAGCTGATGTCTTCGCCGATCCACAGGCCTTCGACCTGGTGGAACATCGGCGAGTGCGTGGCGTCGCTGTCGACGCGGTACGTGCGGCCCGGCGCGATCACCTTGATCGGCGGCGTGTGCGTGCGGGCATAGCGCACCTGCATCGGGCTCGTGTGGGTGCGCAGCAGCAGCGGCTTGCCCGTGCTGTCGTTGCCTTCGATGTAGAACGTGTCCTGCATCGAGCGTGCCGGGTGGTTTTCCGGGCTGTTCAGCGCGGTGAAATTGGTCCAGTCGGTCTCGATCTCGGGGCCGTCGGCCACGTCGAAACCGATCGAGCGGAAAATCTGTTCGACCCGTTCCCAGGTCCGCATGACAGGGTGGATGCCGCCCTTGGCGCGGCCGCGGCCCGGCAGGGTGACGTCGATCGCTTCCGCATTCAGGCGCGCCATCAATTGCGCGTTGGCGAGATCCTCGCGGCGGGCCGTCAACGCCTGTTCGATTTTTTCTTTGGCGGCGTTGATCAGGGCGCCCTGCGCCTTGCGCTGTTCGGGATCGAGCTTGCCGAGGCCCTTCATCAGGTCGGTCACCTGGCCGGTCTTGCCCAGGTATTTCGCTTTTGCGTTTTCCAGCGCGGCTACGTCTTGTGCGCCACCAAAGTCAGTCTGGGCCGAAGTAACGAGTTCTTGAAGCGCGAGTTCTTCCAGCGAGTTCATGCGTATTCTTTTCCTGTTTTGATGGCGGGAGACGCCAGAAACAAAAACAGGGCATCGGTCGTGAAACCTTTGCCCCGTCCTTTGCGCGCCGTGCTTCGACAAGCGCGGCGCTGTACTTCTATCGCAGACTGATGATCAAGCAGCCAGCTTTGCCTTGACGGTGTTCACGATAGCGGCAAAAGCCGGCTTGTCGTTGACAGCCATGTCGGCCAGGACTTTACGGTCCAGTTCAATCGCGGCTTTCTTCAGGCCGTTCATGAATGCGCTGTAGGTCATGCCGTGCGAACGCGAAGCCGCGTTGATACGGGTGATCCACAGTGCGCGGAAAACGCGCTTCTTGTTGCGGCGGTCGCGGTATGCGTACTGGCCAGCGCGCATGACTGCTTGCTTGGCAATACGGAATACTTTGCTGCGGCGGCCACGATAACCTTTGGCAAGCGCAAGAACCTTCTTGTGACGGGCACGTGCAGTAACCCCACGTTTTACTCGAGGCATATTAGCTCCTTAGTGTGAGATTAAGCAGACGGCATCATGCGGTAGACGCTCTGGACGTCGGACGCATTGATGTTGCGGGTGCCACGCAGCTGGCGCTTGTTCTTGGTGGTTTTCTTGGTCAGGATGTGACGCTTGAACGCCATACCCGATTTGACGGTACCACCCGGGCGCACGCGAAAACGCTTTTTCGCGGAGCTTTTGGTTTTCATTTTCGGCATAGTCTTCTGCCCTCTTACAGGCAGCCTCATATGTGACAGGATTGCAGGTGGCAGCAACGCTGCTCTTGGATGCCTACTTTCACTTGTCTCTGCAGCGGAAGCGGGTCCACTACAGTCTTGCTTCCCCGTCCTTGCGAACATGGGAACCGCAGATTCTAGCACAGTTTTACGCCCGTGCACATCCGAGCCATGCACACGAGAAACCAGAAAGTGGAATAGGCCAAGCCCAGGCCGCGGGACGCACCCGGGGCCCGGGCCTGGCCCGGCTTGACTGCACGAAGAATTACTTCTTCTTCTTCGGCGCGACCACCATGATCATCTGGCGACCTTCCAGCTTCGGAAACTGCTCGACCTGGCCGTACGGCTCGAGGTCGCCGCGCAGACGCTCCAGCATGCGCTGGCCGATATCCTGGTGAGCCATCTCGCGGCCACGGAAGCGCAGCGTAATCTTGGTCTTGTCGCCTTCTTCCAGGAACTTGATCAGGTTACGCAGCTTGATGCTGTAATCACCCTCGTCCGTACCTGGACGGAACTTGATTTCCTTGACCTGGATGATCTTCTGCTTCAGCTTCGCTTCGTGCGCCTTCTTCTGCTCCGAATACTTGAACTTGCCGTAGTCCATCAGGCGGCAGACCGGGGGAACCGCGTTCGGCGCGATTTCCACCAGGTCCACGTTCGCTTCTTCAGCCAGACGAAACGCCTCGGCCAGGCTCACAATGCCCAGCGGCTCGTTGTCTATCCCGTTCAGACGCATTTCCGGGTAGTTGATTTCGCCATTGATGCGATGTGACGACTTGTCAGTAGCTATGTTGTTTCCTTTGAAAGTAAGATGGATAGGGCCGTCTCAAGGCGCGTGCTTGATTACTTCGCCTTGGATGCTACCTCGCCTTGGAGGCGTTCCAGCAGCGCATCGACCGACATGACGCCAAGGTCGATATTGCCACGGGCGCGAACGGCCACAGTGTTGGCATCCCGCTCTTTATCACCGACAACTAGGATGTACGGCAGTTTTTGGACGGAATGCTCCCGAATTTTATAGGTAATCTTCTCGTTCCGCAAATCAGCGTGAACGCGCAGGCCCGCCGCCTTCAGCTTCGCCTCGACCTGCTTGACGTAATCGGCCTGCGCATCGGAGATGTTCAAGATGGCAACCTGGACCGGCGCCAGCCACAGCGGCAGCGCGCCCGCGTAGTTTTCGATCAGGATGCCGATGAAGCGCTCCATCGAGCCGACGATCGCGCGGTGCAGCATCACGGGCACCTTGCGGGAATTGTCTTCTGCGACATATTCCGCGCCGAGACGGCCCGGCATCGAGAAGTCGACCTGCATCGTGCCGACCTGCCACGGACGGCCGAGGCTATCCTTCAGGTGGTATTCGATCTTCGGACCGTAGAACGCGCCCTCGCCCGGCAGCTCCGTCCAGGTCACGCCGCAGCCGCGCAGCGCGGAACGCAGCGCTTCTTCGGCCTGGTCCCACACCTCGTCGGAACCGATGCGGTTTTCCGGACGCAGCGCGATCTTGACGTCGATGTTGTCGAAGCCGAAGTCCTCGTACACCTTCATCGCCTGGGCGTGGAAGGCCACGACTTCCGGCGCGATCTGCTCTTCCGTGCAGAACACGTGGCCGTCGTCCTGGGTGAAGCCGCGCACGCGCATCAGGCCGTGCAGCGCGCCCGACGATTCGTTGCGGTGGCACTGGCCGAACTCGCCGTAGCGCAGCGGCAGGTCGCGGTACGAACGCAGGCCCGCGTTATAGATCTGCACGTGGCCCGGGCAGTTCATCGGCTTCAGCGCATAGGTGCGATTTTCCGACTCGGTCGTGAACATGTTTTCACGATAATTGTCCCAGTGACCGGTCTTCTGCCACAGGCTGACATCGATGATCTGCGGCGCCTTCACCTCGTTGTAGCCGGTGACCTGGTAGGTCTTGCGCATGTATTGCTCGATCTGCTGCCAGATGGTCCAGCCCTTCGGGTGCCAGAAGATCAGGCCCGGCGCCTCGTCCTGGAAGTGGAAGAAATCCAGTTGCTTGCCCAGCTTGCGGTGATCGCGCTTCTCGGCTTCTTCCAGCATGTGCAGGTATTGCTCCTGGTCTTCCTTCTTCGCCCAGGCGGTGCCGTAGACACGCTGCAGCATCTCGTTCTTCGAGTCGCCGCGCCAGTACGCGCCCGCGAGCTTCATCAGCTTGAACACTTTCAGCTTGCCGGTCGACGGCACGTGCGGACCGCGGCACAGGTCGGTGAACTTGCCTTCGGTGTACAGCGACACGTCTTCGTTTGCCGGGATCGACGCGATGATCTCGGCCTTGTAGTCTTCGCCGATCGATTTGAAGTACGCCACGGCTTCGTCGCGCGGCAGCACCTTGCGGGTGACCGGCTCATCCTTCTTGGCGAGCTCGGCCATCTTCTTTTCGATGGCTTGCAGGTCGTCCGGGGTGAACGGGCGCTTGTACGAGAAGTCGTAGTAGAAACCGTTGTCGATCACGGGGCCGATGGTGACCTGCGCTTCCGGGAACAATTCCTTGACAGCATACGCCAGCAGGTGGGCGGTCGAGTGGCGGATGACGTCCAGGCCTTCCGGATCCTTGTCCGTGACGATGGCCAGGTCGGCATCCTTCTCGATCAGGAACGACGTGTCGACGACCTTGCCGTCGACCTTGCCGGCCAGCGCGGCCTTGGCCAGGCTCGGTGCGATGCTGGACGCCACCTGGGCGACCGTCACCGGACCTTCGAATTGACGGCTCGAGCCGTCCGGGAGGCGAACATTCAACATTGTGAGCTCCATCGGCGCCATGCGCCCGTTCAGGTTAATAAGTTTGAAACTGGAAAGTTTTGGACGAAAAAAAACGCGCACCAGGCGCGTTTTCTTCAGTGTCGTCGAGTTGCTGCGAAAGACAATATGACACCCTACCGCGTCTAGCGATTCCCCCACAACGTCGTTGTAGTTCGCGGTGTCATAACCGTTCGTGCCTTTCTCGCTCTTACTGACGACAAGAGCGGAAAACCGAAGTTCCCCGCGCTTGTCTTGGTGTTCTGGTGGGCGGTGCAGAATTCGAATCTGCGACCCCTTGGATGTCGACCAAGTATTCTAACCAGCTGAACTAACCGCCCGTATGCCGCTATTATAAGGGGATCGGACACTATTCTGCAAGGACGCCGGGTATACTGCCGCCTGTTTTCCGATTCCCTCACTTTCATGTCCGACCAAGCCGGCTCCTCCGCCCACCTCCACGCCCACCTCGACGGCGATGCCCGCCACGCCCACACGATCGAAGGCCGCAGCCAATGGGCGATGGCCATCGCGCTCGGGCTGACCCTGCTGTATGCGCTGGTGGAGGCCGTCAGCGGCTTCCTGTCGAATTCGCTCGCACTGATCTCGGACGCCGGCCACATGGTCACAGATGCCGCCGCCCTCGGCCTCGCGCTGCTGGCCCAGCTGATCGCACGGCGGCCGCCGTCCGCGCGCCATTCGTTCGGCTTCGTGCGCGCGGAGGCGCTCGCCGCCTTCGTGAACAGCCTTGCCATGCTGCTGCTCGTCGGCTGGATCGTCTACGAAGCCGTCCAGCGCCTCGCGCATCCCGAGCACGTGGGCGGCAAGACCGTGCTGATCGTCGCCGCGATCGGCGCGTGCATCAACATCGCCGTCGCGTGGGTGCTGTCGCGCGACGAGCAGAGCATCAACACGCGCGCCGCCCTCGTCAACGTGCTGGGCGACCTGCTCGGCTCCATCGCCGCCATCGCCGCGGGCGCCGTCATTCATTTCACCGGCTGGGTGCGCATCGACCCGATCCTGTCGATCTTCGTGTCGCTGCTGATCCTCAAGTCGACCGTGAGCGTGCTGCGCGAGTCCTACCACTTCCTGATGGAAGGCGTGCCGCACCAGATCGACTACTTGAAAATCGGCGCCGACCTCGCTGGCATCCCGGGCGTGCGCTCCGTGCACGACCTGCACGTATGGGACATGTCGCCGGGCGAGCCCGCGCTGATCGGCCACCTGGAAATCGACGACCTGAACGCCTGGCCCGACGTGCTGCGCGCGGTGAAATACATGCTGCTCGACAAGCACGGCATCGACCACGTCACCTTGCAGCCTGAACTGCGCGACTGCTCCGACACGCTGTAAGCCAGTTCCGACCCGGCCTCGGGACACGCGCCGATAGCCCAGCCGCAGGCCGCCTGCGGATAATCGGCACATGCCTACCTCCTCCGAACTCGCCACCGCACATGTCTACGACACGCTGATCGTGGGCGGCGGCCCGGGCGGCCTGACCGCCGCCATCTACCTGCGCCGCTTCACGCGCAACGTCGCCCTCGTCGACAAGGGCAACAGCCGCCTGCGCCTGATCCCCGTCTCGCACAACTATCCCGGCTTTCCCGAAGGCGTGCCCGGCCACATCCTGCTGGGCAACCTCGCGTCGCAGCTGCAGCGCTACGGCGGCAGCGTGATGCCGGGCGAGATCGTCGACCTGCGCATCGAGGACGGCCTGTTCGTCGGCGACTACCAGCCCGAAGGCATCGATGACATCGTGCAGGTCCGCGCCCACACGGTGCTGCTGGCGACGGGCGTCGCGGACGCGGGCCTCCCGATCGAAAACTGGCGCGAGGCCGTCGCGTTCGGGTCCGTGCGCCTGTGCCCCGTGTGCGACGGCTTCGACGTGATCGACAAGCGCATTGCCGTCGCCACGTCCGACGTGAACCCGGTCGGCCACGCGCTGTTCATGCGTACGTTCAGCGCGGACGTCACCCTGTTCGAACGGGGCGCGCCGTCGATGCTGAGCGCAGACGACCGGCGCCGCCTCGACGCGGCCGGCGTACGCATCGTCGATTCGCCGCTGCTGTCCGTCACGCTCGACGCATCGATGAAACCCGTGCTGCACACGGACGACGGCCAGGATCACGAAGCGGACGTGTTCTACCCGATGCTGGGCGAGAACGCCAGATCGGGCCTCGCCGCGAAGCTGGGCGCGCGCACGGCGCAGTGCGACGAGATCGTCGTCGACGACCACCAGCAGACGGCCGTGCCCGGCCTGTACGCGATCGGCGACGTCGTCGTGGGCCTGAACCAGATCGCCGTGGCGGCCGGCCAGGCGGCGCGCGCGGCCGTGCGCATCCACAACCAGTTGCCGCCCGCGCTGCGGCCCGCTCGTCCGCACCTGGAGGCGGCGCCGGGGACCAGCGCGTAGCTATAATGCGGGGATGAGAACGCTCGCCCTCCTCCTGCTGTGCGCGTCCGGCGCCGCCTGCGCCGTCGACGACGCCCTCGTGCTGCGCTGCCGCGCCCTCCCCGATACGGCGAGCCGGCTGGCCTGCTACGAAGCGCTGCCCGTGGCACCGCCGGCCGAGCAGCGCTTCGGCGGAAAACGCCTGGAACAGAAGGTCGACGACGAGCCGGCGGCGATCCGCAGCACCGTGCGCGGCAACGTGGATGGCTGGCGCTACGGCACCCAGCTCACCCTCGCCAACGGCCAGGTGTGGCGCGTCGTGGACGACGTCGATGCCGTCCTGCCGGACCTCGTGGACCCGGCCGTGCGGATCGAACGGGGCGCGCTCGGCGCCTATTACCTGCAGCTGGAAGCCAACAACAGCGCGGCGCGCGTCGTTCGCGTGAAGTAATCAGCGTTGCGCAGCCAGTTCGATGCGGCGGCGGATGCGTTCCACCGAGGCCGTGTCGCCTGCCGCGCGGGCACGCTGTTCCTGCACGCCCAGCCACGCCAGCAGCGGCCGGCGCCAGCCCTGGCTGGATGCCGTGTCGACGGCGGCGCCGATGTCGGCCGGCGTGATGCGTCCCGCCTTCAGCAGCGCCCCGGCCGCGACGAGCCGGGCCAGCGGATCGGCGACGCCGGCCAGCGAGCCGCTCGCGACGACGGCGCGGTGCTGTTCCGGCAGCAGATTCACGTCGAGCCCCTGCCAGCGGCCGTCCAGGTAGGCGGCATACGCGCGCTGGGCCGGCGTCGACTCGTTCGCGAGCGCCGCGAAGCCGGGGCATTCGTAGTCGAGCGCCGCCGCCTTCACGCCGCAGCGCACCAGTTCCGCCTGGGCGACGATGTCGAACCGTCCCGTGCTGGCGCTCGCGCGGCGGGCGCGCGCGAACTCGGCGTCGGCGGCGCCAGAGTCCCCGCGCAGGAAATCGTCCGTGTAACCGTCCAGGGAACTCTTCGCATCGCCTTCCCAGGCGGGCGGCTGCGGCTTGCTGGCGCAGCCGGACAATACGATGAGCGCGGCGGCAATGAGGGATCGGGTCATCATGGCAGCTTCACCTCCGTATCCTGCCTGAACGGCCATTTGCGGTTGATCTCGTCGACGAGGCGGTTCACCTTGCGCAGGCTCGCATCGACCTCGCCGCGCAGGCGGCCCAGGTCGTCGGTGGCGGTGTGCGCGTTCTTCGCGACGGCCTGCGCCTCGGCCAGCACGCCGTCGGCCTTCTGCAAGGTGCCACGCGCGTCGGCCAGCAAGCCGTTCAATTCGCGGATCGCACTCTGCGCATCGTCCATCACGCCCTTCTTGCCGAACACGCGCTGGTCGGTCTTCGCGAGCAGCGCGTCGACGCGGTGCAGGGTCTGCAGCAGCTTTTCCGCCTCGGCGTCGCCGCCCAGCGCGGTGCCCAGCACGCCGTAGCGGCCGGACAGGCGGCCGGACAGCGCGTCGACGTTGGCCAGCGTGTTGCCGATGTGGGAATCGGCGCGCGTCATCGTCTCCAGGTTTTCCAGCAGCGTGCGCGCCGTGGCCATCAGGCGCGGGATCTCGGCCGCCGCGTCGCCCCGCAGCACGGGCCGCTGGGCGTGGTCCGGCAGCGGCGGATCCGTCAGCACGCCGCTGTACGCGCGCAGCCGGGTCTCGCCGACGACGCTGCTCTCGAGCGTGAACACGCTGGTCGTGCGCAGCCATTTCGCATCGTTCTTCGCGATGTCGACCAGGATGTTGACCTTGCCGTCCTTGCCCAGCTCCACCTGGCGCACGCGCCCGATGGGGAAGCCGGCGAACGTCATGTCCATGCCCGGGATGACGCCGGAGGAATCGTCGGCGACGAGCACCAGTTCCTGCGTCTTCTCGAACACGCCGCGGGCATACATCACGTACAGGAAGAACGCGACGATCAGCGCGCCGATCAGGACGAGCAGGAACAGCGCCTTCGCTTCCACGTGTTTCGGTTCGTCGGGAGGGGTGTCTTTGTCGCTCATCGTTTGAATGTCGTTAGATGTATTTGACGGCCAGCGAACTGGCCTCGATCAGCAGCAGCACGAACAGCAGCCGCAGCGCGCCCGGCTGCACGTTCGTGCGCAGGCGGCGCGGGCGGCGCAGCAGTTCCAGGATGGCGGCGCTCGGGATCACGGCCACCGCGAGCCCGAACAGCACCGTCTTGAACACGAAGCCGAGGGTCACGGTCGGATCGAACACGCGGCCCACCGTGCGCGTGTAGTCCGGCAGGCCCCATGGCGACAGGCCGTACACGTTGAGGTACGCGAACACGAGCACGATGACGCTGCTGACCATCGCGAGGCTCAGCACGGAAAATGCGTTGGCGATCACCTGCGGCACGAGGTCGCGGCGCAGGCGGCGCAAGGTCTCGGCCGTCGCTTCGCCGGCGGGCATGCCGCTGCGCGCGAGGCCCATGGCACCGGCATCGAACGCCATGCCGGCCCGCAGCGCGGCGAACATCGCGGCCGACAGCGGCAGCAGTTCCAGCACGAGCACGCGCACGACCATCTCCAGCGCATAGCGCGACAGGCCATAGCTCTGCGCCGTGACGAGCACGATGCGGATGATGACGAGACTGACGAGGGCCGTCAGCACCGTGAACCAGGGCAGCACCTGCCACGTGCTCGCGTAGATGTAGCGCGACGTGGCGAGGCGGTTGGCGCGGTGGTACGTGGACGGCGTCAGCGCCATCACGAGCGCCACGGCGCCCAGGTGCAGCATCGACCACCAGCTGGCGACGTAGCGCGCGGCCAGGTGGCCCCAGAGGCGCGGTTTGACGTACAGGAGGGAGGTGATGGGCACCTATGTCCTCCGGGCTTGCTGGACACCCTTCACCTCGGCGATCGCCGCGAGCGCCTTCTGCAGCTGCCCGGTCGAGCTGATCTCCGCCGTGAACACCATCTTCGCGGTCCCCTTGCTGCTCTGCGTGTTCACGCCGATCACGTTGATCTTCGAGATCGCGAGCACTTCCGAGATGTCGCGCAGCAGGCCCTGGCGGTCGGCCGCGAGGATGAAGATATCGACCGGGAACACGGTCTCCAGGCCCGTCGTGCCCCATTCCGTCTCGAGCACGCGTTCCGGGTTGCGGGCCGCCATCTCGGCGAAGTTCTTGCAGCTCGCGCGGTGGATCGACACGCCCTTGCCGCGCGTGACGAAGCCCATGATCGGATCCGGCGGCGCCGGCTTGCAGCAGCGCGCCAGCTGCGTCATGAGGCCTTCCGTGCCGACGACGAGCACGCCCGACTTGGCGCCCTGCTCCACGCTCGACGCGCGGCTCTTGTTGACGACCGCTTCGTCCGGCACCGGGGCCGCCGGCGCCGCGTCGTGCAGTGCGGCTTCCACGTGGCGCAGGCTGAATTTCTCCTTGCCCACCGCGATGAACAGGTCGTCGACCTTGGCAAACCCCAGCTTGTGCGCCAGCGTATCCAGATTGACCGCGGTCTTGCCTTCGCGCTGCAGCGACTTTTCGACGAGCGCGCGGCCGTGCGCCAGCGTCTCCGCCAGTTCCAGCGCGTGGAACCAGGCGCGGATCTTCGACCGCGTGCGGCTGCTGACCGTATAGCCGGGGCTCAGCCAGTCGCGCGACGGCCCCTGGCTGCCGGCCGGGCCCTTTGCCGTGATGATCTCGCACGTCTGGCCATTCTTCAGCGGCGTGTTCAGCGGCACCATCACGTTGTCGATCTTGGCGCCGCGGCAGCGGTTGCCCACCTCGCTGTGCAGGTGGTAGGCGAAGTCGATCGGGGTCGCGCCGACCGGCAGCTCGAGCACGCGCGCCTGCGGCGTCAGCACGAAGATGCGGTCGTCGAGGGTCGTCGATTTCAGCTTCTCGACCCACTCGCGCTGCAGCTCTTCCTGCCCCGTGACGGCACTCGCGACTTCCGTCTTCCACGCCAGCAGCTGGCGCAGCCACGCGATCTTTTCGTCGTATTCCTGGCTCTTGAAATTCGAGCCGCCTTCTTCCTTGTAGCGCCAGTGCGCGGCGACGCCGTACTCGGCGAAGTTGTGCATCTCCTGGGTACGGATCTGCACTTCCAGCGGCCGTCCATCCTCCGCCGTGACGACCGTGTGCAGCGACTGGTAGCCGTTCGCCTTCGGGCGCGAGATGTAGTCGTCGAATTCCTTCGGGATCGGCGTCCAGATGTTGTGGACGACGCCCAGCACCGTGTAGCACGTCTTGATGTCGTCGACGATCACGCGGAACGCGCGCACGTCGTACAGCTCGGAGAAATCGAGCTCCTTGCCGCGCATCTTCTTCCAGATGCTGTAGATGTGCTTCGGCCGGCCGAACACTTCGGCCTTGATGCCCGCCGCCGCGAGCTCCTTCTGCAGGCGCTCGATCGACGACGCCACGAAGCTCTCGCGCAGCATGCGCTTCTCTTCGAGCATCTTGGCGATGCGTTTATACGTGTCCGGCTCCATCATCCGGAACGACAGGTCTTCCAGTTCCCATTTCAGCTGGAAGATGCCGAGACGGTTGGCGAGCGGTGCGTACAGGTCGAGCACTTCGCGGCCGTAGTTGCGCGTGACGTCGTCGAAACGCTTGTGCTCCGCGAAGTAGCGCAGCGTGGTCACGCACGAGGCGAGGCGGATCAGCACGACGCGCATGTCGCTGGCCATCGCCAGCAGCATCTTGCGCAGGGTTTCGACCTGCGCCATGGCCTCCTGGGCCGCATTCTTGCCGCGCCCGACGGGGGCCTGGGCCGCCGTCAGGTCGCGCAGGCGGATCAGCTGGTGCACGCCGCGCACCATGTCCGCCACTTCCTTGCCGAAGCGCTCCTCGAGCGCCTCGGACACGCCCGGATCCACGATCGCCAGCTCGAACAGCAGGCCGGCGATGCGGGTCTCGGCATCGCTGCGCAACAACGCAAGCGTGCCGGCCACGCCCAGCGAGAACTCGAACGCGCTCTGGCCGGTGCCGGCCGTGCGTTCGACATAGCGCTCGGCCGCGAAGTCGAGCGCGCCCTTCACGCGCGCGCAGTCGTCGGGGCCGAGGCCGTGGACCAGCTGGGTGGTGGCGTCGCCGAGCGCGACAATCGATACCATCGCGTGTGCTTACGCCTGGGCGGCCACGACGACGATTTCGACCAGGCCGGCCGGATCGGCCAGCTTGGCTTCGACGGTGGCGCGCGGCGGCGTCTGGCCCGGCACGACCCACGCTTCCCATACGGTGTTCATGGCCGGGAAGTTGGCCATGTCGGTGATGTAGATCTGGGTCGAGATGATGCGGCTCTTGTCGCTGCCGGCTTCCGCCAGCAGGCGGTCGATGTGACCCAGCACTTCGCGCGTCTGGCCGAGGATGTCCTGCGTCGTGTCGCTGGCGACCTGGCCGGCCAGGTACACCGTGCCATTGTGGATGGCGACTTCGGACAGTCGTTTGCCTACGTGCAGTCGTTTGATTTCCATGCTTTTCTCTAGTAATAAAACCAGGCCTTGCGGCCGTTTCGCCCGGCCGTGGAGCCGAACACCTCCGGCTTGCTCAGCCGGTCAAAAATTCCCGTGCGATCGCGATCTGCTCCGGCTGCAGGAACGTGGGCGCATGGCCCACGCCGGCGATCTCCCGCAAGGCCGGCTTCGGACCGCGCCGCGTCATCTCGTCCGCCGTCGCGCGCGACAGCAGGTCGGAGTGCTCGCCCCGCACGAGCAGCGTGGGGCAGCGGATCGCGTCGTATGCCGCCCACAGCCGCGCCTCGTCCTGCGCCACCTTCGCCGGCGTCATGGCCTTGAACGGCTGCGCGAGACCGAGGTCGTAGTGCAGCGCCCATTGCCCGTCCGGCTGCTGCACGAGCACGTCGCGCGCCAGCTTGTCCCACTGGGCGTCGCTGTGCGGCCCGAACGGCGTCGAGACCATCCGCACGTACGCGGCCCCTTCTGCGAAGGTCGCGAAGCGGATGGCCTGGCCGATGTAGTCGCCGATGCGCGCCAGCGCCACCGGGTCCAGCACGGGCCCGATGTCGTTCAGCACCATGCGCCGGATCGGACTGTCCGGCAGCGACGCGAGGGCAATGCCGATCAGGCCGCCCATCGACGTGCCGAACCACGCGACGCCTTCATCCCCGGCCGTGACGCGGGCGATCAGCGTCACCATGTCGGCCACGTATTGCGGAATGACGTACAGCGCAGGGTCGCGCAGCCGGTCGGACCGGCCGCGGCCGACGACGTCCGGACAGACGACGCGGTAGCGGTCGCTCATGGCCCGCGCCAGCGCGTCGAAATCGTCCGCCACGCGCGTCACCCCGTGCACGCAGACGAGCACGTTCGTATTGGCGGGGTCGCCCCACTCCTTGTATGCCATGCGGTGCAGGCCGGCGGGCGAACTGCACAGCACGGATTTCAGCTTCGGTTCGCTCATTTTCAAAAGTTCCGACGATCACCATGCATCCGCCGGAACATCAAGGACCAGGCGGCCGCCAACATTTTACCCGGTGGAGCGATTAGAATTCTACCAAGTCTGGCCCGGGACCACCCGGCTCTCATAGAAACTGTCCACGAGAAAGAGGAACGAATGAAATCCACCATGTTAAGCGGCAAGACTGCACTCGTCACCGGCTCGACCTCGGGCATCGGCCTCGGCATCGCCCGCGCGCTGGCCGAGCAAGGCGCCAACATCGTCTTCAACGGCTTCGGCGACGCGCAGCAGATCGAAAAGCTGTACACCGACATCGGCCAGGAATTCGGCGTACAGACCGCTTACCACAACGCCGACATGTCGAAGCCCGACCAGATCCAGGCCATGATGACGTTCGCGCTTGAGAAATTCGGCGGCGTCGACATCCTCGTCAACAACGCCGGCATCCAGTACGTCGCGAACGTCGAGGATTTCCCCGTCGAGAAATGGGATGCGATCATCGCCATCAACCTCAGCTCGGCCTTCCACACGACCCGCCTCGCGCTGCCCTACATGAAGCAGAAGAACTGGGGCCGCATCATCAACCTCGCGTCGGCCCACGGCCTCGTCGCATCGGCACAGAAGTCGGCGTATGTCGCCGCCAAGCACGGCCTCGTCGGCCTGACGAAATCGACGGCGCTGGAGACGGCCCCGACCGGCGTCACCGCCAACGCGATCTGCCCGGGCTGGGTGCTGACCCCGCTCGTGCAGAAGCAGGTCGACGACCGCGCCGCGCGCGAGGGCATCAGCAACGAGCAGGCGAAGAAAAACCTGCTGCTGGAAAAACAGCCGTCGGGCGAATTCGTCACGCCGGAAGAACTGGGCGCGCTGGCCGTGTTCTTCTGCAGCCCGGCCGCGAACCAGGTGCGCGGCGTCGCGTGGAACATGGACGGCGGCTGGGTCGCGCAATAAATGTCCATTGACGAACCCCTGGAGATTCCGGGCCTGCACGACGCCTGCCTGGAACTCGCGCACGTCGTGCTCGCGTCAGGCCAGCCGCAGGTGTCGCGCGACATCCTCGAAACGCTGGCCGACCGCTTCGAACGCGAAGCGGCCGACTTCGCGCTGCTCGTCGCCAGTGCCGGCCGCGACACCGCGCTGCTGGCCCGCGCCGTGCACTACCTCGTCGACGCCCACGCGCTGCCGCTGATGGGCACCGACATGGAATGGTTCCGGCAGGCGCTCGCCTGCCTCGTCGAACTGGCCGTGCCCGGCATCGCGCTGTCGGCCAGGGGCGCGGCGTCCCTGCATGACGTCGAGACCGGCATCGCGCAGGCGATGCAGGATCTCGAATGATACTGTCCGGTCAGGGCCGCGTCTGCGGCTCGGTCGCGTGCAGGTCGTCGATCGCCTTCCGGTATTCCCGCGACGCCTTCAGGCGGTCCAGGTAGCGGATCGGGCGGCGCTTGTCCAGGCCAATCGAATACTCCAGGCTGCCGCGCACGCCGCAATACGCCCGGCAGCTCGAGACGGCGTCGGGCCCGGCGCGATCGGTGAGCGTCAGCTGGCCGTGCTCCACGCTCACCCGCAATGCGCATTGCGGCGCTTCCGGCAGCGGCGACGGCGCCGGATCGTGGTAGACGAACGCACCCCGTCATACCGGCCCATGCCGGCGATGTCGCACGTGTGGCCGTTGTAGAAATCCAGGTGGGCGCGCACGTACACGTGATCGGCATCGTAGGGAACGATCTCGATGACGTCCTCGGCCTGGTAAGGCACATCCGCCTCGCCGGGCGCCTTGCCGGGCGTGATCGTGGCGCTCATGAAGCGGTGCTTGTACACGCCCGCGATCTTCTGCGTCAATTGCGCGGGTTCTTGCGCGGATGCGGTGCACGCGCACAGCGCAGCCAGCAGGGCGATGAGGATTTTCGGCGTCATCCGTCCATGATAAGCCATCCGCCTCTTGCTCGGCTATGATCGCCTTTTCGATTCACACGACGAGAAAGGACACATGATGCGAGCACTCCTGGCGACGCTGGCCCTGCTGGGCTGCACGCTGTCCGGCGCACACGCCGCCGACCAGCGTCCTGCGCTGCTCACGCCGGATCAAGTCTGGACCGGCGACGGCGCGCCGCACGCCGGCTGGAGCGTGCTCGTCGCGCAGGGCCGCATCCAGGGCGTGGGCCCGACCGCGACCCTGCCCGTCCCCGCCGACGTCGACCGCATCGCGCTGCCTGGCAAGACACTAATCCCGGGGCTCATCGACCTGCACTCGCACGTGCTGCTCCATCCCTACAACGAAACGACGTGGGACGACCAGGTGCTGAAGGAAGCGCCGGCCTACCGCGTCGCGCTGGCCGTGCGCCACGCGGCCGACACCCTGCAGGCCGGCTTCACGACATTGCGCGACCTCGGCACGGAAGGCGCGGGCTATGCGGACGTTGGCATCAAGCGCGCCATCGAAGAAGGACAGGTCCCCGGCCCGCGCCTGCTCGTCGCCACGCGCGCCATCGTCGCCACGGCGAGCTACGGACCGGCCGAACGCAGCTATCGTCCGGACATGGACATCCCGTACGGCGCCCAGCAGGCGACGGGCGCGGACGAGGCGACGAAGGCCGTGCGCGAGCAGGCCGCCCGCGGCGCCGACTGGATCAAGTTCTATGCCGACTACCGCACGGGCCCGGACGGCGGCACGCGCCCCACGTTCACGCTGGAGGAAATGAAGGCGATCGTCGCGGCCGCGCACGCAAGCGGCCGCAAGGTCGCCGCGCATGCCAGCAGCGACGACGCGATCCGCCTGGCCGTGCTGGCCGGCGTCGACACGATCGAATACGGCTATGGCGCCAGCGAAGCGACGTTCAGGCTGATGCTGGAACGCAAGGTGGCGTACGTGCCCACGTTGACGGCGCCGGAAGCGATCGGCGAATACTTCCAGCGCCACGTCCGCGGCGGCGCGCCCACGCCCGCGATGCAGCAGGCCGAGCGCGCCTTCCGCATCGCCCGCAAGCTGGGCGTGACCATCGGCAACGGCAGCGACGTCGGCGTGTTTGCGCACGGCACGAACGAGCGCGAACTGGAGTGGATGGTCCGCCTGGGCATGAGCCCGACGGAAGCGCTGCGCGCCGCGACGGTCGTCGCCGCCGGCATCCTCGACAGCAAGGACCTGGGCGCGATCCGCAACGGCATGCTGGCGGACGTCGTCGCGGTCGACGGCGATCCGACGGCGGATATTGCTGCGCTGCGCAAGGTGGACTTCGTGATGAAGGGCGGAATGGTGTACCGGAATCAGCCAGGAATTCGATGAGCGTTATTCACCGATCGGCATGCCTGATATCCGCTACGGCGTTGCGGTTTTCCACAATAGCCGATGCAGATATTTTGCGTGATGATGACGGTGTTACCAATAGCGCATGAAGCCTAGCCATGAAAAAACCATTCTATAAAGTCCTTTATGTCCAGGTATTGTTTGCGATTATCGTGGGCGTCCTGCTGGGTATCTACGATCCGGGCATCGCAACCGCGATGAAGCCTTTGGGAGACGGCTTCGTCAAACTGATCAAGATGATCATCGCCCCGGTGATTTTCTGTACCGTCGTCGCCGGTATCGCCGGCATGCAGGACATGAAAAAGGTCGGCCGCGTCGGCGGCAAGGCCCTGCTCTACTTCGAGATCGTGTCGACGTTCGCATTGGCCATCGGCCTGCTCGTCGCCAACGTGATCAAGCCGGGCGCCGGCTTCAACGTCAACCCGGCCACGCTGGACACGCACTCGATCGCCCAGTACACCGAGAAGACCAAGGCGCTGACCACCACCGACTTCCTCATGAACATCATCCCGAACACGTTCGTGGATGCGTTCGCCAAAGGGGAAATCCTGCAAGTCCTGCTGATCGCGATCCTGTTCGGCTTCGCGCTGTCGATGCTGGGTGAACGCGGCCGTCCGCTGACCCGCTTCATCGACGACATGTCGCACGCCATCTTCGGCGTCGTGAACATCATCATGAAAGTCGCCCCAATCGGTGCATTCGGCGCCATGGCCTTCACCATCGGCAAATACGGCGTCAAGTCGCTGATCCCGCTGGCCTCGCTCGTCGGTTCGTTCTACCTGACCTGCTTCCTGTTCGTCGCCATCGTCCTCGGCACCATCGCCCGCCTGACCGGCTTCTCGATCTTCCGCTTCCTCGCCTACATCAAGGAAGAGCTGCTGATCGTCCTCGGTACGAGCTCGTCGGAAAGCGCCCTGCCGGCCCTGATGCGCAAGCTGGAAAAAATGGGTTGCCCGAAATCGGTCGTGGGCCTCGTCGTGCCGACCGGCTACTCGTTCAACCTGGACGGCACCAACATCTACATGACGATGGCCGCCCTGTTCGTCGCCCAGGCCACGAACACGGAACTGACCCTGACGCAGGAACTGACGATCCTGGGCGTGGCGATGCTGACCTCGAAAGGTGCCTCGGGCATCACCGGCGCCGGCTTCATCACGCTGGCCGCCACGCTGGCCGTCGTCCCGACCATTCCGGTGGCCGGCATGACCCTGATCCTCGGCATCGACAAGTTCATGAGCGAATGCCGCGCGCTGACCAACATCATCGGCAACGGTGTCGCCACGGTCGTCGTGTCGAAATGGGAAGGCGAGCTGGACAAAGAGCGCCTGACCGCCGAGCTGAAGAATCCGAGCCCGGACGACGCCACCGGCGACCTGCACCCGGTGCGCGAAGCCGCGTAAGCCAGGACAGGGAACGATTCCTCGTTCAGACGCCGGGTTCGCCCGGCGTTTTTTTTTTGCAACAGCCACAACCGCGCATACACGCCGCTCCTCCGCAACAGTTCCTCGTGCGTGCGAACGTCTTGCCCGCATACGCCGAGACCGTGCTCAGCGTCACGCGCGCGAACAGCAGGTCGCGCCATTCGTTGAACAGCGTGCTCGCGAAGCGCAGCAGCGCATAGCCCACCAGCAGATACCAGGGCAGCAGCGCCGGCAGCGTCGGCTGCGAAAACACGTCGATGATGCGCTTGAGCAGCAGCGGCACGGCCACCGTCGCCACTTTCGCGGCCAGCAGCAGGACGACGGACACCGCCACGCGCCCGCGGTTGGCGCGCATCACGCCCCACAGCTCGGCCGCGAAGCGGCGGCGGGCGGCAAGGTCGGCGGCGGCGCTGTCGGCGGTCATGCCGGGTTTGACCGTCGCGGCGGCGCAAGGCTCCCGTCCAGCGCCTGCGCTGCCTCAAGCGTTCCTGTCGTCAGCGTGTGCGTTTCGGCAGGTTTTCCAGGCGGAAGATGACATCGACGGGTTGGCGCAGCTTCAGCGCCGGCACGGCCAGCAATTGCTCGCGATCGACGTCCTGCGCGCGCGCCCGGTCCGTGCCGCGGTCGCGCCGGAAGTCGCTGCGTTCCAGGCCCATCGCCGTGCTGAGGTTCTTCAGCGCTTCCGGCGTGGCGCCCATGAGGCCGCCGACGCGCCGTCCGCCCGCGGCCGCCATCACCTCGGCCTGGCGGCGCGCGTCCTGGATGGCCCGGGTCACGAGTTCGTCGTGGATGGTGTCCATGTCGGTGCGGTCGAAAGCGGACGCGAAGCCGTCGAGGTTCGGTTTGCCGAGCAACCCGCCGGCCAGCGCGGCCCAGTTGGCGACATTCCGCACATTGATGTGGACGTCGCAGCGCAGCTCGTACAACGGCCCGCCGTTCGCGCCCTTTTCCTCTTTGCGGATGCCTTGCCGCACCTCGCGCACGACGACATCGTCGGCCTCGATGCCGAGCTGCCGCGCCAGGTCGCGTACCTCGCCCACGCGCGCCTCGATGACGGCGCGCGCCGCGGCCGGGTCGGCGTCGGGCGCGACGATCTCGAAATCGAGGCTGGCGAGGTCGGGCACGACGGCCTGGAACGAATTCCCGGTGACGTGCACGAACGGATAATCGGGGACGGACGACGCACCGGCGCCACTCGACGCCAGCAGGAGGACGAGGGCGCTCGCGCGCACACGGGTTTTCAGCATGGACACTTCCTTTTATTGTAGACAGTGATGTCTATGTTAGTGCCGGACCATCTGCGTAGACAAGCCAGCGCGCCAAAAATAAACTTGTAGACAACTCGATCTAGACGAGTTAGTCTAGATTTATCGACCACGTTCCGAGAAACCGCCATGGCCAAATCCCCCACCCCGCCCAAGCCGACGCCCGCCGAACTCGACCTGCTGCAGGCACTGTGGCCGCTGGGCGCGGCCACGGCGCGCCGGGTCCACGAAGAGATCGTCAAGGAACGTCCGGAGGTGACGTACGCGACCGTGCTCCGCCTGATGCAGATCATGCACGGTAAAGGTTTGCTGATCCGCGACGAGAGCGAACGGTCTCACGTGTACGCACCGGCCCACGCGCAGGAATCGCTGCAGACGAATTTGCTGAAGGACCTGATGCAGCGCGCCTTCGCCGGGTCGGCCAAGGCGCTGGTGCTGGCCGCACTCAAGAGCGGCATCTCGAAAAAGGAGCGCGATGAGATCGAACAACTGCTGAAAGATGGAGACGAACAATGAGCGCCGGGCTCGTCACCGGGCTGTTGTCCGTATTGCTGCCGACGAGTCCGCTCGCGCCGCTACCGTCGCACCTGCCTGACGTGCTGACCGGGCTGCTGTCCGCGCTGTCCCAGTCGTTCGTGCCCAGCCTCGGATGGGCGTTGCTGGACTTCGTGTGGCAAGGCGCGCTGATCGGGTGCACGACGGCGGTGCTGCTCGTGGCGCTGCGCAATGCGCGGCCGGAACGCCGTTATGCCGTCGCATGCGGCGCACTGCTGCTGTGCTTCGCGTGGCCGGCCGCCGACTTCGTCATGATGCTGCAGGCCGGGCAAGACGCGCAGGCCGCGCACGCCTTGCCCCTGGCGCAGGCATCGGCGGCGGTGCTGCGCGACGCGGCTGGCCTGCTCGGCTGGCTGCAGCGGCATCTCGACTGGATCGTCGGCGGATGGGCGGCCTGCGCGGCCGCGCTCGGGCTGCGCATGGCGATGGGCCTGGTGTGGGTGCGACGCGCCACGGGTGGACGCGCCGCATCGGCACAGGCCGGCAGCGCCGCGGAACGCGCCTGGCAATCGAGGCTGGCCCAACTGGCCGCCCGCTGCGGCATCGACCGCACCGTGCGCCTGCGCATCGTCGACAGCCTGGCGAGTCCGGTCACGGCCGGCTTCTGGCGGCCCGTCGTGCTCGTGCCGGCCGCCCTCGTGACGGGCATGCCGCCGCACTTGCTGGAAGCACTGCTGGCGCACGAGCTGGGCCATGTCCGGCGCCACGACTACCTCGTCAACCTTGTGCAGAACGTGATCGAGACCCTGCTGTTCTACCACCCGGCCGTGTGGTGGATCTCGCGCCGCATCCGGCACGAGCGCGAGCAGATCGCCGACGATTTCGCCGCACGCCGGCTGGGCGAACCGCGCCGCCTGGCCCGGGCACTGTCGGAACTGGAGCGCCTGCAGTTTTCAGGCCACCATCTGGCCCAGGCCGCGGCCGGCGGCGACCTGACGGCGCGCATCCGTCGCCTGGTCCGTCCGGATCCGCAGGCGCTGGACTGGCGCGCCGCGATTCCCGTGCTCGCCCTCGTCCTGGCGTGCGCGGCGAGCGCCCACGCGCTGTCGACCCGCGATAGTCCGATTGCCAGCGCGACGGCCGGCCTGACACGGCCCGCGGTCGCGGATTTCTCGAGCTGCAAGAAACCGCAATACCCGCAGGCCGACATCGCGGCGGGCCACGAGGGCACGGTCACGGTGAGCTTCCGCGTGGACGCCTCCGGCTTCGTCACGGACTCGACCATCCTGCGCTCCAGCGGCTACGCCAGCATGGACGAGGCGGCCCGCGATGCCCTGTACCGCTGCCGGTTTGCACCGGCACTGCGCGATGGCAAGCCTGTTTCGAGCTGGCAACCGGTCCAATATGTCTGGACCCTCGCTTGACGTGACGCCGCTGCGCTGAGCAGCCGGGCGGTCACGCCCCATCATCAACGAAGCATTCGCGCAAGACGGCGCGCGGCGCCGTCACGTCCTCATGAACTGAAGGTCATCAGTTCCCATCAAAAGGAGATCACCATGTCCCGCATCATCCGCACGACCCTGCACTGCCTGTTCCTCGCCCTCGCCTGCGCGGCGTCCGCCCATGCGGCACCGCAAGGCAGCAGCAGAGCCAAGCTCGACTTCGACAGCTGCGCCAAGCCGAAGTACCCGGCCGCGGACGTGCAGGCCAGTCACGAGGGCAAGGTCACGCTCGGCTTTCTCGTCAACGAGAACGGCAAGGTGAAGGGTTCGAAGGTGATAAAGTCGAGCGGGTTCACGACACTGGACGAGGCGGCGCGCTCGGCGCTGGCGCAGTGCAGCTTCCAGCCGGCAGTCGAACAAGGCAAGGCCGTACAGGGATGGACCAAGGTCCAGTACGTGTGGAAGCTGCGCTGAAGTAAGAAGATAGCGGGCGGCACCGCGGCGCCGCCCGGAAGGACATCACACGCTGGCGACGTCCAGCTCGGCCGACGTGGCGGCCACGACTTCATCCTTGGTGACGCCCGGCGCCAACTCGACGAGCTTGAGGCCGGTGTCGGTGACGTCGATGACGCCCAGGTCGGTGATGATGCGGTCGACGACGCCGACGCCCGTCAGCGGCAGGTCGCATTTTTTCAGGATCTTGTGGCTCGTCGAGCCATCCTTGCTTGTGGCCACGTGTTCCATCACGACGACGACGCGCTTGACGCCGGCCACGAGGTCCATCGCGCCGCCCATGCCCTTGACCATCTTGCCCGGGATCATCCAGTTGGCGAGGTCGCCCTTTTCCGACACCTGCATCGCGCCGAGGATCGCCAGGTTGATCTTGCCGCCGCGGATCATGCCGAACGAATCGGCCGAGCTGAAGTAGGCGGCGCCCGGCAGCGCGGTCACGGTCTGCTTGCCGGCGTTGATCAGGTCGGCGTCCACTTCCGCATCGGTCGGGAACGGGCCGATGCCCAGCAAGCCGTTTTCCGACTGCAGGAACACTTCGATATCGTTCGGGACGTAGTTGGCCACCAGCGTGGGCAGGCCGATGCCCAGGTTCACGTAAAAACCGTCCTGCAGTTCCTTGGCCGCGCGCGCGGCCATTTCATCACGAGTCCATGCCATGTCTGTCTCCCCTGGTCTTATGCTTGACGCACGGTGCGCTGTTCGATGCGCTTTTCCGGCGTCGGGTTGTGAACGATGCGGTGCACGAAGATGCTCGGGGTATGCACCTGGTCGGGGTCGATCTCGCCGATCTCGGCCAGCTGCTCGACTTCCACGATGCAGACCTTGCCTGCGGTGGCCACGTTCGGGTTGAAGTTGCGGGCCGTCTTGCGGAACACGAGGTTGCCGGCGCGGTCGGCCTTCCAGGCTTTCACGAGCGAGACGTCCGGAACGAGCGAGCGCTCCATCACATACATCTCGCCGTCGAATTCACGGGTTTCCTTGCCTTCCGCGACGATCGTGCCATAGCCCGTCTTGGTGAAGAAGGCGGGGATGCCGGCGCCGCCGGCGCGCAGCTTCTCGGCCAGCGTGCCCTGCGGCGTGAATTCCAGTTCCAGTTCGCCGGCCAGGTACTGGCGCGCGAATTCCTTGTTCTCGCCCACGTAGGACGAGATCATCTTCCTGATCTGGCGCGTGCTGAGCAGCTGGCCCAGGCCGAAGTCGTCGACGCCGGCGTTGTTCGAGATGGCCGTCAGGTTCTTGACGCCGGAATCGCGCAGCGCGGCGATGAGCGCCTCGGGAATACCGCACAGGCCGAAACCGCCCACGGCAATGGTCTGGCCGTCCGCAACCACCCCTTCGAGCGCCGAGCGCGCATCAGGATACACTTTGTTCATACCCGTCCCTTTAATAATGAGGTTCTATACAGCAGAGTAGAATTGCAGAATAAAATAGCGCCCTCCGAAGCACAATACCGTAGAAATACCGGCAAGCCCTCCTGTGGGGACAGTCGACTACCATCAAATGAACGCATCATACGCCATCGATTACGAGATGATTTTCCAGCACGCGCCCGTCGGCATGTGCATTTCGGTGAACCGCGTGATCCAGTCGTGCAACCACGCCCTGGCGGCGATGTTCGGCTACCAGCGGACACAGCTCGACGGCCAGTCGTTCTCGGTACTCTACCCGACCATGGACGAGTTCCTGCGCACGGGCGACCGCATCATTCCGATCATGAACGCGAAGGGCCGCTACTCGGACGAGCGCATCATGCGGCGAGGAAATGGGGAATTGTTCTGGTGCCACGTGACGGGCCGCGCGCTCGACCCGGCCGAGCCGCTGGGCGCCGGCGTCTGGACGTTCGAGGACGTGAGCGAGAAGCGCCCCGTGACGGCCGAGCTGACGCCGCGCGAGCGCGAGATCGCGGCGCTGCTCGTCGAAGGCAAGACGAGCAAGGTGATCGCGCGCGAGACCGATCTGTCGCCGCGCACGGTGGAGATGCACCGCGCCAAGCTCATGCGCAAGTTCTCGGCGTCGACGTCGTCGGAACTCGTGCACAAGCTGGTCGGGATGTCGCGGTAATCAGCCGACGGGCAGCATCTCCCGCACCCGCGCCGGCAACGGCACGGACTTCTCGGCCGCGAAGTCGATCCAGACGACCTTGCCGCCGCCCTCCGCGGCCACGACGTCGGCATTGCCGTCCGCATCGACCATGCGGATCTCGTGGGTCACCTCGAAACTGGACCGGCCCGCCGGACCGGCGAACGTGCGGATCTCGATCTCGCCCGGATACTTCAGCTGCCTGATGAAGTTGCAGTACGCCGTGACGATCACGGGGCCTTCGCCCTTGATCTCGAGGTCGCCCGCCGCCTGTTCGAGGAAGGCGATGCGCCCGCTCTCCATGTACCGGAAATACACCGTGTTGTTCACGTGGCCGAATGCATCCATGTCGCCCCAGCGGATGGCCTGGCGCATCGTGTGAACCTGTTTCTTGTTGCTCATCGTTGCTCTACGTCGTTGCCAAAAGCCGGCATGATACGGCCTCAGGTGCCGGAAAGGCAGCCCTCGTCGTAGAGGATGGACTCGACGATCCGGCAAAAATTCCCCGGATCTTCCAGCATCATCATGTGCCCCGTCTTCGGCTGCACGCACACGCGGCGCGCCTGCGACAGCACCCAGTCGGGCACGTCCCACCCCGCGCTGGACTGCTCGCCGCCGACAAGGTACAGGGGCGTCGCGCGCGCCAGCACGCGGCCGACGCAGCCCAGGTAGTCCGGCGCGCCGGTCGTGTCGAGCACGGACTGCGCCATCTTTTGCACGGTCGTGTACGGCTGATTCGCGAGGATGTCGCGGGCCCATGCGACGCGCTCGTCGCTCGCCTCGATCCCGCTCTTTTCCAGCCACGCGGCCGGCGCCGCTTCCATCGCGCCGTATTCCGCGGCCCACTCGGCGTCGGGCAAGGCGGCGATGCGGCCCGTCCAGAACGCGTCCTTCAAGGTGAAATTACCCTCGACATTGATGACGCCACGCACGAGCTCCGGCACGAGGTCGGCCAGCAGCATCGCGGCGATCCCGCCCACGCTGTGGCCCAGCACCCAGGCGGGACCGCCGATCTCGTCGTGCAGGAAGCGGGCCAGCATGGCGGCCTGGTCGGCCAGGGTGATGTGGGCGTCTTCGCTGCGCCGCTGGCCGTAGCCGATCAGGTCGGGCGTGAAGAGGTCGACGCCCGGCAGGTAGCGCCGCGGCTCGAAGTAATCCAGCGAGCCCAGCAGGCCGTGGACCAGCAGGAGCCGCGGCCGGGACGCCCTCATTGCGCCGTCATGCCATCGTCGGCCGTGATGATGGCGCCGTTGATGAAATGGGCTTCCTCCGCGGCGAGCAGCAGCAGCAGGCCGTCGAGGTCTTCCGGCTTGCCCGTGCGGCGGCGCGGCAGCATCTCGATCAGCTTCTTGCCCTGCTCCGTGTCGAAATAATCCTCGTTCATCTCGGTGGCGATGTAGCCCGGGCAGATGGCGTTCACATTGATGCCGTAGCGGCCCCACTCGACGGCCATCGCCTTCGTCATCTGCACGACGCCGGCCTTGCTCATGCAGTACACGCCGATCTGCGGCAGCACGCGCAGCCCCGCGACGGACGCGATGTTGACGATGCGGTGCTGCTTCTTCGGATCGCCCTTCGCGCGCTGGATCATCCGCTTCGCGGTCTGCTGGGCCATGAAGAAGGCGCCGCGCAAATTCGTGTCCATGACGTAGCCGTAGTCTTCCTCGCTCACGTCGAGCAGGCGCTGTGTCGTCGACACGCCCGAGTTGTTGACGAGGATGTCGATCGGACCCGCTTCCGTCTCGGCGTGGGCGATCGCGGCCTTGATGCTCGCGAGGTCCGTCACGTCCAGCGCCACGACGTGGGCGGCGCCGCCGTCCGCTTCGATCTCGGCACGCAATTCCTTCAGGCGTTCGATGCGGCGCGATGCGAGCACGACCTGGGCCCCGGCACCGGCCAGCGCCTTGGCGAACCGCGCACCCAACCCGCTGGATGCACCCGTGACCATCGCGATCTTTCCTTCGAAATTGACTTCAATCCCCACGTTACGCCCCCTATGCCCAAACTAAATTCTGTTGCGAAGTCATAATGATTACACACTTCACCTATTTCGCACCGATTAGATTGCCGCGCCTAATAGTTGCCCTACAATGGCGCTCGACGTTGCCAACGAGCGCAAAAAAGTGCACACTCGTGCTTAAATTTTTATAACTCACATAAGACATGACTCAGACCAACACCCTCCTCGAAGAATATGGCCCGCGCGAAGCAATGGAATACGACGTGGTCATCGTCGGCGGCGGCCCCGCAGGCCTGTCGGCCGCGATCCGCCTGAAGCAATTGGCGGCCGAAAAGGGCCAGGACGTGTCGGTCTGCGTGCTGGAAAAAGGCGGCGAGCTGGGCGCGCACATCCTGTCGGGCGCCGTGATGGACCCGCGCGCTCTGGACGAACTGTTCCCGAACTGGAAGGAACTTGGCGCACCGCTGAACACGTCGGTGACGGAAGACCGCATGCTGTTCCTCTCCGAAACGAAGGCTTACCAGACGCCGTCGTTCATGATGCCGAAGATGTTGACGAATCACGGCAACTACGTGATCTCGCTGGCCAACGTCGTGCGCTGGCTGGGCCAGCAGGCGGAAGCGCTGGGCGTCGAGATCTTCCCCGGCTTCCCGGCCGCGGAAATCCTGTACAACGACGACGGCTCGGTGAAGGGCGTCGCGACGGGCAATATGGGGGTCAACCGCCACGGCCAGCCGACCGACGCATTCCAGCTGGGCATGGAACTGCACGCGAAATACACGCTGTTCGCCGAGGGGTCGCGCGGCCACCTCGGCAAGCAGCTGATGGCGAAATACGACCTGAACAAGGGCAAGGATCCGCAGACCTACGGCATCGGCATCAAGGAACTGTGGGAAATCGATCCGGCCAAGCACCAGCCGGGCCTCGTGGTCCACACGGCCGGCTGGCCGCTGGACAACGACACCTATGGCGGTTCCTTCCTGTACCACCTGGAAAACAACCAGGTCGCCGTCGGCTTCATCGTCGGCTTGTCGTACCAGAACCCGTACCTGTCGCCGTACGAGGAATTCCAGCGTTATAAAACGCACCCGGCGATCCGCCACTTCTTCGAAGGCGGCAAGCGCATCTCGTATGGCGCGCGCGCGATCACGGCGGGCGGCCTGCAGTCGCTGCCGAAGACCGTGTTCCCGGGCGGTGCGCTGATCGGCTGCGACGCGGGCTTCCTCAACACGAGCCGCATCAAGGGCAGCCACGCCGCCATCAAGACGGGCATGCTCGCAGCCGACGCCGCCTACGCCGCACTGGGCGCGGGCCGCCAGCACGACGAGCTGCTGAGCTATCCGGTCGCGTTCGAACAGTCGTGGCTGCACGAGGAACTGCACGTCGCGCGCAACTTCAAGCCGTGGATGAGCAAGGGCCTCGTCGTCGGCACGATCATGACCGGCATCGACCAGATCCTGTTCAAGGGCAAGGCGCCGTGGACGCTGCACCACAACCATGCGGACCACGAATGCCTGCGCCCGGCGTCCGACTTCAAGCCCATCGCCTATCCGAAGCCGGACGGCAAGCTGACGTTCGACCGCCTGTCGTCCGTGTTCATCTCGAACACGAACCACGCGGAAGACCAGCCCGTGCACCTCACGCTCAAGAACCCGAACGTGCCGGTCGAGATCAACCTGGCCAAGTTCGCGGGTCCGGAACAGCGCTACTGCCCGGCCGGCGTGTACGAATTCGTGAAGACGGACGAAGGCAAGGATCGCCTGCAGATCAACGCGCAGAACTGCGTGCACTGCAAGACCTGCGACATCAAGGACCCGACGCAGAACATCGTGTGGGTCACGCCGGAAGGCGGCGGCGGGCCGAACTACCCGAACATGTAACGAACAAACGGCGCTGCGGCGCCGTTGCTACTTGTGAGCGCGGTTGAAATGCCGCTCCGCGCGCCGCTGCACGGCTTCGAAAAACAGACTCAGCAGCCAATACACGACGGCCGCCGCCACGTACAGCGGCAACGGCCGGAACGTCACCGAGATCAGTTCCTTCGTCACGAGCATCAATTCGGTCACGGTAATGACCGAGACGAGGGCCGTGTCCTTGATCAGGCTGATCAATGTATTGCTCATCGCGGGCACGGCCGTGCGCAGCGCTTGTGGCAGGATCACCAGGCCCAGCGTCTGCGGATACGTGAGGCCGAGGCTGAAGCCCGCATTCCACTGCCCCTTGGCGATGCCGAGGATGGCCCCGCGCAGGCTCTCGGAGAGGTACGCGCCCGCATTCAGCGACAGCGCCAGGATGCCCGCCGTGACGGGAGTGAATTCGATACCGATGCCGGGCAGGCCGTAATAGATCACGAATAACTGGACGAGCAGCGGCGTGCCGCGAAAGACGCTCACGTACAGCGCGGCCGGCCAGCGCAGCGGCGCCCACGGCGCCAGGCGCAGGATCGCGGTGGGAAAGCCGAGCACGAGTCCGCCGATCATCGCCGCCACGGCGAACGCGAGCGTATAACCCGCCCCTTTCGCCATCACGGGTGCGGCCTCGCGCAGCAGGTCGAGCAGTTCGGTCACGGTGCGCGGGTCGCGTCGACGCCGAACCACTTGAGCGACGCCTGCCTCAGGCTGCCGTCGGCACGCGCGTCATCGAGGGCCTTGTCGACGGCCGCATGGAATGTCGGATTGCCCTTGCGGAATGCGATGCCCATGCGCTCGACGTCGCCCACGCGCGCGCCGGCGCGGATGGGCAATTGCGAACTCTTGAGCAGGTAGGCCACCATCAGGCTGTCGTTGAGGGCCGCGTCGATGCGGCCGAACGCGAGGTCCTGCAGGTTTTCCGGCGCGGCCGGGTAACTCTTGACCTCGATACCGGGCATCGCGCGCGCCTGCTGCTCGAACACGCTGCCCTGCCCCACGCCGACCTTGCGGCCCTTCAGGTCGGCAAGGCTGCGATACGCCGTGGTCTCGTTGCGGCGCACGATCAGTTGCGGCGCCGAATACGTGTAAGGCCGGGAAAAATCGAACGCCTGCTGGCGCCGCGGCGTGATGCCGACCTGGCTGACGATGACGTCGTACTTGCCCGCACCCAGGCCCGCGAGGATGGCGGCCCACTCCGTCGTCACGAATTCCGGTTTCACGCCCAGCCTGGCGCAGACGAGTTTCGCGACGTCGACGTCGTAACCGGCCAGTTGGCCCGTCTTCGGATCCTTGAAATTGAACGGAGGATAGGTGCCTTCCACTGCGATGCGCAAGCTGCCGCGCGTCTTGACGGTGTCGAGCAAGTCAGCCGCGCGTGCCGGCAGCGCGGCGGCCGCGAGAACCATGGACAACAGCAGCGCGCGCCGCGTGGCGGTCGGGAATCGAGTAGGCATCGGCTCAGCTCATCGTACGAGAGAGCTGATTTAACACCGAATCTTGACTACGCGCAAAGGAAATATTGTCGTAAATATATGTTAAAACTGTCGCCGGCCATGCCTGCCGAAGTTGTGTCCCGTGACGATCAGCGAGCTCTCGACCAGCGTCGACAGGCCCAGCAGCAATTGCACCAGCTTGTCGTCCGGCAGCACCCAGATCGACCCGGCCGGCTGCTCCGCGCCCGTCGCGGCCATGATGAGGGGGGCGATCCAGCCGGCGTCCGGCTCGACGTCGAGGATGACGGCATCCGCCGCCGTGTGCATGTAGACGTCGCCGCCCGGCGCGAGGCGGAAGCGCACGCCGACGCCCGTCTCCTGCGGCTTGACCAGCTCCTGCATCGTGCGGTTGTGGTCCTCGATCCACAGTTCGACGTCCTGCGGGGTTTCCAGCGACGTCCACGGGACGGGGCGGAAACGGGGGCGTTCGCTATCGTTGTTCTCGTTATTCTGGTTGGTGTCAGGCGTCATGGCGGCAATCGATCAGGCTTGAGGACGGCGCGTATGCTACGGCATTTCGCGGAGCGTCACCAGCTTTACTGCGACGGCATCGCCCTCGATGATCAGCTCGGCGGCCGCGATCGGCAGGCTGAACCGGCGCCGCCCGGCGCTGCCCGGGTTTACGTACAGCACGCCGTCGCGCTCGGTGCATGCGGGCTTGTGCGAGTGGCCCGACACGACGACGCGCACGCCGGCCGCGCGCGGGTCGATGTCGAGTTCCTTCAGGTCGTGGATCGCGTACAGCGCCACCGTCCCGAAGTCGACGCGGGCCGTCGCCGGAATCGCGCGCGCCCACGGCGCCGTGTCGTTGTTGCCGCGGACCACCGTCAGTGGCGCAATGGCCGCCAGGCGCACAAGGATCTCCGGGTTGCCGATGTCGCCGCCGTGGACGATGTGGTCGGACCCCGCGAGAAAATCGAGCGCCTCGGGCCGCAGCAGGCCGTGTGTGTCGGAAATCAGGCCGACCCGCATCGGTTCAGTGGGGATGGTGGCGGCTCATCTTGATCGCCGTGTAGATCGAATACAGGGCCGCGAGGCCGACGACGACATACACGACGCGGCTGGCCGGGCTGCCCGGACCGAACAGCGTGGCGACGACGTCGACGTCGAACAGGCCCACCATCGCCCAGTTCAGGCCGCCGATGATCAGGAGCGCCATCGCGGCGTAGTCGATCCCGGACATCGCGGTCGCGCCTTCGCGCACGGCAGCGCGTCGTTCGGGCAGATGCCGGCGTTCCATTGTCGGTGCGTTCATGGTTGCCATCATGTCCTCCTTGGGGAAAGGTTGGTACAACCACGATAGCAAAAACGCGCGAACGCGTGCGCCGCCTATCCGTTCGGGAATCCGGCGGCTCAGCCTTTCCAGGTACGGTTGAGGCCCGTGTCCGTGTGGATCCAGCCGCCTTTCGGGCCGGAGCGGTAGTAGAAGCCGACGCCGCCCTTGCGGAAGCTCTTCACGAGCCCGCCCAGCACTTCCTCGGTGAGGCCGGCGATACGTACGTCCGCCGCCTTGCCCGACATGTGCAGCGACTGGCGCGCGGCCGGCACGCCCTGTTCGATCAGGCGGTTGTTGGACGCGGGGGTGCGGTAGCCGGACAGGATCTCCAGCGGCCGTTCGAGGCCGTAGCGCGCAACAAACGCCTGCGACGCCCACAGCGTTTCGATCAGCTTCGGGTCGATGGCGATCGACGCCTTGCCGTTCACGTCGCGCAGCAGATGGCACAGTTCCTGGTAGGCGGAATCGATTACCTCGCCGTCCTTCCAGTACAGGACATTGGCGCGTTCACCGCTTTGCGGACGAATCACGGACAACGTGCGCGGCTTGACCCAGAAGTCGATGTCGACGACCTGGGCATCGAACAGATCGGGAGGCGGCTCCAGGTCCGTGCCGGGGGCCTCGGTCTGTGAACGGGCTGCCTGCGCATCGACCAGCGGGACGGCGACGAGCCCCAGCGCGGTCAGGCGCAAGCCGTGGTGAAGAAAATCTCTACGGGAAGCCATAACGAACTCATCATTGAAACCCGACTACTATAGCGCAAGCGCCAGCAGGAAAAAAGATGAGTTCACGTTGCGTAATGTTACACAACGATCAAAGCGGGCCTACGCTCATTGGCTGCAATTGCAAAATCTCTTGCGCGCCGGCACAGTTTCGGCGTCCAGATGCTTCCACAGGAAGTCACATTCGAGGCCGAAACAGGCCTTGTCCTTGCCCGCGTTGACATAGCCCTCGCGCTCGAAAAAGCCGCTCGCCGACTCCGGGCTCTGCATGTGCACCTTGCTGATGTTCCACGCGCGCGCCTGCGTTTCCAGCGCCCGCAGCAGCGCGCGCCCTACGCCCTGGCGCAACAGGTCCGGGCGGACATAACACAGGGGCACCTTGCCGGCCTGGTTCAGGAGTGCGAAGCCAACCACGTCCCCATCACGCTCCGCCACGACGGCGAAGTTGCTGGGCGACGACAGCCAGCCCAGCACGTTCTGGGTCGTCTTGTTGCCGAGCCAGGCTTGCAGGACGTCGGGACGGCCGCCGTGGTCGGGCACGCAGCCCTCTTCGATCGAACGGCGCAGCAGGCGGCATGCGGCCGGCGCGTCATTCGGTGTTGCGTGGCGAATTTCGATACCCATTGTTTTCAGCATCAACCCGGAAAAAACGATGTTTCGGCGAAGGCCGGACTATACCCCAAACGGGACATGGCTGCTTTGTGGCGGCCCGTAGCGTATGCATGCCACATACGCCGTCTAAGCATATGATAAAAATGTTCTTTTGTTTTGCTATTTTTTAACGGATCATCGACCGTCCCTAGAGAGTCTTTATAAGGAAAAACAATATGGCGATCCCATCCGTTTCCTCGCTGCGCCGCGCGTTGCTGGCGCTGGCGCTCGGCAGTGCCGTGGTGCCGTTTGCCGCACAGGCCGCCGACGTGGAACTGCTGAACGTGTCCTACGACGTGGCACGCGAGCTGTACAAGGACATCAACCCGGCCTTCGTCGCCGAATGGAAAAAGTCGACGGGCGACACCGTCACGATCAAGCAATCGCATGGGGGCTCCAGCAAGCAGGCCCGCGCCGTCGCCGACGGCCTCGAAGCGTCCGTCGTGACGATGAACCAGGCCAACGACATCGACATGCTGGCCGACCGCGGCCTCGTCGCGAAGGACTGGGCCAAGAAATTTCCGGACAATGCGGCGCCCTATTACTCGACCATGGTGTTCCTGGTCCGCAAGGGCAACCCGAAAGGCATCAAGGACTGGACCGACCTCGCCAAGCCGGGCGTGAAAGTCGTCATTCCGAATCCGAAAACCGCCGGCAACGGCCGCTATACCTACCTGGCGGCCTGGGGCTCGGTGATCAAGAAAGGCGGCAATGAAGCGCAGGCGCGCGACCTCGTCGGCAAGATCTTCAAGAACGTGCCCGTGCTGGACGCCGGCGGCCGCGCCGCCACCACCACTTTCACGCAGCGCCAGATCGGCGACGCCCTCGTCACCTTCGAGAACGAAGTGAACCTCGTGCGCGCCGAGTTCGGCAACGACTTCGAAGTCGTGTACCCGTCCATCTCCGTGCTGGCCGAGTCGCCGGTGGCCGTCGTGGACAAGGTCGTCGACCGCAAGGGCATCCGCAAGCAGGCGACGGGCTACCTCAACTTCCTGTATTCGGAAACGGGCCAGACGATCGGCGCCAAGCACTATATGCGCGTGCGCAACGAGAAAGTCATGAAGCAGTTCGCCGCGAACTACAAGCCGATCAAGCTGTTCACGGTGGATGATGTATTCGGTGGATGGCGTGCCGCGCAGAAACGTCACTTCGACGATGGTGGAGAATTCGATAAGATTTACACGTCGAAATAAGACATTTCACAAAAATCTGTTCAAAAAGAAGGCCCTGCGGAAACGCGGGGCCTTTTTTCTTGTAGAATCTTGCCGTTGGACTCGATATTTCACTGAATGACATAGACATATGTCAATCTTTGGTGCTATCGTTCAATTTTGTTGCTGTATAGCATGTCGCTATCTGCCAACCCGACGTTTTGATGCTCCGCCGCCGTCCGGCGCCCGACCATTAACCGTACCCAGACAACCATCCATGATCAAAAAATTCCTCGCTGCCGTAGTGATGACGATCTCCAGTGCAGCGGCCTTCGCCGTGCCGTTCGGATCGCAATCAGTGCTGGTGGTCGAAGACGACACCGGCAAGGTGCTGTTCGAAAAGAACGCCAGCACCGTCGCGCCGATCGCTTCGCTGACCAAACTCATGACCGCCATGGTCGTGCTCGATGCCCACCAGGACATGAACGAGCCGATCGAGATCGAAAAGCAGGACGTCGACATGCTGAAGCACAGCACGTCGCGCGTGCCCGTCGGCGCCACCATTCCGCGCCGCGACGTGCTGCAGCTGGCCCTGATGTCGTCGGATAACCGCGCCGCCGCCGCGCTGGCCCGCACGTATCCGGGCGGCATCGACGCCTTCCGCGCCGCCGTCAAGCGCAAGATCGCCGCGCTGGGCATGACGCAAACCGTCATCGAGGAACCGACGGGCCTCTCGCCGAGCAACCGCTCGACCGCCGCCGACCTCGTCAAGATGGCGACCGCGGCATCGAACTACGCGGAGATCACCCGCATCACGACGTCGTCGAAGGACCTGATCAACATCAAGGGGCGCGACGTTGAATACCACAACACCAACCGCCTCGTCGGCGCCAAGGGCTGGGACATCGGCCTGTCGAAGACGGGCTACACGCAGGAAGCGGGCCGCTGCCTGATCATGCGCGTGAAGGCGGCCGGCAAGAACGCGACGATGGTGCTGCTGAACGCGGGCGCCTCGTCCGTCCGCATCCTGGACGCCCTGAACATCCGCCGCCACGTGCTGGGCGACGCCGGCCCCGTGGCCACGCGCGCCGTGGCGACGGCCGACGGGTCCCCGCGCGTGCGCGCTTCCGCACGCGGCCCGCGCATCCGCGCCAGCGCGGGCGGTCCGCGCATCCGCGCAAGCGCCGGCGGCACCACGCGCCGCAGCCACAAGCACGTGACCGTCACGCGTCACCGCCGCCATCGCTGAGCCGGCGACTCATATCGATACCGATGGCCGGGACGGGCGACCGTTCCGGCCTTGTCATTTGCGATGCCGATGAACCGTACCCGAAACCTCACCGCCGGCGCCGTCGGCACCCTCCTCGTCGTGGCCGCCACGAGTTTCGCCAGCCCCTGGTGGACACTGAACCGGCTGCGTGCGGCAGTGGAACGCCATGATGCCGAGGGCGTCTCCGCCGAGGTCGACTTCCCTGCGCTGCGCGACAGCGTGAAGAGCCAGCTGCTCGGGTCGATCGCCCGCGACGCAGGCACCAATGCCTTCGCTGCGATCGGCCAGGCCTTCGCACGGGCCGTCGCGGATCCGCTCGTGGACGCGATCGTGTCGCCGGCCGGTGTCGCGGCCATGGTCGAACACGGCAAGGTATCGATCGCCAAACCCACCCGGGACGCCGGGACGCCCGACGCCGAGCCGCCACGGGACAAGCCGCCGCAGCACAAGCCGCCGCAGCACAAGCCGCATTATGCGCTGCACTACCGCGGCTGGCGCCATTTCGCCGTGACGGCGGAGGACGGCGGCAGCTTCGTGTTCAGGCGCGCCGGCCTGTGGAGCTGGAAGCTGGCGGGGATCGAGCTGCCGCGCAACTGAGAACTCAGCGCGACTTCAACTGGCGCACATGGCCTTCCAGTTCGGCGAAGGTCGGGCGCTCCGTGGCCGAGATGACCTTGCGGCCGAATTCCACGGCGATCGTCGGCGCATAGCTGTTCATCGAGGCCAGCAGCGTCACCTTCACGCATTGCAGCGCCTTCACGACTTCCTGGTGGCGCCGGTGCAGCAGGCTGCCGAGCGGCGCGACGAGGCCGTACGACAGCAGGATGCCGAGGAACGTCCCGACGAGCGCGGCCGCGATCAGGCCACCCAGCTCCGCCGGCGGCCGGCCGATGGACCCCATCGTGTGCACGACACCCATCACCGCCGCGACGATGCCGAACGCGGGCATGCCGTCGGCCAGCTTGTGGATCGCCTGCACGGGGATGTCGGCGTCTTCCTGGTACGTGGCGATCTCGTTGTCCATCAGGTTTTCCAGCTGGTAGCTGTTCATCGTGCCGGACACCATCAGGCGCAGGTAGTCCGTGATGAAATCCATCAGGTGATCGTCGAGCAGGATGATGCGGTACTTCGTGAAGATGGGGCTTTCGTACGGCGCGTCGATCTCGTTCTCGAGCGCCATCAGCCCTTCCCGGCGCACCTTCGTCAACAGGTCGAACATCAGCGCCATCAACGCCATGTACAGTTCGCGGGTGTAGCGCGAGCCATGGAACAGCATCGGCAGGCTCCGCCACGTGAGGCCGATCGCCTTGCGGTCGTTGGCGATGACGAAGGCGCCCAGCGCGCCGCCGAAGATCATCAGGAGTTCGTAGGGTTGGAACAGCGCGGCCAGGTGCCCGTCCTGCAGCACGAAGCCGCCGAACACTGCCAGCAGCACGATGACGAAACCCACGACGATCAGCATGATACTGCTCCGATAACTATTCCCAGAGCGCAACTTTAACATTGTTGCCACATAGAAAGCAAAGGATGTACGTGAAAGTTGGTCGATGTATTGCGATATAGCAGGTATCGAAGTACGCTCACGTTTTGGTGACGCCGACATGCCGATGAAATTTGCCGCGTTCTTTCGCAATCTCAACCTGGGTCGTCCGCCCGCGCCGACCCGGTCCGTGCTCGAAGCGGCCTTCGCGGCGGCCGGCGCCGTCAACCCCTGCTCGTTCCTGACGAACGGCACGGTGGTGTTCGAAGCAGGGTCGCCGGCCAGTGCCGCGCGCATCCTGACAACCGCGCAGGCCACGTTGCGGCGCGACGGCTTCGACGAACCCGCCGCGCTGCGCGACGTCGCTGGATTGGCTGCGCTGATCGCCAGCGATCCGCTGGCGGGCGTGGCGTTGGACGACGTCTACGCGCCCTGCGCCACGTTCGTGATCGGGACGCCGGCGGATGGCGCGTCCCTGCCAGCGGCCAACCCGAAAGGCGACGTGCGGGTGGTGAGCTGGCATGACGGGATGCTGCTGTCGCTCACCTACAAGCTCGGGACCAGTGCGGGCAGTCCGAACGCGTTCGTCGAACGCACCCTGGACGTGCCGGCGACGACCCGCGTATGGAACACGGTCGTCCGGCTCGTCCGCAAGCATGGGCCTGGGGCGGCTTCGTGACCGATGGTCGGGCGCCGAGCCAGGACGGCAGCCGCGCGGCCGGTCGACACCGATCGACCTGCGGCAGCCCGCGGCCACCGCGATCGACATCACGGCGTCTGAATTCGGCATCCTTGCGCCGTCACTCCCCCAGCAGGCTGGCCGCGGCCACGCCGAGCAGGGGCGCGACGTCGATCCGGTTGCTTGCATGCGCGATGGTATTCGTGCAGGCCACCCCGGCGACACCGGCCGCCTGCAGTTCGGCGTACGCGTCGGCAGCGAACAGCGCGTGGACGGCGATGCAGACGGGTGGGTCCATGCCCGCCTCGCGCACGCGCGCGACGGCGGCGATCATCGTCCGCGCCGTGGAAGCGATATCGTCCACGAGCACGGGCGTACGGCCGCGCCACTGCGCGAGCGCCGGAACGGACAGGGTCACGTCGCGGTCGCCGCGCCGTTCCTTGCGCAGCGTGGTGTACGGACAGCCGACCAACCGCGCCACGTCACCCACCCACTGGTCGCTCTCCTCGTCCGGCCCGATCAGCAGGGGATTGCACACATGGGCGCCGACCCAGGCCGCAATGGCGGGCGCGGCGGCGACCACGCGCGTCGGAATGGCGTAGATCTCGTCCAGGCTGTGGATCCGGTGCAGGTGGGGATCGACGGTCACGAGCCAGTCGCCCGCCATGCCGAGCAGGCGCGCGAAATGCTGCGCAGTGACGCCCTCGCCACCGTGGAAGCGGGCATCCTGGCGCATATAGGCGAGATAGGGGACGACGAGGCCGATGCGTGCCGCGCCCAGTTCGCGGGCCACGCACGCGGTCAGGTAGAGCGGGACGGTCTTGTCGTTCGGACGATCGAGGCTGCACACGAGAACCAGGTCCCTGCCCGCCACGTCGGACAGGAACCGCACATGGCTTTCCCCATCCGGGAACGCGCGCAGTTCCCAGCGCCCCTGTTCCCAGCCGCGCAGCCGGCACAGGTCGGCGCCCAGCGTCTCGTTGCCGGGCAAGGCAAACAGCAGGGGCGTCATTCGTCCTCCACGATGGCGATGATGTCGGGGTGCGTGGCGGCATAGGCCACGGCTTCGGACAGCGTCCCCGCCGAGGCGGCGTGGATGGTGTACAGCGGTCCGCCCGCCTTCACGGTGCGGCCGACGGGCGCGAGGAACAGTACGCCGGCCCCGGCATCCTTCGGCGCGCCGGCCAGCTTGGCCACGCGCGCCAGGCGCCGGTTGTCGATCGCCGCGACATAGCCCGCGCGCCGCGCGAGGACATCATGCCGGAACGCGCCGACCTCCGGCACGCGCATGCCGCCCTGGGCCGCGCAGATGGCTTCGAACTTGCGCAGGGCGGCGCCGCTCTCGAGCGTGGCACGCGCCAGCGCAAACCCTTCGCCGGCCGCGGCTTTGCCGCCCAGCTCCAGCACATGGCCGGCCAGCGTAAGTGCCCGTGTGCGCAAGTCTGCGGGAGCATCGCGCTCGTTGCGCAGGACGGCGAGCGCATCAAGCGCCTCCAGCGCCGGCCCGATGCCGCGCCCGACCGGCTGGCTGCCGTCGCTGATCACGGTCCGGATCGTGAGGCCATAGGCCTGGCCGACCGCCTGGAACAGCCGGACGAGGGACTCGGCGGCCGCCTGCGAGCGCACCTTCGCGCTCGGCCCGACCGGGATGTCGATCAGCACGTGGGTGGAACCGGCCGCCAGCTTCTTCGACAGGACGGATGCCACCATCGCGGCTTCGCCGTCGAAGTCCAGCGGGCGCGAAATGCGGATAAGGACGTCGTCGGCGGGGCTCAGGTTGACGGCGCCGCCCCACACGATGCAACCGCCCTCCTGCTCGACCACGCGGCGCATGCGCTCGGTGTCCAGGTCCACCGGCGCCAGCGTTTCCATGGCGTCTGCCGTGCCGGCCGGCGACGTGATCGAACGGGACGACGTCTTGGGGATCGTCAGGCCGCACGCGGCCACGATCGGCACGATCAGGAGCGTCGTGCGATTCCCGGGCAGGCCGCCGACGCAATGCTTGTCCACGACCGGCGCCGCTGGCCACTCCAGCCGGGTGCCGGCCTGCACCATCGCACCGGTCAGCGCGAACGTCTCCTCCACTTTCAGCGGCCGGCCGGCGCAGGCGGTGATGAAGGCGGCGATCTCGATGTCGGAATACAGGCCGGCGGCGATGTCGCCGACGATCGCGTTCGCGGCCTCGACGGAGAGGTCGGCCCCGAAGATCCGCGAACGCACGAACGCGAACGAACGGGCGGGCGGCGCGAGGCGCACGCGCACCGGTTCGCCTTCGGACGCGCCGAGCCGCTGCCAGGTGAGGTCGGACAGCCCGACCTCGCCGTCGGGCACGATGTCGGCGCGGACGAGGTGCACCAGCGCCGTGACGGTGCGGCGCGCCGTGCTGACCCGCACGCGGGCGCCGGCGGGATATCTCCCCGTCCGGCATGCGCCGCCGCCTGCGGCGAGATACAGGACCGCCGCATTGCCGCTGTCGATGCCCAGCCGGCGCGCGCCCGCGACGAACGACGAAGCGAAGGCTTGCGCGTCGTCCTTCACAGCTGTTCCTCCTGCAGGTGCTCCGGCACGAGGCAGTTCCACCGGAGCTCGTGTTTGATCCGCACGCGCAACGCCTCGGAGGCGGCCGGCTCACCGTGCGTGATGAACGTGCAGCGCGGCGCCGTCTTCAACGCCGCCAGCCACGCCACGATCTGGTTGCTGTCGGCATGCGCCGACATGTTCTGCACGTTGACCACCTGCGCCCGCACGCTTACCTGCTGCCCGTGGATGCGTACCGAGTCCGCGCCTTCGACGAGCGCCGCCCCGCGCGTGCCGCCCGCCTGGAACCCGGCGAACAGGATGGTGTTGCGCGGATCCTCCGCGAACGCCTTGATGTGGTGCAGCACGCGTCCGCCGGTCGCCATGCCGCTGGCGGAAATGATGACCTTGGGCGTGTTCCTGACGTCGAGCGCCTTCGATTCGTCCACGGTGTTGATGATGGTGGCCGCGTGGCACATGGCCTCGCACTGGTCGCGCGTCAGCCTGTGGTCGTCGTGGTGCCGGTGGTAGATCGCAGTGGCATCCTTCGCCATCGGGCTGTCCAGGAAGACGGGCAGGAACCCGGGGATCGCCCCGGACGCCTTCAACTGGTGCACGTAGTACATGAGTTCCTGCGCGCGGCCCACGGCGAACGCCGGAATCACGACGACGCCGCCGCGCGCCGCCGTGTCACGAATCGCCTGGCCCAGCTCGACCAGCGGATCGGTCGGTTCATGCACGCGGTTGCCGTAGGTGGATTCGACGACCAGGTAATCGGTCGGCTCGAGCGGGGCGGGTGGCGGCATGACGGGATCGTCCGGGCGCCCCAGGTCGCCGGAAAACGTGATGCTGCGACTGCCGTCGTCGAGCGCGACGGACGCCGCGCCGAGGATGTGGCCAGCCCGGCGCCAGGTTGCGGCCAGTCCGGACGCCACGACGGTATGGACGCCGAACGGCACGGCGACGAACTGGCGCAACGCGACGCGCGCATCCTCTTCCGTGTACAGCGGCATGGCCGGACTGTGCTGCGTATAGCCATGACGGTTGGCCGCCGCCGCGTCTTCCTCCTGCAGGTGGCCGCTATCGGGCAACAGGATCTTGCACAGGTCGAACGTCGCTCCCGTGCAAAAAATCTTCCCTTTGAAGCCGCCCTTGACGAGGAGGGGCAGGTAGCCGCTGTGGTCGAGATGCGCATGAGTCAGCACGACGGCGTCGAGCTTCGCCGGCTCGATAGGCAGCCGGGCCCAGTTGCGCAACCGGAGTTGTTTGTAACCCTGGAACAGTCCGCAATCGACAAGGATCCTGGCACGACCGGACGTCAGCAGGTACTTGGAGCCCGTGACGGTTCCGGTGCCGCCGAGAAACTGGATTCGCATGATGCCACCTATTGTTGAGCGAGCACATCGTACAGCTCGCTTTCACAATAGTAAGTCGTGGCAAAGAACGCAATCCTTGATTTACATCAAGCCACTCTCTATCAGACCGGGTCCTTGACGACCCGGTCGACGTAGCACCAGCCCCACGTCTCCCCGTGCTCCTTCGAGCGGATCACGGGGTGTCCGGTCGCATGGAAGTGCTTCGTGGCGTGCTTGTTCTTCGACTGGTCGCAGCAGCCGACGTGGCCGCACGTCAGGCACACGCGCAGGTGCACCCACGTGTCGCCCGTTCGAAGGCACTCCTCGCAGCCGTCGGTATTGCCCTCGCGGGTCACGATGTGATGAAAGTGCGTGCAGTCGTTGCTCATGCCAACCTCCCGGTGTTATTTCTCGACCATCCCCCGCAACCCGCTGGCCCGGTGCGTACGGCGCAGGATCGCCTCGCCCAGCACGGCCGGCGCCGGCGTCGTCAGGGTGAACTGGCGGCTCGCGCGCGTGATGCCCGTATAGACTAGCTCGCGCGCGAGCACGGCGCCCCCCTCTTTCGGCAGGGCCAGCACCGTGTGCGCGAATTCCGAGCCCTGCGATTTGTGGACCGTCATCGCGTACGCCGTCTCCACGTGGCGCAGGCGCGTGGCCAGCACGCTGCGCACGTTGTCGCCTTCCAGGAACCACACGCGCAGCGAACCGGGACGCGCCGGGTCCGGCAACGCGAGGCCGATGTCGCCGTTGAACGTGCCCGTCGGGTAGTCGTTGCGGGTGACCATGACGGGGCGGCCCACGTACCAGTCGCCGCGCACGATCAGGCCCGCGTGCGCGAGGCGCAGTTCGATGGCCTCGTTCAGGCCTTCGACGCCCCACTCGCCTTCGCGCACGGCGCACAGCACGCGGAACGCTTCGAAGCGCTGCAGCACGGCGCGCACCCAGTCTTCGTGGCTGCCATGGCCTCCGCTGCCGGCGCGCAGCAGTTCGAGATATGGACGATAACCCTCGTTCGCCAGCTGGATCACATGGTGCTGGTGCGCGTGCTCGATCCAGCGCAGCACGCCGGCCGCGTCGGGTGCGCGCAGCGCGGCGGCGGCGCCGTCGACGTCGCCCGCGTTGACGGCCAGCGCCAGCTTGCCGATCGGGCCGCCGAAGCGGCGGCTGTGGCGCAGCATCACCGTCTGCTGGGCGAGCGGGCCGCCCTGCCCTTCATATTCGGCGGGGATCGTCTCGCCGCTCGCGGCCCGCACGTACGCGCGCGTGTCGGCGTCGTAGCGCCCGGCCTGCGCATCGTGGCACAGGTCGCCCAGCACGGCGCCCGCTTCCACCGACGCCAACTGGTCCTTGTCGCCCAGCAGGACCAGCGTGGCGCCCGCGGGCAGCGCGTCCAGCAGCGACGCCATCATTTCCAGGTGCACCATCGACGCCTCGTCGACGATCAGCACGTCGACGTCGAGCGGATTGCCGCGATGATGCGCGAAGCTGCGCGTGTCCGGACGCGCGCCCAGGAGGCTGTGCAAGGTGCGCGCGGCGCCCATGCGCGTCGTCAGTTCGCGCAGCGGCAAGGCGCCGCCGACGCGGTCGGCCAGGTCGGTCAGCGCCTTGTCGATCGACTGCTTCAGGCGCGCCGCCGCCTTGCCCGTCGGGGCGGCCAGTGCGATGCGCTGGCGCGCGGCGTCCGGCGCCGTCGCAAACAACAGCGCCAGCAGGCGCGCCACCGTGTACGTTTTACCGGTGCCCGGACCGCCCGTGATGATGGCGAACGCGCCCCGCAGGGCGACGGCGCAGGCGATGCGCTGCCAGTCGGGCGCCTCGCCCGCGCGCTGGGCGCCGAACAGTGCTTCCAGCCACGTATGCGCCTGGTCGATGTCGACGTCGCGGCGCTCCTGCGCGCGCGCGCGCACGCACGTGGCGACGAGGGTCTCGTCGCGCCAGTAGCGGCGCAGGTACAGGCGCGTGTCGTCCAGCACGAGCGGCTGGTCGTAATCGAGGTCGCCCACGCGCCACACCTGGTCGCACGTGGCCAGTTGCGACATCCACCCCTTCACGCCGCGCGGCAGCGGTTTCGCCGCCTTCGCGAGCGCCTTCCAGTCCTCGTCGGCCCAGCCGAGCAGCGCGGCCGGATCGCCCGCCAGGTCGTCCAGCAGCAGGCAGCTGTGGCCTCGCCCTTCCAGTTCGGACAGCACGAGGGCCGCGAGCAGCAGCGGCGTCGACTTGGCGCACGCGGCCTCGCCCAGGCTCGCGACGAAGCGGGCGAACACGCCGGACAGGCGGCGCAACCCGCCCGCCTCGGTCAGGCGTTCGACCTCGGCCCAGAAGGCGCCGGTATCGATGACGTCAGGCTTCATGCGCGTCCTTTCCCAGCAGGCGATCGAGGCCGTCCAGCAGTTCCACGTCCGGCTCGATCAGGTAGCAGCCGTGCGTGGCCGGGTTGCCGATCCCGCGCAGGAACAGGAACACGGCGCCGCCCAGGTGCTCGCGCGGCGAATAGTCTGCCCCGAGGCGCGCGCGCAGCAGCCGGTGCACGGCCAGCATGTAGATGGCGCCCTGGATGTCGTAGCGGTGCCCGGCCATGCCGGCCGCCATCGCGGCCTGCGTGTACGCGGTGTCGCCCGGTCCCAGCGCATTCGATTTGTAGTCCAGCACCCAGTAGCGGCCGTGGCATTCGAACACGAGGTCCGTGAAGCCCTTCAGCATGCCGTGCAGCTGACGCTCCGGCAGGATCGGGCGCGGCGTGTTCCCCAGCATGCGCTGGCGGCACAGGCGGTCGAGCGCGGCCACGTCCAGCTGGCGGCTGGGGAACCAGAATTCCATCTCGGCCAGCGGCGCATCGATGTCCGCCAGCGCGCAGCCGACGGGCGGCAGCGGCGTGACGGCGACCATGCGCAGCCAGGCCAGCGCGTCGTCGAGGCGGTTGCCCCAGCCGGCGCGCTGGATGCGCTGCGCGAGGCGGACGCGGAACGCTTCATCGTCGACCTGGCCGAAGCCTTCCCTGGCCATCCACTCGAGTTGCTCGTGCAGGAAGTTGCCGGGACCGGCGCCGCGCGGGAAGCGGTGCCACGGCGCGTCCTCGCTGTGCGTGACCGGCACGACGCCCGGGTCTTCTTCCTCCAGCAGATTCTCTTCCTGCGGCCGCGTCGGCGGCGCGACGGCCACCGTGTTTTTCGTCAGCGACGTGAACGAGCCCACCGCCCAGTTGCGCTCGAAGCGCGCATCGAACTGCGGCGGCTCGACGAGCTCCGGCCGCACGTCCTGCCTTGCCAGCCGCGTGCAGCCGTCCGGGCTCGCCAGCGCATGCAGCTCGATGCCGTCGACGTCGCCGCGCAGGTGTTCCCAGCGCTCGCGCACGGCGGCCGCGGGCACGGGTGCGCCGCCCGTCAGCAGATAGCCCAGCGCCGATTCGTGCAGCTGGTTCTCGCCCTTCTTGCGCGCGGCGACGGCGGCGACACCGAGCCACAGGAAATGGCGCGCCCGCGTCAACGCGACGTACAGCAGGCGCAGGTCTTCTTCCAGGCGCGCGCGGTCGACGGCTTCCAGCGCCGCGTCGGACAGCCCGAGGTCGATGCGGCGCGCGCCATCGTCTTCCACGTATTCGAAGAACGCACGGTTGCGGCGGTCGGTCTTGCGCGCGGTGACGGCGAACGGCAGGTACACGAGCGGATATTCCAGGCCCTTCGATTTGTGCACCGTGACGACTTTCACCAGTTCCGCGTCCGACTCCAGTCGCAGCACCCGTTCGTCGCCGCCCTCGCCCACACCTTCGACCTGTTCCGCGAACCAGCGGATCAGCGCCTGTTCGCCATCCAGTTCGCGGCTCGCTTCCTGCAACAGTTCCGCGAGGTGCAGCAAATTCGTCAGACGGCGCTCGCCGCCCGGCGCCGCCAGCAGCTTGGCGGGCAGGCCCAGTTCGTGGATGAAGCGGCGCAGCATCGCCAGCACGCCCTGCCGCTGCCACGCCTGGTGCAGCGATTTCAGTTGTTCGACGCGGACTTCCCACGCCAGTTCGTCGCTGGCGAGCTGCGCCAGTTCCGCCAGCGGCAGCGCGCACGTCGCGGTCGCGAACGCGGCGCGCGCGAGCGTGACGTCCAGCGGGTTCGCCACCGCCTGCAGCCAGCGCAGCACGTCGCGCGCCTCGTCGGTCTCGACGACGGAATCCTGGTCGGACAGGTACACGCTCGCGACCTTGCGCTGCACGAGCGCGCGCCGCACGGCCGCCGCCTCGCGCCGGTCGCGCACGAGGATCGCGATATCCGCCGGCATCAGGCGTGTCAACGTCCCGGCTTCGTCTTCGAAGCCGACGCGCGCATCGTTCAGCAGCCGGACGATGTGCTCGGCGCAGTGCTGGGCGAAGAATTCGCGGTAGTCGTCCGCGCGCAGGTCGTCGATGTCCGCCAGGCCGACGGCCAGCGCCTGGAACGGTCCGTCGACGCCGACCAGCTGCTGCTTGCGCCCCGCCGCGTCGACCGCGTCGAACGGCAGCGGATTCTCGTCGCCCTTGCGGAAGCGGAAGGCGCCCGCCGCGTAATTCCCTTCCGCGTGGCGGAACAGCTGGTTGACGGCGGCGACGAGCTGGCGCGTCGAGCGGTAGTTCGTGCCCAGCTGGTAGTGGCGGCCGTGCGTGGCCCGGCGCGCCGACAGGTAGCTGTGGATGTCGGCGCCGCGGAAGCCGTAGATCGACTGCTTCGGGTCGCCGATGAGGAACAGGCCGCGCGCCGGATCGTTGTCGGCCACGCGGTACAGCAGGTCGAAAATGCGGTACTGGTCGGGCGACGTGTCCTGGAATTCGTCGACCATCGCCACCGGATACTGGTCGAGGATGCGGCGGCGCAGCGCCTCGCCGTTCGGCCCCTCCAACGCATCCTTCAGGCGCGCCAGCATGTCGGCGAAACCGAACTGGCGGTTGCGGCGCTTCAGTTCCGCCATGCGGTGCGCGATGGCGCAGGCGGCGTGGCGCAGCAGCGCGTGCGCTACCAGCGCGATCGCATCGAGTCCTTCCTTGAGCGCGGACGTGTGCTCGAAACATTCGGGAATCGGCGCGGCGTGATCCTTGCTGAACGCATCGAGGATGCCGTCGGGCGTCAGGCGGGTCCACAGGGCGTCGGTGAGTTGCGGATAGTGGGCTTGCGGGTCGTCCGCCCAGCGGCGCAGCGCATCGAACGCTTTCGCCAGCGAATCCGGACGCATCTTGTTGCCGTTGAACGCTTTCGGATTCACGCTGCGCTGCGCCGCGATCCACGATTCCATCGCGTCGGCGCGCGCCTGCCAGCCGTCCTTCAGCCGCTTCAACGCATCGCGCTGCTCGCGTTCCGCCTCGGCGATGACGGCGCCCAGCGGCCGCTCGCCCAGGTTGCCGATGCGGTCGTCGATGCGGCCCGCGCGCTGCACCAGCTCGCGCACGGAGCGCTTCAGCGCGTCGACGTCGCTCCAGCAGGACAGGAGACTCGTGAGCGCCGCGCCGGACAGCGGGTACACGTGCTGGCGCCAGTAATCGTGCGCGGCATCCTCGAACAGCGCGCGCTCGTCGCTGACGAGTTCTTCGTCGAACAGGCTGCCGCTGTCGAACGCGTGCTCGCGCAGCATGCGCTGGCACCACGCATCGATGGTGAAGATCGCCGCCTCGTCCATCGTCTCGGCCGCGAGGACCAGCCGGTGCGCGGCGACGAGCCGCGACGCCTCGTCGTCATACGCGTCGGCCAGCGCTTCGAGATAGGGATCGTCCGGCTCGATCTCGCCGCGGAAGCATGCCGCCGCCTGCACGAGACGCTCGCGCACGCGGTTCGACAGCTCGCGCGTGGCCGCGCGGGTGAAGGTCATGACGAGGATCTCGGGCGGCATCAGCGGACGGGTAAAACCGTCGTCGCCGCCGTGGCCCAGCACGAGGCGCAGGTACAGCGCGGCGATGGTCCACGTCTTACCCGTGCCCGCGCTGGCCTCGATGAGGCGCGAGCCGTGCAGCGGGAAGCTCAGGGCGTCGAGCAGCTGGCTCATTGTTCGCCTCCCTCGAAGCGGGTCACCGTCACGCTGTCCTTCAGCCATGCGACCAGCGGACCGTACAACGCTTCCGCCACGAGCGGCCAGCCGCCGGCGGCGCGCAACAATGCGAATTCGGGCCACAGGCGCGCGAGGCACGGGTCGGTGACTTCGCCGTCGATTTCGAAGCCGCCGTCATACGTCTCGCGCGCGTCGCCGCCGGAGAAGTGCGCGAGCGCCGTCTTGCACGCGACGGGCAGCGGCCGGTCGAGGTTCGAACGCCACAGCGCCACCAGCGTCTCCAGTTGCGCGAGCGCCGCGCCACGTTCCAGCGGCGCCATCGCGAGGCTCGCGTCGCGCGCGACGAGCACGCCGCCCACGCGCTCGCCCATCGCGGCGGCGGCCAGCTGGCGCAGCCACGGGCCGATCAATTTGTCGCCGCGCGGCTCGCCCTTGCGGTCCAGCACCTTGGACGACATCTGCAGCAGCCACACGGTGTCCTCGTCGTTGCTGCGCAGGCGGTCGATCCAGTCGTCGATACGCACGCCGCCCGCCTCCACGCTGACGACGAGTTTCGGCGCCGGTGTCGGATAACGCGCGCCCAGCGCGAGCCAGGCGCGGCGCACGGGCACGAGGTCGTCGACGAGCTGCTGCTGCCATTGCCTGCCCACGAGGCCGATCGGCAGCACGCCTTCGCGCGCGAGCCGCGCGGCGCGCGTCTCCAGCACCTGGCGCACGTCGTCCGGCGCTTCCGGCGTGCCGCTGTCGTCCAGCAGCGTGTCTTCCAGGAAGTAGCGCTCGAGCGCATCGAGCGAGAACGGTTCCTCGTCCTCGCCGACGACTTCCAGGTCCGTGAACGTCACGCCGAGGCGGCGGCGGAAGAAGAAGCGTGCGGGCTGGCGCAGGAAGCTCGCCAGCTCGCCCAGGGTGAGACGGTAGTCGGCATCCAGTTCGAACGGCGGCAGCACGTCGTCACCGACGCCTGCAGCTTCGGCACCGTGCGCCGACCGCCATTCGCCCGCATACGTGAGCAGGCCGCCGCGCTCGAAATAGCGGCGCGAGAACGGCTGCAGCGCGTGCACGGTCGTGCGCTCGGCGAGGTCGAGGTCCCAGCCGGCGGCGAGATAATCGCGCAGTTGCGACACGAGCACGGACGCCGGCTGCTCCGTGTTGTCGCGCACGTTGCGGCCCACCCAGCTCACGTACAGCTTGTCGCGCGCGGCCAGCACCGCTTCGAGCATCAGGTAGCGGTCGTCGTCGCGGCGCGAGCGGTCGCCCGGGCGGCTCAAACCCGGCAGCGCCAGCAGGTCGAAATCGGACTGGTGGCCGCGGCGCGGGAAATCGCCGTCGTTCATGCCGAGCAGGCAGACGACGCGGAACGGCACGGCGCGCATCGGCATCAGCGTGCAGAACGTGACGCCGCCGGATACGAACTGGTGCGACAGCGCCGGCTGGTCGAGCTGGCCGAGCCACGCCTCGCGCATCACGGCGAGCGGCACGGGTTCGTCGAACAGCGCGTTCTCGCAGATCTCCAGCCAGCATTGCAGCGCTTCTTCCAGCTGGTGCAGCATCAGGCGGTCTTCCTCGTTCGTCGCGCGGAAGAACCTCGCCAGCAGCGCGCGGGCGCAATCGCCCCAGGCCATCGGGGTTTGCACCCTGTCGAGGTCTTCGCGCCATGCGAGCAGCGCTTCGACCAGTTCCGCCAGCGAGCCCGCGAGCGCGGCATCGAGGCCGCCCACTTCCGGATACGGTTCGATATCGCGGAAGCTGGCGCCGTTGCCGGTCGCATAGCCGAGCAGCATGCGGCGCACGCCGAACAGCCAGGAATTCTGTTCGCCGGCCGAGCCGAGGCCGAGTCCCGCGCGGTGGCGCTGGTCCAGGCCCCAGCGCACGCTGGCACCCTCGATCCAGTGGCCGAGGATCGGCAGATCGGCTTCTTCCAGGCCGAAGCGGGCGGCCAGCGCGGGCACGTCGAGCAGGTCGCGCACCTCGCTCTGGCGGCAGCGCTGCTGCGGCAGGCGCAGCAGCCATTCGAGTGCGACCAATAAAGGATTGACGCTGCGGTCCTTGACGTCGCCGATCTCGAACGGGATGTAGCGCGGGTCGCTGCGCTTGTGCTGGTCGAACACGGCGTGGACGGCGGCCGAGAAGGTCTCGATGTCCGGCACCATCACGACGACGTCGCGCGGACGCAAGGGATCGTCCCGCTCTTGCGCGAACCACGACAGCAGCTGGTCGTGCAGTACCTCGACTTCCCGCTGCGCGCTATGGGCGATGTGGAACTCGATCGACCGGTCGTCGAGCGGAGGCGGCGTGTGCGGATGCTCCGACAGCGGCAGCAAATCGCGTACGGCGGCCTGCACCTGGCCCAGCAAGGTCTCGCCTTCCTCGTCGGAGAACAGGTCGATGCGCAGGTTGCCGAATTGCGCGCCCTCGCCGTTGTCGAATTCGTCGAGCATGCGCACGAAGTCGCGGCCCTGCCGTCCCCAGCTCGCGAGCAGCGGGTGGCTGTGCGCGTGCAGCTGCTCGACGGGGATGTCGGACAGGTCGCTGCCGTTGCGGTGCTGTTGCCGTTTATAGGCCGCGCGCAGCAGTTCACGGCCTTCGATGATGTCGCCCCAGTAGAACCGGCACGGATTCGGCACGGCCAGCAGCACCTGCGTGTGGCGCGACAGGCCCGCCATCGCCTGGATCGTCTGGTACGGCAGGGTCGACATGCCGAACAGGATCACGCGGCGCGGCAGGCGCAGCACGGGTTCGCGGTCTTCCATCACCGCCGCCATGAATTGCTGGTGGATCGTCGCGCGGCCGGACCAGCGGCGCTCCGGCGGCAGGCTCGCGTGGATCTCGCGCCAGAGTTGCGCCTGCCAGCACTGGTCCGGCGCCAGCGGGATCGGCTCGCCTCCGGGGCGGCGCAGCTGGTCACGGTCTTCCGCCCAGTCGGTGAGCCAGTCGGCGCGGTAGACCTGGTACTGGTCGTACAAATCCGCGAGACGTTCGGCCAGCTGCAGGCGGCGCTCGGCGTCGCCGTCGGAGAGAAAATGGCGCAGCGGTTCGAATTTATCCTTTTCCAGCAGCTCGGGCAGCAGGCGCATGAGGCGCCACGTGAGCGCGTCCTTGTCGAACGGCGAGCGGCGCGGCACCCGCTCCGGACCCAGCATGCCGCGGTACGCCTCCCACTGGAAGCGCGCCGGCAGCGCCACGCGCGTGGCCGCGCACACGCCCAGCTCTTCCGCCAGCGCGATCTTGAGCCACTCGGCGACGCCGTTGGACTGGACGAGCATGATCTCTTCTTCCAGCGGACCGAGCGGATTGTCGCGCAGCCAGTCGAAGACGGCGGCGCGCAACAGCTCCATCTGGTTGCCGTGCAGGATGAGGAGGCCGGGGCGGATCGGGGATGGCATGACGGGACGTGGAGAAGCGACTCGCGCAGCATACTACTTCCGGGGCTCCAGCGGTAGAGCTGACCGGCGCTCAGGCCTGGTGATCCTGCTGGCGCGTGTCCATGCGGCCGAGCGCGCGCGCGATCGTCGCGATCAAGGCCTCGGGCGCCGCCGGCTTCGTCAGGAATTCATCCATGCCGGCCGCGAGGCAACGGGCCTGGTCTTCGACCCCGGCATTCGCCGTCATCGCGATCACTTTCAGGCCGGCCAGCCGCGCATCCGCACGGATGCGGCGCGTGGCCTCGTAGCCATCCATCACGGGCATCTGCACGTCCATCAGGACGCAGTCGACAGGCCCTTCCGCCAGCCGGTCCAGCGCCTGGGCGCCATCGTCCGCGACGACGACGCGCGCGCCGGCATCCTCCAGCAGTTCACGCGCCACCAGCTGGTTGAACGCATTGTCCTCGACGAGCAGGATCGTGCAGCCCGCGAGCGCCGCCGGTTCCGACTGCGGGGCCGGCACCGCGGGTCGCGGGGCCGTCAACGGCCGCAGGCGCGCCGTGAACCAGAACGTGCTCCCCTGCCCCGGCACGCTCGTCGCACCGGCCTCGCCGCCCATCAGCTCCGCCAGCTGCTTGCTGATGACGAGGCCCAGGCCCGTGCCGCCGTGCACGCGCGTCGACGACGGGTCGGCCTGGTGGAACGGCGTGAACAGCTGCGCCAGGTCGTCCGCGGCGATGCCGATGCCGCGGTCCTCGACCTCGAAGCGCACGAGCACGTCGGTCCCCACCGTCCGTTCGACGCGGGCCCGCACGTGAATGGTGCCCTGGTCGGAGAACTTGATGGCGTTGCCGACGAAGTTCAGCAGCACCTGTTCCAGCCGCAGCGGATCGCCGCGGACGGGCCACTTCAGCTCGGACGCCACGTCGAACACGAGTTCCAGGCCCCGCGCCGACGCCTGCGCGCCCAACTGGCTCTCGACGTTGCGCTTCAGCGCGTCGAACGTGAAGTCGCGCAGTTCCAGCTCGACCTTGCCGGCTTCGATCTTGGAAAAGTCGAGGATGTGGTTGATGATGCCCAGCAGGTGCTGCGCCGAATGCTGGATCTTGCCCAGGTAGTCGCGCTGCTTCGGGTCTTCCGCGCGCTTGCCCGCCAGGTAGGCCATGCCGATGATGCTGTTCATCGGCGTGCGGATCTCGTGGCTCATGTTGGACAGGAAGTCGCTCTTGGCGCGGCTCGCCGCGTCGGCTTGCGCCTTCAGCGCGTGCAGTTCGGTCACGTCCGTCGACACGCACAGCACCGCCCCGGCGTCGCCATCGCCGGCGAAGCGCACGGGCACCTTCACGCTCCACACCTGGCGCGCGACGCCGTCGCTGCCGGCAAAGGCGTTCTGCACCGCGCGTTTTTCGCCCAGTTCCAGCACGGGCTGGTCCAGCGCCCACAGCGCGTCGGCCTGCGCGGGCGGCATCACCTCGCGGTCGCGCCGCCCCACGATCTCGTGCGCCGGCAGGCCGCAGGCGGCGGCCATCTTCGCGTTGACGTAGCGGTAGCGGCGGTCGCGGTCCTTCAGGTAGACGTAGGCGTCGACGTTGTCCAGCACGAGGTCGAGCAGCCGGCGCTGGTCCACGGCCGTCTTGCGCGAGCGGGCCAGGTTGAGGAACAGCGCAAACGCAAGGAATGTCGCGCCGAAGCCGCCGGCGCCGGCCAGCCAGGGGAAAACGCGGCCGAAACCGTCGACGAGGTCGGCGCGGCGGGCGACGAAGCGGGCTTTCCACAGGTTGTCGTCGAAACGTACGGGCAGCACGGTTTCCATCAGATCGCCGGCATTGTTCAGCGCCGCGCCGGCGCCGTCGTACAGCAGGTTGTCCGCCTCGTTGACGTGCAGCGGGCCGGCCGCCCGGCTGTCGGCGGCCGCATACAGCTGCAGCGCGACCGGTTGGTCGCCGCCCGGCAGCGCGCCGCGCACGAGGGCCGGCACGGAAAAGCCGATGCCGACCGAGCCCGCGTACGCGGCGCGCCGGCCTTCGACATCGGGCGGAACGGCGCCGTCCGTGCGGTACACGGGCATGCGCAGGCCCAGGCCGAGATGGCGCACGGGGTGCTCCACGACGATCGGCTTGCCGGATGCCGTCATGCGGCCGCTGTCGCGCGCCCGCTCGAGCGCCTGCGCGACCGCGGGCGCGCCGCCCGCAAGGTCCGCACCGGCCTTCTCGGCCAGCCACGGCTCCAGGTAAGTCAGCACGGTGTGCGCGGGACGCCGCACGGCGGGCCGGATCGTGAAGTCGGGATAACCGGCCGGGTCGAGGCTGCGGTCCGCGCGCACGCCCGCGACGAACGCGTCGCGCGCGCCGGCCTCCACGTACGCTGCGTAGTTGACCGATTCGAGCGCCGGATAGTGCTCGGCCACGCCCAGCGTCTGGACGTAGCGGTGGAATTCCAGCCGCGTGACGGTGCCGCTTGCCTGGAACAGGCCGGCCAGGCCCCGCACGACGTCCGCATAGGAGTGCACGGCGCCGGCCAGTTGCTGGCGGCCGGTGCGCGCCAGGTGGTCGAAGCGGGCCTGGGTCTCGATGTCGACCGCGTGCGCCGCGCCCAGATACAGCCCGGCGCCGGCCAGCAGGGCCAATGCGGCCCCGCCGGCCCAAAGCGCGGCCGTCTTTCCCGTGTTGCGCGTCGTGATGTCAGCCATAAGGAAATTACTGCGAAATTTCCGTGCGGAAATTTTTCGATGTTTGTTAGTATGTCCGAATCGGACGGAAATTGCGAGCTTAACAATAAGGAATGCATATGCGTGAAGCGGATAATGGACACTTTGACCACTGGTTGTGGCTGGAAGACGTCGATTCCGGCCGCGCGCTCGGCTGGGTGGCCGAACGCAACGCGGAGACGGAGCGCGAACTCACCGCCCTGCCCGGCTACGCGGCCTTGCGCACGCGGCTGAAGACGATCCTCGATGCGCGCGACCGCATCCCCTACGCCGGCCACCACGACGGCCGCTTCTACAATTTCTGGCGCGACGCCGACCACGAACGCGGGATCTGGCGCCGCACGACGCTGGCCGAATACCGCAAGCCGGCGCCCGCCTGGGAAACGGTGCTGGACCTCGATGCCCTCGCCCGCCTCGAAAACGAGAACTGGGTGTGGGCGGGCGTGACCTTCCTGGAACCGCACGGCACGCGCTGCCTCGTCTCGTTGTCGCGCGGCGGCGGCGATGCCCACGTCGTGCGCGAGTTCGACGTGGCGACACTGTCCTTCGTCGACGGCGGCTTCACCTTGCCGGAAGCGAAGTCGAGCGTCGGCTGGGTCGACGCGGACACCCTGTTCGTCGCGACGGACTTCGGGCCGGACTCGATGACGGAATCGGGCTATCCGCGCATCGTCAAGGCGTGGAAGCGCGGCACGCGCCTGGAAGACGCCGCGCTCGTCTACGAAGCGCAGGAAGACGACTTGTCCGTCTCCGCCTGGCACGACCCGACCCCGGGCCACGAGCGCCAGTTCGTGCTGCGCCAGATCGATTTCTACAGCAGCGAGCTGTTCCTGCGCGATCCCGCGAGCGGGCAGCTCGAGCCCATCGACAAACCGCTGGACGCGAACGCGTTCGCGCTGCGCGACCAGTTCATCGTCGAACTGCGCTCGGACTGGACGCTTGGGGACCGCACGTGGCCGCAGGGCGCCCTGCTCGCCATTGCCTTCGACCGCTTCCTGGAAGGCAGCCGCGATTTCGACGTGTTGTTCGAACCCTCGCCGACGACGTCGCTGGACGGCATCGCGGCGACGCGGGGCGCGCTGTTCCTCACGATCCTCGACAACGTCAAGAACCGGATCATCGAATGGCAGCGCGCGGATGGCCGCTGGCAACGCCGCGACGTGGACGCACCCGGCATGGGCGCGCTGCACGTCGCCGCGGTCGACGAGTACGACGCCGACCATGTGTTTCTCACCGTGACCGACTTCCTCACGCCGAGCAGCCTGTATCTGATGGAGGCCGGCCGCGACGGGCGCGAACTGTTGAAGTCGATGCCGGCGTTCTTCGACGCGTCGCCGTATGCCGTCAGCCAGTTCACGGCGCAATCGCCCGACGGCACGCACGTGCCGTATTTCGTCGTGATGCGCAAGGACGCGCCGCTGGACGGCACGCATCCGACCCTGCTGTACGGCTACGGCGGCTTCGAAGTGTCGCTGACGCCGTTTTACAGCGGCACGACGGGCGAGGCGTGGCTGGCGCAGGGCGGCGTGTATGTGCTCGCGAACATCCGCGGCGGTGGCGAGTTCGGGCCGCGCTGGCACCAGGCGGCGCTGAAGGAAAACCGGCAAAAGGCGTTCGACGATTTCCTCGCGGTCGCCGAGGACGTCATCCGCCGCGGCATCACGACCCCGCCCCACCTGGGCATCATGGGCGGCAGCAATGGCGGCCTGCTCGTGGGCGCGGCATTGACGCAGCGGCCGGACCTGTTCGGCGCCGTCGCCTGCCAGGTGCCGCTGCTGGACATGCGCCGCTATCACGAGCTGCTGGCCGGCGCGTCATGGATCGGCGAGTACGGCGACCCGGACGATCCCGACGAATGGGACTACATCGCCCGCTACTCGCCGTACCACAACGTTTCGCCGGACAGGCAGTATCCGCGCGTGCTGTTCACGACGTCGACCCGCGACGACCGCGTCCACCCGGGCCACGCGCGCAAGATGGCGGCGCTGATGCGCGACCAGGGGCACGACGTACTGTACTGGGAAAACACGGAGGGCGGCCATGCCGGCGCGGCGAACAACGAGCAGACGGCGACGATGTGGGCGTTGACGTATGCATTCCTGTTGAGGCAACTCAAGTAATTGCACTTGGAAAACTCTGGACATGACCCGTTCCGCCGGTAACCATCAGTTAGCAAGCTAACGCAACCGGCACATTCGATATGAAACTAGCAGGGTTGCTAGGACGCTAAATGAATGTTGCATGGAATACTTGTTTCTCACACATCTTTCCATGGAGGAGCGGCGATGGCTAATGATTTCGTTACCGAAGCAAGCCTGCGGGAACCGTCGGCAGGCACCCTGATGATGAAAACGCCCGCATCCCTGGCGCCCTCCGTCAGCGACCTGAAAAAATACCGGATCAGCAAGCGCGAAAGCCAGGAAAAATTCTGGGGCAGATTTGGCGTCACGCAATCCAGCGGCAGCCGCTTCGAAACGGGCCTGGCCATTCCGGCCCCGGTCGCGCTGCTATTGAAACTCTATGTCAACGGCAAGCTCAACGATGGTGATCTTCTGGGGTAATCAACCCCAGCGAGATGGCCCGCACGACCGCCTGTTGCCGGGTGTTGACGTTGAACTTCTGGCGAATATTGCCCATATGGAAGTTCACCGTCGCCTCGGAACAGCCGGTGATTTTTGAAATTTCCCACGACGATTTGCCCACCATGACCCAGTTGAGCACCTCCAGCTCGCGCGGGGTCAGGCGCGGCGCCGCCTCCTGCGCGGGCGGCGGACAGAAACGCACGCCCGACGCGTACGCATAATCCCGCACCAGTGCCAGATCGGCCAGCATGCTCGACACGTCGCGCAGGAAGGCGCCATCCGCCGCCGTGTCGACGGCAAAACTCAGCAGGCCGAACTCCCCGTTCGGACCATGGATCGGAAACGTCACGCCGGCGCGGATACCGTACGTGCAGGCCTCTTCATACAGCGCGCGCTGGGCCGGGCTGCGGAAGATTTCCGGCTGCCAGATCAGCGGCAAGGTGGTGGCGAGGCAATGGCTGACGACCGGATCGACATAGGCGAACCGCTCGGCGTCATAACGTTCACGCCATTTTGTCGGGTAATTACTCTGTATAAATGCGTTCTCGAGCCGCGCGTGGCGCGAGCCCGACATGCCGAACAAGACCTTCTCGAACCCATAGTGGCGGCCGAGGGCGAACAGCGCTTCGCCCCAACTGGACGCGGTGTCGGTATGTAACAACTCGTCCAAATCGACGGTCTTCATGGATGCCTCGCGCTGTTTGAATGGGGTGTAATGACACCCCGCTATGCTAGTTGAGTTGTAACCAAAAAGCACGAAAAATTGGTCTTTTATTCATTATGGCAGAGCCCTGACATTGGATCAGTTGTCGTTCCGATACATGTTGAACATCGTCCGCCATCGAATCGTGCGCCAGTCTTTACGATTTTCGAATATCCTCGCGCGAATTGTCCATTTAAAATTTCAAAAATGCAAGTTTATGGTGGATTTGAAACAATCCTGTCGGCCTGGCCATATGCATGCTTGACTCGACCGAACACGGGTGTATCGTTGCGTTTCCTTAGCATTTAACAATGCGCGCTGCCTGAAAACCATGCGCCAGCCCCCTTCCGCTTTCTCTTCGAGGATCTTTAGTCAATGAATAACATGACCGACATGGCTGAACAGCTCGATGTCAAGCTGCTGCTGTCCACGCTGATGGCGCTGAAAAAAGGCGACTTCTCGGTACGCATGCCGTCCGACTGGACCGGCGTGTCCGGCAAGATCGCCGATACCTTGAACGACATCATCGAGACCAAGGAAAAAATGGTCGAGGCGGTCACCGAAGTGTCGCGCGTGGTGGGCCGTGAAGGCCATCTGACGCAGCGCGCCTCCGTGCCCGGCGTCGTCGGCGGCTGGTCCACCATCATCAGCTCGGTCAACACGCTGATCGACGACCTCGTGCGCCCGACGACGGAAATGGCGCGCGTCATCGGCGCCGTCGCGAAGGGCGATTTGTCGCAGACGATGGCGCTGGAAGTGGACGGCCACCCGCTGAAGGGCCAGTACCTGCGCGCGGCGACCACCGCGAACACGATGGTGGAACAGCTGTCGTCGTTCTCGTCCGAGGTGACGCGCGTGGCGCGGGAGGTCGGTACCGAGGGCAAGCTGGGCGGCCAGGCCTACGTCCCCGGCGTCGCAGGCACGTGGAAGGACTTGACGGACTCCGTGAACTCGATGGCGGGCAACCTCACGTCGCAGGTGCGTAACATCGCGGAGGTGACCACCGCGGTGGCGAACGGCGACTTGTCGAAGAAGATCACGGTGGACGTGCGCGGCGAGATCCTGCAGCTGAAGGACACCATCAACGTGATGGTGGACCAGCTGCGCTCCTTCGCTTCCGAGGTGACCCGCGTGGCGCGGGAGGTCGGTACGGAAGGCAAGCTCGGTGGCCAGGCGTACGTGCCCGGCGTCGCGGGCACGTGGAAGGACTTGACCGACAACGTGAACTTCATGGCGTCCAACCTCACGGGCCAGGTGCGTAACATCGCGGCCGTGACGACCGCGGTGGCGAACGGCGACCTCGGTAAAAAGATTACCGTGGACGTGAAAGGCGAGATCCTCGAGCTGAAGAACACCATCAACGTGATGGTGGACCAGCTGTCCTCGTTCGCATCGGAGGTGACCCGCGTCGCAAGGGAGGTCGGTACGGAAGGTAAGCTCGGCGGCCAGGCAATGGTGAAAGGCGTCGCGGGCACGTGGAAGGACTTGACGGACTCCGTGAACTCGATGGCAGGCAACCTCACGGGCCAGGTGCGCAACATCGCGGACGTGACCACCGCCGTGGCGAACGGCGACTTGTCGAAGAAGATCACGGTGGACGTGAAGGGCGAGATTCTCGAACTGAAGAACACCATCAACGTCATGGTGGACCAGCTGAACTCCTTCGCGTCCGAAGTGACGCGCGTGGCCCGCGAAGTGGGTACGGAGGGCAAGCTGGGCGGCCAGGCGAACGTGCCGGGTGTCGCGGGTACGTGGAAGGACCTGACGGACGGCGTGAACTCGATGGCGGGCAACCTGACGGCGCAGGTGCGTAACATCGCCGACGTGACCACCGCCGTGGCGAACGGCGACCTGTCGAAGAAGATCACGGTGGACGTGAAGGGCGAGATCCTGGAACTGAAGAACACCATCAACGTGATGGTGGACCAGCTGTCCTCGTTCGCTTCCGAGGTGACCCGCGTGGCGCGCGAGGTGGGTACCGAGGGCAAGCTGGGCGGCCAGGCGTACGTGCCGGGCGTCGGCGGTACCTGGAAAGACCTCACCGACAACGTGAACTTCATGGCGTCGAACCTGACGGGCCAGGTGCGTAACATCGCGGCGGTGACCACCGCCGTGGCGCGCGGCGACCTGTCGAAGAAGATCACCGTGGACGTGAAGGGCGAGATTCTCGAACTGAAGGACACCATCAACGTGATGGTGGACCAGCTGTCGTCGTTCGCGTCCGAGGTGACCCGCGTCGCGCGCGAGGTGGGTACCGAGGGCAAGCTGGGCGGCCAGGCGAACGTGTCCGGTGTCGCGGGCACGTGGAAGGACTTGACGGAGAACGTCAACCAGCTCGCGGCCAACCTGACGAACCAGATGCGCGCGATCGGTGAAGTGGCGACGGCGGTGACGCGCGGCGACTTGTCGCGTTCCATCCAGGTGGAAGCGCGCGGCGAGGTGTCCTACCTGAAGGACAACATCAACGAGATGATCCGCAACCTGAAGGAGACGACGCAGAAGAACGCACAGCAGGACTGGCTGAAGACCAACCTGGCGCGCTTCACGCGACTGCTGCAGGGCCAGCGCGACCTGCAGGCCGTGACGAAGCTGATCCTGTCCGAACTGGCACCGCTGGTCTCCGCGCACCACGGCGTGTTCTACATGATGGATTCGCAGGAAGCCGATGCGCGCCTGCGCATGATCGCGTCGTACGGCTACCGTTCGAGCAGGAAACTGCCGACGTCGTTCCTGCCGGGCGAGGGCCTCGTGGGCCAGTGCGCGCTGGAGAAGACCCGCATCTGGCTGACGGACGTCCCGCGCGACTACATCGTCGTGTCGTCCGGTCTCGGTTCCGCGCCGCCGACCAACATCGTCGTGCTGCCGATCCTGTTCGAACAACAGGTCAAGGCCGTCATCGAGATCGCGTCGCTGGACCGCTTCACGGAGACCCACCTCTCCTTCCTCGACCAGCTGATGGAATCGATCGGCGTCGTGCTGAACACCATCGAGGCGAACAGCCGGACGGAATCGCTGCTGACCCAGTCGCAGTCGCTGGCGCAGGAACTGCAGCAGACGAACCAGGAGCTGGCGGAAAAGGCGCGCCTGCTGTCCGAGCAGAACATCGAGGTGGAACGCAAGAACCGCGAAGTGGAACAGGCGAAGCTGGCGCTGGAAGAAAAGGCCACGCAGCTGGCGCTGTCGTCGAAATATAAATCCGAGTTCCTGGCCAATATGTCGCACGAGCTGCGCACGCCCTTGAACTCGCTGTTGATCCTCGCGCAGCAGCTGTCCGACAACCCGGAGGGCAACCTGTCGTCCAAGCAGGTGGAGTTCGCGAAGACGATCCACGGCTCCGGCTCCGACCTGCTGACCCTCATTAACGACATTCTCGACCTGTCGAAGATCGAGTCGGGCACCGTCACGCTGGACGTGTCGGAATACCGCTTCTCGAACCTGCGCAACTACGTGGACCGCACGTTCCGCCACATGGCCGAGGCGAAGCACCTCGGCTTCTCGGTGGAGCTGGCGGAGAACCTGCCGACTGCCGTCATGACCGACACGACGCGCCTGCAGCAGGTCCTGAAAAACCTGCTGTCGAACGCGTTCAAGTTCACCAGCCACGGCAACGTGTCGCTGACGATCAGCCTCGTGACGAGCGGCTGGACGGCCGACCACCCGCACCTGCTGCATGCGGACGCCGTGCTGGCGTTCTCCGTGCGCGATACGGGCGTCGGCATCCCGGCCGACAAGCTGCAGCTGATCTTCGAAGCATTCCAGCAGGCCGACGGCTCCACCGCCCGCAAGTACGGCGGCACGGGCCTGGGCCTGTCGATCTCGCGTGAACTGGCGCGCTTGCTCGGCGGCGAAATCAGAGTCGAATCCACAGTCAACATCGGTTCCACGTTCACGCTGTACCTGCCGTACAACCGCGCGGGCTTCATCAACTACGAGCAGACCCGCCAGCCGCAACCGGCGCGCCTCGCGCCGCCGCAGCCGCAACCGTCGGCCCTGCCGGCGCCGACGATGCTGCTCGAAGCGGAACCCGAAGCGGTGACCAGCGTCGCCCTGCCCGACCCGTCGGCCAGCCTGGTCGAATACGCGGCCATGCTCGACGACCGCGGCCTGATCGTGCCGGGCGACCCGTCCGTGCTGATCGTCGAGGACGACGAGCGCTTCGCCAAGACGCTGCTCGAATTCGCGCGCGAAAAGAACTTCAAGGGCATCGTCACGCACCGCGGCGATTCCGCGCTGTCGCTGGCGCGCGACTACCTGCCGTCCGCGATCCTGCTCGACATCGACCTGCCGGACATCGACGGCTTCACGGTGCTCGACCGCCTGAAACGCGACCCGAGCACGCGCCACATCCCGGTGCACGTGATGTCGTCGCTGCGCGAGCGCGAGCGCGCGCTGCGCCAGGGCGCGATCTCGTACATCAACAAGCCCGTGAGCCGCGAGATGCTGCAGGAAGAATTCAAGCGCATCCAGAAATTCCTGATGGGCGGCAAGCGTTCGCTGCTCGTCGTCGAGGACGACATGGCGCAGCGCGAATCGATCGTCGGCCTGATCGGCGATTCCGACGTGCGCATCGTGACGGCGGAAGACGGCAAGGCCGCGCTGGAAGCGCTGGCGCAGCAGCACTTCGATTGCATGGTGCTGGACCTCACGCTGCCCGACATCTCCGGCTTCGACCTGCTCGACCAGATCGGCAAGCAGCAGGCGTTGCGCGACCTGCCGATCGTGATCTACACGGCGCAGGAACTGTCGCGCAAGGAGGTCACGAAGCTGAAGCGCTACGCCAAGACCATCGTCGTCAAGGATGCGCGCTCGCCCGAACGCCTGCTCGACGAGACTGCGCTGTTCCTGCACCGCTCGCAGGCCAGCCTGCCGGAGACGCAGCGCCGCATGCTGGAAGAGATCCACGCGGCGGACGGCGGCCTCGCGGGCCGCAAGGTCCTCATCGTCGACGATGACCTGCGCAACATCTTCGCGCTGTCGTCGCTGCTGGAGCGCCAGCAGATGCAGGTGCTGTTCGCCGAGAACGGCCGCGACGGCATCGATGTGCTGGAAAAGGACCCGGCCATCGAGATCGTCCTCATGGACATCATGATGCCGGAGATGGACGGCTACGACACGATGCGCGCCATCCGCCGCATCCCGAAGTTCAAGTCGCTGCCGATCATCACGCTGACCGCGAAGGCGATGAAGGGTGACCGCGACAAGTGCATCGCCGCCGGCGCGTCCGACTACATCACCAAGCCGGTCGACGTCGCCCAGCTTTTGTCGATGATGCGGGTGTGGTTGCACTGATGGTGTCTGCGACAAATACCTGGACCGGCCTCGCGGCCGGGCTGGCGGTCGAGGAGCTGGAAACGGAGCTGCTGCTGGAGGCACTGTTCCAGCGCTACGGCCACGAGTTCCGCGGCTACGACCGGGCGTACCTGCGCCGGCGGCTGGGCGACGCCATGCGCGGTCATGGCGCCGCCACCTTGTCCGGCCTGCAGGAAAAGGTATTGCACGCCCCGGCCGCGGCGTCCGCGCTGCTGCGCATGCTGGCGCCGCAGCCCGTCGACCTGTTCGAGAACACGGGCCACACGCAGCGCCTGCGCACGGTGCTGGCGCCGTCGCTGCGCGCGTGGCCACTGCCCCGCGTCTGGCTGGCGGAATGCGCGGGCGTCGGCGAAGCGTGGGGCCTGGCCATCGTGCTGGCGGAAGAAGGCGTGCTGGGCAAGCTGGACATCCACGCGACGCTCGCCAACGAGGAACTCGTGGCCGAGATGCAGGACGCGTGGCTGCCCGTGGCCGCGCTGGACGCCGCGCAGACCCGCTACGCCGCGAGTGGCGGCCATGCCGCGCTGTCGACGTACTTCGAAGTGCGCGACGGCCAGGCGCGCCTGCAGCCGCAGCTGCGCCGGCGCATCACGTGGTCGCAGTACAGCCTCGTGACGGATGCGTCGTTCAACGAATTCCAGGCGATCCTGTGCTGCGGCGCGCTGTCGGACTTTGGCCCCGTGCTGCGCCAGCGCGTGCTGCGGCTGTTCCACGACAGCCTGGCGCGCTTCGGCGTGCTGTGCCTGGACCGGCCGCTGGCCGTGTCGGATGCGTATGCGGGGAGGTACCAGGCGATCGAGGGGGATCGGCCCTGGTACAAGCGGGTAGGATAGCATTTGAACGTCGCCCCTGCGAAGGCAGGGGCCCAAGTCGCACGCGCCATCGCTACGCATGCAAGATTGGGTCCCCGCCTTCGCAGGGACGACGATGCTTGCTGTACCGGTTACGTCACCTGCGCGCTCGGACGCTCGGCAATCCTGTCCCGCCACGCCTGCAAATTCGTCAGACCCTCGTCCGACGGCCTGAACTTCATCAACCCGCGCGCAAACTCCAGCGCGCAGAACCCCGTGATGTCGGCGATCGTGAAGCGCTCGCCCGCCAGGAAATCGCGGTCCGCCAGCACGCCGTCGAGCCAGCGCGCCGTCTCGCGCACCCTGGCGCCCTGCGCCGCGCCGAAGTCGGGAAACTGCGGCTGTTCCAGCGGCGCGAGGCCCGGATGGGTGTGGCGCACGCAGTTGGCGATGCGCAGGAACAGCTGCAGCTCGCAGCGGCGGTCCATCATCTCGATGAACGCGCGCTCCTCGAAGTCCTCGCCCATCAGGTTCGGGTTCGGATACATCCCCTCCAGGTACGTACAGATGGCGCGCGTCTCGGCCAAGGTGCGGCCGTCGGGCAGTTCCAGCACGGGCACCTGCGCCATCGGATTGAGCTGGGCAAACGCCTCGCTGCGGTGCTCGGCCTTGCCCAGGTCGATCTGCACGGTGGTGATGTCCGCGATGCCCTTCTCGGCCATGAACATCAGGACGCGGCGCGGGTTCGGCGCGCGGGTGCTCGTGTACAGTTTCATCCAGCGTCTCCTCGGTCGTTGGTCGACGCCGATCATAGCGCATCCTCTCCTTTTGCTCATTTGACAGCGCGCGCAGGTTGGCCGTAGATTGCCGGATTGGCCGCGCGCGTCCATCCGACATCACGCGCGGGTCCGACATACATACACGATAGGATTTCCATGCACCGCAAGCTGCTTTCCGCCGCCGTCGCCCCAGCTTTTACCCTTGCTCTGGCGACTGCGCCCTTTCACGTCAGCGCCGCGCCTACCCGCGCAAGCGCGACGGCGAACGCCGACACCACCACGCAACTGCCGCGCGGCGTCGTCCCGACGCATTACCAGATCGCGCTGACGCCGGACGCCGCGACCGCCTCGTTCGGCGCCCACGCCGTCGTCACGATCAACGTGGCCAAGGCCACCAGCACGATCACGCTGAACGCGGCCGAGCTGAAATTCTCGAAAGTGACGCTGGCCCCGGCGGCCGGCGGCGCCGAACGCGACGCCTCGGTCGCCGTCGACAACGATGCGCAGACCGCCACGTTCACGTTCGCCCAGCCCATCGCACCGGGCATGTACCGCCTGGCGATGGACTACACGGGCGTGATCGGCACGCAGGCGGTCGGCCTGTTCTCGCTGGACTATCCCGGCGCGGACGGCAAGCGGCAGCGCGCGCTGTACACGCAGTTCGAGAACTCGGACGCGCGCCGCATGATCCCGTCCTGGGACGAGCCCGCGTACAAGGCGAGCTTCGCGCTGGACGTCGTCGTACCGGCCGCGCAGATGGCGGTCAGTAACATGCCGGCGACGAAAACGGAAACCCTGCCGGACGGCCGCAAGCGCGTGAGTTTCGCGACCACGCCGAAGATGTCGACCTACCTGCTGTTCTTCGCGCTCGGCGACTTCGAACGCGCCGCCGCGAAGGTACACGGCACGGAAGTCGGCGTCGTCACGCGCCGCGGCGCGCTGCCGCAGGCGAAGTTCGCGCTCGATGCCTCGCAGGCCATCCTGCGCGAATACAACGATTACTTCGGCGTGCGCTACCCGCTGCCGAAGCTGGACAACGTGGCCGGCGCGGGCCGCAGCCAGTTCTTCAGCGCGATGGAAAACTGGGGCGCGATCTTCACGTTCGAATACGCGCTGCTGCTCGACCCCGCGATCGCCACGCAGCACGACCGCGAAGAGATCTTCGCCACCGCCGCGCACGAGATGGCGCACCAGTGGTTCGGCGACCTCGTGACGATGCGCTGGTGGGACGACCTGTGGCTCAACGAAGGCTTCGCGTCGTGGATGGAGAGCCGCACGACCGCGCGCCTGCATCCGGAATGGAACACGCACCTGGGCGCCGTCGGCGTGCGCGAAAGCGCGATGCGGCGCGACGCCATCGCCGGCACGCACCCCGTCGTGCAGCACGTGGAGACGGTCGAACAGGCCAACCAGGCCTTCGACGAGATCACGTATTCGAAAGGCGAATCCGTCATCCGCATGCTGGAAGCCTATGTGGGCGCGAACGCGTGGCGCAACGGCGTGCGCGCGTACATGCAGGCGCACGCGTACGGCAACACGGTGTCGGACGATTTGTGGAAGCAGATCGAGAAGGCGGCCGGCAAGCCCGTCACCGCGATCGCCCACGATTTCACCTTGCAGCCGGGCGTCCCGCTGATCAAGGTGGGCGAGCCGGCGTGCCGGAACAATGCGACCACGGTAGCGCTGACCCAGGCCGAATTCACGCGCGACCGCGCCGGCAAGGCGCCGCTGGCCTGGCGCGTGCCCGTGATCGCGCAGATCGCCGGCAGCAAGAACCAGGCGAGCACGCTCGTCACGGGCGGCAAGGGCACGATCACGATCCCCGGCTGCGGCGCCGTCATCGTCAACGCGGGCCAGAGCGGCTATTACCGCACCCTGTACGCCTCGGCCGATTTCGCCCAACTGGCCACGCGCTTCGCCAGCCTGGCGCCCATCGACCAGATCGGCCTGCTGGCCGACAGCAGCGCCCTGGGCCTGGCCGGCCTGCAGCCCGCGTCCGACGTGCTGGACCTCGTGAAGGCGACGCCGGCCGGCGCCGATCCGGCCGTGTGGACGCGCATCGCAGTGCTGCTCGACGGCGTCCACAACCGCTATCGCGAACAGGCCCGCGGCGGCGACGCGACCCGCCAGAAGCGTTTCGACACGTTCGCGATCGCGCGCCTGGCGCCGCTGATGGCGCAGGTCGGCTGGGCTGCGCGGCCGGGCGAGGCGTCGTCCGTCGCCAACCTGCGCGAAGAACTGGTCAATGTGCTGAGCAATCTCGGCGACGCCAACGTCATCGCCGAAGCGCGCCGCCGCTACGCCGCGCTGGCGACGGACGCCAGCGCCGTGCCGGGACCGCTGCGCAAGACCGTGATGGGCGTCGTCGCCCAGCACGCGGACGCCGCCACGTGGGACCAGTTGCACCTGGCCGCGCGCAACGAGACGACGCCGCTCGTGCGCGACCAGCGCTACACCCTGCTGGCCGCGACCGAAGACCGCGCCCTCGCCATGCGCGCGCTGCAGCTCGCGCTGACGGACGAACCGGGCCTCACGATCAGCGCCGCGATGATCTCGGAAGTGGCGCTGCGTTATCCGGACATGGCGTTCGACTTCGCGATCGCCCACCTCGCGCAGATCAACGAACGCGTGGACGCGAGCTCGCGCAGCCGCTACCTGGCGCGCCTTGCGACGGGATCGTCGGATCCGGCGATGGTCGACAAGCTGGGCGCGTACGCACAGGCGAACCTGGCACCGAGCTCGCGCGGCGACGTCGAGGCGGCCAGCGCGGCCATCAAGGACCGCATCCAGGTGAACGCGGCGCGCCTGCCCGAGATCGACGCCTGGCTGGCGCAGAACGCGCAGTAAAAAAGCGCTCTATTGCGCGGCGACCGTGCTGCGGCGCCGCGCCGTCAGCCACGCATCGAGGCGCTGGGCCGCGCCCGGCGCCACGTGCAGGCCCAGCTTCGTGCGGCGCCACAGGATGTCGTCGGCCGCCGTCGCCCATTCCTGGCGCACGAGGTAGTCCGCCTCGACCTCGTACAGGCCGGCCACGATTTCCTCGCCCAGGTCGGCACGCGCGCGGCAATGCGCCAGCAGCGTGGCCAGGCGCGTACCGTAGCTGCGGGCATAGCGTGCCAGCAGGCCGTCGGGCAGCCAGGCGAACTGCTGGCGGCGCGTGCGCACCCACGCGTCGTACTCGAGCACCGCGCGCGCGACCGGCTCCTTGCCATACAGGTCGCCGCCCGGCAGGCAGGCATGCGCCGTCCACGCCGGCACCTGGCGGCCCAGCACGGGCCCGATCCAGTCGACGGCCTGTTCCGCCAGCTTGCGGAACGTCGTCACCTTCCCGCCGAACACGGACAGCAGCGGCGCGCCGCCGGCCGTGTCGTGCTCGAAGCGGTAGTCGCGGCTGACGGACGACGCGCTGCCGCCATCGTCCGCGATCAGCGGCCGCACGCCCGCATAACTCCACACCACGTCGTCCGGCCCGATGCGCCGCTCGAAGCAGCGGTTCACGGCGTCGCACAGGTACGCCGTCTCGGCGGGGCTGATGGCGATGCGGTCGACGTCCTGCGCGTCGCAGTCGACGTCGGTCGTGCCGACCAGGGTGAACGCGCCCTCGTACGGCAGCGCGAACACGATGCGGCCGTCCGGCTGCTGCAGCAGGAACGCCTGGTCGCCGTCGAACAGGCGCGGCACGACGATGTGACTGCCCTTCACGAGCCGCAGCGGACGCGCCGGGCCGGCACCCGTCGCCTGCAGGAAGCTGCCCGCCCACGGCCCGGCCGCGTTGACGAGGCAGCGCGCGTGCACGTGGACGGTGCCGTCCGCACCCTCCAGGTCGGCCTCCCACCGCTTGGCATCGCGCCGCACCCGTGCGCAGCGCGCGCGCGTGAGGATCGTCGCGCCCCGTTCGCGCGCATCGAGCGCCGCCAGCACGACGAGGCGCGCGTCGTCGACCCACGCATCCGAATACGCGAACGCCTGCGTGAAGCGGCGCTGCAGCGCGGCGCCGGCCGGATGGTTACGCAACGCGACCGTGCCTGACGCCGGCAGGAAGTCGCGCCGGGCCAGGTGGTCGTACAGGAACAGGCCGGCGCGGATCATCCAGGCGGGACGCTGCCCCGGCGCATGGGGCATCAGGAAACGCAGCGGGCGGATGATGTGCGGCGCGCTCTTGAGCAACACTTCGCGCTCCGCCAGTGCCTTGCGCACGAGCCCGAAATGGTATTGCTCCAGATAGCGCAGGCCGCCGTGGATCAGCTTGCTCGACGCGGACGACGTGTGCTGCGCGAGGTCGTCCTTTTCACACAGCACGACGCGCAGGCCGCGCCCGGCCGCGTCGCGCGCGATGCCGGCGCCGTTGATGCCGCCGCCCACGACGAGGACGTCGCACTCGATTCGTTTGCCGTGTTCACCCATGAAGCCGCACTCCGGATTGCCGGGCCCCCGCCCGGCCGCAGCCTACTCTACACCGCGAACGGGGCCCTGTGTTCGGCCATGTCAATCCGGCCGGGGTCGGCCGGCGCGGCCGTGTAGAATCGGTCCATGCCCACCGTTTCATACCACTGCTGACATGGCGCCCGACATGCGCGCCTGGGTCCGCATGCCATCCGGCAAGCGTCTCGACCTGCTGAATCCGACACCGTTCGACTGGGACGACAGCGACCTCGCCCTCGGCCTCGCGCGCACCTACCGCTGGGGCGGGCACTCCGCGTGGCCGCTGCCGCTGTCCGTGGCCCAGCATTCGATCGCCGTGATGCTGCTGCGGCGCGCGGCGTCGCTGGCGCCGCTCGCCCCCGTCGTCGAACTGCGCGAACTGTTGCACGACGCGGAGGAAGGCCTGCTCGGCTTCGACGCCGTCGCGCCGATCAAGCCATTCCTCGGCGAGGGCTTTCGCGCCCTCACGCGGCGGCTGGAACAAGCCGTGTTTCTGCGCTACCGCCTGCCCGCGTGGACGCCGGCCGAGCACCAGCTCCACAAACGCGCCGACCGCCTGGCCGCCGCCAGCGAAGCCGTGCACGTGGCGGGCTGGTCGGCGCAGGAAGTGCGCACGACGTTGAAGATCCGGTCCGCCGTGCTGGCGCACGATCCGCTGGTCGACGTGTATGACTGCGCGCCGTGGGAACCGTGGCCGCCTGGCCTCGCCGCCGAACGCTTCCTGGATGCACTGGAGCATTTGCAGCGCCGCATAGACGAAGGAGACGGCGCGTGAGCGCCGCCGAACTTTCCCGGGCCGCCGCGCTGCTGCGCGCTGCCGACGGTCTCCTGATCGGCGCCGGCGCCGGCATTGGCGTCGATTCCGGCCTGCCCGACTTTCGCGGCGACCACGGCTTCTGGCGCGCCTATCCACCGCTGGCCGCGCTGGGCATCCGCTTCGTCGAGATCGCCAATCCGCACAGCTTCGACGCGAACCCGGAACTGGCCTGGGGCTTCTACGGCCACCGCCTCGCCCTGTACCGCGCCACGGTCCCGCATGCGGGCTTCGCGATCCTGCGCGACCTCGGTGCGCGCCTGGAGCACGGCGCCTTCGTTTTCACCAGCAACGTCGACGGGCAGTTCCAGCGCGCCGGTTTTGGCGACGACCGCCTCGTCGAATGCCACGGTTCCATTCATCACCTGCAATGCACGCGCCCGTGCAGCGATGCGATCTGGCCTGCCGATGGCGTCGATCCCCGCATCGATCCCACGACCTGCCTGATGACGCCGCCGCTGCCGCGCTGTCCACGCTGCGGTGCGCTGGCGCGGCCCAACATCCTGATGTTCGGCGACGGCCGCTGGCTGGACGCCCGCACGGAAGCGCAGTACGCCCGACTCGAGCGCTGGCGCGCGCAGGTGTCGAACCTCGTCGTCATCGAACTGGGGGCCGGCACGGACGTGCCCTCCGTGCGGCGCATGTGCGAAGCGCAGGGTGCGCCGCTCGTCCGCATCAATCCGCGCGAGCCCGACGTACGTACCGGCCGGGGTGTCGGGGTGCCGCTGGGTGCGCTGGACGCCTTGGCGGCGCTCCGTGCATCGCTCGGTTGACTTGATCCTTATCGACACGAAAATGCTCGATGCGGCATCAAGTCCGCGACCTAAGGCATTGATTCGACGGGATTAATTTTAATATCCACAAGAAATGTGGATAACTGTGTGGACAAGCGCCTCTTGACAAGCCGGAAGCCCAGTATTGATGCGGGTTTCAACAAACTGCCCATTGAACGGGCAAAATCAAAAACCAATGAAATCAAAGACTTACTGTTGCTCGTGTTTTAAGCAAGCACTGGAAATGCGGCAAATTCCTACAAAATCGACCCAGCGTGGATAACTTTGTCACAGTGTTCCGATTCTGCCCACTTTTGCCGTCATCTTGCCGTTATTTTCATTTCCAGGCGTTGCGGGCGCGTTCGCGCACCATCATCCGCACGCTGTCCGGCATGGGCTTGCGCACCTGCAACGTTTCGGCATTCGTCCAGACGCATTCCTCGAAGTGCTTGAGCATGACGGGCGTGACGAAGCGCGTGCGCTGCGCATAGACGTGGCGGTCGCCCATCTGCGCCTGCTGCTTGATGAAGAAACGGTTCGGGACGATGAGGTGCAGGTGTTCCTTGGCGCGCGTCATGGCCACGTAGAGCAGGCGCCGCTCTTCCTCGATGTCCTCGGCACTGCCGGTCGCCATGTCGGACGGGATGCACCCGTCGACGACGTTCAGCACGTGCACGGCCTTCCACTCCTGCCCTTTGGACGAGTGGATCGTCGACAGGATCAGATAATCCTCGTCCAGCAGCGGCGGGCCCGCGCGGTCGCTCGTCGCTTCCGGCGGGTCGAGCGTCAGTTCGGTGAGGAAGTTTTCGCGCGAGCCATAGCCGCCGGCCAGCGCCACCAGCTGGTCGAGGTCGGCCGCGCGGACCGGTGCGTCGTCATGCAGGCGCTCGAGGTGCGGCAGATACCAGTCGCGGACGAGCTCGATTTCCAGCGGCCAGCGCAGGCCCGTCGTGCGCAGGGTGCGGAACAGCGCGGTAAATTGCTCCCACTCCCCTTGCGCGCGTGGAGGCGCGGGAAACGCGTCGACGGCCGCAACGGGGTCGAGCGCCTCGGCCACCGCATCGAGCAGGCGGGCCGCCGTCGCCGGGCCGATTCCGGGAATCAGTTGCACGACGCGGAAGCCGGCCACGCGGCCCGCCGGATTCTGGGCGAAGCGCAGCATGGCGAGCACGTCCTTGATATGCGCCGCTTCCAGGAATTTGAGGCCGCCGAATTTCACGAACGGGATGTTGCGCCGCACGAGTTCCAACTCCAGCGCCGCGCTATGGCTGGCGGCGCGGAACAGCACGGCCTGCTGTGTCAGCTTGATGCCCGCCTCGCGCTGTTCCAGCACACGGTTGCACACCCAGCGCGCCTGCTCGGCCTCGTCCGGGATCAGCACGAGCTGCGGCTTGCCGGTGGCGACCTTATCGGTCCACAAGGTCTTCGCGTGGCGCTCCAGCGCGGCGGCGATGACGGCGTTCGACGCGTCGAGGATGGGCTGCGTCGAGCGGTAGTTGCGGTCCAGCGTGATCAGGCGCGTGTGCTCGCCGAACTGCTTCGGGAAGTCGAGGATGTTGCGCACCGTCGCGCCGCGGAACGAATAAATGGATTGCGCATCGTCGCCGACGACCATCACGCCCCGCCCGTCCGGCTTCATGCCTTGCAGGATCGCGGCCTGCAGGCGGTTCGTGTCCTGGTATTCGTCGACGAGCACATGGTCGAACAGCGCGCCCAGTTCCGGACCGAGTTCCGGATCGGACGCCATCTCGGCCCAGAACAGCAGCAGGTCGTCGTAGTCGAGGACGTTCTGTTCCTGCTTGGCGTCGACGTAGGCGCCGAACAGGCGCTTGAGCTGTTCTTCCCATTCGCTGCACCACGGGAACGTCGACTGCAGCACGTCGGCCAGCGGCTCGCGGGCATTGACGACGCGCGAGTAGATCGCGAGGCACGTGCCCTTCAGCGGAAAGCGTTTCTGGCCAGTGGAGGCGCCCAGGCCCACGTCTTGGCGCACGAGGCCCATCAAGTCTTCGGAATCGGCGCGGTCGTGGATCGTGAACGAGGCTTCCAGCCCGATCCGGCCCGCGTACTCGCGCAGCAGGCGGGCGCCGATGCTGTGGAACGTGCCGGCCCAGGGCAGGCTGCCCACCGCGGTCGACGTGCCCAGCACGCGCTGCAGCACGCCGGCGGCGCGCTGGCCCATCTCGTTGGCCGCGCGGCGCGAAAACGTCAGCAGCAGGATGCGTTGCGGATCGCTCCCGGCCAGGATCAGCTTCGCGACCCGGTGCGCCAGCGTATTCGTCTTGCCCGAGCCGGCGCCCGCGACCACCAGCAGCGGCCGGACCATCCGCGCGCCCACGTCGTGCTCGACGGCGGCGCGCTGCTCGGGATTCAGGCCGGCGAACGGATCGGCGGGTGCGGCGGGCCGGGAAACGGGGGTGGCGGTGGCGACGGACATGGCGGTTGAGGATAGATGCTCAACTGTACATTTGTCCAGTATCTTTATGCAAGCGCAGATAGCAATGTCGCAAACCAGCGTCAACGGGCGCGGACGCTCACGGCCCCTGCCCGCCTCGCTTGCCTCTTCAACAAGGCTTGATCAGATATCCACAAAAACTGTGTATAAGGTTGTGGAAAAACACCCTCTTGACATGCCAAAACCAAGCAGGAATGCGGGTTTCAACAATTTGCCCGTTGTGTGGGCAAAACTCAACCTTCACAAAATCAATGAGTTACCAGGACAAGTGACGCACGAATCGAAAAAATAAGCAACATGCAGTCGAGCAAGATTGTGCACAACTGTCGAGCTTGTCGCTCATCGCACCCTTACCTGCACCAGGAGCGCCTGCGCCCCGGCTCCGTCAGCACGCGTTCGATGACGTCGTTGCCGACGTTCTGCGAACGCAGGTATTCCACGGCCGACATCGTATTGCTGCGCTGCTGGAGCGCAATACCCAGGTCGACGATATCCTTCTGGTCGGTATCGCGCCGCTGGTAAGGGACGGACAACTGACCGTCTTCGAGCTCGAGGGTGTCTTGGTTCATCGCAGTTCCTGACTTTGATGGATTGAAGGGATTGCTGCCTAACGAGTATTTCCCACCTTTGGCCAAAGTCAAGATTAATTTTTATCCAATGTGGCATCCGTTTGTGAATTCCTCATGACAAACCCCCGCCGCATGCGCGCGCCGCGCCGTTTTCGCTGCGCCTAGAATGGCCTCGTCGATCCAACCACCACGAGGACTCCATGAGCGCAATGCCCGATCCCGACCTGAAACCCGGCGACGAAGCCGAACCCGGCACGCCAGGCGCCGGCGAAGACCTGTGCGAAACCTGCGGCGGCAGCGGCAAGCTGGCCGACGGCAAGACCTGTCCCGAATGCGAAGGCACGGGACGCGTGATGCGGGGCATCGGCGGCGGCTGACAGCCCCCCCCACATGGACAGGATGCCGGGCGCGGCGCGATAATCGGTGCATGAATGCCCCGCCCAGCTCCCCGCCGTCCGGCACGTCCGCACCGTCCGCAAGCGCCAACCGCCCCCGCTCCCTCGCCGACCTGTTCATTTCCTTCACCTTGCTGGCCCTGCAGGGGTTCGGCGGCGTGCTGGCCATCGTCCAGCGTGAAATCGTCGACCGCAAGCGCTGGCTGACCCAGGAAGAATTCATCGAAGACTGGGCCGTCGCCCAGATCATGCCCGGACCGAACGTCGTCAACCTGTCGCTGATGATCGGCGGCCGCCATTTCGGCGTCGCCGGCGCGCTCGCCGCACTGGCCGGCTTGCTGACCGTGCCCCTGATCCTCGTCATCGGGCTGGCCGTGCTGCACGACCGCTTCGCCGACAACCCTGTCGTCGCCGGCGCACTGCACGGCATGGCCGCCGTCTGTGCCGGCCTGATCGGCGCGGCCGGCCTGCGCCTGGCCAGCGCGCTGAAGAAAAGCCCGATGCCCCTGTCCTGGTGCCTGGCCATCGCGGCGGCCGGCTTCATCCTCGTCGCGTTCCTCAAATGTCCGCTCCCCTGGGTGCTGTTCGGCCTCGGCGGCCTGGGCTGCGTCCTCACGTACCGCCGGCTCGCAACATGACGGCGCCCCTGCACCTCACGCTGGACTGGGCCGACTGGCTCGACTTGCTCGGCCACTTCCTCCAGATGTCGCTGATGTCGGTCGGCGGGGCCATCTCGACGTCGTCCGAGATGCACCGCTTCCTCGTCGAGCAGCACCACTGGCTGACCCAGGAACAGTTCAACCAGTCCATCGCGCTGGCGCAAGCCGCCCCGGGGCCGAACGTCCTGTTCGTCGCCCTGATGGGGTGGTACGTCGGCATGAACGCCGGCAGCACGGCGGCCGCTCTGTTCGGCGTGCTCGTGACGATGGTCGGCATCATGACGCCGTCCACCATCATCACCTACACGGCCGCCCGCTGGGGCCACCGCAACCGCGACCTGCGCGCCGTCCGGGCCTTCAAGCAGGGCATGGCGCCCATCGTGATCGCGCTGCTGCTGTCCACCGCCTGGATCATGGCCAGTTCCGCCGGCGCCGGTGTCAGTGCCGGCGCCAGTGTCAGTGCCGGTGCCGGCGCAGCTGCCCCGATCGCGTCCGCCGTCCTGGCGAACTGGCCCCTGTGGCTCGCCGCGATCGTCAGCGGCCTGATCATCTGGCGCACGCGCATCCATCTGCTGTGGCTGCTCGCGGCCGGCGCCGTGCTGGGGGCGCTCGGGCTGATCTGAAGCGCAGTAGCGGCCCGCCTGCGGACCGGGCATACTTGCGCTTTCGATCAGCCAACCATCCGATGGACCGAGCCATGCCCGAACTCCTCAGCGAACACGTTTGTTTCGACGGCGTCCAGCGCTTCTATAAATACGATTCCGCCGCCATCGGCCTGCCGATGCGTTTTTCCGTGTACCTCCCTCCCGGCGCGCACGGCAAGCGCCTGCCCGTCCTGTTCTACCTCGCCGGCCTGACGTGCACCGAAGAGACCTTCATGATCAAGGCCGGCGCCCAGCGCGTGGCGGCGCAGGAAGGCCTGATCCTGGTCGCGCCCGACACGAGCCCGCGCGGCGCCGGCGTGCCGGGCGAGACCGACAGCTGGGACTTCGGCGCCGGCGCCGGTTTCTATGTGGATGCCACCCGCGAACCGTGGTCGACCCACTACCGCATGTACAGCCACATCCTCGAACTGCGCGCGCTGGTGCTCGCCACCTTGCCGGCCGATCCGGCGCGCGTGGGTATCTTCGGCCACTCCATGGGCGGCCACGGCGCGCTGATGCTGGCGCTGCGCAACCCCGACCTGTTCCGCTCCGTGTCGGCCTTCGCCCCCATCGCCGCGCCGTCCCGCTGCCCGTGGGGCGAAAAGGCGTTCGGCGGCTATCTCGGCACCGATCGCGACGCGTGGCGCGTCTACGATGCGACCGAGCTGATGGCCTGCGCCGACGCCCCGCCCTTCCCCAAGGGGATCCTGATCGACCAGGGCCTGGGCGACAAGTTCCTGGCCGAACAGCTGTACCCGGAGGCGTTCGAGGAAGCCTGCCGCGCCGTCGGCCAGCCGCTCGAACTGCGCCGCCACCCCGGTTACGACCACGGCTATTACTTCATCTCCACCTTCGTCGAGGACCACTTGCGCTTCCACCGGCGCAACCTCGGCTGACGCCCGCATCCGCCCCGGTCCACACACTGTCGTTGACCGGGGCGGTTGCGCAAGAATTCCCCGCTTTCGTTCGCCTGCTGTCCTGCCTCAAAGGTCCGACCCGGCCCCCGCGCACGGTACGAGACGACGCTTGCAAACCCGATTCGACCGCCCTATAAATGGTGTTGCGGCGCCCTGCGCGCCGCGGGACATCATTCTTGAAAGGGAGGTCTATCATGAACCTGATCAGAAGAGGCACGACGCCGCTTTCCACATTCCGTCCCGGCGCCATGGAAGACCAGTTCGGACGCATGGTCGAGAACATGTTCCAGGACTTCTTCGCGCCGCTCGCCCAGGGGCGCTGGGCCGGCGAGGACGTCGGCATGCCGCGCCTGGACGTCAGCGAGACGGACAAGACCTTCGAGGTGAAGGCCGAGCTGCCGGGCGTCAAGAAGGAGGACGTGCACGTCTCGATCGACGGCCAGCGCATCACCATCGAGGGCGAGTGCCAGCAGGCAAACGAACAGCGCCAGGGTGAACAGGTGGTGTATTCTGAGCGCTCGACGCGCAAGTACCAGCGCAGCTTCACGCTGCCCTCCGAAGTCGACGATGCCAGCGCGCAGGCGCGGCTCGAGGACGGCGTCCTGATGCTCTCGCTGCCCAAGAAACAGGGCGGCACGGCGCGCCAGCTGACGATCCAGTAGGGTCGATGAGCCGCACGGCGCGGCTCGCGAGCGGACGGCCTGCGGGCCGCCCGCGACCGCGCTCACGCCGTGCCCGGTTCGAGATCAGGGAAGGACTCTGAAAGCGTGCGCATCATGGCCGACATCCGTCATTTCAAGAATCGCACCGAAGCGGGCCGGCTGCTGGCGCAGCGGCTCGCCGCCTATACCCGGCATCCGGACGCCATCGTGCTGGCACTCCCGCGCGGCGGCGTCCCGGTCGGGTTCGCCGTCGCACAGCGGCTCGGCATCGCGCTCGACGTCCTGCTCGTGCGCAAGCTCGGCATGCCACGCCACGAGGAATTCGCAATGGGCGCCGTGGGCAGCGGCGGCGTCCGCGTGCTCCAGCCCGGCGTGCCCGGCCTGATGGGCGTCACCGCGCAGGACGTGGAAGCGGTGACGGCGCGCGAGCTGGCCGAACTGCAGCGGCGCGAGCGCGCCTACCGCGGCGGCCGGCCGCCGCTCGACCTCGCCGGACGCAGCGCGATCCTCGTCGACGACGGCGTCGCCACGGGTTCCACGATGCTGGCCGCCATCGAAGTGGCGCGCCGGCTGGGTCCGCGCGAGCTGGTGCTGGCAATCCCCGTCGCGCCGCCCGACACGGCGGCCGCGCTCGAGGCACGCGTCGACGAACTCGTCTGCCTGTCGACCCCGCCCCACTTCCGCGCCGTCGGCCAGTGGTACGGCGCCTTCGAACAGACCAGCGACGAGGAAGTGCAGGATTTGCTGGCCACCGCCTGGCATGACGAGGCGGCGGCCAGGGCCAGACCAACCGGAGGAGCCAATCATGAAAAACACGACGGACACAGGCTATGAAATCGCGAAGTGGATCGGCGGTGCCGCTGCCGGCGCGCTGCTGATGTACATGCTCGACCCGGACCGCGGCGGGGCGCGGCGCGCGCAATCGGCCGCGGCCGTGCGCAATGCGGGCGCGCGCACGTCCAGCGCGCTGGGCAACGTCTGGCGCGGCGCGGGCGAACGCATCGGCGCCGCCGGCGACGAGCTGCGCGACCGCGCGGCCGGCATGGCAGACGGTGCCGGAGCCAGGTCGGGCTCGGCGCTGGAGCGCATGGGGCACGCGGCGAGCGAAGCGTTCGACGCCGGCATCGACAGGGCGAAGGACGCACTGGCCAAGGCAGGCGACGCCGTCGGCGGCGGCATGGACAAGGCGCGGCATGCGCTGGGCAGTGCGGCCGACGGGGACGGACATGCAGTCGGCAACGGCATGGACAAGGCCCGCGCCATGGCGCATGACGTCCGCACCCGTGTGCGCGATACCCTGCAGGCGGGCCCGGGCGGCGAATGGACACCCACCGCGCGCAATTCCGCCCTGGCCGGCGGCGGCCTGCTGGCCCTGTATGCGCTGAGCCGGCGTTCGCCGCTGGCATGGATGCTGGGCCTGGCCGGCGCCGCGCTGCTGGCCAGGGGCGCCACCAACCAGCCGCTGCTGGGCATGCTGCGCGGCCGCGGCATCGGCATGGACCAGACCATCGACTTCAGCAAGGCGATCCATATCGACGCCGCGCCTGAAGACGTCTACGACCTGTGGACCCATTACGAGAACTTCCCGCACTTCATGTCCCACGTCGTCGAGGTGCGCGACCTCGGCCGCGGCCGCTCGCACTGGGTCGTGCGCGGCCCCGGCGGCAGCGAGTTCGAATGGAATGCCGTGCTCACCGAGCAGACCCGGCCGCACCGCCTGGCGTGGCGCAGCGAAGCGGGCGCCGACATCCCGCAGAGCGGCTCCATCGAGTTCGAGCCGCATCGCGGCGGCACCCGCGTCACCGTGCACATGTCGTACACGCCGCCGGCGGGCGTCGTCGGCCACGGTCTCGCGACCCTGCTCGGGTCCGATCCGAAGTCGCAGATGGACGACGACCTCGCGCGCATGAAGGCGTTCATCGAACGGGGCGCCGTGCCGCGCGATGCCGCGCGTCCGCGCACCAGCAGCCGCTGGCTGCACTGAGGTGGTCATGGCGACGCCGCAGACCCCGCAGCACACCATCTCGGCGCTGCGCAACGCCGCGCGTCCTTTGACGGGCGGCGACCGCGACTACGACGCCCTGCTCGACCTCGTGGGCGATGCCCGTTTCGTGCTGCTGGGCGAAGCGACGCACGGCACCCACGAGTTCTACGAGGAACGGGCGCGCATCACCCAGCGCCTGATCGAGGACAAGGGTTTCCACGCCGTGGCCGTCGAGGCGGACTGGCCGGACGCCTACCGCGTCAACCGCTATGTGCGCGGCCGCGGCGATGACCGCAATGCCGACGAAGCCCTGTCCGGCTTCCAGCGCTTTCCGAACTGGATGTGGCGCAACACGGACGTCGCCGCGTTCGTCCAATGGCTGCGGCACCATAACGAGAAAACGGCCGGACCACGGGTCGGCTTCTACGGCCTCGACCTGTACAGCCTGTTCACGTCGATGGAGGAAGTGCTGCGCTACCTCGACCAGGTCGACCCGAACGCGGCACGCCAGGCGCGCGAGCGTTACGCCTGCTTCGACCATTACCACGAGGACACCCAGCACTACGGCTATACGGCGAGCCTGGACCTGTCCGCGTCGTGCGAACAAGGCGTCCTCGAGCAGTTGCGCCAGCTACAGCAACGGGCCGCCGACTACATGTACCGGGACGGCGACGAGGAAGCGTTTTTCTACGCCGAGCAGAACGCGCGCCTCGTCAAGAATGCCGAGGAATATTATCGGACCATGTTTCGGGGCCGCGTGTCGTCATGGAATTTACGCGACAGCCACATGGCGGAGACGCTGGCTGCGCTCGCCCACCATCTGTCGAAGGATGGCGAGCCATCCAGGATCGTCGTCTGGGAACACAATTCCCACATCGGCGACGCGCGCGCGACGGAAATGGGAGAAATGGGCGAGTGGAACGTCGGCGAACTGGCGCGCAAGGAATACGATGGGCAGGCCCGGCTGATCGGGTTTTCCACGTACGACGGCTTTGTCACGGCCGCCTCGGAATGGGATGCGCCGGCCGAGCACAAGCGCGTCCGGCCGGGTATGCCGGGCAGCTATGAGGCGTTGCTGCACGAGACCGGCATCCCCCGCTTCCTGCTGCCCCTGCGCGATGGAATCGACCAGGACGTACGCGCCACGATGGAGGAACGGCGGCTGGAACGGGCCATCGGCGTCATCTACCTGCCGCGCACGGAGCGCCACAGCCATTATTTCGCTGCCCGCATGGCGCCCCAGTTCGATGCCGTGATCCACATCGACCACACGACGGCCGTGCATCCGCTCGATCAGGGCGGCGGCTGGCATGCGGAGGAACCGCCGGAAACCTATCCTACCGGTATTTGAAACGCGACCGAGGTGTCTGAAAAGTCGGGAAATGTGAAAATTGGCGAGATTGCAACCCTGTACAGACTTGTAAAATGAACAAAGGTGCAAGGCACGCTCCGCGTGCTTTCCTTCTCACTGTTCATTTACAAGGATCATGAAGCCAATCCGGATTTCGATCATCGCCGCCCTGCTCGCGGGCGCCACCTCCCTGCACGCCCAGGAAACCACGTCCAAGGTCGAGCGCTGCGACCGCCCGCTCGGCACCATCGCCGTCACGGAAGCGCAAAGTGAGAGCGCCCACGCGCTGCAGAGTTACGGGCTCGGCTCGCCAGTCGCGCTGCTGCGCATCATGATCCAGCAATCGAACTGCTTCCAGGTGGTCGAGCGCGGGGCGGCGATGGCCAATCTGCAGCAGGAACGCGCACTCGCCGCGAATGGCGAGACGCTGTCCGGCAGCAACGTCGGCAAAGGCCAGCTGCAGGCGGCCGACTTCGTGATGACGCCGAACGTGCAGTTCGCGGCCGCGAACACGGGCGGCATCGGCGGCGCGATCTCGGATTACGGCGGACGCCTGCTGGGCGGCCTGGGCCGGATCGCGGGCGGCATCGCGGGCAACCTCAAGTTCAAGGAAGCGCAGACGAGCCTGTTGATCGCGGACGTCCGGTCCGGCATCCAGGTGGCGGCGGAAGAAGGCGTCGCGACCAAGACGGACTTCGGTATTTCCGGCTGGAGCTGGGGCGGCGGCGATTATTCGCGCCTGGGCGGCTACACGAACACGCCGGAAGGCAAGATGGTCGCGGCCAGCCTGCTCGACAACTACAACCGCATCGTGGCGCGCATCCGCAACGAGCCGAGCCTCGTGCGCACCAGCAGCGCGGCCAGCAAGGTGAATGCGCAGGCGTCTACCCGCGAGGGCGTGCCCGTGACGGCCGGCGCCAGCGTGTATGCGCGCCTCGCGACCGTCAAGGTGTACACGGAACCGCGTTCCGGCAGCAAGGTGATGGGGACGTTGAAGCGGTCGGAAGAAGCGATCGCCACCGGCGAAGAGCGCGACGGTTTCGTCAGGATCGACGGCGAGAACGTCTCCGGCGGCTGGGTGCAGCGCACGCTGGTGGCCACGCAGCCCGCGCCGCAGTAACTACTTCATCGACACGCCGGCCGCCTCCTCCGCCACGCGCACGACGCAGCGGTTGCGGCCGCCGTGCTTGGCGGCATACAGCGCCGTGTCGGCCCAGCCCAGCACCTCGTCCTGCGTGGGCAGCGGGCCGTCCATGCCGTGCACGAGCGCGACGCCCACGCTGGCCGTGACGTCCAGCGGACCGGCGCCGGTCGCGATGGGCTTCCGGATGGCATCCACGATCTTGGCGCCGATCCGCTCCGCCTCGTCGACGCCCTTGACGTCTTCCAGCAGGACGACGAATTCGTCGCCGGCCAGGCGCGCGGGCGTGTCCGTGACGCGCACGCAGGCGGCCAGGCGCTGCGCGAATTCCTTCAGCACCTCGTCGCCGACACCGTGGCCCCACGTGTCGTTGATGGCCTTGAAATGGTCGATGTCCAGGTAGGCCAGGCCCATCACCTGCCGCTGGCGGCGCACGCGTTCCAGTGCCTGGCCCAGCAGTTCGCCGAACAGCCGGCGGTTGGCGATGCCGGTCAGGCTGTCGAAGCGCGCCATCTGCACGAGCCGGCTTTCCGCCTCCTTCACCCGCGTCATGTCGTGCGCAAGCGCATACACCCCCGCGACGGCGACGTTCACCCGACCCTGCGCCTGCACGTCCGGCACGAACGTCCATTCCAGGATGCGGTGCCGGCCCTGCGCCTGCAGCGGCATCTCGAACGTGGCGCCGACGCCTTCGAACGCCTGCTTCAGGCGCGGTCGCGCCGCGTCGTAGGCCGGCTTGCCCAGTACGTCCTGCAAATGCATGCCGGGCAGGCGGACCGGTTCCAGGCCCAGCCACGCCTGGAACGTCGCATTGCCGAAGCCCAGGCGGTGGTTGCGGTCGATGTAGCAGATCAGCACAGGCAGGTTGTCGGCGATCAGGCGCAGGCGCTGCTCGCTGGCGGCCTGCGCCAGTTCCGCTTCCTTGCGCTCGCTGATGTCCATCGCCATCACGAAGAAGCCGACGACGCGGCCGTCGGCATCGATGTCGGGAATCGTGTCGATCATCTGGTGGCGCCTGGCATCGTCGCTGCGCACGTCTTCCACGTGGCCATGCTCGCCGCGCAGCGCGGCACGGATCAGCGGTTCCAGGCGCGCATAGCCGGCTTCGCCCAGCGCTTCGCGCACCGTGCGCCCGATGAACACGTCCGGCGCGGATCCGATCATGCGGTCGAAGCCGGCGTTGGTGAATTCGAAGCGCTCGTCGCGGTCGACGTAGGCGATCACGGCCGGGACATTGTCGGCGATCGCGCGCATGCGGGCGGCCGCGCGCCCGCGCGCCTGCACGAGGTCGTGGAAGGCGCGGCCCAGTTCGCCGACCTCGTCGTCGCGGGCGAGCGCCAGCACCGCGCTGTCGACGCCCTCGTGGCGCACGGCGGCCACGTTGCGGCGCAACTCGGCCAGCGGGCGCAGGCCGCGGCGCACGAGCCACCACGCAAGCAGGCCCGCGACCAGCGCGAGGATGCCCGCCACGACCAGCACCGTGCGCCGCACCCGGGCGAGCGGCGCGAACGCCTCTTCCTCGGGATAGCGGGCGCCGAGGATCCAGCCGGTCGTCGCCAGGCGCTTATAGGTGACGATGGCGGGACCCGCGCGGTCGCCGCCGATCAGCCAGCCCTCGAAGCCGTGCAGGGCGCGCGCGAGGCCCGGCTGGTCGGCGGGCGGCGCCGTCTGGCGTTCCCTCGCGGGCGAATCGATCAGCGTGCCGTCGGCCGACATCAGGAACAGGTAGCCGGTGCTGCCCGGCCGCAGGGCGTCGACCTGGCGCAGGAAGCGGGCATGCTGCAGGTCGATGCGGCCCGCGAGCACGTAGACGATCTCGCCGTGGTCGTCGAACACGGGCGCCGTCACCAGCACCATGTTCGCGCCCGACAGGCGGCTCTGGAACGGATCGGACACGATGCCGCGGCCGCGCAATAGCGTTTCTTCGAAGTACGGACGGCCCGTGGCCGTCAGCGGCTGGGCGGTCGGCATGGAAGTGCCCGACGCCACCAGTTCGCCGTTACGGGCAAAGGCGGCGATGTTGACGAACTCGTCGCCCACGTCGGCCGTGCGGATCGCGAGCCAGGCCTGCAGGCGGCGCGGATCGTGGCGGGCCTCGAGCGGCATGGCCGCGGCCAGCGCGGCCATCTGGCGCAGGCGCGCTTCCAGCAGGTCGTCGAGGAAGGCGGCCGCCCCGGACAGCGACGCATACTGCTGCGCGCCCAGCACGGCGCGCAGGTCGTGTTCGGCCACGTCCACGGCCAGCGGGCCCGCCAGCATGGTGGCGCCCAGCACGAGCACGCCGACGGCACCGGCGAGGCGGCTGCGCAGGTTGGTCGGAAAAGTGATCGGTCGTCGCATGTAAGTGGGGCGTGCGATGCTGCGCATCGGGCCGCTCCAGTATGTCATAGCCCCCGGGTTTCTACTATTGCCACGTAAAAGATCAAATCCCTTGGTCTTGACGGGGCAGTTTGGTTTAGCATTGCACAGTTCAGCTTTGGCAATCCCAACCCATCCCACGAGGACATGAGTAAATACACACTGAACGTCAACGGCAAGGCCCGGGCCGTCGACGTCGAAGCGGATACCCCGCTGCTGTGGGCGCTGCGCGATACCCTCGGCCTCGTCGGCACGAAATACGGTTGCGGCATCGGCGCCTGCGGCGCCTGCACCGTGCACGTGGACGGCCAGCCTGCCCGCGCCTGCCAATTGCCGGTGAGCAGCATCGGCAAGCGCCGCATCACCACGATCGAGGGCCTCGATGCCCGCGCGATGCATCCGCTGCAGCAGGCCTGGACCGAGCTGGACGTGCCGCAGTGCGGCTACTGCCAGGCCGGCCAGATCATGACGGCGTGCGCCCTCCTCAAACAGCATCCGAAGCCGACCGACGCCCAGATCGACGACGCGATGGCCGGCAACCTGTGCCGCTGCGCGACCTACGTCCGCATCCGCGCGGGCATCCACCGGGCCGCGGACATTGCCGCGACCGGCGACAAGGGGAAAGCATGAGCCGCCCCGCCTCCTCCTCGCGCCGCCGCTTCCTCGGCCAGTCGGCAGGTGTTGCCCTGCTGCTGGGCGTGCAGGCGAGCGGCGCCATCGCGGCGCTGGCCGACAACGGCGCGCAAGAGCCCGCGGCGGGCGACTTCGTCCCGAACGCGTTCATCCGCATCGGCACGGACGGCCGCGTGACGCTCGTCTCCAAGCAGCCGGAAATCGGCCAGGGCATCAAGACGTCGCTGCCGATGGTGCTGGCCGAAGAACTCGAGGTCGACTGGAAATCGGTCCGCGTCGTGCAGGGCGACCTGAACCCGATCTATGGATCGCAGGGCGCCGGCGGCTCGACGTCGACGCCGACCAACTACGACAACTTCCACCGCCTCGGCGCCACCGCGCGCACGATGCTCGTACGCGCCGCCGCGCAGACGTGGAACGTGCCGGCAGCGGAATGCCGGGCCGCGGACGGCGCCGTCGTGCACGGCGCCAGCGGCCGCAAGCTGGGCTACGGCGCGCTCGTGCGCACGGCGTCCGCGCTGCCTGTGCCGGATGCGAAAGAGGTCGTGCCGAAGGACCCGGCGACCTATCGCCTGCTCGGCACGCGCGTGGGCGGCGTGGACAACGCGCTCGTCGTCAGCGGCGAGCCGCTGTTCGGCATCGACACGCACCTGCCCGGCATGTTGTACGCGACGTACGTGAAATGCCCCGTGCCGGGCGGCCGTCCCGTCGAGGCGAACCTGGACGCCATCAAGCGCATGCCCGGCGTGAAGGCCGCGTTCCTCGTCGAGGGCACGGAAAACCTGAACGGCCTGCGGCCCGGCGTCGCGATCGTCGCCGACTCGACGTGGAACGCGTTCCGCGCCCGCAAGAACCTGAAAGTGACGTGGGACGAAGGCGAAGGCGCGCGCCACAGCTGGGCCGGCTTCCTCGCCGCAGCCCAGGCCGCGAGCGGGCAGCCCGGTGCCGCCGTGATGCGCAAGGACGGCGACGTCGATGCGGCCCTCGCGGGCGCCGCGCGCACGGTGGAGGCGAACTACGTCTACCCATTCATCTCGCACGCGAGCATGGAACCGCAGAACTGCACGGCATGGTTCAAGCCGGCCGACGGCACCCTCGAACTGTGGGCGCCGACGCAGAATCCGGGCGCGGGCCAGGCCCTCGTCTCCACGACCTTCAACATCCCGAAAGACAAGATCCTGCTCCACATCACGCGCAGCGGCGGCGGCTTCGGGCGCCGCCTGTCGTCCGACTTCATCGTCGAGGCGGCCGCGATCGCGCAGAAGGTGAAAGCGCCCGTCAAGCTGACGTGGATGCGCGAGGACGACCTGCAGCACGACCATTTCCGCGCCGGCGGCTTCCACTTCCTGCGCGGCGGCGTGGACGAGCAAGGCAAGGTCGTCGCCTGGCACGACCATTTCGTCACGTTCGCCAACCGCATCGAGAAGAAGGAAAGCGACGGCGGCAGCGCGAGCGTGCTGCAGCCGGGCAGCGGCGGCAACCTGTCTGGCGACGAATTCCCCGGCCGCTGGCTCGCCAACTGCCTGATCGAGCAGACGCCGCTCGAATGCCGCATCCCGATGGGGCCGTGGCGCGCGCCGGGCAGCAACGTGTTCGCGTGGGTGTTCCACAGCTTCATCGACGAACTGGCCCATGCGGCCGGGCGCGATCCCCTCGCCTTCCGCCTGGACCTCCTCGGCGACAAGGACCTCGTGGCCGGCACGGGAGAACGCGGCGTGCCGTACAACGTGGGCCGCATGCGCAACGTGCTGAAGGCCGTCGCGGAAAAATCCGGCTGGGGCCAGCGCAAGTTCGCGCGCGGCCAGGGCGCCGGCATCGCCTTCCACTTCAGCCACCGCGGCTATGTCGCTGAGGTGGCGGAGGTGACGGTGTCGAAGGAAGGCCGGCTGCGCGTGGACCGCGTCGTCGTCGTCGCCGACATCGGCGCGCAGATCGTCAACCTGTCCGGCGCCGAGAACCAGGTGCAGGGCTCCGTCATCGACGGCCTGTCCACGCTGATGTATCCGGCGCTCGACATCGACAAGGGCCGCATCGTGCAGAGCAACTTCCACGACTACGCCCTGCTGCGCATGCCGGACACGCCTTCGAAGATCGAGACGCACTTCCTCAAGACGGACTACCCCGTCACGGGCCTGGGCGAACCCGTGTTCCCGCCGCTGGCGCCGGCCGTCTGCAACGCGATCTTCGCCGCCACCGGCAAGCGCGTGCGCGAGCTGCCGCTGTCGAAGGCGGACCTGTCCTGGAGCTGACCGGGTGACGGTGGAAGACGCGTCCAACCTGCTGGGCCAGGCCGTCCGCCTGCACCAGCAGGGCCGGCTCGAGCAGGCGCAGGCCCTGTACCGGCGCGTGCTGGACCTCGACCCGCGCCAGTTCGACGCGCTGCACCTGCTGGGCGTGATCGAGCGCCAGCGCGGGCATCCCGGCCGTGCCGTGGAACTGATCGAGGAAGCGCTGCGGATCGACCCGCAGCAGGCGCGCGCCCATTGCAACCTGGGCGCCGCGCTGCAGGACCTCGGCCGCACCGATGCCGCGCTCGCCAACTACGAAGCGGCGCTGCGCCTCGATCCGGGCTATGCGCTCGCCTGGGACAACCGCGGCAACACGCTGCGCCGGCTCGGCCGCCTGGCCGACGCGCTGGACAGCTACGAACGCGCCCTCGGCATCGCCCCGGCGCTGGCCGACGCATGGTGCCACCGCGCCATCGCACTGCACGACCTGGGACGCCATGCGGATGCCGTCGCAAGCGCCGAACAAGCGCTCGCCATGCGGCCCGCGTATGCGGAGGCCTTCGTCGCACTGGGCCACGCACTGCAGGCGCTGGACCGCCACGCGGACAGCGTCGATGCGTACGACAGCGCGCTCGCGCTGGCCCCGCAGGCCGACACCTGGTGCGCGCGCGGCGCGGCGCTGAAGAAATCGGGCGACCTTGCGGCCGCCCTGCACAGCTACGAACGGGCGCTGGCCGTGCGGCCCGACTACGCGCTGGCCGAGCACTATCGGGCGAACACGCTGCGCGGACTGGGGCAGCGCGACGCGGCCGTGGCGTCGTACCGGCGCGCGCTCGACCTGGGCGCGGATGCGGACGAGATCCGGTTTTCACTGGCGGCGCTGGGCGAGGCGGAGCAGCCGGATGCGGCGCCGGCCGACTACGTGAAACACCTGTTCGACCAGTATGCGGGCCGGTTCGACCGCCACCTCGTCGACGTCCTCGGCTACCGCACGCCGGCGCTGCTGGACGCCCTGCTCCGTCCGCACCTGGCGGCGCTGCCGCTGGATGCCGCGTTGGACCTCGGCTGCGGCACGGGACTGTGCGCGACTTTCCTGCGGCCGCTGGCGCGCCACGTCACCGGCGTCGACCTGTCGCAGCGCATGCTGGACAAGGCGGCGGAACTGGACCTGTACGATGACCTGGCCTGTGCCGACATCGCCGACTGGCTGGCGGAGCGTCCCGCCTCGTGCGACCTCGCCGTCGCGGCCGACGTGCTGGTGTACCTCGGCGACCTCGCGCCGCTGTTCGCGCGGGTGCGGCGCGCGCTGCGTCCGGGCGGCCTGTTCGCGTTGTCGTGCGAAGCGCTCGGCGAGGACGATCGCGGTTTCGCGCTCCAGCCGTCGAACCGGTTCGCGCATGCGCTCGATTACGTGCGGCGGACTGCGCAGGCGGCCGGCTTCGAGGTCCTCGCGACGGCGCACGCGGTATTGCGCGAGGATCACGGCCGCGGCATCGCCGGCCACCTCGTGCTGCTGCGCGCGGCGTAATCAGGCGGCCGCCACGCCCGGGCCGCTGTCGCTCACGCCCAGCCGCACCACGCCGTCCACGCGCACCGGCGTCCGAATCAGGCGACGGAGAGTGCGACCATCCCGATCTCGCCCAGCCGCACCGGCACCGCTCCGCGCGCGACCATGCGGTCGAGCGCGCGGCGGCCGTCGCCCGGGTTCACGTCGACGGCGCGCATTGCTTCCGGCACGAGAAGCGTATCGAAGCCTTCTTCCAGCGCATCCGTGACGGTGTTCAGCACGCAGTAATCGGTGGCGAGACCCACCACCGTCACGCGCTCCACACCGCGCGCGCGCAGCTGCGCCGCGAGGTCGGTGCCGCCGAACGCGGAATAGGCGTCCACGGCCGCCGTGTCGGCTTTCGAAATCACGATGGCATCGTCGGGCAGCGCCAGCTCGGCCGCGAATGCGGCGCCCGGCGTGCCGGCCACGCAATGCGGCGGCCACGGTCCGCCCTGCGCCGCGAACGAGCAGTGGTCCTGCGGGTGCCAGTCGCGCGACGCGAAGATCGGCAGGCCTTGTGCCTGGTACAGCTCGATCAGGTGGTTGATCGGCGCGACCACTTCATGGCCGCCCGCCACGCCGAGCGCCCCGCCGGGCAGGAAGTCGACCTGCATGTCGATGATCAGCAGGGCATCCTGCTTGTCGAGGTGGATGGCACTCATTCGTCTCTCCTGGAAGCGGTCGCGGACCGCGATGCCTTATTGTCGCGCAAACTCAATGGCGCGTCTCGCGGGCAGCAATGGCGGCGGCATGGGCCGGATCGGGATCGTGCCCACCGTGCCGGTCGAGGATCGCGGCGGCCCGCTCGGCCAGCGCGGCGTCGGCGGCGTTCACGGTGACCTGGCAGTCGCGCACGTCGTCCTGCGCCACCGGCGCGTACGTGTGCGAATAGGCCGTCTTGCCCGTCACTGCGGGCGAATCGCCGACGGTGAAATTGCCCTGCACGGGGCCGGTCTCGTCGATGCGGACGTCGATCGCGACGTCGTCGGCCGCAATGCCCGCGGCCAGCAGTTCGGCGCGCGCCTGTTCGGCGGCCGTCACGTGCTTGAAGGTGCGTACGATGGGTTGCTGCATGGCGTCCTCCCGCAATGGTTCACTTTGCAATCACCGTACCAGAATCCCGCGCCGCGCGGCGCCCGCCGCTCCTCCATTTCCCGCGCGCTATTTTCCACCAGTGCGGCATCGTTCTGCCGATTTAGTACAATCAGGCAACACCCAGCCGTTGCACCGTGCGTCATGACTTTTCAACAACACCATCCCAAGAGAACAACAAAATGAAAATTTCTGCCCGGATCGCTTCCTCCCGCCCCCTCGCCACCACCGCCATGCACGGCCGCGTGGAAACGTTGCGCAGCCAGGGCGAGTCCGTGATCGACTTCTCGATCGCCATTTCGCACTTTCCCGCGCCGCGGCCGGTACTGGACGCGGTGGCGGCGGCGATCGAGCGCGAGCGGATCATGCCGTACACGAGCGTGGTCGGCGCACTGGACGTGCGGACGCGGCTGGCGGCCAAGCTGAAAAAGGAAAACGACATCGACGCGGGCGCGGACGAGATCATCGTCACCAACGGCGCCAAGCAGGGGTTGTACGAAGCGCTGTATGCGTTGAGCGATCCGTACGACACCGTCCTGATCTTCAAGCCCCACTGGCCGGCATACGTTGCTACGTCACAACTGTTGGGCCTGCGGACTATCCTGGCCGATCTCCCTGAGGAAATCACGCCGGCACTGCTGGATGGCCTCGGCAAGCCGGACATCGTCATCATCAATAACCCGCACAATCCCACCGGCAAGGTGTACACTCGCCGGGAACTGGAACACCTTCGAGCATGGGTGGAGCGCATCGGGGCCCGGGTGATCGTCGACGAAAGCTACGAACACCTGATCTTCGAAGGCGGACACACCAGCCTGGCGGCCTTGTGCGACTGGCGGGACATCGGCGTGGTAACGCTGTTTTCGGCCTCGCAGAGCTACGCCATGATGGGCTGGCGGGTCGGCTTCGCGCTGGCGCCCGCCGAAGTGGTCAACGCGATGCAGACGCTGCAAGGCCCGATCACGGCGGCCGCCGGGCATTTGTCGCAAGTGGCGCTGGAGGTCGCATTCGCGACCGGCGCGCCGCGCGCGATGATGGCGGACTACCGTGACCGGCGCGACCTGGCGGTGCGGCTGTTTGCCGAGGTCCCCTGGATCGTCATGCACGCGCCGGCCTCCGGTCCGTACCTGTGGGGAGACGTGCGCAGCCTGACGCTGGACACGGTCGGCTTTGCCGAAGCGCTGCTCGAGGAACAGAGAGTGGCGGTCATGCCGGGCGAGGCGCTGGGCGTGCCCGGCTACATCCGGCTCGGCTATATTTCGGACGACGTGGCGACCTTGCGCGAAGGCATCCGCAGGATCATCGAATTTGGGAATGCGTTTGCTGCCCACAAGGCGGCAGATAGAAGATAGACAAATGACATCTGGCTTGAGCCGCTTCCGGCTGAACAGCCTGCGCAGCCGGCTCATGTTGCTGGTGGCGCTGGCGATCACGCCGCTGGCGGTGATGACGATCCTGTCCGGGATCCGCGAACGCGAACATGCCATCAAGGCATCGGAAGAAAACCTGCGCCGCCTGACGGGCATGGCGGCCGCCAACGAGGCCCAGTCGATCGAGGGTGCGCGCCAGATCCTCGTCGACCTCGCCAGCGTTCCGGACCTGATGGGCGACACCGCGAAATGCACGTCGCTGCTGTCCGACGTCCTCGACCGCAACGAGGGCTTCGTCAACTTCGGCCTCATCCAGCTCAACGGCGACGTCACCTGCAGCGCCGTGCCCCTGCTTCACCCCGTCAACCTGGGCGACCGCAGCCACTTCCGCCGCGCCATCTCGGAACGCAGGTTCATTGCCGGCGACTACGTGTTCGGCCGCGTCATCAAGAAGCACACGATCAACCTCACCTACCCCGTCATCGACCGCGGCGGTAAAGTCCTGGCCGTCGTGTTCGCGGCGATGGACCTGGAAGGCCTCGACACCTTCATCAACGACATCAACCTGCCGCCCGGCTCCGTGCTGGCGACGGCCGATGCGCGCGGCACCATCATCTCGCGCCGTCCCGATCCGGAGCGCTTCTTCGGCACCAGGCTGTCGCCGGCGATGCAGGAAGCGCTGAACACGGCCGGCCAGCGCGCCGTGACGGTCCGCGGCGACGACGGCATCGAGCGCCTGCACACGTTCGCGCGCGTGGGCGCGCCCGCGCTGACCGACTACACGGTCACGATCGGCATCCCCACCGAGACGATCCTGTCGGCCGCGCGCCACGACCAGATCATGTCCCTGCTGGGCCTCGCGGCGACCACGCTGCTCGCCATGCTGGCCGCGTGGCTCGTGGGCGACGTACTGATCGTCCAGCGCGTGCGCAAGCTGATGGGCACCGCCGAGCGCATCGCCGCCGGCGACCTGGAAGCCCGCTCCGGCATCGCCTACGGCCACGAAGAGATCGGCAACCTGGCCCAGGCGCTGGACCGCATGGCGGCCGCGCTGCAGAAGAAAGAGACGGCCCGCTCGCTGGCCGAGCGCGAACTGCGCGCCGCCGACCAGCGCAAGGACGAATTCCTCGCGATGCTCGCGCACGAGCTGCGCAACCCGCTGGCGCCGATCAGCACGGGCGCGCACCTGCTCAAGCTGCTGCATTCCGATAATGCCCAGATCACCCAGACCTGTTCCATCATCGTGCGCCAGGTCGACCACATGACGAGCCTCGTCGACGACCTGCTCGACGTGTCGCGCGTGACGCGCGGCCTCGTGTCGCTGGCGACGCAGGTGCTGGACTTCAAGCGCGTCGTCGACGACGCGGCCGAACAGATCCGCCCGCTGATCGCGGCGCGGCGCCACCGCGTCGTGATCGAGCTGCCGCCCGCGCCCGCGTACGTCAAGGGCGACCACAAGCGGCTCGTGCAGGTATGCGCGAACCTGCTCAACAACGCGACCAAGTACACGCCGGAAGGCGGCACCATCCACCTGCGCGTGGACGCGGACGGCAACGACTACGTGCTGACCGTGGCCGACGACGGCATCGGCATGGAGCCCGCCCTCGTCGAACGCGTGTTCGACCTGTTCACCCAGGCCGAGCGCACGCCGGACCGCTCGCAGGGCGGCCTCGGTCTCGGCCTCGCCCTCGTGAAAAGCCTCGTCGAACTGCACGGCGGCGAAGTGAAGGCCTACAGCGCGGGCCTCGGCAAGGGCTCGACGTTCACGGTACGCCTGCCCCGCTACACGCAGGACGTCGTGCTGGCGCCGGCGCCCGTCGTCGGCGAAGAACACCACGACGGCGGCGTGCCGCTGCGCATCCTGCTCGTGGACGACAACGTCGACGCCGTCCACACCTTGCAGCTGTTCCTGCGCTCCGGCGGGCACCGCGTGGAAGTCGCGTACTCCGCCACGGACGCGCTGGAACTGGCGAAATCCTTCGTGCCCGAAGTCTGCCTGCTCGACATCGGCCTGCCCGACTTCGACGGCAACGAACTGTCGCGGCGCCTGCGCATGCTGCCGCAGGCGGCCGGCGCCACGCTGATCGCGATGACGGGCTACGGCCGCCAGCAGGACCGCGACACGTCGATGGCGGCCGGGTTCGACCACTACCTCGTCAAGCCGGTGAATACGATGCAGCTGGCGGATATCCTGGCTGCGGCCGCCGAGGCGAACATCCGGCGTTAACGCGTCTGCGTATCGCGTTGATGGACTGGGGAGCCCATCTTACGATGCTGCAAAACTATCGCCACGCGGTTTCTCTCAACATCTGCGGATACTGATCTCGCATAAATGTACTCGTGCCTTCCGGTCGAGAATCACGGATGGGCAACCGAGGAGAGAAACATGGCAGCTGATGTCTATTTGCAAATTGATGGCGTCAACGGGGAATCGAACGACGACAGGCACAAGGGATGGATCGAGATCGTGGCCGTTGACTGGGGTGTCACCCAGCCGACTGCCGGCACCGTGTCGACCGCTGGTGGCCACACAGTCGGACGCGCTGTCTTCGATGCGATCCGGATTACGAAGGCGGTTGATCTCGCTTCTCCGAAACTGATGGAACTGGCGGCCCAGGGCAAGACGATCCCGAAAGCCAAGCTCGAATTCTTCCGCGCGGACTTCATGCGCTGAAACACTTCAGTCCAAAGACCGAACACCGGATGGAAATGGCGAAGCCCACGCCTCAGCGTTATCCCTCGAACGAGGACAGCATCGGGATTGAGATCGTTGGTGCCGTGGTAGCCGGCAAAAGCCGGAACCCGGCCGAGCAGGGAGTCTACGAAACGGTGAATGAACGGCAAAACGCGTCGCTTCAGTGGCTGATCGCCGAGCTCACCTCGACTTTCGGCGTGCCGATGAGTGAAATCTTCCGGCACCCGGTCGTCTCCCGCAAGAACCCGACGGAAGCCGAAAGCGCATCATGGTAGTCGCTGCACTCCTCTTGGCCGTGACGGCAAGCGCGTCCGCAGCAATGGACGATGGTTCTGGTACCGAACCAATAATGCGCAAGACACATCTTCCGCCGATCAGCACAGTCACCAGTCGGAACAGCGGCGCGATCTCTCCAGCGGCAGGTGAACCTGCAGCGCAATGCTCTGGTTTCAAGCTCAGCGATCAGGAAATCCGCGAGTACATCGGCAAAGCGGCCGAAGTCTCAGAACACGATTACTTTCATATGCTCGACTGGTCGCCCTGCTATGCGAGCGGAGAAGTCACCTTCAAGAACGGCGTCAGGGGTATCTGGGCAATCCAGCAGTATCGTGCCGGCTCGCTTAAACTGGGCAACGGTCAAACCTTATACCTGTATTGTCCGCGCTGCCGGGCCGACGCTTTCCCGCCTGCCGATGAATAATCAGGCCACGGCGGGTTGGTTGAACGTGTAGGCACGCGCAACCGTACCGTGTTTCATCCGCACCATCCCTTATCATCGACCGTGAAAGGAGATGATATGGAGACCGTCGAAGTCATCCTGGCGATGCTGCTCGCCGTGATCGCGAGCGGCTACGTGGCGCGCGTGCTGCCCATCGCCCTGCCCCTGCCACTGATCCAGATCGCCGCGGGCGCCGTCATCTCGGGCGTTTTCCGCCATGGCATCGCGCTGGAGCCGGACATCTTTTTCCTGCTCTTCCTGCCCCCGCTGCTGTTCGTCGACGGCTGGCGCATACCCAAGATCGGCCTGTTCCGCGACAAGGCGACGATCCTGGAACTCGCGCTGGGCCTCGTGCTGTTCACCGTCGTCGGCGCCGGCTACCTGCTGCACTGGATGATCCCCGCGATGCCGCTGGCGGTGGCCTTCGCGCTGGCGGCCATCGTGGCGCCGACGGACCCGGTCGCCGTCTCGTCGATCACGGCGCGCGTGCCGATGCCGCCGCGCCTCATGCACATCGTCGAGGGCGAGAGCCTGCTCAACGATGCGAGTGGCCTCGTGTGCTTCCGCTTCGCCGTCGCCGCGGCCGTGACCGGACACTTCTCGCTCGCGCGGGCGAGCCTGACATTTCTGTGGGTGGCGCTGGCGGGCATCGCGGCCGGCATCGCGATCACGTTCGCCATCACGCGGGCGCACGGCATCCTGCAGCGCCGCTTCGGCGAAGAGGATGGCGTCCCGGTGCTGATCAACCTCCTGACGCCATTCGGCGCCTACCTCGTGGCCGAACGCCTTGAGGCATCGGGCATCCTCGCGGCCGTGGCGGCCGGCATCACGATGAGCTACCTGGAATTGTCGGGCGGGGCGACGCCGGGCACGCGCATCCGCCGCGACGTCATCTGGGATGCGCTGCAATTCACGTTGAACGGCACCATGTTCGTGCTGCTGGGCGAACAACTGCCGGACATCGTGCGCGGCGCGCTGCACCCGGCCGGCGGCACGCCGTACGATCTGTGGTGGCTCGTCGGCCGCGCGCTCGCGTTCAGCCTGGGGCTGGTGCTGCTGCGCTTCGCGTGGGTGTGGATTTCGCTGCAACTGACGATCCTGAACCGCAAGCGCCTGGGCCGCCAGGTCTTCACGCCGAAACTGCGCGTGATGCTGGCCACGTCGGTGGCGGGCGTGCGCGGCGCCCTGACGATGGCCGGCGTGCTGACCCTGCCGCTCGCGCTGCCGAACGGCGATCCGTTCCCCGCGCGTCACCTGGCGATCTTCCTGGCCAGCAGCGTGATCGTGGTGTCGCTGCTGCTCGCCAGCGCCGCGCTGCCCGCCCTGCTGCGCGGCCTGGAGATGCCGGCCGAGCCGGACGCGAAGTGCAGCGAGGACGACGCGCGCCACGCGGCCACGCTGGCGGCCATCGCCGCGCTGGAACGGGCGGAGAAGGAGGATGGCGAGGACGGCAGCCGGGCCGTGGCCCACGTGCTGCGGCTGTACCGGCACCGCCTGAACGCGACCGACGCCGTGGGCGGCAATGGCGACTCGCAGGCGCTCAAGCGCACGGAGCGCAGCTACCGGCTGCTCGCGCTGAACGCGGAGCGCGACACGGTGCTGCGCCTCGCGCGCCGCACGGACATCTCGGACGAGACGGCGCGCAGGCTGCTGCGCCAGATCGACTTGCTCGAAGCGCGTTATCAGAAAAACTGAGCATCAAAACTGAGCAGCAAGACTGAGCAGCAGGGCTAGCCGCGGCTGCTCTTCAGCCAGTCGCGCCCCCGCTCGTCGAGCGCCTTCGCGATGACGTCGGGCGGCAGGCTGTACACGGTGGCCCACGTGGCGCGGCCGTCCGGCGCGTTGGAAGGAAAACTCGTCGTCTCGATCGGCCAGTGGTACTTGCGCTTGAGCGCGCGGACGATGGCGGCCAGCGTCACGCGGCCGCGCAGCGGCTCGGCGCCCGCCTGGTCGGCGTTGGACAGGAGGACGGCGAGGACGAGGCCGCGCGCGGTGCGCGGTCCGGGGAAGATGGGCGTTTTGCTCGGCATGGCGCCATTCTAACGGGCCTGCGCTACGTTAGTTCCCGAACGGTGCGCGCCCGGCGCCGGCGTAGACTGGGGCCAGCCCACCTTGCGAGTCCCCGATGAAGAGCGCAGACCAGATACCTTCCGACCCGGTGCCGAACACCGATCCGCCTGCCGCCGCCAGGGCCGCGGGCCTGCGCTACGTCCACGACGACCGCCCGGGCATCTTGCGCGAGCCGGTCAAGGACGGCTTTCGCTACCTCGACGCGAAGGGCGAACCGGTCGAGGACGAGCCCACCCTCAAGCGCATCAAGTCGCTGGCGATCCCGCCCGCGTGGACGGACGTGTGGATCTGCCCCCAGGCCAACGGCCACCTGCAGGCGACGGGCCGCGACGCGCGCGGGCGCAAGCAGTACCGCTACCACCCGAAATGGCGCGAGGTGCGCGACGAGGTCAAGTACGAACGGATGATCAAGTTCGGCAAGGCGCTGCCGCAGATCCGCAAGGAAGTCGACCGCACGCTGGCCCTCCCCGGCCTGCCGCGCGAAAAAGTCCTCGCGACGATCGTCTACCTGCTGGAAGCGACGATGATGCGCATCGGTAACGACGAATACGCCCGCGAGAACAAGTCGTACGGCCTGACCACGCTGCGCAACCGCCACGTCAGGATCGACGGCAGCGAAGTCGAGTTCCGCTTCCGCGGCAAGAGCGGTGTGTATCACGACGTCAAGGTGCACGACCGGCGCCTCGCCCGCATCATCCAGCGCACGCGCGACCTGCCGGGCCAGGACCTGTTCCAGTACCTCGACGAAGACGGCGAAACGCACACGGTGGGATCGAGCGACGTGAACGACTACCTGCGTACGATCACCGGCGAGGATTACACGGCGAAGGATTTCCGCACGTGGTCCGGGACCGTCCTCGCCGCGATGGCGCTGCAGGAATTCGAAGCCGTCGATTCCGACACGCAGGCGAAGAAGAACGTCGTGCGCGCCATCGAATCCGTCGCGGAACGGCTGGGCAATACGCCGTCCGTCTGCCGCAAGTGCTACGTGCACCCGGCCGTGCTGGACGCCTACCTGGACGGCACCATGCTCGAAGGCCTGCGCGCCCGCGCCGAGGAAAGCCTCGTCGAAGACCTGAAGGACCTGCAGCCCGAAGAAGCGGCCGTGCTCGCGATGCTGGAACGGCGCCTCGCGCAGGAGACTGCCGCCAACGACCTGGCCGTGAAGCGGCGCGCCGCCTGAATCCATCCAACGAAAGGAACCCCATGAGCAGCATCGAACTCGTCGCCGATTTCGGCCACCAGGTGACGGGTGTGACCGTCGCCGAGGACGGCCGCATCTTCGTCAACTTCCCCCGCTGGACCGAGGACACCGAGGTGTCCGTCGCCGAATTGAAGGATGGCGGGGTGCGGCCGTATCCGGACGAAGCGTGGAACGGCTGGCGCAACGCGAAGAAGGACGAGGTGACGCCGCACGACCACTGGGTGTGCGTGCAGAGCGTCGTCGCCGACCGGCGCGGCAGCCTGTGGGTGCTCGATCCGGCCGCGCCGGCGCAGGCGCACCTGGTGGCCGGCGGCGCGAAGCTCGTGCGCATCGACCTCGCGACCGACAAGGTGACGCAGACGATCGCGTTCGACGAGGACGCCGCGCCGCAAGGCTCCTACCTGAACGACGTGCGCTTCTCGAACGACGGCAAGGTCGCGTACATCACCGATTCCGGCGTGCGGGGCGCGCTGCTCGTCGTCGACATCGCGTCCGGCAAGACGGTGCGCGTGCTGGACGGCCACCCGTCCACGCAGATGAAAAAAGGCTTGAACGTGACGGCTGACGGCAAGGTCCTGCGCCGCCCGGATGGCCGCGGCGTGGAATTCTCGGCGGACGGCATCGAGCTGTCCGGCGACGGCAAGTACCTGTACTGGCAGGCGATCAAGGGCGACGAGTTGTATCGCATCCCGACTGCCGCCCTCACCGGCGCCGGCTTGCTGGGCGAGGACATCGGCGGACAGGTCGAATCGTACGGGAAGAACGGGGTCAACGACGGCCTCCTCATCGCGCGCGGCACGGAGCTCATGTACCTGACGTCCGTGCAGGACGATGCGATCAAGGTGCGCGACCTGTCCGAAGGCCCGTCGGCGCAGGCGCGCATCGTCGTGCAGGACGAGCGGCTGCGCTGGCCGGATACGTTCAGCCAGGGGCCGGACGGGACGATCTACGTGACCACGTCGCACATCCAGGATTCCGCGTTCTTCAAGCCGGAGGCGCCGGCGGCGTTGCCGACGCAGTTGTGGAAGATTGTGCTCTAACCCGTCGTTCCCGCGAAAGCGGGAACCCATGCCGAGCAACAAAAACCAGTAAGTCGGATATTTCGCGAGCGGATTGATACCGGGCTTCTGACGTTCAGTATGGGTTCCCGCCTACGCGGGAACGACGAGTCATGGATTGTCGGCGAGTCCAAATACCCCTTCCCGCAACCACCCCCGCACAATCCGGAACCGCCACGTCCGTTCCACCGGCGGTACGCGCTCCGGCGCCGCCGCTTCCCAGTCCACCTCGACGACGCCCTGCAGCTGCAGCACGTCGCCGGTCGCGAAATCGGCCACCACGATCGCCGCGCGCGGCTCCACCAGAAAATTGCCGAGCGTGTTGAAGTACCGGTTGCCCGCGTAATCCGGCACGACCAGCACGTCGCCCTCCAGCCGCGCGAAGCCGGCCGGGCCGCCGCGGTGCGACATGTCCAGGCCCGCGGCACCGTCCTGCGCATCGGCACCGCTGGCGCTGGCCACGAACAGCGTGGGCGTCTGCGCCAGCATCGCGCGCGCCCGTGCCGGCAGGTCGGCATCGAATGCCGTCACCGGGCCGGCCGTGCGCTCGGCCGGCTGTAGCGCGCGCACGTGGATGTAGCGCGGGCAGTTCCCGAACGACTGCGCGACGTCGACCGCGAATCCGGCCGCGCCCAGTGCCGCGACGACGCCGTTCAACCGGTTGCGCCGGCGCGTGCCCAGGTCGATGCCGAGCATGCCGACCCGTGCACCGGCCGCCAGCCGCGCCCGCACGGGATCGTCGGGCGACGGCAGCGCGGCCACGTCGAGGCGCGCCGGGTCGGGCGAGCTGGCGAATCCGGGCGGCCCCTGCACGAGGGTCGCGAGCGGCCAGCCTTCGTCGTCCGCGACGGCCAGGGCCACGAACGGCAGCAGCGGGAAGAAGGTCCGGTGCTGGTCCGGCATGCGGTTGCGGATCGGCGCGTTGAACGGGTCGACGCCGGCCAGCGCCTGCGCGCTCAACTCGCCTTTGTGGAACGGCAGCGGGATACGGTCGCCATCCATGATCGCCTCACTCCCCCGGCATCGCGACGAAGCCCGGCAGCGCTTCCACGCGGGCGATCCAGGCGCGCACCCGCGCATACGGATCGAGCGCGATGCCGCCTTCCGGCGCGTGCGCGACATAGCTGTAGCACGCGACGTCCGCGATCGTGGGCGCGGCGCCGGCGAGCCAGTCGCGCGCGGCCAGCTCGCCTTCCATCAGGCCCAGCACGCGGGCGGCCAGCGCCTGCGACAGCGGGGCCGGCACGCCGGTGTCGTAGAACCGGGCGGACACGCGCGCGGCGGCCGGGCCGAACATGATCTCGCCCGCCGCCTGCGACAACCAGCGCTGTACGCGGGCCGCGCCGACGGGGTCTTCCGGCAGCCAGGCGCTGCCCGGCGCGTAACGCTTCGCGAGGTAGACGAGGATGGCGTTGCTGTCGGCCAGCACCACGTCGCCATCCTGCAGCACCGGGATCTGGCCCAGCGGATTCATGGCGCGGAACGCGGCGGAGTTGCGCACGTCGGCCGGGCTGTCGGCGAATTCGTAGGTCAGGTCGAGCAGGTGCAGGAACAGCCGGGCGCGGTGCGCGTGGCCGGACAGGCGAGTGCCGTGGAGGATGCGGGTCATGGTCGTCTCTCTGGTGATTGTCGGTCCCTGCATCGTAGTGCCGGATCATTCATACCGGAATCCGGCATAATGGCAATTCAGTATTCCACCTCTCGCAATAATCATGGACCGACTCGACGAGCTGCACGTGTTCATCGCCATCCTCGACGCGGGCAGCATGGCGTCCGCCGCGCGCAAGCTGGGCCGCTCGCCCGCGGCCGTCACGCGCATCCTGGGGACGCTGGAAAACCGCGCCGGCGCCCGGCTGTTCGAACGCAGCACGCGCCGCCTCGTGCCGACGGAAACGGGCCTGCGCCTCGCGGAACAGGCGCGCCGCCTGCTGGCGGACTACGACGCCGCGCTGCAGCCGCCAGGCGCCGGCACCCCGCGCGGCCTGCTGCGGCTCACGGCGCCCACCGTGTTCGGCCGGCGCCACGTGGCGCCGGTCGTCACGCGCTTCCTCGCGCTGCATCCGGACATCCAGGTCGACCTGACGCTGTCCGACCGCAATGTCGACCTGATCGAGGAAGGGATCGACGCCGCGCTGCGCATCGGCGCGCTGGCCAACCTGAGCCTCGTCGCGCGCCGGCTGGGCGAGGTGCGGCGCGTGACGGTAGCGAGCCCCGCCTACCTCGACCGGCGCGGCATTCCCCTCGTCCCGGCCGACCTCGCGGGCCACGAATTGATCATGTCGACGGCCGTGCGCAGCGTGGCCGAATGGCGCTTCCGCGCGGACGGCCGCGAGCACGTGGTGCGCTACAGCCCGCGCCTGCGCATGAACGACACGGAAGCCATGCTGGCGGCCGCGCGCGACGGCTTCGGCATCGCGCGGGCGCTGTCGTACCAGGTCGAACCGGACCTGCGGACCGGCCTGCTGCGCCGCCTGCTCGTGGAGTACGAGCCGGAACCGGCCCCGGTGCACCTCGTCATGCCCAGCAGCCGCCACATGGCGCCGCGCCTGCGCGCGTTCGTCGACTTCGCGGTGCGGGAATTCGCGGCGCTGGACGTGATCCGCTGATTGGCCTGAGCGAAGGCCGCTGCCTGTCACGCTGCACGACTTACTTGCCAGCTTCCCAGGTCGCCGCGACCTCGACACGGCGGTTGGGCTCAAGACAGTGGATCCGTTTTTTCTCGGCACCTCGACCTGGACAATTCAGGTCGGCCACCTTCGGCTGCAATGGGCCGACGCCTTTGATATCGATGTCCAGTTGCTTGATGACGTGCGGTGGCTTTTGCAGATACGACTGCAGGTAATTTGCCACGGTGAAGGCGCGCATTTGCGACAGCTGCAAGTTGTAATACGGCATACCGATCGAATCGGTATGGCCGATCACCTTGAGCGTCATCGTCGGTGCGTCCGTCGCGGCCAAATCCTTGGCGAATTTCTGCAATAACGCGTTCCCATCCGGCTTCAAGACATACTTATCGAATTCGAACAACTCGGTCTTGAGCGACTGCTGCGCGGTCCGCTCTTTTGGTTCCGGTGGCGGCGCAGGACGCACCGGCGGCGCTGCAGGCGGTGCCGCAGGCGGGGCTGCAGGCGGTGCCGCAGGCGGGGCTGCGCAAACGGACACCCCGGTGCCGAGCCCATTCACGATGCCGCTCTTGCGGAAACGTCGCACGGTCGTGTCCACCCGCATCCCGAGGATTTCCTTGGACGGTAAATAGACGTCAAGCACCCACTTGCTGGCGTCGACTTCTTTTTTGTCCTCCTCCTTTTGAGAAGCGCCACCGGCGTTTTTTGCGGAAGACGCAGCACCTGGCCCGGGCTTCTCGGCCGCCGTTTTTTTGCCTGGATAAGACACGAGCAGATAGCTTTCTGTACCAATCCGCGACAGGACATGCACATTGCAGAGTTTGTTCATGCCATCGCTCTGCTTGACACAAAGCTTTTCGCCGGCGTTCTCGATGATCTGGCACGCTGTGTTTGTCACCGTCATTTCAGCTGCGCGGAAATTGCCATATTTCGTCGTCATGGCCGTCAGCGCAAAAAAGAGGACAGGGTTGTTCAAGAAAAAGGAGACGATGACTGGCGCCGCAAACGCGGTCAGGCACGAAAATACGCGATGCTTCGGGTTAAGATCCGGAATACGCCACGCGCTGACGAGGTAGATGCCAATCACGTGAAGTATCATGCCGCTCCATGCGAGGCCGACGAAGAGACTGGTAAGGGAGATGTCCGCAGGATTGTCCGCGTATGGCGAATCGCGCAGCATGTTGAACAGGATTGCCATCGAAACCAACTCCATGGCCGCGACGCAAGTCATCATGAAGATGAACGAAACACGCGACCAGGTCAACGATCCGGTTTTTTCCGGTTTCGCTGAGTCCTGGTCGAGAGCCGGTTCAGGCTTCGTAAGCGATACGCCGCCTTCTGCCGTGATGCCCTTATCCGGCGTCGTGGGCGCATCGCCATTCGTTTTCCCCGCGCCGAAAGGCTTCTTCAGGAAGTGCCCAATGACAATCCATACAGTCGTCACGACAGGCAGGGCGGGCAGCAGCAGCCAACTCGGCATCGCGTTGTCGACGACAATGAAGAATATTCCGCAAACCGTCAGGAAAATAGCGAATGCCAGGAAGAAGCATTCGAAAATCCGCTTTCGCAACCCACCGCTATCCTTCTGCTCATGTCCGAGGTGCTCATCCAATCCCCAGGTCCCGATGACATAGGCCGGTGCAAACAGACTGAGACTGAAGACGACCAAGGTACACAATGCCGTGTAGGCAGCAGCAAATACCGTACTCGCCAACGACTTGAGGTCAAAGCTCGGGAAATACTCGATATGAAAGTGGTAGGCAAAAATGACTAACACACCATATAGCGTGGCTAACGCCGCACCGGACTGAAAAGGATTTTTCTTTATGTAGGCGAGCAGCCAGACTTCTTCAGGAACGCTCTTCTTGGCGGTATGTTTTCGCGAAAAATGTCGGATGCGAGGCGGAGCAGGTTCGTGCGGACTCATGAGAATGGATGGCATCCAGCCGCCGGACCGTTGGCGGCTTGGACATGAAATTTAGATAAGCAAATTTTATCATTATTTCAATATAACAACATTCTCAATTGCAATAAATCCCACCGTTGTGAATTATTAAGCTCAGAACATCAACCGCCCTTCGATCGAATCGTCGAGCGTTTTGCCGACGAGCGCCCCCACCGTCATCTTGGCGCCCGCGACGAGGTTGCCGTGCTTGTTGTCCCAGTAGTAACCGGATTGCGGCGTGAACCTGATGACGCTGATGCGCGGGTCGTCCTCCCCTTCCGTGAACCACGTCTTCAGCATCGGATTCCACAGGTCGTGGATGCGGGCGCGGTCTTCCAGGATCTCGGCGCGGCCTTCCAGTTCCAGGAGGCCCGCGTGCGCATCGCGCTGGAAGTACAGCTTGACGGCCGGGTTGGCCGCGAGCTCGTGGTTCTTGTGGCTGTCGTTCGCGCTCAGGAACCACAGGTTGCCGGCGTCGTCCGCCTTGCGCACGCTCATCGGGCGCACGCCGTTCGTCGAGCCGGTGCTGCCCGCCGTGCAGAAGAAGCAGGTGTTCGCGTCAATCGTCATGTCCTTCACACGCTTGATCGCTTCGCTGCCGCTCAGGTCGCGGCGATTCGTTTCGGGCTGGTTGCGGTTGATCGAGTCCATGGTCCCCTCCATCGGCCGGGATGGCCGTGTCGTCGCGCATGATCCAGTCCGCCGGCCGCGGCGTCTGTGCGCGGCCGCACAAGCCTCGTTATACTGGACGGCTCGACATCGACAGGGGATACGCATGACGCAGAAGATCATCGGTATGCTGGGCGGGATGAGCTGGAAAAGCTCGGCCGAATACTATCGCCTCGTCAACGAGGGCGTGCGCGACCGTCTCGGCGGCCTGCACGCCGCGCGCTGCCTCATGTGGTCGTTCGACTTCGACGACATCGCCGTCCTGCAGCGCGAAGACCGGTGGGACGACGCGGCCGAACAGATGATCGAGGCGGCACGGCGGCTGCAGCGCGGCGGCGCCGACTTCCTCGTCATCTGCACGAACACGATGCACAAGGCGGCGCCGCAGATCGAGGCCGCCGTGGACTTGCCCCTGCTGCACATCGCCGACCCGACGGCCGCGCGCATCAAGGCTGCCGGCTACAAGCGCATCGGCCTGCTGGGCACCGCCTTCACGATGGAACAGGATTTTTATAAAGGCCGGCTGGCCGACAAGCACGGCCTGGACGTGCTCGTGCCCGATGCGGACGATCGCGCCACGGTCCACCGCATCATCTACGAGGAGCTCGTGCAGGGACGCGTCGAAGCGGCGTCGCGCGAGGCCTACCGCGGCGTGATCCGGCGCCTCGTCGCGGCCGGCGCGGAAGCGATCATCCTCGGCTGCACGGAGATCATGCTGCTCGTCGGGCCCGAGGACAGCCCCGTGCCGCTGTACGACACGACGGGGCTGCATGCGGAGGCGGCCGTCGCGCTGGCGCTGGGGTGACCGTCACCCGGCCGGCGCGATGTTGTGATTGAAGCGGAACAGGTTGTCCGGATCGTAGCGCCGCTTCACCTGCACGAGCCGGTCCCAGTTCGTGCCGTACGCCTCGTGGATGCGCGCGCCCTCGTCCTGCGTCAGGAAATTGATGTAGACACTGCCGGCCGCATACGGCGCCACGGCCGCGAAGAACTCCCGTGCCCAAGCCACGCAGCGCGCATCGTCGGCGGCGTCGAGCCAGCGCCCGTGCACGTTCATCGCATACATCACATTGCGGTGCGGGTACGCGGTGGCGTCCACCGCCGGCTCGTTCGCGCGGCCGCCGATGAGGCCCAGGAAGATCTCGCACTGCGGCGTCGGCACGGCGGCGGCATAGCGCAGCACGAGGTCGACGGCCTCGTCGGACAGCGTGGTGAAGTTGTGCGACTTCCAGTAATTGCGCGCGCCCGGCGCCAGCAGCGGGTCGAACGTCTTCTGCCACGCCGCGTACGGGACGGCGCCCACGTGTTCGCCCAGCACGTCGCCGAACGACCGCACGGGCGCCAGCACCGGCTCCGCTTCCTCCGGCGGGCGTGTCGAGAACACGGCCAGCGCGACGATGTCCTGGCCGTGCACGGCCTGCGGCAGGAACGGCAGCGGCGGCGCCTTGCGTAATACGGCCCAGATCGAGACGTCGTTCGGCAGCGTGTCCACGTAGTCGCGGTAGCGGCGCAGCACCGCTTGCCCCTGCGCCGCCGGGAACACGACCAGCCCGGCCGTGACGAGCGGCCCGACGGCATGCAGCGCGAATTCGAAGCGCGTGACCACGCCGAAGTTGCCGCCGCCGCCGCGGATCGCCCAGAACAAATCCGGCTCCTGGCGCGGTCCGATGTGGCGCCGGCGCGCGTCCGCCGTGACGATCTCGGCGCCCACGAGGCTGTCCACCGTGAGCCCCAGCATGCGCGACAGCCAGCCGAAGCCGCCGCCCAATGTCAGGCCCGCCGCGCCCGTCGTCGAATTGATGCCGAGCGGGACGGCGAGGCCGCAGGCCTGGGTCTCGTGGTCGACGTCGGCCAGCAGCGCACCGCCGTCGACGTACGCGAGGCAGGCGTCCGGGTCGACGTGGACACTGCGCATGCCCGCCAGGTCGATCACGAGCCCGTCGTCGCAGATCGCGTTGCCGGCGATGTTGTGGCCGCCGCCGCGCACGGCCAGCGGCAGGCCGTGGTCGCGCGCGAACGCGACGGCCGTGCACACGTCGGCCGTGCCGGCGCAGCGCGCGATCAGCGCCGGGCGGCGGTCGATCATCGCGTTCCAGATCTGCCGCGCGCCATCGTAGTCGGGGTCGCCCGGCTGCAGCAGCGGCCCCCGCAAGGCGGCCCGCAAGCCGTCGACTGTTTCCTCTTTCAATGCAGCCATGATGTCGCCTCCGCGCATACGCCGTCCTTGCAGCATAGTCGACCGTGCGGAGGTTACAAGCGGGGCCGACTATCGTCCTGGTCGTTTTGTACTGGTTTTGTCGTACATAAACAGGAGGTTTGCCTAGCGATTCCGTGACACTCGACTGATGCCTGAATCTTTCCGGGCCGATAGACTTTTCTCCAAGCATTGACACTGAACAACCACTCAACTGATCTGAGTCAAGCAGGGAGTAAGAAAATGAACAATGAACTCGGCGCCTTTTTCGCACTTGCCATCATGCTCGTCACGGACCCGCGCAACGTCGCGCTGTTCGTCCTGCTCGTGGCCGCCGCCGTCGCCGACGTCCGGCACCAGCGGATCCCGAACCGGCTGACGCTGGGCGGCCTCGCGTTCGGCCTCGCCTACAGCACCGTCGAGCCGTTCTGGGGCGGACACGGATTCCTGTGGTCCCTGGCCGGGGCCGGCGTCGGCTTTGCCGTGCTCTTCCCGCTGTGGCTGCTGCACCTGACGGGCGCGGGCGACGTCAAGCTGATGGCGATGGCCGGCTCCCTGCTGGGCCTGCACGCGGTCCCGCTGGCCCTGGTCGGCACCTTCGCCGCCGGCGGCGTGTGCGCCATCCTGTACGCCCTCCGCCACGGCACCCTACGCGTCATGCTGGGCAACGTCATGCGGATCCTGCACCTGGGCGGCATCGCGGTCACGGCCGGCCTGCCCGTCCGCATCGCGACGACGGACCCGGGTTCCGTCGGCAGGCTGCCGTACGCCGTTCCCATCGCGCTGGGCACCATCACGACGACGGTCGCCGCGCACTTCGGTTTCCTCTGACAACTCCGGTGACATCATGAAAAACGTCAAGGCATTCGCCCTGCTGCTGGTTGCGGCCGTCCTCGGCCTCGTGGCCGCCATTTACGCCAACAACTGGGTCGGCCAGCACAACAAGGTCGCGGCCAACAAGGTCGTCGTCGCCACCGTCGACATCCCCGCCGGCAGCCGGCTCGAACCGGAAATGCTGACGACGATCGACTGGCCCGCCACCGCGCTGCCGACCGGCGCGGTCGCCGATCCCGCCGCGCTGAAGAGCCGCGTCGTCAAGCAGGACGTCGTCCGCGGCGAGGCCGTCATCGACGGCAAGCTGGCCCCGGTCGGCACGATGGGCGGCCTGTCCGCCGTCATCGCCGAGGGCAAGCGGGCGATGACGGTGCGCGTCAACGACGTCGTCGGCGTGGCCGGCTTCGCCCTCCCCGGCAACTACGTCGACATCCTCGTCCACGCCCAGCGCGACGAGGGCAAGGGCGAGACGAAACCGATCAGCAAGACGGTGCTCGAACATGTGCTCGTGCTGGCCGTGGCGCAGGAAGCCGGCCGCGACGACACCAAGCCGAAGGTCGTCAACGCCGTCACGCTCGAGCTCTCTCTGGCCGACTCGGAAAAACTCGACCTGGCCCGCAGCATCGGCACCCTGTCGCTCGCCCTGCGCAACCAGTCGGACGAAGCGACCGTCAGCACCGCCGGCATCACCCGCACCGAACTGCTGGGCGAACCGAAGGTCTTCAAGACCGCGGCGCCGGTCCGCGTGACGCCGCCCCGGCCGCGCCCCGCCGCGCCCCGCCACTGCATCGAAGTCATCGAGATGCCGGACGGTTCGACCAGGCAGAGCTGCTTCAACTAGCACCCACGCCAACCGGACAGGAGTCAATCGTGCGCCATACCGTCCTCACCACCCTCGCGGCCGCCGCACTGTGCTGCGCCAACGCCGCCGCAGCGACTTCGGCAGCGACCGCCCGGCACGACGCCGCCGCGCTGCGCCAGTGCACCGCGACGCAGGTCGAAAAGCCGTCGTACGTCACGCTCGGCAAGTCGACCGTCGTGATGCTGCCCTATGCCGTCATCCGCATGGCCGTCGGCGGCGCCCAGCCCGGCCAGCGTGCCGCCGTGGCGCAGCCGGCCGCCGCGCCTGCCCTGCCGGGCATGCCGCTGGCCCCCATGCCCGCCCCGGCGCCGGAACAGGATGGTGTGTCGGAAGTGCGCATCACGCTGCTGGCCCCCACGGAGCTGTTCGTCCTCGGCCGCAAGACGGGCGCCATGAACGTGATCCTGCAGGACGCCGACGGCCGCTGCCACCTGAAGGACATCGTCGTGACCGTCGATCCGGAAGCGCTGCAGTCGCTGCTGGCCGACCTGGTGCCGGACGAACGGGGCATCCGCGTCAAGGCCGCCGAAAACAGCCTCGTGCTGACGGGCGAAGTCAGCGACCCCGTGGTCCTCGACCAGGTGCTGTCGCTGGCCGCGTCCTACGGCGACGGCAAGAAGGTCGTGAACCTGCTGCATGTCGCGGGTGCCCAGCAGGTCATGCTCGAGGTGAAGATCGCGGAAGTCAGCAAGACGCTGCTCGACAAACTGGGTTCCAGCGTCGGCCTCGCCCGCAGCCGCAACGGCGGCACGGACACCTTCTCGCTGCTGTCGAACTTCCTCAGCGAAGGCGGCGGCTTCGCCCAGGCGATGCGGCTCGGCCGCACGACGCTGCAGGTCGACGGCCAGAAAGACGACGGCCTCGTGCGCGTGCTCGCGGAACCGAACATCATGGCCGTCAGCGGCCAGCAGGCCAGCTTCCTCTCGGGCGGCAAGATCTTCATCCCGGTCGCGCGCGATCCGGGCGCCGGCGGCTTCACGACGATCACGCTGGAAGAAAAGGAATTCGGCATCGGCATCAAGTTCACGCCGACGGTGCTGGGCGGCTCGCGCGTCAACCTCAAGATGGTGTCCGAGGTGTCCGACCTGGCGCAGGCGGGCAACCCGTTCGTGTCGGTCAACGGCGTCACCTCGGTGCTGCCCTCGTTCACCGTGCGGCGCGCCGACACGACGGTGCAGCTGAACGACGGCCAGAGCTTCGTGATCGCGGGGCTCATCAAGAACAACACGACGGAGACGGTCAAGCGCTTCCCCGGCCTGGGCGAGATCCCCGTGCTCGGCGCGCTGTTCCGCAGCAGCGAATTCCAGAAGGACCAGACGGAGCTGATGTTCGTCGTCACGCCCCGCCTCGTCAAGCCGCTGGCCGCCACGCCGCGCCTGCCCACCGACAACCACGTGCCGCCGACACGGGCCGACGTGTATCTCAACGGCAGCCTCGAAAGGAGCGAGAAATGAAGACCATCACCGCATGCGCGCTGGCGCTGCTGGCCGCCGGTTGCGCGGAGACCCCGACCCCGCACTACGACATGCAGCTGGGCGCGGCCGTCCGCGAGGCCAGGCTGGCGATGACGATCGATCCCGCCGCGGGCAGCCGCCCCGACGAGGTCAAGGGCATAGACGGCCGCGCCGCGAAGGAAGCGATCAAGCGCTACCAGGATTCGTTCAAGGAACCGCCGCCCGTCGTGAACGTAGTCAACATCGGCGGCGCAATTGGCGGAGGCAACGGCGGTTCCGGCGGCCGTTGAAGCAGCAGAGGCCGGACCGGTCCGGTAAGTCGGTCCACTATTTTCACTCACCATCAGCTTGAAAGGACTCTAAACATGGACATCGTCAAGACCATGACCACCCTGGCCGTCGGCTTCGTACGCGAGGAAGACGGTTCGCAGGTCGTCGAGTACGGACTCATCATCGCCCTCGTTTCGATTGCCCTGGCGGTCGGGCTCGCCAAGATCGCCGGCAGCGATCCGTTCTCGGCACTGGCGACGAAGATCTCCTCGTGCCTGGGCGGCACCTGTTCGTAAGAATGCGGAGCGCCGTCGGCTCCGATATGAAGCAGTAGCAGAGGCAGCACGGGTCCGACATCGGTCGACCCATGATTTTCCACTCACCAGTCATTGAAAGGACTTCAACATGGACATCCTGCACACCGTGAAAACCCTGGCCGCCGACTTTGCACGCGAAGAAGAAGGTTCGCAAGTCGTCGAATACGGACTCATCATCGCCCTGGTGTCGATCGCGCTGGCCGTCGGCCTCTCCAAGATCGCCGGCACCAGCGCTTTCTCGGCATTGGCAACCAAGGTGGGTACGTGCCTGAGCGGCACCTGCAGCTGAACCAGAGCGCCGCGGGTGGCGCCGCAGTCCGGCGCCACCCGGCTCTCCGCCAGCACTTGTCACGAGCACGAAAGGACGATCATGCGGTCCCTGATCAAACAGAGGAGAAACGAAGCGGGCGCGGTCATCGTCACCGTCGCGCTCCTGCTGTTCCTGCTGCTCGGCTTCCTGGGACTGGCGGTCGATCTCGGCCACCTCTTCATCGTCCGCTCGGAACTGCAAACATCCATGGACGCGTGCGCCCTCGCCGCCGCGCAGGAATTGAACGGCCAGCCCGATGCGCTGGCACGGGCCACGAACGCCGGCATCGCGGCCGGCAACGTCAACCGGGTCGACCTGCAGTCCGCCACCTGGAGCGGCAAGGGTCAGGTGACGGCGGCCGACATCACGTTCCGCGACCAGAACCACAACGTGGGCGCCACCAGTGCGACGGCGCGCTACGTGCGTTGCAACCACGTCCAGCGCGACACGGCGACGAACCTCGTCCACATGGCCGGCCTGCTGGTCGGCTCCTCGGCGTTCGCCGCGAAGATGGACGTCGCCGCGCTGGCGGAAGCGACGACCACGCCGGCGCAGTCGACCTGCCCCATGCCCCTCGCGCTGAAACCGAAAGCGGGCGGCGCCAAGCCCAATTTTGGATTCGTCAAGGGCGAATGGGTCACGCTGCTGAGCAAGACGACCGCGTCGGCCGGGCAAATCGGCTGGGCGAACCTGGACGGCAGCTCCAGCGCCTCCGAAACGGAAGCCGAACTGAAAGGCTATTGCGGCACCAAAGTGGGCAGCAAGCTGGGCACGCCCGGCGTGCAGGGCACGATCGCCGACACGTGGAATGCGCGCTTCGGTCTCTACAAGAACAACAGCGGACCGGCCGCCGCGAGCCCCGATTTCACCGGCTTCGTGTACACCCAGGCCGGCACGTGGTCGCCGGGAAGCAATGCCTACGGCGACTTCGTCAACAAGCGCCAGGCGTTCGCCAACTGCGCCGCATCGGTCGGCGCCTGCGAGGCCGCGACCAAGCTGAAACTCAACCAGTTCGCGTCGGTGGCCACGGGCGGCGCGAACGGCGACCTCAAGAAATACGGCACCAACCGGCGCCTCGTCGTCGTGCCGGTCGTCGACGGCGGCTACAACGTGATCGACTTCGCCTGCATGCTCCTGCTGCAGCCGATTCCGTCGCCGTTCGACGACGTGCAGCTGGAATTCCTGGGCAACGCGTCGGATGCCTCCAGCCCCTGCACGGCCAACGGCCTCCCGGGCGGCCTCGCGGGGCCGCTCGTTCCCGTCCTCGTACGATAAGGAGTTCGCCATGAAGAACCAGAAAGGCGTTGCGCTCGTCGAGTTTGCCCTGATCCTGCCGATGCTCGTCATGCTGCTGTTCCTGACGACGGAATTCGGCCGCGCCTACTACCAGTACGACACGATCACGAAAGCCGTACGGCAGTCGGCGCGCTACCTGTCGGTGCGGGCCCAGGGCACGGGCATCGTCAACGCCAGGAACATCATCGTCTACGGAAACCCGAACGGCACCGGCTCGCCGCGCTTCGCGGGACTGACGCTGTCCAACGTGCCCGATCCCGTCTGGAGCACGACGGGCAGCTACCCCGTGATGAACACCGTCACCGTCAGTGTCACCGGATTCACGTTCGTGCCGATGGCCGGCAGCGTCTTCGGCATGCGTCTCAACAACATAGTCTTCGGCACGATCCAGGCCACGATGCGGAGCCCGTCATGAACACCAGACAAAGGGGCTCGACCAGCGTCGAATTCGCCCTCGCCTTCCTCCTGCTCCTCGGCTTCCTGCTGGGCATCCTCGACTTTGCGCGCCTGCTGTACACGTGGAACGTCGCCAACGAGACCGCCCGGGCCGGCGCACGGTACGCCGTCGTGTGCGCGGATCCGACCAACAAGGCCCGGATCCTGGCGACGATGCAGGGCCTGATGCCGCAGGTCTCCGACATCGACGTCGTCTGGCAACCGGCCAACTGCGATGCGACCAACTGCGAATCCGTCACCGTCGCGATCACGGGCCTGCAATTCCGCTGGATCGCGCCGATTCCGAGCCTGCTGGCCACGCCCCTGGTCATGCTGCCCGGTTTCTCGACCTATCTCCCGCGCGAGATGATGACCTACAACCCCCTGATCTGCTAGCCCATCGAGAGGACACCATGAAGATCGTAATCGTTTCCGAGGACAAGGCCTTCCTCAAGCTGGCGGCCTCGATCCTGGCCGTGACGGGCCATGACGTCATGAGCACGGCCGGCAACGCGGCCGAACTGCGCACGCTCGCCAAGGCGCTGGCGCCGGACGTGCTGCTGCTGGACGGCCGCGACGACAAGGCGCTCGACTTCACCCAGATCGAGCGCACGACCATGCAATGCCCCGGCGTGGCGGTGCTGCTGCTCGCCACCGCGCGCGCGCCCGGCTTCCTGATCGACGCCATGCGGGCCGGCGTGCGCGAGGTGCTGCCGTCCGTACACCCCGGCGAGCTGCTGGCGGCCGTCGAACGCGCGGCCGTGAAGCTGTCGGCCGTGCGCACGGCAAGCCAGGGCAAGATCCACGCCTTCATCGGCACGAGCGGCGGCAGCGGCACGACGTTCCTCGCCACGAACTTCGGCTACCAGCTGGCGCAGTCGCACAAGGTGCTGCTGATCGACCTGAACCTGCAGTTCGGCGACGCGCTCAGCTTCCTGCAGGACACCCGCGCGGCAAGCACGATCACGGACCTGACGCGCGACATCAACCGCCTCGACGCGCCGCTGCTGCAGGCCACCACCATCAAGGTCACGCCCGCGTACAGCATCCTCGCGGCGCCGGAAGAACCCGGCCAGGCCGCGGACATCCGCCCCGAGCACATCGACGCCATCCTCAAGCTGGCCGTCACGCAGTACGATTTCGTGCTGCTCGACCTGCCGCGCGTGGTGGACGCCATGCTGATGACGGCGCTGGACCAGGCTGCGTCGATCTTCCTCGTGCTGCAGGCGAGCGTGCCGCACCTGCGCAATGCCGACAAGCTGCTGTCCGTGTTCCGCTCGCTCGACTACCCGAAGGACAAGATCGAGCTGCTGCTGAACCGCTACGACAAGCGCGACGACATCACGCTCGACAAGATCCGGCGCACCCTGGGCGCGCACGAGATCCACATGATCGCGAACGGCTGGCGCCAGGTGAGCACGGCCATCAACCACGGCGTGCCGCTCGTGCAGGTGGAGCGCAAGCACGGCGTGATCCGCGGCCTGTCGGAACTGGGCGGCGCGATGGCGGCGGCGGCCGAGCCGCCTGCAAGCCTGTTCGACCGCCTGTTCCGCCGCGCCTGACCCACCCACGGAGGATGCCATGTCCCTGCGCGATAAACTCAGCATGCCCGTCGCCGCGGATGCCGGCAAGGCCGGCGTCCAGCAGGCGATCCTGCGCGACGCCTACAAGCAGCTGAAGGAACAGATGCACCTGAAGCTGCTCGACCGGTTCGACCTCACGGTGCTGGAGAGCCTGCCGGCCGACCGTCTGCGCCAGGAGATCGCCACCGCGATCGACGGCATGCTGCTGGACGAGGACACGCCCATCAGCGGCCTCGAACGGCGCATGCTCGTGCGCGACATCCAGCACGAGATGCTGGGCTTCGGCCCGCTCGAACTGCTGATGGCCGATCCGGCCGTCTCCGACATCCTCGTCAACGCGTGGGACAAAGTCTACGTCGAACGCCACGGCAAGCTGGAACTGTCCGACGTCACGTTCACGGACGACCGCCACCTGATGCGCATCATCGACAAGATCGTGTCGCTCGTCGGCCGCCGCATCGACGAATCGAGCCCGATGGTCGACGCGCGCCTGCCCGACGGCTCGCGCGTGAACGCGGTGATCCCGCCCGTCGCGCTGGACGGCCCGATGATGTCGATCCGCCGTTTCGCGCACATCCCGCTCAAGATGACGAACCTGGTGGACGAGATGCGCAGCCTCACGCCGGACATGGCCGCCATGCTCGAGGGCCTGAGCCGGGCGAAGGTCAACATGATGATCTCGGGCGGCACGGGCGCCGGCAAGACGACCTTGCTGAACATCCTGTCCGGCTACATCCCCGAGACCGAGCGCCTCGTGACGATCGAGGACGCGGCCGAGCTGCAGCTGCAGCAGCCGCACGTCGTGCGCCTGGAAACGCGGCCGCCGAACATCGAAGGCAGGGGCGAGGTCACGGCGCGCGCCCTCGTCAAGAACGCCCTGCGGATGCGGCCGGACCGCATCATCATCGGCGAGGTGCGCGGCGCCGAGGCGGTCGACATGCTGCAGGCCATGAACACGGGCCACGAAGGCTCGCTGACGACGATCCACGCGAACACGCCGCGCGACGCGCTGTCGCGGCTGGAGAACATGATCGGCATGGCCAACCTGAACCTGCCGCACAAGGCGGCGCGCCAGCAGGTCGCGTCCGCCATCACGGTCGTCATCCAGGCGCTGCGCCTGACGGACGGCCGGCGCAAGGTGACGAGCATCCAGGAGATCACGGGCATGGAAGGCGACGTGATCACGATGCAGGAAATCTTCGCCTACCACCAGACCGGCGTCGACGGCGATGGCCGCATCATCGGCCATTTCCAGGCGACGGGCGTGCGTCCCCGCTTCGCGGAGCGGCTGCGCGCATTCGGCATCCACCTGCCCGACCACATGTTCGATCCGTCCCGCCGCCTTGCCTGAGGAGAGCGTCATGTCAGAGAACCCGTCCGGCCATGCCCTGTTCGTGGTCCTGCTGCTGGTGTTCGTGTCCGTGATCCTGTTCGTCGAGGGCGCGTGGCTGCTGTACCGCGCGCGCCGCGGTCCGGAGGCGATGCGGCTGCAGCGGCGCCTCGACCAGCTCGCGCACACGAACGCCGGCCCGGCCCGCCGCCCCCTGCTGAAGCGGGGCCGCCTGTCGGAGCTGTCGTTCGTGGCCCGCATCCTGAGCGGCGTCGTCGTGACGTCGACCCTGCACAACCTGCTCGGCCAGGCCGGCCTGCACTGGACCGTCGCACGCCTGCTGCTGCTCAGCGCCGCGGCCGGCGCCGCCGGGCTGGCGCTGGGCATTGCGGGCGCGCAGCCGCTGTATTTCTGCCTCGTCCTCGCGGGCCTGCTGGCCGCCCTGCCCTGGGCCTACGTGGCGGCGCAACGCGCACACCGCCTGCGCCGGCTCGAGCAGCAATTGCCGGAAGCGCTGGACCTCATCACGCGCGCCGTGCGTGCCGGCCACTCGCTGCCGCTGGGCATCCAGATGCTGGCCGATGAAATGCCCGAGCCGATCGCCGCCGAGTTCCGGCTCGTGCACGAGCAGGTCAGCTTCGGCGTCTCGCTGCAGCAGGCATTGGCCGGCCTGTGCGAGCGCGTGCCGCTGACGGACTACCGGTATGTCGCAGTGGCCATCCTGATCCAGCGGCAGTCGGGCGGCAACCTGGCGGAAGTGCTCGGCAACCTGAGCAAGCTGATTCGCGAACGCCTGAAACTGCTCGCGCGCGTACGGGTCCTGTCGGCGGAAGGCCGGATGTCGGCCTGGACGCTGGCCCTGCTGCCCTTCCTCCTGGGCGCCCTGCTGTACTTCGTCAATCCCGACTTCATGCGGCCGCTGTGGGTCGACCCCATCGGCGTCAGCATGCTGCGCGCCCTGCTGTGCATGATGTTGCTCGGCATCGTCGTCCTGAGCCGCATCACCCGTATCCGTGTCTGAAGGAGAGCGCCATGTTACTGCCCATCGTCGTCTTCCTCGCCGTCAGCGTCGGCAGTGTCGGCCTGTACCTGTGGCTCGCCCCCGACCGGACCGACCGGCGCCTGCACGCGCTGACGCCCGGTGCCCCGTCCGCGCCGGCCTGGCGCGAGCGGATCACCAATGCCGTGACGCCGTTCGCCAGCTTGTCCACGCCGTCCGGGGACTGGGACACGTCGCCGATCCGCATCAGGTTCATGAACGCCGGGATCCGCCATCCGAAGGCGCCGCATCTGTTCTTCGGCCTGAAGACGCTGCTGCCGGCGCTTGCCGGCGCGCCCACGTACCTGGCCCTGCGCGTGTCGCACGAGGCGACGGGCATGACCCTGCTGCTGTGGGTCGTCGCCGCGGCGACGGCCGGCTGCTACCTGCCGAACATCGCGCTGGCGCTGGCCGGGCGGGCGCGCAAGCGCGACATCTTCGACGGCTTCCCCGACGCCGCCGACCTGCTGCTCGTGTGCGTCGAGGCGGGGCTGGGCATGGACACGGCGCTGACGCGCGTGGCCGAGGAAATGCAGACCCGGAGTCCGGCCCTGGCCGACGAGCTGCAGCTGACGAACCTCGAGATGCGCGCCGGCGGCACGCGCGAGACGTCCCTGCGCAACCTGGCGCTGCGCACGGACGTCGAGGAATTGACGTCGTTCGCGACGATGCTGACGCAGGCCGACCGGTTCGGCGTCAGCATCGGCGATTCGCTGCGGGTATTTTCCGACGATTTGCGCCACAAACGCCAGACCCGCGCGGAAGAAAAGGCCGCGAAAATCCCGACCAAGGTGTTATTCCCGCTGGTCCTGTTCATTTTCCCGTCGATTATCATGGTCGTGCTCGGGCCGGCCATCATCCAGATTATCCGGACGATCGCCCCGCTGCTGCTCCAATAATCAGGGAAAACGCGGTTCAGGCCATTTCGGCGGTATTTGCTACTAACTTTTTAGAAAGCAATTTCAAATCTGCGATAATGTCGGAATGAAATGCAAACGCTCATCCGCCGGTCGTAAGCTCTACCACCATACTTTGCATACGATGCGTCAACAAGCGGTCAAGGCGGTTCGCGAAGGCGCGACGCCCGCGGACCTGGCGAAGGCCTATGGGGCAAGCGAGCGCACGATCTACGCCTGGTTGGCCGCGTTCGCCTCGGGTGGGCAGAGCGCTGTTGGCCAAGCCGATCTCCGGCCGGCCGCCCAAGCTTGGCCCGGATGAGATGCGTCGGATCGCACGCGCTGTTTGCGACAACTCGCCGCAGCAGTTCAAATTCGAATTCGACCTGTGGACCCTGTAGCTGATCGGCGAGTTGATCAAGCGCGAGTTTGGCAAGTCCCTGTCCTTGGCGTCGGTCAGCCGGGTCATGAAACTGCTTGGCTACTCGGCACAGAAGCCCTTGTACCAGGCATGGCAGCAAGATGCCGAGTTGGTCCGGCAATGGGGGGCCGAGACCTATCCCGCGATCAAAGCCCAGGCGTGCGCCGAAGGAGCAATGATCTACTTCGCCGACGAGACGGGTATCCGTTCCGATTACCACACCGGCACCACCTGGACGCCGGTCGGACAAACACCGGTCGTCAGCGTCACAGGCCGCCGCTTCTCGTTCAACATGATTTCCGCCGTCAGCCCGCGCGGCGATTTTCGCTTCATGATCCATGAGGAAACCGCCACGGCGAAAACGTTCAAGGAATTCCTGACACGTCTGATGATCGGTGCAACCCAGCCGGTCTTCGTGATCGTTGACGGCCACCCCATCCACAAGTCGAAGCTCGTGCGCGACTACGTCGCCACGCTGGAAGGCCGTCTCAAGCTTTTCTACCTGCCGCCCTATTCGCCGCACCTGAACCCCGACGAGCAGGTGTGGGCTCACGCCAAACGTCAGGTCAGCCGCAAACTCGTCCAAAACAGCGACGACATAAAAAAGCTCGCGCTCGGGGCACTGCGCCGCATTCAAAAGCTTCCCGAACTCGTCAAATCGTTCTTCCGTCAACCCGAGTACCAATACGCCGGAAACTGAATTTACTTTCTAAAAAGTTAGTAAGAGCGCCGCTACGCTTACCAGTGGTCGACCGGCGCTAAAAATTCGACCTCCCGAAACCATATAGTTGAGCTTTGGTCCGAGTCTTTGCTATTAATGCCAACACCTGTTCTACGAAAACGTTCAATGTAGCGGGGTCTGTCGCAAAGTGTATTACGCAGGAGTCAACGGCACTGTGCTCATTACCGAAAGCAATCTGCCGAAGTTCAGCGGTAACAAATATTTTACCGCGTCGCGTTCGGCTAAAATTTACACAACAAGCAGGACTTTCTTTGTTTTTTGGACCAAATGAAATTTCAAAATTTTCCGCATCAGATATATTAAAGTAATCTGATAGCATTGAGGCCAATATTGACGATTGCTCGGCTAATTCGCGATCACTAGTGAAGACTTGTGTTTTAAAATACGCCAAGGGCGACTTTAGAACGACATTCATTATTACTTCATCTGCACTACCGCTTGAACTAAAAATGAGTTTATACATTGTATTTAATGAAATCCAGTGTCAGATCTATGATAGGAATTAGGTAACAACGCACATTGCATTAAATCAAAAATATATCAATAGATATTAATATTTCAAAGAGGCCAAAACTATTGAAAAAGAAATTTCAGCAAACATCTATCTGATGGGAAACATTCTAAATAAATCTCGCGATATATTGAATCTCGACAAATATTCGAAACAATAAAAATCACACTTTCTAACTCACATCGAAAAATTCAAAAACTTTTGACCAATCTCTTGACATTAGAATCGTACGGTGTCAACTTACACGTAAGTTCCGCTTTTCGATGTATATATGAAAACCGCAAGAATTACACTGTTGCTTCTATCCTTGGGTGCCGCAGGCATTTTAACATATTGGTATGTGTTTGCCGAAAATGAATCAGGTTCGCGAAAATCCGAGCCTATCGTTTCTGTGATATCAAAACCACCATCGTCGAAAAACATAGTAAGCAAAAATGCTGAGGCCAGTAACAAATGCACTAGCGCTTCACCAATTTTTTCAAACGGCAAGAATTTTACTCCAATAGATCCAAAAATTATTGAAGAAAAAATTAAAAAAGCATATGAAAATCCGGAAGATTTAGCGTTACATATTAGAAGCTCGCCCGAATCTGCAATAGCACTATTCAATTTTGTTTCGTCGTGCTATCCAGGTGCTATAAGACCTGACGTAGGCCCAACACCGAACAAAGAATGTCCTAAATTTAACGTTAATTCCTATGTTAAATTGCATCCAATTGAAATTTTAGGAAGTTCGGCAGAGCAAGGAAATATTGACGCAAAATTGCTTTATATGATCAATGCGCCGCTCGCATCTGCTCAACTTCGACAAATGAACACAGCAGTTGGTGATGAAATGGCCCGCAATATAATTGCACGTGCTCAGCGCTATGGTGACGATGCTGCCCGCGCAGGAAGCAGAGATGCAATGATGTACATGAGTCACGCATATGAAGTCGGCCAATTTGGTACGCGTGATATGGAAAAAGCATATTTGTACGCATTGCCATTAGGTTTTAGCGAGAAGAAGCCAGACAACCAGCGTATATCGGATCTTGCCTCTAAGCTTACTTCATCTCAGCGTAATAAACTGAAGCAAGAATCGATAGGATGTGATGATGTCCATGATAGTGATACCCTAAAAAACCCTTTTGGATGATTTTCATTTCAGTAGTTTAACGATAAAGGAGATGAAAATGAGAAAAACGCAGTTACTAAAATTTTTGGCTGGATATTTGATTGGTGCTGCTGGCTTAATTTGTGTTCCGGCATATTCCCAAAATACAGTCGAGATTGTCGGCGAGCGAACTGTTTGCACTGGCGATTGCACCGGAGTAGTTTGGAACGGTGTTTTTATGCAGGTTTCGATGCCAGGTTCTGGCGTGAGCAATACGACATACGCAGCCGGCAATAACGATGGGACCACCGGCACAGAGCCAAAATTTAATAGAACTGCACCTGGCTGTCAGCGTGAAGGATACTTCTGGCTAGAAACGAAGAGTTATGCGGAAGCAGGCAATCCGCCAGGAGTGGTAATCATGAATACTTTTCAGGATCCACTTTATGAAGGTCCCGGTTGGGTAAAGATCCAAAATGATCGAATTTACCACGAATGGCAACAGGGGTGGACTTACATTCGGGTGTACAGAACGCAAATTCATTATATGTATAATGTAAATACCAAACAGGTTGCTCAAATGAAGTTTAAGAACTCGTTCGCTTATGGGTGTGAGGGATATGCAAAGTCGATCGTCTGATTCAGGTATTTTGCGCACACGTTCATAGTATGCGCCTCGCCTTAGGGAAGCGCTGAACAATTCACTTTCGCGCGCGAAAGTTATGCCGATCACTGGCTGAGTTTCGCGCACCGAGATTTTTGATCGAATCAGATGCTCTGATGTCCCGGATCAGCCGTTTCGGGCGATATGTGCGGCCGATTTCCGGCCTCAGCACGCAACTTGGGCGTGCGCCGGCCCAAGGAACCTGCGTGCCAGGATCAGGTTGGCAAAGCCAAACAGCGTTCGGCAGGCAGGGCTGCGCAAGCGACGTCGAAAGCGTGCCAGCCGCTGGGCTTCTTGTTTTTGGTGGCGAAACGGTCAATAAATTGCGAGCCGTTGTCGGTGAGGATCTTGCTAATCTTGATGGGTGAAGCCAGCTTGAGCCGACGCAGGAAATCGACGTTGCTCGCCTCGGTCGTGTCGCCGTAGATGTGCATGAAAACCCAGCGTGTTGCACGGTCGATGGCGACGAACAGGTAGCGTCGCGAGGTTTCGTCCGGCATCTGCGGCAAGTACTTGATATCGATGTGGATGAAGCCGGGTTCGTAGTCCTTGAAGGTCTTCTTCGGCGTGATCTTCTCTCCCTCGGCCGTCGCTATCAAGTCCGTCAGGCGCGACATGCCTTCACGCTTTAGCAGGCGCGCAATGCCCGCGCGCGAGACGGCCGGATTAATGTACTGCTTGGTAATGAACAACAGGTCGTCGAGCGGTAGGTAGAGCGATTGGCGCAGAGTCAAGACCATGGCTTCCCGGGCCTGGCTCAAGGTCGTATGCAGCGTGTGAGCGCGGTGCGAGCGATCCTGTACATCGTCGCGGCCGAGCCACTTCTGTGCAGTGGCTCGGGTGATGTTGAAAACCTTGGCGGCTTCTCTGGAAGACAGGCCAGAATCCTTGATCTCCTGGCGGATCTTCGGTGTAGTACGGGCCTGCGGGTGAATGCGTGAACTCATGCTGCCAACTGCTCCTGATGCGATCGAATGCCGGGACTGCTGAACCCAGCAATCAAGTCGTCCAGCATAGCCTTTGCACGGAACAAAGGCCAGCTACGACGAGGAATATGATCGCACGATACTAAACACCAATACGCCGGAAACTGAATTTACTTTCTAAAAAGTTAGTGCCAAATGGCTTTGCGCGTACACATATAAATCAAGCCGATTACTCACGCCGAGTTTTTGATAAATCGACGATAAGTGATTCCGCAACGTCGATTCGGAAATGAACAGGATTTTCGCCAGATCCCGATTCGTCCGGACCTTGTTCGCGACCACGGTCTGCAGGACGCGCCGCTCGCGGGGCGTCAGCGCATCGAGGCCGTCGTGGTGCGGATGCGGCCGCGCCGGCTCGCCGCCGCGCAGGGCGTTGAGCGCGAGACAGGTCGCTTCGCGGCCGAACCACAGCTCGCCCTGATGCGTCTTCTCGATGGCCTTGACGATCTCGTCGGCGCTGGAGCGGCGGCTCAGCAGGCCGTGCGCGCCGCAGCGCAGCGTCGACGCCAGCGTGTCCGTCTCCAACTCTTGCGCGAACAGCAGCGTGTGGCGCCCGCACGTCAACGCCTCGGGCAGGCCGGCCTGGTGGGCCGTGACCGCGAGTTCGTACTTCATCAGCACGAGGTCGGGCGCCGCCGTGGGCAACTGGAACAATGCATCGCATTGCGTGCCGGCGACAGCCACCACTTCCATCCCCGGCCGGTGGCTATTGATCAGTTTGGTCAAAGCCCACAGGATCAGCTGGTGGGTTTCCACCACCATGACGCGAATGGGCGCTTCCGATATCGACAGTCGTTGTGGCGTCATATTTCATTCCTGAAATATATATAAAAACCGCACTCCCAAAAGAGTGCCGCTGCCCTTGTTTCAATGACGGCCGCGAATTCCACCAGTCATTTATCGATGAGCTCCGTAAATATAATATCGCCAATTTTTGCGATTCAAGCCCCTCCCGCGACGTTTCCGTGAAATATTTTGTGAGAATTTACGGTTGTTGCGGCTTCCAGACATTTGGTTTTCCACAAATGGTTAATTGCCGATCACCCCATTTCACGAATGCATGTGCAAATGTCCGCCGCATCGGTTTGGACTTATAATCGGCCTTTTCTCGAATCCCGATTCCATGCGCGCCCAACGCGGCCCTTCGCTGTCCCTGCGTCACCTCCTCGTCGTGCTGACGGCGACCGGCCTGCTCCCGCTGGCCGCGCTGGGCGCCTGGAGCGTGCATCTCGCCGCCGAGTACCATCAGGGTGAACAGGAACGGGCGCTGCTGGACCTCGCGCGCGCGCTGTCGAGCGCCGTCGACGCGGAACTGGACGGCACCGTCGCTACCCTCGCCAGCATCGCTCGCACGCCTGCGCTCGGCGCCGGCAACGTGCGGGCCTTCTACCCCGTCGCGCGCGACCAGGCCCGGGCACAGCCGGAATGGCTGGGCGTGATCCTGGCCGACGGCGACGGCAACATGGTGTTCCGCACGACCGCGCCCTTCGACGCGCCGCCGCAACCCGTCGCCGACCCGTCCAGCCTGCGCCAGGCGCTGCTGCTGCGCCGCCCGGTCATCGGCCACGTCGCGCGCGGCAAGGGCGGGCGAGCCGCCGTCCCCGTGCGCTTTCCCGTCTCCGACGCCGCCGGCCATCCGTACGTGCTGACGGCCGTCGTCCAGCCCGACCGCATCATGCGCGCGCTCGCGCGCCAGCAGGTGCCGCCCGGCTCGGTGATTTCGGTGCTGGACGGCGACGGCGCGATCGTCGCCCGTTCGCACGGCCAGGGCGACCACGTCGGCGGGCCGCCCAGCCCGAGCCTGGCGCGGCTGATCCGGCTGAACGGCCCGGAAAGCGCCGGTGCCACGGTCACGCTCGAAGGCAATGCCGTCACGACCGCCTATACGCGGCTGTCGCGCTACGGCTGGACGGTCGCCGTCGGCGCGCCGCCCGCGGGCTGGGCCGGCGGGCCGGGCTTTGCGTGGTACGGCGCCGGCATCGCGCTGTCGCTCGCGCTCAGCATCGGTCTCGCGACGCTGCTGGCGCGCCGCATCGTGCGCCGCATCGCGACGCTCGCGGCGGGCGCCGCCGCCCTAGGCGCCGGCACCGACCCGGTGGTGCCCACGTCGCGCATCGAGGAAATCGACGCGATGGGCGCCGCGCTGCGGGCCGCGGGCGCGCGCCGCGCCGCGCACGAGCGCGACCGCGAGGACGCGCTGGAACTGGCGCGCCAGGCCGGTCGCGCCAAGGACGAATTCCTCGCCGTGCTGGGCCACGAACTGCGCAATCCGCTGGCCCCCATCGCCGGCGCGCTCGACCTGATGGACCTGCGCGACGACGCCGCCTCGCGCCGCGAGCGCGGCATCATGCGGCGCCAGGTCGCGCACCTGAAACACCTCGTCGACGACCTGCTCGACGTGTCGCGCATCGCGTCCGGCAAGCTGCGCATCGACGTCGCACCCGTGGACCTGGCGGCCGTCGTGCGCCACGCCGTCGCCGCCCGGCCCGACCAGCCGCTTCGCCTGCAGGCCCCCGCGGCGCTGTGGATCGCCGGCGACGAGCACCGTCTTGCTCAGGTGCTGGGCAACCTGTTGTCGAATGCGGCGCGCTTCGGCAGCACGGACACGCACGTCGCCCTCGAGCGCGTGGGCGGCGAAGCCCGCCTCGTCGTCGCCGACAATGGGGTGGGCATGGATGCCGCGCTGGCGCAGCGCGTGTTCGAACCGTTCTACCAGGCGCCGCAACCGCTGGTGCACCACAGCGGCCTGGGACTCGGTCTCGCCATCGTGCAGCGCATCGTCGAGCTGCACGGCGGCCGCGTGAGCGCGCACAGCGACGGGCCCGGCCTGGGCAGCCGCTTCGAGATCGTGCTGCCGCTCGGCGCGCCCCCGTCCGCCACGGCGCCCGCTCCCATCCGCGCGGCGAGCCGGCCGCTGTGCGTACTGGTCGTGGACGACAACGAGGACGCCGCCGCCCTCACGGCCGCGATCCTGCGCGAACTGGGCCACGAAGTGAAAACGGCGCACACGGCGAACGCGGCGCTGGACGTGCAGGCGGCCTGGCCGCCGGACGTCGCGATCCTGGACATCGGCCTGCCCGACATGGACGGCTACGCCCTCGCCGCCGCCATGCGCCGCGCGGCCGTGAAACCGCTGCGGCTGACGGCGCTCACCGGCTACGGCCGCCAGGCCGGCGTGGCCGCGCACGCGCCGCCGGATGGGGCCGCGTTCGACCTGCACCTGACCAAGCCGGCCAGCCTGGACGATCTGCGGCGGGCGCTGGACGCGAACGACGCCGACGCATCGAGCGACCCGGCACCGGCCTGAGCCGGTACCGCCGGCCCCGCGCTGCCCGCTGCCCGCTGCCGGTCGTCGCTGCGCGAACTCGTCGGTTAGTTGCAGAAATGTCGACAACAAACGCCGCGCAGTGGCGGCGCCGTGTCGGTCAGATATGCTGGTCGAACACCTGGCGCAGATAGGCGATGAAGGTCTCGTCCGTGCTGAAGCCCTTGCCGGGGCTGTCGGACAACTTGGCGACGGGCTGGCCGTTACAGCGCGTGAGCTTCATGACGATGTTCAGCGGGTCGTACTGCGTGTCGTTGGTGAGCTTGGTGCCGATGCCGAAGCCCGTCATCACCCGGTCGGCGAAGTGGCGGTACAGGGAGAGCGCCTTGGGCACCGTGAGCGCGTCCGAGAACACGAGCCGCTTCGTGCGCGCGTCGATGCGCAGCTTGGCGTAGTGCGCGATGGCCTTCTCGCCCCACTCCACCGGGTCGCCGGAATCGTGGCGCAGGCCGTCGAACAGCTTGGCGAAATACAGGTCGAAGTCGCGCAGGAACGCGTCCATGCCGACGACGTCCGTCAGCGCCGTGCCGAGGTCGCCGCGGTATTCCTGCACCCAGTCCTCCAGCGCCTTCTTCTGGAAATCGCGCAGGCGCACGTCGAACGACTGGAACGCCTGCATGTATTCGTGCGCCATCGTGCCGATCGGCACCAGGTCGAATTTCTTCGCCAGGTAGACGTTCGACGTCCCCTTGAAGAACTGCGGCAGCTCGCGCGCCAGCGTGGCGACGACTTCCTCGTGCCAGTCGCCCGAGAAGCGGCGGCGCACGCCGAAATCGAAGAACTCGAACGGGTTGACCTTCTTCGGCTCCTGGTCGAAGGCGCGGAACTCGGCGATCTTCTGGTCGAGCCGCTTGCGCGCCTCGCCGATGGCGGCCTGCTGGTCGAAGCGGCGGAAATACAGCTCGTTGACGATGTACAGCACGAAGATCTCGAAGCCCATCACGTGCACGATCGGACCGCAGGCGCGGATGCGCAGGTGCGGCCCGTCCGTTTCCACGTGGATGAACTTGCGCTGGAAACGGAACAAGGTGAGGAAGTCGGCGAAGTCGCTTTTGATGAAGCGCAGGGACCGCATGTAGTGCACCTCGTCCTCCGTGAACATCAGCGTGCACAGGTGGTCCAACTCGCGTTCGACTTCTTCTTTCAATTCCGCCAGCGGATACGCGGGCGTGTTGCGGCACTTGAACTCGTATTCGCCGCTGGCGTTCGGGTGCATGTGCATCAAAGCCTGCCACATGGTGAATTTATAGAGGTCGGTTTCGAGCAGGCTGCGGACGACGGGTTTCATGGGCTGGCGGTGGTTCCTGTGGTTGTGGTGTCGATGTCGGGTCCGGATGCTTCAGGTCGAGGCGCCGGCAGACTCTGGCATCCGCTTCCTGCGCACACGCTTCTTGGGCGCCAGCATCGTGCCGAGGCAGGCCGGCGTGCCGCAGCGGCAGGCGAACAGGCGCTTCAGCGCGGGCGTGTGGCGCTCGTCGTAGATCAGCGCGTAGTTGTAGTTCAGTTCCTCGCCCGCGTCGATGTCGCGCAGCGCGTGGATGTACACGCGGCCGTCTTCTTCGTAGGCTTCGCAATTGGGTTCGCACGCGTGGTTGATCCAGCGGGCGTCGTTGCCGCGTCGGCCGCCGTCGATCACGTTGCCGTCGGCGAGGCTGAAATAGAACGTGTGATTGACCGGGCCGCCCCGTTCGGCGGCACGGCGCGTCGCCTCGTCCCACGTGATGCGCTCGCCGCGGTATTCGATGATGCGCTCGCCGGCCGGGATGTCGCGCAGCGCGAACACGCCGTTGCCGTGCACGGGCGATTTCCGAACCTCGTACGAGGCCGGGCGGGCCGGCTTGCGGGCGCCCTTGCTTGCGGTCTGCTTCGATGTGGTCGGACTGACGGACGGGTTCATGGATCGGCGTTCGGTTGGATGGACACGATCTATTATTGATCGGATCGCGGCATTCCTGCCGCACGCCATTATCTTACCGTGTCGGCTACTCAGCCGCCGAATTCGTCGTCCCTGAATTCAAGCACGGCCCGATCGCCCGCCGCCTCCGCCTTGCGCAACTCGACTCGGCGGATCTTGCCGGAGATCGTCTTCGGCAAGTCCGTGAACGCGATGCGGCGGATGCGCTGGTACGGCGCCAGCCGGTCGCGCGCGAAGGCGAAGATCGCGGCGGCCAGTGCGCGCGTCGGCTCCACGCCCGGACGCAGCGCGATGAACGCCTTCGGCACCGCGAGGCGCACCGGGTCCGGACTCGGGACGATGGCCGCTTCCAGCACGTCCGGATGCTCGATCAATACGCTCTCCAGTTCGAATGGGCTGATGCGGTAGTCGGACGACTTGAACACGTCGTCGTTGCGGCCCACGTAGAAGTAATAGCCATCCTCGTCCACGCGCGCCGTGTCGCCCGTGTGATAGTGGCCGGCGCGCATGACGTCCGCGGTCTTCGCCTCGTCGTTCTCGTAGCACAGCATCAGGCCCAGCGGCGCCGGATCGAGGCGCAGCGAGATCTCTCCCTCCTCCGCCGGCTGGTCGTCGATGTCGAGCAGCGCGACGCGGTAGCCCGGCAGCGGCCGGCCCATTGACCCCGGCTTGACGGGCTGGCCGGGCGGATTACCGATCTGGCACGTGGTCTCGGACTGGCCGAAGCCGTCGCGGATGCGGATGCCCCACGCGCGCTCGACCTGCTCGATGACTTCCGGATTCAACGGCTCGCCCGCGCCGACCAGTTCGCGCAGCGGCGGCTGCCACTGCGCGAGGTCTTCCTTGATCATCATGCGCCACACCGTCGGCGGCGCGCACAGCGACGTCACGCCGCAGCGCACGATCGTGTCCAGGCAGGCGCGCGCGGAAAAGCGTTCGTAGTTGTAGACGAACACGGTGGCGCCCGCGTTCCACGGCGCGAAGAAGCAGCTCCACGCATGCTTGGCCCAGCCGGGCGAGCTGATGTTCCAGTGGACGTCGCCCGGCCGCAGCCCGATCCAGTACATCGTCGACAGATGGCCGACCGGATAGCTCTGGTGGCTATGCAGCACGAGCTTCGGCTTCGCCGTCGTGCCCGACGTGAAGTACAACAGCAGCGGATCGGTGGCGCGCGTGATACCGTCCGGGACGAAGCCTGCCGCCGCCGTCGCGCTGTCCGCGTAATCGCGCCATCCGGCGACGTTTCCGCCGACGGCGATGCGCGTGAAATCGCCGGACAGGTCCGCGAACTTGTGCGTCTCGGACGCCTGCGCGATCACGTGGCGCACTTGCCCCCGCTGCAGGCGGTCCTGCAGGTCGTTGCTGGACACGAGCATGGTCGTCGGCACGAGCACGGCGCCCAGCTTGATCCCGGCCAGCATGATCTCCCACAGCTCGACGCGGTTCGGCAGCATCAGGAGCACGCGGTCGCCGCGCCGCACGCCGCAATCGCGCAGCCAGTTCGCGACCTGGCTGGAACGCGCCGCCATGTCGGCAAAACCGATCTTGCGCTCGCTGCCGTCCTGTTCCACGACCCACAGCGCGGGCGTCGTGTTGCCCTTGGCCTGCGTGTCGAAATAGTCGAGTGCCCAGTTGAATTCGTCGAGCTCGGGCGGCCGGTAATCGCGATAGGCCGTCGCGTAGTCGGTGCGGTGCTGGTGCAGGAAGTCGCGCGCGCGGATGAAGCGCTCGTACGGGGATGCCATCGGTCGTCTCCTTGTGGTTGCGACACGGGCGCCTCGTGAGCGCCCGTGTCGGTGGTCGTGTAACGGCTCGCGACCATTCTGCCACGAGCGGGATGGGAACGGATGATGTGCAACCTCGTCGTCCCCGCGCAGGCGGGGACCCGATTTGCACGCGTCATCGAAACGCGCCGAACCTGGCTCCCGCCGCCGCGGGAGGTCGCTTCCGGCAGTGCCGGGGGCGCCGTATCAACGCTGCCGGCGCAGCTCCTGCGCCTGATGAATGGTCTGCTCGCCGGCCGGCGTCATCATGTCGATCACGCGGCAGTCGCCGCACATGCGCATGCGGTCGAGGTGGCCGGCGAACGCGGGATGTCCGGCCAGGCGCGCCAGCATGCTCTCGACCATGCGCAGCGTCCCGAACGGCTTGTTGCAGCGGATGCAGTGGAACGGCTGCGTCTCGTTCAGCACCACGGGCTGCTTGCGCGTGTCGCGGAACGACAGCCGCGGCACCAGCCGGATCGCATCTTCCGGACACGTATCGGCACACAGCCCGCACTGGACGCAGTTCTTTTCGATGAAGCGCAGCTGCGGCGCATTCTGCCCATCCTGCAGCGCCGACGCCGGACATGCGCCCACGCACGCCATGCACAGGCTGCATTTGCCCGCGTCGACGGCGAGCGTACCGAACGGACTACCGGCCGGCAGCGCGATCTCCTCGACCTGCTGCGGCGCCTCGCGCAACAAATGCTCGAGCGCGTAGTCGAGCGTATTGCGCTTGTCCGCCGCCACGTTGAAGCCTGCCCGCCGCGCCGGCACCTCGCCGCGCGGCGCGTTCTGCAGCGCGCGCGCCAGCTCGTCCGGCCCGGTCGCGCGCAGCAGCTGCACGTGCGCGCCCGCGTAGCCGAGGCCCGTCATGATGGTCTGCGCGATGGTCATCTGCTCATCCAGCGCGGCCGCGTACTGCGGGGCCTCGGCGTCCGTCATGAGGACCGTGATGCCCGCCGCGCCCCAGGCGAGCGCCGCGAGCCAGATGTCGATGCCGGTCGACGCCGTGTGATGCACGCCCAGCGGCAGCACGCGTCCGGGGACGTCGACGGCGTCCAGCAGCGCCGCGCCTTCCAGGCCGTGGACGAGCAGCACCGGCTCGCGTCCGCCCGCCTGCGTGTAGGCGTTCAGCGCGGCCTTGATGCGCATGCCCGTGTGCGCCGCGCCGGGATACGCATAGCCCAGCGCGCCCGTGGGGCAGACGGTCGTGCACGCGCCGCAGCCCGCGCACAGGTAAGGGTTCACGGCGATCAGGTCGCCCGCGCCCGAGATCGCGCCGGCGGAGCAGATCTCGACGCATGCATTGCAGCCGCTGCGGCGGTTGCGGCCGTGCGCGCACAGGCGTTCCTTGTACGCGAAGTATTTCGGCTTCTCGAAGTCGCCGACCATCCCGGCGAGTTCGGCGACGGCGGCCTGGCGCGCGGCGGGATCGAGCCCGGGCGCGTAATAACCGTGCGGGCGCTGGTGCGTGGCGATCTGCGGCGCCGCGCCGAGGTCGAGCACGAGGTCGAAGCGCGCGTGTTCGGGCTTGCTGCCTCCCGTCTGCCACGTCGCGTCGAACGCGCCGAGCCAGCCCGTCACGACCAGCGCGCGCGCCGCAAACACGGGATACAGGCGCAACGCCTTGTCGCTCCCATCGTCATCCAGCAGCAGCACGGTGACGGGCAGCGCGGCAGCCAGGCGCTCGGCCCACGGCAGCGCGTCGGCGCGGGTGCCGACGACGAGCGTGTGGCCGGCGGACTTGTAGCCGACCGTGTCCAGCGGGTCGGGTGCGGGAATGTCGGCCAACGCGGCCAGCGCCGCGTTGCGGGCGACGCGGTCGCGGTCGTCCTGGACGGGGTCGAGGGCGACGCCCTGCCCTTCGATCAAACGGATATTCATACTGTCCCGGTTTCAGGTGGTGTTATTGGCGTCCCCCGGCGCATCTTCCGCGGCCGGTGGTTCTTCGACGGCTTCGACAACCCGCTGCAATGCGTTCTTCGCGTGCTCCAGCGACGCGAGCATCGCTTCCGACACGGGACTCGGCTTCGTGTAGTCGTCGATGTAGACGTCGAGGCAGTCCATCGTATTGAAATGCGGGTCGGCGAACAGTTTTTTCAGCGCCGTCCGGCGCACGGCCGCATCGACGCCGCGCGCGACGAAGGCGGAGAAATCGGAGTCGCCGGTCAGGCGGGCGACGTCGTCCATCGTCGGCAGCGGCGCGTCGGCCGGTGCCACCGCAGGCGCATCGACGACCGGGACCGGCAGGTCTGCGACAGGCGCGAGCGGTTCCGGCGGCGGTGTCATTCCCGCTCGCACCTCCGTCTTGCGGCGCGCCCAGCGGCGCAGGAAGCCTTCGTCCGTCATCCGTGCTGGCGGCCGCGCCGCGGCTTCGGTTGATAGTGCGCGCGCAGATAGCCCGCGAGCCACGCATAGATCTCGGCCGACATCGTCACGCCGTCCGCGTTTTCGCCCGAGTCGAACATGCGCGTGCCCTCGACATAGCTGACCGATGCGCGCACGGGCATCGCGCGGCCGTTCTCCATCCGCCACAGCACGAAGACCTTCGATTCGGGCGCCACGCAGTTCTCGTAATAGCCTTCGTTCTCGTCCGGATACAGCTCCAGTTCGAGGCCGGAGACGAGGTAGTAGTCGCGCTCGGGCGTCTGGCTCAGCACCTGCAGCGGCGGCAAGTCGCCGCGGTCCGGCACGACGCCGACCGCTTCCCAGGCCTCGTCGGCCCAGCGGTGCTGGAGGGTCCGCCGCTGCATCAGCACGGCGATCGGCATGGATCCCATCTTCATCGGTTGTTCACCTTCGGCGTGCCTTTCTGGACGGTCGGCGGCGTGCCCGCCGGCTCGGCCCGCGTCGGGTGGGCCTTCACGTCCGCGCTGGGCGGCGCCGTGCCCAGTTTTTCGCTCTTGATCGGCGCGGCGGCGCCGGCCGGCGTCAGCTTGCCTTCCGGCTGTCCGGCCGGCGCGGCCGCTTGTGCCGGTGCGGCCGCGGCGATCGCGACCGGCGCATGCACCTTCCAACCCTGCGCGGACGCGCGGCTGCGCCAGCGGGCCGTGATCGCATCCATCGACGCGGTCAGCAACGCCTTGTCCTTGGCCGCCTGCGCATCCGCGGCCGCCTTCTTCGCCGCGGCGGCCTCCTGCTGCGCCGGTGTCGGCGGCGGCAGCGCGGCGTGGGCCGCCGCGGCGGCCAGCGCCAGCGCGATGGCGGCGATCCTGGTCAGGTGGTTCATCGTGGTCTCCTCAGCGTCCCGGCGCGGCCGAATGGCTCGGGTCGCGGTTGACGGCGCCCGGCTGCGGCCCCACTTCGGCCGGCGTCGGCGCGGCCGGCTTGCCATGGTCGCCGGGCGGGGTCTGCGTGGTGTCGAGCGTCCCGGGACCGCTGGGCGGCGTCACGCCCTGGCTCGGGCCTTGCCCCGTCTCGCGCACGGAGCCGCCCGTCGCGGCGCCGGCGGTATTGCCGCCGCTGCCACCGGCGATGCCCGGCGTGCCGCCCGCGTACACGGCGTTCGTTTTCGGGCCGCCGTGCGCGGCCATCACCTGGCCGCTCGTGCCGCCGTCGGCCGTCACCATGCCGGGGAATTTGGTCTTGCGCTGGGCTTCGTCGCCATGCTGCTTGCAGCCGGCCAGCAGCACAAGCAGCAACGGCGCGGCCATGATCGTGATCGTCGCTTTCATCGGCGGCTCCTCAATGCGCGGGCCGCGGCGGCGGGCTGCCGGCCGGCGGCCGCTGGTCGGGCGGCACGCGGTCGTCGAACGTGCCCGGTTCCACGCCCGCCTTCACTTCGTCGTACCACACGGCGTGGTGCGCCTTGGCCCACGATTCGTCCACGGTCCCGTGGCGCATCGCTTCGTACGCGCCCGGCGTGCCCCACGTGCCGATGTAGATATGGCCCATCGCGGCCGCGATGTAGAACGTGGCGCCGGCGATGTGCAGGTAGTTCGCGACCTGCATGATGTAGCGGGTCTGGCCGAACGTGACGAAATCGAGAATCAGGCCGCTGACCGACATCACGAGGCCCAGCAGGGTCACGCCCAGCCAGAACCACGATTTCTCGCCGGCGTTGAAGAACCCGGCCGGCACGTGCTTGTGCGACACGAGGCCGCCGCCCTGCCTGACCCACTGCCAGTCGATGCGGCGGAAGACGTTGCGGCGCAGGAAAGTGAAGAACATCAGCACGGAGCACACGATGAACAGCGGGCCCACGAAGTTGTGCAGGTACTTGAAGATGTAGGCCAGCGCGGCGAACACGTCGTGGCCGACGAGCGGGATCAGGAGCTTCTTGCCGAACATGATGACGAGACCCGTCACCGCGAGGATGATGAAGCTGATCGCGGTCGCCCAGTGCACGCCGCGCTCCCAGCCCGTGAAGCGGCGGATGCGCCGGCCCGTGTCCGGTTCTTCCGTGCGCGCGGGGCCGATGGCGCGGTAGAACAGGAAAATCGCCACGAGCACGACGACGAGGATCGTGCCCATCGCCGTTGCGATCGGCCCGTTACGCCAGATGCGCCACTGGTTGCCGCCGCGCTGCACGATCACGGTGCCTTCCGTGCCACCGTACTGGCCCAGGTAGTGGCGGTCGATGTGCACGCGGCCTGAGGCCGACGAGCCCAGTCCCGGCTCGGGCGTGCGCGAATCCTTCTCGGCCTGCAGGATGGTCTGTTCCTCGGCATACGCAGGCTCGGCGCGGTTGTTCGGGACGCCGGCGTGCGCGATGCCGACGAGCCACAGCGACAAGAGCAATGACAATATCGATCGTAGCGTGAATGACATGGTCGGCTCCTGTTACGGGTTGGCCCGGTTGTATTCGTTCTGGTTCATGTTGCGGTTGCTGATCGTGCCCCACCACGAGAGCTTGTCGTTGTGGAAGTGGCGCAAGAACGGCCGGTCGTCCTTCTTCCCGGCGTACATGCCGTGCACCCAGTTCGGATGCTGGTCGACTTCGAGGCAGCCCGCGAGCAGCGCCAGCGGCAGGCAGAGGATGAGGATGCGCTTCATGTCGGCAGCCTCCCCTCGTCGTTCTGCGAGTCCTTGAGGTTCTGGTTCTCGCGCGGGCCGTCGCCCGTCGCCTTGATGTCGCCGCCGCGCTTCGGCTTGCCGTACGCGATCTTCCAGCCCCACAGTTCCGGACCGTAGCCGCGCGTCTCCACGCGCTGGCGGTAGATGTCGGCGATGACGGTCGCGTCGCCGCCGATCAGCGCCTTCGTGCCGCACATCTCCGCGCAGGCGGGCAGCTTGCCTTCGGCGATGCGGTTGCGGCCATACTTCTTGAACTCGGCCTCGGACGTGTCGGGCTCCGGACCGCCGGAGCAGAACGTGCACTTGTCCATCTTGCCGCGGTGGTTGAACAGGCCCGTCGACGGGAACTGCGGCGCGCCGAACGGACACGCGTAATAGCAGTAGCCGCAGCCGATGCACTGGTCCTTGTCGTGCAGGACGATGCCGTCTTCCGTGTGGTAGATGCAGTTGACGGGGCAGACGGCCAGGCACGGCGCGTCGCTGCAATGCATGCACGCGACGGAGATCGAGCGCTCGCCCGGCACGCCGTCGTTGATGGTGACGACGCGGCGCCGGTTCACGCCCCACGGGGTCTCGTTTTCGTTCTTGCAGGCGGTCACGCAGCCGTTGCAATCGATGCAGCGCTCCGTGTCGCAGATGAACTTCATTCTAGCCATTGCTGCCTCCTCGTCGTTCCCGCGAAAGCGGGAAGCCATGCTGAGCGACCGAAGTCGCCTTGGTCTGATCCGCCTTGCATCCATCGAGAGCCCGATTCCTGAGCCTCAGCATGGATTCCCGCATGCGCGGGAATGACGGTATTTACGCCCGCACCAGCCGGCACAGCGATACTTTCGTTTCCTGCATCATCGTCACGGCGTCGTACCCGTACGTCCAGCCGGTGTTCACGGCCTCGCCGCGCACCGCCGGCGCGCCGCCTTCCGGATAATGCTTTTCCAGGTCCTCGCCCATCCACCAGCCGCCGAAGTGGAACGGCATCCACACCAGGCCCACGGGCACGCGCGGCGTCACCATCGCCATCAGCTTCAGGCGCGCGCCGGTCGGCGTCTCGACCCACATGAATTCGCCCAGCTTCACGCCGATCTGCGCCGCGTCTTCCGGATTCACTTCGCAGAACATGTTCTGCTGGAGCTCGGCCAGCCACGGGTTCGACCGGGTCTCCTCGCCGCCGCCCTCGTACTCGACGAGGCGGCCCGACGTCATGATCAGCGGGTAGTCCTTCGAGAAGTCGACCGCCTGCACGGATTTATAGAGCGTCGGCAGGCGCCAGAACGCGGCCTTGTCGTCGTAGGTCGGGTACTTCGCCACCAGGTCGCGCCGCGGCGTGACGAGCGGTTCGCGGTGCGTCGGCACGGGGTCCGGGAAGTTCCACACGTTGCAGCGGGCGCGCGCATTGCCGTACGGCGCGCAGCCGTGGGCGATGGCGACGCGGATGATCCCGCCCGACAGGTCCGTCTTCCAGTTCTTGCCCTCGGCCTGCACCTGTTCTTCGGGCGTCAGCTCGGCCCACCAGCCCAGCTTTTTCAGGAACACGTGGTCGAATTCCGGATAGCCGGTGTCGATCTCGCTGTCCTTCGTGAACGAGCCGTCCGCCGCCAGCAAAGGTTCGCCGTTGTGCTCCACGCCCCAGTTGGCGCGGAACGGCAGGCCGCCCTCCGCCACCGGCTTGTGCAGGTCGTACAGGATCGGCGTGCCCGGGTGCTTCATCTCCGGCGTGCCCCAGCACGGCCACGGCAGGCCGTAATAGTCGCCCTTGCATGGACCGGATTCCGCGCGCATCGTCGTCGGATTGAAGTCGCGCTTGTGCTCCATGTGCAGTTTCAATCGCTCGGGCGAGCAACCCGTGTAGCCGATCGTCCAGCAGGAGCGGTTGATCTCGCGGAGGATGTCCTCGATGACCGGTTCGTTGTTGACGACCTTGATGTTCTGGACGAGCTGTTCGCCGAAGCCGAGCTTCTTCGCGAACAGGTACATGATCTCGTGGTCCGTCTTGCATTCGAACAGCGGCTGGATCACGCGCTCGCGCCACTGGATCGACCGGTTCGACGCTGTGACGGAGCCCTGTGTCTCGAACTGCGACGCGGCCGGCAGCAAATAGACGCCGTCGCTCCTGCCGTGCATCGCCGCCGTCATGCTGGGATAAGGATCGATGACGACCATGAAGTCCAGCTTCTGCATCGCCGCCTTCATGTCCGGCAGGCGCGTCTGGCTGTTCGGCGCGTGGCCCCAGTAGAACACGGCGCGGAGGTTCGTCGGCTGGTCGACGTACTGGTTGTCTTCCAGGACCGCGTCGAACCAGCGCGACACCGTGATGCCCGGTTTTTCCATCAGCTCCTTCGAACCGAAGCGCGACTTGACCCAGTCGTAATCGACGCCCCACACGGTGGCGAAGTGCTTCCACGCGCCTTCCGCGATGCCGTAATAGCCGGGCAGCGACTCGCCGTTCGGACCGACGTCCGTCGCGCCCTGCACGTTGTCGTGGCCGCGGTAGATGTTGGCGCCGCCGCCCCGCACGCCGATGTTCCCGAGCGCGAGCTGCAGGATCGACAGCGCGCGCACGTTCGCCGTGCCCACGTGGTGCTGCGTGATGCCCATGCACCAGACGACGGACGACGGCTTGTTCGTCGCCAGCATCTCGGCCGCCATGCGCACCGACGCCTCCGGCACGCCCGTCACGTCGCTGACTTTATCGGGCGTCCACTTCGCGACTTCCTTGCGCACGTCGTCCATGCCGTACGTGCGCGCGGCGATGTACTCCTTGTCTTCCCAGCCGTTGTTGAAGATGTGCCACAGCATGCCCCACACGAACGCGATGTCCGTGCCGGGACGGATGCGCACGTAGTGGTGGGCGAAGCGCGCCGTGCGGGTGAAGCGCGGGTCGACGACGATCATCTTCGCGCCCAGTTCCTTCGCATGCAGGAAGTGCAGCATCGAGATCGGATGCGCCTCGGCCGGGTTCGAGCCGATGAACAGCACGGCCTTGCTGTAGTGGAGATCGTTGAACGAGTTCGTCATCGCGCCATACCCGTAGGTCTGGGCGACGCCGGCCACCGTCGTCGAGTGGCAGATGCGGGCCTGGTGGTCGCAGTTATTGGAACCCCACATCGAGACCCATTTGCGCAGCAGGTAGGACTGCTCGTTGCTGTGCTTCGAGCTGCCGATCACCATCAGCGCATCCGGCCCGGACTGCTCGCGCAGTTTCAGGAGCCGGTCGCCGATCTCGTTGACGGCCTGGTCCCACGTGATGCGCTCGTACTTGCCGTTCACGAGCTTCATCGGATAGCGCAGGCGGTGTTCGCCGAAACCGTGCTCGCGCACCGACGCGCCTTTCGCGCAGTGGGCCCCCATATTGATCGGCGAGTCGAACGCGGCCTCCTGGCGGATCCACACGCCGTTGCTGACGACCGCCTCCACCGAGCAGCCCACCGAGCAGTGGCTGCACACGGTGTGCTTGACCTCCGTGGTCGGCCTGGCGGGCACGGGATCCGCCGCGGTCGCGGGCTGGATCACGTTCAGCGGCAGGTGGCGCGCGAGGGCGCCCGCGCCGGCCGTCACGCCCGCGCCGACGAGGAAGCGGCGCCGTTTCAATCCGCTGTCGCGTGATGTCTTCACCAGGGTCATGGCGATGGTCTCCTTCTACCAGTAAGCCGCAGTGCGGTAGTAACGCCGGATGTGTTCCGTCTCGTGATAGCCCTGCGCCTTCTGCGGTTCCGCCGGCGCCGCGGGTTCGGGCTGCGCTTCCGGCGCACGCGCACGCGCGGCCGCGGCGACGGCCAGCGCACCCAGCGGCGCGGCCTTCAACAGGCTGCGGCGGGTCGGATCGGGTTGCTTGTCATCGTTCATGATGGTCCTCATGCGGCAATCGGGTCGGCGCTATCGAGCACGGCGAACGCCTGCGCTTCGATCGACAGGAAGGCGTCGACGACGCCTGCGACGATCCGGTAGAAATTCGCGTCGGCACTCCCCGCGATGTCGGCCAGGCAGGCCGCGTACCAGGGCCGGACATGCGTTTCGAAAAAGGCTTTTTGCACGGCGAGGCCGCGCGCCGGCATGCCGGGGCCGCCCTGGATCAATACGCGCATCGTCTCGCACAACGTGCCGAGGTGATCCTCGAACTCGCCCACGCCTGGCGCCCGCGCGAGACGCAGGCGCGCGAGGTCGTGGCGCAGGTCGGCCAGCGGCGCATCGTTCAGGTGGCCCGTGATGTAGAAGGAACCGTAAGGATTCAGCGGCGGCGTGCCGGTGCTGATGAACATGGCCGAGAATTCATCCGCCGCCGCGGCCGCATCGACGACGCTGGCGGCCTGGGTCAGCTTCAGCCAGGCGTCCTCGAGCGCGAATTCGCCGGCGGCGCCGATCGGATCCGCGGCGGCCAGTGCCGCGAGCAGCGCGGCGTCGGGCGGGGCCAGCAGCAGGCGTGCGAACAGCGCGTAGAAATCGGCGCGGGCCTGGTCCTCGTCGGCCAGCGGCGGCGCGACGGGGCTCTCCACGCCGTCATGCAAATTGGATGAAGCTGAACGCTGTTCGACGGACATGGTTCTCCCGTTGGCAAATATTCATGGGAAGTGTAATCCTTGACAACGCGAAGGCGCGCACGCTTGACGTCCACGCGACACTTCGTTGGCAACGCAACCAACGTCGGGACAAATTCCCTCGTTGCAGTAGGGCTTCACGTCTATAATCGAGACATCACCCGAAGGTACTTGCCATGATTGCCGCTGATACCACATCCGCACCCCTCGTCAACGTCACCGCACTCAAGTCCAGTTGCGCGGCCTGCAGCATGCACCAGCTGTGCCTGCCGATGGGCCTGGAAGACGCGGACATTGACCGCCTGGACCAGATCATCGGCAAGCGCCGCCGCCTGGAGCGCGACGAGCCCCTGTACAAGATGGGCTCCCCGTTCCGCAACCTGTACGCCGTGCGCTTCGGCCACTTCAAGACGTACCAGATCAATGCTTCAGGCGAAGCGCAGATCACGGGCTTCCAGATGGCCGGCGAGCTGCTCGGCATGGATGCCATCAGCGCCGACCGCCACCACTGCGACGCCGTCGCACTGGAAGACAGCGAAGTGTGCGAGATCCCGTTCGGGAACCTGCAGGACCTGTTCGGCCAGGTGCCGACGCTGTTGCGCCACTTCCACCGCATCATGAGCCAGGAGATCACGCGCGAACAGAACGTCATGCTCCTGCTGGGGAACATGCGCGCCGAGCAGCGCTTCGCCGTCTTCCTCATCAACCTCTCGGCCCGCTACGCGGCGCGCGGCTATTCGTCCACGCGCTTCCAGCTGCGCATGTCGCGCGAGGACATCGGCAACTACCTGGGCCTGACGATCGAGAGCATCAGCCGCCTGCTGTCCCGCTTCAAAAAGCTGGGACTCGTGCAGGTCGACAAGCGCGAGGTGGTGCTGCTCGAACCGGCGCGCCTGAAGGCGATGGCGGCCGGGACGGAGCAGTGCAGTCCGATGGCCTGACCTTTCGGTAGTTCCCGCTCTCCCCGTCCGCATCGACAATGCGGGCAAAGGAGATCCCCCATGCATATCAAGTTCATCCCCGCCGCCCTCCTGCTGGCCGCGGGCACCGTCCACGCGCAAGACGGCGCCGTGCAGATCTACGGCCGCCTCAACGTCGCCCTCGAACACGCGGAATCGTCCTCTGGCCCCGGCCTCGCGCGCCTCGTGAACAACCGCTCCGTGCTGGGCTTCCGCGGCGGCGAAGACCTGGGCGGCGGCCTGAAAGCCATCTTCCAGATCGAAGGCACGCTGTCGCCCGACACGGGCGCCGGCGCCCTCGCCGCACGCGACACCCGCGTGGGCCTCGCCGGCACGTGGGGCACGCTGTTCGCGGGCCACTGGACGACGGCGTACAACGGCGCCACATCCGGCCTCGACCCGTTCTATCCGACGACGGCGGGCTACATGAGCATCATGGGCAACGGCGCCGCGGGCGATGCGGACAACGTCAGCGACAAGTCGTCGTTCGACCGGCGCCAGTCCGATTCGATACATTACTGGAGCCCATCCTGGCATGGCCTGTCGCTGCGGGTGACGCACGGCCTGAACGAGGAAAAGCCGGCAAGCGGCGCGAAGCCGTCGCTGACGTCGGCCGCCGCGATCTACGAACGGGGCCCGTGGTATGCGGTGCTGGCGGGCGAACGCCACCACGCGTACCAGGGGCCGGGCCTTGACGACACGGGCGCGAAAGCCGCCCTCGCCTACCAGTTCCCGCAGACGCGCATCGCGGTCGTGGCCGAACGGCTGAAGTACGGGACGGGCGCCGGCGCGCTGGCGCGCAACGCCGTGTACCTGTCGGTGTCGCACCAGATGGGACCGCACGGCATCCGCATCGGCATCGCGCGCGCCGGCGACGCGAGCGGGCCGACCGGCACGCGCATCGGCTTCGTGCGCGCCGGCGCGGGCACGGGCGCCACGCATGCGACGCTCGGCTACGACTACACGCTCAGCAAGCGCAGCAGCCTGTACGCGTACACGACGCGCCTGGACAACCGCGCGAACGGCGTCTACGACTTCGCGATCAACGGCCTGGGCGCCACGCCGGGCGCGACGCTCAAGGCGTACGTGTTCGGCATGCGCCACAACTTCTGATCACACGTAGCGTTCCAGCGTGATGACGCGCGGATCGGCATACACGGCCTCGATGCGCGTAGCGTCATTGGCCGCCGTGATGTCGACCCACGACATGAAGAACGACCACGGCGCGCCGCCTTCGAGGCTGCTGTCGATGTCGGGCAGCGAACCGTTCTCGGTCATCGCGATGAGCTTCGTGCCGTTGCTCAGCGCATAGGCCTTGTCGAACTCCGCCTTGTTGTTGATGTAGACGAAGTTGCCGGGGTAGGAATCGATGCCGACGAGATCGACCTTGTCGTTCCCCGGATACCAGGCAGCGTCGTCGCCGCACCAGCACCACAGCAGGTTGTGCAGGCCGTGGTAATTCACGAGGCGGTCGTACAGCATGTCCCACAACTGCTTGTACACGGTGCTGCCTTGCGCGCTCCACCAGAACCACGTGCCGCCGGCTTCGTGCAAGGGCCGCCAGATGATGGGGACGCCGGCATCGCGCAGCTTCGCGAGCTGGACGGCGATCGCGTCGATGTCGCGCAGGGTGTCCGCATATTCCTGCGTCCCCTTCCGCACGGCCCGGGATGCATCGAATGTCGTGAACTCGGTGTAGAACGTGTTCGTGCCGACGGTGCCGCCCGACGGCGAATGCCAGTGCCACTGGTAGGCGATGATGGGCTTGTCCCCGTGGTCCCGGCGCCATGCGATCGAGTTGGCGATGGACGGGTCGGCCGCATCGGGACCGAACGTGAAATAGCCCGGCTGGCCGGTGCCGGGGTTGACGGCGTCAGCGTCCCACAGCCAGGAATACATCGGGCTGTAATGTTGCATGTCGAAGCCCCGCAGCAACGGGTAATGGCCGGTCAACGTCTTCACGTAGTCGAAATGATCCTGGTCGGTCTGGCCCGAGATGATGAACTTGCCGAATGTCGACAGCAGCCAGCTGTACAGAGCCTGGGCGGCGGGCGTCGCGGCCGGATCGACCGGGGTGGCGTCGATCGTGAAGCGCCGCACGACGCAGGTCGAGGTCGCGCCCGCCTGCCCGCAGGAATCGATCGTCACGGTCGCGGGTTTCGGCGCCGCCTGCCGGGATGCGGCGACGGCGTCCTCGTTGCCGGCGCGGCTGGCGGTGCCTCCGCATGCGCCCAGTAATGTCGTGGCCGCCGCGGCGCCGGCGCCCTTGAACAACAGGCTGCGGCGGGTCAAAGAAATTTTTGTATCGTTCGACATATTGTCTCCTCCATCAATGGGTCGGCGTTAATTTCACGCTACGTTTCCCAGCGAAAAATTAACGACATCGATTATTCCACCGGCCCCTGCGCATCCCTCCGAGTCCCCTTCGCCGCCCCGCTGTTTAGTGACGTTTCCCGCAACAGCGTCGATTCCTCCCATGCTCACCCAGCGTGTTTCGCGAAACAACGCTAAACAACGCCGATTTCGCGCCGTGTTTCGCCGGTCGACAAACCCCGGCATCAATAATTCGTACATCCGGCGTTAATAAATTGTCTTTTGCAAGATGTTTTTTTATTGGCGCCGGATTTACGTAGATGCACACCGGTAATCGCCGCACTCGACGGCTGGACAACCAGAAGGGGACACATGAAACGCACCAACAAGACTGCCATCGCACTCGCCGTCGCTCACCTGGCGTGGGGAACGGGCATGGCGCACGCGCAAGCGGACAACGAAGGCAAGGCCGTCGTCGTCGTGACCGGCCAGCGCGCCGCGCTGGCCTCGGCGCAAAAACTCAAGCAGGATGCCGACGAGATCGTCGATTCCGTCGTCGCCGACGACATCGGCAAGCTGCCGGACCGCTCCGTCACCGAGGTGCTCCAGCGCGTCGTCGGCATCAGCATCAACCGCCAGGCGGGCGACAACGAACGCTTCTCGGTCGAGGGCGCCGGCGTCAACATCCGCGGCCTGAACTACGTCCGTTCCGAACTCAATGGACGCGAGGCGTTCGCATCGAACGGCGGCCGTTCGATCAGCTGGGGCGACATCCCGCCCGAGCTGATGGCCGGCGTCGACGTCTACAAGAATCCGTCGGCGGAGCAGACCGAAGGCGGCATCTCGGGTCTCGTCAACCTGCGCACGGCCCTGCCGTTCGACTTCAAGGGCCAGCGCGGCGCGCTGTCCGTCGAGGCGACGCATTCCACGCTCAGGAAGGGCAAGCCCGACCCTTCCCTGTCCGGCCTGTACTCGAACCGCTGGAAGACCGGCTTCGGCGAATTCGGCGCCCTGGTCGATATCGCGTCGTCGGACAGTTCCACGCAGACGGACACGTTCCAGTTCGAACCCTTCTTCCCGCGCACCGACATCCAGCCGGGCCGCACGGTATGGATCCCGAAAGGCGCGCAATGGCGCAACTACCAGTACGACCGCAAGCGCCAAGGTGCCTACGGCGCCCTGCAGTGGAAGCGCGACAACCTCCAGAGCCACCTGACCTATTTCCAGTCGCGCTACAAGGACAGCGCGAATGAGCAGTCGATCTTCTCGTCGGCCAGCCCGTACGACCTGAAGGTGAGCCCCGATACCGTGTACGACGCGAAGGGCGCGTTCGTCACGGGCACCATCAGCGACACCACGAACGGCGGCATCCCGTTCAGCAATGCGGGCGGCTTCAACAAGGGCGATTCGAAGACCACCGACGTGTCCTGGAACGTGCAATGGAAGGTGGCCGACAACTGGACGCTGACGAGCGACCTGCAGCACGTGCGCTCCACCGGCAGCCACTTCACCTCGGCGGTCGGCCTCGGCATGCTGATGCCGAACGAGAGCCTCGACCTGCGCGGCAGCCTGCCGAAGATTAACTTTACCGATTCACAGCGCGCCTTCCTGGCCGATCCCGCGAATTACTACTGGGAGTCGACCATGGAGCACCTCGACAAGACCGACGGCACCATGAAGGCCTGGAAGGGCGATGCGCGCTATGCGTTCGACCATCCGGTGCTGCGCGACGTGCGCTTCGGCGTGCGCCTGACGGACCGCGAAGCGCGGACGGTCAATTCCGATCCCAGCTGGAACTGGGCCGGCGTGACGCCGCCGTGGCTGCTGGGCTGGGACATTCCGAAACTGGCCTACCTGAACGACCCGCGCTTCAACGCGCCGCACGTGACGCAACAGTTCAACAACTTCTTCGGCGGCGACGTCAGCGTCCCCGCGGTCGTGTTCCCGGCGCCGAGCGTGGCCAGCGGCTATCCGGCTTCGTACCAGACGCTGCATGACTACCACGACGCGATCCTGTGCCCCGAGCGGATCGCGGCCAATGGCGGCGATGGCGGCAACCCGTGCCAGATCTGGAAGGCGGCGAAATTCGGCGGCGACAACCCGGCCGGCACCAACGACCAGAAAGAGAAGACCCGTGCGTTCTACACGCAGCTGCGCTTCGGCTTCGACGACCTGAAATACCCGATCGACGGCAACATCGGCCTGCGCTACGTGCAGACCCGCTCGCACTCGACCGGTTACATGTCGTACACGCCGGGCGCGCCGTTCGGGCAAGGCTCGCAGGCCACCGGCATCCCGGTTCCGTACATCCCCGCTTACCTGAACAAGAGCGATGTCGAGAACAGGTACAACAACTTCCTGCCGACCGTGAACCTGCGCCTGAAGGCCAGCGACACGCTGCAGTTCCGCCTCGCCTACGGCAGGTCGATGTCGCGTCCTGACTTCTCGCAACTGCAGGCCTACACGACGCTGTCGCAGGAAATCGTGTCGTCGGTGAACGAGGAGACGAAGGTCGTGAACGTGACGGCCGTGAACCGGACCGGCAACGCGCAGGGCAATCCGGCGCTCCGCCCGATCACGTCGAATCAGCTCGACGTCACCGCGGAATGGTATTTCGCCAAATCCGGATCGCTGACGCTGGCGCTGTTCGACAAGCACCTCAAGGACGTGATCATCAACCAGACGACGTCGGTGGGCCTGCAGGATATCAACGGGAACACGCAGCAATTCCTGGTGACGTCGCCGGTCAACGGCGCGAAAGGCATCGCCCGCGGCGGCGAGATCGCGTACCAGCAGTATTTCGACAACGTGCCGGACTGGCTGCGCGGGATCGGCGTGGCGGCGAACTACACCTACGTCCACAGCAAGCGCAGCCTGTACAACCCGGTCTTCAGCGAATACTGCTCGGGCGGACAGAACGCCGCGAACATCAACCTGAACCTGAACGGCTGCGACATCGACGGACGTGCCTTCGGCAACCTGCCGCTGCCCCAGTTGTCGCAGAACGCCTACAACCTGGCGATCCTGTACGACCAGGGACCGTGGTCGGCGCGCCTGGCCTACAACTGGCGCTCGCGCTACCTCCTCAGCACCAACACGAACGGGACGCAGGGCAGCAACGGTACCGACACCAATCCCGCCAGCCCGACCTTCGGCCAGCACAACCTGGCCTGGGGCCTGCCGCTGTGGGCCGATGCTTACGGCCAGCTGGACGGCGGCGTCTCGTACAAGTTCAGCGAGAACCTGAAGTTCGACTTCCAGGCGCAGAACCTGACGGACGCCCGCTACAGCCAGACCATGCACCAGGGTATCGGCGACAAGGTGCGCGCCGTCTTCGTCTCCGGACCGCGCTACAGCCTGCGCGTGGGCTACACGTTCTGATCTCCACGCTCTGATCTCCTTGCCCGGGCAACCGGGCCTTGCGGCCGCGCCTCCCCGGCGCGCGCCTTTTTTATTCGGAATCATCATCCTATGTTGAAAGCACTCTTCACCGTCCTGCTGCTCGGCGGCGCCATCCCGCACCAGGCGTACGCGCAAGGCGTGACGGTCCCGGTGGCGCCCGGCACCCCGGGCAAGTTCACCGAACTGGCGCAGCGCCCGCAAATGGGCTGGAACACCTGGAACACGTTCGCCTGCAACATCAACGAAAAGCTCATCCGCGACGCGGCCGACGCCATGGTCGCCAGCGGCATGCGCGATGCCGGGTATGTGTACCTGAACATCGACGACTGCTGGCAGGGCGAGCGCGACGCGCAGGGCTTCATCCATGCCGATCCGCAGCGCTTCCCGTCCGGGATCAAGGCGCTGGCCGACTACGTCCACGCTAAAGGGCTCAAGCTCGGCATCTATTCGGACGTGGGCGACAAGACGTGCGGCGGCCACGCGGGCAGCCGCGGGCACGAGTACCAGGACGCGCTGACGTACGCCGCCTGGGGCATCGATTACCTGAAATACGACTGGTGCAATACCGAGGGCCTGAGCGCGAAGGGCGGCTACACGACGATGCGCGACGCGCTGCGCGCCGCCGGCCGCCCCGTCCTGCTGTCGATCTGCGAGTGGGGCGACAACAAGCCCTGGGAATGGGCCGGCGACGTGGGCCATTCGTGGCGCACGACGGGCGACATCTATCCGTGCTGGGACTGCGAATTCAATCACGGCGACTGGTCATCGTTCGGCGTGCTGCCCATCCTCGACAAGCAGGCTGGCCTGCGCAGGCATGCCGGCCCCGGACGCTGGAACGACATGGACATGCTGGAAGTCGGCAAAGGCATGACCGAGGACGAGGACAGGGCCCACTTCTCGATCTGGGCCATGATGGCTTCGCCGCTGATCGCGGGGAACGACATCCGATCGATGTCGGCCGCCACGCGCGCGATCCTGACCAAGCGCGCCGTCATCGCCGTGAACCAGGATGAACGGGGCATCCAGGCCTGGCGTTTCATGAACGACGGCCAGCTCGAGATGTATGCCAAGCCGCTGGCGAACGGCGAATGGGCGCTCATGTTCCTCAATCGCGCCGACCACGCGCGGCGCTACCGGTTCGACTGGAACAGCCATACGCTGTCCGACCGCGTCAGCAACAACAGCGTCGACTTCGGGCAGAAGCGCCACCGGTTCACCGACTTGTGGACCGGCGCCACGGGCGACACCGGCAAGCCGCTGGCGCTGACGGTGCCTGCCCATGGCGTGGTGCTGCTGCGCCTGTCGCCCGACTGACGGCGTGGATGCCCGGCCCGCCTTGTGATAAGGTTGGGCGCATGACTGTTTCGCGAGTATTCGCCGCCCTGGCGGCATGTCTGGCGCTGTGCGCGTCGACGACGGCCCTGGCGGGCGAGCTGGAAGTGTTCCATTACTGGGACCTGGCCGGCGACGCCAGGGCCATCGCCGTCCTGAAAGCGACGCTGACGCAGGAGGGCGAGACCTGGCGCGATTTCGCGGTCGCCGGCGGCGGCAACGGCATGGCGCTGACGCTGCTGAAATCGAGGGTCGCGGCCGGCAACCCGCCGACCGCCGCGCAAATGAAGGCGCCCGCCATCGCCGCGTGGGCGCAGGCCGGGCACCTCACCAACCTCGACGACATCGCGCGCGCCGGGCGATGGGACAAGGTCCTGCCCGAGGCGATCAGCGCGCGCATGAAATACAACGGGCACTACGTCGCCGTGCCCGTGGACCTCCACCGCAACAACTGGTTGTGGATTAACGCGCGCGTCCTGAAAGCGGCGCGCGCGAAGGCGCCCACGACGTGGGACGAGTTTTTCCAGGCCGCGGAACGGATGAAGCGCGCGGGCTTCATCGCCGTGGCCCACGGCGAGCAGCCCTGGGAAGACCTGCGCCTGTTCGAAAACGTCGTCATCGGCCTGGGCGGCGCGGAGTTTTACCGGCGAGCGCTCGTGCAACTGGAACCGGCCGCGCTGACCAGCCCGACGATGGAACGCGCGCTGGCGACCTTCAGGCGGATCAAATCCTATACCGGCCGCTCGGCCTACCAGAATGACTGGATCCAGGCGTCGGCCCTGCTCACCAGCGGCAAAGCGGGCATGCAATTCATGGGCGACTGGAACAAGCCGGTGCTGATGGAGGCCCGCAAGACGTCGGACTTCGAGTTCGAGTGCCTGCCGGTGCCGGGCGCCACCGACGCGTTCGTGTTCGACGTCGATTCGTTCGTGATGTTCAAGGTGCAGGGCGAAGCGAAGGTCGGCGCGCAGCGTCACCTCGCCGCCGCGCTCCTGCGTCCGGACATCCAGGAACGGTTCAACCTCTACAAGGGCGCCCTGCCCGTCCGGACCGACGTCGATCTCGGCCGCCATGACCGCTGCGCGGCAGCGTCCAGGGCGGCGTTCCAGCACGCGGCGCGCACCGGCGTCCTGGTCCCGAGCATCAACATGTCGCAGCCGCCGCCCGTGGAAGACGCCATGCGGGCCATCATCAGCGATTTCTGGCGCGACGACCGCGTGACGCCGGCCACGACGATCGCCCGCCTGCAGGCGCTGGCGGCCAGCCGCTGATCACGCGGTCTGCCTCCAGGCCTGCTTTTAAGCGTGCTTTTGCGCCGCGATCCAGCGCTCGACGATGTCGCCCAGCACGTCCAGCGGCACGGAGCCGTTGCGCAGCACGACGTCGTGGAACGCGGGTAGCGAAAACTTCGCGCCCAGTTCCTGCTTCGCGTGCTCGCGCAGGTCGACGATGCGCAGCATGCCGATCATGTACGCGCACGCCTGGCCCGGCCACGCGACGTAGCGCTCCACTTCCTGCGCGCCGATGCCGTAGGCGATGGCCTGCTCGCGCGTCCAGCCCTTCGTGTGCAGGCCCGTGTCGACGACGAGCCGGCGCGCGCGGAACAGTTCCGAGCCGAGGGCGCCCAGCAGGCCCGCGACGTCGCCCTCGTACCAGCCCTGCTCCACCGCGAGCCGCTCCGCATACAGCGCCCAGCCTTCGCTGTGCGCGCTGCCGCCGCCGAAGATGCGCTGGGCGCGGAACTTGGGCAGGTCCGTGCGCTCCTGCTGGATCGCGAGCTGGAAGTGGTGGCCCGGGACGGCCTCGTGGTAGGACAGGCTGCGCATGCGGATCACGTCGAACGTGGGCCCGCGCATCGGCACCCAGAAGATGCCGGGGCGGCTGCCGTCCGGCGCGGGCAGCGAATAATGCGCCGCGGCCGACGGCTCCGTCAACGGCGGCTCGCGGCGCACGTCGACCGGCGCGCGCGGCTTCAGGTTGAACAGCGCGTCGCTGCGTTTCGATGCGTCCTGGACGATGCTTGCATAGCGCTGCAGCAGTTCGGGGCGCGGATCAGGGTTACCCGACCCCGCGGTCTTGGGCTGGAACGTCGCATCCAGCTGCTTCATGCGCTCTTCGATGCCGCCTTCCGCGTAGCCGAGGGCGCGCAGGTGCTTGTCCATCTCGGCCTCGATGCGCGCCACTTCGCGCAGGCCGATCGCGTGGATCTCTTGCGCCGTCAAATTCGTGCTCGTGTAGGTCTTCAGCGCCTGCTGGTAGGCGGCCGCGCCGTTCGCCAGGCGCGCGATGCCGGCCGTGTCGTTCGTCTGCGGATGCAGCTCGGCCATGTAGGCCTGCACGCGCAGGTACGCGGGGCGGATCTTCGTCTCGACGATGCGGGTGGCGGCGGCGATGGCGTTGGCGCGCGCATCCGGCTTGAGGTCCGCGAGCTTTTCGGTGCGCTGGGCGAACGTGGTCACGAGGACGTTCTGCTCGGCCGCCGGCTTCAGGAACAGGTCGACCTGGTATTGCGCGCGCTCGAGGATGAAGCGCGGCGGGACCAGGCCGCGCGCCGTGGCGGCGCGGGCGCGCGCGAGGGCTTCGTCCATGCGCGTGGCCACCTGGTCCAGGCGCGCCAGGTAACTGGCGACGTCGGACGCGCGGCGCAGCGGATGCGTCGTCGTCATGAAGTTGACGAGGCCGACCTGCGTGCCGCCGAACTGGTTGAAGACGAACTGGTAATCCTCGTATGGCGCGCTGGCGACCGTGTTGGCCAGGCTCCAGCGCATCACGGACGCCGACGTGCGCTGCTCTTCGCCCAGCGGTCCGGCGAGGAATTTGTCGAGGCGCGCCACGCCGGCCTGCGCCAGCGCGATCATCTTCTTGCGGTGCGCCTGCGTCAACGGCGTGAGCTGGCGGTCCAACGCGTCCTGTTCGGCGCCGTCGAAGTATTGCGTCGACGTGGCGAGCTGCGGATTGGCGCGGACCCAGTCGGCGGCGAAACGGTCGGACCAGGTGTCGAAGGCGGCGTCGGGTTTGACCGCCTGTGCGGTTTGCGCGGCCGCCGCGACGTTGGGCGCGGCGGTGCCGAGGACGAGGGGAACGAACAGGGTGGCGATGGCGGCGGCCGTTCGGGCGCGCGCGTGAAGACGGGGTTGTGGCATCTCTCTCTTCCAGTGGTAGTGGGTTCTTGTTCCCGCCGGGTAGGCTGGGCGAGGAAGAATCTACCATGGATGAGTACCAAATCGTCGCCCCTGCGAAGGCAGGGGCCTGATTTTGCTTGCGTATCGACTGCTCAAGGAAACTTGGGTTCCCGCCTTCGCGGGAACGACGGCTAATCGGCGTCCGCCACGATCTCCAGCGCCCGCGCGCCATCCCATCCCTTCGCCAATCGCCAGTCGCGCAACGCCCCTTCCACGACGACCTGCCAGTGCGTCCGCTCCAGGTCCGGCAGCGCGACGCTGAACGAGCCGTCCGGCGCGGGCTTCACGAACACGCGCAGGTCGCGCCGCGGCAGGGTCGGATGCGCGAGGTAGAGGGTGAACGGCGCCGCTTGTCCCGCCAGGCGGCCAGCCAGCGTGCCCGCGCGCGGATCGTATTCCGCCCGCAGCGACAGGCCCAGTGCCGTGGCCGCGCGGTCGCGGCGCAGGTCCTGGTTGATGGCCTTGCCCTGCTTGTAGTAATCGTCGACGACGAGGGCGTCCGGGTGGCCGGCGGCGAGCCAGGCCACGTAGCCGCCGCCCGCCAGCACGGTCGCGGGTCCGAGCATCAGGAGCCACGGCCAGCGGTGGGTGTACCAGGGAGTCGGAGTCGCGTGCATGTTCTATCCTTATCAGTTCAGCGCGGCACGATGAAGACGGCCTTCTCGGTCACGCGCAGTGCGGGATCGTCCTGCGCCGTCACGGTGAACGTCAGCGCATTCGATCCCGTGCGTGCGGCGCCGTGGTCGACGCGCACGCGCACGGGCACCGCGCGCGCGGAGGCGCCGTCCAGTTCGACGAGGTCTTCGTCCGCGATGGCGGCCGACGGGATACCGGCAACGCCGATGTGGAACCGGTGCGGACGTTCGCCCGTGTTCATCAGCTGCAGGCGGTACACGTTCTCGATCTTGCCGTCTTCGACTTCGCGGCCCATCGAGCCGCGGTCGCGGATCACGTCCAGCTTCAGCGGCGTGCGCAGCGCCAGCGCGCTGCCCAGGCCCGCCGCCATCAGGACGAACACGAGGCCGTAGCCGAGCGTGCGTGGACGCAGCAGGCGGGCGCGGATCTGCTTCGCGTTCCAGCCCCCGGCGAGTGCGTTCTCGGTCGAATACCGGATCAGGCCACGGGGCCGGCCCACCTTGTCCATCACGCCGGAGCAGGCGTCGATGCAGGCGGCGCAGCCGATGCATTCGTACTGCAGGCCGTCGCGGATGTCGATGCCGACGGGGCAGACCTGCACGCACAGGCTGCAGTCGATGCAATCTCCCTTCGCGGTATTGCGCGCCATGCCACGCGGTTCGCCGCGCGCCGCGTCGTAGCTGACGATCAGCGTGTCGCGGTCGAACATGGCGCTCTGGAAGCGGGCGTACGGGCACATGTACTTGCACACCTGCTCGCGCATCCAGCCCGCGTTGCCGTACGTGGCGAAGCCGTAGAACAGGATCCAGAACGCTTCCCAAGGGCCGAGACCCAGGTGCGCGACGGCGTCGCCCAGCGCGCGGATCGGCGTGAAATAGCCGACGAAGGTAAAGCCCGTCCACAGCGCGACCGTGCCCCAGGCGAGGTGCTTGGCGCCACGCTTGCCCAGCTTTTCGAGCGTCCACGGCTGGCGGTCGAGGCGGATGCGTGCGCTGCGGTCGCCTTCGATGCGGCGCTCGATCCACAGGAAGATCTCCGTGTAGACCGTCTGCGGGCACGCATAGCCGCACCACACGCGCCCCGCCACGGCGGTCACGAGGAACAGCCCGTAGGCGCAGATGATCAGCAGGCCGGCGAGATAGATGAAGTCCTGCGGCCACAGCACGAGGCCGAACAGGTGGAACTTGCGCGCGCCCAGGTCGAACAGCACGGCCTGGCGGCCGTGCATGGACAGCCACGGCAGGCCGTAGAACAGCGCCTGCGTGAGCCAGACGCAGGCCCAGCGCAGGGTGGCGAACGGCCCCTTCACCTCGCGCGGATGGATGTCCTCGCGCTTGGCGTACATCTTGATGACCGCCTCCTTGGGTGCGCGCGCGTTCATTTTGCCGCCACGTCGTGGGGCGTGCCCGGCGCGTTGGACAGCGACCAGACGTAGGCGGCCAGCACGTGCGCCTTGCCTTCGCCGAGGAATTCGCCCCACGCGGGCATCGTGTTGTTGCGGCCCTTGCGGATCGTCTCCATGATCGTCTCCGCGCTGCCGCCGTACAGCCATACCTTGTCCGTCAGGTTCGGCGCGCCCAGCATCGGATTACCGTGCGCCTCGGGGCCGTGGCACGCGGCGCAGGCGGCGAATTTCGGCTTGCCGAAGGCGACCTTGATCGGGTCGGCCGGCGCGCCGGAGAGACTCATCACGTAGTGCGCGACGTTCTCCACGTCCGTGTCGGAACCGAGCGCCGCGCCCATCGGCGGCATCTGGCCGTTGCGGCCCTTCATGATCGTTTCCTTGATCACGGACGGCTCGCCGCCGTACAGCCAATCGGTGTCCGTCAGGTTCGGATAGCCCTTGTTGCCGCGGGCATCCGAGCCGTGGCACTGCGCGCAATACGTGAGGAACAGGCGCTCGCCGATGGCGCGGGCCTGCGGGTCGCTCGCCACGTCCTTGAGGTCGCGCTTCAGGTATTGCGCGAACAGGGGGCCGTAGTCGGCATCGGCCTTCGCCAGTTCCCGCTTGTACGCGCCGGCCGATTGCCAGCCGAGGCGGCCCGCATAGCTGCCGAGGCCCGGATACAGGACCAGGTAGCCGATGCCGAACAGGATCGTCAGGTAGAACATGAACATCCACCAGCGCGGCATCGGCGTGTTCAGTTCCGTCAGGTCCTCGTCCCACACGTGGCCCGTCGTCTTCTCGGGCTGGCCGTGTTCGTCCAGGCGCACCTTGTGGCGCGACTGCGACCACAGCAAGATCGCGCAACCGGCGATGCCCAGCACCGTGATCAGGACGATGTACCAGTTCCAGAAACCGCTCGTGAAGTCAGACATAGTCGTCCTCCACCTCGTCATCATCGGCAAAGGGCAGCGCGGCCGTCGCGGCGAAGTCGCGCTCCCTGCGCAACAGGAAGGTCCACGCAAGAATGCCCAGGAAGGTGGTGAAACTCACGACCGTCATCACGCGGCTCGCGTCGTCGAAAATATGTTGGATGGCCATGTCGGTTCCTAGTTCCGATTCTTGATCTGGGTGCCGAGACCCTGCAGGTAGGCGACCAGCGCGTCCTGCTCCGTTTTATCCGCCAGCTGCGCCGGCGCGTCCTTGATGTCCTGTTCCGTGTACGGGACGTTCAGGCGCTGCATCGCGCGCATCTTCGGCACGATCGACTGCGGGTCCAGCTTGGCCGTGGCCAGCCACGGATAGCCGGGCATGTTCGATTCCGGCACGACGTCGCGCGGGTTGTCGAGGTGGGTGCGGTGCCACTCGTCCGAGTAGCGGCCGCCCACGCGCGCCAGGTCCGGGCCGGTGCGCTTGGAGCCCCACTGGAACGGGTGGTCGTAGACGAATTCGCCCGCGACCGAGTAATGGCCGTAGCGCTCTGTCTCGGCGCGGAACGGGCGGATCATCTGCGAGTGGCAGTTGTAGCAGCCTTCGCGGATGTAGACGTCGCGGCCCGCGAGGCGCAGCGGCGAATACGGCTTCAGGCCGGCGACGGGTTCGGTGGTCGAATGCTGGAAGAACAGCGGCACGATCTCGACGAGGCCGCCGAACGAGACCACGACCAGCACGAGGCCGATCAGCAGCCAGGGGTTTTTCTCGATCCACTCATGGGTGAATTTCATGGTTATGCTCCTGCGTGTTCTGTTAGGCGTGTTCCGGGACCGCATGCGTCCTGCCATGCGAAGGCAGTGCGGGGATGCGGGCGTCGACGGACTGCGTGCCGCGCATCGTCAGCCACGTGTTGTACGCCATCAGGCACATCCCCGTCAGGTACATCAGGCCGCCGCCGAAGCGGATCACGTAGTACGGATACGTCGCCTTGACGCCTTCGACGAAGGTGTAGGTCAGCGTGCCGTCCGGGTTCACGGCGCGCCACATCAGGCCCTGCATCACGCCGGCGATCCACATCGCGGCGATGTACAGCACGATGCCGATGGTGCCGAGCCAGAAGTGCGTCTCGACGAGCGCCATGCTGGCCATCTGCTTCTTGCCGGCGAGGCGCGGGATCAGGTAGTACAGGGAACCCATCGTGATGAAACCGACCCAGCCCAGCGCGCCGCCGTGCACGTGGGCGATGCCCCAGTCCGTGTAGTGCGACAGCGAGTTGATCGTTTTGATCGACATCATCGGGCCCTCGAACGTGGCCATGCCGTAGAACGACAGCGACACGATCATGAATTTCAGCAGCGGATCCGAGCGCAGCTTGTGCCACGCACCGGACAGGGTCATGATCCCGTTGATCATGCCGCCCCACGACGGTGCCAGCAGGATCAGCGAGAACACCATGCCGATCGACTGCGTCCAGTCGGGCAGCGCCGTGTAGTGCAGGTGGTGCGGACCGGCCCACATATAGGTGAAGATCAGGGCCCAGAAGTGCACGATCGACAAACGGTACGAGTACACCGGACGCTCGGCCTGTTTCGGAATGAAGTAGTAGACCATGCCCAGGTAGCCGGCCGTGAGGATGAAGCCGACGGCGTTATGGCCGTACCACCACTGGATCATCGCGTCCTGCACGCCGGCGTACATCGAGTACGACTTGAACAGGGTCACCGGCATCGACATGCCGTTGACGATGTGGAGGATGGCGACGGCGAGGATGTACCCGCCGAAGAACCAGTTGGCGACGTAGATGTGCTGTACGCGGCGCTTGACGATGGTGCCGAAGAAGACGACGGCGTATGCGACCCACACGATGGCGATCAGGATGGCGATGGGCCATTCCAGCTCGGCGTATTCCTTGCCGCGCGTGAAGCCCAGCGGCAAGGTGATCGCGGCCGAAACGAGCACGGCCTGCCAGCCCCAGAACGTGAAGGCGGCCAGCCGGTCGGAGAACAGGCGGACCTGGCACGTGCGCTGCACGACATAGTAGGAGGTGGCGAACAGGCCGCAGATGCCGAACGCGAAGATCACCGCGTTCGTGTGCAGCGGCCGCAGGCGGCCGTACGTGAGCCACGGGATATCGAAGTTCAATGCCGGCCAGGCGAGCTGCGCGGCAATCCACACGCCCGCGAGCATGCCGATCACGCCCCAGACGACAGTTGCGACGGCAAACTGGCGCACGATCTTGTAGTTATAGTTTAGACTGCTGTCCAAGGTGCACTCCCTGAAGAATAAGAAAGACGACACCGTCAGGGTAGGTTTCCTAGGGGCTCCAAATCCTTGATGTGAATCAAAAATTCCAGATTGGGTCCAGGGAAGGAGCCGGCTTCTTCCTCGATGTTGCTGAAAGCAGACTGGCGTTTTAAATGGACGATATGAGGTGCGTCAAACATGACGCTCGATGGTCCGCCACACTGACCCGAAGCTTTTGACAACGAAGAGGACGATGACCATGCCGCCAATTTCACCTGAACTCCACGAGCAACTCGGCCAGCGCCTGCACAAGGCGCGCGAGGACGCGCTGGCCACCGTGCGTGCCCGCACGGATGGCGATACGGACGACCGCCCGGCGATCTCGCCGAACGCCCACATGGGCCAGAACGACGACGCGCCGGCCGGCGAGATGCTCAGCCATAACGAGGAACACCTGGCCGAGCACGAAGCGAATCTGCTGCACGAGATCGACGCCGCGATCGGGCGCCTGGAAGCGGGCGCGATCGGCATCTGCGAATCGTGCGGGCGCGACATTCCGGAAGCGCGGTTGCTGGCGACGCCGACGGTGCGGACGTGTATCGCTTGCCAGGAGCGGATCGAGAAGGAACAGCGGACGGGCCGCGGCCCGAGCATGTAATACCTTCGCTTGCGCGGATCACCGTCATTCCCGCGCAGGCGCGCTGCTGTCCGGAATAATTTTCACCGTCGAAAATAGGCCCCGCCATAGGGAAAAACCGTCGTTCCCGGCATTGCCGGAAACGACTTCCCGCGAAAGCGGGAACCCATGCTGACTGCTCGAAGTCGACTCTTTGTAGGGGTTCCCGCTTGCGCGGGAATGACGATGCTATTTCTGACGGTTTTTGAAAACAATATTCCGGACACTAGTGCGCGCACGCGGTGATCCAAGTTGTACGCATTGTCGATACGCATGCAAAATTGGGTTCCCGCCTGCGCGGGAACGACGGAGTCCGTCAATCGTCGTCGCTGAGAATCCGCAACGCCGGTCCCTCCAGATCGTCGAACTGCCCGCTGTCCGCCGCCCCGAAGAAGATCCACACCGCGAACGCGACGAGCATCACACTGAGCGGCACCAGCAAATACAAGGCTTCCATCGTCATGCCCTCCTCAGGCGCGCCGCGTTGAGCACCACGAGCGCCGAACTCGCGGCCATCCCCACGCCCGACAGCCACGGATTCAGCAGGCCGCTCGCCGCCGCCGGAATCGCCGCCACGTTGTACAGCATCGCCCATCCGAGGTTCTGGCGGATCACGCGCAGCGTGGCCGCCGCCGTGTCCAGCGCGGCCTCCAGCGGGCGCAGGCCCTCGCCCAGCAGCACGCAGTCGGCATGCAGCTGCGCCAGCTGCGCGCCCTGCCCCATCGCGAAACTCACGTCGGCGCCCGACAGCACGGCCGCATCGTTGATGCCGTCGCCGACCATTGCCACGACGGCGCCCTCGCGCTGCAGGCCGCGCACGACGGTCAGTTTATCTTCGGGCAGCTGGTGGCCCAGCGCGTGCGCGATGCCGAGCTGCATGGCGACGTCCTGCGCGGCCTCGTCGTCGTCGCCGGACAGCAGCACGACCGTCTTGCCGGCCGCGCGCAGGCCGGCCACGACGTCGCGCGCCTCCGGCCGGATGTCGTCGACGAGGTCGAAGCGCGCGACCCAGCCGGACGTGGTGCCCAGCCACACGGCCGTCACGCCGCCCGGCTGGCCGCCCGGAATCTGGCCGCACGCGATGCCGGCCACGAACGCGGCGTTGCCGAGACGGTAACGGCGGCCGCCGATCTCGCCCTCGATGCCTTTGCCGACGACCTGGTTGACCATGTTCGCGACCAGCGCGGCCGGCCCGGCCGCGTCGCGGATCGCCTGCGCCAGCGGATGCGCGCTGCCCGTTTCCAGCGCGGCGGCCAGCTGCAGCGCCATGCGCCGGCTCGCGCCGCCGAACGTCACGGTCTGGCGCAGCACGGGGTGGCCGTAGGTCAGCGTGCCCGTCTTGTCGAACACGACGTGCGTCGCACGTCCCAGCGTTTCCAGTACGTGCGGTTTGACGGCCAGCGCGCCGCGCCGCAGCAGGCGGTCGGTGGCGGCGGCGAGCGCCGTCGGCGTGGCCAGCGACAGCGCGCACGGGCACGACACGACGAGCACCGCGATCGCCGCCGGCCACGCGCGCGCCGGATCGACGAGATACCAGCCCGCGCACACGACGACGGTCAGCACGAGCAGCGCCAGCACGAACCACGCGCCCACACGGTCGGCCCACAGCGCCAGCGCGGGCTTGTCCTGGCCCGCGCGTTCGACGAGGCGCACCAGCAACGCCAAGGTGCTGTCGCGCGCACTGCTCGTCACGCGCACGACGATCGCCTGCGCGACGTTGACCGCGCCGCCGGGCAGTTGCGCGCCCGGCCCCAGCGCGCGCGTGCGGCTCTCGCCCGTCAGCAGCGCGAGGTCGACTTCCGTGTCGCCTTCCACGATGACGCCGTCGGCCGGGACGGCCTGGCCGGGCGGCACGAGCACGACGTCGCCCGGCACGAGCGCGCCGGCAGGGACGGTGTCGGTCGCGCGCGCGCCGGGAAAGTCGACGAAGCGCTGCGCCGTCGCCGGCGCCGCGCGCTGCAGGCCCTCGAGGGCGCGCGCGGCGCGCCGGCGCGCGTCCAGCTCCAGGTAGCGGCTGCCCAGCAGCAGGAACACGAACATCGTGATCGAATCGAAGTACACGTCGCCGTGGCCGCGCACGACCGCGACGACGCTGGCGGCGGATGCGGCGAGGATGCCGAGCGCCACCGGCACGTCCATGCCGGCCACGCCGCGCCGCAAGTCCATCCACGCGCCACGGAGGAACGGCCACGACGAGTACGCGACGGCCGGCACGGTCAGCAGCAGCGCGGCCCAGTGCATCAGCGCGCGCATGTCGGCATCCATCGTGCCGTCCGTCGCCAGGTACACGGGGACGGCGTACATCATCACCTGCATCATCGACATGCCCGCGACGAACAGGCGGCGGAACAGGGTCTTGCGCTCCCGTTCGAGGTGGGCCGCCTGGCGCTCCGCATCCAGCGGATACGCCGTGTAGCCGATCGCGCGCAGTGCCGCGATGATGTCGCTGGCCTTCGCCACGGCCGGGTCGCGGCGTACGCGCAGGCGCTCCGTCGCCACGTTCAGCAGCGCATCCGTCACGCCGGGCAGCGCATCCATGCGGCGTTCGATCAGCCACACGCACGCCGCGCAGCGGATGCCTTCGATGGTGAAGACGACGTCGTCGGCATCGACCGCGTCGTCGTACGCGCGCAGGGCGGCCAGGTCGGCGTCGTCCCCGATGCGCGCGGCGAATTCGGTGCGGTTGTCGTAATAGTCGGCGAGGCCGGCGTCCGCGATGGCCTGCGCGGCGGCGGCGCAACCGGGACAGCACATGGTGCGGTTCGCGCCGTCGACGACGGCCGACCACGGACTCGCGGCCGGTGCCGGCTGGCCGCAGTGCCAGCACGCGGCGGTGTCGAGGACGGCCGCGCTCATGCGCCGGCTCCGGGTGCGACGCAGATGTCCTGCACCCAGCCATGCGGCAGGCCCCCCGCCGCGCGCGCGAGGCCCAGCAGGCCGAAGCCCAGCACGAGGACGCCGCACGCGAGCCGCACGCGCGGGCTCGCGAGCCAGCCGCGCAGGCGCGCGCCCATCAGGCCCAGGCCCAGCAGCATCGGCAGGGTGCCGAGGCCGAAGGCCAGCATCACGAGCGCGCCGTGGAGGGCGGAACCGCTCAGCATCGCGGTGACGAGGACGCTGTAGACCATCCCGCACGGCAGCCAGCCCCACAGGCCGCCCGCCACGAACATGCGCGCGGGCCGGTCCAGCGGGCCGACTTTCTTCAGGAGCGGCTGCACGCCGCGCCACACGAAGCGGCCGCCCTGCTCCAGCCGCGCCAGGCCGCGCCACGCATCCATCAGGTACAGCCCCAGCGCGGCCAGCATCAGGTTCGCGAGCCAGTACGCGCCCGCCTGCAGCGCGGGCAGTTTCGCGAACGCCTGCGCGCCCTGAGCGAGGCCGCCGGCCAGCCCGCCTGCGACCATATAGCTGCCGATGCGTCCCGCGTTATAGGCAAAGACGTTGGCGACGGGCGCCCGCCTGGTCGCTGCCCGCACGGGAATGACCCGCCCCACGGAAGGCGCCACCGACAGCGCACCCACGATCCCGCCGCACATGCCCGCGCAGTGGACGCTGCCCAGCAGGCCCACGACGAATACCGGAATCAGCGCGACGTTCATGGCGTTACACGGTCCTGGAATGCGTGGCCGGGCCGCGCGTGGCGAGGTAGCGGTCGAACACCATGCACACGTTGCGGATCAGGAGGCGCCCTTTCAACGTGACGCTGATCCAGTCCGGCGCGAGTTCGACGAGACCATCCCGTTCCAGCCCGGCCAGCTGCGCCATCTCGCGCGCGAAATAGGCGTGGAACGCGATCGGGAACGCGAGCTCGATGGCGCTGATGGACAGCTCGAACTGGCACATCAGCTTCTGGATGATCGTGCGGCGCAGCGCATCGTCCATCGACAGCCGGGCGCCGCGCGCCACCGGCAGCTCGTTGCGGTCGAGCGCATCGTAATAGGCGTCCAGCGTCTTGACGTTCTGGCTGTACGTGGCCCCGACCGCGCCGATGGCGGACACGCCGCATGCGACGAGGTCCGCGTCGGCATGCGTCGAATAGCCCTGGAAGTTGCGGTGCAAGCGGCCCTGCTGCTGCGCGATGGCGAGGTCGTCGTCCGGCCGGGCGAAATGGTCCATGCCGATATACACGTACCCCGCAGCCGTCAGGCGCTCGATGCACAGCTGGAGCATGCGCAGCTTCGTGTCGCTGTCGGGCATGTCCGCCTCGTCGATGCGGCGCTGCGGCTTGAACAGATGCGGCAGGTGTGCGTAGTGGTACATCGCGATGCGGTCCGGCGCCGCATCGATCACCTTGTCGAGCGTCGTGCGCATCGTGGCCGGCGTCTGCTTCGGCAGGCCGTAGATCAGGTCGATGCTGACGGAGCGGAAGTCCGCATCGCGCGCGGCCGCGATGATGGCGCGCGTTTCGGCCTCAGGCTGGATGCGGTTGACGGCGCGCTGCACGTCCGGATCGAAGTCCTGCACACCGAGGCTGATGCGGTTGAAACCCTGGCGCCGCAGGCCGTGCACGCGCTCGGCCGATACGGTGCGCGGGTCGATCTCGATCGAGTATTCGCCGGCGGCATCCGGCGCGAAGCGGAAGCAGCGGCGCAGGTGCGCCATCAGGTCTTCCATCTGCGCGTCCGACAGGTAAGTCGGCGTGCCGCCGCCGAAGTGCAGCTGCTCGACTTCGTTCATGCCGGCGAACAGGCGGCCCTGCATCTCGACTTCGCGTTTCAGGTAAGCGAGGTAGGTCGCCGCCTTCTCGCGGTTCTTCGTGACGATCTTATTGCAGGCGCAGTAATAGCAGACGGTGTCGCAGAACGGGATGTGCAGGTACAGCGACAACGGCTTGCCGCCGCCGCGCGTGCGCAGGTCCGCCACGGCGTGCAGGAAATCGCGGTAGCCGAACGATTCCGTGAAGCGGTCCGCCGTCGGATACGACGTGTAGCGGGGGCCGTTGCGGCTCAGCCGGGCGATCAGGTCCGCGTCGAATTCGACGACGGGCTGGAGCGCGGGATGCACCCGGGTGGCGCTGGTTGCGGGGACTGCGTCGAACATCTGGGAAACTCCTGGGCCTGCGGCGTGAATAGTCAAGATGAGTCTATTGAGGCGGGTCCGCAAAATCCTTGACTTGCATCAAAAATCGCCGAAGCCGGTGTGTTAGCGCCCAAGTTTAAAAACCGACAACACCTGCCCCAGATGGCCCACCTGGTCCGCCACGCTGGCGGAAGCCATGGCCGACTCTTCCACGAGGGCCGCGTTCTCACGCGTGATGCCATCGAGTTCGACCATCGCCGCATTCACTTCCGCGATGCCCTCGTTCTGCGCGCGCGACGCAGCCGTGATGTCGCCCATGATGGCGGCCGCGTCCTGCACGGCGCCCACGACCTGGCGCATCGTCTGGCCCGCCGCGTCGACGAGTTCGTTGCCCTGCCCGACCTGGTGCACGGAATCCTCGATCAGCGCCTTGATTTCCCTGGCCGCGCCCGCCGAGCGCTGGGCCAGGCTGCGGACTTCGCCCGCCACGACGGCGAACCCGCGCCCCTGCTCGCCCGCGCGCGCCGCTTCCACGGCGGCATTCAGCGCCAGGATGTTGGTCTGGAACGCGATGCCGTCGATCAGGCCGATGATGTCGACGATGCGCGTGGCCGAGCCGCTGATCTGGCCCATCGTCGTGCCGACTTCCAGCACGGCCGCGCCGCCGCGGCCCGCCACCTGGGAGGCCTCGCCGACCAGGGTGTCGGCGCGCTCGGCGCTGTCCGTGTTCTGGCCCGCCTTGGCCGCGATGTGGGCGAGGCTCGCGGCCGTCTGCTCCAGGCTCGCGGCCTGCGCTTCCGTGCGGCGGGCGAGGTCGTGGTTGCCCGTCGCGATATCGCGCGTGGCGGCATGGATCGCGCCGACGCCCGTGCGCACGTCGCCCACGATCGCCGTCAGGTTGATGTTCAACTGGCGCAGCGCGAGCAGCAGACGGCCCATTTCGTCGTCGCGTCCCCGTGCGGGCGGACGCGACAGATCGCCGCCGGCCAGCGCGTACACGCCCTCCAGCGCCCGGTGCATGGGCGCCACGATGGACCGGTGCAGCTCGGCCCAGGCCAGCAGGGTCAGCGCCGCGCCGGCCAGCGCCAGCAGGCGCCAGCCCCAGGCCTGGGTGACACAGGCCAGCACGCCCATCAGCAGCGCCTGCGTGCACATCATGACGCCGAGGCGCCGGCCCAGCGGCAAGGTACGCAAGTCCAGCAGGCGCGCCCACCACGCGGTGCGGACGACGGCGCCGCGCCGGAGCGCGAGCCCCTCCGCCCGGCCGTCGCGCAGGCGTTTATAGATCGCTTCGGCCCGTTCGACCTCGTCGCGCGCGGGCCGGGTGCGGACCGACATGTAGCCCACCGTCGTCCCCTCCTCCTTGATGGGCACGACGTTCGCCACGACCCAGTAGTAATCGCCATTTTTTCGACGATTTTTCACGAGTCCTGTCCACGGTTCACCCGCCTGCAGCGTTTGCCACAGGTCGGCGAACGCCGCCGGCGGCATGTCCGGGTGCCGGACGATGTTGTGGGCCTTGCCGATCAGCTCCTCTTCGGTAAAGCCGCTGACTTCGATGAAGGCGGGGTTGACGTACGTGAGGCGGCCTTTGGTGTCCGTCTTGGACACGATGGATTGGCCGTCCTGCAACGGGTATTCGATGCCCGTGACGGGGAGGTTGGTACGCAAGCGTGGCTCCTGGCTTTTGATAAGGAATATTGTTTTAGGGAAATTTTATGAAATCTGGACCTGCCAAATCCTTGATCCAGATCAAAAATGACGGAATGACGAGTGGTCTGGCGCGTAACGAAACAGTTGCGACGCCCGGCCGTTAAAATGGAGTACCCTGCGCAGATGTGGCTGCCAGGTTCGTATTTTGTGTCTTGATGAAATTCAACCAACCCCAACATAGCCGTCGATGAACGATATCTCCCCTCTGACACGGCACCCCGATGTCCTTTACGGCCCGCACCAGCCCGAGCTGTTGCGCGACGAGATCCTGGCCGACCTGCTGGAAGCGAGCGCGGCCCGCGCACCGGACCAGCTTGCCCTCATCGCCGGCGACCGCCGCCTCACGTATCGCGAGCTCGACGCCCTGTCCAGCCTGGCCGCGTCGCGCCTGATCGACGCGGGCATCCGGCCCGGCCATATCGTCGGACTATGGATGCCGCGCGGCATCGACCTGCTCGTCATGCAGGCGGCGATCGCCAAGGCCGGCGCCGCCTGGCTGCCGGTCGACGAGGACACGCCCGTCGAGCGCCTGCTCGTGTGCATGGACGACGCCGGCTCCCCTGCCCTCGTGAGCAGCGAGCGCATGCGCGACCGTCTCGGCGCGGTGGCGCAGCCCATCCACACGGCCGAAGCACTGCTGGCGCCCGCGCCCGACGGTTACGCACTGCGCCGCCGGGGCAAGGTCGACGGCGACGCCCCCGCCTACGTCATCTACACGTCGGGCTCGACGGGCAAGCCGAAAGGCATCCTCATCGACCAGCGCAGCATCTGCCACTTCCTGCGCAGCGAGAACGAAGTGCTGGGCGTCAAGGCCACCGATCGCGTCTACCAGGGCTTTTCGGTCGCCTTCGACATGTCGTTCGAGGAAATCTGGATTTCCTACCTCGTCGGCGCCACCTTGTGGCTCGGGCCGAAGGAGACGGCCGGCGATCCGGAAGCGCTGCCGCGCCTGCTGTCGGAAAATGGCGTCACCGTACTGCACGCGGTGCCGACCCTGCTCGCGCTGTTCGCGGACGACGTGCCCGGCCTGCGCATCATCAACCTGGGCGGAGAAATGTGCCCGGAAACGGTGGTCGAGCGCTTTTCCAGGCCGGGACGCCAGATGTTCAACACGTACGGCCCAACGGAAGCGACCGTGTCGGCCAGCCTCGCGCGCCTGGAGCCGGGCCGGTTGATCACGATCGGCACGCCGCTGCCGAACTACGGCTTGCTGGTCATTTCCACCGAGACCGATAAGGGCTTGCAACTGCTGCCGCGCGGCGACACGGGCGAGCTGTGCATCATCGGTCCGGGCCTGTCGGCCGGCTATCTCGGCCGTCCCGACCTGACTGCCGAGAAATTCCTCGCGAACCCGTGGAGCGTGGGCCCGGACGATCCGCGCCTGTACCGCACGGGCGACCTCGCGCGCATCGAGCCGGACGGGCAAGTCGTGTGCCTGGGCCGCACGGACGACCAGGTCAAGATCCGGGGTTTTCGCGTGGAACTGGGCGAGATCGAGGCCCAGCTCGCGCAGCAGGACGGCGTCGGCACGACGGCCGTGCTGCTGCGCAAGGACGACGGCATCGACCGCCTCGTCGCCTACCTGGTGCCGGCCGCCGGTGCGACGCCGGAACAGCTGGCGCCGGCCACGTTGCGCCGCGCGCTGTCGGAAAAGCTGCCGCCGTACATGGTGCCGAGCCGCTTCGAAACGCTGTCCGTGATGCCGCGCCTGACGTCCGGCAAGATCGACCGCAAGGCGCTGAAGGCGATGGCCCTGTCGGCCCCGCTGCCCAGCGATCCGGCCGAATCGGACGTGGCGGAAACGCCGGGCGAGGAAGCGCTGTTCGCCGCGCTGGAGAAATTGTTCCCGGGCCAGCCGATCCGCCGCGAACTGGATTTCTTCAGCGACCTGGGCGGCCACTCGTTCTTCGCCGCCCGCCTCGCCACGGCCCTGCGCGCCGACCCGCGCTTCGCCCACGTCACGGTGCGCGACATTTATTCGCACCGCCAGATCGGCGCCATCGCCTCGGGCCTGGACCAGGCCGCCGGCACGGCCGCCATCGAGCCCGACTGGACGCCGCCGTCCGAATCCCGCCGCTGGCTGTGCGGCGTCGCCCAGCTGGCGACCGTCCCCGTGCTGATCACGCTGCGCATGGCCCAGTGGCTGGCACCGTTCTTCACTTACCACTTCTTCACGGGCGACCCGGGCGACTCCGTGGCGCGCGCCATCGCCGCGTCGATCGTCGTGTTCCTGCTCGCCACCCTGCTGGAATTCGTCTTCGCCATCTGCGGCAAGTGGCTCGTCGCTGGCCGCCTGAAGCCCGGCGTGTATCCGCTGTGGGGCGCGACCTATTTCCGCTGGTGGCTCGCGGACCGCCTCGTCGAGGCGGCCCCGACCTACCTGCTGGCCGGCTCGTCGCTGTACGGCTGGTACCTGCGCCTGCTGGGCGCGAAGATCGGGCATGACGTCGTGATCGGCTCGCTGACGATCCGCGCGCCCGACCTGCTCGCCATCGGCGACAACGTCAGCATCGGCAATGCCGTCAACTTCGAGAACGCGCGCGTGGAACGGGGCCGGCTGATCCTGGGCCGCATCGCACTCGACGACGACGCCTGCGTGTCGTCGTACGCGATCCTGGAAGGCAATACGCAGGTGGGCCGGCGCGGCCACCTGGAGGGACAATCCGCGCTGCCGGATGGGGGGACCGTGCCCGACGGCCGCGTCTGGTGCGGCTCGCCCGCGCGCGACACCGGCGCATTCGACCCGTCGACCCTGCCGCCGCGCCCGCGCGTCAGCCGTGCCCGCCTCGCTGGCGAAGCCTTGTTCTTCGTGTTCGGCATGCTGCTCGTGGCCACGCTGTTCTTCATGCCCGTGTTCCCCAGCTTCGTGCTGATCGACTGGTTCGACGAACGCGGCACCCTGCCGATCCTCGCGCAGAACTCGATCCAGGGCCAGCTGCTGCGCTACTTCGTGCTGGCACTGCCCGCATCGGCCGTGCTGATCGCGCTGACGATGCTCGTGTCGGCCGCCATCCGCTGGGGCTTCCTGCCCCGCATGATGCCGGGCCGCTCGGCCGTGCACAGCAACGCGTACTGCAAAAAATGGCTCGTGAGCCATATCCAGGAATCGAGTCTGAACGTCCTGCACGGCATCTACGCGACCGTGTTCGCGCCGTTCTGGTACCGCCTGCTGGGCGCGAAGGTCGGCCGCGACGCCGAGATCTCGACGGCGCTGGGCGTCGTCCCCGACATGCTGACCTTGGGCGACGAGACGTTCATCGCCGACGCCGTCATGCTGGGCGACGAGCAGATCGACGGCGGCTGGATGACGATGGAAGCGACCGTCGTCTCGAATCGCAGCTTCGTCGGCAACGGCAGCTATATCCCGGACGGCACCGTGCTGCCGGAAGGCGTCCTCGTGGGCGTGCACACGCACGCGCCCGCGAACGAGCGCATGACGGGCGGCGACACGTGGCTCGGCTCGCCGCCGATCCACCTGCCCGCGCGCGAACAGGTCAGCGGCTATCCGGAACACCTGACCTACCGCCCGTCGCCGGCGCGCCGCCTGGGCCGTGCGCTCGTGGAAGCGTTCCGCATCGTCGCGCCGCACGCGGTCGTCATCGCCGTCGGCTACACGGTCGTGCTGGACCTGATGCCGATCGCCGGGGCCGGCCGCTGGGGCGAAGTGATCTGGGACCTGGCCCTCATCAGCCTCGCCTACGGCATCGGCAACTACCTGTTCGTGCTCGCGTTCAAATGGCTGCTGCTGGGCCGTTACAAGAAGCGGGCGGAGCCGATGTGGACGCCATTCGTCTGGCTGTCCGAAGGCGTCACGAACATGTACGAAGGCATCGCCGTGCCTAACTTCATGCGCTACCTGCGCGGCACGCCGTGGCTGCCGGTCGCGTTCAGCCTGCTCGGCTGCCGTATCGGCCGCGGCGTCTACATGGACACGACGGACATCACGGAATTCGACTGCGTGACGATCGGCGACCACAGCGAGCTGAACGCGCTGTCCTGCCCGCAGACCCATTTGTTCGAAGACCGGGTGATGAAGATCGATCACGTCGACATCGGCAGCAAGGTGTACCTGGGCCCGCGCAGCGCCGTGCTGTACAGCGCGAAGGTCGGGGACAATGCCCGCATCGGGCCGCTGACCCTTGTCATGAAGGGCGAGCACATTCCGGCCGCGACGGGCTGGAACGGGTTGCCGGCGGCGCCGCAGCGCGTGTGATGGAGCCCGCATTGCCCGTGCGCTGGTGGGACGGGGGCGGATTCGCGGACGCGCCTTTCGACGCGGCCATGCACGTCGTCGGCGTGCGCGGGCAACCCGACCGCGCGACGGCCCGGCGCACGATCCGTTCGGCGCTGCTGGCCGCGCTGGCGCAGGCGAGCGGGCTCTCGCCGTCGTCGATCCGGCTGTGTGGTGCGCCGGGCGAGGCGCCCTGGGCGCTGCTCGACGATGGCCGCCGCGTCGCGCTGTCGATCAGCCACGACGGCGACCTGTCCGTGGCGGCCCTGCGGCTGGATGGCGGCGCCGTCGGCATCGACGTCATGCAGGTCACCGACGTCCCGGACTGGCAAGCCGTCGCCCGCGACTATCTCGGCCCGGCGGCCGCGGCCACGCTGGCCGGCGCGCCCGCGTTCGCGCGCGCGTGGAGCGAGCGCGAGGCCAGGCTCAAATGCCGGGGGCTGGCGCTGGCGGAATGGGGCGCCTGCGACGAACCCCTGCTGGCGGCGTGCACCTGCCGGTCACTGGTGCTGCCGGACGGCTACGCGGGGAGCGTCGCGGTGCTGCCTGCCCCATGGTCCTAGGCCTTTGCGCGCGGTTTCAACCGGAAGCTGATGCCCATGCGATTGATCGCATTCATGGCCGCGATCACGATCGTCAGTTCGACCAGGGCCGTTTCTCCAAATGCGGCCAATGCCGCCGCGTAGGCCGCGTCCGACGCATGGGTCTCGCTCACGCGCGTCACTTCCTCCGTCCACGCCAGGGCCGCCCGTTCCTGGTCCGAAAACAGATAGGCGGCTTCTTCCCATACCGGCACCAGTACGATCTTGTCGACGGACATCCCGTGTTTGATGAGATCGCGGGTGTGGACATCGATGCAATGTGCGCAACCGTTCAATTGCGACGTCCTGAGGAACACGAGGTGTATGAGTCCCGGTTCCAGACCCGTGCCCGTCGTTGCGTAATGGTGGAGTGCTCCCAGCGCCTTGGCGCCTTCCTGCGACACTTGAAACCAGTTTGCGCGATTCATCGTGCGTTTTCCTTTCATGCGGTGATTGGTCATGCGGTTGGCAACCCCTGCCCGCCGCTATCCACAAGACGTGCGGCCGCGCGCCGCCGTGACACACCGGACGGATCCGTCACAATAGGCGGAGCCGGATCGTCTAGTAAGTATTGTTCAAGCCCCCGGGATAGCCATGAAGTCCGCCGACCTGCTTGTATTCGAAGCATTACGCCCACGTCTTTTCTTGATTGCCTATCGCATGCTCGGCATGCGCGCCGACGCGGAGGACGTCGTCCAGGACGCCTGGCTGCGGTACAGCGCGAGCGTGCGTGACGACGTCAGGTCGGCTGAAGCCTGGCTGGTGACCATCACGACGCGGCTGTCGATCGATCGCTTGCGCAGCCGGAAAACCGAGCGTGACGCCTACACCGGCTGGTGGCTTCCGGAACCCGTCGTCGAGATCGTCGAAGACACGCCCGAGGCCGCTGCCGAATTGGCCAGCGATGTCTCTGTCGCCATGCTCTGGGTGCTGGAACGGCTCACGCCGGAGGAGCGGGCCGCATTCCTGATGCGCAAAGTATTCGACCAGGATTATGGTGACGTCGCGGCCATGCTTGGCAAAAGCGAAGCTGCCTGCAGGCAATTGGTCCACCGGGCCCAGGAACGGATACGCCAGGAGAGTCCGCGTTTCACGGTCTCGAAGTCGATGCATCGCGTCGTCCTCGAACAATTCATGCAGGCGGCCGCCAACGCCGATCGCGCTGCGATGAAGACGCTCCTGTCGGCAGATGTCGAATTCCGGGCGGACGGCGGAGGAAAAGTGGAGTCCCTGCACAAGGTCCTCATCGGGACAGGACGCGTAGCAGGACTGTATTGGGCAGTTGACAATGCGTTCCGCGAACGGGTTGTCTACAAGATGGCACGTGTGAACGGCGAACCTGGACTGGTTCGTTACATCGATGGGAAAGTCGAATCGGTACAATCGTTTTGCATTCACGACGGCACCATTTCGCGTATATATGTAGTGCGGAATCCAGACAAATTGCAGGGCATCCCGTTACTGCAGTAATGTTCGGGTCCGCGGCAGGTTTTCCTGAGTGCATGTATACTCGTGGCATTCGCGCATCGTCGCATTTTCTGACGACGATGGCACAGCTTGCCTGAGTTCCAATGAAATTACGCCAACTTACCGTTTTCCTGGGTGGATACCTCGCGACCGTCGTCGTTCTCGCCCGCCTCTACAACAGCTTTTCCGGGATTGCCTCGACCGCCGTCATCGCCATCTGCCTCGCCATCGCCCTGCTGATCGGCTTCGCGGCGGGCACGTCGGAAACGGCTGCACGGCATGGCGCGGCGTTCGTGCTCGCCTCGTTCTGCGGCGCGCTCACGATCCTGCTGTCGTTCTACGCGCGGACGGCCGGCGTCGCCCTCGTCGCCTTGCCTTACGTTTTTTTCTGGACGAACGCCGCCTGGCTGGGATTGCAGGCGGCCCGGATCTGCCGGACCGCGTTGAACGCACCGTCCGCGCAGTAAACACGTCGATCCGCCAGCTTGCGGTTTGGGTAAGATTGCAGGATGGATAATCTCACCCACTCCGTCGTCGGCCTCGGCATCGGCGCGCTGATCGACCGCAGCGTGCCGCCCGAGGCGACTCCCGACGCGCAGCGCACGCGCACGCGCTTGCTTCTCACGCTCGGCTGCCTCGCCAGCAATTTCCCCGACCTGGACCTCGTGCTCACAAAGCTGCTCGAGGCACCGCTGGGCTATCTGCTGCACCACCGCGGCCATACGCACACCTTGCTGGCGGCGCTCGGCGAAGTGGCGCTATTGCTGGGGCTCGTCTGGCTGCTGTGGCCGGCCGCACGCGGACTGCTGCGCACCAGCCCGCGTGCCCGGTTCTCGGCGGTCCTGACGGCGTGCGTGGGCATGGTGCTGCACATTTCGATGGACGCACTCAACGTCTACGGCGTGCATCCGTTCTGGCCGTTCGATGCGCGCTGGTATTACGGCGACCTCATCTTCATCGTCGAACCCGTCTTCTGGATCGCGTTCGGCATCCCGCTCGCCCTCATGGCGAGGAGACCGATACGGCGCGGACTGCTGCTGGCCCTGCTGATCGGCGTGTCCGTCGCCGTCACGTTTGCCGGGTTCCTGCAATGGGGTTCGCTGGCCGGACTGCTGGCCCTCGCCGGCTTCCTGGCGTGGATCGCACGCTGGCGGGCGCGCCGCGCCGGTGGCGACCGTGGCCGCACCGCCCTGGCTGCCGGGCTGGCCGCGGCGCTCGCCTTCGTCCTCGTCCAGGCAGCGGCCATGCACACGGCCCGCGACACGGTCGCTGCCGCCATCGCCCGCCTCGACCCGGGCGAGCGCCTGCTCGACACGGCCCTGTCCGCCTATCCCGCCAATCCGCTGTGCTGGTCGTTCGTGACCGTGGCCACGGATGCGGCGCACGGCAGCTACCACCTGCGCCGCGGCCAGCTCAGCGTCGCGCCGGGCATCACGCCGGTCGCCTCCTGCCCGGCCGGGATCGCGGGCCGTGCCGCCGGCGACGATGCGCAACTGGCCTGGCAAGGCGACGCACGCGACAGCCTCGCGCGCCTGCACGACCTGCAACAGAACAATTGCCACTTCAACGCCTGGATGCGCTTCGCCCGCGCGCCGGCGATTGACGGCACGACGGCGACGGATGCGCGCTGGAGCCCGCTGGGCAGCGCCAATTTCTCGACGATGGACTATGCCTCCCTCGCAGACATGCCCTGCCCCCGTCCCGTGCCGGACTGGGGCTATCCGCGCGCGGATCTGTTGCGGCAGCCTTGAACACCGCAGGGGCACAGGAATGTGCCATAAGGTGACACATCGTCGCGCTTGCCGGCGGCCAATATGTGGCCCGGATATTGCTAAAGGATCAACCACCTTCACAACCAGGGAGATCCGATGCGAAAGTTCCTCATCTCGACCGTGTGCTGCGCCACGCTTCACGGCGCGGTGGCACATGCCCGACCGCCAGGCAATGGCGCACCCGACATCAAATCCGCCGAAAGCGAACTGAGCTATCGGTCCTACATCACCAGCAACAAGCGCATCAAATGCCTGTACGGCTATGCGGCGAACAAGACGGGGGACCACGCGGCCGCGATCCAGATCTTCGACGACTGCATCCGGCGCTGGAACGACGTGTTCTCCATGATCGGCCTGGCGCAGATGTATGAAACCGGCATCGGCATCCGGCAGGACGCCGCACAATCGACGGCCCTGATGCGCCGGGCGGCCCAACTGGACGACGGCTCGAGCTATCCGAGCCTGGCCCGCTATCACTTTGGCGTCGCGCTGGCGGAGGGCTATGGCATCGAGAAAAATATCGCCGAAGCGCGGAGATGGCTCCACAAGGCGGCCGACGAAGGGGTGAACGAAGCCGCCGCTTATCTGGATCATCTGGATCACCTCGACCACCAGGATCGCGCGGCGCCATGAGCGCCTGGCCCGCCATCCGCGGGCCGCGTCCTGCTGTGTGATCACGTGCCGGAAGAAGGCCACAAGTTCCGGCACGTGCGTATCGAAGTAGAACTGCACGCTGCATGCGCATGCGCGTGCGCGTGCGCGTGCGCGTGCGCAGTACGCCCACGCGGGTCCCGTCGCGCAGTTGCGCGGCCCTGGTCGTCGATGCCGTCATAGAACACCCCCACGCCGAGCCGGCGCGCCAGCGCCTGCATGCGACCGCCGCTGCCGACGCGTCACACGAGCCGTCGTCCACGCCCACGGCCTCCCACGCGTCCAGCGTCTGGGCCTGCAGGCTCGCGAGCGCGCGGGCGATGAAGTGCGCCTGGTCGAAGGTCGGCACCCGCACGCTCACGCGGGGTTGGAAAGATGTCGTCGTCATGCAACAAGCATAAGGAGGCGAGGCTGTGCGCGTTTGCGCCGGATCAGTCGTGCGCGTGCCCCGGAAACAACGACTTGTGAACCTTATTGCATCACTTTGTGGTTACTGGGCACTATTGCCCGTTCGCACTACCTGATAGACTCCTCCGTTTCACCCGCCTGCAATAAACTCTCACGAAAATCACGCAGGCAGGTGACGCCAGTGCAAAAGACACGGCGCACCAAGCAAACGATTATAAAAAAACTGGGATAGTTCATGAAGAATCAGCAGGGTCGGTTGACCCCCAACCTGCTCGCCATGTCGATCGCGGCGATCGCATGGAGCGCGCCGGCGTGCGCGCAGGTGGAGACACAGGGCGACGGCATCCAGGAGGTGATCGTCACGGCGCAGCGCACGGCCGCGCCGGAATCGAAGACGCCGGTGGCGATGAGCGTGCTCACGGCGCGCCAGCTCGACGCGATCGGCGCCGACACGCCGGGCGCCCTCGCCGCGCGCCTGCCGAATACGTACCTGGAAAATTCGTACGACGGCCTGCGCATCACGATCCGCGGCGTCTCGAACGCCGACGTCACGGAAAAGGGCGACCCGTCGGCCGCCTTCATGGTCGACGGCGTCTACGTCGCGCGGCCGCAGAGCCAGAACGTGGCGCTGTACGACGTCGAGCGCGTCGAAGTGCTGCGCGGTCCGCAAGGCACGCTGTACGGCCGCAACACGACCGCCGGCGTCGTCAACGTGATCACGAAGGCGCCCGTCGGCCGCTTCGAGGGCGACGTCAATGCGGCCTACGGCAGCCGGGGCGAACGCAAGGTCGGCGCCATGGTCAACGTGCCCGTGAACGACGTGCTGGCGCTGCGCGCCGCCGCCACCTGGAACGAGCACGACGCTTACCTGAAGAACGGGTCGACCACGCCGCGCGGCCTGGGCCTGGACCGCGACGACCGCGCCGCGCGCCTGTCGGCCAGGCTGGCACTCGGCAAGAACGCTGCGCTGCTGGTGCGCTACGAGGCGAGCCGCGACGATGGCAACAACGACAGTACGGTACCCGACTCGAATTTCTACAACGGCATCGCGACCGGCCAGCCGGCGTGGAACGGCGACTCGACCGACCGCCAGCTGACCTACCGCTTCAACCCGCCGAACACGCGCTTCGAACAGGGCTATTCGCACAAGAAGACGTCCAGCCTGACGACGGACCTGAGCTGGAACCTCGGCCCCGCGACCCTGTCGTGGCTGGGTGCGCACCGCAGCTTCGATCACGATTACCTGTACAACTTCTACTACCGCGTGGCGCCGACGATCGCGCTGGGCGTGCGCCAGCCGTTCACCGGAACGTACAGCCAGGATTCGCACGAACTGCGTCTCGCGACGAACGGCGCCGGCCCCGTGACTGCCCAGGGCGGCGTGTACTGGTTCCGCGAACGGGCGCGCGACACCTATTATTTCCGCGACCTGCAAGCGGTCGGCCTGCCGCCCTACTATGTATTCGGCAACGACCCGGTCGAAGCGCGCAGCAAGGCCGTGTTCGGGCAGGCGACGGTCCGCCTGGCCGACGGCCTGCGCGCCACGGCCGGCGCCCGCTACACGGAAGACGACAAGTCGCGTGTCGGCTATATCGGCTACCAGCGCACGGCGGCGTTCAACGCGGCCACCGACCTGCGCGAGCTGAACGCGGGCAGCATCTCCACCGACAAGACGACGTGGCGCCTGGGCCTCGACTACGACCTGGCCCCGGCCACGCTCGTCTACGGCTCGATCGCGACCGGCTACAAGGCCGGCGGCTTCAACGACGGCTGCGCCGCGGGCGACGCGCGCAACGGCGTCGGCTGCCCCGCCGCCACCGCGCTGCCGGCCGCCAGCCTCACGTACCGGCCGGAGACCGTGCGCGCCTACGAGGCGGGCGTCAAGACCCGCTTCCGGGACGGCCGCGCAACACTCAACGTGGCCGTGTTCCACTACGACTACCGCAACCTGCAGCTGTCGAACGAGGTCGTGATCAACGGCCGGCCGCGCTACGAGACGACGAACGCGGGCGCGGCCTCGATCCGCGGCCTGGAAGCGGATGGCCAGGTGCTGGCGACCAGCGCCGACCGCTTCACGTACGCCCTCACGCTGCTCGACGCGCACTACGCGAGCTACGTGCCGGACGGCGTGCATTCCTGGGCCGGGGTCAAGCTGGACCGCACGCCGGCGCGCACGCTGTCGCTCGGCTGGGAACACCGGACGCACATCAAAGGCGGCGTGCTGACGGCCGGTGCGGGCACGCGCGCGAGCGCCAGCTACCTGCTGGGCGTGCCGCAGGCGGGCCTGAAGTTCCGCGTGCCCGGCCACACGGAATCGGACCTGCGCCTCGGCTGGGAACCGGACGGTGCGCCGTGGAGCGTGCTCGCGCGCGTGCGCAACGTCGAGGACAAGGTGCGGCCGATGACGATCAGTTCGTCGGGCCTCGCCGTGCCGACCGAGCCGCGCACGGCCGACGTCCGTTTCGACTACCGCTTCTGATTTCAAGCGCGGCCGCCGCCCTTGCGGTGGCCGCATATTTCATCGTTACGTCGTGCCCCTGGAGCCTCATATGACCCCATTGCTGCGCCGTCGTCTGCCCGTCATCGCCGCCACGCTGCTGGCGGTCTTCCTCCTCGTCCTGGCCAAACGCATCGGCGGCAACACCACCGTCGCCCTCGTCGCCAGCTCGCTGCTGATGTTCGGCTGCTGCTGGGCCAGCGCGGCGCACCTGCTGGGCGGCGCCGCCGCGCTGCGCCTCGTCGCCATCGCCACGAGCGTCGGCTGGCTCGCCGAGCAGCTCGGGTCGTCGTACGGCTGGTTCTTCGGCAGCTACGCGTACACGCCCGTGCTCGGGCCCGCGCTGGGCGACGTCCCGATCGTGATCCCGCTGATGTGGTTCGCGCTGGCGTACGTCGGCTACGTGATCGCCAACCTGATCGTGTGGCAGGACCCCGTCGACCGCCCCGCATCGCCTGGCCACGACGCGATCATGGCGCTGCTGGGCGCGATGGTCGTCACGTGCTACGACCTGGGCGTCGACCCGTACATGGTCTACGTGCTGAAGGCGTGGATCATGACCGAGAAGGACGGCTGGTGGTTCGGCGAGACCGTACAGGGCTTTGCCGGCTGGATGACGGTATCGTTCGCGATCCTGTTCGCGTTCCGCCGCCTCGCGCGCGTGCGCACGGCGCCAGAAGACGCAGGCGCAGTGCTGCCGACGATGCGCCACATGTTCGTGCCGCTGGGCGTCTACGCCGGCCTGATGGTGTTCCAGGTGCTGCTCGGCTACCCCGTCGAGGCCCGCACGATCGCGCTGTTCGCGATGGGCTTCCCGCTGCTCGCGGCCACGATCGGCCTGCTGCGCTGGCAAGGCATCCTGGCTCGCCCCGCGGCGGATGAACAGGCCCCTGCCGTGCCGGCCGAAGCGCTGAAGGAGGCCGCATGAGACGCGACGCCCTCGAGCCCGGCCTCGTCGACAACCCGGCGCTGCATGCCGACCCGCTGGCCGACGCCACCATCGCCCGCATCCTCGGCCCCGGCCAGCCCGGCGGTCCGGACATGGCGACGATCGGCCTCCTGAACCGGGAAATCGCGCGCTGGCAGTTGAACGGAGACCTGGACGGCTGGCGCGCCAGCCCCGGCCTGCCGCCCGACATGGCCGCCGCGCTCGAAGCGTACGTGGTCGAGGCCCGCGTGCTGCCCGACTGGGCCGACGCAGCGAAGATTGCGCGCGCCGAAGTCCTGTTCATGGAAATGAGCATGGCATCGTGCACGCTGCTGTTCTGCGCCAGCCTGCCGCAGTGCTACATCATGCCGGACCTCGCGGCCGTGCTGCATGCGGCCGGCGAACTCGAACAGCACACGGACTACCGCGTGCGCGCCACCGCCGCCATGATCTTCCCCGTCATGATGCACGGCGGCCTGACGGCGCCGTCCGGCGGCGGCGTCGCGCAAGCCATCAAGGTGCGCCTGATCCACGCGATGATCCGCCACCTCGTGCTGCGCGGCGACGTGGCCGAGGCCCTCGTGGCGCCGCGCCGGCTGCCGCGCTTGCTGACGCAGGCGAAGACGATGCCGCAGGTGCTGTACGCGCACGGCTGGGACATCGACCGCCTCGGCCTGCCCTGCAACCAGGAAGAACTGGGCTACACGCTGCTGACGTTTAACTATGTGTTCCTGCAGGGCCTGCGCCGCCTCGGCCTGCGGCTCGACCAGGGTGACGAGGAAGCGTACATGCACGCGTGGAACGTGCTGGGCGCCGTGCTCGGCATCGAACGCGAGCAAATGACGGACACGATGGCGGACGCGGAACGCATGTTCACCGCCATCCAGGCGCAGGCGCGGGTCCTGCAGCGCAAGGACGACCCGCGCCCGGCGCTGGCCGGCGCGCTGATGGCGAACATCCAGCGCTACCTCCCGCTGCGCATCCTGAAACCCTTCCCGGTGCTCCTCACCCGCCACCTGATCGGCAAGGCGTCCTCGCGCGACCTGGGCCTCGACAAACGCGTGTCGCTGCTGTCGCGCGGCCTGTTCGTGCTGGTGTTCGGCTTCATCCGCGGCGTCGATGCCGTCGCGCGGCTCGTGTTCCCCGGGTTCTCGATCTCGCGCCTCGTCACGCGCATCCTCGGCTACAACCTCACGGTCAAGCTGCTGATGGACGAGACGCGTCCACTGAAACTGCCGGACACGCTGCTGGGCGAAGTCGGCGACGCCGTCCACGCCTGGCACAATGACGACAAGGCGCCGCGCTGGGTCAACGCCCTCGAACGCCGTTTCACCGGGCGCACCAGGCCCGCCGCCCATCAAGGATAAACGATGTCCGTATTCCGTTTCTTCGCGCCGCTGTTTGTCTTGTTCCTGCTGAACGTGGCCCATGCCGCCCCGGCGCCGCTCGTGCTGGACGACGCCGTGCCCCGCGTCGAAGCGTGGCCCGCCGTCACGCTCGTGCGCGATCCTGGCGGCCGCCTCGACGTCGCCGACCTCGTCGCCGCGCCCGGGCGCTTCGCGGTCCCGCAATCCGCGTACGCCACGCTGGGCATGGAAAAAGGCGTCGTCTGGGTGCGCATGCCCGTGCAGCCGGCGCCCGGCACCGACGGCGCGTGGACGTTGAAAGTCGACTTCGGGCTGCTGAACCGCGTCGACATGTACCTCGTGCGCGGCGGCCGCATCGAGCGCCATGCGCAGGCCGGCTCGGAGCGCACGGGCGAGCGGCCGTCGATCTTCCATGGCGGCCCGGTGCCGGCCTTCCTGCTGCAGCTGGAGCCGGGCCAGCGCTACGACGTGCTGCTGCGCGTGGAGACGAACGGTCCGAAGATCCTGCCGATCAGCTTCGCCAAGCCGGGCGTGTTCTACGAGGAGGCGCTGCGCGACCGCCTCGTGCAGGGCATCCTCACGGGCCTGTTCCTGTGCCTGCTGCTGTACAGCCTCGCGCAATGGGCCAACCTGCGCGAAAGCCTGTTCGCCAAGTACGCGCTGCTGATCGGCGGCCTGGCCCTGTACAACATCGCGTGGTGGGGCCTCGGGGCCGAATACCTGTGGGGCGCCAGCACGTGGGCCACCGAGAACGCCACCGGGATCATCTCGCTGATGACGTCGTGCGGCGCCTACCTGTTCGTCGGTTCCGCGCTGACGCGGCCCGGCGTCGACCGCATCTTCCCGCGCCTGATGCAGACCGGCGCCGTGCTGTGCGTGATCGCCGCCATCGCGTTCGGCGTGGGCCTGATCCACGACGAGGCGCTGGTCGCCGTCGTCGGCTCGCTGGGCATCATGCCGATGCTGCTGGGCCTGCCCGGCGCGTTCAACCGCGCGCGCCGCGGCGACACGGTCGGCATCTACTTCCTCGTCGGCTGGGCCGCGAGCTTCATGAGTTCCGTCGTCCAGGCGCAGGTGATCAAGGGCGGCATGGACGCCACCTACTGGACGCTGAATTCGACGCAGTTCGGCGGCACGTTCGACATGCTCGTGTTCATGCGCATCCTGGGCCTGCGCACCAAGAGCATCCAGGACGCGATGGTGCGCGCCGAGGCGGCGACCCGCATGAAATCGGAATTCCTGGCCAACATGAGCCACGAGATCCGCACGCCGATGAACGCGATCATCGGCATGAGCCGCCTCGCGCTGATGGCCGATCCGAATCCGAAGCAGCGCAACTACCTCGGCAAGATCCTCGGCGCGGGCGAGCACCTGCTGGGCATCATCAACGACATCCTCGACTTTTCCAAGATCGAAGCCGGCCGCATGTCGCTCGACAAGGTGCCGTTCGACCTCGACGACATGCTCGAACACCTGGCCAGCATCGCCGCCATCAAGACCGACGCGCGCCGCGTCGAACTCGTGTTCTGCGTGCCGCGCGGCGTGCCGGGCCGGCTCGTGGGCGATCCGCTGCGCCTGGGCCAGGTCCTGATCAACCTGACCAACAACGCCGTCAAGTTCACCGAGGACGGCGAGATCGTCGTCGCCGTCGACGTCGTCGAACGCGAGGCGGACCGCGTGGTGCTGCGCTTCTCCGTCAGCGACACCGGCATCGGCATGGACGCCGACCAGCTCGCGCGCCTGTTCCAGTCGTTCACCCAGGCCGACAACTCCATCACCCGCAAGTACGGCGGCACGGGCCTGGGCCTGTCGATCTCGAAGCAGCTCGTCGAACTGATGGGCGGCGCGATCGCCGTCACCAGCACGCCGGGCGTCGGCAGCCGCTTCACCTTCACGGTCCCGCTGGGCATCGCCGACGCCGACGCCGCGGCGGCAGCCACGCCGGGCGCGGAACTGCAGCGCATGCGCGTGATGGTCGTCGACGACAGCGCGGGCGCGCGCGACGCGCTCGTCGAAATGCTGGACGGCTTCGGCATCCAGGCCGACGCCGTCGCGTCGGGCGAGGAATCGCTGGCGCGTCTGGCGCACGCCGTGCAGGAAGGCAGTCCGTACCAGGTCGTGCTGATGGATTACATGATGCCGGGCTGGGACGGCGTGGAGACGATCCGCCGCATCCGCGCCGATGCGCGCTTCGCGGCGCCGCCCGCGATCCTGATGGTCAGCGCCTGCACGCGCGAAGGCGTGCTGCAGCAGGAAGGCGACCTGCCGCTGCACGGTTTCCTCACCAAGCCGGTCGGCCCGGCGCTGCTGTACGACAGCCTGCTGCAGGTGCTGCGTCCCGACCTCGCCGCGCCGGCGGACAAGTCGCCCGCGCCCGCCGACCACCGTCCGGACGCCGACCGCCTTGCCGGCGCGCGCATCCTGCTCGTCGACGACAACGCCAACAACCGCGAGGTCGCGCTCGACTTCCTGGCCGTGGCGCGCATGCGGATCGACGTCGCCACGGGCGGCCAGGAAGCCGTGCGCATGGCGAAGACCGGCGATTACGACCTCGTGCTGATGGACATCCAGATGCACGAGATGGACGGCTACACGGCCACCCGCGCGATCCGCGCCCTGCCCGGCTGTGCCGACGTGCCGGTCGTCGCGATGACGGCGCATGCCATGGCCGGCGACCGCGAAAAGAGCCTGGCCGCCGGCATGAACGACCACGTCGTCAAGCCGATCGACCCGGACCTGCTGCTGCGCACCCTCGTCAAGTGGATCGCGCCGGACCGCCTGCAGGGCCGCACCGCGCCGCAGGCGACGACGCCCGTCGCGGCGCCCGCCCCCGCGCCGACGGCGCTGCCGCTCGTACGCGGCATCGACTGGAACCGCGCGCTCGCCAACGCCGGCGGCCAGCAGCAGCGCCTGCGCCGCCGCATCGCCAGTTTCCTGCAGGAGTACGTGCAGGCGCCGCAGGCGATGCGCGACGCGCTGGCGCACGGCGACTACGCGCCGCTGCAGTCCCTGTCGCACAACCTGAAATCCGGCGCGGCGTACATCGGCGCCATGCCGCTGGCCACGCTCGCGGGCAGCCTGGAGCAGGAACTCCGCGCCGGCCGTATCGACCGGGTGCCGGTGCTGGCGCCGGACCTGATCGTCGCGCTGGACAGCGTGCTGTCCGGCCTCGCGCGCATCGACGCCGTCCAGGCGCCGGCCGTCACGGGCCTGGATGCGGGCGCCCTGCTGGCGCGCCTGCGCGGCTTCCTGGAAACGGACGACGCGCGCGCCGAGGACGCGCTCGCCGAAGTGCAGGCCGCGCTGGCCGATCCGCGCCACGCGGCGCCGCTGGCGGCCATCCGCGCGGCCGTCGACGAGATCGAATACGAACGCGCGCTGGTTCATCTCGACGTGCTGGAGCACGCCATCGACAGCCGCGTGGAGGCCGCATCGTGAACGTGGAACCGCAAAAAGTCCTGATCGCCGACGACGACGTGATCAACCGCCAGGTACTGGCCGAGCTGCTCAAGCCGGAATACACGGTGCTCCTGGCGAAGAACGGCGAACAGGCGCTGGAACGGGCCACGCGCCACGCGCCGGACCTGATCCTGCTCGACGTGATGATGCCGGACCTGGACGGCTACGAAGTGCTGCGCCGGCTGCGCGCCGATCCGCAGACGGAGCAGATCGCCGTGATCTTCATCTCCGGCCTCGATCGCCCGGAAGACGAGGCGAACGGCCTCAAGCTGGGTGCCGCCGACTACATCGCCAAGCCGTTCAACGCCACCGTCGTGATGGCGCGCGTGGCGCTGCACCTGCAGCTCGTGCGCCAGCGCCGCATGCTGGAACGCCTGGCGCACGTGGACGGCCTGACGGAACTGGCGAACCGGCGCCGCTTCGACGAGCTGTACGCGCAGGAATGGCAGCGCGCCCAGCGCAACGGCTGGCCGCTGTCGCTGGCCCTGCTCGACATCGACGCCTTCAAGCAGTACAACGATTGCTACGGGCACCCGGCCGGCGACCGCGCCCTGCGCGCCATCGCGCGCACGACCGCCGGCGGCCTGCGCCGCCCGGCCGACCTGGCGGCGCGCTACGGCGGCGAGGAACTGGTGCTGCTGCTGCCGGATACGGACATCGTCCAGGCGCGCCACGTGGTGGACGAGATCTGCGCGGCGATCGCCGCACTGGATATGCCGCACGCGGCGTCGCAGGTGGCGCCGGTGCTGACGGTCAGCGTGGGCGGCGCGACGCTCGGCGGCCATGGGCCGGAGAGCGCGGCCGAATTGTTCGAGGCGGCGGACGAACACCTGTACCGCGCCAAGCAGGAAGGCAGGAACCGGGTCGTGTGGCGCAACCCGGTCGGCGGCTAATCAGCGGCGCCCGGGTTCCAGCGTCGACACGACGAGCAGTCCGCCCACGATGCAAACGTGCTCCATGAACGGAATCAGCTCCGCATGGCGCGCCGCACCGGTCGCGTGCCAGAAGCCGTGATACAGCACGGTCGCCAATGCCGTGAACCCGGCCAGCGCCCAACACGCGGGTTTCAGCAGCCGCCCCGCGACGATCGCGGCGCCGCCGGCGACCTGCAGCAGGACTGTCAGCGCCAGCATGAGTGTCGGCGCCGGCAGTCCGCCCGCCACCACTTCCTGCAACGCGCCCTGCCAGCCCTGCACCTTGTCGATGCCGGCCCACAGGAACAGCACGCCGACGAGCACGCGGCCGGCCGTGCGCACCGTGCGGTCGAAGCCGTCCGCGGGCGCGGCGGCGCGGGTGTGGATGAGATCGAGGTCGGGGGTTGTCATGGGGTATTCCTTTACGGTTGAATCGGATCGCCCGAATCTACACCCCTCCTCACGAAACCGGCTCCGTCTTTGGATGGAGGCACCGGCGCACGGGCAGTGCTAGCCCTCCGTCGGCACGTCCGTAAACACCTTGTTGACGATCATCCAGCGCCCGTGCCAGCGTACGAGCGACAGGTAATTCACGTAGTCGAACCCGAGCGCCGGCACATGCACGCGCGCCGTCGCGATGTCGTGCGTGACGTCGATCGCCAGCACCTGCATGCGGTACGGCTCGCCCAGCGACGCGGGCGACGCCCGCTGCGCGACGCCGTCCAGGTACGCGTCCAGCCCCTTGTGGTACGGCTGGCCGTCGCGCGTCGCGAACAGCGCGGCGGCCGGGTGGAACACGGTGCGCAGCAGCGCCGTGTCCCCCGTGTACAGCCCTTTGAAATAATCGCCGAGGACCGCGGCGATGGCCCGATGGTCGTCCATGGCCGTCAGGCGAGGCGCTCGGCCGTCGCGCGCACGCGCTGGCCGAACAGGATCGCGGTGCGGATGTCGCCGGGGACCATCTCGTCGGGCGAGGCGTCCGACGGGGTCGCGGTGGCCAGGCCGGCGAACGAGGACAGGTAGTTCACGTCGTCGCGCTGCGCGGACTTGGCGTTGCTGGGCATGAGGCCGGTGCCGACCCACGCCATGCCGTGCTGCTGCGCCAGCGTGAACATCGTGTACAACGCGGTCTGCTTGTCGCCCGCGACCGACGCCGAATTCGTGAACGCGGCGGCCAGCTTGTCCTTCCAGCCCTGCGTGAACCACACCTTCGACGACTGGTCGGCGAATTTCTTGAACTGCCAGCTCACGTTGCCCATGTAGGTCGGCGAGCCGAACACGATGGCGTCGGCGGCGGCCAGCTTGTCCCAGGCGTCGTCGGGCAGGTTGCCGTCGGCGTCGATGGGCAGCAGGCGCCCCCTGCTGCCTTCCGCGACCGCCTCGGCGATCTTGCGGGTGTGGCCGTAGCCGCTGTGGAAGACGATGACGATGGATTTGCTCATTTTGCCGCTCCTTTTCTTGCCGCTTCGCGCTGGCGGCGCCTGGTCACCACTTCGCCGCCGTGGCCCCAGTTGTCGGTGTTGACTTCGTCGATGACGACGAACGTCGCTTCCGGATCCTTGTTCAGTACTTTCACCATCAGGTCGGTCGCGCCGGCGATCATGGCTTCCTTCTGGTCCTTCGTGACGCCTTCGTCGGTCACCTGGATGAGGATGTAGGGCATGATGGCCTCCTTACCAGGTGCCGGCGGAGGCGCCGCCGTCCACGCTCAGCACGACGCCGCTCGTGAAGCGCGCGTCCGTCAGGTACAGCACCGCGTCGACGACGTCGTCCGTCGTGCCGGTCGTGCCGCTCGGCGCCAGCGTGTTGTAGAAGTCCCGCGTGCCTTCGTAGTCCCCGTGCAGCGGGGTCTCGATGATCCCCGGCGCCACGGCCGACACGTTCACGCCGCTCGCCGCGAGTTCGATCGCCAGCGCGCGCGTCGCGCTGTTCAGGCCACCCTTCACGAGCACCGGCAGCACCGCCGGGACCTTCGCGTTCGGTTGCACCGCAATGCCCGCCGTGATGTTCACGATGTGGCCGCTGCCGTTCGCGGCCATGTGTGCGGCGGCCCGTTGCGACGGGTAGAAGAAGCCTTTCAGGTTCGTGTCGACGAGGCGGTCGACTTCGTCCGGCGTGTAGGTGTGGAACGGCTTCGCGTTGAAAATGCCGGCATTGTTGATCAGGACGTCGACCTTGCCGAAGCGGGCGATCGCCGTCTCGAACAGGGCCTGCGCCGTCGCCGGCTCGGCGATGTCGCCGGCGACGCCGACGAAGTTGGCCGGGTTGCCAAGCCGGGCCGCCGCTGCGTCGAGGCGGGCCGCGCTGCGGGCATTGCCGACGACGTTGTCGCCGCGATCGATGTAGGCCTTGGCCAGCGCGAGGCCGATGCCGCTGGAGGCGCCGGTGATGACGACGGTACGACGATTGTTCGTTGCTGCGTTCATGCTGTTCTCCCTGGTTGTCCGGGCGGCGCCGATGCGCCGTCCATGGAGACAACTATAGGAACTGCCTGAACGCGGAAAAAGATGGGTTACGGCAAGACAATCGTTACATCGCGTAATGAATCACTTGCGGCGCGGCGTCGCGCGCAGGGATTCGACGAGAAAATCGACGAAGGCGCGCACGCGCAGCGCCACGTGGCGGTGATGCGGGTAGATCAGGCAGAACGGCCGCGCGCTGCCGCCGTACGCCGGCAGCAGTTCGACGAGGCGGCCGGCCGCCAGGTCGGCGTCGACGATGAAGCGGTAGGTCTGGAACAGGCCGCCGCCCGCGCGCGCCAGCGTGACGGCGCCCAGGATGTCCTCGGCGCAGCAGTACAGGCCTTCGGTCGGCAGTTCGATATCGTCGCCGTCCACGCGCAACAGCCAGGGGATGTTGCGGCCCGTGCTGGGCAGCGCGAACTGGATGCAGTTGTGCCCGCGCAGGTCGTCCGGCGTCTTCGGCGTACCGGCGCGCTTCAGGTAGTCGGGCGCGGCGACGACCACCAGTTCGGCGTCTTCCAGCGGCCGCGAGATCATCGTCGAGTCGGCCGGCGCGCGCCCCCGGATCGCGAGGTCGAAGCCTTCGTCGCCGAAGTCGACGTTGCGGTTACTGAGGTGGAAGTCGACCTTCACGTCCGGATAGCGGCGCGTGAATTCGGGAAGGATCGGCAGCACGCGGTAATGGCCGTACGGCGTGGGCATGCTGATGCGCAGCAGGCCGGACGGCGCGCTCTGGCGGCCCGTCACGGCGCGCTCGGCCTCGACGAGCTGGGCCAGCGCCTGGCGGCACTGGTCGAAATATTCGCGGCCCGCTTCCGTCAGGTGCAGGGTACGCGTCGTGCGCACGAACAGGCGCACGCCGAGGCGCGCTTCCAGGCGCGACACGGCCCGGCTGACGGCGGCCGGCGTGACGGCGGCGGCCGTCGCGGCGGCCGTGAAGCTCCCCAGCTCGGCGGCGGAACAGAACAGCTCGATGCTGCCGAGCAGGATGTCGTCGAACTGGCGGCTCATCATGACTCCATTCATTACACGGTGTATCAATAATCGTGCATCTTACTTGGTTTATCGACACAGGCGACCGGCGCTAGGCTACACCGTCAACCTCATTCGGAGCCCATCATGCACACCTTCCTGCCCGACCGCCTCGGCATCGTCCACCCCATCATCCAGGCGCCCATGGCGGGCGTATCGACGGCCGCGCTGGCGGCCGCGGTCTCGAACGCCGGCGGCCTCGGTTCCATCGCCGTCGGCGCCGGCAACGCCACCCAGGCGCGCGCCGCGATCCGCGCCGTGCGCGCCCTGACGGACAAGCCGTTCAACGTCAACGTATTCGCGCATCGCCCCGCCCGCGCCGACGCGCGCCGCGAAGCCGCCTGGCTGGACTGGCTCGCCGCCCACTTCGACGCGCAGGAGACCACGGCGCGGCCGGCGCTGCGCGAGATCTACACGAGCTTCCTCGACGATCCGGCGATGCTCAACGTGCTCGTCGAGGAGCGGCCCGCCGTCGTCAGCTTTCACTTCGGCCTGCCCACGCCGTCGCAGGTGGCGAGCCTGCATGCGGCCGGCATCATGCTGATGGCCACCGCGACGTCGCCGCAGGAAGCACGCGCCATCGAAGCGGCCGGTATCGACGTCGTCATCGCCCAGGGTATCGAGGCCGGCGGCCACCGCGGCACGTTCGACCCGGCGCAACCGGATGCCGGGCTGGGCACGTTCGCACTCGTGCAACTCGTGCGCGCCAGCGTGACCATCCCGATCGTCGCCGCGGGCGGCATCATGGACGGCCGCGGCATCGCCGCGGCACTGCGCCTGGGCGCGGGCGCCGCGCAACTGGGCACCGCATTCATCCTGGCGCCGGAGTCGGCCGCCACGCCGCACCACCGCGCGCTGCTGCGCGACGGCTGCGCGCGGACGGCCATGACGGACGCCATCTCGGGCCGCGCCGCGCGCGGCATCGTGAACCGCTTCTTCGACGAGATCGGCGGGCCCGGCCATCCACCCGTGCCCGATTACCCGATCGCGTACGACGCCGCGAAGGCGCTGCACGCCGCGGCGTTCAAGCGCGGCAACCAGGACTACTCGGTGAACTGGGCCGGCCAGGCCTATCCGCTGGCGCGCGCCATGCCGGCGGCGGCGCTGGTAGCCATGCTGGCAACCGAGCTCGACGCCGCTCGCTGACCACGCCGCGGCCTCGCGCCTGCGCACGCCGGCCGCTCATCGAATGGCGCGCCGTTCGCGCGCCACGAGATGTACAATAGGACATCGACTTACGGTGCATGGCAGCGCAATGGCTCACGAGAAATTCCTGATTTGCCTACAGCCTTACGCTCTCGTCCGCGCGACGGCGGCCTGCCTGCGTCGACCCGACTACGCCTTGCCGCGCCACCTCGCCCGGCTTTATTAAGCTCGGCGGCGGCACAGCCGCTGGCCGGGCTCCACAGAACATATCCATCCGCCCGACCCGCGTCGGGCGGCCATGACCCATTCCTGTCCAGGACATAAAGAGACGACTCATGAAGATCAATCGACCCTCGCTATTCCGCCGCCCGCCCAGCATCCGCGCCATCAACGACCTGATCGCGCACCGCAAGCGCCTGCGCCATCGCATCGGCCTCGCCCTCGCCGTCTGCCTGCCGCTCGGCTGGCTGCTGCTCCATGTCGACTGAAGGAGGACCGCCATGCATCCCGCCATCACCATTTCGACGCTCGACCTCGACCGCATCGACCTGATGCTGGACCGGCTCCCGCTCGCCCAGGCGGCCGCGCGCGACGCGCTGTCCGACGAACTCGCGCGGGCCGACGTCCTCGCGCCCTGGGACATGCCGCCCCGCGTCGTGACCATGCGTTCCACCGTCCGCTTCCGCCTGGACGGCAAGCACGGCGAGTGGTGCAAGACGCTCGTCTATCCGAAGGAAATCGGCGAAGGCGACGACACGGTCTCCGTGCTGTCGCCCGTCGGCAGCGCCCTGCTGGGCCTGGCGGAAGGCGACTGCATCGAATGGACGCATCCCGACGGCCGGACGCTCGGCGTGGAAGTCGTCGAGGTCATCTACCAGCCGGAACGCGCCGGTCACTACCACCTCTAACCGCCGCGCATGCGCAGTCATGCGCCTGGCGGATGACGCTCATCACGAAACATCATTGGACGGTTCTTGTGCAATGCAGCACAATGCTTCCTGTCTCCTCTATCTTCCTCCAAGAAAATAGATTCAAGCCCGCCAACCAGCGGGCTTTTTTTTTGCCCCTCCGCTCCCGGTGGATCTCCGGCAATTTCTCAAATTCGGGGTCAGAGCACATTTTGGTGCACAGTTCTTGCGGCAACTTTACGCGCTGGCCGCGAATGGCCTATCTCCACAGCCATCGAAACGTCGAGGCGACTCGCCGCGCTGCCCGCAAGCGCCAACAATGCATGTAGAAATTGATCCGAAATGGGCTCTGACCCCGAATTGAATTCGAAATGTGCTCTGACCCCGAATTTTTCACTCGGCTGAATAGCGTTCCACGATATGAAATTTCAGCCTTTCAACAGGTGGGATGAATATTCCATTTCGCAAAACTATTTGCCGCATTGCGGAATGTCTGAGATAACTCATTGAATTCTATCGCTAAATTTTAGTTTTATGTCTTATATAAGACAGAAGATTTAGACACCTGGATCTCATATGATGAACCCATGCGCTTCACCACTTTCGATTCACTTTTCATGGAGTTCGACATGTCCGAGTACCAAAACGATATCCAGGCCATCGCCACCCTCAAGCAGCGCTACGGCAGCGCCTGGGACGCCATCAATCCGGAATCCGCCGCCCGCATGCGTGCGCAGAACCGCTTCAAGACCGGCCTCGACATCGCTCGCTACACGGCCGCGATCATGCGCCGCGACATGGCGAACTACGATGCCGATCCGTCCAAGTACACGCAGTCGCTGGGCTGCTGGCACGGTTTCATCGGCCAGCAGAAGCTGATCTCGATCAAGAAGCATTTCAACAGCACCGACCGCCGCTACCTCTACCTGTCGGGCTGGATGATCGCCGCGCTGCGCTCGGAATTCGGCCCGCTGCCGGACCAGTCGATGCACGAAAAGACCGCCGTCCCCGCGCTGATCAAGGAGCTGTACACGTTCCTGCGCCAGGCCGACGCCCGTGAACTGGGCGGCCTGTTCCGCCAGCTGGATGCGGCCGAAGGCGCCGCCAAGGCAGCGCTCCAGGACAAGATCGACAACTTCGTCACGCACGTCGTGCCCATCATCGCCGACATCGACGCCGGCTTCGGCAACGCGGAAGCGACGTACCTGCTGGCCAAGCAGATGATCGAGGCGGGCGCCTGCTGCATCCAGCTGGAAAACCAGGTGTCGGACGAAAAGCAGTGCGGCCACCAGGACGGCAAGGTCACGGTCCCGCACGAAGACTTCCTCGCGAAGATCCGCGCCGTGCGCTACGCGTTCCTCGAGCTGGGCGTGGACGACGGCGTCATCGTCGCCCGTACCGACTCGCTGGGCGCCGGCCTGACCAAGCAGATCGCCGTCACCCACGAGCCGGGCGACCTGGGCGACCAGTACAATGCCTTCCTCGACGCGGAAGAAATCGCGGCCGCCGAACTGAAGAACGGCGACGTCGTGATCCAGCGTAACGGCAAGCTGCTGCGTCCGAAGCGCCTGGCGAGCAACCTGTTCCAGTTCCGCGAAGGCACGGGCGAAGCGCGCTGCGTCCTCGACTGCATCACGTCGCTGCAGAACGGCGCCGACCTGCTGTGGATCGAGACCGAGAAACCGCACATCGGCCAGATCGGCGGCATGGTCAAGGAAATCCGCAAGGTCATCCCGAACGCGAAGCTGGTGTACAACAACAGCCCATCGTTCAACTGGACGCTGAACTTCCGCCAGCAGGTGTACGACGGCATGAAGTCGCGCGGCGAGGACGTGTCGGCCTACGACCGCGCCCACCTGATGAGCGCCGAGTACGACGACTCGATCCTGGCGAAGGTCGCCGACGAGCGCATCCGCACGTTCCAGGCCGACGCGGCGCGCGAAGCGGGCATCTTCCACCACCTGATCACGCTGCCGACCTACCACACGGCCGCCCTGTCCACGGACAACCTGGCCAAGGACTACTTCGGCAACCAGGGCATGCTGGGCTACGTGGCCGGCGTGCAGCGCAAGGAAATCCGCCAGGGCATCGCCTGCGTCAAGCACCAGAACATGTCCGGTTCGGACATCGGCGACGACCACAAGGAATACTTCAGCGGCGAAGCGGCGCTGAAGGCCGGCGGCAAGCACAACACGATGAACCAGTTCTGATTCCGGTCACGACTGACGCCAGCCCGGGCGGTGCCGCAAGGCCCGCCCGGGCTTTTTGTTGCGGCCTCAGGCCGGCGCAGCCTCGGCCAGTGCCGGCGCGGACTCGGGCGCCGGAACGATCCGGAACCAGATGGCGTACATCGCGGGCAGGAACACGAGCGTCATGACCGTGCCCGCGAACGTGCCGCCGATCAGCGTGTAGGCGAGCGTGCCCCAGAACACGGAGTGCGTCAGCGGAATGAATGCCAGCATCGCCGCCAGCGCCGTCAGGATGACCGGGCGCGCGCGCTGCACCGTCGCCTCGACGACGGCGTCGAACGGATTCAACCCTTCCGCGCGGTTGTGGTCGATCTGCCCGATCAGGATCAGCGTGTTGCGCATCAGGATGCCGGACAGCGCGACCAGGCCCACGAGCGCATTGATGCCGAATGGCTGGCGGAACAGGAGCAACGTCGGCACCACGCCGATCAGGCCCAGCGGGCTGGTCAGGAACACCATCACCATCGACGCGATCGAGCGCACCTGGAATACGATGATCAGGAGGGTGAACGCGAGCATGATGGGGAACAGCGGCAGCAACGCGGCATTCGCCTTGCCGGCCTCCTCGATCGACCCGGCCACGACCAGCCTGTACCCGGACGGCAGCGCCGCCGCGACGGGTTGCAGCGCCTGCTGCATGGCCAGCGACACGTCCGGCGGCTGCAGGCCCTCCGCGATGTCGCCGCGGACGGTGATGGTCGGCACGCGGTCGCGCCGGCGCAGCACCGGTTCTTCCGGCCGGACGCCGACCGTGCCGACCTGCGACAACGGGATGCGCTGTCCGGCCGCGCCGACGAGCGTGAAGGCGTTGATCCGCGCCGGGTCGAGGCGCACGCCGCCGGCCGCGCGGGCGACGACCTGCACCGAGCGGATGTCCTCGCGCACCGCCGTGACGGGCACGCCGCTCAACAGGAACTGCAGCTGCTGCGCCACGGCCGCCGACGTCAGGCCGACGGCCTGCAGGCGATCCTGGTCCAGGGTGAAATGCAGGGTCGGCACGCGCGTACCCCAGTCCGTGTTCACGGTGCGCATCTGCGGGCTGGCGCGCAGGATGGCTTCCACCTTCGCGGCAATGGCGCGCAGCGTGTCCGGGTCCGGACCGGACAGGCGGAACGCGACCGGGTACGGCGAGTACGGGCCGAACACGAGCTGCGTGACGCGCACGCGGGCCTCCGGCGCCAGGCCGTCGGCGACGGCGGCGCGCAGGCGCAGCTTGAGCGCCTCGCGTTCCTGTTCATTGTCGGTGCGGATCACGATCTTGGCGAACGACGGATCGGGCAGCTCCGGCGCCATCGCCAGGTAGAAGCGCGGTGCGCCCTGCCCGATGTACGCGGTGACGGTGCGCGCTTCCTTCTGCCTGGCGAGCCACGCCTCGACCTTCGCCGCGGCGGCGGACGTCTGCACGATCGCCGTCCCGTAGGGCAGCTGCACTTCCACAAGCACTTCCGGCCGGTCGGACGTCGGGAAGAACTGCTTCTTGACGACGGCCATGCCGGCGCCGGCCAGCCCGAACGTGCTGATCACGATCAACGCGACGAGCCATTTGCGCCGGATCACGGTACCCAGCAGCCGCCGGAACCGGTTGTAGTTCGGCGTGTCATAGATGGCGTGATGACCGCCTTCGACCTTCGGAATCGCCGGCAGGAGTTTTACGCCCAGGTAGGGTGTGAACACGACGGCGACGATCCACGACGTGACGAGGGCGATGCCCACGATCCAGAACATGTTGCTCGTGTATTCGCCGGCCGTCGATTTCGCGAAGCCATTCGGCATGAAGCCGATGGCCGTGATGAGCGTGCCGGACAACATGGGGGCCGCCGTATGGCTCCAGGCGTACGCGGACGCCTGCACGCGGTCGTAGCCCTCTTCCATCTTCACGACCATCATTTCGATGGCGATGATGGCGTCGTCGACGAGCAGGCCGAGCGCGAGGATCAGGGAGCCGAGGGTGATGCGGTCGAAGTTCTTGCCCGTCGCGGCCATCACGATGAAGACGGCGGCCAGGGTCAGCGGCACGGCCGTGGCGACGACGAGTCCCACGCGCCAGCCCATGCTGAGGAAACAGACAACCATGACGACGAGGAGCGCGACGAAGAACTTGACCATGAATTCATCGACGGCGCCGCCGATGTTCACGGCCTGGTCGGTCACCTTGGCGAGACTCATGCCCAGCGGGACGTCCTTGTTGATGGACGCGACCTCGGCATCGAGCGCCTTGCCCAGGTCGAGGCCGTTCCAGCCATCGCGCATCACGACGCCCAGCAGCAGCGCCGGTTCGCCGTTGTTACGGATCAGGAAGGTGGCTGGATCCTCGTAGCCGCGTTCGACCGTCGCGATGTCGGACAGCTTCAGGGTGCGGCCCTGGCTGACGACCGGCGTGTCGCGGATTTTCTGCAGCTCGTCGTAGGCGCCGTCCAGGCGGACGAAGACTTGCGCGCCCTTCGTGTCGATCGAACCGGCGGGCGTCAGCACGTTGCGCGCATTGAGCGCGGCGAAGATGTCCTGCGGGGCGATGCCCAGCGTGGCGAGGCGGTCGTGCGAGAACGACACGAAGATGCGCTCGGCCTGTTCGCCGATGATGTTCACCTTCTTGACGCCGGCGACGTGCAGCAGGCGCTGGCGCAGGGTTTCGGCATCGCGCACCAGCAGGCGTGACGGCTTGCCCCGCGCCTTCAGGGCGTACAGGGCGAACGTGACGTCGGCGAATTCGTCGTTGACCATCGGGCCGATGACGCCGCCCGGGAGCGAAGCCTGCGCGTCCTGCAGCTTCTTGCGCGCCTGGTAGAACTGGTCGGGCACGTCGGCGGGCGGCGTGCTGTCCAGCAGCGTGACCGTCGTGAACGCAAGGCCCGGACGGGTATAGGTGTCCGTGCGGTCGTAGTAGCGGAGTTCCTGCATGCGCTTTTCGAGCGGTTCCGCCACCTGGTCCTGCATTTCCTGGGCGGTGGCGCCGGGCCAGGCCGTGATCACCGTGAGCTGCTTCACCGTGAACGGCGGGTCTTCCGCGCGGCCCAGCTTCAGGAAGGCCAGCACGCCGGCCAGCGAGACGAGCAGGATGAGGAACAGCGTGACCGACCGCTCGCGGACGGCCAGCGCGGACAGGTTGAAGCGGCTCATCGTGCGGCTCCCGGCGCGACGTGTGCCGCGGCTTGTGGCGCGGTTTGTGGCGCGGCTTGTGGCGCGGCTTGTGGCGCGGTTTGCAACACGGTTGCGGCGGCAAGCCGGCCCGGCACGCGATCGACGCGCACGGTGTCGCCTTCGTGCAGCAGATGGGCACCCAGCGCGACCACGCGCTCGCCCGCTTTCAGCTGGCCCGTCACGCGCGCCGTGTCGTCGCCGATCGCGAGCACGTCGATGCGGCGCCAGGTGACCCTGGCCGGCTCGCCCGCCACGGTCCAGACGCCGCTGCCCTTGCCCGTGTCGAGGACCGCCGCGGCCGGGACCTGCAGCGGGCCGGCCTTGCTGTTGCCGTCACTGTCGCCACCACGTTCGCCGTCCAGGCGCAATGTGACGGTGGCCCCGAGCGGCGCCTCGGCCAGCGGGCCGTCGAGGACGTATTTCGCCTCGTACGTGCGCGTGAGGCGGTCGGCGGCGTCCGCGAGCTGCCGCAGGCGGGCCACGCCGGCAGCCTGTCCGCCATACAGCGTGGCCTGCGCCTGCGATCCGAGCCGGGGCCGCATCGTCTCGGGCAACTGCACGACCGCCTCGCGCGGGCCCGCGTGCGCGAGGCGCACGACGGGCTGGCCGGCGCCGACCACCTGGCCCGGCTCCGCCAGCGTGTCGACGACGACGCCGTCCGCGTCCGCCACGAGCAGCGCATAGCCGGCCGCGTTGCGCGCGACGTCGTACTGCGCCTCGGCCGCGCTCAGCTGCGCTGTCGCCGCGTCCGCGGCTGCCTTCAGCTGCTCGTACGCGGAGGCCGACACGGCGCCTGCCGCGACGAGGTCGCGGTAGCGGGCCTCGTCGTCGGCCGCCTGGCGCGCGCGGGCGCGGGCGGCCGTGACGGCCTCGGCCTGCGCACGCGCCTGCAGGCCGAGGTCGACGGGATCGATGCGCATCAGGGGCTGCCCCCGGCGGACGGCCTGGCCGACGTCGACGAGGCGCTGCACCACCTTGCCCGGCACGCGAAAGCCCAGGTCGCTCTGGACCCGGGCGCCGACGACGCCGGTGAATGAACGGGCGGTGGCCGGCGCGCCCTGGACGAGAATCGTCTCGACCAGGGGCGCCGCCGTACGGGCGTCGGCGGCGGGCTTGTCGCCGCATGCCGCGAGGACAATCGGCAGCAGGCACAGGGCGCGTGCGCCGCGTGAGCGAATGGACATGGGAGCTCCCTTTGGTAAGAAAGCCCCCATTCTTCTACCAGTGACCAAATAAGTCAATGGTCACTAGCCGGATTTTTATGGCGCCAGGCTGCGCAGCACGAGGTTCGACAGATGCAGCGTCGCGTCCTGCGCGCCTTCCAGGTTGTATTGGAGCAGCAGCGGATTGATGTACGGTTTCATGACGAGGCAGATCGCGTTGGCCGTCTCGTCCAGCGGCGTCTTGCGTTCGAACTCGCCCGCCTCGCGTCCCTCGCGGACGATCCGTGCGATGAGTTCCTCGACGTAGCGCTCGTAAGCCTGCACCGACGGCCACGCGTCCCGGGAAGCGGTCGCGGCGATGTCGTACAGCTTGCGGTCTTCGAAGAACAGCGCCGTGCCCGCGTCGATGAACGCCCGGAACATGCGGCGGAACCGGTCGGATGCGCTGGCGCCGCCCGCGACCGCGGCGTCGACGGCCTGCATGACTTCGGCGAGACGGTTCGCGCAGATGACTTCGCCGATCGCCTGCTTCGAATCGAAGAACTTGTAGATATAGGCCTTGGAAAAACCGATCGCCTTGGCCAGGTCGGACACGGTCGTCTTTTCATAGCCGTAGCGGGTGAAGTAATCCGTCGCGGCGTCGACGATCTGCGTGCGGACGTCATGGTCGAGCGGTCCCCGGGTCGGGGATGGAGAAGTGAGGGTCGTGTTCATGGCGATAGCTTAACGCGTCGAACAAACGTTTGACAAAGTGTGACCAATAAGTATTATAGTCACTAGTCACAACATTCAAGGATAGACCATGACCACGATTCGCCTGCTCGCGGCCGCCGTCGTCGCCGTCGCGGCAACGGGCTGCGCCGTCGGCCCCGACTACCGGCGTCCGGACGCGCCCGTCCCGGACCGTTACCTCGGCCAACCCACCGCCGCGCAAGGCCCGGCCGCCGGGCTGGACGCATGGTGGGACGGCTTCGGCGACCCGCAACTGGCGCGCTACGTCGCGCAGGCGCTGGCGGGCAATCTCGACCTCGCGCAGGCCGCAGCGCGCGTGGCCCAGGCGCGCGCCGGCCTGCATACGGCCGACGCGGCGCTGCTGCCGGCCGGCGCGGTCAATGCGTCCGCGGCGCGTGCGTACCAGTCGGTGGAGACGCCGCTGGGCCGCGTCGCCGGCGCCACGCCCGGCTACGAACGGTGGGGCAACGCCTACGACGTGAACGCGGCCGCCAGCTGGGAGATCGACGTGTTCGGCAGCCTGCGCCGCGGCCGCGAGGCGGCAAGCGCCGACTACCAGGCGTCGACGGCGGACTTCGTCGCGGCCCGGCTCGCCGTCGCCGCCCAGACGGCGGACATCTACATCGGCATCCGCGGCCTGCAGGCCCGCCTCGGCATCGCCCAGCGCCAGGTCGCCACGCGCCGCGACCTGCTCGCCAAGGTGACGCTGCTGCACGACAAGGGCGTGGCGCCCGCCTACCAGGTGCACCAGACGGAGGGCGAACTGGCGCAGGCCGAAGCCGCCGTGCCGGCGCTGCAGGCCGCGCTCGACGCGGCGTCGAACGCGCTGGACGTCATGCTGGGCACGCCGCCCGGCACGCACCGTGACGAGTTGGGCGCGTCCGTCTCCATCCCGGCCGTGCCGGCCATCGGCGCGATGGGCTCGCCGGCCGACCTGCTGCAGCGCCGGCCCGACCTGATCGCGGCGGAGCGGCGCGTGGCCGCGGGCAATGCACGCATCGGCATGGCGATGGCGGAATACTATCCGCACGTGTCGCTGGGCGCCCTGCTCGGCAGCGCGACGACCTTGTCCGCCGGCCATTTATTCGGCGCAAACGCCAGCGAGGGCGCCGCCCTGCTCGGCGTGCGCTGGCGCTTGTTCGACTTCGGCCGCATCGACGCGCAGATCGCCCAGGCCAAAGGACGCGAAGCGGAGTCGCTCGCGGCCTACCGCCTCGCCGTGCTGCACGCGACGGAGGACGTCGAGAACGCCTTTTCGGCGCTGGCCCACCGCACGCAGCAGACGGCCGTCCTCGTGCGCGGCGAGGATGCGCTGGATCGCGCGCGCGCAGCGTCGTTCGCGGCCTACCAGCGGGGCGCCGCCAGCCTGATCGACGTCCTGCGCGCGGACGACACGCTGCTGCGCACGGCCGACGCGCGTGCGCAGGCGCAGGCCGACGTGGCGCGCGCGGCCGTCGCGGCCTACAAGGCGCTCGGGGGCGGCTGGACACAAGGCTGACGGTCAGCGCCGCAACTCCGCCATGATTTTCTCGGCGAGGAAGTCGCACGGCGGCCGCTTCGACTTGGTGCTGCGCGCGAGGATGACTTCGAGCGGGTCGATTTCCGGCAGGCCTTGCGCCTGGCCGAGCAGGCTCAGGTGCGCGGGCACGGCGCAGCGCGCGAGCGGCGCCACGGCCAGGCCCGCCTCGACCATGCTGAGCAGGCCCATCAGGCTGGGGCTCTCGTACGACGTCCGGTAGGGAATCTTCGCCTTTTCCAGGCTGCGGATCGCGTTTTCGCGCGCCACGCTGCCGGGCAGGAACACGGCGATGGGCAGCGGCCGCTCGCGCCACAGGTCGCGGGCACTGGGGGTCGCGGCCCACACCATCGGCTCGAACCGGACGAACTCGCCGGACAGCCCTTTCACGCGCGTCGCGCACACGAGGTCGACCGAGCCATCCTTCACCATCGGCGCCAGCGCCACGCTCGGCAGGCCCACGACCTGGATCTGCACCTTCGGATACGTCGCGGAGAATTTCTTCAGAATCGGCGGAAACAGCGACGACGCGTAATCGTCGGGCACGCCGATGACGACGCGGCCCGTGATGTCCGGCCGCACGACCGCGGCCCACGCCTCGTCGCGCAAGGCCAGCATGCGCCGGGCGTAGGTCAGCAGCACCTCGCCGTCCTGCGTCGGCGTGACGCTGCGCGGGCCGCGCACGAACAGCGGCTTGCCGAGCGCGCCTTCCAGCGTCTTGATCTGCATGCTCACGGCCGACTGCGAGCGGTGCACGACTTCCGCCGCGCGGCTGATGTTGCCGGTGTCCGCCACGGCGACGATCATGGCCAGGACGTCGAGGTCGAGTGATTTCATAGGTATCAGAAAATCTGATTGATTGATTCAGTATTATGCGATTTTCTTGGGACTTTGTGTGCGGCATAGTAGCGCAAAAGGAGTCAACGATGAACGCACGCACCGACCTGCACGCCCTGTCCGTACCCGAGATCTACTTCGCCACCCTGCCGTCCGGCGTGCGCATGCCGTACGTGATGCGCGGTGCCGGCGAGCCGCTGCTGTTCGTCCACGGCTCGCTGTGCGACTACCGCTACTGGAACGGCCAGACGACCGCGCTGTCGAAACGCTTCCAGTGCGTCTCCGTGAGCCTCAGCCACTACTGGCCGGCCGACGACCTCGCGCTGCAGGGCGCGTTCAACTGGTGGACGCACGTCGCGGAACTCGCCGAATTCATCACCGCCATGGGCCTCGGTCCGGTGCACCTGGTCGGCCACTCGCGCGGCGGCTGCGTCGCATTCCACCTGGCGCGCGACTATCCGCACCTCGTGAAATCGCTGACCCTGGCCGATCCCGGCGGTCCGCTGCACGCCGACGCGCCGCTGCCGCCCGCGACGGCAGCCCTGCGCGCACGGGCAGCCCGGCTGATCGAAGATGGCGACGTCGACGCGGGCCTGGAACTGTTCGTCGATTCCGTCAGCCTGCCGGGCATCTGGCGCAAGAGCCCCGCGCCGTTCCGCACGATGGCGACCGACAACGCGGCCACCCTGCCGATGCAGTTCCGCGACCCGCTGCCGGCCTACACCCGCGCCGCGGCGGAAGCGATCGCATGCCGGACGCTGCTGATCGCGGGCGAACGGAGCCCGCGCATGTATCGCGACAACGTGGCCCAGCTGGCCGAGTGGATCGGCGGCGCCCAGGTACGCACCGTGGCCGGCGCATCGCACGGGATGAACGTGACGCATGCGGCGGAGTTCAACCGGCAGCTGGAAGCGTTCGTCGGCACCGTGCCGGCTTGACCGAAGCGCTTGACAGCGCGCTTCCACGACGACACGCGGCACCAAGCGGACAAATCCCGGTCGAACGACTGCACCGCGCCATTCCGGCAGCGCGGCGCATCTTCGAAAGGATTTGCGATGTACAAGACCATCGTCGTTCACGTCGACGGCAGTCCGCAGCAGGACAGCCGCATGGCCGCCGCCGCCCGCCTCGCCCGCGAGCACGGCGCGCACCTGGTGGGCAGCGCGGCGACGGGCATCTCGTGGACCGACTACCTGTTACTCACCGGATCCATGGCCGCGCCGGTCCCGCCGGCCGACTTCGACGGCCTGCGCGAGACCGCGGCCCTGCATCTGCGCGCGTTCACCGACCGGGCCGCCAAACTCGGCGTCGTCTCGGTGGAAACACGCTTGATCGAAGACACGGCCGATGGCGCGCTGCTGCTGCAGGCGCGCTATGCCGACCTGGTCGTGCTCAGCCGCGACGTCGATCCGGAACCCGGCATCCCGCCCCGCGTGCGCAGGCTGCCGGAACACGTGGCGCTGCGAGGCCCGCGGCCGGTGCTGGTCGTCCCGCCCGCCTACGCGGACGCACCGATCGCCGCCACCGTGGTCGCGGGCTGGGACGGCAGCACGCAGGCACTGCGCGCCCTGGCCGCCGCCCTGCCGCTGCTGGCGCGCGCGGACGGCGTGCGGCTCGTCCTCGTCAATCCGGACCGGCTGTCCGACGCGCACGGCGAACAGCCGGGCGCCGACATGGCGCTCTACCTGGCCCGCCACGGCGTGAAGGTCGACGTCGTGCTCGAGCGCACGCACGCGACGGCCGGCGACGCCCTGATGGCGCTCGCGCGCACCGCGGGCGCCGGCTTGATCGTCGCCGGCGCGTACGGCCACAGCCGCTACCGCGAATGGGTGCTGGGGGGCGTGACGCGCGAACTGCTGGAGCGCGCGCCCGTACCGTTGCTGCTGGCCCATTAACGGGAAAATAACGGTCGCGAAAAGCGGGCCGAGTCATCCAGCTATCACGTTCCAGATGTAGAATAGCAAGATGACAACGAAGAACATCGTCGAATGCACGTGTACCGGATGCGGCCACACACTCCAGGTGGCCTGTCCGCACTGCGCGACAACCTCGCAGCCGGCGCCATCCGGTTCGCGCCAGCGGACCGACCTGGTCACCGCCCTCCTCGTCGACGCCGTGATCAGCGCGAGCGCCGCCGAAGGCACGGCGTATGCGGCGCGCACCCTGTGCGAGAACGGCGTGCCGTTCGACGTGGCGCTGCGCGTCCTGACGCGGCCGTGGCACCGGCGCTACCATCCCGTTTCGGAGATGCAGATGCAGATGCAGATGCATACACAGCCGGCGGACAGGCAGGATGCAGCCGCCAAGGCCGTCTTCCCCCATTGACGGCCTGGCGGGCACGCCGGTCACACGTCGATATCCTCCAGCCGCGTCCCCTTCGTCTCGACGAACCAGCGCGCCACGACGAACAGCTGCACGAGCATCGCCAGCGCGAACAGCACGAACGGCAGGCCGGTCGAGCGCGCCGCCATCGCCGGGAACACGCCGGCGACGATGGCATCCATGAGCCAGTGCGTGGACGCGCCGAGACTCTGTCCGCGCGCCCGCACCTCGGTCGGGAAGATCTCGGAGATGTACACCCAGATCACCGCGCCCTGCGAGAACGCGAACGCCGCGATGAACAGCACCAGCGCCCACAGCAGCAGGTCGCGGTGCATGCCGCTCCACTGGATCCAGGCCGTCGCCGTCAGTGCGACGACCATGCCGACCGAGCCCACGATCAGCAGCGTCTTGCGGCCCAGGCGGTCGATGACGGTCAGCGCCAGCAGCGTGAACAGCAGGTTCGTCGCGCCGATCATCACCGACTGCAGGTCCGCCGACACCTTGCCGAAACCGGCTGCCGCGAAGATGTCGTTCGCATAGTAGAGGATGGCGTTGATGCCCGACAGCTGGTTGAACGCCGCGATCGCGAACGCCAGCAGCATCGGCTTGCGGTAGCGGCTCCAGGACAGCTTCGAACCCGCGGCGACGTGGCCGCGCGCGTAGCGGGCCAGCTCGCCCGCGACGTCGGCGGCGCCGATCTCGCGCAGCACCTGTTCCGCCTCCTTGGTCCTGCCCTTCACGGCCAGCCAGCGCGGGCTGTTGGGAATCACGAACAGGAGGCCGCACAACAGCAGCGCCGGGAGCGCCGCCACGCCGAATTTCCAGCGCCACTCGTCGGCCCCCAGGTCCGCCAGGCCGACGAGGTAATTGCTCAGGTACGCGACGAGGATGCCCAGCACGATGTTGAACTGGAAGGCGCCGACCAGCATGCCGCGCCGGTGCGCCGGGGCGATCTCCGCCAGGTAGATCGGCGCCAGCACGGACGAGGCGCCGATGGCGATCCCGCCCAGCACGCGCGCCGCGACCAGCACCGCCAGGCTGGGCGCGAACAGGCAGCCCAGCGCCGAGACGACGTACAGGCCCGCGATGGCGCGCAGGCAGTTGCGTGCTCCGAAGCGGTCGCCCGGACGGCCCGCGAACAGCGCGCCCAGCAAGGTACCCCACAACGCGCTCGACACGGTCATGCCGAGGCCCGACGGGTCGAGCTGGAAGGCCTGCGCGAGGCCTTGCGTGGTGCCGGCGATGACCGCCGTGTCGAAACCGAACAACAGCCCCGCCAGGCCGCCGACCAGGGTTCCCTTCAACAGCGTATTCATCGTGCTTCCTTCCAGATCGAATTCAGGGACCAGATGTCCAGGTCGCGTACGTGGGCGTCGCCGTCCACGCCGAACAGGCTCACGCCCGCGGCCCCTGCCGGCGGGAACACCTGGTCGGTCAACACCGCCTCGCCGTCGCCGGCGAACACCGTCACCGATCCCCGGTCCACGAGGATCCGCAGCGGCAGCCCGCCGTCGCGCAGCGCGACCGGTGCCGTATGGCGCGCGGCGAACTGCGGATGGAAGGCCGTCTCGCCCGACTTCGTGCGGTCCACGTACACGGCGCCCTGCTTCGCGTCGTAACCGATCTCGGTATAGGTACCCTGTCCGAGGCGGATGCCGGCGCGCGTCGCGGTGCCCGGTTGCAGGACCATCTTCAATTCCAGCGGCGCGCTCGCCGTGCCGGTCAGCGGCACCGCCTGCGTACCGCGCGTGATGGTCTGTCCGGCCGCGCTGTACAGCGACGGGCCGCGCAAACCCTGCGCCTGGGCGATCGGCTGCTGCACGAGCTTCACCTGCCCGTTCACCGTGCGCAGCCCCAGTTCGCGCGGCAGCGACTGGGCGCTGCGCCACGGCGCCGTCGGGACCTTCTCGCCGTACAGCCAGTTGTTCATCCAGCCGACCAGCAGGCGGCGGCCGCCCGGCACATCGTTGTACGTCACGCCCGCGTAGAAATCGGCGCCGTAGTCGAGCCAGCGCGGCGCGTCGCCCGCGGCATCGCGGTCGCGCTTGAAGGTCTTGCCGTCGAAGTCGCCGACGAAGTACTGCATGCCCGACCCGCCCGCCGGACCGCCGGGATTGAGGCTGATGACGAGGACCCATTTACGTTTCGCCGGGTCGCCGTCGACCGGCAACTCGATCAGGTCGGGGCACTCCCACACGCCGCCGGTCGCGCCGGCCGGGCCGAACTCGCCCGTCCACTCCCAGTGCACCAGGTCGCGCGAACTGTAGAACAATGCCTTGTGCTGCTTCGCGACGACCGTCGCCAGCACCCACTTGTGTTCGGGCTCGTACCAGAACATTTTCGGGTCGCGGAAGTCGCGGTACTCGGCCGCGTATGGCGTCGGCGGCTCCGGCAGCACCGGGTTGCCGGCGTACTGCGTCCACGTGCGGCCGCGATCGAGGCTGTACGCGATCGACTGCGCCTGCGTGCCGGCGCGCACAGGCTTGCCGTTCACCGTGCGCGCCTGCGGATACATGGACGTGACCATGGCCACCATGGCCGGCTTGCCCGGCTGGCCGAATCCGCTGGTGTTGGCGTGATCGACCACGGCGCTGCCCGAGAAGAACATCTGCGTGATCTCGCCGCTCGCGTTCTTTTCGACGGGCAGCGCCAGCGGCAGCTCGGTCCAGTGCAGCAGGTCGGAGCTGACCGCGTGGCCCCAGGACATGTCGCCCCAGGTGTTCCGGTTCGGGTTGTACTGGTAAAACAGGTGATACTCGCCGTCGTGGTACACGAGGCCGTTCGGATCGTTCATCCAGTTGCGTTGCGGGGAGAACGACAGTTGCGGGCGGAATGGCTCGCCGCGGGCGGGCAAGTCAACCGGCGCGGGGTCGGGCGACTGGCTCGCGCAGCCGGCGGCCAGCAGGGCCGCGCCGATGGCGAGCAGAGAAAGTCGGGATGTCAAAGCCACAGGGATTTCCTTGTTGGTGTCGGAGACGGGCAGCCGGCCGGCCGCCCGTGATGCAATCGTCGGCGCTCAGAAGCGGTACGTGAGGCTGGCGCGGATCGTGCGGCCGAACAGTGGCCGCGCGATACCCCGGTTGCGGGTGCCGTCCGGCGACAGCAGGTCGTTGAACAGCGGATCGCCTTCCGTGAACGACAACTGGTTCGTGAGGTTGGCCACGTGCAGCTGCGCCATCCAGCGCGACGAGACCTGGTATTGCGCGCCCATGTTGATGATGTGGTACGACGGCAGCAGGGTCACGTTGGTATCGGTCGCCTCGGAGAACCGGTCGCCGACGTACTGGTATTGTCCGTACACGGTCACCGGGATGCCGGTCGCGGCCAGCAGGTCGTACGACGGCTGGAAGTTGGCCATGATCTTGGCCAGGCGGCGCGGACGGCGGCCGTCCTCGCTGATCTGCACGTAGTGGTAGCCCGTGATCACGCCTTGCGGGTCCTTGTCCTCCTGCGTGATCTGGTAGCGCGCCCCTTCGACCTTCGGGTTCTGCGCCACGACGTTACCCTTCAGTTCCAGCCCTTCGATCATGCGCGGACGCCAGGTCAGTTCGATCTCCGTGCCGACGTTGCGCACGCCGCGCTGGTACAACTGGGCCACGTCCGGGCACGAGTTGATCTGCGTGACCCCGCCGAGCGTGGAGCATGCCGGCGACTGGAAGTCCTTGTAGATGTTCACGGCGCTGCGCGGCGAGAACTTGTTGTAGAACAGCGCGACGGAGGCGCCGAACTCGCGCGTCAGGTAGCGCAGGCCGCCTTCGTACTGGCGGATATGCTCGACGGCGCTGAGCTCGACGGGGCGGCCGTTCACCACCACTGCGCCCGCAGTGCTCAGGTTGTTGAGGTCCTCGAGGCTAGGCAGGCGGAACGAGTACGATGCCAGCGCATACACGGCGAGCGGCCGGCTGAAGCTGTAGTTGCCGCCGAGCGACCAGCCCATGCCGTGGTAGGTCTTGTTCAGCAGGTTGGGCTGGCCGGGGAACTGGATCTCGTTGTCCGCCGCGGTATCCTGCGCGGAGCCGACGACGACGTTCGCCGGCGTCAGGTCGACCGCCGTGTTGCGGTCGCGGCGGTCGACGTTGGCCCGCACGTCCTGCCAGCGCACGCCCGCGTCGATCTTCAGCTTGCCCTGCAGCGTTTCCCAGTGGTCGAGCAGGTAGGCCGCATGGCCGTCCGCCTTTATGTGGCTGACCCAGCCGAACCAGCCGGGCAGGATCGCGCCGCCCGACGTCAGCGACGGGCCCACCTGGTTGCCGGCGGCGTCGACCACCGTCAGGTCGATGAGGCGCGCGTTGGGGGCGCTTTCCGACACGAGCAGCCCGGCCTGGAAGTTCGGATCGTAGGTGTAATGGCTGCGGTACACGCCGAACGTGAGATCGTGCGTGCCGGCCGCCTTGAACGTCTGCTGGCCCTTCAGGTCGAGGACCGTGCTGGCCGCGTCGGTGTCGGCGATGAACGGCACCAGGAAGTTCATCAGGGCCGTCGGCGCCACGCGCGTGCCGTCGTTCCGGTAGGTGCCGACGACGCCGGCGCCCTTCCCGTACTTCGCGATGAAGTCCTCGCGGCTGATGTTGGCGAAGTCCGCGCACGTGCCGCTCTTGAAGTAGCCGACCAGTTTCGCATTGCTCAGGTTGCAGCCCAGCGCCGCCCCATGCGCCGGCGAGATCACGTCGTTCTGGAAGCGCGCGTTCAGGAACGTGGCCGCGGTCGCCGTGTCGTTGCCCGTGAAGACCGAATTGAACCCGCTGCTGCCGCCCGTGCGGCGCAGGCCGGCCGTGACCTTCAGGCCCGAATCGAAGTCATGCCCCAGCTTCAGCGTGAACATCTTGAAGTCGGGATGGATGCCGTCGGCCTGGTCGATCGTGCGCGTGCCGTATTCGCCGATCATGTTGAAGCGGCGGTTGTAGGGCGACGCCGTCGTGCCGTGCGCGAAATCGATGCCCAGCGGCTGGATCGTGTCCTGGCTGAGGACCGTCGGATGGGCCGGCGTGCCGGACTGGGTGAAGCGCGGTACCGAGATCGGCAGGTTCTGGTAGAACGCCGTGCGGTCGTTGATGACGAGGGCGTCGAAGCGGGCCGTCGTCCGGCGGTCGTCGCTCGTGTAGATGACGTTGCCGCGGATCTGGCCGCCGCGGTCCGCCGTGTAGCCCGTATCGCGGATACCGTTACTTCTGCGGTAGTAGCCGCCGACGGCGCCGGTCAGGTTCCTGCCCAGCGGGCCGGACACGAACGCGTCCTGGCGGATGAAGCCGTAGTCCGCGTATTCGAGCTTGTAGCCGCCTTCCAGGTGGTCGCCGCCCGTGCGCGTGATGTGGTTGATGGTCGCGCCCAGGCCGTTCGAATACAGGATGCCGCCGGGGCCGCCCTTCACCGCCTCCACGCTTTCCGTCATCAGGTCGTCGCGCACGAACACGTCGTTGTTCAGGAACGGGGCTTCCGATTCCTCGTACGCCGGCAGGCCGTCGATCAGCTGCGGCGCGAAACGGAAGCCGCCGACCACGGGCAGGCCGCGCACCGTGATGTTGTTGCTGGCCTCGCCGGCGGTGCTGCCCTCGGCATAGATGCCCGGCAGGTTGCCCAGCAGGTCGGCGGTACTCATCGGCGCCAGGCGCTGGATGTCTTCCGCGCTCAGCGTGTTGATCGAGAACGTGGCGTTCTTCTTCGTCGTCGTCCGGGTCACGCCCGTCACGATCACGACGTTATTGGGCTCGTCGGCCTTGGCCGCGGACTGCTCCACGGGCGCGCCGGCCTGCTGCTGTGCGAATGCGAGGGCGGGTGCCAGCGCGATGACGAGGGCGGCCGAGCGGCCGATATAGGGGGTGAGCGAGTAACGCATCGTTATTTATCTCCTGTGTGATATTGACTTCTTTACCTTCGTATTTCCAGCTGCCGGTCTCGTGAACCGGATGTCCAACGTTGTCATTTCTTTTGAAAAAATTTTTAAGAAAATTCGAAACCTTCCACATCGGCCAGTTCGCTCGTGTACGGCAGGTCCGCGCCGCGGCGCGAGCAGGTGACGGCGGCGGCGCGCGCGGCGAAACGCAACGCCTCCACCAGTTCGTCCTGGGGCAGGCCTTCCACCGCGCGCCGCGTGAGCTTGCCGGCGCGCTGCAGCCATGCGAGCAGGCCGGCCTGGAACGTGTCGCCCGCGCCGACCGTGTCCACGACCGTGACGGGCACGGCCGGCACTTCCACCGCCAGTTGCGACCGCGTGACCGCCACCACGCCCCGCTCGCCCCATGTCACGACGACGAGGGCCACGCCTGCTTCCAGCGACTCCGCGATGAACGTGTCGACGCGCATGCCCGGATACAGCGCGTGGATGTCTTCCTCGCTGACCTTGAGCACGTCGGCGCGGCGCTGCATCCAGCGCACGGACTCGCGCCACATGCCGACGTCGGGCTCGATGGTCAGCCGGACGTTCGGGTCGTAGACGATCAGGCTGCGGCCACGCTGGCGCTCGACCAGCGCGCGCAAGGTGGACGCCACCGGCTCGACGACCATGCAGTACGAGCCCACGTGGATTGCCGCCGCGTCGGCGGGCACGCCGGCCAGGTCGGCCTGGGTGACCATGCGGTCGGCCGTGCCGCTGCCGTAGAACGTGTAGAGGGGCACGCCGCGGTCGTCGACGCTGACCATCACGAGCGCGGTGGGTGCGTCCGGACGCGGCGCGGCGGACAGGTCGACGCCCTCGGTCGCCAGCGCCGCGTGCAGCTTGCGGCCGAACAGGTCGCGCGACAGGCCGCCGAAGAACGACGCGGTGCCGCCCAGCCGCGCCACGCCGGTCGCCAGGTTGAACGGCGAACCGCCCTGGCAGGCCGACAGGCCGATGGCGACCGCCTGCTGCTCTACCCCCTCCCCCGTCGCGAACACATCGAACAACGCTTCACCACACACTACGATCATGCTTCCTCCTGCTGGTTAAAATTGCTATCGATACGCTTGCCGTCCGGTCCGAACACGTGCAGCGCGCCGGCCGCGGGCGCGACGGACCAGGCGCTGCCGGGCAGCGGCGGCGCGTCCCTGATGGCCGCCACGAGGGGCCGGGACAGGCCCGCCACGTCCAGGTGCACGTGCGATTCCGCGCCGAGCCGCTCGACGAGCGCCACGACGCCGCGGATCGGCCCCGCGGCATCCGGCACGAGGTGTTCGGGCCGCACGCCGACCGTCACCCGGGTGCCGCTTGCGGCCGGGCCGCGCCAGTCCAGCGGCACGCCGCCCAGCGCGAGCCGGCCCTGCGCGTCGACGACGCCGTCGACGAGGTTCATTTTCGGCATGCCGATGAAGCCGGCGACGAACACGTTCGCGGGCCGCTCGTACAACGCCATCGGCGCCCCGACCTGCTGCACGCCCGCGGGCCCCAGCACGACGATGCGGTCGGCCAGGGTCATCGCCTCGACCTGGTCGTGCGTCACGTAGACCATAGTCGCGCCCAGCTGCTTGTGCAGCCGCGCGATCTCGACGCGCATGTCGGCGCGCAGGGCGGCGTCCAGGTTCGACAGCGGCTCGTCGAACAGGAAGGCGCGCGGCTTGCGCACGATGGCGCGGCCGATGGCCACGCGCTGGCGCTGCCCGCCCGACAGCTGCGGCGGCTTGCGGTCCAGCAGGTGCTCGAGCTGCAGCATGCACGCGACCGTGCGCACGGATGCCTCGACCTCCTTCTTCGGCACGCGTGCGAGGCGCAGGCCGAAGGCGATGTTCTCGAACACGGTCATGTGCGCGTACAGCGCATAGCCCTGGAACACCATCGCCAGGCCGCGCCGGGCGGGCGGCGTCTCGTTGACGCGCGCGCCGTCGATGCGGATCTCGCCGCCGCTCGCCTCTTCCAGGCCCGCGATCATGCGCAGGACGGTCGATTTGCCGCAGCCCGAGGGACCGACCAGCACGACGAACTCGCCGTCCGCGATCGAGAACGAGATGTTCTCGAGGACGCGGTTGGCGCGCTTGCCGGCGTAGGTCTTGCCCACGCCGGTCAACGTGATGGATGCCATGCCGAGGCCTCCGCATCCAGCCCGCCCATGCGCCATACTTTCAGCCTGACGACGCGGTCGCCGGGCGCCGCGACCAGACCGAGCCCGGTCGCATCGGGCCGCGACGGATACATCCGGCTCGTGATGCTCTTGCGTTCGTTGACATAGGCTTCCACCATCGACCGGTCCAGGAACACGCGCAGGCGCACGTGCTCGCCGCGCAGGTCGAACGCGCCGCCCTGCACGCCGCGCGAGCGGGCGCCAGCGTCCAGCGTCGTGTGCGTGCGGTCGATCTCGAAACGCTTGCGCGCGGTATCCACGACGAGGTCCGTGTGCTCGGCATCGTCGGGCGTCTTGCGGACGACGAGCCCGCGCCGCGGGTGGCCGTCCGCCGCGAGTTCCAGTTCCACCTCCAGCGCGTCGCCCTTGATCGTTGCCAGCCGGGCCGCCGCCGCGGCGGGCGTGACGTCGGCCAGGTCCAGCAGCAGGTCCTGGCGCAGGCTCCGGAGTTCGTCGATGGGGGCCAGGCGCAGGTCGTCGTCCGGGCCGATCGCGAGCGTGATGGGCAGGCCCGCGTTGTGGGCCCAGCCGCTCGCCCATTCGTCGCGCAGGCTGCGTTCGCCCTGGGCGATCGAAAACACGATGGTCCGTCCCGTCCTTGGATCGACGAAGCCGCTGGGACCGGAAAAATGGTGGTCGCCCAGGTCGAACACGCGCGGGGCCTCGCTGTCCGGCACGAAGCGCGCGGCGGCGGGGTCGAACACGCCGATCCAGTAGTACGCCTGCGCCCCCACGTCCGTGAGGAACACGTGACGGGGGCGGCCGTCCGTCCCCATCCCGATCGGCAGCAGCATGGGCAGCTCGAACGTCTTGTCGAAGCCGGGATAGCGTTTCGCATCGAGCGTGAACAGCGGCCCCCGATAACGCCAGTGGACGAGGTCGGACGATTCGTGGACGAGCGCCGTGCCGCTGCCGCCCGCGATCCGCGAGCCCACGAGCTGGAACCAGCGGTCGCCGGCATTGTCGCGGAACACGAACGGGTCGCGGAAATCGCCCGTGTGCCCGGGGCCCGGCTGCTGCTCGGTCACCGGCACGGGATATTTCATCCACCGCACCAGGTCCGCATCCGCAGGCCGCGCGAGCCCGGTGCGCTCGTGGATGGGCGCCTTGTCGTTCCCCGCCGTGAAGAACAGCACCGGCGTGCCGTCCCGCGCATGCGTGGCGCTGCCGGACCAGATGCCGTCCGGCGCGAGCGTGTCGTCTTCCGGCGCCAGCGCGATGGGCAGCTCGCGCCAGTGCACCATGTCCGGGCTGGCCCAGTGCCCCCAATGGATCTGGTGCCAGAACGGGCCGAACGGGTTCTTCTGGAAAAACAGGTGATAGCGGCCGTCCTGGTAGAACGGCGCATGCGGTTCGTTCATCCAGCCGGAATCCGGCATCGCGTGGTACTGCGGACGATGACGGTCGCCGGCGAACGTGACCGGTGCGATGGTGACATCGGCCTGCGCCAGCGCGGGCGCCCTGCCGCCGTGGGCCGCCAGGTCCGCATGCACGCGGCGGGCGATGTCCGCGCCCGGCGCGGCGCCCGCCGCGATCCGGACCTCGTCCATCAGGCCGAGGAAGGTATTCAGCTGGAACACCCCCTCCACGGTGCGCGGCTGCGAATAGCGGCCGATCGTCAGCGCCCGCGCGGGCAACGCGAAGCTGCCCTGCGCCGGCGCCGAGCCGGCGGCCACCTGTTCTCCGTCGAGGAACAGCCGGACCACGCGGCCGCGCGGATCGTAGCTCGCCGCCACGTGCGACCACGCGTCCCTGGGCAGCTTGCGGTCGCTCACGCGCAGGTCGAATTCCCCGCTGCCGAACCCCAGCTTGATGCCCCAGGTGCCGAAGCGATACATCCCGAACGCGAAGCCGGTCTTGCTGCCCTCGTCGAACTGGCTCAGGAACGCCGAGTACTGGCCGCCGTCGCCCCATTCGAACGCATGCGGCGCGACCCACGCACTGATCGTCCAGCCGGCGCCCAGCTGCGCCGCCGTGAGGCCGGGTGCCGTGATATCCGTCGAGTAGCCGTCGAACAGCAGGCAGCCGCCCCTGATGCATGCGCCGGCCGGGCGCCACAGCGGGTCGGAATCCGGCTTGAAGCGGGCATGGTTGAAGACGTACTCGACGGGGTCGTAGCGGCCCGAGACCGCTTCCATCGTCCTGCTGCCGCGCTGCTCGTCGAGCGGCCAGGCGGCGATGTCGGTGGCCGCCCCGGCACGGGCCGGCGCGAGCAGCGCCAGCAGCATTGCCGCCACGCCGCGCCGCCACGGCCGCCTTTCATGGTTGAAGGGAATCACGGTGTCTCCTCCATGATGGTTGTCCATCGTTGTCATTCCGGTGCCAAAATATCGTCCAGCCGGTAGCGGCCATGCTCGAAGCGCAGCGGGATCGGGTCGCTGATCTGGCCGACGAACTGGCCGTCCGGCCCGGCATCGAGAAAGGCCATCAGGCAGTCCTCGCCCGTCACCGGGTCGCGCAGGATCTTGCCCGCGTAGCGCCGGCACGGTACGTCGCCATCCAGGAAGCCTTCGGCCGGTTGCCATGGGCCGAGCGGCGTCTCGGCCACGAGGTAGTGCGTGCCCGAGACGCCGCCGTCCTGCTGCGCGCGCTGCGCCTCGGCCCAGTGGTCGCGCACGTTGCAGAAGGTGCAGAACCACCGCCCGTCGCGCGCGAACACCTGCGGCACTTCCAGCTGGCCGTAATGGCCGCCCTCGTACACGGGGGCCGTCGCTTCCCAGTGCACGAGGTCGGGCGAGACGGCGTGGCCGATGACGCCGCGCTCGAATTTCGGCCCGTCGTTGCGGCGCGCCGTGAAGAACATGTGGTACATGCCGTCGATCCGGTCCGGCAGCACCCACGGGTCGCGCAGGGCGCGGTCGTGCCAGCGGTCCTCCGCATGTTCTTCGTAAAAGCGTGCGTCGAGATCCAGCGCGAGGCCGTCGCCCACGCGCATCCACGGGCCGTCGATGCTGTCGGACGTGGCGTGGCCGATGCGCTGGCGCAGGCCGTTCTCGGCACGGCACGTGCCCGTGTAGAACAGGTGGTAGCGGCCTTCCGCATGGATCACGGAACCGGTCCACGTCGTGAAGTCGTCCCATGCGGGTCCGGCGGACGGCCCGAACACGGTGCCGCGGTAATCCCACTGTCTCAGGTCGCGCGACACGGCGTGGCCGACCGAGACGTTCCAGTGGCGCAGGTCCGGATCGCCGATGGCGCGGTCGGCCTGCAGCATGAACAGGTGCTGGGCGCCGCCTTCCGCGTAGTGCCAGAAATCCCAGATGTATTTGTCGTCGAGTTTGAGTGTCATGATGATTGAATCGATTCAGCCCTTGATGCCGGAACCCGCCACCGAGGCGACGAACTGGCGCTGGAACGCGAGGAATACGGCGAGCACGGGCAGCGTGACCACGGACGCATAGGCCATGATCTGGCCCCAGGAATTGGAACGCCCGAAGAATTGCTGGATGCCCGGCTGCACGGGGCGCGCCGCTTCGCCCTGCACGACCATGATGGGCCACAGGTACTGGTTCCACGCCGCGATGAAGAGCACGATCGCGGCCGTCGCGATCACCGGACGGCTGTTGGGCAGGATGATGCGGAAGAACAGGGTCCACGGTCCGGCGCCGTCCATCCTGGCGGCTTCGTCCAGCTCGCGCGGGATGTCGCGGAAAAACTGGTAGAACAGGAAGACGCAGAAGGCGTTGGCGAGGAACGGGATGATCTGCACGTGCAGGCTGTTGAACCAGCCGATGTGCCACGTCAGCGCGCCTTGTTCGATGCCGGGCCACGGCAGGCGCGCGACCAGCGACAGCAAGGGAATCGCGATGACTTCGAACGGGACGATCATCAGCGCGACCACCACGGCCAGCACCGCGCGGCGGCCGCGCCAGCGCATGCGGCTCAGGGAAAACGCGAGCATGCTGTTGACCAGGACGCCGCCCACGACGACGCACGCGGCGATGATCGTGGAATTCAGCAGGAACAGCGGGAGGTTGCTGCGCTCGAAGATGGCCGCGTAGTTGGCCAGCGACCATCCCGCATCGGGGACGAAGGCGGACCAGCTGGCGAGGTTGGCGAAGATGGCGTCGTCGCGCTTGAACGACGACGCGAACATGAACAGCAGCGGCGCCGCGAACACGATCCCGAGCACGCCCATGACGGCGGCCAGCAAGGCGGTGCGGAGGAACGGCTTCATGCGTTCTCCCCCCGCGCGACGAGGACGCGCTGCAGCACCGCGACCAGCAGCACGATGCCGAAGAAGACCATGGCGATGGTCGAGCCGTAACCGATGTCCTGCTGGCGGAAGCCGGTGCGCACCGCGTGGTACACGACGGTCGTGGTCGAATCGAGCGGTCCGCCCTGCGTCATCACATCCACTTGCGTGAACAGGCCGAACGCCAGCAGCAGGGTCGACACGACGACGAAGACGATCGTGTTGCGCAGCCCCGGCAAGGTAACGTGCACGAAGCGCTGCCACGCATTCGCGCCCATCAGGGTCGCGGCCTCGTATAGCTCCGGCGAGATCGACTGCAGGCCCGCGAGGAACACGAGCATCTGGAATCCCGCGCCCTGCCAGGCCGACATGATGGCGATGGCGGGCAGCGCATAGCGGGGCTCGCCCAGCCAGTCCGGCCCGACGTTCGGATCGCCCGTCACGGCGCGCAGCAGCTCGTTGATCATGCCGCGGTCGGTGTTCAGCATGAACGACCAGACGATAGCCGCGACCACCATCGACGTCACGACGGGCGCGAAATACACGGTGCGGAAGAAGACGCGCCCGGCGATGCGCTGGTTCACCAGCAGCGCCAGCCCCAGCGCCGCGCCGCATTGCAGCGGCAGCACCAGCAGCGCGAACAGGAAGGTGTTGATGAGGGAGCGGTAGAACAGCGGGTCCGTCGCGGCCAGCACGAACCGGCGCTCGCCGAACCGGACCTGCCACGCGGGGCGGTATTGCGCCAGGCCAGGGTGCGCGCGGCGCGTCTGGCGCCACGTCGGGAAGCGGATACCCTCCTCGTCGCGCAACGCCGCGCCGGCCGCGTCGCGCAGCGGCTCCACCTCGACCACCTGCAGCGCCAGCAGGCGCCGGTAGTTCTCCAGGCCGACGTAGCGGGTCGGCTCCGGCGAGACCAGCCGGTGATCGGTGAACGTGGCGCCGGCCGCGAACAGCAGCGGCAACAGCAGGAAGAGGCCGAGCAGCAGCAGCGCCGGACCGGTGAAGCCGGCGATCGCCAACGGATGGTCGCGGCCGGGCAGCGTCTTCATTGGCGCGCCACCGCTTCGCGTCGGATGAATCCGTAGCCGCCGTTGCGGGCGATGTCGTGTTCGATCGTCTCGACCGCCTCGTCCATCGCCTCGGCCGCATCCTTCCCGGCACGGACATCCGCCATGGCTTTCTCGAACGCCGCCGAGATCGCGGGATAGCCCGGCGTCGCGGGCCGCGGCCGCGCGTAGCGGGCGGCGAAATCGAAATAGATGCGCCAGGCGCCGCCCGGGCGGTAGTGCGTCGTGAGCGCCGCGGCATCCGCCGTGACGGGGACCAGTCCGGTCATGTGCGAGAACCCGGCCATCTCCGGCGCGGACAGCACGTGCTCGAGAAACGCCGCGGCGCCCGCCGGATAAGGACAGCTGCTCGACACCGCCCATTGCCAGGACGCCGCGCCGATCCGGGGGCCATGGCCGAAATCGGGCGGCGGCATCACGACGAGATCGGCGCCGAAGCGTTCGCTGTAGTCGCGCGCCTTCCACGACCCGGTGTACTGGAGCAGCGAGCGCCCCTGTTCGAAGCTCTTGTCGTCGGCGGGAGTGCGTTCGGCGAGACGGTCCCTGAACAGGCGGCCGTAGTAGCGGGCGACGCCCACGGCGGCGTCGCCGTTGAGCACACCGTCGACGCGCAGGTAGTTGCCGCGGTCGATCAGGTCCGCCCCCGCGCTCTCGAGCCAGGGAGAGAAGGCATAGCTGAACCACTCGCCTGTCGACTTGCCGTTCAGGTCGAGCGGATAGCGGTAATGACCGGCGCGCTTGACCTTCAGGAGGATGTCGTGGAGCTCGCGCGCCGAGTACGGCTGTTCGATGGTCGCCACGCGGATGCCCTCGGCGGCGAGGCGCGACCGGCGCGCGAACAGCGCCAGCACGACGTCGAACTGGCCCACGCTGTAGAGCCGTCCCCGGTACGTGCCGCGCCCGCCCGGCAGCAACGGTTGCACTACCGACGCCGGCAGCAGCCGGTCGAGCGGACGGATCGTGCCGGCCCACGCGAAGTTCGGCACGGCCGGCTGGTCGATCGCCATCACGCACGGCAGGTGCCCGACGAGGGACGCCGCCGTGATCGATTCCGTGTACGTGCCTTGCGGGATCGTCTCGACGACGACCTTCCACTTGTCCTGGGCGCGGTTGAACCGGTCGACCATGTTCCGGCTCGCGACCATTTCGGCGTCGCCGGTATCGTGGCGCCACACGGTAATGTCGATGGGCGCCGCCAGGGCGGGCGACGCCACCATGGCGAGTACCGGAAGCAGCGCCCGTTTCATCATTGTCCCGCCTTCCCGCCCGACGGCGCCGCCACGGTACCGCGCAGCACGGCGCGGCATGGCACGCGGACGATGCCCGGCGCCAGGTCCTTGGCGAGCGCCCGGCGCGCGGCGAGTGCACCGATCTCGCGATACGGCAGGGTGACGGTCGTCAGGCCGGGATCGGACGCCTCCGACAGAAGCCGGAAGTCGTCGAAGCCGACGACGGACACGTCTTCCGGCACCCGGAGGCCGCGCCGCTGCAGCAGGAAGATCACGCGGATCGCCATCTTGTCGTTCCCGCACAGGATGGCCGTGGGACGTTCGGCGCCCGCGAACAGGCCGTCGATCGTCGTCCGCAACTGCGCGAACTCGTCCTCGACACCGGGCGTGGCGCCGTGCAGCAGCCAGGCGTCGTTCGGCCGTACGCCGTGGTCCTGCATGGCGCGGCGAAACCCCTGCAGGCGCAGGCGCGTCGCCACCATGCCCTCGATCAGCTGCAGGAACGCGATCTTGCGGTGACCGGCGCGCAGCACGGTCTCGGCCGCCGCATAGCCGCCGCCCTCGTCGTCCGGGATGACCTCCGCGAACCGCGATGCCGCTTCGAAGCAGTTCGCGAGCACGGCCGGCGTCTGGCCCAGCGTGTCGGTGACCGTCACGGGACGGTGGAACGTGGTGGCGAAGATGATCGCTTCGACGCGGCGGGTGCGCATGTCGGCCACCAGGCGGCTGGCGACGTGCGCCTGTCCGCCCGTCTCGCCGATGATGAGCATCTTTCCCAGGTCTTCGCACACGGACTGGATGCCCTTGATGATCTCGGACGAATCGGGGGTCGTGGTGAGCTGGTCCGCGATGACGGCCACGAGATCGGTCGGACGCCCGCGCAGCATGCGCGCGGCGGCGGACGGCGCGAAGTCGAGCGCCTGCATGGCGTGCTCGATCCGCTTGCGCGTCTTTTCCGACACGCTGCTCGCGTCGTTGAGCACGCGCGACACGGTCTTGATCGATACGCCGGCTTTTTCGGCGACATCGTGAATGGTCGACACCTCGTCTCCTCCGCCCCTTCGGGTCTTCGAACTGGTCAGCGTCGGCGTCGCGGTCGTCTTTCGCCGCGATTTGTCCAACGTTGTCATTTGACCGAATGCTATCGGCTTTTCGGGCCGTGGTCAACAACTTCAGGTGGGGGAGCGGTGTGGAAGGAGAATGAAAGGCGAGGACGTGAGTCGAACACGTCTGAACGGCTTTGCAAGCCGTCGCATAACCGCTTTGCTACCTCGCCGTAAACAATGATAGGCGGGTATCCATGACGGGTATCTGTGCCATATCAAGCAAACGCACCGCCGTGGTGCGGCACTTACCTGCCGGATTCTGGTCAAACGTGTTTCCAGCCCTGCTTCGGAGGCATCGCATCATGAACATCCTGTCCGACATCCCGCCAAGCGAACAGCGGCGCGAGGCCAGCACGTGGCAGGGCGGCGCGCGGCCGCGCTATCCCGAGGCCAGCCTCGAACACGCGCACGTCGACCTCGCACTCAACGCCGCGCTGGGGCGCCTGACCGGCTACGTATCACCGGCGGCCCTGGCCGGCGCGTGGCACGACTGGGCCACCCACCTGCTCCTCTCGCCCGCCAAGCAGCTGGAGCTGGGCGTGCAGGCCATGAACAACATGCAGCGCTGGCTGCAGTACAGCACCAGCGCCATGTTCGGCACGCCGGCCGAGCCCGTGCAGCCGTTGGCCCAGGACAAGCGCTTCAACGATCCGCTCTGGCATGCGTGGCCGTGGAACCAGCTGAGCCAGGGCTTCCTGCTCACGCAGCAATGGTGGCACCGGGCCACGACCGACGTGCGGGGCGTGTCGTCGCACCATGGCGACGTGGTCACGTTCGTCGCGCGCCAGCTGCTCGACGGCGTCGCGCCGTCGAACTTCATCGCCACCAATCCGGTCGTGCAGCAGGTCACGCTCGCCAGCGGCGGGCAGAACCTCTTGCACGGCATGGCGCGCGCGGGCACGGACATGCGCCGCGCGCTGGCCGGCACGTCGGCGCCCGCCAGCCTCCGGCCCGGGCGCGACGTCGCCATCACGCCCGGCAAGGTCGTGATGGAAAACCACCTCGTCGAGCTGCTGCGCTACGATCCCGTCACGCCGCAGGTGCATGCCGTGCCGCTGCTGATCGTGCCCGCGTGGATCATGAAGTACTACATCCTCGACCTCTCCCCGCACAACTCGCTCGTGCGCTACCTCGTCGAGCATGGCCACACCGTGTACATGATCTCGTGGAAGAATCCGCAGGCCGACGACCGCGACCTGTCGCTGGACGATTACCGGCGGCACGGCATCATGGAGTCGCTGGACATGGTCGTGCGCGAGAGCGGCGCCCCGCAGATCAATGCGTGCGGCTATTGCCTTGGCGGCACACTGCTCGCGATCGCGGCGGCGGCGATGGCGCGCGACGGCGACGAGCGCCTTGCCAGCATGACGCTGCTGGCGGCGCAGGTCGACTTCACGGAGCCGGGCGAGCTGTCGCTGTTCATCGACGAGAGCCAGGTCAGCTTCCTGGAAGCCGTGATGTGGCAGCAGGGCTACCTGGACACGCGCCAGATGGCGGGCGCCTTCCAGCTGCTGCGCTCGAACGACCTGATCTGGTCGCGCCGCCTGCGCCACTACCTGCTCGACATCCCCGACAAGGACAATGACCTCGCCTCGTGGAATGCGGACGCCACGCGCATGCCCTACCGCATGCATTCGCAATACCTGCGCAACCTGTTCCTGCAGAACAGCCTGGCCAGCTCACGCTACCTGGTGAACGGGCGGCCGGTGGCGCTGACCGACATCCACATCCCCATCCTCGCGGTCGGCACGATGACGGACCACGTGGCGCCGTGGCGCTCCGTCTATAAAATCATTCCGCTGAGCGATACGTCGGTGACATTCCTGCTGACGTCGGGCGGCCACAATGCGGGCGTCGTGTCGCCGCCGGGTACGCCGAATCGCAGCTACCAGATGAGCGCGCACGAGCACGACGCGCCGTACGTCGATCCCGATACCTGGCAGGCCGAGACGCGCGTGCGGGAAGGCAGTTGGTGGCCGGCGTGGGAACATTGGCTGGCCCGCCTGGCCGGTCCGTGGGTGGCGCCGCCTCCACAAGGACGCAGCGTGCGTGATGCGCCCGGCCACTACGTCCTGGAGCCGTGAGCCGTGAGCCGTCAGCCGTCAGCCCGGCAGCACGATGCCCGTGGTGCCGGGGCAGACAGGACGCGAGAATTCGCGCGAGACGTCGATGCAGCCGCCATCGGCATACACGCCGCGCGTGTCACGCAGGCGCGACATGCGCGCGACGACGGACGCCAGCGCGGCCGGGTTGGCGGCCGTCTCCGCCACGTGCGCAGCGACGATCGCCTCGTTCATCCGCAAGTCGCCGGCGGCGTCGACATACGTGCCGTGGCGCCAGTGGTAGATCTCCAGGCATTTCGCGACCAGGCTGTAGGGGCGGTCGCGTTGCCAGAAATTGCTGAACAGGCCGTTGCCGAGATAGATGACCCACGACCCTTCGTAGCCGGACGCGTCCGACGAGCGCGCGTCCGGATTGCGGAACCACACGCGATCGCCCGGCACGTACCAGCGCGGCGGCAGCGGCGCGTCGAACGAGCCGTATTCGACGAGAAAGACGTCGTGGAAGGCGCCCGACTGGATCGCGGACGTCTCCCACTGGCGCTGCAAGGCTGCGAGCAACGGCGGGTTGGTCCGTTCGAGTTCGCGCGCGATCCCGAGCAGCATCACGTATTCGGTCGCGCGGTAGCAGGAGAACGCGTACATGCGCCCGTCGCCCGCGCCGGGCTGCGTCGCGAGCGTGAGGGCCTCGATCAGCGGTCGTCCGGGCAAGACCGTGAAGCCGCAGTCTTCGTCGTACGTCCAGTGGCTGGCCGGGCGGTCCGCTTCGGCCGTGCCGAACGCGAGCTGGGTGGCGCGCGCGGCCACGACAATGTTGCGTCGGATCGCGACCGCCGCCAGGAATTCGGCGGCACTCGCAAAGCGCAGCAGGCGCGGCGCGGCCAGCAGCGCCAGCACGATCTCGCGTTCGAGGTGGACCATGTTCGCGGCGGTGTCGAGGCCGAGATCGCGGCACAGGTTCAGCGTGTCGCCATCGTCCACGAGCGCATGCGCGGCGTCCGCCGACAGCGCGAAACCGCAGCCGTGTTCAGACGGCGCGAGATAGGGCCGCAAGCCGAGCTCGTCGAGCTTGTCGAGGACCTGGCGGTGCTGTACGGGATCGTCCCCGAGGATGGCCAGGCCGCCGGGTTGCGGTGGCGCGAGTTCCTGCGGGGCGAGCTCTTGGTATGCGGCGAGTTTCACGGGCGACAGCCTTAAAAGGGACGAAGGACAGGGCAAGAAATGCTTCCGATATGCAATGAAAACGGTACGCCGCGAACCTGAAGCGAAAATTAAAAACAGGGTCGTCGAACATTACAGATTGGAAAGGCTGCCGTGTCTCGCGTGGCTGGCGTCAGGCTTGATTCGCCTCAAATGCGTCCAAGGCGTCGAGTACCGCGCGATCGGTATCCCGGTGTAACAGGCCACGCGCCTGCGTGGGCGTCACGAGGTGGACGGCCTGCGACTCCCACCCCATGTGCGCGGGATGGCCACCGATCCGGCGCGCGATGTAAAAGCGTGTAAAGGTCTGGGTGCGAGGGAAGTCGCCCAGCCAGGCCACCGGTTCCACGAGCAGCCCCGATTCTTCCCAGACCTCGCGGATGGCCGTCGCCTGCAGCGGCAGGCCCGGTTCGACGCGCCCTTTCGGAAAGGTCACCGCATAGCCGCCGAAGCCGTTCGACGGCGCCACGAGCCAGATGCGGCCGTCGGCTTCGCGCACGACGGCGCCGGCCGCCGCCTGCTTCCCCGGCGGGAGGAGGAACGGCGGTTCCACGAGCATGGCGCCACCGATGCAAGCGGCTTCGACCATGGCGCGCGTGCACGGCACGAGCGGCACGCCATCCAGCCTGCCCGCGCATGTGCTGCCCGGCACGAACGTCACCGCGGCCTGCGGGTCGGCCAGCGCGGCGAGATTCGCTTCGCACGACGGCGTGTGCAGCCGCACCTTGCGGCCGTGTTCGTCCGGTTGCGGATGCCAGGTGTCGTCCATGCCGGCGACTATACCAGCGCCGCGTAAACATGGTGTTCATCATCCAATCGTACGACAGCCTCATCCGCAAATTTGTGAGAATATCGGCCGGGCGACACGTTGATCAAACGCAAGGTCGCTCGCGGTTCGTATTGACACATCGAGGAACGGATGAAGCCAACCCCATCGCTCCGCAACGGAGCCGGCACGTGAACACACGGGATCAAAGCGTACTGCACGAAGGCACGCAGGCGCCCGCCGAAGTACCGAAAGCCTGCGCCACCGAATTCGACAGCATCGCGCTCGTCCTGCAGGGTGGCGGCGCGCTCGGTGCGTACCAGGCCGGCGTGTACGAAAAGCTGCTGGAAGCGGGCGTCGAGCCCACGTGGGTGTCCGGCATTTCGATCGGCGCCATCAACAGCGCGATCATCGCCGGCAATCCGCGCGAGCAGCGGGTCGAGCGGCTGCGCGAATTCTGGGAACTGGTCAGCGCGTCCGGCGACGGCATCGTGGGTGACCGGTGGACCGGCGTGCCGCTCGTCGACACGCTGCACGCCTGGGTCAACCAGGTCGCGGCCGGAAGAGTGCTCGTGCAGGGCGTGCCCGGCTTCTTCGAACCGCGCGTGCCGCCGCCGTACCTGTCGTGGCCCGGCCTTGGTGCGACGAGTTTCTACGACACGACACCCCTTCGGGCGACCCTGGAGCGCCTCGTCGACTTCGACCGCATCAACGCGCGCGAAATGCGTCTGTCGATCGGCGCCGTCAACGTCAGGACCGGCAACTTCGCCTACTTCGACAATGCGAAGGACCGCATCGGGCCGGAGCACGTCATGGCCAGCGGCGCACTGCCGCCGGGCTTCGACGCGGTGGAGATCGACGGCGAACGTTACTGGGACGGCGGCATGGTGTCGAATACGCCGCTCGACTGGGTACTGTCCGCGCGTTCGCGCCTGCATACGCTCGTGTTCCAGGTCGACCTGTGGAGCGCGCGCGGCGAAGTGCCGAAAGACCTCGCCGCGGTCGCGACGCGCATGAAGGAGATCCAGTATTCGAGCCGCACGCGCACCGCGACCGACGCATTCCGCCGCACGGAAAAGCTGCGCACGGCGTTCAACGAACTGCTGGCGATGATGCCGCCCGACCTGGCCGCGACGCCGCAGGCGCAAATGCTGGCGGAAGCGTCGGATCCCGCGCTGTACAACATCGTCGAACTGGTCTACCGCTCGCCGACCTACGAAGGCCAGTACAAGGATTTCGAATTCTCGCGCCGCACGATGAAGGAACACTGGCAGGCCGGATACGCGGATGCGACGAAGACGCTCGCGCATGAAGAGATCTTCCAGCTGCCGCGCTTCGAGTGCAACCCGGCCACCTACGATTTCCTGACGCCGCCCGCGCACCCGCTTCCCCTTCCCCCCTCCGCAGAAAAGGATCCACTATGAACATGCAGGATAAAGTCGCCGTCGTCACGGGCGCCGCCAGCGGCATCGGCAAAGAGATCGCGAAGACCTATTTCGACCATGGCGCGAAGGTCGCCATCGCGGACCTCAACCTGGAAGCCGCGCAGGCCGTCGCGCGCGAATTCGATCCGACCGGCGAACGCGCGCTGGCCGTCGCGATGGACGTGACGAACGAGGAACAGGTCGACGCGGGCATCGCGCAAGTGGCCGATCGATTCGGCGGCATCGACGTGCTCGTGTCGAACGCGGGCATCCAGATCGTCGCGCCGGTCGACGAATTCAAGTTCTCGGACTGGAAGAAGATGCTCGCGATCCACCTCGACGGCGCCTTCCTCACGACGCGCGCGTGCCTGAAGCGGATGTATGCGCAGGGCCGCGGCGGCAGCGTGATCTACATGGGGTCCGTGCACTCGAAGGAAGCCTCGGTGCTGAAGGCGCCGTACGTCGCGGCGAAGCATGGCCTCGTCGGCCTGGCCAAGGTCGTCGCCAAGGAAGGCGCGAAGCACGGCGTGCGGGCGAACGTGATCTGCCCGGGCTTCGTGCGCACGCCGCTCGTCGACAAGCAGATCCCGGAACAGGCGAAGGAACTGGGGATCAGCGAGGAGGATGTCGTCAAGAAGGTGATGCTGAAGGAGACGGTCGACGGCGAATTCACGACCGTGGAAGACGTCGCGCACACGGCGCTGTTCCTCGCGACGTTCCCGTCGAACGCGCTGACGGGCCAGTCGATCGTCGTCAGCCACGGCTGGTTCATGCAGTAGGTCTTGCAGCCCGCAGGCGATCGTTACCTCGGACCTTCCAGGGGACGGTAGTTTACATCCTGCACCTGCAGGCGGCCCAGCGCCGCCGGCATCCGCGCCTCGAACCGCGCATAGTCTTTCAGCGCCTTCGGCGTCCACAGGCCTTCGGCCAGCGCCACGAGGCGCGGCCAGGCCATGTATTCGACGTCGCGCGGGGTCGCCATGTATTCCGTCCACAACTGCGCCTGGCTGCCCAGCACGTGCCGCGCCTGGGAAGCCGGCAGCGCGGCCGGCAACGGGTCGTACGCATACACGCGCGCGAGCGTCGTCACGTCGCGCACGCCCATCGGTTCGCGGAAGCCGGGGCTCTTCGGGTCGGCCTGGTAAAAATCGAAATAGGTCTCGCGCTCCGGCGTCATGACGACGTCGTGTCCGGCGCCGGCGGCCTTGATGCCGCCCGCCTCGCCGCGCCAGCTCATCACGGCGGCGCCCGGTGCGAGGCCGCCTTCCAGGATCTCGTCCCAGCCGATCAGGCGGCGGCCGTGCTGCGTCAGGTACGCATCCATGCGGCCGATGAACCAGCTCTGCAGGCCGTGCAGCGCGGGATGTTCGGCCGGCTTGCCCTGCGCATCGCGGTAGTCCTGGATGTCCTGCAGGGTGGCCGTGACCGGCACGAGGCCCAGCTGCTTCATGCGCGCCAGCGCGGCCGGCGACTGCGCCCATTCCGTCTTCGGGCACTCGTCGCCGCCCACGTGGATGGTCTGGCCCGGGAACAGGTCCATCACCTCGTCCAGCACATTCTGCAGGAAGGCGATCGTGCCGTCTTCCACGTTGAACACGTGCGGGATCACGCCCCAGTCGGTGCCGACCTGGAGTGTCCGATCCGGCCGGTTGCCCAGCTCGGGATACGCCGCGACGGCGGCCTGCGCATGGCCCGGCATCTCGATCTCCGGCACGATCGTCACGTGGCGCGCGGCCGCGAAGGCGACCACTTCGCGGATGTCGTCCTGCGTATAAAAGCCGCCGTGCGGCTTGCCGTCGTAGCGCGGCGGATCGTACGCGAGCATGCTGTCGCGGCGCCACGCGCCTACCTGCGTCAGGCGCGGATAGCGCTTGATCTTGATGCGCCAGCCCTGGTCGTCCGTCAGATGCCAGTGGAAGACGTTCATCTTGTGCTGGGCCAGCAGCTCGATGTGCTTCAGCACGAATTCCTTCGGCATGAAGTGGCGCGCGACATCCAGGTGGCTGCCGCGCCACGAGAACCGGGGCGCGTCCTCGATCGCCACGGCCGGCAGCGCCCACGTGCGTTTCACCCGCGCCCGGCGGTAAATGTCGGCCGGGAGCATCTGGCGCAAGGTCTGGATGCCGTAGTGGAGTCCCGCGGGCTGCGCCGCCGAGATGGTCACGCCGCGCGCATCGCTCACGAGGCGGTAGCCCTCCTTGCCCAGGTCCGCCTTCGGGTCGAGGCGCAGGCGGATCGCGTCGGCGCCGTCGTGCGCGGTCACCGGCAGGTCGAAGCCCGTGGCCGGGCGCAGGTAGTCGCGCAGGGTCGACGCCTCGGGCAGCGCGGCGCCGCTGGCGACGATGCGGGTGGCTGCCGTCAGCATGTAGTCGCCGGTCCCGCGCTCCAGTCGGGCCGGACGCGGCACGATGTCCTGCGCGTGGACCGCGCCGATCAGGCAGCTCAAGGACAGGACGGCGAACATGCGCATGACGACACCTCGATGATGAAAGAGTGGATTCACAGCCTTGCCCAGCTGCCCTTGTACAGCACGGGTCCCGTCGGCCCGTTCGGATCGGGCGAGCCGCCCTTCGGCTCCAGGCTGATCGCGAGCAGCGCCACGTCCGGCGCGGTCGCGCGCGCGTCCAGCGCCAGGTCCGTGCTGCGGTTGTCGGGCAGGATGCCGAGCGAGCGGGGTTTGCCCGTGCGCGTGATCGCCCACAGTTGCAGGGTGCGGTCGGCGGGTACGTGGACGTCTTCCGCCACGCGCACCTGCAGGCGGCGGTGGCGCGTGTCGGCCGTGACGACCATGACGGTCTGCGACTGGGCGTCGGACAGCGCGGCGATCTGCTGCGTCCGCGGCGTGGCCGCCGGCGGCGCGGCGAGGCGCACGGCCAGCACGAGCGCGCCCGCGCCCGCGGCCAGCGCCAGCACGCCCCACGGGCGCGCGGCGGACGTGCGCCAGAACTGCCACCACGGCGGCTGTACCACAGGCCCCAGGCGGCGCTCGATGCCCTCCCACACGCGCGCCGGCGGCGTCACCGGCCGCTGCAGTTCGGCCAGCGCCGCGAGCCGGCCCTGCCAGTCGGCGACGGCGGCGCGCAGCAGGCGGTCGTCGCGCAGCCACGCCTCGAAGCGGCGCCGCGCCCCGCCGCGCAAGGTGCCGAGCGCGTATTCGGCCGCGAGCCGGTCGCGCAGCGGCGCGTTGTCGCGGATATTCATGCGGCCTCCCGTCTGGACAGGCAATCGCGCAGGCGGTCGAGGCCGCGCCGGATCCACGTCTTGACCGTGCCGAGCGGCAGGCCGAGGCGCGCCGCCACGTCCGAATGCGACAGGTCGTGCAGGTAGGCCATGCCGATCGCCTGGCGCTGGCGGCCCGCGAGCGTGTCCATGCAGCGCGCCAGCGCCTGCGCGTCGCGCGAGAGCTGCGCCAGTTCGTGCGGACCCGCCGCCATGTCGGCCAGGCCATCGGCATCCTCGAGTTCGACGCGGACGTCGCCGCCGTCCGCCAGCGCGCGGCGGCGGACGTCCAGCGCCTTGTTGCGCACGATCGTCACCATCCACGTGAGCGGCGCCGCCAGGTGCATCTGGTAACTGGCGGCCGCGTGCCAGATCGCGACGTACGCATCCTGCACGGCCTCCTCCGCCAGTTCCTCCTTGTGCAGCACGCGCAGCGCGAAGCCGAACAGCTTCGCCGACGTGGCCTCGTACAACCTGCGGAACGCGGCGCGGTCCTGCAGGGCCACGGCCGCGAGCAGGTGGTACAGCTGGTCGTCCTGGTCGGTCTCCTGGCTCACGGCGCCCCTGTCATTGATTTAATGAAAACATTGTAACCGTACAGTGACAGGACTGGAAACGATTACATGCGTGCGGACAGGTATTGCTCGCGCACGGACAACCCGGTCTGCGGCAGGTGCGCGGCCGTCACGGTGGCCACGTAGTCCGCGTAGCGGTATTGCACGCGCGCCGTCTGGATCGGGCTTGCCGCCAGCACGTCCGGCGCGGGGTCGCCGACCGCGAGGCCGGGCGCACCCAGCGCCGCGCGCAAGCGGCCGGCCGCGTCCGACCACACCGCGCGCACGTCGTCCGGCCGCATGCCGCGCCGGTACACGTCGACGCCGACGAGGCGCCCCGCCGGTCCGAAGCTGAGCCACATCTCGCTGACGGGCGGCCCGGCCAGCCCGAGCGCGGCCGCATCCACGCCGCGGCAGCGCAGGTGGCGGTAGCCGCGTGCCTGCACCTCGCACGCCGCGTGCGCGCGGGCGAGGAGCGCCTGCGCTTGCGCTTCGGTGGTCATGTCCAGCAGAAGGCCCGCGACGGCCGGGCGGACCGGCGCGGGGGTATCGCCGCGCAGCCCGGCCAGGCCGGCCCGGCGTACGTGGTCGACCTGCGCCGCCGAGACCCGGTCGACCGGGCACGGCACACCCAGCGCCGCCAACGCACGCAGGCCGGCGCGCGTGTGCATCGCACCGCCCACGCCCAGCACGAGGAGCGCGGCTCCCGCCCCCGCCATCACCCACGCACGGGCGCTCATGACTGGCAGTTGGCCGCGGTGGTCGGGCCAAGATAGACGGGCGTCTTCGACACGATGTCGCCCTTCAGGCCGACGAGCGTGGGCGCCACGCGGTTGATGTACGCATCCGGCACGCCGTCCTGCTTCATGACGGCCGCCAGGTCGACCATGAACTGGTCGAACACGCAGCCGGGAATGCCGAGGTCCTTGTGCGCCGCGACCATGTCTTCGCACTGGACCGTCGTGTTGTCGGCCGTGACCGGACCCGGATAGGTGTACGGTCCGCCCAGCACGGCGTTGAACTGCAGGCGCAGGCAGGCTTTCAGGCGGTCGACGGAATCGTGGCCGGGTGTGCCGACGACGGCGAAGTACGGCGCTTCCTTCGGATCGGCCAGCAGGCCGGCGGCCGCGTCGTCGACGACCTTCGCCACCGCCGCGGGCGCTTTCGCGTCCCCGCCGAGGGCCATCCAGATGTCCTGGTTCTGCGCGAACTGCGCCTTCGGCATGTCGTCGTCGCCGCCGCCGCACGCGGACAGAAAGGCGCACAGGGATGCTGCTGAAAGGATGAGGGCAGGCTTCATGTCGATCTCCGGGTTGAGGGTTGTAGCGGGGGAAATCTCCCCCACTCCTCTTGTACGCAGCCACCCGGCGATCGGATTCAAAATATTTTCTACCCTGCCGTCTTCAGCGACTTCACCAGCTTCACGCGCTTGATCTCGCCCACGATGAACACATAGCTGAAGATCGCGACGGCCGCGTTGGCGCCGACATACACGAGCGCCCCCGCGAACGAGCCAGTGCCCTGCAGGATGTAGCCGATGACGATCGGCGTCGTGATGCCGGCGATGTTGCCGAAGGTGTTGAACAGCGCGCCGGACAGGCCGCCCGCTTCCTTCGGCGACGTGTCCGCGACGACGGCCCAGCCCAGCGCGCCGACGCCCTTGCCGAAGAAGGCCAGCGCCATCACGGCGACGACGACGGCGTCGGCGTCGATGTAGTTACAGGCGATCATGCTCATCGACAGCAGCATGCCGCACACGATCGGCACCTTGCGCGACATCGACAGCGAGAAGCCGGCCTTGGCGAGGCGGTCCGAGATCGTGCCGCCCACGACGCCGCCGAGGAAACCGGCGATGGCGGGCAGCGACGCGACGAAGCCCGCCTTCAGGATCGTCATGTGGCGCTCCTGCACGAGGTACACGGGGAACCACGTGAGGAAGAAGTACGTCAGCGTGTTGATGCAGTACTGGCCGATGTACACGCCCAGCAGCATGCGGTTGCCCAGCAACTCCTTGACGCAGGCGAGCGTGTCCACGGCGGGCGCCTGCGCACTGCGTTTGGCGCCGTCGAGGTCGACGAGCGCCCCGCCCTCCTCGATGTATTCCAGTTCGCCGGCGCTGACGGACGGGTGGTCCTTCGGTCCGTGGATGACCTTCAGCCAGACGAAGGCCAGCGCGATCCCGAGGCCGCCCATCACGATGAACACGCTCTCCCAGCCGAACGCGTGGACGAGCCAGCCCATGATCGGTGCGAACAGCACGGTCGCGAAATACTGCGCGGAGTTGAACAGCGCGGACGCGAGGCCCCGTTCGTGCGTGGGGAACCACGCCGACGTGATGCGGCTGTTGCCCGGGAACGAAGGGGCTTCCGCCGCGCCGACGAGGAAACGCAGCACGAACAGCGTGCCGACGCCGACGGCGCCGGTGAGGAAGCCGACGCCGCCCGTCAGCAGCGTGAACAGCGACCAGAGAAAAATGCTGAAGAAATAAGTGATCTTCGAGCCGAAGCGGTCGAGCAGCCAGCCGCCGGGCAGCTGGGCCGCCACGTACGACCACGCGAACGCGGAAAAGACGAAGCCCATCTCGACGGGCGACAGGCCCAGGGCCTTGCGGATTTCCGGACCCGCGATCGAGATCGAGGCGCGGTCCGCGTAGTTGACCGTCGTGACGATGAACAGGATGGCGAGTATGCCCCAGCGCGTGCGCGACGCGAGTTTGGTGGTTGCGGCCGGCATGGCCGCGGTCGTTGTGTGCTCCATGGTCCCTCCAGAGATTGGTGTGGCCGCCGGACTCAGAACGTCTGGCGGATGCCCAGGTTGTAGCCGGTGTTGCCCGACCCCGGCTCCGTGTTGTTGGCGACCGTGTAGCCGGCGCCGTTCTTGTTATGGATATGTGCGTACGCCGCGTACAGGCCCGTGCGCTTGGACAGCGCGTACAGATAGCCGATGCCCCACTCGTGGGCGTCCTGGTCGAGGTGCGTGCGGTCGTCCTTGCGCTGCGTGGAGAACATCAGCGTGCCCGGCCCGACGGGCGCGGAAAAGCCCAGCAGGATCTCGCGGCCGTCCGTCGACGGTGTCGGTTTCACCCCGCCGTACGGGTTGTTCGCATTGCCCAGGGTGGCGCTGTTGAAACCCTTGTCGACTTCGAATGCGCCGTACAGCTTGATCCATTTGAAGTCGTAGTTCGCACCGAGGAGCACGTTGCGGCCCAGGTCGTGGTTCACCCCCGTCGCCGCCACGTCCGTGTTCTTGTTGTTGTACGCGAGCCGTACCCGCAGTGCGCCCTGCGCATAATCGAGCGCGCCGCCGAACTGGCGACCCGCCGACAATTCGGTCTGCTCGCCGGCGCTGTACGCGAGTTCCGCGTGCATGCCGCTCACCTTGGGCGACGTGTACGTGATCGTGTTACTGGTGCGGACGTTGGTGCCGTTGTCCGGGAAGAGGTTCTTCGCCGTGCCCGCGTAGCCGGTGCCGAACGGGTCGGCGACGGACGTCAAGGTGAGGTGGTAAGGCGTGTACTGGCGGCCGAAGGCGATGGCGCCCGCGTTCGTCCTGATGCCCACGAAGGCCTGGCGATTGAAGATCGTGTTCGCGGCATCGAGTTCGCCCGTGTCGATCTTCGCGCCCGTCTCCAGCGTGAAGAACGCGGACATGCCATTGCCCAGGTCCTCCTTGCCGCGAAAGCCGATGCGCGATGCGGACGCGGCGCCGCTCGTGATCTTCGTCTGGTGACCGGCGCTGGAACCGTTCTCGCCCACGAACGCCGCGTCGGCGATGCCGTAGATCGTGACATTCGTCTGGGCGTGCGCGCCCGCGCCCGCGGCCAGGCCGAGGGCGATGCATACTGCTTTCTTCACAATGTCTCCTTGCTGTTGTCTGTCTTGTGTGGTCGTCCGTGCGGTCAGGTCACGGGCGCCGGATTGAAGAGCGTGAGCGCGTTATGGAGCTTCCAGTGCTCGGCCCACGTCTTCTTGCGGCCGCTCGCCACGTCGAGCAGGAAGTGGAACAACTCCCAGCCCACGTCCGCGATCGTCGCGTCGCCGGTCGCGATGCGTCCGGCGTTGATGTCCATGAGGTCATGCCAGCGGCGTGCCAGGTCGTCGCGCGTCGCGACTTTCACGACCGGCACGGCGGCCAGGCCGTAAGGCGTGCCGCGGCCCGTCGTGAACACGTGCATGTTCATGCCGGCGGCCAGTTGCAGGGTGCCGCAGATGAAATCGCTGGCCGGCGTGGCCGCGTAGATCAGGCCTTTCTGCTGCAGCTTGTCGCCCGGGGACAGCACGCCCGCGATGGGTGCCGTGCCGGACTTGATGATGGAGCCCATCGCCTTTTCGGTGATGTTGGCGAGGCCGCCCTTCTTGTTGCCCGGCGTCGTGTTCGCGCTGCGGTCCACGCCGCCCCGCTTCAGGTATTCGTCGTACCACGCCATCTCGCGGATCATCGCCTCGGCGACGCCGTCGTCGGCGGCGCGCGCGGTCAGCTGGTCGATGCCGTCGCGGACTTCCGTCGTTTCGGAAAACATGACGGCGGCGCCGGCCCGCACGAGCAGGTCGCTCGCGAAGCCGACGGCCGGATTCGCGGTCACGCCTGAAAACGCATCGCTGCCGCCGCACTGCACGCCGACGACCAGTTCCGACGCGGGCACGGTCTCGCGCCGGCGCTCGTTCAGTACCGCCAGGTGCTTCTCGGCCGTGCGCATGATGGATTCGATCATGTCGCCGAAGCCCACGTGAGCGGCATCCTGCAGGCAGACAGTGTCCGGCGCCTGGATCGGGATCGAGCCGGCCGGGAACATGCGCGCCGGCTGCAACTTTTCGCAGCCCAGGCTCACGAGCATCACGCGGCCGCCGAAGTTCGGGTTCTTCGCGATGTTGCGCAGGGTCCGGATCGGGATCTCGGCGCCGGGCGCGTCGATGGCGACGCCGCAGCCGTACGTGTGCTCGATGGCGACGACGTCGTCCACGTGCGGGTAGTTCGGCAGCAGCTCCTTCTTGATGCGGTCGACGGCGAACGCGACGACACCCGACACGCACTGCACCGTCTCGCTGATGGCGAGGATGTTGCGCGTGCCGACCGAGCCGTCCGGATTGCGGAAACCTTCGAACGTATAGCCTTCCAGCGGCGGCAACGGTGCGCGGTCGCGGACGGGCTTCGGCAGGTCCTCCAGGCCACGCGCGGCCGGCATGCCGACCAGCGATTCCTCGATCCACGTGCCGCGGGCGATGGGTTGCAGCGCATGGCCGATCGTGACGTCGTAGCGGACGATGGGTGCGCCTTGGGCGATGTCGACGAGCGCCACCTTGTGCCCTTCCGGCACGCGGGTGGTCAGGGTCAAACCGTCCGGGAAGATCGTGCCTTCCGGCAGGCCGCCGGCATTGACGACGATGGCGACATTGTCGTTCTCGTGCATGCGGATGGTGCGGGGGATAGTCATCATCGTCTCCATGATTGCGCAATCATTTGATAGCAAAGCACAACAGCCACGCGCTTTGCGCAAAAATGACACCGCAATCATTCTTGTCGTAAAAATATGGCCGGTAGGTCGGCCGAGGTGTTTGGTATGATACCGCAATCATCTTCGAACGCAAGCGTTTTGTGATCGGATGTCGTACAAGTGATAAAGAACACAACAACATGATAGCCCCCGCAGACGACACGCTCCCCACCAACGGAGACCGCCCGAAAAGCATCACGCTCAAGGATGTCGCGCGGCTCGCGGGCCTCTCTCCGATCACGGTATCGCGCGCGCTGCACAACCCCAGGCTCGTCAAGCCGGACACGATCGCGCGTGTGAAAGAAGCGGCGGCCGCGATGGGCTATATCCCGAACATGCTGGCCGGCAGCCTGACGACGAAGCGCAGCCAGCTGATCGCCGCCATCGTGCCGCAGCTGTCGAACTCGATGTTCGCCGAGACGGTGCAGGGCCTGAACGACGAATTGTCGGCGCACGGCTACCAGCTGCTGCTGTCGGTGTCGAACTACTCGCGGCAAAAGGAAGAAGACCTGCTGACGGCGATCCTGTCGCGCCAGCCCGACGGCATCGTCCTCACCGGCATCCATCACCACCCCGGCGTGCGCAAGAAGCTGCTCGCGACCGGCGTGCCCGTCGTGGAAGCGTGGGACCTGACGCCCTCCCCCATCGACATCGCCATCGGCTTTTCGCAGGAACGCGTCGGCGAAAAGGTCGCGCAATACCTTCTATCCAAAGGCTATAAACGGTTCGCGTCGATCTGCGCACGCGACGAGCGCGCGAACCGGCGCCGCCTGGCGCTGGAGGCGGAACTGGAACGGCACGGCGTGATGCCCGTCGCCACGCACCTGGCCACGCCGCCGACCGTGATGAATCTCGGCCGCGAAGGCCTGCGCGCGATTCTCGCGGAAGGCCACGCGCCCGACGTCGTCGTGTGCAGCTCGGACGTGCTGGCCCAGGGCGCCCTCATCGAGGCGCAGGCGCAAGGCATCGCCGTGCCGGAGACGCTCGGCATCATGGGCTTCGGCGACTTCGACTTCGCCGCGTACACGCATCCTCCCATCTCGTCCGTCCACGTCGACAAGCGCGCCATCGGCGTGCAGGCGGCCCGGGCGCTCATCGCGAAGATCGAAGGCGAGGCGCCGGCGGGGAATGTCGTGGACGTGGGGTTCAACCTGGTCGAGCGCGGCACGACGCGGCAAATCGGTTAAGGCCTGACACGCAAAAACCGTCGTCCCCGCCTCCGCGGGGACGACGTTTATGCGCACGTGACCAAAAAATTCTTGCGATGCTGCGATCTTAGTTGTACGATGTCTGACAAGTTAAACCCACCGCCCTGGAGCGCAAATGAATCCGCAAGAACTCAAGCAAGTGATGTCGTCCGGCCTGCTGTCCTTCCCCATCACCGACTTCGATGCCGAAGGCAACTTCCGCAAGAGCACCTACATCGAACGCCTGGAATGGCTCGCCCCGTACGGCGCCACCGCCCTGTTCGCGGCCGGCGGCACCGGCGAATTCTTTTCGCTGACGCACGACGAATACTCGCAAGTGATCAAGACCGCGGTCGACACGTGCGCCGGTAAAGTGCCCATCCTGGCCGGCGTCGGCGGCCCGACCCGCGCTGCGATCGCCTTTGCCCAGGAAGCCGAGCGCCTGGGCGCGAAAGGCGTGCTGCTGCTGCCGCACTACCTGACGGAAGCGAGCCAGGACGGCCTCGTCGCGCACGTGGAAGAAGTCTGCAAATCGGTGAACATCGGCGTCGTCGTGTACAACCGCGCGCAATGCCGCCTGACCGCGGACTCGCTGGAAAAGCTGGCCGACCGCTGCCCCAACCTGATCGGCTTCAAGGACGGCATCGGCGACATCGAACTGATGGTCTCGATCTGGCGCCGCCTGGGCGACCGCTTCAGCTACCTGGGCGGCCTGCCGACCGCGGAAGTCTACGCCGCGGCGNATCGGCGACATCGAACTGATGGTCTCGATCTGGCGCCGCCTGGGCGACCGCTTCAGCTACCTGGGCGGCCTGCCGACCGCGGAAGTCTACGCCGCGGCGTATAAAGCGCTGGGTGTACCCGTGTACTCGTCGGCCGTCTTCAACTTCATGCCGCAACTGGCGATGGATTTCTACCACGCGATCGCCAAGGACGACCACGCGACGACGAACCGCCTGCTGGACGAATTCTTTCTGCCCTACCTGGCGATCCGCAACCGCAAGGCCGGCTACGCCGTGTCGATCGTGAAGGCCGGCGCCCGCCTCGTCGGCCACGACGGCGGCCCGGTGCGCGCGCCGCTGACCGACCTGACGGAAGAAGAACACGCCATGCTGGATCAACTGATCAAGAAGCAGAACGTGCGCTGATCACCAGAAGGTCGCCGGCGTCCCCATGATGACGACGTCGGCGATGCGGCACGTACCACCCGTCAGGCGCAGCCGCAGGCGCCGTCCCGTGACGGCGCGCACGGGCACGTCGATCGTGTCGGCCGCCGCCGGCACGTCGGCCAGCACCTGCCACACGCCACCCGCATCCTGCGCTTGCGCCGTCACGCCGCAACGCCCGTCCGGCGCGAACCGCACGGCCAGCCGGCGGTAATTCACGATGCGCTCGGGGTCGATGGCGATCCACGGCGCGGCGTCGTCCGCCGCCGGGGCCCACCACGTGGCGGCGTCGCCGTCGTTGGCCAGCGACGGCGCATGGCCGGCCGCGCTCGAACTGGCCTGCGTAGGATTCTTCAGGCCGAACGCCTGCTCCGCCCCCACTTCCATCTTGCGCTGCACGTATGGCCGGTCGGCCGCCAGCGGCGTCACGCCGTCCACGAAGGCCGGACCATCCACCGTTTCCACCGTCAGCACGCCCTCGGCGAGGCCGGGCGACGTCGCGCGGATGCGTGTCGTGCCGCGCTGCCAGCTGCGCATGGCGATGGCCGCCCGGCCGTCGCGGATCGGGATGTCGCCATCCGGCGTGAACGCGATGCCGCGCCCGGTCGGCAGCTCGCCCGGCCCCGCTTCCAGCGCCAGCCGCACGGGCGGGCTGTTGGACAGCGCCTTGCCGGCCGCGTCGACGACCGTCACGACCAGCTGCACGTCGTCCGTGCCGTCCGCGTGGCGGATCACGGGGCTGCTGGCCGTCACCCGCAGGGCGGCCGGCTGGCCCGGCTGCGGCCACGCGGGCGGCGCGATGCCGCGGTAGGCGTTGCGGTACCAGTACCAGCTGCGCTTCGGCAGCCGCGCATAATCGACGAGGCCCATCGAGCCGAACTTGCCCGCGATCGAACCGTGGTCGAACCCGGCCCACACGGCCTCTCCCGCGCGCCACGGGAAGCGCCACGACGCCGGCTCGCCCGCCTTCGCGCCCGGCGTGCGTTCGATGTCGCCCCAGCCCGGGTCGTATTCGCCCGGCCGGTCCGAGATGGTCGAGCCGTACTCCGCGACGAAGTTGGCGATGCCGGGATTCGGGAACAGCACGGCGCCGTCGCCGTTGTAGCCGGCGATGTCGCCGATGCGGTCGATGTCGCCCCGCTGTGCGCCGTCGACGGCCGCCGGCCGCGTGGGATCGAGCCTGTGCGACAGCGCCACCTCGTCCGCCAGCAGCTTGCGCACGGCCGGCAGCGTGTCCTTGTCGGTGAAGAAGACCTCGTTGTCCATGCCCCACGCCACGACCGACGGATGGTTGCGGTTGATGCGGATGAGTTCCGCCAGCTGCTGCTTGACGCTGTCCTCGAACGCGGCCTGGTGTTCGGCTTCGGGCGGATAGGCGGACCGGCTCCACGGACTCTTCATGCCGGCCGTGCCCCAGAACGGCGCCTCCGGCAGGAACAGCATGCCGATCCGATCGGTCGCTTCGGCGAAATGCGGGTCGTGCGGATAGTGCGAGCCGCGGATGAAATCGAAGCCGGCATCCTTCATCAGCTGCACGTCGCGGTCGATGGCGGCATTCGTCACGGCGTCGCCCCATCCGGCCTGGTCCTGGTGCACGTTGGCGCCGCGGAAGTAGCGGTGCTCGCCGTTGAGAAAAAAGCCCTGGTCGGCCGTCCACCGGATGGTGCGGAAGCCGAACGACGTCTCGAAGCGGTCGCGCGGGCGCCCCGCCACGGCGAGGGTCGTGACGGCGCGGTACAGCGTGGGCGTCTCGGGACTCCACAGCTTGAGGCCCGACAGCCGCGCGGACTGCTGCGCGACGTCCAGCGTCCGCCCCGGCGGCACGCGGACGGCCGCATCGGGCAGCACGGCCACGGTGGCGCCGCGGGCGTCGGCGATGCGGGTGCGCACCCTCACCTTGACCGGTTTGCGGCCGTCGTTGCGCACCTCCGTCGCCACGCGCACGGCGCCGCTGCGGCCCGCCAGGCCCGGCGTCGTGACGGTGGTGCCGGTCCAGGGGACGTGCACGTCGTCCGTCGTCACGAGCCAGACGTCGCGGTAGATGCCGCCGCTGAAGATATGTTCGCCTGCGCGCGGGGCGAGCGTGGGGTCCCAGGTGTTGTCGACGCGGACGGCGATCACGTTGCGCCCCGGGTGCAAGGCGCTCGTGAGATCGACGGGAAAGCCGGTATAGCCGCCGCGGTGGCGCGCGATCTTGCGGCCGTTCGCGTACACCTCGGCCGTCTGGAACGCGGCTTCGAATTCGAGCGTCCAGCGGCGCCCGGCGGTCACTTGCGGCAGCACGAGATCCTTGCGGTACCAGCCGTAGCCGACGTACACCTCGGGCGCCTGGAAGTAAGGCGCGCTGAAACTGTGCGGGAGACCCACGGCCTGCCAGTCGCCGTCGTCGAAGTCGGCCTTCTCGGCGCCGCCGATGTCGCCCAGGTGGAAGCGCCAGCCGGCGTTGAAATTCTGCCGCTGGCGCGCGGTGGGTGCTTCGGCCGGGGTTGCGGCATGGACCACGCCGGTCAATATGGCAAGCGCGATGGCGGCGCGGGTCGCCAGGCGTGTCAGGGTCGCCGTCTGCGAACGCATTCGTGCTCCAGGTAGAAAATCATCATTGTGCGGATGCCCGGCCCACCCGGGCAATGGTGAAATCCACCGGAGCGGCGAACGTTTTTTCAGCGCACGGGCGCGAGCCCTTCGGCGGACGCATCCAGTTGCAGGGCCACCACAGTGTCCATGTCGTCACGCGCGGCGGCCGGCACCGAAATCTCGATGCCGCGCGCGGATTGCTCGACCTTCGCCGCGCCGCCGCCCAGCACGGACGCGCGCACGACGCGGGCCGGGATCGCCGGCAGCGCGAGCTTGTCGCCCGGCCAGTTCAGCACGTGGACATAGACCGTGTTGCCGCGGCGCGTGGAGGCGCCCCAGTTGCCCGGCAGGAACGGCCCGCCGCGGGTGCCGTAGATGCTGTCGCCGTGCTTGCCCAGCCACGCGCCGATCTCGCGCAGGCGCTGGGCCTGCGCCGGGTCGATGCGGCCGTCGGGGTCGGGCCCCACGTTGAGCAGCAGGTTGCCGTCGCGGCCCGCCACGTTCGCCAGCAGCTGGATGTAGTGCTTCAGGGGCTTCGGCTGCATGTTCGGCTGGTAGCCCCAGGCGCCGGCGATCGTCGTGCACAGCTCCCACGGATGCTGGTCGTCGTAGTCGCCCAGCGCGCCGTCGCCCTCGCGCGAATGGAAGTCTTCCTTCATGTCCGCGCGGCCGTTGATGACGACGTTCGGCTGCAGGCGGCGCAACATCGTGTGCACCTTGTCGTGCTGCCAGTCGAAGCCGCCGCCGTAATGCTTGCCGGGCGCGCGCTTCTGCCACTGCGCGGCGGACCAGTCGCCGCCGAAGCTCAGCCAGTCGGTCTCGCCGCCGTCGAACCACAGCACGTCGAGCTTGCCGTAGTTGGACAGCAGTTTTTCCATCTGGCGGTGGTACTGGGCCCGCATCGCTTCCGCGCTGTCCCGGTACAGGTCGGGGAAGAAGTAGCCCGGGTAGCGCCAGTCCAGCGGCGAGTAATACAGCCCCACGCCCATGCCGGCCTTGCGCGCGGCCTTCACGTAGTCCGCGACGAAATCGCGCTGCGCGGCCGTCTTCGTGCTCGAGAACGGATTGTCGCCGTCGTCGAACATCGCAAAGCCGTCGTGGTGGCGCGACGTGAACACCATGTATTTCATGCCCGCGGACTTCGCCAGCTGCGCCCACCCGTCGGGGTCGAAGTGGCGCGGCTTGAACTGGCCGGCCAGCTTCGCATATTCGTTCACCGGGGTTTGTTCCATGAATTGCGCCCACTCGCCGCGGCCGGGGATGGCGTACAGGCCCCAGTGGATGAACATGCCGAAGCGGGCCTGGCGCCACCAGGCGATGCGGGCGGCCGCGTCGCCGTCGGCGGCCGGCGCTCCGGCGGCCGGCGCTCCGGCGGCCGGCGCCCCGGCGGGGGGCGTCTGTGCGGACGCCGCGCCCGGCAGCGCGCATGCGGCGGCGGCCAGCAACAGGCCGGCCAGGGCGCGACGGCGGCGGCCGTGCGCGGGGATGAATGGCTTCACAGTGTCTCCGTTGGATTTTTCCGGATTGTCCGAGTTGCGGCGCATCTCCGCAATCATCAAATCACTTTTCGCCGTTATGAAAAATGTCGAACCGGCGCACGGCACGATGGTATCGTTAACAAATCGATTTCTGCAATACAATCTTGCGAATTCGACTAAATGTGTCCTGTTACCATGCCCAGTTCCACATTGTTTCCCGCCGCCGTCCGGGTCTCTGCCCTCCTCGCCACCCTGCTCGCCGCGCCGGCGGCCGTGGCCATCGTCCCCGCGCAGAACGACGATATCGCGGAACTGAGCCTCGAAGAACTGGCCAACATCCAGGTCACGTCCGTGTCGAAACGGTCGGAATCGCTGTCCGACGCGGCGGCCTCCATCTTCGTCATCACGGGCAACGACATCCGCCGCGCGGGCGCCGCGTCGCTGCCGGAAGCGCTGCGGCTCGCGCCGAACCTGCAGGTGGCGCGCGTCGATGCGCGTAATTACGCGGTCACGGCGCGCGGCTTTTCCAGCCCGTTCGAAAACAAGCTGCTCGTGCTGATCGACGGCCGCACCGTGTACTCTCCCTTGTTTTCCGGCGTGTTCTGGGACGTGCAGGACGTGGTGCTGGACGATGTCGAGCGCATCGAAGTGATCAGCGGCCCGGGCGCGACCTTGTGGGGTGCGAATGCCGTCAACGGCGTCATCAACATCATCACGAAATCGTCCGCCGCCACCCAGGGCGCGCTGCTGGCGACGACCCTCGGCAAGGATGCGCGCGACGGCGCCGTGCGCTACGGCGGCCGGCTGGGTGGCGACGGCCACTACCGCGCTTACGCGAAGCATGCCGAAAACGACGACACGCACACGGCGACGGGCGCCACCTCGCAGACGGGCTGGCACCGCGACCAGGCCGGGTTCCGCACCGATTGGGGCGATGGCCTCACGGTCCAGGGTGACGTCTACGATGCCCGGCTGCGCCAGGCGAATACGCGCGACATCAGGGTCGCCGGCGCGAACCTGCTGGGGCGCGCGGCGCGCACGTTCGCGGACGGCTCGTCGGCCACCCTCCAGCTGTACTGGGACCACACGGAGCGCGACCAGCCGAACGCCTTCCACGAACGCCTCGACACGTTCGACCTGCAACTGCAGCACGCCGTGCACGTCGACGGCAACCACCACGTCGTGTGGGGCGGCGGCTACCGCCTGGGCCACGACCGCGTCGAGAACGGCCCCGCGTTCGGCTTCCTGCCCGGGACGCTGAACCTGCGCTGGGCGAACCTGTTCGCGCAGGACGAGATCACGCTGCGCGACAACCTGCGCGTGATGGCCGGCCTGAAAATCGAGGACAACAATTACACGGGCGCCGAAGTGCTGCCCACCTTGCGCCTCGCGTGGAATCCGCGGCCGGCTTCCCTCGTGTGGACGTCGCTCTCGCGCGCCGTGCGGGCGCCGTCGCGCATCGACCGCGATTTGTACAGCCCCATCCGGCCGCCCGTCGTGAACGGCGTGCCGCAGTATGGCGTGGCGGGCGGTCCCGGGTTCGAATCGGAGACGGCCAAGGTGTTCGAACTGGGCTACCGCGGCCGGCCCTCGGCGTCCCTGTCGTATTCGACCACGTTGTTCTTCAGCCGCTACGACCGGCTGCGCACGCTGGAGCCGAATCCGTCCGGCCCGGGTTCCGTGTTCGAGAACCGGGCGGACGGCCTCACGCGCGGCATCGAAGCGTGGGCCACGTGGCAGGCGGCGGATGCGTGGCGCCTGTCCGGCGGCGGCGTCGTGCAGCGCGTCGGCACGACCCTGGAACCCGGCAGCCGCGACCTGTCGGGAGCGACGGGCCTGTTCACGAGCGACCCGACGCATTACTGGCAAGTGCGCTCCTCGTACGACATCGGCGCCGGCCAGGAATGCGACGTCACGCTGCGCCACGTGGGCGCGCTGCCGCGCCCGAGCGTGCCCGCGTACACGGCCGTCGATGCGCGCTGGGGCTGGCGCATCCGCCGCGGCCTCGAACTGTCGATCATCGCCCAGAACGTTTTCGATCCGCGCCATGCGGAATTCGGGGCGCCGGCCACGCGCAGCGAATACGAGCGCGCGCTCGCCGTGCGGGTCGTGTGGACGCCCTGACGCCAGCCGGCGTCAGGACGGAAACCGCAGGCTGAACACGGTGCGCCCGCCCGGCACGCTGTCGACTTCCGCCGTGCCCCCGTGCAGGCGCATGATGGCGCGCACGATCGACAGCCCCAGGCCGACCGAACTCCCCGCGCCGCGCGCCGCGTCGGCTCGGTAATAGCGTTCGAACACGCGCTCGAGGTGCTCGGGCGCGATGCCGTCGCCGCTGTTTTCCACCGACAGCGTGACCCACTGGCCGTCGCTCGCCGCACCCAGGTTGACGGCGCCGCCCCGCGGCGTATGCGCGATCGCGTTCGACACGAGGTTGTTGACGGCGCGCCGCAGCAGCACCGGGTCCGCGTGAACCTGCAGGCCGGCGACGTCGCCGAGGCCGAACCGGATGCCCTTGTCCTCGGCCAGCATCTCGAAATATTCACGGATGTGCTCCAGTTCCGCGCGCACGTCGAGCGCGGTGCTCGCCAGCGCCAGCTGGGCGTTGTCGGCGCGCGCCAGGAACAGCGTGTTCTCGATCATGCGCGCCAGCCGCTCGTATTCCTCGAGGTTGGACGCCAGCAGGGCCTCGTACTCGTCCGCCGTGCGCACGCGCGCGAGCGCGACCTGGGTCTGCATCATCAGCGCGTTCACGGGCGTGCGCAGGTCGTGCGCGAGGTCGGCCGCGAAGCCCGACAGGCGCTGGACGCCCTCTTCCAGCCGGTCGAGCATCGCATTGAACGCGACGGCCAGCGCGCGCAGCTCGGCCGGCAGCTCGGCGGCGGGCATGCGCACCGCGAGGCGCTGGGCGTGGATGGCGTCGGCGCGGGCGATCACGCCGTACAACGGACGCAGGCCCCGCTTCACGGCCGCGAACCCGAGGGCCGCCGCGACGAGCGTGCCCGCCACGAGGGCGCCCAGCAGGTCGAGCGCATAACGGCGCAGGATCGCGAGCCGGTCGGAGCGCGTGCGCACGAGCGTCACCTGCAGCGGCGCCGCGGCATCGCCGGCCAGCACGGTGACGACGCGCCGGGAGCCCCGAGCATCGTCGCGCGCGGCGATGTCCGCGAGGCCCGGATCGCGCCCCAGCGGCACGGCGGACACGCTGGCGTCCGCCGCGCTCACCTGCAGGGTGACGCCGTCCTGGCCGATGGCGCGCGCCAGCAGCGCGGGATCGCGCGTCGGCAATGCGCCCAGCAGCTGGCGCGCCAGCACTGCCTTGTTGAGCAGGTCCGCATCGTCGCGCCGGCCCATCTGGTGCGCCAGCGTCTGGTACAGATAGGCGCCGACCGCGACGAACACGGCGGCGGCGATCGCGGCGAACAGCAGGCCCAGACGCAGCGCGATGGACATCGGTCGCGCCGTCACTCGCGTTCTTCCATCAGGTAGCCCATGCCGCGCACCGTGTGGATCAGTTTGACCGGGTACGGATCGTCGACCTTCGTGCGCAGGCGGCGGATGGCGACGTCGACGACGTTCGTGTCCGAATCGAAGTTCATGTCCCACACCTGCGACGAAATCAGCGAGCGTGACAGCACCTCGCCCTGGCGCCGCGCCAGCAGCACGAGCAGCGCGTGCTCCTTCGGCGTGAGGTCGATGCGCTTGCCGGCGCGCGTGACGCGGTGGCGGCGCAGGTCGATCTCGAGGTCGGCCACGGCCAGGATGTCGGGCTCGCGCGTGGGCGCGCGCCGCAGCAGCGTGCGCACGCGCGCCAGCAACTCGGCGAACGCGAACGGCTTCACGAGATAGTCGTCCGCGCCGAGCTCCAGGCCGCGCACGCGGTCGGCCACGTCGTCGCGCGCCGTCAGGTACAGCACCGGTGTTTCCTTGTGCTCGCGCAGCCTGGACAGCACCGTCCAGCCGTCCATCGCCGGCAGCATCACGTCGAGCACGACGAGGTCGTAGTCGTGCTCCAGCGCCAGGTGCAGGCCGTCCGGTCCGGTGCGCGCGAGGTCGGCGTTGAAGCCGGACTCGCGCAAGCCCTTGTGCAGGTAGTCGCCCGTCTTGGGCTCGTCTTCGACGATCAATATGCGCATGCTTCCTCCTGCGGACATTGTGCCGCAATTCCGGGCCGCGCTGGATGACAGGTGCGCCATCCGGCTGTCATCGAATTGTCATTCAGGAGTCACCCTCGCGTCAGCGGCCCTTTTGCACAATGCGTCCATCCCAACCACGAAGGAGAACCGCATGACCAAGCTGACCCGCACCCTCGCCCTGTCCGTCCTCGTCCTCGCCGCCGGCACGGCCGGCGCCATGCCGCGCCCGATGGATGCCGGCCGCGTCATCATGAGCGACACGGCCGACCGCGACGTCGCCGTCGACGCCTCGACCCGCTGGGTCAACGTCACCAACGGCCAGACGGTGCGCTTCAATGTCGGCGGCCAGCGCTTCACGTTCGTGTTCGACGCATGGCCCAGCACGGATTCCATCCCGCTGTCGGCCATCGCACCGAAGGGCGTGACCGTGCCGGACGTGCGGGTCTACATCGCCCCCAACCCGCTGTACCAGGACTGATGCCATGAAAGCCCTCATCGCCACCCTGGCGCTGTGCGCCGCCACCACCGCCGGCGCCCAGCACATGCACGGCGCGCCGGCACCCGCATCGTTCGTCGCCAGCAGCGACAAGCCGTTCGCGGCGCTGATGAACGACGCGATGGCGATCATGGACCGCGACATGGCCGCCGCGCCGATGAACGGCGAGCCGGGCCACGACTTCGTCACGATGATGATGCCGCACCACCAGGGCGCCATCGACATGGCGAAGGCCGTCCTGCTGAACACGCAGGACCCGGAACTGCGCAACCTGGCGCTCGGCATCATCGCCGAGCAGCAGAACGAAATCAACGTGATGCGGGCGTGGCTGGCACGCCACCCCTCGTCAACAAGGAGTCAGCATGAACACCATTGAACGGCTCGCCATTGCCGCGGGCGCCCTCGCCGTCGCGCAGGCGGCAATGGCCCTCCCGGCGGCCTCGGACCGCGTGTACACGGCCGACCAGAACACGAACACCATCTCGGTCTTCGACCCGGCCGGCAACCGCCTGCTGGGCCAGATCGTGCTGGGCAACCAGCGCCCCGACGTGCTGTCGCCGCTGTACCGCGGCGAGATCAACGTGCACGGCCTCGGCTTCTCGCCCGACCACAAGACGCTGGTCGCGATCTCGAACGGCTCCAATTCCGTGACGTTCATCGACACCGCGACGAACAAGGTCAAGGGCAAGACTTATGTCGGCCGCTCGCCCCATGAAGGCTTCTTCACGGCCGACGGCAAGGAAGTGTGGGTCGTCGTGCGCGGCGAGGATTACATCGCCGTCATCGACCCGCACACGTTCAGGGAAACGCGCCGCATCCCGACGGCCGTCGGTCCCGGCATGGTGCAATTCCTGCCGGACGGGAGGCTCGCGTTCGCCGTCTCCAGCTTCACGCCGGAGGTCGACGTCATCGACGTCAAGGCGCACAAGGTCATCAAGCGGATTCCCGTCGTCAGCCCGTTCTCGCCCTTCCTGCAGTTCACGCCGGACCATCGCGAGATGTGGATGACGCACAAGGACGTCGGCAAGGTCACGCGCATCGACACGCGCACGTTCGAGGTGACGGGCGTGATCGACACGGGCTTCATCACGAACCACCTCGCGTTCGCCCGCGTCGGCGGCAAGACGTACGCGTACGTGACGGTGGGCGGCGAGAACGTCGTGAAGGTGTACACGACGGACAAGGACGCGACGCTCGTCGCCACGATCCCGACCGGCGCGCTGCCGCACGGGATCTGGACGTCGGACGACAGCAGCCGCGTCTACGTGGGCCTGGAAAACGGCGACGGGGTCGACGTCATCGACCCCGCCGTCAACAAGGTGGTCGCGCACATGCCCGGCGGGCAGGCGCCGCAGGCCCTCGTCTACCTGTCGCACGTGGCGGCGCCGGGCAGCGTGGACAACCTGAGTCCGAGGATTAACCAGGACGCCGTCAACATCCCGCTCGCGGCGCGCGACGGCGCAACGACGGCACGCGGCTTCGTCGTCGCGCGCCAGTTGGGGGTCGTCGATGCGCTCGAGGTCAACGTGTTCAAGCTCAAGCCGGCGACGCAGTACAGCGTGGTCCTGGGCGGCCAGCCGGTCGGCACCGTGCGCACGGATGCGAAGGGCAATGCGAACGGCACGATGATCGGACCCGTGCGGTCCTTCACCCGGCCGGACGCGGCGCCCGCCGGCCAGGCCGCCGGGAAGATCCTGATCATGGAGGGGACGACAACCCCCTCCCCGGCCGCGGCCGTGCTGGCGGGCTGACGCCGTCAGAACTTGTAGCGGGCCCCCAGCATGTAGCGCGGACCGCCCGTCGTGACCGACAGGACCTGCATGTCGGTGCGGCCGTGCTGGCGCTGGTGCGCGTCGGTCAGGTTGATGGCTTCCAGCGACAGGCTCAGGTTGTCGTTCACGTTGTACCCGATCGACAGGTCGACCTGGCCGTACGGTTCGACGTAGCCCGGATTGGCGCGGTTGTTCTCGGCCACGGTCGACAGGAACTGCCCGCGCCAGTTGTACGCGAAGTTTCGCCTGGCAAATCACTTTTGTTAAAAGCGCAAACACTCACGCCGATTTCACACCGTGTTAAGCAAACAATCCGCAGCGGTGCGATCATTGCGTTCTCTGCATCCGACAACTCATAGAGGACCCATGACCACCTCCAGCTATCCCGACACCCGCCTCCTGATCGCCAACGAATGGGTCGACGCCACCGGCGGCAAGACGATCCCGGTCGTGAACCCGGCCACGGGCCAGGCGATCGGCACCGTCGCGCACGCGGCCATCGCCGACCTGGACCGCGCCCTCGCCGCCGCCCAGAAGGGCTTCGAAGCGTGGCGTTTCGTGCCCGCGGCCGAGCGCGCCGCCACGATGCGCCGCGCCGCCAGCCTGCTGCGCGAACGCGCCGGCGACATCGCCCGCCTGCTGACCCAGGAACAGGGCAAGCCGCTGGCGGAAGCAAAAATGGAAGCGCTGGCCGGCGCCGAGATCATCGACTGGTTCGCGGCCGAAGGCATGCGCGTGTACGGCCGCATCGTGCCGGCCCGTAACCCGCAGGCGCAGCAGCTCGTGCTGAAGGAACCGGTCGGCCCCGTCGCCGCCTTCACGCCGTGGAACTTCCCGATCAACCAGGTCGTGCGCAAGCTGGCCGCCGCGCTGGCCACCGGCTGCTCCTTCCTGTGCAAGGCGCCGGAAGAGACCCCGGCTTCCCCGGCCGCGCTGTTCCAGTGCTTCGTCGACGCGGGCGTGCCGGCCGGCGTCGTGGGCCTCGTGTTCGGCGATCCGGCCGAGATCTCGGGCTATTTGATCCCGCACCCGGTCATCCGCAAGGTCACGTTCACGGGTTCCACGCCGGTCGGCAAGCAGCTCGCCGCACTGGCCGGCGCGCACATGAAGCGCGTGACGATGGAACTGGGCGGCCATGCGCCGGTGATCGTCGCCGAAGACGCGGACGTGACCCTGGCCGTCAAGGCCGCCGGCGCCGCCAAGTTCCGCAACGCGGGCCAGGTCTGCATCTCGCCGACCCGCTTCCTCGTGCACAACGCGATCAAGGACGAATTTACGCGCGCCTTCGTCGCGCATGCGGAAGGCCTGAAACTGGGCGACGGCCTGCTCGAGGGCACGACCCTCGGTCCCCTCGCCAATTCGCGCCGCGTGACGGCGATGGCGAAGATGGTCGAGGATGCGCAGGCCAAGGGCGCCATCGTCGCGACGGGCGGCAAGCGCGTGGGCGATGCGGGCAACTTCTTCGCGCCGACGATCCTCGCCGACGTGCCCCTGGAAGCGTCGATCTTCAACGACGAACCGTTCGGCCCCGTCGCCGGCATCCGCGGCTTCGACAGCCTCGAAGATGCGATCGCGGAAGCGAACCGCCTGCCGTACGGCCTGGCCGGCTACGCGTTCACGCGCTCGATCAAGAACGCGCACCTGCTGATGAACCGCGTGGAAGTGGGCATGCTGTGGATTAACCAGCCGGCCACGCCGAGTGCCGAGCTGCCGTTCGGCGGCGTCAAGGATTCGGGCTACGGTTCCGAAGGCGGTCCGGAAGCGCTGGAAGCCTACCTCAACACGAAGGCCATCTCGATGGTGGGCGTCTAGGCGACGCCGACGCGGTTGCGGCCGGCGTGCTTGGCGCTGTAGAGCGCCGCGTCGGCCTGCGACAGCAACGTGCCGATGGGCGTGTCCGCGGCCTTCCGGCAGCCCAGGCCGATGCTGACGGTGGCGTGCAGGCGCACGCCGCTCTCCAGCACCGCGGGCTGCGCCGCGAACGCGTCGCAGATGCGCTGCGCGATCGCGCGCGCGTCCCCGGGCGCGCTGCCGGGCAGCAGCACGGCGAACTCCTCGCCGCCCAGGCGCCCCAGCACGTCGCCCGCGCGCAAGCATCCCGCCGCCACGCGCGCGAAATGGGCCAGCACGGCGTCGCCGGCCGCGTGGCCGTGGGTGTCGTTGACCTTCTTGAAAAAATCGATGTCCATCATCAGCACGGCGGCCGCCTGCACCGTGTCCGCGCGCGCCATGAAGCCGCCGCGGTTGAGCACCTGCGTCAGCGGATCGTGCGAGGCCGCATGCTGCAGCCGCGCCAGCAGCTCGTTGCGCGCCACCATCACGCTGGCGACGGCCAGCGGCGCCAGCGCCGTCAGCGTCACCCCGACGCGCAGCGACATGACGGCCTGCGGGGTATCGACTGCAGCGCCGATCGCGAGCATGCCGCTGGCGATCGCAAGCAGGGTCCACATCGAGAACAGCAAGGTGATGCCGGCCGTGGCGAACAGGCTGTACGTCAGCGCGCACCACAGCATCGCGGGAATCGGGAAGGAGATCACGCCCGGCCCGCCCAGCTGCGTCTCCAGCCACAGGCTGCCCGCGAACGCGGCCAGCGGCGCGAGATGGCCGATGCGCCAGGCGGGCGCGTCGCCGCGGCGCCCGCGTCCGGCCAGCCGGCGCGCGAGGTCCGGCATCGTCAGCAGCACGGGCAGGATCGCGATGGTGTTGACGAGCTCCGTCGAAAACCAGAACAGGAAGCCGTAGGCGCGCGTGCCGCCGAACAGCGCCGGGTGGATCACGGTGCCGCCCACGCCGGCCGCCGCGGCGCCGCACAGCGCCACCAGCACGAAACGCAGCATCGAGCGCGGATGGCGCAGGCCGCGCATGTCGTCGCTCATCCGTTTCAGCAGCGCATAACACACCGACACGCCCATCAGGTTGGTCGTCGTGAGCATGACGGTCTTGGGCCAGCCGTGCCGCATGATCAGGTCGGCGACGATGTAGCCGGCGATGGCGGCCAGCCAGTGCGCCGCTGTCGGCGGATGGGCGCGCCGCAACAGCAGCCCGACGAGGACGGCGTTCGTGGGCCAGAACGCGGCCAGCACGCCCGGGGGCGCCGTGTAGATGCCGAAGATGGAACAGACGAAGACGAGCGCGCCGACGAGCAGCGCGTCTTTCAGGTCGAGGCCGGCAACCGGTCGATGGGGGGCATGGGAAAGTTGCACGGCTCGAAGGAATCGGTGAACACGCTTCCGGCCAGATTAACACAGTTCCACACGGAAACAATCTATTCTGACAAGGGGCGTGTTCACACCGCAACGCCAGCGCGCCGCCATTTCCGCGCAAGCGGGAAGCCATGCTGAATCGACCAAGGGCGCTCAGTATGGATCCCGCTTTCGCGCACTAGTGTCCGGAATATTGTTTTCAAAAACCGTCAGAAATAGCATCGTCATTCCCGCGCAAGCGGGAATCCATACTGAGTAGCAGTCAGCATGGGTTCCCGCTTTCGCGGGAAGTCGTTTCCGGCAATGCCGGGAACGACGGTTTTTCCTATGGCGGGCCTATTTTCGACGGTAAAAACTATTCCGGACAGCAGCGCGCTTTCGCGGGGACGACGAGTTTGGGTACTTACGGCTTGCCGACCACGATCCCCCGACCCGCCGTGCTCATGTAGACCACGCCGAACGTGTTCATGTCACCGACGACGAAACGGCCGTTGCCCGGACCGCCGTACTGGTGCGCGTTGTCGTTGATGCGGGTCCAGCTCTGGCCCGCGTCGGTGGACCGGTACACGCCGGTCACGCCGCCGATGGTGCCCCAGATGAACACGGTCGGATACGACGCGCCCGCCGCGGCCTTGCCGAAGCCGACCGCGCCGCAATACGTGACGTTGGCGATATTGCTGAATTGCCAGCCCGAGCTGGTGGTCCGAGCAAGGCCGCCCCAGTTCAGCGGCACCCAGATATCGCCTTCGCGGCCCGGCGCGGCGCGGATCACGTCGCTGCCCCAGGTGGCCAGCGTGTTGAACTTCCAGAACGACGCGCCGCTGTCCGTGCTGATCATGAAGCTGCCGTCGGCCGGGTTGTACACGTAGAACTTGCTCGCATTGGCCGGATCCGCGACCGGCCGCGCATTATTCACGCCGAGGCCGCCCACCGTCGACCAGCTCGCCCCCATATTGGTGGAACGGTACATGGTCGACGAATTGGACGGGTTGTGCAGCAGGACCGTGCCGCTGGCCGAGAGCGCCACCTGGCCGTACGTGCCGTTCATATTGGTTTGGTTCCAGTTCACGCCGCCATTAGTCGACGTGTACATCTTGTTCCCGACGCGCACCGCGAGGCTCTTGTTGGCGTCGGCGACGGCCAGGCCCGTGGTCGTGCCCATCGTCGGCGCGAATTGCGGATTCGTGTACGTGTCGATGTTGTAGTGCAGGAAGCCGTCGTAGTCGCCGATGGCGGACAGCACGGGGCCGCCCGGGATGCTGTTGATGTTCAGCGGCACCGTTTCTTCCAGACCCTTGACGGTGAACGTCCACGTGGTCGGCACGGCGTCGATATTGGCCGTCTTGAAGATGCCGTTGCCCGAGGTCACCCACACGGCCTTGTTGTTGAACGGATCGAACACGGCCACGCCGGCCCAGTGGATCGCCTTGCCGTTGATCCATGGCACGCCGCCATTGTCGCGGACGAAGCCGCGGTTGATCACGTCGGTCCAACTGGCGCCGCCGTTGGTCGAGAGGTAGATATGGTCGCCCCAGCTGTCGCCCTGCTGCATGTACTGGTTGATGGTCGACGCGACCAGGCGCTGCGAATTGGACGGGTCCACGCTGATGCCGCTGAACGCCGCGTTGACGCCGGACGGGGTCACGTTGGTCCACGCGCCGTTCGAGATCGTGTAGCGCCAGATCTGGCCGCTGTTCATGGGTTCCGAGCCCGAGCCGTTGCCGTTCGGTCCGGCGCCGTTGGCATACGTGATGACCACGTTACCGGCGCCGTCGAACGCGGCGCGCTGCGGCATCAGGCCGGACGGGCTGCCGGAGATGGCGCTGAACGACGCGCCGCCGTTGTCGCTGCGGTACAGGTTCGCCCCCGCCGAGCCGTAGCGCGAGACGCCGACCAGCAGCCGCTGCGCCACGCCGCCCGACACGCTGGACGGATCGGCCAGGACGAGGCTGATGCCGTTGTCGTTGGGCGTCGTCGTCACGTTCAGCGCCGTCACCCTGGCCCAGCTCGCGCCATAGTTCGTGCTCTTGAACAGCCCGCTCTGGCGCGTGCCGGCATACAGCACATTGCTCGATCCCGGGTCGACGACGAGCCGTTCGCCGTTCTGGCGGCCCATGCCGTTGCCGTGCGCCTTGAACTGGCTCGTCACGTCGGCGACCGTAAACGTCCTGCCGTAGTCGGACGAGCGCAGCACCGCGGTCTTGCCGTTGTTGAAATAATTGATCCCGACGGTCATGTAGACATTGGCCGCGTTCTTCGGGTCGACCGCGAGCGCTTCGACGCCGAGGAAGCCGACCTGGTCTTCCGCCACCCAGTCCAGCAGCGACACCCAGCGGCCGCTGGCATTGTCCCACCGGTACGCGCCGCCGACGTCCGTGCGTGCGTACACGACATTCGCTTCCGTCTTGCTGGGAATGACGGCGGACACGAATCCGCCGCCGCCGATGCCGACATTCCCCCACGAATACGCCATCGCCGGCTGCTGGACGGCCAACGCAGCCGCCGCGAGCAGTGTTGCATTGATCAACTTCATGTAATGCCTCCTAAGATTTGTTATGCATCTGAAGTAAGACAACGCCTGTTTCTGGGCAGGCGTCGATTCCCGCACCGGCCTGTCTCCGCCAGGCCGAACCGCAAGAATCTTCGAAACATAGCCGACGGATTTGCGCGCACACGGTGATGTAACCGTGATTGGAATAAATTGTTCACGCACTTGGTCAGTTTCATAACGGCGTGGCGCCGCCGCGGGCCTCCAGCACTCGGTCGATGAGCCCATACTCGACGCCCTCGGCGGCGGACATGTAACGGTCGCGGTCCGTGTCCTTCTCGATCCGCGCCAGCGTCTGCCCCGTGCGCTCCGCGAGCATCGTGTTCAGGCGGTGGCGCTGGTACAGCATCTCGCGTGCCTGGATGTCGATGTCGGCCGCCACGCCCTGCGATCCGCCGTGCGGCTGGTGGATCATGATGCGGGCGTTCGGCAATGCGTACCGCTTGCCGGGCGCGCCGGCCGCCAGCAGGAACGAGCCCATGCTGGCGGCGAAGCCCGTGCACAGCGTCGATACGGCGGGGCGGATGAACTGCATGGTGTCGTACACGGCCATGCCGGCATACACGGACCCGCCGGGCGAGTTGATGTACAGTGAGATGTCCTTGTCCGGATTGTCCGATTCGAGGAACAGCAATTGCGCGACGATCAGATTGGCCGACTGTTCCGTCACCTCGCCGACGAGGAAGACGACGCGCTCCTTCAGCAGGCAGGAATAGATGTCGAAGGCGCGGTCGCCGCGGCCGGTCTGTTCGATGACGGTGGGAACGAAATTCATGATGGTCCTTGCGGTGGTGGAAGGTGCCGCCATGACGCTTGCGGCCGGGCGCCGTGTGACGGCGAAAAAAATAAACCCGCGGCGTGTCACATCCTTGCCGCGCCGGGCGTCAAGCGGTACCACCACCAGCGAGGAGATGCACGATGCCATGCACCAGCGCCACCGACGTGTTCGAACAATTGCGTCCGCGCCTGATCGCGCTCAGCCTGCGCATCGTCGGCAGCGCGGCGGACGCCGAGGACGTCGTGCAGGACTGCTTCCTGAAATGGCAGGCCGCGGACCGGGCCGCGCTGGCGACGCCCGCGGCGTGGCTGACGACCGTCGTGCAGCACCAGTCGATCGACCGCCTGCGCCGGCGCGCGCGAGAGACGCAGGCCGCGCTCGCCGCCATGGAACTCGTGCCCGCCGCGCCGCCCGCCCCGCCGGACGAGGCGCTGCTGCGGCGCGCGCACGTGGGCGACGCGCTGGCCCGGCTGCTCGCCCGGCTGACGCCGTCGGAGCGGCTGGCGCTGGTCCTGTTCGACGTGTTCGAATGCAGCCACGCCGACATCGCGGCCGCGCTCGGCACGACACCGGCGAACGCGCGCCAGCACCTGTCGCGCGCGCGGCGCCGCCTGCGCGCACCCGAGGGCGACACGCCGCCGGACGACAAGCTGTGCCGCGAGCTCATCCTCCGCTTCCATGCGGCGCTCGACGGCCTCGACGTGCCTGCGATGATCACCCTGCTCACCGAGACGCAGCCGATGGCCGTGCGCGCCCGGGCGTGCGCCAACGATGCCGCGTACGATTTCCGGATGGCGGCATAGGGACGGCGACGACGTTATAATGGCTCGTCCATTGCTGACGCGTCCCTCCATGCATTACGCCCTCGCGCCGCGCACGCTCTTCTTCAGTCATTACTTCTATACCGGCCTGCGCATCGCCACGGGCGTCGTCGGCCTGACGTTCCTGACGTACGCCGTCGCCGACCTGCCGACCGCGATGGCGGTGGCGATGGGCGCGCTGTGCACGAGCCTGATGGACCTGCCCAGCCCGCTGCGCCACAAGTTCAACGAGATGCTGGCCGGCGTGCTGACGTGCTCGCTGGTGGCGCTGCTCGTCAGCCTGAGTTCTCCCGTGCAATGGCTGCTGCGCACCGTCATCGTGCTCGTCTCCTTCCTCGCCAGTATGATGACCGTGTACGGCCGCAAGGCGATGCCGCTGCAGTTCGTCGCGCTGTTCGTGATGATGCTGTCGAGCGACGCCGCCGCCACGCCGCTGCAGGCGCTGCGCCACGCCGCCCTGTTCTTCGCGGGCGGTGCCGGCTACATGACGTATGCGATGGTCGTCGTCTGGCGGCTGCGGCGCCGCCTGAAGCAGCAGGTGCTGGCCGAAGCGCTGTACGAACTGGCGGCCTACACGGGCATCAAGGCGGGCTGCTACGACATGGCCATCCCGCTGCCGGCGCAGATGGAAAAGCTCGTACGCCAGCAAAGCGTGCTGGCCGAACGCCAGCAGGCGTCGCGCGACCTGGTCCTGCGCGGCAAGCCGAGGGACGACGAGGCCGTCCTCGTGCGCGTGCACTACGCCATGTTCGACCTGTACGAACTGGTGCTGTCGACGCACACCGATTACGCCCTGCTGCGCCAGCATTTCGCGGGCGGCCCCGTGCTGCCGCTGCTGGGCGACCTGATCGGCAAGGCGGCGCGCGACATCGAATCGGCGGCATACGCCATGACGCGCGACCGGCCATCGCATGCCGATACGGACTACCGCGCCGAACTGGCCGCGCTGGAGACGGCCCTGCGCGCCCTGCCCCCGGCCGACAGCGACGAAGTCAATGCGCAGGCCGTGCTGCGCGCCACGTCCAACAAGATCCGCGACATGATCGCGATGATCGCGCGCCTGCACGCCGCCAGCGGGACGGACGGCGGGACACTCCCGATGGCGCCGGGCAGCGACCTGACGCCCTTCCTCACCCAGCAGCGCTACAACCTGGGCACGCTCGTCGCCAACCTGCGCTGGACCTCGCCCACGTTCCGGTTCGCGCTGCGCGTGGCGATGGCGATCTCGGTGGGCCTGCTGTCGTCCGAATGGCTGCCCTACACGTCGCACGGCTACTGGACGGCGCTGACGATCGCCGTGATCCTGAAGCCGACGTTCAGCATGACGCGCCAGCGCCGCACCGACCGCCTGGTCGGCACGCTGATCGGCTGCGTGCTCACGGCGCTGATCCTCCGCTTCGTCCATTCGCCTGCCGCGCTGATCGGCGTCCTGTTCGTCGCGACCGCGGCCGGGCCGACCTTCCTGTCGATCAAGTACCGCTACACGGCGATCGCCGCCAGCGTGCAGGCCCTGCTGCTGATCGGCCTGACGGTGCCGCATTTCGCCGGCGCCATCGAGCAACGCCTGCTCGACACGCTGCTCGGCGCGCTGATCGCCTCGTTCTTCAGCTACGTGCTGCCGAACTGGGAACACCAGCACCTGCCGGAGCTGGTGGACGCCGTGACCGGCGCCAACCGCGGCTACATCGACGCCGCCGAGGACCTGCTGCTGGGACGCGCGGCCGACGATGCCCGCTACCGGATCCAGCGCAAGCGCTTCATGGACGCCCTCGCGAACCTCAGCGCGGCGCTGGGCCGCATGCTCGACGAACCGGCGGCCCAGCAGCGCGCGCCCGCCGAGCTGAACCGCTTCACGGTGCAGAACTACCTGTTGATGGCGCACATGGCCGCGCTGCGCCTGCTGCTGCAGCGCTACGCGGACAACCTGCCGCACGCGGAAGTCGAAGCCACGCTCGGACACGCGTTCGCCCGCCTGCGCGGCACGCTCGGGGCCGCGCAGGCGGAGCCGGCACCGCTGCCCGGCAGCACGGTCCGGATCGCGGCCTGGGCCGGCTGGGCGCCGCTGCGACGCCGGCTGCGGCTGCTGCAACAGGACGCGGCGCAGGTGGCGCTGTGCCATGGCGTGATCGATGCCGCACTCGGGCGCACGATGCATCGATCCACTTCAAAAACCGCGGACGCCGGATGGAACTAAATGCGCCCCGATCCGCTCTGTAATTCATGATCCTGGCGCAGACACGCGATCATGAACACCTCCAAACCACTCTCCGGCAAGCGCATCGCGGTCCTGGCCGCGGACGGATTCGAACAGGCGGAACTCAAGATGCCGCTCGCGGCCCTCGCCGACGGCGGTGCCGACGTGACATTGATCTCGCTGCGGCGCGGACGGATCCGCGGCATGCACATGCACCAGCCCGGCGACCTCGCACGCGTCGGCAAGGCCATCGACGACGCCCAGGCCGCCGACTACGATGGCCTGCTGATCCCCGGCGGCTACATCAGCCCCGACAGCCTGCGCCAGTCCGCCCCGGTGCGGGCCTTCGTGCGGCAGTTCGATACGGCGGGCAAGCCCATCGCGCTGCTGTCCCAGGCGCCCTTGATCCTCGTGTCGGCCGGGCTCGCGCCGCGGCGCACGCTGACGTCGTGGCCGGGCATCCGCGACGACGTCGTCAACGCGGGCGCGACCTGGCTCAACCAGGACGTGGTGCGCGACGCGCACGTGCTGTCGTGCCGCGGCACGCAAGACCTGGCCGCGTTCGTACAGGCGTTGACGCCCTTCTTCGCGGGCGAACCTGCGACGCAGGCCAACGCGGCCGAGGCGCGATCGGACCCGGCGCAGGACAAGCCGCTGGAACAGCCGAACCAGTCGCTGCGCTGGCTCGCGGCGCCGTCGTTCGGGACGATGCTCAGCCTGGCGCTGCTGGGCGTGGGGGTCGTGGCCGCGCAGCGCGTACGGCAAAAGACCGCTTCCGCGGACGCGCCCGCGGAAGACGCTAGTGCTCGCGCACGAGATTGAACTGCCGGGCCTGGCGCTTGTAGTCGGCCACGGCCTGGCGGATGTAGCGGGTCAGCGCATCGCCCGTCAGCGCGAGCGGATACAGGCCGATCTGCGCGCGCATCTGCGCGAACTCGGGCGCCGACTCGATGCGGTCGAAGGCTTGCACCCAGCGGCGGTAATCCGCGTCGGACACGTCCGGCCCCATCAGGATGCCGCGGATCAGCGGCCACACGATATCGTAGCCCTGCTCGCGCGCCGTGGGTACGCCGGCCATCGCGCCCGTCAGGCGTTTATCGGACAGCACGGCGAGCACGCGCACCTTGCCCGACGCCGTGTACAACGCCGTCTCCGACACGTCGCTCGACACGACCTGCACATAGCCCGCCTGCATCGCGACGAATTCCTCGCCGCCCCCTTCCAGCGCGACGAAGCGCAGCTGGCGCGGGTCGAGGCCGGCCTGGCGGGCCAGCAGCGCCATCTTCATCCAGTCCTGGCTGCCGATCGTGCCCGACATGCCGATCACGATCTTCTCGGGGTCGCGGCGCAGGACCTCCACCAGGTCGCGCAGCGAACGGTACGGCGAATCGGCCGGCACGGCGATCACGCCGTAGTCGACGCCGAGCGCCGCCACCCAGCGCACGTCGTCCGGACTGGCCTTGCCGAACTTGCCCTGCGCGAGATTCAGCAGCGACCCGCCGGAGAACGCGACGAGCGTATCCGGCTCGGCGCGCCGCTGCGACACCATCGTGTGCCATGCCACGGCGCCGATTCCGCCCGGCAGGTAGCTCAGCTTCAGGCGCGGCGCGCCAGGCTTGGCTTGCAGCGCCTTCTGGGCGAGCTTGCAGGTCAGGTCCATCGCCCCGCCCGGCTTGGACGGGACGAGGCATTCGGCGGCGGGTTGTGCCGCTCCGGCGGGCAGCGCGGCCAGCAGCGGCAAGGTCAGCAGGATCGTGCGCAGGGACGTCATGACGCTCATGATACTCGCGTTCGCGTGCGCTTCAGTGCAGTTGCGACATTGCCAACAAGGTCAGCGTGACCGTGATCGCGCCGCCGATACGGGTGGCGATCTGGGCGAACGGCATCAGCTGCATGCGCTCGGCCGCCGTCAGGATCGCGACGTCGCCCGTACCGCCCTGGCCGCTGTGGCAGGCATTGATGATCGCGGTCTCGATCGGGTACATGTTCATGCGGCGGCCGACGAAGAAGCCGGTGGCGATCAGGCTGGCGACGGTCGAGACGATGACCGTCAGGTTGACCACGTTGAAGGCGGAGACGAGCTTGTCCCACGGCGTCATGGACGCGCCGATCGCGAACAGCAGCGGGTACGTGACGGCCGTCGAAAAGAATTTGTAGACGATATAGGAACTCTGCTGCAGCTGCGGCGACACGAGACGCGACAGCTTGAACATCACGGCCACGAACAGCATCGCGACGGGGGCCGGGAAATCGAACAGGCGGAAGCACATCATGCCGACCATGTACAGCGAGATCGAGGTGATGCCCGCGGCGGCGATGTTGGCGATGTCGAACTGGCCCGGCAGGCTTTCCGCCTGCGGCGCGATGGCTTCCTCGCCCGGCTGCAGGCGGCCCTGGCCGGTCAGGTGCGGACGCTTCTTGCCCAGCGAATTCAGCATGCCGGACAGCAGGATCGCCGTCAGGCTGCCCAGCATCACGGGCGGCAGGACTTCGGCGAAGATATGGCCCTGCTCCTGGCCCAGGATGCCCGCATAGCCGATCGACAGCGGGATCGCGCCCTCGCCGACGCCGCCCGCCATGATCGGCGCGACGAGGTAGAAGAACGTGTGGTACGGGCCCAGGCCCAGCAAGGTGCCGACCGCGGTGCCGACGGCGCCTGCCACGACGGACCCGATGGCCAGCGGCACGAAGATCTTCAGGAAGCCCTTGATCAGGACGTTGCGGTCCATGCTCAGGATGCTGCCGACGATGATCGACGAGATGAACAGGTACAGGAAATTGGTGGACTTGGTGAAGTCGACGACGTTCTTCAGCACGGGCGCCGGCAGCAGCTTGCTGAAGGCGAGATACGACGGGATGAACGTCGCGAAGATGGCGGCGGCGCCGATATTGCGGAAGTACGGCAGGCGCTTGCCCAGCTCGGCGCAGGAAAAGCCGCCGACGGTGAGGATGGCGATCGACACGCAGATATCGTTCGGCACCTTGCCGGTCGCGACGAAGCCGCCGATCAGCGCCAGCAGCAGCACATAGACCGGCAGCGGCACGATGCCGATGCGGGTGCGCGCGATGGTGCGGACGATCCGTGGAATGGACGTGCCGGCCGCCTGCTGTTCTGCGTTCGCCGGAGTGTAGGTTGTCGTGTTCATGTGTGCTCCTCTTTCTTGTCCAGGCCAGATATCGGATCCGTTGATACGGACGATCAGCCTGGTGAATGGAGCCCACTATATCGACGCAACCCTTCAATTACCTTTCAGCGGCATAATGGCGGGTTTTCGCCGTCCTTGACGAGGTTTTCGTGTTTTCTCCCGTATCGCTCGACGTCAGCGCCGCCATCAAGACCCTCGTGCTCACCTTGGACCTGCTGGGCACGTTCGTGTTCGCCCTGAGCGGCGCCGTGGCCGGCGTGCGCCGCCGGCTCGACCTGTTCGGCGTGCTGGTGCTGTCGTTCGTCGCCGCCAACTCGGGCGGCATCGCGCGCGACGTCCTCATCGGCGCGACGCCGCCGTCCGCGATCCGCGACTGGCGCTACCTGGCCGTGTCGCTGCTCGCGGGCGTGCTGATCTTCTTCTGGTATCCGCGCATCAAGCGCCTGCAGAGCCCCGTGCTGATCTTCGACGCCGCCGGCCTCGCCCTGTTCTGCGTGGCCGGCGCCCAGAAAGCCCTCGTGTTCGGGCTTGACCCCGTGATGGCCGCGCTGCTCGGCATGCTGACGGGCGTCGGCGGGGGCGTCGCGCGCGACGTGCTGCTGTCCGAGATCCCGGCCGTGCTGCGCTCGGACATCTACGCCGTCGCCGCCCTGGCCGGCGCGGCCGTAATGGTGACGGGCGACGCGCTGGGCGTGCCGGGCACCGTGAGCGCCTGCGCCGGCGCCGCGCTGTGCTTCGGCCTGCGCCTGGCGGCCATCAAGCTGGACTGGCACCTGCCCGTCGCGCATGCGTCGCTGAAGGCGGCGGAGGATGCGGCGAAGGCGGAGGGGCGGAACGAGCGGTAGGAACGGCTTCGGGAGTCTGGGGGCGACAGTACTGCCGACTCGCGCTGGTCCAGCGAGTCGGACGATACTCCCATTGAATCGTAAATTTCAGCTGACTTTTTTCGGACGGATTGTTGCGTCATGCGGTAAGGATCGCTGCTTGCAATCTCAGCAACTTTGCAAATACACTAGTTGTCCGACAACTTTCCGCCCGATCATGAATACCGACTTCAAGAAGCGACTAGCCGTTCTCGGATTTGCCGCGCTTGCCGGCTGCGCAACGCAACCGGCAGCCGTTCCCCCTGCCCTGGCCGACGCGCTCGCCCACAAGGGCGTCGGCCCCGTGGACAACTTCAACTACGTGGATGAGCATGGCAAGCCGATGACCGAGCGCGAGTTCGTGGCGCAGGTCAAGCAGTCACGCCGGTTTGCGGTCACCAGGGCGCACGACGACCGCGAGCGGGACGTGACCTTGCGCTTGCGTCCGGTTGGCTACGATGCCGGCCAGACCGGCAGCGCGCTGCCGTCGGCATCGCTGAATCCGGCCGAGCTGCCCGCCATGATCGATTTCAGGACGTGCCCGAGGCCAGCGTATCCGCCGGACGAGGTGCGGGCGAAGCACACGGGCCTGGTCAAGCTGAACTTCCTGATCGGCGCCGACGGGGCCATCAGGAAGGCGGAGATCGGCATGTCGTCGGGCTACCCCGCACTGGACCAGGCCGCGCTGGCGGCCCTGTCCCGCTGCAGCTTCACGCCGGGCACGTCGGCCGGCGCGCCGGTGGAAAAGGTGTCCATCGTGCAGTACAAGTGGAGCATCGAATGACGCCGGGTCAGCCCGCGCGCCGGTAGTGCATGGCGACCGCGCCATTGCGCAGCGGCGTCGCGGAGAGCAGTTCGAGCCGGCGCGTGGCCGGCAGTCCGCTGTCGTACAGCGTCGGACCGTGCCCGGCGATCCTGGGATGGACGAGGAAGCGGTACGCGTCGATCAGGTCCAGCCGTTCGAGCGCGGCGGCGAGCTTGCCGCTGCCGAGGAGCACGCCGTTCGGGGTCGCGTCCTTGAGCTGCTGCACGCTCGAACGCAGGTCGGCCGTGACATGGTGGCTGTTCGTCCAGGGGAAGTCGGACCGGGTCGAGGACACCACGTACTTCGGTTTGACCTCCAGCTTGTCCGCCCATGCGCGCAGCGCCGGCGGCGCGTCGACGGCGCCGCGCGCGACCGCCGGCCAGTAGGCCTCCATCATTTCGTAGGTAACGCGGCCCCACAGCATCGCCCCGGCCTCGTCCATGAGGTCGGTGAAAAAGGCATGCGTCTCGTCGTCGGCGATGCCATCCCGGTGGTCGACGCAGCCGTCGAGGGTCAGGTTGATACTGAAGGTCAAAAGTCCCATCGTGTCTCCGTTCGCTTGGTCGCTCTAACAATACCTTTCGACGTACCGCCATCAGCGACGAACGCGATAGCGGATGTGCGTGGCATCCGGTGTGTCGATCACCCGGACGATCTCCAGCTCGATCCGTGAAGGCAACACCTCGAACAGCCGACGGCCGCCACCGAAGAGCACTGGTATCTGATGGATCTGCAACTCGTCCAGCACACCGGCCTCAAGTGCCCGTTGTGCCGTGTACGCGCCGAGCACCAGCACGTTCAGGTTGCCGGCGGCGGCCTTCGCCCGAGCCATCGCGTTCCCGATGCCGTCGCGCACATACGTCACCAACGGATAGTTTGCGACGGATGGGCCGGCCGGCCGGTGGCTGGGTACGAAGATCGGGACACCGTGATTGTCTCCGCCCCAGTGATCGATTTGCTCCACGGTCCGCCGACCCGCCAATATCGAACCAGGCGTATTCCACTCGTCCCACAATTCTCCGACGGCTCCAGACGGCCGGGAAAAGTCCCCATACCACTCATGCAGCCGATCGAAGGCATCGCCTCCAGGATTGCCGACTTCGTCGTTCGGACCGGCAATATATCCGTCGAGCGACATTGACATGAATAGTACCGACGAAGCCATTTGAATCTCCTGCGCTCATTAGAAATGATGTTGTCTCTGCACGACGTACGAGGAGCAGCAGGATCGACATGATTGCTTCAGATTTTTTACGACGTGCATGCGACGAGCGCCGGCCGTCCCCAAGCGGACACTCTGCGATATCCAGCTCAAGAACGCTTCGCGTCATCGCCGCCTACGCCGAAGTTCAGCTTGTAATTGCGACACGATATTGTTGTAGCGTGGTTTCTTGGGTTCGAGCTGAATGCTGCTCTGAAAATCATCATAGGTGATCCAGAATTCGCCATCAGCTACAGCGACCTCTGCTATGCATTCATCGAATGTGATAACCGCTTTCGACAGGGACGTTGCGCCCAAGCGTCGTTTCCACTTCTCGACATGAGCTGGAAACTCACCCCATGTTGACGACGGCTCAAGAACAAGTGCTAGTCCACCGCTAGCCATTTTGACGGTGTCGAACTGGTCCATAACTGTTTGCAATGCTGTTGCTTCTTGAAGTCTGACGGTCCGCTTCTGGCCGATTGCGGAAGTCCGTAAAGGGCCGGGCACGGCGAATGTTGCTTCAACTGAAATATTGGGTTTGCCAGGCGGACTAGGTGGGATTGATGCTGTTCAGTCCCAGGTAACGCCCTTCCTGGTCGACGTGCGCCGGGTCTACATCCATCTCGCTGTCCGGCACTGCAGTCAGTTTGTTGAGGATGATGAATTCCATCGTTGCGTAGCCATGCGACAACGTCACGTCATTGCCGACTGGGTACTGCGCGAAGCGGTAGACTTTTATGGTCATCGATATCTCCAGTTCGGGCTTCACTTAGATTCCGCTTCTTTCAGGTAAAGAACCACCTGAAAACAGGCAGAAATTTCGTTCTTACACAACCTGGACCAAAGTGGACTGTCGCCTCCGCTCTGTTCGCCAGCGAGATGCTCGCAGTATCGATATCGCCGCGGCGGATCGGTTCCAAATTTCAGCCAGAGGGCCAACGTTAAGCCAAAGCGCATATGACAGATAATATCTTCATCATAGGTCTTTAAGTCAGTATTCTCTAGGCGGGATTGCGGACGTCCGCTTCTGACCGAAAGCGGACGGTCTTAACGCTAGAGGCCTGATGGCCAAGGCTTGCTGTCTTCGCGCGGCGGTGGGGCGAGAAGTTCGACTTCCCAACCTTCGAACGGCGGACTGACCGTGTATGTCGGATCGCAGTAGCTTCGGATGTATTGCGCAGCTCGATACTCAGCGTATTTTGCGTTGGTTGGCATCCCGTCCCCGGAGAGCTCGATGACGTTCGCAAAGATCGCATAGGCCTGTTCCATCAAGCTTGGCGACGCGAGCATCTCTCGGCGGTAGTCGATTCCCTCGAGTAAAGGGTGACCGACGGTGCCATTTGCAATCCAGAAGCTGAACGTCCGTAGTGCTCCAGCGAAGTCCGGACTCAATTTTCTTGGATAACTAGAAGACCCATCCGGCTGCTTCGTTTTGTCAAAGAATCCCATCCAGTACTCCTATGACTGCGACGTCTGCTTCTGTCGAAAGCGATCGTTGTAAGCGCTTTCAAAGTCAGTCGTTGCAAGCACTTTCAACGTTATTACGGTAGCTTTGAGAAAGACCATCCATCTGGTAAGCGGTTGGCCAAGGCCTTCAATTCATCCAGATGCTTGTCGGGCATGTTGTTGAACACGCAGACCATGCACAATATGATAGCGATCTTTCGACGCAACTTAGTCTAAGGTCCGCTCCTGGCCGAACCCGACCGTTCGTAACGGCTCAGCGCACGGCCCGTATTGCTCTCCCGGCAAGTCCGGTTTTTGGTCGACGTATTTAGTCCCCCGGCCCGTCGCAGGGCAGCTTGTCCATGTCCGCCAGCGTCCACTGGTCGCGCCACCGCACGACCGGCTTGCCGCCCTCCCACTCGATGGGCAGCCACACGTAGCGCCCGTCGATCGCATCCTCCTTGCGCCAGACGTCCAGCATCAGGATATGCCGCGTGCAGCCGTTGCGCCGGAGCGTCAGCGCATAGGTCGACTGGCCGCCGAACGTTATCTTCTGCTGGTCCGGCGTGCCGCGCACGGGGTTGCCGAGCGCCCGCCACGGGCCCGATATAGCGTCCGCCACGTACGACTTTGCCGCGTTCGGCGCCCAGCCCGTCAGGCCCGACGTCACGAGGTAGTATTTGCCGCCGTGCTTGAAGACGGCCGGCGCCTCGTCGTCGCCGTTCTGCTTCACGCGCGCATACTGCCCCGCCGAACGCAGGTAGTCGTCCGTCAGGCGCGATACGTGCATCGTGTGATTTTCCTCCGACGCGTAGAACTGCCAGGCCTTGCCGTCGTCGTCCACGAACAGGGTCATGTCGCGCGCCATCTGCCCGCCCGCGTGGTCGCGCGCGAGGAAGGAGATGGCGGGATCCTTGTCCTCGGGCTTGACATCGACCGGCCACGCGCCCGCGTCCGGCCGGAACGAGCCCTGGTAAACGTACGGCCCCGTCACCTTGTCGGCGACGGCCACGCCCGAGCGCGCCGCGTCGTAGCGCTTGCCCTTCAGCTCCAGGTGGAACCACATCACGAACTTCCCTGTCTGCGGATTGCGGATCACCTTCGGCCGCTCGATGATCGCGCCCTTGACGATGTCGCTGGCCGGGTCGTTGCTGACCGCGAGCGCGATGCCCTCGTCCTTCCAGTCGGTCAGGTTGCGCGAGCTGTACACGTGCACGCCGACCTGGGCGACGTTGCCCGCCGTGCCGGACACCTTGTGCTCGCCGAACCAGTAATACACGCCGTCGTGTTCCAGGATCCCGCCGCCGTGCGCGTTGATGTGCACGCCCTTGTCATCCGGCCAAAGCGCGCCGGGGCGGAACACGCCGTCCGCCTGTGCCGCCGTCGCCGTCGCCGCGCCCAGCAGCGCTGCCGCCGCCAGGAAGAGCTTCATCTTGTGCTTCATACGTTCGTCTCCATGAGTGGTTGTGCAATGTTATCGATATCCCCACCTTTTGTCTCGGACTTTTTATTACACTGGCCGCCGCGACCGATGAAAGGAAGACAATGAGACCGGTGCTTGCCCTGCTTGCGGTATTCAGCGCGACGTCCTGCTTCGCCCAGCCGGCACCGGCGCAAGAGCAGCTGGCGTTCTGGATGGACGCCGGCGACCACGGTATCGTACAGTGCACGCTCGCGACGATGCCGGTTGGGGGCGACATCCGGCAATTCCTGCGCCTGACCCTTGGCGTGGGCGTCGACCCCAGAAAGCTCGAACTGGTCGGCAAGGTCAGGCTGCGCGAGGACGACCCGCCGGCCCGCCCCCACCTGCTGGAAATCGGCGCGGGCGCGCAGACGGCACTCAGCGTCGCGCTACACCCGGACAAGGCTGACCGTGCGTCCGCGCAGATCCCCGCCCCGGCCATGATGGACGTGTTGCGGACGTTCCTGCGCCAGCGCACGCTGTGGATGCGCATCGACGGCGCCGCCGCGCGGACGGTCGCCGTCGCCGGCAAGGAGGCGGACCTGGCGTCCTGCGTCGCCACCCTCGAGCGCGACCTCGCCGACGAACGCGCCGCCCGCGCCCGCGGCGATGTCAGCGACGCCTTCCCCAGCCTGCAGAGCGATTAAGCACCGATTGCATCCGGCAGCGGATATCTGCTACCATGTGATCGATAACAAATATGGGAGACCTCATGCGCCAATTTTTCGCCGCCGTGTGGCTGTGCGCCGCGACCGTGCACGCCGCCGCCGCGGACATGATCGAACGCGTCGCTTCGCCGGACGGCCACATCGTGCTCGAACTGGCACAGAAGCTGGACGCGGCCGGCAAGCGCGCGCTGTCCTACAACGTGCGCTACGACGGCGAGACCGTCATCCGCGACTCGCTGCTGGAACTGCGCCTCGACAACCACCTGTCCGAGAACGCGATGGCCCTGCCCGTCGACCATCACGCGCGCTGGTTCGAGAACCTGCGCGTGACGGGCGTGCACCGCGCGCGCCACGACAGCACGTGGACGCCCGTCACCGGCGAGCGCACGCACGTCCGCGACCATTACGAAGCCCTCACCGTCGACCTGGTCAAGGACGACAATCCGACCTATAAACTGTCCGTCGAAGTGCGTGCTTACGACGCGGGCGTGGCGCTGCGCTTCGCGTTCCCCGAGAACGAAAAAGGCACGTACTACCGCATCATCGGCGAGGACACGGAATTCGCGCTGCCCGCCGGCACGCGGGCGTGGTTCCACGGCTGGGCCCAGGGCCCGTACCAGCTGATGCCGCTGCGCGACTGGCCGGACCAGGCCGAGCGCCCGCTCACGCTGCAGCTGCCGAACGGCCTGTCCGTCGCCCTGCTCGAAGGCCAGATGGTCGATTACGCGCGCACCAAGTTCAAGCTGAGCCCCGACAAGCCGGACACCATCGTGACGGCCATGCACGACCCGGCCGACCTGGTCTCGCCGTTCGCCACGCCCTGGCGCGGCATCATGATCGCGCGCCGTCCCGGCCAGCTGATCGAGAACAACGACTTCATCCTGAACCTCAACGCCCCGTCGCGCATCGCCGACACGTCGTGGATCAAGCCGGGCAAGATCATGCGCGTGATGTCGCTGACGACGAAGGACGCAAAGGCCAACATCGACTTCGCCGCGCGCCACAAGCTGCAATACGTCCTGTTCGACTTCAAGTGGTACGGCAACGCGTTCTCGTTCGACGCGGACGCGACGAAGGTGGCGATTCCCGATTTCGACCTCCCGGGCATCATCGCCTACGCGAAGGCCAAGGGCATCGGCGTGTGGCTGTACGTGAACCAGCAGGGCCTGATGGCGCAGGGCGACACGCTGTTCCAGACCTACCGCGACTGGGGCGTCGCGGGCGTCAAGTTCGGCTTCGTGCAGGTCGGTTCGCATCGCTGGACGACGTGGCTCGAGAAGACGATCCAGCAGGCGGCCGCCGCCAACATCATGGTCAACATCCACGACGACTGGCGCCCCACCGGCGAGCAGCGCACCTGGCCCAACCTCCTGACGGCGGAAGGCATCCGCGGCAACGAGGAAATGCCGGACGCCACGCACAACACCGTGCTGCCGTTCGTGCGCTACCTCGCCGGCGCGGCCGACTACACGATCTGCTACTACGACCCGCGCATCCGCACGACGCACGCGCACCAGCTGGCGCTGGCCGTCGTCTATTACAGCCCGCTGCAGACGCTGTACTGGTACGACACGCCGGACCGCTCGCACGACGAGCCGGAGCTGGCGTTCTGGGACCGCATCCCGACCACGTGGGACGAGACGCGCGTGCTGGACGGCGCGCCGGGCCGCGACGTGACGATCGCGCGGCGCAAGGGCGACGAGTGGTTCGTCGGCAGCATCACGAACAACGACGCGCGCCGCATCCCGCTGCGCTTCGACTTCCTCCCGAAAGGCAAGCGCTACGAAGCGACGATCTACGCGGACGACCCGGCCGCGCCGACGCGCACGAAAGTCGGCATCCACACGCGCACGGTGGACGCGGCCACCGTGCTGCAGCTCGACCTGCCCGCTTCCGGCGGCCAGGCGCTGTGGCTGCGCCCTCTCTAGGCCTCGTACCAGCGGTCCTTCGCCAGCAGGATCTCGTGATGCCCCCGCCCCGCGGGGATCATCGGAAAGCAGTTCTCGGCCTGCTCGACGCGCACGTCGAGCAGGTATGGTCCCTCCGCATCCATGCACGCCGCCACCGCGCCATCGAGTTGGGCGGGATCCTCGACGCGGCGCGCCTGCCAGCCGAAGGCGCGCGCCAGCGCCACGAAGTCCGGCAGCGCTTCCGAATAACTGTGGCTGTAGCGCCCTTCGTAATGCAGCTCCTGCCACTGCCGTACCATGCCCATGCAGCCGTTGTTCGACAGGACCAGCTTCACGGGACACCGGTGCTGCACCGCCGTCGCCAGTTCCTGGATGTTCATCAGCACGGACGCGTCACCCGAGATGCACACGACGAGGTCCTCCGGATGCGCGATCTGGGCGCCGATCGCCGCCGGCAGGCCATAGCCCATCGTGCCCGCGCCGCCCGACGTGAGCCAGCGCCGCGGACGCTCGAACCCGAGATACTGCGCGGCCCACATCTGGTGCTGGCCCACGTCGGTCGACACGATCGCGCCGCGCCGCGCCACGTAATCCGCCAGCGTGCGCATCAGCCGTTGCGGCAGGATGCCCGCGCTGGACGCCGGCACGTCGAGGCAGCGCGCGGCGCGCCATGACGCGATCCTGTCCCACCACGCCGCGACGGGCGCGGGATCGACAGCGTCCAGCATCCCGAGCAGTCCATCGAGAATGGCGGCGCAATCGCCCACCAGGCCGACGTCCGTGCGCACGACCTTGCCGATCGACGCGGGATCGACGTCGACGTGGACGATGCGCGCGTCCGGACAGAAATGCGCCAGCTTGCCCGTGACGCGGTCGTCGAAGCGCGCACCCACGCATACGACGAGATCCGCCTCGTGCATCGCGAGGTTCGCTTCCAGCGTGCCGTGCATGCCCAGCATGCCGAGCCAGCGCGGGTCCGACGCGGGAAACGCGCCCAGCCCCATCAACGTCAGCGTGCACGGCGCATCCTTCCAGCGCACGAGCCGGCCGAATGCGGCGCAGGCGGCGTCGCCCGCGTTGACCAGGCCGCCGCCGCCGTAGAACACGGGCCGGCGCGCGTGCCGGATCAGGTGCGCGGCCTGCTCGAGCGCGGCTTGCGGCACGCTTGACGGGACAGCGTCGGCGGACGAACCGGACCGCGCCGCCGCCACGGCGCTCGCCTGGATATCCTTCGGCACGTCGACCAGCACGGGCCCCGGCCGCCCGCCCAGCGCCGTCGCGACGGCGGTGCGGATCGTGGCCGCGACGGCCTCGGCGTCGCGCACCTGCGTATTCCATTTCGTGACCGTGCTCGTGATGCCGAGCGCGTCGCACTCCTGGAACGCGTTGGTGCCGATCGCACCGGTCGCGACCTGGCCGCTGACGCACAGCACGGGAATCGAATCGCTCAGCGCGTCGAGCAGGCCGGACGTCGTGTTCGCGACACCGGGGCCGGACGTCACGAACACGACGCCGAGCCGGCCGGTCGAACGCGCATACCCCTGCGCCGCGTGGACGGCCGCCTGTTCGTGGCGGACGAGGATGTGGCGGATGCGCCGGTCGAGGGCGAGCGCATCGTACAGCGGCAGCACCGCGCCGCCGGGATAGCCGAACACGGTGTCGACGCCGCAGTCCACCAGCGTGTCGACCAGCACGCGCGCGGCGGTCAAGGGAGTAAGTGTTTTCATCCCTGAATTTTATCGACCTTATCGCCGAAAGTGCTTCACGGTTTTCGCTATAATCTGGCAACTTCCTGAAAAATTTTCACCAATTATGGACGACCAGAGAAAAATTTACGATGCAGCCGATCTGCAGATCCTGGCTATCCTCCTGAAGGACTCGCGCACGCCGCTGCAGGAGATCAGCGGCGCCGTGAACCTGTCGACGACGTCGTGCTGGAACCGCATCAAGCGGATGACGGACAGCGGCCTGCTGGAGGCGTACACGGTGAAAGTCGACCTGGCGAGCCTCGGCTACCACGACACCGTGATCGTCCAGGTGACGCTGGACAGCCACAGCGAGGAGACGCTGTACAAATTCGGCCAGGCGCTCGAATCGATCCCGGAAGTGCTGGAGGCCGCGCTGATCTCGGGCGACTACGACTACTTCATCCGCATCGCCGTGAAGGACACGCGCGACTACGAACGGCTGCTGCGCGAGCGCATCTACAACATCCCGGGCATCCGCCACAGCAAGTCCAGCTTCGTGCTGCGCACGCTGAAGAAGGTCGATACGCCCCTCACCTGAGGGGCCGGCGCCACACTTTCGGGCAGCTTTCACAGTTAACCGAGTTGCGTCTTATGTCTTATAGAAGACTTGAGATACAATATCGGCAGTACCGGGCCAGCAACCGCTGTCCTGCTTTTCAAAACGACTGAAAGAGCTTCCCATGTTAGCCGCATACCGCACCCATGTCGCCGAACGCGCCGCCCTCGGCGTGCCCCCGCTGCCCCTGTCCGCAGCCCAGACCACGGACCTGGTCGAACTCCTGAAGAATCCGCCGGCTGGCGAAGAAGACTTCCTGGTCGACCTGATCACGAACCGCGTCCCGGCGGGCGTGGACGACGCGGCCAAGGTCAAGGCCGCGTTCCTGAACAAGATCGCCCGCGGCGAAGACACCAGCCCGCTGATCTCGCGCGAACTGGCGACGCGCCTGCTGGGCACGATGCTCGGCGGCTTCAACATCAAGCCGATGATCGACCTGCTGGACGACGCCTTCGTCGGCAAGGTCGCCGCCGAAGGCCTGAAAAAGACCCTGCTGATGTTCGACTACTTCCACGACGTCAAGGAACTGGCCGACCAGGGCAGCGCCAACGCCAAGGAAGTGATCCAGTCGTGGGCCGACGCCGAATGGTTCACGTCGCGTCCGGCCGTCCCGGAAAGCATGACCCTCACCGTCTTCAAGGTGTCCGGCGAGACCAACACCGACGACCTGTCGCCCGCCCCGGACGCGACCACCCGTCCCGACATCCCGCTGCACGCGCTGGCCATGCTGAAGAACCCGCGTCCGGGCATCAACCCGGAAGAGCCGGGCAAGATCGGCCCGATCAAGCAGATCGAGGCACTGAAGGCCAAGGGCCACCTGGTCGCCTACGTCGGCGACGTGGTCGGCACGGGCTCCTCGCGTAAATCCGCCACCAACTCGGTGCTGTGGTTCACCGGCGAAGACATCCCGTTCATCCCGAACAAGCGCTTCGGCGGCGTGTGCCTCGGCACCAAGATCGCCCCGATCTTCTACAACACGATGGAAGACGCCGGCGCCCTGCCGATCGAAGTCGACGTGTCGAACATGGAAATGGGCGACGTCATCGAACTGCGTCCGTACGACGGCAAGGCCCTGAAGAACGGCGAAACGATCGCCGAATTCAAAGTGAAATCCGACGTGCTGTTCGACGAAGTGCGCGCCGGCGGCCGTATTCCGCTGATCATCGGCCGCGGCCTGACCTCCAAGGCCCGTGAAGCGCTGGGCCTCGCGCCGTCGACGCTGTTCCGCCTGCCGCAGAACCCGGAAGATTCGGGCCGCGGCTTCTCGCTGGCCCAGAAGATGGTCGGCCGCGCGTGCGGCCTGCCGGAAGGCCAGGGCATCCGCCCGGGCACGTACTGCGAACCGAAGATGACCACCGTCGGCTCCCAGGATACCACCGGCCCGATGACCCGCGACGAGCTGAAGGACCTGGCCTGCCTGGGCTTCTCGGCCGACCTCGTGATGCAGTCGTTCTGCCACACGGCCGCGTATCCGAAGCTGGTCGACGTCAAGATGCACAAGGAACTGCCGACCTTCATCGAGAACCGCGGCGGCGTGGCACTGCGTCCGGGCGACGGCGTGATCCACTCGTGGCTGAACCGCCTGCTGCTGCCGGACACCGTCGGCACCGGCGGCGACTCGCACACCCGCTTCCCGATCGGTATCTCGTTCCCGGCCGGCTCGGGCCTGGTCGCCTTTGCCGCCGCCACCGGCGTCATGCCGCTGGACATGCCGGAATCGGTGCTGGTCCGCTTCAAGGGCGAGATGAAGCCGGGCGTCACGCTGCGCGACCTCGTCAACGCGATCCCGCTGTACGCGATCCAGCAAGGCCTCCTGACCGTCGACAAGAAGGGCAAGAAGAACATCTTCTCCGGCCGCATCCTGGAAATCGAAGGCCTGCCGAACCTGAAGGTCGAACAGGCGTTCGAACTGTCCGACGCGTCGGCCGAGCGCTCGGCCGCCGGCTGCACGGTCCACCTGGACAAGGCACCGATCATCGAGTACATGAACTCGAACATCACGCTGATGAAGTGGATGATCGCGAACGGCTACCTGGACCGCCGCACGCTGGAACGCCGCATCAAGGCCATGGAAGCGTGGCTCGCGAAGCCGGACCTGCTGGCACCGGACGCGGATGCCGAGTACGCCGCCGTCATCGAGATCGACCTGGCCGACATCCATGAACCGATCGTCGCCTGCCCGAACGATCCGGACGACGTCAAGACGCTGTCCGACGTCGCCGGCGACAAGATCGACGACGTGTTCGTCGGCTCGTGCATGACCAACATCGGCCACTTCCGCGCCGCTTCGAAACTCCTGGAAGGCAAGACCGACATCCCGGTCCGCCTGTGGGTCGCCCCACCGACCAAGATGGACCAGCAGGTGCTGACGGCCGAAGGCCACTACGGCACGCTGGGCCGCACCGGCGCGCGCATGGAAATGCCGGGCTGCTCGCTGTGCATGGGTAACCAGGCGCAGATCCGCAAGGGTGCGACCGTGATGTCGACGTCGACGCGTAACTTCCCGAACCGCCTCGGCATCGACACCCGCGTGTACCTGGGTTCGGCCGAACTGGCCGCGGTCTGCTCCACGCTGGGCAAGATCCCGACCCGCGAAGAGTACATGGCGCACACCGGCGTGCTCACCGAGAACGCCGACCAGATCTACCGCTACATGAACTTCGACCAGATCAGCGAGTTCCGCGACGTGGCGGATACCGTCGCCGTCTGAGGCGCGGGTTGACACAAAAGAAAGGCTCCCGACTGAACTGACCCCATAAAGTTGGACGGTTTAGTTCCCTAGGCAGCCAAGGCCTGGGCCCTGTACTGAACAGGGCTCAGGCCTTTTAGTTTGAGCTTGATTCGGTCGTGATTGTAATAGTGGATGTAGTCGGCCAA
>NZ_LMEW01000035.1:0-382993 GCF_001426525.1 Massilia sp. Root133
GAACTGCTGCAGCAAACGCGTTTCGACAGCAAGGCGGACCTGGAGACGACCTTGCTGAACTATTTGAAGCTGTACAACCACCACATTCCGCAGCGCGCACTTGACGCCAAAACGCCCGTCCTGGCACTCAAGGAATGGCAGAAGAAGCGGCCGGAACTATTCATCAAACGCGTCTACGATCAAACGGGACTCGACAGTTAGGCTCAACAGCGACACTTTTCGAAGGCAAGGTCTCAAGATTGCCGTGGAAAAGAACAGGCGATGAAGTGAAGAACTGCGTTTGATCGCTAATTTCGAGCATATGATTAGCGCCCTGCAGCCTCACCCCTTTCTTGCCCCTGATCGTCACCCAGTCCGACTCGCTCAAGAGCGCAAGCACCTTGTTGGCCATGATCTCCACGTCGTCCTCTTGCGCCTGCACGGACACCTTGCCGCCGGCGGCGATCAGCTTCATCCCAGCCTTGTGCACGAACAGCCGGAAGGTCTTGCCGATGCTTGCGAACAGTCCTTCAGTGCTAGCAATCGATAAACTTTTGCCACTGGTAATGGCCGTATGACGGCTGCTGGCGATGTGAGTGGACTGTGCAGAGCTCAGTTCGATACCTGCCGGACTGGCGACGACCAGATGTGGTTCGGCCAACTCTTTGAACTTTCCTGTGCCGCATCCCTGGATGCCTTGGCTCTGGGATTTAAGGTCCTTAACCGTATCCTCTTGCTGAAGTTCTTGCTTCTCCTGCGCGCCGTAGTGCTGTGCTAACCCGACCAGTTGTTCCTGTAAGTCCGCTGCGGTCGATAGCCGCTTAATCGTTTCGCCCATATCCTTGATATGGGATGCGGCGTTCGGCCGTGTTTCCGTCGTTATAAGCATGCCTTGGCCAGCACGCGCCACGCCCCAGGCATTGGTCGCGATTTCCCAGCCTTCGCCACGCGCATCCTTGCGCCCGCTAGTGTCTTCGATGCGCGTAATATGTCCAAGCGACAGCTGGCTGCACTGATGATCGCTCTTCAGCTGCGCCTGGATCTTGCCCGGGGTATCGTCCAGCACCAGGTGATTGCCGCGCCCGCTGCCTTCACCCGACTGCAGTTCGCGGCTGCGTAGACCGCTCAGGGCCTGCTGCTCCGGCAGCTGCCACGGCGGCATGTGCGTGTAGTTGTACAGCACACCGAGAATCAGCGGATGGTCGATGTTCCCGTTGACGAAGACCACGCCCACTTCTTCGCCGACCCGCGGCAGGCGAATATGCCCGAACTCGACACCGGCGCCCGGCGACATTACGCGCAGCCAGGGCGAGCTGTTCTCGTCGTATTTGCCGAGCCGGTCCCAGTGGAACTGGACCTTGACCCGCCCACAGCCGTCGGAATGGATCTCGGCGCCAGCCGGCCCGACCACGATGGCGGTCTGGATGCCGTGATAAGTGCAGGGCTGGCTGTTGTAGTGACGACCCGGGCGCCACCGGATAGCCTTGCGCACGCAGTGAAACGTGTTCTCGTAGTTCGATGGTGCGCCCGGCCCGGCCTGGTAATTGTTGCTGGCTTCGTGGTCGACGGAGAGGATCAGGTAGTCGCGATCACGGATGCTGGGCTGGGCCGGCTCGCCGCGCTTGGGAACGCGCAGCTCGGCGCTGAAGTGGTCGGCAAGCTTGAAGCACCGGCCCGGCTGGGCGGTACGATCGTTGCCGCGGGCTTCGAAGGTTTGCGTGTTCGCGTCGCGCTCGCCCATGCGCTGCTGCGCGAGCTGTTCGCCCTCGTCATGGGTGCGGAAACCGTAGGAGCCCGTGTCTTCGTAGATTTCGTAGGGGAAGACGTCGCCCTGGTTGTTCAGGGACTCGGCGGTCGAGCGTTGCGCGACAGGGTTCTTGTAGTCGAAGCTGGCCAGGGTCGTCTGGCCTGATCCGAGGCGACGCACGGGACTCCATTCGCGGATGCCGTCCTCTTCGAGCGAGCCCGCTTTGTCGCGGAACGGAATTTCGCCAGAATCGTCGACCCCGGTCGGGTCGATGGGCTGGGCGAGCGTGCTCCTGTCGCTGAGCCAGAGCGTGTGCCCATCCGCCCGGTGCTCGTACCAGTAGTGCAGTCCGAGCTCTTCCCAGCGGCGGTGGAGGTGGTTGTAGTCGGTCTCGTCGTACTGGTTCGCGCAGGTCATGCGCGGGTACTCAGCGACGATGACCGGATTCCAGTCGGCCTGGCGGTAGTGGGCAAGGATCAGCTCGGTCAATTCGATGACGCTCTTGCTGTGGAACGACCGGTTGTCCTTGCGCAGCTTGGCGAATGCCAGCCATGGCTCGAGGACCATGTGGTAGAACGCGAAGCCGCCGTCGGTGCGAAGGAAACGGAATTCAGTGACATAGCCGTTGAAGTAGCGCAGCGAGCCGTCTTTGCGCACGAGCGAGATCGTGACCATCCTGGCCATCATCGCCTTCAGCGGAATCTGCGCGTCGTCCGACAGGAGTTCGACCTCGAAGCGGAAGCACCGCGAGACTTCCTCGTGCGCCTTGAGCCGGTTCGGCAGGAGAATGCGATCCGGACCGTCGTTGTAGGGGAATTCCAGGCGCATCAGGCGGACGTGCTGCGCATCGTGGCTGAACGCCGACAGCGCAGCTCCCGCCGCGATCGCTTGGCTTTCGCCCATGTGTTACCTCCGATGGGTTATCAGGTATCAGATTTCCATCGGCTAAGGTAACCAACCGCTTTTCGGGAGACCTTGATTTTAAGTAATAAGGAACTGAGCTGTTGTCCCGATGGGCAGCGACATTGCAGCGAACTTTCGCCACGCATGCTGATTTTGCTCAGCTTGATTGATCTCAAGGCGAGCTGACGAGCGGGTTCTACATTTTTCCTTTGGTTGCCAGCAGGGGCAGCCGATCAGGTACGTGAACACGAAGGCCTGGCGCAATGCGCTGAAGCGGGCCACCATAACGGACTTCCGCTGGCATGACCTACGGCACACCTGGGCCAGTTGGCTGATCCAAAACGGCACGCCGTCGTACGACGTGCAGGAGATGGGCGGCTGGAAGTCAGCCGCAATGGTGCGGCGGTACGCGCACTTGGCGCCGGCACACATGGCGCGGCACGCGGCGGTAGTAGACGGACTGCTGCGCGTCACAAGTACGGCACAGTAGGTAGAAGAGCGGACTGCTGCAGACACAAAAAAAGGCGTCACGATTACTCGTAACGCCTTGATTTGATACCGCAAATTCGTGGTAGGCCGTGCTGGGCTCGAACCAGCGACCAACGGATTAAAAGTCCGCTGCTCTACCAACTGAGCTAACGACCCGAAGAAGGCACGCATTATAGCGGGCCGTTTTGATTTACGCCAGAGGTAACGTAAATCAGTGCGCCACGGTGGACTTCAGCACTTCCTCCGCCGTCGTCACGCCCTCGGCCACTTTGTAGGCTCCGGCGATGCGCAGCGGTTTCATGCCGTCGGCCACGCTTTGCTGGCGCAGCGCGGCCAGGTCCGTCTTTTCCTGCAGCAATTGCGAGAAATTTTCCGTCACGGTGACGAGTTCGTACAGGCCGGTGCGGCCGCGGTATCCCGTCTGACGGCATTCCGGGCAGCCGATCGGCCGGTACACGGTCGTCGGCTTCGGCAGGTTCCAGGTGCCACCCAGGGCCTGCCAGACGTCGTCCGACAGTTCGCCGTCCGCGGCCTTGCAGTGCGGGCATAGCGTGCGCACGAGGCGCTGGGCCATGATGCCGATCAAGGTCGCTTCCAGCAGATAGTAGGGCACGCCCAGTTCCAGCAAGCGCATGACGGCGGACGGCGCGTCGTTCGTGTGCAAGGTCGACAGCACCAGGTGGCCGGTCAGCGCGGCCTGGATCGCCATCTCGGCCGTCTCCAGGTCGCGGATCTCGCCGACCATGATGATGTCCGGGTCCTGCCGCATCAGCGCGCGCACGCCGTCGGCGAACGACAGGTCGATGCCCGGCTGCACCTGCATCTGGTTGAACGACGGCTCGACCATCTCGATCGGGTCCTCGACCGTGCACACGTTGACTTCGCAAGTGGCGAGCGCCTTCAGGGTGGTGTACAGCGTCGTCGTCTTGCCGGAGCCGGTGGGACCGGTGACGAGGATGATGCCGTGCGCACGCTTCGTCAGCGCATCCCAGCGTGCCGCGTCGTCGGGTGGGAAGCCCAGTTCCGGCAGCGTCTTGACGACGACTTCCGGGTCGAAGATGCGCATCACGAGTTTTTCGCCGAACGCCGTCGGCATCGTCGACAGGCGCAGCTCGACTTCCTGGCCGTCGTTCGTGCGCGTCTTGATGCGGCCGTCCTGCGGGCGGCGTTTTTCGATCACGTCCATGCGGCCCAGCAGCTTGATGCGGGCCGTCATGGCGATCATCACGACGGCCGGCACCTGGTACACCTGGTGCAGCACGCCGTCGATGCGGAAGCGGATCGCGCCGGCGTCGCGCTTCGGCTCCAGGTGGATGTCGGACGCGCGCTGTTCGAACGCGTAGCTCCACAGCCAGTCGACGATGTTGACGATGTGCTGGTCGTTCGCGTCGACCTGTTTATTCGTCTTGCCCAGTTCGACCAGCTGCTCGAAGTTGTTGCGCAGGGCGAGGTCCTGGCCGCTGGACTTGTTCGCGTCGCGGATGGATTTCGCGAGGCTGAAGAATTGCGAGATGTATTGCGCGATGTCGAGCGGATTCGCGATCACGAGCTCGATGCGGCGGCGCGAGAGGCGCGCGATCTCGTCCTGCCATTCGGTGCGGAACGGATCGGCCGTCGCGACGACCAGCGTGCCCGCTCCCAATTCCACCGGCAGGATATTGAAACGCGCCGCATAGCTGGCCGACATCACGTCCGCGACCTTGGTGAAATCGATCTTGAGCGGATCGATGCGGAAGAAGGGCAGGCCGACTTTGCCGGCGCACCATTCGCTGAGCACGTCCAGCGTGAGCAGTTTATGGGGAGCCTTTGCCGACACGATCTTGCACTGCGCGACCGCCGTCAGCGGGTGCATCGACCCGACCGCATTTTTGAGGAGGCTTTGCGCCTGGGCGAAGTGCGGCTTGACGGTCGATTTCTCGACGATGCCGTCGGCCAGCAGCCACGAAAAGATGGCTTGCAGGTCGAGGGCCTTTGGTTTTTGCATGTCAGTTCGCGCCGGCCGCCGCGATGCCCCTGACCCAGGACTTGGCCGGCAGCTTCGTCGCGGCCACGATCTGCGCGGCGCGTGCGGCGAGGCGGTCCTTGTCGAGATCCGGCTTCTTCTTGAAGCACAGCGCGACGACGTTGCCGTCGTGGACCTCCGGCAGGCAGATCACGTGGGCGAACGCGAAGCGCATGGCCTTGATGTTCTTCGCGAAGCTGGGGTGGTCGCCGAACAGGTTGACGGTCATGACGCCGCGGTCCGTCAGGCAGGCGTCGCAGGCCCGGTAGAACTCGGGCGTGTCGAGCACGGGGCCGCGCGCGGTGGCGTCGTACAGGTCGCACTGCAGGGCATCGATCGTGTCGTGGTTGGCCTCGTCGAGCACGAAGTCCAGCGCGTCCATCTCGCGTACGCGCAGGCGTTCGTCTTCCGGCGGCAGTTTGAACATCGAATTGCAGATCGCGATCACGGAGGGATTCAGTTCCACCGCGGTTACCTGCGCCTGCGGGAACTGGCGATACGAGAACTTGGTCAAAGCCGCAGCGCCCAGGCCAAGCTGGACGATGGTGTGCGGGTCGTCGATGAACAGCATCCAGGCCATCATCTGCTGAGCGTACTCGAGTTCAGGCCAGTCCGGCTTGCGGATGCGCATGGCACCTTGCACCCATTCGGTACCGAAATGGAGGTAGCGCACACCGTCCTGTTCGGACAGGGTGACGGGCGCAAACTTGGGCTTGCGGGCGGGACGGCGCGACGATTCGGCCTGTTCGATGGATTTGCGTTTGATGAGCATAGGATGAGCGAAAGAAGCATCCTATTATCGGCGGGAAGGAATCCGCAGCGCAAGAAGCGCTGCGGATGGCAGCAGACGCTGCGGAGGAAGCCGACGGTGCGGAGAAGGGGGACGTCCCCCGCACCGGAAGTATTACTGGTATTGATCCGGTTCGACCGACACGCGCAGGCGCACGCGGTTGCCCGGGTCGCGGTTCATGACCGTCGTGTAGGTGTGGCCGCGGTAATCGTAGGTCACGTCGTAGCCGTTCGTGCGCTCCTGGACGGAGTCGACGGTGCGGCAGCGCTGCACGGCCTGTTCCTGCACTTGCGGGCCGTAGTTGCGGCCGTTGTTGTCGACGTTGTCGCCGACCATGCCGCCCGCGATCGCACCGGCCGCGGCTGCCGCGACGCGACCGTTGCCGCCACCCACCTGGCTGCCCAGCAGGGCGCCAGCGATGCCGCCGATGACGGTGCCCGCCTGGCTGCGCTGTTGCGGCACCTGGGCCTGCACGTAGTCGGTACGGCATTCCTGGCGCGGCGTACGCACCTGCTCGATGCGCGGCTGGACGCGCGTCACGCGGCCGAAGTCCTCGAAATCGCCGGCCTGTGCCTGGGCCAGCGGCAGGGCGCACACGCCCAGGGCGGAGAGAATCAGTTTGGCTTTGACGTTCATGCTCATACCTCGTTTTGGTGGTGCTTCTGATCTGTTGGTATCCAAGGGCGTTTCGCCCACAACTGAATCTTAGCGCTGGTTGGCATTCATATCCGATCCGTGTGGCAACAAAATGTAACAGCAGGTATACGCGCCAAAACGCCTGGTTCAGAGGAGAAAACCGTGGAAAAAGCGTCAACAATGGATGAAAAAACTCGTCTTTTTTTACAAATGTGAGCGGCTCGTCCATATTCGGGTTGATTCGCTTACCACAAAACGTTACCCTTAGGAGACTTGGGGTTTTATTGGCGCGTGGAAATCAGACCAGGAGAAAGCGAACAAACCCGCCGCTTCCGCAAACACCGCGCGCTGGAGCAGCAGAACCAGACTGGGTGACTTGAGGAAAAAATGAGTTTGTTGATGAGAGTACCGCCGAATCTTGTGCAGTCCATCCGCGCTTACCGTGCACCGGAGCTGCAGAAGGAGGCGATGCGCCTTGGTCATCATTTTCTCTATGCCCTGTGCACGAATGCGCTGACGAAGCAGCAGGTCTGTGCCCGCATCGGCGAGCAATTCTTCTTCCCCAAACCCTGCAGCAAGAATTTCGACGCGCTGCGCAACTGCCTCACCGAAGTCATCGCCGAAGCCGGACCGCAACCCGGTTTCATCGCCGTGCTGGACCAATTGCCGAATACGCAAAAATTCGACAAGGAAGCGCGCGAAACCCTGCTCGACGTATTCCGCGACGCGGCCGAATTCTGGGCCGAGAAAAAAGTCCCGTTCCGCGTATTTTATTCCTTCGAAGAGCCGCAATCCCCCCAACCCGTGGGGTGGGTGGGCCCCCACGCCTTCAAGTAAGCGCGGCGTTGCCGTCATTTCCTTCCTTGGGTCCGCCCATCGGCTCGGGTTACAATGCGCGCTTATGAAAAATATCGTGATCCTTATTTCTGGCCGCGGCAGCAACATGGAAGCCATCGTGCGCGCGCAGCAGGCCGAAGCCTGGCCGGCCCGTATCGCCGCCGTGATCAGCAATAAGCCGGACGCCAAGGGCCTTGCATTTGCAGCGTCCCACGGCATTCCGACCGCCGTCGTCCCCAACAAGGAATTCCCGACCCGCGAAGCGTTCGACGCCGCCCTCCAGGAAACGATCGACCGGTTCAATCCGGATCTCGTCGTGCTGGCCGGCTTCATGCGCATCCTGACGGCGCCGTTCGTCGAGCACTACGCGGGCCGCATGCTGAACATCCACCCGTCGCTGCTGCCGCTGTTCCCCGGACTGCACACGCACCGGCAGGCGCTGGACGCGGGCGTGGCGGAACACGGCGCGACCGTGCATTTCGTCACCGCCGAGCTGGACCACGGTCCGGCCGTGATCCAGGCGCGCATCCCCGTGCTGCCGGGCGATACGGAAGACAGCCTGGCCGAACGCCTGCTGGCCGAGGAACACGTCATCTATCCGAAAGCGGTGCGCCTGTTCATCGAAGACAGGCTCAGCATCGAAAACGGCGAGGTCCGGATCGCCGTGACCCCCTGAATCCACCAAGGAACACCCATGAGATTGCCACCCGCGATACTCGGCAATGCTGAAGAGGTATTGCGCGAGATCCTGCGCTTTACTTCCCCTGCCGACGTCACCCTGTCGCGCTACTTCAAGGACCACCCCCGTCTCGGCGGACGCGAACGCGGCGCCATCGCCGAATGCGTCTATGCCGTCCTGCGTCAGAAATCGTTCTTCACCGATTTCGCCGGTACCGGCGCGTCGATGCGCCGCCTCACGGTGCTCGGCATGGCCGAAGCCATCGGCGCCGACTCGCTGGGCGGCCTGTCGGAAGACGAAACGGCCCTGCTGACGCGCATCAAGGAAATCGACCGTTCGCTGCTGCCGCCGAAGAAACTGGCGAACCTGCCCGACTGGCTGTACGACAAATTCGTCGCCCAGTATGGCGAGGAAGAGACCCTGGCCCTGGCGGCCGTGCTGAATACGGCGGCGCCGCTGGACCTGCGCGTGAATTCGCTGAAGGCGGACCGCGACAAGGTCATCGCCGAACTGGCGACCGCCCCGATCGCCGCCGAGCCGACGCCGTACTCGGCGCTGGGCTTGCGCATCTGGAAAAAGCCGGCGCTGCAGAACCTGCCTCTATTCAAGGAAGGCGCGATCGAAGTCCAGGACGAGGGCAGCCAGGTGCTGGCCCAGCTGCTGGGCGCGCGCCGCGGCGAGATGGTCGTCGACTTTTGCGCCGGTGCCGGCGGCAAGACGCTGGCCATCGGCGCGATCATGCGCAGCACAGGCCGCCTGTATGCCTTCGACGTGTCGGAAAAGCGCCTGACCAAGCTGAAGCCGCGCCTGGCGCGCAGCGGGCTGTCGAACGTGCATCCGGTCGTCATCGCGCACGAACGTGACGCGAAAGTGAAGCGTTTGGCCGGCAAGATCGACCGCGTCCTCGTCGATGCGCCATGCTCCGGCATGGGTACGCTGCGCCGCAATCCGGACGTGAAATGGCGTCAGCAGCCGGAAGGTATCGCGGAGTTGACGGAAAAACAGGCTTCGATCCTGGACGGCGCCGCGCGCCTCGTGAAATTCGGTGGACGCCTCGTCTATGCGACGTGCAGCCTGCTGGACGAAGAAAACGAGGGCATCGTGCAGGGCTTCCTCGCCTCGCACCCGGACTTCGAACTGGTGCCGATGCACAAGGTCCTGGCCGAGCAGCGCATCCCGCTGGAGATGGGCAATTACCTCAAGATGCTGCCGCACAAGCACGGCACGGACGGCTTCTTTGCCGCCGTGCTGGAGCGCAAGGCCGCACCCGCCAAGGCCGTTGCCGACGAGTCCGACGAAGACGCTGCTTCGGAGTAATTGGGGCCGATGCCGCTGACCAACCTGATCGATGACCTGTTCGACGACCTGAGCCGCCCCGGCATGCCGTGGCAGCTCGGGTCCATCGTCGCTTCGATCCTGTTCGGCTGGCTCAGCGCGCAACTGGTCCGCCTGTGGTGGCGCCGCCGCCGCGGCGAGGACGGCAGCCTGCTGCACACGGGCGTGGAAAGTTTTACGCGCGTCGTGGCGCCGCTGCTCGTCGTCGGGTTGTTGTACCTGGCGCAGGTGGTGCTGACCAAAACCCACTTCCACACGAACATCGTCAAGGTGGCGATCCCCGTGTTCTGGTCGCTGGCCGCCATCCGCCTCGTGTTCTACCTGCTGCGCCGCGTGTTCGCGCGCCGCGGACAGCTGGGGCAGACGCTCGTCACGTTCGAAAAGATCTTCGCGCTCGTCGCATGGCTCGCGGTGGCGTTGTACATCACGGGCCTGTGGCCGGATATCTTCGATTTCCTAGACAGCTACAAGATCCAGTTCGGTCCGAAGAAATCCAACAGCGTCACCCTGGCCGACATCGCGCAGGCCGTCGCGTCCGTCGTCGTGATGCTGATGCTGGCCCTGTGGGCCGGCGCCGCGCTGGAAGAGCGGCTGATGGGCGTGCACGCGCTGCACAGCTCGCTGCGGGTGGCGCTGGCGCGCCTGGGCCGCGCGCTGATGATCGTCGGCGCCGTGCTGCTGAGTCTGAACCTTGTCGGCATCGACCTCACCGTGCTGTCCGTGTTCGGCGGCGCCCTGGGCGTCGGCCTCGGTCTCGGTATGCAGCGGATTGCCAGCAACTACGTGTCCGGCTTCATCATCCTGCTCGAACGGAGCCTGTCCATCGGCGACATGATCACGGTCAGCACGTTCACAGGAAAGGTCACCCAGATCAACACGCGCTACACCGTGTTGCAGGGCCTGGACGGCGTCGAGACCGTGTTGCCGAACGAGTTACTCATTTCCGGCCCGGTGCAGAACCAGTCGCTGACGACGCGCAGGGTGCGTGCATCGACGAAGATCACGGTCGCGTACGGTTCCGACCTGGAGCAGGTGATGCCGTTGCTGGTGGCGCAGGCCGTCGGCACGCCGCGCGTGCTGGAAGATCCGGCGCCCGGCATTTCGCTGTCGCGCTTCGGTCCCGACGGCTACGAGCTCGACCTGGGTTTTTGGATCGCCGATCCGGAGAACGGGCAGGGCGGTGTCGTTTCGGAAATCAATAAAAAGGTGTATGCGCTGGTGCAGTCCGGTACCGTCAAACTGGGCTTTCCATCTGTTGATACCCGCCTCCTCGACTCCCATATAGCATCGGTTGTGGCGCGGATCACGCAGCCGGCGCAGAATTCTTAGCCGGGAGCGCGTCGATTGCGTCACGGCGTGCCGTGCGGCACCGGTTACGCGTAAAATGCATCTTTGCGTCACACATTAAAGCGTGACACTCTTGCCATCATGACTGTTCCATAGAAAGAACGGCATTCTTCTCATCCTTAGTGGAGTATCGATGAATTTTCTCAGCAACATCCTGCACGCCGTGCTGTCCTTCCTGGACGGCGGTCTGTTCGACCTGTCGGTCTGGCAGATGGTCGTGTACACGCTGGTCGTCACGCACATCACGATCGCCGGCGTGACGATTTACCTGCACCGTCACCAGGCGCACCGCGCGCTGGACCTCCATCCGATCGTGAGCCACTTCTTCCGCTTCTGGCTGTGGTTGACCACGGGCCAGGTGACCAAGGAATGGGCTGCAGTGCACCGCAAGCACCACGCCAAGTGCGAGACGGTCGACGACCCGCATAGCCCGGTGACGCGCGGCATCAAGGAAGTGTTGCTGCGTGGCGCGGAGCTGTATCGTGCCGAAACGAAGAACCAGGAAACGCTGGACAAGTACGGCCACGGCTGCCCGAACGACTGGATCGAGAACAACCTGTACACGAAGTACAGCTGGCTGGGCGTATCGATGCTGCTGCCGCTGAGCGTCGCGCTGTTCGGCGTTGCCGGCATCACGATCTGGGCCGTGCAGATGCTGTGGATCCCGATCACGGCGGCCGGCATCATCAACGGCATCGGCCACTACTGGGGCTACCGCAACTACGACTGCAACGATGCGGCCCGGAATATCATGCCGTGGGGCATCATCATCGGCGGTGAAGAGCTGCACAACAATCACCATACGTTCGCCACGTCGGCGAAGCTGTCGAGCAAGTGGTACGAGTTCGACATCGGCTGGGCGTACATCCGCATGATGGAAATGGTGGGCCTGGCCAAGGTCAAGAAGACCATTCCGAAGCCGAGACTGCAAAAGAACAAGCTGGAAGCCGACTTCGACACGCTGCAGGCCGTCATCGCCAACCGCTACGACGTGATGGCGAAATATGCCAAGTCCGTCAAGTACGCGTTCCGCGAAGAAGTGGAGCACCTGAAGCAAAAGGCCGAGCTGGAATCCCGCTTCCTGAAGAGCTCGCGCAAGCTGATGCAGCGCGAGCCGGCCAAGCTGCAGGCGCCGCAACAGGCCCAGCTGGTCGAACTGTTCCAGCACAGCAAAGCCCTGGAAACGATGCACCAGATGCGCGTGGAACTGGGCGCGATCTGGGAACGCTCGCACTCGACCCGCGACCAGCTGCTGCACCAGCTGCAGGACTGGTGCACCCGCGCCGAAGCGTCGGGCATCAAGGCGCTGCAAGAGTTTTCGATGCGCCTGCGCAGCTATGCGTAAGCAGGCATGACATGGCCGGCATGGCCGGCCCATGACAGACACCCCTCGTGCAGGGGTGTTTTCTTTTCCGGGGCCTGATCGGCGGCGGTGCCTGAAATGGCTGGTGCATCGAACAGCGCGCGCGTATGATCGCCGAGAGGGAGGGTATCGGCGTCAATCGGGCGTGTCCTGCCAAGTCCGGAGAACCTGTCATGATAGAGCGTCAACGCCGTTCAGACGAAGCGACCGCAAACGCCGTCGCGCGCGGTCTGAACATCCTTTATGTTCGTAACGCGGACCTCGCCCAACGCTACATGGAACACAAACACGTTCCGCTCCAGGTTATCCACCGGGTGCTGACCCGCCCTGACTTGCGCCGCCGGCTCAGCCCGGAGCAATCGATTTCGGAAGCCATCACGCCTTCGCCGCCGGACGAGTCCGGGCGATAGGCGGCGCCCGCACTAGGTGGCGTCCCGTCCAGACTCGGGCGACAGGAGCTCGGCGTCGGCGCCTTCCTGCGCGGTGGCATGTTCGGCCCGCATGCTGTCGTCGATCGACTGGCGCTCCTCGGCGGCCAGCTCGGGCGGATCCAGCATGTCCGCCAGCATGGCGGCGAGTTCAGGCGTGTCCCACGGGATGCCGCTGCGTTCCTTGATGTGGATATAGTGCCGGATTTCGCTGTCCTGCTCGGATGTGAGCGGCAATCCGCGAAAGGTATTGGACGGTCTGGACTCTTTCATGATGCTCTCGATTCATATCCCGTTTCCGGGCCTGGCCTGAAGGCGCTCTATGCGCGTCATCGAGATGGCATGGGGCGGTGCTGGTGCTATTCGACTCTACGCGCATCCGTCACGGGCGGGCGCACGGCAGTTCGTCGGACGCTCAGCGGCAGAACGCTACCGACGGATAGCCGCAAGCGATCATCGTGCCGACGTCCGGATTTGCCAGGTAATCCAGGTGCGCCGTCACCGGGTTTTCGATCAAGCCCAGCCACGTGCTGTCGTTTGACACGAGCACGTCCGCCACGGCCACGTCCGGCGCCGTGTAGCGGGCGGCCAGCAGGCGGTAGGACAGCAAATCGTTTGGATCGGTGAAGGCGACGACGGCCAGGCGCTGCAGGGTGTCCGCGCGGCGGTTGGGCTGGCGCCGGCGCAAGTCCAGGAAGCGCTGCAACGCGTCTTGCGTGGCGATCGCCCGCTGTGCCGCCGCCGACTGCTCGGCCAGGCCCAGGATGGGCAACTGGTTGCCGGCCATGAACAGCAGTCCCAGCCGGCGCGCTGCCTGCTGGCCCAGCGCCCGCGTCTGCGGTTGCCACGATTCCAGCATGGCGCTCAGGGCGTCGAACAGCATCTTGCTGCCCAGGCTTTCCGCGACGACGACGAGCGGCGCCTCGCTGTCGGGATCCTGCTCGAGCACCTGCGCGATCGTCCGCACCATCGCATCGCGGATCGCGACGTGGCTTTCGCCCTGGTAGATGACGGCGTCGGACAGGCAATCGTTCAGCAGGTTGTCCTTGACGTAGCCGTTCAGCGACGCGCGCTTCGGCTTGCATGCGCCGGCCGCGGTGCAATCCGTCGGCGTGCCGGTCATGTCGACGTCGAGCTGGTGTTTGAGCCCGGCCGTCAGCGGCGACCACACGAGGGCGTGGAAGCGGACCGTGCCGCCGGCGAGCCTGCGCGTGCGCTCGACGACTTCCACGCGCGGCGCAGCCGCGGTGCTGGCAGGTGTCGGCGCGTGCGCTTCGACGATGCCCGTGATGCGGTCGATCTGGCGCTCGGCCCAGGCCGTATCGTGGGTGCACATGCCGTGGACGAGGAGCACGTCGACGGGACGCGTGCCGGCTTCCGCGACGCTGCTGGCAATGCCGGGAAAGGTCGCGCTGCCATGCACGACGGCGGGAGGGCGGTAGGGCGTGGAGCAGGCGGCGAGGCCGGCAAGGGCGGCCAGGGCAGGCAGGAGCGACAGTCGGGTAGGCCACAGGTTGTGCCACATAAGTCGATTCTCCAGCGAAGGTGGACGATCGACTATAACGACGCGGGAGAGTGGATCAAATGACCCCAATCAATGGCACAGAAAAACAAAAAAGCCGCACACGGTGAGGTGGGCGGCTTTTTTTGAAAGAACCAGATTACTTGATCTTGGTTTCTTTGTAGACCACGTGCTTGCGAGCTTTCGGGTCGAATTTGGTGATTTCCATCTTCGCCGGCATCGTGCGCTTGTTCTTGGTCGTGGTGTAGAAGTGACCGGTACCTGCGGTCGATTCCAGTTTGATCTTGTCGCGGCCAGTTTTTGCCATGATGACTCCCTAATTAGATTTTCTCGCCGCGGGCGCGCATATCGGCCAGCACAGCGTCGATGCCGAGCTTGTCGATGACGCGCAGGCCGGCGTTCGAAATACGCAGGGAGACCCAGCGGTTTTCGGATTCTACGAAGATGCGGCGGTTCTGCAGGTTCGGCAGAAAACGACGCTTGGTTTTGTTGTTGGCGTGGGAGACGTTGTTGCCAACCATCGGACCCTTGCCAGTAACTTGGCAAACACGTGCCATAGCGCACTCCTTGAATAAACTTCCACAATCGGAAAAACGAGAGTATAGCTTGAAAACCGTCGAGTAATCAACAACTTGCGGAAAAAAATTGTTAATAAATGAATCGACGAGATTTAACAATCGTGAATTCTCGCAATGTTTGCTTCGTAAGGGCTTGTTTACACACTGTTATTCGCGCGTCCGATATGCGCAACGAGCGCCCGCAGGGCGGCCGTAATCGGCGCCGCGAAGCGTGGTTCCGACGCGATCCGGTCCGGCTCGACGCGGGAGCCGATGACGGGGATGCGCAGGCAGGCGTCGAGGACGAGGTCGGCCGACATCGTGCGCAGCGTCTCTTTCAGCGCCTCGTCCGCGTGGAAGGACTGATACGACGGATTCAGCACGGCGACCGGCTTCCCCGCGAACGGCGCGTGGTTCACGACCCAGTCCAGCGTGTTCTTGATGGTGCCCGTGACGCCGTGCGCGTATTCGGGACTGGCGATGAGGAGGGCGTCGGCCGCCGTGATCGCCTCCTGCAGGGCCAGCACGCCGGCAGGGATCTCGGTGCGCTCGGGACTGAACAGCGGGAAATCCAGGTGGTGTTCGAAGAGGTGGATGGCGACACCGTCGGGCGCGAGGTCGCGGCAGGCGCGCAGCAGGCCGGCGCTCATCGAGCGGGCGCGCTGGCTGCCGCAGAGGGCGAGGAGTTGGAGGGACATCGGCGCATATTAGCTCAGATCTGTCCATGCTCCGCGAAGGAATGCACGAGCGGTCCGGCCACGATGAAATGGTCGAGCACACGGATGTCCACGAGACTGAGCGCCTTGACGAGGGCGCCCGTCAGGCGCAGGTCGGCCTCGCTCGGTCGGCTCCGGCAGGCCGGACGGGTGGTTGTGCGCGAGGATCACGCTGGCCGCGTTGTAGTCCAGCGCTTCGATGACGACTTCGCGCGGATACACGCTCGTCTGGGTGAGCGTGCCGCGGAACAGTTCGCGGTCGGCGATCAGGCGGTTCTTGACGTCCAGGAACAGGACGACGAACGATTCGTGCCGCTGGCCGCCCAGCTTCATGCGCAGGTAGCGCTTGACGAGTTCGGGCGAGCCGAACGCCTCGCCCGCCTGTAATTGCTCGGCGATGGCGCGCCGGGCCAGTTCCATCACGGCCTGCAATTGCGCATATTTCGCCATGCCGAGGCCGTGCACCTCGGCGCAATCGCCCAGGGTCGCGCCGAACAGGCCGTGCAGCGAGCCGAAGTGTTGCAGGATGTCGCGGCCCAACTCGACCGCGCTCTTGCCGCGCACGCCCACGCGCAGCAGCAGCGCCAGCAGTTCCGGATCCGACAACGCCTGCGCGCCCTCGCGCACGAGCCGTTCGCGCGGCCGGGTCTGCTCCGGCCAGTCTTCGATTCCCATCCGACCCTCCATGCAAGATCGTGCATTATTCGCGCGACGGGAACAGGGTGGTTTGGGCCTGCGCAAGCCCGTCATCGTAACGTTTTTGCAAGTGCAACAGATCGACGACAGAAATCACGACGGCTGAGGCGGGACGGGCACAGGTGGCTTACAATAGCGGTTTGCACGTCAACCGAACACGCAACAATGTCCTCCACTAACGCTCCCGTCGTCACCGAATCGTCGTACCTGACCCTCCATTACCGTCTTGCCACCGCCGACGGCAAGGACATCGTCACGACCTTCGGCAGCACCCCGGCCACCCTGCTGCTGGGCCAGGGCCAGCTCGCCCCGTTCCTGGAGCAGCGCCTGCTCGGCCTGGCCGAAGGCACGCACACGACGTTCGACCTGACCGCCGCTGAAGGATTCGGCGAGCGCAATCCCGACCTGATCCAGGTCGTGACGAAAAAGACCCTGGACGAGAACTCGGAACCGGATGCCGATTACCAGGTCGGCGACCTCGTCGACTTCCGCGCGCCGGGCGGCGGCCGCTTTGCCGGCGTGCTGCGCGAGATGCGCGCCGACGACGCCGTGTTCGACTTCAACCACCCGCTGGCCGGCCAGCCGCTGAAGTTCGAAGTCCAGCTGATTTCCGTACTCTGACCACAGCCATCACCGAACCATGGACAACGAGATCCTGTTAGCCCAGCCGCGCGGCTTTTGCGCCGGCGTCGACCGTGCGATCGAGATCGTCGAGCGTGCCCTGCAGCAGTTCGGCGCGCCCATCTATGTGCGCCACGAAATCGTCCACAACGCCTACGTCGTCAACGACCTGCGCAACAAGGGCGCCATCTTCATCGAAGACCTGGACGACGTCCCGGCCGGCAACACGCTCGTGTTTTCCGCGCACGGCGTGTCGAAGGCCGTGCGCGAGGAAGCCGAATCGCGCGGCCTGAAGGTCTATGACGCCACCTGCCCGCTGGTCACCAAGGTGCACGTGGAAGTGGCCAAGATGCGCAAGCAGGGCGCCGAAATCGTCATGATCGGCCACGCCGGCCACCCGGAAGTCGAGGGCACGATGGGCCAGGCGGAGGAGGGCATGCACCTCGTCGAGACGGTCGACGACGTGGCGAAACTGAACGTCGGCAATCCCGACCTGCTGGCCTATGTGTCGCAGACGACCTTGTCCGTCGACGACACCGCGGAGATCATCGCCGCGCTGAAGGCCCGTTTCCCGAACATCGTGGAGCCGAAGAAGGGCGACATCTGCTACGCGACGACGAACCGCCAGGAAGCCGTGAAATTCATGGCGCCGCAGGTGGAAGTCGTGATCGTCGTCGGCAGCCCGAACAGCTCCAATTCGAACCGCCTGCGCGAAGTGGCGGAAAAGAAGGGCACGCCGGCCTACATGGTCGACAACGCCGCCGGCATCGATCCGGCCTGGATCGCCGGCAGGAAGCGCATCGGCGTCACGGCCGGTGCGTCGGCCCCGGAAGTGCTCGTGCAAGCCGTCATCGAGCGCCTGAAAGACCTGGGTGCCGCCAGCGTGCGCGCGCTCGAGGGCGTCGAAGAGAACGTCACGTTCCCGCTGCCCAAGGGCCTGGACGGCGGCAAGGCCGCGGCCTGATCCAATGAACGTATTCGACCTGCGCCCGCGCTCGCCCTCCGGTTTCGACACCGTTCCGCTGGAATTCTTCCAGGATTACCCGGAACCGGGCGTCAACTTCATCGACGTGGGCTGCGTCTTCGACAACCCGACCCACTGGCAGCTCGCCATCGACGCGCTGACCGAACGCACGGCCCACCTCGACGTCGACTTCCTCCTCGCGATGGACGCGCGCGGCTTCATGCTCGCGGGCGCGCTCGCGTACCAGCGCGGCATCGGCTTCGCCATGGCGCGCAAGCCGGGCAAGCTGCCGGGCGCCGCGATCGGCATCGATTACCGCCGCGAGTACGGCAGCGCCACGATCGAGATCCAGCCGGAGCGCATCAAGGGCCAGCGCGTGCTGATCGTCGACGACGTGCTGGCGACCGGCGGCACGATCGAGGCGGCCGCCACGCTGCTGCGCCGCATCGGCAAGGACGTGGTCGGCGCCGCCGCCCTGTTCGACGTCGCGTTTTTCAAGGACCAGCGCAACCTGACCATGCCGGTGGTGACCCTGCGCGACGTGTAAGTCAGCCCCAAAACCGTCGTTCCCGGCATTGCCGGAAACAACTCCCTGCGCAGGCAGGGACCCAAGCTTGCATGCCGTCACGCTGCACTTGGGTTCCCGCCTTCGCGGGAACGACGATTCCGATGTTATGATGACGCGCGGAATTATGTTGCCTGGCTAGCGGCACTCGTACCACGGGTGCCGTTTTTGTTAGTTCGAAAGGAAACCACACAAGCATGGAAACTTTTGTCCAACAGATCCTGAACGGGCTGGTGCTGGGCAGCATGTATGCGCTCGTCGCACTTGGCTACACGATGGTCTACGGCGTGCTCAACCTGATCAACTTCGCCCACGGCGACGTGCTGATGATCGGCGCCATGGTCGGCCTGTCGATCCTGAAATTGCTGGACGGCGTCTTCCCCGGCCTGCCCGGCGGCGTGCAGCTCGCCATCGCCATCGTCGGCGCCATCCCCGTCACGATGCTCGTGAACGTCCTCATCGAACGCATCGCCTACCGCCGCCTGCGCAACGCGCCGCGCCTGGCGCCGCTGATCACCGCGATCGGCGTGTCGATCCTGCTGCAGACGTTCGCCATGATGATCTGGGGCCGCAGCCCGCTGCCGTTCCCGCAACTGCTGTCGTCCGACCCGGTCAATGTCGGTGGCGCCGTGATCTCGCACACGCAGATCCTGCTGCTCGTGCTGGCCGCCGCCGCGATGGTCGGCCTCGTGTTCCTCGTCGAGAAGACCCGCATGGGCCGCGCGATGCGCGCCGTCGCCGAGAATCCGCGCGTGGCCGGGTTGATGGGTGTGGACTCCAACCGCGTCATCGTCGCCACGTTTGCCATCGGCGCCGCGCTGGCGGCCGTCGCCGGCGTGATGTGGGGCGCGAATTACGCATCGATCCAGTTCGCGATGGGCACCGTGCCGGGCATGAAGGCGTTCTCGGCGGCCGTGCTGGGTGGTATCGGCAATATCTACGGCGCCATGATCGGCGGGATCGTCCTCGGCATCATCGAGAGCCTCGGTGCCGGCTACATCGGCGACCTGACCGGCGGGTTCCTCGGCAGCCATTACCAGGACATCTTCGCGTTCATCGTGCTGATCCTCGTGCTGACCGTGCGTCCGTCCGGCATCATGGGCGAGCGCGTGGCCGACCGCGCGTAAGGAAATCGCCCATGTCTCTCCTGACTTTCGACACCGCCAACAAGCCGCGGCAATCGTACGCCAGCATGGCCGTGCTGCTGGCCGTGATGCTCATCTTCCCGTTCGCCGCCGCGCAGTTCGGCAACTCGTGGGTGCGCATCCTCGACATGGCGCTGCTGTACATCATGCTGGCGCTGGGCCTGAACATCGTCGTGGGCTTCGCCGGCCTGCTCGACCTCGGCTATATCGCGTTCTTCGCCGTCGGCGCGTACCTGACGGGCCTGCTGGCGTCGCCGCAGTTCGCCGCGCTGCTGGAATCCATCGTGAACTACCACCCCGAACTGCAGGATGCCATCGTGCGCACCTTCGGCGAGGACGTGCGCACCAACGGTATCCATTTGTCCGTCTGGTTCGTCGTGCCGCTGGCCGGGTTGACGGCCGCGCTGTTCGGCGCGCTGCTCGGCGCCCCGACGCTGAAGCTGCGCGGCGACTACCTCGCCATCGTCACGCTGGGCTTCGGCGAGATCATCCGGATCTTCATGAACAACCTGAACGATCCGATCAATTTCACCAACGGCCCGCAAGGCATCAACCTGATCGATCCGATCCGGATCTTCGGCGTGTCGCTGGCCGGCGAGGCGGGCTCGCGCGCGACGGTGTACATCGGCGGCTTCGGCATCCCGTCCGTCAACGCCTATTACTTCCTGTTCCTGCTGCTGTGCATCGTGACGATCTTCATGACGAGCCGGTTGCAGCATTCGCGCCTGGGCCGCGCCTGGGTCGCGATCCGCGAAGACGAGATCGCCGCGAAGGCGATGGGCATCAACACCCGCAACGTCAAATTGCTCGCGTTCTCGATGGGCGCGTCGTTCGGCGGCGTGGCGGGCGCCATGTTCGCGGCTTTCCAGGGTTTTGTCTCTCCGGAATCGTTCTCGCTGACGGAATCCATCGCCGTGCTGGCGATGGTCGTGTTGGGCGGCATCGGCCACATCCCCGGCGTCGTGCTGGGCGGCGTGCTGCTGGCCGCGTTGCCGGAAGTGCTGCGCCATGTCGTCGAGCCGGCGCAGCAGGCGCTGTTCGGCAAGGTCGTCATCGAGGCCGAGGTGCTGCGCCAGCTGCTGTATGGCCTGGCCATGGTCTTGATCATGCTGAACCGTCCGGCGGGCCTGTGGCCGTCGCCGGTCAAGGAAGACCGCCCCAATGCGGCCATCGCCAAAGAGGAAGAGAGCGAGGCATGAGCAACATCCTGCTGAATATCTCCGGCGTCAATAAACGCTTCGGCGGCCTGCAGGCCCTGACGGACGTCGGCATCAAGATCATGAAAGGCCAGATCTATGGCCTGATCGGCCCGAACGGCGCCGGCAAGACGACGTTCTTCAACGTGATCACGGGCCTGTATCAACCGGACACGGGCACGTTCGAGCTGGACGGCAAGCCGTATTCGCCATCGGCGCCGCATGCCGTCGCCAAGGCGGGCATCGCGCGCACGTTCCAGAACATCCGCCTGTTCGGTGAAATGTCCGCGCTGGAAAACGTGATGGTGGGACGCCACGTGCGCACGCACCAGGGCGTGTTCGGCGCCATCTTCCGCCACGGCGCCGCGCGCCGGGAAGAGGCCGCGATCCGCGCCCGCGCGCAGGAGTTGCTGGACTTCGTCGGCATCGGGCAATTTTCCCAGCGCACGGCGCGCTTCCTGTCGTACGGCGACCAGCGCCGCCTGGAAATCGCCCGCGCGCTGGCGACGGAACCAAAGCTGCTCGCGCTGGACGAGCCCGCGGCCGGCATGAATGCGACGGAAAAGGTCGCGCTGCGCGAGTTGCTGGTCAAGATCCAGGGCGCGGGCATCACGATCCTGCTGATCGAACACGACGTGAAACTCATGATGGGGCTGTGCGACCGCATCTCGGTGCTGGAGTACGGCAAGCTGATCGCGGAAGGGCTGCCGGCCGAGATCCAGAAGAACCAGGCCGTCATCGAGGCCTATCTCGGAGGTGCCGCTTGAAGCCCGATAACGTTCTGAAAATTTCGGGCCTGAAGGTGGCGTATGGCGGCATCAAGGCCGTCAAGGGCATCGACCTGGAGGTCGACCGTGGCGAACTCGTCACGCTGATCGGCGCCAACGGCGCGGGCAAGACGACCACGCTGAAAGCCATCACGGGCACGCTCCCGCCGTGCAAGGTGGAAGGCACGATCGCCTATCTCGGCCAGGCGCTGAACGCGACGCAGCACGCCACCAAGTCGTTCAAGCTCGTCGAGCAGAAGCTCGCGATGGTGCCGGAAGGCCGCGGCGTGTTCACGCGCATGACCATCCACGAAAACCTGCTGATGGGCGCGTACACGCGCAACGACAAGGCGGCGATCGAGACCGACATCGAGAAGTGGTACACCGTGTTCCCGCGCCTGAAGGAGCGGTCCACCCAGCTGGCCGGCACGCTGTCCGGCGGCGAGCAGCAGATGCTGGCGATGGCGCGCGCGCTGATGTGCCATCCCACGCTGCTGTTGCTGGACGAGCCGTCGATGGGTCTTGCGCCGATCATGGTCGAGAAGATCTTCGAGGTGATCCGCGACGTGTCGAAGCGGGGCATCACCGTCCTGCTCGTGGAACAGAACGCGAAGCTGGCGCTGCAGGCGGCGAACCGCGCTTATGTGATGGAGTCCGGTGCGATCACGATGACGGGGAATGCGCAGGACATGCTGCACGATCCGCGGGTGCAGGCGGCGTACTTAGGGGAATGAACGGACGTCGTTCCCGGCATTGCCGGAAACGACTCCCCGCGCAGGCGGGGACCCAATTTTGCTCGCGCTATCGAGAAGCTAACAAACTTGGGTTCCCGCCAAGGCGGACGGCCAGTCCGGGAACGACGAGTAGGCGCCAACAAAACAAACGGCCCGGAACCGCTTGCGCGGTCCGGGCCGTTCGGCTTCCTGGGAGGAGGAAGCAGCGCTGTGTGATTGTTACAGCTTAGGCAGCAGCAGCCGAGTTGGCGGCAGCGCCAGCCTTGCGGGTGGCTTGCGTGAACTGCGACACGGCGGCGTTCAGGTTCGATTCGATCGCCTCGACAGCCTGCTTGGTCGTCTTGGTGAACTGCTCGTAGCCGGCGTTGGCGTTGCTGATGGCGGTTTTCAGGGCCGAGACATAGGTCTCCGAACCGGCCGGGGCGTTCTTGGTCACTTCGTCGACCAGCGAGATCACCTTGCGGTTGACTTCGGCGAATTGGCTTTCAGCGGCTTTCGAGAATTCGGCGCCGGTGTCGGCGGCGATCGATGCCACCTGGCGGCTGTAGGCCAGGGCTTTTTCAGCAGCCGGTTGGGCTTGCGAAGCCGACACGGCGAAGAATTCCTGGGCATCCTTGACAGCCAGCAGCTGACGCGTGGTTGCCGACGAGTCTTCGAGGGCGGCCTTGACGGTGTTGATGTTCAGGTCCACCAGCTTTTCCACGCCTTCGAAAGTCTTGGAGGTCAGGGCCGAAAACAGGGCGAACTGGGATTCGAGGTTGGCTTTGGTCGCGTTCGAAAACTGCTCAGGGAATGCAAACATATGGTTCTCCAGTAATGGATCGTTATGAACTTTTGCTTTTCAGGTGTCTTGGGACACCTGCATGGACCAGTGAAGCGGTGAAACAGGGAAAAACTCGGGACTGCTGGTAAAGCGCGTTGATTGTGCGCCGCAACATGAAGCCATTTTTCCCGGTTTTCGATTATGCGTCAAGCACTTTTGATGCGTCGCACAATTCAACCGCACTCTCTTGCGTAAGATCAATGGATACAAACGTTTGCGCCATTTTTGTTTGCGCCGTTACAACACTTTAGTGCTTTGCAGCAAGCGCAAACGGGTAAGGTCAGCCATGTTAGACTTGCCGAATGATCATTCGACCGATGCCGCTGTTTTTCGTTGTTCTCTGGAGCACCGGTTTCATCGCCGCGAAATACGGCTTGCCGTATGCGCCGCCGATGTCCTTCCTCATCCTGCGCTGCCTGGGCGCCGTCCTGATCCTGTTGCCCGTCGTGCTGTTGACGGGTGCCGCCTGGCCGCGCGGGCGCATTCGCCACGTGGCATTCGCCGGGCTGTTGCTGCAGGCAGGTTACCTGGGCGGTGTGTGGGGCGCGATCAAGCTTGGCATGCCGGCCGGGCTGTCCGCGCTGATCGTGGGCATGCAGCCGATCCTGACGGCCATCGCCGCGCCATTGATCGGCGAAAAGGTCCGGCCGCGCCAATGGCTGGGGCTGGGACTCGGGCTGTGCGGCGTCGGCCTCGTCGTGGCCGCGAAGATCCACCTGAACGGACTGGCCCCTGGCGCGATCGCGCTGTGCGTGCTGGCGCTGCTGTCGATCACGGCGGGGACGATGTACCAGAAGCGTTTCTGTCCGACATTCGACCTGCGTACCGGCACGGTGATCCAGTACGCGACGTCCGCGCTCGCGCTGCTGCCGTTCGCAGTGCTGCTGGAAGACTTCGGCCCGCATATGGAAAACATCCAGTGGACGCCGCAATTCCTGGGGGCGCTGCTGTGGGCGATCCTGGCGCTGTCGATCGGCGCCATCTTCCTGCTGTTCCGTCTCATCAGCCGCAACGACGCGACCCGCGTGACGAGTCTGCTGTACCTGACGCCGCCCACCACCGCCCTGATGGCCTGGCTGATGTTCGGCGAGAAGCTCGGCATGCTCGGCCTGGCCGGGATGGTCGTCGCGGTGCTGGGCGTCGCATTCGTCGTCAAAAAATAGAAGGAGGCAGCATGATCAGCAACGAACAACAACGCGCGGTGGACGCCGCCATCACCTCGCGGCGTTCGATCCGCGCGTACCTGGAGACGCCGGTCGCGCGCGAGGATATCGAAGCCATCCTGGAAGTGGCGGCGCGGGCGCCGTCCGGCACGAACACGCAGCCGTGGAAAGTCCACGTGCTGACGGGCGCCGCGAAGGCGCGTCTCTCCGACCGCATCCTGGCCGCCTACGCGGACCCGGCGCAGAACCGGGAACACGTCGAGGAGTACGCGTACTACCCGCGCGAGTGGGTGTCGCCGTTCGTCGACCGGCGCCGCAAGGTCGGCTGGGATTTATATGCGCTGCTGGGCCTCACGCGCGACAACAAGACCGGCATGGCGGCCCAGCACGGCCGCAACTACCGCTTCTTCGACGCGCCCGTCGGCATGATCTTCACCATCGACCGCGTCATGGAGCAGGGCTCCTGGCTCGACTACGGCATGTTCCTGCAGAACATCATGGTCGCCGCGCGCGGCCGCGGCCTCGACACGTGCCCGCAGGCCGCGTTCACGCAATTCCACCGCATCATTTCCGACGAGCTCGGTCTGCCCGAAAACGAGATGATCGTGTGCGGCATGGCGCTCGGATTTGCCGACCTCGACAAGGTGGAAAATACCTTGGTCACGGAACGCGAACCGGTGTCGTCGTTCGCCCGTTTCGTGGACTAGCACGAGACGGACGTCGAATAACCTGCTGCGCGTTGCACTGTCGTTCTGCGATGCTCGCTGTACTACTCGTACAGCTGCGCTTCTCGAACAATAGTGCTGCCGCTCGCGACGGTTCTTCGAGGTCCGTGCGATACTTATTCTTGCAAGCTATTGAAAAACCAAGAGATTTCTACAACGCATCTCGTTTTGCGTTGTAGAAAAAAATGGGCGTAGATGGTACAGTCGTCGGGTGCGCACTTGCGCTCCCTACGTCATCCGCTACACTGCATTTAGTGCTCTTCAGTTCGCGTTCAAGGATTTTCAGATGCTTAAGCTCGCGTTGGCAGCCGCCATTTCCATGATGTTCGTGCTCGAACCCGCCGCAGCCGCGACCAAGCACAAGGGGCATGCGGCCGCGACGAAACGCGTCAAGGCCAAGCGCACCAACCTGGCCAAGGTCATCGCCGACGACAACCGCAAGCGCATGGTGCGCCGTATCGAGATGGTCCATGGCAAGCGCCGCGTCGTCTATCAGCGCGTCCGCCGCGCCGCGCCGGCCGTCGCCATGCTCAGCGCGGGCGATATCGCCGGCCTGAGCCGCACGCATGATCCGCTCGACCTGCGCTCGAACGTCGCGTACGTGCTGGACCAGCAGAGCTCGGAGGTCCTGTTCGAAAAGAATGCCGCCGTCGCGCTGCCGATCGCTTCCATCACCAAGCTGATGACGGGCCTGCTCGTCGTCGAGGCCCGGCAAGACCTGGAAGAAGTGCTGACGATTACCGAGGCCGACGTCGACCGTCACAAATTCACCAGCTCGCGCCTGCCCGTCGGCGCGCGCATGACGCGCGGTAACCTGCTGCATATCGCACTGATGAGCTCGGAGAACCGCGCCGCCGCCGCGCTGGGCCGCAATTATCCGGGCGGGATCAATGCCTTCGTCGACGCGATGAATGCGAAGGCGCGCGAACTCGGCATGAACGACACGCATTACGTGGATTCGAGCGGCCTGTCGAGCCAGAACATTTCCAGCGCACGCGACCTGGCCAAGCTTGTCAAAGTGGCGCACCAGGAGCCGCTGCTGCGCCAGTACACGACGGATCCGAACTACGTCGTCCAGGCGAGCGGCCGGGCGCTGCAGTACCACAACACCAACTACCTCGTCGCGTCGCCCGACTGGAACATCGGCCTGCAGAAGACGGGATTCATCAACGAAGCGGGGCGCTGCCTCGTGATGCAGGCCATGATCCAGGGCCGCAACGTGATCATGGTGTTCCTCGATTCGAAGGGCAAGCAGTCGCGTACCGCGGATGCGGGCCGCATGCGCCGCTGGCTCGAAGCGCTCAAGCCGGCCGCCTTGCCGGCCAATATGTCGCCCACTGCAGCCGCAGGCGTGCCCGTGACCGTGTCGGCGACGGTGCCGGCGTCGGTGTCCGCCGGGGCGACCGTGCCGGTCGTTCAGTAACGGTCAGCTCGTCCCACCGACACGGTGGCCCAGGGTCGCGGAAATCTGCGCCGCCGTGTTCACCAGATCTTCCAGCCAGTCGTCCTGCAGGCGGTCCGCCGGCGCCGAAATGGACAGTCCTGCGACCAGCTTGCCGCTGTCGTCATGGATGCCGGCGGCCATGCAGCGCACGCCCAGTTCCAGTTCCTCGTTGTCGCGCGCATAGCCGCGGGCGCGCACGAGCGACAGTTCGCGCTCCAGGCGCGTCAGGTCCGTGATCGAATTCTTGTTGTGGCCCGCGAGGCCCGTGCGCGTGGCATACGCGCGGATCGCCTTCGGCTCGTCGATCGACAGGAACAGCTTGCCGGTCGACGTCAGGTGCAGCGGACCACGGCCGCCGATCGCGCGCACGACCTGCATGCCGGAACGCTCGGAGAAGGCGCGGTCGATGTAGACGATTTCGTCGCCCTGGCGCACCGACAGGTTGACCGTCTGCTTGGTCTTGTTGTGCAGCGCCCGCATCAGGTCGACGGCCGCTTCGCGCACGGACAGCCGGCTCTTGACCACATTGCCCAGTTCGAGCAGCCGCATGCCGAGGCGGTAGGTGCCCGGTTCCACGCGGTCGACGAAACGCGTCACGACCATGTCGTTCAGGATGCGGTGCGCCGTCGACGGGTGCAGGCCCGACACCTTCGACAACTCTTTCAGGCTCACGGGGTCGGGATAACTGGCCAGTACGTCGAGCAGCGCCACCATGCGCTCGATGACCTGGATGGAAGTCTTGGCCGGTTCAGGGGTTTCCAGTTTCGTCATGTGGTTGGTGCAGTGCGGTATATTTCTCTACTTTATACCATAATGTGAAAATATTAGGTAATGATGTTGCGTAGGGGCCGAGCTGTGTGGGCATAATGGCGTTTCTGTACAGATTGTCGAACATACATGGATCAACCGAGCAGCGAGTTCAAGAGTAAGGGCGGCCTGGGCCGTATTGCGGGCGCGTTCCGCTATTCGATGGAGGGCTTCCAGACCGCCTGGAAGAACGAGCACGCGTTCCGGCAAGAGGTGATGGTCGCGGTGCCGCTCACCGTCGTCGCGCTGCTGCTGAAGGTGTCGGCGTTCCAGAAGCTGGCGCTGATCGCCGTGCTCGGGCTCGTGCTGCTCGTGGAGCTGATCAATGCGGCCATCGAGGCCGTCGTCGACCGCGTGTCGCTGGAGCGCCATCCGCTGTCCAAGGCCGCCAAGGACCTGGGCAGCGCGGCGGTGGCGCTGGCGATCACGATGGCGGGCGCGACCTGGGCCGTCGTCCTGTACAACCGCTTTTTCTGACGTACCCTCTCACACTAAGGAGAACAAGATGACTTTACGCCTGGGCGACACGGCTCCGGATTTCGAACAGGATTCCACCATCGGCCGCATCCGCTTCCACGAGTGGGCGGGCGATTCGTGGGTGGTGCTGTTCTCGCACCCGGCCGACTTCACGCCGGTGTGCACCACCGAGCTGGGCCTGACCGCGAAACTGAAGCCGGAATTCGACAAGCGCAACGTCAAGGCGATCGCGCTGTCCGTCGACCCGGCCGAGCAGCACAAGGCATGGATCAAGGATATCGAGGAAACCCAGCAGACCGTCGTCGGCTTCCCGATCATCGCCGATGCCGATAAATCCGTCTCGCAGCTGTACGACATGATCCACCCGAACCAGTCGGCCACCGCGACCGTGCGCTCGCTGTTCGTGATCGATCCGGCCAAGAAAATCCGCCTGACCATCACCTACCCGATGAGCACCGGCCGCAACTTCGACGAAGTGCTGCGCGTGATCGACGCCCTGCAGCTGACCGACGGCTACACCGTCGCGACGCCGGGCAACTGGAAGGATGGCGATGACGTGATCATCCCGCTGACCATTCAGGATCCCGAGCAGCTCAAGCAGAAATATCCGAAGGGTTTCAACGCGCCGAAGCCGTATCTGCGCCTGACCCCGCAGCCGAACAAGTAAGCCGGCACGTCACAGGCCGCATAAGCAAATAAGGAACGTGTTGTTTGTTTTGCGGCTGAGGACCATTACCCTTGGAGCCATTCTGGGGGTAAAGCATGTCCATTCAATACATTTTGTCGGGATTCGCCGTTGGCCTGCTGGTCGGCATGACCGGGGTCGGCGGCGGTTCGCTGATGACGCCGCTGTTGACGCTGCTGTTCGGCGTCACGCCGTCCGTCGCCGTCGGCACCGACCTCGCCTTCGCCTCGATCACCAAGACCGCCGGCACCGTCACCCACCGTTCGCGTGGGACCGTGCACTGGGACATCGTCGGCCGCCTGTGCCTCGGCGCGCTGCCGGCCGCGCTCGTCGCCACCCTGGCCCTGCAATATCTCGGTCCGCTCAATGCCTCCATCGGCAAGGTGATCCGTTATTCGATCGCCGTGTCCGTGCTGCTGACCGTCGTCGCGATCCTGTTCCGCGGCAAGATGCTCGCCTGGGTCAACGCCAAGCCGTCGCGCCAGCTGCAGGGCCGCGGCCTCGTCGCCGCCACGGTCGTGTCCGGCGCGGTGCTGGGCACGCTCGTGACGATCTCGTCGATCGGCGCCGGTGCGATCGGCGCCACCTTGCTCGTCATGCTGTACCCGCGCCTGACGCCGGCCGAGGTGGCCGGCACCGACATCGCCTATGCCGTGCCGCTGACCGCGATCGCCGCGTTCGGCCACTGGTGGCTGGGCTCGATCAACTGGACACTGTTGTCGGCGCTGCTGATCGGCTCGCTGCCCGGCATCACGATCGGCTCATGGGCGGCCCGGGCCGTGCCCGAGAAAGTGCTGAGAGGATTGCTGGCGATGACGCTGGCGGGAGTGGCGGTCAAGCTGCTCCACTGACGAGAAAGGCGCCGCGAGGCGCCTTTCCTGCTTTTTGGATTCGCTCATGCGGGAAACGTCTATGCAAATGAGGAATGCTTCGTTTGTAATATGTCTTTCCAATGAGATTATTTCGTTCCGTTAGAAGAAATTGTAATAAGGCGTAAGATGACCACTTTACTATCGCGAAACAGCGCCAACCGGGTGATTCCCGGCTTCGGGCTCTCGCTCGGGTTCACGATTTTCTATCTGGCGCTGCTGGTGCTGATCCCGCTGTCGGCCATCTTCCTGAAGACGTTCACGATGAGCTGGGATGCGTTCGTGAGCGCCGTCACGTCGCCGCGCGTGATGGCGTCGTACCGCCTCAGCTTCGGCGCCGCGCTGATCGGCGCTGCCATCAACGTCGTGTTCGGCGGCATCGTCGCGTGGGTGCTCGTGCGTTACCAGTTCCCCGGCAAGCGCTTCGTCGATGCGCTGGTCGACCTGCCGTTCGCGCTGCCGACCGCGGTCGCCGGCATCACCCTGACGGCGCTGTATTCGTCCAACGGCTGGATCGGCAAGCACCTGGAACCGCTCGGCATCAAGGTGGCGTTCACGCCGCTGGGCGTCGTCATCGCGCTGACCTTCATCGGCCTGCCGTTCGTCGTGCGCACGGTGCAGCCGGTGCTGGAAGACGCGGAGCGCGAACTGGAAGAAGCGGCCGCCAGCCTGGGCGCCAGCCCGTGGCAGACCTTTACCCGCGTGATCCTGCCGAGCGTCGTGCCGGCGTTGCTGACGGGCTTCGCCCTCGCGTTCGCCCGCGCCACCGGCGAATACGGTTCCGTCATCTTCATCGCCGGCAACATGCCGATGGTCTCGGAGATCACGCCGCTGTTCATCATCACCAAGCTGGAGCAGTACGACTACACGGGCGCCACGGCCATTGCCGTCGTGATGCTGCTCGTGTCGTTCCTCCTCCTGCTGGCCATCAACCTGCTGCAGGCCTGGGCGCGCAAGCGTGCGGGCAAATAATATGAGTGCCGTTCTCGACGATCACCTGAAAGACAAGACTGCCGCGGTGGCGAATGCGCCGCGCAAGGCCACCAATACGCTGGAGCCGGGCTGGGTGCGCTATGCGCTGATCGCCGTCGCGCTGATCTTCCTCACGCTGTTCCTGTTCGTCCCGCTCGTGGCCGTGTTCACCGAAGCCCTGAAGAAGGGCTGGGACGTGTACAAGGAATCCGTGCTCGACCCGGACGCGCTGTCCGCCATCAAGCTGACGTTCATCGCCGCCGGCATCGCCGTGCCGCTGAACCTCGTGTTCGGCGTGGCGGCCGCGTGGACGATCGCCAAGTTCGACTTCCCCGGCAAGAGCATCCTGCTGTCGCTGATCGACCTGCCGTTCTCGGTCTCGCCCGTGATCGCGGGCCTGATCTACGTGCTGCTGTTCGGCTCGCAGGGCTGGTTCGGCCCGTGGCTGATGGACCACGACATCAAGATCCTGTTCGCGGTGCCGGGCATCGTGCTGGCGACCATCTTCGTCACGTTCCCGTTCGTCGCCCGCGAACTGATCCCGCTGATGCAGGCGCAGGGCAGCGAAGAGGAAGAGGCTGCGCTCGTGTTGGGCGCGTCCGGCTGGAAGACGTTCTTCAAGGTCACGCTCCCGAACATCAAGTGGGGCCTGCTGTACGGCGTGATCCTGTGTAACGCCCGGGCGATGGGCGAGTTCGGCGCCGTGTCGGTCGTCTCCGGCCACATCCGCGGCGAGACGAACACGATGCCGCTGCAGGTAGAGATCCTCTACAACGAATACAACTTCACGGCCGCGTTCGCGATCGCGTCGCTGCTTGCACTGCTGGCCCTCGTGACCCTGGCGGTGAAAACCTTTATCGAATGGCGCATGCACCAGGCCCGGAAGGCCAGCGTGCAGGACCACACCACGGAGTAATACCATGACGATCGAAGTCCAACACATCCGCAAGCAGTTCGGCCAGTTCACGGCCCTGGACGACGTGTCGCTGAAGTTTGCCGACGGCGAGCTGACGGCGCTGCTGGGCCCGTCCGGCTGCGGCAAGACCACGCTGCTGCGCATCATCGCCGGCCTCGAATACCCCGATGCGGGCCGCGTGCTGCTCGACGGCGACGACGCCTCGAACCGTCACGTGCGCGAGCGCCAGGTCGGCTTCGTGTTCCAGCATTACGCGCTGTTCAAGCACATGACCGTGTTCGAGAACGTCGCCTTCGGCCTGCGCGTGAAACCGCGCAAGGAACGCCCGTCGGAAGCGGTGATCCGCGAGAAAGTGAAGAAGCTGCTGGAGCTCGTGCAACTGGACTGGATCGCCGACCGCTATCCGCCGCAGTTGTCCGGTGGCCAGCGCCAGCGCATCGCCCTGGCGCGCGCCCTCGCGGTGGAACCCCGCGTGCTGCTGCTGGACGAACCGTTCGGCGCGCTCGATGCGAAAGTGCGCAAGGAACTGCGCCGCTGGCTGCGCCAGCTGCACGACGAGCTGCACGTGACGTCGATCTTCGTCACCCACGACCAGGAAGAGGCGCTCGAAGTGGCGGACCAGGTCGTCCTGATGAACAAGGGCCATATCGAGCAGCTGGGCACGCCGGGTGACGTGTACAACCATCCGGCGTCGCCGTTCGTCTACGGCTTCCTGGGCAACGTCAACCTGTTCCACGGCCGCGTGAACGACGGCGTGCTGGCCAGCGGCGACGCCACGTTCCACGCGCCGCAATTCGCGGACGTCAAGAACGGCGAAGGCATCGCCTACGTTCGTCCCCACGACCTCGACGTCGAGCGCTATGTCGCGGGCGGGGAGGGTGTCGCGGTGAAACTGCGCCGCGCGCACGCGATCGGTCCTCTGGCCCAGCTGGACCTGGAGCGCGCCGACAACGCGCAGATCATCGAAGCCGTCATCCCGAACGAGCGCTACCGCGAACTGGGACTGCGCGACGGCGAGACGCTGCTGGTGAAACCCAGGCGCATGCACGTATTCGTCGATCAAGGAGAAGGCATTTGAATTTCCAACAGCTGCGTTCGGTGCGCGAAGCCGCGCGCCGTAATTTCAATTTGACCGACGTGGCCAACGCCCTGTTCACGTCGCAGCCGGGCGTGTCGCGCCAGATCCGCGAACTGGAGGACGAGCTGGGCGTCGTCATCTTCGAGCGCAACGGCAAGCGCCTGACCGGCCTGACGGATCCGGGCAAGGGCATCCTGAAGATCATCGAGCGCCTGCTCGTCGAAGCGGAGAACCTGCAGCAGGCCAGCAGCGAATACGCCGCGCAGGACAGCGGCACGCTCACGGTCGCCGTCACCCACACGCAGGCGCGCTACGCGCTGCCGCAGGTGGTGCAGGCGTTCCGCACGGCGTTCCCGGGCGTGCGCATCGCCCTGCAGCAGAGCGCGCCGGAACACATCGCGGAATGGGTGCTGTCGGGCCGTGCCGACATCGGCATCGCGACGGAAGGCCTGTCGACGTTCCCCGACCTCGTGTCGTTCCCGTGCTACCGCTGGAGCCACCTGGTCGTCGTGCCGGAAGGGCACCCGCTGCTGCAGCAGTCGCCCATCAAGCTGTCCGACCTGGCCGAGTTCCCGCTGATCACGTACGACGTGGGCTTCACGGGCCGCAGCCACATCGACGCGGCGTTCGCCGCCGCCGGCGTGAGTCCGGACATCATGCTGACGGCGATGGATTCGGACGTCATCAAGCAGTATGTGTCGCTGGGGATGGGGGTCGGTATCGTCGCCTCGATGGCATTCGACCACGGCCGCGACCGCGGACTGCGCGCGATCGAGTCGTCGCATTTGTTCGCGCCGAACGTGACGCGACTGGCGGTGCGCCGCGGTGCCTACCTGCGTGCGTATGCCTATGACTTCATCGAGCGCTTCGCGCAGGGCTTTACCAAGTCGGATATCGAGAAGGCGTTGCATCCGGCTGTAGCGGATTAAAAACAGCCGCTATATAAAACAACGTCATTCCCGCGCAGGCGGGAATCCAGGCAGAGCCAGCATATCGACTCAGTATGGATTCCCGCTTCCGCGGGAATGACGGTTTATGGGCTAATCCTCATACTTGGGTCCCCGCCTCCGCGGGGACGACGTGCCGGGGCAAACTTGGGTCCGCGCCTCCGCGGGGACGACGTGCCGGGGCAAACTTGGGTCCGCGCCTCCGCGGGGACGACGTGCCAGGGCAAACGCTCTTGTCAGCGTTGCGCGCGCAACGCGTCCGCGCACTCGCGCACGAGCGCGGGTCCGCGGTAGATCAGGCCGCTGTACAACTGCACGAGCTGGGCGCCCGCATCGATCTTGGCCTTCGCATCGCGTCCGCTCAGGATGCCGCCCACGCCGATGATCGGCACGGCGTTGCCGACTTCCGCCTTCAGCGCACGGATCACGATGGTCGACTGTTCGAACACGGGCGCGCCCGACAGGCCGCCCTGTTCGGCCGAATGGCGCATGCCTTCCACGTCGCGGCGGGCCAGCGTGGTGTTGGTCGCGATCACACCGTCGATGCCGTGGCGGACGAGGGCGCCGCCGATGTTGCGGATCTGGTCGCCATCGACGTCCGGTGCGATCTTCAGCGCCAGCGGCACGTAGTGGCCGTACTTGTCGGCCAGGCGCGACTGTTCTTCCTTCAGCTGCGACAGCAGGGCATCCAGTTCGGACGCGCCCTGCAACTGGCGCAGGTTCTTCGTGTTCGGCGACGAGATGTTGACGGTGACATAGCTGGCGTACGGATACACCTTCTGCAGGCATGCGACGTAATCGTCGGCCGCGCGCTCGATGGGCGTGTCGGCGTTCTTGCCGATGTTCAGGCCCAGCACGCCCTGGCGTTCCTGGTAGAAGCGCGACGCCTGGACGTTGGCGACGAAGGCGTCGACGCCGCCGTTGTTGAAGCCCATGCGGTTGATGATGCCGCGCGCGGCCGGCAGGCGGAACATGCGCGGGCGCGGGTTGCCGGGCTGGGCGCGCGGCGTCACGGTGCCGATCTCGATGGAGCCGAAGCCGAGCGCGGCCAGGCCGTCGATGTAGGCGCCGTCCTTGTCCAGGCCGGCGGCCAGGCCGACCGGGTTCGGGAACGTGATGCCCATGACCGTGCGCGGATCGGGCTTCGGTTTGCGGACAATGCCCGTCAACCCCAGCGCGGCGGCGCGGCGCAGGGCGGGGAGCGTGACGTTGTGGGCCGTTTCGGGGTCGAGGGAGAACAGCAGCGGGCGGGCGAGGGCGTACAGGAGTTTATCGGACATGGTCGGCTATCGAGAATTCGCGACATTTTACCTTGTGTGGCAGCAATACCGCATGTCCTTCGGGGCTTCAACGATCCAGAACACCCCATACACCGTCAATACGGGCTTCCAGCGGCCTGAAATTGATCTTGTAAGCCATCTTCGGGCTCTGCTCGATCCAGTAACCGAGGTAGACGTAGGGCAGGCCCAGTTCGCGTGCCTGGCCGATCTGCCACATCACGTTGTACGTGCCGAACGACGCGCCGGCCACGTCCGGGTCGAAGAACGTGTAGACGGACGACAGGCCGTCCGACAGCACGTCGATGATCGACACCATGCGCAAGGTCCCGTCGGGCTCGCGGAACTCCACGAGGCGCGTGTTGACGCGGCTCTGCAGCAGGAATTGCGCGTACTGGTCGCGGCTGTCCTGGTCCATGCCGCCGCCCACGTGGCGCGTGGTCTGGTAGCGCAGGTACAGCGCATAGTGCTCGTCGGAGAACGACAGGTTGGCCACCATCGCCGTCAGGTCCTCGTGGCGCTTCCATGCGCGCCGCTGGCTGCGGTTGGGTGTGAAGCGCTCGGCGGCGACGCGCACCGGGATGCAGGCCCGGCAGCCGTCGCAATAGGGACGGTAGGTGAAGATGCCGCTGCGGCGGAAACCGTTGCGCACGAGTTCCGAATACACGTCCGCATTGATCAGGTGCGACGGCGTGGCGACCTGCGAGCGGGCCTGGCGTGCGTCGAGGTAGCTGCAAGGATACGGTGCCGTCGTATAGAACTGCAGCGTGGAAAATGGCAGATCATTCAGGTGCGTCATGCAAAGCTCTCGGAACGACGTGTGTTGAACCCATTGTAGCCAAAGACGGCGCCGCGCACCGTTAGGTCGTCAACGGTGGCGCGACTTCCCAACGTTCGATCGGCGGTTCCTGGATCGCCTGGCGCAGGTGCTGCAGGAAATCCCGGCGCGGGATCGGCACCGCGCCCAGCGAGGCCAGGTGGCCCGTCTCCTGCTGGCAGTCGACCATGTTCACGCCGTGGCTGCGCAGGAAGGCGACGAGGTACGCGAGCGCGACCTTCGACGCATCCGACACACGCGCGAACATCGATTCGCCATAGAACATGCGGCCGATGCACACGCCATAGGCGCCGCCGACCAGTTCGCCGTCCAGCCAGACCTCGGACGAGTGCGCATACCCCATGCGGTGCAGGCCCGTGTAGCCGGCGATGATGTCTTCCGAGATCCACGTGCCCGGGCCGTCCTTGCGGGGCGCGGCGCACGCACGCATCACCGCTTCGAACGCGCCGTCGAAGCGCACGACCCATGGCCCGCCGGCCTGGCGGCTGCGCTCGATCCTGCGCAGTGTTTTTTTCAGGCTGTCGCTGACCTTGAAACGCTCGGTGTACAGCACCATGCGCGGGTCGGTGCTCCACCAGAGGATCGGCTGGCCCTCGGAAAACCAGGGGAAGATGCCGTTCCGGTACGCCTGCAGCAGGCGTTGCGGCGAGAGGTCCGCGCCGGCCGCGAGCAGGCCCGGCGCGTCGGTCGTCAACGCTTCGGACACGTCGGGGAACGGCGTATGGGCCTCGAGCCAGGGAATCATCGTCGTACGCCCTGTCAGTCGGGTTGGACGGGCGCCCGCATCGGACCCGCGATGTCGCGGGTGTGGAATCCATAGGTGCCGCCGGCCTCGCGCATCTGCGCGCGGTCGGCGAAGAACAGTTCGAGCGTCGTGCGGATCGTGGGGAAGGCCAGGTCGCTCCACGGGATCTCGGCTTCGCTGAACAATTGCACGTCCAGGCTTTCGATGCCCGGTGCAAAATCGAGGTCGACGAGGCGCGCCAGGTAGAACATATGAACCTGGTGCACGTGCACGACATTCAGCAGCGTGAACAGGTTGCCCAGTTCGATGTTGGCGCCCGCTTCCTCTTCCGTCTCGCGCGCGGCGGCCGCGCTCGTGGTCTCGCCGTTCTCCATGAAACCGGCCGGCAGCGTCCAGTAGCCGTAGCGCGGTTCGATGGCGCGCTTGCACAGCAGGACCTTGAGTTCGCCGTCCTGTTCCCACACGGGGATCGAGCCGATCACCATCTTCGGGTTCTGGTAGTGGATCGTGCCGCAATGGGTGCACACGTAACGCGGACGGTTGTCGCCTTCGGGGATGGCCACCGTGACCGGGTGGGCGCACTCGGAGCAGAATTTCATAGGAAGCAGATAAATTAAGTTGCCCTTACTTTACCACTGTATTGGGAGCGACTGGGCCGCAATCCGCCCGCGATGCGCCCTTCGGCGGAGGCGGCTTATGCTGCGATCCGGGCGAGCCGGAGAACTTCGATTGCCTAAAGTGTGGAAGGTGCGTATAATACGAATCATCAGACGCGGGGTGGAGCAGTCTGGCAGCTCGTCGGGCTCATAACCCGAAGGTCACAGGTTCAAATCCTGTCCCCGCAACCAGATTCCAAAGCCGCTGATCCTGTTCCGGATCAGCGGCTTTTTCGTTTTGGATTGCCTGCTCGACCCGTCTCAACCATTCCCGTCATTCCCGCAACGCCCGCCGCCCGGCCCGGTCGAAACCTCCGTATGCGTTGAAAGCGGAGCCAACGAATGATTACTGTGGAAGACATCAACGAGGCGTGGGGCTGGACCGGCCTGAACGCCGTCGAGGTGCTGGGCGAGAACGCCTTCGGCAATCTGATCGTCCGCGACGAGGACGGCATGTACTGGCGCCTGTCGCCGCAAGACCTGCGCTGCGTACCGGTGGCCGAGGACCGCGCCGCCCTCGACGCCCTCTCGTACAACCAGGAATTCCTCGATGGCTGGTACATGCCCGAGCAGGTGCGCCTGGCCGAGACGACCCTGGGCCCGCTGACGGCCGGGCGCAAGTATTGTCTGAAGATACCCCGTGCGCTGGGCGGACACTACGGGCGCGACAACCTGGCCATGGTGCCCCTGCCCGAACTGATCCGGTTCGCGGGCGAGGGCGCGCAGCAGTTCGACGGGCTGCCGCGCTGGCAGGACTGTCACTAGCACCTAGAACCGCCGCAGCAGGCCGACCTGGAACAGGTCGCGGTCATTCGTCTTGCGGAACGTCTTGATGCGGTTGAAGTTGACGATGGCGCGCGTGCGCGCGGACAGCGCGCGCTCGGCCTGGAAACTGATCAGCAGATTCGTGGCCGTGCGATTGCCGTCGCGCCGGTTCGCGGCGAAATAGGGGCCGAGGCCGGCGCTCATCGAGAAGCGCGGCGTCACGGGCTGCTCGTACCACAGCTGCGCCGCGGCCCCGCGCCGGTCGACCCGCGCGCCATCGTCGCCTTCGAACAGGAATTTGGTGCCGATGCCCCAGCGGTCCGCATACCGCCTGGCCTCGATCACACCCGCGTGCGCGCCATGCGTACCGGACATGTTCGTGATCGACGTGCCGAACGTGCCGCCGATCCACAGATGCCCGTCCGGCACCACGTCGGGCGCCGGCTCGGCCGGGCCGAACTGGCGTCCCACGCCGAGCACGAGCGCGTCCGACCGGTGCACATGGCGCATGGCCACATGGTTGTAGCCAAGGCGCAGATGGGTGCCGGGCGGCCCGGGCACGGCGAGGCGCAGGCCGGCGCTGAGGAGCACGCCGAGGCGGGCGTCGTCGATCTGCCGGCCGGCGATCTCCGTCGTGTTCATGCTCAGGTAAGGACCCGCGCCCAGCTCTCCCGTCCACGCGTGGGAAAAGCGGTGGGCGGCCAGCCATTGCAGCGCGAACCCGTCGCGGTGGTTGTTGTCCGGATGGCCTTCGTTGTAATGGACGAAGTCGATCCGCATGGCACCCTGCTCGCGTCCGGCGCGGACTTCGAACGTGCGTCCGCGCATCCACTGGTAGCCGGTCGCGTTGCCGCCGTAGATGCGGCCGTTGCCGAATGCCAGCGACAGATAGGCGCCGCGGTCGTCGGGATCCAGGGTGCCGGCGTGGGCCAGGGCGGCGTGGACCAGCAGCACCGCCGCCATGCATGTCCGTGGTTTCATGATGCGCTCCGCTTGTGTCAGGCTACGAGCAGTCTGGACAAGCGAGGCGGCCGCGCCTTGTGGCGGCACAAAGCAGTGTCAGCCGGCGGGCTGGTTCAGGCTGGCCCAGAGGTAGGCCGCGGCCATCGTGCGGTGCGGGCGGTAGGCTTCGAGAAACGCTTCGGCCTCGCGCATGCCGGGCCGCGCGCCGCCCGTCAGCCGGCCGATCGCGTTGCGCACGGCCACGTCGCCGTGCAGCGAGCAATCCGCGTAGCCCCAGCCGCGCAGCAGCGCATAGTTGACGGTCCACGGGCCGATGCCCTTGACCGCGAGCAGGCGCTCGCTCACGCCGGCCGGGTCGTCGGTGCGGTCCAGCGGCAGCGTGCCGTCGGCCACGAGACGGGCGAAGCGCAGCAGCGTCTCCGCCTTTGCGCCGGAAAATTTTCGACTGGTCAGTTGCTCGATGTCGAGACCGGCCACGTCGGCCGCTTCCGGATAACACCAGAGGCCGCTCGAATGCGCGCGTCCGGCGAGGCCGATGAACGTGCGGCGCAGGGAAATGGCGAACGGCAGGTTGATCTGCTGGCCGATGATGGCCCACGTCAGCGCCTCGAACACGGTGGCCGACTGGATCACGCGCAGGCCCGGCTGGCGCGCGACGACGGGGCCGAGCAGCGGATCGTCGCGCACCGCATCCTCGAACGGCGCGGGCTCGATGCGCAGGCCCAGCATGTTCACGAGGGCGTCCTGGACCGCGGCCTCCGAGGCGGTGCCGTCGCTGTCGACGCTGCACTCGGCGCGGTCCGCGTGCAGCGTGATGTCGAGCAGCGTCGGCACGCCGTCCAGCAGCACGCCCTTGCGGATGCGTCCCGCCTGCGCATCGACGACTTCGGCCAGCGCATCGGCATCGCGGCCGTGGAACGTGTACGCGTCCGCGTGGCGATAGCCGGCCGGCAGCGGGATCGCGTGGCGGCTCATTTGCTGCTCATTTTGGTGGACACCGGCACGGGCGCGGCGCGGCCGAAGCGTGGGACGAAACCCGTGACGAACGCGGTGCCGACCAGCGTGATGGCCGAGCCCACGATCGTGTACCAGCCGATCGCCTCGCCGAGGAACAGCGCGCCCCACAGGATGCCGAAGACGGGGCTCAGGAACGTGACGGTCAGGGCGGACGTCGTGCCGACATCCTCGATCAATTTGAAGTACAGGATGTACGCGATGCCGCTGCACAGCACGCCCAGTGCGATCACGGCGCCGACGATGCCCACCGTCGGTGCGCCGGCGGGCGGGAACAGGGGCAGGGCGGGCAGCACCATCAGCGCGGACGTCCACATCGTGCCGTGCGCGTTGGCGAACGGCTCCACGCTTTTCGCCGTGCGCGCATACAGGCTCGCGACGCTGTAGCTCAATGCGGCCACCAGCGCGGCGGCGACGGCGATACCGGCGCCGGGGCGGCTCGTCGCGTGGTCGAAGCCGACGAGCAGTGCGACGCCGACGGTGCCCAGCACGAGGCCCAGCGCCGTGCGTGCGCGGATCGGCTGGCGTCCCCACACGGCGCCGAGCAGCGCGCCCCACATCGGCGCGGTGGCGTTCAGCACGGCCAGCACGGACGCCGGCAAGGTGCGCGCCGCGAACGCGAACAGCAGGAACGGGAAGGCGGAGTTGAAGAAGCCGAGGATGAAGTAATGCTTCCAGTGCGCGCGCATGTCGAGGCGCTTCTTGAGGACGACGCCGACGATGGCGAGGAACAGCGCCGCGAACAGCACGCGGCATTCGATGAGCACCGCGGGGCCGAGCGTCGGCGCGCTGATGCGCATGAAGAGGAAGGACCCGCCCCAGATGGCGGCAAGCACGATGAGGCGCAGCAGGTTGGCAGTGTTCATGGTTCCCGGGATGGTAGGCGCAGGGGCTTTCCCTGCCGCCCCGTTTCTTGCGCTTGAATTGCGCGACGGGGGCAGGGAATCGGTAATGATACAAAAAGGCCGGGAACCCTGCCGGAGCGCCATGAAAAAGGGCCGCAACCGCGGCCCTTGTCGATCATGCGTCTCCGCGTGCGCTCACGGCACGAGCGGCTTCTTCGCGGCCCGTTTCGCCTTGACGTCCGCGATCGCTTTCTCCACCGCGGACAAGCGCTGCGGCAGCGCCGGATGATTCGCCGTATAGCCGTTCAACACGCTGGGCGGATAGCTCTCGGCCAGGCGGTTCCAGAACGCGGGCGCGTCCTTGACGTCGTAGCCGGCGCGCGCAGCCAGGTAGATGCCGAGGCGGTCGGCGGCGGCGTCGGCGTCGGCCGGCATGGCCTTGATGCCGCCGCTGCCGATCAGCATCGACGTGTCGGGCGTGATGCTTTTCAGGTTGTCGATGATGCTGCCGATCGTCGCGCTGTTGCGTTGCGAGGACGGGTGGCCCAGCATGTTGTGGGCCATCGTCTTGGCCAGCACGAAGGCCAGTTCGTCGTCGTCGCGCGTGAAGTTGATCATGCCGCGCGTGACGAGTACGCGGCTGCCGTCGCCGTATGCGTTGACGTTGTCCGCGTTGCCAAGTTCGATCGCGAAGGCGCAGGCGCGCGTGACGGGAATGGTCAGCTGGCGCTCGCTGCGGCGGCGCTCGATCGTCATCGGCAGGCTCGCCTGCGATGCCAGGATCTTGCCGAACATCGCGCCCGCCTGGGACAGCGCATGCTCTCCGGCCGGCAGCGGCTTGCCGGCGGCGGCGAGCAGCACGTCGCCCTCCTGCAAGCCGGCGCGCGCGGCGCCGCTGCCGGCCAGCACGTCGGTCACCTGCAGGCGTTCGTCCATGCCGAAGGCGACGTGCGCGGCTTCGTTGTATTCGCCCGGATAGGACCAGCGGTTCTTCGCCGTGAAGCCGAGGAGGTTGCGCGCCTGGCCCTTGCACAATTCGGCATTCTGGATCAGCAGGGGCGCCGCGACCTTGTACAGGCGCTCCTGCAGGGCCGCCATCTTCGTCAGGGTGTCGGCGGCGGCGGCCATCTGCGGGCTCAGGGCCGGGGCTTCGACGGGGCGTTCGGTGACGCGCGGCGTGGCCGACGGTTGACGCGGTGCCTGCGTGGCGCAGGCCGACAGCAGCAGGGCTGCGGTGATGCCCAGCGCGGTCGTCCTGAAACCCGCGTGGCGCTGACGAAGATGTCCGGTCATGTGCTCCTCATAGTTTATTGTTTGCCGGTGGAGCCGAATCCTCCGGCGCCCCGGTCGCTCGTTGCGAAATCCTCCACGACGTTGAAGCCCACCTGCATGACAGGCACCACGATCAGCTGCGCCAGGCGGTCCATCGGCTGCAGGGTGAAGGTGGCCTGGCCGCGATTCCAGGTCGAGACCATCAGCTGGCCCTGGTAATCGGAGTCGATCAAGCCTACCAGATTACCCAGAACAATGCCGTTCTTATGGCCGAGTCCACTACGGGGCAGGATCATCGCCGCATAGCCCGGATCGCCGATGTGGATGGCGAGGCCGGTCGGCACCAGCACGGTCTGGCCGGGCTCGACGGTCATGGGCGCCTCGATGCAGGCGCGCAGGTCGAGGCCGGCGCTGCCGGCGGTGGCGTAGGCCGGCAGGAAGTCCTTCATGCGCGGGTCGATGATTTTCAGGTCGATATTCTTCATGGAGTGCTTGGTGAGTACGGGTAAATCAGGCCAGCAGCGAACGCTGTTCCAGGCGCTTGGCAATTTCGGAAACGAGCTGGCGCGCCAGTTCCAGCTTGGTCGCGCGCGGGAGCACCGTGTGGCCGGTTTCGTCGAACAGCACGATCGCATTCTCATCCTGCCCGAATGTCTGCGGGCCGATATTGCCCACGAGCAGAGGAATGCCTTTTTTCTCGCGTTTGACGGCGCCGTATTCGATCAGGTTTTCCGATTCGGCCGCGAAGCCGACGCAATACGGCCAGCCGTTCAGCGACGTGGTCGCGGCGACGGTCGCGAGGATGTCCGGGTTCTGCGCGAAGTGCAGCTGCGGGGCGTCGCCGCTGCCGTCCTTCTTGATCTTCTGGTCGCTGGCGTTGTCCACGCGCCAGTCGGCGACGGCCGCCACGCCCACGAAGATGTGCTGGCCGGAGACGGCGGCCATGACGGCGTCGAGCATCTGGCGCGCGCTCTGCACGTCGATGCGGCGCACGCCATGCGGCGTGGGCAGCGACGTCGGTCCGGAGACGAGCGTGACGTCCGCGCCGGCCTCGCGCGCGGCGCGCGCGATCGCATAGCCCATCTTCCCGGACGACAGGTTCGTGATGCCGCGTACGGGGTCGATCGCTTCATACGTCGGACCGGCCGTGATCAGCACGCGTTTTCCCGCCAGGAGCTTCGGCTGGAACGACGCGACGAGTTCTTCGAGCAGTTCGTCCGGTTCGAGCATGCGGCCCATGCCCGTCTCGCCGCAGGCCTGCGAGCCGGCGGCCGGGCCGAGGATGCAGACGCCGTCGTCGCGCAGCTGCGCGACGTTGCGCTGCGTGGGCGCCTTTTCCCACATCTCGACGTTCATCGCCGGCGCGACGAGCAGCGGCACGTGGTGCGGGCGCGCGAGGCACAGCGTCGACAGCAGGTCGTCGGTGGCGCCGTGCGCGAGCTTGAACAGGAAGTCGGCCGAGCAGGGCGCGACGAGGATGGCGTCGGCATCGCGCGTGAGGTCGATGTGCGCCATGTTGTTGGGGATGCGGCCATCCCACTGGTCCGTGAAAACGCCGCGGCCGGACAGCGCCTGCATCGTTACGGTGCCGATGAAATGGGTGGCCGCTTCGGTCATCACGACCTGCACGTGCGCGCCCTGCCTGGTGAGGGCGCGGCACAGTTCCGCGGCCTTGTAGCAGGCCACGCCGCCGGACAGGCCGAGGACGATCTTCTTGCCCTTCAGGTCCATGCTCATGGTTCCTCCGTGCTCAGTGTTTGTTCACGCGGCGCAGCTCATCGATGATGAACAGGAAGGCGCCGATCGTGATCGCGGTGTCCGCGATGTTAAAGGCCGGGAAGTGGCCGACGCCGCGCCAGTAGAAGTCGAGGAAGTCGATCACGTGGCCGTAGGCGACGCGGTCGACGAGGTTGCCGAGGGCGCCGCCCATGATCAGCGCGAGGGCCCAGCAGAACATGCGCTGGCCCGCGTGCTTGCGCAGCAGGTAGATGATGAAGCCGACGGCCGCGATGGCGATGCCGGCGAACAGGTAGCGCTGCCAGCCGCCCTGGTCGGACAGGAAGCTGAACGCGGCACCCTTGTTATACGCGAGGACCAGGTTGAAGAAGCCGGTGATGGGCTTCTCTTCGCCGTGCATGAAGGTGCGCGTGATGGTGATCTTGCTGATCTGGTCGAGCAGGATGACGATGAAGGCGATGCCGAGCCACGGGGTCAGGCTGCCGCCCGAGCGCGACGAGACGGCGGAGAATGTTGGTTTTTTTTTGCTGGCCATGTCGATGGTCGTAAAGGTAAAACCCCGGGCACGCGGCCCGGGGCGCAGGTACGTCAGGCGAAGCGGCGCTGTTCCCCGCTGCCGAACAGGTTGCTCGTGCAGCGGCCGCACAGGCCCGGATGCGCGTGGTCATGGCCCACGTCGCGGCGGTAGTGCCAGCAGCGCTCGCACTTGGCGGCGTCGGACGGCGTCACGGTGACGGCTTCCTTCGCAGCGTCGGCGACCTGTTCGACGGTCGCCTGCGACGTGATGAACACGAACTTCAGGTCGTCGTCCAGGCTGGCCAGCGTCGCGTACTTGTCGCCTGCCGCCTTGAGCGCCAGTTCCGCCTGCAGCGACGAGCCGATCGCGCCGGATGCACGCACTTCTTCCAGCTGCTTGGTCACGTCGGCACGGACGGCGCGCAGCAGCGCGTACTTGTCCAGCAGCGCGGTGCCGTCCGCGATCGCCGGGAAGGTCCACAAGGTCTGGGTGAAGATGGTTTCGTCGCTGTCCTTGTAGGCCTGCTCGCCGGCGAACACGGCCCACGCTTCCTCCGCGGTGAACGACAGGATCGGCGCCATGATGCGCAGCAGCGCGTGCGCGATGTGCCACAGCGCCGTCTGCGCGGAGCGGCGCGCGTGCGAGTTCACGCCCGTCGTGTACAGGCGGTCCTTCAGGATGTCGAGGTAGAAGCCGCCCAGGTCTTCCGAGCAGAAGTTCTGCAGGCGCGCGACGACCGGGTGGAATTCGTAGCGTTCGAAATGCTTCGCCACGTCATCCTGCAGGCGCGCCGTCTCGGCCAGCGCGTAGCGGTCGATCTCGAGCAGCTCGGCCACTGGCACGGCGTTCTTGACCGGATCGAAGTCCGACGTGTTCGCGAGCAGGAAGCGCAGCGTGTTGCGGATGCGGCGATATGCCTCCGTCACGCGCTTCAGGATCTCTTCGGACAGCGCCAGTTCGCCCGTATAGTCGGTCGACGCGACCCACAGGCGCAGGATGTCGGCGCCCAGCGTGTCGCTGATCTTTTGCGGCGACAGCACGTTGCCGAGCGATTTCGACATCTTGCGGCCATGCTCGTCCACGGTGAAGCCGTGCGTGAGCAGCGCCTTGTACGGGGGACGGCCATTCAGCATCGACGACGTCAGCAGCGACGAGTGGAACCAGCCGCGGTGCTGGTCCGAGCCTTCGAGGTACAGGTCGGCCGGGAAGTGCGACTGCACCGCGTGCGAGCCGCGCAGCACGGTCTGGTGCGTCGTGCCCGAGTCGAACCACACGTCCAGCGTGTCGCGGTTCTTTTCGTACAGCGCGGCTTCCTCGCCCAGCAGGTCGCGCGGGTCGAGCTTGTGCCAGGCATCGATGCCGCCCTGCTCGATCAGCTTGGCCACCTGCTCCAGCAGTTCCGGCGTGCGCGGATGCAGGTCGCCCGTCTCCTTGTGCAGGAAGAAGGCCATCGGGACGCCCCACTGGCGCTGGCGCGACAGGGTCCAGTCCGGACGGTTGGCGATCATGCCCTGCAGGCGCGCCTGGCCCCAGTCGGGGAAGAACTGCGTCTCGGCGATGCCGGCCAGCGCGGATTCGCGCAAGGTCGGGCCGCCGTCCTTCGGCTTGACGTCCATGCCGGCGAACCACTGGCTCGTCGCGCGGTAGACGATCGGGGTCTTGTGGCGCCAGCAGTGCATGTAGCTGTGGTCGAACATCTTCAGTTCGAACAGCGCGCCGGCTTCGGAGAGCGCATTGCAGATCGGCTTCGATGCTTCCCAGATCGTCATGCCGCCGAACAGCGGCAGCGTGCTCGCGAAGCGGCCGTCGCCCATCACGGGCTTCAGGATCTCGTCGTCCTTCATGCCGTGCGCCTTGCATGACTGGAAGTCTTCCAGGCCGTAGGCCGGTGCCGAGTGGACGACACCGGTGCCGCTGTCGGTCGTCACGTAGTCGGCCAGGTAGACGGGCGACGTGCGGTCGTAGAACGGATCGGCCGCGTGCAGCGGGTGCTTGAAGCGGAGGCCACCCAGCTTGTCGCCGGTCGTCGTGGCGACGATCTCGCCTTCCAGTTTATAGCGCTGCAGGACGCTTTCGGCCAGGTCTTTCGCGACGATCAGCAGGACCGGTGCGCCGTTGCGGTCAGCCTTGACGAGTGCGTACGTCACTTCCGGATGCACGTTCAGCGCCTGGTTCGACGGGATCGTCCACGGGGTCGTGGTCCAGATCACGATGAAGCCGTCGCCCGCGGGCAGCGCGTCCAGGCCGAACGCCTGCGCGACCTTGTCCGGTTCCGCGAACGGGAAGCCGACGTCGATCGCGGGGTCGCGCTTGTCCTGGTATTCCACTTCCGCCTCGGCCAGCGCCGAGCCGCAGTCGAAGCACCAGTTCACGGGCTTCAGGCCGCGGTACACATAACCCTTGTCGAGCATCGTGCCGAGGGCGCGCAGTTCGTCGGCCTCGTTACTGAAGTTCATCGTCAGGTACGGGTTGTCCCACTCGCCCAGCACGCCCAGGCGGATGAAGCCGGCGCGCTGGCGGTCGACCTGCTCGAGCGCATAGGCGCGTGCCTTTTGCAGCACCTCGGCCGTCGGCAGGTTCTTGCCGAACTGTTTTTCGATCTGGATCTCGATCGGCATGCCATGGCAGTCCCAGCCCGGCACGTACGGCGCGTCGAAGCCGGCGATGGTGCGCGATTTGACGACCATGTCCTTGAGGATCTTGTTGACGGAGTGGCCCAGGTGGATGTCGCCATTCGCGTACGGCGGACCGTCGTGCAGGACGAATCGAGGACGGCCGGCGGCCGCCTTGCGGACGCGTTCGTAGATCTTCTTGTCCTGCCATTGCTTGACCCAGCCCGGCTCGCGCTTGGCGAGGTCGCCGCGCATCGGGAAGGGGGTGTCGGTCATGTTGACCGGGTATTTGCTCTCCGGCTTCTTGTTGCCTTGTTGGCCTTTTTGGCCTTGCTTGGTATCGGACATGGTGATTTCTAAAGTGGACTGCTGTTATTCGTGATGACGGGACGGCCGCTGTTACGCCGTCCTTGGGGTCGTCGGGACTGCAAAAGTCCCGGTCAAATTCGGTCGGTGGCCGTGAGGGCGCCGGCGCGCTGGGCGAACCAGGCGCGTGCCTGCTGGGCGTCGCGCTCGATGGCGACCGTCAGTGTGGGGAGGTCGACGTATTTTTCTTCGTCGCGCAGCTTGGTGAGGAATTCCACACGCACGAGCTTGCCGTAGCAGGGCTGGTTCCAGTCGAAGACATGGACTTCCAGCAGCATGCGGCCCGCGTCCTCGACGGTCGGACGCACGCCGAGGCTGGCGACGGCCGGCAGCGGCTGGTCGGCCAGGCCGTGCACCTGCACGACGAAGATGCCGGCCAGGGCAGGGCGGTGGGCGACGCGCAGGTTCAAGGTGGGGAAGCCCAAGGTGCGGCCCAGTTTCTGGCCGTGGATCACGTGGCCGGACATCGAATACGGGTGGCCCAGCAGGGCGCGCGTGGCGCCGAAATCGGCGGCCGCGAGCGCGGCGCGCACGGCGGAGGAGGAGATCCGGGTCGAGTCGTGCAGCACGGCCGGCAGGCTGTGCACTTCGAAGCCGTAGCGTTTGCCGGCTTCGGCCAGCAAGGCGACGTTGCCGGCGCGGCGGGCGCCGTAGCAAAAGTCGTCGCCGACCATCAGCCATTTCACGTGCAGGCCGTCGACCAGCACGCGCTGCGTGAATTCGTCCGGCGACATCGAGGCGAAGTGCTCGTTGAAGTGTTCGACGATGACGCGGTCGACGCCGGCGTGTTCCAGCGATTCCAGCTTGTCGCGCAAGTTGGCGATGCGGGCCGGCGCCTTCGACAGATCGCCGCTGCGCTGCGCAAAATATTCGCGGGGATGGGGCTCGAACGTCATCACGGCGGCTTCCAGGCCGAGCTTGCGGGCGCTCGCGGTCACGTGAGCCAACAGCGCCTGGTGCCCGCGGTGGACACCGTCGAAGTTGCCGATCGTGAGCGCGCAGGGCGCGCGTGCCCTGTCGTTGGGAAGTCCGCGAAATACCTTCATTGGATGGTTCGTGCTTCTAGGCGAAATACCAGATTATACGGCAAAGGGCATGTTGCACAGCGCAACGCCTTTGCCGCGACGGATGAGCTAGCGTTGCCCCCAATAAAAAAAGCGCAGCCTGCATGACGCAGACTGCGCTTTTTGTCCAGCCCGGGGCAGGGAGATCAGCCGGAGATCGGCTTGTTGATCGCCATGATGAAGTAACGGGCCACTTCCGCCGTGCCATCGGTACCGCGGACGGCCTTGAGCGTGCTGATGGCTTGCGACTTCTTGCCGGCGACGGCATAGGCTTCGCCCAGGTGCAGCTTGACGTCTTCCGGATGCTTCAGGTCCTTGGCTTTCGACGCTTCTTCCAGCATCTTCAGGCCCTTGTCGGCCTGGCCGGACTGGACCAGGGCGTAACCCAGCGATGCCAGGCCGTCGTTGTCGCTGTCCTTGATCAGCTGCGCTTCGGTGGCGGCCAGGGTCTTGTTCTGGTCGGCCAGGGTCTTCTCGGCCAGGTCCTTCAGGCGCTGGTGACGTGCGGCGTCCGGGCCGGTGCCCAGTGCGCCTGCCTTGTAGCCTTTGTCGATGACCTTCAGGGCTTCAGCCGGTGCGCCGGCCTGCAGCACGAGCTGGGCCATTTCCATGTACTCGCTCGGCTTCTTCAGCAGGCCGTTGGCCAGCTTCAGGCGGTAGATGTCCACCGAGAGGCGGCCCGAGAAACCCGGCTTGGTCTGCACGCGGTTCAGCAGGTCGGTCCAGTACTGGGCCTTCGGATAGTTGGCAGCCAGTTTCTCGATGGTGTTGACGTAGCCGGCCTTGTCGTTCTTCTTGAGCTGGATGTTGGCCAGCATGCCCAGCTGGTCTTCGCTCAGGCGGCCGCTCTTCTCGGCCGTGCGCAGTTCATTCTCCAGTGCCTGGATGTTGCCCTGCTTGTAATAGTTCTGCATCAGGTAGGCGCGCAGCTTCGGATCGTCGCGCTCCTTCAGCTGGCGTTCGATGGCGGCGTTGGCCTTGCCCAGGTCGCCCGCGCGCATGTAGATGCCGATCAGGCCTTCCGAGAACTGGGCTTTTTCGGTCGCGTTCAGCTTGCCGGAACCGATCAGGTATTCGAAGGACTTGGCGGCCGTGTCGTAATCGCCGGCGGCCGAAGCTGCACCGGCACGAGTGCGTTCGATCAGGTAGGTTTCGTTGGCCGACTTGCCGCCGACCTTGTCGAGGTCGCGCAGCTTGGCCAGGGCTTCCTTATTTTTGCCCGACTTCATCAGCTGCGCGGCTTCCTGCAGCGGTTTGCCGATTTCGGGACGGAGGACCTCCGCGGCGTAGACCGGGGCCAGGCCGACCACCGGAGCGGCGGCGGTGAATCCGAGGGCGGCCACTACGAGGCCGAGGTGTGCGAGGCGGAATTTAGCCATTATCGAAATTCTCTCATTCAAAATAGACACGGCAGGGAAACCCTGCCGTGTTCATTATAGCCAAAGCGATTACTGGAACTGTTCGTTACCGACCATACCGATCTTGGTGACACCAAGACGCTGGGCCGATGCCATCACACCGGCGACAACCTTGTACTCGACCAGCTTGTTCGGACGCAGGTGCACTTCCGGCTGATCAGCTTGGGCTGCCACATTGGCCAGCTTCGCTTCCAGGGTGGCACGATCCGGGACGGGCTGGTTGTCCCAGAGGACGGTACCGTCGAAGTCCACGTCGATCGTGATCACTACCGGTTCCTTGGTCGGCGGCGGCGGGTTGCCAACCGGCATGTTCAAGTTAACCGAATGGTTTTGCTTTGGAATGGTGATGATCATCATGATGATCAGCACCAGCATGACGTCGATCAGCGGCGTCATGTTCATTTCCATCATCGGTTCCGGATCTGCTCCTTTAGCTCCGGACGAACCAACGTTCATACCCATGGTGTTTCCTTTCAAATCTTGGGAAACCAGCGTGACAGCGGTCGAAGCCGCTATCACGCTGGCGGGTTGCGTCCTGGTGGATCAGCCCTTATCAGGCGGTTCGGTGATGAAACCGACCTTCTGAATCCCGGCACGCTGGGCCGTGTACAGCACCTTGCCGATGAATTCGTAGCGCGTTTGCTGGTCGCCACGAATCTTCACTTCCGGCTGAGGCACTTTCACCGATTCCTTGGCCAGGAAATCGAACAGTTCGTCGGTGTTGGCCAGGTGCTTCTGGTTCCAGTACATCTCGCCATCTTTGTTGACGACGATGTTCACGTCTTCCGGCGTGGTTTTGACAACCTGGTTGGTCTCGATCGGCAGGTTAATCTTCTGCAGGTGGAGGACAACCGGGCTGGTGATCAGGAAGATGATCAGGAGAACCAGCATCACGTCCACGAGGGGCGTGGTGTTGATCTCTGACATCACTGCATCTTCATCTCCGCTATCGGAGCCAACACTCATGCTCATGGTTTAGCCAACCTTTTTAGCAGCGGCGCCCTGTGCACGTGCGGCTTCCGAGGTGTGCATTGCGCCCGAGATCAGGACCGAGTGCACGTCTGCGCTGAACGAACGGACATCTTCCATTGCGGTCTTGTTGCGACGGACCAGCCAGTTGTAGCCCAGAACGGCCGGAACTGCAACGAACAGACCGAATGCGGTCATGATCAGTGCTTCACCCACCGGACCTGCCACTTTGTCGATCGACGCGTTACCGGTCATACCGATGTTGGTCAGTGCGTTGTAGATACCCCAGACGGTACCGAACAGACCGATGAACGGCGAGGTCGAGCCGACGGTTGCCAGGAACGACAGGCCATCCTGCAGGCGCGACTGGACTTTGTCCACAGCGCGCTGGATCTGCATGGTCACCCAGGTCGACAGGTCGATCTGCTCGAGCAGGGCGCCGTCGTGGTGCTGGGTTGCCTTGGTGCCGGTTTCAGCGATGAAGCGGAACGGCGAGCCTTCGGTCAGTTGAGCCGAGCCGGCAGCGATCGACGGTGCTTTCCAGAACTTCTGGTTGGTTTCCTTCGACTGCTTGAAGATCTTCATCTGGTCCAGCAGCTTGGTGACGATGATGTACCAGGAGCCCATCGACATGATGGCCAGGATGATCAGGGTCATACGCGAGACGACGCCGCCTTCCCACACAGCCTGGATACCGAACGGGTTCTCGACTTCTTCTTTCTTGGCTTCGCCGCCAGCTGCCGGAGCCGCTGCCGGTGCCGAAGCGGCAGCGTCGGCTGCCGGTGCTGCTGCGTCAGCCGCCGGTGCCGCTGCCGGTGCGCTCGCTGCTGCCGAGGCCGGAGCGTCGGCGAAGGCCGGAGCGGACACCAGTGCCGATGCCGCAGTGACCGAGAACAGGAGAGCCGCTACGGTAGCGGACAAACGGGTATTCTTAAACATGCTTCCTCCAAAAATTTAAAATGAACAGTTCGCTGAACTAATAACAACGAAAATCATGCTTTTGAGACGATACGCTGTCTCTGGTTATTCCAGCGTCCAGACGTACTGAACCGGCTGCCAGGACTCGATGGCCTGGCCGTTCTCAGTTGCCGGCTTGAACCGGCACTTGCCCAGTGCCACCTGAGCAGCCTTATCCAGGTCGCGGAAGCCGCTGGACTTCGTGACCTTGGAATCCTTCACACCACCGTCCGAACCAATCAGGAACGAGATGGTCGATACACCCGTTTCTTCGTTACGCAGCGACGACTTCGGATATTCCGGCTTCGAGCACGTATTGAAGTCTGCGACTGCCGGGGTGCGGGCCGGGCCGGCCGGCTTGGCTACCGGTGCCGGTGTCGGAGGTGCCGGCGGTGCCTTCACGATCTCGTTCGTCGCCGGTTTTGCCTGCGTCGTGTTAGCGATCACATTCTGCTGCGGCGGCGGGGTTTGCACTTGCACTTCCACCGGCGGGATGAACGGCGGAGGCGGCGCCTTCATTTCCGGCGGCGGCGGCGGGGGCGGCGTCTCCGGAGGTGGCGGCGGTTTTACGTCTTCAATGATCTTGGTCTCCACTGCCTCGGCCATCTTGCTGACCATCCGTTTGCCGAGACCGGTGACGATCCCGTAAGCAACGACCAGGTGCAAGACGATGACAACGGCGATACCAGTCAAATTCTTCCCGGGGTTCTTCTCATGCGAAAAATTCATCCTGCTTTCTCCAATACCAACCTTTTTTTGTTGCTACTAAACCCACAAAACACGACAAAAAGCTAAGAGCCGCATCCGGGACATCGGCGAATTATACCTACGAATTCTTTTTTGCACATACATTTTTACACCCTCAAAGAGCGCCTATTTGTCTGTAAAAACAGGCAAAGAAAGTGATCAATAAAGAACGGTCGTGGGTATGCCGATGGAGGTGGAAGTTAGTTGTTTTGCAATGTCGAGCGGACCCCTTTCATAATGTGTGGAAGATAAGGCTGCTGCCCCCAAAACGCCGAATTTTCCATGCCTATTTTGCAGCTCAGCAAATATCATAAGAAAGAATCATGGCGTTTCTGCCAACTATATCGAAGTTCCAAGTGAGAGGGCGTACTGTTGAAGTGGTTTTGACCCTGAATAAAAGGGGCCAGTCATAACAAGTCCTTATGTCGATACAGGCACTTGATATGGCTCATTTACCACGTCAGATGTTAGTTGAACTACATCACAAGGGGAAGATGGTGTCAACAGGATGGAAGAAAAAAATGCCCGCGCCGAGTAGCGCGGGCCGGAAGGTCAGTAACGCGCGCGCTTCTCGCGACGGCACTCCAGGCTGCTCACGACACGCCCGGATGGGTCAACGGTCTCGAGGCGGACATCGAAGCCCCACAGCCGTGCGACGTGCTTCAGGACCTCATGCGCCTGCTGGTTCAGGGGGCGGCGCTGGAACTGGGTGTGACGCAGCGTGAGCGCGCGGTCGTCCCGGGTGTTGACTTGCCAGACCTGGATGTTCGGCTCGCGGTTACCGATATTATATTGATCGGCAAGCTGCTGGCGGACGTAGCGGTATCCGGCCTCGTCGTGGATGGCCGAAATCGTCAGCTTGTCGCTGCGGTCGTCGTCCAGCACGGCGAAGAAGTGGAATTCCCGGATCAGCTTGGGCGACAGGTACTGGGCGATGAAGCTCTCGTCCTTGAAATTGCGCATCGCAAAGTCGAGCGTCTTGAGCCAGTCGCTGCCCGCGATGTCCGGGAACCAGGCCTTGTCCTCGTCCGTCGGCTCTTCGCAGATGCGCTTGATGTCCGTCATCATCGCAAACCCGAGGGCATACGGATTAATGCCATTGTAATAGGGGCTCGTGGCCGGCGGCTGGTAGACGACGTTCGTATGGCTCTGCAGGAATTCCAGCATGAACCCGTCGCCGACGATCCCTTCTTTATAGAGCTCCTGCAGGATCGTGTAGTGCCAGAAGGTCGCCCAGCCTTCGTTCATGACCTGGGTCTGGCGCTGCGGATAGAAATACTGCGAGATCTTGCGCGTGATCCGTACGAGTTCGCGCTGCCAGGGTTCGAGCAGCGGGGCGTACTTCTCGATAAAGTAGAGCAGGTTTTCCTCGGGCTCGGGCGGGAAGCGCGGCGGTGGCTGGTCCTTGATCTGTTCCTCGCGCCGCGGCAAGGTGCGCCACAGCTCGTTGACCTGCGACTGCATGTATTCCTCGCGCTCTTTCTGGCGCGCCGCTTCCTGAGCGACCGACAGCTTGGCCGGCCGTTTGTACCGGTCCACGCCATAGTTCTGGATCGCGTGGCAGGAATCGAGCAATTCCTCGACGGCGTCGATGCCATGCCGCTGTTCGCACTCGGCAATATAGTTCTTCGCAAAGACCATGTAATCGACGATGGCGTCGGCATCGGTCCAGGTCCGGAACAGGTAATTGCCTTTAAAGAAGGAATTGTGGCCGTAGGCCGCGTGCGCGATCACGAGCGCCTGCATCGTCAGGCTGTTTTCCTCCATCAGATAGGCGATGCAGGGGTTCGAGTTGATGACGATTTCGTATGCGAGGCCCATCTGGCCCCGTTTGTAACTCTTTTCCGTCGTCAGGAAATGCTTGCCGAAGGACCAGTGGTTGTACGAGACGGGCATGCCGACGGACGTGTACGCGTCCATCATCTGTTCGGCCGTGATGATCTCGAGCTGGTTGGGATAGGTGTCCAGGCCGAACTTCCTGGCCACCCGGCGGATTTCCTCGTGCGCCTGTTCGATCAGGTCGAACGTCCATTCCGACTGTTCGGGCAGGGCGCGCGGGTTGTTGGGATCTCTTGGCATAGCGGGCCTCGCTACTTGGGCTGCTTCTTGAACAATTCGCGGAACACCGGATAGATGTCCGCCGGCGTCACGATCTTCTGCATGGCGAAGTTCTGGTGATCGGCCGCCACCTCGGCGTACTGCTCCCACAGGTTCTGGGGCGGGCCGTCGGTGATCTCGACATACGTGTAGTACTGGACCATGGGCATGATCGCGTTGGTCAGGATCTGCTTGCACAGCACGGAGTCGTTGTCCCAGTTGTCGCCGTCCGAGGCCTGGGCCACGTAGCTGTTCCAGTCGCCGTTGCTGTAGCGTTCGGTGATGACCTTGTTCAGCAGGTGCAGCGCCGACGACACGACCGTGCCGCCCGATTCGCGCGAGTGGAAGAACTCGTTTTCGTCGACCTCGGCCGCCGCCGTGTGGTGGCGGATGAAGACGACGTCGATGTGTTCGTAGACCCGCTTGAGGAACAGGTACAGCAGGATGAAGAAGCGCTTGGCGGTGTCCTTGCGGCTTTCATCCATCGATCCGGACACGTCCATGATGCAGAACATGACGGCTGCCGTGGACGGCTTCGGGATCTTGATGCGGTTGCTGTAGCGCAGGTCGATCGGGTCGATGAACGGGATCGCCAGCAGGCGCGTGTGCAGGTGGTGGATCTTGTGCTTCAGTTCGATCACCTGCGGGTCGTCTTCTTCCACACCCTGTTCGCGCAGGTCGCGCAACTGGTGCTCGAGGGCGGTCAGCTGCTTGCGGGAGGGGCCGCCCACGGCGATGCGCCGGCCGAGCGCGCCGCGCAGGGAGCGCAGCACGTGGATGTTCGACGGTGTGCCGGAAATATTGTAGCCGGCGCGCTGGTTCTTGTATTCGACGACCTGGGTCAGCTGCGTCTTGACCATGTTCGGCAGCTCGAGGTCTTCGAAGAAGTAATTCATGAATTCTTCGCGGGACAGCTCGAAGATGAAATCGTCTTCGGTCGTCTGTTCGCTGTTGCCAGCACGGCCGCGTCCGGCGCCGCCGCCACCGCCGCGGGGACGGTTGATCGTGTCGCCTTTCTGGTATTCCGTGTTGCCGGGGTTGACGGTCTCCCACACGCCGCCATGGGCGTGTCCGAAATGCGGCTCGCTCACGTCCTTGACGGGAATCGAGACCTTCTCGCCATTCTCTACGTCGGTGATCGAGCGACCCTTGATCGCCCGGCCCACCGCATCCTTGATTTGCGCCTTATAGCGGCGCAAGAAGCGTTCGCGGTTGACCGCAGACTTGTTCTTGCCCTGCAAGCGTCGGTCGATGAGGTAAGTCAAAACAGGCCTCCTGCTGAAAGTCGCGGCGGGCCGGATTCCTTCCCGGTCCTTACATAATATAACGCGCCGCGTCGTCACGTGGTTGGCGTCGCGGATTCCGGTGACCGGCTGCGTGCCGGTCGACCGGTCCTGCCCGGCGGGCGCTCCACCGCCCGCCCCACGCTCCTGGTTTTGCGATGGCCTTTACGAGGACTTCCTTACACGAAGGTACCACTCGCACAGCAGGCGGACCTGCTTCGGCGTATAGCCTTTTTCGACCATACGGGCCACGAAGTCGGCATGCTTGGTGGCATCTTCCGCGCTGGCTTTCGCGTTGAACGAAATCACCGGGAGCAGTTCCTCGGTATTCGAGAACATTTTCTTCTCGATCACGGTGCGGAACTTCTCATAGCTGGTCCACGCAGGATTCTTGCCGCCGTTCGTCGCCCGCGCGCGCAGCGCGAAGTTGACGATCTCGTTGCGGAAATCCTTCGGGTTCGAAATGCCGGCCGGTTTCTCGATCTTCTCGAGCTCGGCGTTCAACGTTTCGCGGTCGAAGCTTTCGCCCGTGTCCGGATCGCGGAATTCCTGGTCCTGGATCCAGAAGTCCGCGAACGTGACGTAGCGGTCGAAGATGTTCTGGCCGTACTCGGAATAGCTTTCCAGGTAGGCCGTCTGGATCTCCTTGCCGATGAAGTCGACGTAGCGGTTCGCCAGGTGTTCCTTGATGTACGACATATAGCGCTGCTCGGTCTCGCCCGGGAACTGCTCGCGCTCGATCTGCTGTTCCAGCACGTACAGCAGGTGCACGGGATTCGCCGCCACTTCGGTGTTGTCGAAGTTGAAGACCTTGGACAGGATCTTGAACGCGAAGCGGGTCGACAGGCCGTTCATGCCTTCGTCCACGCCGGCATAGTCGACGTATTCGTGCAGCGACTTCGCCTTCGGATCGGTGTCCTTCAGGTTCTCGCCGTCGTACACCAGCATCTTCGAATAGACGCTCGAGTTTTCGGGATCCTTCAGGCGCGACAGGATCGCGAACTGGGCCATCATGCGCAAGGTGCCCGGGGCGCAGGGGGCCTTGTCGAGCGAGGAATTGCGCAGCAGCTTGTCGTAGATCTTGACCTCGTCCGACACGCGCAGGCAGTACGGCACCTTGACGATATAGATACGGTCGAGGAATGCCTCGTTGTTGCGGTTGTTGCGGAAGGTCTTCCACTCGGATTCGTTCGAGTGCGCCAGGATGATGCCTTCGAACGGGATCGCGCCGAAGCCCTCGGTGCCCTTGTAGTTGCCTTCCTGCGTGGCCGTCAGCAGCGGGTGCAGGACCTTGATGGGCGCCTTGAACATCTCGACGAATTCCATCAGGCCCTGGTTCGCCAGGCACAGGCCGCCGGAGTAGCTGTAGGCGTCCGGATCGTCCTGGGCATAGTCTTCCAGCTTGCGGATGTCGACCTTGCCGACCAGCGAGGAAATATCCTGGTTGTTTTCGTCGCCCGGTTCCGTCTTCGAGATCGCGATCTGCTTCAGGATGGACGGATAGCGTTTGACAACGCGGAACTTGCTGATGTCGCCGCCGTATTCATGCAGCCGCTTGACTGCCCACGGGCTCGGCACGGCACGCAGGAAGCGGCGCGGGATGCCGTAGTCTTCTTCGAGGATGGCGCCGTCCTCGTCCTCGTTGAACAGGCCGAGCGGCGATTCGTTCACCGGCGAGCCTTTCAGCGCGAAGAACGGCACCTGTTCCATCAGGTGCTTGAGTTTTTCCGCGATCGACGATTTACCGCCACCGACCGGTCCCAGCAGATAAAGAATCTGCTTGCGCTCTTCCAGGCCCTGGGCCGCATGGCGGAAATAGGAAACGACCTGTTCGATCACTTCCTCCATGCCGTAGAACTCGCGGAATGCGGGATATACCTTGATGACCTTGTTGGCGAAGATGCGCGACAGGCGCGGGTCGAGGCGGGTGTCGACCAGGGTGGGTTCGCCGATTGCGGCCAGCATGCGCTCGGGAGCGCTGGCGTAAGTCAGGGGATCTTTTTTGCAAAGCTGAAGGTACTCAGACAGGGAGTATTCCTCTTCCCGGGTACGCTCATAGCGGGCTGCGTAGTTATCAAAAATGGTCATGTGAATGTCCTCTAATGTGCTAACACTGATCACGTCTGGCGGCTGACTGAGACTGCCGCCCAAGCCCGGTCTTGGCAGGTGGGACGTCGAAAACCTGCTGCGCGTTGCATTTTTGTCCTGCGATGCTCGCTGTACCAGCGTACAGCTGCGCTTCTCGAACAAAACTGCTGCCGCTCGCGACGGTTTTCGAGATCCCCCAAAGCGTTCTTGTTGGGGTCGCCGTCTGGATTTGGAGGTCAGAAGATCTGACACAAAACGAAGGGCGATGTTCTTGTTCTCATCCGGTTTTAACCGGGGCCTCGTGGAACCCGCCTTTGTGGATCCAGGCGGGTGGCGAGGCCCCTCGCCGGTTTGTTAGCGCCCGCTGAGAGCGTCTTCTTACGCTTATGAAATTTATTATCTGCCTATTAGTTCTCGAAGTCAAAACAGTGTCGTGCACGTGTATCCGGCCTTTCCAAGTCCTTGTAACGAATAAGGAAATAACCTTTTTTAAGCTCATTGCGAACCACGCCTTTACCCCTTTTTTGGTATTTCGGACATGGTTTCCAACCAAGACTTTTGATCCCGTCAGCCACGATCATGTTTATTAATCGTTAAGTAAATAGTGCACCATCTTGCTAAGCAGTGGCGCACGCGTATCGTGTACGGACATATCAGGAATTCTTCAGTGAAATGAGAGGCTTGCATCGATGCGCTACACTGGCTGCCTGATTCCATTCCACCGATTCAACGCGGAGATCCCATGCTGAACGAACAGCTGCGCCATATGTTGCAGGCGATGCCGAAAGCAGAATTGCACATCCACATCGAAGGCTCGCTCGAGCCCGAGCTGATTTTTGAGCTCGCGCAAAGAAATGGTGTGTCTCTCCCGTATGCATCGGTTGAAGCGTTGCGTCAAGCGTACGCTTTCACCGATCTACAGTCGTTCCTGGATATATATTACGCAGGCGCAAGTGTTCTGCTGACTGAGCAGGACTTTTATGACATGACGATGGCGTACCTGCAGCGGGCTGCAGCGGACAACGTCCGCCATGCGGAGATCTTCTTCGACCCGCAGACCCACACGGCGCGCGGCGTGCCGTTCCGGACCGTGGTCGACGGCATCTGGCGCGCCTGCCAGGACGGGCCGATCAGCGCCACCCTGATCATGTGTTTCCTGCGCCACCTGTCCGAGGAAGAAGCCATTGCCACGCTGGAAGAAGCGCTGCCGTTCCGCGACAAGATCATCGGCGTGGGCCTCGACTCGTCCGAGGTCGGGCACCCGCCGGAAAAATTCGCGCGCGTGTTCGAGCGCGCCCGCAACCTCGGCCTGCACCTCGTCGCGCACGCGGGCGAGGAAGGGCCGCCGGCCTACATCGAGAGCGCGCTCGACGTGCTCAACGTGGAGCGCATCGACCACGGCGTGCGCTGCCTCGAAGATGCCGACCTGACGGCGCGCCTCGTGCGCGAACAGATGGCGCTGACCGTGTGTCCGCTGTCGAACATCAAGCTGCGCGTCTTTGACGTGATGGGCGACAGCAACCTGCGCCGCCTGCTCGACGAAGGCCTCGCCGCCACCGTGAATTCCGACGATCCGGCCTATTTCGGCGGCTACGTCAACGACAACTACCTGGCCGCGTTCGACGCGCTGCCGCTCGATGTGAATCACGCGCGCCAACTGGCGAAGAACAGCTTCGCCGCCGCCTTCCTCGAGCCCGAGCGCAAGCGCGCCTGGCTGGCCGAAGTCGACGCCTTCTTCGACGCCGCACGGGCCGCGTAACCGCCATGCTGATCCAATCCCTGCGCATGACCGCGCGCGACTGGCGTGCCGGCGAACTGCGGTTCCTGCTGGTGGCGCTGGTGGTCGCCGTGTCGGCGCTGGCGGCCGTCGGCTTCTTCGTCGACCGCATGCGCTCGGGCCTGAACCGCGACGCGCGCCAGCTGCTGGGCGCCGACCTGCTCGTCAACGCCGACCAGCCGCTGCGCCAGGACTGGCGCGACGAGGCGGCGCGGCGCGGCCTGCTGCTGGCCGACACGGTGACGTTCCCCAGCATGGCGCAGGCCGGGCAGGGCGACGCGTCGCAGGCGCTGCTGGCGTCCGTGAAGGCCGTGTCGACGACCTATCCGCTGCGCGGCGCCATGCGCGTGACGACGAGCACGCTCGATGCGAGCGAAGCCCTCGGCGACATCACGCACGACACGCCCGCGCCGGGCACGGTGTGGGTCGACGTCAACCTGCTGCCGCCGCTGCGGATCAAGGTCGGCTCGACGATCCAGCTCGGCGACAAGCCTTTCAAGGTCGCGCGCCTGATCGCGTCGGAGCCGGACCGCGGCGCCTCGTTCGCCAACTTCGCGCCGCGCGTGATGCTGGCGCTGTCCGACCTGAAAGCGACTGGCCTCGTCGACAACTATGCGCGCGTCACGTACCGCATGCAGGTGGCGGCGAAGTCGCCCAACGACCAGGCCGCGATCGCCGGTTACGAGCGCTGGCTGCGCGGCCGGATCGCGGCCGACAACGTGCGCGGCGTGCGCATCGAGACGCTGGAAAACGGCCGCCCCGAGATGCGCTCGACGATCGACCGCGCCGAGCGCTTCCTGTCGCTCGTCGGTTTGCTGTCCGCGATGCTGGCCGCGGTGGCCGTCGCCATGGCCGCGCGCCGCTTCATGCAGCGCCACCTCGACGCCTGCGCGATGCTGCGCTGCCTCGGCATGACGCAGAACGAGGTCGGCGCGCTGTTCCTCATCGAATTCGTCATCGTCGGCCTGGCGGGCAGCGTGCTCGGGGTGCTGGTCGGCTTCGGCGCCCACTTCGTGCTGCTCGAGATGGTGAAAGGGCTGATTTCCACCGAGCTGCCGCCCGTGTCGCTGCTGCCCGCGCTGCAGGGCATCGCCACCGGCATGCTGCTGCTCGTGGGCTTCGCGCTGCCGCCCGTGCTCCAGCTGCGCAACGTGCCGCACAACCGCGTGATCCGGCGCGAGCAGGCGGCACCGAAGCCGCTCGCGCTGGTCACGTACGGCTTCGGCGCGGCCGTCTTCGTCGGGCTGCTGCTGTGGCAGGCCGGCGACCTGCAGCTCGCGCTGCTCACGGCCGGCGGCTTCGTCGGCGCGTTCGCCCTGTTCGCACTCGTCGGCTGGCTCGCGCTGCTGTCCCTGCGCCGCCTGCGCGGCGCGTTCCGCCACCAGGCGTGGCGCTTCGCCATCACGTCGCTGCAGCGGCGGCCCGGCGCGACGGTCGTGCAGATCGTGTCGCTGTCGCTGGGCCTGATGGCGCTGCTCGTGCTGACCGTCGTGCGCGGCGACCTGATGGCCGCGTGGCGCACGGCGACGCCGCCCGATGCGCCGAACCGCTTCATCATCAACATCCAGCCCGACCAGCGCGACGGCGTCGCCCGCACGATCCGCGCGGCCGGCGTGCCCGAGCCGACCTTGTATCCGATGATCCGCGGCCGCCTCGTCGCGGTGAACGGCAACGCGGTGACCGCGACGACGTACACGGACGAGCGGGCGAAAGGCCTCGCGGAGCGCGAATTCAACCTGTCCTCGACGGCGGACCTGCCGGCCACGAACGAGATCGTGGCGGGCCGCTGGTACCGCGACGCGCCGGGCGTGGCGGAAGCGTCGGTCGAGCAGGGCCTGGCGAACACGCTGCGCCTGAAACTGGGCGACACGATGCGCTTCGACATGGGCGGCCAGATCGTCGACGCGCAGATCACGAGCCTGCGCAAGCTGGAATGGGGATCGATGCGGGCGAACTTCTTCGTCATCATCAACCCGGCCGCGATGAAGGACGCGCCGACGACGTACATGACCGCGTTCCACCTGGCCGCGCGCGGCATCGGCCTGGCCAACACGCTGACGCGCGCGTGGCCGAATCTCACCGTCATCGACGTCAGCGGCATCATCCGGCAGGTGCAGGAAGTGCTGGACCAGGTCGTCGTGGCGGTGGAATTCCTGTTCATGTTCACGCTCGCGTCGGGCGTGCTGGTGCTGTACGCGGCGCTGATGGGATCCCAGGCGGAGCGCACGCGCGAAGCGGGCCTGCTGCGCGCGCTGGGCGCCACGCGCGGCCAGCTGGCGCAGGCGCAGCGCATCGAGTTCATGCTGGTCGGCGGCCTGTCCGGGTTGCTGGCGGCATCGGGCGCGGCGGCGCTGGGCTGGGCGTTGGCCAGGTACCAGTTCAAGTTCCCGTGGACGTTCGATCCGACCGTGTGGGGCGCGGGACTGGTCGTGGGCGCGGTCTGTGCGCTCGTCGGCGGCTGGCTCGGCCTGCGCAATGTGTTGCGGCAGCCACCGTTGCAGACACTCAGGGAGGCTTGACGTTCCAGTGGTGCGTGCGTTGCGCTATCATGGACGGATGTCCGATACCAACGCACCCCAAGAGTCCCAGGACGCGCAGGAAGAGACGCGCAGCCTCTACGAAATCATCGGCGGCGAAAGCCGCCTGCGCGAACTGGTCGACCGTTTCTACGACCTGATGCAACTGGAGCCGGATTTCGCCGGCATCCACGCGATGCACCCCGTCCCCAACGACAGCTCGCGCGAGAAGCTGTTCATGTTCCTGTCCGGCTGGATGGGCGGGCCGAACCTCTTCATCGAACGCCACGGCCACCCGATGCTGCGCGCGCGCCACCTGCCGTTCGCCATCGGCACGTCCGAGCGCGACCAGTGGCTGCGCTGCATGGCGATGGCGCTGGAAGATCTCGGCTACGACTACGAGTTGCGCCTCGCGCTGATGCAATCGTTTTATCAGACGGCCGACTGGATGCGGAACCGTCCGCATTAATATGCCTACGCTTGAATTCATCGTGCTCGCACTGGCGCTGCTGGCCGTGCTCGGCCTGCAGCTCGTCCTGCTGACCCGGGCGCGCCGCGGCGGCGACGAGCGCCACGCCTTCGAACGCCTGGAGCGCGAGCTGCGCCAGGAATTGCAGACCAGCGCCCAGTCCACGCGCCAGGAACTGGCCGCGCATCTGGCGCAGAACCAGGCCGCCACCGTGCAGCAGCTGGACAGCATGCGCCAGCAGATCCAGTTGAATTCGCAGGGCGGCCGCGAGGAACAGGCGCGCGCGCTCAAGCGCTTTTCCGACACCATCAACGGCGCGCTCGCGAACCTGACCGAATCGAACGCGCAGCGCATGCTGGAGATCCGCGCGACGCTCGAGGCCAAGATCCGCGACCTGCAGGACGATAACGCCAAGCGCCTGGAGGAGATGCGCCAGACCGTCGACGAAAAGCTGCACGCGACGCTGGAGACGCGCCTGACGGAATCGTTCCGCCAGGTGTCCGACCGGCTGGAAAAAGTGCACCAGGGCCTGGGCGAGATGCAGCAGCTGGCCATCGGCGTGGGCGACCTGAAACGCGTGCTCGTCAACGTGAAGACGCGCGGCACGTGGGGCGAGGTGCAACTGGAGATGCTGCTCGAGCAGGTCCTCACCGTCGACCAGTACGCCAAGAACGTCGAGACCGTGCGCGGTTCGAACGCGCGCGTGGAGTTCGCGATCAAGCTGCCGGGCCCAATCGACGGCGGCCCCCCGCTGTGGCTGCCCATCGACGCCAAGTTCCCGAAAGAGCAGTACGAACGCCTGCTGGAAGCGGCCGAGCAGGGCGATGCCGACGGCGTCGCGCGCGCGGGCGCGGAACTGGAACGCGCCGTGCGCGGCGAAGCGAAGACCATCTGCGAAAAATACGTGGCCCCGCCTGCGACGACGGATTTCGCCATCCTGTTCCTGCCGACCGAGGGCCTGTACGCCGAAGTGATGCGCCGCCCGGGCCTGGCCGACGACCTGCAGCGCACCTTGCGCGTGACGATCGCGGGGCCGTCGACCTTGGCGGCGCTGCTCAACAGCCTCCAAATGGGCTTCCGCACGCTGGCGCTGGAAAAGCGCTCGTCGGAAGTGTGGCAGGTGCTGGGCGCCGTGAAGACGGAATTCGGCAAGTTCGGCGACGTGCTGGCGCAGACCAAGCTGACCCTGGAACGCGCCGCGAAGAACATCGAAAGCGCCGAGGTGCGCAGCCGCCAGATGGCGCGCAAGCTCAAGTCGGTGGAGGCGTTGCCGAGCGAGGCGGCGCAACTGATGTTGGGCGCGTCGAGCGTCGACGCCGACGATTGAACCGCGGGCATTGTTGCAACCCCGTGCCCACCCGTACCGGAAGTTTCCTGGTCGCCTGGTGGGGCCGGGACCTCATCGAGTCCACTGACAAAGCAACGTCGACAGCTTCTCAGTCAACCTGACTGCAAAATTTTTGCTGTTAATCAAATTATTATTCGTTATTCATATGCTCAATCGGGCGCCATACTGTTGGCTTCTTGACCTGGTTACTTGCACAATGAATAGAACTGCAGACGCCTATCTTTCTTCTTCCATCGCGGCAAACCGTCATTCCTTCTTTTACCCCCGTGCGAAGTCTCTTCTTGCGAAGGCCAATGTGCGCCTCGACGGCAGCGCGCCATGGGACATGCGGATTCATCGTTCCGACGTCTTCAAGCGCGCTTTTTTGCGCGGCAACCTGGGGTTGGGCGAAGCATACATGGACGGCGATTGGGATGCCGAACAGCTCGACGAATTTTTTTGCCGCCTGCTGGCGGCACGCGTGGAAGACGACGTTAATCCGGTCGGCCTGACGCTCAACCGTATTGTCGCCGGCCTGTTCAATCGGCAGACATTGCGCCGCGCCTGGCAGGTAGGCGAAGTTCATTATGATCTGGGCAACGACTTCTACGCTGCCATGCTGGACCCGCGCATGACGTACACCTGCGGCTACTGGAAGGACGCGCTCAGTCTGGCCGACGCCCAGGAAGCGAAACTGGAACTCGTCTGCAGGAAGCTGCAACTGGAACCGGGCATGCGGGTCCTCGATATTGGCTGCGGCTGGGGCAGCTTCATGCGCTACGCGACCGAACGTTACAAGGTGGAATGCGTCGGCGTGACGATTTCGGCGGAACAGGCGAACTATGCACGGGAGCGCTACCCCGACGCCAAACTCGACTTCAGACTGCAGGATTACCGCACGGTGAACGAGCGCTTCGACCGCATCGTCAGTATCGGGATGTTCGAGCACGTGGGACACAAGAACTACCGTACCTACATGGAGGTGGCACACCGGTGCCTGAACGACGGGGGCCTGTTCCTGCTTCACACGATAGGCCGCAACCACCGTCACGGCATCTCGGATCCGTGGGTCGACAAGTATATCTTCCCGAACGGTGAACTGCCGTCGATGGGACACATCAGCGATGCCATCGAAGGCCTTTTCATCGCCGAGGACGTGCATAACTTCGGCGCGGACTACGACAGGACGCTGATGGCCTGGCATGAGAACTTCGAAACGGCATGGCCGCGTTTCGCCGACCGGCTGGGCCAGCGGTTCTATCGGATGTGGCGTTATTACCTGCTATCGTGCGCTGGCGCATTCCGCGCGCGCGACCTGCAGCTCTGGCAATGGGTGTTGTCGAAGGAAGGCGTGCCCGGCGGCTATTCGCGTGTCAGCTGACGCCTCGCGCCGCACTTGCCAACCCGCCCGCGATAGATCATGATTTTGCCAAGACTGACTCATTTTTTTTACAACTTTCTGCCTTCCTCCAACCAGATCAGTGCGCGCGAACGCCTGCGCAGCTGTCTCGGCGCCCTGATCGGCATCCTGATCACCGGCGCCGTCACCAGCCTGGCGTTGGGGCATTCATCGTCCGATTTGCCACTGCTCGTGGCGCCCATGGGCGCCTCCGCGGTCCTGCTCTTCGGCATGCCTGCCAGTCCACTGGCCCAGCCCTGGTCGCTGGTCGGCGGGAACCTGATCGCGGCGCTGTTGGGCGTGACATGCGCGCGCTGGATCGACATGCCTCTGGCGGCGTCCGCGCTGGCCGTGGGACTCTCGATCGCCCTGATGTTTCCCCTGCGCTGCTTTCACCCGCCATCCGGCGCGGTCGCGCTGACGGCCGTGTTGGGCGGCCCGGCGATCCATGCCCTCGGCTACCGGTTCGCGGTGCTGCCGATCGGGCTGAACTCCCTGGTCCTGCTTGCAAGCGCGATCGTCTACCACCGCATGACGGGGCATCGTTATCCGCATCGGGCACGGGCCAGGCGCGCACCGACGAACGACGAGAAGGCGCCGTTTACACGCGCAGACCTCGAAGCGGTGCTCATGGCGCGCAACGAAATGCTGGACATCGATGTCGGCGACCTCGAGGCGGTCCTCGGCGACGTCGAAGTGCGGGCTTATCGCCGCCGGATGGACAAACTCGACTGCGCGCGTGTCATGACGACCGGCGTCCTGGCCGTGGCGCCGACCGTCAGCGTCTGCAGCGCATGGGCGATACTCGTGCACCACAAGATCAAGGCGCTGCCGGTGCTCGACGACGAGCGCTCGGTGGTGGGCATCGTCACGCAAATGGACTTCATACGCCACGGAGCGCTTCCGCCTTTCATGAACAACACCGACGCCCGGCAGGTCGGCGACATCATGAGCGCCCCCGTCAAGACGGTGCGCGCGTCCCAGCTGGTGGCCGACCTCGTTCCGATGTTCGCCAGTTTCGGGCACCATCACCTTCCCGTCATCGATGCCGCCGGCAAGTTCGCCGGCATGATCACGCAGGCCAACCTGGTCAGGGGCCTGCACAAGCAACCAATAAGCGATGTCGATCCGCCTCGCCCTGCCGCGCCGATTGCGACGCCGGTCGAACATCTAGCGTAGACGTCAACATGGACATCAATCTTGCCCGCACGTTTCTCGCAGCTGCGGAAAGTGGAAGTTTCATCGCTGCAGCCGAACGCATGCACGTGTCACAGACCGCGATCAGCGCGCGCATCCGTACGCTGGAGCAGCAACTGGGACGACGCCTGTTCGCACGCAGCAAGGCCGGTACCCGGCTGACGCTGGCCGGCGAGCATTTCATACGCCATGCCACGAACATGGTGCAGATCTGGGAGCGCGCCCGCCAACAGGCGGCCTTGCCACCAGGACGAGAAGACGGCATCAGCGTTGGCGGCGAACTGAGCCTGTGGAACCCGCTGCTTGCCGACTGGCTGATCTGGATGCGCCGGCACTGCCCGAAGATCGCGCTGCGCGCGGAAGTGGGCCAGCCCACGCATCTGCTCGACCAGGTGAAAGACGGCGCACTGGATATCGCCCTCCTTTACAATCCGCCGCAGCGTCCCGGATTGGTGACGGAATTGCTGGTTGAGGAAAAGCTGATCATGATTACCTCGGATCCCGGGCAGGGGATGTATCCCGACCAGTACATCTATGTCGATTGGGGACCCAACTTCGCGGCGAACCACCAGGCTGCCTTTCCCGAATTGAATAGCCCGCCCATCTACATGTCGCTGGGACCCCTGGCCCTGACTTACCTGTTGACGGTCGGAGGCGCCGGTTATTTCCGCATTGGCGCGGCAAAGCCCTTGCTGGACGCTGGACTGGTGCACCGCGTCAGCGATGCACCGGAATTCTCCCACTCTGCCTATGCCGTGTACGCTGCGCAGCGCGACAACAGGACGATGGAACGTGCCGTCGCCGGGCTGCGTATCGCTGCGGCGGTACCGGACCGCTCCGGCCAGGGGCATGCGATCGCGGCGCGCCCGCGCGTGGGCACGTGACAGTCAAATCAGGCCCTCGAACAACAACACGTCGACCATGTCGCCGGCCTGCACCGTGCCCTGCTCATCGTGCAGCACCACCATGCAATTCGCCTCCGACATCGACCGCAGGATGCCCGACCCCTGCGACCCCGTGATCGTGACGGTCGGCTGGCCATCCGCGCCGCGGGCCAGGATGCCGCGCTGGTATTCCGTGCGGCCCGGTTTCTTGCGGATCGTCGCGGCCGAGCGGGCGCGCACCAGGGCCAAAGGCGCTTCGGCGCCCATCATGCGCAGCAGCGCCTCGCGCGCGAAGAAGTAGAACGACACCATCACCGCCACCGGGTTGCCCGGCAGCCCGAACAGGAAGGCGCTGCGGCCGTTCGAGGCGATGCGGCCGAAGGCCAGCGGGCGGCCCGGGCGCATGCCGATCTTCCAGAACGTCACGTCGCCCAGGCGCGCCATGATCTGCTTCGTGTAGTCGGCCGCGCCGACGGAGACGCCGCCCGATGTGATGATGGCGTCCGCGTTCTCGCACGCGTCGCGCAACGCCTGTTCGAGCGCCTGCGGATCGTCGCGCACGACGCCCATGTCGATCAGGTCGCAGCCCAGGCGCTGCAGCATGCCGTAGATCGTGTAGCGGTTGCTGTCGTAGACGCAGCCTTCGTCCAGCGGCTGGCCGATCGAGCGCAGTTCGTCGCCGGTCGAGAAGAACGCCACGCGCAGGCGGCGCTGCACGGGGACTTCCGCCACGCCCAGCGACGCGAGCAGCCCGAGGTCGGCCGGACGCACGATCTTGCCGGCGCGCAGCGCGGCGCTGCCGGCCTTCAGGTCTTCGCCGGCCAGGCGGCGGTTGTCGCCGGTGCGGATGGTGCCGGGTGCGATGACCATCGTGTCGCCCTCGACGCTGACGAATTCCTGCGGCACGACGCTGTCGCAGCCGGCCGGCATGACGCCACCCGTCATGATGCGCACGCATTCGCCCGCTTGCGGACTTCCGTCGAACGCGCGGCCCGCGTACGCGGTGCCGATCACGCGCAGGCGCGCGGGCGCGTCGGCCGGGAGGTCCGATCCGCGCAGCGCGTAGCCGTCCATCGCCGAGTTGTCGTGGGCCGGCACGTTGATCGGCGAGACGATGTCGGCCGCGAGCACGCGGCCCAGCGCGGCCCGCAGCGCCACCATCTCCGTCGCGCGCACGGGCGTGACGAATTCGCGGATGATGCGCTGGGCGTCGCGCACGGGCAGGGCGTCCGGGTCGTACGCGGAGAGGCAGCTGACCACGTCCGCCAGGCGCGGCGGTGTGGAGGGCGTGGTATCGAGGTCGCGCAGCTCATCGAGCGTGTTGATGTTGCGGAAGGCGTCGGCGGCGTCGAACAGCACCTCGGTGACCTTGATCTGCGGGTACCAGCCGTCCATGCGCCGCCCGCCGCCATCGAGGTAGGCCGACAGCACGGGCTCCAGGCCGGCCTTCAGCAGGCAGAACACGGGATGCACCTGGCGCCGGCCGTTTTCTTCGGTGACGGCGACGGCGAGATCGGCGCCGGCCGCGCGCAGGCCCTCGTGCAGGCGCTCCGCGAGGTCGGCCGGCAGGAACGGCGAATCGCATGGCGCCGTGAGCAGGTACGTGGTCGCGCAGCGGCGCAGGCCCGCCTGCAGGCCGGCCAGCGGACCCGCGTAGTCGGGCGTGTCGTCCGGCCAGACGGGCACGCCGTACGCGGCATACGTGTCCAGGTTGCGGTTGGCGTTGATGGCGACCGTCGCGACCTGCGGTTCGAGGCGCGCCAGCACGTGCGCGGCCATGGTCGTGCCGCCGAAGGGCTGCAGGCCCTTGTCGACGTGGCCCATGCGCGTGCCGCGGCCGCCGGCCAGGATCAGGCCGCTGATGGATTCCTTGTTCATGTTTTTTTATCCGCCGATGTAGGACATTTCGATTTTCTGTGCGCTGGCCGCCCGCGGGGACAGGCCCGCCGTGTTGACGGTGCGCGTTTCCGAATAGCGGTCGGCGCGCGCGCGCCAGAGCCGGGCGATGGCCGTCTGCATCTCCTGGTCCGTGCGCCCGCCGCGCAGCAGCTCACGCAGGTCGTGGCCGCGGGTCGCGAACAAACACGTGTACAGCTTGCCCTCGGTCGACAGGCGGATGCGCGAACAGTCGTGACAGAACGCCTGCGTGACACTGGAGATCATGCCGACTTCACCGCCGCCGTCGACATAGCGCCAGCGCTGCGCCGTCTCGCCCGCGTAGTTGGCGACTATCGGTTCCAGCGGCATCTCGGCCGAGATGCGGCGCACGACTTCGCTCGACGGCACCACTTCCGTCATGTTCCAGCCGTTCGACGCGCCCACGTCCATGTATTCGATGAAGCGCAGGATCGCCGGCGTGCCCTTGAAGTGGCGCGCCATCGGCAGGATCTGGTCGTCGTTCATGCCGCCCTTGACGACCATGTTGACCTTGATGGGCCCCAGGCCGGCGGTGTGGGCGGCGTCGATGCCGGCCAGGACATCGGCCACGGCGAAGTCGACGTCGTTCATGCGCTTGAACACCGCGTCGTCGATGGCGTCGAGCGAGACCGTCACGCGGTCCAGGCCCGCGTCCTTCAAGGTCTGCGCCTTGCGCGCCAGTAGCGAGCCGTTGGTGGTGAGCGTGAGGTCGAGCGGACGGCCGGACGGCGTCTCGATGGCGCGCAGCTGTTCGACCAGGCGCTCCAGGTTCTTGCGCAGCAGCGGCTCGCCGCCCGTCAGGCGGATCTTTTCGACGCCGTGGGCCACGAACAGCCGCGCCACGCGCGCGATCTCTTCGAAATTGAGCAGCGCCGCGTGGGGCAGGTAGGCGTAATCCTTGTCGAAGACTTCCTTCGGCATGCAGTACACGCAGCGGAAGTTGCAACGGTCCGTGACGGAGATGCGCAGGTCGTGCAGGGGCCGCCCGAGGGCGTCGGCGAGCAGGCCGGTCGGTGTCTCCAGCGTGTCGGGGACGGCCAGCGCGGGCGCGCGCGCGTCGGCCACCATGATGATTTTTTCAGCCATGCCAATACGATAGCAGAAGGCCGGCCAGGGCGCAGGCAACGATGGTCTTGATCGTCCCGGTTCTGTAGCGCAATAACGCCACCGCGGCGGCCGTGCCGATGGCGATCGCGTCCCAGCGCGGCGCGCCGCGATCGAGGAACACGTGGGCGCCGAAGAACACGGCCAGGCTCGCGATGACGCCGACGACGGCCGCCGAGATCGCCGTCAGCGGCGCCGTCAGCCGCACGTCGCCGCGCGTGGACTCGACCAGCGGCCCGCCCGCGAGGATGAACACGAACGACGGTAAAAACGTGAAGAACGTCACCACACAAGCCGCGACGATGCCGGCCAGGAAGCGGGCGTCCGATCCGAACAGCGCATGGGTCCAGCCGCCGACGAAGCCGACGAACGCGACGATCATGATCAGGGGCCCGGGCGTCGTCTCGCCCAGCGCGAGGCCGTCGATCATCTGGCCGGCGTCGAGCCAGTGATACTGTTCGACGGCGTGCTGCACGACGTAGGGCAGCACGGCATACGCGCCGCCGAACGTCAGCAGCGCCATCTTGCCGAAGAACGCGCCCATGCGCGGCAGTTCGCCGTCCGGTCCGTACACGAGGGCCAGTCCCGCCCAGCCTGCCAGTCCGAGCGCGCAGCCGGCCACGGCGACCGTCATCAGGCGCCCCCAGCTGAAGCGGGCATGGGCCGGCGTCGGCGTCGTGTCGTCGATCAGTGCCGCCGGATGCGGGGCGCCGTCGGCTGCCGTGCCGTGGGCGCCGCCGGGTTCGAACAGCGCGGGCCGCAACCGGCCGCCGACGAACCCGGCCGCCGCCGCGCCCAGCACGATCAGGGGGAACGGCACGCCCAGCAGGTCGATGCCGATGAATGCGGCGAGCGCGACGCCGACCAGCAAGCCATTGCGGAGTGTCCGGCTGCCGATGCGCCACGCGGCCGCCAGCACGATCGCGACGACGGCCGGCTTGATGCCCGCCATGATCCCGGCGATGGCGGGCACCTGGCCCCACGTCATGTAGATCCACGACAGCGCGATCAGGACGACCAGCGACGGCAGCACGAACAGCACCCCGGCCGCGATCCCGCCCGGCACGCGGTGCAGCAGCCAGCCGATGTAGATCGCCAACTGCGTCGCTTCCGGTCCCGGAAGCAGCATGCAGTAATTCAGCGCGTGCAGGAACCGCCGCTCGGAAATCCAGCGGCGCCGTTCGACGAGCTCGGCGTGCATCATGGCGATCTGCCCGGCCGGGCCGCCGAAGCTGATGAAGCCCAGCTTGAGCCAGTAGCGCAGGGCGGTGCGGAAGGAAACGGGAGCGGGCGGGGCGGACAAGGCGGTGGGGCAACGGTTGATGAGTTGCCCATCTTACACGCATCATCCAGGTGAGCGGTGACTCACTTCCACCAGGATGCCGCCCGGCGCGTGAACGTAGAACAGCGTTGCCCCGCGCTGGAACGACACGGGTGGCAGGTCCGTCACGCCCGCCGCCTGCAGGCGCGCGTGGGCGGCGTGCACGGCTGCGTCGGAGTCGACGAGGAAGCCGATATGGAAGTTGTCCGGATAGTCCTGCGCGCCTGCCGTGCGGCGCCGCGTGAGGACGAGCGCGAATCCACCTTCGCCCAGCAGCAGGGCGAAGCCGTTATTGCCGCGCGTGTCGACCAGGCGGAAGCCGAAATGGGTGGTGAAGAAGGCGGCGGTGGCCGCGACGTCGGGGACGGGAAGATCCAGGTGATTCAGTTGCATGACGTGCTCCGATGATGGGCTCGCACGGAACGATCCGCCACTGAGGGCATGCGCGCACGAACCCGTTAAGCGCAATGGCGCCGGACGGTTCGTCGCGGGTACTCATGCGCGGACGCATGGAACAGAGCTTCTGCGCATGGCGCGCGAAGGGACCGGGCTTACCAAAAACGGTCCTGCCTTTTTCGACGCGGTCATCGTAGCACAGGTATAAAAAAAGGAAGCCCGCAGGCTTCCTTCTTGTCAGGGCAACGCGTTTATTGACGCGTATCCACCTGGATCAGCGGCTCGTTGACCGGCGGCGGCGCTGGCTTGCGCGTGCGGCGCGGACGTGCCGGCGCTTCCGCCTGCGCGGCTGCTTCCTGGGCGGCGCGCAGCTTTTCCGGATCCGTCGACGCCAGCGTCAGGCCGGCTTGTTCCAGCAGCTCGTTCAAGTCGGCCGGCGCGGCGACCACCGGGGCCGGTGCGACGGCCGGGGCAGCCGGTGCCGCTTGCGCGACGACAGGCTGTTCGACCTCGGCCGGTGCCAGTGCCGGAGTAGGAGCCGGAGTCGGAGCGGGAGCCGGAGCGGGCGCGGCGGCCAGAGCGGCCGGGGCTTCGACAGGCGTTTCGACCGGCTGGGCGGCAACATCGGCCTCGGCCTTGTCGGCCACGGCAGCGGCAACCGACTCGGTCGTCGGGAACGGCCACGGCGTCGGGGCGGCCGGCGCTGCCTCGACGACGGGCTCGGCCGGCACAGCAGCCTGAGCAGCCGCAGCCGCAGCCGCGGCGGCCTGCTCGGCCTGGACGCGGGCAGCTTCCGCCTGCTCGGCAGCAGCCTTCTCGGCCGCGGCTTTCACTGCTGCAGCCTTGACCGATTCCGAGGTCGGGAACGGCCACGGACCCAAGGCAACGGCCTTGCCGGGTTTTGCTTCAGGCTTGGCTTTCGCAGCCTTCGCCTCGGCCTGGACCTTGGCGGCTTCTTCGTCGGCGACCGGCGTGAAAGCCGGGGCTTCGCCTTCGACGACGTCCTGCTCGGCGCCCTCGACCTGGTCGCGGTCGCGACGGTTGCGGTTACGGCCGCCACGACGGCGGCGGCGGCGCGGCTCGTCGCCGTGCGCGTCGGTGTCCAGTTCCTCGCCATCCGGGCCGACGGTCGCTACGTCAATGTTCGCCGTCACCGGCTTCAGTGCTTCCGGGATCTCCGGCTCGCCGGCCAGCGTGATGGCCGCCTGGGCCGCCACGGCCTGGGCCGCGTTCAGCTCCTCGGTCTTGGCTTCCACGGGAGCGCGCTCGGCGCGTTCCGTACGCTCGGCACCTTCACGCGGCGGACGCGGCTGGCGCGGTGCGCGTTCCGGACGTTCGCCACGCTCCGGACGCTCGCTGCGTTCGGCACGTTCGCCACGCGGGGCCTGCGGTTGTGCATCCGCCGTGACGGCGGCCTGTTCGCGCGGCTCGCGGGCTTCGCGCGGTTGACGCGGCTGGCGCGGCGGACGCGCCGGCTTGCCTTCGGTCTCGACCGGCTTGGCGCCTTCCACGGCGGCGTTCACATCGCGTTCCTCGCGCTCGGCGCGGTTGCGGCCATTGCCGCCGGCGGTGCCGTTGCGGCCGCCGCGGGCATTGCGCTGGCCACGGTTGCCACGCTCGCCGCGTTCGCCGGCGGCCGGTGCGGCTTCAGCGGGCTTGGGCGGGGCGACCGGTGCGGGCGGCGGCGCGACCGGGACCGGACGGCCGAAGAAGAAGTTGCGCAGCTTGGTGAAGAAACCTTCCTGGGCCGGCGGCGTCCAGGCCGCAGCGGCGGGCGCGGCGGCCGGTGCCGGGGCGGGTGCCTCGACCGGCTTGGCCGGCTGGCGGTCGACCATCGGTGCCGGCTGGGCCGGGGTGATCGTCTTGACGACGGCTTCCTGGCGCGGCTTGGCTTCTTCCTTCTGGCGCTTGGCGAAGGCCATGTCGGTGTCGGCCGACTCGGCCATCGTGTAGCTGGCGGCGTCGTCGTCCAGGCGCGGATCGTCGTGCTTGATACGCTCGAGCTTGTAGTGCGGCGTTTCCAGGTGTTTGTTCGGGACCAGGATGACCGTGATACGGTGGCGCGTCTCGATCTTGAGGACTTCGCCGCGCTTTTCGTTCAGCAGGAAAGCGGCGACGTCGACCGGGACCTGGACGTGGATCGCGGCCGAGTTCTCCTTCATCGCCTCTTCCTGGATGATGCGCAGCACCTGCAGGGCGGACGATTCGGTATCGCGGATGTGGCCGGTGCCCGAGCAGCGCGGGCAGGTCACGTGCGAACCTTCCGACAGCGACGGACGCAGGCGCTGGCGCGACAGTTCCATCAGGCCGAAGCGGGAGATCTTGCCCATCTGGACGCGTGCACGGTCGTGGTGCAGGGCATCCTTCAGGCGCTGTTCCACTTCGCGCTGGTTCTTGGCGACTTCCATGTCGATGAAGTCGATGACGATCAGGCCGCCCAGGTCGCGCAGGCGCAGCTGGCGGGCCACTTCGTCGGCCGCTTCCAGGTTCGTGTTGAACGCGGTGGTCTCGATGTCCGAGCCGCGGGTGGCGCGGGCCGAGTTGACGTCGATGGAGACGAGGGCTTCGGTGTGGTCGATCACGATCGCGCCGCCCGACGGCAGCGGCACGGTGCGCGAATACGCAGTCTCGATCTGGTGCTCGATCTGGAAGCGGGAGAACAGCGGCACGTCGTCCGTGTAGCGCTTCACGCGGTGCGCCATGTCGGGCATCACGTGGCTCATGAACTGCTGGGCCTGGTCGAAGATCTCGTCGGTATCGATCAGGACTTCGCCGATGTCAGGCTGGAAGTAGTCGCGGATCGCGCGGATGACCAGCGACGATTCTTGATAGATCAGGAACGGACCCGGGGCCGACTTGCCGGCGCCTTCGATCGCGCGCCACAGCTGCATCAGGTAATTCAGGTCCCACTGGAGCTCTTCGACGTTGCGGCCGATGCCGGCGGTGCGGGCGATGACCGACATGCCCTGCGGCAGGTCCAGCTTGTCCATCGTCTCGCGCAGTTCCTGGCGCTCTTCGCCTTCGACGCGGCGCGATACGCCGCCGCCGCGCGGATTGTTCGGCATCAGGACCAGGTAGCGGCCGGCCAGCGAAATGAACGAGGTCAGGGCCGCGCCCTTGTTGCCGCGTTCTTCCTTTTCGACCTGCACCATGATTTCCTGGCCTTCGCGCAGGGCTTCCTTGATCGTGCAGTTGCGGACGTCGACGCCGTCGCGGAAATAGGAGCGGGCAACTTCTTTGAAGGGGAGGAAACCGTGGCGCTCTTCGCCGTAGCTGACGAAACAGGCTTCGAGAGAGGGTTCGATGCGGGTGATGACGCCTTTGTAGATGTTCGACTTTCGCTGTTCGCGACCGGCGGTCTCGATATCGATGTCGATCAGTTTCTGGCCATCGACGATCGCTACGCGCAGCTCCTCCTGCTGGGTAGCGTTAAACAACATACGTTTCATTTTTATAAACTCCGCGACCCGTGGGCCGTTTCATGCCGTCTTTATGCAAGAGCGGCGAAAGTACAGGGATGTACGCGGGGAAGGGAGTGTTGGCGGTGGTATGCCCGGGGTGTGGCACGGCATGGCCGGCCACAGGGCGCAGTGGCGTCGAACGACATTGCCCCGCGCACGAACGTCCTTGCCGGCCCGGGCGGCCCGATCGGGGCGGCACAGGGGCAGGCAAGCGGTGCGACACAGCCAGATCTTCAGTGGGCGCGCATGCCGGGGAGCGGAAGGGTGCTGCCGAAACGGGCGCTCCGGGGCGTGAAGACCGCGGCGCGTGCTGCGCACCTGCTTGATCTTCCCGGATGACTGTCTCCAACAACACTGCTACAGCTCACGACGGTCTAGCGGCTCCTTACTTCGGGTCGGGCGAAACGGCAAGCGTTATCGACGCCATCACCCGGCGAGCCGACCCTGCGGCCGGCTTGCCGGTACTTATCCTTATAATTCCAAACAATCCAATCCTGCATCCTGTGCGGCTACCCGATTGCAACTGCGGTGCAACCCAGGTTCGCACAGGAATGTGCGTACACGTCTAGAAATCCTTGAAATCCGCCGCTGCGCTTTCGCATTGTCGCTGCGATGCCGCGACACTACTGCCGCTTGCGACGGTTTGGGGATTCCGTTTTTTTCCATCGAATTTGCATTTTGGCGGGGCCGATGGAGACGCCCCTGTGTAAAATATCGTTTTAATTCTTACACCTGCAGAGGTTTGACCGCCGCCTGTCGATTATATATTCAAAATGAAGGACTTAGAGAGAATTTCTGGGAAGACAGAGCGAATGACCTTGCAAAACGATGGTGTTCCCCCTTCATCACGGACAGATAGCCGCCCTCCTGCCACTGCTCAGTTTGTCACAATCACCGAGGAAGAAGCAGGCCAGCGCATCGATAATTACCTGCTGCGCGTCTGCAAGGGTGTCCCAAAAAGCCATATTTACCGCATTCTCCGCTCCGGCGAAGTGCGCGTGAACAAAGGCCGCATCGATCAGTTGTACCGCCTGGCAACGGGCGACATCGTTCGCATCCCGCCTGTCCGCATCGCCGAAAAGGCCGCGGGCAGCGCCCCTGTACCGGGCGCGGAATTTGCCATCGTGCACGAAGACAGCCACCTGCTCGTGATCGACAAGCCGGCCGGCGTGGCCGTGCACGGCGGTTCGGGCGTGTCGTATGGCGTCATCGAGCAATTGCGCGCAGCCCGGCCGGACGCCAAATTCCTGGAGCTGGTGCACCGCCTGGACCGTGAAACGTCCGGCTTGCTGTTGCTTGCAAAGAAACGTTCCGCGTTGACTAGCCTGCACGAGCAAATGCGCGACGGTACGACCGACAAGCGCTACCTGACGATGGTGGCCGGCGACTGGCGCAATCCGCGCCAGCACGTGAAGCTGCCGCTGCACAAATACACGACGCCGGACGGCGAGCGCCGCGTCGTCGTGCAGGCGGGCGGCCAGGAAGCGCATACGGTATTCAACCTGCTGCGCAAGTGGCCGGAGTTCGCGCTGCTGGAAGCGGAACTCAAGACGGGGCGCACGCACCAGATCCGCGTGCACCTGGCCTCGAGCGGCTTCCCGATCCTCGGTGACGAGAAATACGGCGATTTTGCGCTCAACAAGCAGCTTCAGAAGGCAACCGATGCGCGCGGCGCCTTGCGCCGCATGTTCCTGCACGCGTACCAGATCACGTTCCAGCACCCCGACACGGGCAAGCCGCTTACTCTGAAGGCGCCGTTGCCGGCGGAATGCGAGCGTTTCTTGGTAAGCTTGGGGCCAGCGCAGGAACTCAAAACACGCAGCACCCATCGATAACGCGGAATGAGGAGCCGGCGCCACGAGCGCCGGGAGACATGGCAAGAAAGCAATTCGATCTGATTGTCTTCGATTGGGACGGCACGCTGATGGACAGCACCGCCACCATCGTCAAATGTATACAGTCTGCAGCCAAGGACCTGGGCCTGGCTGTTCCGAGCGACGCCGCGGCGTCGCACGTGATCGGCCTCGGCCTGGGCGAAGCCATGCAGGCCGCCATGCCGAACATCGACCCGGCCCTGTATCCGCGCATGGTCGAGCGCTATCGCTACCACTTCCTGACGAAAGACCACGAACTGGTCCTGTTCCAGGGCGTGCGGGCGATGCTGGACGAGCTTTCCCACGAGGGCTATTTCCTCGCGGTGGCGACCGGCAAGAGCCGGGTCGGCCTGAACCGCGCCCTGAACGCGGCGGGCCTGCTTTCCGTGTTCGATGCGACCCGTTGCGCCGACGAGACATTTTCCAAACCGCACCCGGCAATGTTGCAAGAATTGACAAGGGAACTCGGCCAGGACATGCGGCGTACCGTTATGATCGGCGACACGACGCATGACTTGCTTATGGCAAATAATGCCGGCGCCGCCGGCATCGCCGTCGAGTATGGCGCCCACCCAGTCCAGCAGTTGCAGGCATGCCATCCGGTTTTCACGGCAAAGAACGTGCCCGAATTGCATCAGTGGCTGGTCGAGAACGCATGAGCGATACCGAAGACGTCTACATCTGCGATTCCGCGGCCGTCGAAGACGGCGGCAAGGGCGTCCGTTTCCCCGTACTGGCGTTCGGCGACGATGCGACCGGTTTCGTCGTGCGTTTCGGCGGCAGGATCTACGCCTATCTGAACCGCTGCGCCCACGTGCCGGTCGAACTGGACTGGTTCAAGGGCGAATTCTTCGAATCGAGCAAGCTTTATCTCATGTGTTCGACGCATGGCGCCATCTACTTGCCCGAGAGCGGCGCCTGCGCAGGCGGTCCTTGCCGTGGCGGCAAACTGCGGCCGATTACCGTGCGGGAAGCCGATAACCGGATTTATTGGCAACCGGACCAGCATATCCGTCCGCCGACAGCAGGCCTGCGCGACAGCCAGATGAGGTAACCACACCAGGTATCTATGAGCGACAACACCAGGAACGACAATCCGAACGACAACCGAACGGCCGCACCGACGACCTTCAGCAACTGGGAACGCGAGACCCTGGAACGTCTCGTCTTTGCCACCGTGCGCGAGCAGCGGGCTGCGCGCCGCTGGGGCATCTTCTTCAAGATGTCCTTTCTTCTGGTGGCATTTTTCGCGATCTGGGCTTATTTCGACTTCAACTTCGGCAGTTCGGATATCGAGGCACTGGGCCGCCACACCGCGCTGATCGAGATCGACGGCGCCATCGAGGACGAAGGCAGCGGTGCCGCCGATACCGTCATCCCGTCGCTGAACAAAGCATTTTCCGATCCGGGCTCGGCAGCCATCGTCTTGCGCATCAACAGCCCGGGCGGCAGTCCCGTGCAAGCGGGCATCATCGTCGACGAAATCCAGCGTCTTAAGAAGGGGTATCCGAACAAGCCCCTGTATGTGGTCGTGGACGAGATCTGCGCATCGGGCGGCTATTACATCGCGGCGGCGGCCGACAAGATCTACGTCAACAAGGCCAGTATCGTCGGGTCGGTCGGCGTCCTGATGGACGGCTTCGGCTTCACCGGCCTGATGGACAAGCTCGGCATCGAGCGCCGCCTGCTGACGGCGGGCGAGAACAAGGGCTTCCTCGATCCGTTCAGCCCGCAGTCCGACAAACAGAAGCAGCATGCGCTCGAGATGCTCAACGAAATCCATGAGCAATTCATTGCCGTCGTGCGTGCGGGACGTGGCAAGCGCCTGAAGGAAAATCCGGAAATCTTTTCCGGCCTTTACTGGACGGGCGCCAAGGCGGTCGAGATGGGCCTCGCGGATGGCTTCGGCACCGTGGACACGGTCGCGCGCGATGTCGTGAAGGCGGAAGACATCATCGATTACACGGCGCACGAGGGCTTGCCTGAGCGTGTGCTGAAGAAATTTGGCGCGTCGGTCGGCGCCGGTGCGGTGCATTCGATGTACCGGGGTGCCGTACCCAGCTTGCGCTGAGCACGGGCATCGGACGACTGATATGTCTCAATATTGGGCTTGAAACTTACAAACGGTGGGCTATAGTTGGTGTGTAGCTGTTTCGGCGCAAGCGACAAGAAACCAGCCTGTTCTTGGCGTTGCTGGAACTGCTTCAGACCCGCATCCGTGCGGTTTCGAGAGAATTCAATTCCTCAAGCTGGAAGTCCCAATCGGGAAGGAAACGACGGCGTATGCCGTCGTTTTCATATTGGGCGTTCGTCGTCGAGAGCGCCTGGAATCGATTTCACATTTGCTAACGGTGTGCCTGACGACCGGGACGTCGAGCGAGGGCCGCCATGCACGACGACCTTCCGGCTCAGGCGTGCGCCCTCGTCCGCTTGCTGCGATGTCTCGGCGATAACGCTATCAAGACTGCCCGGCTCGGGCTGGTGAAAGCCGCCTGTCTCCAGCCAGGCCTGAAAACGGCGCTGAGCCTGCTCATACCATGCGGCGCGCATCGGCAGCTGGTGTTCAAAACAATGTACATGCGGGATGTCGCCACCGCGCGTCCAGCGCGCCAGCGCAAGCCGAGTCGGGAAAATCGCGGCGTATTCCTGGGCCACCTTCGTCCCGCTGCTTGTGGCCGCGGATGAAGACGGGGTGCTGTGGTTCTGCTTTTTTTCGATCTGCACGTTTGCCTCGTGGTCTGTGGTTAATCCGATGCGCCGGATGGTGCGGCCCACCTTTAGTCCTACACTCAGTAACTGTAGGCCGATTCCTAATCAGGTTTCAGTGTATCAACGGGACATAGTCAATTCTTGAGATGTGTCAAACGAGTTCTTGCTTCGAGTTGAAACCCCTGGATTGCTGAACTTTGACGCTTGCAATCCTTCTGCTACAGTCTCGCCCCATGAGTAAACTATCCCTCGACCGCGTGCTTCAGTCGCAAGGCTTTGGTACACGCAAATATTGCCGGGCCCTGATCGAAGATGGCGACGTGTCCATCAATGGCGAAGTCCACGACAAGTACAAGACCCTCGTGGAGACGGACGGCCTGGTGCTGACCGTGTTCGACGAAGAATGGGTCTATCGCGAACACGTCTACATCGCCTTGTATAAACCCTCCAACTTCGAGTGCTCCCGCAAGCCGAGCCACCATCCGGGCGTGCTGACCTTGTTGCCGGAACAATTTACCTGGCGCGACGTCCAGCCTGTCGGCCGACTCGATCATGACACGACAGGCCTGCTGCTGATGTCGGACGACGGGCCGTTCATCCACGCCCAGTCGTCGCCCAAGCGGCACATCCCGAAGGTGTACCAGGCGACCACCCAGGAGCCGGTCACCCAGGCGCTCGTCGACCAGCTCCTGTCGGGCGTGCAATTGCACGATGAGCCCGCGCCGCTGGCGGCCCAGTCCTGCGTACAGCGGGGCGATCATCAGCTGGAGATCGTGCTGGAGCAGGGTAAATACCATCAAGTCAAGCGCATGCTGGCCGCGGCGGGTAACCATTGCGCCGCGTTGCATCGCTCGCAGATCGGCGGGCTGACGCTCGAGTCGCTGGGTTTGCAGGAAGGGGAGTGGTGTTATCTGGAACAGGTGCAGCTGGATTTGCTGGTGCCGGGCTGATGCGGTAATGCGCGGTGGCGCGCATGATCGTGCTGCCGTGCGACATTCCATGCGGATTTCCGCGACACTCATCATCGACTCTTGTCGCTGTTTAACCCCGACGATGCCGATGCCCGCAAGAAATCACCGCCTCTTCCTCCTGCTTGCCTTCCTCGCAATACATCCGGCCATGGCTCAGCAGACCGATCCGGGTCTGGCCGATTGCGCGCGCGTGACCGATGCTGCCCATCGCCTGGCGTGCTATGACCGGCTGGCCGGCGTCACGCCCGCGTCGACGCCGACGCCACCGATCCAGAATGCGGACGCGGTCAATGCCCGGGTAGTTGACGCGCCGCCCGTTCCGGCGGCAGTCGACGCCTCGCCCGACATGGTGCGGCAATTCAGCCTGGCCGATCATTGGGAGCTGGACCAGGAACACAAGCGTGGGGTCTTCAATTTCCGTCCGCATCAGGTGAACTACCTGATGTTCACCCGCACCGCGCATCCCAACAACGAACCCTACCGGCCGTTCCGCCGCATCGCCGACCTGACGAGCGACCTCGCGCACTCGGAACTCGTGTTCCAGCTGGGATTCAAGATGAAGCTCGTCGAAAGCGCTTTCGCCAAGCCCGTCGATCTGTGGTTCGGCTATACCCAGAACAGCTTCTGGCAAGCCGGCAATCACGAGGCGTCCAGCCCCTTCCGCGAGACGAACTATCAACCCGAGCTGATGGCCGTCACTCCACTGCATTTCAGTGTATTCGGGATGAATGCACGGTTTCTTAATCTCGGTCTGGTGCACCAGTCGAACGGCCAGACCTCGACATTGTCGCGCAGCTGGAACCGGGTCTATGCGCAGGTTGGCCTGGAGAGGGCAGGGTGGACCGTGTTGGGGCGTGTCTGGAAACGCGTCAACGAGGCGGCGGCCGATGACGATAATCGCGATATCGTCGATTACATGGGGCGTGGGGATGTGGTCGTGACCTACCGCAGCAATGGCAACGATTACTCGGCCTTGTTGCGACGTAATTTCTCCACCGAGCGTGGTGCTGTCCAGCTCAGCTGGGCGTTTCCGCTGGCGGGGCATATCAAGGGGTATGCGCACCTGTTCTCGGGTTATGGGCAGAGCTTGATCGACTATAACTATTACCAGAACACGGTGGGGCTGGGGTTGCTGGGGACGTTCTGAGCGGGAACGGTACTCACTGAGGCGGCGCTGGACTACAATGGCGGCCCAATCCCGTTTGCGCCGACCATGACACTCGCCACCCTGAACCACGGTGCGCTCGACCGCCAGTTCGCCGTCGTCGCGCGCGAGCTGAAGATCGTTCACATCGCGGATGGTACCGTGCCGACCCTGCAAAGGGTTAAGGGTGAAGAAGTTCGACGCCCAGCGGATTTCGCAAATATATAAATATGGTAAGTGTGAAATGCTTGCTTATGTCGACTTCATTGCTCAAGCGGCTCTAAATCTGCCGGAGGGTCTTGACGGCTTCGTTAGCGCTTCCGAACTAATTCCATCATAAGCCTTTCCGTTGACTTGGTAATGATATGGGGCTCATCGTTTTTCTCATGCTCGGTATCATTTCGCTTTAAAGAGAAATAAATGGGAAAAATGAACAGAAATCGCCGTGTCATGCTTCTTGCAATCGGTGCGGTTGCAAGTGGTTTTTCCGGCGCGTCTACAGGAAATACGATATCGGGTTTCGCCCTGAGCGATCAGGATGCTGTAGATCGTACGGTCGGGGAGGACAGTCATCCGAAATTCTCCGATGGGGATGAAGTTTCGGCGAAACAATTCGGATTGTTGGCGAAAGGTGAAAAAGGAGCGAGTTCAGCGGTAAACGCGAAAGCATTAAAATCTTTACGCACCGCCGCAGAAACTTATCGATTGAGAGTGAATTTTCCTGCTGGCATCTATGAGCTGCCAGCAGGAACCAGACTGGACGCTAATAATAGCACTTGGGTATTCGCACCTGGGGCTGTGTTAAAACTGCACGACGAGCAAGCAGCGACCGATTTTATCGCATTTATTAAGCCAGTCAATCAAAAATTGATTGGATTGAAAGTTGATGCCAACCGTGCGCAGCAGAATAGCCGCGCTTTTGGCGCAGATAGGTGTGCAGTACTGGTTGTGAACGCGAAAGGTTGCACATTCCTGTCTTCCGAAATCATAAGTTCACCTGGAAAGGGCTTTGGCGTGCTGTCTACACCCGGTGGCACGACGAGTGATATGGAAATTCGTGGTTTTAAAGGTGGCAATTGTAGTAAGCAGGTGCTGATAGTTGACGGAAATAATATGGCAGGCTTCTTCAAGCGCGTGGTCATCAACGACGTCCGAATTGGCGCCACGTCTCACGCTGGAGTGGCACTTAACGATGGGGCAAGCGATGTCACACTCAGTGATGTTGTGGCAGACGTTCAGAGCGGTACTTGGGATGCAGTGTCAATTCGCGACAGTTGGGATATTAAACTGTCGAACGTACGCGGAAGTCGTGGGCGCAACGGGTTGTATTTGCAGCGGTTGAACGGGTTCTGCGGGCGGATCGAGATGGACAACGTAGTCGGTGAGGAAAACTTGCAGAATGGCATATTAATCGCTGGAGCCGAAGACGTTGTGGGCGGTGTCGTTGTGGGACGCAACAATGCGGCAGCGGGTATCAATATAACTGCAGGTGCGGGCGGGCACCGTTGCAAAAATATACGGATTGCAGCCCCATCTGCCTATGACAATAAAGAAAACCCAACGCAACAATATGGAATTTTGGTTCAAGGCGCTGACAATTGCCGGCTAGGTAAGTCTACGACCTATGGCAACACAAAACGCAATGTCAGTGTTATCCGTTCTGAAGTATTGGCAGAGTAAGTTATTCTGGCTGCAGGCGAATCCTCGTTGGATTGAAAAATAAAGTAAAGTACTTTTTGGTTCGAAATGCAACGCAACGGCGACGAATTCTTATGGCTTGCGAGGAGCGTCATGTTTCGAGGCTGACGCCAGGGACGGTGCAGTTCAATAATTAAATTCCGGCTTGCAAATATTTAATATTGAAAAATCACTAAAATCCACAGGGTTGTTACATGCATAAACGTTGGTGTGTGAGAAGGTAATTACGCTTTGCAAATTTGGAAGGGTTCTTTCTTGAGCGTAACGAGCAATGTGGTAAATATGTTGAATTAATCCCAACAAAGGACCAGGTCAAGAGGGGAGGAAGAACAAAGTCTTTCAAACACTCATTACCCTAAGGTAAAATGGCGGACTGTTTGTGATGCATCTAGTCCATCCCACCTGATAACCAATGTTCAACTTCACCAAGAGTTTTATGGCTGTGGCACTGGCCGCAGCTTCTGTTGGCGCAACCGCCCAAGATTACCTCAACAAGGCGGACCTCTTCGGCCAAGACCAATCCAGCCAGTCCGACGCAGATGACAACGCTCCGAATCCGGGTTCTAACGGCATGAACTCGATGACAAATGGGGTCAACCTGGGCGCAAACGGGTCTCGGAGGGTGATTATTGCCAATACGCCAACTGGTCAAGCGGCCGCCGCAGCAGCAGCGCGCGCGGCGTCGTCTGGAGGCAACGGTAACGGCTCCAACAATGGTGTTGGTTTCAATAATAACAACAATTTCAATAATGGTAACGGCACGGGACAGCAATCTGTGTTGGGGAACCGAATAGGCGAAAAAAGTCCTGAGCTCAGCGAGTTTCAGAAATTTATTGCTGACAATACCGGTCAGTACCTGCCGATTTTCGGGTCTGGTTTTTTTGCTAATGGGTCGTCTACGTTTGCTCCGATCGTAAATTCGCCGGTCCCCAGCGATTATCCGCTCGGTCCAGGCGACGAACTGATGATTCGCGGCTGGGGCACGATCGATATCGATTACCGGGCGACCGTCGATCGGAACGGAACGATCAATATCCCGACCATCGGCTCGGTGGTGTTGGCCGGCGTGAAGGCTGGTAACGCCGAAAATGTCATTCGAGCTGCTGTCGCCAAGCTATACAAGGGCGTGACTATCAGCGTCAATTTCGGCCAGTTGCGGGCCATCACCGTGTACGTGGTAGGTCAGGCGAGCCGCCCCGGAACTTATACGGTATCAAGTTTGTCGACGCTAGTTACGGCCCTGTTCGCCAGCGGCGGCCCAAACGCAAATGGCAGCATGCGCCGTGTGCAGGTCAAGCGTAACGGCAAGGTTGCCGCTGAGCTTGATCTCTACTCCTTCATCGCCAAAGGCGACAAGTCCGCTGATATTAAACTCTTGGATGGCGATACCATCTATATCCCGCCCGCTGGCGGGTTTGTGGCGCTGGTTGGGAAGGTCAATAGCCCTGCGATCTACGAGTTGAAGAGTGGTAAAGAGACCGTCGAATCCATGCTCGATTTTGCTGGAGGACTGCCTGTCGTGGCCGATCCACGTCGCGCCTTCCTGGAACGTATCGACCCGAACAAGAATCGTCCGCGCAGCGTGGAAGAGTTTGCGTTGAGTGGAGAAGGACTCAAGCGCTCGCTGAAGACTGGCGATGTGTTGAGCGTTACATCGATTACTCCGGATTTTTCGAATGCCGTCGTTTTGCGAGGCAATGTCGACCAGCCGGTGCGCGCGCCCTTCAAACAGGGCATGCGCATCAGCGACTTGATTCCGAGTCGGGAATATCTGATCACCCGTGATTCCATCAAGCGACAGAATAATACTGTCGCGCCCGGCAACGACGAGAAGGACACCACGGAAGATGCCAACAAGATTGCTGCGCGCATCGGCGGCCTTATCGATGCCATCAATTGGGACTACGCCGTCGTCGAGCGAGTGAATCGATCGGACCTGAGTGTTCAGTTAGTTCCGTTTAATCTCGGCAATGTTTTCGCGAATCCGAATGGACCTGACAACCTTTTGTTGCAGCCAGGCGATACTGTCACGATCTTCTCTCAGAGCGACGTGGCTGTGCCGATGAACAAGCGCCAGGTCTTCGTTCGCGTCGAGGGCGAGGTTAAAGTACCGGGCGTCTATCAAATGACGGCAAGTGACACGCTGCAGACGCTGATTGCAAAGGCCGGCGGTCCCACTTCGAATGCCTATATGTTCGGTACTGCCTTCTATCGCGAGGAAGTCCGGAAAGAGCAACAAGCTAACCTGAAGCGGGCCGCCGATCGCCTTGAAGCGCAGCTGCGCAGTGAAGAGTCTACGCAAGCGGCCAATTTGCGTGCGCTGAGTGGGACGGATGCTGCGGCGGCCGCTGCGCAACTCGAAACCGAGCGCAAGATTGCCCAGGAGCGGCTTGTTCGCTTCCGCAACCTCCAGCCGTCCGGCCGTATCGCGTTCGGGTTGGATCCGAACGATCGCTCCTTCGCGCATCTGCCGCAAGTCACACTGAAAAACGGCGATCGTCTTGTCGTGCCTTCGAAGCCGGCCTTCGTTCATGTGTTCGGAGCGGTCAATGTCGAGGCATCGCCGCTATGGAAACCGAATACACGAGTCAACGATTATTTGAAGGTGGCAGGCACCGCTGTCGACGCCGATATCGATAACGTTTTCGTGCTGCGCGTCGACGGTACCGTTGTATCGTCGGATTCGCAAGGTTGGTTCTTCGGCAAGATTGGCGGCGTCGAAATCATGCCGGGCGACACGATTGTCGTGCCAGAAAAATTCGATCGTCAGACAGCGTGGAGCAAATTTACTCAAGGCGCACGTGAGTGGACGCAGATTCTTGCGAACTTCGGCCTGGGGGCTGCGGCGGTCAAGACGTTGCGCGACTAATGGTGCGTAAGCGCTTTGTGCTCACCGTAAAAAGAGATTTGTGAATGAGTCAAGTTCAGGCTTCTGAAAAGCAGGAAAACATGCCAGTCGAGTCCGACGAGGTTAGTGTCGTTGATATGCTTATTGTGCTCGCGAAGCACAAGAAAACCATTATCACTACGGCATTTACCGCAGCAGTACTCTCGGTTGGTGTGAGTCTGGTAATGCCGAATATTTATCAGGCCACGGCCAAACTGTTGCCTCCGCAGCAGAATCAATCAAGCGCACTTGCCTTGCTGTCGCAGTTCGGCGGCATCGCTGGCGCGGCTGCGGGCGTTGCAGGATTGAAAAATCCAAATGATATGTATGTCGGAATGCTGAATAGCCGTACGATAGCGGATCGACTGATTGCCCAGTTCAATCTCAAAAAAGTGTATGACACTGATTTGCAGGAGGTGGCCCGCAAGAAGCTCGACGCTAATACGAATATCGCATCAGGCAAGGACGGCTTGATCACGATCGACGTTGAGGATGAGGATCCGAAGCGCGCAACACAGCTGGCAAATGCCTATGTGAGCGAGATCCTTCGATTAACGACCGTGCTTGCCGTGACGGAAGCGTCGCAACGAAGGATGTTTTATGAACGACAGCTTCAGGCCGCAAAAGACAAGCTGGCCAATGCCGAGGCGTCGCTGAAGAGCGGTCTCGATACCCGCGGTGTCATCAGCGTGGACGCCGAGAGCCGCGCTATTCTTGAAACTGTTGGCAAGCTCAAGGCCCAAGTGTCCGCAAAGGAAATTGAGCTGAGCGCAATGCGCGCCTTCGTGACGGGAGCCAATCCGGATTATCGTCGGGTAGAGGAAGAACTGAGCAGCCTGCGCGCCGAACTCGGGCGTCTGGAAAACGGCCGTGGCGGTGAAGCGTCTGGCACCGAAAAGCAGGGCGGGCTCGAGAACGTCAAGCTGCTGCGCGAAGTAAAGTATCAGCAAATGCTTTACGAACTGCTTGCAAAGCAGTATGAGGCCGCTCGCATTGATGAAGCCAAGGATCCTGGAGTGATTCAGGTACTTGACACTGCTGTGGAGCCAGAGCAGAAATCAAAACCCAAACGTGCGCTGATCGTGCTGTTGACCACTGTGATCGCGACACTCGGCGCCATCGTATGGGCCTTTTTCTCCGAAGCACGACGAAAAGCCCTGGCGTCGCCGCAAGGTGCCGCCCAATGGTCCGAGTTGCGCGCAAACCTGCGGTTCCGTAAGCGCAAATAAGTCAGATGGCGGATAGGTACACCGATCCGCCCATAGTTCGAATGATCCCAGCAAAGAATCTCGTCAATATCTCGTTACGCGGTCTTACGCTTGGAAGTCGTTTCCTGTTTGTTTTCTTTCTGGCACGGTTCATCAGTCCTGAAAATCTTGGCTTATATGGGCTCTTCAGCGCTACGGTCGGGTATGCCCTTTATTTCGTCGGGCTAGATTTTTATACTTACGCGACGAGGGCGGCAATTGGGAGCTCCAGGGATGAATGGGGGTGGATGCTAAAGAATCAAGGGGCACTCTCCATCGTCATGTATCTGGTGTTTTTTCCGTTGAGTGTCGCCCTTTTCAAGTTTGACCTGCTTCCGGCTGAGCTGTTTTTTTGGTTTTTCGTCATCCTGATCCTGGAGCACATTAATCAGGAATTTGGACGTTTTTTTATAGCTGTTTCCGAGCAGTTACTATCCAGCCTGGTATTGTTTTTTAGGCAGGGTAGTTGGGCAGTCCTGATAGTTGTGCTCATGCTCATGGAGCCTCGGACTCGCTCCTTGCATTTTGTACTCGGTGCATGGGCAGTCGGAGGAATCGCGGCTTTTGCTGTCGGTGTTTATCGGCTCCGGGGGATGAGAGTGGGCGGGTGGTCGCGGCCACTGGACTGGAGTTGGATCAAACGCGGCTTGATCGTTTGCATTCCGTTGCTTGGCGCAACTTTGGCGTTGCGCGGAATCCAGACACTCGATCGATACTGGCTGCAAGCCTTGGTGGATACCAGGACAGTTGGCTTATACGTGTTGTATATGAGTATCGCCAGTACTTTGCTGGCGTTCCTGGATGCCGGCGTCTTCGCTTATACGTATCCAGTACTCATCAGGTGTTTTCAAAACAAGCAGACGCAGGAATTCAAGAAACAATTAGGAAAGATGCTCATCCTGACGATTACGAGCTGCGTCATGTTTTCTCTGGTCAGTTTGATGTTGTTGCCATATCTGCTCAGATGGATCGGGAATGATTTCTACCTTGCCCATCAGAGCCTGTATGGCTGGTTGCTGCTGGCAATGGTTATCAATTCCATTGGCATGGTCTTCCATTATGCCTTGTACGCACAAGGGCAGGATCGACCAATTATTGCTAGCCATCTGGCAAGTATCGTGATGTTCATCGCGGTGACATGGGTGGCAAGCCAAGCGATGCCGCTTGCGGCCGTGCCATTGGGATTGGTCTCGGCATTTTCTGTAATTTTGTTGTGGAAGAGTATTTCCTACCTTAACAGAGCAAAATCACAGTTCGCTGCAGCAATTAACTAATGAGCACGCTGTGTGAGTGCCAATTAAAATTCTCAACAATCTACATATTTCGCAAGCATGATCAGATACGGCCAACAAGATATTACGCAGGCAGACATCGATGCAGTCGTTGACGTCCTGAAATCGGTCAACCTTACCCAAGGGCCAGCCATCGCCCGTTTCGAAGAGGCTGTGCGCGAGCACGTCGGTGCAGGACATGCAGTCGCTGTCAACAGCGCGACGTCGGCACTTCATATCGCATGCCTGGCGCTGGGCCTTGGTCCCGGAGACTGGCTGTGGACTACTCCGAATACCTTTGTCGCATCGGCGAACTGCGCGCTTTATTGCGGGGCGGAGGTTGATTTCGTCGATATCGACCCCAAAACATACAACTTGTGCCCGAATGCGCTCGAAGCCAAACTTATCAAGGCAGCGGAGCAGGGACGTCTGCCTAAGATCGTCGTACCGGTTCATTTGAGCGGCCAGCCCTGCAACATGCGGGCCATTCACGCGCTTGCCCAACGTTTCGGATTCAAGATCATCGAAGACGCATCGCACGCCATTGGAGGCCGGTATCTTGGCGAGCCCATCGGGAATTGTCGTTACAGCGACATCACTGTCTTTAGTTTCCATCCAGTAAAGATTATTACGACTGCCGAGGGTGGCATGGCCATTACCAACGACCCGGAAGTCGCGGTTCGTCTCGGATTGCTGCGCAGTCACGGCATTACCCGTGACCCGAATTTGATGACGAAGCCGATGGCCGGTCCCTGGGATTATCAACAGGTAGCGTTGGGATTTAACTATCGAATGACTGATATCCAGGCGGCGCTCGGCGTTAGCCAGATGACACGTCTGGACCATTATGTGGAGCGTCGCCATGAAATCGCGCGTCGCTATAACGAGATGCTCGACGGCTTGCCACTGACCCTGCCATGGCAGGATCCGGACGGTTATTCGGCATATCATCTTTACATTATTCGTCTTCAGTTGGACAAGACGAACCGGACGCATTTGCAGGTATTTGAATTCCTACGCGCCAGGGATATCATCGTCAATCTGCATTATATTCCTGTGCACACTCAACCTTATTACCAGGCGATGGGATTCAAACAAGGCGATTTCCCTGAAGCGGAGCGATACTATACTGAAGCGATCAGTATTCCGATGTATCCCACCCTGACCGATGCCGAACAGGCCGAGGTCGTTTCAGCGATTAAGGACGCTCTTGCGCAATGAGGCTTGCAGTCATCCCGGCGCGTGGCGGCAGTAAACGAATTCCGCGCAAGAATATCCGGACTTTCTGTGGCAAGCCGATGATCGCATGGTCTATCGAAGCTGCACTTGAGAGCAAGTGCTTCGACCGTGTCATTGTTTCCACGGACGACGAAGAAATTGCCGAAATATCAAGGCGTTATGGTGCGGAAGTGCCCTTCATGCGCCCGCGCGAGTTATCTGATGACCATGCGACGACGGTGCCGGTGATCGCCCATGCGGTCAATTGGCAGAGCCAGACTGGCAATATACCGGACATGGTTTGCTGTCTTTACGCGACAGCACCATTTGTACAGGCATCGGACTTGCTGCAAGGCTTGAATCTGCTGGAGACCACCGGTTGCGACTATGCATTCTCTGTGACAAGCTACGCCTTTCCAATTCAGCGGGCGCTTCGGATTGGCGATAACGGTATGACCCAGATGTATTACCCGGAACATGCAAACACCCGCTCGCAGGATCTGGAAGATGCATGGCATGACGCTGGTCAATTCTATTGGGGCCGGACTGACGCTTGGCTGGCAGGGACGGCAGTGCTGTCGGGTAACTCTGCACCAGTGATCCTGCCGCGTTATCGTGTCCAGGACATCGATACGCTTGAAGACTGGGTCCGTGCCGAATTGATGTTTTCCGCGCTAGGCAATAGCTCTGCCTTATGAAACAGCAGAACATCGCCTTTCGAGTGGATGCTTCGCTCGAAATCGGGACCGGACACCTCATGCGCTGCCTGACCTTGGCGGATGCGTTGCGTGAGCAGGGTGCGGTATGCCGTTTCATCAGCCGTGCACACGACGGAAATCTGATCGAGCTGATCCGCCAGCGCGGCTTTGAAACGTTCGCTCTGCCGGTTTGCGAAGGCTTTGGCGTACCAAAGGAAGCAGGACAGCCCGCACATGCGGCGTGGCTAGGCGCCACATGGTCGACCGACGCCCAACAAACGCGGACTTTGCTGGGTGACTTTGATATTGATTGGCTGATCGTCGATCACTACGCACTGGACGCCAGATGGGAGCGTGAAGTAGCGAATGCCTGTGCGCGAGTCATGGTAATTGACGATCTTGCCGACCGTGAGCATGATTGTGCGGTCTTACTCGACCAGAATCTTGGACGGGACCCATCTGACTATGCTGGCCTGGTGCCGTCGGAGTGCAAGGTCCTCGTCGGCGTGAAATATGCGTTGTTGCGGGGCGAATTCGCGTCGATGCGGGCCTATAGCCTGGCGCGCCGCCGGCACGCGAGGCTTGACACGATTCTTGTCACGATGGGCGGTGTGGATAAGGACAATGCGACTTCGGCGGTTCTCGACGCGTTGGCGGATTGCCCACTACCGTCGGGCTGCCGCGTCATCGTGTTGATGGGGCCGCGTGCGCCATGGCTTGATGCCGTGCGAGCAAAGGCGGTAATCATGCCACGCAAGACCGAAGTATTGGTGAATGCGACGAATGTCGCCGAACTCATGGCCGAGAGCGACTTGTCGATCGGTGCCGCGGGCAGCACGTCGTGGGAACGTTGCGCGGTTGGCCTGCCGACTTTTATGCTGACTCTCGCATTCAATCAACGGGAAGTGTCCGCAGCTTTGCGCGACACAGGAGCTGTCGAAGCGTTCGAGTTGGGGCGGCACTTCAAAGCCGACTTCATTGCCGCGATTTCGCGTTTGAATGGCGATCCACAACGTCTTCGTCATATGTCCGAATCGAGCGCGCGCGTATGTGATGGCGCGGGAACCAACCGCGTTCGCTCTGCGTTGCTCGATTAAAGGAGTACATCAGGATTCTGAATGAATGCAATCAACCAATTTTGTCCAATCGACGACAATAGGCACCAGCTGATGCGCGCAGGGCGCACAGCACAGGTAGTATAAAAGAATAATGTTGCGCGCCTCGGGACACTGGCCCAAGAAATGGCGGCAAAAGCTTGATGACTTGTTAATCAAAGTATTGAAAACAAATGGATTGTAATATGACGCCGACAATTACCATTGATGGTCGAAAAATCGGCCAGAACGAAGCCCCATACGTGATCGCGGAACTTTCCGCCAATCACAATGGTAAATTGGAGACTGCCCTCAAAATTGTGGAAGAGGCGAAGAAGGCCGGTGCCGATGCGGTAAAACTGCAAACGTACAAGCCGGACACGATTACGCTCGATTGCGATAATGAAGAGTTTCGTATCCACGGTGGCTTGTGGGGCGGGCGAACCCTTTACGACCTGTACGCCGAAGCGCATATGCCGTGGGAATGGCACAAGCCGCTGTTTGAGTATGCGCGAAAGCTCGGCATTACAATTTTCAGTTCGCCATTCGACAATACTGCAGTCGATCTGTTGGAAGAATTGAATGCCCCGGCTTATAAGATTGCATCGTTCGAAGCAGTTGATTTGCCCCTGATTAAATACGTCGCAAGCACGGGTAAGCCGATGATCATTTCCACCGGCATGGCTGACGCACAAGAAATTGAAGAGGCCATTCAGGCCGCACGCGACGGGGGAGCCAAGGAGATCGCGATTTTGCATTGCGTGAGCGGATATCCTGCCCTGCCTGAAGAATACAACTTGCGGACACTTGCAGACATGGTGCGCCGATTTGGGCTGGTAACGGGTTTGTCTGATCATACAATCGACAACACCACTGCCATCGCCAGTGTGGCGCTTGGTGCCTCGGTTATCGAAAAACATTTTACGCTCGATCGTAATGGTGGCGGACCAGATGATAGTTTTTCTCTCGAGCCAGGCGAATTGAAGATGTTGTGCCAAGGGGCGCGCACTGCCTGGGCAGCTCTCGGGCAGGTCGATTACGGCTTGAAGTCGAGTGAGAAAGGCAATGCCAAGTTCAGACGCTCACTGTATTTTGTGGCGGATATGCAGGCTGGCGACGTCGTGACTGCTGAAAGTATTCGCAGTGTCAGACCAGGTTACGGCCTGCCTCCGAAGTACTGGGACTCGGTCGTTGGCGCCAAGGTTGTGCAGCCAATAACGAAATTCAGTCCAGTCACATTCGAGGATATTGGAATGCCTGATGAGAAGAATTGATCCATCACTGGAGCGGTTGCGAACCGTTGCCGGTGAAGGGAATAGACACTCCTATAAGTTATTGGAGTCAGGGAAAAGATTCTTCTTGTTTGCGAAATATTTTTTCACGTCGTTTTCTTACTTTCGCGGACAATCAGGTGAATCTCCAGTTGGCGCTGTTGCTTTCATCAAGGGTTCAAATCAGTTAAGGCATCACAATAATCTTTCGAGCGCTCTTAAAACCGAATTCGGAGGCATCCAGTTGCTGTCGGCGGCAGCAGAAATTGTCGGGTGTCAAGCGATTGGGAGAATAACGGCAGGTGAGTTGATCCAGCAGTTGGGGTATCTCGTTATGCTGTTAATGACGGGACGAAAGAGGTATCTGAGCTTGTATTTTCTGGCCTTTTCCTGCGCCATGGAACGGCTTGTGCAGCGATATTTCGGTAATGTGACTTCTTTCGTTTGCTACAATGACCAACCTTACGATGTGGCGGCGATATTGTATGCATTGCACCGCAACGTTAATTGTCGCACCATTGTCGTACAGCACGGCTTGGTGCTGAGCGAAAAGTTCTACTTTCCGACAGTCGCTCGAGAGTTCTGGGCGTGGGGCGAACTTTCAAGAAAGCATTATTCGTCCAGAAATAAGATTGGAGAATTACTGGTAAAAGGCCGATTTCCGGCTGATCACATGCTGAAGTCGGAAGCACCGAGTTCGCAAGCGATCCACAGCATTCTTGTCGCGCCGTCGTTTTTTCACGGAGAGGTCAAGGAACTTGTGATGGCACTCGATTCGCAAATTCCAGACAAATCCGCATTGCGGGTGGCGGTAAAACTCCATCCCGCAACCAAGTTGCAGTGGCTCCTCAAGCTATGGTTCAGGCGACATGCGCCATGGCTTGGAAGCGAAACCGGAAATATGGAGAGTCTTGCTGAAAGCTACGATGCTCTGGTGACGAAAAACTCGACTTCTGCTGTAGATTTTTTACTCAGGAAAAAGGTCGTGTTCTTTGATCGTCCAGGTACCGGACTGGTATTTCCATCGCTTAAATATGGTTTTGAATTAACCCAAATTGGGTCGGTTCTGGAGGGCAGTGCAGACAAGCTCGCCGGGAAAGAAGTTGATCGTGAGATATTCATAAGAAATGCGCTAAATGTTTAGACGTGATAAGTACTGGATCGCTCCTTTCTTTCTTGTTTTTATTGCTCATGGTCTGCTTTATTATGCTTTCCCTGAGCAGCACTACACTTCGTCCGAAGGTGGGGGAGGATGGATTTCATACTTGAAATATGTTTGCCTCATCGTCACCTTGCCGGCATTGATACAAGCAAGAATCAGTTCGAGTACATTGAGTTGGATCAGTTTTATTGTCATCCCTATCGGTGTTTCGCTGTGTCTGCAATTGTATTGGGTAAATGAGAATAATCTCCTTTTATTTCAATACACTATTGCGATGTTTGGTTATTTCTTCGGGCCGTTCGCGCTCAGGTTTTTTGAATCCAGGGTATTTGTCGAGCGTTTTTGTCTGGTCGCAATTTTTGTGATTTTTGCTTCAACCACATCTGAATTGTTTTTTGGTGGAATTTCTCAGGATTTTTCGCGTTCTGGTTTGCGTGGTGCTGGGCCTTTTATTAATCCGAATAATACAGGGATCATTGTCGCCATACTCGCTGCTGTCTACCATTATTACTCGAGAACGAAGGTCATGAATGCGGCAATTGCCCTGCTGGCCGCACTGACGCTGGTCATAACGGGGTCGAAAACCGGTATGGCCATCTACGCGGCAATGGCCTTTGTTCTGCTCCCGTCGCGCTGGCGTTTCACTGTTCTCCTGGTGGTTCCCCTGCTGTTGTTGATGAGTATGGATGAGATCGCAGATCTCTGGAGTGTCTACGAACTGCGCGATTTTAGTCTTGAAAGTGGAGAAATTCGTTCGGTTAATATATTTGCTTTACTGGAAAAATTGACTGATTTGTCTCCCATGGAGACGCTTTTCGGTTTTTCGAATACATCGCTGATTGACAACGCTTACCTGGACATGATGTCGTACGGGGGAGTTTCGTTGGTGATGAGTTTTGTTGTGGTCCAGTTGATATCCATCTTCCATTGTATTCGGCTGAGGATGAAACTGGCGGGGCTGTTGCACGGTGCATTTTTTCTAGCCATGCTTACGACCGATCTGCCGCGCCTTTGGCCGACCGGTTATATGTACTGGTGTTTAATAAGCGTTACTATTTTTAAGGCGCGACTGCATGAGAAATCGTATGCTAGTGCGGCGCGAGATTTTAATTGAGGTATATGATGTTCAATGACAAGGTTCTTTTGATTACGGGTGGTACTGGCTCGTTTGGTAACGCTGTTTTGAAGCGCTTCTTGGACTCGGATATTCGTGAAATCCGGGTTTTTAGCCGCGACGAAAAGAAGCAGGACGACATGCGCAAGCGCTACAACAACCCGAAGCTGAAATTCTATATCGGGGACGTGCGCGATGAGCGCAGCGTGAACAGTGCAATGCGCGGTGTCGATTTCGTGTTCCACGCCGCCGCGTTGAAGCAGGTCCCGTCGTGCGAGTTTCACCCCATGCAGGCGGTACGCACCAACGTGCTGGGTACCGAAAATGTGCTGAACGCGGCCATTAATGCTGGTGTGAAACGCGTCGTGTGCCTGAGCACCGATAAGGCCGTTTATCCCATCAATGCGATGGGCATCAGCAAGGCCATGATGGAGAAAGTCATGGTTGCTGCGAGCCGAAATCTCGAGGGTACCGGGACCGTCATTTGCGGCACGCGCTATGGTAACGTGATGGCATCGCGCGGTTCGGTGATTCCGCTGTTCGTGCAACAAGTCCAGGAAGGGAAACAGATCACGGTCACCGACCCGATGATGACCCGCTTCATGATGACGCTTGCCGACGCAGTGGATCTGGTGTTGTACGCATTCGAGCATGGTAATAACGGCGATATCTTCGTGCAGAAAGCGCCGGCTGCGACAGTCGAGGTGCTCACGACCGCTATCCTGGAGTTGATGGATAAGCGTGACCACCCCGTTGCGGTGATCGGCTCGCGTCACGGCGAGAAACTGTACGAGTCCTTGCTGAGCCGCGAAGAGCGCGCATGCTCCGAAGACATGGGCGACTACTTCCGTGTCCCGCCCGATGGTCGCGACCTGAACTACGCTAAGTTTGTCGAGGAAGGCGAGCAGCGTATCACGCAAGCTTTGCATGGCGAGGAATATAACTCCCACAACACCACGCGACTCGACGTCGAAGGGATGAAACAGTTGCTGCTCAAGTTGGACTTTATGCAGCGCATCGTTCGCGGTGAGCCTGCGGAAGTCGGGGAATAAGCCAATGAAGGTGCTGATTACCGGGGCGAACGGATTCCTGGGGAAAAACCTGCGTCAACACCTTGCCGAGCGTACAGATGTTGAGGTCGTCTGTTTTACGCGCGATGACGATGTGTCGGCACTGCGTTCCAAACTGGAAGGCGTGGAATTCGTTTTTCACCTGGCTGGCGTGAATCGGCCGCAACATGCCGAAGAGTTCAAGACTGGCAACACGGACCTGACGGCCGAGCTTTCGGAAGCGGTATGTGATCTTGCAACGCGCACTGGTCGGAAGGTGCCGGTACTGTATGCATCTTCGATCCAGGCGGAACTCGACAATCCCTACGGTGTCAGCAAACGAATGGCGGAGGAGGCTGTTCATGCAGCGTCGAAGCATGACATTCCGGTATCCATTTTTCGGTTACCAAATGTCTTTGGTAAATGGTGCCGCCCGAATTATAATTCCGTAGTGGCGACGTATTGCCACAATATTGCTTCCGGGTTGCCGATTAAGATCAATGATCCTGCGGCAGTCCTTACTCTGGTGTACGTAGACGACGTTGTCGACGTTTTCGTACGAGCCATGGATGGCCAGTTCCCTGTCTTGGATGAGCAGGGATTTGCGCAAGTATCTCCCCGTTACACCATTACAGTTGGTGAGCTGGCAACTCAGCTGCAAGCCTTTCGTGACAGTCGCCACACCTTGATGACCGAACGGGTCGGCACGGGACTGGAGCGCGCCTTGTACTCGACCTATGTCAGCTACCTGCCTAAGGAATCGTTTTCCTATACCGTGCCGCAGCATGCCGACAAGCGCGGAGTCTTTGTGGAAATGCTGAAGACGCCGGACAGTGGGCAATTTTCCTACTTCACCGCGCACGCCGGCGTAACGCGGGGTGGTCATTATCACCACACGAAAACGGAAAAGTTCCTCGTCATTAAGGGACAAGCACGCTTCAGATTCCGGCACATGCAGACTGGCGAGACTTGGGAAATCCATACGAGTGGCGACAAACCTGAAATCGTCGAGACGGTTCCCGGCTGGACACATGACATTACGAATGTCGGAACCGACGAGCTGATCGCAATGTTATGGGCCAACGAAGTCTTCGACCGCTCCAAACCGGACACGTTCGCGTGCCCGCTGTGAAAAAATGATGAAAAAACTGAAAGTTGTAAGCGTGGTCGGTACCCGGCCGGAAATCATTCGCCTGTCACGTGTCCTGGCGGCACTGGATACGCATTGCGATCACGTGCTCGTCCACACGGGACAAAATTACGATTATGAGCTGAACCAGGTGTTCTTTGATGACCTGGGCGTGCGTAAGCCGGACTATTTCCTGAACAGTGCAGCAGGCAGTACCGGGGCCGCCCATACGATCGGTAATCTCATCATCGCTGTGGACCAGGTGCTTGGCGAGGTCAACCCCGAAGCAATGCTCGTCCTGGGCGATACCAACAGCTGTCTTTCCGTGATTCCGGCCAAGCGGCGCAAGATACCGATTTTTCATATGGAAGCAGGCAATCGCTGCTTCGACCAGCGCGTTCCTGAAGAGACGAATCGCCGGATCGTGGATCACACGGCGGACATCAATCTCACTTACAGCACGATCGCGCGTGATTATCTGATGCGTGAGGGGCTGCCGCCGGATCAGGTCATCAAGACGGGCAGCCCGATGTACGAGGTGCTGTCGTATTACCGTCCCCGGATCGAGGCGTCCAATGTTCTCGAACGCCTGGAGCTGCAACCCGGGCAGTATTTCGTCGTCAGCGCACACCGCGAGGAAAACATCGAGTCGGAACGCAGCTTCAGCAAGCTCGTTTCGGTTCTCAATGCGGTCGCGGAAGATCATGGCCTGCCCGTCATCGTATCCACGCATCCGCGCACCCAAAAGCGCGTCGACGCCACCGGTGCGGCATTCCATCCCCAGGTACGCCTGATGAAACCGTTGGGTTTTCATGACTATGTCAAGCTGCAGATGTCGGCAAGGGCCGTGCTCTCCGATAGCGGCACGATCAATGAAGAATCGTCGATTCTGAATTTCCCGGCGCTGAATCTGCGCGAAGCCCATGAGCGGCCAGAGGGCATGGAAGAAGCGGCGGTCATGCTGGTCGGGCTGGAAGTCGACCGGGTGCGCCAAGGACTCGAAATATTGGCCACGCAGCCACGCGGCGACGATCGGGGTTTACGCCTGGTCGGCGATTACAGCATGCCGAACGTTTCGGAAAAAGTGGTGCGCATCGTGCACAGCTATACCGATTACGTTAATCGTGTTGTCTGGAAAAAGTATTAAAGGAACAAGTAGATGCGCATTGCGTTAATCGCCGACACTTTTCCGCCGTTTCGCACTTCCGGTGCCGTGCAATTGCGCGACCTGTCGCGCGAGCTCGTGCGCCAGGGGCATGAGTTGACGGTGCTGTTGCCATCGGCCGAACTCAAGCAAGCATGGTCTCTTGAAACCATGGATGGTGTAGAAGTGCTTCGACTGGCGGCGCCCAAGATCAAGGACATCTCGTATCTGCGTCGTACGGTCGGCGAGTTCCTGATGCCGTTCGCGATGAAGCGAAATTTCCGGAAGAGCCCCTTGGCGAAGGTCAAATGGGACGGTGTCGTCTGGTATGCACCATCGATTTTTCACGGCCCGTTCGCGAAGGCCCTGAAGCGTGCCAGTGGGTGCAAGGGATATCTGATCATTCGCGATATCTTCCCGGAGTGGGCCGTCGACATGGGCCTGATGGGGCGCGGCCTGCCATATCGATTCTTCGACATGGTCGCCCGCTATCAGTATTCAGTGGCTGATACGATCGGCGTGCAGACTCCCGGCAACCTCACGTACTTCAAGGATTGGGCGACGCGTCCCGGCCGTTCACTGGAAGTCCTGCAGAACTGGCTCGGGCCGGCCGCAGGCATCGGATGTTCGATCAATGTATCGAAAACGTCCCTCCACGGGCGCAAAGTATTCGTTTATGCCGGCAATATGGGGATCGCCCAGGGCATGGATATTCTGCTCGACCTGGCTGAACGTCTGCGCAGCAGGGGCGACATCGGGTTTCTTTTCGTTGGACGCGGCAGTGACGCAAAAAGGCTCGCCGCCGAGTCGGCGGCCCGTGGCCTGGACAATGTGTTGTTTCGAGATGAGATTCATCCGGACGAGATACCGGATCTGTATGCGCAGTGCCACGTCGGGCTGGTGGCGCTCGATTGCCGGCATAAGTCGCACAACATCCCCGGCAAGTTCTTGACGTATATGCAGAGTGGGCTGCCGGTCTTGGCAAATATTAATCGCGGAAATGATCTGGCAGAGCTGATCCGCGGCGAAGGGGTGGGCGCGGTCAGTGAGGACAATTCTCTCGACACTCTCGCGGAGCTCGCCGAGGACCTGATTGCGCGACTGGATTCGGATGCGGCATTCAAGTCGCGTTGCAAAGCTCTGTTTTCCCACCAATTTTCGGCGGAGGCGGCTGCACAGCAGGTCGTGACTGCGCTTGGCGTTCACCAAAAGGAAACGCAGCGGCAATCTGCGTCGGCCGCGAAGTCGAACGAGGAATCGAAACTTTCGATACCACGTGTCTGAGTGGAATGTGAAATGGAATTGGTTCTACGTCGCGCGACCATTGAGGATGCGGAAGTTATTTTCAACTGGCGAAACGATCCAGTGACGAGACTGAGCAGTCACAATACGGAAGCGATTGATTTTTCCTCGCATGTTGCCTGGTTCCGCGCTACTCTCGAAAATCCCATGCGGCAGTTGTTGATTGCTGAAAAAGATGGCGTGCCGGTCGGAACTGTTCGAACGGACTACGATGCAAATGGTTCTGCCGAGTTATCCTGGACGATCGCGCCTGGAGCAAGAGGCAAAGGAATAGCAAAGCACATGGTCAAAGCCGTTGCAGATGAAGTCGCCAAAAAGTGCGTCGTCAAAGCTGAGGTAAAGGTCGGAAATACGGCATCCGTCAAGGTGGCGGAAGCAGCCGGAATGCAGATGGCCAGGCAGGATGGAGAAATCCTGCATTTTCGCAGGATGGCCTGCGTATAAGCGGCCGGCGTCGCGGACGCTTCTGGCGAGATTTTCATTTAAGGAATGCAATGGCAATTGGCGGCAACATGGAAGCTGGACACGGCATCGAAATTTTCTCTACGTCGTGCCTGAACGGGCTCGTAAACGAGGCAGAGGCATCGGCTCGTCTTCGCCAGCATCGGAATATCCACAAGGAGTACGCCGATCCGTGCCAGAGGTTGTTTAATGCCATCGGTATCGGCAGCTACATCCGCCCGCATCGTCATTTGCTGGATCCAAAAGTAGAAGACCTGTTTGCGGTAAAGGGGATGTTTGCCCTCGTGGTTTTCGACGATGCCGGGAACCCTTCGAATGTTGTCAAGTTCGGTACCGAGCGTTTTGGCGACGATATCGCGCCTGGGGTTGAACTGTCGCCCGGCACATGGCATACGGTCGTGGCGTTGACCGAGGCGGCCGTACTGCTGGAACTGAAGGGCGGCCCCTTCAACCCTAACGCGGCCAAGGAGCTGGCATCGTGGGCGCCGGAGGAGGGAACGCCACAGGCGCTTGATTACATGAAAGCGTTGCAAAAATTGATCGACGAATGGAATCCGCGACCGGTGACTGGTTGAGGAGCTGGTCGCGACCATCCATGAACGTGGAATCGGCATTCGTGATGAAATGCCGATTTCTGTTTCTAAGTCTGCATTTTCGATAAGCAGTCAGCCTTTTGGATAAAACTGTCACTCGTGTTGAAAAAGAATAGAAAAACGCTGAAGTATTCCTGGTGCGGTTATTTGATTTTTGGAGCGGTGAATGCGTTAGCGGCCACTCCAGGAACCCAGGGACAGTCGGGTTACATAAGTATGCCGAGCGCCTGGGTAGAGCGCGATGGTACGGTGTCCGTAGGCTACAGCTATGATCGGCCTTACGGCAGCTTTTGGACTTCCGCGACCATGCTGCCGTTCTTGCAGATGACTGGGCGCTATGTATCGATTAACGGTATCGCCGGTTTTACGGATGTCCCGGGCCAGTACGGCAGCAATTACGGCCGTTTCAAGGACAAGGTCATGGACGCCAAGCTGCGGTTGCTCAGCGAATCGGGCTGGTTGCCGGAGGTGGCCATTGGAAGAACGGATTTGTTCGGTACTGAACTGTTCACCGGCGAATACATCGTCGCGTCGAAGACGTTCGGTAAGGCCCGGAATGTCGAGGCAAGTATCGGCTACGGCCATCGCCGGCCCGACGGGATATTTGCCGGCGTGCGTTGGGCGCCCCTGGCTGCGCCCGGTTGGGCTGTCGTGGCCGAGTACGATGCCAACGACTACAAGAAGGACTTTCAGGCGTCCCGCACGGCGGCCGGCAAACGCGAAAAAGGCCCCGCCGTCGGCCTCGAATACCGCTGGGGCTGGCTCGGCGCCCAGGTCGCCCGGCATCGCGACCATTTCAGTGCCAACGCCTATCTCAGCATCCCGTTCGGCGAACGCGAATTCGTCCCCAAACTGTACGAACCTGCCCCGTTCGACCCGAAGCAGGCGCCGCCGCGCGTCACGGGCGAGGAATGGCAGCAGCAGCCCAGCCATGGCGCCGCGCTCGTGCAGGCGCTGATCAAGCAGGATTTCAAGAACGTCCGCGTTACGTTCGAAGACGGCACGCTGAAGCTGTCGTTGACGAACAGTCGCATCTCCAATCTCGGCCGCGCGGTCGGCCGTGCGGCGCGTACCGCGCTTGCCTTTGCGCCGCAGGGCACGCGCAGGATGCAAATCGCGTACACGAAACTGGAACAGCCCATCGCGACGTATGAATTTACCGATCTGCAGAGTCTGACGGACTATTTGACCGGGCTGTCGAATCGCGAGGCCTTCCTGCAGACTGTCATCGTGCGTTATGCCCAGCCGAGCGATCAGATCGGGGAGGACCAGCACGGCATGCTGGCTGCCGTCGCGAACGAGGGCGCCTTGCAGGTGCAGGTGGGCCAGGACGGTAATACGGTGCAATTGGCGTCGGAAGACCGCGAGGCGAACCGCTTCAAGGTGTATCCCAAGTTGTCGATGTTCTTCAACGACCCGAGCGGCGCCTTGCGCTACGAACTGTGGGCTGCAGGTACCTATGACCGCCGCCTGGCCCCGGGCCTGTTCCTGAACAGCGACTTCAAGCTCACCGTGTACGAGACCGTGTCGGGCGTTACGCAGGCGTCGAACAGCCTGTTGCCCCACGTGCGCTCGGACATCGCCGACTACAAGCGCGGCGGCCGTTTCAAGCTGAACCGCCTGATGCTCAACAAATACATGATGCCCACCGAGCGCGTGTATGCGCGCGTCTCCGGCGGTCTGTACGAAGAGATGTTCCGCGGCATCGGCGGCCAGGTGTTGTACCTGCCGAAGGACAGCCGCTGGGCCGCCGACGTGAACGTCGACGCCCTGCAGCAGCGCGGCGTGAAAGGGTGGTTCGACAAGCGCGACTACCAGACCGTCAGCGGCTTCGCGTCCCTGCATTACAAGCTGCCGTACGACGTCACCGCGACGGCCCGCGCCGGCCGCTTCCTCGCCAAGGACAACGGCGTGCGCATGGAGTTCAAGCGGCGCTTCCCGTCCGGTGTGGAAATCGGCGCCTGGTACACGAAGACGAGCGGCAAGGACATCACGAACCCGGGCTCGCCGTCGAACCCGTACAACGACAAGGGTATCTTCCTGTCGGTGCCGCTGAACATCATGCTGTTGTCCGACACGCAGACCACCGCAGGCGTGGCCCTGTCGCCATGGACCCGCGACGTCGGCCAGATGGTGGCGAGCCCGGGCGACCTGTACGATCTCGTCGAGCAGCCGCGCCGCGACTTGAACACGTTCGACGGCCTCGGCAACTTCGCCGAGCGGCGCGACGAGCAGAACCTGCCGGCCGTGAATCCGCCGGTCGACGCACTGCCGAATCCGTGGCCGCTGTTCCGCATGCGCGTGGAACAGTCCGTCAAGTCGACGCCGACCCTGCCGCAATGGGGCAACGGCGCCATCATCGGCGGCGGCGCGATCCTGGCCAGCGCACTGCTCGACAAGCCGGTCGATCGGTTCATGAAGAAGCACCAGGGCTCCAGCGTGGCGCGGGCCTGGAACAATATCGGCAAGGCGACGCCGGTCGTCCTGGCAGGCGCCGCGGCCGGGGCCGTCGCGTTTGGCGATGCGCGCATGCAGAACATTGGTATCATCTCGCTCGAATCGGTCGTCGGGGCCGCGGCCCTGTCGATCGGGGCGAAGCATATCGCCGGGCGTGCCCGGCCGATCGACGGGAAGGGACAGTGGGGCAAGGCCGCGGACCGGTCGAACGCATCGTTCCCGTCCAATCACGCCAGCGTGGCGTTCGCGGCAGTGACGCCGTTCGCCCAGGAATACGATGCCCCGTGGCTGTACGGCCTGGCCGCCGCCGGCTCGCTGGGCCGCACGGCCGGACGCCAGCACTGGGTATCCGACGTCGTGGCCGGCAGCGTGCTCGGCATGGCCGTGGGCGGCTGGCTGTGGCAGGCGCAGCGCGACAATGTGCGTTCGAGCTTCGCCGTGACGCCGGGCACGAACTCCGTTAGCGTGGCATGGTTCGGGACTTATTGATAAAATGTAATCTTTGATCGCGCGGTGGCACCGGATATCCGGGCCGGCCAACCTGGCGCTCGACCGGCCCGTGCGGATCTGTCAACCGGGGAGTGACTATATGATTTTGACGACAGGCGGCGCCGGCTTCATCGGCAGTAATTTCGTGCTGGACTGGTGCGGCTTGACCGACGAGCCGGTCATCAACCTCGACAAGCTGACGTATGCCGGCAACCTCGAGAACCTGGCCAGCCTGCGCGACAACCCTAGGCACATCTTCGTGCAGGGCGACATCGGCGACGTGGACCTCGTGCGGCGCCTGCTGCAAGAACACCAGCCGCGCGCCGTCGTGAACTTCGCGGCCGAGAGCCACGTGGACCGCAGCATCCACGGCCCGGGCGAATTCATCCAGACGAACATCGTCGGCACGTTTCACCTGCTCGAAGCCGTACGCGAATACTGGAGCGGGCTGCCGGACGACCGCAAGGCCGCCTTCCGCTTCCTGCACGTGTCGACCGACGAGGTCTACGGCTCGCTCGGCAAGGACGACCCCGCGTTCCGCGAGACGAACCGCTACGAACCGAACAGCCCGTATTCCGCCAGCAAGGCGGCCAGCGACCACCTCGTGCGCGCCTACCACCACACGTATGGTCTGCCGGTGCTGACCACCAATTGCTCTAACAACTATGGTCCTTACCACTTCCCGGAAAAGCTGATCCCGCTGTGCATCCACAATGCACTGGCCGGCAAGCCGCTGCCGATCTACGGCGACGGCCAGCAGATCCGCGACTGGCTATACGTGAAGGATCACTGCTCGGCCATCCGCCGCGTGCTCGAAAGGGGCCAGCTGGGCGAGGTCTACAACGTCGGCGGCTGGAACGAGAAGGCCAACCTCGACGTGGTGAAGACGCTGTGCGCGATCCTCGACGAACTGAGCCCGCGCGCGGACGGCCAGTCGTACGCGACCCAGATCACGTTCGTCACGGACCGCCCCGGCCATGACCGCCGCTACGCGATCGATGCCACCAGGCTCGAGCGCGAGCTGGGCTGGAAGCCGGCCGAGACGTTCGAGACGGGCATCCGCAAGACGGTGCAGTGGTACCTCGACAACCAGGAATGGGTGCAGCACGTGACGAGCGGCAGCTACCGTGCCTGGGTCGGCCAACAGTACGGTGCTGCATGAAGATTCTCCTGACCGGCAAGAACGGCCAGCTCGGCTTCGAACTGCAGCGCGCGCTGGCGCCGCTCGGCGAAGTCGTCGCCGTCGGCACGCAGGATTGCAACCTGGCCGACGCCGACGCGCTGCGCGCGCTCGTGCGCCGCGTCGCACCGGACGTGATCGTCAATCCGGCGGCGTACACGGCCGTCGACAAGGCCGAGTCCGACGAAGCGACGGCCCGTGCCGTCAACGCCGTCGCCCCGGCCATCCTGGGCGAGGAAGGCGCGAAGCTGGGCGCGCTCGTGCTGCATTATTCGACGGACTACGTGTTCGATGGCACGAAGCAGGGCGCCTACACGGAAAACGACGTGCCGGCGCCGCAGAGCGTCTACGGCCGCACGAAGCTGGAAGGCGAGCAGGGCCTGGCGGCCGCCAATCCGCGCCACCTGATCCTGCGCACGAGCTGGGTCGTGGGCGCGCACGGCGGCAATTTTGCCAAGACGATGCTGCGCCTGGCGGGCGAGCGCGAGACCCTCACCGTCGTCGCCGACCAGTTCGGCGCCCCGACGCCGGCCGCACTGCTGGCCGACCTCAGCGCCCACCTCGTGCGCGAGCATGCGCGCGCGCGCAGCACCGGCTTCCCCTACGGCACGTATCACGTCGCGGCGGGTGGCGAGACGAGCTGGCACGGCTATGCGCAATTCGTGATCGGCGAGGCGCTGGCGGCCGGTAAACATCTCAAGGCAAGTGTGGATGCCGTCGCGCCGCTGGCGACCGAGCAGTATCCGACGCCGGCCAGACGTCCCCTCAATTCGCGGCTCGATACGACCCGCTTCCGCACGACGTTCGACCTGCGCCTGCCGCCGTGGCAGGAAGGCGTGCGCCATGTGCTCCGGCAAATCCTGTGAGAGGCAGCCATGTCCCAAATCCAGCGTAAAGGCATCATCCTGGCCGGCGGTTCCGGCACGCGGCTGTATCCGGTGACCCAGGCCGTCAGCAAGCAGCTGATGCCCGTCTACGACAAGCCGATGATCTACTACCCGCTCAGCACGCTGATGCTGAGCGGCATCCGCGACGTGCTCGTCATCAGCACGCCGCAGGACACGCCCCGTTTTGCCGAACTGCTCGGCGACGGCAGCCGCTGGGGCATGAGCATCCAGTATGCCGTCCAGCCGTCGCCGGACGGCCTGGCCCAGGCCTTCATCATCGGCAAGGATTTCGTGGGTAACGATCCTAGCGCGCTCGTCCTTGGCGACAACATCTTTTACGGCCACGACCTTGTAAAACAACTGCACAGCGCCAACGAGCGCACCGACAGCGCCACCGTGTTCGCCTACCACGTGCAGGATCCCGAGCGCTATGGCGTCGTCGAGTTCGATGCGGACCAGCGTGCCCTGAGCATCGAGGAAAAGCCGAAGGCGCCGAAATCGTCGTATGCCGTGACCGGCCTGTACTTCTACGACAACGACGTGTGCAATGTGGCGGCCGACATCAAGCCATCGGCGCGCGGCGAACTGGAGATCACCGACGTCAACCGCTGCTACCTCGAGCGCGACAAGCTGAACGTCGAGATCATGGGCCGCGGCTTTGCCTGGCTCGACACCGGCACGCACGACAGTCTGCTGGAGGCGGCCAGCTTCATTGCGACCTTGCAGAAGCGGCAGGGCCTGCAGGTGTCATGCCCGGAAGAGATCGCCTACCGCCAGGGCTGGATCGACGCCGCCGCGCTGCAGAAGCTCGCCGCACCGCTGGCCAAGAACGGCTACGGCAATTATCTTTTGAACCTGTTGAAATAGTCCGCCCATGCCATATACCGTTACCCCGACCGCCATTCCAGACGTCCTGATGCTGGAGCCGAAAGTCTTCGGCGACGCGCGCGGCTTCTTTTACGAAAGCTTCAATGCGCGCGACTTCGCCCAGGCCACCGGCGTCGAGGCCCAGTTCGTGCAGGACAACCATAGCAAGTCGGCCAAGGGGGTATTACGCGGACTGCATTACCAGATCCAGCATGCCCAGGGCAAGCTGGTGCGGGTGGTGCAGGGCAGGGTGTTCGATGTCGCGGTCGATCTGCGCAAGTCGTCGCCGACTTTCGGCCGCTGGTTGGGTGTGGAGCTGAGCGCGGACAATCATCGCCAGCTGTGGGTGCCGCCGGGCTTCGCGCACGGCTTCGTCGTCCTGAGCGAATCCGCGGAATTCCTGTACAAGACGACGGATTACTGGTATCCGGAGCATGAGCGCAGCCTGTCGTGGAACGATCCGGCCATCGGCATCGACTGGCCCATCGATTTCGCGCCGCAGCTGGCGGCCAAGGACCAGGCCGGGAAACTGCTCGCGCAAGCCGAAGTGTTCGACTGAGCGCGGAAGGACCTGCCAGAGAAAACGGCCGCTGTTGCGGCCGTTTTCCTTGCAGTGCCCAAACCGGAACGCACACGCGTTCCGGTGAGGATCAGTGGTGCGTCGTGGTCGAGTGGTTCGTGGTCGAACCGTTGTCCGACGAAGCGACGGCCACGGCGGCGACAGCGGCGCCGATCGCGGCCACGGTGCCGACCGACAGACCAGCGATCGCGGTCGTGCCCATGAAGCCCGTACCCGTTGCGGCGGTGCCCGCGGTACCGGCAGCGGAGCCGGTGCCTGCGGCGGAGCCCGAAGCGGCGCCAGTCTGGCCGGTAGCGGCCGTGTTACCCGCGTTGGCGGTAGCGGCTTCTTGAGCCAGGACCTGGGCCGACAGCAGGCTCAGAATAGCGGTCGTGACGAGGAGTTTCTTCATTTCGTATCCTTTGTTCAATTAACGGGGCACCTGCGCGTGGCAATGTTGCTTGACTCATTATATAGCAAGCTAACATTGCTTTGATTCATCAAATGCCGGTTTTATGGCTAGCTCAGCCGAAAATGTCATCTTTTTTCGACATAAGCAATTTGCAATTTTGACAGATAGTGGAACACATTCCTATCACTTTTACCGAGTGTGTTGTGTGTTCACATTGGTATGCCCGTAGAAAAATGCACATCGTAAACACGATATGCAGGCTGTTTGCCGTCCTTCTTTTTCTCTAGGTCTGCGGCAACATCTGGAATAATGCCAGCCTGAACCAAGGTAACGGAGTGCAGGATGGCGGAAGACAGCGACGCGGAACGGACCGAACCAGCATCAGAGAAACGACTGAGGCAGGCGCGCGAAGACGGCGACATTCCCCGCTCGCGCGAAGTTGCCACTTTTACCGTTTTGATGACGGCCGGCGCCGGCATGTGGATGCTGGGCGGCGGGCTCGTCAACACGCTGTCGTCCGTGCTGGAGCGCGGGCTGTCGCTCGACCGCGAGCAGATCTACAACCCGAATGTGCTGGTCGAACGCGTTCTCGCCGACGTGGTCCGCGTGCTGCTGGCGTGCCTGCCGCTGGCGGGCGCCATCATGCTCATGATGCTGGCGGCGCCCCTGCTGATCGGCGGCTGGAATTTCAGCGCCAAGGCGTTCACGCCCAATTTCGGCAAGCTCAATCCGATGCGCGGCCTGGGCAACATGGTGTCGACGAATGCCCTCGTCGAGCTGCTGAAGGCCGTCGCCAAGACGCTGCTCGTCGGCGCGGTCGCGTGGTTCGTCGTGATGAGCCAGAAGGATGCCGTGATCGGCCTCGTCGTCGAACCGTTCGGTACGGCCGCGCCGCACCTGGGCAGCATCCTCGCCAAGGCATTCCTGACCATGGTCGGCGCGCTGGGCGCCATCGCCATCCTCGACGGTCCGTACCAGATGTGGCATTACGCCGACAAGCTCAAGATGACCCGCCAGGAAGTCATCCAGGAATCGAAGGAATCGGACGGCAACCCGCAGATCAAGGGCAAGATCCGCCAGATGCAGCGCGAGATGGCGCAGAAGCGCATGATGTCCAACGTCCCGACCGCCGACGTGGTCGTGACCAACCCGACCCACTTCGCCGTCGCGCTCAAGTACGCGGACGGGCAGCGGGGCGCGCCGCGCGTCGTCGCCAAGGGTACCGACGAGGTCGCGGCGAAGATCCGCGAGATCGCGAAGGAAAACAAGGTCGCGCTGCTGGAGGCGCCGGCCCTGGCGCGTGCGCTGTACAAGCACACGGAAATCGACGACGAGATCCCGGAAGCCCTGTACTCGGCCGTGGCCGAAGTGCTGGCCTATGTCTTCCAGCTGCGCGCCTACAGCAAGGGCACGCTCGACCAGTATCCGGACCGTCCGAAGAAACTGCCGGTTCCGCCGGAAATGGACCCGTTCAACCCCGCGTCGCAGAAGCCGGACGAGCCACGTCATTGAAATACGGCGGTTTTTCCCGTCTCCTTGCTGCATAGTTTCCGTGGGGCATCAGCAATAATGGCGTATCCCTGAATGATGGAGTACGCATGAACGGTTTCAGAGTGCCAGCCTGGCTGCAAAAGATCGGTGCCCGCGGCAACGCGCTGGCGGCGCCGATCCTGATCATCCTGCTGCTGGCAATGATGATCCTGCCGTTGCCGGCATTCGCGCTCGACCTGTTCTTCAGCTTCAACATCGCGATGTCCGTGATCGTGCTGCTGACCGCGTTGTACACGGTCAAGCCCCTCGATTTCATGGCGTTCCCGGCCGTGCTGCTCGTGACGACCATGCTGCGCCTGTCGCTGAACGTGGCGTCCACGCGCGTCGTGCTGACCGAGGGCCACACGGGCGGCGCCGCGGCCGGCAAGGTGATCGAGGCATTCGGCCACTTCCTGATCGGCGGCAACTACACGGTCGGTCTCGTCGTCTTCATCATTCTCACCATCATCAACTTCACGGTCGTGACCAAGGGTGCGGGCCGTATCGCCGAGGTGGGCGCACGCTTCGCCCTGGACGCGATGCCCGGCAAGCAGATGGCGATCGACGCCGACCTGAATGCCGGCCTGATCGGCGAAGAGGACGCCAAGCGCCGCCGCTCCGAAGTGTCGATGGAAGCCGAGTTCTACGGCGCCATGGACGGTGCGTCGAAATACGTGCGCGGCGACGCCGTGGCCGGCATCCTGGTCACCGTGATCAACGTCGTCGGCGGCCTGATCGTCGGCATGGTCCAGCACGACATGGCCTTTGGCGACGCCGTCAAGAACTACACGCTGCTGGCCATCGGTGACGGCCTCGTCGCGCAGATTCCGTCGCTGATCATCTCGATCGCGGCCGGTATGGTCGTTTCGCGCGTGGCCAGCGACAAGGACGTGGGTTCGCAAGTCGTCGGCCAGCTGTTCGCGAAACCGGAAGTGCTGTACATCACGGGCGGCATCATCGGCGGCATGGGCCTGATCCCGGGCATGCCGAACCTCGTGTTCCTGCTGCTGGGCAGCACGCTGTTCGGTGGCGCCTATCTGCTGGAAAAGCGCCGCAAGAACATGCCGCCGGAAGAATTGCAGCGCGCGGGCGGCGGTGCGGGCCCGGCAGGGTCGCCCGGCGGTGGCGCCGCGGCGGCGGCCACCACGCCCGCGGAGCAGGAGGAGGCGACCTGGCAGGACGTCATGCCGGTCGACACGCTCGGCCTGGAAGTGGGCTACCGCCTGATCCCGCTCGTCGACAAGACGCAGAACGGCGAACTGCTGAAGCGCATCAAGGGCATTCGCAAGAAGTTCGCGCAGGAAGTCGGCTTCCTGGCGCCGCCGGTGCACATCCGCGACAACCTGGAGCTGAAACCGTCGGCCTACCGCATCACGCTGAAGGGCGTCGAAGTGGGCAGCGGCGAGGCGATGAACGGCCAGTACCTGGCGATCAACCCGGGCATGGCGAGCGGTACCCTGCCGGGCCTCGTGACGACGGACCCCGCGTTCGGCCTGCCGGCCATCTGGATCGACGCCGCGCTGAAGGACGACGCGCAGAGCATGGGTTATACCGTCGTCGACGCCGGCACGGTCGTCGCGACGCACCTGAACCACCTGATCACGACGCACGCGTCGGAACTGCTGGGCCGCATGGAAGTGCAGGCGCTGCTCGACCACCTGGCCAAGGATGCGCCGAAACTGGTCGAAGACCTGGTGCCGAAGGTCGTGTCGCTGTCGACGTTGCAGAAAGTGCTGCAGAACCTGTTGCAGGAAGGCGTGCATATCCGCGACATGCGCACGATCATCGAGACGCTGTCCGAGCATGCGGGCAGCACGAACGATCCGAACGATTTGACCGCGCTGGTGCGTGTGTCGCTGGGCCGCGCCATCGTGCAGCAATTGTTCCCGGGCACGAACGAACTGTCCGTGATGACCCTGGACAACCGTCTCGAACGCCTGCTCGTGCAGGCCCTGAACGCCGGCGGCGACGGCACGGGCATTGAGCCTGGCCTGGCCGACACGATCGTCCAGCAGGCTACCAATGCTGCGCAGCAACAAGAGGCAATGGGACTGACCCCGGTTCTCCTCGTGCCGGGGCCGCTGCGGACGCTGTTGTCGCGGTTCCTGCGCCGGGCGTTGCCGCAGCTCAAGGTCTTGTCACACTCGGAAATTCCTGAATCCAAGACAATTCGTGTCACGAGCCTCGTTGGCGCCAATTGATTGGTATAAAGAAATTTGTTGGGAATCTTTCGAGGCCGCAGCGCAACAATCACATCTTCAATCGTGCCAAAAGTCGATTGGTAGAGTTGATTTATGCTAACATCCTTGCGCTCTAACGCTTAGCACGCTCAAGAAATCAGTCTGAGTAGACCGGTTCTCCCAGCCGAATCGGTCATGTACCCCTCAATCGTCATTTGCCCAACGCGCTGCAAAGACAGTCTGCGAATGTACAGGAAGTAAAAGATGCCGGAATACCAGTTTGTATTGCTTGGGTTGACCGCATGGATGGCGAGTTTCGTCATCAGCCAACTCATCGTCCGTTCTCAAAAGTGGCATGGACGCCTGACGCACGACCACGACCTGGGCGGCGTGCAAAAGGTCCATACCACTGCCGTGCCGCGTATCGGCGGCCTGGCCGTGATAGGCGGCATCCTGCTCGGCTTCGTGCTTTTCCAGCAGATCTTTCCAGGCCAGGTGAGCGCCAGCCGCGCATCGCGCATTTATCTGCTGCTCGGCGCCAGCCTGCCGGCCTTCCTGGCAGGCCTGATCGAGGACTTCACCAAGCGCGTGTCGGTCCGCGTGCGTCTTGTCGCCACCGCGCTGAGCGCATTGGTGGCCAGCCTCGCACTGGGGGCCACTGTCGGCGAACTGGACATCTGGGGCCTGGATGCGCTGCTGACGATCGCGCCGCTGGCGATCGTTGCCACCGCAGTGTTCGTGGCAGGCGGTTCCAACGCCATCAACATCATCGACGGCTTCAACGGCCTGTCGGGCAGTACGATCATCATCATGTCGATCGGCCTGGCCGCCGTCGGACTGCACGTCGGCGACAGCTTCGTCGCCGTACTCGGTGCGTTGTGCGCGGGCGCCACGCTGGGCTTCCTGATGCTGAACTATCCGTCCGGGAAAATGTTCCTCGGCGATGGCGGGGCGTATTTCCTCGGTTTCTGGGTGTCGGAAATGGCGGTCCTGCTGCTGGTGCGTCATCCGGAGCTGAGCGCCTGGCAAATTCTCGCAATCTGCGGTTATCCGATCATCGAAGTGCTGTTCAGCATCTATCGCCGCAAGTTCGTCCGCAAGGTCAGCCCGGGCGCGCCGGATGCATTGCACCTGCACGGGCTCGTGTTCCGCCGTCTCGTTTTCAAATATGTGCGCCGTGACGCCGCTCGTCCCTGGAAGCGCAACGCGATGGTGCCGTGCTTCATGGCGCCGGCGGTGGCGGCTTGTGTGGCAGTCAGCGTCTGGTTCGGCCAGTCGACCCCGGCGGCCGTGGCGATCGTGGTTGCCCAGGTCGTGTTGTATATCGCGGTATATGGCCGTCTCGTGCGTGGACGCTGGACGGTGCGGCGTGGTGACAGGGCGGAGCAGGCCCTCGACGTTGGCATTGAAGTGCGCTGAGAAATCGGTGCTGCCAAATTACAAGAACCGCGGTTTCACATCGAGACCGCGGTTTTTTTATATCCTGAACAGTGTCAGCGAGCCCGTGTCCTGATCCACCAGTCGTTGAACCACATCGCAAACTGGAAGAGCAGACCCGTGGCAAAGAGGAAGTCGGCGGTTCGCCCGACCTTCAGTGCTGCGGCGAGCACCCCTGCAATGAGAAATACGGTACGCAAGATGGGAATACAGCGGTCCAGCATCTCGCAGAAATGAACGAGGGCGGCTTCAGCACCGGGGGTACCGGGTTGGCGCTTCGGTATTCTCAGTTTCATCTGTTGGCCTTTCGATGTAAGCCAAGTACACGGTGTTTACGCAGTCTAGCACGACCATAAAATTCGTTGTTACATTTGAACACAATTTGCGATCAAGACACTGATTCGTTCTGTTCTATTACGCTTGTCATGCCAAAGTTGCCACAAATATTAAAAGTTGAACAATTGACTGTTTGAGAATTGTCTCATAGATGACAGATTGTGCCCGTACCGATGATCTTGTTGCTGTGTTCCAATTCTCTCACCATTGTATTTACGTGGCAATTAACTTTTCTGGCGATCGGTGCAGGTGTGTCCGCCGCGCCGCATGAATGAAATAAGCGCCTTTCCCCGTCCTTTTCCCGCGATGGTTTCCTACCGGCATCGTCAATAATCCTCACTGTGAATGGGCGATTGTGCCCGCATGACCGGATAGCGAACCAAGCCAGCAAGAGCGGAGAACAACGATGAACGTGAAGAAATTTACAGCGGCGACTTCCCGAGAAGCCCTGCGCAAAGTGCGCGAGGCCCTGGGACCGGACGCGGTCATCCTGTCGAACCGCCCGGTCGATGGCGTGGTCGAAATCCTGGCACTGGACAACGACGACGTCGCGTCGCTGGCTTCCCCGGCACCGGAATCGGAAATGGCCGCGCCGCGCCCGAACCTGCGCATCCAGGAACCGACGTTCGACGACTTCGAGCCGGCTCCCGCGCCGGCCCCGGCACCGCGTCCGGCAGCCCGCCCGGCACCGCGCGCTTTCCAGGAAGCCCCGGCCGCGCGCCAGCCGATGAATTCGCTGTACGACATGGACGAGCCCGCCGCACCGGCCGTCGCACCGACCTACGCCAACCGCCGCGCGCCGCAACCGGAGGCGCCGGCCTTCGACATGGCCGCGATGACCGCGATGATGTCGGCCGCGATTGCCCAGGCGAAAGAATCCGCCGCCGCCGAAATGCACGGCATGATGAACGAGATCCGCGCCATGCGCGGCATGATGGAATCGCAACTGGCCGAGCTGTCGTGGGGCACCACCCAGCAGCGCGAGCCGCAGAAGGCCGTCGTGCTGCGCGAGATGCTGGCCGCCGGCTTTTCGGCGAGCCTGTCGCGCTACCTGGTCGACAAGCTGCCGGCCGGCAAGGATGCCGCCGAGTCGCTGCGTTGGGTCAAGACGGTCCTGGCACGCAACATCACGACGATGGCCGACGAGGATGCGATCCTCGACCGCGGCGGCGTGTTCGCGCTGGTCGGCCCGACCGGTGTCGGCAAGACGACGACGACCGCCAAGCTGGCGGCCCGCTGCGTGATGCGCCACGGTCCGGAAAAGCTGGCGCTGATCACGACGGACGCCTACCGTATCGGCGGCCACGAGCAACTGCGCATCTACGGCAAGATCCTGGGCGTGATGGTGCACTCGGTGAAGGACGAGGCCGACCTGCGCATCGCCCTGAAGGAACTGCGCAACAAGCACACCGTGCTGATCGACACGATCGGCATGTCGCAGCGCGACCAGATGGTGACGGAGCAGGTCGCCATGCTGACGGAGTCGGGCGCCGACGTGAAGCGCCTGCTGTGCCTGAACGCGACGTCGACCAACGAGACGCTGAACGAAGTCGTGCGTGCCTACCAGGGCACGGGCCTCGCGGGCGCCATCATGACCAAGATGGACGAAGCCGCGTCGATCGGCAACGTGCTGGACGTGCTCGTGCGCCAGAAGCTGAACCTGCACTACATCTCCAACGGCCAGCGCGTGCCGGAAGACCTGCACCTGGCCGACCGCGCGATGCTGGTCGACCGCGCCTTCCGCACCAGGCGCGATGCCGCCGCCCAGATCGCCGACGCCGACCTGCCGCTGATGATGGCCGGCCTGGGCAACCTGAATAACGACCGTTCGCTGCGCGAGGTGTACGTTGGCTAGTTTCGACTTCGACCAGGCGGAGGGCCTGCGCCGGATGCTGGCCGGCCCCAAGCCGCGCATCGTGACCTTCCTCTCCGCGACGCCCCAGGACGACAAGGGCGCCATGCTCGTCAACCTGGGCGCCTCGCTGGCCCAGTCCGGCAATGACGTGATGATCGTCGACGCCTGCACGCGCGACTACGGCGTGGCCCAGCGTCTCGGCGTCGACCGCGGCCCGAGCCTGCTGCAGGTCGCGCGCCAGGAATGCGCGCTGAACCAGGTCATCCACCCGGTGCCGCAGGGCTTTTCCGTGGTGAAGATGGCACATGAACTCGTCGTCCCCGCTCAGGCGGGGACCCAAGTTTCTTCGAGCAGCCGGGTACGCCAGCAAAATTGGGCTCCCGCCTACGCGGGAGCGACGGATGAGATGCGGCGTCTGGCCAAAACCTTTGACGTTCTGGTCCAGCAATCGTCCGGCAGCATCATCATGGTCGACGGCGAATTTTCCGACGATGGCACGTTCCCCGTGCCGATCATGGCCTCGTCCGAGATCGTCGTGCAGGTGTCGACGAGCGCCGCGTCGATCACGAACGCCTATGCGCTGATCAAGCGTTTGTCGCAGCATCTCGGCCGCCGCCCGTTCGGTATCCTTGTCACGGGCGCTACCGAAGCCGAGGCGAAGGTGGTATACGATAATATGTCATCTGCGGCAACTCGTTACTTGGCGGTAACCCTGACCTCGATGGGCTCCGTACCGGCCGACGAGTACCTGCACCGCGCCGCGCGCCTCGGGCGCGCCGTGGTCGACGCATTCCCGCTGGCCGGCGCTTCGGTGGCGTTCCGCCGCCTGGCCGGGCGCTTTGCGCGCACCGGCATGCAGCAGGGACGGGCCGCCTGAAGCGGTGAAGAATAATTAATTACTGGAACCATGTACACGGTCAAAGGGAAAGCGGACAAAAACTCTCTGCTGACGGAGCACATGCCGTTGGTGAAGCGTCTCGCCCACCAGATGAAGGCCAAGCTCCCGCCGTCCGTCGAAGTCGATGACCTGGTACAGGCCGGCATGATGGGCCTGCTCGATGCGATCAACCGCTACGAGGAGAACCACGGCGCGCAGTTCGAGACCTATGCGGTGCTGCGCATCCGCGGCGCGATGCTGGACGAGCTGCGCAGCAGCGACTGGATGCCGCGCTCCACGCGCGCCAACATGCGCAAGGTCGAGTCGGCCATGGCCACGCTGCAACAGCAATTGGGCCGTCCGCCCAGCGAATCGGAGGTCGCGAAGTCGCTCAAGTTGTCGCTGCCCGATTACCAGGATCTGCTGGGCGATTCCGGCGGCCACCAGCTCGTGTACTACGAAGACTTCCATGACGAGGACGGCAGCGAAGGCTTCCTCGACCGCTATGCCGTGGACGACGACGATCCACTGAAGAGCCTGCTCGACACGGACTTCCGCCAGACCGTCATCGACGCCATCGACGCGTTGCCGCCGCGCGAGAAGATGCTGATGGGCCTGTACTACGAAGAAGAACTCAACCTCAAGGAAATCGGCGCCGTGATGGGCGTGTCGGAATCGCGCGTTTCGCAGCTGCACACCCAGGCCGTGGCGCGCCTGCGCACGTATCTGCGGGAGCGTTCGTGGACCTGACCAGCCTGCTCGGTCTCCTGCTGGCACTGGCCGGCATCTTCGTCGGGCACACGCTCGACGGCGGCAAGTTTTCCTCGCTGTTCCAGCCCGCCGCCTTCGCCATCGTCGTCGTCGGCACGTTCGGCGCCGTGCTGCTGCAGACGAAGTCGCAAGCCTTCGTGCGCGGCGTGCGCATGTTGCGCTGGGTGTTCGTCACCCCGCCGGACCGCCGCCATGCGCTGGCCCGCGAAATCCATTTGTGGAGCCTGTCCGCGCGGCGCGACGGCCTGCTGTCGCTCGAGCAGTACATGGCCAAGGCCGATCCGTTCATCCAGAAAGGCCTGCGCCTCGTCGTCGACGGCATCCAGCCCGACAAGCTGCGCAGCCTGATGCACACGGAAATCAACAACTACGAATTCCGCGAACGCCAGGCCGCGCGCATCTGGGAATCGGCGGCCGGCTATGCACCCACCGTCGGCATCCTCGGCGCCGTGCTGGGCTTGATCCACGTGATGGAAAACCTGTCCGACCCGTCCAGGCTGGGCGCCGGCATCGCCGTCGCGTTCGTGTCGACCGTGTACGGCGTGGGTCTCGCGAACCTGTTCTTTTACCCGGTCGGCAACAAGATCAAGGGCATCGTCAGCGAGCGCGTGGCCCAGTACGAAATCCTGGCCGACGTCTTCCACGATATCGCCACCGGCGACTACACGCGCGTGCTCGACGAGCGCGTGGCGTGCCTGCTGTCCGAACACTGATCCGGCACCATGGCGCGCCGCAAGAAGTACGAGCAGGACAACGAGAACCACGAACGCTGGCTGATTTCCTACGCCGACTTCATCACGTTGCTGTTCGCGTTCTTCGTCGTCATGTACGCGGTGTCCGTGGTCAATATCGGCAAGTACACGGTGTTGTCGGAAGCGCTGGGCGACGCGTTCGGCGGCCGCGGCGCGGCGAACAAGTCGAACACGATGGTCGAGGTCGAGGCACTGCCGCTGTCGGCGATCCTCGCCCACAAGCGCGCGGAAGCGGCCAAGCGCGACCGCGAGCGCCTCGAACTGCTGGCGCAAAAACTCGACAGCATCCTCAAACCCCTCGTCAACACCGGCAAGATGCGCGTCACGCAGACGGCGCGCGGCGTCACGCTCGAGATCAATGCGAGTGCCCTGTTCGACGAGGGCGATGCCACCCTGACGCCCACCGCGCAGGAGACGCTGCGCACCGTCGCCGACCTGCTGAAGGCCGATCCGCACGGCATCGAAGTTGAAGGTTTTACGGACAACACGCCGATCGGCAGCCCGGCGTTCGCGTCGAACTGGGAATTGTCGGCCGTGCGCGCCACGACCGTCGTGCGCCTGTTCGCGGCGAACGGCGTCGCCGAGGAGCGCCTGGCCGCCGTCGGACGCGGTGCGAACCGGCCGATCGCCTCGAACGACGACCCCGCCGGGCGCGCGCGCAACCGGCGGGTGGCCGTCACGATCCTGTCCGGCGCCAATTCCTGACGGGGGCGCGTTACAATCGTTCCAACGCGACAGCAATGTCGATCGAAGGAGGAGGGCGGATGAACCTGCACGCAAGCCTGAGCGTCGACGCGCGGCACGACAAGGTATGGATCACCTTCAAGGCGGAAAACCGCGGCGAGCGCCGGGTCTGGCTGCCGCGCGCGCTGACCGATGATCCCCGGCCCGGCGGGCGCGTGTTCGACGTGCGCGTGCATCCCGGCGGCGCGCCCATCGCCTACGTCGGCGCCAATGCCGCGCGCGGCGGCGCCGGCTGGTTCGAACTGCCGCCGCACTCCGCCCACACGCACACGGTCGACATCACGTCCGACTACGCGTTCCGGCCCGGCGATCACACCTATGAACTGCGCTACGCCGGCCTGGCGCTGGCCGACATCCACCATCCCGAAGCGACCACGCCGCTCGTCACCGAACCCGTGCTGTTTCGCCACATCGCGCCTTGACGTCCCTGTACGTTACGGCGCGGCCTGGCCGGCAACTCACCGTATTTATCGCCGCGAGATTGTCCCGTTAGCGTTCAATTTGGTACATTGATGCAACATATTGATCGTTGGCGTAAGTATTGCTCGATCTACATTTATTAAACTGTTATCATATATTGATTCCCTGGATATGAAAGTTTCATTGGGGAATCTTCCTTCCAAGCCGGCGCGGCCTTGCCCGCGGCGTCAAATGCTTCAGCACATGAATATCGAGCACGACAGCCAGGTATCCCGCATGAGCGGACTTCGCACGCACCGCCGGCCAACCGCGGGCAGGGCCGCATGAGGCGGCATGCGCGCAAGATTCCGTCCACGGTACGGCTGTCCATCCTCACCACCTTGCTGGCGCTGTTCATGGCCTGGCTCGCGCTCGGCAACGCAGCGCGGCTGCCGTGGGATCCGCGCTGGTACCTGACGGCGCACACGGCGATGGAAGTGTTTTCCGTCGTCGTGGCGATGCTCGTGTTTGCCACGGGCTGGCACGGCATCGGCCGCGACATGCCGATCCGCGTGGCACTGCTGTCGCCGAGTGCGCTGGCCGTCGGCCTGCTCGACATCGGCCACCTGATGTCGGTCGACGGCATGCCCGGCGTGGCGGGGCCGGGGTCGGTCGGACACGGCATCGAATTCTGGCTGCTCGCGCGCGTCGTCAGTGCCGCGGCGCTGCTCGTCGCCGCGTTCGCGCCGCGCGAGCGCACGGTCGGCCGGCGCGTGCGCGGCTGGGCGCTGCTGGCGGCGCTGGGCATCGTCGCGCTCGGCTTCTGGCTGGCCGTGGCCGATCCGCTGGGGTTGCCGGCTACATACGTGGCGGGGCAGGGGCTGACGTCGTTCAAGATCGGTTGCGAGCTGGTGCTGATCGTGCTGAATGCCGTCGCCGCGCTGTTCCTGCTGCGCCGCGCCCTCGTCACCCGCCTGCGCACCGACCGCTACCTGGCCGCCACGGCGGCCGTGATGGCCTTGGGCGGCGTCAGTTTCACGCTGTATGTCCGGCCGGACGACGTCGTGAACTTTGTCGGCCATGTGTACAAGGTGATCGCCTACCTGTGCCTGCATCGCGCGATCTGGGTGGCGGCCGTGCAGGCGCCGTACCTGCGGCTGCAGCGGTCGGAGCGGTCGCTGGCCGAGAGCGAGGCGAGCTTCCGCAGCCTGATGGAATGCGCGCCGGACGCGATCCTGCTCGTCGGGGCGGAAGAGCGCATCACGATGATGAATGCGCGCGCGGAAAGCCTGTTCGGCGTCGCGCGCGAGACGGCCGCCGGCCTGCCGCTGGACGTGCTGGTGCCCGCCGCCGCCGGCGACGCCGAGCTGGACTGCCGCCGCCTGTACGGCGCCGCCTTCCCGGCCGAGGTGCGCCGCGCCGGCATGCCGAGCGGCCAGCAGGTGGCGATCGTGCGCGATTTGTCGGAGCGGCGCCGGCTCGAGCGCGCGCTCGTCGAGCAGCTCACGCACGACGCGCTGACGGGCCTGCCGAACCGCAACCGCATCCTCGAGACGCTGGACGAGGCCATCGCGGCCGCGCGCCAGGACGGACGCACGCTCGCCGTGCTCGTGTTCGACCTGCACGAATTCCGCAAGATCAACAGCGGCTACGGCTATGGCGGCGGCGACGACGTGTTGCGCGAATGCGTCGTGCGCCTGTCGTGCCTGCTGGCCGGCGGCGACATGCTGGCGCGCCAGGGCGGCAACGAATTCATCGTCGTGCAAAAACAGTCGGGCGAGACCGCCGCCGCGGCGCTGGCCGCCCGGCTGCTGGCGTCGATGCGCGAGCCGTTCCTGCTCGACGGCCAGCGCGTGTTCCTGGCCGCCAGCGTCGGCATCGCACTGCCGCCCGCAAACGGCTGCGGCGCGCACGGATTGCTGCAGATGGCGCAGGTGGCGATGGCCGCCGCGCGCGCGGAAGGGCCCGCGCGCTACCGCTTCCACACGGACGCGATGGCGCAGGCGATCCGCGAGCGGGTCGACTTGGAAGCGCTGCTGCGCCATGGCATCGAACGGAACCAGTTCGCGCTGCAATACCAGCCGCGCGTCGACCTGGCCAGCGGCACCGTGATCGGCGTGGAAGCCCTCGTGCGCTGGCGCCATCCGGTGTTGGGCCTCGTGCCGCCGGCGCGCTTCATTCCGCTCGCCGAGGAGACGGGCCTGATCGACGATCTCGACATGTGGGTGCTGGACGAAGCCTGCGCGCGCGCGGCCACGTGGCGCGCGCAGGGATTGCCGCCGCTGCGCGTGTCCGTCAACCTGTCGGCACGTCAGTTCCAGCAGGCCGGCCTCGCCCAGCGCGTCCAGGCCGCGCTGGAGCGCAGCAGTTTGCCGCCGGCCTGCCTGGAAATCGAGATCACGGAATCGACGGTCATGCGCGACACGGGCGAGGCGACGAGCGTGCTCCGTTCGCTGAAGGCGCTCGGCGTCGCGTTGTCGATCGACGACTTCGGCACCGGCTATTCGTCGCTCAGCTACCTGAAGCGCTTCCCCATCGACGTGCTGAAGATCGACCGCTCGTTCGTCAGCGACGTGACGGCCGACCCGAACGACGCGGCCATCGCGTGCGCCATCATCGCGCTGGCGCATACGCTGAACCTGGAAGCGGTGGCGGAGGGTGTCGAGACGGCCGAGCAGGCGGCGTTCCTGCGCGAGAATGGCTGCGATGAAATCCAGGGCTATTACTTCAGCCCGCCGGTGTGGCCGGAGCAGATCGAGCGGATGTTCGCCGAGAAGACGGCGAACGGCGCGATGGTGAATTAACCGACGACGAACCGCCGCGACGGACCCGTCGACATCGTCTGGCCGGCCGGGCCGTAGACGCCGGCCGCGCCGCCGCCGGGACCGCGCAATTCGCTCAAGGCCGCCTGGGTCTGGCCCAGCTGGCGGTTGACGATCATGCCGTTGACGCGGTTGAGTTCTTTCGCTTCGCGGGTGAGTTCCAGCAGGCGGTTCCACGCGTCGCGATACTCGGCGTTGCCGCCCACGGCCAGCCAGGGTTCCATGCCGGATTCGTCCGCGGGAAAGCCGGCGGCGCCGAGGGCCTTGTGGCGCACGCGCGACAGTGTCGCGGCACGCTGCGCCAACTGCAGCTTGTTGGGGGTGATGGTCGAGAGGCCATCCGCATCCGCACTGATCAGGAACTGTTGCTCGGTTTTCATCAGCTCCACGATGGAACCGATCACTTGCTGTTCGTCGCGCAGGGTTGCGCCAGGGGATGCAATGGCCATTGATTATCTATTGTTTGCGGGAATGCAGCAGATCGCGCACCGTATCCAACAGGCCGTCCGCCACTTTCTCGGAATTCACATGAAACTGGCCATCCGCGATGGCCGCCTTGATGCGTTCGACCTTTTTGCTGTCGAACACTTGACTGGTGCTGCCGGCCGCGAGGGCCTGGCCTTGCGAGGACAGGCGCACGGTGTCGGTCGCTGCGGGCATGACCGATTTCGCGGCGGCCGCGTCGCTGCTCTTCGCAGTCGTGGCCGGCGTGTTGTTGGCCTGGACGCTCGCGTTGTTCTTGAGTGTATCGTTGATTTTCACAGCATCATCCTTCTCAGGTCGGAGCAGAAAGCCCGGGATCTGCCTTCAGTAACGGCGCCCTTGCCAAAAACTTTAGGGGACATCAAAGAAAGTGCGGACGCAAGCCGCACTTTCAACGATCCTGCTCCTTTGCTGCCATCAAAACGCCACTTCGACCATCCCGCCGCTCCGCGCCGTGCCGCTCACGACCGAGCCGGATGGCGTGCGCACCTGCACGATCTGGCCGTCGCTGGCGTTGCCGATGGCCTTGCCTTCGGCTGATACTGAAAATCCATTTCCACTAGTAACCAGGCGTACGGCCTGGCCTTGCTGCACGACGGGCCGGCTGCGCAGCGTGTCCAGGCGCAACGGCGTGCCGGCCACCAGCGACACGGTCGGGGTGCGGCCGATCGCCTGGGCCATGTCGGTGATGATGCCGTTCGGCATGGCGGCAATGTCGCCTTTCATCAACACGAGCTGGCTCTGCTCGATCGGCTGGCCCTGGGCCAGGGGCAGTGCGGCGGCCACGTAGTCGGCCTGCACGTTCACCTGCGCCTGCACGAAGAGCGTCCAGTTCGACGGCGCCGTGCAGCGCACGCCCACGGTCGTCTTGCCCCAGGCGCGCGCGCCCGGCTGCAGGAACGCTTCCGGCGCGGGGCAGGCGGCCAGCGCCGTGCGGGCGTCGATCGCGCCCACTTTCACCGTCACGGTGCCGGGCAGGCCGGCCGTCTGCGTCCGCAGGAATTGCTCGACGACGGTGCGCAGGGTGTTGACGTTCTGACGGCCGCCAGCGGGCGTCGTCTGCGCGTGCGCCAGCGCGGCGGCGCCGATGAGCAGGGCGGTAATGAGCGTGCGTTTCATGAATAAGTGAGCGATACGGTTTTTTGCGACGGTGCCATCTTAGGTCCGGCACGCCGCCATCGAATCGCCGAATAGCCGGGTTTTGGGTCGCTTTATTGCCCGATTGGAAGAGTTCGCCGGTCCGTATGATCCATCCTGTCCACCACCCCATGCCTGGAGTAATCATGATCGGCAAACTCGACGAGTACCTGCGTTTCAATGAAACCGCGCTGAGCCTGCGCTCGCAGCGCCAGGAATTGCTCGCCTCGAACATCGCCAACGCGGACACGCCGAACTTCAAGGCGCGCGACATCGATTTCTCCAGCGCGCTGCAGGGTGCGCTGGCCCGCGCGACGAACACGGGGCCGCTGAACACGACGGCCGCCGCCCATTATCCGAACGGCCAGGCGGCCGCCGACGGCAAGACGCTGGGCGACGGCGCCACGCCCGTGCTGTACCGCACGGTGACGCAGGGCGCGGTCGACGGCAACACGGTCGACATGGACACGGAACGCACCCAGTTCGCCGACAACGCGCTGCGCTACGAAGCCGGCATCACGATGATCAACCAGCAGATCCGCAATATGCTCGCGGCCATCCAGGGAGGCCAGTAATCATGTCCTTGTTTAATGTCTTCAACGTGGCCGGTTCGGCGATGAGCGCCCAGGCGCAGCGCCTGAACACGACGGCCAGCAATCTCGCCAACGCCGACAGCGCGACGAGCGCCACGGGCGAAGCCTACCGCGCCAAGCAGGTCGTGTTCGAGGCCGTCCCGATGGACAGCGGCACGGGCGTCAAGGTGCGCGAAGTGGTCGAGGATGCCTCGCCCCTGAAGCAGGTGTACGACCCCAAGAATCCCCTCGCCGACGACAAGGGCTATGTGGCCATGCCCAACGTGAACGTGGTCGACGAGATGGTCAACATGCTGTCGGCGTCGCGCTCGTACCAGACGAACGTCGAGACCATGAACGCGGCCAAGACCATGCTGCTCAAGACACTGACCCTCGGCCAGTAATCCGATCCACTCTTTCTGACACGCTCCCATGGCGACCGTAACCGATACCACCAGCACCCCCATCACCGACCTGATGTCGACGATGAACGCGAAGAAGCCGACCAGCACGGACAGCGTCTCCGCCGACACCGACAAGTTCATGACCCTGCTGGTGACCCAGCTGCAGAACCAGGATCCGCTGAACCCGATGGACAACGCCCAGATGACGAGCCAGCTCGCGCAGCTGCAGACCGTGACGGGCGTGAACAAGCTGAACACGACGCTGGAATCGCTGCAGTCCAGCTACAAGAGCTCGGAAGCGATGCAGGCGACGGGGCTGATCGGCCGCGGCGTGCTCGTCGAAGGCAGCGGTGTCACGCTGTCGAGCGGCAAGGCGATCCTGGGTGCCGAACTGGCCACCGATGCCGACAATGTCAAGATCGTCATCAGCGATGCCAAGGGCAACGAAGTGGACACGATCGACATGGGCGCGCAGAAGGCCGGCGTCATGCCGCTCGCGTGGGACGGCGTGCCCGATCCGAAAAAGCTGGACAGCAACGGCAAGCCGGTCACGCTGGCCGATGGCAATTACACGTTCAAGGTCGTGGCGACGCGCGGCGGCGCCGACCTGACCGACGCGAAAGGCCTGTCGTTCGACAGCGTCGCCAGCGTCACCACCAACAGCGCCGATGGCGTCAAGCTGAACCTGTCCGGCAAGGGCGCGCTCACGCTGGCCGACATCAAGCAAGTCCTCTAAGCGCGGTCGGTACCGCGAAACGAACGAATAACAGGAGCACAACATGTCCTTCCAACAAGGCCTGAGCGGCTTGAACGGCGCAGCGAAATCGCTGGACGTCATCGGCAACAACATCGCCAACTCGAGCACCGTCGGCTTCAAGGGCTCGAACACGCAATTCGCGGACGTCTACGCCCGCTCGCTGAACGGCGCGGGCGCGACCCAGGCCGGTATCGGCGTGAGCGTGGCGGCCATCGCCCAGCAGTTCACCCAGGGTAATATCGAGACGACGGCCAACCCGCTCGACATCGCGATCAACGGCGCCGGTTTCTTCCGCACCGAGATTTCGGGCACCGTCCAGTACACCCGCAACGGCCAGTTCTCGCTGGACAAGAACGGCTACATCGTCACGCCGCAGGGCGCCAACGTGACGGGCTACGGCGTCAGCCCGAACGGCCAGATCCTGGCCAGCACGCCGGCCCCGCTGAAGATCAGCACGGCCGACATGAAGCCGGTCGCGACCACCAAGGTCGATACGTCGATCAACCTGGACTCGCGCGAGACCGTCCCGACCAACTTCCCGTTCAACGCCAACGACGCGACCACGTACAACAAGCAGGTGCCGGTCAGCGTGTACGACACCCTGGGCAACGAGCACACGATGTCGATGTTCTACGTGAAGACGGGTTCCGGCACCTGGGACGTGTATGCCGGCGCCGACGGCACCGAGCTCACCAACGTCAACGTGGCCAAGGCCGCCACAGGCAACGCGGCGGCACAGACGGCGCGCGACGCGTGGACCGCGGCCACGAAGGCATCGCCGCAGGATCCGGCCGCCATCGCCGCCGCGCTGGCCGGCTATGCCGCCGCCGCGTCCGCGGCCGTCAGCGGTGCCGCGGGCACGGCCGGTGCCACCGCGGCCACCGTCACCGCCATCCAGACCGCCGCCACCGACGCGGGCAACACGGCCGGCTACACGCCTGACCAGGTCGACAAGGACATCGCCGCCGCCGTGTCCGTGCCGTCGGTCCCGATCGGCACGCTGAAGTTCGACTCGAACGGCGCGCTGTCGGCCGCCCTGATGTCGCCGCAGACGCTGCCGCTGGCCGTGACCTTCCCGGTCTATCCGGCGACGGGCGCCAAGGAAACCCTGTCGATCAAGCTCGGCTTCAACGGCAGCACCCAGTACGGCTCCGACACCAGCGAAAAACTGACCACGCAGGACGGCTACAAGCCGGGCCACCTGCAGCGCTTCTCGGCCGCCGCCGACGGCACCTTGCTGGGCCAGTACAGCAACGGCCAGACCAAGGCGCTGGGCCAGGTCGTCCTCGCGAATTTCACGAACTCGGGCGGCCTGGAGCCGATCGGCAACAATTCGTGGGCCGAAACGTCGGCTTCGGGGACGCCGCTGCTGGGCACCGCGGGCACGGGCGGCTTCGGCGTGCTGCAATCGTCGGCGACGGAAGCCTCGAACGTGGACCTGACGGCCGAACTGGTCAACATGATCACGGCCCAGCGCGTCTACCAGGCCAATGCCCAGACGATCAAGACGCAGGACTCGGTGCTGCAGACGCTTGTGAACCTGCGCTAAGGATAGAGCTCAAAACCGGGGTCAGAGCCCGGTTTTAGGAAATTGCCAAAAATCGGGGTCTGACCCCGGTAAGGATAGGTATCATGGACCGCCTGATCTACACTGCCGCCTCCGGCGCCAAGCACATCCTCGAGCAGCAGGCCACGACGTCGAACAACCTGGCCAACCTGTCCACGACGGGCTTCCGCGCCCAGCTCGATACGTTCCGCGCCGTGCCCGTCGTCAGCGAAGGCTTGCCCACGCGCGCATTCGTCGTCGACAACACGGTCGGCGCGGATTTCGCGGCGGGCCCGCTGCAGGTGACGGGGCGCGATCTCGACGTGGCCATCAAGGGCCAGGGCTGGATCGCCGTGCAGATGCAGGACGGCACCGAAGCCTATACGCGCAACGGCTCGCTGCAGGTCAGCCCCAACGGCATCCTGCAGACGGCGAACGGCCAGACGGTGATGGGCGAGGGCGGTCCGATCGCGATTCCGCCGAACACGACAGTCTCCATCGGCAAGGACGGCTCGATCGCGTCGCTGACGACGGACACCGTGCCGGCCACGTCCACCATCGTCGGCCGTCTGAAACTCGTCAATCCGGACCAGAAACAGCTCGTGCGCGGCGACGACGGCTTGTTCCGCCAGCAGGACGGCACCCCGGCCCAGGCCGACGCGGCCGTGACGGTGACGAGCGGCGCGCTGGAGGGCAGTAACGTCTCCGCCGTCGACTCGATGGTGAACATGATCTCTTTGGCACGTTCTCTCGAGACACAAATGAGCCTGTTGAAGAACGCGGAGAATAACGCGGCGAAAGCGACGCAGATCCTCGCTTTGACTTGATTTCTTCTGGGACATAATTTCATGGTGGGTGACGGGTTTGCCGTCGCCGTGTAGGGGCCCCTGAAAACCGTCGCGAGCGGCAGCAGCGTTGGTTGAGAAGCGCAGCTGTACGAAAGTACAGCGAGCATCGCAGACCGACGATGCAACGCGGAGCAGGTTTGCAGGCGCCCATAGGAGAACACCATGATCCGTTCGCTTTACATCGCGAAAACTGGCCTGGAAGCGCAGCAGACCAACCTCGACGTCGTCACCAACAACCTCGCCAACGTCAGCACGAACGGCTTCAAGAAGTCGCGTGCCGTGTTCGAAGATTTGTTGTATCAAAACGTGCGCCAGCCCGGCGCGCAATCCTCGCAGCAGACGCAGCTGCCGTCCGGCCTGCAGATCGGTACCGGTGTGCGCGCCGTCGCCACCGAGCGCATCCACACGCAGGGCAATCCCCAGCAGACCGGCAACTCGAAGGACGTGATGATCAACGGCTCGGGCTTCTTCCAGGTCCTGATGCCGGACGGTACCACGGCCTACACCCGCGACGGCTCGTTCCAGACCGATAACAACGGCCAGCTCGTCACCTCCAGCGGCTACGTGTTGCAGCCGCCCATCACCGTGCCCAGCAACGCGCTGACGATGACCGTCGGCCGCGACGGCACCGTGTCCGTCACGACGCCGGGCACCGTGGCGCCCACGCAGATCGGCTCGATCCAGGTGGCGAACTTCGTCAACCCGGCCGGCCTGGAATCGCTGGGCGAGAACCTGTATGCCGAGACCGGCTCGTCCGGCACCGCGCAGGCCGGCACCCCGGGCACGAACGGCGCCGGCGTGTTGATGCAGGGCTATGTCGAAACGTCCAACGTGAACGTCGTCGAAGAGATGGTCAACATGATCCAGACGCAGCGCGCGTACGAGATCAACAGCAAGGCCATCACCACGTCCGACCAGATGCTGGCAAAGATTTCCCAGTTATGAAAAAGGTTTATAAAACCTGGATCCCCGCCTTCGCGGGGAGCCATCGCCGCACACGAGCGGCGATGGCGACCACCGCCAAGGCGCTGTTCGTCAATTGGGCCCCCGCCTTCGCAGGGGCGACGATCGCCATGGCGCTCGTCGGTTGCGCAGCCACCCCGACGTCGATCGTCAAGGGCCCGACGTCGGTGCGCCCGATGCTGGCCGATGGCGGCACGCCGACGGAAGGCGCGATCTACAACGCCAATACCTTCCGTCCGATGTTCGAAGACCGCCGCGCGCGCCACATCGGCGACGTGCTCACGGTCGCTATCGTCGAGAAGACGGCCGCCAACAAGAGCGGCGCGAGCACCGGCAACAAGTCGGGCAGCGCCGAGCTCAACGTGCCGGGTCCGCTGCAGGGCCGCCTGGGCGGCAACCTCGCCACGAGCAGCGGCATCAAGTATGCCGACGGCGACACCCAGACCGCGTCGAACGCCTTCACGGGCACGATCGGCGTGACGGTGTCCGAAGTCCTGCCGAACGGTAACCTGATCGTGGTGGGCGAGAAGCAGATCGCCATGAACAAGGGCGTCGAATTCATCCGCTTCTCGGGCATGGTGAATCCGGATTCGATCCAGGCCGGCAATATCGTGCAGTCGACCCTGGTCGCCGACGCCCGCGTCGAATACCGCACCAACAGCCAGATCGACCGCGCCGAGATGACGTCGATGATGTCGCGCTTTTTCCAGTCGTTGCTGCCATTTTAACTATTCGGGGTCAGAGCCCGGTTTACACGGGTGGGCTCTGACCCCGACTGACTAAATATGAACTTCAAAATCATCGCCCTCTGCGCCGCACTGCTTGGTCCCCTGATGGCCACCACCGCCCACGCCGAGCGCCTCAAGGATCTCGCCAGCATCGGCGGCGTGCGTCAGAACCAGTTGTCCGGCTACGGCCTCGTCGTCGGTCTCGACGGCACCGGCGACCAGACGACGCAGACCCCGTTCACCGTGCAGTCGATCACGGCGATGCTGCAGCAGAAGGGCATCAGCCTGCCGCCCGGCACCCAGCTGCAGCTGAAGAACGTGGCGGCCGTGATGGTCACCGCCTCGCTGCCCGCGTTCGCGCAGCCGGGCCAGACGATCGACGTGACCGTCTCGTCGATGGGTAACGCGAAGAGCCTGCGCGGCGGCACGCTCCTCATGACCCCGCTGCAGGGCGCGGACGGCCAGGTGTACGGCATGGCCCAGGGCAACGTGCTCGTCGGCGGCGCGGGTGCGTCGGGCGGCGGTGCGCAGGTGCAGGTCAATCAACTGGCCGTCGGCCGTATCTCGGGCGGTGCCACGGTCGAGCGCGCCGTCGCGTCGAACCTCGGTGCCGACAACCAGGTCAAGCTGGAACTGAACACGACGGACTTCGCCACCGCCAGCCGCGTCGTGGAAGCGATCAACGACAAGTTCGGCCCGGGCATCGCCACGGCGCTGGACGGCCGCGTGATCCGCGTGCGCGTACCGTCGTCGAGCGACCAGCGCGTGACCTTCCTCGGCATACTGGAAGGCATGGACGTCAAGCCGGCCGAAGCGGCCGCCAAGATCATCGTCAACGCGCGCACGGGTTCCGTCGTCATGAACCGCTCCGTCACGCTGGACCCGTGCGCGATTTCGCACGGTAACCTGTCCGTCAGCATCGGCGCCGACACGCAGGTGAGCCAGCCGAATCCGGGTTCGCTGGGCCGCACCGTCGTCACGCAGACGCCGCAGGTGTCCGTCAAGAAGGACGCCGGCAAGGTCATCATGCTGAACGGCGGCGCGTCGCTGGCCGAAGTCGTCAAGGCGATGAACGCCATCGGCGCCACGCCGCAAGACCTGCTCGCGATCCTGCAGGCGCTCAAGGCGGCCGGTTCGCTGCGCGCCGAACTCGAAATCATCTGACCAGCGAGGCCATCATGCTCGGCTCCACTTCCGACCTGTCCAGTAAATTTGCGCTCGACGCCAACAGCCTCGGCGACCTCAAGCAGTCGGCGAAAGCCGGCTCGCCGGAAGCGCTGAAGGGGGCCGCCACGCAGTTCGAATCCATGTTCGTCAACATGATGATGAAGAGCATGCGCGACGCGACACCGCAGGACGGCATGACCGACAGCCAGGAAACGAAGACGTTCACCGGCATGCTGGACCAGCAGATGAGCCAGAAGATGGCCAAGCGCGGCATCGGCCTGGCCGACGTGCTCGTGCGCCAGCTGACCGTGCAGCAGAAGGGCCAGCAGCTGATGCAGGACATGAACAAGCAGGCGCTGGGCATCGGCGGCGGACAGCAGGCCGGTGCCGCCAATGGCGCCGCCGCCCTGCGCATGCAGGCCGATCCGGACACGATGCCGACCGACGGCGTGGCCAAGGCAGGCGCGGCCGGCGTGACGGGCGCCGCGCGGGGCACGGACAACGCCAACAAGCCGGCGCACGTGCGCGCGTTCCAAGAAAAACTGGCCGACGCCGCCGAGGAAGCGGAACAGGCGACGGGCGTGCCCGCGAAATTCATGATGGGCCAGGCCGCGCTCGAAACGGGCTGGGGCCGCCGCGTGATCCGCAATGCGGACGGCACCTCGAGCAACAACCTGTTCGGCATCAAGGCCGGCCCGGGCTGGAAGGGCAAGGTGGCGACGGCCGTCACGACCGAATACATCAACGGCAAGCCGCACACGCGCGTGGAAAAATTCCGCGCCTACGATTCGCATGCGGACGCGTTCAAGGATTACGCCCGCTTGCTGAGCAATAACCCGCGCTACGAAAAAGTGCTGGCGCACGGCGGCGACGCGGCCACGTTCGCGCACGGCCTGCAACGTGCCGGTTATGCGACCGATCCGCAATACGCGGCCAAGCTGTCGCGCATCATCAAGCACTCGCTGGCGTGATGGGGTGATGAGAAAAGAACAAGAATAAAGTTTTGGCGGAACTTGCCGTCAATGACATAGCAGAAAGAAAACCACCATGTCCCTCCTCAGCATCGGCAAAACCGGTTTGTACGCCGCCCAGGCAGGCCTGGCGACGACCGGCAACAACATCACCAACGCCAACGTGGCCGGCTACAGCCGCCAGGTGGTGGTGCAGGCGACCGCGATCTCGATGGGGGGCTCCAACGGTTACATCGGCACCGGCACGCAGGTCGCCCAGGTCAAGCGCTATTCGGACGATTTCCTCAACGCCCAGGTGCGCACGGCCCAGGCGGCGAGCAGCGGGCTGGACGCCTACCAGGCCCAGGTGCAGCAGATCGACAACCTGCTGGCCGACACGACGTCCGGCCTGTCGCCGGCGCTGCAGGACTTCTTTTCGGCCGTGCAGAACCTCACGGGCGACGGCGCGGGCGTGTCGTCGCGCGGCTCGTTCATGACGTCGGCCGACACGCTGGCCGCCCGCTTCCAGAGCATGACCGGCCGCCTCGACGAGATCCGCAAGGGCGTCAACACCCAGCTGACCGCGAGCGTCACGACGATCAACACGTACGCCAAGCAGATCGCCCAGCTGAACGACAAGATCGGCCAGCTGACGGAGGCCGGCGGCCTGAACCCGCCGAACGACCTGCTGGACAAGCGCGACCAGCTGATCATGGACCTGAACAAGCAGGTCAAGGCCACCGTCGTGCCGGGCGATAACTATAGCCTGACCGTGTCGATCGGCAACGGCCAGCCGCTCGTCGTCGGCGTGAACGCCTTCGAGCTGGCGGCCATGAACTCGCCGACCGACCAGACGCGCGTGACGATCGGTTACGTCACCCACGGCAAGACCATGCCGATGGCCGAGAGCGCGCTCACGGGTGGCGAACTGGGCTCCGTGCTGCAGTTCCGCAGCCAGTCGCTGGACCTGGCGCAGAACTCGCTGGGCCGCGTCGCGATCGCGGTGGCCACGACGATGAACGACCAGAACAAGCTGGGCCTGGACGGCAACGGCAAGCCGGGCGGCGACATCTTCACCATCGCGCCGGCCGATGTGACCAAGAACATCAACAACAACAATACAAGCACGACGGCCATCAAGGCGACGGTCGTCGACGCCACGCAACTCACGACGAGCAACTACAAGGTCGATTACGACGGCACGAACTACAACGTGTATCGCCTGTCGGACAACAAGAAGACGGTGATCTCGCCGTACCCGCAGACCCAGCCGCAGGTCATCGACGGCCTCGCGTTCGACATCCAGGGCGCTGCCGATTCGGGCGACAACTTCCTCGTGCGCCCGACGCAGAACGGCGCCGCCAACTTCAAGCTGGCGCTGACGGACGGCGCGCAGATCGCGGCCGCCGCGCCGATCGCCACGAGCGTCCCGCTGACCAACAGCGGCACGGGCAAGATCAGCGCGGGTTCGGTCGACAAGAACTACCTGGGCTCGCCGCTGACCAGCAGCGTCACGCTCGCCTTCGACAAGACGACGGGCACGCTGTCCGGCTTCCCGGCGGGGCAAGGCGTCAGCATGACGCTGAACGGCACCACGACGACCTATCCCGCCGGTACCAATCCGCCCTTCAAGGACGGCGCCAGCTACGCGGTGGCCGGCATGAGTTTCACCATGAACGGTGCGCCGGGCAATGGCGACACCTTCACCATCGCGCCGAACACGGGCCTGGGCGACACGCGCAATGCCGGCCTGATGGGCGACCTGCAAGGGAAGAACATCCTCGACGGCGGCAAGGCCACGTACCAGTCGGCCTATGCCACGCTGGTGTCCACGATCGGCAACAAGACGCGCGAAGTGCAGGCCAATGCGGAAGCCGCGGCGGCCCAGCTGACACAGGCGGAAGCTGCCGCCAACAACGTTTCCGGCGTCAATCTCGACGAAGAGGCCGCCAACCTGCTCAAGTACCAGCAGGCTTACCAGGCGTCGGGCAAGGTGATGCAGATCGCCGACACGATCTTCAACGCGCTGTTGCAGATCGGCCATTGATTAACGGAGCCACGCCATGACCTTACGCATCAGCACCAACGCGATCTACCAGGCCGGCACCACGCAGATCAACACGCTGCAGAGCCAGATGGCCAAGACGCAGATGCAGCTGTCGACCAACAAGCGCATGCTGACGGCCGCCGACGATCCGATCGGCTCGGCCAAGGCGCTCGAACTGACGCAGTCGCAATCGATGAACACGCAGTTCGGCACCAACCGCACGAACGCGAAGTCGTCGCTGTCGCTGGTCGACAAGACGCTCACCGACGTCTCGAACCAGATCCAGGACATCCAGACGCTGATCGTCACCGCCGGCAACGGGGGCTACACGCAGAGCGACCGCGAGGCGCTGGCCATCGAACTGGAAGGGCGCATGGCCGACCTGCTCGGCTCGGCCAACACGACGGACGGCACGGGCACCTATCTGTTCTCCGGCTACAAGACGACCACGCAACCGTTCACGCAGACCCCGGCCGGCGCGACTTACCAGGGCGACCAGGGCCAGCGCATGCTGCAGGTGGGGTCGGCGCGCAAGATGGCGATCAGCGAAAGCGGCAGCGCCATTTTCGAAGCGAACGTCACCGGCAACGGCACTTTCGTCACGCAGGCCGCCGGCACGAACACGGGCGCGGGCATCATCTCCCCGGGCGCCGTGACGGACGCGACCAAGCTGACGGGCCACGATTACGCGATCGCCTTCCAGGTCGCGGGCACGCCGGCCGTGACGACGTACACGGTGACGGACAACTCGACGTCGCCGGCGAGCGCCGTGCTGAGCAACCAGCCCTACACGGCGGGCGCGGCGATCGCCTTCGACGGCATGTCGTTCGACATCAAGGGCGCGCCGGCCAACGGCGACCAGTTCAGCGTGCAGCCGAGCCAGAAGCAGTCGGTGTTCACGTCGATCACGAATTTGATCCAGACGCTGCGCAGCCCGTCCGACGGCTCGGACGGCAAGGCCGCGCTGGCGAACAACCTGAACGCGGCCAGCCTGAACATGAAGAACGCACTGGACAACGTGCTGACCGTGCAAGCCTCGGTGGGCGCGCGCCTGAAGGAAGTCGACTCGCTGGACAGCACGGGTGACGACCTCAACATCCAGTACCAGACCACGCTGAGCGACCTGCAGGACCTGGACATGGTCAAGGCGGTGTCGCTGTACACTCAGCAGCAGCAGACGCTGCAGGCGGCCCAGGTGTCGTTCAAGACAATGTCGGGGCTCTCTCTTTTTAATTACATTTCCTAGAACCGGGGTCAGAGCCCGGTTTTTGGCAATTTCCCCAATTAACGCGGGGCAGCAGGTGGTGATGGCTGCCCCGGCCGTTGGCCGCCCACGCGCGGGATCTTGCGGCCCGCCTCGATCCCCTGGTTGAACAGGTTCTGCAGCGGCGTGCCGAGGTACGGCAGCGTGAGGCTGATGATGAGGAAACCGGCGCCTAGCGTGATCGGGAAGCCGATACCGAACAGGTTCAGCTGCGGCGCCGCGCGCGTCAGGATGGCTAGCGCGATGTTGGTGATGAGCATGGCGGCGACGATCGGCATCGCGATCTGCAGGCCGGCCGAGAACACGCGGCTGCCCCAGCGCACCATTTCCAGCGGCGCGGACAGCGACATCGGCGTGGCCGAGATCGGCAGCGTGAAAAAGCTCTCCGCCAGCGCCTCGATCAGGACCAGATGGGCATTCATGGCGAGGAACGCCATCGTCGCGACGAGGGCGAGGAACTGGCTGATGGCCGACGAGCGGCCGGCCGAGCTGGGATCGAAGAACGTGGCGAACGAAAAGCCCATCGTCGAGCTGGCGACCTCGCCCGCGAATTCGACGGCGGCGAACACGAGGCGCATCGCAAAACCCATCGCCACGCCGATGAGCAGTTCCTGCGCGACGATCAGGATGCCCGCCCACGACGTCGGATCGACGGCTGGAACGGGCGGGAGCGTGGGGCCGATGATCGCGGCCAGCAGCACGCCGAGCGTCGTCTTGATGAGGATGGGGACGGCCGTGTTGCCGAACACGGGCGCGACCGCGACGAGCCCGAGGATGCGGGTCAGCGGCCACAGGAGGCCGCCGATCCACGCATACAGCTCCGTCGTGGTGAACGAAATCATCGCGGGCGCAACGTCAGCCGATCATCTGCGGGATGCCGCTGAACAGGGTGCGCATGTAGTCGGTCATGACCGTGATCATCCACGGCCCCGCGAGCACGAGGGCGATGAAGACGCCGATCAGCTTGGGGATGAAGGACAGGGTCTGTTCGTTGATCTGCGTGGCGGCCTGGAAGATGCTGACGACGAGGCCGATGACGAGCGCGACGAGCAGCAGCGGCGCCGACACCATCAGCGTGACTTCCATGGCCGTGCGGCCCATCGCGATGACGCTTTCCGGAGTCATATCGTCCTCCCTAGTAAAAACTCTGGGACAACGAGCCCAGCAGTAACTGCCAGCCGTCGACGAGCACGAACAGCATCAGCTTGAACGGCAGCGAGATCACGGCCGGCGACATCATCATCATACCCATCGACATCAGCACGGACGCGACGACCATGTCGATGATGAGGAACGGGATGAAAATGGCGAAGCCGATCTGGAACGCGGTCTTCAGCTCGCTCGTGATGAAGGCGGGGATCAAGACGCGCAGCGGCACGTCTTCCGGGCCCTGCAGCGCGGGCGTGCGCGAGATCTTGACGAACAGGGCGAGGTCGGACTGGCGCGTCTGCTTCAGCATGAAGCCCTTCAGCGGGGCCGCGGCCTTGTCCATCGCCTCGCCCATCTGGATGCGGTTTTCCTGCAGCGGCACGTACGCTTCGGTGTAGACGCGGTCGAACGTGGGCCCCATCACGAACAGCGTGAGAAACAGGGCGAGGCCCACCATCACCTGGTTCGGCGGCGCCGTCTGCGTGCCGAGCGCCTGGCGCAGCAGGGAGAGCACGATGATGATGCGCGTAAAGCTCGTCATCATCAGCAGCGCCGCGGGGATGAAGGTCAGTGCCGTCATCAAAAGCAGCGTCTGCACCGGCAGGGAATAGGCAGTGCCGCCGCCCGGCGCCGGGCTCGTCGTGAAAGCGGGGATGGCGGGCGCCGCCACCGCCGCCGCCAGCGGCAGGGCCACGAGCCCCGTCGCCAGCAGAAGTCGTTTATTGAGCATCACTTGCGTTTGTCGATCGTTTGTTTGAGCCAGTCGGCGAAGCTGTGCGCGGCCGGCCCATGGGGAGCAAGCGCGGCGTTCGTACCGCCGTTGTCGCCATTCTGCCCGTCCTGGCGCGGCATTGTCGCCAGCGCGTTGATGCGGCCGGGTGATGCACCGACCACGATCCATTCATTGCCCACTTCGACGACCATGATGCGCTCGCGGCCGCCGAGGTTCAGCGAGCCGACGACGCGCAGGTTCGCGTTGCCGCCACCGACCTTCGGGCCGTAGCGCTTGAGGAACCAGGCGAGGGCGCCCAGCACGGCCAGCACGAGGATCAGTGCGAACAGCGTCTGCAGCAGGCTGTTCGTCGATGAACCGGCGGGCATCGTGACCGGCGGGACGGTGGCGCCGGGTGCGGCAGGGCGTGGCGCGACGACGTCGGGGGTGGCGGTCACTGCCGGGGCGGTGGTGTCGGGCTGGACGGCAGGCGTCTGCGGCTGGACGGCAGGCGTCTGTGCAGGAACGGAAGCGGGCGCCGCGGCGGAGGGCGCGCCGGTGCCGGCCATGGCCCGCGGTTGTGCCTGCGCGCGGGCCGTGGGCGCAGTCGTTGGCGGCGTTTGCTGGGTCGTCTGTTGTGCCGGTGCCGGCGCCGCCGCAGGTTCGGCCACGACGGGCGCAGGCGCCTGCGCAGCTGCCGCCGGCGCGGCATCGGTCGACCGTCCCGCTGCCTGCCCAGGTCCCGGCGGCGCCGCGCAGGCGGCCAGCGGCAGGGCGAGGGCGAGGGTGGTCAGCAGGCGTGCCGTCATTTGTTGAGTTTGCGGATGCGCTCCGACGGGGTGATGATGTCGGTGAGGCGGATACCGAACTTGTCGTTCACGACCACCACCTCGCCCTGGGCGATCAGGCAGCCGTTGACGAGCACGTCCATCGGCTCACCCGCCAGGCCATCCAGTTCGACCACGGAACCCTGCGCGAGTTGCAGCAGGTTCTTGATGGCGATCTTGGTGCGGCCCAGTTCCACCGTCAGCTGGACGGGGATGTCGAGGATGAAGTCGATGTCGTTGGGCGTCTCCGGACGAGGGCCCTTGTTCGAGAAATCCTTGAACACGGCGGCCGAGGCGGCCTGCTGCTGGCTGGCCAGCGCGGCAGCTTCCGCGGCGGCCTGTTCGGCGATCGCCGCGCCCCAATCGTCGTCGAGGCTGCTTTGGTCGTCTTGAGTGTCGGACATGTTTCTCTCCTGTGTTGCTTACTTGTTGAAGGTTTCGCTGTTTGCCAGCAATTTCTCGACCTTCAGCGCATATTGTCCGTTGAACACGCCGTAGCTGCAGTCCATGACGGGCACGCCGTCCACGGTGGCCTGGAGCGTTTCCGGAACGGAGATCGGGATCACGTCGCCGACCTTCATGTTCAGGATTTCGTCGAAATTGGCCTTGCCGTGGCCCAGCACGGCCACCAGTTCCACTTCCGCCACCTGGATCTGCTGCGTCAGCAGGCGGATCCAGCGCTTGTCGACTTCCAGCGCCTCGCCTTGGATGCTCGACGTCAGCGCGTCGCGGATCGGTTCGACCATCGAATAGGGCATGCAGAAGTGGATCTGGCCCGACACCGAACCGAGCTCGATGGTGAAAGTGCACGATACCACGACTTCATTCGGGGTGGCGATGTTCGCGAACTGCGTGTTCATCTCCGAGCGGATGTACTCGAATTCGATCGGGTACACCGGTTCCCACGACTTGGCATACGCCTCGAACACGATGTCGAGGATGCGCATGATGATGCGCTGCTCGGTCTGCGTGAAATCGCGGCCTTCCACGCGCGTGTGGAAGCGGCCGTCGCCGCCGAACAGGTTGTCCACGAGCAGGAACACGAGGCCCGGATCGAACACCATCAGCGCCGTGCCGCGCAGCGGCTTCATGTGGACGAGGTTCAGGTTGGTCGGCACGACGAGGTTACGGATGAACTCGCTGTACTTCGACACGCGCACGGACCCCACCGACACTTCGGCGGAGCGGCGCAAAAAGTTGAACAGGCCGACGCGCAGATACCTGGCGAAACGCTCGTTGATGATCTCGAGCGTCGGCATGCGGCCGCGGACGATCCGCTCCTGCGTTGCCAGGTTATAGGTGCGGACTCCCGAGGTGTCTTCAGGCGCCGCTACGTCGTCCTGATCGCCGTTGACCCCTTTGAGGAGGGCATCGACTTCTTCCTGTGAGAGAAAATTATCGGCCATGATGCTGCTTTACCGTAATGACTTCTTATGGGCTCCACCAAACCTGCTGCGCGTTGCACTTTTGGCCTGCGATGCTCGCTGTACCTTCGTACAGCTGCGCTTCTCTGCCAAAATTGCTGCCGCTCGCGACGGTTTTGCGGGGCCCATGGTTTATTGGATGATAAAGGAAGTGAAGAGAACGTCCGACACTTCCTGTTCGTCACCGTGCGGCACGAACGGTTCGTTGACCGCCGCGAGGATCTCGCCGGCCAGTTGCTGCTTGCCTTCCACCGTGCTGATCTCGGATGCCTTCTTGCCCGACAACAGCAGCAGCACGCGGCTGCGCACCTTGGCCATGTTGGCCTTGATGAGCTCGACCTGCTCCGGTCCCTCGACCTGCAGGGTGAACGCGACCTGCAGATACTGGTCGCCGTGTTCCGGCTGCAGGTTGACCGTGAACGAGTCGATGTTCACGTACTCGGGCGGCGCTTCTTCCCTTTTGTTTTTCTTGCTGCTCGAGTGTTCCTTCCTGGCCGGCCCGGCCGCCGCTTCCGCGCTGCTGCCGTGCATGAAGTACCAGCCGGCACCTCCGCCCAGGCCGAGCACGACCACGGCCGCGCCGATCATGATGAACAGCTTGCCTTTGCCGCCGCTGGCTGCCGGTGCCGCATCCGCTTTCGGATCGGCTTTGATTTTTGGATTCGCTTTCAAGAGTCTTCGGTCCCACTGTTGGATCGTCCCGCCATTATGTCATTATCGGGAAAAAGTGAGCAGCGGCAACGGTCGAAAAGAGGGAGGAACCTGGGGTATCTCGTTGTTTCTTGACGGATTTGTTGTCGAGGCTGTATCCAAATGCACCGTGGGGCGACCGATGCGCTCGCACCGCCCGCCCCACCGCGTTGTCAATGACGCCAGAACTATTTACGCAAAGGTATCGACCATCCCGCGATCGCCGATCCGTGCCGTGCGCGTGGCGGGCCGTACGGTCGCTTCGCCCGCCGTGCCGTTCTCGCCATTGCCGCCGTTGCCGCGGCCATTGTTGCCACGGCCGAAACCGCTCGATGCCATCGCCTGGTCCTGCTGCGCCTGGCCGCCGTTCGACATGCCGGCGTTGACGGTCGCATTGCCCAGCGCGATGCCGCTCTCGCTCATCATTTCCTGCAGGCGGGGCAGGGCATTTTCCAGTGCCTGGCGGACTTCCAGCTGGTTCGACGAGAACGTCACGTCGGCCTGGCCGTTGGAGACGGACAGCACCACCTGCAGCGGACCCAGGTCCGGCGGGTTCAGGGTCAGCGACGCGGTCTGGTCCTCGGCGCCGACCATGTAGATGACCTTCTGGCCGACCTGGTCGTTCCACGCATCCGTGCCGACGTGGGCCGACAGTTCTTCGCCGGCGGCCGCGGCGGCCTGGGCCGCTTCCAGCATGGCCGGCTGCAGCTGGGCGGCAGCGACGGTCGCCACCGGTGCCTGTTCCTTCTGGGCGAGCAGCGCGGCGTCGCGCGCCTGCTGCAGGCTGAATTCGGCGGCGTCCAGCTGCGGCTTGACCTCCGCCTTGACGTTGCCCAGCGTGGCGCGCAGGTCGGCCGAGGCCGCCGCCTTGTCCGCGCCGAGGTCGGCACCGGCGGCCGCGAGGGCCGGGTTCTTGATCGACGTGGCCGAGAAGATCTTCGCGCCGGCCGCATCGACGCCGGCTTCCTTGGCCACCGACTTCATCGCGGCCTGCAGTGCGGCCAGCTGGCCGGCGTCCGTGCGCTTGCCCTTGCCGGACAGTGCATCGAAGGCCTGGGCCGCGGTCGTCGTCTTGCCCGCGTCCGCGCCCGGCTTGTGCAGGCTGGCCATCAGCGCCAGCATGGCGCTGGCCGGGTCGCCCGCCTTGGCCGTGCTGTCGTCGTCGGCCTTGTCGTCATCGGCCTTGGCGGCGGCATCGTCCTTCGAATCGGCAGCGTCCGTCTTGCTGTCCGCCGGCTTGGCGGCCTGCTGCGGCGCGGCGTCGTCGGGTTGCTCGGGTTTCTCGGCTTCCGCCGGCTTGGCTGCGTCCTGCTTCGCGGCCGGCGCAGGTGCGGGTGCCGGAGCCGGAGCCGGCGTGGACGCGAATGCGAGCATGGCGCTGAACTGGCTGCCGTCGCTGCCGCCATTGCCATTGCCCGTGCTGTGCGGGCGCTGGTTGATGCCGCCGGCGGTGTTGAGCTGCGGGGTAAAGGAAGTCGTGGTCATGTCGCTAGTCGCTCAGGTTAAAGGCGCCGGTCAGCGCCTGGCGCGGACTGTCCGGGCCGCGTGGTCGTCCATCATTTTCTGGTCGCGCTTGTTGTCGATCGCAAGAGCCTCGGCGGCCGCGCGCTCGTTCAGGGTCCGGTACGACAGGCGCTTGCGCTCACTTTCCTGCCACCCCTTCTTTTCCATGTCGGCCTTGACATGCGCATGCTTCAGCACTTCACGCTGGCCGTCGATCGCCTGTTCCAGTTTGCCGAGGAAGGCGACGAAATTCTGGTACGCGAACGGCGTGATGCCTGCCATTTGCGCCGCGTCGAGCCGGTTCGCATAGTCGTCGCGGTAGCCGAGCAGCATCTGCAGCTTCTGTTCGCCCTCGTCGACGGCCTTCAGCGCCGCGCCCAGGCGCTTCGCGCAGGCGTCGGACTCGCGCTGGGCGAGGTCGATCAGGGTCTCGAGTGCGGATGCGTTGGCCATGGTAGATCAAGTATACCGATGAGCTTGACCGGCCAATCAGCCGAACAGCGAGGTCAATTCCCCCAAGCTCTGCAGCATGCCGACGTTGTCGTGGATTTCCTGGCACAGGAAGGCCTCGATGCGTTCGTGCAAGGCGATGGCCTTGTCCAGCACGGGGTCCGTGCCCGGCGCGTAGGCGCCCACGCTGATCAGGTCGCGCGAGCGTTCGTAACGCGAATACAGTTGCTTCAGCGTGCGCGCGGCCTGCTGGTGCTCGCGCGACGTGATGCCGTGCATCGCGCGCGAGATCGATTGTTCGATGTCGATGGCGGGGTAGTGGCCCGCCTCGGCCAGTTTGCGGTTCAGCACGATGTGGCCGTCGAGAATACCGCGCGCCGCGTCGGCGATCGGGTCCTGCTGGTCGTCGCCTTCCGACAGCACGGTATAGAACGCCGTGATCGAGCCGCCGCCCGCCTGGCCGTTGCCCGCGCGCTCCACCAGCACGGGCAGTTTCGCGAACACCGACGGCGGATAGCCTTTCGTCGCCGGCGGTTCGCCGATGGCGAGGGCGATCTCGCGCTGCGCCATCGCGTAGCGCGTAAGCGAATCCATGATCAGGAGAACGTTGCGGCCCTCGTCGCGGAAGTGCTCGGCGATGGCGGTCGCGTAGGCGGCGCCCTGCAGGCGCATCAGCGGCGGCGAGTCGGCCGGCGCGGCCACGACGGCCGAGCGGGCCAGGCCTTCCTCGCCCAGGATTTGCTCGATGAATTCCTTCACCTCGCGGCCCCGTTCGCCGATCAGGCCGACGACGATCACGTCCGCCGTCGTGTAGCGCGCGATCATGCCCAGCAGCACGGATTTACCGACGCCGGTACCGGCGAACAGGCCGAGACGCTGGCCCCGGCCCACCGTCAGCATCGAATTGATGGCGCGTACGCCCACGTCCAGCGTTTCCGAGATCGGTACGCGGTCGAGCGGGTTGATGGGGCGCGCATTGAGCGGGCCCATGTGTTCCGTGGAGACGGGCCCCTTGCCGTCCAGCGGACGGCCGGCGCCGTCGACGACGCGGCCCAGCAGGCCCCAGCCGACGGGCAGGTGGCGGGCGCGGTCCATCGGACGGCGGCGCGGATGCGTCACGGTGCCGGGCTTGGGCATGCTCGCTTCGATCGGGAATACGCGCGAGCCGGGCACGACGCCTTCGACGTCCGATTGCGGCATCAGGAACAGGCGTTCGCCTTCGAAGCCGACGACTTCCGCCTCGATGCGGGCACCGGACGCGACCGGGATCATGCAGGCCGCGCCGACCGCGAGCTTCAGGCCCACGCATTCCATCACGAGGCCGGCCACGCGCGTGACGCGGCCCGACACCTGCATCGGCTCGACGAGATCGACCACGTTGGCGCAGTCGTTCAGGTAAGCCTTCCAGCGGCCCGTGTGCGTATTCATTCCAGCCAGTCCAGGTCCTTGCCGAGCGCATGCGTCAGGCGCTGCCAGCGCGCGCCGATCTGGGCGTCGATCTGGTTGCTGGCCGTGTCCACGCGGCAACCGCCACGCGCGATGCTGTCGTCCTCGACGATGCGCCAGCCGTTCTTGTCCAGCTCGTGGCCGATGCCGCTGCGCACGATCAGCGCGTCTTCCGGATGCAGCATCAGCAGGGCCGGTTGCTGCAGGTTCGGCAGGTAGTCGATGGCTTCGCGCACGACGGGGATGATCAGGTCCGGCTTGACGTCGAACGCCATGCGCACCATGCCGCGCGCGAGGTGCAGCGCGAGTTCCAGCACGTCGTTGGCGATGGCCTCGTCGGCCTGCGTGACGGCATCGCCGAACGTCGTGGCGAGCTGGCGCAGGTGTTCCAGTTCCTCGGCCGCTTCGGCACGGCCCAGCGCAAGGCCTTCCTCGTAGCCGGCGGCGTGGCCTTCGGCCTCGCCCGCTTCGAGTCCTTCCGCATAGCCGTCGTCGCGCGCGGCGGCGCGGATCGCTTCGAGCTCTTGCGCGGTCGGCAGCTGGATCATGGGCTCCGACTGGGGCGGCGCCTCGTACGCGCGCGCGGCGGCCGCGGCAGCGGCGGCTTCCGCTTCGCGCTGGGCACGGACGCTGGGACGCTCGTCGCCGAACGACGTCATTTCCCAGCGTTGATATGCGGACTGAAACTCTTTTGAGATGGCCATCAGACGAACGAATCCTCACCTTTGCCGCCCAGCACGATCTGGCCTTCGTCGGCGAGGCGCCGGACGATTTGCAGGATCTGCTTCTGCTGGGTTTCCACTTCGGACAGGCGCACGGGACCTTTCGATTCCAGGTCTTCGCGCATCATTTCCGCCGCACGTTGCGACATGTTTTTGAAGATTTTATCGCGCAAGTCCTGCGACGCGCCTTTCAGCGCGATGATCAGCATTTCCGACTGCACTTCGCGCAACAGCAGCTGGATGCCGCGGTCGTCGATATCGATGATGTTGTCGAACACGAACATCTCGTCCATGATCTTCTGCGCCATGTCGTTGTCGTAGTTCTTGATGTTCTCCATGACCGAGCTTTCCTGCTCGCCGCTCATGAAGTTCAAGATCTCGGCCGCGGTACGCACGCCGCCCAGCGACGACTTCTTGATGTTTTCGTTACCCGACAGGAGCTTGGTCAGCACGTCGTTCAGCTCGCGCAGGGCGGCCGGCTGCACGCCGTCCAGCGTGGCGATGCGGAGCACGACGTCGTTGCGCAGGCGGTCCGTGAAGTGGGCCAGCACTTCGCAGGCCTGGTCGCGCTCGAGGTGCACGAGGATCGTCGCGATGATCTGCGGGTGCTCGTTGCGGATCAGTTCCGCGACGGACGGCGAGTCCATCCACTTCAGGCTCTCGATGCCGGAGGCGTCCTTGCCGCCCAGGATGCGGTTCAGCAGCACGGCGGCCTTGTCGTCGCCGAGGGCCTTGGTCAGCACCTGGCGGATGTATTCGTCGGAATCGAGGCCGACGGTCGACTGCAGGTCGACGCGCTCGCGGAATTCGCCCAGCACCGTCAGGACTTCCTCGTGCTGCACGGCCTTCATCTGCGCCATGGCGGCGCCCAGCTTGAGCACTTCGCGCGGGCCGAGGAATTTCATTACTTCGGCCGCTTCCGATTCGCCCAGGGCCAGCATCAGGATGGCTGCCTTGGTCGTGCTTTCCTTGTCCTTGTCCTTGTCGCTCATTACTCGGTCCCCAGCCATTCCTTGATCACGTTGGCCACGATGCGCGGATCGTTCTTGGCCATGTCTTTTGCCATTTCCAGGTTGCTCTTGTAGACCTGGACCTTCTGCTGTTCTTCCTCTTCACGCTGGATGCGGGCTTCTTCGTCCGGATCCGGCTCCGGTTCCGCTTCCGGCTCTTCCGGTTCCGGTTCGGGCGGGATCGCCACGGCTTCGTCGAACTTCTTGATCGCCGGCTTGAGCAGCGGCCGCACGAAGCGGAACCACAGGAAAGCCAGCACGAGGGCGATGAAGACGTAGCGTGCGATGTCCTTCGCCAGCGGCAGGTTGGCGGGATCCTTCCACCAGTCCGGCGCCTGCTCTTCCGGCTTGTCGACGCCGTCGAACGGGGCGTTCGTCACGTTCAGCGTGTCGCCGCGCGCCTGGCTGTAGCCCATCGCCTGCTTGACCAGTTCGTTGATCTGCGCGACTTCGGCGGCGCTGAGCGGCTTGACGACGACCTTGCCCGTCTTCGGATCGATGGTGCGGCGGTAGTTCACCACCACGCCGACCGTCAGGCGCTTGATGCCGCCCATCGGTTTCTGCTCGTAGCGGATGGTCTTGTCGACTTCGTAATTGGTCGTGGAATCCTTGCGGCTGGGGCCGGTGGACGCCTGGGCCTGGGCGGGCTGGGCGCCGCCTTCGAGCGGTGCGGTCGCCACGCCCGGCGGCTGGTTCGACAGCGCGCCCGGGATGCCGGACGGGTTCGTGCTGCCCGGACCGTTCTGCTCGGACGTCTGCTGGCTGCGGATCGCCTGCGGTTCCGGCGGCGAATTCGGCTTGTACATCTCGGCCGCGGTGTCGGTCTGGGCGAAGTCGACTTCGGCGGTCGCTTCGGCGCGCACGTTGTTCTGGCCGACGAGCGGGGCGATGATCGACTGGACCTGCTTGACGATGTTCTGCTGCAGCGCTTCGACGTATTTCAGCTGGTTCGGGTCGAGCTGCTTGCCGTTCTTGTTGGCGCTGTCCGACAGCAAGGTGCCGTTCTGGTCGACGACGGTCACGTTGGCCGGCGTCAGTTCCGGGATCGACGACGCCACCAGGTGCACGATCGCGCTGACTTGCGCCTGGTCGAGGGCGCGGCCCGGCTGCAGGTTCAGGAGGACCGATGCGGTCGGCTTCTGCTGGTCGCGCACGAACACGGACGGCTTCGGCAGCGCCAGGTGCACGCGGGCCGAGCTGACGGCGGACAGCGACTGGATCGAATTGGCCAGCTCACCCTCCAGCGAGCGCTGGTAGTTGACCTGCTCGACGAATTGCGACGTGCCCAGCTTCTGGTTCTCCAGCAGCTCGAAGCCGACGTTGCCGGCGCGCGGCAGGCCCTGCTGGGCCAGCTTCAGGCGCAGGTCGTGGATGCGGTCGGCCGGCACGAGGATCGCGCTGCCGCTGTCCGAGAATTTGTACTTGACCCCCATCTGGTCGAGCGAGGCGGTGATGGCGCCGCCGTCCTTGTCGGTGTAGTTGGAGAACAGCACCTTGTATTCCGGCGCCGACGTCCACAGCCACAATGCCGCGACGATGGCCACCACGCCGGCGATGGCGCCGCCGATGACGATGCGTTTACCGTTCGTCGTCTGCCAGAACTTCGGCTTCTCGTCGGCCGGGGTTGCGATGTCGCTGTCGAGGAGTTCTTCCGCTGTCGTTGCCATGTTGGGGGAGGGAATGGGTGTATGAACGCCATTATGGAGCCGTACGGCAACATTCAAACCCCGGAATAAGGCCCTGTTTACCGTGCTGCTCGAAGGCAATCGTTGCCCGGGCGCTGATATTCTGACAGCCTGAATCGATTTGTTTGACAGGCACTGGGAGAACGGACATGAACATCGGCGGCATCGACAGCAGCCGGATCGAAGCGATGATGGCGCAGCTGAAGTCGGCGGCACAAAAGCCGGCCGGCCCGGCGTCGCCGGCGGAGGCGCTGGGCGGGCTGGGCGGCATCGGCAAGCTGGGCGCTCCCGATGCGGCCGAATCATCGACCAAGGTCAGCTTCTCGGATGCGCTGAAGGCGTCGCTGCAGAACGTCAGCAATTCCCAGATACAAGCTGACGAGATGGGCAAGAAATTCGCGGCGGGTGACGATTCCGTCAGCCTGTCCGATACGATGATCGCGATGCAGAAAGCGAGCATCAACTTCCAGGCGACGGTGCAGGTGCGCAACAAGCTGGTGTCGGCTTATCACGACATCATGAACATGCAGGTGTGACGATCACTTGACCTCGACGCGTCCCTTCATCACCGGATGCAGCGTGCAGAGATAGTCGAACGACATCTTCGCCGGCACCGCCCAGCGCCAGGTCGTTCCGGGTTGAAGGTCACCCGACTTGACGCCGGCCGCCGTCACGTTGTGGACGAACATGTCGCGGTTCTCCCACACGATCGTATCTCCCTTCTTGACCTGCACGACCTGCGGCGTGAACTTCATGCCGTCGATGACGACGTGGTGTTCCGCCGCGCCGGCCATGAGGGGCAGCGTGCACAACGCGGCAAACAGCGTGGCAAATGCGGTCTTCACTTGAGTTCGGCCTGGATGTGCTTGGCATGCTCCAGGTGCGCCACGAACGCCGGGCGGACCTTGACGAGCAGGGCTTTCAGCTCGGCATTCGACGCGTTCGGGATCAGCGTCTTGTCGAGTGCGCCGAGCACGGTCTCGTGGTACGTCACTTCGTTGTCGACATAGGCCTTGTCGAACGCCTTGCCGGACAGGGCGGCCAGCCGGGTGCGCGTCGCCGCGCCGTCCTTCGTCAGGCTCTTGCTGGTGTCGTTGTCCTCGGGCGTCACGTGCAGTTTCTGCACCAGCGCGACGGCCTGCTGGTTGACGCCGGCGTGGTCGGCCACCATGCGCTGGGCGAAGGCGCGCACGTCCTTGTTCTGCGTTTTCGTCTCGGCCTGCTTGCCGGCGTCGATGTCGACCGCATTGGCGGCGACGACGATGGCGGCGATCTGCGCATCGTTCGGGCCGGCCGCGTGGGCGGTGGCGCTCAGGGCGAGCAGGGCGGACAGCAGCAGCGGGGCGGATTTGTTCATGGCGGACTCCTTGAATGGGTGGTTTAGGTGAAACAATCCATTCGATGCACGCTTTGGCGCGCGCGTTCCCGCTTCGTGTCAGGGGGACGGTTCCGCGTCCAGCCGGCGCCGGACCGCATCGACGATCCGGTCGCAGCGCGCGCCGTCGAACCCGAACGCATCCTCGATCGCGAAGTCGATCTCGCGCGCGAGCGCCTCGCGTAGCATGGCCCGCGCGCGGAAATAGCGGGTGCGCACGGTCGCCGCGGGGATGTCCAGCGTGGCCGCTGTCTCTTCCACGGTCAGCTCTTCCACCGCGCGCAGCACGAACACCGTGCGGAAGGCGGCCGGGAGCTTGTCGATGCCTGTCTCGATCAGGCGCCGCGTCTGGGCGCGCAGCGCGGCCAGTTCGGGCTGCGCCGGCTCGTCCAGCCGGTCGCGGGGCAGGATCGCATCGTCCGAACCGAAATCCGCGCCCAGTTCGATGACGTCGGCGAGCCGCCGGGTCTTGCGCTGGCGCATCAGCGCGGCATTGACGACGATGCGGGTGAGCCAGGTGCCGAGCGCCGAGTCGCCGCGGAACCCGGGCAGGGCGCGATAGGCCTGCAGATAGGCATCCTGGAGTGCATCTTCGGCTTCCGCATCGTCGCGCAGGACGCTGCGCGCGACGCGGTACAGGCGGCGGTTGTAGCGCCGCATCAGATCGGAGAACGCGTCGCGGTCGCCGGCGCGGATACGGCGTAGCAGCGCGTCGTCGTCGAGGGAAGAGGGGTTCGGTGCGGCGGCCTGCATGGGATCTCCTGGTCGTATGCCTGACGTTTGGATGCAGGCCGGCGGACCGGCGTTCCGAAGTTTTAATCAATTTCCCAAAACCGGGCTCTGACCCCGGTTCAGGCCAGGCCTGCAAGGCGGGCGTTGCGTTCGCGTTCCAGCTTGGTGATGTAGCGTTGCACGGCGGCCAGGTTGCCGCGCGAGATGTCGACGAACTGGCAGCCGAGGCGGCGGCTCGTCTTGTTGTTGAGTAGCGTCATGTCGATCGAGTTGCGGACTTGCAGCGAGCAGGTCACCGGGCCGATTTCCGGCAGGTCGATGCGGCAGTTCGGGAAGGTGTCGCCGATGGTCGTGCCGAGCTGCAGCTTGCTGTCGTGGATCGCGACCCCGCCGCAGCTGATGTCGGCCAGCGGGAACACGGCGGTGCCGCCGCCCAGCTCGGCCGGCAGGGGGATCGTCGCCCGCACGGGATTCGTCACCGGCGTCGGCATGCGGTAGAACTCGCGCCGCTGCAGGCGGATCAGGTTCGCGGGAATCGCGGCGGACAGCGCGGTCCCGCCTTCGAATTGCACTTCGCGCAGGTTGTCCAGGCCGAATACGATGCGGATCTTGTCCAGCGACGTGTCGCACCGGACCGTGCCGGCCGCCACGATGCGCGTGTTCTGCTCGGGGCTGACGGAGCAGTCGATGACGACGGTGCCCGCATCCGGATCGACGGCCAGCAGCGACGTGACGCAGACGTCCGCCTCGCCCTTGATCAGCATGCGGATCAGCTGGTTCTTTTCGGCGATCTGGCGCAGCAGGGCCACGATCTCCCTGGGCGACTCGACTTCGTAGTCGTGCCAGGCTTCTAATTCGGCGTCAGTGATTGCTTGCATCTGTGTCAACCGGAGTGCTTTCTTGGGGTGGGAGGAGGCGTGCCGTGTCCGGTGCGGGCGGTGGTGTCTGCCCGGAAACTTGCGCGGATTCAATATGATAGAGCCAGGCCAATAGTTCGGCAATGGCGCGGTAGAGGGCCGGCGGGATCTGGCGGTCGAGATCGACTTTCATCAGCAAGGCCACCAGTTCCTTCGATTCGTGCACGAACACGCCAGCCTCTTGCGCGCGGCCGATGATCTGTTCGGCGACGAGGCCCTTGCCCTTGGCGACGACCTTCGGCGCGGCATCGCCGGCACCGTAGGCCAGTGCCACGGCGCTCTGGCGGCGCGTCGGCTTATCGTTGTCCATCATCGTGGATGGTCAGCGTGGAGAGCGGCGTGCCGGCCGCGTCGAGCGCATCGGCCAGGCGCGCGCGCTGCGCATCCAGCAAGCCTTTGACCGATTCGTCCTCGGCATCGAGGCGGATGTGCAACTGGCCGCCGGACAGCACGACGCGCGCCGCCACCTCGCCCAATGCGCCGAAGCGCAGGCGCAGGCTGCTCTGCCACGTGCCGCCGTGTTCGTCATCGTCGCTGCCATCCTGGCCGCCGGAAGCGTCCCGTTCGACGTCCCACTGCATGTCGCGGCCCGGCCACAACTGGCCCTGCCAGGCGGCGCGGCCCTGTTCGTGTGCATTCAGCTGCAGGTTGATGAACTGGGCCGTGTTCGGATCGGTGGGCGGCGGCATGCCGCGCGCCTGCGGTTCGGCCGCGAGGTCGGCGCGGGGGCGGGCGCCTTCGGCCCATTCGGCCACGTGCGATTCGTAGAACAGGCCGCTCTTGCCGAGGCCGTCCTTCAGCGCCTGCGCGATGGCGCCGGCGTCCGTCGACGGCCCGCCCAGCAGCGGCGTGCGGCCGACCGCGGCGGTGGCTTGTGTGTCCGCTTTCTGCGCGGCCGCGATGACGTCGCCCAGCATCTTGCCGGCCGTGCTGAGCGACGTGTTGGCGCCGTCGGCCGCGCCGCCCGGCAGTTGCGCGAGACCGCGCGTGCCCGCGAGCAAGGCGGCCGTGCGCGTCAGCGCGGCGGCATCCTTGCCTTCGAGGTAAGCGAGCGTAAACGCCTGCGGGCTGGCGCCTTCCGGCAGCGGCGGGCCGGCTTCGGCGAAGGCGGGGGCCCCCTGGCCCGTCTGGACCTGGAACATGGGCCGCGGCGCGACCGTCACGAGGGTCAGCGGCACCTGCGTGCCGACCTGGGCGCCCTGGGGCAGCGGCATGCGCGCCGCCATGTCGTTGATGCGCACGACGAAGCTGCCGTCGGGCAGTTTCGCCAACACGTCGGCCGGCATAGCCTGGCCCACGAGGTTGGCGAGCGCGCGCGCAAAGGCTTGCTGGCGCGGGTCGCCGACGGGTAAGGCGGGACGGGCTGCCGCGACCGGAGTCAGCGAGACGCTATCGCGCGGCAGCATCGTTCAGGTCAGACGCCGTAGGCGCGCGCGACGCGGCGTTCGACGGTCTTGTTCGAGATCATGGCCTGCAGCTTCGCCATCCACGGCTGGGTCAGGTCGCGGATCTTGCGGTCGGAATCGAGCATCTTGCGGATGGCGTTGACCTTGCGCACGCGTTCCTGGCCGGCCAGCGGCGTGTCGCCATTGTCCTTCAGCTGGCGCACGCAGGCGGCGCACTGGTGTTCGAGCTGGAGCAGGCGGTCCCAGTCGGCCGCGGCGGCGGCGGCCAGCATCTGGTCGGTGATGCCGACCATGGCTTCGTACAGCGAGGCGATTTCGGTATTCGTCATCATCGTCGTGGCTCCCATCATGCGCTCGCCAGGGTCGGGGCTTTCGGCATGGCCGTGGGCGCGGCGACCTGCTGCGGCTGCTGGACCTTGTCGCCGATTTCCAACCACGCACCGCGCAGGTCGGCCAGCAGGCCGTGCACTTCGTCGATGATGGTCACGTCGTTCTTCAGGTTCGCGTGCAGGAGGCGGCGGCTCATGTAGTCGTACAGGGCGTCGAGGTTGGCCGCGATCTCGCCGCCGGCGTTCTTGTCGAGCGACGCGCGCAGGCCGTTGTCGATGATCGAGATGGCTTTCGAGATGGCCGAACCCTTGGCGGCGATGTTGCCGGCGGCGATGTTCGTCTTGGCGCCGAGCAGCGCGACGAGGGCGCCGTCGTACAGCATGACGATCAGCTTGTGGGGCGAGGCCGACGTGATGCCGGTCTCGAGGCTCACGTTGTGATAGGCGTTGACGCCGCGTTTCATGTTTCCAAACATGGTGGTTCTCCAAAAATCCAGTTATCGGTTGGCCGCGAGGGCTGCCAACTGCTGCGTCAGATAGCTTTGGGTGCTTTGCATCGACTGCAGCATGGTGTCGAGCGAGGTAAATTGTTTTCGATACATGGCTTCCAACTGGGTCAGGTGATCGCTGAAGGCGTCACGCTGTTTGGCCACTGCCTTGATGCTGGCGTTCAGGCCGTCGGTCTTGCTGTTGAGTACGCTGCCCGAGCCGGTGAAGCTCGCGGCGAGGTTCGTCAGCTGGTAGGCATAGCCTTGCGAAAAGGTCACCGTGCCGCGGTCGCCGGTGGTGCCGGTCTTGACCGTGATCTGGATGCCCGCCGCCGGCGAACCGTCGGCCGCCGTCAGCGACTGGCCGTTACCCGTCGCGGCGACGTTGCCGATGGTGCCTTCGATGTCGGTGCCGACGGCCGGCGTGGCGCTACCGAAGAGGTCGCTGACGGCCGTGCCCGTGACGCTGGAAATCGAGATGTTCGACGTCGAGCCGTATTTGCTGGACGAGATCGACAGGTGGCCGGTGCCGTCCACCGAGGTCTCGACCGCGTCGCCGGCGTTCGCGAACGTGGCGTTGCCGTTGATGGCGGCGCGCAGCATCGACGCGAGCTGATCGTTCGCATATGTGCCGGCCGGGATCGTGATGTTCTGGACTTTCGAATCCGTGGCCGGATCCGTCTGGTTCAGCGTGACGGTCCAGGTGGTGTTCGAGGCGATCGTCGTCGGGCCGGACAGGGGATTGGCACCGGTCAGCGTGCCCTGCGTGGCCATGTGCGTGACGTTCACGGCATACTCGCCCGGCTTGGTGGCCGCCGTCGATTTATCGAACGTGATGTTGCCGTCGCTGGCCGCGCCGACGGCCGCGAACAGGCCGCTGATGTCGCTGAAGTTGCTGGACATGGCCTTGTTCAGCTTGGTCGAGTCGAGCGCCAGGCTGCCGTCCTTCTGGAACGAGACGCCGATCTGGCTGAGGTTCGACAGGCTGCTGTCCAGGCCTTCGACCTTGGTGCCCAGCGCGCGCCGCAACTGGGTCTGGATCGAACGGACGGCCGAATCGCCCTGCAGCACGCCGCCCGTCTTGGTGTCGGCGTTGTAGCTCGAGAGACCGGAAATCGTCTTGTTCAGGTCGTTGTAGGCCTTGACGAAGCCGTTGATGGCATCCGTCACCGCGCTCTTGTTCTGCGACACGGTCAGCGTCGTGCTGCCGGTCGTGGACAGGTCCAGGCTTACGCCCTGGATGATGTCTTCCACCGTCGTGTCGGCACTGCTGACCGCGATGCCATTCATGGTCAGCTTGCTGTCCTGCGCGCCGCTCGTCTGCGTGAGGGCCTGCGTGCCGCTCGGATCATAGGCCAGCAGGCTGGCGAGGCCGGCGTTGACGGGGCCGCCGTCGGCGCCATCCACGGTGATCTTCATGGCCGACTTCTCGCCCGTCTTGTTCGACGTGATCACGAGGTGGTACGGGTTGTCGCTGCCGTCCGAGACGATGGTGGCGGTGACGCCCACGTTGGCCTTGTTGATGGCGTCGCGGATGCCCTGCAGGGTCTGGTCCTTCGTGTCCAGCGTCACGGTGCCGCTGGCCTGGCTGCCATCCTGGGTGAATCCGGCGCCGAGGTAGCTGCCGGCGCTGCCGGCCGTGAGGCCCGCCGCGGCCGGGTTGTTGCCGCCGACGAGGATCTGGCTGCCGTCTTTCGAACTCAGCGTGATGCCGGCCGTACTGGTGGCGTCCGAGCCCGTGTTGGCCGCGCCGGGAGCGAGGCCGATGCCGCCCGTGACGGTGCCGCTGACGGCTTCCGTGACGTTGATGTTGGAACCGTCGGCCGCGAAGAACTGCAGGTCGTGGGTGGCGGCCGAGCCGGTGAACGTGATGTTGGCGGCGGCCAACTGGTTCTTGACATTGTTCGTGCCGAGCGCGGTGTCGAGCGACGCGGCCGTGACGGTGGTACTGCCGTCCGAGCTGGCCAGCTGGACACCGCCCACGGTCAACGCATAGTTGCCGGAAGTGACCGCCACGTCGCCGAAGGTGCCGAACATCGTGGCCGAGGTGGACGTGATGCCGGCCTTGGCCGTGACGCCCGTCGTATCCGTTTCGTCGTTGATGGCCGAGGCGAGGTCGCGCGCGCTGCGCGTCGTGCCGTTCGTGCTGATCGCGGTGCCGTTGATGGTCAGCGAGCCGGTCGCGATGCCGGACGCTGCGCTGGCCAGGCTCAGTGCGGCGCCAGCCATGCCGAACGTGCCGCCACCGATGCTGCCGAACTGGAACGTGAGCGTCGTCTTGGCGCCGTCGCCGATCTGCGCCGTATTGCTGGCCTGGCCGCCCGTCATGAGGCTTTGCGCCTGCGCGAGCTGGCTGACGTTGATCTTGTACTTGCCGGGCACGGCGCCCGCGCCAGGGGTGGCCGTCAGGAGATCCTTGTTGCTGGACGAGCTGGTCAGCGCGCTGAAGGTATTGGCCGAGTTCAGCGTCGTCAGCGCGCCCTGGAAAACGCCGACCGCCGCACTGACCTTGCCGTACGCCTGCAGCTTGGTCTGGTAGTCAGTCGTTTTCTTGTCGTAATTGTCGAGCGGCGCCGATTCGGCCGACATCAGCTTGCTGACGAGACCGTTGACGTCGAGGCCGGAGCCGATACCAGGTGAGCTGATTCCCACTTGTTTCTCCTGTGAAAGCGATAATGTAAGTCATTATCGACAGAAGCAAACGGTACTTGAGAGTGGGAAATGTGCGTTATTTCCGTGCCAGAACAATTTGGTAGGAAAAATGCAATAGAAAAAGGGAATAGGGCAGGAAGCGCGGGCCGCGGGCCCACGCTTCACGGTGAAGCGGACATTGAGCGCTCAGGCCGTCTGGTTGATGAGGAGGCCCTGCTGCATCTTGTCGATCGACTTGGCGATCTGCAGCGCTTCCTTGGAAGGGATCTGACGGACGACCTCCTTCGTGCTCTGGTCGATAACCTTGACCACGATGTCCTTGCTGTCCTCGTCGATCGAGAATTGCAGGCTTTGCGACGAACCCAGCATGGCGTCGTTCATCTTCCTGACAGCGGCCGACACATCCTCGCGCGACGGCCTGGCGCCGTCGGCAAGCTTGCTCTTGCCGGCCGACTCCGTCTCACCCGTCGGCGTCGCCGGCTGGGCCGGGCGATCCTCCACTCGGGGAGAAACAGGTGAACCCACTGGTTGTATGTTCATGATGAATTCCCTAGCAAAAATTCCCCGGCTGAATTACTCCAGCCGAGGAATCACTTTACACCGCTATTGGTGGCTTATTGCGACTGATTAGCCACGCAGCAGCGACAGGACACCGTTCGGCAGCGAGTTTGCCTGGGCCAGCATCGAGGTGCCGGCCTGCTGCAGGATCTGGCCGCGGGTCATGTTCGCGGTTTCCGAAGCGAAGTCGGTGTCGACGATACGGCTGCGCGATGCCGACAGGTTCTCGGTCGACGACTGCAGGTTCGAAATCGCCGAGCTGAAGCGCGACTGCAGTGCGCCGAGCTGGGCGCGCTGGTCGTTGACCTTGGCCAGGGCTGCATCGGCGATCTTGATTGCCTGCTGGGCGTTGGCGAAGCTGCCGACGTCGATATCCGACACTTTTTTCAGAGTCGACGAGGTTGCCAGAGCAAAGCCGCTGGTGTCGGTGGCCGAGAAGCTTTCGCTCGAGTCAAGCGTGATCGTGCCCTTGGCGATGCTCGGCGTGCCGACGGTCGCCGACACCGCGGCGAACGTACCCGCGGCGCCCGCGCCGTCGTAGGCGGCGATCTTGCCGTCCGCAGCCGTGTCCAGTTCGGTCAGCTTGATATCGTTGCCGCTGGCGTTGGTCAGCTTCAGACCTTTGGCGTCCGCATCGTACGATGCCGTCACACCCGTCTTTGCACTCTGCGCGTTGAACGCGCTGATTGCCGCCGCGTAGTCGTCCGCCGTGCCGGTGCCGGAGCCGATCTTGAATGCCACGCTGATGTCGGTCGAATTGTCGGACCCCAGCGCCAGCGTGTAGGCGACGCCAGCCGTGCCCTGGAACCCCACGCTGGTGGTTGCAGTCGCGGTCACGCCGGAATCGGCGGACTTGTTGTTGATGGCGGCAGCCGCATCCTTGGCGGTGCTGTTCGCGGAGATGTCGACCTTTGCCGTGCCCTGGCTGCCGTTGATGACCATTGCGGCTGTACCGCCGACGATCGCGCCGGTATCGATCTGGCCGTCGGTGGTCGTCGTGTTATTGCCATAGACGGACGTGCTGAAATTCGAACCGGTCATCGAGATCAGCTGGTTGGCGTTGGCGCCGACCTGGAAGTTGGCGGTGCCCATCGAGCCGTCCAGCAGCTTGGTGCCGTTGAATTCGGTGGTGCTGGCGATGCGGTTCAGTTCCGAGGTGAGCTGCGACACTTCGGTCTGCAGGGCTTTACGGTCGCTGGCCGAGTTCGAGGAGTTCGAGGATTGCACGGCCAGTTCGCGGATACGCTGCAGCATGTCGCCCGAGCTCGACAGGGCGCCTTCGGCCGTCTGGGCCATCGACACGCCGTCGTTCGCGTTGCGGGTTGCCTGGTTCATGCCACGGATCTGCGAATTCATACGGTCCGAAATTGCCAGACCGGCGGCGTCGTCTTTTGCGCTGTTGATGCGCAGGCCCGACGACAGGCGCTGGATCGAGGTGTTGAGCGAAGATTGCGAGGTGGACAGGTTACGCTGAGCGTTCAGGGATGCAACGTTGGTATTGATAACGGACGACATGGTGTCTCTCCAGACTTGGTCTTGCAGGGCGTGGCGACGTGCCACTCAGAATCACTTTGGTCTGCCACGCTGTTCTGTGACATTCAAACCGCTGTTGATGCAGGTAACGGTGCTCTACGGAAAAAGTTTAGAGGGCGAGAGCGAAAAAAATCGAAATTTTTGTGTCGCCGCCGGGAGCGGGCCTGCCTTGGCGGCGACGAATTCGGGAACTTTAGGGCGAAAAAAATTTATTTTTCCGTGGCCGGGCTTGTCAGTCAGCCACCACCACGCGGTTCTTGCCGCTTTGCTTGGCTCGATACATCGCCTTGTCCGCCCGTGCCATCAGGCTGGCCTGCTCCTCGTTCGGATGGCGCAAGGCCACCCCGCACGAGAACGTGATCAGCATCTTCTCGTTTCCATGCAGGAAGAAATGCTTCGTCAGCTCGCGCTGCACGCGCACCATCGCTGCCGATGCCGCTTCGACATTCGTTTCTGGCAACAGGATGAGGAATTCCTCGCCGCCGAAGCGGGCGATCACGTCCATCGAGCGCAAGGTGTCCCGCACGACCTTCACGAGGTGGCGCAGGGCGTTGTCGCCCGCGAGGTGGCCGTAGGTGTCGTTGAGCTTCTTGAAATTGTCCAGGTCGAGCAGGGCCACGCACAGCGGTGTGCCGCGGCGGTCGGCGCGCGCGCTTTCGCGCTCGAACACGTCGTCCAGGCCGCGCCGGTTGAGGCTGCCCGTCAACTGGTCCTCGCGCACCAGTTCGCTCATGTGCTGCAGCTTCGCTTCCAGATCCTTGATGCGCGCCTCCGCTTCCTGCACCTCCTGGTGCGCGGCCAGCATGCGGTCGCGCGAGGCCATCGCCTCGGCCTGCACGATCTTCGTTTCGCGCAGCACTTCTTCCAGCACCACGTTGAGTTCCTCGATATTGCCGGCACCGCGGATGCGCTCGGAAAAGCCGCCGATCTTTTCGTGGAAATCGCCCGTCGACGCCGCCACGGAACCGAGGCGGTCGATGAACGTCATCATCATGTTCTTGACGGTCGCCTTGACGTCCGCGATGCCGTGTTTCAGCTGGCCCTGCTTGAAGATGACGTCCTTCAGGCTGCGCGTGGCGTCTTCCAGCGCGCGATGGTCGAGCGGACCGGCGATCAGGTCCTGCACGGCGGCGATCTGGCCGCGCATCCAGCTGTCGTCGTCCAGCAGTTCGGATACGTTTTCCAGCAGCAGTTTAAAGAGGCGCAGCAGCAGTTCCTGCTGTTCGGCCGTGTCGCCGCTCTTGAGTTCGATCTGGTAGCACAGGTCCTTCAGGCGCCCCGCGATTTCCTGCAGCGCTTCCTCGCTGTGCGCGACCTTGACGGCGGCGCCCAGCGATTCCGCTTCGCCCGACAGGTTCGGGGTGCCCGCCAGCAGCGACGCGACGGCGAACGTCAGCGTGCGGCTGAGCAGGTCGCGCAGCAGCTTCGCTTCGCCGTTCTCCACGCCCAGCGACATCGCGGGGTGCGTGTGGCGGCGCAGGTGTTTCTCGGCCAGCTGAGACAGCGTGCGTGCGTAGCCGTCCCAGTCGCGCTGCTTGACGGCGCGGTTGAAGCGGGCGCCGAACTCGGCCAGTTCGCCGGGCGTGTCGGCCAGCTTGTGCGCGAAGCCGGACAGCACGTTTTCCGCGCCCGGGTCTGCGGGAGGGGCTGGAGGCGGCAGGACGTCGACGCCGGCGATCTCGTTATAGATCTCGCGATAGGCGTCCGGCGTCGGCGCGATGCGCCGCGTGGCGAGCCGGCGGAACGCTTCGCGTGCGATTTCCGCAGGGTTCAGGCCGGGAACCCCCGGCGGGCGTGGTGGACTGGACATTTTGGACGTTGCAATATGGAATTCTTATTGTCGCCATGGTAAGCCGCTGCCAAAAAATCAAATCGCAGATCAGACGCGGAATTACCACTCTTTCTCACCGACTGTATTGACAAAGCACAATTCAGTCAATGAGCTGGTTGCGGATGGCGTAGTGGGTCAGTTCGGCACTGGTCTTGAGTTTCATCTTTGCCAGCAGGCGCGAGCGGTACTCGCTGACCGTCTTCACCGACAGCGAGAGTTCGCGCGCGATCTCGCTGACGGTCTTGCCGGAGGCGATCATGGTGAGGGTCTGGTATTCGCGGTCGGACAGCGCTTCGTGCACGGGCGCTTCGTGGTTCTCGCCCAGCTGGGCCGCCAGCACCTGGGCCAGCAGGGCGCTGACGTAGCGCTGGCCGCCCGCCACCTGGCGGATCGCGTTGACGAGTTCCTTCGGCGCGCTCTGCTTGGTCAGATACCCGGCCGCGCCCGCCTTCAGCGAGCGGATCGCGTACTGGTCTTCGCGGTGCATGGACAGCATCAGCACGGCCAGGTCCGGCTGTTCGCTCTTGATCTGCTTGAGCACTTCGATGCCGTTGCGGTCGGGCAGGGAGATGTCGAGCAGCACCACGTTGCAGCGCGATTTGCGGAACAGCTTGACGGCGTCGAGGCCGGTCTCGGCTTCGCCCGCGACAACGATGTCACGCTGTTCGGCGAGGATTTGTTTCAGGCCTTCGCGCACGATGGCGTGGTCGTCTGCAATAAAAACGCGGATGCTGGCTTTTTCTGTCATGCTCGGGTGGTTTCGCTGCGTCCGGCCGCGGGGGCGGCCAGCCTGATCTTGACGACGACCATCGTGCCGCCTCCAGGGGCCTGCGACAGGGTGAGCGTGCCGCCCAGCGCCCGGGCGCGCTCGCTCATGCCGCGCAGGCCGAACGACTGGGGCTTGAGACGGTCGGCAGGCGTGATGCCGCGGCCATTATCGCAGATGCCGAGCGTCAGGTGCTGGCGCTGGCGGCGCAGGCTGACCGTCACGCGCGTGGCGCCCGCGTGTTTCGCGATATTCGTCAGCGCTTCCTGGAAGATGCGGAACAGCGCGGCCGCCTGGTCTGGATCGAGGTCGATTTCCTTGTCGGCGCTGCGGAACACGCAGGCGATGCCCATCTGCTTTTCGAATTCGCGCGCCTGCCATTCGAGCGCGGCGACGAGGCCCAGGTCGAGCGTGCTGGGACGCAGGTCCAGCGAGATGCGGTGCACGGCCTCGATCGTGCGGTCGACGAGGTCGTCCAGGTAATCCGCCTTGTCGCGCAGGGCCGGATCGTCCGGCAGGCGCGCGGCGAGCATGGACAGCGCCATCTTGATCGCCGTGAGATTGCCGCCCAGGTCGTCGTGGATCTCACGCGCGATGCGGGCCCGTTCCTGTTCCTTGACCTGCTGGATGTGGTCCGTCAGCTCGGCCAGCCGCGCGCGCGACCGCCGGGTTTCTTCCTGCTCCAGCTTGCTCGCGGTGACGTTCGTCATGATGCCGTCCCACTGGACACCGCCTCCAATCAGCGGCAGCGGCGTCGCGCGCAGGCTGATCCATTTGACGTCGTTCCACGCCTCCACGCAGATGCGGCCTTCCCAGTTCCACGCGGCCAGCGCCGTCTTCGACGCCTCCATCGCGTCCTGGTAACCCTTGCGGTCCTCCGGCAGGATCAGGCGCAGGAAGCGCTCGGGATCCTGTTGCAGTTCCGACACCGACAGGCCCAGCAGCGCCGTGCACCCCTCGCTCAAATACGGGTAGGCCATCGTGCCGTCCGCATGCAGCACGAACTGGTAGACGAGCCCGGGCGTGTGGTTGACGACGGCATTGAAGCGCGCCTGGTATTGCTCGAGCACCATGCCGGCCGCCAGTTCCAGCGACAGGTCGTCGCCGATCGCGAGGATCAGCGACCGGCCGTCGCGCACGATGCGCAGGAAGCACAGCCTGATCGGATACGTGGTCCCGTCGGCGCGGCGATGGCGTGTGCGCAGGCTGACCTGGTCGCCGATCTCCTGGCCCAGCGAGCCGATGAGGGCAACGAGTTCGGCGCGGTCGAGCTGGGGCGCCAGGTCGAGCGGCGTCATGCCGCACAAGGCCTTGAGCTCATGGCCGAGGTTGCGGCGCGCGGCCTGGTTGACGTCGACGAGGCGCAGCGTGTCGGCGTCGAACAGATAGATTTCCGTGGTGGACGCCTGCATTGCGGGCGCGAGGATGGGGGCATGGGTCAAGGTATCCGGGCTCATGGTCATGTCATCGGTCTGTCGGTTGGCGCCGGCGCGCGCGCCATTGGACCACGAACCGGCGCAGCACCCGCACGAGGCGGCTGGCATGGCGGCCGCTCGCGTCGGCCGGCCTTGCGCGCAGCCGGCGCAGCAGGCGCCGGTAGCCGAGCCGCAGGCCGCGCGCCGCCCGGCTGGCCAGGTGGCAGGCGTGGCTCGTGCGCCAGTAGTCGAGGCAACGGGTCTTGGCGCCCATGAACCAGTCGTGGCAACGTGCGAACCAGCCGACCGCCAGCAAGGTCGGCAAGGTCAGCACATAGATCCGCGCCACGACGGCCGCGCCGCCCACCTTCGCCACCACGATGGTCGCGATGCCGGACAACGCGTGGCCATGGGCGATGGCGAGCAGGGCCAGCAGCTTGACCGGAAACAGCACCAGGCCGGGCAGCACGAAGGCGCATAGCGCGGCATACGGCGGCAGGGTGCGCACGCGGGCTTCCAGCGCCGCCAGCGCGGGCCAGCGCGCGAGCGCCCGCGCGAGGCGCATGCCGAGATCCCAGCACCATTCCTCGACGAGCAACACCACGGCCGCCAGGTACACCAGCGGCGCGAACATCCGGCTGCGTGGAAGGGCTCGTGTCATGGCCTCATGATACGGGAAAACGCGAACGGCACAGGGGCGCGCGCGTGTTGTCGAAGGCGCTACAATAGACGCATGAACAAGGCATTTGTAAAAGAGTCCGATAACGACGACGATGACGAAGCGCTGGCGCTCGCCCAGGCGATACCCGCCGGGTCCAAGAACTACATCACCCCGGCCGGCCACAAGGCCATCAAGGACGAGCTGCTGCAGCTGATCGACGTCGACCGTCCGGAAGTCGTGCGCGTCGTGCACTGGGCCGCGTCCAATGGCGACCGCTCGGAAAACGGCGACTACATCTACGGCAAGCGCCGCCTGCGCGAAATCGACCGGCGCATCCGCTTCCTCACCAAGCGCCTGGATTCCGCCTTCGTCGTGGATCCGTCCGTCCACTACGGCAACGACCAGGTGTTCTTCGGCGCCACCGTCACCTACGTCAACAAGGCGGGCGAGGAGCATGCGGTCACCATCGTCGGCATCGACGAACTGGACCCGCTGAAAGGCAAGATCAGCTGGGTCTCGCCAGTGGCGCGCGCGCTGACGAAGGCGCGCGAAGGCGACGTCGTCACATTGCATACGCCGCAAGGCAATGACGAACTGGAAATCCTGAGCGTCGAGTATCCGGAGCCCGTCGCGGACTGATCCGGCTGGTGGCGCGGGGCGCGCGGCGCGACGGTGCCGTGGCTGATAAGATGGCGGTTTCTGCTTCCCGCATCCCATGAACCGTTCCACCGACGTTGCGTCCGAAGCCGATCCGCTGAGCGCCCTGCGCGCGGCCACCGCCACCCGCCACGCGGCGCTCGACGCCGGCCTGCCGATTGGGGCGCCCGACGCCTCCCTGCACGACTACACCGCCCACCTGGCCCTGCTGCGGACCTGGCTCGCGCCCCTGCACGCCTGGCTGGCCGGATTCGCGGATGGCCCGCCATTCGAACACGCAACACGGCTGGCCCGGATCGACGCCGATCTCGCCGAGGCGGGGCATGCGTTGTCGACCACGCCCGCCGGCACCGGCACGGATGCCGCCGCCGCCTGGCCGGCAACGGCCAGCCTCGCCTACCGCTGGGGCGTGCACTACGTCATCGAAGGCTCGCAACTGGGCGGTGCCGTGTTGTACGAACGCCTGCGCGAACGCCTGGCGCCGCACGGGCTGCGCTACCTGAAGGGCGACGACGCCGGCCCCGGCCCCCGCTGGCGCGTCTTCATGCAGGCATTGCGTGCCAGCGTGCGCACGCCGGCCGAGATCGCGGACGCCTGCGCCGGCGCGTGCGCGGCCTTCGACCGGATACTCGGACTGCGCGGCGATCCGCGTACCGGTCTTGCGCATCCGGCATGGCCGCCTGCAACTCCGGCGGAACCGCCGCCGGCACGCGCCGGCACCGCCTGAGCGGACTGGACGCTCATTCGATGGCTTCGGCCAGCCGCAGCATCCACGCCTTGCCGTGATCCTTGCCGCCGTCGGCGAGCACGTCCTGTGCCACGCTCAGCGTGAAGACCTTGGCGTCCGTGAACCAGCGCAGCTCGGAAACGACCTGGCCCGTCGGCGCGCGCCGGATCGCGAACTGGGCCGGACAGCGGGTAGTGCCGTGCCGCACGGAGGCATTCATCAGCTCGCGCACGCCGAGGACGCCGCCGCCTTCGGCCACGTAGGCCCACTCGTGCAGCATGACGAGCACACCGTCGGGACGCCGGTACACGCGCTTCACGCTGCTCCACGGGCCGTCCTGGCCCGGTCCCTCGGGCACCACGCCCGCCAGCGTGTAGCCGGCGAGATCGCTGGCCGCGACATCCGCAGGCGGCACTGTCGCATGCGCAATGAAGCGATCCAGCGCGCCCTCCGGCGGCAACGCGCGCCCGTCGGCGCTTTCCAGGTCATGCGCTTCCTCGGACGTCATGTCGCCGTAAAGTACGCCGTCGCCCGCGCGCAGGCGCCTCATTTCGTCGTCGACCGCGCGCCGTAATGGCGGCGGCAGCGATGCCAGATCGACCAATTTGGCCTTTCCGGGTTCAATTTGCGGTACGGGATCGGCCGCGTCCACTTTTTTATGGATATCCGCGCCGGCGTGAACGGTCAATAAAAAATAGCCGATCAGAAAAACCACCAGGTATCGGATCAATAACGCACTGTGTTCAGCGATCGGTGGCCGTATGCTCATTTCCGTTTCCAATAATAATTTTTCAAATCGAAACGTCTTTTTTACGCCTTTGTACGATGGTTCGGTCGAGTGAATATGCGGGATCGCCTCCTGTTCCGGTTTGTGCCACGCCAATAGTGTGTATTTGGTTTCCGCGGTTAAACAATTCCCAGGAATTAATATGTCGATAGAAAATAAATGCATAGAATCCGGAAAGTTGAGGTTGCATAAAAATCCTCATATTTAAATAACGCATCATTATTTCGACCGGAAAAGAAAAAGAGGAAATGATGAGGCAACTTTACGAATATCACCCTGTCGTCGGCTATCGCTACATTCCCCGTCTGCGGGTGCGGATCCCGCATGAAGGCGGCGGATATCTCATCCAGGTCAACGAACAGGGATTCCGTGCCGACCGGCCGTTCGCGCGGGCACGTACGCCCGGGCACCGGCGGGTCCTCGTGTTCGGCGATTCGTTCACGGCGGGCGATGCCGTGCCCAACCGCCAGCGCTATACCGAGCTGCTGGAAGCGCGGCTGCCCGACGCCGGCACGCCGCCCGTCGAGGTCTACAACTTCGGCCTGTCGTCGACGGGGACCGACCAGCAATACCTCATCTGGCGCGAATTCGCCCGCGACATCGAGCACGACCTCGTCGTGATCGCCGTCTTCGTCGAAAACATCCGGCGCGTCGCCGCACAATTCCGCCCGCACCACGACGAGCACGGCGTCGAGCGCCTGTATGCCAAGCCGTATTTCCGGATCGAGAACGGCACGTTGCAGCTGTGCCAGGTGCCGCCGCGGCGCGAACCGTACGAGGAACACGAGCTGGACGCCGCGCAGGCCGCCGCCGTGGACCACGGAGGACGCTTCCTCGTGCTGCGCAAGATGGTCACGAAGCTGGGCATGCGCGACATGGTCCAGCACCTCACGCAATACCAGCCGCTGCCGCACTACGACTCGCCCGCCAGCCCGGCCTGGCGCCTGATGCGCGCGATCCTGACGCAGTGGATCCGGGCGCTCGACCGGCCCGTGCTCCTGATGCCGCTGCCGTTGCCGCAGCATCTCGACGAGACGTGCGATGCCGCGCCTTACCAGGCCCGCTTCGCGGAACTGGCCGCCGACCTCGGCTGCCGCCTGCACGACCCGCTGCCCGACCTGCTGCGCATCGCGCCCGCCACGCGGCGCCGGCTGCGCTGGGACAAGGACATCCATTTCACGCCGGCCGGCCACGACGCGCTCGCGCGTTCGCTCCAGCCCGTCATCGCGGACATGCTGGGCGCAGGCCTGGCCCGCGCCAGCTGAGGAGGCGACATGGGCAAGACCGTCCTGGGCATCGCCGGCTATTACCATGACGCGGCGGCGGCGCTGGTGCACGACGGCGAGATCGTCGCGGCCGCGCAGGAAGAGCGTTTCACGCGCCGCAAGCACGACCCGTCGTTTCCCGTCAACGCCATCAATTACTGTCTCGAAGAAGGCTTCGTCGATGCGGCCGACCTCGATGCGATCGTCTTCTACGACAATCCGCTGCTGACGTTCGACCGCGTCGTGCAGAACGCCTGCGCCGGCGCCCGGCACGGCGATGCCGCGGGCGCGCGCGACCTGTTCGTCCAGGCCGCGGGCGCGGTATTGGGCGACAAGATCTGGGTGAACGAGCACGTGCGCCAGACGCTCGGCACGCTCGGGCGCGCCGGCCGCGTGCTGTTCGCCGAGCACCACATGGCACACGCCGCCAGTGCCTTCTATCCGTCGCCGTTCGACAGCGCCGCCGTGCTCACGATCGACGGCGTCGGCGAATGGGCCACGACCACCCTCGGCATGGGCCACGGCCGCAAACTGGAACTGTTCGCCGAGATCGACTACCCGCATTCGCTGGGACTGCTGTACAGCGCGTTCACGAGCTTCTGCGGCTTCAAGGTCAATTCCGGCGAGTACAAGCTGATGGGGCTGGCACCTTACGGCCGGCCGCGCTACGCCGGCCGGATCCGCGAACACCTGATCGACGTCCGGACCGACGGCTCGTACCGGCTCGATATGGCTTGCTTCGGCTGGCTGGACGGCATGGCGATGCCCGGTCCTCGCTTCGCCGACCTGTTCGACGGCCCGGCGCGCCAGCCCGAGTCGCCGATCACGCGGCGCGAGATGGACCTCGCCGCCAGCATCCAGCAGGTGACCGAGGAGATCGTGCTCAGGACGGCGCGCCATCTGCGCCGCCTGGGCGGGGAGCGCAACCTCGTGCTGGCGGGCGGCGTCGCGCTGAACTGCGTCGCCAACGGCAAGCTGGCCGCGGCCGGCATCTTCGACGACATCTGGATCCAGCCGGCCGCGGGCGATGCGGGCGGCGCGCTCGGCGCGGCCCTGCTGGCGCACCACATGGCGTTCGAGGCCCCGCGCCGGCGCACGGACCGAGCGGGCGACGCCCAGCGCGGCAGCTACCTCGGGCCCCGCTATTCGAGCGAGGAAATCCTCGCCTTCCTCGACCGCAAGGGCTATCCGTACCGGCGCATCGAGAACCGTGCGGAGCGCCTGGCCCTCGTCGCGGAGGCGCTGGCGGCAGGCAGGATCGTCGGCTGGCTGTCGGGGCGGATGGAATTCGGGCCGCGCGCGCTGGGTGCCCGCTCGATCCTCGGCGACCCGCGCAACCCGCGCACGCAGGCGACGATGAACCTGAAAATCAAGTTCCGCGAATCGTTCCGCCCGTTCGCCCCGGCCGTGCTGCGCGAGCGCTGCGCCGAGTACTTCGACTTCGACGGCGACAGTCCGTACATGCTGATGGTGGCGCCGGTGAACGCGACGCGCCGCCGGCCGATGGAGATGCAGGCATTCGAGGCGGGCGACGACGACATGATGGCGGTCATCAACCAGCCGCGCAGCGACGTCCCGGCCGTCACGCACGTCGATTACTCGGCCCGCATCCAGACCGTCGACGAGGACAGTCATCCGGAATTCCGTGCGCTGATCGAAGCGTTCGAACGGCTGACGGGCTGTCCGCTGCTCGTGAACACGTCGTTCAACGTGCGCGGCGAGCCGATCGTCTGCAGTCCGCAGGATGCCTACCGCTGCTTCATGCGCACGGAGATGGACATGCTGGTGCTGGAAGACGTCGTGCTGTGGCGCCGCGAGCAGCCGCCGTTGCCGGACGACGAAGACTGGAGGAAGACCTATGAGCTCGATTGATGACAAAGCACTGCGAGCGGGGTTGCGTACCCTTGCGGCCCCGCTGTTCGATGCCTTGACCGCCCACTGCGCGCCCGGCCAGGCACCGTTCCCGCTGGGCCCGAATCCGCGCCTCGCCAGCTATTACACGCAGCGCACGCACACGACGATGGACCTCGACGATTTCCTCGCGCCGTCATGCCTGGACGCCGATGGATTCGGTGCGCGCCTCGCGGCGCACTGGCGCGCGCACGGGCACCCCGAGCTCGCCGCGCACGCGCCGCAGGTGGCCGAGGCCGCGCGGGCCCTGCACGCGCTGTACGTGGCGGCGCGGCCGCAGGCGGAGCTGTCGCCCTATGTCTACCAGATGTTCTGAGTAGCGGCGCATGGGCAACCTCGATGTGGATATGGCGGCCGTGGCGCTGGCACAAGCGCTGCCGCCAGGCTTTATCGCCGTGCCGGCCACCACGCTGCCCGGCGGCGTCGAGGTCCCGGCTTTCGCCGTGGCGCGCTGGCTGGCGGCGTGCGGACCGGATGGACAGGTGGTGCTGAGCGAGGCGCTGCCGCCTTGGGTGCGGATCGGCTACCACGCGGCGCGCCTGGCCTGTGCGCTCGCCGGCTTCGAATTGCTGACGGAACGGCAGGCGCTGGCCATCGCCCACGATATCGCCGGCCAGGCCGTCAACTGGACGGGCGGCGCCGTCGGCGACGGCCGGCTGTTCCAGGGATTGCACCTGGGCCGCCGCCACGGCCCCCAGGCGGCTTGCATGGCATCGCCCGATCCGCTCGAGCGGCGCTGGTTCGTGCTGTCGAACGGGGAGCGCATCATTGATGCGGCCGGCAACGCGTTCAGCTGGGTGTTCGACGACGTGCAGGGCAACGCGGAAGGCATCGTCGCGCGCACGTTCCTGGCAGGCTCGCCCACCCTGGCGACCGCGCCCGGCGCGCCGATGCAGCAGGGGATGGGCTGGTGGCCGCGGGCGGGCCGCAGCTGGTGGGGCAGGGCGCTGGCGCGCGGCGGCAGCTGGTCGTCGCAGGAAGGCGCGGGGATCTTTACCGTCGTCGACGAGCGGCCGCAGGCGGAGCGGGCGTACGTCGGGTTCCGGTGTACGCTGCCCCTGTAGTTACGCCCGCTCGCGCTCCACGCGGTTGACGCCGGCCACGCGGCGCAGGTTGCGGATCAGGTGCGCCAGGTGCACGCGATCCTTGACCTGGATCGTGAAGCGCAGCTGGGTCAGCATGTGTTCGTCGTCCTCGTCCATGCCGACATACGTGATGTTGGCGTCGGACTCGCCGATCTCGGCGGCGACGCGGGCCAGGATGCCCTTTTCGTTGTTGATCAGCAGGCGGATGCGGCAGTCGAAACGGCGGTTCAGTTCGCTGCCCCACTGGACCGGGATCCAGCGGTCCGGTTCCTTCAGGCGCAGGCGGTTCGCCTGCGAGCAGTCGGCCGTGTGCACGACGAGGCCCTGGTCGCGGCGCAGCTGGCCGATGATGTGGTCGCCCGGGATCGGCTGGCAGCACGGTGCCAGCTGCACGGCCACGCCTTCGCTGCCGTAGATCGTCACCGGATCCAGCTCGGCGCCATGGCTCGGTTGCGCGGGGACGGACGCGACGTCGCCGCCCAGCAGGCTCACGATGTGGCGCGCCACGAGTGCGGGCATGCGCTTGCCGATGCCGATGTCGGCGTAGACCTCGTCCATCGACTTGGCCGACGACTCCGCCAGCAGGCGTTCGATCATCGAAGGCAGAAGTTCGGTCTTGATGCCCAGCTGGCCCAGCGCCTGGCCCAGCAGTTCCTGGCCCAGTTCGACGGATTCGTTCAGGTTGATGGTGCGCAGGTGATGGCGGATCGCCGAACGCGCCTTGCCCGTGCGGACAAAGCTCAGCCACGTCGGGCTCGGGCGCGAGTCGGGATCGGTCTCGATCTCGACGATGTCGCCGTTGTGCAGTTCCGTGCGCAGCGATGCGGGTTCGTGGTTGATCTTCACGCCCACGGTGTGGTCGCCGATGCCGGTGTGGATGCTGTAGGCGAAGTCCAGCGGCGTCGCGCCGCGCGGCAAGGCGATAATCTTCGACTTCGGCGTGAACACGTAGACCGAGTCCGGGAACAGGTCGACCTTCACGTGCTCGAGGAATTCGGCGGAGTCGCCGGTCTGCTGCTGGATGTCGAGCAGCGACTGCAGCCACGCGTGCGTGCGCTGCTGCAGGTCCGTCATGTTCTGGTCGCCCGTCTTGTACAGCCAGTGCGCGGCCACGCCGGATTCCGCCGTGCGGTGCATTTCCTGGGTGCGGATCTGGAATTCGACCGGGGTGCCGTACGGGCCGATCAGGGTGGTGTGCAGCGACTGGTAGCCGTTGATCTTGCGGATCGCGATGTAGTCCTTGAACTTGCCGGGCATGGGCTTGTACAGCGCATGCAGGGAGCCGAGCGCCACGTAGCAGTTCGGGACCGTGTCGACGACGACGCGGAAGCCGTACACGTCCAGCACCTGCGAGAACGACAGGTGCTTGTTGCGCATCTTTTTATAGATGCCGAACAGGGTCTTTTCGCGGCCGTAGACTTCGGCCGGCAAGCCGGCGGCGGACAGCTGGTTCTTGACGGCGTCGAGGATCTTCTTGACCACTTCGCGGCGGTTGCCGCGCGCGGCCTTGATCGCCTTCGACAGCGTGCGGTAGCGCAGCGGGTACAGGTGCGAGAACGAAAGATCCTGCAGTTCGCGGTAGATGTCGTTCAGGCCGAGACGGTGCGCGATCGGGACGTAGACTTCCATCGTCTCGCCCGCGATGCGGCGTTTCTTGGCCGGCGCCATCACGCCCAGCGTCCGCATGTTGTGCAGGCGGTCGGCGAGCTTGATCAGGATGACGCGTACGTCCGACGCCATCGCCAGCAACATCTTGCGGAAGTTTTCGGCCTGCGCTTCGACGACGCTCTGGAACTCGATCTTTTCCAGCTTCGACAGGCCGTCGACGAGGTCGGCGACCTGCGGGCCGAAGCGCTCCAGCAGTTCCTCTTTCTTGACGTCCTGGTCCTCGATCACGTCGTGCAGCAGCGCGGCCATGATCGCCTGGGCGTCCAGCTTCCAGTCGGCGCAGATCTCGGCCACGGCGATCGGGTGCGAGATGTACGGCTCGCCCGACTTGCGGACCTGGCCGAGGTGCATCTCGTCCGAGAAGCGGTAGGCTTCCTTGACGCGCTTGAGTTCGACGGGGGTGAGGTATTCGGCGAGCTTGCCGGCGAGGTGCGTGATCGACGCGACGCCGGGAGCGGGCGCCGGTTCGGCTTCCTGCGGTTTGTTGGCGGGCCGGCCGGGCCGGCTCGCCTTGTTGTTGGTGCCCGAGTGGAGGGAGTCCGGTGACGATAAGCTCATACGTTATGACAATCAGCCGCAGTATGGAAACAGCATAACAGAATCACGGACTGACTCATGGACCACATAGGCTCAGGCACCGCCCGACTTACATCGGGACTTTTTTCAGCATTTCCAGACCAACCTTGCCGGCGGCGATTTCGCGCAGCGCGACGACGGTCGGCTTGTCCTTGGCTTCGACTTTCGGGGTGTGGCCTTGCAGCAGCTGGCGTGCGCGATAAGTCGCGGCCAGGGTCAGCTGGAAACGGTTCGGGACGTTTTTCAGGCAATCTTCAATGGTGATGCGGGCCATGTGGTGCTCCTAATGATCAGGTAACGATTCGGGCAGGTTCAAAGCGACTTCGATGCGGCAGGCAATATGCGAATGTTCTGTCTAGTCAGTCGGGGTCAGAGCCCAAGCGCGAAAACCGGGCTCTGACCCCGAAAATCACGAAAACCGGGCTCTGACCCCGAAAATCAAGAAGAATGGATTCCCAACTGGGCAAAGAGCGAGGCGTTGCGGGCTGCCTGTTGGGCGAAGCGCGAACGTGTCGCTTTGACAATCGCCTGCAGCTCGGACAGGGCGACGTTGAACTCTTCGTTGATGATAGCATACTCGAACTCGGGAGCGTGAGCGATCTCGCCCCCCGCAGCCAGCAGGCGGCGCGTGATGATGTGCGGCTCGTCCGTCCCGCGCTTGTGCAGGCGCTCTTCCAGCGCCGCGATCGACGGCGGCAGGATGAAGATGCCGGCCGCGTCCGGAAACTGCTTCTTCACCTGGCGCGCGCCCTGCCAGTCGATTTCCAGCAGGATGTCGATGCCCGTCTTCATTTCCTGTTCCACCGTCAGGCGGCTCGTGCCGTAGTAATTGCCATGCACCTCGGCCCATTCCAGGAATTCGCCGCGGTCGGCGCGGGCGACGAAATCCTCGGCGGTGGTGAAGTGGTATTCGCGGCCGTCCTCTTCCCCCGGACGCGGCGGGCGCGTCGTCGTCGAGATCGACAGCTTGATGCCCGGTTCCTGAGCCAGCAGCGCATTGACCAGGGTCGACTTGCCGGCGCCGGACGGGGCGGCGACGACGAACAGGCTGCCGGAGAAAGCGTTGGTGAGCATGGTGGGTTCCTTTGTTACGTGTTAATTCGATGGTAATGCATAGAACGCGTGGCCGGGTTCCCCCGGGCACGCGTTCGAAGACCTATAGTCAGTCGGGGTCAGAGCCCACCCGTGAAAACCGGGCTCTGACCCTCGATTATTCGAGATTCTGAACCTGTTCCCGCATCTGCTCAATGAGCAGCTTGAGCTCCATCGACGCATCGGCCAGCTCCTTGACGGAAGCCTTGGCGCCCAGCGTATTCGCTTCGCGGTTCAGTTCCTGCATCATGAAGTCGAGGCGCTTGCCGACCTGGCCGCCCTTCTTGAGGATGTGGCGGGTCTCGTTCAGGTGGGCCGTCAGGCGCGACAGTTCTTCCGAGACGTCGATGCGGATGCCGTACAACGTGACTTCCTGGCGAATCCGTTCGAAGACTTCCTGGCGCGTGAGCACTTGCGGGTTGCCGTGGCCGGCCAGGCCCAGCGCGTCCTGCATGCGCTCGATCGCTTTTTGCTGGAACTGGGCGATGACCTGCGGGATCAACGGGGTGATGCGTTTGACGATGGCTTCCATCGCCTCGATGCGCGCGACCAGCATCGCTTCCAGCGCCGCGCCTTCGCGCTTGCGGCTGTCGACGAAGGCGGCGATCGTCTTCGCGGCGAGGGCGGCGACGTCGGCCTGCAGCGATTCCTGGCCGATCTGCGCTTCCTCGATCACGCCCGGCCAGCGCAGCAGTTCCGCCACCGTCATCAGCGGGGCGGACACGAAGTGGCGCGTGACCTCGGTCTGCAGCCGCGCGAGGTCGGCCAGCAGCGTCTGGTTCAGGACCTGGGAGCCGGTCGTGGCCTTGCGGCCGAACGACAGCCGCACCTCGACCTTGCCGCGCGTGATGGCCGCCATGATGGCGGAGCGCAGGTCCGGCTCCAGCGCGCGCAGCTCGTCGTTGATGCGGAACTGGAGGTCGAGAAAGCGCGAGTTGACGCTCTTGATCTCGATCGTCAGGGTGCCGGCAGCGCCTTCGCTTGTGGCGACCGCATAACCTGTCATGCTAGAAATGCTCAATGGAGTCCCCGATTTCCGGAATCTGCTTCGCCGGCCGCAGCGCGGTGCGGGTGGCGCCGCGCGCTGTGGTTTTGCGAGATTCCCTTATTCTTTACAAAGCGGTGATTTATCCACACAATCGCCGTGTTTAGCAAGGAATACTTTCCCAAATGGCTGCCCAGAATAATGCTCCCCTGCCCGATGGGCTGGAAATTGGCGGATATCGCATTGTAAAGAAAATTGCGTCCGGCGGGTTCAGTATTGTTTATCTTGCATATGATGCCGACGGCAACGCCGTGGCGATCAAGGAATACCTGCCCAGCGCCCTGGCGCTGCGGGCCCCCGGTGAGCTGGCGCCCACGATCCCGAAGGCGAACCTGCCCGTTTTCCGCATCGGCCTGAAATGCTTTTTCGAAGAGGGAAGGGCATTGGCGCGCATCGTCCATCCGAACGTCGTGCGGGTGTTAAATTTTTTCCGCGCCAACGACACGGTCTATATGGTGATGGCCTACGAATCGGGCCACTCGCTGCAGGAAGTCGCCGCGCGCATCCATGCGAAAGGCAGCCGCGCCGGCGAACCGTTCATCCGCCAGGTGTTCAACGGCGTCTGCGCGGGCCTGCGCGACGTCCACGCGAACAAGCTGTTGCACCTGGACCTCAAGCCGGCCAACATCTACCTGCGCACGGACGGCTCGCCCATGCTGCTCGACTTCGGCGCCGCGCGCCAGACCATCCACACCGACGCGCCCACGCTGGCGCCCATGTACACGCCCGGCTTCGCGGCGCCCGAGCTGTACGCGAAAGGCAGCGCGCTGGGGCCGTGGACGGACATCTACAGCATCGGCGCCGCCATGTTCGCGTGCATGGCGGGCGCGCCGCCGCAGCCGGCCGACCAGCGCCGCGCGGCCGACACGATGGGCGGGCAGATCGCGATGCTGGATGGCGCGTACACGCCGGGCCTCGTGGCGATGGTGAAGGCGTGCCTCGCGCTCGATCCGCTGGCGCGGCCGCAGAGCGTGTTCGCCGTGCAGAAGGTGCTGCAGGCGGGCCTTCCTGCGACGCCGGCGGCGCTGCCGCCCGAGACCGACGATGCGGCGCCGGCCTCCGGCTGGCGCGGCCTCGTCGAACGCATCGGCTTCGGCCGCGGACGCGCCTGAGGATAAACCATGCAATTTTCCGTCTACCAGCAAAGCCACATCGGCGGCCGCAAACTCAACCAGGACCGCATGGGCTATCTGTACACGCGCGACGCGCTGCTGCTCGTGCTGGCGGACGGCATGGGCGGCCATTTGCGCGGCGAGGTCGCGGCCACGATCGCCCTGCAAAGCATCGCCACGCGCTTCAAGGCGCAGGCGACGCCGTACGTGCGCAAGCCCGAGCGCTTCCTGCAGGAGGCCTTGCAGCAGGCGCACGAGGACATCCTGCGCTACACGCGCGAGAAGGCGATGCCGGACAGCCCGCGCACGACGATCGTCGCCTGCCTCGTGCAGCACAACAGCGCCGTCTGGGCCCATTGCGGCGATTCGCGCCTGTACTGGCTGCGCCGTGGCCAGGTCCTCGGGCGCACGCTCGACCATTCGCACATCGAGTACCTGATCGCGAAAGGGCAGGCCGACGCGAGCGAGCGCACCACGCACCCGGACCGCAACAAACTGTACAACTGCCTGGGCGCGTCGACGCCGCCGAAGGTCGAGCTGTCGCGCGCGGCCAGCCTGGAGCCGGGCGACATCCTGCTGCTGTGCTCCGACGGCCTGTGGTCGATGCTGCCCGACACCGAGATCGCGCACCGCCTGTCCGCGCAGCCGATCACGCAGGCGGTGCCGGAGATGATCGCGATGGCCACCGCCATCGCCGGCAGCCGCGGCGACAACACGACGGCGCTCGCCATCCAGTGGCAGGGCGCAGGGACGCCGGCCGCCGCGGGCGACCCGAGCGTCGTCTCGACGCAGATGGTGCCCGACGGCGAAGTCACGAGCCGCATCGATGCGCCTGCCGCGGCGCCCGCACCGGACGACCCGTTCGACGAGGACGACATCGAGAAGGCCATCGCCGAGATCCGCGATGCCATCGAGAAGTCGTCGCAAATATTGAAGTAAATTGAAACAATCAACCACGAAGGACATCCATGACCCAAACCCTCCGCCCCAGCGGCCGTGCCGTCGACCAGCTGCGCGCCATCCGCATCACCCGCCAGTACACGAAGCACGCCGAAGGTTCCGTGCTGATCGAATGCGGCGACACGAAGGTGATCTGCACCGCCAGCATCGAGGAAAAAGTGCCGGGCTTCCTGAAGGGCAAAGGGCAGGGCTGGCTGACCGCGGAATACGGCATGCTGCCGCGCTCCACGCACACGCGCATGGACCGCGAGGCGGCGCGCGGCAAGCAGTCCGGCCGCACGCAGGAAATCCAGCGCCTGATCGGCCGCTCGCTGCGCGCCGCGTTCGACCTGGAAGCGTTCGGCGAACGCACGCTGCACCTGGATTGCGACGTGATCCAGGCCGACGGCGGCACGCGTACCGCGTCGATCACGGGCGCGATGGTGGCGGCCTATGACGCGTTCTCGAAGCTCGTGACGGCGGGCCTGGTGCCGGCCGTGCCGGTCAAGCATTTCGTCGCCGCGATCTCGGTGGGCGTCGTGGGCGGCGTGCCCGTGCTGGACTTGGACTACGTCGAGGATTCGGGCTGCGACACCGACATGAACGTCGTGATGACGGAGGCCGGGCACTTCGTCGAAGTGCAGGGCACGGCCGAGGGCGAGGCGTTCGACCGGGCGGGGATGAACCGTCTGCTCGACCTGGCAGAGCAGGGGATCCGCGAGCTGGTCACCCTGCAGAAGCGGGCGCTCGGACTGACTGCGTGAACCGTCGCCCCCGCGGAGGCGGAGGGCCAATTTTGCATGCGTTACCGCGACGCGGGCAAACTTGGATCCCCGCCTTCGCGGGGATGACGTATTACCGTACGAGGCTTACGACAGTAGCCCGGTCAGCCAGCTCGGGTGAAACGGCAACCCCGCCAGCCCGGCCACGCCATAGAACACGCCGATCGCCGTCGGCACCAGCGCCGCGAGATACAGCCAGCGCTGGCGCGTCAGCGTCGTCACGGCCAGCAGCGACAGGGCCAGCGCCAGCGCCGCGTCGGACAGGTCGAACTGGTCGTCGCGGTAGTTCAGCGCGTCGTACGTGTCCTGGTCTTGCTTCGCCTGCGCCAGCACGTCGTTCTTCTTCTGCGCCTGGTCGTGTTCCAGCTTTTCCAGATCCGCGATCGCGGCCGTGTAGCCAGCCTGCTCGCCGGCCGGGCGGCCGGCGGCGGCCAGGCGCACCTGGAGCAGGGTCGTATGCGCCTGTTCCTGGCGCAGGTTGCGGGCCTGGTAGAAGGCCCAATGATCGATCTTGTCGGCCTGCGCCTGCTGCATCGCCTGCACGATGTTGTCGTCCTTGACCTTGCAGACGCCCATGAAGGACGCCAGCAGCGCCACGGTCAGCGCGACCTTGCGGTCGAGGGTGTCGGTTTCCATGTCACTCCTTCGCGTTCCCGGTGCCCGGCAGCTTCAGCCGGCCTGTGTGATAGTCGTACTCATACAGCTCGCCGTAGCGGCCCCACTCGATCGCCACTTCCAGCATGCGCTTGGCCTGGTCCGCTTCGAGCGCGTCTTCCAGCAGGTCGATGAACGGATCTTCCGGCAGCGCGCCGCCTGTCTCGTCCTCCAGCTGGCGGCGGATGCGCGCGGCCAGCGGCACGTTTTTCAACAGCTGCTGGCCGAACAGCGTCTGGCGCAGCGCCTGGTCGGCCTGGGCATAGCGCAGGCCCAGACCGGTCAGCGCGATGTCGCCGCGCTCGACGTGCGCGAGGCCCAGCAGGTTCAATGCCTCGTAGGTCGGGAACAGTTCCTCGTCCGGCAGCTCGGTGTCTTCCGACAGCTGCGGCAGGTCGGCGCGGCCGTCGTACGGAGCGCCCGCGAGCAGGTCCAGCACGCTCTCCATGCGGCCCACGTCCGTGTCCGGCAGGCGGTAGTCGATGGTGGCCGGGCGCGCCGTCGCGGGCGCCGCGGCGGGACGCATCGTCATCAGGCCATAGACCTCGTCGACGAGGGCGCGCACTTCCGGCGCGTCGGCATTGCGCGGGCGCGGCAGGTCGATGCGGATCTCGTGGCGCACGCGGCCCGGATCGCTCGACAGGATGATGATGCGGTCCGCCATCATGACGGCTTCCTCGATGTTGTGCGACACGATCAGGATGCCGCGCGTGGGGATCCGTTTGCCGTCCCACAGGTCGAGGATGTCGCCCCGCAGCGTCTCCCCCGTCAGCACGTCGAGCGCGGAGAAGGCTTCGTCCATCAGCAGCACGTCCGGGTGCGTGACGAGCGCGCGCGCGATGCCCACGCGCTGGCGCATGCCGCCCGACAGCTCGCGCGGCAGCGCGCTGCCGAAGCCGGAGAGGCCGATCAGGTCGAGCATCGCGTCCGCCCGCTCGCGCCGCGCGGCGGGAGGGACGCCCTGCGCTTCGAGCCCGAGCTCCACGTTCTGCTGCACCGTCAGCCAGGGGAACAGCGCGAACGATTGAAAGACCATCGCGACGCCGGACAGCGGCCCGCGGATGGGACGTCCGCGGTATTCGACCTTGCCCGCGTCGGCCGGCACGAGGCCCGCCACGATGCGCAGCAGCGTGGATTTGCCGGAGCCGGATTTGCCCAGCAGCGCGACGATCTCGCCGTCCGCCAGCGTGAAGTCGACGCCTTCCAGCACGGTGCGCGGGGCGCCGTCGGCGCTGCGGAAGGCCTTTTTCACGGCCTGCAGTTCGATCAGTTTGTCGGTCATTTTCATACTCCCTATCAGCGGCTGCGGTCTTCGGCCAGCAGGTACAGCCGGCGCCAGAAGAAGCGGTTCAATACCATGACGAACACGCACATCACCCCGATGCCGAGGGCGATGCGGTGGAAGTCGCCGGCGTCCGTCATCTGCTTGATGTAGCTGCCCAGGCCATCGGCCACGAGCGACGTCTTGCCCCACGTGACGTATTCCGCCACGATGCTCGCGTTCCACGAGCCGCCGCTCGCGGTGATCGCGCCCGTCACGAAGCTCGGGAACACGGCCGGCAGGTACACGCGCTTCCATTTCAGCCAGCCCGTCAGGCCGAGATTGTCGGCCGCGAGCCGCAGCTCGTTCGGCAGCGTGGAGGCGCCCGCGACCACGTTGAACAGGATGTACCACTGGGTGCCGAACACCATCAATGGACTGAGCCAGATGTTCGGATTCAGGCGCAGGTGCACGAGCGCGTACACGACGAGCGGGAACATCAGGTTCACGGGGAACGCGGCGAGGAATTGCGCGAGCGCCTGCACGGCCTGCGCGTAGCGGGGCCGCAGGCCGATCCACACGGCGACCGGTACCCACACGAGCGACGCGAGGCCGATCAGCAGCATCACCCGCACGAGCGTGATGCAGCCGAGGCCCACGACGCGCAGCGCTTCGCCCCAGCCGACCTCCGCGTGGATGAACAGGATAAAGCGCCATGCGCCCAGCAGCGCGAGCGCGAGGACGATGCGGTCGATCGCGCGCGCGGACAGCGTGAAGCGGGAAACGCGCGGCGCCGCGTCGACGGGTTCGGGCGTGCCGAACCAGCCGAGCGTGCGCGCGAGCGCCGCCCACATGCGGTCGGTGAGGGCGCGGATCCACACGCTGCGGCGGCCCCAGTCCAGCACCCACGATTGCTGCGCATATTCTCCCTGCGATTCCTCGAAGCGGAATTTGTCCGCCCACGCGAGCAGGGGACGGAAGAACAGCTGGTCGTACAGCAGGATGCCGGCGAACATGGCGGCGATGGCCCACGCGATGGCGCCGCCGTTCTTCTGTTCGATGGCGACGGCGATGTAGGCGCCGATGCCCGGCAGCTTGATGTCCTGGCCCGCCACCGAGATCGCCTCGGCGGCGACGAGGAAGAACCAGCCGCCGGACATCGACATCATCATGTTCCACAGCAGCGCGGGCAGCGCGTACGGCAGTTCCAGGCGCCAGAAGCGCTGCCACGGCGACAGCCGGAACACGCGCGCCGCTTCCGCCAGTTCGGGCGGGATCGTCTTCATCGACTGGTACAGGCTGAACGCCATGTTCCACGCCTGCGACGTGAAGATCGCGAACACGGCGGCGCACTCGACGCCCAGCAGGTTGCCGGGGAAGAGGGCGATGAACGGCGCGATGGCGATGGCCTGGAAGCCCAGGATCGGCACCGACTGCAGCACGTCCAGCAGCGGCACCATGATCTTTTCCGCGCTCTTCCAGCGCGTGGCGACGACGGCGAACGCGAACGTGAACAGCAGCGCGGCACCCAACGCGCTGAACATGCGCAGGATCGTGCGCAGCAGGTAGTATGGGAGGACCGCCGGATCGAGCGAGATCGGCGTCGGTTGGCCCAGCACGAACGGGCGCGCCATCTGCATCGCGCCGTACGCGGCCAGTGCCAGCACGACGAGGACGAGCGGCAGCAGCGCCCAGTCCCAGCGGTTCGGGGTGGTCGCGAGAAACGGGCGGCCGTTTCGTCCAGGGTATAACAGGGAACTACGAAACATCGGTATCTCCGTCGGTGAACGGCATACCTTTCATTCGCGCTTGGTGATTCGTGTGTCGTGGATACCATCATCCGCCCTGGGGCGAGATGACGGCAGGAGGAAGGACCTGCGTTATCTTGCCGGGGCGAGACCGGCATTCAGCCGGCAACAACTGCCACTCGAACAAGTGCCCATGAAAGGGACTCCATGAAATGAAAACGGTCGGATTTTACGTTGCAGCGCATCAATACGGTATTACGATCTGGTAATGTGCCACGACATGTCGACATTACCTGATCGTAATTTTTAGGCCCCGTCACTCGCCTATACTGCACCGCAGCGCTATAGTCCACTTAACACCAAGAGCCGAATCATGCCGAACTGCCTCGTGATCGAAGACGATACCGAAACCCGCGACTACCTTTGTAGCGGATTGCGCGCGGCCGGCTATGCCGTGCAGGCGGAAACGAATGGCGAAGCGGGCAACCGCCGCCTGCAGGAGACGCGCTGGGACGTGGTCGTCCTCGACCGCATGCTGCCCGGCCAGGTCGACGGCCTGGGCATCCTCGAGCAGATGCGCGCGCGCGGCGACGGCACGCCGGTGCTGATCCTGTCCGCGCTGAACAGCGTCGACGAGCGCGTGCGCGGCCTGCGCGCGGGCAGCGACGATTATCTGACCAAGCCGTTCGTCATGTCGGAACTGCTGGCGCGCGTGGAAAACCTCAGCCGCCGCAACAGCTGGTCGCGCGAAGCCACCGTGCTGCAGGTGGCCGACCTGCAGCTCGACGTGCGTACGATGCGCGTCACGCGCCAGGGCACGACGATCACGCTGCAGCCGCGCGAATTCCGCCTGCTCGAATACCTCATGCGCCACGAAGGCCAGATCGTCACCCGCACGATGCTGCTGGAAGGCGTGTGGGAATATCATTTCGATCCGCAGACGAACGTCATCGACGTGCAGATCAGCCGCCTGCGCAGCAAGATCGACAAGGATTTCAACCCCGCCCTGATCCACACGGTGCGCGGTGCCGGCTACGTGCTGAGCGCCGCGCCGACCTATGGCCCGTCCGCCCGCTAGCAGCCGGTTCGGCCTGCGCGGCTCGATCGCGTTCCGGCTGGCGGTCGGCTACGGCCTGCTGCTGGCCGCATCGATGGCGACCCTGTCCGCCATCGTCTATTTCGGCACGGTGGGCGTGTTCGAGCACTCGATCGACAACAAGATCATGGCCGTGGAAACGCACCTGGCCGATGCGTGGGTCCGCGACGGCCGCGCCGGTCTCGTACGCGAAATCGACGCCCAGCTGCACGACCTGATCGACACCGACACCGAGGTGGTCGGCCTCGTCGATGTGAAGGGCCACCTCCTGGCCGGCAACCTGGGGCGCTGGTACGGCGAGCTGCCGGCTGCCGGCGATCTGGCGTTCGGGCAGATGGAACGGAGCGGCACGCCCGTCTCCGTGCGCCTGATCGCGACGCGGCTGGACGACGGCAGCCGGCTCGTCGTCGGCCGCGACCTGATCGAACTCGACGCCATCCGCAGCGTCGTCGAGCGCGCGCTGCTCGTCAGCGGCGCCGTGTCGATCCTGCTCGCGTTCTTCGGCGCCCAGATCTTCCGCTCGCGCCTGGAAGCGCGCATCGGCCGCATCCGCCGCACGACGGCGCGCATCGCGGCGGGCGAGCTGTCCAGCCGCATCGTCGTGATGGGCAACGACGAATTCGCGCGCCTGGCCGACGACATCAACCGCATGCTCGACCGCATCGAAGCGCTGATGGAAGGCGTGCGCCACGTATCGAATTCGATCGCGCACGACCTGCGCACGCCGCTGTCGCGCGTGCGCTCGCGCCTCGACCGCGCGCTGCAGGCCTCGGCCGATCCGCACGCGCTCGTCGCCGACGCACGCCTGGCCATCGAAGACATCGACAGCGTCATTTCGCTGTTCGACAAGCTGCTGCAGATCGCCGCGCTGGAATCCGGCGTGCGCGCGGGCACCTTCGAAAAACTCGACCTGGCCGCCATCGCGCACGACATGACGGAATTGTACGAGGCGGCCGCGGAAGAGCAGGGCGTCGCGCTGCGCTTCGCGGGCACGCCGACGACCATCCGCGGCGACCGCGACCTGCTGGCCAGCGCGCTGGCCAGCCTGATCGACAACGCCATCAAGTACGGCCGCACCGGCGGCCGGGTGGACGTCGAAGTGGCCACCGTCGACGGTGCGCCGGCATTGACCGTGCGCGATTATGGCCAGGGCGTGCCGCTCGAGGACATGGACAAGCTCACGCGCCGCTTCTACCGCGTGGACCAGAGCCGCCACCTGCCGGGCAACGGCCTGGGCCTGTCCATCGTCACCGCCATCACCCAGCTGCACGACGGTACGCTCGCGCTGCGCCGCCTCGAGCCGGGGTTCGAGGCGAGCATGGTGTTCCCGCGGGCTTGATTTCACGCCGTCGTCCCCGCGCAGGCGGGGACCCATGCTGAGCTACCGAAGCCCTTCCGCCATGCATGCTGTGGTACTTCCAAAATACCGAATTTTGTGACTCAGCATGGATTCCCGCTTGCGCGGGAATGACGGTCTGAAATCCGTGCGGCGCGCAGCATGACCCATGCGGCCAGCGCCAGTTCGACGACCTTGGTCGCGCGCTGCACGAGCAGGTTGACGTCCGGCCCCGCGATGAATTCTACGTTCGAAAAGATGCTGGCCAGGTTCAGCACCATGTGTAGCACCACCACCAGCCACAGGCTGCCCGTGCGGTAGCGCGCGGCCGTGAACATCATGCCGGCGCAGGCGCTCATCAGGGCCCATACGACGGCATGCGGCCAGTCGCCGTCCATCGTGCCGTGGATCAGGTGCATGGAGCCGAACAGCAGCCCGTTCGCGACGATCGCCTGCCACACGGGAAGGCGCAGCAGCAGCGCGAAGATCACGCCGCGGAACAGGAGCTCCTCGCCGAAGGCGTTCACGAGCTGCATCAGCACTTCGGCGCCCACGTCGGGCCGCGCATCCAGGCGCACGCCCATGGATGCGAACATCAGCACCGGCACGAAGCAGGCGAGGAAGAATGGCGACGGGCGCAGGCGGTCGAGGTCGAAGCCGACGGCGCGCCACAGGCCGAGCGCCTGCGTGAGCAGCAGCGGCAGCAGGACGGTCGACGCGAATGCGGCCAGCTTGATTTTGCCCCACGCGGCCGGCGGGGCGAATTCCTTGCCGGCCTTGAGGATCAGGATCGTGATTGCGAATTGCAGGCCGGCGCACAGGATGGCGGCGGCGAGAGGATGGCGGTCGGCCGCTTGGCGAAATGACATGGGAGTCTCCTTTATCGTTATCGTGGCGCGATGATAAGAAGCGGCCAGGCTTGGTGCCAGCGGCGCGCGACCGGCTGCGCGTATCGCGGGATGAGCGGTAAAATACGCAGTTCTTCGTCCAGACCGAGACAGCAATGACCCAACGCCTCATCCTTGCCTCCAACAATGCTGGAAAACTCAAGGAATTCGCCCAGCTGCTGGGCCCGATCGGCTTCGAACTGCATCCGCAGGGCGAGTTCGACGTCCCCGAAGCGGAAGAACCGTTCGGCACCTTCGTCGAGAACGCGCTGCAGAAGGCCCGCCACGCGGCGCGCCTCACCGGCCTGCCGGCCCTCGCCGACGATTCCGGCGTGTGCGTGAACGCCCTCGGCGGCGCGCCCGGCGTCTATTCCGCGCGCTTCGCGGGCGAGCCGAAGTCGGACGCGCGCAACAACGAGAAGCTGATCGCCGACCTGGCCGCGCACGCCGACAAATCGGCGTATTACTACTGCGTGCTCGTGTACGTGCGCCACCCCGACGATCCGCAACCGGTGATCGCGGACGGCGTATGGCGCGGCCAGATCGTCGACACGCCGCGCGGCGCGGGCGGCTTCGGCTACGATCCGCACTTCCTGCTGCCCGAATTCGGCCGCACGGCCGCCGAGCTGGCGCCGGAAGAAAAGAACGCCGTCTCGCACCGCGGCCAGGCGTTGCGCGCCCTCGTCGACAAGCTCGGGAAACTGAAATGATTCCGATCAAGCCCGTCGGCCCGGTCACCGAACCGCGCTCCCCGGCGACGGCAGCCTTGCAATACCTGCAACCGGGCGCGCTGAACCTGACGGCGCTGCCGCCGCTGGCGCTGTACATCCACTGGCCGTGGTGCGTGCGCAAATGCCCGTATTGCGACTTCAATTCGCACGAGTCGAAGGAACCGGTTCCCGAACAGGCTTACCTGGACGCGCTGCGCGCCGACCTGGAACAATCGCTGCCGCTGATCTGGGGCCGCAAGATCCACACAGTGTTCATCGGCGGCGGCACGCCGAGCCTGATCTCGGCGGCGGGGCTGGACCGGCTGATGTCGGACCTCCGCACCTTGCTGCCGCTCGATCTCGACGCCGAGATCACGATGGAAGCGAATCCCGGCACGTTCGAGGCGGAGAAATTCAAGGCCTTCCGCGCCAGCGGGATCAACCGCCTGTCGATCGGCATCCAGAGCTTCAACAGCCGGCATTTGCAGGCGCTGGGCCGCATCCACGACGCCGAGGAAGCCATCCGGGCCGTGGGGATCGCCCAGGCCGATTTCGACAATTTCAACCTCGACCTGATGTACGCGCTGCCGGGGCAGACGCTGGTGGAGGCGCAGGCCGACATCGACATGGCGCTGTCGTTTGCGCCGCCGCATTTGTCGCTGTACCACCTGACGATGGAACCGAACACGGTGTTCGCGAAGTATCCGCCGGAGCTGCCGGGCGACGACGAGAGCGCCGACATCCAGGACATGATCGCCGAGCGCACGGCCGCCGCGGGCTATGAGCACTACGAGGTCTCGGCGTATGCGAAGCCGGGCCACCGCGCGCGCCACAACCTGAACTACTGGAAGTTCGGCGATTATCTCGGCATCGGCGCGGGCGCGCATTCGAAGCTGTCGTTCCCGCACCGCGTGCTGCGCCAGGCGCGCTACAAGCAGCCGGCGTCGTTCATGGAGGCGGCAGGGAAGGGCAATGCGGTCGCCGAGGAACACGAGCTCGCGCGCGCCGACCTGGGCTTCGAGTTCATGCTCAACGCGCTGCGGCTGACGGAAGGGTTCGACCCGAACCTGTTCGGCGAACGCACGGGCATGCCGATCAACGCGATCGAGAAGGACCTGAACGCGGCCGAAGCGAAGGGCCTGATCTACCGCGATTTCCGCGTGATCCGGCCGACGGTACTGGGGCAGCGTTTCCTTAACGACCTGCAGGAGATGTTCCTGGCCGAGTGACAAAGAGCGCATTTTGGCGCGGGCCCGGTCTGCTAAGGTAGCGGCTTCGACAACCCGCTCACATCATGACGCATCCGACTCTGGCGTTCGTGCCCCTGATCGTGGGGCTGTGCGCCACCCTCGCCACCGCCACGAACAGGCGCCTGCAATTCGGCCTGTTCTGCACCATTGCCCTCGTGCTCGCCGCAGCGCTGGCGGGCGAGTTCGGATGACGTCCGGCCCGGCCATGCAACGCTATCTCACCGCCAGCACCTACATCGACTTCGACACACCGGACGTCCTCGCCACCGCCCGCCGGCTGGCCGAAGGCGCGACTTCCGAAGCGGACGTCGTGCGCGCCTGCTTCGAATTCGTGCGCGACGCCATCCGCCACAGCGTGGATTTCAAAGCGAACCCCGTGACGTGCAAGGCCTCCGACGTGCTGCGCCACGGGACGGGCTATTGCTACGCGAAGAGCCATCTGCTCGCCGCGCTGCTGCGCGCGAACGGCATCCCGGCGGGGCTGTGCTACCAGCGCCTGTCGGTCGGCGACAGCGGGGCGCCGTACTGCCTGCACGGCCTGAATGCCGTGTATCTGAAGGACGTCGGCTGGTACCGCATCGATGCGCGCGGCAACAAGCCCGGCGTCGATGCCCGCTTCGAACCGCCCGTGGAAAAGCTGGCGTTCGCGACGCGCACGCGCGAGGAACGGATGCTGCCGGAGATCTGGGCCGAGCCGCTGCCCGTCGTCGTCGAGACGCTGGAATGCTACGATACGTGGGACCAGGTGCTTGCCAACCTGCCGGACGTTGAACTTCTTTAGAAAGGGTACGTATGTTCAGTCACATCATGGTCGGTTCCAACGACCTCGATCGTTCCAAGCGTTTCTACGACGCCGTGCTGGGCGTCCTCGGCGTGGGCGAGCCGTTCCCCAACACGAACCTGACGGGCCAGCGCCGGCTGTTCTATCGCCACGACGGCGGCTCGTTCTGCATCACCGAACCGATCGACGGCGCCGATGCCACTTGCGCGAACGGGGCCACGATCGGCTTCAAATGCGCGTCGCCCGAACAGGTCCACGCGTTCCACGACACGGCGGTCGCCCAGGGCGGCACGTCGATCGAGGCGCCGCCGGGCCTGCGCGAGAGCAGCCTGGGACCGCTGTACCTCGCGTACGTGCGCGATCCGGATGGCCACAAGCTGTGCGCGCTGTTCCGTCCCAAATAGGCGTTGGATGACGAAGGGAAACGTGCCGGGTATCCCGGAGGCCGTGTGTTACAGTCTCGCTTGCATAAGTTTCAATGAAAGGCAAGCTGGCCGATGCCACCCGCACCACCGCGCATCCTGGTCGTGGATGACGAAGAAGCCATCCTGTACGTATTCGAGCGCTACCTGAGCATCGCCGGTTATCGCGTGTCCGTCGCCGGTAACGGGCGCGACGCCGTCCGCATCGGCGAGGCCGGCCCGATCGACCTGCTGATCACCGATTTCCGCATGCCGGGCATGAACGGCATCGAAGTGATCCACGCCCTGCGCGGCCTGCAGCCCGAACTGCCGGCCCTCGTCATCTCGGGCAATCCCATCGAGGCCGGCACGATGCCGCCGGGCGTACGCTTCCTGTCCAAGCCTGTGTCGATGTCGGACCTGCTCGACATCATTCCCTCCCTGATCCGACAGCCAGTCTAGCCCGGCCCTGCGTCTTCGTATCGGCTGAACAGACTGGAATGGCGGTACTCCAGGACAGGGCCGATCGCGGACAATGGTGCCATGAAGCACGTCGACCATCTTTTGCGCCGCCTCGTCGCCGAGGGGCTCGGCACCGCCCTGCTGCTGGCCATCGTCGTCGGCTCCGCCGTCATGGGCAACCGGCTGGCGGGCGGCAATGCGGCCATCGCGCTGCTCGTCAATTCGATCGCGTCCGGCTGCGGCCTCGTCGTGCTGATCCTCGCGTTCGGCGCCGTCTCGGGCGCGCACCTGAATCCCGTCGTCACCCTGTCCGAAGCATGGCAGCGCAACCTGCCGGGCGCGCTCGTGCTGCCGTACCTGGCCGCGCAGGTGGCCGGCGCGTTCGCCGGCGTGGCGCTCGCGCATGTGATGTTCGGCGAACCCGTGTTCGCGGCCGCGACGCAGGCGCGCACGGGGGCGGCGTTGTGGTGGAGCGAAGGCGTCGCCACGTTCGGCCTGCTGGCCACGATCATAGGCTGCGCGCGCACGCGGCCCAATGTCACGCCGTATGCGGCGGCCCTGTTCATCGTCGCCGGGTACTGGTTCACGGCGTCGTCGTCGTTCGCCAATCCCGCCCTCACGCTGGCGCGCTCGGCGACGGGCACGTGCGCCGGCATCCGGCTCGCGGACGTGCCGGGCTACGTGCTGGCCCAGCTGGCCGGCGCCGCGGCGGCGACCGTCGTCTTCGGGTGGCTGTATCCGCGCGCGCAGCAGGAGACCACAGCGGGCGCCACGGTGGCGGGCGGGCCGGGTCTTACCCGCGCTGTCCGGCAGCCAGCGCCGTGAGCGTGCGCGCGAGGCCGCTCACCACGCGCGCCATGCCGTCAAAGACGACCTGCTCGGGCGGCTCGTCCGTATCCGGCGCGGCATGTTCCGCCTGGCGGAACGGGAAGCGCGTGAACGACGTGTCGGTGAGGACGAGGGCGGGCAGGCCGGCGCCGGGATGGTGCCACCCGGCGCGGTCGGACAAGGTCACGCCCTGCATGTAGGCGGGCGTCGCCAGGCCGTGCGCCGGGCCGGCCGCGATGCTCTGGAATGCCGACAGCGCATCCTGCACCTCGCGCGACGAAGCAAGGCTGCCCACGTAGGCGATGAAGCTGCCCGGACGCTCGGCGGACGGAGCGTCGTCGAGGTTTGGCAGCGTGGCGGCTTTCGGCGCGAGGAAGAACACGAAGCGGATCTCGGTGCCGCTGCTGGGACGCACGCTCGCGAGCAGGCGCGCCAGTTCCAGCACGGCCGCCGTCCCGGGCGCACCGTCCTCGGCGCCGTCGTCGCGGGCGCCGACGATGAAGGTGCGTGCCGCTTGTTCACCCGGGGGCACGCTGGCCAGCACGGCTTCGATGCGGCGTGCGTGGCCGGTCCCGCCGCGGTCCTGCACGGCGTAGCCGGCCGCCTGCAGCACGTTGCCGATGTAGGTGGCGTCCCGCGGTCCGCCCGCGAGCGCCGTCACGTGCGCGCGCAGGCGCATGGCCAAAGGCGGTTCCGGCATGGCGGCGCCGGGGTTCACGGTCATCGTCGCCAGCAGCACGAGCAGGACGATGGCAACGATGGCTTTCCAGTGTGCACGAAAAAAATGTCGCATGGCGTGGGGCGCGGCGCAAGGGGCGACCGTGCCGGACAGGCCGGGCTCGGCGCGCGTTGCGGTCCTGGCGGACGCCGTCCGGCGACGGCTGCCGGGGCCGCCCGTGCATGCAATGGTAAACCGGGGCCGGCCTGCGATTTCATGATACCGAAATCGCGGCCGGCCCCGGTCGGGGTCGTGCCAATGGCGCGCGGAAACAAACCCGCACCCGTCGTTTTCGGCAGTGCCGGGAACGACTTCCCGCGCAGGCGGGAACCCATGCTGAGTATCTTGTTCAGCTCAGCATGGGTCCCCGCTTGCGCGAGGACGACGGTTGATTAGCGGGCTGCCGTCGCCGGCCCCGGCTCGCTCCAGCCGCCCCCCAGCACGCGGTACAGCGTGACCTGGTTCTGCAGGCGCAGCAGGTTGGCCTGGATGGCCTGCTGCTGCGCGGTGAACAGCGAGCGCTGGGCATCCAGCAGGTCCAGGTAGCTCGCGGTGCCGTTGCGGTAGCGCAGGTCGGACAGGTTGAAGCGGTCCGTCTCGGCGGCCGCCACGGCCTGCTGGGCGCGCAGTTGTTCGCTGTACGTGGCCTGGCCGGCCAGCGCGTCCGCCACTTCGCGGAACGCGGTCTGGATCGACTTCTCGTACTGCGCGACGGTGATGTCGCGCTGGGCACGGGCGCTCTCGACGCCGGCGCGGGTGCGGCCGAAGTCGAACAGCGGCAGGATCGCCTGCGGCGCGAAGGTCCAGCCGAACGTGCCGCTCTTGAACAGGCCTGAGAGCTCGGAGCTGGCCGTGCCCGCGCTGCCCGTCAGCGTGATGCGCGGGAAGTAGTTCGCGCGCGCCGCGCCGATGTTGGCGTTGGCCGCGATCAGCTGCTGCTCGGCCGAACGGATGTCCGGACGGGTCGTCAGCAGGTCGGACGGCATCCCGGCCGGCAGGTCCGGCAGGTTCGTCGTCGCGAGCGTGGCGCCGGCCGGCAGGTTGTCGGGGATAGTCTGGCCGATCAGCAGGGTGAGCAGGTTCAGGTCCTGCGCGCGCTGGCGCTGGGCCTGGGCCAGCGTGGTGCGCGCCTGTTCGACGAGCGACACGGCCTGCTGCAGGTCGAGCTTGGACGAGACGCCATTCTCGAAGCGCAGGTTCGTCAGGCGCAGCGATTCCTCGCGCGTCTTCAGCGTCTGCTGCGTCAGGGACAGCAATTCCTCGTCCGCGAGGAACGTCAGGTACGTGTTGGCGACCTGCGCGATCAGGCTGATCTGCGCCGTCTTGCGCGCTTCCTCGGTGGCGAGGAATTGCGCCAGCGCGGCGTCGGACAGGTTGCGCACGCGGCTGAAGAAGTCCAGCTCGAACGCCGACACCGAAAGGCCGGCCTGGTACAGGCTGCTGATCGGCTGGTCCTTGCCCGTCGTCTGGCGCTGGCCCGTGATGCCGGCGTTAATGGCCGGGAACTGGTTCGAGCGCTGGATCTGGTACTGCGCCCGTGCCGCCTCGATGTTGAGGATGGCAACGCGCAGGTCGCGGTTGTTTTCCAGGGCCAGCGTGATCAGCTGCTGCAGGCGCGGATCGGTGAAGAAGCGCTGCCACGCGATGGAGGCGGGCGCCTCGTTCGCGACGGCGTTGCCGCTGTTGACGGTGCCTTCCACGGTCGGGAAGGCAGCCGCCACCGGCGCTTGCGGCCGCTCGTACTTGGGCGCCAGGTTCACGCAGCCGGCCAGTACGAGGGCCAGGGCCAGGGGAGTGAGTCGTTTCATGTTGTTCATCAGATTTTCGAGTCGATGACAGTATTTTCTTCTTCGTGCGCGTACTTCTTGCGCTGGCGTTCGCTGCCCTTGAAGAATCCGCGGATGACGACGAAGAACACGGGCACGAAGAACACGCCCAGTGCCGTCGCGGTCAACATGCCGCCCATCACGCCCGTACCGATCGCGCGCTGCGACGCGGCGCCGGCACCGCTGGCGACCACCAGCGGCAGCACGCCGAGGATGAACGCGAGCGACGTCATGATGATCGGACGGAAGCGCAGGTGCGCCGCCTGCAGCGCCGCCTCGAACGGCGACTTGCCCTGCGCCTGCAGGTCCTTCGCGAATTCCACGATCAGGATCGCGTTCTTCGCGGCCAGGCCGATGATGGTGATCAGGCCCACCTTGAAGTACACGTCGTTGGACAGCCCGCGCATCGATGCCGCGAGCAGCGAACCGAGCACGCCCAGCGGCACGACGAGCAGCACGGCCACCGGGATCGACCAGCTCTCGTACAGCGCGGCCAGCGCCAGGAACACGGCCAGCAGCGCGAAGCCGATCAGCACGAACACGGTCGAACCGGCGAGGATTTCCTCGCGCGACTGGCCGGTCCATTCATACGCGAAGCCGGCCGGCAGCTTGGCGGCCAGCGCCTGCATCTCGTCGAGCGCCTGGCCGGTCGAATAGCCCTGGGCGGCGTCGCCCGTGATGCTCATCGACGAATAGCCGTTGTAGCGCGACGTCTGCATCGGACCCGTGATCCATTGGGTCGTCGCGAACGCGGACAGCGGCACCGGCTGGCCCTTCGTGTTCAGGGCGTTGATGCGCAGGAGGTCTTCCGGCTGCATGCGTTCCGGCGCGTCGGCCTGCACGATCACGCGCTGCAGGCGGCCGGCGTTCGGGAAGTCGTTCACGTACGCGGAACCGAGCGACGTCGACAGCGCCGTGTTGATGGCGCCGAACGTCACGCCCAGGGCCTGCGCCTTGTCGCGGTCGATGTTCAGCTTCAGCTGCGGCGCATCTTCGAGGCCTTCCGGACGGATGCCCGTCAGCACCTTGCTCTGCATCGCCATGCCGAGCAGCTGGTTACGCGCCTGGAGCAGGGCAGCGTGGCCGAGGCCGCCGCGGTCCTGCAGGCGGAACGAGAAGCCCGTGCCGCGGCCCAGTTCCGGAATCGGCGGCGGGCTCACGACGAAGATGAACGAGTCGCGCAGCCCCATCATGTGTCCCGTGATGCGGCCCGCGAGATCCTGCGCGCTCTGGCCCTTGCCCTTGCGCTCGTCCCATGATTTCAGCGGGATGAACGCGAGGCCCATGTTCTGGCCCTGGCCCGTGAACGAGAAGCCCGTCACGGCGACCATGTCGGCCACTTCCGGCTGCTTCAGCACATAGTCTTCCATCGCATGCAGGACGACGTTCGTGCGGTTGGCGGTGGCGCCCGGCGGCAGCTGGATGTTGGCGATGATGTAGCCCTGGTCTTCGTTCGGCAGGAACGAGTTCGGCAGGCGCGCGAACATCAGGCCGACGATGCCGACCAGCAGGACGAACACGACCAGCGCGCGGCCGGAACGCTTGAGGAGCTTGCCGACGATGCCTTCGTAGCGCTTGGCGCCCGTCGTGAACGTGCGGTTGAACCAGCCGAAGAAGCCTTTCTTCTCCATGTGGTGGCCCGCTTCCACGGGTTTCAACAGGTGCGCGCACAGCGCCGGCGTGAGGGACAGCGCCATGAACGCCGAGAAGCCGATCGACGACACCATCACGATCGAGAACTGGCGGTAGATGTTGCCGACCGCGCCCTGGAAGAACGCCAGCGGCACGAACACGGACATCAGCACGACGGTCACGCCGATGATGGCGCCGGAGATCTGGCCCATCGCCTTGCGCGTCGCCTGCAGCGGAGGCAGGCCTTCCTCGGACATGATGCGTTCGACGTTTTCCACCACCACGATCGCATCGTCGACGACGATACCGATCACAAGGACCATGCCGAACATCGTCAGCACGTTGATCGAGAAGCCCATCGCGAGCAGTGTCGCGAAGGAGCCCAGCAGGGCGACCGGGACGACGATGGTCGGGATGATCGTGTAGCGGAAGTTCTGCAGGAACACGTACATCACGATGAACACGAGGATCACCGCCTCGATCAGGGTTTCCACCACCTGGCTGATCGAGATCTGGATGAATTTCGTGCTGTCGTAGGGGATCGAGTACTTCATGCCTTTCGGGAAGTACTTCTGCAGCTGATTCATGCGTGCCTTGATCAGCTTCGCGGTTTCCAGCGCGTTACCGGTCGGCGACAGCTGCACGCCGATACCCGTCGACGGCTTGCCGTTCAGGCGGGTCGACGTGGCGTAGGCCTGGCCGCCGATCTCGATGCGGGCGACGTCCTTCAGGCGCACGGTGGAGCCGTCCGGATTCGCGCGCAGCACGATGTTGCCGAACTGCTCGACGGTGGCCAGCTGGCCCGTGACGACGACGGTCGCGGTGATCTGCTGGCCCTTGGCCACGGGCAGGTCGCCGATCGTGCCGGATGCCACCTGGGCATTCTGCTGGCGGATCGCGGTGTTGACGTCGTCCGGCGACAGGTTGAAGCCGACCAGCTTGGCCGGGTCGATCCAGATGCGCATCGCCTTCTCGGTACCGAACAGCTGCGCCTGGCCGACGCCCTTGATCCGCTGGATCTCCGGCAGCACGTTGCGCGACGCGTAGTCGCCCAGCGCGACGGTGTCCCAGGTCGGGTCGTCGGACGAGAGGATCGTGAACAGCAGGAAGTTGGAGCGGGCCTTGTCGACGCGCACACCCTGCTGGGTCACCGCGGCCGGCAGGCGCGGGGTCGCGCGCGCGAGGCGGTTCTGGACGTCGACCTGGGCCAGGTCGGGATTGGTGCCGGTCTCGAAGCTGATCGTGATGGAGCCGGTGCCGTTGGCCTGGCTGGTCGACTCCATGTAGATCATGCCTTCGGCACCGTTCATCTCGCGTTCGATGACGGAGATGACGGAATCTTCCAGCGTTTGCGCGGAAGCGCCCGGGTACGCGACGCTGACGACGATCGACGGCGGCGCCACGGTCGGATATTGCGCGATCGGCAGCTGCTTGATGGCGACGCCGCCAAGCACCATGATGAACAGCGCGATCACCCAGGCAAAAATGGGGCGGTCAATAAAAAAACGTGCCATTGTGGTTCCTGTTTATCTAGCCTTGCCTGCTTACTTGCCGGCGGGCGCGGCGGACGCCTGCGCATTGGCCGTGGCCGGGGCTGCCGGGGCGCCAATCGGCGTCCAGGGCACCGGTTGCACCGGCGTACCCGGAGGCAGCATCTGCAGCTTCTGGAAGCCGTCCACCATCACGCGTTCGCCTTCCTTCAGGCCATCCGTGACGACCCAGTTCTCGCCGTTCTGCGAACCGATTTTTACCGTGCGCGGGGTCGGCTTGTTGTCGGCGCCGATCACGGTGAGCGTATCGCCGTTCGGGCCGCCGCGGGTGACGGCCTGCTGCGGCACGAGGATGCCGTTCGGCAGCTCGGCCTGCGCCAGGCGCACGCGCACGTACTGGCCAGGCAGCAGGACGTTGTCCGGGTTCGCCGCCTGGGCGCGCAACGTGACCTGGCCGCTCGTCGGGTCGACGGTGATGTCCGAGAACAGCAGCTTGCCCTTCGTCGGCAGCACGGTGCCGTCGTCCGCGACGACGGTGACGGGTACGCTGCCGCCGAGGCCCTTGTCGCCGGCGTTCTTGCGCAGGCGCTGCAGTTCGGTGGCGGACTGGGTGATGTTCAGGTAGACGTTGTCGGTCTGCTGGATCAGCGCCATCTGCGTCGCTTCGGTGGCGGAGACGAGCGCGCCTTCCGTCACGAGCGCGCGGCCGATGCGGCCCGAGATCGGGGCGTACACGTTCGCGTAGTCGGCGTTGATCTTGGCGATGCGCACCTGGGCCCTGGCCGAATTGACGTCCGCCTCGGCCTGCTTCTGGGCGGCGACGGCGTTCGTGAATTCCTGCTTGCTGACGGCCTGCGCCTCGACGAGCGGCTTGTAGCGCTCGACCGTGGCGGAGGTCGACGTCAGGTTCGCCTGGGCACGGCCGAGCGCGGCCTGGGCGGCGTTCAACTGGGCCTGGTAGGGCTCCGGATCGATCTGGAACAGCGACTGGCCCTGCTTGACCAAGCTGCCCTCGGTGAACAGGCGCTTCAGCACGACGCCGTTGACGCGGGCGCGGACTTCGGCCGTGCGGATTGCCTCGACGCGGGCCGGCAGTTCGGTCTCGAGTGCGACCGGCTGGACCTTCGTGGTGATGACGCCGACCTGGGGAGGCGGCATCTTGGCGCCAGCGGCGCCGGGACCGGCCTGGGCGTTATCCTTGGAGCCGCAGGCCGACAGCATGGCCACGGCGACCAGGGTGCACGCGGCGATCCTGGACAGGGTGAGGGAGGAGGAGTTGGCAGAGCGCATTCAATGCTTCCTTCTTGTGGAAAAAAGAATAAAACCGTCCTGCGACACTTCTTCGGCACAACAGGCGGTTTTACTACTGACTTTTGGAAAAACCCCGATATACTATCACGAGTGTATGTTTAATGTTTCCTACCTATAAAAACGGAGAGTCAGGCGGATGGCCCGCAGAACCAAGGAAGAAGCGGCAGCGACCCGCGACAGCATTTTGGATGCTGCTGAAAAATTGTTCGTCGAACAGGGTGTTTCTCGTACAACGTTGCAGCATATCGCAACCGCGGCCGGTGTGACGCGCGGCGCCATTTATTGGCACTTTGACGACAAGGGTGCGTTGTTCAACGCGATGATGGAGCGGGCGATCCTGCCGCTGGAGGCGGAGATGCAGGTGCTGGACCAGGTGGAGTCGGACGACCCCCTCGTCGACCTGCGCAACCACATGCTGGCGGTGCTGGACCGGACGGTCAACGATCCGGGCGCGCGCCGCGTGTTCGAGATCGCCACGCTGAAGGTGGAATTCGTCGGGGAGATGGATGCGGTGCGACAGCGGCGCAAGGACAATATGGCGAACTGGATGGCGCGGGCCGAACGGCGGATCGGGCTGGCCATCGACAAGGGCCTGATCTCGCGCGACGTGAATCCGACTCAGGTCGCGCTGGGGTTGTGGACCATGATCGATGGGTTGATTCGCAACTGGATGTTCGATCCGCAGGATTTCGACTTGCTGGCGTTGGGGAAGTGTGTGATTGATCCGTATCTGGAGGGGTTGCGGAGCGGCGGCGAGTAAGAAAAGGAAGAATTGACTTGGAGTGGACTCGCTCGCGATAACCATCTGCATGGCGCAGATGCGGGGCAGGTTCTTAGCGGCTGGTAGCCGCATCTACTTCCGGCTGAAGTCGCGATAAGGCAACCGAATTCGGTCCATGAATATGCAATGGCTGACTTAGCCTGCGCTGGCGCGGTGCGTGCCGATCAATTTGCATCCACATTCAGTAACGCAGTCTTCCATCGCTACTGCAATGCCGCCCACGGAAATGGTGGGGTGGGCGGAGATAATCTTGTTCACGCCATGCGGTTTGCCTCCTGGGTAACACTGCGGACACTCTACCAGATCGCCCAGTCGGGCGATGGGTTTCCCGTCTACATCGTGCAATGATGAGCCGCTAATCACCTTTCCACCATGATCGGTCGAGTCTCCAACCACTATAATCTTAAGCGACATCGCACTTACTCCCGAAGTTGGATTAAATATTCTTTGGCAAATCGATTCTGGTTGTACGAACTCGGGGAACAAAATTGGATTTTTTCGTCCATCCAAATTCGATACGAGCTGTTTTTTAGGTAAAAATCACACCGCTTGTCATAGTTTTGAAAGCTCCTTGTTGTCGCTGATCATGGTTTCGGTCATTTCCTCGTCCAAATTAATTAATTCCTTGTTCGTTGAGGCGCTGGTGGCGGGTTTCGTTGTCGGAAAGATTTGCTTAAATAAGGTTTTGGCTGGGACGAGATTTTCAGTTTAGAGCAAGAATAAACGCGCTTCCTTTTTCGATATCTGGAGATCCGGCGCATACAGTCGATTTGGTAAAAACTATGCTTAAATATTTTTCAGAGAGGAGAGCTTTTTCGAAGGCGAATTTGTACTCATCAAGGATGGCCATGCGCAGTCGCGTTGCATTCTTTAACCTCTCTGTCGAACGAAAAAGATGCATCTATCAGAGTTGCATTTACTTTCCTGATTGCGTCTTGGTTCATTTCGCTGATTGCGTCGAATGAGACGGTTTGGATCAACGCTTTTTTGTCAGGTTTACTATCCCCGACCTTATAGCTGAACGGCACCCTCACTGCACTTTTAATATGGCGCATGCCACCACGAGGCATGTTATCGATATAAGTGCTCTCATTCCAAGACCTTCGATATCTGGTTCCTAAATATTGTGCGCATCCTTGCTATTTTCTACTATCTTTAGTCTTGCTAATTTACGTCTTTACTTCACACTCTCGACGCGGAATTTCCAGACATTCTCCGGCTCAATAAACTCAAGTCTCACTGAATGGCCAGTAGGAATGAATTTTTCTTTATCGATGACATATTCGTCGAGTGATACACCTGTTGGCAGATCTGAGTTCGGTGGATAGATGTAATCGGCGTTATCGAATAGCGGTCGCCTGAAGGCGTCTAGTCGTACTCCCATACAAGAGGCGAATAAACTCGGTAATTTATAAACGACAACTTGGCGATTCGGTCGCATTTCCATTAGATAAACAGACATGTGCCGAGCTGCAGTGCCACTTGCGCTGGAGGACTGCCCCTCGACGCAAGCGAATGGAAAGCGTTCGTACGCCTTAACGTCGGTCCCAAGGTCATCATTTACGGTGAACTCCCCGGGAAATGCTTTTGCGCGCGCCAGATCGACCTGCTTCCCTTGCCACGACACAACGGTATTTCGTGAGCCTGAAAAATGAAATGGAGTGGTTTTCGTAAATAGGCTGTTCTGTGCCATGTAATATGCTCTGTACCCATCGTACACCGCTTGGGGCCATGCAAGTAAAGGCCAGCAAGTTAAACTTGTAAATACCATAATTAGCTTTTTCATCGATAGGCCTTTCCGCCGGACGTGATCAAATAATCAGGATCATGGAGCCAGAATATCGTCTTTCCATGTGCCGCCGTGGATAGCCAGACCGCTTTGAAGCGTCCGCGCTCCTTGGAATTTACTTCTTGGCCAGTTTTACGGTTTCGGACTTTCCAGTACAATATTCTCTCAAAAGTATTTTCTTCGACCCCAAATATGTTGTGAGCGGGATCGCTGAATTTAAAACCATCCTTGACCTTTGGATGGTTTTTGTAGTTGGTCTTAAAGTCAACTCCATCCCACCAGTAAGCTCCATTCGAAGGATCGGAGCCGTCGTTTGCCCATGCTTTAGTGGCAGCGTTCAATGCTTGTTTCATTCCCAAATCTTGGTCGATTTCATCGGTGCTCCCGGCTTTCATGAATCGTTCATAGCGTCTGTTCTTGCCATTGATTGCATATGTATAGTTCGGGTCGGCTTGAATTAGATCGGCTACCGTCTTTTTGCCCCAGGCGCGCGCACGGTTTGCCACGGCAAACGCGATGCCAGAAATTTCGTCGGGATCGTTTAGGGTCGAGGCTTCGCCATACGCGATGGCAGCAAGTCTTTTGATATTGGGATCCAAACTCGTCATGTTTTTCTTTCAAAGTGCTTTCAAATGGCTGGCCTATGCGTACGAAATTGGCTAAGATTTATTTTCGCTGGAATATAATCCTGTTTATCGCTTTAAGTGCACTTGTCTTTGGCTAATCCAGGAGGTATGCTTAATATCCTGGTCAACTGGAAATCCTTGCGTTCGGCCGCTTTCGTCAATAACTCCTTCAACTAGCTTCTGTTCCATACTATCTATTCGATAGCTAATGCCAGATATAGGATTTCCGCTCTCGTCCTCAAACGCAAAATACTGTTCTAATTCATCGACGTCATGGTCGGCTACCCATAAAGGATTAATGCTTGGTGTAGGAACATTCATACTCTTGGGTGCTGCAAAACTGTGACTTGCAGCGTTTGCCACGAATGTTCCATTGGTCCCGTGCTCGATTCCGCAACTTGCAAACTTTGCATAGCTGCCACCGCCGTTAATGACAATTTCATCTTTGGCGCTGATAGTAATACGGTTGGCGGTGTGCGATATTTCTAATTTCGCCAGTAACTTAATGTTGTTCGACAAGGCTTGGACATCGATGTCACCAGCTGCGGCAACCAACTTCATCCCGGCTTTCTGTACGAACAAACGGAACGTTTCGCGAATGCTTGCGAAGATATTGGTGTTGGCGGCTAATGAAACGCTTTTTCCAGTTGTGATAGCCACGTGTCCATCGCTGGCGATATGGGTGTCTTCGGCCGTCGTCGTTACAATTCCAGCTGCGCTTGCGAGCACACAGTGCGGTTTGACCAGCTCCGGAAACTGTTTTCCTTTGGTAGCGGACCCCTCGATCGTTGTGTTTTGTGATTGCAGATTCGCTACGACGTCCCTCTGGTTGTTGTCGGTCTCTTGGGCGCCATTCTTCTGGGCAATTTCTCCCAATAATCGATGCTGTTCGTAGGCAAATGCAAGACGACGTGATGTTTCGTCCATATCCGTGATCGGCCCACGCGCCGTTTGTCTTGCTTCTGTCGTTATCATCAAACCTTTGGCAGCGCGAGCGACTCCATGGCCGTCAGTGCGTAGTTCCCAGCCTTCGCCGCGCAAATCCTTGCGTCCTTTTGTGTCTTCAACAAGGGTGATGTAGCCAAGCGAAAGCTGGCTACATTGATGATCGCTTTTCAGCTGCGCCTGGATCTTGCCGGCTGTGTCGTCGAGTATCAGGTGATTTCCGCGTCTGGCGCTATCGCCTGCTTGCAGTTCTCGGCTCCGCAACCCGCTCAAAGCCTGCTGCTCCGGCAACTGCCATGGCGGCATGTGCGTGAAGTTGTACAACGCCCCAAGAATCACCGGATGGTCGATATTCCCGTCGAGATAAACCACCGCTACTTCCTCACCAACCCGCGGCAAACGAATATTCCCGAACTCGCTGCCGGCCCCCGGCGACATGACTCGAAGCCAGGGCGAACTGTTCTCGTCATAGCTACCCAGCCTGTCCCAATGGAACTGGACCTTGACCCGCCCGTAGCCATCGGTGTGGATCTCCGAGCCATCAGGCCCGACGACGATGGCGGTCTGGACGCCGGGATAGGTGCAAGGCTTGCTGTTGTAGTACCGGCCCGGACGCCACTGGATATCCTTGCGCACGCACCGGAACATGTTCTCGTAATGCGATGGCGCGCCCGGCCCGGCCTGGTAGTTGTTGCTGGCGTCGTGGTCGACGCTCAGGATCAGGTAGTCGCGGTCGCGTATGCTGGGCTGGGCCGGCTCGCCGCGCTTGGGAACGCGCAGCTCGGCGCTGAAATGGCCGCCGAGCTTGAAGCACCGCCCCGGCTGGGCAGTACGGTCGTTGCCATGGGCTTCGAAATACTGGGTGTTCGCATCGCGCTCGCCCATGCGCTGCTGCGCGAGTTTCTCGCCGTCGTCGTGGGTGCGGAAACCGTAGGAACCCGTGTTTTCGTAGATCTCGTATGGAAAGACGGCGCCCTGGTCATTCAGTGATTCGGCGGTCGACCGCTGCGCCACAGGATTCTTGTAATCGAAGCTGGCCAGGGTCGTCTGGCCGGAACCGATCCGCCGCACTGGACTCCATTCCCGAATGCCGTCGTCTTCGAGCGAGCCGGCTTTGTCGCGGAACGGAATCTCTCCGGAATCGTCGATCCCGGACGGATCGATGGGCTGGGTGAGCGTGCTCTTGTCGCTGAGCCAGAGCGTGTGGCCATCTGCCCGATGCTCGTACCAGTAGTGCAGCCCGAGATCTTCCCAGCGGCGGTGCAGGTGGTTGTAGTCGGTCTCGTCGTACTGGTTGGCGCAGGTCATGCGCGGATAGTCGCCGACGATGGCCGCATGCCAGTCGGCCTGGCGGTAATGGGCAAAGGTGAGTTCCGTCAGTTCGATGACGCTCTTGCCGTGGAACGACACGTTGTCCTTGCGCAGCCTGGTAAACGCCAGCCAGGGCTCGAGCACCATGCGATAGAACGCGAAACCGCCGTCGGCGCGCAGGAAACGGAATTCCGTGACGTAGCCGTTGAAGTAGCGCAACGAGCCGTCTTCGCGCACGATGGAAATCGTCACCATCCTGGCCATCATCGCCTTCAGGGGAATCCGCGCGTCATCGGACAGGAGCTCGACCTCGACACGGAAGCAGCGGGAGACTTCTTCGCGCGCGGTCATCCGGTTCGGCAGGAGAATGGGATCGGGCCCGTCGCCCCGGGGAAATTCCAGGCGCATCAAACGGTCGTGCTGCGCATCGAGACTGAACACCGACAGCGCGGCGCCTGCCGCGATCGCTTGACTCCCATCCATGGAACGCCTCCAATGGTTTGTCAGGTTTTTGATTTCCGCCGGTTAAGGTACTCAACCGGATGGCGGCTAATTTTGATTGGCAGCAAGGACCGCTCGAATCTCCGGCCGGCTCGCCTTGCCTTCCGTACCGGTCAGGAATGAATTCCACCCAAGACGTCGCCGATCTTGCCCTTGGGTCCTCAAGGTCAGCGGCTTGAGACACGGCTTGCTCAGCAAAAGCCTGACTTCATATTGGACGACGGGCACCGCAAACAGGCTGACCATCTCTTTCAATGCCGCGTGAGCCCGCCCGTGCGGCAGGAACGCGTTCGCCTGTTCCTCATCCAGAGGGCCGATATGCAGGCGGACACGCAAGTCGTTCCGCCACGTGCGCCCACCCAGCGCGGCGCCATGGCCGAGGGTGGGATCGGTGACGCCAAGCGTGCTGCGGATCCGGGCCGGTATCGGATCCCAGGCGCCGACGAATTCTTCGATACGCACGGGAATGCCGAAGTACTCGCCGAGAACACGTTCCACGGTCGAAGCGGCAATCGGGCGTGTCCTGAGCAAGCCGGCGTAGAAGGCGGCGACTTCCGCCGGGATCGATTCGAAGGGGCGGGCCGGTCCGAAACTCGTGGGCCGAAGACCACCCAATGCGGCCAGGAGCGGAAGCAGATCGTCCCGGGCGCGCGTGTCCAGGCCGTGCTCGACGCGGTATTTTCCCCACGCCTCGTAGAACAGGCCGATGGCCCGGTTCGAAACCAGGTCGATGAACGGCTTCCAGCTTTCGTCGGCGGCCGCGCCCGTCCTGGCGGCTGCCCGTTCGGTGTCATGCAACGGCAACGTGCCGTTAGCGCCCAGCAATCCGATGAATGCGGGGGTGATGTGAATGCGGGGCGTGCCGGCAGCGCCGATTGATTCGACCTGCATGCTTTCGATCTCGCTTGCCGGAAAAGCCAGCGACACGCTGTTTTGAAAGCGCAGCACCTGGTTGAACGCCTGGGGATACGGAATACCCTGTCGGCGCAGCATGCGTACGAGGATGTTCAGCAGTTGTGCGAAGCTGTACCGGTACGGTGCCGCGAGCAGGCGCTCGATCATGACAGCGGCGTGCTCCCACTTCGTGGTTTGCATCGGAACAGCTCCTCTCCGGTTTGGTGTGACAGGATCACCAGCTCGATAAAACCGTTCATCTGGACGTACAGCGCGAAGAACTGGTCGATGACCTGCACGAACAGGTGCAGGCCGGCGCCGACGAAGGCCTCCTCGTCGATCGTCAGGCGCACTTCGGTCCCGTGTGCCAGTGAGGCTCCGCGCTTGTGCCTGAGCCACGCTGTCGTCTCGGCATGTTCCAGGGCGACGACGCCGGCGATCTGGCGCCGCGATACAGCAGATCCCGTGAAGTCGTACAGCGCGAGCATCTCGCGCAGGCCGTCGGCTCCTTCCAGCGCCAGGGCGCGGTGGTTCAGCGTCAGGTGCGAGATGAGGCGCCAATGTGCGCCCTGGCCGTTTGCCAGGCGATGGGGACGCGTGGGCCGGCGCAGGAAACGTATCCTCCCACCCTGCGCCGCGCCGGGTATCGTCAGGTCGCCGTCGGTCGACCCGCATTTCAACAGGCAGGGCAGGTCGCGGTTGGTGCAGGTGAGGTCGATCGACAGCGTCGTCTGCTCGACCTCGAGCGGCTCGCCGCGGGTATCGACGAGCGCGATGACTTTTTCATGGCCCGGACTGGTGACCGCCAGCGTATCGTCATGGCGCAGTATCCAGTAGCGGCCCTTGTGCGCATCGCTCTCGCCATGGCGCAGCGCATAGAAGGGGCGGAATTCGATGGGCGCGATGTCCTTGCCGCGCTGCCGCACCATGTGGACCCTGTCGACCGCATACACTTCGTACCCGGATGCATGCGCAGGATGGGCAAGGACCGAGTATTCCGCGGTGCGCTGCGTGTATCCGACCGGGACCCCCGGCTGCCTGAACAGATTGACGACCGGGGTGCAGCCGGTGAGCAGGCTTTGTGCCGACAGGCCCGCGAGCATCCTGGCCTGGTCCGATCCCGGCGCGATGCCTGCCAGCGCCAGGTGCAGCGTGAAGCCGGTGCAGTCCGATGGCAGCCGAGCACGGAGCGCGGCGAGGTCGATGTCGAAGAAGTTGAATTTTTCCGGGAAGGCGAAATACTCCGCGAGGAGCCGGTAGGCACGGTGCGAGCGCGCGTCGAATGGGATCAGGGCGTCGTCGTCGTCAAATCCGACCGCCGAAACCGGTATCGCGGCGAGCGGCATCCAGGCCGCGTCCGTGCCCGCCTGGACGTAAGCCGACGCCGTGCGCATGAACAGCGCATCGCGCAGCGCTGCGCAGAATGAAGCGTCACCGTCGAGATAAATCCGCATGGGCGCAGGCGCGCCGGCTGGAACCGGGGCCGCGAACTCGATGCCGATCGCCGCCGTCGCGCCCGGCGCGACCCGGGTCGACGACGGCGCGCGGATCACCGCATCGAAGCGGGCGGACGTGATGGCGACTGCGGATGGCGCGACATCGTATGCGGTCTGGAATTTGCAATGCACGCCGCGGACCGGTGCCGATTCGAGCAGTGTCCCGCGCGGCACTGTTCCGGTGCCGCCGCCGGAGGCCGGGAGGAAGCGCACGATCGCGCACGACGGAAACGGCCTCAGATAATGCGGAAACAGGAGATTGAGCAGCGCTTCCGTAAATTGTGGATAGGAGTCATCCAGACGTTTCGACACCCTGGCGCACAGCAGGGCGACGGACTGGATCAGGCGTTCGACATGCGGATCGTCGCACGCCTCGCCACCGAGTTGCAGCTTGGCCGCGACTTTCGGATAGCGCTCGGCGTATTCGCGGCACAGCTGCCGCATGGTGACGAGCTCGCGTTCGTATTGCGCAAACAGTTCGTCCATGATGTGTGTGCCTATGGAGCGTTACGCACGCTCTGGATCGAATAGCGTTGGAGCGATGGCTGGAACACGGCGTTGAAGTGCATCGGATCGGCCGCCGGCGCGTTTTTCAGTTGGGCGGTGATCACGAAGTCGACGCGGTTGATGGCGCCTTTCCTGGGCTGCAGCGTCGCCGTCACCTTGTGCAGCCTCGGTTCGTGCCGCTCGATCGCCAGCCGGACCGCGGTGCAGATGCGTTTCTGGTCCGTGTCGCTCGTCATGCACATGCCGGCGAAGTCGATCAGGCCGTAGTTCACGATGGATCCGCTGACTTCGGGATAGCCGGCCAGCATATCGGGCAGCAAGGCGGAACGGGTGTTGAGGAGCGCTTCCAGGTCGCGTGTAATACTCTCCTTCCACGCGTGCGAGGTGTCGTCATCGGCATCCAGACGGTCGAACAAACCTGGCGTGAAACTCTGCATGCTGGTTTCCTTTAAAGCCGCCATTATTCCCCTCTTGCTGAGAATAAAGTTGCGCCCTCTCAACGGACCGATGCGCAATGCCCGCCATGCTTTCCTGAGCGAATTTTGAACGAGGAGGCAACGATGAGCTTGGGCGCGAAGATCTTGTGGTCCGAGGGGTTGACGCTTGGACCCCAGCATTTCCAGCGGCAGGACCTGTACCACGAGACGCGGCTGCTCAGGATGGCGTCGGCGCTCAATCCGAATTTCTGGGGCGCACGTCTACTGGAGTGGAATATGGATGCGTTGGGCCATAATCTGCTCGAAGCGCAGGCCATGTCGCTGATCTTCCCGGACGGGGCGGTCTACGAGGCCCCCGCGACGGACTTGTTGCCGGTCCCGGTCGACCTGGCCCGACTGCCCCCGGAGATCAATACGTTCACGATGTATGCCGCGCTTCCGACCATTCGGCCGCATGGCGCGAATGCGGAGGAGGGCGGTCGTTACGCGTTGGTCGAGTCGGAAACATCCGACCTGTTCAGCGACGCAGTACCGATCGACGTGCCGTTCCTGAAGAAGCGGGCCCGGCTCGTTTCGCATGCCGAGCCGCGCGATGGCCACGTCAGTTTTCCCGTGTTGCGCATCCATCGTGATCCGCGTGGCGGTTTCGAGGTCGATCCGACGTTTGTCCCGCCGTGCGTGGCGATCAGTGCTGCCCGTCCGCTCCAGCAACTGCTCGACGGCCTGATGAGCGCATTGACCGCGAAGATCGTGTCCCTTCATGCCGCGCACCGGAAGACGAATGCGTCCACCTACGAGGTCCATGCCGGCGACATCACGTCCTGGTGGATGCTGAACGTCATCAGCACCGCGAACGCATCCCTGCAGCACTGCGCGCGTTCCCGCGTACAGCATCCGGAAGCGCTGTACGAGAAGCTGCTCGCGCTTGCGGGCGGCCTGATGACCTTTTCGGACAGGTACGCGACGCCGGACTTGCCGGCCTACGACCACGCGGATCCCGGCGTCACGTTCGCACAGCTCGATGCGTTGATCCGCGACCTCGTCGATACCGTCATCTCGGCCAGGTATTTCACGATTCCGCTCGTGGCCGAGGATAATCGTCGCACGCATTTCAGAGGCGCGCTCGATCCGGCGAAGCTGGCCCAGGACACGCAGCTTTGCCTGGCCGTGAGCGCGGACATGCCGGCGCTCGAACTGGTGTCCGCCGTGCCGATCCGGTTCAAGATCGGATCGCCCGACGACATCGAACGCATCGTGGCGTCGGCCCTTCCCGGCATCGCGTTGACCCACATGCCGCAGGTGCCGGCCGCGGTCCCGGTCCGGCCCGACACCTATTATTTCTCGGTGTCGACCAGGAACGGGCTCTACGAAAATGCGCTGAAAGCGGAGGCGATCGCGATCTATGCCCCAGCCGGGATGCGTGAACTGAACATCGAACTGATCGCGTTCACGCAGTGATCCCGGCTACTCTTCAGCCTTTCGTGCGCGGGTGCAGCCGCGCAAAGCTGATGCAAGCACCCAGCAGCGCGATGCCTGCCGCCGCGGCGAGGGCATACGTGGTGCCATGGCGCTCCGACAGCACGAGGCAGCCCGCCACCAGCGCGGCGCCGCAGGCCTGGCCCGTCAGGCGCGCCGTCGCGACGATGCCGCTCGCGCCGCCGGACCGTTCGCGCGGCGCGCTGCCCATGATCGCCTTCATGTTCGGCGCCTGGAACAGGCCGAAGCCGATGCCGCACACGGCCATGCGCCATGCGATGGCGAATGTGGACGGCGCCTCCGGCATCCACAGTAGCGCCGCCATGCCGGCGCACAGCACCAGCAGGCCGATCCCCGCCAGCAGCCCGGATTCATGGCGGTCGGATAAACGGCCGGAGATCGGGCCCATGATCCCGACCAGCACGGGCCAGGGCGTCAGCAGGAAGCCCGTCTCGACGGGCGAACGGCCGAGCACCTGCTCGAAGTGGAAAGGCAGGGCGACGAACGCGAGGCTCTGGACGGCGAACGTGCACACGGCCGTCAGCGCCGACAGCGCGAACAGCGGTCGCGCCAGCAGATCCGTCGGCAGGATCGGCGCCGCATGGCCGCGCTGGCGCCGCAGCAGCAGCGCGAAGCACGCGGCCGTCGCCACGGCCTCCAGACCCAGGCGCGCGGGCGGCACGCCATGCGCCGCATCGCCCAGCAACAGGATCAGGAAGCCGAACGCCCCCACGTTGCACAGCGCCGCGCCGGCATCGAAGCCGTGCTTGCCGCGCGCGTTGTCGGGCAGGACGCGGCGGGCGAGCACGAACGCCGCGGCGCCGATCGGCACGTTGATGGCGAACAGCCACGGCCACGAAGCCAGCGCCAGGATCAGCGATGCGAGCGTGGGACCGACGGCGAACGCCACCGCCACGACGAGGGCATTCAGGCCGAAGCCCTGGCCCTGCAGGTGCGCCGGATAGATGGCGCGCATCATCGCCGTCGTCACGCCCATCAGGGCGGCGGCGCCGAGGCCCTGCAGCAGGCGCGCGCCCACGAGCAGGGGCAGGTTCCACGCCAGCGCACATAATAAGGATGCCACCGTGAACAGCGCCAGGCCGGCCGTGGCGACTCTCCGGTAGCCGACGCGCTCGCCCAGCGCCGCGAATGGCAGCAGCGTGGCGACCATCGCCAACTGGTAGATGTTGACGATCCAGACGGAGGCTGCGGCGCCGGCGTGCAGTTGCCGGGCCAGCTCGGGCAGGGCCGTGTTGGCGATCGCCGTGTCGAGCGACGCCATCGAGACGCCCGTCATCAGGGCCAGCATCGCCCAGCGGCGGCGCGCCGCGGGCAGGCCGTCGGCGGGCGCCTGGGCCGCGGCATTGGCGATGCTGCCGCGGGTCAGAACGGTTTCTGTCATATCAGTCCCTTGCCACTCCCGATGGACCGATGCGTTCGGCGTTCGGCACATCCGAGATGCGGATGCGGATCAGGTGGCGGCGCTCGTCCGTGTAGGTCGTGCGGCCGTGCAGCATGTGGTGGTTATCGACCAGCATCAGCGTGTCGTCCGGCAGCTGTTCCTCGAAGCGAACGGCGCCTTTTTCGACCACCTCGTTCATCAGCGCCAGCGCGTCGCACAGCGCGGGCGTGGCCAGGTCGGGGCGGGCGTCGAGCCCCTTCAGGATCGAGTCGTAGCGCCAGCGCATCGCGAAGCGCGGCGCCGGCTTCACGCTGTAGCGGGACGCGGCACGCGTGACCGGTCCGAACACCGGGGCCACGTGGACTTCGACGGTTTCCTCGCCGGCCGCGTACACGGCCGGGACGCGGAACGGCACCGGCGTGGTGCACAGCAGGTCGAACGCGGCGCGGCGTTCGTCCGTGCGCTGCAGCGTGTCGTAAATGTCGTCGCCGTCGACCAGCAGCGACTTGCCGCCGTCGCAACGTGCGGCGTGCACCACGTACAGGACGAACTGCTCTTCGGGCATCGGATAGAACGACGAATCCGTGTGCATGTCGGCGTTGCCGACGCGCTCGGAGAAGGTCGTGAAGCGGCTACCGCCTTCCGTGGCGGGCCTGGCGCGGACATCCCACGCGACGCGGCCGGTGCGCTGGTCCGTCGAGGTGGGATAGCCGAGCATCAGGGTCAGCGCGTACAGGGCCGCGTTGCGGCGTTCTTCCGGCAGTCCGGCCAGGCCCAGGTTATGAATCACTGCACCATGCGTGCGCAGGCCGAGTAATCCTTCGGTGAAATGGGCCAATACCGGAACACGCCCCAATTCGGTGCGCAATTGCACCTCATTGGGATGCGCGTAAAAGCCATTCCCGTTAAAACTATCAAAATGTTTCAACAGGATTTCAAGAATGGAATCGAGGTCGGTATTCCAGTCGATGGCAGCGTTGGCGAATACGATTTTGCCAATGCGGGAAATGGAAGTGAGCATGTAAAGAACTCCAAAAGTTGCCGTTAGGTAAGTTTTTAAATTCTAAAATATGCCAATGTTTTTTCGCAATCTAATTCCTCTTATTTAAATATCGTTGTGCGAAAATGTTACGTTCTGAAATAAAGAACGAGGTGTCGCAAAAACTCGACAAGAGTGAAAAACAAGGATGTGTAGACAACTCATGTGCGTTATCATGGTTGACGTAGGGAAACATTGTAACATGCAGGTCAACATATTCAAACGGTCAACATGAGATATTTATCAAGCTTGCGCCTCGCTACTAAATTGGGAATTGCATTTGCCGCTGTCCTTGCGCTAACCGCGTTTGTTGGCGGTGTCGCAATATGGCAATTAGCACAAGTTAATGACACGTCGATGAAATTGTCATCGCACTGGATGCCCGGTATTCGCGTCATCGAAGACATCAAATCGCAGATTGCACGTATCCGCACGCGCGAATTGCAATACATTATTTCCAGCGAACAGGCGGAAATGGATAAATATGACAAGGTCATTGCAAAAGACCTGGATGACCTCCACAAAATGCAGGACGATTACGTGAAATTGCTCGAATCGCCCGAGGAAAAGCAGACGTATGCGGACCTGCTGGAGATGTGGGACCGCTATATGATGGAAGACGCCAAAATCCGGGCCGCGGCCCGCGCAGGCGACGCCGAGCTGGCCAAGAAGCTGATCCGCGGCGAGTCGAACAAGCTGGTCGTGGCGCTGCGGGGCCACGTCGACAAGATCGTCGACATGTACACGGAAGGCGGCCGCGCCGCGGCGGTCGAGGGCAATGCGCGCTACACGGCGTCGCGCATGTGGATCGTGTCGCTGGTGCTGGGCAGCGTCGTGCTGGGCGCCGCCGGCGCCATGCTGCTCACGCGCTGGCTGATGCGCCGCCTCGGCGGCGAGCCGGATTACGCCACCGAGATCGTCGCGCGCATCGCCGCCGGCGACCTGGCGGTGCGGGTCGACACGCGCGCAGGCGATGATTCGAGCCTGTTGTTCGCAATGAAATCCATGCGCGACAACCTGGCGAAGATCGTCGGCGACGTGCGCGGCGCGACGACGACGATCTCGCAGGCATCCGACGAAATCGCCGGCGGCAACCTCGACCTGTCGTCGCGCACGGAGCAGCAGGCCAGCTCGCTGGAGGAGACGGCCGCGTCGATGGAGGAGTTGACGTCGACCGTGAAGCAGAACGCCGACCACGCGGGCCAGGCGAACGCGCTGGCCGACACCGCGGCCGGCGTCGCCCAGAAGGGCAGCGCGGCCGTGGCGCGCGTCGTCGACACGATGGGTTCGATCCACGCATCGTCGCAGAAGATCGTCGACATCATCGCCGTCATCGACGGCATCGCGTTCCAGACGAATATCCTCGCGCTGAACGCCGCCGTCGAAGCGGCGCGTGCGGGTGAGCAGGGCCGCGGCTTCGCCGTCGTCGCGACGGAAGTGCGCAATCTCGCCCAGCGTTCGGCCGCCGCCGCGAAGGAAATCAAGGAACTCATCGGGAGTTCGGTGCAGCAGGTCGAGGCGGGCAATGTGCTCGTCGCGGAAGCGGGTGCGACGATGACCGAGGTGCTGGGCAGCGTGCAGCGCATGCATGCGATCATGGCCGAGATCAGCCACGCCAGCCGCGAACAGAGCGCCGGCATCGAGCAGGTGAACCAAGCCATCACGCAGATGGACACGGTGACCCAGCAGAACGCGGGGCTCGTGCAGCGGGCGGCCAGCACGGCGCAGAGCCTGCAGGAACAGGCGGCCGCGCTGGGGCAGCTGGTCAGCGTGTTCCGTCTCGACGCGTTCGAGGCGCCGCGCCTGATGCTCATGCGTTAAACAAAAACGGCAGCCCGCGGGTTCAGTTCACCCGCGGGCTGCCGTTTTACTTGCGCGGTCCGTGTGGATCAGCGCATCTCTTCGATCATCTTCTTCAGCTTGCCCGAGTCGGCGCAGAAGGCGCGAATGCCTTCGGCCAGCTTCTCGGTTGCCATCGCGTCTTCGTTCAGCATGAAGCGGAACGTCTTTTCGTCGAGTGCGATCTTCTCGATGTCCGCATTCGCGTCGGCCACCAGCTTGCGCTCGACGGCGCCTTCGGTGTCGGCCAGCTTCTGCAGCAGGTCCGGCGAGATGGTCAGCAGGTCGCAGCCGGCCAGTTCCAGGATCTGCGACGTGTTGCGGAAGCTCGCGCCCATCACCTCGGTCTTGTAGCCGAACTTGCGGTAGTACTGGTAGATGCGCTTGACCGACTGCACGCCCGGATCGTCCGCGCCCTGATAGTCGGTGCCCATGGATTTCTTGTACCAGTCGTAGATGCGGCCGACGAACGGCGAGATCAGTTGCACGCCCGCTTCGGCGCAGGCGACGGCCTGGCACAGCGAGAACAGCAGCGTGAGGTTGCAGCGGATGCCGTCCTTCTCGAGGATCTCGGCGGCGCGGATGCCTTCCCACGTCGACGCGATCTTGATCAGCACGCGCGAGCGTTCGATGCCGGCCGCTTCGTACAGGGCGATCAGTTCGCGGCCCTTGGCGACCGTCGCTTCCGTGTCGAACGACAGGGCGGCGTCGATTTCGGTCGAGACGCGGCCCGGCACGAACTTCAGGATCTCGGTGCCGAACGCGATCAGCAGGCGGTCGACGATTTCCTCGGTCGACGCGTTCGGGAAGTCGGCGATCGTCTTTTCCAGCAGCGGACGGTATTCCGGCTTCTGGACGGCCTTCAGGATCAGCGACGGATTCGTCGTCGCGTCCTGCGGTGCGTAGGCCTTGATCGATTGGAAGTCGCCGGTGTCGGCCACCACGGTGGTGTACTGCTTGAGCTGTTCGAGTTGGTTCATGATGCGGGGGAGAGAAAGGTCAGGCGGTTATTGTATCCGGAATCAGCAGTCGGTCGCCTCGAGAAACGCCGCCACCATGGCCTCCAGCCCGGCCTTGTCCTCGCCGGAAAAGCGGTCGAGCAGCGGGCTGTCGATATCGAACACGCCCACCAGCCTGCCGTTCTTGGCGAGCGGGATAACGATTTCCGAATTCGACGCCGAATCGCATGCGATGTGGCCCGGGAACGCGTGCACGTCCGGCACGACCATGGTTTCGCGCTTGACGGCCGTCGTGCCGCACACGCCGCGGCCGAACGGGATGCGGGCGCACGCGGGCTTGCCCTGGAACGGGCCGACGAGCAAATCTTCGCCATTGCCCGATTTCGCGGGCACGGTGAGGTAAAAGCCGGCCCAGTTCAGGTCGGCGAGGGTGTCGTAGACGAGCGCCGAGAATTGCGACGCGTTGGCGATGAGGTCGCGCTCGCCCTCGAGGACGCTGGCGACCTGGCGTACCAGCAGGTCGTAGTCGGGGCGGGTGCTGCGTTCGGGATTGATGTGCATGGCGGACGGTGCTGCGTTGTCGAAAGTACGTATTTTACGGCAGTAAAAATAGATTGTGCTTGACATCTATTTTGGAAAATGGATTATGATTGACATCCAATTTGGAGGAAACCATGCGAGTCAATCGAATCCAGGCGGAGGAAAACCGCCAGGCCGTCATCGACGCCGCCAGCCGCCTGTTCCGCGAACGGGGCTTCGACGGCGTCGGCCTCGCCGAGCTGATGGCCGCGGCCGGCCTCACGCACGGCGCGTTCTATAAACAGTTCAAGTCCAAGGACGACCTGATCGCCCAGGCCTGCGACCGCGCGCTGGAGACCGGCATCGACGGCTGGCGGCGCGCGGCGGCGGACGCGGGGGAGAGCGCCTACGCGGCCCTCGTGCGCCGCTACCTGACGCCGGGCCACCGCGGCCGCGTCGGTTCCGGCTGCGTCATCGCCTCGCTCGGCCCGGACGCGGCCCGCCACGGCCCGGAACTGCCGCGCCATTTCGAGGCGGGCGTCAAGACCTTCGTCGACATCCTCGGCGAGGCCATGCGCAGGAAAAAAACCGACGCGACGCCGGACGACGCACTCGCCGCATTCGCCACGATGGTCGGCGCGCTCGTGCTGGCGCGGTCTGTCGATGACGACGCGTATGCCCACCGTATCCTCGACGCGGCCACGGCCCGTCTTCTCGACTAAGGACGCCCATGCTTTCCACCTCTCTTGCCCAGTGGATGGGCCGCCGCGGCCTGCACTACGGCTGGCTCGTCGCCGCCATCACCTTCCTGACGGCGCTGTCGTCGTCCGCCGCCCTCGGCCTGCCGGGCGCGCTGCTGAAACCCCTGAGCCAGGAATTCGGCTGGACCGTCGACCAGATCTCGTCCGCGCTCGCCGTGCGTTTCGCCCTGTTCGGCCTGATGGGACCCTTTTCCGCGCTGCTGATGGAGCGCTTCGGCCTGCGCAACGTGATGGTGTCGGCGCTGATGGTCATCGCGGCCGGCCTCGGTCTCGTGCGCCAGATGACGGACTTCTGGCAGCTCGTGCTGCTGCTGGGCGTGATGCTGGGGCTCGGTTCCGGCATGACGGCGCTGGTGCTCAACGCCGTCGTCGCCAACCGATGGTTCGAACAGCGCCGCGGCCTCGTCATGGGGCTGCTCACCGCGAGTTCGGCGACGGGGCAGCTCGTGTTCCTCCCCGTCGGCACGTGGCTGATCGAGCATGGCGGCTGGCGCCTGGCGCTGCTGCCCGTGATGGCCAGCTGCGCCTTCGTGGCGATTCTCGCGCTGCTGTTCGTGCGCGACCATCCGCAGGAACTGGGGCTCGCACCCTATGGCGGCGACACGACCATCAAACCCGTCGTGCCGGCGCGCGCACCGGTCTCGATCCGCACGCCGTTCACCACGCTGGCCAGCGTGCGTGCCGACCGCGTGTTCTGGGTATTGTTCGGCAGTTTCTTCATCTGCGGCCTGTCGACGAATGGCCTGATCCAGACCCACTTCATTTCGCTGTGCGGCGACGCGGGCCTGGGCGCCGTCCCCGCCGCGTCGGTACTGGCGATGATGGGCACGTTCGATCTCGTGGGCACGATCCTGTCGGGCTGGCTGTCCGACCGTTACGACAGCCGCTACCTGCTGTGCTGGTACTACGGCATGCGCGGGCTGTCGCTGGCGTGGCTGCCGTCGGCCGACTTCACGCTCACGGGCCTGACGCTGTTCGCCATGTTCTATGGCCTCGACTGGATCGCGACCGTGCCGCCGACCGTGAAGCTGGCCGCGCAGGCGTGGGGCAAGCGCGCGCCGATGATCTTCGGCTGGGTTTTCGCCGGCCACCAGCTCGGGGCGGCCGTGGCGGCCTACGGCGCGGGCCGCATCCGCACGATCGCGTTCACTTATTCGCCGGCCGTGTACACGGCGGCCGCGGCGTGCGGCGTCGCCGCGCTGATCGTGCTGCTGGCGCGGCGCCGTGCCGCCGCGCCGGTACCCGTGCCGGAGGCGGTGAACTAAGTGAGCGCGACGCGCGCGCGGCCGGAAGCGTCGAGCTTGACGGTCACGAGGCGCTCGCCGATCCGCACCTTCGCCGCTTGCCCCGGCTTGCCGCGCAGCGCGACGCGCGTGGCGCGGCCGCCGACCCAGTCCAGGTCGACCTCGATGCCGCCGCGGGCGCGCACGCCGTGGACGCCACCTTCCGGCCACGCGCGCGGCAGTGCGGGCAGGATGCGGATCTCGCCGCCCCACGATTGCACGAGCATTTCCAGGATGCCGGCCGCGCCGCCGAAATTGCCGTCGATCTGGAACGGCGGGTGCGCATCGAACATGTTCGGATAGGTGCGCTCCGGCGCCAGCAGGCCGCGCAGGATGCTGTACGCGTGTTCGCCGTCGCCCATGCGCGCCCACAGCGCCAGGCGCCATGCCGTGGCCCAGCCTGTCGACATGTCGCCGCGCGTGTTGAGCGACACCTTGGCCGCCGCGATCAGGTCGGGCGTGTCGCGCACGTTGATTTGCTCGCTGGGATAGACGGCGTACAGGTGCGACACGTGGCGGTGATGCTGGTCCGGCGCCTGCGCATCCCAGTCGTCCAGCCATTCCTGCAACTGGCCCTGCGCGCCGATGCGGTCCGGCGCCAGGCGTGCGCGTTTCGCTTCCACCGCCTTGCGGAAGTCCGCGTCCGGATCGCGCAGCTTCTCGTGGGCGGCCAGGGTCCACGCGAACAGGTCCCGCACGATCTGGCGGTCCATCGCCGGCCCCGCGCACACGGCGACGTCCGGGTGGTGCGGGTTCTCGGGCGAGAGCGACGGCGACGTGACGAGGCCACGGCCCTTCGGATCCTCGACGAGAACGTCGACGAAGAACATCGCCGCGCCTTTCAACGCGGGGTAGATGCGGGCAAGGTAGGCGTCGTCGGGGTTGTATTCGTAGTGGTCCCACAGCGTCTTGCACAGCCACGCGCCGCCGCAGGGCCACATGCCCCAGTTCGGCCCGTCGATGGGCGCTGCCGCGCGCCACAGGTCCGTGTTGTGGTGCGCGACCCAGCCGCGCGCGCCCCAGGACTCGCGCGCGACGGCCGCGCCGGTGACGGCCAGTTCCTCGACCATCTTCACCAGCGGCTCCACGCACGGCGCCAGGTTGGCCGCTTCCGCCGGCCAGTAGTTCATCTCGGTGTTGATGTTGATGGTGTACTTGCTGCCCCACGGCGGATTGATCCCCTCGTTCCAGATGCCCTGCAGGTTCGCGGGCTGGCTGCCCGGGCGCGACGACGAGATCAGCAGGTAGCGGCCGTATTGCAGGTACAGCGCGGCCAGCGTCGCGAGGGACGCGTCGTCGGTCTGCGGGACGGCGGCGATGCGCGCATCGGTGGGGGCGGTGCCGGCGCCGGCGCGGCCGAGGCGCAGCGACAGCCTCCCGAACAGCGCGCGGTGTGCTTGCACGTTCTCCGCGCGCAGGCGCGCATACGGCTTGCGCGCGGCGGCGTCCACGCGCTCGCGCACGGCCTTGACCGGGTCGCCGTCGATGTCGCGGGGGCTGACGAAACTGGTCGCGGCGCCGATCAGCAGCGTGACCTCGCGCGCGCCGCGCACGCGCAGGCGGTCGCCGTCGACGTCCACCTTGCCATCCCCCAGGGCCATGACGCGCACGGCGTAGCGCAGGGCGCCCTTCACGCCGGCGTGGTCGGCGTTGCGGCCTTCGACGAGCAGGGCGCGCGGGCCGTCCGCGCGGATGGACAGGCTCGCGGGACGCTGGGCTTCCGCGAGGTCTTCGCTGACGTCCCACGGGGCGCCCGCAGGGACGTCATGTCTGACCTTCGTGACGTCGAACGTGCCGTCGCCGTACTTGACCTCGCGCGGGTGGCGGTAGCCGACGTCGAAGTCGAGCGTGCCGCCGGTGGCTTGCAGGTGCAGCACGATCACCTGGTCGGGCGCGCTGGAGAACACCTCGCGCACGTGGCGCACGGCGCCGCTGGTGAAGCGCGTGGTCGCGATCGCGCTGTCGAGGTCCAGCGTGCGCCGGAAGCCTTGCGCGCCATCGACGCCGTGGAAGTCGAACAGCAGGTCGCCGGCCGCGCCGTAGGGCATCTGCGTGGCCGGCTGCGCGATCATCTCTTTCGCGACGAGGTCGCGCGCTTCGATGAACTTGCCTTCGTCGATCAGCGCCCGCACGCGCGGCAGCGCGGCCTTGAAGCCGGGATTGTCGAAACGGTACGGGCCGCCGGCCCACAAGGTGTCTTCGTTCAGCTGCAGGCGCTCCTGCAGTGGGCGGCCGTACACCATCGCGCCCAGCCGGCCGTTGCCGACGGGGAGGGCCTCGACCCATTGGCGCGCCGGTTTGTCGTACCACAGCGCCAGCTTGTCCTTGTCGCCCTCAGTGCGTGTCACGACGGTTGCGCCGGCGAGGCCGGGCATGCCTGCGGCGGCGGCCGCGAGGCCCAGCGTGCCGAGCACGCGGCGCCGGGTAGGGTTGACCTGTTGGTGACCTGCTTTGCTCAAAATTGTCTCCTGGTTTTTGGGGAAGGTTATTGTTTATTATAAATAAAAACCAAGCCAGGAAACGGTTTTCGTTACGGCGCGCTGGTCCGATACAGTGCCCGCGCCTCGCACACATGCCGATGATGCTCGTCGGCCCACACGACGAGGCCCCGCATCGGCACGAGGAACGAGTGGCCCAGCGGCGTGAGGTCGTACTCGACCCGGGGCGGCACTTCCGGATACACGGTGCGGCGCACGAAACCGTCTTCCTCCAGGCGCTTCAGGGTCTGCGACAGCATCTGCTTGGAGATGTCGCCCAGTGCGCGCATCAATTCGTTGAAGCGTTTGGTGCCGCCTTCGAGTGCGTCGAGAACGAGGAGACTCCACTGGTCGCCGATGCGATCCAGCACGTCGCGGATGGGGCAGGGTTGGTCGAAGGGGCGGTCGGCGGCGAGCAGGGAGGTCTTGGACATGGTGTGTTCACGGGTTGCGGGTCAGTGTCGGCTGACCTGATCACGCCGCGCTGACTTCTTGTGCGGCCCATGCAGACTAGCATAAGATGATTCGACGGTCTCGTTTTCAGACCTATTCTTAACCACAGACCAAAGGAATTCCATGGCACGCATCGCACTCATCGGCGCATCCGGCAACGTCGGCACGCGCATCCTGAACGAACTCGTTTCGCGCAATCACCAGGTCACGGCCATCGTCCGCGATCCTGCGAAAGTCCCGGCACGTGCGGGCGTCACGGCGGCACGCGGCGACGTCGCCGATCCGGCTGGCCTGGCCGAGGTGCTGAAGGGCCACGACGCCGTGGTCAGTTCGGTGCGCTTCCTCGACACCGACCCGCAAGCACTGATCGACGCCGTGCGCGCGTCCGGCGTAAAACGTTATCTCGTCGTGGGCGGCGCCGGCAGCCTGTTCGTCGCACCGGGCAAGCGCCTCGTCGACCAGCCCGATTTCCCGGCCGCGTACAAGGACGAGGCGACGAAGGGCGCCGATTTCCTGGATGCGCTGCGCGGCGTGAGCGACCTCGATTGGACGTTCATCTCGCCGTCCGCGCTGTTCGTGCCGGGCGAGCGCACCGGCAAGTTCCGCCTCGCCAAGGACGAACTGCTGGTGAGCGAGAAGGGCAGCACGATCTCGTACGAGGATTACGCCATCGCGCTGGTCGACGAGATCGAAAAGCCGGCGCACGTGCGCGAGCGATTCACGGTCGGTTACTGATTATTTTTTTGCCGGCGTCCACTCGTCGAGCCGCCGGCCTTCCGCGCATGCCGCGATGAGCCGGTCGAGCCGCGCCGCCCGCGTCTCCGGCTTCTTGGCACTCGTCACGACGTGCAGCATGCGCTTGCGGTAGCCGGGTGGGCACGCTTCGAAATACGCCCACGCGGACTTGTGGCGCCGGAAGCGGGCCAGGTCCTCGGGCGCCAGTTCGGCGGGCGTCTCGCGCTCGTGCGAATACACGCGCGAGCGGTCTTCCGAGCGCCGCGCGAACGCCGCTTCGCCCGCCGGCGTCATGAGGCCTTGCTCGCGCAGCCTGGTCACCTTGTCGATGTTCACCGCGCTCCAGATCGAGCCGGCTTTGCGTGGCGTGAAGCGGATCGTGTAGGCGCCTTCGTCGACGCCCTTGCGCACGCCGTCGATCCAGCCGTAGCACAGCGCCTGGTCGACTGACTCGGACCAGGTCATGCACGGCTTGCCCGTGCCGACCTTGTGAAAGCCCACGAGCAGTTCCTTTGCCTCGTGTGCATGGGCCGCGAGCCAGGCGCGGAAGTCTTCTGCGGTTGCGAAGAAGACCGGGGCGGTCATCCGATGAACGAATCGAACTGCAGGTCGAATTCCTGCAGTGCCTTCTGCGCGTTCTGCATCTTCTTGCGGAACTCCGGACCGCGCTGCAGCGCGAGGCCGACCGCGAGCACGTCGATCACGACGAGGTAGGCGAGACGCGCCGAGATCGGCGTGTACGGATCGGTCGCGAACACGAGGTCGATTGGAATCAGGAGGCTCGCCATGTCCGCGAGCGGCGTGCCGGACGGCGCCAGCACGATCACTTCGGCACCGCCGCGGCGCGCGAGTTTCGCCGAGCGCGTGAGCGACGGGTTGTTGCCGCGTTGGGAGATCGCGACCAGCGCGTCGCCCTCGCGCAGCAGCGCGGCCGCGATGGCGTGGATCGCGGGGTCGGTGTACGCGACGGTCGGCACGCCCGAGCGGAAGAATTTGTGTTGCGCGTCGGCCGCGACGAAGCCCGACGTGCCCTGGCCGTAGAACTCGATCTTGTTGGCGCGCGACAGGATGTCGAGTGCCTTCTGGATCAGTTCCGGCTTCAGGTTGTTGCGCAGGTCGAGCAGCGTGTTGATCGAGCGGCTGCAGATCTTGTTGACGAGGTCCGCGGCCAGGTCGTCCTGCGCCGGCTGCTCGCTGGCACCGGGCAGCGCCAGCGCGAGGCCTTGCGCGAGCTTCAGCTTGAACTCGTGCCAGCCGTCGTAGCCGAGCGTGCGGCAAAAGCGCACGACGGTCGGCTCGGACACCTGCGCGCTGCGCGCCAGCGCCGTAATGTTCTGGCTCACGGTGGCGCTGGGCGCGGCCAGCACGGCGAGCGCCACCTTGCGCTCGGACTTGGACAGCGAGTCGAGCTGGGTACGGATCGAATCGAGCAGCACGTTAGTTCCTTCAGTCTTCCGGCAGCGCCTCTTCGCGCCACTGCAGGCCGTCGCGGCCGATCAGCGCGGACGACGAGGCAGGGCCCCACGTACCGGACGTGTACGGGACCGGCGTCGTGTCGTCCTGCTCCCAGTATTCGAGGATCGGCTCGACCCATTCCCACGCGGCTTCCAGCTCGTCGCCGCGCATGAACAGGGTCAGCTGGCCGCGCAGGACGTCCAGCAGCAGGCGCTCGTACGCTTCCATGCGCGGGGACTTGAACTGTTCGCGGAAATCGAGTTCGAGTTCGGCCTGCTTCAGGCGCATGGAATCGCCCGGCGTCTTGGCCATCAGGTTCATCGACAGGCCTTCGTCCGGCTGCAGGCGGATCACGAGGCTGTTCGGCTGGAAGCTCGACGTCGGCTGGTTGAAGATCGAATGGGGGATAGGCTTGAAGCGCACGACGATTTCCGCGAGGCGGTCGGCCATGCGCTTGCCGGTGCGCAGGTAGAACGGCACGCCGGCCCAGCGCCAAGTGTCGATCTCGGCCTTCATCGCGACGAAGGTTTCCGTCTTCGACTGCTTCGGTGCGCCCGGTTCGTCGCGGTAGCCCGGCACGGCCTGGCCGTCGACATAACCCGAGCGGTATTGGCCGCGCACGATGTTCTGCGACAGCGTCGTCGGCGTGAAGCGCTTCAGCGAGCGCAGGACCTGCAGCTTGGCGTCGCGCACGGCGTCCGGCGCGATCGACGTCGGCGGTTCCATCGCGACGATACACAGCAGTTGCAGCAGGTGGTTCTGCAGCATGTCGCGCAGCGCGCCCGAGTTGTCGTAATAGCCCAGGCGGTTGCCCACGCCGATCTTTTCCGCGATGGTGATCTGCACGTCCGAGATCCACTCGCGGCGCCACAGCGGCTCGAACAGGATGTTACCGAAGCGCAGGGCCAGCAGGTTCTGCACGGTTTCCTTGCCGAGGTAGTGGTCGATCCGGTAGATCTGCGATTCGGCGAAGACCTTGCCGACGTCGGCGTTGATCTGCTTGGCCGATGCGAGGTCGCGGCCCAGCGGCTTTTCCAGGACGACGCGCGAATTCGGCGTGGCGAGGCCCACGGCGGCCAGGTTCTCGCAGATCGTCGCGAACAGTTGCGGCGGCGTCGCGAGGTAGTAGACGCGCGTCAGCGAAGAATCCTTGCGCAGCGCTTCCGCCAGCGCCGCATAGGTCGCCACGTTGCCGGCGTCGACGGCGACGTAGGTGATGCGGTTCAGGAACGTCTGCCATGCGCCGGCGTCGACGTTTTCCTTCACGTGCGTTTTTGCATTGGTTTCCACCATCTCGATGAACGCTTCCTGCGACATCTCGTCACGGCCGACGCAGATGATGCGCGCCGTCGCGGGCAGGTCGTTGCACACGTCACGGGCATACATCGCCGGCAACAGCTTGCGCATCGCGAGGTCGCCGCTGCCGCCGAAGAAAACGAGATCGAAATCGGAAAGTGCCATGGTGTCTGTCGAGGAGTGAAATGCTGTAAATTTACTACACGATTATGGATAGCGCAAGAAATTTTACTACGCAGAAGGGTGTAGTCGAAGGTAATGGTGCCACATCCGTGGCGGCGTGGGCGCGAGAGAAAGGGGAGGGCGGGCACGGTGTGCCCACCCGGAAATCAACCGCGGTACTCGGCCTGCTCGATGCCGGGCACGTCGACGGTAAATGCCAGTACTTTGCCGCTGTGCGGATACTTCGCCAGCTCGTCGTTCGACCGGCCCTTGCTGGCGCTGGTGACGAACAGCGTGCGCAGATCGGGGCCGCCGAACGCGACGGACGTCGGGCAGCGCACGGGCAGCTCGATTTCCTGCAGCAGCTCGCCCGTCGGCGACAGCTTGACGATGCGGCCGCCTTCGAACATCGCGGACCAGTAATTGCCTTCGCTGTCCACCGCCGCGCCGTCCGGACGGCCGCCGTAGTCGGCCGCCTTCTTGTCGTCGGAGAAGGTGACGAGGTTGCGGCGGTTCGATGCCGTGCCCGTCTTGACGTCGTAGTCGTACGCGTCGACGCGGTGGCTCGTCGTGTCCGAGTGGTACATCGTCTTGCCGTCCGGGCTGAACGACAGCCCGTTCGAGTTCGTCATGCCGCCGGCCCAGGCCAGGCGCAGCCCGCCCTTGTCCAGCACGTACATCTCGGCCTTCTGCTGGTCGCGCGGCTCGTACATCGTGCCGACCCAGAAGCGCCCCGCCGGGTCCGTGCGGCCGTCGTTGAAGCGGACGATGGACGTGTCGTACGGTGCCGGCGCGATGTCGTCGATGTCGCCCGTCGTCGTGTTCAGGTAGACGAAGCCGGCGCGCGTGGCCAGCACGAGGTTGTTGTCCTGGTCGACGGCGATGGCGGACGGCTCGGTGTCCGTGTTCCAGCGCGAGTACTTGCCGCTCGACGGATGCAGGCGGTGCACCGACTTGCCGTCGATGTCGACCCAGTACAGCGCGGATTCGACCGCATGCCAGACGGCCGATTCGCCGACCAGCATCCGTTCGTCATGCACGATGTGGAATTTTTCGGTCTTCATGGCACCTCCTCAGACGGCGGCCCTGGCGCGGGCGATCAGGCCGTTGGTCGAACCATCGTGCTGCGCCGGTTGCGCCTCGCCGTTCAGCTCCGCCTCGATCTTCTTGGCCAGCACCTTGCCCAGTTCCACGCCCCACTGGTCGTAGCTGTTCACGTCCCAGATCGCGCCCTGCACGAACACCTTGTGCTCGTACAGCGCGATCAGCGCGCCCAGCGTGGCCGGGGTCAGGTACTCCATCAGGATCGTGTTGCTCGGACGGTTGCCCGGGAAGGTCTTGTGCGGCACGAGGCGCTCGATCTCGGCCGGGTCTTGCCCGGCCAGGTCCTGGCGCACCTCGTCGGCCGTCTTGCCCTTCATGAAGGCTTCCGACTGCGCGAAGCAGTTCGCGAGCAGCGCGGCGTGGTGGTTCTGGAATTCATGCGCGGGACGCAGCGCGGCGATGAAGTCCATCGGCGTGACGTCCGTGCCCTGGTGCAGCAGCTGGAAGTAGGCGTGCTGGCCGTTCGTGCCGACGTCGCCCCAGATCACCGGGCCGGTTGCGTAGTCGGTGATGGTGTCGCCGGCGCGCGTGACGCGCTTGCCGTTGCTTTCCATGTCGAGCTGCTGCAGGTACGCGGGGAAGCGGTTCAGGTCCTGGTGGTAAGGCGCGATCGACACCGACGGGCAGCCGAGGAATTCGCGGTTCCAGAAGCCGACCAGGGCCAGGATCATCGGCAGGTTCTGCTCGATCGGCGCGGTGCGGAAGTGCTCGTCCAGCGCGTGCGCGCCCGCGAGGAAGTCGGCGAAATAGCCGTAGCCGACGCACAGCGCGACCGGCAGGCCGATCGCGGACCAGACGGAATAGCGGCCGCCGACCCAGTCCCAGAACGGGAACATGTTGTCCGGGTCGATGCCGAATTTCTTGATCGCTTCCACGTTGGTCGACACCGCGACGAAGTGTTTTGCCAGCGCCTCTTCCGACGCATGCTTGAGGAACCAGCTGCGCGCCGTGTTCGCGTTCATCATGGTCTCGGCCGTCGTGAACGTCTTCGAGGCGATGATGAACAGCGTCGTTTCCGGATTCACGCGCGCCAGCGCGGCGTCCATGTCGTGGCCGTCGACGTTGGAGACGAAGTGCATCGTCAGGCGCGGATGGGCGAACTGGCGCAGCGCCAGGCAGACCATCTTCGGACCGAGGTCGGAGCCGCCGATGCCGATGTTGACGATGTCCGTGATTTCCTTGCCCGTGTGACCCAGCCACGCACCGTTACGCACGGCGTCGCTGAACGTCTTGACGCGGGCGAGGACGGCGTGCACGTCGGCCGTGATGTCCTGGCCGTCCACCGTGATCTGCTTGTCCTTCGGCGCGCGCAGGGCGGTGTGCAGCACGGCGCGTTGTTCCGTCAGGTTGATCTTGTCGCCGGCGAACATGGCATCGCGCAACTGCTCGACGCCGCGCTCGCGCGCCAGGTTTGCCAGCAGTGCAAGCGTGCGCCCGTCCAAACGGTTTTTTGAATAGTCTAGGAACAGCCCGGCCGCTTCCGCCGAGAGGCGCTCGAAGCGCTGCGGGTCTTGCGCGAACAGGTCGCGCATCTGCCATTGCTGGGCGTCCTGGGCGTGGGACTGGAGGGCCTGGTAACTGGTGGTGCTGGTCAGGGGTGGTTGGCGCATGGTGATGGACGGTATGATGTCATTTTGTGCAGGTTAGCGAATCATACAGGAAGCAGGCGTAAATTCACTACACAAAAAAGCGCCTTCGCGCGGCCGCGTATCACGCGCGCATCTCGACTACGTTCCCGGACCCCCTCAGTCAGTGATTAGTGAGCGGGAATCTCCATTTCGTAGTAAAATTTCAGAAATCTAATTCACAAGGAACAGATCATGGCGCTGCACCCCGTAGTAGAACAGGTCACCAACCGGATCATCAAGCGTAGCCGGGCTTCGCGCCAGGCGTATCTCGCGCATCTCGACGCCGCGCGCGTCAAGGGCGTGCAGCGCAGCGTGCTCGCGTGCACGAACCTGGCACACGGGTTTGCCGCCTTCCCGGCCAACGACAAGCTCAAGCTGCGCGAAGCCAAGCAGCCGTCGGTCGCGATCGTTTCTTCCTACAACGACATGCTGTCGGCGCACCAGCCGTTCGAAGCCTACCCCAAGGTCATCAAGGACGCCGTGCGTGAAGTCGGCGCCGTGGCGCAGTTCGCCGGCGGCGTGCCCGCCATGTGCGACGGCGTCACGCAGGGCCAGCCGGGCATGGAACTGTCGCTGTTCTCGCGCGACACCATCGCCATGTCGACCGCCATCGCGCTGTCGCACAATATGTTCGACGCCAGCCTGTACCTCGGCATCTGCGACAAGATCGTGCCGGGCCTGCTGATCGGCGCGCTGCACTTCGGCCACATCCCGGGCATCTTCGTGCCGGGCGGCCCGATGGCGACCGGTATCTCGAACAAGGAAAAGGCCGCCGTGCGCCAGCGCTACGCGAAGGGCGAGGCCACGCGCGAAGAACTGCTGGAAGGCGAGGCCAAGGCCTACCACAGCGCCGGTACGTGTACCTTCTACGGTACCGCTAACAGCAACCAGATGCTGATGGAGATGATGGGCCTGCACCTGCCGGGCGCCGCGTTCGTCCATCCGGACACCCCGCTGCGCGAGGCGCTGACCCGCGCCGCGGCCCAGCATGCGGTCAAGATCTCGCAGCAGGGCGGCGAGTACATGCCGATCGGCCACATCGTCGACGAAAAATGCATCGTCAACGCCATCGCCGCGCTGCACGCGACGGGCGGTTCCACGAACCACACGCTGCACCTCGTCGCGATCGCGCGCGCGGCCGGCATCATCATCGACTGGAACGACTTCGACGAGCTGTCGAAAGTGGTGCCGCTGCTGACGCGCGTGTACCCGAACGGCGACGCCGACGTGAACTACTTCCAGGCCGCCGGCGGCCCGACCTTCGTCATCCGCGAACTGCTGGACGCCGGCCTCGTGCACGACGACGTCAACACCATCCTGGGCCGCGGTCTGCGCAACCACTGCAAGGAACCGTTCCTGGACGGCGACAAGGTCGTCTGGCGCGACCTGCCGGAGCAGAGCGGCGACGAATCGGTGCTGCGCAAGCATACGAACCCGTTCAGCGACAACGGCGGCCTGATCCTCGTGCAGGGCAACCTGGGCCGCGCCGTGATGAAGATCTCGGCCGTCAAGAAGGAACACCACATCGTCGAAGCACCGGCGCTGACGTTCGATTCGCAGGAAGATTTCATGCACGCCTACAAGGCCGGCAAGCTGAACCGCGATTTCGTCGCCGTGATCCGCTTCCAGGGCCCGCGCGCCAACGGCATGCCGGAACTGCACGCGCTGACGCCGGCACTGGCCAACCTGCAGGATTCCGGCTACCACGTCGCGATGGTCACCGACGGCCGCATGTCGGGCGCATCGGGCAAGGTCCCGGCGGCGATCCACGTGTCGCCGGAAATCCTGGCCGGCGGTCCGCTGGGCCTCGTGCGCGACGGCGACATCATCCGCGTCGACGCCACCCAGGGCACGCTGGACGCGCTGGTGCCGGAAGACGTATGGGCCGCGCGCAAGATGGCAACCGCCGACCTGAGCTCCAGCCACATCGGCATGGGCCGCGAGCTGTTCGACGTGTTCCGCAAATCCGTCAGCGCGGCCGAGGAGGGCGCCGCCCACTTCCCGCTGCCGTCGCCGATCGACACGACCGTACCCCTGCACGAAGGTACCGACAGCGGCGAGATCATGCCGGGTTCCGATGAAGACTTCCTGTTCCGCAAATCGAAATAAGCAAAGTGAGCACAACGATGAGTAACGATATGACCCTGCTGGACATCATGAAATCCGCCGTCGTGATCCCCGTGATCGCGATCGACGACCCGGACCATGCCGTCCCCCTCGCCAAGGCGCTGGTCGCCGGCGGCATCCGCGTGCTCGAAGTCACGCTGCGCACCAAGCACGGCCTGGACGCGATCCGCGCGATGGCCCAGGTGGAAGGCGCGATCGTCGGCGTCGGCACGCTGACGCAGCCGGAAGAATTCGCCGCGTCGCGCGATGCGGGCGCCGTGTTCGGCGTGTCGCCGGGCCTGACGCCGTCGCTGATCGAGGCGGCGAAGAAAAGCGGCCTGCCGCTGCTGCCGGGCTGCATGACCCCGTCCGAAGTGATGGTGGCGCGCGAAGCCGGCTTCAAGCAGCTGAAACTGTTCCCGGCCGTGCCGGCGGGCGGCGTCGGCATGCTGAAGGGCATCGGCGGTCCGCTGCCGGACGTGACCTTCTGCCCGACGGGCGGCATCTCGATCGAGACGGCACCGCAATTCCTCGCGCTGAAGAACGTCGCGTGCGTGGGCGGTTCCTGGCTGACCCCGGCGGATGCGATGAAGGCCGGCGACTGGGGCCTGATCACCGAGCTGGCCAAGGCCGCGTCCGCGCTGAAGGCGGCCTGAGCCTAAGCATGCGGCGAAGGTGAGACAACTGCGGGTCCGGGGCCTGACCCCGGCCGAAATACGCATGGCGTCGCTGCTGTTCGGCGGCGCCATCGATGTGTCGCGCGTGCGCGTGCATGGGCGCCGCTACCTGCCGTTGGTGCAGCCGAAAAACTGCGCCATGACGCCCAACGGCAGCATTTATTTCCACCGCTCCTGTTTCCTGCCCGATTATGGCGCGGGCGATCCGCACACGATCCACTGGTTCATGCACGAGATGGTGCATGTGTGGCAGCACCAGCTGGGCTACCCGGTCCGGTTGCGCGGCGCCTTCCGCATCGGCCTGTCGTACCGCTACGAACTGCGCCCGGGCGCGCTTCTGTCCGACTACAACATGGAAGCCCAGGGCGACTTGCTCGCGGATTATTTTGCGCTGAAATACATGCGCAACCCGCGCATCATGCGCCAGCGCCAGTATGCGCACCAGATCGACTTGTACGAACAGGTGCTGGCCCGCTTCCTCGCCGACCCGCGCGACCCGGACAACCTGCCGCGCGGCAGCGCACGCCGCTTCGCGCGGATTGTAGCGTCTGTCTCCGCCTGAGCTTGCGTAGCCTCAAAATTTAACGGTGCTGCCGTCGTAGGCTTTCGCCTTGCGCTCCGTTGAGGTCATCATGTCCGTCCCCTATCGCATCCCCGTGCTGCTGTGTGCCTGGTGCCTGGCCGCGCCGGCGTGCGCCCGCGTCGGCGCGGCCGAGGTGCGCGAAGGCCCGCGTGGCGGCCCGTGCTTCACCATCACCCCGCGCGAGGAACGCCTGGGCACGCCGGAATTCCGGTCGATCGTCGTGTGGGAGGGCGCACGCCCGGTGTGGAAGATGACGATGCCGAAGGAGCGCACATTCCCCCTCACGTTCGGCATGTGCGTGCCGTACGGCGGCAAGGTGGCGTCGCTGCCGCGCACGACGCCCGCGCCGCTGGCGCCGGGGCGGATCTACAGCCTGCGCATCGAGGCGCGGCCGGGCAAGGGCAGCGCCGCGTCCAGCTACGAGGCCAGGTTCTGCCTTGCGCGTCAGCATGACGGCAGTGCGGTCGTGCACCAGATCTGGAATGGCGACAGGGAAGGGCCGCGCATGTACGGGTGTTTGCCGCCGGGCGATTGACGCCGTCGTCAGCTGGCAGGGGTGCCGTTACTGCAGCAGCGCCATCACCATCGAGGCCAGGCTGTTGGTCTGCTTCAGCATGGCCGTGCTGGACTGCATGAGCATCTGGTTCGCGGTCATGGCCGACGACTCCGTCGCGAAGTCGACGTCCATGATGCGGCCGGTGGCGGCCTGCGTATTGGTCGAGACGTTCGCCAGGTTGTTGTAGGCGTGGTCCAGGCGGTTCGCGGCCGCGCCCAGTCCGGACCGCAGCGCCGACACGGCGTCGAGGGCGTCGCCCAGCTTGCCGATCGTCGCCGCGGGATCGGCGACGAGCGTCATCGTGCCATGGACCGTGATCGTGCCGCCGAAACCGTCGGGGATATTCGTCGTCGTGGGGATCAGGATGTCGGCGAGGGTGTGGCCCGGCGTTGTGTTGGTGGTCGAGCTGTCGCCCGCGAAACGGGTGACGATGGTGACGACGGTATTCCCGCTGCCGTCGAGCGAGGTGATGTCGCTGGTCGTGGCGGCCTGCAGCAGGAGGTCGACGTCGTGCAGCTGCTGCGAGAAATCGGCATGCATCGTTTCCGCATTGTCGGCGCCGATCTGGAACGAGAGGCCCGCCGTATCCCCGAGTTTTCCGCCCGTCGTGGCGGAGGTGTTCAGCAGCGTGGTGCCGCCGAAGCCCGTGTTGCTGAAGATGTTCGACAGTTCGTCCGTCAGCGAATCGTATTCCGCCTGCAGGGTGTCCCGGTCGGCGCTCGACGACGAGGTATCGCCGGCCTGGGTCGCCAGGTCCTTCATGCGGATGAGGATGTCGCTGACTTCGTTCAGTGCCCCGTCGGCAGTTTGCAGCAGCGAGATGGAATTCTGCGTGTTGCGCATGGCCACGGTCATGCCGCTGCTTTGCGCCTTCAGGCGCGTGGCGATCTGCAGGCCGGCGGCGTCGTCCTGCGCCGAGTTGACGCGGTAGCCGGTCGACAGGCGCGTCATCGACGTCGACAGCCAGGTCTGGGTACGGCCCAGGACCTTCAGCGCCGACAGCGATACGAAATTGGTGTGAAGACTCAGCATTTATGAAACAGTCAATGATCTCCTGATAATAGGGCGACCGGATTCCACTTCGTATTAAATATTGAATCAATATTTTTTCGATTTTGCAGTTTTCGGCGCTTCTGCTGCAGAGGGCCGGCGTGCGCGCGGACGGTCGATTGTTGGAATTACCCGGTGTATCCGTTCAGATAATTGTCCTTGATGCGCACATAATGCTCGGCCGAATAGCGCAGGTACGCGATCTCGGCCTCGGTCAGCGCCCGCACCTTGACGACGGGCCGGCCCATGTACAGGAAGCCGCTTTCCAGCGTCCTGTTCGGTGGGACGAGGCTGCCGGCGCCGACCATGACGCGGTCCTCGACCACCACGTCGTCCATCACGATGGTGCCCATGCCGATGAGGCATTCGTTCCCGATGCGGCAGCCGTGCAGGATGACGGCGTGGCCGATGGTGACGTAGTCGCCGATGACGAGCGGCGAGCCGTCCGGCCTGGCGGGCGTCTTGTGGGACACGTGGCCCATCGTCAGGTCCTGGACGTTGGTGCAGCGGCCGACGACGATGTCGTTGACGTCGCCGCGCAGCACGGCGTTGCACCAGACCGAGCTGTCCGCGCCGAGGCGGACGCTGCCGATGACCTGGGCCGAGGCGTGCACGTAGACGCGCTCGGCAAGCTGCGGAGCGGTGTCGAGGTAGTTCGAGAGCGGCATGGTGAAGTTTTTTTAACGGTGGGTGATCAGGCCGGCGGTTCCCACAGCTCGACCTTGTTGCCTTCGGGATCGATGACCCAGCCGAACTTGCCGCATTCGCCGTCGTCCGTCCTGTCGAGCACATTGCAGCCTTCGTCGCGCAAGGCCTGTAGCAGGGCGGCGAGATTGTCGACGCGATAGTTGATCATGAACGGGGCCCGGCTCGGCGCGAACTGGTCGCTGTCCGCAGCGAACACGGACCAGGCGGTGGTGCCCTTGGGGTCCGTCCAATCGAACGCGGCGCCGCCCCATGGCTTTACGTCGATGCCCAGGTGGCGCGTGTACCAGGCGCTCAGCGCGGCCGGGTCGTTTGCCTGGAAGAAGACGCCGCCGATGCCAGTGACTCGCTTCATGTGACCTCCGGATTATTTGTTCAGGTTACGTCGACCCCGTCGTACGCATCGCTGGCCTGGACGGAGGCCGGATAGGCGGGCATCGGAAAGACGACGGTCTCCTCCACGTCGGCGCCTGCCGCCAGGGGAAGGGGCACGACGGCGCCGATGACGTATTTCATTGCGCCACCGCGACGCCCAGTGCCCCCAGCCGTTCGCGCGCATGCGCCTGCCCCGGCTCCAGCGCCAGCGCCTGCCGGTAATTCGCGATGGCCGCGTCGCGCTCGCCGGCCGCCTCGTACGCCTGGCCGAGGCCGTCGTAGAGGAAGTCGAAGCGTTCCGGATACAGTTTGACGCCCAGCCGGAACACCTGCATGGCATCGGCGGCGCGCCGTTCGCGCAACAGCTTCATGCCCCAGTCGTGGGCTTGCAGCGGGTCGAGGGCGAGGTCGGGATTCTGCGCGTGCAGGCGGTCGTAGATGGTGGCGATGTGCTCGAAGCCCTGCTGGCCCAGTTGTTCGAGGAACGTGTCCAGCGTCGGCGGCGCGCCCGTGGCGCGGCGTAGCGCGAACGAGACGAAGCCGGCCGGCGGACGGTTCGCGGCGACGGCGTCGTCCAGCTGGCGGCGTGCCGGGGCATCGTTGCGCAAGCGGGCGTCGAGGAAACGTTCGACCATGCGCGCCATCGCGCCGTAGGTCTGGGCCGATTGCGCGCGCGTGCGTGTGCCGAAGGCCGCGTCCGGCGCCATGCGCAGCGACCACGACGAGAAATCCATGTGGCTCGCGGCATCCAGCGTGGCGAGATACACGTCGGCATAACGCATGCGCCCCAGCAGTTCGGAGCCGATCGCGCCTTCGTCCTGCAGGCGCGTCATGTACAGCAGCGGGATGCCCAGGCGTTCCGGCGTGACGTAGCCCGCGGCGCGCGGGCCGCCGTTCACGTAGTCGTACGCGGCGCGCAGCGAGCCGTCCAGCGTGACGAGGGCGCGGATGCGGTCGTCGCGGGCCGCGGCCAGCACGCTTGCGAGGCTGCCCCAGCTGTGGCCGACGACGGCGATGCGGTTCGTGTCCGCCTGCGCCAGCGTGTGGGCGTAGCCAACCAGGAAGCCGATGTCGTCCGCCTGCGCTTCGGCGCCCTCCAGGCTCGCGGTCATCGTGTGCGAGCGCGGGCCCAGCGACGGCGTCGCGATCACGATGTAGCCGTGGCTCGCGAGGTATTCGCACAGGTCGGTGTTCTCGATGGCGTAGGCGCTGTGGCTCGGCGCGTAGATCACGACGGGGAATTTACCGGGGCGCTCGGGCGCGTCGCGCAGGGCGCGCACGGGGCTGGACAGGTCGCGCTGGACCTGCGGGGTGCGTGTCTCGACGAGCGCGTCGGTGGCGCGGCGCACCTGGTCCGGCATGCGGCTGAATTCCTCTTCCGTCGCCACCGTCGCCACGTAGTCGCGGTAGGTCAGCGCGCCGCCGGTGCCGATGGCCGGATACCAGATCAGCGTCTGCAGCGGCCGCGACCGGTCGCCGCTCGTTGCCTGCGCCGTGACGGGACTGCGCGGGTGCTGGTAGACGCGCGCCCGGTCGTACTGCTGGCGGACGTGGAAGCCGACGCGGTATGGGCCGGGCGGGGCGGACGGCGTGAAGTCGGCGGCCGTCGCGGTGTGCGCGAGGACGAAGGCGAGCAGCAGGGTGGTCAGGATCCGGAGCATGGGTCGTCGGCGGGTGTTTCTTTGGTTGCAAGATTATATGCTGAATTGGCATGATATTCGGCGCGACATGTGAATCCGTTAAAATGTCGGATTCTTCTTCACCTCCTTCCAACATCATGACTCAGGACGAACTCAAGCAAGCAGTGGCGCGCGCCGCCATCGAATACGTGGTCGACGGCGAAATCATCGGCGTCGGCACCGGTTCCACCGCCAACTTCTTCATCGACGAACTCGGCAAGATCAAGTCGCGCATCAAGGGCGCGGTCGCGTCGTCGGAAGCGACGGCGACGCGCCTGCGCGGCCACGGCATCGAGGTGTTCGACCTGAACGACGTCGAATCGATTTCCGTCTACGTCGACGGCGCCGACGAGATCAATGCCACCGGCGCCATGATCAAGGGCGGCGGCGCGGCATTGACGCGAGAAAAGATCGTCGCGTCCGTGTCGGGCAAGTTCGTGTGCATCGCCGACGGCTCCAAGCTGGTCGAGACGCTGGGACAATTCCCGCTGCCGGTCGAAGTGGTGCCGATGGCCGCGAACGCCGTCAGCCGCAAGCTGGTCGCGCTGGGTGGCCAGCCGCGCCTGCGTACCAAGCCGGGCAGCACGGACGCGTTCGTCACGGACAACGGCGGCTACATCCTGGACGTGGCCGGCCTGGCCATCACGGATGCGGTGGCGCTGGAATCGGAGATCAACCAGATCGTCGGCGTGATCGCCGTCGGCCTGTTCGCCCGCCGCGGCGCCGACGTCTGCCTGCTGGGCACGGGCGACGGCGTCAAGAAGCTGACGTTCTGAGCATGAGCCGCCTGGCGCTTATCTGCGCGGCCGTCGCGGTGCTGGGCGGCTGCTCCATGTTCCACAGGCAGATGCCGGCCGCGCCAGCCGCACCCGTGGCCGTGGCCGATCCCGCGCCGGCCGTCGAGACGATTCCGTTCCGCATGGGCGTGTCGTCGGCGACCGTCGAGAAGATGGCGAAGCAGCAAGGGTGTACGGGCGGACAGGGTGCCGGGCTCATTACGGAGCCGGGACCTGTCGAGGTCTATCGCATGCGCTGCGAGGACGGGCAAATGCGCGGGAAAGTGTTCATGGCGCGGTGCGAACTGCGCCAGTGCCGGCAGATGTAAGGCGTTTTCTGCAGCGGGGCGGCAAGGCTGCCCCGCTACAATAAATCAGGCGCTCGGCGGTACGTAGCCGGCAGCCTCGTCGGCGCCTTCGCCGAAGAAATGGCGTTCCATTTGCGTGGCCAGGTATTTGCGGGCGCGCGCGTCGGCCATGTTCAGGCGGTTTTCGTTGATCAGCATCGTCTGGTGCTTCAGCCAGCCATCCCAGGCTTCCTTCGACACGCTTTCATAGATGCGCTTGCCCAGTTCGCCCGGGTACGGTGGGAAAGCCAGGCCTTCGGCTTCTTTGTTCAGTTTGATGCAGTGGACGGTGCGGGCCATGTTCTTGCTCCTGGTTCGGTATCGGAAAACGTGATTATAAAGCGACGCGGCCGCTGCCGCGTCGTCCCCGCGAAAGCGGGGACCCATGCTGAGCAACAGAATTCAGTACTTTGGAAGCGGTGCGGCATGTTTGACGCTTGGCTTCGGAAAGTCTGCATGGGTTCCCGCCTGCGCGGGAACGACGGTTTTACAGCTGCTTGATCAGAATCTGCGACCTGCGTTGCCAGTTGTACATGTGCGCCCGGTCCTTGGGCAGGTCGTCGACGGTCGCCGGCACGAACCCGCGCTTCTTGAACCAGTGCGACGTGCGCGTGGTCAGCACGAACAGCTTGTTCATGCCGGCGGCGCGGGCGCGGTTTTCCATGTGCTTCAGGATGCGCTCGCCGTCGCCCTGCGTTTGCGCCTCCGGACTGATGGTCAGGCAGGCCATTTCCGCCATCTTCGATTCCGGGAACGGGTACAGCGCGGCGCAGCCGAAGATGACGCCGTCGTGCTCGATCACGGAGAACTGCTCGATTTCGCGTTCGATCAGCTCGCGCGGACGCTTGACCAGCGTGCCGTCCGCTTCGAGCGGTTCGATGAGCTTGATAATGCCGCCGACGTCCTCAATTGTGGCCTGGCGGAGGCTCTCCAGGTTGTCGTGCGTGATCATCGTGCCCACGCCGTCGTGGGTGAACAGTTCCAGCAGCGCGGAGCCGTCCGTCGAGAACGGGACGATGTGGGCGCGGTCGACGCCGCTGTTGCACGCCTTGATCGCGTGCTGCAGGTAGAACGACGCGTCGTTCGGCAGGAAGCCCGCCTGCAGCACGGCTTCGGCCTGGTGCGACGACAGTTCGCGGATGTCGCCGCCGCCGGCGTCCTTCATCAGCGGCGTTTCCGTGATGAAGATGAGCTTTTCGGCATGCAGGGCGATGGCGGCGGATACCGCCACGTCTTCCATCGTCAGGTTGAACACCTCGCCGGTCGGCGAGAAGCCCAGCGGCGACAGCAGGACGATGTTGTCCTCGGTCTCCAGGATGGGCTGGATCTTGGCGGCGGCGACCTTGCGCGTCACGCCCGTCAGCTCGTGGTCGACGCCATCGATCACGCCCAGCGGGCGCGCGGTGACGAAGTTGCCGGACACGATGCTGATGTGCGCATTCGACATCGGCGTGTTGGGCAAGCCCTGGCTGAACGCGCCCTCGATGTCCAGGCGCAGTTCGCCGGCGGCTTCCTTGGCGCATTCCATCGCCGCGCTGTCGGTGACGCGCACGCCGTTGTGGAAGCGGCCCGCGACGTTACGCAGCGCGAGCTGCTCGGCCACCTGCGGCCGCGACCCGTGCACCAGCACGACGCGGATGCCGAGTCCGACCAGCAGCGACAGGTCCTGCGCCAGCACGGGCAGGGCGCCGGCCGACACCAGTTCACCGGGGAAAGCGACGACGAAGGTCTTGCCGCCGAATGCGTGAATATACGGCGCGACGGAGCGCAGCCACTGGACGAATTGGGTAGGGTTTTCCATTTGCCGCATTATAATTCGCTGCGCGACTTGCGCACCAAATCCTCGTAAAAATCAATGTCTGAACAGAGTAACAAGCCTGCGCCCAAGCCGGCGCGCGCCGCATCCCCCGACCGCTCTTCGCAACCGTCGCGCGGCGACGCCCGTCGCGGCCCGCGCCCGCCTGCGCGCGAGGGCGCGCTCGCGAACGCGCTCGCGCAGGCGCAGGTGCGTCCGTCGTCAGGCTCCACCTTGCGTGCGGATGCACAGGCGCAGGAGCGCCCGGCCAAGCTGCGCGAAGGCGGCCAGCGTCCGCGCGAGGAGCGCCCCGCGCGCAAAGAGTCGGTGCGCAATCCGCTCCCCCCGATCACCTTCCCGGAAGACCTTCCTGTCTCTGGCCGCCGCGCCGAAATCGCGAAGGCGCTGATGGAAAACCAGGTCGTGATCGTGTCCGGCGAAACCGGCTCGGGCAAGACGACGCAGCTGCCGAAGATCTGCCTGGAGCTGGGCCGCGGCGAAAAGGGCATGATCGGCCACACGCAGCCGCGCCGCATCGCCGCGTCGTCGACCGCGAAGCGTATCGCGTTCGAACTGGGTTCGCCGCTGGGCGAGCACGTGGGCTACAAGGTCCGCTTCAACGACACGCTGTCGTCCGGCGCCTGGGTCAAGCTGATGACGGACGGTATCCTGCTGGCCGAAACCCAGACCGACCCGCTGCTCAAGGCCTACGACACGATCATCATCGACGAGGCGCACGAGCGCAGCCTGAACATCGACTTCCTGCTCGGCTACCTGAAGGAGATCCTGCCGCGCCGGCCGGACCTGAAGGTGATCATCACGTCCGCGACGATCGACGCCGACCGCTTCGCGCGCCATTTCGGCACGCCCGAGAAGCCGGCGCCCGTCATCGAAGTGTCGGGCCGCTTGTACAAGGTCGAGGTGCGCTACCGCCCCGTCGAACGTGACCAGGAATTCGCACCCGCGGCCGACGGCAAATCGGTCTCCAAGGCGCAGGCCGCGCGCGACAAGCGCGACCTGATGGATGCCGTCGTCGACGGCGTCGATGAACTCTGCCGCCTGGGATCCGGCGACGTGCTCGTGTTCCTGCCCGGCGAGCGCGAGATCCGCGACTGCGCCGAAGCGCTGCGCAAGCATCATCCGCCGCACGTGGAGATCCTGCCGCTGTTCGCGAGGCTCTCGGTCGAAGAACAGGACCGCGTGTTCCGCACGACGAATGCGCGCCGCATCGTCCTCGCGACGAACGTGGCCGAGACGTCGCTGACGGTGCCCGGCATCCGCTACGTCGTCGACGCCGGCCTGGCGCGCGTAAAACGCTACAGCTACCGCAACAAGGTCGAGCAACTGCAGATCGAGGCGATCTCGCAGGCCGCCGCCAACCAGCGCGCCGGCCGTTGCGGCCGCGTCGCGGACGGCGTCTGCATCCGCTTGTACGAGGAAGACGATTTCCTGCAGCGGCCGAAATTCACGGACCCGGAGATCCTGCGTTCGTCGCTGGCGGCCGTCATCCTGCGCATGAAGTCCCTGCACCTGACGGACGTGGAGACGTTCCCGTTCGTCGAGCCGCCGCAGGGCCGCGCCATCGCCGACGGTTACCAGCTGCTGCAGGAACTGGGCGCCGTCGACGACGCCAACGAACTCACGGCGATGGGCCGCAAGCTGGCCAAGCTGCCGCTCGACCCGCGCGTGGGCCGCATGATCCTGGCCGCCGTCGACAACGTGTGCCTGACCGAGATGCTGATCATCGCATCCGCGCTGTCCGTGCAGGACCCGCGCGACCGGCCGATGGAATACCAGCAGCAGGCCGACGAGAAGCACAAGAAGTTCGCCGACGAGAAGAGCGAATTTTTAAGCTTCCTGAAGATCTGGCGCTGGTTCGAGCAGGCGATCGAGCACAAGAAGACGAACCGCCAGCTGCAGGACAACTGCCGCGAGAACTTCCTGTCGCAGGTGCGCCTGCGCGAGTGGCGCGACGTCCATTCGCAACTGCTCACGATCGTCAAGGAGCAGGGCTGGCGCCTGAACGACGCGCCCGCGACGTACGAGCAGCTGCACATGGCGCTGCTGACTGGCTTGCTCGGCAATATCGGCTACAAGATGGAAGACGATTCCGGCGCCTACCTCGGCGCGCGCGGCATCAAGTTCCACATCTGGCCGGGGTCCACGCTCGGCAAGAAGGCCGGTAAATGGATCATGGCGGCGGAACTGGTCGAGACGACGCGCCTGTACGCGCGCTGCATCGCCCAGATCCAGCCGGAGTGGGTCGAGAAGATCGGCGGCCACCTGCTGAAAAAATCGTGGGGCGAGCCGCGCTGGGAAAAGCGCACGGCGCAGGTCACGGCGAGCGAGCGCGCGACCTTGTACGGCATCGTCGTCTACAGCCAGCGCCGCATCAACTATGCGCAGCACAATCCGGCGGAGGCGCGCGAGATCTTCATCCGCGATGCGCTGGTCGGCGGCGATTACGAGACGCGGTCGCAGTTCTTCGCGCACAACCACAAGCTGATCAAGGAAATCGAAAACCTCGAGCACAAGTCGCGCCGCCTCGACGTGCTCGTGGACGACCAGTTGATCCATGCGTTCTACGACAACGAGATCCCGTCGGACGTGGTGAACGGCGCGGGTTTCGAGAAGTGGTACAAGGACGCGTCGCGCGACAACCCCAAGCTCCTGTACCTGAACCGCGAAGAACTGATGCGCCACGAAGCGGCGGGCGTCACGACGGAGCTGTTCCCGAAGACGATGAACGTCACCGGCATCGAGATGGGCCTGTCGTACCACTTCGAACCGGGCAGCCCGCGCGACGGCGTGACCCTGACCGTGCCGCTGTTCGCGCTGAACCAGATCCCGCGCGAGCGCGCGGACTGGCTCGTGCCGGGCATGCTGAAGGAAAAAGTGCAGCTGCTGCTGAAGTCCCTGCCGCAGAAGCTGCGCCGTCACTGCGTGCCGCTGCCGGAATATGCCGCGCGCTTCTTCGAGCGTAACGAGGATCCCGTGCGCTTCGGCCGCGGGGACCTGATCGACGCGCTGATCGCGGACATCCACGCGCAGACGGGCGTGCGCGTGATGACGACCGACTTCAAGCTGGAGACCTTGCCGGCCCACCTCTTCATGAACTTCAAGGTGGTCGATGAACACGGCCGCCAGCTGGACATGGGCCGCAACCTGGCCACGTTGCAGGCCGAGTTGGGCGGCCAGGCGCGCCAGAGTTTCCAGCGCATGGCGGAGACGACACCGGCTGCCGGGCCGTCAAGCGCCAAACCGCTGGCTGCGCAGGCCGCGCCGGCACCGGCGAAAGGCAAGCCCGCACCGGCCGCACCCGCCGCGCCGACCGCCCACACGAGCATCACCGGCTGGACGTTCGGCGAACTGCCGGAGCTGTTGGAGATCACGCAGGGCAAGATCACGCTGATCGGCTTCCCCGCGCTCGTCGACAAGGGCACGCACTGCGACCTGGAAGTCTTCGACGATCCGAACGTGGCGGCGCGCACGCACCGCATCGGCCTGCGCCGCCTGTTCGCGCTGCAGTTCAAGGACCAGTTGAAATTCGCGGAAAAGAACGTGCCGGGCCTGCAGCAGATGGGCATGCAGTTCATGTCGGTGGGTACACCGGAAGAACTGCGCGAGCAGATCGTCAACAAGGCCATCGAGATCGCCTGCCTGCAGGATCCGCTGCCGCACGATGCCGCCTCGTTCAACAAGCGCAAGGACGAGGGCAAGGGCCGCATCGGCCTGCTGATCAACGAGACGGCGCGCCTGGCCGGCCAGACCCTCGCGGAGTTCCACGGCCTGCCGAAGCGCCTGCAAGGCCTGCCTCCCGCCGTCGCGGGCGACATGCAGGCGCAGTTGCAGGGGCTCGTGCACAAGCGCTTCATCGCGGAGACGGAGTACAGCCAGCTCGCGCACTTCCCGCGCTACCTGAAGGCGATGAACGTGCGCCTGGAAAAGCTGCGCGGCAATCCGGCGCGCGATGCGCAGCTGATGGCCGAGTGGCAGACGGCGGCGACGCAGTTCCAGCGCACGGTGAAGAACCAGCCGCTGAAGAACCTCGACCCGCGCATGATCGAGTTCCGCTGGATGCTGGAAGAACTGCGCGTGTCGCTGTTCGCGCAGGAGCTGCGTACGCCGATGCCGGTGTCCAGCAAGCGCCTGCAGAAAGTATGGGAGTCGATGCTGCGCTAGTCAACACCGGGGTCAGAGCCCGATTTTTGGAAATTGCCCAAAATCGGGCTCTGACCCCGAAGTTTGCTACAGTTGATATCTCATCACTGCCAACGATCTTGCCATGACCGACCTCGTACTCGCCATCGTCCACCACCTGATCGTATTCGGCATCGCGTCCGCCCTGGCCGCCGAACTGGCGCTGATGCGGCCCGCCGCGATGTCGCCGCAGACCGTGCGTCTGCTGGGGCGCTTCGACGCGGCGTACGGCATCATGGCGCTGGCTATCCTGATCGTCGGCTTCCTGCGCGTGGCGTATGGCGCGAAGGGCGCCAGTTTCTACATGCACAACCCGATGTTCTGGGCCAAGATCGCCGCCTTCGCCGCCGTGGGCCTCATTTCGATCAAGCCCACGTTGCGCATCCTCGCCTGGCAAAAACGGGCGAAGGCGGATGCGGCGTTCGTGCCGGCGATGGACGAAGTCAATGCGCTGCGCCGGACGATGCTGCTGGAGATCCACGTGTTCGCCTTGATTCCGATCTTCGCGGCCATGATGGCCCGCGGGGTCGGGTACTGATTCTCAGGCGGCTGCCGCGCTGGCCGGCAGCATGCGCACCGACGCCATGTCGCCCACCAGCCGGCCGATGAACCAGCCGTTGAAGACGCCGAACAGGCCGCACACGATGCAGGCGAACAGCGTGTCCTGACGCAGCTGCGGCGCGACCGACACGGCCACCGACGCCGCGTACTTCGTGAAGAACACGGCCATCATCATGACGAGCGGCAGGCGGCTGCCGCACACGCGCACGTGGCCCGGCACCGCGCTCGCCGCGATGCGTTCCGAACCGGCCAGCCCCGCAGCCAGCGCCACGCCGGCCGCCGCCACCGCCCACGCGGCCAGCGCCCAGCCGCCGAGGCCGAATTTCGCGCTGATGTCCTGCAGCGACAGCACCAGCATCACGGCCGGAATCATGACGAGCTTGCGGACTTCCATGTCGCGGTCGCGCATGGCGGCCATGCCGCGGTAGACGAGGAAGGCGAGGATCGCCCAGACGTACAGCGGGGTGTGGGTCAGGATCTGGATCAGCATGGTCGGCTCCGTAAAGTGCGCTCAGTGCGGGTTAAGTTGGTGCCACTGTGCCAGCGCCTCCGCGGACCCGTGCGCCCGTGCGACGACATGCCCCGATCGCGGCGCGAAATGCGGCAGGGCGGCGCGAAATGCGGCGTCTTTACACAGCTTTACGGTGGTTGACCGCGCTTAACGTTTCCCCATCCGACAATGCGCCTTCCGTAACCCAGGGGGACACATGGATCACTCACACCACAGCCTTGCCGAAGACCTCGAGCGCATGCTCGCCACCCAGGCCAGCCGGCGCCAGTCGCTGCGCTGGCTGTTCGCGTCCGCGGCTGCCGTGCCGCTCACGAGTTGCGGCGGGGGCGGCGGTGCGTCCGGCGATATCGTGGCGTCATCGACGACGTCCACGGGCAGCACCGGCACGACCACCACCACCACCGGCACCTGTTCCGTCATCCCGGAGGAGACGGGCGGCCCGTACCCGGGCGACGGCACCAACAGCAACGGCAACGGCATCGCGAACGCGCTGGCACTGTCCGGCATCGTGCGCAGCGACATCCGCACGAGCGTTTCTCCCGGCAGCAAGACGGCGGCGGGCATCCCGACGACCCTGAAACTGCAGATCGTGAACGCGGGCGCGAGCTGCGCCAGCGCGGCCGGCGCCGCGGTCTACCTGTGGCACTGCGACCGCGACGGCAATTACTCGATGTACGCGAGCGGCCTGACGAGCGAGAACTACCTGCGCGGCGTGCAGGAAGCGGACAGCACGGGCACTGTGACGTTCACGACGGTCTTCCCGGGCTGCTACTCGGGCCGCATGCCGCACATCCACTTCGAGATCTACGCCAGCCTCGCGAAGGCAACGAGCGCCGCCAACCGCGTCAAGACCTCGCAGTTCACGTTCCCGATGGCGACCCTGAACGAAGCCTATGCGACGACGGCCTACAGCACCAGCTCGCGCAACCTGGCCTCGATGAGCTATGCGACGGACAACGTGTTCAGTGACGGCACGTCGCTCCAGATGGCCTCCGTGAGCGGGGATCCGGTGAACGGATATGTAGTTACGCTGACGATAGGTGTGTCATTGTGAATGGTAAAACAAACATAAAAATGTCTTAGAAAATCCTTACGATGTGATATTCTCGCTCTTGTGATCCGCTTACAGCGTTTTGATAGAGGGTGAAATGGCATTATCGGTGAAGGTAATTTCTGACAAAATTTCGGACCACATGCGTCGCGAGGCGCTCGATGTCCTGACCATGCGCTGGCCCAGGTTCTACACGTTCTGCGAGCGCGACCGGATCAAGGAGAGTTTCATCGACGCGCTGGCGGCGCAACTGAAAACGGAGAGCATCCTGCTGGTGCAAGGGCACGCCGTCGTCGCCTTCGTGAAGGACTTCGACTTTTCTCCCATGCGCTGATCGGCATCGACGATGACGTTTTCGCACATCGAAACGAGGTCCTGTCCAGCCGTGGTGCGGTATGACCTCGCTACGGACGGCCGCCACGGCGGGCCGGCTGTCATCTTCGCGAGGAAGGCCGTCCCGGCGGGTGGGCGGGACGACGCGACGGACCTGGTGATCGTATCGGGGCCGCTGGGACAGCACGGCGCGCTGGCCACGGCTGTCCAGCTCTCCGAGCGTCATGCCGGACCGGCCCTGCGCATTGCCGTATGCGAGCCCGAGCGGGAGGATGACACCCGGTCGGGCATGGCCAGCCCCGTCCTGCTGGCAGCCTTCGACGCCGTGTTCGTGGTCCGTCGTTCCGCCAGCGTACAGTTCGTGCGCCGTCTGGTGCGTGCGCTGACGATCCCTGACGATACGCCCAACTGGATCGGCTGCGCGTGGGGCGACGTCCGCCACGCCGTCAAACCGGCGTGCGGTGCGCGCCTGGCGCGTCATGGCTACGGCACGGCTGGACGGGCGGAAGCCGCGTGCACCGCGGCGATGGCGCACATGGAACGGCAGGGCGCATGTCTGCGTGACGCAGGGAGCGTGTGCGTTTCCGTGACGACGGCCGGGCCGGCCTTGCCGGGCAAGGAAGCGCTGGACGTGGTCATCCTCCTGCGTGCCGCAATGCACCCTGCTGCCACGATCATCCAGAGCCTGGGATGCGACGCCACGCTGCCGCCCGGGACGCTCGACGTGAGCGTGTTCGCGTTCGGCGGCGACGTCACGGGTGTCCCGGTTTCAACCCATCATCAGGAGAACGCCCGACCATGAGCGCCGGCTATCGATTTGCACGATCCGCTTTTCACCGCTTCGTCGCCGACGACGAGAAGGTTTCCATCAAAATGCTGCGTGAGCTCGACGCTGCGGACCACGCCCATGCGTCGCTGGTCGAAGCCTTCATTCGGCTCAAGCATAGCCGCAGGTTCAAGGACCCGGACGCGATCCTGGCCGCGTTCAGGAAAGCCGGCGAACTGGGTGTCCCGTACGGGAACTTTTATGCCGGGTTGTGTTATGCGAACGGATACGGCACGCGCAAAAACCGCAGGACGGCCGAGCGGCGCTATCGCGACGGGGCCGACCATGGATGCATCAGCGCCCTGTTCGCGCTGGGGAAAATGTATCGCCGGGGAGAAGGCGTCGTGCCGCATATCCCGCTGGCGCTGCAATTCTTCGAACGCGCGGCCACGGCGCGGGTCCCTTATCCTGGCCCCGATGCCAGGGGGCAGTGCGACACGATCCTGGATCACGTGCATACCCACGAGAGGGACGTCAAGCTGCTCGCCATGGAGCAATTGGGCGAGTTGTATTGGGACGAATCGTTTGGCGTTCCGCAGGATATCGCGAAGGCGCGACACTGGTTTCGCCAGGCCGCGGACGCGGGGTCGGCGGATGCGAGACGTCATCTCAGGAAGCTGCCGCCTGCGCCGCCGCCGCGCAAGACGGTCGTCCCGGGTCCGCCGCCACCGCCGCCCCCGCCCCCGGGGCCCGAGATCAGGCTGCATGGTATCGACAAGGCCGAGGCCTACCTTCTGGGGCAGATGCATGCGGGCGCTCCGCATCCCGATTACAAGCTGGCGGCGCGCCATTTTTTCATTGCCGAGCAACTGGGGCACCGCGAAGCGAAGCGCGAGCTCGAGGCGATCGAGGCGGCCGTTGGCGGGCGGGCGTACGGCCTGTTTTTCGCCGGCTGGAATGCGACTTTCCGGCCTTGAGGAGGTGGCTTCTCAAGGTGCCACGACTTGCCGGAAGCGCCGCGGCGACGTGCCCGTCGCGGCCCGGAAGCGATGGCCGAAGTGCGACAGGTCCGCATAACCGCACAGGTCGGCGACCTGCTGCAAGGGCAGGGTGGTGGTCTTCAACAGCGTGCGGGCCTGCTCGAGGCGGCGCCCGGCGATCCAGGCCGACGGCGGCATGCCGAACGAGACGCGGAACATGCGCGCCAGGTGGAACTCCGACAGGCAGGCCACCTGCGCCAGCGTGCCGAGCGTGATGGGTTGTGCCAGGTTCGCGTCGATGTAGTCGGCGAGGCGGCGGCGCAGCAGCGGCGCGAGGCCGCCCTTGAGCCGCAGTTCGCGCCGCAGCACGCCTTGTGAGCGCAGCAGTTCGCTCAGCGCGTCGTGGGTGATCTCGTTGGCGCGCAGCAGATGGTCGGCGCCTTCCCACGGCGTCGCGATCAGCGACTGGCACAGGCGCAGCAGGGCGGGACTTTCGAAGTAGGTGCGGTCGGCGAGCGTGATCTCGCGCGGTTCGCGGTCCAGCTCCACCACGGCCCGGCGCGTGAAATGCTCCGGCATGAAGTACACGTGCAGCAGGCGCAGATGGTCGCGCACCACCCATTCCGATTCATGGTCGTCCGGCAGCGTGCACAGGCGCAGCGGCGCGCCGTACTGCCTGTGCATGCCGCTGCGTTCCGTGCGGTAGCCGCCGCCCAGGTAGCAGGAGAGGGTGTGGTGGCCGGGCCGGTCGTACACGGTCAGCGCTTCACGGGTGTCGCGCTGCCAGATCGCCGCGGCCATGCCGTCGCCCAGCCACACGAAGCGTTCGAGCGTGGCGTCGGTGCCGCACATGGTGTCGAAGACGGCGTGCGCGACGGAAGAGGGGCGGGGAGCGGGATGGGAGAGCATGCGAAAAAGTCTAGCATTCTTCCGCAGGCCGTACCGACAGGGCATCGGAAAAGCGCAAGACCAGACAAGTCCGCGCCGCCGGCCGCGCGCATCATGGCAGCATGAATATCTTCCTTTACCTGCTCACCGTCGTCATCTGGGGCACCACCTGGATCGCGATCAAGTTCCAGCTCGGCGTCGTCCCGGCCCCGGTGTCGATCGCCTACCGTTTCTGGATCGCCGCCGCCGTGCTGTTCCTGTTCCTGCTCGCCACGCGCCGGCAAGTGTGGCCGCCGCGCCAGGCATGGCGCTACCTGCTCGCGCAGGGCATCGCCCTGTTCTGCTGTAATTTCCTGTGCTTTTATTACGCCAGCCAGTGGGTGCCGAGCGGCCTGGTGGCCGTGGTCTTTTCGACCGCGCCGATCTGGAACGCGGTCAACCTGCGCCTTTTCATGGGGCGTCCGATCCGGCGCGAGGTGCTGGTCGGTTCCTTGCTCGGCCTGTCCGGGATCGCGCTGCTGTTCCTGCCGCAGATGCAGGGCCACTGGAACGACCACGGCATGCTGCTCGGCCTGGGCCTGTCACTGCTGGGCACCGTGTGCTTTTCGACGGGGAATCTGCTGTCGAGCCGCATGCAGGCGCTCGGCCTGACGCCGCTGCTGACCAATACCTGGGCCATGCTGATCGGCTCGACCATCGTCGGTGGCGGCGCATGGTTGCTGGGCATGCCGTTCACGCTGGATGCCAGCCCGCGCTACCTGGGCGCGCTGTTCTATCTCGCCGTCCCCGGTTCCGTCATCGCATTCACGGCGTACCTGGTGCTGGTCGGGCGCATCGGGCCGGACCGCGCGGCCTACTCGACGGTGCTGTTTCCCGTCGTCGCGTTGAGCGTATCGACCGTGCTCGAGGGGTATCACTGGACGTTGCCGGCCTTCGGCGGCGTCGCGCTGGTCCTCGGCGGCAACCTGCTGGCTTTCAGGAAGCCGGCTGCCGCCGCCGCGCCAGGGATCAGGACCGCTTCAAGTTGCCGATGACGCTCGCCACCTTGGTGGTGATGACGTCGACCGCGGGATCATTCGCGCCGTGGGGGAGGATGACGTCGGCGTAGCGCTTGGTCGGCTCGATGAACTGCTTGTGCATCGGGCGGACCGTTTCGAGGTACTGGTTGACGATGCTGTCCATCGTGCGGCCGCGTTCCGCGATATCGCGCTGCATGCGGCGGATGAAGCGGACGTCGGCCGCGGTGTCGACGAAGATCTTCAGCGACATCATGTCGCGCAGGTCCGCGTCGTACAGGGCAAACAGGCCTTCGATCACGATGACCGGGGCCGGTTTCACGGGGATCGTTTTCGTGGAGCGGTTGTCGATCGTGAAGTCGTACTCCGGCATCGCGATCGTTTCGCCGTTGCGCAGCGCCTGGACGTGCTGGACCAGCAACGGCCAGTCGAACGCTTGCGGGTGGTCGTAATTCTGCTTGCGGCGGACTTCCGGGGTGAGGTCGGACTGGTCGCGGTAGTAATCGTCCTGCATCACGACCGAGACCATCTCGGTGCCGAACGACGCCAGCACCTGCTGGGTCACCGTCGACTTGCCGCTGCCGCTGCCGCCGGCGACGCCAATGACGAACGGCTGGAAAGGAATCTGGTTCATCCCTGCATGATACCGGAGTGGTGCAGGGACTGACAGGGCCGGTACGGCCAGCTTCTCCCCATCACCTTCCGCATCAAGTCATCATTGTATTGACAATGACTCATTTCTGTTGCAACGTCGCAACCAGTACATAATGATCTGTCGGGAAATTGTACTCTTGGTCGAAATCGCTCGACCGTTAAACGAATCTCGTGGATGATTAACATTATGTAGGAGTGATCCTACGTTGAATAAATGTTAAGCATACGCAGTGAATCACGCACTGCAAGCGAGGTAAAGATGGCGAATTTCCAAAGTACGTCGACGGCCGGTTCCGACCTCGTCAGGCGGCCGAGCTGGGTCGTACCAGCCCGTGGAAGCTGGCAGGGCATTGCCGCTTGCGCGATCGTGCTTGCCGAGGACACGGGCCGCGTGCTCGTCAAGCAATGTATTCCTGCGGATGGCGCGGGCCCCGAGTGGGGGACATGGACGGCAGACGTCCTCGCCGGGCAGTCGCCGTTGCAGGTCGCGATCAACACGATCGCCGAGCGCTGCGCGTATGAAGGCGATCTCGCGTTGAGCCGCCTCACGCCGTTTTCCGATGCGCGCTTCTTCGTCCAGCACAACTACGTCGCCGTCGTACCGCAGGAGTTCGAACCGCGCCTGGGTGACGGATGCCTGGGGTATCAATGGTGCGAGCTGGACCGGCTGCCCCAGCCGTTGTCGCCGGCGCTGGCCCATCTGCTCGACAGGTCGGGCAGCGATGTCCGCGCCATGGCCGATCTGTACAAGGGCATCCACGGCCTGGCCGGCACGTTCGATCCTCTGCGGTTCGAGGACTGAGGAATTCGCTTTCCGGTGCAATCAGTACCTTGCGTCCTGGCTGTGCTTGTACCGACGGTACGTTCCAGCAACCTCGGAGGCGATCAGTAGCACGCCCGCCAGCAGGAACGCGTATTTCAGTTGCCACGGGACCGCGGTCGGCAAGACCTTGTCGAACAGCAGGAAGATGGCGAAACATGCGGACCAGGCGGCGTCCATCCAGCGTCGCGACAGAAGGGCAATAAGCGCCGACAGTGCCAGGCATACCATCGGCCAGTCGTTCCAGTGCATGTCGTCTCCATTCACCTCAAGGTGCGCCGGCCCGCGTCTCACGGCTGGCTTCGGCGCTTGTTGTTATGCGGCGGCACTTCCAAGGCGTCCACGGGTGGAATGATCTTGCCGAAGCGCCAGCATGGCTCATGCGGCGCCGCGAAGGATCGCGCGGGCATCAGCGGTCGATGGCAGCGGCAAGCCGGCTCGCGCGTTGCGCCGACTGCGCATCGGCCGCCGGGAATTGCAGCGCGAACGACAAGACCTGCGGCGGCTTGTCGTCCGGCGTGACGTGGACTTCGTAATAGACGGGCTTGCCGTCGCCGGCGGTGGAGGCGTAGCGGAACTGGACGGACTTCTGGACGCCGAACAGGACGTTTTTCCGCGGCGGCACCTGCAGGCGGATGGTTTTTCCTTCCAGCGGCCGGGTCACCGGCTGCATCGTCGAGAATCCGCCGACAGTGTCATCGATCCGCTTCAGCGTGTGCGCGGTCGCCGCGGTATCCTTCGTCACTTCCGGTGAGAACAGGGCGGCGGCCTCCTGGAAGCGCTGGTGCTGGAGTGCGGCGACGAACCTGGCGGCTGCCGCGGCGCGGCCCGCGTCGTCGTACGCGCTTGCGTGGGATACCAGGGACGTGCAGAGCGCGAGGGCGCCGAAGGCCGCTGAACGGAATCGCATGGTCGATGGGGGTGTCGTTGACGAGCTTGCAGGATACCCGTTTGCACTCGCAAGAATTCCTCGGAATCTCACCGGAATGCCGTGACTCAGTCCCCCAGCACCGTCACGACCACCTTGCGCCGATGCTCCGCCACCCGATGCTCCCACAAATACATCCCCTGCCACGTCCCGAGCATCAGCCGCCCGTCGCCGACGGGCACCGTCACGAACGTGGACGTCAGCATCGTGCGCGCATGCGCCGCCATGTCGTCCGGTCCTTCCGTATCGTGGTGGTACGCGGGATCACCGTCCGGCACCAGGCGCCGGATGATGGTTTCCAGGTCGTGGCGCACGTCCGGGTCGGCGTTTTCGGTGATCAGGAGTGAACAGCTCGTGTGCTGCACGAACACGTGCGCGAGGCCGCAGCGGATGCCCGAGCGGGTGACGACGTCGGCGACGGCCGCAGTGATGTCGCGGCTGCCGCGGCCGAACGTGTTGAATTCGAGGGTGGACTGATAGGACATGGTCGGCTCCTTGCAGATCCGACCATGCTACACGATCGTTCAGGGTTCGGCCGAGAACGACGCATGCGACGGAAAGCGCACCGACATCCATTCGCGCGACAGGCGCAGCGTGTCGACCACTTCGGCCGGCAGGGTGTCGAGGATCGCGGGGTCGTCGCTGGGCGTGTCGGCCAGCAGGCTGGCCAGGTGGATGATGCCGCCCAGCTGGCAGAACGGGTGCGCCGCCATCGGGTCGGACGAGTTCTCCAGCGCACGCACGATCTTGTCGGGGAAGTTCCAGCGCCGTCCCAGTTCCGCCGTGATCTCGCCTTCCGACAGGCCCAGCAGGCGCTGCTCGCGTTCCCAGCGGCCGCCCGGCAGGTGCGGCAGCTGCTCGATCGCGGCGAAGGTCGTCGGGTCCACCTGGTAGACCAGCAGTTCGCCCAGGCGCAGCATCATGCCGGCCAGCCAGGCTTCGCTGCCGTCCAGGCCGATGCCGCCCGCGAGCCATTTCGCGTAGCCGGCGCAGGCCATGCTGCTTTTCCAGAACTCGTCCGAATCCAGGCCGGGCAGGGCGGGAAAGGCGTCGGAGAAGCACGTGGCCAGCGCCAGCGTGCGGATGTGGGCCATGCCCGCGAGGGAGATCGCCTCGTCGAGCGAGCTGACGTTGCGGCGCGAACCGAAGCGGGCGCTGTTCGCCAGGCGCATCAGCTTGGCCGTCAGGGCAGGGTCGCGCGCGATGATCGCCGCCACGTTCCTGGCGGATGCGTCGTCGTCATCGAGGGTTTCGATCAGGGCATGGGCCACTGCGGAGATCGTGGGCAGTTTGACGTCGTCAAACAATGTCGTGAGGCTAATCATGGGCATCTTTCGTCATCCAGCGTCGTCGGTCCGACGCGACCGATTCAGTGTACGCCGCGCTGCTATTGCCCTATCGAATTTTTTTCGTCCTCACGGGCAATTTGTTGCTGATGCGCCTGCTCAGAACATCAAGCTTGAATTTGTAACAAAGAAAAACAAATGTAAAGGCAAGCCAGGCATGTACATGGGGTATGGTTGCAGGTTCTTCTAATAACGAGAGACACCATGAATCTGAAGCCTGCCTTTGCCTGCACCGCCATCCTTGTCGCCGTCCTGAGCCTTGCCGGTTGCGGCGGTGGTGGTGGTGGGTCGTCCTCCAGCACCGTCGTCGTGGCCAATCCGTCCCAGTTCAGCGCGACGGATGTCGTGCTGGGCACCGGTACCGAAGCGGCCACCGGCAAGACGGCCACCGTGACCTATACCGGCTGGCTGTACAGCGACACGGCGACGGACCACAAGGGCACGCAGTTCGACACCGGCACGTTCTCGTTCACGCTCGGGGCGAACCAGGCGATCGCCGGCTTCGACCAGGGCGTGACGGGCATGAAGGTGGGCGGCAAGCGCACCTTGCTGATTCCATCCAGCCTGGGCTACGGGGCGAGCGGGAACGGCGCGATTCCCGCGAATGCCGGGCTGGTGTTCGATGTGGCGCTGACGGCGGTGCAGTAAGCGGAGCCGCAGGAGTCACGGTAAGTCAGTGTTTATCACGTCGTCCCCGCGCAGGCGGGGACCCAGGTTTTCAGACGCGCCGCAGCGCTGGCAAAATTGGCCCCCCGCCTCCGCGGGGGCGACGTAGAATTGGCCCCCCGCCTGCGCGGGGGCGACGTAGTCAAGAGCGCGAGTCCGTCACGCCTTCGGCTTCAGGTAGCCGTGCATGCCGAGCCACCGCGCGAACGCATCGAACCACCCGGTGCTGGTGGTCGCCTTCTGGTACATGCCGAAGCCGTGTCCACCCTGTTCGAACAGGTGGAATTCGACGGGCCGCTTGGCCGCGCGCCAGCTGTCGACGAGGCCGAAGCCGCTGTTGCCGAACAGCGGATCGTCCGCCGCCAGCCCGACGAACAGCGGCGGCGCGTCGGCCGGCACCTTGACGGCGGCGAGCGGGCCGTAGATGTCGCCGATGAACGCGGGCTTCGCGTCCTGGCCGTACAGCGTCGTCGCCATCGTCAACATCGCGCCGGCGGAAAAGCCCAGCATGCCGATGCGGTCCGGGTCCACGTGCCACGCGCCCGCCCGCGCGCGCACGAGCGCGAACGCGGCGCGCGCGTCGGCGATCTGCGGCGCCAGCGTCACGGCCGGATTATCGGTCGGCGGACGGTTCGGACGAGACGCGCCCGAGAACATCTTCGCCATCTCGTCCGCGAACGCATCCATGTCCTGCGGGGTCTGGTTCAGCCGGTACTTCAGCACGAACGCGGCGACGCCCTTGTCGGCCAGCGCCTTCGCCACGTCCCAGCCCTCGTTGTTCATCGACAGCGTACGGAAGCCGCCGCCCGGCGCGACGATCACGGCGGCGCCGGTCGCCTTCGCGGGGTCGGGCAGGAACGGCGTCAGGGTCGCGACCGTGACGTTGCGCGCGAAGACGCTGCCGTACTGGCTGTGCCAGCTCTCCTGCGCTTTCGCACCCGGCAGCGGACCCGTGTTCAGCACGATGGCGTTCGGTTGCGCGGGCGCCGCGATGGGCGTCATCTTGTCGTTCTGCGCGTGGGCGGGTGCCGCGAGCGCATAGGCGATGACGGTGGCAATCAACAGTCTGGTCTTCATCATGTAGTCTCCTTTGTTATGGTTATTGCGCCAGCACGACGGTCTGTTTCAAGGTCAGCGTGCCGTCCTGCTGCGCCACGCCGGTGCCCGGCTGGCCGGAACCCACGCTCAGCTTGTACTGGCCGGGCGTGAGCTGGCGGACGCCGTCCCGCGTGACGAAACTGAGGTCGCGCGGCGACAGCGTGAAGCTGATCTTGCGCCGCTCGCCGGCCTTCAGCGGCACGCGCTGGAAGCCGCGCAGCGCGACACGCGGCGCGCCCTCGAACGCGGGCGGCGTCAGGTACAGCTGCGCCACTTCGTCACCGTCGCGCTTGCCCGTGTTGGCGACTTCCGTCGTGACGACGATGCCGTTCTCGGGCGCTCCAGCGACCGGTTCGATGCGCAGCGGCGCATAGTCGAACGTCGTGTACGAGAGACCCGCGCCGAACGGATACACGGGCGTGCCCGCGTAGTAGCGGTAGGTGCGGCCCTGCATCGAGTAATCGTCGAACGGCGGCAGGTCGGCGAGGCTGCGGTAGAAGGTGAGGGGCAGGCGGCCGCCCGGATCGGCGCGGCCCGTCAGCACGTCGGCGATGGCGGCGCCGCCGGACTGGCCCGGATACCACGCTTCCAGGATCGCGGCCGCATTGTCCTTCGCCCACGACAGGTCGATGGCGCTGCCGTTCATCACGACGACGACGAGCGGCTTGCCCAGCGCCTTGGCCCGGGCCAGCAGTTCGCGCTGCTCGGCCGGCAGGTCGAGCGACGTTTTATCGCCGCCGGCGAAGCCCTCGACCTTGATGGCCATCTCTTCGCCTTCCAGGTCCGACGTCAGGCCGACGACGGCGACGATCACGTCGGCATCCGCGGTGCCGGCCTTCAGGTCCTGCTCGGGCGCCGTCGAGACGCGTTTCCAGAACAGCCCGGGCACGCCCGTGGATCCCGTCTCGGCCTGGAAGCGCAGCGGATAGCGCTGGCCCTTCTCGAGGCGCACGTCGGTGAGCTTCAGCGGTTCGCCCCATTGCGAGTACGTGGTCGCCTGCACGGCGGGCTTGCCGCCGATCGTCAGTTCGCCCTTCACGCCCGTCACGCCGAGACGGTACGTGCCCGTCTCCGGCGCGACGAGGGCGCCGGTCCACACGACCTTGTGCTTGTCCGCGACGTCCTTGAACTGGAGCGCGTGCGATTCCAGGCGCGGTTCCGTGCGGACGAGGACCGGTTTGCTGTCGCTGCCATTGATGTACTCGGCGCGCAGGCCAGGCTTGCCGTCCGGCGTGCGCAGCGCGCTGGTCGGGACCGGATCGCCGTCCGTGATCGACGCGGCGGCCGGCACGAGCGTCACGCGCGCCTGCGGCAGCACGCGGCGCAGGCCGTCGACGACGGAGACCGGCGGCGCGGACTGCGTCGACGAATAATTCCCGCGCAGGACACGCGTGGCGTCGGCCAGCGGGCCGATCACGGCGACTTTGACGCCCGGCTTCAAAGGCAGGGTGCCGTCGTTCTTCAGCAGCACGAGGCTCTTGCTTGCGGCCTGCAGCGCGAGGTCGCGGTGGGCGGGCGTGTCGATCGCGTTCACCGGCGTCTGGTTCGGCTTGCGCTGCGCGAGGCCCGCGAGGTCGCCGTTGCGGTAGCGCGCGGAGAACAGGCGGACGAGGGCCGTGTCGATGTCGCCCATGGAGAGCAGGCCGCGCTTCCACGCTTCGCGGTAACGCTCGCCCAGGCCCTTCGTGTCGCCGAGGGTCTTCGTGTTGCACTCGTTGTCCGTGCCGGCCTTCAGCGCGACGGCGGCCGCCGCGGCGGGATCGGGCGCGTACTTGTGGTGCTCGTCGATGTCCGTGACGGCATCGCAGTCGGACACGACATAGCCCTTGAAGCCCCACGCGCCGCGCAGGTGATCCTTCAGCAGCAGGTCGCTGCCGCAGGCCGGCTGGCCGTTGATGCGGTTGTAGGCGCACATGATCGATCCGGCCTTCGCATCGACGATGGCGGCGCGGAAGGCGGGCAGGTACGTGTCCTCCAGGTCGTGGCGCGACACGAACACGTCGGCCACGTGGCGCGTCGACTCCGGGCCGCTGTGCACGGCGAAGTGCTTCGGCGTGGCGACGACGTCCGGCAGGTCCGGGTTCGGCCCCTGGATGCCCTGGATGAACGCGACGCCCAGCTGCGCCGTCAGGTACGGGTCTTCGCCATAGGTCTCCTGGCCGCGGCCCCAGCGCGGGTCGCGGAAGATGTTGATGTTCGGCGACCAGGTGTCGAGGCCCGTGCCGATCCGGCCCAGGTGGCCCGTCTGGCGGCCCAGCGTGTGCAGCGCGCGCACTTCCGTGCTGATCGCGGACGCGACCTTGTGCACGAGCGGCGCGTCGAACGTCGCGGCGAGGCCGATCGGTTCCGGGAAGTTCGTCGTGGGCAGCGGCCCCAGCGCGCCGTGCAGCGACTCGGTCCACCAGTTATAGGCGGGAATGCCGAGGCGGGGCAGGGCGGGTGCGACGTTGAGCAGCTGGTCGATCTTCTCGTCCAGCGTCATCTGCGCGACCAGGGCGCGGGCGCGGGCGTCCGCATCCGTGCGCGCTTCAGGGGATGTGGTGGTGGTCTGTGCCACGGCCGGCAGCGCCGCGGCGAGCATCAGGGCGCCGCACAGGGCGGTGCGCGTGATGCCTCTCGATAAGTCTCCTGCTTGACCAATTCGTTTGGTCTTATCTTTTTGCATAGGGGTACCTTAAAAGGTCATGCCATCGGATGGGCTCCGTACATGATAGATGAGTGAGAAATGATTGCGATAACAAGAGGTGCCCGGCTCATCGGCGGCGTTCGATCGCTGCCGCAACCGTGGGTCGATCACGGGTGCGGGAAGGAAGGAATGCGCACATTGAGCCGGACGAGGAACAATGTAGTGGAGGAATTGTTCGGAAGCCAATAACTTTTTGGTGAGAGCCGATATCGGAATGGGTATCGGTCGCGGCAGGCGCTCTACTGTTACTTAACATTAATGTTATACGCGAACATATTCACAATGTTGTGCTCGCACATCGCTCGTATTGTTTCGTTGAGGAAAGTCAAAGTTGAGTCCATAATGGCCTCAACAGAAGTATTGACTTCCAGCCGGCGCCTCGTCATGCCTTTTCCTCACCGCCTCGTCTCCATCCTGCTCGTGACCGCCACGGCGCTCGGGCCGGTTGCGCACGCCGGTACCCCGACCATCGATCCCCGGGCGGAAGTGGACGCGATCCGGGACCTCGCGCAGGACGCCCCGCGCGCGGCGCTCGACCGGGTACAGGCCGCGCGCCGCGACCTGGGGCCGAACGCGCCCTACGACGCCCGGCAGATGCTGTTGCGCACGGAAGTGGCGCTCAGGGAAGACCTGGGCCAGCAGGACTCGGCCTATACGCTCGAACGCGAATCGCTGCAACTGGCGCAGGCCAGGGGCGACACGGCGGGCGTGGCGCTGGCCATGCTGGGCCAGGTGCGCGAGCTGCTCGACGCCCATCGGCTGGACGATGCCCAGGCGCTGCTCGACAGGATCGTGGCCCAGGCGCCGAAAGACACGGCGCTGACGTTCAAGGTGTCGGTCGAGCGCACGCAGGGCGATATCCTGAACCTGCGCGCCCGGCTGGACGAGGCGCTGGCGGCCTACCTGCGCGGCCTGCGGCTGTTGCAGGGCCAGCCCGGCGAAAGCGGCAGGCGCGCCGTGCTGTACGCCCGGATCGCCCAGGTGTACGCGAATGCCGACAATCCCGCCAAGGCGATCGAGCATGCCGACCTGGGGCTGGCGGAAAAGAAGATGTCGCTGCGGTCGCTCGCGTCGCTGCAGTTCACCCGTGCCATCGCCCTGGTCAGGATCGGCCGCGACGGCGAAGGCATCGCCGCGTTCGAGAATGCGCTGGCGACGGCGGTGCGCGCGGGATTCCAGGGCATGGAAGCGGCGGCCCGCGGCAATATCGCGGACTATTATCTGCAGCACCACGACTACGTCCGCGCGGAAGCGGAGTCGCGCGAGGCGCTGGTCGTGTCGGAAAAAGGCAGCGACCAGAACGTCATCCAGATGGCGCGCGCCAATCTCGGCTTTTCGCTGATGGGGCAGGGGCGCATCGCCGAGGGCCTGCCCTGGGTCGACGGCGTCATCGCGCACCTGCGCAAGGACAAGCTCACCGGCGACCTCGAGGCGATGCTGGACGAGAAGGGCCGCATGCTGGAGCGCGCGGGCCAGTACCAGCAGGCGCTGGCGATCGTGCGCGAGCAGCAGTCGCTGCAACAGCAGAGCGCCCGGGTCGCGCGCGACCGCGCGATCGCGACGCTGCAGGAAGAATTCGACGCCCACCGCCGCAGCCAGCAGATCGTCCTGCTGCAGCGTGAAAACCGGCTGAAGGATGCCGAGCTGAACAACCGCCGCACGGTGCAGCTCGCGACGACGTTCGCCGCCGTGCTGACGGTGCTGGCGGGCGCCGTCGTGACGGTCCTGTACCGGCGCACGGCGCGCAGCAACGCGCAGCTAAAGGAATTGAACGTGCAGCTCGAATTCGGTTCGACCCACGACGCGCTGACGGGCCTGCATAACCGCCGCTCGCTGACGAACCGGATGAGCGTCCGCAAGGACGACCGCCGGCATCCGGTGCCCGACGCGGTCGACTGCTTCGTCCTGATGGACATCGACCATTTTAAAAGCATCAACGACCGCTGGGGCCATGGCGCGGGCGACGCGGTCCTCGTCGACGTCGCGCGCCGACTCGCCGCGGCCGTGCGCGACACCGACATGGTGGTGCGCTGGGGCGGCGAGGAATTCATGATCCACGCGCCGGCGATGGACCCGGCCAGCGTCGCCGGCATGGCGGAGCGGATCCTGGACGCGATCGGCGCCAGGCCCGTCGACGCGGGCACGTGCGCGATCCCGGTGACGCTCACCGCCGGCATCGTCGCGCTGCCGGGCGCCGGCACCGCGTTCGACTGGCAGTGCGCCGTGCGCCTGGCCGACTGGGCGCTGTATCAGGGCAAGGCGCAGGGCCGCAACCAGGCGCGCATCGTCACGCGCCTGTACGCGCCGGCGGACACCGTGATGGCGGCGCTCGACCGCGACGGCGAAGACGTCGCCGCGCTGCTGGCGCTGGAGGGCGTGCACGGCCCGCGCCAGGTGGTGGAACGGGCGGCGCCGCCCAGGCGCGACACGGGCGGCGGCACCCTGCACGCCATGGTGCGCGCGTGACCGATCAGCCGCGCCGCGCTGCCTCGATCGCGGCGACGTCGATCTTCTTCATCTCCATCATCGCGTTGAACGCGCGCTTGGCCGCGGCCCGGTCGGTGCCCGTAAACGCTTCCATCAGCACGCGCGGCGTGATCTGCCACGACACGCCCCACCGGTCGCGGCACCAGCCGCACGCGTTCTCCTCGCCGCCGTTGCCGACGATCGCATTCCACAGGCGGTCCGTCTCTTCCTGGTCCTCGGTCGAGACCTGGAACGAGAACGCGTCGGTGTGCTTGACGCCGGGACCGCCGTTCAGGCCGAGGCACGGGATGCCCATCACGGTGAACTCCACCGTCAGGACACTGCCTTCCTGGCCGGCCGGATAGTCGCCGGGCGCGCGGTGGACGGCGCCGACGGCACTGTCGGGGAATGTCTGCGCATAGAACGCCGCCGCATCCAGGGCGTCGTTGTCGTACCACAGGCAAATCGTGTTCTTGCTGATCATCTCGTCTCCCTTCGTGGTCTGGAAATGGAGCGGAAACGATAGCACGGCGCGCGGCTCGCCGGCGTGTGGCTGCTCATCGCTCGGCCTGCGCGGGATGCCCCGCCAGCGGCAGTTCAGGCAGGAACAGCAGCGCGACGAGCCCCGCCAGCACGATCAGCGCGCCGGCGCCGAAGATGTTGGCGATGGCGTGGCGGTACACGTCCACCGTCAGCGCCTGCGCGGCGGGCAGCGCACTCGCCGCGCGGGCGACGTCGGCGATGCCGTGCGCGTGCACCTGGTGTGCGAGGATGGCGCCGGAGCCCGTCACGCCGAGCAGCCCGCCGAGCGAGCGGAAGAACGTCAGCATCGCCGTGCCCACGCCGCGCCGCGGGACGGGCAGCGCGTTCTGCACGGCGATCGTCATGTTGGGCATTACGAGGCCCAGGCCCGCGCCCAGCATGAAGATCGCGGGCTCGATGATCCAGTAGCCGCGCGCCGTGTCCATGCCCCACGCGAGGACCGCGAACGCCAGCACCGCCGCCGACAGTCCCGCCACCTGCACGGCCTTGTACTTGCCCGAGCGCGACAGCACGCGGCCGTTCAGCGTGGACGACGCGATCATCCCGACCATCATCGCCACCGTCATCATGCCCGAATGCGCGGGGCTGCTGCCCATCACGAGCTGGAAGAACAGCGGGAAGAACACGCTCGCGCCCATCAGGCCCATGAACGTCAGCGCCATCACGATGCTGGCGATGTTGAAGACGCGGCTGTGGAACAGGTCCGGCGGCAGCACGGGTTCGGCCGCGCGGCGCAGGTGCACCATCAACCAGCCGCCGGGCACGACCGTCAGCGCGGCGCACACCTGCACCTGCACCGAATCCCACGCCCATTCCGTGCCGCCCAGCGCGAGGATCAGCAGCAGCGCCGTGATGGTCACGGTGAGCAGCACGGAGCCAAGATAGTCGATGCGGTGCGCGTGCGTCTGCACGGGCTTGCGCAGCGAGCGCGCGATGGCGTAGAAGGCGACGGCGCCGACGGGCAGGTTGATGAAGAAGATCCAGTGCCACGACAGCAGGTCCGTCATCATCCCGCCCAGCACGGGACCGAGCACGCTGGTGACCGCGAACACGATGGCGATCGAGCCCTGGCGCCGCGCCCGTTCCTTCGGCGGCACGAGGTCGCCGATGATGATCTGCGCCAGCGGCATGAAGCCGCCGGAACCCATGCCCTGGATGGCGCGGAACGCGATCAGCTGCGTCATGCTCTGCGCGAAGCCGCACAGCACGGAGCCCAGCAGGAAGGTCGCGAGCGCCGTGAAGATCATCGGACGCCGGCCGTACTGGTCGGCCAGCTTGCCGTACAGCGGCATCGTGGCGGTGGACGCGAGCACGTACGCCGTCACGACCCACGACAAGTGGTTCATGCCGCCCAGGTCGCCCACGATGCGGGGCAGGGCGGTGGCGACGATGCTCTGGTCGAGTGCCCCGAGGCCCAGCACGGCCATCAGGGCCAGGTAGACGGAACGGATTTCGTGGGCGTCGGCTTGCGTGGGGGATTCAATCTTCATGGTCGGCGAGGAAGTTGAGGGCGTCGATGGCGCCGGCGAGCGCGGCCATCTGGTCGGGCGGCAGGCGGGCGATGCGTTGCGACAGCCAGTCGTGGCGGCGGTCGCGCAACTGGCGCAGCGCTTTGTGGCCGGCCGGGCTGACGTGCAGGCCGCTCCTGCGCCGGTCGTGCTCCTGGGCGGCGCGCTCGACGAGGCCGGCCGCTTCCAGCGCCTTGACCTGGCCGCTCATCGTCGGGCTGCGCACCTGCTGCATGCGCGCGAGCTCGGCCACGCCGATGCCGGGGTGTTCATGGATCACGTGCAGGAGCATCGCCTGCATCAGCGACAGGCCTTGTTCCTGGCGCTCCGTGTCGCGCCGCATCTGGCGCACGAGGCCCTTGAGGGCCGTGCGCAGGTCTTCGGACAGGCGTTCGATGTGTTGGTCGTAGTTGGGCATGGGTAATATAGGTAGGCTACCTAACTATATTACGCGCATCGCGCCGCGCATGCAAATGGTGTCTTCGTGACAATGCACGCATTTTTTCCGCGACACATTTGATAAGGTGGCGCACTATGCATTTTCGAGCCCAACTGGACCGTTCCCTCGCCATGCTGTCCGCGCGCGGCCTGGCGCGCCGTCACGCCGCGCCGCCGTTGTTCCGGTTGCTGTGGAAGCTTGGCGTCCGCGTCCGCCCGCCGCACTTCCTCGGCTTCGCCCACGTCGCCCTCGTCTACGGGACGTGGTTCACGTGCGCATGGGGCCTGTTCATGTGGCTGCTCGTGTGGTCGCAGCAGGGACTGGACTTCCTGGGCGTGGCGCTCAGGTCCGGCGGCGCGGGTGCGGCGTTCGGCTTGATGATGGCGTGGTTTTATACGCGCGAACGCAGGGAATTCGGGCTCCCGGCCTGGGAATCGTTCGGCCGGGACGAACAGACAGGCTGAACGGGGGACGCATGTACCACGCCATCGTGCGGCGCAGGATCACCAACGCTTTTGCCGGCCTCAGCGCGGGAAGCATCGACGCCATCACGGACGAGCTCGCACCGGACGCCGTGCATTACTTCGTCGGTACGCATGCGCTGTCCGGGACGCGCCGCACGCCGGAAGCCATCCGCGCATGGTACGAGCGCCTGTTGCGCCTGCTGCAGGGCATCCGGTTCACGTTGCACGAGGTCCGCGTGTCGGGCTGGCCGTGGCGCACGCAGGTCGAGGCGATCTGGACCGAGACGACCACGGCACGGATGGCGTGCAGACGTCCGCCGAGGGCGTCAACCTGATCGAGGTCCGCTGGGGCAAGGTGACGAGCGTGCGCATTTATCCGGACACGGCCATGCTGGAGCGGACGCTGCAGCGCATCGCGGCCAAGGGCACGGCGGAAGCGCTGGCCGCGCCCATCACCTCCTGAAGCGGCTTACAGCGTCTGCCAGCCCAGTGCGGCCATCACTTCGTCCACGCCGATCCTGTCGACCCAGTCGTCACGCCGCGCGACCGTAATCACGGTGCTGTTGTGCTTGTCGATGGGTGCCCATTCCGGATTCTTTTGACGCATCAACGCGATCACGGGGACGTGCACCGCATTCGCCAAATGCATGACGGCCGTCTCGACGGAGACGATCAGCTTGCACAGGCTGAGGATGGCCGGCAGCTGGAAGAAATTGTCTTCGGCACTGAACAGATGGGTGCGCGCGAGGTCGTGGCGGGCGAACAGGGCACGGGCGCGCGCCAGGTCTTCCGGGACGACGTTGACGATGAAGCCGGCGTCGTGCCACGCGGCGTCCCGCTGCATCGTGCAGATCAGTTCGATCACCCGTTCAAGCGGCCACGAGCGCTCGACCGATTTCGAGTACGCATTCAGGAACACGACCTTGGGCGCCGTCACGCCGGTGGCGCCGAATTCCCAGGCGGCGAACTGGCCGTGCGCGTAGTCCAGCCAGCGGTCGGGGATGGACAGCACGGGATAGCGTGCGGCCGGCGGGATCGTGATGCCGAACAGCTGCGTGAACCAGTCGGCGTAGATGTCACTGATGTGCTGGTCCGGATGCGATGCCGTGTTGTACGCGGAAATGAAGGCGTCCAGCTTGCGGTAGGCGAGGTGCTTCGGGAGGTCATAGGAGCGCACGCGCTTCTTCTGGCCCACGACGAAGCCGTGCGGGCTGATCTTGCGGGCCAGGCCCGCGTACTTGTGCCGGTCCAGCACGGCGAGCGACACGACGATCGGGTAATCCTGCTGCCTTGCCTCCTGCAGCGAGGCCTTGTACAGCGCGGGGCTGTAGGTTTCGTCGTAAACCTTGTTGAAGCAGGGGCATTCGGCCAGCCAGTCGTACAGCGCGTATTTTTTCAGATGCGGCCAGTCCGCGGCCCGGCGCGTGCGGCGGCGCTCGTCGACCCACAGGTCGATCTTCAGGTGTGGGAAGGCGTGCGCGAAGGCGGCGAAGCAGCTTTGCAGGTAAGTGAAATCGCCCAGCGCCAGGTGGGCGATGAACAGGATCCTGTCGGCACGCGCGAGCAGCGCGCGGTCGACCAATGCCGTGCGGGCGGCCGTGTCGGCCAGCCAGTCCGTGTCGAATGCGCCCGGCTGTGCGTGGCCACCCCAGCTGTCCAGTTTCAGCGTCTGTTCACTCGAGATCTTCATAGCAAAATTGTAGAGGGCGAATGGCCGGGGTAAAACAGTCGGTGCTGTAAAGTTGGGTAAAGCTTTTGTTAAGAATTACCAGACCAGGATGACGTCCGTATTGCATGCCGGGGTAATGGGAAATGGCTGATTAGTAAATATTGCATCCCGTCAGTCTGCCAGATTGCATGGCAAAACGATGCACTGTTGAGGTTACAAGTTGTAACGACGTGCACCACCGGCCGTTGCGGGCCGATGGTGCGTGGTCCGGCGTCAGCCCAGGTTGCTGCCGCGGATCTTGCTCAGGTCGGTGTCGCTGCCGGCCGTACCGGGCCGTGGATCGAGGCTACCGCCGGCGCCGCCGCCGGGCATGGCACTGCCCGCGCCCGTGCCCATGTCGGATGAGCCGGCATGCCCCGCGCCCATCGAGCCCATGCCGGCACCCGCGCCCGTGCTGGCGCCAGCGCCGCCGCCGACCATGCCGCGCATCGCCACGTCCGGTCCCATGCTGGGCGCGCCGGAACGCATCGGGTCGGTGCCATAGAAGCTGTGGATGTGCTGGGCCCATTGCGCGTCGGCCATGTCGGGCCAGGCATCCTTGTCGAAGCCGGGGGCGTTCCGCAGGCGTTCCTTCTCGATGTCGAGCACGAAGCGCTTGTTGACGGTGTCCAGGTGCAGGGCTTGCCAGGGCACGGCGAACAGCTTGTCGCCCATGCCCAGGAAGCCGCCGAAGGACAGCACGGCGTAGGCGACCTGGCCGGTCTGCATGTCGAGCATGATTTCCTTGATGTCGCCCAGGTCGTCGTTGGCGGCGTTGACGACACTGTCGCCGATCAGGGTGTCGGCGCCCATCAGCGCCGGGCCGGGGCCGGCATGTCGCCCCGTGGCCTTGTACATGCCGTATTTGTCGCGATCTGCGTAGCTCATCTCTCGTCCTCCTGATGTCGATGATTGCAGGGCTGTCGGTGTGCGGTACCCATCAAGGGTAGATGGGCCTCCTCGTACGCGTTTGCGTCCACTCAATCGTGCGCCAATGCGGTACGCGCCGACGCTCCGATCCTAGTCCCAATCCGCATTGCCGTGCGCCCGCTAGATGCCAGGAAAAAGACGACGGGCACAGGTCGAAAAGTAGCGCCGCGTAATACTTGGTGAGAATCGGGTGCCGCCCGCTCGACTATCATGCTGGACTTGGTTCATGATCAATGCACCCAAACACGAAGGAGTGGCGATGAAACGTTGGATGTTGGCGGTATTGATGTGCGCGGCGGGCGCCGCGCAGGCGAATTCGGCATGCGACAAGCCGAAGAAGGATTTCGATGGCCTGTATTGCCTGAACAAGGTGTACCAGGAAGCGGACAATGAGCTCAACAGCACGTACGGCAAGCTGGCCGGCAAGCTCGATGCGGACGGCAGGAAGCGTCTCAAAACGGGCCAGCTGCAATGGATAGCCGAACGCAACGACAACTGCTCGCGCCACGAGGGCAGTGCGTTCTACGTCAACCTCGAGTGCGCGACCGACACGACCGTCCGCCGCGCCCAGTTCCTGCAGGACCGCCTGCGCGAGTGCGTGAGCGCGGGCTGCCAGAACAGCAAGCTGTAAGCGCGCCGGCTGTCAGTCCAGGTCGGAGGCGTCGTGGCGCTCCAGCACTTGTTCTTCCGGCTTGCCGCGCACGCGGTTGACCTTGCGCCCGCGGATCACGGCCGGCCGCGCGCCGACCTCGTCGGCCCAGCGGCGCACCTGCTGGTACTGGTGCACGGCGAGGAATTCGCCGGCATCGTACAGCTCGCCCAGCACGAGGCCGCCGTACCACGGCCAGATCGCCATGTCGGCGATCGTGTAGTCGTCGCCCGCGACGAAGCGGCGCCCGGCCAGCAGGCGGTCGAGCACGTCCAGCTGGCGCTTCGTTTCCATCGCATAGCGGTTGATCGGGTATTCCAGCTTTTCCGGCGCGTACGCATAGAAATGGCCGAAGCCGCCGCCGACGAAGGGTGCCGATCCCATCTGCCACATCAGCCAGTTGAAGGTCTCGGTGCGGGCCGGGATGTCCTGCGGCAGGAAGGCGCCGAATTTCTCCGCCAGGTAGACGAGGATAGCCCCGGACTCGAACACGCGCACGGGCTCTTGCCCGCTGCGGTCGACGAGGGCCGGGATCTTGGAATTCGGGTTGATGTCGACGAAGCCGCTGCCGAACTGGGCGCCTTCGTTGATGCGGATGAGCCAGGCGTCGTATTCCGCGCCCGCGTGGCCGGCGGCCAGCAGCTCCTCGAGCATGATCGTGACCTTTTGCCCGTTCGGCGTACCCAGCGAATACAGTTGCAGCGGATGCTCGCCCACCGGCAGTTCCAGCTCGTGGGTCTTGCCCGCGACGGGACGGTTGATGCTGGCGAAGGCGCCGCCGGAGGGCGTCGCCGGGGACCAGACCCGGGGCGGGACGTAGGGGGACGTGAACGGGTTCGTGGGGTCGGACATTGCACTTCTCCTTCTGGGACTCGGTAGGAGAGGCGATGATGCCCGAAAAGCGACGTTCGTGCTGGAAGCGAAGAACGTCGCCCCCGCGGAGGCGGGGGCCCATGCTGAAGTGCCGAATTCCGTGTTTTGGAAATGCCGTGGCGTTCTGGATGAACGACTTCAGAGGTTCAGTATGGATCCCCGCCTGCGCGGGGATGACGGGGTTTAACGCAGCAGCTTGAGCCCCGGCGGCAGCGCATCGCCGAACATGCGCGTGCTGCTTTCCTGGTCCAGTTCGACGACCTCGCGCACCTGCGCGGACCAGCTGGCCGGCGCGCCCGCGGACGCGAGCTTCTGCAGTACCTGGGCGCGCAAGTCCTCGCCGATGTCGCGCGTGCGGTCGCCCGTCTTGCGCGCGATGTGGGCGGCGGCGAAGCCGGCCGGTTCGATCCGCTTCCAGTCGAGCAGCATGAGTTCCGTCAGCCAGCGTCCGGCCGCATCCGGCGGCGCGACTTCGTGCGCGCTGCCGTGCAGCGGCGTGCGGGCGCCCACGCGCGCGAGCGCCCACAGATAGCGCGCATACGTGGCCGCGGCCTTCGCGTCGGGCTTGGGCGCCGCCGGAATGCCCATGATACGGCCGACCATCCAGTCCCCGATCTCGGCCTTGTACGCGGCCGGGATCCGCTCCAGCGACGCGCCCAGGCGCAGCATGTCGTCCTCGCTGCCGTCGACGAGCGTGGCGGGACGCCTGGCGCGGTCGTTCGGGTCGGCCTGCAGGTTGAACGCGAAGTCGTCGAGCAGGCGCAGCTGCGCTTCCGTGGAGAGTCCGCCGGCCACGCGCCGCCACAGGGTCCACCATTCGGCGCGCACCTGGCTGTCCTTGACGTATTGCGCGCCGGCCGGGAACAGGGCCCACAGCTGGCCGATGCGCCAATCGTCGAGCGGGTCGCCGAAGCCGGGCCGCAGGCACCAGCCGGCGAGGTTCAGCCACACGCGCTCGTGCTCGGCCGAGCGGCGCCGGCCTTTCGCACGTTCCATCAGTGCGTCGAACAGGCGGCGCAGCAGCGGCGTCTCCCACCGTTCGCGGCCGCCCAGCACATGTTCGAGCGCGCCGCGCAACTGGCGCACTTCGCGTGTGTCCACCTGCTGGTTGCGCGCGCCGAAGATGCGGTCGATGCGCCTGATGGCCTCGTCGAGTTGCGGATGCGCGGCCTCTGGCACTTCCTCTTCGCCGCGCAATTGAAATTCGAGACGCCAGCGCTGGCCGCTGCCATCCTCGGCCACGCAGAACATCTCCAGCGTGCCGAGCTCGGACAGCGCGGCCGCCAGCTGCACGGGGATGGATGCCGTCTTCGCATCCTGCGCGTGCAGCACGGTGGCGATCGCCGGCAGGCGCACGATGTCGGCGGGATCGAGGTCGACGAGATCGCCCGCCGCGGCCGTCCCGGCAACGCTGGAGACGAGGTGGAAGCGCACGGGCCGGCCCACGCGCAGCGCGAAGCTGCGTTCCGCCAGCGTGATCTCTGCGCCGGCGCGGGCGCCGCGCGGCAGCACGCACACGGCGCGCAGGCGTTCGCCTTCCTCGAGGATCAGGTAGTAGCTGCGCGCCGAGCCGCTTTCGATGGCGGGCGCGAGCCCGGCGCGCGCGAGCGAATAGGCGACGGCGCCGCGCGCGACGGCGACGTCCGGATCGGCATTGTGCAGCACACGGATGGCGTCGCCGCGCCACGCGGACAGCACGCCGGCCAGCCGCTGCGCCAGCGCTTCTCCGCGGAACACGCCGCCGTTCAGCAGCAGCGTATCCGGCACGGGCAGGCGATCGTCATCGGGGATGCCCAGCGCCTCGCGCGCCGCCTGCGCGTGCTGGCGCAGGAAGCCCGCCAGATGGCGCGTGATGGCCGGGTCGCTCGCATACGGCAGGCCGAATTCGACGATGCCGGCGCGGGCGCGCTGCGGACCTTCCTGCGTGTCGTTAAAAGGGAAAAAACCGTCCAGCACGATGCGGTTGACGTCGGCCTTCGCGATCGTCGCGGAGCGGCTGGCGCCGATGAGGCGCGAGCCGCTGCCGAGCAGGGTGACGGTCACTTCATCCGGCGCGTCCGGCGCCAGCAACTGTTCCTTCGCGGCGCGGCAGCGTTCCGTCAGTTGCGCGAGCCGGCCGGCCGACAGGCGCTGGCTCTCGCCCAGGCGCGATTCGGCCAGGTGGGCGAGGGCGAGGTCCATGTTGTCGCCGCCGAGGATCAGGTGGTTGCCCACGCCGATGCGCGCCAGCGCCGGTTCTCCGTCTTTCAGTTCGACTTTGACGAGCGTGAAGTCGGTGGTGCCGCCGCCCACGTCGGCTACGAGCACGAGCTTCGCGTCCGCGAGGTCGGTAGCCAGGGTCGTGCGGTGGCGTTGCAGCCAGTCGTACAGGGCCGCTTGCGGTTCTTCGAGCAGGCGCACGTCGGGCAGGCCGGCGAGACGCGCCGCTTCCAGCGTGAGGGCGCGCGCGCCTTCGTCGAACGAGGCGGGGATCGTGAGGACGATCTGCTGCCGTTCCAGCGGCTGCGTGGGGTGCCGCGTATTCCACGCCGCGCGCAGATGGGCGAGATAGCTGGCGCTCGCGGCCAGCGGCGAGACTTTCGGCACGTCGTCCGGCGCGCCCCACGGCAGGATGGGTGCCGTGCGGTCCACGCCCGGATGCGACAGCCAGCTTTTCGCGGAGGCGACGAGACGCCCCGGCGACGCGGCGCCGAGACTCCGCGCGAGGCGGCCGATGGCGACTCTTTCCACGCCGCCCACGTCCGGCTGTTGCCACGGCAGTTGCAGCGCATCCGCCGCGAGTTCGCCGTCGAGCGGGTGGTAGCGGCTCGACGGCAGCAGCGGCGCCGTGCCCACTTCGCCGGGCGCCACCAGCTGTGGAATATCGAGCGTGGCGACCTGGTCGGACCCCACGTCGGCATACGCCAGCACCGTGTTGGTGGTGCCGAGGTCGATGCCGACGAGGGCTGGTCTGGTGCGGGTCACTGCTCGGTGCTGCGGACGTCGAACTCGACCTTCCAGCGCTGGCCTTCACGGGCCACGGCCACCAGTTCCAGCGTGCCCGCTTCCGTCGCGACGGCATGCAGCTTCACCTGCACGACGTCGCCCGGCGTGCGGCCTTCCGCCGGCAGCGTCGCCTGGATCTCGTTCAATTCCTGCAGCTCGTCCGGGCTCCAGGACTCCAGCACGGTGCCGATATGGTCCTGGCGCCGCACGGTGGAGCCGAAGAAGCGGAAGTGCACGGGCTCGCCGACGACGAGGCCGACTTCCTGGCCCGGCAGTTCCAGCTCGGTGCCTTCTTCCATGCCGAACGGCGCCACGCACAGCGCTTCCAGCGGCGGTTCGAAGCCGGGGATCGCGGGCATCGAGGACTCGACGCCGACATAGTACGACCGGGCCGTGCCGCCGCGGATGCGCACGCCGCCGCCGCGGCGCGCATAGCCGTAGTAGGCGGCGCCGCGCGCGACGGCGAGATCCAGGTCCGCGCCTTCCAGCATGCGGGCCGGTTCGGCGCCTTCCATGTACAGCCAGTCGTTGATGGTGTCCATCACGCGCTTGGCCAGGATCTCCGACTTGAACACGCCGCCGTTGAACAGGACGGCGCTCGGGTGCAGGAAGGTGTGCTCGGCATTCACCTTGCCGTTGAAGCCTTCCAGCTCCGCCGTCGCGCCGGCCTGGCGGCCGAGGAAGGCGGCGAGGTGGCGCGTGATGGCGGCGTCCTGCGCATACGGCAGGCCCACTTGCGTGAGGCCGGCGCGCGTGCGCGTCGCGGGGCGTGCGGACGCTTCCACGCGCGGGAAGAAGCCGTCCGTGATGAACGTGGTGACTTCGTCGCGCGTGAGCTCCGTGCGGATCGAACCGCCGATCAGCTTCGAGCTGCGGCTCGGCACGACGATCGGCCACGTGGTCGCGTCGGCGTCCGCCAGCAGGTGTTCCTTGGCGCCGCGGCAGGCGTAGGTGAGGGCGCGCATCTGCCAGGCGTCCAGCTGCGTGCCGTTCGCCTGCAGCTTGCGTGCGACGAGGTGGGCCAGCGCGAGGTCCATGTTGTCGCCGCCCAGCAGGATATGGTCGCCGACGGCGACGCGGTGCGGTTCCAGGTTGCCGTCGCGTTCGAGGATGGCGATCAGCGAGAAGTCGCTCGTACCGCCGCCCACGTCGACGACCAGCACGATGTCGCCCGCTTTCACTTGCTTGCGCCAGCCGCCGCCGCTGCCTTCGATCCAGCTGTACAGCGCGGCCTGCGGTTCTTCCAGCAAGGTCGGGTTGCCGTAGCCGGCGCTCTTCGCGGCTTCCGCCGTCAGTTCGCGCGCGGCCGGGTCGAACGACGCCGGGATCGTCACGGTGACGGCCTGCCGTTCGAACGGCGCGTCCGGATGCGTCGCGTTCCACGCGGCTTTCAGGTGTTCGAGGTAGCGGGTCGATGCGGCCAGCGGCGACACGCGTTCGACTTCTTCCGGCGCGTCGGTCGGCAGGATGGCGGCGCGGCGATCGACGCTCGGGTGGCTCAGCCAGCTCTTCGCGGACGACACGAGGCGGATCGGCGTGCTTGCGCCGCGGCTGCGTGCCATTTCACCGACGACGGGCGCGGCCTGGCCGTTCGTCCACGGCAGCGCCAGTTCGCCCGGCGCCAGTTCGTCCGGGTGCGGCAGGTACAGGAACGACGGCAGCAGCGGCAGCGCCTCGACGGTGCCGGGCGCGCTCAGTTGCGGGATGCCCAGCACGCCCTGGTCGGCCTTCTCGCCGTCGCTGGCCTGCAGGTCCACGTACGACAGCGCGCTGTGCGTCGTGCCGAGGTCGATGCCGATGGCGTAGCGGGCGTCGTTGGTCTGGATGTCGCTCACAGTTCCACCTCCGCCGGGGCGATGACGCTGGCGTCGTGTTTATCCGCCAGCTGCGGCAGGCGCACGTCGCGGGCGCGCCAGCCGCGATGCGACAGGGTGCCGGTGAACGGGGCCTTGCCGACGACGTTGCCGGTCAGGCGCACGCTGGCGGCGTCGAAGCCTTCCGGCAGCGTGATGCGCGTGCCTTCCAGCTCGCCGCGCACGGGTTCGATGGTGAAGTGCTCGCGCAGCACGCGCGCGCAGCCTTCGTGCACGAGACGGGCGGCGGCGCCGATGTCGGCGTCCGCGTAGACCGTGATGTTTTCGTTGGCGAAGTCGATCAGGCGGGCTTCGCGCTGCAGGAGGCCCAGCAATTGCAGGGCGGCGTCCGGCGTGGCGATGCGTAATGGGGCCGATGCGGGGGCCGATGCGGGGGCAGGTGCAGGCGCGGGCTTCGGTGCTGGTGCCGGGGCGGGCGCAGGTGCGGCGATCGGGCCGACCTGGTCGTCGCGCACGCGCGCGGCGAACTCGGCGTCGCCCAGGGTCTTGAAGAAGGCGCCGAAGGCAAGGGACAGCCGGCTCCAGAAGGATGGCAGGTTGGTCGGTTGGCTCATGTTCTTGTGGTGTCTGGTGCGTGGTTCAGAAAGGGCGCATGATACCAGTTAGACAGCATCCGCCGCCGGATCATCTGTCGTGCTGCCCGCCAGCAGCGCACGTGCATACACGTCGAAATCGTCCAGTCCCCGCTTGATGATGGTCACCAGCGCGGGCAGCGGCGCGGCCTGGTGGTCCCATTCGGCGCGGCAGAATTCGCCCGTGCGCTTGAGGTCCTCGGCCAGTGCCGGCTCGATCCAGCCGTTGTCCGCCAGTAGCGTGATGACTTCACGCTCGTCGTGCGCCGGGCCCAGGCCGCGGTCGGCCAGCACGTAATCGCCCATCTCGACGGCCGCTTCCCAGGCGCGGATCACGTTCAGGGTCGCCGCGTCCTGGCGCGTGATGTCGCCGACGAAGGTCGTCGGGTCCTTCTCGTATTCGTCGCGGGCACGCTTGCAGCAGCGCTCGATGGTGCCCGTCTTGCTGACCAGCAGGTCGTGATCCATGTTGTTCCCTCGCTGCGGGACGTGGAGGGTCCCGTTCCAGTCAATACGTTACAACAAGAACAACACAGCCGCCGCACAAGTGGGCGCAAGGGCACCCAGCAGCAGGCCCACGGCCCCGATCGACTCGTCGTTGAAGCCGCGCCGCAGCAACGCCACGCCGGCCGGGTTCGGCGCATTGGCGATGACGGTCAGGCCGCCGCCCGCCACCGCGCCCGCCACCAGCATGTATTGCGCGCGTTCGGACAGGCCGGCGATCAGCGAACCGAGGTAGGTCAGCGCGGCGTTGTCCGTGATCGCGGTGAGGCCCAGCGCGCCGAAGAACAGGGCGGTGGGTTCCAGCTTCGCGACGATGGGCTGCAGCCACCATTGCTGCATCCCGCCCAGCACGACGAGGCCGGCGAGGAAGAAGCCGACCAGCAGGCCTTCCTTCAGGATCAGCGGGTCCTGGTAGCGCGGGTAGGCCTGGGTGATGCCGAGGAACAGCAGGAAAATGCCGGTGAATAGCACGGGATGGTGGGCCAGCAACACGATCGCCGTCAGCACGCCCAGGTGCGTGAGCGTGACGAGAACCGGCATGCGCACGGGCGCCTCGCCCTCGATCGAGATGTCGAACGGACGCAGGTGCGGGCGCAGCAGGTACGTCACGACGCTGGCGTTGGCCAGCACGGCGATGGCCGCGCGCCAGCCGAAGTGCGTCAGCATGTGGATGCTGTCCCAGCCCCACGCCCCGGCCACCATCAGCACGGGCGGCGCGGCATACGACGTCAGCGTGCCGCCGATCGACACGTTGACGAACAGGACGCCCAGCGCCCCGTACTTCAGCCATTCCGGCATGCCGGGACGGAACACGGACGGGGCCAGCATCAGCGCGGCGATCGTCATCGCGGCCGGTTCCGTGATCAGCGAGCCGACCAGCGGCACGAGCGCGAGGCCCAGCCATGTCTGCGCGACTTCCGTGCGCAGCGGCAGCAGCCGCGCGAGCAGGCGCACGAGCGCGCGCGCCGCCTCCAGCACGGGCCGCGACGCGGCCACCACCATCACGACGAACACGAACAGCGGCTCCGTGTAATGGCGCGATTCGGCGTAGTCGATGGCGGCGGCGCTGCCGTCGACGAAGGCCATCGCCAGCATCAGCACGAAGGCCCAGAAGCCGAAGACGACCTCCACCTCGCCCAGCAGGTGGAACAGGCCGGCGTGGCGCGGATGGCGGTGCGCCAGGCCTTCGAACAGGCGCGTCGCAAACGTGTGCAGCAGGGCGAGCACGAACAGGATCAGGGCGATCTTGTGCATGGTCGTGGTCATGACGAGTTCCTTTTCAATCACCCCGTCGTCCCCGGACTAGGCGTCCCCCTTGGCGGGGCCCCAATTTTGCATGCGCCATCGAAACGCTTGCAAATTGGGCCCTGCCTTCGCAGGGGCGACGGTCTTAGGGCTGGCGGGCCGGATAGCTTCCGAGTTTTACTTTAAGCACGCGCGGCACCGTGGTGAAATTTAACCCGTAATCGGTCTGGTCGCCGTTCCATACGTGATGCAGCACCCAGTTGCCCGCGTCGTCGTAGCGGCCTTCCTCCACGCGCGCGAGCATGGCGCGCTTGCCGCTGCCCTCGGGTGCGGTGAAATCGATGCGCGCCATGCGGCCCGTGACCAGGTATTCGTCCGGGCCCAGCGCCGCGACCAGCACGCCGCCTTCGGGCCCCTGCGGATTCGCGGGCCGCGGCTTCATCCACGTCCAGTCCGACGCGCCGAACGTGCCCTTGTCGTAGTGGACGCGCGCCTTCCAGTTGCCCAGATCCAGGTCGACGGGCTTGCGGTCGTCCGGTTCGCTCGCGCCCCAGACCTGGCCTTCGAACGCCTGCCGCGCCCAGATGCGCATGATCGGCGCGACGAGGCGGTAGTTGCTGGCGAACGGCTCCAGCATGTCCCACGCGCTTTTTGGAATCGCGGCCGGGTCGTTCGCCTCCTTCGTGAAATCGACGCCGAACGGCGAGAAGCCGATGCCGCGCCGGCCCATCACGTCGAACAGGTAGCGCGCGTAGGCGAAGGTGTGGCCCGTCTCGGGGACGAACAGCGGATTGTCCGGGCGGTCGTACAGTTTCAGCACGGCGTGGTATGTCGGCGTCTCGGGAAAATAGATGTCCGGGCCGATCACGTCGATGTGCGGCGCGCCGGCCTTCCACACGTCGATCACGTTGTCGGTGGGGCCGCCGGCCGAGTACGACGTCGGGTCCTGCGGCTTGAACGGATCGCGCAGCGCCACGTTGACGTACATCGGCAGGTCCAGTTCCGCCTTGCCGGCGGCGGCCACGGCGTCGGCGAAGCGCGCGATGTACCAGGCGTGGAACGCTTCGTCGGCTTCCTTGCCGAAGACCTCCGTCCACGTGCCGCCCGTGCGGCCGCGCGTCGTCAGGAGCGGCACGGGCACCGGGCCGGCAAACAGTCTGTTCGCTTCCGGCGAGTGGTCGCGCGCGCTGCCGTAGGTGCCCGTCTCGTTCTCGATCTGGACCATGATCACTGTGCGCTGTGGATCCTTCGCGCGGATATGGCGCATCAGCGCGACGAAGGCGTTGCGGTCGGCGTCCAGCGTGGCCGGGAAGACCGGCGACAGCGAATCGCGCAACTCGCCCTTCGCATCGACGACGCGCGGATAGCGGGCGTTGTCCAGCTTGACCCACGCCGGCGTATAGCTCGGTCCATTGTTCTTCCACGCGCCGAACCACAGCAGCACGAGGCGCACGTTGTGGGTGCGCGCCTGCGCGAGCAGCAGGTCGAGGTAGCCGAAGTCGAAGACGCCCGGCTTTGTTTCGATCTGTTCCCACGCGATGGGCACTTCCAAGGTATTGGCGCCCAGCTTGTCGATGGCCGGCCAGACGAGCGGCATCTGCGCGGGCCAGGCACTGGAATTGTTCACCTGCGCGCCCAGCATGAAGAACGGCTTGCCGTCCACCAGCAGCGCATGGCGCCCGTCCTTGTGCACGATCCGCGGCAGCGGCGCGTCGAGGACGATATCGGCGCCCTGGGCCGACCAGGCCAGGGCGGACAGCAGCAAGCCGGCCAGCGTCCTTTTCATTCGGTCTCCTGTCGTGGTGATTTTGAACATTGTCCCACGACCGGGACCGTCTCAGCGCAGATGCGCGCGCAATCCGGTGACGCCGGGCGCGACGTCGTCCGCCAGCACGTGCCGGTCCGGGAAGTCGCCCCCGTTCTGCGGGCGGTAGGGAATCGGCGCATCCGTGAACAGGGTGCGCATGCGCGCCGCCAGGCCGGCCTTCGCGCGTTCGACGCCCTCGGCATCGATGCGGCTCGTCCCATGCACGGCATACGTGGGCAGCACGTCCATGCCAGGGTAGAACAGTACGCCGTGCGTGATCGGGAACAGCAGTTCGTCGAGCTGGCCGTTGATGCCGCGCGGGCCGTAGTCGGCGGCCGGTCCGCCTGTCGTCACGGACAGCAGCGCGCGTTTTCCCGCGAGGCCGCCCTCGCCGTAGCGGTGGCGGTTGCCGGCGCCCTGGTAGCCGTAGGCGAGGCCGAAGGCGTACACGCGCTCGATCCAACCCTTCATGATGGCCGGCATGCCGAACCACCACAGCGGGAACTGGAAGACGACGGCATCCGCCGCCATCAGCTTGGCCTGCTCGGCGCGCACGTCGTCCGGCTGCGTGCCGGTGCTGAACGCGTGGCCGGATTCGTCCACGAACGACAGGCGCTCGCGATCCTGCCGGTCGGGGAAGTCGTGTTCGTCGTAGACGGCCTTCCAGCCCATTGCGTACAGGTCGGACTGGATCACTTCATGGCCCTGGGCGCGCAGTTCGGCGCGCGCGGCCCGGACCATCTGCGCGGTGAGGGAATGCGGGTCGGGGTGGGCGTGTACCAGTAAAACGGTCTTCATCTTTGTGCTCCTTGAATGTGATGAAGGCCATTCTGGGCATGCGAACCGCGCTTGGGAATGCCAGCCGGCTTTTGGGGTAGTATCCAAAAAATGGATATCAAGCGCATCGATTTCAACCTGCTCGTGACGCTGGACGCGCTGCTGGCCGAGCGCAGCGTGAGCCGCGCCGCGCAGCGCCTGAACCTGAGCCAGCCTGCGCTCAGCGCCCAGCTGGCGCGCCTGCGCGAGATGCTGGGCGACCCGTTGTTCGTGCCGAGCCACCGCGGCATGACGCCCACGCCGCTGGCCCTGGGCCTGCAGGCGCCGCTGGCGGCGGCCCTCGCGCAGCTGCGCGACGTGGTGACGTCGGCCCGCGCCTTCGACCCCGCGCGCGACGAGTTCACGCTCCACGTGGCGTGTTCGGACTACGTGCAAGCGGCGCTGCTGCTCGACTTCACGCTCGCGCTGCGCCGCGACGCGCCGGGCCTGCGCATCGCCCTGCGTCCGGCCGATTCCACGCGGCTGGAAGCGCAGATGGAAAAGGGAGACGTCGACCTCGCGGTGCTGACGCCGGAAGGCATCGCGGAGTCTCTCCGTTCGCGTCCGCTGTTCGAGGAGCGCTACGTCTTCATCGCGCGGCGCGGTCACCCGGCGCTGCGCCGGCCGCTGGATACGGCGCGGTTCTGCGAACTCGAACACGTGATGGTCTCGCCGCGCGGCGGCAGTTTCACGACGCCGGTCGACGAGGTGCTCGACGCGCAGGGCCTGCGGCGCCGCGTCGTCGTGTCGGCGTCGACGTTCCACTCGGTACTGGACCTGGTCGAACGCTCCGACCTCGTCGCCCTCGTGCCGGCCCGCCTGGTGGAAGGGCGCCCAAACCGCCTGCGCGTGCTGGCGCCGCCGCTGCCCGTACCCGGCTTCGCCATCCACATGGCCTGGCATAACCGCAACCATGGGGATGCGGCGCAGCGCTGGGTGCGCGAGCGGCTGGTGGCGTTTGCGCGCGCGGCGCCGCGTTTCGGACATCCAACATAAAGGGCTGTGTTCGCGCTATTTATGTGAACTGAAATTCGTTGCAGAGGTCATACGCATCGTCGAGTTAACTCATGAGGAGTGACGATGCGCGGCCTGACGTTCGACGAATTGTTCGCCATGNATGTGAACTGAAATTCGTTGCAGAGGTCATACGCATCGTCGAGTTAACTCATGAGGAGTGACGATGCGCGGCCTGACGTTCGACGAATTGTTCGCCATGTTGCTGGCGGTGCAGTTGTCGCCAGACGACCTGTCTCGGCTACGGGAATGGATCGCCGGCATCGTGGATCCGGCCGAGTGCATTGCCCTGATCGAGCAGGCGGNTGGCGGTGCAGTTGTCGCCAGACGACCTGTCTCGGCTACGGGAATGGATCGCCGGCATCGTGGATCCGGCCGAGTGCATTGCCCTGATCGAGCAGGCGGCGGCGGGCCGGCCGTGTCCGCACTGCCGCTGCGTCCGCAAGCACCGCTGCGGCCATGCGAGCGGATTGCAGCGCTTCCGCTGTCTCGGCTGCGGGCACAGCCACAACGCACTGACCGGTACGCCGCTGGCACGGCTGCGCAAGAAAGCGCTCTGGCTGCCTTACCTGCAATGCGTGCTCGAATCGCGCACCGTGCGCGATGCCGCGCGAGTCGTCGGCGTGCATCGCACGACCAGCTTCCGGTGGCGCCACCGGTTCGTGCCCGGCGCCATGCGCGACCGGCCGGCGACATTGTCGGCCATCGTCGAGGCCGACGAGACGTATCGGCTCGAATCGCAGAAGGGGGCGCGCAACCTGACGCGGCCACCCCGAAAACGGGGTGGCGTGGCCAAACGGCGCGGTATCAATCGGGAACACGATTGCCTGCTCGTCGCGCGCGACCGCAGCGGCCGGACACTCGATTTTCATACGGGGCGCGGCCAGGTGACGGTGGGGCAATTGCATGAGTGCCTCAAACCCGTGCTGCCGGACGACGCCCTGTTGATCACCGACGGCGCCATCGTCTATCAGCATTTCGCGGAGCAGGCCGGCATCACGCATGAAGCGGTGAACGTGGAAGCGGGCGTCCGGGCGCGCGGCGCGATTCACATTCAAAACGTGAACAGCTGGCACAGCCGGTTCAAAAGCTGGCTGGTGCGGTTTCGCGGCGTGGCGAGCCGCTACCTGATCCATTACTCGGGCTGGCAGCGCGTGCTGGACGATCGTCGGCTCACGAAGCCGGCTCATCTGCTGTGCGCTGCGGTCCAGCTCGGCTAGGCGAGCGGGTTACCGAACTACCGCGAACACAGCCATAAAAAAACGGATTCACATTACATGAATCCGTTTTCTTTATCGCTTTTGAAACGCCCACGCTATCTGCGTGGTGCATTTCGGCAATTAATCAGACCGATTAAATAGCGCGGATATTGCCGGCTTTTTCACCCTTGGGGCCGGTCGAGCGCACGAACGAAACGCGCTGGTTTTCGGCAAGGCTTTTGAAACCTTCCGATTGAATGTCCTGGAAATGGGCGAACAGGTCGCCACCGCCTGCGTCAGGCGTAATGAAGCCGAAGCCTTTGGAATCGTTGAACCATTTCACGGTGCCGGTTTGAGTAGTCATTTTGTTTCAGTCCTTATGGATGCTTTGGGCAAGACGCCCGGAATGCAATACGACCAAGAGAGTAAGGAGGAAATCAAACAGGACCGCCGGGAGGCGAACGGGAGAGAAAGACCAACAATAACAACGACTTGATGTAGTGCCAGAAGAAAGATACAGGACTTTCCCGAATTCACCTAATCATTTCGGATTTATTTTCGAAAGGCAGGTTTTGTCGAATTATCCATTGGGTGGGGAATAGCGCTGTTATTATCACTTACCCCTTCGAAGCGAATGTCGCGGAATCGGGTAATACAAGGTTCTTTATGACAATGCAGCAATCCCGGCTTGCCGATTTTATACGCGACAATATGGACGCGATCCTGCAGGAATGGGAAGATTTTGCGCGCACCATCGAACCGCCGGCCCTGACAATGGATGATGAAGCGCTGCGCGACCACGCGCGCCTGATGCTGCTCGCTTTCGCGGACGATCTCGGCTGCCGCCAGTCCGACCAGGAGCGCATGGCCAAATCCAGGGGACAGGACAGGCGCGACGGCCAGGAAACGGCCGCCGAAGCGCATGCCCAGGCCCGCCTGTTGTCCGGCTATACCGTCGTGCAACTGGTGTCCGAGTACCGCGCCCTGCGCTCGAGCGTGCTGGCGTTGTGGCGGGACGCGGCGCCCGGGAGCCTCGCCACGGACATGGGCGACATGGTGCGCTTCAACGAGGCGGTCGACCAGGCCCTGGCCGAGTCGGTGGCGCGGTATGAGCAACTGGTCAAGCGATCGCAGAACATGTTCCTGGCGATCCTCGGCCATGACCTGCGCAATCCGCTGGGCACGCTGGTCGGCGGGGCGAGTTTCGTCATGCAGGCAACCGATATCCCGCCGAAGTACATCCTCGTGGCGACACGGATGTTCAGCAGCGCCAAACGCATGAGCAAGCTGGTCAACGACCTGATCGACTTCACCCGTACCCACCTGGGGCCGGGCATGCCGATCCGCGTCCGGCAGGGCAGCATGGTGTTGGTGTGCCGACAGGTGGTCGATGAATCGCGCACCTTCCATCCGGAGCGGTGGATCGAACTGGACGTGCCGCCCCTGTTGGATGCCGTGTTCGACGACGGCCGCGTCGCGCAGATGCTGTCCAACCTCATCGGCAATGCCATCCAGTACGGCGACAAGAATGCCCCGATCCGGGTCAGCCTGGCCGCCACTGACGACGATATCATCCTTGCCATCAATAACCAGGGCCCGCCGATCCCGCCCGACAAGGTGTCGACCGTGTTCGATCCCCTCGTCCGCGTCGCGTCCCGCATCGGCAGCGACCAGGCCGAGCACACCAGCCTCGGTATCGGCCTGTTCATCGCGCGCGAAATCGTGCACGCCCATGGCGGGCAGATCCATGTCGCGTCGAACGTGCAGGACGGCACGACCTTCACGGTGACGCTGCCGCGACGCGGGCAGGATTGGCGGCGGACCGACGCCCTGTCCAGCAACGCCTGAGCGGCATTTGCATAATTGCTGTATCGTGTGTCCACGCGTCCGGATTGTTGTCCTCCTTGCCATGCCCTTCGGGGCGGTCCTGTCTAGCTCTTCCGTCATCAAGCTTTGCTGCCGTTGCACGACCCGGTCGATGGGACGGGCGACTTCTCCGTGCCGCGTATCACCAAGACAACCATAAGGCTGAAACAGAACTGCGATGAATGAAGAATCCTACGATATGGATGATGCAGTGGCGGCCATCGAAGCACTCCATGACGCGCTGGCGTCCGATCTGGAAGAGCTGGAAACGCGTATCCGTGCACTGGGGCATTCCGTTCTCCTCGTGCCGGAACCAGGCAACCCGGAAGTGTCCGAATTTTTCGAAGCGCGCGCATCCCTGCACAGCGGCCTGGCCAGTATTGCCGAGGTATTGGCATGGATCCAGTTGAAAACCGAGGAAGATCCCGAAGGTGAAGTCGCTACCGCCCTCCAGCCTCTGCCGAAGCTGCGCGGATCCGTGATCCATTAATTTGACTGGAGAAAACAATGAGTAAAAGCCAGGACGCGAAAAAGTCCACGAAGAAGGAACCGGCCAAGACCGCAAAGGAAAAGAAAGCGGACAAGAAAGTCAAGAAGGAAGAGAAAAAGCGCCAGCAATGACGCTGTCGCAGCGCCGTCCGGCCTGACGGACGCGCTCAGCCCAGGCTTTCGATATACCGCCAGTCCACCTGCGCGCAATACTCGGCGCAGGCCGCGCGCACGGCGGACGCCGCCGCATGCTCCGCCACCGGCGCGTTCGTGCGCCGGCTCATCGACACGATGATCGGCGGCGGCACGGGCTGCAGCGGCACCTCCACGAATTCGCCGTTCTCGAGATGGCTGCTGACGAACAGCCAGGGAATCGCGGCCACGCCGAAGCCGTTGCGGATCAGCTGGATGATGGCGGCCACGGACGGCGAGCAGGTGATGCGCGTCTGTTCCAGCGGCACCGCGCTCAGGTTGGCGAGCCGGGTGACGATGTCTTCCAGCATCCGGTGCGGCGCCGTGCCGCGGCCGAACGTCAGGATCGGGAACTGCAGCAGGCGCTGGGCCAGGCCCTCGCGCTGCGCCGACAGCAACCCGGCCCGCGCGATCCAGCGCACCGGGTACACGGCCAGCGGCTCGGACGTGATCTCGCTGCTGTTCACGCCCTCGATGCCGACCATGAGGTCGAGCTCTCCCGCCAGTAAACGTTTTTCCAACGTCGTGCTCATGTCCACGACGAGATCGATTTCCAGCTCCGGGAAACTGGCGTTCAGCTGGCGCACGGAATGCGCGAGCCAGCTGTGCACCACCGTCTCGATCACCCCCAGCCGCAGCCGGCCCCGCACCGCGCTTTCCGTGCGCGCCGCCTCGCGCAGGCGCCGGGTCGCGTCCACCACGGCCTTCGCATGGTTCAACAGGTAGTCCGCGTTCGGCGTCAGCCGGAATTCGCGCGTGCTGCGGTCGATGAGTTCCGTCTGCAGTTCTTCTTCCAGCGCCCATTCCAGAAGATTAACCTTGCCAAAACCTGATGAGAATAGTACTGTATGTTTATACAGTATTTCTTCGCATCATACATGAATTGCTCAGGTTCAATATCTGCGGCGCCGGAGGCCTTGCATCCGTCGCTCTGGCTTGCCTCGCAGCTGGCGCGTAGCGACACGCGCTGCATCGATACCGGCCATCCCACGCTGTCGGCCCAGTTGCCGGGCGGCGGCTGGCCGACCGGGACGCTCGTCGACCTGCTGCTGCAACAGCCCGGCATCGGCGAGATGCGCCTGCTGCGTCCCGCGCTGGCGGCCGTGGCGCAGCGGCGCATCGTGCTGCTGCAGCCGCCGCATCCGCCCCAGGCGCTGGCCATGGCGGCGCTCGGGGTGCCGCCCTCGCAACTGATCTGGCTGCGCGCGACCCGCACGGCGGACGCGTTGTGGGCCGCGGAACAAGTGCTGCGCAGCGGCAGTTGCGGCGCGCTGCTGTAGCGGATGAAAAAAAATGTCACTTTGCGACTTCGTAAGTCACTGATTTAACAAGTACCTACAAGCGACCGACTGCGGAAAACTCTCACTGAGGACGTAAAACTTTCATACCCTTGATCGGGAGACGGATGAATAAAACTGTCACAGCACGTGGTGTCGCGTTCGCTTGCGGTCCTTCGCCTGCCATGCCAGCGGACCTATTAGCTGAATAAGAGCGCCTAACAAAACCGCTCGACATATCGCCAACAGATGAGCGAGCAAGCGAGCGAAAGGAACGCCTGATGGATGTCGGCTCGTCGCTCATGCCGGATGCGCAATCTGCGAAAGCGGTGTAGCCATCCTAGGGTGCGCTCAACGACCCAACGCCATCGGCCGAGCCTTTCACGCGACTCCACGCCGCGTCGCGCGATACGTGCTGCGATGCCTCGGCGGCGCAGCCAAACGCGATGTGCTCGTGACGCATACGCTTGATCGGCGTGCAGCTTACCTGGACGTTTGCGCGCACGACCTATGACTGCTCCTGGCCGGTTTCGGCCGTTCAAGCCAGCACGTCATCTTGCCGAGCGGGAAATTTCGAGCGTGCTAAATCAACGATACCGTCTATGGCGCACATGGGCTAGATTTTTAATCGCAGTGTTGAAGATGCTGGCAAATCGTTGTGCCATCACATCGGTCACGAAGAACGGACCAAGCATATTATCTTGGTACTGTTCTGAAATCTTTACCGGTGAGCGCTGTTGTGCACACAGTTGACCGATACTCGGCTTCGCGGGAGTGACGTCATAAATTACGAGCCCAGATGTATTGATCGAGGCTATTTGACCGGATATAGAGGCAGGTTCAGCATATGAAAGAATGAACTTGTAGTTTTCTGCTATATCCGGACCTGTTGCACACAATGTCGCTTTCGAAATATCGAGAATATATTGGGTGGTCAACTCTTTGACTTGGAATTGTAGGCCGTTTAATGAGGAATTATATGTCGTACGGGTTATTGTTTCCGAGTTTGCACTTGATGAGCGAATAAATTTCCCACCGTACAAATTTATATAATCGACCACATCATTGGGGGTGTATAGGGTAACTTGTCCATTGTTGTTCTGTATGATCTGTCTTGCTACGGCAAGAGCCTTCAGTGCAGCAGCCGGGGTTAGAAAATCAATATAAGCTGTATCGCTACCTTCATAGTATTCGCGCTGTTGCGGTGGTACGGGAATCGCTCCGCCCGGGCATATCGCCTCCGTGAACGAGTACTCTATATTATGTGCCACTAGCTTTGCTTGATTCGCTGTCGTGAGTGCTAACGCATCACCTTGCCAGTTGTACCATACTTGTCGCTTTGTGTAGTTCGCGCTAGCTATAGCGGTAAATGGAATTGCCCATGTTTCAGTCCGACTCATTGTTGTCTGGCAGAGTGCACCCGCTGGGAGGGTTTCGCTTACTGGTGAAAGTCGGGTTTGAATCAACAAATTCTTCCCGACGATAGAAACTGTTACCGTTTCCTTAGCAAATGACTCAATAAGTCCCGGGCCGGGATTATCACTACCTATCGCAAAATATCCGCCGTATTGGTTCGCGATAGTGATCAAATCATCTTGTGGAGATGCCAACGCTCCTGCTGCCATCATTGCAGCCAGTGTTCCTACCGCTATTTGTTTCATTATGTTCCTTTTTTGGGTAGCAAATTATCGGCGGACCCTCAAGTTAGCCACGGCTAGTGATCCGTTTGAAGAGCATGTCAGGTGTCCGCTTCTGGCCGGTTGCGGACGTTCGGACCGGCTCAGTGTACGCCCTTGTTGCTCTGAGGACAAGAATAGGTTTTGTTAGGCGCTCTAAGCACTGCTTGCATTGGTTAGTAAGGCTCGCTACCATTTTTCATCTCTCGCCTTTAGGAACAACGATGACAGTGTGTTTTGTAGCCCAGTTCGGCCCAATATGCGTTGCTGCTGCTGACACCCGGATTTCAGGAGCTTTGGATGATTCCCTGCCAAGCTATATCTGGGACGCTGCCGATATGCCGATTACGACGCCGACAGGTGAGTACTGTCTTGTCCCAATTCGGTTTCGAAAAATCCGGCAGATAGGCCGTGGATGGGCTGTTTCGGCAGGTTCTCACACGAAAGGAAAGCGTGCGCTCGATATGCTTTGTAGCGAAGCAGCTTTCGGTGTAGATCAGGTGACAGACGTCCTCAATCACATGAGCGGCGATATCAAGACTGAGCCAGGCAGTCCACGCTCGGTTGAAGAGGACCTGTCCTTCATATTGGGTGTCTCCGTCGAAGCAAGCGGCAGAGGTGTTTGGTGCGCATCGAATAACGATCCCGCATCCTATGCCGTTTCCGATAGCATGCAATTTGCTATCAACTGGCCTACGTCAATTGCTCCTGAGCTTGGCGCTAATGCGACCGATGTGTTCAAAAAATCGTTGGACCCTTTCAGGGGTGTCGCATCTATCGTCCGGAGCGCAGCGAGACTGATTGGCGCGGCTCAATCAGCGCCCGATTGCAGCCCTGTTGCCCAAATTGGTGTTACTTGGATGGTCAGCGACGCCGAATACCAGACCCGGTATATCGCTGGCAATGTCGACGAGCTGTCCCACGCGACAAACGATCAAATTCAGGAGCTATGGGAAGTTCTGCCGACCCTGTTACCCTCCTGATATTGCGAGCTCGACAATGAGGAATCCTATTTATCCATAAGATGACAAGCTTCCCGTTGACGAAAGGAAGCTGCTGTCTCAGTATATTGTTGAATTGTGGAGATGGCTGCGGGACAGTAAGGCTTCTTAAAGAGACGTTCAACGCTGATCTCGGCGATCTCAAGAATACGATTTGCCGTTGCTCTTTTTGGAGGAGTCTGCATGAGTAGGAATTTTGCGGCTTCTTCTATTCTTTTTGCGAGATCTTCATCATACGATTTTTCGGCTAAGTTGCCTCTTTTCTTTGCAAGATTTTTCGCATTTTGCAAACGGCTAGCGAATCTTGCATCCTCTAGGCATCTCCGAGTTGGTCGCGAGTCATAGCTCGCTTTTAAAATTTTGCTTACGGTTCCTTCGTTTATCTGAAGACGTTTTGCAATTTCGACATTTTGCAATCCCTGAAGCTTTAACTCGCGCAAAGTTCTTATAAAAATGTCTCCAAATTCAAATACTTTTTTCGCTGTGGGCTCACTGCGAAAATTCCAATTTTCGGAGTTGATATAAAAGTGGTAGCCGCAATTGCATTTGAATACCACTCCTCTACTTTTTTCAAAATCTTTCGTTACGTGAACATCGGTTATGATCCGCTGTCCAAAATGAGGCGCCGCAGGGTTCTGGCACTTCCAAGCCCGCTTTTTGATTTCTTCTTGTACATATTTTTTGTTCCTAACGTGAGTGCAGCGGGGGATAACGAAATCTTGATAGAATAGTTGAGTCGCTACATGTTTTATCGGGATCCATCTTGCGCTGAAAATGTCTCTTATCCAGTCGATTCTGTTATCTTGACTAAGTGGAATGCCAAGTATTTCAAGGCACTGTTCTCCAAAATGCTGCATAAAATCTCTCCTAATGCTTATGATATTCAGGAAAGAGCCAAGTGCATATAAATCACGAAACGCTTTCGGAGGCGATTTTCTTGTGATCGCTCTGTCATGGATAATTGATCCATCTAAATATTGACGGGCCAGGCAAGCAATTTCAAATAGCCTTTGCCTCGACCTCTCGGAGAGGTAAGGCAGATAGGGGTGCGTAACGACCTGAGGCGTTAAAGCACAGATAGATTTTCTAATACCAGTAGATACTACTGCTTCTAGAAGTGGCGTTACGTGTTTTTCGCAGAAGTGAACACAGTCCAGTTGATGTGTCCGATGCCAGTAGCTTTCACCAAAGCGTGCAACGTCTTCGTTGATGCACCTTTGGCATACTTTCATTCTGATAACCGGCGGTTCCCGTCCTCCAATGCTGTGTCGACCTCGTAAACCTTGACGCTGTTGAAGCATCTTTCTTAAGATCCGAACTTTAGTATCTTTGTTGGCAAAAGCCGTGTGATAAGGATATAAAGTCGCTTGAAAAACCAGTTCTTCCAACGACAGTCCTATAAAAGGTTCAATAATGTTATGAAGATCTTGCAGCCCCCTTGGTAGCGTGATCGATGTATGGAATCGAGCTTTGCCGTAAAGCTCTTTATTAACATGTGCATCAAAACTTGCCATCGTGTGAACGCGATACCGAGCGACAGCGCTTCCCAAAAGCTCATCAGGGTATAGCTTGGGAAAGTATCCTATAGTCATAGCATATTTTGCGAGAAACAGGTCAAGCTGTTCGGTCAATCTCTTCTAACTGTGTAGAAAACCCGATCGGCTTTTGATTGCGGCCTGCCTATTTATTAATTTTGTTATCGTCCCTTTTTAAGGAGGAAAGCAGTTGCTGTAAATTTTCGCTACCGCTCCACTTTCTTGAACTGGAAAAACTAGCAGTGTCGACCTCAGGCATAGTAAGATCCCCATAGCGGGCAAGCTTCGAGTAGTTTCCTGAAGCTAGTGCCTCAACCATAGGGGCGACACGCGTTAGTTCTTCGTTGGCCACAACATGAATCATATCAACTGTAATCTCCTCAGCCTTGCAGTCGATCGCCCGTCGTTGCACATATTGATAAAGCTTTACTGCTAGGTCCAGAACACCTTGGGTACGTTCGTACATCGCTTCATTTAGCTTTTCTGTTAACGCTGTGGGAGTTCTCGTCCACTGATACTTCCACATGCATTTTAAGAAATGATCCCATTCCTCATCCTTCTGGTGGTTTCGTAACAGGGCTCCGATCGTGCGCCTAGCTTGCCGAAAGTCAGATTGAAGCATTTCAAGACTCGACATCGTTCCGATGAGTACAACTGGTGCGACAGAAGTATTAACAAAACGAACTAGGAAGTTCAAAAATCTCTGTTCGCCAGCCGTGCCAGAAGCTGCTTTGGCATGCTGTATCTCGTCAATCACAATGAGGCCGATTCCGAAAAGATGGGCAGCTGCATTGATCTCACGAATCAGGTCTTCAACCGTCATCTTGCGTTTTGTAAAACGTATTTCGTATGAGGTATTAGCTATCTTGTCGAGCTCGTTGAAAAAGTTCATCGCCAGTTGTCGAACAGTTCCGTTATAGGGACATTCGACTATGATGTAGGGAATTTGGTGCATTCGTAACTGAGGGTGCCAAATCAATGACGGGAATTGGGCTAGCCCGCGGCGTGTCAGTCGTGATTTCCCTACTCCAGATACGCCGATGATAGCGTAGGAATCGCACATTGGATCGGTGTCTGGAACCTGCTCGACTATATCGAGCTGCTGGCGTTTTAAATACGACTGCTGCAGGAATTGCTTGAACGCCGGAGAGGATGGGTTACGATTCACATAGCCGCTACGGACCATTTCACTAAGTGTTTGAGCAATTGAGTTTTGCTCTGTAAGCGGTTCATAGAAGCGCTTGAGTCGAAGCATAAGGTGCTTGCGTATATGATCAGGCTTTTCACGTTCGAGCGGATCGTACGCCGGACGATTAGTCATCAATGTTGCAAGCTGCTTGCTTGAAGGGATAGGGCCTAATGCTTCGATAAATTCATTTCCTACATATTCAGAGATTTCGCTTCGTGTATAGCGGGCGACGACATGTTTGAGCCCAGTCCTTTGCATGTCGTAGGCCTGTCGCGAATCGTTTAACTTCTTCTCAGTGTCAGAAGTGGAAGCCATTTTCTTGAGAAAAGGTGCGTAACCGTGTCCTGCAATTGAGCTATAAGAAATTAAGTAATGGCACTATTTTGATCAGGTTGGTGAGCTAGGTTCGCTTATGTTCCCGATTTGTCGTCATCGGTAAATATGGGAATCCGGGCGTAAAGCTTAACTGGCGGGGCCTTGGAAGAAGAACAGTCGTGTTCAGTAGATTGCTGGGGCGCTGTAGCAACATTTCTATCGGCATCTAAGAGCCTGTGTAGCGTCTTCTCGACTTGTCTATATGAGCGTATGTTCGAAATTCTTTCCTTTTTACTCCTTGTCGAGGGACCTAATTCCTTTTTCTCTGCCTCTGCAGACGCTGCGATATCTTCGATAGCCTTTTGATGCGTGATCTTCGTGGCTATTGTGTCGTAACATCTGCTTGCATTAATTCTGGCTGCCTTATCTGTCCTAGCGATTACCTCTTCGACATATAAATCGAGGTCTGAACTGTCATTGCTGATCAACGTGCAACAGGTGAATTGATCCCGATATACCGGATCGTGCAGTAATACGGTATTCAGGTTGTGCGGATGATATGAAATCACAACTTTAAAACGCCCTTTGCTCCGCGCTCTGCTAAACCAGGATCTTTTATCAAGTGCGGATGCATAATAATTTCGCCCTAGAAACGAGATCCCTTTTGCGGTTGCGCTGGCATTGGCCGTAGGTAAGAGGGCAAATAGAAGTTTGCTTTCCGAATGACGTACTAAACTTCCCATCCGGTTTTTTATTCCCCATGTCCATAATTCATTCGGGATCGCCGGAATCCGTTGTGCCACCATAGCATTTTCCAGCGGATATCCTCCGACTGGTGTGACGTTGTGTTCAAGTACACAATGAATCGCTATCTTAGTGAATTCATGTAAATTTAAGCAGGCATCCAGTCTATAGTCCGGCCCTGTTCTTTGTCCGAAATCCTTATTAACGTAACCTTTCACGTCAGCAGCAAATTTTGCGGGCAGGAGCCGAAATTGTCTTTCTACAATTCCTTTCCAGTCAGCCCTGTATGGAGGTGTGTTTTCGACTTCGATACCAAGGACTTCAGCCAGTCTATCTGCTTGTTTCGAAAGCAGTTCACCCCGATCCCCCAATAGAACGCTGGAAAGTGGCGTCTCTGGCCATTCTTGAGGTTGGATATCTATGCCGAATTGTTTGCAGTAGTTGACTTTGTTTAACGTTACGTTATGGACGGCCATCATTGCTGTTGCCCAAGACGCGTTTTCTAAGCCAATATATAAGCCAACGATCAGCCGCGACCAGACGTCGATAACAACGTACATTACAGGGCGGCCGACGATCGTGTCACGATCAATACGCGAAACCAGATAGACGTCGGCAATGGTCGCATCAATTTGATAGCGATAGCCTGGACCAATCGCTTCAAATGTACTATTTCCGAGTAGAGGTCGTAGTGTCTTCTCGAAATAAGTTTTGCCTTCCCTGGATTGAATTACGTCATATTCTGAGTTTTCTTTCTTGTGCCAATAAGTAAATTGCTGATAGGTCGGCACACCATCTGGATTTATTATCTCTATTTTTCCGTTTTCGTTCACTCGCGTGTTGCCGGAGTAGTACTGCCGAATCATTTTTAGATATGTGTACATCAGCGTTGCTTTCTTATTCTTTTTGTAAAATAGGTTTGTTGCTATCCGGATAATTCGTCGGTGCTCTTCTGATATATTTATTCCAGTTCCCGGGGTTTTAGATCGAGGTACACCTCGTTTGGCCTCTTCGATCTTTTCGCCTTCATCAGCCCTGATTAACTTCATCTTTGCTGGTTTTGGTTTGCCGGGGGCGCCGCAGTTCTTTCGTTTCCCGAAGAGAGCTGCGGAGGTGCAGCCCATTTGCCAATACTCGTTCAACCAGTCGCGAATGCTATCAATATGACACCCTACTTCTCTTGCGCGAGAGTTGATTTGCTGGTTTCGGTGGCTTGATTGAAAAATGGCGGGAATGTCTTTAGTCAGGGGTTCAATTGCGGCCCAAGCTTTAGCTTTGCGAGCCCTCATCGCATCGGTCAAGGCATGGTTGAATGGAAGGTCTAGATATGGATCCTCGATTATTTCGAGCGTCCCCTCGGCTAGCATATTCAACCAGTCGCTATGCTTGGATAGAATTGGAGCGCAGCGTCGACCCCGTAGAGTTACGGAAGCTAGGAGGTCTTTTTCAACGGATACATAGAGAATTCGCCGTCGTTCCTCGTCGGCAGACAGGCGTACTACGGTATTTTTTAGAAAAACGTCCATCATAGATCAGCAATTGGCATGCAGTTTCGGATGAATTTTGATGTCTGAAATCGGAGTATTCCATATTTGTTCACGGTTTAGATTAGTCAATAGCATGCGCGTGGAGAGCATGTGTCGAGCGATCATGAGGTGAGAGCCTGGCTCGTATGTAAGGTGTTTGTCGAGCAGCGTGCATATTTCGCAGAGCGTTATATCAAAGGCGTGAGAGGTGGCGACACAAATTAGTATGTGCTTGGCAAGAGCATCAAAGTGTCCCGGGTAAGGCTCTATAAATTTTGAGATATCGTGGTACTGCCTAAGCCATTGCAAACTGCGCTTTAGGTGAACTGGGATATCGTGCTCCGTTAGTACCTTAAAAGAAATGTTTTTCTCCGTCCAATACGCCTCCTCAATTTCTAGTTTTTCTCCCACACGTGTTTTTTGAAGCTGACTAGCCGGCTTAATTGAAAACGCTTTGTGGGTTGGGCTTGCTCTATTTCTGTAGGTAATTACAAGATCTGTAGTCATTACAGAATAGGTATTACTTTTTGGGTCTTTGGGATGCCGGTAGCCGAGGCGCGATGCAATGATCATCGTTTCGTCGCGATTTAAGGCGAACTGCTCTCTAATATCAATGACTGAGTCGTCCATGTCGAACGTCAGATAATGTGCGTATTCGATATCGGACAGCAGATGATGGACTCGACCACTTCGTTTTCCGTATACTCGATGCGATCGGCCAAGACTAGGTACATCGCGAACATAGAGATATGGAACGTAATTTTCCCCAATTCCTTTTCCGCGTCCTTTCCTCAGCAGCTCTTGAATGTCCGATTCGTTGCGTGTGTATTGTTTCTTTGCCATTTTTCTCGCTTCTTAACCAAGTCGCTGCGCTGAGCCGTTTTGGACGTTTGGAACCATGCGATTGCTGGCCAGCACATTCTAAGTGCCCCAAAAATAGTACTGACCGAAGATTTGGCCAAAAGTTTCTGGCATTTCTCATCTGGCAACGACGTGCTAGATTGAGGTGACATGTGTGACGCTTGAGTGCGAGGAACACCTGTACAAGGAAATATCTCTGCTGAACAAGACGTCCTTGCGGTGCAGGCGACGACTGCTGATGCGTAGCCCCTGCGCGTGCCGCAGCAGCGTCTGGCCGCAATCGTGCCGTCAGTTGAGATCCCCTGACCCGCCTGTAGTCTGCATGCGCTGTCCCCGATGAGCATCACGTTGCTAGATGCATACGTATTGAGATACCTGTTCGTGCCTGCTTTGCTCGCGACATCAGGTCTGCGCGTCCATGCCTTGCTAAAACCTCATCAATCATATACTGTATGGGCATACAGTATTGTGAGGCTGATATGCTACCTAAGATCCATTCGACGCCGGAGTCGATTCATCCGTCGCTATGGCGTGCCTCGCAGCTCGGTCGTTCGAGTACGCGTTGTGTTGACACTGGTTATCCTGTCTTGTCTGCACAGTTGCCGGGAGGAGGGTGGCCGACCAGCAGCATAGTTGAGTTGCATTTGCGGCAGCCAGGTACAGGCGAGCTGAGGCTTCTGCAGCCTGCTCTGGCAGCAGCTGGCAAGCGCCGGGTAATGATGATTCAGCCCCCACACGTGCCGAATTCGATTGCGCTTGCTGCTATGGGACTAAATCCATCACAAGTCACCTGGGTGCAACCTGACCGCACAACTGACGCGCTCTGGGCCGCAGAACAGGTCCTCCGAAGCGGTGGATGTCACGCTCTTTTGTTTTGGCCGGGTCATATTCGAAATGAGAGCCTGCGACGTTTGAGTTTGGCGGCTGCAGATGGAGAGAGTCTTTTCTTTTTGTTCCGTCCACTTGCCGCATCGCAGGATGCTTCGCCGGCGCCGCTTCGTCTTGGGGTGCGGCCAGCGCTCGGAGGCGTCGAGATCGACTTCCTGAAACGCCGCGGTCCACAGCGCGAAACGGCACTGTTCTTGCCATTATCTCCCTCTTTTGTTCATCGTCATGCGCTTGTGGATCGGACTGTATCTACCCCAGCTCCCGCTCGAAGTCTTCGAACCGAGCTGGTCGAATGACAGCGTGACGGTTGTCGTCGAACGCGAGACAGTTCTTACGATGTCGCGCGGGGCGCGCATCGCTGGCGTCAAATCAGCTATGCGCCGCGGCGGTGTGTTGATGCTGGCACCTAATGCCCGGATCCACGAACGCACTGCTGCGCGGGAAGAGGGGGCGTTGCAGGCCATCGCGATTTCAATGCTCCAATACACGCCGCAGGTAACGCTCGCGGAAGAGTCAACGCTGTTGCTGGACATCGGCGCGAGCTTGCGGTTGTTTGGTGGTATACGGTCGTTACGTAGGCGAGTTTGCGCCGATCTCCGTAATCTAGGATTCACCGGGAGGTTGAGCTGCGCTCCAACTGCCCGGGCGGCGTGGATGCTCGCGCGAGCTGGGGGCGGCTGGGCTTTAAAGCAAGAGTCATCAGCGCGTGCGCTGAGCCGTCTCCCTGTAGTGGTCCTGCCGGCGGCGAGGGTTTTTGCCAGCTGGTTCGAGGGGATCGGCTGCGAGACGATCGACGACTTGCGGCGGTTGCCGCGCCCAGGTCTTCAGCGCCGGTGTGGCCGTGCGCTGCTGGATACTCTTGATTGTGCGTTTGGCAGCGCTCCAGAGATGTTCGAATGGGTTGAAGCGCCTGCGACGTTCGAAGCGAAGATGGAGCTGTTCGACCGCGTTGAGAATGCAGACCTTCTGCTAGCCAGTGCACAGCGCCTGGTGCTACAGCTGGTCGGCTGGCTTTGTGGAATGCAACTTGCAGCGGAGGGCATCAAGCTCAAGCTGGAACACGAGCGCGGCCGGGTCGCACGCGCACCAACTGAAGTGGAAATACTTCTTGCTGAGCCAACCTGGCATAGCGATCACATCGTGCGGTTGCTGAAGGAGCGGCTCGGAAAGCTGGTGCTGGAGGCACCAGTGATCGGGCTAGTCCTCCATACGACCAAGCTACAACCGATGGCACCTCCCACCGAGTCACTTTTCCCTGAACCGGGCGGCACGGAGGAAGACCAGATACGCATGATCGAGCTGCTGGTTGCTCGCTTGGGTGAGGATAGAGTTCGCCAGGTGAAACCGGTGGCGGATTACCGGCCGGAGGTCGCCAACACGTGGGTTTCCATCCAGGAGAAGGTGCGGCAAACGACGGTCGCCGGCCAGCTGCCGCCGAACCTGAGCAGCATCCTCCGCCCAACTTGGCTGCTGGTGAAGCCGATTCCACTTCTCATGCGAAACCATAGGCCGTTCTATGGCTCGCCGCTGCGGATGGTGTCCGGGCCGGAGCGTGTCGAGGCGGGGTGGTGGGGAGGTACGGTTGCCAGGGACTATTGGGTTGCGGAAGGCGAAGAACATACCTTGTACTGGGTCTATCAGGAGCGAGGTCGCAGCACCAGTGAGGACCCAGAATCACGCTGGTTCCTCCATGGGTTGTTTGGGTAGCGAGTGCAGTCGACCGCTGCGGTGACAGTTGTGCAATGGTGATTTTGCTCTGCTTGTAATCCTATCGAAAGCGGAGCGATTCAGTGAATCTCGGCTAGCAGGCCGCCGCTGTTGATGAAGGCAAATCGACGCCAGGCAGCGTGACACGCTCCCTGGCTGGCAACGCCATTCCAGCCCAGCCGCAGGTTTGCACCACAACCATTCCTCTTAGGAAAACAAGTTTTATAGAGCAGTCAGAAGCCGGGGCGAGACCGCGTCGCACGCTTCGGTTCGATCAAAACAGTGTGGATGCCCTTGAGTACAGTGGCGAACGGGTCCGGCCGCGCTCATTTACCAGACGGTACCGAGGCCATCGCTGTCTAACTTCCATCGCTTCAATGAGCGGTGCTTTTGATTATGCCTCCCATGACTACACGCACCTTAATCGCTTATTTAATTGCAACCATTGTTGGTCTTGCCCCTCACGCTAACGCTAGTGTCAGCGAGGCAGATGCCGCGTACAGGCGCGGCGACTTTGTTACTGCGCTTAGAGAGCTTGAACCATTAGCCAAGCAGGGCGATTCAGCAGCACAGACTAAGCTCGGGCTTATGTACGCCGAAGGACAGGGCGTGCCGCAAGACTACAAAGAAGCGCTCAAGTGGTATCGACTGGCTGCCGACCAAGGGAACTCTTCGGCACAATACGATCTCGGGTTTATGTACGCCAACGGACAGGGTGTGCCGCAAGACTACAAAGAGGCGGTCAAGTGGTACCGACTGGCTGCCGACAACGGGGACACTGATGCTCAAAACAACTTGGGGATTATGTATGCCAAAGGACAGGGCGTGCCGCAAGACTACAAGCAGGCGGTCAAGTGGTACCGGCTAGCTGCCGACCACGGGAACTCTTCGGCACAGCTCAACCTCGGGTATATGCACGCCAAAGGACGGGGTGTCCCGCAAGACTACAAGGAGGCAGAAAAGTGGTTTCGACTAGCCGCCGATCAGGGGGACTCTTCGGCACAACATAACCTCGGGCTTATGTACGCTGAAGGACAGGGCGTGCCGCAAGACTACAAGGAAGCGGTCAAGTGGTTTCGGCTGGCTGCCGATCTGGGGGAATCTCATGCTCAAGGCAAACTCGGGTATATGTACGCCAAAGGACAGGGCGTTCAGGAAGACCACAAGGAAGCGGTCAAGTGGTTTCGGCTGGCTGCCGATCAAGGGGACGCTTATGCTCAAGACAGCCTCGGAGCTATGTACGCCACAGGACAGGGTGTGCCACAAGATCACAAAGAAGCGGTGAAGTGGTACCGGCTGGCTGCAGACCAGGGTAGGACTTTGGCACAACTCCACCTCGGATTTATGTACGACAAAGGACAGGGCGTGCCACAAGACGACAAGGAAGCGGTCAAGTGGTACCGACTGGCTGCCGACCAGGGGGATTCGGCGGCCCAATTTAACCTCGGGAACATGTATGCCAAAGGACGAGGCGTGCCGCAAGATTACAAGGAAGCGGCCAAGTGGTACCGACTGGCTGCCGACCAAGTCGACGCCGATGCTCAAAACAACCTCGGGGTTATGTACGAGCAGGGACAGGGCGTGCCACAAGACCACAGGGAAGCGGCCAAGTGGTATCGGCTGGCTGCTGACCAGGGGAACTTTGTGGCGCAAAAAAACCTCGGAGCTATGTATGATCGAGGGCTGGGCGTACCCCAGAGTCAGGTCATTGCATATGCTCTTTTGAATCTCGCTGCCGCGAACGATCCCTCGAACAAGACTGACTCTGCAAATATCCGAACCGATTTAGCAAACCAGTTGACGCACAGTGAGCTTGAGCGAGGCCAGGATTTGACCAGAAAAATGCGCTCATTAGCCAGTGTCTCGAAAGTCCTGATTTGGTACATGAGCCAACACGCAAGCAACGAATCAAAAAAGGTTCTGCGGAACACTAGCATGCCCAGCACTGGATTTCACGGCGATCCCTACCCTGCACGTCCAGACAAAGTTCCGGGAGTGACGAGCTGCCGCACCAATTGCACGAATGCCTCTTGCTATCGCACATACGACGACGGCCGGAAAGTGCACTTTTTCGCAAAGCAAAAATGGAACCCGTTTACTAACCAGTTTGAATTTGATTCTGGTACGTGCTGACTTCCAAAGGCTCGTAGCCCGCTCGAGGCTCGCTGATTTCGCTTGCCAACATCGATTTACTGAAGCTGTACCGGAACGATGTTAAGCGCACAACATACACGGCGAATACGCAGATCAAGGTGCATGGCTTTCAAGCAGACTAATCTTGCCGGGCCTTTTAACGGAACATTAAGGAGCAACCGTGCATCTCACCAGGATCATACTTGGCATCATCATTACTGCAAGCATCGGTAGCTGTGGCAAACGTGAAGCGTTCCCTCCCGCCGCAAGCAAACCCGCCGTGCCGGTACAGGCACAGGCAAGCGCAGCGCCGGCCGCGTTCGAGGCATCGACGCAATCTCCCGTTACGGCCAATGCGCAGCCTTACAACGCCTCGCCTTTGGGCCTGGAGATCGGCGTTGCCAACATAGCTGGCGTCAAGGCTGCGCTGGGCACGCAAACGCGACTCGAAGCACGTGGAGAGAGCAGGTACAGCGGCGGGCCGATGCTGTGGTCAAACGGCGATGGACTGGGCGTCGAGGGCTTGACAGACGCGCTGTTCCTCTTCGACAAAGATGGCGTGCTCGCCGGCGTAGTGATGACGGTACCGAAGAATCCGGTCGGCATGCTCAGCAAGCTATCAAGTAAGTACGTTACTGTTAGCAATAAGGTCGACAGCTTCATGGGCTACGGTTATGCGCGTCTGCAAAAAGGCGATTCGGTCGTGGAGATCGATTCCCCGCACTTGTCCTTCACGATGGAAGTCCGCTACCTGAGTAAAAAGCTGTTTGCAGACTTCGCCCGTATGATCGCCGAAGAGGAAGCCAAGAAGCAACAGGAACAAACCGACAAGCTCTGAGCCGCATCCGCCGCCCCAAGGTGCAATTAATTGCCACTGCGCGGTCGGTCGAGACCGTCATATCGAGGAAATCAACTTTGCACCGCAAGCCGTAAGGTCGTTGTCATACGCATACGGCCGGCCCATGTGTTTGGCGCCGGCACCGTCGGGCTTGATAGGAAACTTCCCTTTGCACTTGGGGCAGAAGGTGAGATCGTCGGCAAGCGCCGCTTCGGTACCCATTACGACAGTGCCGGATGAAACAGAAATAACTTGGCCACCGTGGTCCGTCTTGTCATTCAATCGAATTACGCCGCGCCCCTCATGCTTCATGTTCAATCACCTCCCGATGCTAATTGATGTCCGGCCCGTCACGTGCGCTGCCCAAGGCAACAGAGTGGCGCGAGCGCGGCCTTTCGACATGGCCAGCGTGTGTCATTTCTCAGTCGGCTTATTCGCCTCCAGCAGGTGCCATTTCAGCTCGACACTGTCCAGCGGTAGCATCCAGTCGCGCTTGGGGTCCGGGAAGGATTGTCCTGCGGTTAGCCAGCGCTGCCGCCACGCTTGATTGACTTCCTGTTCCAGCGGATGGCCTGGCGCAAGCCATGGCTGCCAAGTTCCCGTGATCGGACACACTTTGTTCCCGGTGCATTCCACGGGCGGAGCTAACCGCGGAACTTGCCGGGACAACCTCAGTGCCGTGCGCGGCGCGACCATGCCGCCATTGTTGTGGACGGTAAGCACGCGCTGCCAGACAATCCCGGCAATGGCCCCCTTTCCCGTGCGGCTCGGGTAGCGCGGCTGTTCGAATGCCTCGCCCCTGCTGTAGAGGCCAGGTGGAATTGTGGCCAGGAAGGCGCTTACCTCGGCGGATTCCTTTGGCGCTGTCGGTTGCCAGTAGCTGGCGAAAGGCGCCTGGAGCGCATCCGTCGTTTCCGCTACAGGCCGGAAGGCATAGGCGCTGTCGAGGAAGTAGCGTCCCTTCCTGAGCGAGGCTTCGGTCGGTGCCGGTGCCTCCGTCGCGGGCACGACGGCCATGGCTGCCGCGAGCAAGCTTTCCCGGGTGCCGTCCCAAGGCGGTAGTGGTGCCGGCGGCAGGGGCAGAATCTTGTCGAGGTTCGGGAAGCGACGGTCGGGGTTGAAGCCGAGTGCGTCACCAAGCATGTTGTAACGCTGGGCGCGTGCCTTGTCGATGAACGGCACGAACATGTCTTCTAGACTGCTCGGATCGCCGAACTCGATGGCCAATCTGTTTGCGCAGTACTCGCAGCCACCCCGCACGCCTTCGTGCAGGGCCCGCATTACGCGGTCGCGGGTTGCTCGGGTTTCCCTGCCGATTTCGGTTCCGTCGGGCGCCCTGGGTACTTCGTACATGGGCTTCATTTCGACGGCGGCCGGGCCGTAACCCTGGGCCAGCGCGCATTCAAGCATCTTGATCGCAATCGGGATATTGCCCCAGTAGCCCGGCTTTAGGTTGTCCGCACCCGCGTCCATCTTCTCGCCGAGGAAGGCCATCGCCTGCGGGTTGCCCATGGCGGCGGCCTTTTGGAAAAAGGCGTAGGCCCGGTCGGGATTGCCATTTACGCCCGTGGCGTTGAGGTAATAGGTGCCCATCCTGTCGTAGGCGGCCGGCACGCCCAGTTCCATGGCTTCGGACACCAAGGCCACCGCTTCGGTTTCGCCATGCGGCGGATCGTGCTTTTCCACGTACAGGCTGGCCAGGTTCAGCATTGCCTTCCAGTGATGCCGTTCGGCGGCCTGGCGGGTCAGCTGGACGACCTTCTTGTAATCCACATCGTCGACGTAGACAAAACCATCTTCCATCGCGCGCGCCTCGAGGAACCAGTCCTCGGCCTGGGCGTCGATCGGCGGTACCTTGCTCGCCTCCGTCTGGCATTCGAACGAGGCGATGTGCGGGTCGAACGGCGGCAGGGGTTGCATGTGGGGGGGAACCTTGGTCTTGTCCATGTTGCAGGCCACCAGGAAAGTGAGAGTCATCAGTAAGGTTGCCAAGTTGCGGCAACGCCGTGGAGGGAAATCGGCAAGGGTACGCATGGTTCAACCGTAGCGTGTGGTCGAGCTTCGGCCATCGTCCAGCGGAACGATGAAGCCATCCATCTGCTTCTTCTTCGGGTCGGTTGACCGCGCCTTTTGTTTATCCTTGTTTTCGTTCATCAGGGTTACCCAATGATTAAAGGTTTGTGCGATTTCCTGTGGCGTAGCATTTCCGCCGTCATATTTTGTGTACGGAGGCTGCTGTGACTGCGTGAGCTGCGACCAGATCCGTCTTCGCAGGGCAGTCGCATGACGCAGGTCGTTCGTGGCCAAGTTGATCTCGCTGTCCACAGCCATGCTGCGCTGATTCAGGTTCGCGCTGCCAAGCGTGAAAAAACCGTCGTCGACCAGCAGCAACTTGGAATGGATATAGATTTCGCGGTAGCGCCACTGGCGGCACGCCTGGTTGAATTCGCATGCGTTGAGCACGGCGACGCATACGCGTAAGCCAAATGTTTTTTCGAGGATTAGTTTGGAAGGCTTGTCGATCTTGTTTGCCGCCACAACGACATCGGAAAGCGCTTGCGTCGCGCTCGTACTTGCCCGCCTGTCTGCCGCATCCTCGAAAAGCGCCTGCTTTGGCTGCGCATTGGCCTGTTCGATCATCTTGACCTGGCCGGTCATACCGCCCTGCTGGCCCAGCGTCGCCAAGGTGTCGTAGGTGCGGGGTATCATCTCCGCCATTTCAGGTGCCGGAATAACGACAAAGACGTGCATGATCGGCAAGTCCTCGGTGCCCTTGCCGATCTTCGCGCAGCTGCGCTTCCACCCTGCGATCACGTTTTTTCGGATCGCCAGCAAGTGCTCGGCCCAGTCCTGGTATTGGAAATACTGGTTTTCCATGTACAGGTAGCCCGTGCCCCCGGCGGCCACGCGGGTCGCGTTGAAGTAGATGTCCTTGATCGTGAAGTCCTTTTCCTCGGGCTGGGTCCTGACGATCTGCACCGTCGAATCGCCGCTTGCGGCTTTGCGCAGCAGGGCGGACGGCGGCTTGTCGCACATATATTGGCTGGCCTTCATATCGCCACCCGCGCGCGCCCAGGCCCGCTCGAAATTCTCATGGATCGGTATCAGTGCCCGGCCGCCTTCGATGCGGCAAGCGTAGTCACGGTAGGGCTTCAAGGTCTCGAAGTCGAAATTGCCGTCGACGCCCTGCGCATGCTCCTTCTTCGTCTTGGCGGCGCCTTGTTCTCGCAACGGATTCTCGACGCCATGTTCGGGGGTGTCCCAGTAGTCGGTAAGGGAGTTCAGGCCCATGACGTAAGCGACCGCTTTCTTGCCGTCGTCATAGGCGAAGTCGATCAGAATCGGCTTTTGATGATGAGTCCCGGCACCTACCTCCAACCCGTACTCGGCGCCATCAGGCTTTCTCGTCTCTTGGCCAAGCGATTTTGCGATGCTGCCGACATCGCCGTCACGCGTGCGAATGGTGATGCCCTGCAGCCGGCCGGCAAATGCCGCTTTGTACCAGCTGCAGCAATACTCCTCCCTGGCCATGGCCGCGAGCTTGTCGCCTGAAAGGTTCCATTCCTTCTTGTGGCGGTTATTCCGCGCATGCTCTTGTATCTGTTGCAGGCTGCGCTTGGAATCGATTTGCTGGACTTCCACGTCGCTATCATGGATGCGCCAGGGACTCGTTCCATGCGTGTGCCCCGGCATATGCTTCTGTTTTTTGCCGCCGAGATAGCTGTACCAGACCAACAGCCGGACCTGCACGCCCCGCCTTCCAGCAGCAATCAGGAGGTCGCCATAAGTCTCGGCCCGCGGCCAGTTGTATCCATTGCGTACCAGTTCCATTCCGGGATCGAATCCCCAGCACACCAGGTCGATACTGCCTTTCGCTTCCTGGATGTCCTTGGCGATGGCGGCGAAGCCCTCCTTGCCACAGAAATGAAGGCTGAGCTTGTTATTGTGCGTAATGGGATGGGTGGCGTTCCCCTTCGTGTTCTTGTTCTCCGCAAACCACTGGACGGTGCTTGTCGCATTGCAACTGACTTCGTCGATGTGAACCGTTTCCGTTCGCAGATAGTTTTCAGAGCCCATGAGATCCCCTGTTCAGTTCGCTGCCAATTCAGGAATGTGTGCGTCCGTCTGTCGACCCATCGAGCGAACGCGCTCCCTGGTTCGACAGCATCTGCTCACTGTGCAAGGCTTTGTCTTTGGGATCGAACTTCTCCCAAGCTTTAAGATCGAATTTTTCGCCGTTCGCCAGCTCGACCGTGTAGCCCGGCGTCCCGCCCTTATGCTCGATGGCGATACGTCCCAGACCGTCGGTGATGCCTTCGTCGACCTGACTGCCGTTCTTGTAGAGGGTGTAAGGAACGTTCGCAAACGGGCGTCCGCTTTCGGGATGGGTCTGCAGCATGAAGAGTAGCTGCTTCGGATCTGCCGGCGTCTTCGGTTCCGCAATGGTGACCTTGTGCTCAGTCGACGGTTGCGGCCGATTCTGGGGCGCGAGGGTCTCGAGGTTGCCGTGGAATAGCGCCGGCTTGGGCGCGAAGACCTGCATGCGGTCGGTGATTTCGACCATACACTCGGGGCCATGCAGCCGCACCCCTTTTTTCCCTTTCAGGTCGATCCAATCTGTTTGGCTGATCAGGGACAGGACCTTGTTGGCAATGACCTGGATGTCGTCGTCATGCGCCTGCACGGTGATCTTGCCGGCCGCAGCAACCAGCTTCATGCCCGCCTTGTGGACGAACAGGCGGAACGTTTGCTTGATGCTTGCGAATAGGCTGTCGCCTGTTGCGATCGAGACGCTGCGTCCAGCCGTCAGCGCCGTGTGCTCGGCGCTGGCGATATGGGTCGATTGTGCCGAGGTCGTCTCGATTCCGGCCGGGCTGGCCAGGACGAGGTGGGGTTCGGAAAGCTCGGGGAATTTTCCACCGGTGCCGCGTACCGCGTCGTTTTGCGCCTTCAGTGCATCGGCGACATCGTGCTGCTGTCCGCTTTCCTGCGCCAAACCTTGCAGTGCGGCCGTCGCCTTGTCATCGTGCAGCTTGTGCGCCGCATCCAGCCGGCTTGCCGTTTCGCCCATGTCCTTGATCGGCCCGCGCCCGGCTTGCCGCGCTTCGGTCGTGATCAACAGTCCCTTGGCTGCGCGAGCCACGCCATGCCCGTCGGTGCGCAGTTCCCAACCTTCCCCGCGCGCGTCCTTGCGGCCCGCGTTGTCCTCGATGCGCGTGATGTGGCCGAGCGACAGTTGACTGCACTGATGATCGCTTTTCAGTTGTGCCTGGATTTTATCTTGCGTGTCGTCGAGCACGAGGTGATTGCCGCGCGCCCCGCCGCCCAGTTCCCGGCTGCGCAGGCCGGCGAGCGACTGCTGCTCCGGCAAGGACCACGGCGGCATATGGGTTTGGTTGTAGAGCGCGCCGAGTATGAGGGGATGGTCGATATTACCGTTGGCGTACACAACGGCCACTTCTTCGCCAACGCGGGGCAGCCGAATCTGTCCGAACTGGTTGCCGGCCGCCGGCGTCATCACCCGAATCCACGGCGAGCTGCGTTCGTTGTAATCGCCCAGCCGGTCCCAGTGAAACTGCAACTTGACGCGCCCGTAGCCGTCCGTGTGGATGTCGGCACCGTCCGGGCCGACGACGATGGCCGTGTGCAGTCCCGTGTAGGTAGACGGCTCGCTGTTGTAGTTGCGGCCGGGACGCCAGCGGATGTCCTGGCGGATGCACGTGAAGCGATTTGCGTAGCGCGAGGGTGCGCCCGCACCGGCCTGGTAATTATTCGATACCTCATGATCGGCAGACAGGATCAGGTAATAACGATCTCCAATGCCTCGGCGCGGCTCGGGGTCGTACTCGCGCAAGCGCGGCTCGGTGCTGAAGTGGCCGCCGAGCTTGAACCTGCGACCGGGCAGCACGAAGCGTTCGTTGCCCTTCGCTTCGAAATACTGTCTGTCCTTGTCCGCTTCCTCCATGCGCCGCGCCGCCAGCTGTTCGCCGTCGGTGTTCAAGCGAAAGCCATAGGAGCCAGTGTCCTCGTAGACCTCGTAAGAGAAAATGTCCCCTTGCTGGTTGAGGGAAGCGACTTCAGCGCGTTGCGCGCGAGGGTTTTTGTAGTCGAAAGTCGCCAGCGTGGTCTGTCCTGAGCCCAGGCGCCGGATTGCCGTCCACTCGTGAATGCCATCGTCTTCGCGCGAGCCGCTCTTGTCATGGAACGAGATCACGTACGCTTCCTCGTCGATGGGCGCGGCCAGGAAGCTGTTGTCCGAAATCATGAGCTGGTGGCCGTCGAACCTGTGCTCGTACCAGTAGTACAGGCCGAGCGCTTCCCAGCGCCGGTGCAGGTGGTTGTAGTCGGTCTCGTTGTACTGGTTGGCGACGGTCAGCTTCGACTCGTCGATCGGGTACAGTTGCCAGTCGGCCTGACGGTAGTGCCGCAGGGTTTCCTCGGTGATCTCCCGCACGTTTTTATTATGGAACGAAACGCAGTTCTTGCGCAGGCGTGTGAATGCGAGCCAGGGTTCGAGCACCATCCGGTAAAAGGCGAAGCCGCCATCGCTGCGCAGGAGGCGGAATTCGGTGATGTAGCCGTTGAAGTAGCGTAGTGACCCGTCTTCCCGGACCAGGGAGATCGTCACCATCCGGCCCATCAGCATTTTCAGCGGGATGCGCGCGTCATCCGACAGCACTTCGACATCGAAGCGGAAGCTTCGTGAAACTTCCTCGTGAGCGACGAACTTGTTCGGCAGCAGGATCGCGGGCGGCCCATCCTTCAATGGAAAATCGAGCCGCATGAGCCGGTTGTGCTGGGATACACCGCTGAACGCCGACCGCGCGGCACTCGCCGCGATTTCCTGGCTTTCGCCCATTGATTGCCTCCCGTTGCCCGTGGCCTTGATCGAAGTGAAAAATGTTCAACGAACACGTTACCCGGAGGCTGCCAGAAGTAACTTAATCGGTATCAACACGTTTCCCTGCGTCATATCTAAAGTCTTCCTGACAGTTTTCCTGGAGGAGACGGGCAATGCCGAAAAACCTGAAGCAATATGGACAGGCGCGTGCCACGAACATAATGGGTCAGCAACCCGCAGGGATGGACGGGTTCGTCAACATCGGACCGGCGCTGGTTCGCAGCCCTGTGACGCGGCTTTTTGGCCGGCCTTATCCCATACAGTTCCGGGCACAGGGGGCGCTGGACGCTTGGGCGCATGCGCTCGGGAACACTGGACTTTGGCCCCTTTGGCAGGCTCCTGGCACGCTGTGCTGGCAAATTAGACAGGAAATACTCCGGCAGCTGGAATGCACGCGCTCCTCATCTTCGCTAGTCGCGCGGATAAGCGACGAGGATTGCCTACGGCTCGCGTTCCAGGTCAGCACGAACCTCAAGTACCATTTGAGCGAGGGGACAGTGGTCGAGGCCACAGCGGCTCTGGAAACGCTGCTGGCGAATTCGGACGTGGATCTCAGTCTTCCGATGAGCATGGTTGCACCGCCCTACCGCGCTCAGTACTTGCGGTTCGGTGAAGTGGCCAAACGGTATTTGAAAGTGCCGGACCCGCAATCTCCCGATCACTGCTTCGACGGAGTTTTCTGTTTTCTGACGCAGCATCCCTCGTCAGGCGACCGAGAGGAGAAGTGCTGGACGCTGGAACTCGTCTTCATCAGCAAGCGGCAGGACAGCTATGGTGGACATGTCTCGCTGCTCGGCGAAACTGATCGCGGGGACCTCACGGTCGGCGAATGGCTGGCTGAGATCCTCGGCAACGTCAAGGCGGCGGACGAGAGTGAAATCCATCGGTCAATGCACGCCGCAGTCAGCTACGTGGTACGTGTGTTTCTCTACATGGCCTTGAAGCAGGCACGCGTGACGCCTCACTGCGAATACGACGAAGCGCTACGCCGCGCAGCCGGCCTGCGAGAGCGCAAGCGCGCCAAGCTGTTGCAAAGAGCGGCCTCACTCTACAATGGCATCCTCGTCGGCCCAGAGACATTGCCGCCGGGCGCTTCGGAAGGAGCGGCGGGAGGTGGTGTGGCGCCGCATTGGCGCCGTGGGCATTTTCGTATGCAGCCCTTTGGCATCGGCAATCAGCAGCGCAAACTCATCTTCGTCGCGCCGGTCCTGGTTCATGCGGAGCAGTTGCAGGGCGATGTGCCAGCACCGAAATCGTACCGGGCCGGCGCTGCTGTCGTTAGTACGGCTTGAAATACCTTCGACCCTGGAAAATGCACGTGCATCAGTCTGGAAAGAACTCAGCGATATTGCCATGGGGTTCCATCAAGTTGTGCATGACATTCAGTTCGCGGTATGGTAATTCCAAATTATCGGGATCATACATCGGTGGCCGGACTTGCAGGGATGTCGGAATCTCCATGCTGCACTGTGTCGCGTCCTCGCGCAGCGAATGGTGTGTCCGGCACACCAGCGGACGGTCTTCATAAACCGAGCACCGATTCTCGACCAGGAACGGACACGGCCTGCCGTTGAACTTGAGGCCTTCGGCGAACACGACATCGCTTGGCCGGAAAGGCAGGCGCGTCATTTTTCGCCCAGAGACTTCGGCCAACCGAATCGCCTCATGCTCGTAGATAATCGTGTTCATGTGGCAGCACGAGCTGCAGCCAGCCCTGCATGCGACATGGGGTGCCAATGCTTCAGTCATGCGGTTGGCGATGGCGATCACTTTGCTGCGTTTAGACCGGATGCTGGCATTCTCATTCGCGATAACACCAATCTCACGCTCGACCACATCAGAAGCCATCCACGGATGCTCCTCAAGCAAGGTGCGTAGCTTCTGCTGCACTGGCTCGGATTTCATCTGCTGGTTCGCCTCCACGGCCGCTTCCAGCGTTTCGACCAGTTCCTTGGCGCGCTGCGCGGACGGCTCGCTGCCGTCTTCCAGGAGCGCTGACAGCTCCTTCTCGATTGCATCCAACGTTACTGCATCCAACATGCAAAAGCCCCTTCCTACAAACATACGAACACAGCCCCGACGCCAAAGATGTCAAGTCGATTCTACGTTTTTCGTAGAGAAAGGTCCAGCGAAACCTACGATTATCGTAGGATGCCTCCACGCAATAAATCTTCGAACCTCATCTTCGGCCTGCGACTGCGTCAGGCCCGACAGCGTCGCAAGCTGGCCCAAGATGAGCTCGGCGTCATGGCCGGCCTGGAGGAATCGTCTAGCAGCGCACGGATCAGCCGATATGAGAGTGGCATCCATGAACCGCCGTTCCAATTTGTAGAGGCTCTTGCAAGAGTTTTAGATGTATCGCCAGCCTACTTTTACTGTCCAGATGACCGGTTGGCCGACATCATCCTTATTTACTCCGGAATGTCAGAACTGAAGCAGCAAGCCCTTCATGAGACGGCGAGAGGGGTGTCTAAAGAAAGCTCAGCCTGAGTCCGCTGCGATCGCGCTCGTCAGGATGGTGAAGGCACCATGGGCGGGCTGGGCTGGTCACCCAGTTTCGGAGAGCGGGGGAGGGCGGGTCTGTTGGAAGATGAGCTGCGACAAGGGGCCAGAGCTCGTCGGAAATGAGTGCTTCGGCCACGGCATCAGTCCGGCTAAGAACAGGCCGTTCATGTCAATGCCATGTTAGGGCACCTCCGGAAGCATGACCAGATCATGTCGGACCGAGCCAGTATCGACGCTGCTAGCGTGTCAGCACCGACTGGTGGCGAGCATACTGGCCGAAACCCAACTGATCGCGGCAAACTCGGCTGCAAACATCATCTACTATCACGTCTTGAACCCGAGTTTTACCTATGCGGAGCTATTATTTCCGGCAATCTAGCTCAACTTAGATTGACAGAGTGCCGACAACGGCACGCTTGTTGGCAAACGGTAGCGCGGCAGCATTCAAGCTTGGCACGTTTTCCTCGTAGACCTTGTTTAGCAGCTCGTCGAGCTCAATCGAAAGGCGCAGGAGTCCGCTCAACTTCTCAGCACTGTTAAAAATTTTACGACTACCGTCTGGTACCACAAGCGATTTCGCCAAGTCGTCATTTCTTGCAAGAAGATCTAGAAAGCGCTGTGTTTCCGCCAGCACTGCAAGGTCGTTATGTTGCCCCCACCATAGAGCTGCCATGTCAGAGTGGTACATGGTCGCAGCGATATCGTAGCTGGGAAGCGTGATGTCGCGATCGGAGTCCGCTTTGACGCTTTTGCATAGGCGGATCGCCTTACGAAGACCCCCGCGAATGGAGTCGCAGCGCGCCGCAACTCGGGCTATGTGCAAAAATGGCAGGTTGTCGATCGTCTCGCCTGTATTTTTGTTATAGATGTAGACACCGCGGTCGACCTCTTGCCCGGTAGCTTGGTAGTCGACGGTGTCGAACCAATGGGCTGGCACGACGTCAACCGAACGAGGAAGCGAACCACCTGAAATTTTAACGGCTTTCGCACCTTCGACATCGACCGTGGCGGCCGGAAATGCATCAGGAAGGTCAGCTTCGACCTGCTGGCGCAGCCGGCTCAAAACAAGCGCCGAAGTACTTGTGGCTGGTTTATATGTACCGTTGCGAGCCCTGACACCCGTCGTCTGGTAGACCAGATGGCTTAGATCGATCACAAGCAGGTCTACATCGCTAACCCGTCGGATGTGCACATCCAGCGGAACCGAACCCTGCAATCTAAATTCCGCGGTAATGCCTGCCTTAGCCAACCGGGAGCTCAGTTGGTTGGCGACACGGTCTGCAGTCTCGCGACTGATGCGCGTGTAAGTGCTGTTCACCGGCTGCATTGCACCGATGGCGTAACGAGTGTGGGGCTGGTCGTTCTTACCCCGTTTTTCCCATGGCTCTACCGACGGATAAAGACTCTTCGCAAGTACTTCATTACGGACTGACTCATCGATCGCCATTCGATCGGTGCCGTCGCGACGCGCCCGCAGTTGGCTCAGGCGCTTGTTAATATCAGTGGCCATCACGTCCTCTTTGTCCAGCTCATTTTGCCAAAAGTCAATCGGCTACCGCCGTTGAAGTACTCTGCGCTTGCCGACTTCAGATCCTTTGTGATCGTGACAACCGCGCACCCCATATGCGATGCCATGCCTGCCGCTGCCGCGACGATATTAGGATCATTGCGATATTGATACAGGAGCACGAAGCCATCGACACTATCGTAGCCAAGTGCCGCTGCCATGCTGCTGGAGCCAGAGTGAGCAGTCTTCAAGCGAATGCGCAGCTTGTCCCAAGTCTGAACAACGGTTACTTCACCGTTCCACTGGGGTGGCACTGGCGCGTTGGGTCCAAGAGATTCACCCACGCAGTCCCACGTGCCGGACAGATCCGGTACCTTCAGAATGTGGGTAACCCCTGGCCATCGCCACATATACGAATTCAACAGCCAATACAAGGCACCAAACACAGCTCCAGCGCCAACTAGCGATAGCACGGCAGGCGGCACGTTAACCGGAAGATGGAACTTCTTCGCTAGGTCAACAGCTGTCAACAGTAGGAACACAAGCCCGGCTGAGATCGTGCTTGAGGCTAAGCTCAGATAGCGGCCAATCTTTGCCCGGTTAACTCCGCCCATCATGGTGTACTCATGATCTTGCTGTGTTACCATTTTTTTTCCTCATTATTTCGCGGATGTAATATTGACGCTAGTCAAACTATATGAGGGCGATTGTAAAGGCTACAAGTGGTTAATAAAGCAAAAATTTAGCAACGCCTCTGGCTTCACTATTTTTGTCAGATTGCTATCAGAAAGCCTTCTCGGCACAAAGGTCCTGACGGAGATATCTAGATGAAGGCATTGGCGCCGGGGCTCGGCATGCTAGTTCCGCCACAGCACAATCCTTGGTGTGTTCATGTTTGGTCGCGGTGCAAAGTAACTTGGCTCAACGCAGAGCGACGCTTATCATCGACGGTGTTATGCCAAGTACCTCAGCAACTGGGCTAAATGCTGAGAATGGACCAACCAACTTTCTGCCATGCCGTCATGACCCCGGAAGATTTCAGCAAATACCGAGTTTTCGTTGAGTCTCTCTTCAGTTCAACCTGGCTCGCGCAATCTGCGCCACATCGGCTAAGGACTGTCTGGAGAAGAACCGACAAGCTCGCCAAGGTCGAGATTGCATCGCTCGGCTTCTTCATTAAACAGTTGGAACCGGAGCATAAGAGATGGCTGGCTGATACTGTCCAGGATGTCAAGGACCAAGATCAAAGCCCCCATGGCCCACTGTTCGAGATTGTTACTCTTGGGAGTCTAGCCGCTCGTGGCATGAACGTTCGACCCATGAAAAAACACTTTCCTGGCTACGACGCCGTGGTGTCGGATCGAGACGGCTACAACCTTAGGGTATCCATCAAAAACCATGATATTTCAACGCATGAGAAGCAATTTCGCTTTGAAAGTGCGAGATTAGCCAATATCGTTCGGCGGCGTGTTCTTGCTTCAGCCGCTGGCTGGCAAGCCGTCATCCGATCCCGCACGCATCTAGATACCTCTGCATTCGAGGAGATTGCCCGCGTGCTGCGGGCCACACCTATTCGATCTGGTGAACTCGCTCCAGGGTTGTTCCCAAAAAGGGGCGCCTCTATTCAGATGCGAAAGCTATCCGACTCAAAGTTTCTGCCAGGCTCCTACACGTGCAATGTAATGTGCCCTCAAACTGCCTACGAACAAGCTAGGTTCAGGAAGAATATCAATATCGCGATAAAGAAATTTGACGAGCACTCACCTCGAAGCCCGGAATATAGCAACGTAATCTTCATGCGGCTGCACGGCTCAGCAGACGTCGAAGAAGTACGTCGCTACGCGAACGAGGCGATCGCCAAGGAAGGTTGTTCGGTTGACGCAATTCTGTTGTATCAGGCTGTCGTTGGGTACGACAACATTACTCAGGGTATAACTTATTACGCAACACATGTGGTCTCAGCACGCTACAAAGGTCCAAGTCTTAAATTTCCACTCCAGTTTTTGTCTGGTGCCGTCGTCTCAAAACCACTTGGCAGGGAGCTTGTCATTGCGTCAAGTGAGGAGGTAACCCATGTGGACGATATCGCAAGTGAGTACAGCTACCAACGCGGCGAATTGCGCTATAGGGTGCAGGAAGGTAGAACAGCGTTTGAGTTCCCCGATCCAATCCCGGGCATAAAGCAGAAATTGTCCTTTAGGCATCACGATGGCATTGTCCAGTTCAGCCAACCGTGTATAGAAGACGAGGATCTCGTCCTTCTCTAGTGAGTGTCCGCTGAGCTCAGGCCATGTCTTACTCCGGGCAGGGGCTTGGCGCTTGAGGTTGGGCGCTTGGGCATCCCGATGTTGCGCTTCCATAAACAACGGTAGCTGGCGCCTTTGGATGCGGTTGCTATTGCGGGTTGGTCTTCCAGAAAAGTTCGCATATCGAGAGAAAGGAACGACGTACATGAATGAGTCGTCTGAGCGCATGGAAAACGACAGCGCCGGAATTTCCAAGCTGATCAATCAGGTCAAGGTTATGCTCGCCGAATCAGGCGACCCAGTTGCGGCTGCGGGCTTTGACGTCGACAAATGGTTGACCAACTGGTTGAATCAGCCCATGCCCTCGCTAGGTGGACGCCGCCCTATGGAGTACATGGATACGATCGAGGGACAGGGCCAGGTATCAAGGCTTCTCGCGAGGATGCAGAGTGGTGCGTTTACATGAGGGACCTCTAGTGGATCGCCATGGCTGCCGGCGCTGGACCACATCGCTGAGCGCACAAAACAAGCCCAGCGGCCCGGCCCTAGATTTCTGCCGAAAACAATTGACACCACGGCAGTGCTGACGACGCAACTGACGCCCGCAATTGCACATCGCCGGGCTGTGCTCCGGGCCAGATTGGCATGGAACGGTAGAGCTGCGAAGTCGCCTCAGGCTGGCGATCACTCAGCTGGCCATGCCTGGAGGATACAAGCACGTACGCGCCTCGGCCAGCTATACCCGGGCGGCCGAGATATCCAACTCGCGGTCGTGATGCATTACTGTACGGCGCCAGCGTTCGGTCCACGCGTATGTCGAGAGGTTTTGTTAGGTGCTCTTAGAGCACCTAACAAAACCGTTCGACATACCGCCAGCAGATGAGCGAGCAGGCAAGCGAAAGAAACGCCTGATGGATGTCTGCTCGTCGCTCTTCCAACAATTCCAGGTTGACAAGACGAGCCCGACCATACCTGACGATGTTTACGATGCTGCGTCAGCCAAGACACCCAATCCTGAATGAAACGTTCGTCCGAACGTCTACCTATCGAGACGCCTTAAGATGACCATCCGGTTCGGGTCGATAGCGGTCATAGGCGAGACTTGGACCTAACTGGAAGTTCACTTAATGTCCCGGGCAGGAACAGGGGCGCTGCGCGCTGCACATAAAATGACGTGCGGCGGACGAAATTATTGTAACCTGTGAAAACTCAGGTTTCATTTACTCAAGAACGAGATGAAAATATGACTTCAAGCGGAATAATTCCACGTCGACGCCGCCAATGGATTCCGTATGAACTGCATCTAGCGCACGAGTATTGCTACTTTCTTCATGACGAATGTGCCCGCCTGCTTGTCGAGTATGAAGAAGTCGAAGCTCATACGGTCAGCGTGACCTTTGCGGATAAGCATAAGGCAGAGAATTTCGAGAACTTGGCAAAAGAAGGGGCTATCGAGGCAATGCGGGCAACTGGGTATGCAGAAGAGGCTCGAAAGGTTATTCTCAATACGATTAAGATGGCAATGGTGTCCGATTCTTTGCACCATCTCTATGAAGCCCTTCAGTGCATGGAGAAGCGCAAATTTGTTGTCGCTTTCAACTTGTTGCGCAAACCATTGATGGATAGTTTGATTTATCTATCGTGGATGCTGGCAGATGAAAACGCATTTTACCAGGCGTTTTCATCTGGGGATCCGGATCTCTTAACGAACAAGAAAATCGGAAATATCCGCCGCGAGATTCTTGCTGACGCCTTAGCGCAAACGGCCGTGAAAGGAGTTTTAAGCTCGGAAACAATTTATAACCTCCTATTTACGTCAACAGAACCGGACGGGCTCTTTCAACTATTTCAGCACGCGGTGCACTTGATTACAGTAGGTCGGCCGGAGATACAAACCACTCCGGAAAATTTCAATTTCATTTTCAAAAGCCCTTTTGAGGACGATATTTACGATCATGCTTATGCGGCTTTACCAATAATCCTTCTATATCTTTCGCATGTGGTTCTTGAATTATTTGACAGAATGAAATCTATGGAAAAAGGTGCGAAGCAAGGCTTTGCGGTCCGAACCATACTAGGATTTCGCATGCTCGGCCCGGAGAAGGAGATCAAGGAAGTCCAGGGTGCGCTAACGGAAGCGCTGTCACCGAACATCCAGTGCGAGAGATGCTCACACCAATTCGTTGCAACTCGGTATAATGCGGTGCGTGCGCTACTGACGGAATCGTTCAGGTGCAGTAAGTGTAGATGCGTAAATCACTTGCCGCTTTCTTACCTATTCGGCTAAATTTTTCGGTCACGCAGTCCGGTGCTATGCTTGAAAGCCCAAGTCTCTGTTGGCAAAGAATTTCTTGAGTAAAAAACGGTGTTATATCGCAAACCTCCGAGTTATGTTATAGTTTTTCGATTTGTAATGCATTAGATGCATAGCGAAATCCAAAACGTCGTACTCTCGGAGGAAAATAATTGACCCTAGACGAACTTCGAGAAGCTTTGAGCGCGTATCTGGCGCCACTTCTGTCTGCCCGAGTTTTGCCAGGCACTGTAAATTGTCAGCCCTCCAGCCCACGAGTTGCTTCGCTCGAGCCCTCTAGGACAGCCATCAAGGCTGAGGATGAGGGTATAGATAGAATTGTTCTCTATCGCCAACCTGGATTTACGCCCGAAGAGTTGGCACTCACAAAGGATTTTGTTGAAGAGCTTGTCGCTATACACGGTGCCGCCGATGCGAATTACCGAGCCGAGCTATTCACTTTTCTACCTGCGCGAGCAATTTCGCGTCACTTAGGTGGTCTTGCCGCAGTAAGTTCGGTATTGCGTCAGTTTGAAACCTGGTCTGCTCGTACATATGAAGGTGGGGCGATTACGTCCTCCATAGGTATAGATCCGAACGCCAACGGACAAGGAAACAGTCTCGCTGAAATATTTAAGGAAGATTTCTCGGCAGTCATAAGCAATGGATTTGATACTCTCTTAGTTGTGACCCCGGATTGCGAAATATCCGGATCTGGGCAACTTACAGCAAACCAGCTCGGCCTTGATTATGTTCCGTATCGGTTGAACGCAATTGCAGACTGGGCCAATGGGGGCCGAATTGCGCTGGTTTTGAATCGCCTTGGGGAACAGTTGATTTTCAGAAACAAGAGGCTGATTTTTGCTAAGCGGCGTGGTGAATGGCAGTACTATGCTCATGAAATGTATCTGCGACAAATGCAGCCTCCTCAAAATAGATTATTTAGAGAGGCAATCTATCAAAGCTGTCTCGATATATCGTTTGCTCGGAGTGGTGGTTGCATCATTGTGATCCGGTCCGGATCGCTCGGCGATGTCGGGAGAATTGTTTCAGAGTCTGACTTGCTTTTCGGACCAAATCCGTCCATCAAATCAAAAACTATTCGCGCAATGGTGGGCGGAAGATTTCAGGATTTAGATCGGCGGTTGCGTCAGGAACTGTTGGCTCTAGATGGCGCAATGGTACTAGATCACCTCGGCAATATAGTTGCAGCTGGTGCAATCATAAGTGTATCGGCGGGTAGTGAAGGTGGAGGTCGGACCGCTGCCGCTAAAAGGGGCAGTGGCCTAGGGCTCGGCATAAAAATATCAGAGGACGGTGCGATTTCCGTCTACAAGGAAGAGCACAAAGTTTTCGTAGCATGACTGACGGTAACAACCACTCGCTACAGGGCGACGTCCCGGCGAGCCGCAACCTGAGCTCAACAGCTCATTTCGTTCGCGGGCAAACCTCCATCGTCCGCGATGGGTCGGCTGCTGTCGTACAATCAACGGCCGAGACTCAGGTGCAGCACTTGTCCAATCCGGCACGCTGACGGCTAACTACTGATCTTTGTAGCTCATGTCGCCGAGTCGGGCCATCCGTCCGGCCCTGGTATGCTTAATCCGAAGGCGTGCCCTGTCGTGAAGCCACCCACGTGACCTAGGTCTTCAAACAGACTTAGACCGACATGATGAGGCAAGATGTTATCCATGTGCGATATCGTCAGCAAATGGTTCTTGTACTCGAGTGCCGCCCATATCTGCATATGTCCACCAATTGTTGATACACCCTCGCTTCTCAAGATGTCAGCCATAACAAGAATAGGAGATCTTCCCCAATTGAGGCTGTCACGTGGAAATCGCGCACGCTTTTCGTTGATCCTGGCTTGCACCTCGTTTTTCCGGTCCCCAAGAATGACATAATCATCACCGCTCAAATTATGCTCTTCCATTGTGATAGAGGCGGGATGCTCCGGGGTGTTAAACAATTTAATAACCCTGAATTTTCCGCTCCTACGACAGAATCCAAAAAGCACGAATTCGCACTTCGCGGCTCCAGGTGAGAGTTGCCCAACACTGCGAAGATAAATTTCGCCGATACGTTTGGCAAGCTCTGCAATTTCAAAGAGCGTTGGCGTTCGCTCTTCAATCGTAGGTAAAGGCCCCCCATAATACGATATCGGGCTTAGATTCCCAAGGTAATTTGAAAGAATCTCCTTTACGTTCAGCCCGATGAGCGTGCTGCCAGAAAAGCCGAACATTGGCCATAGAATTTTTACTGGGCGCTCATGGAAGACGTCACCGTCCATGTAATACTGAAGCGGTATAGAAAAAAGTTTCGGGACATTGTCCGAAAGCACTCCGTAGGCATTAGTAACGCGGGAGTCGGCAACAGCCCACAACCCTTTAAGAAAGATGTCATCGTTTAACCAGCATACTATCGACGTCACGCAAGTCTTCCTTTCGAAGTCATTAGCGTCTTCTCCGCAAGCGGCTAACGATCTTTGTATAAGCGGGTTTTGGCGGATTGCGTTCGGCTCTTTGTATGTTCCGGATATGCACAGGAACGCGGCGGACTGCGTAAACCTGGCCATTCAGCCGAACAACGCAGTCCATATAATGTCGGCCCAAATATTGGGTGTGTTCTCGTACTGTTAGCAAGCGTACTCCCATTTGTCGATGCCCCAGGTCGCCAATAAAATCGGACTCTTCCCCTGCATTTCTTACCGTCCATTCAATGGTTGCGTATTCCGGAATTATGTGGGCGTTGACAATTCTGAAAACCAGCCAACAATCTCGCCCAACACTTGGAACTTCATTTCGATAAGAGGTATGCGGCTGTTTGCTGTTTCCAATGAAAACCGTTACCTCGATCTCTGGGACCTGCATTACCGCACGTCCGGACGTGTTCTCTTGGATCTCAACCTCATCGGCTTCCGGGAGCGGCATCAGAAAGGAGAATACTTCAGACCAGACAAGTGCAGCTCCAGCTTCATCTTCAGCGTCAAGCGCCCGCTCTGCCGCTTCCCTTAACGCTTGCAGACAAGTCAGAAAACCATCCCATGCATCAGCTGAAATCCGGTTCAGATCTTCATCTGCAGCCACCGGATTGCGTACTTCGCGGTGGGCGAAAAGTCTGTTATGGACCCGGACAATTATGTCGACCAGCGCATCCTCATCGTCTTTCAGTCCTAATAGGCGGTCAAGCCACCCTGCCTGGTAGGCTTCTGTTATAACTACCGTCAAAAATATGGACGATGGACGAGAGCCCGAGATGTCTATAAAGGCAACCGCAGCCCAACCCTTCAAGTACCGGATCAAGCGTCGGAGTTGATCACGCTCATCGCCCGATGCTGCTTCTTTGAACCACTTATAAATTGGCTTCGGGTCACTTTGCTCCCAACCGTTGTTTAGGCAAGCGAGCCGGCGAGTGTCTGTCGACCGCTCCAAGTGGTATACTGGAGTGTCAATATGAAACTGTTGCTTGAAAACCGCTCTGGAACAGCGCTCCTTTGCGGGGTCTTCGACGCGGTCGACCATCTCACACTCTTTGCCATATGCGAGTAATTCACGTTGGACCCAAGACCGCAATTGTTCGGGGGAAGGGTACGCGGCTCCTTTTTCCTTTTCCCATTCAAAATAGATGCCGACATCGACATCGTACTCTTCACCGAGGTGGACAGGGCGAATCAACGTGCCGTATTTATATGAGCCTTGAAGCCAAGTAGATATCGGATATCCCGATTCCTGTTGCAACTTCGGACATACGCTGTCGCGCATGTCGTTCCACTGTCGCTGAAGAAATTCACGCTGCTCTGTACTTGGGGTGACTCGATTGATGAGGGAGTCCGGCGCGGCACCACTAAATAGTCGAGCTGCTTTTCCCATTCATTAATCCCTTTTTATTTTGAGATGCGGTATGTGTTCCAAAAATGGCCGCAGTTTTGTATTGAGAATATCGGTAGTTGCTTTATCTGCCAGACTCGTTAACGTCACTCGGGCTCCCTCGGTCGCCACATCTAATCCGAGCTCTTCTGCTTGTTCGTGAGATGGTTCGCGATCCAGCCTGAGATAACGATCACTCAGCCGATGCTGCATGATTTGGCCGACAAATTGCTGTTGCGCAGAGATCATTACCGAGAAGAGCCGTGTCTCATCCATCCAATCGGCTATACCGAAGTCACGTCCAGCCGAATGTGCAACCGAGTATGATCTAGTTGTCGTACCAATGCTTAGAATGCGAACCATACCTGGATCAACGCCGAAGTAATGCTCGGCCTCATGGAGAACGATCTGGTCGGGAGCATTAGCGAAGAGACCGCCATCCGCGTAGCGATTGCCGTCGAGTTCGGCCAGTTCGAAAAACGTTGGCGCAGCTGCAGTAGCTAACGCCACGTCCGTTACACGAAACTTACTGTCTCGTTCCCACGCACGCTTGTGCCTTGTTTTGAAGACCTGGGGGCTTCCTTGCGTTAAATTTACCGCAGGTATAGCGACGGGATGCAAGGCGTCCCCGAGGAGGGTGTTCTTGGGTATTAGCTCTTCGATAGCATCACGGAGAGGTTGGGCTGAATATCGGGGTTTTCCCAAGTGACGTAACAAGTCCCACTTTCCAGCCCATCCGTCGCGAGGTGCGCGTGCGTGCTCTGGAAAAATACGCAGCCCATGGGCTCCGAAAACATCGACCACTTGTTTCATCGGTACCTCGAACGCAGCAGCCAAGGCGACAATGCCGCCGATGGAAGTACCGCAGAGCAAATCGAACTTACGTCCGGATGGCTGTCCAGTTTTTGCCTCAATTGCCGCAAGCGCTTGAGCAGCAAAGATGCCGCGAAATCCACCACCGGTTAACGCCAGCCCTTGGAAATACTGTTTGTCTGGCCACGCCTCTTCAAGTTCTTGCACGCATCACCTTCGCCCTATCAAGTAATCCGGTTGTTTGAACAAGGGAAGAACATAGTTCATCGTATTTCCAATGCTTATGCAGGAATGTTCAGTCCGGTGGGAGTGACAATTTTATTCCATTAGTGATGGTTTTATTCAGTTGGTGACTGTTTTTTTCATTATTCACAGCTGCTGTTCTGGCAGAACAATATCCGCGCCGACAACCTGCGCCGCCTGCACCTGGCCGCGCAGGCGGGGGAAACCCTGTTCTTCATGATGCGTCCGCTGGCGGCCGGGCAGGACGCCTCGCCGGCGCCGCTGCGCCTGTCCCTGCGGCCGCAGGCGGGCGGCATCGAGATCGGTTTCGTCAAACGCCGCGGGCCGCAGCGTGACGCGACGCTGTTCCTTCCCTTGAACTCTTACCTGCCCAATCGCCATGCGCCTGTGGATCGCACTGCACCTGCCCCGGTTGCCGCTGGAGGTGTTCACACCGAGCTGGTCCACTGACACGGGCACTGACGTTGGCACCGTGGTACTCGAGCAGGAGCGCGTACTGGTGGCCTCGCCATACGCGCAGGACGCCGGCGTGCGCACCGGCATGCGCCGCGGCGGCGTGCTGATGCTGCTGCCGGACGCGCGCATCCACGAGCGGGCGCCGGCGCTGGAGGCGGACGCGCGCCAGGCGGTGGCGCTGGCCCTGCTGCAATACACGCCGCAGGTCGCGGAAGGGGAGGAATCGACCTTGCTGATGGACGTGGGCGCGAGCCTGCGCCTGTTCGGCGGCATCCGCGCGCTGTGCCGGCGCGTGCGCGCCAACGTGCGCGCGCTGGGCTTCACGGCCTCGCTCGCGTGCGCGCCCACCGCGCGCGGCGCGTGGCTGCTGGCGCGCGCGAATGCAGGCCGCGCCGTGCGCATGGAAGCGCTGCTGCGCCGGCTCGACCGGCTGGCCGTCCTGCTGATGCCGCCGGCCCGGCCGTACGCCGCGTGGTTCGACGGCATCGGCTGCCACACGCTGGGCGACCTGCGCCGCCTGCCGCGCCCCGGCCTGCAGCGGCGCTGCGGCCGCGAACTGCTCGACCTGCTCGACGCCGCCTACGGTCTCGTGCCGGAACTGTACGAGTGGATCGCGCCGCCGGAAACTTTCCGCGCGCGCCTGGAACTGTACGACCGCATCGACGACGCCGACCTGCTGCTGGCGGGCGCGCAATGCCTGCTGCTGCAGCTGACGGGGTGGCTGTGTGCGCGCCAGCTGGCGGTGGAGCGCATTACCCTGCAGCTGGAGCATGAACGGGGCCGCGTCGCGCGCCCGCCGACCAGCGTCGAGGTCGTGCTGGCCGAGCCGACGTGGCGCGACGAGCACCTCGTGCGCCTGCTGAAGGAACGCCTGGGCCGGCTGACGCTGGAGGCGCCCGTGATCGGCCTTGCGCTGGAAGCGTTGCAGGTGCGGCCGATGGCGCCGCCGAACGCGTCGCTGTTCCCCGAGCCGGGCGGCAGCGAGGAAGACCGCATGCGCATGCTGGAATTGCTGGCCGCGCGCCTGGGCCCGGAAAACGTCCTGCAACCGCTGCCGCTGGCCGACTACCGCCCGGAACAGGCCAACGTCTGGGTGCCGGTGCAGCAGAAGGTCAGCGCCAGGGCCCGCAACGCGCAACTGCCGCCCGACGTCCTGAGCCTGCCGCGTCCCACGTGGCTGCTGGCGCGGCCGATCGCGCTGCTGATGCGCGATCACCGGCCGTTCTATGGCTCACCGCTGCGGATGGCGTCGAATCCGGAGCGTATCGAGGCCGGCTGGTGGGATGGACCGGAGACGCGCGACTATTTCATCGCCGAGGGACTCGATCACACGTTGTACTGGGTGTATCGGGAGCGGATCGGCATGGGCGAGGATGGGCCGAAGTGGTTCTTGCACGGGTTGTTCGGGTGAGAAAAATTTTTTATGGTGAACCGCAACTTTCAGGCTGCCGTCGGCGAACTGGGGGGTAGGGCGATCAGAGGATCGCCAACCAACTTTTCAAGGAGTTCACAATGGCACGATTCGGCACCTATCTGGCACAAGCGGCAACCATCCTGGCATTTTCGGCATCCCATGCGCTCGCCGCCTTGCCGGAAGGCGCGAAAGCCCCCGATTTCCGATTACAGGCCGCGCTTGCCGGCAAGCCGATGACGTTCTCGCTGGCGCAAGCATTGCGCCAGGGGCCTGTCGTGCTGTATTTCTTCCCCGCCGCATTCACGCAGGGCTGCACGCTGGAAGCGCATGCGTTCGCCGAAGCGACGGATGATTTCAGGAAGCTGAATGCGACGGTGATCGGCGTTACCGCGGGCAATGCCGACCGCGTCGCCGAGTTTTCGAAACTCGAATGCCGCGACAAGTTCGCGGTGGCGGCCGATCCCGGCGCCAAGGTGGCCGGGGAATACCAGACCCAGTTCAAGACCAAGGGCGGCACCCTGCTGTCCGAGCGCACCTCTTTCGTCATCGCACCCGACGGCAAGATCCTGCTCAGCTACACGGATGCCAACCCCGAACAGCACATCAGGAAAACCATGGATGCCGTCAAGGCCTGGCATGACGCGGCCAAATGAACATGAGCATGAGCATGCCCGCAACCCTGGCCGCCGCCTTCCTGGGCGGGCTGATTCTCAACCTCATGCCCTGCGTCTTTCCGGTCATCTCGCTGAAAGCGTTCGGCCTCGTCCGTCATGTCCACGACCGGCGCGCGGCGCGGGTGGAGGGACTCGCGTTCCTGGCCGGCGTCGTGGTCACCATGCTCCTGCTGTGCGCCACGCTGTTGGCGGCACGGGCCGGTGGCGCCGCCGTCGGGTGGGGCTTCCAGTTGCAGTCGCCGGTATTGATTGCCACGCTGGCGCTCGTCATGCTCGCCCTGGCGCTCAACATGATGGGCGTGTTCGAGATCGGACTGGCCGCGCAGCGTCTCGGTAACCTCTCCGGCTCCCGCCCGGGGCCGCTCGGGGCCGCGTTGACCGGTGCGCTGGCGATCGTCGTGGCGACGCCGTGCACCGCGCCGTTCATGGCGGGCGCCGTCGGCGCCGCGCTGCTGCGTCCGCCGGCCGAGGGCGTGGCGATTTTTCTTGCGCTGGCGCTGGGCTTTGCCGCGCCTTTCACCGTCGTGGCGCTCGTACCGGCCTGCGCGCGGCTCTTGCCGAAGCCCGGCGCGTGGATGGCGACGCTCAAGCACGTGCTGGCGTTCCCGATGCTGGGCGCGGCGGCATGGCTGGCGTGGGTCCTCGACCGGCAGGGAGGCTCCGCCGCACTGGGCGCGCTGCTCGCAGCGGCCGTGGTACTGGGATTGGCCGCCTGGGTGTACGGCCTGGCACAACGGCGCCAGATTGCCGGAGTGCGTTACCGGCCGCTGCTGGGCTTTGCCGTGCTTCTTGTCGCGGGCGTGGGCGTGTCCCTGGCCGGCCTGCCGGCGACGAGCGCTGGCGGCGGCACGCTGGCACGCGCGGAGACGCCGGTCGCGTGGACACCGCACGCCGTCGCCGCGCAGCGCGGACACGGCAAGCCGATCTTCGTCAATTTCACCGCTTCCTGGTGCATCACATGCCAGGTCAACGATCGCGCGGCGTTATCCACCACGGTCGTGCAAGAGGCATTGGCCCGGACGGATACGATCTACATGGTCGCCGACTCCACCACATATAATCCGGAGATCGACCAGGCCATCAACCAGTTCGGCCGGGGAGGACTGCCCGTGTACGTCGTGTATCCGGCCGATGGGGGCGCACCGGTGCTGCTGCCGCAACTGCTCAGTCCGGATATCGTGGTGTCCGCCTTGAAAAAGGCTTCGGCAAACAAGTCTTGAACAACGCAACCGAGAACGATGCTTCGAGGGCGGCATGGCCGCAGCTCATGCTCCGCGCCCAGGACGGCGACCAGGCGGCGTACTGTCGCCTGTTGAAGGCGATCGTACCCGCCATCCGCGCGCTCGTGCGACGAAAAATTTACCAGGACGATGCGTTGGTCGAAGACGTGGTGCAGGACGTCCTGCTGACCGTCCACCGGGTCCGGCACACCTATGATCCCGATCGGCCCTTCTTGCCGTGGCTGTCCGCCATCGTCGCCGCGCGCGCCATCGACGCGCTGCGTGCGCGCGGCCGCAGGGAACATTGGGAGGTGAGCGACGACGAGGCCGTGCTCGGGCATCCGGACGAATCCAGCCCGGATGGGCAGGCGCAGCGGCAAGTGGATCATTTGCTGAGCCGTCTCCCCGCGCGTCAACGGCGGGTGGTCGAACTCGTCCATTTATCCGACATGAGCCTCGCCGACGCCGCGGCGGCCAGCAGCACGACGCTGGCGGCAGTGAAGTCCCTGCTGCACCGCGCTTTCGCCACACTTCGCCGCAACAAGGAAACCGACCATGAATAATCACGATGCCCTGATCGAACGGCTGTGCCGCGACGCGCATCCCGTGAAGCGGACCGCACCGCCCTGGCGCCGGGCGGCAGGATGGATGCTCGTGGCGCTGCCCTGCGGCTTTCTCGCCTCCCGGATCCTGCCGCAGGCACGCCCGGACTGGTCCAGCCCGGGCGCGTTGTGGGCAGGGTTATGGGTCGTGGCGTCGTTCTGCCTCGGGATGCTTGCCATCGGAACAGCCTTTGCCCTCAGCATTGCCGGGCAACGCATCAGGCATTGGCGCGGCCTTGCCGCACTGACCGCTGCCTGGTTACTGATCGGCCTGACCGGTGTGACGAATTCGATGGACAAGATCGGACATGCGGGAGACGGGATCTATTGTTACGCCTTCCTCATGGTCGTCGGCCTGCCGATGGTCGCGATCATGGTTGCCGCGATCCGGCGCACCCGTTCGCTGCATCCGGCCCGTAGCCTGGCCGTTGCGGGCCTGGGCATCGCGGCGACGTCGCAAATGTTGCTGGGGCTGTGTCACCCGGTGGCAGGGCAATTGTTCGACCTGGCGATGCACCTGGCCGCCACCCTCACCCTCGTCGCGTTCACATCGCTCGCGGGGCGGCGCTGGGTCAGGATCTGATCTCATTTGCAGGGCCGCCTGCTCCCGTCCACGATGGCATCCATTTGCGCCTGCGTCAGTACCTGGGGCATCGGCTCGGCGACAGGATTGCCGTCCGCATCGAAGCGCAGCGGTGGGCGCGGCGGCTCGTTGGGGCAGGCCGGGATGGCGCGCGGCAGCGATGCGGCCAGCGCGAACAACCGGTCGCGCAAGGGAACGCGCACGACGTTGGCATCGACCCACAACTGGTATCCGCGCCGCCCTTCGAACCAGGACAGCACCGAGACCGCCTTGCCTGACGAGGTTTCCAGGATGACGAGCCTGGCCGGCAGGCCATTGATGCGTTCCGGCTCGTCTTTCGGATCGCGCCAGCTGCGGCTGCCGTCGGCGGACATGTCGTGTTCGAACAGGGTGACCTGGTGCCCGTCCGGCATGCGGAAGCCGCGGTACAGGCGCGAGGGGATGTCGTTGACAAATTCGGCCCGGCCGCCCAGGCTCTCGAACTGCGCGAACGGCGTGTGCGCCAGGTCGACCGGCGGGAACGCCAGCTTGCGGGTGGCCCTCGCGAGCGACTGGAACCCGATGTCGTAACGATCGAGATCGATCGCGCACACGTGCTCGACACCATCCTTCTGCGTGCCGGCCGCGTGCCGGGACCGGTCGACGCTGCACTGGTAGTCCCGTACGCCGGTGCGGACGACCGAGCCGCAGGCGATGACCACGGCGACGCCGGCCACGGCCACCAATCCGCGCCTGACGGGCGAGGGCGCGGGCGCGGGTTTCCACAACCGCCGCCCGCCCCAGCGGCACAGCCAGGCCAGCCCGAGGACCGGCAGCGCCATCGTGGCGGTCACGCGCAGGACGTCCAGCAGCGGCGCGTGCAGCCAGGCGACGCAGAACAGGACATATATGCCGCCCGCCAGCAGGACCAGGGCGTTGACGACGTGTCCGGCCGACCAGAACAGCAGACCGGCGACGCTTTTCGTACCCTCGACAATGGCGAACCTCACGGCAACCTCCCTCAATGGAACACGCAGCATAGCAACTCAACGCTCCCGAAAGCTCACGCATTCCCACCCGGACAGGGCAATGCGTAACGTGCCGGGTGAAGCGCCATCCTGGTGTATCTTCAGGGTGGCATCTTGCCGTCCCGGCCACCGGCGTCGCGCCTTTCCAGTGAGGACATCATGGACGCATCACCTGTTCTGCCACCCTCTGCAACCGCTTTAGGTATTTCGTTCGACGGCCGCGCCTATCACTATCGGGAATACAGCTACGAGCGCATCGCGGACGCGCTCGCGTATGCACGACAGGACCGGGACAGGCCCGGTTTTCGCGAAGACACGACGCCGCGCCAGTGGAAGCAATGGGCCGGTCCGACGCCGGAAGAACGGCTGCACATGGCGGCGCACGGCATCGTGTACGAACACGGACGCTATTGTTATGGCCCGTATCGCTACGACCTGTTGTCCGCCGCGCTCGCGTATGCGCAGCATGCGCCCGGGCTCGCCAGACCGGGCGGCTGACGCGTTTTGCGCGGCGCCTTGGCGATTTCAAACTTCTCTTTCCGGCGCCCATTACACGAAAATACATTTACGGATTTCCGGCGTGCGCGCCAAAAAGAGCGCATAGTAAGCCACTTGCACGCGATCTTCAGCGATCGTCATCCTTCGAGGCAGCCATGCTGCTCCGCCCGTCGAACGCCACGCGCCTCGCGCATCCCTCCGGCGTCCCATCGCATTCCCGTTACTTACTTTTTAAATAAAGGTACTCCATGTATCCATTCCCGCAATCCGTCAATCCCGCCCTCCGCTCGCACATCGACGCCCAAGTCGCTTTCTTCAACGAACTGTCCCAGGTCATGTCGCGTGCCTTCCAGCAGGCCGGCCAACTGAATATGCAGTTGAACCAGACACTGTTCGAGGAAGTCGCCAATGCCGGCCAGCGCCTGTTGACGATCGATCGCCCGGCCGACGCGATGTCGGTCGCGGCAGCGCATGCCCAGCCCGCTACCGACAAGCTGCGCGCTTACCACCACCACCTTTCGCAGCTGGCCGCGTCGACCCAGGTCGACCTGACGCGCGTCGCCGAGCAGCACGTGCAGGAAACGTCACGTACCGCCCGCGTGCTGGCCGACGACGTCACCCGCGCCGCTGCCGAAGAAACGGACAAGAGCCTGCGCCAGCAGGACGAAACCATCAAGAGCTTCCGCGATCCGTTCGAAGGCAACGGCACACGCGGCAACAAGGCCGGCGCACAATACCAGGGCAACCTGCAAAGCGGCGGTGACGAAGCCAGTGCCCGCGTCGAGGCCGAAGGTCCGGCCGGCAAAGTCAGCGCCCAGGGCAATTTGCAAGGCAACCAGGCCCGCCAACCCGTGAACAAGACCCCCGGCCAGACACGTTGATACGCTTCCCGGGCCTGTGCGGCGGCGACCATCGGTCCCGCCGCTGCGGTACCGGCATCGATGCATGGTTGTCCTTTTCGCCGTCTTCCCTTGGAACACGGCGTTTTTTATTTCACAGGCGGGGTCCAGCGCCGGGCGACGATGTTGAAGCTTACCGCGATCTCGTCCTGCACCGCCAGCAGCCCGGCGCCCACGGCGAATGGCGTGATGCCGAAATCGGTCTGCTTCAGGCGCGCCGCGCCGCTTGCGGTCACCTGGGCCGCGTCGACCTGCACCGCGGCCGGCAGTTCCAGCCGGCGCGTCGTGCCGTGCAGCGTGACGTCCACGCGCAGGCGGCCGTCCGCCGGCAGTTCGGCATGCAGCGTCACCACCGGATAGCGCTCGGCGTCGAGCACCGGACCGAGCATGTTCTTGCGCGTGCCTTCGACCGCTTCCGGCGACGGCGACATGCCGATGCCGGCGTCGCGCAGCAGTTGCGGTTCGTCGATCGTGAGCTGGTCGAGGCGGAACGAGACGTCGGCACGGCCCATGCCGGGCGCGGCATAGCCGGTCAAGGTGTGGCTGGCCACGACGTGGTCATGCCCGAGCCGCGCCATCAGGCCGCCGCGGCGTACCGTCACGGCCACCAGCGAAGCGCCCGGGTCGATTGCGTAGACGGCAGTGCCGGACGCCGCAGCCGTGCGGTACGCATCCAGGCCTGTTGCCAAGGCGGGCACCAACGGTGCCTGCGGCGCCAGGGGCTGCCCGCAGGCGGTCAGCAGCACCAGCAACGGCAGGAGGCGCCCCGGTACGTTCATGCCCGCTGTCGCAGCGCCCGCTCGATCTTCTGGTCGGTCTTGAACTGGCTGAGCGCATACACGGCCCAGATGGTGGCCGGCAGCCAGCCGATCAGCGTGATTTGCAGGATCAGGCAGATGATGCCGGCGATAGGGCGGCCGATGGTGAAAAAGGTCAGCCAGGGCAGGACCAGGGCGATGATGAGGCGCATGTGGGTTCTCCTTCAGGTAAGCCTCCAGCATAACGCCTTCGCGGACCCGAAAGCTCACGCATTTCCACCCGCGGAACGCGATTTCAAGCAAAGATTGCCGGCTTGTTCCACAATGCGCACTGCAACGAACACGGAACCATCATGCTCACCGAACGTATCGACTTTCCCGGCCCCCACGGCAAGCTCTCCGCCAAGCTGGACGCCCCCACCGGCACGCCGCGCGCCTACGGCATCTTTGCCCACTGCTTCACCTGCAGCAAGGACGTGCTGGCCGCCACCTTCATCTCGCGCGGCCTCGCGAGCCTGGGCGTGGCCGTGCTGCGCTTCGACTTCGCCGGCCTCGGGGCCAGCCACGGCGATTTTGCCGACACCAATTTTTCGTCCAACGTCGAAGACCTCGTCGCGGCCGCCGACACCATGCGCGCGAAATTCGCGGCGCCGCAGCTCCTGATCGGCCACAGCCTGGGCGGCGCGGCCGTGCTGGCGGCGGCCCAGCGCGTGCCGGAAGCGAAGGCCATCGTGACGATCGCGGCGCCCAGCGATCCGCATTACGTCGTGAACACGCTGCTGGGCGAGCACCTCGACACGATCGCGCAACTGGGCGAGGCACGGGTAAAACTGGCCGGGCGCGATTTCAACATCCGCCAGCACTTCGTCGAAGACGCCGGCCGACACCGGCTGCATGAGAAGATCGCGACCCTCGGCCGCGCGCTGCTCGTGATGCACGCGCCGCAGGACGACACCGTCAGCATGGACAACGCCACCCGCATCTTCGAGCTGGCGCAGCATCCGAAGAGTTTCATCTCGCTCGACGGCATGGACCACCTGATCACGCGGCGCGAGGATGCCGCGTACGTGGCCGGCGTCATCTCGGCGTGGAGCGCGCGCTATCTCGACGGGAGCGGCGCATGATCGGGTTCGAACGGCGGCGCGACCGCTTCGATTTTTTCGACCGCATGGAAAGCCCGGCGGTCAACCTGTGCTTCACGCTCGACGTGCCCGATTTCCGGCCGTGGTGCAAAGCGCAGGGCCTGGCGCCGTTCCACGTGATGCTGTGCGCCGTGCTGCGCGCGGTGCTGAAGGTGGAGAACTTCCGCTACCGCATCGTGGACGGTGAGGTCATCCGCATCGACCGCCTGGTGCCGTCGTTCACCGTGATGAACCAGCACGGCGACCTGAATTTCGCGCAGTTCGACTGGTCCGACGACGTGCGCGAATTCGTCGCGCGCGGCATGGCGGCGCGGGAAGAGGCGTCGACCATGACGGAGCTGAACGTCAAATACCGCACGATGTCGCCGCGCGACGCGAAGGACCAGGTGTTCGTCACCTGCATGCCGTGGCTCGATTTCACCTCGATCCAGCATCCGATGGCGTCCATCGCCGCGCCGGACATCCCGTCGTTCGCGTGGGGCCGTTTCCGCGACGGGCCGGACGGCCTGCAGCTGCCGTTTTCCGTGCAGGCGCATCACGGGTTCGTCGACGGCTGGCACATCCACCTGATCGGACGCCAGGTGGCGGCCGAGCTGGCGGAGATCATCCGCTGAACGCGATGCCGTCGTTCCCGCGCAGGCGGGAACCCATTCTGAGGCCTCAAAGTCGACCTATCAAGCACACCGGTATGTCGCCAAGATACCGAATTCGGTTGTTCAGCATGGATTCCCGCTTGCGCGGGAACGACGGTGTAACACCTCAGTCCCCGCCGCACCCGCCCCCGCAGCTGCTGCCGCAACCGCTGCCACCGTCGCCCCCGCCGTCGCCTCCGCCACCATCGGCGCAGGGGTCGCCACCGTCTGCGAAGGCCATGCCGCCGCAGGAACCCCCGTCGGCGGTGGCTTCACGCCCGCCCAGGTGGGCGGCCAGCAGGTGCCGGTCGACGACGCCCGCCGCAACCAGCACCGTCAGCGCCAGTTCCGGATGCGGCCGTGCGCGCCACATGCCGCGCCCACGTTCGTTCAGGCGCGCGTGGACGATCTCGCCGGCGCGGCTCCAGTAACCGTGCCCGCCCGGCATGCGGAGTTGCGCGTCCAGGCCGAACAGCGCGGGCAGGCGCATGCTGCGCGGTTGGATGCCGTCGCGTTCACGGCAGGCCGCGAACGTGTGCAGCAGGGCGTTCCCGGCGAGCGCCGCCCGTTCGACGTGCGGCACGACCACGCCGAAGTGACGCAGGCAGAAGCGTTCCAGCGAGGCGGGATTCCAGCGCAGCCACGCGTGCCACACGGAGTCCGCCGCCTCCGACGGTAGCGCGCAGGGCCGGCCGCTGTGCCGGACCGCGTCGAAGAAGCGCAGCAGGCCTTCCGCCGCGCGGGTATAAAAAAAGGCATCCGTCCGGATGCCTTCGTATTCGCGTGGGGCGCTCGCGCGCCATTGACTCTCCAGTCCCGCCGGCAGGTCCGCAAGTGCGGCCTGCCAGGGCGAGGTGCGCCGCAGCCGTGCGGCGCGCAGTTCTCGGATCCATTTCATGTTGCCCCCCTGTTTGTTGTTGTCGGCAGGTCCAGCTTACGGGGCAAATATGACAGTTTGATGACCTACTTCAGGGCCGAGAAGATCGTCGTCAAACGGTCCTTCGTGCCCTCGATACGTTCCAGGCGCGGATAGCGCAGGCCGCCGCGGTAGTCGAGCGAGATCGTGCGCAGCACGTTGCCCTTCCTGACGAGCAGACGAATGGGTTTGCCGTCCTTCGCATCCTTGACCGCGGCCTTCAACAGTTCCGGCTTGTAGACGCGGTCGCCCACGGCCATGACGGTCGTGTTGGCGGCCAGGCCCGCGCGGAAAGCCGGGCCGTCCCACACGACGTTGCGCACGGCGCCGTCCTGCGTGACCGTGAAGCCGAGCGAGTACGTCAGGTCCAGCACCTTGTTGCGGTCGTCCACACCCTTGAGGTAGTCCGTCGGCGTGTCCGTGTAGACCAGCTTCCAGCCGGCGCGGGCGAGGCCGTCCAGCGGGGCGCCCGGGCCGTGGCCGTCCAGCTTCGCGCGCAGGAAAGGCGCCCAGTCGTACGGCTGGACTTGATTGAGCGTCGCGACGACGTCGTCGAACGTGTAGAAAGCGGGCAGGTGGCTGCCGTTGTTCACGCTGTAGAAGGCGCGCGCGAAATCGTCCAGCGAGCGCTTGTCGCCCGACAGTTCGCGGATGCGCGTGTCGACGTCCAGCCAGATCAGCATGCCCTCGACGTAGTAATCCTCGCTGCGCTGCCAGTTCGGCCAGCCCAGGCCGCGGCGCGCGTTGAGGATCGGGTCGTAGACCGTGTCCTGCACGGCGCGCCACGCGCGGCCCGCGACGCTGTCGTAGCGCGCGGCGCTCGCGGCCAGCGCGTCGCGCGCGCCGGCGGCCGAGACGAGGCCGGAACGCGCGGCCAGCACATTGCCCCAGTACTGCGTCTGCCCCTCGTACACCCACAGCAGCTCGTTGTCCATCGGGGTGTTGAAGTTGGGGACGTTCTGGCCGGCCGGGCGGCGGAACTTGCCGTTCCACGAGTGCGTGAATTCATGCGGGAGCAGGTCTCGTCCGGTCTCGCTCTTGGCCCAGTCGGTGAAATAGCCCGGCTTGACGCCGTTCTCGCTGGACTGGTGGTGCTCGCGGCCGATGCCGCCGAATTCGTCGGACAGTGCGAACAGGAAATCGTAGTGGTCGTAGTGATACGAACCATACAGTTTATACGCTTGTTGCACGAGCGCGCGGTGCGCCGCGATCTGCTCGGGCTTCGCTTCCAGGCTTTCCGGGCTGTCGGCGAACACGTTCAGGCGGACGGGCACCTTGCCGCCCGGGTCGAGGTCGAAGCGCTTGCTGTAGCGGCCCGCGAACAGCGGCGAATCCATCAGCGTCTCCAGGTCGCTCGACTTGAAATGCACGTCGTCGCCGGCGCGGTTGTCCGTCTCCAGCGCGGTGGCGTACTGCCAGCCCGCGGGCAGCTTCAGGTTCGCCTGCACGTTGATGCCGCGCGCGACGTAGCCGGCCGGGTACAGGGTCGTCGAGATCCACTGCACGCCGAGGATATCGTCCGTCATCGTGATGCGGCCCTGGCCCGGCTCCAGCGGCGACAGGTACTGGTATTCGGCCTCCAGGCTCGTCGCGCCCTCGGGGACGGTCAGGTGGAACGCGTATACCTGCACCGGGTCGCGCTTCCATTCGACCGGCTTGCCGTTCGCCGTGAACTTCAGGCCCGCCAGCTGCGTGATCGGGCCGTTCGGGCCGTGGTTCGCGGGCAGCCATTGCGGATACAGCAGGGTGAGCGGGCCGGGCTTCACGGGAATCGTCATGTGCATGCGGAAGACCTGCTGCGACAGATCGGTCGCGTCGACGTTCAACACGATGGTGCCGGGGTAGGGCTGGTCGAGGGGGGCAGGCACGTCGGCATGTGCCGGGAAGGCCAGCGCCAGCGCGAGCGCGGCAGCTGAAACGGACGAAGCAAACTTGGAAGCGGTCATTGATTGAAACCCTGGCGGAGAGACATAAACGGCCGAGTGTAGCACTGCGCAATCGGCCGAGATTCCACCGGGCAGCGATCAAAACAAAATTTTAAAACAGGCCTTAAAAAATATATTTTGTACGCCTTGAAAAGGTGGAAGGTGGCCATTAGATTGGTTCCAACGGATGCTCACGATGAGGTCCGTCAACTTATCGCTTGTACTTTTTAGAGGATATCGAATCATGCGTACTTTTGACCTGTCCCCCCTGTATCGTTCCGCAATCGGCTTCGACCGCCTGGTGAATCTGCTCGAGCAACGCGCCGAAAGCGCGCCGAGCTACCCGCCGTACAACATCGAACTGGTGTCGGAAGACAAATACCGCATCGTGATGGCGCTCGCCGGTTTCACCCGCAGCGAAATCGAGATCACCTCCGAACGCGACACCCTGCTCGTGACCGGCCGCAAGCAGAAGGATGACGTGCAGCGCACCTTCCTGCACCGCGGTATCGCCCAGCGCGATTTCGAACAGCGCTTCCAGTTGGCCAACCACGTGAAGGTCGTCAGCGCCGGCTTCGACAACGGCATCCTGACCATCGAACTGGTGCGCGAAGTGCCCGAAGCATTCAAGCCGCGCAAGATCGCGATCGCCGATGCCAACGGCAACACCGACAACGTGCAAGTGCTGGAACAACCGGGCCAGCAACAGCACGCCGCGTAATCGCGTCGTCACCCTCGAATAAAAGGCGCTTCGGCGCCTTTTTTCTTGGCTGTGTTCGCGGCAATTCGGTAACCCGCTCGTCCAGCCGGGCTGGCCCACGCCGGCCGCTTCGTGCCGCCGGGCGCGCGCCGCATCGCGACGACCGGGGAGAGTAGACCGCAAACGTGGATAAATGCCCCGGCTTGCAGTATGCTTGGGCCCAAAAACCAGACCAACCGGGGAGACAAGTGTCAACCATCAAGGACGTGGCCCGCATGGCCGGAGTCGGCCTGGGCACCGCATCGCGCGTCGTGCGCGGCAAGGGATCGGTGTCGCAGGCCAAGATGGAACGCGTGCAGAAGGCCATCGCCGCACTCGGCTACCGGCCGTCGCACGCGGCGCGTTCACTCCTCTACGGCACGTCGCGCATGATCGGCGTGTACATCCCTTTGTTGTCCGGCACCTTCTACACGTCGATCCTGCAGATCATCGACACGGAACTGCGCGGCGCCGGCATGCACATGATGGTGGCGTTCGGCGTCAGCCGCGAGGACGAGCGGCGCCAGGCCATCGACGGCGTCAACTTCCTCATCGAGCGCGGGTGCGACGGCGTCGTCCTCTTCACGTCGCCGCTCACCGAGGAAGACCTCGCCGCGCTGGGGCCCAAGCGCACGCGCGTGGTGGCCCTGAACGACAGCTTCGACGGCATGCCCGGCCAGTGCTTCACGGTCGACCACAAGCTCGGCGGCCGGCTGGCGGCGCGGGCGCTGCTCGATCATGCGCACCGCGACATCGCCGTCATCGCCGGACCGGGCACCGCCGCCGACAACGTCGACCGCATCGCCGGCTTCATGGGCGAACTGGCCGGGGCGGGCATCGCCACGGACGACATCTGGATCTCGCAACGCGACTTTTCCTCGGCCGAGGGACGGGCCGCCGCGATGGAACTGGTGGCGTCCGGGCGGCCGTTCACCGCGCTGTTCTGCGCCAACGACGAGATGGCGCTCGGCGCGCTGTCGTACTTCCACGAAGCGGGCATCCGCGTGCCGCAGGACGTGTCCGTGATCGGCTACGACGACGCGCCCGCCGCCGCGTATTCGGCGCCGCGCCTGACGTCCGTGCACATCCCCTGGCGCGAGATGACCAGGAACGGCATCGCCGAGCTGCTCAACCTGTGCTACGGCTTCAACCGCCCCGTCACGCGCACCTTCCCCGTCAGCGTGAGCCTGCGCGCTTCGCTCGCGAAAACGGCGAAACGCAGGCGCTCTCCAGCTTAAGGGACGTCTAAGACTGCTGCGCCAATATACTCCCTACGAAAAGAGCAGTTTTCAGAACCACTTTTTCCAATCTGGGAGCACGTCGATGTCTAACCACGGTAACGTTACTGCCATCACCGCAAAACGTCTCACGCTGGCCCTGTGCGCGGCCGGTGTCATTGGCGGCGCGGTCGGCGCGATCGCAGTCGAACACAATAACGCCTTGGCGGCCGCCGCAGCGGCCGCCACTGGCACACCCAACCCCGCCGCCACCCCGGCTCCCGTGGCGGCCACGCCGGCACCCGTGGCCGGCAATCCTGCCAGCGTAGCCCTGCCGGACTTTACCAAGATCGTCTCGCACAACGGCCCGGCCGTCGTGAACATCCGCGTCGTCGGTACGACCAAGGTGTCGCAGCGCCAGATGCCGCAGTTCGACGAGGACGATCCGTTCTTCGAATTCTTCCGCCGCTTCCAGCCGCAGCAACCGCGCGGCGGCAACGGGCGCGGGGAACTCGTTTACGGCGCCGGATCGGGCTTCATCGTCAGCCCGGACGGCGTCATCCTGACGAATGCGCATGTGGTGCGCGATGCCGACGAAGTCACGGTCAAGATGCAGGACCGCCGCGAATACCGCGCGAAAGTCCTCGGCTCCGACCCGCGCACCGACGTCGCCGTGCTGAAGATCGATGCGAAAAACCTGCCCGTCGTCCCGCTCGGGAACACGCGCAATCTGCAGGTCGGCGAATGGGTGCTGGCGATCGGTTCGCCGTTCGGCCTGGAGTCGACCGTGACGGCCGGCGTCGTGAGCGCGAAAGGCCGCACCATCGACAACAACGGCGTGCAGTTCATCCAGACGGACGTTGCGGTCAACCCGGGCAACTCGGGCGGCCCGCTGTTCAACACGCGCGGCGAGGTCGTCGGCATCAACTCGCAGATCTTCAGCCAGACGGGCGGCTACCAGGGCCTGTCGTTCGCGATCCCGATCGACGTCGCCGTGCGCATCAAGGACCAGATCGTCGCGACCGGCAAGGTGCAGCACGCGAAGCTGGGCGTCAGCCTGCAGGACGTCGGCCAGAGCTTCGCCGATGCGTTCAAGCTGCAGTCGCCGGACGGCGCGCTCGTGGCGAACGTGGAGCGCGGCAGCGCGGCCGAGAAGGCCGGCCTCAAGGCGGGCGACGTGATCCGCAAGGTCAACGGCCAGGCCCTGATCTCGGGCGGCGACCTGTCGGCCATCGTGGCGATCGCCAAGCCGGGCGACAGGCTGGCGATGGACGTTTGGCGCGAAGGCAAGGAGATGCAGGTGACCGCGACGCTGGCCAGCGCCAAGGCGGATCCGGCCAGCCGCGACAACCTCGCCGGCATCGACGGCGGCGCCAAGCTGGGCCTGGCCCTGCGTCCGCTGGATCCCGCCGAGCGCAGCCAGGTCGGCGTCGCGGCGGGTCTCGTGGTCGAGGATGCGGGCGGCGCGGCAGCCGTGGCCGGCGTGCAGCCGGGTGACGTCGTGCTGGCCGTGAACGGCAAGCCGGTGGCGTCGGTGGCCCAGGTGCGCGACGTCGTCAAGAAGTCCGCCAAGTCGGTGGCCTTGCTGGTTCAGCGCGGGGATGAGAAGATCTTCATCCCGGTGCCGATCAGCTGATGGATCGTAACGTCTGATATCGGCACTGGTTTCAAAGAATCGGGGGATTGGATGCGGCTGCTGCTGGTGGAAGACGATACGATGATCGGCGAAGTAGTGCTCGACCTGCTGAGGGCCGAGCACTACGCCGTCGACTGGGTCAAGGATGGCGAGATGGCCGACACGGCCCTCATGCAGAACCAGAACTACGACCTCGTCGTGCTCGACCTGGGCCTGCCCCGCAAGGACGGGCTCGAGGTCTTGCGTGCGATGCGCGCCCGCAAGGACCGCACGCCGGTGCTGGTCGCCACGGCGCGCGACGCCGTCTCCCAGCGTATCGCCGGGCTCGATGCCGGCGCGGACGACTACGTCCTCAAACCCTACGATCTCGACGAACTGCTGGCGCGCATCCGCGCGCTGCTGCGGCGTGCCGCCGGGCGTGCCGAGCCCATTTTCGAGTACAAGAACATCGCCGTGAATCCCGCCACGCGCGAAGTGCTGGTCGACGGCCAGCCGGTCGTGCTGTCGGCGCGCGAATGGGCCGTGCTGGAAGCGCTCGTCGCGCGTCCCGGCGCCGTGCTGTCGCGCGCCCAGCTCGAGGAAAAGCTGTACAGCTGGCGCGACGAAGTGTCCAGCAATGCGGTCGAGGTCTATATCCACGGCCTGCGCAAGAAGCTGGGCAGCGACTTGATCCAGAACGTGCGCGGCGTGGGCTACATGGTCCCGAAGGTGTGAAGGCATCCTTATGAAAGTCCGGGTCACGCATTCCCTGCGCGGGCGATTGCTGTGGTTCCTGCTGGCGGCGATCACCATCGCGGCCGTCGCGCAGGCGTCCATCGCGTATCGCACGGCCCTCAACGACGCCGACCAGATCTTCGACTACCACATGCAGCAGATGGCGCTGTCGCTGCGTTCGCGCGTGCCGCTGACGAGCACCGAGACCGCCGACGCCGACACCCCGATCAGCGGCAACGACGACCTCGTCGTGCAGGTGTGGTCGCCGGACGGCGTGCGCGTGTTCCGCAGCGCGTCGCACGCGCACCTGCCGCAGCGCGCCGTGCTGGGCTTTTCCAACGTGCGCGCGAACGGCACCACGTACCGCATCTTCTCGATCCAGACCGATAACCAGACCGTGCAGGTCGCGCAGGATCTCGCCGTGCGGCGCAGCATGGCCAGCAATCTCGCGTTGCGCACGCTGGGCCCGATCGCCGTCATGATGCCGATCCTGATGCTGGTCGTGTGGTGGGTCGTGAGCGGCTCGCTGGAACCCGTCGCGCGCGTGCGCAAGCAGGTGGCGTCGCGCCAGGCGGACGATCTGTCGCCCGTGTCCGAGGCCGGCCTGCCGGACGAGGTGCGCCCGCTCGTGCAGGAATTGAATTTGCTGTTCGGCCGCGTGCGCACGGCGTTCGACGCCCAGCAGCATTTCGTCGCCGACGCCGCGCACGAGCTGCGTACGCCGCTCGCCGCCCTGAAGCTGCAGGTGCAGAGCCTGGAGCGCTCGGACAGCCCGGACGCGAAGCGCGTCGCCGTCTCTCGCCTGACGGCCGGCATCGAACGCGCGACGCGACTGGTCGAGCAGCTGCTCGTGCTGGCGCGCCAGGAAGCGAGCGTCGCGGGCGGCGCGCCGCGCCAGCCGGTCGACATCGCCGGCGCGGCCAGGCGGGCCGTCGCGGAACTGGCCGGCGTCGCGGCCGCGAAGCAGATCGACCTCGGCCTGCCGCGCGCGGACAGCGCCGCAGTGGAAGGGCAGCCGGACGCGTTGATGATCCTGCTGCGCAACCTCATCGACAATGCGATCAAGTACACGCCGGAGGGCGGCACGGTCGATGTGTCGGTGGTGGCGGAACACCGCGGCGTGACCGTGACCGTGGAAGACAGCGGTCCGGGCATCCCGCCGGCGGAGCGCGAGCGCGTGTTCGATCGCTTTTATCGCGTGCCGGGCAGCGACGCGAAGGGCAGCGGGCTCGGTCTCGCCATTATCAAGTCGATCGCGGAGCGGCATGGGGCGACGCTGGCGCTGGGCGAATCGAAGCGGCTGGGCGGACTCGAAGCGACCGTTACCTTCCCGGCCTAAGTGTTCCGTCAGCGGCTTCGTACAGCCGGATGTTCGCCCCGTTGCCTTCGATGGTCTGCACCAGCCGGTAGCGATTGGCGAGTTCCTTCATCACGATTCCGTCCGGATCGTACAGCTTCGCCAGCCGCTCGATCAGCCACACGCGCGGATGCCCGGCCGTCAGCGCCCGGATCCGCGCGACGTCCTCGGGCGCGATGTTCGGCGCGCCGGAGTTGCCCGTGTACGTGCGCGGCAGGTGCAGCGCTGGGAAGGGGCCCGGCAGATAGGCGACGGCCGGTCCCGACTTCATGTAGTAGGTGACGGGCATCTGCACTTCGTTCGGGAACGCGAGCACGACGTCGCCCGGCCGGCTGTCGCGCGCCACCTGCGCCAGCATCCCGCGCCAGTCTTCCGTGTGCGAGCGATAAAAGCCAAGCACCGCATGGGCCGACAGCGCCAGCACGACGGCGACGGCGGGCAGCCGCCAGCGCGACGGCAGCCGGACGACGCCCAGCGCCGTCAACGCCATCCCCAACGGCCCGAGCCACAGGAACAATCGCGACAGGAACACCGGCTTCACAACATAGCTGTAGCCGGCGAGCGCGAGGATCGGCAGCACGAGCACGCACGCGAGCAGCCAGAAATGGGCACGCGCCCGCTGCCACAACCACGCGAAGCCCAGCAGCACGAGCAGCGCGACGGGGTAGTGCAGCACCTGTCCGCCGCTGATGACGGTCCACGCCGCAGTGACGTTACGCGGCGTAAAACGGATCCAGTACGCCAGGTGCGCCATCGCCGCGTTCTGCTCGATCAGCATCGGCACGAACGGCGACCACACGAGCAGTGCGCCGATGCCGGCGGCAGCCACGGCCAGGATCTGCGGGCGGCGCGGGCCGGGCGTGCCTGCCAGCAGCGCGATCGTCATCCCCGTCCACATCCCCAGCGCGGCAAACACGCCCGTGTTGTGCAGCCACATCGTCAGGCCGGTGCTGACGGCAAGGCCGGTCATCCAGCACCACCGGCGGGGATCTGGTCGCACGAAGGACAGTACCAGCATGGCGGCAAAGAACACGGCCAGCGACCCGGCCAGCGCCTGGATGGCGTACGGCCTGGCCTGTTGCGCATACTGGATGCTGGCCGCGTTCACGGCAAGGAACAGGGCGGCGAGCAGCGCGACGCGTTCCGCCTTCGCGCCGAGCCGCGCCCAGCGCGCACCAGCGGGGAGCGCGAACACGGTCAGCACGCTGGCGAGGACGGACAGGCTGCGCAGCGCCGCCTCGTGCGTGCCGAACAGCGCGGTCCAGCCCTTGAGCAGGGTGTAGTAAAAGGGCGGATGCGTCTCGTACAGCGGCACGCTCGTCCACAGTTCGCGCAGCGGGACGGCGGCGAACCACGCGCTGTACGTCTCGTCCAGCCATAGCGAGCGGCCGGCCAGGGTCGGCAGGCGCAGCAGCAGGGCGAGGCCTGTCACGAGCAGCGCCAGCGTCCAGAAGCGGGCCTGCGGGATGTCGCGCCCGCGTGGTGCGGCGGTCGACAGGGGCGTCAGCGGGCCTTGCTGGCTTGAAATGTCCATAGCGAGTTCACGACATAGGTGGCGCACAGCAGCGTGCCCGTCACGAGGACCTGGGCCAGGCGATAGTCGAGGCGCGCGCCGTTCACGAGCACGGCCATCGCGGCGCCGTTGAGGGCGGCGGCGACGCCGGCCGTCGCGAAGAAGCGCGCGGCCGTGCGCCAGGCCAGGTGCGAGTGCGCGTGTCCGCGGAAGGTAACGACCGCATTCAGCACGAAATTGATGACGGCCCCGACCAGGGCGCCGATGACGGACGCCGGCACGGGCGCCAGCACGCCCAGCGACACGGCCGTGACCAGGAAGGCATAATGTCCGGCCGTCCCGGCGGCGCCGACTGCGGCGTACATCAGGAAGCGGGCCACGCCGCCGCGTTCAGGCATGGGCCATCGCCTTTTCGTAGCGCTTGCGCACGAGGTACACTGGGCGTCCTTTCGACTCCAGGTAGATGCGGCCCACGTACTCGCCGAGCACGCCGATGCCGATCAGCTGGATGCCGCCGAGCAGCAGGATGGCGGTCGCCAGTGACGCATAGCCGGGCACGTCGACGCCGTACAGCATCGTGCGGATGACGAGCCAGAATGCGCGCGTCAGCGCGAAGATTGCCACGGAGACGCCCAGGTAAGTCCAGATGCGCAGCGGCAAGGTCGAAAAGCTGGTGATGCCTTCCAGCGCAAAATTCCACAGCTTCCAGCCGGAAAACTTGGTCTTCCCCGCCGCGCGCGGCGCACGCTTGTATTCGACGACGGCCGTCTTGAAGCCGACCCACGCGAACAGGCCCTTCATGAAGCGGCACGATTCCGGCAGCGTCTTCAAGGCGTTGGCCACGTTACGGGTGAACAGGCGGAAGTCGCCGACGTTTTCGGGGATCGGCAGGTCGGCCATGTCGTTGTGGATGCGGTAGAAAAATTGCGCGGTCCATTTCTTCAGCGGCGAATCGGACTCGCGGTCGGCCCGCTTGGCCAGCACGACGTCATAGCCTTCACGCCATTTCTCGACCAGCTTGCCGATGACCTCGGGCGGGTCTTGCAAATCAGCATCGAACGGGACGATGAGGTCGCCGCGTGCTTCGAAGATGGCAGCCGTCAGCGCCGCCTCCTTGCCGAAATTGCGCGTGAGGTCGACGACGCGCACGCGCGCATCCGCGTGGGCGTAGGCGATGAGGGAGTCGAGCGTGCGGTCGCGGCTGCCGTCGTTCACGCACAGGATCTCGAAGCGGATGTTCGGAATGCGTTCGAGTTCCGGGATCACGCCGCTGAAGAAATGCGGGATCATCTCCTGCTCGTTGTAGAACGGCACGACGAGCGACAGCAGGGGCGGGCCTGGCGGGCCGACAGTCACCTTGTCGGGAACTATGGTTTCGTTGGGGAAGCTCATATCGATCCGTCGACAATCTGGTTATGCATCAGCGATGAAACATAACACAGGTTGGACGGACTCGATTTTTCGTTTCGTGTGCGTTACGCGACGATGCTTGGGAGATGCGTTCAGTTCGCTGTGGAATCGTCGTTGTAAACGTCGTCCCCGCGAAGGCGGGGACCCAAGTTCTGCATGCGTCACTACTGCTCACGCAAAATTGGATCCCCGCCTGCGCGGGGATGACGGTATTTCAGGTGCGCGTAAGTTTTAGAACTTGTGCGACAGACGCGCGAAGTAAGCCGCGCCGTTCAGGCCGAACTGCACGCTTTCGTACTTGAAGCCATTATCCGTCTCATCTGGATTCTGCTGGGTCGGATGCACGTTGAAGATATTGGTGCCGCCAACGGTCAGCTTGGTCTTCTCGGTGAACGACCAGGTGAACGCGAGGTCGGCCGACGTCTTGGCCTTGTAATACTGGTTCGGCACCGGCGGACCGGAGAACGTGCCCAGCGTCTGCGGACCGTAGTGGATGATGCGGAAGTCCGATTCCAGCTGGCCCAGCGTGTAGTCGAAGTCCAGCGTGGCCTTGCGGCGCGGGCCGCCCTGCTCGATGAACAGGCGCTCGCGTTCGGACAGCAGCACGTCCTCGTAGCCGGCCAGCGCGGCCGGGGCATGCACGCCCGTCACTTCGGTCTTGCTGAAGTTCATGGCGAGATACGTGGCCAGCTTGCCGGCGCCCAGGTTCGTGCGGTGCGACGCGGTCAGGTCCAGGCCGCGCGTGCGCGTGTCGACGGAATTCACGAAGAACTGCGCCTGGCCCACGCCCAGGTTCTGCAGGATGGCGCCCAGGGCCGGGTAGTTGTCGGCGTCGAAGCGGCCCGACAGCACGATGCGGTTGTCGATCTGGATGTGGTACAGGTCGGCCGTGACGGAGATGGCTTTCGTCGGCGTCCACGTCGCGCCCAGCGTGTAGCTCTTCGATTTTTCTTCATGCAGCTTCGGAATGCCGGCCGCGTTGGCGACCTTGCCGCCGTTCGGCGCGAGCACGACGTCCATCGGCACGCCGGCGACGAAGTCGGTGAAGGTCGACGAGAAATAGACCTGTTGCAGAGACGGTGCGCGGAAGCCCGTGCTGGCCGAGGCGCGCAGCAGCAGGTCGTCCGTGGCCTTGAAGGCGCCGGCGACCTTGCCGGTCGTCGTCGAACCGAAGTCGGAGTAGCGCTCGTGGCGCACGGCAGCCTGCAGCTTGGTGCGCGGGGCGATGTCGGCCTCGAAGTCGAGGTAGGCGGCGCTGCTGTGACGGTCGCGGTTGGCGGCGTCGCCCGGCTGGAAGCCCGGGAAGCCCTGGCTGCCGGCATTGCCGCCGAAGCCCAGGCCGTCGACGTCGTTGTACGAGCCCGGCTCGCCCGCGAAGATCTGGTAATTCTCCTTGCGGTACTCGAAGCCGAACGCGGCGTTCAGGCCGCCGAGGATGTCGTCGTAGAAGCGGCTGAAGTCGGCGTTGGTCGTCAGCTGGCGGAACGAGAAGCCGCCGGCGTCGAACTGCGTCGGGCTGATGCCCTTGCCGCCGTTGATCAGGTCCAGGTTCGCGATCGACGCGTTGAGCGTGTGCGCGATGTCGTAGCGCATGCGGTTGTAGCCATAGGTCTGCGAGAAATCGCTGGCCCAGTCGCCGATGCGGGTGCGGTAGCCGATGATGCCGTAGCGGTCGTCGATGTCGCCATTGATGAACGGGACGAAGCCGCCCGGGTACATGGCGGCCGAGTTGCGCGACGGGATGTCGTCCGAACCGATGCCGCCGCGTGCCCATGCCGCCGACGACGCGTCGCGCGTCTGCGCGCCGGCCGTCACGTACAGCTTGCCCGGACCGACCGGGAATTCGCCGTTCAGGTAGACGGTCTCGTTCTTCGACTTGGTGTCGCCGATGATGCGCAGGCTGCCCGGGTCGGAGCGGTTGGAGCGGCCGCGGTCGTAGTATTCGCCGGTGATGCCCAGCACGCCGTCCGCCACGGCCACGCCGCAGTAGGCCGACGCGAGCCAGTTCTTGCCGTCGTGCTTCGAATATTCGCCGAAACCGGCAACCGCTTCGCAGCCCAGGTCCTTGCGCAGTTCCACGTTGATGACGCCGGCGATGGCGTCCGAGCCGTATTGGGCGGCGGCGCCGTCGCGCAGCACCTGCACGTTCTTGATGGCGAGGACGGGGATCGCGTTCATGTCCGTGCCCGTGTTGCCGCGGTTGCGCGCGCCGAACAGGTTCACGAGGGCCGTCGTGTGGCGGCGCTTGCCGTTCACGAGCACGAGGGTCTGGTCGGAGCCGAGGCCGCGCAGCGCGGCGGAGTCGACCAGGTCGGCGCCGTCGGCACCGGTCTGGCGCGTCGAGTTGAACGACGGCGAGATGTTGGCCAGGGTCTGGGCCAGGTCGAACTGGCCGCTCTGCTCGGCGGCCTTCGTCAGCGGGATGTAGTCGACGGGCACCGGGGTATCGGTGGACGACGTGTTGCCGACGCGGCGCGAGCCGACGATGTTGACGCTCTGGATATTGGCGTCGGAAGCGGCGGGCGCGGTGGCATTTTGTGCCAAGGCGGCCGGCGCGAAAGCCAGTGCCGCGCTGCCGTACAGGCCCAGCAGGACGGACTGGCGGATCGTTGTAAGTTTCAAGGGGTGGGCTCCAGGGAAAAATTGCATATTAATGAATTTCCATGAAGGCAACCATTGGACGTCTCATAAGTACAACAAGGAAGGATTAGAATGCTGCCACCCATCGACCAACCCAAAAGGAAAACAGGATGAGCACACCTTCGCTCCCTACCTACGATGACGTCGTCCAGGCGGCCTCCCGCATCGCCGGCGCCGCCAACCGTACCCCGGTGCTGACGTCGCGTACCGTCGACGAGGCCTTCGGCGCCCAGGTCTTTTTCAAGTGCGAGAACATGCAGCGCATGGGCGCCTTCAAGTTCCGCGGCGCCTACAACGCGCTGATGAAGTTCTCGCCGGAGCAGCGCCGCGCCGGCGTCGTCGCGTTCTCGTCGGGGAACCATGCGCAGGCCATCGCGCTGTCCGCGAAGCTGCTCGGCATCCCCGCCACGATCGTGATGCCGCAGGACGCCCCCGCCGCCAAGGTCGCCGCCACGCGCGGCTACGGCGGCAACGTCGTGATGTACGACCGCTACACGGAAGACCGCGAACAGATCGGCCGCGACCTCGCGCAGAAGCACGGCCTCACCTTGATCCCGCCGTACGACCATCCGGACGTGATCGCGGGGCAGGGCACGGCCGCGAAGGAGCTGTTCGAGGAAGTCGGGCCGCTGGACGCGTTCTTCGTGTGCCTGGGCGGCGGCGGGCTGCTGTCCGGCTCCGCGCTGGCCACGCGCGCTTTGTCGCCGTCATGCCGCCTGTACGGCGTGGAGCCCGAAGCGGGCAACGACGGCCAGCAATCGTTCCGCAGCGGCGCGATCGTGCACATCGACACCCCGCAGACCATCGCCGACGGCGCCCAGACCCAGCACCTGGGCAATATCACGTTCCCGATCATCCGGCGCGACGTCGACGACATCCTGACGGCCACCGACGATGAACTGGTGCAATGCATGCGCTTCTTCGCCGAGCGCATGAAGATCGTCGTGGAGCCGACCGGCTGCCTCGGGTTCGCGGCGGCGCGGCGCATGCAGGATGAACTGCGCGGCAAGAAGGTCGGGATTCTCGTCAGCGGCGGCAATATCGACCTGGCGAAGCTGAGCGGTTTCCTCGCCGGCTGACAAACGTCAAACCGGGGTCAGAGCCCGATTTTTGGAAATTGCCCAAAATCGGGCTCTGACCCCGGTGTTCATGTCGATTTCGCGATGCCCCGATCGTCGTAGGCATGTGGCATCCATTTCACCCAACACTAGGAGGCATCATGAACAAGCAGATCTTCGTCAACCTGGCCGTCAAGGACCTGGACAAATCCAAGGCGTTCTTCGAGGCGCTGGGCTATACGTTCAATCCCCAGTTCACCAACGAGAGCGGCGCCTGCATGGTGATCGCGGACGGCAGCATCTACGCGATGCTGCTCACGGAACCGTTCTTCAAGACGTTCGTCGACAAGCCCCTCGTGCAGGCGAAGGAAGCGACGGAAGTCCTCGTCTGCCTGAGCTGCGAGAGCCGCGAGGAAGTGGATGCGCTGGTGGCGAAAGCCGTTGCTGCCGGCGGACGCGCGCCGCGCCCGCCGCAGGATCACGGCTTCATGTATGGCCACGGGTTCGAAGACCTCGATGGCCATATCTGGGAACTCGCCTGGATGGCGCCCCAGGCTTGAATTAATTTATTGACTTCAATTCATCGAGTGTAATCCGATGATGTTGCCCTCGGTATCTTCGACGAGGGCGATATGGCCGTACTGCCCGATCGAGAACTTGTCCTTGAAGATGCGCCCGCCGTTCGCGGCGGCGCGCGCCGCCTCGACGGCGCAGTCGGCGCAGCTGAAATAGACGATCGTGCTGTTGCCGCCGGCCTTGCAGCCTTCCATCTTGACGATAGATCCGGCCGCGCCGCCGGCGTTCGGGTCGCCCGTGAACGCCCACATCTCCAGGCCGGAGGCGTCGCCTTCCGGCGCGAGGTTATCCAGTTTTGCTTCGAACACGGCTTCATAGAAAGCGCGGGCGCGCTTCATGTCGTCCACATAGATTTCGAACCAGCCTACGACGTTCCGTTCCATTTCGGTCTCCTTGATGAGTGGGTTGGGGGGTACAACGCCTGCGAATCAAATGGTTTCGACCGCGCCGCCGACGAGGATGGCGGCACCTTCCTTGCGCGTGCGGATCAGGCAATCGCCGCCCGTCGCGCGGCCCTGGCGCAGCCGGATGCCGAGGCCGAGCAACGCCGTCAGCGCACCGGCCGCGACGCCCGTCGCGCTGTCTTCCAGCCGCGGGTCGAGGTGGTTGAAGTTGCGGCCCTCGAACGTGCCGTCGTCCCGGCGGCACCACGCGTAGATGCCGTTCACGCCCGCTTCCTTGCCCCACGCGGCGATGCGTGCGAGGTCGGGCGCGAGGCCATATAAAGCGTCCGTATCCGCCACCTTCACGAGCAGCTTGGGACTGCCGACCGACGCCACGCGCGGCGGCGTGGCCAGCGACGCCGCCGGTACGCCCAGCAGTTCGGCCGCCACGTCAGCGCCGACGTCCCGCGCCGCCACCGGCTGCGCGGACAATCGCACGAAATATTCCTCGCCGCCCCGCACCAGTTCCAGATGTTGTCCTTCGACCGCCGTGCGTACGGCGATGGCGCCCGCGTGCGGATCGCGCGCGAACAGCACGGCCGCCACGGCCAGCGTCGCGTGGAGACACAGCGGGCTGCGCTTGTGCGGATAGTAGTAATCGACGGACAGCGCACCGTCGCTCCCCACGTCGATAAAGACGCAGGTCGTGTCGCGCGCGCGGGCGAGGGCCTGGCGTGCATCCGGGTCTTGTTCTTTGTCCTCGATGACGAGGGCCGGGTTCCCGGTACCTGGACGGGAACTGAAGCAGCGCAAAGAATGGATGTGCATATTTGGCAAGGTCGGGTTCGTCGGATATACTGGGTTTATATACAGTATTTCATAATACACCATTTTGCCTGAAATGCCATGCCAAATCTTCCGCCGACCCGCCTGAGTCCACCCACGCACGATCCCCACCTCGGCGCGGCGGCAGGGCTACCGGCGTATGCGGAACTGTTTTGCCTGTCGAACTTTTCGTTCCTGCAGGGCGCATCGCATGCGGAAGAACTGGTGGACCGCGCCGTGCAGCTGGGCTACACGGCGCTGGCGCTGGCGGACGAGTGCTCGCTGGCCGGCGTCGTGCGCGCGCATGCGGAAGCGAAGCGGGCGAAGCTGCCGTTCATCGTCGGCGCGCATTTTCATCTGCAGCATCCGGAAGACGGCAGCCGCGCGCTCTCCCTCCTGCTGCTGGCGCAGAACCGCAACGGCTACGGCAACCTGTCGGAGATGATCACGCTGGGCCGCACGCGCAGCGAGAAGGGCACGTACCGGCTGCATCCGTCCGATTTCGACGCGCCGCCCGAAGGCCTCGAGCACCTGCGCGGCATGCCGGATTGCCTGGCGATCCTGCTGCCCGCCTACCCCGGCCATATGCCCGAAGACGTCGACCGCCTGCACCGGCAGGCCGCGTGGCTGGCGCAGACGTTCCCCGGCCGCGCGTGGCTCGGCCTCACGCTGCTGCACCGCGCGTTCGACGACGCGCACCGCGCCACCATCGAGGAAGTGGCGTGGCAGCACGGCATGCGCATCGTCGCGTGCGGCCACGTGACGATGCACGTCCGTTCGAGGAAGCCCCTGCAGGACACGATGACGGCCATCCGCGCCGGCAAGCCGGTGGCGCAGTGCGGCTACCAGCTGGCGCCGAACGCGGAGCAGCACCTGCGCTCGCGCGTGCGCCTCGCGAACATCTATCCGCGCGCGGCGCTGGACGAGACGGTCCGCATCGCGCGCCTGTGCACGTTCTCGCTGGAAGAGCTGCGCTACGAATATCCGGACGAAGTGGTCCCGGCCGGCCACACGGCCGCGAGCTACCTGCGCGAGCAGACGTGGATCGGCGCGCACCGGCGCTTCACCGAGGGCATCCCCGCGAAGGTCCAGGCGCAGATCGAATACGAGCTCGCGCTGATCGCCGAGATGCGCTACGAGCACTACTTCCTGACCGTGTACGACATCGTGCGCTACGCGCGCTCGCAACAGATCCTGTGCCAGGGCCGCGGCTCGGCGGCCAATTCCGCCGTGTGCTATTGCCTGGGCATCACGGAAGTCGACCCGGCGCGCGGCAACCTGCTGTTCGAGCGCTTCATCTCCAAGGAGCGGAACGAGCCGCCCGACATCGACGTCGACTTCGAGCACCAGCGCCGCGAGGAAGTCATCCAGTACATCTACCGGAAGTACGGACGCACGCGCGCGGCACTGGCGGCCGTCGTCATCAGCTACCGCCCGAAAAGCGCGCTGCGCGACAGCGGCCGCGCGCTCGGCGTGGACCTCGCCATCGTCGACAAGGTCTGCAAGCAGCACCACTGGTTCGACAGCAAGGCCGACCTGCTCAATCGCCTGGCCGAGAGCGGGCTCGATCCGGACGCGCCGCTGTCGCAGCAATGGGCGTCGCTGGCGCAGCGCCTGCTCGGTTTTCCGCGGCACCTGTCGCAGCATCCGGGCGGGTTCGTGATGGCGCGCGGGCAGTTGTCGCGCCTGGTCCCCATCGAGAACGCGACGATGGAAGACCGCAGCGTGATCCAGTGGGACAAGGACGACCTCGAGGAACTGGGCCTCATGAAGGTCGACGTGCTGGCGCTCGGCATGCTGTCGATGCTGCGCCGCGGGTTCGAACTGGTCGGCCTGCGCCATGGCACGACGTTCGAGATGCAGGACATCCCGCACGACGATCCGGCCACCTACGCGATGATCCGCCGTGCGGATACGGTCGGCGTCTTCCAGATCGAATCGCGCGCGCAAATGAGCATGCTGCCGCGGATGAAGCCGAAGACGTTCTACGACCTCGTGATCCAGGTCGCGATCGTGCGCCCCGGCCCGATCCAGGGCGGCATGGTGCATCCGTACCTGCAGCGGCGCGAGCAGAAGGAGCCGGTCAAGTATCCGAGCCCGGACATGAAGGTCGCGCTGGAACGCACGCTGGGCGTGCCGATCTTCCAGGAGCAGGTGATGCAGGTGGCGATCCTCGCGGCCGGTTTTACCCCGGGCGAAGCGGACCAGCTGCGCCGCGCGATGGCCGCGTGGAAGAGAAAGGGCGGGCTCGAAAAATACTACCAGCGCATCGTCGGCGGCATGCTGGCCAAAGGCTACGACCAGTCGTTCGCGGAGCAGATCTTCAGCCAGATCCAGGGCTTCGGCGAATACGGCTTTCCCGAATCGCACGCGGCCAGCTTCGCGCTGCTCGCGTATGCCAGTTCCTGGCTCAAGTGCCACGAGCCCGCCGCGTTCCTGTGCGCGCTGCTGAACAGCCAGCCGATGGGCTTCTACAGCCCGTCGCAGCTCGTGCAGGACGCGCGCCGGCACGGCATCGAGGTGCGTCCCGTCGACATCACGATCAGCGCCTGGGAATCCACGCTGGAAGACCTCGACGATCATGCACGCGGCCAGCCCGCCGTGCGCCTCGGCCTGCATATGCTGCGCGGGATGGCACAGGAAGCGGCGGAGCGCATCGAGCTCGCGCGCGCGCTCCGGCCGTTCACGAACGTCGCCGACCTCGCGCGCCGCGCGGGACTCGATCGCGGCGATTTGCAGGTGCTCGCGGCCGGCAATGCGCTCGGACCGCTGGCGGGCCACCGCCGCCAGGCCTTGTGGGAGGCGGCCGGCGCCGTGCCGGACAAGGATTTATTGAAGCCCACGGCGCCCGTCGAGGACGTGCCCGAGCTGCCGGCGCCGCAGGAGGGCGAGGAGATCGTCGGCGACTACCGCGCGCAGGGCCTCACGCTGGGCCGCCATCCGCTGGCGCTGCTGCGCGACCGGCTGCTGGCGCAGCGCTTCCTGCCGGCCGACGTGCTGCACGATTTCCAGAACGGCCAGTTGGCGCGCGCGTGCGGCATCGTCACCGTGCGCCAGCGCCCCGGCACGGCGAAGGGCGTGCTGTTCCTGACCATCGAGGACGAGACGGGCAACATCAACGTGATCGTCTGGCCGCAGCTCGTCGAACAGCAGCGGCGCGAAGTGCTGAACGCGTCGCTGCTGGGCGTGTACGGCGTGTGGCAGCGCGAAGGCGAAGTGCGTCACCTCGTCGCCAGGCGCCTCGTCGACATGTCGCACCTGCTCGGCAAGCTCGATGCGCGCAGTCGTGACTTTTGCTAGGTTTTGCTTGACACAATCGGCATAAACTTTTTATATTAAAAGAATGCTCACCGCGAACCTCACCTTCCTGACTTCCCTAGCGCTACCGCTAGTGCTACCGCACCTGGCCTGAATCGCCATTCCCGCAGATCGTCCTCAGTTCGTCTGCCGTGCCGTACCGCCGAAGTTTCAGAATAAGGTTCGCCATTCCATGTTCACTCCCGTCTTTCGACTAGCGTCCGGTTGCCTGGCCACGTGCCCCGTGGCAGCCGGGCAGCCTTTCCGCCACCTCTGATTTCGTTCGGGTTTTCGCACCGCATGCGCGCCATGCGGCGGGACCCGTCACGCCCGCGTTTTCCCACAGCCCTGACAAGGAGTCGTCCATGTTGTCGAACCCCGCAGCAAAGTACCGCCGTTTCCCGACCGTTTCCACCACGTCCCGTGCCTGGCCGGACCGCATCATCGAACGTCCGCCCATCTGGATGAGCACCGACCTGCGCGACGGGAACCAGGCCCTGATCGAGCCGATGAGCGTGGAGCGCAAGCTGCGCATGTTCGAGCAGCTCGTAAAAATCGGCTTCAAGGAAATCGAAGTCGCGTTCCCCTCCGCGTCGCAGACGGATTTCGATTTCGTGCGCAAGCTGATCGAGGAAGACCGCATTCCGGACGACGTGACGATCGAGGTACTGACCCAGTCGCGCGACGACCTGATCCGCCGTACCGTGGACTCGCTGCAGGGCGCGCGGCGCGCCATCGTCCACCTCTACAATCCGATCGCGCCGGCCTTCCGCCGCATCGTGTTCGGCGCGACCCCGGACGACGTCAAGCAGATCGCGCTGAACGGCACCCGCCTGATCAAGGAACTGACCGACGCGCGGCCCGGCACGGAATGGGTGTTCGAGTACTCGCCGGAGACGTTCAGCATGACGGAACTGGATTTTGCGAAGGAGGTGTGCGATGCCGTCTCCGCGATCTGGCAGCCGACGCCGGACCGCAGGATGATCGTCAACCTGCCGTCGACGGTCGAGTGCAGCACGCCGAACGTGTATGCCGACCAGATCGAATGGATGCACCGCCACCTGGAACGCCGCGACGCGATTGTCCTCTCGGTGCATCCGCACAACGACCGCGGCACGGCCGTCGCGTCGGCGGAACTGGCGGTGATGGCGGGCGCGGACCGCGTCGAAGGCTGTCTGTTCGGGAACGGCGAACGCACCGGCAACGTGGACATCGTCACCCTGGCGCTGAACCTGTACACGCAGGGCATCCACCCGGGGCTCGATTTTTCCGACATCGATGCGGTGCGCCAGTGCGTCGAGGACTGCAACCAGCTGCCTGTCCACCCGCGCCATCCGTATGCGGGCGACCTCGTGTTCACCGCATTCTCCGGCTCGCACCAGGACGCCATCAGGAAGGGCTTCGCGCAGCAGAAGTCCGACGCGATCTGGGAAGTACCATACCTGCCCATCGATCCGGCCGACCTGGGACGCAATTACGATGCCGTGATCCGCGTGAACAGCCAGTCGGGCAAGGGCGGCATCGCGTACCTGCTCGAGCAGGAATACGGCTTTGTCCTGCCGCGCCGGCTGCAGATCGAATTCAGCCGCGCCGTGCAGCACGCGACCGACAGCAGCGGACGCGAAGTGGCCGCCGCCGACATCCACGCGATCTTCCGCGGCGAGTACCTGGACCCGGGCCGTCATGTCTATCGCGGTCACGCCATGTCGAATGAAGGAGAAAACGGCACGCGGCTCGAGGTGGACATCGAGACCGACGGCGTGCGCACGACCCGCCACGGCATCGGCAACGGCCCGATCGACGCGTTCGTGAATGCGCTGGACCTCGACGTCAAGGTGATGGATTACCACGAGCACGCGCTGGGTCGCGGCGCCGATGCGCAGGCCGCGTGCTACGTCGAGCTGCGCGTCGGCAGCGGCGGCTCGCTGTTCGGCGTCGGTGTGGACGGCAGCATCATGACCGCGTCGTTCCGGGCGATCCTCAGTGGCGTGAACCGCCACTTCGCGGCCGCGCCGTAACGCGATGTGAAGGGGCCGCGCGGCGCGATCGTTTATCATCGCGGGTTTCGCGCCCGCGCGGCCCACCATTCTTCACGCCATGACACCTGAAAAAACTCCGCACTGGGGCCTGGCCATCGACACCGAGCGCTGCATCGGCTGCCATGCCTGCTCCGTCGCCTGCAAGGTCGAGAACTCGGTCTACCTCGGCATGTTCCGCACCAAGGTCTATTACCACGACTTCCACGGCAAGAACGCCGCCGGCAAGGTCACGCCGAAGCGCGCATTCCTGCCTGCCCTGTGCATGCAGTGCGAGGATGCGCCGTGCCTGAAGGCGTGTCCCACCGAATCGATCCGCCGCGACGCGGACGGCGTCGTGCGCATCGACGTGGACAGCTGCGACCGGTCGCGCGACTGCATCGCCGCGTGCCCGTACGGCGCCATCCACATCGATCCGGTCGCGCAGGTCGCGGACAAGTGCGACTTCTGCAGTCACCGGCTCGATGCCGGCATGCAGCCGGCCTGCGTGGAAGCCTGTCCCGCCGACGTGTTCGCGTTCGGCGACCTGAACGACCCGGGCAGCGCCGCGAGCCGCTTCAACGCGCGGCACGGGAAGGATCTGGCCGTGCTCAAGCCGCAGGAGGGCACGAGGCCGGCCGTGCATTACCGCGGCATCGGGACCGTCGTGCCGCGCGCCGTCGAGAACAAGCTGCCGAAGGGCCGCAACCACGATCCGTTCACGTACGAGATCGACACGTGGGCGGAGCTGCGCGCCGATTACGGCACCGTCGTCGGCAACGCGACGGCCAAACCGAAGGGAGGCAAGTGATGGAACGACGCGGTTTTCTCAAGTCCGGCCTGGGCGCGCTGGCCACGCTGGCGGTCGGCGAAACGATCCTCCTCGCTCCGGGCGATGCCGCGGCCGGTCTCGCCGAGCCGCTGAACTACGCGACCGACGCGGACGGCAAGGCGCGCAAGCGGCACGTCGACTACCGCACGGCCACGGCGGTGAAAAGCGTGTGCCTGAACTGCTCCACCGTGTGCGGCATCGAGGGGTTCGTCGAGGATGGCAAGGTCGTCAAGATCCGCGGCAATCCGCTCGATCCGAACCTCGGCAGCTTCATGACGTGCGCGAAGGGGCAGAGCGGTCCCACGATCAACACGTATCCCGAGCGCCTGCTGTACCCGCTCAAGCGGGTGGGTAAGCGGGGCGAGGGCCTGTGGAAGCGCATCACGTGGGATGAGGCGTACGACGAGATCGCGGCGCGCATCCGCAAGAGCATCGCCGCCGGCCACCCGGAGCGCGTGGCGATCCACCAGGGCCGCTCGCGCTACGAAGCCGAGTTCGCGCGCTTCCTGAACGCGGTCGGCTCGCCCGTCCTGCTGAACCACCGCGCGCTGTGCTCGTCGAACAAGCGCGCCGCCAACTACGTGAGCCTGGGCGAGACCGACTGGGAATCGATCGACGCCGAGCGCTGCCGCTACTTCCTGAACTTCGGCGCCAACTTCTACGAGGCGCACCAGGGCGGCCTGCATCTGGTGAAACGGGTCGTCAAGGCGCGCTTCGACCACGGCGCCAAGCTCGTGACGTTCGACGTGCGCATGTCGAATACCGCGGGGCGCAGCGACGAATGGTTCCAGCCGCATCCCGGCACCGAAGGCGCGATCGCGCTCGCGATGGCGCACGTGATCCTGCGCGAGAACCTGCACGACCGCGCCTTCATCGAGGACTTCGTGCAGCCCGGCGAGGCGCAACTGCGCACGTGGCTGAAGGATTGCACGCCGGCGTGGGCGCAGGCCCAGTCGGGCGTGCCGGCCGCCGACATCGAGCGGATCGCGATCGAGTTCGCACGCGCGCGTCCCGCCGTCGCCGCGTTCACCAACCGCGGCACGGGCGCGCACTACAACGGCTTCAACAACGAACGGGCCGTCGTGATGCTCAATGCGCTGGTCGGTTCCGTCGGGCGGCCGGGCGGTTATTGCTACGGGCTCGAGGAGAAGCTGGCGCCGGCGAAGTACCCGGCGCCGCAGCCCGAGCCGCCCAAAGCCAGGATCCGCACCGACCTGGAAGACCCGCCCGAATGGCCGCTGGCGAACCGGTGGCAGAAGATGAAGGTGGGCCAGGTCGTGTACGACTACCTGGAGCAGGGCCGCGCGCAGCTCGACGTCTACCTGAGCTACACGATCGTGTCCCCGATGACGTGGCCGGAGGGCCGCACGACGGCCGCCCGTGTGCTGGCCGACGAAAAGCTGATCCCGTTCCACGCCTGCTCGGACATCGTATATTCCGAGATGGCGCACTGGGCCGACCTGATCCTGCCCGATGCGACCTATCTCGAACGGTGGGGCATGGACATCCGCAACAACCTCGAGCTGCAGCACTACGTGATGCTGCGCCAGCCGATGACGGCGCCGCCGGGCGAGGCGCGGTCCTTCCCCGAGGTCCTGTTCGACGTGGGCCGGCGCCTGGCGCCGGAGCAGGCGAAGTATTTCGCGTTCGGTGCGCACGAGGACTTCGTGCGCGCGCAGTGTTCGAAGCTTCCGACGCAAGGTCCCGACGGCCGCACGTTCGCGTCGGGCTTCGACTATATGAAGCACTACGGCGTGCACGTGGACACGAGCCAGCCCAAGACTTACGAGGTGTACCGCCGCAGGCTCGGTGCCGCGCAACTGGACGGAACGCGCGTCGACGGCACGGGCCGCATTCTCAAGATGGACAAGACGGGCAAGGAGCGCGCCATCGGGATGATGGTGAAGGGCGAGCCGCTGCGCGGGTTCGCCACGCCGTCGCGCCGCTTCGAGATCCTCGCGCCGGAAGTGGCGGAGGTCGCGACGAAGGCGGGCATGACGGACGACGGCATGCCGGCATTCCATCCCGTGCCCGGCCTGGACCGGCTTGCCGACGACCGCTTCGTCCTGACGACGTTCAAGTGGAACGTGCACACGCAGGGCCGCACGGCGTCGCAGAAATACCTGTCCGAGATCGTGCACGACAACCCGATGTGGATGCATCCGAAGGTGGCGCGGCGCATCGGGGTGAAGTCCGGCGACATGGTCGAACTGACGACCTACCGCCCGCGCTCGGGCGCCCGGGGCGACGTCGCCTTCAAGGCCGCGCCCGCGGGACGCGAGGAGGTGGTGGGCCGCGCGCGCATCCGCGTGTTCGTCACCGACGCCATCCATCCGAAGGTGCTGGCCGTGTCGAACTCGCTGGGCTGGCAGGTGGGCGGGCGCGCCGCGCAGGGCCGCGCGGGCGCGCGCGACGCCGTGCTGGATGCCACCGGCCAGGCGTCGATGCGCAAGACCCTTGCCTCGGCGCCGCGCGTCGACGACCTCACGAACGGCGTGTGGTGGGACGCACACCGCGGCGGGCGCGGCAACGGCGTGAACATCAACGCCATCCTGCCCGTCAATCCGGCGCCGCTGGTGGGCATGCAGTCGTGGTTCGACACGGTCTGCAGCGTGCGCAAGGTGTAAGGATCAGAAGGTCGCCGGCAGGGCGGGGCGTGCGACGGGCCTTGCCGCCACCGGCGCCGCCAGGCTGAACCCGCGCTCGACCTTGAACACGCCGACCACCTCGGCCAGCGTCGCCGCCTGCTCCTGCATCGACGCCGCCGCTGCCGCCGCTTCCTCGACGAGCGCCGCGTTCTGCTGGGTCACCTGATCCATCTGGCCGATGGCCTGGTTGACCTGCTCGATGCCGCCCGTCTGCTCCTGCGTGGCGCTCGTGATCTCGGCCATGATGTCGGTCACGCGGCGGATGCTGCCGACCACCTGTTCCATCGTCGCGCCGGCCTGGTCGACGAGCTTCGTGCCCGCGTCCACGTTGGCCGTCGACGTGGCGATCAGGTCCTTGATCTCCTTCGCCGCGGCGGCCGAGCGCTGTGCGAGGTTGCGCACTTCCGACGCCACGACCGCGAAGCCGCGTCCCTGTTCGCCGGCGCGCGCCGCTTCCACGGCCGCGTTCAAGGCGAGGATGTTGGTCTGGAAGGCGATACCGTCGATGACGCCGATGATGTCGGCGATGCGGCTGGCCGACGCGTTGATGGCGCCCATCGTCGTGACGACTTCGCCGACCACGGCGCCGCCCTGCGTGGCGATGCTTGATGCCGCGATGGCGAGCTGGTTGGCCTGGCGCGCATTGTCCGCGTTCTGGCGCACGGTCGTCGTCAGTTCCTCCATCGACGCGGCCGTTTCTTCCAGCGCGCCGGCCTGCTGCTCGGTGCGGGCCGACAGGTCGAGGTTGCCGGCGCTGATCTCGCGCGAGGCCGTCGCGATGGTATCGGTGCCGCCGCGCACCCGGCTGACGATGCCCACCAGGCTGTCGTTCATGTGGCGCAGGGCGCGCAGCAGGGCGCCCGTCTCGTCCTGCGTATGCGCTTCGATCGCGTGCGTCAGGTCGCCGGCGGCCACCGTCTCGGCCACGGCCACGGCGGCGCGGATCGGCAGCACGATGCCGCGCGTGAGCAGCCACGACACGAGGGCGCCCAGCGCCAGCGCGCAGCTGCTGAAGATGACGATCAGGCGGGTGCTGAGCGTCGCGTCGGCATCGATCGCGGCGGCGGTGGCATCCATGCTGGTGCGCTGCATGGCGACGAGGTCTTGCAGCAGCGCCTGGTATTTCTGGGCGGCCGGCGTGAACGCCTGGTCGAGGATGCGCGCGGCTTCGTCCGCGTTGCCGTCGGCCTTGGCCTTGACGGCGCCGTCGCGCGACGCGCTGTACGTCTTGCGCTGTTCGAGGATCTGCGCGAACAGGTCATGTTCCCGACCGCTGGCCGCGATCAGCGGCTCGATCTGCTTGAGCAGTTCGGCGGCGCGCTTCACCGAGGCGGCCGCGTCGTCCTTGAAGTACGGGCCGAGCGACGGGTCGGTGCTCTTGACGATGGCGGCGGTGCGGCGGATCGAGGCGTAGTTCAGGCTGTACCAGTCCGTGATCAGGCGTTCCTTCGTGAGCGGCACGGCCATCATGGCCTTGGTCGCATTGGCGACTTCGGTGAGGCGCCACGCGCCGACCGCGGCGATCGCCACCGTCATCGCGAGAATGAGGGCGAAGCCCAGGCCGAGCCGTCGGCCGATCTTCATGTTTGCAATGAGTCCCATCGTGATTCCTTGTGAAACGAAGGGGCGTATTGTACGCATCATACTTTCCACTTGGAATAAATAAATACTGTAAAGAAACTTTTACGCAACACTCCACTACGTAGTTTCCACAAGCCTCCTCTGGGGATTGTTAAACGATCCATTGTCGCATTTGGACGCATCTGTTAGCGTAAAAAAGGGTGGCGGCATCGTCCACCCGTTTTTTTTGTTCACGGATACCCATGAAATCTTCCCGCATTCTCCGCACCACCCTGTTCCTGGCGGGCGTCATCGGCACCCAGGTCGCCGCCGCCGCCGCGCTGCCCGCGCCGTTCGCCGAACAGCTGAACGCCAGCTACCCGGCCATCGAGACGCTGTACCAGGACCTGCACCGCAACCCCGAGCTCGGGTTCAACGAACACCAGACCGCGGCCAAGCTGGCCGAGCGCGCCAAGGCGCTGGGCTTCGACGTCACGACCGGTGTCGGCGGCACCGGCGTCGTCGCCATCCTGCGCAACGGCCCCGGCCCGACCGTGATGCTGCGCACCGAGCTGGACGCACTGCCGGTCCAGGAAAAAACGAGCCTGCCGTTCGCCAGCAAGGTCACGACGAAGAACGCCGCCGGCGACACCGTCTCCGTGATGCACGCCTGCGGCCACGACCTGCACATGTCGGCGTGGTACGGCACCGCGAAGCTGATGGCCGGGAACCGCAAGGCCTGGAGCGGCACGCTGATGCTGGTCGGCCAGCCGTCCGAGGAGCCGGTGAACGGCGCGAGCGCGATGCTGAAGGATGGCCTGTTCACGCGCTTCCCGAAGCCGGATTACGCGCTGTCGTTCCATGACGACGCGTCCATGCCGTCCGGGACGATCATGTACCACGCGGGTCCGTTCCGCGCGTCGTCCGACGTCGTCAGCATCACCGTGTTCGGCCAGGGCGGCCACGGCGCCGTGCCGCACGAGGCGCGCGACCCGATCGTGATGGCGTCGCGCATCGTGCTGGCGCTGCAGACGCTCGTCTCGCGCGAGAACAATCCGATCGACCCGGTCGTGATCACCGTGGGCAGCATCCACGGCGGTACGCAGGCGAACATCATTCCCGACCAGGTGACCATGCAGCTGTCCGTGCGCACCTTCAAGCCGGAAGTGCGCAAGCGCGTGCTGGCCAGCATCGCGCGCGAAGCGAAGGGCGAAGCGATGGCCGCCGGCGCGCCGAAGGAGCCGCTGGTGGAAGTGAAGCCGGGTACGGATTCGGTCTACAACGATCCGGAGACGCTGGCCCGCATGGTGAAGGCCGTGCAGGGCGCGGTGGGCCCCGAGTTCGTGAAGGAGATGCCGCCGAAGATGACGTCGGAAGACTTTTCGCAGTATGGCCAGCAGCCGGGCGTGAAGGCGATCCTGCTGCACGTGGGCGCCGTCGACGCCGCCCGCCTGGACGCCGCGAAGAAGGCCGGCCAGCCGCTGCCGGGTACGCACTCGCCGCAGTGGGCGCCGGACTTCAAGCCGACCGTCGTCAATACCATCAAGGCCGAGACGGCGATCCTGCTCGACCTGATGCCGAAGAAGTAATCAGGCCGGCGAGGTGCCGAAGTACGCGTGCACCTCGCCCGTCCAGCGCGTATCGGCCATGTCCGGCCAGTGGTCGGTATCGAAGCCGGGCGCGCTGGCGATGCGCTCCTTGGGGAAGTCCATCGTGAAGCGCTTGTGCCGCGGGTCCAGGGTCAGCGCCTGCCAGGGCACGGCGAAGAGTCTTTCGCCCAGCCCGAGGAAGCGGCTGGACGACATCACGGCGTAGGCGATGGTACCCGTGCGCATGTCCACCATGAATTCCTTGATGACGCCCAGGTGCTCGTTCTGCAGGTTGTGGACGTGGTCGCCGATCAGGGTGTTCGCGCCCATCAGCTCCGGGCCCGGGCCCTTGCCGTGCTTGTTCTTGTACATGCCGTAGTCGTCGCGTTCCTCGTAGGACATATCCCTTCTCCTCGCCTCGTTCTTGTCCGGAAGCAGAAGCATAACCCGAGTCCGGCGCGCCGGTTCGGGCGGGAGCGCACGGACGGCTTCAGAACGTCTCCCACTCCTCGGTAGCGGCCGCCTTTGGCGCCGCCTTCGGTGCCGGCTTGCGGACGCTCGTCTTCACGGGCACGACGGCGCGCGAGGGAGCGGGTGCGGGCGCGGCCTTCGGTGCCGTCATGGCTTTCGAGTCGATATGGAACAGGGCGACCACTTCGGCCAGCTTGTCGGCCTGGTCGCGCAGCGCGGTGGCGGCCGCCGCCGATTCCTCGACGAGGGCGGCATTGTGCTGCGTGGACGAATCCATGTCGGCGATCGCGTTGTTGACCTGTTCGATGCCGGTGCTCTGCTCGCCGCTGGCGCTGGCGATCTCGGCGACGATGTCGCTGACCTTGCGGATGCTGTCGACCACTTCGCTCATCGTCATGCCGGCCTGGTCGACCAGCTTCGTGCCGTCCTCGACCTTGCTGACCGAGTCCACGATCAGTGCCTTGATCTCTTTCGCCGCGGCGGCCGAGCGCTGGGCCAGCGTGCGCACCTCGCCCGCCACGACGGCGAAGCCGCGGCCCTGTTCGCCGGCGCGCGCCGCTTCGACGGCGGCGTTCAGCGCGAGGATGTTGGTCTGGAAGGCGATGCCGTCGATGACCGAAATGATGTCGACGATCTTCTTGGACGAATCGTTGATCGCGCCCATCGTCTGCACGACCTGGTCGACGACGGCGCCGCCCTGCGTGGCGATTTCCGACGCGGCGATCGACAGCTGGCTCGCCTGGCGCGCGTTGTCCGCGTTCTGGCGCACGGTGCCCGTCAGTTCCTCGACCGTGCTGGCCGTCGTGCCGAGCGAGCCGGCCTGCTGTTCGGTGCGCGAGGACAGGTCCATGTTGCCGGCCGAGATTTCGGCCGACGCGGTGGCGATGGTATCGGTGCCGCTGCGCACCTGGGCGACAATCGCGACGAGGCTGTCGTTCATGTTGCGCAGCGCGCGCAGCAGGGCCCCGGTTTCGCACGTGCCGCTCGCGTCGATGTGCTGGGTGAGGTCGCCGCCGGCCACCTTCTCGGCCACCTCGACGGCCTGGCGGATCGGACGGACGATCGCATTCGCGAGCACCCACGCGCAGGCGGCGCCGAACAGCACGGCGACGCCGGCCACGATCATGATCATGCGCGCGCTGTGGCGGCTGGCGTTGTCGATCTCCTTGGCGACGGTGTCGATGCGGTCCTGCTGCATCTTGACCAGTTCGGCCTGCTTGCCTTCGTAGGCTTCCGACGTCGGCACGTATTCCTGGTTCAGGATGCGCTCGGCTTCCGCGGTGTCGCCGGCGGCCTTGGCCTTGATGGCGCGTTCCTTGGACGACGTGTAGGCCTTGCGCAGTTCGGTGATGCGGCCGAACAGCGCGCGTTCCTCGTCGCTGTCGAGCAACGCTTCGATCTGCTTCAGCAGTTCGGTCGAGCGGCTGGCGGTCTTGACGCCGTCGGCCTTGAAGAATTCGACGAGGCTGGGGTCCGAGCTCTTGACGATGGCGGCGGTACGGCGCACGGCGGCGAACGTCTGCATATGCCATTCTTCCATCATGCGCTCCTTGGCCAGCGGGACGGCCATCATCGCGCGCGTCGCATCCGCGATCGTGTTCAGGCGCCAGACGGCGGCGGCCGCGATGACGAGGGTCAGGCCCAGCACGAGGGCGAAGCCCACGCCGAGACGTTTCGCAATATTCATATTGGCGAGAAAGCCCATCTTGGTTCTTCCTTGATTCAAGCGTGATTGTTATGGGGAAGAGGTAACAAACTGTTCCCGGCTTGATTCTACGTACAGGAAGAAAATTTATGTTGCTTTGTGGAACTCAGTGCACGAAATGTGTGCATATAAGCACCATAATGTTGCCGGCATGTGACAGCTTCATGCATGCCGGCTAACAGCAATGATGAGGTTGACAACTGCTTCAGCGGGCGGTCCTGCGCAGGCGCGCGATGCGTTCGGCGGTGTCGGGGTGCGTGGACAGATACGACATCGATTTCTTCAGCCAGCGGGGGAGCTTGTCCTCGCCCGGACGCGCGCGTTCCAGCGCCTCCAGGGCATCGGCGAGCACGTCCGGTTCGAGCCCGTTGCGGCGCAGGACCGCGATCGCGTCGTCGTCCGCTTCCAGCTCCATCGCCCGCGAATACCGCATCTGCGTCAGCACGGCCGGCAGGCCGGCGGCGACGGCGCTGAAGTCGCCGAACAGCGTGGCCGACATCGCGGCCGTCAGCGACGACCCCGTCATCGCGCGCGTGGCGTGGCGCCGTTCGATGTGGCCGACCTCGTGGCCGATCACGCCCAGCAGGGCGGCTTTGCCGTTGTCGTCCAGTTCGTTGTCGTCGTCGAGCGCGAGGCGGACCATCGCGTCCGTCACGATGATCGTGCCGTCCGGCAGCGCCAGCGCATTGGCGCCCAACGTGTCGGACGAGCGCACGAGCAGGCGCACGGGCACGCGCGCGTGCGCGGGCAGCGCACGGGGCAGCAGGGCTTCGACGTCGGCGATGCGGTCGTCCGAGAGGCGCGACGGCGCCAGCATGCCCTGCGCTTCCAGGCCGGCCAGCGCAGCCTGGCCGAGCTTCGTGTCGACCGAGGCCGGCAGGCGCGCGGCGACGAATTCGGCGGCGGCCGGCACGCCCCACACGAAACCGGCGCCGAGCAGCGCCAGCAGCAGGACGAGGGCGGCGAGGGCGGCGGGCCAGCGTGCCTGCCAGCGCTCGACGGCGCTCTTGCGGTAGCCGAGCGCGGCCAGCAGCGCCTGCCGTCCCGGGCCGTATGGCACCTCGCAGGTGGCGTCGCCGAGGCGCAGCACGAGTGGCGCCTGGTCGAACGGTTCGGCCAGCGCGACGTCCGCCAGGGGAAAGCTGCGTTCGAACCCGGACGCATCGACGTGCAGGTGGCCATCGCGTACGTCCAGGCCGACCGGTTGCAGGCGGGCGTCGTGGCCATCGAAGAAATGGGCTGCGATCATCTTGCGCTCCTTACCACGACAGGTCGACGCCGAGGAAGTCGGCGATGCCGTCGCCGGCCGCCGCCGCGGGTGGACGCCGGGCCGCCAGCACGGCCTGCTCGAACCCGTCCGGCGCGTCGACGCTGAGGTGGGCCACGCGATATTTCCACGTGCGCACGACGGCGAACGGGCGGAACAGGCCGAACGTCAGCAGGGTCAGCAGCACGTTGACCGTCTGCAGGCGCAGATAGGGCCAGGTCCGCATCGCGCACGTGATGCGGATGCCGGGGAAGGATGTGGCCGACCAGGCCAGGTTGTTCATGCGCACGAGGATGTACGGCCCCATCAGCAGCATGTAGAGATACGCGAGCACGATGGCGAGGACGGCCGGGAGGAACGCCGCGAACGCCGCCGCCGACTTTTGCCCGCGCGCCAGATACACCGAGAGGCCGATCGACAGGCCGATGACCACCATCACGCCGAGGCCGATCAGGAATGCGCGCACGTAGGGCTTGGCCAGGTCAGCCGTGTCGAGCCCGAACGCGGCATGCTGGTCGCCCGCCATCAGGTGCTTGTGCTGGTAGGCCTTCATCGCGCCATGCATCAGCGGCCAGCACAGGTACAGCAGGAAGATGGCGCCGACGCCGGGATTCCCCGGCATCAGGGCGACGAGCGCGCCGGGCAGCACGAAGATCGCCACCGGCACGAAGTACACGATGTAGGCCTCCTTGATGCCGCCCGCGAAGCCGAACGGCAGGCCGCGGTAGACCGTGTTCGACAGGCGGAAACGCAGCGCGGACCGCATCATGAAGGGCAGGCCGGCCAGCAGCAGTGCGACGGTGACGACGCCCACCTTGAGCGAGAAGCCGAACGCGTAGTGATACGCCGCCAGCAGCGCCACCGCGAGGATGCGTCCGCGCAGGATCGCTTTCGGGTCGCCGCGGAAGTCGAAGCCGGCGCCGGCGAGCTGGGTGTTCCGGTAAAAATACTGCAGCCGGCGGGTCTTGGCCCAAGCCGAGTAGATGCCCAGCGTGGCCACCGTCAGCATCAGGTTGACGATCCAGATGCGGAAGTATTCGGCGCCGCTGCCGGAGAACGACAGGCCATGCGAAGTCGGCGCATCGAAAGGACGGTCGTCAGGTGCGTGCATGGCCGATTTTCTTGACATGGAAGAAAGATCACCAGTGTAGCCATAGTTCCCCATTGTTGGCAATGGGATATGTTGCCAAGATGGAATGAGGAAGTATTTGCAGGTTTAAGGTATAATTTCTATTTCCCGCGCGTGCCGTTCGGCACCTTCTGCACAATGACCAAATTCGTATTCGTCACTGGCGGCGTCGTGTCTTCCCTGGGTAAAGGGATCGCGGCCGCCTCCCTCGCCGCGATCCTCGAATCGCGCGGTCTCAAAGTCACCATGCTCAAGCTCGACCCGTACATCAACGTGGACCCGGGCACGATGAGCCCCACCCAGCACGGCGAAGTGTTCGTCACCGACGACGGCGCCGAGACCGACCTGGACCTGGGCCACTACGAGCGCTTCATCAGCACGCGGATGAAGAAGGTGAACAACTTCACGACCGGCCAGATCTATGAATCGGTGATCCGCAAGGAACGCCGTGGCGAGTACCTCGGCAAGACCGTGCAGGTGATCCCGCACATTACCAACGAGATCCAGGACTACATCCGCCGCGGCGCCGAAGGCGTCGACGTCGCGCTCGTCGAGATCGGCGGCACCGTCGGCGACATCGAGTCGCTGCCGTTCCTCGAAGCCGCGCGCCAGCTGTCGCTGCGCCAGGGCCGCAAGGGCGCCGCGTTCGTGCACCTGACCCTCGTGCCGTACATCTCGTCCGCCGGCGAACTGAAGACCAAGCCCACCCAGCACTCGGTGCAGAAACTGCGCGAGATCGGTATTTCGCCGAACGCGCTGCTGTGCCGCGCCGACCGCCGCATCCCGGACGACGAGCGCGCCAAGATCTCGCTGTTCGCCAACGTCGAAGAGCAGGCCGTCATCTCCGTATGGGACGTCGACACGATCTATAAAGTGCCGCAGGTGCTGCACGACCAGGGCCTGGACGACATCATCCTCGACGCCCTCGGCCTCGAGGCGCCCAAGGCCGACCTGTCGATGTGGACGAAGCTGATCCACACGCTGGAGAATCCGAAGCACGAAGTCACGATCGGCATGGTCGGCAAGTACGTCGACCTGATCGAGTCGTACAAGTCCCTGACGGAAGCGCTGCGCCACGCCGGCATCCACACGGAAAGCCGCGTCAACATCGAATACATCGACTCGGAAGAGATCGAGTCGACGGGCTGCGCCAACCTGGCCAAGTACGACGCCATCCTCGTGCCGGGCGGCTTCGGCAAGCGCGGCGTGGAAGGCAAGATCATGGCCGCCCGCTATGCCCGCGAAAACCGGATCCCGTACCTGGGCATCTGCCTGGGCATGCAGGTCGCGCTGATCGAATACGCGCGCCACATGGCCGGCCTGCCGAACGCCAACTCGACGGAATTCGATCCGGAGACCGACCAGCCGGTCGTCGCCCTGATCAACGAGTGGCAGAACCACGACGGCAAGGTCGAGAAGCGCGACGTCAATTCCGACCTGGGCGGCACCATGCGCCTGGGCGCGCAGACCTGCGCCGTGAACCCGGGCACGCTGGCCGCCGAGATCTACGGCAACGTCGTGACGGAGCGCCACCGCCACCGCTACGAAGCGAACAATTACTACCTGCCGAAGGTCGAAGCTGCAGGCCTCGTCGTCGCGGCGCGTACGCCGAACGAAGACCTGTGCGAGATCATGGAACTGCCGCGCAATGTCCACCCGTGGTACATGGGCGTGCAATTCCACCCCGAGTTCAAGTCGACGCCGCGTAACGGCCACCCGCTGTTCTCGTCGTTCATCCAGGCCGCGCTGGCCCACCAGGCAGCGAGCGGCAACAAGCAGGCCGCAAACACGCCTGCACTGCAAGGAGATGCAGCATGAAACTGTGCGGATTCGACGTCGGCCTCGACCAGCCGATCTTCCTGATCGCCGGCACCTGCGTGATCGAGTCGCGCCAGATGGCCATGGACGTGGCCGGCCAGCTGAAGGAAATCACCTCGGCGCTGGGCATCCCGTTCATCTATAAATCGTCGTTCGACAAGGCGAACCGTTCGTCCGGCAAGTCGTTCCGCGGCCCCGGCATGGAAAAAGGCCTGGAGATCCTGGCCGACGTGCGCAAGGAAATCGGCGTGCCCGTCCTGACCGACGTGCACACCGAGGAAGAGATCCCGGTCGTCGCGAGCGTCGTGGACGTGCTGCAGACGCCGGCCTTCCTGTGCCGCCAGACCGACTTCATCAACGCCTGCGCCCGTTCCGGCAAGCCCGTGAACATCAAGAAGGGCCAGTTCCTGGCACCGGGCGACATGAAGAACGTGATCGACAAGGCGCGCGCCGCAGCTGCGGAAGCCGGCCTGTCCGACCAGTTCATGGCGTGCGAGCGCGGCGTCTCGTTCGGCTACAACAACCTGGTTTCCGACATGCGTTCGCTCGCCATCATGCGCGAGTCGAACTGCCCGATCGTGTTCGACGCCACCCACTCGGTGCAGCTGCCGGGCGGGCAGGGGACGTCGTCCGGCGGCCAGCGCGAGCACGTGCCCGTGCTGGCGCGCGCAGCGGTCGCGGCGGGCGTGTCGGGCCTGTTCATGGAAACCCACCCGAATCCCGCGTGCGCGCTGTCGGACGGCCCGAATGCCGTGCCGCTCGCCCGCATGAAGGATTTGCTGACCACACTGGTCGATATCGACCGTATCGTCAAGAAGGCCGGCTTTATCGAATCGGACTTTCAATAGCAGGAACGTGGCGTACCACGTCGTTCCGTAAGCGTAACGACGTCGTCCCCGCGAACGCGGGGACCCATGCCGAGCGTATCGAAGTGGCTCGGCATGGATTCCCGCCCAGGCGGGAATGACGGGCTCAATAAAGCGCGCCGTGCGGCTTGGCGCGACTGTATCGATTCTTACTTTCTGGAGATTAAAGAACCATGAGTGCTATCGTTGATATCATCGGCCGCGAAATCATCGACTCGCGCGGCAATCCGACCGTCGAGTGCGATGTGCTGCTGGAATCCGGCGTGATGGGTCGCGCCGCCGTCCCGTCGGGCGCCTCGACCGGTTCGCGCGAAGCCATCGAGCTGCGCGACGGCGATCCGAAGCGTTACTTCGGCAAGGGCGTGCTGCAGGCCTGCGAGAACATCAACACCGAGATCAGCGAAGCCATCATGGGCCTGGACGCCAACGAACAGGCATTCCTGGACCGCACCCTGATCGACCTGGACGGCACCGAGAACAAGAGCCGCCTGGGCGCGAACGCGATGCTGGCCGTCTCCATGGCCGTCGCCAAGGCCGCCGCCGAAGAATCCGGCCTGCCGCTGTACCGCTACTTCGGCGGTTCGGGCGCGATGCAGATGCCGGTGCCGATGATGAACGTCATCAACGGCGGCGCGCACGCCGACAACAACCTGGACATCCAGGAATTCATGATCATCCCGGTCGGCGCCCCGTCGTTCAAGGAAGCCGTGCGCTACGGCGCCGAGGTGTTCCACACCCTGAAGAAAATCCTGCACAGCAAGGGCCTGAACACGGCCGTCGGCGACGAAGGCGGTTTCGCCCCGTCCGTCGCGAACCATGAAGAAGCCATCAAGCTGATCATGCAAGCGATCGAGCAGGCAGGCTACGTGGCCGGCCAGGACATCGCCATCGGCCTGGACTGCGCCGCCAGCGAGTTCTACAAGGACGGCAAGTACGTGCTGGAAGGCGAAGGCGGCCTGCAGCTGACGGCCCAGGACTTCACCAACATGCTGGCCACCTGGTGCGACAAGTACCCGATCGTCTCGATCGAGGACGCGATGGCCGAAGGCGACTGGGAAGGCTGGGCAACGCTGACCGCCGCCCTGGGCAAGAAGGTGCAACTGGTGGGCGACGACCTGTTCGTCACCAACACCAAGATCCTGAAAGAAGGCATCCAGAAGGGCATCGCCAACTCGATCCTGATCAAGATCAACCAGATCGGCACCCTGACCGAAACCTTCGCCGCCATCGAGATGGCCAAGCGCGCCGGCTACACGGCCGTGATCTCGCACCGTTCGGGCGAGACCGAGGACTCGACCATCGCCGACATCGCCGTCGGCATGAACGCCCTGCAGATCAAGACGGGCTCGCTGTCGCGTTCGGACCGCATGGCGAAGTACAACCAGCTGCTGCGCATCGAGGAAGACCTGGGCGACATCGCCAGCTACCCGGGCCGCGACGCTTTCTACAACCTGAAGTAATCGAGTAGTATGGACACGGGTTCGTTCGCCGGGCTCGTGTCGACACCCCGCCAGCCGTATTCATCCATGCGCCTCATCACCCTTGCCCTGGCAGCCCTGCTGCTGCTGATCCAGTATCCCCTGTGGCTGGGGAAGGGCGGCTGGCTTACCGTGGCCGACCTGGAATCCCAGGTGGCCGCGAGCCGCGCCAAGACCGAGCAGCTGAAAGCCCGCAACGCCAAGCTGGAATCGGAAGTGCGCGACCTGAAGGACGGCCTCGGCGCCGTCGAGGAACGCGCGCGCTACGACCTGGGCATGATCAAGTCGAACGAGATCTTCGTGCAGGTATTGCGCAAGGACGAGAAGCCGGCCGTCATGATGACGGAACCGCCGCCGCCACCGCCGCCGAAGGTCAAGAAGGGCGCGCCATGACCCCCACGGAATCGTCCCCGCCGGCGCTCGACACGCTCGAGGCCGTCGCGGGCTACCTCGCCGCCGCGTTCGATGCCGGCGATCCCGACACCATGACGGAGGCGCTGAAGTTGGTCGCGCGCTCCGCGGGCCTCACGCACCTGGCCGCCGCGGCCGGCCTGCCGCGCGACCTGCTCGCCGCGGCGATGAACCGCGGCGAGATGGGCCTCGATAGCCTGCTGGCCATCATGAAGGTCATCGATTTGCACCGTCCGGCCGACGGCGCACCCAATTGATCAAGCTTCTCGCGCCCGCCGGCGTTCGCTGCCGCCACTGATTGCAGCCGCGCACGCCGGCGGCCGCGCCCCTGTCAGGCGCCGGCCCCGACGGCGCCCGGCGGCGCATAACCCGGCTCCAGCAGGCCGGGAATCGGTTCTCCTTCCACGACGACGATCTCGCCGAGGCTCTGCGCACGCGCGACGATGCGGTCGCCGTTCGCGATATGGCTGCCCACGAGGGCGATCGGCCGGTTCGCATACGTCGACGCATGTCCGGCGCCGGACACGATCACGCTCTCGCTGCCGTCCGGGTAGCGAACCCGGTCGCCGACGCAGGCGATGCGGAAATCGTCCGCGGGCTCGCCCTGCGATGCGAGCACGACTTCGCCACCGCGGCGGGTGCGCGAACCGATCGTGGCGATGGGGTAGCGGGCGACCACTTTACGGGGTGCGCCCTGGGCTGTGGCTGTGTTGGCGTTGGTGGCTGCATCATTGCTACGTACTGATTTCATCCGGTTCTCCAAAAGTTTGCAAAACGGGACGCGAAAAAGCGACACATTCCCGGTCTCAAGTGCACGAGTTCGTACACTGGAGGCCATTGAAACGCGTCGTTGATTTAAACCAATTGATGCAGCGCAATTTGAACCGGCCGGTCATCCGGAATCAGGGAATTCCGACAGGGTTGCCGGTTAACTTCCGACCGGCAATAAAGAGGATGCCGCATCGGCCCCTGATCAGGGGCCGTCTGCGGCAGAAAAGGCGGGATCAGGCCGACTGGCCGTTCTCGAGGAAGGAACGCAGCATCCACGCATTCTTTTCGTGGATCTCCATGCGGTCACTCAGCATGCCGGCGCTCGGCTGGTCATTGGCCTCGTCGGCGATCTTGAACGCCTCGCGCACGGTGCGGATCAGCGCTTCCTGGCCGTCGACCAGCTGGCGGATCATTTCCTGCGCGTTCGGCACGCCGGCTTCTTCCTTGATCGACGACAGTTCCACGAAGCGGGCATAGGTGCCCGGCGCGAAATGACCGAGGGCGCGGATGCGTTCGGCGATGTTGTCCAGCGCGTTCCACAGTTCCGTGTATTGTTCCATGAACATGATGTGCAGCGTCTGGAACATCGGACCCGTCACGTTCCAGTGGAAGTTGTGGGTCTTCAGGTACAGCATATAGCTGTCCGCCAGCACGCGCGACAGGGCGTTGGCGATGTTGGCGCGGTCTTCGGTGCTGATGCCGATATTGATGTTGCTCATGGTGTTCTCCTGTCGTTTGTCATTGATGACAGCTTAGCAGGAACCACCAATAGCCGCAGTTTATATTACCAATCAAAATGATAGGGGACGTCAATGACGCCCCCTTGTTCGATCAGTGCTTGATGCTGGAAGCAGGTGCCACGGCGTCGGCCGTCGTGTCACTGGCGAACAATTGCGCGCAGTCGACGGCATCGAAGCCGTAGTGCTTGCCGCAGAAGTCGCAGTTGATGCCCAGTTCGCCCAGGTCGTGCAGGGCGGACTCGACTTCTTCCTTGCCCAGCATCCTGAGCATGTTGCCCACTTTTTCGCGCGAGCAGGTGCAGTGGAAGACCGGATGCAGCGGGTCGAACACGCGGATCGTCTCTTCCCAGAACAGGCGCCGGAGCAGCGTTTCCACGTCGGTCGTGAGCAGCTCTTCCTGCTTCAAGGTCTGGCCCAGCATGACGGCGCGGGTCCACGTCTCGAGGTCTTCTTCCTCGCTGGCCTGCTTGACCTGGCCTTCGACGTTGGAATTGCGCGGCAGCTTTTGCAGCAGCAGGCCGCGCGCGACGTTCTCGTCGGCCGCCAGCCACAGCTTGGTGTCCATCTGTTCCGAGCGCAGCATGTAGTTCTCGATGACGGTCGCGATGTCCTCGCCGACGAGCGGCACGACGCCCTGGTACGGCTGCTGGCCCGGGACCTTGTCCTGCGGGTCGAGCGTGATCACGAAGCGGCCATGGCCATGCTGGTTCAGCAATTGCGCGACGGACGCGTCGTCCGGCACGTCCGCGCCTTCGCGCAGCTTGGCGGTGGCGCGCATGCGCAGGTTCGCGTCGCACTCGACGACGAGCAGTTTCACCAGGCCGTCGCCATGGATCTGCATGACGATCGAGCCGTTGAACTTGAGGTTGGCGGACAGCAGCGCCGCCGCGGCGACCATTTCGCCCAGCAAGGCGCGCACCGCCTTCGGGTAGACGTGGCGCGACTGGATCTCGCGCCACGCGTTGGAGATCTCGACGAGCTCGCCGCGGACGGCTGCGTTGTCGAAGATGAATTTCTGGAGGGTGTCCTTGCTGGTATCAGTCGTCATTCTTTATCCGATTTTCTTGAGCTCCGCCTTGAAGCGTTTGCCGCGCTCGACATAGCTGGCGGCATTGCCCTGCAGGCGGAGCAGGTCGTCTTCCGTGAGCGTGCGCACCACCTTGGCCGGGGCGCCCAGGATCAGCGAACCGTCCGGGAACTCCTTGCCTTCGGTGACCACGGCGCCGGCTCCCACGAGGCAGCCCTTGCCGATCTTCGCGCCGTTCAGCACCACGGCCTGGATGCCGATCAGCGCGCCGTCGCCGACGGTGCAGCCATGCAGCATCGCCTGGTGGCCGACGGTGACGTTCTTGCCGAGCACGAGCGGAAAGCCCATGTCCGTGTGCATCACCGTGCCTTCCTGGACATTGCTGCCGGTGCCGATCGTGATGCGCTCGTTGTCGCCGCGGATCGTCACGCCGGACCACACCGAGGCATCCGCCGCGACCGTCACTTTGCCGATCAAGGTGGCCGAATCGGCGATATAGGCCGACGGATCGATCTCGGGCGCATCTTCGCCCAGCTGGTAAATCGCCATGGAGTGCTCGCGGAAGGTTGAGATGCCCGTATTTTACGCCTTCACGCTCGTAAGGGGCCCAGATGGGGCTGGCCTGCAGGATTACAAGCTTCGTGCTTATAATGCGAACGGTCGTACTAATTTAACTCGCAAACAGGAACCGCCATGACACCGTCCCGCTCCGAATTCCTCACTATCCGCGGCCTGCGCACCCACGTCCGTCACTGGGGCCGCGAGGGCGCGCCCAAGCTGTTCATGGCGCATGGCTGGATGGACATGTCGGCCTCGTTCCAGTTCGTCGTCGACGCGTTGCAGGGCGACTGGCACGTGATCGCCCACGACTGGCGCGGCTTCGGCCTGACCGGGCGCTCCGGCAACGACACGTACTGGTTCCCCGACTACTTCGCCGACCTGGAAGCGATCCTCGACCATTATTCGCCCGGCGAACCCGTGAACCTGCTGGGCCACAGCATGGGCGGCAACATCGTGAGCGTGTATGCGGGCGTGCGGCCGGAACGCATCGCGAAGCTGATCAACCTGGAAGGCTTCGGGCTGCCCGCCACGCGCCCCGACCAGGCGCCGGGCCGCTACGCCAAGTGGCTCGACGAAGTGAAGGTCCCGCCCGCCATGCGCGGCTACGCCAGCCTGGATGAGGTCGCGACGCGCCTGCGCAAGACGAACCCGCGCCTGCCGGCCGACCGCGCCGCCTTCCTCGCCCGGCACTGGGCCGCGCAGAATGCGCAGGGCGAGTGGGAAATCCTGGGCGACCCGGCGCACAAGATGCCGGGGCCGCTGCTGTACCAGGTGGAAGAGGTGCTCGCGTGCTGGCGCCGCATCACGGCGCCCGTGCTGTGGGTCGAGGCCGAGCACACGGACATGTGGCGCTGGATGGGCCCGAAGGAAGAGGCGCGCCACGAAGTCGACCGCCGGCTCGCGCAGCTGGCCAAGGTCACGCCGCGCATGATGCCGGATGCGGGGCACATGCTGCACCACGATCAACCCGAAGTGCTGGCGCGCATGATCGAGGCGTTCCTCGCGGGCTGACATTGCGTACAATGGTATTTCGAAACGATACCCTGTCCGGATGCTGCCCATGAAAGTCGATCTCCACTGCCACTCCAACGTCTCCGACGGCGTGCTCGCACCCGCCGCCGTGGCCGCGTATGCCCGCAAGGGTGGTGTCGATGCATGGGCGCTGACGGACCATGACGAAATCGGGGGTATCAAGGTCGCACGCGCGAAGGCCGAGGAACTGGGCATGCGCTTCGTGCCGGGCGTGGAGATTTCCGTGACGTGGGCCGGCGAGACCGTCCACCTCGTCGGCCTGCAGGTCGACGAAGACAATGCGACCCTCGTGCAGGGCCTGGCCGCCACGCGCAACGGGCGCGACGCGCGCGGGCGCGAGATCGCCGCGCAGCTCGACCAGGCTGGCATCCCGAACGCCTACGAAGGCGCGCTGAAATACGTCGGCAATCCGGATCTGCTGTCGCGCACGCACTTCGCGCGCTACCTGTGCGAGCTCGGCAAGTGTTCCAACACGTCGGAGGTGTTCCGCCGCTATCTCACGGAAGGCAAGCCGGGCTACGTGCCGCACCGCTGGGCGACGCTGGCCGATGCGATGGGCTGGATCCGCGCGGCGGGCGGCGTCCCCGTGATCGCGCATCCGGGCCGCTACCGCTTCGACGCGACGGCCGAGGGCGCGCTGTTCGACGAATTCAAGCAGCTGGGCGGCAATGCCATCGAGGTCGTCACGGGCAGCCATACGCCGGACCAGTACGCGACGTATGCCGAGGTGGCGCGCCGCTACGGTTTCCTCGCATCGCGCGGGACGGATTTCCACGCGCCGGGGGAGTCGCGCGTCGAGTTCGACCAGTTGCCGCCGCTGCCGAGTGGGGTGACGCCGGTTTGGCATGACTGGTTCTAAGCACACCGTCGTCCCCGCGAAGGCGGGGATCCATGCTGAACGTCCGACGTCGCGATCGCTAGTGGTCCGCAAATTGATCGATTTCGGTAACTCAGTATGGGTTCCCGCTTCCGCGGGAACGACGTGCCGGGCTTGAAATTTCAACATCCAGCCCTTATCTTGTCGGACTGATATTGAACCCATCCTGAGGCTCCCCAGATGAAGCGCATACTGCTGTTCCTCGCCACCAACCTCGCCGTCGTGCTCGTGCTGTCGATCGTGCTGAACGTCCTCGGCGTCGGGCGTCCGGTCGGCGGGCAGGGCATCAACGTCGGGGCGCTGCTCGTGTTTTCGCTCGTCGTGGGCTTCACGGGTTCCATCATTTCCCTGTTGATGAGCAAGCCGATGGCGAAGATGTCCACCGGCGCGCGCGTCATCGAACAGCCGGGCAACGCCACCGAAGCATGGCTGCTCGGCACCGTGGGCAACCTCGCGCAGCGCGCGGGCATCGCGATGCCGGAAGTGGCCGTGTACGAGGGCGAGCCGAATGCGTTCGCGACGGGCGCTTTCAAAAATTCCGCGCTGGTGGCCGTGTCGACGGGCCTGCTCGCCAACATGAACCGCGAGGAAGTCGAGGCCGTGCTGGGCCACGAGATCGCGCACGTGGCCAACGGCGACATGGTCACGCTCACCCTGATCCAGGGCGTGGTGAACACGTTCGTCGTGTTCCTCGCGCGCGTCGTCGGCTTCTTCGTCGACAACGTCGTGTTCCGCCGCGGGAACGACGCGCGCGGGCCGGGCTTCGGCTATGCGATCACCGTGTTCGTGTGCGAGATCCTGTTCGGCATCGTCGCGTCGATCATCGTCGCGTGGTTCTCGCGCCAGCGCGAATTCCGCGCGGACGCCGGTTCGGCCCAGCTGCTGGGCAGCCCGCTGCCGATGCAGCATGCGCTCGCGCGCCTGTCCGGCATGCACCCGGGCGCGCTGCCGCAATCGATGGCGGCGTCGGGCATTTCCGGCCACGGCAGCGGCTGGGGCGCGTTGTTCGCGTCGCACCCGCCGATGGAAGAACGCATCGCGGCCCTCCAGGCGCTGCGCCAGTCGGGGTTCGCGCGATGACCCAATATTTCGAAGTCCATCCCCAGAATCCGCAGGCGCGCCTGATCCGCCAGGCCGCGCAGATCATCCAGGGCGGCGGCATCGTCGCCGCGCCGACCGATTCCGCGTACGCCCTCGTATGCCGCCTCGACGACAAGGCGGCCGTGGAAAAGCTGCGGCGCATCCGCGGCGTCGACGAGAAGCACCACCTGACGCTGCTCGTGCGCGACCTGTCCGAGATCGCCACGTATGCGCGCGTCGACAACCGCCAGTACCGGCAACTGAAAGCCGTCACGCCGGGGCCGTACACGGTGATCCTGGAAGCGACGAAGGAAGTGCCGCGCAGGCTGTCGCACCCGTCGCGCAAGACGATCGGCATCCGCGTGCCGGAAAACGCGATCCTGCTGGCGCTGTTGGCAGAACTGGGCGAACCCTTGATCGGCACGACCTTGCAACTGCCGGGCGACGACAACATGCTGTCCGATCCGGACGAGGTGCGCGAGCGTCTCGACAGGCAGATCGAGCTCGTGATCGACGGCGGCGCCGGCACGCTCGAACCCACCACGATCATCGACCTCACGGGGCCCGACGCCGAACTCGTACGCGAAGGCCGGGGCGATCCGGCCGCGTTCGGCCTGTAGGCCGGGGCCGCCGCGCCGCGCGCTCTGATAGAATCGCAGGTTATGGATGAACTCATACGCAATCTGGCAGTGTATGCACTGCCTGTCCTCTTTGCGCTGACGATGCACGACGCCGCCCAGGCGTTCGTCGCGAAACGCTTCGGAGACAACACCGCACACGCCGCCGGGCGTACCACTTTCAATCCGCTTGCCCACATCGATCCGATCGGCACCATCGTCATTCCGGTGGTGATGTACCTGACGGTGCACTTCGTGTTCGGCTACGCGAAACCGCTGCCGATCAACTACGGCCAGATGCGCAACCCGAAGCGCGACATGGCGTGGGTCGCGCTGTCCGGTCCGGGCGCAAACTTCCTGATGGCGCTGATCTGGCTCCTGCTGAGCATCTTCCTCGACTACTTCGGGGTGCAGGAGTCGTTCCCGCACCTCGTGGCCGAGGCGGGTGTGCAGACGAATCTGTGGCTGATGGCGTTCAACCTGCTGCCGATCCCGTCGATGGATGGCGGCCGCGTGCTGTTTTCCATCCTGCCGCACAAGGCCGCATTCCAGTTCGCGCGCCTGGAGCCGTACGGCTTCATCATCCTGCTCGCGCTGATCTTCCTGAAGGTGATCGGCTACTGGCTGTTCTGGGTCGGCGTGATCGCGAACCTGCTGCTGCACCTGATCGTCTATCCCCTGAATTTTCTCCTGACCTGATACCGCTATGTTTCCCGACCGTGTCGTTTCCGGCATGCGCCCGACCGGGCTGATGCACCTTGGCCACTACCATGGGGCCCTGAAGAACTGGATCCGCATGCAGTCCGAACTGCCTTGCCTGTTCTTCGTCGCCGACTGGCACGCGCTGACCACGCATTACGACGACCCGGCGATCATCGAGAAAAGCACGTGGGACATGGTCATCGACTGGCTGGCGGCCGGCATCGACCCGGCCCAGGCCACGATCTTCATCCAGTCGAGGGTGCCGGAGCACGCGGAACTGCATCTGCTGCTGTCGATGGCCACGCCGCTCGGCTGGCTCGAGCGCGTGCCGACGTACAAGGACCAGATCGAGAACCTGGCCAACCGCGACCTCGCGACGTACGGCTTCCTCGGCTACCCGCTGCTGCAGGCGGCCGACGTGCTGATCTACCGCGCCACGCAGGTGCCCGTGGGCGAGGACCAGGTGCCGCACATCGAGATGATGCGAGAGATCGCGCGGCGCTTCAATCACCTGTACGGCAAGGAACCGGGCTTCGAACAGAAAGCGCTGGACGCCGTGAAAAAGCTGGGCAGCAAGCGCGCCAAGCTGTATGCGGAACTGCGCACCGCGTACCAGCAGGACGGCATTGCTGCCGCGCTGGAACAGGCGCAGGCCATGCTGGACGAGGCGGGCAGCCTGTCGAACATCGACCGCGAGCGCCTGTTCGGCTACCTGGAAGGCAGCCGCAAGATCATCCTCGTCGAGCCGCAAGTGAAGCTGACGGCAGCATCGCGCCTGCCGGGCCTCGATGGCCGCAAGATGTCCAAGAGCTACGGCAATTCGATCTCGCTGCGCGAAGATCCCGAATCCGTCACGAAGAAAATCCGCACGATGCCGACCGATCCCGCGCGCGTGCGCCGCAGCGACGCGGGCGATCCGCTCAAATGCCCGGTGTGGCAGCTGCACGAAGTCTATTCCGACGCGAACACGAAGGATTGGGTGATGAAGGGCTGCACGAGCGCCGGCATCGGCTGCCTCGAGTGCAAGCAGCCCGTCGTGGAAGCCGTGCTGGCCGAGCAGGAGCCGATGCACGAGCGCGCGCAGCAGTACGTCGACGACCCGTCGCTCGTGCGCGCCATCGTCGCCGACGGTTGCGAGAAGGCGCGCAAGCTGGCGCAGGAAACGATGCGCGACGTGCGCGAAGTCATGGGACTGTCCTACTCGTGACGGACCGTCCATCCGCCTGGGTCGCGCGCTTTGCGCCGGCGATCCCGCCGGGCGAGACGCTCGATCTCGCGTGCGGCGGCGGCCGTCATGCGCGCCTGCTGGCGGCGCTCGGCCATCCCGTGCTCGCGGTCGACCGCGACGCCGCATCGCTCGCGCAGGCGGCCGGTCCCGGCATCACGACCCTGCAGCACGACCTCGAAGCGGAGGGCGGCGCATGGCCGTTCGCGCCGGGACGTTTTGCCGGCATCGTCGTCACGAACTACCTGCACCGGCCGCTGTTCGCGCATCTCGCGGGCGCGCTGGCGCCGAACGGGATCCTCGTCTACGAAACCTTCGCGCTCGGGAACGAACGCTTCGGCAAACCATCCAACCCGGCGTTCCTGCTGGCGCCCGGCGAACTGCTGGACGTCGCCGCACGCCATGGTTTGAAGGTCCTCGCCTACGAGGACGGGATCATCGAGACGCCCCGTCCGGCGCGCGTGCAAAGGCTGTGCGCGGCGGGGCGGGAGGTCGATCCGGGAGCAGTCAGGCTCGATATGTAACCAACCTGTAACCATGCCATTTATATGGTGTGGAATGAACCATAACGCCAGGCTATCCGCTACAATCGACATTTATTTATTAACGGCACGGTCCACTGATTATGATTAAGGGCAGCATAGTAGCAATCGTCACACCGATGTTCGAGGATGGAAGCCTGGACAGGGACAGCCTGCGCCGACTCCTCGACTGGCATGTGGCGGAAGGTACGGACGCAATCTGCATCGTCGGCACGACCGGCGAGTCGGCCACCGTGAGCCCGGACGAACACTGCGAACTGATCAAGCTGACCGTCGACCACATCGCCGGCCGCATTCCGGTCATCGCCGGCACGGGCGGCAATTCGACGGTCGAAGCGATCGCGCTGACCCGTCACGCCAAGGAAGTCGGCGCGGACGCGTCGCTGCAAGTCGTCCCGTACTACAACCGTCCGTCGCAGGAAGGCATGTATCGCCACTTCAAGGCGATCGCCGAATCGACCGACCTGCCGGTGATCCTGTACAACGTGCCGGGCCGGACCGTGGCCGACATGAGCAACGAGACCGTGCTGCGCCTGGCCGCCATCGACAACATCATCGGCATCAAGGACGCGACCGGCAACCTGGCCCGCGGCATCGAGCTGCTGCGCGACATCGACCGTTCGTTTGCCGGCAAGGGCAAGTCGTTCGGCGTGTTCTCGGGCGACGACGCGAGCGCACTGGCGCTGATGCTGTGCGGCGGCGCCGGCAACATCTCCGTGACCGCGAACGTGGCGCCGCGCGCGATGGCCGAGATGTGCAAGGCCGCGCTGAACGGCGAGGCCGCCCGCGCCATCGAAATCAACAACAGCGTCCTCGAACTGCACAGCAAGCTGTTCGTCGAGCCGAACCCGGTGCCGGTGAAATGGGCGCTGGCCGAGATGGGCAAGATGCCGGCCGGCCTGCGCCTGCCGCTGGCCCCGCTGTCCGCGCAATACCACGACACCGTCCGCACCGCGCTGCGCGCTTCCGGCGTCCTTTGATTACCAGCTTTAACGATATGACGAATCGCAAGATGATGACTTCCACCGCAGCCCGCACCGTGGCCCTGACCGCCATCGCGTTGAGCCTGGCCGCGTGCACGACCGTGTTCGAATCGGACAAGGTGGACTACAAGGCTTCCAAGAAAGCGGCACCGCTGGACATTCCGCCCGACCTGACCCAGCTGCAGAAGGACAACCGCTACGCCGTGCCGGATGGCAAAGGCATCGCCACCGCGTCCGGCTTCCAGCAGCAGCGCGGCGCCGCACCGGCCATCGCGGCCGCGTCCGGCGAACAGATCGGCCAGGTGCCCACCGACACCATCCGCATCGAGCGCAACGGCAACCAGCGCTGGCTCGTGATCAAGGAGACGCCGGAACAACTGTGGCCGCAACTGCTGGAGTTCTGGCATAACTCGGGCTTCACCGTCGAGACCGAGTCGCCGCAGACCGGCATCATGGAAACGAACTGGGCCGAGAACCGCGCCAAGATCCCGCAGGACTTCATCCGCCGCACCATCGGCAAGGTCTTCGATTCTGCGTATTCGACCGGCGAGCGCGACAAGTTCCGCACCCGCCTGGAGCGCCGTCCGGACGGTTCGACCGAGATCTACATCAGCCACCGCGGCGCGGAAGAAGTGCTGACCGGTCCGCAGAAGGAGCAGGCCACCTGGACCGCGCGTCCGAACGATCCGGAACTGGAAGCGGAATTCCTGGGCCGCCTGATGGCCCAGCTGACCGGCACCAAGGTCAAGGAAGCGACCGCGTTCGTGACGAACGCGCCGCTGGAACCGCAGCACGCCAAGCTGGAAGGCAGCAAGGTCGTCGTCGACGAAGGCTTCGACCGCGCATGGCGCCGCGTGGGCCTGGCGCTGGACCGCGTCGGCTTCACGGTGGAAGACCGCGACCGTGTGCAGGGCATTTATTTCGTGCGCTACGTCGATCCGGACGCGGTCAAGAAGGAAGGTTTCTTCAGCAAGCTGTTCGGTAGCGAAGACAAGAACAAGGAAGCGCAGAAATACCGCGTGATCGTGTCGACGGCACAGGGCGCGACCTCGACCGACGTGACCGTGCAGACGAACGACGGCAAGCCGGAAACGTCGCCGACCGGCGCCAAGATCCTCAAGCTGCTGGCGGACGAGCTGAAATAATCTGGGTTTGCCTGCATGAAAAACCGGCCCGCGTGGCCGGTTTTTTTATCGGTCCAATTCTATGTAAAAGCAATGGACGTAAAAAAACCGGCCCGCAGGCCGGTTTCTTTAGCGCGATTCGAATTACTTCGAAGCAGCCGGAGCAGCAGCAGCCGAAGCGGCGTCAGCAGCAGCCGAAGCAGCCGAAGCAGCAGCCGAAGCGGCCGAAGCAGCAGCGTCAGCAGCGGCCGGAGCAGCCGGGGTAGCGGCAGCGTCAGCAGCCGGAGCGGCCGGAGCAGCAGCCGGAGCGGTGGTCTCAGCAGCCGGAGCCGCCGGGGTCACGGTGGTTTCTTCTTTCTTCGAGCAAGCAGCCAGAGCAACAGCCAGCAGGGAAACGATCAGCAGAGATTTTTTCATGGTTTTTCCTTAATTAATTCAAAAGGGTGGTGCGATGAATAATTACCGGTAATTATCGCTCGTCAGGAATTCTCTTGTTTGTATACTTTGGAAAAAGTGCCTACAGACAACGGAACCTTCCTAACCCGATATTATAGCCAAATTTACTGAATCGCAATAGAAAAGTCGTGTCAAGACGTAACAGTTGCCAGATCGGGCAAGGTTCATCTTCAGGCAACAGGATACATCCTGTCCGTGCGCTAGTTCTCATAGAGAAAACCAAGCCAAAACAAGTATTTACAGACCGGAAACACTGGCCTGCATACCAGCTTGTGATTCTGCCCAAATGGCGTCAAAACGCAGGCGCGACAGCTCGGTTTGTTGCGGTGCGTCAAAGACCGCCTCACCGCGCAGGTGATCGCTGTGAAAGCGCCGCACGATGTGCAGGTCGTCCGCGATGCAGAACGAATCCGTGAGCGCGCGCAGCGCCCGCGGCGTGCGCCGGCACTCGATGCCGTGCGCATGATCGCGCAGCAGGCGCAGGAACCTGGGCGCCTCCCGCTCCAGGTGCGCGGGATCGTGCAGCGCCAGGCGCAGCCGGCCGCCGCCGTGCAGGAAGCGGCGCAGGACCGCGTCCACGTCCGGCGCGGCCAGCCGGAACAACGTAAAGTCCGGATCGAACATGACGAGCGTCACCCGTGCCCGTGCCCATACCTCGTCCAGCTGCTGCTGGAACGCGGCGCGGGTGTCGAAGGGCGCGTTCATGTCAGCCGAGCTCGATCCAGCCGTCCTGGTACCAGGTGTACAGCGCTTCCAGCACGTCGTCCGACGCCTGGTCGAGCAGACTGCCCGCCAGGGCCCGCTCGTTGGCGAGCACGTCCAGCACGACCTTGTCCGCGCGCCCGACGGCGAACGATTCGCCGTTGATGAACACGTGCTTGCCGCGGTAGAGCATCAACGTCTTGGGCGACAGTTTCAGGCCCTTTTTCGCCGCCTGTTCCATGAAGCGGCCCACCGTCAGCGGCTTCGCGACCGGGGTGAAGAACACGTTGTGCTTCGGCTCGGACAGGTATTCGCCCATGAAGATCGTGACGTCTTCCTCGTCCCAGCGCACCTTGTTCAGTTCTTCGGTGACGGTGGCCAGCATGTCGCGCGGGATCTCGGCCGGGTTCTTCGCGGGCTGCAGGCCCGGGTCGGCATAGCGGCCCGGCAGGTCGATGGAGTCGGCCATGAACTGCAGGAAGGCTTCGCCCAGTTCCTGGAACGACGGCGAGCGGAAGCCGATCGAATACGTCATGCATTCGCCCTCGGCGACGCCGTCGTGCGCGTAGTGCGGAGGCAGGTACAGCATGTCGCCCGGCTCCAGCACGAATTCTTCTTCCGGCTCGAAGTTGGCGAGGATCTTCAGCGGCAGGCCCTCGACCAGCGTCAGGTCCTGCTGCGCGCCGATGCGCCAGCGGCGCTTGCCCTGCGCCTGCAGCAGGAATACGTCATAGGAATCGAAATGCGGACCGACGCCGCCGCCGTCCGTCGCATAGCTGACCATCAGGTCGTCCAGGCGTGCGTCCGGCACGAAACGGAACTGGCGCAGCAGGGCATCGGCCTTCGGCTCGTGCAGGTTGACGCCCTGCACGAGCATGGTCCATTCGCGCTGAGCCTTGGACGGCAGTTCGGCCAGCGGGCCGTGCTGCATGTCCCACTTGCCGTCGGTGAGCGTCACGAGGCGCGATTCGACGTGGTTCAGTTTGGCCAGCTCGGCCAGCTTGTCGATCTTGAGCAGCGGTTTGAAATCGGGGATGGCCTGACGGATGAGCAGGGGTTTCTTGTGCCAGTAATCGCGGAGGAACTGGGCGGGCGTGATATTGCCGAGGAGCTGTAATTTTTGCATATCCCATTATAACCAGCGCCGGCCGGGGCAAAGCGGTGGTAGGGTTATAATCGCAACCTTACCCACGAAAGGAAGTGCAATGAAGATTGCCCAGAACACGGTTGTGTCGGTCAACTATAAACTGTCCGACGCTCAGAACAACCTGATCGAAGACGGCGCCCAGCCGATGGTCTACCTGCACGGTGGCTACGAGAACACGCTGCCGAAGATCGAGGAAGAGCTGGACGGCAAGGACGTGGGTTACACGTCGACCATCCAGATCGAGCCGGAAGACGCGTTCGGCGACTACGATCCGAACCTGGTGAAGGTCGAGGACCGCAACCGCCTGCCGGAACCGATCGAAGTCGGCATGCAGTTCGAAGGCATGGCCGAGGGCAGCGACGAAGAGCCGGTCATCTTCACCGTCACCGAAGTCGCCGACGACAAAGTCGTGCTGGACGGCAATCACCCGCTGGCCGGCATGGCCCTGCGCTTCGACCTGTCCGTGATCGACGTGCGTGCCGCCACGCCGGAAGAGATCGCGCACGGCCACGTGCACGGCGCCCACGGCCATGACCACGGTCACGGCGAGATCGACGACAGCGAAGAAGGCGACCACTTCCGTAGCCAGCCGCTGCAATAATTACCCACGCACGCGGTGCGCGTCGACCCGGCTGCGGCCGGGTCGTCAGTCCTTCCTTGCGCCGTTCGCCGTCTCGACCTTGCGGGGATCGACCCTGAACAGGGTCTTCGTCTCCGGATTCACCACCACCTCCAATGCATCCGCGCCGGCCGCCAGATGGCCGACATTGCCGCGCCATTCGATGACGGGTCTTGCACGCATGCGCGTACCGTCGACGAGCAGCACCTTGCCCCGGAATTTTTGCGCCAGCGACAGGATCAGCCGGCGCGGCTCCGCGAAGCCGTCGTTGTCCGGCACGGCGCCGCGCAGCAGGGCGCGCAGGCCCGTCGGCTGCGACAACGCCTTCACGTCGCCTTCGGAAAACAGCACGATCGCTTCCAGCTTGTCGCGCCTGGCGATGGCGAACAGCCGGTGCAGCCAGAAGCGGTTCGCGACGAGCCGGTCCTCGTACTCGCTGTTGCGGCCCGCTTCGTTCAGGTAGTGGTTGTTATTGGCCGGCATGTTGACGGTCGCATACAGCACCTTGCCGACCGACCAGTGCGCATTTTCCGCATAGCTGCGAAAGCGCGGGCTCATCGACAGGCGCGTCAGCGGCAGCTTGCGCGCGCCCAGCGTGGACGGCTCGCCGTAGAACAGTTCGCGGATGCGGTTCATGCGCTCAATCGCATTCGTCCGGCCGGCACTGTTGCGGCATTCCGTCCAGTCGCTGCCGGCCGGCAGCACGATGACGGGCCGGCGCGCATCGTCGATCAGCTCGCGCCGCTTCTGGTACAGCTTGTCCGTGCACGGCTCGTTCGCACCCTTGATGCCGGTGACGACCAGGAAGGCGACGTCCTTGTCGTCGTTGTCGGCGAGCGCCTGCTTGAGGCGTTTTTCGCCGCCATCGGTAAAACCGTGGCCGATGATGGCGAAACGGTGCGCGTCATCGTCGCGGGCGTCCGCGCGCGCGCCGCCCGCCAGCGCGCAGGCGAGGACGAACAGGAGAAGCGAGCGGCGTCGCGGCATCGTCAGGCCGAGGCCAGCCGCTTGAGCTCGTACAAGCGTTCGAGCGCTTCGCGCGGGGTCAGGGCATCGGGATCGATGGCGTCCAGCAGCGTCAGCGCGGGCGACTCGGCCGCCACGTGCGCCGGTGCCGGTGCGGGCGCGGCTTCGGCGTCGCCTTCGTCGCACGGCGCCGGCGCGAACAGGTCGAGCTGCGGCGTCGCATCGAGCGCCTGCGCTTCCAGCCGCGCCAGGTGCTTGCGCGCGGCGCGGATCACGCCGGGCGGCACGCCCGCCAGCTGTGCGACCTGCAGCCCGTAGCTCTGCGACGCCGGGCCGTCCTGCACGGCATGCAGGAACACGATGCTGTCCTTGTGCTCGACGGCCGACAGGTGCACGTTGACCGCGCTCGGATGCTGTTCCGGCAGCTGCGTCAATTCGAAGTAGTGCGTGGCGAACAGGGTAAAGCTGCGGCTCGTCTCGATCAGGTGGCGCGCGATCGCCCACGCGAGCGCGAGACCGTCGAACGTCGACGTGCCGCGGCCCACTTCGTCCATCAGCACGAGCGAGTGCTCGGTCGCGCCGTTCAGGATCGTGGCCGATTCCGTCATCTCCACCATGAACGTCGAGCGGCCGTTGGCCAGGTCGTCCGACGCGCCGATGCGCGTGAAGATGCGGTCGATGGGACCGATCGTCGCGCTCGTCGCCGGCACGTAGCTGCCGACATAGGCCAGCAGCGTGATCAGCGCGACCTGGCGCATGAACGTCGATTTACCGCCCATGTTCGGGCCCGTGATCAGGAGCAGGCGGCGGTCGTTGGACAGCCTGCAGTCGTTGGCGATGAAGCGCTCGATCTGGTTCTCGACGACCGGGTGGCGGCCCTCGACGATGGTGAGGCAGGGCTCCTCGACCAGCTGCGGCATGCACCAGTTGTTGCGCACGGCGTGGGCGGCGAGGGCGGTGATCGTATCGAGCTGCGCGATGCCGGACGCGATGCGCTGCAGGCACACGATGTGCGGCGCGAGGTCGGCCAGCAGCAGCTCGTACAGCAGTTTTTCGCGCGCCAGCGCGCGGTCCTGCGCGGACAAGGCTTTATCTTCGAACGCCTTCAGTTCGGGCGTGATGTAGCGTTCGCAGTTCTTCAGGGTCTGGCGGCGGCGGTAATCATCCGGCACTTTGTCGGCCTGGCCGTTCGTGACTTCGATGTAGAAGCCGTGCACGCGGTTGTACTCGACCCGCAGGTTGGCGATGCCGGTGCGCGCACGCTCGCGCGCTTCCAGATCGACGAGGAACTGGCCCGCGTTTTCCGACAGCGCGCGCAGCTCGTCCAGCTCGGCGTCGAAGCCGCGCGCGAACACGCCGCCGTCGCGCACCATCGCGGCCGGCTCCGTCGCGATGGCGCGTTGCAATAGGTCCGCGCACGCCTCGGGCACGGCGATGGCGTCGTGGATGTCGCGCAGCAGGCACGAGTCGCCGGGGATGAAGCAGCGCGCCACCTGCTCGCGCAGCGCGGGCAGTTGGGTCAAGCCGTCGCGCAGGCTCGCGAGATCGCGCGGACGCGCCGTCAAGAGCGCGATGCGGGTCGTGATGCGCTCGATGTCGGGCACGTGTGCCAGAGTCGCCGACAGGTCGTGCATGGCCTCGCGCTGGGCCAGCGCCTCGATCGCCTCGTGGCGCGCGCGGGCCACGCGCTGGTCGCGCTTCGCGTGGTGCAGCCAGTGGCGCAACAGGCGCGAACCCATCGCCGTGCGGCAGCCGTCCAGCAGAGAAAACAGCGTGGGCGACTCGTGGCCGCGGATCGTCTCCGTCAGCTCGAGGTTGCGGCGCGTGGACGCATCGAGGCCGATGAATTCGCTCTCCGATTCGACCGCGAGACTCTTCACGTGCTGCAGGCCGCGGCCCTGCGTAGCCTGGGCATAGCGCAGCAGCGCGCCGGCCGCGCCGAACGCGGCGCCGAGACCGTCCGCGCCGAAGCCGGACAAGGTGGCGACACCCAATTGGTCGAGCAGCGCCTTGTGGCCGTGCACGACGTCGAAATGCCAATCCGGCACGCGCGCGGTGTGGCCGACCGGCGATTCTTCGAACAGGTCGGCGCCGCCGTCGGCGCGCAGTACCTCGGCCGGCGCGATGCGTTCCAGTTCCTGTACGAGGCGTACGGCGGCCGCCCGGGCGTCGCCCGCGAATTCCATCAGCCGGAGTCCCCCGCTGGCGAGCGACATCCACGCGAGACCCGTCGTGACCACCTTGCGGTTCGCGACCGTGCACACGGCGAGCAGCGGGCGCTCGGCCTTTTCGGGCAGCAGGTCGGCATCCGTCAGCGTACCCGGCGTGACGACGCGTACGACCTTGCGCTCGACCGGGCCTTTGCTCAGCGCCGGGTCGCCGATCTGTTCGCAGATCGCGCACGACTCGCCCAGCTTGACGAGCTTGGCGAGGTACGGGTCGAGCGAGTGGAAGGGCACGCCCGCCATCTTGATCGGATTCCCGCCCGAGCTGCCGCGCGCCGTCAGGGTGATGCCCAGGATGCGCGCGGCCTTCTCGGCGTCCTCGAAGAACAGCTCGTAGAAGTCGCCCATCCGGTAGAAGACGAGCATCGTGGGGTAGTCGGCCTTGATGCTCAGGTACTGCTGCATCATCGGAGTGTGCTGGCTTTTTCCGGACTTGGTAACTTGTTGATCTAACGGCATGTCGTCGTCTAACTTCATGATTTTGTTGCGGATTCCTTGGGCTCGTGCGGCTCTCGATCGCATGGCGATTACGGATCGGCGTAGGGAGAGTGATGCACTCGATACCAGGGCGGCCGAGCAGCTGTCGGCAGACGTGCACTTTACCATGCCCCACCGGTCGACCTGCGGTGCGAGATGCAGGGTCGGCAAGTATACGTGAAAAGCCACGCCGAGCCTACGCCTGGACGCGTGGAACCGACAATCCGGGCGTGCTCAGGGGTGTACTGCAGAGCGGTCCCCGCACGTGGTTGCGCGGTTTGAAGAATTGATGGATCAACGACCGGATGTCGACACGTTCTTGTTCCGCAGAATGGATTCGCGGTAACCCGATGGGTCCATGCCGTAAGCCTGCCGGAACGCCCTGGCAAAGCTGCTGCGGCTGGCATATCCCGTGTTGCGTATGACCTGATCGATCGACATATTGCCCGCCGCCAGATCGGCCGCGGCCTGGCGCATGCGCATCTCCCGGAGGACAGCCATCGGCGAACGTCCGATGGCGTTGGTAAACCGGGCCACGAACGCCGACCTGCTCAAGCACGCGGTCTCCGCCAATGTATGGACGGTATGCCCCTTGCCCGGCTGGGCCACCATGTCCGCGAACACACGTGCGACTTGCGGGTCGCTCAGCATGGCAAAGCGTTCGATCCAGACATTCATCGAACTCAGCGACTTGCGCACCAGGGCGATGATGACCTGTTTCAGCAACGCGCCGGTCATCGCCCCGTAGCCGATTTCTTGCGCTACCAATTCGTCCATCGCGCATTTGAGCGTGACGTCCAGCCGATCGTCAGCACGGAATTTTTCCACGATCGGTGCCGCCAGGGTTTCGAACAAATCCATCGACGCGCCGTACAGGGTTCTGAAATAGCCGCATATCAGGACGGTTCGCGGCCCTTCATTCCCCGCCGTGAAGCGATACACCGAATCGACGATGTTCATGTGATCGGCTCCGGTGACCGGTTCGGTTGCGCCAGGCGACTCGTCACCTTTGAAGACTTCCAGCCGGAACGGACAATCGGGAGGCACGATGACGAGTGTATGGGGCTCGACTTTTACTGGCGCCGCGTTTCTCAGGTACATGAGCCCTGTGCCCTCGAGCACGTAATGAATGCCCGGACACGGGTGGCCGCCCATGACGAGGTTGTATCCCGGACTGACCAGACATTCCGCGAGTGTGACGATCTGGACGTCCAGCGCCGCGATCAACCGGCTCAAATCCGCTGTCGAGATAGTGGGGACGGACTTCATTGACACCTTCCTTGTCGCACTGCCTGTTCCGTTCAAAAGGCCGACATCATGCCAGAATCCGGCCGGACTTGAGCCTTGCGGGGATTGTAGCGTCACCTTTCATAGCGGGCCGTCGAATTCGCCGCGTGCCGGGTAATCCTTTGTGATCGCGAAGTCGATCGCCTGAAGCAGTTCCGAGAACAGCGGACGGGCAAACGGCATCGTCTGGACCGAGCCGTAATACAGGGTGCCATCGGGCCGTACGAGAAACACGCCCGGTTCCGAGAAGAGGGGCGGCTCTTCGATGCCGATCGACGATGTGCCGCGCGACGAGGAAATGTAGAGGCCCCATTGGCGCGCGACGGCAAGCGGCAGCGAATGTCCGACCCGGAGATGGCTCGCACCGACCTTGCGTGCCATGTCTCGGGCTCGCTCCGGCGTGTCGGAACTGATCGCGATCACGCTGGTGCCGCGACGCTCGTACTCGGATAGCAGCGACCCGAGTTCGCGCAGGTACTTGAGGCAAACCGGACAATGAAGGCCGCGGTAAAAGACGAGTAACGTGAACCGGTCGTGTACGTTGTCTGCGAGATCGAACTCGCCATGATCGAGCGTCGGAACGCGAAGTTCAGGCACCAGTTGCCGAGGTAGCAGCATTGCTTTTCCTTTTAGGTTTCATTCCGGGTGAATCGTTCCATCGCGCCGCCTTCTGCGTGTCGGCGCAGACGGCGGCGCGAACTCGCGGCGATCAGATCGAACCGGCCGGCACGACGGCGGGGAAATCCTTCTCGGGATCGAACACGTTGTTGAAGAAGTTCGTCAGCGAGTACATGGCCACCAGCGCGACGATTTCCATGGCGTTCGCATCCGTGTAGCCGGCAGCGCGCACGGCGTCCAGGTCGGTGTCGGCGACGTGGCCGCGCGTCTCGATGACCTTGCGCGCGAACTGGACGGCGGCGTCGCGCTTCGGATCGTTCGCGTGGCCCTTGCGGGCGAGCAGGATGTCGGCGGCCGGAAGCCTGGCCATGTGTTCGGCCGTGAAGCTGTGCACCGTCAGGCAGTAGTTGCAGCCGTTGACTTCCGAGACCGCGAGGCCGATGCTGTCGCGCGTCTTCACGTCGAGCGCCTTGCTCAAGGAGCCGAGCAGCGTCGCCCAGGCGTTGAACGCGATCGGGCTCTGCGCGAACGCGGCCATCATGTTCGGCGTGAAGCCGATGTTCTTCGTGAAGGCGTCGAGGGTCGGTTTCGATTCGGCCGGCACGTGTTCCGGCGTGAGCGCTGCAGTTCTTGTCATCATATTCTCCATCAAGTGAGTCGCTGGTTTCATGGAATCGGGGAGCGCCGTTGGGCGCTGTCCGCGTGTCTTTTGAGCCTCTACTGTAGGCGAGTCTGCTTCCTGCATCGAGACTGCACCTGCTCAATAGACTGCCCAAAAAGATCAATCAGGCAGGCCGGGCGCTTCAGTGGCGCGCCCGCACGTTTACGTCGGCGGCCGGCTCATCCCAGCCACCACCGAGGGCGTGGATCAGGGCGACCGTCGTGATCGCACGGTCGCCGCGCAGTTGCACGGCGCTGCGTTCGACCGTGATGTCAGCACGGAGGCCGGATCGACCAAGGGGATACGGAGTTTGAGTGTGGGCGGTGGTGCGCGCGGTACCGGGCGGGTGGTCAGGCGCCACCGCTTTCGGGCTTCACGCCGTACTTCCGATAATAGGTGCGCCTGATCTCGTCCTGGCTGCGGGGCGGGTCGGCGAAAACGTGCGCCGGCGACAGCAGCGGCGTGATCGACGTGGTCTCGATCCTGACCACGTGGTCGACCGGGTATTCCGGGCCGTTCATCGTCCGGACCCGGTCCGCGATCATCGAATACGCGGCGTCGCCCGGCGCCAGTACCTGCGCACGGCCCTTGAAGCGGTAACCGCGCCGCTCGAAGATGTCGACGACGTTGATGTCGACGGCGGGATTGCGCTTCAGGTTCGTGACTGTCGCGGGCGATGCGATATCGGCGAAATAGAGCACGCCCTGCACGACGGTGAGCGACGCCTTGGGCGAGAGGTTGGGCGTGCCGTCCGCGTTGACGGTCGCGACGAACGACAGTATCGCCCGTTCGACGATCGCCTCCATGTCGGCGGTAATATCGCGCATGGCCGTCCCCGCTAAGCCGCCGTGACCTGCAGCCCGCGCTGTACCGCGGGACGGGCGAGGCCGCGGTCGAGCCACGCCCGCACGTGAAGGAAGCGGTCGAAACCGACGAGCTCGCGTGCTTCGTAGAAGGTGATCAGGTTGCGCACCCAGCCGAGCAGAGACATGTCGGCGATGGTGTAGTCCGCCCCCATCACCCAGTCGCGGCCCGCGAGCCGTTGGTCGAGCACGCCAAGCAACCGCGCGGACTCGTTCGCGTAACGCTGAAGCGGGCGCTTGTCTTCGTAGGCCTTGCCGGCGAATTTGTTGAAGAAGCCGACCTGGCCGAACATGGGCCCGACACCGCCCATTTGCCACATCAGCCACTGGATCGTTTCGTAGCGCGCGCCGGGGTCGGCCGGCAGGAACTTTCCCGTCTTGTCGGCGAGGTAGATCAGGATGGCGCCCGATTCGAACAACGCCAGCGGCCGGCCGCCCGGACCGTCGGGATCGTAGATCGCGGGGATCTTGCCGTTCGGGTTCAGCGAGAGGAACGCCGGGTCGTGGCTCTCGTTCGCGGTGATGTCGATGCGGTGCGGCTCATAGGCGAGGCCCGTCTCCTCCAGCATGATGCCGACCTTCACGCCGTTGGGCGTTGGCAGGGAAAAGAGCTGGAGCCGGTCGGGGTGCCGGGCTGGCCAACGCGAGAAAATCGGATGATCGGGTGTCACTTTCATTCTCCTGGACTTGGGATTGATGCTGAGTCTCATGCGCCCCGACGGGCGCTTCCTGGACGGCGCAGCCACCACAGGGCGACGGTCATGACGCGTGCCTCCGGTCCCATGCGATCGGACGTGGCAAGCGTCGGACCGGCGTCACGTCCATGGTCGCTACCGCGGCCGCGGTCGCCGACGCGGCCTGGTCGCGGTCGAGGAATGCGGTGGCTTGCACAGGGATGAATTGCACGGTCTTCAGGCCGATATTTCCCAACACGACCGCGAGATACGGCGTGAGAAAGTCCGGCTGGTTGGCCCGCTCGCCGCTGAAGACGCCGCCGGAAGCAATGCCGACGAAGACCGGACGATCCCGCAGCATGCCGACTTTCCCCGCGGGCGTCGACGCGAACGTGCGGCCGGCGCGCAGGATGCGGTCGATCCACGCCTTCAGGACCGAGGGCACCGTGAGGTTGTACATGGGCGTTCCGATGACGATCGCATCGGCCGCTTCGACTTCCCGGATGAGCATTTCGGAAAATTCAAGAGATCCGTTCGGCGGCGCCGCCAGCGTGGCCGGCGACGACAGTGCCGTCGCGTAGTCCGATGCGACGTGCGGCATTGGGACGCAGGCAAGATCGCGCCGGCTGACGCTCGCATTCGGCGTGCCGTCGAGCAGCTTGCCGACCAACGCGGCGGACAGCCGCCGGCTGTGCGATTCGGTACGCGGGCTGCAATCAATATGGAGGATGTTCATGCGAATGCTCCTTCTGGTTGTCGGGGTCGGAGGACCGTCCTTCTTGCGGCTAGACCAGATCCAGCACGTCGGTCACGGGACGACGCGGCTTCTGCGCCCAGTTACCCTGGCGCTCCACCCCGACGGACAACAGCATGACGGGCACTTCCTCCTCGCCCAGGCCGAATTCRYGGTGCACCGCGTCGGCATCGAAGCCGATCATCGGCGTCGAACCCAGGCCCAGCGAGCGGGCCGCGTACATGATCGCGGCCGCGCCGAAGGTGGCGGTGCGTACCGCCTCGTCGCGCCGGCGCTGCGGGTAKGCCATGTACAGGTCGCGGGCCGGGATTTCCCAGTCCCGCACCATGGCCGCCGGCATGACGCCCGCTTCCACCAGCGGCGCCAGGCGATCAGGGATCACGGCGGAGTCGGCCAGCTGGCCACAGACGATGAAGGTGACGGCCGCGTCGGTNGGTGCACCGCGTCGGCATCGAAGCCGATCATCGGCGTCGAACCCAGGCCCAGCGAGCGGGCCGCGTACATGATCGCGGCCGCGCCGAAGGTGGCGGTGCGTACCGCCTCGTCGCGCCGGCGCTGCGGGTATGCCATGTACAGGTCGCGGGCCGGGATTTCCCAGTCCCGCACCATGGCCGCTGGCATGACGCCCGCTTCCACCAGCGGCGCCAGGCGATCAGGGATCACGGCGGAGTCGGCCAGCTGGCCACAGACGATGAAGGTGACGGCCGCGTCGGTGATCGCGGGCTGGTTCCACGCGATCGGACTCAGTCGGGCCTTCGCTGCGCGGGTGCGCACGGCGATGAAGCGCCAGTTCTGCATGTGGAAGGACGTGGGCGCGGCGGTGCCGACCTGCACGAGCGCGCGGATCTCGTCGTCGCTCAGGGTGGCGGACGGGTCGTAGTACTTGGTTGCGCTGCGGCGGAAGGACGTGGGCGCGGCGGTGCCGACCTGCACGAGCGCGCGGATCTCGTCGTCGCTCAGGGTGGCGGACGGGTCGTAGTACTTGGTTGCGCTGCGGTTCAGGATGCAGTCGATGACGGCATTGGTCTGAGTGATTCCAGTGGTTGCAATACGGCTCATGGCGGGTGCTTTCGTCAGGTGGTCAGGAGCCTCCACTTTAGGCGGGCCGGTCGCCGTTTTCGAGACTGGATCTTCTCAACAAGCTGCTCGAAAGGATCAAGCAGACAGAGAGTCGCCCGGAGGCGTACGCGCATCAGGCGCCCTCGCGCGCCAGGCGCCGCCATTGTCCCGGCGTCATCTCCATCTTGTCCGTGAACAGGCGCCTGAACGCCGCCACGGATCGATATCCCACCGAGTCGGCCACCGCCTCGGTGGTCATTCCGGGTTTCTTCAACTCGTTGGCCGCCAGACTCATCCGGATATCGGTCAGGAATTCGCTGGCTGAACTCCCGACCTTGTCCTGGAAATGCCGCACGAAGGTGGCGCGCGACATGCTGCACAAGTTGGCCAGGTCGGGCAGGTTCCAGGCGCGCGCCGGCTCCGCGAACATCGCCGAAATGGCCGGGGCCAGACGCGGATAGCCGGCGAGTGCCAGCAGGCCTGGCGGGGCCGACGCGGACTCGCTTGCCGCGCGCAGCACGAGGGTGAACAGCGCCGAGGTCAGCGCATTCAGGATCGCGTATCCGCCCGGCCTGCCGTCGGCGGACTCCATGCGCATCAGTCCGACGAGGTTCGCCAGGTGGTCCGGCGCGGACTCGCCGCCGTCTTCGCGACGACCGGCGCCGGTCCGTACCACGACGTTCGTGGGCAGGTAATTGCGAATCAGCCTGTCGTGGGGCGGCCGGATGAAAAATCGCCCGCACAACATGTCCAGATGCTCGCCCCGGCCATTGTTTTCGCGGAGCGTCAGTCCGGCGGTACTCTGGCGAGTGTGGGTCCGCGCGGGGGCACGTCCGCTGCCGTCGTGCAGCACGTGCGCCGATCCGTGGGGCAGCAGCACGATATCGCCGCCGCCCAGTTCCATCGTCGTGTGCGTGTCCGGGTCCTCGATGATCGCGCGGCCATTGAGTACGACGTGGTAAGGAATCTCGTGCGCGGCGGCCTGCGGCCAGGCGACGCGCCACGGCGCACCGTATGCGCAGCGAACCTCCAGCTGGCCGGTGACGGTGATCATTTGCAGAAGCTGGCTCAGCCAGTCGACGTGTGACATGGAATCTCGGGAACCTGAACGTTGGTGCGATCGAATGCGGGGCGCGCCGGCAGGCCGATGCGACCGCCGGCATGGCGGAGGGTCAGACCAGATCCAGCACGTCGGCGACGGGGCGGCGCGGCTTCTGCGCCCAGTTACCCTGGCGCTCCACCCCGACGGACAACAGCATGACGGGCACTTCCTCCTCGCCCAGGCCGAATTCATGGTGCACCGCGTCGGCATCGAAGCCGATCATCGGCGTCGAACCCAGGCCCAGCGAGCGGGCCGCGTACATGATCGCGGCCGCGCCGAAGGTGGCGGTG
>NZ_LMEW01000035.1:383059-554362 GCF_001426525.1 Massilia sp. Root133
GTGGAAGGACGTGGGCGCGGCGGTGCCGACCTGCACGAGCGCGCGGATCTCGTCGTCGCTCAGGGTGGCGGACGGGTCGTAGTACTTGGTTGCGCTGCGGCTCAAGATACAGTCGATGACGGTATTGGTCCCGGTAAATCCCTTGGTCATAATTGTTCCTGTGGGTAAAGGAGTGTGGTGGTCGCGTGCTATCCGGCGTGAACGGTGCCCACGCGTATCAGGGGCGCGCATATCGCGCAGCAATGCATTCTGTCGTATCGATGAGATGAATTGAAGAACCAAGATTGCCGATTCCCGTGTGTACCAAGGCGCCGCCGGCGTATCAGGCGTAGCGGTCGATGATCTCGAACAGTTGGCGGCAGGCTGACGCGAGATGCGGCTCGGGTGCGGTCGCAACCCCAAGCAACAGGCCCGGCTGGCTCCACGACCGCGTCGCGAACCATTGGGACAACGGCGACGGTGCCATCCCGAAGCTTCTGGCTTCCCGGGCGATCTGTACGTCGGGTATGCCGTCGGGCAGGCTGAGCAGGACGGCCAGGCCCGCCGTGACCCACGGTACGTCATGTATCCGCAACTGTTCGCACAGCGCGTCGCGCTGGGACGAATACAAACGCTTCAGCCGCCGGACTCGCCGGCTGTAATGGCCCTCGCGCATGAACCGCGCCATGGGAAGTTGAATGACGGGGGAGGGCGCGTGGACAAACACTGCCGCCGCCTCGGAGAACGCGGCGACCAGCCCGGTCGGTGCCACGATGAATCCGAGTCGCAGTCCCGGGCCGACGGTCTTGCTGAACGTACCGATATGGATGACCCGTTTGCCGTTGTCCAGCGATGCCAGGGCCGGCGCCGCTCTGCCTTCGATTTGCAAGTCGCCGAGGTAATCGTCCTCGATGATCCATGCACCGTTCGAGATTGCCCATTCAAGCAGCTGAAGCCGCCGTCTCAAACAAAGGGTCGGACCGAGGGGCGCCTGTTGACCGGGCGTCACGACGGCCAGCGCGGCGTCCGCGGCATGGTCGATCCCGTAACCGACGTTCATGCCGCCCGCGTCCACGGGGACCGGAACAATACGCAAACGCGCCAGTTGCAGCGCCTTGCGGGTGCGGTAGAAACCAGGCTCTTCCATCCAGACCTTGCGACCATCCAACCCGAGCACCCGCAGCGTGAGATCGAGTCCGGAACTGTAGCCCGACGTGATGAACACCTGTTCGGGAAGGCAGTGGATGTTCCTGGAGATCGAGAGATACCCTGCGATTTCCCGGCGCAGCTCGAATTCCCCCGACGGGTCGGGATGGCCCAGCGAAGAGAAAGGACCTGGCTTCAGCAGATTGGAAGAGCGGGCACGCGCGAACAGCCTTTCCGGCTGACCTTCCAACGCTGGAATACCGAGCTGGAAGATCGCCGGTCCGGCGCTCGTCTCATCGCGCTTCCTCGCACAGGTGTCGGGCCCAACTGCCTGTGGTTGCGTCGACCGCGCGTCCGGCCGTGGCGCCACGAGCGTGCCCCGGGCACCGAACGTTTCGATCATCTGGAAGTCGGATAAGCGCTCGTACGCCGCCTGGACCGTGCCGCGCGCCACACCCAGGTGAGCCGCGAGGTCTTGCCACGAAGGCAAGCGCGTGCCAGGTGCGAGCAGACCCGAGTCGATCGCCTTGGTGATGCTGATACGAATTTGTTCCGACAGCGACTGCGTGGATGCCCGGTCGAGCTCAATGTGCAGGTCTGAATTGATATGACGTGTCAAAGGACTCTCGGCGTTGACATGAGGCGATATTCAGAAATAAGCAACGGTAGCAGTCGGCGCGTATCGCAAGGTCTCGAAATTGTTCTAATTCGTCCTGATCGACGCGTTCGAACTCCGGGATGAGAGTGGATGGCAGGGTTTGACGACGGTCGCGAGGGGCGGCGGGCCACGACACGCATGGCCCGGCCTCGATGTCACAGCAGGAAAGTGCGCCGTCGCTTGCCCGGCACCGCCAACACCCTGAGCGCCGTTTCCATGCGCACGCGCCGGTACTCCATCGCCCTTGCCGCCGCATGCACGCCCCGCGCCCGCAACGCATCCTGCACGTTCTCGGCCGTCCAGCGGTCGCTCCGCCGTTCACCGAGCATTTTCTTCAGCAAGCCCTGGTCGTCGATCCATCGGTAAGTCATGACGTCCTCCTTGTGGTTGAGGACACCAGTTTCGCGTTAATTGCACCAAGGCAACTTACCGAGCATCAAGCCTAAGAAAGACGGGCGTGGTTGAGGATGAGCCAGGCCACGGTGATGACGACCATGCCGGTAAAGGTCACGCACGACCAGGTGAAGAACCAGGCCGACACGATCCCGGCCTGCAGCACCTTCTCGAACAGGATGCCCAGCGCGAAATCGAAGGCGGTGAGAAAGGACCAGCGCCGCAGGTAGACGGGCAGGTAGCGGCTCATCTTGCGGTTGTGCTGGTGCGCGGCGTGCCGTTCGATGCGGTCGCGCGCGGCGCTGACGTCGCGGAACAGCCAGTCGAAGAACAGGAAGCGGTACAGGAGACGCCGGAAGGGCATTTCCGGGGCCGGGTCGTTGTCTGCAACGGGGTGGGGCTGCTTGTCGATCGTCATGGTTGCACCGCTCGCTCGAATTCTCATTCATGGTATGCCAGATGCCGCGTCAAGCCACGTTCGTTGCCTAACGTAGCGTGCGCGCTGCCTGACGTTTCTGAGCAGCACCAATAAAAAGCGAAACGGGCGCTCGCGGCGCCCGTTCCGAAACAACGGCCAGGAGGCGTCAGCCTGCCTGCACCCGCTTGGCGATGTGCGCCAGCGCCTCGTCCACCTGGTCGATCAGGATCAGCGCCAGGTCGCCCGGCTGCAGGCGTTCGAGTGCCTTGTCGATGGCGACGAACTCGCCCTTGATCTCGTCGATGTGCGTCGTCCGGGGCGCGCCGGCGAGGCCCTCGCGCAGCAGGCCCACGACTTCGCCCTCGAGGCGGCCGCGCTGGCACTGGTCTTCGTACAGCAGCACGTCGTCGAACGCTCTGCCCAGGATGCGGGTCTGGTCGCGGATGTCCTCGTCGCGGCGGTCGCCCGCGCCGGAGATTACCACCGCGCGGCGCTTGGCCGGCATCGATTCGACGGCGTTCACGAGGGCCTGGATCGCGTCCGGGTTGTGGCCGTAGTCGGCGATGACGGTGGCGCCGCGGTAGTCGAACACGTTGAAGCGGCCCGGGGCATTGTCGCTTTCGCCGACGAACGTCTTGAGGCCGACGCGGATCGCATCCCACGAGATGTTCACGGCCCAGGCGGCGGCCACCGCGGCCATCACGTTCTCGACCTGGAAGCCGATCACGCCGCCGCGGGTGATGGGCACGTCAAGCAGCGGCACGCGTTCTTCGTTCTTGCCTTGCGCGGCGACGAGGTGGCCCTTGTCGACGTAGACGATGCGGCGGCCCTGCGCGCGGTGCTTCTGCATGACGGGCAGCGAGGCGTCCGCGGCGAAATAGGTGATGTCGCCCTTCGTGTTCTCGGCCATGCCGGCGACGATCGGGTCGGCCGCGTTCAGCACGGCCATGCCGTTCGGCGCGACGTTCTGGACGATCACGCGCTTCAGGACCGCGAGGTCTTCCAGGGTGGTGATGTAGTTCAGGCCCAGGTGGTCGCCGGAGCCGATGTTCGTGACCACGCCGACCTGGCAGCGGTCGTACGCGAGACCCTCGCGCAGGATGCCGCCGCGGGCCGTCTCGAACACGGCCGCGTCGACGTCCGGATGCAGCAGCACGTTGCGCGCGCTGCGCGGACCGCTGCAGTCGCCGCTGTCGATGCGGCGGCCCTGGATGTACACGCCGTCCGTGTTCGTCATGCCGGTGCGCAGGCCCGAGCTCGCGAGGAGGTGCGCGATCAGGCGCACGGTCGTCGTCTTGCCGTTCGTGCCCGTCACGGCGACGACCGGGATGCGGCCGTCGTCGCCCGGACCGTACAGCGTGTCCATGATGGCTTCGCCGACGGCGCGGCCCTTGCCGAACGACGGCGAGATGTGCATGCGCAGGCCCGGCGCGGCGTTCACTTCGACGATGCCGCCGCCCTGGTCCTCGATGGGTTTCAGCACGCTGTCGCACACGAGGTCGACGCCGCAGATGTCCAGGCCGACCATGTGGGCGGCCGCGATGGCGCGCGCCGCCACTTCCGGATGCACGTCGTCCGTGACGTCCGTCGCCGAGCCGCCCGTCGACAGGTTGGCGTTGTTGCGCAGGGTGACGCGCTGGCCCTTCGGCGGGACCGATTCCGCGTCATAGCCCTGCTTCGCCAGCGAGCCGAGGGCGATGTCGTCGAAGCGGATCTTGGTGAGCGACGTCGCGTGGCCGTCGCCGCGGCGCGGGTCCTTGTTGACGATGTCGACGAGCTGGCGCACGGTGTGCACGCCATCGCCCACCACGTGCGGCGGGTCGCGGCGCGCGGCGGCGACGAGCTTGTTGCCGACGACGAGCAGGCGGTAGTCATGGCCCGGCAGGTATTTTTCGACCATGATCTCGTCGCGGAACTCGGACGCGGCGGCAAAGCCCTTGTCGAGCTGCGCGCGCGTGGTGACGTTCACGGTCACGCCCTTGCCCTGGTTGCCGTCCTTCGGCTTGATCACGACCGGCAGGCCGATTTCCTGCGCGGCGGCCCACGCGTCGTCCGGATCGCTCACGCTGCGGCCCAGCGGGACGGGCACGCCGGCCGCGTTCAGCAGGGTCTTGGTCAGTTCTTTATCTTGCGCGATGGATTCCGCGATGGCGCCCGTGGCGTCGATCTCGGCGGCCTGGATGCGGCGCTGGCGGCTGCCCCAGCCGAACTGCACGAGGCTGCCCTCGGTCAGGCGGCGGTACGGGATGCCGCGCGCGACGGCGGCGTGCACGATCGAACCCGTCGACGGGCCGAGGCGCACGTCCTCGTCCAGGTCGCGCAGCTGCTTCAGGGCCGCATCGAGGTCGAACGGCTGGTCGTTGCGGGCGGCGGCGCACAGCTGTTCCGCCAGTTCCAGCGCGAGGCGGCCCACGTCTTCTTCGCTGTACTCGACGACGACCTGGTAAATGCCGCGCTCCAGCGTGGCGGTGGTGCGGCTGAACGTGACGGGGCAGCCGGCCTGCGCCTGCAGGGCCAGTGCGGCGACTTCCAGCACCTGGGCCAGCGGGATCGTGTCGTCATGGCCGGTCGGCTGCAGCGGCCAGATTTCCGGGAACAGGGCGCGCAGGCGCGTCTCGAAGCCGGGCAGGGCGCCGATCGATTCCTCTTCCGGCAAGCAGGCGACGATCGCCTCGATCGACGTGTGGTGGCTCCAGAGGTTGGGACCGCGCAGGGCGCGTACGCGTGATACTTCCATAAGTCTTTCCTTTAGGGTCTTGCGGCATCGGCCCGGTCAATGCCGGGCTCGTCATCAGGCCTTTTTCTTCTTGCCGGCCGGGTCGAACGTGCGCAGGCCGGCGCAGATCAGGTCCGTCGGCACGTCCAGCGCCCAGCCGGCCAGCGCGGCCGCGAGCAGGGCATTCGGCTGCGCGGCGGTGGCGGGCTTCACTTTGTCGATGCCCAGCAGCGGCACTTCCTCGCTGCCCTGGGCCAGGACGATGTGGTGGTTGCGCACGAATGCGACGCGGCCGCCGCCCGCGCGGTGCGCGGCCAGGGTGGCGTTGGCTTCGTCCTGCGCGTAGAACAGCACGGCGCCGTCGGACAGTTCGGCCAGCGCGGCCACGCGTTCATCCGCCGCATCCAGCACGGCCGCGCCATCGGACAGCACGACGTCGACCTGGCTGCGTACGACGTTGTAGAGCGCATCGTCGTCGCGCACGTACAGGTCGGCCACGTCGGCCACGCTGCCCATGTCGGTCACGATGCCGACGAGGCAGCGGTCGTACGGCAGGCCCTCGGTCAGGATCGTGCGCGCGTTCGATTCGAACACGGCGGCCTGCACGGTGCGGTTGATCAGCAGGCGCTGGCCGGCGTCGAAGCGGGTGCCGTCCTGCGCCGTGACCTGGCGGCCGTCGAGGAACAGGCCCTCGCGGTTGGCCACGCCCACGTGCTTGCCGGCCAGGTTCAGCACGGTGCCGACGAGGCGCGCGGCGAGTGCCGCGTCCGTGGTGCCCGTGACGCCCACGAGCGGGATGCGTCCCGTCTCGCCCTCGGCGAACAGGTGTTCCACGATCGCCTTGCCCACGTTGCGCGGCTCGCCCTGGGCGGGCTTGATGTGCGCGAGCAGGCCGGGGCTGGAATTGACTTCGATGATGGCGCCGCGCTGTTCTTCCAGCGGACGCGAGATGTCTTCGCACACGAGGTCGATGCCGGCGATGTCCAGGCCCACGACGCGCGCGGCCAGCGCGGCCACGTGCGCGACGTCGGGGTGGACCTCGTCCGTGACGTCGTCGGCCACGTTGCCGTTCAACTGGATCAGTACTTTCTGACCCGCCTGCGGGACCGAATCCGGCGTGAGGCCCTGGCGTTTCAGGTCCAGCATGACTTCATCGCTTTCGGCCGGCACGACGGGGCTGAGCGGGAATTCTTCGGAATTGCCGCGGCGCGGGTCGATGTTGATCTGGCTGTCGCACAGCTGGGTGACGGTGGAGGTGCCGTCGCCGACGACCCACAGCGATTCGCCTTTGGCAGCGGCAACGACTTTCGAACCGACGACGAGCAGACGGTGTTCGTTGCCGGGAATGAAGCGCTCGACGAGGACGGCGCTGGAATCGCCTTCTTCGGCCGCGATGGCGTAGGCGGCATGCACGTCCGCTTCCGACATCAGGTTCAGCGACACGCCGCGGCCATGGTTGCCGTCGACGGGCTTGATGGCGACGGGCAGGCCGATGTCCTGCGCTTCTTCCCACGCCGCTGCCGCGCTGCGCACCACGGACCCCTCAGGGACTGGCACGCCGCAGGAGGCGAGCAGGGTCTTGGTGAGATCCTTGTCGCTGGCGATGGATTCGCCGATGGCGCTCGTACGGTCCGTCTCGGCCGTCCAGATGCGGCGCTGCGCGCTGCCGTGTCCCAGCTGCACGAGGTTGCCTTCGGTCAGGCGGATAGAGGGGATGCGGCGGTCGGTGGCGGCGTCGACGATGTGGCCGGTCGACGGACCCAGGCAGTAGCGGTCGACCAGTTCCGTCAGCTCATCGACCTTGGCCTGCAGGTCGAACGGGGTGTCGTTGATGGCGGACATCAAGAGCGCGTGGCCGGCTTGCAGGGCGGCACGGCCGACGGTCTCGTCGCGTGTGCGGAATGCCATTTTATAAATGCCGTGGTCGGCGGTGGAGCGGGTCTTGCCGAAACCGGTCTTCATGCCGGCCAGGTTCTGCAATTCGAGGACGATGTGTTCGAGAATGTGACCGGACCAGGTGCCGTCGCGCAGGCGCTCCAGGAAGCCGCCCCGTTCGCCGACGCCGCAGCGGTGTTCGATCAGGCCCGGCAGCCAGGCGGTGAGGCGTTCATACAGGCCGGGAAGTTTATTCGAAGGACATTCTTCGAGTTCGCCGATGTCGAGCCACGTTTCGATGACAGGGCGGTAGGTCCAGATGTTCGGTCCACGCAGGTGGTTTACACGAAGAATTGCAATGTCTTTCTTATTTGTCATGAAAATATCCAGCCACGCGACGACCGCTCTCTCATCGCGTGGCATTGCCTAAGTTTGCACATCGATGGTCAAAGACGCTGCCGGATCGCGGCCCCGTCTTCCTCTCTTTCCATAATGCACATGTTGTATACTTGCCGGAACGAAGCTTACCGTGCCGAACCGATTTCTGCCACTCTGGCCCCTCCGATAGAATACCGTACACGCCGAAGCGCCGCGTTTCGGAAGGTGCGCGTGTCAACGGCAACACCGCCCTCAACGTTCCATCGTACAGATCAGAACCAAAACTCGCCTTTGCCGGCGGCATCACATGACAACTCAACAACTTGTTCCCTCCGGTCCGCAGGCGTCGACCGCCGGTTTCCTGCCTGAGCACTGGCAGGCGGACGTCGCGAAGAAGCTTGCGCCAGGGGAAAACGTTTTAAACAGCGTCGAGGTTGACCTCGATGCGAAATTACGTTTCACCAAAGGTATTCTTGTCGTCACGAATTATCGCCTGCTGACCCGCGCACCCGGCGACACGATGTGGCGCGACTGGCCGTATCGTGCCGGTTTGACAATGCGCCACCACGACCATGCGGGCGTCGGCCACCTCGAACTCGTCGACCAGAACGGCCTGTTGGCGGCCTGGCGCTTTACCTTGGGCCAGAACCTGCAAGCCATTCGCGTCGTCGACCAGTTCGAGGACCAGGTCGAAAGCCACGTCAGCGGCGTCCCCGTGCAAGCGCCCGAGCAACATACTTGCCCGAGTTGCAAGGCGCCGCTGGAACCGGACCAGGAAGACTGCCCGATCTGCACCAAGGTGCTGCATACGCCGCCGTCGACCTGGACCCTGTTCCGCCTGTGGCGCTTCGCCCGGCCATACAAGGGTCAATTGCTCCTCGGATTCTTGCTTATGTTGGCAAGTACCGGCGCACACATGATTCCGCCGTATCTGACGATGCCGCTGATGGACAACGTGCTGATCCCTTACCAGAACGGCAAGCACATCGACACGCACCTCGTCTACATGTACATGGGCGGCCTGTTCGCATCGAGCATGCTGGCCTGGGCGCTGGGCTGGGGCCGCACGTACATCCTCGCCCTCGTGTCCGAGCGGATGGGCGCCGACATGCGTTCCGAGACCTATGAACACCTGCTGAGATTGTCGCTGGAATTCTTCGGCGGCAAGCGCACGGGCGACCTCATGTCGCGCATCGGCAGCGGCTCGGACCGCATCTGCGTGTTCCTGTCGCTGCACCTGCTGGACTTCCTGTCCGACGTTCTCATGATCATCATGACGGGCGTGATCCTGTTCAGCATCAATGCCAAGCTGGCCCTGATCACGCTGGTGCCGCTGCCGTTCATCGCGTGGATGATCCACGTCGTACGCGACAAGCTGCGCACGGGCTTCGAAAAGATCGACCGCGTGTGGGGCGAGGTCACGAACGTGCTGGCGGACACGATCCCCGGCATCCGCGTCGTGAAGGCGTTCGCGCAGGAGCACCGCGAGGCGTCGCGCTTCCGCGAGGCCAATAAACACAACCTGGCCGTCAACGACAAATTGAACAAGGTGTGGTCGCTGTTCTCGCCGACCGTGTCGCTGCTGACGGAACTGGGCCTGCTCATCATCTGGTGCTTCGGCATCTGGCAGGTCAGCCAGCAGGAGATCACCGTCGGCGTGCTGTCGGCGTTCATCGCGTACAGCGGCCGCTTCTACGTCCGTCTCGATTCGATGAGCCGCATCGTGTCCGTCACGCAGAAATCCGCGTCGGCCGCGAAGCGCATCTTCGACATCCTCGACCACGTGTCGAGCGTTCCCGACCCCGTCAATCCGGTCAAGCTGGACAAGGTCGAGGGCAATATCGCGCTGCGCGAAGTGGGCTTCCGCTACGGCAACCGCGCCGTCAACCGCGGCATTTCGCTGAACATCAAGGCCGGCGAGATGGTGGGCCTCGTGGGTCATTCCGGCTCGGGCAAGAGCACCCTGGTCAACCTGATCTGCCGCTTCTACGACGTGGCGGAAGGCGCGATCCTGCTGGACGGCCGCGACATCCGCAGCTTCGCCGTCGCGGACTACCGCCGCCACATCGGCCTCGTGCTGCAGGAGCCGTTCCTGTTCTTCGGCACCATCGCGGACAACATCGCCTACGGCAAGCCGGATGCGACGCGCGAAGAGATCATCGCCGCCGCCCGCGCCGCGCACGCCCACGAATTCATCCTGCGCCTGCCGCAGGGGTATGACTCGATGGTCGGGGAGCGGGGCCAGGGCCTGTCCGGCGGCGAGCGCCAGCGCATCTCGATCGCCCGCGCGCTGCTGATCGACCCGCCGATCCTGATCATGGACGAAGCGACGTCGTCCGTCGACTCGGAAACGGAAAAGGAAATCCAGAAGGCGCTGGACAATCTCGTGCAGGGCCGCACGACGATCGCCATCGCGCACCGCCTGTCCACCTTGCACCGTGCCGACCGCCTCGTCGTGCTGGACCGCGGCCAGGTGGTGGAAGAGGGCAACCACGACGAACTGATGGCGCGCGAAGGCGCGTATTACCGCCTGTACGAAGCGCAGGCGCGCAACGTGGACCAGGATCCGGACGACGACGGCAGCAAGGACGACTGAACGATGAATGCAACTTTTCAATTGAGGCGCGACCCGTTCGGGAAGCTGGTCCTGACGAATGCCGAGGGCGAGGAATTCGTGGGCGTCACGCCCGTGCGCTCATTCCCCGTGCAGGCGCCGTCGAAAGGCATCTCGCTCGTGCGCGACGGCGGCAAGGAAGTCGCCTGGATCGACGACATCGACACGGTGCCGGCCGACATCCGCTCGCTCGTGACGGAAGAACTCGACGGCCGCGAATTCATGCCCGAGATTTTGTCGATCAAGGACGTGTCCAGCTTCGCCACGCCGTGCACGTGGACGGTGAAAACCGACCGTGGCGACACGGAATTCGTGCTCAAGGGCGAGGAAGACATTCGCCGGCTGGGGACGTATTCGCTGCTCATCGCGGACAGTCATGGGATTCACTTTCTCATCCGCGACATGTTTGGGATCGACAAGGGGAGCAGGAAGATTCTCGACAGGTTCCTGTAAGCGCCGGACCTGCGCCACCTTGACCGCATGTCCTTCCCCTTGCAAACGTATTGACATAATATTGCCAGAAGATCAGTTATTTATCGACAACATTTTCAGCCGCATCGCCGGCGATCCACCCACCCGCCGTCCACTCGAGCCGGTGGGTGAGCGCCAGCGTGTCCAGGAAGCGCCCGTCGTGCGACACGACGACGAGCGCCCCCGGCCACGACCCCAGCATCGCTTCCAGCGCCTCCACGCTCGCGAGGTCGAGGTGGTTGGTCGGCTCGTCCAGCATCAATAGCTTCGGTGACGGCTCGCGCAGTACGGCCAGCAGCAGCGCGCCGCGCATGCGTTCGCCGCCGCTCAACTCGCCGCTGGGACGCAGGATGCGGTCCGGACCCAGCCCCGCGAGCGCGAGCATCTGGCGCAGGCGGCCCGCGTCGTGCGTGCTTTTCAGTTGATCGAGCAGGCTGCGCGCCGGGTCGAGCAGGGCCAGGTGCTGGTCCAGCAGCACGCCGGGCAGCCCGTGCACGCTGCCGGACAGCGGTGCGATCTCGCCGGCGATCGTGCGCAGCAAGGTGGACTTGCCGCAGCCGTTCGGCCCCGACATCGCGATGCGCGCCGCGCCCTGCACGCGCCAGTCCAGTGCCTGACGCGGACCGTGACGCGCGACGAGCGCGTCGAATGCGAGCGCCGTCTGGCCGGGCGGGATGTCGACGTCCAGCTGCGGAAAGGCCGGCTGCTGGTGCAGCGCATCGAACGTGGCAAATACGGCGCTGACGTCATCCTGTAACGCCTGCCGCGCGCGCGCGTGGCGCTCGAGCCGGGCGCCGTCCGTCTGCTCGGCGCGCTGGGGCAGGGCGTTCAGGACGATCTTCGGCATGCCGCCGTCCGCCTTCGCGCGCGCGCCGCGGGCGCTCCGGCGCGCGGCGCGCTCGGCCTGTTCCCGCATCTTTTGCTCGCCCTGGCGGCGCTCGACCTTCGCACGTTCCAGCTTCGCGCCGGCGGCCGCCAGTTCCGCGTCGCGCTGTTCGGCCACGAGCGACCACCCGCCGCCGTAGCGCCGCAAACCGCCCGCATGGACTTCCAGCGTGCGCTCGACGTGCTCCAGCAGATCGCGGTCGTGGCTGATGAGCAGCAGGCCACGGCCGGACTGGCGCCACGCGCGCATCTGGTCGAGCAGGAAGGCGCGGTTGCCAAGGTCGAGGTGGTTGCCCGGTTCATCCAGCACGAGCAGGTCGGCGTCCGAGCAAAAGGCGCCGATCAGCGCGAGCAGCGTGTGCTGGCCGCCGGACAATGCTTGCGGTTCGAGGTCCGCGTCGAGCCCGGCGCCGTCCAGCATCGCCTTCCAGCGCGCTTCCAGGTCCCAGCGGTCGCCGATGAGGTCGAAATCCTCGTCGCGTGCCTCGCCGTCCGCCAGCCGGTGCAGGGCGGCCAACGGCGCGTCGAGACCGGCGACTTCGGCCAGGGAGCGTGCGGACGTGGCCCCGGTCTGCTGCGCCACGTACCGGATGCGCCCCGGCCGTTCGATGCGGCCGGCGGCTGGCGGCATGTCGCCCGCGAGCACGCGCCCGAGCGTGGACTTGCCGCTGCCGTTATGGCCGATCAGGCCGACCGTCTCCGCTTGAAACGACTCGTGCAGGTTCGTGAAGAGGATGCGCCCATCGGGCAGGATGATGTCGACCCCGTGCAGGGCCGCGAAGTAGGGATGCGCCATGTGGAACTCCTGGATGCCAAGGAAAGCCGGAAGGGTTTCGAGGCCGTAGCAGTGCGAAAAGCATGCGAACGGCGGGCATTACAGGCGCATGGGTAGAATCTCCTGAAAACGAACCCATATTCTAGCAGGAGTGCCGCATCGAACCCCAACACTACGTCGTCGTCACGATCGGCTCGGCCGGCGACCTGTTCCCGTTTCTCGCGCTGGCGCTCGCCCTGCGTGCCCGCGGCCACCGCGTGAGCTTCCTCGCGCCCGAGCAGCACGGCCCGTGGGTACGGCCGACCGGCTTGCCGTTCACCGGCCTGCCCGCCGACGAAGCCGTGCTGCGCGATCCCGACCTGTGGCATCCCACGCGCGGCTTCGGCGTCGTGTGGCGCGCGACGCGGCCCGCGATGGCGCGCATCGTGCCCTTCGTCGCCGCGCTGCCGCAGGATGAATCCTGCGTGCTGCTCGTGCATCCGCTCGCGCTGCCCGAGGCCGACTTGTGCCGCGTGGGGCATCCTGGCGTGAGGATCGCGGCCGCCTACCTCGCGCCGGCGAACCTCATGACGGTACACGATCCGTTGCTGGTGGGCCCGTGGCGCGTGCCCGCGTGGGTGCCGCTGTCCGCGCGCCGGGCGTTCTGGCGCTGGGCGGGCAGGCGCTTCATCGATCCCGTCGCGCTGGCGGACGTGAACGCGGCGCGCACGCCGCACGGCCTGGCACCGGTGCCGTCGCTGATGGACTGGATCGCGTCCGTGCCCGACCTGTCGGTGACGCTGTTCCCCGCCTGGTTCGCGTCCACGCAGCCGGACTGGCCGCAACCGCTGGTGCGCGGCGATTTTCCCTTGTTCGATCCGCATGGCGATGCGTCGCTGGCGCCCGGGCTGACGGCGTTCCTGCAGGCCGGTGCACCGCCGCTCGTGTTCACGCACGGCACCGGCAACACGCAGGCAGCTGCATATTTCCGTGATGCCGCCGCAGCAGCCACGCGGCTGGGGCGGCGCGCGATCTTCCTCACGCCGCACCGCGAGCAGGTGCCGGCCGACCTGCCGCCATCGATGCTGTGGCAGGACTACGTGCCGCTGCGCGCACTGCTGCCGCAGGCGGCGGCGCTCGTCCACCACGGCGGCATCGGCACGACGGCGGAGGCGCTGCGCGCGGGGACGCCGCAACTCGTCGTGCCGCTGGCGCACGACCAGTTCGACAACGGCGCGCGCGTGACGGCGCTCGGCGTCGGCGCGAGCCTGCCGGCCGGGCGGCTGAACGAACGGCGGCTCGTGCGTGCGCTGGACGGTTTGCTGGCGGCGCCCGGCCTGGCGGCTCGGACGCGTGCGGTGGCGGCGCGCTTCCCGCCGGGCGGCGGCATCGACAAGGTGTGCGACGCGCTTTCCCGAAGCGGGCAAGAATAGCGGTTGCCATCGACAAGGAGAAGCGGCATGAAAAGAAGCGCACTCGTCGTGGGCGCCAGCGGGATCGGCGGCCACGCCACGGCACGGGAACTGCTGGCCCACGGCTGGACCGTGTACGGCCTCGCGCGCCGCCCGCCCGCCGACCTGCCGGGCCTGATCCCCGTGCCGGCCGACCTGATGGATCCGGAACGGCTCGGCGCAGCGCTCGCCACGGCATTTGGCGACGGAGGCCCGACGCACGTCTTCATCACGACGTGGATGCGCCAGGACAGCGAAGCGGAAAACATCCGCGTCAACGCCACGCTCGTGCGCAACCTGCTCGATGCCCTCAGCCGCCGCAAGACGCTGCGCCACGTGGCGCTGGTGACGGGCCTGAAGCACTACCTCGGCCCGTTCGAGGCGTACGCCAGTTCCGGTACCTTGCCCGACACGCCGCTGCGCGAATCGCAGCCGCGCCTGCCCCTCGATAATTTTTATTACGCGCAGGAAGACGAGGTCTACGCGGCGGCCGCCCGTGACCGCTTCACGTGGACCGTGCACCGGCCCCACACCGTCATCGGCATGGCGGTCGGCAATGCGATGAACCTGGGCACGACGCTGGCCGTGTACGCGTCGATCTGCAAGGCGACGGGCCGGCCGTTCCGCTTCCCCGGTTCGCGGGCGCAGTGGGAAGGCCTGTCCGACGTGACGGATGCGCGCATGCTCGCGCGGCAGCTGCGCTGGGCCGCCGACCACGACGCCGCGCGCAACGAGGCCTTCAACATCACGAACGGCGACTACTTCCGCTGGAGCTGGCTGTGGCGCCGGCTCGCGGCGTGGTTCGGCGTCCAGGCGGCCGGTTTCGAGGGCGAGATGCGGCCGCTCGAAGCCGAGATGGCGAACGACCACGCCGTCTGGCGCGAGATCGCCACGCGCCACAAGCTCGTCGAGGCGGACCTGAACCGGCTCGTGTCGCCGTGGCACACGGACCTCGACCTCGGCCGTCCCATCGAAGTGATGACGGACATGGCGAACAGCCGCCGCCTCGGCTTTGCCGCGTGGCAGTCGACCGAGGATTCGTTCTACGACCTGTTTGCCGAGTTGCGGGCGCGGATGCTGATCCCCTAGCCGACCCGTCGTTCCCGCGAAGGCGAGAACCTGAGTTTTGTGCACACCGACTACGTGTAACGGTAGCGGCATGCGGGCAATTGGGTTCCCGGCAAGGGGACGCCTGATCCGGGAACGACGGTCTAACTGTGTTCGACCGCACCGACTGCCGGGTTTGCATGTGCTGGAATGAGGCATCGTGAAGCATCCGGAGCCGCAGGCATGCGCGACCAAACATTGAAGACAGGCCACGTGCGCGTGCGCGGCGCGCGCGAGCACAATCTGAAGAACGTCGACCTCGACATCCCGCGCGACGCGCTCGTCGTGTTCACGGGCGTGTCCGGCTCGGGCAAGTCGTCGCTCGCGTTCGGGACACTCTATGCGGAAGCGCAGCGGCGCTACCTGGAATCCGTCTCGCCCTACGCGCGCCGGCTGTTCCACCAGATGCCCGTGCCGGAAGTGGACGACATCGATGGCCTGCCGCCCGCCGTCGCCCTGCAACAGCAGCGCGGCACGCCGACGACGCGGTCCTCGGTCGGCAGCGTGTCGACCCTGTCGAACTCCCTGCGCATGCTGTACTCGCGCGCCGGCGATTATCCGCCCGGCCAGGAGCTGCTGTACGCCGAATCGTTCTCGCCCAACACGGCGGAAGGCGCGTGTCCGCAATGCTCGGGACTTGGGCGCGTGTACGACGCGACGGAAGCGTCGATGGTGCCGGACGACAGCCTGACGATCCGCGAGCGCGCCGTCGCCGCGTGGCCGCCCGCGTGGCACGGCCAGAACCTGCGCGACATCCTCGTCACCATGGGGTACGACGTTGACACGCCGTGGCGCGACCTGCCCAGGAAGGACCGCGACTGGATCCTGTTCACCGACGAGACGCCCACCGTGCCCGTGTACGCGGGCCTCACGCCGGAGGAAACGCGCCGCGCCCTGAAGCGCAAGGAGACGCCCAGCTACCAGGGCACGTTCAGCGGCGCGCGCCGCTACGTGCTGCAGACGTTCGCGAACACGGAAAGCGCGTCGATGAAGAAGCGCGTGGCACGCTACATGGTGAGCACGGAATGCCCGCTGTGCCAGGGCCGCCGCCTGCGCCAGGAAGCCTTGTCCGTGACGTTTGCCGGCTTGGACATCATGACCTTGTCGCGCGTCCCGCTGGACCGCCTGGCGCAGATGCTGCGTCCTTACGCGGATGGAACGGCACCCAGGCGTGCCGATAAACACCCGGAGCAGCTGATCGTCACGCAGCGCATCGCCGCGGACCTGTGCGCGCGGCTCGACACGATGCTGGCGCTGGGCCTGGGCTACCTCGCGCTGGAACGCAGCACGCCGACCCTGTCGCCGGGAGAATTGCAGCGCCTGCGCCTCGCCACGCAGGTGAGGTCGAACCTGTTCGGCGTCGTGTACGTGCTGGACGAGCCGTCGGCCGGCCTGCATCCGGCCGACACGGAAGCGCTGCTGGATGCGCTCGCGCGCCTGAAGGCGGCCGGCAATTCGCTGTTCGTCGTCGAGCACGCGCTCGATGTGATCCGGCACGCGGACTGGATCGTCGACGTCGGTCCGCAGGCAGGCGAGAAAGGCGGCCAGATTCTATATAGCGGCCCGCCCGATGGCCTGCGCGACGTGAAGGGCTCGCACACGCGGCGCTATCTGTTCACGGATGCGCAGGACGCCGTGCGCCCGCCGGAACGGACCCCGCGCGAGCCGGCCGGGTGGCTGCGGCTGGAAGGCGTCACGCGCAACAACCTGCACGATCTCGCCGTCTGCTTCCCGCTCGGCGTGATGACGGGCGTGACGGGCGTCTCCGGCTCCGGCAAGTCGACGCTCGTGAGCCAGGTGCTCGTCGACCTCGTCGGCGCGGCGCTTGGACAGGGAGCGGCCGACGCCGAGACGGAGGAAGGCATGGACCTGGAGCGCGAGGCCGACATCCCGACCGTCGGCCACATCGCGGGCCCCATGCACGGCATCCGCCGCCTCGTGCGCGTGGACCAGAGGCCGATCGGCCGCACCCCCCGGTCGAACCTCGCCACGTACACGGGCCTGTTCGACCAGGTGCGCAAACTGTTCGCGGCGACGCCGGCCGCGAAAAAGCGCCGCTACGACGCCGGCCGGTTCTCGTTCAATGTGGCGAAGGGCCGCTGCGAACATTGCGCGGGCGAGGGCTTCGTGATGGTCGAGCTGCTGTTCCTGCCGAGCGTGTACGCGCCTTGTCCCACATGCGGCGGCGCGCGCTACAACGCCGACACGCTGGCGATCCGCTACAACGACCGCAACATCGCGGACGTGCTGGGCATGACGGTCGACGAGGCGCATGCGTTCTTCGCGGACGAGGAAGCCGTCGCGCGGCCGCTCTCCGTGCTGCGCGAGGTGGGGCTCGGTTATTTGCGGCTGGGGCAGAGCGCGACGGAGCTCTCGGGCGGCGAGGCGCAGCGCATCAAGCTGGCGACCGAACTGCAGCGCGCCGGCCGCGGCGGGACGCTGTACGTCCTGGACGAGCCGACGACGGGCCTGCACCCGCTCGACGCCGACCGCCTGCTGGCCCAGCTCGACCGTCTCGTGGATGCGGGCAACACCGTCATCATGGTCGAGCACACGATGCGCGTGGTGGCTGCGTGCGACTGGGTGATCGACATCGGCCCGGGTGCGGGCGAGGCGGGCGGCAAGGTGGTGGCGGAGGGGCCGCCGGCGCAAGTCGCCAGGGAAAAGGGCAGCCGCACCGCGCCGTATCTTCGGCGATCTTTGTCGTAAATACGTCGCAACGCCGTCGACTTGACAAAAAGTCACGTTCAAGCGAACACCTCGGATTCTTTGCTTGCGTTACACTTGGGATATTTTTTTCATAAGAGTAACCACACAGCATGCCCGGTTCGAGTATCGATAGTGACCAATTCCGCCGGATCCTGTCGCGCAACGTCGCCATGCCCCTGGGCATGGGCGTGCTCAGCGCGCTCGTCTTCGTCGGTATCATCGCCTACCTCATCAATGTCCTGAGCTGGGTCGAGCATTCCGAGCACGTGATCGGCCGCGCCAACGAGGTCAGCCGGTTGTCGTCCGACATGGAGGCCGGCATGCGCGGCTACGTGCTGTCCGGCGACGACGATTTCCTCGAGCCTTACCTGTCGGCCAAGCCGCGCATGGATGCCGAGCTGAAGAATCTCGAGCGGCTCGTGGACGACAACCGGGCCCAGCTCGACCGCATCGAGCGGGTGCGCGCGGCGCAGGCCCAGTGGCAGGCGTTCGCCGAAGAGATGATCGGCATGCGCGCCAAGAAGAGCGATTTCGTCGAGATCATCCAGAACATCAAGGCCGGCCGCGGCAAGATCCTGACCGACCAGGTCCGGCGCGAGTTCCTCGATTTCATCCTGGAAGAACAACGCATCCTGCAGGAACGGAACGCGACGTCGCGCTCCGTGATCGCGTGGTCCGTCGCCGCCTTCCTCGCGTTCAGCCTGATCGTGGCCGGCCTGCTCGCCGTGTTCGGCCGGCGCGACCTGCAGGCGCTGTCCAAATCGTACGGCGATATCCTGCAGCACGAAGAAGACCACAATACCCAGCTGATGCAACAGGCGTGGCTGCGCTCGGGCCAGACGGAACTGGTCGGGAAGACGACGGGTATCATCAGCCTGGAACCGCTGGCCGACGCCGTGCTGAACTATGTGGCGAACTACCTGAACGGCGTCGTGGCCGCGATGTACGTGCGCGCGGAGGACGGTACGTTGACCCGCATCGGCGCGTACGGGTTCGCGCATGCGGACACGGACCGCGCGCGCATCGTGCATCCGACCGAGTCGCTGGCCGCGCAGGCCGCCAACCAGAACCGCATCGTCACCTTGCGCGACCTGCCGCCGGACTACATCAAGGTCGGTTCGGCGCTGGGCGAGACGGCGCCGCGCGAGCTCCTGATCGCGCCCGTGTCGAACTTCGGCAAGATCAAGGGCGTCATCGAGATCGGCTTCCTGCACGGCGTGCGCGAGCGCGACGTCCAGTTCATGGAGACGATCGCCGCGTCGGTCGGCGCCGCCGTCGCCAACGTGCTGCACCGCCAGCGCCTGCAGGCCGCGCTGGAAGAGCAGCAGGCCCTGAACGAGGAATTGCAAGTGCAGCAGGAAGAACTGCGCACGGCGAACGAAGAGCTGGAAGAACAGTCGCGCGCGCTGGAGGAATCGCAGTCGGCGCTGGAAAACCAGCAGGCCGAGCTGGAGCAGACGAACGAACAGCTGGCCGAGCAGGCCACCAACCTCGACAACAAGAACAGCGCGCTGGTGCAGGCCCAGGAACAGTTGCGCGAGCGGGCGCTGGAACTGGAGCGCGCGAGCCGCTACAAGTCCGAGTTTCTCGCGAACATGTCGCACGAACTGCGCACGCCGCTGAACTCGTCGCTGATCCTGGCGAAACTGCTGGCCGACAATACGGCCGGCAATTTGAACGACGAGCAGGTGCGCTTCGCCCAGACGATTTATTCGGCGGGCAATGATCTGCTGAACCTGATCAACGACATCCTCGACATCTCGAAGGTCGAGGCCGGCAAGCTGGAGCTCGTGCCGGAAGACCTGCCGCTGCGCCGCGTCATCGAGGGCCTGGCCCGCGTGTTCGAACCGCTTGCGCGCCAGAAGAGCCTGGACTTCAGCCTGACGGTCGAGCCGGACGTGCCGATCAGCATCCACACGGACCGCCAGCGCCTGGAGCAGATCCTCAAGAACCTGCTGTCGAACGCCGTCAAGTTCACGGACAAGGGCAAGGTGCATCTCACCGTGAGCGCCAACACGGATGGCTGGATCCAGTTCACCGTGCAGGATTCCGGCATCGGCATCGCGCCCGAGCAGCAGGACAAGATCTTCGACGCGTTCCACCAGGCCGACGGCTCCACCGCGCGCAAATACGGCGGCACGGGCCTGGGCCTGTCCATCTCGCGCGACCTGACCGCTTTGTTGGGCGGCACCCTGACGCTCACGAGTGCGCCGGGCGAGGGCAGTACGTTCGTGCTGAGCCTGCCGCGCAACGGCACCGTCGCCGCGACGCCGCCCGTGCTGCCGCCGGCGCAGCCGCCCGTGCGCGCACCCGTGCCGGAACCGGAGCCGGTAGCGCCGGCGCAGGGCCTGGCGTTGCCGGCGTTTGCCGACGACCGCGCCCAGCCCGCCGCCGGCGTGCGCACGGTGCTCGTGGTCGAGGACGAGCCGGAATTCGCGCGCATCCTGTACGGCCTTGCTCACGACATGGAATTCCGCTGCCTCGTCGCGCTGACGGCACAGGAAGGCCTGGAACTGGCGACGAACGAGAGTCCCGACGCGATCCTGCTCGACATCCGCCTGCCGGACGGCTCCGGCCTGTCCGTGCTGCAACAGCTGAAGGACAATCCGGGCACGCGCCACATCCCCGTCCACGTCGTCTCGAGCCAGGAGAACGGCGGCGAGGCGCTGCACCTGGGCGCGATCGGCTACGCACTGAAACCGACGTCGCGCGAGCAGCTGGAAGACGTGTTCCGCAAGCTGAAGGACAAGTCGTCGCAGGAAATGAAACGCGTGCTGCTCGTGGAAGACGACGAACGCCAGCGCGACAGCGTCGTGCAATTGATTTCCGATACGGACGTCGAGATCGCGGCCGTCGGGTCCGGCACGGAAGCGCTGGACCTGTTGCGCACGCAGACGTTCGACTGCATGATCATCGACTTGAAGCTGCCGGACATGCAGGGTAACGAGTTGCTCAAGCGTATGTCGTTGGAAGAACTGTGTTCGTTCCCGCCCGTCATCGTGTACACGGGACGCAATCTGACCCGCGACGAGGAAGCGGAACTGCTGAAATATTCGCGCTCGATTATCATCAAGGGTGCGCGCTCGCCGGAGCGCCTGCTGGACGAGGTCACGCTGTTCCTGCACAAGGTGGAATCGGAACTGTCGTCGGAACGCCAGTCGATGCTCAAGACGGTGCGCGGACGCGACCGCGTGTTCGAAGGCCGCACGATCCTGCTCGTGGACGATGACGTGCGCAATGTGTTCGCGTTGACCAGTGCCCTGGAGCAACGCGGCGCCAGGGTGGAGGTGGGGCGCAATGGGTATGAAGCCATTGCCAAGCTCGATGAACATGAGTCGATCGACCTGGTCCTGATGGACGTGATGATGCCGGGCATGGACGGACTGGAAGCGACGCGTCGCATCCGCCAGGACAAGCGCTTCGCGCGCCTCCCGATCATCGCGATCACGGCGAAGGCGATGAAGGACGACCAGGAACAATGCCTGGCCGCCGGCGCCAATGACTATCTCGCCAAGCCGATCGACCTGACCCGGCTGTACTCGCTGCTGCGCGTGTGGATGCCGACGCTGGAGCGCATTTGAAAAAGACAATGCACAGCCTGCCAAGCGACGACATCGAGTTGCGGATGCTGGTCGAGGCTGTCTACCTCAAGTACAACTACGATTTCCGCGACTACACGGGCGCCTCGCAAAAGCGCCGCGTGCTTGCCGCGTTGCGCGCGATGGAATGCGAAACGATCTCGGCTTTGCAGGCGCGCGTCATGCACGACCCTGCCGCGTTCGCGCAGCTATTGCAGTTTTTGACCATCCCGGTGACGGAAATGTTCCGCGACCCGGATTATTATCTGGCTGTACGCCGGCTCGTCGTGCCGTTCCTGAAGACGTACCCGTCGCTGAACGTGTGGGTGGCCGGCTGCAGTACGGGCGAGGAAGTGGTTTCGCTCGCGATCCTGCTGCACGAGGAGGGCCTGCTGGAGCGCACGCAGATGTACGCGACCGACATCAATCCGGAGTCGCTGGAAGCGGCACGACGCGGCGTGATGCCGCTGGATAAGATGCGCGTGTACACGGAGAATTACCAGAAGGCGGGCGGCACGCGCGCGTTTTCCGATTACTACACGGCGGCCTATGGCGGCGCGCTGTTCGACCGCGCGCTCGTCGAGAACGTCACGTTCGCGGACCACAGCCTCGCCACGGACAGCGTGTTCGCGGAGACGCATTTCATCAGCTGCCGCAACGTGATGATCTACTTTAACCGGCGCCTGCAGGACCGGGTGCTGGGCCTGTTCCACGAATCGCTGTGCCACCGCGGCTTTCTCGGCCTCGGCAGCAAGGAAAGCATCGACTTTTCCACGTATGCCCGGCAATTCGAGCCGCTCGCGCGGCGGGAACGGGTGTTCCGCAAGGCGGCGCCATGAGCCCCGGCTTCGATCCCGGTCCGCAGGAAGGCGCGCTGCGCGCGGCACTGCGCGGACGGCGCTTCGAGGCCGTCGTGATCGGCGGCTCGGCCGGCGGCGTGGATGCGCTCGTCGCGCTGCTGCCCGCGATTCCGGCGGCCTATTCTTTGCCCGTGTTCTGCATCCTGCACATGCCAGGCGACCGCGAAAGCCGCCTGGCCGAGCTGTTCGACGAGCGCCTGCCCGTGCGCGTGAAGGAGGCGGCCGACAAGGAAGAGATCGTGCCCGGCACCGTGTACTTCGCCGCACCGGGCTACCATCTGTCCGTCGAACGCGACCGCACGTTCTCGATCAGTTGCGAGCCGCCCGTGCACTTCGCGCGGCCCGCGATCGACGTGCTGATGGAATCCAGCGCGGACGCCTACGGTCCGGCCCTGGCCGGCATCCTGCTCACGGGCGCGAACCACGACGGCGCCGACGGCATGGCCCACATCCGCGCGCGCGGCGGCTTCACCGTCGTGCAAGATCCCGCCGACGCCCAGGTGCCCACGATGCCCGTGACCGCCATCAACCGCTGCAAACCGAACCTGATACTGCCTCTGGCGCGCATCCACGCCTTGTTGCCCATGTTGGAGATGAATGAACCATGAGCGCACATGACCCCAGTAAATTGCTGATCGTCGACGACCTGCCGGAAAACCTGCGCGCCCTCGACGCGCTGATCCGCGACGAGCAGCGCCTCGTGTTCCAGGCCCAGTCCGGCGAGGAAGCCCTGTCCCTGATGCTCGAACACGAGTTCGCGCTGGCCATCCTCGACGTGCAGATGCCCGGCATGGACGGCTTCGAACTCGCCGAGCTGATGCGTTCCACCTCGCGCACCCGCAATATCCCGATCGTGTTCGTGTCCGCCGCCGGCCGCGAGCTGAACTATGCGTTCAAGGGCTACGAGACGGGCGCCGTCGATTTTCTCTATAAACCGCTGGACCCGGACGCCGTGCGCAGCAAGGTGCACGTGTTCGTCACGCTGGACCAGCAGCGGCGCGAGATGCAGCGCCAGATGGAAGCGCTGGAAGCGGCGCGGCGCGAGCAGGAGGTGCTGCTGGGCGAGCTGAACGCGACGCAGGCCGAGCTGCAGCGCTCGCTGCGCATGCGCGACGAATTCATGTCCCTCGTCGCGCACGAGCTGCGCACGCCACTCAACACGCTGTTCCTGGAAACCCAAATGCGCAGCCTGCAACTGAAGCGGGGCAATTTGCCGGCGTTCAATCCGGACCATATGAACAGCATGATCAAGCGCGACGAGCGCCAGATCAAGGCGATGATCCGCCTGATCGACGACATGCTGGACGTCTCGCGCATGAAGAGCGGGACGCTCTCCATCCGTCCCGCCAGGGTCGAACTGATGGCCTTGCTGGAGCGCGTGGTGAACGATTTGTCGTTGCAGGCCGCGGCAGCCGGCGCCAACGTCGTGCTGGCGCCGCATCACCCGGTCGAAGGATTCTGGGACGAATTCCGTATCGAACAGGTCGTCGTCAACCTGCTGACCAATGCGATGCGCTATGGCGGCGGCGGCGCGGTCGAGGTCAGTGTCCATGCTGAGGGTTGCAACGTCCGCATCGCCGTGCGCGACCACGGCAAGGGCATCGCGCCCGACTTCATCGAACGCATCTTCGAACCCTACGAGCGCGGCGCGAAAAGCGGCGAGCCGAAGGGCCTGGGCCTGGGCCTGTACATCTCGCGCCAGCTGGCCGTGTCGCATGGCGGCCAGTTGACGGCCGAGAGCACGCCGGGGCAGGGGGCGACGTTCAGCCTCGTCCTGCCGTGCACGGAAACGGCGTTGCAGCCGGCGGCCGCGCCTGCCTGATCCTTGTGCCGCCAATGCCCCCGATAGGCACACGCTATCCACGTCTGATAGCTAAAATTAATTGATAGAATCTGTTCAATCAATTTCACATGAATGGTGTGACAGGGTATAGTTCACACCTAAGCTTTTTTTAACCCCGAAAGAGGAGTACTGAATGTCCATCATCAACACCGAAATCAAGCCGTTCAAAGCAACCGCTTACCACGCAGGCAAGTTCATCGACCTGACCGAAGCCGATTTCAAAGGCACGTGGTCGGTCCTGATGTTCTACCCGGCGGACTTCACCTTCGTCTGCCCGACCGAACTGGAAGACCTGGCTGCTTTCCAGCCGGAATTCGAAAAGATGGGCGTCAAAGTCTACGGCGTGTCGACCGACACCCACTTCGCGCACAAGGCATGGCACGACACGTCGGACGCGATCAAGAAGGTCAACTACCCGCTGATCGGCGACCCGACCGGCCTGCTGTCGCGTAACTTCGAAGTCATGATCGAAGAAGAAGGCCTGGCCCTGCGCGGCACCTTTGTGATCAATCCGGAAGGCCAGATCAAGGTCATGGAAGTGCACGACAACGGCATCGGCCGCGACGCGTCGGAACTGATGCGCAAAGTGAAGGCAGCCCAGTACGTCGCATCGCACCCGGGCGAAGTCTGCCCGGCCAAGTGGACCGAAGGCGCCGAAACGCTGAAGCCGTCGCTGGACCTGGTCGGCAAGATCTAAGACCTGAAGCAGCAGCTGTAACACCGTAGTACCAGGCACCGGCCGCGAGGGGCGGCCGGTGCCTCCCCTCCCACGAGCCCAACCGGAATGGGCCCGCACGAATAACACAGGCGATCTCGCTAGTCGATCTGCCGGTCCAGATTCACTATTTAGATTATCGGATGCGTCCTCGATGGACCGCATCGGCCTGAACACGACTGAACGAAAGGATACGATCATGCTCGAACAAGAACTGAAAAACCAACTCGCCGGCTACCTGCAACGCGTCCAGCAACCGTTCGAGATCGTCGCCTCGCTCGACGACAGCGACACGTCGAAGCAGATGCTCGACCTGCTGCAGACGATCCAGGGCCTGCGCGCCGACAAGATCACGCTGCGCACGGACGGCAACGACGCCCGCAAGCCGTCGTTCACCCTGAAGCGCGTCGGTACCGACATGCACCTGCGCTTCGCCGGCCTGCCGCTGGGCCATGAATTCACGTCGCTCGTGCTGGCGCTGCTGTGGACGGGCGGCCATCCGCCGAAAGTCGAGGCCGAGACGATAGCCGCGATCAAGGCGCTGGACGGCGATTATGAATTCGAGATGTACATGTCGCTGACCTGCCATAACTGCCCGGACGTCGTGCAGGCGCTGTCGCTGATGGCGATCCTGAACCCGCGCGTGAAGACGACCGTGATCGAAGGTGGCGCGTTCCAGGCCGAAGTCGAGTCGCGTAAGGTGATGGCCGTGCCGATGGTATTCCTGAACGGCGAACTGTTCGGCTCGGGCCGCATGCTGATCGAAGAGATCGTCGCCAAGCTGGACAAGGGCGCCGGCGCCCGCGACGCCGCGAAACTGAACGCGAAGGATCCGTACGACGTGCTGATCGTCGGCGGCGGCCCGTCGGGTGCGGCAGCGGCAGTGTACGCGGCCCGCAAAGGCATCCGCACCGGCGTCGCGACGGAGCGCTTCGGCGGCCAGGTGAACGACACGATGTCGATCGAGAACTACATCTCGGTGCTGGAAACGGACGGCCCGAAATTTTCAAGCGCGCTGGAAGCGCAGGTGCGCCACTACGGCGTGGATATCATGACGCAGCAGATCGCGGCCAAGATCATTCCGCCGGCCGCGCCCGGTGAACTGGTCGAAGTGCAGTTCGAGAATGGCGGCTCGCTGAAGTCGAGCACCGTGATCCTGTCGACGGGTGCGCGCTGGAGGAACGTGAACGTGCCGGGCGAGCAGGAGTACAGGAACGCCGGCGTGAACTACTGCCCGCACTGCGACGGTCCGCTGTACAAGGGCAAGCGCGTGGCGGTCATCGGCGGCGGCAACTCGGGCGTGGAAGCGGCGATCGACCTGGCCGGTATCGTCGAGCATGTGACGCTGATCGAATTCGCGTCGCAGCTGAAGGCGGACGCGGTGCTCGTCAACAAGGTCGAGAGCCTGTCGAACGTGACGATCCACGTGAACGCGCAGACGACGGAAATCACTGGTGACGGCAGCAAGGTCAACGGCATCAAGTTCAAGGACCGCATCAGCGGCGAGGAACACCACGTGCCGCTGGCGGGCGTGTTCGTCCAGATCGGCCTCGTGCCGAACACCGAGTTCCTGAAGGGCACGGTGGAACTGTCGCGCTTCGGCGAGATCGTCGTGGACGCCCACGGCCGCACCAACATCCCGGGCGTGTTCGCCGCGGGCGATGCGACGACGACGCCGTTCAAGCAGATCGTCATCGCGGCGGGCGAGGGCGCAAAGGCGGCGCTGTCCGCGTTCGACTACCTGATCCGCATGCCGGTGGCCGTCGAAGCAGCGTAAGCGTGTAGCGTCACATCAAAGCCCGGACGGAAAACCGCCCGGGCTTTTTTGTTTCCAAAAACCGGGGTCAGAGCCCGGTTTTGATCAATTTCCCAAATTCGGGCTCTGACCCCGGTTCCGGCGCCGCAGCGCCAGGGCGGCCAGCACGCAGCCTGTCGCGAACACGGGCAGGCCGGCCGGCTCCGGCACCTTCGTGGCGGTCACGAACGCGGCGTCGGCCCAGACCGTGGCGGGTGCGCCCGGCATCAGGTCGATCGACGCGACGTTGCCCATCGTGCCCGGCACGTAGTTGTCGAGCGCCGCATTCACCAGGGCGATCCCGAAGCCGGTGCCGATCGTGCCGCCGGGCGCGATGTCGAACGCGGCGTCGAAGCCGAGCAGGCCGCCGAACGTCACCGCCTGCAGTAGTTCGTTGAATGTCTGCCCGTTGCCGAGCGTGACCGCGGTGCCGATGTCGCCGCCGACGTCGCCCGTCGGCAGCGCAGTGCCGCCGAACGCGCCCGTGAAATGGGTCAGCGTGGCCGTCGCCGGCGTCGCGCCAGCGAGGGCCGCGAACGTCAGGTCGAGATAGCCGGTGCCCGTCAGGTTCGTCGTGTCGACGGTGAAGTGATACATCGGCCCGGCGAACGCCGTGTTCGCGCCGCCGGCGAGGGCCAGCGCCAGCAGGGCGCGTGTGAAGAAGGAGGTCAGGTGCTTGATCATGGCGAAGTCTTTCAGAACGTGATGCCTTGGAGTTTCGGGGTGTAGGCGATGGCGCCTTTCGATGGGTTGCCGAACGTCGTCGTCACGGTGACGGTGGCGCCGGGCGCGAGCTGGTTCACGGGCAGCGCGATGTACGGGACGCCGTTCACGTCACCCTGTTTGTTGTCGAGCGTGACGCCGGGCGTCAGGCCTTCCAGCACGAGGCGCAGCGTCGATGCCGTGAGCGTCGCGCCCGTCGTATTCGTGAACGACACCGTGCCGCTGAACTGGCCCGTGAAGCGGTTCGCCGTCAGGCCGCCCTGCACGATCTTCACGCTGCCGGTGAGGTCGGCGACGGCCGGCTGGCTCACGAAGGTGCTGATGCTGGACGGTTCCAGGTCGGCGCTGGCGCCGCCCGCGATGACCGGGTAGTCGCCGGCGTAACTCTCGTTCGCGGCGGCCGACGTGACATAGCGCTGCAGGGTGCGGGGCGCGCCGCTGCCGAACGTCAGGTCGACGCGGCGCTGGGCCGTGCCGTTGTTGACCGCCACGACGACGACCTTGCCGTCGCCGCCCTTGTACGCGGTCACGTACACGTCCGGGTAGGGATTCTGCGTGGCGCCGATGCGCACGTAGCCAGGCCGCACGAATTTCGCGTACTGCGACATGATCCAGCCGCGCTTGCTGACGTTGCCGTCTTCCGTGATCAGCCCGTAGAACCGGCGGATGTACCACCACACGTACGCGCTGTAGTTCGCGGCCATGCTCCGGTGGACCTCGATCGCGACGGGCATCGCCTTCGCCCAGTCGTTGGCGTCCGACGTACTGTCCGTGTAGTGCTCCGTCATCCACACCTCCTTGCCCTTGGCGCGCGCGAGCGGGTAGTCACTGGGCGTCGTGCCGTACAGATGGCCCGCCACGATCGAGAGCTGGGCCGCCGCGCCGGCGTCGTTCAGGATCGGATCGGACAGCACCTTGCGCATGCCCAGCGATTCCGGCGCCATCAGCTTGAGGCCGGCGAAGCGCGGGCCCTGCGACTTGATGAAGTCGATGAACTGGGCCGACGTCCACGTGCAGCCTTCGTAGTCCGGATCCCAGTCCGGCTCGTTCTGCACGGAGATGCCGTACAGCTGGGCGCCGTTGGTGCGCATGTAGTCCGCGAAGCCCAGCAGGTGCGTGGCGTAGTCCGGGTAGTAGCTCGGGATCAGGCTGCCGTGCGCGATGGCGTTCGACGTCTTCATGTACGGCGGCGGCGTCCACGGCGTGGCGAACAGGGTGACGCCCTTGGCCTTCGCCAGCTTCGCCGTCGGCAGCTGCGTGGCCCACGCGGTGCTGGACGCGTCGATGCGCATCCGCATGATCGTCAGGCCGATCTGGCCCTGTCCCGTGCCGAACGCGGTGTCGACCTGCGCCGGCGTGAGGTCGGCGATCCAGCCCGCGCCGTTATGCCCGCCGAACCCGCGGATGACCTGGTAGGTCGTCGCGGGATCGATGGCGACCGTCTGCGCGACGGCCGCGGGGAGTGCGGACATCGCGAGCAAAGGCAGGCTCCATCGTAGTAAACGTTGTTTCAACATGACTCATCTCCTCCTGGTGGGTTTTATTGACTTACTGACTTACAAAAGTGTTGACGCTGCCGGGATCGATCCACGCGGTCGCGACCCCGCCCGTCACCGTGTACTGGCCCGCATAGCCCGTGTTGTCGGTCGACGTGGTGCGGTATTTCGTGAAGCCGGGGGCGGCGCTGCCGACCTGCAACTGCAGCTGGCGCTGCGACGTGCCGTTGTTGATGGCCACGACGACCAGCTTGCCGGCGGTGTTCTTGTAGGCGGTGACAAAGACGTCGGCATACGGTTTTTCCGTCGCGGCGACGCGCACGGAACCGGGGCGGACGTATTTCGCGAACTGCGCCATGATGTAGCCGCGCTTGCTGACGTTGCCGTCCTCCGTCAGCAGGCCGTAGGAGCGGCGGATGGTCCACCACACGTAGGCGCTGTAGTTGGCCACCATGCTGTTGTGCAGTTCCAGCGCCACCGGCATCGCCTTCGACCAGTCGTTGGCGCTGGACGTGCTGTCGGTGAAGTGCTCCGTCATCCACACCTCCTTGCCCTTCGCGCGGGCGAGGGAATAGTCGCTCGGGTTCACGCCGTACAGGTGGCCGCCGACGATGTCGAACTGCGGCGCGGCCGTCGCGCTGCCCAGGATGGGATCGGTGAGCGGCTTGTAGAAGGTGGCGGACTCGCCCGCGATCACCTTGTAGGTCCCGAAGCGCGACCCCTGGCTCGACAGGTAATCGATGAATTGCTGCGAGTTCCACAGGCAGCTTTCGTAGTCCGGGGCGAAGTCGGGTTCGTTCTGGATCGAGATGGCGTACAGCGCGGCGCCGCCGGCCTGCATCGTGCTCGCGAAGTTCAGCAGGTGCGTGGTGTAGTCGCCGTAGCGGCTCGGCAACAGGCTTCCCTGGACCAGGCTGTTGTTCGTCTTCATGTTCGCCGGCGGCGTCCACGGCGTCCCGAACAGGATGGCGCCCTTCGCCTTGGCGAGCTGCGCGGACGCCAGTTGCGTGGACCACTTGCTTGGGTCCGGATCGATGCGCAGGCGCATGATGGACAGGCCGATCTGACCCGTGCCGGTGCCGAACGCGGCGTCGACCTGGGCAGCGGTCAGCTCCGCCGCCCAGCCGGCGCCGCTGAAGCCGCCGAAGCCGCGCACGGTCTGGTACGTCGTGGCCGGGTTGATGGCGACCGTCTGCGCGGACGCGCCGGCGGCAAAGGCGGACAACAGGACGATCGCCGACGCGGCGCGGCGGGTGGTGCGCGAAAAAGCATGGGGCATGAACATCTCCGTGGTTCGGGTTGATTGCCGGGCGGGGGCGGCCCGGAGTTCACTGCGTGTGCTGCTTTTACTGCGGACCCGTGCCGGGATCGCCGGCGGGCAGGACGAGCGACGCCCGTGCCCGCTGTGAGGGCACAGGATCATCGTGAAAAAATGCGGACTGTCGGGGCGCGCGTTCAGCGCGGGGCGGGACGAGAGGGAGGACGCGGTCGGCGCTGCGGGATCAGGGTGTGCGGCATATCTCCTCCGATTATTGTTATTTACTGTTATTTCACAAAATTATGTTTGCGATAACATTTTATGGCAACTATCTTATGCCTCGGTGGATGCCTGATCAAACCAAAGATTGTTAGCAATAATTCACAAATTGTATTTATGCCAACCGGGTGGAGGCCATGTCGCGCGTGTGCCGGCGCCGCTGGCCGTCGCGCCGCTCCAAGTGGGGGCGAGAGGGGACCGGATGGGCGCCCGTACCGTCCAGCCCGAACTCCAGCGCATGGCGCAGCGCGCGCACGGTGACCGGTTTCGTGACGGTGGCGCTGAACGCGTGATACAGCGGCGGGAAGGGTTCGTCCTCGTCGAGCAGCAGGATCGTGGGGGTGTCGGGCGCAAGGCGGGAGAGTTCGCCGGGCAGCGAGCGCCGGTCGCCGGCGGCGTGCGCGCTGGAGGTGAGGATCACGTCGAAGTGCAGCGCCTGCATGGCGTTCAGCGTCGCCTGCGCCGTCGTCGTCTGGGCGACAACGTAGCCGAGCGACTTGAGCAGGGTGGCACTGTGGCGGCGTGCGGCCGCGTCATCGTCGTAAATCAGGGCGTACTTCATGATGAGTCCTCCTGGCTCAGGTATGGCGACCTCCTCATACTGTTCAACTGTCAATTTGTAACAAATGATACGGACGACAACGAGAGGATACGTGGCTTCTTCAGTGGTAAAACAGCGGCGCGAAGCCATTCAATGCATCGGTTTCGCACAGGAGCCACGTCGCCGCGCTCGTGAGCGCGAGCCAGGCTGCGGTAAAGGGAGCGGGCAGGAAGCGGACCATGATGAACCTCCGAATGCGGATTGCTGTCGTGTTGATGTTGATGTCATCTTAGAACGCGTTCTTTAGAGAAACTATCGGCTGGCAATCCGTCAACCTGTAGGAATAAACCTCGTCGCTCTGTCTGACCGCATGGGGTCGCTCGTGCATAGCCTCCTACGGTGGCTGTAGGTTGCGTCCTATGGTGTGTGGCCGTGCTCAGGCTTACATTGGCATCATCATGACCACACACGATCCCAAACTCCTCCACAAGGGTGTGCTCGCGGTACGCCGCAACACCATTCGCCGCCTGCTGCATACGGTGTTCGGCATCGAACACCTGCGCGACGGCCAGCAACGCGTGATCGACAGCGTCCTCGATGGCAGGGACACGCTGGCGATCATGCCGACCGGCAGCGGTAAATCGCTGTGCTACCAGATCCCCGCCCGCATCCTGGACGGCATGACGGTCGTCGTCTCGCCGCTGATCTCGCTGATGAAAGACCAGCTGGAAAAGCTCGGGGAACTCGGTATCCGCGCCGAGCAGGTCAACAGCAGCCTGTCGGCGGAAGAGGAGAGGAACGCATTGGCCGCGATCGCGGAGGGCCGCTGCGAGATCGTGTTCTGCACGCCCGAGCGCCTCGTCATGCCCGAATTCGTCGACGTGCTGAAGGCCGTGAACATCGCCCTCGTCGTCGTCGACGAAGCCCACTGCATCTCGCAATGGGGCCATGACTTCCGCCCGGCCTACCTCGAGATGGCCGGCGCGATCGAGGCGCTGGGCCGCCCGCCCGTGCTGGCGCTGACGGCCACCGCGACGGAAGACGTCGTTGACGACATCGGCCGCCAACTCAATCGCCCGCGGATGAACGTCATCAACACAGGCATCTACCGGCCGAACCTGCAGTACGCCGTCGTGCAGGTGACGAACCCGGACGAGAAACTGCAGGAGGCGCTGCGCCTCGTGCGCGAGACGGCAGGCACGGGCATCGTCTACGCAGCCACCGTCAAGATGGCCGAGGAGATGCACCAGGTGCTGCTGGACGCCGGCGAATCCGTCACGCTCTACCACGGCAAGCTGGCAGCCAGCGAGCGCAAGGCGAACCAGGACCTGTTCATGAACGACGAACGGCGCGTGATGGTGGCGACGAACGCGTTCGGGATGGGCATCGACAAGCCCGACACGCGCTTTGTCATCCACCTGCAGATCCCCGCGAACCTGGAAGCCTACTACCAGGAATCGGGCCGCGCGGGCCGCGACGGCCAGGACGCCAGCTGCACCCTGCTGTTCCTGCAGGACGACAAGCGCGTGCAGCAGTTCTTCCTCGTGAAACACTACCCGACGGCGGACGAGATCCGCGCCGTGTACGAGGCCGTGCACGCGCTCACGGAAAACGAGACGGCGACGCCGGATCGCGTGGATGACGTAGCCGGCGAGCTGGCGGGGCCGCACCTGAAGGTGTGTTTGAAACTGCTGAAGGATGCGAAGCTGCTGCGCCAGAACCGCAAGCTCGCGTACCTGCCCGGCAGCGCGTCGCCCGAGGATAAACTGTTCGCGGCGATGGCCGAGGTGTATCGCCAGAAGCAGGAGCGCGACAAGGAAGCGCTCGAACAGATGGTATCGTATGCCGTGAGCGGTTTCTGCCGCTGGAAGCTGCTGCTCGATTATTTCGGCGACGAGGTCGAAGGCTTCGAGAAGTGCTGCCGCTGCGACAACTGCCTGAACCCGCCGGCCGCCGTGCTGACGGAAGATATCGACATCCGCGACGACGAGTTCGACCGCGAACCGGACGCAGACGCGCCGGCCGGCCCCGCGTTCGACGCGGGCGCGCGCGTGACGGTGCCGAAGTATGGCGAAGGCGTCGTGCTGTCCGTGGCCGGGGACCAGGTCCACATCGAATTCCCGGACGGCGAGCAGCGCGCGTTCCTCGCCGATTTCGTGACGCCAGCGTAACAAGGAGGACGCCGAACGCATGGGCGACATGGTCATCGTAAGGAAGGAAGGCCTGTACTGTGTGCCGGGCCAGTTCTATATCGACCCGTGGCGGCCGGTCGACCGGGCCGTCATCACCCATGCCCACGGCGACCATGCGCGCTGGGGCCACAAGCACTACCTGGCCTCGCAGCAAAGTGTCGGCATCCTGAAGTCGCGCCTCGGCCAGGACATCAACATCGAGGGCCTCGAATACGGCGACAAGGTCGTCCACAACGGCGTGACGATCTCGCTGCACCCGGCGGGGCACGTGCTCGGCTCCGCCCAGGTCCGGATGGAGCACCAGGGCGAGATCTGGGTCGCGTCGGGCGACTACAAGGTCGAGCCGGACGCCACGTGCGCCCCGTTCGAGGCCGTGCGCTGCCACACCTTCATCACGGAATCCACGTTCGGCCTGCCGATCTACCGCTGGGACCCGCAGCAGGAAGTCTTCGACGACATCAACCGCTGGTGGCGCCGCAATGCCGATGAAGGCCGCACGAGCATCCTGTATGCCTATGCGTTCGGCAAGGCGCAGCGCCTGCTCTGTGGGTTGGACCCTTCTGTCGGGCCCATCGTCTGCCACGGCGCCGTCGAGCCTTTGAACCGCATCTACCGCGAGGGCGGCGTGGTCCTGCCGCACACGCAGCTCGTCAGCGAGACGGACAAGGCGGACCTGAAAAAGGCGCTCGTGCTGGCGCCGCCGTCCGCATCCGGCTCGCCGTGGACGCGCCGCTTCGGCGACTATTCCGACGCCTTCGCCAGCGGCTGGATGCTGCTGCGCGGGGCACGCCGGCGGCGCGGCGTCGACCGCGGTTTCGTGTTGTCCGACCACGCCGACTGGCCCGGCCTGCTGGACGCGATCCACGCCACCGGTGCGCAGCAGGTGATCGTCACGCACGGCTCGATTCCCGTGATGGTGCGCTGGCTGTGCCAGATCGGCCTCGATGCGAAAGCGTTCGACACGGAATACGGCGAGGAGGATGACGAAGCCGTGACGGCCACGCCGGGTGAGCCGGTGGAGGAGGCGAAGGATGCGTGAATTCGCCCGCCTGTACGCCGAACTCGACGAAACCACCGCCACCAACCGCAAGCTCGAGGCGCTGCAGAACTACTTTGCCAGCGCCGCCCCGGAAAACGCCGCCTGGGCCGTGTACTTCCTCGCGGGCGGCAAGCCGCGCCAGGCCGTGCCGAGTAAACTCATGCGCCAGTACGCCATCGAATACGCGGGCCTCGACGAGTGGCTGTTCGACGAATCGTATGCGGCCGTCGGCGACATGGCCGAGACCATCGCCCACATCCTGCCGCCGCCCAAGCGCCACAGCGATGTCGGCCTGGCCGTGTGGATGGAAGAGCGCATCGGCCCGTTGCGCGGTGCCGATCCGGGCACGATCCGGGAAGCGCTGTTCTCGTACTGGGACGAACTGACGTGGCGCGAACGCTTCCTGTTCGTGAAGCTGATCGGCGGCGGCTTTCGCGTGGGCGTGTCGAAGCTGCTCGTCACGCGCGCGCTGGCGTCCATCGCCGCGGTCGATTCGAAGCTGATCGCGCAGCGCCTGATGGGCTGGACGGATGGCCGTGTCAAGCCGACGGCGACGGGCTTCCTGCAACTGATCGCGGCGCAGACGGACAACGAGCACCAGCTGCGCGGCGGCCAGCCTTACCCCTTCTTCCTCGCCCACCAGCTGCAGGGCGAGCCTGCTGCGTTGGGCGACATGGGCGACTGGCAGGTCGAATGGAAGTACGACGGCATCCGCGCGCAACTCGTGCGGCGCGGCGGCCAGAACTACCTGTGGTCGCGCGGCGAGGACCTGATCACGGAGCGCTTCCCGGAGCTCGCGAGTCTATCCCTGCCGGAAGGCACCGTGATCGACGGCGAGGTACTGATCTGGACGACGGGCGATTCGCCGGCACCGTTCGCCGACCTGCAGAAGCGCATCGGCCGCAAGACGTTGTCCGCGAAACTGCTGGCCGAGCTGCCCGCGGTGCTGCTCGCGTACGACCTGCTGGAACTGGACGGTGTCGACACGCGCGCGCTGCCCCAGCACGAACGGCGCGCGCTGCTCGAGACGCTCGTCACGGGCGCGGCGCGACCGCAGCTGCGCATCTCGCCGCTCGTGACGGCTGACAGCTGGGACGATCTCGGCAAGCTGCGCGCGGAATCGCGGGCGCGCGGGGTCGAGGGGATGATGCTGAAAGCACGGAACGCGCAGTACGGCGTAGGCCGCACGAAGGACGTGGGCACGTGGTGGAAGTGGAAGATCGACCCGTACGCCGTCGACGCGGTGCTGATCTATGCGCAGGCGGGCAGCGGGCGGCGCGCGTCGCTGTACACGGATTACACGTTCGCCGTGTGGGATGGCGAGGGCGAGGCGCGCAAGCTCGTTCCGTTCGCGAAAGCATATTCCGGCCTCACGGATGCGGAAATCGCGCAGGTCGACAACATCATCCGCAAGACGACGGTGGAAAAATTCGGGCCCGTGCGGTCCGTGAAGCCGACGATGGTGTTCGAAATCGGCTTCGAAGGCATCGCGCTGTCCACGCGTCACAAGGCGGGCATCGCCGTGCGCTTTCCCCGCATCCTGCGGCGGCGCGACGACAAGCCCGTCGACGAGGCGGATACGCTCGATACGTTGAAAGGCCTGCTGGGAGCCGTCACGCCATGACCAGGACCCAGGCGGAAGCGGCCGTCGACGCGTGGTTCGCATCGCGCGGCTGGAAGATCTTTCCGTTCCAGCGCGCGGTGTGGAAGGCCGCGTTGGCGGGCGAATCGGGCCTGCTGCATGCGAACACGGGTGCCGGCAAGACGTACGCCGTGTGGTTCGCGGCGCTGCTGCGTGGCGCGAATCGTACCCGGCGCGCAAACACGGGCCTGCGCGTGCTGTGGATCACGCCGATGCGCGCGCTGGCGGCGGACACGCAGCGGTCGCTGGAAGTGGCGGCGGCCGAACTGGGCGCCGCGAGCCCGGACGTCATCGGCACGTGGTCGATCGGCGCGCGCACGGGCGACACGGGCGCGGCCGAGCGCGCGCGCCAGTCCAAGTCGCTGCCCGGTGCGCTGATCACGACACCGGAAAGCCTGTCGCTGCTGCTGTCGCACGCGGCCGCGCGCGACCAGTTCAGGCACCTGGACATGATCATCATCGACGAGTGGCATGAGCTGATGGGGAGCAAGCGCGGCGTGCAGGTGCAGCTCGCGCTGGCGCGGCTGCGGCGCTGGAATCCCGGTCTCGTCGTCTGGGGCCTGTCCGCGACGATGGGCAATCTCGCCGAAGCGCGCGGCGTGCTGCTGGGCGATCCGGAAGCCGGCGTGCTCGTCGAAGGCGACCTGAAAAAACAGATCGTCGTCGACTGCCTCGTGCCCCAGGGCGTGGCGCGCTTTCCGTGGGCAGGCCACCTGGGCCTGCAGATGCTGCAGCCGGTGATCGACGAGATCGAGCAGCACGCCGCGACGCTGGTCTTCACGAACACGCGCTCGCAGTCGGAGTTGTGGTACCAGAACATCATCGAGGCACGCCCGGACTGGGCCGGCCTCGTCGCGCTGCATCACGGCTCGCTCGACCGCGAGGTGCGCGAATGGGTCGAGACGGGCCTCAAGCGCGGCGACCTGAAAGCCGTCGTGTGCACGGCGAGCCTGGACCTGGGCGTCGATTTTTTACCCGTCGAGCGCGTGCTGCAGGTCGGCAGCGCGAAAGGCATCGCGCGCCTGCTGCAGCGCGCGGGGCGCAGCGGCCACGCGCCGGGGCGCATCTCGCGCGTGACGCTCGTGCCGACGAACAGCCTGGAATTGCTGGAAGCGGCGGGCGCCAAGCGCGCCGTCGCCACGCGCCGCATCGAGGCCAGACAAGTGCCGAACAAGCCGTTCGACGTGCTCGTGCAGCACCTCGTCACCGTCGCGCTGGGCGGCGGATTCCGTTCCGAAGCGTTTTACGAGGAAGTGAAAAGCGCGTGGTCGTACCGCCACCTCACGCCGGAAGAATGGCAGTGGGCGCTGGATTTCGTCGCGCGCGGCGGCCAGAGCCTGACGGTCTATCCGGAGTACAAGCGCGTGCTGCCGGACGAGGAGGGCGTCTACCGCGTGCCCGACGTGAAGATCGGCCGGCGCCACCGCATGGGGATCGGCACCATCGTGTCGGACGCGCAGATGCAGGTGAAGTACGTGAGCGGCGGCCGCATCGGCAGCGTGGAGGAATCGTTCATCGGGCGCATGAAGCCGGGCGACCACTTCCTGTTCTCCGGCCGCATCCTGGAACTCGTGCGCGTGCACGAGATGACGGCGTACGTGAAGCGCTCGGAATCGACGCGCGGCGCCGTCAGCCGCTGGCAGGGCACCAAGATGCCGCTGTCGTCCGAGCTCGCGCACGCGGCGCTCGAAGAACTGAAACTCGCCGGGGAGGGCATCTACGACGGGCCGGAAATGCGCGCGCTGCAGCCGCTGCTGGAGATCCAGGCCCGCTGGTCGGCGCTGCCCGACAGCGACGTGCTCGTCGTGGAAAGCATGAAGAGCCGCGAGGGCTATCACCTGTTCGTGTACCCGTTCGCGGGACGCGCCGTGCACACGGGGCTCGCATCGCTGTTCGCGTACCGCGTCGGGCGCGTCATGCCGAGCACCTTTTCCATCGCCGTCAACGATTACGGGTTCGAGCTGCTGGCGCCCGAAGCCGTCGACTGGGCGACCGTGTTCGCTGCGGAGACGGGCACCGACGTCGGCCTGTTCGACACGTCGCACCTGCTCGAGGACGTGCTGGACAGCCTGAACGCGACGCAGTTGTCGCAGCAGCGCTTCCGCGAAGTGGCGCGCATCGCGGGGCTCATCTTCCAGGGGTATCCGGGCCAGCACAAATCCATGCGCCAGGTGCAGGCGTCGTCATCGCTGTTCTTCGAAGTCTTCCGCAAGCACGACAGTGGCAACCTGCTGCTCACGCAGGCCGAGCGCGAAGTGCTGGAGCAGGAACTGGAGCTCACGCGGCTGCGCGACACGCTCGTCGAACTGCACGCGCGCCGTATCGCCTTCCGCGAGGTGAAGCGCGCCACGCCGTTCGGTTTTCCGCTGATGGTCGAGCGCTTCCGCGAAAAGGTCAGCACGGAAAAGCTGGCGGACCGCGTCGCGCGCATGGTGCGGGAACTGGAAAAGGCGGCCGGGGCATGACCAGTGTCACGGTCGACGCCGCCGGCGAGCAGCTCGTGCTGCTGCCGCAGAAAGCCGTATACTGGCCGCGCGAAAAACTGCTGGCCATCGCCGACATCCACTTCGGCAAGGCGGCCGCGTTCCGCTCGTTCGGCATCCCCGTGCCGCGCGGGACGACGACGGAAAACCTCGACGCCCTCGACGCCCTCATCGACGCGACGGGCGCGAACCACGTGCTGTTCCTCGGCGACTTCCTGCATGCGCGCGCGGCGCACGCGGCGGGCACGCAGGCCGCGCTGCTCGCATGGCGCCGGCGGCGCTGCGACCTCGTGCTGACGCTCGTGCGCGGCAACCACGACAAGCATGCGGGCGACCCGGCCGACGCGCTCGGCATCGACCTCGTCGACGAGCCGTACACGGTGGGCCCGCTGTCGTTCTGCCACCACCCGGACCTGGACGCGCCCGGTTATGTGCTGGCGGGGCACGTGCATCCAGTGTATGTCTTGGCGACACGTTTCGATGCCCTGCGGCTGCCGTGCTTCGTCCTAGGCCCGCGTCGGATGATCCTGCCGTCTTTCGGATCTTTTACCGGCGGACACGCCATCCGTCCGGAGGAAGGCGATCGCATTTTTATTACCTCCGGGGAAGCCGTGCACAGCGTTCGCTAACGCACCGAGCCCGTCCAGTGCGCGGCGTAAGCTGGTCTTATCGACAACAAGACGAAGTCGGAGGACCCCATGGCAAAAACCCGACAGACATTGGCCGCAGCCGTCGTGGCTGCGCTGCCTCTGCTCTCGATGACCGTGACGACGCCCGTGCAAGCGCAGGATCATCCGCGCGCAGCCAGGCTGGCACCCCGCATCGATGGTTTCAACGTGGACGAAGTGCGGCGCCTGGAACCGGGCACCGAGCTGAACTTCGACCTGTACGGCACGCCGGGCGGCTATGCCACCCTGCGCATCGATGGCGCCACGCGCAACCTGACCCTGCAGGAAACGTCGCCGGGCACCTACCAGGGCACGTACACGATCGGCAGGCACGACCGCATCAACCCCGGCAGCGCCGTCACCGCGAACCTGCGCGTGAACGACATGGTCACGACGCGCCTGCTGGCCGAATCGATCGTGCGCGGACCGGGCCGTGACGACCGCAGCGACCGCACCGCGGCCAACATGCCGCACGTGGACCGCTTCGACGTACGCGGCAGCGACGACCTCGGGCCGGGCAACGAATTGAAATTCACCGTGCGCGGCACGCCGGGCGCGAAGGTCGAGGTGCAGATCGCCGGTTCGCGCGGCATCTTCTTCCTGCCGGAAGTGCGGCCGGGCGAGTACAGCGGCCTGTACACGATCCGCCGCGACGACCGTATCGCACCGGATGCGGCCGTCACGGCCACGATTCGCGACCATGGCCGTTATTCGACGGCCACGCTGGGACAACCGCTGATGGCGGGCGGCAACGGCCAGGGCCTCAATCCGAATAACCAGCCGCGCGTGGCGCGTTACTGCACGAATTGCGCGACGGTGGAAGCCGTCAACGTCGTGCAGGTCAGCGGCGACGGCAGCTACCTGGGCACCGGTGCCGGCGCCGTCGTGGGCGGCCTGCTGGGCAACCAGGTCGGCAGCGGCAGCGGACGCACGGCGGCCACCGTCGCGGGCGCCGTCGGCGGCGCGATCGCGGGCCGCGAGATCGAACGCAATGCCAATGCGCGGCAGCGCTTCGAAGTCGTCGTGCGCTACGCCAACGGTGCCACGCAGACGATCCCGTACGAAAACAATCCGGGCTTCCGCGTGGGCGACCGCGTGAAGGTCAGCGATGGCGTGCTGATCCGCGACTGATGCGCGACTGATCTGTCCGTCCCAGAAAACAGAAAGCCGGCTTCCGCGAGGAACCGGCTTTTCTCGTTTTGACGCGGGAAGCGGTTCAGACCGTGGCCAGGACCTGGCCGTCGCCTGCGCTGTCCGCTTCGGCCTTGAGCTTGGCGTTCTGCTTGGCGCGCGAGCGCGACGGCGGCAGGCGGCGCAGCGTCTTGAGGGCTTCCGGATCCTTGATGCCGATGGTGCGCTGGTCGACGGTGATCAGGCCGATCTCGTTAAAGGCGGACAAGGTGCGGCTGACCGTCTCGAGCGTCAGGCCGAGATAGCTGCCGATCTCGTGGCGCGTCATGCGCAGGTTGAACAGTTTGCTCGAATACCCCATCGCGGCGAAACGTTCCGCCAGCGAGATCAGGAAACGGGCCACGCGCGCTTCGGCCGACAGGGCGCCGAGCATGCCGATCATGGCCTGTTCGCGCACCAGTTCGCGGCTCATCACGCCATACATCAGGTTCTCGAGCTCGGCATGCACGCGACCGAGCGCGGTGAGCTTCTTGAACGGCACGAGGATCAGGTCGCAGTCGGACAGGGCGACGGCTTCCGACGCGTAATGGCGCGTGTGAATGCCGTCGACGCCGAGCATGTCGCCCTTCATCGGGAAGCTGAGCACCTGTTCGTTGCCGAATTCGTCGATCAGCACGGTTTTCAGGAAACCGGAGTTGACGATGTACAGGGTGTCGAAAGCCTGGCCGATCGTGTGCACGCGCTGTCCTGTCTTGAACTGTACGTGCTGGAACAGCAATTCCTCGGTGTTCATCGAGACGGCGGCCGGGATGTGGAGCAGGTCGCAGACCTCTTTCAGGTTCGACCAGAGGCGGCCCTGGCGTTGGCGTCCGGCTTCCATCTGTGACGAGTGCAGGGTCGACGGGGAGGCGTTACGTTGTTCTGAAGTTAGCTGGGACTGCATACTCATCTCCAGGTTTAGGATTTCAAAGAACCAAGCTGCGGTCCGGTGGTGCCAGTGCGGTATCGGAGCCACAGAGCTGACTGGATACGGATATGGACCGCAGGCAAGTCGAAACGCTGAAGTCAGTATGCCAACACGAGTCCGGCATTAATATCAGCAACGGCTGAATGTGTAGTAGGAGGGAGCGTCAGCTTGTAGGAATTTTCTTACTGCCAAGCTGCCGATGGAGGGGGAGTCACGAGTGAGGCGCGTGTAGGATTACGCGAGCGGGCGGCGGGCCCTGCATGGCCGGAAAGCGCCGGGGCAGGGCACGAAAAGTGTCGCTTGAATGTCAAATCTGTTTCGTGCGTAGCCGTTCAGGCTTTCATCGGCGCAAGCAGCCGATGCGCCACCGCGTACTGGACCATTTCGGACAGCGAGGTCATGCCCATTTTCTGCATGATGCGGGTCTTGTGGGTACTGACGGTCTTGACGGACAAATGCAGGTTGTTGGCGATCTCCGTGATCGATTTGCCGCCCACGAGGAGCGAGAATACCTCGAATTCGCGATCCGAGAGCTGCTTGTGCAGCAGCTGTTCGTTCGGCGCCATGATGTTCAGCGCCAGCTGCTCGGCCACTTCCGTGCTGATGTACGGGCGGCCGGAGGCCACCTTGCGGATCGCCCCGACGAGCTGCGTGCCGGCACTTTCCTTGGTGAGATAGCCCTGGGCGCCTGCCCGGATGGCGCGCACGGCGTACTGCTCTTCCTCGTGCATCGTCAGGATCAGGATGGCGAGCTTGGGCGCTTCGCTGCGCACCTGGCGGATCAGGTCGACGCCGCTGCGGCCCGGCATGGACAGGTCCAGCAGCAGCAGGTCGAAGCCGCCCTGGCGTACCAGCGACAGCACTTCGAAGCCGTTGATGGCTTCGCCGACGATCTCGATGTCGAGCGCGCCGTCGAGGATACGCTTGAGGCCCTCGCGCATGATCGTGTGGTCGTCGGCGATGACAATGCGAATCATAAGATGTCCCTTGGGGATCAATTGTAAAATGAAGGTAAAAAGATATCACAGCAGCAACACTGACGTTGCTTTTTTTCGGACAACGCCTGCTGTCCGATGGCGCGCCGCGGAGCCGCGGTTACTTCGGTAGGCGCGTCAGGTGCCGGGCTCCCGGATCAGGCGGTGCACCAGCACGGGCTTGGTCGTATGGGACAGCACCTTGTTGGTCACGCTACCTAGCAGCAACTGTCCCCAGCCGCTGCGGCCGTGCGACCCCATGAAGATCAGGTCGCAGTGTTGCTGTTCCGCCACGTCCACGATCTTCAGCGCCGCCGCGTCGGAAAACGCCGTCATGCAGGCGTGCTTCAGGCCGCAGCCTTCCGCCGCACGCATGATGGAGCCCATGTACTCCTCGCCGAGGCGCTTCATCTGCTGGACGTACTCCTCTTCGCTGGGGTAAGCGGGCGGCACGATCTCGACATACACGGGGTACTGGTACTCGGGCGCGACGAACAGGGCGAGCACTTCGGCCCCCATCTGTCGCGCGAATTTGACGCCGGCACAGGCGGTATGCTGCGATACCGAGGAGCCGTCGGTGGTGATCAGAATTTTCTGGTACATGGTGAGTCCTCCCTCACGTCACGCTACCTTCTCATTGTAGTTCGCGTTTACCCTCTTGGCGGAATGTAAATGCTTGATCTTGCTCAGGGATGTGCTCGGCATTCGGCGCCCAAATACCGGATGTCACAAATGCCTCCGCGATAAAAAAATACAACACATGCTTTGTGAAAATATTCAGAAAATCCTGTAAAAGATTGTCGACAGGCCAAGATTACTCACCAATCGGCAACTCCGGCATTTCAGAAGATTTACCTACGGCAACCACGCTGATACACTCGTCGGGAATTTGTACCGTCAGCGTAATGACGGCAGCCGTACCGCACACAGCAAAGATGATCGCGACATTTAAATTATGGAGAAGCAGGGACTATGACCGACGCCGCTGACGATTTCGACGCATTATTCGAGGAAGTGGCAGCGCAGCGTGCCAGCGCACCCGCTGCCGCTCTGACGCCGGCGCCCGCGCCCGAGCCCGCCGCCGGCGGCGACAGCGGCGATACCGACGACCTGGAGGCCCTGTTCGACCAGGTCGCGGCCACCAGCGCGCCGGCCCCGGCCGTCGTGCCTGCTCCGGCCGCTCCGGCCGCTGCCGCCCCGGCCGAGGGCGGCGAGGAAGAACACAAGGGGATGTACGAGCGCCTCGGCGGCATCGTGCGCCTGCTGCACGACTCGCTGCGCGAGCTGGGCTACGACAAGGCCCTGACCGAGGCGTCGTCCCAGATCGTGGACGCCCAGGACCGCCTGGAATACGTCGCCACCCTGACCGAACAGGCCGCCAACAAGGTGCTGAACACCCTGGACGACGGCATGCCGGCCCAGGACCTGCTGTCCAAGCAGGCCAAGGACATGGAAAACCGCTGGGACGACCTGTTCGCCGGCAAGCTCTCGATCGAGCAGTTCAAGGCCCTGGCCGGCGATTCGAAGCAGTTCGCCCAGCTCGTGTCGGAAGCGACCGAAGCCGAGAAGGCGCGCCTGCTCGAGATCATGATGGCGCAGGACTTCCAGGACATCACCGGCCAGCTGATCAAGAAAGTGGTCGTGATCACCAAGACGGTCGAGAACGAGCTGACCCAGCTGCTGAAGGACAGCGCACCGCCCGACGTGAAAGAAAAACTGGCGCAGAAACAGGCCGCACAGGAACAGCCGCAGCCGCCGCAGCAACTGATGTCGGGTCCGTCGGTGCCGTCCGCGGCGCTCGACCAGGACAGTGTCGATGACCTTCTTGCCGATCTGGGATTCTAATGGATGAAATGCTCAAGGATTTCGTCGTCGAGGCGATGGATCTTGCAGCGAATGTCGAAGAGCATCTGCTGCACCTCGAACGCGATCCCGACAACAAGGAAACGCTGAACGCGGTCTTCCGCTCGTTCCACACGATCAAGGGTGGCGCGGGTTTCATGGGGTTGCCGGCGCTCGTCGCCGCCTGCCACCTGACGGAAAACCTGTTCGACGCGCTGCGCACCGGCGCCGCCCCTGTCACGCCGGGCGCGATCGAAGCGTCGCTGCAGGCGTCGGGCTTCGTGGCCGACCAGCTCAATGACCTGAACAACGGCGCCACGCCGGACCAGCTGCCGCAGATGCCGGCCGATCTCGAGCGCATGCTCAAGGACGCCATCGCCGGCACGGACGCCGCGCCCGCGCCGAAGGCCGCGCCCGCGCCCGTGAAGGCTGCTCCGGTCGCGGTCGCGGTCGCACCGGCACCGGCCGCGCCGGGCGCCGACGGTCTCGATTGGGAAGCGATGTACATGGCGGTCGTCCCGGCCGGCACGTACACCCCGGCCGAGGCGCCTGCCGTCGCGCCGGGCACCGCCGTCGAGGCAGTGGCTGCACCCGCGGCTGCCGCGCCGCTGGAAGCCGCGGCAGCGGCTGCACCCGCCGCCGCGTCCGGCAAGCCGGGCTGGGACGGCGTCGAGCGCCGCAACGAGAACAAGCCCGCCAGCACCGGTCCCGCGAAGGACGAGAGCATCCGTATCGACGCGGTCAAGCTGGACGCCCTGCTGGAAGTGGCCGGCGAATCCGTGCAGGCCGCGAACCAGGCGGCCGTGCTGCTGGAGCGCCTGTCGCAGTTCAAGTTCGAAGGCCAGGCCGCCACCTTGATGGCCACGCTGACGGAGACGCTGGAGCGCGCGTCGCGCTACTCGGCCGAACTGCAGCGCGCCACGCTGGCGACCCGCATGCAGCCGGTGGGCCGCCTGTTCCAGAAATTCCCGCGCCTCGTACGCGAGCTGGCGAAGGACCTGGGCAAGGACGTCGAGCTGACCATCGAAGGCGCCGAGACGGAAGTCGACCGCGTCGTCGTGGACAGCCTGTACGACCCGCTCGTGCACATGCTGCGCAACGCGCTGGACCACGGCGTCGAGTCGCCGGAAGACCGCGTCGCCAACGGCAAGCCCGCGAAGGCCTACATCCTGCTGAAGGCGTGGCAGGAAGCGAACAGCGTCATGATCGTGCTGCAGGACGACGGCCGCGGCATGGATCCGGCCAAGCTGCGCAAGAAGGCGATGGAGAAGGGTCTCATTTCCGAGAACCAGGCGACGAGCGACGACGAGGCGTACCAGCTGGTGTTCCTGCCGGGCTTCTCGACCAAGGAAGTGGCGTCGTCGGTCTCGGGCCGCGGCGTGGGCATGGACGTGGTCAAGACGGCCGTCGAGAAGAACCGCGGCGCGATCCGCATCGATTCGAACCTGGGTACCGGTACGAAGTTCTCGATCCGCCTGCCGATCGAACTGTCGATCGTGCCGACCATGCTCGTGTCGACGTCGGGCGCGCAGCTGGCCCTGCCGATGGCCGTGGTCGAGCGCGTCGTCGAACTGCCGGAGACCTTCATGCAGGTCGGCGGCGCCCCGGTGCTGAAGGACCAGGGCCGTCCGCTGCCGGTGCGTTCGCTGGCGCTGTCGCTCGGCTACGAGGCGTGCGTCGAGCGCGTGGGCATCGTCATCAACGCCCCGCAGCCGTACATCATCGCGGTGGAAGCCGTCGACGGCACGGCCGACCTGGTGATCAAGCCGATGACGGCGCTGAACGTCGAAGGCATCACGGGTACGGCGCGCTCGGCGGAAGGTTCGCTCGTGCTGGTCGTCGGCCTGTCGTTCCTGATGGACGGTTGCCGCACTACCGTGAGGTTGGCCGCGTAAAAAGACGTTGCAGCATTTTTGCCACAAAGCTACGAAAAGCCTGCGCAGGAAATGCGCAGGCTTTTTTTATTTGTGTGTCTGCAAATGGGCCCGAACAAAATTTTTATACGGATGAGTTCATTGGAATAATCGTGCTCGAAGGGCATTGCTTCCGCATTGCACAAATATGGCATAATCAAAGACCATGCCCGCATGTAGCGGTCGCTTTACTGGATTTAACATGTTAAAAACGCTCTACGACAAACTTTGGGATTCGCATGTCGTGCGTGCCGATGCGGATGGCACCACCGTGCTGTATATCGACCGTCACCTGGTCCACGAAGTCACCAGCCCGCAGGCGTTCGAAGGCCTGCGCGAAGCCGGCCGCCCGCTATGGCGCACTTCGGCCAATCTTGCCGTAGCCGACCACAACGTGCCGACCACCGACCGCTCGCACGGCATTCTAGATGCGACCTCTCGCCTGCAGGTCGAGACGCTGGACAATAACACCAAGTCCTTCGGCGTCACGTACTTCAACATGAACGACAAGCGCCAGGGCATCGTGCACGTGATCGGCCCGGAGCAGGGCGCGACCCTGCCGGGCATGACCGTCGTGTGCGGCGACTCGCACACGTCGACGCACGGCGCGTTCGGCGCGCTGGCCCACGGCATCGGCACGTCGGAAGTCGAGCACGTGATGGCCACGCAGACGCTGCTCGCGAAGAAATCCAAATCGATGCTGGTGCAGGTCGACGGCGAACTGCCGGCCGGCGTGACCGCCAAGGACATCGTGCTGGCCGTGATCGGCAAGATCGGCACCGCCGGCGGCACGGGCTATGCCATCGAATTCGGCGGCTCGACGATCCGCTCGCTGTCGATGGAAGGCCGCATGACCGTCTGCAATATGGCGATCGAAGCGGGCGCGCGCGCCGGCATGGTCGCCGTCGACGACACGACCATCGAGTACGTCAAGGGCCGCCCGTTCGCACCGGTGGGTCCGCAGTGGGAGCAGGCCGTCGCGTACTGGCGCACCCTGCACTCGGATCCGGGTGCGAGGTTTGACCTCGTCGTGCAGCTGAATGCCGCCGAGATCCGTCCGCAGGTGACCTGGGGCACCTCGCCCGAGCAGGTCACGACGATCGACGGCCGCGTGCCCGATCCGGACAAGGAAAAAGACCCCGTCAAGCGCGACGCGATGGAAAAGGCGCTCGTCTACATGGACCTGAAGCCGAACACCGCGATGGAAGACATCCGCATCGACAAGGTGTTCATCGGTTCCTGCACCAACTCGCGCATCGAGGACCTGCGCGCCGCCGCGGCCATCGTGCGCGGCCGCCAGCGCGCGTCGAACGTGAAGCTGGCGATGGTGGTGCCGGGCTCCGGCCTCGTGAAGGAGCAGGCGGAGCGCGAAGGTCTCGACCAGATCTTCAAGGCCGCCGGCTTCGAATGGCGCGAGCCGGGCTGCTCGATGTGCCTCGCGATGAACGCCGACCGCCTGGAACCGGGCGAGCGCTGCGCGTCGACGTCGAACCGCAACTTCGAAGGCCGCCAGGGCCAGGGTGGCCGCACGCACCTGGTGTCGCCGGCCATGGCCGCGGCGGCAGGTATCGCCGGTCATTTCGTCGATGTTCGTAAAATCTAAACCGACAATTCGGGGTCAGAGCACGGTTTTCCCGGGTGTGCTCTGACCCCGACTGACTAAGCTCATATGAAGAAAATCATTGCTCTCGCACTCATCGCAATCGCCGCAGCCGGCTGCAACACCATTTCGGGCGTCGGGAAGGACGTGCAGAAAGTTGGCCAAGTGATCACGGGCGCTGGTGGTAAATAATCATGGATAAATTCACCGTACACGAAGGACTGGTGGTCCCGCTGGACCGGGCCAACGTCGACACCGACGCCATCATTCCGAAGCAGTTCCTCAAGTCGATCCGCCGCACCGGCTTCGGCCCCAACCTGTTCGACGAGTGGCGCTATCTCGACCACGGCGAACCGGGCATGGACAACAGCAAGCGTCCAGTCAATCCGGACTTCGTGCTGAACCAGCCGCGCTACGCCGGCGCGTCGATCCTGCTGACCCGCAAGAACTTCGGCTGCGGCTCCTCGCGCGAGCACGCGCCGTGGGCCCTGCAGCAGTATGGCTTCCGCGCCGTCATCGCGCCGAGCTTCGCCGACATCTTCTTCAACAACTGCTTCAAGGGCGGCATGCTGCCGATCGTCCTCACCGAGGCGCAGGTCGACCAGCTGATGAATGAAGTGAAGGCGTTCCCGGGCTACAAGCTCGTCGTCGACCTCGAGAAGCAGACCGTGGGCACGCCGGACGGCCACCTCGCGTTCGAATTCGCCATCGACGACTTCCGCAAGTACTGCCTGCTGAACGGCCTGGACGACATCGGCCTCACGCTGCGCCACGCCGACGACATCCGCGCCTACGAAGAACGCCACCTGCGCGCGCAGCCGTGGCTCGCCAACACCATCTGAACGAGAACAAGAAATGAAGATTGCCATCCTGCCGGGCGACGGCATCGGTCCCGAAATCACCGCGCAAGCCGTCAAGGTGCTGAACGCGCTGGGCGAGTCCTTCGAACTGGAAAGCGCGGACGTCGGCGGCGCCGGCTATGCCGCGCACGGCCACCCGCTGCCGCAAGGCACGCTGGCGCTGGCGAAGGCCGCGGACGCCGTGCTGTTCGGCGCCGTCGGCGACTACAAGTACGATGCGCTGGAGCGCGCGCTGCGTCCGGAACAGGCCATCCTGGGCCTGCGCAAGGAGCTGGGTCTGTTCGCCAACCTGCGTCCCGCGATCCTGTATCCGGAACTGGCCGGCGCCTCCACGCTGAAGCCGGAAGTCGTGTCGGGCCTGGACATCCTGATCATCCGCGAACTGACGGGCGACATCTACTTCGGCAAGCCGCGCGGCGTGCGCGAGTGCCCGGACGGTCCGTTCGCGGGCCAGCGCGAAGGCTTCGACACGATGCGCTATGCGGAAGGCGAGATCCGCCGCATCGCCCACGTCGCGTTCCAGGCCGCGCGCAAGCGCGACCGCCGCGTGACGAGCGTCGACAAGGCCAACGTGCTGGAGACCTTCCAGTTCTGGCGCGACATCGTCACCGACGTGCACAAGGAATACCAGGACGTCGAGCTCGAACACATGTACGTCGATAACGCCGCGATGCAGCTCGTGCGCGCGCCGAAGAAGTTCGACGTGATCGTCACCGGCAACATGTTCGGCGACATCCTGTCCGATGCGGCCGCGATGCTGACCGGTTCGATCGGCATGCTGCCGTCGGCATCGCTGGATGCGAACAACAAGGGCCTGTACGAGCCGTCGCACGGTTCGGCGCCGGACATCGCGGGCAAGGGCGTCGCGAATCCGCTGGCGACGATCCTGTCCGCCGCGATGATGCTGCGCTTCTCGCTGGGCAAGGCGGAACAGGCCGACCGCATCGAGAACGCCGTCAAGAAGGTGCTGGCCCAAGGCCTGCGCACGCCGGACATCTACGAAGAAGGCACGACGAAGGTCGGCACGGAACAGATGGGCGACGCCGTCCTCAAGGCATTGGGTTGACCAGGAATACGCCCGGCTTGGGCGGAACAATTTTAAAAGAGGGATCAAAATGAAACTAGTAGGTCTGGTTGGTTGGCGCGGCATGGTCGGTTCGGTCCTCATGCAGCGCATGCAGGACGAGGGCGATTTCGCCCACATCGAGCCGGTGTTCTTCACCACGTCGAATCCGGGTGGCATTGCCCCGAAAATGGCGAAGAACGAAACCAAGCTGAAAAGCGCAACCGACATCGCCGAACTGTCGAAATGCGAGATCATCATCTCGTGCCAGGGCGGCGACTACACGACCGAAGTGTTCCCGAAGCTGCGCGCCGCCGGCTGGAACGGCTACTGGATCGACGCCGCGTCGACCCTGCGCATGAGCGACGACGCCGTCATCGTGCTCGACCCGGTCAACCTGAACGTCATCAAGGACGCGATGGTGAACGGCGTGAAGAACTTCATCGGCGGTAACTGCACCGTGTCGTGCATGCTGATGGGTCTTGGCGGCCTGTTCAAGAACGATCTGGTCGACTGGATGACGTCGATGACGTACCAGGCCGCATCGGGCGGCGGCGCGCAGCACATGCGCGAGCTGCTGACCCAGTTCGGCACCATCAACTCGGCCGTCAAGAACCTGCTGGACGACCCGGCATCGGCGATCCTGGAAATCGACCGCGGCGTGTTGGCCACCCAGCACGGCCTGTCGGCCGAAGAAACGAAGCAGTTTGGCGTGCCGCTGGCCGGCAACCTGATCCCCTGGATCGACAAGGACCTGGGCAACGGCCAGTCGAAGGAAGAGTGGAAGGGCGGCGCCGAGACCAACAAGATCCTGGGCCGTCACAACGGCTCCAATGTGATCCCGGTCGACGGCCTGTGCGTCCGCATCGGCGCGATGCGCTGCCACTCGCAGGCGCTGACGATCAAGCTGAAGAAGGACGTGCCGCTGGACGAGATCAACGACATCATCGCGAACGACAACCAGTGGGTGAAGTTCGTGCCGAACACGCGCGAAGCGTCGGTGCGCGACCTGACCCCGGCCGCCGTCACGGGCAGCCTGACGATCCCGGTCGGGCGCGTGCGCAAGATGTCGATGGGCCCGGAATACATCTCCGCGTTCACCGTCGGCGACCAGCTGCTGTGGGGCGCCGCCGAGCCGCTGCGCCGCATGCTGCGCATCGTGCTGGACAAGTGATGCGTTTCACCTGCGGGTGAAGGAAGGGCGGCTCGCGGGGCGCCCCAGAGGGCGGCCCCCAGCCGCCCTCTGTCATTCTGGATCTGGTGGCGAATTGACACCGGATCATCCAAAAAACATCATAAGTCTGAATAGACCGTCTACATACGTCAGACTCCTTGAATGTTTCTCCCTGCGGAACTTGCATGCCACAGTGCATGATGATATGTTCCTGAGACCTCCGGCCACGTCGCTCTCGAACCTATGCATGTCACTCCCCGCCTCCCGATGAAGTCGTCCGCACTGAAAAAGCTCACTGCGGCGGTCGCAAGTGCGCTGGTCCTGACGTCGGCGGCCCACGCGGCCGGCCTCGGCAAGCTCACGGTGTTGTCCGCACTCGGCCAGCCCTTGCGCGCCGAAATCGAACTGACGGCGGTGTCCGGCGATGAGGCGTCCGGCCTCACCGCGAAGCTGGCGTCGCCGGAAGCGTTCAAGGCAGCCAACATCGATTTCAATCCGGCGCTGCTGTCGCTGCGCTTCAACGTCGAGCAGCGCGGCGGACGCCAATTCATCCGCGTCAGCTCCACGCAGCCGCTGAACGAGCCGTTCGTCGACATGCTGCTCGAACTGTCGTGGAATAACGGCCGCCTCGTACGCGAATACACGTTCCTGCTCGATCCGGCCGAGCTGCGCGCGACGCAGTCGGCGCAGGTCGCGGCGAGCGAATCCGCGCGTCCGCGCACGGAAGCGGCGCCCGCGCCGGCGCAACCTTCGACCGCGCCGGCTGCCGAGCGTCCGCGCCGTGCCGCCCGTGCCGAGACCCCGGAGGCGCCCAGGCCGGCGGCCGAGACGGCAGCGTCGTCACGCTACCGCGTCAAGCCGGGCGACAGCCTGGGCCGCATCGCCACCCAGCTGAAACCCGTCGACGTGTCGCTCGACATGATGCTCGTGGCGCTGTACCGCGCCAATCCGGATGCCTTCATCGGCAACAACATGAACCGCCTGAAATCGGGGCGCATCCTGACCGTGCCGGCGGGCGATGCCGTGCGCGCTACGGACGATACCGAGGCACACGGCGTCGTCGTCGCCCACGCGGCCGACTTCAACGCCTACCGCAACAAGCTGGCGGGCCAGGTCGGCGCCTCCGAACCCGTCAAGACCCCGCAGGCGGGGCAGAGCGCGGCCGGCAAGATCACGGCCAAGGTCGAGGAACGCCCGACCGCCGCGAACGAATCGCAGGACCAGCTCCGCCTGTCGAAAGCCGCCCCGAGCACCCCGGCCGGCAAGGGCACGACGATGAGCGCCGAGGACCGCATCGCCAAGGAGAAGGAACTGGCCGACGCGCAGACGCGCGTGCGCGAGCTCGAACGCAACGTGAACGACCTCGAGAAGATCGCCACCATCAAGAGCAAGGCCGGCGCCGAGGCGGAAAAGAACGCTGCCGCGCCTGCCGCCACGACGCCGCCGGCACAGCACGCACAAGCGCCGGCACCGCAAAAGCTGCCGACCATCAAGCCGGCCGCGAAGCCCGCCGGCGCACCGCCGGAACCGGGCCTGATGGACTTCATCATGCAGAACCTGCCGCTGGTCGGCGGCGGCGCGGCCGCGCTGCTGCTCGGCGGCCTGCTCGTCGCCCAGCGCCGCAAGAAGAAGGTCGTCAAGGTGGTGCCGGAACCGGCTATCCTCGGCGTGCCGAGCGAACCCGCGCACTCGATGTTCGCGGAGACGGGCGGCCAGAGCGTCGACACGAACAACAGCGTCTTCAATTCCAGCTTCGCGCCGTCCGCCAGCCAGCTCGACACGAACGAGGTGGATCCGGTGGCGGAAGCCGACGTCTACATCGCCTATGGCCGCGATGCCCAGGCCGAGGAAATCCTCAAGGAAGCCCTGCGCACGCATCCGGAACGCTATCCGGTGCGCTTGAAGCTGCTCGAGATCTATGCCGCGCGAAAGGACCAGCGCGCGTTCGAGACGCAGGCCGCGGAACTCTACAGCATGACGCGCGGGCAGGGCGACGAGTGGGCGCAGGCCGCCGCGCTGGGCCTCACCATCGATCCGCTCAACCCGCTGTACCAGCACACCGCCGCACCAAGCGGTCCGGTGGCGAGCACCGAGGAACTGGGCCAGCAGGCCCTGCTGTCTAAGGAGCTGGACGACGTGTTCAGCGCGCCCGACCCGCAGGCCACGCCGACGGCGGCGCTGGCGGGCGAGCCGCTGGACTTCAGCCAGCATTTCGCCGACGCGATGGCGACCGCGCAGCCGGCCCCGGCGCCCGTCACCAATGCGCCGTCGACCGAACCCGCGCCGATGGAAGACGATCACGTGCTTGACTTCGACCTGGGCGGCCTCGCGTTCGAACCGCTCGAGCCGGCGCCCGCGCCGCAAGCGGCCGCGCAACCAGCCGCCGACCTGGGCGGCGTGCACGATCTCGACTTCGACATGAGCGCGTTCGAGAAGCCGGCCGAGCCGCCGGCGGCCGAGCCGGCTGTCGCACTCGACAAGGCCGAACACGACCCGCTCGACTTCTCGTTCGACATGGACTTCGCCGCCCCGCCCGCGAACCCGGTGCCGCAACTGGAAGTGCACACGGACGATGATTTGCTGGCGCCGGCCGCGGCTGCGGCCGCAAGCACCGCTGCCGCCGCCGACATCGAGATGGCCAACCTGGCCCGCGAATTCGACCTGCCCGACCTGCCGACGGAACTGCAGGCCAATCTGCCGCCCGAGCCGGAACAACCGGCGCGCGATCCGCTGTTCGACCTCGACGCGATGGACTTCGGCCTGGACGAGACGCCGCGTGCAGAAGGTTCGGTTGCAAATTCGGCGGCCTCGATCCCGACGGCCGCGCTGGACGAGCACCTGTTCGACATCCCGGCCACGCCGGCACCGGCCGACGCGCCGTTCGCCGAGCATGACCGCATCGTGCTGGAACCGGCCACGCCGCAGTTCGACGTCGGCGGCTTCGACCTCGACCTGCCGGCCGACGGTTCGCTGCCGCTGCCGGAAGTGCAGTCGCTGTCCGAGCCGCAGTTTGCCGCGCCGGCCGAACCGGCGGAGCCGGCCGCGTTGTCCGCCTCGCACATGGAGATGGAGACGAAGCTGGACCTGGCCATCGCTTACCAGGAGATCGGCGACAAGGAAGGGGCGCGCGAGCTGCTCGAAGAAGTCATCCGCGGCGGCAATCCCGAGCAGGCGGCACGTGCCAACTCGATGCGCGCGGCACTGGTGTAAGGCAGGACGATTTGACACGTATCGCATTGGGTGTCCAGTATGTGGGCACCGCCTGGAACGGGTATCAGAAACAACCATCGCGCGACACGGTCCAGGACCAGCTGGAGATCGCGCTCGAGAAATTTGCCTGCACGCGGCTCGCGACGACGTGCGCCGGCCGCACCGACGCCGGCGTCCACGCCATCGAGCAGGTCGTCCATTTCGACACGGACCTCGACCGCGCCCCGCAATCATGGGTGCGCGGTACGAACGCGTTCCTGCCCGAGTCGATCGTCGTGCGCTGGGCCCACGTCGTCGCACCGGACGCCGAAGGGCAGGACTTCCACGCGCGCTTCTCGGCCCGCTCGCGTACCTATCACTACGTGCTGTACAACCACGCCAATCCGTCGGCGCTGCTGGCCGGACGCGCCGGCTGGGTGTTCCGCCCGCTCGACGTCGAGCGCATGCGGGAAGCCGCCGCGCACCTGATCGGCACGCACGATTTTTCCAGTTTCCGCGCATCCGGCTGCCAGGCGAATTCGCCGATCAAGCAGATGCATGAGGTGAACATCGAACGGATGGGCGACATCATCGTGTTCACGGTGCACGCGTCCGCGTTCCTGCATCACATGGTGCGCAACATCGTCGGCTCGCTGATCTACGTGGGGACCGGACGCAACGAGCCTGGCTGGATGGCCGAGGTGCTGGACGCGCGCTCGCGCGACGCCGCGGCGCCCACCTTCATGCCGGATGGGCTTTACCTTGCTACAATCGACTACGATCCGAAGTGGGGGCTGCCGCAGGAGAGGGGTCAGGAGAGGGGTCAGAGCCCGGTGTTTCCTTTAGGGCTCTGACCCCGGTGGTGAGTGGTAGCGCCCGTTATAACCCCTATTTGGCTGAGCAACGGCCGGCGACTCCGGGGTCGGCGACTCCGGGGTCAGAGCCCCTTAAAAAGCAACACCGGGCTCTGACCCCTCGATAACCGCTCGATAACCGCTCGATAACCGCTCGATAACCCCTCGATATGCCCCGTACCCGAATCAAAATCTGCGGCATCACCCGCGAACAAGACCTGCACGCTGCCGTCGACGCCGGCGCCGACGCCCTCGGCTTCGTGTTCTACGCCAAGAGCCCCCGTTACGTCACCGCGGAGCGCTACGCCGAGCTGGCCCGTGAACTGCCGCCATACGTGAACGCCGTCGCGCTGTTCGTCAACGCGACCGTGGACGAGGTCCGTGCCGTCGTCGCGGCGGGGCCGGTGTCGCTGCTGCAATTCCACGGCGACGAAACACCGGAGGCATGCGCGCAACTGGCGCAGGCCGTGCAACGCCCGTTCACGCGGGCATTCCGGGTAAAACCTGACACGACCGCCGCCGATTTGCTAGAATCGGAAGCTCAATACCGCGCCGCTTCTCCCTGGTTCTCGGGTTTGCTGCTCGACACGTACGTGGATGCCTACGGCGGCGCAGGAAAGGTTTTCGATTGGTCTCTTATTCCAAAAGAGCTCGCGCCTCGGGTCGTTTTGAGTGGTGGCTTGAGCGTACACAACGTGACTGGCGCGGTGGCGCAAGTACGCCCCTTCGCGGTCGACATCAGTAGCGGTGTCGAGGCGGCGAAGGGGATCAAGGATGCCCGCAAGATTGCCGCGTTCATCGACGCGGTGCGGGCAGGCGATGCCACCCATTTGAGCCAGGAACACCATGAAAGCGAATCAAGTTAACGGCGCCCAGGCGCTGTTCAAGACCTCCGACTATCAACTGCCGGACACCACCGGCCACTTCGGCCCGTACGGCGGCTCGTTCGTCGCCGAGACGCTGAGCCACGCGCTGGCCGAGCTGAACGACGCGTACGCGCGCTACAGCCAGGATCCCGAATTCCTCGAAGAATTCCGCTACGAGCTGGCGCACTTCGTCGGCCGGCCGTCGCCCGTCTACCACGCCAAGCGCTGGTCGGAACAGGGGTGCGGTGCGCAGATCTTCTTCAAGCGCGAAGACCTGAACCACACGGGCGCCCACAAGATCAACAACGTGATCGGCCAGGCGCTGCTCGCGAAACGCATGGGCAAGCCGCGCATCATCGCCGAGACGGGCGCCGGCCAGCACGGCGTCGCGACGGCCACGATCTGCGCCCGCTTCGGCCTCGAATGCGTCATCTATATGGGGAGCGAGGACGTCAAGCGCCAGGCGCAGAACGTCTACCGCATGAAACTGCTGGGTGCGACCGTCGTGCCGGTGGAGTCGGGCTCCAAGACCTTGAAGGACGCGCTCAACGAAGCGATGCGCGACTGGGTCACGAACATCGAGAACACGTTCTACATCATCGGCACCGTGGCCGGTCCGCACCCGTATCCGATGATGGTGCGCGACTTCCAGTCCGTGATCGGCGAGGAATGCCGCGTGCAGATGCCGCAGATGACGGGCCGCCAGCCGGACTACGTCGTCGCCTGCATCGGCGGCGGCTCGAACGCGATGGGCATCTTTTATCCGTACATCGACGAGCCGGGCGTGAAGCTCGTGGGCGTCGAGGCGGCGGGAGAGGGCCTCGACTCGGGCAAGCACGCGGCGTCGCTGACGGCCGGCTTCCCGGGCGTCCTGCACGGCAACCGCACCTATCTGCTGCAGGACGAGCACGGCCAGATCATCGAGACGCATTCGGTGTCGGCGGGCCTGGATTATCCGGGCGTCGGACCGGAACACGCGTGGCTGAAGGACAGCCAGCGTGCGGAATACGTGTCGATCACGGACGACGAGGCGCTGGCCGCCTTCCACGACTGCTGCCGCATCGAGGGCATCATCCCCGCGCTGGAATCGTCGCACGCGATCGCCTACGCCGCCAAGCTGGCGCCCACCCTGCCCAAGGACCAGATCATCCTGGTCAACCTGTCGGGCCGCGGCGACAAGGACATGCACACCGTGGCGCAACGGGCGGGACTCAACTTCGGCTGAGCCCCAATCATCGGGCACCTCGAAAAACCGTCAGGTTTTTCGACGTGCCCCATCGTTTGCAACCACAGAATAAGGAATAACAGCATGTCCCGTATCGCACAAACTTTCGACGCCCTCAAGGAACAGGGCAAGACCGGCCTCGTCACCTTCATCACCGCCGGCGACCCGGCCCCGGAACTGACCGTCCCGCTGCTGCATGCCCTCGTGGAAGGCGGCGCCGACGTCCTTGAACTGGGTGTCCCGTTCTCCGACCCGATGGCGGAAGGCCCCGTCATCCAGCGCGCCTGTGAGCGGGCGCTCACTTTCGGCGTCAGCATGACTGACGTGTTCGGCTACGTCGCCGAGTTTCGAAAAACGAACCAGCACACGCCGGTCGTGCTGATGGGCTACGCGAACCCGATCGAGCGCATGGGCCAGAGCGAATTCGTCCGCCGCGCGAAGGCGGCCGGTGCCGACGGCGCCATCGTCGTCGACTACCCGCCGGAGGAATGCGAAGCGTTCGCGGCCGAGATGAAGGCCAACGACCTCGACGTGATCTTCCTGCTCGCGCCGACGTCGACCACGGAACGCGTGAAGCAGGTGGCGCGCCACGGCAGCGGCTTCAGCTACTACGTGTCGCTGAAGGGCGTGACGGGTGCCGGCGGCATCGACACGGCCGACGTGGCCAAGCGCGTGGCCGCGATCCGCGAGCACGTCAAGCTGCCGATCGGCGTGGGCTTCGGCATCCGCGACGCGCAGACGGCGAAATCGGTGGCCAGCGTCGCCGACGCGGTCGTCATCGGCAGCCGCATCATCCAGGAACTGGAAAACACGCCGAAAGAGCAGGGGCCCGCGGCCGTGCGCGCCTTCGTCGCCGGGATCCGGGAAGCGCTGGACGCCCGCTGAGCTGCGCCAAATCAAACCGGGGTCAGAGCCCGATTTTGGGAAATTGCTCAAAATCGGGCTCTGACCCCGAAGTTTTTTGATGCGGCCGATTTTCTTGGTGGAAACGTAGGCATACAGTGGCAGGGCAGTTCCCCTTCACTCAACCCCGGCATCCATCATGAAAAAACAAATCGTGCAGGTTTCCGTCGTGCAGTCGGCCAAGGTCATGGCCGCTGTCTATCTCATCACCGCCATCCCCGTCGTCGTACTGGCCGGGTTGTTCATGTCATCGTTCATGCCTGCAGGCGCCGGCATCGCCATGCTGATCATGATGCCGGTGGCCTACGCGGTAGGCGCCTTCATCGGCGCTGCCTTCGGTGCGTGGATTTACAATCTGGTCGCAGCCCGCATCGGCGGCTTCGAATTCACGACGGCGGAGGTCGGCGAGGCTGCCGTGCGCTGACGCCGGGATCGTGCACGACATTACCGGGGCCAAGCGCCCCGGTTCTCATGTCTGCTAGCGCAACTTTGCTAAGAAGGCAAGTAATTAACGGCAAGAATTCGACAAGCCTGATGCGAACGGCTACACTACGCCCAATTCCAGAATTGCCGCAAAGGAGAGAACATGAGTTGGTTGGAAAAGCTGCTGCCCCCCCGGATCCAGCGCTCCGATGCCGCCAAACGCCAGACCATGCCCGAAGGCCTGTGGGTCAAGTGCCCGTCGTGCGAGTCGGTCCTGTACCGCGCCGACCTGGAGTCGAACCTGCATGTCTGCCCGAAATGCAGCCACCACATGCGCATCCGCGCCCGCGAGCGCCTCGACGCGCTGCTCGACGAGGGCGGCCGCTACGAGATCGGCCAGGACGTGCTGCCGGTCGATACCCTCAAGTTCAAAGACAGCAAGAAATATCCTGATCGTCTGAAGGACGCGATGGAAGCCACCGGCGAGACCGATTCGATGGTCGTGCAGGGCGGTTCGATCATGAGCCTGCCGGTCGTGGTCGCCTGCTTCGCCTATGAATTCATGGCCGGCACGATGGGTTCCGTGAACGGCGAGCGCTTCGTGCGCGGCGCCCAGGTGGCGCTCGAGCAGAAGGTGCCGTTCATCTGCATTACCGCCAGCGGCGGCGCGCGCATGCAGGAAGGCCTGCTGTCGTTGATGCAGATGGCCAAGACCACGTCGATGCTGACCAAGCTGGCCGAGAAAAAACTGCCGTTCATCAGCGTGCTGACCGACCCGACGACGGGCGGCGTGTCCGCTTCGTTCGCGTTCATGGGCGACGTCGTCATCGCCGAACCGAAGGCCCTGATCGGCTTCGCAGGTCCGCGCGTGATCGAGAACACGGTGCGTGAAAAACTGCCGGAAGGCTTCCAGCGTTCCGAGTTCCTGCTGCAAAAAGGCGCCATCGACATGATCGTCGACCGCCGCAAGATGCGCGAAGAAATCGCGCAACTGCTCGCCCTGCTGCAAAGCCAGCCGGCCGACGTCATCGCCTGATTCGCTGTCACCGCGCGGCCGGCTGCTTGTGCAAAGCAGCCGGCCGCGCGCATTCCGGAAGCCATCCCATGCCTAACCTGCCGACTACCTTGCCCGACTGGCTGGCGCTGCTCGAGTCGCGCCATGCCGAAACCCACATCGACATGGGCCTGGACCGTGTGCGCGCCGTCAAGGAGCGCGTGGGCCTCGCCTTTTCCTGCCCCGTGATCATGGTCGCGGGCACCAACGGCAAGGGCTCGACCTGCGCCATGCTGGAAGCCATCCTGCTGCAGAGCGGCTACAAAGTCGGCCTGTACATCAAGCCGCACTTCCTCGACTTCAACGAGCGCGCCCGCATCAACGGCGACATGGCCAGCGACGACAAGCTCATCGCCGCCTTCAACGACGTCGAGGCGCGCCGCGGCGACATCGACCTCACGTATTTCGAATTCACGACGCTCGCGATCATGCACCTGCTGTCGACGTCCGGCGTCGACGTGGCGATCCTGGAAGTGGGCCTCGGCGGCCGCCTGGATGCCGTGAACGTGATCGATGCGGACGTGTCCATCGTCACGAGCATCGACATCGACCACAAGGATTATCTCGGCGACACGCGCGAAGAGATCGGCTTCGAGAAGGCCGGCATCTTCCGTCCCGGGAAGCCCGCGATCTGCAGCGATCCGCAGCCGCCGCAAGCGCTGATCAAGCATGCGGAAGACATCGGTGCCGACCTGTGGCTGCTGGGCCGCGATTTCAACTACCAGGGCGACAAGCAGCAGTGGGCCTACGGCGGCCGCACGCAGCGCCGCAATTCGCTCGCGTATCCGGCGCTGCGCGGTGCCAACCAGCTGCTGAACGCATCGGCCGCGCTGGCCGCGCTGGAAGCGCTGCGCAACGTGCTGCCGGTCGGCGCGCAGGAAACGCGCGCGGGCCTCGCGATGGTCGAATTGCCGGGTCGCTTCCAGGTGCTGGCGGGCCGTCCGACGACGATCCTCGACGTCGCGCACAACCCGCACGCGGCCGCGACGCTCGCCCAGAACCTGGGCAATATGGGGTTCCACCGTTTCACGTACGCCGTGTTCGGCATCATGCAGGACAAGGACATCGACGCCGTCATCGCCCACCTGGCGCCGACCATCGACCACTGGTGCGTGACGGCGCTGCCGTCGCCCCGGTCGGCCGACCCGGCCGTGCTGGCCGAGAAGCTGCAGGCATTGAAGCCGAGTGGTGCGAAAGACGACGAATTCTCGGTCAAAACGTTCGCGAATCCGGCCGATGCATTCGCAGATGCAACAAGCCGGGCCGGACAGGATGATAGAATAGTGGTCTTTGGCTCGTTCTATACCGTGGCTGGCGTGATGGCAGCCCGTAAATCCTCTCTTCATTGACGTGACACCGCATGGGCTTGTTCTCCCGTAAAAGCAAGCAGGACCGCCTCACCGAGGACAGTGGCCGCTTCTACAGCAAGGACGACGACGCCGCGATTGGCGAGCGCGCCCGCGCCAAACGCGCCAGCAATGCCGGTGGCGGCGCATCGCGCCGTCCCGGTGCCGACCCCATGCTCCCCGAAAAGAAGCGCGCCCGGCGCCGCCTCGTCGGCGCCATCGCGCTGGCGCTCGCGGCCGCCGTCGGCCTGCCGATGCTCCTCGATTCCGAGCCCAAGCCGCTCGCCGGCGACATCGCGATCCAGATTCCCGCGAAAGACAAGGCCGCGCCGCTGCCCGTGCCGGCCGCCGACAAGGCCGTGTCCGCCGCGGACAGCGTCGACAAGGGCGAGGAAGTGGTCGACGCACCGCCGCCCGCGCCCGCCGCGAAGGCCCCGGCCGCCGTCGCCGCCGCCAGGCCGGAGAGCGCCGCGACGCAGCCGCCGGCCGTGATCGCGCCGAAACCGGAGCCGAAGGTCGAGCACAAGCCCGAACACAAGGAAACGCCCGCGGCCGAGCACAAGGATGCGAAGGCCGAGGCGCGCCTCGCCGAGAAGGAAAAGGCGGAACGCGCGAAGGCCGAGCACGACCGGGCCGAGCACGAGAAGGCGGAGCGCCTCGCGCGTGAAGCCCGCGACAAGGCCAAGGCCAAAGCCGAGGACAAGCCCGTGAAGCCGAAGGACGACGCGGCGCGCGCCATGGCCATCCTGGAAGGCAAGCCGGCGGAGAAGGACAAACCGGCCGAGGCCTCGTCGCAGCGCTTCGTGCTGCAGGTGGCCGCGCTGTCGAGCCAGGAAAAGGCGGCGGAAGTGCAAGCGAAGCTGCGCGAAGCGGGCATCTCGTCGTACACGCAGAAGACGTCCACCCCCTCCGGCGAACTGATCCGCGTTAGAGTCGGCCCCCTGAACAAGGAAGACGCCGAGAAAGTACGCGCCAAGCTGGGCCGCCTGGGCTTGTCCGGCGCCATGACCCCGGTCTGATTCGATTGAAGCCGTGACGATTTTCGACTACGTGGTGTTGTTCATCCTGATCTCGTCGGTCGTCATCAGCACCATGCGCGGCCTGGTGAAGGAAATCCTGTCGCTGGTCGGCTGGGTGGCGGCCTTCATCGTGGCCAACGCCTTCGGCGCGAAACTGGCACCCATGCTACCATCCGTGATTCCGGGCGAAGCCTTGCGGCTGATCGTTGCCTTCATTGCACTGTTCCTCGGCGTGCGCGTGCTGATGGGCCTGCTGGCCCTTGCGATCAGCGCCCTGATCGAGGCCTCCGGCCTGTCCCTGGCCGACCGCGGACTCGGCGGCCTGTTCGGATTGGGCCGGGGTATTGTGATCGTGCTGGCCGGCGTCATATTGTGCGGGATGACATCCATCCCCCAACAGGCTTTCTGGAAAGACGCGCTGTTCTCGCCCATGGCGGAAACCGGAGCGCGCACAGTCAAACCTTTCTTGCCCGCTGCCTTCGCGCAGCACGTGCAGTTTTGAAACACCCTTTTGTCTAGCTGTCCAAGTTTAGGAGCACACCATGTGTGGCATCGTCGGCGTCGTCTCGCAAGCCCCCGTCAACCAGCTGTTATATGATGCGTTGCTGCTGTTGCAGCACCGCGGTCAGGACGCAGCGGGGATTGCAACCAATCACAGCAGCATGTTCTCGATGTACAAGGCCAACGGCCTCGTGCGAGACGTCTTCCGCACGCGTAACATGCGTTCGCTGCAAGGCAATTCCGGCATTGGCCACTGCCGCTACCCGACCGCCGGCTCGTCCAGCGAAGAGGAAGCGCAGCCGTTCTACGTGAATGCCCCGTTCGGCATCACCCTCGCGCACAACGGTAACCTCACGAACCAGGAACAACTGAAGGAAGAGCTGTTCCGCATCGACCGCCGCCACGTCAACACGAACTCCGACTCGGAAGTCCTGCTGAACGTGCTGGCCCACGAGATCGCCACGGCCGCCGACGGCTACTCGCTCGATCCGGACGCCGTGTTCAAGGCCGTCGCGCACGTGCACCGCCGCGTGCGCGGCGCGTACGCCGTCATCGCCCAGATCGCCGGCCACGGCCTGCTCGCGTTCCGCGACCCGTTCGGCATCCGCCCGCTGTGCCTCGGCATCAACGAGACGGAGAACGGCCCCGAATACCTCGTCGCCAGCGAATCCGTCGCGCTGGAAGGCCTGGGCTTCCGCTTCGTGCGCGACATCGCGCCGGGCGAAGCCGTCTGGGTCGACGCCGACCGCCAGCTGCACACCCGCCAGTGCGCCGAGAATCCGTCGCTGAATCCGTGCGCGTTCGAATACGTCTACCTGGCCCGCCCGGACTCCGTGATCGACGGCGCCTCCGTGTACGCCACCCGACTGCGCATGGGCGAATACCTGGCCGAGAAGATCCGCAAGGAGATTCCGGTCGAAGAGATCGACGTCGTGATGCCGATTCCGGATTCGTCGCGTCCGGCCGCCATCCAGCTCGCGCTGAAACTGGGCGTCGAATACCGCGAAGGCTTCATCAAGAACCGCTACGTCGGCCGCACGTTCATCATGCCGGGCCAGGCGATGCGCAAGAAGTCGGTGCGCCAGAAGCTGAACGCGATCCCGTCCGAATTCAAGGACAAGAACGTGCTGCTCGTCGACGACTCCATCGTGCGCGGCACGACGAGCCGCGAGATCGTGCAGATGGCGCGCGAATCGGGCGCCCGCAAGGTGTTCTTCGCGTCCGCCGCGCCGCCGGTCCTGTACCCGAACGTGTACGGCATCGACATGCCGACGCGCGACGAGCTGATCGCCCATGGCCGCACCGTCGAGGAAGTGTGCCGCGAGATCACGGCCGACCGCCTCGTCTACCAGGACCTCGATGCGCTGAAGAAGTCGATCTCCGACGTCAACCCGGCCCTGACGAACGTGGAAGCGTCGTGCTTCGACGGCGTCTACGTCACGGGCGACGTCACGCCGGCCTACCTCGACCAGCTGGAGCACGCGCGCCACAAGTCGTCCGGTAAATCGTCGGAAGACATCGTGCGTACGCAACTGAACCTGAACCCGCCCGTCGCGGCGGAATAACGCGTATTCCGTAGGGCGGGCACCCGGTGCCCGCCTGGCGTATCGCGGCCCATCATTCAAAAGACCATGAGCGACAAACCCAACTACGGCTTCACCACCACCATCCTGCACAACGATCGCAGGAAGTCGATCGAACACAACTCGCTGCACAAGCCGATCCACACATCGGTCGCGTTCGGCTACACGGATGCGCGCCAGCTCGCGTCCGTCTTCCAGGGCAAGGAACCGGGCTTCCGCTACGGCCGCCAGGGCAACCCGACCGTCAGCGCGCTGGAAGACAAGATCAGCAAGATGGAAGACGGCGTCGCGTCGCTGTGCTTCGGCACCGGCATGGCTGCCATCGGCGCGCTCGCGCAGGCACTGCTGCGCGCCGGCGACCACGTCGTGTCGTCCTCGTTCCTGTTCGGGAATACCAACAGCCTGTGGAACACGGTGGCCGCGCAGGGCACGGAAGTGTCGTTCGTGGACGCGACCGACGTCGCGAACGTGGAAGCCGCGCTGAAGCCGAACACGCGTCTCGTGTTCGTCGAGACCATCGCCAACCCGCGCACGCAGATCGCGGACCTGGCCCGCATCGGCGCACTGTGCCGCGCGCGCGGCATCCTGTACGTCGTCGACAACACGATGACGACGCCCTACCTGTTCCGTCCGAAGGCGGTCGGCGCGGGCCTCGTCGTGAACGCGCTGACGAAGTCGATCGGCGGCCACGGCATGGCGCTGGGCGGCGCGCTGACGGACACCGGCGTGTTCGACTGGAGCGCCTATCCGAACATCGCCGACAACTTCCGCCGCCAGCCGTCCGCCGCGCAGGGCATGGCCCAGCTGCGCGCGAAAGCGCTGCGCGACTTCGGCGCATCGCTGGCGCCGGAAGCGGCCCACCACATCGCGGTCGGCGCCGAAACGCTCGCGCTGCGCATGGAGCGCACGTGCGCGAACGCCCTGGCATTGGCCCGCATGCTCGAGGCCGATGATCGCGTCGCCGCCGTCCACTATCCTGGCCTGGAATCGCATCCGCAGCACAAGCTGGCGTCCGAACAGTTCCGCGCGTACGGCTCGCTGTTCAGTTTCGAGCTGAAGGAAGGCATCGACTGCTTCGATTACCTGAACCGCCTGAAGGTGGCGATTCCCGCGTCGAACCTGGGCGACACGCGCACGCTCGTCATCCCGGTCGCGCACACGATCTTCTTCGAGATGGGCGCCGAGCGCCGCGCCAGCATGGGCATCGCGGAATCGCTGATCCGCGTGTCGGTGGGTATCGAGGATACGGCCGACCTGCTGGCCGATTTCGGTAACGCGCTGAACGGTTGAGCCCGGGCGACGCTGCGGTTATGATCGACTTGTTGCCATTCATCTATTCGCCATGAAGACTGTCCTGTTCTGTGCCGCATTGCTGTGCGGCGGTGTCGCGCTGGCTGCCGAGCCCGCAGCAAAAAAAGGTGCTGCGCCGAAGCCGGTCGCCGCCGCCCCGTCCGCCAACGTCGCCGCCGAGCTCGCTGAAGCGGACGCGCTGTTCGCCAAGAAATCGTATCCGGACGCGCTGGCGAAATACACGAAGCTGGCGAACGCCGGCAACTTGATGGCCCAGCAGCACCTGGGTGAAATGTATTTCTACGGCGAGGCCGGCAGCGTCGACATGGACAAGGCCGCGCAATGGTTCCAGAAGGCGGCCGCCAAGGGCAATGCCGTCGCCATCGCATCGCTCGAGCTGATGAAGCAGCGCGAGGCCCGGCGCGCCGACCTCGACTACTGGATCGTGAAATACGACGGTTCCGACGTGCGCACCAACGACTACCGCTGCCCGGCGCCGCGCTTCCCGACCATGTCCAAGGTCAACGAGGAAATCGATTACTACAGCGGCAAGATGAAGGATTGGGAAGCGTGCCACAACCGTTGGGTGAAGCAGTTGAACGCCTCCCTGCCGCTGACGAAACGCATCCCGGAAGACATCGCGAAGCTGATGACGAAGGACGAGACGGAGAAGGCGAACGTGCACCTGAAGGAGGTGGGTGATCGCCTGGCGGAAGACACCAAGGTGGCCGGCCGGATGATCGTGGCGGACTTCGACGCCTGGCGCGCAGGCACGGAAGCCTACGTCAAGGAGCACAACGAGATGGTCAAGAACGCGCCGCCGCCGGATAACGACAAGTAAGCGTCGGTGAGGCGCGCTAGCGCGGACATGTGGTGTTCATGGGCGCGCTGCCGTTTGCCGGGTAGGTGCGGCAGAATACGCCCACCGGCGTGACGATGCGGTACACGCGCGCGTTGCCGTCGGCTGCCGTCGTGATGTCTTCGATGCGCGCAGACCGGAACCAGCTGCCGCCTGCCGCGTGAGCGGCGTCGAACCGGCGGTCGATTTCATCCTGTGCGCGCGAGCGGAAGCGTTGCGGCGCGCCGGGTGCGTGGTTCAGTTCGCGGGCAATCACGGCCGCATCGCGCGTGGCGGCCGCCAGCACGTCCATGCGCCCCGGAGGGCGCACGTCCGTCGGCGCGGCAGGCGCGGGGTCGGGCTGCGGCTCGGTGGCGGCTTGCGGCGGCGCGTCATCGTGGCCGGGAAAACGTGGCAGGGCAACGGACGTCGTCTGGACCAGGCCCAGCCACAGCAGGTGCGCCGCGCCGGATACCAGCACGGCAAGTGCCAGCCTTCCGTGCGCACGGGCGCCGGGCAGTTGGATGCTGGGGGAGGGCGGCACAAGACTCCTTCGTGGTACGGCGCCGCAAGCCGACGCACCAGGATCATATCTAAAAAATATCGTTGTTTTCTCACCAAAAGTCGCTTCGGCATATGCTCATCATCACCATCAAACAAGGCAAGGAAAAAAGCCTGCTGTCCGGCGACCCGTGGATTTATTTGTCCGCCGTCGAGAAGATCGAGGGACGGCCCCAGGAGCGCGGCAAGCCCGGCGTCACTGCAATCGTGCAGTCGTCGGCACGCCAGTTTCTGGCGCGCGCGGCCTACAACGCGAAGTCGCAGATCGCGGCCCGCGTCTGGACGCTGCGCGAGGACGAACCCGTCGATCACGCCATGATGAAACGGCGCGTGCAGGCCGCGGTCGCGCGGCGCGCCGTGGCCGTGCGCGGCGCCGATCCGCAAGCCCTGGTCATGGTGATCGATGGCGAAAAAGACGGCCTGCCGGGGCTGCTGGTGCACAGCTATGGCGGGACCGGCGGTTACCTGGTGTGCCAGTTCAATGCGGCCGGCGTCGACGCGTGGAAAGTGACCATCGTGCAGGCGCTGATCGCGGCGACGGGTTGCGCCAACGTATTCGAGCGGAGCGACGAGCTGTTGCGCAAAGGAGAGGGGCTGCCTGTCATCTGGCGCGCCCTGGCCGGCGACGAGCCGCCGCAGCGCCTTATGGTACGTGACGGCAGCCGGCTGCTGCCGACGGATATCCGTACCGGTTTCGTCTATCCGCGCTGAGAGCAGGATAAAACGACAAGGCCCGCATGACGCGGGCCCGTGTGCAAGCGGAAGGTCAGTGCCAGGACCGCAGCAGTCCGACGGCCAGGCCTTCCAGCGCGAACTCGTCGGCCTGCGGGTCGACGGTAATCACGGAAAAGTCCGGGTTTTCCGGCAGCAGTTCGATCGTGGAACCGGTCTTGCGGTAGCGCTTGACCGTCACTTCGTCGCCGATGCGGGCGACGACGATCTGGCCGTTTTTCGCGCTGTCGACCTTCTTGACGGCGAGGAAGTCGCCGTCGCAGATGCCGGCGTCGCGCATCGACCAGCCCTTGACCTTCAGCAGGAAGTCGGGCTTGCTCGAGAACATGGCCGGGTCGACGGAGTAGGTCGCTTCGACGTGTTCCTGGGCGAGGATGGGCGAGCCCGCAGCGACGCGGCCGACGAGCGGCAGCGACATCAGGTTCGGCGGAATCGGCGGCACGAAGGCCGGTACCGCGGCCGCAGTCGCCTTGGATTCGACGGACTGGCCGACGAGGCGGATACCGCGCGAGGTACCCGGGGAAATTTCGATCGCGCCCTTACGGGCCAGGGCCTGCAGGTGTTCCTCGGCGGCATTGGCCGAGCGGAAGCCAAGCTCCTGGGCGATTTCGGCGCGAGTCGGCGGGAAGCCAGTGTTGTCGATGGCTTCCTTGATCAGGTTGAGGATCTGTTCTTGCCGTGCGGTGAGCTTAAGCATGTTCGTCTTCGTTGGTACGGGGTCAGACTGTATTTTTGTACAGTATTGCGCCACGCGCAAGGGGATTTCAAAGTTTTTTTGCGGTGCGGTACGCAGCGCACGTCCACAACTCTTTGCGCTGCGGTACGCGGCGCACGTCCACGACTCTTTGCGTTGCGGCACGCAGCGCACCTGCAAGCGGTACCTATTGAGCACTTGACGGTCTTGCTGTTATAATGTTGGGCTTTCCCTTCCCACACTCGTCTTGACGCCGAGGTGGGCATTTGTTTAAACGTCCTTAAGGAGTGTTTCATGCGTCATTATGAAATCGTGTTTATCGTCCACCCGGACCAGAGCGAGCAGGTCCCGGCGATGATCGAACGCTACAAGGCTACGGTCACCTCGCGCGGCGGCAACATCCACCGCGTCGAAGATTGGGGCCGTCGTCAAATGGCTTACCAGATCCAGAAGCTGCCGAAGGCACACTACATCTGCCTGAACATCGAGTGCGACAACGAGACCCTGGTCGAGCTGGAAACCGCATTCAAATTCAATGATGCCGTGCTGCGTCACCTGACCGTGAAGATGAAGAAAGCTGAAACCGCACCGTCGCCGATGATGAAGTCGGTCCAGCGCGAAGACGCAGCCAAGAGCCACCGCGCCGAGCAGGCCGCCGCTCCGGCCGCCGCAGCCTAATCTCGCGGGAGCAACAAGCTGTAGTGAACGAGCTGTCCCTGGTCGCGAGCATCCTGGAACGCGACGTCCTGCGCTACACACCGGCCGGCATCCCCATCGTGGGCGGCATCCTGCAACACGGATCGACGCAGACGGAAGCGAGGCTGGACAGGCAGGTCGAATTCGAGATTCCCGCGGTTGCCGCGGGCGAGATTTCGGGACGATTTGCCAATGCCGAGTTGGGCGCGATGTACCGCTTCACGGGATTCTTGGCCAGGAAAAGCCGTCACAGCAAAAGCTTGGTGTTTCACATCATTGATTTCAGTGCCGCGTAAATGCGGGCACGTTTATAGATAGATACAGGAGCCTCAAAATGGCATTCGGTAAAAAGTTCGACAAAAACAAAGCTAAGCTCAAAGAGAAGCGCAAACAGCAGAACCCGCTGTTCAAGCGCAAGAAGTTCTGCCGCTTCACCGCTGCAGGCGTGGAACAGGTTGACTACAAAGACGTCGACACCCTGAAGGATTTCGTCCAGGAAAACGGCAAGATCATGCCGGCACGCCTGACCGGCACCAAGGCTCACTACCAGCGTCAAGTGGACACCGCCATCAAGCGCGCCCGTTACCTGGCTCTGCTGCCGTACACCGACCTGCACAACGCTTAATCGTCGGTTACGACATCGAAGCATAGTCAGATTACTGGAGAATAAAATGCAAGTTATCCTGCTGGAAAAAGTCGTCAACGTCGGCAACCTGGGCGACGTCGTCAAGGTCAAGGATGGTTACGCTCGTAACTTCCTGATCCCGCAAAAAATGGCCCGTCGTGCAACGCAAGCTGCCGTGGCTGAATTCGAAGTCAAGCGCGCCGAACTGGAAAAAGCAGCTGCCGAGAAACTGGCTGCCGCTCAAGGCCAGGGCGACAAGCTGAACGGCATGACCGTCACGATCGCCCAGAAAGCCGGCGTCGACGGCCGTCTGTTCGGTTCCGTGACCAACTTCGACATCGCTGAAGCCCTGACCAAGCAAGGTTTCGCCGTCGAAAAGGCACAAGTGCGCATGCCGACCGGTCCGCTGAAGACCACCGGCGAGCACCCGGTGTCGGTCGCTCTGCACACCGACGTCGTGGTGGAAATCACCATCGCTGTCGTGGGCGAAGCCGCCTAAGCAGAGTTTCAGGTAATACCGTCGTCCCCGCGCAGGCGGGGGGCCAAGTTGCGACTTCGGATGCATAGCTTGGGTCCCCGCCTCCGCGGGGACGAATTATTTTTGCGACAGCAAAAATAATTCGTTTTTGGAAACTCACCAATGATTTCAGCGCCTGATCGGGAACGGGTATAATGCCGGCCATGAACACCCCAGCAGACCCGCAGATCGAGTCGCTCCGCATCCCCCCGCATTCCATCGAAGCAGAACAGTCCGTCATCGGCGGCCTGCTGCGCGATAACGCGGCGTGGGACCGCATTGCCGACTTCATGCATGCGGAGGATTTTTACCGCTACGACCACCGGATCATCTTCGAACAGATGGTCCGCCTGATCAATGCCGGCAAGCCTGCCGACGTGATCACCGTGTACGAGGCGCTCGTCCAGCTCGGCAAGGCCGAGGACGTCGGCGGCCTGCAGTACCTGAATGCGATGGCGCAGAACACGCCATCCGCCGCCAACATCCGCCGTTATGCCGAGATCGTCCGCGATCGCGGCGTGCTGCGCCAGCTCATCACCGTTGCCGACGAAGTGTCCGGCAAGGCATTCAATCCGCAAGGCGCCGAGGTCAAGCAGATCCTCGACGAGGCGGAATCGCGTATCTTCGCGATCGCCGAGCAGGGCGCCCGCGGCGCCCAGGGCTGGCTGCCCGTTCAGCCGCTGCTGACCCAGGTGGTCGAGCGCGTGGACGAGCTGTACAGCCGCGACAACCAGGGCGAGATCACCGGCGTCCCGACGGGCTTCACCGATCTCGACAAGATGACGTCCGGGCTGCAGCCGGGCGACCTCGTCATCGTCGCCGGCCGTCCGTCGATGGGCAAGACCGCGTTCTCCGTCAACATCGGCGAAAGCGTGGCGGTCGACGCCGGACTGCCGGTCGCGATCTTCTCGATGGAGATGGGCGGCGTGCAGCTGGCGATGCGTATGCTCGGCTCCATCGGCCAGCTCGACCAGCACCGCCTGCGTACCGGCAAGCTGCTGGACGAGGACTGGCCGCGCCTGACGCACGCGATCCAGAAGATGAACGATGCGCAGATCTTCATCGACGAGACGCCGGCGCTGAACCCGATCGAGATGCGCGCCCGCGCGCGCCGCCTGGCCCGCCAGTGCGGCAAGCTGGGCCTGATCATCGTCGACTACCTGCAGCTGATGCAGGGTTCCAAGCCGGGCGACAACCGCGCGTCCGAAATCTCGGAGATCTCGCGTAGCCTGAAGGGCCTGGCGAAGGAACTGGGATGCCCGGTGATCGCGCTGTCCCAGCTGAACCGCTCGCTGGAACAGCGCCCCAACAAGCGTCCCGTGATGTCCGACCTGCGCGAATCGGGCGCTATCGAACAGGATGCGGACGTGATCATCTTCCTGTATCGTGACGAAGTTTACAACCCGGACTCGCCCGACAAAGGCACTGCCGAGATCATTATCGGCAAACAGCGTAACGGCCCGATCGGCGCCATTCGCGTGACCTGGATGGGCATGTACACCAAGTTCGGCAATTACACCGGCAACCTGGCTGTGTACCAGGGCGATTAAGCCGGCGGCAGTCAAGGATCGCGGCGCCCGGTCCACCCTGGAACGGGCGCCGCGACTTTCAAAGAAGTCCCAAGAGATTTACCCAACGGAGAACCTATGTTTGGACGCCTGATGCCCACGGAGGGCAAATTTTTCGACCTGTTCAACCAGCACGCCGCGTTGTGCGTGAAGGGTGCACAAGAGATGGTCGGCCTGATGACCAACTTCGACGACCTGGAAAACCGCACGCACGCCGTGGAGAGCATCGAAAAACAGGCGGACAAGGTCACGTACCAATGCGTGGACCTGCTGCACAAGACGTTCATCACGCCGCTCGACCGCGACGACATCCACAAGCTGATCACCCGCATGGACGACATCCTCGACATGATGGAGGACGCCGCCCAGACCATCTCGCTGTACGACCTGCACGCCGTCACGCCGGAAGCGAAGCGCCTGGCCGAGCTGTGCCTGGCATGCTGCGAAAAGGTCCAGCAGGCCGTCGGCATGCTGCACAACATGGACAACGCCCAGAAGATGGTCGCCATCTGCGAAGAGATCGACCGCCTGGAATCGGACGCCGACCACGTGATGCGCGCCGCCATGTCCAAGCTGTTCCGCGACGAGCCGGACGTGCGCAACCTGATCAAGATGAAGGCCATCTACGAAATCCTCGAGACCGTGACCGACCGCTGCGAAGACGTTGCCAACATCATCGAAGGCATCATCGTCGAGAACGCGTAACGACCGGAACAACAAAAACAACATGGACTCTCTACATATCAGCATTTATGTGCTGGGCCTGCTCGTCTTTTTAGCGCTGGTCTTCGACTTCATGAACGGCTTCCACGACGCCGCCAACGCGATCGCGACGGTGGTGTCGACGGGCGTGCTGCGTCCGCAGACGGCCGTCGCGATGTCCGCGATGTTCAACTTCGTCGCCATCTTCACCGTCGGCCTGCACGTGGCGTCAACGGTGGGCAAGGGCACCGTCGACCCGCACATCGTCGACCACTACGTCGTGTTCGGAGCGCTCGTCGGCGCGATCATCTGGAACATCATCACGTGGTACTACGGCATTCCGTCGTCGTCCTCGCACGCCCTGATCGGCGGCCTGGTGGGCGCGGCCGTCGCCAAGAGCGGTACCGGCGCGCTGGTCGGCGGCGGCCTGCTCAAGACCGTGCAATGGATCATCCTGTCGCCGCTGCTGGGCTTCATCCTCGGTTCGCTCGTGATGCTGGCCGTGTCGTGGATCTTCGTGCGCACCCCGCCGCGCAAGGTCGACACGTGGTTCCGCCGCCTGCAGCTGTTCTCGGCCGCGGCGTACAGTCTGGGCCACGGCGGCAACGACGCGCAGAAGACCATCGGCATCATCTGGATGCTGCTGATCGTGGCCGGCGTCTCCAAGGCCGGCGATGCCACGCCCCCGCTGTGGGTCATCATCTCCTGCTATACGGCGATCTCGATGGGCACGCTGTTCGGCGGCTGGCGCATCGTGCGCACGATGGGCCAGAAGATCACCAAGCTCAAGCCGGTCGGCGGCTTCTGCGCGGAATCGGGTGGCGCCATCACGCTGTTCATCGCCAGCGCGATCGGCGTGCCGGTGTCGACGACGCACACCATCACGGGCGCCATCGTCGGCGTCGGCTCGGCGCAGAAGGCGTCGGCCGTGCGCTGGGGCGTGGCCGGTAACATCGTATGGGCCTGGATCTTCACCATCCCCGCGTCGGCGTTCATGGCGGCGATCGCGTGGTGGGTCGGCACCCACATCCTGTAAGCGCACCGCGCCGTCATCCACAAGCAGCCTCCAGGCTGCTTTTTTATTTCCCAAAACCGGGGTCAGAGCCCGGGTTTGGGCAATTTCCAAAAATCGGGCTCTGACCCCGGTTTTCTTTTCATTTTTACTAACGACGTAGTAATATTACATGCGATCGTCGGCCAGCGTTGCCGTCCGGGCCACGCCCGTCGGTCAGAATAAGAATGAAGAGGGGACAATATGATATTGAGAAGTAGTTTGACTTCATGGTTGGGGCTCGCCGCGGCCGCCTGCGCCAGCCTGCTGCTGGCCGGTTGCGGCGCCGGCGGTTCCGGCCAGCAGGCCACCCAGTCCGGCACGCGGTTGCTGGCGGCCAGCGCCACCACGGCCACACCCGTCGCGCCGGGCAGCATCCGCATGCACTTCCACCGCGTCCAGAACGACACGGCCCAGTGGGGCGTATATTCGTGGGATGGTCCGCAGCATCCCAGTTCGGCGTGGATCACCGACCGCTTCATGTTCACGGGCACCGACGGTTTTGGCGGCTACGTCGATATTCCGGTGGCAGCGGGCAAGAGCGCGATCTGGTTCCTCGTCACCGACGGCAACGGCAGCAAGAATTGCGGCGCCGACCAGCACGCCGACTTGAATGCCGACGTCGCCACGAAGGGCCAGGAAGCCTGGATGCTCGAAGGCGACTGCGCGGTCTACGCCACCCAGCCCGCGCTCAGCTTCGGCAATCTCGCCTTCGCCAACGCCCAGTGGCTCACCAGCACGACGCTGGCCTGGCCGGGCGTGCCCACCGACGGCACCTATAAACTGTTCCATGCCGCGAACGGCGGTCTCGCGGCGAGCGAAGGCGGTCCCGTGGGCCTCAGCGGCGCGGAGGTCGCCTTCGACCTCACCGTGTCCGCGCTGCCGGACGCCATTCGCCAGAAATATCCGCACCTGGCCGGCGCGACCGGCCTGCGCCTGAAGGACGCCGATGCGGCCAGGATCGCATCGCTGGTCAGCGGCCAGTTCGCCATCGCCCAGTACGACGGTGCCGGCAACCTCGTGCAGGTGACGTCGCTGCAGACGGCCGGCCTGCTGGACGATCTGTACGCGGCGCAGGCGGTGCAGGCCCAACTGGGCGTGACGTTCGACCGCAGCGGCCGCGCGACGTTCCGCGTGTGGGCGCCGACGGCGAAATCCGTCGCGCTGAACCTGTACGCGAGCGCCAACGCGGCGACCGCGACGACCGTCCCGATGACGCGCGACGCGGCCAGCGGCGTGTGGAGCGCCACGTCGAACGATCCGACGCTCGCCAACCGCGCCTACTACACGTACACCGTGCAGGTGCTGTCGCGCTGGGCCGACAACAAGATCGTGACGAACACCGTGACCGATCCGTATTCGCTGAGCCTGTCCGCGAACAGCGCGCGCAGCTTCGTCGCGAACCTCGACAGCCCGCAACTGAAGCCGGCCGGCTGGGACGACCAGCGCATTCCGAAACTGGACGCGCCCACCGACATCGCGCTGTACGAGCTGCACATCCGCGACTTCTCCGCGTCCGACGCCACCGTGCCGGCCGCCCACCGCGGCAAATACCTGGCCTTCACGGACGGCGACGCCAACGGCATGCGTCACCTGAAATCGCTGCAGAAGGCGGGCATGACGCACGTGCACCTGATGCCGAGTTTCGACATCGCCAGCGTCGACGAAAAAGGCTGCGTCACCCCGGCCATTCCGAACGCGGGCGCGGATTCGACCGCGCAGCAGGCCGCAGTCGCCGCCGTGGCGGATACGGACTGCTTCAACTGGGGCTACGACCCGGTCCACTACAATACGCCGGAAGGCAGCTATGCGACGAATGCCGACGACGGCGCCGTGCGCGTGCGCGAGTTCCGCGCGATGGTGCAGGCGCTGCACGAGACCGGCCTGCGCGTGACGATGGACGTCGTGTACAACCACACGAGCCAGTCGCAGCAAGGTCCGCTGTCGGTCCTCGACCGCATCGTGCCGACCTATTACTACCGCCTCGCCAACGATGGCCACATCCTGAACGACAGCTGCTGCGCCGACACCGCGCAGGAAAACGCGATGATGGGCAAGCTGATCATCGATTCCGTGTCGCTGTGGGCGCGCCAGTACAAGGTCGACAGCTTCCGCTTCGACATCATGGGCCTGTCGCCGCTGGATCTCGTCAAGCGCCTGCAGGTCAGCGTCAACCAGGCCGCGGGCCGCGACATCTACCTGTACGGCGAAGCGTGGAACTTCGGCGCCGTCGGCAACGACGCCCGCTTCGTGCAGGCGCGCCAGGCCAACATGGCGGGCACCGGCATCGGTTCGTTCAACGACCGCATGCGCGACACGGTGCGCGGCGGCGGTTGCTGCGACGGCGGCCAGGCGCTGGTCAAGGAGCAGGGCTTCATCAACGGCGTCTACACCGACCCGAACGCACTGTCGACGCAGACCCGCGACGATGCGCTGCGCCTCGCGGACCTCGTGCGCGTCGCGCTGTCCGGCACGTTGCGCGACTACCGCTTCACGGACCGCTTCGGCAACGAGCGCACGAACGCGCAAATCGATTACTTCGGCCAGCAGGCCGGCTTCGCGGCGAGTCCGGCCGAGACGATCAACTACATCGAGGCGCACGACAACCAGACGCTGTTCGACATCAACGCGTTCCGCCTGCCGCAAGCGACCTCGCTGTCCGACCGCGTGCGCGTGCAGACGCTCGGTGCCGCGATCAACGTGCTGGCGCAAGGCATCCCGTTCTTCCACGCCGGCCAGGAAATCCTGCGCTCGAAATCGCTCGACCGCGACAGCTACAACGCCGGCGACTGGTTCAACAAGCTGGATTACAGCTACGCGTCGAATAACTTCGGCGTCGGCCTGCCGATGGCGGGGCAGAACCAGGACAACTGGTCCTTGATGGCGCCCATCCTCGCCAACCCGCTGATCAAGCCGGACACGCGCGCGATCCTCGCCGCGAAGAACGCGTTCGAAGACTTCCTCGCGATCCGCGCGGACAGCACGCTGTTCCGCATGCGCACGGCGCAGGACGTGATCGACCGCCTGAAGTTCTACAACGTGGGACCGAACCAGGTGCCGGGACTCGTCGCGCTGAGCATCGATGGTGCGCGCTATCCGGGCGCCCGGTACAAGGCGGTCGTCGTCGTGTTCAACGTGGACAAGATCCCGAAGACGATCGCGATCCCGGAACTGAAGGGCCGCAAGCTGCAGCTGCATCGCATCCAGCGCAACGGCAGCGACGACGTCGTGAAGGCCTCCACCTTCGTGCCCGGCGTCGGCATCTTCGCGATCCCGGCGCGCACGGCGGCGGTGTTCGTACAGAACGCGAACGACTGACCGGGGTGCAATGAAAAAGGGCCGGGGATGCGATCTCCGGCCCGTGTGCCATGGCGTGTTGCGATTCAGGGCTTGCCGGCTGCCCAGTTGTTGGTGCCGCTGCCGTTGGTGCGGTCGTTCTCGAGCGCCTGCTTGTCGACGATCGTCAGGTTGTCCGTGCGGCTCGGCGCCTTGCGCGGGATGAGGGTGCCGGTCGGCGTGTAGCTCGAATCGAGGTAGGTGTTGCCACCTTGCGCCGGTTTGGCGCCGTCGGCGGCGCAGCCGGACAGCAGGATGGCGGTGGCCGCCAGGATCGGCGGAACGATGCGGTTCATTACGTTACTCTCCTGTAGTGAGTTGCGGTTGGCAGGTCATTTGATGCAGACGGCACGCACCATCTTGATGTCGGTGACGCCGCCCAGGATCTTCTCGATGCCGTCCATTTTCAGGGTCAGCATCCCGTCCTCCAGCGCGGCCGCGAGCAGGTCGGCCACGCGTGCGTGCTCGGTCAGCAGGCGCTTGATACGCTCGCTGCCCAGCATCAGTTCATGCAGGCCGACGCGCCCGCGGTATCCCTTGTTGCACTCGGCGCAGCCCACGGCGCGGTACAGCGTGAAGTGCCCGGAAGCGTCGCCGTGGCGCTGGCGCCAGCCGGCCAGCACGGCCGCGCGCGCGGCCTGCGGGTCCGTCTTGTACGAGGACTGGCCGCGCAGCTCTTCGCAGTACTCGTCGAGCAACGCCTCCACCTCGGCGTCGTCCGGGCGGTAGGGCTGGCGGCACGCGGTGCACAGGCGGCGTGCGAGGCGCTGCGCCAGGATGCCCAGCAGGGCGTCGGCGAAATTGAATGGGTCCATGCCCATGTCGAGCAGGCGCACGACCGATTCCGGCGCGCTGTTCGTGTGCAGGGTCGAGAACACGAGGTGGCCCGTCAGCGAGGCCTCGATGCCCGTGCTGACCGTCTCGCGGTCACGCATCTCGCCGACCATGATCACGTCCGGATCGGCGCGCAGGAAAGCGCGCATGACGGTGGCGAAGTCGAGGCCCGTCTTGCGGTTGACCTGCACCTGGCGCAGGCCCTTCTGGGTGATCTCGACCGGGTCCTCGGCGGTCCAGATCTTGGTCTCCGGCGTGTTCAGGTGCGCGAGGATCGAGTGCAGCGTCGTCGTCTTGCCCGAGCCGGTCGGCCCGCACACGAAGAACAGGCCGTACGGCTTGGCGACGGCGGCCTTCAGGCGCGCCAGGTTGTGCGGCAGGATGCCCAGGCTGTCGAGCGGGATCGGTTCGCCGGCCTGCAGGATGCGCATCACGACGTCCTCGACGCCGCCGCTGGACGGGATCGTCGCCACGCGCAGTTCGATGTCGAGCGGACCGTATTTGCGGAAGCGGATCTTGCCGTCCTGCGGCTTGCGCCGCTCGGAGATGTCGAGGTCGCACATGATTTTTACGCGCGCGACGAGGGCGTTGCGGTAGCTGGCCGGGATCTCGATGTACGGAACGAGCACGCCGTCCTTGCGGAAGCGGATGCCCGTCTTGCCGCGGCCCGGCTGCGGTTCGATGTGGATGTCGGACGCGCCCTGGCGGTGCGCGTCGACGATGATCCGGTTCAGCAGCTTCACCAGTTCGTTCTCGACGGCGGCCGAGACCTCGGTGCTGCCGCCCTCGGTCTCCTCGTCCGGATCGCCTTCCTCGTCGAGGTGCGACAGCAGTTCGCCCACGCTCGTGTCGTCGGCCACCGCCCCGCCGAAGAACTGGGCCACCGTCTGGCGCAGGTCGTGGCGGGTCGTCACGCGCCATGCGATGCGCGCGCGGCCGAACACCTGCGCGGCGATGTGGCTGGCGGCCACGCGCTCCGGGTCCAGCGCCATCAGCACGAGGCCGTCGGGACCATCTTCCAGCGGCAGCCAGCCGTGTTCGAGCGCGTACTGCGGCTTCAGGTTGCGCAGCAGCTCGACGGGCTTCACGCGCTCGGCGCGGAACGCTTCGTAGGGCAGGCCGCAGTACGCCGACAGCGCCTCGCCGATCTGGCCCGGCTTCAGGTGGAAGTCGGACAGCAGCACGTCCTCGATGTCGGCATCGCGCTCGCGCGCGAGGCGCGTGGCCAGTTCCAGTTCCTGCACGGCGAGGACCGCGCGCGTTACGAGGGCATCGTAGCGGCCGCGCGGCAGCGGGGCGCGCAGGCGCTGGCTGAACGCGACGGCCAGGGTGTCGCACAACTGCTTCACGCCGTCGAGGCACAGCTGGGGGAAGGGGCCGCCGGCGCGGTGGTTGATGAACTGGATGACGCCGAGCAGCGCACCGCCCGCGTCGATCAGCGGCGCCACCAGCATCTCGCGCGTGCGGTAGCCCGTGCGCTGGTCGACGCCGCGCTGGAAACGCAGCGTGGGCGCCAGGCGGCGCAGCTCGGCCTCGTCGTAGACGTCGGCGATGTTGACGGTCGCGCGCGCCAGCGCCGCGAAGCCGGCGATGGAGCCGGGACCGATCGGCAGCTGCAGGTGGCGGATTTCGGACAGGCCGGTCTTGACCTTGGCGACGAGGGCGTCCTGCGCCGGCGTCACGGCGTACAGGGTAAAGCGGTCGGCATCGAACAGGTCGCAGAAGTCCTGGCCCAGGTCGAGCATGATCTGGTCCAGGTTGGCGGTGGCGTGGATCCTCGTGGTGATCGCCTGCAGGCGGCGCTGGAAGTCGAGGCGCCGCGCCGTGTCGTCGGGCGCGCGCCGGTCTCCCTTGCGCTGTTCCACGAAGTCCCCGCTCATCAGAGCTCCACTTCCAGGCCTTCGAAAGCCAGCGTCACGGCGAGGCCGTTCAACCGGTCCCGCCAGCGCGCGACGGCCTGCGCGAACACCGCTTCCAGCTCGTCGTCCGAGCGGGTCGGCTCGTGGTGGGTGCAATACAGGCTGCGCGCGCCGACCTTCAGCGCCAGCGCGATGGCGCCGTCGAACGTGCCGTGGCCCCAGCCCTGCTTGGCGGGATATTCCTCGAACGTGTACGAACAGTCGGCGACGAGTGCGTCGACGCCTTCCATGGCGCGCTCGATCTCCCGCTCGCGCCGCTCGATCTCGCGCTGGGCCGCGTCGTAGGCCGCGCTGCCGGGCGCGTGCGGGTTGAAGAACGCTTCGTGGTCGCCCGTGAAGAACATGGCGCGGCCGTTGCATTCGACGCGGTAGCCGAGGTTCGTCACGGGGTGGTTCATCACGACGTTGTGCACGACCACGTCGCCCACGGCGTGCGGCACGCCGATGTCCAGGGTCCGGTAATCGATGGTGGCGTCCATCCGTTCCTCGCTGACGGGGAAGTAGCTGTTCTGCAGCTGCACACCCATCACATGCTCGATGCCCTGGCCGGTGACGGGATCGTGGGCGCCGTGCAGGCAGACCCGCGTGCCCTTCACGAACAGCGGCGTGAAGAAGGGCAGGCCGTGGATGTGGTCCCAATGGCTGTGCGTGATGAAGATGTTGGCGCGCACGGGCGCGCCGTCTTCCGCGCGCCGGCGCATCAGGTCCTGGGCGAGCGCGTAGATCCCGGTGCCGGCGTCCAGCACCACGAGGGTGCCGTCGTCGCCGCGCACCTCGATGCACGTGGTGTTGCCGCCGTAGCGCACGGTACGCGGCCCGGGGGACGGGATCGATCCGCGTACTCCCCAGAATCTGAATTTCATTGGGACTCCCCTTGCTGTGCAGCCTCGTCGTCTGCTCTGTTTTTTGTCGCGGCCAGGCCAGCACCGTTGCAATATATGTCAGATCATAACGTTTATTTGTAACTGATTATCTGGAATTTGCAATTATGCATCGGTTGGTGTACAGCAGGGCGTAATGACGTTACACTGTGGTAGAATTTCACAGCGGCAACTAATGTGGCGATACATCACATGCAAGAGCTCACCCCGGCCAATATCGTGGAGCGCCTCGACCTGCTCACGGAGGTCAGCGTCGCCCTCGGCGACGGCCATGACATCGGCACCTTCCTCGACCGCATCCTGAAGGTCGCCAAGAGCATGACGCATGCGGACGGCGGCACGCTGTACCGCCCGAGCAGCGACGAGCGCAGCCTGTGCTTCCACATCTCGCTGAACGACACGCTGGACCTCTACCAGGGCGGCGCCAGTGGTGTGTCCATCGACCTGCCGCCGATTCCCCTGTACGACCAGCACGGCAACAAGAACCTCGCGTCGGTGGCGGCCTATGCGGCCAACTTCCACCAGTCCGTGAACATCGCCGACGTCTACAAGGCCGACGTCTTCAACTTCTCGGGCATGCGTTCGTTCGACCAGACGTTCGGCTACCGGTCCAAGTCGATCCTGACGGTGCCGATGACGAACCACGAGGGCGAACTGCTCGGCGTGCTCCAGCTGATCAACGCGAAGGACCGGGACACCGGCGAGATCGGCGCATTCTCCGACACCGACCAGCGCTTCATCGAGGCGCTGGCGGCGCAGGCGGCCGTCGCGCTCACGAACCAGCAGCTCGTCGTGCAGATGGAACAGCTGCTGGAAGCCCTCGTCAACCTGATCAACATCGGCATCGACGAAAAATCGCCGTACACGGGCCGCCATTGCCAGTTCGTGCCGGAGCTGACGATGATGCTGGCCGAGGCCGTGCACGAGACGCCCCTCGGGCCGATGGCGTCGTTCCGCATGAGCGACCGCGACCGCCGCGAACTGTGGCTGGCCGGCCTGCTGCACGACTGCGGCAAGATCACGACGCCGGTCCACGTCGTCGACAAGGCGACGAAGCTGGAAACGATCTTCGACCGCATCCACATGATCGACACGCGCTTCGAGGTGCTGCTGCGCGACGCCGAGATCCGCGCGCTGAAGGCGCAATGCCAGCCCGGGGCGAACCGCGCCGCGATCGCCGACCGCCTCGCGTCCGAGCAGGCGCGCCTGCGCGCGGACCGCGACTTCCTGCGCCAGGCGAACATCGGCGGCGAAGGCATGTCGCCGGACGACCAGGAGCGCGTGCGCCGCATCGCCGCGGTCCGCTGGACGGGGCCGGACGGCCAGGAACGGGACTTCCTCGACGAGGACGAAGTACGCAACCTGACCGTGCGCTTTGGTACACTCAACGACGATGAACGCAAGATCATCAACAACCACATCGTCGTGACGATCCGCATGCTCGAATCCCTGCCCTGGCCGAAGCACCTCAAGAACGTCCCGGAATACGCCGGCGGCCACCACGAGCGCATGGACGGCAAGGGCTATCCGCGCGGCCTCACGCGCGAGCAGATGTCCGTGCAGGCGCGCGTGATGGCCATCGCCGACATCTTCGAGGCCCTGACGGCGCGCGACCGCCCGTACAAGAAGGGCAAGTCGCTGTCCGAATCGCTGCATATCCTGGGCAAGTTCGCCCTCAACGGCCACATCGACCCGGACCTGTTCGACATCTTCGTGCGCCAGAAGGTGTACCTGAAATTCGCGCGCAAGAACCTGGATCCGTCGCAGATCGACCACGTCGACGAGGCGGCGATCCCGGGCTACACGCCGTGAAGCTGCTGCGCCGCTACGGCGCGCGCTGGGCACTGGGGCTGGCGCTCACGCTGGCCGCGCTGGCCTACGTGATGGGCATGTGGAGCAGCCACGCGATCGCGCGCCAGGACACCATCATCGGCGATGTGCGCATGCGCCTGGAGGCGCCCGTGCTCGATCCGCGCATCGTCATCGTCGACATCGACACGAAGAGCCTGGGCGAGGTCGGGCGTTTTCCCTGGAGCCGCAACGTGCTGGCGAAGCTCGTCGACCAGCTGGCCGGGCATTACGGCGCCGCCGCGATCGGCTTCGACATCTCCTTTCCCGAGCCGGACACGAGTTCCGGCTATGCGGTGCTGGACCGCCTGGCGGCGCACGAGCTGAAGGACGTTCCCGCGCTGCGCGCGCAACTGGCGCAGCTGCAACCGGCGCTCGACTACGACGGGCTGTTCGCGAAAGCGCTGCAAGGCCGGCCCGTCGTGCTGGGCTATAACCTGGCCGACGTGAAGCGGGGCGTGCTGCCGGCGCCCGCGTTCACGGCGGCCGACCTGCGGGGGCGCGAACTGGTCGCCTACGCGGCGGACGGCTACGAGGCCAACCTGGCGCGCCTGCAGGCGGCCGCGCGCGGCGCCGGCAGCTTCACGGTGATCTCCGACGACGACGGCATGGTGCGATCCAGTTCGCTGCTGCAGCAGATCGGCGACGGCTACTACCCGTCGCTGGCGCTGGCGACGGCCGCCGTGTACCTGGATGCCGGCAAGCTGACGCCGGACTTCGGCGAGTACGATGCGGACAGCGGCGCCGCCGACGCCATCCGCGTGGTGGGCACCCGCGGCAAGCGCCGCATCCCGGTCGGCCTGGGCCTGCTCACGGCCGTGCAGTTCCGCGGCACGGGCGGGCCGCAGGGCGGAGCGTTCCGCTACGTGTCGGCGGCGGACGTGCTGGCGGGACGGGTGGACCCGCGCGTGCTGAAGGGCGCGATCGTGCTGGTGGGGACGACGGCGCCCGGCCTGCAGGACTTGCGCGCCACGCCCGTCAACAAGGAGTACCCGGGCGTCGAGGTGCACGCCAACGTCATCAAGTCCATCCTCGACCAGCACTACAAGACGCATCCCGATTACGCCTCCGGCATCGAGTTCGCGCAGGTGATCGTCGTCGGGCTGGCGTTGTCGCTGCTGCTGCCGGCCCTCGCGCCGCTGGCGGCCGTGCTCACGTCCGGCTTCGCCTTCGCGGCCGTCGTGGGCCTCAACTGGTACGCCTACCGTGCGCTCGACTGGACGACCGACATGTTCATCTGCCTGTTGCTGGTGGCCGTGCTGTTCGTGCTGAACCTGGCGTGGGGCTGGTTCTTCGAGCACCGCAAGGGCCGCGCGCTCGTCTCGCGCTTCGGCGAATACGTGGCGCCGGAACTGGTCGCGCAGATGGCCGAGAATCCCGAAGCCTATACGATGGAAGGCGAAAGCCGCGAGCTGTCCGTGATGTTCGTCGACGTGCGCGGCTTCACGACGATCTCGGAAGGCCTGTCGCCGAAGGCGCTGCGCGAGTACATCAATCTCTATCTCACGGCGATGTCCGAGGACATCCGCGGCAGCCACCAGGGCACGCTCGACAAATACATCGGCGACGCCGTGATGGCCTTCTGGGGCGCGCCCGTCGCCTTCGCCGACCACGCGAGCCGCGCGGTGGCCACGTCGCTGCTGATGCAGGCCAGCGCGGCGCGCCTGAACGAGGATTTCCAGCGGCGCGGCTGGCCCCCGCTCGCGATCGGCATCGGCATCAACTCGGGCCTGATGCACGTGGGCGACATGGGTTCCGCGATCCGCCGCGCCTACACGGTGATGGGCGACGCGGTGAACCTGGGCTCGCGCCTGGAAGGCATCACGAAGGTGTACGGCGTCGGGATCGCGGTGGGCGAGGCGACGCGCCTGGCCGCCCCCGAATTCGTCTACCGCGAACTGGATCTCGTCCGTGTAAAAGGCAAGAACGAGCCGGTGGCGATCTTCGAACCGCTCGGCAAGCCGGCCGATCTCGATCCCGCCGTGCTGGACGAGCTGGCCGCGTGGGATGGGGCGCTGGCCAAGGTGCGCGCGCAGGACTGGGATGGCGCGCAAGGCGCGATCGCGGCGCTGCACGCGGCGCATCCGCAGCGCGCGCTCTACACCCTGTACCTGGAACGGATCGCGCACTGGCGTGCGGACCCGCCGGGGGCAGGGTGGGATGGCGTGACGACGTTCGAGACGAAATGACAGTGGCTCGTCGTTCCCGCGAAAGCGGGAACCTATGCTGGTCGGCCGAATCCCGTACCCTGGAAACGCAGCAAGTTCGATCGACAGACTGACTTCGGCGCCTCGGCATGGCCCCCCGCCTCCGCAGGGGCGACGTATCAAATGTATCGGTCGCACAACGCGGTATCCGGTATTCCCCCCATCCCGTGGGGAAGATCCCGGCATTCTCCACTATTTTTCTCTCAAGCAAGTAAAACCTCTTTACACTCGTCGAGGGGCCCGGGGATGCATGGGCCAGAACAATAACGATATGGTCATCCACAACATGAAACTACGCTTGGCACGCCTGGTCGCGGGCTCGGTGCTGGCTGCCGCCGTCGGCGCCGCCTGGGCCGACGATGCGATCCGGTTCGAGATCAGCCGCTTCGATGTGAGCGGCAATACGCTGCTGCCCGCAGCCGACGTGCAGGCCGCCGTCGCCCCGTACACGGGCACGGGCCGCGATTTCGGCGACGTCCAGCGCGCGCTGGAAGCGCTCGAGGCGCTGTACCACGCGCGCGGCTGGAACGTCGTCACCGTCCAGTTGCCGGAACAGGAACTCAATGGCGGCGTCGTGCGCCTGCACGTGGTGCAGACGACCGTGCGCCAGGTCGAGGTGACGGGCAACCGCCGGTTCTCCGAGGCGAACGTGCGCGCGAGCCTGCCCACGCTGGTCCCGGGTGCGACGCCCAACCTGGCCGAGGTGTCGCGCAACCTCCGACTCGTCAACGAGAACCCGGCGAAGAAGGTCAAGCTGAGCCTCGCCGGTGCGAACGGCGAAGACGCGGTCGACGCGAAGGTCGAAGTGGCCGATGAGCGTCCGTGGAAGGTGATGTTCAATGCCGACAACACGGGCACCGAGTCCACCGGCCAGACCCACGCCGGCGTGCTGCTGCAGCATGCGAACTTGTGGGGCCGCGACCACGTGGGCACCCTGCAGTACACGACGACGGCCGAGCGCCCGGACCGCGTGGCCGTGTGGGCCGCCGGCTACCACGTGCCGCTGTACGCGCTGGGCGATTCGATCGACCTGTTCGCGAGCTATTCGGACGTCGACTCGGGCGCCGTCAACGCCGGCCTGTTCGACCTCGCCGTGAGCGGCAAGGGCACGGTCTACGGCGGCCGCTACAACCACGTGCTGCCCAAGCGCGGCAACCTGGAGAGCCGCATCGTCCTTGGCTTCGACGTCAAGGCCTACCGCAACAACGTCGTCTTCGGCACGCAGAACTTCGGCAACGATGTCACCGTGCGCCCGCTGAGCATCGCCTGGGCCGGCGGCCACGCGACGGCCGACGGCCAGGCCGATTTCTCCATCGCCCTGCTGCAGAACGTGCCGGGCGGCTCGCGCGGCAGCGCGGACGACTTCGCGGCCGTGCGCAGCGGCGCCAAGGCAGGCTACCGCATGGTGCGTTTCGCGGCCGCCTTCACCAACTTCGTGGCACACGACTGGCAGACGCGCGTGCTGCTGAACGGCCAGTGGACGCACGACGCGCTGGTGCCGGGCGAGCAGTTCGGCGCCGGCGGCGCGACATCCGTGCGCGGCTTCGGCGAGCGCGATCTCGCGACGGACACGGGCATCGTCTCCAACATCGAACTGTACACGCCCGACCTGTGCGGCCGCGCGGGCTGGCAGTGCCGCCTGCTCGGCTTCTACGACACGGCCTGGGGCGAGCGCAATCGCGCACTCCCGGCCGAGCTGCATCGCACCGCGATCTCCAGCACGGGCCTCGGCCTGCGTGTCTCGGCGGGCGGCGCGGCCAGCGTGCAGCTCGACTACGGCCACGGCCTGCACGTGGGCCAGGTGGCGGCCACCAGCAGGAACAAGCTCCACGTGCGCGTGGCGCTCGCGTATTGAGGATCCATCCATGACTTCTTCCATCCAAAGACGGCTCGGTGCGCTGCTGCTCGCGGCGTGTTACTGCGCCACCGGTTCCGCCGCGCCCACGCTGCCGCAGGTCGTCGCGGGCCAGGCGACGTTCAACCAGCAGGGCAACGTGTTCTCGATCACGAACACGCCCGGCGCGATCATCAACTGGCAGAGCTTCAATATCGGCGCAGGCGAGGTCATGCGCTTCATCCAGCAGGGCGCGGACAGCGCGGTGCTGAACCGCGTGCTGGGCCAGGACCCGACGAAGATCCTCGGCGCGTTGCAATCGAACGGCAAGGTCTTCCTGATCAACCCAAACGGCATCCTGTTCGGCCAGGGCGCGCGCGTGGACGTGAACGGCCTCGTGGCCTCCACGCTGGACATCGGCGATGCCGACTTCCGGGCGGGCCGCAAGCGCTTCCAGGCCGGCACCGTCGCGGGCAGCGTGCGCAACGAAGGCACGATCGCGACGCCGTCCGGCGGCCAGGTCTTCCTGATCGCGCCGCACGTCGAGAACACGGGCATCGTTACGGCGCCGGACGGCGACGTGATCCTCGCGGCGGGCCACAGCGTGCAGCTGGTGGATTCGAACGATCCGGACCTGCGTGTGGAGCTTTCCGCGCCGGCCGGACAGGCCATCAACCTGGGCCAGGTGATCGCGCAGGGCGGCCGCATCGGCATCTACGGCGCGCTCGTGAACCAGCGCGGCGTCGTCAACGCGGACAGCGCCGTCATGGGCGCGAACGGCCGCGTCGTCCTGAAAGCGACCCGCGCGGTCGCGCTGGACGCGGGCAGCGTAACGCGCGCTGCCGGTAGCGCGGGCGCGGACGGCGGCACGGTGCAGGTGCTGGGCGAGCAGGTGAATGTCGCCGCCGGCGCGGGCGTGGATGCGAGCGGCCGCAATGGCGGCACGGTGCTCGTCGGCGGCGGCTGGCAGGGCGGCGGCGGCATCATGCGCGCGCAGACCACCAGCGTCGCGAAAGGCGCCGTCATCCGCGCGGACGGCAGTGCCGGCAACGGCGGCAAGGTCGTGCTGTGGTCCGACGGCGCGACGGCGGCGCACGGCGTCGTGTCCGCGCGCGGCGGCGCGGCCGGCGGCAAGGTCGAGACGTCGGGCCATGCGCTCGACGTGGACGGCATCGCGGTCGACGCCTCCGGCAGCAAGGGGAAGAACGGCACGTGGCTGCTGGACCCGTACGACATCGAGGTCGTGGCGGACGGCACGGCGGGCACCGACAACGTCACCCGCGTGGCGCCCGCCACGTTGACGGCCCCGGGCACGGACGTCGTCCTGCAGGCGGAGCACGACCTCACCATCACGGACGCGCTGGACGCAGCCGCCAGCGTACGCGCGACGGCGGGCAACGACATCCGCATCAACGCCCAGGTGAGCGCGGGCGGCGACCTCGATTTCCGCGCGCAGAATGCGTTCACGCTGGGCGCCAACGGCCTGCTCAAGACCGGGAACTACATCGACATCAGCGCCAACCAGATCACGCTGGCGGGTGGCATCGCCGGTACCGGCCAGTTGCCGATCCTGACCCTGACGTCGGCCGATCCGGGCCGCGCCATCAGCATCGGCACGGGCACCGGCAGCACGGGAGCGCTGGCGCTGGACGAAGCATCCCTGCAGCGCCTGAGCATCAACCTGTTCGAGATCAACGTGGGCAACAGCGTGCACAAGGGCACCGTGTCCGTCGACAGCGCGCTCTCCGCGGCGACCAACGTGGTGCTGGAAAACGCCGGCGACATCCACATCGGCGCGCCCGTCGACCTGACCGCGAACGCGGCCAGCCGCTTCATCGCGAGCCAGTACGCCGATGGCGGCCGGATCGACGTCGCGGGCGGCGTGAAGGCAGCGAAATCCGTGCTGCTGCAGGGCGACCAGCTCGCCATCGGCGCGACCGTGTCCGCCGACAAGGTCACGCTGCAGCCCAGCAGCGCGGGCACGCACATCAGCATCGGCGGCACGGGCCAGTCCGACGGCTTCATGATTGGCCAGGCGGCCCTGTCCAATGTGCAGACGAACGATCTCACGATCGGCGGGCTGGCCGGCGGCTGGGGTGGCATCGACGTCGACGGCGCCGCGAGCTTCGCGGGCGCGAAGCTGACCCTCGATGCGGGCGCCGGCGAGCTGGCGATCAAGGCGCCGCTGGGCGCGACCGGCACCGTGGCGCTGGCGTCCAGCCTCGGCATCTACGAACGCGATACGGGCACCCTCAGGGCGGGCAACGTGGCGCTGCGCGGCGGCCAGGTGATTCTCACCGGCGCCAACGAGATCGGCACGCTGTCCGGCAGTGCGAGCGGCGACCCGTTCCACGTCGTGAACCGGGGCGCCCTGCGCATCGGCACCGTCGACGGCACGAGCGGCATCGCCGCGCCGAACGCCAGCGTGCAAGTCATCACCGGCGGTCTCCTGACGCTCGATGCCGGCATCGCCGGCGCCGGCGCGACCCTGGACGCGGCGGGCATCGCAGGCAGCGGCCTGCTGCAGGCCGGCACGCTGACGCTGAAGTCCAGCGCCGGCATCGGCACCACGACGAGCCCGCTCAAGACAAGCACCGGTATCCTGACGGCGTCCAACCAGGGCACGGGCAGCCTGCCGATCAACATCGCCAACACGGGTTTCCTCGAGCTGCGCCGGGCCGTGCAGGACGGTGAGGGCAATGCTGGCGCGATCGCCATCGACAGCGTGGGCGGCATGATCGTGCCCGCGTTCGACGTGAACAACGGCGTCGGCGAAGTGCGCACCAACAGCGGCGACATCAGCCTCACGACGCACAGCCCGCTGACCATCGACGGCCGCGTGGCGACGACGAGCGGCAACGTGCGTCTCTTCGCCGACAATGGCGGCGCCCTCAAGATCAGCGACAGCGCCAACGTCATGTCGGTCACCGGCAACGTCACCATCACGGCAGGCACCACGGAGATCGCGCCGAACCGGGTCACGGGCGCGCACGTCGACATCACTTCCACGAACGGTGGCACCACGACCCCGCCGCCAACGCCGACACTCGACGCCTGCCTCGCCGACCGCACCGCGGCCGGCTGCGCCCCCGTGCTGGCGGCCGCGCTGCAGGCCTGCACGGCGAATCCGTCCGCCCCGCACTGCGGCGAGATCATGCCGACGTACGAGACGTGTTCGGCCCAGCCCACCGCACCGGGCTGCGGTGCCATCATCAAGGAACACGATGCGATCACCGCGTGCATGGCCGACCCGAAGGCGCCGGGCTGCACGACCACGCTGCCCGTGTACGACGTCTGCAAGACGGCGCCGGCGACCTATGGCTGCGCGGTCGTCATCAAGGAACACGACGCCATCAGCGCCTGTATCGCCGATCCGAAGGCGCCGGGCTGCACGGCGACCCTGCCGCCGCTGGACCAGTGCCGCGCGGACGGCAGCGCCTACGGCTGCGCGGCCGTGCTGGCGCGCGCCCGGTTCGACGCCTGCCTCGCGAATCCGTCCGGCGCGGGCTGCGGCGACGTCCTGCCGAAACTGGACGTGTGCAAGCTGACGCCGTCGCTGGAAGGTTGTACGCAGGTGCTGGCGCTGGGCTTCCAGGCCTGCCTCGCGAACCCGCACGATGCGAGCTGCAGCGGCATCCTGCCCACGCTGACGCAATGCCAGGGCAATACGAAGCTGCCCGGCTGCGACGCCGTGCTGCCGACCCTGGCGCAATGCATCGGCAGCCCGAGCCTGCAGGGTTGCGACGTGCGCCTGCCGAGCCTCGCGGTGTGCGCGGCGGCGCCGAACACGGCGGGCTGCGAAGCCGTGCTGCCGACGGCGTCGTTCTGCAGCACGCATCCGGGCGACGCCGTCTGCGTGGTGTTCGGCGGCAGCGGCGGCGCCGGCCAGGATGCGAAGGGCACGCCGGTGGCCCAGGCGGTACAGACGGTCGTCCAACTCATCAACACGTCGACGCCCACTGTCTCCGGCAGCGGTGCCGACAAGAGCGACAAGGACGCGGCGGCCGCCAAGCCGGGCGAACGCCTGTCGGGCCTCGCGCAAGCGGAACTATCTGGAGTCAAGAATGAAAAACCTGCGACCAAAATGTACTGTAATTGAGGCGCTGGCCCGGGTCCTGCTGTGCGCCGTGCTGCTGTGCGGCGCAGGCGCGGCATGGGCAGGGCAGGCCGTGGGCATCGTGGAGCACCTGAGCGGGCCGCTGATGGACCGCAAGGCCGACGGCACCGTCAAGATACTCGCAGCGAAGTCGGAAGTGGAGAGCGGCGACACGCTCGTGGCGGAGAAGAACACCTACGCGCAGATCCGCTTCATCGACAACAGCGAGATCACGCTGCGACCGGGCACGACCTTCAAGATCGACAACTTCGCGTATGACGCCGACAAGCCGGAAGCCGACAGCGCCGCATTCAGCCTCGTGAAGGGCGGCCTGCGCTCGATCACGGGCCTGCTGGGCAAGCGCAACAAGGAGAAGTTCCAGCTCAAGACGCCGGCCGCCACGATCGGTATCCGCGGCACGACGTTCATCGCGCAGTGGGTCGAAGACGCGGCCGCGGCGAAGCAGGCGCCGGGGCCGGTCACGCCCGGTCTCGTGCCCGACCTGGCGCCGGGTCTGCACGTGGCCGTCCTGGACGGCATGATCGTCGTGACGAACCCGGGCGGCGCCCAGCATTTCCAGGCCGGCCAGTTCGGCTTCGTGCCCAACATGACCGTGCCGCCGATCGTGATCCCGCAGAATCCGGGGCTGAAGTTCACTCCGCCGCCGACGTTCAATATCGGTACGGGTGGACCGCTGGCGTCGCAGGGGCCTGCGGCGCAGCAGAACAAGGTGGATTGCATCGTGCGCTAAGCCGCACGGCAAAACAACGTCGCCCCTGCGCAGGCAGGGGCCCGATTTTGCGAGCGCTGCGGTAACGCCAGCAAAATTGGGTTCCCGCCTTCGCGGGGACGACGGTGAAAAAAAAGCCTGAGCACCTTTCGGCGCACAGGCTTTTTTATCGGGGAAGTCGACCGTTACAGCACGTCGCTCGCGTGATCCGCCAGGCGCGAACGCTCGCCGCGCGCCAGGGTCACGTGGCCGCCGTGACCCCAGCCCTTGAAGCGGTCGACCACGTACGTCAGGCCGCTCGAGCCCTCGGTGAGGTAAGGCGTGTCGATCTGCGCGATGTTGCCGAGGCAGAGGATCTTCGTGCCCGGACCCGCGCGCGTGACCAGCGTCTTCATCTGCTTCGGCGTCAGGTTCTGCGCCTCGTCGATGATGAGGAATTTGTTCACGAACGTGCGGCCGCGCATGAAGTTCAGCGACTTGATCTTGATGCGCGAACGGATCAGGTCCTGCGTCGCCGCGCGGCCCCAGTCGCCGGCGTCGCCGTCGCCCTTCATCAGCACTTCCAGGTTGTCGTCGAAGGCGCCCATCCACGGCGACATCTTTTCTTCCTCGGTGCCCGGCAGGAAGCCGATGTCTTCGCCGACGGGCACGGTCACGCGGGTGACGATGATCTCGTTGTAGACCTTCGTCTCCAGCACCTGCGCGAGACCGGCGGCCAGCGCCAGCAGCGTCTTGCCGGTACCGGCCTGGCCGAGCAGCGAGACGAAGTCGACTTCCGGATTCATCAGGAGGTTCAGCGCGAAGTTCTGCTCGCGGTTGCGCGCCGTGATGCCCCACACGTTGTTCTTGTTGCTGGAATAGTCGCGCAGGGTCTGCAGCACGGCGGTCTTGCCGTTGATCTGCTTGACCTGGGCGTACAGCGGCGCTTCGCCGTTCTTCGGTTCCAGGTACACGAACTGGTTGACGAGCAGGGTCGGGATCAGCGGACCCGTGATGCGGTAGAACGTGGACGAGTAGCCGCCCTTGATCTCCTGCCACGATTCGACGCCCTTGCCGTGCTTCGTCCAGAAGTCGTCCGGCAGCTGGACGATGCCCGAGTACAGCAGGTCGGTGTCTTCCAGCACGTGGTCGTTGAAGTAGTCTTCGGCGGCCAGGCCCAGCGCACGCGCCTTGATGCGCATGTTGATGTCCTTCGACACCAGCACGATCGCGCGGCCCGGCTGCTCCGCTTCCAGCGCGCGCACGACACCGAGGATCTGGTTGTCGGCCTTGCCGGACGGGAGACCCTCCGGCAGGGCGGCGCCGTTCAGGCGCGTCTGGAAGTGCAGGCGGCCCTTCGCATCCTTGTTGCCCAGCTTGGCCAGTGGAATGCCGGTCTCGATGGCGTCGTCGTCGACATTGGCGATCAGCGCGTCCAGCGTACGCGAGACCTGGCGTGCGTTGCGCGCGACCTCCGACATCCCCTTCTTGTGGTTGTCGAGTTCTTCCAGCGTCATCATCGGCAGGTAGACGTCGTGTTCCTCGAAGCGGAACAGCGAGGTCGGGTCGTGCATCAGCACGTTCGTGTCGAGCACGAACACCTTCGTGGTGCCCGACGTGTCGGCCTTGCGGCTCGCTTGCGACTTGACGTTGACCTCGACCGGCTTGTGCTTGGCCGGATGCGGTTCGTTCATGTCGCTCTCGCGCAGCTTGGCGCCGGCGCCTTCGGCCTTCGCCTTGCCGGGTTTCGCAGGCTTTTCGCCGCGTGCGGGCATCGGGGGCGTGGGTGGCGCAGCCACCGGCGTGTCTTCGCGCGCGGGCGCCTCGGCCAGCAGGGCGGCCTTCGACTTGCGCGGCTTCGTCGCCTTCGGGGCCGGCACGGCCGGGCCGCTGATCAGGTCTTCGACGGGGTCGTTTTCCGCTTTCGCGGTTGCGCGCACAGGCGTCTTGCCCGGTTCGGCCCTCGGGTAATCCTTGGCCAGCAAAATGGTTGCCGGCTTGGTGGGGAGTTTAGGCAGTGGCATCAGGTTCTCAATCCAGAAAAAAAGTCGGAAAAACGCACCGCACGGCACGCGCGCGCCGCCGGGCAGACAGATGCAACTGGGGGGAGCTGCGAGGCGCCGGCGAGCCCAGACGGGGGCCCTGGCCGGCAGCCAGATTGGAATGATGCGGTGAGGTAAAACAGTGACTCAAAATAGGCGAACGCTCGGCTAAAGGTTTGTAAGAACCATCGCCAGCCCGCTCTTCAAGGCTGGCTTTGTAGAAATTCCAGCACTTCTTGGACGTGATCATTGACTTTCACGCCACGCCATTCTTTCACCAACTTGCCGTCAGCGTCAATGACAAACGTACTGCGCTCGACCCCCCGCACTTTTTTGCCGTACATATTCTTCATCTTCATGACGTCGAACTGGGTGCACACGGCTTCGTCCGGATCGGAAATCAGTTCGAAGGGCAGGCCCAGTTTGGTCTTGAAGTTTTCGTGCGAGCGCAGGGAATCGCGGCTGATGCCGTAGACGTCGGTGTTCAGCGCCTTGAATTCGTCGTAGCGGTCGCGGAAGTTCATCGCTTCCGTCGTGCAGCCGGGAGTATTGTCTTTGGGATAGAAGTACAGCACCGTGTAGCGCGCGGGGCGACCGTTCAGTTGAAAAGTCCGGTCGCCGGTCATCGGCGCGCTGAAATTCGCCAAGGGCGCGGCGGCGCCGTCTGCGGTTGCGGGTGCTGCGGTTGGGCTTTCGGCCACGGTTTTCTCCTGTCTCGCGGCCCTAGCACCGCGTGCTTACATAGTCTTGTCGAGGATGATCAGTTCGCCCGATCGTCCCGGTAACTCGCCCCACTGGACCGGATGCTCGGGCAGCGGGTCGCCTTTTATCTTCTCATAATAGTCCGCCATCGAGGCAAGTCGGTAGCCCTGGGCTTTCCAACCTGACAACAGCTGCTCGAATATGGGGGCGAGTTTCTGTCCTTCAAGCTCTGCGTGCAAGGTATACACGTGGTCGCGTTGCGGATCCGCCGTCAGCTTGAGCAAATGGGCGGCGATATTGTTCTCGTCGATGACGGTGCCGTCGATCTCGCGGCCCAGCAGCTCGTCCAGCGTGGGCAGCGTGGTGGGCATCTGGATGTGCGACAGGCCCCGGTAGCGGTACGGGCCGAACTGCGGATCGGCCAGCGAGCCATCGTCGCGCAACTGGGCGCGGCCGTCCGACGCGTAGCGGTAGCCGACGGCGTCATGACGGGCGAAGGCATGCGGGTTCATTTGCCAGCCCGCCGCGCCGTGCGTGTGCGGCGGCTCGCCGAACACCTGCGTATAGCGCTGCTCGCTCTTCTTCATCATGCGGTCCGTCCACGCGGCATCGCGCCCGCGCACGTTGTCCTGCCACCAGACGTGGTCCCACGTGTGGATGCCGCATTCGAAGCCGGCGTCGCGCGCGGCGCGCATCTCGGCCGCCGCCTTCGCCCCGATGTCCGGGCCGGGCAGCAGCACGCCGTACATCAGCGTCCTGACGCCGTAGTGTTCAACCACGGACGTGCGCGACACCTTCTGGAAGAAGCCGGGACGCAGCGCGCGCCGCATCGCCCATCCGGTGTGGTCGGGGCCCAGCGAAAACAGGAACGTCGCCCCGGCCCCGTGCTTGCTCAGCATGCGCACGAGGTTGGGCACGCCTTCGCGCGTGCCGCGGTAGGTGTCGACGTCGATCTTGAGGACGAGCAGCGGTGCCAAGGTCGTTCCTTAATCGACGAGGGCCTGGGCCGCCGCGACCTGGCCGCGGTAGGCGTCGAAGATGTGGCGCAGCGCGTCCGCCATCGTCACGGTCGGTGCCCAACCGAGATCGTTCTTCGTGTTCTCGATCTTCGGCACGCGGTTCTGCACGTCCTGGTAGCCGGTGCCGTAGTAGGCGCCCGAGCTGGTCTCGACGATCTGCACCTTCTGCGCGCCGGCCGCGTATTCCGGGTACTCGGCCGCGAGCTTCATCATCATGTCGGCCAGTTCGCGGATCGAATAATTGTTGACCGGGTTGCCGATGTTGTAGATCTGGCCGGTGGCACGGCCATCCTTGTTCTCGATGATCTTCATGAGCGCCGCGATGCCGTCGTCGATGTACGTGAACGCGCGCTTCTGGTGGCCGCCGTCGACGAGCTGGATGGTCTCGCCGCGCACGATGTGGCCGAAGAACTGCGTCAGCACGCGCGACGAACCTTCCTTCGGCGTGTGGATGGAGTCCAGGCCGGCGCCGATCCAGTTGAACGGGCGGAACAGCGTGAAGTTCAGGCCTTCCATGCCGTAGCCCCAGATCACGCGGTCCATCAGCTGCTTCGCGCAGGCGTAGATCCAGCGCGGCTTGTTGATCGGGCCATAGACCAGTTCCGAGTTCTCCGGATCGAATTCGGCGTCGCGGCTCATGCCATAGACTTCCGACGTCGACGGGAAGATCAGGTGCTTTTTATATTTCGCGGCCGAGCGGACGATCGGCAGGTTCGCCTCGAAGTCCAGTTCGAAGACTTTCAGCGGCTCCTTCACATACGTCGACGGCGTCGCGATGGCGACCAGCGGCAGGATCACGTCGCATTTCTTGACGTGGTACTCGACCCATTCCGTGTTGATCGTGATGTCGCCTTCGAAGAAGTGCATGCGCGGATTGTCCAGTAGGTGCGCGATGCGGTCGGACGCCATGTCCATGCCGTAGACTTCCCAGTCGGTCGTCTCGAGGATGCGCTTGGACAGGTGGTGGCCGATGAAGCCGTTGACGCCGAGGATGAGGACTTTTTTCATGTGGGTTTTCCTGGATGCTTGTTCAGGCCTGGCCTTCTGCGAGTTGTGCCCGCAGTTCGGCAGGGGAGATGCGCAGGCCGTCGGCCAGCAGGCTGTGGATGACCAGCGCGCGGCCGTCGCCGCAGACGCCGAGGATGGCATTATCGATGACCGCAAGACCCGGCGAGAGGCCCTGAACATTACCGTTCTGTAATCGAGCGCGTTCGATGACGTAGCGGCGCGGCCCGACGTCCGTGAAGGCGCCGGGGTAGGGCGGGGCGACGGCGCGGTGCAGGTTGTACACCTCCTGCGCCGGTTTGGTCCAGTCGATGCGGCCGTCTTCCGGCTTGCGGCCGCCGAAGTAGCCGCCCTTCGTCAGGTCGTTGGGCGTGCGCGGCGCCGTGCCGGCGAGGAGACTCGGCAGCACGTGGTACAGCGCCAGCTCCGCGGCGACCGTCACCTTGCCGAACACTTCGAACGCGGTGTCGTCCGGCAGGATCGGGACGGCCTGCTGGGCGACGATGGCGCCGGCGTCCGGTTTCACCGTCATCTCGTGCAGGGTGGCGCCCGTCTCGGTGGCGCCGTGCAGCACGGCCCAGTTGGTGGGCGCGCGGCCGCGGAACGCCGGCAGCAGCGAGCCGTGCATGTTGTACGCGGGCGCGATGTCGAGGATCGCCTGCGGCAGCATGTGGCGGAAGTAGAAGCTGAACATCAGGTCCGGCTGCGCGGCCCGGATGGCCTCGGCCAGGTCGGCGCCTTTCGCATCGATCGGCGTGAGGTAGGGGATACTTTCGGTCTCGCACAGCGAGAGGACGGATTCGAACCAGATGTTTTCGGTGGCGCTGTCCTGGTGCGTGATGACGAGCGCGACGTCGACGCCGCCGGCCAGCAGCACCTTCAGGCAGCGCACGCCCACGTTGTGGTAGGCGAAGACGACTGCGCGTTTGCGGGGTTGGGTCATAGTGTTCGAGTCAATTTGGGATGAGCATGCAAAACACCGTCATCCCCGCTTTCGCGGGAACGACGATTTTATGGCCGCGGCCAGATACTCAGCGCGCGACCTGCCGCTTCTCGATCCCGTCGAGTTCCGCCAGGTCCGGCGGCACGCCCTCCAGGATCGTCGCGACGACGTAGCGCGGCCGTGCGCGCACCTGCTGGTAGATGCGGCCCACGTATTCGCCCACGAGGCCGATGCCGAACAGGATCACGCCCATGAAGAAGAACGCGATCGCGAACAGCGTGAACACGCCTTCCGCCTCGGCGCCCAGCAGGAAGCGGCGGAAGATGAGCACGATCACCAGCAGCGCCGACAGCAGCGACAGGGTCATGCCCAGCAGCGAGAACATCTGCAGCGGCACGAGCGAGAAGCCCGTCATCAGGTCAAAGTTCAGGCGAATGAGGCTGTACAGCGAATACTTCGATTCGCCGGCCGCGCGTTCCTCGTGCTCGACGACGATCTCCGTCGGCTTGCGCGCGAACTTGTACGCGAGCGCCGGCACGAAGGTGTTCACTTCGCCGCACTGGTTGACGAGGTCGATCACGTTGCGGCCGTACGCGCGCAGCATGTTCCCCTGGTCCGTGATGTGGATGTTCGTGATGCGCTCGCGCACCCGGTTCATCGCCTTCGATGCCACCGTTCGCCACGCGGAATCCTGGCGCTTGCGGCGGATCGAGCCCACGTAGTCGTAACCCTCGCGCATCTTGGCAATCAGCTTGTGGATCTCTTCCGGCGGGTTCTGCAGGTCGGCGTCGAGCGTGATGACGATCTGGCCGCGCGTCTGCTCGAAGCCCGCGAGGATCGCCATGTGCTGGCCGTAGTTGCCGTTGAAGAGGACGACGCGCGTGACGTCCGGGCGCTTGCGGTACTGCTCCGCCAGGATCGCCACCGAGTTGTCGCGGCTGCCGTCGTTGACGAAGACGACTTCGTACGCGATACCGAGCGCATCCATGGCGGGGTACAGGCGCGCGAACAAATTCGCCAGGCCCGCTTCCTCGTTATAGACCGGAATGACGACCGAGACTTCCGGTTTCATCGCCACCGCCGTCATTTTGCGAGCACCGCGCTGTTGAGTGCCGCGCTGTTGAGTACCGACTTTACGGCTGCGACGGCACGCTCGACGTCCGCGAACGTCATCGCATTGAACATCGGCAGCGTGACGGTCAGGCGGCCGATCTTCTCGGCGACGGGGAACATCCCTTCCTTGAAGCCGCGCTCGCGGTACAGCGTGAACAGGTGGATCGGCGCGTAGTGGTAGCCGGTGCCGACGTTGTGTTCCTTCTGCATGCGGGTCATGAAGTCGGCGCGCGTGCCGGGGCCGTTGTCCGGCAGGATGATCTGGAACAGGTGCCAGTTGCTCGTGCCGAAGGCCTGGATCGGCAGCTGGGCGCCGGTCTGCGCCTCGAAATCGGGGCCGAAGCAGTCGAAGTAATGGCGCGCCAGCGCGGCGCGGTGCGCCGTCAGCGCCTCCAGGTTCTTCATCTGGCCCAGGCCGATGGTGGCCATGATGTCGCTCATGTTGTACTTGCCGCCCAGGACGTCGACGTCGATGCCGTCCACGCCGCTGCGCGTCACGCCCTGCAGGCGGTACTTCTCGGCCAGGCGCGCTTCTTCCAGGTTGTTCAGCACGAGGCAACCGCCTTCGCCCGTCGTGATGTTCTTGTTGGCCTGGAAGCTGAACGACGCGAAGTCGCCGAACGAGCCGATGCGCTTGCCGTTCCACAGCGAGCCGATGGCCTGCGCGGCATCCTCGACGACGCGCAGGTCGTGCTTGTGCGCGATCGCGTACAGGCGGTCCATGTCCAGAGGCAGGCCGGAGAGGTACACGGGGATGATCGCCTTCGTACGCGGGGTGATCGCGGCTTCCAGCTTGTCCAGGTCCATGTTGCGCGTGACCGGGTCGATGTCGGCGAAGACCGGCGTCGCGCCCACCTCGATGATCACGTTGGCGGTGGCCGGCCACGAGATCGGCGTCGTGATCACTTCATCGCCCGGCTTGATGCCGGCGATGCGCAGCGCGATCTCCATCGTGCAGGTGCCGGAATTGAAGGTGCGGACCGGGCGGCCGCCGAAGTATTCCGACAGCAGGGCCTCGAATGCCTGGTTTTTCGGACCGGTCGTGATCCAGCCGGAGCGCAGCACTTCGCCGACGGCGGCGATGGTCTCTTCGTCGATGGTGGGCCGGGAAAAGGGCAGGAAGGGCAGCTCGGCAGTCATGGGAAACTCGTTATTTTCTTGATAAAGATATATGCGGGCAAAGCGGGCATTGTAACAGCGCCCTGTCCGACGCTAAATTAGGTTCTCGCCAGCAACACGACGCCCACCACGATGACGCCGATGGCCGCCAGGCGCTGCGGCGACACCGCCTCGCCCAGGAACATCCACGCGCCGAACGCGGACACGACATAGCCCAGCGACAGCATCGGATACGCGATCGTCACGTCCGTGCGCGACAGGCCGATGATCCACACGACCAGCGAGACGGCGTAGCACGCCAGGCCGCCCAGGATCGGCAGCTGGGTCACGACCTTGACGAAGGTCTCGAACCAGTTGCTCATGGTGAGGTGGATGGCGCCGCCGATGGCGTTGGTGCCCGCTTTCAGCAGGAGCTGGGCACAGGCGTTCAGGATCACGCCGGAGATGATGAAGGCAAAGGTGGTGAGGTTCATTCGGGAGTATCAAAAATTCGCGATGACGGTACGGCGCGCGTCCGCCGCCACGATGCGCAGGGGGACGCCCTGGCGCTGCAGGTCCGCGGCGATCTCGGGACGGGTGATCGCCACGTCGTGCACGCCCGCGGCCGCATCGAGCCGCCAGCGGGCGACGAACTCGGGAATCGTCGGGATCGTGAGTTCCGGTTGCTGCTGGAGGCCGAAGTCGAACTCGTCGCGGTAATCGACGAGCGTCACGGGACGGCCGAGATAGAAGGTCAGCGACTGCTCGTAGATGCCGACCGAGTAGACTTTCACGGCCGGATTCGCGGCGCCGGCGGCCTTCAATGCGGGCAGCAGGTTGACGCCCGCGCGCACCTGCCCGATCGGCTCGAAGCCGACGAGCAGCAGCTGCGTACCGGCGAAACCGGCGACGGCCAGCACGACGACGAACAGGTCGCGCAGCATCTGGCGTGCGTACAGCAGGGCGAGGCAGCCGCCGATCAGCAGCACGAGGCCGGCCGCCAGCACCCACGGCTGATAGGCCGCGTACAGCACGTCCTCGCCCGCATGCTTGGCGAACTTCAGCATGAACGGGACGGTGACGAGGAAGCCCACGCCCAGCAGCGCCGTCAGGGCCGCCGTGATCATGCGGCCGCGGCGCGTGCCGGCGTCCAGGTAGACCGCCACCAGCAGCGCGACGGCGGGGAACACGGGCAGGATGTAGCCGGGCAGCTTGGAATTCGACTTGGTGAAGAACAGCGTGATGAACGCGACCCACACGAGCAGCATCAGGCGCGGGCGGAATTTGGTCGTCTCGCCGTCGCGGCGGGCGGCGCCGATCAGGCTTTGCACCAGCACGCCGACCCACGGCACGCTGCCGGCGGCCAGCAGCACGAAGAAGATGTACCACGCCGCTTCGCGGTGGTGTTCCTTCTTGAGGAAGCGGTCGAAGTGTTCGTGGACGAAGAAGAAGTGCGGCTGCTCCGGATTCTTCAGCCCGACCAGCACGAACCACGGCGTGGCGATCAGGAAGAACAGGAGCAGGCCTTTCACGAGGTGCAGGCGCTTCCAGATGGCCCAGTCGCGCGAGAAGATCGTGTAGAACACGAGCACGCCGCCCGGCAGCACGAGGCCGATCAGGCCCTTGGACAGCACGGACAGCGCCATGCCGGCCCAGCACACGAGCATCCAGTTGCGGCGCTCGGACTCGGAAGCATCGTCGCGCTGGGCGATGAGCAGGGCGCACAGGGCCACCGTCATCATGCCGGACAGGCCCATGTCGAGCGAATCGATCTGGCTGCACGCGACCCAGTAGAACGAGGAGCCGAGCACCAGCGCGGCGTAGAAGCCGATGCGCGCGCCGAACACGCGCGTGCCCGCGACGCCGGTCAGGACGACGCCGAGCAGGCCGCACAGGCCCGTCCACAGGCGCGCCTGCCAGTCGCCGAGGCCGAACAGGGTGAACGACAGGGCGTTCATCCACGTCTGCAGCGGGGGCTTTTCGAAATACTTGATGCCGTTCAGGCGCGTCGTGATCCAGTCGCCGCTGGCGAACATCTCGCGCGCCATCTCGGCGTAGCGGCCTTCGTCCGGCGGCACGAGCGTGCGCACGCCCAGTGCGTACAGCAGGACGGCGGCAAAGACGATCAGCAGGGTCCAGGTGAGGGTTTTATTCCGGTGCAGGTCGTTCATGCGGCCTTCGCGTCCCCTTCGATGATCAGCGCCAGCGTCACCTTGCGGCCTTCGCCCATCAGGATGTTGTAGGTGCGGCAGGCGGCGTGGCTGTCCATGCTTTCGACGCCGATGCGCTGGCTGGACAGGCTGGTGACGAGGCGCGGATGCACGAAGCGCTGGCGCTCGCCGGTGCCGAGGATGACGACGTCCGGCTTGTCGGCCGCGATCGCCTCGAAATGCTCGGCTTTCAGGTCCTCGAAGCGCGTGACGGGCCACGCGCGCGGTGCCGTTTCGGGCATCACGAGCACGCTGTAGTCGAAGCGCTGGGCGTTGATCTCGACGCCGGCCCGGTCGTAGCCGGTGACAGTCTGGTATTTTTCGGTGCTGCTGGAATGGAGCTTCATGATGGCAAGCCGGGGAATGACAGGCACAGGGCGCGTATTGTAACTGGTTTCCATGACGTCCCAGCAATGGGCGGTTGCTTAATCCCCGCCAATTGGGCAGAATGGAATTTTTCGCATTGCAACAACGGGGGCGTCGATAAACCTACTTCGCTACGGTTTCTCGAAGCCCCCGGAGACGGTGCTGATGTGTTCAGATACATTTCCAAGGTGATATTTTGCGACCGATTCTGAAATCCAACAAGCTCGACGACGTCTGCTACGAGATCCGTGGCCCGGCGCTGCAGATCGCGCGCCAGATGGAGGAAGACGGCCACAAGATCATCAAGCTGAACATCGGCAACCTGGCCGTGTTCGGGTTCGACCCGCCGGACGAGATCGTGCGCGACATGATCCTCAACATGCAGAACTCGGCCGGCTACACGGATTCGAAGGGCATGTTTGCACCGCGCAAAGCGATCATGCATTACACCCAGGAAAAGAATATCCGCGGCGTCGGCATCGACGACATCTACCTGGGCAACGGCGCCTCCGAACTGATCGTGATGGCGATGCAGGGCCTGCTGAACAGCGGCGACGAAGTCCTCGTCCCGGCGCCGGACTACCCGCTGTGGACGGCGGCCGTCAGCCTGGCCGGCGGCAATCCCGTGCATTATGTCTGCGACGAGCAGGCCGGCTGGCTGCCCGACATCGACGACATGCGCAAGAAGATCACGCCGAACACGCGCGCGATCGTCGTCATCAACCCGAACAACCCGACCGGCGCGCTGTATTCGCGCGACGTGCTGCTGGAAATCGTCGAACTGGCGCGCCAGCACCAGCTGATCGTCTACGCCGACGAAATCTACGACAAGACGCTGTACGACGGCGAGGAGCACGTGTCGCTCGCCTCGCTGGCCGACGACGTCCTGTTCGTCACGCTGAACGGCCTGTCGAAGAACTACCGTTCGTGCGGCTACCGCGCCGGCTGGATGGTCCTCTCCGGCGAAAAACGCCATGCGAAGGACTATATCGAAGGCCTGAACATGCTCGCGTCGATGCGCCTGTGCGCCAACGCGCCGGGCCAGTTCGCGATCCAGACCGCGCTCGGCGGCCACCAGAGCATTGCGCACCTCGTGGCCCCCGGCGGCCGCCTCGCTCGCCAGCGCGACCTGGCTCACCAACTCCTGACCGATATCCCGGGCGTTACCTGCGTCAAGCCAAAAGCGGCGCTGTATATGTTCCCACGCCTCGACCCGAAGATCTACCCGATCGCCGATGACCAGCAATTTATCTGTGAGCTGTTGTCCGAGGAAAAAGTCCTGCTGGTGCAAGGCACTGGCTTCAACTGGAAGACGCCGGACCATTTCCGCCTGGTCTTCCTCCCCAATTCCGACGACCTGACGGATGCGTGCGGCCGTATCGCCCGCTTCCTCGATGGCTACCGGCGCCGCCACGCGCGCTGAGAACGACAGACAGCAGACAGTACATTCATATGAAACCCATCAAAGCAGGCTTGCTCGGCCTCGGCACCGTCGGTGCCGGCACCTACCACGTCCTCCAACGCAACCAGGAAGAGATCCGCCGCCGCGCCGGCCGCGGCATCGAGGTTGCGATGGTCGCCGTCCGTAACCTCGAACGCGCCAAGCGCATCGTGGGCAGCGAAGTCGAGGTCGTCGCCGACCCGTTCGCCGTCGTGAACAATCCGGATATCGACATCGTCGTCGAACTGATCGGCGGCTACGACCTGACGCGCGAACTGGTGCTGCAGGCGATCGCCAACGGCAAGCACGTCGTCACCGCCAACAAGGCGCTGCTGGCGCTGCACGGCAATGAGATCTTCGAGGCGGCCCAGGCCAAGGGCGTGATGGTGGCGTTCGAAGCGGCCGTCGCCGGCGGCATCCCGATCATCAAGGCGCTGCGCGAAGGCCTGTCCGCGAACCGCATCGAATCCGTCGCCGGCATCATCAACGGCACGACGAACTTCATCCTGTCCGAGATGCGCGACAAGGGCCTGGATTTCAACACCGTGCTGAAGCAGGCGCAGGAACTGGGCTATGCGGAAGCGGATCCGACCTTCGACATCGAAGGCGTGGACGCGGCGCACAAGCTGACCATCATGTCCGCCATCGCGTTCGGCATCCCCGTGCAGTTCGGCAGCGCCCACATCGAGGGCATCAGCCAGCTGCAGGCCGTGGACCTGCGCTACGCCGAACAGCTGGGCTACCGCATCAAGCTGCTGGGCATCACGCGCCGCACGACGGTCGACGGTAAAGAGGGTATCGAACTGCGCGTGCACCCGACCCTCGTGCCGGGCGCGCGCCTGATCGCGAACGTCGAAGGCGCGATGAACGCCGTGCTCGTGCAGGCCGACGCCGTCGGTGCGACGCTGTACTACGGCAAGGGCGCCGGCGCCGAGCCGACCGCCTCCGCCGTCATCGCCGACCTGATCGACGTGACCCGCCTGGCGACCGCCGACCCGTATTCGCGCGTGCCGCACCTGGCGTTCCAGCCGACGGAACTGGCCGACGTGCCGATCCTGCCGATGGAAGAGATCCGCACCAGCTACTACCTGCGCGTGACCGTGCAGGACCAGCTGGGCGTGATGGCCGACCTGACCCGCATCCTGGCCGACGCCGGCATCTCGATCGACGCCGTGCTGCAGAAGGAGCCGGGCGAGAAGGCGCGCACGGACATCGTCATCATCACCCACCAGACCCGCGAAAAATACGTCAACGCCGCGATCGCCAAGATCGAGAGCCTGGCGACGACCGTGGGCAAGGTGGTGCGCATCCGCCTGGAAAGCCTGGGCTGATCGTCCTCGCTCGAATCGAAGCCGCCGCCGTGCGAACGGCAGGCGGCTTTTTTTACGTCTCATGGTGCGGTGCGCCAGCGCCGCGCGAGCGGGATGGGAGACAGGCCGATGTGGCCGAGGAAGCCATCCGCGAATTCATCCACGCAGCGGCTTTCCGCCTGTGTCGGCGCGTGCAGCGGGGCGGTGGTGAGCGCCAGCAGGCGGCGCTCGATGTGGTCGAACAGCGCGTCGTCCGCGCCGGGCGATGGGGGAGGGAAGTCGGTCGTTTTCATCCGCACATCTTACCTGTGCTGCGGCGCACAAGAAATCATGTCCGAAGGCATGCTTGCGGTCGCTCAACGATGTGAGAATGTGCTGCAACGCATGCTTATCTGCGCGCAATGTGCGGCGAAAAATGGATTTTTTTGAAGTCGCGTGGCGTCATACCGGCAGGCGCGCCACGCGAGCTTCCGGGAGATTACGGGTACAGGCCGCGCACTTCACGCGCCTGCAGGATACGCGTGCAGGCCACGATGAACGTCGCGGTGCGCAGGCTCACCTTCTTCTCCTGAGCGACGTCCCACACGGCGCCGAACGCGCTCTGCATGATGCGGGTGAGGCGGGCATTGATCTCGTCTTCCGTCCAGAAGAAGCTGGAAAAATCCTGGACCCATTCGAAGTACGACACGGTGACGCCGCCCGCGTTGGCCAGCACGTCCGGCACGACGAGGACGTCCTTGTCGGCCAGGATGTCGTCGGCTTCCGGCGTCGTCGGGCCGTTCGCGCCTTCCAGGATGATCTTCGTCTTGAGCCTCGCCGCGACGTCCGCCGTGATCTGCCGCTCCAGCGCGGCCGGGATCAGGATGTCGGACTCGATGTCCCAGAACGCGTCGCGGTCCAGCGTCGCATCCGCGCCGGGGAAGCCCTTCACGCCGCCCGCTTCGGCCACGTGCTTGTGCAGTTGCGCGACGTCGAGGCCGTCTTCGCGCACGATGGTGCCCGTGTGATCCTGCACAGCGACGATCTTCGCGCCGGCATCCGCGAAGATCGTGGCCGCGGTGCCGCCCACGTTGCCGAAGCCCTGGATGGCGATGCGCGCGCCGGCCAGCGCCACGCCGCGCCGCGCCGCCGCTTCCTGGCCGACGACGAACACGCCGCGGCCCGTCGCTTCACGGCGTCCCAGCGAGCCGCCGAGCGAGATCGGCTTGCCCGTCACGACGCCCGTCGACAGATTCCCTTCGATCATGGCATACGAATCCATCATCCAGGCCATGACCTGTTCGTTGGTGTTCACGTCCGGCGCGGGGATGTCCTTCGTCGGGCCGATCAGCATGCTGATCTCGCTCGTGTAGCGGCGCGTGAGGCGCTGCAGCTCGCCCTTCGACAGGGTGGACGGATCGACGCGGATGCCGCCCTTGGCGCCGCCGTACGGCACGTTGACGGCCGCGTTCTTGACCGACATCCAGGCCGACAGCGCCATCACTTCCGACAGCGTCACGTCCTGGTGGAAGCGCACGCCGCCCTTGCCCGGGCCGCGCGACAGGTTGTGCTGGACGCGGTAACCCTCGTAGTGCGCGATGGTGCCGTCGTCGCGTTCGATCGGCACGTCCACGGTCAGGATGCGCTTCGGACGCTTCAGCGTTTCGACCCAGCGCGACAGGCTGCCCAGGTGCGGGGCGACGCGGTCGACCTGTTGCAGGTACTGGCCCCACGGGCCGAGGTCGTTCGGGTTCAGGTAGGAAGGGATGTAGTCGTGGCTCATGGCAGGTCTCCGTGTGTGATTCAAGGCTGAGCGCATCATAGGATGGGCTGCCGGAGCCTGGCCAATGCTGCTTGCGCATGCGGTCATGCGCAAAAAGCATGGCTGTGTTTGCGTGGTTTATGCGGGCCGACAGCGGTTGTCGCGGTCGAGAGTATTGTCATGATCGCGCTTACCGAATGGCGCCGAATGGCATGGACGTTCGATGTTCGTTTGTTGGGCGTTCTTAGCTTGGCGGCATTGCTTCCAGCGCGTGCGCCGCAGCCAGCACGCCATCCAGAACCTTGTCCGCTACGGCGGCCGAGAAGCCATCCGGAAGCTCACCGCGGACCTTCTCCACGACGTCCGGCGTGCGGGCGATGAACTCCTGGAGCAGCGGCTCCGCGTTATCGCCGTAGCCGACCTTTTTCGCGGTGCTGTTGAAGTGCCGTCGTTGGATGTCGCGCGCCAGATAGTGCCGGTTCTTGCCGAGAAGGGCCATCGCCATTTTGACTTCGTATTCCGACCACTGGTTCGGGCAAGGGCCCATGACGGGGTAGGCCGACATCACGTCATAGATGGGCGTCAGCTTGAAGCGGCCCGTGCCGGCCAGCAGCTGGATACTGAAGTTCTTGGCGTGGCCGTCCGGCGCACGCATCATCCAGAACAGCAGCTGCGACGCCATCAGCGTGCGCATGTCCTCTTTGGCCTGCTGCGACTGCTGGACCAGGGTGAAAATTTGCTTCAGGCCCGGGCCGCCTTCATTCTCATACTTCACCAGAGGCGACACGCCGGTGGCCTGGCAGAAGTCTTCCTGAACGAGCCGGAACAGGTGCTGACCGTTGGCCGAGCGCACCCGGTCGAAGCGCTCGACGACGAGGACACGTTGCTTGCCGAAGGTAGCAATCTCGGCGTTCGCTGTCGGCAGGCCGAATTCCTTGAACAGTCGCAGGCAGAGCCACTCGTTGTCGACCGAGGTCGAGAAGTCAGCTTTGCGGCCGCCGACCAGCCCGATTGGAAGCTTGAAGATGTGCGTCGTCGGCGTGGCGCCGCGCGGCTTCATCCATTTGCCATTCCACCTCAGGAACGCGTCCTTCTCCTGCGCGCCGGCCAGAGAAATCCGGAAGTCGTCGTCCGGGTCCCGCGGGCCGCCGCGCTGGTCTGGGTTCACCATGTCCAGCAGGTGGCGTTCGATGGCTTCGTCATCGACTACAATGCCGTCCACCTGGTCAAGACCCTCCGGCTGGGCGCCATCCGGCAGCAGCTGCAGGGCACCAACGCAGTCGCGGCCGATGGCGGCCAGCAGGTCGAATGCGTCAATGGAGCCCGTCTTGAACCGGGCCGCAACCCGTCTGCGAATCGAATCGCTGTCGGGCAGCAGGCCGTCGAAGTAGTGGGAGACCCGGACTCCCTTCAGCGGCTCATTGTGCAGGTTGAAGGGTAGCGACAGCGAGATAGGGCGGCCGCGCGGGGAGGCGCACCAGGCGGCATCGTACTGCAGCTCCGAGTTTCCGGCAGCATTGACCGTCCAGCGGCCGACATACTCTCCGTTGGCCCAGAGATTGAGGGTTTGGCTGTGCGAGCGACGGCCCATGATTACCATTCCGCCGAGTTGCTGGCCGCTGACGTGTCCCTCTCGCCGAGTTTGAGCTCCAGCTTTAGCGCCGAGCACCAGCTGAGCAGCTGCCTGATGCTGAGTTCCTCGGGGTGATTCTCGAGGTGCGAGATACGGTTCTGGCTGACCCCGACATAGCCAGCCAGCTCGGCCTGCGTGATTTTGTGCCGTTTGCGCGTGGTCTTGAGGAGCTGGCCGAGGTGGGACGCCGTAGAGAGCGTGTGGTAGTCAGGCGCGGAGGACATAGGAAATATCCGATATTCAGATACGTCGATTTTATCTGAGTAACAGATAAAGTCAATATATCCGAATATCAGATAAAAAGGGTTTGGCTGATATTCGGATAATCGCAGGCGACTGGCCAAGCGGTCAATCCGTTGTAGCTCGCGCGGGATGATCGGCCGGAATAATTGACACCGGCACATCCGCCATCGACGCCTGCGGGCGTCTGCAACGCGCGCGCCAAGTAGCGATGTGACATGCCAGACGCGAACACCGCCACCAGCATCACGTCGCCGACTGCTGCGCGACGAGGTACTCCCACAGTTCCGCGACGATCTGCTTGCCCGGCCGCGCATCGGAAGGCCGTTCGCGATACAGCCGGATCTCCATCTCGATCTCCCACTGACCCGGTTCGCTGGCCCGCGCCAGCTGCCCCTGCGCGACCTCGCGCGTGACGGCGGATTCGGGCAGGAACGCGATGCCGTGGCCATCGAGCGCCATCATCTTGAGGCCTTCCGCCATGTCGGTCTCGTAGCGCTTGTCGACGTGCAGGCCGGGCTTCGCGTCGGCGAGGATCAGGTCCACCATCCGACCGAGGTAGGCGTTCGTCGTGTAGGAGAGGAACGGCAGCGGCGCGTCCCTGCGGCCGGGCAGGCGGTATTCCGCCTGGCTGTCCGCGCCGCAGCGGGCGTACGCGCACAACGCTTCGCGGCCCATCAGCAGCATGTCGTAGCGGCTTGGGTCGAGCTGCACCGGCTGGCGCGGATGGTGGTAGCACAGCAGCAGGTCGCATCCGCCTTCGACGAGCTGCAGCACCGCGTCATGGACGTTGAGGGCGATGAGGCGGCTGTTGATCGACGCGAAGTCGCGTTCCAGCGCGGCGAGCCACTTCGGCACGAACGTGAGCGACAGGGTATGCGGGACGGCCAGGTCGATCGTCTTCGTCGCCGTGACGCGATTGTTGCGCAGCATCTCGCGCACGCCGTTGATCTGCCCGAGCATTTCCAGCGCCTGTTCGTAGAAGATCATGCCGGCCGGCGTGACACGGGTGGGGAACGTGGTGCGGTCGATCAGGTCCGTGCCGAGCCAGTTTTCCAGCGAGCGGATGCGGCGCGAGAACGCGGGCTGCGTCACGTGCCGCAATTGCGCGGAGCGACTGAAGTTCTTGGTCTCGACCAGTGAAATGAAATCTTCCAGCCATTTGGTTTCCATGCCGCGTCCCGCACCGTTGAATATCGCGGCATTGTAAGGCCATTCCCGGCCCCGCAGACAGGGCCTTGCGGCGCCTTCCAAGTATTCATACAGCCCCCGCCGAGCGCGTCCCGAAAATTGGACGCTCCGCGCTGGCCAACTTCAGTTTCCAAAATAAAACACATTTGTAATCAGGAGTTTACGACGTAAATATTTCAAAGATCTCTCTGGCATGCGGCTTGCTGTTGTGGTCGCACCCGGTTCCCGCCGGGTCACGACAACACGCGGCGACAGTAAAACGCCGCGATTCTTGGAGATCAAAGTGAAAAAGAAGCGTCCCCTGACCCTGTACATCCTGATCGCGATGGTGCTGGGCGCCGCGGTCGGCTACGGCCTGCATGAAACCGTCGCCGACAAGACGATCAGCGCCGACATCGCCGCCCACATTTCCATCGTCACCGACGTGTTCCTCCGGTTGATCAAGATGATCATCTCGCTGCTCGTGTTCTCGACGCTGGCCGTCGGCATCGCGCACATGGGCGACGGCCGCGCCGCGGGCCGCATCGGCATGAAGGCCATGGCCTGGTTCGTGATCGCGTCGCTGGTCTCGCTGAGCCTGGGCATGTTGCTGTCGAACGTGATGCAGCTGGGCGCGCACCTGAACCTGCCGCTGCCGCCGATCGACGCGGCCACGGGCCTGAAGACCACGGCGTTCACCTTGAAGGACTTCGCCGCCCACCTGGTGCCGAAATCGCCGATCGAGGCGATGGCCAACAACGAGATCCTGCAGGTGCTCGTGTTCGCGCTGTTCTTCGGCGCCGCGCTGGGCGCGCTGGGCCCCGCCGCCGCCGGTCTCACCGCCGTGATCGACCAGCTGGCGCAGGTGATGCTGCGCATTACTGGCGTCATCATGAACATGGCGCCGCTGGCCGTGTTCGCGGCGATGGCCTCCATCATCACCACCAACGGCCTGGGCATCCTCTTCACGTTCGCCAAGTTCATGGGCGGCTTCTACCTCGGTCTCGTGACGCTGTGGTTGCTGCTGATCCTGGGCGGCTCGCTGTTCATCGGCAAGCGCGTGCTGCACCTGCTGGCGCTGATCCGCGAACCGTTCCTGCTCGCGTTTTCCACCGCCAGCTCGGAAGCCGCGTATCCCAAGCTGCTGCTGGCGCTCGACCAGTTCGGCGTGCAGCGCAAGATCTCCAGCTTCGTGCTGCCGATGGGGTATTCGTTCAACCTGGACGGCTCGATGATGTACTGCACCTTCGCCGTGCTGTTCATCACGCAGGCGTACGGCATCGACCTGTCGCTGGGCACGCAGATCACCATGCTGCTGCTGCTGATGCTGACCTCCAAGGGCATGGCCGGCGTGCCGCGCGCGTCGCTGGTCGTCATCGCCGCCACGCTGAACCAGTTCCACATTCCCGAAGCGGGCCTGCTGCTGTTGATGGGCATCGACCAGTTCCTCGACATGGGCCGCTCGGCCACCAATGCCGTCGGCAACGCCGTCGCCACGGCCGTCGTCGCCAACTGGGAAGGCGCGCTGGAAGAAAAACCGCAACAGGTCGCACCCGTCGTCGCGCAAGTCGGCTGACCACATAACAAATCAAATCAACGGAGACTTCATTGAAATATCGTCATATCGCCGGCGCCGGCGCCGGCGCGTGCGCGCTCGCCCTGTTTGCCACCTGCGCGCAGGCGCAATCGTTCGTGAAGGTCTACGGCGTCGCCGACGCCGGCATCGTGCTCGACCGCGGCGGCGCCGCCGGTTCGTCGCAGAACATCGGCAGCGGCGTGGCGTCCGGCTCGCGGCTGGGCTTCAAGGGCAAGGAAGATCTCGGCGACGGCCTGAGCGCCGTCTTCGTGGTGGAAAACGGCTACAACATCGACACCGGCAAGGCCGCGCAGGGCGGCCTGCTGTTCGGCCGCCAGGCGTACGTGGGCCTGTCCGGCGCGGCCGGCACGATCAGCCTGGGCCGCCAGTACGCGCCGTACTACAAGGTCATGCGCGACATCGCCGACCCGTTCTGCACGGGCCTCGCGGGCAATGCGCAGAACATCCTCCCCGGACTCGGCCGGGTCGACAACTCGGTCGAGTACCAGTCGCCGAAGTGGAACGGCCTGTCCGCCGATGTGCTGTACGGCGCGGGCGAAGTGGCCGGCGACGCCGCGAAGAACCGTACTTTCGACGCGTCGGCCACGTACGAAGCGGGTCCGCTGACGCTGGCGCTGACGCATCACCGGCAGAACGATGCGACGGGCGCCGCGCACGAGCGCAACACGATGCTGGTGGGCCGCTACCGCTTCGGCACCGTGACGGCGCACGCAGCCTTCGCGCGCAACCGCAACGTGCTGGGCCACGCCAGCCGCGACGCGCTGCTGGGCGCGGCCGTGCAGGCCGGCGCCGCGGGCAGAGTGCTCGCGTCCGTGATCGTCCACCACGACGATTCCGGCCGCGGTGCAAACGCGCGCCAGGCCGCGATCGGCTACGAGTACAGCCTGTCGCGCCGCACCGACCTGTACGCGGCGTATGGCCATATCGTCAACCGCGGCGGCGCCGCGTACACGGTCGGCGACGCCACGAACGCCGGTACCGGCACCACGGGCATCAACCTGGGCGTGCGTCATGTGTTTTAATCGCACAACGTAAACATTCCAGGACCGCCATGCCCGCAGCCGCACCCACCGTCAACCCGCAGCAGACCGGCCGCTGGCCGCGGCGGCTGGGGCTGTCGCTCATGCTGCTACTGGTGTGCGCGGCGCTGGCGGCCGTGGCGTACCGCTATGCCGAGGATGCCGCGATCGACCGGCTGCGGCTGTCCGGCGCGCAGCGCCTGGACACGTACGCGGCCGGCCTCGAACACCTGCTGTCCAAGTACGATTTCCTGCCCGGCACGTTCGAACTGAACAAGGACGTCATCGCGCTGCTGCGCCAGCCGGGCGACGAGGCGCTGCGCCGGGACGTGAACATCTACCTGGAGCGCGTCAACCGGCTGGCCGGGTCGACCAGCATCTACATCGTCAACCTGAAGGGCGTGACGCAGGCCGCCAGCAACTGGCGCGCGCCCGACAGCTACGTCGGCGACTACATCGCGTTCCGGCCCTATATCCGCGAGGCCCTGCGGGGCATGCCGGGCGGTTTTTACGGGGTCGGCACGACCCGCGGCGAGCCCGGCTATTACTTTGCCCGCGGCATTTATCACGAGGGCCGCATGCTGGGCGTGGCGACCGTCAAGGTCAACATCGAGAGCCTGGAGGCGAGTTGGGCGGAGGCCGGCGGCAAGGCCTTGCTCACCGATGCGCATGGTGTCGTGTTCCTGAGTTCGGTGCCCGAATGGAAATACCGGACGCTTGCGCCGCTGACGCCGGCCGCGCGGCAGGAACTGGAACAGTCGCGCCAGTATTTCTCGCATGCGCTCACGCCGCTGGGCCTGCGCGAGGTGCGCGCGCTTGACGCCCGCGCGCGCATCGTCGCCGGACCGCCGCCGGCCACCGGGCCGATGCTGAGCCAGTCGCGCGGGCTGGTGACGCGCAACTGGCAGATGGTGTACCTGTCCGACCTCGCGCCGGCCCGCGCGAGCGCCCGCGCGGCGGCGCTGCTGACGGTGCTGTCGGAAGCGCTGGCGGTCATGCTCGTGCTGTATGCGCGCCAGCGCCACCGCCTGGGCCGGCAGCGCCAGCGGGCGCGCGAGGATCTGCAGCGCGCGTACGACCAGCTGGAACACCTGGTGGCCGACCGCACCGCGAGCCTGGAGCAGATCACGCGCGAGCTGCGCGACGAGAACGCCGTGCGGCGCCAGGCCGAAGAGCAGTTGCGCAAGGCGCAGAGCGAATTGGTCCAGGCGGGCAAGATGGCCGTGCTCGGGCAGCTCTCCGCCGGCATCACGCATGAACTGAACCAGCCGCTGACGGCGCTACGCACGATGGCGGACAATGCCCGCGTGCTGATCGAGCGCGGCCGGCACGCCGACGCCTCGGCGAACCTCACGACCATCTCGCAACTGGTCGAGCGCATGGGCCAACTGACCGGGCAGCTGCGCCAGTTCGCGCGCAAGTCCGACACGCGGCCGAGCGCCGTGCCGGTGGCGGATGCCGTCACCGCGGCGCTGTTCCTCGTCGAGCGCCGCATCGCGCAGGAACGTGTAGGATTCCGCATGGCGACCCATCCGCGCGACCTGTACGCGCTGTGCGACAGCAACCGGCTGCAGCAAGTCCTCGTCAACCTGTTCGGCAATGCGCTCGATGCGATGGAGATGGCGGGAAGTCATCCGCGCCAGCTCGTCGTCGAAGCGGGAGGCGCGGGGGCGCGCGTCCTGATCTCCGTGACGGACAGCGGTCCCGGCATCCCGGAGGACGTCCGCGCGCACCTGTTCGAACCCTTCTTTACCACCAAGCCGCAGGGCAAAGGACTGGGCCTCGGGCTCGCGATCTCCGAGCAGATCGTGCGCGAGTCCGGCGGCCGGCTGCGGGCCGAGTCGCTGCCCGAGGGCGGCGCCCGGTTCATCATCGATCTGCCCCGGGCGGAGTAGGAGACAACCATGTACGAATCCATGAAAGTGCTGCTCGTCGAAGACGACGCCATCGTCCGCGCGGGCAGCGCGCAGGCGCTCGATCTCGCCGGCTTCCAGGTCGAGGCGTTCGACGCCGCCGAGCCGGCGCTGGCGCAGATAAAGCCCGGTTTCGCGGGCGTCGTCGTCAGCGACGTGCGCCTGCCCGGCATGGGCGGCATCGAGCTGATGGCCGCCGTCAAGGCCATCGATGCGCAGCTGCCGGTGATCCTCGTGACGGGCCACGGCGACATCTCGATGGCCGTCGGCGCGATGCGCGGCGGCGCCTACGATTTCATCCCCAAGCCGTATTCGTCGGAACAGCTGGTCGAGGCGGTGCAGCGCGCGCTGGAGACGCGGCGCCTGATCCTGGAAGTCGAGACGCTGCGGCACCGCATCGCGAACGGCGAGGGCATCGAGGCGATGCTGCTGGGTGATTCGGCCCCGATGCGCGACCTGCGCCGCCTGATCCTGGACCTGGCCGACGAATCGGCCGACGTGCTGATCTACGGCGAGACGGGCACCGGCAAGGAGATGGTGGCGCGCTGCCTGCACCAGTTCAGCCGCCGCCGCGCGCATCATTTCGTCGCCCTGAATTGCGGCGCGATCCCGGAAAACATCTTCGAGAGCGAAGTGTTCGGCCACGAACCGGGCGCGTTCACGGGCGCGACCAAGCGCCAGGTCGGCAAGATCGAGCATGCCGACAAGGGTTCGCTGTTCCTCGACGAGATCGAAAGCCTGCCGCTGTCGCTGCAGGTCAAGCTGCTGCGCGTGCTGCAGGAACGCTACGTCGAGCGGCTCGGCTCCAACCACCCGGTGCCGGTGGACGTGCGCGTGATCGCCGCGTCCAAGGTCGACCTGAAGGAATGGTCGGACCAGCAGAAATTCCGCAGCGACCTGTACTACCGCCTGAACCTGATCGTGCTGAACCTGCCGCCGCTGCGCGAGCGGCGCGAGGACATCCCGTTGTTGTTCGAACACTTCATGCTGGGCGCGGCGGCCCGCTACAAGCGCGCCGCGCCCACGGTGCCGGGGCCGCTGATGCAATCGCTGATGGCGCACGACTGGCCCGGCAACGTGCGCGAGCTGCGCAACATCGCGGAACGCTTCGTGCTGGGCCTGTCCAGCGGCGCGGACGGCCTGCTGACCGCGCGCACGGCGGCGCCGGTGCCGCTCGCGGACCAGGTGGGCGCGTTCGAGCGCGCCGTCATCGAACAGGAGTTGCGCCGGGCGGCGGGGAGCGTCGTCGACGTCGCTGCGGCGCTCGGGGTGCCCAAGCAGACGCTGTACTACAAGATGCAGAAATACGGGCTTACGCCGGACGACTACCGCTAGATTAAATTGACCGACGTACTTGCGTTACAGGCCTAACGGGAACGTCACGCTGACCTTCAATCCGCGTCCGCTTTCCGCTCGGTCAAGCGCCAGCGTCGCCCCATGCACCGTGGCGATGTCGCGCACGATGGCGAGCCCCAGCCCCGTGCCGCCCGGATTGCTCTCCAGCGTCGCCTGCGCCCGGTAGAAGGGCATGAACACCTTGTCGTATTCGGCCGGATCGAGTCCCGGCCCGCTGTCCTGCACGTCGAGCACGACGACGCCGATCAGCCGCCGCACGCGCAGCAGCACGGTGCCGCCCGGCGGCGTGTAGCGGATCGCGTTGTCGACCAGGTTGCTCGCCAGTTCGTGCAGCAGCAGCGCCTGGCCGTCGATGGTCGTGGCGCCGTCGTCTTCCGCCTCCAGCGCCAGGTCGATGCCTTTCTGGACGGCCGGCAGCGCCAGTTCCAGTCCGACCTGGCGCGCCACCTCGGACAACGCCACCGGCGCCAGTGCCGCGTTCGCGCCGCCGTGCTCGATGCGCGCGAGCGTCAGCAGGCGGTTCGCGAGGTGCACGGTCGAATCGGTCGTCGCCGCGATCGAGCGCACGATGGCCTGCATCGCGGCCGGGTCGTTTTCGCGCAGCGCCAGCTCGGCCTGAGTCTTGAGCACCGTCAGCGGCGTGCGCAGCTGGTGCGAAGCGTCGGCGATGAAGCGGCGCTGGCTCGCGATCAGGTTCTGCATGCGCGCCATCGTCCCGTTCATCGCGGCGACCAGCGGCCGCACTTCGCGGTGCACGAGGGCTTCGTCGACGTCGGACAGGTCGGAGATCGCGCGCGTCTCCACGACCTGTTTCAGCTGCATCAGCGGCTGCAGCACGAGGCGCACGGCGAACCACACGAGCGTCGCCACGGCCAGCACGAGCAGCGCCTGGCGCAGCAGGGTGTTGAGCAGGATGCGCCGCGACAGCGCGCGCCGTGCGTCCAGCGTCTCGCCCACCTGGATCAGGGCGATGCCGCGCATGGAATCGTCGTACACGGGTTGCAGCAGGGCGGCGATGCGCACCGGCTCGCCGTTGTAGTCGGCGTGGTAGAAACGCACGAGGGCCGGATACAGTTCGGAGCGGGGCGTGTCCTTCGGGACGGGCGGCAGGTCGTCGTAGCCGGACACCGTCTCGCCATGCAGCCCGCCCACGCGGTAGTAGATGCGGCCGAGGGTATCGGTCTCGAAGCTGTCCAGCGCCACGTAGGGCACGTCCGCCACGACCTTGCCGTCGCGGACGGACACGCGCTCCGCGAGCGCGCGCGTGGACGCGAGCAGGGAACGGTCGTAGGCGATGTCGGCGGCGTCGAGCGCGTCGCGGTACAGCGAGACGGCGTTGGCCGCCACGAGGATCACGAGCGGCACGATCAGCCAGCGCAGCAGCTGGCCGCGCAGGCTGCCCAGCTTCGTCGTCGCCGCCGGCAGGAACCGCATGCTCAGGACGCGGCCGGCGGCCGTTCCTGCAGCAGGTAGCCGATGCCGCGCAGGGTGGCGATGGCGGCGCCGCCGTCCGGGCGCTTGTCCAGTTTCTTGCGCACGCGGTGGATGTACAGTTCGATGGCGTCGAGGTTGGCGTCGTCGTCCAGCGCGAACACTTCGTCGAACAGCTTTTCCTTCGAGACGGCGCGGCCCGGGCGCGAGATCAGCGCTTCCAGCACGGCGTGCTCGCGCGGCGTCAGCGCCAGCGGCTCGCCGCAGTAGGTGAACATGCGCGATACCGTGTCGAAGCTGAGCTGCCCGCACGTGTGCACCAGCGCCTCGTTGCCGACGCTCCGGCGCAGCAGCGCCTTCACGCGCGCTTCCAGTTCGGCGAGTTCGAACGGCTTGGCGAGGTAATCGTCCGCGCCCAGGTTCAGGCCCTGCACCCGTTCTTCCAGGCCGCCGCGCGCCGTCAGGATCATCACGGGCGTGCGTCCGCGCGTGCCGCCGCGCGCCCGCAGGCGGCGCAGCACTTCCAGGCCGTCCATGCGGGGCAGGGTCAGGTCCAGGATCACGAGCGCGTAGTCCTGGGTGTGCAGCAGCGCGTCGGCGTCGGCGCCGGTGGCCGCGCATTCGACGGTGAGATTGGCGTCGCGCAGGGCTTTGGATACCCAGTGCGACAGCTCGACGTGGTCTTCGACTAACAGGATTCGCATCGCGCCAGTGTAAGCGACGATCCGCTTCGTGTCTCCATCCCTAAGTGATTTCCACAACACCCGACATTGAAAGGTTCAGTGAAAGCTGATTGAAAGGTTGGCGGACCTATCCTTGGTCTCACGAAGCGGCACACGACCGCCTTGATGACAACAACGGAGACAATATGAAGAAATCGGCCCTCGCGCTCGCCGTCCTGGCAGCGCTTTCCCTGAACGCATCCGCCCAGACCAATGTCCAGGTCTACGGCATCATGGATGCCGGCGTCGAATACGTGAACCACGCAACCGCCAGCGACGGCAGCCAGGTGCGCGTCGTCTCGGGCGGCAAGAACACGTCGCGCTGGGGCTTCCGCGGCAGCGAAGACCTGGGCGGCGGCCTGAAAGCCATCTTCAACCTGGAAGGCGGCGTCATGCTCGACACCGGCGCGCAGGACGGCAACCTGTTCAAGCGCCAGGCCAACGTCGGCCTCGAAGGCGGCTTCGGCCGCGTGATCATCGGCCGCTCGTTCACGACGACCTACGACCTGGTCATCAAGTTCGACCCGATGGGCTTCGCGCCCAACTATTCCTGGGCGACGTCGAGCAACGCCACCGGCCCGTCGAAGTACGGCATGACGACGGCGTTCGACAACCTGATCAAGTACACCGGCACCACGGGCGGCTTCACCTACGGCGCCACCATCGGCATGGGCGAGCAGGCCGGCAGCGCGGCCGATGGCCGCAAGTACGCCGTCGGCGGTTCCTGGTTCGGCGGCCCCGTCGGCCTGATGGCGTCGTACGAACAAATCAACGGCAACACGCTCGCCGCCACCGGCGACCGCGACAAGACGACGGCCTTCCACCTGGGCGCCCTGTACAAGGCGGGTCCGATGACCTACCAGGCCGGCATGCGCGGCTACAAGCTCCAGTCGGGCAAGGCAGCCACGCCGGACGTGCGCGGCGACACCTACTGGGCCGGCGCCACCTGGGCGGCCTACCCGTGGACCCTGACGGGCGCCGTCTACCACGTCAACACGAAGAACCTGCCGTCCGCGAAGGACGCGGATCCGACGATGCTCGTGGGCCGTGCAATGTACTCGCTGTCCAAGCGCGTCTGGCTGTACGCATCGGTGGCGCATGCCAAGGCCGACCACGGCCAGCTCGTGGGCCTGTCGCGCGACGATCCGGGCTTCGGATCGACGCAGACCGGCGTCACCACCGGCATCCAGTACCGGTTCTGACCGACCCCTGGCCGCAACATCATGAAGCGCGCCATCTCGATCCTTACCGCCGCGGCACTGTCCGCGGCAGCGGCGGCGGCCAGCGCCAACGCCGAATGCGTGGTGCCGTCCAAACCGGGCGGCGCCATGGACCTGACCTGCAAGCTGGCCCAGAAGGCCTTGCCGGACGCGAAGCTGAAACTGGCCTACCTGCCGGGCGGGATCGGCGCCGTCGCGTGGCACACCCTCGTGTCGCAGCGGCGCGCCGAACCTGACACGCTCGTCGCGTTCTCGGGCGGTTCGCTGCTGAATCTCGCCGAAGGAAAATTCGGCAAGGCGCTTGCTGCCGACGTGCGCTGGGTCGCGGCGCTGGGCGTCGACTACGGCATGATCGCGGTGCGTTCCGACGCGCCGTGGCACAGCCTGGACGAGCTGATGGACGCGATCCGCAAGAATCCGCAGCAGGTCCTGATCGGCGTGTCCGGCACCATCGGCAGCCAGGACTGGATGAAGGTCGCGCTGCTGGCGCGTCACGCCGGCATCGAACCGCGGCGCCTGCGCTTCGTCGCGCTGGAAGGCGGCGGCGAGACATTCACGGCGATGAGCGCGAACTATGTGCAGGTGATCTCGGGCGACGCATCGGAAGCGGTGCTGTATGCCGGCCCGGGCAAGGTGCGCGTGCTGGCCGTGCTGGCCGAGAAGCGCCTGGCCGGCGTGCTGGCGTCCGTGCCGACGGCGCGCGAGCAGGGCTACGACATCGTGTGGCCCGTGATCCGCGGCGTGTGGATGGGCCCCGGCGTGCCGGATGCCGACTACCGCCGCTGGGTCGATGCCTTCGCCCGCGTGCAGGCCACCCCCGATTTCGCGGCGTTGCGCACCCAGGCCGGCCTGTACCCGTTCTCGCTCACGGGCGACGCGCTCACGCGCTGGGTCAAGCAGGCCATCAACGATTACAACCGACAGGCCAGGGAATTCAGCCTGGTCCGCGAACACTGACAACAACACCCTAGGAGACAACCATGAATTTCAAGAAGACCGCATTTGCCACTTCCTTTGCAGCTGCTGTTTTCGCCTTCGCCGCACCGGTGCAGGCGCAGGCCCCGGCAGGCTACCCGGCCGGCTACCAGCAACTGATCGACGCCGCGAAGAAGGAAGGCAAGCTGGTGATCTACGGCGCCACCGACAGCAAGGCCGCCGAACCGCTGATCTCCGATTTCAAGACGATGTACCCGGGCATCACGGTCGAGTACAACGACATGAACTCGACCGAAGTCTACAACCGCTTTTTCTCCGAGAACGCGGCCGGCGGCGACACGGCCGACGTGCTGTGGTCGTCGGCGATGGACCTGCAGATGAAGCTGGCCGCGGGCGGCTATGCGCTGCCCTATAAATCGGTCGAAGCCGCGAAGATCCCCGGCTGGGCCGTCTGGAAGGACATGGCCTACGGCACCACGTTCGAGCCGGCCGCCTTCGTCTACAACAAGCGCCTGCTGAAGCCCGAGGAAGTCCCGCAGACGCACGCCGATTTCGTGCGCATCATCCAGCAGCCGAAATTCCAGGACAAGGTCACCACCTACGACATCGAGAAATCCGGCGTCGGCTTCATGTTCATGACGCAGGACGCGCGCGCCTACCCGCAATACAAGCAGCTGGAACAGGCGTTCGGCGCGGCCAGGGTGCGCGTGCAGTCGTCGACCGGCACCATGCTGGAGCGGATCTCGTCGGGCGAAAACCTGATCGGCTACAACGTGATGGGTTCCTACGCGCTCGTGCGCGCCAAGAACGATCCGTCGCTGGGCGTCGTGCTGCCGAAGGACTACACCCTGATCATTTCGCGCGTCCAGTTCATCAACAAGATGTCCAAGCACCCGAACGCGTCGAAGCTGTGGATCGACTACATGCTGTCGCACCGCGGCCAGACCGTCATCGCCAATGCCTCCAAGCTGTACGCGATCCGCGCCGACGTCACCGGCGAAACGACGTCCACTGACCTGATCAAGATGGTCGGCGAGAAGAACATCAGGCCGCTGCCGGTCAGCCCGGCCGTCGGGGAATACCTGGATCCGGCGCTGCGCCTGGCGTTCCTGAAGGAGTGGAAAGCCACTGCCGGCAAGAAGTAAGCCAACCCTTGAACCGTCGTCCCCGCGGACGCGGGGACCCATACTGAGCCGACCAGGACACTCAGCATGGGTTCCCGCCTGCGCGGGAACGACGGGTTCAGGCTTCATCTCAATCGGACACTCCCATGCCTACTTCAACCATGCCACTGGAATCCAAGGGCGCCGACGCCGGCAGCCTGCCGGCCGTGCGCGCGCCGCGCTTCAACTGGACGCGCGGCATCGTCGTGCTGCTCACCTGCGTGGCCATCTTCCTGCCGCTGTACCTCATCTTCTACCAGAGCTTCCTGACGGCGCCGTTCTTCATGCCCGACAAGATGCTCGGCCTGGACGCGTACCGCTTCATCTTCGATGACCCCGACTTCTGGCTCGCCTTCAAGAACGGCCTCATTCTGGCCGGCGGCCTTGCCGCCATCGCCGTGCCGCTGGGCGGCATGCTCGCCTTCCTGATGGTCCGCACCGACCTGCCGGGCCGCGGCATCGTCGCGCCGCTGCTGCTCGTGCCGATCTTCGTGTCGCCGATGGTGATGGGCTTCGGCTACGTCGTCGCCATGGGCCCCGTCGGCTTCTACTCGACGTGGGCGCACGACCTGCTGGGCTTCGTGCCGTGGAACGTGTACTCGTTCGCGAGCATCGTCGTCATCGCCGGCCTCACGCACGTGCCGCACGTGTACCTGTACGCCTCGTCCGCGCTGAAGAGCCTCGGTTCCGACGTGGAGGAAGCGGCGCGCGTCTCCGGCGCGTCGCCGTGGCAGGTGATGTTCAACGTGTCGCTGCCGATGATCATGCCGGCCCTCGCGTATGCGGGCGTGCTCGTGTTCTTCCTCGGCTTCGAAGTGTTCGGCCTCGTGCTCGTGCTGGGCGACCCGGAAGGCCACCTCGTGCTGGCGACTTACCTGTACAAGCTGACGAACAAACTGGGCACGCCGTCGTACCACCTGATGGCCGCCGTCGCCGTCTGCCTCGTCGCCGTGACGATGCCGCTCGTGATGCTCCAGCGCTGGCTCCTGAAGTCGGCCAACAAATACGTGTCCATCAAGGGCAAGGGCGCGCGCCAGAAGCCGCTCGCGCTGGGCAAGTGGAAGTGGGTCGCCTTCGCCGTGCTGGGCACGTGGATCGCCGTCACCATCGTGCTGCCGTTGACCGGCATCGTGCTGCGCTCGTTCGTCCAGTACTGGGGCGAGGGCGTGAAACTGGCCGACGTGCTCACCCTGCAGCACTTCCGCGACATCTTCGAGCAGCCGTCGCTCGTGCGCGGCATCGTCAACACGATCCTGATCGGCGTGATCGGCGGCGCGCTGGCCGTGGCCTGCTACACCGCGATCGCGCTGGCCATGCACCGCAAGAACGACGGCGTCACGCGCCTGCTGGACTACAGCGTCCTCGTGCCGCGCGCGGTGCCGGGCCTGCTGGCCGGCCTGTCGTTCCTGTGGGTGTTCCTGTTCGTGCCGAGCTGGCTGGACGGCATCCTGCACGGCATGGACAACGGCGTGGCCGCCTGGCTGTCGGAGCACGTCATCCCGGCCCTGCGCCAGCTGCGCTCGACGATCTTCGCGCTGTGGCTCGCGTACTCCGTCGTGTGGCTCGCCTACGGCATGCGCCTCGTGTCGACGTCGCTGCTGCAGGTGGGCCCGGAACTGGAAGAGGCGGCACGCGCCGTGGGCGCCAGCCGCGGCCGCGTGACCCGCGACGTGACGCTCCCGCTGATCAAGTTCGGCATGCTGGGCGCCTGGCTGATGGTGTTCCTGATCTTCGAACGCGAATACTCGACGGGCGTGTACCTGCTGTCGCCCGGCACCGAGGTGATCGGCGCGATGCTCGTGTCGCTGTGGGCCGGCGGCTCGACGGACCTCGTGGCCGCGCTCTCGTTCATCAACATCACGCTCGTGGCCATCGGCCTCGGTATCGCGCTGCGTTTCGGCGTGAAGCTTCATAACTAATAGAATCGCGAGACAAACATCATGAACGTTTTGACCGTCAACGACCTGCACCTCGACTACGGCCATGGCGCCACCGCCAACCCGATCCTGAAGGGCGTGTCGATGCATTTGCAGCGCGGCGAAGTGGTGGCGCTGCTGGGCCCCTCGGGCAGCGGCAAGACCACGCTGCTGCGCGCCGTGGCCGGCCTGGAAAGCCCGAAGGCCGGCACGATCGACATCGGCGAGCGCCGCGTGTACGACGGCAGTAAAAAACTCGAACTGCCGGCGGAAGCGCGCAACCTGGGCCTCGTGTTCCAGTCGTATGCGCTGTGGCCGCACAAGACCGTGTTCGACAACGTCGCCTACGGCCTCAAGCTGCGCAAGCTCGCCGCGCGCGACATCGAACCGAAGGTGCGCGAAGTGCTCGCGCAACTGGGCCTCGGCCACCTGGGCGAGCGCTTCCCGCACCAGCTCTCCGGCGGCCAGCAGCAGCGGGTGGCGATCGCCCGCGCGCTCGTCTACAACCCGCCGGTGATCCTGCTCGACGAACCGCTGTCGAACCTGGACGCCAAGCTGCGCGAGGAAGCCCGTGCGTTCCTGCGCGAGCTGATCGTGCGCCTGGGCCTGTCGGCACTGATGGTCACGCACGACCAGGCCGAGGCAATGGCGATCTCGGACCGCATCCTCCTGCTCAACAACGGCAAGATCGAGCAGCAGGGTACGCCGCAATCGATGTACGAAGCGCCGGACACGCTGTTCACCGCGGAGTTCATGGGCAGTAACAACCGCCTGCCGGCGCGCGTCGTGGCGCGCAGCGGCGGCGCGGCCCGCCTGCAGGTGGAAGGCATGGCGCTGAACGCGACGGCGCGCGGCAGCGGTGCCTCGGATCCGGACGTGGAAGCGTCGGCGCTGATCCGCGTGGAAGAGGTGCGCATCGGCCGCACGCCCGTCGACAACGGCATCCAGCTGCCGCTGTCCACCTGCATGTACCTGGGCGACCGGTGGGAATGCCTGTTCAAGCACGGTAATTCGAGCGTGCGCGCGTACTCCAAGCACCGCGTCGATCCGGGCCAGTACTGGCTCGAGATGCCGGCCGAGAAGCTCTGGGTGTTCTGATCAGGACGTTCCTCCCCGCGCTGGCGCTGGCCTTCACGGCGGCGCAGCTGTGCATCTTGCTCGACACGCCGCTGCCGTGGATGATCGGCCCGCTGTTCTCGACGGCGATCGCGTGCATGTTGGGCGCGCGCCTCTCGGCCCCCGTGCAGGCGCGCGAGGCGGGGCAGTGGGCCATCGGTAGCGCGCTGGGCCTGTACTTCAGCGCGCCCGTGCTGGCGGTGCTGGCGCGGCACCTCGGCTGGATCCTGCTGGCGGTCTCCTTCGCGATCTGTCTCGGCATGGCCGGCGGCGCGCTGCTGCGCCGGCTGTCCGGCAGCGACGACGCGACGGCCTTCTTCGCGATGGCCGTCGGCGGCGCTTCCGAGATGGCCGTGCAGGCGGAGCGCCACGGCGCCGTCGTCGAACGCGTGGCGGCCGCGCACAGCCTGCGCATCATGATGGTCGTCGGCACCATTCCATTCGCCGTGCGCTGGTTCGCGGCCCACGGCTGGGGCAACGGCCTCGATGCGTTCGTGCCGCTCGCCGGCCGGGTCGATGCGGCCGGCCTGTGCGTGCTCATCGCCGTCACCAGCTGCGCCGCGCTGGCGCTGAAACGCCTGCGCGTGCCGAACGCCTGGGTGATCGGCCCGCTGGTCGTGGCGATGATGCTGACGGCGGCCGGCGTGCAGCTGTCGCGTCTACCCGAGTGGATGATCCGCACGGGCCAGCTGTTCATCGGCGTCTCGCTCGGCACGCGGTTCACGCCCGCGTTCGTGCACACGGCGCCGCGCTTCCTGGCCAGCGTGGCGGCGTGCACGGCGGTCACGTTGCTGCTGGCGGGCCTGTTCGCGTTCTGCGTGGCGGCCGTGACGGGCCTGCACCCGGGGACGATGGTGCTGGCCACGTCGCCCGGCGGCATCGCCGAGATGGCGCTGACGGCGCGCGTGCTGCACCTGGGCGTGCCCGTCGTGACGGCGTTCCACGTCGCGCGCATGGTGGTCGTCGTGCTGGGGATAGCGCCGCTGTACCGGGTGTGGACGCGGATCGGGTGACGCCCGGCGCGACTTGGCGTTAGCGTGGTTGCATATCCAGTCGCTCCGGGTAGCGGATTGTGCGACCATTGATTCACGCCCAGCAACATTGTGTGTTCAACGTGCCGGTTGTGTTGTAGATTGTCGCATCCCCGACATCCGCGTCATCGACCATGAGCCACCCGAACCACACCAGCCAGTTTTCCCTGCTGACCCAGCGCCGCTTCGGCCCGTTTTTCTGGACCCAGTTCCTGGGCGCCTTCAACGACAACCTGTTCAAGACGGCGCTGCTCGTCGTGCTGACCTATGACGCGCTGGCGTGGACGACGCTGCCCGCCGCGCTGCTGAACAACCTGATCCCGGGCCTGTTCATCCTCCCGTACGTCGTGTTCTCCGCCACTGCCGGCCAGATCGCGGACAAGGTCGAGAAGGGCCGGCTGGCGCGCTTCGTCAAGCTGCTCGAAATCGGCATCATGGCCATTGCCGCCATCGGCTGGCTCACGCACAACCTGTGGCTGCTCGTCGCCGCGGTCGTCGGCATGGGCGTCCATTCGACGCTGTTCGGCCCCGTGAAATACGCCTACCTGCCGCAGCACCTGAAGCCGGAAGAACTCGTGGGCGGCAACGGCGTCATCGAAATGGGCACGTTCGTCGGCATCCTGCTGGGCGAGGTGATGGGCGCGATCCTGGCCGGCCACGGCGCCGCCGGCGTGCACCTCGTCGCGTTCGGGACGCTGGCCGTCGCCGTGCTGGGCCTCGCCACGAGCTGGCGCATCCCGGCGTCGCCGGCGCCCGCGCCGGGCCTCAAGATCAGCGCGAACTTCGTCGCCGAATCCGTGCGCAACCTGGCGTTCTCGAAACAGAACCGCACCGTGTTCCTGTCGATGCTGGGCAATTCCTGGTTCTGGTTCTACGGCGCGCTCGTGCTGTCGCAATTCCCGCTGTACGCGAAGGAGTACCTGCACGGCGACCACAGCGTGTTCGTGCTGCTGCTGACCATCTTCTCGCTGGGGATCGGCGCCGGCTCGCTGCTGTGCGAAAAACTCTCCGGCCGCAAGGTCGAGATCGGCCTCGTGCCGTTCGGCGCCATCGGCCTGTCGCTGTTCGGCATCGACCTGTATTTCGCGAGCCTCGGCTATACCAACACGGCCCCCGTCGACTTCGTCGGCGTGCTGGCGCAGCACGGCACGCTGCGCATCCTGGCCGACATCCTGCTGCTGGGCGTGTTCGGCGGCTTCTTCATCGTGCCGCTGTTCGCGCTGATCCAGACGCGCTGCGACCCGGCGCACGTTTCGCGCACCATCGCAGGCATGAACATCCTGAATGCGCTGTTCATGGTGGCGTCGGCCGGCGTCGCGGTGTTCCTGATCGGCCGCGGTTTCAGCATCCCCGAGATGTTCCTGACGACCGCGCTGCTGAATGCCGTCGTCGCCATCTACATCTTCTCGCTCGTGCCGGAATTCCTGATGCGCTTCCTGGCCTGGCTGCTGATCCACACGATCCACCGCGTGTCGACGGTGGACGTCGAGCGCATCCCGGAACAGGGCCCCGCGGTCCTCGTCTGCAACCACGTCAGCTACGTCGACGCCATCGTCATCCTGGCCGCGAGCCCGCGCCCGATCCGTTTCGTGATGGACCACCGCATTTTTAAGACGCCGCTGCTGGGCTTCATTTTCCGCACCGGCAAGGCGATCCCGATCGCGCCGGCGCACGAGAACCCGTGGCTGATGGAAAAGGCCTTCGTCGACGTCGCCCAGGCGCTGCACGAAGGGGAACTCGTGTGCATCTTCCCGGAGGGGAAACTGACGCGCACGGGCGAGATGAACGCATTCCGCGGCGGCATCGCCAAGATCGTCGCGCGCAGCCAGGTGCCCGTGATCCCGATGGCGCTGCGCGGGCTGTGGGGCAGCGTGTTTTCGCGCGATCCGTCCAACGTGTTCGAGCGCTCTTTTGCGCGCGGGCTGCGCTCGAAGCTGGCGCTGGCCGTCGGGCGGCCGGTGCAGCCGCAGCAGGTGACGCCGGAGGGGTTGTACGAGGAAGTGCTGGCGTTACGGGGGGATTGGAAGTAAGTTTCTCCATGATGCCCGGTGACAAAAAGACTAGTCATCCCGCGTGCCTCTGTTATAATTCTGGACCAAGTCGGGGCGTAGCGCAGCCTGGTAGCGTACGTGCATGGGGTGCACGTGGTCGGAGGTTCGAATCCTCTCGCCCCGACCAACGAATTCAAAGAATCAGGCCAGCTTTCGAGCTGGCCTTTTTCGTTTCTAGGGGTTGCCGCACGGGAATGATCGCAGCCGCTTGATGATTTCAGTATATTGATCGCCGAATATATACATCAGCGATCCGCCATGATCCCTCGACACGCGCGCGCAATGACGATAGTCCAGTCCCTGGTTGGATTATTGCTGGTTCTGACCCCCGCATTACTGATCTGGCAGCACTTCGGGATGACCCGGGTCTTCGAACTCTCGCCCCGGCAGTCCTACGGCGCGACCGTTACCGACGACCGTCACGAGAACGGCAAGTCCGTCGCGTCGCTGGTGCGTGCGAACGATGCCCTCGTCATGCGCTGCGACCTGCGCGCCGGCTATGCCTGGCCATTCTGCAAGCTGCAGTTCCACCTGGGGCAGGACGGAAAAGGCGTGGACTTGGGCCGGTTCGATTCGGTCACGTTCGACATGCGTTATTCGGGCGAGTCGGGCAGGAAAATCAGGCTGCACCTGACGAACTTCGAGCCGGAATTTTCCACCGTCGGCGACTGGAATTCGCAGCGGTACAACTCCGTCGAATTCGACGCGCCGGCGCAGGCCACGTTCACGATTCCCGTCAACGTCGTGCGCACTGCCGACTGGTGGATCACGGCGCACAACGTGCCGCTGGAGAAAACGTATACCCGGCTCGATAACGTCACGGCGGTGGAAATCTCGACGGGATCGGTGCCGTCCGGCCAGTCGATCACGATCGAAGTGCGGTCCATCCAGTTTCGCGGCAAATGGATATCGGACACCACGCTGCTGACCTGGCTGGTGGGCGCGTGGATCGGGTGCGGCCTGCTCGGGCTATCGCTGAGTCTCTTGCACGTCCGCTCCAGCCTGTCCGCCAGCAATGCGCGCGTGGAGTTGCTGGATGCGATCAACAAGGCGCTGCAACTGGAAGCACGCGACCTGGCCAGCCAGGCCCACACCGACCCGCTGACCGGCGCATTGAACCGCCAGGGCCTCAGGGAGGTGCTGATGAAACGCTTGCACGTCGCCGGCCACGTCGACGAAGAGATGGCGGTCGTCTTCATGGATCTCGACCATTTCAAGCGGATCAACGATCAACATGGCCACGACGCCGGTGACGAGGTGTTGCGGCGCTTCGCCGCGGTCATCCGGGGCGAAGTCCGGTCGAGCGACAAGCTGGTACGCTGGGGCGGAGAGGAATTCCTGCTCCTGTGTCCGGAAACCGACGTGGCGCATGCCATGACGATGCTGGACAAGCTGCGTGCGGCGTTCGCGACGCAGGACTGGCCGCACGGGTTGCGCATCACGTCATCCTTCGGCCTGACGTCGCTGAAGCCGGAAGAGGACATCGGGGCGGCGATCAAACGGGCGGACGGGGCGTTGTATCGCGCGAAAGCGAACGGCCGCAACCGGGTGGAAATCGCCTGACTTTGTTTTCCCATCTGTAGCATTTTTTCAACCTCACCCACCGAATTGATCAATGTTCGTAGTAAAATTTCATAACATTGCATTTTTTGCCGTGCCACGCTGTGTATAAAGGCTGGTATATACAAGGTATCTGCCCGCCAACGCTGGTTATCTGGTGCGTGTTCTGTAAATTATTTACATTTTGGAGAGCTGAATGAGCGTTGAAGAGGCACGGAACTTCAAGGAAGAGTTGCTGGGGCGGGATATCCGCCAGCTCGGCCGCATGCTGGGGGAAACGATCCGGGCCCAGGAGGGTAACCGGGTGTTCGACCGCATCGAGTCGGTCCGCAAGAGCTGCATCGGTTTCCGGCGCGACGAGGACGGCAGCGCGCACGAGGAACTGGCGGCGATCCTCGCAGACATCTCGGCCGACGAGAAGACCCAGCTGATCCGCGCCTTCACGTATTTCTCGCTGCTGGCCAACATCGCCGAAGACCAGCACCACATCCGCCGCAGCCGCGCGCACCTGTCCGCCGGCTCGGCGCCGAAGAAGGGCAGCATCGCGCACGCCGTCGACGGCGTGTTCGCCGCCGGCCGCATGGACGACCTGCGCGCCTTCTTCGACGACGCGCACGTGAGCCCCGTCTTCACCGCGCACCCGACCGAGGTGCAGCGCAAGAGTGTCCTCAACTGCCAGATGGCGATCGCGCGCCTGATCGGCGAACGTGACCGCACGCAGCTGACGCCCGACGAGGAGCAGGACAACGATGAAGCGCTCGCGCGCGCGATCCTGACGTTGTGGCAGACGCGCCTGCTGCGCCCCACCAAGCTGTCGGTGCTGGACGAAGTCGAGAACGGCCTGTCCTTCTTCGACTACACGATGTTCAGGAGCGTGCCGCGCCTGTACTGCGCCCTCGAGGACACGCTGGCGCAGAAGGATGCCGGCTGGGCCGACACCGAGCTGCCGTCGTTCATGAAAGTGGGCAGCTGGATCGGCGGCGACCGCGACGGCAACCCGTTCGTCACGGCCGACATCCTGCACGCGACACTCCGGGCACAAGCGACCCGCGCGCTCGATTTCTACCTGCCGGAAGTGCACACGCTGGCATCGCAACTGTCGCAGGCGCAGTCCCTGTGCGGCAGCACGGAAGCCCTGCACCGCATCGCCGAGCGCACGCCCGACCAGTCGCCGCACCACCAGGACGAGCCGTACCGCCAGGCGCTGCACGGCATGCATGCGCGCCTCGTGGCGACGCGCGACTGGCTCGTCGCCGGCGCCAGTGAACCGGATGCGATGGGCTACGCCAGCGCGGCCGAACTGCTGGCCGACCTGGACGTCATCCACGAGTCGCTCGTGGCCAACGGCGCCCGCCAGCTGGCGCGCGGCCGCCTGCGCCTGCTGCGCCGCGCCGTGAAGGTGTTCGGTTTCCATCTCGCGCCCGTCGACCTGCGCCAGAACTCCGACGTCCACGAACGCGTACTCGCGGAACTGCTGACGCAGGCGCGCCCCGGCGTCGATTACCTGGCGCTGGACGAAGCCGCGCGCTGCACGCTGCTGCTGGAAGAACTGCAGTCGCCGCGCCTGCTCGTGTCGCCATTCGAGGCGTATTCCGAAGAGACGGCGTCCGAGCTGGCGATCCTGCGCGAGACGAAACGCGCGCACCTGACGTACGGCCGCGCCGCCGTCACGAACTACATCATCTCGAAGGCGGCTTCCGTCTCCGACCTGCTGGAAGTGGCGGTGCTGCTGAAGGAGGCGGGCCTGCTGCATCCGACGCTCGGCACGCTCGACGTCAACATCATCCCGCTGTTCGAAACCATCGACGACCTGCGCGCCGGTCCGGCGATCATGGCCGCGGCGTTCGGCCTGCCGTTCTACATGCGCCTGCTGCAGTCGCGCGACCGCCTGCAGGAAGTCATGCTGGGCTACTCGGACAGCAACAAGGACGGCGGCTACGTCACGTCCGGCTGGGAGCTGCACAAGGCGGAGCTGGAACTCATCGCCGTCTTCCGCGCCCACGGCATCAAACTGCAGCTGTTCCACGGCCGCGGCGGTTCGGTGGGCCGCGGCGGCGGGCCGAGCTACGAAGCGATCCTCGCGCAGCCGCCGGGTGCCGTGCAGGGACGCATCCGCCTGACGGAGCAGGGCGAAGTCATCACCGCGAAGTACGCCAACGCCGATGTGGGCCGCCGCAATCTCGAGGTGCTCGTCGCCGCGACGATGGAAGCGACCCTGCTGTCGCATGATCAGCCGCAGCCGGACGCGGCGCAGGTGGCCGCGATGGACCGCCTGTCCACGGAAGCGCTGCGTGCCTACCGTTCGCTCGTGTACGAAACGGAAGGCTTCGAGACGTATTTCTGGGAGTCGACGGTGATCACGGAAATCGCCGCGCTGAACATCGGCAGCCGTCCGGCGTCGCGCAAGAAGTCGCGCTCGATCGAGGACCTGCGCGCGATCCCGTGGGTGTTCAGCTGGGCCCAGTGCCGCCTGATGCTGCCGGGCTGGTACGGTTTCGGCACGGCGGTGGAACGCTTCATCGCGGACGCGCCGGCCGAGCGCCTCGCGCTGCTGCGCACGATGTACAAGACGTGGCCGTTCTTCACGACGCTGCTGTCGAACATGGACATGGTGCTGGCGAAGAGCGACATCGCGATCGCGAGCCGCTACGCCGGCCTCGTGGCCGACGCGGCGCTGCGCGACCGCATCTTCGGCGCCATCAGCGCCGAGCATGCGCGCACGGTGGAGATCCTCCGGCAGATCATGGAGCAGGACGAGCTGCTGGACGGGAACCCGCAGATGCAGCGTTCGTTGCGCAACCGCCTGCCGTACATCGATCCGCTGAACCACCTGCAGGTCGAGCTGCTGCGCCGCTACCGCGCCGGCGTCGACGACGATGCGACCCGCAACGGGCTGCACATGTCGATCAACGGCATCTCGGCAGGGCTGCGCAACAGCGGCTGATCACTCCTGATCCGTCACCCGCAGCGGCACGGCCAGCCGCTGCGCCACGTTGCGCACGTGGGCTTCCCACGCCTGCGCATCGGGAAAATCGCCGCCCTTGCTCCATCCCGCGCCCAGGTAGTGCACGAACGGCTGCCCGGGCTGCGCGGCCCCGACCAGCAGGGCGTCGCCGCCATCCACCGCGGCGCGCGTCGCCTGGCCGGGGACGATGACCGCGCACGCCGTGTGCCCGTTCGGCGCGCTCTCCGGTTCCCAGTAACTCATCCAGCTTGCGCTCGTGTCGCGCACGAGCCGGCCGTCCCCCTTGCGCTGGGCGATGCCGACGGCGACGGGCAGCGCGCCCGCCTGGTCGCTCGTGTAGCGGCTTTCGACGCGGCTGAAGTTGGCGCCGGCGTCGATCGAGATGCGTTTCGTCTCCGCGACCCGGCGTCCGCCCGCGCTCCACGCGTCGTAGCGCAGCTCGAACACGGCGCGCAGCGGCCCGTCCGCGATCACTTTCCAGCCCGCGTAGACGGATGACGGATACGCCTTGCCGTCGCGGTAGACTTCCGTGCCGCCGCAGCCGCGGCCCGTGCCGACGCTGTAGTTGTCGAGGCCTTCGCCATGGTCGCTGTGGTATTCGCCGCGCTTGTACCACGTGTCCACGACGGGACGGCGCACGCGCTTGAGCCACACGTCCACGCCGCTGCCCACGTGTTCGTTCGGCACGTGCAGGATCGCGGGGCCGTACGTGCGGTGCGCGATGCGGTCGCTCTCCCACGCGAAGTCGTCGTAGCGCTCGGGCACGTAGCGCGCATGCACCTTGACGTCGGGCGGCGCCAGCGCGGGCAGGGCGCTTGCCGGCAGCAGCAGGAAGCGGCGTTGTTCGCGGGGCGCGAAGTTCGCCTGGAACAGCAGCGTGTCGCCGGTGCGCTGCGTGGGCAGCAGGCGCGACGTGTCGGCTTCCATCACGGCCAGCGGTGCTTGCGATGCATCCGGGCCGAGCGCGAGTTCGACCGTCTCGTCGGCACGGTAAAAGTCGCCCGGATTCGTCACGCCCACCGGGCGCGGCGCCGCGCGTTCGAGCACCGCCATGCGAAACACTTCGCTCCCCGCGAGCAGGAAGGCGCCGACGCCATAGACTTCCGTCGCATCGTCCGCGAAGCCCGTGGGCGCCTGGCCGATCGGCTGTACGTGCGTGAGCTTGCCGTCCGGCTGGACGCTGGCGACGAGCGCCGACCACGCGCGCCGCACGCCCGGCTCGAACGCGGCGCGGTCCAGCAAGCCCTGGTTGATGCCCCACGCGAGCGCATACGCGAACAGCGCGGTGCCGCTCGTCTCGCGCGCCGGATAACTGCCCGGGTCGAGCAGGCTCGCGCGCCACAGGCCGTCGTTCTGCTGCAGCGCGAGCACCTTCGCGGCCATCGCGCGGAACTGCTGTTCGAAGCGGGCGCGTGCCGGATGGTCCGCCGGGATGTATTGGAGCGTGCGTGCCAGCCCGGCCATCACCCAGCCGTTGCCGCGTGCCCAGAACACCTTGCGGCCATTGGCTTCGCGCCGCGCAAAGTAATTGCTGTCGCGGTAGTACAGGTGTTCGTCCTTGTCGTACAGGTAGTCCGACGTGCGCCACCACGCGGCGATGGCGTGGTCGAGATAGCGCGCGTCGCCGGTGGCGGCCGCCAGGCGCGCCCACGCGGGCGGTCCCATGAACAGCGCGTCGCACCACGACCAGCGGTCCTGGTTGCCGGGCGCCGTGAATTCCAGTGTGCCGTCGTGCGGCTCGGCGAGGATGGCGTCGAAGCGCGCGCGCAGAGGCGCCAGCATGGCCGGGTCGCGCAGCTGCAGGTACAGCTCCGCATACGTCTGCCCGACCACGTGGTCGTCCGCGTGGTACGCGCGCGGACCGAGCTGCCAGCCATTGCGTTCGCCCATCGCCACCATCGCGTCGCGGTAGACGCGCGTGCCGGACAGGTTGGCCAGCGCCATGAACCCGGCGTCGCCGACGCCCTGCGTCCAGTGCGTCGTCGCGTGCGCGCTCGGGTGCGCGAGCTGCCAGTCGGCGACGCGTTCCATCGTCGCCAGCACGGCGGCCGGTGTCAGGGCCTGCGCATCGGCCCTGGCGGCGGGCGGCGTATGTGTCGCGCATCCGGGGAGGAGGGGGCCGAGCAGCAGCAGGGCGAGCGCGGCGTGCTTGAAGGGGATAGTCGGGATCATGGAAGGTTAACGTTTAACTAGATATGTGGATTCTGGCTTAAAGCTGAGATAAGGTAAACGCTTTCATAAAAAGGAGGAGACATGCGGATACGAGGACTCGGAGCAGGCATGTGCATCGCGGTGCTGGCCGCGCGTCCGGCCGGCGCGTGCGAGGCGCCGCCGCCGGCCGTCGTCGACATCGACGCGAACAGTTATTACAGCGACAGCCACCACTCGGTCGTGGACCCGGTGCGCAAGGCGCGCAACGAGGCGGCCGTCAAACCCGTCAACGACTACCTCGATGCGGTGGCCCATGCCGCCGTCGCCTGGCAGCGGACGCACCGCGACGCGGATGCCCGCTGCGCGCTGGCCTGGCTCGCCAGCTGGGCCGACCGCAAGGCGATGCTGGGCACGATGACGACGGAGCAGTCGTACTACACGCGCAAGTGGACGCTGGGCGGCCTCGCGCTCGGCTACGCGCGCGTGAAGCCGGCAGCCGCGCCGGACGAGCGCCGCCGCATCGAGGCGTGGCTGCTGGCGCTGGCCGATGCGACGATGCGCCACTCGGACGCGCACAAGGGCGTGCGCAACAATCACTATTACTGGGAAGGCCTCGCGGTGACCGCGACGGGCGCGGTGACGGGCGACGCGCGCTGCCTGGCCTGGGGCCGCAAGGTGTTCGACGATGCGATGGCGCAGATCCGGCCGGACGGCGTGCTGCCGTATGAACTCGAACGGGCCGGCAGGGCGCTGCACTACCACCTGTACGCGGCCGCGCCGCTCGTGCTGATGGCGTCGATTTTCGACGTGCAGTCGCCGCAGCTGGACAAGCTCATTGCGTTCTCCGTCGGCGGCGCCGCGGATCCGTCGGCCATCGCGAAGATGACGGGCGTCGAGCAGGCGTGGTCGGGCGGCGTGCCGGGATGGATCGCAATCTACCTGCGCCACGGCGGCAAGGTCGCGGTGCCCGTCAAGCTGCCGGCCGTGAACTGGGATGCCAGGATGGGCGGCGACCGCAGCCTGGCCAATCCGCTCGAACATCTCGTCACTGGTAGCGGATCGTCCAGCGGATCCTGAGCGGCTTGTCGAACGTGAACGCGCCCGTGCGGCAGGTGGCCAGCGTGGCCATCGGGCCGTACGGCGCGCGGTACGCTTCGCTGCCGGTCACGTCGGCGGCGCTGCAGCTGGCGAGGCCGTCGACGGCGAACGTGCGCACGGCGCCGTCGCGGAAGGCGATCGTGTTGCCGTCCACCGTGGCGCCGCTTGAAAACGACGCGAAGTCGAGGCTCACGCCGGCCACGTCCAGCGGCGCCGCCGGCGTATAGGTGTCGGTGCGCGTGATGACGCCATGGCGCAAGGTGTATTCCGTCTCGACCGCGATGCGCGTGTCCTTCACGGGCACGTTCTTGCCCAGCTTCGTGAGCGCATCCTGGCGGTACGTGACGCGGTGGCCGCCGTCGATGTCGCTCGTCCGGATGTTTTTCAGGAACGCGGTCGCGATCAATTCGCTGCCGTCGGCGAGACGGAATTTCGGCAGCAGCTGCGGATGCGCGGCGCCGCTGTCGGCGATGCCGGAGACGATCCCATACGAGAACGGCAGCGGATAGTACGGGCTGTTCGCATGCTGGCTCGGCCCGCCGTTGATCATCGACAGGCTGAATACGTGCGGTCCGTCGCGCCAGATGGCGAGGGCGCGGTCGTATTCGCCGCCCGCGAAGCGCGTGAGGCTGAAGGCAGGACGCGCGCGTTCCAGCCACGCCGCAAGGTCCGCGCGCGGCACGGCGTTCTTCATGCCGGCGCGGTTCCACATCTCGTCCGTGCTGATCAATTGGTGCAGCAGCGAGAAGTTCTCGCCGAGGATGCGGTGCTTGCCGCGGTATGTGTCGGTGCGGCGGCCCTTGCCCCACATGTCGACGGAATGCAGCGCGGGGTCGTACCAGAACGTCATATAGCGCTCGCCGATGCGCGCCGAGTAGGCGTATGCGTACTCCTTTTCTTCCGGCGTGAGGACGCCGAGGTAGGCGGCCGTCGACAGGATCTCCAGCATCGCCGTCTCGCCGTACGGCCCGAGGCTGCGGCCCATCGTGAAGCCGCTGCCGTCCGCATTGGCCGCGTTCAGCGCGACGTCGGCCGACTTGCGCAGCAGGGCTTTCAGTTCGGGCGTCACCGTCAAGCCGGTCTCGATGAAACGCTCGCAGATCTCGGCCGCCAGCAGGATGCTGTAGCGGTCGAAGCGGCCCTGGCCATCCGTCTCGTCGGAAAAGCCGTAGGTGCCGGAGTAATCGGCGTAATGCTTCAGCATCCGGTCGAGCAGGACGTCGCTCGCCTGCGCGTCTTCCCAGCCCATCAACAGGCGCAGGCGCGCGATGCTGAAGGCGACGCCGTAGTAATTGGTCGGCAGGTCGATCAGCTCGTAGGCCGGCACACGCACGAACGTCCGCCAGTCGAGCTTCTTGCGCAACTGATCGAGCGTGGCAGGGCGCACGGCGCGCTCCAGCAGGCCGGCCTGCTTCAACTTGTACAGCGCGCCGATGTAGTAATAGATGCCCCAGGTATCGTTTTCCATGCCGACGGTGAGGTCGGCGATGGACGCATAGTCGCGCAGCATGCCGGGCAGGCGCGGGTCGTCGGCGGGCGTGTGCAGCAGCACGTCCGCCAGGCCCGTCGCGATTTTCCCGGGCAGGAATTTGTCGTGGCTCTGGAACGGCGCGCGGCCGTCGATCGTGATGCCGTCCCGCTCCTTCACGAGCTCCTGGAAAAAGTAATCCAGTTGCGGGTAGGCCTGTTCGACCGTCTGGTGCAGGGGCTGGGTCGCGAGTGCGGGTGCGGCGTGTGACAGGGCGAGAACCGCCATCGTAATGACGGGCAGGACAGGGCGCATGCGTGTCTCCGGTGTTGTTAAACGTTTTCCTAAAAGGATAGGTCAACTCTTCCGGAAAGTAAACGGCGACGCGGGGATCAGGGCCGGCGGGCGACGGTCGACGCGCGCAGGATCAGTTGCGGCGCCACCTTGGTGAGCTTCTCGACGTGCTGGCCGCGGATCACGGCCAGCAGCTTTTCCATCGCGGTCGCGCCCATGCGCTCGCTCTGCAGGTCGACCGTGGTGAGGGCCGGCGTCGTGTATTTGCCGTAGGGGATATTGTCGAAACCGACGACGGAGATGTCCTGCGGGATCGAGATGCCGAGGTTCGACGCTTCCTTCATGAAGCCGAGCGCCATCAGGTCGTTGTAGCAGATCAGCGCATCGGGACGCTGGCTGCCCAGCACGATGGCGGAGCACAGGCGTTCGCCCTCGGCCAGCGACGGCGCCTCGGCGTCGAAGATCGCGAGCTCAAGGCCGGCCGCGTTCAGCGATTCGCGGATGCCGCCCAGGCGTTCCTCGTCGCGCCGCGACTTGGAAAAACCCAGGTAGGCGATGCGGCGGTGGCCCAGCATGCGCAGGTGCTGCGCGAGCATGTAGGCCCCGCCGTGGTCGTCGCTGGCCACCGTCGGCAGCGGCAGTTGCGCCAGGCTGCCGAAGAAGACCAGCGGCTTGTCGATCTCGGTCATCCACGTCATCTCGTGCTCGCGCATGCGCGAGAACACGATCATGCCGTCCACGCGCCGGCTCAGTTCTTCCAGGGTGCGCCGTTCGCGGCTGGGCGTTTCCTCCGTGTCGACGAGCAGGACGGAAAAGCCCTGGTCGTGCGCCACGCGGTTCGCGCCCTTCAGGATGCTGGAGAAGTGCGGGTTGGTGATGTCCAGCACGGAGAGGCCGATGGTGTTCGTGCGCCCCGTGATCATCGACTTGGCCAGCGGGTTCGATTTATAGCCCAGGCCCGCGATCGCGGACTCGATCGCCGCCTCGACCTTGGGCGAAAAGCGCTGTGCGCCGTTGATGAATTTCGACACCGTGGCAGTGGACACGTGGGCGGCTGCGGCGACGTCGCGGATGGTCGGGGCGGTCTTTTTCATGGGAGGTTAATCGTTACTCAGCGGCACATCTTAGCATGCGTCCTTACGGGCGGAACCGAGCTTGGGCAAGAAATCGGCGTGTGGAATCGTTGCCACCTGTGCTGGCAAGGTCTCCGGGCGAAAAAGCGGTCCAAAAAATTGACATTGAAAGCGTTTTGGATATACTCGGTTAAACGTTTAACAGAATGCGAGCCTGTCCATGACCCAAGCGACCGAGTCCAAGCCTTTCCACCGTCTTCTCCTGACCGGCGCCGGTGGCGGCCTGGGCACCATGCTGCGCGAGCGGATCAAGCCGTGGGCCGACGTGGTCCGCCTCAGCGACATCAAGGACATCGCGCCCGCGGGGCCGGGCGAGGAAGTCGTGCGCTGCGACCTGGGCGACCGCGCCGCCGTGATGGCGTTGACGGAAGGCGTGGACGCCGTGCTGCACTTCGGCGGCGTCTCCGTCGAGGCCACGTTCGAGACGATCATGCACGCCAACATCCTCGGCCTGCACCACCTGTACGAGGCCGTGCACAAGCGCGGCATCAAGCGCGTGATCTACGCGAGCTCCAGCCACGTGGTCGGCTACTACCCGACCACGCAAGTCGTCGACGCCAACGTGCCGCTGCGGCCGGACGGCATCTACGGCGTGTCGAAGTGCTTCGGCGAGGCCTTGTCGCGCTACTATTTCGACCGCTTCGGCATCGAGACCGTGTGCCTGCGCATCGGCTCGTCGTTCGGCGAGCCGCGCAACGCGCGCATGCTGGTCACGTTCCTCGCGTACGACGACCTCGTGGAACTGGTGCGCTGCGCCCTGTTCACGCCGCGCGTGGGCCACACGATCACGTACGGCGTGTCGGACAACCCGGTGCGCTGGTGGGACAACCGCGCGGCAGCCCACCTGGGCTTCGAGCCGCGCCACAGCGCGCGCGCGTTCGCCGACCGCTTCCCGGCCGGTGGCGCGTGGTCGGATGCGGGCGACATCACGGCCGTGTACCAGGGCGGGCCGTTCCTGACGGCGGGGCCGATCTACGAAGACTGAAGCGCGCGCGAACGCGACATGCCGGGCCGGTGCAGCGATGCCCGGCCCTTTTTTTTTCCAGCAACCGGATCAAACCGCGATTTTTGGAAATAGCTTCAATTCGGGGTCAGAGCCCTTTTCGGTGCAAGTTCCTTGAAGCGAGTACGAACGGGTGGCAGAGGAAGGGCCGCCCGCCACATCGTGATGCGGCGGGCGCAAGCCAGTGTTTGTTAGCGCAGTGGACATTGATCCGAAATGTGCTCTGACCCCGAATTTAGAAAAAAATGTGCTCTGACCCCGATTTTGGGAAATGGCTTAGGATAAAAAAATGCCGCCAGGTTGCCCCGGCGGCATCGAGGGAAACGCGGGCTGGGGCCCGCGGAGGAAACCCGGTATCAGAACTTCAGGTCGAGGCGCACGCTGTAGAAGCGGAACACGTCGCGCGGCGGAACCCAGCTGTTGACCGTGATGGCCGGCGAGGTCGACGTCGGGCCCGTGCGGTACGACGGACCGCTCGCGTTGGCGTTGCCGATGTAGAAGCGGTCGAACAGGTTGTTGATGCGGAAGGACAGGCGCCACATGTCGTTGTTCTGGCGCAGGCCGAATCCGAGGTCGGAGATCGAGTACGCGTTGTTCACCGAGCGCGGGTCGTTGTTGATGTTGGTCTGGTACTCGCTCTGGTAACGCACGTTCGCGTTCACGAACGCCCAGTACGGACGGTCCGCGAAGTGGTAGTCGTAGTTGGTGCCGATGTTGACCTTGTTCTTCGGCGTGCCCGGGAAGATCCCGCCCGTCAGGTTCTGCACGCCCGTCGTCGAACCGGCGCGGATCGGGAAACAGGCGCGGTTCCAGCCGCCCAGCGAACCGCCTTCGCCCAGGCCCGTCGTGCCGATGGCGGGGTTCGTGTTGTCCTGGTAGCAGGGGCCGTTCTTCCAGTCGACGATCTCCGGCCGGGTGTACGCGTACGACAGGTTCATCGACCAGTTCGACGTCAGCAGGAAGTGCGAATCGATTTCGAAGCCGCGCGTGCGGATCTTCGGGATCGAGTTCAGCTGCGTATAGATCGTCGGGTCGTTCGGCAGCACGAACGACGTGTTCTGCTGGTAGTTCTTGAAGTCCGTCTTGTAGATCGTGGCCGCGAGCGACATGCGGTTGTGGAACAGGTTCGCCTTGGTCCCGAGCTCGATACTGCGGCTCGTCTCCGGGGCCACCGGGAACGCGGCCGCCGCCTTCAGGCCGCTCGTCACGTCGTACGCGAGCCCCTTGTAGCCGGTCGCCGTCATCGCATAGACCATCCAGTCGCTGTTGATCTGCTTCTGGATCGACAGCTTGCCCGTCGTCGCCCAGTCGCGGTTGCCGCTGCTGGAGAACTGGTCCTGGCCGACGGGGCCCGGCACGAACGTCGAGCGGTCCAGCTGGTCCGTGTAGAAGTTGCGGATGTAGTTGAAGCCCGACGTTTCCACGTTGCGGCGGATGCCCGCGACCAGCGTGTACGTCGGATAGAAGTCCCACGTGGCCTGGCCGAACACGGCGCGGTTCACGTTGTAGATGTCGGTGTAGTAGTTCGTGGGGCTCGACGGCGAGCTGGCCGTGCAGACGCTCGGCCGCACGCAGAAGCCGCGGATGAAGTGGCGGTCGATCTCGTTCTGCGCCCACCACAGGCCGGCCACGTAGCGCAGCTTGCCGACGTCCGGCGACACATAGCGGAATTCCTGCGTCTTCGAGCGGATGTCGTAGGTGCCGAACTGCGCGTTGCCGACGCTGAACTTCGTCTCGCCCGGTCGCGCGATGGTCGGCACGTCGACGAAGTCCTGGTCGCGGTAATCGTTTGCCTTGTAATGCTCGTACGACGAGATCGACATCAGCGTGCCGTCGTTCGGCAGGTTGTACGAGAACTTCAGGCCCGTGCCGAACGTGGACGAGTTGATCCCGGTCGGGAAGTCGCGCCGCACGTTGCGGTTGTTCGGATCGTACGGGTTGATGCCGGCCAGCGTGAGCGACGCGGGCAGTTGCGGGTTACCGTTCATGTACGCGGTCGCGAGGTCGGCCGGGCTGCCCGCGCGATAAAAGCCGTTCACGGCCGTCACGCCGCGGCTGTTTTCCTGCGTGTTGTAATGCGGCGTGAAGTCGATCTCCAGGTCCTTGATCGGGCTCCACTGGAACTTCGTCATGATCGTCCTGCCGCCCGAGCCGTTGACCTTCTGGCCGTTCGTCAGGTTCGTGAAGTTACCCGGCATGTCGCTCTTGTTGACGGCGATGCGCATGCCGAAGTCGTCGCGCAGCTTGCCGCCGACCGACGCGCCCGCGCGCCATTCGTGGTCGTTCGTGTAGTACGCGTTGGCGCGGTAGACGATCGGCCCGCTGATCGGCTTCGTCACGATGTTGATGGCGCCGGCCACGGCGGACTTGCCGAACAGCGTGGACTGCGGTCCTTTCAGCACCTCGACGCGGGCCACGTCGGCCAGGTCGCGGAAGGCCTGGAACTGGCTCGCGATCGGGATGTCGTCGATGATGACGGAGACGTCGGACTCCACGCCGATGCCGACGGAGACGGTACCGATACCACGCATGAAGATGGCGTTGTTGGCGGCCGTCGTCCCCGACGACAGCGTCAGCGACGGCGTCAGGTTGATGACATCCTCGATCTCGCGCACGTTGTTGCGCTGGATCTCCGCCTCGGACAGCACGGAGATCGACTCCGGCACGTTTTCCAGCCGCTCCACGCGCTTGTTCGCCGTGACCAGGACGGTCTGCAGCTGGTTGGGGTTCGTCGGTGCTTCTTGCGCCTGCGCCTGCGCGGGCACGGTCCAGTGGGCGACGGCCATCGCGACGACGGCCGCCACGGGCTTGGCCGCGATCCGCGCGCCCGGTGTTCTCTGCTTGCTCACAACGTCTCCTTGGTTTTTCTAATGAAAACTGCCAGTCCCGCTGCGCGCCGCCTTCAGGCGCAGCAGCGCCTCCAGAAAGTAGTAGTCCGCGTAGTTCAGCGGCACGTCGATTTCCGATTTGGCCGGCTTGTGGCCGGTCGCATGCTTGAGGAGGAAGCCGCCGTTGTCGCCGGGTTTTGCGAGGTACGCATCGGACGACAGGCTGCGCAGCGTCTGTTCGGCGAAGTCGCGGTAGCGCGCGGCCGTCTCGCGGTCGGAGAACGTCGCCAGTTCCAGCAGGGCGGAGGCGGCGATGGCGGCGGCGGACGCGTCGCGTGGGGCGTCGGGAATGGCCGGGTCGTCGAAGTCCCAGAAGGGCACCTTGTCGGCCGGCAGGCGTGGATGGGTCGTGTAGAAGCGGGCGATCTTGTGCGCCTGCCGGAGGTATTCGTCGCGATGCGTCTCGCGGTACATCATCGTGTAGCCGTACAGGCCCCACGCCTGCCCGCGCGCCCATGCGGAGCCGTCCGCGTAACCTTGCACGGTCACGCGCGCACGCACGGCGCCCGTCTTCGGGTCGTAGTCGACGAGATGGAAGCTGGAGCCGTCGGGGCGGAAGTGATTCTTCAGTGCGGTGTCGGCATGGGCGATGGCGATCTCGCGGTAGCGCGGTTCGTTCGCGGCCTTCGCGGCCCACATCAGCAGCTCCAGGTTCATCATGTTGTCGATGATGACGGGGAAGGCCCACGTCGTATTGGGCCACAGGTCCCACGACTGGATGCTGCCGACTTTCGGGTTGAAGCGCGTGATGAGCGTCGTCGCGCCGGCCAGGAGGGCGTCGCGGTAGGCGCTGCGCGTGGCCGCGTCGTCCACGAGGCGCAGGCCGTTGCCGTAGCCGGCGCCCAGCATGAAGCCGAGATCGTGCTGGGACTTGTCGAACTTCGCGGGCGCCGTCAGCGCCGTGTAGCGCATCGCGGCCGTTTTCCATGTCGCGTCGCCGGTGGCCTCGAACAGGTACCACAGCGAGCCGGGAAAGAAGCCGGCCGTCCAGTCGCCCGGCCCGACCATTTTTACGTCGCCGCGCTCCACGGTGCGGGGGAAGCCCGGCTTGCCCGCGGCCTTGTCCAGCAGGATGCGGTACTGCGCGGAGGCGACCTTGAAGTCCTTGTCGATGACGGCGCCGATCGGTTCCGCGGCGGCTGCGGCCGACGCGACGCAGGCCGCCAGCAGGATCCCGCAGATAATCGTTTTCGCCGTCATGGGCCCCGTCTCCTTGTTGGTCTGATTATTGAGCAAATCGTAATCAGAACGGGAAGCGGTGTCAACAAAAATAGGTAAACGCTTAACTGGATGTTTTCAGGGCGTGACGACGTGCTGGTGGTGCCAAGAGCGAAAACGTTTTGCCGGCCGGGCGACTAGAACGGCGGCGGCGCGTCCGGCGGGAGCGGCGGCACGTCGAGGTCGATCGTCGTACGCGGCAGGTGCGCGAGATCCGCGCCGTCGACGAGCGCCTGCGCCTGGAACGCGGCATGCGCGCGCACGCCATGCTTTTGCACGGCCACGAGCATCACGGGCAGGGTGGGGAAGTATGGACGCAGGCGTTCCAGCAGCACGTCGCCGACGCCGGGCGCGACCCACGCGGGCGGCGGGAAGGCCAGTGCCACGCGCACGCCTTTCAGTTCGGCGAGGGCGACCTCGAGTTTCATATCCGGTCGCTTTCCTTGCGCACGACGCGGCCGATGATGAGGCAGGCGTTGCCCTGGCAGAGTTTGCGGTGGTATTTGCGCTGGTCCGGATTGTCCGACGTCAGCCACCATTTGCCGGCGTCGCGCGTCAGCCGCTTCACGACGGCCTCGCCTTCGTAGTTGAAGGCATACACGGCACCGTCCATGAGCTTCGTGTCGAGCGTGTTGATGATGACGATGTCCCCCGCATACAGCGACGGTTCCATGCTCTCGCCCTTGACGAGGATGGCCATCAGGTGGTCGGGATGGTAGTTGTGCCGTTCGATCCACGTGCGGCGCATGCCGAGCGTGCCGCCGTCGCGGCGTTCGGGCTCAGTCTGAAAGCCCGTGATCCCGGCCGAGAGCCGCAGCTTGACCATGCGGATCTGGACGAATTCCGCATCGTCGTTGTCGGCCGGGCGCACCGGCATGCCGTCCTTCAGGCCGTGGAAGGGCGCCTGGCGCGGGTCGCCTTCGCCGGTCATCAACCAGATGTGCGAGAACCCGAGTTCGCGCTCGATGTTCAGCGCGTAGCGGATGTCCATCGATTTGATTTTCCCGGTCAGCCACTGGTTCACCACGCTCTTCGAGGCGCCCGAGGCTTTGACGAGGCCGGTCTGGCCACGCTCGCCTTCGAGCTGCGGCGTGGTGCGGTAGATGTGGTCGAGGCGGTCGGATAAGAGGTTCATGTTCAGGCCCTGCACTCGTTTGGGTTTAGTGTTCTTGACGTTGATCAGTTTAGAGTTCTATACTGGACTCTACTCGACTTGCCGGGTTTTGTGAAGGGGAGGCGAGCTTTCGATGGGGGAGAACAGCTATGAACAGACCAAGTATCTTCGGCGTGGCCAGCTATGTCGCGGGCGTGGCGTCGATCGGCGCATCGTTGACGATGGCGGACGTCGGGGCGGCGGTCGGTATCGCGACCGCCGTCCTGACCTGCCTGACCAATACCGTGTACACGTACCGCCGCGATCGCCGCGAGCAACGGGAGTGCGAGGCGCGGCTCGCGCAGCTGGAGCGGCAGACGTGAGAGTCACTTTGATTTAGATCAAAGTGACTTCGGTGTGATCTGTCAGACAGTGGGGCGAGAGGCTTAGGCGCTGAAAGAGCTCAGGCAGACAGAGCTCAGGCGCAGGGAGGCGGCGTGAACGATATGTCCGATACGAAGGAGACGCCAACCGGGCCGGGCGCGGACGGCGGCGGCCCGACGCTGCGTCCCATGCTGTGGTACTGGCTGTTCGCCATTGTCCTGTTCATGCTGTTCCAGTCGGTGACGGACGTGATCACGTCGTCGCCGCTGGCGTACAGCGAGTTCAAGGAGCTTTTGCATGGCGGCAAGGTCAACGAGGTCACGCTGGCGGAGACGACCGTGTCCGGCACGCTCAAGTCCGGCGGCCTCGACGCCATCCTGCCGAAGAACCGCGCCGAGTCCGTCAAGTGCAATGCGGACGGACTGTGTCCATTCAACGCCGTCCGCGTGGCCGATCCGGATCTCGTCAAGGACCTCGACGCGGCGCACGTGCGCTACTTCGGCCAGCAGCACAGTGAATGGCTGAGTACGTTGTTGTCGTGGGCGCTGCCGCTGCTCCTGCTGTTCTGGATGTGGGGCGCCATGGCGAAGCGGGGTGGCGTTGCGGCCGGGTTGTTTGATGTGGGCAAGAGCCGGGCCCGTGTCTATATGCAGAGCAAGACCGGCGTGAGTTTCAACGACGTGGCCGGCATCGACGAAGCGCGCGACGAGTTGATGGAGATCGTCGACTTCCTCAAGAGCCCGCAGCGTTATCGGCGGCTCGGCGGGCGCATTCCGAAAGGCGTGCTGATCGTCGGGCCGCCCGGCACCGGCAAGACCCTGCTGGCCCGGGCCGTGGCCGGCGAGGCCGGGGTGCCGTTCTTTTCGATCAGCGGTTCGGAATTCGTCGAGATGTTCGTCGGCGTCGGCGCGGCCCGCGTGCGCGATATGTTCGTGCAGGCGCAGAAGGTGGCGCCCTGCATCATCTTCATCGACGAGCTCGATGCGCTGGGCCGCGCGCGCGGCGTGGCGGGCGTCGTCGGCGGCTACAACGAGCAGGAACAGACGCTCAACCAGTTGCTCGTCGAGATGGACGGTTTCGACACCAACAAGGGTGTGATCATCCTCGGCGCCACCAACCGTCCCGAGATCCTCGATCCGGCCCTGCTGCGCCCCGGCCGTTTCGACCGCCACGTCGCGCTCGACCGCCCGGACCTGAAGGGCCGCCAGAAAATCCTGCAGGTGCATGCCCGCGACGTCAGGCTGGCGCCGGACGTGGACCTGGCCGCCGTGGCCGCGAAGACGCCCGGCCTGGCCGGTGCCGACCTCGCCAACCTGGTCAACGAGGCGGCGCTGCTGGCCGCGCGGCGCGGCAAGGAGCGGGTCGAGCGCGGCGACCTGGAGGAAGCCGTGGACCGCGTCATCGCGGGCATGGAAAAGCGCTCGCGCCTGATCAACCCGATGGAAAAGGAAACGGTGGCCTTTCACGAGGCGGGGCACGCGCTGACGGCGGAATTCCGCGCGCATGCCGACCGTGTGGCGAAGGTGTCGATCATCCCCCGCGGCATCGCCGCGCTCGGCTATACGCAGCAGCTGCCGGCCGAGGACCGCTACCTGCTGAAGAAGAGCGAGCTGCTGGACCGGATGGACGTGCTGCTCGGCGGACGCGTGGCGGAGGAGCTCGTGTTCGGCGACCTCTCGACGGGGGCGCAGAACGACCTGCAGATGGCGACCGATCTCGCGCGTCACATGGTCGCGCAATACGGCATGAGCGAACGTGTCGGCCTCGCGACGTTCGAGCAGCCTGCCGCCGCCCCGTATGCGCCGGCCCGGCCGTCGAATACGGCATACAGCGAACGTACGGCGCGCCTGATCGATGGGGAGATCGCCCGGCTGCTCGACGAAGCGCATGCGCGCGTGCGCGTCACGCTGCGCGAGCAGCGGGCACTGCTGGATGCGCTGGCCCGCCAGCTGCTCGACCACGAGACCGTCGAGCGCGACGCACTGCAGGCGCTCGTGCGCGAGCATGCGGCGCGGCCTGTCGCGGTACCATCCGCGGCGCCCGCAGTGGAGCAGGTGGCGCAGGTGGGGGACAGGCAGTCCGGACGGTGATTGGCACGACGTCATGAGCAACATGGTGCCGCTTCCGTCAGGTCGCCACCGCCGCCGGCGCTGCGCGCGCCGCATCCAGCAGCGCGCGCACGGCATCGACGACGCGCCGCGGCTCGATGCCGGCCAGGCAGGCCTGGTGGCCTTCCGGACACGTGCTCTTGTAGCAGAAGCGGCACGGCACATCGTGGAACAGGACGCGGCTGCGCACATTCCACGGCGTGTGCTGCGGGTTGGTCAGGGCGTACAAGTCCACGACGGGCGTGCCCACGGCGGCGGCCATGTGGGCCGGCCCGGTGTTGTTGGTCACGGCGACGGCCGCCAGGCGCAGCGCCGCGCCCAGCTCGCCCAGCGCCAGCCGTCCCGCGAGCGAGATGGCCGGCACCGCGCTGGCGAACTGGATGCCGTCGACGAGTTCGCATTCGTCTGCGCTGCCCGTGAGCACGAGGGGCAGTTGCAGTTCCTGCGCGAGCAGGCGCAGCACGTGGGCCCAGTGCGCGGCCGGATAGCGGCGCGAGGCGGCGCTGGCGCCCGGATGCAGCAGGATCCACGGCCGGTCCGGGTCGACGCCGGCGGCGGCCAGGCGTGCCCGTGCCGCCGTAACGTCCGCCGGACGGGGAACGAACGACAGGCCAAGGCCGGCGCTGCGGCAGCCGACCCGCTGCACGAGGGCCAGCTGGCGCTGGACTTCATGCCGCACGAGCGTGGCCGGCTCGGGGTCGGGCACCCAGTCGCTCAGCAGGTCGTACGGGTTCTCGCGGCAGTGGGCCAGCCGCAGCGGGATGCGCGCCAGCTGGCACAGCAGGGCCGCCGGCAGCGCGCTCTGCGTGTAGGTCGTGAAGATCACGGCCGCGTCGAAGGCGCGCGCGGCGAGCGTGGCGATCGGCGCCGGCGCGGCGGCCCCAGTGGCGGCAGGTTTGGCGGACTTCGTCCACGGCGCCGACCAGGCGATGGCGTCGTCCAGTTCGGGAACGAAGGGCAGGGCGGCGGCGCCGGACGGGGAGCCCAGCAGGGTCAGCGTGCGGCCCGGCACGGCCTGGCGCAGCGCACGCATGGCCGGGGTGCACATCAGCACGTCTCCGAGCGAATCAAGGCGCACGCACAGGATGCGCCGGGCGCGATGCCACGGGGCCGTCATGGCGCGTCTCCATGGCTGGCGATCAGCACGGCGGCCGTGTACAGGTCGGGGGCCATGCGCGTCGGCACGCGGCGGGGGCCGAGCCGCCATTCCGTCTCGTTGCCGTTGTCGATGAGGATGGTGCGGCAGCCGGCCCGGTTGCCGGCCTCGACGTCGTGCAGGATGTCGCCCACCATCCACGACGACCGCAGGTCGATGCCGTGCTCGTGCGCCGCCTTGAGCAGCAGGCCCGGCAGCGGTTTGCGGCAATGGCATTCGACCGACCAGGGCGCGACCGTGCCTTCCGGATGGTGCGGGCAGACATAAAAGCCGTCGAGCGCCAGGTGTTCGCGCAGCAGCAGGTCGCGTATGCGGGCGCTGACGGTGTCCATCGCGGCCGCGGCGAAGCGCCCGAAGGCGATGCCAGGCTGGTTGGTGACGACGAACAGCCGGTAGCCGAGGCGCACCAGCAGGCGCAGCGCCGGGCCGGCGCCGCGGCACAGCGTGATGCACGCGGGCTCCACGTTGTGGGGCAGGTCGGGTATGAGCGTCCCGTCCTTGTCGAGGAATATGGCTTTCAAAGCGCGGCTTTCATAAGAACACGAGGTCAGGGCCAGGAGGTTTCCTGCATGGGCAGAACGGTCATTTCCGCGATCACGCTTTCGCGCGGCAGCAGCAGCGCGTGCCGGATCGCCTGGGCCACGCTGGCAGGATCCTGCAGGCGGGTCGGATCGAGCTCGGGAAAGCGGTCGAGCAGGAACGGCGTGCGCATGCCGCCCGCGACGACGGCCGTGACGCGGATGCCGTGCGGCCGCAGTTCGGCATGCAGCGCATGCGACAGCCCGAGCAGTCCCCATTTGCTGGCGTGGTAGGCGCTCGCGTTCGGCCAGGCCCGCTTGGCCGCCGTGGAGGCCACGTTGACGATGTCGCCGCTGCCCTGGCTGCGCATGTGCGCGGCCGCGTGCTTGGCCAGCAGGAACGGCCCGTTCAGGTTCGTGTTGATGACGCGCAGCCAGTCCTGCTCGGACAGGTCGGACAGGGGCAAGGTCACGTCCGTGCCGGCATTGTTGACGAGGATGTCGATGCGCCCCATCGTCGCGACGCAGCGTTCGATGGCGGCGCGCGCGGCGCCCGGGTCGCCGACGTCGAGGGCCAGCGCGCTGGCGCGCACGCCGTGGCCGAGCAGGGCCGGCATGGCCATCTGCAGCGCGTCGGCGCGGATGTCGGCGGCCACGAGGTCGCATCCTTCCGCCGCCAGCACGGCGGCCAGCGCGGCGCCGAGCCCGCTGGCGGCGCCCGTGACGAGTGCGACCCTGCCGTGCAGGGGACGTTGCCAGCGGACCGGATCCGGGGCCGGGTCGGGTAGTGCATCCACGGACGGTTGCGCCGTGGTGGACGGGGAGGCGTTGAGGTCGGCCATGCTTACTCCTGGGGTTGGGTCACGGCGATGGGGGCGCGCGCTTCGGCGAGGACGGCGGCATAGATGGCCGCGACCTGCCCGGCGACGGTGCGCCACGTGTAATGGCGGTAGGCGCGGCGCAGTCCGGCGTCGATGCCGTACGCCGCGCGCAGCAGCGCGACGGCTTCGATCACCGTGTCCACGCCCTTGCGCGGCACCATGCGGCCCAGCTGGAGTACGGTGAAGCGGTCGGGGGCCAGCGCCAGCGCGGCACGGGCCTCGTCGCGCGGCATGGGCCACAGCTCGGCGGGATCGAAGCCGCACGGCGCGATCGCGATGCGCTCGCCGCTCGCGCCGTACAGGCGCTCCATGTCCTGCCGGTCCTGCTGGCATTCCGCGATGATGCGGTCGGCGTGCCGCATCAGGCCGCTTTCGATACGGGTGCGCGCCGCCGGAAACGCGTCCGCCGTGCCCTGCGCGAGGCGGCGTACGCGGCCGAGCGCGTGGAAGGTGATCACGAACGGCAGGCCCAGCGCCTGCTTGAGGTGGCGCGCGACCATGCCGGACATGAAGAAGTTCGCGTGCACGATGTCGTACGGGACCGGCTGGTGGCGGACGAAGCGGGCGGTGAAGCGGGAAAACGACGGGATGTGCGGCAGCATCTGCTCCTTGGGGACGTAATGAGCCGGTCCCGCCGGCACGTTGATGACGCGCAGGTTCTCGCGCCAGCGCACGAGCTGCTTCTGTTTCGCGTCGTCGCGGCGGGTGAAGACGTCGACGAGGTGGCCGGCCAGCGCCAGCTCGCGCGCGAGGTGCGCGACGTAGACGTTCTGGCCGCCGCAATCGATACTGCCCGGTGCCGCGAGCGGCGACGCGTGGTCGCTGATGAGGGCGATGCGGCGCCGGCCGGCAGGGTGGGCCGGACGGGGCATGGCGGCTGCGGCGCGCGGCCGGTCGTCGAGTTTCATGGCGGCGGTCAGCTGGTCACGGCGCGCAGCGCGGCATCCCAGTCGGCGCTGAAGCGGGCGATGGCGAAGCGTTCGCGCGCCCGCACCTGCGCCGCCTCGCCGAGGCTGCGGGCCAGGCCGGCGTCGCCGAGCAGCGCGCGCATGGCGATGGCGAGCTGGCGCGTGTCGGTCACGGCGAAGCCGGAGACGCCGTGCTCGATCACGGTCGCCATTTCGGCCGTCGCGAGAGCGACGACGGGCATGCCGATCATCATGGCTTCGATCACGGACAGGCTGAGGCTGGAATAGCGGACGGGCGACAACAGGAACCGGTACGCGGCGGCGAACGCGGGCAGTTGCGGGTGATCCACCTCGCCCAGGCCGCCCAGGTCCGTCGCGCCCATGCCGACGAGGTCGAGGGGCAGGGTCGTGCGCAGGCGGGCGAACAGGTCCGCGCCCATGCGCCGGCCGCGCCGCGCCAGGTGGTTCGTGATCACGAGGCCCCGTTCGACGTCGCCGCGCCAGCGCACGCCGTCGGGCACGGCGACGCCATGCTCGATGACGCGCGTCGGCGTGCGGCCGCTGTTCCACATCAGGTCGTTGAACGGCGTGACGTGCACGAGCAGCACGGCGGGATCGTCGACCGGGTGGCGCACGTCGGTCGGCCACTGCGGCCGGCGGGTGTCAGCGGCGATGTCGTCCGGGGGCAGCGAGGGCGGATCGTGCTCCAGGTAGATGCGGGGCAGCGCCCGCTGGGCCGGCGTGAGGAGTTCGTACTGGTCGCGTTCCCAGTGATGGTCTTCCTGGAACAGGATGCAGTCGAAGGCCTGCGTGCGCGCCTGGTCGGCGGGCAGGTCGCGGACGTTCGGGCCGAACGGGAAGGGGCCGCAGCGGCCGCCGTAGCCGGGCGGACGGCCCGGTTTCACCAGCACGTGGAAGTCGTGCGGCGCATGGGACAGGTAGTACAGGTAGCTGCCATGCGTGTGCCAGGTCAGGACGTTCAGGCGGCGCATGACGCCCCCATGGCCCGAATGGCTGCGGCACTAAGCTCGTGTGCAATCCTGTTCTGGTTTGGCATGCTTCGCTCGCGGTCTGAATGTGACAGGTTCGACCGCGAGCGAAATGGCTGGGTTCCGGGACTAGCCCGGCGCTTGAATCTGGATCAAGAACAGGGGAGGACGCTTCAGGGCTTACGCTTGAAGCCGGTATCGTCGTCCATGTTGTCGTCGCCGTGCAGCTTGTTGGCGAAGCCGGGGCTGCGCGGGTAGCCGCCGGCGGCATCGTTCGACTTGTGCACCGCCGGCCCGCCTGCCGAGGCCGTGGAACCGGTCTGCGAGCCCTGGCGGTCCGTGCTGTCCGCGCCCGTGTTGCCCGGCGAGCGCGGCAGGCCGCCGGCCACGTCGTTCGACTGGTGCACGCCGCCCACGTCCGAGTTCTGGTTCGACATCGAGCGCGAGCCGGCCACGTCCAGCTGCGTGTTGCCGCGCTGGGCTTCATGGCCGCCGGCGGCGCCCGGTCCCGGCATGCCGCCGCCCTGCGTGGCGCCCGATGCCGACTGGCGGTTGCCCATCGAGCCGCGCGGCGGCTGTGACGGCAGTTCGCTGCGCGGGCCGTGCATGCCGCCGCCCTGCGTGTGCGTGGATGCCTGCAGGTTGCCGCGCGAGTCGGACAGGGAGCCACCCTGAAGGTCGGGCTGCCGGGCGCTTTGCGAGGGCAGGTTGCCCCGCACGACGTCGCGGTGCATGTCGCGCTGCTGGTTCAGATCGACCCCCGAGTCTTTCGGACGGTGTCCGACAGCCTGTTCCAGCAAGCCGTAGGCACCGGACTTCTGTTCCATTTGGCGCTGGTGGCTGTCCGTGATGCCCTGCACGGCACCGGAGCCGCCGTTGATCTGGTTGTCCATCGAGCCGCCGGGAATGCCGGCATCCTCGCCGTACTCGCGGCCGCCCACGCCGCCCTGGCCGCCCATGATGTCGCGCTGCTGGTTGCCCTGCTGCTGTACGCCGGTGCCTTGCGGATACGTGTGGTCGAGCGGCTGGCCGCGGTCGGCGCTGGCGCCCTCGGACCCGGGCGTCCATTTTTCGTTGGCGCCGTTGTTCGTCTGGTTGTTCGCTTCGCTGCGTTGGTTCGCGTCCATGGTCGTCTCCTTTCGATCTCGAATTGAGATGATGCGCGTCCCGGAGCGACTTCAGTATAGGAAGACGTTGCGGTTATATGTAGGACGATTACCGACGAGTTATTTACGACTGGAAGTAGTGTTTCGAGAGTGAATCTTCTGTGTCACATTGTCCTACAAAGTCATCTGAAATGCTCCTATAGTCTCATCTGGACGGCATGCCTAAGATGTTTTCCGACCGAGCGCTCATCCGATGGCATCGGCAGGCCTGCCGCGGGACGCGGCGGTTTCAACTGCAACGAGGAGAGAACATCATGGCATCCAGCAATCAAGGCAACAAACAAAGCGGCGGCACCAAGAACCGCGGTTTCGCATCGATGGATCCGGAGCGTCAGCGCCAGATCGCCAGCGAGGGTGGCAAGGCCGCCCACCAGAAGGGCACCGCCCACGAGTTCACCTCGGAAGAGGCACGTCGCGCAGGCAGCATGAGCCATGGCAACCGCCAGTCGGCTTCGGGCTCGTCGTCGCGCAGCTCGTCCAAGGGCAACAAGCAGTAGTGTTGCGCAGGCGGGACGGTGGCGGCGCCGTCCCGTTGCCACGGATTCCACACGGGGAGCGCAGGCTCCCCGTTTTGCATTTCTTTAACACAATTCTCAAATGGGATGCGGTAGAATCCTCGGGCTTTCAACCACTTAGCCCATAGGAATTCGTCGTGAAATCAGCGGTCATCCGTCAAGTCAAGAGCATGTCCATGTCGTGCGACCGGGTCGGCAACCTGTTGTTGACCAAGTTTTCCGCACACGGCGCGAGCGACGTCGCCGTCTTCGTGCCGGCATCGGTCGTGTTCTGGCTCCTCAAGCACCTGCCGGTGAACCAGGACCCGAACCTGCAGCCGCCGCCGGCCGGCCCGCAGATCACCCAGTGGGACTGGGATCATCCGAACATTCCGCGTGCGTTCACCGTCCAGTGCAAGGTCTTGCCGGGCAAGATCAGCATGACGTACAACCTCGACCGCAAACCGGACCTCACCGTCGTCCTCGACCGCAGCAACGTCGAGCTGATGCGCCAGATCATGCTGGCCTACAGCAAGGACCTGATCGACCTCGACGCGTAAGTCGAAGCGTCCGGCCGTCAGTGATGGCCGGCGGGCGTGGGCTCGGCTATCATGCGGTCTTTGACCGTTATTCGAGGACCCCGCCCATGCCCATCAAGATCAGCCAGCTGTTCGATTCCGGTGCGATCGATGTCGTCCAGGCCACCGACCCGCGCCAGATCGACCTCAAGCTGCGCAAGGATTCTTCAGCCGACATCCACCAGTGGTTCCACTTCCGCCTGCAGGGCGCGCGCGGCCAGGCCTGCACGATCCGCTTCCTGAACGCGGGCCAGGCGACGTATCCGAAGGGCTTCGAGGGCTACCAGGTGGCGGCCAGCTACGACACCGAGAACTGGTTCCGGGTGCCGACGTCATTCGACGGCCAGGTCATGACCGTCAACCACACCCCCGAGCTGGACAGCATTTATTACGCCTATTTCGAGCCCTACACCTGGGAGCGCCACCTGCGCCTGCTCGGTGAAGTGGCGGAAAACCCGATCGCGCGCGTGCACGACATCGGCACGACCGTCGACGGCCGCGACATGAACCTCGTCGTGGTCGGCAATCCGCAGGCCGAGAAGAAGATCTGGGTGATCGCGCGCCAGCATCCGGGCGAGACGATGGCCGAGTGGTTCGTCGAGGGCATGATGGATGCGCTGCTCGACAATTCGAACCCGATCTCGCGCAAGCTGCTGCAGCGCGCCGTGTTCTACATCGTGCCGAACATGAATCCGGACGGTTCCGTCCGCGGTAACCTGCGCACGAATGCGGCCGGCGCCAACCTGAATCGCGAGTGGATGACGCCGTCGCCCGAGCGCAGCCCGGAAGTGCTGTGCGTGAAGAACAAGATCCACGAGACGGGCGTCGACATGTTCTTCGACATCCACGGCGACGAGGCGCTGCCGTACAACTTCGTGGCCGGCAGCGAGATGCTGGAAGATTTCACGCCGGAGCGCCTGGCCGCCCAGAATGCGTTCATCGAGCGCTACATGGCCGCCAGCCCCGACTTCCAGAATGTCTACGGCTATGCCGCGAGCAAGTACAACGAAGAACTGCTGACCCTGGCCTCGAAGTACATCGGCCACACGTTCAAATGCCTGTCGCTGACCCTGGAGATGCCGTTCAAGGACAACGCCAACCTCCCGGACCCGTACGTCGGCTGGAACGGCGCGCGCAGCGCCGCGTTGGGTGCCGCGATGCTGCAGCCGATCCTGCAATCGCTGGACGACTGACATGGGTGTCGAGATCGAACGCAAGTTCCTGCTGGCGAATGAAGGCTGGCGCGGGCAGGGCATCCCGACGCGCATGCGCCAGGGCTACCTCGTGGCCGACGCCGTCCGGACCGTGCGCGTGCGCATCGAGGGCGAGCGGGCGGTCATCACCATCAAGGGAAAAAGCACGGGCGCGTCGCGCGGCGAGTGGGAATACGAGATCCCCGTGGCGGACGCGACGGAGCTGCTCGACGGCCTGTGCGAGCAGCCGCAGGTGGAAAAGATCCGCCACCGCATCGAGCATGCGGGCCACACGTGGGAAGTGGACGAATTCCTCGGCCTGAATGCCGGGCTCGTCGTCGCGGAGATCGAGCTCGATGCCGAGGATGAAGCGTTCGAGAAGCCGGACTGGATCGGCCAGGAAGTCACGGGCGAGAAGCGCTATTACAACTCCAGCCTGATCCGGATGCCGTACGCGCAGTGGCAGGATAAGCCGTGAGGCGGCGCGCGCTCCTCGCGCTGGCCTTGTCCGCGACAGCGCTGGCCGGTGCTTCCACGGCGGCCGCCACGCTGCCGAAGCCCAAAGCGGAGCCGTCGTACTTTCCGCCGGCCGGCGCGTGGGCCCACAAGACGCCGGGCCAGCTGGGCATCGACGCCGCCAGGCTGCGCGACGCCGTCGCGTACGCGCAGGCGCACGAGACCGAGCGGGCCCGCGACTTTTCCGACCAGCGACAGACGTTCGGCGAGCCGCTCGGTTCGCTGCCGTCGAAACGCGCACCGACGAATGGCGTCGTCATCTACAAAGGCTATGTCGTGGCGGAATTCGGCGACACGCACTTCGTCGACCCGACGTATTCCGTCGCGAAGAGCATGCTGTCGACGGCCGCCGGCGTCGCCCTGCGCGACGGCCGGATCGCGGACCTCGACCAGCCCGTCGCCGCGACCGTGAAGGATGGCGGCTACGACTCGCCGCACAATGCCCGCGTCACATGGAAGCACCACCTGCAGCAGGAATCCGAGTGGGAAGGCAGCATGTGGGGCAAGAACGCGGACTTTGTCGGCCACGACGCGTTCGGTGCGGGCGAGCGCAAGCCGCGCACATTCCAGGATCCGGGTAAGTTCTACGAATACAACGACGTGCGCATCAACCGCTTCGCGCTGTCGCTGCTGCGCGTGTTCGGCAGGCCCGTCCCGGACGTGTTCCAGGACGAGGTCATGGACCCCATCGGCGCGTCGCACCAATGGAAGTGGGTGCCGTACACCAACAGCTACGTTGACATGAACGGCAAGCTCGTGGCCTCCGTCAGCGGCGGCACGCGCTGGGGCGGCGGCATGTGGATCGATTCGTGGGACATGGCGCGCTTCGGCTATTTGTGGCTGCGCCAGGGCAATTGGAACGGTCGCCAGATCGTGCCCAAGGACTATGTGAAGGCGGCACTGACGCCCAGCGCGCACGGGCCCGACTACGGCTATCTGTGGTGGCTGAACACGACGGGCAAGAACCTGCCTGGGCTGCCGCCGACGGCGTTCGCGGCGCTGGGCGCCGGCAGCAACGACATCGTGGTGTCGCCCGAGCATGATCTCGTGATCGTGTGGCGCTGGCATGCGGGCAATCCGGCCGAGTTCGCCAAACGCGTGATCGCGGCGCTGCCGGTTCGGTAATCCGCCCGATACTGCCGTTTTTTGTAGTTTTTGAGACGTTTTTTTTAGCGACTACAGGCCGGACCCGGCGAGAATCGGCCGCATCGATCACTTTGCGATGGGGACACGATGCGGGACGCCCGTACGACGATGGACTTGCCGGTGGCGCCGGACGCGCGGCAGGCAGCGGCCCGGTATTACCGCCCCGAACTGGACGTGCTGCGCTTCATCGCGTTCCTGTTCGTCTTCATGACGCACCGCACCGACCTGGCGCCCATCGACCAGGCGCGGCATCCGTGGTTCCATGCGTTCGCGCAGATCGGCGTGTATGGCGTGCCGGTGTTCTTTTTCCTGAGCGCCTTCCTGATCACCGAATTGCTGGAGCGGGAACGGAGCGCGACCGGCACCATCGACGTGCGCGCCTTTTATGTCAGACGCATATTGCGGATCTGGCCCCTGTATTTCCTGGTCTTTTTCGGGCTCGTCCTGCTCAACCTGGTCTTGCCCGGCGCCGGCGCGGACTCGCCCGCCAAATGGCTGTTCTTCACGCTGTTTGCCGGGAACTGGTACATCACGTTCAACGGCTGGATCGAGTATCCCGTCAATCCGATGTGGAGCCTGTCGGTCGAGGAGCAGTTCTACATCGTCATCCCGTTCCTCGCCTCGCTCGGACGCCGCGCGCTCGTGGCGGTCAATGTCGCCGTGCTCGCCGTGTCGTACGGCGTGATCGTCTGGTATGCGCGCGGATTCACCACGCCGCCCGGCTTCAGCGGCCAATGGACCAACAGCTTCGTGCACTTCCAGTTCTTCGCGGGCGGCATGTTGCTGGCGCTGGCCTTGCGCGGCCGCCGGCCCGACTGGCATATCGCCGCGCGGGCCGGCCTGTGGAGCGCCGCCATCGCCGCCTGGCTGGTCGCGTCGGCCGGGTGCGGGATCAAGGCCGATTATCCCCAGTCGACCGTGACGGAAAGCCTGGCGGGCTGGGGCCTCGTGCTGGCCGGCGCCGCGCTCATGCTGGTCGCGACGCTCGGCACGCCGCAGCGGTTCCTGCCCGCGCCCCTGGTCTACCTCGGACGCATTTCATACGGCCTCTACCTGACCCATATCTTTTTCTTCTGGCTCGTCTATGACAAATGCAAACCGTGGCTGGCCGGCCTCGGCGACGACGTCGGCATGCTGCTCGCCTTTGCCGCGACGGTGGCCGTGGCCTCCGTGCTGTACCGGACGTTCGAAACGCCGTTCCTGCGGCTGAAACGGCGTTTCACGCGGGTGCCTTCGCGCGACTGATACCCCTACATTTATCCAGTCCACTTCGCGCCCGAAGTGCGCTAGCATGCCGGCGTACCCCACCACAAGGCGCCGACCATGTCCGAACACGATCCCGAACTCATCTCCGCCAGCCTCGCGCCCGATTCCGAGGCGCGCGCCGCCATCGACCTGGCCACGCGCGGCCACCAGATCTATCCCGTCCTGGGCGCGGACGACATCCAGCGCCTGCGCCGCTTCGGCACGTGCCGCACGTGGCCGGACGGGGCCACCGTGTTCCGTGCCTGCGTGGATTCGCCGGGCATGGTCGTCGTGCTGGCGGGGCGGTTGTCGTGCAGCCGGACGGACGCGCTCGGCAACCGGGTCGAGGTCGTCGAATACGGACCCGGCCAGTTCAGCGGCGAAGTGGCCCAGCTCTCGGGCCGGCCGCCGCTCGCGGACGGCTTCGCGGTGGGCCAGCTGGAAGCCCTCGTGCTCGACGCGGAATGCCTGCGCGCCGTGATCGTGGCCGAGGCCGAACTGGGCGAGCGCCTGATGCGCGCGTTCATCCTGCGCCGCGTGCAGCTCATCAACAACAAGCCGGGCGGCCCCATCCTGATCGGGCCGAACGCGCACGCAGGGCTGTTCGAGCTCGAGAATTTCCTGTCGCGCAATGCCTACCCGTACACGCGGCGCGACCCGGCCACGGACCCGGAAGCGGCCCAGCTCGTCCGCGAGCACTGGCGCAACGAGTCCGACTGGCCGCTCGTCGCGTTGCCGGACGGCTTCGTGCTGAAGAACCCGACCCTGGCCGAGGTCGGCCGCTGTCTCGGCACCTTGCCCCGCATCGAGCGCGGGACGGTGTTCGATGTGCTGGTCGTGGGCGCCGGTCCGTCCGGCCTCGCGACGGCCGTGTACGCCGCTTCCGAGGGCCTGCGCGTGATGGTGCTGGACCAGCGTTCCTATGGCGGCCAGGCCGGCGCCAGCGCCCGCATCGAGAACTTCCTCGGCTTCCCGACCGGGATCTCCGGCCGCGCGCTCGCGGGCCGCTCGTACGTGCAGGCCGTGAAATTCGGCGCCGAGGTCGCGATCCCCGCGCCGGCCACGCGCCTGCTGTGCCACGAGCGGCCGCTGAAGGTGGAAATGGATGACGGCACCTGTCTGCAGGCCAAGGCCGTCGTGCTGGCGTCGGGCGCGCGCTACCGCAAGCCGGACCTGCCCAACCTGGCGCAGTTCGAAGGCCGCGGCGTGTACTACTGGGCGTCGCCCGTGGAAGCGCGGCTGTGCCGCAACGAAGCCGTCATGCTCGTGGGCGGGGGCAATTCGGCCGGGCAGGCCGCGGTCTTCCTCGCGGCGCATGCGTCCGAGGTGCACATGCTGGTACGCCGGGGGCTGGAGGCGACGATGTCGAGCTACCTGATCGAGCGCATCGCGGCCACGCCCAACATCCATGTGCACACGCGGCGCGAGATCGCCGCCCTGGAAGGCGACGACAACGGCCTGACGGGCGTGCGCTGCCGCAGCATCGACGGCGACGACGAGCGGTCGTTCGCCGTGCGCCGGCTGTTCCTGTTCATCGGCGCCGATCCGAACAGCGACTGGCTGCACGAATGCGGCGTCGAACTGGACGACAAGGGCTTCGTGCTGACGGGCGCCGACACGCGCCCGGAACACGGCGCCCGCTCGCTGGAGACGAGCGTCGACGGCGTGTTTGCCGTGGGCGACCTGCGGGCCGGCTCGACCAAGCGCGTGGCCGCGGCGGCGGGCGAGGGGGCGGCGGCCGTGTCGCAGATCCACGGGTATCTGGCGACATTGGCCGAGCGCTGACGGTTGCAACCCGCGGCGCATGGCGAAGACAAGGTTGAGTTGAACCTTCTAGATGACAGCAGGCATAATGCGCCGGCAAGCGGCCGACCGTCCTTCGGCCCAGCCCGAGGAGTGCAATGGCCTTTTCCGTACTGTCATCATCCAGCATGCGCGCAGTGTGCGTCGCCGCGGTCTTGCTGTGCCCGCTCGTGGCCCATGGCGACGAGGCACAGGCACGCCGCCTGCGCGACATCGGCGCCATGGCCCGCTTCGTGCCGGACGAAGCGTCGCGCCGGCTGCGCGCGATGGAATGGGAAATGGCCACCGCCCCCGCGGCGCTGCGGACGGACTTCCTGTACCACTACAGCACCGCCGAGCGCGGCATCGGCGACCTGACGCATGCGCTGACCCTGGCCGACCAGCTCGTCACGTATGGCCGGCGCAACCATGACAACGTCGCCCTGGCGAAAGGCCTGATCGGGCGCGCCAACACGCTCTATTTGCGGGAAGAACTGGCCGCGTCGCACGCCACGGCGTTCGAGGCGGAACGGGTCGCCCTGGCGACGGACGACGTCCCGACCAAGGTGCTGGCGACGATCGCCGCCGGGCAATCGTTCCAGGAGGAGGGCAATTATCCGGAGGCGCTGGCAAAACTGCATGCCGCCGTCGACATGGCACGCCACGTCAAGGACGACGCCGCCCCGCTGGCCAGTGCGCTGCACACGCTGGTGCAGCTGTATTTGAACACGGGCGATTTCGACAAGGGATGGAAGGCGCAACGGGAAGCGCTGGCCGTGGCCAGGCAGATGGCCTCCCCGGGCTATATCGCGACGGCGCTGGCCGACGAGTTCGCGCTGGCCGTCGAGCAGAAAGCGTTCGCGCGGGCCCGGCATGCCCTGTTCGAGGAACTCGCCCTCGAACGCAGCATCGGCGCCCGCCAGATGGTGGCGACCACGCTCGTCAACCTGTCGGATTGCTACCTGAAGGAGGGCCGGTTCCGCGAGGCCCAGACCTATGCCGCGCAGGCGCTGGAGGCCGCCCTCGACGCCAGGAGCAACAACGACGTCGCCACGGCCCGCGTCAACCTGGGCCAGGCGCTGCTCGGGCAAGGCCACCTGGCCGACGGCAAGCGGCAGGTCGAAGCCGGCCTCGCGACCTATGAAAAACAGGGCGACAAGCCCGAACTGCTGGCGGTGCTGCGCGAGTATGGCTACGCGCTGGAGCATGCCGGCGACTACAAGGGCGCCGTCGACGCGTACAACCGCGAGCGCAAGCTGTCGAGCGAGATCTTCGACGAGCAGCGCCAGAAGGCGCTGATGGAGCTGCAGCAGAAGTACGAGGCCGAGAACAAGCAGCGCCGGATCGACGCCCTGCGCCAGGAGAACCGGGCCACGAAGGCGGAGCTGGACAACCGCCGCCTGCATCAACGCATCTGGTGGATGCTCGCCATCGTCTTCGGGCTGGCGTCGGTGGTCGTCGGCCTGCTGTACCGGAAAGTGCGCCGCGCCAACGCCGAGCTGGAAGAGAAGAACCAGCAATTGAAGCGGCAGGGCGCGCTCGATCCGCTCACGCTGCTGTACAACCGCCGCCACTTCCAGGAATTCATGGGCCGGACCGGCACCGAGCGGCGCGCGGGCGGCGACGGGACCGTGGGTGCCCTGTTCCTGCTGGACGTCGACCGGTTCAAGGACATCAACGACGCGCTGGGCCATGCGGCCGGCGACGCCGTCCTGAAGACCGTTGCGCACAACCTGCGCCTGGCACTCCGCGAGACCGACATGATCGTGCGCTGGGGCGGCGAGGAATTTCTCGTGTTCGTGCCGTCGGTCGCGCGCGACGGCCTGGACGAGGTGGCGCTGCGCATCCTGCACGGCATCTCGTCGCAAGCCGCCGAGCACCGGGGGACGCGCGTTCCGGTCAGCGTATCCGTCGGGTTCGCGCCGGTTCCAGTGGCGCTCGGCGGTACGGCGCTGACCTGGGAACAGGTCGTCAACCTCGCGGACATGGCCTTGTACCAGGCCAAGGCGCGCGGCCGCAACTGCGCGTGCGGCGTGCTCGGCTTTCCCGACGGCGCCCCGGCGACGCTGGAGCCGATCGAGCGCGACCTGGAAGAGGCCGGGCGCCAGGGATGGGTCGACCTGTCGGTGGTGCCGGGCGACGTCGAATACTCGACGGCGGTGCGGTCGCGCGCGTGACTTTCAGCCGCCCGGCAGGTCGCGCTCGAGTTCGGCGACCTGCGCGAGCCAGCGCGCGACGACGTCCAGCTCGTCCGGCGTGAACCCGGCCGTCAGGCGCGCGTTCAAGTCCTGCAGCACGGCGTGGGCCTGGCGGCTCGCGTCCTGTCCCTGCGTGCCAAGAACCGGGGTCAGAGCCCGGTTTTAATCAATTTCCTCGAGGCTCAACAAGTTTGCCTTATGGATCTTGCCAAAAAAAGGGCTCTGACCCCGGTTTTCAAAAACAAAACCCGGCACGGGGCCGGGTCTTGTGGTTGAGGCGATGCCGCGCGTTAGTGGAAGTGCTCGTTCCCCGCCGGCGTGTCTTCCGGCATTTCGGCATGGACGAGTTCGCCGCTCGGGTCGGCGAACAGCGGTGCGCCGCAGTCGTCGCAATACTCCGCGACATAGCGTTCGCCGATGCGCTTGACGTGCGTGATGCCGACCTCGTTCAGGTGCTTGACGATCTCGTCCAGCGGCGCGAGCGGGCGGTCGCCGCCGCCGGCCGGGCCTTCCATCGGCGTGCCCTCCTCGTCTTCCTGGCCGTACAGGGGCCAGACGATGCCGTAGACGACGTCCGGCGACTGGCGCAAGGTGAAGCCGACGCGGTATTCGTCGACCTGGCTGTCGTTGACTTCGTCACCGAAGCCGGCCACGACCGCGCGCAGGTCGTTCGGTTCGACTCCCAGCGTGTTGGTCAGGTAGTGGACGGCGGCGCGGATCGATACCGGCCGGATCAGTTTATCGGCCTCGCGGCACGCGACGTAATACGCTTCCGGCAGCAGCAGCTCGACGCCGCAGCCCGGCAGCAGGCGCGCGATGTTCGGACCGGCCTGGGCGCGCCATTGCTCGAGGCAGTTCTCGCGCTCGGCTTCGAAGTTGATGTGGTGCTGCGGTTCCTGCCAGCGGAACAGCGGGGCGCCCACCGGGGCCACGACGGCCGCGAGCAGGTAGCGCGTGTCGGCCAGGAATTGCGACGTGTCCGGGCCGGGCGCGGCCGGCTTCACCGTCGAGCCCTTGTGGGCGGCGGCGGCGAGCTTGTGCGTCAGGGAATAGGTCTCGGCATGGGTGCGCGGCAGCTGGTCGATCGAGTACAAGGTCGGCGCGATGGCCACCTTCGTGTTGTCGGCCAGCAGGTGCGCGGAGAAGTGCGCCGTCAGCGTGGTCAGGATGTCGCCGGGGATCGTGCCGGACGCGATCGAGAAACGGGTCCAGGCCAGGATCGGCGCAGCCACGAGCAGCACCTGCCACGTGGCCTCGGTACCGTCCTTGGCCTGCTCGGTCATCGTCGAGGACTCGCTGACCGCCTCGACGCCGTCCATCAGCACGTCGTAGACCGCGAGGTCGCCCTTGAACAGGACGTTGAGGGCGGCGTCGATGCTGTCCTGGTGGTTCGTCTTGAGCAGCTTCTGCAGCTGCGTGTCGAGGTTGCGTTCCCAGGTCCGTTCTTCAACGCGGCTGGCGGCCTGCACGATGGCGTTGCTGATGCTGATGAGACGCTGGCTTTCTGCCGAAAGTTTGGGTGAGTCTTTGGAAGGGCGACGCATACGCTTGAGGAGTCTCTTCAGTAAGGTGATTCGTATTCTTGGTTGACATCTCGGGTCATGATAAACCCTTATCCCCGACATTGTAGTTGATTCGCCCACACCCCAGTAACACGACGGCAAGATTGCCGGCGTCGCATTCCTGCCTCACCCCCGTATTTATTGGTCTTCGCGCTTGCTAAAAGTACTAATCAGAATCATAATGCGAATCGTTCTCATTCATGTTCCTGCTAACTACGGCGCAGCGAGACGCCCGGCAGGGCGCAATCCCCCACACCATGACGACCAACAAAAACAACACCCGGAATTCCTTCATCACCAGCCGCAAGCATGCCCGCACGTTGCCGACCCCGGCACTGGCCATGCTCGCGTCGCTGGCGCTGCCCGCCGTTGCCCATGCCGGTCCGGACGTCACCCCGGATCCGACGATCCCGAGCGTCCAGGTGACGGGCGCCAACCAGCAGCCCACGTCGGCCAACACCAAATTCACCGCACCGCTGCTCGACACGCCGAAATCCGTCACGATCGTGCCGGCCGAGGTCATCGCGCAAACGGGCGCCACGTCGCTGACGGATGCGCTGCGCACCGTACCCGGCATCACCATCGGCGCGGCCGAAGGCGGCAACCCGGTCGGCGACAACATGTTCATCCGCGGCTACAACGCCCAGACGGACACGTACATCGACGGCATCCGCGACGCCGGTTCGCAGTCGCGCGAGATCTTCGCCGTGGACCAGGTCGAAGTCGTGAAGGGCCCGAACTCGGCGCTGGGCGGCCGTTCGTCGGCCGGCGGCGGCGTCAACCTGATCACGAAGACGGCGCAGTCGTATGACTTCAACCATGCCAGCATCGGCCTCGGCACGGACAAATACCGCCGCGTCACGGGCGACTTCAACCGCAACATCGGCAGCAACAGCGCGTTCCGCCTGAACGTGATGGCGCACGAGAACGATGTGCCGGGCCGCGACGTCGTCGGCGGCAACCGCTACGGCGTGGCGCCGACCGTGACGTTCGGCCTGACCGGTCCCACGCGCGCCATCGTCAGCGTCTACCACCTGACCTCGCACGAGATTCCGGACACGGGCATCCCGTTCAACAACCCGGTCACGACCGGCACCAACGTGTCGAAGAACGGCAACGGCACCCCGTTCAACGTCGACCGTTCGACGTTCTACGGCCTCGCCAACCGCGACTTCCGCGACACGAAGAGCGACATCGCGACGATCGACCTGCGCCACGAACTGGCCAACGGCATCACGCTGCGCAACGTCACGCGCTACGGCAAGTCGAACAACGACTACGTATGGACCCAGCCGGACGATTCGAAGGGCAACACGGTCCTGTACGGCACCGTCTGGCGCCGCGCCAACACCCGCGCGACGGAGACCCGCACGGCGTCGAACGTGTCGAGCATCTCGGGCAAGTTCGACACGGCCGCCATCAAGCATGCGTACAACGCGGGCATCGAGTTCGACCGCGAGACGACCGACCGCGCCGCCTACGTCTTCACGCCGGGCACGAACAACCCGCTGACGGGCACGTTCACCTGTCCGACGTCGGGCGCCGCCACGCTGTACAACTGCACGACGCTCGTCGACCCGAATCCGTACGATCCATGGGTCTATACCCGCGCCTTGTCGGGCGCGCTGACGCACGTGAACACGAAGACGAAGGCGGCCTACGCGTTCGACACGATCGAACTCAACCCGCAGTGGCAAGTGAATCTGGGCGCGCGCTACGACGACTTCCAGACCACGCTGAACACGCTGGCGACGTCGTCGACGGCGGCCGTGGCGGCGCACGTCGACAGCACCTTCTGGAGCTGGCAGACGGGCCTCGTCTACAAGCCGGCGTCGAACGGCAGCATCTACCTGGCGTACGCGACGTCGGCGACCCCGCCGGGCAATGACGGCGGCGACGGCCTGGACGCGCTGACGGTGGCCGTGCAGAACCTGCAGCCCCAGCGCAGCAAGAACTTCGAGCTGGGCACCAAGTGGGACGTGATGCCGGGCGGGCGCCTGTCGCTGACGGCGGCCGTCTTCAAGAGCACGATGAACAATGCCCGCGTGACGGCGCCGGACGGCACGACGCAGAACGTCGGCCGCAAGGAGATCAGGGGCGTCGAGCTGGGCTTCTCGGGCAAGCTGTCGTCGCAGTGGAGCGTGTTCGGCGGCTACACGTACCTGGACGCGGAAATCGCGGACAACGGCTACCTGAACGTCGGCACGACCGCGCAACCCGTGTACGTGGCCTCGCCGTACAGCGGCAACCGCTTCCCGACGACGCCGAAGCACTCGGCCTCGCTGTGGACGACGTATGCGGTCACGAAGGCGCTGACGTTCGGCATGGGCCTGAACTCGATGTCCATGGTGTACGCGAACGTCAACAACAACAAGTGGGCGCCGGGCTATACCCGCTTCGACGCGATGGCCAGCTATGCGCTGAACAAGGACGTCAGCCTGCAGCTGAACGTGCAGAACCTGACCGACAAGCTGTACTTCGACAAGGTCTCGTCGCCGCACTACGCGGGCGTGGGTCCGGGCCGCTCGGCCACCCTGTCGGCCAACGTCAAGTTCTAGTCATGATGCTCCATATTCCAGGCGTGCTGACCGAGGACCAGGTGAAGGCCATGCGCGCGCGCCTGGATGCGACGGACTGGATCGACGGCCGCGCGAGCGTCGGGAGCCAGGGCGCGCAGGTCAAGCGCAACCGCCAGCTGGCGGAGGGTTCGCCGCTCGCGCTGGAGCTGGGCCAGATCGTGAGCGCCGCGCTGATGGCGAACCCGCTGTTTTTCTCGGCGGTGCTGCCGTTGCGCATCCTGCCGCCGTTCTTCAACAGCTATGCGGGCGGCGAGCACTACGGCCTGCACATCGACGGCGCCATCCGCGCGCAGCGGGGCGGGTCGCCCGTCCGCTCGGACGTGTCGTGCACCGTGTTCCTGAGCGATCCGGACGACTACGAGGGCGGCGAGCTGACGGTCGTCGACACGTACGGCACGCACGAGGTGAAGCTGCCGGCGGGCGATGCGATCGTCTATCCATCGTCCAGCGTGCACGAGGTGAAGCCGGTGACGCGCGGCGAGCGCGTGGCGTCGTTCCTGTGGGTGCAGAGCATGGTGCGCGACGACTGGAAACGGGCGATGCTGCTGGAGCTGGACACCAACATCCAGGCCTTGCGCGCGAAGCATGGCGATGGCGCGGAGATGGTGGCGCTGACGGGGCATTATCACAACCTGTTGAGGATGTGGGCGGAGACATAGGGGTCAGACCCCGGTGTTGATGGTTGGGGTCTGACCCCGGTGTTCTGACGCGGTGCCACTTAGCACCGGGGTCAGAGCCCTAAAAGAAACACCGGGCTCTGACCCCTGCGATGACCCCTAGGCTTAGGCAGCGAGAAGCTGACGCAGCACGAACGGCAGGATGCCGCCATGCTTGTAGTAATCCACTTCGATCGGCGTATCGATGCGCAGCAGGACCGAGGTCTCTTTCGTCGAGCCGTCGGCGCGGTGGATCACGAGGGTCGCCTGCATCTGCGGACGGATCTCGCCTTCCAGGCCCTTCAGGTCATAGGTCTCGTTGCCGGTGATGCCCAGGGTGTCGACGCTGTCGTCGCCCAGGAATTGCAGCGGCAGCACGCCCATGCCGACCAGGTTCGAACGGTGGATGCGCTCGAACGAACGGGCGATCACGGCCTTCACGCCCAGCAGCTGGGTGCCTTTGGCTGCCCAGTCGCGCGACGAGCCGGTGCCGTATTCCTCGCCCGCGAAGATCATCGTCGGGGTGCCTTCCGCGATGTACTTCATGGCCGCGTCGTAGATCGACAGCTGTTCGCCGCTCGGTTGGTGGATCGTGATGCCGCCTTCGACCGCGGAACCGTCGGCCTTCGGCGGGATCATCCTGTTCTTGATGCGCACGTTCGCGAACGTACCGCGCATCATGATCTCGTGGTTGCCGCGGCGCGAGCCGTACGAGTTGAAGTCGGCCTTGATGACGCCGTGGTCCTTCAGCCATTTACCGGCCGGACCGTCTTCCTTGATCGAACCGGCCGGGGAGATGTGGTCGGTGGTGATCGAGTCGCCGAACACGCCCAGCGCGCGCGCATTGGCGATGCCGGCGGCGGCCGCTTTCGGGGTCATCTCGAAGTCGCCGAAGAACGGCGGCTCGGCGATGTAGGTCGACTCCGGCCAGTCGTAGACCTGGCCCGACACCGACGACACGGCTTCCCACAGCGCGCCCGGGTTGCCCTTGACGTCCGCGTAGTTGGCCTTGAAGACCTCCGAGTTCATCGCGAGCTTCATCAGGTCGTGGATTTCCTGCGAGGTCGGCCAGATGTCGCCCAGGTAGACGTCGACGCCGTCCGCACCCTTGCCGACCGGTTCCGTCATCAGGTCGCGCATGACGTTGCCGGCGATCGCATAGGCGACGACCAGCGGCGGCGAGGCCAGGAAGTTGGAGCGGATGTTCGGGTGGATGCGCGCTTCGAAGTTGCGGTTGCCCGACAGGACGGCGGCGGCGATGATGTCGTTCGACGTGATCGCGGCGTTCAGTTCCGGGGTCAGGTCGCCGGCGTTGCCGATGCAGGTGGTGCAGCCGTAGGCGGTCAGGCCGAAGCCCAGTTGCGTCAGGTACGGCAGCAGGCCGGCCGCTTTCAGGTAGTTGGTGACGACGCGCGAGCCCGGGGCCAGCGACGACTTGATGTGCGGCGCGACGGTCAGGCCCTTCTCGACGGCCTTCTTGGCCAGCAGGCCCGCGGCCAGCATCACGCTCGGGTTCGACGTGTTGGTGCACGACGTGATCGCGGCGATCAGCACGTCGCCGTTCTTCACGCGCACGCCGTTGGTCGTCTCGTAGACCTTCGACAGGTCTTCCGGCGACTTGTTGAAGCCGTTTTCGCTCGTCGGCTTGGAGAACAGCTCGGTGAAGTTGTGCTTCACGTTGCCCAGTTCGATGCGGTCCTGCGGACGCTTCGGACCGGCGAGCGACGGGGTGACGGTCGACAGGTCCAGGTGCAGCACGCGGGTGTAGTCGATCTCGCCGTCCTTCGGGATGCCGAACAGTTGCTGGGCCTTGAAGTAGTTTTCGAAGGCGGCCAGCTCTTCTTCCGTGCGGCCGGTGCCGCGGAAGTAGTCGACGGTCTTGTCGTCGACCGGGAAGAAGCCCATCGTCGCGCCGTATTCCGGTGCCATGTTGCCGATGGTGGCGCGGTCAGTGGTCGACAGCGAGGCCGTGCCTTCGCCGAAGAATTCCACGAACTTGCCGACGACCTTCTCTTTACGCAGCATCTCGGTGATGGTCAGCACCAGGTCGGTCGCGGTGCAGCCTTCGCGCAGCGTGCCCGTCAGGTTGACGCCGATGACGTCCGGGGTCAGGAAGTAGACCGGCTGGCCCAGCATGCCGGCTTCCGCCTCGATGCCGCCCACACCCCAGCCCACGACGCCGACGCCGTTGATCATGGTGGTGTGCGAGTCCGTGCCGACCAGGGTGTCCGGGTAGTACATCGAACCGTTCTTCATCACGCCGCGGGCGAGGTATTCCAGGTTGACCTGGTGGACGATGCCGAAGCCCGGCGGCACGACGCCGAACGTGTCGAACGCCTGCATGCCCCACTTCATGAACTGGTAGCGCTCGTTATTGCGCTGGAACTCGATCTTCATGTTCAGGTCGAGCGCGTCCGGGGTACGGAAGTGGTCGATGGTGACCGAGTGGTCGACGACCAGGTCCACCGGGACGAGCGGCTCGATCTTCTTCGGATCGGCGCCGGTCTTGGCGGCCACGTTGCGCATCGCGGCCAGGTCGGCCAGCAGCGGCACGCCGGTGAAGTCCTGCAGGACGACGCGGGCGACGACGAACGGGATCTCTTCGGTGCGGGCGGCGGTCGGGCTCCAGTTCGCCAGCTGGCGGACGTGCTCTTCGGTCACCTTCTTGCCGTCGCAGTTGCGCAGCACGGATTCGAGGACGATACGGATCGACACCGGCAGGCGTGACAGGTTCACGCCCAGCGATTCGGCCAGGGCCGGCAGCGAGTGGAACTGGCCGGTCTGTCCGCCCGCGAGCGGGAATTCCTTCAGCGTATTCAACGTGTTCTGAGACATTAACTTCTCCTTTGTGGGGATGTTGTTGTTACCTGCAATCAATCAGCTTTTCGGTTCGGCCGGTGCCGAGGCCACGACCGGCGGCTTGGCCTGCTCCGCGTCCTTGCATTCGTTGGCCAGCTGGCGGCTCTGCTTCGAATCGAGCAGGATGCCCTTCGACGGGATGCCGATCCAGACCAGGCCCAGTTTCGCGTTCTCGTAGCGCTGCGCGCCCGTGGTCGTGCCCACCTTGTCCATGCGGCGCAGGTGGTTCTTCCAGCGCAGCGCGATGTGGCTGTCGTCCATCAGGTTGCGGTAGATGGTGACCTTGTTGTTCAACTCGCAAGAGTATTCGGCCATCGTCGTGTCGGTAACGTCCGGTTCGGGCTCGTTGTCGACGACTTCTTGCTTAGTGTCCTCTTTTTTCGCCTTTTTATGCTTGGAGGATTTTGCCTTTTGTTTCAGGACTTTGGTCGCTTTGGGATGGGTTTCGGCGGCAGTCGCCGTTGCGCAAAGACCGGCGGCCGCGAGCGCAAAGGCACAGGCGGCTGCGATTTGATTCAGAGTGATGGCCATCAGATGGATTCCGGTTGATTGACGAGTGCCGCCGCGGCATCCGGCAGCGCAAGGCCGGCCAGCTTCGCGCGCTGCAACACCGTCCAATAATATCGGTAGCTGGCGCGGTCGTGCAAGCGGCCACCGTGGGCAATCGGACCCCAGTCCTTCGCCATGGCCGCCGTCAGGATGCTCGTCGCGTCGTTCACCTCCGCGAGGCGCGGCGTGAATGCCTTGACGATCGGCTTGATCTGGTCGGGGTGGATGCTCCACATGCGCGTAAAGCCGAATTCGGCGGCGGCGCGCTGGGCGTCGTTGGCGACCACGGCGCTGTCCTTGATCTCGGTCGTCACATTATGCGAAGGGACTTTGTCATGCGCATGACATGCCGCAACCATCTCCAGCTTCGCGCGGACGACGAGGGGATGGGTAAATTGACCCGGCGTACGCATCGCGGCGGCCGGTACCGCGCCATAGTGGGCCGAGACGAAGTCCATGATGCCGAACGACAGGCTTTCGACCTGGGGCAGGGCGGCGATCGCGTACACGTCGTGCAGGGCGCCGTGCGTTTCGATCAGGACGTGCAGCGGCAGGAAGTCGCGGCCGGCGCGTGCAGCGGCCTGGTTGACGAGATCTTGCGCGCGCACCACGTCTTCCAGGCTGTTCGGCTTGGGCAGCACGACGTAGGCGAGGCGCTTGCCGGCGGCGCCGACGATGATCTCGACGTCCTGCGCGAAGTGGGGACTCCCGACGTCGTGCAGGCGGGCGCCGATGCGGTTGTAGCGGTTGTCGTCGCTGTTGATGAGCGCTGCGACGAGCTCGGCGTGGGCGCGCTCGCTACCGGCGCTGGCGCCGTCTTCGCAGTCGAAGGTGATGTCGAAAATGGGACCAAGCTCTTGTTGCAAGGCCATCGATTTGCGCATCAGCTTCTCGCTGCCGGCATAGTGGTCGCAGGCAGGGAGCAGCAGCGGCTGGCGTTGGCCCTGGAATAAAACCTCGGAAGGATGCATGGTGGTTCCGAAAAAAACGGCGGCGCGTCGATGCGCGCCGCCGTTGTGGAATTACTGGCCCAGCAGGTGAGCGACGCCTGCGCGCTCTTCGTTCAGTTCGTTCAGCGTCAGGTTGATGCGCTCTTGCGAGAACGCGTCGATTTCCAGGCCTTGCACGATCTTGTACTCGCCGTTTTCGGTGGTCACCGGGAAGCCGAAGACGATGCCTTCCGGAATGCCGTACGAACCGTCCGACGGCACGCCCATCGTGGTCCACTTGCCGTTGGTGCCCAGCACCCAGTCACGCACGTGGTCGATGGCGGCGTTGGCGGCCGAAGCAGCCGACGATGCGCCGCGCGCGTCGATGATGGCGGCGCCGCGCTTGCCGACGGTCGGCAGGAACGTGTTGGCGTTCCATTCCTGGTCGTTGATCAGGTCCTTGACCGACTTGCCGTTGACCGTCGCGAAACGGTAGTCGGCGTACATGGTCGGCGAGTGGTTGCCCCAGACGACCATCTTCTCGATGTCGCCGACGGCCGTGCCGGTCTTGGCGGCGACTTGCGACAGGGCGCGGTTGTGGTCCAGGCGCAGCATGGCGGTGAAGTTCTTGGCCGGCAGGTTCGGGGCCGATTTCATCGCGATGTGGGCGTTGGTGTTGGCCGGGTTGCCGACCACCAGGACTTTCACGTCGCGCGAGGCGACGGCGTCCAGCGCCTTGCCCTGCACCGTGAAGATCTGGGCGTTGGCTTCCAGCAGGTCTTTACGCTCCATGCCCGGGCCGCGCGGACGGGCGCCGACCAGCAGGGCGACGTCCGCATCCTTGAATGCGGTCATCGGGTCGCTGTGGGCGGTCATGCCGGCCAGCAGCGGGAATGCGCAGTCTTCCAGTTCCATCATGACGCCTTTCAGCGCCTTCTGTGCTTTTTCGTTGTCGATCTCGAGCAGCTGCAGAATGACCGGCTGGTCCTTGCCCAGCATGTCGCCGTTGGCGATGCGGAACAGCAGGGAATAGCCGATCTGGCCGGCCGCGCCGGTAACGGCAACGCGCTTAGGGGTTTTAGCCATGATGAATCTCCAAAGTGGGAAAGAAAAACGGGGCGACGCAGAAGGATACGCCAGTTTGGGAAAACTGCAATCATACCAAAAGGCCTACCCGCAAGCCGGGCGTGCGACGATTGCCGACAGGCGGGCGCCCACGCTCGATCGACCGCGAGTGTATGCCCGCACGATTCCATCTGTCAATTCATATCATATGTCTTATATAAGACACATAATCCGAGGGTTTCTCCACTGGACGGACAATGGGATTTATGAAAAAATCGATGTCTATGAACCCAGCCCCGTCCAATCCGAACAGCAATGGCGCCACGACTACGAGCGCCGGCAGCGCTGTCGGCGGCGTGGCGCCTTCCCCCACATTCTCTCCACTTTACCAGCAGATCAAGGCGCTGATCACGCAGAGCCTGCAGTCCGGCGAATGGAAACCGGGCGAGCTGATCCCCAGCGAAGTCGAGCTGGCCGGCCGCTACAAGGTCAGCCAGGGCACCGTGCGCAAGGCCATCGACGAGCTCGCCGCCGAGCACCTCGTCGTGCGCCGCCAGGGTAAAGGGACGTTCGTCGCCACCCACAACGAGGCGCGCGCCCACTTCCGTTTCCTCAAGCTGATGCCCGACGAGGGCATCCCCCAGCATCTCGATCACGACTACCTCGAGGTCAAGCGCATCCGTGCGCCGGCCGAGGTGGCGCGCCTGCTCGAGCTGAAATCGGGCGACGCGGTCGTCTATATCAAACGGCTGATGAGCGACGGCGGCGCGCCGACTATCCTGGAAGAACTCTGGCTGCCGGGGCAATTGTTCAAGGGACTGACGGCGGAGCGCCTGGCGGAATACAAGGGACCGATGTATGGACTGTTCGAGTCGGAATTCGGCACGCGCATGATCCGCGCGTCCGAAAAGATCCGGGCCGTGGCGGCCGACGCACCGACGGCGCAGGCGTTGAAAGTGCCGGAAGGAACGCCGCTGCTGTGCGCGGACCGGGTGTCGTTCACCTATGGAGACAAGGCGGTGGAGTTGCGGCGCGGGCTGTATCTGACCACGAAGCATCATTACCAAAACGAATTGTCGTGAATTGTTTTTGCGGCGGCTCTATGCTGCTGCATGAATCGCTTGCAGCGATTACAATGCCTTGATTTTGGGCAAGCGTCGAAGACCAAAATCGGCGTAGTCCGGGTGTCAATATAAATAAACGCTTTAAGGGAGGTGTTCCAATGTCCGAAGCCGTGAAGAACGCGCAAAAAAGAGGGCAGCCGATCCGTAATGTGAGCATTACGGACATCACGATGAACTACAAGCAGCCGCCGTCGGCCATCGTGTCGATCCTGCACCGTATCAGCGGCTTCGTGCTGTTCCTCTTCCTGCCGT
>NZ_LMEW01000036.1 GCF_001426525.1 Massilia sp. Root133
ATGCATGCACCAGCTTTTTTCACCGGAAGCTAACAGCAACCCCGTCCACCTACAAGAAAAATATGTGGGGAAGGGTCAGGCTCTGACCCCGAATTGTCGAGGCGTTTGCTGCACCGCGGCTAAAAAAGAGGGGGCCAAGCAAAGGCTGGCGAAATACGCTATACTTGACTAAATCGATCAACTAATCAGGTTTTTCTCAACGTCCCGAGGGACGGATGAAAGCAGACGAGAGCCTGGGCGGTTGAAGAGAAGCAAGATTTTAACACTGTCTGGAAAACCAACCGGGGTTCTGATGCGTCTGACCACCAAAGGCCGTTTTGCTGTTACCGCGATGATCGACCTCGCCCTGCGCCAGGGCAATGGTCCGGTCACGCTGTCGGGCATCAGCCAGCGCCAGGCCATTTCGCTGTCGTACCTGGAGCAATTGTTCGGCAAGCTGCGCCGGCACGAGATCGTCGAGTCGGTGCGCGGCCCGGGCGGCGGCTACAGCCTCGCGCGCAGCGCCGACAAGGTGACCGTCGCGGACATCATCATCGCCGTCGACGAGCCGATCGATGCGACCCAGTGCGGCGGCAAGGAAAACTGTCACGGCGCCGATGCCGCCAGCGGCACCCGCTGCATGACCCACGAACTGTGGGCCACGCTGAACGCGAAGATGGTCGATTTCCTCGACTCGGTGACCTTGCAGGATCTCGTCGACCAGCAGAAGCAGAAAGAACAGAACGTCGTGGTGATGCATCGCCACGCGCCGTCGGACAATACTGAAGCTAAGCATATTGGAGTGAACTGATGAACGCGCCCTTGGACAAAAAAATCGAGCAGAGCTTCGTGACTGCGCCGCATTTCCCGATCTACATGGATTATTCGGCCACGACGCCGATCGATCCGCGCGTGGCGGACAAGATGATTCCGTACCTGCGCGAGCAGTTCGGCAATCCGGCGTCGCGCAGCCACGCTTACGGCTGGAGCGCCGAGGCGGCCGTCGAAGAGGCGCGCGCGCAAGTCGCAGCGCTCGTCGGCGCCGATCCGCGCGAGATCATCTGGACCTCGGGCGCGACCGAATCGAACAACCTCGCGATCAAGGGCGCGGCGCAGTTCTACAAGTCCAAGGGCAAGCACATCATCACGGTGAAGACCGAGCACAAGGCCGTGCTGGACACCGTCCGCGAACTGGAACGCCAGGGCTTCGAGGCAACTTACCTGGAGCCGCAGGACAATGGCCTGATCACGCTGGAGCAGCTGGAAGCGGCGATGCGTCCGGACACGATCCTCGTCTCCGTGATGCTCGTGAATAACGAGATCGGCGTGGTCCAGCCGATCAAGGAAATCGGCGAACTGTGCCGCAAGAAGGGCATCATCTTCCACAGCGACGCGGCGCAGGCCACCGGCAAGGTCGAGATCAACCTGGAAGAGCTGAAGGTCGACCTGATGAGCTTCAGCGCGCACAAGACCTACGGTCCGAAAGGCATCGGCGCCCTGTACGTGCGCCGCAAGCCGCGCGTGCGCCTGGAAGCGCAGATGCACGGTGGCGGCCACGAGCGCGGCCTGCGTTCGGGCACGCTGGCTCCGCACCAGATCGTCGGCATGGGCGAAGCGTTCCGCATCGCGCAGGAAGAGATGGACACCGAACTCGCGCGCATCAAGGCGCTGCGCGACCGCCTGGCCAAGGGCCTGCTGGAGATCGAAGAGGTCTACATCAACGGCGACATGGAACACCGCGTCCCGCACAACCTGAACGTGTCGTTCAACTTCGTCGAAGGCGAATCGCTGATCATGGCCGTCAAGGACATCGCCGTGTCGTCGGGTTCGGCCTGCACCTCGGCGTCGCTGGAACCGTCGTACGTGCTGCGCGCCCTGGGCCGCAGCGACGAGCTGGCGCACAGCTCGATCCGCTTCACCATCGGCCGCTTCACGACCGAGGAAGACATCGACTTCGCCATCAAGCTGCTGAAGGAAAAAGTCGGCAAGCTGCGCGAACTGTCGCCGCTGTGGGAAATGCACAAGGATGGCATTGACCTGAACTCGATCCAGTGGGCAGCCCACTAATTCACCGAACAGAACACCAAGGAGCACTACCATGGCATATTCCGACAAGGTCCTGGACCACTACGAAAACCCGCGCAACGTCGGCTCGTTCGACAAGAATTCCGACGACGTCGGCACCGGCATGGTCGGCGCACCGGCCTGCGGCGACGTGATGAAGCTGCAGATCAAGGTGAACGAAGCCGGCGTGATCGAAGACGCGAAATTCAAGACGTACGGCTGCGGTTCGGCGATCGCATCGAGCTCGCTCGTGACCGAATGGGTCAAGGGCAAGTCGCTGGACGAAGCCCTGTCCATCAAGAACACGCAGATCGCCGAAGAACTGGCGCTGCCGCCGGTGAAGATCCACTGCTCGATCCTGGCCGAAGACGCCATCAAGGCGGCCGTCGCCGACTACAAGCAGAAGCACGGCGCCGAAGAAAAAGCCGCATAAGCGGGTTTTCATAAAAAACACGTACCCTCACGGACCGCGAGAAACCGTAGCGAGCGACGCGCACCAGGTTGATCGCGGTCCCACCGAAGCTGGAGAATCAGATATGGCTGTGACCCTGACCGAAAAAGCCGCAAAGCACATCAACCGTTACCTCGAACGCCGGGGCAAGGGCGTGGGCCTGCGTTTCGGCGTGCGCACGACCGGCTGCTCCGGCCTGGCCTACAAGCTGGAATACGTCGACGAAGCCAGTGCCGAAGATACGGTCTTCGAATCGCATGGCGTGAAGGTCTTCGTCGATCCGAAGAGCCTGGCGTACATCGACGGCACCGAGCTCGATTTCGCCCGCGAAGGCCTGAACGAAGGCTTCCGCTTCAACAACCCGAACGTCAAGGACAATTGCGGTTGCGGCGAAAGCTTCCGCGTCTGACCGGGAGCGCCGGAACGTGCAAAACCATTTCGAGCTGTTCCAGCTGCCGGCCAGGTTCGACGTCGACATGGACGCGCTGGACGCGGCCTACCGCGAAGTCCAGGGCCGCGTCCATCCGGACCGCTTCGTGAACGCGAGCGACGCGGAAAAACGCGTCGCGATGCAATGGGCCACGCGTGCCAACGAGGCCTACCAGACCCTGCGCAACCCGATGCTGCGCGCGCGCTACCTGTGCGAGCTGAATGGCGTCGACCTGCAGACCGAGTCGAACACCGCGATGCCGATGGACTTCCTGATGGAGCAGATGGAGCTGCGCGAAGCGCTGTCCGACGCGCGCGACGCGAAGGATGCCGGCGCGCTCGACGAGCTCGATGCGCGCATCCGCGGCGAGCGCAAGCAGCGCCTGGCGCAGGTCGGCAAGCTGCTCGACGCCGGGGACTACCAGCAGGCGGCGCAGGGCGTGCGGGCGCTGATGTTCCTCGATAAATTCGGCGACGAATTGCATTACGCGTTCGAGGCATTAGAGTCGTAGGGTGGGCTCTCCGGGCCCACGCGTAACGCCAACATACGCGAACGTTACGCAACGCGCCGCGAACGTATCCAATAATAAAACCAGGTAACACGACCATGGCACTATTGCAGATCTCCGAACCCGGCATGTCGACCGCGCCGCACCAGCACCGGCTGGCGGTGGGCATCGACCTGGGCACCACCAATTCCCTCGTCGCGACCGTGCGCCATTCGATCCCGGAAGTGCTGACCGACGAGGACGGCCGCTCGCTGCTGCCGTCGATCGTGCGCTACCTCCCGAACGGCCACGCCAATATCGGCTACAAGGCCATGGCGGCCCGCACCACCGATCCGAAGAACACCGTCGTCTCCGTCAAGCGCTTCATGGGCCGCGGCCTGAAGGACATCGCGCACGTCGAGAACCTGCCGTATGACTTTGTCGATGGTGGCCGCGAAGGCGGTCACGGGATGGTCCAGCTGAAGACCGTGGCCGGCGTGAAGTCGCCGGTGGAGGTCTCCGCGCAGATCCTGGCCACGTTGCGCCAGACCGCGGAAGACGCGCTCGGCGACGAACTGGTCGGCGCCGTCATCACGGTACCGGCATACTTCGACGACGCGCAGCGCCAGGCGACGAAGGACGCGGCCCAGCTGGCCGGCCTGAACGTGCTGCGCCTGCTGTCCGAGCCGACGGCCGCCGCCATCGCGTATGGTCTCGACCACGGCAAGGAAGGCGTGTTCGCCGTGTACGATCTGGGCGGCGGCACGTTCGACATCTCGATCCTCAAGCTGTCGAAAGGCGTGTTCGAAGTGCTGTCCACGGGCGGCGATTCCGCGCTCGGCGGCGACGACTTCGACCAGCGCCTGTTCTGCTACATCACCCAGCAGGCCGGCCTCGCGCCGCTGTCCGACGTCGACACCGCCACGCTGATGGTCAAGGCGCGCCAGGCCAAGGAACTGCTGTCGACGAACGAAGAGACGACCGTCGAGGCGATCCTGAAATCGGGCGAAGTCGTGCAGGTGACGATCACCGCGAAGACCTTCGCCGAGATCACGCAGCCGCTCGTCGCGAAGACGATGAACGCCGTGCGCAAGGCGATGCGCGACGCGGACGTGTCCGTGGAAGACGTCGATGGCGTCGTGCTCGTCGGCGGCGCCACGCGCATGCCGCACATCCGCCGCGCCGTCGGCGACTTTTTCAAGACGATCCCGCACGCGAACATCGACCCGGACAAGGTCGTCGCGCTGGGCGCCGCCATCCAGGCGAACCTCCTCGCGGGCAACCGCGCGGCCGGCGACGACTGGCTGCTGCTGGACGTGATCCCGCTGTCGCTCGGCATCGAGACGATGGGCGGCCTGGTCGAGAAGATCATCCCGCGCAACTCGACGATCCCGTGCGCCCGCGCGCAGGAATTCACGACCTTCAAGGATGGCCAGACGGCGCTGGCCGTGCACGTGGTGCAGGGCGAGCGCGAGCTCGTGTCCGACTGCCGTTCGCTGGCGCGCTTCGAGCTGCGCGGCATTCCGCCGATGGCGGCCGGCGCGGCGCGCATCCGCGTCACGTACCAGGTCGACGCGGACGGGCTGCTGTCCGTGTCGGCGCGCGAGACGCGCTCCGGCGTGGAAGCGTCGATCACCGTGAAGCCGTCGTACGGCCTCGGCGACGACGAAGTCGCGCGCATGCTGCAGGACTCGTACAACTCGGCGCAAGTGGACATGGTCGCGCGCGCGCTGCGCGAAGAACAGGTCGAGGCCGAGCGCATCCTGCTGGCGACGCAGTCCGCGCTGGATGCCGACACCGAGCTGCTCGACGAAGAAGAGCAGGGCGCGATCGCGCGACTGATGCAGGGCGTGCGCGACGCGACGGCGCGCTCGAACGATACGTCCATCGACGCGGACTCGCGCCAGAACGTGCTGCACGACGCCGTGCAGGCACTGGCGCGCGGCACCGAGGAATTCGCCGCGCGGCGCATGGACAAGAGCGTGCGCAAGGTGTTGGCCGGCAAGGCGCTGGATCAGGTCTGATTTCCCGAGCGTTCGAAGACATAAACCAGCGTCGTTCCCGCGAAGGCGGGAACCCAAGTTCAGCAACGGAACTCGTATCGTTTGCGGAGTGGCCGAGCTATCGACTTCGGCAACAGAAATTGGGTCCCCGCCTCCGCGGGGACGACGGTTTTAGGGGTGCGGGCCATGGTCCGTATCCCGAAAATAAACAAACACAAGAGGTCAAGAAGTGCCACAAATCGTCATCCTCCCCCATCCCGTCTTCTGCCCCGAAGGCGCCGTGCTCGAAGGCCAGAGCGGCAAGTCGATCTGCGACACGCTACTCGAGAACGACATCGAGATCGAACACGCCTGCGACCGCGTGTGCGCATGCACGACGTGCCACGTGGTCGTGCGCGAAGGCTTCGATTCGCTGAACGAGCAGGAGGAAAAGGAAGAGGACATGCTCGACAAGGCCTGGGGCCTCGAGCCGAACTCGCGCCTGTCCTGCCAGGCCATCATCGCCGACGAAGACCTCGTCGTCGAGATCCCGAAGTACACGATCAACCACGCAGCCGAGAACCACTGATCACGACGGGGGACACATGAAGTGGACCGATGTCACGGCCATCGCCGAGGCCTTGTACGAACAGCACCCGGACGTCGATCCGGCCACCGTGCGCTTCGTCGACCTGCATAACTGGGTCGTCGCGCTGGACGGCTTCGACGACGACCGCACGCGCGGCGGCGAACGCGTATTGGAAGCCATCCAGGCAGCATGGATCGATGAAGCCCGCTAAAAAAGAAGCCCCGACAATTTATCAACTGGCCCCGGAAATCAAGCCGGGTCAGTCGATCGAACTGCTGAAGGAACTGCACATCCTCACGCGCGACGGCAAACTGAACCAGGACAGCCGCCGCAAACTGAAGCAGGTCTACCACCTCGTCCAGTTCATCGAGCCCTTGCTGAAGGATGTCGGGGAAAGTGCGACCGTGGTCGACCACGGCGCCGGCAAGTCCTACCTCGGCTTCATCCTGTACGACCTGTTCTTCAAGGGCAGGGAGAACGGCGGCCATATCTACGGCATCGAGACGCGCGAGGAACTCGTGCAGAAGTCGACGGAACTGGCGGCACGCCTGGGCTTTCCGGGCATGTCGTTCCTGAACCTGTCCGTCGCGGAGTCCACCGAGTCCGACAAGCTGCCGGCCACGATCGACGTGGTGACGGCGCTCCACGCCTGCAACACGGCGACGGACGATGCCATCGATTTCGCGCTGAAGAAGCACGCGAAGCATATCGTGCTGGTGCCGTGCTGCCAGGCCGAAGTCGCGTCCGTGCTGCGCAAGAATAAAGGCAAGGACCTGGGCCGCAGCGCGCTGACGGAAATCTGGCGCCACCCGATCCACACGCGCGAATTCGGCAGCCAGATCACGAACGTGCTGCGCTGCCTGCAGCTGGAGGCGCACGGCTACCAGGTCACCGTGACGGAGCTGGTGGGCTGGGAGCACTCGATGAAGAACGAGCTGATCGTCGCCACGTACAAGAACCTGCCGCGCCGCCGGCCGGCGGAGCGCCTGCAGCAGGTGCTGGCGGAAGTCGGCCTCGGGGAACTCTCTTCGCGTTTCTATACTGAGCCAACGACAAGCGAGCCAACGACATGAGCGACCACCACGACCGCTGGATCGACCTGCGCAGCGACACCGTCACCCAACCGTCCGCCGCGATGCGCGCCGCGATGGCCGCTGCAGCCGTCGGCGACGACGTCTACGCCGACGACCCCACCGTCAACCGCCTGCAGGACTTCGCGGCCGAACTGTTCGGCTTCGAAGCGGCCCTGTTCGCGCCGAGCGGCACGCAGACGAACCTCATCGCGCTGATGACGCATTGCGGCCGCGGCGACGAATACCTCGTCGGCCAGGAAGCGCACACTTACAAGTACGAAGGCGGCGGCGCCGCCGTGCTGGGCTCGATCCAGCCGCAGCCGATCGCCAACCAGCCGGACGGTTCGATCGCGGTCTCCGACATCGCCGCGTACATCAAGCCGGACGACATGCACTTCGCGCGCACCCGCGTGCTGGCGCTGGAAAACACGATCGGCGGCCGCGTGCTGCCGCGCGACTACCTGAAGGCGGCGACGGATTTCGCGCATGCGAAGGGCCTGGTCACGCACCTGGACGGCGCCCGTGTCTGCAACGCGGCCGTCAAGCAGGGCATCTCGCTGCGGGAGGCGGTGGCCGGTTTCGACACCGTGTCCGTGTGCCTGTCGAAGGGCCTCGGCGCGCCGGTCGGTTCCGTGCTGCTGGGCCCCAAAGCGTTCATCGAGCAGGGCAAGCGCTGGCGCAAGATGCTGGGCGGCGGCATGCGCCAGGCCGGCGTCATCGCGGCCGCGGCGCATTACGCGCTGGAGCATAACGTCGAGCGCCTCGCCGAGGACCATCAAAATGCGGCCGACCTGTCCGCCGGCCTCGCGCGCATCGAGCCGCTGAAGGTGACGACGCCGCAGACGAACATTTTCTATGTCGAGATCCCGGACGCCGCGTGCGCGCCTCTGCGCGAGGCGTTGAGCCGCCAGGGCATCCGCGCCTCGATCGGCCCGCATACGCGCCTCGTGACGCACCTGGACGTGACGGCCGCGGATGTGAAGACGACCATCGCCGCGTTCGAGGCGTTCTTCCGCGACTGGAAAGCACAATGAGTGACGAAGGAATCCGCCTCGCCAAGCGCGTGGCCGAAACGGTGCCGTGCTCGCGCGGCGAGGCCGAGCGCTATATCGCGGGCGGCTGGGTGACGGTCGATGACGTCGTCGTCGAAGACCCCGCGACGCGCGTGACCGCTGCGCAGACGGTGGCGCTGCTGCCGGGCGCCGAACCCGTCGAGCCGGCGCCGGTGACGATCGTGCTGCACAAGCCGGCCGGCATCGATGCGGCCGGGGCGCTCGCGCTGATCGCGCCCGAGACGCTGGCCGCATCGCCCAACGCACCGGGTTCGCGTTATCTGCGCCGGCATTTGTCGCGGCTGACGATAGTCACGCCGCTGGAACCGGAAGCGAGCGGCCTGCTCGTGCTGAGCCAGGACTGGCGCGTGACGCGCAAGCTGGTCGAAGACGGCGCGCGCGTCGAACAGGAATACGTGGCCGAGGTGACGGGCGCGATTCTGGAGGATGGTCTCGCGCGGTTGAACGCCAGCATGCGTGTGAAGGGCAGGGCGACCGTGCCGCTCAAGGCAAGCTGGCAAAGCGAGGCGCGGCTGCGCCTGGCCGGCAAGGACGTCCGGCCCGGGCAGGTCGAAGCGATGTGCGCCGAGGTCGGCTTGACCGTCAAGTCACTGCGCCGGCTGCGCATCGGACGCGTGGCGCTGGGCCAGCTGCCGGTTGGGCGCTGGCGGTATGTGCCCGAGACCGAACGGTTCTGATTTGCCAGAAAGGCAACCCCTCCTGTACACTGCGTCGCGCGCGCGTGCGCTACAGAGAGGATCAATGGATGAAGTTCGGTAAGCTGCTTCTGCCCGTGCTGTCGCTATGGACGGGCGTCGTCCTGGCCGCGGGCGTCGATCCGCTGACGGTCGACATCGACGCGCGCGACGCGCTGCGTTTCGCGAGTCTCATGAAGGATGGCGCCGTGCCGACGGCCGATGCGTTGCAGCGCGGCTATCTGGATGGGGCTGGGCCCGGCGTCAAGGTCTTCACGCCGGCGCCGCGGATCATCGACGCGCAGCGCCTGGCAAAGACGGTCGCCGCGCATCCCGACAGCTACCGCTACGCGATCCGCGAATGCCTGCCGCAGCTGCCGGCCCTGCGCAGCGACCTGCGCGCGATCTATCTCGCGTTTGCGGGCCTGGTGCCGGAACGCCCACTGCCCGCCATCGACGTCGTCTTCGGCGCCCGCACGTCGGGCGGCACGGCCAGCGGCGACAGGCAGGTGATCGGCCTCGAGGTGACCTGTCCGCCCGGAACCACGCCCGAGCAGTTCCGCACCACGATGCGCGGCTTCTTTGCGCACGAAACGGTCCACACCTGGCAGGACGGCGATACCCCGGTGAAACTGGCTGATTTCCTGCTGGGCCAGGCCTTGACGGAGGGCGTCGCCGATTATCTTGCGACACTGGTCACGGGTGCGATCCCGCGTCCGGAGCGCGACGCCTGGGCGCGGCCGCAGGAAGCCTCGCTGTGGCAGGCATTTCAGCGCGACCGCGAAGCCATCCGAGGCGGCGGCGATATCAACCGGCTGGTCGCAAGCCCTCGCTTCCGGCGCTGGTTCGCGAACTGCGGTTCCGCGCCCGAGGGCTGGCCTTGCGAGGCCGGCTACTGGATCGGCATGCGCATCGCCGAAGCGTACGTGGCGCGCGCGTCCGACAAGCGCGCCGCGATCCGTGAACTCATCGAATTGCGCGATCCCGGCGCGATCCTCAAGGCCAGCGGCTACGGCATGCAAGCCGGTCAGGCCACGTATCCGCCGTCGATCGTCAACGACGCCCCGTTGACATACCCCGCCTCGCTCCCTACGAGGTAAGCCACCAGCCCCGCGATCTCGGCATCCTGCCCCATCCGCCCCAGCGGGATCTGCGCGCGCAGGTAAGCGCGCACGGATTCGTCCGCGACGATCTCCGTCTCCGTCGGCCCCGGCTGCACATTGTTCACCGTGATGCCGCGCGGCCCGAGGTCGCGCGCGAGCCCGCGCGTGAGGCCGGCCACGGCCGCCTTGCTCATCGCGTACAACGCCACGCCCGGGCTGCCCGCGCGGTCCGCCACCATGCTGCCGATGTTGACGACACGCCCGCCTTCTCCCATGTGCGGCGCGGCCGCCTGCGTGGCGACGAACAGGGCGCGCACGTTGACGGCCGCGATGCGGTCGTAATCTTCCAGCGTCGTCTCGGCGAGGTCCTTGTGGACGAGGATGCCCGCGCTGTTGACGAGGATGTCGATGCGGCCGAACTGCGTCGCCACGCCCGCAATGGCCCGCTGCAGCGCCTGCGCGTCGGCGCTGTCCGCGCGCAGGGGCAGGGCGCGGCCGCCCGCGGCGTCGATGCTGGCGGCCAGCTGCAATGCGCGGTCGTGCGCGCTGACGTAGGTGAACGCGACGGTGGCGCCGTCTGCCGCGAGGCGGCGGACGATGGCGGCGCCGATGCCGCGCGAACCGCCGGTGACGAATGCGATCTTGCCGGTGAGGGAAGTCATGGTGAGCCTTTCTTGACTGATTGGTCCAAAATGGAGAATCGATTATACTTTCATTCTGGACTGACTAGTCAAGATAAAAACGATGGCAAGAACGAAGGTATTCGACCCGGCCGCGGCGCTCGATGCGGCGGTGCGGGTGTTCTGGGAGCAGGGGTACGAGGCGACGTCCACGGACGACCTGGTGCGCGCGATGGGCATCGGCCGCCAGAGCATGTACGACACGTTCGGCGACAAGAAGCAGCTCTATCTCGCCGCGTTCACGCACTACACGGACACGGGCGGCGCGGCGCTGCAGCACCGTCTTGGGGCCGGACAGTCGCCACTGGGTGCATTGGAAGCGTTCCTGCGCGAGATCGCCGGTGCGGACGCGGCCCTGCGCGCGCGCGGCTGCCTCAGCGTCAACGCCATCGCGGAATTCGGGCAGGCCGACGCCGGCGTGCAGGCGCTCGTCGAGCGCTCGCAACGGGTCACGGAAGACATCTTCGCGCAGGTCCTCGTGCGTGCGCGCCGGGCGGGCGAACTGGCGCCCGGCCTCGATCCGGCGTCCGCGGCGCATTTCGTCCACACGGCCATCCGCGGCATGCGCATCAGCGCGAAGGCGGGCGCCGGCGCCGCGCAACTCGGCGCGACGGTGGACTTCGTCATGGCCGCATTGAAGGCGCGCGCGGCGCCCGTCGCGGAAGTCTGAGCGTCAGCCTTCCGTCCTGGCGGCCGCGTCGATCAGGTTGTCGCGCAATTGCACGATGGCCTTCTGCAGCTGCGGGAATTCTTCCGGGCCCAGGCCGGACGCGGCGACCGTCTGCTTGCCGAATCCCAGTCCCTTCTCGCGCAGCGCGCGGCCCGCGTCCGTGAGCGAGATGCGGACGTTGCGCTCGTCTTCCTTGTCGCGCTCGCGGCGCACATAGCCCATCGCTTCCAGCCGCTTGAGCATCGGCGTCACCGTGCTCGGTTCGAGGAACAGCTTTTCGCTCAAGGCCTTGACGGTCAGCTGGTCCTGCTCCCACAGCGCGATGATCGCCAGGTATTGCGGATAGGTGAGGCCCAGCGCGTCCAGCACGGGCTTGTACACGCGCGAATACGCCAGATTGGTCGAGTAGATGGCAAAGCACATGAAGTCCGCCATGCGGGCGGCTTTGGCGCGGGTGTCGTTATCGGCAGGCATGATCATCCATAAAATTATCGCGATAACGATTATCGTACTTGAAATTCCGGAATCGTGCAGGTCACGGCAGGGTCAGCCGCGCCTCCAGCCCGCCCTCCGGCCGGTTGTGCAAGGTGAGCGTCCCGCCGAGACTCCCCGCCAGCTGGCGCGCGATGGCCAGCCCGAGCCCCGTGCCGCCCGTGTCGCGGTTGCGCGATGCCTCCAGCCGGAAGAACGGTTCGAACACGGCTTCCAGCTGCCCGGCGGGGATGCCGGGACCGTTGTCCAGCACGCGGATGAGCACTGCGCCCTGGCGGTCGCGCCCGGCGACGATGTCGGCCCCGCCACCGTAGCGCAACGCATTGTCGACGAGGTTGCCGACGATCCGCCGCAGCGCTTTCGGGCGCGTGTGCACCGGTGCGCCGATGCGGCCGTCGAGGTTCACGGCGCTGCCCGCGTCGCGGTAGTCCAGCACGAGGCTGTCGAGCTGGGCGTCGAGGTCGATGGCGCGCGCCGGCTCGCGTTCGCCGTGCATCGCGCGCGCGTAGCCGATGCCGTCCTTGACCAGGCCTTGCAGCTCTTCCAGGTCGGCGCGCAGGCGCGGCTGCTGGGCTTCGTCGTCCATCATGTCCACGCGCAGGCGCATGCGGGTGATCGGCGTTTGCAGGTCGTGCGAGATGGCGGCCAGGATGCGCACGCGCTCGTCGACGTACGCGGCGATGCGCTTCTGCATGGCGTTGAACGCGCGCGCCGAGCGCAGCACTTCGGACGGGCCGCGTTCCGGCAGCTCGACGGGGCGCAGGTCCGGCCCGAGCGCATCGGCTGCCTCGGCCAGCACGCGCAGCGGACGCACGGCCTGGCGCACCGCGAACCAGCAGCACGCGGCGAGGATCGCCAGCTGCGCCGCGAGCATGTACGGCAGCCATGGCGATAGCGGCACGCCGCGCATCGGCTGCACGTCGATGGTCAAGGGAGAGCCGTCCGTCAGGCGCAGGTGGACCTGCATGCGGCCCTCGTTGCCGAGGCCGTTCACGGACAGCGGATAGCTGCGGCCGATGCCTTGTTCGATCGAGTGCGCGATCTGCGCCGACAGCTTCTCGTCCGGCATCGCGCCTACCGTTTCGCCCGGCCCGAGGATGAAGCGGTAGCTGCGCCGCGCGAGCCGTGGCAGCCAGGCCGGGCGCTCGGCCGCCGGCAGCAGGTCGAGCAGGGCGACCGAGCTCGCGACCTCGCGTTCCACATATCCCATCATCAGGTTCGTCGTCGCCTGGTCGCGTTCCGTGAACGTGAGCGCGACGGACAGGCCCTGCGCCGCTGCGAGGCCCGCGCACAAGATCAATGCGAGGCGCGCATACAGGCTGCGCGGCCACCAGTTGCTGTTCATGTCGACCGGCCTTCCAGGATCGTCACCTCGGCCGAGAACACATAGCCCTCGTTGCGCAGGGTCTTGATGTAGCGGGGTTCGCGCGCGCCGTCGCCCAGGCGCTGGCGCAGGCGGCTCACGAGCAGGTCGATCGAGCGGTCGAAGAATTCCGCGTCGTTGCCGTGCGTGAGGCCCATCAGCTGGTCGCGCGACAGCACGCGCTGCGGGTGGTCGAGGAACACGCGCAGCAGGCGATACTCGGCGCCGCTCATCGCGACCTCGACGCCGTTGTCGTCGAGCAGGTGGCGGCCGACCGTGTCGAGGCGCCAGTCGCCGAACGCGATCAGTTTCGCGGCCTCCGTCACCTGCAAATTCGGCGGCAGCATGCGCGTGCGGCGCAGGACGGCGCGAATGCGGGCCAGCAGTTCGCGCACGGCGAACGGCTTCGGCACGTAGTCGTCGGCGCCGAGTTCCAGGCCGACGACGCGGTCCGTCTCGTCGTCGCGCGCCGTCAGCATCACGATCGGGATCGCGCGGTGCTTCCCCGCGCGCAGTTCGCGGCACAAGGTGAGGCCGTCCTCGCCGGGCATCATGATGTCGAGCAGGACCAGGTCGGGCGTCGCGTGCATCAGCGCGTTTCTCATCTCGCGGCCGTTGGCAGCCAGCGTGACGCGCAGGCCCTGCTTTTCCAGATAGGCGCCGACCAGTTCGCGGATGCCGCGGTCATCGTCGACGACCAGGACGTGATCGGACTCGTTCATGGGTTCTCCTTCGTTGGTTGCAGGGCTACTGTAGCGCGACGTCGCGGCGTCATTATGTCCGAATGTGTCGGGCGCTGGACAGGACACATGGCCTGACAAAAATGGGAGGTTGCGGACACATCGCGTACACACCGCAGGTGTCCAATGGCGTCTCACACAACAAGGAGGCTCTCATGACCAACCCGATCGAATCCCCGCTGGCCCTGCTGGCCGGCCTGGCCACGGTGGCGTCGCCGTGCGTGCTGCCCGTGCTGCCGTTTTTACTCGGCGCGACCGTGGAACAGTCGAGCCGCCGCCGTCCGCTCTTGATCGTGGCCGGCTTCGTGCTGTCGTTTTCCGCGTTCGCGCTGGCGCTGGGCGCCGTGTCGAGCGCGGCGCAGCTAGCGCAGGAGACGCTGCGGAATATCGCGATCCTGCTGCTGGGCGTATCGGGCCTGTTGCGGATCTGGTCGCGGCCGTGGGACCTCCTCGTCGACACCGTCCGCCCGCTATGGGCGAAGCTGCGCGGCACCGATGCGGTGCCGCAGCAGAGCGGCGCGTTCGTGCTGGGCCTGTCATTGGGCGCCGTGTGGACGCCGTGCGCGGGGCCCGTCCTCGCCTCGATCCTCGCCCTCGTCGTGCGGGCGCACGATCCCGGTAGAGCCGTGCAGCTCGTCGGCCTGTATGCGCTCGGTGCCGCGCTGCCGATGCTGGCGCTGATCCACGGCGGCCAGGCCATCGTCCAGCGGGTGCGCGGCGTGGCCCGTCATGCGGTGGCCCTGCAGCGCGCGTTCGGCGTCCTCGTGCTGGCCAGCGCGGCCGCGATCTGGTTCCAGATCGACACGCAGATCGCCGCGCATATCCCGTCCATCTTCCCAACCCTGTAAGGAGTTCACCATGAAAATCCGTTCCCTCATCGCCGCCGCCGCCTTCGTCGCCACCGGCGCAAGCCTGAGTGCAAGCGCCGCACCCGCACCGGAATTCGCGGGCATCGACAACTGGATCAACAGCGCGCCTTTGAGCATGCAGCAGCTGCGCGGCAAGGTGGTGCTCGTGGACTTCTGGACCTACGACTGCATCAACTGCCAGCATGTGCTGCCGTATGTGAAAGGCTGGCACCAGAAGTACAAGGACCAGGGGCTGGTCGTCGTCGGCGTGCACACGCCGGAATACGGCTTCGAGCGCAACCTGAACAACCTCAAGACGGCCGTGCAGCGCAACGGGATTACCTTCCCGGTCGCGCAGGACAACCGGTATGCCACCTGGAGCGCGTACAACAACCAGTTCTGGCCGGCGTTCTACCTCGTCGACAAGAAGGGCGAAGTCGTTTACACGCACTTCGGCGAAGGGGATTATGCGCAGACCGAGGCGACGATCCGCAAGCTGCTGGCGCAGCAGTGAGTTACGCCGCTTCGGCGGGGGCACCGGCCTTCACCGGCTTCGGCAGCTGCACCAGGCGCGTGCCGGCCAGGCGGTCGTGCAGGAACTGGCGGTCGCGGTCGAACAAGGCCGTGAGACCCCACGCCAGCACGCCCACTGCGACGGCCGTGCCGATCTGGGCCTTGTCCTTCAGGCCCAGTGCCGTGCAGGCGAGGAGGGCGGGCAGGAACCAGCCCCAGGCCAGCAGGTAGCGCACGATGGCCATGCGCAGCGGCAGGCGCGCGCCGCCGGTCGTGACGACCTGCATGCGCCACGTCTTCATCGCGAGGGTGTGGCCGCTGTTGGTCCAGCCCCAGGTGAAATACGCGCCGGTGACGACGAACAGCCAGACTTTCATCGCGTACTGGAACACGGGCGCGTGATTGTTGCGCGTGACGATGAGGAACAGCGCGACCGCCAGCATCTCCACCGCCAGCAACAGGAAGGTCTCGTAGACCATCGCGGTCAGGCGGCGCTTTATGGTCGGAGTCATGCTCGGGGTGTCGTGCACGGTGATCCTGTCTAGGCGTTGTTCGGCGTGATGCCCCAGTTGGCCGGGACCTGCTTTTCCGGCTCCGGTGCGGGCTGGGGATTGGCGGGCGGCTGCGCCGGTGCGGGCTGCACCGGCGCCGGAGGCGGCGGCGGCGTCACGCACGGCGGGGCGGCCGAGACGGTGTTCTTGATCATGCCGGCCGGGCACGACGTCGCGCCCTGGCCCAGCGGTGCGACGACCTTGCCGTTGGCCTGGGATGGCACGACGCGGGGCGTCTTGCGGGCCGTGGCCGAGGCGGCCAGTTTCTTCTTCTGGTCTTCCGGCAGTTGCAGGTAGCTTTCCCACGTGGCGTTCTTTTGCTCGGGGGCGATCTTGCGGGTGCGCGTATAGGTTTCGCGTGCCAGTTCGCGCTGCTCGGGCGTCAGCTTGGCCCATGCGCGCATGCGTTCGTGAACGCGCTGCTGCTCTTCCGGTTTCAGCGTGGCGAAGCGGTTCGCGAGCTGCAGCCATTTCTGCTTGCGCACGCCATCCATCTGGTCCCATTCGGCCTGCAGCGGCTGCAGGGCCACCTGCTGGGCCGGCGTCAGGCTGCGCCACAGGGACTTGTCGCCGCCCTTGTGGCTGCCGGTGGCCGGTTTGGCGGGCTGCGTCGAGGCGGTGGTGGCGTCGGCCGCATCGCGCGCGGTCGGGCCGGATGCGGGAAGGAAGCCGCCTTGCTGGTGGAGGGTCAGTGCGGCCGCGCCAACGAGCACGACGGCGGCGGCGGCGCCGGCAACCTTGAGCTTGTTAGCCGTCATCCTTTACTGGGCTCGCTGCGGCTGTTGTTGTGCTTGCTGCTGTTGCGCCAGGTAAGCGTTGAAACCGTGGTCGGTGTAGGCGGTCAGGGGCAGGTCGTCGGACAGCACGGCCGCATCCAGCTCGGCCAGCTCGGCCGCACGCTGCTCGCGTTCGTACTGGTACACGCCGACCATGCCGGCCGCCATCAGCAGCAGCGGCGCGACGACGGCGGCACGCGCCACCCACTGCATCGAGAACAGCGCGCCCAGGTCGAACGACGCACGCTGCTGGTTGGCGCGTACTGGCGCAGCGGTAGCATGTGCTCGTTTTCGTGCGAGCGCGGCCGCGCGCGCGGCGGCCAGGCGGTCGGTCGTCGAGGCCGGCAGGTTGTCGAGGTTCTCGTTCAGGGCATGGCGGATCTTGTACGCCAGGTTGATGTCGTCGGTGTTCATAATTTAATTCCCTTGGCCTCCAGGGCTTTTTGCAGGGAATGCGTAGCGCGAGAGCAATGCGTCTTTACACTGCCCTCGGAGCATCCCATCGCTTGGGCCGTCTCGGCCACATCCATGTCCTGCCAGTAACGCATGAGGAACGCTTCCCGTTGACGCGCCGGGAGCTTTTGTATCTCTTCCTCGATCAGGCGCAGGGTTTCCGCACGTTCGACCTGATCCGCGCTCGACTCCGCGGCGGACGTTCCTTCTTCGGCCTCGTAAGATGCCAGTATATCAAAATCCTCGTCGTCGTCGTCGCGGCGGCCGAGGCCTCCGAAGAGGCTGATCCAGGTATTCCTGACCTTTTCGCGGCGGAAGTAATCGAGGATGGTGTTCTGCAGGATGCGCTGGAAAAGCATCGGCAATTCGGCCAGGGGCTTGTCGCCGTATTTCTCCGCGAGCTTGATCATGGCGTCCTGAACGATGTCGAGCGCTGCCTCGTCCTTGCGGACCGCGTACGCCGCCTGCTTGAAGGCGCGCCGCTCGACACTCTCGAGGAAGTCGTTGAGTTCTTTATCAGTGGCCATGCGATAAGTGGTGGGCGCCACCGGTACGTTGCCTGTGGCTTTTCGGAAAACTTTCGAATGCTAGCAAAATTTACGGATGACCGCACCCGAAACCGGCAGGGTCGCGTGTGCGGTCTTCCCTTATTGACTCTAGAATGGTCGGATTAACATTGTTCAGGAGATAGACGTGATGCGCATCCTCGGCAAGGCAAGCTCGATCAACGTCCGCAAGGTCTTGTGGACTGCCAGCGAACTCGGCATCGCGTTCGAACGTGAAGACTGGGGCAGCGGCTTCCGCTCCACGCAGGAACCGGAATTCCTCGCGCTGAATCCGAACGCGATGGTGCCGGTGCTGGTCGATGGCGACGTCGTGCTGTGGGAGTCGAACACGATCAGCCGCTACCTGGCCGCACGCTACGGCGACGGACGCCTGCTGCCCGCCGATGCGCTGGCCCGCGCGAAGGTCGAGCAGTGGATGGACTGGCAGGCGACGGAGTTGAACAATGCGTGGCGCTACGCGTTCATGGGCCTGCTGCGCAACAGTCCTGCGCACCAGGATCCGGTCCAGATCGCCGCGAGCATCGCCGGCTGGAATCGCCAGATGGGCCTGCTCGAGCGGCACCTGGAAACGGCAGGCGACTACGTGGCGGGCGGGGCGTTTTCGCTGGCCGACATCGTGCTCGGCCTGTCCGCGCACCGCTGGCGCAAGACGCCGATGGACGCGCGTCCCGGCTATCCTGCCATCGCGGCCTGGATGGCGCGGCTTGAGGTACGACCCGCCGCCCGCGCGTGGTTGCCGGACAATATTGTGTGAAAGCGCGCTTGAAAAAATAATTATTTATCTTGACCAGAATGGTGCAACGCAGTAAGGTATGGAACGCTTTGCACCCCCGAAGCTTATTGTCAAGCCAGCTTGTCACACAACGTCAACCTGGGCATGACGCGCTTTCACAATGTAGGCAGTTTGCTCCAACCCGTGCCACAAGCGCGAGAGATTCGCATTCCGCTACAGTAACTCAAGCTGAACGAGTTGCGTCCAGCGCCGGTTCGTAAGGATCCTACGGCATCCTGAAAGATCGACGTGACCGCAGAGAGAAGGGAAGCATGAGCACTGTTGCGTGACACGTATCTCGTCAGGGACGAGCATCCGATCAATCTCCCTATGGGTTTTGAAAGGAAACGTATCATGAGTAACGACGCAGCAGCTCCCATCACGGGCGCTGAGATCGTAGTCCGTTGCCTGGCGGAAGAGGGCGTGAAGCACGTCTTCGGTTACCCCGGCGGTGCGGTTCTCTACATCTACGACGCCATCTTCAAGCAGGACAAATTCCAGCACATCCTGGTACGCCACGAGCAGGCAGCCGTGCACGCGGCCGACGCGTATTCGCGCAGCTCGAATGAAGTGGGCGTATGCCTGGTCACGTCCGGTCCGGGCGTCACCAATGCCGTCACCGGCCTCTCCACCGCATACATGGATTCGATTCCGATGGTCGTGATTTCCGGCCAGGTTCCGACCAATGCGATCGGCCAGGACGCATTCCAGGAATGCGACACCGTGGGCATCACGCGCCCGGTGGTGAAACACAATTTCCTCGTCAAGGACGTCAAAGACCTTGCCGATACCATCAAGAAGGCCTTCTATATCGCACGCACCGGCCGTCCGGGTCCGGTCCTCGTCGATATCCCGAAGGACGTGAGCATGCAGAAGGCGACGTACTCGTACCCGAAAGAGGTCGAGATGCGTTCCTACCGCCCCGTCGACAAGGGCCACGCCGGCCAGATTCGCAAGGCAGTGCAGCTGCTGCTGGCGGCCGAGCGTCCGATGATCTACACGGGCGGCGGCGTCATCCTCGCCAATGCATCGAACGAACTGAACAAGCTGGTCGACAAGCTCGGCTTCCCGGTCACGAACACGCTGATGGGCCTGGGCGCCTACCGCGCCACCGACAGGAAATTCGTCGGCATGCCGGGCATGCACGGCACCTACGAAGCGAACATGGCGATGCAGCACTGCGACGTCCTGATCGCCATCGGCGCCCGCTTCGACGACCGCGTGATCGGCAACCCGAAGCACTTCGCGTCGAACCCGCGCAAGATCATCCACATCGACATCGACCCGTCGTCGATCTCGAAGCGCGTGAAAGTGGACATCCCCATCGTCGGCAACGTCAAGGACGTGCTGGTCGAACTGCTGTCGCAGCTGGATGCCGCCGAGCAGCGTCCGAACCCGGCCGTGCAGAAGTGGTGGCAGCAGATCGAAGACTGGCGCGGCCGCGAGTGCCTGCGCTATGCGACCTCGGATGAGCTGATCAAGCCGCAGTCCGTCGTCGAAAAAGTCTGGGAAGTCACCGGCGGCGACGCGTTCATCACGTCGGACGTGGGCCAGCACCAGATGTGGGCCGCGCAATACTACCCGTTCGACAAGCCGCGCCGCTGGATCAATTCCGGTGGCCTGGGCACGATGGGCGTGGGCCTGCCGTACGCGATGGGCGTGCAGATGGCGAATCCGGGCGCGACCGTGGCCTGCATCACGGGCGAGGGTTCGATCCAGATGAACATCCAGGAACTCGCGACCTGCAAGCAGTATCACCTGACGCCGAAGATCATCCTCCTGAACAACCGCTTCCTGGGCATGGTGCGCCAGTGGCAGGAACTCGACTACGGTTCGCGTTACTCCGAGTCGTACATGGATTCCCTGCCGGACTTCGAGAAGCTGGCCGAAGCGTATGGCCACGTCGGCATGCGCATCGAGAAGCCGGGCGACGTCGACGGCGCGCTGCGCGAAGCGTTCGCCATGAAGGACCGCCTGGTGTTCATGAACTTCATTACCGACCGTAGCGAAAACGTCTGGCCGATGGTCAAGACGGGCAAAGGCTTGTCGGAAATGCTGCTCGGATCGGAGGACCTGTAATGCGACACATCATCTCCGTCCTGCTGGAAAACGAAGCCGGCGCGCTGTCGCGCGTGGTGGGCCTGTTCTCGGCACGCGGCTACAACATCGAGACGCTGACCGTGGCGCCGACCGAAGACGCTACCCTGTCGCGCATGACCATCGTGACGACGGGTTCGGACGACATCATCGAGCAGATCACCAAGCACCTGAACCGCCTCATCGAGGTGGTGAAGGTGGTCGACCTGACCGAAGGCCAGCACATCGAGCGCGAGCTCATGCTGATCAAGGTGAGGGCAGTCGGCAAGGAGCGCGAAGAAATGAAGCGCACCGCCGACATCTTCCGCGGCCGCATCATCGACGTGACGGAAAAAACGTACACGATCGAACTGACGGGCGCGAAGACGAAGCTGGACGCCTTCATCGACGCCATCGACCGCGCCTCGATCCTCGAAACCGTCCGCACGGGCGGGTCCGGCATCGGCCGCGGCGAGCGCATCCTCAAGGTTTGACGCTGGCGATTCATTCGGTGGGCCCTGCGTCCACCAAACAAAATAACGACACACGAAAAGTACAGGATTAAAAATGAAAGTTTTCTACGACAAAGACTGCGACCTCTCCCTCATCAAAGGCAAGAATGTCGCCATCATCGGCTACGGCTCGCAAGGCCACGCACACGCCCAGAACCTGACGGAATCGGGCGTCAACGTCACCGTCGGCCTGCGCCGCGGCGGCGCCTCGTGGGGCAAGGTCGAACAGGCCGGCATCAAGGTCGCTGAAGTCAACGAGGCAGTGAAAGCCGCCGACGTCGTCATGATCCTGCTGCCGGACGAGAACATCGCCGACGTGTACAAGAACAACGTCGAACCGAACATCAAGCAGGGCGCCGTGCTGGCGTTCGCGCACGGCTTCAACGTGCACTACGGCCAGGTCGTGCCGCGCGCCGACCTCGACGTCATCATGGTCGCACCGAAGGCCCCGGGCCACACCGTGCGCGGCACCTACCGCCAGGGTGGCGGCGTGCCGCACCTGGTCGCCGTCTACCAGGACAAGTCCGGCGCAGCCCGCGACATCGCCCTGTCGTACGCGATGGCCAACGGCGGCGGCAAGGCCGGCATCATCGAAACCAACTTCCGTGAAGAAACCGAAACCGACCTGTTCGGCGAACAGGCCGTGCTGTGCGGCGGCGCCGTCGAGCTGATCAAGGCCGGCTTCGAGACGCTGGTGGAAGCCGGCTACGCTCCGGAAATGGCTTACTTCGAGTGCCTGCACGAGCTGAAGCTGATCGTCGACCTGATCTACGAAGGCGGCATCGCCAACATGAACTACTCGATCTCGAACAACGCGGAATACGGCGAATACGTCACCGGCCCGCGCGTCGTGACCGAAGACACCAAGAACGCGATGCGCGCCGTGCTGAAGGACATCCAGACCGGCGAATACGCCAAGTCGTTCATCCTGGAAAACAAGGCCGGCGCCCCGACCCTGATCTCGCGTCGTCGCCTGAACGCCGAGCACCAGATCGAGACGGTCGGCGCACAGCTGCGCGCGATGATGCCGTGGATCGCCAAGAACAAGCTGGTCGACCAGTCGAAGAACTGATCAAGTCGTTAGCTGTTGTACCGTCGCCCCTGCGCAGGCAGGGGGCCAATGTAGCGTTGTCGAAACGCTGAACTTGGGCCCCCGCCTCCGCGGGGGCGGCGTTTTTGCACTGCTTTGCAATCAATTGCAACTTTCCATTACATAAACTCGACTTTTACGTCAAACCGGTTATCGTTCTCCTGCCGCGGCAACAGCCGCGCATGCAATCAAGGAGAACAACAATGTCCATCAAAAAACTCGTCCTGTTGACCGCGCTGGCGTCCGCGTTGTCCGCGCAAGCCCAGTCCGCGCCCGCCACGAGCGGCACCTTGGTCATCGTGCCCGCGTTCGGTGAAGTGAAACATGCCAACGACGAGGCGACCGTCACCTTCGCCGTCGAGGAGCAGGACAAGGATCGCGCGGCAGCCACGGCCCGCGCCAACCAGAAGATGAAGCAGGGCACCGAGATCGTACGCCGCGAAGATCCGCAGGCGGAACTGAAAACGGTCGGCTATTACACCTATCCCGTCTATCCGGAAGTGCCGGACGGCCCGCGTCCGCTGGCGAATCCTGCCGCGCGCCGCGTCCCGATCGGCTGGCGCGTCGGGCAATATCTTGAAGTGAAAACGCGCAACTTGCAGGCGCTGCCGAAGACGGCCGCCGCCGCGCAGAAAGTCGTCAACCTGAACGGCATCGATTATCACCTGAGCCCGGAGCTGCAGAAACGCCTGGACGACGAGCGCATTGCCGCCACCTACCGCAACCTGAACGAGCGCATCGCCTCCATCGCGCGCGCGATGGGCCGCAACGTGAACGACGCCGTCATCGACACGGTCGATTTCGAAGGCAGCGGCAATTACGCGGGCGGCCAGGCCGAGGCCGCGGCACCGCAGATGATGCGCATGTCGGCCAAGCGCGCCGACATGGCCGAGATGCCGGAACCCAGCTTCGAGCCGGGCGAGACGACCTTGCAGATGCGCCTGGTCGGCAAGGTGAAATTCCGCTGAAGGTAGCCGTTCGCTAACACGGGGGGCGGACCTTATAATGGCGGGGTCCGCGCCTCCTCGGTGCATTGTTGAGAAAAAGAAACCTATGCCGACACTACCCCGACGCCGCAAACCCGGCGCCATCAAGGCGCCCCGCTTCGCCCGCTTCAGCCGCGTCCGCAAGACGGACGCCGCCGCGTCGCGCCCGCGCCGGGGTATCTACCTGCTGCCGAACGCCTTCACGACGGCCGCGCTGTTCGGCGGCTTCTACGCGATCGTGATGGCGATGAACCAGCGCTTCGACCACGCCTGCTGGGCCGTGTTCATCGCGATGGTGCTGGACAGCCTGGACGGCCGCGTCGCCCGCCTGACGAACACGCAATCGGAGTTCGGCGCGCAGTACGACAGCCTGTCCGACATGGTCTCGTTCGGCGCCGCGCCGGCCCTCGTCATCTACGAATGGTCGCTGCGCGGCCTGGGCAAGCTGGGCTGGATCGCCGCGTTCGTCTACTGCGCCGGCGCCGCGCTGCGCCTGGCCCGCTTCAACACGAATATCGAGGTCGTCGACAAGCGCTTCTTCCAAGGCTTGCCGAGCCCGGCCGCTGCTGCGTTGGTCGTCGGCTTCGTGATGATGATGACGGACCCGGACATCAACGTCAGCGCGCGCAAGGTCGACTGGATCTCGTGGGGCATCACGCTGTTCGCGGGCCTGACGATGGTGACCAATGTCCCGTTCTACAGCTTCAAGGACGTCAATTTCCGCAAGTCGGTGCCGTTCATCGTCGTGTTCCTGATCGCGCTCGCGCTGGCGCTGCTGGCGATCGATCCGCCCAAGGTGCTGTGGCCGCTGTTCGTCCTGTATGGCCTGTCGGGCTATGCCGTGTATCTGTACCGGCTCGCGAAGGGCAAGCCCGTCAGCATCGTCCAGACGGACGAAGAGGCGCTGGATCCGAGCGAGCGGCGCTGAGGCCGCCCCACGAAAAACGCCCCGGAGGGCGTCATGCGAAGCGGGACCGTGCGCGGTCCCGTTGTCATTTCTATCGGGCGTCAGCTTGCCTTGCCAGTCGACTTGCCATGTTGCTGGCCCTGCTGGCTGCCCTGGACGTTGCCCTGGATCGTGCCGTCACGCGCATCGGCTTCGACGCGGACACCGGCCTCCGCGCCGTTGCCGCCGCTTTGCAGGTTGCCGCGGTGGGCACTGCCATTCCCGCCACCCTGCTGGAACGGATCGCGGAAGTTCTTCAGCGTGTCCTGCTGGGTGCGCAGGCTGTTCTGCGTTTCTTCGGAGGCTGCGCGAGACACCTCGTCGGCCAGGGATTTGGCCGTGCGCGACGCCTGGGGCACGTGCTGCTCGGCGACACGGGCCAGTTCGACCTGGGAGTCCGCCACGACGCGCGAGAGATGCTGCTGGTAGGCGCGAATCTTTTCCGCCGCCGGTTGGGCGCGCGATGCGGCGGCCGAGATGGCCTCGGTCGGATGCGTTGTGGTCATCAGTTGTTGACTGGCGATATTCGTTTCTTCCAGCAAGGTCTGGCCCAGCTGGATGTTGGCTTCGACGATGTTCTGGATCGAACGCGACCACGATTTCGACATGTCGTTGAGAAACGCAACCTGTGCATCCAGGTGCGAACGAACTGCGGGCGTAACGGATTGCGAGAATAGGAACATGTGTGACCTCATGAAAGTGTATCCGGTCTGAAAATTGCGACGCTGTGGCACAAAGATGCCAGAAATCAATTGATAGTTAGATTTTGCATCGCACAATCGCACTGCTCAGCACATATGCGTTCTAGCGCGAGTTCGTTAGACTAGACGCTTTTCATGACTTTTCAATGTCGGTTTCAATCGTGCGCACGACGTTTCTGTCCTGAATCATAAACTTCCGCCGTTTTCGGCCAATATATTTTTCGCCTCATATTCGCCGGGAAATTTATGAGGAATTGCTGCATTGCAGCAGGTCTGTCGTGGAAGTATGAAACGGGTTGGCGGCGCGTGGCGCCATGACTTGAGCGAGCGTCCGGGTGTCAATCCCGGGCCGTGCGCCATTCCTGCGAGCTGGCCGTCGATTCGTGCTCCGGGCAATTGGTCTGACGCCACTTGCCGTGCTTCTCGATCATGTCGATGCTCGTCGTCGGCGCGCGCTCCGTCATGCAATAGGTGCCACCGCCCGAGATCACGCGCTCGCGGCGCGCGCCGTCGCCCGTGTTGTTGACGAGTTCCGCCACCTTCGGCGCCTGGTACCACGCGTTCGGCGCCATGTCGGCCGCGGCCTGGATGCCCCTGCGCAGGCGGATCTGCGGGCTGTCCGGCGGTGCGACGATATACGGATTGTTTTCCTTGCGCAGCGCGCGGTCGATGGCGCCGACGTCGCGCCGGGCGCGTTCCAGCATGGCGGCGCCGGCGGAGGGCGGCGGCGGTGCCGCGGGCGTGCTCGCGGCGGCGGGCGGGTCGGCCGCGGGCGTGTCGGCCGCGGGCGGCGCCACGGCGGGTGCGGCCGGCACGGTCACGCGGGGCAGGGTGATTGCGCCTGCGCGCGGCGCTGCCTGCGGGCGCGCGGGCGCCTGTTCCTCTTGTTCGCGCCGCGGCTGGGGCGCGGCGGGCGCCGGCAGCCGGATCCACTGGATCGTCGAGCGCGGCGGATCGGGCGCGACGGTGGGCGGCCGGCGCGTCATCTGCCAGCCCAGGACCAGGACGGCATGCACGACGAGAGTGACCGCGATGCCGACGTGGCGGCGGTCGCGCGGCGGGAGCAGGGCAGGGGCGGTGGCGATCATGTCGGCCCAGTATAGCCAGCGCCGATCGCCACATCCTCACACATTGTTGCGCCGCCGGCCTGGATCAGCGGCGGCGGAAACGGTCGTCGTACAGCGGGTCGGGCCCGTTGAGCATCTGGCGCACGACGCCCTGCGCATCGAAGTGCACGTTCATCATCGAGTTCCACACGCCCGCTTCCTTGTAGCGGTACGACCAGACTTCGTAGTCGTGCGCGTACACCCGCGACACCTCGGCCGGGCGGCCGAAATTGCGCAGGATGTCGTCCTTGGTCCACCGGTCGACCTTGACCTTGCCGAAGTTCTCGCTCGTGAGCACCTGGTCGTACGAGACGAGGCGGCCGTCCGGGCCGATGCGCGCCATGTACTGGAACTGGCCCATCGGCTGGCCACGGTATTCGAGCACCTGGCCGCCGGCGGGGTCCGGATAGACGGCGTTCGGCTGCCCGAGCTGCGCAGTGACGGCGGCCAGCGGCGCCCCGATGGGCGGCGGCTGGCGCAAGATCGTCGTGCAGCCTGACAGGACCAGCGCCAGGGCGGTTACGCGCAGGGTCGAACGGAGCGGGTTCATCATCGCAATCTCCTGGGTTACAGGCCCTTCGAACGGTCGTCGAGCAGCGGATCCGGCGTGTCGTCCGTGCGCCGTACTTCGCCGCGGACGTTGAAATAGATGTTCCTGTACGAGTTCCAGACACCGTCCTGCTTGTAGCGGTACGACCAGACTTCGTCACCCGTCGCGCGGTCGCGCGAGACTTCGGCGGGGCGGCCGAAGCTGCGCAGCACGTCGTCCTTCGTCCAGCGGGCCGGCTGCACCTTGGCGAAGTTCTCGCTGGTGAGCGCCTGCTCGTACGCCACGAGGCGGCCGTCGGCGCCGATGTGTGCCATGTGGTTGTACTGGCCCATCGGCTGGCCGCGGTATTCCAGCACCTGGCCGCCGGCGGGATCGGGGTAGACGGCGTCCGGCTTGCCCAGCTTCGCGGTCACGTCGGCCAGCGGCGTGCCGGCCGGCGGCGTGCGGTTGAAGGTCGAGCAGGCAGACAGGGACAGGGCGATGCCCAGGACGGCGGCGGTGCGGATGAGAGTGTTTTTCATGTATGTACGGTTCAGCGGGCATGCCATTGTGGCATCGCCAACCCGCCGATTTTAACGGAAGCGGCGGAAAAACTGGCCTCGCCCGCGCTTTTCCCATATACTTCCCGGTCTTGGCCTTCGGGCCAGGTTTTTTATCAATTCACGGTGCGCTGGGTTCCGACTCTTGCACCGCATGTGAAAGGCAACATCATGACCGTAGAAAACATCAACAAGGCCGCGATCATCGCGGACAACGCACGCGGCGACAAAGACACCGGTTCGCCGGAAGTCCAGGTTGCACTGCTGACCGCCCGCATCAACGAACTGAACGGCCACTTCAAGGAACACCAGAAGGATCACCACTCCCGTCGTGGCCTGATCATGATGGTCAACCGTCGTAAGAGCCTGCTGGCTTACCTGAAGGCCAAGGATCTGAACCGTTACCGCGACCTGATCGCCAAACTCGGCCTGCGTAAGTAATCAGCAGTTCCCGAGCATTGCGCCAGACGGCCCAAGCTTCGAAATGCCTGCGTCAGTTTCACTGTCGCGGGCATTTTTCGTTTTGGCCGTCGTTGAGTTTTTCTTTGAAGTAAGTCGGGGTCAGAGCACAACCGTGAACACCGTGCTCTGACCCCGAAGGAAAAAAATGTAGTCGAGGTGAACGACAGCGCCTGAAAATCTGTCGGCAAATAGAAAGGGATTACCCATGTTTAACAAAGTTACGAAAACCTTCCAGTACGGCGACCATACCGTCACCCTCGAGACCGGCGAAATCGCCCGTCAAGCCAGTGGCGCCGTCCTCGTGTCGGTCGAAGACACCGTCGTCCTCGCGACCGTCGTGGCCAAGAAGGATGCCAAGCCAGGCCAGGATTTCTTCCCGCTGACCGTCGACTACATCGAGAAGAGCTACGCCGCGGGCAAGATCCCGGGCGGCTTCTTCAAGCGTGAAGGCCGTCCGTCGGAGAAGGAGACGCTGACGTCGCGCCTGATCGACCGTCCGATCCGTCCGCTGTTCCCGGAAGGCTATCTGAACGAAGTCCAGGTAATCATCCACGTCCTGTCCGTCAATCCGGAAATCGATCCGGACATTCCGTCGATGATCGGCGCCTCGGCCGCCCTGTGCATCGCCGGCATCCCGTTCAACGGCCCGATCGGCGCGGCCCGCGTCGGCTACGCGAACGGCCAGTACATCCTGAACCCGACCACGACCCAGCTCAAGACCTCGCAGATGGACCTGGTCGTCGCCGGTACCGAACACGCCGTGCTGATGGTCGAATCCGAAGCGCAGCAGCTGTCGGAAGAAGTCATGCTGGGCGCGGTCGTCTACGGCCACGAGCAGATGAAGGCCGTCATCGACGCGATCCACGCGCTGGTCGAAGAAGGCGGCAAGCCGGAAGTCGAATGGGCGCCGGCACCGAAGAACGAAGCACTGATCGCGCAAGTCGCGCAACTGGCCGACGCGAAAATCCGCGACGCTTACCAGACCCGCGAAAAATCGGCGCGCCAGCAAAAACTGAAGTCGCTGTCGACCGAAGTGCTGGCCGGCCTGGCCGCGCAGGGCGTCGAAGCGGATGCAGCCGAAGTCGGCAACATCCTGTTCGACATGGAAGCCAAGGTCGTGCGTTCGCAGATCCTGGAAGGCGAGCCGCGCATCGACGGCCGCGACACCCGCACCGTGCGTCCGATCTCGATCCGCACGAGCGTCCTGCCGCGCACCCACGGTTCCGCGCTGTTCACCCGCGGCGAAACCCAGGCCCTCGTGATCGCCACGCTGGGCACCGGCCGCGACAGCCAGAAGATCGACGCGCTGATGGGCGAGTACACCGACGACTTCATGATGCACTACAACATGCCCCCGTTCGCCACCGGTGAAACCGGCCGCGTGGGCACGCCGAAGCGCCGCGAAATCGGCCACGGCCGCCTGGCCAAGCGCGCGCTGGTCGCCGCGCTGCCGTCGCCGGAAGAGTTCAGCTACTCGGTCCGCCTGGTGTCGGAAATCACCGAGTCGAACGGTTCGTCGTCGATGGCGTCCGTCTGCGGCGGCTGCCTGGCACTGATGGACGCCGGCGTCCCGATGAAGGCCCACGTGGCCGGCATCGCGATGGGCCTGATCAAGGAAGGCGGCAAGTTCGCCGTCCTGACCGACATCCTGGGCGATGAAGACCACCTGGGCGACATGGACTTCAAGGTCGCCGGCACCACCGCGGGCATCACCGCGCTGCAGATGGACATCAAGATCCAGGGCATCACGAAGGAAATCATGCAGGTGGCGCTGGCGCAAGCCAAGGAAGCCCGCCAGCACATCCTGGTCGAGATGCAGAAGGCCGTGCCGTCTGTGAAGACGGAACTGTCGGACTTCGCACCGCGCCTGATCACCATCAAGATCAACCCGGAAAAGATCCGTGACGTGATCGGCAAGGGCGGCGCCGTGATCCGCGCGCTGACCGAAGAGACCGGCACGCAGATCGACATCACCGACGAAGGCATCGTGACCATCGCGTCGGTCGACGCCGCCGCCGGCCAGGAAGCCAAGCGCCGTATCGAAGAGCTGACCGCATCGGTCGAAGTGGGCAAGACCTACGACGGCACCGTGCTGAAGCTGCTGGACTTCGGCGCCATCGTCCAGGTCATGCCGGGCAAGGACGGCCTGCTGCACATCTCGCAGATCGCCAACGAGCGTGTGAACGCCGTCGCCGACTACCTGAAAGAAGGCCAGCAAGTGCGCGTGAAGGTCCTCGAGACCGACGAGCGCGGCCGCCTGAAGCTGTCGATGAAGGCAGCGGCTGCGGATGACGCGGCGGCAGCGGCGCAGTAAGCCTTGCCTCCGGACGCCGCGGCGTCCAGACTACGAAAACCGCCAGTGCGTGAGCCTGGCGGTTTTTTTTATTGGCGGGGCCTATCTCAAGCCTGCCTGGTGCCAAATTTGGTGCTGAATTTAGGTCTATGGTAGGATGTCGTCATCGACCGTGGAGGCACCATGAACTTCGTGCAGAACATTCAGCCCATCAGCTACCTGAAAACGAACACCAGCGATGTGGTCAAGCAGGTTCAGGAGACGCGTCAGCCTGTGATGATTACCGTGAACGGCAAGGTTCAGGCTGTCATCCAGGATCCCTTGAGCTATCAAAAAATGCAGGATCAGCTCACGATGCTCCGCATTCTGGCGCATGGCCAGAAGCAAATCGAAAAAGGCGAGGTAACCGATCATGAAGATCTCTTTGCCCGGTTCGACGCGGAAGACAAGGAAAGCTGAACGCCTCCATGAACATCATCTGGACGAATGCCGCGCGCGACGATGTGCTTGAAATCCGCGCGTACCTGAAGCGGTATCAGTCGCCCGCATTCGTCAAGAAGGTCACTGAACAGATCCGGGACGAAGCCGGTTCACTCAAGGACTGGCCTTCGAAGGGTACCTACGTGCCGGAATTGGAAGAGCTCCAGCTGGATCAGTATCGCGAGCTTCTTGCGGGCCAGCATCGCATCATCTTCGAACGCGCGAGCGAAGCGTTCTACATTCACATTGTTTGTCATACGAGCCGCGATCTCGAGGCACTCCTGCGTCGACGGCTGTTGGCCGATGCGTGAACCAACCTTTCCCGCCATCTCATTCATGGTCTTGGATTAACTCATTCATCAATGTGATATCTCAGTCGTAGTCGATTGCCGAGATATTCCTTTTGGAAATGCTCAGTATTTGAACATGAAATTGGATTTATATCTCATCCGTTCGCATAATGTCCTTACACCAAACGAACCGGAGAAGAGAAATGAACATCGCCAAGAACATGGAATCGATCTTTGTCGCAGCCGTCGTCGTCGTCGCCAGCGTGGCGAACGCGATCGCCGCACCCGCCGCGCCGCTGGAAATTGCCGCGCCCCGCGCCGTCGTGTCGGCTGCGCCCGTGATGGAATCCCCGCTGATCACCATCGTCGTCGTCGGCAAACGCCTGACGGCTGAACAGAAAGCAAAACGTGCCTGAGCCGGCGTCATGCAGCATTGCCCATCGTCACCGCATGTAGTTTCCCTGTTCGTCAGCAACTAAAACCGCCAGTGCGTGAGCCTGGCGGTTTTTTGTTTCTGCCGCTCCACAGAATTTGCATTTCCCGCGCCTTCACCAAAAGAAGTTTCCCAAAGTTACCACTACGGTAAACCTTTGACGCCTCATGCTGCAAAGCTGCAGAATATATCGAGGTTTCCCCGCCTATCGTGTCGTGTTGTGCAGGAAATGGGTGGTATAGTTGGTCATTTGACAGAATTGCCGGGGCCGCAAACTGGCCCAAACGGCACAACCTTTCACTCCAAAAAAGGAATACAGATGACGACCCAGGACTACGCGAACCGCATCAGCCAGCTCATCCAGGATCATCAGGCCGACATCGGCTCGGAGTGGATCGAGCAGCTGGAAGCGCTGACGGTGCGGTCGAGCGTCGTCTCGAAAGACCAGCTGCGCAAGCACTGCCAGCAATTCCTGGCCGCGTTCGCCCAGGCCACGCGCGGCGGCGAACTGCAGAACATCGACCACCGTTCGTGGGACGAGGTGCGCGACATCCTGAGCGAGATCTCGTCGACCCGCGCCAGGAACGGCTCGACTCCCAGCGAGACGGCGACCTTCGTGTTCTCGCTGAAGCAGCCGCTGTTCACGCGCCTGAACGAAGGCTTCGCGGGCGACCCGGCCGCGCTCGCATCGGCCTCGTGGACCATCAGCTCGCTGCTCGACAAGATGGGCCTGTACACCATCGAAGTGTTCCAGCGCGCGCGCGACCAGATCATCGTGCGCCAGCAGCAGGAATTGCTGGAACTGTCGACGCCCGTCGTCAAACTGTGGGATGGCATCCTCGCGCTGCCGCTGATCGGCACGCTGGATTCGGCGCGCACCCAGGTGGTGATGGAGAACATCCTGCAGAAGATCGTCGACACGGGCGCCGCGATCGCCATCATCGACATCACCGGCGTGCCGACCGTCGACACGCTCGTCGCGCAGCACCTCATGAAAACGATCGCGGCCGCGCGCCTGATGGGCGCCGACTGCATCATCAGCGGCATCCGTCCGCAGATCGCGCAGACCATCGTGCACCTGGGCGTGAACCTGGAAGACGTCGTGACGAAGGCCACGCTGGCGGACGCGTTCCTCGTCGCGCTCGAGCGCACCGGCACGTCCGTCATCAAACGCACCGCCCACGCATAAGGACCGCGCATGGAACGCATCCCGATCCTCCGCATGGGCGACCTCCTGCTGGTGACGATCCAGGTCGACATGCACGACCGCCTGGCGATGACCCTGCAGGACGACCTCACCGAACGCATCGTGCGCGACCGCGCCAAGGGCGTCCTGATCGACATCTCGGCGCTCGACCTGGTGGACTCGTTCATCGGCCGCATGATCAGCAACACGGCCGCGATGGCGCGCGTGCTCGATGCGCAGACCGTGGTGGTCGGCATGCAGCCGGCCGTCGCGATCACGCTGGTCGAACTGGGTCTCACGCTGCACGGCGTGAAGACGGCACTCAACGTCGAGAAGGGCATGGCCCTGTTGGGAAAGACTGATTTTTGATGAGCGCTGCTCTCAACAACGCGGTGGTCTTCGAGTCCGAACTGCTCGAGCGGCACCGCCAGGACCGCACCGAACGCACGGCGCTGCCGCTGCGCTCGGACGAGGACGTCGTCGCGCTGCGCAAGCACGTGCGCGAACGGGCCGTCGCGATCGCGCTGTCGCTCGTCGACCAGACCAAGCTCGTGACGGCGGCCAGCGAGCTGGCGCGCAATACGCTCAAGTACGGCGGCGGCGGCATGGTCTACCTCGATGCGCTGACGGACGGCTTCCGCAAAGGCGTCGGCCTGATCTTCGTCGATAACGGTCCCGGCATCCCCGACCTCGAGATGGCGCTGCGCGACGGCTACACGACGGGCGGCGGTCTCGGGCTTGGCCTCGGCGGTTCGAAACGCCTCGTCGACGAATTCGACATCGATTCCCGCGCGGGGGAGGGCACTGCGGTGTCGGTCGTCAAATGGAAACGCTGATCAGTTCGCTGTCCCCGCAGCTCAACTTCGCCATCACCCACGCCAGCGACGTCTCGGCCGCACGCCGCGCCGGGCAGAAGCTGGCGGACGCGCTCGGCTTCGACGACGTCAAGGCCGGCCGCCTCGCGATCATCATCACGGAAGCGGCCACCAACATCCTCAAGCACGCGGGCGAGGGCACCGTCACGATCATGCGCACGCAGTCCGGCGTCGCGATGCCGGGCGTGGATGTCGTCGCCATCGACAACGGGCCCGGCATCGCCGACCTCGATTTCGCGCTGCGCGACGGCGTCTCGACGGCCGGCACGGCGGGCACGGGCCTCGGTGCGCTGCGCCGCCAGGCCGATGAATTCGACGCGTGGACCCGGCACGGCGGCGGCAGCGCCTTCTTCATGCGTGTCTGGCAGGGCGCCGCGCCACCCGAGCCCTGCGGCATCGAAGTGGGCGCGCTGTGCACGCCGCTCGCTGGCGAGGAAGAGAGCGGCGACGGCTGGGGCGTCACCTGCGATCTCGATGGCGCCACCCTGGTCGGCGTAGACGGACTCGGTCACGGGCCGGAAGCGGCAAAGGCCGCCGCCGGCGCCATCCAGGCGCTGCAAAAGCGTCCGGCCGCCCGGCCTGCCGAGGTGCTGCAGACGGCGCACGAACTGCTGCGCATCACGCGCGGTGCCGCGATGTCCGTGGCAAGGATCGACTACAGCGGCGGCGACATCCGTTTCGCCGGCATCGGCAACGTGGCCGCCGTCGTGTTCGACGGCACGGCGCGCCGCGCGCTCGTCTCGCACAACGGCATCGTGGGCCACAACATGCGCAAGGTACAGGAATTCACCGCGCCGTTCCCGCCCGGCGCGCTGTGCGTGCTGGCCTCGGACGGCATCCAGACCCAGTGGGACATCGGCGCGTACCCGGGCCTGCATGTGCACGCGCCCGCGCTCGTGGCGGCCGTGCTGATGCGCGACTTCATCCGCCGCCGCGACGATGCGATGGTGCTGGTCGCGCGCCGGAGAACGTCATGAACGTCCAGCGCATCCTCGCCGTGGGCCTCGACGACGAGCAGGACGTCGTGCTCGTGCGCCAGCGCGCGCGCCAGGTCTCGCACCTGCTCGGGTTTTCGCAGCAGGACCAGGTACGCATCGCCACCGCCGTCTCGGAAGTGGCGCGCGGCGCCTGCCAGGCCGGCTTCGGCGGCCGCGCCGCGTTCCTGATCCGCGAGGCGGGCCGGCGCCAGTCGCTCGAGGTGACGATCAGCGGCGGCAAGGGCGCGCACGGCAGCTTGCCGGACGATGCCGTCGTCACCGCGCACCGCCTGATGGACGAGTGCGAGGTCGCCGAGGACGAGCAGGGCGCCGGCGTGATCACGATGCGCAAGGCGCTGCCGCCGCAGCTGTGGATCGACCATGCGCGCCTGGCCGAGGTCGCGGGGCAGCTGGCCAAGGACAGCCCCGTCGCGAACACGTACAACGAACTGGAGCTGCAGAACCGCGAACTGGTCGCCACGCTGGCTGAACTGCGCGAGCGCCAGGAAGACCTGCTGTCGCTGACGCGCGAACTGGAAGACACGAACCGCGGCATCGTCGCGCTGTACGCCGAGATCGAGGACAAGGCCGACCATTTGCGCCGCGCCGACGAGATGAAGTCGCGCTTCCTGTCGAACACGAGCCACGAGCTGCGCACGCCGCTGTCGTCGATCCGCGCGCTGGCCAAGCTGCTGCTGGACCGCATGGACGGCGACCTGACGCCGGAACAGGAGCGCCAGGTGCGCTTCATCGAGGCCGCCGCAGCCGACCTGTCGGAACTCGTCAACGACCTGCTCGACCTGGCCAAGATCGAGGCGGGCCGCGTCGAGGTGGTGGTGGCGCCCATCGTCGTGGACAACCTGTTCCGCGCGCTCAAGGGCATGCTCCGTCCGCTCGTCGACGATGCGCGGGTCGATCTGATCTTCGAACCGTGCGACTATGTCGAGGCATTCGATTCGGACGAGGGCAAGATCGCGCAGATCCTGCGCAACTTCATTTCGAACGCCCTGAAATTCACCGAGCAGGGCGCGGTGCGCGTGTCGGCCTTCCACGATCCCGAGGCCGACACGATCACGTTCGCGGTGGCCGATACCGGGATCGGCATCAGCCCGGACAACCTGCAGTTGATCTTCGAAGAGTTCAGCCAGATCGAACACCCGCTGCAGCGGCGCAGCAAGGGCACCGGCCTCGGCCTTCCCCTGTGCCGCAAGCTGGCGGATCTACTCGGCGGCCGCGTGGACGTGGTCAGCCAGCCCGGCGTCGGCTCCACCTTCAGCCTCGTGCTGCCGCGCTTCTTCCCGGCCCAAACTGTGCAGCGCAACGCTGGAATCTGAGGAACGCAACATGACTACCCCGACTTTGATCCTCAACGTCGACGACAACGACGGCGCCCGCTACGCCAAGACGCGCATCCTGCAGAGCGCCGGCTTCGACGTCGTCGAGGCCAGCAACGGGACCGATGCGCTGAATGTCGTCAAGCGCGGCGGCGTGGCGCTCGTGCTGCTCGACGTGAAGCTCCCGGACATCAACGGCATCGAGGTGTGCCGCCGCATCAAGGCCGACCCGGACAGCGCGATGGTCCTCGTGCTGCAGACGTCGGCCGCGCTGACGGGCCGCGCCGACAAGATCCGCGGCCTGGAAGGCGGCGCCGACAACTATCTCGCGGCGCCGATCGAGGCCGACGAACTGGTCGCCAACGTCAACGCGCTGCTGCGCATGCGCCAGACCCAGAGCGCGCTGCGCGACAGCGAGGAACGCTTCCGCCAGCTCACCGACAACATCGAGGACGTGTTCTGGATGTTCTCCGTGCCGGCGCGCGCGCTCGAATACGTCAGCCCGGCCTATGCGACGATCTGGGGCCGCCCCATCGACACGCTGGAACGCGAGCCGGGCAGCTGGCTCTCGGCCGTGCATCCGGACGACCGCGCCTACGTCGCGTCGCTGTGGGATGCGCTGCAGACCGCGCCGCACTACGAAGCCGAATTCCGCGTGATGATGCCGGACGGCTCGCCGCGCTGGGTGCGCGACCGCCTGTTCCCCGTGCGCGACCGGCGCGACGAGGTGTACCGCGTGGCGCGCGTGACGAGCGACATCACGCGCCGCAAGGAGATGGAAGCCCTGCTGCGCGCGGCCGACGCCAACAAGAACGAATTCCTCGCGACGCTCGCGCACGAGCTGCGCAATCCGCTGTCGCCGATCCGCAATGCGGCGGCGCTGCTGGGCGCGTCCGGCAACGGCGCCAGCGAGCACCAGGCGCGCGCGCGCGACGTCATCACGCGCCAGGTCGACCATCTCGCCCACCTCGTCGACGACCTGCTCGACGTGGCGCGCATCTCCGAGGGCAAGATCGTCCTGCGCCAGGAAGAGGTCGAGCTGAAAGGCGTGATCGCCCAGGCGGTCGAAACGGCCGGCCCGCTGATCGCGGCGCGCGAGCACAAGCTGGACGTCGTCCAGCCGGACCGCCAGATCTGGCTGAGGGGCGACCCGGTGCGCCTCGCGCAATCGATGGGCAACCTGCTGCACAATGCGGCCAAGTTCACGCCGAAGGGCGGCAGGATCAGGGTCGAGGTGACGCTGCAGGACGCCGTCGTGCGCATTGCCGTGCAGGACAACGGCATCGGCATCGCCGAGGACAACCTGTCGCGCATTTTCGGCATGTTCGCGCAGGCCGCCGTCCCGCCGGACCGCGCACCGGAAGGCCTCGGCATCGGCCTGTCGCTCGTCTCGCGCCTGCTCGAGATGCACGGCGGCCGGTTGTCCGCCACGAGCCCCGGCATCGGCCTCGGCTCCACGTTCACCGTCGAGCTGCCGGTGCTGCGCACGGCGGAGCAGGGCGCGCAGGCGGCCGAGGCGCCGTCCGGCGCACCGGCGCCGGCGTCGGGCGGCCGCAAGATCCTGCTCGTCGACGACAACGTCGATGCGATGGAGATGATGGCTTTCCTGCTGGCCGAGATGGGCTACGAGGCGCACACGACCGCGGATGCCGGCAACCTCGTGCAGATGGCGCTGGCGTTGCGGCCGGACGTGATCGTGCTCGACATCGGCCTGCCGGGCGTGGACGGCTACGAACTGGCGCGCATGCTCAAGCGGCATCCGCAGCTGGCCTCGACCCGCCTCGTCGCGCATACCGGCTACGGTTCACCGGAAGACCGGCGCAAGGCGCAGGACGCCGGGTTCGATGCGCACCTCGTCAAGCCGGCCGAGCTGGAGGATCTGGAAAAGGCATTGCAGGGTTGATGGAACGTGCGTCAGCGCACGTACATTCGCGCTGCATCGGCCTAATCTGGCGCCATCATTGCCACCGATGGAGGCCATCATGCCCAAGGGAGCCAGCCCGAAACGCGAGCGCGAGTACAAGAAGCTCGAGACGGAATTCAAGAAGGAACACCGCTATCCCGGCCGCGAGGAAGAGGTCGCGTCGCGCATCGTGAACAAGCAGCGCGCGGAGCACGGCGAGACGAAGCAGTCGTCGGGCGGCGGGTCGAAGCAGTCGGCGAAGAAGTAAAACCCCCGGACTTGCGCCCGGGGGCTGGTGCGGTTACTTGTCGGTGACCGTAAAGTCGCCGAACGCCTTCAGCTGCTCGCCGACGGCCTTCGAATCGCCCACCACGACGATGGACTGGTTCTCCGGCGCGAAGTACTTCTTCGCCACGTCGCGCACCTGTTCCGGCGTGACCTTTTCGATCAGCGGCACGTACTGGCCCAGGAACTCGGCCGGCAGGCCCACGAGCCAGTTGCTGGACAGCGTGTTCGCGACGGCGCGCTGCATCTGGTTGCTCAGCAGGTAGCCGCCCGCCACGTAGCGCTTGTGCATCTTCATCTCGTCCGCCGGGACGAGGTCCGCGCCGATGCGCTTGTACTCGTTGAAGTACTCGGTCAGTGCGGCGCCCGTGACTTCGTTGCGCACGTCCGCCCCGCCGACGATGCCGCCGCCTTCGCGCAGCAGGCGCGCGCCGGCCGAGGCGCCGTAGGTGTAACCCTTCTCCTCGCGCAGGTTGATGTTCACCCGGCTCGAAAAGCCGCCGCCCAGGATCGTGCTTGCCAGGCGCAGCGGGATCTGGTCGGACGCCGTCGCCGCGATGCCGGGGCTGCCCAGGCGCAGCGTCGACTGCACGCTGCCGCCCCGTTCCAGCAGCAGGCGCACGGGTTTTGCCGTGGCCGGGGCCTTCGGCACGTCGGCCGTGGCCGGACCGCTCGCCTTCCAGTCGCCGAACGCCTTCTGCGCGAGTTTCAGGGCATCCGCTTCCTTGATGCGCCCCGTGATCACGAGCAGCGCGCGCTCCGGACGGAAGCGTTTCGCGTGCTCGGTGCGCAGCAGGACTTCCGTCGTCGACTCGATCGATTCCGCCGTCGGCGTCATGTGGCCGTACGGGTGATCGCCGTAGATCGCACGGCTGATCGCGCGCTCGGCGCGGAAGCGCGGCGTCGTCTCCGACACGCGCAGGCTTTGCAGTGCGTTCGCCTTGGCCAGCGCCACTTCGTTGGCAGGGAAGGCCGGCGTGCGCACGACTTCGGCCAGCAACTGCATCATCGGCCCGGCCTGCGACGCGAGCGCGCTGGCCTGGACCGCGATGCCGTCCGCGCCGGCGCCGGCGGCCACGGAGCCGCCCATGCCCTGCGCCGCTTCCGCGATCGCGCGCGAGTCGCGTTTCGCCGTGCCTTCGTTAAGCAGGCCGGCCAGCAGGTTGGCGAAGCCCGGGTGTTTCGCATCGTCCGCGACGAGGCCCGCGTCGCGCACGGCCAGCACCATGTCCACGCGCGGGATGCCCGTGCGCGGCACGATCCACACCTGCAGGCCGTTGGCCAGGGTCTTCTTGCCGATGTGCGGGACGGGCAGGGGTTTGTCTTTCGCATAGGCCGGCATCGCGGCCGGCATCGCGTCCTTCGGCACGTCCGCGGCTTGCGCCGGGTGGGCGAACAAAGCGCCCACGATCATCGTCAGCATCAGTTTGTTCATCGATGCGCTCCTCATTTCTTTGCTGCCGGTTTACGGTCGATGACGGTGCGGTTCGCCTTCGTCAGGTAGGTGGCGGCCACGCGCTGGAGGTCGGCGGACGTCACGCCCTCGATCCAGCCCGGCACCTTGTTGACGACGTTGGCGTCGCCCCACAGCGTCTGCAGCTTGGCGAGCATGTCGGCGCGCGACAGGATGTTTTCCAGGTCGTTGTTCCAGTCCGCGAGCATGCGGGTCTTCACGCGCTTCAGCGTGGCGGCATCGACGCCGTCCTTGACGACTTTCGCGATCTGCTCGTCCATCGCGGCCAGCATCGCGTCGGCGCTGCTGTTCGGCTTGTACAGGCCGAACACGGTGAACAGGGTAGGGCCGCCGTATTCGAACGGACCGGTGAGGCCAAAGCCGCCCTGGACGTTCAGCGCGATCTCGCGGCCCTTGACGAGATTCAGGTAGAACAGCGACGCGTCGCCGCCGGCCAGCAGTTCGGACAGCACGGCCATCGGCGCCTGGTCCGCGCTGCCCGGCGGCGGCACTTTCCAGCCGACGGCGACGGCCGGCACCTGCGCCAGCGCATCGCTTTGTTCGATGCGTTTTTCCTGTGTGTTCAGGCCTTCCGTGAAGTCGGAGCCTTTCGGCACGGGGCGGGCCGCGATGCCGCCGAAGTACTTCTGCGCGAGCGCGAAGGCCTGCGCGGGCGTGACGTCGCCGGCGATCGCCAGCACGGCGTTGTTCGGACCGTAGTAGTCGCGGTGGAAGGCGCGCACGTCGTCGAGGCTCGCGCCTTCGAGGTCCTCGAAGCTGCCGTAGCCGTCGTGGTTGTTCTCCCATTTCTGGAACGCGAGCTGGCTGATGTCGAGCCAGAAGAAGCCGCCGTACGGCTTGTTCTTGACGTTCACGCGGATCTCTTCCTTGACCACGTCCTGCTGGTTCTTCAGCGTGGCCGGGTTGAAGTCGAGCGTCTTCATGCGGTCGGCCTCGAGCCACAGGATCGGCTCGAGCGACGACACGGGCGCCGTCTCGATGTAGTTCGTGAAGTCGGGACGCGTGGAGCCGTTGTTGTTGCCGCCGCCGCCCGTGATGGCGCGGTCGAACACGCCCTTCGGCGCGTTCGGCGTGCCCTGGAACATCAGGTGCTCGAACAGGTGGGCGAAGCCCGTGCGGTTGCGCGGCTCGAGGCGCATGCCGACGTGGTACACGACGGATACGCCGACGGTCGGCGAACCATGGTCTTCGGAGACGACGACCGTCAGGCCGTTGTCGAGCTTCTTGACGTTGACCGGCAGGGTCCACTGGTCGCTGGTCGCCGCGAGCGAGGTCAGCGAGAGTGACAACCCGGCCAGCAGGGCGGGCAGGTAGCGCAGGCGCATTGATCACCTTTTATGAAGTTATGGGTCAGGGCATCGAATTTATCTTAACGCAACAAATGCAGGGCCGGCATGAAATGTTGATACATACATCGGCGACAAATGGTGACAAACGGTGACATTTGAAGGCAGCCCGGCGCGCGATAATGACCGGCTCGCCTATGCATGCCAGCCCGCCCCCATGTCGTTCAGGTGGTCATTTTTGCAGTTCGTCGCAATCCGCTGGGCCGGGCGGGGCCGTCCGTTTATCCTGTTTTCCATAAACACCAACCCTTACAAAACAAAAACAGGAATTCGGAGAATCGGATGAACAGGATTTTCTCGCTCGCCCCCGTCGGTGCCGCCCTGTGTGTCGCGCAGTTGTTCGTCCTTGGGCTCGCGCATGCCGCCCCGGACCTCGCGACCGAAACGCGGCCCGTCGATGCCCGCGTCGTACGGGTCAAGGTCGACGGCGCCGTCGACCTGAAGATCCGCCAGGGTGCCACGCCGGCCCTGACGCTCAAGGGCGAATCGCGCTACCTGGAGCGCACGATGACGTCGCAGAACGGCGATACGCTGAACATCGATACGGACATCCGCGGCCACGTGCGCACCGGCTCGCTCCATGCGGAACTCGTGCTGCCGGCGCTACGGGCGGTGACGTCCGAAAGCCTCGGGACGACGGACATTTCCGGCTTTTCCGGCGACGAGCTGGAACTGACCCTGGACGGCGCCGGCTCGATGAAGATCGCGGGCAGCTACCGCCTCGTGCGGGCAAGCCTGGGCGGCATCGGCAGCATGGAGATGCAGGGCCTGAACGGGGAGGGCGTCGAACTGAACCTGCAGGGTGCCGGATACATCTCGCTGGCGGGACGCGCGAAATGGCTGAAGGCCGACCTGGGCGGCCTGGGCAACCTGGACGCGCAGCAGTGTAACGCGGACTCCGTCGACATCGACCTGTCCGGCCTCGGCAACGCGCGCGTGACGGCGCGCCAGAACGCGAACCTGAATTTGTCCGGCATGGGTTCCGTCACGGTGTACGGCAAGCCCCAGAACCGCAAGGTCGCGGTCGACGGGCTGGGGAAAGTGAGCTGGAAGTAAAAGAAGATTTATCTCGAAACAAAAGAACAAAGAGGCGAGGCCTCACGAATCCGAACGAGACGATGAGAAAACTGACCGTTGCGATCCTGTTCGCGCTGGGCCTGCACGGTAGTGCGATGGCGGGCCTCGCGGAGGGCGCCAATGCCTACAATGCCCGCAACTATGCGCTGGCCCTGAAGGAAATCACACCGCTTGCCAAGGCCGGCAACGCGGACGCGGAGCATTTGCTGGGCCTGATGTACTACATGGGCCGCGGCGTGCCGCGCGACTACAAGCAGGCGTTCGCCTGGCACTACAAGGCGGCCGTGCAGGGCAAGGCCGACGCGCAATACGTGATCGGCGCCATGTACTACACGGGCAATGCCGTGCCCCAGGACCAGAAACTGGCCGTGCAGTGGTTCCGCAAGGCCGCCGAGCAGGGCCATCCGGACGCCCAGCACGCGCTCGCCCTGATGTACCGCTACCACGTGGCGGGCATGCCGCAAGACCTCGTCATCGCGTACATGCTGTGCAACCTGGCGGCCGCCAACGGCCACCGCAATGCCATCGAGCAGCGCGCTTCGCTCGTCAAGCAGATGAGCCAGGAACAGATCGACGAAGCGCAATCGATGTCGCGCAACTGGAAACCGGGCACGCCGCTGCCGACGCAATCGCACACGGGCAGCGGCGGTTCCTGAACAGTTTTGTTACCTTCAAATGTAAGGACGATGCCGACGCTGGTATGGGGCGTCGTCCTACGCGCGCATGGCCAAACCTTGGTGTCCCGCTCGCCTTTGCGGGACTACGATGAGAACCCCTCAAGCAGTTTTCACGAGCTGTACGACAACGCATCCATTGGAGGCAATCATGGCAAACCAAGGCAATAATCAGGGCGGCAACAAGGGCAACAACCAGAGCGGCGATACCAGCAACCGCGGTTTCGCATCGATGGACCCGCAGAAGCAGCGCGAAATCGCCTCGGAAGGCGGCAAGGCTGCGCACGCCTCGGGCAACGCCCACGAGTTCACGTCGGAAGAGGCACGCCGTGCCGGCTCGATGAGCCACAAGAACGACGGCGGCAGCCAGCAGAGCCAGGGTGGCGGCAGCCAGCAAAGCGGTAACAGCACCCGCGGCGGCACGCCCGAGCAGCACGCCAAGGCCGGCTCGCAGAGCCACAAGAATGACAAGAAGTAATGTGATGCGCTGAACGCCGCAGGCAGGCCGCGTGCGCCGGCGCCGCCGGCGAGTTCGCATGCTGCCTGGCCGTTCTATATCGCACACACAATGTTCACGACACCGCCAGCCCTTCGAGGCTGGCGGTGTCGTTTCATGCGTCCGTCCGGCTACTACACGATCTGTGAGTCGAGCAGTAAATTTACTACATTCTTCCATTAAATGAGCAGTTTCTTGCTCATTGTTAGCGATAGCAGCCATTTTCTGGCGCGGCATGCTTGGGTGATCGGGTCCGATGGGGTACCATTGCTCATCATTTAACTAGGTTATGCCATGCGTGCAATAGAAATCGTCCAACCCGGTGGGCCCGAGGTGCTTCAGCCTTGCGAGCGCCCCATGCCCGAGCTGAAGCCGGGTGAAATCCTCATCCGCGTCCACGCGGCCGGCGTCAACCGGCCCGACGTGTTCCAGCGGCTGGGCCAGTATCCCGTGCCGCCCGGCGCGTCCGACCTGCCCGGCCTCGAAGTGGCCGGCGAGATCGTCGACGGCGACCTGTCCGGCAGCGGGTTCGAGAAAGGCGACCTCGTCTGCGCCCTCGTGCAGGGCGGCGGCTATGCCGAGTACTGCGCGGCGCCGCTGGCGCAATGCCTGCCGGTGCCGCAAGGCTTGAGCGCACTCGAGGCGGCCGCGCTGCCGGAGACGTTCTTCACCGTGTGGAGCAACGTGTTCCAGCGCGGCGCGCTGGGCGAAGGGGAGACCCTGCTCGTCCAGGGCGGCAGCTCCGGTATCGGTACCACGGCGATCCAGCTGGCGAAGGCGCTGGGCCACCGCGTGTTCGCGACGGCGGGCAGCGCCGACAAATGCCGCGCGTGCGAGGACCTGGGCGCCGAGCGGGCGATCAACTACAAGACCGAGGACTTCGCGCCCATCGTCAAGGAACTGACGGGCGGGAAGGGCGTCGACGTCGTGCTCGACATGGTGGGCGGCGACTACGTGGCGCGCGAGGTGTCATGCCTGGCGGACGACGGCCGCATCGTCATCATCGCCCTGCTGGGCGGGGCGAAGGCGAACGTCGACCTGGGCCAGGTGCTGCGTCGCCGCCTGACGATCACGGGTTCCACCTTGCGTCCGCGCCCGGTCGCGTTCAAGGCGCGGATCGCGCGCGAACTGCGCGAGCGCGTGTGGCCGCTGCTGGCGGCCGGCCAGATCAAGCCCGTCATCTACAAGACGTTCCCGCTCGAGGAAGCCGCCGCCGCGCACACGCTGATGGAAAGCAGCGCGCACGTCGGCAAGATCATGCTGCGTGTCGCCGAACACTGATAAGACAATGAATAATCGACTGAACAACCATGCCCGGCCCGGTTTGACCGGCTTTTCAACGCCCGTTACAATAACGGGTTATTTGACCGTGAGGTTGTAATGCGTGCCAAGCTCATCGTAGGCAACTGGAAGATGAATGGCAGCCGCGCGGCCAATGAAGCTTTGCTGAAGGGGATCGTCGCCGGCCTCGACAATGCGCGTGCAGTGTGCGCTGTCTGCGTGCCGACACCATTCCTGCAGCAGTGCGAAGACGTGCTGACCGGTACGCCGGTCGCCTGGGGTGCGCAGGACGTGTCGATGCACGCGTTCGGCGCGTACACCGGCGAAGTGTGCGCGAAGATGCTGACCGAGTTCGGTTGCCGCTACGTGATCGTCGGCCATTCCGAGCGCCGCGCCTACCACCGCGAAGACAGCGCGCTGGTGGCGAAGAAGGCGCAGGCGGTACTGGCCGAAGGGATGACCCCGATCGTGTGCGTCGGCGAAACGCTGGAGCAGCGCGAGGCGGGCGAGACGGCGCAGGTGGTCGGCGCCCAGCTCGACGCGGTGCTGGAAGCGCTCGACGCGGCATCGGTGGGAAGAATCGTCGTGGCCTATGAGCCCGTGTGGGCCATCGGCTCCGGCAGGAACGCGACGCCGGCGATGGCGCAGGAAGTGCATGCGCAATTGCGCGCGCAACTGAAGGCGCGCAACGCGGAAGCGGCGGAAGTCGTGCCGATCCTGTACGGCGGCAGCATGAAGCCGGAGAATGCGAAGGAACTGCTGTCCCAGCCGGATATCGATGGCGGGCTGATCGGCGGCGCGGCCTTGAAGGCGGAAGATTTTCTTGCCATCATACACGCCGCCTGAATAGTGCCGGGTTGGAAATTCCATCCGGGCGATGAAGCAAAAACGTCGTTCCCGCCCTGGCCGGTCGCCTTGGCGGGAACCCAAGTTTCGGGCGCTGCCACGATGCTTGGAAAATTGGGTCCCAGCCTTCGCAGGGACGACGTGGTGCAAAGTTTTTGCAAACGTAGTCAACCTTGGAATGGAATAAACAATGAACGTGTTGTTCAATCTGATCGTCGTCGTACAGGTCATCTCCGCGCTGGCCATCATCGGTCTCGTGCTCGTCCAGCACGGCAAGGGTGCGGACATGGGCGCCGCCTTCGGTTCCGGCGCGTCCGGCAGCCTGTTCGGCGCCAGCGGTTCGTCGAACTTCCTGTCGAAATCGACGGCCGTCGCCGCCGCGATCTTCTTCGCGTCGACGCTGGGCCTGGCGTACTTCGGCACCAACCGTCCGCACGCGAGTGTCGGCGGCGGCGTGATGGAACGCGTGACGGTCCCGGCCGCCAAGGTTCCTGCCGGCGCAGGCGATGCCGTCCCGACGACCGCGCCGGCTCCGGCACCTGCTGCACCTGCACCGTCGGCCACGCAAGACGTGCCGGCGCCTGCACCGGCAGCCGCACCGGCTGCTCCGGCACCCGCGCCTGTCAAGTAATTTTGCGGCGCGGCCACTTCCTGCAAGCGCGAGCAGGGTGGTGTAACATTCTGCGGGCTTCGGTCCGCCAGCGCCGGCGACCGGACTCTCGACTCGGTTCGCCGTAAACACGGGTTTTAAAAAAGTTGAGAAAAAGAGTATTTTTTCTTGGTTTAGCGCAATTTGAGCATTGAAAAATGCTGCTAAGTCAGAGTAGAATACTGGTCTCCAGCCGACGTGGTGAAATTGGTAGACACGCTATCTTGAGGGGGTAGTGGCGCAAGCTGTGCGAGTTCGAGTCTCGCCGTCGGCACCAAGATACAAGAAGCCAGCTAGGGCGCATGAGCTTCCGCTCGTTAGCACTAGCTGGCTTTTTTACGAGGATCTGTCGGAGGCTTTGAAGAACCGTCCCCTGCGGCGGCCCTTCTGGCCCGAGAAGCCCGGTCGTACGAACGTGCGGCGAGCCTCGAAGGTCGGGATCGGCAACGCGGAACAGGTGATTGAGAGTCTCCAGTCGTACGATCCTGGTGTAGGCCAATAGCCAGGATTGCGCGATGCGGTACTGCAGCCCCTGCAGTGTTTTTTCAACCGATCGTTCAACTAAGGCTTCATCGTGAACCTCGAGAACTACTTCCCCGTCTTACTCTTCATCGTGATCGGCACCGTCGTCGGCGTCGCATCGCAGGTGTTGGGCCGTGTCGTCGGTCCGCATCGTCCCGACCCCGCCAAGCTCTCTCCGTATGAATGCGGCTTCGAAGCCTTCGAAGACGCGCGCATGAAGTTCGACGTCCGGTACTACCTGGTCGCGATCCTGTTTATTTTGTTTGATCTGGAAACGGCATTCTTCTTCCCTTGGGGCGTTTCGATGCGCGACCTGGGCCTGCCTGGATTCCTCACGATGATGGTGTTCATCGTCGAATTCATCGTCGGGTTCTGGTACATCTGGAAGAAAGGTGCCCTTGATTGGGAATAAGCCATGGCTATTGAAGGCGTTTTAAACGAAGGTTTTGTCACTACCACAGCCGACAAACTGATCAACTGGGCGCGTACCGGGTCGATGTGGCCCATGACGTTCGGCCTGGCATGCTGTGCGGTCGAGATGATGCACGCGGGTGCCGCGCGCTATGACCTCGACCGTTTCGGCGTTGTGTTCCGCCCGTCGCCGCGCCAGTCCGACGTGATGATCGTGGCCGGTACCCTGTGCAACAAGATGGCACCTGCGCTGCGCAAGGTGTACGACCAGATGGCCGAGCCGCGCTGGGTCATCTCGATGGGTTCGTGCGCCAACGGCGGCGGCTACTACCACTACTCGTACTCCGTCGTGCGCGGCTGCGACCGCATCGTGCCGGTCGACGTCTACGTCCCGGGCTGCCCGCCGACCGCCGAGGCCCTGTTGTACGGCATCATCCAGCTCCAGAATAAGATCCAGCGCACCAATACCATCGCGCGATAATCCAAGCCGGTTTCAACCATGACGACAAAAATCGAAGCCCTCGAACTCGCCCTGAAGAATGCTCTGGGCGAGGGCGCTGCCATTACCGTGGCGCTGGGCGAAGTAACGGTAGTGGTGAAGGCCAGTGACTACCTGGCCTCCATGCAAAAGCTGCGCGACGATCCCGCGCTGCGTTTCCAGGAACTCGTCGACCTGTGCGGCGTCGACTACCAGTCCTACGGCGAAGGCACGTGGGACGGTTTGCGTTTCGCGGTCGTGTCGCACCTGCTGTCGATCGAGCACAACTGGCGTGTGCGCGTCCGCGTGTTCTGCCCGGACGACGACATGCCGCTGGTCGACTCCGTCACGAGCGTCTGGCGCAACGCCAACTGGTTCGAGCGTGAAGCGTTCGACCTGTTCGGCATCCTGTTCGAGGGCCACGGCGACCTGCGCCGCATCCTCACCGACTACGGCTTCATCGGCCACCCGTTCCGCAAGGACTTCCCGATCTCGGGCTATGTCGAGATGCGTTACGACCCCGAGCAGAAACGCGTGATCTACCAACCCGTGACGATCGAGCCGCGCGAGAACATTCCGCGTGTGATCCGCGAAGAAACCTACGGGATGAAATAATGGCTGAGCTTAAGAATTACACCCTGAACTTTGGTCCGCAGCACCCGGCAGCGCACGGCGTGCTGCGTCTCGTGCTGGAACTGGACGGCGAGGTCATCCAGCGCGCCGACCCGCACATCGGCCTGCTGCACCGCGGCACCGAGAAGCTGGCCGAGACCCGCACCTACCTGCAGTCGGTGCCGTACATGGACCGCCTCGACTACGTCTCGATGATGTGCAACGAGCACGGCTACGTGCTGGCCATCGAGAAGCTGCTGGGCATCGACGTCCCGATCCGTGCGCAGTACATCCGCACGATGTTCGACGAGATCACCCGTATCCTGAACCACCTGATGTGGCTGGGCGCGCACGCGCTGGACATCGGTGCGATGGGCCCGTTCCTGTACGCGTTCCGCGACCGCGAAGACCTGTTCGACGTGTATGAAGCCGTGTCGGGCGCGCGCATGCACGCGGCCTACTACCGCCCGGGCGGCGTGTACCGCGACCTGCCGGACGTGATGCCGAAGCACCGCGAATCGCCGCTGCGCAGCAAGAAGGCCATCGACGAGCTGAACGAGACGCGCCACGGTTCCGTGCTGGACTTCATCGAGTCGTTCACGAAGCGCTTCGACGGCTATGTCGACGAATACGAGACCCTGCTGACCGACAACCGTATCTGGAAACAGCGTACCGTCGGCATCGGCGTGGTGACGCCGGAAGACGCGATGGGCATGGGCTTCTCGGGCCCGATGCTGCGCGGTTCGGGCATCGCCTGGGACCTGCGCAAGCTCCAGCCGTACGCCGCCTACGACAAGGTCGAATTCGACGTCCCGGTCGGCACCAATGGCGACTCGTACGACCGCTATCTGGTCCGCATCGAGGAAATGCGCCAGGCCAACCGCATCATCAAGCAGTGCGTCGCCTGGCTGAAGGCGAACCCGGGCCCGGTGATGACGAACAACCACAAGGTCGCCCCGCCGTCGCGCGTGGACATGAAGACCAACATGGAATCGCTGATCCACCACTTCAAGCTGTTCACCGAAGGCTTCCACGTCCCGCCGGGCGAAGCCTACGCAGCGGTCGAACATCCGAAGGGCGAGTTCGGCATTTATATCGTCTCGGACGGCGCCAACAAGCCGTACCGCCTGAAGATCCGCACCCCGGACTATGTCCACCTGCAATCGCTCGATGAAATGGCGCGCGGTCACATGATCGCCGACGCCGTCACCATCATCGGTACGCAGGACATCGTGTTCGGCTCGATCGACCGATAAGAAGGGTAGAAAAGATTATGTTATCTGAGCAGTGCTTGAAAAAAATCGACCGCGAGTTGGCCAAGTATCCGGCCGACCAGCGCCAGTCGGCCGTGATGGCCGCGCTGGCCCACGCGCAGGTCGAAAAGGGCTGGCTGTCGCCGGAAACGATGCAGGAAGTGGCCGACTACATCGGCATGCCCGCCATCGCCGTGCAGGAAGTCGCCACCTTCTACAACATGTACAACATCAAGCCGGTCGGCAAGCACAAGATCACCGTGTGCACCAACCTGCCGTGCGCCCTGTCGGGCGGCGAGCGTGCCGCCCAGCGCATCAAGGATGCCCTGGGCATCAATTTCCGCGACACGACCGAAGACGGCCAGTTCACCCTGCTGGAAGGCGAGTGCATGGGCGCCTGCGGCGACGCGCCGGTCATGCTGGTGAATAACCACCGCATGTGCTCGTTCATGTCGGACGAGAAGATCGACGCCCTGCTGGAGGAACTGAACAAATGACCAGCCTGCACGACCGCCACATCAATCCGCTGATCCTGAAGGATCTGAACGGCGACAACTGGCACCTGGAAGACTATGTCAAGCGCGGCGGCTATTCCGCGCTGCGCCGCATCCTGGAAGAGAAGATCACCCCCGAGGCGATCATCGCCGACCTCAAGACGTCCGGCCTGCGCGGCCGCGGCGGCGCGGGCTTCCCGACCGGCCTGAAGTGGAGCTTCATGCCGCGCCAGTTCCCGGGCCAGAAATATCTCGTCTGCAACACCGACGAAGGCGAACCGGGCACGTTCAAGGACCGCGACATCATCCGCTACAACCCGCACGCGCTGATCGAAGGCATGGCCATCGGTGCGTACGCGATGGGCATCACCGTGGGCTACAACTACATCCACGGCGAGATCTTCCAGGAATACCTGCGCTTCGAAGAGGCGCTGGAAGAGGCGCGCGCCGCCGGCTTCCTGGGCGACAAGATCATGGGTTCGGAGTTCTCGTTCCAGCTGCACGCGCACCACGGCTACGGCGCCTACATCTGCGGCGAAGAAACCGCGCTGCTGGAATCGCTGGAAGGCAAGAAGGGCCAGCCGCGCTTCAAGCCGCCGTTCCCGGCCTCGTTCGGCCTGTACGGCAAGCCGACCACGATCAACAACACGGAAACGTTCGCAGCCGTCCCGTTCATCCTGAACATGGGCGCCGCCGATTACATGGCGCTGGGCAAGCCGAACAACGGCGGCACGAAGATCTTCTCGATCTCCGGCGACGTCGAGCGTCCGGGCAACTACGAGGTCCCGCTGGGCACCCCGTTCGCCAAGCTGATGGAGCTGGCTGGCGGCATGCGTGGTGGCAAGAAGATCAAGGCCGTCATCCCGGGCGGTTCGTCGGCACCGGTGGTGCGCGGCGACGTCATGATGCAGACCGACCTGGACTACGACTCGATCGCCAAGGCCGGTTCGATGCTGGGTTCGGGCGCGGTGATCGTCATGGACGAGACCCGCTGCATGGTCAAGTCGCTGCTGCGCCTGTCCTACTTCTACTACGAGGAATCGTGCGGCCAGTGCACGCCGTGCCGTGAAGGTACGGGCTGGATGTACCGCATGGTCCACCGCATCGAACATGGCCAGGGTCGTCCGGAAGACATGGATATGCTGAACTCGATCGCCGACAACATCCAGGGCCGCACCATCTGCGCGCTGGGCGATGCCGCCGCGATGCCGGTTCGCGCCATGATCAAGAACTTCCGCGAAGAATTTGAATATCACGTCGAGCACAAGCACTGCCTGGTGCCGACTTACCTCTAAACCAGGTCAGGTAACGATCAAATGGTTGAAATCGAATTAGACGGCAAGAAAGTCGAAGTCCCACCAGGTTCGATGGTGATGGACGCCGCAAACAAACTGGGAACATACATCCCGCACTTCTGCTACCACAAGAAGCTGTCCATCGCGGCCAACTGCCGCATGTGCCTCGTGGAAGTGGAAAAAGCGCCGAAGCCGCTGCCTGCCTGCGCCACCCCGGTCTCGCCGGGCATGATCGTGCGCACGCACAGCGACAAGGCCGTGCAGGCGCAGAAATCCGTCATGGAATTCCTGCTGATTAACCACCCGCTGGATTGCCCGATCTGCGACCAGGGCGGCGAATGCCAGCTGCAGGATCTCGCAGTCGGCTACGGCAAGGGCGAGTCGCGCTACGCGGAAGAAAAGCGCGTGGTGGCACCGAAGGAAGCCGGTCCGCTGATCTCGATGGAAGAGATGACCCGCTGCATCCAGTGCACCCGCTGCGTGCGCTTCGGCCAGGAAGTGGCCGGCGTGATGGAATTCGGCATGCTGGGCCGCGGCGAGCACTCGGAAATCACGACGTTCGTCGGCAAGTCGGTCGACTCGGAAGTGTCGGGCAACATGATCGACCTGTGCCCGGTCGGCGCACTCACGTCGAAGCCGTTCCGCTATTCGGCACGTCCGTGGGAACTGCAGCGCCGCCGTTCGGTGTCGCCGCACGACTCGCTCGGTTCGAACCTGATCGTCCAGGTCAAGGGCGGCAAGGTGATGCGCGTGCTGCCGCTGGAAAACGAGAACATCAACGAGTGCTGGATCTCCGACAAGGACCGCTTCTCGTACGAAGCCCTCGACAACGCCTCGCGCCTCACGCAGCCGATGATCAAGCAGGACGGCAAGTGGATCGAGACCGATTGGCAGACGGCGCTGGAATACGTCGCCCACGGCCTGCGCAACATCCGCCACGAGCACGGCGCCGACAGCATCGCTGCGATCGGTACCGCGCACTCGACGGTCGAAGAACTGTTCCTGCTGCAGAAAGCCATGCGTGGCTTCGGCATCGAGAACGTCGACTTCCGCCTGCGCCAGACCGACTTCGCGCTGGACGGCAAAGTCGTCCCGCACCTGGGCATGCCGATCGCCGAACTGTCGACCCTGTCGCGCGTGCTGGTCGTCGGCTCGTTCCTGCGCAAGGACCACCCGCTGGCCGCGACGCGCCTGCGCGCCGCCGTCAAGTCGGGCGCCAAGCTGTCCATCGTCCACGGTTCGGCCGACGACAACCTGATCCCGACCGCGAACCGCATGATCGCCGCACCGAGCGACTGGCTGGCCGCGCTGACGGAAATCGCCGTCGCCGTCGCCGCTGCGAAAGGTGTCCAGGCGCCGGCCGGCTTCGAGGGAGTCTCCGCCGGCGACGCTGCGAAAGCCGTTGCCGCGACGCTGGTCGTGGAAAACGCCGCCGACCTGCCGGGCGCTGTCCTGCTGGGCAATGCCGCGATGTACCACCCGCAGGCATCGAAGCTGCACGCCGTCGCCGAGTGGATCGCCGCCGAGACGGGCGCCAAGTTCGGCTACTTCGTCGACGCCGCCAACACGGTCGGTGGCTACCTGGTCAATGCCACGTCGAAGAATGCCGCGAACCTGTTCGCACAGCCGAAGAAGGCCTACGTGCTGCTGAACGCCGAGCCGGAACTGGATGCCGCCAACCCGGCGCAAGCCGTCAAGGCCCTGCGTGGCGCCGAGATGGTCGTCGCGATGTCGGCCTTCAAGCACGGCACCGACTACGCCGACGTGCTGCTGCCGATCTCGCCGTTCAGCGAGACCGCCGGTACGTTCGTCAACTGCGAAGGCCGCGCACAGAGCTTCAACGGCACCGTCAAGCCGCTGGGTGAAACCCGTCCGGCGTGGAAAGTGCTGCGCGTGCTGGGCAACCTGCTGGGCCTGCAAGGCTTCGATTACGAGAACTCGGAAGCTATCCGCGACGAAGCGCTGGGCAAGGGCAACACCGACCTGTCCGCCAAGCTGAACAACGTCGCCAAGATCGCTCCGGCCGGCGCGTTCTTCGGCAATGGCGAGCAACTGGAACGCCTGGCCGATGTGCCGATCCACTTCGCCGACGCCGTCGCGCGCCGTTCCGAACCGCTGCTGCGCACGGCCGACGGCCAGGCGCCGCTGGCGACCATCTCGGCGGCACTGGCTGAAAAGCTGGGCGTCAACGCCGGCGACCAGGTCACGGTATCGCAAGGGCAGGGCAGTGTCGTCTTGAGCGCAAACATCGACGCACGCCTGCCGGCGAACGTCGTGCGCGTCGCGGCCGCCCACGAATCGACTTCGGTACTGGGCGACATGTTCGGTCCGATCAACGTAGCTAAAGCATAAAAGCAGGGGAGCCCAAGCAAAATGTCGGTACCTGACATGATTAACAACCTGAACAGCAGCGGCGCGAGCCTGCTCGGCACGACGGCCTGGCCGCTCGTGTGGACGCTGCTGAAAATCGTCGTCGTCCTGCTGCCGCTGATGGGCCTCGTGGCCTATCTCGTGCTGTGGGAGCGCAAGCTGATCGGCTGGATTCACATCCGTATCGGCCCGAACCGCGTCGGCCCCGGCGGCCTGCTGCAGCCGATCTCGGACGCCCTGAAGCTGTTGCTGAAGGAAATCGTGATCCCGGCGAAAGCCACGGCGAGCCTGTTCGTGATCGGCCCGCTGATGACCATCATGCCGGCGCTGGCCGCATGGTCGGTCATCCCGTTCGGCCCGCAAGCGGCCCTCGCCAACGTGAACGCCGGCCTGCTGCTGCTGCTGGCGATCACGTCGATGGAGGTGTACGGCATCATCATCGCCGGCTGGTCGGCCAACTCGAAGTACTCGTTCATGGGCGCGATGCGCGCATCGGCGCAGATGATCTCGTACGAAATCCCGATGGGCTTCGTGATGGTCGTCGTGCTGATGGTGTCGGGCTCGCTGAACTTCTCGGACATCGTCGCAAGCCAGGAGCGCGGCATGTTCGCCGCCCACGGCGTGAACATCCTGTCGTGGAACTGGCTGCCGCTGCTGCCGCTGTTCATCATCTACATCACGTCCGGCCTGGCCGAGTGCAACCGCCACCCGTTCGACGTGGTGGAAGGCGAATCGGAAATCGTGGCCGGCCACATGGTCGAATACTCGGGCATGTCGTACGCGATGTTCATGCTGGCCGAGTACGCCAACATGATCCTCGTCGGCACGCTGGCAGCTATCATGTTCCTGGGCGGCTGGTCCGCACCGTTCTCGTTCCTGGAATTCGGCGCCATCGGCGGATTCTTCTGGCTGTTCGCGAAGATGTTCCTGATCGTCTCGCTGTTCATCTGGGTCCGCGGCACGTTCCCGCGCTACCGCTATGACCAGATCATGCGTCTCGGCTGGAAAGTGTTCATTCCGCTGACCCTGATCTGGCTGGTGCTGGTGGCTGGCTGGATGCAGACGCCGTGGAACATCTGGAAGTAAGGAAGCACACAAAATGACACGAGTTAAAGAGATCCTCGGCAGCCTGATGCTGTCCGAGCTGATTAAAGGTCTGGCCCTGACCGGCAAGTACGCGTTCTCGCGCAAGATCACGGTTCAGTATCCGGAAGAAAAGACCCCCATCTCGCCGCGCTTCCGCGGCCTGCATGCGCTGCGCCGCTACCCGAACGGGGAAGAGCGCTGCATCGCGTGCAAGCTGTGCGAAGCCGTGTGTCCGGCGATGGCCATCACGATCGAATCGGCGCAGCGCGAAGACGGCACCCGCCGCACGACGCGCTACGACATCGACCTGACCAAGTGCATCTTCTGCGGTTTCTGCGAAGAGTCGTGCCCGGTCGACTCGATCGTCGAGACCCAGGTGCTGGAATACCACGGCGAAAAACGCGGCGACCTGTACTACACCAAGGAAATGCTGCTGGCCGTGGGCGATCGCTACGAGAACGACATCGCCGCTGCACGCGAAGCCGATGCCAAGTACCGCTAACAAAAAAAGGGCTCCTGCGTAACGTCATGGATTTCACAACTGTTCTGTTCTACGTCTTCTCGGCCGTGATGGTGCTGGCCGGGTTGCGCGTCATTACCGCCAAGAACCCGGTCCACGCCGCGCTGTTCCTGGTGCTCGCGTTCTTCAACGCTGCCGGTATCTGGATGCTGCTCAAGGCCGAGTTCCTGGCCATCGTGCTGGTACTGGTCTACGTCGGCGCCGTCATGGTGCTGTTCCTGTTCGTCGTGATGATGCTCGACATTAATATCGACCGCATGCGCGAAGGCTTCTGGGGCTACCTCCCGGTGGCGTCCGGCGTGGGCGCGCTGATCGTGCTGGAGATGGCCGCCGTCCTGTGGCGCGGCTTCCTGGGCCAGGGCGATGCCCCGACCGAGGCGACTGTGGGCCACATCGGCGGCACCCATGAACTGGGCCGCCTGATCTACACCCAGTACATCTACGGTTTCGAGATCGCCGGCCTGATCCTGCTGGTCGCCATCATCGCCGCCGTGGCGCTGACCCTGCGCAAGCGCAAGGACACCAAAGCCATCGACCCGGGCCTCGCCGTCCGCGTCAAGCGTAACGACCGTCTGAAGATCGTCAAGATGCAGACGGTGAACCAGAAGGCGATCGACGACGCGGCTGTTGCTGCCGCTGCGGCCGCCGCTGCTGCCAACAAGGAGGCGCAATGACTTTATCGCTCGCTCACTACCTGATCCTGGGCGCGATCCTGTTCGCGATCTCCGTGATCGGCATTTTCCTGAACCGGAAGAACATCATCATCCTGCTGATGGCCATCGAACTGATGCTGCTGGCGGTGAACCTGAACTTTGTGGCGTTCTCGCATTATCTGGGCGACGCGGCAGGGCAGATCTTCGTGTTCTTCATCCTGACTGTCGCGGCCGCCGAATCGGCGATCGGCCTGGCGATCCTGGTGGTCCTGTTCCGTAACCTGGACACGATCAACGTGGAAGACCTCGACAGCCTGAAGGGCTAAGCGGTTTGTCTGTCAACCTCCTGATAAATACACAAAAGGTTCAACATGGCGGGGCAAATTATTAACCCTAATCTCTTGCTGGCGGTGCCACTGGCGCCGCTCGCGGGCTCGGCGATCGCCGGCCTGCTCGGCACCAAGTTCTTCGGCAACGTCGTCGGCCGGGTCGTGTCGCACTCCGCGACCATCCTGGGCGTCTTCATTGCCATGGTCATCTCGATCATGACGCTGAACCAGGTCATCGACGGCGCCACGTTCAATGGCGACGTCTACACCTGGATGACGATCGGCACCATGAAGATGTCGGTCGGCTTCAAGATCGACGCGCTGTCCGCGATGATGATGTGCGTCGTCACGTCGGTCTCGCTGATGGTCCACATCTACACGATCGGCTACATGGCGGAAGACGACGGCTACAACCGCTTCTTCTCGTACATCTCGCTGTTCACGTTCTCGATGCTGATGCTGGTCATGTCCAACAACTTCCTGCAGCTGTTCTTCGGCTGGGAAGCGGTGGGCCTGGTCTCGTACCTGCTGATCGGCTTCTGGTACACGCGTCCGACCGCGATCTTCGCGAACATGAAGGCGTTCCTCGTGAACCGCGTCGGCGACTTCGGCTTCATCCTCGGCATCGGCCTGCTGCTGGCCGCGACCGGCACGATGAACTACGACGAGACGTTCGCCAAGGCGGGCGCGCTGTCGGCCATGTTCGTGCCGGGCACCACCTGGCCGCTGCTGACGGCTGCCTGCATCTGCCTGTTCATCGGCGCGATGGGCAAATCGGCGCAGTTCCCGCTGCACGTCTGGCTGCCGGACTCGATGGAAGGCCCGACCCCGATCTCGGCACTGATCCACGCCGCGACGATGGTTACCGCCGGCATCTTCATGGTGACCCGCATGTCGCCGCTGTTCGAACTGTCGGATACGGCACTGTCGTTCATCGTCGTCATCGGCTCGATCACCGCGCTGTTCATGGGCTTCCTGGGCATCATCCAGAACGACATCAAGCGCGTCGTCGCGTACTCCACGCTGTCGCAGCTGGGCTACATGACGGTCGCACTGGGCGTGTCGGCCTATAACGTCGCCGTGTTCCACCTGATGACCCACGCGTTCTTCAAGGCGCTGCTGTTCCTCGGTGCCGGTTCCGTCATCATCGGCATGCACCACGACCAGGACATGCGCAACATGGGCGGCCTGCGCAAGTACATGCCGATCACGTGGATCACGTCGCTGCTGGGTTCGCTGGCACTGATCGGTACGCCGTTCTTCGCCGGTTTCTACTCGAAGGATTCGATCATCGAAGCCGTCGCCGCCTCGCACCTGTGGGGTTCGGGCTTCGCGTACTTCTCCGTCATCGCCGGCGTGTTCGTGACCGCGTTCTACTCGTTCCGCATGTACTTCCTGGTCTTCCACGGCGAGGAGCGTTTCGGCAAGGCGCATGCTCATGACGATCACCACGCGCACCACGACGACCACGCACACAACGGCGAAGGCAAGGACCCGACCGCGCTGCACGAGGCCACTGCCCATCATGAAGAAGACGAGGACGATCACGGCCACCACGGCCTGGCCCCGGGCCAGAAGCCGCACGAGTCGCCGCTGGTCGTGACCCTGCCGCTGATCCTGCTGGCGATCCCGTCCGTCATCATCGGCTTCTTCGCGATCGGCCCGATGCTGTACGGTAAGTTCTTCGAAGGCGTCATCACGATCAACGCGGAACGCCACCCGGCGATGGAAGAACTGGCGCACGAGTTCCACGGCGCCGCCGCGATGGGGATGCATTCGTTCACGTCGCTCCCGTTCTGGCTCGCACTGGCCGGCGTCGTCGCCGCGTTCTACTGCTACATGATCAATCCGCGCGTGCCGGCCGCTTTCTACAAGGCGCTGCGTCCGATCCACACGCTGTTGGACAACAAGTACTACATGGACAAGTTCAACGAAGTCGTGTTCGCCGGCGGCGCACGCCTGCTGGGCAAGGGCCTGTGGCAGGTCGGCGACCGCGCGCTGATCGACGGCCTCGTCGTCAACGGTTCCGCGAAGGTCGTGGGCTGGTTCTCGACCGTCGTCCGCACGTTCCAGACTGGTTACATCTACCACTATGCGTTCGTGATGATCCTGGGCGTGCTGGGTACGCTGCTGTACTTCTTCCCGTTCTGGCACGCTTAAAAGAGAGAAAAACAAGATGCAGTCTATTTCGACCTTTCCTCCTTACCTGAGCCTGTCCGTCTGGCTGCCGATCCTGTGCGGCGTCATCGTGCTGGCCGTCGGTCGCGACAGCCGCGCGGGCTTCACCCGCCTTCTGGCGCTGGCCGGTGCTATCATCAGCTTCCTGCCGACGATCCCGCTGTTCACGCAATTCAGCAACACGGCCCACGGCCCGCAGTTCGTGGAAAAAGCCGCCTGGATTTCGCGCTTCAACATCCAGTACTACCTCGGCATCGACGGCCTGAGCCTCTGGTTCGTGCCGCTGACGGCCTTCATCACGATCATCGTGGTGATCTCCGCGTGGGAAGTGATCCAGGAACGTGTCGCCCAGTATATGGGGTCGTTCCTGCTGCTGTCGGGCCTGATGATCGGCGTGTTCGTCGCGCTGGACGGCCTGCTGTTCTACTTCTTCTTCGAAGCCACGCTGATCCCGATGTTCATCATCATCGGCGTGTTCGGCGGCCCGAACCGCGTGTATGCGTCGTTCAAGTTCTTCCTGTACACGTTCATGGGCTCGCTGCTGACGCTGATCGCGATCATCTACCTGTACAACAAATCGAACGGCAGCTTCGACATCCTGGCATGGCACAACCTGCCGCTGACGATGAAGGAACAAGTCCTGATCTTCGTCGCGTTCCTGATGGCTTTCGCCGTCAAGGTGCCGATGTGGCCGGTGCACACCTGGCTGCCGGACGCCCACGTGGAAGCGCCGACCGGCGGTTCCGTCGTGCTGGCCGCGATCATGCTGAAGCTGGGCGGTTACGGCTTCCTGCGATTCTCGCTGCCGATCGCGCCTGACGCCTCGCACTACCTGGCCCCGCTGATCATCGTGCTGTCGCTGATCGCCGTGATCTACATCGGCCTGGTCGCGATGGTGCAGGTCGACATGAAGAAACTGGTCGCGTACTCGTCGATCGCCCACATGGGCTTCGTCACGCTCGGCTTCTTCATCTTCAACGAGATCGGCGTGCAGGGCGGTATCGTGCAGATGATCTCGCACGGCTTCGTGTCGGGCGCCATGTTCCTGTGTATCGGCGTGCTGTACGACCGCCTGCATTCGCGCCAGATCGCCGACTACGGTGGCGTCGTCAACGTGATGCCGAAGTTCGCCGCGTTCTCCGTGCTGTTCGCGATGGCCAACTGCGGCCTGCCGGCGACGTCGGGCTTCGTGGGCGAATTCATGGTCATCCTGGGCGCCGTCAAGTTCAACTTCTGGACCGGCCTGCTGGCCGCCACCGCCCTGATCCTGGGCGCGGCGTACTCGCTGTGGATGGTCAAGCGCGTCGTGTTCGGCAAGATCGGCAACAAGCACGTGGCCGAACTGACCGACCTGAACGGCCGCGAGTTCTTCATGCTGGGCGTGCTCGCGATCCTGACCATCTACATGGGCCTGTATCCGGCGCCGTTCACCGACACGATGCAGGTGTCGGTCGCGGACCTGCTGCAGCACGTGTCGGTCAGCAAGCTGCCGCAGGCAGTGGCTGCCGTCGCCGCGCACTGAGATTGAGGCACAAACAACGATATGAATCCGATGATTAACACCCAAGCCGTGCTGGCCGCCAACAACCTGGGGCCGGTCTCTGCAGAAATCTTCCTGGTCATCGCGTCCTGCGCCATCCTTCTGATCGATATGTTCCAGAAGGAAGGCAAGCGCACGCTGACCTACGCACTGTCGCTGCTCACCCTGGTGGGCTGCGCCGTGATCACCTACGGCGACTTCACCGCCGGGCATACGACCTACACGTTCTACAACATGTTCGTGTCGGACCCGATGGCGAACCTGCTCAAGCTCTTTACGTACCTGGCCGTGGGCGTGACCCTCGTGTACTCGCGCCAGTACGCCGGCGAGCGCGGCATGATGTCTGGCAACATGGGCGGCGAGTTCTACGTGCTCGCGCTGTTCACGCTGCTGGGCCAGATGATCATGATCTCTGGTAACAACATGCTGCCGATCTACCTGGGCCTGGAACTGATGTCGCTGTCGCTGTACGCGCTGGTGGCGATGCGCCGCGACCACGCGATCTCGACCGAAGCCTCGATGAAGTACTTCATCCTGGGTTCGCTGGCCTCGGGCTTCATGCTGTACGGTATCTCCATGATCTACGGCGCCACCGGTTCGCTGGACATCACGACGATTGCCAAGCTGGTGTCGAGCAACGCCGCCAACCACACGATCCTCGTGTTCGGCCTCGTGTTCGTCGTGGCCGGCATGGCCTTCAAGCTGGGCGCCGTGCCGTTCCACATGTGGGTCCCGGACGTGTACCAGGGCGCGCCGACCGCCGTCACGCTGCTGCTGGGCGCCGCGCCGAAGCTGGCATCGTTCGCGATGATGATCCGCATCCTGGTCGAAGGCCTGCTGCCGCTGGCGATCGACTGGCAGCAGATGCTGCTGGCGCTGGCCGTGCTGTCGCTGCTGGTCGGTAACCTGACCGCGATCGCGCAGACCAACCTGAAGCGCATGCTGGCATACTCGACCATCGCACAGCTGGGCTTCGTCCTGCTGGGCATGATGGCCGGCGTCGTCGGTACCCGCGATGCCACGAATGCCGCGAACATCGCCAACGCCTACAGCGCGTCGATGTACTACACGATCACCTACGTGCTGACCACGCTGGGCACCTTCGGCATCATCATGATGCTGGCGCGCTCGGGCCACGAAGCGGAAGAAGTGGCCGACTTCAAGGGCCTGGCCAAGCGCAGCCCGTGGTACGCGCTCGTCATGACCGCCCTGATGTTCTCGCTGGCCGGCGTGCCGCCGATGATGGGCTTCATGGCCAAGTGGGCCGTGCTGGACGTCGTCGTCGGTTCGGGCCAGCTGTGGCTCGCGATCATCGCCGTGGCCGCGTCGCTGGTGGGTGCGTTCTACTACCTGCGCGTCGTGAAAGTCATGTGGTTCGACGAGGTGGCCGATGCATCGCCGATCTCGACCCCGCTGGACATGCGCGTCGTGCTGTCGCTGAACGGCATCCTCGTCGTGGTCCTGGGCATCCTGCCAGGCCCGCTGCTGGCGGCCTGCCTGTCGGCCATGTCCGCAACCCTGAAGTCCTAAGGCCACGGTGGATGCCTCCCTGGCCAGCTGGTTGGTGATCGCGGTCGCACTCGCGTTCGCCAACCTGCCGTTCCTCAACGAGAGCGTGCTCGGCTTCATTCCCATGAAGCCGGCACTCAACAAGGCGCACGCGAAATACTTCGTCGTGCGCCTGCTCGAGTTGATCGTCCTGTATTTCGTCGTCGGCCTGCTGGCCCGCGGCCTCGAATCCCGCATCGGTACCGCGTTTCCCCAGACCTGGGAGTTCTACGCGATCACCGCCTGCCTGTTTCTCGTGCTGGCCTTCCCGGGCTTCGTCCTGCGCTACCTCCGCAAGCGCCGCGGCTGACGCCGCGCACATCTCCTGCTGACCCTCGTGTCATCGACGCGGTGATCGTGCACGCACGCACGATCATGGTACATTGTTTCCAAGGAGCATCTTCGGCACGGCCGATGCTTACGCGGATTCAAACTGATTATCGATAACGCAAGGAAGAGAAACTTGAAACATAACCATGTAAAAATCGTATGTCTCATAGTCTGTGCAGCAGTGAGCCCGGTTACCTGCGCGGCGAAAGCAAAGTCGCCCGTCGAAGAAGCGAAAGCGGCAGTCAAGGAAATTCTTAAAGACCCGGCTTCCGCTCAGTTCAAGAACATCAAGGTAAATACTGTTGGTGACGTGTGTGGACAGTTCAATGCCAAGAATTCTTTTGGTGGATATGGGGACTACGAGAACTTCCGCTACGAAGTGAAAGACAAGAAACTTACCAATGTCGAGGTTCAGCGCCTGGAGGAAGAGATCGCGCAAGAGAAGAAGATGCGCTACGAACCTGGTTTTACCGATCCCGATTTTGAGAAGTTCAAAGCAATGAAGGAAAAGATTTCCAAGAAATTCGAGGTTATCAAGAAGATTGATGGATGTGCTCTTGAGTGAAGATTGATGCGTCGAAGCCGGCCCGGCGAAGCAGAAATCCAACGGCAAGGCTCAATACGTTAGCTCTGCGTAAAAGCGGAGGAACGATTGATTGTTTTATACTTCGGGCTCGCCGCACCGCCGGTGCGGCCGTGTTCACCACGACTTCCGGACCGCCCATGGACGACCACCTCAAAGAAACAAAAATCGACGGCCAGCTCGCCTACGACGGCAACTTCCTCAAAGTCTCGCGCGACCGCGTGAAACTCCCCGACGGCAAGATCACGCAACGCGAATTCATCCGCCATCCCGGCGCCGTCGTGATCCTCGCGCTGTTCGACGACGGCCGCGTGCTGCTCGAACGCCAGTTCCGCTATCCGAACGACCAGGTCTTCATCGAATTCCCGGCCGGGAAGATCGATCCGGGCGAGGCATCGCTCGCCTGCGCCAAGCGCGAACTGGAAGAAGAGACCGGCTACACCGCCACCGACTGGCATTTCGTCTGCACGATCCACAACGCGATCGCGTATTCGGACGAGCACCTCGACCTGTTCCTCGCACGCGGCCTGACGGCGGGCGACGCGAAGCTGGACGATGGTGAATTCCTCGAGACCTTCACGGCGACCATCCCCGAGATGCTGGAGATGGTGCAACGGGGCGACATCACGGATGTGAAAACCGTGATCGGCACGTTCTGGCTGGAGAAGATCGCCGCCGGCACCTGGACGCCGGCTTAGTTTGAAGCCTGTGCGCCCGGCCGCGCTCGGCTTGATGCTGCTCGCCTGGAGCGGCTTCGCATCCGCCCGCACGCCGTTCGAGGCGAGTTGCGAAGCCGCGGCCCGGGATGCCGGCGCGACGTTCTCCACGCGCGAGAGCGGCTGGCGCGTCGACAATACGGTGTCCTACCGCGACCTGACGCGCATGAAGCGGCCCGGCGTACGCAACGGCTACGTGCTGGGCCTCACGCGCACGGAGTCGCGCGTCGCGATCCAGGTCGACGGCACCCTGCTCACGTCGCCGGACGGCGCGGCCGAATGCGTGATGCCGCGCATCGCGGTGACCTTGTACTACCAGCCCATCGTCGTGTACGTCAGCCGCGAATTCGAGCCGGACTCGTGCACGTATGACGAGATACTTGCGCACGAAATGCGCCATCTCAAGTCTTACCTGGACTATCTGCCGAAAGTGGAAGAGCGGGTGCGCGCACGCCTCGGCGGCCGCTTTGCCGGCAAACCGTTGTATGCGCGCGCCGGCGAGTCGCGCACGCTGCTCCAGCGCGAAATCGACCGCAACTGGATGCCGTACATTAAGGCCGAGATGGGACGTGTCGAACGCTTGCAGGCCGCGATCGACAGTCCGGCGGAGTACGCGCGTCTGAGCAAAGTTTGCCAAGGTGAGGTACAGTCTCTTATTGGATCGACAAGACGTTCCCGATCGTAGATTGAACAACATGACTCAAGCACCACGTTATTTCGCCCTCATTCCCGCCGCCGGCGTCGGCGCCCGGATGGGGGCCACGAGCCCCAAGCAGTACCTGAAAATCGGCGGCAAGCCCATGCTCAGGCACACGCTCGACGCATTCCTGTCCAGCGAGCTCATCGCGCACACATTCGTCGTCGTGAGCCCGGACGACCCGTACATCGACGCCGTCGCGCCCCATCACGGCGTGACGGTTCTGCGCTGCGGCGGGGCGAGCCGCATGGAATCCGTGCGCAACGGCCTGGCCGTGCTCGCCAACACCTTGTCGCCCGCCGACCGGGTGCTCGTGCACGACGCCGCGCGTCCCGGCCTGACTGCCGAACTGATCGAAAAACTGATCACGGGCACGGGCGACCACCCGGCCGGCGGCCTGCTGGCGCTGCCGGTCGTCGACACGGTCAAGCGCTGCATCGACGGCGAAGCGGCCGGTACCGTGCCCCGCAACGGCCTGTGGCTCGCGCAGACCCCGCAGATGTTCCGCTATGAATTGCTGCGCGAAGCGCTGGCGGCGGCTAAAGATCCGGATTCGATTACCGATGATGCCAGTGCGGTTGAAGCCCTCGGATTGAGCCCCAAGTTGGTGGAAGGGCATCCCCGCAATCTCAAAGTGACATTGCCGGACGATATCCGGATCGCCGAGATGTACCTGGCAGTGTCCCAACCTGAATTCGTATAGCGTGTAAAGAACATCATGGCTCTCGCATCGTACAACCCGACCCCGCCGTTCCGCATCGGTACCGGCTATGACTGCCACGCCCTCGTCGAAGGGCGCAAACTGATCGTCGGCGGCGTCACCATCCCGCACCGGCTGGGCCTGCTCGGCCACTCGGACGCGGACGTGCTGCTGCACGCCATCATCGACGCCATGCTGGGCGCCGCCGGCCTCGGCGACATCGGCAAGCACTTCCCGGACACCGACCCGATGTTCGCCGGCGCCGACTCGCGCGTGCTGCTGCGCGAAGCGGCCAACCGCGTCCTGGGCACCGGCTACACCATCGGCAACGTGGACGCGACCATCATCGCGCAGCAGCCGAAGATGGCGCCGCACATCCCGCAGATGGTGTCGCGCATCGCCGAGGACATCGGCGCGTCGCCCCAGCAGGTGAACATCAAGGCCAAGACCAATGAAAAACTCGGCTTCCTCGGCCGCGAAGAAGGCATGGCGGCGCAGGCGACCGTGCTCCTGATCCGCGCGGCGGGCTGATCAGTCGTTCGGTGGGCACGGCGTGCCCACCTTCAACCTCTTTGGCGTTTCCGTTGTAACATCGTCGGTCTGACGATAACAACGGGGACGACATGACCACCACCACGCCACGTGCGGCCTGGACGCTGATCCTGGCCGCCAGCGCCATCCTGATGATCACGATGGCGGCGCGTCTCACGACGGGCCTGTTCCTGTCGCCGCTGAACACGGCGACGGGCCTCGGCGTCGCGTCGATCAGCTTCGCCATGGCCGTCGGCCAGTTCATGTGGGGCGCCTCGCAACCCGTCTTCGGCGCCGTCGCCGACAAATACGGTTCCATGCCCGTCATCGTGCTGGGCGCCGTGCTGCTGGCCGGCGGGCTCGCGGCGACGCCTTTCGTCTCCACCCAATGGGGCCTGCTCGTCACGCTGGGCATCCTGTCCGCGAGCGGGGCGGGCGCGGGCAGCTTCTCGATCCTCATCGGCGCCACCGCGCAGCGCCTGCCGGCCGAGCGGCGCGCGTTCGCGTCCGGCTTCATCAACGCGGGCGGTTCGTTCGGCCAGTTCGTGTTCGCACCGCTCGTCCAGTTCCTCATCGCGACCACCGGGTGGATCACGGCGATGCTGGCGCTGGCCGCGACGAGCCTCTTCACCATCCCGCTCGCGTGGCCGCTGCGCGGCAAGCCGCCGGCGCAGTCCGTCGTCGGCCACGGCGCGCTTTCGTCCGACCTTACGCTGGGACGCCAGGTGCGCGACGCGATGCGCGACCGCAGCTACCTGTGCCTGCACGCCGGCTTCTTCACGTGCGGCTTCCACATCGCCTTCCTCGTCACCCACCTGCCGGGCGAGGTCGCGCTGTGCGGCCTGCCGGCGGGCGTCTCGGCGACGGCGCTGGGCCTGATCGGCCTGTTCAACATCGCCGGGTCGCTGGCGGCGGGCGCGCTGGCGCAGCGCTACCGCATGAAATGGCTGCTGGCGTTCACCTACGGCAGCCGCGCCGTGATCATCGCGGCATACCTGCTGGCGCCGAAATCCGCCTGGACGTTCTACGTGTTCGCCGCCGCCCTCGGCTTCACGTGGCTCGCGACGGTGCCGCCCACGGCGGGCCTCGTCGGCAAGCTGTTCGGCATGCGCTACCTCGCCACCCTGTTCGGCCTGACGCTGCTGTCGCACCAGATCGGCGGCTTCTTCGGCGCCTGGCTGGGCGGCCTCGCGTTCGTGAAGTTCGGCGACTACTCGTGGATGTGGTACGCGGACATCGCGCTGGCGCTCGCCGCCGCCTTCGTCAACCTGCCGATCCGCGAGGCGAAGCCGGCCCCCGCGGCCGTGGCGGCGTAACGCATGGCACGCGATCCCTGGGCCTACCGCGACGTGGCGGTCGAATCGGTACCGGACCCGCGCACGGGCCGGCTGCGCATCAAGCCGATGGCGGGGCAGGCGTACGCGACGTCGATGCGCGTGCAGTGTGCACGGGCGCTGTCCGACCCCGAGCGCTATCGCGCCGGCACCCGGTTCCTCATCCGCGCCAAGCTGACGGACCGCGCGGGCGGGCCGCCGTTCCTGTATGCGTGGCATGGCGATCCGGTGCGCGTGCTGACGGCGCGCGAGGTGCGCTCGTTCCTGGACGAATACCGGCGCCGGCGCATCTGATCCGCACGGTTGGCCGAAAGTCGTTACACTCTGGGCATCATCCGACCCATCAAGACCGAAAGGACCGTCATGGCAACTAGGAAGATTGCAGTGCTCGTCGGCAGCCTGCGCAAGGAAGCGTTTACGCGCAAGCTGGCCAAGAGCCTGATGCTGGCCGCACCGCCCACGCTCGAACTGGAGATCGTCGACATTTCCGGGCTGCCGCTGTACAACCAGGATGACGAGACCGACACGCCGCCCGCCACCTGGACCGAGTTCCGCGGCCGCATCCGCGACGCCGACGGCGTCCTGTTCTGCACGCCGGAATACAACCGCTCGCTGCCCGGCGTCCTCAAGAACGCCATCGACGTCGGCTCGCGCCCGTACGGCCAGGCCGCGTGGACGGGCAAGCCGTGTGCGGTCGTGTCCAACTCGCCGGGTGCGCTGGGCGGCTTCGGCGCCAACCACGCCGTGCGCCAGTGCCTCGTCTTCCTCAACATGCCGTGCATGCAGTCGCCGGAAGCGTACATCGGCGGCGTGGCCAACAAGTTCGACGGCGACACGCTGACGGACGAAGGCCTGAAAACCTTCCTGCAGCAGTTCATGGAGTGTTTTGCGACGTGGGTGGAGCGCCATGCCGACTGATGCCGTAAAGAGTCCGATCGCGATCCGCGAAATCGATCACATCGTGCTGCGCGTGGTGGATCTCGCGCGCATGCAGGCCTTCTACGGCGACGTGCTGGGCTGCCGCGAAGTGCGGCGCCAGGACGAGATCGGCCTCGTGCAGCTGCGCGCCGGCAGTTCGATGGTCGACCTGATCCCGATTTCCGGCAAGCTGGGGGCGGCGGGCGGCGCGGCGCCGGGCACGGAAGGGCGCAATGTCGATCACTTCTGCTTCCGCGTGGAGCCGTTCGACGAAGACGCGATCCGCGCCCACCTGGCCGCGCACGGCATCGAGGCAGGGCCGGCCGCGTCGCGCTTCGGCGCCGAAGGAGAAGGCCCGTCGATCTACCTGGCTGACCCGGAAGGCAACATGATCGAGCTGAAGGGGCCGCCGACCGCGCCATGAGGCAGGAAGACGACAGCGCGCCGCCGAATGTGCCACCGTATGTGTCGCAGGCGCCCGTCGCCTACGGCAAGCCGCCGCCCGGGTGGCGGCGGCACATGTACGACGTCATCTTCGAAGCCGACACCCCGGCCGGGCGGCGCTTCGACATCGCCCTCGTGTGCGCCATCCTGCTCAGCATCCTCGTCGTCGTGCTGGACAGCGTGCCGCGGCTGCACCGCGACCATGCCGACCTGCTGAACGCGTTCGAATGGGGCTTCACCGCGCTGTTCACGGTGGAATACGTGGCGCGCCTCGTGTGCGTGCAGCGGCCGTGGCGCTATGCCGGCGGCTTCTACGGCGTGATCGACCTGCTGGCCGTGCTGCCGTCGTATTTTTCGCTGCTCATGCCGGGCACCGAACTGCTGCTCGACATCCGCATCCTGCGCCTGCTGCGCGTGTTCCGCATCTTCAAGCTGACCCTGTACATCGAGGAGTACACGCGCCTGGGCGAAGCGCTCGCCGCCAGCCGGCGCAAGATCCTCGTGTTCCTGTCCGTCGTGCTGATGGCGATCCTCATCCTCGGCACCGTCATGTACGTCGTCGAGGGACCGCAGAACGGCTACACGAGCATCCCCGTCGCGATGTACTGGGCAACCGTCACCATGACCACCGTCGGGTATGGCGACATCACGCCGCATACCAACCTGGGCAAGGCGATCGCCTCGTTCATGATGCTGATGGGGTGGGGCATCCTTGCCGTGCCGACCGGGATCGTGACGGCCGAGATGACGCTGCGCCGCGGCGACCGAAGGACGGGGCCGGCGCGTTCGGCCCTGCATTGTCCTGCGTGCGGCAGCGGCGGCCACGACGCCACCGCCCGGTTCTGCAAGGATTGCGGGACGGTGCTGCCGGTGCACCGCGCTGGCGCAAAATGAGGGTTGCTCTAATGTTAGAATCGGATAGAATCGTCATTACAGCGTAAGTCTCCGCGAATCGATGGACCAGTGGACGGAACCGATATGACGACTTCTGTCGCGCCCCAGGATGTGGGCACCCCGACCGTCCTGATTGTCGACGATACGCCGGCCAATGTGGGCATCCTCGTCGAGTATCTCGAGGGGCGCCAGGTCCGGGTGGCGGTCGCGCAAGAAGGCGAGGAGGGCCTGGCCCGCGCGGAATTCGTGCAGCCGGACCTGATCCTGCTCGACGTGATGATGCCCGGCATGGACGGTTTCGAGACGTGCCGGCGCCTCAAGGCGTCTCCCCGTACGCGCGACATCCCCGTGATCTTCATGACGGCGCTGTCCGAGACCCACGACAAGGTGGCCGGCTTCGCGGCGGGCGGCGTCGACTACGTCACCAAACCGTTCCAGATCGACGAAGTGTGGGCGCGCGTCACGACCCATCTGGCACTGCGCAGCGCGCAGAAACGTCTCGCCGAACAGAACGCGCAGTTGCGGCGCGCGGAAGCCGAGCTGCTGGCCGCCAATGATCTCCTCGAGCAGCGCGTGGCCGAGCGCACCGCGGAGCTGGTCCGGACCAACGCCAGGCTGGAACAGAAGATCGCCGATTACAACCAGGCGGAGCGGCGCATCGACTACATGGCGCACCACGATGCGCTGACGGGGCTGCCCAACCGCCTGCTGCTGGAAGACCGGGTCAACCAGGCGGTCGCCCAGGCGCGGCGCCACCAGGACGAGATGGTCGCGCAACTGCACATCGACCTGGACCACTTCAAGACCATCAACGATTCCCTCGGCGAGCGGATCGGCGACCGCCTGCTGCAGGCCGTCGCCTCGCGCCTGCAGCAATGCACGCGCGAGGGCGACAGCCTCGGCTGCCTGGGCGGGAACGCGTTCGGGATCTGCCTCGCGGCCCTGCGGTGCAGCAACGACGCCGCGCTCGTGGCGGGCAAGATCCTCGAGACCCTGAGCCGGCCGTTCCACGTCGAAGACCACGAACTGCACGTCAGCGCCAGTATCGGCCTGGGCCTGTTCCCGTCCGACGGCAGCGATGCGTCCGCGCTGCTGCGCGCGGCCAATGCCGCCATGTACCAGGCCAAGCAGAAGGGACGCAACACATACCAGTTCTTCACACCGGCCCTGCACGAAGCGGCGAAGCGGCGCATGGCGGCGACCAGCCAGCTGCGCCAGGCGCTCGCCCACGACGAGTTTTCCGTGTACTACCAGCCGCAGGTCGACATGGAGAGCGGCCGGATCTTCTCGGCGGAAGCGCTGCTGCGCTGGACGCCGCCCGGCAAGGCGGCCCGCTCCTGCGCGGAATTCATCGCCATCGCCGAAGAAACCGGCATCATCGTGCCGATCGGCGAATGGGTGCTGCGCCAGGCCTGCGCGCAACTGAGGCGCTGGCGCGACGGCGGCCATCCGGACATGCGGATCGCCGTCAACCTCTCGGCGCGCCAGTTCACCCAGGCCAACCTGACGGAATTCGTGGCCCAGGTGCTGCGCGACACGGGCGTCCCTGCCGACGCGCTCGAACTCGAGCTGACGGAAAGCCTGACGATGCAGCCCAGCGACGACAACCTCGCCGTCATGCGCCGGCTGAGCGCCATGGGCGTCCAGCTGTCCATCGACGATTTCGGCACCGGCTACTCCAGCCTCGCCTACCTGCAGAACTTCCCCATCCACGCGCTCAAGATCGACCGCTCGTTCGTCATCGGGATCAACGAGCAGGCGCACGACGCCGCGATCGTCACGGCGATCATCGCGATGGCGCACAGCCTGCACCTGAACCTGATCGCGGAAGGCGTCGACAGTCCCGAGCACGTCTCCTTCCTGACGGCGCACGGCTGCCTGGCCGCGCAGGGCTATTACTATAGCCAGGCAGTGCCGGCGGAGGTGATGACGCGGTTGCTCGACCAGAGAAACCTGACGCCGAACGGGGGCGCCAGGGTGGGGGCGATTGCGCGCTAGTCTGTCTCATGAGTGCAGGAACTTGGACCGCTGCAAAGTTCAGACCGACATTCGCTACTTCAGGCCGACAAGCCCGGCACGCTTAGCCCAGATCAAAGGTAACCAGCCTCGCGCCCTTAGTCTGTGAGCTTCGCGCCGCGGCGCCTGCTGCGGCCCGTTCAACCCAAAACTTTGCGAGGCAAAACCATGTATCCATTTCCACAAACGATCGCCCCGGCGGTGCGCACCCACATCGATGCCCAGACCGCGTTCCTGAACGACATGTCGAAGTCGCTGTTCAGCTCGTTCCAGCAAATGTGCGACCTGAACATCCAGCTCATGCAGACGATGCTGGAAGAAACGACCCTGGCCAGCAAGCACGTGCTGAGCGCCGACCGCCAGTCCGAGCTGCTGAGCGCCGCCACGGCGCGCACGCAGCCCACGACGGACAAGCTGCGCGCCTACCAGCAGCACATCGCGCGCCTGGCGGCCGACTCCCAGGTCGAGCTGGCCCGCGTGACGGAGCAGCACGTGCAGAACACGACCCGCACCGCGCGCGCCCTGGCGGACGAGGTGGCGCGCGACGCCACCGAGCAGACGGAGCGCGGCCTGCGCGCCCAGCAGGAAACCGTGCGCCAGTTCAGCGATCCGTTCATCCGGCCGGGCAATGGTGCCGCCCAGCCGCACGCATCGGGCAGCACGGGCCAGACGCAGCAAATGCCGCCGAGCCAGCAGCAGGGCAGCAAGGACCAGCGGGCCGCCACACACTGACCCGGCGCAGTTCCCGGATCTTACACGCCGCGCCCGGCTACCGGGTGCGGCGCGATGATGTCCTGTGCAGCCGGGGCCGCGGTGCGGATGCGCGGCCCGAGGCCGAACAGCGGACGCAGCAACGGCACCCGCCGCACGATCTCGAAGCCGGCGAAGCTGAGCACCGTCACGAGCACGACGAGCAGCACGGCTTCCAGGCCCGGCGCAAGGTGCAGCGGTTTCGATGCATGGGCCAGGACGACGATCAGGCTCTGGTGCAGGATATAGACGGGGAGCACGGCTTCGGTCAGGTAACGCCGGGCGGGGCCGTCGCGGTCCAGGTGGCGCTGGGCAAAGCCACAGGCGGCCAGGATCGCGCTCCACGCCAGCAGCGCGTAATCGGCGCGCATCGGCTTCGCGAGCATTTCCCAGCGCGTGCCGTCGATGCCGCCGGCGTTGTCCAGCGCGATCCACAGCATCAGGAGGGCCCAGCCGGCGAGGGCCAGCGCGAGACACGTCCAGCGCAGCGCCGCGACACGGAGCCAGAAGTCGGGAACGCGCGCCATCAGGGCGCCGAGCAGGAAGACCGGCAGGTACGTCGCATGGTTGTACCAGTCGTCCACGAGCGCGTGGGTGACCGGAAAACGGTTCAGCATCAGGATGCGCGCCAGCGCCAGCACGGCCGCCGGCACGACGATGATCTTCCAGCCCTCGAGCACGCGGCCGAGCACGGCGGCGAGACCGTCGAAGCGCGGACCCAGGGCCAGCACGACGAGCGCGAGGACGGCCGTATAGGCCCACAGGTAGGCGACAAACCACAGGTGGTTCCAGGTCGGCAGGATCAGGCAGCCGTCCTGGCAGAAGCCGTGGTAGCCGCGCACGTACAGCCGCATGAAGTCGGCGTAGCTGCCCGCATAGCCGAGCTTCTCGACGACTTCGAGATACGACTGCGGCGGCACGATGACGAGCATGCCGAACAGCAGGGGGATCAACAGGCGCCAGCTGCGCTTGCGCAGGAAGGCGAGGGGCCGCAGCTTCGCCAGCATGATGCTGGAAGCGACGCCGGACACGAGGAACAGCAGCGGCAGCCGCCACGGCGACGACAGCATCATGAAAGGTTCGAGGGCGGTGCCGGCGTGCGGGCTCTTCACGTGCCAGCCCCACGTCACGTAATACATGCCCACGTGATACAGGATCAGCAGGAAGAAGGCGATGATGCGTACCCAGTCGAGGAAGTGATGGCGTGGAAGATGTCGGGTGTTCATGGCGGATCGTCGTCGGTTGGTCGATGAAGGAAACGACGTCAGACTAGATCGGCGCAGGTCGCGATGCGAGTGGATTGTGGCGAGGCGGGAGCCGGCTGGGGCAGGCCGGACGGATGCAAAAAAAAGGCTGTGTTCGCGGTAGTTCGGTAACCCGCTCGCCTAGCCGAGCTGGACCGCAGCGCACAGCAGATGAGCCGGCTTCGTGAGCGGACGATCGTCCAGCACGCGCTGCCAGCCCGAGTAATGGATCAGGTAGCGGCTCGCCACGCCGCGAAACCGCACCAGCCAGCTTTTGAACCGGCTGTGCCAGCTGTTCACGTTNGACGATCGTCCAGCACGCGCTGCCAGCCCGAGTAATGGATCAGGTAGCGGCTCGCCACGCCGCGAAACCGCACCAGCCAGCTTTTGAACCGGCTGTGCCAGCTGTTCACGTTCTGTACATGGATCGCGCCGCGCGCACGAACGCCCGCTTTCACGTTCACCGCTTCATGCGTGATGCCGGCCTGCTCCGCGAAATGCTGATAGACGATGGCGCCGTCGGTGATCAAGAGGGCGTCGTCCGGCAGCACTGGTTTGAGGCACTCATGCAATTGCCCCACCGTCACCTGGCCGCGCCCCGTATGGAAATCAAGCGTACGGCCGCTGCGGTCGTGCGCGACGAGCAGGCAATCGTGTTCCCGATTGATACCGCGCCGCTTGGCGGCGCCGCCGCGCATCGTCACTCCTCATGAGTTAACTCGACGATGCGTATGACCTCTGCAACGAATTTCAGTTCACATAAATAGCGCGAACACAGCCAAAAAAAAGCCCGCTTGCGGCGGGCTTGAATCTATTTTCTTGGAGGAAGATAGAGGAGACGGTTCGGAGTATGCAGGGGCACAAGAAATAAATCCAATTTGATTTTCAGATATCAATCATACAAATTTCGAATAATATGGCTGAGACAATTGGTGATGTTTGAGCGCGTACGTACGATCTAGAATGGAATGCTGTATTGCAAGCATTCAATTCCTGTTCCCGCTCATGAAAACTAATCTTCTCGGCCGCGCCCTGTCCCTCCTGTTCCTGGCGATGCCGCTGGCGCAAGCCGGCAACATCAACGATCTCGTCGACCAGAACTGGATCGAAATCGACAGCCCGAATTTTCGGGTGGTCACCGACCAGCCGGAAGACGTTGCGCGCCACATGATCGTCGACCTGGAAAACCTGCGATACATCTCGAACCGCGTGCGCGGTGCGCAATCACTGGCCGGGCCGCCGCTGACGATCGTCGCGATGGGCCGGAGCAGCTTCGCGACGCTGGGGCTGCCCCAGAACATGGCCGGGGTGTTCCAGTTGTCGCGCCTTGGTTACGCGGCCGTCGCAAGGATCGAGGATTACGTCACGTCGGCGGCGGCAAGCGACGTGTCGCGCGCGATCATCCTGCATGAATACCACCATTTCCTCCTGCACTATTCGCCCGAGACGACGGCGTATCCGCGCTGGTACGACGAAGGGATGTCGGAGTACTGGTCGTCCCTGGTCATCCAGGACGGCATGGCATGGTTCGGCCATCCGGTGGAAGGCAGCCATCGCGAGGACTGGCTGGTCGACCGGGCGGGCCGGATCAACCTCGATACCAAATGGCTGTTCAACACGAACAAACTCTCTTACGACAACAGCACGCGGGCCGGCAAGATCGACATGGCCCGCTTTTATGCCTGCGCAAAGTACGCGATCCACTACTTCAATTCGAGCCCCGAATTGCGCAGGCAACTCGCGCACTACCTGCGCCTGCATAATATGGGGCTGTCCGAAGACCAGGCCGTGCGCATCGCTTTCAAGAAGTCGTACGAGGAACTCGATGTCGACATGCGGCGCTACGTGGAGCGCCGCTTGATGGCCCGCGGATTCTCGACGGGCAAGGATGGGCTCGACCTGCCGCAAGTCCAGGTGAAGGTCACGAAGCTCGACCGTCCTGCGACCTACGCCGTCCTGGCCGACGTGGTGCCCCGCTTCGCGAAGCACGACGCCAACATGATGCGGGAACTGGTCGAGACGAATCTCAAGCTCCACCCGGACGATCCGAAGGCGACCATCCTTGCCGTCAATCGCCGCGTCGTCGACGACGGCATGGCGCGTCTGGATGCGTTGCTGAAGCGCTACCCGAACGATGCAAACCTGCTCGCCGCGCGCGCCGAAGGCCTGGACATGGCGGCGGCCGCGATGCACGACACCGGCGTGCCCGGCTGGGAAGCGCCGCTGAAGGAGGCGCGCGACCTGGCCCGGCGCGCCATCACGGCGGATCCGTCCAATCCGCTGGCCTACTTCACCCTGGGCCATGCGTACAAGCTTGCGCCCGACATCGGACCGGTACAGGAAGGAATCGCCGGCCTGGACACCCTCGTCATATACGAACCGGCGCCAGGCAGTTTGCGCGCACTGGCGCACCTCTACCTGCGCAACAAGCAATTGCCGGAAGCGGTCAAGAGCATCCGCAGCGCCGTCGCGTTCGATGCGGCGGGCAAGAATCCGCTCGACGCGTTGTTGATGGAAAACCTGGAACTCGTCGCCGACATGGCCTCCAGTGCGACGCCGGACGGTAAAGGATTGCGCTACGCGAGCGGCGCCGTCTACGAAGGCCCTGTGACCAGCGGCAAACCGGACGGGAAGGGCAAGTGGCTGCGTCCGGAAGGCAGTTATTACGAAGGCGACTTCGTGCAGGGCCAGCCGTCGGGGCACGGCAAGCTGGTGAGCGAGCGGGGCGTCGCGTACGAGGGCGCGTTCGCGGCGGGCATGGCCCGTGGCACCGGGCGCATCAGTTTCCCGGCCGGCGGCAAGATGGTCTCGTACGAGGGCGGCGTCGAGGATGCCGTGCCATCCGGCCCCGGCGTCCTCGTGACGAAGGAAGGGCGGCTGGAAGCCACGTTCGTGCAGGGCGAGGCGCACGGCGACGGCGTGTTCGTACCCGCCCACGCCGCCCCCATGCGCGGCACATGGCACTACGGCGCGTACCAGTGGCCGGTGGCCGACAAGCTCGTGTTCGTCGGCGGCATCGATGGCGAAGGGCGGCGCCAGGGCCTGGGCTGGTGCCGGGCGGACGCCTCGCCGCGGATCGACCTGTGCCGCTACAAGGAGGATCGCAAGATTGCGTTGGACACGGAAAACGATTGACGCGCTACAATCAATTTCTCCGACCATCGAACGAAAGGCTTTCCATGCAAGCGCGTACCGTCCTCGCCCTCCCTGGCCTCCTGCTGGCCCTGTCGTATGCGGCAAGCAGCCACGCCGCGTCCGCCTGCGGCACGGCACCGTCCGGCGAACTGCGCGCGGAGCGCGTCGCGAGCGTCAAGCCGTCGCGCACCGAGGCCGGCCTGTACGAAGGCCCCGTGTGGATCAAGGACGCGCTGTATTTTTCCGATTTCAGCCTCGGGCCCGGCTTCCCGTCGCGCATCCGCAAGCTGGCGGCGGACGGCACGGTGACGACGGTGGTGGAGGACAGCGGCAGCAACGGCCTGGCCGTCGATGCGCACGGCGACCTCGTCGCGGCCACGCACAAGTACAAGGCGCTGTCCCGCTATGCCATGGCGGACGGCAAGCGCACGACGCTGGCCGGGGAATATAACGGCCAGGTGTTCGACTCGCCGAACGACATCGCCATCGCGAAAGATGGCACGATCTATTTCACGGACCCGGATTTCCAGAAGGCGGCGGCGCCGGGCGGGCAGCCCGTCACGGGCGTCTATCGCGTGGGCACGGACGGCAAGATTACGCTCGTGGACGGCAGCCGGCCGAATCCGAACGGCGTCGCGCTGTCTCCGGCCGGCGACGTGCTGTACGTGAACGCGGGCGACGGCTTCCTGCGCGCCCACCCGATCGTGAACGGCGTGCCGGGGCAGGGGAAAGACCTCGTCAAAGGGCTCGACATCCCGGACGGCATGGCCGTCGATTGCCACGGCAATATCTATGTGACCGAGCACCCGGCCAGGCGGGTGCGCGTGTTCTCGCCGCAGGGGAAAGAGCTGGCGACGATCCGCACGGACGCCAACGTGACGAATGCCGCGTTCGGCGGCGCCGACGGCAAGACCCTGTTCCTGACCGGCGCCGGCGCCGTGTGGCAGATCCGGCTGGACGTCACCGGATCGCCGTACTGACAGACGCGGTGCGCGTGCGGTCGCACGCGCACGTGATGGCGTCAGGCCTTCAGCACGATGCGCTTCTGCTCGCGCGCCGACTGGTAGATCGCCTCGATGATGCGCAGGTCGCGCAGGCCTTCCTGGCCGCCGACGATCGGCTCGCGGTCCTGCAGCACGCATTGCGCCATGTGGTCCAGCTGGCCGGCCCATTGCGTGGCGCCGGGACCCGGCGGCGGCGTGACTTCCTTGTCGCGGCCATTGCCGCCGACCCACATCCGGTTGCCTTGGTACCCGGTCGCCGGTTCCATCTCGATGCGGCCTTTATCTCCCACCAGCAGGATGTGGTTCTGGTTGGCGCTGTACATCGACTGGCATGAGCCGATCACGCCGGACGGGAACTCCAGCTGGAAGCCGATCATGTCTTCGACCTCGCGGAAGCGCGGGTCCTTGCGGTCCGTCGTTTCCTGGGCATAGACGGCGGTCGGTTCCTCCCCCGTCATGTAGCGCGCCGCGTTGAGGGCATAGATACCGATGTCCATCATCGAGCCGCCGCCCGCCAGCGCCTTTTTCAGGCGCCAGGCGTTCGGGTCGCGGAAGTTGAAGCCGTGCTCGGAGCGGAAGTAGCGCAGCTTGCCGATCTCGCCCGCGCGCGCGATGCGGCGCGCTTCCAGGTTGTACGGTTCGAAGTGGCAGCGGTAGCCGATCATCAGCTTCTTGCCGGCCTGGCGGCAGGCCGCGATCATCGACTCGCATTCCGCCGACGACACGGCCATCGGCTTTTCGCACAGCACATGCTTGCCGGCCTTGGCCGCGCGGATCGTGTACTCGGCATGCATCGAGACGGGCAGGCAGACGTAGACGATGTCGATGTCCGGATTGTTGCGGATCTCGTCGTAGTTCTGGTAGTTGTAGAGGTTCTTTTCCGGAACGCCGTATTCCTGCGCCACGCGCTTCGCCTTGGCGGCATCGCCGCTGACCAGCGCGACGAGCTTGCTGTTCTTGCAGTTCTTGAATTGCGGGATGACGATGCCCAGGCCATAGGAACCCAGCCCGACGATCGCATAGCCGAGCTTGCGATCGGGCGGGGCCGCCCATGCCATGTCACCCACCGCACCCGCCGCCAGCACGCCGCCGGCGGCAAGGACCAGACCTCGCCGATTCCTGTCGATCATCACGTCTCCTTTGTTATCGATGTTAGCGCTCACAGTCGCGTTCTCATTTTAATACGAATGCACGGGCTCGCCCACAATTGGCGCCAATCAAGAGTCAACCCACCCCGAGGCGCACACTGACAAATGGTGCCCGGACCGGCCGGGCCATCTTCCAGCGAGGTGAATCATGGTCAAACTCCAGGGCAGCGTGCCCGCAACCAGCGCCGACATGCGGTCCCTCGGACCGGCGCCGGACGACGAACGCATCGACGTCACCGTGTTCGTGCGCCGCCGCGCGCCGCTCGCGCCCCATTCGCTCGACGCGAAACCGGGGCAGCGGCGCTATCTCACGCGCGCCGAATTCGCCGCGCAGCATGGCGCCAGCGATGCCGACCTCGACGCCGTCGCCGCGTTCGCGCAGCGCGCCGGGCTTGTCGTCGTCGAACGCCGGCCGGCCGCGCGCAGCATCGTCCTGTCCGGCACGGCTGGCCGGGTGACCGCCGCGTTCGGCACGGCGATCGAGCGGGTCGAGCACGCGGCCGGGATCTCGCGCCGCCGCACCGCGCCCGTGCACGTGCCGCCCGAGCTGGACGGCATCGTCGAAGGCGTGTTCGGCATCGACGACGTCCCGATCGCACGGCCCCATTTCAAGTTCTCCAAAGAATCCGCGCAGGCCGCGATGCTGGCCTCGATGTCACCCGGCGCCGAGCCGTCCGACGCGCAGGCTGCATCCGGCTTCACGGGCATCGACATGGCGAAGCTGTACGACTTTCCGGCCGGCCTGGACGGCAGCGGCCAGTGCATCGCCATCATCGAACTGGGCGGCGGCTACCGCAGCACCGACCTGAAAGCCTATTTCAAGAGCCTCGGCCTGCCGGCGCCGCATGTGACGGCCGTGTCTGTCGACGGCGGCAAGAACAGCCCGTCGCTGCCGTGGAGCGCCGATGCCGAGGTCATGCTGGACATCGAGGTCGCGGGCGCCGTCGCGCCGAAGGCCGACTTCGCCGTGTATTTCGCGCCGAACAGCGAGCAGGGCTTCGTCGATGCGATCGCGGCCGCCGTCCACGACGACGTGCGCAAGCCGTCCGTGATCTCGATCAGCTGGGGCGCGCCGGAATCGGAATGGACGGACCAGGGCCTGGCCGCGATGGACCAGGCGTTCGAGGCCGCGGCCGCGCTGGGCGTGACGGTGTGCTGCGCGGCGGGCGACGCCGGCGCGCACGACCAGAACCCGCAGAACGGAACGCCGGACGGCCTCGCGCATGCGGACTTCCCCGCGTCGAGCCCGTACGTGCTGGGCTGCGGCGGCACGCGCCTGACGGTCAGCGGCCATACCATCACCAGCGAGACCGTGTGGAATGACGATCCCACCACCAGTGCGACGGGCGGCGGCGTCAGCGACAAGTTCGCGCTGCCGTCCTGGCAGGCGGATGCGCGCGTGCCGGCGTCGATCAACCCGGGCGGACACGTCGGGCGCGGCGTGCCGGACGTGGCCGGCAATGCGTCCCCGGCGACGGGCTACCGGGTGCGGGTCGACTTCCTGACGACCACGATCGGCGGCACGAGCGCCGTGTCGCCGCTGTATGCGGGGCTCGTCGCGCTGCTGAACCAGAAGCTGCCGCAGCACGTGGGCTGGCTCAATCCGCTGCTGTACGGCCCGCTGGCGGGCAGCGGCGCGATGCGCGACATCACGAGCGGCGACAACGGCGGTTATGCGGCCGGGGCGGGCTGGGATGCGTGCACGGGCTGGGGCGTGCCCGTCGGCTCGACGCTGCTGGCCGCACTCGAAGCTTGATCACCCCAACCGCGCCATCACGTCGGCGCGGTACTGGCGGCTGCACGGCACCCGTGCGCCGCCGCGCAACAGCAATTCGCCGTCGCCCTTGTCCAGCGTGACCACCCGTTCGATCCAGCCGACTTGCACGGCGGCGCGCCGGTGACAGCGAATAAAGCCGGTGCCGAGCCGGTCGACGAGGCCGGCGAGGGTCTGGCGCAGCAGCGGGCTGCCCGCGGCCGTGTGCAGCACGACGTAGTTGTCGGCCGTCTCGATCCACTGGATCTCCGCGACGCGCACGACACGCGTGACGCCGCGTTCACTCACAAGCAATTGCTCCAACGGCGAGCGCGGCAGCGCGGCCGGCTGGCCGTCGGCGCCGGCCGCCAGCTTCCGGCGCAGGCGCGCCAGCGCGCGCGCGAGGCGGTCGCCGTCGTAGGGCTTGAGCAGGTAATCGATGGCGTCGCAGTCGAACGCCTGGCACGCGTAGCGTTCGTACGCCGTCACGAACACGACGAGCGGCGCCGGTTCCGGCAGGGATGCCGCCAGTTCGATGCCGGACAGCTCGGGCATCTCGATGTCGAGCAGCAGCGCGTCCGGGCGGAAGCTGGCGATCCGCTCCAGGGCAGCGATGCCGTCGGCCGCCTCCTCGACGGCCGTGATGCCGTCCTGCTGCGCGAGCAGGTGGCGCAGTTTTAGGCGCGCAGGGCGCTCGTCGTCGACGATCAGCAGACGCATACGAACCTCAGCAAGGCAACCTCATCTCCGCGCGCACGCCCCCTTGCGGCCGCGCCGTAATGTCGAGCCGGCCCGCGTCGCCGTACAGTGCCTGGATGCGGGCGCGCAGGTTCGACAAGCCGATGCCGCCGGGGCGTTCCGTCGCGGCCAGCTTGCCGGCATCGTCCTCGACGCCCAGCACGATCTCGTCGCCCTCGCGGCGGACGGAGACGGCGATGTGCGTCTGCCCGCGGCGCCGCTCGACCGTGTGCTTGAACACGTTTTCCAGCAGCGGCTGCAGGCTCATCACGGGCACTTCGCGGTCGAGCAGCGCGTCGTCGACCTGCCACGCGATGGCCACGCGGTCGGCGAAGCGCTCGGCCATCACGTCCGCGTACCCGCGCGCGAGGCGCAACTCGGTGGCGAGCGGCGCCGCGTGGCGGTCGCCCAGGGCCAGCGTTTCGCGCAGCACATCGGCCAGTTGCGTGAGCGTCGCGTCAGCGCGGACCGGGTCCGTCCAGATCAGTGCCGACACCGTGTTCAACGCGTTGAACAGGAAATGCGGCTGCATCTGCTGGCCCAGCCGCTGCAATTGCGCCTGGCGCAGCAGCGTGTTCGAACGTTCCGCGCGCAGCCGCGCGTCGAGCAGGGCGCGGTAGGACTGCACGCCGAAGCGGATCGCCATGAACAGGCCGAAGAAGATCGTGATCTTCATCGATTCGTACAGGAACAGCTGCGGCACGGGGTCGTGCCGGTAGGTTTCGCCGACGAGCGCATACACGCCATGGCGCAGGCTGAAGGCGAGGGGGACGAACGCGATCCAGTACATCGACAGCCAGCGCGACTGGCGCGCGAACCAGCGCCAGGGCGTCCCGAGCAGATGGTCGTCCGTGTGCGACCAGCGCAACTGCACGAGGGCGAGCAGGGTCACGACGAGCGCCGACGACCCTTCCCACAGCAGCGGTTTCCAGATCGCGTGGCTGTGCTCGTTGCGCATGAAGTCCTGCACGGCGACGAGCATCATCAGGATCCAGAACAGGATCCACGCGGACACGAAGACGGCGTTGCGGCGCAGGAAGGTCATGCGGGGATAATCGGCCATCACCGAGAGATTGTCAAAAGGCACAGGTGCGTCGCGGCCGCCGCGCTTCTGCTAACGTCGAGCCGATCAAACCAACCCCAGGAGAAAGCCATGGAACGTTTCCTGTTCGTGTACCACGGCAAACCGGGCGCCGATGCGGATACGCGCCACGATTTGTCGCGCTGGGCCGCGTGGTTCGACGGCATGGGTTCGCGCGTCCTCGAGCGCGGCAGCCTCACGCACAGCGCCGTCGACGTGCCGCGCCGCCTGCTCGGGCCGAAGGAATCCGCCAGTTCGCTGTGCGGCTATTCGGTCGTCGAGGCGGCGGATTTCAACGAAGCCGTCGAGATCGGCGAGCGCTGTCCCATCTTCGACGAGGGCGGCTCGGTCGAGATCGCGCGGCTGACGATCCCGTTGACGTAGGAACCACCGTCGTTCCCGCCTGCGCGGGGGCGACGTGCTAGCGTCGCAGGATCTTACTCCTTGCTCAACACCACATGCGTGGCCGCCTCCGTCGCCACATGCCCGGCGACCTTGAACCCGAGCGCGGGCAGGTCGATGCCGGCCAGCAGCGCTTCGCCGGATCCCAGCAGCACGGGCGAGATGGCCAGGTGCATCTCGTCCACGAGACCCGCCTGCAGGTATTGCCGGACGGTCGATACGCCGCCGCCCAGGCGCACGTCCTTGCCGCCCGCGGCTTCTTTTGCGCGGGCGAGGGCGGCCTCGATGCCGTCCGTGACGAAGTAGAAGGTCGTGCCGCCCTTCATCTCGAGCGGGGGCCGGGCGTGGTGCGTGAGCACGAACACGGGCACATGGTAGGGCGGCTCGTCGCCCCACCAGCCTTTCCACTCGTCGTCCGGCCACGGGCCGCGCACGGGACCGAACATGTTGCGGCCCAGGATCCACGCGCCGACATTCTCGAAGCCACGCGCGGCGAAGTCCTCGTCCGGACCATCGGTTCCCTTCGATGCATCGCCCAGCATGCGCTGGAACGTGCGCGTGCCGCGGAACCACTGATGCAAGCCGCCGGCGCCTTCGCCCATCGGATTCTGCAGGCTCTGGTTCGGGCCGGCGCCAAAGCCGTCGAGGGAAATGGAAAAGCTCTGGACCTTCAGTCTGGACATCGTTCGTCTCCTCCGTGCGTCAATCGTTGATCTCGTCATCGCCCGGCTTGCGCCCGCGGCTACGGTCGAGCGGGCCCTTCATCGCTTCCACGTCGCGCATGAACTCGTCCACGCCATGGTCGGGGCTCACGCGGATGGCGGGCGGCATCAGCACGGACATGTACAACTCGTCCGATAGACGGCCCGTGCGCTGCACATTGCCAGCCAGAATCAGCCCGGAGCATAGCACGGCAAGGCCGGCGCAGACCCAGCGGTAGCGGGTGCGATTGCGGGGGCGAATCGTGCACAGGTGAAAATAAATCATCCCGGCCAGCAGCACTGTGGCGACGTGCGAGGCGTAATGCGTGAACCCTTCGGCGGACAAGGCGTAGCCGAGCGTGCTGCCCAGCAGCGCATAGCCGGCGAGGGCCGCGGCGCCGCAGCCGAACACGAACACGTGCCGGCCCAGCCGCGCGTGGCGCGCGAACAGCCGGTTGGCGCACGCCCAGATGCCGCCCCACAGCAGCGCGGCCGCGAGTCCGCCCGCGAGCGCCTCCGCGTAGCGCGCCAGCTGGAAATATTCCGTGTCGCTGAGCCAGCGCGCCAGCAGGGCCACGCCGCCCGCGAGCGCCAGGCCCGCGGCGGCGGGCAGCACGCCTTCCCAGCCGTGGAACGTGCGGTCGAGGAGTTCCGGCACGACGGGGAAGTCGGCCGCGCGCACGCGCAGCGCCGTGTGGCCGATGCGGACGACCGTGCCGCCCGTCAGCTCGGCGTCCTGCCGGCGCTTGCCCTGGATGACGATGCCGTTGCGGGTGCCCAGGTCGTGCAGCAGCAGCCGGCCGGATGCATCCTGCTCGACGACGGCGTGCGCCGCGGCCGCGTAGTCGTCGTCGAGGATCACGTCGTTGTCGTAGCCGCGCCCGATGCGGATCGGCAGGCCGTCGACGCGCTGGCGGTGCAGCACGTCGCCGTTCCTGGCCAGCAGCTCGACGAACCATGGGCCGTTCATCTGCGGCTCCGTCCAAGTGCCGATAAAAATGCCCGCGTCGCGCGCATGCCGTTCTCGTACGAGACGCCCGCCAGGTCGAGCCGGCTCTGCAGGCTGGCGTGCGGATCGTCCGTGCTGGCGGCCAGCAACGTGAAGTTGTACAGCCCGGCGAACTTGCGGTAGGCGCGCACGCACGTCACGGCGCGCACGGGCAAGGTCGCCGTGTGCACGAACATCTCGGCGCAGGCGGGCCGCGTCAGGCGCGTGTCGCGGCCGGTGCCGATGCTGTCGACGCGAAACCGGCTGCTTGCCAGCACGGCGAACTGCAGCGGGTGCAGGGAACTCGAACGGAGCACCTGGTGCGTCATCGACACGTGGCCCGTCTGCTGCGTATCCGACACGTAGATCGCCGCTTCCATCGCGCAGCTGACGGAGTCGACCGTGTACTCGGCCTCGGCGCGGAAGTTCGAGCGGCCCCAGCAGCGCAACTGCTGCGATTCGCGCACGGGCACCTGGTACGGCCCCATCGCGCGCATCGACAGCGGCTCGGCCAGCAGGCGGTCGATCAGCGCGCGCTGGTGCGCCAGCAATTGCTGCCCGATCAGCGGATTGAAATCCTTGGGCGGACGCGGCTGCGCCGACGCCTGCCGCAGCAGCGCCTGCGCATACTTGACGGGCACGAGGAAGCTGACCAGCTCGCCGTCGCGGCGCTTGGAGACGTTCACGCCCGCCACGACGCCGGCCGCGGTCACGCTGGGCCCGCCGCTCATCCCGGAGTTGATGGGGCCCGTGAAAATCAGCTGCTCATAGAAGCTGCGCGTGACGATGCCGTTGTACGAGCCTTCCGAGATCGCGAAGCCGAGGTCGAGCGGATTGCCGAGCGAATACAGGTACTGGCCCTGCACGAGTTTCACGGGCTTGTCGCCGACCTGGAAAAAGCCCGTGCCGTTGCGGTTTACGCGCACGACGGCCAGGTCGTGCAGCACGTCCACCGCAAGCAGTTCGATGGGGCCGCTCTTGCCGTCCGTGTCGACGTATTCGCCGAGGTAGACGTCCGGGTCGAGCGCCATCTGCGACACGACGTGGTAATTGGTCAGCACGAGGTTGCCCGTGCCGACGAGGAAGCCGGAGCCGACGCTGGACTGGCTGCGGCCGTTGCGCAGCAACATGCGGATCTGCAGCAGGTCGGCGCTGGCGGCGGAATAGAGGGTTTGCGCGGCGCTGGAGGGCGTGGGCAGGGCGGCCGTTTCGTCCGTCTCGCCGGGGCCGGGCGCGGGTGGCGTCGTCGCGGGCGGCGTGGCGGGCGGGATCACGAGCGGTGGCTGCGGCGCCGGTTTCGCGCGCTGGTCCGCCTTGCCCGCAGCACCGGCTAGTGAAGCGGCGACAAGCGAAGCGGCGGCGCCGAAGACGAGGGCGGCAAGGGCGGCGGATGGGAGGCGCATGGTGCCTCCATCTTGCCAGAACCGCCCGCGGCGAGGGATTACGCTTCGCCGTCGAGCACCGCTTCGGTGGCCGAGGTCATCATGTGACCCAGCTTGGCCTGCTTGGTGTTCAGGTAATTCTCGTTGTAGACGTTGCGGTTGACGAGCAGCGGCACGCGCTCGGCGACCTTGATGCCCAGTTTGCCGAGGGCGTCGATCTTGCGCGGGTTGTTCGTCATCAGGCGCACGGCCTCGATGCCGAACTGTTCCAGCATCGGCAGCACGAGTTCATAGTTGCGCGCGTCGGCGTGGAAGCCCAGCTGCAGGTTCGCCTCGACCGTGTCGGCACCGGCTTCCTGCAGGCGGTAGGCGCGAATCTTGTTCACGAGGCCGATGCCGCGGCCTTCCTGGCGCAGGTACAGCAGGATGCCGCGGCCTTCGTCGGCGATGCGGCGCAGCGCGGATTCCAGCTGGGCGCCGCAGTCGCAGCGCTGCGAGAACATCACGTCGCCCGTCAGGCATTCGGAGTGGATGCGCGCCAGCGGGGCGTCGCCCGTGGACAGGTCGCCCAGCGTCATCGCCAGATGCTCCTTGCCGGTCGAATGCTCGACGAACGCATGCAGGGTGAACTGCGCCCATGGCGTCGGCAGGGAGCACGACGTGACGTAGTCGACGAGGTTGGACGGCGCGGTGGCATTGTCTTGCATGGCTTTTCCTGGGCGATAGCGCGAATAATGGTTACGTAACAGGCGAGTTTACCGGAAATCGGACATGGCCGTGTAATCGGCCCCTTCGCGGCCCGTCCGCCTCTCCATCCGATATGGGTGCTGCTGGTCGGAAATACAACAATGCATCGCGGGTGTTCACGTGGTGCAACACAATTCCCGCACGGAATCTTGGCTGTGCTAGGCTCCAAATCGCCATGCCAAATCCCCTGAAATCCATCCGCCGCCTGCTCCCGCGCGCCCTCGGCGCCTGGCTCGCCCTCGCTTTCGTGCTGCTGTCCGTCGTCCTCACGCTGGTGCTGACGTCCATCATCGAACGCAAGTCGGCGGAACAGGTGCAGACGAGCATCGGCCACGGCCTGGCCGAGCTGGCGATGCAGACGTCCGACAAGCTGGAACGCGGGATGTTCGAACGCTACCGCGAAGTGAGCCTGCTGGCCCGGCGCCGTGTGCTGGCCGAAGGGCAGCCGCAGGAGCGCCGCCGCGCCACGCTGGACGGCATCCAGCACAGCCTCGGTTACTACAGCTGGATCGGCCTGGCCGGCCTGGATGGCAAGGTGCAGGTCTCGGCCGAGGGCCTGCTGGAAGGCGCGGACGTGTCCAAGCGCCCGTGGTTCCGCAATGCCCTGCGCGGCATCCACGCGGGCGACGTGCACGAAGCCGTGCTGCTCGCGCGCTACCTGCCCAGGCAGGACGAGCCCTGGCGCTTCGTCGACGTCGCCTTTCCCTACGTCGACGACGAGGGCGTGACGCGCGGCGTGCTGGGCGCGCACCTGTCCTGGCAATGGGCGCGCGACGTCGAGCGTTCCGTGATGGCCGGGATTGCCGCAAGGCGCCAGGTCGAGGCGTTGATCGTGGATGCGGACGGCAACGTGCTGCTCGGACCGGCCGACGTGGCGGGCCGGCGCCTGACCCTGCCGAGCCTGAAGGCCGCCCATGCGCAGCGGCGCGGTGGCTACGTCGTCGAGACCTGGCCGGACGGCCGTTCGTACCTCGTCGGCTACCAGTTGGGTCACGGCTACGGCGCGTATCCCGGCCTGGGCTGGACCGTGCTCGTGCGCCAGAACGTCGACGACGCGTTCGCCCCCGTGCGCCGCCTGCGCGAATACGGCCTGGCCTCCGGCGTGGTGCTGGCGGGCGCATTTTCGCTGGCGGGCATGTGGCTGGCGCGCCGCATCACGCGGCCGCTGGGCGACCTGGCCGATGCCGCGCAGCGCATCCGCGCGGGCGAGACGACTCCCATCGAAATCCGGCGGGGCGGTTACGCGGAGGTGCGCGCGCTGGCCACCACGCTGAACGCCCTGGTGGCGAACCTCGTGCGGCGCCGGCGCGCGCTGGAAGACTTGAACGCGACGCTGGAAGCGCGCGTCACCCAGCGCACGCGCGAGCTGGAACAGGCCCTGGCGAGCGTGCGCGCCAACGAGCAGCGCATCGCCACCATCATCGAGACGGCGCAGGATGCGTTCGTCGGCATCGACATGCGCGGCCGCATCTGCGACTGGAACTCGGCGGCCGAGAAGATGCTCGGCTGGTCGCGCGACGAGGCGCTGGGGCGCGTCGTCTCGGAACTCGTGATGCCGGAGCGCTTCCGCGCCCGCTCGCGCGAACTGCTCTCCGGCTTCCTCGAGACGGGCGAACTGGACATCCTCGGCCAGCGCGTCGAACGCATCCTGCTCGCGCGCGACGGCCGCGAAATCCCCGTCGAAATGACGCTGGGCCTGGCCGGCACGGGCGACGGCCTGTTCTTCTCCGCGTTCGTGCACGACATCTCGGCGCGCAAGGAAGTCGAACGGATGAAGGACGAATTCGTGTCGACCGTGTCGCACGAACTGCGCACGCCGCTGACGGCGATTTCGGCGTCGCTGGCGCTGCTGGCCGACGGCATGGCGGGCGAGCTGCCGCCCGATGCGAAAGGCCTCGTGGACGTCGCCAACGCGAGCTCGGGACGCCTCGTGCGCCTGGTCGGCGACGTGCTGGACATCCAGAAGATGGACGCCGGCAGCATGGCGTTCGAGAAGGAAGTGCAGCCGCTGCTGCCGCTGGCGGAGGATGCCGTCGCCGCGATGCAGAGCTTCGCCACGCAGTCCGGCATCGAACTCTCGTGCGTGGCGGCGCCCGGCGCGGAACACGCACGCGTGGACGTCGACCGCGACCGCCTGGCCCAGGTGCTCACGAACCTGCTGTCGAACGCGATCAAGTTTTCCGAGCCGGGATCTACCGTGCGCACGCAGGTCGAAGCGGGCGCGGAGCACGTACGCCTGGCCGTGGCCGACGAAGGCGCGGGCATTCCGGAAGCGTTCCGCGAGCGCGTGTTCCAGCGCTTCGCCCAGGCCGACGGCGCCGATTCGCGCCGCCAGGGCGGCACGGGCCTCGGCCTGTCGATCTGCAAGACGATCGTCGAGGAACTCGGCGGGAATATCTGGTTCGACAGCGCCGAGGGCATCGGCACCACGTTCTACGTCGAGCTCCCGCTCGCGGCCTGAGCCTGCGCGCGGCCGTAGCGCCGCTCGAATTCGTCCATGGCGACGGGGCGGCCCAGCAGATAGCCCTGCATCACGTCGCAGCCGTGCGCGGCCAGGAACGCGTGCTGCGCATCCAGTTCGACGCCTTCGGCGATCGTCGCCAGATGCAGCTTGCGTGCCAGTGCGATGATCGCTTCGACGATCGACGACGCGTTCGGGTCGTGGTCGACGTCCTGCACGAACGAGCGGTCGATCTTCAGCGCCGCCAGCGGAAAGCGGGCCAGGTAGGCCAGCGACGAATAGCCGGTGCCGAAATCGTCCAGCGCGAAGTGCACGCCGAGCCTGCGCAGCTGCTGCATGCGGTCGACCAGGTCGTCCGGGTTGCGCGCGAAGACGCTCTCCGTCAGTTCCAGCGTGAGGCGGTCGGCGGGCGCGCCCGTCGCGGCCAGCAGGGTGGCGACGGCGTGCGGGAAATCCGGGTCGCGCAACTGGTGCACGCTGATGTTCACCGCGAGCTTCAACCTGGAGAGATGCGGCGCCCTGGCCCAGCGCGCGAGCGCGTGGCAGCCCTGTTCCAGCACGTCCATCCCCAGCGCGGCGATCAGGCCGCCGGATTCGGCCGCGCCGATGAATTCGCCCGGGGCCACCACTTCATCGACGCCGCGTTGCCAGCGCACGAGCGCCTCCGCGCCGACGAGACTCCCGTCATGGCCGAACTGCGGCTGGAAGTACAGCACGAACTGGCGCCGCGCGAGGCCGGTGCGCAACGCGGCCGACAGCGCGGCCTGACGGTCGACGGCCGCCTGCATGCCGGGATCGAAGAAGCGCAGCGTGTTGCGGCCCTCTTCCTTGGCGCGGTACATCGCGAGGTCGGCCTGGCGCAGCAGCGCGTCGATGCTGGTGGGCGCGCCGTCGAACAGGGTGACGCCGATGCTCGGGCTGCTGGCGCACTGGCGCCCGGCCAGCTCGAACGGCTCGCCCAGTACGTCGAGGATCTTGCGGCCCACGGCATGGACTTCGACAGTCGCCTCGTCCGGGCTGGCGCCCAGGTTTTCCAGCACGATCACGAACTCGTCGCCGCCCAGGCGCGCCAGGTGATCGCCTTCGCGCAGCGCCCGGCGCAGCCGCCGCGCCACCTCGCGCAGCAGCAGGTCGCCGACGTCGTGCCCCATCGTGTCGTTCAGCAGCTTGAAGTTGTCGAGGTCGAGGAACAGCAGGGCGCCGTGGCGGCCCGCGCGGCCGTTGCGCGCGAGGATCTGCCCCAGCTCGTCGATCAGGAAGCGCCGGTTCGGCAGGCCCGTCAACTGGTCGAAGTACGCCAGTTCGTGGATGCGGTGTTCGACCTCCTTGCGTTCCGTGAGGTCGGTATTCGTGCCGGACAGGCGCAGCGCCTTGCCGGTGCCGTCGCGCAGGATGAAACCGCGGCTCAGCACGGGGACGTAGTGGCCGTCGCGGTGGAGCAGGCGGAATTCGATGCTGTAGGCCTGGCGCGGGCCGGCCAGCAAGTCTTCCAGGAACGCGGCCACCCAGGCGCGGTCTTCGGGATGCGTCAGGCGCACCCATGCCTCGGGATCGGCCCGCATCTCGCCGGGCACGTAACCGAGCATTTCCCAGTAGCGCGCCGAGTAATAGAGTTCGCCCGTGACGAGGTCCCAGTCCCACGGCGCATCGGTCGAGCCCTGCAGCGCGAGACGCATGCGCTCCTCGGACTTGTGCAGCGACTGTTCCGCGTCCTTGAGGGCCGTGCAGTCCGTGAAGCAGACGACGACGCGGTGGATGGCGCCATGCTCGTCGCGCTCCGGATACGCGTTGCAGATCGCCCAGCGCACGTCGCCGTGGGCCGGGCGGGACACGCCGACGACGAAGTCCGATACCTTGGCGCCCGTGCGCAGCACCGCGTTCACGGGATATTCGGAGGGCGGCATGCGCGAGCCGTCCGCGCGCACGAAATGCCAGGCGTCGTCGCCGCCCGGCGCTTCCTGCGCCTCGCACTCGGTGCGCCCGAGCAGCGCCAGCGCCTGGCGGTTGGCCGCCACCACGCGGCCCGCGGCATCGTGCATCACGACGCCGGCCGGCAGGTGGGCGAGCAGATCGTCGAAGCGGCGTTGGGCGTCGTCGGGGACGTCGCCGGCGCGGCGGGTGCTTGGCGGGTTCGCGGTCATGTGGACTTTTGGTTACGATTCCCGCGCATGCTAGCAGTTCCGGAACACCCGTGGCGCGCGCCCGGGCCGCTTTTGTCGCGTCAACCCGACGGCAGCGCGTGGTAGCGGAAATCACGCAGGCGCACGGTTCCTTTGCCCGCCGCGTACACGCCCACTTTCAGGCTCAAGAAGCCGCCGAACACGTTGTGGTGGATGCCCGACACTTCCATGCGCGTGCCGTGCAGGATCCAGGTCTTGCCGCCGTCGAACGAGTAACGGAAGGTCACCACGTTCGCATCGTTCGTCAGGCGCACGCGGACGCTGGAAATCGCTTGCGGACGCCGCGCCCACGGCTGCTCCTCGGCGTACTGGTACGTCTTGACCGTATCCGGCGTGAAGCCCACGCCGACGAATGCCTTCGGGTTGTAGTACAGGAGCAGGCCGCCCTCGGCCGGGCCGGCCAGGTCGAGCGTGATCTCGGCCTCGTACGACCGGTCGCCGACGCCGCACGTGAGCGGCGTGCTGTCGACCGGCATCGATCCCTTGCCCCGGATTTCCAGGCCGCCGTTCGCGAAGCGCACGCGCGTCATCTCGTCCGGCGCCGGGTCGTGGAACGACCACTGGACGCCGAAGCGGTCCTTCGAAAAATCGTCGGACAGCGCGAAGCCGTTCGGCCCCGCCTTGCCGCCGCGCGGCTTCCTGATCGGCTTCGAAAGGTCGCCGCCTTGCGCGCGGAACCAGCCGTCGGCCGTCCATTCCATCGGCTCGAGCAAGGTCTGGCGGCCCAGGGTGCGGTAACCGTTCTCGTAGCCGTGGTAGATCATCCACCAGTCGCCGCCCGGTCCCTCGACGAGCGACGCGTGGCCGCGCGACCACCACGGTTCATTGGTGCCGGTCGTGCGCACGAGCGGGTTATGCGGGCAGTGCTCCCACGGCCCGTCGATCGACTTCGAGCGGGCCGCGATCACCATATGGCCCGTCACCGGACCGGCCGTGCCGCCCACCGCCGTGATCAGGTAGAAGTAGTCGCCATGGCGCAGCAGCTTCGGGCCTTCCGGCGCGAAGTTCTCCGTGACCCAGTCTTCCGGATAGCGCCACGGTTGATAGGCCGGTTCGACGGTGCCGTCGGTCGCGAGGCCGTCGTCCGTGAGGCGGATGCGGCGGATGCCGTTGACGAACAGGTAGCGCTTGCCGTCTTCGCCCACGACGTGGCCCGGGTCGATGCAGCCCGAGATTTTCAGATCGACCGGGTCGCTCCACGGCCCCTCGATGCGGTCGGCCCAGATGGCGTAGATCGACCACGCATTGCCGTCCGGCGCGGCCGGGATGTAGATGAAGTAGCGGCCGTCGTGCTTGCACAGGTCGAGCGCCCAGATCGTGCCCAGCGGCTTTTTCAGGGCCGGGCCGACGGGCGCCCAGTTCACGAGATCCGTCGAATGCCAGATCACGATGCCCGGGTACGAGAAGAAGGACGAGAAGGTCATGTAATAGTCCTTGCCGTCCTTGAGGATCGTCGGGTCCGGGTGGTCGCCCGCGATGATCGGGTTGACGTACGTGCCGTCGCCGCGGTCGGCCTTGCGCTGCCCTTCGATTCCGCGGCCCCAGCCCGGGAAGGCGGGCGCGCAGGCGGCGGTTCCGGATGCAGCGGCTTGCGCGGGCAGGATGGGGAGCGATGCGGCGCCGGCGCCGGCCAGCAGGGTTTTGAAGGCGTTGCGGCGGGATGGGTTGGTCAAGCGGGTCTCCAGGTCTTGTGCGTGACGATCGTCGTCAAGATTATATGAAAACGATTTCATCGACAAGGCCGGCCGGCGCTTGCCGCAGTTGACGCGAAGCCGTTACCGCAGCTCGTGGACGGCGATGCCGCCGAAGCCGTCCCACGCGCCGAATTCCGCTTCCAGGCCGGGCAACAGGCGCAGCAGGGCGGCCTTGTCCTTGTGGAAGGTGGTGGCGCTGCCGTCGATGGCGCGCGTCGATTGCAGGCGGTAGACCCGGGCATCGGGCGCGGCGAGCGGCTGGCGCAGCAGGGCCAGCACCTGGCGGCCGGCGACGTCCACGGCCAGCAGGTCGCCGGGACCGTCCGCGGCCCGCACGTAGCGGCGCTGGACTTCCGGATCGATGGGCCCCGCTTCGAGCGCGATGCGCACCCGGCGGCCGTGGGCGCCGGCCCAGTCGAGGAACGGGATCGCGAAATCGACGATCTGCTCGCGGTCGGTGCGGTAATCCATCACGGCGAGGCCGTCCGCGTGGGGCGCCAGCGCATCCAGCAGCGCCTGGTTCTTGCCCCACCAGAACGGGACGACGAATTCCACGCGCAGCGTCTCGCCGGCCGCCGCTTTCACGGCGCGTGCCATGTCGATATAGGCGGCGTCGCGCCTGGCCGCGGGCAGCACGTTGTCCGGCAGCAGATAGGGCTCCACGTCGAACTGGACGCCGCGCAAACGGGCTTCCGGAGGCTGCGCGGCGTTGTAGGCCGCATAGGCCTGCACGCGCTTCGCGACGGCCGGGATGGCGTCCGCCAGCACCATGTGCGGGTCGCCGTCGACGCTATGGATGCCGATGCCCTTGGCGCCCGCCTGGCGCACGAACGCGGCCAGCAGGTCGGGCGCGCGCACGGCGGCGCCGTCCTTCAGCGGCACCGTGACGAACAGTTCGCCGATGCCCTGGGCCGCGGCCCAGTCGAGCAGGGCAGGGCCGCCGTCGATCCAGTCGCCGGGGCGCCAGACCCACGTCGAACGGGGTGCCGGTGCGGACGCCGCGGCCGGTTCCAGCGCGAGCGCGTCCACGTCGATGCTTGCCTGCGTCGCGGGGCACAACAGCACGAACTGGCGCCAGCCGGCGCGGTCCAGTCGCGCCGGCAGCACGAAGCGCGCGGCCTTCGCGTCCGGCGTGGCGATGCCCAGGTCGAACGCGTCGTCGCGCGCGCGGCGGGCATCGTCGGCCACCTGCCACGTGAACGATCCGCCCTGCGCCGTCCAGGTGGCGGCCAGCAGCGCGTTCGCGCGCGTCATGAACCACGGTCCCGTGAGGAGCACGCCGGCGGCGCGCTGGCCGGGGCGGCAGGTCACTTGCAGGCGGCCGTCCGCCAATGTCGCCTGCACGCGTTCCTCGACGCCGAACGTGCGCGCGCGCATGCGCGTGAGCAGGTTCGCGTGCAGGGGCATGGGTTCCGGCCGTTCGGGCCCCGGTTTCGACGACGGCAGTTCGTGCTCGCTGACGGCGAAGCGGCCGTCGGCCACGTTGCCGTGCAGGAAAATGGTGTTCTCCGGGGTCTCGCCGGGCGCGAGCGGGTACACCGTCTCGACCTGCGCGCCGGGCGGCAGCGCCACGCTCGTGCAGCCCGGCCTGTGGGGCTGGTCGTCGACGACGTAGCGCGCCGTTCCTCCCGCCGCGGCGGCGCACTGGTGCAGCGTGGCGGCGTGGGCCGGCATGGACATGGCGAGCAGGGGCAACAGGAATCGATGGATCATCAGGGACCTTTCGGCGTGCTGGCCTGCCAGTCGCCCTTGCGCTTCATCGTACCCCACGTCGATTCCTTCTGCATGACCCAGCGCCACAGGCCGATCAGGCGCCACATCGTGTTGAGTTGCCGATAGCCGAGGTTCTCCAGCAGCACGACGGCGGCCAGCGCCAGCAGCTGTTTGCCGCGCGGGTAGATGTGGAAGGACATCTCTTCCAGCAGCAGCCCCGAGGCCGACAGCAGGATGCCGAGGCCGATCGCGACGAACATGAACGTGGTGAACGCCTGCCACGAGATCTCGCCCGTGAGGAACGACCAGGTCATGAAGATGTAGCCGCCCACTTCGACGAGGGGGCCGAGCCACTCGAACAGCAGCATGAACGGGAAGGCGAGCCAGCCCGGCACGCCGCCGTTGCGCGAAAACATCAGGCCCCAGTTGGCGTTCAGGCTCTCGGCCAGGCCGCGCTGCCAGCGGATGCGCTGGTTTTTCAGCGTCTTGTAGTCTTCCGGCGCCTCGGTCCAGCACACGGGATCGGGCACGAATTCGACCTTGTACGGCTGGCGCTTCTCGCGCAGCAGGCGGTGCATGCGGACGATCAGTTCCATGTCCTCGCCGATCGTGTCGGGACGGTAGCCGCCCGCCATGATCACGGTGTCCTTGCGGAACACGCCGAACGCGCCGGAGATGATCAGCATGCCGTTCACGGACGACCAGCCGAGCCGCCCGAACAGGAACGCGCGCAGGTATTCCACGACCTGGAACAGCGCCCACACGTTCTTCGGCAGGCCGACCTTCGTGAGGAAACCGCCCGTCACCTCGCAGCCGTTGGCCACGCGGATCGTGCCGCCCGTCGCGACGACGGTCGGGTCGCGCAGGAACGGCTCCGTGACCTTTTCCAGGCTGTCGCGCTGCAGGATCGAGTCGGCGTCCACGCCGCACACGAGCGGGTAGCGCGAGGCGTTGATGCCCGCGTTCAGCGAGTCGGCCTTGCCGCCGTTGTCCTTGTCGATCACGCGCAGGTTCGGGAAGCGCGTGGAGCGGTAGACCTGGCGGATGTCCTTCGTCCTGATCTGGCGGCGGTAGGCTTCGGGGAAGGGCAGCAGGCCGAATTCGCGCTTCAGCACGGCGAGCGTGTCGTCCTTCGAGCCGTCGTTCACGACCAGCACTTCGTATTCGGAATACGTCAGCTGCAGCATCGAGCGCACCGAGGCCGCGATCGTCGCTTCCTCGTTATACGCGGGCACGAGGATGCTGACGGGCGGCTCCAGGCCGGAATAGGCGCGCGGCAAATCGTCGAGCATCTCTTCCTGGCCCTTGCGGTGCAGCGTGCGCAGCGACAGCATGTTCAGCACGAGGTAGCCGCCGTTGAGCAGGATGAAGTAGCACAGGACGAACCAGGTGACGAACTGGATGAGCAGGTGGTGCGTCATCATGCGGCCCTTTCGGCGATGACCTGGCCCAGGATGTCGGCGGCGAAGCGGTCGGTGAGCGATGCCCGCAGGGCGTCGAGTTGGGCGCGCCCCAACCAGGGCAGGTCGACGATGGCCTGCGCGGCGCGGTAGCGCACCCACCACTCGCGGTCGGCCAGCAGGGCGGTGAGGCGGTCGACGTCGGATGCCTCGCCGATGCGGCCCAGCGCCTTGGCGGCCAGCACGCGCACCTGCCAGTCCGCATGCGCGAGCAGGCCACGCACCTGGTCGCGCAGGCCGGGCGTGGCGACGATGCGCAGCGCGGCCGTCACGAGTTCGAGATCGGCGCTGGCGAGGGCTGCGGACAGCGTGTCCGCCGGCAGGTCGATGCGCAGCGCTTCCGCGATGCGCAGCGCGCGCGGCAAACGCGCCGGCGGCAGGGCCGGCAGCAGGTCCGCCAGCACGCCGGCGACGGGCGCGCTCGCTTCCTTCAGGATGCCGGCCACGTGCGACATCGCCCAGTCGTCGCGTGCGACGAACAGCGGCGTGAGGTAGTCCGCGGCCGCGTGCGGATCGATGCGCACGAGCGCCCACAGCGCGGACAGCGACAGGGTCACGTCGGGGCTTTCGGCCAGCGTGCGCAGCGTGTCCCACGAGTCGCGGTCGCCCAGGTGGCCCAGGAGAAGCGTCGCGAGCAGGCGTTCCGTGCGCGGGCCGCGCGCGAGCATGGCGCGCGCGTCGCGCTCCACGCCGAGGCGGCGCGCGACGTCGTTCAGGGCGGCGCCCGCTTCGCCGCGCAGCGAGGCCTGCAGATGGACCCACAGCTTGATGAAGTGCGGACGCTCCGCCTTGGCGAGCGACGGCAGCGTTGCGGGCGTCTCGCCGACGATGGCCGCATTCAGGACGGGACGCCAGCGCGCCAGCGCGCGCGCCGCGCGGCGTTCGCGCCGGCGCAGGGCCATGCGCAGGCGGATGATCTGCGCGCCGAGGAGCAGGGTCAGGAGGAGGGCGCCGATGCCCGTCCAGTAGGCCGCCGCCAGGACCGGATCGGCGGGCGCCGTGAACGCGGCCGCCAGCGCGTGGGTGGGAATTTCGCCTCCCGTCGGCAGGATCATGCGGGCGGGTTCACGAAACTGCGAGGAAGCGGCGCAGGCGCGCCAGCAATTCCTGCGGCTGGAACGGCTTGATGATGAAGTCGTTGGCGCCGGCGTCGAGGGCGCGCACGGTGTCGCGCTCCGTGTTCTTGGCTGTCAGCATGAGGACGGGGACGGCTTCCCAGCCGGCCTGCGCGCGGATCAGGCCCACGATCTCGAACCCGTCCACGTACGGCAGCATCACGTCCAGCAGCACGAGGTCCGGCGCCGGCTGCGACACGACGTGCTGGACGGCGGCGCGGCCGTCGGCCACGTGGATGACGCGATAACCCTGGCGCTCGAGCATGAAGCCGAGGACGTGGGCGATGTGGACGTCATCCTCGACGACGAGGACGCTGGGTTGTGCGCTCATGTTGTTGGAGTCGAAAGTTGCTGTAGGGCTTCATTATACCGGGGGCATTTAACATTCGACGCGCGATTGTGGCGGGCGCACGACTACCAACGGCCGCTTTTTTGCGACCCGTTGGCAGTCTGGCACGCAGCCGGTCAGGCCGGCAGGTCGAACAGCAGGAGTTCCGCCGCCTCGGCCTTGTCGAACACGACCCGTTCCTCGCCACCGATCTTGAGCGCATCGCCATCCTTCAGCGGCACGCCGTTGACCGTGACGTCGCCGCGGATCACGTGGACGTAGGCCAGGCGCTCGCTGTCGAGCGCATGTTCGACCTTGTCGCCTTCGTCCAGGATGGCGGCGTAGATCGACGCGTCCTGGTGGATCAGCACGGTGTCCTGGCGGCCGTCGCGCGAGGCGACCAGGCGCAGCTTGCCCTTCTTGCTGTCGGTCGAAAAATGCTTTTCCTCGTAGCTGGGCGGGATGCCTTTCGTGTCCGGCTCGATCCAGATTTGCAGGAAGTGCACGGGATCCGTCTTCGACCCGTTGAACTCGCTGTGGCGCACGCCGCTGCCCGCGCTCATGCGCTGCACGTCGCCGTAGTGCAGCACGGAGCCGGTGCCCATGCTGTCCTTGTGTTCCAGCGCGCCGTCCAGCACGTACGAGATGATCTCCATGTCGCGGTGGCCGTGCGTGCCGAAGCCGGCGCCCGGGGCGACGCGGTCTTCGTTGATCACCAGCAGCGGGCCGAAGCCGCTGTGGCGCGGGTCGAAATAATCTGCGAACGAAAAGCTGTGCTTGGACATCAGCCAGCCGTGGTGGGCGGCGCCCCGTTCTTCGCTCCTGCGGACTTCCATCATGATCTGCTCCTTGTGTGTTCGGGTGTCGATGGAAGCCAGTATAGGGACAGCCTGCGCTGTTGAAAAACGAGTTATTTTCCGTTCTTGCATCGAAAAATTCGATGATGGTGCCGGCCCATGCGGTACACTCCGCCCGCCCCGTCTAAAGGAAAGCCATGACCCGCCCGAGCCCCGACGTCGTCGACCTTGCCGAAGCGCTGCGCAGCGCCGTGAGCGCGTTCGTGCGGTCCGTCCGCTACGACACGGACACGCCCCGTTCCGCCGGTTCGGACACGCTGGAACTGCTCGACCGTGGCGGCCCGGCGAACATCGCCGCGCTGGCCCAGGTCCGCAACGTCAAGCACCAGAGCATGCGCCTCGTGACGGCGCAACTGGAAGAAGACGGTCTCATCGAGCGCACGCCGGACCCGCAGGACGGCCGCAGCGTGCTGTTCGCCGTCACGGCGCAGGGACGCGAGCGGCTGCGCGCGATGCGCGCCACGCGCGCCGCCCACATCGCGGACACCATCGCAGAGCGGCTGACGCCCGGCGAATGCGCCGAACTGCGCGCGGCCGTCCGCCTGATCGAGCGCCTGGCCGATCCGGCACGCTGAGCTTTTCCCCGGTCAGCCCTGGCGCAGGCCGGCCAGCACGGCCGCCAGCGTGTTCACGCCCCAGTGTTCGGCGTAGCGGCCGTCCTCGACCCGGACGATGTCGATGACGTCGATCGCCACGTCGCGGCCCGTCGCGGCGACGCCCAGCAGCGTGCCCGTGTGGCGGCCGCGGATGGTCTTGCGCGACGTGACCTTCGCGCCTTCCGCCACCTGGTCGTGGATCTCGACCCGCAGGTCCGACAGCGCCGGGCGCAGCACGTGGTCGAACGTTTGCCACATGCTTTCCGGGCCATCCGCCGCGCCGGGAGGCGCCGTGCGGTTGACGAACGACGGCAGCATCAACGCCTCGAAGGCCGCGCGGTCGCCGCGCTCGATGACATCCAGGTTGAAACGGCGTACGACATCCTTCGGGTCTGCATGGGGCATGGGAATTCCTCGGTCACTGTCCGACGGTGGACGCGTCCGATAATATACAGGCTGGACTGTATAGTCAACGCTTCAACGCTTCAACGGATCGAGCAGGCTGCGCAGGTTGTTATGGTCGAGTTCGTACATGAGGGCGAGCAGCTCGCCCAGCTCGCCCTTGGGAAAGCCTTCGCGGGCGAACCAGCCCAGGTAGTGGCCGGGCAGGTCGGCGATCGTGCGGCCCTTGTACTTGCCGTAGGGCATTTCGCGGGTGAGGAGGAGGGTGAGGTGTTCGGGTTTCATGGTGGCGCCACTTTAACAAACATGGCGTAGCATGCGGTCAGGAGGACACTCGATGGCAACCGACTTCAATCTCGAACGCTTCGTGGAAGCCCAGCACGGCGTCTACGACGCGGCGCTGGCCGAGCTGCGCGCCGGCCACAAGCGCACTCACTGGATGTGGTTCATCTTTCCGCAGATCGCGGGGCTGGGCCACAGCGCGATGGCGCAGCGCTACGCGATCCGTTCCGCCGACGAAGCCGCGGCCTATCTCGCGCACCCCGTGCTGGGCCCGCGCCTGCGCGCCTGCGCGACGGCCGTCGCGGGCCACGACGACCGTGGCGTCGACGAGATCTTCGGCCACCCGGACAACCTGAAATTCCATTCCTCGATGACCCTGTTTGCCGACGTCGCGCCCCACGAAGCGGTCTTCCAGACCTGCCTGGACCAGTTCTTCGACGGCCGTCCCGACCCGGCCACGCTGGAGCGGCTGGGCTGATCGCGCGGACACCGGACGCGTCCGCGACGGCGCCGCCGACGTTGTTGCGTATAATCCGTGGTCAGCTTGTCTACCAACCACACAACAACACACATGGCTTCATCTCCAGACAATATCAGCATGGCGGTGTTCTGCGACTTCGAAAACGTCGCACTCGGCGTGCGCGATGCGAATTACGAGAAGTTCGACATCAAGCCCGTCCTCGAACGCCTGCTGCTCAAGGGCAGCATCGTGGTCAAGAAATCCTATTGCGACTGGGATCGCTACAAGGGCTTCAAGGCGACGATGCATGAAGCGAACTTCGAACTGATCGAAATCCCCCACGTGCGCCAGTCGGGCAAGAATTCCGCCGACATCCGCATGGTCGTGGACGCGCTCGACCTGTGCTACACGAAATCGCACGTGAACACGTTCGTGATCGTCTCCGGCGACTCGGACTTCTCGCCGCTCGTCTCCAAGTTGCGCGAGAATGCGAAACGGGTGATCGGCGTGGGCGTCAAGCAGTCGACGTCGGACCTGCTGGTCGCCAACTGCGACGAATTCATCTTCTACGACGACCTCGTGCGCGAACAACGCCGCGCCGCCGCCAAGCGCGACGAGCGCAAGGCCCAGCCGCAGCAGGGCCGCCGGCCGTCGGACGAGAACAACCGCAAGCGCGAAGACATGGAAGCGCGCAAGCTGCAGGCGCTGGAGATGGTCGTCGAGACCTTCGACGCGCTCGTCTCGGAACGCGGCGACACCGGCAAGATCTGGGCCTCGCTGCTGAAGGACACGCTGAAGCGCCGCCGTCCGGACTTCTCCGAGACCTATTACGGTTTCCGCACGTTCGGCAACCTGCTGGAAGAGGCGCAGACGCGCGGCCTGTTCGAATTCGGCCGCGACGAAAAATCCGGCACCTATGTCTTCCGCGGCGCCAACGCCCAGGTCGACCTGCAGCCGGTCGATGCCGCGCCGCTGGAGCCGGCCGTCGAGCAGCCGCAGGTGGCGTCCGAGCCGGCCGCCCAGGAAGCCGGCGACGAACTGGCGGCGGAAACCCAGGGCGAGCAGCCGACGGAAATCCCGGCCGCCGCCCGCGAACCGCGCCGCCGCGGCGGCCGCGGACGCAAGGGCCGCGAAGGACAGGCACCCGCGCCCGCGCTGGAAGCGGTGCAGGACGCCGTGCCGGTGTCCGAGGAAGCCGCGATCGCCACCTGGCCCGCGCCGACGCCGGACCTGGCCGAGGCGCCGGAGCCTGTCGTTGCAGCCGAGGAACCCGTCGGCGCCGCCGAAGACGCGCCCGCGCCGGTGAAGGAACGCCGCCGCGCGACGCGCGCGCCGCGCAAGCGCAAGGAAGAGGCCGCGGGCACGGCCGTGACCGCGGAGGCAGTGGCGCAGGAAGACAGCGCCGCGGCGCTGGACGCGCAGGCTGCCGTCGCGGAAGCTGCGCCCGCCGAGTCCGTTGCGGCGGAAGGCGAGGACGAGGAGCAGGGCGCGAAATCGGCCCGCAAGAAGTCGGCCCGCCCGTCGCACAAGGCGCCGTCGCGCAAGCCGGCCGCGCGCGCACCGCGCCGGCCGGCCAAGCCGAAGACGCCGCCGGAGAACGGCTGATACACCGTCATTCCCGCGCACGCGGGAATCCATGCTGAATTTCCGGATTCGAGCGTCGGACAGGCCCGCAAGGCATCCGACGTAGCGATCTCCTGTCGCTCAGCATGGGTTCCCGCTTTCGCGGGAACGACGATTAGCTGCGCGCGCGTCCCATCCGGGCCTGTGCAATAATGACAATAACGCCCCCGCGTCCACTGTCATGCAAAGGCCCACCATGCGCACGCTCACCGGTCTCTTCGCCTGCCTCCTCGCCACCGCCGTGCTGCCGTCCCAGGCAGCCGCACCTTCCGCGGCGCATCCCTTGCTGGGCATCTGGATCCTCGCGATCCCGCAGCTCGGCTGTTCCGAGACGTACCACTTCCGCGGCGACGGCACCACGCTCGTGAAAAGCGCGGACGAAGTGTCGGAAAGCGAATTCACGGTCGCCGAACAGCCCAGCGCCAAGGGGTTTTATAAACTCGACGACAAGATCGTGAAGGACAACGGCAAGCAGGATTGCTCCGGCGAGATCATGAAGCCGGGCACGCGCGCCACCAACTACATCCGCTTCCACCCGTCCGGCGCGCGCTTCGTGATGTGCCGCGACGAGACGATGGAGGCATGCATCGGACCGTTCGAGCGGATGCCGGGGCAGGGGATCTAATATCAGGTATATTGCCGGGCGATCAGATAACTTTTTGGATCCCCGATGTCCCCGGCTTTACTTTTCTGCATCCTCATCGCGTATTTCGCCCTGCTGCTCGGCGTCGCCTGGGCCACGGGGCGGGGTGCCAACAACGACAGTTTTTTCATCGGTAACAAGAGCAGCAACTGGATGCTCGTCGCGTTCGGCATGGTCGGCACCACGCTGTCCGGCGCCACCTTCATCAGCGTGCCTGGCGCAGTCGGGGCCGACGGCTTCGGCTATGCGCAAATCCTCATCGGCTACGTGATCGGCTACATCGCGGTCGTCTACCTGCTGCTGCCGCTGTACTACCGCCTCCGGTTGACCTCGATCTACCACTACCTCGACGTGCGCCTCGGCCGGCGCGCCTACCAGAGCGGCGCCGGGTTCTTCATCCTGTCGCGCCTGTTCGGCGCCACGGCGCGGCTGTACCTCGTCGTCGCGGTCCTGCAGACCATCATCCTCGACAGCCTCGGCGTCCCGTTCTGGCTCACGACCTTCGTCATCCTCGGCATGATCCTGCTGTACACGGTCCAGGGCGGGGTGAAGACCATCGTCTGGACCGATACGCTGCAGACGACGTGCATGCTGGCCGGCCTGTTCGCCTGCGTCGCGTTCATGCTGGGCCAGCTCGACCTGACGATCCCCGAGGCGTTGCGGCAGATGCAGGACAGGGGCCTCGCGCGCGTGTTCACGCACGACCCGGACAGCCCCGGCTACTGGCTCAAGCAGATCGTGGCCGGCGTCTTCATCGTGCTGACGATGACGGGCATGGACCAGGAAATGATGCAGAAGACGATCTCCGTGAAGACCCTGCAGGATTCGCAGAAGAACCTCTTGAGCCTCACGGCCGTGCTGGTCGTCGTGCTGTGCGCCTTCCTGTTCCTGGGCGGCCTGCTGTACCTGTACGCGCCCAGCGCCGGCGTGACGGCGACGGGTGACAAGATCTTCCCGGCGGTCGTCATGGGCCACCTGCCCGCCGCGGTGCAGATCATCTTCCTGGTCGCGCTGATCTCGGCGCTGTTTCCCAGTGCCGACGGCGCCATCACGGCGTTGACGTCCACGTTCTGCATCGACATCCTCGGCATCAAGCGCCGCATCGACCTGACGGAACGCCAGCGCGTGCGCCTGCGCCGCCATGTGCACCTCGCGTTCGCCGCGCTGTTCCTGGCCATGGTGCTCGTGTTCAAATGGGTGGACAATCCCAGCATGATTGTCGTCATCCTGAAACTGGCCAGCTATACATACGGACCCTTGCTCGGTCTGTTCGCCTTCGGCATGATGACGACGCGGACGCTGCACGACCGCCTCGTGCCCGTGGTGACCATCGGTGCGCCGATCGTGTGCGCGCTGCTGGAGTATAACCAGCATGCGCTGCTGGGCAGTTACCGCCTCGGCCTCGAATTGCTGATCGTGAACGGCGCCCTCGTATTCGCCGGCCTGTTCGCGATCTCGCGCCGCGCCGAGCCGTCCGCACTGACCGAACCGAAACTCAACTAGCCGGAGCCTCAATGTCATTCAAGCCTTTCTCCTCCCTGCGCCGCGGCATCGGCGCGCTGTGGCGCGGCCTCGACGCCACCCGCCGCTTCGTGCTGAACCTCATCTTCCTGGTCATCCTGATCGCCTTCTTCTGGGCCCTGTTCGGCGGCGGCCTCAAGCCGCTGGCGCCCAAGACGGCACTCGTGCTCGACCTGAAGGGCGAACTGGTCGAGGAACGCGCGGGCAGCGTGCGCGATTCCGTCGTCGCCGGCCTGGCGGGCAACGGCCGCCGCCTCGTGCGCCTGCCGGACGTGCTGAAGGCGCTGGACGGCGCCGCGAAGGACAGCAACGTGAACGAAGTCCTCGTGCTGCTGGACGAGCTGGATGGTGGCGGCCTTGCCTCCGTGCGCGAGATCGGCGCGGGCATCGAGCGCGTGAAGGCGGCCGGCAAGCGCGTCGTCGTCTGGGGCGGCAACTTCGACCAGAAGCGCTACCTGATCGCCGCGCACGCCAGCGAGATCTACCTGCATCCGATGGGCATGGTGCTGATCGAAGGTTTCGGCCGCCACCGCAATTACTACCGCGACGCGCTGGACAAGGTCGGCGTCACCGTCAACCTGATGAAGGTCGGCACGTATAAAAGCTTCGCGGAGCCGTTCATCGGCAACGGCCCGTCGCAGGCCGCGCAGGAGGCGGACGCGTTCCTGTACAACGGGCTGTGGACCGCGTACACGGCCGAAGTCGAGAAGGCGCGCAAGCTGCCGGCGGGGTCGATCGCGAAAGGCATCGACGAGCTGCCGCAGCGCCTGCAGGCGGCCAACGGCAACGCGGCCAAGGTGGCGCTGGACTGGAAGCTGATCGATGGCGTCAAGACCCGCGACGAAGTGCGCGACATGTTCATCAAGCGCGGTGCGTACGACGACCACATCAAGAGCTTCCGCCAGGTGAGCTTCGGCGACTACATGGCGCGCAATCCGGAGAAGCCGTTCGGCGACGCGGTCGCCGTCGTCGTCGCGGCCGGCGACATCACGGAAGGCACGGGCGGCCCCGGCATGGTCGGCGGCATCTCGACGGCGAACCTGATCCGCAGCGTGCGCGAGGATTCGTCGGTGAAGGCCGTCGTCCTGCGCGTCAATTCGCCGGGCGGCAGCGCCTACGGTTCGGAACTGATCCGGCGCGAGCTGGAACTGACGCGCGCGGCCGGCAAGCCCGTCGTCGTGTCGATGGGCGACGTGGCCGCGTCGGGCGGCTACTGGATCTCGATGGCGGCCGACGAAGTCATCGCCGACCCGTCCACCGTCACCGGTTCGATCGGCGTGTTCGCCATCCTCCCGACCGCGGACAAGGTCGTCGACAAACTCGGCATCCACACAGCCGGCGTGACGACCACGTGGCTCGCGGACGCCTACAATCCGCTGCGTCCCCTCGATCCGCGCTTCGGCCAGCTGATCCAGTCGAGCATCAACCACGTGTACGACGAGTTCACGACCAAGGCCGCCATCGCGCGCAAGACGACGCCGGCCAAGATCGACGAAGTGGGCCAGGGCCGCGTGTGGACGGGCACGCAGGCCAAGGAACGCGGCCTCGTCGACCGCCTGGGCAGCTACGGCGACGCGCTGCGCTCGGCCGCCAAGCGCGCCAGGCTGGGCGACGATTTCCGCGTCATGTATGCCGAGCAGCCGACCACGCTGGCCGAGCGCGTGCTCGAGCGCATGGGCCTGTCGAATGCGCAGATCCTGAACGTGCAAGTGAAGCTGGGCCTGCTGCCGGTCGACCTCGGCGCGGCCGCGCTGGGCGGCAACGCGACGGCGGGCATCACCAGGGACCTCGGCTGGCTGTCGGCCGTCGCGGACCGCAAACAGCCGTTCGCGGCCGTCACGCACTGCCTGTGCGGGGTGCCCTGAACCTTTCCGGAGCGTTAATCTTTGTAACAGCATGTAGTCGGGCAACCATACACGGCAACACGGGCGCGGGAATCTTCCCGCGCCCGTTTTGTTTCGATCTCCCCGCATGTAGGCGGCTTTGGTGTAAAGCCATGTAAAGATGCAACTATCCACGCCCGGGCACGTCGCCCGCTCACCAGGCTGAACGATTGGCTGTCCGTACGTTACGAAACATAAAGTCCCTCTTGGGCGTGCTACATTCAAGGGAACTTTTATTGTGCTTTTGAACACTCGGCCACCAGGGATCAGCATGGATTCGACCGTCACACCCGACAAGAATAAAACCCCGACCCACCCCAAGCGCTCGCGCCGCACCCGCATCATCGGGATCCTCATCGCCATCGTCGCGATGGGCGGCCTGGGCTGGCTCGCCTGGCACCTCGTGCACCAGCAGCCGCAGGGCGCGCCCGGCGGCGCGGGCAGGCAGGGCGCGGGCGGACCAGGGGCGGGCCGCGGTGGTCCGGGCGGCGGGCGCGGCATGCCGGCAACGACGGTCGGCGTCGGCAAGGCCGAGCATGCCGACATCCCGATCGTGCTGGACGCCCTCGGCACAGTGACCCCGGCCGCCGTCGCGACCGTGCGGCCGCAGGTCGGTGGTGTGCTGCAGAAAATCCTGTTCACGGAAGGCCAGCTCGTCAAGCAGGGCCAGGTGCTGGCGACCATCGACCCGCGCCCGTCCCAGATGGCGCTGCTGCAGGCGACGGGCCAGCGCCAGCGCGACGAGGCCCAGCTCGAATCGGCCAAGGTCCTGCTGTCCCGCTACCAGACCCTGCTCCAGCAGGACTCGATCGCGCGCCAGGACGTCGACACGCAGGCGGCCCTCGTGAAACAGCTGCAGGGCGCCGTCACGACCGACAAGGCGGCCGAAGGCATCGCCCAGATCAACCTCGGCTACACGCAGGTGCGCGCGCCGATCGCCGGACGCGTGGGCCTGCGTACGGTGGACATCGGCAACCTGGTGGCCAGCAGCGATGCGAACGGCATCGCCGTCATCACCCAGCAATCGCCGATCGACGTCGAATTCGCCGTGCCGCAGGACCACCTGCCCGCGATCCAGGCGCGCATCAACGCGAACGCCACGCTGCCCGCGACGGCGCTGGACCGCACCCGCACGCGCGAGCTGGCGCAGGGCCGCTTCATGGCGCTGGACAACCAGGTCGACACCTCGACCGGCACCGTCAAGGCCAAGGCCCGCTTCGGCAACGAGGCCTCCAAGCTGTTCCCCAACCAGTTCGTGAACGTCCGCCTGCAGGTGAACGTCATCAAGAACGCGATCACGGTGCCGGTGACGGCATTGCGCCACGGCGCCAACGGCGACTACGTCTACGTGCTGGATCCGCAGACCCGCACGGTGAAGCTGACGAACGTGAAGCGGGGCGAGGAGGATGCCGAGCGCGTCGAGATCACGAGCGGCCTGAAAGGCGGCGAGACCGTCATCACGGAAGGCGCCGACCGCCTGAAGGATGGCGCGAAGGTGACGCTGCCGGGCGAGCATCCGGCGCGCGGTGCCGGTGCCGCTGGCGCGAAGCAGGGCCAGGGCCAGGGCGGCCAGCACCGCCGCCGCCAGCAGGAAGGGGCGGCGCAATGATGCAGTTTGCTGGAACCCGTGACTTGTGCACGTCGTTCCCGCGCAGGCGGGAACCCAAGTACTGCTCGCACCGCGTCGGCTCGAAAAACTTAGGCCCCGGCCTGCGCCGGGGCGACGGTCTCGCGTGTGACGGAGATGGTCGATGAGCCCATCCGCACCGTTCATCCGCCGCCCCGTCGCCACGTCGCTGCTGATGCTGGCGATCGTGCTGGCGGGCCTCGTCGGCTATAAATTCCTGCCGCTGTCCGCGCTGCCGCAGGTCGACTTCCCGACGATCCAGGTGCAGACGCTGTACCCGGGCGCGAGTCCGGAAGTGATGGCGCGCACCGTGACGGCGCCACTGGAACGCCAGTTCGGCCAGATGTCGGGCCTGGCGCGCATGAGTTCCAACAGCGCGGCCGGCGTCTCCGTGATCACCCTGCAGTTCACGCTTGGGCAGACGCTCGACGTGGCCGAGCAGGAAGTGCAGGCCGCGATCAATGCCGGCGGCTCGCTGCTGCCGACCGACCTGCCGGCGCCGCCCGTCTACGCCAAGGTCAACCCGGCCGACGCGCCCGTGCTGACGCTCGCCATCACGTCCGATTCGATGCCGCTGACGGAGGTGCAGAACCTCGTCAACACGCGTCTCGCGCTGAAGATCAGCCAGGTGACGGGCGTGGGCCTCGTCACCCTGCAGGGCGGCCAGCGTCCGGCCGTGCGCATCCAGGCCAACACCGAGGCGCTCGCCGCCAACGGCCTCGGTCTGGACACGCTGCGCACCGCGATCACGAACGCCAACGCCAACAGCGCCAAGGGCAGCTTCGACGGCCCGCTGCGCGCCTACACCATCAACGCCAACGACCAGCTGGTGACGGTGCCCGACTACACGAATTTGATCGTCGCGTACAAGAACGGCGCGCCCGTGCGCCTGGGCGACGTGGCGAAGGTCGTCGACAGCGCGGAAAACGTCAAGCTGGGCGCATGGGCGAACATGAAGCCGGCGATCATCCTGAACGTGCAGCGCCAGCCGGGCGCCAACGTGATCGCCACCGTGGACGCCATCAAGCAGCGCCTGCCCGAGCTGCAGGCCAGCCTGCCGCAGAGCATCCACATGGACGTGCTGTCGGACCGCACGAACGGCATCCGCGCTTCCGTCGAACACGTGCAGATCGAGCTCGTGCTGGCCGTCGTCCTCGTCGTGCTCGTGATCTTCGCGTTCCTGCACAGCATCCGCGCCACCGTGATCGCGAGCCTCGCGGTGCCGATCTCGCTCGTCGGCACGTTCGGCATCATGTACCTGCTCGGGTACAGCCTGAACAACCTGTCGCTGATGGCGCTGACGATCGCAACGGGCTTCGTCGTCGACGATGCCATCGTCATGATCGAGAACATCTCGCGCTACATCGAGGAAGGCGAGAAGCCGATGGACGCCGCGCTGAAGGGCGCCACGCAGATCGGCTTCACCATCATTTCGCTGACCGTGTCGCTGATCGCCGTGCTGATCCCGCTGCTGTTCATGGGCGACGTCGTGGGCCGGCTGTTCCGCGAATTCGCCGTGTCGCTCGCCATCACGATCCTGATCTCGGCCGTCGTGTCGCTGACGCTCGTGCCGATGATGTCGGCGCGCTGGCTAACGCAGCACGACAAGTCGCACAGGTCGGGCTTCGAGCGTCAGTTCCAGTCGTTCTTCGACTGGACCGTCGGCCACTACGACCGCGGCCTGAACTGGGTCCTCGCGCGCCAGGGCCTGACCCTGCTCGTCGCGTTGGGCACGCTCGTGCTGACGGCGATCCTGTGGACGTTCATCCCGAAAAGCCTGTTCCCCACGCAGGACACGGGCCAGCTGCAGGCGCGCGTGGAAGCGCGCCAGGCGATCTCGTACAGTTCGATGGCCGAGATGCAGCAGGCCGCCGCGCGCGAGATCCTGGCCGACCCGGACGTCGAATCGCTCGCGTCGACCGTGGGCGTGGATGCCGCCAACAACACGATGCTCCACACGGGCACCATGCTGATCAACCTGAAGGCGAAGCACGACGACCAGCAGGACGTCATGAACCGCCTGCGCCGCCGCGTGGCGCAGAACGTGGCCGGCGTCACGCTGTACCTGCAGCCGACCCAGGACCTCACCATCGACGCCGAGACGGGACCGACCCAGTACCGCCTGTCGATCGAGGGCGCGGACACGAAGACGGTGACGGAGTGGGCGAAGAAGATGGTCGACGCGATGGCGCGCCGCAAGGAGCTGGCGAACGTCGTCACGGACGCGGGCGCCACCGGCGCGGCCGCCTACGTCAACATCGATCGCGACAGCGCGTCGCGCCTGTCCGTGACGGCGTCGAACGTCGACGACGCGTTGTACAGCGCGTTCGGCCAGCGCATCGTGTCGACCATCTTCACGGAGACGAACCAGTACCGCGTGATCCTGGAAGCGCAGCAGGACGACAAGATGTCGCTCGACGCGCTGTCGGACCTGCAGCTGCGCACGGGCTCCGGTGCGCCGACGCCGCTGTCCGCGATCGCCTCCATCACGGAGCAGGCCGCGCCGCTGCAGATCACGCACGTGGCGCAATACCCGGCGACGACCATCGGTTTCGACACCGCGTCCGGCATCAAGCTGGGCACCGCCGTCGCCGCGATCAAGGAAGTCGCGCAGGAGATCGGCCTGCCGGGCTCCGTGACCATGACGTTCCTCGGCGCGTCCGGCGCGTACCAGGCGTCGCTGTCGAACCAGCTGTGGCTGATCCTCGCGGCCGTCGTCTGCGTGTACATCGTGCTGGGGGTGCTGTACGAGAGCTACATCCACCCGCTGACCATCCTGTCGACCCTGCCGTCGGCCGGCGTCGGCGCGCTGCTGGCGCTGGGGATCACGGGACAGGGCCTCGGCGTCATCGGCATCATCGGCATCATCCTCCTGATCGGCATCGTGAAGAAGAACGCGATCATGATGATCGACTTCGCCATCGAGGCCGAGCGCGACGAGGGCAAGGACCCGCGGACGGCGATCCACCAGGCCGCGATGCTGCGCTTCCGTCCGATCATCATGACGACGCTGGCGGCGCTGTTCGCCGCCATCCCGCTGATGCTCGGCTGGGGCGAGGGCGCCGAGCTGCGCCGGCCGCTGGGCCTCGCGATCTTCGGCGGCCTGATCGTCAGCCAGCTGCTCACGCTGTTCACGACGCCCGTCATCTACCTCGCGTTCGACCGCCTCGCGCGGCGCTGGAGCGGCGCGGAACCCGCCAAACCCGGCGGCGCGGTGAAACCCGGCGGAGCGGGCGCATGAGTCTCTCGCAGCCGTTCATCAAGCGGCCCATCGCGACGGTGCTGCTGACCATCGGCATCGCGCTGGCGGGCATCGGCGCGTTCTTCGTGCTCCCCGTGTCGCCGCTGCCGCAGGTCGACTTTCCGGCGATCTCCGTGTCGGCCAACCTGCCGGGCGGCAGTCCGGACACGATGGCGACGTCGGTCGCCACGCCGCTGGAACGGCGGCTGGGCGTGATCGCGGGCGTCAACGAGATGACGTCCAGCAGCGGCAACGGCTCCACCCGCATCAACCTGCAGTTCGACCTGACGCGCCAGATCGATTCCGCCGCGCGCGAAGTGCAGGCCGCGATCAACGCGGCGCGCGCCGACCTGCCGGCCACCCTGCGCAGCAATCCGACGTACCGCAAGGCCAATCCGTCCGACGCGCCCGTGATCATCCTGGCGCTGACGTCGAAGACGCGTTCGCCCGGCCAGATCTACGACGACGTGTCGAACGTCGTGCAGCAAAAGCTCGCGCAGGTAAAGGGCGTGGGCGACGTGGAGATCGGCGGCGGCTCGCTGCCGGCCGTGCGCGTCGACCTGAACCCGTACCAGCTGAACCAGTACGGCCTGTCGACCGAGGACGTGCGCGCCGCCATCCAGGCGACGAATGCCAACCGGCCGAAGGGCGCGCTGGAAGGGCAGGGCATGCGCCTGCAGATCTATTCGCAGGCGAACACGCCGACCAATGGCCGCACGGCGGCCGACTACAAGGGCCTCGTCGTCGCATGGCGCAACGGTTCCGCCATCCGCCTGCAGGACGTCGCCACGGTCTGGGACGGCGTCGAGAACATCAACACGCTGGGCCTGTTCAACGGCCAGCCCGCCGTGATCGTGCTGGTGACGAGCCAGCCGGGCGCCAACGTCATCGAGACCGTGGACGGCGTGCGCGCGCTGCTGCCGCAGCTGCAGGCCCAGTTGCCGCAGGACGTGCGCATGCAGGTCGCGTCGGACCGCACCAATTCCATCCGCGCGTCGCTGCACGAGATCGAGATGACGTTGATGATCTCGATCCTGCTCGTCGTGCTCGTGGTCTCCGTGTTCCTGCGCAGCGTGCGCGCGACCGTCGTGCCGGCCGTGGCGACCGTCGTCTCGCTGCTGGGCACCTTCGGCGTGATGTACCTGCTGGGCTTCTCCCTGAACAACCTGTCGCTGATGGCGCTCACGGTGGCGACGGGATTCGTCGTCGACGACGCCATCGTCGTGCTGGAAAACACGAGCCGCCACGTCGAGCAGGGCATGGACCGCATGAAGGCGGCGCTGCTGGGCGCGCAGGAAGTGGGCTTCACGGTGCTGTCCATCAGCCTGTCGCTCGTCGCCGTGTTCATCCCGCTGCTGTTCATGGGCGGCCAGGTGGGCCGGCTGTTCCGCGAATTCGCCGTCACGCTGTCGGCCGCCGTGATGATCTCGCTCGTGATCTCGCTGACGACGACGCCGATGCTGTGCGCGATGCTGCTGAAACCGGGCCAGGCGCTGCACGACCACGTGGGCCGCAAGCAGGGCCGCCTCGCGCGCTGGGCCGAGCGGGCCTTCGACGGCGTGCTGAAGTCGTACGAGCACGCGCTCGACTGGGCGCTCGACATGAAGCCGCTCGTGATGCTGATCCTCGTGTTCGTCGTCGGCCTGAACGTGTATCTGTTCTCGGCCGCGCCGAAAGGCTTTTTCCCGCAGCAGGACACGGGCCAGGTCAACGGCGGCCTGCGCGCGGACCAGAGCATCTCGTTCCAGGCCATGCAGGGCAAGCTGCGCCAGCTCGTGAACATCATCAAGAGCGATCCGGCCGTCGACACCGTCGTCGGCTTCACGGGCGGCTCGCGCGCGGGCGGCGGCTTCATGTTCCTGAATCTGAAACCCGTCGACGAACGCGCCAAGGGCGAGAGCGGCCAGGCCGTGATCGCGCGCCTGCGGCCGAAGCTCGCGCAGGTGACGGGCGTGCAGCTGTTCCTGAACCCCGTGCAGGACCTGCGCATGGGCGGGCGCCAGTCGAACTCCACGTACCAGTACACCTTGAAAAGCGACAACCGCGCCGACCTGAAAACGTGGGCGACGAAGCTGGCGGACGCGATGAAGGGGCAGAAGGCGCTGACCGACGTCGACACCGACCAGGCGGACAACGGCGTCGAGACCTATGTCGACATCGACAAGCAGACGGCCGCGCGCCTCGGCATCAGCGCGAAGGACATCGACAACGCGCTGTACGACGCGTTCGGCCAGCGCCAGGTCGCCAACATCTACGACGAGTTGAACCAGTACCACGTGATCATGGGCGTCGCGCAGCAGTATGCGCGCTCGCCGGCCGCGCTGGACGACGTGTATGTGCCGGCCAAGAACGCGCCCACGGCCGCCGCCGGCACGCCCGCCGCGCCCGCGAACCTGACGGCCGCGCGCGATCCGTCCGGCGGCGCGGCGCTGTCGTCGTCCGCCACCACGATGGTGCCGCTGTCCGCCATCGCCCACTTCGCGGAGCGCTCGACGCCGAGCTCAGTCAACCACCAGGACGGCGAGCTGGCGACGACGATCTCGTTCAACCTCGCGCAGGGTTTTTCGCTGTCGGAAGCGCAGCAGGCGGTCAAGCAGGCGGAGGCCGATATCGGCATGCCGACCAATGTGCGCGGCAGCTTCCAGGGCCAGGCCAAGCAGGCGCAGGAATCGAGCCAGCAGCAGCCGCTGCTGATCCTCGCCGCCATCGTCGTCATCTACATCGTCCTCGGCATCCTGTACGAAAGCCTGGTGCATCCGATCACGGTGCTGTCGACGTTGCCGTCGGCCGGCGTGGGCGCCGTGCTGGCGCTGCTGCTGTTCCACATGGAGTTTTCCATCATCGCGCTGATCGGCGTGTTCCTCCTGATCGGCATCGTGAAAAAGAATGCGATCCTGATCATCGACTTCGCGCTGGAAGCGGAGCGCGCGCGCGGCCTGTCGGCCACGGAGGCCGTACGCGAGGCGTGCCTGCTGCGCTTCCGCCCGATCCTGATGACGACCCTGGCGGCGGCGCTGGGCGCGCTGCCGCTGGCGATCGGCTTCGGCGAGGGCTCCGAGCTGCGCCAGCCGCTGGGCATCGCCATCATCGGCGGCCTGGTCGCGAGCCAGCTCCTGACGCTGCTGACCACACCCGTCGTCTACGTCTACCTCGACAAGCTCCGCCGCCGCAACGCGGACGAGCACCACCTGGTCCGCCATCCGCTCGAGGACCAGCCCACGACTTCCCAGCCATGAACCGAACCATGCGATTTACCACGACCATTCGTCCGCTGATCTCCGCGTTGCTCGCCGCCGCCGTGCTGTCCGGCTGCGCGCTCGCGCCCACGTACGAGCGCCCGGCGACGCCGCAGCCGGCCGCGTTCAAGGAGCTGCAAGACTCGGCGTCCGCCGGATGGGCGCCCGCCGCACCGGCAGATGCGCTCGACCGCGGTCCGTGGTGGACCCTGTTCAACGACCCCGTGCTCGATGGCCTCGCGCGCCAGGTCGAGGTCAGCAACCAGAACGTGGCGGCGGCCGTCGCCGCGTACAGCCAGGCGCGCGCGCTCGTCGCGCAGCAGCGCGCGGCGCTGTTCCCGACCGTGACGCTGACCGGCGGCGCGAACCGGAACGGCAACGGCGGTGGCAACGACAACAACAACGGCCGCACGTCGAACAGCTTCCGCCTGAACATCGGATCGAGCTGGGAGCCGGACGTGTGGGGGCGCCTGCGCGCGGGCATCTCCGCGGCGCAGGCCAATGCCCAGGCCAGCGCGGCCGACCTCGCGTCGGCACGCCTGTCCGCGCAGGGCGAACTGGCGGCCGACTATTTTTCGCTGCGCTCCGTCGACGCCCAGCGCGCGCTGCTGGCCACGACCATCGAAGGCTACCAGCGCGTGCTGAAGATCACGCAGAACCGCTTCGACGTGGGCATCGTGCCCCACTCGGACGTCTACCAGGCCCAGACCCAGCTCGCCAGCGCGCAGAGCGACGACCTCACGCTGGCCCGCCAGCGCGCGCAGCTGGAGCACGCGATCGCGGTCCTCGTCGGCAAGGCGCCGGCCGACTTCGCGCTGGCGCCGGCGCCGTGGACAGTGACGGTGCCGGACGTGCCGGTAGGCGTGCCGTCCACGCTGCTGGAGCGCCGGCCCGACATCGCCGCGTCCGAACGCGCGGTGGCCGCGGCCAACGCGCAGATCGGACTCGTGCGCGCCGCCTACTTCCCGCAGATCGGCCTCACGGCGTCGTATGGCCCGTCCGCCAGCGCCATCGGCGACCTGTTCAAGGCATCGAGCATGGCGTGGGCACTGGGCCTGTCGGCCACCGAGACGATCTTCAACGGCGGCGCCAACCGCGCGGCGGTGCAGGGCGCCGACGCCGCGCGCGAGCAGGCCGTCGCGCGCTATCGCCAGACGGTGCTGGATGCCTTCGCCGACGTCGAGGACCAGTTGAACGCCACGCGCGTGCTGGCGCAGCAGCAGGAGCTGCAGCGCCAGGCATCGGCGGCGGCGGACAAGGTCGAGGAGCAGGTGCTGAACCGCTACAAGGCCGGCCAGGTGAGTTATTCGGAAGTGGTGCAGGCCCAGGTGACGGCCCTGAACGCGCGCCGCGCGCTCGTGCAGACGCAGGGCAACCGGCAGACGACGGCCGTGGCGCTGATCCAGTCGCTGGGCGGTGGCTGGCACGCGGACCAGCTCACCGCGCAGGAGTAACACCATGCCCGCATGGAGCGCGCTGTACCTCGCCGGCGACGTCGCGCTGTCGGCCTGGATGCTGCGTCGGGACTTCCGCCGCCGCGGCCGCGCGGCCGTCGTCGCGACGGCCGAACTGCTGGGCAGCGTGAGCCTCGCGCTGCCGGCGCTCGCCTACCTCGACATGGATTTCGCGGCGCTGCTGAACAATGCGGCGCTGTGGTCGTTGTTCGCGCTCGGGATGGTGGCGCTGGCAAGCTTCGGCTGGCGCGACATCCGCGCGAGCCTGCATGATCCGCGCACGGCCTGGCTGCCGCCGCGCCGACGCTGGCTCATCACGGCGCTGGGCCCCGGCATGATGCTCGCAGCCGCGTTGCCGGAGGTATGGTGGGGCGGACTGGCTTTGGCCAAATAAACGGTGTTAACGCTGTTCTCGGCCCCACTTCTGGGCCAGCACCGCGCAGACCATCAGCTGGATCTGGTGGAACAGCATCACGGGCAGGATGACCATGCCCAGCGCGCTCGGCGCGAACAGCACCTTGGCCATCGGCACGCCGCTCGCGAGACTCTTTTTGGAGCCGCAGAACACGATGGTGATCTCGTCCTCGCGGCTGAAGCCCAGGCGCCGGCTCGTCCACGTGGCGAGGCCCAGCGCGATCGCCAGCATCACGCAGCTGATGACGACGAGCGCAACGAGCGATTTTCCCGACAGCTTGTGCCACAGGCCTTCGTTGACGGATTCGGAAAACGCCGTGTAGACGACCAGCAGGATCGAGCCCTGGTCGACGATCTTCAGCATCGGCTTGTGGCTGTCCACCCATTTGCCGATCCACGGACGCAGGACTTGCCCGGCCAGGAAAGGCAGCAGAAGCTGCTCGACGATGGTGATCACGGCGTCCAGCGACGAGCCGCCCGCCGCGCCCTGCACGATGAGGGTCGACACGAGCAGCGGCGTGACGAAGATGCCGACGAAATTCGACGCCGACGCGCTGCACACGGCCGCCGCCACGTTTCCGCGCGCCATCGACGTGAACGCGATCGACGACTGGACGGTGGAGGGCAGGGTGCACAGGAACAGGATGCCCACGTACAGCTCGGGCGTGACGACGTTGCCCGCCAGCGGCTTCAGGGCGAGACCCAGCAGCGGGAACATGACGAAGGTCGACGCGAGCACCAGCAGGTGCAGGCGCCAGTGCGTCATGCCGGCGACGATCGCTTCGCGCGACAGCTTCGCGCCGTGCAGGAAGAACAACAGGCCGATGGCGACGGTGGTGACCTTGCCGAGGACGACGGCCGTCTCGCCCGCGCACGGCAGCACGCTCGCGAGGGCGACGGTGCACAGCAGCAGGATGGTGAAGGTGTCGATCGACAGGCGGCGGAGGAGGGCGGAAACGGGTGCGAGGAGACTGGGCATGGTGATGGTCGGCGAGAAGCTCCGGACGGCGCCGGACCCGCCATTCTATCTGCATCTGCCGGCCTCCGCTCAAGCGCGTGATTCTTTGCGTGGCAAGCATTCCACGCCGTTGACCCGCCGCGCGCAGCCCGTCAATACTGATGTGCAAACCCGGGCGCGCACAGATTTGACAAACGGGACCGACGTCCCGACAAACCGACAAACAGGAGACAGACGATGCACATGTATATGCGCAGGACCGCGTTCGCCTCGACGTTATGCTTGCTGGCCGCAGGCTGCGGCGACGCCGGCAACACCGCCACCGCCGGCGCCACCCGGACGCTGGCGACCGTCGCCACGGCATCCGCGTTCGGCCTCACGCAGGATGCCAGTTTCTACACGATCGACACCGGCGCGGGCCTCGTCTTCAAGGTGCGGCGCCTCGACAACGGCGTCAGCACGCAGTCGGCCGGCGACCTCGCGTCGCTGGTCTACAACGGCGTCGAGTACCAGGACCAGGGCCGCGGCACGCAGGTCAATTCCGGCTTCGACTACCTGTACAAGGGCATCTCCGCGGTGGACGTGAACGCGGAGACGATCGGCAGCGACGTCGTCAAGGTGACCGTGCGGGCGGGCGGCCTCACGCACTACTACATCGCGCGCCGCGGCGAGGCGAAGATCTACATGGGGACGTATTTCACGAGCGAGCCCGATACGCTGAACCTCGCGCGCTTCATCGTGCGCGTGCCGATCGCACGGCTGCCCAACGGTCCGGCGCCGTCCGACCTGCGCGGCACCAGCGGGGCGATCGAAGCGAGCGACGTCTTCGGCATGCCGAACGGCGAAACGCGCTCCAAGCACTACTCCAACATGCGCCTGAAGGACTGGCAGTTCATCGGCGCGACGGGGACCGATGTCGGCCTGTGGATCGTCCGCGACGACAACGAGGGCAATTCGGGCGGCCCGTTCTACCGCAGCCTGCTGAACCAGGCCACGGCGACGAACCAGGAGATCACCTACATCATCAACTACGGCGAGGGCCAGACGGAGCCGCTGCGCACGAAGATCCTCAACACGTACACGATGGTGTTCAACGACGGTTCCGCACCGGCACCGGTGGACACGTCCTGGCTCGGCGCCCTCGGCCTCACGGGCTGGGTGGGACCGGAAGCACGCGGTGCGGTGAGCGGGGCCGCCATCACGGGCCGCGATCCGCGCTTCGCCTACACGGTCGGCTTCGCGAATGCGACGGCCCAGTACTGGACGGCGGCCGACGCCCCGGACGGCCATTTCGCCAGCACCGGCATGATCCCCGGGACCTATACGATGAAGGTCTACAAGAACGAGCTCGCGGTCGACACGCGCACGGTGACGGTCGGCGCAGGCGCCACGACGGACGCGGGCACCGTCGCCGTGACGGGCGATCCGGGCAGCGCGGCCGCGCTCTGGCGCATCGGCGAGTGGGACGGCACGCCGGCGGAATTCATCAACGGCGGCAAGGTCGCGACGATGCACCCGTCCGACGTGCGCATGGCGTCGTGGACGCCGGGCGATTACGTGGTCGGCACGTCGACCCCGGCGACCGGCTTCCCCGCGTATCAGTGGAAGGACGTGAACGGCACGCTGACCGTGCGCTTCAACCTGCGCGCGAGCCAGATCGTGCCGCTGCGGCTGCGCGTCGGCATCACGGACGCCTTCGCGGGCGGACGGCCCAAGGCGCAGGTGAACGGCTGGGTGTCGGCGAATCCGCCCGCATCCACGCAGCCGTCGTCGCGCACGCTGACGGTCGGCACCTACCGCGGCAACAACACGATGTATACGTTCGACATCCCCGCCACCGAACTGGTCGTGGGCCAGAACGTGCTGACGCTGACGGCGATCAGCGGCTCCAGCGGCATCCGCTTCCTGAGCCCCGGCTACAGCTACGACGCGCTCGACCTGATTCCCACGCCATGATGGAGACGACCATGCATGTCAAGAACCGCCTGCTGTGCGCAGCCGCGCTAACCCTGGTCGCGCAATGGGCCGGCGCCGCCGTGCTGCAGACCCTCGGTGCCGGCACGGCCGTCGGCACCGTCACCAACGCGGCGCACTTCGACCTGAACACGGCGCTCGCCAACGACTGGGTCGAGGACGGCCTGCTGTTCCACGCAAGCGGCTACGGCGCCAACAACGGCTGCGGCTATGCCGGCGTGGACTGCTACGACGCGGTGTCCGACCTGAGTCCCGCGTTCGACGGCAACTACCTCGCCACGTCCGGCACGAACGCGTACATCAGCGTGCGCCGCGCGGACGGCGCAGATATCTACCGGATCGAGTTCGCGGCCGGCAGCGGCTACCAGTCCCTGAACGGCTACTGGGCCACGTATGCGGATGGCCAGCGCACCGGCAGCGGCAACTTCAGCTCTCCGCGCGGCGCGATCCTGGGACTCGTCGACGGGAACGGCTTCGACGAGGTGCGCTACTTCGCCTTCTCGACCGCGAACCGGCAGGCGGGCTACAGCGCGCCCGCGCTGGACGAGGTGCGCGTCGGCCTGCCGGAACCGGCGTCGCCGGCGTTGTGCGCGGCCGCGCTGGCGGGGATGGCGGCGGCGCTGCGGCGACGCAAAAGTAAATACGCCTGATCGGTGGAATTACGGGATGTGGCGTCCGCGCGACGCCGTTATGGGGGCTGTACATACTCTCCCTGGGCGAATCGTGACAATTTTGTTTCCGAAACAAGACGGCTAGACGATATACTCGTGTTTGCTTTTTTTCGCGAGGTTTGTCTTGTTCAAATCCGTCGTCCTTCCCGTCGCCCTGCTGGGGGCGAGCGCCGGTGCGCTCGCCGACGAGGGCCAGTGGCAGCCGCACCAGCTGCCGCAGCTGAAATCCGAGCTGAAACGCATCGGCATCACGATTCCGGCCGAGCGGCTCGCCGACCTGTCGAAACACCCGATGAGCGCCATCGTGGCGACGCCGGGCTGCTCGGCGTCGTTCGTGTCGCCGGACGGTCTCGTCGTCACGAACCACCACTGCGGCTACGGCGCGATCCAGCGCAACTCGACCCCGGATCACAATTACATCGCCAACGGCTTCCTCGCGAAGACGCGCGCGGAAGAATTGCCGGGCGGTCCGAACACGGTCGTCTACGTGACGGAGAAGGTCGAGAACGTGACGGATCGCGTCCTGAAGGGCCTCGGTGCCGGCATGTCGGGCAAGGAGCGCCACGAGCAGGTCGGGGCGCGCATCAAGGCGCTGATCGCGGAGTGCGAGAGCGACAAGGCCTACCGCTGCGCGGTCCCGGCGTTCAACCGCGGCGGCGAGTACTACCGCATCAAGCAGCTGCTGATCCGCGACGTGCGCCTCGTCTACGCGCCTGCGAACAGCGTGGGCGACTTCGGCGGCGACATCGACAACTACGAGTTCCCGCGCCACGTCGGCGACTTCTCCTTCCTGCGCGCGTACGTCGGCAAGGATGGCCGCCCGGCCGATCCGTCGCCGGACAACGTGCCGTACAAATCGAAGAGCTTCCTCGTCGTCTCGGCCGAAGGCCTGAAGGCAGGCGACCCGATCCTGCTGGCCGGCTACCCGGGCCGCACGAGCCGCTACAAGCTGCCGGCCGAGATCCGCTTCGCGCGCGACGTCGACTATCCGGCCAAGGTGGCATCGATCACGGCCGACCTGTCGGTCATCGCGGCCGCCACGATGGGCAACCCGGACTACACCGTCCGCTACGCGAGCGTGGCGAAGAGCCTGAACAACGTGCTGAAAAAGACGCGCGGCCTGCTGGACGGCTTCGCGCGCAAGGACATCGCTTCGATCAAGGATGCGCAGGACGCCGAATTCCGCACGTGGTACAAGCAACACGGCACTGGACCGAAGAATTTGCTGGCCGACCTCGACGCCGCCATCGCCGCCGACATGGCGACGACGCAGCAGGAGACCGCATGGCTCGAGGCGACGCACAGCGACCTGCTGAAGAGCGCGCGCACCCTGTACCGCCTGGCGCTGGAACACCAGAGGCCGGACGCGCAGCGCGAAACGGGCTTCCAGGACCGCGACGTCTCGTTCATCAAGGCGCGCCTGGCCCGCCTCGAGCAATCGTTCGTGCCCAGCGTCGACCAGGCCCGCTGGCAGTCCGCGCTGGTCCGCTACGGCAAGATCGACACGAAGGTGCGGCCGCACGGGCTGGACGGGCTGCTGCCCGCGCAGAACGGGCTGGCCCCGCTGTACAAGGGCACGGAGCTGGGCGACACGGCGAAGCGCCTGGCCTGGATCGGCAAGGACGCGGACGCGTTCCGCAAATCGAACGACCCGTTCATCCAGCTGGCCGTGCACCTGCACGACGTCGGCCTCGCGCTGGAAGAGCACCGCAAGGAAGTCGACGGCAACCTGGAACGCGTCGTCCCGCTGTACATGGACGCCGTCGTGGCCTGGAAGAAGTCGCAGGGCAAGCCGGTCTACCCGGACGCCAACGGCACCTTGCGCGTGACCTACGGCACCGTGGCGCCGTACAGCCCGCGCGACGGCATCGTCAAGGGACCGTTCACCACCGTCGAAGGCATCCTCGAAAAGCAGACGGGCAAGGCGCCGTTCGACGCGCCGAATGCGCTGCTGCAGGCGATCCGCGACAAGCGCTACGGCCAGTTCCGGGATCCGGCGCTGGGCACGGTGCCGGTGAATTTCCTGTCGAGCGCCGACACGACGGGCGGCAATTCCGGTTCCGCCGTGATGAACAAGCGCGGAGAACTGGTCGGCCTGAACTTCGATTCGACCTACGAGTCGATCACGAAGGACTGGTACTTCGATCCGGTGATCACGCGCGCGATCCACGTCGACATCCGCTACATGCTGTGGGTGATGAAGGAGGTCGACCATGCGGACAACCTGCTGAAGGAAATGACGATCAAGTACCCGAAGGGGTAATGCGTCACGGCGCCGGGAACCAGATGTCGAACCGCGTCTCTCCCGGCGCCCCCGGTGCCAGCGAATACGTGCACCCGTGCCGCTGCAGCACCTCGCGCACGAACATCAACCCGATCCCCTGGCCGCCCTTTCTCGTCGTGAAGAACGGCGTGAACAGCGGCCGCGCCGGTCCGCTGGCCAGCAGGTTGCCCGAGTCGACGACCGACAGCCGCACGCGCCGGCCTTCGTCCGCCAGTTCCAGCCTGATCGCGCCGCTCGATTGACCGGCCGCCTCGATCGCTTCCATCGCATTCTTGACGATGTTCATGAGGGCCTGCTCGATCAGCTGCGCATCCAGCGCGAGCGGCGCGACGGCATCGCAGCGGTGCCAGCCCAGCGCGATGCCGCGGCTGCTGCATTGTTCGCGGTTCAGCCACAGGATGTCGTCGACGACGGCTTTCAGATCCGTCGGGCGCGGTTCCGGCGGCGGCATCTTGACGACCTTCGTGAAGCGGTCGATGAATTCGCCGAGGCTTGCATTGCGGCGCTTGACGGCGACGATGGCCGTCGCGAAGTCGCCCGCGTCCCGTTCGTGCAGCTGGTCGCGGTAGTACAGCAGCGAGTCGAGCACGGAGCCCGTCGCGGCCACCGTGTTGTTGACTTCATGCGCCAGCACGCGGATCAGGCGTGCGTACGTGGCCCGCTCCGAGTCTTCCAGTTCCGCCGTCAGTTCCTCGACCATGATGAAGTGGCGCGCGAAGCCGCGGTCGTAGAACTGGCCGCGCTGGGCGCGGTAGCGGCGGCCGTCCGGGTCCGTCAGCAGGCGCGATTCGCCCAGCGGCAGGGCGTCCAGCTGCGCGGCGAGCTGGCGGCTCCGCGCGTGTCCGCGCGCGTCGAGGTGTCGCGCGAATCCGGCAGCGCCGTCGGCCCAGGCGGACAAGCGCTTGCCCTCGGGCCGGTCCAGGCCGAGCAGTTCGCCCGCGCTCGCGTTCACGAGGCTGATCGCGCCGTCGAAGTCGAACACGAGGACGGCGACCGGCGTCGCTTCCAGCAGGCGGTCGAGGAAGCCCTGCTGCTCGCCGATCGCAAGCCGTTCGCGGTGCAGCGCGGCCAGCATCGTGTTGAACGTGTCCACGAGGTCGTCCAGCTCGCGCGACGCGGGCGCGGCCAGGCGGTTGGCGTAGTGCTGGTCCTGCAGCAGCTCATGGAAGCGGCGCGTGTAGCCGAGCGGTTCCAGCGCCTGGCGCACGAGCCGCCAGCCCAGGCCCAGGCTCGCGAGCAGCAGCCCTTCCGCGCCGACGAACAGCAACGGCCGCGCGGGCAGCAGCAGGGCGGCGCAGCCGAACAGCGGCACGTGCAGCGCGAGGATGTACGTGCCGAGGCGCGGGCGCAGCCGCATCATGCGGCGCCGTCCGCGCCGGCGAGGCCGTGGCGTTCCAGCCTGCGGTACAGCGCCGTGCGCGACAGGCCCAGGGCCTTCGCCACGCGCGAGATGTTGCCCGCGTGCTGGCGCAGCGCCTGTTCGATCATCAGGCGTTCGACCTGGTCCAGCGTCATGCCGTCAACGCCGAGCCGGCCGCCGGACACGCCTTCGTCGACGGCGCTCGTCGCGAGGAAGTCGGCCTGCGTGAGCACGTCCTTGCCGGCCAGGAGGAGGGTGCGTTCCAGCGTCTGCTTCAGCTGGCGGATGTTGCCGGGCCACGGCTGCGCCGCGAGCCAGTCCAGCGCCTGCGGGGCGAGGGCGACGGCTCGCAGGCCATAGCTGTCGGCCACATGCTCCACGATATGGCGCGCCAGCAGCGGGATGTCGCTGCGCCGTTCGCGCAGCGGCGGCAGGCGGATCGTGATCAGGTTCAGGCGATAGAACAAGTCTTCGCGGAAGTCGCCGGCGGCGACGAGCTCCGCCAGTTCACGGTTGGTGGCCGAGATCACGCGTACGTCGGCCTGCTCCGCGCGGCTCGCGCCGACGGGCTGGTAGCGCTGGTCCTGCAGCACGCGCAGCAGTTTCACCTGGTCGCCGCGGTTCAGTTCTCCGATCTCGTCGAGGAACAGCGTGCCGCCGTCGGCGCTGGCGATATGGCCCTTGCGGTTGTCGCGCGCATCCGTGAACGCGCCGCGCACGTGGCCGAACATCTCGCTTTCGAACAGCGACGTCGTGATGGCGCCCATGTTGATCTTGACGATAGGCGCCGCCCGGCGCGGACTGTTGCGGTGGATGGCGTCGGCGATCAACTCCTTGCCGGTGCCGCTCTCGCCGAGGATCAGCACCGGGGCGCGCGTGGCCGCGACCTGCGCGATCGTCTCCAGCACTTTCAGCAGCTTCGGGTGCGCGCCGACGATGGCAGTGAAGTCATACCTGGCATCGAGCGCGGCGCGCGTGCGGCTGCTTGCTGCCGGCGGCGTGCCGAGATCGAGCGTCGCTTCGATCAGGTCGACCAGTTGGGCGTTGTCCCAGGGCTTGGTGAAAAAGTTCGCGGCGCCCGCCTTCACGCCGCGCACGGCCAGCGCGATCGAGCCCCACGCCGTCATCAACAGCACGGGCAGCGCCGGATGCGCCGCCTTGACGCGCGCGAGCAGGTCGAGGCCCTCCTCGCCGCTCGTCTGCAGCGAGAAATTCATGTCCTGTAAGACGAGGTCGAACGGCGTTGCGTCGAGTTGCGCCAGCGCCTCGCGCGGCCCGTCCGCGCATGCCGCGTCGAAGCCGGCCTGCTTGAGGAGCAGGGCCAGCGAGACCTGGACGGCGTGGTCGTCGTCGACGACCAGTACGCGTCGCCTGCGTTGTGGTTCCATGTCAGCCTTTTATTCGTAGTGCAGTGCCGCGGCCGGATCGAGGCGGCTCGCGCGCCAGCCGGGGTAGAGCGAGCACGCCAAGGATAGCAGATAGATAACGGCCATCGACAGCCCCACGGCGCCGGCGAACACGGACCAGTTCAAGGTGTCGCCCAGCGCGCCGGTGAGCGGCAGCTGCACGAGCAGCACGAGGCCCACGCCCATCGCCAGGGACCCGATGAGCAGCTGTTCGAGGACGATCTGGCGGTAGATGTCGGCGGCGCGCGCGCCGATCGCGCGGCGCAGGCCGATCTCGGGGATCCGGCGCGTCGTGTTCTGCCACAGCACGCCGAACAGGCCGAAGGCGACCATGACGAGCATGAACGACGCGATCACGCCCGCCACGGCCAGCGGAATGAGCTGCTCCTTCAGCAGCGAAGCGCGCAGCGATTGCAGCGGCGCGATCTGGTAGCCCCAATCGTTGCGGACCGCCTTGAGCCGCTCGTTCAGCTTCGCCTCGAAGCCGCGCGGCGTGCCGGGCGCGACGCGCAGCAGGATCGTGCGCACGCGCGATTCCGTCGTGTGCGGCGTGAACCGCATGAGGACGAAGTTCGTCGGCACCATCAGCGGGCCCTGGTTGCGGAACGTGTCCACGATGCCGATCACGCGGAAGGTGCGCGTGACGCCGTAGTCGGTACTCGTGTAGCGCTGGCCCAGCGCCGGCCGGCCCGGGAACATGTCGGCGGCCACACGCCGGTTCACGACCGCGGGCCGCGCGTCCTGGCCGTCGTCGGCGGCGCCGAACCAGCGGCCGGCCACGAGCCGCATGCCGAGCACCTCCGGCAGGTCGTCGCCCGCTTCGATGGTATTGGTCTGCACGGCGGCGCCGGTCTGCGGCGATGCGAACGTCGTGGTCCACGTCGAGCGGGTGTACGGCGCATAGCTGGCAAAGGTCACGGCGCGCACTTCCGGCAGTTCCAGCAGGCTGCGGCGCATGGTGTCGTAGACGTCCGGCGCGATGGACTTGGGCGGTGCCTCGCCCATCTGCATCTGCACGGACCACGTGTCGGTGCCGTCGAAGCCGACCGGCTGGCGGTACAGCTGCCAGTAGCGCAGCCCGAACGCGGCGATGCCGAACACGATGACGAAGGCGAGCAGGATCTCGAGGCTCAGCATGAGGTTCCTGGACTTGCGCTTCCAGGTCAGTCGCAACAGGTGGCGCAGCATCACGCGGCTCCTTTCAGGGCATGGACGGGATCGAGGCGCGACATCTTCCACGCGGGGATCGCGCCGGACAGCAGGCCGAACACGAAGGCGAGCAGCATGCCGCAGCCGAACACGGTCGGGTTGATGTGGACTTCCAGGTACGGGATCAGCTGCGATGCTTCGAGCCACCACAGCACACCCTGGGCGCAGGCCAGGCCGAGCAGGCCGCCGGCGAGGCACAGCAGCACGTTCTCGACGACGAGCTGGCCCGCGAGCTGCAGGCTGGTGGCGCCGAACGCCTTGCGCACGCCGATCTCCGCGCTGCGTTCCATGATGCGGCCCATGTTCAGGTTGACGAGGTTCAGCGCGGGCAGCAGCATGAACACGAGCATGCCGCCCGCGATCATCGCCAGGAGCCGGTTGCCGCCGGAATCGACATGGCTCTCCCGGCCCTGCAATGCGCGGGCGACGACGTCGAGCTTCGTATCGGCCCAGAACGTCGTCTTGCCGAAGATCTGGTCGCCGACCGGCTGGATGGTCTTCGCAACCCGTTCGACGTCGGCGCGGACGCGCGGCAGGTCGGCGGGCGAGCGCGCCAGCAGCAGCGCGGCGAACATGCCCGTGTATTCGTCGCGGTAGTTCGACGACGGGAACGTGGACAGGGGCGCCCAGATGTCCGCGTACGCGTTGATGTGGATGACGTCCGCGACGACGCCGATGATCTCGAACGCCTGGCCGTTCACGCTGATCCGTTGGCCGACCGCGGCGGCCCCGGGGAACAGCTGGCGCGCCGTCGTCGCGTTGACGACGGCCACCATGCGGCCCAGGCGGTCGTCGTCCTCGTCCGGCAGGCGGCCGGCCAGCAGCTTGAATTGCATGATCTTCCAGTAGTTCGCGTCGACGCGGCGCATGTCGAGCCGGCTCACGCGGTCGCCCTGGTAGACCGAGACCTCGCTCGTCGTCGTGATGGCGGAGACGCGCTCCACGCTCGTCAACGGCATGAGGTAGCGCGAGATCGTCTTGTAGCCCAGCAGGCCGGTGCGCAGGCCGGTGGGCAGGCCCTTGTCGTTGACGCTCTCGCTGCGCATGCCGTACACCTGCAGCAGGCGGTCGCTCCGCCCTTCCACGCCGGTCGGCCAGAATGCCGTGTCGAGCAGGGCGCTGATCACCATCAGCACGACGAGCGTGAGCACGATGCACGCGAGGTTGATGGCCGTGAACAGCTTGCGGCGCATGAAGACCTTGTAGGCGGTCAGCAGGTAGTTACGCAGCATGGAGATGCTCCGGCTGGACGAGCTGGCCGTCGAACACGCGCACGATGCGGCCGACCTGCGACGCCTCGCGCTCGTCGTGCGTGACCATCACGATGGTCGTGCCTTCCGCGTTCAGTGTCAGCAGGATGTCCATGATCTCGGCGCCCATCCGGCTGTCCAGGTTCCCCGTCGGCTCGTCCGCGAGCAGCACGTGCGGCTGGCCGACGATGGCGCGCGCGATCGCCACGCGCTGCTGCTGGCCGCCGGACAGCTGGTTCGGGTAGTGGTCCATGCGCGCGGACAGGCCCACGCGGGCCAGCGCCTCGCGCGCGAGCCGGCGCCGCTCGCCGCCGGACACGCTGCGGTAGAGCAGGGGCAGTTCCACGTTGTCGATCACGCGCAGGTCCTGGATCAGGTGGAAGCTTTGGAAGATGAAGCCGAACGTCTGGTTGCGCAGCTTCGCGAGCTGGCGGTCGGCGTAGCGCTTGATCGGAATGCCGTCCACGTCGATCGCGCCCTGGCTGGGCCGGTCGAGCAGGCCGATGAGGTTCAGCAGGGTGCTCTTGCCGCAGCCGCTGGGGCCCATCAGCGCGACGAATTCGCCGCGCTCGACGACGAGGTCGATATCTTTCAGGGCCAGCGTTTCCACCTTGTCGGTGCGGTAGGTCTTGCTGACCTGGGTCAGTCTGATCATGGTGTCCTCTCGTTTGGATTCAGTTCGTGATGCGGATGCTGTCGCGGTGCTTGAAGTCGGCCGTGTCGGAGACGACGACGCGGTCGCCCGCGTGCGCGCCGGCCACGACTTCGACGACCTTGCCGTCGCCGGCGCCCAGGTCGAGGGTCGTCCTGCGCGCCACGCCGTCGCGCACGACGAACGCGGGCTGCGGGCCGCGGCCGTTGAACGCGGGGCCGCCGTCGACCACGAGCACGTTCGTGCGGCGCTCGGTGACGACGGCGACGTCGACGCGCATCTTGTTACGCAGGTGCGGATTGCGCGGTTGGGCGAGGTCGACGAGCAGCTTGATGGTGCCGTTCTGGATTTCGGGCAGGATCGTGTGGACGGTGCCGGCCATGACCTCGCCGTTCTGCTCCACCCGCACGGCCTGTCCCGGCGCGAGCTGGCGCGCGTGGAAGTCGGACAACGTCGCCTCGACGCGGTAGTTGTTCAATTCGGAGACGCGCGCGACGAGCTGGCCCGCCGCCACGCTCGCGCCTTCTTCCTCCAACAGCCAGGTGAGCATGCCGCCGAACGGGGCGCGCACGCGGGTGCGGTCCAGCAGCTGCTCCTGTTGCGCGATCTGCTTTTGCAGGATCGCCTTCTGCAGGTCGGCCGCCGCGATATTGGTGGCCGTCGTGCGGTGCGTGGCCTCGAGCAGCGCGCGCTGCTGGCGCAGCTGGATCTCCGTGCGCTTCACGTTCAGCTGCGCGGTCAGCAGGTTCTCGCCCGATACGAGGCCGCTTGAGCGCAGCTTCTCGTTGCGTTCCAGCGTGGCGCGCGCGGCCTGCAAATCGATCTCCAGCAGTTCGAGGCTGCTCGTGATCTGCGTGCGCTTCTGTTCCAGTTCCTGCTTCAAGGTCGCGATGCGGTTGTCCTGCTGCGCGAGCTGTTCCTTCAGCGCTTCCAGCGCGAGGCGGATGTCGCGGTCGTCCAGTTCGAGCAGCAGGTCGCCCGCGCGGACCTGCTGCCCGGGCTTGGCGAGGACCTTCGCGACGCGGCTCGCGCCGGGACTGGCCACCACTTCCTCGTGCACGGGGATGACGACGCCGGCCGCGCCCACCGTGTTGTCCACGTTCCCGCGCCGGACTTCCGCGACGACCACGTCGGCCGCGGACACGCTCGGACGCAGCGCGCGGTTCAGGCCCCACGCGGCGGCGCACAGGGCCCCGAGCACGAGGAGCGTGGAGGCGAGCCGCATGCGGGTGCGGCGGCGGAGGATGTCGAGCGGGATGGCCTGGTCCATGATCAAAGCGGGCATTGTGATGCTGCCTGTACTGCAAGCCCCGTGCCAGCAGGGTTTCCCTCTGGGGGCGGACTGCCGCATTGCCCGCTGGCGGGCAGCGGTGTCCGGAAACGGACACTCGCCGTCGGGTTGCATAAACCCGCGCCACCTTCCATAATCGCCGACTCACCTGTCATTGTCCGCCCATGAACGATACCCTGGTCCTGCTGGGCTTTTCCACCACGCCGCTCGAACTGCTCGGCTTCGTGCTGTCCGTCGCGACGGTCGTCCTGACCATCCTGCGCAATCACTGGGGCTGGTTCTTCGCCATCGTGTCGTCCGCCACGTACGGGGTCGTGTTCTTCGACGCCCGCCTGTACGGCGACGCCGGCCTGCAGGGCGTGTTCATCGCCGCCTCGATCTGGGGCTGGTGGCAGTGGCTGCGCGGCGCCGGGGGCAGGCCGCTGCCCGTGACGCGCCTGTCGCACACGGGCCGGCTCGCGTCGCTGCTCGGCTGGGCCGTCGGGTTCTTCGCGCTGTCGGCATTCCTGAAGGCGTGCACGGACACCGACGTGCCCCACATGGACGGCTTCCTCACCGCGGGCAGCCTGCTGGGCCAACTGCTCACGGCGCAGAAGAAGATCGAGAACTGGCACACGTGGATCGTCGTCGACATCCTGTACGTGGGCCTGTACATCTACAAGGGCCTGCACCTGACGGCGATCCTGTACGCCGTGTTCGTCGTGCTGGCCGTGCTGGGCCTGCGTGCCTGGACGAACGCCGCGCACGACGCGGACCTGTCGGTCGCCGAGGGCGCGCGATGACCGTGGCACCGGTGGACCGTGTGGCGCTGCTGGGCGCCGAATCGACGGGCAAGTCGACATTGGCGCAGGCGCTGGCGGCGCGCTACGGCACGTTGTGGGTGCCGGAATACCTGCGCGAATTCGTCGAGGTGAACGCGCGCGTGCCGCGCGAGGACGACCAGCCCGCCATCGCGCGCACGCAGCGTGCCCGCGAGGCGCTGCTCGCGCGCGACCCGCGCGTGCGGGACTTCCTGTTCGTCGACACGACGCCGCTGATGACGGCCGTGTACAGCCGCATCTACTGGGGCCGCGTGCCGCCGGACCTGCTCGCCCTGGAAGCGGAACACGACTACGCGTTCACGCTCGTCGCGGCGCCCGATCTGCCATGGGTGCCGGATGGGTTGCAGCGCGAGTCGGAGGAGGTGAGGCAGCGCGTGCATGCGCAGCTCGTGGACGTGCTGGATGCGCGGGGAATTCCGTTTGCGCTGCTGACGGGGGAGCTGGACGCGCGGGTGCGGCAGGTGGAAGCATTGATAGGACCACCCGACGCCCGTCGTTCCCGCGACAGCGGGAACCCATGCCGAGCTACCGAATCCGGTCCGTCGGATACAACGCGATCTGTTTAAACGGGCAGACTCCGGAGAGTCGGCATGGGCCCCCGCTTTCGCGGGGGCGACGAGGTCAGAAGTCGAACTGCGCCGACGCCCGGAACGTCCTCGGCGCGCCCGGCAACAGATAGCCGCCCAGCGCCGGCGTCACATCGCGCCAGTAGAACTTGTCGAACAGGTTCTCCGCCCGAGCACGCAAGGTGACGTTCGTCGTGCCCCATTTCAGGCCGTACGACGCGCCCACGCCGAACACGTGGTAGTCCGGCACGAACACGGTGTTCTCGACGTCGAACGCCTTCTTGCCCGAGTACTGCCACGTGCCGTCCAGCTTCAGGCCCGGGATCGCGGCGACGGCGTACTGCACCCATGCCGTCGACTTGAACGCGGGGACGTCCGTCACGCGCTTGCCGTCGATGCTCGCCTGGCCCGTGCCTTCCTGGCGGGTGTTCAGCGCCATCAGCGACACGCTCCAGTCCAGCGCCGGCGTCGCCCGGCCCTGGGCGGTCAGCTCGATGCCGCGGTGCGTCTCGCGCCCGTTGCGGACGAACGTGTTGTTCGCGTTCGTGTATTCCAGGCCCTGGCGGATCTGGAACAGCGCGGCCGACAGGTTCAGGCCATTGTCCAGCGCGGCCTTGGCGCCGATCTCGACCTGGTGCGAACGCTGCGGCGCCAGCACCGAATTCTCATTCGTCGTCTGCATCGGCGCGATGCCGCCGTGCTGCAGGCCGTGGCTGACGGCGGCGTACACGTTCCAGTCGCGCGCGGGGCTGAAGACGAGGCCCACGTTCGGCAGCAGGAACGAGTCGTCGGCGTGTACGTAGCCGGTGGCGTCGTCGACGAATTCGCTGCGCTTGATCTGGACGTGGCGCAGGCCCGCGTGCAGGGTCAGCTGGTTCGTCAGGCTCACGATGTCCTGCGCGAACACGGCGCGTTCCTCGTCGCTGCGGCGCTCGAACACGGGGCCCGTCACGCGGTCGGCCGGCACGTGCGGCGTCACGAGCGGGTGCCAGATGTTGCTGTAGCCGACGTAGTCGTAGACGTAGTCGCCGAAGCTGTCGTGGCGCTCCGAATACGACGCGCCCAGCGTGAGCGCGTGGCGCAGCGCGCCGGTCGCGAATTTACCCTGCACCTGCGCCTGCACGCCCCACGGCGACTTGCGCTCGCCCGTGCTCTGGTAGTCGTAGACGTCGTAGTCGCCGTTGCCGCAGTAGCCCGGATAATAGCCCGCGCCCTCGTTGCTGCAGCCGTAGGGGAACGCGGTGAAGTCGTCGCGCTTGAACCAGTGCTTGTTGCCGGACACGGTGGCGGTCCAGTCCTGCGCCAGCTTGTATTCGAAGCGCAGGCCCACGTTGCTGTCCTTGGTCGTGACGGGGCGCGTCCACGGCTGGTCGTTCAGCAGCATCTTGGCCGACACGCCGGTCGGCAGCGTCGTACCCTGGATCAGCTGGAAGCCGGGCGCCGTGATCTGGGCCTTGCGCTGGTAGTCCATGTCCAGCTGCAGCAGCGCATCCGGCGTGATCTGCCAGTCGAAGGCGGCCGACACGAACTGGCGGTCGCCGTTCGCGCCGCGCACGTAAGGATGCAGGTCGGCGGCGGCCGCGTTGATGCGGTAGCCGAAACGGCGGTCCTCGAAGCGGCCGCCGAGATCGACGGTGCCGTACAGGGTGCCGCGCTCGGACACTTCAACCGTCGCGGAACGCAGCGGCGCATTCGTCGGGCGCTTGGTCACGTAGTTGACGATGCCGCCCGGCGTGGCGATGCCGGCCGTGAGGCCCGCGAGGCCCTTCAGGATTTCGAAGCGTTCCTTGTTCTCCAGCGGAATCTGCGTGTCGCCCGGGATCGCGAAGCCGTCCTTGCGATAGCTGTAGTTGTTGTCGAGGGCGAAGCCCCGGATGGAGAATTGCTCGGCATAGCCGACGGCGTTGTAGGCGTCGGCGACGGATGCGTCGAAGCGCACCGCCTCGGTCGTCGAGCGGATCGACAGGTCCTGCATCTGCGTGCGGCCCATGGAGACGATGGAGGCCGGGGTGTCGAACAGCGACGCTTCGCCGAAGCCGCCGACGCTGGCGCGGTCGACGGCGATGAAGCGGTTGCCCGTCACGACGACTTCGGCGACGGGGTGGGTGGTGTCCTGTGCATGTGCGTTCGCGATGAAGGCTTGCGCGATGGCGTACGCGACTGCGGTGTACTTCAAATGACGGTTCATGGTTTGCTCGTTTTCGCGCGCCGGCGATGGGCGCGCTGCTTTTTCTTAAAAGCCGGAGCCAACGGGGGGAAGGGCAAACAAGGATGGGAACTGCGTTGCGCTTTCCTTCGCTGGCATTATCCAGATCAGGTACGAAGGGTATCTCTCACCCGGGAAGCGAACTCCCAGGACCCCTAGCGAAGGCGCGAGTGTAGCACAACGCGCCTTGTCGTGATGCTTCAGCCAATAGACATGTTGTAAAGCGGATGGTTCCGCGCTCAGGCGGCCCCTTCCAGCGCCGCGCGCGCCACGTCCAGCGTGACCTCGCCGGTCTCGCCCATGCGCGTCATGCCATGCGCTTCCAGTGCGGCAATCACGGCCGGGATCGCATCGCGGCCCAGGCCATAGTCGGACAGCTTTGTCCCTACGCCCATGGCGCGGAAGAAGTCTTCCGTGCGGCCGATGGCCGCCTCGATGCGCGCATCCTCGTCGCCCGTGCGGAGGTCCCACACGCGGGCCGCGTATTGCAGCAGTTTCTCCCGCTTGGCCGCGCGGCGCACGCGCAGCATCGACGGCAGCACGATCGCCAGCGTCTGCGCGTGGTCGAGGCCGTACAGCGCGGTCAGCTCGTGGCCGATCGTGTGCGTGGACCAGTCCTGTGGCACGCCGGTGCCGATCAGGCCGTTCAAGGCCAGCGTGGCCGTCCACATCAGGTTGGCGCGTACATCGTAGTTCTCCGGCGCGGCCAGCGCCCGCGGACCGTCCTCGACGAGCGTCAGCAGCAAACCTTCCGCAAAGCGGTCCTGTACCTTGGCCTGGGCCGGGACCGTCATGTACTGCTCCATCACGTGGACGAACGCGTCGACGACGCCGTTGCCCACCTGGCGCGCGGGCAGCGTGTAGGTGCGGGTCGGGTCGAGCACGGCAAACTGCGGGTACACGGTGCGCGAGACGAACGCGAATTTTTCCTGCGTGCGCTTGCGCGTGATGACGGCGGCCGCGTTCATCTCGGACCCGGTCGCCGGCAGGGTCAGCACGACGCCGATGGGCAGCGCCGCGCGCACGTTCTTCGCGTGCTGTTCGAGGATGGTCCACGGATCGGCGTCGAGCAGGGCGCCCGCCGCGACGAACTTGGTGCCGTCGATGACGGAGCCGCCGCCCACGGCCAGCAGGAAGTCCACGCGTTCGCGGCGGACGAGCGCGATCGCTTCGGATAACGTTTCGACCGTGGGATTCGGCTCGATGCCGCCGAACTCGAACACGGTGCGGCCGGCCAGCGCGGCCATCACGGCGTCGAACGTGCCGTTGGCGCGGATACTGCCGCCGCCGTACAGCACGAGGACGCGTGCCTCGGACGGCACCAGCTTGCCGATGCGCTCGATCTGGCCGTCGCCGAACAGGATGCGGGTGGGATTATGAAAGTCGAAGTTGTGCAAGGTGATCCTCTGGTTTTGCTCAGAGGATCATTATCGCGCAGGTGTCCTGCCGGCGTGGGCCAGGCCGGCAGGCATTCAGGCCGGTTCGGGCACCGCGGCCGGATGCGCCACGTGCACGCGCGCATGCAGCAGATGGCGCTGGACGACGGCGCGGGACGCGTCACCGATCAGCCGCCAGTGTTCGCGCCGCAGCGCCGCGCGCTTGCGGTGCTTGGACGGCATCTCGGACAACGGCTTCACGTAGAACGGCAGCGGGATCAGGTAGCCGTCGCGGCCCGGCATGTCCTCGCCGCCGAGGATCTTCCAGAAGCCGTCATACGCGTTGGCGAAATGTTTTTCCGGATCGGGATCATAGGCGATGTGCGCTTCGCTGCGGATCGCGACGACCTTGTCCATGCCGAGCGCCAGCGCGATGCCCTGCATGGCCGCGAAGCAGAAGAAGCTGGGCGAGTTGTTCGGGAAGACCCGTTCGAACGCTTCGAACGCGGCGCCGGAATCGATCCAGCGGCCCTGGTTGCGCGCGATGAACGGGACGACGGGCATGTTGACGCCCACCATGTCGCCTTCGAGCCAGCTGAAGGACAGGCGGTGCAGGCATTTGCCGTCCGCGATGAGGGCGAGGGTGAGGTCGCCTTCGGCATTGCTGCGCGACGCCATCTCGAGCTGGATCATGAACGTGCTGCCCTCGGCCTCCTGCTGCCACAGGGGCAGGCAGCGCTGGCCGTAGACGGCGTCCAGGTAGCTGTCGTTGAACGTCGTTTCTTCGAACCGGTAGTGGCTCAGCACGGCCTGCACGCGCTGGCGCGGGCTCAAGTCCTTGATGAGGTAGTCGCGGTGGCTGAGGTGGTGGAACAGGTCGTCGCCGGCGTCTTTCGCGACGTGGTTGCGGTAGACACCCAACTGGCACAGCGCGCGGTGGTCGCGGTAATAGGCCAGCACGCGCAGGCTGCGCGCGATGCACAGCACCCACGACGACAGGCTGTACTGGCGGCGACGGGCCATCCAGTGTTTGGTCAGGTGAGCGAAAATCATAATGCGCTCCGGGCAAAATCGTTATCGGTGGTTGCGTCTTGTTGGTTTGCTTAACGGAAATAAATCGTTCAGCAGATCAAGATCGGAGCCTCCGATGCCCCATCCCGTTATCAATTCTTGTTTTCATGTCTCTCTTTTTATTAATCTTTTGTCAGGCAAGCGCCAGACGCAAGACTAGCACGATTGCCGCGCCGAACATCAAAATCCTGCTCGATAATTGAGTCAGACCGAACAAGTTGAGGAGCATGGCATGGTGTATGAACTTTTTTATTGGCCGAGCATCCAGGGCCGCGGCGAATTCGTGCGCCTGGCGCTGGAAGAGGCAGGGGTGCAATACCTGGACGTGGCGCGCGAGCCGGGCGGCATGGCGCGCATGATCGCGGCGATGGACGGCGCCGACCATCCGTCGTTCGCGCCGCCGTTCCTGAAGGCGGGCGACGTGACGGTGGGCCAGACCGCCAACATCCTGATGTTCCTGGGCGAGCGCCACGGACTGGCGCCGCAGGATGCGCAAGGTAAATATTGGGTGAACCAGATCCAGCTGACCATCGCGGACCTGGTCGCCGAGACGCACGACACGCACCATCCGATCGCGACGTCGCTGTATTTCGAAGACCAGCGCCCGGAAGCCAAGCGCCGGTCGGCCGATTTCATCGACACGCGCATCCCGAAATTCTTCGACTGGTTCGAGAACATCCTGGCCCGGCCCGAACCGAAGGACTACCTGCTGGGCGACGCGGTCACGTACGCGGACCTGTCGCTGTTCCAGCTCGTCGCGGGCCTGCGCTACGCCTTCCCGAAGGCGCTGGGCCGTATCGACGCGGGCTATCCGCTGCTGACGGCGCTGCACGACCGGGTGGCCGCGCGGCCGCGCATCGCGGCCTACCTGAAGTCCGGGCGGCGGATTCCCTTCAATGAGGAAGGGATCTTCCGCCACTACAAGGAGTTGGACAGGTAGTCTAGTCCCACGCCGGCGCGAAGTCCGGGCTGACGAGGCGTTCGTCCCGGTCCAGCGCGTCGATGTCGGCGATGTCCTGCCGCGACAGGATCAGGTCGCGCGCCTGCAGGTTGCTCTCCAGGTTCGCGCGCTTCGTCGACGACGGGATCACGGCATATCCCTTCGCCATCGCCCAGGCCAGCGCCACCTGGGCCGGCGTCGCGCCGTGCACCTGCGCGATGCGGGCGATGGTGGCGTCGTCCATCACCTTGCCGTAGGCGAGCGGCATGTAGGCGGTGAGGTGGATGCCGGCATCGACCATGAACGCGTCCACTGCGCGGTTCTGCAGGAACGGGTGCAGCTCGACCTGGTTCGTCGCGATGTTGTCCGCGCCCACGGCCGCGATGGCGTCGCGCAGCAGCGCAATCGGGAAGTTCGACACGCCGATGGCGCGCGTCAGGCCCGCCTCGCGCGCGGCCAGCAGCGCTTCCATCGATTCCGCGACGGACACCGCGGCGCCCGGCGACGGCCAGTGGATCAAGGTGAGGTCGACGTAATCCGTGCGCAGTTTCACGAGGCTTTCTTCGAGGCTGGCGCGCAGGCGGTTCGCGGCCAGGTGCTCGGTCCAGATCTTGGTGGTGACGAAGACGTCGCCGCGCGCCACGCCCGATCCTGCCAGCGCCTGGCCGACTTCGGCCTCGTTGCCGTAGATCTGCGCCGTGTCGATGTGGCGGTAACCCAGTTCCAGGCCGGTGGCGACGGCATCGATGGCCTGCTGTTCCTTCAGGCGGAACGTGCCGAGGCCCAGTTGCGGGATAGTGGTATGCATGGTTTCTCCTTTCAATTCAATGCATGGCGACGGCGCGTTCGCCGTGGACTGCGTGCTGCGGCGCCGGATCGCGCCGGTCAAGCCAGCCGGCCAGCGTGGTGAGGGCGAGCGCGCCGATGACGATCAGGGCGCCGATCCACGGCGTGTGCATCAGGCCGAGGTGCGCGACGATCAGGCCGCCGCCCCACGCGCCGATGGCGATGCCGACGTTGAACGCGGCGATGTTCAGGCCCGACGCCACATCGACCGCACCCGGCGCATCGCGCTCGGCGCGCTGCACGACGTAGACCTGCAGGCCCGGCACGTTGCCGAAGGCGACAGCGCCCCAGGCCAGCACGGTGACGAGGACGGCGATCTTGTTCGCGGCCGTGAAGTCGAGGACGAACAGCACGCCGGCCAGCAACGCGAACACGATCTGCAGGGCGCGCACGGGGCCCTTGCGGTCCGCCAGCTTGCCGCCCCAGATATTGCCGAAGGCGACCGACACGCCGTACACGAGCATCACGAGGCCCACGCTGTTCGACGAGAAGCCGGCGACCTGTTCGAGGATCGGCGCGAGATACGTGAAGGCGATGAACGAGCCGCCGTAGCCCAGCGTGGTCATCGCATACACGAGCAGCAGGCGCGGTTTCTTCAGCACGGACAACTGCGTGAGAAGGCTAGCCGGCTTGCTGCCGGCGATGCCGCGCGGGACGAGCAGGGCGATGCCGGCGAATGCGATCACGCCCAGCAGCGCGACGGCCAGGAACGTCATCTGCCAGCCGAAGTGCTGGCCGATGAACGTCCCGAGCGGGACACCGGTCACGAGGGCCACGGTCAGGCCGCTGAACATCAGCGCGATGGCGCTGGCCGCCTTTTCTTTCGGCACGAGGCTCGTCGCGATCGTCGAACCGATCGAGAAGAAGACGCCGTGGGCGAGGCCCGTCAGCACGCGGGCGGCCATCAGGGCGGCGTAGCCGGGGGCCATCCACGCGGTCAGGTTACCGGCCGTGAACAGCAGCATGAGGCCGAGCAGCAGCGTCTTGCGCGGCACCTTGCCGGTGAGGGCGGTCAGCACCGGCGCGCCGATGGCGACGCCCAGCGCGTACAGGCTCACCAGCAGGCCGGCGGACGGCACGGATACGTGCAGGCTGGAAGCGATGGTGGGGATCAGGCCGACGATCACGAATTCCGTCGTGCCGATGGCGAAGGCGCTCAGTGTAAGGGCCCATAAAGCGAGTGGCATTCTTGTTCTCCTAAAAGTACCGTCGTTCCCGCGGAGGCGGGAACCCATGCCGACCATCCGGATGCAATACTTCGGACGTATCGCGGCATGCTTGAAAACTGACTTCGGAAGCTCAGCATGGGTCCCCGTTTTCACGGGGACGACGGGTGGGTCGAGGGGGCATTCTGGCCGTCCCGTCCACAAAGAAAAACCCGTGGCCGTACAATAGACTTTTGACCTGGGAGCAAAAATGCTGGACGTGGGCGCGTTGATCGCATTCGTCGCCGTGATCGACACGGGTTCGTTTTCGAATGCCGCCGAGCGGCTGGGGCAGACGCCGTCCGGCGTGTCGCGTACCATCTCGCGTCTGGAGCAGCAGCTCGGCATGACCCTCATCCACCGCACGACGCGCCGCCTCGATCTCACCGAGGAAGGCAACTGGCTGCTGGCCCGCGCGCGCCGCATCCTCGCCGACCTGGAAGAGACGGAGTCGCAGGCCGCCCTCGCGCGCGCGCAGCCCGCGGGCCTCGTGCGCGTGAACGCCGCGACGCCGACCCTGGATCACCTGATCGCCCCGCAGCTGGCGGACTTCCTCGATGCGTACCCGCAGGTGCAGGTGGAACTCACGAGCGGCGAGACCGTCGTCGACCTGATCGAGGAGAAGGCCGACGTCGCGATCCGCATCGGCCAGTTGACCGACTCGACGCTCAATGCCCGCCGCCTGGGCCGCAGCCGCATCCGCGTGCTCGCCGCCCCCGGCTATCTCGAACGCCACGGCACGCCGCGGCAAGTGGAAGACTTGATGAAGCACCGCCTCGTCGGCTTCGTCGCGCCGGCGTCGCTGAATACGTGGCCGCTGCGCGCCGGCACGGAAGAGGGCTGGCGCATCGCGCCGCACGTGACGGCCACCAGCGGCGAGACGGTCCGCCACCTCGCGCTGCAGGGCGCGGGCATCGTCAGCCTGTCCGACTTCCTCACGCGCGCCGACGTCGCCGCGGGCCGCCTCGTGCCTGTGCTGGAAGAGGCGGCGCTGCCGTGGACCCAGCCCGTGTGGGCCGTGTTCTACAAGCAGGGCGCGCTGGCGCCGCGCGTGAAGGCGCTCGTCGACTTCCTCGCCGACCGGCTGGCCGGCGTGCTCGAACCTTGACCATCCATCCCGACAAGGAGACCGCATGACCATCACGACTTCGCACATCCTTCGCATCGCCGCATTCTCGGACGGCGACGCCGGCGGTAATCCGGCCGGCGTCTGGATCGGGGAATCCCTGCCGCCGGCCGACGAGATGCAGCGCCTGGCCCACGCCGTCGGCTATTCGGAGACGGCATTCGCCGAGCCGCAAGGAAAGGGCTGGCGCGTGCGCTACTTCTCGCCGGCGTCCGAAGTGCCGTTCTGCGGCCACGCGACGATCGCGCTCGGCGCCGCGCTGGCCCGGCGCGACGGCGACGGCGTGTATGCGCTGGCGCTGAACGATGGCGACATTACGGTCGAAGGGCGACGAGAAGGCGGTCGCGTGGCCGCCGCGCTGCAATCGCCGCCGACGTGGAGCCGCCCGGCCGCGCCGGAACTCGTCGCGGACGCATTGATGCTGTTCGGTTACCACGACGCAGACCTCGACCCGCGCATCCCGCCCGGCCTTGCCCACGCGGGCGCGAACCACCTCGTGCTGGCGCTGGCCAGCCGCGACCTGCTGGCCGCCATGCGCTACGACCTGGAGGCGGGCCGCGCGCTGATGGAGAAGCACGGCCTGACGACGATCGTGCTGGCCTGGGTGGAGTCCCCGCGGCGTTTTCATACCCGCAATCCATTCGCGATCGGCGGCGTCTACGAGGACCCGGCCACGGGCGCGGGCACGGCCGCACTGGCCGGCTACCTGCGCGACCTCGGCTGGCCGCACGGCGGCGCGATCGACGTCGTGCAGGGCGAAGACATGGGCATGCGGTCGTTATTGCGGGCCGAAATCGGTCCGGAACAGGGCGGTTCGATCCGCGTTAGCGGGACCGCAAGAATGTTGATGAAAGACTAATGAAATTGATCATGATTTATTGAAAATTGAAATAGGGGCAAAAGACACGCTTTTTCGACAATTTGTTAACCCCTGCAACGTTGATAAAGTTCAAAACATCCGTTTCTGAACATCAACACAGGAGTCAACATGGAAATGCGCCACCCCGGCGTTCTTCGCCCCGCCGTTTCAGGCCCCGCCGCCGGCGTGGGCAAGCCGACCGAACGCCTGCCCTTCACCATCCGCCGCGTGGACAACGAGGCCGACTTGTGGAAAGCCGTCCGCGTGCGTCACGCCGCGTATGCGCGCCACGTCCCGGACTTCGCGCGGCAGCTCGTCAAGCCCGAATCGTCTGACTACGGCGACGACGCAATCGTTTTCCTCGCCGAATCCAAGCTGGACGGCGCACCGCTGGGCACGGCCCGGATGCAGACGAACCTGGACGAGCCGCTGCATGTCGAAGCGTCCGTCGAGTTGCCCGACTGGCTGCGTGGCCAGCCGCTGGCCGAGATGAGCCGCCTGGGCGTGGACAACGGCCGCATCGGCCGCATGGTCAAGACCGCGCTGCTGAAGGCCGGCGTCATGTATTGCCAGCAGAACGGCATCCACTGGGCCCTGGCGACAGGCCGCGCGCCGATCGACCGCCAGTACGAACAGCTGACCTTCGTCGACGTGTTCCCGGAACTGGGCTTCATCCCGCTGCGCCACGTGGGCAATATTCCGCACCGGATCATGGCGTTCGACATCTCGACGATCGAGGAACGCTGGACGGCCGCTCAGCACCCGTTGCTGAACTTCTTCTGCCACACGCACCACCCGGACATCGATGTCCGGGGCCATGCCGGTGTGCGGCCGCCGTTACCCAATGCGGGTGGGATGGGTGTTGTAAGGCAGGCATCGGAATGGCACGAACTTGTTGCCTGATCCATTAATTGCATGACGGCATTACTGTAAAGCTGTATCCTTGCGAAACGATAACGGCCGCCCGCGCCAACGGGCCGCGATACGAGCTTTTCAGATACTCATGCAATTCACATCATCCGGTCGCTGGAAACTGCCGGGCATGGCGCAGTCCGCGCTGGACCTGACGTTCAAGGCGTTCGCCTATTATCTGATTCCGATCGTGATCGGTGTCGTTTCCATCGTCGCCCTCGTGTGCTGGGACAGCCAGTACGTGTCGGGCAGCAGCGATGCGCGCGACATCCGCGTCCTGAAGGAAACCGCTCCGCTGAGCCCGCCCGCGGCCAACGCCCGCCTGCATGCCGCCGTTCCGGTGTCGTACTTCGACACCCACCTGTCCGAAGCGCCCGTGTGGTTCCGCTTCAGCACGCGTCCGCGCGCGCCCGGCAGCATCGTCGGCGACGTCATCGAATTCCCGTCGCGCCACGCCGTCGATATTTCCTGCTGGGACGCCGCCACCCTGCAACTGCTCGGCATGGCCACGCGCGAGCAGGGCACGCCCTATCTGCATCCGTCCAAGGCCGGCTTCGCCCTGCAACTCACCGACCTGCCGCGCGAGATCCTGTGCCGCGGCACGTTCGCCGGCCCCGCGCGCGTGAACGTCGTGCAATGGCCGGAGACTCAGTTCGACCTGTCCGTCGAGGGCTACCACCGCAAGTCGGGCCTGCTCGACGGCGGCATGATCGTGCTGTCGCTGTTCGTCCTGATCACGGCGCTCATCAACCGCCAGCCGCTGTACGTACTGTTTTCCGGCTGGCTGCTGCTGAACCTGCGCATCGCCGGACTGTCGGCCGGCTGGGACATCCAGTGGCTGGGCATGACCGTGCCGCCGCAATGGATGCTGCTGGGCCGCTCGCTGACGATCGCGTTGTACGGCGTGTCCACGCTCACGCTGTACCAGGCCCTGTTCCGCGAAGAGCTCGTCAAGACGCGCTGGGCGATCCCGCTGCGCATCACGCAATGGGCGTGCATCCCGCTGCTCATCGGTGCCGTCACCATGCCGTACGGGACGTTCCTGCCGATGCTGTGGGTCATCATGGCCTTCGGCTTCACGCTGATGACGCTGGGCCTCATCACGATCATCATCCGTTCGCGCAACCGCGTGGCGGGCTGGTTCGCGGCCTCGTTTGCGCTGACCTATGTCGCCTCACTGGCCGAGGTCGTGTCGGCGGCGCTCGGCATGCACCAGGTGCTGAACGTGATCAACAGCGTAACGGCGGCGCTCGCGTCGAGCCTGCTGGCCGCGCTGGCCGTCGCCGAGCAGATGCGCATGGAAACGCAGAAGCGCCGCGAAGCGCAGGAAAAGCTGGAACATGCCTACGAAGCGATGCCCGTCGGCCTGTTCACGCTGGACATGTACGGCAACATCGTGAGCGCCAACCCGGCCATGCGCAAGATGCTGGGCATCACCGAGATCGTCCCCGGCCGCACGTCGTGGAAGCAATTCTTCGCCGACAGCCTGTGGTCGGAATTGCTGGAGCAGGTGCACTTGCGCAGCAACGCCGAGATGCAGATCGCCAGCCGCGACGGCGCCCAGCGCTTCATGGTCAGCGCCACGCTCGCGCGCGGCCGCGTGGAGGCGGTGCTGCAGGACGTCACCGAGCAATACCAGGCCACCGAGCAACTGCGCTTCATGGCCAACAACGACCCGCTGACGAAAGTCTTCAACCGGCGCGGCATCGAAAAGATGTTCGAGGGCGCGGCCCAGCTGCTGGGCGCGGGCAAGCCGCTGGCGCTGGCCTACATCGACCTCGACCGTTTTAAACTGATCAACGACCTGTTCGGCCACGCGGCCGGCGACGAAGTGCTGAAGCAGGTGTGCGAACGCATGGAACTGACCTTGGCCGGCGGCCAGAAGATCGGCCGCGTGGGCGGTGACGAATTCGTCATCGTCATGCCGGATACCGCGATCCCGCTGGCGTCGCTGATCTGCCGCGGCATCGTCGACCGCATCGGCGGCACGCCGTACCGCGTGGGCGACAAGGCGTTCCACGTGCGCGGCTCCGTCGGCCTGATCGAAGTCTCGCCGGGCATGCCGATGAAGGACGCCGTGTCCACCGCGGACCGCGCCTGCCGCGAGGCGAAGGGCGGGCACCACGAAGGCCTCGTCGTGTACGAACGCGGTTCGAACGCGTTCCAGGAGCGCGCCAACGAATTGAACCTCGTCGCGCGCCTGTCGGGTCCGGACGCCACCGACGGCATGTTCCTCGAGATGCAGCCGATCATGTCGCTCTCCGCGCCGTACGAATCGCTGAACTTCGAGGTACTGCTGCGCATGCGCGAGGCGGATGGCCGCGTGGCCCCGGCCGGCCCGTTGATCGCCGCCGCCGAGAAGAGCGGGCGTGCGGGCGTGATCGACCGCTGGGTGCTGTCGACGACGCTGTCGTGGATCGAGGACAACCTGGAATCGCTGACCAATACGCGCTTCGTGTGCATGAACCTGTCCGGCGCGTCGCTCAACGACGAGCGCTTCGTGCAGGACACGCTGGAAGTCCTGGCCCGCTACACGCACGTGGCGAGCCGCCTGTGCATGGAGATCACGGAAAGCGTGGCGCTGCACGACCTGGACAACACGCGCCGCTTCATCGACCAGGTGCGCAACTTCGGCGTGAAGGTGGCGCTGGACGATTTCGGCGCGGGCTACACGTCGTTCTCGTACCTGAAGGAGCTGCCGGCGGACGTGCTCAAGATCGACGGCAACTTCATCGTCAACATCAACGCGCACCCGGCCAACGTGGCCATCGTGGAAGCGATCGTCAGCCTGGCCGGCAACCTGGGCATGCGCACGATCGCGGAGTGGGCCGAGGACGCGGCCACGATCCGCACGCTGGCGGAGATCGGCGTCGACTACGTGCAGGGCTATGCGGTGGCGCGTTCGCAACTGCCGGAAAAACTGCTCGCCGCGAGTTCGTCGGCCAGCTTCATCCAGGGCGAGGACGTGCTGCAGCTCGTGCGCACGCTGGGTACGTCGGCCAATGAGTCCGACCTGCTCGGATTCGCGCCCTGCGACGGGCACCTGTCCTAATTCAAACCGGCCAGGCGCGGGCGCGCGTCCTGCAGCATCAGCATGCGCCGCGCTTCCTTCAGCGTGGCGATGTCGCGCGCCAGCTTCACGGGCGCCGCGAGATTCGGCCGCTTCCACGTAACGCGCGGCAGCTCGGCCGCGGGCAGCACGTGGCGCTGCGGTGGCAGCGGGCCCGAGTCGCGCGACACGGGCGTCGAGACGGAACCGGACGCGCAGGGCTGGTCCGTCAGCGTGACGTGACCATTGCTGTCCACGCATTTGACGATCTCGCCGGCCCATGCCGGCGCCGCCAGTACCGCGGCGGCGATCATGCTCAGCAGTCTAACTGGGCGTTTCATGGTGTTCTCCTGTGCTAGGTTCCCATCGTGCCCCGCGCGGCCGCCTGCCTCTGTTCGGTGCCTCACCCAGTGCGCATGTCGGCCTCCAGCGCCGTCGTGACGCGGGTTTCTTCGCGATGTGCCCGGGTGCACAGGACGACCCCCGCGACCAGCAGCGCCAGCGCGACCGCTTCGAGCGGCGTCGGCCAGCGGCCCTCCCACAGGTAGCCGTACAGCGACGCGAAGATGGTCTCGAACACGATCATCTGCCCCGTGAGCGTGAGCGGCAGCGCGCGGCTGGCCACGTTCCACAGTCCATTGCCGAGCACGGAACAGAACAGCGCCATCGCGCCGACGAGACCGGCGAAGCGCAGCCAGTCGGAGTTCGTGTGGACGAGTGTGTCGCCATAAAACGCGGGCACCGCCAGCACGATCGCTTCGAGGCCCGTGACAACGCCCGTCAACAGGCTCCAGTCCTGCGCCGACACGTGGGCCAGCCGCGCGAGCCAGCGGCTGTTGCTGACGGCATACGTCGTCCACGACACGAGCGCGCCACCGGCGCACAGCAAGCCTGTCAGGGAGCTCCAGCCGGAGGTGGCCAGCGATTGCCAGCTGATGCAGACGAGCCCGGCCATGCTGCAGGCCAGCGAGGGCAGCAGTTCGCGCAGTGTCGGAGAATGGTGCTCGCGGCTGCCGACGAGCGTCACGGCGAGCGGCAGCAGGCCGATCACGAAGGCAGTCATCGCGACGCCGCCCGTCTGCACGGCCCTGGCCAGCAGCACGTAGTACAGGATGTTGCCGATGACACTGAGCCACGCAAGGGCCCGCCACTCGCGCCAGCCGAGCGCGCCCTTCAGCCGGCGCCACGACGGCGCGACGAGCACGGCGGCGACGAGCCCGTAGGCGAGATAGCGCCCGGCGGACAGCTGCAGCGGCGGAAAATCGGCGGCCAGCCTGGGCGCCAGGAAGACGAGTCCCCAGAACGCGCCGGCGACGATGCCGGCCGCGATGCCGAGGAGGGTTTTGTTGGTGGTCACGGGATGCTCCAGATGCGGAAAGCATCCATTGTCGGGGGAGGGCGACGGGGTGTCTTGGCTGGAACTACTGGCGAATTGACCGCGTCTCCCGATGTCTGCTTTGCGCGCTAGAGCACTGCCCGATTCTGCGAAATCGACCGGTTGAATTCGAGCCAGCTATTGCCGAGCGCCGTGATCTGGTAGTCATTGCCGATACGCTGCAAAAACATATTCGATTCCAGCCAGGTCCGGATTTCCTCGCTCATCATGGGCGCATCCAGGCCGCATTGAATGCTGTTGAGCGCACGCACGCAGGCATAATGCTTCAGCGCCTGCCGGCCTTTCACAGTGATCACGGGCTTGCCGTCGTCATCCAGCTGAATCAGGCCAAACCGGCGCAATTCAACGGGACACTCGGCAATCGTCATCCTGTGCATGCCCGTGTCCGCTTCGAAGCGAAGACGGTGCAGGATCGCCATCGCCGCCGCGTCGAGCGTGACCGGTTCGTCGTCGTCGGTTGACGCTGGATGCGGGTCTGCGGACCCAGACGGCGCTTCATCGATACGACGTCGCTGCGCGCGGCGTTCCTCGGGAATGGCCAGCACGCGCTCGACCAGCGCCTCGTCGAGGCCATTGCGCAGGAGTAGATTTTTCGCGGCGGCGTTGCCGAAACTGCGCCGCATGGCGAACATGGTGCGCAGGATTTTTGCGGTGACGCCATCGGTACGTCGATCTCCCGAGCGTCGATCAGGGTGAATCACGAGAGCCATGGCCGCCAAAAGATGTGTCGATGATTAATAATAACAAAAAATCATCAAAAATGGAGGCTCAGGCTGTTTTGTCTTACTGAAACAAGCGGCCGGGTTCGGCCCTTTCCGCCATTGTCGCGCCATGCTTCCGATAAGTCAGCCCCACGAGCAAAACGGCGATAACCCAGAGTGCCCATGCGTCAAGCATGTAGGGGAACAGGGCCACTGGATTCCCTCCAGGCGCCAGGACGCCTCCAGACACCAGGGGCGCTCCGGCGCCCAGGGCCAGCACTGCGCTGGATATGAAGAAGTGCCGCAGGCAGAAGCTGATCCTGGACCAGGGAAAAAAGATCAGTCCAGCCATGCAGAACGTGAAAAGGGTGCAGGAACCGGATTTTATGGACAGCCCCCAAAGTCCCCCGATCCCTGCCAATGCCAGGCACGGCAACACGTCGCTGCCGCTATGGCCACCTGATGAAACCTGGGCGCCGGGATTGGAACTGCCGAATCCAGGCCACCATGCCCTGCACCTGCGTAGTGCGAGGGAAGAAATCATGCCGCCGATGAGTGCGACTGTGAGATGCAAGCGTATTCCCCCGCCGTGCTGGAAAAGCAGGATTTCAAATACGCCCCAACCAAGAATCGAGCAGAAAAATACGCTGAATGTCAGGTTTGCCGTTGCCGAATCAATTTTTCTGCAAACCATGATGATGGCTTTCCAAAGTCAATGGGCGACGGGTTCGACGTTGTTGAATCACAGGAACCCCTAGTCTGGTCGCCTACGAAATTTGCCTCAAGCAAACGCCTGCCCAAGGTTGATGTGGCTCAGTCGTTGCCAGCCCAATTGAGGCGCGCCGCTTGGGCGCAGGCAGTGTTGTACGTTCTCCGCATCCCAATCGAGATTGCTGGGAATCAATGCCACAGTGTTGCTCAACCTTAAAATCTACCTTGGCTCTATTTAATTGATCTGTCGCAAATATCGCCAGATGAAGGAGGAACGTGATGAAAGAAAAGATGCCCACGCTCGATCGGCGTTCCCCTTTCCTGACAGGCGGGTCATTCTCTTGTTCCGGCCGCAGCATGAATCGGGAAACCGGCGCAATCGCCATCATGACCGCCATACTACTGCCCGTAATTTTTGGCTTTTTTATGCTTGCTCTCGATTTCTCGCGGATTTACAACCGTAAAGTGGAAATGCAGACCTTGGCTGACGCCGTTGCGATCGCCGCAGCGAAAAAACTGGATGGAACAACCACTGGAATCAGCGCGGCGCTGGCTGCTGCGCAGGGCGTCGTGGAAGACCCGGCGAATGGTCCCAAGTACGACTATCTGAACAATATTACTTGGGAAAATGCCGCGATAAAATTTGGGGCTTCACCTGACAGTAACTCGGGCTGGAAATCCGATGGAGAGGCGGCAGCTTCTCCAGCCGGGCTGGTGTTCGTAAAAGTGGACACCGGGCTGCTGAGCGGACATTACGGAAAAGTCGACATGTTCTTCGCTCCCATACTGTCCTCATCTTTCAGTTCCGTCGAAACCGGCCACATTACCATTGCAGGCAAGGCGCGCCTTCAGGTTACGCCGCTGGCCATTTGCGCTATGTCTCCCACGGCGAGAGCAAGGCGCCAGAACGCGAACGGAACCCAATACGACGAACTGGCCGAGTACGGTTTTCGCCGCGGTGTCGGCTATAACCTCATGAACCTCAATCCGAACGGGCCGACAGCAATGAGTTTCCAGGTCGACCCGGTTTCATTGGCAGGCGGCGCTACAACCAATTTCAACCAATCGATTTACGAGCCGTATATCTGCACAGGAACGATGGCCGTCCCGAAAGTGACGGGTGCGACGGTTGCCGTCCAGAGCCCATTTCCAATTGGTACGTACTACAGTCACCTCAACTCCCGATTTGACCCTTATTCGGGGACCTGCGACGTCAACACCTCGCCGCCGGACAGCAATGTCAAGCAATACGCGTTTGCCGGCGTGAGCTGGATGTCCACGAAGGCTACGGTCCAGGTTGCAAAAACGGATACCTCGACTACTGCAATGCTGCAGACGGTTGCCGAGATTGGGCCGACGAATTACCCGACTGCGGTGGATTACGGAGCGCTCTGGTCTTTTGCCCGCGCGGTTCCCTGGTCGTCCGTTGCAGATCCGGCCGCACCGGAACCCGCCGGGGGTTATACGTCCTTCAATGCAACTTCACTCATCTGGAGCAAGTTGTACGGGTCCGCTTCGACGGTTGGGACCTATCCGAGCTCGACACCTTATCTCACGACCAGTGGCAGCTCATATTTTCAGACTCCACCAACAGTGGCGCGCCGGCCCGGCGCCAAGAATAGACGGGTCCTGAACATACCCCTGCTTTCGTGTCCAGTAACCGGCTCTACCGCGACGGTGCTCGGGATCGGGAAATTCTTGATGACCATACCGGCCGATTCCAGCGCCATCTACGCGGAGTTCGGCGGCATTGCGACTGACGCGCAACTGGGCGGACCAGTGGAGATCTATCAATGAGCGCACCGATTCGAAAACCGTCCTTGCGCGGAAGAGGCAGCGTTGCCGTCGAGTGCGCAATCGTACTTCCTATTCTCCTGCTCCTGATAAGCGGCCTGTTGTTCTTTGCCCGGGTTTTCTGGTGCTACACCGTCGCACAAAAGGCCGCGCATGACGGCGCCAGGTTCCTGGCGGCGACCACACTGCGGGAAATCGCGCCATCGTCGGCCGGCCCCGTGGTACCCGTTGCCGTCGTGGCACAGAAAATCGCAATGGATGAGCTCGCAGAACTGCATCCCGGCGGGGGCATCAGCGCCACGGCCCTGTGTTACGTAGGTAGCCCGACCCCGTACTGGGACCTGTGCTACGGCTACGACGTCCCGAAGAAGGTTTCGGTACGCGTCACCGTTTCCGTCTCCGACCCGTTCTTCGATCCATTTACAGAGCTATTTACCGATGGCAGTCCAATCATTCTCAGGGCGGTCATGGCAACGGACTATGTAGGGGGCTGAGGTGAGGAGACCATCCATTCGGCCCCCGATGCGGGCTGCACAGAGCGGTGTGGCAGCAGTTGAATTTGCGCTTGTCGGGCTTCTGTTTTTCACGGTCGTATTCGGCACCATCGAGATCGCCCGGGTAATGTACATGTACAACACACTTGCCGAAGTCACCCGGAGCGCAGCGCGAGCCGCCGCCAATATCGACTGGCGCGACACCGCCGAATTGGATCGTGCGAAGCAGCACGCGATTTTTCGAGATTCCCCAGGAGAACTGCCGTTCGGTGCGCCTATCACCGACCAGCACATCCGCATCGATTACCTGTACCTGAAACAGGACGGAACGACGACTTACGAACCTATCTCGGCCGGATCCATGCCCGGCAGCCCCGGCCGGAACCGTCTAAACTGCCTGACAAATCCTTACGGCAGCGCTACAGGCCCATCCAATACCTGTATTCGCATCGTTCGTGCCCGGATATGCAAACCCGATACCGATTGCGAAGCGGTCGACTACCAAATTCTGATCCCCCTCGTGAACCTGGGAGTAAAGCTGCCGATATCCACTACGCTCGTCAGCGCCGAGACGCTGGGCTATCATGCCGGCGATCCAGTTTCACCTTGAGCGAAATTGAATCGCCTGCGCCAGCTACGCTTCAACAGGCTTTCGAAACGTCGGTTTGCGGCCCGCAGCTTTCATTTCTTGCGATGAAACCGCCGCGCCCCGATGGGCTTTCCGGCCGCATACTCGATCAATTCGATATGCTGGGTATCGTAGATCAACGGATAATTGATCCGAACCGCCGAGCCACCGCTGCCGCAGGTACCGTCATCCAGTTGGAGCAGATAGGTCGGTATGCTGCCCTTGGCCCCCGCGACGAACTTCGTGCCGCGCGCGTTCACGTACACCGTTCCCGGCTTTTCCTGTCGTACCGCGAATTGGCGCACGCACCTGGGCACCGACTTGTCCCGCCCATGCCAGGCGATGGTGTCGCCCTTCACGGTAAGCGTCGTGTAGGGCGATCCCGCCTGGTCGTCCGCGAGCCAGCGTCCGGCAAACGGCACGGGATCCGCCAGCACGGACGCACTGCAGCCAAGGCCGGCCACGACCGCAACGAGCCGTGCGCAAGACATCACACGCTCAGCCATGCCGATTCGCCCGTCGATACGCCCCAGGCGTCATCCCCGTCGCATCCCGGAGCGCCCGCGTCAGCGCGCTCTGGTCCGAAAAGCCGGCCGCCAGCGCGATGTCGGCGATGGAACGCGACGTGTCTGCCAGCCACGCCTGTGCGCGTGTCAGGCGGACGCCGCGCAGCCACGCGTGCGGGGGCGTGTCCAGTTCCGTGCGGAACAGGGCGTGCAGGCGGCTGACGGACAGGCCCGCGTGGCGCGCCATCGAATCCGTCGTCCAGGCGAGACCGGGCTCCGCTTCGACGCTGGCCATGAGCGCGGCGAGGCGCGAGGCGGGGCGGGGCGCGTCCAGCGCGATGGTGTCGAGCAGCAGCGGGACCCAGCCCCGCAGCAGTCCGCGATCGAAGGCCTGCGTACGCATCACGCCCATGAATTCGACCAGCTTGCGCGCGCCCGGGCCGAGGCTCATGAACGGGCGGTCGAGCATGCGGTCCCAGGCCGGGTGCGCCATGGCGGCCGGTTCGACGTCGAGGATCAGCGACTGGTTGGTCCCGATGCCGCACTGGGCGTGCCAGGTGTTCGGCGCGACGCAGGCGGCGCGCAGCGGGTCGAGCCGTCCGCGGCGGCCTTCGATGTCGAGCAGCACGGCGCCGCTCACGGGCAGGACCAGCTGGGCGAACACGTGGCGGTCGGTGACGATGTCGGCGCCATAGGTGCGCAGGTGGAGGTCGGTATCCATGGCGGGCAGTCTAGCAGTGATTGTGCGACAAGGCCTACAAGTCGACGGGAAAAAATATATGCGCCTACCCACTTGCAGGCGCGGCCGCCGTCCCAATTTGCCATCCTGATTCAGCGCCTTCGGGCGCGTGTCTCCTCTGTCTCCTCCAAGTGCAAACTTGGATTTACCGCCTCGCGCAGCAATGCGCAGGCGGTTTCTTTTTTTTGAGGTGCGCCCGGCCAGCCTGTCCGGGCGCGGTGCCGCCGCTGCGTCAGTCCCGGCGCGGATTGTTGGGATGGTCGTCGAACCGGTTCGGCACGCCGTCGCCGTCACGGTCGCCGCGGCGCCAGCCGCCGCGTTCCATCACCCAGTGGCCGTCGCGCTCGACCCAGGTCGGCGCGCGGTAGGCGTAGCCGTGGCGCTCGCGCAGCCATTTGCCGTTCGTCCAGACGTAGCGGCCGTGGCGCCATTCCCAATGGCCCGGGGCCCACACGTAACCGTGGCGCGCGGCCGGGATGCGCTCGTCGCGCGGCGGGGGCGGGGCAGTGCGGATGACGACGTCGGCGGCGGCCGGCAGCGCGACGCTGCCGAAGGAGCCTGCAACCAAAGCGGCAATGAGCAGTTTTTTCATCTTGGCCTCCTCATAAGTAGGTGTAGACCGACTGTACTGCCGCGTTGCGGGCGCGACCGTGCGGCGTTTCGCTTAACGCCGCAACTTAAGGTGCGATGGGGAAAGAGTCAGGTGGCCAGGGGCAACGCGAACTGCAGCACGAGCCCGCCGCCGTCGCGGTTGCGCACGGTGAGCTCGGCGTTGTGGCGGGTGATCACGCGTTCGACGATGGCGAGGCCCAGGCCCGCGCCGTTGGCCTGGCCGCGGGCGCTGTCCAGGCGGGTGAATGGCCGCAGCAGCTGCTCGATCTGGTCGTCCGGGACGCCGGTGCCGTGGTCGTTGATCTCGACGACGGCACGGCGGCCGTGGCCCGTCATTCTGACGTGCAGGGCCATGTCGATCTCGGTGACGTCCGCGCCCGGCGTCTTGCCGTAGCGGCGCGCGTTCTCGATCACGTTGTTGATCACGCGGCGCAGGTCGGTCGAGTTGCCCATCACGTGGATGTCCGCGTCGATGTCGGTCGTCGTGCGCACGTCCGGCAGGCGGGCGGCCGTGTGCGCGCAATCTTCCAGCAGTTCCGAGAGGTTCACCGGCACGAACGTCGCGCTTTCCGTGGGGCGCGCGAAGTCGAGGAACTGGCCGATGATGGCGTCCATCTGGGCGATGTCCGACTGCATGCCGGTGCGGGCTTCGTCCGACAGCGGCGCCATCTCCACTTCCAGCTGCATGCGCGCGAGCGGGGTGCGCAGGTCGTGCGAGATGCCGGCCAGGATCACGGCGCGGTCCTTCTCGAGCTGCTGCAGGTCGTCGACCATCTGGTTGAAGCTGCGGTTCGCCTCGATGATCTCGCGCGATCCTTTTTCCGGCAGCGGAGTGGGGCGCTTGCCCTGGGCGATCGAGCGCGCGGCCGCCGTCAGGCGCGCGAGCGGCAGGTTGACGAGGCTCGAGATCAGTGCGGCGCCCAGCAGCGACAGCACGCCGACGACCGTGGCCCAGCCGAGCCACTGCACGCGCGTGAGGCCGGGCAGCTTGTCGCGCTCGAGCATGAGCCAGTACTTGTCGCCGTCGATGTCGAAGCTGACCCAGAAGCCGGGGATCTCGTTGACCATGCGCGAGAAGCGCGTGTCCGGTCCCAGCTTGTCGCGCACGAGGGCGGCCACTTCCGGCATCAGCGAATTCGGCGGCGGCGGTTCGACCGTGTCCGTAGGCTTCACGTCGTAGATGCGGATGCCCTCGTTCGACACCAACTCGAATAACAGTTCGCGCCGCAGGTCGGGCGCGGAGTGCGTCAGCGCGGCCTTCGTGATGGTGACGACGGAGACCAGCAGCTCGGCCGTCTGCTCGACCTGCGGGCCGCGCTGGAAGACATTGAGCATGCCGATCCACGACGCCATCGACAGGCCCGTCAGCATGGACAGCAGGAAGAAGGTGCGCCAGAACAGGCCACTCTTCATCCTGCCGAAAATCCGCGGCATGGCCTGTTCCTTCGAGGTTGATGCGAACACTAGCGCGGCTGGCCTTCAGGAATGAATACGTAGCCCAGGCCCCATACGGTCTGGATGTACAGCGGGCTCGACGGGTCCGGCTCGATCAGCTTGCGCAGGCGCGAGATCTGCACGTCGAGCGAGCGGTCGAATACTTCGTACTCGCGGCCGCGCGCCAGTTCCATCAGTTTTTCGCGCGACAGCGGCTGGCGCGCATGGCGCGCGAACACTTTCAGCACCGAGAACTCGCCCGTGGTCAGCGGCACGGTCTCGCCGTTTTTCTTGAGCGTGCGCGTGCCGAGGTCCAGCACGAAGTCGCCGAATTCGAAGGTCTGCGGCGTCTCGCTCGGCGCGCCGGGGATCTCGTCCGGGCCCTTGCGGCGCAGGACCGCGTTGATGCGGGCCACCAGCTCGCGCGGGTTGAAGGGCTTCGGCAGGTAGTCGTCCGCGCCCATCTCGAGGCCGACGATACGGTCGACGTCCTCGCCTTTCGCGGTCAGCATGATGATCGGGGTCTGGTCGCCGGCACCGCGCAGGCGGCGGCAGATCGACAGGCCGTCTTCGCCGGGCAGCATCAGGTCCAGCACGAGCAGGTCGTAGCGCTCGCGCAGCCACAGTTTATTCATTGCCGGCGCGCTTTCGGCGGTCACGACCTGGAAGCCCTGTTCGGTCAGGTAGCGGCGCAGCAGGTCGCGCAGGCGCACGTCGTCGTCGACGACCATGATCCGGGCGGAGTGGCCGCCATTCGCGCCGGCCGTGCCGGCATTCGAGCTCGTTGCATTCATTGTTCTGTCGGATTTGTCAGATTAATGTCGCTATGGTAACGTCTTATGGCTCGACGCCAAGGGGGTATCGTTGAGCCATTACATTGTGTTACAAACTTTACCCAATTCGCCTTATGCCCGGAGTCGATTCCTCATACACTGGCCTCATCGAATCGCAGCTTACACCACAGCTCAAAACCACAGCTTACTCCTGACACGGCAACGCGAATGAGGAACACCATGAACAGTGCGTTCACACATCACCACGCAGCGAAAAAGGCCGGCCGCCTGGCCCGCCTCGCTGTGCTGGCGTGCGCCCTGGTGCTGGGAGCCGGCGGCGCGTTTGCCCAGCAAAACGGTGACCGGCGGGACGACCGCGGCGACCGGGGGGACTTGCAATCGCAATCGCAGCCGCAGTTCTCGCGTTTCCGCCTGCCTCCGCAGGGCCGCGACCAGCGCGACGACATGCGCGCCTACGAGGAACAGCGCCGTGCCCAGCAGCAGGACCAGCGCGAGCAGCAGCACGAGCGCCGCGGCAGCCGCATGACGCCGGACGAACGGCGCGACCTGCGCCGCCAGATCAACGAAGCGGGCATGGACCTGTACCCTCAGCGTCGCTGAAATTTCTCCACATCAACTTAGTTGCTTGTTGTTTATTTTCAAGTGACAACATGATACGCTAGCCGGATTCTGCCGCGGCCCAGCCCATGCCGCGGCACCAACCGCACGGAGCGTATCGTGACCACAGACATTTCCGTAACGGCGACCCGCTTCGCCGCGACCGGTCCCGAGCATTGCATCGCCAAACGCGACGACGGCGTGTATGCCGATCCCTCCGTGCTCGGCACCACGCTGGTCGCTGCCATCGACAACGTCTACCGCGCGGGGAACTACTTCACCGGGATCGATTATCCCGTGCTGATGAAGGCGCTGTTCGGCCACGGTCCCGAGCTGCCGCAAGGGCCGGACGGCACGCCGCTCGTGCGCTTCGCGGCCGACATCCAGACCTTCGATCCGGCGCGCCGTGCCCTGTACCGCGCCGTCAAGATCGGACGCGGCTATGCGGAATATTACTTCGAGCCCGTCTGGCTGCCCGACCCGGCCGACCCCGACGCTCCTGGCTTCCAGACCCGCCTCGATCTCGACGAATTCATCGCCGACGTGTGGATCAAGGGCATCCGCTTCGGCCTCGACCTGCCGGCCATCCGCGCCGCGATGGAATCCACCAGGGCCGACCGCGTCACGGTCGCGCGCCAGCTCGAGCCGAGGCCGGGCGAGGATGCCCACATCGTCGAAGTGTCGGATGACCTCCACCGCAGCGATGCGCCGCTCGAACTGGGCAATGGCCGCCTCGACCTGAACAGCTTCCAGAACCGCTTCCCGCAGATCCAGGCCGGCGTACGCCTGTTGAAGAAAGTGCCGGCGACGGCGGGCGCGATGGGCTTCGAGATGTCCGGCGCGGCGCTGCCGCCCGAGCCGGGGCGCGACGTCGACCTGCCGGCATATGCGGGCACCGGCACGAAGGTGGAGCGCACGCCGGAAGGCGAGTTCCTCGTGTCCAGCGCGGCCGGGTTCCTGATGGTCGATGCGAAGACGAGCCGCATCTCGGTCGAGGACAAGGTCGTCAGCCACGACGGCGTCAGCGCCAAGACGACGGGTAACCTGAGCCTCACCGGCGACTACGAGGAGTTCGGCGAAGTCCAGGAAAAGCGCGTGATCGAGGCCGACAGCATCACCGTCCACGGCGACGTGTTCGGCAGCCTCGTGTCGCGCGGCGGCACGGTCGACGTGCGCGCGAACCTCGTGGGCGGCAGCGCCCGCAATGCGCGCGGCGACATCCACGTGCGCGGCGTCGCGTCGGCTTCGGTGCTGTGCGCGGAAGACGGCCGGATCGTCGTCGAGCGCGCGGAAAACTGCGTCATCGCGGGCACGCGCGTCGAGGTCAATCATGCCGTCAACTGCGAGATCGTCGGCGACGAAGTCGTCGTGAACATGGCCGAGGGCTGCGCGCTCGCGGGCCGGCGCGTGACGGTGGAATGCACGGTGCCGCGCAAGCAGAGCGAGATGCTGGTGGCCGTGCTGCGCGAGGAAGGCCAGCAGATCGACGAGGTGATCGCGGCGGTGACGCAGCGCGTCGCGCAGTTCGCCACCCTGGCCGCGCAGCTGAAGGCCGCGCAGGATGCGCTGACGGGCAAGCCGGACGTGCGCCGCTACCTGATGCTGGCCACGCGCGTGCGCAAGGGCGAGATCAGCCTGACGCCCGAGCAGGCGCGCCAGTTCCAGAAGATGGCGCAGGACGTGGGCCCGGCGCTGAAGGCGATCGGCGACGTCTCCGCGAAGATCAAGGCCGCGGAAGCGGAGCAGCAGGCGGGCACGCACATGCTCGCAAACCTGCAGGCGCAGCGTGGCGACGCGGCCAGCATTTCCAGCGTGGCGATCGCCTCGGTGCAGGGCGAGACGCAGGTTCGCATCCTCGCCTACAGCCCTGCGGGCGGCCAGCCCTGGCGGTGGTTGCCGCGCGAGATCCGCACTCGGCTGCGCGGACCGCAGGCGGGAGAACTCCTGTTCATGGGCGGCGCGGGCAGCGTCGCGTGGAGCAGCGATACCGTCGCTGCGTCGTAAAGTTTATACTTGGGCGTGGCCGCGAGGCCATACCCATAACGACTCCAATCCGACAGAGGGGAAACCTTGAACACCATGCGTCCCATCCTCCAGCGCCGCCCGATCGGCGCGCTGGTCGCCGCGATGTGTGCCGGCGCGCTATTCGCAGCGCCGGCATATTCTGCAACCAAGGCAGCCAGCAGCAAGGGCAAGCCGACCGTGGCCGAAGCAGAGCGCTTCGTCGCCGAATCCGAAAAGAAGCTCGACCAGCTGGGCCTCGACGCCGGCCGCGCCGAGTGGGTGGCCGAGAACTTCATCACGCTCGACACCGAGACACTGACCGCGCAGGCCAACGAACAATACCTGACCGTGAGCGGCGACATCGCCCTCAAGGCGCGCCGCTACAACGGCCTGAAGGTGCCGGAAGCGAGCGCCCGCAAGCTGATGCTGATGCAGCAGTCGCTGATGCTGGAAAGCGCCGACGACCGCGGCGCATACGCGCGCCTGGCCGCCAGCATGACGGGCGCGTACGGCAAGGCGAAATACTGTCCGGCGGCCGCTGCCGGCGCGGCAAAGCCGGACTGCATGCCGCTGGGCGAACTGGAAAAAGTGCTGGCCACGAGCCACGACCCCGCGCGCCTGAAGGAAGTCTGGCTCGGCTGGCACGCTCAGTCGCCCGCGTACAAGCAGGATTATGCGAAGTATGTCGAGCTGTCGAACAAGGGCGCCCGCGCGATGGGCTATGCCGACACGGGCGCGCTGTGGCGCTCGCGTTACGACATGGCGCCGGATGCCTTCTCGGCCGAGATGGAGCGCCTGTGGCAGCAGGTGAAACCCCTGTACGACTCGCTGCACACCTACACGCGCTACAAGCTGCGCCAGGCCTACGGTCCGGACGTCGTGCCGGCCGACGGCCCGATCCCGGCCCACCTGCTGGGCAATATGTGGGCGCAAAGCTGGGACAACCTGTACCCGATCCTGAAGCCCGCGGGCCTCGAAAAGGGTGAAGACCTGACGGCGCTGCTGGAAGAGCGCAAGACGAGCGCCGTCGAGATGACGCGCTATGCCGAAGGCTTCTACACGTCGCTGGGCATGCGCAAGCTGCCGGCCACGTTCTGGGAACGTTCGCTGCTGACGAAGCCGCGCGACCGCGAAGTCGTGTGCCATGCATCCGCCTGGGACCTGGACGGCAAGGACGACGTGCGCGTCAAGATGTGCATCACGCCAACGGCCGAGGACTTCCGCGTCATCCACCACGAGCTGGGCCACTTGTACTACGACCTCGCGTACAGCAACCAGTCGCCCATGTTCAAGAACGGCGCCAACGACGGCTTCCACGAAGCCATCGGCGACACCGTCGCGCTGTCGATCACGCCGGCCTACCTGAAGAAGATCGGCCTGATGAAGACGGAGCCGGATCCAAAGCAGGAAATCGGCCCGCTGCTGTACACGGCGCTGCAGAAGATCGCGTTCATGCCGTTCGCGTACAAGGTCGACAAGTGGCGCTGGCAGGTCTACGGCGGGCAGGTCAAGCCGGCCGACTACGACAAGGCCTGGTGGGCGCTGACGCAGCAGTACCAGGGCGTTTCCCGTCCCGCACCGATCGCGGACGGCGGTTTCGACGCCGGCGCCAAGTTCCACGTCGCGAGCGACACGCCGTACGCGCGCTACTTCCTCGCCCACGTGCTGCAGTTCCAGTTCCACCGCGCGCTGTGCAAGGAAGCGGGCGACACGGGACCGCTGTACCGCTGCTCGATCTACGGCAACCAGAAGGCGGGCGCCAAGTTCCAGCAGATGCTGGAGATGGGCACGAGCAAGCCGTGGCCGGAAGCGCTGAAGGCCGTGACGGGGTCGGACAGAATGGATGCGACCGCGATGCTGGAATACTTCGCGCCGCTCAAGACCTGGCTGGATGAGCAGAACAAGCAGCTGGCCGTCGAAGACGCGAAGCTGACGAAGCGTTAATCCGCGGCGGCTTCCGTCAGGGCGGCGTAGCATTGCGCCGCTTCCGGCGGGAGCCCTGCGAACAGATGTTCATCCGCCTCGTCGACGAGTCCCTGCTCGACGAGCATCCGCACCTTCCCGAGATAATCCGCCAGCTTGAGCAAACGCCCCAGCGGCGACATGACCGCGCCGCGCCGCAAGTCGCCCTGTTCCAGCAGTGCCTGTGCCACCGTGTCGGGAAAATTCCACTCGCGCGCGATGCTTGCGCACAGGCCGCGCGTGGCGCGGGCCAGCTGGGCGAGGAACACGTCGGTGCCGAGGCGCTCGCCGTCCTTCGCCTCCTGGTCCATGATGCGCAGGCTGACGATCAGCCCCACGTTCTGCAGCAGCCCGGCGAGGAAGGCGTCGAACGGTTCGATGCCGGCGCCGGCCAGCTGGCGCGCGGCGATCGCGCAGCGCTCCGAATGCGCCCACAGGTGCTGCGCCAGCCGGCGCGTATAAAATCCCGAACGTACGTCGATGATGGGCCGGAACGCGACCGTCGTGATCAGCTGGCGCAAGCCCTCCTGGCCGATCAGGATCACGGCCTGTTCGACGCTCGTGATCGACTGGCCCGTCCCCCGGTAGCAGCTGTTGGCGAGACGGACGACGGCCGCCACCAGCACGGGATCGGTCGCGATCGTGCGCGACAGCGCGCTGCCGGAAAACGTCTCGCTGCGCAGGCTTTGCAGCAGTTGCGGGACGAGCCCCGGCATGCGCCGCACGAGCGCCGCGCCGGACTGCTGCGTGCCGACGATCGCCGCCAGCGCTTCCAGCACGCGCGTCTCGGCGTCGGAGAGTTCGAGGCCGCCGTCCGCGCGGTCGAACAGCCACGCGTGCCAGGCGCCGTTGATCCGTTCCAGCTGCTCGAACGAGACGGGGGCCGTGCGCGGTTGCGGCGCGAGTGCCGCGGGTGCGGGAGCAGGGGCGGGAACAGGCTCGACGGCCGGCTGCGGCTGCGTTTGCGCCACGGACGGGCTGGAAAACAGGCTTTGCAGCCACCGGAACATCGTCATCCCCTTTAGGTCAATTCCGAACATTGTACGGACGTAAGCGCTGAGCGCAAGGTAGGAAATGTCTCATTGATTGTTGACTGCACTCAACAATTTCCAATCGTCATCGCCTTAGCATGGCGATCTTGAGGAAAGGATCCGCCATGCACATGACTACGACGACCACCACCCAATTCCTGAGTTTTACCCTCGGCGGCCTCGAGTACGGGCTCGACGTCGCCAAGGTGCAGGAACTCCGGGTACTCAAGGCACTCGAGCGCTTCACATCGGACGGCGAGATCGTCGGCGGCGTGGCCGTCTCGCGCGGCGTGATCATGCCGCTCGTCGACATGCGCGCCGCCTGCGGCACATCGCCGGACGCGCCCGATCCGATGACGGACGTGATCATCCTCAGGCTCTCGACCTGCACGATGGGGATGGTGGTGGATGGCGTGACGGGCGTCGTGTCGCTGGCGCCAGAGCAGGTGTCGCCGGTGCCCGGTGCGGACCAGGCGCAGGTCGATTACCTGATCGGGCTGGGGCAGATGGGGGCGCGGCGGTTGATTCTGGTCGATATCGACCGGTTGATGTCGGTGCGGAGGCCGAAGAAGGACGGGGCTCGGCAAGTCGCCTGACCGTCGTTCCCGGACTAGCCGTCCGCCTTGGCGGGAACCCAAGTTGCTTGCGCTGTCGAGATGCATGCAACTTGGGCCCCCGCCTGCGCGGGGGCGACGGTTATTCGAGCGTGTACGTAAAAAATCAGGCGACCAGGCTTTCCAGCTGCTCCTGCAATTCCAGCCACTCGTTCTCGAGATTGCCCAGATCCCGCGTCAGGAAGGCCTGGTCGGCCACGAGATTCTTCAGCTCTTCCTTCTTGTCCGCCTCGTAGATGCCCGGCTCCAGCAGCCGGGCGTCGACCTCGGCCTTCGTCGCGTTCAGCTTGGCCATCTGCTCTTCCAGCCGCTTGATGCGGTTTTCGATGGGCTTCTTCAGCGCGGCCAGGCGCTGGCGTTCTTCCGCTTCCAGGCGCTTCTGTTCCTTGCGGTCGACGGCGGGCGCCGGTGCGGCCGGGCTTGAGGACGGCAGCGGTGCGCTCGTGCCGGCATCGCCCTTCAGCTTGGTCTGGAACAGCCAGTCCTTGTAGTCGTCCAGGTCGCCGTCGAACGGTTGCAGGCGGCCGTCGGCCACGATGATGAACTGGTCGGTCGTCGCGCGCAGCAGGTGGCGGTCGTGCGAGACGACGACGAGCGTGCCTTCGAACTGCGCCAGCGCCAGGGTGAGCGCCTCGCGCGTCTCCAGGTCGAGGTGGTTGGTCGGTTCGTCCAGCAGCAGCAGGTTCGGACGCTGCCACACGATCAGCGCCAGCGCCAGGCGCGCCTTCTCGCCGCCGGAGAACGGCTTGATGGAACTCGTCACCATATCGCCCGGGAAGTTGAAGCCGCCGAGGAAGTTGCGCAGTTCCTGCTCGCGCGTGGTCGGCGCGATCTTCTGCAGGTGCCACAGCGGCGATTCGTCGTGGCGCAGCATCTCGACCTGGTGCTGGGCGAAGTAGCCGATCACGAGGCCCTTGCCGAGCGTCGCCGTGCCCGCGAGCGGCGCGAGGTCGCCGGCCACGGTCTTGATCAGCGTGGATTTACCGGCGCCGTTCACGCCGAGGAGGCCGATGCGCTGGCCCGTCTGCAGCGAGAAATTCACCTTGTGGACGATGGTCTTGCCGCCGACCTTGTCGCCATGCGCGTCGAGCAGCGGGTAGCCGGCGTCGACGTCTTCCATCACCAGCAGCGGATTCGGCGCCGAGACCGGGTCGCGGAATTCGAACGAGAACTCGGCCGCCGCGCGCAGCGGGGCCAGCTCTTCCATCTTCGCCAGCGCCTTCATGCGGCTCTGCGCCTGGCGGGCCTTGGTCGCCTTGGCCTTGAAGCGGTCGACGAACGATTGCAGGTGGGCGCGCGTGCGCTGCTGCTTTTCGTAGGCGGCGGCCGCCAGCACGAGGTGGGCGGCGCGTTGGCGCTCGAACGCGGAGTAGTTGCCCGAGTAGCGCTTCAGCTTGCGCTCGTCGATGTGCACGATGACGTTCACGATCTCGTCGAGGAAATCGCGGTCGTGCGAGATGATGATCAGGGTGCCGGTGTAGCGCTTGAGCCAGTCCTCGAGCCAGATGATGGCGTCGAGGTCCAGGTGGTTGGTCGGTTCGTCCAGCAGTAATAAATCGGAAGGGCACATCAGCGCCTGCGCCAGGTTCAGGCGCATGCGCCAGCCGCCGGAGAAGCTGGCGACCGGTTGGCGCATCTGGTCCAGCGAGAAGCCCAGGCCCAGCAGCAACTGCTCGGCACGGGACTGCACCGTGTACGCGTCGGCGTCGGCCAGCGCCGAGTGGACGTGGCCGATCGCGAGGCCGTTCTCCGTCGTGTGGGGCAGGGCTTCCAGGCGGTCCAGCTCGGCCTGCAGGGTGCGCAGGTTGGCGTCGCCGTCGATGGCGTACTCGATGGCGGGTCGGTCCAGCGCCGGGGTCTCCTGCGCCACATAGGCCATGCGCCAGCGCGCGGGGAAGTCGATCGCGCCCTGGTCCGGGTGCAGCTCGTTGCGCAGCATCGCGAACAGGCTGGATTTGCCGGCGCCGTTCGCGCCGATCAGGCCGATCTTGTCGCCGGGATTGAGGGTCAGGTCGGCGTCTTCCAGCAGCGGTTTCGTGCCGCGCATCAGGCTGACGTTGGAGAATCGGATCATTTCAGTAGCTACCGTAAAAACGTCGTTCCCGCGGAAGCGGGAATCCATGCTGAGCATCAGAATGCCGAGTCAGTATGGATTCCCGCGTGCGCGGGAATGACGGTGTGTCTTGGGACGACGTGGATTACTTCGCCAGTTGTTCCGCCGTCAGCAGGAACACCGCATCATCGCCCTGGCTCGTGGTCAGCCAGGTGAGGCCCAGGTGCCCGAACGCCGCTTCCGCATACTCGCGCTCGTTGCCGATCTCGACGATCAGCACGCCTTCCGGCGTGAGGCGCTCGGCCGCGCCGTCGACGATCTTGCGCACGAGGTCCATGCCGTCTTCGCCGCCGGCCAATGCAATCTGCGGCTCGCGCAGGTATTCCGGCGGCAGCTTGCCCATCGAATCGCTGTTCACGTACGGCGGGTTCGTCACGATCAGGTCGTACTTCTTGAACGGGACGTGCTGGTACAGGTCGGACTCGATCGGGTTTACGCGGCCTTCGAGCTTGTAGTCGCGGATGTTGCGCTCGGCCACGGCCAGCGCGTCCTTCGAAATGTCGACGGCATCGACGACGGCGTTGGGAAACGCGTCCGCCAGCATGATCGCCAGGCAGCCGGAGCCGGTGCACAGTTCGAGCACGTTCTCGACGCCGTCCGGATCGGCCACCCACGGGCTGAACAGGTTCGGGATCAGCTCGGCGATGAACGAGCGCGGCACGAGCACTCTTTCGTCGACGTAGAAATTGTAGCTGCCCAGCCACGCCTCATTGGTGATGTAGGCGGCCGGCACGCGCTCGTTGACGCGGCGCTCGATGACGGCCATCACCTGCAGGATTTCTTCCGGCAGCAGGCGGGCGTCGAGGAAGGGCTCGAGCTTGTCCAGCGGCAGCTTCAGGGTGTGCAGGATCAGGTAGGCGGCCTCGTCGAACGCTTCGGCGCTGCCGTGGCCGAAGAACAGCTTGGCGCCGTTGAAACGGGTCACGGCGTAGCGCAGCAGGTCGCGGGGCGTGCAGAAATGGGTCGTGGTCATGGCCTGGTCTCGTCGTTATGCCGCGGACGGCGGGATGGTCAGCAATCGCTCCAGCGTGCGCCGGTAGATGTTCTTGAGCGGATCGATGTAACGCACTTCGATGTGCTCGTCGATCTTGTGGATGCTGTCGTTGGGTGGCCCGAATTCTATCACCTGGGGGCAGATACGGGCGATGAAGCGGCCGTCCGACGTCCCGCCCGTGGTCGAAAGTTCCGTCGTCACACCCAGTTCCTGCTTGATCGAGCCGCAAATCGCGTCCGACAAGGTCCCCTTCGGCGTGAGGAACGGGTGGCCGGACAATGTCCATTTCAGGTCGTAGTCGAGGCCGTGGCGGTCGAGGATCGCGTGCACGCGCGCCTGCAGGCTCTCGGCCGTGCTGGCGGTCGAGAAGCGGAAATTGAAGTCGACCTTCAGCTCGCCCGGGATCACGTTCGTGGCCCCGGTACCGGCCGCGATATTGGACACCTGCCAGCTCGTCGGCGGGAAGTACTCGTTGCCCTCATCCCATTGCTCGGCAGCGAGCTCGGCCAGCGCGGGCGCCGCCTGGTGGATCGGGTTGCGCGCCAGGTGCGGGTAGGCGATATGGCCCTGCACGCCCTTGACGACGAGGCAGCCGGACAGCGAGCCGCGGCGGCCGTTCTTGATCATGTCGCCCAGCACGTGGCTGGACGTGGGTTCGCCCACGAGGCAGTAGTCGATCGTCTCGCCCCGTTCTTCCAGCAGGTCGCAGACGATGACGGTACCATCGGTGGCCGGGCCTTCCTCGTCGGACGTGAGCAGGAACGCGATCGAGCCCATATGATCCGGGTGCGCGGCCACGAATTCCTCGACGGCGACGACCATGGCGGCGATCGACGTCTTCATGTCCGACGCGCCGCGGCCGTACAGCCTGCCGTCGCGCCGCGTCGGCACGAACGGTTGCGACGCCCACTGGCTCGCGGGACCGGTCGGAACGACGTCCGTGTGGCCGGCGAACACGAACACGGGCGCCGCATCGCCGCGCCGGGCCCACAAATTCGTCACGCCGTTCGACTCGATCGTCTCGCAGCGGAAGCCGAGCGGCGCCAGCAGGGCCTGCAGCTTCTGCTGGCAGCCCTTGTCCTGCGGCGTGACGGAATCGAGCGCGATCAGCTCCTCCGTCAGGAGTTGGGTGCGCGACGGCTTCATGCCGGCCAGTCTCCGAACAGGTCTTCGTACTGGGCGGCCGAGAAGCCGACGGACACGCGGCCGCCGCCTTCGAGGACCGGACGCTTGATGACGGACGGATTTTCCAGCATCAGGTCGAGGGCGCTGGCCTTGTCGACGACCTGCGCGCGGCGCTCGTCGGTCAGCTTGCGCCACGTGGTGCCCTTGCGGTTGACGAGCGTTTCCCAATCGATCTGCTCGAGCCAGCGCGCAACGGTGGCGCGGTCCAGGCCTTGCTTCTTGAAGTCATGGAACTCGAATGCCTGGCCGTTGTCGGCGAGCCAGGTGCGGGCTTTCTTGACGGTGTCGCAGTTGGGAATACCGTAGAGGGTCTTCTTCATGGCGGGTGGTCTTGCTGTTCGGGAAGGCGCGAAGGATAGCACAGGCCGGCTATCCCACCGACAGTTTACCAATGGCGAAGAGAGGGCGGCGTTATGTACGTCGATGACTAGGTTCTCACCGTCGATGCCGGCGCCCCGCCCGCTCGATACCGCCGGCGCACCGACCTGCGACGACCTGGTGAACAATGTCGCGGCGGGATAGAGAGCGTTGCCGGCGGCGTCCAGGTCGCCGTGCGCAGCCCGGCGGTACACGCCCATCGCCGGACGGCCGTCGTCGAGTAAACGCTGGCCGGCGAGGCCGGCTTACTTCTGCGGCCTGAAGGCGTGGCTGTTGTCGAACCCAAACTGATTTTCGTCATACATCCGCTTCATCTTGCGCACTAAATGCGTTTGCAGAACGGGCGGCAGCTTGAAGTACGACGCGCTGGCGGTGGTCGAGCGTTGCAAGTCGAGGTCGCCTGTGATGGCCCGGATGGCGGCTTTGGCGTCACGATGAAAAGCGATCATCTTCAGCCGGCCTCCATAGGGGTCGCGCAGCATCTGGCCGTTGTCGCTGGCGTAGAAGCGGTAGACCAGGATCGGATCGACCAGGCCATCGCCGTCGATATCGTTCAACTCGGTCAGCTTGGTCCACCATTGCACACCGGCCGTCCCCGCCAGTGCGCTATCGCTGACTGTGCCCATGGCCGCCAGGGTTGGCCCTGCATTTATCTTGAACAAGTGCGCGCCGATCTTGCTCGACAAGGTGTCGTCATCGTAGCGGCGGTCGCCGCTTTCGGTCAGGTACACCACGTATGCGCCGCTCTTGTCGCGATAGCAGAAGTGGGCGAACACCGGCAAGCTCACCTTGGCGGCCTTGAGGATATCGCGATGCAGCAGGAAGTCATCGCCGACGCAGCCCGAACCGGGCACGGCATGCACGTTCGAGGACGATAATACGAGAAGGCCACACAGGAGTGCGGCCGATAGCGGACGGTCAGTCAAGTCAACTATCCAGCGTAAATTCCGTGAACGACGGCCCATCCGGCTCGGCCGGTTTGGGCGCTTCCTCTTCCTTGGCCTTGCTGTCCGGCCCGTTATTGATCAGCCAGAGCAGATTGGTGGCCGAGTCGGCATTCGCAAGTGCCTCGTCCTGCGTGATGAGGTCGGCCTGCACGAGTTCCAGCAGCGCCTTCTCGAACGATTGCGACCCCGGCGACAGGCTCTTGTCCATCGCTTCCTTGATCTGGCCGATCTCGCCCTTTTCGATCAGGTCGGCGACGTAGCGCGTGTTGACCATGATCTCGACCGCGGCCTGGCGCCGCCCGCCGGCCTTCGCGCGCACGAGGCGCTGCGACACGATCGCCTTGACGGCGGACGACAGGTCCTGCAGCAGCGCGGGGCGGTTCTCGATCGGGTAGAAGCTGATGATGCGGTTCAGCGCGTTGTAGCTGTTGTTCGCGTGCAGGGTCGCCAGCACGAGGTGGCCGGACTGGGCGTAGGCGAGGGCGGCGGCCATCGTGTCCTTGTCGCGGATCTCGCCGATCAGGATGCAGTCCGGCGCCTGGCGCATCGAATTGCGCAGGGCGACGTCGAAGCTCTTCGCGTCGCTGCCGATCTCGCGCTGGTTGACGATCGCTTTCTTGTTCTTGAACAGGTACTCGATCGGGTCTTCCAGCGTGAGGATGTGGCCGTGGCGCTGCTCGTTGCGGTGGTCGAGCATGGAGGCGATCGTCGTCGACTTGCCGGAGCCCGTCGCGCCGACGATCAGCAGCAGGCCGCGCTTCTCCATGATCAGCTCGGACAGCGCGGACGGCAGGCCCAGCTCGGCCAGCGGTGGAATCGTGGCGGGAACGAAACGGAACACGGCGGAAATGCTGCCGCGCTGGCGGAATGCGGAGAGACGGAAACGGCCCAGGTTCGGGACCGAGATGCCCATGTTGAGCTCGTTGTCGCGGTCCAGCTCGTCCATCTGCTCCGGCGACGCGATTTCGGCCAGCAGCACGCGGATATTGTCCGGCTCGAGCTTGTTCTGGTTGATCGGGATGAGGTTCCCGTTGATCTTGATGTGGACTGGGGAATTGACCGCGAAGAACATGTCGGACGCGTTCTTTTCCTTCATCAACTGGAACAGGCGTTCCATCATCATGGCCTCTCTCCCTTGCTTTGCGGTAATACCCCCCAACGTCGTTCCCGCGAAGGCGGGAACCCATGCTGAGGCACCGACGCCGCATCTCTGAACTGTCGAGGTGCGTTCGGCTGTGCGATTTCTGATGCCCAGTATGGATTCCCGCTTCCGCGGGAATGACGGATCAGACGCCGCGCAGCAGCTCGTTGATACCCGTCTTCGCACGGGTCTTCGCATCGACCTGCTTGACGATCACCGCGCAGTACAGGCTGTACTTGCCGTCGGCCGACGGCAGGCTGCCCGACACGACGACCGAACCGGCCGGGATGCGGCCATAGCTCACTTCACCGGTCTCGCGGTTGTAGATCTTGGTCGACTGACCGATGTACACGCCCATCGAGATCACCGAGTTCTCTTCGACGATCACGCCTTCCACGATTTCCGAGCGGGCGCCGATGAAGCAGTTGTCTTCGATGATGGTCGGGTTGGCCTGCATCGGTTCCAGCACGCCGCCGATGCCCACGCCGCCCGACAGGTGGACGTTCTTGCCGATCTGGGCGCACGAGCCGACGGTGGCCCACGTGTCGACCATCGCGCCTTCGTCGACGTAGGCGCCGATGTTCACGTACGACGGCATCAAGACGACGTTCTTGCCGATGAACGAGCCGCGGCGCGCGACGGCCGGCGGGACGACGCGGAAGCCGCCTTTTGCGAAATCTTCGGCCGAGTAGTTGGCGAACTTGGTCGGCACCTTGTCGTAGAACTGCATGCCGCCGCCTTCGACGGGCACGTTGTTCTCGAGGCGGAACGACAGCAGGACGGCTTTCTTGATCCACTGGTTCACGACCCAGCTGCCGGTGTCCTTCTGGGCGACGCGCAGGCTGCCGTCGTCAAGGCCGGCCAGCACGTGGGCGACGGCGTCGCGCACTTCGGCGCTGGCGCTGGTCGGGCTGATGTCCGCGCGCTGTTCCCACGCGGTGTCGATGATGGTCTGGAGTTGTTGGGTCATGATATTGGTCTATACAGGTGGTGTTTCAGGAAGCCTTGAGATCGTTGCAGAACTGGACGATGCGGTTCGCCGCCTCCAGTCCTTCGTCCACTTCGGCGACGAGCGCCATGCGGATGCGGTTGCGGCCCGGATTGCTGCCGTGCGCGTCGCGCGCCAGGTAACTGCCGGGCAAAACCGTCACATTATATTCGGCGTACAGGCCGCGTGCGAACTCCGTGTCCGACAGGCCCGTGCGGCGCACGTCGGCCCACAGGTAGAAGCCGGCGTCCGGCAGCTCGACGTCCATCACCTGTTTCAGCAGCGGGGTGATGAGGTTGAACTTTTCCTTGTACAGCGTGCGGTTCTCCTGCACGTGGGCCTCGTCGTTCCACGCGGCGATCGACGCGGCCTGCACCGGCGGCGACATCGCGCCGCCGCTGTAGGTGCGGTACAGCAGGAATTTCTTCATCAGTTCCGGATCACCGGCGACGAAGCCCGAACGCATGCCCGGCACGTTGGAGCGCTTCGAGAGGCTCGAGAACACGATCAGGTTCGCGTACGGACGCGCGCCGCTGCTCCGGCCCAGCTGGTGCGCCGCTTCCAGCGCGCCCAGCGGCGGCGTGGCGCCGAAATAGATCTCGGAATAGCACTCGTCGGCCGCGATCACGAAGCCGTGGCGGTCGGCCAGCGCGAACAGTTCGCGCCAGTCGTCCAGCGACAGCACGGCGCCCGTCGGATTGCCCGGGGAGCACAGGTACAGCAGCTGCACACGGGACCATACCTCGTCCGGCACGCTGGAGTAATCGCAGGCGAAGTTGCGGGCCGGCTGGGAATTCACGAAATACGGCTCGGCGCCCGCCAGGTAGGCCGCGCCTTCGTAGATCTGGTAGAACGGATTCGGGCTGACGACGAGCGCGCCCGGCTTGCGCGGGTCGATCACGGTCTGGGCGATCGCGAACAGCGCCTCGCGCGAGCCGTTCACCGGCAGCACCATCGTGGCCGCATCCAGCGCCGGAATCCCGTAGCGGCGCTCCAGCCACCCGGCGATCGCGGCGCGCAGCGGCTCGTTGCCGTGCGTCGTCGGATACGTGGCGAGGCCGGTCATCGCGTGCGTCAGCGCTTTCTGGATGAACGCGGGCGTCGGGTGCTTCGGCTCGCCGATGCCGAGGCTGATGGCGTTGTAGTCGGGATTCGGCGTGACGCCGGCGAACAGCTGGCGCAGCTTTTCGAACGGGTACGGGTGCAGGCGGTCGAGATGTGGATTCACGGCGATGTGTTTTCCTGGCGATATTCGAGGTGAGAAGGGCAATTATAGCCACGTGACCCCGGGTGCGTTAGTATTGACTTAAGGAATCCAAATCGAACCCATCATCATGCAGCGCTCCGTCGACTATGTCCGCACCCTGACCGCGCAGGCGCGCAGCGCCCGGGCCAACCGCCACCTCGGCTATGCACTGGCGGGCGTGGCCGGGGCCGTGAACGCCGGCGGCTTCCTCGCCGTGCAACAGTACACGTCGCACATGACGGGCATCGTGTCGTCGGCCGCCGACAATCTCGCGCTGGGCGCCTTCGACCTCGTGCTCGACGCGCTCGGCGCCATCGTCTCGTTCCTGCTGGGCGCGGCCACCACGGCGATCCTCGTCAACTACGGCCGGCGCCGTGCGCTGGCCAGCGAATACGCGTTGCCGCTGCTGTGCGAAGCCATGCTGCTGCTCGCCTTCGGCGTGCTGGGCGCCCAGCTGTCCAGCGTGCGGGGCCTGTTCGTGCCGGCCACGGTGATGCTGCTGTGCTTTACGATGGGCCTGCAGAACGCGCTCGTGACGAAGATCTCGCATGCGGAGATCCGCACGACGCACATGACGGGCATCGTCACCGACATCGGCATCGAACTCGGCAAGATGATGTACTGGAACGTGGACGATGGCTTGACCAGCCCTCCGCACCCGCGCGTGACCGCGAACCGCGGGCGCCTCGTCCTGCTGTGCGGCCTGCTGGGGGCCTTCTTCTGCGGCGGCGTCGCGGGCGCGCTCGGCTTCAAGATCTTCGGCTACGTGGTGACGGTGCCGCTGGCGCTGCTGCTGTGCGGCCTCGCCATCGTGCCGGCGCTGGACGATTTGCGGGCCGGCGCCCGCGCGCGCCTGCGCGCACGCCTCCGTGCCGGCAGGCGCGCGCGCTGAGCGGCGCGTCAGCCGCCGCAGTGCGGCAGCGCGACGGAAGCCGCCTTGCCGTCATAGACGACCTTGACGATGGCGCCGGGCTTGGGACCGCAACGCACCGCGAACGCCTGGCGGGCCGGCATGCCGTCGTAGCGGCCCTGGCGCGGCGCGATGTCGAGGCGCCTGGCGCCGTCGTTCCACGTCATCCGCACGACCGCATACTCGCCTTTCTCGTAGGCGTAACCGTCGCCGCCGTCGTCGTACAGTTCATAAGCGCCATCCTTGCCCGGATAGACGACGAGATCCACAGGCGCATCCGATTTCTCGTCCGCGAACTGCTTCACGGGGCCCAGCGGCAGGATGCTGCCGGCGCGGACGTAGAGGGGAATGGTCGCGATGTCGGCCTTCGCCGTCACGACCTGGCCGGCCGCCAGCCGCGCGCCGCTCCAGAAGTCGTACCATGCGTCCTTGCCGGGCAGGTAGACGTCGCGCGCCCGCGCCTTCGCCTGCACGACAGGCGCCACGAGCAGGGCCTTGCCGAACATGTACTGGTCCGGGATGTGGAGCGCGTGCTCGTCCTCGCGGAAGTCGAAGGCGAGGGCGCGCATCATCGTGCCGTCGTTGTGCGTGACGTCCCACGACGCCGAATAGATGTACGGGAGCAGGCGGTAGCGCAGGTCGATGTAGTCGCGCATGATCTTCTGCGTGGCGTCGTCGAACTGCCAGATCTCCTTGCCGTCCCCGGTGCCGTGCACGCGGAACATCGGGTTGAACACGCCGAACTGGAACCAGCGCGTGAACAGTTCCGCGTACGCCGGATCTTTCGGCGAACCGCCGAAGAAGCCGCCGATGTCGGCCGACCAGTACGGGATACCGCTCAGCATGAAATTCAACCCGGCCGGAATCTGGCGGCGGAACACGTCCCAGTTGCCCATCGTGTCGCCCGACCACGTGATGGCCGCGTTGCGCTGCTGGCCCGCGTACGCGGAGCGGGTCAGGATGAACGCGCGCTTGCCGGGCTGGTCGCGCTTCATCCCGTCATGCACAGCCGTCGTGTGCAGCAACGGATAGGCGTTGTAGACGACGCTGCCCGGACCGGCGCCGGTCTGCAGTTCGCGCATCTGGCCCCACCAGCCGCCCAGTTCCGCTTCCGACGCGTCCAGCCACCAGCCGTCGAAGCCGAGCGTGCCGAGGCCGCGCATGACCTGGCGCCAGTACAGGTCGCGGGCGCGCGGGTTGTACGCGTCGTACCAGCGGCCCTTGCCGGCCGGGTAGACGTTCGAATAGGTGGGCGGGTACAGGCCGCCCATCGCGTCCAGCGCCTTCGTGTTGGCGGTGTCCGGGTCGAGGCGGGCCCACACGGAGATGATCGTGTGGACGTTCTGGTCGTGCAGCTTCCTGACCATCGCGGCCGGATCGGGGAAGCGCGCCTTGTCGAATTCGTGGCTGCCCCACTGGCCCGGCAGCCAGTACTGCCAGTCCTGGATGACCGCGTCGAGCGGCACCTTCATCTCACGGTATTTCGCCGCGACCGACAGCAGCTCGTCCTGCGTCTTGTAGTGTTCCTTCGACTGCCACAGGCCCCACGTCCAGCGCGGCATCATGGGCGCCGTGCCCGTCAGGCGGCGGTAGCCCTTGATCACGTCGTCCAGCCCGGGACCGTACATGAAATGGTAATCGACGCCGCCGCCCGCTTCCGAACGGACCAGGATCGGCGGTCCGGACGGGATGTCGACCTCGACGTCCGTGACGGCCGCGTTGTTCCACAGGATGCCGTAGCCCTTGGGCGAGACCAGCATCGGCACGGCGACGTCGCGGTTCGCCTGCTGCAGGCGCACGATGTTGCCGCCGTAGTCGAGCAGGCCGTTCTGGTGCTGGCCGAGGCCGTACAGGACCGTGCCATGGTCGTCGTTATAAAAGCGCTGCACGACGCCGCGCGACAGGTCGCGGCCGCCTTCCTTGACGATCTCCTTGCCGTCCGGCGTCTGGAACGAGACGTTGCCGTCCTGGCGTCCCACGCGCACCTTCAGGCCGGCCGTGGACAGCGTCCACGCGTCCGTGGATTCACCGATCTCGAACGCGATCTTTTGCGGCTGCGCGATGACGGCCGGGTTGTAATTGCCCGTGTAGCCCGCGGGGCCGAAGCGGACGTGGACGACGCGCGGTGCTACCGGCTCGATCGTCAGCACGCCCTGGTCCGTGCGCACCTCCATGCCCGTGCCCACGCGCTGCATGGTCGGCGGCGCGGCATGTGCCGCCAGTGCGCACGCGGACAGGCCTCCAATGAATAACGATTTCCACATTTGTATTGACTCTCTGTGTGTAGTCCAGCCCAGCGGCCGGGTCAACCTGTCGTTATAGCAAATGCGTCCGCGGCATCGTTTATGAAAACACCCAGGGCGCCATCTATTTTTTACCGGCCACGCGCTCGCGCCACGCGCCGGGATTCATGCCCGACCATTCGCGGAACGCGTGCGTGAACGCGCTCTGTTCCTGGAAGCCGAGCAGGAAGGCGATGTCGACGAGCGACAGCCCGTCCCGGCGCAGGTAATCCATCGCCAGCGCGTAACGGGCCGCGTCGAGCGCCTGCTGGAACGTCGCGCCGGCGTCGGCCAGCTTGCGCTGCAAGGTGCGCGGGGACAGGTCCAGCGCGGCCGCGATGCCGGCCAGCCGCACGGGTTCGCGGGCGAGCGCGTCGACGATCGCCGCATGGACCTGCGCGACGATCCCGCCGGGCGTCTGTTCCCGTTCGCGCAGCAGGCGTTCGGCGTGCTGCTGCAGCAGCGGGTACATGGCGATGTCCGCGGCGGGCAGCGGCAGCGCGAGGAGGGCGGCGTCGAAGTCGGCGGTGTGCGCGGGCGCGCCGAAGTCCGGCATCGTGCCCAGCACGCGCGCGTACTCGGCCGGGTCGGCATCGGGCGGGCGCGCATGCGCGAACGCGAGCGCGTGCGGCGCGAGCGGACGTCCCGCGAGCCACGACCCGAACGTGCGGATGCCGGCGAACACGCTCTCCGCCAGGTGGCGGCTCGCATGCGGATAGTGGCTCGTCCACGTGTAGCGGGCGAGCGCGCCGCGGGGTTCCAGGCGTGAGCGCCCGAGGTCGTGCGCGAGCCGTTCGTAGCGCTGCGTCTGATCCAGCGCCTGGCCGATGTCGCGGCAGGCCAGCAGCACGAGGCCGTACACGCTGTACGTGCCGGGCCGTACGCGCTCGCCCACGTGCAGGCCGAAATGCGGATCGTTCGCGAGGCGGCTGCCCGCGGCCAGCAGGGCGATGTAGTCGGCAGCCGGCAGCGGATCCGATGCGATGTCCGCGAGACCGGCGCCCGCCGCGAGCGCGGCCGCGTCGATGCCGCGCGCGGCGGCCGTCTCCAGCAGCGGCTGCAGATAGGCCGCGGTGACTCGGGGCGGCGTGGCTGGCATGTTCGAACAAGCGCTTGGCATGAATCCGCAATACGGTCGTGATGACCCCAGGCAGTATAGCGACAGGATGAACACTGCGTACGGAGAAAAATAGAATGCGACGCTGGAACGGCTGGGGAGACGATACGATCGAGGTGGCGCTGGGCGAGTCCGCGCTGGATTTCCTGCGCGGGCAGATCGGCGCGGGCACGGCCCCGCGCGACGCCGGGTTCGACGCGCTGTGCGCTTCCCTGCCGCCGGGCAGGCTGCCGGCGCATCCTCTGGTCGACGCGACGCCGCCGAGCCGCCTGACGCATGCGGCGGGCCAGAGCCTGCAGGACTGGCTGCGCCTGCGCTACGGCCGCATCGGCACGGCGCCGGATGGCGTCGCGTTCCCGGAAAGCGGCGCCGACGTGCGCACGCTGCTGCGCTGGGCCGCGGACCACGACGCGGCCGTCGTCCCGTACGGCGGCGGCACGAGCGTCGCCGGACACCTGGACGCCGTCGGCGCGCGGCCCACGCTGTGCGTCGACATGGCGCGCATGCGTGCGCTCGTGTCCATCGACGCGGAGGCGCAGCTGGCCGTGTTCGAAGCCGGCGTGGCCGGCCCGGACCTGGAAGCGCAGCTGCGCGCGCACGGCCATACGCTGGGCCACTTCCCGCAATCGTTCGATTATTCGACCCTGGGCGGCTGGGTCGTCACGCGCTCTTCGGGCCAGCAATCGCTGCGCTACGGCCGCATCGAACAGCTGTTCGCCGGCGGCCGCGTGGAGACGCCCGCCGGCCCGCTCGCCATCCCCACCTTTCCCGCGTCCGCCGCCGGCCCCGACCTGCGCGAACTGGTGCTGGGGTCGGAAGGCCGGCTCGGCATCCTGACGGAAGCCGCCGTGCGCATCAGCCGCCTGCCCGCATATGAAGCGTTCCATGCCGTGTTCTTCCCCGACTGGACGGCGGCCGAGCGGGCCGTGCGCACCATCGTGCAGGCGCGACTGGGCCTGTCGATGCTGCGCCTGTCGAATGCGGCGGAGACGGCGACGATGCTCACGCTGGCCGGCCACGGCCGCCAGGTGGCGCTGCTGGAGACGTGGCTGAAGCTGCGCGGCGCGGGCCCGGATAAATGCATGCTGCTCGTGGGCGCGAGCGGAGAAAAGGCGCAGGCACGCGCCGCGCTGAAGGCGGCGCTGGCGCTGGCACGTCCGGATGGCGGTGTGCACGTCGGCCAGGGACTGGGCGAGCGGTGGAAGCGCAACCGCTTCCGCAACGTCTACCTGCGCAACAGCGCGTGGACGCACGGCTTTGCGATCGACACGGTGGAGACGGCGCTCGACTGGCCGCGCGTCACGCCCGCCATGCGCGCCATCGAACGGTCCGCGCACGATGCGCTGGCGCGCGACGGCGAGCGGGTGCACGCGTACACGCACCTGTCGCACCTGTATCCGCAGGGCGCGAGCGTCTACTCGACGTTCATCTGGCGCCTGGCCGGGGACTACGACGCGGACCTCGCGCGCTGGCGGCTGCTGAAGACGGCGGTGTCGGAAGCCATCGTCGCGAGCGGCGGCACCATCAGCCACCAGCACGGCGTGGGCCGCGACCACGCGCCGTGGCTCGCGCACGAAAAGGGAGAGCTGGGCATGGCCGCGCTGCGCGCCTTGTTCCATGCATTCGATCCGGACGGCCGCATGAACCCGGGCAAGCTGGTGACGCCATGAGCGGCGCCTTCTCCGCGCTGTGGCAGCGGGGCGGCCGCGCGGGCCTGGCGGACGTGCTGGCGCGCGACTGGGACGTGCTCGTGATCGGCGGCGGCATCTGCGGCGCCGGCGTGCTGCTGGAGGCCGCACGGCGGGGACTCAAGGCGCTGCTCGTCGAACGCCGCGATTTCGCGTGGGGCACGTCGAGCCGTTCGTCGAAGCTCGTGCACGGCGGCCTGCGCTACCTGAAGGATGGCCACGTGCGGCTGACGGCGGAATCCGTGCGCGAGCGCGAGATGCTGCTCGCCTGCGCGCCTGGCCTCGTCGAACCGCAGGGCTTCGCGTTCGCGCAGTATGGGGGCGCGCGCGGCCGGCGCAGCTTCCTGGCCGGCCTCGCGCTCTACGACGTGATGGCGGGCCGGCGCGAGCGGCACTGGCTCGATGCCGACGATTTTCTGCTGGCGGCGCCGAACGTGAAGCGGGAAGGTCTCGCGGGCGGCATCGTTTACACGGACGCGCGCACGGACGATGCCCGCCTCGTGCTGCGCGTACTGCGCGAGGCACTCGGTCATGGCGCGGCGGCCGTCAATTATCTCGGCGCGCGCGAGTTGCTGCGCTCTTCCGATGGCCGCGTGTGCGGGGCGCTGCTCGCCGGCGACGGTACGGACTACGCGGTGCGTGCCCGGGTCGTCGTCGATGCGACGGGCGCGTGGTCCGGCCCTCTGCACGGCGCCGGCCCGCGTCTGCGTCCGCTGCGCGGCAGCCATCTCGTGCTGCCCGCGTGGCGGCTGCCGCTGGCGCGCGCGGTGAGCCTGATGCATCCGCACGACGGCCGGCCCGTGTTCGCGTTTCCGTGGGAAGGCGCCACGCTGGTCGGCACGACGGACCTCGACCACACGGACGGCATGGACCGCGCGGTCCGCATCACGCGTGCGGAAGTCGATTACCTGATGGTGGCGCTGCAGGCGCAGTTTCCTGGCCTGCAACTAACCGACGAGGACGTGGTGGCGACGTACGCGGGCGTGCGCCCCGTCATCGCGGGCAAGGAGGGCGGGGCGCCGTCGCGGGAAGGGCGTGAACATGCCGCGTGGAAGTCGGCCGGCCTCGTGGCGATTGCCGGCGGCAAGCTCACGACGTTCCGCGCCATCGCGCTCGATGCGTTGCGGCTGGTAAAACAGCAGTTGCCCGGCTGGGACGATCCGCTCGATGCCCGCGCCGTGTTCGCGCCCGTGTCCTGCGCCGGCGCGGGTGTACCGCGGCGCCTCCACGGCCGTTATGGCGCTTGCGCGGCCGCGCTGCTGGACGCCGCGCGGCCCGGCGAACTGGAACGCATCCCCGGCACGGAGACCGCGTGGGCCGAACTGCGCTGGGCCGCGCGCTGCGAAGCCGTGCAGCACCTGGACGACCTGCTGCTGCGCCGCACGCGCCTCGGCCTGCTGCTGCGCGACGGCGGCACGGCGCACCTGGACCGCATCCGCGCGATCTGCCAGCCGGAACTCGGCTGGGATGACGCACGCTGGGAGCACGAGGACGCGGCGTATCGCGCGCACTGGACCCTTCACCACGGTTTGCCACATGAAGACTAGGAAGAATTGCGATGCGACGACGATCCTCGCCATCGACAACGGCACCCAGAGCGTGCGCGCGCTGCTGTTCGACCTCGCCGGGAACATCGTCGCGAAATCGCAGGTGATGCTGGACCCGTATTTCTCGACGCAGCCCGGCTGGGCCGAGCACGATCCGGAGGATTACTGGCAGGCGTTGTGCCGCGCATGCCAGGGCCTGTGGACGCAGCCCGGCGTCCGGCGCGACGCCATCGCCGGCGTGGCCGTGACGACGCAGCGCGGGACGGTGGTGAACCTCGACCGTAACGGCCGGCCGCTGCGGCCCGCGATCACATGGCTCGACCAGCGCCACACGGACACCGTGCCGCCGATCTCGTGGTGGTGGCGCACGGCGTTCAAGCTGGCGCGCGTGGACGGCACCATCGATTATTTTCGAGGCGAGGCGGAGATCAACTGGATCCGCGCGCACGAGCCGGACGTGTGGGCCGCGACGGACAAATTCCTGCTGCTGTCCGGCTACCTGAACTGGCGGCTGTGCGGGCGCTTCGCGGATTCGTCCGGCTCGCAGGTCGCGTACGTCCCGTTCGATTACAAGCGCCGCCGCTGGGCCGGTCCGCGCGACTGGAAGTGGCAGGCGCTCGCCGTCGAACCGCGCATGCTGCCGGAACTCGTCGAGCCGGGCGAGCGACTGGGCGAGATCGGCCGGGATGCATCCGACGCGACCGGCATCCCGGCCGGCACGCCGCTGCTGGCCGCGGCGGCCGACAAGGCCTGCGAGGTGATCGGCGCCGGCTGCCGCGAACCGCACGTGGGATGCCTGAGCTACGGCACGACGGCGACCATCAACACCACGGGCACGCGCTATGTCGAGGTGACGCCCTTTCTGCCGCCGTATCCGGCCGCGATTCCCGGCGCGTACAGCAGCGAGGTGCAGGTGTTCCGCGGGTACTGGATGGTCAACTGGTTCAAGGAGCAGTTCGGCCACCGCGAGCAGCAGCGCGCGCTGGCGGAAGACGTTGCGCCGGAACAGCTGTTCGACCAGCTGGCGCGTTCCGTCCCGCCCGGATCGATGGGGCTGATGCTGCAGCCGTACTGGACGCCCGGCATCCGCGTGCCGGGCCGCGAAGCGAAGGGCGCGATCGTCGGCTTCGGCGACGTGCACACACGGGCGCACGTGTACCGCGCGATCCTGGAAGGGCTCGCGTACGCGCTGCGCGAGGGGAAGGAACGCATCGAGAAGCGAAGCGGCGTGGCGATCACGGAACTGCGCGTGTCCGGCGGCGGCTCGCAGAGCGATTGCGCGATGCAGCTGACGGCCGACATCTTCGGCCTGCCGACGTCGCGGCCGCACGTGTACGAGACGTCGGGCCTGGGTGCCGCCATCGACGCGGCCGTGGGGCTGGGGCTGCACCGCGATTTCGCGACGGCGATCGGCGCGATGACGCGCGTGGGGCGGGTATTCGAGCCAGTGCCGGCGCATCGCGACGTGTACGAGCGGCTGTATCGGCAGGTCTATTTGAAGATGTATCGGCAGTTGCAGCCGTTGTATCGGGAGATTGCGGAGATTACCGGGTATCCGCAGCGTTGACGGGCGTCAGCCCTGGCTCATACACTGGGCCTTCCGAGTTACCCTGTGGAGTGGCTGTGAACGACGACCCGACCGATTCCCCGGAGAATAGCGACTTCATCACTGCTGTTCCCTACCTTCACACGGAACGGCTCCTCCTGCGCGAATACCGGCGCGAGGACTTCGACGCATTCGCGGCCCACCTGGCCGACCCGGTCAGCGCGGCCCACCTGATCCCGGCCGACCGCCATGCCGCCTGGCGCATCTTTTGTTCGCAAGCGGGCCTATGGCTCATCCACGGTGCCGGGTGGTGGGCTGTCGAGGAAAAGGCGACGGGTCGGCTCGTCGGCAACGTCGGCGCGTTCTTTCGCGAGGATTGCGCCGTGATGGAGCTTGGCTGGAATACCTATCGCGCATGTTGGGGCCGCGGATTCGCGAACGAAGCGGCGGCGGCGGCCATGCACCATGCGCTCGAGGTCCGGCGCGAACCGAAAGTCCGCGCTGTCATCGCTGCGGCCAATGAATCGTCGCTGCGCGTCGCCAAACGCCTTGGCCTGGCTTACGAAGCGGACACCGAGATATACGGCAAAGCGGTCGGCATTCATGCGCGAACGCGGGGAGGCCCGGTCGTTTAGGCCTGCAGGACTGCATGGGACTGCCCACGGGCGTTCAGGGCGCGGTCAGAACAGCCGCGTCGTGCACCACGTCCCATGCCGCCCCGACAATGGTCGACTCCACCCGATTGCGCCCCCCGGCCTTGGCCGCATACATGGCGCGGTCCGCGCACACGAACAGGTTGTCGATCGCATCGAGCTGCGTCGGCACGATCGTCGCCACGCCCACGGACACCGTGAGCCAGGTCGACGTCGTCGAACCCGGATTCGGGATTTCCAGCGCTGCCACGGCCGCGCGGATCATTTCTGCCACGCGCGCCGCGTTCTCCGCGGGCGTCTCGGCGAACAGCAGCACGAATTCCTCGCCGCCGTAGCGGGCCGCCAGGTCGGTCGGGCGCGCGGCGTGGTCCTGCAGCGTCTGCGCGACCTTCTGCAGGCAGACGTCGCCCGCCGCGTGGCCCAGCGTGTCGTTGTACAGCTTGAAGTGGTCGACGTCCAGCACGACCAGCGACAGCGGCTGGGCGGTGCGGATGGCACGGTGCCATTCCTTGTCCAGGAAGGCGTCGAAGTGGCGGCGGTTGGCGATCTTGGTCAGCGGGTCCAGCATCGCGGCGCGCTGCAGCGCGTCCTCGGACTGCTTGTGGTGCGTGATGTCGTGCAGCAGGACGACGAACAGGCCGTCCGCCGCGTGCATCGGCGTCATCGTCAGGTCCATCGCGCGCAGGTTGCCGTCGCGGTGACGGATCTCGACTTCGCGCGTGCCGTACGTCATTGCATCGAGGCCTGCACAGCAGCCGGGTTCCTTGCAGTCCAGCAGATCCTTCAGCGACTGCCCGACCAGTTCCTCCGGCGCATAGCCCAGGTAGCGGTCGCATGCCGGGTTCGCGTACTGCACGCGGCCGCAGCTCTCGACGATCAGCAGGCCCTGGTCCATGCTGTTGACGATCATGCGCAGGCGGTCGGTCTGCTCGGACTGGGTGTCGCTGCCGCTGCGCAGGCGCAGCTGGGCGCGCACGCGGGCACACACTTCTTCCAGGCGCAGGGGTTTCGGGATGTAGTCGGCGGCGCCCGTGTCGAAACCGGCGACGATGTCTTCCGTCTCGCCGCGCGCGCTCATGAAGATCACGGGGATGCGCGTCGTGGCCGGATGCGCCTTCAGGCGGCGGCACGTCTCCAGGCCGTCGATGCCGGGCATGACGACGTCCAGCAGGATCAGGTCCGGCTTGACGCGTTGGGCGATGTCCAGCGCGCGGTCACCGGAAGTGGCGACGAACGTCTGGTAGCCTTGACGCAGCATCATCGAACGCAGCGTGCCGAGGTTGTCGGGCGCGTCGTCGACGATGAGGATGGCGGGCTTGCGTGGGTCGGCAAGCGGCACGGGCACTGGGTTGGTCATACGGTGCTTTGCGAGGACTGCACGTTGATATTGCGTCCAAAATCATACACCTCGCAGCACTGACGTGGGGCAACAACTTCTTTTACAAGTGGAAAAATCTGTAACTTTTGCGCAACTGACAATTGTCTGATCTGTTCAACAATTGTTGATGCTCGGCGGCACATAGCCGCCGAGCAGGTAAAGCCTTACATTTGGTCCTTGATCAGCTTGCCCAGGGTCGCAATGCCTTCGCGGATGCGCTCCGGCGGCACCGTCACGAACGACAGGCGCAGCGTGTTCGTTTCCGGCTTGTTGGCGTAGAACGGGGCGCCCGGGACGAACGCGACGCGGGCGGCGATCGCCTGGTCCAGCAGTTTCATTGCGTCGATGTGCTTCGGCAGCGTGACCCAGATGAACATGCCGCCTTCCGGACGGGTCCACGTCACGCCTTCCGGGAACTGCTCGGCCATCGCGTCCAGCATCACCTGGCACTGGTTGGCGTACAGGTTGCGGATGGTCGGGATGTGTTCGTTCAGGAAGCCATCCTTGACGACTTCGTGCACGACCATCTGCGTCAGGGTCGCGGTGTGCAGGTCGGCGGCCTGCTTGGCCAGCTCGAGGCGGCGCACGAGCGGCAGCGGGGCGACGACGTAGCCCAGGCGGATGCCCGGCGTCAGCACTTTCGAGAACGAGCCCATGTAGATGACGCCGTCCGGGTTCATCGACAGCATGCGCGGCATCGGCTCGCCCTTGTACGACAGCGCGCCGTACGGATCGTCCTCGATCAGCGGCAGGCCGAGGCGGGCGCAGGTTTCCACCAGTTCGCGGCGGCGCTCGATCGACAGCGAGCGGCCGGTCGGGTTCTGGAAGTTCGGCAGCGAGTACAGCAGGCGTGCACCCTTGGCCAGCGGCTCGATCGACGACGGCACCAGGCCGTGGTCGTCCGTGTCGACCGACTGGAATTCCGGACGGTAGACCGAGAAGGCTTGCAGCGCGCCGAGGTAGCTGGGGGTTTCCACCAGCACGCGCGAGCCTTCGTCGATCAGGACCTTGCCGAGCAGGTCGAGGGCCTGCTGCGAGCCGGACACCATCAGGATCTGTTCCGGCACGATCTTGCTGCCTTCCGTGGACAGGTAGTTCGCCACCCATTCGCGCAGCGGCGCGTAGCCGTCCGTCGGGCCGTACTGCAGCGCTTGCTTGCCGTTTTCGCTGAGCACCTTGTCGTAGGCTGCCTTCATGCGTTCGACGGGGAAGGTGGCGGGCGAAGGCAGGCCGCCGGCGAAGGAGATGATCTCCGGACGCTGGGTGATCTTCAGGATCTCGCGGATCGCCGAGCTTTGCAGCTGCTGGGCGCGCTCCGAGAACTGCCACTGGATGGGATTGGGATTTTCGATTTTCATACTGGTCTCACAGGAAGGGCCACGATGGTGCGTCGGCCATTATAAAGCACGCCGGGTAGGCTGCTCTCTCGATAGAGGAGCACGCCTGATAAGCATGCTCCGGTTAAATTTCTGTAGCAGAGCGATAGTTTATTCCACTTCGGCGATCAGTTCGATCTCGACCGAGGCACCGAGGGGCAGCGATGCCACGCCGAACGCCGAGCGCGCGTGCTTGCCGGCGTCGCCGAACACTTCGCCCAGCAGTTCCGAGCAGCCGTTCGTGACGAGGTGCTGTTCCGTGTAGTCCGGCGTCGACGCCACCAGGCTCATCACCTTGACGATGCGCTTCACGCGGTTCAGGTCGCCGCCGACGGCCGCCTGCAGCGTGCCGATCAGGTCGACCGCCACGGCGCGCGCCGCCGCCTTGCCCTGTTCCGTCGTCTTGTCCTTGCCCAGCAGGCCGGTGTTCACCGTACCATCCGCATTCTTGGAAATGTGGCCGGACAGGAAGACCAGGTTGCCGGTCTGCGCATACATGACGTAGGCAGCCGCCGGCGTCGCCGGTGCCGAGAGGGTGATGTTCAGTGCGTTGAGTTTGTCGTAGACGGACATGGATTCCCCAGGGTTGTTTGAAAAGAAAGCCGTTATTGTACGACTTGCCGGCCGGCGTAGGCATCGCGGGACGCTTCCCCCTGTGGTTCATGCCCATCATCGCCTCACCTGCATGCGTCGCCCCAGCGCGACGGTCGCGATCACGGCCAGCGCGAAGCCGACGTTGGCAAGCGTGAGCGTCTCGCCGAGCAGGGCGGCGGCGCCGGCCAGCGACAGGAAGGGCTGCAGCAACTGTACCTGTCCCACGCGGGCCACGCCGCCCAGCGCCAGGCCGCGGTACCAGAAAAAGAAGCCGATGAACATCGAGAAGACGGTGACGTAGCCGAACGCGAGCCAGCTGGCCGCGCCGACGTCGCCCAGGCGGCCGATCTGCTCGCCCTCCATTAACAGCAGCAGGACGGCGGCCGGAACGGCGGCCAATACGAGCGCCCAGCAGATGGTTTCCTGCCCGCCCAGCGTGCGCGCCAGGCGGCCGCCTTCCGCATAGCCGGCCGCCGCGGAGACGATGGCGCCGAACATCAGTACATCGGCCGCCTGCAGCGCGCCGCCGCCCTGGCTCAGCGCGAACGCGACGACCAGTCCGGAACCCAGCAGCGCGACGAGCCAGAACCCGTTCGATGGCCGCTCGTAGCCGCGCAGCGCCGCGTACAGCGCCGTCGCCAGCGGCAGCATGCCCGCCAGCACGGCACCGTGCGACGCCGGCACGCTGCGCATCGCGATGGAGCTAAGCAGCGGAAACCCGAGCACGCAGCCGAGCCCCACGATGACCAGGGGCCGCAGCGCCGCGCGTCCCGGCCACGCCACACGGCGCATCCGCAGCCAGCCGGCCGCGAGCACGGCGGCGCCCAGCGCGCGCGCCAGCGTGAGGAACAGCGGGTCGAGCTCGCGCACCGCGAGCCGCGTGAACGGCAGGGTGAGGCTGAAGATGGCGACGCCGACCAGGCCCAGCAGCATGCCGCGCGCTTCGTCGGACGTCGTGCCGAGGGGTGGGGTCGGTGTGAGTGTCGTGGGACGCATACGTTCTCCGGTTGTCGTTGCAGCAAACTTTGGTCAGGGTTATGCTAGTCCGGACGAGCAGTACAGTCCCTATACACTTACCGATATCCTTTTCGCACTGTAATGGTGAAATGACCGATACAACGATCCCGACATTGCTGTCACGCGATTCCGGCGAACCGCTGGCCGACCAGATCGTCCGGATGATCAGCGCCCGAATCGACGACAAGCAGTTGCGCGCGGGTGCGCGCATGCCCTCGATCCGCCGCTTCGCCGCGGCGCACGGCGTCTCGCCGTTCACGGTCGTCGCCAGCTACGACCGCCTCGTCGCGCAGGGCTACCTGGAATCGCGCCGCGGCGCCGGTTTTTTCGTGCGCGAGCGCGCGCCGCTGAACACGGCGCTGCGCCGCGACGACCCGGACATTGCGGGCGCGCTGGAAAAGCGCGCGCTGGACGTCGTTTGGCTGGTCCGCCACATGTTCCGCCAGATGCCGGGCCAGCCGACGAGCGCGGCCGGCGTCTTGCCGACCGCGTGGCTGGACGGGCAGGGCGTCGCCAACGCGCTGCGTGCCGTCAGCCGCCAGAACAGCAGCGCGCTGCTGAACTACGCCAGTCCGCAGGGGTACGCGCCGCTGCGCGAACAGCTGCAGCGCAAGCTGGCGGAGCTGGAAATCGCGGCCGCGCCCGAACAGTTCGTGACGACGCTGGGCGTGACGCAAGGCCTGGACCTCGTCGCGCGCGAATTCTGCCGCCCGGGCGACACCGTGTTCGTCGACGACCCGGCCTGGTTCCTGATGTTCGGCTCGTTCGCCGCAATGGGGCTGAAAGTGGTAGGTATCCGGCGTCAGGCGGACGGCCCGGACCTGGCCGAGTTCGAGGCGCTGGCGGCATTGCACAAGCCGCGCCTGTACATCATCAACTCGGTGCTGCACAATCCGAGCTCCACGTCGCTGTCGGCCGCGAAGGCTTTCCAGATCCTGCGCATCGCCGAGCGCCACGACATCACGGTCGTCGAGGATGACATCTATTGCGATCTGCACCCGGGCGGTTCGCAGCCCGCCACCCGGCTGGCGGCGCTGGACCAGCTGCAGCGCGTGATCTACCTGGGCGGCTTTTCGAAATCGCTGGCGCCGAACCTGCGCGTGGGCTTCATCGCGGCCTCGAGCGACATCGCGCAACGCCTGGCGGACCGCAAGATGCTGGCCACCCTGAGCACGAGCGACCTGGGCGAGCGGGTCGTTTATAAAATTCTGTCCGAGGGCGTGTACCGCAAGCACCTGGACCGCATCCGTACCCGCCTGGACGCCATCCGCCCGCCGGTGCTGCGGCGCATCGAATCGCTCGGCATGACCCTGGAGCCGGCGCCGACCGCGGGCATGTTCGTGTGGGCCGACTGCGGCCGCGACACCAACGTGCTCGCGGCGCGCGCGATGGACGAGGGCCTGCTGCTCGCGCCGGGCAGCCTGTTCTCGCCGAACCAGCTGCCGTCCACGAAGCTGCGCCTGAACGTGGCGGCCATGGAGGACGACACCGCGTGGCGCTTCCTCGAGCGCGCATTGGCCTGATGGTCAGGGCAGCTTGATCGACACGACGCCGGCCAGCAAGACCAGCGCGCCGGCGAGCCGGACGCCGGAGACGGCACTTTTCGGCAGGCCGAACAGGCCGAACCGGTCGGTCAGGATCGCCACGACCTGCTGCCCGGCGATCGTGAATCCGACCGTCGCGGCCGCGCCGATCACGGGCAGCGCGAGGAAGACGGTCGTGACGTAGCACACGCCCACCGGCCCGCCCAGCCACGCCCACCACGGCACGGCGCACAGTCCGCCGAGCGTCGGACGTTCGTTGCGGTTCAAGGCCAGCACGAGGGCGAGCACGATCGCCATGCCCGCCGTCGCCACGGCGAAACTCGCGAGCGACACGACCAGCGGCGCACCGACGGTCCGCGCGACGGCCGCGTTGAGCGCACCCTGCATGGGCAGCACGCCGCCGCACAGCACGGCCGCCGCGACCCACGCCGGCTTGATCCGGCGGGGCGGGGCGCCCGCCGCGGGACGCTGGCCGCGCACGATCAACAGGATGCCGGCGGCGACGCATGCGGCGCCCAGCCACGTGAACGGCCCGGGCGCGCGCTGGACGACGCCCAGCAGGCCGGCACCGTCCAGCAGCAGCGACGTGAACGCCTGCCCCGCGATGAACAGCCCGATCGTGGTGACGGCGCCGATGCGGGGGATGAACACGATCCCCGCGACGACAAACATGGCGCTGGCGAGGCCGCCCAGCAGCTGCCACCAGTGGGCCTGCCCCAGCCGGCCCAGCGCGGGCAGGGCGCCGCCGGCCGCGACGGCAATGAACAGCAGGACGGTGGCGACGAACAGTTGCAGGGTCGCGGCGGCGAACGGGCTCGCGACGGCCTTGCCCAGGCGGGCGTTGGCCGCCGCCTGCAACGGCAGGCCGCAGCCTGCCAGGAAGGCGATAACAATATAAATCGTATTCATGATTGCTCCAGGAATTTGAGACCGGCGATCCCGCCGAAGACGACCGCCATGCACAGCATCCGCGCCGGCGACAGCGTCTCGGCGAAGATGGCGACACCGACGAGGCTGACGCCGAGGGCGCCGATGCCCGTCCACACCGCATACGCGATCCCGAGCGGCAGCGTGCGTACGGCACCAGCGAGCAGCCAGATGCTGCCCAGCGCGGCGAGCACCGCCACGAGCGAGGGAACGGGGCGGGTGGCGCCCGCCGATGCCTTCAGCGCGAAGGCCATCGCGACTTCCAGCACCCCGGCCGCGAAGAGTTGCGCCCATGCGGCCATGTCAGGCCTGCCGCATCTTGATCCGGGCCCGCGCGACGGCCGGGCGCTCGTCGATCCTGCGCAGCCAGGCGTCCACGTGCGGATAGTCGCGTGGGGCGATGCCCAGCTCGTCATAGGTGGCCAGCCACGGGTAGAACGCGATGTCCGCCATCGTGTACGCGTCGCCCGCGATCCAGGCCGAGACGGCGAGGCGGCGCTCGATCACGCCGTAGAGCCGCTGCGTTTCGCGCGTGTAGCGGTCCAGCGCCATCGCGTTGCGTTCCGGGGCCGCGTGCCTGAACCACCACAGCTGGCCCAGCATCGGCCCGACGCTGGCCGCCTGCAGGAACAGCCATTGCAGCACGACATCCTCGTCGGGGATCAACCTGCCCGTGGCGCGGCCGAGGTGGGCCAGGATCGCGCACGATTCGAACATGCCCTGGCCGGTGTGGTCGTCGACGAGCGCGGGGATCTTGTTGTTGGGGCTGATTTTCAAGAACGCGGGCGCGAACTGCTCGCCCGCGCCCAGGTCGACGTGGCGGACCCGGTAGTCCAGGCCGAGTTCTTCCAGCGCAATGATGAGTTTCCTGCCGTTCGGGGTGTCGGCGACATAAGCGGTGTACATGTTTTCCTCCTGTGATGGACAGGGAGAGCGTAGCTTGTGCAAAAATGGATGAACATTCGATTTATTCAGACATTGCTTGTCTGTTTTTGCATATCCATGGACTGGGACGACTATCAATACTTCCTGGCGGTGGCGGGCGGCGGCTCCGTCTCGGCCGCCGCGCGCCGGTTCGGGCAGAGCCACTCGACGGTACTGCGCCGGCTGGACAAATTGGAGACCGCGCTCGACGTCCGCCTGTTCGAGCGCTTCCAGACCGGCTACGTGCTGACGGCCAGCGGCGAGGAATTACAGGCGCTGCTGACCCCGATCGGCGAGGGCATGCAGGACATCGAGCGGAAGCTGGCCGGGCAGGATGCGGCACTGCAGGGCACGATCCGCATCACGACGACCGATACCCTGATGGCCGTGCTGCTGCCGGTGCTGGCGGATTTTCGCGCGCGCTACCCCGGCATCCAGTTGCAGATCACGGTCAACAACAGCTTCCTGAATCTGTCGAAGCGCGATGCGGACGTCGCCATCCGGCCGTCGAACATGCCGCCCGACAACCTCGTCGGCCGCAAGGCCGGCACCCTGCGCACGGCGCCGTACGCGTCGACGGCGTATCTGGCGCAGCGGCCGCGCGGAGACCACGAGTGGATCGCGCCCGACGACAGCCTCGCGCACCTGCGCCAGGCCCGCTGGCTGCGCGAGCACGTGCCGGCGGACAAAATCGCCGCCAGCGTGGATACGCTGCTGGGCATGGCGGCGGCCGTCGAGGCCGGCCTGGGTGCCGGCATGCTGCTGTGTTTGCTGGCGGATGCGCGGCCGGGGCTCGTCCGGCTGGCCGATCCCGATCCGGCGCTGGACACGGACGTGTGGATACTCACGCATCCCGACCTGAGGCGCGTGCAGCGGATCCGGGTGTTCACGGCGTTCGTCTTCGACGGGCTCGCGGCGGTACTTGGCCCGGCTTGACAGGCATATTCTCTTGTCCTACGCTGCGCGGTCCGCTACGGACAGACAAAGGAACAGCATGCGCGCCGCAACGATTCATGGAGCCTGGATAGCCGTCCTGCTGGCAGCTGCACTGACGCCGGCGCAGGCCGGCCGACTGGACGACATCGCCGCGCGCGGCGTGCTGCGCGTGGGCAGTACGGGCGACTACAAGCCCTTCAGCTACCGGCAGGCCGGCGGCGGGTTCATCGGCATGGATGTGGAGCTGGCGGGCGAACTGGCGCGCTCGCTCGGCGTGCGGCTGGAACTGGTGCCGACCACCTGGCCGACGCTGATGGCCGACCTGAGGACGGACAAGTTCGACCTCGCACTGAGCGGCGTCTCGGTGACGGCCGAGCGTCGACGGCAGGCGCTATTCTCGGTGCCCTATCTGCACGATGGCAAGACCCCGATCACGCGCTGCGAGAACGCCGCCCGCTTCCAGACGCTGGCGCAGATCGACCGGCCGGAGGTGCGGCTGATCGTCAATCCGGGCGGCACCAACGAGCGCTTCGCGCGCGCCCGGGCGCCGCACGCCCGGCTGACCGTGTACCCGGACAATGTGACCATCTTCGGCCAGATCGTCAGCGGTGCGGCCGACCTCATGATCACCGACGCCATCGAAACCCGTTTGCAGCAGCGCCTGCATCCGCAGCTGTGCGCGGTGCATCCGGAGGCGCCGTTCGACATGGCGCAGAAGGCCATCCTGCTGCCGCGCGATGCGGCGCTGAAGACGTACGTCGACCGCTGGCTGCAGCAGCGCATCGACAATGGCGACGTGCCGCGCCGCCTGGATCGATGGCTGGCGTTCCCCTGGGGGCTGGAGCCGCTGCGCCAGGCCATCGACCAGCGCCTGCTGCTGGCGCGGGATGTGGCGCGGGCCAAGTGGAATACGCAGGCCGCCATCGAAGACCTGCCGCGCGAAGAACAAGTCATCGCCGCGGCAGTGCGCCAGGGAAGCGCGCTGGGCCTGCCGGAGGCATGGATACGCACCGTGTTCCGCGCGCAGATCGACGCCTCCAAGACGGTGCAGCGCGCGCTGTACGAGCGCTGGCATGCGGAGGGCGCGGGCCGCTTCGACGACGCGCCCGATCTCGGCAAGACCATCCGTCCAGAGCTGGACCGCCTCACCACCCAGCTGCTGCGCGCCATGGCCGACAACCAGGCGCTGTTGCACGACGGCGGCCGCCAGGCCGACGTCGCCGCCGCCATGCATGCGCTGCAGGCACGCGCCGTCAATCCGGCCGCTGCCGGGCAGGCGCTGGCGCCATTCCTGTCCGCTACGCCATCGGCTGGCGAATGACCGTCTTCCACCGGGCCGGATCGGCGCGGCGGATGTCGCTCAGGTAGATTTCGTGGTGCTTGCCGGCGAGGCGGCCGCGCGCCTCGATGAAATCGTGCACCCGCTGGATCGTCGGACCTTCTGCGGTGAACGGGCCGACGTGCAGGATCTGGGCGCACGGTCCCTCCGTAAAACGTTCGATCCGCAGCGCGTCGACGGTGTCCAGTCCCTTCTTGCGCTTCACTTCCGCCATCGCGTCGCGCAGCAGCGACTCGTCGACGAACGCCGGCTGGTGGATCATCATCGTCCATTGCCACTTCGTCCGGTCGTTGGCGACGAACGACGCCATGTCGTCCGACCACCACAGGCCCTCCAGCGGCATCACCGCGTAGTCGATGCCCGCCGGTCCCTTCTTGACCATGAACTTGGCCGTATAGGACACGGAGAACTGCGCTTCCACGGCCCGCGCATAGTGCGGCGACGTGTTCGGATCGCCCGCGCCGTCGATCATCAGGTAGCGGATTGCGGGGACGTCCACCTGCACGACGTCGCGCGCGGACGGCTGGTACAGATGCTTGAGGTCTTTCTTGAGATCGATCTTGCCCACGGGTCTATCTTTCCAGTAGCGCCCTCGACCGTGCCCGCTCCAGCAGCAGCGCCTGCTCGCGCTCGTTCTGCGTGAGGCTGGCAGCCCGTTCGAACTCCGCTTTCGCTTCCGCATGCCGGCCCAGTTTCGCCAGCAGGTCGCCGCGCACGCTCGGCAGCAGGTGGTACATGCGGAGCGCAGGCACGTCGAGCAGCGCGTCGGCGAGGGCCAGGCCCGCGTCGGGGCCATAGGCCATGCCCAGCGCGACGGCGCGGTTCAGTTCCACGACGGGCGACGGCGTCAGCTGGGACAGCGCGTCGTACAGCGCGGCGATGCGGGCCCAGTCGGTCGCGTCGGGCGTGAGCGCGCGCGCGTGGCAGGCGGCGATGGCCGCCTGCAGCGCGTAGGGGCCGAGCGCGCCGAGGCGGCCCGCGCGGTCGAGCGCGGCCAGGCCGCGGCCGATCAGCAGCCGGTCCCAGCGCGAACGGTCCTGGTCCATCAGCAGGATCGGCGCGCCGTCCGGGCCCGTGCGGGCGCGCTCGCGCGAGGACTGGATTTCCATCAGCGCGACGAGGCCGTGGACTTCGCCCTCGTCGGGCATCAGTTCCGCCAGCACGCGGCCCACGCGCAGCGCCTCGCGGCACAGTGTCGGCCGCAGCCATTCGTTCCCCGCGCTCGCGGAATAGCCTTCGTTGTAGATCAGGTAGATCACCTGCAGCACGGACGCGAGGCGCGGCTTGAGTTCGTCGTCGCGCGGCACTTCGAACGGCACGCGCGCTTCCGCCAGCGTGCGCTTGGCGCGTACGATGCGCTGGGCGACCGTCGCTTCCGGCACGAGGAAGGCGCGGGCGATTTCTCCGGTGGCGAGACCGCCCAGCAGTTTCAGCGCCAGCGCCGCGCGCGCCTCGGCCGACAGCACGGGGTGGCAGCAGACGAAGATCAGGCGCAGCACGTCGTCGTCGATCTCGCCCGCGGTCTCCTGCGTCAGCGCGGCCAGCTCGGCCGGGTCGCGGAAACTGCCGCCGTCCGCGAGCAGGTTGTCCATCTCCCAGCTCAGCTCGCCTTCCTTGCTGGCGTGCATGGCGTGGTGGCGCAGGTGGTCGAGGGCGCGCCGCTTGGCCACCTGCATCAGCCAGGCGCCGGGCCGGTCCGGCACGCCGTCCGCCGGCCAGCGCTCCAGCGCTTCCAGCAGCGCGTCCTGGGCGAGTTCCTCGGCCCGGCCGAGGTCGCGCAGCATGCGGGTCAGCGCGCCGACGATGCGCGCCGACTCCATGCGCCAGACGGCCTCGACGATCTTGCCCGTGTCGGCGCCGCGCGTCATGTCACGGACGGTCCCAGGCCGGTTGCGGCGCCAGCTCGGCGCGCAGGGCGGCGTCGAGCTGTTCGGCGCGCACGCTGGCATCCTCGCGCAGCCGGGCCGTGGTCTCGTCCGCTGGCGCGCGCTTGCCGAGCGGCGCGATCAGCGCCACCGGCCGGACCTCGACCTCGACTTCCGGCCCCGTCGGATAGGGCAGCGTGCGCGCCCAGTCCAGCGCGGCATCGATCGACGGTGCGCGGATCATCCAGAAGCCGGCGATCAGTTCCTTGGCTTCCGCGAACGGGCCGTCGATGATGCTGGCGCCGCCGTTCGCGACGCGCACGCGGGCGCCGCGCGCCGTGGATTTCAGGCCGTCGCCGGCCAGCAGCGTGCCGGCCGCCGCGTGGATGGCGTTGAAGGCGTTCAGCCGGTCCAGCTTTTCCTGCAGCGGGATGGCGTCGCGCTCGGTGCCGGCGTCGGAGCGCAGCAGGATCGCGTAGCACGTGTCGTCGCCGGCCGCGCCGGGCGGGATGCCCGCGCAGCCGCCGGGGCAACCCGTCTCGCGCAATTCCACCGTGACGTCGTCCTTGGCGGAGACCACGCCATTGGCCTGCAGCCATGCCAGCGCCGCGGCGCGCGACGGCGCCTCGAACACGGCGAAACCGGCCGGCAGGCGCTCGCCGGCCGGGAAGGGGCCGGAGGTCACGGCTTCGCCGCCGGGCCACAGTTTCAGGCGCCGCGCGTCGGCGTCCGGCGCGAAGGCCAGCGCGAGCGCGGGGGCGCGCGGACCGTCGGCGGTCGCCGCCTGGCCGCCCGGCAGGCGGCGCAGCAGGTCGTCCAGCACGGCCTGCGGGTCGGCGGCCGCGGCGCGCGTGCCGTTGTCGGTACGGATGAGCATGAACTGCATGGTGGTCTCCTTAGCGTGCCGCCATTTGTTCGCGCAGGCGGTCTTCCTGTTCGCGCACGTCGGCCGGGAGGTCCGTGCCGAAGTCGTCGGGGCCGAAGATCTGGCGGATTTCGATCTCGCTCTCGACACCTTCGTGCGGATTCGGGCAGCGCTTGAACCACTCGATGGCTTCTTCCTTCGAACCCACCTCGATCAGCCAGAAACCGGCCACGAGTTCCTTCGTTTCCGTGAACGGACCGTCGATCACGGTGCGCTGGTTCCCATTGAACCGGATGCGGGCGCCTTTGGCACTGGGCATCAGGCCCTCGCCGGCCAGCATGACGCCGGCCTTGACGAGTTCCTCGTTGAAATTGCCCATGTCCGTAAACAGTTTTTCGCTCGGCATGATGCCGGCTTCCGAGGCCGCGCTGGCCTTCACGATCACCATGAATTTCATTGCTGTGCTCCTTCGCAGCCCTGGCCCATCGATTGCTGCATTTCTTCCCGGATCTGCTCGGGCGTCATGTCGCGCTTGTGGGTGGCGATCGACCAGCGGTGGCCGAACGGGTCCTCGAGCTGGCCGTAGCGGTCGCCCCAGAACATGTCGGCGACCTGCATGATCGGCTTGCCGCCCGCGTCGATGGCGCGGGCGTAGGCGGCGTCGACGTCTTCCACGTACAGGTGGATGTAGACGGGCGTGTTCTTCAGGGCCAGCGGGCCGACGCAACCGTAGTCGGGGAAGTCGTCGGCCAGCATGAAGATCGAGTCGCCGATGCGCATCTGGGCATGCATGATCTTGCCGTCCGGGCCGGGCATGCGGCTCATTTCGACGGCGCCGAAGGCCTGCGCGTAGAACGTCAGCGCGTCGGCCGCGCCGCTGCAGACGAGGTGCGGGGTGATCGTGTGGAAGCCTTCGGGGATGGGACGCACTTGCTGGGTCATGATGTTTCTCCTTCGTGAGTGGTTGTGGGTGCCGCCATCCGTACGACGATCGGGCTTCCACGGTTTCGACACGCCCGCGCAAAAAAATTTCGGCCGACCGCAACGTTATGCCGACTCGGTCAAAAAGTCGAGAATCTTAGTGTATGTATAAGAAATGCGATTCGGAAAAAATAGCTCTTGAAATCCCTGTTGGTATCCCAATATCGAACCGGTCTGTCCAACCCTGTTAGTCACGAGGATATAAAAGATGGCTGTCGCCGAAAAAGAAACCCTTGGGTTCCAAGCAGAAGTCAAACAGCTGCTGCAACTGATGATCCACTCCTTGTATTCGAACAAGGAGATTTTCCTTCGAGAACTGATTTCCAATGCGTCCGACGCGGCCGACAAGCTGCGTTTCGAGGCCATCAACAACGACAGCCTGTACGGCAACGACCATGAACTGAAGATCAAGGTCCTGTTCGACAAGGATGCGAAGACCGTCACCATTTCCGACAACGGCATCGGCATGAGCCGCGACGAAGTGATCTCGCACCTGGGCACGATCGCCAAGTCGGGCACGAAGGAATTCTTCAGCAGGCTGTCGGGCGACCAGCAGGCCGACGCCGCGCTGATCGGCCAGTTCGGCGTGGGCTTCTACTCGGCCTTCATCGTGGCCGACCGCGTCACCGTCGAGACCCGCCGCGCGGGCGCCGACGCGGCGGACGGCGTCCGTTGGGAATCGACGGGCGAGGGCGACTACACCGTCGAGCAGGTCGAGAAGACCAGCCGCGGCACCGACATCGTCCTGCACCTGCGCGAAGGCGAGGAAGAGCTGCTGTCGTCGTGGAAGCTGAAGTCCATCATCCGCAAGTACTCCGACCACATCTCGCTCCCGATCGAGATGAAGAAGGAAGAGTGGGACGAGGAGAAGAAGGAAACCGTCGTCAAGGACGAATTCGAGACCGTCAACCAGGCGTCCGCGCTGTGGGCCCGCTCGAAGTCGGACATCACCAAAGAGCAGTACGAAGAGTTTTATAAACACGTCTCGCACGACTTCCAGCCGCCGCTCGCCTACACGCACAACCGCGTCGAAGGCCGCAGCGAATATACGCAGCTGCTGTACGTGCCGGGCCACGCCCCGTTCGACCTGTGGGACCGCAACAAGCGCGGCGGCATCAAGCTGTACGTGAAGCGCGTCTTCATCATGGACGACGCCGAACAGCTGATGCCGGTCTACCTGCGCTTCGTGAAGGGCGTGATCGATTCGAACGACCTGCCGCTGAACGTCTCGCGCGAGATCCTGCAGGAATCGCGCGACGTGCGCGTGATCCGCGAAGGCTCGACCAAGCGCGTGCTGGGCATGCTGGAAGAGATGGCCAACAGCGACGAGCAGGAAGGCAAGGACAAGTACGCGACCTTCTGGAAGGAATTCGGCCAGGTGCTGAAGGAAGGCATCGGCGAGGATGCCACCAACAAGGACCGCATCGCCAAGCTGCTGCGCTTCGCGTCGACGCAGACGGATTCCCCGGACCAGACCGTGTCGTTCGCCGACTACATCGGCCGCATGAAGGAAGGCCAGGACAAGATTTACTACGTCACGGCGGATAACTACAACGCCGCGAAGAACAGCCCGCACCTGGAGATCTTCCGCAAGAAGGGCGTCGAAGTGCTGCTGCTGACCGACCGCGTGGACGAGTGGATGCTGTCGTTCCTGAACGACTTCGACGGCAAGGAACTGGTGTCGGTCGCGAAGGGCGGCCTGGACCTGGGCAAGCTCGAGGACGAGGCCGAGAAGAAGGAGCACGAAGAGACCGAGACGCAGTACAAGGATCTCGTCGAGAAGATGAAGGGGGCGCTGGCCGACAAGGCCAAGGACGTGCGCGTCACGTTCCGCCTGACGGATTCGCCGGCCTGCCTCGTGGCGGACGAACACGAACTGTCCGCGAACCTCGTGCGCATGCTGAAGGCGGCCGGCCAGGATGCGCCGGAGTCGAAGCCGATCCTCGAGATCAACCCGAACCATCCGCTCGTCACGCGCCTGAAGTACGAGGACGCCGCGAGCCCGCGTTTCGGCGACTGGGCGCACATCCTGTTCGACCAGGCCATGCTGGCCGAAGGCGGCAGCCTGACGGATCCGGCGGCGTTCGTGAAGCGCCTGAACGAGATGCTGCTGGCGACGGCGGCCAAGTAAGCGCATCATCATGGAAGCCGGGCACTGCCCGGCTTTTTTTTCGACCTGGATTCAGGCCCGCATACCCAGTCCGCGCGCACCCAGCGACAGGGCGGCAGCAATCGCCCGCCGCAGCACCCGCTGCAGCGCTTCGGTGAGGGGATTCAACGCCAGCGCCACGACGGCGATCGCGGTGCCGATCGCGAGGATCTCGTGCGCCGCCCCGCGCTCGATCGGCAGCAGCGATTGCCACAGCCCGATCACGATTCCGTGCGACAGGTAGAGCGTGAACGTATGTCCGGCCACGAAGCGGATCGGGCGCGCCAGCCGCGGCAGGGCGTCGAACCGCGCCTGGCGCGCGCAGGCGAAATTCAGCAGCACGAGCAGCATGACGGCGTAGTCGGCCAGCACGCGGTCGGCGCTGCCCATGCGGATGCCGGCGAAGGGCCACAGGCCGTTGGCGACGTCGCGCAGGTAGGGTTCCGGGTCGAACCAGCCCCACAGGCCGATCAGGACGACGGACAGCATCCAGCCGGCGCGCGCGAGGGCGGGACCGAACGTCAGCCGGCCCTGCAGGCGGTACAGCGCGACGCCGGACAGCCACACGGGCAGCAGCAGCCACAGGCGCGGGCCGACGACCGCCAGCACGGCACCGGCGGCGAGCCAGCGGCGCCGTCCCTTCGTGAAATGGAAGACGCCGAACAGCACGTAATACCAGGCTTCGTAATCGAGCGACCAGTACGGGATCAGCCACGGCGGCCGCTCGACGAAGCTCCATGCGTCGCCCAGGAAGGCGAGGTGGAACGGCACGTACAGCCAGGGGCGGCGCAGCTCGTACGAGTCGTCGATGGGCACGTGCAGCACGTCCTGCACGACCGTCGCCAGGATGAAGGCCAGGGCCAGCACGGGCAGCACGACGGAATACAGGCGCGCCGCCCGCGCCACGACGTAGCTCGGCGCCGTCAGGTTCTTGTGTTCGGCGCTGTACGCGATCACGAAGCCGGACAGCACGAAGAACGCGATGACCGCCTCGCGCCCGAAGTCGGGGATGCGGGCGATCTGGGCGTCGTCGAAGATGCGGAAATAGCCGAAGTGCGCCACCACGACGGCCAGCGCGGCGCAGGCGCGCGCGAGGTCGAGGTAGAGGGAGAAGCGCGCGTCGAGCGCGCCGGCCCGCGCCGGGGTCATCGTGCCGTCCGGCGTTACGGGTTCAGGTCGCGGCAGAATTCGTCGAGCATCGCTTCGCCCTCCGGCCATGGACCGTAGCCGCTGCCGCCGTTGATGTGGCCCGCCGGTCCGATCTCCACCAGCTTGCTGCCCCACGCCAGGGCGAACATGCGCGCGCGGTCCGGGGCCACGTATTCGTCGTTGCTGCTGGCGACGACGATGGACGGGAACGGCAGCTTTGCCAGCGGGATCGGCCTGAAGCCGTTGGCATCGATCGGGTAGGACGCCGCTTCGACGTCGCTCGGCGCGACGAGGAAGGCGCCGGCGATCTTGAGCTTCGATCCGGACTGCGCCCATTGCGCCACCAGCATGCAGGCGAGGCTGTGCGCGACGAGGATCGGCCGGCCCTCGCACTCGGCGATGGCGGCATCCAGTTCGGCCACCCATTCGTCGCGGTCCGGGTTGTTCCAGTCGCGATGCGGCACCCGTGTCCAGGCGGGATATTTACGTTCCCAATGGGTCTGCCAGTGCTGCGGGCCCGAGTTCCACAGGCCGGCCAGGGTCAGGATGTCGCACTTCATGTTCGCTCCAGTGTGGTCTTGCCGGCCATTGTACGATGGCGCGCCGCTACAGCGCCGTGCGCAGCGCGAACAGCTCGGGGAACAGTACGACGTCCAGCATCTTGCGCAGGTAGCTCACGCCCGCCGTGCCGCCCGTGCCGGTCTTGAAGCCGATGATGCGCTCCACCGTCGACACGTGGCGGAAGCGCCAGAACCGGAAGGCCGTCTCCAGGTCCACCAGCTTTTCGGCCAGTTCGTACAGGGCCCAGTGGTGCTCCGGATCGCGGTAGACCTCGAGCCACGCGGCCATCACGCTGTCGTCGTGGACGGTCGGCTGCGTCGGGTCGACGTCCAGCCGGCCTGGCGCGATGGCGAGGCCTGTGCGGGCCAGCAGCCGCACGGCTTCGTCGTAGATCGACGGCGCGTGCAGTTCGCGCTCGAGCAGCGCGTGGTGCTCGGGCGAGGCCTTGTGCACGGCCAGCATGGCGGCATTCTTGTTCCCGAGGATGAATTCCAGCTCGCGGTACTGGAACGACTGGAAGCCCGAGGACGACGCCAGGTAGGGGCGGATCGCGCTGTATTCCGGGGGCGTCATCGTGGCCAGCACGTCCCAGGCGTGCACCAGCTGGTCCATGATGCGCGCCACCCGCGCCAGCATTTTAAAAGCGGGCGGCAGGTCGTCCACGCGAATGTGGGCGCGCACGGCCTGCAGCTCGTGCAGCATCAGCTTGATCCACAGCTCGCTCGTCTGGTGCTGGACGATGAACAGCATCTCGTTGTGGTTCGGCGACAGCGGGTGCTGGGCCGACAGGATCTGGTCCAGGCCCAGGTAGTCGCCGTAGCTCATGCTGCGGCTGAAATCCATCTTCGCGCCGTGCCACTGCGCGTCTCCTTTGTCTTCCTTACTGGTGTCCACGGTGCCTCCTCAGGTCACGGCGCTGCGCTCGGCGCGGGTGTCGTAGTCGGCGCGGTCGAGGATGTCGCGCAGTATCTCCACGGCGTCCCAGACGTCCGCGAAACTGGTGTACAGCGGCGTGAAGCCGAAGCGCATGATTTCCGGCTCGCGGTAGTCGCCGATGACGCCGCGCGCGATCAGCGCCTGCATCACCGCATACCCGTGCGGATGCGTGAAGCTCACCTGGCTCCCGCGCGCGGCATGCTCGCGCGGCGTGACGAGGCCCAGCGGGTGGGCGGCGCAGCGGCTTTCCGCCAGCGCGATGAACAGGTCCGTCAGCGCCAGCGATTTGGCGCGCAGGGCGGCCATGCTGGTGGCTTCGAAGATCTCCAGCCCGCACTCGACGAGCGCGAGCGACACGACCGGCTGCGTGCCGCACAGCGCGCGTCCGATGCCGTCGGCGGCCTCGAACCCGTGCGCCATGGCGAACGGCGCCGCGTGGCTCCACCAGCCCGTGAGCGGATGGCGGAACGCGGCCTGGTGACGCCTGGGCACCCAGATGAAGGCCGGGGCGCCCGGGCCGCCGTTCAGGTATTTATAGGTGCAGCCCACCGCGAAGTCGGCGTCGGCCCCGTTCAGGTCCACCGGCACGGCGCCGGCCGAGTGGGCGAGGTCCCACAGCACGAGGGCGCCGCAGGCGTGCGCGTGGCGCGTCAGCGCGGCCATGTCGTGCATGCGCCCCGTGCGGTAGTTCACGTGCGTGAGCATCAGCACGGCGCAATCCGCGTCGACGGCCGCTTCCAGTTCGTCGGGCGAGTCGACGAGGTGGATGCGGTAGCCGCGGTCCAGCCAGCGCGCGAGACCGTCCGCCATATAGATATCGGTGGGGAAGTTGCTGCGTTCCGTGACGAGCACCTTGCGGGCCGGGTCGCGGTCCGCCTGGATCGCCAGCGCGGCGGCCAGCGCCTTGAACAGGTTCAGCGACGTCGTGTCCGTGACGACCACTTCGCCGGCCGTGGCGCCGATCAGCGGGGCGAGGCGGTCGCCCAGGCGGCCGGGCAGGGCGAACCAGCCGGCCGTGTTCCAGCTGCGGATCAATCCCTGGCCCCATTCCTGGGCGACGACGTCGCGCGTGCGGTCGAGCGCGGCGCGCGGGCGGGCGCCCAGAGAATTGCCGTCCAGGTAGATGACGCCCTCGGGCAGGTCGAAACGGTCGCGCAGCGGCGCGGCCGGGTCGGCGGCGTCGAGCGCGAGGCAGGCCGCGCGCGTGGTGACGGCGGCGATGTCATAGGTGGGTGGGTTCATGCGGGAAGTGTAGCCAGTTTTACATCAATCGGGCGCAGAAAAAAAATTTCAAAATTTTTTGGTCCTGACCCTAAAGTTTCTCTGAAGGCTGACGATAACCGTCTCAGATGACCAGGATTGGATCGAAAAAAAAGTTTGTCGAAACCCTAAAGTTCGGCAAAAACTGTCCGATAACGAGTCAGTAGGGTTGCTTGAGGGACAAAAATTTTTTTTTGAGAAACCCTAAAGTTCCCGAAACCGTTGACGTAAACCAACACAGCAATACGTTGTTGGCGACGTCGAAGGGCAGAAATCGCCCCGGTTGCACATCATTCTTCCGGCCCCTTTTCATAGGGGAGCCACCACGATTCGGCAGGGTTTGTCAGACAAACTCCTACGGATCGCTCTCGTCTTTGCCGGACGAAAAATACAGACAGTCTCCTATTCTCCAAAAGTTTCCTCACAGTCAGAATCTATCTCACCGGCAACACACAACGCCTCACAGATAGATCAAACGGAGAGATGGAAATGACTGCGAACGACATGATGGCTGAAATTCGTGATGCGAACCTGAGCTACCTGATGCTGGCACAGCAGATGATTCGCGCAGACAAGGTCACCGCAATCTTCCGTCTTGGCATCTCGGCCGACATCGCCGACCTGATCGAAGGCATGAGCAACGCCCAGATCCTGAAACTCGCCGGCGGCAACATGATGCTGGCCCGCTTCCGCTTCGACGACGCCGCGATCCTCGGCATGCTGACGAGCCACAGCAAGGACCGCGCCCTCGCCCAGTCGCACGCCGCCATCCTGATGGCTGGCCAGCCCGCAGAAGAAATCGCATAGGGTCAGAGCCCGGTTTTTCAGTTAGGGCTCTGACCCGGGTTCAATTGCCCATTTCAGGGCTCTGACCCCGGTTTCAGCCAGCAGCAATACATCAGAATCGAAGTCACGGAGAACAGCATGACCAAGAAAAGCGTCGTCTCGGAAGCCCAGGAAATCCAGCTGGCCATCGAACTGATCCAGCTCGGTGCACGCCTCCAACTGCTGGAAAGCGAAGTCTCCCTGTCGCGCGAGCGCCTGATCAAGCTGTACAAGGAACTGAAGGGCATGTCGCCACCGAAGGGCATGCTGCCGTTCTCGACCGACTGGTTCCTGACGTGGCAACCGAATATCCACGCTTCGCTGTACATCAACATCTATAAATTCCTGGTCGAGTATGCGGGTGCCACGGGCATCGAGGCCGTGATGAAAGCCTACAAGCTGTACCTGGAACAAATGCCGCCGGCCGCGGGCGAAGAGCCGCTGCTGTCGCTGACCCGCGCCTGGACTCTCGTGCGCTTCTTCCAGGGCAATATGCTCCAACTGGCACCGTGCTCCAAATGCCAGGGTAAATACGTCGTCAACGCCCTCGACCTGAACAACGATTACCAGTGCGGCCTGTGCCACATGCCTTCGCGCGCCGGCAAGACCCGCAAGGCCAAGGACGCCGCCGCACTCGCCGCCGCCTGAGCGGTTTTCCCTCCAGGTCGATGACCCAGCCTGCCTCGCGCCGCGCGTTCGCGGCGCCGTCCGTCCGCGCGCTGCTGGCCCAGGCCGGCGCTTTCCCTCTCACCCTGATCGCCGTCTGGCTGCTCGCCCGTGCGGGCGTACCCGCGCGGTTGCCCATATCGTGGGAGTGTGTCGCCCTCATCCAGGGCGCCTTTGCCGCACTGCTGGCCTGGGGCTTCCGGCTCGCCATCTGGTGGCGGGCCATCGAACTCGTGTTCCCCACCGGCGTGCTGCTGGCGCGCGGCTTCGAGCTGCCGCCGGGCGTGTTCCTCGTGCTGTTCGTGCTGTTCCTTCTAATATATTGGTCGACGTTCCGCACGCAGGTGCCGTACTACCCGTCCGGGCGTGCTGCCCGGGATGCCGTCGCCGGTGTGCTGCCCGCGGACCGCCCGCTCGCGATCGCGGACGTGGGCAGCGGCCTCGGTGGTCTCGTGCTCGATCTGGCGCGGCGCCGTCCCGATTCTCAGGTGGACGGCATCGAATTGGCGCCGCTGCCGTGGTTCGTCAGCCGCCTGCGCGGGAAACTGTCGGGCAGCCGCGCGCGCTTCCTGCGCGCCGACTACGAAACGGTGAATTTTGGTCACTACGATGTCGTGTTCGCCTATCTGTCGCCGGCGGCGATGGCGGGACTGTGGCGCAAGGCGGAGAGCGAAATGCGGCCCGGTAGCATCCTGTTAAGTTACGAATTCGACATTCCCGGAAGAATGCCCGACCGTCGCATTGTGACGACTAACAGTAAGAAAATTCTCTTTCTTTGGCAATTTTGACGGTCGTCCGGGCACTTTTACTTGCCCGTGGGCCATTCTCAAGCTAATCTAGTTCCCTACGTAAATATTTCTCTTTGGATTCATCAACTTGGATCCAATCCGGGCGAACCCCGGAATCACGCATCGGGAGTCCCGTGTTTGTCATTGTTGGTTACGTAATCGTCTGCGCATGCGTCTTCGGCGGCTTTGCCATGGCCGGCGGTCACCTGGCAGCATTGTTCCAGCCGCTCGAACTGCTGATGATCGGCGGCGCGGCTGCCGGTGCGTTCTTCGTCGGTAACACGCCCAAGGCGGTGAAGGCGACACTGGGCGCACTGCCCACGCTGTTCAAGGGGTCCAAGTACACGCGCGAGATGTACATGGAGCTGATGTCGCTGCTGTTCGACGTGTTGTCGAAAGTGCGCAAGGAAGGCCTGATGTCGATCGAAGGCGACATCGAGAGCCCCGAGCAGAGCCCCGTGTTCTCGAAGTACCCGCTGGTGCTGGCGGACCACCACATTATCGAATTCATCACCGATTACCTGCGATTGATGGTTTCGGGCAACATGGACGCGTTCCAGATCGAGAACCTGATGGACAACGAGATCGAGACCCACCATCATGAAGGTGCGGTCCCGGCGCAATGTATCGCGAAGCTGGGCGACGGCCTGCCGGCGTTCGGTATCGTGGCGGCCGTGATGGGCGTGGTGCACACGATGGAATCCGTGGGCCTGCCGCCGGCCGAGCTGGGCATGCTGATCGCGCACGCGCTGGTCGGTACATTCCTCGGCATCCTGCTGGCCTATGGCTTCGTGGGACCGCTGGCCAGCCTGCTCGAGCAGAAGCTGGAAGAGTCGAGCAAGATGTTCCAGACCGTGAAGGTGACGCTGCTGGCGAGCCTGAACGGTTATGCGCCGGCGCTGGCCGTCGAATTCGGCCGCAAGGTGCTGTACTCGACCGAGCGCCCGACGTTCGCCGAACTCGAGGACCACATCAAGAAGGCCAAGAGCAAGTAATGGTGCGAGCTAACCACATCGGCGCGGGAGTGCGGCATGGCTGACGAAGGCCAGAAGCCGATCATCGTCAAGCGCGTCAAGAAGGGCGGCCATGGTCACCATGGCGGCGCCTGGAAGATCGCGTACGCCGACTTCGTGACGGCGATGATGGCATTCTTCCTGCTCATGTGGCTGCTGGGCTCGACGACCAAGGGCGACATGGAAGGCATCGCCAATTACTTCAAGACGCCGTTGAAGGTCGCCATGCAGGGCGGCTCCGGCTCCGGCTCCGGTAACAGCAATTCGATCCTGCAGGGCGGCGGCAAGGACCTGACGCGCCGCAACGGCCAGGTCAAGAACGGCGACATCGAGCCCAACAAGAAATCGATGGACCTGAAGTCCGCGCGCGAAGCCCTCGAGAAGCAGGAGGCGGCGCGCCTGGAAGAGCTCAAGCAACGTATCCAGCAGACGATCGACGCCAATCCGCTGCTGCGCAAATACAAGAACCAGCTGCTGCTCGACGTGACGAGCGAAGGCCTGCGCATCCAGATCGTCGACGAAAAGAACCGCCCCATGTTCGCCTCGGCGAGCGCGCAATTGCAACCGTACACCCGCGACATCCTCGATGTGCTTGGTCTCGTGCTGAACGACGTGCCGAACCGCATCGGCCTGTCGGGGCACACGGATTCCACGCCGTATTCGACGGCCGAAGGGTATACGAACTGGGAATTGTCGGCCGACCGCGCCAACGCTTCGCGACGCGAACTGGTGCATGGAGGCCTGTCCGACGCCAAGATCCTGCGCGTGGTGGGTCTCGGCTCGGCCGTCCACCTCGACCGCGCGGATCCGTTCAACCCGATCAACCGCCGCATCAGCATTCTCGTGATGAACAAGCGTACCGAGAACGCCGTGCTGCACGACGGTACGCCGCTGGACGTGCCTGGCGAAAGCGCCGACGCGGCGGTGAAAGCCGTGGCTGAAGCGACGGGTGCCGGGGTGGCGGCACCCGTCGAAAAAGGTGGCGGTCTGGCACAGCCGGCGGCAGCGCCGGCCGGAAAGAAATAACGGGCGGGGAGTTCTGGAGGATTTTATGACGACAAGAAAAAAGATTCTCGGGTCACACGTCAAGCGCCTCCTGTCGGGTGTCTCCGACCATGGCCGGCGCCACCTGTCCGAAGTCGAGACCGACCTCGTGCAGACGACGCTGTTGCTGGAGGAAGCCGTCGAGAAGCTGACGAGCAGTTTCATGGCGATCCACCACGTGGTCGACTCGCGCCAGGAGGCGATCAACCGCCTGCTGGCGGGCCAGGCGCCCACGGCCGAGGAAAGCGCATGCCTGACGGGCATGTCGGGCGAGATCGCCGGCCACGTGAACGCGGCCGTGACGAGCATGCAGTTCCAGGACATGACGAGCCAGCTGCTGGACCGCACGTTGCGCCGCGTGACCGGCCTGCGCGAGTTCCTGACGACGTTGTCCGAGCATGGCGACGAGATCCTGCCGGAGAGCGACGGCGACGAGATCGTCGAGCGTCTGGGCAAGGTCAGCATGGCGCTGGCGATCCAGTCGCTCGAGCTGCGGAGTATGCTGCGCAAGTCGGTGGAGCAGCGGCATCTCGAAAGCGGCGACGTGGAATTATTTTAACCATGGGGTCAGAGCCCGGTGTCCGGGTTGGGCTCTGACCCCATCTGACTATAAATAAAAGGCCGGGCGACTGGCGCGGATTGAAACCGGGGTCAGAGCCCCAAAAGAAAAACCGGTCTCTGACCCCAACAGCAGGAGCATAAAGATGGCAAAAACTATTCTCGCAGTCGACGATTCCAGTTCCCTGCGCCAGATGGTGGCTTTCAGCCTGAAGGCCGCGGGCTACCAGGTGGTGGAAGCCGTCGACGGACAGGATGGCCTGGAAAAGGCGAAGCTTCAGACCGTCGACCTGGTCCTGACCGACCAGAACATGCCGAAGATGGACGGGCTCACCCTCATCAAGTCGCTGCGCGGCCTGCCGGGCTACCAGAAGACGCCGATCCTCATGCTCACGACCGAGTCGTCCGAAGACATGAAGACGAAAGGCCGCGCGGCCGGCGCCAACGGCTGGCTGGTCAAGCCGTTCGACCCGCAGCGCCTGATCGAGGTGGTCAAGAAAGTCATCGGCTGATCGTTTCACGCCGATCGCACCAGACGGAAATTTGACATGACCATCGACATCAGCCAGTTTTACAAGGTCTTTTTCGACGAGGCGGAAGAGCTGCTCGCCGAGAAGGAGCGTCTGCTGCTGGCCGTCGATATCGATTCGCCGGACCCGGAAGACCTGAACGCGATCTTCCGCACCGCCCATTCGATCAAGGGCGGGGCATCGACCTTCGGCCTGACGGACATGAGCGAAGTGACGCACGTGCTCGAGTCCCTGCTGGACCGCATCCGCAAGGGCGAGATGGCGCTCACCAGCCAGCACGTGGACGCCTTCCTGGCCGCCAAGGACATCCTCAAGATGCAGCTCGACGGCCACCGCAATGGCGCGGACGTCGACCAGGAAGCGGTCGCCAACGTGCGCATGATGCTGCACGACCTGTCCGAAGGCGTGATCGTGCCGACGCACCAGCCGACCGTGCCGTCGTTCCTGCACGCGGAACAGAAGCAGCAGGTCGCCGATGGCGCCCACCGCTACAAGATCGAGCTGCCCGACCTCGCCAAGCGCGACGTCGACGCGCTCGTGGACGAACTCGGCCTGCTGGGCCGCGTGTCCGTCGTGCCGCTCGCAGCTGGACGCACGGCGCTGATCATCATGACGCACGAGAGCCTGGACGACATCATCGCCATCTGCTCCTTCGTGCTCGACCCGAACGACCTCAGGATCTTCGAGGCGCCCCCGCTCACGCCCGAGCAGCGCGCGCGCGAGGCGGCAGAACGCGCCCGCATCGAGGACGAGCAGGGCTACGGTTTCTTCGACCCGACCGATGCGGTGGACGCCACCACGAACGAGCCGTCCGAGGACGAACTCGGCTATGGATTCTTCCAGCCGATCGAGCAGATCCGCCGCGAAGCGGGCATCGTGGCCGAGGCGCCGCTGCCCGTGCCCGCGAAGCCGGAACCGCTCGAAATCACCGAAGTGGCGGCCGAAAAGAAAGCCGCCAAGAAGGCTGCCGAGGGCAGCCACGTGCAGGGCTCCGAATCGTCGTCGATCCGCGTGTCGATCGAAAAGGTCGACCAGCTGATCAACCTCGTCGGCGAACTGGTGATCACGCAGGCCATGATCGAGCAGCGCAGCGACGGGCTCGACCCGATGGTGCACCAGCGCCTGCTGGCGTCCGTGTCGCAGCTGACGCGCAATACGCGCGACCTGCAGGAAGCCGTCATGTCGATCCGCATGATGCCGATGGACTTCGTGTTCTCGCGCTTCCCGCGCATGGTGCGCGACCTGGCCGGCAAGCTGGGCAAGAAAGTCGACTTCATCACCAACGGCGCCGCGACGGAACTGGACAAGGGCCTGATCGAACGCATCGTCGATCCGCTCACGCACCTGGTGCGCAACTCGATCGACCACGGCATCGAGCTGCCCGCCGCGCGCATGGCCGCCGGCAAGTCGGAGTCGGGACGCCTGTTCCTGTCCGCCGCTCACCAGGGCGGCAACATCGTGATCGAAGTCGCGGACGACGGCGGCGGCCTGAATCGCGAACGCATCCTGGCCAAGGCCAGGCAGAATGGCCTGCCGGTGTCGGACAACATGAGCGACGCCGACGTCTGGCAACTGATCTTCGCGCCCGGCTTCTCGACGGCGGAAATCGTCACCGACGTGTCGGGCCGCGGCGTCGGCATGGACGTCGTCAAGCGCAACATCCAGGCGCTGGGCGGTACCATCGACATCCGCTCGGCGCGGGGCTTCGGCACGACGATCCTGATCTCGCTGCCGCTGACGCTCGCGATCCTGGACGGCATGTCGATCCGCAGCGGCGACGAGATCTACATCCTGCCGCTGGGCTTCGTCGTGGAGTCCCTGCAGCCGGCGCGCGCCGACGTCAAGGAGATCCACGGCCAGGGCCGCGTGGTGAAGGTGCGCGGCGAATACCTGCCGCTGATCCCGCTGTACCAGATGTTCAACATCGAGCCGCGCATCACCGACCCGTGCGAAGGCATCCTCGTGATCCTCGAGGCGGAAGGGCGCAAGGCCGCGCTGTTCGTCGACGAACTGGTCGGCCAGCAGCAGGTCGTCGTGAAGAACCTGGAAGCGAACTACCGCAAGGTCGCCGGGATCTCCGGCGCCACCATCCTCGGCGATGGCGGCGTGGCGCTGATCCTGGACGTGGGCGCGCTGCTGCGCTCGTCGCGCCAGTTGTCCGACGAATCCGTCATCTCCTGATTTAACCCTTACTTTTGCTCCGATAAGGAACCGACATGTCCACTCAACCGACGAACAAGCCGAACGATGCCCACGACGGCAACGGCAGCGAATACCTGGCCTTCACCCTCGGCTCCGAGGAATACGGCATCGACATCCTGAAGGTGCAGGAGATCCGCGGCTACGAAGCCGTGACCCGCATCGCCAACGCCCCCGAGTTCATCAAGGGCGTGATCAACCTGCGCGGCATCATCATTCCGGTGGTCGACATGCGTATCAAGTTCAACCTGGGCACGCCGACCTACGACCAGTTCACCGTCGTGATCATCCTGAACATCGGCGGCCGCATCATGGGCATGGTCGTGGACAGCGTGTCGGACGTGACCACGCTCACGCCGGACCAGATCAAGCCGGCGCCGGAGATGGGCTCCGCCTTCAATTCCGACTACCTGACCGGCCTCGGCACCGTCGACGAACGCATGCTCATCCTGATCGACATCGACAAGCTGATGTCGTCCAGCGAGATGGGCCTGATGGACCGGTTGGCGGCATAAGACACACAGCGCGGCGCAAGGGACACACCCGGACCGCACGCGGTCCGCAGAACGACAGCAATCCATAGGTTATAACGTGCCGCCCACCAATATCAACAAGCAGGAGACGGGCAAGGAATTCAACTTCACGCGCGCCGACTTCGAGCGCGTGCGGGGCCTGATCTACCAGCGCGCCGGCATCTCCCTGGCCGACAGCAAGCAGGAAATGGTCTACAGCCGTCTCGCGCGTCGCCTGCGCGCCAACGGCATCGCCTCGTTCGCGTCCTACCTCGACGCGCTGGAAGCGGGCCGCATGCCGGCCGAGTGGGAATCGTTCACGAACGCGCTGACGACGAACCTGACGTCGTTCTTCCGCGAGGCGCACCACTTCCCGCTGCTGGCCGAACACGCGCTCAAGGCGCGCGCGAAACACGGCGCGCCGCTCACGATCTGGTGCTCCGCCAGTTCCACGGGCGAGGAGCCGTATTCCATCGCGATGACCGCGTGCGAGGCGTTCGATACCTTGACCCCGCCGGTCCAGATCATCGCCACCGACATCGATACGAACGTGCTGGCCACGGCCAGTGCCGGCGTCTATCCGCTCGAGCGCGTCGACAAGATGGAGCAGGCGCGCCTGCGCCGCTTTTTCCTGAAAGGGAAGGGCGCCCAGGAAGGCCTCGTGCGCGTGCGCCCGGAACTGCGCCAGCTGATCACGTTCCGGCAATTGAACCTGCTGGCCGACGGCTGGGACCTCAAGGGCCCGTTCGACGCGATCTTCTGCCGCAACGTGATGATTTACTTCGACAAGGCCACGCAGCGCAAGATCCTGTCGCGCTTCGTGCCCCTGATGAAGCCGGACGCGCTGCTGTTCGCCGGCCACTCCGAGAATTTCCTGTACGTGTCCGACTCGCTGCGCCTGCGCGGCAAGACGGTCTACGAATTGAACCAAGGCTGACGCCCACCACACCGCCCATGGAAACGAACAGCCATTTCGCCACCAACGTCTATTACGACCGCACGTTCGACTGCGACGCGGCCAAGATCCTGCCCGGCGAGTACTACTACACGGGCAAGGACATGCTGATCGTGACGGTGCTTGGCTCGTGCGTGTCGGCCTGCATCCGCGACCGCGTGAAGGGCCTGGGCGGCATGAACCACTTCATGCTGCCGGACGGCGGCGATCCGGGCAACCCGGTCTCGGCCTCGATGCGCTACGGCACGCATGCGATGGAAGTGCTGATCAACGACCTGCTCAAGGCCGGCGCCCGGCGCGAGCACCTGGAAGCGAAGGTGTTCGGCGGCGGCGCCGTGCTGCGCGGCTTTTCCGCGATGAACGTGGGCGAGCGCAATGCCGCGTTCGTCATTCAGTTTCTCAAGACGGAACGGATTCCCGTGCTGGCCGAGGACCTGAACGACATCTATCCGCGCAAGGTGTATTTCTTCCCGCGCACGGGCAAGGTGCTCGTCAAGAAACTGATGCAAACCCATAACGATACGCTGGCGAAGCGCGAGCTCGATTACGCCAGCCGCCTCAAGGTCACGCCCGTCTCCGGCGCCGTCGACCTGTTCTGAAGAGAAAGGCAAAACCAATGACAAAGATCAAAGTGGTGATCGTGGACGATTCCGCGCTGATCCGCAGCGTGATGACCGAGATCGTCAATTCGCAGCCCGACATGGAAGTGGTCGGTGTCGCGCCCGATCCGCTCGTCGCCCGCGAACTGATCAAGCGCACGAACCCGGACGTGCTCACCCTGGACGTCGAGATGCCGAAGATGGACGGCCTCGACTTCCTCGAAAAACTCATGCGCCTGCGCCCGATGCCCGTGCTGATGGTGTCGTCGCTGACCGAGCGCGGTTCCGAGATCACGATGCGCGCGCTGGAGCTGGGCGCCGTCGATTTCGTGACCAAACCCAAGATCTCGATCCAGAGCGGCATGCGCGAATATACCGAACTGATCGCCGACAAGATCCGCGGCGCGTCGCGCGCCCGCATCAAGCCGCGCACCCTGCATGCGGCCACGGCCGGCGCCACGACCCCGCTGCCGCAACTGCGCAGCCCGTTGACGTCGTCCGAAAAGCTGATCATCATCGGCGCCTCGACGGGCGGCACGGAAGCGATCCGCGAATTCCTCATGCAGATGCCGTCGGACTGCCCCGGCATCCTGATCGCCCAGCACATGCCGGAAGGCTTTACGACGTCGTTCGCGCGCCGCCTCGATTCGCTGTGCAAGATCAGCGTCGTCGAGTCCGCCGGCAACGAGCGTGTGCTGCCGGGCCACGCGTACATCGCGCCGGGCCACTCCCATTTGCTGTTGACTCGATCCGGCGCCAACTACATGACGAAGATCGAGCAGAGCGAGCCCGTGAACCGTCACCGTCCGTCCGTGGACGTCCTGTTCCGCTCGGCGGCGCAGGCGGCCGGCAAGAATGCCGTCGGCGTGATCCTGACGGGCATGGGAAAAGACGGCGCACAGGGTATGCTGGAGATGAAGAACGCGGGCGCCCACAATTTCGCCCAGGATGAAGCGTCGTGCGTCGTGTTCGGCATGCCGCGCGAAGCGATCGCCATCGGCGCCGCCCACGAGGTGGCCGCCCTGAGCGCATTGCCGGGCCTCGTGCTTGGCCATCTGGCAACGCATGGAGGCCGGGCGTTGCGCGTTTGATCCGCGTACGGTGCATTCACTGCGGTTTTATCGCCGTAGAGCAACAAAACTGCTATGCTTTAGCCTGTATTCGCAGTGCCGAACCGACCAACCTATACTAGGGGCTTCGTAGTCCTCGAAGCCCATCATCAGAGTTAAGAAACAACGGAGTATTTCATGGCTGATCCTAAGATGCGTTTCCTGGTTGTTGACGATTTTTCGACGATGCGACGCATCGTCAAAAATCTGCTGAAAGAACTGGGTTACGGCAATGTCGACGAGGCAGAAGACGGTGTCCAGGCACTGGCCAAGCTGCGCAGCGAACAGTTCGATTTCGTCGTGTCGGACTGGAACATGCCGAACATGGACGGTCTGACGATGCTGCAGAACATCCGCGCCGATCCCGCACTGGCCAAGCTGCCGGTGCTGATGGTGACCGCCGAAGCCAAGAAGGAAAACATCATCGCGGCGGCGCAAGCCGGCGCCAACGGCTACGTCGTGAAGCCGTTCACCGCGGCCACGCTGGACGAAAAGCTGAACAAGATTTTCGAAAAGATGGAAAAGGCCGCGTAAATGAGCGAGCACATCGCCGACTCGACTTCGCCCGACGAGGTTCTGAGCCGGATCGGGCACATGACCCGCGCATTGCACGAAAGCCTGCGCGGGCTGGGCCTGGACAAGCTGATCGAAAAGGCGGCCAGCGACATCCCCGATGCGCGCGACCGCCTCGATTACGTGGTCCGGCTGTCCGAGCAATCGGCCAAGCGCGTGCTCGACGCGACCGATGCCGCCAATCCGCTTCAGGATGGCATCGACGACCGTGCCGCCGAACTCGGCCGTTCGTGGCAGGCCCTGCTGGCCGCACCGGGCGCCGACGGCGACTGGCGTGCGCTGGCCGAGCGCACGGTCGCGAGCCTGGCCGAATCGCGCGACGCGGCCAGCGCCACGAAGGCGCATTTGATGGACATCATGATGGCCCAGGACTTCCAGGACCTGACCGGCCAGGTGATCTCGCGTATCACGGGCATCGCCCAGAACCTGGAAAAGCAGCTGGTGCAGGTGCTCGTCGATTTCGCCCCGAGCGAGATCAAGCGCGAGCTCGACAATGGCTTGCTGAACGGTCCGCAGATCAACCCGGAAGGCAATAGCGACATCGTGGCCGACCAGGGCCAGGTCGACGACTTGCTGGACAGCCTGGGCTTCTGATCCCGACGCGGCGGCCTCGAGCCGCCGTTTTTCGTTCCACCCGGCGATCGTTACAAGACATGCACCAGACTCACTTCATCGTCCGTGAACCCCTGCTCGACCCCAAGCAACGCGTGATCGGGTACGAGCTCCGCTGGCAACAGCGCGACGGCCAGCCACTCGGCGACGCCGACCTCGAACGCCTCGTCGCCTTCGTGGCCGACCACGTGGTCGACGAGGAGCAGGGCTGGCTCCTGCGCGACAAGACCCTGTTCCTCGACGCCGTGCCGGCGATGCTGTCGCTGGATGCGCTGCACGCGCTGCCCCCGGAACGCACCGTCCTCTCGCTGCCCGTGCGCGATCTCGCGAATCCCGACACCCGCGCGGCCGTGCAGGCGCTGCGCGCGGGCGGCGTCGGCATCTCGATCCGCGGCGCCGACCTGACCCTGCTGGGCAAGAACCTGTCTCCCTTCGCGTCCTACGCCGAAGTGCGCTTCGCCGGCGCCGACGTGGCCGCCCAGGCGCGCGCGTACGCCGCCGCGAAGCAGTCGGCGCTGCGCCTCGTCGGCCGGCCCGTGTCGACGTGGCAGGATTTCGACGCCTGCGCCGCGCTGGGCCTGGATGCCTTCGTCGGCAAGCTGCACCTGACGCCGCGGCCGGGCAATCCCGTCAAGGGCATGAACCCCGCCCAGACCATCATCCTGCAGCTGATGCAGATGGTGCAGAACAACGAGGACGTGCCCAAGATCGAGGCCGTGCTCAAGCGCGATCCGGCACTGATCTATAAACTCCTGCGCTTCATCAATTCGGCCGGCTTCGGCTCGGGCCGCGACATCCAGTCGCTGCGCCAGGCGATCGCGATGCTCGGCTACGCGCCGCTGTACCGCTGGCTCGTCCTACTGCTGGCGACGGCCAGCACGAGCGGCTATTCGCCCGTGCTGATGGAAACGGCGGTCGTGCGTGCGCGCCTGTGCGAACTGCTGGGCCAGACGTATCTGCCGCGCAGCGAGGGCGAGCACCTGTTCGTGGCGGGCATGTTCTCGCTGCTGGACCGCCTGCTGGGGCTGCCGATGAAGGAGGTGCTGGACACGATCCAGCTGCCGGAGCAGGTCGTGCAGGCGTTGCTGGGGCGCGATGGCGTATACGGGCCTTATCTCGCGCTGGCGGAGGCGTGCGAGCTGAATTCGGACCTCGTGGCGTCGTTGGCGGCGTCGCTGGATATCAGCCCGCTCGACGTCAACAAGGCGCATTTATCGGCGCTGGCGTGGGCGCAGAACGTCGCCGCATGAAAAACGGCCCTGACGGGCCGCCTTGTTTATCTGCGCTTCTGGACCTTGACGACAGCCCGCTCGAGCGTCTGCCGCATCTGCATCGAAATATTCGAAATGCGGCACCCCACCTGCACCTGCTGACCCAGCAGGAAGGTACGGAACGGCCGCAGCAGGCGGATTTCGAGGTCGGCCGAGACGGCCAGCGACGTGCCCAGTTCCAGCTGCACGCCTTCCAGCTTCTTGCCGACGTACAGTTCTAGCGCCTGTTCCGGCGTCGCGCGCAGGCCGACGCCCCCGCGTGAGAAATCGTACAGCGGCATCTCGAACACCTTGCCCAGCAGCGTGAAGCGGGCGCCGTAATTCATGCCGACCGGTGACTCCAGGCGAGGCTCGGCGCGCCGGTTCAGCACAAGGCAGACCTCCGGCAGCGGCAGTTGCACGAGGTCCGGGCGTCCCTCCACGATGGCCCAGTCGGCGTCGAGCTCGAACTGGATCTTCGCATTGCTCCCGAGTGCCGCGACGAACACGGCCTCGCCTTCCGCCAGGACGTCGTTGCCGGCGAGCTCGAGGGTGAACACCTTGTGCTCGGGATCGACGCTGTCGATGCGCGCCATGACGAAGTCCTGGCCGCGCGGGTACACGGTCACGGGTTCGCCCGTCAGGGCGAGCGTGGTCAACGCGTCGCCGATGTCGAACGGGTCGCGCATGTCATGGGCGCCGGAATCGGGGCGGATCCGGTCCACGGCGTCCGCCGGTTTGGGCGGGCCCTTGCGCATTTGAAGCAACGAGAGGTCGGTCAAGACGCTACTCCTTCTTTTTACGTGGTTTGGGTAAAAAGCCAAACTCCGAGTCTAGCAAGAAGAGTTGCCAATTCCTACAACATATTTGCAACAAAGTAATTTTTAGAGTCAGATCTCGAGATTATCGATCAGACGCGTCGCACCAAGTTTGGCGGCCGTCAGGACGACGAGCGGTGCGCCCGCTTCATATTCCTCGCGGCCCGGCGCCTGCAGGTTCATGCGCTTGCGGATCGACACGTAGTCGGGCTGCCAGCCGCGCGCGGCCAGGCGTTCCATCGCGTCGCGCTCCAGCGCGGCCAGGTCGGCGTGGCCGGCGCGGGTCTGTTCCGCCACGTACTGCAGCGTCTGGTACAGGAACGGCGCTTCGGTGCGTTCCGCCGTGCTCAGGTAGCCGTTGCGCGACGACAGCGCCAGGCCATCTTCCGCGCGGAACGTCTCGGCGCCGATGATTTCCGTCGGCAGCGCGAATTGGCGCGCCATGTTACGGACGATCATCAACTGCTGGTAATCCTTCTTGCCGAACACGGCCACGCGCGGCTGCACGCAGGAGAACAGCTTCGTCACGACCGTGCACACGCCGTTGAAGAAGCCGGGGCGGAACTCTCCCTCCAGGATATTGCCCAGGTCGTCGGGCGGCTGCACGCGGTATTCCTGCGGCTCCGGATACAGGTCTCTTTCGGTCGGCGCGAACAGGACGTACACGCCTTCCTTCTCCAGCTTGGCAACGTCCGCTTCGAACGTGCGCGGGTATTTGTCGAAGTCTTCGTTCGGGCCGAACTGCAGGCGGTTGACGAAGATCGAGGCGACGACCGGGTCGCCGTGGCGGCGCGCCAGGCGCATCAGCGACAGATGACCTTCGTGCAGGTTGCCCATCGTCGGCACGAAGGCGGTGCGCAGTTGTCCGCGCAGCTGGTCGCGCAGTTCGTCAATGGTGGAGATGATTTTCATGGTATCGGATTCGTAATGGCGTCACGCGGGAGAATAGGCGAGCCGCACATAGATGGGGGCGAAAGGTTCGGCCTGGGTTATTTCGATTAAGGTTTCTTTCGCCAGTTCGAGCATGGCGACGAAATGCACGACGACGACGGGCACGCTCGCCTGGCCGCCGAACAGTTCCGAGAACTCGACGAAGCGGGCCGACTGCAAGGTGCGCAGGATGGCCGACATGTGCTCGCGCACGGACAATTCCTCGCGGCCGATGCGGTGGTGCTGGGTCAGCTTGGCGCGGCGCAGCACGTCCATCCAGGCGCGCTGCAGATCGTGCGGGTCGACCTGCGGCCAGACCGGCCCCAGCGCCTGCTCGATGTGCAGCTGCGGGCGCACGAAGTCGCGGCCTTCCTGGGGCAGGGCACCCAACTGCTGGGCCGCGATCTTGATCTGCTCGTAGTCCAGCAGGCGCCGCACCAGTTCCGCACGCGGGTCTTCCGCCTCCTCGACGAGCGTGTCGACGCGCTTTGGCAACAGCATGCGCGACTTGATCTCGATGAGCATCGCGGCCATCAACAGGTATTCCGCCGCCAGCTCCAGGTTGCTCTTGCGGATCTGCTCGACGTATTCCAGGTACTGCAACGTGACCTGGGCCATCGGGATGTCGAGGATATTGAAATTCTGCTTGCGGATCAGGTACAGCAGCAGGTCGAGCGGACCTTCGAACGCATCAAGAAAGATCTCGAGCGCATCGGGCGGGATGTACAGGTCGGTGGGCAGCTGCAGCATCGGCTCGCCGTACAGGCGTGCGATGGCGCTGTCGACGTGGGCGTCGACACTCGCGGGATCGGAAGGGGAGGCCGTGGTGCCGTCGCCCGTGTCGGGATCGGCGCGCCCCCCGGGCGTCGCCTGCTCGGGCACCATCGTCGTCGGCCTGGGAATGATCGAGAGGGCGTCAGACCGGGTAGGTCAGACCTTCGTCTGGTACGGATACGCCTGCTGGCGGAGGCGCGACTCGTCGATGCGGCGCTGCTCGTCCAGCGACAGCGGGGCTTTGTCCCACAGCAGCGAGCGGCCGGCCTGCTGGCGCTCTTCCATGCCCGGGGTCTTTTCCTTCAGTTCCTTGATGAACTTGGTGTGCTCGGATTCGTACTGGATGTGTTTCATGGCTTTTCTAGGCAGGTCGTACAAACGGCGGCCTCGCTTATCGAGAGCCGCCGCATCATAAAAACAAGGAATGATACTGCGAGTCAGCGCTTATTGGTGCAGCGCATTCAGTTGACGGGCGATGATGTCGTGGTTGAGCCACAGCACCGGTGCGATCTTCTCGGCGGCGCCGTGGAACATCAGCGGGCCGGTGCCTTCCAGCACGAGGGCCGACAGGTGGTCCGTGATCAGCGCCTTCTTGTCCGTGTGCAGCGACGTGATCTCGTCGGACGTGCCGATCATCAGGTCGGCCAGTTCCGGCGTGTTGTCCATCGGCCAGGCGTCGAAGTTGCGGAACGAGGTGCTGGTGGCGGTCTGCAGATACGCTTCCAGCTTGTCGAGGATCGATTGCAGCGAGACGCCTTCGCCCAGCAGTTCCTGGCAGATGTCCCATTGCTCCTGCGCCCATGCGCCGCCACCTTCCTTCTTGAGGGCGAGCAGCAGCGGGAACAGCGACAGTTCCACGCCGACGAAGATGTCGGACGAGTTCGTGCGGATTTCCGGGCAGTTGAACACGGTGGCGGTGACGCCCTGGGCCCAGGCGGCCTCGGCGATCGACTCCAGGCGCATCTTGGCATAGCCCTGCGTGTAGTTCGTGTAGGTCTGCCACACGTACTCGCCGCCGATCAGGATCTCGGTGCCGTGGTAGCCGTACGCCGTGTAGCGCACCTGGCCGCCCTTGGCTTCCACGCGCGCGCGGATGGCGGCGGACGCATCGATCAGGTATTTCAGCGTGTTCGCCGACACTTCGTCGAAGTTCATCAGGATCAGCTTGCCCAGGTCGCTGTCGAGCAGGGCGCGCGACGACATGAAGCGGTCGCCGCGGCCTTTATAGATGCGGTTGGCGATGGCGAGGAAGGCCTTGATCTTCGGGATGCCGCCGGCCATCGTGTGGGCGAAGAACACGTTGGCGCCGTCCGGGATCAGCTTGTCGATCTCGGCCATGACGTCTTGCGCGGACTGCGTGAAGCGCTGCACGCCGGCGGTGCGGCAGGCTTCGATCTTGGTCCAGTCCAGCTTGTCTTCTTGCCAGCTTTTGAGGGTAATACCGGACAGCATCTCGGTCGGATTCTGCTCGCCCGGGGGCGCGTCCATGTCGAAACCGGCCATCAGGGGCACATTCACGATGCGGCCGCCCAGCTTGGCTTCCGCTTCCGCGTGCTCTTCCGGCGTCAGGGCGCGCAGGGTGCCATCGTCGTTGCGGCGGCCGACGGTGATGCCGAGGATCGTCATGCCGGCGGCGCGCGCCTCGTCGATCAGGCCGTTCACATAGCCGCGGCCGAACAGTTCGCCGAACAGGACGAAGACGTCACCTTGGCGGAACAGATTCGCTTGCGGGATGTGCCTCAGGGCTTTGTATTCGGTCATATTAGTCGCTACTACTCTAAAGTAAGTTTATTTTATGGGGTCAGAGCACGGTTCTTCTGTTAGGGCTCTGACCTCATCTAATTTTTATGGGGTCAGAGCACGGTTCTTCCGTTGGGGCTCTGACCTCATCTAATTAAACAGCGCATTATACTGCTACCCGCGTGCGGGAATTGATAGTATTCTGGCAAGGTATTTATCTTTCCCTCAACCTATTCCCGTACAGGTGATCCATGAAAGCTGTCCTGCCTTGCGCTGCCTTGTCATTCATCCTGGCCGGGTGCGCCAGTACGAATGAGCCTGCCGCCGCGGACATGCCCGCGCCGGGCGCCGCATCCACATCGACGACGGACGCGGCCGCGCCGATCACCGGCAGCCGCATTCCCGCCAAACGCACCGAAAAGATGGTCAGCCAGATCGGCGGCAAGGACTACAAGGACAACAAGAGCTCGCTGATGGCGCCGCTGCAGAGCAACTAGCGCCACCGGCACGGCCCGCTTAGCGGATCCGCATGCCCGGCTGGGCGCCGCTCACCGGCTCCAGCAGGTACAGGCCCGGATTCGCTTTTTCATCTTTCGCGGACGCGCACAGCACCATGCCTTCCGACACCCCGAACTTCATCTTGCGCGGCGCCAGGTTGGCCACGAGCACCGTCAGCTTGCCGATCAATTGCTCCGGCTGGTAAGCCGACTTGATACCCGAGAACACATTACGATAGCGGCCTTCGCCCACGTCCAGCGTGAGGCGCAGCAGCTTGCCAGCGCCTTCGACGTGCTCACAATTGACGATCTTCGCCACGCGCAGGTCGATTTTCGTAAAGTCGTCGATCGAGATTTCCGGTGCCAGTTCCTCGATGTCGGAGGCTTCCGGGGCCGGGGCGGCGGCGGTCTCGACGGCGTCGGCCGGCGCGGCACCGGCCGGGGCCGGCTTGTCGAACAGGTCCTCGACCATCTTCGCATCCACGCGCTGCATCAGGTGGCTGTACGCACCGATCGTGCGGCCCAGCAGCGGGGCGTAGACGCCCTCGCCCTGGGTGTCTTGCCACGAGTACGCCTCGTCGCCGAGGAATTCACGCACCCGCGCGGCCACGTGCGGCAGCACCGGCGACAGCATGATCGTCAGCTGGCGGAACAGGATCAGCGCGGTCGTGCACACATCGTGCAGCTCGGACGTCTTCGACTCGTCCTTGGCCAGGATCCACGGCTTGTTCTCGTCGACGTAGCGGTTGGCGACGTCGGCCACTTCCATGATCTCGCGCAGCGCCTTGCCGAATTCGCGCGACTCGAAGTTCGCGGCGATGGCGGCCTGGCGTTCACCATTCTCGCCATTGAGGGCGCGCGCGATCCAGCTCTTCGCATCGTCCGACAAGGTCGATGCCAGCTTGCCGTCGAAGCGCTTGGCGATGAAGCCGGCGCAGCGGCTGGCGATGTTCACGTACTTGCCGATCAGGTCGCTGTTCACGCGCGCGACGAAGTCCTCGCCCGTGAAGTCCAGGTCTTCGACCCGGGCGTTCAGCTTGAACGCGAGGTAGTAGCGCAGCCATTCCGGATTCATGCCCAGCTGCAGGTAGCGCAGCGGCGAGATGCCCGTGCCGCGCGACTTCGACATCTTCTCGTTGTTCACGGTCAGGTGGCCGTGGACATTGACCTTCAGCTTGTCAATGATCGGGTGGCCCGAGAAATTCAGCATCGCCGGCCAGAACAGCAGGTGGAACGACACGATGTCCTTGCCGATGAAGTGCACTTGCTCGGCGGACGGATCGTTCAGGAACGCTTCGTAATCGATGCCCTGTTTTTCGAAGTAATTCTTCAGGCTGGCGAGATAGCCGACCGGCGCGTCCAGCCACACGTAGAAGAATTTACCTGGCGCATCCGGGATCGGGATGCCGAAATAGGGCGCGTCGCGCGAGATGTCCCAGTCGGCCAGCTTTTCGCCGTTCTCGCCCAGCCATTCGGAGACCTTGTTGACCATTTCCGGCTGCAGGCGGCCCGGCGTGTTCAACCACTCCTTCAGGAATTGGAAGCAGCGCGGGTCGGACAGCTTGAAGAAGTATTGTTCGGACGGCTTCAGGATCGGCGTCGAGCCCGTGAACACGGAGTACGGGTTGATCAGCTCGGTCGGCTGGTAGGCGGCGCCGCAGACTTCGCAGTTGTCGCCGTACTGGTCCTTTGCGTGGCAGACCGGGCACTCGCCCTTGATGTTGCGGTCGGCCAGGAACATGCCCTTGGCCGTGTCGTAGAAGCGGTCGACGGTCTTCGTAGTGATCAGGCCGTTGTCGCGCAGGCGGCGGTAGATGCCCTGCGACAGGTCGACGTTTTCCGGCGAATCCGTGGAGTACCAGTTGTCGAACGCGATGTGGAAGCCGTCCAGGTATTGCGCGCGGCCGGCCGCGATCTTCGCGACGAACTCCTGCGGCGTGACGCCTTCCTTTTCCGCGGCGATCATGATCGGCGTGCCGTGCGTGTCGTCGGCGCCGACGAAGTGCACGACGCGCTGCGCACCGGCGTCGCGCTGCATTCGCTGGAAGCGGACCCAGATGTCGGCCTGGATGTATTCCATCATGTGGCCGATGTGAAAGGCAGCGTTGGCGTAGGGCAGGGCGGTGGTGACGAACAGCTTGCGTGTCATGGTCGAAGGGTGAGGTTGTCGAGGAAAAAAAGCATTTTACCAGCGGATGACCCCAAGCGCGCAGGGGGTACTCCGTGCATTTGCCGGCCTGACAACAGGGGATACCGTGTTTTGCGCTAAACTTGCGCATCACATCCGGAGAACCCAATGAGCATCACTGTAGATGACGTCAAGGCCGCCCTGGCCGCTGTCGTCGATCCCAACACCCATAAAGATTTCGTCACCTCCAAGGCAGTCAAGAACATCCAGGTCGACGGCGGCAACGTCGCCCTCGACATCGAGCTCGGCTATCCGGCGAAGAGCCAGGTCGCGGGCATCCGCGCGGCCGTCGTCGACGCGCTGCGCAAGCTTCCGGGCGTGGACAACGCCAGCGTCAACGTCACGAGCAAGATCCTGTCGCACGCCGTGCAGCGCGGCCTGAAGGTGATGCCGAACGTGAAGAACATCATCGCCGTCGCGTCCGGCAAGGGCGGCGTCGGCAAGTCGACGACGGCCGTCAACCTCGCGCTGGCGCTGGCCGCCGAGGGCGCCGCGGTCGGCCTGCTGGACGCCGACATCTACGGCCCGTCGCAGCCGATGATGCTGGGCGTGAACGGCCGCCCGCAGAGCCTCGACGGCAAGACGATGGAGCCGCTGGAGAATCACGGCGTGCAGGTGTCGTCGATCGGCTTCCTGATCGATCCGGACGAGCCGATGGTGTGGCGCGGCCCGATGGTCACGCAAGCCCTGCAGCAGCTGCTGGAACAGACCAACTGGAAGAACCTCGACTACCTCGTCGTCGACATGCCGCCGGGTACGGGCGACATCCAGCTCACGCTGTCGCAAAAGGTTCCGGTGACGGGCGCCGTGATCGTCACGACCCCGCAGGACATCGCGCTGCTGGACGCGCGCAAGGGCCTCAAGATGTTCGAGAAGGTCGGCATCCCGATCGTCGGCGTCGTGGAAAACATGAGCACCCACATCTGCTCGAATTGCGGCCACGTCGAGGCGATCTTCGGTGAAGGCGGCGGCCAGAAGATGTGCGAAGACTTCCATGTGGACTTCCTCGGCAAGCTGCCGCTGCAGCTGTCGATCCGCGAGCAGACGGATTCCGGTACGCCGACCGTCGTGGCGGAACCGGATGGTGCCGTCGCCGCGATCTATAAAGAGATCGCGCGCAAGGTGGCCGTGAAGGTGGCGGAGCAGTCGAAGGATATGTCGGCGAAGTTTCCGACGATCGTCGTCAAGAACGACTGAGTCGCCACCGCTATATACGTCGTTCTCGCGCTATAGACACGTTATCCCCGACCTCGCCGGTCGCCTTGGCGGGGATCCAATTTTGCTTGCGTTTCGACTGCGCGTGCAGAACTTGGGTCCCCGCCTTCGCGGGGACGACGTTTTTGGGCAAACCATGAGAATTGAAGCAATCCGTGCGCATTTGCGTACTTTAGGCGCCCGGCCCCTGCACGAAGACCGCGTGCTGCGCGACTGGATCCGCGTGATGGACCACGACCGCGGCCGCCGCCGTCCCGACGACTTCCTCCCGAAGCCCGTGCGCGAAGCGCTGCCGCAGCTGGATGCCGAACTGGACGCGCTCGCCCGCGTCATCAGCACGCACCCCGCGGACGACGGCTCGGCCCGCCTGCTGGTCGGCCTCGCCGATGGCCAGACGGTGGAATCCGTGCTGCTGCCGCGCGACGGCGTGTGCGTATCGAGCCAGGTCGGGTGCGCGGTCGGCTGCCAGTTCTGCATGACGGGCCAAAGTGGCCTGATCCGGCAGGTGACGAGCGGCGAGATCGTTGCCCAGGTCGTGCTGGCGCGCCGCCTGCGGCCTGTCAAGAAGGTCGTGTTCATGGGCATGGGCGAGCCCGCGCACAATCTCGACAATGTGCTGGAAGCCATCGAGCTGCTGGGCGTCGAAGGCAATATCGCGCACAAGAATCTCGTGTTCTCGACGGTGGGCGATCCGCGCGTGTTCGAGCGCCTGCCGCAAGGCCGCGTGAAACCGGCGCTGGCACTGTCGCTGCACACGACGAAGTCGGACCTGCGCGCACGGCTGCTGCCGCGCGCCCCGCGCTTCGCGGCGCGCGAGCTGGTCGACGAGGGCGAGCGCTATGCGCGCCTGACCGGCTATCCGATCCAGTACCAGTGGACCTTGCTGGACGGCGTCAACGACGGGCCGGACGAACTCGAGGCCCTGGTAGACCTCTTGCGCGGCAAATATGCCGTGCTGAACATGATCCCCTACAACACGAATCCCGGGCTGCCGTTCCGCCGGCCCGAGTGGGACAAGGCGCGGGCTATCGCCGCCTGGCTGTTCGAGCGGGGCATCCTGACCAAGTTGCGCGACTCGGCCGGGCAGGATGTCGACGGCGGCTGCGGCCAGTTGCGGGCGCGCGCCACCGGCGAACAGACCGTCACGTTGCGTCGGACGGCGGCCGCAGCGTAAATGTCGCGACCGGTTCGACCGCCGCGCTCGACATATACCAGTCGTTGATCACGAGCTGCAGGCTGCTTGCCCGCATGGTCCCGAGCGGCACGTCGCGCATCGCCGCCAGCACTGCGGCCAGTCGCGCCGGATCGGCGGGCGGGGCGACGAAGCGCAGCACCGTCGAATGCGCGGTGACGAGCCGGTAGCGCTGGTCCAGTGTCCCGTCGAGCCCGCGTGCGCGCAGCGCGTCGCGCAGGCGCGCACGCAGCCGTTCCAGTGTGCCGTCGCGCGGGAATCCCTTGGCCAGCACGGCGCCGCGCGAGATCGTGATGCCTTCGAAGCCGATCTCGAACGCCGGCAGGTCTCCCAGTGCCGCGCGCGCGGCCGCCGCATAATCCGCGCGCCGGGCCAGGTGCGATGCGTAGTCTTCCGTGACCGTGAACAGCGACAGCACCGTCATGTGCAGGTCGGAAAGGGGTTGCCGGTACTGGCGCGGGTCGGCGGCGAGCAAGGCGTCCTGCACGGCTTCGAAGCGGGCCGCCAGCGCCGCGTCGGGACGCGCGACCAGCGTGAGGCCGCGGCGCGGATCGAGGCCGCCGGCCAGGTGCAGGTCGCACTCGACGTCGCCGCGGGAGACGTCCGGCCAGGCGCGGTCCCACATGGCGTCGTAGTGGGCGCGCAGATCGGGTAAAGAAGAATCGCTCATCCGGGCGATTCTATGCCACGCGTGCGATACCCGTCTCGACCTGGCGTGCGCGCACCTGGTTGCGGCCGCCCCGCTTGGCGTCGTACATCAGGTCGTCCGCGACGGCGATCAGGGATTGCGGCGTGATGGCCTGGTGCGCCGCGAAGTCGGCGCCGGCGACGCCGAAGCTGGCAGTCGTGGCCAGCGCGGCGTCGTTGTACGGGATGCGTTCGGCGGCGAACGCGGCGCGGACACGCTCGGCCAGTTCGACGGCGCCGTCCAGCCGGGTCTCCGGCAGGATGATCAGGAATTCCTCGCCGCCGTAGCGCACGACGGTGTCGATGGATTCGCGCGTCATGGCCTGTAACAGGTCGGCGAAGCGGCGCAGCAACTCGTCGCCCGCGTGGTGGCCGTACGTGTCGTTGATGGCCTTGAAGCCGTCCAGGTCGCACATGATCAGCGACAGGCTCAAGCGGTAGCGCCGCGCGCGGGCGATCTCGCCGTCGAGCAGGGCCGCATTCAGGTGGCGCCGGTTGTAGCAGCCGGTCAGCGGATCGCGCACGGACAAATTCGTCAGCACCTGGCGCGTGCGATATTGCTCGCGCCACAGGCGCGCGTGGCGGTTCGCGGCGACGGCGCCGAAGGCGTTGGCGAACAGGACCAGCATCGTCATCGACACGAGGTGACGCGTCGTTTCGAGGTGCTGGATCCACGCCAGCGCGACGAACACGAGGCTGGAGCTCAGCGCAATGGCGACGGACGTGCGCAGGCGGTTCGGGATGAAGATCAGGATCACCACGGCCATGAGGCCGACGGACGTGCCGTGCAGCAGCGTGTCGGCCGGGCGGCGCCACGCGACGAACATATAGGTGAGCATCCCCAGCAATGTGAACACGCTCGCCACCCGGTACGCGGCCTTGACGGGCGTGGCGGCGCGGCGCGCATGGCGCAGGCCGGCCCAGGCGAAGACCGGCACGACGGCGCGGGCGAGCAGGGACGGGATGGCGCCCGGCAGGCCCAGCGCCAATACGTCGGCTACGCTGAACATCAGGTAGAACAGCGAGCACACGATCAGCGCGCGGCGCAGGTCGCGCAGGATCGTCGGCGCCTGCTCGTGCAGGAAGCCGGCTTCCGTCGCCGCGCAGACGAATTCGCCGCGCAGGCGCGCAATGGCAGCGGTGCTCGGGTCGCTCGTCATGGGTAGGTTGATATATGCATGAGATGGAAAAGCCGGACGAGACTGTAGCCAAAACTTTAATTTCTGTAAAGTAATTTTCAGTCATCGTGAGTAACCATGTCGCAGGATCGCTCGCCCCCCATTGCCGGGCCTCGCGGTAAAATAGCCGCTTCATTAATATTCATGCGTTCCCTTCGCATCCGACCATGACCGTCCGTACCCGTTTCGCTCCCAGCCCGACCGGCTATCTCCACCTCGGCGGCGCGCGCACCGCGCTGTATTCGTGGGCTTATGCCCGCCATTTCGGCGGCACCTTCGTCCTGCGCATCGAAGACACCGACCTGGAGCGCTCGACGCCGGAAGCCGTGCAGGCGATCCTGCAGGGGATGGAATGGCTGGGCCTCGCGCACGACGAAGGCCCGTTCTACCAGATGCAGCGCATGGACCGTTACCGTGAGGTGGTGAAGGGCATGCTGGAAGCCGGCACGGCCTACCTGTGCTACTGCTCGCCGGAAGAAGTGGAAGCGATGCGCGAGCGCATGCGCGCCGCCGGCGAAAAGCCGCGCTACGACGGCACCTGGCGCCCGGAACCGGGCAAGGTGCTGCCGCCCGTGCCGGAAGGCGTCAAGCCCGTCGTGCGCTTCAAGAATCCGCTGGACGGCGAAGTCACGTGGCACGACGTCGTCAAGGGCCCGATCACCATCGCCAACAAGGAACTGGACGACCTCGTGATCGCCCGTCCGGACGGCACGCCGACCTATAACTTCTGCGTCGCCGTCGACGACTGGGACATGAAGATCACGCACGTGCTGCGCGGCGACGACCACGTCAACAACACGCCCCGCCAGATCAATATCCTGCGCGCGCTGGGCGCCGAACTGCCGCAGTACGGCCACCTGCCGATGATCCTCGGCCCGGACGGCCAGAAGCTGTCCAAGCGCCACGGCGCCGTCAGCGTGATGGAATACCCGGAGCAGGGCTATCTGCCGGAAGCGATGTTGAACTACCTGGCGCGCCTGGGCTGGAGTCACGGCGACGACGAGATCTTCTCGATGCAGCAGTTCACCGAGTGGTTCAACCTCGACCACCTGACCGCGTCGGCCGCGCAGTTCAATCCGGAAAAGCTGGGCTGGCTGAACAACCACTATATCAAGCAGGCCGACAACGAGCGCCTGGCAGGTCTCGCGCGTCCGAAGATGGCGCGCGAAGGCGCGGTGTTCGACGGCGCGCCGCCGCTGGCCGCCGTGCTGGGCCTGATGAAGGAGCGCACCAACACGATCAACGAACTGGCCGACGCCGCCATGCTGTTCTACCGCGAACCGAAGCCGGACGCGGCGCTGCTGACCCAGCACCTGACCGACGCCGTGCGTCCCGCGCTGGCCCAGTTCGCCGAGCGCCTGCGCGACGTGGAATGGACCAAGCCCGCGCTGTCCGCGCTGATGAAGGAAGTGCTGGCCGCGCACGGCCTCAAGATGCCGCAACTGGCCATGCCGCTGCGTCTTCTCGTTACGGGTCAACTGCAGACGCCGGCCATCGACGCGGTGCTCGAATTGTTCGGCCGCGAAACGGTGATCGCACGAGTGAAAGCCGGGCTATGACTATTTGCGTAATGCAAGTGCGTCCGCTATAATGCTCGCACTTCAGCGCTGCGGGGGTATAGCTCAGCTGGGAGAGCGCTTGCATGGCATGCAAGAGGTCAGCGGTTCGATCCCGCTTACCTCCACCAACTCTGAAGTGCAGTATGTCGTAGTCCAGGTCCCCATCGTCTAGAGGCCTAGGACATCACCCTTTCACGGTGAGTACCGGGGTTCGAATCCCCGTGGGGACGCCAGATTCGGCAGCGACGTTGAAAAACGACGTAAGCAGTAAATGTAGTGTGTTATAGTGCTGTTTTCCCGTAGGGGGTATAGCTCAGCTGGGAGAGCGCTTGCATGGCATGCAAGAGGTCAGCGGTTCGATCCCGCTTACCTCCACCAAGCAGGGAAAAACAGAGTAACACAGTGCAGTCCAGGGTCCCCATCGTCTAGAGGCCTAGGACATCACCCTTTCACGGTGAGTACCGGGGTTCGAATCCCCGTGGGGACGCCAAGATTTGATTGGCCTGTCGCAGTAGAGTTGCAAGGAAGCCGCCTTGAGCGGCTTTTGTTTTGGGGGTATAGCTCAGCTGGGAGAGCGCTTGCATGGCATGCAAGAGGTCAGCGGTTCGATCCCGCTTACCTCCACCAAGAATACGTAGTAGCAAAGTTCAGGTCCCCATCGTCTAGAGGCCTAGGACATCACCCTTTCACGGTGAGTACCGGGGTTCGAATCCCCGTGGGGACGCCAGTTTTGATGTAAGATGCCTGCGATCAGGCATAGCGGTAAAAGTTCCAGGGTCCCCATCGTCTAGAGGCCTAGGACATCACCCTTTCACGGTGAGTACCGGGGTTCGAATCCCCGTGGGGACGCCAAGAATACGGCAAGCAGTAGTAAAAACAGTTTTAGGTCCCCATCGTCTAGAGGCCTAGGACATCACCCTTTCACGGTGAGTACCGGGGTTCGAATCCCCGTGGGGACGCCAGTCAAAGACCGGAGCAGACCACCCGCACATGCGGAAAGGTGCTCCGGTTTTTCTTTGGGTCCGCGACCATGCACAACGATCAACGCTCCACGACTCTCGCCATCTTCTGCAAGGTGGTCGACAACTTCGGCGACATCGGCATCTGCTGGCGCCTCGCGCGGCAGTTCCACCGCGAGCATGGCATCGCGGTGACCCTGTGGGTCGACGACCTCGCCAGTTTCCGCCGCATCTGGCCAGGCGTGTCCGTCGATGCCGGCGAACAGGTGGTCGACGGCGTGCGCGTGCTGCGCTGGCGCGACCAGGATGGCGCCTACGCGCCGGCCGACGTGGCCGACATCGTCATCGAATTCTTCGGCGTCGACATCCCGCCGGGCTATGTCGCCGCGATGGCCCAGTGCGAGCCGCGGCCCGTGTGGATCAATTACGAAGGCCTCAGCGCCGAGGAATGGGTCGAGGGTTGCCACGCGCTGCCGTCGATGCATCCGCGCCTGAAGCTGACGAAGCATTTCTTCTTCCCGGGTTTTACGGACAAGACGGGCGGCCTGCTGCGCGAACGCGATCTGCTCGACGCGCGCGACCGCTTCCAGGCCGACGCGGCGGCGCGGGCGGATTTCCTGGCGCGGCTGGGCGTCGGAAAAGACGAGATGGCCGCGCTGACGGTCAGCCTGTTCTGCTATCCGCACGCCCCGGTGGCGGCGCTGTTCGCCGCGTGGCAGGCGGGGGATCGTCCGGTGACGTGCCTCGTGCCGCAAGGTGTCGCACACGAGCAGGTGGCGGCGTTCGTCGGCGCCGGCGCGGTGGCGACGCACGGCAATCTCACGGTCCGCACCATCCCGTTCCTGTCGCAGGACGATTACGACCGCCTGCTGTGGTCGTGCGATGTAAACTTCGTCCGGGGCGAGGATTCCTGGGTGCGCGCGCAATGGGCTGGACGACCATTCATCTGGCACATTTATCCGCAAGATGAAAACTTGCATCATGTTAAACTCCGCGCGTTCCTGCAAAAGTACGCGGAGAACCTGGACAGCCTGATCGATTTTTCCCTGCGCTGGAATGGCGTGGAAGGTGATGCGCCGGCCGATTGGCCGGCCCTGTGGACATCGCTGCAAGCCAGTTTGCCGACGATACGCTCACGCGATGCCGAGTGGCAGGCGCGGATGTCGGCGAATGGCGACCTGGTGCGCAACCTGCTGGATTTCGCCCGGTCGCTGCGGTAGGCGACGGGCGAGGAACATGGTATCATGCTTGATTACTGCAACTCATTTTTAGGTTAAAACCCTCCTATGAAACCCGCAAAAGAAATCCGTGTCGGCAACATCATCATGGTTGATGCCAAGCCTTTCATCGTGCTGCGCTCCGACGTCAATGGCTCGAGCCGCACGGGCTTCACGTACAAGTGGAAGATGAAGAATCTTCTCACCAACGCACCGCTGGAAAACGTGTTCCGCGGCGACGACAAGTTCGACGTCGTCGTCCTGGACAAGAAGCCGGTGACCTACTCGTACTTCGCCGACCCGCTGTACGTCTTCATGGATGAAGAGTACAACCAGTACGAAATCGAAGAAGAAAACCTGGGCGACGCCATCAACTACCTGAAAGACGGTATGGAATGCGAAGCCGTGTTCTACGACGGCAAGGCCATCTCGGTCGAACTGCCGATCACCATCGCACGCCAGATCATCTACACGGAACCGGCCGTCAAGGGCAATACCTCGGGCAACGTCCTGAAGGAAGCCAAGCTCGAAAACGCCATCGAGTCGAAGCAGTTCACCATCCAGGTGCCGCTGTTCGTCAACCAGGACGACGTCATCGAGATCGACACCCGTACCGCCGAGTACAAGAAAGTCGTCCGCAACTAAGCCGACCGCTCTCTGAAAAAAACGCTGTCCATCGGGCAGCGTTTTTTTTCGTCGATACGTCCGACACGCGTGCATGTCATATAAGCAAGATGCTGTTATGCTGGCGCATTCTCGAGGAGGATGCATGGATCGCAGGGATTTCGTTCGGCTGGGACTGGCGGCGAGCGCCGCGGCCGGCGTGACCGCCACGGCAACGGGCAAGGAACTCGATGCCGTCCTGGACGCCGGCGTGCGCGAGCAGCAGGCGCTGATGGAAACGGGCAAGCTGACGTCGAAGACGCTCGTGCAGCGCTACCTCGCGCGCATTGCGGCCGTCGACAAGGCCGGGCCGCGCCTGAACGCCGTCATCGAACTGAATCCCGACGCCGCCAGGATCGCCGCCGACCTCGATCGCGAGCGCAAGGCCGGCAAGGTGCGCGGCCCGCTGCACGGCATCCCCGTCCTGTTGAAGGACAATATCGCGACGGGCGACAGGATGAGCACGAGCGCCGGCTCGCTCGCGCTGGACGGCGTGCGCGCCACGCGCGATGCGTTCGTCGCGGCGCGCCTGCGCGTGGCCGGCGCCGTCATCCTCGGCAAGACTAATCTGTCCGAATGGGCGAACATGCGCTCGACGCATTCCGTCAGCGGCTGGAGCGGACGCGGCGGCCAGACGCGCAACCCGTATGCGCTCGACCGCAACACGAGCGGTTCCAGTGCCGGTTCGGGCGCCGCGATGGCGGCCGCGCTCGCCACGCTCGCCATCGGCACGGAGACGGACGGGTCGATCGTGTCGCCGGCGTCGATCTGCGGCATCGTCGGCATCAAGCCCACATTGGGCCTCGTCAGCCGCAGCGGCATCATCCCGATCGCGCATTCGCAGGACACGGCCGGCCCCATGACGCGTACCGTGGCCGACGCCGCGCTGCTGCTCGCGGCCATCGCCGGCGCCGATCCGGACGACGCCGCCACGGGCACCATGCAGGGCAGGCCGGCCGATTACGCGGCGGCCTTGAGGTCGGACGGCCTGCGCGGCCGCCGCATCGGCGTCGCGCGCAATTTTTTCAATAGCCCGGCCGTGAACGCCGTGATCGAAGCCGAGCTGGCCATCCTCAGCGCGCAGGGCGCGACGCTCGTCGACGTGCAGGTGCCCAACGTCGACAAGTACGGCGACACGGAACTGGAAGTGCTGCTGTCCGAATTCCGTCCCGACCTGGAGGCATACCTGGCCGGCTACGCGCCGCACGCGTCCGTCAAGACGATGGCCGACGTGATCGCCTTCAACGACAAGCACGCCGCGCAGGAACTCCGCCACTTCGGCCAGGAACACCTGATCGCGGCGGCGGCCCGGCCGGGCCTCGACGCCAGGGCCTACCGCGACGCACTCGCCAACAACCATCGCTACAGCCGCGACGAGGGTATCGACCAGATCCTGCGCGAGGAAAAGTTGGATGCGCTGGTCGCGCCGACGGGCGGCACGGGATGGCTGACCGACTACATCAACGGCGACCACGACGGCCCCAGCTTTTCGTCGCCCGCGGCCGTGGCCGGCTACCCGCACGTGACGGTCCCGGCCGGCTTCGTGCACGGGTTGCCCGTCGGGCTGTCGTTCGTCGGCGGCGCGTGGAGCGAAGCGGCGCTGATCGCGATGGCCTATGCCTACGAGCAGGCGAGCCAGCGGCGCCGCGCGCCCACATATCCGGCGTCCGTCAACCCGCGCGCCTGACCCACACGAACGCGCAGATCGATGCCGCCAGCGCGCAGGCGGCGCATACGACCATCGCCACGTGGAACGGCGCCAGCAGTGCGCGGCCTTGCGCCGTCAGCACGACGCCCAGCAGCGCCGTCGCGATGAGCCCGCCGCCGCGCGCGACGGCGCTGTTGAAACCGGACGCGACGCCCGTGTGATGGGCGTCCACGGACGACAGCACGGCCGTCGTCAGCGGCGCCGCAACGCACGCCATGCCGACGGCGATGACGAGGATGGCGGGCAGCACGGTGGTGGCATAGCCGCCGTCGCCGATGCGCGTGCCCAGCAGGAATCCGCCGGCGACGATGAGCGCCCCGATCGATAACGGTAGCCGCGACCCGTGGCTGCCGGCTACCTTGCCCATCAATGGAGAACCGATCGCGAGGACGATGGGAAACGGCAGCAGCGCCGCGCCCGCCTGCTTCGCCGAATACTGCAGCGCCTGGATCAACACGAACGGCACGAGCAGCATCAGCGCGCCAAGGGCGCCGTAGAGCAGGAACGTCATCAGGTTCAGGCCGGAAAAGCTGCTCGATCCGAACAGTTTCAATGGCAGCATCGCCTTGTCGCCCGCCCGCCGCTCCGCCCGCAGGAACCCCAGCAGCACGAGCACGCCGGCCGCCATCGCGCTGCCGGATGCCGCCGTCACGCCCTTGTCGGCCGATGCCGCGGCCAGGCCCCACGTCAAGCAGCCCAGGCCGACGCTGGCCAGCAGCGCGCCGGCCGGATCGAGCGCGACGGGCTTCTCGCCGGGCGGCAAGCGCACGTAGCGCCAGCCGAGGAACATGGCCACTGCCGCGATCGGCAGGTTAATGTAAAACACCGCGCGCCAGCCCACGGTGTCGATCAGCCAGCCGCCGAGCAGCGGCCCGATGGCACCGGCCGCCGCGCCGGCCGCGGCCCAGACCCCGATGGCCTTGCCGCGCGCCTTGCCGTCGAATGTGGCGCCGAGGATCGCCAGGCTGTTGGGCAGCAAGAAGGCTGCGCCTATGCCTTGCAGCACGCGCCCGCCGACGAGCAGCCACAGCCGTGGCGCCCACGCGCACAGTAGCGAGGCCAGCGCGAACGTCGCGATGCCGGCGAGCAGGATGCGGCGCCGGCCGTAGCGGTCGCCGGCCGCGCCGCCCAGCAGAAGAAGCGAACTCAAGGGGAGAAGATAGCCGCTCACGACCCACGACAGGTCCGCGCCCGCGCCGCCCAGGTCGCGGCCGATGGCGGCCAGGCCCACGTTGACGACGGAGCCGTCGATGAAGGCGAGGCTGCTGGCCAGGATCGACGTGGCCAGCACCAGGTGCGGGTGGTCGGTGTGGCCGCTCGTCGGCGTACTGTCGGCCAGCGGGCGATCGCAATGGGCCGGCAGCGCGCTCACGTTCTAGCGCGGCGTTGCCGCCTGCTTGGCCTTCGTGAAGACGGGCCCCCACAGCGGATGGCCGTGCTCGCCCGGTGCCAGGTCGAACGACGGGTCGAGGCGCAGTGCGCGGTCGAACGCCTGGCGGCACGGGCCGGGGCGCGACGTCACGCAATAGCTGAACGCCATGTATTTCAAGGCCGTGAGGCGCGTGGCGAGCGGGCCGTTGTTCACGTCGCGCGCGGACAGGCGCCGGATCGCACCGTTGTAGTCGCCGTCGTTGTACAGCCGGATGCCTTCCTGCAGGCCGGCGCTGGGCGTCGACACGTCGTCGCGGTCGCGCGGCTTTTCCTTCGGCCGCGCCGGGGCTTCGCGCACCGCCGGGGTGTCCCGCTCCACCGCCGCCGCCTTCGGATGGCTGGGGCTGCGTGCCGGTTTCTTGTCGAAGCCGGGCAGGTCGGCACAGCCGCCGAGCAGGGCGGCCGCTGCGGTCAGCAGGATGGCGTGGGCGAAGCGGTGGGTATTCATTGGTCTCCGGTCGTGGGTCATCGGGCGTCGGCGCGCGGTTCGGCATTGAAGTCCACGGTGATCTGGCCGTCGCCGCTCGCCGTGTCGACCTCGAGCACGCGGTCGTGGAAGTTCGGGTTCGTCACGCGGATCGTGTGGCGGCCGGGTGCCAGCACGAGGCGCTTGACGGGAGGACTGACGCCGCGGTCGACGTCGTCGACGTAGACGACACCCCACGGCTGGATCTGCAACTTGTAGAGGTTGCCGTTCGGCGTGACGACGACACCGGGCAGCCGGGTGTCCGGCGCGGACTGGGCCTGGCCGGCGACGATGGGCGCGGCCGGGTTGGCGGGCGTTTGCGGCACGGCCGCCGGGCTCGCTGCCGGCGAATCCGGTGCGACATAGCCCTCGCCACTGTCCAGTGCGCCCGCGGCCGCGGCGCCGGTCGCGACGGACGGTTTATCGGCCTGCTGAGGCAACGTGAGCACGACGTGGTCGAACGAGCCCGAATCGCGCATTTCCGCGAACATGGCGAGCGCCAGCGCGATGAGGACGGCGCCGCCGCCGGCCGCGACGGCCCAGCGTTGCCAGCGGCTCAGGTTCAGGCTTCGGCGTGGGCGCTCGGCGGTCTGCATGAACGCGGGTGGCGCGGCTGCGGGTGGCGCGGCTGCGGGACCGAGGTCGGGCGCAGGCGCAGGCGCGTCGGGCGGCATCGGCAGCGTCATGTGCGACGCCACCGCGGCCCCGACGGGCGGACCGAGCGGGACGATGCCGAGCAGGTCGCGCAGCTGTTCGATGCTCTGGGGGCGGCGCGCCGGGTCGGGATCCATGCAGCGGTCGACGGCATTCACGAGCGAATCGCTGTAGCCCTCGGCCCGGCCGGCCAATGGGCCCGTGGGTGCGAGCTCGCGCGTGATGGCGTAATGGATGATGCGTGCCAGCGCGTTCAGGTCATCGGCCTCCTGTGCTTCCGGCGGGCCGAAGTCGGTGGGAATCAGGAGCGGCTCGCCATTCTCGTGGAACACGATCGTGTCGGGCGTGATGGCGCGATGCGGCATGTGCATCGCGTACTGCAGTTCGAGCGACTGCAGGATCTGGCGAAGGATCTTGCGGCACCAGACTTCGTTGACCTGTTCGGGACTGTACTCGACGATGTCCCTGACGGTGCGGCCTTCGAGGTGCTGCTGCTCCGGTCCGATGGTAGTTAGGCTGGTCATTTTGCTAAGGCATGGGCTTGGCAAAATCATGCCAGATTTGTAGCGCCGGTGCCCGTGCACAACTCAACCGTGCGCGCCTGTTACAACTGTTACAAGCGCGACCTGTCGACTATCAGTCGTCGATGAAGCGCATCTTGAAGTGCCGGCCCTTGATGGTGCCGAAATCCGGTCCCAGCGGGTTGGCGCCGTTCAGCCGGTCGAACGCCTGCTGCGCGACCCGGCGGTCGAGCGCGACGTAGCTGACGAATTCGAAGATGGCGATCTTGCCGACCTGCTCCTTCAGCAGGCCCGCGTCGCCGGTGAGGGCGCCCAGCAGGTCGCCCGGCCGCAGCTTGTCCTTCTTGCCGCCGGAAACGCACAACGTGATCATCGGCGCGGGGTCGACCGCGCCGTCGTCGTCATCCAGTTCGCCGAGTGCATGCCACTCGGCCGTGAAGCCCTGTGCGTCCTCGATCAGCTTGACCCAGCGCTTTTCGTTCGGCGCGCACAGCGACAGCGCGAGGCCGTTCGCGCCCGCGCGTCCCGTGCGGCCGACGCGGTGCACGTGCACTTCCGGATCCTTGGACACGTCGACGTTGATGACGGCTTCCAGCCCCGCGATGTCGATGCCGCGCGCGGCCACGTCGGTGGCGACGAGCACCGCGCAGCTGCGGTTGGCGAAGCGCACGAGCGTCTCGTCGCGCTCGCGCTGTTCCATCTCGCCGTACAGTGCGAGCGCGGAAAAGCCCTGTTCGCGCAGGGCGTCCGCGACTTCGCGGCAGCGCGCCTTCGTGTTGCAGAACGCGATCGCGGACACGGGCCGGTGATGGCGCAGCAGCCGCGCGACGGCATCCACGCGGCCGTCGAAGCCGATCTCGTAGAAGCGCTGCTCGATGCGGGCCGGGGCGTGCGCCGTGTCGACGGCGACCTCGAGCGGATCGCGCAGGAAGCGCGCGGTGGCGGCGCGGATGTCGTCGGGATACGTCGCGGAGAACAGCAGGGTCTGGCGATGCGCGGGGCATTCGCGCACGATGGCCGCGATCTCGTCGTAGAACCCCATGTCCGTCATGCGGTCGGCCTCGTCCAGCACGAGGGTACGCAGGCGCGCGAGGTCGAGCGTGCGGCGCTGCAGGTGGTCGCGGATGCGGCCCGGCGTGCCGACGGCGATGTGCGCGCCGAATTCCAGCGATGCGATCTGCGGCCGCATCGAGATGCCGCCCGTCAGCACGACGACCTTGACGTTGCCGATGCCGCGCGCCAGGCGGCGCAGCTCGTTCGCGACCTGGTCGGCCAGTTCGCGCGTGGGGCACATGACGAGGCCCTGCACGGCGAACAGGGTCGGGTTCAGCTTCAGCAGCATGCCGATGCCGAACGCGGCCGTCTTGCCGCTGCCCGTCTTGGCCTGCGCGATGAGGTCGCGGCCTGCGAGTGCGAGCGGCAAGGTGGCCGCCTGCACGGGCGTCATATCCTTGTAGCCGAGCTGGTCGAGGTTGGCGAGGAAGGGGGCTGCGAGCTGCAGCGAGGAAAAGGTGGTGTCGGACATGGTGTCGGCGTTTCGTTGGCGCGACGAACCGGTGTTCATGTCGCGTGCTTCAGGGTGCCGGCTTCCAGACAGGCAAGCCGGTAAGGTCCAGATCGGGATCGTGTTTCCAGACCGGCAGGCCGGTCGCATCTGTTTCTGCCAGGTTCATCAGCATCAGCTGTTCCTGTTTCTGTGCCGTGCGGCGCGCCCGGGGACGCTTGGCTGCCGCCGGAACTGCGGACGGAGACGAAGAAAGAGCCGCGGCGTCATCGTCGTGCGGCGCCGGCTCGAAGCCGGGCAGGTCGAAGGTCGCGTTGTCTTTCTTGTCTCTCATGCGCTGCGCTGGCCCAGAAAACAAAAGCCCGGCTACAAGAGTCGGGCTTGTTGTTACGGTATTTGGTTGCGGGGACAGGATTTGAACCTGTGACCTTCGGGTTATGAGCCCGACGAGCTGCCAGACTGCTCCACCCCGCGTCTGAGTACGCTATTTTAACCCGATCGGCGCCGGAGCGCAAATCGGGTTGTCGATTCATTAGCCAGCCACCCGCAGGCGCCACAGCGACGTCACCTCGGCCATGCGTGCCGCGGCCAGCGGATCGTCGGGATCGCTGGCCTTCGGGTGCGTGGGGCGGATGTCGTGGCGGCCGGCGACGTTCAGCCCCGCCTCGGTGATCCAGCCGAGCAGTTGATCGCGCGACCGCAGGCCCAGGTGCTCGGCCAGGTCGGACAGGATGAGCCAGCCTTCGCCGCCATCGCGCAGATGCTCTTTCAATCCCGCGAGAAAACCTTTCAACATGCGGCTGTCGGGATCGTAGACGGCGTATTCGATGGCGGAGCTCGGCTTGCCCGGCAGCCAGGGCGGATTGCAGACGACCAGGTCGGCGCGGCCCTCGGGATACAGGTCGGCGCGCACGATCTCGACCTGACCGGCGAGACCCAGGCGCTCGACGTTGGCACGGGCGCAGCCGAGCGCGCGCTCGTCCACGTCGGTGGCGAGCACGCCCTGCATGCCGCGATGCGCCAGCACGGCCGACAGCACACCGGTACCGGCACCGATGTCGAACGCGAGCGTCGCGCCGGCCGGCAACGGCGCCTGCGCGACGAGCTCGACATATTCACCGCGCACCGGCGAGAACACGCCGTACCACGGGTGGATGCGCTCGTCGAGGGCGGGAATGAACACGCCCTTGCGGCGCCACTCGTGCGCGCCGATCACGCCCAGCAGTTCGCGCAGCGAGGCGACGTACGGTTCCGTCGCCCCACCGTAGGCTTCCGTGCACGCTTCGCGCACGTCGGGCGCGCGGCGCAGCGGGACGCCGTGGTCCGCGTCGAACGGCATCAGCAGCATGGCCAGCGTGCGCGCGCGCTGCAGTTGCGCGAGGCGGTGGCGGTGGAATTGTTCGGTGAGCGTCGCCGGCGCCTTGCCGGCCTTGGCGCGTTTGGCGCGTGGACCTTTATGGTCGACGCGGCGCACGAGCGCCTGCAGCAGCTGGCGCGCGTTCTGGAAGTCGCCGCGCCACAGCAGCGCCGTGCCGTCCAGCGCGTGGCGCCAGGCCGCGTCGGCGCTCATCGTGTCGTCCGCGAGCACGACCTTCTTCGGCGCCGGCCAGCCGCTTTCGGAGCGCCAGCGCGCCGAGCGTTCCTCGCCGTGTTCGATCCAGCGGATGCGCACCGCGCCGTCGGGAGTCGTCATCGCGCGTCCGATCAATGGTGGTGGTGCCAGTGGAGTTCGTTCGACTCGACGAAGGATTTCACGGCATCCGGGTTGCCGGTCGCGTGGCGCTTGATTTCGCCGCATTCGCAAATGCCCTGGTAGGGCTGGATGTGCGAGCAGGCGGACACTTTCTGCAGGGCGACCTTGACCGGCTTGGCGCATTTGGCGCACTTGAAGGTCAGGAAACGGGCGGGTTTGTTCATGATGAAAGAGAGCGATGAATCAAAGGAAGGGGCGCATTTTAGCACTGCACGGTCACGGCACTGCTGCCCCCGCCGGCCGGCCGGACGAGCACCTTGGTGGCGATCCGTTCCGTCATCTCCTGCACGTGCGAGATGACGCCGACCTTGCGGCCCAGCGACTGCAACGCGTCCAGCGCATCCATCGCGACGCCCAGCGTATCACTGTCCAGGCTGCCGAATCCTTCGTCGATGAACAGCGATTCCACCTTGACGCGGTTCGACGACAGCGAGGCGAGGCCCAGCGCGAGCGCCAGCGACACGAGGAACGATTCGCCGCCGGACAGGGAGTTTACGGAGCGGACTTCGCCGCCCATGTCCTGGTCGCGCACCATCAGCGCCAGCGACGGGCCGGCCGTGCTGACGACGCGCTCCAGGCGGTAGCGCCGCGCCAGCTGGGCCAGGTGGGTGTTGGCATAGCCGAGCAGCACGTCGAGCGTGAATTGCTGGGCGTAGTTGCGGAATTTCTTGCCGTCCGCGGAGCCGATCAGTTCCGCCAGCTTCGCCCACCGGTCCTCGACGGCGCGCTGGCGCTCGATCTCGGCCATCATCGAGCGCGCCCGCTCGCGCCGCTGCTCGTCCTCGCGGATGCGCATGGCGAGGCTCGCCGCCGCTTCGTGCGCGGCGTCCCGGTCGGTCTGGGCGCGGCGCAGGGCGGCCGCGACCGAGTCGGCGTCCTGGCCCTGCGCGGTTGCCTGCTCAGCTGCCTGCTCAGTTGCCAGCTCAGTTGCTTGTCCCGTGGCGAGCGCGCCGTCCCCGGCCTGCGCGTCCGGCTGTTCGACGTCTGCCTGCGCCGGCGCCACGTCTTCGCGCAAACGTTCATGCTGTTCGCGCTGCGCACGGCGTTCGGCCAGGACGGCCGTCGCCTGGCGCAGGGCCGCGTCCAGTTCCTGCAGGGCCGCGCGTTCCTGGGCGATCCAGCCGGCGCCGACCTGGAGCAGGGCCGCGAGCTGCTGTTCGTTGGCCACGCTTTCCAGTGCCGGATCGCTGCCGTCGAACTCATGGATCCAGTGCGCGAGGCGCTCGCCGGCGTCGGCCAGTTCGCTCTGCAGGTCCGTAATGCGGCGCGCGGCCAGCGACTGCGCTTCCCGTACCCGCGCTTCCGCCTGCGCGGCCTGCAGGCTCGCGGCCTGGCAGGCGTTCACGGTGTCGCGTGCCGCGTTCACGGCACTCACAAGCTGTTGCTCGACGTCGCGCGCGGCGCGGCCGTCGAACAGTTCCGCACGTTCGACGCGGCGCGCGGCCAGGTCTGCATCCAGGCGGGCGAATTCGGCCTCCGCCTCGACGAGGCGCCGGCCGGCATGCTCCGTGCGCGTGGCTAGCGCGGCGTGCTCGGCGTCGAGGGTGCCGATGGCGCCCTGCAGCCGCGCAAGGCGTGCCGCCTGGTCATGCCATTCGCGCGCCTCGTTCGCGCGGACCTGGCGCCAGCCGGCGGGGTCGCGCTGCCATTGACTCTGCCAGCCGTCGCCGCACGCTTCCGCCAGCACGGGGTCCAGTTCGGCGAGCAATTCGGCCAGCGTGGCCGCGGCCGCTTCGCGCCGCGCGGCCAGCGCGGCGATGTCGGCATCCAGCCGCGCCAGCGTGCCTTGCGCCGTCTGCGCCGCGTCGAGCAGGCGCGCGTGTTCGCGGTTGGCCTGGTCCCAGGCCTGCTGGGCGGCATCGCGCGCGAGTTCGGCTCGGCGCAGGTCGCCGTCGCGTGTCTCGAGTTCTTCGTACGCCTTGCGCAGCGCGGCCTGTTCGGCCGCCAGCCAGCGGCCGCGCGCGTCGGTGCCCGCGTCGCTGTCCGGCGCGTCCGCCGCGAGCGGATTGTCGGCCCATTCCGCATCCAGCTGGGCGAGCGCGGCGGCGAGGCTGTCGCGTTCGCGTGCCAGCGCCGCCAGCCGTCCGCCGGCAGCATCGTACGCGGCCCGCTGGCCAGCCTGCTGGTCGACGTTGGCGCGCTGTTCGGCGCGGCGCGCGGCAAGTTCGGCGGACAGCTCTTCCAGCACGGCATGCAGCCGGTCGTCCTGGTGCCGGTAGGGGTGTTCCGTGCCGCCGCACACGGGGCAGGCGTCGCCGTCCACGAGCGTGGCGCGCAGCTTTTCGACGCCGTCGGCGCACGCCAGCTGGGCCGTCTTCAGCATGCGCTCGGCCTGGGTGACGGCCGCGTCCAGCGCGATGCCCGCGGTGCGCGCGGCGTTGAGTGCTTCCTGCGCCTTCGCCTGCGCCTGGGTGGCCTGGGTGGCCTGTGCATCGAGGTCGGCCAGGCGGGAGCGCTGGGTGCGCAAAGCCTGCCAGGTGTGGTCGAGCGAGGCGAGGTGTTCGCGCCGCTTGTCGAGCGTGCGGCGTTCGGCGCGCAGGGCGTCGGCGTCGATGCCGTCGAGCGCCGCGGCTGCCTGCTTGCGCGCGGCTTCGCGCACGGCAAGGAGTTCGACGGAAGCCGACAGCGCGTGCGCCGTGCGCTGCGCCATCGCGGCGGCTTGTTCAGCGCCGGCGCGGGCCGCGTTCAGGGCCTGGGCGCTGGTGGCGTCCTGGCGCGCGGCCTGCTCGGCCTGGGCCAGGCGCTGGTCCCAGCGCGTCCATTGGGTGGCGAGCAGTTCGCGGGTGCCGTGCGCGGCGAGCCAGCCCGTCGTGTCGTGCAGCGCGCGCCGGCTCGCTTCCAGTTCCTCCGCCTTGGCCCGCAGGGCGGCCTGGGCCTGCGTCGACTCCGTGCGCACGCCGTCCTGCGCCGCGCGCGCCTTCGCGTGGGCGGGCGCGAGCGTGTCCAGCGTGGCGTCGAGGGCTTTCGCGCGGTCCAGCTGCGGCGCGGCCGCGCGCTGCGCGTCCTCGGCCGCTTCCAGCTTGCGTTCGGCCTCCATCAGGCCGCGTGCGGCCTGTTGCTGCGCATCGAGGGCACGTGCCAGTTCGTGTTCGCTGCCGGCCAGTCGGGCCTGCACCTGGCGCTGTTCGCCGGCCAGGCGGTTCAGGTCGGCGACGAGGGCGCGTGCAGGTTGCACGGCGTCCAGCGTGGCCAGCCGGCGCCGGCGGTCGGCAGCGGCGTCGGCCTCGGCGCGGGCCCTGGCCAGCGCGCCGTCCGCCTGGGTCTCGGCCGCGCGCAGCCGGTCCAGTTCCTGGTACCAGCGCAGGTGACGTTCCAGCGCGGCGCGGCGCGTCTCGGCCGTCGTCAGCGCGGCCTGGGCGGCGGCATGGTCGGCGTCGAGCTCGGCGCGCGCGTCCGGGCCGAGCGGCGCCTGGTCCTGCAGGCGCGACGTCAGGCGGCGCATGGCTTCCTGCTCCACGCGCCAGCGCTCGTAGGCGCGGCGCGAGATGTCGCTGTAGACGGCGCTGCCCGTCAGCGTTTCCAGCAGTTCGCCGCGCTCGTTCTCGTCGGTACGGACAAAGGCGGAGAATTCGTTCTGTGCGAGCAGCACGGAGCGTGTGAACTGTTCGAACGAGAGGCCGATGCGGCGCTCGATTTCGGCCAGCACCTCCGTCTTCGTGCCGCCCAGCGGTTGCAGGCCGGGCAGTTGTTGCAGGCTCATCGTGGACGGCTGCAGGGCGCCGGCCGCGCGGTTGCGCGAGCGCCGTACGCTCCAGCGCGCCCGGTAGCGCTGCTCGTCGTTGCCGACGAAGTCCACTTCGGCGAACGCGTCCGCCGTCCCGCGCCGCATCAGCGTGCGGCGGTCGGCGACGGACAGCGTTTCGTCGCCCACGTCGGGCAGGTAGTTGCCCACGCGCGGCCCCTTGATGAGGCGCGGCGTGGCGTCGTACAAGGCCAGGCACAAGGCGTCCAGCAGGGTGCTCTTGCCGGCGCCGGTGGGGCCGCTGATCGCGAACAGGCCCGACGAGACCAGCGGTTCGCTCTCGAAATCGACTTCGAATTCGCCGGCCAGCGAGGCCAGGTTCTTGCCGCCGATGCGCAGGATCTTCATGCGGCCTCCCGGTTCCTGGCGGTGCCATCCGTCGGCAGCAGCAGTTCCGTGAATGCGGCCAGCTGGTCGTCCGGCGCGTCCTCGCCGAAGCGCTGTTGCCACAGGCGGCGGAAGATGTCGTCCGGCTGCAGCTGGGCGAGCTGGTCGAGGCTCAGCGCGGGTTCCACGCCGGCCGTCGTGACCACGCGGCGCGTCGGTTCGATCTTCGCCAGGCGCACGGGCTTGCCTTCCAGTGCCGCCTCGACCTGTGCGCGCAGGCCCGGCTCGGGCGCGTCGAGCAGCACGCGCACTTCCAGGTAGGGCCAGACGTCGCGCGGCAGGTCGGGCAGGTCGAGGGCGCCCAGTTCCGCGATCGCCTGCTTGACGGGCGCCGGGCTGGCCGGCACGCGCAGCAGTTCGACCGCGCGCGGCACGTGCAGCGGTTCGATGGCGGCGGCGCGCATGCCGTCCAGGTCGATGCGCAGCACCTGGTGCTTGTAGCCGACCTCGGCGAACGACAGGGGGAGGGGGCTGCCGGAATAGCGCAGGTGCTCCTGCTGGCCGACCCGCTGGGCCAGGTGCAGGTGGCCCAGCGCGGCATACGCGACGTCCGGGCCGAACATCGACGCGGGCAGGGCCTCGGTGCCGCCGATGACGATGCGGCGTTCCGAGTCCGGCGACGCATCCCCGCCGACCATGTGGCAGTGGCCCATCGCGAGGATCGCCTGGCCCTCGGCGGCCCGGGCGCGGGCCAGGTCGTACGCCTGCTGGTAGAGCAGGCGGATGCCGGCCAGGTAGGCGTCGAACGCATCGTCGCCCGCTGCCTGCGACGCGACGCGCGGCACGTCACCCGGCCGCAGGAACGGGATCGCGACGCACCAGGCTTTCACCGCACCGTCCTTGCCGGTCAGCGGGACGATGAAGCGCTCCAGGTCGACGCTGCCTTCGGCGTCGCGCATGACGTGGCCCACGACGCGCGTGCCGTGCGCTTCCAGCAGCGGCCCCGGCGCCTCCAGCCGGCCCGGCGAGTCGTGGTTGCCGGCGATGATGACGATGTCCAGCCGCGGCGCGCGTGCCCGCGCCTGCTGCAGGAAGCGGTACAGCTGGCGCTGCGCTACGGCGGACGGGTTCGAGGTGTCGAACACGTCGCCCGCGATCAAGAGGGCGTCCGCTTCCTCGGCGACGATCGTGTCGAGCAGCCAGTCGAGGAAGCACTGGTGTTCGTAGGTCCGGTCGAAATTGTGCAGGGTCTGGCCGAGGTGCCAGTCCGATGTGTGCAGCAGCCGCATGGTCGTTAAGAAATCCGCAACAGTGGTTGAACCTGGGCGCCAACTATATCGCATGGAACGAGATACTGTAAAAAAAACCAGTACTTTTTCGCGGCGACCTGTACAAATGTTGATGAGATGTCACTAGAATGCCGGGATGACTGAACCAATTCTGACTCCTGCTGTCGCTCGAAACCTGCACCTTGCGGCCCAGGGCATGCTGCAGGCGAAACGCGCCCGTGCCACCAAAGCCGATGTCCTGGCCGCGATTCGCCGCATGGGCGTGTTGCAGATCGACACCATCAGCGTCGTCGCGCGCAGCCCGTATCTCGTGCTGTGGAGCCGCGTGGGCGACTACGACCCGGACTGGCTCGACCAGTTGCTGGCCGAGGGCCGGCTGTTCGAGTACTGGGCCCACGAGGCGTGCTTCATCCCGATCGAGGATTACGGCCTGTACCGGCACCGGATGGTCGATCCCGGCTCGCTCGGCTGGAAATACGCGGGGACGTGGCTGGCGTCGCACCGGGAGGAGGTCGAGCGCGTGCTGGCGCATGTCCGGGCCAACGGGCCGGCCCGCTCGGCCGACTTCGAGCGCTCGGACGGCAAGGCCGGCGGCTGGTGGGCATGGAAGCCGGAAAAGCGCGCGCTGGAAGTCCTGTTCACGACCGGGCGGCTGATGATCGCGCGCCGCCAGCAATTCCAGCGCGTGTATGACCTGGCCGAGCGCGTGCTGCCCGGCTGGGACGATGCGCGCATGCCGTCGATCGACGCGACGCGGCGGCGGTTCGTGCTGGACGCCGTGCGCGCGCTGGGCGTGGCGAAGGCGGCCTGGATTCCGGACTATCACCGCACGAAGCCGCCGCACCTCGATCCGGCGCGGCTGGCCGACGAGGGCCTGTTGCTGCGCGCCAGCGTCGAGGGCTGGAAGGAGCCCGTGTACGTCCACCCCGACCATGCGGCGCTGCTCGGGCAGGCCGCCGATGGGGGGCTGCAGGCGACGCTCACCAGCGTGCTGTCGCCGTTCGACCCCATCGTCTGGGACCGCCGCCGCGCCCTCGACCTGTTCGGTTTCGACTACCGGCTGGAGTGCTACACGCCGGCCGAGAAACGGCGCTACGGCTATTTCACGCTCCCCTTGCTGCGGCGCGGGGCGCTCGTCGGCCGGGTGGATGCCAAGGCGCACCGCAAGACCGGCGTGTTCGAGCTGAAATCCCTCGTGCTGGAGCCCGGGGTACGTATCAGCGACCGGTTCGTGCGCGACCTGGCCGCGGCGTTCACCCGCTGCGCGCGCTGGCACGGCTGCCCGCAGGTCGTGCTGGCGCACGCCGAGCCGGCCGGGCTCGCCGCGCCGCTGGCCGCCGCGCTGGGCCAGACCCTGGCGGCCGCGGCCTGATGCCGGGTAGCCGTTTGTGATAGATCAAACGGGTGCCAGCCCCGCCTCCTTACACTAGACCTTCCTTCAGGCCGAAACCAACCAGAGGACGCCTCGCGATCCGAGACTCGCGATTCGAGAGCGCCCCGGGCCTGTCAACAACGCTCCCACGGACCTTGCATAGCGCCGCGCATGCCATGCGGCCGGGGAGCGGATTTGTCGAACTCACTCGTGAGAAAAAGGTGGAGACCGAATGCTGACATCGACTTATACCCTCGTCGCCCTGTCCGTCGAACAGACGACGGTGCGCGCGGCCCTGCAGTCGCTCCTCGACGAGCTGCGCGCTCTGCCGGGCGACTTCAGCACCCTGGCCGCCGGCCGGGCCGCACAATTGTGTACTGCACTGCGCCAGGCGTACGACAACTGTCACTGGCGCAAGCTCGACAAGTTCCTCGTGCCGGCCCTGCGCCGCAGCACCGCGGCGGCCGACAGGTTGCTGGAGGAGCTCGAACGGCTCAGCGGCCAGGCGGCCAGCGCGATGGCCACGGCCGAGGCCTGCGTCGGCGCGGCGGACCGTCCGGTGCCGCGCGACGTGTTCTGCGGCGCCGTCGAGAGCTGCGTCGCGGCCCTGCGCTGCCGGCTGGAGCGCGAGGAACACGAGTTGTTCCCGCTGGCGCGTGCGGCGGTCGGCGGCGACGCGTGGTTCGCGATCGCGAACCAGATGCTCGCGCACGACGCCTACGCGCAGGAGCACCGCGCCGGTCCGCGCCGCCTGCGTCACGAACTGGTCGGGCATGCCGGCCACGATGTGCATGCGCGACGGCAGGCGACGTTGACCGCGGCCCACTGACAGCATCGACATTGTCAGTGGGAAATGATGAACGATTGCTCGCACGCGCCAGGCTGGTGTCACGAGGCCATCAGGGTTCTTTGCTATGATGGCGATTTTGGAAGTGCGATTTCATCATGTTCGAGTTCCTATTCAAGCGGCCGGGCGACAAGCCCGGCGACAAGCCGGCCGGGCAGGGAGGACAGGCGGGGGCGCAAGCGGAACCGTCCGCGTCCGCCGCCACGCATTCGTCCAACCATCAACGCACGGCCCAGGCTGAAAAGCTGGGCCGGATCGGGGATGATGAAGCCGCCGCGGTGGAATTCATCCTCCAGTGCGAATTTTCCGAACTGCGGCTCGCCGCCGCCGAGTTCGTCCACAGCCCGGCGCTGATCGAACGTGTGCACACCGCGATGCGCAATACCGATCGCCGCGTCGCCAAACTGATGCAGTCGCGCCTCGACGCGCACCGTCACCGCGAAGCGGAGCACCGGCGCGCACAGGCCGCCGTCGAGCAGGCCGAATCCCTCCTCAAGGATGCATTGCTGACCCCGAACCACGTGGCCGAGCTGGACCGCAAATGGTCCGTGATCTCCGCCCCCGAACTCGATGCCGCGTTCCAGACCGTGCGCGCCGCACTGGCCCAGCGCCTCGAAGCGCAGGTGGCCCTGCAGCGCGCCATGATCGACCGCGTGGCCGCCTTGCGCCAGCTGGGCGGCGCCGGGCTGTCGGCAGCGGAACTGGGGCAGCGCCTGGATGTGCTGGCACAGGAACAGGACGAGGCCCTGCGTTCGCCCGAACACCCGTCGCTGCCGCGCGCCCTCGTCGCCGAATTCGCGGCCGGGATGGAGAAGCTGCGCGCCGGCTTGCAGGTGCAGGAAGCCGGCCAGGCCGCGCTCGCCGCGCGCGCCGCATTCATCGACGCCCAGCAGGCGAAACCGGTTGCCGAGCTGAATGCGGAGACGCTGCGGCGCGAATGGAAAGCGCTGCCGCATCTGCCCCAGGACGAGCAGGCCGCCGAACTGCAGCGCCGCTTCGACGCCCTGCTGGCCACGGTGCCGCAGCCCGAGCCGCGCAAGCCGAAGGAGCCGCGCGAGCCCAGGCTGGCGCATGAAGGCGGCGCAAAGGCGCCCGCCAAGGAGGGCGCGAAGGACAACAAGCCGCGCGGTGCGGACCAGCATTTCATCGACACGATGGATGCAATGGAAGCCGCCCTGCAACAGGGCTCGCTGGGCGCCGCCGCCGACCACGACAAGGCGCTGAAGGACGCGCGCGAAAAGGGCATGCGCCTCACGCCCGCGCAATCCGACCGCCTGGCCCACCTGCGGGCCGAGCTCAAGCGCCTGTCCGACTGGGCGCGCTGGGGCGGGAACGTGTCGCGCGAGGAACTCATCAAGACAGTCGAGGCCTTGCCCACGCAAAACCTGGCGATGAGCGAGCTGGCCAAGAAGGTCGGCAGCATGCGCGACCGCTGGAAAGCGCTCGACAGCCTGTCCGGCGCCGCGCCGAAGAGCCTGTGGGAGCGGTTCGACGCCGCCTGCACGGCCGCCTATGCGCCGGCCGCGGCCCACTTCCGCCACCTGGCCGACGAACGCCATGCGAACGCGGCACGCGGCCAGGAGCTCGTCGAGGAAGCGCAAGCCGAGATCGCGCGCCTGCGCGAGGGCAGCGTCGAGTGGAAGCACGTGGCGGGCACGGTGCAGCGGCTGCGTCTCGCGTGGAGCCACCTGGGCGCCATCGACCGCAAGGAAAAGAAGCGCCTGGACGCCTTGTTTGCCGATGCGCTGAACGTGCTGCAGGGGCCGCTCGAAGAGCAGCGCAAGGCCGAGATGGCCGAGCGTGAAGCCATCATCGAGGAAGCGGCCGCCATCGACCCGCACGACCGCCATGCGATCGACACGATGCGCGCCCTGCAGCAGCGCTGGCAGGACCATGCACGCTCGCTGCCGCTCGAACGCAAGAGCGAGCAGGCGCTGTGGCAGCGCTTCCGCGCCGTGTGCGACGATGTGTTCCAGCGCCGCAAGGAAACGATGCACGAGGCCGACATCGAGCGCCGCGCCCACGAGGCCGCCAAGGAAGCCATCAGCGCGCGCCTGGAAGCGGCGGCGGACAGCGTCACGCCGGCCACGGTCGGCAAGGTGCTGCGTGAGGCGCAGGCGGAATGGCAGGCGATCGGCCCGGTGCCGCGCGCGCATGAAGCCCGCGTGGAAAAACGTTATCACGCGGCCGTGACGCTCGTGCAGCAGCATGCGGACCAGGCTCGCCGCGCCGCCGGCGTCGCCCAGGCGGGCATGTTGCGCGACAAGCTGAGGCTCGTGCAGGAACTGGAGCAGGCCGTCGCCGCGGACAATGCCGGCGCCACCGATTGGGAGGCGCGCTGGTCCGGCTTGCCGTCCCTGGACGCCGACATGGAACGCACGTTGCGCACCCGTTTCGACGCCGCGCTGGCCGCGCTGCGCGGGAGCGCGGAACAGAAGGCCGCGTATGGCCGCACGCTGGAAGCGAACCGCGGCAAGCTGCTGCACGAGCTGCTGCGCCTGGAAATCGGCGCCGGCATCGACAGCGGCCCGGAATTCGCGCGCGAGCGCTTGAAGCTGCAGGTCGAGGTATTGCAGTCGTCGTTGAAATCAGGACAAGGCGCAGGACAGGGCAGCGGCCGCGGCGCCCAGGGCGGCGCGACGGCGCAACTGCGCGACCTGTGCGCGTTGGCGGCGCTCGTCGATGCGCGTACGGCGTCCCGGATCGAGCAGCTCGCGCTGCGTGTGGCCAAGGAGGGCAAGTGAAGAAGGATGTGACGGAGGTCCGGGTCGAGGCCGCGGATTTCGACGTGAGCGTGGAAATCGCGCGCCTGCGCGCGGGTGATGCGCGCGTGGGGGCCGTCGTCAGTTTCGTCGGCACGGTGCGCGACATGAACGACGGCGACAATGTGGCCGAACTCGAGCTGGAACATTATCCGGGCATGACGGAGCGTGCGCTGCATGACATCGTGGAGCAGGCGCGGGCGCGCTGGCCGCTGTATGGCGTCCTCGTGATCCACCGCATCGGGCCGATGCGGCCGCTGGACCAGATCGTCCTCGTCGCCTGCACGTCCGCGCACCGCGGCGAAGCGTTCGCCGCGTGCGAATTCATCATGGACTACCTCAAGACCGAGGCCCCGTTCTGGAAGAAGGAGCAGACGCCGAACGGTGCGCGCTGGGTCGATGCGCGCGTGACGGACGACATGGCCCGGGCCAAGTGGGCCAGCCGCTGAGCTGGATCGCGGTCGCCGTCGGCGCGGCCTTCGGGGCGTGGCTGCGCTGGGGGCTGACCATCTTCCTCGGCCAGCTGCATGCCCACATCCAGCTGGGGACGCTCGTCGCCAATCTCGTCGGCGGGTATCTGATCGGGCTGGCGCTGGGCTTCTTCGACGCCATGCCGGCCCTGTCCCCGGCGTGGCGTTTGTTCGTCATCACGGGCTTCCTCGGGGGACTGACCACGTTTTCCAGCTTTTCCGCCGAAGCCATGGTGCTGCTCCAGCGGGGCCATTACGGCTGGGCGCTGGCCCATTCGGCGGTGCACCTGCTGGGGTCGATCGGCTGCTGCGTCGCAGGATATGCGACCTGGCGTGCCATCGCGTGATACCTGCGCGTCGTTCGCTTGCGCGCAATGCGTGAGAACTGCAATCTGGCAATGTCTTAATTTTCACTGACCGGAGAACAGCATGACCAAGCAATCATTTGCACGCCCGAGCCCGGCCTTCGTCGGCGCATCCTGGGGCGCCATGATCGTCGGCATCCTTGCCTACCTCATCGGTTTATGGAATGCCCAGATGCAGCTCAATGAAAAGGGCTATTACCTGACGATCCTGCTGTACGGCTGCTTTGCCGCCGTGTCGCTGCAAAAGACGGTGCGCGACCGGGCCGAGGGCTTGCCGGTGACGGGCATGTACGTCGGCTTGTGCTGGACCTCGCTGATGGCCGCCGTCGTGCTGCTGACGGTCGGCCTGTGGAATGCGACCTTGATGCTCAGCGAAAAAGGGTTTTATGCCATGTCGTTCGTGCTGACCCTGTTCGCGATCATCGCCGTGCAAAAGAACGTGCGCGACCTGGCTGCGGCGGGCGACGTGCCCGAAGCGCAGCAGGCTTGATGCATCACGACTTGCCGGGCTTGGCGTGGCCGATGCGCTGGGCCCGGTAAATCCCCGTGTGGCCGGAAAACAGATAGGCCAGTACGCACCCGACGGCCGCATACACCCCCACCTCCGCGCCGAACAATTCGATGGCCATCAGGGTCGACGCGATCGGCGTGTTGGCCGCGCCGGCGAACACGGCCACGAACCCAACGCCCGCCAGCAGGGAAAAGGGCAGGTGCAGCAGCGGCGCCAGCGCATTGCCGAGCGTGGCGCCGATGTAGAACAGCGGTGTCACTTCGCCGCCCTTGAAGCCGCTGCCGAGCGACGCGACCGTGAACACCAGCTTGCCGGCGAAGTCCCACGGCGCCAGCGGCTCGGTGAATGCGGCCTGGATGGTCGGGATGCCGAGGCCGATGTAGCGGTCCGCGCCGAACGCCAGCACGACGGCGGCGACGACGCTGCCGCCCAGCAGCGGCCGCAGCGGACCGTAAGGCACGCGCCGCTTCATCCAGCCCGACAGCGCGTGCGTGCAATCCGCGAACAGTTTTCCTGCGAGGCCGAACAGCGCCCCCGCGATGGCGACGGCCGCCAGCGGCCAGAGGCCCAGTGCCGGTACGGACGCGATGGCGTAATGCGTGTGGTGAATGCCCAGCGCATGACTCCACAGCAGGCAGACCTGGTCGCCGGCGATGGCGGCCGCCAGGCAGGCGAGCAGGGCGTCGTAGCGCAGGCGGCCGATCGCGAGCACTTCCAGGCCGAAGATCGCTCCCGCCAGCGGCGTGCCGAACACGGAGGCGAAGCCCGCGCTGATGCCGGCCATCAAGACGATCCTCCGGTCTTCCATCTTGAGCTTGAACACGTGCGTGAGCTGGTCGGCGAGCGCGCCGCCCATCTGCACGGCCGTGCCCTCGCGCCCGACCGAGGCGCCGAACAAATGCGAGATCACGGTGCCGCCCAGCACGAGCGGCGCCATGCGCAGCGGGATGACGTTCTTCGGGTCGTGGATTTCGTCGATCAGCAGGTTGTTGCCCGCCTCGACCGACCTGCCGAAACGCAGGTACAGCCAGCCGACGGCGAAGCCGGCCAGCGGCAGCAGCGCGATCAGCCAGCGGTGGGCGTTGCGCGTCCCGGTCGCCAGTTCGAGCGCGAACAGGAAGAAGGCGGAGGCGGACCCGGACAGCAGCCCGACGGCGAGGGCGAGCAGCAGCCATTTCCCCATATAGGGCAGCAGGCGGCGTTGCTCGGACAAGAATGAATGTTCCATGACGGACATTTTATCTCAGCACGATTTAATGCCTGCCGTCGCGCGTCCACATCTTGAAAAGTCGCTATGGCATCCCTAACTTCATGTCAATCCGAAATCCCACCCAAACACACTAGGGGCAAGAATATGCGACAAGATAAATTGACGACCAAGCTCCAGGAAGCGCTCGCCGACGCGCAGAGCCTGGCGGTCGGCAACGACAACCAGTACATCGAACCCGTCCACCTGCTGGCCGCGCTGCTGGGCCAGAGCGACGGCGGCGCGCGCTCGCTGCTGCAGCGGGCCGGCGTCAATGTCGGCAGCCTGCAGACGGCGCTGCGCTCCGCGTTCGACCGCCTGCCGAAAGTGCACGGCACGGGCGGCGACGTGCAGGTCGGCCGCGAGCTCGTCTCGCTGCTGAACCTGGCCGACCGCGAATCGCAGAAACGCGGCGACCAGTTCCTGTCGAGCGAGATGGTGCTGCTCGCCTTTACGGACGACAAGTCCGAAGCCGGCCGCCTCGCGCGCGAAAACGGTCTCGCCCGCAAGGCGCTCGAATCGGCGATCTCCGCCGTGCGCGGCGGCGAATCCGTCAGCTCGCAGGATGCCGAAGGCCAGCGCGAAGCGCTCAAGAAATACACGCTCGACCTGACGGAACGTGCCCGCAGCGGCAAGCTCGACCCCGTGATCGGCCGCGACGACGAGATCCGCCGCGCCATCCAGGTGCTGCAGCGCCGTACCAAGAACAACCCGGTGCTGATCGGCGAACCCGGCGTCGGCAAGACCGCGATCGTGGAGGGGCTGGCGCAGCGTATCGTCAACGGCGAAGTGCCGGATTCGCTGAAGGGCAAGCGTGTGCTGTCGCTCGACATGGCCGCGCTGCTCGCGGGCGCCAAGTTCCGCGGCGAATTCGAGGAACGCCTGAAAGCCGTGCTGAAGGAACTCGCGCAGGACGAAGGCATGACGATCGTCTTCATCGACGAGATCCACACGATGGTCGGCGCCGGCAAGGCCGAAGGCGCGATGGATGCGGGCAATATGCTGAAGCCGGCCCTGGCGCGCGGCGAGCTGCACTGCATAGGCGCGACCACGCTCGACGAGTATCGCAAGTACGTCGAGAAGGATGCCGCGCTGGAGCGCCGTTTCCAGAAGATCATCGTCGACGAGCCGAGCGTGGAAGCGACCATCGCCATCCTGCGTGGCCTGCAGGAGAAGTACGAACTGCACCACAAGGTGGAGATCACGGACCCGGCGATCATCGCCGCGGCCGAGCTGTCGCACCGCTACATCACCGACCGCTTCCTGCCGGACAAGGCCATCGACCTGATCGACGAGGCCGCCTCGAAGATCAAGATCGAGATCGACTCGAAGCCGGAAGTGATGGACAAGCTCGACCGTCGCCTGATCCAGCTGAAGATCGAGCGCGAAGCCGTCAAGAAGGAAACGGACGAGGCCTCGCAGCGCCGCCTGGAGCTGATCAACGAAGAGATCGTCCGGCTGGAGCGCGAGTACGCCGACTACGAGGAAATCCTGACGTCCGAGAAGGCGGCCGTGCAGGGCACGACGCACATCAAGGAAGAGATCGAGCGTATCCGCCTGCAGATGGATGAAGCGAAGCGCCAGAGCAATTGGCAGAAGGTATCGGAACTGCAGTATGGCCGCTTGCCGGAGCTGGAAAAGCAGCTGAAGGAAGCAGAAGCGGCCGGTGAGCAGCCGGACGGTGCGGACAGCAAGCCGCGCCTGCTGCGCACGCAGGTGGGGGCCGAGGAGATCGCGGAAGTCGTGTCGCGCGCGACCGGCATCCCCGTGGCCCGCATGATGCAGGGCGAACGCGACAAGCTGCTGCACATCGAAGAGAAGCTGCATGAGCGCGTCGTGGGCCAGGACGAGGCGATCGAGGCCGTGTCCGATGCGATCCGCCGCTCGCGCGCGGGTCTCGCGGACCCGAACCGGCCGTATGGCTCGTTCATGTTCCTCGGCCCGACGGGTGTCGGCAAGACGGAATTGTGCAAGGCGCTGGCGAACTTCCTGTTCGACACGGAAGACGCACTGATCCGCATCGACATGAGCGAGTTCATGGAGAAGCATTCCGTGGCCCGCCTGATCGGCGCGCCGCCGGGTTATGTCGGCTACGAGGAGGGCGGCTACCTGACCGAAGCCGTGCGCCGCAAGCCGTACAGCGTGATCCTGCTGGACGAGATCGAGAAGGCGCATCCGGACGTGTTCAACGTCCTGCTGCAGGTGCTCGACGACGGCCGCATGACGGACGGCCAGGGCCGCACGGTGGACTTCAAGAACACCGTGATCGTGATGACGTCGAACCTGGGTTCGCACAAGATCCAGTCGATGGATTCCGACGATCCGGCCGTCGTGAAGCTGGCGGTGATGGCCGAGGTGCGCGGCCACTTCCGCCCCGAGTTCATCAACCGGATCGACGAGATCGTCGTGTTCCATGCGCTCGACGAGAAGAACATCGGCGCGATCGCGAAGATCCAGCTGAAGAACCTGGAGCAGCGCCTCGAGAAGATGGAAATGGCGCTCGACATCAGCGAGGAGGCCTTGCAGAAGATCGCGGAAGCGGGCTTCGATCCGGTGTATGGCGCGCGGCCGCTCAAGCGCGCGATCCAGCAGCAGATCGAGAATCCGCTGTCGAAGGACATCCTGGCGGGCCGCTTCGGGCCGAAGGATACGATCCGCGTCGGCGTGCGCGGCGGCCAGCTGGTGTTCGGCGAGGAGCCGGCTGTCGAGCTGGCGAAGTAATCTGTTCGTGGCTATGGAAACGCCCTGTCGGCCGGCGCCGGCAGGGCGTTTTTTTACGCGCGCTTGCGGCGCGCCATGAAGCCGAGCAGGCCGAGGCCGCCGAGCATCATTGCGTACGTCTGCGGTTCGGGCACGGCGGAGACCACCAGGTGCTCGCCCATCAGGCTGCCGACCTTTTTATTGCCGTCCGCGCCGAACATGGTCACCTTGAGCTGGGGCGACGTCGCGTCGACATTGCCGCCGGAGAAGGTGAACTGGAACACCATATCGTCCGTCAGGGCGACGTGTGCGCCGGAATAGCACAGCGACGTGCCGCCATGGCCGCCGCCCGTGCAGCCGTTCGCGTTCAGCTCGTTGCTGGACAGGCTCCAGTTCGACGCGCCGCCCGGCGCGGCCGTGAGCGACACGTTGTCGAAGCTGCCGAGGTCCTTCAACTGCAGGGCGCCGAGCGACGTGGCACCGGCCCAGCTGCCGGTCGGGTTGGCGGCGTCGACTTCGAGGGTCAGCATGTTGCCGGACCAGGATGACGTAAAGTCGACCCCCTGGAATTCGATCGTGCCGGCCTGCGCCGACGCGAGCGTGCCTGCGCCCAGCAGCGCCGCCAGCAGGGTAGTGCGGATGCGTGATGTCATGTTCTCTCCTTCCACGAAATGCAAGGACCCGACGGCTCGCGTCCTGCGAGACCGCCGGGCACATACGGATCAGATCCGTGCCGCAAGGGTAGAAGGGGGCCCGATATGGCTCTGTTAGCCGACTAACTCATCGTTTGTAACAACAACGCCCCGCCGGGCGCTGGGCCGGGCGGGGCGTTCGGGGGAGGGGTGCGCTCAGCGCGGGCGGCGGCGCAGCACGAGGCCCATCAGGCCCAGGCCGCCCAGCAGCAGGGCGATGCTCTCCGGTTCCGGGACGTTCGCCGGGCCGGTGGCATTGCCGGATGGCGTTTGCACGACGTCGGGACCCTTGGCAGGGAGCGTGGACGGCAGGTCTTCCTGCGGGGGCAAGGCGGCCGGCGTGCCGGATGGGGAGGCGACGTCGGGCGTGCCGGTAGGCGTTTTCGTGTCGGCTGTCGTGTTGGTTTGCGTGCCGGCGGACGTGATCGGTGCGTCGGGGATCACCGGAACGACCGGGGTGACCGGGGTGACCGGGGTGACCGGGGTGTCCGGCGCGGTCGGGGTGGACGGCGTCGTGGCCGGGGGCGATGCCGGCAGCACCTGCGACAACAGCGAGCCCACCTTGTTGCCCCGGGCGTCGACGAACTCGACCTTCACGTGCGGCTCGTTCGTCGCGACGCTGGCGCCGTTGAACGTGAACTTGAACACCATGTCGTCGACAAGCGCGATCTGCTGGCCGTAGAAGCACATGCGGCTGCCGGCCGCCCCGTTGCTCGTGCCGGAGCAGCCGGACGCTTTCAGTTCGGACGTCGACAGTTTCCACGCATCGGTCCCGCCCGGCCCGCCGGTCACGCTCACGCTGCTGTAGGTGCCCACGCCCTTGATCGCCAGCGCAGCGAGGCCCGTCGCGCCGCTCCACCCGCCGCTGCGCTGCGCGGCGTCGATTTCCAGCGTCAGCACATTGCCGCTCCAGTTCGACGTGAAAGTCACGCCGTCCGTCGTCAGGATACCGGCGTGGGCCGTCATCGTCGTAGCGGCCAGCACGGCAGCCAGTGCGGTCAATCGCAGTGTCATCGGTTGTCTCTTTCGGGAATGTAGAAATTGCTCTTAAGAATCTAATAATGGTGCTCGGAAATTATTGTCTCCCGATTTGATGCAAATCGTCAATTTGTGATTATTTATGACGGGATTAGTGTTGTTTAATCAGACAAAATTGTCAGATTTGCGGCAGTATTTACGGAATGCTTTGCGGAAACAACGTGGTGTATTTCACATTATGAAAACTGGTCCGTGCATGTGAAAAGCGCACAAGACGCACCTGCCCGGCAGTTTCCATTGTAAGAAATATGTTCCCGTATCATGAAATATGGGTTGTAAGCATATGATTTTAAAAGAAATAAAAATCGTCATATGTCTTATATAAGAGTATTGGTGCTGCGCACAACCGGCGCTATGATGTTTCTAACGGAATCACTGTCCAACCCCGTCTTTTCAATCAGGAGAACACCATGGCAACTCGTGAACAGCAAATCGCCGCCCTGCAACAGGATTGGGAGTCCAACCCGCGCTGGAAAGGTATCTCTCGCAATTACACGGCGGAAGATGTCGTACGGCTGCGAGGCTCCGTGCAGATCGAACATACGCTGGCGCGGCGCGGCGCCGAGAAGCTGTGGAACCTGATCAACAACGAGCCGTACGTGAACGCCCTGGGCGCGCTGACGGGCAACCAGGCCATGCAACAGGTCAAGGCCGGGCTGAAAGCCATCTACCTGTCGGGCTGGCAGGTTGCCGGCGACGCCAACCTGGCCGGCGAGATGTATCCGGACCAGTCGCTGTACCCGGCCAATTCGGTGCCGATGGTCGTCAAGCGCATCAACAACACGTTCCAGCGCGCCGACCAGATCCAGTGGTCGGAAGGCAAGGACGACGTCGATTACTTCGCCCCGATCGTGGCCGATGCGGAAGCAGGCTTCGGCGGCGTGCTGAACGCTTTCGAGCTGATGAAATCCATGATCGAAGCGGGCGCGGCCGGCGTGCACTTCGAAGACCAGTTGGCCTCCGTCAAGAAATGCGGCCATATGGGGGGCAAGGTGCTCGTGCCGACGCGCGAAGCCGTGGAAAAGCTGACGGCGGCCCGCCTCGCGGCCGACGTGATGGGCACGCCGACGATCCTCGTCGCCCGCACGGACGCCGAAGCGGCCGACCTGCTGACGGCCGACGTCGACGCGAACGACAAGCCGTTCTGCACGGGCGAACGCACGGTAGAGGGTTTCTTCCGCGTGAAGCCGGGCGTCGACCAGGCGATCGCGCGGGGCCTCGCCTATGCGCCGTACGCCGACCTCGTGTGGTGCGAGACGGGCAAGCCCGACCTGGAATTCGCCAAGCGCTTCGCCGACGCCATCCATGCGAAATTCCCGGGCAAGATGCTCGCGTATAACTGCTCGCCGTCGTTCAACTGGAAGAAGAACCTGGACGACGCGACGATCGCCAAGTTCCAGAAAGAGCTGGGCGCGATGGGCTACAAATTCCAGTTCATCACGCTGGCCGGCTTCCATGCGCTGAACTACAGCATGTTCAACCTGGCGCACGGCTATGCGCGCCGCGGCATGTCGGCCTTCGTCGAGTTGCAGGAAGCGGAATTCTCCGCCGCCGACAAGGGCTTCACGGCCGTCAAGCACCAGCGCGAAGTGGGCACCGGCTACTTCGACGCCGTGACCCAGACGATCCAGCAGCACCAGAGCTCGACGACGGCGCTGCACGGCTCGACCGAGGACGAACAATTCTTCGACGAAAAACAAGTCGCCTGAGCGCCGGCGCGTAACCTTCCTCCACCCATCCTCGCGATGGTCTGCCGCAGTGGCCACAAGCCGCTGCGGCATTTTTGTTTCCAAACTTCGGGGTCAGGTCCCATTTCGCTCCGAATTCGGGGTCAGAGCACATTTGCGATCAATGTCCGGATGTGCAAGAAGTTTCGCCATCCCGGCGTGGTGCGCCGACTGTCCCCTTAAACGCGTCGCCGTCACGAGTAGAAATCATCTACAGGAAATTTCACCTAAAAGTGCTCTGACCCCGAATTTTGCCGAAAATGTGCTCTGACCCCGAATTTGGGCTGTTGGGGTCGAGACGTATCTGAGGGATAATGGCGGTTGGCCCGCATCAGCGATCGCACCGCGGGCGCCGCATCAACCAGATTGGAATCTCTATGTTCAGCTACCGCCACGCCTTCCACGCGGGTAATCACGCCGATGTCCTGAAGCACTTTATCCAGGTTCAGTTGCACAAATACATGAACCAGAAAGACACGGCCTACACCTATATCGACACCCATGCCGGTGCCGGCGTGTACGCGCTCGACAGTGCGCAGGCGGTCAGGAGTGGCGAATACATCGACGGCATCGGGCGCCTGTGGGGGCGCGACGACCTGCCGCCGGCGCTGGCCGAGTACGTGGACCTCGTAGGCAAGTTGAACCCAAGCGGCAAGCTGCGCTGGTATCCCGGTTCGCCGTGGGTCGCGGATGCCGAGGCGCGCCTGGAGGATCGCCTGCGCCTGTTCGAACTGCATCCGGCCGACATCAGGGTGCTGGCGGAGAATGTCCGCAAGCTGGAGGCGCACCACGCGGAGCAGGGCGAGCGTGCGCGCGGTCGCCGCATCCTCGTCGAGCACGCGGACGGTTTCCACGGCCTGAAGGCGCTGCTGCCGCCGCCGTCGCGCCGGGCGCTGGTGCTCATCGATCCGCCGTACGAAGTCAAGCTCGACTACAAGCACGTGCGCGATGCGCTCGACGAGGCGCTCAAGCGCTTCCCGGCGGGCATGTATGCGGTCTGGTATCCGGTGCTGCAGCGCATGGAATCGCGCCAGTTTGCCGATCGCCTGAAGCGCCTGCCGGCCAAGGAATGGCTGCATGTGACGTTGAGTGTGGCCGGCCCGCGCGCCGACGGCAACGGCCTGCACAGCAGCGGCATGTTCATCCTGAATCCGCCGTACACGCTGGAGGCGACGTTGCGCGAGACGATGCCGTATCTCGTGCAGGTGCTGGGCCAGGACAGTGGTGCAACGTTCCGTATTGAAAAAGGCACGCAGGTCACCGGCACGGTGCCGGCCCTGGGCGGTCCCCGCAAGCCGGTGGGCAATGCGCGCCGCGCGAGCCCGCTGTCCGGCGGCGGCAGCCTGCGCTTGCCGGGCCAGCCGTTCGGCGACGATCCACGTCCGCGCAAGGAAGGCGAGGGCGCCGAAGGACGTCCGCGCACCCCGCGCACGGAGGCCAAACCGGCACCGCGCGGTCCGGCCAAACGCAGCGGATCGGGCCGTTCCTGATCCTTTTCGCATCGATCGTTTCTGACAGGCACAACTATGTCTGAAACGATTTGATACGATGTCGAAATGTAAAGACTTCCCGTCTGTAGTATAGTCGGACCGATATTCCGGCCAGACCGGATCCGGCACGCATGGTGCGTGCCGTCGTTTCAGGAGTTTTTACATGCAAGCGGTAGCAACGGCAGCCACGTCCACGCCGTCCGACGAATTCTTTCTGGCGCGCCAGCCCATCCTCGGACGCGACCAGAAACTGGTGGCGTTCGAGTTGCTGTTTCGCGCCGCGCCGGAGCATGAGGACGCGCAGCTGACCGATTATGCCGCCGCCACCGCCGCCGTGATCTCCCATGCGTCACAACTGGGGATGAAGCAGGTGGTGGGCGAGCAGGTTGCCTTCGTCAATGTCGACGAGGTCGTGCTGATGAGCGATTTCGTCCGATTCCTGCCTCCCGATAAGGTCATTCTGGAAATCCTTGAAACCGTCCGTCCCACCACGGCCTTGCTGGCCCGTGTGCGGGAGTTGAAAGAGCTCGGCTTCAAGTTCGCACTCGACGATGTTATAGGCCATTCCGAGCAGGTAAGCAAGCTGATGAGCCTCGTGGACATCATCAAGATCGACTTGCAGGGTGTCGGGCGCGACGAGCTTGCCGAGCTCGTCCGCACCGTGCGCGGGCCGCACCAGAAGCTGCTCGCGGAAAAGGTCGAGACGATCGAGGAATTCGAGTTATGCATGGAACTCGGCTTCGAATACTTCCAGGGCTATTACTTTGCGCGCCCCGCGATCCTGTCCGGCAAGAAGATCACGCCGTCCGAGCTCGTGCTGCTGCGCCTGTTCGATCTCATTCATTCGCAAGCCGACAACGACGCGATCGAGGCGGCCGTCAAGCGCGACCCGTTGCTGAGCCTGAACCTGCTGCGCCTCGTGAACGGTCACCTGGTCGGCACGGGCGCGCCGCAGGTCGAGTCGATTTCGCAGGCGCTCGTCCAGCTCGGCCGCAGCCAGTTGCAGCGCTGGGTGCAGATCCTGTTGTACAGCGGCCCGGAGGGGCACGTCGAACTGAGTTCGCCGTTGCTGCAGATGGCGACGACGCGCGGCCGCCTGCTCGAGCTGATGACGCTGACCCTGCGTCCGGGCGACGTGGCCGGCGCGAATACCGCCTTTACGGTCGGCATCATGTCGCTGATGGATGCGTTGTTCGACGTGCCGATGCGCGAGATCTTCGATAAGGTCGACCTGTCGCGCGACGTCCGCGCCGCGCTGCTGGAGCGCGACGGCGACTATGGCGCCATGCTCAGCGTGGCGGAAGCGCTGGAGCATGCGGAGCCGGGCCGCAACCTGGCGGCCGCGCTGGACCGGCTCGGGCTGTCGGTGAAACAGGTGCGCGACATCGAACTGGCCGCGTTCGGCTGGGTGCGCGAACTCGGCGCCGAGGTGCACTGACCTCTACGATTGCGCGAGGAACAGGAAGACGGTCGGCTTCTTGTGGAAGTCCGGCGCCTGGCCGGACGCCAGTTGCGCCTTCCACTTCGCGGCCGTCTGCGTCCGCACGGTTTCCGTCGTCAGCGACAGATCGGTCGCCACGCACACCAGCGTGCCCGGCTGGCAGCTGGTGATGAGGGCTTCCAGCATCGCACCGTTGCGGTACGGCGTCTCGATCAGCAACTGCGTCTGTTTCTCGCTGCGCGAGCGCTGCTCCAGTTGCTGGATGCGCTTGGTGCGCTGGCCGGCGTCCGTCGGCAGGTAGCCGTTGAATGCGAAGCTCTGGCCGTTCAGGCCGCTCGCCATGACGGCCAGCAGCAGCGACGATGGTCCCACGAGCGGACGCACGGGCACGCCGTGCTGGTGCGCGAGCCGGACGAGGTCGGCACCCGGATCCGCGACGGCCGGCACGCCCGCTTCCGACACGAGGCCCGCGTCGCGTCCCTCCAGCAGCGGCGCGAGCAGCGCGGCCAGCGCCTGTGGCGGGGTGTTTACATTGAGTTCCGCGATCTGAATCTCTTGCAGCGGGCGCGCGAGCGGATGGTCGATGGCGACCAGTTTCAGGAAGGCGCGCGCCGTCTTGGCGTTCTCGGCCACGAAATATTCGAGCTTGCTGGCGATGTCCTGCACCTGCTCGGGCAGGATGTGGGATAGCGCGTGCGGTGCGGCCTCGGTCGGGCCGAGGGTGTTCGGAATCAGGTAGAGCGTACCGGGCATGGTTGTTATTGTTGGAGATTAAAAAATGGCATGCCGGCGCGCCGCAGCATGCCGGTCAGGGCGATCAGGGGCAGGCCGGTGAGGGCGGTCGGATCGCTGCTGTCGATGCGTTCGAGCAGGGCGATGCCGAGTCCCTCGTTCTTGGCGCTGCCGGCGCAGTCGTAAGGCTGCTCGATGCGCAGATAGGCGTCCAGATCGGCATCCGGCAGGTCGCGGAACGTCACGAACACCTGGATATTCTCGACCTGCGCCGTGCCTGTGCGACCGTCCCACAGGCACAGGGCCGTATGGAATATGACGCGGCGGCCGCGCATCATCTGCAATTGGGCGAGGGCGCGGGCGTGGTCGCCCGGCTTGCCGATCTGGATGCCGTCCAGCGTGGCCACCTGGTCCGAGCCGATCACCAGGGCATCGGGGTTCTCGAGGGCGACGGCCGCGGCCTTCGCGCGGGCCAGGCGCAATGCCGTCGCCTGCGGCGTTTCACCTGGATGCGGGGTCTCGTCGATGTCGGGCGCGATCGCTTCGAACGGCAGGTGCAGGCGACCGAGCAGCTCGCGCCGGTAGGCGGAACTGGAGGCCAGGATGAGGCGCGGCAGGGTGGAGCTTGGCATCGATTTTCGTAAATAAAACAGGAAGATAGCGCTTTGTGAGGAAGTCTTTGACTACGCGGGCAGAAGCCTGCTATTATCGCAGGTTTTCCGGGGATGTTTTTCCAAATGAGCGCTTTTGTCATCGACGCCTTTGAATTTTGTCGGAACAACGGCCATCGTGAAGGCGTCACGCCGGTGGCGGAAATGAATCGCCTTGCGGCCGATTGCGCCGACAAGTCCGGCGAGATCGCCTGGACCATCGAAGGTGGCCAGACCCGCCAGGGGTATCCGATGCTGACGCTGTCCGTCTCCGGTACCGTGCAGCTGGTCTGCCAGCGCTGCCTGACCCCGTTCGGCTACGAGCTCGATTCGTCGACCGTGCTGGTGCTGGGCAAGGACGACAAGGAAGCGGACGAGATCGAGGAAATCCTCGACGATGAAAGTATCGACGTGATCGTCGGCAGCCACGCCTGCGACATCCGCGATTTGCTGGAAGATGAAGCCCTGCTGGCCCTGCCGCAGGCACCGAAACACGAGGTGTGCCCCGATACCAAGCTGCTGGACGCCATCAAGTCCGAGAAGGTATCGCCGTTCGCGGCACTGAAGAGCCTCAAATCTGAATAAAAGAATTGCAGTGGGTGCTACCTCCGGGTAGCATTCGCAGCGTCAAAACGTGTCAAACGCGTGCAGCTCGAGTATTGAGTCATCGTTGTAAGGCAGCGTTAAACATGTCGGCAATGGCAGTCCAACGTTATTGCCGCTGGGATACTCGATGCGCATGTACTTGCAAGTCGAATGTGTTAGAATTTTAGAACTTAAGTTTAGGAGTCATCATGGCAGTTCAACAGAATAAGAAGTCCCCGTCGAAGCGCGGCATGCACCGTTCGCACGATTTCCTGACCGCCCCGAACCTGGCAGTCGAGCCGACCACCGGCGAAACGCACCTGCGTCACCACATCAGCCCGAACGGTTTCTACCGTGGCCGTAAAGTGCTCAAGACCAAGAACGACGAGTAATCGACGTCTTGCTGTTTTGTTCCATGAAAGCGGTGCAACGTATGTCGAATGCGTGGCGCCGCTTTTTCTTTTGCGGTAACTCCGTCATTTACCACCCCACTGACTCGGCACTCATTGCAGCTCACCTTGTAGCCCGACGAGACCGAGCAGCCGCCGGCCGACCTTGAGCCCGCGGTTCATTCCGACAAATGACAATCAAAATTTCCATCGACTGCATGGGCGGCGACCACGGCCCCGCCGTGACCATCCCGGCAGCCCTCGCATTCCTCAAGCGCGAACCCGACGCCGAGCTGATCCTCGTAGGTCAGGAAGAGCTGGTCCGTGCTGAACTCAAGAAACATCACGCGGGCGACAACCCGCGCCTGACCGTCCGCCACGCCTCCGACGTGGTCGCGATGGACGATCCCATCGAAGTCGCCCTGCGCCGCAAGAAGGATTCGTCGATGCGCGTGGCGATCGAGCTCGTCAAGGACGGCAGCGCCGACGTCTGCGTCTCCGCCGGCAATACGGGCGCGCTGATGGCCATCTCGCGTTATGTCCTGAAGACCATGGCCGACGTCGACCGTCCGGCCATCTGCTCGATCCTGCCGAACCAGAAGGGCGGTCCGACGTACATGCTCGACCTGGGCGCCAACGTCGACTGCGAGCCCCATCACTTGCACCAGTTCGCCATCATGGGCGCCGTGCTGTTCGAGGCGATGGAACACCGCCGCCCGAGCATCGGCCTGCTGAATGTCGGCACGGAAGAGATCAAGGGCAACGAAGTGGTCAAGGCCACCGCGCCCCTGTTGCGGGCCGACCATGAACGCGGCGTGCTGAATTTCCATGGCAATGTGGAAGGTAACGATATCTTCAAGGGCACCGTCGACGTCGTCGTATGCGACGGGTTCGTCGGCAACGTGACCCTGAAGGCGATCGAGGGCCTGTCGCGCTTCGTTAAATCGGTGTTCCTCGAAACGACGATGTCGAAGATCGGCGCCCTGTTCGCGCGCAAATCGCTCAAGAAGCTGAACCCCGAAAGTTATAACGGCGCCGGCCTGCTGGGCCTCAAAGGCCTGGTCTTCAAGAGCCATGGCGGTGCCAATGCCTACGCCTACGAGTGGGCACTTCGACGCGCTTTTGACGCGGCGAAATATAATGTGCAAGCGCAACTCTCGACCTTGATCGCCGAAATGTTGCCGCAAGCTCCCAATCCGGAAGCGCCTGGCTCAACTATTCAGCAGGGTTAGCAATGACATACAGCAAAATTATCGGTACCGGCAGCTATCTGCCCGCGAAGCGTGTCACCAACGACGACCTCGCGGCGCAGCTCGCCGCCAAGGGCATCGAAACGTCGGACGAATGGATCGTCACCCGCAGCGGCATTTCCGCCCGCCACTACGCCGCGCCCGACGAAAACGCGTCGGACCTGGCCGTGAACGCGGCGCGCAAGGCGCTCGAAGCGTCCGGCCTCGAAGCGGAGCAGATCGACCTGATCATCGTCGCCACGTCGACGCCGGATTATTTCGGCAGCTTCCCGAGCACGGCCTGCATCGTCCAGAACAAGCTGGGCATGCGCAACAACAGCGCCGCGTTCGACATGGGCGCCGTGTGCTCGGGCTTCGTCTACGCGATGGCGACGGCCGATGCCTTCATCAAGGCCGGCAACGCGAAGAACGTGCTCGTGATCGGCACGGAAGTGTTCTCGCGCATCCTCGACTTCGATGACCGCAGCACTTGCGTGCTGTTCGGCGACGGCGCCGGCGCCGTCGTGCTGGCCGCGTCCGAGGAGCCGGGTGTGCTGGCCGTCAAGCTGCATGCCGACGGCAGCCACGGCGGCATCCTGTGCGGCCCCGCGAACCCGTCGAACCAGGCCTCGAACCAGAAATTCCTGTACATGGATGGCCCGGCCGTCTTCAAGCTGGCCGTCTCCGTGCTGGAAAAGGTCGCCAACGAAGCGCTGGCGCATGCGCAGATGCCGGCTGGCGACATCGACTGGCTGATCCCGCACCAGGCCAACCTGCGCATCATGACGGGCACCGCGAAGAAACTCGGGCTCCCGGCCGACAAGATGGTCGTGACCGTCCACGAACACGGCAACACGTCGGCCGCGTCGATCCCGCTGGCACTCGATGTCGCGATGCGCGACGGCCGCATCAAGCCGGGCCACAACGTCATGATGGAAGGCGTCGGCGGCGGCTTTACCTGGGGTGCCGTGCTGGCGCGCATGTAATAACAAGACAAAAACACCCAAAGAGGAATCGATGAGCAAATTCGCATTTCTGTTTACCGGCCAGGGCGCGCAAGCCGTCGGCATGCTGAACGGCTTCGCCGGCAACCCGGTCGTCGCACAGACCGTCGCCGAAGCGTCCGCAGCGCTGGGCCAGGACCTCAGCAAACTGATCGCCGAAGGTCCGAAGGAAGACCTGGACCTGACCACGAACACGCAGCCCGTGATGCTGACGGCCGCCGTCGCCGTCTACCGCGCGTGGATCGCCGCGGGCGGCCCGAAGCCTGCCGTCGTCGCCGGCCACAGCCTCGGCGAGTACTCGGCGCTGGTGGCTGCTGGCGTGATCGACTTCAAGGATGCCGTGCCGCTCGTGCGCTTCCGTGCACAGTCGATGCAGGATGCGGTCCCGGTCGGGCAGGGCGGCATGGCCGTCATCCTCGGCCTTGCGGCCGACGACGTCCGCGCGGTCTGCGCAGAAGCGGCGCAGGGCGAGGTCGTGGAAGCCGTGAATTTCAACGAGCCGACGCAGATCGTGATCGCCGGCCACACGGCCGCCGTCGAGCGCGCGTGCGACATCGCCAAGGCCAAGGGCGCCAAGCGCGCCATGAAACTGGCCGTGTCGGCGCCGTTCCACTCGTCGCTGCTGAAGCCGGCGTCGGACCGCCTGCGCGACTACATGGCGAACCTGAACTTTGCCGCGCCGCAGATCGACTTGATCAACAACGTCGACGTGGCTATCCTGAACGATCCCGCCGCGATCAAGGACGCGCTGGTGCGCCAGGCGGCCGGTCCCGTGCGCTGGGTCGAGACCATGCAGAAGATGGCCGCGGACGGCGTGACGCAAGTCATCGAATGCGCGCCGAGCAAGACCCTGATCGGCATGGCCAAGCGGATCGATCCGGTGCTGGTGGGCGAGGCCCTCGTCGACCAGGCATCGCTGGAGCGTGTGCTCGCCGCCGTCCAGGGCTGAGCGCCGCCGCATCCCCCCGTTAGAGAAAAAGAGGACTCAATGAACCTGCAAAACCAAGTCGCCCTCGTCACCGGCGCCTCGCGCGGCATCGGCAAGGCCATCGCACTCGAACTGGCCCGCCAGGGCGCCAAGGTCGTCGGCACCGCCACGACGGCAGCCGGCGCGGAAGCCATCGGCGCCTACCTCGCCGAGTTCGGCGGCAAGGGCGTCGTGCTGAACGTCACCGACGCCGCCCAGTGCGCGGCCGTCATCGACGACGTCACCAAGAACGTCGGCACGATCGGCATCCTCGTCAACAATGCCGGCATCACCCAGGACCAACTGGCGATGCGCATGAAGGACGAAGAGTGGGACAACGTGATCGCCACCAACCTGACGGCCGTCGGCCGCCTGTCGCGCGCCGTGCTGCGCGGGATGATGAAGGCGAAGCAGGGGCGTATCATCAACATCACGTCCGTCGTGGGCGCGGCCGGCAATCCGGGCCAGATGAATTACGCGGCGGCGAAGGCCGGCGTGGCCGGCATGACCCGTGCGCTGGCACGCGAGATCGGCAGCCGCAACATCACCGTCAACTGCGTGGCGCCGGGCTTCATCGACACCGACATGACGAAGGCCCTGGGCGAAGGCCAGCACGAAGCGCTGCTGACGCAGATTCCGCTGGGCCGCCTGGGCGCGCCGGAAGACATCGCGTACGCGGTCGCCTTCCTGGCGGGGCCGCAGGCTGCCTACATCACGGGCACGGAACTGCACGTGAACGGCGGCATGTACATGAACTGATGGGCATCCTTTAATTAGAGATCTCGGCAGTTCGCAGTAGTTTCGACCGTTTTAGCGTCAGACGCTGAAAATAGTTTTTCAACGCGCAAACCCTGATAAAATGCGCGCACTTTCCGCAACACATACCTAATGGAGCCATAACATGTCGGATATCGAACAACGCGTTAAAAAAATCGTCGCTGAGCAACTGGGCGTTGCCGAAGCAGACATCAAAATCGATTCCTCGTTCGTTGACGACCTCGGCGCTGACTCGCTGGACACCGTGGAACTGGTGATGGCCCTGGAAGACGAATTCGAAATGGAAATCCCGGACGAGCAGGCCGAGAAGATCACGACCGTTCGCCAGGCTATCGAGTACGCACAGGCTCACGTCAAGGCCTAAGCTTTCAGGATTTCAGGAGAAGCGCTTGAGTTCACGCAACCGTCGTGTCGTAGTGACCGGCCTGGGTTGCATCTCTCCGATCGGCAACACCATTGCCGACGCGTGGGAGGCAGCACTGGCGGGCAAGTCGGGTATTGCCAACATCACCAAGTTCGACGCAACGCCATTCTCGACCCGCTTTGCGGGCGAGGTGAAGAACTTTAACGTCGAGGATTACCTGCCGGGCAAGGAAGGCCGTCATATGGATACGTTCATCCATTTCGGCATGGCCGCCGGCATCCAGGCGTTACAGGATTCGGGCATTGTCGTCACCGACGACAATCGCGATCGTATCGGCGTGCTCGTGGGTTCCGGCATCGGCGGCCTGCCGATGATCGAAGACACGAAGGCGGAGTACGACAGCCGCGGCCCGCGCCGCATTTCGCCGTTCTTCGTCCCGGCGTCGATCATCAACATGATCTCGGGCGACCTGTCGATCAAGTTCGGCCTGCGTGGTCCGAACCTGGCCATTGTGACCGCCTGCACGACCGGCCTGCATTGCATCGGCCAGGCAGCGCGCCTGATCGAGTACGGCGACGCCGACGTGATGATCGCCGGCGGTGCGGAATCGACCGTGTCGCCGCTGGGCCTGGGCGGTTTCGCCTCGGCACGCGCGCTGTCGTCGCGCAATGACGATCCGGCCACGGCCTCGCGTCCGTGGGACCGCGACCGCGACGGCTTCGTGCTGGGCGAGGGCGCGGGCGTGATGGTGCTCGAAGAGTACGAACACGCCAAGGCGCGCGGCGCGAAGATCTATGCGGAAGTCGTCGGCTTCGGCATGAGCGCGGACGCGAACCACATCACGGCACCGCTCGAGGACGGCAGCGGCGCATCGCGCTGCATGGTCGCCGCGATGCAGTACGCGGGCATCAACCCGGACCAGGTGCAGTACGTGAACGCGCACGGCACGTCGACCCCCGTGGGCGACGTGGCGGAAGTGAAGGGCATCAAGCGCACCTTCGGCGACCATGCGAACAAGCTGGTCGTCAACTCCACCAAGTCGATGACGGGCCACCTGCTGGGTGGCGCGGGCGGCCTGGAGTCGGTGTTCACCGTGCTCGCGATTCACAACCAGGTCTCGCCGCCGACGATCAACATCTTCAACCAGGATCCGGAATGCGACCTGGACTTCTGCGCCAACACGGCACGGGACATGAAGATCGATTACGCGGTGAAAAATTCCTTCGGTTTCGGCGGTACCAACGGTACGCTGGTCTTCGCCAAGATCTAACGATCCCGCAATAGCCGAACTTTCGGACGCCCATTCCTGTCCAAGGAATGGGCGTTTGTCATTTCTGACCTCTTCGGATTCTAACTGGAAACACCCATGTCGATCGCGGTGTCCGCGCTCGTCAGGCCGTCGCGCATCCAGCGGTTCGTATGGGGTGGCTGGGGCCTGGCCCTTCTCGCGTCCGCGCTGGCCATTGGGCTGGCGGCGCCGGGGCATGTCCGGCTCGCGCCTCTCGTCGCGGCGGCGCTGGCGGCCGCGGGCAGCGCCGTGCTGGGCGCGGCGCTCCTTCCTTCAAAGACGCACCGGATTGATATTTCTGGAACCGGCGCCTTGCGCGTAACGGTACAACAGGACGTGGGCTCGCCGCCGGAGGGCAATGCGGTCCTGCTGCCCGGATCGGTCGTCTGGCCGATGCTGATGGTGTTGCGGCACGCCGCGCCGGGCACGGGACCACGCGTCCTGTGCGTGTGGCGCGACAGCGTCGACGCCGCGGTGTGGCGCGCGCTGGCCGTCGCGCTGGCAGTGGTCGGCCGGCGCGGACATGCAAACGAAGGATGCGAAGACACGACGAACTCATTGCAGCGGACCAACTCTTAAGGAAACGTGCTCACCGTTTCCGTATAACAGGGACGCCGCCGCAGCCAACGGGGCATTGCAGTGACGACCGAACGCGAATGTGATCAACTGCTGGTTGAGCGCGTCCAGGCGGGCGATCGCCGGGCGTTCGACCTGCTGGTGGCGAAATACCAGCGTCGCCTGATGCGGCTCGTGTCGCGTCTCGTGCACGATCCGGCCGAGGCGGAAGACGTGGTGCAGGAAACCTTTATCAAGGCATTCCGTGCACTGCGCCATTTCCGCGGCGATTCCGCGTTTTATACATGGCTATATCGAATAGGAATTAATACGGCAAAGAATTTCCTGGTCACGCAAGGCAGGCGGGCGCCGACCTCGACGGAAGCCGATGCCGAACGTGCGGAAGGATTTGACGACGCAGATAGCTTGCGAGACATTAATACACCGGAATCAATGTTGGCCAGCAAGCAGATCGCCTATACCGTGAATGCGGCCATGGAGGCCTTGCCGCTCGAATTGAGAACGGCGATCGTCCTGCGCGAAATAGAAGGTTTAAGCTACGAGGAAATCTCCGAAGTGATGGCGTGTCCAATCGGGACGGTGCGGAGCCGGATTTTCCGGGCGCGCGAAGTCATCGCCGAGAAATTGCGGCCCTTGCTCGATATCTCGGCGGACAAACGTCGGTAGGTAGCGATATGAAGACAAAGTTTTACGTACCGGCGTAATGGCTATGGACACGAACAAGAAAAATCGTGAACTCATCTCGGCGCTCTGCGACGGCGAGATTCCGGATGTCGACCAGGAACTGGCGCTCGCCGCCCTCGACACCCCGGAGGGCCGGCAGGCCTGGGCGCTTTTCCACCAGATCGGCGACGTCCTGCGCGCCGATCCCGCGACTGACCTGTCGCCTGGTTTCACGGAACGCATGGCGGCCCGCCTCGCGGCCGAGCCGCTGCCGGGCAAGCGCGCGGCCGTCGCCGACGCCGCCGCCGGCCAGGCGACCGTCGCCGCCGACCCTACCTGAGCCGCCCGGCTCGTCACGCGGCACCGCCTGATGCCGGCGCGGGCCGCGCCGTCCGTTCGCCACGGCGGTGCCAACGCGACAACAATGCTCTTTTGTCTTACCATACGAACCATCCAAGCACAGACCTTACCGAACCTATGACAAGCAAAACTGGAAGCGCGATCCTGTCCGCCCTCGTCTTTGCGGGCGCGAGTCTGATGTCTCTCCCGGCGGCCCAAGCGGCCGCTCCCGTTGCCGCCCCGACCGTCACCGGCCTGCCCGATTTTGCCGACCTCGTCGACAAGGTCGGCCCGGCCGTCGTCAACATCCGCACCACCGAACGCGTCCGCCTCGACCAGGGCGGTCCCGACGAAGAGATGCAGGAATTCCTGCGCCGCTTCTTCGGCGGCCAGATGGTGCCGCGCGGACGCCGCGGCGGGCCCGCGGAACAGCCGCAGGAAGAACGGGTGCAGCGGGGCGTCGGCTCCGGCTTCATCATCTCGGACGACGGGTATGTGCTGACCAATGCGCACGTCGTGGAAGGCGCGGACGAGGTCGTCGTGACCTTGACCGACCGCCGCGAATTCAAGGCCAAGGTGCTGGGTTCGGACGCCCGCAGCGACGTGGCCCTGCTGAAAGTGGACGCGCGCAACCTGCCGAACGTGCGCATCGGCGATTCCAGCAAGATCCGCGTGGGCGAGTGGGTGATCGCCATCGGTTCGCCGTTCAACCTGGAGAACACGGTGACCGCCGGCATCATCTCGGCCAAGGCGCGCGACACGGGCGAATACCTGCCGCTGATCCAGAGCGACGTGGCCGTCAACCCCGGCAACTCGGGCGGCCCGCTGATCAACATGCGCGGCGAGGTCATCGGCATCAACTCGCAGATCGCCACGCTGTCCGGCGCCTATAACGGCATCTCGTTCGCCGTGCCGATCGACGAGGTGATGCGCGTCTCCGAGCAGATCCGCAAGACGGGCAAGGTGACGCGCGGGCGCCTCGGCGTGCAGATCAGCGAGGTCACGACGGACGTCGCGGAATCGCTGGGCCTGGGCCGCGCGCGCGGCGCCGAGGTCGCGATGGTCGAGCCGGGCGGGCCGGCGGACAAGGCCGGCCTGAAGGTCGGCGACATCATCCTGAAATTCAACGGCAAGGACATCGAACGCAGCTCCGACCTCCCGCGCCTCGTGGGCGGCAGCGCCGTCGGCAGCCGCGCCACCGTCACCGTGTGGCGCCGCGGCAGCCAGATCGACCTGCCGGTGACAATCGTCGAACTGCAGGAAGAAAAATCGCCGACGGCCAAGGCGACGCCCAAGAAACCGGCGCCGGACCAGGCGCCGAACGCGCTGGGCCTGCACGTCTCGGACCTCACCGCCGCCCAGAAGCGCGAGCTCAAGACGGAGACCGGTGTGCTGGTCGAGTTCTCCGAAGGGCGCGCCGCGTCGGCCGGCATCCGCCAGGGCGACGTGATCCTGCAGATGAACAATGTCGAGATCACGGGCGCGGCCCAGTTCAACGGGCTCGTCGCCAAGGTCGACGCGAAGAAACCGGTCGCGCTGCTCGTGCGTAGGGACAATGTCTCGCGCTACCTCGTCATCCGCCCGCGCCAATGAGTACACGCCTTACGCCGCATTTCACCCTGTACTCGCGCTCGTACTGCCACCTGTGCGAGGACATGCGGGCGGCGCTGCAGGCGTTCATGGCCCGCCAGGGGCAGGCGTACACGGTGGACGTGGTCGACGTGGATGCCGACCCGGCCCTCGTCGCCCGCTACGACGAACTGGTGCCGGTGCTCGCCGCGGAGCCGGCCGGCACCGAGCTGTGCCATTACTTCCTCGACGAGGGGGCGCTGCGGCGTCACCTCGGCCTGGAGCAGGCGGAAGTTTAGTGATTCGGGCAATAACCATGGCTTTTACATCTTGCTCGATGGATCGGATGCGAGCCGACCTGCGATAATCGGCTGCATCGATTCCTGGATGATGCATATGGCTGACGGCCCCGACGCTACGCTCGACCCCGCGGACTGGACGCAACTTCGCGCCCTCGGGCACCAGATCCTGGACGACATGTTCGACCACCTGGAGGGCATTCGCGCGCGACCCGTCTGGCAGCAGATGCCGGACGCCGCGCGAGACAGCCTGCGCACTCCGCTGCCGCGCGCGCCGGGCTCGCTGGCGGATGCGTACCGCAGCCTGCAGGACAACGTCATCCCCTACACCGTCGGCAACCCGCATCCCGGCTTCATGGGCTGGGTGCATGGCGCCGGCACGCCGGTGGGCATCGTCGCCGAGATGATCGCGGGGGCGCTGAACGCGAACGTCGGCGGCCGCAACCAGGCGCCCGTCGAGGTGGAGCGCCAGGTGTCGCAGTGGATGGCGGCGCTGTTCGGCTTTCCCGCTACGGCCCGCGGCGTGTTCGTCACGGGCACGTCGATCGCCAACTTCATGGGCGTCGTCGTCGCGCGCACGCAGGCGCTCGGGCGCGACGTGCGCGCGCACGGGCTCGCGGCGCATGCGGGCCTGCGCGCGTACGCGTCGGCCGAAGCGCACGGCTGCATCGCGAAGGCCATGGACATGGCGGGCTTCGGCTCCGCTGCGCTGCGCACCGTGCGCGTGGACGCCGCCGGCCGCATGGACATGCAGGATCTCGCCGCGCAGGTCGATGCGGATCGCCGCAACGGGTTGCGGCCATTCCTCGTCGTCGCCAGCGCCGGCACGGTGAACACGGGCGCCATCGATCCGCTCGCGACGCTGGCGGATTTCACGCGCGCACAGGGCATATGGCTGCACGTCGACGGCGCGTACGGGGCGCTGGGGATGCTGGCGCCGGACGTGGCGCCGCTGCTCGACGGCATCGCGCGTGCGGACTCGCTCGCCTTCGATTTTCACAAGTGGGGCCAGGTGCCGTACGACGCCGGCTATTTTCTCGCGCGCGACGGTGCGCACATGCTCGACGCTTTTGCCGCACCGGCCGCGTACCTGCAGCGCGCCAGCACGGGGCTCGCCGCCGGGACCGCGTGGCCGTGCGACGTGGGGCCCGACCTGTCACGGGGCTTCCGGGCGCTGAAGACGTGGCTCACGTTCCAGGTCTACGGCGCCGACGCCATCGGCCGCTCGATCTCGGCCACGTGCGCGCTGGCCCGCTACCTCGCCGAGCGCGTCGCGGCCGAGCCGTCGCTGGAGCTGGTGGCGCCCGTCACGTTGAACATCGTCTGCTTCCGCTACGTCTGCGCGGATCCCGAACGTGTGAATCGCGAGATCGTGCTCGCGCTGTACGACGAAGGCCGCGTGGCGCCATCCGCGACGACGCTGTACGGCCGCTACGCGATCCGCGCCGCGATCGTCAACCACCGCACATGCCGCGCCGACATCGACGCGCTCGTCGAAGCCGTGCTGCGCGCCGGCCGCCGCCTGTCATGATCACGACCGCACTCCTGGCCGCCGCCGCCACGCCGTATGCCCCGCTGATCGGCGCCGCGGCGCTGATGCGCTGCGCGTTTTACCGGGCCGACCTGCGTCCGGTCGGCGTACGCCTGCTGGCACGTGCCCAGGCGCATCCCCACGATGCGAACGCGTGGCTGGATGCCAGCTTCGTCCTGCAATTGCTGGGGCAGCGCGCGGCGGGCCTGGACGTGCAACACCACGCGCTGGCCATCCGGTCGCTGTACGCGCTGCCGGCGCCGGCGCGCACGCCCACCTTGAACCTGCTCGTGCTGATGGGGCCCGGCGACTTCATGGCCAATACGCCCGTCGAATTCCTGTTGCAGACCTCAAGCATCGCCGCGACCGTGCAATACGTGACGCCCGATTTGCCGCTGCCGGAGAAGGTGCCCGACCACGACGTGCTGTTCGTGGCGATTGCGCAATCGGACGCCAACGCGCTGCTGCTGCGCGACGTGGCGCGGATGCTCGACGGCTGGCCGCGTCCCGTCGTCAACCGCCCGGAGCAGATCGCGCACCTGTCGCGCGACGGCGTCTGCGCGGCGCTCGACGGCGCGGCCGGTACGCTGGTGCCGCGGACGATGCGCCTGGACCGCGCGGGCGCTATGCAACTAACCGACGATGCGTTCCCGCTGATCGTGCGGCCAGTGGATTCGCACGCGGGCACGGATCTGCAAAAGGTGGACGACGGCACCGCGCTGCACGCCTATCTCGCCACGCATCCTGCGAGCGAGTTCTATCTCGCGCCGTTCGTCGATTATTCTGGTCCGGACGGCCAGTTCCGCAAATACCGCATCGTGCTCATCGACGGCACGCCATTCATCTGCCACCTGGCGATCTCGTCGCATTGGATGGTGCATTACCTGAATGCAGGCATGGACGACAGCGCCGCCAAGCGGGCGGAGGAGGCGGCCGGGATGGCCGCGTTCGACGACGGGTTCGCGCGCCGGCACGCGGCGGCGCTGGCCGGGATCGACTCGCGCATGGGCTTGCCTTACCTGGGCATCGATTGCGCGGAAACGCGCGATGGCCGGCTGCTCATCTTCGAAGTGGACAACGCCATGGTCGTGCACGCGATGGACGATCCGGGCAGGTATCCGTACAAGGGGCCGGTGATGGAGCGGGTGTTCGGGGCGTTCGAAAAGATGCTGCACCGGGTTGTAAGCGCGGCCTCGAATTAGCCGTCATCCCCGCGCAGGCGGGGACCCAAGTCTTACGCGTTGCGGCAGATCCGGATTGGGCCCGCGCCTTCGCGGGGGCGACGGCTTTGGGTCCCCTCCTTCGCGGGGGGGCGACGGTTTTTCATGCAGCGACAAACTTTTTTTCATCGTTGGCGACGACCGCCGTCTCACCGAGTAATTCCCGCATGAACGCCCGTTTCGCCTCGCTGCGCGGACTCGCCCAGAAACGCTCGAGCGTCGCCTGCGGCACCCCGTCGTAATCGACGCGCAACGCGTACGGCCGCCCCAGCAGTTCGCTGTGCACATAGCTCGCAAAGCATTCCGCGAAATCGTCATACGGATTCGTCGCGCCGTACAGGCTGGGAAAATCGCTGCCCTCAAGACCGGCATACGCGGTCACGATGGCGTCGCTGTGCAGCTTATTGGTGCCGTAGAAATCGACGGCGCCGCGCAGGTCGAAATCGGAGCCGCTCCACGGCACGAAGCGCCCGGCGGCGTTTATATGCCAGCTCAGGTCGAGGAAGGGGAAGAACGCGGCCGGCGCCGGTTCCCACCAGCGCGGCAGGAACGATCCGCCCGCCGTCACGACGTGGCCGAATTCGTGCAGCAGCAGGAATTGCAGCGCGTGCGCCCTGGTGTCGTTCTGCGGGGCGGCGATCGTCGCGGCGAGCGAGAAACCGGGGCCGCCGAATGGCAGGTTTTCCTTCCACGTGACCCAGGAATTGGCCGTATGCGTTTCCAGCAGATCCATGTCGAGCAGCACGACGCAGCCGAGGATGCGGCCGTCGACGGCATCCGCCACGATGTCCGTGATCCCCGACGACCCGAGGCCGCGGCCCGTGCACACGCCCAGCAGCAGCGGGCCCACGAGGTCGCGCACGGCGGCCGGCATGCCCGCCAGCGCGGCGCGCAGGTCGGCCTGCAGGGCGGGATCCGGCACGCACGGGGCGGGCACGGCGTCCAGTCCGCTCGCCATGTTCACCTGGTGCACGATGTTGCGCACTTCATCGGGCAGGGGCAGGATGCGTTGCTCGATGGGCAAGGAAAGCTGCGTGCGCCATTGCTGCGGTTCGGACGTGTAGATCATGGTGGCAAAAAAGAAGGGCCGTAAGGTGCCGATGTGCCATTAACGGCGCGCCGATGGCCAACTTGAATCGTGGTCCTCCCCGGAAACCGGGCTTTCTGCCTCGAAATCCGGTAAAATGGGCAGCTTGCGGGTCAAGCCGCGGCCTTCATGAGCCGCGATTCGCCCGATAAGGCGCTCGCCCGGGGAACTTCCCGTCCCCCAGACGCGGCGCTTTTTTCGTATTGCGCCGGCAGGAACCAAGCCTGTCGGCCTGGCCGCGTGCCGCTCTTTTTGGTTTTGAGTTTGTTAATGAAAAACATACGTAACTTTTCCATCATCGCCCACATCGATCACGGTAAATCGACCCTGGCGGACCGCATCATCCAGCTGTGCGGCGGCCTGTCGGAACGTGAAATGGACGAGCAGGTGCTCGACTCGATGGACCTGGAGCGCGAGCGCGGCATCACCATCAAGGCCCAGACCGCGGCGCTGTCCTATAAAGCGCGCGATGGCCAGACCTATAACCTGAACCTGATCGACACCCCGGGCCACGTCGACTTCAGCTATGAAGTGTCGCGCTCGCTGTCCGCCTGTGAAGGCGCGCTGCTCGTCGTCGACGCGTCGCAGGGCGTGGAAGCGCAGACCGTCGCCAACTGCTACACGGCGCTGGACCTGGGCGTGGAAGTGGTGCCCATCCTGAACAAGATCGACCTGCCGCACGCCGATCCGGACCGCGCCAAGCAGGAAATCGAGGACGTCATCGGCCTCGACGCCACCGACGCCACCACCTGCTCCGCAAAGACGGGCCTGGGCGTGGAAGACGTGCTCGAAACGCTGATCGCGAAGGTGCCGCCGCCGGAAGGCGATCCGGACGCGCCGCTGCAGGCGCTGATCGTCGACTCGTGGTACGACAGCTACGTCGGCGTCGTGATGCTGGTGCGCGTGAAGAACGGCACGCTGCGTCCGAAAGACAAGATCCTCCTGATGGCGACGGACTCGCAACAGCTGGTCGAGCAGGTCGGCGTGTTCACGCCGCGCTCCGTGCAGCTGTCGGAACTGAAGGCCGGCCAAGTGGGCTTCATCATTGCCGGCATCAAGGAATTGAAGGCCGCGAAAGTGGGCGATACCGTCACGCTGGCGTCGCGTCCGGCCTTGGCGCCGCTGCCCGGCTTCAAGGAAGTGCAGCCGCAGGTGTTCGCCGGCCTGTTCCCGGTGGAAGCGAACCAGTACGACGCGCTGCGCGATTCGCTGGAAAAGCTGAAGCTGAACGACGCCGCGCTGCAGTACGAGCCGGAAGTATCGCAAGCGCTGGGCTTCGGCTTCCGCTGCGGCTTCCTGGGCCTGCTGCACATGGACGTCATCCAGGAACGCCTGGAGCGTGAATTCGACCAGGACCTGATCACGACGGCCCCGACCGTCGTGTACGAAGTCGTGATGCGCGACGGTTCCATGATCAAGGTCGACAACCCGTCCAAGATGCCGGAAGTGTCGAAGATCGAGGAAGTGCGCGAGCCGATCGTCACCGTCAACCTGTACATGCCGCAGGAATATGTCGGCGCCGTCATCACGCTGTGCACCGGCAAGCGCGGCGTGCAGATGGACATGAGCTACCACGGCCGCCAGGTGAAACTCGTGTACGAGATCCCGATGGCCGAGATCGTGCTGGACTTCTTCGATCGCCTGAAATCCACGTCGCGCGGCTATGCGTCGATGGACTACGAGTTCAAGGAATACCGCGCATCGGACGTCGTGAAGGTCGACATGCTGATCAACGGCGACAAGGTCGACGCGCTCGCCATCATCGTGCACCGCGCCAACGCCGCCTACCGCGGCCGCCAGGTGGCCGCGAAGATGCGCGAACTGATCCCGCGCCAGATGTTCGACGTGGCGATCCAGGCCGCGATCGGCGCGACGATCATCTCGCGTGAAAACGTCAAGGCGCTGCGCAAGAACGTGCTGGCGAAGTGCTATGGCGGCGACGTCAGCCGCAAGAAGAAGCTGCTTGAGAAACAAAAGGCCGGCAAGAAGCGCATGAAGCAGGTGGGCTCGGTGGAGATCCCGCAAGAGGCTTTCCTTGCCATCCTCCAAGTGGAAGAAAAATAAGGGAAGAATCAGAAACGATGAATCTGCAACCGATCCTCGGCAATTTTGCCCTGATTTTGTTCGTGGCCATGGTGATCACGGGCGTCATCTGGTGCCTCGACGTGTTCGTCCTCGCGAAGCAGCGCCGCGCGAAGGCGGATGCGGCCCTGGCCGAGTACGACGCGCGCCACGCCAAGCTGACGGCCGACGGCATCAAGCTGGACAACGGCAACCGCGCGGCGCTGGAGGCATCGATCCTGCGCCAGCCGACGTGGGTCGAGTATTCCGGCAGCTTCTTCCCCGTGATCGCGCTCGTGTTCGTGCTGCGTTCCTTCCTGTTCGAGCCGTTCAAGATCCCGTCGTCGTCGATGGTGCCGACCCTGCTCGTGGGCGACCTGATCCTCGTGAACAAGTTCGACTACGGCATCCGCCTCCCGGTGATCAACAAGAAGATCATCGAAGTCGGCAATCCGCAGCGGGGCGACGTCATGGTCTTCAAATACCCCAAGGATCCGAGCCAGGACTACATCAAGCGCGTGATCGGCGTGCCGGGTGATAAAATCCACTACGAGAACAAGCGCCTGACCGTCAACGGCCAGCCGGTCGAGTACGTGCCGATGGACGATTACCTGGACGACGAGCGCCCGGTCTACCACAAGCAATTCCTGGAAAAGCTGACGAACGCGCCGCACCGCATCCTGAACATGGACGGAGCCCGCACTTACAACCAGAGCGCCGTGGAGGAGTTCCCCCATCACGAAAATTGCAACTATTCGTACGATGAATTTACCTGTATCGTACCGGAGGGCAATTATTTCATGATGGGCGATAACCGCGACAACAGCGCAGACAGCCGCTACTGGGGCTTCGTGCCGGACCAGAACATCGTCGGCAAGGCTGTGTTTGTTTGGATGAACTTCAGCAACCTGAAGCGCATCGGCGGTATCCACTAAGCCGGCGCGGAGGGTGTGATGAAAGGTGGCAAGCGGTATCGGATCGGTGCGGAAAGCGGTGTCTCGCTGTCGGGCCTGATCGTCGTGTTGATCGTGCTGGGCGCGTTGGCGCTGGTGGCCATCAAGGTGACGCCGGCCTTCCTGGAATACCGCGCCGTCAAGGATTCGATCGGCAAGGCGAAGGCCGAGGCCGGCTCCGGCACCGTGCGCGAGATCCAGCAGGCGTTCGACAAGAATGCCGGCGTCAACGACGTGTCGGCCATCCAGGGCCGCGACCTCGTGATCACGCGCGATGGCGGCACGACCGAGATCAGCTTCGCCTACGAGAAGCAGGTGCCGCTGACGGACAGCATCAACCTGACGTTCAAGTTCGACGGTACCACCGACCCCAGCGGCAACAATGCCGCCAAGGCCGACAAGGCCGACAAGTAATACGCCGGGAGGCGCGCGATGGGATCGGCGCGCGGCGCCGGCCCATTAGATTGGTACGACAATGAATCTTCAGTTATTGCAAACTCGCCTAGGCTATACGTTCCGGGACGCCGGCCTGCTGCAACAGGCGTTGACCCACCGTAGCCACAGCAGTCTGCATAACGAGCGCCTGGAATTCCTCGGCGACTCGATCCTGAACTGCGTCGTCGCCTCCATCCTGTACGAACGTTTCCATAACCTGGCCGAAGGCGACCTCTCTCGCCTGCGCGCCAACCTCGTCAAGCAGCAATCGCTGTTCGAGATCGCCCAGAAGCTGGAATTGTCGCAATTCCTGCGCCTGGGCGAGGGCGAGCTGAAATCCGGCGGGTTCCGCCGGCCGTCGATCCTGGCCGACACCCTGGAAGCGCTGCTCGGCGCCATCTTCCTCGACAGCGGCTTCGATGCGGCGCGCGCCGCGATCCGCTCGTTTTATATTCCGCTGCTCGATTCCGTCGACCCGCGTACGCTCGGCAAGGATGCCAAGACCCTGTTGCAGGAGTTCTTGCAGAGCAAAAAGATCTCGCTGCCCACGTACAACGTCGTCGCCACGCACGGCGCCGCGCACAGCCAGGAATTCGAGATCGAATGCCTCGTGCCCAAGCTGGGCATCCAGGTGTTCGGCCGCGGCGGCAGCCGCCGCGCCGGCGAGCAGGCCGCGGCGCGCCTCGCGCTGGAGACGGCCGAGCAACTGCTGCAAAAAAGTCCGTCCACGACGCGCAAGTCGCGGCCCCGGTCGGCCCAGCTGAAGCTGGCTGGCATCGCCACCGACCAGACCGAGCTGGCGGTGCAGGCCGAAGAGCCGCAGTCGCAGCAGAAACAATCCCACAAGTCAGGAAACACCCCAGCATGAACATCGAGACCACCACCGAGACCAACGACACTGCACCGGAAGGTTTCCGCTGCGGCTACATCGCCATCGTCGGCCGTCCGAACGTGGGCAAGTCGACCTTGATGAACGTGCTGATCGGTGCCAAGGTGTCGATCACGTCGCGCAAGGCGCAGACGACGCGCCACCGCATCACGGGCATCCAGACCCGCGACGACGCCCAGTTCATCTACGTCGACACGCCCGGCTTCCAGACCCGCCACGCGAACGCGCTGAACAAGACGCTGAACAAGACCGTGTCGAACACGCTGACGGCATCCGACGTGATCCTGTTCCTCGTCGAGGCCGGCACGTTCGGCCCGGCCGACCAGCTGGTAGCGGACCTGCTGCCGAAGAACGTGCCCGTCATCCTCGTCATCAACAAGTCCGACCGCATGAAGGACAAGGCCGAGCTGATGCCGTTCGCCGCGAAGGTCGCCAGCCTGCGCGATTTCACCGCGGTCGTGCCCGTGTCCGCGAAGCTGCGCTTCCAGGTCGATGCGCTCGAAGGCGAGATCAAGCGGCACCTGCCGGAAAATCCGCCGATCTTCGGCCCGGACGACATCACGGACCGCAGCGAGAAGTTCCTCGCGGCCGAGATCGTGCGCGAAAAAGTGTTCCGCCTGCTGGGCGACGAGCTGCCGTACACGAGCACCGTCCTCATCGAACAATTCCAGCAAGAGGGCAATCTGCGCCGCGTCTTCGCCGCGATCCTCGTCGAGCGCGACACGCACAAGTCCATGATCATCGGGAACAAGGGCGCGCGCCTGAAAGAGATTTCCACGCAATCCCGCCTCGACATGGAAAAACTGTTCGGCGGACCGGTCTACCTGGAAATCTGGGTCAAGGTGAAATCGGGCTGGGCCGACAACGAAGCGGGCCTGCGCGCTTACGGTTACGAGTAACGAGCCGGGGTATCATCTCCGCATGCCCACTCGCGACGACGAACTCATCGACAAGGACAATGACGCGCATTCAGCCGCGTCGCATGCCCCGCACGCGACGCCGGTGAACAAGCGCCGCACGCCCGCGCGCGAAGGCCGCGTGGTCGGCCAACCGGGCTTCGTGCTGCACAGCTATCCGTACAAGGAAACGAGCCTCATCGTCGACCTCTTTACGCGCGATCACGGCCGCATCGGTGTTGTCGCGAAGGGCGCGAAGCGGCCGCATTCGAAACTGCGCGGCGTGCTGCAGACGTTTCAACCGCTGTCCGTGTCGTTCTCGGGCAAGTCCGAACTGCGCACGCTGATCGATGCCGAGTGGGTCGGCGGCATGCTCCCGATCGAGAAGAATGCGCTGCTGTGCGGCTTCTATCTCAATGAATTGCTGGTGAAACTGCTGGCGCGCGACGACGCGCATCCGGCCTTGTTCAACCACTACGTCGCCACGCTGAACGAACTGGCGCACGGCGAACCGGCGCCGATCGCCTTGCGAAAATTCGAACGGGCCTTACTTAAGGAAACCGGGGTCGCCGCCGACCTGACGCGCTGCACGACGACGCGCGCCCCCGTCGAGCCGGACGGCCTGTACGTCGTCGACCCGGAACGCGGCGCGCGCACGGCGCAGGCCGTGGAGTCGTGGCCGGTGGTGTCCGGCAAGACGCTGGTCGACATGGAACGCGAGGATTACGCCGACCCGCAGACGAAGGCGCAGAGCAAGCAGCTGATGCGCTTCCTGCTGGCCTATCACCTGGGAGGCGCGCCGCTGAACACGCGCCAGATTTTGATCGACCTGATGCAGCTTTGAGAACCAAGACTACGACCATGAGCTTCCTGCAACCCGCCGGCCAGGTGATCGACCTGGGCGTGAACATCGACCACATCGCCACCGTCCGCAACGCGCGCGGCACCGTCTATCCCGATCCGCTGCGCGCCGCGCTGATCGCCGAGCAGGCGGGCGCCGACCTGATCACGCTGCACCTGCGCGAAGACCGCCGCCACATCAAGGACGCCGACGTCCTCGCCATCCGCCCGCAACTCGCGACGCGCATGAACCTGGAGGCGGCCGTCACGCAGGAGATGATCGATTTCGCCTGCAAGGTGAAACCGCAGGACGTCTGCCTCGTGCCCGAACGCCGCGAAGAGGTGACGACCGAGGGCGGCCTGGACATCATCCGCTACCAGAAGGAAGTCGAGGCCGCGATCCGGCAACTGAAAAGCGAGGGCATCCGCGTGTCGCTGTTCATCGATGCGGACGAACAGCAGATCGCGGCCGCGGCCGCCGTCGGCGCGCCCGTCATCGAGCTGCACACGGGGCGCTACGCCGAGGCTTCAAGCCCCGAGGAGCACGCGCGCGAGCTGGAACGCGTCAAGGCCGGCGTGCGCGCCGGCGTGAAGCACGGTCTGCGCGTGAACGCGGGCCACGGCCTGCATTACACGAACGTGCAGCCGATCGCCGCGATCCCCGACATCCACGAGCTGAACATCGGCCACGCGATCGTCGCGCACGCGCTGTTCGCGGGTTTCGAAAATGCGGTGCGCGAGATGAAGGCGATCATGGTCGCGGCGCGCCTGGGCGTCTCTTACGCCTCGTCCAAAGCGGGCCAGTGATGATCTACGGGATCGGCACGGACATCGTCCAGATCTCGCGCGTCGAGGCTGCCCTGAAGCGCAGCGGCGAACGCTTCGCCGAAAAGATCCTCGGTCCCGAGGAACTCGTCAAATACCACGCCCGCCGCGCCAAGAACGACGTGCGGGGGCTGCGCTTCCTGGCCACGCGGTTCTCGGCCAAGGAGGCGTTCTCGAAAGCGATCGGCCTGGGCATGCGCATGCCCATGACCTGGCGCTCGGCCCAGATGCTCAACGCCCCGAGCGGCAAGCCGATGATCGTATGCAGCGGGGCGCTCGATGAATTCATGCGGACGCACCGGCTCACGGCCCAGGTGACGATCAGCGACGAAGCCGATTACGGCGTCGCGTTCGTCATCGTCACCCAGGCCCCCGAGGGAGTGTCCGCTGCCTAGGTGTAGCGGAAGTGACAGACGAAGTCGTAGTAAGCACGGGACTGAAGGCGCGCCGGCGCAAGCCGCTGCAGCCCCCGGCGAAAGCGCCGCGCGCCCGTCCGGATGCGTGGCAAGCCATGAAAGAGGAATTGATCGCGACGATGACGAAGGATGCGGAATCCCCCGTGCGCCCCACCGAGGCGGCGCGCGAACAAGTCCTGGCGACGGTGGCCAGGCTGCCCGACCTGCCCGGCGTGTATCGCTATTTCGACGCGGAAGACAGGGTTCTCTACGTCGGCAAGGCGCGCAATCTCAAGAAGCGCGTGTCGAGCTATTTCCAGAAGACGCTGTCGAGCCCCCGCATCGCGATGATGGTGTCGCAGATCGCGCGCCTGGAAACGACGGTGACGCACAGCGAGGCCGAAGCGCTGATCCTGGAAAACAACCTGATCAAGACGCTCAAGCCGCGCTACAACATCCTGTTCCGCGACGACAAGTCTTACCCGTATTTGAAACTGACGGCGGGCGACTATCCGCGCATGGCCTACTACCGCGGCGCGCTGGATAAAAAGAACCAGTACTTCGGACCGTTCCCGAGCGCGTGGGCCGTGAAGGAATCCATGCAGCTGCTGCAGAAGGTATTCATGCTGCGCACGTGCGAGGACAGCGTCTTCGCCAACCGCACGCGGCCCTGTCTGCTGCACCAGATCGGCCGCTGCAGCGGTCCCTGCGTGGACCTGATCGCGCCGGAAGACTACAGGCGCGACGTCGACAACGCCGCGAAATTCCTGCGCGGCCGCCAGACGGAAGTGCTGGAAGAGCTCGAGAAGAAGATGCTCGCGTATGCCGAGGACCTGAAATTCGAGCAGGCGGCGAGCGTGCGCAACCAGATCCAGGCGCTGTCGCGCGTGTTGCACCAGCAAAGCATGGAGACGACGGGCGATGCGGACGTCGACGTCATCGCCGTGGTCGTGCAGGGCGGCCGCGCATGCGTCAACCTGGCGATGGTGCGCGGCGGCCGCCACCTGGGCGACCGCGCGTACTTCCCGACGCAGGTGGGCGAGGCGATGGATGAATGCCCGATCGAAGTGGAGGTGCTCGCGGCGTTCATGGCGCAGCATTACGGCGACAAGTTCGTCCCGGGCATCATCATCCTGAACATCGAATTCGACCAGCCCGAGCTGATGATGGCATTGCAGGAGCAGTGCGGCCACCGCATCAACCTGGTGTTCCAGCCCCAGGGCCAGCGCCGCCAATGGCTCGAACTGGCGCAGAAGGGCGCGGAAATCTCGCTGGCCCGATTGCTGTCGGAGCAGGGCTCGCAGCAGTCGCGCACGCGCGCGCTGGCGGAGGTGCTGGGGCTCGACAGCGAGGATCTCGAATCCCTGCGCGTCGAATGCTTCGACATCAGCCATACCGCGGGCGAGGCGACGCAGGCGTCGTGCGTCGTGTTCCATCACCACCAGATGCAGAACGGCGAATATCGTCGCTATAACATCACCGGCATCACGCCCGGCGACGATTACGCGGCGATGCGCCAGGTGCTGACGCGGCGCTACGAAAAGGTGGCGAACGGCGAAGGCGTGATGCCGGACATCGCACTGATCGACGGCGGCAAGGGCCAGGTCGAGATGGCGCGCCAGGTCTTCACGGAGCTGGGGCTCGACATCGGCAACATCGTCGGCGTGGCGAAAGGGGAGGGCCGCAGGGTCGGCCTCGAGACGCTGATCTTCGCCGACGGCCGCCCGCCTCAGGAACTGGGCAAGGAATCGGCCGCGCTGATGCTCGTGGCGATGATCCGCGACGAGGCGCACCGCTTCGCCATCACGGGCATGCGCGCCAAGCGCGCCAAGACGCGCCAGGCGTCGCGCCTGGAAGAGATCGAGGGCATCGGCGCCAAACGCCGCCAGAAGCTGCTGGCGCGCTTTGGCGGCCTGAAGGGCGTGATCGATGCGAGCGTGGAGGACCTGATGTCGGTGGAGGGTATTTCCAGCACCCTGGCGGAAGAGATTTATCGGCAGCTTCACTGAGAGGGGCGCGCGCGCATGTCGATGGCTCAACTGGTTTAAACGGCAAGAGCCATGTAGACTAGCGCGCACGCAACTCAACAAGCAGAGCACGATCAGCCTCACCCCATGCCTTTCAATATCCCGATTCTCCTGACCTGGCTACGCGTCGCCCTCATTCCGCTGGTCGTTGGGGTCTACTATCTCCCCGAACACTGGCTGCACGTGGCCGACCGCAACCTGGCCTCCACGCTCGTGTTCATCGTCGCCGCGATCACGGACTGGTTCGATGGCTACCTCGCCCGGCGCTGGAACCAGACGTCGGCCTTCGGCGCCTTCCTCGACCCCGTCGCGGACAAGCTGATGGTGGCGGGCGCACTGCTCGTGCTCGTGCAGCTGGACCGCGTGAACGCCATCATCGCCTTCATTATCATCGGCCGCGAGATCACGATTTCCGCGCTGCGCGAATGGATGGCCGAGATCGGCGCACGCAAGTCCGTTGCCGTCAGCTCGCTGGGCAAGATCAAGACGGCCGCGCAGATGGTCGCCATCCCGATGCTGCTGTTCCACGATCCCATGTTCGACGGCGTGCTCGACATCCACAAGTGCGGCGAGATCCTGCTGTGGATCGCGGGCGTGCTGACGGTCTGGTCGATGTTCTACTACCTGCGCCGCGCGTGGCCGCTGATCAAGGAAAAGTCGGGCACTGTATAAGTTTCTGCTGGGTCATCCTTGACACATAGCTCAGCATCTCTATAATGCCTGCCTGTTGCAACGACAACGCAGCAAACGAAACGAAGCGGGAGTAGCTCAGTTGGTAGAGCGCAACCTTGCCAAGGTTGAGGTCGAGAGTTCGAGACTCTTCTCCCGCTCCACAGTTTGCCTGTCGACGTAATAAAAAGGTTGTCTTGGAAAGCAGTCGAAAATCTGAGATAATCGCAAGTTCCAGCGACGCGGGAGTAGCTCAGTTGGTAGAGCGCAACCTTGCCAAGGTTGAGGTCGAGAGTTCGAGACTCTTCTCCCGCTCCAGTCATCGCAAGATGATGCTGGGGCAAACAAGTAAGACTCCATGCGGGAGTAGCTCAGTTGGTAGAGCGCAACCTTGCCAAGGTTGAGGTCGAGAGTTCGAGACTCTTCTCCCGCTCCAGTGTTTTACGAGCGTAGTACGTGATGAACTCCTAAGCGGGAGTAGCTCAGTTGGTAGAGCGCAACCTTGCCAAGGTTGAGGTCGAGAGTTCGAGACTCTTCTCCCGCTCCAAGTGATTCGCGATGGTAGTACCCGATGCGGGAGTAGCTCAGTTGGTAGAGCGCAACCTTGCCAAGGTTGAGGTCGAGAGTTCGAGACTCTTCTCCCGCTCCAGTTACAGAGAAGCCAGCCTTCTCGTGTCGCTGCGACAGATAACCGGTCGCTGTGGCATAGTCAAGTCTCCTCCGGCGAGGTAGCAAAGCGGTTATGCAGCGGCCTGCAAAGCCGTCTAGACGGGTTCGACTCCCGTCCTCGCCTCCAGCATATCTGTAGATCAGCGCTTCTGCGCTGATCTACGTCAGCGATGTAGCTTGTCCTTTCAAATCGACGCATTACGTTTGCGACACTACATACGGCTCGATCACACCGGTGCATTGGCGGACCTTCAACATTAATGCCATAATTTGGATCTCGACAATTCCAGTCCTCGGATTCGCTGGCGAGGGCGTAACCTGGGCAGGTCCATGAGTAACATGAAAGCGTCCATGCAGGTGTTGGAGTTATTTCCGACGCCGGTTTTCGTTGTGCAGACCCAAGGGGTAGACAACGAGGAACTGGCGCGCCAGATCTATGCCATTCGCGACGAGGAAGTCGCAGCCGGCATCGCCGACAAGACCGGCCTGTCGAACTATGGCGGCTTCCGTAGCTATGACCTGTTGCCGCTCCCGGGGTTTGCACAGCTCAAGCAACTCGTGCTGCGGGTGCTCAACGAATGCATGGTCAAAGGCGCATGGTTTGCGGAACCGGAGGTCACGGAAGCGCAGTTCGGCGCGATGTGGGGGGTTATCAATGGCAAAGGGCACGCCAACAGCCCCCACAATCACCCGGGCAGTTGGATCAGCGGCGTGTATTACCCGCAGGTGCCAGCCGCGAAAGAACGTGCGGGTTCGCTCTGCTTCCGTGATCCGATCCTGGCGCGCACCTTTACCCGCAGCTTTTACCGCAATGTGCCGGCCGAGGCGGCATCCGTGGTGCCCGAAGTGGGCAAGCTGATCATGTTCCCAAGCTGGGTCGAACACCACGTCGGCCCCAACCTGACCGATGAGGATCGCATCGCCATCGCGTTTAACATCGACCACGCGAAAGCGCGCTAGCTTTTCGAAGCCGCGCTTCAGCAGGCGTTCAGGCGCACCCCGAAGAACGCGTTGACGGTCAGCCGTCCTTGTTCCGGATCGGCGCTGAGCAGCTCCGGATGGCGGATGTCGCCGCTGTGGTAGATCGTGCCATCATAGAACAACGCGCGGTTGAACGCCGCCGGGACGGTCGCCATCTTTTCAAAATATGCGTTGGTCTTGGTCGGATACGCGGGGGCGCTGTCGATCAAGGCCGAAAACGCGTCACGGTCCATGTGCTGCCCGCGGGCCATCATGGCCGACAATGTCGCGGTGTCGACCCGCGGTCGAAAAAAACTCGTGCCACCCAGCCGTTCATCCTTGAACAAATACAGGACCATGGCGAAATTGCCTTCGCCCGGCTGGAAGGGACCGCCATCGACATGCGGGATTCTCTGGAATGGCTCGAGATTTTCCGGCTTGCGCGTGACCATCGACATCCTGCACAAGGCGCTGCGGGTGCGCCGGGCGCCAAGCTGGCCCCGGATATATTGTGAAAAAAACGCTTCGAATGCCTGGTGCGCGGCTGGGGGCAACCGCAGTTCCGGCCCGGGATAGTAGTGAGAATCTTCCGGCGAAAAATCCGCGCGCCGCGCGACGGCATGGGCGATGAATTGCATGGGATCGCGCAGGATATTGTCAACGACTACATAAGAACGGCCATCGCTCAGCGCGACTTTACTCATCGAGGGATTTGGGTTGAACATGGGCGGCTCTGAATTAAAAGGATCAGCTCGGCCGCTCTGCGCGGCAGAACCGCTGGACGTAAGCCTGATGCGATGGCAACTGCTGGACCGTCCTTTCGATCTTCTGGCGAATCGAGCCCAGGAACTGCGACAGCTCGGCATCGCCCATCAGGTCGGCCGACTGGTGATGCTGCTCGGGCATGATGCCCTGGCCCAGCATGACTTGCAGCCACGACGACTCGGTAAACAACTCACCCTCGGTGCGGAACACCCGTCCGGTTTCGCGGAACAGGTCGATGCGGTGTTGCAGCGATGCCGGCACTTCCATGTTCCTGGCAGCTTCCCAGTATGGGGTATCGGCGCGACTGGTCACCTTGTAATGCAGGATGATGAAATCGCGGATGTGGGCGATCTCCCTTTGCACTTGGGTGTTGAACTCGTCGATGTCGGAGCGGCAGATGCCGTCGGCCGGGAACATCTGCATCAAACGGATCAGATTACGCTGGATCAGGTGGATGCTGGTCGACTCGATCGGTTCCAGAAAGCCGCTCGACAGGCCGATGGCGACGACGTTGCCTTTCCACGATTGCTTGCGCTGGCCTGGCTTGAACTTGATCATGCGCGGCTGCGTCAGCGGCTCGCCATGCAGATTGTCGAGCAAGATCTGCATGGCTTCCTCGCCGTCCATATACTTGCTGGAGAATACGTGGCCATTGCCAACCCGGTGCTGCAGCGGGATCCGCCACTGCCAGCCGGCGCCGCGCGCAATCGCGCGTGTCATCGGCACCGGTTCGCCCATCAATTCAGTCTGTACCGCGATGGCGGTGTCGTTAAACAGCCATTGCGACCAGTCGTCGTATTCCACCCCCATGGTCTGGCCCAGCAACAGCGAGCGAAAGCCGGTGCAGTCGATGAACAAATCGCCTTCGATCAAGGCGCCGTTTCCGAGCTTGAGCCCGGTCACGTGGCCGCTGGCGGCGTCAAGCATCACCTGGTCGATCTTGCCTTCCACCCGCTTGGCGCCGAAACCCTCGCTGTACTTGCGCAGGAACCTGGCGTACAAGGTCGCGTCGAGATGGTAAGCGTAATTCATGACGTCGTTCGGCAGATGCGCGAAGCGGCCAAGCTGGGCCGACCTCAATTCCAGGCAATAGTCGCCGAAGTCACTGGCCAGGCCGCGCTGGCGGCCCTTGTGCCAGAAATGCTGGAAGCCCGCAGACCAGTGGTCGACGCCGGTCAAGCCGAACGAGTGGATATAGTCCTCGCCGGGCGCGCGCCAGTTCTCGAAGCTGATGCCCAGCTTGAAGGTCGCCTGGGTTGCCCGCATAACGTCGGCTTCGTTCAGTTCCAGCAACTGGTGAAACTGAATCAAGCTGGGTATGGTCGCCTCGCCCACCCCGACGGTACCGATCTCGTCGGATTCGACCAGCGTGATGTCCAGTGTCTTGCCCAAGATCCTGGAGATGATGGCAGCGGCCATCCAGCCGGCTGTGCCGCCGCCGGCGATGACGACGCGCCGCACGGGCTTCCTGCCGATATTTTCCGGATTGTTCTGTTGCATGGGGTGTCTCCTGCTACCGTTTTAGTTTCTGCATGATTGCGGCGCGCATGGATCGCGCCTTGTCGAGATCGAGCGGACCGAGGACGCCGCGCGCCGGTTCCGGGATATGCGCCGCTTCACTGCCGTCCGCTTCAAATATGTAGTGGCGGAACACCTCTTGCCATGCCAGTCGCTGGGGCGGCGGCAGTTCGCGCAGCGTCAGGATGGCGTGCATCAGCGTATTGACCGGGGCATCCATATAGCCTGGCGACTGGCGCCACCAGTAGTTGATCAGGACGTTAAAACTGTCGAGCCCCTCGATATGGTGCCACCACATGCTGGGTATGAAGATGGCGTCGCCCGGCAGCAATTCGGCCACCTGCGCATGCGCCATGGCCTCGGCAAACCTGGGGAATTTCACCAGGTCCGGCCGATGAAAATCGACCAGGCTGATGGGCTGATTGGCCGGCGCAAAATCGAGCGGCCCGATGTACAGGTTGCTCAACTGCTCGGGCGGGAACAAGGTGAAGCGGCGACGCCCGGCGGCCACGCAGGCCAGGTTATCGGGTAGATCCTGGTGCGCGGGAATGCGCGAACGGTTGCCAGTCCACACGCTGACGAGCGGATCGCGATCGCCCAGGTCGAGATCGTTTTCGTCCCGGAAGCCTGGCAGGCAGGTGTCCACTGTCGTCGAGCCGACATAAAAAGTCGGCGCACACGGGTCATCGAGGTGTTCGAGCACTTGATCGAGGATCGCGTCGAGCCTGGCGTTGACGGCGTCGAAGTTGAACCCGCTGATGTCGTCGTTATAAAAATAGCGCCCCGCGATCTCGGGCGGACCGATCAGTGCACGGACCACCTCGCCCCGGTAGAAGCGGCGCAGATAGGCGATACCCTCGCGCTGCGAGCGCAGGCTGGCCTTGACCAGCGGCCAGCTTGCGACCAGGCCGCGCAGCACCAGCGGCTCGGTCGCAGTGAGAATGGCGTCAGTCAGCGCGGAAGGTAGCGCGCCGCTGATCTCGCGCATCGGTTTAGCCATCGACCGCAACGCGCTGGTTTTTGCGCTCGATGAGCTCGCGCAGCTGGACGAGCGATGCACCCATCTGATGGGCAGCCATCAGGTAGCCGTGCCGATGCAGGTGCGCAAGCGCCGCACCGTCGAGCGCGGCGAGCTTTTCCTCGTTGATCGTCGAAAAACCAAGCAGCTGGTTGTGCGAGCCGTTGTTCAATTCGATGTCGAGCGTGAACGGCTCGATCAGGTCATAGTCGAGCAGCGCAGCGACAAAGCCGGCGTTACTCTGCAGGCCCTGGTGCAAGGCCAGCAGCAGGCTGTTGACTTGTTCCAGCAGCTCGCTCTGGCCGCCGTATTCGAGAAACAGCGGATAGCCGGTGGCCGTGCTCACTTTTGGATGATCGAGGTCGACATGCACCAGCAGGCCGTCGCCGGACAGTCCCATCGAGAAGGGCTGGCGCGCCACGGCCATCGGCACGTACAGCGCATCCCAGGCATCGGCGCCGGCAAACAAGTTTTCGCCCTCGACAAAACCGAACAGCGCCACCGGTTCGTAGCGCTGTTCGTTACCGGTCTCGCGGAACACGATCGGATAGTGGGCCAGCACATTGCGAAACTCGGCCGGGAAGGTCGGGCAGATCGTGTCGCCGTCACCGAACCGGGTGCCGCGGCCAAGAATGATTTTCAGGTCTTTGTGTTCGACGTTGTTCAACAAAACACGGTGGGTCATTGCTTGCCTCTTCATTCAAATGTCATTGACTACCTGGTCGGCATGCCGTGATGCACGATATGCCCGATCAGTTCGCGGTTGCCTGGCAGCCCCGCCAGCATCTTGCGGGTCATTGCGGCCGCCTGGCGGAAGTAGCCGTCGGCCAGATCGGCGTGCTCGCAGTGGCGGATCCGCCGGTCCACCTCCGGCACCAGCCCCATGCCGTACATCACGTATTGATAACTGGCGGCGGGAAACAGCTCTTCGATCCGGTGCAGGTCGTAGCGCGACGGCGGCTGCGTGCGCCAGAGCGCGAGCAACTCGTTCAGGCGCGTGGGAATCGATTCCGGCGCCCGGTGATCGCGCCAGTACTGGCTGGCGTTGCGCCGGCTGAGCACATAATGCAGCTTGAGAAAATCGATCACCCGTTCCCAGCGGTAGGTGAAGGCATCGTTGAAGCGTTTGGCGATGATGTCCATCACGGCGCGGTTGGCCGGCATGCCGTCGCTGAGCATGGTGGCGGACAACTCCACCATCGCCAGTGCCGACGCCTCGAGCGGCTCGATGAATCCGGCCGACTGGCCGATGGCCACGCAGTTGCGATGCCAGAAATGGTCGCGGTAGCCGGGCTCGAAGCCGAGCTTGCGCGGCGTAGTGAGCATCGGTGCGCCACCGCCGCTGCGTTCGACGTAGGCCAGCAAGGCCTGCTCGGCCTGCGCGTCGCTGGTGTGGGCGCTCGAATACACGTGGCCGATGCCGCGCCTGGTCGGCAAGCCGATATCCCAGATCCAGCCGGCTTCCTGCGCCGTCGACCTGGTCTGCGATGCGATCGGACTGGCCGGCTCCGGATAGCCCAGCTGGACCACGCAAGCGCGGTCATTGAACAGGATATGCTGTTGCGGCAGCAGGGGTACGCCATAATGCTTGCCCAGCAATAGCGCTTGTGAGCCGCTGCAATCGATGAACAGATCGCCCTCGATGGCGCCGCCCAGCTTGGTCTGCACCGAGGCGATGTCCCCGTCATCGTGCGCATGGACCGCCACCACATGGTCCGGCACGTGGATCACGCCGAGTTTCTCGGTGCAGTGGCGCCGCAAGAACAGACCGAACCTGGCGGCGTCGAGGTGGTAGCCATAGTTGGCCACGGCGGCGAACTCCGGCGTCGTCGCCTGCTTGGGCGCCCTGCCGGCGCGGCACAGGTGCGGCTGGACGCTGACCAGATCGGCAAACGGCACGGCGCCGTGCTGGCGCTGCCAGCTCGCGGCCAGATGGGTCTCGCCATAGCCGTAGGGGAGTTCGAACGGGTGGTAATAAGCGTCGTCATCGCTGCCGTCGACCCAGCCGACGAACAGCGAACCCTGTTTGAACGAGGCGTCGCAGGCGCGGAAGAAATCGTTCTCGGAAACGCCAATGCGGTGCAAGGTCTCACGCATGCCGGGCCAGGTTCCCTCGCCGACACCCACCGGCGCCACCTCGGGCGATTCGATCAGGGTCACCTTCAAGGCCGGGCCGGCAGGGGTCTGATGCGCTGCCGCGACCAGCGCGGCGGTCAGCCAGCCGGCCGAGCCGCCACCGACGATCACGACCTTTTCCAGGGGTTGACTACGCACGCGAGTTCCATCCAGTAAGTAGTGTAGCGATTCAGTGTAGCAAGAAAAAAGCAGGCCATGGTCGTCACCACGGCCTGCTTCAGGACCTGCTCACTTATCAAGTGCCGACTTCAGCAATCAGAACGTGTAACGTGCGCCGACCATGTAACGCGGGCCGGTTTGGGTTGCGTTCAGGAAGTGGGCCTGGGTGCGGCCATACTGGCGTTGCGTCGAATTGGTCAGATTGATCCCTTCGAACAGCACGTTCAGGTTCTTGGTCACGGCATAGCCCACGCTCAGGTCGGTCTGACCATAGGCCTTGGTGTACACCGGATCCAGGTGGCCGCCGCCATCGGTCTTCGAGGCCAGGAAGGAGTCGCGCCAGTTGTAGGCAAGCCGTACCGTCCAACCAAAGTTTTCATAAATACCCACCAGGTTGGCCGAATTGCTCAGCCCCAGGATTGCGAACTGATCGGTGGTTTGGTCGTTCTTGTATTTCAACGGCGAGGTCACGTAGGTGTAGTTCGCCTGAACGCCAAAGCCGGTCTCGCCGAACATATGCTGAACGGCCAATTCGGCGCCATGCAAGCTGGCCGGATTCGCGTTCACGAAGCTGGAGGTCCTGAACTGCATCAGCGGGTCGCTCGGGATGCCCGTGATCACACCGGTGGCATTGCCAACGGAGTTCACACCGGTCTTCGTGACGCCAGGCTGGCCGTTGTAGGTGTTGAGAATGTAGTTACGGATGCAGTTGGTGTCCGCAACGGTGCAACCACCAGTCGCCAGGGCAGCTTTATAGTACCCGCCGCCGATCGGGGTATGGATGCCGTACTGGTTTTCCAGGACCTGGCTCTGGGCAGTGTAGTCAGTCAACTTCTTGTTGAACAGACCCAGCGAGGCGACGCTGTGCTTGGTGAAGTACCATTCGAAAGACAAGTCCAGGTTCTTCGACTTCACCGGTTTGAGGCTCGGATTACCCGTCGCAGCAGTGCCACCCAGATAGTAGTCGGAACCGGTGCCGATGTTCAGGCCGCCCTGCAGCTCGTTGTAACGGGCGCGGCTGATGGTGACGCCGGCGCCGGCGCGCACCTTGAAGTTCGAGGTCACGTCGAAGTCGGCATTCACGTTTGGCAACACGTTGCTATAGGAGCCATGCGTGGTCGAGTAGGCGGTACCGGCAAAGGTCAGCGGCAGCTCATTCTGCGAAATCCAGGTCACGCCCGTCGCCGGGAGCACCTGGGCCACCGAAGTGACCTTGGTTTTTTCGAAGTGCAGGCCGACCGAGGTGTGGACCGGAATGGCCAGCTCCCAGTCCTGGCTCAAGGCCACGTAGGCCGTCGTCGTTTTTTCCTCCAGACGCTGGTCGCTGTCGGTCGTGGCGAAATTCGGCAGGAAGCTTGCTTGCGTTTTCAGACCGTCGTTACTGACATAGCCAGGCTTGGTGGCGGCGGCGGCGGTTGCCGCGCGCAGTGCGCCGAAATCGGCCGTGTAGAAGTCCCTGAACATGCCGGCCGCGCCGGCGCCACCGAACTGGTCGAAGTAGCTGGCGGTGTCGCTCTTCTGGAACAGGCTGGCGGGATAGTCGTTCTTGCTCGTCAAGCCCGACCATCCGTTGTTCTGCACGAGCGATGAGGTCGAGCGGTTTTTCACGTCGGTATAGCCGACACCGAAGTTCAGGTTCGACGCGTCGGCCACCTTCCACTCGCCGCTCAACTGCAACTGCTTGACGGTCGACTTGACGTAGGTGTTGGAGAACTGCGAACCGGTTGCCTGGATCGGCTCGGCGGCCACGTTCGTGCCGTCAATGCCCAGGATCGGCAGCTCGTGGGTGAAGTCGATCGAGGTTCTGCCGCGGCTGAAGCTGGCGTTGCTCAGCTGATTGCTGCTGCCCCATGGGCTGTCGGCTTTCGATTCGGCGCTCGACGAGTGGGCGTCGAGTGTGAACCTCAGGCCGGACTGCGGTTTCCAGACCGTGTTGAAGCCGACCGAATTGAGGGTGTTCTTGGTGGCATAGTCGGCTGAGATGACCGACATATCCTGCGGCGTGTTGTACACCTCGGAGTAAGTCAACGGTGCCTGGTTGCTGCCGCCCGGCCAGGTGCTGGTCGAGGTCGGGGTTTGGGCAAACCAGACGCTCATCTCGGCGCGGCGGGTGTGCAGCTTGTTCTGCGCGAAGGTGTAGTCGAGGGTTGCGGTCAGTTCTTTGACCGGACGGAATTGCAGCACGGCCTGGCCATTGACACGCTCGCGCTCGAGACCGTTGACCTGGTAACCAAAGTTTTGTGGGCGCTCATACAGATCGTTCGGACCTGGACGGTTCGTTACGCTGCCGACGGGCGCACCGGGCTGCGGCAAGGTCGAGCCGTCAATCACATCCGAACCTTTGTAGGGGCCGATCCAGCCATTGGCGATCTGGGCACGATTCAAGCCCGAGTCGCGCTTCGAGTAGCTGGCGTTGCCGCTAAAGCCCCACATGCCATCTTTGGTGACGGTGCTGAAGATGCCGGAAACTTCAGGCGTAACGCGCTTACCCTTCAGCAAGTCGGGCAGGTTCTGGCTCGACTGGTCCACCACGCCCTTGACGCCAACGCTCGCCACGGTGCCCTTTTGGTCGAAAGGACGCGCGGTCATGATGTTGACCGTGGCGCCGATGCCGCCGGACGGATCCTGGGCGCGGCTGGTCTTGTAGACCTGCAGCTGCGAAATGGCATCCGACGCCAGGTTGTCGAAGGAGAACGAGCGGCCGTTCGCGTCGTTCAGGTCAGCCGTCGGCATTTGACGGCCATTCAACAGCACCAGGTTGAAGTCGGGGCCCATGCCGCGCACCGTGATCTTCTGGCCTTCGCCATTTTGACGGTCGATAGACACGCCGGTGATGCGCTGCAGCGACTCGGCCAGGTTCGTGTCCGGGAATTTACCGATGTCTTCAGCGACGATACCGTCGACGATACCATCGGAGTTCTTCTTCAGGTTCAGCGTCGACTGCATACTGGCCCGGATACCGGTCACCACGACGGTATTCGTCGCGACGCCCTGCGCGGGCGTGGACCCCGTCTGGTCGGTCGGCGCGGCGATGCCGTTGGCGGCGCCCATATCCTGCGCATGGGCCGGCGCAACCAGGCCGGCACAGGCGCTCGCAACGGCGAGGCTGATCAGGCGATGCCTGGTGTTCAGGTGATGGGAAAAAACCCTCTTGGTGTGTTGCACTATGTCTCCTCTCGTCTCTCGAAAAAACGCCGGACCCGACGGGCGGCGGCGTCCGTGCTGGTGGTGCTACAACCTGGCGGCCCGCATCGGGTCATTGCCGGCGGGTCTGTTGTCCGCTGCAGCGGCTGCGGCAGCCGTCGCTTTGTTGCCTCATTTATCATTGATAGCGGACATCATTTCCCGTAGATTAATGACACTAAATATTTTGGTCAATCGATCAAACCAAACGTTTGCCCCAACAATGAGCGTCGGTGCACCGCGGCGGGACTCAGTTTGATTGTGAAAGCGGGGATTACGTAACATACGTACGTTGATGTCGGTACGTACGCGAGAAATCGATTTCATAATTAAATCAATCACTTCATCCAATACGATGAGGATGACCAGGCCGTGAGACTTCGCGTTGCGAGACAGGAAAGATGTTGCAAATATGCATTTTGCATGATCAACAAATTTTTCCAACCCGTTGCATAATCATCACAACCACTTGATTTTCTTACCCCATGCAAGTTACCGGTGACCAGCAACTCCTCAAACAACTGAACCGCATGGCCGTCGTACGCCAGGTGAGCACCCAGCCCGGGCTGTCGCGCGCGGCGCTGGCCGACGTGCTGGGCCTGACCAAGGCCGGCATCAGCCTGCTCGTGCGCGCACTGGTCGACGAAGGCTGGCTCATCGAAAGCGAGCTGCTCGTGACGGGCGAAGTCGGCCGGCGTGCCACGCCGTTGCATCTCGATCCGTCGCGCCTGGCCCTGCTCGGTGCCGAACTGGGCGTGGACGAAGCCCGCGTCGTCGCGACGAACCTGCTGGGCGAAGTCCTCGACACGCGCATCCTCACGTACGAGGATCCGGGCGACCCCACGTCGTGCATCCGGCTGGCCGCGCTCGCGCTCGCGAAGCTGGCGAAACGGCTCGGGCGCCCCGTTCTCGGCGTGGGCATCGGCCTGCACGGCGCCGTCGACGAGGCGCTGGGCCTGCTGCACCACGCGCCCCACCTCGGCTGGCGTAACGTGGACGTGGCCGGGATCGTCCAGGCCCACGCCAAGGGCTCGCCGCTGGACGGCCTGCCGCTGTACGTGCAGAACGAGGCGAACGTCGCCGCGCTGGGCGAGTTCGAATTCGCCGACCAGGCCAGCACCGATCCCTTGATTTATCTGTCAATCGGCTATGGCGTGGGCGCCGGCGTGATCGTCAACGACCGCTTGCTGACCGGCCTGCACGGCTTTGCCGGCGAAGCGGGCCACGCGATCCTGCAGGCCGGCGGGCCGCTGTGCTCGTGTGGCAGGCGCGGCTGCGCCGATGCCCTGATCGGCCTCGGCGCGCTGCTAGGCACCGAACTGCCCAGCCATCCCGCGCTGGACCGGCTGTTCCGCCGCGTGGTCGACGGCGACCCCGCCACCTGCGCCGCAGTGGACGCAGCCGGCCGCCAGCTCGGCGTCCTGCTCAACAACCTCTGGGCCAGCTTCGACCCGATGGCGATCGTCATCGGCGGACCGGCAGTGCGGCTGGGCGACACGCTGATCGAGCCGGCGCGGCGGGTGCTGGGCGAGTACGCGGATGCCGCGATGCTGACCGCGCCGGAAATCCGCACTTCGCGCTTCGGTGCGGACGTGGTCGCGGTAGGCGGCGCGGCGCTGGCGCGCCACCGGCTCACGCGCCCGCTCGACCTGCAGAGCATGGCGCGGCGGGCCGACAAAACGGGGCGCCAGGCGCGGGCGACCAATGGCGAACTGGGCCTGGCGCGCTAGATTAGGAAGGCCGATGCCTCCGCAATTACATACGGCTGTGCTGCGGGTACGCGGAACGATGATCAAGATGCTCGACCGGGCGGCAGCTTGCCCATCGCTGAGCCGTTTGGCCCCTAACTCCGTTCGCCGGCCGAACTCATGATGTGACAGACTGGACCAGTCGCGGTGGAGCTTGGAATCGTGCTGAACGAGATGGCAGAGGTCGGCTCTCTAAGACTACAGACACTGATCGAGGTAGGGATTAGGTATGTATGCCTTGCCGGGACCTTACGTTTACCGGCGCGATCCGATCGACCCTGCTCCGGTCTAGAGTAATAGTCGAGCCGTAATTGCTGCGTGAATATCGCGTTGGCGGTGTCGAAGCAGGGATCGTAGACGCTTGCAGTTAAAGCCGCCATGCAGCTTGCCAAGCAAGTCGCGAACGAAGCGCAGGCCGAAGCCACGCCTGGGGATGTCAAGTAAAAGTCGATGGTAGACGGCGCTCTGCACCTCGAATGCGACGAACTCATGTGGTGCAAAGTGTGGTGCTGAGCTAACTCTTTGATTTGTAAGAGCCAAAACGGCCTGCAAAGCCGTCTGGACGGGTTCGACTCCCGTCCTCGCCTCCAGCATTCTTTCAGATCAGCGCATTGGCACTGATCTACGTCACCAGTGAACTTCGCTCGTTTACGCATCGCAGCCTTCAGGCATGCGTACGTCGGTCATCGATGTGCCACTTCAGCTCCGATAGCCCATATCAGAACGTGTGACGTACTCCAGTCTCTACCTCACGTCCGCTGAAGCCGTTTCTTGCCGAGTTCAGGCGCACACCGCCACCGTTCTTCGTATAGCCGGACGCCGCATAGAGAAATGTCCGTTTGCTGAGCGGGTAGGTGTAGTCCAGAGCGTACTGGTCGGAGACCCCGTTGCGGAACTCCCGGATGTCGTTGCGATTCCACGATGCGCACATCGTGCCGCGCCCGGCGCCGACGGTCACCCCGGTCATGTAGCTGCGCATCGCCAGCGCGCCGCCATTGCCGATGCGCGTATCGCCATAAATGCCGTGGAACTTGACCGGCCCGAGATCGTAGACGGCGCCGACGACCGCGCTTTTCACGTTGACGTTCGCGGATCCCAGATGTGCTGGGCCGACCAGGGCACCCAGCGGCGTCGATGCCGCGCCGAGGTCGACGCCGTCGGCATGCTGGTACGCCGCGCGTACATTCCACGCGCCCGCCACGTACGATACCGAAGCGAAGTCGCTGCTGTTGCTGGCGAAGCTCCCAGCCTTTTCGCCGAACGCGTGGCCGGCGTAGAACCCGATGCCGTTGTGCAGTCGGATGCTGTACGTGACCGCATTGTCTGCCCGGGACAGTGGATCGGCTTTTCCGAGGCCGTAGGCGAACACCCGTTGCGCGTTGCCGGTGCCGTTGATGACGAACGGATCGACCGTGAACAGCACGTCGTAGACCGCGGTCGTCTGCCTGCCGAAGCGGATCGAACCGAATCCGCCGTTCAGCCCGACCCACGATTGCCTGCCGAAGAGACGGTTGCCGTAGCCCAGTGTGCCGTCGTCGGCGTTGAAGCCGCTTTCCAGTTGGAAGCTGGCCGAAAGTCCGCCGCCCAGCTCCTCGGTGCCGCGAAAGCCGAAGCGCGACGCCCGTTGCTGCCCCGATCCAACTGAAGGCGTGTTGGCGTTCGACGTAGTGGCGTTTCCGTAACGTAGACCGACGTCGACGATCCCGTACAGCGTGACATTGCTTTGCGCGGACGACGTGCCGCCCACCAGGACGAGCAGTCCCGATGCGATGATCTGCTTTTTCATTTGGTATTGACCGAACAGGTAAAGGAGTGGCGTTCGCCCGGCTTGCACGCCGGGCGATCCGATGCCGCATGCGAGCGGGTAGCGTTTATTTGTTTGCGAAGACCCGGTGCGCGAACGCGGCGATCGCGTCGGCCATGGCTTGCGGCTGTTCGGGCGCCAGCGCATGGCCGGCATTCGGAATGACGACGACGGTGACCCGGTCGCCCAGCATGTTCTTCAGGACCTGGGAAAAGCGCCGCGGCGCCACGGCGTCGTTTTCGGCCTGGAGGTCGAGGATGGGGGCCGTGCCGGCCGCGAAGTAATCGTCGACCGGCGTCGTGTTGCGCGCGTGCGATTCGGCCTCGTGCGTTTCCGAGTGCCAGCCGGTCAGCCACACGCGCGGGTCGTGACCGGGCGCGAAGAAGGCCTTGCGCAAGTATTCGATGCGCTGGGCTTCCGGCAGCTTCATGTCGGAGGGGCCGTCGATGGCCTTGCGCATCTCCGGGCCGATCGGTTTTTCGTTGGACCCGGGCGGCACCTTGCCGGCCGACGCGGCCGCGACGACGACGCCGCGCACGAGGTCGGGCCGGTCGGCCGCCAGCTGGCGCGCCGCGAAGTTGCCCCAGGCATGGCCGACCACCACGACCGGTCCCTTGTTCTCGTGCTCGATCACGGCGGCGACGTCCTTCGCGAAATTGTGCACGCTGAGATTCTCCATCGGACCTTTGCTGAGTCCGATCCCGCGCGGTTCGGGACGCAGCACGCGGAACCCGTCCGCCACCAGTCGCTCGGCGACCTGGTCGTAGTCCCGCACCGAGCGACCGAGCGACGGCAGCATCACGATGACGGGGCCTTGTCCCTGGCGCATCACGTCGATCTGCACGTTGCCGTACTTGACGAGTTGATGATCCGCCGTGCCGGCGGTGCCGGCGAACGCGCATGCCGACAAGGTTGCGGCGAGGACGAATGCGTAGCTGAGCTTGCGAAGTTTCATGTGAGTCTCCTGTCTGTCGTGGTTATTCGTTTTATTTCGCGCCGATCGGGTCGAGTCCCGTCTTCACGAACGTCGCTGCGGCCTCCGGCGTCTTCAGGTAGGCGAGGAAGGCTTCGGCGGCCTTGCGCTCCCTGGCGTCCTTGCCGATCGCCGCGGCGATGACGCTGACCTTTTGCACGGCTTCCGGGAGCGGACCGACGTACTGGATGCCGGGAATGGCGCGCAGCTCGCTGATCTGCTGCAGGCCGAGGTCGGCGTCGCCGCGTTCGATGGCCGTGCCGACCAGTTCGCGTCCGTGGATGGGTACGCTTTTCGCCTTCATCGCGTCGGCAATGCCGAGCTCGGGGAACAGGGTGCCGACGATGTACTTGCCGCTCGCGCCCTCGGAAAACGCGACCGACTTCGCCGCGAGCAGCGTGGCGCGCAGGCTGTCGACCGACGCAATGTCCGGCCGGGGCAGGCCCGCGCGTACGGCGACGCCGACGCGCGACTCGGCCAGGTCGACGGCGGTCGCGGGCAGCAGCTTGCCTTGCTTGATTTGATCGGCCATCGCCGCCTTGATCATGAAGCACGCGTCCATCGCTTCGCCGGCCTGGATGCGCATGGGCAGCGCATCGGGCGAGCTACCGTAGGACGGGCCCCACGACACCACCAGATGGTGGCCGGACTTCTTCTCGAAGTCGGGGCCGAGTTGCCTGAACGCCGCCGACAGCGCGCCCGTGGCGAGGACATGGATGTCGGCGGCCTGCGCCGTGGTCGACAACAATCCCGAACAGCCGAGGGCAAGCAGGGCTGTCGCACAAGCACGGTTACTTGATTTGTTCATTCCATCGTCTCCTTGTCGTTATTTGATTGATGCAATCGTGTGGTCAGAAATACAGCCGCTTCGGGTTATCCACCAGTACGGCCTGTGCGGTCGCCGCGTCGCCGCAGACCTCTACCAGGAAGTCGAGCAGCTGGCCGTCGTCGGGCACGGGGCCCTGGATGTTCGGGTGCGGCCAGTCCGTGCCCCAGATCGCGCGCTGCCGCGCGGCGGCGAGCAGGCGTCGGGCGAGCGGCAGCGCGGCGGGCCACGGCGCCGGCGCGCCCTGCATCGCGCGGTCGACGCCGGACAGCTTGAGCCACCGCTGCGGATGCGCAAGATGGCGTTCCAGCCGCTTCAGGGCGGGCTCGTCCCATTCGCGCGTCGCATCCTGGCGCGCCATGTGGTCGATCACGAGCGGCATGTCGAGGTCGCGCCAGGCGTCGAGGACCGGCAGGACTTGCGCCAGCTGTCCGTGCAGCAGCGCATGCCAGCCCAGGGGGCGCACCCGTTCGGCGACGCTGCGCAACCGGTCGAGGTCGCGTTCGCCGGGCAGGTGTCCCATGAAATTGAAGCGCACGCCGCGGACCCCGCCGTCGTGCAGCGAGCGCAGGTCGGCGTCATCCATGGTCTCGTCGATGAGCGCCACGCCGCGGTAGCGTCCATCCGTCGCCGCGAGCGCCGCCAGCAGCGCGCTGTGGTCCGACTGGTAGCAGGCCGCCTGCACCAGCACGCCGTGGCCGATCCCGAGCCGTTCGTGCATCGCCAGCAGCTCGGTCATGGGCGCCGCTGCCGGCCGGTACGCGGCCGTGGCGGGCAGGGGAAACGCGTCCCACGGTCCATAGATATGGGTGTGGCAGTCCCACGGGCCGCCGGTGAGCGCGAGCCGGACCATCAGTCGCACCTTGCGGTCATGCCGCCATCGACGATGATTTCGGTGCCGGTGATGAATTGCGCTTCGTCGGACGCGAGGAACAGCGCCGCGTTGGCGGTATCCCGGCCGTCGCCCATGAAGCCGAGGGGGATGCGCGCGAGCCGGCTGTCCAGCAGCTTGTCGACGTCGCCGCCGCTGCGCTGGCCGGCCAGGCGGACTTCGACCATCGGCGTATGCAACTGGCCCGGCACGACCGTGTTCACGCGGATGCCTTTTTTTGCATACTCGACGGCGACGACCTTGCCCAGCTGGATCACGCCGGCCTTGCACGCGGCATACGCAACCTGCGCGGAGCCGGTCCAGCGGATGCCGGAGGTCGACGCCGTGTTGACGATGGCGCCGCAGCCCTGCGCTTCCATCACGGGCAGCACGTGCTTGCAGGTCAGGAATACGCTCTTCAGGTTGAAGGCGACCTGCGCATCCCATTTGTCTTCCGACAGCGCGACCGGACCGCCGGCCGCCGAGCCGCCCACGTTGTTGACCAGGATGTCGACGCGGCCGTATTCGGCCTGGCACGCGGCGACCATGGCCTCGACGGCGGCGCTGTCGGTGACGTCGCACGTGTGCGCCGTGATCGTGCCGCCGGCTTCACGGACGCGTCGGACGGTCTCCTCCATCGCTTCCGCGCTCTTGTCCACGGCGAAGATCTTTGCGCCCGCCTGCGCGAACAGCACGGCGACGGCGCGGCCGTTGCCCCAGCCCGGGCCGACGCAGCCGGCGCCGGTGACGATGGCGACCTTGTTGTTCAGGCGTCCCGGCGCCGTGGACGGGTGTGCGGTTGAAGTTTCCATGCTGCTTTCCTTAATTCGTGGAGGTAGGGAGTTCCGGTGCGGCGCCGGCGGGCGGCGGCACCTCGAAGACCTTGATCGTCATCGAGATCAGCGTGTAGTAGCCGGCCACGCCGACCAGGTCCACCAGGGCGTCGCGGCCGATTTCGCGTTCGAGGTCGGCATACAGCGCGTCGTCGATGGCGCGGCGTTCATGGAGCTGCTGCATGAACGCGTGGATCAAGGCTTCGTCACGCTTCGTGAAGGCCGGCGCGCGGCCGTCGCGGATCGCATCGAGCACCTCCGGGGACACGCCGGCTTCCAGCGCGAACGGCTTGTGCGCGGCCCACTCGTATTCGGCGAGCCAGTGGCGGCCCATCAGCATGATGGCGAGTTCGGACAGGCGCGGCGGCAGGCTGCTGTCGTAGCGGCAGTAGCGGCCCAGCGCCTGGGCGCGGTCGGCAAGCTGCGGGCGGTGCAGCCACACCGCGAGCGGGCCGCGGACGCCCTTGCGCGGGCCGCTGGCGATGGCGTCGTGGACGGCGCGCTGCGCGGCGTCGAGACGCTCGGGATCGATAGGCGAAATGCGTGGCATGGTGGTTCCTTGGTGTCAGATGTTCGATTGGGCCGGCTGGGATTGCGCCGCGGCCTTGTCCGGCTGCAGGCGGGTGCGGCGCGCACGCGTTCCCGTCTCGCGGGCAAACGCATCCGCATCGAAGCCGTTCTCCCAGCGCGAGATGGCGAAGACCGCGATCGTGTTGCCGACGACGTTGACGAGGGCGGTGGCGGTCGCCATCACGCGGTCGATGCCGAACAGCAGGCCGAGGCCGCCGAGCGGCAGCGTGCGTACCGATTGCAGGGTCGCCGCGAGTTTCACGAACGCGCCGCCGGCCACCGTGGTGCCGCCCTTCGAGGTCAGGCTCAGGATGGCGAGCAGGCCCAGCTGCTGCCAGAGCGAGAACGGCGTGTCCGTCGCCTGTGCGATGAAGCCGATCGCGATCGCCATGTAGATGGACGTGCCGTCCAGGTTGAAGCTGTAGCCGGCCGGCAGGACAAAGCCGACGACGACCTCGTCGCAACCGGCGCGCTGCAGTTTTTCGAGCAGGCGCGGGAAGGCGACTTCGCTGGACGCGGTGCCGAAGATCAGCAGGATCTCGTCGCGGATCAGTTTCAGCACGCCGAAGAACGGCAGGCCGATCATCCAGCTGATCGAGCTCAGGACGCCGAACACGAACACCAGCGATGCACCGTAGTAGACGACGATGACTTTCAACAGGTACACGAGCGTCATGCCGCCGTAGCTGCCGATCGCGGCCGCCATGGCGCCGAACGCCCCCAGCGGCGCCAGCTTCATGATGAACGCCAGCATCTTGAACAGGACGGCCTGCGCTTCGTCGATGCCGCGCAAGAGGGTAGAGTCGGCGCCGACCGAGACGTTCAGGGCCAGTCCGGCGAGGATAGAAATGATGAGGACCTGCACGATGTCGCCCTTGGCGAATGCGTCCACGAGCGTGTGCGGAATCAGGCCCAGCAGGTAGTTGACCGCGGAGATCTGGCCGGCGCCGGCCGTCGCCTTCAGGGCGTCGGCGCTTTCGACCATGTTCGTCGCATGCAGTCCCGCGCCGGGTTCGAAGACGTTCACGAACACGAAACCGATGATCATCGCGACCGTGCTGACGACTTCGAAGTAGACCAGGGATTTCAATCCCAGCCGTCCCAGCTTGCGCATGTCCTTGACGTGGGCGAGGCCCTGGACCAGGGTGCAGAAGATGATCGGTGCCAGCATCATCTTCAGCAATGCGATGAAGCCCTGTCCCAGCGGTTTCATCGCGATGGCGGTGGCGGGCGCCAAGAGACCGAGCACGACGGCGCACGCCAGCCCGATCAATACCTGCACATGCAGTTTCTTCAGTTGTTTCATCACGTCTCCTAAGGTCGCCGATGGCGGCTTGTTTTGAGTGGTTTGCTATTTGTATGAAGCATAGGTTCATGTAAAAACTTTGACAAAGACCGTATGAATATATGATCCTATGCTTCTTCGGCATGGCTGGCGTTGGATATGGATATACGAGAACTCAGGAGCTTCATTCACGTGGCGCGGTCGGGGAGCTTCAGCCGTGCGGCGTCCGAGCTCTACATTGCCCAGCCTGCGTTGAGCCGGCAGATCGCCAAGCTGGAAGGCGAAATCGGCGTACCGTTGCTGATCCGCCATGGCCGCGGCGTGCGCCTGACCGCCGCCGGTGCCAGGCTGCTGGAACGGGCCGAGATGATCACGCACATGGTGAACGAGACCGGCGAGCAGGTCCGTGCCAGCGCGGACGAGGAGGGTGGGCATCTCGCAGTGGGGCTGCCGCCGACGATCGGGGCACTGATCGGGGCCGACCTGATCAAGGACTTCCGCGCACGCTGGCCGCGCGTGACGTTGCACCTGCGCGAAGGGCTCAGCAGTTCATTGCAGGAGTGGGTGCTCGACAAGCGGGTCGACCTGGCGGTCGTGTACAACCAGCCGCTTCTCGATGCATTCAATGTCCGTCCATTGTTCAGCGAGCCCATGATATTGATCGGTCCGGCTGGCGACGCGGGACGAAAGCCCAGTTACCACATCCGGGATCTCGCGGACATACCTCTCATTCTCCCTGGGCTACCCCACAGCAATCGCCGCCTTGTGGAGCAGGCCGCGATCCAGCATGGCGTGCGGCTGCGGGTCGAGATCGAAGTCGACAGCGTGGCCCTGACCAAGCAGTTGGTGAAGGCGGGAGTGGGCTATTCGATCCTGACGCAAGTCGCGATCAAGGACGAGGTGGCGCGGGGCGATGTCGTCGCCCACGCCATCGAACGCCCTTCGATCCGGTCGACCGTGGCCATTACGACGCTGCGCGAGAACCGGCCATCCAGGCTGGTCGAGGCATGGTCGACGATGCTGCAGGAGAAACTGCAATCGCTCATTGCGAGCGAGGCCTGGAGAAACGACGTTATCTGGGCGTAGGCGGTAAGGCGTCCGACCGTTTCATTTCGCTGGTCTGCCATATCCTGCTCCGCGATTCTTGCATGTCTGCGCGTGGTCGAATGCTTGCGAACAGTCTGGTATAGGCGCTCGAGCGTCCCCGCCCAATATGCGAAGAAGGCGGGCCAGGGCGGGCCTGCCTGAGAAAAACATGCAGCAAAGCGCTCGATTGGTCTTGCCAAGGTCTGCCGATGTGATCACGATATCGCATTGATAGAATGTTTCACGGGGCAATAATGAAATCGAGTCAGCGGAAGTTGCGTCGGGGGATGAACCGGCATGCCGTCAAGCTTGCACTGACCACCGCCGTTGCGGCAGCGGGCGTGCCGGACGCCTGTCGCGCGCAGGATGTCATGCCGGTGGTCACGGTCACCGCGCAGAGCCGCAGCCAGGACATCCAGAACGTGCCGATCGCCGTGCAGACGCTGGCCGGCAGCGCGCTCAGGGATGTCGGCGTGGTCAACCTGGCCGGCATGGATGCGTTCGTCCCCGGCCTGTCGGTCGAGCCGTTGCAATCCACCCGCCCGATCATTTTCCTGCGTGGCGTCGGCACCGAGGACTACGGCATCGGCACGGACTCGCCGGTCGGCATCTTCACCGACTCCGTGTATGTCGGCAAGACCGGCGGATCGCTGCTGAACTTCAATGACGTCAAGCGGATCGAAGTGCTGAAAGGTCCGCAGGGTACGCTGTTCGGACGCAATGCGGCAGCAGGCGTCATCTCCATTGTCACCAACGATCCCGTCGAGCGGATCGAAGCGAGTGGACTGGTCCGGGTCGGCACCCGCGGGGCGGTCCATACCGAACTGCTCTACAACACCCCGCTGGCCGAGGGGCTGGCACTGCGCATCTCGGCGCTCGACCAGCGTGACAACGGCTGGGTCCGCAACACCTTCAACGGGCAGCGCATGGGCGACGATGGCGAGCGCGGCCTGCGCGCCACCGTGCGCTGGCGGCGCGACGACACCGACGCCATCCTCGGCTGGGAACACGGGGTGATGCGTGTGTCCGGCCCGCCGGTGTTTTCCCTCACGGGCGGAAAGATCGACTTCGGCGGGCCCGCGACGTGGGTCGATCCGCGCAAGCAGCCGCTGGCCAACGACGCCGAGCCCAATGCGCAGGCGCGCACCTTCGACGGCCTCACCCTGCGCGTGACGACGCCGCTGCGCCATGCGACACTGAGCAGCATCACCGCCTACCGCCATTTCAACACGCAGAACTGGCAGGACAACGACGGCTCGGTGAATCCGGCGGCGTATATCGGCATCGGCAACGTCGAATCGAACTCGACCTGGCAGCAGGAATTCAAACTGAGCGGACAGAACGGCGCGCTCGACTGGGTGGGCGGCGTCAGTGCCTATCGCGAGCGCGCCACCCAGACGCAACACGTGGACTTGACGACGCTGTCGCTGGACACCCTGATTCGCCATGCCGCCGGCAGCGCGCCCTATGCCACGCTGACCGGCCTGGCCCAGGGTATCGGCCGTGCCACCGGCAACGCGGCGCTGCAAGGGCTGAGCCTCGCCGGTTTGCCGTGGCGCGAGAGCATCCACGACAAGGGTGACTACCGCGCGTACGCCGTGTATGGCGACCTGCTCTGGCATGTGAGCCCGGTCACCAACCTGACGGTCGGCGGCCGCTTGACGCACGACGACAAGCGCTTCAGCTGGTACAACCCGCCGCGTATCGCCAGCGAGCTCGACGCTCGGCTCGCCGTGATGCAGCAAGCACAGTTGTTCCCGACCGCTGTCGCCCTGAGATTGCTGACTCCGCAACAGGCTGCATCGCTGCAGGCCGTCGTGGCACGCAACGTCGAGTTCAACAACACCGTTTCGAGCACCAGCCCGTTCCCCGCATCGAGGAGCTGGAACAACTTCAGCCCGCGCATCGTGCTGGACCGCCACCTGACGCGGGACCACATGGTGTACGGCTCGTGGAGCAAGGGCTATCTGGCCGGCGGTTTCGATGCCCTCGGCGTGAATGGCTATTACGACGAGGAGCTGGTGACGAATACCGAGATCGGCATCAAGGGGCGGGTGCGTGCGCTGGGCTTGTCCTACGAAGCGTCGATCTTCCATTACGACTACACCAACCTGCAAAGCCTGACCCTGGTGCCGGCCAATGCCGGCGCCGGCGTGCCCAGCTACCAGGTCGTCAACAGCGACCAGCGCGCGACGGGCGCCGAGCTGAGCGCGCAGTGGACGCTCAACCGGATCTGGCGCCTGAACGGCGCGCTGGCCTACCTCGACCAGACCTATGCGCACTACGTGTCGCCGTCCGGTGTCCGGCTGGACGGCCAGCCGCCCGGCGCCCCGCGCCTGAGCGCCAGTGCCGGCGCCACCGCGCGCTGGCCGCTGTGGAACGGGACGGCTGACTTCAACGTGATGCTGGGCTACATTGGTGAACGGCGCTGCAATGCCGACACGCGGGCGCAGGGAACGTGCAACCCCGACGGCAGTGTCGATACCGGGGCGGCGCGCGAGAAAGTCGACGTGCGCCTCGGCTGGACGGCGCCGTCCGGCAACTGGGGCGTGGGTGCGGTCGTGACGAATCTCGCCAACCGGCAAACGATTGCGATCAGCACGCTCGGTTCTGTCGTCGGCTCCCCTTACAGCTATGTGAGCAAGCCGCGTGCGATCGCGCTCGAACTGCGTGGACGGCTGTAAGCAGGCTCAACGTCACCCCAGCTCGCGCCACAGTAGCAACAGAACCGGTCCGTAAAACAGTACGGCAGTCAGTGCAATCAGGCACATGCCCAACAGTACGGACCGGTTGATTCTCCAAAGGGGAATCGGTGGGTTGTTCGCGGACGAGTTCATGATGGTCTCCTGGGCAACAGCTGGTCGCGCTTTGTTTTGCCGGGTAACCAGCAATGTCCATGCCAAGGAAAAAATATGCTTTGGTTTCAATGGCTTGGCATAGCGCCGCCGCCAGACTCATCCTAGACTGTAAAAATTACCGAAGTGTTGCTGGCTTTCCATGCCGCTGGCGCAGGCGCAACATCTGGTAACCGGTGCCGAGCAAGAACAGCACGAACACGCAGGCCAGCGCCAGCTTGACGGGCGGCGAGTCCGGGCCATGCCCGATCGGATGGCCGACAGGGAGACGGCTCAGCGTCTCGTTCGTCCCCGGCACCAGCAGCAGCAGGAAGCTGAACGACATCAGCCCGACCTGCAGGTACCCGGCTGCACGGCCCAGGAAGGCGATGCGGGGCGCGGCCGTGGCGCACGCCATTACCAGCAAGGTCAGCAGGCCGAGCGCATGCCCCGGATTGAACCCGCCCGTGCTCGACAGGCCGAAGGCGGTGACGACGGACAGGATCATTCCCACCCAGTAAATCCTGCCCAGGCCGCTGGCTGGATCGATGCGGCCTTGGCGAACGAAAGCGAGCAGGCCCGCGACGATGGGGATCAGGCTCAATACCGTGTGAATGGCGCCGACGTTCGAGAGGGGATGAGGCATGCTAAAACTCCTTTAATGAAATCCGACCTACTAGTTGGTAGATGACGATGGCAAAAAATGGGCCCGGCGCACCGGACCCGGACATACGGTACGATCAGGCTCCGGCTGACAGGCGCGCCAGTTGCGGGTCCATGATGGTCCCGAAGATGGTGGTATCGCCATAGGCGCGCGCCGACAACATGGCGCCGTGCACGGTCGCCATGAAGGCTTCCGCTTCCACGCGCGGCGTGTCGGTCAGGGCCACGACGCCGAGCGCGGCGCCGCGCTCGAGGACAGCCGTGAGCCAGCCCGACAGGAAGCGGAAATATGCACGGATCTCGAGCGCGATCTCTTCCGGCAATACCGGTAATTCGTTGGCCAGCAGGGCGCATACGCAAAACGGCGCGCTCGCGTCGCCGATACAGGTTTTCCAGTAGCCGATGTAGGCGCGCAGTTGATCGAGCGGTCCCGGCACGGCGCGCTCGAGATTGGCGATGCCTTCTTCGGCGGCTTCCCGGTACCGGATGACGAGGGTTTTCACCAGGTCGAGTTTGCTCGGGAAGTGGTGGTGGATGCTCGGCTTGCGGATGCCCACGACCTCGGCAATGTCTGCATAGCTGAATCCGTTGTAACCGCCGGCGACGATCAGGGAACGTGCGCAGGCCAGGATATCGTCGGCAGTGGAGAGCGATTTGTTCATGACAGTGAGATTACCTTCTAGTAGGTAGGCTGTCAACCGCCGGCAAAGCCGGTCGTGCGATGCGGCGGCGGTTATTGGTCGAGGCTCGCCAGCGCCCAGCACTGCGTCCACGAAAAAATGGCGTGCCGCTGTTCGTTGTCGACGGCGCCCGTGAGGATCTCGGTCAGAAAATGGGCGACGTTCGTCCGCAGGTGATTCGGAAGACATGCGACCGTCGCGATGGATGACTCGATGTCCGGATGCACGCTCGACATCATGATCTGCACGACGACCTCCGCATGTTCGGTCCAGCCGGCACCGTCGACATAGTTCATGAGCGCCGTGGCGCTGTCTGGCATGTTCATCTGGTTTCGCATGATCAACGTATCCGGGCTCGAATGGTGAAGTCACCCAGAGTACAGCAGTCGGGTGACCGACAGGATGAAATCTGGAACGCGCGGGCAGATTCGTGGCAGCCGTTGCAACGATACGTGGTGCAACTGGTACAGTCGGTGTCCGCTCGTGCATTTCCGATAGCAGCGCGGACGGTCAGAAGTCCTCGAACCAGCGTTCCCGGAAGCCGGGCGCGTCATGGTCGGCATTCGTCCCAATGCACCGCGTGCCGGTCGAGCCCGGCCGGCACGGACCGGATCCCGTGTGTAGTCATGGCCTTTGCGTTCGCCCGGCGCTTGCGGATGGAACTCGAGGTAGAGGACGTCGCGCCCCTGTTTGCGTGCGATCGCGTCGATGCGTTCGATCAATCGGGGCATGGCTGTCAATAACCGTCCATGAACAGCACCATCTCGACGCCGCGCGTGGTCCATGCCCCGGCGCCGCCGTCCGGCAGGGGCATCTTCGGATAAGCGCCGTTGTTCAGGATGTCACGGATGTCGCGCACCACCTGGCTGCCCGCGACCTGGCCGGCCCAGGTCTTGTAGCCCGACGGCCAGCGCCGGGACAGCGTGCGCGGACGGGTGCCGCCGCGCCCCGGCACGGTGCCGACGCCGGGGAACAGCGTGGCTGGCTCAACGCCCGCGGGAAGCAGCCCGTCGAGGCGGTCGACGATGGACGTGGCCACGCGGCTGTCCCAGATCGCTTGCGGACGTCCCGTCCCGAGGCCGTCGACGTGGTCCGTCACGAAGGCGGCGACCTTGGTCCAGCCGCTGTTCATGTGTGCGCGCGCATCGGCGTCGTTGTCGAGCGCGGCCCGCACGACGTCCTGGACCGTGCTCGCGGTGACGGTCTTCGGGTCCTGCGGTACGCCGCCCCACGTGAAGACGGCGTGCGCCAGCGCGACCGCGCGCGCCTGCTCGTCCGCGTCCCACGCGCCACGTTCGGCCAGCGCTTCGGCCAGCGCACGCGCCGTCTGCGCGATGTCCCGCATGCCCGCGGCGGTCTCCCGGTAACCCTGCGCGGGCGCCGGCCAGAAGTAGGCGCGCAGGCGGTCGTCCCACCCTTTGACGGGCGCGCCGAACGGGCGCTTGCGGTAGACGCGCTGGAATGGCTGCTCGTGGATGTCCTTGACGAGCGCTTCGAGACAGCCTGTCCGGCTCTGCGCGGACGGGTTCGTCGACGCCGGCACGGACGGCGCGGCGCCGGGCGTGCCGGCGTGCGGCAGCAATTGCACCGGGATGCCTTGCGACTCCAGGTCCGACTCCAGCAACCGGCGCGCCTCTCCCAGTGCCTGCCGGCGCTCGTCGTCGCTCGCGCCGGACCAGGTGGCGATGGCTTCCGGCGTCAGCTCGACCCCGCGAATCAGCTTTTTCCGCGTCGTGCTTGGCATGTCGACCGGCCGGAACCACTTGCCGTTGTCTGCGCGCGTGAAGAAGTCATCCGTGCTGTGACTCGTATCGATCAACCCGGAAGCGAGCCGCAGGATGATGTCGAACCCGCAGGCCCGTTCGGCCTGCTCGCGCGTGATGTCCGGCCACGCCGCGCTGTTCAGGTAGGCCGAGAGGGTCGCGTTCGCGGACCGGCGCGGCATGCGGGCGCGCAGCGGCTCCGGCTCTTCCGGATGCCACTCCGCCATGAGTTCGTGCCACAAGGCGAGGACCAGCGCGAGATTCGCGCGACGTTTTTTCGAAGCAAACTGAACTTGTAGCATCCGTTGATTCCTTATCGATCACGTAACGCGCCGCCCACTGCCATCAGGCGTCCGGCGCACCGAAACCGCATGATGCGGCAGGGGTGCGACAGCATAAGTCGCACGTTGACTAAATGCAACATTCGACTTATGCTCCGTCGGATCGGGGAGGCGTACATGGATCGAGATGCCGATGAGAGCGGCGGCGGGAAAGCGCGCGTCGAACAGACGTTGCGGCGCCGGCTTGCGCTGGTCGCGCTGTTGCCCGACAGCGGCCGCCCGGGCATCGGTGCGTCCGCGTTGGCGCGGCGGCTGAACGAGGAAGGCTACCAGTGCGTGGTACGCACGGTCGAGCGGGATCTGGCCGAGATCGCCGCGGAGGGCAACGCCTGGCGCGACGCCGGCATCGATATCGTGGGCAACCCGAACCCGGCGAATGCGTCAGGCAAGCTGTGGTCGCACCGGACACCGGCGAGGCCCCTGATGCTGCGCCTGCCCTCGAGCGAAGATGCGTTGCTCGTGAACCTGCTCGCACAGGAACTGCACATGCTGGTCCCGGCCTCGGCGCAGCGGACCCTGGCGGCGTATGAACAATCCGCGGCGCGGGTGGGCCACTGGCCCGGCAGGGACGAGTACGCGCGCTATCGGCAAAAGATCCGCATCCTCGCGGAAGGCCCGACGATGTCGCCGCCGCCGCTCGACGGCGCGCACCTGCGCGAGATCAACGAAGCCTTGTTGCGCGACGAACAGGTCGATGTGCGGTACGCCGCCGCCAGTCGCGCGGGCGAGGCGAGCTACCGCCTGCATCCGATCGGCATGGTCAAGAAGGGTCGGTTCTTCTGGCTGGTCGCGGCGAAGGAAGAGGACGGGCGGCTGGTCGACGGACCGCGCACGTTCCGGATGGACCGGGTCCGGCACGTCGCGCGCCGCGTCAACCAACCGGTGGCGCGCGGCCTGCCCGTGTTGCAGGACGTCCTCGCCGGCGGCGCGCTCGAGTTCTTCCCGGCAGGGACCGTGGCCCTGGTGCTGCGCTCCCGGCCCGGCAAGGCGGGCAACCAACTCATCGCCAACTACATCGACACCCCGCTCGGCGCCGACCAGCGCATCGCCGCGCGGCCCGAAGGCGGCCACGAACTCCGTGCCACCGTGACCTATACGCGCGAACTGGTGTGGATGCTGCAGGCCCAGGCGCATCTGCTGCAAGTCGTGGCCCCGCCGGACCTGCGCGAGGAACTGCGGCAGTTCGCCACCTGGGCCGCGGCGCATTACGGTGACGCTGCCGGCGCCGCGGCGCCATAAACGACCGTCCGGCGCGCGGCAGGGTCGTGGGCGCCGACCAGCGCGGCGATCGCGGCGGCGATCTTGCGGCCGCCCTGCGCGGAGGGCTCGATCGGCGACGAGGACGCATAGTCGGCCGCTTCCGCGCAGGTCAGCCGGAGGTCGAGCACCGGGAGCGCGCGGGCCGCGGCCTCGCGCAGGATCACGTCGTTGAACGGCGCAAGCGCCGTGCGCAGTCCCGGCGCGAGGTTCGGGACGGCATCGTAGACCGTCGCCACGGCCACCGGCACGCGTTGCGACAGCACGACGTCGAGCATGTGCCGGTAGGCGCGGCGGAACTCCGCCTGCCAGGACGCCAGCAGTTCGGCGGCATCGAGGACCGAGCGCACGGGCGTCTGCATCGCGCCCACGAGCGGCAGGACATCGTTGCCGCCGCAGCTCACGACGAGCCAGGTCGGTGGTGCCGGTAGTTCCGCCAGCCGTGCGACCTGCGCCTCGACGTCGCTCAATACGCTGCCGTCGCGGGCCAGCAGGGACACCTCGCCTTGCCGGCCCAGCGCCGCCCGCACATGGCACACGACCTCCATGCCTTCCGCGACGTACAACGCGTTATCGAAAATCGAGTCGCCCAACAAGACGATATGGCTCATGATGCCTCCGGTAGCGATGCCAGGCATGATGATCGCACGGCGGGACGACTACGCGGCGGTCTTCCCGGCGACGCCGCGCTGCGCCACACCCACCACCACCTGCGCGACGAGCGCCACCGCGACGTTGACGGCCAGCGCCAGCAAGCCGGTGTACAGGGTCACGCCGGCGTCGCCCAGGTGCAGCGTATGCACCGGCTTGATGCCGTCGCCGAACGCGATCCACGTGCCGGCCACGATGCCGACGGCCCAGCCGCACAGCAGGGCGGTGCTGCCGAAGCGGCGCGAGAACAGGCCGAACACGACGGCGGGGAAGGTCTGCAGGATCCACACGCCGCCCAGCAGCTGCAGGTCCAATGCGAACTTCGTCGGCAGGAACACGATGCAGACCAGCGCGCCGACCTTGACGACGAGCGACACCATCTTCGCCACCTTCGCCTCCCCGGCCGGGCTGACGTGCGGGTTGACGTACGGCTTCCAGAAATTGCGCGTGAAGAGATTGGCGGCGCCGATCGACATCACGGCCGCCGGCACCAGCGCGCCGATGGCGATGGCGGAGAAGGCGAAGCCGCTGAACCAGTCCGGGAACAGGGCGCCGAACAGGGCGGGGACGACGTCGTTGTTGCTCGCCACCTTGAGGTGCGCGGCGTGCGCCATGTAGCCGAGCAGCGCGATGAGGCCCAGCAGGATCGTGTAGGCCGGCAGGAAGATGGCGTTCTTGCGGATCGTGTCGGCGCTCTTCGCGGCGAAGATGCCGGTCAGCGTGTGCGGGTACATGAACGCGGCCAGCGCCGAGCCGAGCGCCAGGGTCGCATACGGCAGCATCTGGGCGGGCTGCAAGACCAGGCCGGTGGCGCCGCCCTTGGCCGCGAACGCGTCGCCGGCGGCCGAGAAGATGCCGGCATAGCCGCCCAGCTTCACCGGCACCAGCACCACCGCGACCAGCACGACGATGTAGATCATGACGTCCTTGACGAAGGCGATCAGCGCCGGCGCGCGCAGGCCCGCGGCATACGTGTACAGGGCGAGCACGATGAACGCCGCCGCCAGCGGCAGTTCGCCCGTCAGGCCCAGCGCCCTGATCACGACCTCCATGCCCACGAGCTGCAGCGCGATGTAGGGCATCGTGGCGACGACGCCCGTCAGCGCGATCGCCAGTTCCAGCGGACGCGAGCCGTAGCGGCCGTAGACCACGTCGGCCGCGGTCACGTGGCCGGCGGCCTGCGCGGCGCCCCACAGCTTCGGCATGATGACGAAGACGATCGGGTACACGAGGATGGTGTAGGGCAGGGCGAAGAAGCCGTAGGCGCCCACCGCGTAGACGAGGGCCGGCACGGCGATCACGGTGTAGGCGGTATAGAAATCGCCGCCGACGAGGAACCACGTGATCCACGTGCCGAAGTTGCGGCCGCCCAGGCCCCATTCGTCGAGGTGCTCGCCCTTGCCCGCGCCGCCCGACTGCCAGCGCGAGGCCATGAAGCCCATCACCGTGACGAGGACGAAGAAGCCGATGAAGACCCACAGCGCGGTCCAGTTGATCGTGGATGTCATCGCTGCTCTCCCTTCCTTTGCTCGTGGCGGTAGACGAGCCAGATCAGGAAGGACGTCAGCGGCACCCACAGAAACTGGTACCAGTAAAAGAACGGAAAGCCGAACAGGGCGGGCAGGGGCTGGTTGTAGAACGGCGTCCACAGCAGGCCCAGGAAGGGGATGAGCAGCAGGAGCTTCATGGAGATTCCTTGGCGAGAAATCGTCGATTATTCGCCAGGGGTCTCCAGGAAAACAGTATCAGATTGTAGGGGACACGCGACACAAAACCGCGCACACGCCATACCCATCAGGTATCGAATGGATACCAAATCGGTCTTGGACGCGCCTGTGCAATCTCTCTACCCTTGGTCCCGATAACGATAAGACAAGGAGACACCATGGGCACAGGACAGGTGGAGTGCGCCGCCGTGCGCGGCCGGCGCTGGTCCGACGGATCGCTGTCGGCCGTGGCCGCGGGCTTCCTGGCCGTGCTGGTCTCGTTTTCCGGACCGCTGGCGATCTTCTACCAGGCCGCGCAGGCGGGCCGCATGCCGGACGCCATGTTCGCATCGTGGGTGTGGGGCATCTCCGTCGGCGCGGGCATCGCCGGCATCGTCCTGAGCTGGCGCCTGCGCGCACCCGTCATCACGGCGTGGTCGGCACCGGGCAGCGCGCTCCTCATCACGCTGTTTCCGCAGCTGCCGCTGGGCGAGGCCGTCGGGGCCTATCTCGCCGCGGCCGCCATCCTGCTCGCCATCGGCCTGTCCGGCTCACTCGAACGCATCATGGCCCACGTGCCGACAGGGATCGCCAGCGGCATGATGGCCGGGATCCTCGTGCCGTTCGGGATGAACGCGTTCAGGACGGCAGGCACGCTGCCGCTGCTGGCGTTCGGCATGATCGCCGCGTACCTCGTGTTCCGCCGCGCGGTGCCGCGCTACGGCGTCGTGCTGCTGCTCGTCGCCGGCACCGGCATCGCGTGGCTGTCCGGCGCGACGCATCTTGCCGCCGTCCGCTTCGGGTTCGTCGTGCCTGCGGTGATCGCGCCCGCGTGGAGCTGGACCAGCACGTTCAGCCTCGCGCTGCCGCTCGTGCTGGTGACGCTCACCGGCCAGTACCTGCCCGGCATCGCGGTGCTGAAGACGTCCGGCTACGCCACGCCGGCGCGGCCGGTGATCGTCACGTGCAGCCTCGTGTCGCTGGCGATCGCGTGCACAGGCGGCATCACGATCGCGCTCGCCGCCATCACGGCCGCGATGTGCACGAGCCGCGACGCGCACGAGGACCCGCGCCGCCGCTACGTGGCCGGCATCGCCAACGGCGTGTTCTACCTGCTCGCGGGCCTGTGCGGCGGTTCCATCGTCATGCTGTTCGCCGCGCTGCCGAAGGAACTGATCGTCTGCCTGGCGGGACTGGCGCTGCTGGGCGCCATCGGTTCGAACCTCGCCGGCGTGATGGCGGCCGAGGACCACCGCGAAGCCTCGGTGATCGCCTTCCTCGCCACCGCGTCCGGCATGACCTTCCTCGGCCTCGGCGCCGCGTTCTGGGGCGTCGTCATCGGCATGGCGGCGCACCGCATCCTGCATCACCCCACGACAACACATCCATAAGGAGACAATCGCATGCGGCACATCGACATCCACGCACTGGCCGACGGGGCCAGGTTCAACCGCTTCCACGCCGGCATCCTCGCGTGGTGCGCCCTCATCATCATCTGCGACGGCTACGATCTCGCCGTGGCCGGCATCGCGCTGCCCTCGATCATGAAGCAGATGGGCGTGACGGCGCAGAATGCTGGCTTCATGGTCAGTTCCGCGCTGTTCGGCATGATGTTCGGCGCGATCTTCCTCGGCACGATCGCCGACCGCATCGGCCGGCGCCACGCCATCGTCATCTGCCTCGCGCTGTTCAGCGTGTTCACGGCCGCCGCGGGCATGAGCAGCGATCCGTACGTGTTCAGCGCGATGCGCTTCCTCGCGGGCCTCGGCATCGGCGGCGTGATGCCGAACGTGGTCGCCCAGATGACGGAATATTCGCCCAGGCGCATCCGCGCGACCATGGTCACGCTGATGTTCAGCGGCTACGCGGTGGGCGGCATGCTGGCCGCGCTGCTGGGCAAGGGATTGATCGAGCAGCACGGCTGGCAGTCCGTGTTCCTCGCGGCCGGCGTGCCGGTCCTGCTGATTCCGTTCATCCTGAAAAGCCTGCCGGAATCGATGACTTTCCTCGTGCAGCGCAAGCGCCTGGCCGAATTGCAGCGCACGCTCGCGCGCATGGAGCCGTCGTACCGCGCGCAAGCCGGCGACCGCTTCGACCTGCCCGTCGCGGACCGCGCCCAGGGCGCCCCGATCGGACAGCTGTTCCAGGACGGCCGCGGATTCTCCACCGCGATGTTCTGGATCGCCTTCTTCATGTGCCTGTTCATGGTGTACGCGCTGAGCTCCTGGCTCGCCAAGCTGATGGCCGGGGCGGGCTACAGCCTCGGGTCGGCGCTGACCTTCGTGCTCGTGCTGAATTTCGGCGCCGTCGTCGGCGCCGTCGGCGGCGGCTGGCTCGCCGACCGCTTCCACATCAAGTACGTGCTGGTGGCGATGTATGCGCTGGCCGCCGTCTCGATCACGCTGCTGGGTTATCCGGTATCCACGCCGGCGCTGTTCGTGCTCGTCGGCCTCGCCGGGGCGTCGACGATCGGCACGCAGATCGTCACCTACGCCTATGCCGGCCAGTTCTATCCGACCGCGATCCGTTCGACCGGCATCGGCTGGGCCTCCGGCGTGGGCCGCGGCGGCGCCATCCTCGCACCGATCGTCATCGGCACGCTCGTCGGCATGGCGCTGCCGCTGCAGCAGAACTTCCAGGCGATCGCCATCCCGGCCGTCATCGCCGCCGTATCGGTCGCACTGATCCGCCACGGGCGCTCGGCGTCCGCCGTGCCGCAGCACACCGGCGCCGTCGCCGAAGCCTGACCGGATTCCCTCACACACGTTTTTCATGGGTGCGCAGCATCCAGGGCGGAGCCTTGCCTCCGCCCGAACAACAACCAACAGGAGACATGATGAAAAAGGCAGTAGCGATCGCCCTCGCGGCGGGTCTGGGAGCGGGCGGCGCGCAGGCGCAAAGCCAGGTGACGGTGTACGGCATCGTCGACGTGGCGCTGGCGCACATGAACAACGCGGACGCGGCGGGCCACGGCGTAACGCGCGAACCGTCGCTGACGGGCAGCCTGCCGTCGCGCATCGGCTTGCGCGGCAGCGAGGACCTCGGCGGCGGTCTCTCCGCCGTGTTCAACCTGGAGAGCGGCTTCAATCCGGACGTCGGCGCGCTCGGGCAGGGCAGCCGCCTGTTCGGACGCCAGGCGTGGGTGGGCCTGCGCGGCCGCTGGGGCATGTTGCAGCTGGGCCGCATCCTCAACATGACGTATCTCGCCACGATGAAGAGCGACGTGCTGGGACCGAACCTCTTCTCGATCAACAGCATCGATTTATATCTACCGAACGCGCGCAGCGACAACGCGATCGGCTATCTCGGCACGTTCGACGGGGTGACGGTCGGCGCCACGTGGAGCTTCGGGCGCGACGCGTCGGCGGCCGGCGGCCCGTCCGCCACCGGCTGCGCGGGCGAGGTGCCGGGCAATGCGCGCGCCTGCCGCCAATACACGGCCCTGCTGGGCTATGACACGACGGCCTACGGCATCAATGCCACGTACGACAAGCTGTATGGGAACACGGGCGCGGCGGGTGGGCTGACGGACAGCGCGCACTACGACCGCCGCATCACGGCCAACGGCTGGATCATGGCGGGCAAGACGAAGATCGGCGCCGGCGTCATCGACCGCAAGACGGATGCCGCGTCGGGCATCGCCGAATCCGACCTGTTCTACCTCGGCGCGAGCATCCCGGTCGCGCCGCGCCTGACGCTGGATGCCCAGGTGGCGCGCAAGAACGTCAAGGGCTCGCCCGATGACACGAACCTGGCGGTCGCGCGCCTGACGTATGCGCTGTCGGTGCGCAGCGCCGTGTATGCGGGCGTCGGCCGCATGGACAACCACGGCGCGGCCGCGATCGCGCTCGATGCCGGCGGCACGACGGCGCCGGGCAAGGCGCAGAGCGGGGTGATGGCGGGGTTGCGGCACGCGTTCTGATGGCGGCAAGGCGGCAGGGTTGCTGCCGCCTTGCCCCGGTCAGCCGGCGAGGAAGGACACGAGGGCGCCGGCGAACTGCGGCGCCGCTTCGATGCTGGAGATGTGGGACGCCGCCAGCGCGACGAGGCACGCGCCGGGAATCCGGTCGCGCATCCAGCCGGCGTCGGCGACGGTGGTGACCGGGTCCGCGGCGCCGGCGATGATCAACGTGGGAACGGCGATGGTGCCGATCGCGCTGCGCAGGTCGGCGTCCGCCAGCGCATCGCAGCAGGCCGCGTAGCCTTCGGCATCCTGCTCGCGCAGGCGGGCGATCATGCGCGCGACCACGTGCGGCTCGCGCGCAAGGAAGGCGGGTGTGAACCAGCGCGCCGCGGCGCCGTCGGCCACGCCATCCATGCCGCCGGCCCGCACCTGGGCGGCGCGCGCGGTCCAGCCCTCGTGCGTGCCGATGCGCGCCGCGGTGTTGGCCAGCACGAGCCTGTCCAGCCGCCGCGGCGCGTGGATGCCGAGCCACTGGCCCGTCATGCCGCCCATCGAGATGCCGCAGAAATGCGCGCGCGGAATCGCCAGCGCGTCGAGCAGGCCGACGACGTCGCGGCCGAGGCGTTCGAGCGTCACAGGCATCGTGCCGCGCCGGGACAGGCCGTGGCCGCGCGTGTCGTAGCGCAGCACGAAATAGTCGCGGGCCAGGACGGCGGCCTGCGGATCCCACATCGCCAGGTCCGTGCCGAGGGAGTTCGACAGCACGATGCACGGTCGCGCGGGATCGCCGTCGGTCCGCACGTGCAGGCGGACGTCGTCAATGTCAACGTACCTCATCGCTTACCCCTGGTCGCCGCCGCCCACGGGCAGGACGGTGCCCGTGATGTACGACGCTTCGCCCGAGGCGAGGAACAGGATGGCGGCGACCTGCTCGTCGATGGTGCCGTAGCGGTGCATCAGGCTCGTCGCGATCGTCTGGTCGACGATACCCTGGTACCACGTTTGCTCCTGCTCGCTCAGCGCCTTCGGATTGCGCGGCACCTTGCGCGGCGGGGCTTCCGTGCCGCCGGTGGCGACGGCGTTGACGCGGATGCCGTCCTGCGCGTGCTCCATCGCGAGGCTGGCCGTCAGCGCGTTGATGCCGCCTTTCGCGGCCGAGTAGGGGATGCGGTAGATGCCGCGCGTGGCCACCGACGACACGTTGACGATCGCGCCGGCCTGCGCGGCCATCATCGCCGGCAGCACCGCGCGGCAGCACCACAGCGTCGGGAACAGCGAGCGGCGGATCTCGGCCTCCATTTGGTCCGGATCGTATTCCTGGTAGGGCTTGGCCCAGATCGTGCCGCCCACGTTGTTGACGAGGATGTCGATGCGGCCGCAGGCCTCCAGCGCGCGTGCCGCCAGCGTGGCCGCGCCGGCCCACGTCTCGAGGTCGGCCTCGACGACGAGGGGTTGCGTCCCGGTCTCCCGGGCTACCTCGTGCACGAGCGGCGAACGGTCGGCCAGCACGAGCCGCGCGCCTTCCGCGGCCGCCGCCAGCGCCACGCCGCGGCCGATGCCCTGGGCGGCGCCGGTGACGATCATGACCTTGTCCCTGAAACGGTCCGGATGCATCATGCCGTCACCCCCGCCGTGCTCGTGGCCGAGAACTTCTCGAAGTGGAACGAGTTCGGTTTCACGCCGATGCCGTCCAGCCAGCCGCGCACCGCGTCGACCATGGGCACGGGGCCGCACAGGTAGACGTCGACGTCGCCGCCATGCATCCAGCCCGGTTCCACGTGCGCCGTGGCATAACCCTTGCGCGGATGCGTGCTGGACGCCGCCGCGACGCAGGTCACGTACTGGAACTGCGGGTGCGCGGCCGCGATGCGGTCCAGCTGCGCCAGGCCGACCAGGTCGTGGTCGTTGGTCACGGCGTAGACCAGACGTACCGGATGCGGGAACCCTTTGGCCGCCAGCACATCGAGCATGGACAGGAACGGCGCGATGCCGGTGCCGCCGGCCAGCATCAGCACGGGACGGTGCACGGGCCGCAAGTAAAAGCTGCCGTACGGACCGGAGAACGAGATCGGCTGACCCGATTGCGCCTGGCCGGTCAGCCAGGTGCTCATCAGGCCATTCGGTACGTTGCGCACCACGAAGCTGGCTTGTTCCGCGCCCGGCGCGGAAGCGAATGAATACGAGCGCGTCTGGTCCGTGCCCGGCACCGTCACGTTCACGTATTGGCCGGGCAGGAAGTCCAGCTGGTCGGGATGGTCCGGCGCGATCGAGAAACGGATCGTCGACGGCGACAGCTGTTCCACGGCGGTGACGGTGCCGGGGAAGTCGCCGACGCCCGTCTTGCACGCGGCCGACGTGGCCGGAACGCGCACGACGCAGTCCGACGTCGGACGCATCTGGCACGCCAGCACGTAGCCCGCCGCCGCATCCTTCTCTTCGAGGGCATCCTCGATGTAGCTGTCCGGCGGCATGTCGTAGCTGCCGGATTCGCACAGCCCGCGGCACGTGCCGCAGGCGCCGTCGCGGCAGTCGAGGGGGATGTTGACCTTCTGGCGGTAGGCCGCGTCGGACAGTTTTTCGTTGGGGTTGCAGCTGATGAAGCGCGTGACGCCGTCTTCGAACTGCAGTGCGATCGTGTGGCTCATGACCGTCTCCTGCTTAGATGTGATAGATGTCGATCACCTGGCTGATGTAGTCGTTCTTCAGCACGACGTACTTGTCCAGGATCTTCGGCGCCGGACCGGAAAAGTCGATCACGTAGCGCGACATGCCGAAATAGCTGTAGTTGGTGTGGTAGCGGTGGCTCAGCGTGTGCCAGTTGAAGCGCACCGTGTGGCGGCTGCCGTCGACCTGTTCCAGTTCCACGTTGGCGATGTTGTGGCTGGTGCGCGTATCGGGAATCGTCGCGCTGGAGCGTTCCGTCTTGATGCGGAAGACGCGGTCCTCCAGCCCCTGGCGGCTCGGGTAGAAGATCAGCGAGATCTCGCGCTCCGGGTCCTGGACCAGCGTGCCGTCGTCGTCCCACGACGGCATCCAGAAGCGCGCGTTCGCGTCGTAACACTGCAGCCAGTCGTCCCATTGCTCGTCGTCGAGCAGGCGCGCTTCGCGGTAGAGGAAGGATTGGATATCCTCGATCGCGGGTTTGGTGAATGCGCTCATTTCGCCTCTCCTTTTGCTTCGAACGCCTTCTTCATCACGTCGAGCCAGTAACGGTGCTGGATCGTGTAAAGGCCTTCGTCCTCCGTGCGCACGCCGCTCATGACGGGCGCGAGGCCGATGTCCTGCGCCGCGTCGTCGGCGCCGTGGATCCAGTGCCTGGCGCCGCGGCACATGTCGTTCCACTGCATCGCGGCGCCGTTGTAGCCCTGCTGGCAGGCGCGGAATTCTTCCAGGTCGTCCGGCGTCGCCATGCCGCTGACGTTGAAGAAGTCCTCGTACTGGCGGATGCGGTGCGCGCGCGCCTCGGCCGATTCGCCCTTCGGCGCGATGCAGTAGATCGTCACCTCGGTCTTGTCGACGGCGATCGGGCGCAGCACGCGGATCTGGGAACTGAACTGGTCCATCAGGTACACGTTCGGGTACAGGCACAGGTTGCGCGAGCGTCCGACCATCCAGTCCGCGGTCGCCTTGCCGTATTTTTCCGTGTACTCGGCGTGGCGCGCGAAGTTCGGGCGGTCTTCCGGATTCGCCCACTGCGACCACAGGAGCATGTGGCCATGCTCGAAGGCGTAGAAGCCGCCGCCCTGGCGGCCCCAGTTGCCGGCGTCCATGGCGCGGATCTTGTCTTCGCCCGCGGCCTGTTCCTGTTTGCGGTGGTTCGTGGTGGCCGCGTAGTTCCAGTGCACGGCCGTCACGTGATAGCCGTCGGCGCCGTTCTCGGCCTGCAGTTTCCAGTTGCCCTCGAACGTGTAGGTCGACGAGCCGCGCAGCACTTCCAGCCCTTCCGGCGACTGGTTGACGATCATGTCGATGATCTTGCCGGCCTCGCCGAGGAAGGCTTCCAGCGGTTCGACGTCCGGATTCAGGCTGCCGAACAGGAAGCCCTTGTAGTTGGCGAAGCGCGCCAGTTTCTTGAGGTCGTGCGAGCCTTCCTTGTTGAAGCATTCCGGATAGCCGGCCGATTCCGGATCCTTCACCTTCAGCAGCTTGCCGCTATTGTTGAAGGTCCAGCCGTGGAACGGGCAGGTGTACGTCGCCTTGTTGCCCCGCTTGTGGCGGCACAGCTGGGCGCCGCGGTGGCTGCACGCGTTGATGAACGCATTCAGCTCGCCGCTCTTGTTGCGGGCGATGAACACCGGCTGGCGGCCGATGTGCGTCGTGTAGTAATCGTTGACGTTGGCGACCTGGCTCTCGTGCGCCAGGTAGATCCAGTTGCCCTCGAAGATGTGCTTCATCTCGAGCTCGAACAGGGCCTCGTCGGTGAAGGCGCTGCGGTGCAGGCGGTGGTCGCCCGTTTGCGCGTCTTCGATCATGTAGTCGTCCAGCCGTTTGGGCTTGAACGCGTCGACAGGAACGATCGGGATCATGGCGGTGTCCTCAGGCGGCGGCGCGCGGACGGTCGACCTGCGTGGTCGGCGCGGCGGCGGTGTCGTGGTACAGGTGGAAGTCGAAGTCGATCGACGCGAACGGCTTGTCGACACGTTTGGCGTCCAGCTGCGCCGGGTCGTCGATCCGGTTCACGGGCGGCACGAGGCCCGGGCGGCTCGCGAACGCGAAGTCGTCCCACAGGTATTCGTCGCCGTCGATGTTGATCTGCGTGGTCAGCTTGCGATGATCCGGGGCGCTGACGAAGAAGTGGATGTGCGCGGGGCGCTGGCCGTGGCGGCCCAGCAGGTTCAGGAGCTGCTGCGTCGTGCCGTCCGGCGGGCAGCCGTAGCCGACCGGGATGATGCTGCGGAACTGGTAGCGGCCCTGATCGTCCGTGACGATCGTGCGGCGCAGGTTGAACGGCGCCTGCGTCTGGTCGAAGAACGAGTAGTTGCCCGTCAGGTTCGCGTGCCACACCTCGACCTTCGCGCCCGGCAGCGGCTTGCCCTGCTGGTCGAACACGGTGCCCTGCATGAACAGGACCTCGCCCTTTTCGCTTTCCGTACCGTCGTCCAGGCGGGCGAAGCCCACGCTTTCCGGCGCGCCGGCCACGTACAGCGGGCCTTCGATGGTGCGCGGCGTGCCGCCTTCCAGGCCGGCCTTCTGCTCCGCTTCGTCGGCGCGGATGTCGAGGAAGCGTTCCAGTCCCAGGCCCGCGGCCAGCAGGCCCAGTTCATTGGCGGCGCCCGCGGCCGACATGTAGGCCACGCCGTGCCAGAATTCGGTCGGCGTGATGTCGAGGTCCTCGATCGCCTTGCACAGGTCGCCCAGCAGGCGCAGCACCACCTGCTGCACGCGCGGGTCGGCGGGGCGGTCGGCGGCGTCCACGACCCAGCTGTGGGCCAGTCGTTCGATGTCTGCGTGGTTCATTTCAGGTCTCCTTTTTTAGGTTGGGTCAAATGTCGCCGTCGCGGACGGACGAGGGATGGCGGCACAGCGGCATGACGTCGATGTGCATGTAGGGGAACAGGGGCAGGGACGTCAGCAGCGTGTGCAGCTCGTCGACGCTGTCGACGTCGAAGATGCTGACGTTGGCGTACTGCCCGGCGATGCGCCACAGGTGGCGCCATTTGCCCTCGCGCTGCAGGCGCTGGGCGAGGTCCTTTTCGGTCTGCTTGAGCGCCGCGGCTTCGGCGGGTGGCATCGTCGCGGGCAGGTCGACGTTCATTCGGACGTGGAACAGCATGGTGGTCTCCAGTGTCTTTACTTGCGTTGCAGGCTGCGCAGCTTGTCGGTATCGATGTCGACACCGAGACCGGGCCCGGTCGGCACTTGCAGTTCGAAGTCGCGGTACACGAGCGGTTCGCGCAGCACTTCCTCGGTCAGCAGCAGGGGGCCGAACAATTCCGTGTCCCACTCCAGGTCGGCGAACGTGGCGCAGACGTGCGCCGTGGCCGCGGTGCCGATGCCGCCTTCGAGCATCGTCCCGCCGTACAGGCCGATGCCGGCCAGCCGCGCGACTGCCGCCACTTCCAGCGCCGCGAACAGGCCGCCGGATTGCGCGATCTTGACGGCGTAGACGTCGGCGGCGTCGGCGCGGGCCAGCGCCAGCGCATCGACCGGGCCGTGCAGGGCCTCGTCGGCCATGATCGCGACGTCGAAGCGGCGCGCGAGGCGGCCCAGCATCGCCGTGTGATGGGCTTTCACGGGCTGCTCGACCAGGTCGACGCCGCCGGCTTCCAGCTGCGCGATGCCGCGCACGGCTTGCGCTTCGCTCCAGGCCTGGTTGACGTCGACGCGCACGCTGGCGCGGTCGCCCAGCGCGCGCTTGATCGCCAGCACGTGGGCGACGTCGGCGTCCACGCTGCGCAGGCCGATCTTCAGCTTGAAGATGCGGTGGCGGCGGATCTCCAGCATGTGTTCCGCTTCCGCGATGTCCTTGGCCGTGTCGCCGCTGGCCAGCGTCCACGCGACCGGAAGCGTGTCGCGCACGCGGCCGCCCAGCAGGTCGGACAGCGGCACGCCCAGGCGGCGCGCATGCGCATCCAGCAGCGCCGTCTCCAGCGCGCACTTGGCGAAGCGGTTGCCCTGGATGGCCTTGCGCACCTTCGCCATCGCTTTTGCCGGCTGGGCGGCGTCCATGCCGATCAGCAGTGGGGCGATATGGGTGTCGATATTGGCCTTGATGCTGTCCGGGCTCTCTTCGCCGTAGGCCAGGCCGCCGATGGTGGTGGCCTCGCCCCAGCCGGTCACGCCGTCGGCACAGCGGACGCGCACGAGCACCAGGGTCTGCGTGTTCATCGTCGCGACGGACAGCTTGTGCGGCCGGATCGTCGGCACGTCGAGCAGGAAGGTTTCGATATATTGAATCATATTATTTGCGTATAATTCGCTGAGGTGAGGACACGATATTCCTGCAAATGACGGGCGTCCAACACCGTTTTGGTATGGTTTCAATACCCTATAGGTATCGAGTATGGAATTAAGACACCTGCGCTACTTCGTCGCGGTCGCGGAAGAACGCAACTTCACGCGCGCCGCCGAGCGCCTGCACATCGCCCAACCGCCGCTGAGCCGGCAGATCCAGCAACTGGAGGAAGACCTGGGCGTGACCCTGATCGAAAAAGGGGTGAGGCCGCTGCGTCTGACGGAAGCCGGCGCCTTTTTCCTGGCGCATGCAAAGCCGCTGCTCGACCAGGTGCGCGACCTGCGCACGATGACGCAGCGCGTGGGCAAGCTGGAACGGACGCTGTCTGTCGGCTTCGTCGCATCGACCTTGTACGGCCTGCTGCCGGACATCATCCGCCGCTACCGCGAGAACCACCCGGAGGTGGAGGTGACCCTGCACGAGATGACGACGGTGGAGCAGCTCAAGGCATTGAAGGAAGGGCGCATCGACGTGGGCTTCGGGCGCCTGAAGAGCGAGGACACGAGCATCCGCCGCATCCTGCTGCGCGAGGAGCCGATGGTGGTGGCGCTGTTCCCCGGCCACCGCCTCGCGGAGAAAGAGGGCAAGCTGCGCCTGACGGACCTGATCCATGAAGCGCTGCTCGTGTATCCGAAGGCGCCGCGGCCCAGCTTCGCCGACCAGGTGCTGGCCGCCTTCCGCGAAGCGAACCTGACGCCGGACCACGTGACGGAAGTGCGCGAACTGCAGATCGCGATGGGCCTCGTGGCGGCCGGGCAGGGCATCGCGGTCGTGCCGGAGAGCGTGCAGGGCATGCATCACCGGAACGTCGTGTACCGGCGCATCGAGGACAAGCACGCGGTGTCGCCGATCTTCTTCAGCGTGCGCCACATGGACCGCGCGCCCGAGCTGGAAAACATGCTGGCCGCCGTGTATTCGGTCTACGACGATCTAAGCATCCCGCACGTCAGGGAAGCCTTGTGAAAGACAGGAACAAGGCGACCCTGATCGGGCTGACGGCGGTGCTGCTGTGGAGCGCCATCGTGGGCCTGATCCGCCAGGTCAGCGTCCACCTCGGCCCCACGGGCGGGGCCGCGCTGATGTACAGCGTGGCGTCGGTATTCCTGCTGCTGTCGGTGGGCCATGCGCGGCTGCCGCGCCGCTACCTGGCCTGGGGCAGCCTGCTGTTCGTGACCTATGAGCTGTGCCTGTCGCTGTCGATCGGCTATGCGGACACAGCGCGCCAGGCCATCGAGGTCGGGATGGTCAACTACCTGTGGCCCACGTTCACGATCGTGGCAAGCATCCTGTTCAACCGGCAGAAGACAAACTTCCTGATCGTGCCGGGGTTCGCGCTGTCCATCGTCGGCATTTGCTGGGTGCTGGGCGGCGCGCAAGGCGTCGACCTGCCCGGCATGCTGCGCAACGTGCGCGCCAACCCCCTCAGCTATGGGCTGGCGTTCGCCGGCGCCGTGATCTGGGCCGCGTACTGCACGGTGACGGCGCGCATCGCGGAAGGAAAGAATGGCGTCACGCTGTTCTTCATCCTCGTGGCCGCGACCTTGTGGGGCAAGTACCTGCTGGAGGGCGGCGGCCCCATGGATTTCAGTCTCGAGGCCGTCGTCTACCTGCTGCTGGCCGCGGGCGCCATGGGCTTCGGCTACGGCGCGTGGAACGTCGGCATCCTGCACGGGAACGTGACGGTCCTGGCCGGCGCGTCGTACTTCATCCCCGTGCTGTCCGCGGCGCTCTCGGCCCTCCTGCTGCGCGCGCCGCTGTCGCTCGCGTTCTGGCAGGGTGCGGCCATGGTGTGCGGCGGCGCCATCCTGTGCTGGCTCGCCACGCGCACCAATCGTACACGCTGATATCACGCGTTGCGGGTATGATGCTCATCGGTAACGTATCGTTGCCGAAGTCCGAAAGCATCCATGAAGTCCAGCCAGAAAATCGCCACCGCGCTCGTGCTCTGTGCCGCGGCCCTCTTTCCCCGTTTCTCCTTCGCCCAGTCCATCCCCGCGGCCATCCATGCGCAGGCCGCGCCACTGCCCGGCCCCTACGACGAACGCGGCTGGCTCGACCGGTTCTACGCGCCGCGCAAGTACGCGCCCGCGTGGAATCCGCAGACCGCCGCCGCCGCGCTGTGGGTGCTGCGCCAGGCTCCCGTACAGGGCCTCGATCCGCAGGATTACGGCGCCGACGACCTGCAGCAGCAGCTGCGATCCGGCCATGCCGATCCGGCCCGGTTCGACGTCGCGCTGACGACGGCGATGCTGCATTACCTGGCCGACCTGCGCGTGGGCCGCGTGCGTTCCGAGTACCACACCGGCAAGTCGGACGCGCGCCTCAAGCGCTACGATCCGGTCGAGCGCCTGCGCACGGGACTCGCGGCCGGCAAGCTGCGCGACGCGGTGCAGGCGGCCGAGCCGCAGCTGCCGCTGTACGCGCAGGTCAAGGCGGCGCTGGCGCACTACCGCGAGCTGGCGCAGCAGCCGTATCCGGCGCTGCCGGTGCCGCAGGCGAAGGTCAAGCCGGGCGGGGCGTACGCGGATACACAGGCGCTGTTCGAGCGCCTCGTGCTGCTGGGCGACCTGCCGGCGGATGCGGTGCGGCCGGCCGAGGGCATCTACGGCGACAAGCTGGAAGAGGGCGTGCGCCACTTCCAGGCGCGCCATGGGCTGGAGGAAGACGGTGTGCTGGGCCGCGGGACGGTCAATGCGCTCAACGTGCCGCCCGCGCAGCGCGTGCGCCAGCTCGAACTGACGCTGGAGCGTTTGCGCTGGCTGCCGGATTTCGGTCCCGGCCCGCTGATCGTCGTCGACCTGCCGGCCTACCGGCTGTGGGCGCTGCAGAACGGCAGCTCGGAGGCGCCGCTGGAGATGCGCGTCGTCGTCGGCTCCGCCGTCAAGACGGAAACGCCGCTGTTCGTCGGGCAGATGCGCTACCTCGAATTCAACCCGTACTGGAATGTCCCGCGCAGCATCCTGGAAAAAGAGATCCTGCCGAAGCTCGCGCGCAATCGGGCGTACCTGAAGCAGCATGACATGGAGACGGTGCCGCCCGACGCGAGCGTGGCGGACCTGAAGGCAGGGCGGGCGCGCGTGCGCCAGCGCCCGGGTGCGAAGAATTCGCTGGGACCGATCAAGTTCGCGATGCCGAACCCGATGGACATCTATCTGCACTCGACATCGGCGCGCGAACTGTTCGAACGCAGCCGGCGCGACCTGTCGCACGGCTGCATCCGCGTCGAGCATCCGGCCGCGCTGGCGCAGTACGTGCTCGGCGGGCAGCGCCAGTGGACGGCGGATGCGATCCAGGAAGCGCTGCAGCCGGGGCCGACGAAGCACGTCGACCTGGCTCGTTCGATTCCCGTGGTGCTGTTCTACGCGACCGCCATCGCCGACGGCGAGGGCAGTGCGCGCTTCGCCGCGGACATCTACGGCCGCGACGTCAAGCTGGAACAGGAACTGGCGGCACGCCGCCAGTCCTCGAACATCAGCGCGCTGACGTCAGCGCCGCGTCACCCCAGGTAACCGGCAGCTGCTCGTTGGCGCCGCCCGTGCTCTTCGCCACGAGTTCGATCAGCTTGACGCCGCCGACGTCCACGCTCAGCGCCTGCGCCGGCTGGCCCCAGCGCAGCGCACGGCTCTTCGCCAGCAGCTTGCCGTCGCCGTAGACCAGGAACGTCACGCCGTTCTTGCGGTCCTGCGCGGAATCGTCGACGCCGACCTTCGTCTCCAGGCGGCGGTAATCGTGGTTGCGCACTTCCAGGCGCGAATTGGCCAGGATGCCGATGCCGGCGTCGTAGCGCTTGCCCCCGATCTGCAGCCACTGGCCGTACGGCGTGCTGTCCGCGCGCGCGCCGCCGAAGCCGGCGTACATCGGGCGTTCGCCGCCGCCCTTGGTGCCGCTCCAGCCGAACGACGAGCGGAACACGGTCGGATCGGCCGTGGGCTTGGTCACGCCGTCGACGGCCGGATTCACGCTGCCCGGCTGCTCCGACAGGTACAGGCCGTCCGCCAGCGCGCGTGCGCCCTGGACGCGGAAGATGCGCGTCTCGCGCGGCGCCACTTTCACTTTGGTCTCGTTCGTGAACGACGAAGTTTCTTTCGACCACAGGTCGGTCAGCGTGATCTTGCCGTCCTTGCGCAGCTTGAGGTGCTCGGCCGTCAGGTCGGCGTCGATGGCCGCGAGGCCGCGGTTGAAGATGGCGACGGCCTTGTCGCCCGACGCGAGCGTCTTGACGAGGATTTGCACGTCGTCCGCGTCGTACGCGAGCACTGCCTGGTTGCCGGCCGGGTCCTGGTTCAGCGCGATGATGTCGGCGTTGCCGAAGATGTCCATCAGCGCCTGCGGTGTCGTGCGCAGGTCGGCGCCCGTCATCAGCGGCGAATTCAGCATGGCCCACAGCGCGAAGTGCGATTTCGCCTCGGTCAGGTGGTTCGCGTCGAAATCGCCGGCGCCGATGTACAGCATGTCGGGATCGTTCCAGCTGCCCGGATGGCCGTACAGTTCGCGCCGCGCGGCGCTGTCGTAGTTACTGAGCAGGCGCGGCCAATTCGGGCGGATGTCGTCGCTCGTGCGCGAGAGGTTGCCGAAGTTCTTGCCCCAGGCGCGCACGTCGGCCGAGCCCCACACGCACAGCGACAGCAGGTAGTCGCCGTCCGGATTGCTGCGCTTCAGCGCCTCGTTGATCTGCGTGAATTCCGCCTGCACGGCCGGGATGTCCGAGCGGGCGACCGATTCCAGGTCCAGCACGGGCTTCAGCGCGCGGTAGTTGCCCGTCTTGACTTTCGGGCTGTCCGCGCCGTACGCGCGCAGGCCGCAGCCGTCGACCTTGATGAAGTCGAAGCCCCAGTCGCGGAAGAACAGGCCGATGTCCTGGTCGATGTGGCCGTACAGGCCCACTTCGCGTTCGAGCACGCTGCCCTTCGGCAGGTTCGGGTCGTCGCCGCCGTACGCCTGCGAGCACGTATTGCGGCCCAGGTCCGAGTAGATGCCGGCCTTCAGGCCCATCGCGTGGATCTTGTCGGTGAACGGACGGAACCCGCCGTCGACGGTGGACGGGAACCGGTCCGGGCGCGGGATCAAGTGGCCGTCCGGCTGGTTGCGGCGCAGCGCCCAGCCGTCGTCGATGTTGACGTAGCGGTAGCCCTTGGCGGCCAGGCCGCTGTCCACGAGGCGCTGGGCCGCGCCCAGGACCTTCGCCTCGTCGATGTCGGTGCCGAACGCGTTCCAGCTGCTCCAGCCCATCGGCGGCGTGGCCGCATGGCCGGCGGTGTAGGCGCTCCAGCGCGCGGTCGGCGCGAGCGGATCGGTGGCGGCATGAGACAAGGATGCGGCGAACAACAGGGGAATCAGGGCAAGGCGAGGCTTTTGCATCGGGATTTCCAGTGTGAGATGTGGACGTAATAGCAGATTATGCAAAGCGCCGGAGCGTTCGACAATTATTAAATGTGTCATCCGGTATATCAATTTCGGCAGGGTTGGGGCATATGTTAAAGTGACATCATTATTCCGGGTGTCCCATGAATCTGTTCGAACATCTGGCCTTGCTGGCCGTCCTCGTGCTGGCCGCCGGCTTCCTGTCCCTGAGCGAAATCGCGCTGGCGGGCGCACGCAAGATCAAGCTGAAACTGCTGGCCGAGGCGGGCGACGAGCGCGCACACAAGGTGATCGCGCTGCAGGCGCAGTCGGCCGACTTCTTCGCCGCCTCGCAGATCGGCCTGAATGCGATCGCCATCCTGGGCGGTATCCTCGGGGAGGGCGCGCTGCGGCCGTTTTTCCTGGAATGGCTGACGCTCTTCTACGACGGGCCGGGCCGCGACAATGTCGCGTTCGCGCTGTCGTTTGTGTTTGTCACGACGCTGTTCGTGCTGTTCGCCGACCTGATGCCCAAGCGCCTTGCGATGATCGCGCCGGAGAGCACGGCGATGGCCGTCGTGCGGCCGGTCATGGTCGTCATCCGCGTGTTCAAGCCGCTGTCCTGGGCGCTGAACAAGGTGGCGAACATGCTGTTCCGCGTATTCGGCGTCGACACGACGCGCGAGGACCGCATCACCTTCGACGAAATCTCGGCCGTCGTGGAAGCGGGCGCGCAGGCCGGCGTGCTGCAGAAGCAGGAGCAGCACTTCATCGAGAACGTGTTCGAACTGGAATCGCGCGCCGTCACGTCGACGATGACGACGCGGGAGAACGTCGTGTTCTTCACGCTGAACGAAGCCGAGGACAGCATCCGCCAGAAGATCGCCACGCACGCGCTGTCGAAATTCCCGGTGTGCGACGGCGTGATCGACCGCGTGATCGGCTACGTGGACACGCGCGACATCCTCGTGCAGCTGTTCAACCGGCAGTCCCGTTTCCAGCTGAACGAATCGAGCATCCGCAAGGTCCTGATCATTCCCGATTCGCTGACGCTGTCCGAACTGCTCGACCGCTTCCGCGCCACCAAGGAGACGTTCGCCGTCGTGATCAACGAGTACGCGCTCGTCGTCGGCGTCGTCACGCTCAGCGACATCATGGTGACCGTCATGGGCAAATGGGGCGCACCGCTGGAGGCCGACCAGCAGGCCTTGCAGCGCGAGGACGGTTCCTGGCTGATCGACGGCAGCACGCCGGTGGCGGACATGAAGCGCGTGCTCGAGCTGGACGCGCTGCCCGAGGAGGAGCACTACGAGACGGCGGCCGGCTTCATGATGTACATGCTGCGCAAGGTGCCCAAGCCGACCGACAGCGTCGAATACGAAGGCATGCGCTTCGAAGTGCTCGACGTGGACCACTACCGCATCGACCAGCTGCTCGTGAAGCGGATCGGCGCGCGCGGCGCACCATCCGCCACGCAGGCCGATACGGTGGCCGACTAGTCCAGCACCAGGATGCCCTGCAGCGACGAGATCCGCTGCGGGGCCGACCACGTGCCGGCCAGCCGGCGCTGCGCGTCGAACTCCAGCAACTGCCGTCCCTTGTGCCCGTTGTCCGGACCGTGTCCCTGCCAGTTCGCGACGAGCAGGTGGCCGTTGTCCAGCTGCTGGAAGCTCGCGTAGAAGAACGGCGCCACCTCCGCGGGCAGGTCGGCCGCGGCGCCACAGCGCTGCTGCACGTTCCCGGCCGCGTCGAACAGCACCATCACGGCGCCATAGCCGCCTGAAACGAGGGTGGTGCCGTCCCCGTTCCGTTCGGCCTTCCAGGCATGCTCGAATTCGGACACGCCAAAGCGGCGGCGTTCCGTCAGGTCCGGCGCCGTTTCCAGGATGTGGTCGTTGGTGCACAGCAGGTATGTGCCGTCTGGCGTCGGGCGCATCAGGCGGACGTAGTCGCCGTCGCGGCGCGCGCTGGCGACGACGTTCCAGTCGCGGTCCAGCGTCAGCACGTTGACGCCACCCGTGCCGTCCAGGTTCCAGCCCGTCACGAGCGTGTGGCCGTCGGGCCGGCGGTGCACGGCCGTGACGTCGGTCCAGCGCGCGCAGGCGTGCAGGACGCGGCCCGATTCGATGTCCAGCTCGAAGAAACCGCGGTCGAAGCCGACCAGCGCGCGGGCCGCGTCGATCCGCTGCAGGTCGCGCGCGAGCGGGTAGGGGGACAGGTCCAGGGTCCAGTGGAAGGTGTCGGTGGCCGTGTCGACGAGCGACAGTTGTTGGCGGCCTTCGTCGATGGCGAGCAGGCGGCGGGAGATCGTGTTGGTCATTGTCCGAATCTTAGTTATCGATAACTTTTCGGAGTGTATGCGATTTCCGCGTTATCGACAATGGCGCCGGAGTTTGACGTCCTGCCGCTCCGCGCGGCATACCACCGGGTTGTCCGGCGCCTGGCTCCATTCGCACCAGCCGCCGTCGTACACCCCAATGCGCTCCCACCCCATCAGCCACGCGTAGAAGAACGCCAGCGACGCGCGCCAGCCGGTGCCGCAATAGAACACCGCCGGCGGGCCCGCATGGATGCCGCCCGCCGCCCACATGCGCAGGATGTCCGCCGCGGGTTTCATGCGCCCGTCGGCGTGGTGGAACGCGGCCATGCTGTTCACGTCGCCGTCCTCGCCGGCCCGGCCCCACAGCGCGCCGGCGATGTCGCCGCGCGCTTCGATGTAGCTGTAGCCCGAGGTCTTGCCGATGTACTCGTTCCACGTGCGGATGCTGACCAGCGTGCCCTGTCCATGCCGCAGCAGGCCGCGCACCTGGTCCATGTCGAACAGGTAGTCCGGCCGCGCGGGGAAGGGCGCGCCGAAATCGTCCGCCGCGGGACCGGGACGCGGCGGCCCGGATTCGAGCGGCAGGCCCGCCCGCTGCCAGGCCGCGAACCCGCCGTCGAGAAGGCGGACGTCGGCGACGCCCGCGTACAGCAGCAGGTGCGCGACGCGCGCGGCCGCGAGGACGTTGCGGCCGTACAGGATGACGGTGACATCGTGGCGGATGCCGTGGGCGAGCAGTACCCGCTGGAGTGCCGCGTCGGGGACCTTGTTCCATAGCGGTCCGTGTTCGAACCACGTCGTGTCGAGGTAGCCGGCGCCGGGGATATGGCCGGCCGCGTAGGTATCCTGTGCGTCGCATCCCGCTTCGAACACCCGGGCTCTACCGCCTGCGAGCGTCGTCAACCATGAGGGCGTGACGAGATGACGCCAGCGGGGCAGGTCGCGGCGCCAGCCGAAAAGAGGGATGCTGTCCAAGGGCGAAGGCAGAGGGAAGTGGCGGAAGGACGTATGGTACAGGACCCGACCTCAGACATGGTCGATGGCGAGGAACCGTTCGGCGAAGCTGGCCGCGCTGAGGGGCGGCGACACGACGAAGCCCTGGATCTCGTGGCAGCCCTCGGCGCGCAGGAACTCGAGCTGCTCTTCCGACTCGACGCCTTCGGCGATGACTTGCAGGTTCAGGTTGGCGGCCATCGCCAGGATCGCGCGCACGATCGCGCGGTCGCCCGCGTTCCGGGGCAGGTCGCGCACGAAGCTCTGGTCGACCTTGAGGCGGTCGACGGGCAGCTGCTTCAAGTAGGACAGCGACGAGTAGCCCGTGCCGAAATCGTCGACCGCCAGTTCCACGCCCATGGTCTTGATCAGGTGCAGCTTACCGATCGCGTCGAGGGTGTCGGCGACGAACGCGCCTTCCGTGATCTCCAGTTCCAGCCGGTGCGGCGGCAGGCCGGACAGGACCAGCGCAGACCGCACCTGGTCGACGAAATCGGCCTGGCGCAGCTGAACGACGGACACGTTGACGGCGATGCGCAGCGGCAGGCCGGTCCGGCCCCAGTCGGCCGCCTGGCAGCAGGCCGCGCGCAGCACCCAGTTGCCGAGCGCGACGATGAAGCCGCTTTCCTCGGCGACGTTGATGAACTCCTGCGTGGGCACCATGCCCCGGCCGGGGCGGTCCCAGCGCACGAGGGCTTCGGCACCGACGATGCGGCCGTCCGCCAGCGAGCGCTGCGGCTGGTAGAACAGCTGGAACTCGCCGCCTTCGATCGCATGGCGCAGGCCCGTTTCCAGGTCCATCCGGTGCTCGACCTGGCGCGCCATCGAGCTGTCGAAGAATTGCCAGCCGTTGCGGCCGGAGGCCTTGGCGCGGTACAGCGCGGTATCGGCGCTGCGCACGAGGGCCTGGCAATCCAGCCCGTCCTGGGGATACAGCGCGATGCCCATGCTGAGGGTGAGATACAGCTCGCGGTCGTCGAACGCGACCTTGTCGGCGCAGGCCGCGTGGATGCGTTCGGCGAGGTGCTCCGCCCGCAGCGCCAGCCGGTGGCCGCCCTCGACGGCGATGGCGAATTCGTCGCCGCCCATCCGCGCCAGAACATCGGTCGGGCCGATGCAGTCGCGCAGCCGCTCGCCGATCCGCACGAGCACCTGGTCGCCGCGCCCGTGGCCGAGCGTGTCGTTGAGCGTCTTGAAGTTGTCGAGGTCGATCAGGACGAGCGCGACCATCGTCCCGTTGCGCTCCGCCAGCGCCAGCGCGTGGTTGACGTGGTCGACGAAGGCACGCCGGTTCGGCAGCCGGGTCAGCGGGTCGACGTGGACCGCCTGGAATAGTTGCAGCTCCGACTGTTTCTGGCGCGTGACGTCGACCGTGACGCCGCGCACCTGCAGGTGTCCCGTCCCCGACCCGGCCAGCATGACGTTGCTGAGCAGCCAGATCTCCCTGCCATCCGGCGTCATGAGGTGATGCTCGACCGGCTTGAGCAGGCCCGGCCCGTCCATGTCCAGCACGGGCTCGACGGTCTTGCCGTCCGGCGTCGTGCAGAGGCGGTCGCGCCAGAACGCGGGGTCGCGGATCCACTCGCCGGCCTTGTAGCCCGAGATGGCTTCGGCGTTGCCGCTGACGTAGGTGAAGTGGAACGCCGGCAGTTCCGCTTCCCAGACGACGCCGTCGATGCCGTCGACCAGTTCCTGGAACCGGCGATGCGCCGCGTCCAGCTGGGCGTTGCGGCGGGTGAGGTTGTGTTGTGTTTCCTCGAGGTCGGCCAGGCGCAGCCACAGGAAGCGCAGCAATCCCAGCAGCAACAGGGTGGACACGGCGCCGATGGCGGCCACTTCACAACTGCGCACGACCCACGGGCGCAGCACCTCGGCGCGGGCGACGCTCGCCACGGCGACGATATCCGATTCGGGCAGGCTCGCATAGCCGATCAGGCGCGGCCGGCCGTCGATCATGCTGCGTTCCGTTTCGTACACGCCGGACGGTGCCTCGGCCAGTTTGCGGAACAGGCCCGTCGTGGCCACGTTGCGGTCCATGACGTCGGCCCCGAGCGGTGTCTCCATGATCACCCAGCCGTCGCGCCGCAGCAGCATGAGGCGGCTGCTGTCGCCCAGCCGCAGGGTCCGGTAGAAGCGGTCGAAATAGGCCATGTCGACGCCGAAGCCGCCGATCATCTTCAGCGTGCCGTCCGGATGGTCGACCCGGCGCGCGACGGGGATCGTCCATTTGCCGCTCGTGCGGGAGCGGATCGAGCGGGCGACATGCATGCCGCGGGCGGGGTGCGAGGATAGGTAGATGTAGTATTCGCGGTCGCGGCTGTCGATGGGCTGCAGCGGATACGTGGTGCTGCTGGCGCGCAGCCAGCCGTCCGCACCGATCAGGTTCAGGCTGGCGGCCTGCGGCGCCCCGTCCATCGCGGCGGCCAGGATGTCGTGGAGGTCGCGCTCGTCCGCCGGGGCGAGCACGAGGCCGCGCCGTTCGATCTCGCCGAGCGCCCAGCGCAGGCGGGTGTCGGCCTCGCCGAAGGTGCGCAGCGCATGTTCGTCGAGCGTGGCGGCGATGTTGCGCATGTCCGATCCGGCCTGCGCCAGCGTGGAGCGGCGGTCCATGACGATCGCGGTCCCGGCCGACAGGATGTAGAGCAATGGCAGGATCAGCGCGAACAGCACCATGCCGCGCCGCAGCTTGCGGATCGAGTTCAAGGCCATCGTCGTCCCTCCCCGTGGGAAAGCACAGCCTGTAAATATCATACACGCCGCCCAAGAAAAAAGGCTCCCGTCGTGAACTGAACCCCAAAAGTTGGACACCAACTTTTGGGGTTTTTTCATGACGAAGTACGATGAGCGGTTCAAGCTCTCTGTAGTTCAGCAATACTTGGA